>NZ_JFYN01000001.1 GCF_000631985.1 Pseudomonas sp. RIT288
TTTCGAAGATTTCTTCAACAACTTCAACCACTTGCGCTTCCGATCTCTCGTTAGCGGGAGGCGAATTCTACAGCGTTACACGCTGCTGTCAACACCTCTTTTTCTCCGCTTTCGACCGAGACGATCGAACCGTCAAAAGAGCCAAACATCACCGCTCTTTCAACTCCTTCCAGACTTCGATGAACTGAAGCAGGCCGCTATCGAAAACCGTATAACTCATTGAATCTCAAGGAGTTTTCCGTTTCGACTGCGCCGGAAGTGGGGCGAATTATAGACTTCTAAAATTCGCCGTCAACCCTTATTTCAAAATTTATTCAGCTTTCAGCGTGATACGCGCAAACGCCTTCTTGCCCGCCTGGCAAACATGGGTCGCGCCCAGTACATATATAAAGGAGCGATCAACCACCTCACCATCAACACGCACACCGCCAGAAGCCAACAGATCACGCGCCGCTGCCGAGTTCTTCACCAGGCCTGCCTTATTAAGGACAGCCGCAATCGGCATATCCTCAGTAGAGGCCAGCTCAATCTCTGGCAGATCATCCGGCAACTCGCCATCTTTCATACGATTACCCGCAGCGCGATGAGCATTGGCCGCAGCCTCGTCACCATGGAAGCGCGCGACGATCTCTTCCGCCAACTTTATCTTGATGTCGCGCGGGTTAGCCCCCGCCTCCACATCTGCACGAAAGGCATTGATCTCATCCATCGAACGGAAGCTGAGCAGCTCAAAGTAACGCCACATCAACGCATCCGGGATAGAGACCAGCTTGCCGTACATCACACCTGGCGCCTCCTGAATACCGACGTAGTTGCCCAACGACTTGGACATCTTCTTCACGCCATCCAGACCTTCGAGCAACGGCATGGTCAGAATGCATTGAGCCTCCTGACCATAACCACGCTGCAGCTCACGCCCCATCAGCAAGTTGAACTTCTGATCGGTACCACCCAACTCGACATCCGCGCGCAGAGCAACCGAGTCATAGCCCTGAACCAGCGGATAGAGGAACTCATGAATAGCGATCGGCTGATTGGTGGTGTAACGCTTGTCGAAGTCATCGCGCTCAAGCATGCGTGCAACGGTGTACTGCGAAGTCAGACGAATGAAGTCCGCAGGCCCCATCTGATCCATCCAGGTGGAGTTGAACGCAACTTCGGTCTTCGCCGGATCAAGAATCTTGAACACTTGAGTCTTGTACGTCTCGGCGTTTTCCAGAACCTGCTCGCGAGTCAAAGGAGGACGAGTCGCACTCTTGCCGCTTGGATCACCGATCATTCCGGTGAAGTCACCAATAAGGAAGATCACCTGATGCCCCAATTCCTGGAACTGGCGCAGCTTATTAATAAGCACGGTGTGACCCAAGTGCAGATCCGGGGCGGTTGGGTCGAAACCAGCCTTGATACGCAGCGGCTGGCCGCGCTTGAGCTTCTCGATCAGCTCGGACTCGACCAATAGTTCTTCCGCACCACGTTTAATCAGCGCTAGCTGCTCTTCAACCGACTTCATAACAGACCCGCAAGGCTCAGATTCAAAGGGAACCAACCATACAAGATCGTGCACCAATTACAAGTTTTGCCCGGCGCACGGACACCAATCTGCAGACAGGGTGTCTGTAGACTTGCTTCGGGGATGATTTGGTTATATTTTATACAGTTATTTCATCTTCATCATGTCATTCATCTTTTCCAATTCATCTTTTTTCAAAGTCAAAATTACTTATGACCACTGAACCGTCTAAAGCGCCACCGCTTTACCCGAAGACCCACCTGCTCGCCGCAAGTGGAATCGCCGCCCTTCTCAGCCTGGCGCTCCTGGTATTTCCTTCCAGTGATGTTGAAGCCAAAAAGACAACCCTGAGCCTTGAACTGGAAAGTCCTGCTGAACAACTGACACAAGATCAAGACGCTGCTGATGCGGCTCAAGCCACAAATGAGCCAGTAGCCTCACCTTTCGCCCAGATCGAAAACAGCACCGAAGACACCCAGAAAACCGCTGAAGCCGCACCGACGCCCGCTCCTGTTGCCGAGAAACCAAAAGCCCCGGGGCACCGCGAAGTCGTCGTTTCCAAAGGCGATACGCTCTCTACACTGTTCGAGAAAGTCGGTCTGCCAGCCGCTGCTGTGCACGAAGTGCTGGCCAGCGACAAACAAGCCAGACAGTTCAGCCAGCTCAAGCACGGCCAGAAGCTCGAGTTCGAACTGAACCCGGAAGGCCAACTGACCAGCCTGCACAGCAAGGTCAGCGACGTCGAAACCATTACCCTGACCAAGAATGACAAGGGCTACGCATTCAACCGCGTAACAGCCAAGCCGACCGTTCGCACGGCTTACGTGCACGGCGTGATCAATAGCTCCCTGTCACAATCCGCTGCCCGCGCAGGCCTGTCCCACAGCCTGACGATGGATATGGCCAGCGTCTTCGGCTACGACGTCGACTTCGCTCAGGACATCCGGCAAGGTGACGAGTTCGACGTGATCTACGAGCAGAAAGTGGTCAACGGCAAGGCCGTTGGCACCGGACCGATTCTGTCTGCGCGCTTCACCAACCGCGGCAAAACCTACACTGCCGTGCGTTACACCAACAAACAAGGCAACAGCAGCTACTACACTGCTGATGGCAACAGCATGCGCAAAGCGTTCATCCGTACGCCGGTGGACTTCGCCCGCATCAGCTCCAAGTTCTCCATGGGCCGCAAACATCCGATCCTCAACAAGATCCGCGCCCACAAAGGTGTCGATTACGCAGCGCCACGCGGTACGCCGATCAAGGCTGCCGGCGACGGCAAAGTGCTGCTGGCCGGTCGCCGCGGTGGCTACGGCAACACGGTGATCATCCAGCACGGCAACACCTACCGCACGCTGTACGGCCACATGCAAGGCTTCGCCAAAGGCGTGAAAACCGGCGGCAGCGTCAAGCAAGGCCAAGTGATCGGTTACATTGGTACCACCGGCCTGTCCACTGGACCGCACTTGCACTATGAGTTCCAGGTCAACGGCGTTCACGTCGACCCACTGGGCCAGAAGCTGCCAATGGCGGATCCGATCGCCAAGTCCGAGCGCGCACGCTTCCTTGCGCAGAGCCAGCCGCTGATGGCGCGCATGGATCAAGAGAAGGCCACCATGCTGGCTTCGAGCAAGCGCTAAGCCATGGCTCTTTATATCGGCGTGATGTCCGGCACCAGTCTCGATGGGCTGGACATCGCCCTGATCGAGCAGACCTCGGCGATCAAACTGATCGCCACGCATTACATCCCCATGCCTGAATCCCTGCGCGCCGAGCTGCTTGGCTTGTGCGCCAGCGGCCCCGACGAAATCGCCCGCTCGGCGGTCGCTCAGCAGCACTGGGTGAAACTCGCCGCAAAGGGCATCCATACCCTCCTCGATCAACAGCAGCTGAAGCCTGAGGCCATTCGTGCAATCGGCAGTCATGGCCAGACCATTCGCCATGAGCCCGCTCGCGGCTTCACCGTGCAGATCGGCAATCCTGCGCTCCTGACAGAGTTGACCGGCATCACCGTGGTCAGCGACTTCCGCAGCCGCGATGTGGCTGCTGGCGGCCAAGGCGCCCCACTGGTGCCTGCCTTCCACGAGGCTTTGTTCGAAGAGCGTAGCGGTAACCGTGCAGTCTTGAATGTCGGCGGTTTCAGCAATCTGAGTCTGATAGAGCCGACCCAGCCTGTAGCCGGTTTCGACTGCGGCCCTGGGAATGTGCTGATGGATGCCTGGATTCATCAGCAACGTGGAGAGAACTACGATCGCAACGGCCAGTGGGCGGCCACCGGCACGGTCGAGCCAGTCTTGCTGAAAGCTCTGCTCGGCGACCCATTCTTCCTGACCAAAGGCCCTAAGAGCACTGGCCGGGAAGTGTTCAACCTGCCGTGGCTGGAGCACCACCTCTCAAGTTTGCCGAGCTTCGCTGCTGAAAACGTTCAGGCAACGCTGCTTGAACTGACGGCGCTGACCATCGTCGAGTCGCTGCAAAGCGCTCAATCCGATACCCAGGAAATGCTGGTCTGCGGCGGCGGCGCTCACAACGCTACGCTGATGAAACGTCTTGCCGACCTGCTGCCTAACGCTACCGTCGCCAGCACCGCCACTCACGGCGTCGATCCGGACTGGGTCGAGGCAATGGCCTTCGCCTGGCTGGCCCATTGCTGCCTCGAAGGCATTGCCGCCAATCGCCCGAGCGTCACCGGCGCCAAAGGCCTGCGGGTACTCGGCGCCATCTATCCCAACTGAATAAAACGCCGGCAACAAAAAACGCCGCAGAACCGTAAGGCTCTGCGGCGTTTTGTTGTGTACAGCGAGGTGCGATCAGATCGAGAACGAAGAACCGCAACCACAGGTCGTGGTGGCGTTCGGGTTCTTGATCACGAAGCGCGAACCTTCCAGTCCTTCCTGATAGTCCACTTCGGCACCCGCCAGGTACTGGAAACTCATCGGATCGACCACCAGACTCACGCCTTCGCGCTCGACGATGGTGTCGTCCTCGGCCACATCTTCATCGAAGGTGAAGCCGTACTGAAAGCCCGAACAACCGCCGCCCGTAACGAATACGCGCAGCTTCAAGCGATCATTCCCCTCTTCATCGACCAGGCTCTTCACTTTGTGCGCAGCACCTTGAGTGAATTGCAAAGCCGTGGGGGTGAAGGATTCGACGCTCATGCTGACTATCTCCCGGCGTTACGCCGCCATAATGCGTGATGACGCGCATTATCCGCTTGTCCTAGAAAATCGGTCAACTATTGTTACGGTATATCAATAAACCCGACCAACTGCCCAGAATGCAAAAAGGCCCGTTTGACGGGCCTTTTTGCTGTGTTGCCGAAAGTGTTACGGCAGCATACCGGCGTGGGACAGACCGAAGCGCTCATCCAGTCCGAACAGGATGTTCATGTTCTGCACCGCCTGACCCGACGCGCCTTTGACCAGGTTGTCGATCACCGACAGAACCACCACCAGATCACCATCCTGCGGACGATGCACAGCGATGCGGCAGACGTTGGCGCCACGCACGCTGCGAGTTTCCGGGTGGCTGCCGGCCGGCATCACATCGACGAACGGCTCATTGGCATAACGTTTTTCGAACAGTGCCTGCAGATCCACCGAACGATCAACCACGGTCGCGTAGAGCGTGGAATGAATGCCACGAATCATCGGCGTCAAGTGTGGAACGAAGGTCAGACCGACATCCTTGCCCGCTGCGCGACGCAGACCCTGGCGAATTTCCGGCAGATGACGGTGACCTTTCACCGCGTAAGCCTTCATGCTTTCTGAAGTCTCAGAGTACAGCGAGCCTACCGCTGCGCCACGACCGGCACCGCTGACGCCGGATTTGCAATCGGCGATCAGACGCGAAGTGTCAGCCAGCCCCGCTTCAAGCAGCGGCAGGAAACCCAGTTGTGTGGCGGTTGGATAGCAGCCCGGCACGGCGATGAGACGTGCCTTCTTGATCTGCTCGCGATTGACTTCCGGCAGACCGTAGACCGCTTCGTCCAGCAAGTCCGGTGCACCGTGTGGCTGGCCGTACCATTTGGCCCACTCTTCAGCGTCCTGCAGACGGAAGTCCGCGGACAGGTCGATGACCTTGGTGCCCGCAGCCAGCAGTTCACCGGCCAACGCATGGGCAACGCCATGCGGCGTGGCGAAAAACACAACGTCGCAAGCACCCAGGGTTTTGACGTCCGGCACGCTGAACGCCAGACCGTCGTAGTGACCGCGCAGGTTCGGGTACATGTCAGCCACGGCCAGACCGGCCTCGGATCGGGAAGTGATCACCACCACTTCTGCCTGCGGATGCTGTGCCAACAGACGCAGCAGTTCGACACCGGTGTAACCCGTGCCGCCGACGATACCGACCTTGACCATAAACCTGCCCTCAACGAACCCACTGGAAAGCCGTCGATAATAGGGGCCGCGCGCCCCTGCGACAACCATCAAGGTGACGTGCGGACGCTGAAGCCTCTACTATCCCGGCTACCGTGAACCTGGGAATATCTAAAAATGCTCTATCTATGGATCAAAGCGTTTCATATCGTCAGCATCGTCTGCTGGTTTGCCGGGCTGTTCTACTTGCCGCGGCTGTTCGTTTATCACGCGCAAAGTGAGGATACGATCAGCAAAGAACGCTTCAGCATCATGGAGCGCAAACTGTATCGCGGCATCATGGGCCCCGCGATGATCGCAACGCTGATTTTCGGCGGCTGGCTGATCTACCTCAATCCGGGCATCTTCAGCATGGGTGGCTGGATTCACGCCAAGCTGACCCTGGTGGTCTTGCTGATCGGCTACCACCACATGTGCGGTGCGCAGGTAAAACGCTTCGCCCGTGGCGAGAACACCCGCAGCCATGTCTTTTATCGCTGGTTCAATGAAGTGCCGGTTCTGATATTGCTGGCTATCGTAATTCTGGTCGTGGTCAAGCCGTTCTAATTTCATGACAGGCATCACACCTCGGGGGATTTCCAATGTCGCTACCCGCTTTGCTCGAACAACGTCTGCGCTTGCCGATAGTGGCGGCGCCGATGTTCCTGATCTCCAATCCAGAGCTGGTGCTCGCCTGCTGCCGTAACGGCGTGGTTGGCAGTTTCCCGGCGCTGAACCAGCGCGAAAGCAGCGGCTTCAAGGCTTGGCTGGAGGAGATTGAAGCGGGACTGGCGACACTGGACAACCCGGCACCGTATGCAGTGAACCTGATCGTGCATAACAGCAATCCGCGCTTGCAGGCGGATCTGAATATCTGCGTCGAGCACAAGGTGCCGATTGTCATCACCAGCCTCGGTGCGGTGAAGGAACTGGTCGATGCCGTGCACAGCTATGGCGGCCTGGTGTTCCACGACGTGACCACTCGCCGGCATGCCGAGAAAGCCGCCGAAGCCGGAGTCGACGGTTTGATCGCCGTTGCGGCAGGCGCCGGAGGGCATGCCGGCACCTGGAGCCCCTTTGCGCTGATCGCCGAGATCCGCGAGTTCTTCGATAAAACCCTGCTGCTTGCCGGATGTCTTAACCACGGCCATGAGATCCTGGCCGCACAACTGCTCGGCGCGGATCTGGCCTACTTCGGTACGCGATTTATCGGCACCACCGAAAGTCATGCGCCTGACGCCTATAAGGACATGCTGCTGACGGCCAAGGCGGCGGACATCATTCATACTCCTGCAGTCTCCGGCGTACCGGCCAGCTTCATGCGTCAAAGCCTGGAGGCGGCGGGTTTCGATATGGCTGCACTGCAGGGCAGGGGCGAAGTCAATTTCGGTGACAAGCTCAAACCGATCAACGACGAGGCCAAGGCCTGGAAGACCGTGTGGTCGGCCGGCCAGGGCGTAGGCCAGATTGACGACCTGCCGAGCGTGGATCAGCTGATCGCCCGGCTCGACGCGGAATATCGTCAGGCGCTGGAACGCGCGGCGCAGTTGCCGAAACGCTGGCCGCGCTGAGAAAAATCAGGCCAGTCATCGACCGACTGGCCTTACACTTGCTGACCTTCAATTCATTCGCGACAAGGATGCCTCGGCCATGAGCGAACCTCGTTACAAGATCGTTTTCGACGGTGCTCTACAGCCCGGTGTCGATCTCACCACCGCCAGGCTCAACCTGGCGGCCCTGTTCAAAAGCGATGTTGCTGCTATTGAACGTCTGTTCAACGGCAACACCGTCGCACTCAAGCGCGACCTGACCCACAGCGATGCGCAGACTTACTTGCAAGCACTGAGCAAGACCGGGATCGACGCGCGGATCGAGGCGGAAACGCCAATCGAGCTGAATCTGGCGGACGTGCACGAACATCAACCCGCGATTGCCGAACCCGTCTCGCCCTACGCACCACCGCGCGCCAACGTTGGCGAGAACCTGCCGGCCTTTGCTGAGCTCAAGCCCTTCAGCGTCGAAGGCCGGATCGGTCGCCTGCGGTTTCTGGCCTGGACGATGGTGCTGAGCCTGGTGACTCTGCCGATCGTGGGCATATTCGCCCTGCTCGCTCTCGGACTTGTCAGTGGCGACTCCACCACCGGCCTGATCATTGGCGGGATATTCGCGTTCTTCCTGTTCCTCGGTTTCATCATTGTCAGCATTCTTTTCAGCGTGCAGCGCCTGCACGATATCGGCTGGTCCGGCTGGCTCTGGCTGCTGAACCTGGTGCCGTTCGTGGGCAGCTTCTTCCCGCTGGTGATCATGGTCGTGCCGGGCAACACCGGGGCCAATCGCTACGGCCCGCCGCCACCGCCCAACAGCACCGCGGTCAAAGTGCTGTGCTCGTTGTGGATCGTGTTCTTTGCCCTGGTATTCGCCGGCGGCATGCTCGGCGGCATCTCGGCGATTCAGCAGGAATACGAAAGCAACCTTGAGAGCAGCTACGAAAGCGGCTCGGTCACCACCGATGAAGTCGAGGTCGAGACTGAACCGGCGAATTCCGTGGACGATGCAGCCGAAGCGGCCCCGGCCCCTGTAGACTCTGCGAAAGAATGAACAACGCTCCCCGCCATGACACCTGCGTCGCTGGCGCGGAGCTGTTGCGATGGAGAATTGCATGACCCGTTACGCTCTGATCACTGGCGCCTCCAGTGGCATCGGCCTGGCCATGGCTGAAGCTTTGGCCCGGCGCGGCCGCAGCCTGATTCTGGTGGCCCGCCAGCGTGATCAGCTGGAAAGTATCGCGATCGAACTGACCCAGCGCTTTGGCGTGGAAGTTTTGTTCCGTGCCTGTGACCTGGGTGAGCCATTGCGCTTGTCCGGCTTCCTGCTGGAACTGGAAGAAGGCGACCGGCAGATCGATCTGCTGGTCAATTGTGCCGGCATCGGCACCTGCGGCCCGTTCCTCGCCCAGGACTGGATGACTGAGCAGGATCTGATCGAAGTCAACATCCTCGCCCTCACTCGCCTGTGCCACGCCATTGGCAACAGCATGGCGCTGCAGGGCGGCGGGCAGATCCTCAACGTCGCCTCGGTGGCGGCGTTCAATCCCGGCCCGTGGATGAGCACTTACTACGCCAGCAAGGCTTACGTTCTGCACTTCTCCGAAGCGCTGAGGGTTGAACTGAAACAGAGCGCGGTCAAAGTCTCGGTACTTTGCCCCGGCCCGACCCGCACCGCATTTTTCCGCACCGCGCAGCTCAACAGCGACAAACTCAAGGACAGCAAACTGCTGATGAGTCCCGAGGAAGTCGCGCTGTACACCGTGCGTGCGCTGGAGAAAAACCGCGCCATCATCATTCCGGGACGGCGCAACCGCTGGCTGGCCTTCCTGCCACGCCTCGGCTCGCGCTGGCTCAATCGCACCATCGTCGGCATGGTCAACAAGGCTTACTGCCCGCGCTGAACTGTCCTACGGCAAAACACTGGGCGGGGTCATTTCCCATGAGTACACTCAGGCCAGCCCCCACAACGGAGAAAACAGCAGTGGATACTCTGTTCACCAAGATCATCAACCGGGAGATCCCGGCCAAGATCATTTACGAGGACGACCAGGTTCTGGCGTTCCACGACATCGCCCCTCAGGCACCGGTGCATTTCCTGGTGATCCCGAAGAAACCGGTGCGTACCCTCAACGACCTGACCGAAGACGACAAGGCACTGGCCGGGCACATCCTGTTCACTGCCCAGCGTCTGGCACTGGAGCTGGGCTGCGAGGAAGGCTTTCGGGTGGTGATGAACTGCAATGAAAAAGGTGGGCAGACCGTCTATCACATTCATATGCACGTACTCGGTCAGCGCCAGATGAACTGGCCGCCGGGCTGAATCACTGTGTAGGAGCTGTCGAAGGCTCGGGCCGCGACCGAACGATCTTTTGACTTTGATCTTTTGAAACAAGATCAAAAGATCGCAGCCTGCGGCAGCTCCTACATACAGCAAATCAAGCGCAACACAGCGGCAAATGACCCAGCGCAAACCTTCCCCGGCCGATTCGGTTAAACTGGACGCCGAGATTTTTCCCGGAGGTCAGCATGACTACCCAACGTCACTACTCGCCGATTGACCGTCTTCTGCTGCAAGCCGACGCCGCGATGCGTACCCTGCTGCCCTTCAGCGGCCAGCCGTACCGTCCGTCACCCGCCATCGTGCAGCCGGAAGTGCAGATGAGCGATGAAGACACCCGCCACGTCGCCGGCCTGATGCGCATCAACCACACCGGTGAAGTCTGCGCCCAGGCGCTGTATCAGGGCCAGGCGCTGACCGCCAAGTTGCCGCAGGTGCGTGCAGCCATGGAGCACGCCGCCGAAGAGGAAATCGATCACCTGGTGTGGTGCGAGCAGCGCATTCATCAACTGGGCAGCCATACCAGCGTGCTCAATCCGCTGTTCTATGGAATGTCGTTCGGCATCGGCGCTGTGGCCGGACTGATCAGTGACAAGGTCAGCCTCGGCTTCGTTGCGGCCACCGAGCATCAGGTGTGCAAGCACCTGAACGAGCACCTTGAGCAACTGCCGGCCGAGGACGAGAAGTCCCGGGCGATTCTGGAGCAGATGCGCGTTGATGAAGAACATCATGCCGAGAGCGCACTCGATGCGGGTGGTTTCCGTTTTCCGGCGCCGGTGAAGTTCGGGATGAGTCTGTTGGCGAAGGTGATGACCAAGAGTACTTATCGGATCTGAGATCTGTATTGCTGCAGAAGCTCCCTTCGCGAGCAGGTTCGCTCCTAAGGGGGCATGCGGCAGACATTAAAAAAGGCGACCGAAGTCGCCTTTTTTGTGCCCGGGAATCTTACGCTGGCATGTTGCGCGCGTAGAAGATTTCCAGCATTTCGTGTTTCACACGCTCGGTCACCTGAGCACGCTGCTCGGAGGACAGATTGCTGGTGGCGTCGCCGAACAGGTAATTATCCAGTTCGAAGTTCTTCAGCAGCATTTTGGTGTGGAACAGGTTTTCCTGGTACACGTTCACGTCGGTCATCTGGTACGCGTCGCGAGTGTCTTCGGAAAGGTAGTTCTGGATCGAATTGATCTCGTGGTCGATGAAGTGCTTGTTGCCTTCAACGTCACGGGTGAAGCCGCGCACACGGTAATCCACAGTCACGATGTCCGAGTCGAACTGGTGAATGAGGAAGTTGAGCGCTTTAAGCGGTGAAATGACACCACAGGTCGACACGTCGATGTCCACACGGAACGTCGCAATACCGGCGTCCGGATGGATTTCCGGATAGGTATGTACCGTGATGTGACTCTTGTCGAGGTGGGCAAGGATGATTTCGGGCAATGGACCCGGGGACTCTTCGATCTGGCTGTCAGTCGGGGTCACCGGCTCTTCCGAGATCAGAATCGTGACGCTGGCACCCTGAGGCTCATAGTTCTGACTCGCGATGTTCAGAATGTTGGCACCAATGATTTCGACAACTTCCGTGAGGATCTGCGTCAGGCGTTCGGCGTTGTACTCTTGGTTGATGTACTCGACGTAAGCCTGCTGGTCTTGCGGGGTTTCCGCGTAGCAGATGTCATAGATGTTGAAGCTCAAGGTCTTTGTCAGGTTGTTGAACCCGTGGAGCTTGAGTTTGCTTTTCACCGTTAAAAACTCTCTATGTATGCGGCGCAGCCGCGTGATCAAGCATGCCCGTCAAGTGCGAACAACGCACCTGCGTAGGACGGTTAACACCTCTTCGCGATGGCGATTTTGGTTATCTGTTCAGGCGGACGATCTGTCGGCTGACCGATCACTGCCCTGAAAAAAGTGGCGCATTATGCAGACGTCAGCGAGGGATCGCCAGAGTCTGCACTGCTTTTATGATAGTTGAATGTCGGTTCAACCGAGTTCGACGATTTCATAATCGTGAGTGATCGCCACGCCGGCCGCGCCGAGCATGATCGAGGCCGAGCAATACTTCTCGGCAGACAGTTCGATGGCGCGCTTGACCTGGGCTTCTTTCAGGCCCCGGCCCTTGACCACGAAATGCATGTGGATCTTGGTGAACACCTTCGGATCTTCGGTCGCGCGCTCGGCTTCGAGGAACGCTTCGCAGCTTTCAACCGCCTGACGCGACTTCTTCAGGATGCTGACCACGTCGAAGTTGCTGCAACCGCCAACGCCCAGCAGGAGCATTTCCATCGGGCGAACACCCAGATTACGACCACCGGCGTCCGGCGGACCGTCCATGACCACGACATGACCGCTACCGGATTCGCCGAGGAACATGGCTTCGCCAGCCCATTGGATGCGTGCCTTCATCGCCAAGACTCCACTGTAGAAAAAAGGGTCGCCAGCTTAGCACAGGCCTTTGCTCTGACAGCGCCCGGCGTTCCTAGGACGGATGCCTCAGCTGCGTAGGTAATTTCTCGAATTTTCGACGAAGTGTCTGGTAAGCTGGCGCCAATTCGCTGGCGCCAATTGTCAGCCTGTGTAGCGACCGCCTTCAGCGCCTCATAAAAAAATCAAACATCACCGTGCAGTCTTTTCGGGATACAACCATGGTTGCTATTACCCCCACACCCAGAATCAAGAACCTCGACAAGCTGTTGATGCATTGCCAGCGCCGTCGCCATGCGGCCAAGAGCAACATCATCTGCGCCGGCGATCGCTCGGACACGCTGTACTTCATCATCAAAGGTTCGGTCACCATCCTGATCGAGGATGACGACGGTCGGGAAATGATCATCGCCTACCTCAACGCCGGGGATTTCTTCGGCGAGCTGGGTTTGTTCGAACAAGCGGGCCAGGAACAGCAGCGCAGCGCCTGGGTGCGGGCCAAGGTTGAATGTGAAATCGCCGAAATCAGCTACGTGAAGTTCCGCGAACTGTCGCAGCAGGATCCAGACATTCTTTACGTCCTCAGCGGACAAATCGCACAACGTCTGCGCAATACCACGCGCAAGGTCGGCGATCTGGCGTTTTTCGATGTCACCGGTCGTGTTGCCCGTTGCCTGCTGGAGTTGTGCAAACAGCCTGACGCGATGACCCACCCGGACGGCATGCAGATCAAGGTGACCCGTCAGGAAATCGGCCGAATTGTCGGTTGTTCGCGGGAGATGGTCGGTCGCGTGCTCAAGGATCTTGAAGAACGCAACCTGGTCGATGTGAAAGGCAAGACCATGGTGGTCTTCGGCACGCGCTAAGCGCGCAAAATCAGGCGCTGTAGACCTGCGCCAGCATCAGACGAAACAGCTCATCCAGACGCGCCAATGCCGTTGGCGCGACGAATTTCTCATGCAGGGCGATGTGGCTTTCGGCCCGCACCCGCTGCTCCAGACCGCAAGCCTCGTTGAAGCGATTGACCGCTGCAACCATCGACTCGCGCTCGTTATCCATCAGCATCGCCCCGTGCACCAGCCCCACCGGACGTTGACCGCCCTGACTCTGGCGCCAGCGCTGAGCGGTGCCGACCATCTTGCGGCCGTCGAGATTGACGTTGAAACGACCGTCGCAGAACGCGCCGTCGATTTCGCCCAACGACGACACACCGCCCAACTCATCCAGCAACTCACAAATCGGATCGCACAGACGCCGGTAGCCGGTTTCGATGCGGTTCAGATCACCCTCGCTGCGGGGTGGGGCGTAGACCAACGCGATGTTGATGGTTGAAGCGGATTGCGGGACCGGTTCACCGCCGGTTTCCCGCAACAAGACTGGCCAACCGGCAGCGGCGGAGACTTCGCAGGCATGTTCGAAGCCGGGCAGACGATTGAGCCGGCGCGGCATGACCAGGGCACGATCGCTGGGTTGCCAGAACAGGAGGCCAAATTCGGCATCGCCGGCGCAGACCGAAGCGAGCAAGTCCTGTTCGGCTTGCAGGCCGGTTTCGATGGGGAGGGAGACAGGGATCATAAGGTTTCCGTAGGACGTTCAGTCTGAGGTGAATCTTATGTCGTCATCGCGAGCAGGCTCACTCCTACAGGGGGAACGCATTCCAAATGTAGGAGTGAGCCCGCTCGCGATGGCGTCTACTCGGTCTGACTGGGTCAGTCGAGGGTCGAACCACTGACCGGAACGCCACGCTCCGGGAAGAACAGGCGCTGCAGTTCGGTGCCTGGGCTTTCCGCGCGCATGAACGCTTCGCCGACCAGGAACGCATAAACGTCGCTGATTTCCATCAACTCGACATCGGCACGGTTGAGAATGCCACTCTCGGTGATCACCAGACGATCGCGCGGGATGCGCGGCAGCAGGTCGAGGGTGGTTTCCAGGCTCACGTCGAAGGTGTGCAGGTTGCGGTTGTTGACCCCGACCAGTGGCGTGTCGAGGGTTTTCAGCGCGCGTTCCAGCTCATCGCCGTCGTGCACTTCCACCAGCACGTCGAGACCGACGCCTTTGGCGACCGAGGCCAGCTCAGCCATTTTCACGTCGTCCAGTGCGGAGACGATCAACAGCACGCAGTCGGCGCCCAGCGCGCGGGCTTCGACGATCTGGTATGGATCGATCATGAAGTCCTTGCGGATCACTGGCAATTTGCAAGCGGCGCGGGCCTGTTGCAGGTAGGCATCGGCGCCCTGGAAGTAGTCGATATCGGTCAGTACGGACAGACAGGTCGCCCCGCCCTTCTCGTAGCTCTTGGCGATGTCGGCAGGCACGAAGTTCTCGCGGATCACACCTTTGCTCGGCGAAGCCTTCTTGATTTCGGCGATTACCGCCGGCTGTTTCTTCTTGGCCTGCGCCAGCAGTGCCTGGGCAAAACCACGGGGTGCATCGGCCGCCTTGGCCAGACTTTCCAGCTCGCTCAGGCTGACGCGAGCGCTGCGCTCGGCGACTTCCTGGACTTTGCGCGCCAGAATGTTTTCCAGAACCGTCGGTACACTCATCCCTCATTCTCCACTTTGAATACCGCGGTAAAGGCACCCAACTCCTCGAGTTTTTCCCGAGCAAGACCGGTGTGCAGAGCGTCGTGCGCAAGCGCCACGCCTTCTTTGAGACTGGTCGCCAGGTCAGCGGCATACAGCGCCGCACCGGCATTGAGCACAATCATTTCGGCAGCCTTCTGGCCGTTTTCGGTCTTGCGCTTGCCCAGCGCATCGCGGATCAACGCCAGCGAGGCTTCCGGGCCTTCGACCGAGAGGCCGTGCAGGCTCTGGCTCTTCATGCCCAGATCTTCCGGCTCGACCCAATACTCAGTGATCTCGTTGTTCTTCAGCTCAGCGACAAAGGTCGGCGCGGCGAGACTGAACTCGTCCAGACCGTCCTTCGAGTGCACCACCAGCACGTGCTTGCTACCCAAGCGCTGCAAGACTTCTGCCAACGGCCGGCACAGCGCGGGCGTAAACACGCCCACCACCTGATGTTTGACACCGGCCGGATTCGTAAGCGGGCCGAGCATGTTGAACAACGTGCGCAGGCCGAGATCGCGGCGCGGGCCGGCGGCGTACTTCATGGCTTTGTGGTGAGTCTGGGCAAACATGAAACCGATGCCGACGTTGTCGATACAACGGGCAACCTGCACCGGCGTCAGGTTGAGATAGATACCGGCGGCTTCCAACAAGTCGGCGCTGCCGCTCTTGCCCGATACCGCACGGTTGCCGTGCTTGGCCACGGTGCAACCGGCTGCCGCGACGACAAACGCGGACGCCGTCGACACGTTGAAAATGTTCGCACCGTCACCGCCGGTACCGACCACATCGACCACGCCGTCGAGGGTCTTGAGTTCGACCTGGTCGGCCAGTTCACGCATTACCGAAACGGCGCCGACGATTTCGTCGATGCTCTCGCTCTTCATGCGCATGGCCATCATGAATGCGCCGATCTGCGCTTCGGTGCATTGACCGGTCATGATTTCGCGCATCACGTCGCGCATTTCTTCGGTGCTGAGGTCGAGGTGTTCGACGATACGGCTCAGGGCTGTCTTGATATTCATGGGAGTCCTTAGCGCGTGCCGCCGGTTTGTTTGAGGAAGTTGGCAAACAGTTCATGGCCCTGCTCGGTCAGGATCGACTCAGGGTGGAACTGTACGCCCTCAATGTTCAGGGTTTTGTGCCGCAGGCCCATGATTTCGTCGACCGAGCCGTCATCGTGCTGCGTCCACGCGGTCAGCTCCAGGCACTCGGGCAAAGTATCGTGCTTGACGATCAAAGAGTGGTAGCGGGTAACCGTCAGCGGATGATTCAGACCGGCGAAAACGCCCTTGTCCTCATGGAATACCGGACTAGTCTTACCGTGCATCACCTGGCGGGCACGCACGACATCGCCGCCGAAGGCCTGACCGATGGACTGATGGCCCAGACACACGCCGAGGATCGGCAGTTTGCCGGCGAAATGCTTGATGGCCTCGATGGAAATGCCGGCTTCAGTCGGCGTGCACGGGCCTGGCGAAACCACGATGCGCTCAGGGTTGAGCGCTTCGATTTCGGCGACGGTCAGTTCGTCGTTGCGCACGACTTTGACCTCGGCACCCAGCTCGCCGAGGTACTGCACAACGTTGTAAGTAAAGGAGTCGTAGTTGTCGATCATCAGCAACATGGCGTTTCGAACCTCTTGAATTCTGATTTGAGGACAGCCTTCGAATGACTTGCCCGCAGGGCGTTGCACGATGTCGGACGCGCAGGTGGCGTCGGCACAGCGGCATTTCAAACGGGCAAGGAAGGCAAAGCGATACAGATCCGGCCGGGCCGGCAGAAAAGATTCAGGCGCGCCAACGCCAACGGGCGTGTGCCTTGATGACTTGATCCAGAAGTTTGCTGACGATCAACACGGGGAAGGTCTCGTTCATACGTTCCGGCACAGTAACTTAGCTGGGCAGAGCGTGCAATATGGCGGGGCTGACGGGGGACAAAACTAAGGGGGGCTTCGCGACCGATGGCAAAAGGCCGGAAGTTTTTGGTACTGTCGTTTCGTTCACCTACAACAATAAATAAACGGACTTGCTCATGATCAAACAGACGTTGTTTGTACCGCTCGCCGGTTGCCTGCTCGCCATGGCTTGCGCCCAGGCGTACGCAGCACCCGCACCTTATTCCAACTTCATCGTCTTCGGCGACAGCCTGAACGATGCCGGGACTTTCAAGGATACCGGCGGTCCGGCCGGTGCCACGCAACGCTACACCAACCGCACCGGCCCGCTGTACAAGGACGGCACCGGGGAAAACCGCAACCTCAACGCCACCCAGATCATCGGCGGCAAACTCGGTTTCAGTCCCGATCAGACCGCCTCCTCGTCCTCGGCTGTACGTGCCGGTGAAGGTCTTGCAGATGGCAACAACTGGGCGGTGGGTGGTTACCGGACCGACCAGATTCTCGACTCGATTACCACGCAGTCCGCCACCGGCGAACGCACCCGAAGCGGTTACCTGCCTTCGAACGGCTTCCGCGCCGACCCGAATGCGCTGTATTACCTGTCCGGGGGCGGCAATGACTTCCTTCAGGGCCGCGTACTCAGTCTCGATCAGGCCAGCTCGGCGGCCGATCGCCTGGCCGACAGCGCCCGTACGCTGCAAGGCGCCGGCGCCAAATACATCATGGTCTGGCTGCTGCCGGACATCGGCCTGACCCCGGCCATCAACGGCTCACCACTGCAGAGCTTTACCTCGCAGCTCAGTGCCCGGTTCAACACCGAACTGGTCAGCCAGCTGCAAGGCATCAACGCCGAAATCATTCCGCTGAACATTCCGGTGCTGCTCAAAGAAGCGTTCGCCAACCCGGCGCAGTTCGGCCTCGCGACCGACCAGAACCTGACGGCCACCTGCTTCAGCGGCAACAGTTGCACCGAGAACGCCCGATACGGCATCAACAGCGCCACACCGGATCCGACCAAGCTGATCTACAACGACTCGGTGCACCCGACCGAAGCCGGCCAGCGCCTGATTGCCGACTACGCCTATTCGCTGCTGGCCGCCCCTTGGGAGCTGACCTTGCTGCCGGAAATGGCCCAAGGTTCGTTGCGCGCGCATCAGGATGAACTGCGCAATCAATGGCTGGCCGATTGGGAAAAATGGCAAGCCGTGGGCCAATGGCGCGCCATCGTTGCCGGCGGCGGTCAACATCAGGACTTCGACGGCCAGCACAGCGCCGCCAGTGCCGATGGCAACGGCTACAACCTGAACATCGGCGGCAGCTATCGCGTCAACGAAGCCTGGCGCGTCGGTCTGGCCGCAGGTTTCTATCAACAGAAACTCGAAGCCGGCGACGCCGACTCGGAATACAAACTCAACTCCTACATGGGCACCGCATTCGCCCAGTATCAGCAAAACCGCTGGTGGGGCGATCTGGCGATGACCGCCGGCAAACTCGACTACGACAGCCTCAAGCGCAAATTCCAGCTCGGGGTCAACGAGCGCGGGGAGAAGGGCGATACTGACGGCTACGTGCTGGCGATCAGCGGCCGAATCGGCTACGACATCGCACAGCAGGCCAGCAGCCCGTGGCACCTGTCGCCATTCGTCAGCGCCGATTTTGGCAAGGTCGAGGTCGACGGTTACTCGGAAAAAGGCGCGGATTCCACAGCGCTGACCTTCGATGACCAGTCGCGCAACTCGCGGCGCCTGGGCCTGGGCATCCAGGGCAAGTACCAGATCACCGCGCAGACCGAAGTGTTCGGCGAGTTCGCTCATGAACGTGAGTACAACGACGACCGCCAGGATCTGACCATCAACCTCAACAGCCTGCCGGGCAACCGTTTCACCCTCGAAGGCTACGAGCCGCAGACCAACCTCAATCGCCTGAACCTGGGCGTGAGCCACAAGCTCACGCAGGACCTGGCGTTGCGCGCCAGCTACAACGTGCGCAAGGATGATGACTTTACCCAGCAGGGGGTTAATGTCGGGGTCAGTCTCGATTTCTGAGGCTGAAAGGCAAAAGATCGCAGGCTGCGCCAGTTCCTACAGGGTTTAGCGCAGGCATAAAAAACGCGGTGCCCTCACAGGCGCCGCGTTTTTTTTATGGCTGAACACAAGCAAATGTAGGCGTTAGCCTGCTCGCGATGGCGGTGGAACAGTCAACATCAAGGTGAATGTCAGACCGAAATCGCGAGCAGGCTCACTCCTACAGGGGTTTTGCGTGGATCAGGCGTCCGGGGTCTGCTCAGCCAGGGCCACGGCGCGGAACATCGCGCGGCGTTTGTTCAGGGTTTCTTCCCATTCCAGCGCCGGCACCGAGTCGGCAACGATGCCGCCACCGGCCTGCACGTGCAGTTCGCCGTTCTTGATCACCGCGGTACGAATCGCAATCGCGGTGTCCATGTTGCCGTTCCAGGCGAAGTAACCGACCGCGCCGCCATACACGCCACGCTTGACCGGCTCCAGCTCGTCGATGATTTCCATCGCACGGATCTTCGGCGCGCCAGACAAGGTGCCCGCCGGCAGAATCGCCCGCAGCGCGTCCATCGCGGTCAGCCCGGCCTTCAACTGGCCGGTGACGTTGGAGACGATGTGCATCACGTTGGAATAACGCTCGATAACCATTTTCTCGGTGAGTTTCACCGAGCCGATTTCCGAAACGCGTCCAGTGTCGTTACGACCGAGGTCGATCAGCATCAGGTGCTCGGCGATCTCTTTGTCGTCCGACAGCAGGTCTTCTTCCAGCGCCAGATCCGCTTCTTCGGTAGCGCCACGCGGCCGAGTACCGGCAATCGGGCGCACGGTGATCAGGTTGTCTTCGACCCGCACCAGCACTTCCGGCGAACTGCCGACGACGTGGAAGTCGCCGAAGTTGAAGAAGTACATGTACGGCGTCGGGTTGAAGCAACGCAGGGCACGATAGAGGTCGATTGGCGCAGCCTTGAAGTCAATCGACATGCGCTGCGACGGCACGACCTGCATGCAGTCACCGGCGAGGATGTATTCCTTGATGGTGTCGACGGCTTTTTCGTAGTCGCTCTGGGTGAAACTGGAGCGGAACAGCGGATCAGCCGCTTGTTGCTTGCTGAAATCCAGGCCACGGCGCGGGGTGATCGGCTGGCGCAGTTTCTCCAGCAACGCCTGCAATTGCGCCTGGCCCTGCTCGTAAGCATCGGCTTGCGCCGGGTCAGCGAGGACAATCGCGTGCATCTTGCCGGCGAGGTTGTCGAACACCACCACCGCATCAGACACCATCAGCAGAATGTCCGGCACGCCCAGTGGGTCCGGGTTCGGGCACTTGCCCAGACGCTTCTCGACATAACGCACACAGTCATAACCGAAGTAACCGACCAGGCCACCGTTGAAACGCGGCAGACCGGCGATGGTCGGTACGTTGTAGCGGGCCTTGAAGGTTTCGACGAAGGCCAGCGGATCTTCGACGTCATGGCTTTCGGTCTCGACGCCATCGACGGTGATGCTCACGTGATGGTCGTGCACCCGCAGCACGGTGCGGCACGGCAGGCCGATGATCGAGTAACGGCCCCATTTCTCGCCGCCCTGCACCGATTCGAGCAGGTAGGAGTTGGGCTGGTCGGCCAGTTTCAGGTAGATCGACAGCGGCGTGTCGAAGTCGGCCAGGGTTTCGCAGGCCAACGGAATGCGGTTGTAGCCGTCAGCGGCCAAACGCAGGAATTCTTCGCGGATCATGAGGTGCCTCGTGGTGTGAGGTGCTAACAGTCAGGTATGCAAACGCGCCGGCAAGCCGGCCAGGAACCAGTCAGGCGCGCCAACGCCAGCGGGCCAGGGCCTTGATGACTTTCATCCAGAGTTTGCGGGTGACCACCACGATGGCGTTTCCAGAATGGGATTGAGCAGCGTCGGGCAACGTTATCTCAGCGGCTGTACCGAGGCAACCGGGAATTAGCTTGCGCAGATCGTCGATCACCAGTGCCGGGGATTCCTCGGCAATCGGTCGACCGTGGTTGTAGCCGTAGCTCAGCGCCACGCACTTGACCCCCGCCGCTTTCGCCGCCAGCACGTCGCTGCGCGAATCGCCGACGAACAGCGATTGCGAGGCCGGGATATTGGCCATTTTCATCACGAAGAACAGTGCGGCCGGATCAGGCTTTTTCTGCGGCAGGGTGTCGCCACCGATGATCCACTTGAAGTAGCGGCCGATCTTCATCTGATCCAGCAGCGGCGCGACAAAACGCTCCGGCTTGTTGGTGATCAGCGCCATCGCCACGCCCTGCTTGTGCAGCCATTTGAGGGTGTCGCGCACGCCGGGATAGACCACGGTCAGCTCATGGCTGGCGCCGTAGGCGTCCATGAACACTTCCAGCGCGTGCTCGGCTTCAACGTCATCCACCGCCGAATGATCGATGCCTCCGGCCAGCGCCCGGCGCACCAGCACCGGTGCGCCGTTGCCGACCCACTCGCGCACCGCTTCGATGCCGGCAGGCTTGCGGCCGAGGGAGAGCAGCATGGTGTCCACCGCCGCCGCCAGGTCGGGAACCGAGTCGATCAACGTGCCATCCAGATCGAACATCACCAACCGTGGCAGTTGCCCCGGGAACAGCTGCTCAAAACCGCTCATGGGCGCGCCAGCGCCAGTTCGGAACGCATCTTGTCGATGACTTCCTGATAGTTCGGCGCATTGAAGATCGCCGAGCCGGCGACGAAGGTGTCAGCACCGGCCGCGGCGATTTCACGGATATTGTTGACGTTGACGCCGCCGTCGATTTCCAGACGGATGTCCCGCCCCGAGGCATCGATGATCGCCCGCGCTTCGCGCAACTTGTCGAGGGTACCGGGGATGAACTTCTGCCCGCCGAAGCCCGGGTTGACGCTCATCAGCAAGACCATGTCGACCTTGTCGATCACGTACTTGAGCACGTCCAGCGGGGTCGCCGGGTTGAACACCAGGCCGGATTTGCAGCCACCTTCACGGATCAGTTGCAGCGAACGATCGACGTGCAGCGTGGCTTCCGGGTGGAAGGTGATGTAAGTCGCGCCGGCCTCGATGAAGTCGCCGACGATGCGATCCACCGGGCTGACCATCAGGTGCGCGTCGATCGGCGCGGTGATGCCGTACTTGCGCAATGCCGCGCAAACCATCGGGCCGATAGTCAGGTTCGGCACGTAGTGGTTGTCCATGACATCGAAGTGAACGAAGTCGGCACCGGCGGCCAGAACGTTGTCCACTTCCTCGCCGAGGCGGGCGAAGTCGGCGGAGAGAATCGACGGAGCAATTACGAAGGGCTGCATGACGCACCTTTTCTGAGCTAAATCACGATGGCGCGCATTGTATACCTCAAGTTTCCGTGCGCGCACCGTGACCGCGATGATCAGTACGCCGCTCGGTAGATCTTCTCGATATCCGCAGCGCTGAGCTTGCGCGGGTTGTTGCGCATCAAACGCTCGATTCCCGCGGCCTCCACGGCCATGGCCGGGATCGCCTCTTCCGGGACGCCAAAACTGCGCAGCCCGGCAGGAATTTCCACCGCCGCGCACAGTTCGGCCATCGCCTGCACGGCTTTGTCCGCCGCCTCGGTGGCGCTCAGATGAGCGGTCTTCACCCCCATGGCTTCGGCGATATCCTGCATGCGCTCGACGCAGGCCATCTTGTTCCAGGTCATGACATACGGCAGCAGCAAGGCATTACTGACACCGTGGGCGATGTTGAAGCGCCCGCCCAACGGATAGGCCAACGCATGCACCGCGCCGACCCCGGCATTGCCGAACGCCATGCCGGCCATCAGGCTGGCGGTGGCCATGTCTTCCCGGGCTTGCAGATTGGCGCCATTGGCGTAGGCCTTGGGCAGCGACCGAGCGATCAACTTGATTGCGCCGATGGCCAGCGAGTCGGTGATCGGTGAAGCGTTGACCGACAGATAGGATTCGATGGCATGCACCAGCGCATCGACGCCACTGGCGGCGGTGACGCTGCGCGGGCAGGTCAGGGTCATCTGCGGACTGACCAGCGCCACGTCCGGCAACAGGTAATCGCTGACGATGCCTTTCTTCAGTTGCGCGACCTTGTCAGAGAGGATCGCCACGTTGGTCACTTCCGAACCGGTGCCGGCGGTGGTCGGGATGGCGATCAACGGTGGGCCTTTACGCGGCACCTGATCGACGCCGAACAGATCTTCCAGCGCGCCGTGGTATCCGGCATACGCCGCGACACTCTTGGCGATGTCAATGGCACTGCCGCCGCCGAGACCGATCAAGCCGTCATGCCCGCCCTCGCGGTACACGCGCATGCAATCTTCGACGATGGCGATTTCCGGGTCCGGCAGCACCCGATCAAAAATCTCGTACTCGCGCCCGCCCAATTGGCACAGCGCCAGCTCCACGGTGCCGGACTTGACCAGCGCGGCGTCGGTGACGATCAGCGGGTTGTCGATGTCGAGGCGAGTGAGTTCGGCGGCCAGTTGCTCGATAGCCCCGGCGCCGGTGATCAGTTTGTGAGCGATTTTGAACTGGGACAGACTCATCGTGCGCAGCCTCTTATAGATGTGGGAGCTGAGCACTAGCGTAGCTGGGGATTTGGGGTTGTCTGCTATTCAGGTGGTGAATGACCAACGACTACCCCCTGTAGGAGCTGCCGAAGGCTGCGATCCTTTGATCTTTGTTTTCAGGATCAGGATCAAAAGATCGCAGCCTTCGGCAGCTCCTACAGGGGACCGCATCAGACCTGAGCGGTACGCAGTTTTTCGCTGCGACCGCGCAGCCATTCGAGGGTTAACAGCAGGATGACGGAGAAGGCGATCAGCAAGGTGGCCGCAGCCGCAATCGTCGGGCTGAGGTTCTCGCGGATCCCGCTGAACATCTGCCGTGGCAAGGTCGCTTGCTCGGGGCCGGCGAGGAACAGCGTCACCACCACCTCATCGAACGACGTCGCAAAGGCAAACAACGCCCCGGAAATCACCCCAGGCGCAATCAACGGCAGAGTCACCCGGCGGAACGTGGTCAGCGGCGAAGCCCCCAGACTGGCCGCCGCCCGCACCAGATTGTGGTTGAACCCCTGCAACGTCGCCGACACAGTGATGATAACGAACGGCACACCCAGCACCGCGTGCACCACGATCAGCGAGAAGAAACTGTTGCCCAGCCCCAGCGGTGCGAAGAACAGATAACTCGCCACACCAATGATCACCACCGGCACCACCATCGGCGAAATCACCAGCGCCATCACCAGCGCCTTGCCGGGGAAATCGCCACGGGTCAGGCCGATCGCGGCCAGCGTACCGAAGACCATCGCCAGCACCGTGGCCGCCGGGGCGACGATGATGCTGTTCTTCAGCGCGCGCATCCACTCCGCCGAAGCGAAGAAGTCGTGATACCAGTGCAGAGAAAAGCCCTGCAGCGGATACACCAGGAAACTGCCCGAGTTGAACGACAGCGGCACGATGACCAGCACCGGCAGAATCAGGAACAGCAGGATCAGGCCGCAGAGAATCCGCAAGCTGTAGAACCACACCCGTTCGATGGGCGACATGTAAGGACTCAGCATTTCAAATTCCCCTTAGCTCAGGCGCAGGCGACTGGCGCCCACCAGCCAGCTGTAGATCAGATAAAGCACCACGGTCGCCAGCAGCAACAAGCCGCCCAGCGCAGTGGCCATGCCCCAGTTGATGCTGGTGTTGGTGTAGAACGCGACGAAGTAGCTGACCATCTGATCGTTCGGGCTGCCGAGCAGCGCCGGGGTGATGTAGTAGCCGATGGCGAGGATGAACACCAACAGGCAACCGGCACCGACGCCGGCATAGGTCTGCGGGAAATACACCCGCCAGAAACTGGCGAACGGATGGCAGCCCAGCGAAATCGCAGCGCGCATGTAGGTTGGCGAGATGCCTTTCATCACGCTGTAGATCGGCAGGATCATGAACGGCAGCAGGATGTGCACCATCGAGATGTAGACCCCGGTGCGGTTGAACACCAGTTCCAGCGGCTTATCGATGATGCCCATGGCCACCAGCGCACTGTTGATCAGCCCACCCGATTGCAGCAATACGATCCACGCCGCGACCCGCACCAGAATCGAGGTCCAGAACGGCAGCAGCACCAGAATCATCAGCAGGTTGCTCTGCCGCGATGGCAGGTTCGCCAGCAGGTAGGCCAGTGGATAGGCGAGGACCAGGCAGATCACGGTGATGATCAAGCCCATCCAGAACGTGCGGGCGAAGATGTCGAGGTAGATCGCCTGATCCGGAGTGGCCGGGGCCAGTTCGCCGAGATCATCGATACGGTGATCCACCGCCGCGAGCAAGTAGTAAGGGGTGATACTGCTGGTGTTGCGTTTGACCGCTTGCCAATAGGCCGGATCGCCCCAACGCTCGTCGAGCGCTTCGAGGGCTTCTTTATAGGAGGCCGGTTCGCTGGCAAATGGCAGCGCGCGGGCCGTTTTGGTCAGCAGGCTGCGATAGCCGGCCAACTCCATGTTCAAGCGCTTGGACAGATCGCCCAAGGTCTGGTTTTTGCGAGCTTCGGCGAGATCTTCGCCCGCCGCTTTGTACACCGGTTCAGCCGGCAGGCCGCGGCCGTCCCAACTGGCGATGGCCGCCACGGTGCGCGGCATGCCGCCGACCACTTCCGGGTTGCCGACGCTTTTATAGAGCAGCGCCACGATCGGCACCAGGAACACCAGCAACAGAAACAGCACCAGCGGCGCAATCAATGCCTGGGCCTTCCAGCGGTTGACCCGCTCGGCGCGCTTGAGCTTCTGCTTCAAGGTGGGGCTGGCGCCCTCGTTCAGGGGAACGGCGATGGCCATGACGTACTCCGCAAATCTTTGGATGGGCGGCATCACCTACAGCGACACCGCATTACCTCAACACACAAGCGACACCTCACTCCTGTAGGAGCTGTCGAGTGCAACGAGGCTGCGATCTCTTGATCTTCAAAGGCAAAGCCAAAAGATCGCAGCCTGCGGCAGCTCCTACAGGGCGAAGGATTACTTCGCAGCCCAGGAATTGAAGCGCTGTTCCAGTTGCTCGCCGTTGTCAGCCCAGAAGCTGACGTCGATCTGCACCTGGTTGGCGATGTTTTCCGGGGTGGTCGGCATGTCTTTCAGCACATCCTTGTTCAGCAGCGGTACGGCTTGAGTATTGGCCGGGCCGTAGGCGATGTTCTCCGAGTAGGTCTTCTGTTGCTGCGGCTGGACCGAGTAGGCGATGAATTTCTTCGCCGCTTCGGCGCGCTTGGCGTCCAGGCCTTTCGGGATGGCCCAGGCATCGAAGTCGTAGATGCCGCCGTTCCACACCACTTTCAGGTTGGATTCTTTCTGCACGGCGGCGATGCGACCGTTGTAGGCCGAGCTCATGACCACGTCACCGGAAGCAAGGTATTGCGGCGGTTGTGCACCGGCCTCCCACCACTGAATGCTTGGCTTGAGTTCATCGAGTTTCTTGAACGCGCGATCCTGACCACCTTTGCTCGCCAGCTCTTTGTAGACGTCTTTCGGTGCAACCCCGTCGGCCATCAGCGCGAATTCCAGGGTGTACTTGGCGCCTTTGCGCAGGCCACGCTTGCCCGGGAATTTCTTGGTGTCCCAGAAATCGGCCCAACTGGTTGGCGCGGTTTTCAGCTTGTCGGCGTTGTACGCGAGCACGGTCGACCAGACGAAGAAGCCCACGCCGCACGGTTGAATTGCGCCTTTGACGTAATCCTCGGTTTTGCCGAACAGTGCCGGGTCGAGTTGTTCGAACATGTCTTCATCGCAACCACGGGACAGCTCTGGCGATTCGACTTCCACCAGATCCCACGACACGCTCTTGGTGTCGACCATGGCTTTGACCTTGGCCATTTCGCCGTTGTACTCACCGGCAACGATCTTGCCGTTGCCCGCCGCTTCCCACGGTGCATAGAAGGCTTTGACTTGCGCCGCCTTGTTCGCCCCGCCAAACGACACCACAGTCAGATCGGGACCGGCGGCCATTGCGCTGGCCGCACCCATCAGGCCCAGGGTCAGGGCGGTGAACTTCAGGGATCTCAACATTTATTGTTCTCTCCACGTGCAGGGTTGGTGTTGGTATTGCCGGGGCGCTTAGTGCGCCTCTAGAAGAGGATCGAGCGCGCGAACGTGCTCGACCTGCCAGCCAAGCGGAACCACGTCCCCGACCGCGAGCGCTGGATCGAGCTCGGCAATCGGCTGTTTCACGAAGAAGTCGGTCTTGCCGCAGACTTCCAGGCGCACCCGGACGTGGTCGCCCAGATAGATGAATTCCGCCACCCTCCCTGAGAAGCGGTTGACGCATTGGTCGCTCGAGCCGTTGAGGCTGACGCGCTCCGGGCGGATCGACAGAGTCACCGGTTCGCCGGTCTGGCCGACGTTGACCGCCAGCGCCTCGACCTTCTCGCCACGGCCCAGTTCGACCACGCAACGCTCGCCGCTCTGGCTGAGCAGACGGCCGTTGAGGCGGTTGTTCTCGCCGATGAAGTTGGCGACGAAGGTGTTTTTCGGTTCTTCGTAGAGCGTGCGCGGCGGCGCGATCTGCTGGATCTCGCCCTGATGGAACACGGCGACGCGGTCGGACATGGTCAGGGCTTCACCCTGGTCGTGAGTCACGTAGACCACGGTCACGCCGAGGCGCTGGTGCAGGTGCTTGATCTCCATCTGCATGTGTTCGCGCAGTTGCTTGTCGAGTGCACCCAGCGGTTCGTCCATCAGCACCAGTTGCGGTTCGAACACCAGCGCCCGCGCCAGCGCCACACGCTGCTGCTGACCGCCGGAGAGTTGTGCCGGATAGCGCGAAGCGAACGCGTCGAGCTGGACCATGCTCAGGACTTTCTTGACCTTGTCGCTGACGTCGCTCTTGTTCAGGCCACGTACGGTCAACGGGAAGGCGAGGTTCTCCGCCACGGTCATGTGCGGGAACAGCGCGTAGTTCTGGAACACCATGCCGATGTCACGCTTGTGCGGCGGCACGTTGTTGATTGCACGGCCGGCCAGGAGGATTTCACCGGCGGTCGGGGTTTCGAACCCGGCGAGCATCATCAGGCTGGTGGTCTTGCCCGAACCGGACGGCCCGAGCAGGGTCAGGAACTCGCCTTTGCGAATGTCCAGGTTGAGGTCTTTGACGATCAGGTTCTCGCCGTCGTAGCTCTTCTGCACTCCACGAAAGCTGACCAGCACGTCACTGGCCCCTGCGTTTGAATCGACCTGGCTCATACCCACACCTTTGTTATTGGTAACTGCTGTGGATTAAGCCTAGTGGCTGGCGCCAGCCACGCAAATCGGGGCGCAGGAGAGAATCGCCTCAGCCGGATGGAAGGTTGGGGGTAGGGATTGCCCTACAGGGATGGCGCGTTTTGGCAAACGAGCGACGAGCGCCAAGCTGCGAGCCGCAAGAACAAGCAAAAGCGGTTGTCGCTAATGGATATGCCCACACGGTTCTAACTGTAGGAGCTGCCGAGGGCTGCGATCTTTTGATCTTGATCTTATGAAAACAAGATCAAAAGATCACAGCCTTGGGCAGCTCCTACACACGGGATCAATGTGCTTAGAGGAGTTTGTGTTCCATCGCGTATTTGACCAGTTCGGCCAGCGAGGTGATGTTGAGTTTCTGCATCAGCCGCGCCTTGTGCGTGCTGATGGTCTTGCTGCTCAGCGCCAATTGTTGGGCGATATCGTTGACGTTGGCGCCTTGGGCCAGGCGTTCGAACACCGAGAACTCACGTTCGGACAGCAGCGAATGCAGCGGACGCGTGTCAGTCAGGCCGACTTCGAAGACCATGCGGTCGGCCAGTTCCGGGTCGATGTAGCGCCCGCCGGCCGCCACTTTGCGAATCGCCGTCAGCAATAGCGCCGGATCGCTGTCCTTGGTCGCATAACCAGCGGCCCCGACCTTCAGCGCACGGGCAGCCATTTGCGCTTCGTCGTGCATCGACAGCACCAGAATCGCCGGTGGATTGTTCAGCGCGCGGATCCGCGGGATGGCTTCCAGGCCATTGACGCCGGGCATGGAAATATCGAGCAGCACCACTTCGCACGGCACATGGCGCAAGGTTTCGAGGAGCTGCTCGCCATTGCTCGCCTCCCCCACCACTTGCAGATCCTTGGCCAGGCCGATCAATTGCTTGATGCCTTCACGGACGATGGTGTGGTCTTCGGCTACCAGTACGCGGATCACTTGCACTCTCCTCGGTTGTGTTTTTAAGGGCAAAAGATCGCAGCCTTTGGCAGTTCCTACAGGAATATGCGATCAATGCAGGCTGCGATCTTTAGCGATCCAAAGGCACCCACACATTCAGACTGGTGCCCTCCCCCGGCTCACTCTCAAGCAACAACCGCCCGCCCATGATCAGCACCCGCTCGCGCATACCGACCAAACCAAAGGACGTCGGCCGGCCCGCCGCAGAGACAAAGCCTACGCCATCATCGCTGACCGTCAGACACAACTCGTCGCCTTCCAGCGCCAGCGTCAGCTCCACAGTATGCGCCTGAGCATGGCGCATGACGTTGGTCAGCGCCTCCTGCAGGATACGGAACAGGCCAATCGCCTTGGCATCGGTGAGCGCCGGCAGATTGTCCGGCACCTGCACCAGACACGGAATCTGCGTGCGCGCCTCGAAGCGCCGCGCCTGCCACTCGATCGCTGAAGCGATTCCGGCATCGAGAATTGGCGGGCGCAACGCCGTCGCCACATCGCGCACCAGCTGGAACAACTGGGCGATCAGACGCTTCATGCTGTTCAACCGCTCGTGCAGCCCCGGGTCGAGTTGCGCGTAGGCCAGTTCGCACATCGAGGTTTCCAGCTTCAGCACCGTGAGCATCTGCCCCAGCTCATCGTGCACTTCGCGGGCGATGCGCGCCTTCTCTTCTTCGCGCACGCTTTCCAGGTGCGCCGACAATTCGCGCAGTTGTTCGCGGGAGGCGGCGAGCTCCAGCTCAATGCGCTTGCTTTCGCTGATGTCCCAGACGATGCCGTCCCAGACATAGGCGCCATCCTCCAGCTGTCGGGTGATTGCCTTGATCTCGGCCCAGCGTTGTTCGCCCTGACGGGTGAGGATGCGGCCCTGCCACGACCAGTCACTGTCGGTGTCCAGCGCCTGATCCTGAGTCTGGTGGTAACTGGCCTTGTCATCCGGATGCACCAGACTGCGCAAACCCATGTCGCGGTGGGCGATGGCGGCCGGCGCGTAGCCGACCAGACTCTCGCTGCCCTCGCTGATGTAGGCGAAATCGATCTGCCCGGTCACCGGCGCCCGCTCCAGGCGAAACACCAGTCCCGGTACGTTGGCGGCGATGCCTTGCAGGCGCGCTTCACTTTCCTGCAACGCGGCCAGGGCGCGGCGACGCTCAGTGACGTCGGTGAGATAAACCACCAGATACTCGCTGTCGCGAAAACGCAGAAAACTCAGCGAGACGTCCGCCGGCAGGACGCTGCCATCGGCGCGCAAGCAACTGGTTTCAAAGCTCAGCGGCCCCTCTTCACTGGCCCGCGCGCGTTTCCACAGGTTGAGCCAGCGGTCCATGTGCAGACCGGGTTCGAAGTCGATCAACGGCCGTTCAATCAGCGCGCCCTGTGAATAACCGAGCATGTGTTCCGCCGCCCGGTTGGCGTAGCGCACATGGCTGTCCCAGTTGACCCAGAGAATGCCGACGGTGCTTTGGTCGATGGAAAACTGGGTCAGGCGCAAGGCTTCTTCGCTGGCCGCGCGCAGGGCGATGTCTTCCCGGGCGGCCAGCAGACGCTGTTCGAGGCTGTGTTGCTGGCGTCGTTGCCAGACCACGATGGCCACACAACTGAGCAGCAACACCGCGAACAGCAGACTGAGGTTCTGCCAGAACCCCGGCGACTCGGTGAGCCGCGGGTACTTGGGTTGCAGCCATTGGTTGTGCAGGCGCTCCAGATCCTTGGCCGGGATTGCCCGCAAGGCGCTTTCGATGATCCCGGCCAACTGCGGCCAGTCGCGCCGCGTGGCAACCCGCAACAGCTGCGGCAAGCCGATATCGCCGACCACCACCAACCCGGCGAACTCAGGTTCGGCGGACAACCGCCCGAGTTGTGCTTCATCTATCACGGCGTAGGACGCTTGTTGGGTCAACAACAGTTGCAGTGCCTGACGCTCCAGCGGCACGCCTTGCAGATTCAGATGGGGATAGGTGCTGCGTAAATAGTCCGCCGTCACGCTGGGCATGCGCACGGCGACGCGAGACAGGCTGTCGAGTTTTTCCAGCTCGACCACGCCGCCGCTTTTCTGGTCGCTGACCACCAGTTGCGGCACACGCATGTAGGGATCGGAAAACAACCAAAGGCGCAGCGCACCCGGGGTCTGGGTCAGGCCCGGGGCGATGTCGATTTCGCCTTCGCGGGCGGCTTCCTCCAGTTGCGCCAGATCCTGAAAATTGCGCCAGCTCAGCTCGACATTCAGGGTTTTGGCCAGCGCCTTCATCAATTCGACATTGGCCCCGGACAGTCGCTGCAAGCGCCGGTCGTATTGCGCGTACGGCGCCTGCAATACCAGGCCGACGCGCAGCTCACGGTGCTGCGCCAGCCATTGCTGCTCGCCGGGCGTCAACAGCGCTGCATGCGCCGCCGGCGCAGACGCCGCCCAGCCCATCAAGGGAAAACACAACCAGCCGATAACCCACAGGCAGCAAAAACGCATCATTGAAGTCTCGTACACTGACAAATTCTGACCAACCCATTAGGCTGCCGGGATACTTTTCTGGCCTGGAATAACCGATGCCCTCTGTCTACCGCCTAGCAATGCCAGCATTGTGCCTGTCGCTGATCCTGCCTTGTGCGTTTTCCGTCGAAGCCGCCGATCCGGCGCCCGCCTCCACCGCCGAACAACCGGCCGCCGAGAAACCCGCCGAACGCCAGCCACTGCTTGAGCGTAGTCAGGAAGAAGCCGCGGCACTCGAACGTAAAGTCCCGGCGCAAGAGCAGCAGCAATTGCAGGCCGGCGCCGACACTTTCCTCGCCCTCTGGAAACCGGCCAACACTGCGGAGCCCAAAGGTGCAGTGATTATTGTCCCTGGCGCCGGCGAAACCGCTGACTGGCCGCAAGTGATCGGCCCGCTGCGCAGCAAATTGCCCGACGTCGAATGGAGCAGCCTGAGTATCACCCTGCCGGATCTGCAAAGCGATGTCATCGCACCGCGGGTGATTGCGCCCGCTGCCGCACCGAAAGCCGCGGAAAGTGGCAGCAAGGATTCCACCACCGCGCAACCGATCGAACAGGCGGCGGGCGGTGAAGCGGAAGTGGCGGATCAGGTGGTGGCCGAAACGACTGAAGAACAATCCAAGGCTGACGCCGAGCGGATCTTTGCGCGGATCGATGCGGCAATCGCCTACGCCGAGCAACAAAGCGCACGCCGGGTCGTGGTCCTCGGTCACGGTACCGGCGCCTACTGGGCGGCGCGTTTCCTCAGCGAGCGGCAGAGTTCGCAGGTCGAGAAACTGGTGATGGTCGATGCGCAAACGCCGAGCAAGGCCAAGCCACAATTGGCCGAGCTGACACCGACCCTGAAGTTGCCGACCGCCGACATTTTCTACATGGACAAGGCGCTGGATCGCAACGCGGCACTGGAGCGCATGCAGGCCAGCAAGCGCTTGAAGACTTCGACCTTCAGCCAGGTGGCGCTCAAGGCGTTACCGGATAAAAAGGCTGAGCAGGAACAGTTGTTCCGGCGGGTGCGTGGCTGGTTGAATCCGCAGAAAACTGACTGATAGAAACAAAAGCAAAAGATCGCAGCCTGCGGCAGCTCCTACCTGGAAATGCGTTTCCTGTAGAAGCTGCCGCAGGCTGCGATCTTTTGATCGCTAGCGAAAATCCCGCCGCGCCCGAATCAGGGTAAACGCGTTGTGCAGCTCACGGGTTTTCTCGGTTGCGTCACGCACCTGCTCCGGCGTTGCGCCGCTGCCGGCGATCTTGTCCGGGTGATGACGGCTGAGCAGCCGTCGATAGGCACGCTTGATCTGCGCCGGCTCGCTGGTCGCCGACACGCCGAGCAGGCGCATCGCTTCCTGATAACTCACCGCCGCACTGACAATCGGCCGTTTATTCGGCTCGTAGTCATTGGCCAGCGCCTGGATCTGATGGGTTGTCCAACCCAGCCACTTACCCCACTGCGCCAATAATTCACGTTCACTGACGCCCGCACGACCGTCAGCCCAGACCATCCGCCAGCAGGCGCGCAACACACCTTCAGCGGCATGCGGCTGAGCACTCAGGCGCCGCAGATAACCACGCAAGTGATCACCACCGGCCTTGCCGCGATTGAACGCAGCAATCGCCCGACGCCGCGCCGGCTCGCTCATTTCCAGGGCGTTCATTTCATTGCGCGCCTGCTGGATATGGCCGTCCGTCACCCGCCCGTCACTCTTGGCCAGACGCCCGAGCAACACGAACAGCAGTTCGTCGTTGCGCAACATCGGCCGCCCGCCGAGTTTTTCCCGCAAGTGCCCCCAGCTTTGCAAGTGCAGACGCCGGTCCAGCGCTTGTCCCAACAATGCCCCAAGCATGGCCCCCGGAATGCTGGCGAGCGCAAAACCCGCTCCGGCTCCAATCAGAGTCCCTGGCCACAACATATCAACGACTCGCTTCTATCAATGCTTCAGCTTCGGCCAGACGCTCATGCGTACCGACATCCACCCAGTGACCTTTCAGACGCTCACCGCTGACCTGTCCGCCTGCCATGGCTTTGCGCAGCAACGGTGCGAGTTTGAACGCGCCGTCCGCGCAGCCATCGAACAACTGCGGATGGAGCACGGCAATGCCGCTGTAGGTCAGGGTCGGCGCGTCCGGCTGGCCATCGTGCACCCGGCCGTCAGTCAGGGTGAAATCGCCCGCCGGATGATGGGCCGGGTTGTCCGCCAGTACGAGATGCGCCAGACCGTTGATCGGCTGATGCAGCACGCTGAAGTCGTAATCGGTCCAGATATCGCCGTTGACCACCAGAAACGCATCGTCACCGAGCAACGGCAAGGCGCGGAAAATCCCGCCGCCGGTTTCCAGCGGCTCGCCTTCCGGCGAATACTGGATGCTCACGCCGAACGGCGAACCGTCGCCCAGGTAATCCTCGATCTGCTGACCGAGCCAGGCATGGTTGATCACGATTTCACTGAAACCGGCCGCGGCCAGCGCGCGCAGGTGATATTCGATCAACGGTACGCCACCGGCACGCACCAGCGGCTTGGGGGTGGTCAGGGTCAGCGGGCGCATGCGCTCGCCCTTGCCTGCCGCCAGAATCATCGCCTTCATGCAGTCGCTCCGCCACGCAGACTGGCGAGCAACGCCTGCAGATCCGCCAGTTCAGGACGACGCGCAATCACCGCTTCTATATAGGCGAAGAAACGTGGCACATCGGCCAGGTAGCGCGGCTTGCCATCGCGATGGCAGATCCGGGCGAAGATGCCGATGACTTTCAGATGGCGTTGTACGCCCATCAGGTCGCTGGCACGCAGGAAGTCTTCGAAATCGGCCTGCACCGGGATGTCCAGCGCCGCGGCCTGCTGCCAGTAACGTTCCAGCCAGCCACGCACGCGTTCTTCAGGCCAGCTGAGGAAAGCGTCCTTGAACAGGCAGGTGACGTCGTAGGTGACCGGGCCATAGACCGCATCCTGAAAGTCGAGCACGCCGGGATTCGGCTCGCTGAGCATCAGGTTGCGCGGCATGTAGTCGCGGTGCACCAGCACTTTCGGCTGGGCCAGGGCGCTGTCGATCAGCAGATCGCTGACGGCTTGCCATTGTTGCTGCTGTGCCGCGTCGAACTCGATGCCGAGTTCGCGCTTCACATACCACTCGGGGAACAGTTCCAGCTCACGGCGCAGCAGTGCCACGTCGTAACTCGGCAGCGGTGCGACCATCGGCAATTGCTGAAAAGCCAACAGTGCCTGCAAGGCATCGCTGAACAAAGCGTCGGCATTTTCGCTGTCGATTACGTCGAGATAGGTCTTGTTGCCCAGGTCATTGAGCAAAAGAAATCCGCGTTCGAGGTCTTCTGCATAAATTTTCGGCACGTTAATTCCGGATTTCGCCAGCAAAAAGGCGATATCCACGAACGGTTTGCAGTTTTCCTGGGGCGGTGGCGCGTCCATCACGACAAAACTGCGACCCGCGCCTTCCCAGCGGAAATACCGGCGGAAACTCGCGTCACTGCTGGCCGCGGTCAACGTGGCCGGGGGCACGGCGCCCCAGCCCTGATCTGCAAACAGGATTGCCAACTGCTCATCGAGCCAAACTTTCAGGTGTTGCAAGCGTACATCTTGGTCAGGCATTGCAAGGGTCTCCGACGGCGCTAGCCGTCAAGCGGGTCATGCTTTATTATCCAGCATCTTTTTCAGACCATCGAGAGGCGTGCGGCCCACACCGCGGGCAGATGGCACGCAGGAAGCCCGGACTAATAAGATGGCATTGAAATCCCCCGCGTTTCGTAAAAAATTTCCGTTGTTGGTAACCGGCAGTCTGCTGGCTATGCAACCTCTGGCCAGTCAATTCGTTGTTGCCGCCGAGCAGTATGACTGCGCCGTCTCGGCAACGGGTGGCTGGGCGTGTGCGCCCAAGACGCCGGCAGCTGCATTGCCGCCGCGTCCGGTGCATGACGGCAGCGCTGTCAGCGCCGCCGGCGAAGCCCCGGCCCAGAACGGTTCCACATCCGACACCGGCGCCAAGCCTGTGCTGGTCACCGAAGCCAAAGGCCGCGGCCTGAAATCCCGTAGCGAAGACTACAGTCACCTCGACTGGGTTCCGCGCGAGAAGCTCACCGCCGCCCAATTGGCCGAGACCGGTCCTTACTGCTCTGGTTCCTATATCGAACCGATTCGTCCTGGCATGAATGACAAGACGAATAAAAGTGACGCACCGACCTTTATCGGCGCCAAAGCCTCGCGCTACAACACCGAAGATCAGGTGGGTACGCTGGCCGGCGACGTGGTCCTGCGTCAGGGCAGCATGCAGGTCGAGTCCGACGAGGCCAGCCTGTACCAGGCCGAGAGCCGCGCCGAACTCAATGGCGACGTGCGCATTCGTGACAACGGTGCACTGATCGTCGGCGACCACGCCGATGTGCAGCTCGACACCGGTGAAGCCAAGGTCGACAACGCCGAATACGTGATGCACAAATCGCGCATCCGCGGTAACGCGCTGTACGCCAAGCGTGCCGAGAACGCGATCATCCGCTTGAAGGACGGCACGTACACCACGTGCGAACCGAACAGCAACGCCTGGCAGCTCAAGGGCAACAACATCACCCTGAACCCTGCCACCGGCTTCGGTACCGCGACCAACGTGACACTGCGGGTCAAAGACATTCCGATCCTGTACACGCCGTACATCTACTTCCCGATCGACGATCGTCGCCAATCGGGCTTCCTGCCGCCAACCATTGGCACCGGCAGCGACACCGGCTTCATGCTGGTCACCCCGTACTACTTCAACCTGGCGCCGAACTACGATGCCACGTTGTACCCGCGCTACATGAGCAAGCGCGGCATGCTGGTCGAAGGTGAGTTCCGTTACCTGACCAAGTCCAGCGAAGGCCAGTTCGGTGCGGCGTATCTGAACGACGAAGATACCGACCGCAGCAAGCAGACCGACTACGAAAAAAATCGCTACATGTACAACTGGCAGCACAAGGGCGGTCTCGACTCCCGTGTGATGACTCAGGTTGATTACACCAAGATCAGCGATCCGTATTACTTCCAGGACCTGACCACCGATCAGATCGGTGTGAAGAGCGCTGACTACGTGAACCAGCAGGGTTCGGTGACCTATCGCGGCGACAGCTACACCGCTCGCTTGAATGCTCAGCAGTACCAACTGGCTACTGTTTCGAACATCACGCCGTACGGCCGTCTGCCGCAGATCACTTTCAACGGTCAACTGCCGTATCACCCGGAAGGTTTGAACTTCGATTACGAGACCGAGATTGTTCGGTTCGATCGTGACCTGCAAAACGGCAACTTTACCAATGAAGACGGCACCATCTCGCCTCGCCTGGATACCAACGTATTTGGCCTTGCGCGTGCAAACGGCGACCGTCTGAACCTGAAGCCGGGCGTCAGCCTGCCAATGAACTGGACATATGGTTTCCTGAAGCCATCGCTCAAGTACCAGTACACCCAGTATCAACTGGATCTGGACGGTACCGGCAAGTCCCAGATTGCTGCGCAAACCGCCGAGCAGAACAAACTCAACGGCACCTTCGACAGCAACCAGAACCGTGGCGTACCGATCGCCAGCGTCGACAGCGGTCTGTACTTCGACCGCAACACCTCGTACTTCGGCAAGAACTATCGCCAGACCCTGGAACCGCGTCTGTTCTACCTGTATGTACCCAAGGTTGATCAGGAAGACATTCCGGTATTCGACACCAGCGAATACACCTTCAACTACGCGTCGCTGTTCCGTGACAACCGCTTCTCCGGCTCCGACCGTGTCGGCGACGAGAACAAGCTGTCGCTGGGCGTGACCAGCCGCTGGATCGAAGACGACGGCTTCGAGCGTCAACGTGTCAGCGTCGGCCAGGCTTACTACTTCAAGGACCGTGAAGTACAACTGCCAGGCATTGCGTTCAAGGATCGCAAAGATGCCCAGTCCGACGTATCGCCATACGCGCTGGAATACGAGTACCGCTGGAACCGCGACTGGCGCACCACGGCCGACTACAACTGGGACCCGGACAGCCGCAGCCCGCGTTCCGGCAGCGCGATGTTCCATTACCAGCCTGAAGACAACCCGAACAAGGTGGTCAACGTCGGTTATCGCTATCGCAACGACCAGGTTCGTTACGACCAGAACACCGGTAAATGGTCGGTGGGTGGTGGCGACTATGGCACTCCGGGCCAGCCTGGCTACGTGAAGGACTACTACAAGATCCAGCAGCATGACTTCTCGGTCATCTGGCCGATCGTTCCACAGTGGAGCGCGATCAGCCGCTGGCAGTACGACTACAACCGCAACCGTACGCTGGAAGCCTTCGGTGGTTTCGAATACGACAACTGCTGCTGGAAACTGCGCCTGATCAACCGTTACTGGGTCAGCTATGACGAATTCAGTCAGAACGCCCCGGAAAACGAAAAAGGCGACCACGGCGTCTTCCTCCAAATTGTTCTGAAGGGACTCGGCGGCCTGACTGGCGCCAAGGTAGAGAGCTTCCTCGACAAAGGCATCCAAGGTTATCGTCAACGTGAAGACCAAGCTTTCTGATTCTCTGCGCCCGCTGCTGCTGGGCGCGCTGTTCCTGGGTACTGCGGCCAACGCCGCAGTACAGTCCATCGATAAAGTGGTCGCGATCGTTGATAACGACGTGGTCATGCAGAGCCAACTGGACCAGCGCGTCCACGAAGTTCAGCAGACCATCGCCAAGCGTGGCGGCGGCATGCCGCCTCCGGGCGTGCTGGATCAGCAGGTGCTCGAGCGCCTGATCGTCGAAAACCTGCAACTGCAGATCGGCGAGCGCTCCGGCATCCGCATTACCGATGAAGAGCTGAACCAGGCGGTTGGCACTATCGCCCAGCGCAACAACATGACCGTGGATCAATTCCGCGCCGCCCTGGCTCGCGACGGTTTGAACTATGACGACGCCCGTGACCAGATCAAGCGCGAGATGATCATCAGCCGTGTGCGTCAGCGTCGCGTGGCAGAGCGCATCCAGGTCTCCGAGCAGGAAGTGAAGAACTTCCTCGCCTCCGACTTGGGCAAGATGCAACTGTCCGAAGAGCTGCACCTGGCCAACATCCTGATTCCTACACCGGAAAGCGCCAACTCTGATGCGATTCAGAGCGCTTACCGGCAGGCGATGGACGTTTACCAGAAGCTCAAGCAAGGCGCTGACTTCGGTCAGATGGCCGTTGCCAGATCCGGCAGCGACAATGCTCTGGAAGGCGGCGACATGGGCTGGCGTAAAGCCGCGCAACTGCCACCACCGTTCGACCGTGAGCTGAGCAGCATGGCCGTTGGCGACATCACCCAGCCTGCACGCACCCCGGGTGGTTTCATCATCCTCAAGTTGCTGGCAAAACGGGGTGGCGAAGCGCAGATGCGTGATGAGGTGCATGTGCGCCACATCCTGGTCAAGCCAAGCCCGATCCGTGACGAAGCCAAGACCAAGGCCCTGGTGCAGTCGCTGTACGAGCGCATCCTGGCTGGCGAAGACTTCGCTGAACTGGCGAAGAACTACTCCGAAGACCCCGGTTCGGCGCTCAACGGTGGCGACCTGAACTGGATCGATCCGAACGCACTGGTACCGGAATTCCGCGAAGTGATGGCCAAGACCCCACAAGGTCAGCTGTCCAAGCCGTTCCAGACTCAGTACGGCTGGCACGTGCTGGAAGTCCTTGGCCGCCGCGCCACCGACAGCACCGAGCAGGCTCGCGAGCAACAAGCGATGACCGTTCTGCGTAACAAAAAATACGATGAAGAGCTGCAAAACTGGCTGCGTCAGATTCGTGAAGAAGCCTACGTAGAAATCAAACTCCCTGGTGCAGACCAGGCAGCGCAGTGAAACCCAAGCGTTTCGCGCTGACACCCGGCGAACCAGCCGGCATCGGTCCCGACCTTTGCCTGCTGCTCGCCTCGCAAGCCCAGCCACACCCCCTGATTGCCATCACCAGCCGCGACCTGCTCACCGAGCGGGCCGCGCAGCTGGGGCTGGCCGTCTCTTTGCTGGAGGTGGCACCCGGCCGATGGCCGGATATGCCCGCACCCGCCGGCAGCCTGTACGTCTGGGACACCCCGCTGAGCACTCCCGTGGTTGCCGGGCAACTGGACAAGGCTAACGCCGCCTTCGTTCTGGAAACCCTGACCCGCGCCGGCGACGGCTGCCTGAACGGCGACTTTGCCGGGATGATCACCGCTCCCGTACACAAGGGCGTGATTAATGAATCGGGTATCCCGTTCTCCGGGCACACAGAATTCCTCGCCGACCTGACTCATACCGCACAAGTGGTCATGATGCTCGCCACCCGTGGCTTGCGCGTGGCACTGGTCACCACTCACCTGCCCCTGCGCGAGATTGCCGATGCAATTACGCCGGAACGGCTGGAACGGGTCACGCGGATTCTGCACGCCGACCTGCAAGACAAATTCGGCATTGCCCAGCCACGCATCCTGGTCTGCGGACTCAACCCGCACGCCGGCGAAGGCGGACACCTGGGCCATGAAGAAATCGACATCATCGAACCGACATTAGAGCGCCTGCGCGGCGAGGGCATGGACCTTCGTGGCCCGCTGCCTGCCGACACTCTGTTTACCCCAAAATATCTGGAGCACTGCGACGCAGTGCTGGCGATGTACCACGACCAGGGCCTGCCCGTGCTGAAGTACAAAGGCTTCGGCGCCGCGGTCAACATTACCCTTGGCCTGCCGATCATCCGCACTTCGGTCGATCACGGCACCGCCCTGGATCTGGCCGGCAGCGGCAAGATCGACACCGGCAGCCTGCAGGTCGCCCTGGAAACCGCTTACCAGATGGCCGAGACCCGTTTATGACCGAGCAATACCAACACAAGGCGCGCAAACGCTTTGGCCAGAACTTCCTGCACGATGCCGGCGTCATCGACCGCATCCTGCGCTCCATCAGCGCCAAATCCGGCGACCGCATGCTGGAAATCGGCCCGGGCCAAGGCGCACTGACCGCTGGCCTGCTCAACTCCGGTGCGCAACTCGACGTGGTGGAACTGGACAAGGACCTGATCCCGATTCTCAACCAGCAGTTCGCCGGCAAGAGCAACTTCAACCTGCATCAGGGCGATGCGTTGAAGTTCGACTTCAACACCCTCAACGCCGCGCCGAACAGCCTGCGCGTGGTTGGTAACCTGCCGTACAACATCTCCACGCCGCTGATTTTCCACCTGTTGAACAACGCCGGCATCATTCGCGACATGCACTTCATGTTGCAGAAGGAAGTGGTCGAGCGCCTGGCGGCTGGCCCGGGCGGTGGCGACTGGGGCCGCCTGTCGATCATGGTTCAGTACCATTGCCGCGTGGAACACCTGTTCAACGTCGGCCCGGGCGCATTCAACCCGCCGCCGAAGGTCGACTCGGCCATCGTTCGTCTGGTGCCGCACGCGGTGCTGCCGCACCCGGCCAAGGATCATCGCCTGCTCGAGCGCGTCGTTCGCGAAGCGTTCAACCAGCGTCGCAAGACCCTGCGCAACACCCTCAAACAATTGATGACCGCCGCCGAGATCGAAGCCGCCGGTGTCGATGGCAGCCTGCGTCCCGAGCAACTGGATCTGGCCGCATTCGTGCGCCTGGCCGACAAGCTTAGCGAGCAAGCCCCCGCCCCCACCGCCGACTGACTGGCGATGAACGCTATCGGGCAGGCCGCCACTCTGGTTTACTGCCCGATACTTGCCTAGACTGACTCCCATCAGCTACGCCCCGCGTTCCGCTTTGCTTAAGGCCCTTTTGCATGTCCGATCCTCGTTATAAGGTCGACGTCAGTGTCGTTACCCGCTACCTGGCAGACCAATCGCAACCCGAGCACCACCGCTTCGCCTTCGCCTACACCATCACCGTGCAGAACAATGGCGAGCAGCCCGCCCGTCTGATATCGCGGCACTGGGTGATCACCGACGGCGACGGGCATGTCGAAGAGGTTCGCGGCGCAGGCGTTGTCGGCGAGCAACCGCTGATCGACGCAGGCAAAAGCCACACCTACAGCAGCGGCACGGTCATGACCACCAAGGTCGGCACCATGCAGGGCACCTACGAAATGGTCGCTACCGACGGCAAACATTTCGACGCGATCATCAAACCTTTCCGCCTCGCCGTCCCCGGAGCCTTGCACTGATGACGACGTACGCCGTCGGCGACCTGCAAGGCTGCCTCGAACCACTCAAATGTCTGCTCAGGCAAGTGGCTTTCGATCCGAAGCTTGATCGGCTGTGGCTGGTCGGCGATCTGGTCAACCGTGGCCCTCAGTCGCTGGAGACCCTGCGTTTTCTCTACGGCATGCGCGAGTCGCTGGTCTGCGTACTCGGCAACCACGACCTGCATCTGCTGGCCGCCGCCAACAATATCGAACGCCTGAAGAAATCCGACACCCTGCGCGAGATTCTCGAAGCCCCTGATGCTGCCGAGTTGCTCGAATGGCTGCGCCAACAGAAACTCATGCACTACGACGAGCAACGCGATGTGGCCATGGTGCACGCGGGCATACCGCCGCAGTGGTCACTGCGCAAGGCCTTGAAGTACGCCGCCGAGGCCGAAGCCGCGCTGCGTGACGACAACCTGTTTGCGCTGTATCTCGATGGCATGTACGGCAATGAGCCGGCGAAGTGGGACAGTGATCTCACTGGCGTGACCCGCCTGCGCGTCATCACCAACTATTTCACCCGCATGCGCTTCTGCACCGCCGACGGCAAGCTCGATCTCAAAAGCAAGGAAGGCCTGGATACTGCCCCTCCGGGCTACAAGCCATGGTTCCAGCACAAAGAACGCAAGACCCACGGTCTGCGGATCATCTTCGGCCACTGGGCCGCGCTGGAAGGCAATGTTCAAGAACCGGGCATCTCGGCGCTGGACACCGGCTGTGTCTGGGGCGGCAGCCTGACCCTGATGAACGTCGACAGCGGCGAGCGTGTGTCGTGCAAATGCGATGAGCACGGCGGGCTTGCACCATCAGTCGCACCACTTATCCCCGAAACTTCGCCAGTCAGCGCGCCGCGTTAGACTGCGCATTCTGCCGAGCAACAGGAACCCGCCATGAGCGAATTCAAACGAATCCCCCCGGAACAGGCCCAGGCCCTGCGCGAGCAAGGTGCCGTGGTGGTCGATGTACGTGATCCTGCCACTTTCGCCGCTCTGCATATCAGCGGTTCGAAGCATCTGGACAATCACTCCCTGCACGCCTTCATTCAAGGCGCCGACCTCGATGCACCGACCGTTGTCGTCTGCTATCACGGCAATTCCAGTCAGGGCGCTGCTGCCTATCTGGTCAGCCAAGGCTTCTCCGACGTCTACAGCATGGACGGCGGCTTCGAGTTGTGGCGTACGACTTATCCTTTGGAAACCGCGCAAGGCACCGCCGAATAATTTTTTTGCAGCACGCAGGCCCCGGCTCACGCGGGCCTGCGCGTGGCAGACGAACGGTCTGCCACAACTAATTACGTATCTCGCCTTTACCTCTCGAATTCCCAACTATCCTTAAGCCCAGGCCATCCAAAACAGGGGAGAGCCGGTACACCGGCGCACGGGTCATCGGGAGTGACTTTCAAGGTTGTCGACCGCGAAAGTGTTCTGGGGGGTAAACAAGCGGCCACCGCGGCTGCTTGCCAGCATCGACTGAGTGACCCGGCGTCGGCTCCACGTATCGAGCGAGGTGACGTCATGAGTATCTTTAGCCACTTCCAACAACGCTTCGAGTCCACACGCCAGGAGGAACTCTCGCTGCAGGAGTACCTGGAGCTGTGCAAAAAGGATCGCAGCGCTTACGTTTCCGCCGCCGAGCGTCTATTGATGGCCATCGGCGAACCCGAGCTGCTCGATACGTCGACCAACTCGCGGCTGTCGCGGATCTTCTCCAACAAGGTGATACGTCGTTATCCGGCCTTTGAAGACTTCCACGGGATGGAAGAATGCATCGACCAGATCGTCTCGTATTTCCGCCATGCCGCCCAAGGCCTGGAAGAGAAGAAACAGATCCTCTATCTGCTCGGCCCCGTCGGTGGCGGTAAATCGTCCCTGGCCGAGAAGCTGAAACAGCTGATGGAAAAAGTGCCCTTCTATGCGATCAAGGGCTCGCCGGTATTCGAATCGCCTCTGGGTCTGTTCAACGCCACTGAAGATGGCGCGATCCTCGAGGAAGACTTCGGCATCCCACGGCGCTACCTGAACACCATCATGTCGCCGTGGGCGACCAAACGCCTGGCCGAGTTCGGCGGCGACATCAGTCAGTTCCGTGTGGTCAAACTGTATCCGTCGATCCTCAACCAGATCGCCGTGGCCAAGACCGAACCGGGCGACGAGAACAACCAGGACATCTCGGCGCTGGTGGGCAAGGTCGACATCCGCAAACTCGAGGAATACCCACAGAACGACGCCGACGCCTACAGCTACTCCGGGGCGCTGTGCCGGGCCAACCAGGGCCTGATGGAATTCGTCGAAATGTTCAAGGCACCGATCAAGGTGCTGCACCCATTGCTGACTGCCACGCAGGAAGGCAACTACAACAGTACCGAAGGGCTGGGGGCGATTCCGTTCACCGGCATCCTGCTCGCGCACTCCAACGAATCGGAATGGCACACCTTCCGCAACAACAAGAACAACGAAGCCTTCATCGACCGGATCTACATCGTCAAAGTGCCGTACTGCCTGCGCGTCAGTGACGAGGTGAAGATCTACGACAAATTGTTGTTCAACAGTTCGCTGGCCAAGGCCCATTGCGCGCCGGACACCTTGAAAATGCTCGCGCAGTTCACTGTGCTGTCGCGCCTCAAGGAGCCGGAAAACTCCAACATCTATTCGAAGATGCGCGTCTACGACGGGGAAAACCTCAAGGACACCGATCCAAAGGCCAAGTCGATCCAGGAATACCGGGACTCGGCCGGCGTCGACGAAGGCATGAACGGTCTGTCGACCCGCTTCGCCTTCAAGATCCTGTCCAAGGTGTTCAACTTCGATCCGCATGAAATCGCCGCCAACCCGGTGCACCTGTTGTATGTGCTGGAGCAGCAGATCGAGCAGGAACAGTTCCAGGCCGAGACCCGCGAGCGTTATCTGCGCTACCTCAAGGAGTACCTGGCGCCGCGTTATATCGAGTTCATCGGCAAGGAGATCCAGACCGCTTATCTGGAGTCTTACAGCGAGTACGGGCAGAACATCTTCGACCGCTACGTGCTGTATGCGGACTTCTGGATTCAGGATCAGGAGTACCGCGATCCGGAAACCGGCGAGATTCTCAACCGTGTCGCTCTGAACGAAGAACTGGAGAAAATCGAGAAACCGGCAGGCATCAGCAATCCGAAGGATTTCCGCAACGAGATCGTCAACTTCGTGTTGCGCGCCCGGGCCAACAACAATGGCAAGAATCCGACCTGGCTCAGCTACGAAAAACTGCGGGTGGTCATCGAGAAGAAAATGTTCTCGAACACCGAGGACCTGCTGCCAGTCATCAGCTTCAATGCCAAGGCCAGCAAAGAGGATCAACAGAAACACAACGACTTCGTCACTCGAATGGTCGAACGCGGCTACACCGACAAACAGGTAAGACTTCTGTCCGAATGGTACCTACGGGTCCGGAAATCGCAGTAAAACAGCTACAAGCTTCAAGCTACGAGCTGCAAGAAAAAAGCATGTGAACGCTGTGCTTCTACTTGCGGCTCGCAGCTCACAACTTGAAGCTGCCCGGAGGGCCACGTATGAGCTATGTGATCGACCGACGTCTCAATGGCAAGAACAAGAGCACGGTGAACCGCCAGCGCTTCCTGCGGCGTTACCGTGATCACATCAAGAAGGCTGTCGAAGAGGCGGTCAGCCGCCGTTCCATCACCGATATGGAACACGGCGAACAGATCAGCATTCCCGGTCGCGATATCGACGAACCGGTGCTTCACCACGGTCGCGGCGGCAAGCAGACCGTGGTTCACCCCGGCAACAAGGAATTCACTGCCGGTGAACACATCGCCAGGCCACCGGGAGGTGGCGGCGGACGCGGTCCCGGCAAGGCCGGCAATTCCGGCGAGGGCATGGACGAATTCGTCTTCCAGATCACTCAGGAAGAATTCCTTGAATTCATGTTCGAAGACCTCGAACTGCCGAACCTGGTCAAACGCAACCTCAGTGGTACCGACACGTTCAAGACCGTACGCGCCGGGATCAGCAACGAGGGCAACCCATCGCGGATCAATATCATCCGCACCCTGCGCTCGGCCCACGCCCGGCGCATTGCGCTGTCCGGCAGCAGCCGCGCCAAACTGCGCGAAGCCAAAGAGGAACTGGCGCGGTTAAAGCGCGAAGAGCCGGATAACTTCGGCGATATCCAGGAACTCGAAGCAGAAATCGAAAAGCTCAGCGCGCGCATCCACCGCGTGCCCTTCCTCGATACGTTCGACCTCAAATACAACCTGCTGATCAAGCAACCCAACCCCAGCTCGAAAGCGGTGATGTTCTGCCTGATGGACGTGTCCGGCTCGATGACCCAGGCGACCAAAGACATCGCCAAACGCTTTTTCATCCTGCTGTACCTGTTCCTCAAGCGAAACTACGACAAGATCGACGTAGTGTTCATCCGTCACCACACCAGCGCCCGGGAAGTGGACGAGGAAGAGTTTTTCTATTCACGGGAAACCGGCGGCACCATCGTCTCCAGCGCCCTGAAGCTGATGCAGGAGATCATGGCCGAGCGCTACCCGAGCAACGAGTGGAACATCTACGCCGCTCAGGCTTCCGACGGCGACAACTGGAACGATGACTCGCCGATCTGCCGCGACATCCTGATCAATCAGATCATGCCGTTTGTGCAGTACTACACTTATGTGGAGATCACCCCGCGCGAACACCAGGCCCTCTGGTACGAATACGAACGCATCGCCGAAGCCTTTTCCGACACGTTTGCCCAGCAGCAACTGGTCTCGGCCGGAGATATCTATCCGGTCTTCCGTGAACTCTTCCAGCGCAGGTTAGTGACATGACCGCCAAAGAGCAGAAACGCCAACCCATTTCCACCGGCTCCGAATGGACGTTCGAGCTGATCCAGGCCTACGACCGCGAGATCGCCCGGATTGCGGCCGGCTACGCCCTGGACACTTATCCCAACCAGATTGAAGTGATCACCGCCGAGCAGATGATGGATGCCTATGCCTCGGTCGGCATGCCGCTGGGCTATCACCACTGGTCCTACGGCAAGCACTTCCTCAGTACCGAGAAATCCTACAGCCGCGGTCAGATGGGGCTGGCCTACGAGATCGTGATCAACTCGGATCCGTGCATCGCCTACCTGATGGAAGAAAACACTATCTGCATGCAGGCGCTGGTGGTGGCGCACGCGTGCTACGGCCACAACAGCTTCTTCAAGGGCAATTACCTGTTCCGCACCTGGACCGATGCCAGTTCGATCATCGATTACCTGGTGTTCGCCAAGCAGTACATCATGCAATGCGAGGAACGCCACGGTATCGATGCGGTGGAGGACCTGCTCGACTCCTGCCATGCGCTGATGAATTACGGGGTCGACCGCTACAAACGTCCGTATCCGATTTCCGCCGAGGAAGAACGCCGGCGGCAGAAAGATCGCGAAGAGCACCTGCAGAAGCAGATCAACGATCTGTGGCGCACTATTCCCAAAGGCGCGGACAAGTACAGCGACAAGGACAACGCCCGGTTCCCGGCCGAGCCGCAGGAAAACATTCTGTATTTCATCGAGAAGCACGCGCCGTTGCTGGAGCCGTGGCAACGGGAGATCGTGCGGATCGTGCGCAAGATCGCCCAGTATTTTTATCCACAGCGTCAGACTCAGGTAATGAACGAAGGCTGGGCCACGTTCTGGCACTACACGCTGATGAACGACCTGTACGACGAGGGCCTGGTGACCGACGGGTTCATGATGGAATTCCTCACCTCGCACACCAGCGTGGTGTTCCAGCCAGGCTTCGACAGCCCCTACTACAACGGGATCAACCCTTACGCGCTGGGCTTTGCGATGTATCGCGACATCCGCCGCATGTGCGAAAACCCCACCGAGGAAGACCGGCGCTGGTTCCCGGACATCGCCGGTTCCGACTGGCTGTCGAGCATCAAGTTCGCCATGAGCAGTTTCAAGGATGAGAGCTTCATCCTCCAGTACCTGTCACCCAAGGTTATCCGCGACCTGAAGCTGTTCAGCATCCTCGATGACGATCAGAAGGACGATTTGCTGGTACCGGCGATCCATGACGAAACCGGTTACCGGATTATTCGTGAAACCCTCGCCGCGCAGTACAACCTTGGCAACCGCGAGCCGAACGTGCAGATCTACAGCATTGACCGGCGCGGCGACCGCTCGCTGACCCTGCGTCACCAGCAACATGACCGCAAACCCTTGGGCGATTCCACCGACGAGGTACTGAAACATTTGCATCGGCTGTGGGGCTTCGACATTCACCTGGAAACCCTGCAGGGCGACCAGATCATGAAAACTCACCACGTACCGCCGCGAAGTGAACACAGCGAAGGCGATTACGGTCGGCTCGACCTGGCCGTGATTCATCTCTAGATGCGGTTTTGACCTCCGAAAGTCCGACGCAAGGGTTATCCTGTCGGGCTAACGGAGGTTTTTTATGCAGATTTTCAAGGTTGGCGGTGCGGTACGCGATCGCTTGCTCGGGTTACCGGTGACCGATATTGATTGGGTAGTGGTCGGCGCTACGGCGGACGAAATGCTCGCCAAGGGTTATCGCCCGGTTGGCGCGGATTTTCCGGTATTCCTGCACCCGAAAACCGGCGAGGAATATGCCCTCGCCCGCACCGAACGCAAAAGCGGTCGTGGTTATGGCGGGTTCACTTTTCACGCAAGCCCAGAAGTCACCCTTGAAGAAGACCTGATCCGCCGTGACCTGACCATCAATGCTATGGCCGAGGACGACCAGCAGAACCTCACCGATCCGTATCATGGCCAGCGCGACCTCGAAGCGCGCATCCTGCGCCACGTTTCCCCCGCATTCGCCGAAGATCCGCTAAGAGTTCTGCGCGTTGCGCGCTTCGCCGCCCGTTATGCCGGACTTGGCTTCACTGTCGCACCGGAGACTCTGGAGCTGATGCGCCAGCTCAGCGAGTCCGGTGAACTGCAGGCGCTGACTGCCGAACGCAGCTGGAAGGAAATCTCCCGCGCACTGATGGAAGATCAGCCGCAAGTGTTCATCCAGGTGCTGCGCGACTGCGGTGCCCTGAAAGAACTGATGCCGGAAGTCGACGCGCTGTTCGGTGTACCGCAACCGGAGGCTCATCACCCGGAAATCGACAGCGGAATCCACACCCTGAGCGTGCTCGGACAATCAGCTCTGCACCAACAGCCGCTGACCGTGCGCTGGGCCTGCCTGCTGCATGACCTCGGCAAAGGCCTGACCCCGAAAGAAGAATGGCCAAGGCACATCGCTCACGAGCACACCGGGCTGAAGCTGATCAAAGCGGTCAACGAGCGCTTCAAGGCGCCGAAGGACTGTCAGGAACTGGCGTTGCTGATGGGCCAGTATCACACCCATGGCCACCGCGCTCTGGAGCTGAAAGCGTCAACCTTACTGGAGCTGCTGCAGAGCTTCGACGTGTATCGCCGACCGCAGCGTTTTGAGGAATTCATCGTCGCCTGCGAGATGGATGCCCGTGGGCGCAAGGGCCTGGAGCAGCGCAGTTATCCACAGGCGGATTATCTGCGCGGTGCGGCCAGTGTGGCGCGTGGCGTGGCAGTCCAGCCGTTGCTGGAGAAAGGATTCAAAGGCCCGGAGCTGGGCGAAGCGCTCAAGCGTGAGCGGCTCAAGGCATTGAAGGCATACAAAGAAAACCGCTAAAGCAAGATCAAAAGATCGTCCGATCGCGGCCCGAGCCTGCGGCAGCTCCTACAGAGGGACTTGGTTTTCCATGTAGGAGCTGCCGCAGGCTCGGGCCGTGATCGGACGATCTTTGCTTCTAGATATTCGGCGAGGTCAATTGTTCACCACGCCATTCAAAAGCCACCGGCGCCAACACCTGATCAATCTGCGCCTCGGCCCACAACGTCGCGAAGCTTTTTCCCACGCACGGATGCACCCGATCCGGCGCAATCAGCGACAGCGGCCACAGCACAAAGGCGTTTTTCAGAATCTCGGCACGCGGCAGAATCAAGCCGTCGAAGTTACCGGTCAGATCGCCGTACAACAGCACGTCGATATCCAGCGGCAGCCCCTTGCGATCCGGTGCATAGCGACCGTTATCGGCTTCGATGAATTTCAGGCGCCGATCCAGCTCCATCAATGGCAGATCGGTAAGCGCCGAGACCACGAAGTTGAAGAACGGCCCGCTCTTGATCCCCACCGGCTGGCTCTCGAACACCGCCGAACAGCGGATATCCACCAGAAACGTCGCCAAAGCGTCGAGCCCGGCGCGCAAATGGGTTTCGCGCTCGATATTGCTACCGAGCCCGAGGTACACCTGAGTCAGCGACATCCGCGCTCGATCTCCACACCCACGCCACCCTTGGCGGCCGGCACGGCGCCCGGCTTGGTCAGTTTCAGGCGAACCCAGGTGATCTTGAATTCGGCCATCAGCACTTCGACCAGGCGCTCGGCAAAGGTTTCGACCAGTTGATATTGGGATTGCTCGGCAAACGCCTGGATGCGCGTGGAAACGCTGGCGTAATCGAGCGCCAGGGTCAGGTCGTCACCGGCTGCTGCCGGGCGATTGTCCCAGGCGAAGCTCAGATCAAGACGCAGGCACTGTCGGATGCCGCGCTCCCAGTCGTAGGCACCAATCACGGTGTCGACTTCCAGGCCCTCGATAAACACTCTGTCCAAGCACTTTTCTCCGCTGCACGACAAGGGCGCAATGCGCCGTTAGAATCAGGGCGTCCTCGCCCGGAATGGTTAGCATGTTTTGGTTACTGGCGATCTTCGCCTACCTGCTCGGCTCTCTGTCCTTCGCCATTTTGCTCAGCCGCCTGACCGGAAATCCGGACCCGCGAATGAGTGGCTCGGGTAATGCCGGCGCCACCAACATGCTGCGCCTGGCCGGTCGCAAACTGGCGATCCTGACCCTGCTGGGTGATCTGTGCAAAGGCCTGGTACCGGTGCTGATCGCAGCAGTCATGGGCCTTTCGCTGCAGGATCAGGCCTGGATCGGCGTGTGCGCCGTGATCGGTCACCTGTTCCCGCTGTATTTCCGTTTTCGCGGCGGCAAAGGCGTCGCCACGGCCGCCGGCATGCTGCTGGGCCTGTATCCACCCGCCGCGCTGCTGGCGGTGTGCGCCTGGCTGCTGACGTTCTACCTGACCCGTACAAGCTCGCTGGCGGCGCTGATCGCCACGCCCCTGACCTTGCCCTTACTCGCGTGGCAAGAACCGGAAGCGCTGCTGCCGATGAGCGCGCTGACACTGCTGATCGTCTGGCGCCACCGCGGCAATCTACGCGACCTGTTTGCCGGGCGCGAACGGCATTTTTAAATACCGTTCAGCCACACCGCCAATCACAGCGCCGACAACTGCTCCATCGGCCAGCGCGCCTGCACGCTGATCGCCAGACTTTCCTGCTGACCGGCCTGCAAACGCTGACAACCGGCAAACGCGATCATCGCGCCATTGTCGGTGCAGAACTCGGGACGGGCGTAGAACACGTCGCCCTGCATGTCACCGAGCATCTTTTCCAGCGAAGCGCGCAAGGCCTTGTTGGCGCTGACGCCGCCAGCGATCACCAGACGCTTCATGCCCGCGTGTTTCAGGGCACGCTTGCACTTGATGGTCAAAGTCTCCACCACCGCCTGCTGGAACGCCAGCGCGATGTCGCAACGGGCTTGCTCGCTGTCGTCCCCGGCGCTGACGCATTGTTGCCAGGTGTTGAGGGCAAAGGTCTTCAAGCCGCTGAAGCTGAAATCCAGGCCCGGGCGATCACACATCGGACGCGGGAAGGTGAAACGTCCTGCGACGCCCTTCTCGGCCAGCTTGGCAATTTCCGGCCCGCCCGGATAATTGAGTCCCATCATTTTCGCGGTTTTGTCGAAAGCTTCGCCGGCAGCATCGTCGAGGGTCTCGCCGAGCAGGCTGTATTGGCCAATACCATCGACCTGAACCAGCTGCGTATGCCCACCGGACACCAACAAAGCGACGAACGGGAATTCCGGCGGTTTTGGCTCCAGCATCGGCGCCAGCAAGTGGCCCTCCATGTGGTGCACACCAAGTGCCGGAATGCCCCAGGCAAACGCCAGCGCCTGAGCACACGAGGCACCGACCAGCAGCGCCCCGACCAGGCCCGGGCCCGCAGTGTAGGCGATCGCATCGATCTCGGTCGGCACGCAGTCAGCCTCGGCCAACACCTGACGAATCAAGGGCAGCATGCGTTTCACGTGGTCACGTGAGGCCAGCTCCGGCACCACGCCGCCATAGACGCGGTGCAGGTCGATCTGGCTGAACAGCGCGTCAGCCAGCAGGCCGCGTTCACTGTCGTATAATGCGACGCCGGTTTCGTCGCAGGAGGTTTCTAATCCCAGTACTAGCATGGGTTTGCGCCTTGTTTAGGCTGAATTCGAAGGCGCGCATAATAGTCGCCACGCGATGCCCCGACTAGCGGTTTTCGATCAGAGGCTTTGCATTCCGAGCGATGAGGGGTTAACATCCGCAACCCTTAAAAACCGACGTCTTCAAGTGCTCTTTTGCCGCGAGGATGTTGACCCCGGTAATGAATGAAGGTAGCTCTGGATGCCAGCCGTCAAAGTTAAAGAGAACGAACCCTTCGACGTAGCTCTGCGTCGTTTCAAGCGCTCCTGCGAAAAAGCCGGTGTACTGGCTGAAGTTCGTAGCCGCGAATTTTACGAGAAGCCAACTTCTGAGCGTAAGCGCAAAGCAGCAGCCGCTGTTAAGCGTCACGCCAAGAAAGTTCAGCGCGAACAGCGCCGCGCCGTTCGTCTGTACTAATACACAGACGATCGTAGCAAGCTTCTTGCCTAAGCCCGGCCCTCAGCCGGGCTAATGGCATTTGCGTAAAACGCTTGATGCTTCACCGTCGAAGCCGCACACGCGACCGAGACAAATCCGCTTCACGCGTCAGACCTGGCTCTTTTGCCAGCGGTGCACGTCTTTTCTGACGAGCCTTTCAAGGCTACTGACGAGCACACCCACTGATTCCTCTCACGACGATCAGCCCAAGGCACCTGCATGCGTGCCCGCTTTATTGAGCTATCCGAGGCCCTTTATCGGCCGTCAGCGGATTCAGCGCAACACTTTCAAATAGTCGAAGACTGATTGGTACTAACGTCAGTGGATTTTCGGCAGATACACTTCCCGACAGCGATCACGCAAACGACACCGGTCGAGCCGCCCATTTTGTGCGCTTCACTCAAGACCTGCGTCCGGCCGCCCTTCGCATCGGACTCATTACAGCACAGACGAGAACGCCATGGCCGGGCTGATTCCCCAGAGCTTTATTGACGACCTCCTGAACCGCACCGACATCGTCGACGTGGTCAGCTCGCGCGTGCAACTGAAAAAGGCCGGCAAGAACTACACCGCCTGCTGCCCGTTCCATAAAGAGAAAACCCCGTCGTTCAGCGTCAGCCCGGACAAGCAGTTCTATTACTGCTTCGGTTGCGGCGCCGGTGGCAACGCCCTCGGCTTTCTCATGGACCACGACAACCTGGACTTTCCCCAGGCTGTCGAGGACCTGGCCAAAGCCGCCGGCATGGAAATCCCCCGCGAAGAAAGCGGCCGCCCGCACAAACCGCGACAGCCAACCGATTCGCCGCTGTACCCGCTGCTCACCGCCGCCGCCGACTTCTACCGCCAGGCGCTCAAGAGCCATCCGGCGCGCAAGGCTGCGGTGGACTACCTCAAGGGCCGCGGCCTGACCGGCGAGATCGCCCGGGACTTCGGTCTCGGTTTTGCGCCGCCGGGCTGGGACAATCTGTTCAAGCATTTGAGCAGCGACACTTTGCAGCAGAAGGCCATGATCGACGCCGGCCTGCTGATCGAGAACGCCGAGACCGGCAAACGCTATGATCGCTTCCGCGATCGCGTGATGTTCCCGATCCGCGATACCCGTGGCCGGATCATCGCTTTCGGTGGCCGGGTACTGGGTGATGACAAGCCGAAATACCTGAACTCGCCGGAAACCCCGGTATTTCATAAAGGCCAGGAACTCTACGGCCTCTATGAGGCACGCAAGAACAACCGCAACCTCGACGAAATCATCGTCGTCGAGGGTTACATGGACGTCATCGCCCTCGCCCAGCAGGGCTTGCGCAATGCCGTCGCGACCTTGGGCACAGCGACCAGCGAAGAACACCTCAAGCGCCTGTTTCGTGTCGTGCCGAACGTCTTGTTCTGTTTCGACGGTGACCAGGCCGGCCGCAATGCTGCATGGCGCGCACTGGAAGCGACACTGCCGTGCCTGCAGGACGGGCGCCGCGCGCGCTTTCTGTTTCTGCCCGAAGGCGAAGACCCGGACACCCTGGTTCGCGCCGAAGGCACTGATGCCTTCAAAGCCCGAATCAACCAACATGCGCAGCCGCTGGCAGATTATTTCTTCCAGCAACTGACCGAGGAAGCCGATCCGCGCTCGCTCGAGGGCAAGGCCCATATGGCCACCCTCGCCGCGCCGCTGATCGACAAAGTGCCGGGCGCCAACCTGCGCATCCTGATGCGCCAGCGCTTGACCGAAATTACCGGTCTGAGCAGCGAAACCGTCAGTCAGCTGGCACAAAGCGCGCCGCAGGAAGCGCCGCCCGCGTACGATCCGGGCATCGATTACGACGCAATGCCGGATTACAGCGACTACCATCAGCCGCAGGCACAAGACATGTATGTGCCGCAGCAGGAGTGGACGCCGAAGAAACCCGGCGCCGGCGGCAAGAAATGGGACAAGAAACCCTGGGACAAGAACGGCAAGCGTGGCGGTGATCGCGACCAACAGCGCCCGCGTACGCCGATTGGCGTCGAATCACCGACCCTGACCGCCCTGCGAACATTGCTGCATCACCCGCAACTGGCCGAGCGCGTCGAAGACGCCGGGCACATTGCGGATGAAAATCAGACCAATGCACAGTTGCTTGTGGCACTGCTCGAAGCCGTACAGAAGAATCCCAAGCTAAACTCATTTCAGTTGATCGCGCGATGGCACGGCACTGAACAGGGTCGCCTGCTCAAGGCACTGGCGGAAAAGGAGTGGCTGATTGACGGAGAAAACCTTGAACAACAGTTTTTCGACACCATTACTAGCTTGTCAGCCCGCCAACGCGAGCGAAATCTGGAACAGTTGCTCAGGAAAGCGCGTCAAAGCGAACTGAGCGCCGAAGAGAAAAATCAACTGCGCGACCTTTTAAGTCGCAATGTTTCCGCATCAAACCCGACCTCAACTGGCGCGTGAGGTCATAGCTCAGGTATAATCCTCGGCTTGTTTTTTGCCCGCCAAGACCTTCAGTGGATAGGGTGTTATGTCCGGAAAAGCGCAACAGCAGTCTCGTATTATTGAGTTGATCAAACTGGGTCGTGAGCAGAAGTATCTGACTTACGCCGAGGTCAACGACCACCTGCCCGAGGATATTTCAGATCCGGAGCAGGTGGAAGACATCATCCGCATGATTAACGACATGGGGATCCCCGTACACGAGAGTGCTCCGGATGCGGACGCCCTTATGTTGGCCGACGCCGATACCGACGAGGCCGCTGCGGAAGAAGCAGCCGCCGCGTTGGCAGCGGTGGAGACCGATATCGGTCGCACCACTGACCCAGTGCGCATGTACATGCGTGAAATGGGTACGGTCGAGCTTCTGACTCGTGAAGGCGAAATCGAAATCGCCAAACGTATCGAAGAGGGCATCCGTGAAGTGATGAGCGCTATCGCGCACTTCCCTGGCACGGTTGACCACATTCTCTCCGAGTACACTCGCGTCACCACCGAAGGTGGTCGCCTGTCCGACGTTCTGAGCGGTTACATCGACCCGGACGACGGCATTGCGCCGCCGGCTGCCGAAGTGCCACCGCCGATCGACGCGAAAGCCGCCAAGGCCGACGACGACACCGACGACGATGAAGCCGAATCTTCGGATGACGAAGAAGAAGCCGAAAGCGGTCCGGATCCGGTCATCGCTGCCCAGCGTTTCGGCGCTGTGTCCGACCAGATGGAAATCACCCGCAAGGCCCTGAAAAAGCACGGTCGTCACAACAAGGCAGCGATTGCCGAGTTGCTGGCCCTGGCCGAGCTGTTCATGCCGATCAAACTGGTGCCGAAGCAATTCGAAGCCCTGGTCGAGCGTGTTCGCAGTGCCCTGGATCGTCTGCGTCAGCAAGAGCGCGCGATCATGCAATTGTGCGTTCGTGATGCACGTATGCCACGCGCCGATTTCCTGCGTCAGTTCCCGGGCAACGAAGTCGACGAAAGCTGGTCCGACGCCCTGGCCAAAGGCAAGAGCAAATACGCCGAAGCCATTGGTCGCGTACAGCCGGACATCATCCGTTGCCAGCAGAAACTGATCGCGCTGGAAACCGAGACTGGTCTGACCATCGCTGAAATCAAGGACATCAACCGTCGCATGTCGATCGGTGAGGCCAAGGCCCGCCGTGCGAAGAAAGAGATGGTTGAAGCCAACTTGCGTCTGGTGATCTCGATCGCCAAGAAGTACACCAACCGCGGCCTGCAATTCCTCGATCTGATCCAGGAAGGCAACATCGGCCTGATGAAAGCGGTGGACAAGTTCGAATACCGTCGTGGTTACAAGTTCTCGACTTATGCCACCTGGTGGATCCGTCAGGCGATCACTCGCTCGATCGCCGACCAGGCGCGCACCATCCGTATTCCGGTGCACATGATCGAGACGATCAACAAGCTCAACCGCATTTCCCGCCAGATGCTGCAGGAAATGGGTCGCGAACCGACCCCGGAAGAGCTGGGCGAACGCATGGAGATGCCTGAGGACAAGATCCGCAAGGTATTGAAGATCGCTAAAGAGCCGATCTCCATGGAAACCCCGATCGGTGATGACGAAGACTCTCATCTGGGTGACTTCATCGAAGACTCGACCATGCAGTCGCCAATCGATGTAGCAACCGTTGAAAGCCTGAAAGAAGCGACTCGCGAAGTGCTGTCCGGCCTCACTGCCCGTGAAGCCAAGGTACTGCGCATGCGCTTCGGTATCGACATGAACACCGACCACACACTCGAAGAAGTGGGCAAACAGTTTGACGTAACGCGTGAGCGGATCCGTCAGATCGAAGCCAAGGCGCTGCGCAAGCTGCGCCACCCGACGCGAAGCGAGCATCTGCGCTCCTTCCTCGACGAGTGACACCAGAACCCCCGGCCCAGGCCGGGGGTTTTGTTTATGCGGCAGATTAAATCCCTCGCACCGCCCCTCCCCGGCATACCCCGTCTACACTCGAAACAATGAATCCCGTGCCATAACGAGACGGTTATGCCCAGACTGGCGCCCGTGCTTTTCTTGCTGTCACTGATGATCTGGACCGCAACGGCTGACGCGCTGACTCTGACCGATGAAGAACGTAGCTGGCTGGCGGCTCACCCGGACTTGCGCCTGGGTGTCGACGCGTCGTGGCCGCCGTTCGAGTTCCGCGATGAACATAATCGCTATCAGGGTCTGGCCGCCGACTATATCGACGTGATCCGCCAGCGCCTGTCGATCAAACTCAATCCGATCGAGCCATCGAGCTGGACCGAAGTCCTGGCGCAGGTAAAGTCCGGCAAGATCGATCTACTGCCGGGGATCATGTCCACACCCGAACGCCAGAACTATCTGTCGTTTACCCGCCCTTACCTCGACTTCCCGATCGTGATCCTCGCCCACATCGGCGGCGCGCAGCCGCGCAAAATCGAGGACCTGTATGGCCTGAAGATCGCCGTGGTGGAAAACTACGCACCCCACGAACTCCTGCGCACCCACCATCCCGACCTGAATCTGGTGGCCATGCCCAATGTCAGTTCGGCCTTGCAGGCACTGGCCACCGATGAGGTGGACGCGGTGGTCGGCGATCTCGCCTCCAGCGTCTGGAGCCTGCGTCAGCTCAAGCTCGACGGTTTATACGTGAGCGGCGAAACCCCGTATCGCTATCAGTTGGCAATGGGCGTACCCCGCGACAACAAAATGCTGGTGGGCATTCTGGACAAAGTCCTGGCAGACATGAGCCCCGAGGAAATCAGCAGCATTCAGGAACATTGGGTCGGCAATGTTCTGGACCATCGGACATTCTGGTCAGACCTGCTGATCTACGGTCTGCCGGGCCTGTTACTGCTGGTGATCATCCTGGCGGTGGTTATTCGTATCAATCGCCGTTTGAGTTCGGAAATTGCTCGCCGCGTCGACCTCGAACAGGAATTGCGCAGCAGCGAATACCACTACCGCGGACTGGTGGAGAGCCTGTCGGCCATCGCGTGGGAAGCGCGCATGAGCGACTTCACCTACAGCTATGTGTCGCCGCATGCTGAGGATCTGCTCGGTTATCCACAGGCGCACTGGCTGATTCCGGGCTTCTGGCGCAACATCATCCACCCCGCCGACCTGACCCGCGCCCAGGCCATTTGCGACGACGCGGTGCGCGAAGGACGCGATCACACCCTCGATTATCGGGTGATTACCGCAGACGGGCGCTGCCTGTGGGTGCGTGACATCGTCAGCCTGATTGAACACGGGCATGAGCCGGTGATGCGCGGATTGATGATCGATATCAGCGAAACCAAGCGCACCGAGGAAGCACTGCGCCTGTCAGAACAGAAGTTCGCTTCGGTGTTCCAGCAATGCCCGGATATCCTGGTGATCGCGCGACTGTCCGATGGCTGTCTGCTGGAGGTCAACGAAGCCTTTGAGGAGCAGATTGGCCTGAAGGCGGAAGATGTGGTCGGCCAGACTGCCACTGAACTGAATATCTGGGGTATCCCCGGGGTCGGGCCGGGGCTGTTGCAACGTTTGCAGGCCGGCAGCATCCGTAACCTGGAGATGCCCTTTCGCCGCAATAATGGCCAGGTGTTTACCGGGCTGATCTCCGCCGAACCGTTCGACCTCGACACTACTCCCGCGTTGGTGGTCGTGGTACGCGACATCACTCAACTCAAGGAAACCCAGCAACAACTGCAAACCTCCGAAGAGAAGTTCGCCAAGGCCTTCCATGCCTCGCCGGACGGCTTGCTGCTGTCGCGTCAGAGCGATGGCTTGCTGCTGGAGGTCAACGAGGGCTTCAGCCGCATCACCGGGTTCAACAGCGCAATGTCGGTGGATCGCTCGGCGCTGGACCTGGGGATCTGGGTCAACCTCAACGAACGCAAGCAGATGCTCGATCTGTTGCACCGCGATGGCTTCGTGCGCGATTTCACCTGCCATATCCGCCGCAGCGACGGGCAGATCCGTCTGTGCGAAGTGTCCAGCCGTCCGCTACCGATCGGCGAAGAAGACTGCATGTTGACCATCGCGCGGGACATCACCGAGCGCCACTTGATGCAGGAAAAACTGCAGCAGGCGGCCACCGTATTCGAGAGCACCGCCGAGGGCGTGTTGATCACCGACACCCAACAACACATCAGCGCGGTCAACCGTGCGTTCACCGAAATCACCGGCTACAGCGAAAGCGAAGCCCTCGGCCACACACCGCGCCTGCTCGCCTCCGGCCTGCACGACAGCGCGTTTTATGCGGCGATGTGGCACCAGTTGACCGACGAGGGGCACTGGCAGGGCGAGATTTCCAACCGGCGCAAGAACGGCGAGCTATACCCGAGTTGGCTGACCATCAGCGCTGTGCGCAATCGCGACAAGTTCATCACCCACTTTGTTGCGGTGTTTGCCGATATCTCCAGCCTCAAACACGCGCAGGCCAAGCTCGATTATCAAGCGCACCACGACCCGCTCACCGGCCTGCCAAATCGCACCCTGTTTGAAAGCCGCCTGCTCACCGCGCTGAACAGCCAGCAGGAAAACGGTGGTCAGGGCGCTGTGCTGTTCCTCGATCTCGACCGTTTCAAACACATCAACGACAGTCTCGGCCACCCGGTCGGCGACCTGCTGCTCAAGGGCATTGCCGTACGCCTGAAGGAGCAATTGCGCGATATCGACACCGTCGCACGACTGGGCGGTGATGAATTCATTATCCTGCTGCCGGGTCTGCAACAATCCAGCGATGCCGATCACATCGCAATCAAACTGCTCAACTGCTTTGGCGCACCGTTTCAGGCCGGTGAGCACGAGTTCTTCATCAGCGCCAGCATCGGCACCAGTCTGTATCCCCGCGACGGCTGCGACGTCGCCACGCTGGTGAAGAACGCCGACGCGGCGATGTACCGCTCCAAGGCAAAGGGCCGCAACCGCGTCGAAAGCTATACCCGCGACCTCACCGCCCAGGCCAGCGAACGTGTGGCGCTGGAGCACGAACTGCGCCGGGCCATCGAGCGCGAAGAGTTGTTCCTCTACTACCAACCGAAAATCAGCCTCGACGACCATCGTCTGGTCGGCGCCGAAGCACTGATCCGCTGGCGCCACCCGACCTTCGGCGAAGTGCCGCCGGAGCACTTCATCCCGCTTGCTGAAGAGAACGGCATGATCCTGCAGATCGGCGATTGGGTGCTCGAAACCGCCTGCCGGCAGATGTTCGAGTGGCACCAGATCTATGACAGCCTCGGCCCGCTGTCAGTCAACCTCGCCGGTGCGCAATTGCGCCAGCCGAACCTGCTCGGGCGCATCGAACAACTGCTCAGGGACAACCGTCTGCAGCCGGATTTACTGCAACTGGAAATTACCGAAAACTTCATCATGAGCCAGGCCGAAGAAGCCTTGGCGGTGTTGCACCAGCTCAAACACCTGGGTGTACAACTGGCGATCGACGACTTCGGCACCGGATATTCTTCGCTCAGTTACCTCAAACGTCTGCCGCTGGACATCCTCAAGATCGACCAGTCATTTGTTCGCGGACTGCCCGATGACCCGCACGACGCGGCAATTGTCCGCGCGATCATCGCTCTGGGCCGGAGCATGCAATTCACCGTGATCGCCGAAGGCGTCGAGACCCAGGCCCAGCAACAATTCCTCGCCGCCGAAGGTTGCGAACAGATCCAGGGCTACATCGTCAGCCTGCCACTGCCCCCGGAGGAATTCGCCGCAACGTTTCTTAGTGTAACCGTATCGGATTATTCGGATAGCACAGCCGCCAAACCGTCGCTATAATCCGCGGCCTACTGAGGGCCTATAGCTCAGTTGGTTAGAGCAGAGGACTCATAATCCTTTGGTCCACGGTTCAAGTCCGTGTGGGCCCACCACATTTGAAAGCCGCGCTACATGCGCGGCTTTTTCTTGGGTGATCGGTTGAGGGGACAAGTCCCCGCGAGCGCAATGTTCGGAAGACCTCCCCGGACGACGCCGAAGGCGCTCTCAAAATCCTTCTGAATCACTTCGGGTTCGTCGACGATTCCGTGCTGGCCATTACTATCCTCACGCCTATTGGAAACGTTGCAGTCATGAGAGACAAACTGGCCCATACCGTCGAGAAACGGCCAGACTCCCGAGAACGCTATGTTCAACATGCCATCGATACGCTGACGGGACCTTTCGAAGTATGGAAGGTTCTCTACGATAATGGCGGTATTCGATTGGCATTCATCAACGCCTATGAGGCAAAAAACGACATGCTCGTCATGGTCGATGTGCGGAACGGGCACGTCCTCTGGAATTTCATGCATGTTTTTTGGCGCAACGATTGCCTCCACGCATAAGTGAAGTGCTCAGTCATCGCCAGCAGCGTGTCGCAGATAGTGCCTGTAACATGCAAACTCATCCGCCCTCGACAGCCATGGAGCCGCCCCTTGCCCGACACCCGCCCCCCCGCACTCGACGAAATTGACCGCCAACTGATCGCCGCCCTGCAAATCAACGCCCGCGAAAGCGTGGCCATGCTTGCCCGGCAGTTGGGCATTGCGCGTACCACGGTGACTTCGCGGTTGGCACGACTGGAAAAAGCCAAAGTGATTACCGGTTATGGCGTGCGTCTGGGGCAACGCGTGGTCGATGGCGGGTTGCAGGCGTATGTCGGGATCAAGGTGCAGCCGCGTTCCGGCAAAGAGGTGTTGCGCCGGTTAAGCGCCATGGCGCAGGTGCAGCAGTTATGTGCGGTGAGTGGCGAGTTTGATTATGTGGCGTGGTTGCGCACCGACTCGCCGGAGCAGCTCGATCAGTTGCTGGATCAGATTGGCAGTGTGGATGGGGTGGAGAAGACCACGACGTCAATCATTTTGAGTAGCAAGATTGATCGGGGGCAGCCGGTTTAAATTTGTTGGCCGAGAGGGCCTCTTCGCGAGCAGGCTCGCTCCTACATTTTGGTCGGTGTGCAGCACCACATCGTCACTCTGATCAATTAATTGGCAAAACGACGACACTTTGCGTCTTATTAACGTGTTCCAGGCTCCCTAGAATGACTGGCATCTTTTCCTATACTCAGACGCGCATCCTGCGTCGGGTCGCCAGCAAGGTCAGCCATGAACAAAAACAATCGCCATCCTGCAGACGGTAAGAAGCCAGTCACCATTTTCGGCCCGGACTTTCCGTTCGCTTTCGACGACTGGATCGAGCACCCGGCCGGTCTCGGCAGCATTCCTGAACACCACCATGGCGCTGAAGTGGCGATTGTCGGCGCCGGTATTGCTGGTCTGGTAGCCGCCTACGAACTGATGAAGCTCGGCTTGAAGCCGGTGGTATACGAAGCCTCGAAACTGGGCGGCCGCCTGCGTTCGCAAGCGTTCAACGGCACCGACGGCATCGTCGCGGAACTGGGCGGCATGCGTTTCCCGGTGTCCTCTACAGCGTTTTACCACTACGTCGACAAGCTCGGCCTTGAGACCAAGCCCTTCCCGAACCCGCTGACGCCGGCCTCCGGCAGCACTGTGATCGACCTCGAGGGCAAAACTCATTACGCACAAAGCCTGAAGGATCTTCCTGCACTGTTCCAGGAAGTGGCCGACGCCTGGGCGGATGCGCTGGAGGCTGGCTCGCAGTTCGCCGATATCCAGCAAGCGATCCGTGACCGCGACGTACCACGCCTCAAAGAACTGTGGAACAAACTCGTTCCGCTGTGGGACGACCGCACTTTCTACGACTTCGTGGCCACCTCCAAGGCCTTCGCCAAACTGTCATTCCATCACCGCGAAGTGTTCGGTCAGGTCGGTTTCGGTACCGGCGGCTGGGACTCGGACTTTCCCAACTCGATGCTGGAAATCTTCCGCGTGGTGATGACCAACTGCGACGATCACCAGCACCTGGTGGTTGGCGGTGTGGAACAAGTGCCGCAAGGCATCTGGCGGCATGTGCCGGAGCGCTGCGTGCACTGGCCGGAAGGCACCAGCCTGAAATCCCTGCACCGTGGCGCGCCGCGCTCCGGTGTGAAGAAAATCGCTCACGCCCCGGACGGCCGCTTTGCCGTCACCGACAACAACGGCGACACCCGCGAGTACGCCGCCGTGCTGACCACCTGCCAGAGCTGGCTGCTGACCACGCAGATCGAATGCGACGAAACCCTGTTCTCGCAGAAGATGTGGATGGCGCTGGACCGCACGCGCTACATGCAATCGTCGAAGACCTTCGTGATGGTCGACCGGCCGTTCTGGAAGGACAAGGATCCGGAAACCGGCCGCGACCTGATGAGCATGACCCTCACCGATCGCCTGACTCGCGGCACTTATCTGTTCGATAACGGTGACGACAAGCCGGGGGTGATCTGTCTGTCGTACTCGTGGATGAGCGACGCGCTGAAGATGCTCCCGCACCCGGTGGAAAAACGCGTGGAACTGGCGTTGAACGCGTTGAAAAAGATCTATCCGAAAGTCGACATCGCCGCGCGGATCATCGGCGACCCGATCACCGTGTCATGGGAAGCCGACCCGTACTTCCTCGGCGCGTTCAAAGGCGCCCTGCCCGGCCACTACCGTTACAACCAGCGCATGTACGCGCACTTCATGCAGGACGACATGCCAGCCGAGCAGCGCGGAATTTTCATCGCTGGTGACGACGTATCGTGGACCCCGGCGTGGGTCGAAGGCGCGGTACAGACTTCGCTCAACGCAGTGTGGGGCATCATGAAACACTTCGGCGGTTCGACACATAAAGAGAACCCGGGCCCGGGTGATGTGTTCAAAGACATCGGCCCTATCGCCCTGCCCGAGTAAGAGGAATCCCTGATGCGTGTAGCCCTTTACCAATGTCCACCGCTGCCCCTGGAACCCGCCGCCAACCTGCATCGCCTGCAGCAACTGGCGATGGAGGCCAAGGGTGCCGACCTGCTGGTGCTGCCGGAAATGTTTCTGACCGGCTACAACATCGGCAAGGAAGCGGTCAGCACCTTGGCCGAGGTCTACAACGGCGAATGGGCGCAACAGATCGGTCGAATCGCCAAAGCCGCCGGGCTGGCGATTGCTTATGGTTACCCCGAGCGCACGGCCGACGGGCAGATCTACAACGCTGTGCAGTTGATCGACGCGCACGGCGAGCGTCTGTGCAATTACCGCAAGACCCATCTGTTCGGCGATCTCGATCGGTCGATGTTCAGCCCCGGCGAAGATGATTTTCCGGTTGTTGAACTCAACGGCTGGAAGCTCGGTTTCCTGATCTGCTACGACCTGGAGTTTCCCGAGAACGCGCGGCGTTTGGCGCTGGCCGGCGCCGAGCTGATCCTGGTGCCGACGGCAAACATGATTCCGTTCGATTTCGTCGCTGACGTCACCGTGCGTTCCCGCGCCTTCGAAAACCAGTGCTACGTGGCGTATGCCAACTACTGCGGGCATGAAGGCGAGATCCACTATTGCGGGCAAAGCAGCATCGCCGCGCCGGACGGCAGCCGTATCGCCCAGGCTGGCCTCGATGAAGCATTGATCGTCGGCGAGTTGGATCGCCAGTTGATGGTCGATTCCCGCGCCGCCAATCACTACCTCAACGACCGTCGCCCCGAGCTTTACCACGCGTTGAACAAGCGCTGACCCCACGCAATCCGCTAGCATTGGCACTTCACTGTCCTGGAAGTGCCCATGCCCGCGCCGACTCACCCCCGCCCCCACACTGAAACCCTGGCCAACGGCTTGCGCTTGACCCTGCGTCAGGTGCCCGGATTGAAGCGCAGTGCTGCTGCCTTGCGAGTGGCGGCCGGTAGTCATGATGTGCCGCTTGCGTGGCCGGGGCTGGCGCATTTTCTTGAGCATTTGCTGTTTCTCGGCACTGAGCATTTTCCTGCGAGTCAGGCGTTGATGGCCTACGTGCAAAGTCACGGTGGACAAGTGAATGCCAGCACCCGTGAACGCACCACCGACTTCTTCTTCGAACTGCCGACCTCGGCCTTCAGTGCCGGGCTTGAGCGTCTGTCAGACATGCTCGCGCACCCGCGTATGAATGCGGACGATCAGTTGCGCGAACGCGAAGTGCTGGACGCAGAATTTGTCGCATGGTCGCAAGATCCCACAGCACAGCAGGAACTGGCGTTGTGCGAGGGTTTGCCGGCCACACATCCGCTGCGCGGATTTCATGCGGGGAATCGCGACAGCCTGAAAGTTGAGTTGCCAGCGTTTCAGCAAGCGCTCAAGGATTTTCATCAGCAGTTTTATCGCACCGGGCAAATGACGCTGAGTCTGGTCGGGCCGCAGAGCATCGAGGAATTGCGCGTACTCGCGCAGCAGTTCGCCGCCGCGCTGCCGGTTGGGGATAAGGTCGAGCAAGCAGCGCCACTGCCATTGGCGGTAAAAAGTTATCAACAGGTCGGCGAGCGAAGCAGCAATCTGTTGTGCGCTTTCGACGCGCTGCCCGACTCGTCCGCCGAAGCGCTGGCGTTTCTCTGCCATTGGCTGAACAGCGCCAAGCCCGGCGGTCTGCTCGCCCATTTGCAGCAACAACGCCTCGCGGACGGTTTGAAAGCCGTGCCGCTGTATCAGTTCGCCGGGCAAGCACTGCTGCATCTGCAATTCACCGCCCCCGCCGAATCCCTGAGCGTCATTCGTGAACAACTGCTGGACTGGTTGAGCTTCTTTGCCGCGCAACAGGACTGGGCCGCGTTGCGCGAGGAATACACCAAGCTGCGTGAGCGTCAGCAGCAAATCAGCGGCGCCCTGCAACTGGCGCGGCTCGACAGTGAACAACGCGAACACGGTCTGTCGGAAAACGCTGTAGTCGCCCTCAAACAGATCCTGCGCGACATCAGCGTTGTGGATAACTTCAGCGACCATTGGCACCTGCCTGCCGCCAACCCTTTCCTGAGTTCCAGCGAGCCGCTGGCCAGCGCCGGCCTGATTCGCGGCCAGACCAGCGCCCATCGTGGTTTGCGGACTTTCGCTCAGGATCGCTCGCGCGGTCGGCGTGAACGTTCTCCGATGCAATTCAGCCAGGCGTTGCCGGACCATAGCGATCACGGCGCGATTTATTTGCGTTGGCATACGGAAGCGGCGGCCAGCATAGATCTGCAAGGCAAGCTGCAACGCGGCCTGCGGGAAACTCAGGAGGATGCGCAGCAGGCCGGCGTCGAGTTGGCGTTCAACGCCACCGGCACACAGTGGCTGCTGAAACTGACGGGCTTGCAGGAGCCGATGCCCAGTGTCCTGGAACACGCGCTGAAATGTCTGACGCAAATTGACGCTGATTCAGCGGGCGCAGAGCCAGAAGCGCCGTTGATACCGATCCGTCAGTTGCTCAAGGCATTGCCTGAACGCTGCCTGCCATCGGCCATCGAGTCGGACGACGCCAATCAGCTGTGGACAACTTCGCGCTGGGACGGGCTGGCGCTTGGTCTCAACGCACAGACGCAATCGGCCATGGGCCTGGCCCTGAGCCGCATCCCTGGCACGCCGGACAATCAATTGCCGCCAGCGCCGACGATCAACACGCAACATCTGTGGAGCCACATCGACACCGCGTCCAGCGAGCATGCGTTGCTGCTGTTCTGCCCGAGCGCCAGTCGCGAGATCGCCGACGAAGCCGCCTGGCGCTTGCTCGCGCAGCTGTGCCAGACACCGTTCTATCAGCGCCTGCGGGTCGAATTGCAATTGGGCTACGCCGTGTTCAGCGCCTTGCGGCAGGTGCACGGCCAGACCGGATTGCTGTTCGGTGTGCAATCGCCAGATACTGCGCCGGGTGAGCTGCTCGGCCATATCCAGCAGTTCCTCAACGGCATTCCTGCGCTGATCGAACTCGATGAAAAGCGCTTCACCGAGCAACGCCAGTCACTCGCGGATCAGTTCGCGGAGAGTCATCTGTCCGGCAAAGACGCCGCCGAGTTGCTGTGGCAGGCCAAGCTCGCTGGCCACTCGTCGGATTACCTGGCGCAACTGCACACGGCCATCGGCCAACTGGAACGCTCGGCACTGCTGGCGGCAGCGCAGCGGTTGCTCAACGCCGACGGTGGCTGGCGCTGCCTCGCTAGCGAATCGTCACCCGGCGCACCATGGCAAACAACAAAATGATCATTACCAAGGCTGCAAGGAGCTTTCTCAAAGATTCACGGGCAATACCGTTGAAATTTTGAGTAACATAGCAGCCTAACTATTTGGAACATCCCTGCGCTGCCGTGGACTATAACTATGGACAGCGCTATCCCACCCACCCAATGAGGAGTCACCTTATGTCCTGGACAAAACCGGCTTACACCGACCTGCGTATCGGCTTCGAAGTCACCATGTACTTCGCCAGCCGCTGATTTCTGCCTACGCAGATTTGCAGTGCAACGCCTCGGCTCGCCGGGGCGTTTTATTTTCAGCGTTGAAAGATGGGAGCGTTCATGTTCGTCCAGATTCTGGGTTCGGCCGCCGGTGGCGGATTTCCGCAGTGGAACTGCAACTGCGTCAATTGCGCAGGCTTTCGCGACGGCAGCCTGAATGCCAAGGCCCGCACCCAATCGTCCATCGCGATTTCCGATGACGGCGTGAACTGGGTGCTGTGCAACGCGTCGCCGGACATCCGCGCGCAACTGCAGAGCTTCGCGCCGATGCAACCGGGCCGAGCCCTGCGTGACACCGGCATCAGCGCGATCATCCTGATGGACAGCCAGATCGACCACACCACCGGCCTGCTCAGCCTGCGCGAAGGCTGCCCGCATCAGGTCTGGTGCACGGACATGGTTCACGAAGATTTGAGCACCGGTTTCCCGCTGTTCAAGATGCTGACCCACTGGAACGGCGGGCTGAACTGGAACCGCATCGAGCTCGACCAGAGCTTCACTGTCGCTGCCTGCCCGAACCTGCGTTTCACCCCGCTGCCGTTGCGCAGCGCCGCGCCGCCGTACTCGCCGCACCGTTTCGACCCCCACCCGGGCGACAACATCGGCCTGATCGTCGAAGACCTCAATACTGGCGGCAAACTATTTTACGCCCCGGGTCTGGGCAAGGTCGACGCGCCGCTGCTGGAAATCATGGCTGGTAGCGATTGCCTGCTGGTGGACGGCACGCTGTGGGATGACGATGAAATGCAGCGCCGTGGCGTCGGCACCCGCACCGGTCGCGAGATGGGCCACCTGGCACAGAACGGCCCCGGCGGCATGCTCGAAGTGCTGGAGCAGTTGCCCGAGCAGCGCAAAGTGCTTATCCACATCAACAACACCAACCCGATTCTCGATGAGGATTCGGCTGAGCGCGCGGAGCTGGCGCGGCGTAATGTTGAAGTGGCGTTCGATGGCATGAGTATTGTGCTGTAAGCCGTAGATACCTATGCGCGGCCCTTCGCGAGCAGGCTCGCTCCCACATTTGGAATGCGATCAACCTGTGGGAGCGAGCCTGCTCGCGAAGAGGCCAGTGCAAACAGAAAAGATTTCTAGGGTTGTTCCCCGGAGAACCGCAATGACCGACACCCCGCTGTCCCCCACCGAATTCGAAGCCGCCCTGCGCGCCAAAGGCGCCTATTACCACATCTACCACCCGTACCACGTGGCGATGTACGAAGGCCGTGCCACCCGCGAGCAGATTCAGGGCTGGGTTGCCAACCGCTTCTACTACCAGGTGAACATTCCCCTGAAAGACGCGGCGATCCTCGCCAATTGCCCGGATCGCGAGATTCGCCGGGAGTGGATTCAACGCCTGCTCGACCACGACGGCGCCCCCGGTGAAGACGGCGGCATTGAAGCCTGGCTGCGTCTCGGTCAGGCGGTCGGCCTCGACCCGGACCAATTGCGCTCTCAGGAACTGGTGCTGCCCGGCGTGCGTTTCGCCGTCGATGCCTACGTCAACTTCGCCCGCCGCGCCAGTTGGCAGGAAGCCGCCAGCAGCTCGTTGACCGAGCTGTTCGCACCGCAGATCCACCAGTCGCGCCTCGACAGCTGGCCGCAGCATTACCCGTGGATCGACCCGGCCGGTTACGAATATTTCCGCACTCGCCTCGGTCAGGCGCGGCGCGATGTCGAGCACGGTCTGGCGATCACGCTCGAGCACTACAAGACCCGCGAGGGTCAGGAGCGCATGCTGGAAATTCTCCAGTTCAAACTGGACATTCTTTGGAGCATGCTCGATGCCATGAGCATGGCTTACGAACTGAACCGCCCGCCGTATCACAGCGTCACCGAGCAGCGGGTCTGGCATAAAGGAATCACCCTATGAGTTTTGATCGCAGCAAGATCCCGACCTGGCGTCCCGGCTACCGTTTCCAGTACGAACCGGCGCAAAAAGGTCACGTGCTGCTCTACCCCGAGGGCATGATCAAGCTCAACGACAGCGCCGCGCTGATCGGCGGATTGATCGACGGTGAGCGCGATGTCGCGGCGATCATCGCCAAACTCGACGAGCAGTTCCCCGGCGTGCCTGAGCTCGGTGAAGACATCGAGCAATTCATGGAGGTTGCCCGTGCGCAGCACTGGATCGAACTTGCCTGAGACATCGGTGCAAGTACCGCCAAAACCTGAAGTCGGCCTGCCGCTGTGGCTGCTCGCCGAGCTGACCTACCGCTGCCCGCTGCAATGCCCGTACTGCTCCAATCCGCTGGATTTCGCCGAGCAGGGCAAAGAGCTGAGTACCGAGCAGTGGATCAAGGTCTTCCGCGAGGCGCGGGAGATGGGCGCGGCGCAACTGGGCTTTTCCGGTGGCGAACCGCTGGTGCGTCAGGACCTCGCCGAACTGATTCGTGAAGCGCGGCAGTTGGGTTTCTACACCAACCTGATCACTTCCGGCATCGGTCTGACCGAGCAGAAAATCAGTGACTTCAAAAAGGCTGGTCTCGATCACATCCAGATCAGTTTCCAGGCCAGCGACGAGCAAGTGAACAACCTGCTCGCCGGCTCGAAAAAGGCTTTCGCGCAGAAGCTGGAAATGGCTCGTGCGGTGAAGGCCCACGGCTATCCGATGGTGCTGAACTTCGTCACCCACCGGCACAACATCGACAAGATCGACCGCATCATCGAGCTGTGCATCGCGCTGGAAGCCGACTTCGTCGAGCTCGCCACCTGCCAGTTCTACGGTTGGGCGCAGCTCAATCGTGTCGGCCTGTTGCCGACCAAGGAACAACTGGTGCGTGCCGAACGCATCACCAACGAATACCGCGCCAAACTGGAAGCCGAAGGGCATCCGTGCAAGCTGATTTTCGTCACCCCGGACTACTACGAAGAACGCCCGAAAGCCTGCATGAACGGCTGGGGCAGTATCTTTCTGACGGTCACGCCGGACGGCACCGCCCTGCCCTGCCATGGCGCCCGGCAGCTGCCAGTGCAGTTTCCCAATGTGCGCGATCACAGCATGCAGCACATCTGGTACGACTCGTTCGGCTTCAACCGTTTTCGCGGTTACGACTGGATGCCCGAGCCATGCCGCTCCTGCGACGAAAAGGAACAGGACTTCGGCGGCTGCCGCTGTCAGGCGTTCATGCTCACAGGTGACGCGAGCAATGCCGACCCGGTGTGCAGCAAATCCGAACATCACGGCGTGATCCTTGCGGCCCGCGAAGAAGCCGAGCACGCCACCCAGACCATCGAACAACTGGCCTTCCGTAATGAACGAAACTCACGCCTCATCGCCAAGGGCTGAGCCTTTCAGCGCCGCCCAGGCCGTCGCCGCCGGCATGGACTTCGCCGAACTGCAACTCGGTGCCCACGGTTTGTTCTGGAATGAATATCGCCCGGAAGATGCCGCTTGCCGGATCTGGCACTGGCGCGACGGCGTGGCGAAATGTCTGACGCCGAATGGCTTCAGTGTGCGCAGCCGGGTGTACGAATATGGCGGTGGCGCGTTTTGTCTGACGCCGGACGGGGTGGTTTTCGTCAATGAGGCGGATCAGCAGTTGTATCGGCAGACGCTAATTGGCAAACCTGAGGCGCTGACTTCTGGCGAGTGTCGTTATGGCGATCTGCATTTTGCTGGCGGCCAGGTGCTGGCGGTTGAGGAACGGCAGGATCAGCATCGGCTGGTAGCAATTGATCTGGCTGACGGCACGCGGCATTTGCTGGCTGAAGGTGCGGATTTTTATGCCGCACCGGTGATCAGCCCGGACGGTTCGCGATTGGCCTGGATCGAGTGGAGTCGGCCGCACCAGCCGTGGACATCCACGCGATTGATGGTCGCCGAGCGTCTGGCTGAGGGTGGCTTTGGCGCAGCGCATTGCGTAGCGGGGGCTGACCTTGAAGAGTCGATCCAGCAACCGCGATTTGACACGAAAGGACGCCTGTTGTGCCTGACTGATCGCGGCGGATTCTGGCAGCCGTGGCGCGAAACGTCCGACGGTTTGCATCGACTGCCCTGTGCCGAAGCCGATCATGCGCCCGCCCCGTGGCAGATGGGTGGCAGTACCTGGTTGCCGGTAGGCGATTCGTTTCTGGCGAGTTGGAGCGAAGGCGGTTTTGGTCGCCTGGCGCTCGACGGCGAAGACTTCACCGGCGACTACAGCCGCTTCCGGCATCTGGCGCTGGATCAGCAATTCATCTACTGCATTGCCGCCTCGCCGATCAGCCCCTCGGCGGTCATCGCCATCGATCGCTCGACCCGCTCGGTACAAGTGCTGGCCGGGGGGGTTGCACCTCTACCGGCGGAGCGCATCAGTCGTCCGCAGACCTTGCGCTACCCGAGCGGCAGCGGTGAGGCTCACGGATTCTTCTATCCGGCGATGAACGACGAAGCCCAGCCGCCACTGGTGGTATTCATCCACGGCGGCCCGACCTCGGCCTGCTACCCGATGCTCGACCCGCGCATTCAGTACTGGACGCAACGCGGCTTCGCCGTCGCCGATCTCAACTATCGCGGCAGCAGCGGCTATGGCCGCGAATACCGTCAGGCGTTGCATCTGAGCTGGGGCGAGGTCGATGTCGAGGACGCCTGCGCGGTGGTGGGATACCTGGCCGAACAGGGCCTGATCGACGGCGAGCGCGCCTTCATCCGCGGCGGCAGCGCCGGGGGTTACACCACCCTGTGCGCGTTGGCGTTTCAGCAGGTGTTCCGCGCGGGCGCCAGCCTCTATGGCGTCAGCGACCCGGTGGCACTGGCCCGGGCGACCCACAAGTTCGAAGGCGATTATCTCGACTGGCTGATCGGCGATCCCGAACAGGACGCCGAGTGCTACGCCGCCCGCACGCCGCTACAGCATGCAAGCAACATCCGGGTGCCGGTGATTTTCTTTCAGGGTGAGCTGGATGCGGTGGTGGTGCCGCAACAGACGCGCGACATGGTCGCGGCGCTGGAGCGCAATGGCATCCCGGTCCAGGCGCATTACTACGCCGAGGAACGCCATGGCTTTCGAAGGGCGGTGAATCAGGCGCATGCGCTGGAGCAGGAGTGGAAGTTTTATCAGCGGGTGATGGGGTTGGCGGACTGATCGCCGCCCCCATTCAAAATAGCGTCGTCCCATTCGCGAGCAGGCTCGCTCCCACACTGGATCTGTGTTGTTCACAAAATCCCCTGTGGGAGCGAGCCTGCTCGCGAAAGCTATCTATCAGGTGCCGCTGAACTCAGCGCTTGGCGATGATGTACACCGCATGCACGATCCCCGGGATATAACCGCACAGGGTCAACAGAATGTTCAGCCAGAACGCCCCGCCGAACCCGACCTGCAGAAACACACCCAGTGGCGGCAACAGAATGGCGATGATGATACGAATGAAATCCATGGGTCAGCTCCTGAATGGGGGTTGGCTCACATGAGCCATACAAGCTAATCGACCTGCGCCGTTCGTCAGGGTTCAGTAAAAACGCCATTTGATAGCCATCATCGAATACAAAAAAACGCCCCACGCCAAAAGAATCAGGCGTGAGGCGTGCGTTATACCGCGAGACGGTTCTTGAAATCGGGTAGGAAACTTCAACTCAAACGGCAATCCCTTTGCGGCATTGCAGTTGCGCGGTGCGCACCCGCGAGAAGGCGCGGGCCAGGCGCAGGAGCATTTCGTCAATGTTGGCCTTGCTGACGGTGAGTGCCGGGGTGAAACGCAGGCAGTTGGCTTGCGGCGCGTTGAGCAGCAGGCCTTCGTGCAAGGCGGCATTGACTACGGCATTGGCGGAGTCCTCTGACAAACTCAGTCCCCAAAACAGCCCTTGACCACGCAACTCGCCATGGCCGTAACGGTGCGCCAGTCGAGCGAGTCCCTCACGCAGGTGCTGGCCGTGTTCTTTGACCTGCTGCAGAAATGCCCGATCCTGCACGCTATCGAGCACCACCAGACCGGCTGCAGTCATCAGCGCGTTACCGTGATGAGTGCCGCCCAGCTCACCGGCATCAAAGCAGCAGGCTTTGCCTCGGGCCAATAACGCCGCCAGAGGAACGCCACCACCGAGGCCCTTGCCGAGCACGACGATATCGGCGCGCACGCCGTAGGACTGTTCCGCGAGCAAAGTGCCGCAGCGACCGATACCGGTCTGAACCTCGTCGAGGATCAGCAGAATGCCCAGCTCGCGGCACAGACGCTCGACGCCCTTGAGGTAATGCTCGGTAGCCGGAATCACCCCGGCATCACTCTGGATCGGCTCAAGCATGATCGCCACGGTTTGCGCATCGACGGCGGCATGCAGCGCCGGCAAATCGTTGAACGGCACTCGATCAAAACCCGGCAGCAACGGCGCGAAACGGTTGTGCAGGTTGCAACTGTCCGACGCGGAAATCGTCGCCAGACTACGGCCGTGACAGCCTTGTCTGGCAACAATGATCCGCGAGGCGCCGCCACGATGCAGCTGGCCCCATTTGCGTGCCAGTTTGATCGCTGCCTCACAGGCCTCGCTGCCGCTGTTGAGCAAGTAAGCCTGATCGCTGGTGGTGCTGGCGCACAGACGTTCGGCAAGGCTGAGCATGCCGCGGTTGTGCAGATTGAAACCAGGATTGATCAGCGCCTGAGCCTGGCTGGCGATGGCTTTGACCAGTGCCGAAGGGCTGTGACCGAGGCTGTTGGCGCCGCCGGCCTGGGAGAAGTCGAGATAAGCGCGGTCGTTGCAGTCCCACAACCAGGAGCCCTGGCCACGCACGAACACCTGCGGCGGTCGCTCGACGCTGGGCATCAGTCGCTCGGTGTCTAGACTGTCGCCAGCAGCAGGTGGACCGGGCTCGAAAGCGAGATCATCAAGACTCGGCGCCTGGCGCCGCAAACTGAACAGATTCATTGCAAAAAACCTCGCTTGAGGTTTTTTGAACCGCCTATGCAAACACTGTCGAAGCAAACGCTATTCATCGCGCTTTCTGGCCCTGTAAGCCTTGTGATTGCGGTTAGACTAGGCTCACTGACGGCTTCGGGCCATTTCGATTTACCAGCATTTTCGATAAGTATTCCTTATGGATTTCAAACAACTGCGTTATTTCGTCGCGGTCTACGAAGAGGGCCATGTCGGCCGGGCAGCCGAACGCCTGTCGATCTCGCAACCGGCGCTGTCGCAGCAGATTCGTCAGCTCGAACAGAACCTCGACGTCACGCTGTTCGAACGCAGCAGCAAACGCCTGTTGCCAACCCTTGCCGCGCACACGCTGTACAACCACGCCGTGCCGCTGCTCGACGGTTTGCAGCGGGCGCGGGAAGCGCTGGGCAACTTCAAGGGGCAGGCCTTGCGCACGCTGGCGATCGGCGTACTGCAAACCGTGCACACCAGCCTCGTGCCGCAAATGCTCGAACGGGTGCGCAAGGCGCAGCCGCACCTTGTGGTGCAAATCTATGAACTGACGGGGCTGGAGATCGAGCGCCGTTTACTTAACGGCTCGCTGGACATCGGCATCAGCTACTTGCCGCCGCGCCAACCGGGGCTGCATGGCGTGATGCTGTACGAGGACGAACTTACGCTGGTCATCCCGGCGGATCACCCACTGCGTGAATTCAAGAAGGTCTCGATGCGGCAGGCAGCGGAATTGCCGATGTTGCTGCTGGGCGAAGAGTTTCAGATCCGGCAGATCTGGCAGGCGCAACTGACCAGCCTGGGTCGGCGCCCGCAAGTGCAGGCCGAGCTGAACAATATGCTGGGGATTCTCGACAGTCTGCCGCACACCAGACTGGCGACGGTGCTGCCCGGACGCTCACAGAGGGAATACGACGAGCAGGATCTGCTGTGGAAGCCGTTGAGCGAACCACGGGTGCCGCTGAAGGTTGGGCTGGTGTGCCGCGACGTGCAGCGTCAGCAGGCGTCTTTGGCGTTGCTGCGCACGTTGCTGGAAGAAGTGATTCAGCGCGAGGACAAACCACTCAAAGCCGCGCCACCACTGGATCCGCTGGCCTGAAAACTTTTCTTCAGGCAAAAGAAAACCCCGCCGAAGCGGGGCTTTGCAGACTGTTTCCCTGACATCCATTTCAATCCGCCACCCTGGCAGAATCCTACGTGTCCGTGTTGTTGCTTTGCGCTTCCTGCGCGACGTCCATGAGTTGTAGATTAGCTGTGGATCCAATCTTCGCCTATGGGAGAACAGCAGCACGTCATGTAAGAGAATGCTTACATGACGTTACATCATCAGAACTGTTCAGCATTCAGCAGGAACAGCGACTCGCTACCCGCCTTCACCGACGCGCTCAGCGAGTGGATACGCGGCAGCAGACGGGCGAAATAGAAGCGCGCGGTGCCCAGCTTGCTGGCGTAGAAATCGTCCTGCGCTTCTTTGCCCAGTGCGGCTTTCGCCATCAATGCCCACATGTAGGCATAAGCGGTGTAGCCGAAAGCCTGCAAATATTCAACCGAGGCGGCGCCGATTTCGTTCGGATTGGTTTTGGCTCGATCCAGCAGCCACGCAGTCAGCTCGTCAAGGGTGCTGACGGCATCGTTCAGCGGCTTGGTGAATTCGCCGAGATCGGCGCTGGCAGTCGCGGTGAAGTGGCGGATCTCGTCAGCGAACAGCTTGTAGAACGCGCCGCCGCTGCCGACGATCTTGCGCCCGACCAGGTCCAGCGCCTGAATGCCGTTGGTGCCTTCATAAATCTGGGTGATGCGCACGTCACGCACCAGCTGCTCCTGGCCCCACTCGCGGATGTAGCCGTGTCCGCCGAAAATCTGCTGGCCGTGGACGGTGGTTTCCAGACCCAGATCGGTGAGGAATGCCTTGGCCACCGGGGTCAGCAACGCGACCAGATCTTCTGCGCGCTTGCGAGTGGTCGCGTCTTCGCTGAACTTGGCGGTGTCGAGTTGCATCGCCACGTAAGTGGAGAAGGCGCGACCGCCCTCGTTCGAGGCTTTCATGGTCAGCAGCATGCGACGCACGTCCGGGTGAACGATGATCGGGTCGGCAACCTTGTCCTTGTTCTGCGCGCCGGTCGGCGAACGGCTCTGCAGACGATCGCGCGCATATTCGACGGCGTTCTGATAGGAACGCTCACCGCTGGCCAGGCCTTGAATGCCGACGCCCAGACGCTCGTAGTTCATCATGGTGAACATTGCCGCCAAGCCCTTGTTCGGCTCGCCGACCAGGTAACCCACGGCTTCGTCGAAGTTCATCACGCAGGTCGCGGACGCCTGGATGCCCATCTTGTGTTCGATCGAACCGCAGTTGGCCGGGTTGCGTGCGCCCAGGCTTCCATCGGCATTGACCATGAACTTCGGCACCAGGAACAGCGAGATGCCTTTCGGGCCGGCCGGGGCATCCGGCAGTTTCGCCAGCACCAGATGAATGATGTTCTCGGTCAGGTCGTGCTCACCGCCGGTGATGAAAATCTTGGTGCCGCTGACCTTGTAGGAGCCGTCGGCCTGCGGTTCGGCCTTGGTGCGGATGATGCCCAGGTCGGTGCCGGCGTGCGGCTCGGTCAGGCACATGGAACCGGCCCAGATGCCGGCGTACATGTTCGGCAGGTAGGCGGCCTTCAGCTCTTCGCTGGCATGCGCGTTGATCGACAGGCAGGCGCCGGCGGTCAGCATCGGATACAGACCGAACGACAGGCTGGCGGAGTTGACCATCTCTTCTACTTGAGCCGAAACAGCCTTGGGCATGCCCATGCCGCCGTAGGCCGGATCGCCACCGACACCGACCCAGCCGCCTTCAGCGTAAGTCTGATAGGCCTGTGGGAAACCGGCCGGGGTGCTGACGGCGCCGTCCTTCCAGTGGCAGCCTTCTTCGTCGGCGGCGCGGCTCAGGGGGGCAATGCTTTTGCTGGTGACCTTGCCGGCTTCTTCGAGAATGGCTTCTACGGTTTCCGCATCGACAGTCTCGGCCAAGGCCGGCAGCTCGGCCCAGAGTTTGGCGACTTCGAATACTTCATTGAGGACGAAGCGCATATCGCGCAGCGGCGCTTTGTAGTCAGCCATGGCAAACCTCGCAAGATCTAAACAGGTGATTCGTGGAAGAGTGTTTTCGTTGAGGCCGAGTGTACCTCAACAACTTTTGCGACACATAGGGTCAACCGGTGACTGATTTGTTATTTTTGGTCACCGACCTTCAGTGATAAAACAAAACCCGCAATCAGCGGGCTTTTGAGTGATGACGTGTGGCTTGAGTCAGCCAGCAGCGCTGTCCATGCGCACCGCGCCGCGACGGTTCTGTCCGAACGCCATGACGCAGTTACGCCCGGCGCCCTTGGCGCTGTACAACGCCTGGTCGGCGGACTTGAGGACTTCTTCCGGGGTGCGCTGTTCGACGCGCTCGGCGACGCCGATACTGACCGTGACCGAAACACTGGAAGCACCGCTGCCGCTACGACGCTGACGACCTTGCTGATCGTCCTGCGGACGGCTCTCCTGATTGCGCAACTGGATGTTGTAGGAGGCAATCGACTCGCGAATCACCTCCAGGTGCGGCATGCACTCCTCGAGGGTTTTGCCCGCAAACACCAAGGCGAATTCTTCACCCCCAAAGCGATACGCCCTACCACCACCGCTGATTTTCGAGAGTTTGCTGGCGACCAGCCGCAGCACTTGGTCACCGACGTCGTGACCGTGGGTGTCGTTGAATTTCTTGAAGTGATCGACGTCGCTCATCGCCAACACATAGTTGCGGCCCAGGCGCTGCATCCGCTCATTGAGCGCGCGACGCCCTGGCAGACCGGTGAGTTCATCACGGAAGGCCATTTGGTAGGCTTCATGCGCCACGGCGGCGGCAATCATCAGCATCACCTGACTGCACATGATGTTCAGGGTGAACGGCAGGATGAAGGTTTTCGGCAGCATCCAGAACACCCCGAGCAGGCCGACCAGTTGTGCTGCATGCAGCGGGCGCGGGTTGCGCCAGTACTGCCAGGCCAGCAGCAGAAATGCCGAGAGGAACACCGGATAGGACATCTGGATCAGGCTCATCCAGGCGCCGTGCAGCGCCGGCCAGCGGATTTCCGAGAGCCACATCAGCAGCGCCTGCGGATAACTCTGTTCAAGGCCGAGGGCGACACTGCCGAAGGCCAGCAACACGGCGAAACGCGCGACCATGTCCTGGAACAGATGGGTACGCTCCTGCCACGCGGCGAACAGCCCGAACAACAACGGCAACAGCAGACAGACCAGATGGAACACCACCGCAGCGTCCTCGCGCACTTTGCCATTGTCGCGGTAATAGTCGGTCTGGGTGTCGAGCAAAAAGTAGGCGATGTACACCGTGAGCATCAGAAACAGCTCGCGTTGACGTCGATAAACCGCACAGTAAGCACCGCCCAAGAGCAGCACCAGGGTCGGCAGAACGTTGAACAGCGAAGTGAAGAAAACGCTGAGGTCTTTGACGTACGCAGCCGCCAACCCCGCGAGCAACAACAGCAGTGAAGGTAGGAAATGACTGAAACGTACAGCGGAAGAACGCGGCAAGGGTAAAGCTCCGACCCGTCATATCAAAGAGATGGCATTGTGCCTGCAATGTGGCCAGTTAAGCACACACAATGTGATCCAGATCACATGCAGTCTCTTTAACGGCAGAAAACCCGGGTTGCTGAGCGATTCAGAAACAAAAAAACCGCTGCCCCCGAGGGAGCAACGGTTTTCGTCAGACCGCGTCGGGGCTTAGTAGCCCAGTGCGAAGTCTTCTTCTTTCATGTCCATCAGGTTGTTGGCGCCCGACAGCATGGTGGCCACGTGGGTACGGGTACGTGGCAGGATGCGCTGGAAGTAGAAGCGCGCGGTTTGCAGCTTGGCGTTATAGAACGCCGCGTCGCCGGTGCCTTCTGCCAGCTTCTCGGCGGCCAGACGTGCCATGTCGGCCCAGAAGTAGGCCAGGCAGGCGTAACCGGAGTACATCAGGTAATCCACGGAGGCCGCGCCAACTTCTTCGCGATCTTTCATGGCCGCCATACCGACCTTCATGGTCAACTCGCCCCACTCTTTGTTCAGTGCAGCCAGCGGTGCAACGAACTCTTTGACGGCTTCGTTGCCTTCGTTGTTCTGGCAGAACTTGTGGACGATCTTGGTGAAGCCTTTCAGAGCCTCGCCTTGAGTCATCAGCACTTTACGGCCCAGCAGGTCGAGTGCCTGAATACCGGTGGTGCCTTCGTACAGCATCGAAATGCGGCTGTCGCGAACGTTCTGCTCCATGCCCCACTCGGCGATGAAGCCGTGGCCGCCGTAGATCTGCACGCCGTGGTTGGCGGCTTCGAAACCGACTTCGGTCATGAACGCCTTGGCGATTGGCGTCATGAACGCCAGCAGTGCGTCGGCCTTCTTCTTCTCTTCTTCGTCGACGCCGTATTTGACGATGTCGACCTGTTTGGCGGTGAAGTACACCATCGCGCGGTTGCCTTCGGCGAATGCCTTCATGGTCAGCAGCATGCGACGTACGTCAGGGTGCACGATGATCGGGTCAGCCGCCTTGTCCGGCGCTTTCGGGCCAGTCAGGGAACGCATTTGCAGACGATCACGAGCGTATTTCAGGCCACCCTGGAAGCCGATTTCGGCGTGGGCCAGACCTTGCAGCGCGGTACCCAGACGTGCGGTGTTCATGAAGGTGAACATGCAGTTCAGGCCTTTGTTCGCCGGGCCGATCAGGAAACCGGTGGCGCCGTCGAAGTTCATCACGCAAGTGGCGTTGCCGTGGATGCCCATCTTGTGTTCCAGCGAACCGCAGCTCACTGCGTTACGCGCACCGATGGTGCCATCGGCGTTCGGCAGGAATTTTGGAACGATGAACAGGGAAATGCCTTTGGTGCCAGCCGGTGCATCCGGCAGGCGGGCCAGTACGATGTGGACGATGTTGTCGGCCATGTCGTGTTCGCCGGCCGAGATGAAGATCTTGGTACCGGAGACTTTGTAGGAACCATCAGCCTGAGGTTCGGCTTTGGTGCGCAGCATGCCCAGGTCGGTGCCGCAGTGCGGTTCGGTCAGGCACATGGTGCCGGTCCACTCGCCGGAAACCAGTTTGGTCAAATAGGCTTCTTGCTGCTCTGGTGTGCCGTGCTCGGAGATGGTGTTCATTGCGCCGTGCGACAGGCCCGGGTACATGCCCCACGACCAGTTGGCTTCACCGACCATTTCGCTGACGGCCAGCCCCAGCGACTCTGGCAGGCCTTGACCGCCGTGCTCGACGTCGTGCGCCAGGCTTGGCCAGCCGCCTTCGACGAATTGCTTGTAGGCTTCTTTGAAGCCCGTCGGGGTCTTCACCCCGGACTCGCTCCAGGTGCAGCCTTCGAGGTCGCCCACGCGGTTCAGCGGTGCCAGTACCTGCTCACAAAACTTGGCGCCTTCTTCGAGAATGGCGTCAACCATGTCCGGCGTTGCTTCGGAGCAAGCTGGAAGGCTCTGATAGTGCGCTTCGTAGCCGAGCAGTTCGTCACGAACGAAGCGAATATCACGCAAGGGGGCCTTGTAGTCAGGCATAGCGATAAACCTCTGCTGATGTAACCGGGAATGAACGACCGTGTTGATTTGTTGTGACGGTCAAACAGTTGTTTGAAACATACGTTTACGCCGAAATCTTGTCAAGCATCGATCTTTTGCCGTTCGTCATGACTTTTTTCCAATGCCGGACACGGCAAACCACCATGGACTGCAAAGCGCCACGGGGAATGAAAAAAGATTAGTTGAGGGTGAAGGACTTACAACGAAAAACGCCGCGACTAAGCGCGGCGTTCAACAGGCAGGAGACGCAAAAAATCAGGCAAACGTATCGATGATCGTACCGAGCATTTCATCGGAAGCCTTGGCGACCTTGGTGCCCAGCTCTACCTGAAACTTGCCCTGGGCCATTTCGGCCATGGCGCTGCCCGGATCCATTTGCTGACTGCGGTCGATACCGCGCAGACGATCGACCTGCGCCTCGGAAGACTGACTGGTAACCGAACGCTCGATGGTATTGTTGGCGATCTGGCTGGCCGCCTGATCGACACGGTTCTGACCGGTCTGAATCGTGCTCAAACCCGCATAAAAAGCTGTGTTACCGGAGATTTCCATGGGAGTTCTCATCCTTGGGAAGGATCAATGGTTGCCATTGAAGCAGAGGCGCCAGAAAAACACCCGTCAAAAATACTGATGGCACAGTGCCCTGTCATAGCCAAAAACATTAGTCGAGCAAATCCAGCTGCAGATGATCAGCCACTGCCTCGGCACTCAGCGACTTCAATTTCGGCACGCGTCCCAGACACGGCGCTGGAAGCCGCTCGGCCAGCGTCGCCAGATTCTCTTCCAGACGCGAGGTTTTCGGATCAATGATATTCGCCACCCAACCGGCCAGTTGCAGGCCATCGCGGGCAATCGCCTCGGCCGTCAGCAAGGCATGACTGATGCAGCCCAGCCGTACGCCCACCACCAGAATCACCGGCAGCTTCAACGCGATAGCCAGATCCGACAGATTGTCCTGATCCGCCAACGGCACCCGCCAGCCACCGGCCCCCTCGATCAAAGTGAAATCGGCATTGCGCGCCAGAATTTCGCGCATCGGCGCCAGCAACGATTGCACAGTCAGCGCGACACCGGCCTCACGTGCTGCCAGATGCGGCGCGATGGCCGGCTCGAATGCCACCGGATTGACCTGCTGATAAGTCAACGGCACCGAACATTCGGCCAGCAGCGCCAGCGCATCGGCATTACGCAAACCCTTGGGCGTTACCTCGCAACCCGACGCCACGGGTTTGCCCGCCGCCGTACTCAGCCCGGCCGAGCGCGCAGCATGCAGTAACCCGGCAGCCACGGTGGTCTTGCCGACATCGGTGTCAGTCCCGGTGATGAAATAGGCTGCGCTCATAAGGGTTTCTCCAAAACGGCGTAGACAACCTGGTAAGTCGCCGGCAATCCCTGTGCCTGACGGAACTGCTCGTAAGCCTCGACCAGGCCAATAATCCGCGCGCGTCCGGTCAAGCCACCCGGCCGTCCGGGGTTCAGATTGTGCGCGCCGAGCGCCTTGAGTTCGTGGGTCAGGCTGCGCACATCCGGGTAGTGCAGCACATGCGCCTGATTCTGCAGACTCACCGTACGAAAGCCACTTTTGGCACACAACTGCTCATACCGGGAGAACTCACGGAATCGATTGACGTGCACCAGACCATCGACATGGCGCCAACTGTCGCGCAATTCGTACAACGTCCCGACACAAAGACTAGCAAACGCGAAAATCCCGCCCGGCTTGAGCACGCGAAAGGCTTCGCCGAGCACCGATTCGAAGTCCGCGCACCACTGCACGGCGAGGCTGGAGAAGATCAGCTCGCACGTCGAGTCCTGCAACGGCAGACGCTCCGCATCGCCAGCGATGAAATGCTGCGCGCCACCCAATGGTCGTGCGTGATTGAGCATGCCCTCGGCGATATCCAGCGCCAGCCCCTGACCCTCGGCAAATCGCTCGGCCAATGCGCGAGTGAAATAGCCAGTGCCGCAGCCCAGGTCCAGCCAACGTGACGGCAGAAAACTCGCCGGCAAACGCTGCAGCAACTGTGAGCCGACGTCGCGCTGCAACTCGGCAACGCTGTCGTAGCTGGCCGCCGCACGGGAGAAAGAGGCTGCGACCTGGCGCTTGTCAGGCAAGCCGCCAGGCAGCGCAACAAGAGACAAATCAGTCATCACCGCACTCGTGTAGAAAAGCCTGGATCGCACCCGCCACGCCATGGGGGTCTTCCAGAAGAAACGCATGACTGGCCTGTTCGATCAGACCAATTTCGATATCCGGCAACAGGGCGAACAACGCCCCCGCCGCTTCCGCAGGCACTAAACCGTCCTGCCCGGCGAACAGGTGCAACTGCGGACCGCGAAACGCCTGCAACGCTTCGCGGGTATCGAGTTGTGCGAGCAATTCCAGCCCGGCCATCAAGGTCTCGGGTGCCACATTCGGCGCACCGCCGAGCAGCAGTCGCGACATGCCGCGTGGGTCTTGCGCGCCCTGGGCACACAACAGCGAGAAACGTTTGAGGGTTAGTCGCGGGTCGGCCTGGCAGCCGGCGAGAAATGCATCGAACGTCTCGCCCGGCATCGCACTCGGCCATTGCTCATGGGCGACAAACGAAGGGTTGCTCGCCAGCGTCAGCAGCCCGCAGCAGTGTTCTCCACGCCGCGCCGCCAACTCGGAGGCAAGCATGCCGCCAAGCGACCAACCGCCCAGCCAAACGTCCCGAGGAATACGTTCATCGATTTCATCGAGCCAGTCCTGCAGGTCGCTGGAGTCCAACTCCGGCAGCGGCTCGATCTCGACATGCAGATGTTCGTCGAGCCCCTGCAATGCCGCGGCCAGAGGCTCCAGCGGCGAAACACCGAGGCCCCAGCCGGGCAGCAGAATCAGGCGATCACGCATGGCTTGGCTCCGGCGGCAGTTGGGCAAAGCAATCGGCCAGTCCTTCTAACAATAGCTGCACCTGCGCCTCGCTGTGGGCGGCAGTCAGGGTCACGCGCAGGCGTGCGCTTCCTGCCGGGACGGTAGGCGGACGGATTGCCGTGACCATCAAGCCGCGTTCGCGCAGCATCTGCGACAGGCGCACGGCGCGACCGGCATCACCGATCAGGATCGGCTGGATCGGGGTGAAGCTGTCCATCAGTTGCAGACCGATCTGCTCGGCGCCGTGGCGGAACTGGCGGATCAGCGTCTGCAAATGTTCACGACGCCAATGTTCCGTGCGCAGCAACTCCAGACTTTTCAACGTCGCACAGGCCAGCGCCGGCGGCTGGCTGGTGGTGTAGATGTAAGGCCGGGCGAACTGGATCAGGCTTTCGATCAGCTCTTCACTGCCGGCGACGAAAGCACCGGCGGTGCCGAATGCCTTGCCGAGGGTGCCGACCAGCACCGGTACATCGTCCTGACTCAAGCCGAAGTGCTCGACGATCCCGCCGCCATTGACGCCGAGCGGGCCGAAGCCATGCGCATCGTCGACCATCAGCCACGCGCCCTTGGCCTTGGCCTCGCGGGCCAGCGCCGGCAGATCGGCGAGATCGCCATCCATGCTGAACACGCCATCGGTGACCACCAGCGTGTTGCCGGTAGCCTTCTGCAGGCGCTTGGCCAGGCTGTCGGCGTCGTTGTGCAGATAACGATTGAAACGCGCGCCGGACAACAGACCAGCATCGAGCAACGACGCGTGGTTAAGGCGATCTTCCAGCACCGTATCGCCCTGCCCGACCAGCGCCGTGACCGCGCCAAGATTGGCCATGTAACCGGTGGTGAACAGCAACGCACGTGGCCGGCCGGTGAGATCGGCGAGGGCTTCTTCCAGTGCGTGATGCGGGCCGCTGTGACCGATCACCAGATGCGACGCTCCGCCACCGACGCCCCAGCGCTCGGCACCGGCGCGCCAGGCTTCGATCACCTGCGGGTGATTGGCCAGCCCCAGGTAGTCATTGTTGCAGAACGCCAGCAACGGCTGGCCGTCAACCACCACTTCAGGCCCCTGCGGGGACTCGAGCAACGGACGCTGGCGGTAGAGATTTTCGGCACGGCGGGCAGCAAGGCGTGCGGCGAGATCGAAAGACATGCAGGCCTCACATCTGAAAAATGACTGTGTAGGAGCTGCCGAAGGCTGCGATCTTTTGATGTTGTTTTTTAAAGACAAGATCAAAAGATCGCAGCCTGCGGCAGCTCCTACATGGAATCCGTAAAGTGATCAGACCGCAGCGTTATAGAACTGCTCGCTGCTCTTCTGCTCCACCAGCGCCTGCTCGATCGCAGCCTGATGCACTTCATCGGAATGCTCTTCGCGCGCTTCCGGTTGAATGCCCAGGCGCGCGAACAGTTGCATGTCCTTGTCGGCCTGCGGGTTGGCGGTGGTCAGCAGTTTGTCGCCGTAGAAAATCGAGTTGGCACCGGCGAAGAACGCCAACGCCTGCATCTGCTCGTTCATAGCCTCGCGACCGGCGGACAGGCGCACGTGGGATTGCGGCATGAGGATCCGCGCGACAGCGAGCATGCGGATGAAGTCGAACGGGTCGATGTCTTCGGCGTTTTCCAGCGGCGTGCCGGCGACTTTCACCAGCATGTTGATCGGCACCGACTCCGGATGCTCCGGCAGGTTGGCCAGCTGGATCAGCAGGTTGGCGCGGTCGTCCAGCGACTCGCCCATGCCGAGGATGCCGCCGGAGCAGATCTTCATCCCCGACTCACGCACGTAGGCCAGCGTCTGCAGGCGCTCGCTGTAAGTGCGGGTGGTGATGATGCTGCCGTAGAACTCGGGCGAGGTGTCGAGGTTGTGGTTGTAGTAATCGAGACCAGCCTTGGCCAGCGCCTCGGTCTGCTCCTGATCGAGACGACCGAGGGTCATGCAGGTTTCCAGGCCCATGGCTTTCACGCCTTCGACCATCTTCAGCACATACGGCATGTCTTTGGCCGACGGGTGCTTCCACGCAGCCCCCATGCAGAAACGGGTCGAGCCGATGGCTTTGGCGCGGGCAGCCTCTTCGAGCACTTTCTGCACTTCCATCAGCTTTTCTTTTTCCAGGCCGGTGTTGTAGTGACCGGACTGCGGACAGTATTTGCAGTCTTCCGGGCAGGCACCGGTCTTGATCGACAGCAGCGTGGAAACCTGCACGCGGTTGGCGTTGAAATGTGCGCGGTGCACCGTCTGCGCCTGGAACAGCAAGTCGTTGAATGGCTGTACGAAGAGCGCTTTGACTTCGGCTAAAGACCAGTCGTGACGCAGGGTGGCAGAGGTGCTGGCGCTCATGGGCAGTTCCTTGGTTATGCTTGGCTGGCGACTGCGGGAACGGAATTCCCACAGGCGCGACACGGATGTTCGGCATATTTAAGGAAGAGTCATGCACTGTCAACCACGATACGAACAACAGGTTTACATCTGTTTAAAAAACGTACAAACCTGCTTGCTGTGCGATGAACCCGCAGAAGCAGAATTGCCAATTTGCGTCGCCTGCGAAACCGATCTGCCCTGGCTCGGCGACCACTGCCAGACCTGCGCCTTGCCGCTGTCCAGCGCTGGCCTGACCTGCGGCGGGTGCCTGCTGGAGCCGCCAGCGTTCGAACAGGTGGTAGCGCCGTGGCGCTATGACTTCCCGCTGGACAGTTTGATTACGCGTTTTAAACACAACGCGAAATGGCCGTTTGGCCACTTGCTCGCCGACGTTGCCGGACAATACCTGCAACATCGCTTCGATGAAGGTTTGCCGAGACCCGACGTGTTACTGCCGGTGCCACTGGCGAGCAAACGTCTGCGCCAGCGCGGGTTCAATCAGGCGGCGATGCTGGCGCGATGGTTGAGCCAAAAGCTGGATCTGCCTTTTGAGGAACAGGCTCTTCGGCGGATCCACGACACCAGCGCCCAACAGGATCTCGACGCCAAGGCGCGCAAGCGCAATCTGCGTAACGCCTTCGCTTTGGTCCCTGACGCTGAAGTGAAAGGTCGACACTTCGCGTTGATCGATGACGTGCTGACCACCGGCGCCACGGCCCATGCACTGGCGCGATTGCTGCGGGATGCAGGGGCCGCCAGGGTCGACGTGTACTGCCTCGCACGCACACCGAAGCCCGGAAGCTGAAATCGCCACCCTTGTAGGAGTGAGCCTGCTCGCGATGGCGCCTTCACTACCAACATTGATGCTGACGGTTCCACCGCGATCGCGAGCAGGCTCACTCCTACAGGAAACAGTGTTTGGCTTGACTGATGCGTCCCAAGCCGCCAACTTCACTTCCCACCGCCACCGTGAAAAAGCCCCCATCCATGTCCCTGCCCACCCTGCTCTCCCAGCACATCGTTCGCCGTCCGCAGCGCATCGCCCTGCTGCAACACATTGCCGAACAGGGTTCGATCACCCGTGCCGCGAAAAGCGCCGGGCTGAGTTACAAAGCGGCATGGGATGCGATTGATGAGCTGAACAACCTGGCGCAGAAACCGCTGGTGGAACGTGCGGTCGGCGGCAAGGGCGGCGGCGGTGCCAGATTGTCCAGCGAAGGCGAACGGGTGTTGCGTCTGTATCAGAAGCTGCAAGCCCTGCAGGCGCAGGTGCTGGAGGCCGCTGAAGACGCCAGCGATCTGGATCTGCTCGGGCGATTGATGCTCAGAACCAGCGCGCGCAATCAACTGCACGGCAAAGTCGTGACCATCGAAAGTCAGGGCCGCAATGACCTGATCCGCCTCGAACTGGCCGAAGGCCTGTGGATCAACGCGCAGATCACCCACGACAGCACCGTGCACCTGGAACTGCAGCCGGGCACCGAAGTGGTGGCACTGATCAAAGCAGGCTGGCTTGAACTGATGGCTCCGAATCAAGCCGCAACATCTGGACACAATCTTCTGCAAGGCACCATCGAAACCATTCTCGATGCCGAGGACGGCCCCAGCGAAGTGCGCATCGCCCTGCCCAACGGCCAGACGCTCTGCGCTTTGGCTGAGCCGCTGCTGCTTCGCACACGCGGGCTGAGTGTCGAGCAATCGGTGCAGGTGCAGTTCTCGCCGTCCAATGTGCTGATCGGCACGCAGCTGTAATCAGGCGCTGCAACGAAAGCGTAATCGACGCTCATTAAGGTGGCTGCCAAAACCAAGCAGGGAGCCTGATGTGAGCCTATTAGAAGAAAACCAATCGACTGACCTGGAAAAGATGGTCGGCCTCAGCCGTCGCGGTTTCATCAGCGCCGGTGCGCTGTGCGGCGCTGCCATGTTCCTCGGCGGGAACCTGCTCAGCCGCAGCGCGCTGGCCACCGGCATCAGCGCCGGCAACAGCCGCCTGCTCGGTTTCGAGAGCATTCCCGCCGCGACCACCGACGTCATCAGCCTGCCCAAGGGCTACAAGTCTTCGGTGCTGATCAGTTGGGGTCAGCCCTTGCACAAGAACGGCCCGGCGTTCGACCCGAGCGGCAATGGCACCGCCGCCGCTCAGGAAGTGCAGTTCGGCGACAACAACGACGGCATGAGCCTGTTCGAATTCCCCGACGACAGAAACCGTGCCTTGATGGCGATCAACAACGAATACACCAACTACCGCTACCTCTACCCGCACGGCGGCATGCCGCAATCGGCCGAAGACGTGCGCAAGGCACTGGCCTGCGAAGGCGTGTCGGTGATCGAAGTGCAGCGCAGGAACGGTCAGTGGCAGTTCGTTCAGGGCTCGCGTTACAACCGCCGCATTCACGGCAACTCGCCGCTGCGCATCAGCGGCCCGGCGGCCGGTCACGAACTGATGAAGACTGCCGCCGACAAGCACGGCAAAAAAGTCCTTGGCACCTTCCAGAACTGCGCCAACGGCAAGACGCCGTGGGGCACTTACCTGACCTGCGAAGAAAACTTTACCGACTGCTTCGGCAGCAGCAACGCTCAGCAGCAGTTCGACCCGGCGCAAAAGCGCTACGGCGTGTCGGCCGCCAGTCGCGAGATCAACTGGCACCCGTTCGACCCGCGTTTCGACATGGCCAAGAACCCCAACGAACTCAACCGTCACGGCTGGGTGGTCGAGATCGATCCGTTCGATCCGCAATCGACCCCGGTCAAGCGCACCGCACTCGGTCGCTTCAAGCATGAAAACGCCGCGCTGGCCGAGACCGATGACGGTCGCGCCGTGGTGTACATGGGCGACGACGAACGCGGCGAGTTCATCTACAAGTTCGTCAGCCGCGACCGCATCAACCATCGCAATGCGAAAGCCAACCGCGACATCCTCGACCACGGCACGCTGTATGTGGCCAAGTTCGACGCCGGTGACGGCAACCCTGATCACCCGAAAGGCCAGGGCCAGTGGATCGAACTGACTCACGGCAAGAACGGCATCGACGCCAGCAGCGGTTTCGCCGATCAGGCCGAAGTACTGATCCACGCACGCCTCGCCGCCAGTGTGGTCGGCGCCACGCGCATGGACCGCCCCGAATGGATCGTGGTCAGCCCGAAGGACGGCCAGGTTTATTGCACCCTGACCAACAACGCCAAGCGCGGCGAAGACGGGCAGCCGGTGGGCGGGCCGAACCCGCGCGCGAAGAACGTCTACGGGCAGATCCTGCGCTGGCGCACTGACCGCGACGATCATGCGGCGAAAACCTTCGCCTGGGATCTGTTTGTGGTCGCCGGCAATCCGGGTGTACATGCCGGCACGCCGAAGGGTGGTTCGTCGAACATCACCCCGCAGAATATGTTCAACAGCCCGGACGGTTTGGGCTTCGACAAGGCCGGGCGCTTGTGGATTCTGACTGACGGCGACTCAAGCAACGCCGGCGACTTTGCCGGAATGGGTAACAACCAGATGCTCTGTGCCGATCCCAAGACCGGTGAGATTCGCCGGTTCATGGTCGGGCCGATTGGTTGCGAAGTCACCGGGATCAGCTTCTCGCCGGATCAGAAAACCCTGTTTGTCGGGATCCAGCATCCGGGCGAGAACGGTGGTTCGACCTTCCCCGAGCATCTGCCGAATGGCAAGCCACGGTCTTCGGTGATGGCGATTACCCGCGAGGATGGCGGCGTCGTCGGCGCCTGATAAATCGCTTTCGCGAGCAGGCTCGCTCCCACAGAAGATTGCATTCCAAATGTGGGAGCGAGCCTGCTCGCGAAGAAGTCCAACCCGACACCAACCAACTACCCCGCTGCCATCTGCGCTACCATGCTGGGCCGGACGCGGCAGCCTGCTGCGCGCAGGAGTCAGCATGGCCCACCCGTTTGAAACCCTCACCCCCGATCTCGTGCTCGATGCCGTCGAAAGCATCGGGTTTCTCAGTGATGCGCGCATTCTCGCGCTCAACAGCTATGAGAACCGCGTCTATCAGGTCGGCATCGAAGACTCCGAACCGCTGATCGCCAAGTTCTACCGTCCGCAACGCTGGACCAACGAAGCCATCCTCGAAGAACACCAGTTCACCTTCGAACTGGCCGACGTCGAGATTCCCGTGGTGGCGCCGCTGATTCACAACGGCCAGACCCTGCACGAACACGCCGGTTTCCGTTTCACCCTGTTTCCGCGTCGCGGCGGCCGTGCGCCGGAGCCGGGCAATCTCGATCAGTTGTATCGCCTCGGTCAGTTGCTCGGGCGCATTCATGCGGTCGGTGCGACCAAACCGTTCGAACACCGTGAAGCACTGGGCGTGCAGAACTTCGGCCATGCCTCGCTGGCGACGTTGCTTGAAGGCAACTTCATCCCCAAGAGCTTGCTGCCGGCCTACGAGTCAGTGGCCCGCGACCTGCTCAAGCGGGTCGAAGACGTCTACGCCGCCACGCCGCACCAGAACATCCGCATGCATGGCGACTGCCACCCCGGCAACATGATGTGCCGCGATGAAATGTTTCACATCGTCGACCTCGACGACTGCCGCATGGGTCCGGCCGTGCAGGACATCTGGATGATGCTCGCCGGCGACCGTCAGGAATGCCTCGGCCAACTGTCGGAGCTGATGGACGGCTACAACGAATTCCACGACTTCGATCCCCGTGAACTGGCGCTGATCGAACCGCTGCGCGCCCTGCGCCTGATGCACTACAGTGCCTGGCTGGCGCGGCGCTGGGACGACCCGGCGTTCCCGCACAGTTTTCCGTGGTTCGGTACGGAACGGTATTGGGGCGATCAGGTGCTGGCCTTGCGTGAGCAACTGTCAGCGCTGAATGAAGAACCCCTGAAACTCTTCTGATTCACCACCGCCTCTGTAGGAGTGAGCCCGCTCGCGATAGCGTTTTATCAGTCGACGTAAATGTTGAATGTCAGACCGCTATCGCGAGCAGGCTCACTCCTACAGGGTTCTGGTGTTCACACTTTTCTGACCAATCAGCTCAGGCATTCCGAGACAAATCTCCTTACAATCCCTGCTTTGTCAGCTGCCTAAGCAAGGATTCTGCATGCAAGCCGCCAACCCGCGTCGCGGGTACATTCTGGGCCTGAGTGCCTACATTATCTGGGGCCTGTTCCCGATCTACTTCAAAGCCATCGCCGAAGTCCCCGCTGTCGAGATCATCATTCACCGCGTGTTGTGGTCGGCGCTGTTCGGCGCGCTGTTGCTGATGGTGTGGAAGCACCCGGGCTGGTTGCGCGAGTTGCTCGACAACCCCAAGCGTCTGGCGATCCTGGCCCTGAGCGGCACCCTGATCGCGGCCAACTGGCTGACCTACGTGTGGTCGGTGAACAACGGGCGCATGCTCGAAGCGAGCCTCGGTTACTACATCAACCCGCTGGTCAACGTGCTGTTGGGGATGCTGATTCTCGGCGAACGCCTGCGGCGCATGCAGTGGATCGCCGTGGGGCTGGCGGCCGTTGGCGTGGCGCAGCAGGTGTGGCAGGTCGGCAGTCTGCCGTGGGTGTCGCTGGTGCTGGCGCTGACCTTCGGCTTTTACGGCTTGATCCGCAAACAAGCGCCGGTCAAGGCCTTGCCGGGGCTGGTGGTGGAGACCTGGATGCTGGTGCCGATCGCCGTGGCCTGGCTGCTGTTCAATCAGACCGCCACCAGCGCACAACCGGAGTTCTGGACCACCTCGCAAGCCTGGTGGCTGGTGGCGGCCGGCCCGGTGACGCTGGTGCCGCTGGTGTGCTTCAACGCCGCTACCCGTCATCTGCCCTACACCACTATCGGTTTCCTCCAGTACACGGCGCCTACGCTGGTGCTGCTACAGGCGGTGCTGCTGTTCGGTGAGCACTTGTCGTCGAGCACGCTGATCGCGTTCATCTTCATCTGGGCCGGTCTGGCCGTTTACAGCGTCGATGCGGTGATCAGTTTGCGTCGGCGCAACTGATCAAAAAACGCACAAAGCTTCGCAGGCCACGGTTCTCGTGGCCTGCAACGTTCCTTCCCAAGGTTATCCACAGCGTGATCCCCGCCGTTTGTGTGCAAGTCACTGAATGTTGGCGGTTTTTTGATCAGTTGGCTGCAAGCCATGGCCGACGTGGCGTTGCGCCCGGTCTCTACAGGTTATCCACAGGCAGGTGCACGTTAAAACTGGATAACCCCGACGGCGCTTAAAGGTCTGTGCTTAACACCAGTTCGACCATCAGATCATCCGCCAGGGTTTCCAGGCGCGACTGCAGCACATCCAGCGACAGGGTCAGCGGCACCGCCAGAATCGCTTCGGCGTGAAACAACGGCTCGCTGCTCATCGGCGCCGGCCGCACTTCGGTCACCAGCCGTTCGAGGTTCACCCCCTGCTCGCTGAGCAAGCGGGTGATGTCGCGCACGATGCCCGGGCGGTCATTGCCCACCAGCTCCATGGCGATCGGTTTCCAGGTGCAGGACTGCTCAATGCCACTCTCGGCGATCAGCACGCGAATGCCCTGTTCCGACAGCGCTTGTAGGGAATCGACTAATTCGTCGTAAGCCTCCGCCGGTACGCCCACCCGCAGAATTCCGGCGAACTGCCCGGCCATCCGTGACATGCGGCTTTCCAGCCAGTTGCCGCCGTGCTCGGCGATGCATTGGGCGATGCGCTCGACCTGCCCGGGCTTGTCCGGAGCAAACACAGTGAGTACGAGATGGTCCATGGCGCGCCCTCTTGTCATGATTTTTGTTATAGAAAGGCAAGTATAGGCAAGCACCGACATTCAGCCGCCATGCTCAAGTGAACAACACCTGTGGCGAGGGAGCCTGCTCCCGCTGGCGGCCGCAGGATGCCCTCTTCAGTCAGTAATATCTTTCGCGGATGCTTCACACCCGAGCGGGAGCAAGCTCCCTGCCACAAAAGCAGGCTCATCGACACTGAATGGAAGCTGCACAGCACTTATGTGTACAACTTTTTATATTTAACTGGAACAATCCGATGGTTTTTTGAGAACATCCCGTTCCGCGACGTGACCGCAATGCGTCATGAGGTCGCAGAACGACGTTATTAGTCTGATTTTCACAAGCGCAACGCATCATGTAGTATGCCTCGGCGCGCACTACATAACGCTGGATCGATGTCTGCCCAAGGCACGTCGCAACCCTGAAAGCCCCGTCAGCAAGGCCCCCAAGCCGTTGATTGGTCCCAGCCCAGCCGCCAGCAATGGCATGTACTGGTCGGAAGGTTTGTGGTTTAAATGGCCAGAGGCTTCATTGTCAAATTGAAGAGCTGAAAAGCGAAATAGCTGAGCAGAGTGAGGCAAGCAATGACTGAACACGTTCAAGTCGGTGGCCTGCAGGTCGCCAAAGTCCTGTTCGACTTCGTGAACAACGAAGCCATTCCCGGTACCGGCCTCACCGCCGAAAAATTCTGGGAAGGCGCCGACAAGGTCATTCATGACCTGGCGCCGAAGAACAAAGCCCTACTCGCCAAACGCGATGAATTCCAGGCTCGTCTTGATGCCTGGCACCAGGAGCGTGCTGGTCAGGCGCACGACGCCGTAGCCTACAAAGCCTTCCTGCAAGAAATCGGTTATCTGCTGCCAGAAGCGGCTGATTTCCAGGCAACGACGCAAAACGTCGATGATGAAATCGCCCGTACCGCCGGCCCGCAACTCGTGGTGCCGGTGATGAACGCCCGCTTCGCCCTCAATGCCTCGAACGCCCGCTGGGGTTCGCTGTACGACGCCCTGTACGGCACCGACGCGATCAGCGAAGACGGTGGCGCGGAAAAAGGCAAAGGCTACAACAAGGTGCGTGGCGACAAAGTCATCGCCTTCGCCCGTGCGTTCCTCGACGAGGCGGCGCCACTGGCGGCCGGCTCCCATGTCGATTCCACCGGTTACAAGATCGTTGACGGCAAACTGCTGGTCACCCTCAAGGGCGGCAGCAACACCGGCTTGCGCAACGACGCTCAGCTGATCGGCTTCCAGGGCCCGGCAGACGCGCCGATCGCGATTCTGCTGAAGAACCACGGCCTGCATTTCGAAATCCAGATCGACGCCAGCACCCCGGTCGGCCAGACCGATGCCGCCGGCGTCAAAGACATCCTGATGGAAGCGGCACTGACCACCATCATGGACTGTGAAGACTCCGTGGCTGCCGTCGATGCCGACGACAAAGTGGTGATCTACCGCAACTGGCTCGGCCTGATGAAGGGCGACCTGTCCGAAGAAGTCGCCAAGGGCGGCCAGACCTTCACCCGCACCATGAACCCGGATCGCACCTACACCAGGGTCGATGGCAGTGAACTGACCCTGCACGGTCGCTCGCTGTTGTTCGTGCGTAACGTCGGTCACCTGATGACCATCGACGCGATCCTCGACAAACACGGCAACGAAGTGCCGGAAGGGATCCTCGACGGTCTGTTGACGTGCCTGGCGGCGATGCACAACCTCAACGGCAACACTTCGCGCAAGAACACTCGCACCGGCTCGGTCTACATCGTCAAACCGAAGATGCACGGCCCGGAAGAAGCGGCGTTCACCAACGAGCTGTTCGGCCGCATCGAAGACGTGCTGGGTCTGAAACGCAACACGCTGAAAGTCGGGATCATGGACGAGGAGCGCCGCACCACGGTCAACCTCAAGGCCTGCATCAAGGCCGCCAGCGAGCGCGTGGTGTTCATCAACACCGGTTTCCTCGACCGTACCGGCGACGAAATCCACACCTCCATGGAAGCCGGCCCGATGGTGCGCAAGGCCGACATGAAGGCCGAGAAGTGGATCGGCGCCTACGAGAACTGGAACGTCGATATCGGCCTGAGCACCGGCCTGCAAGGTCGTGCGCAGATCGGTAAAGGCATGTGGGCGATGCCCGACCTGATGGCGGCGATGCTCGAACAGAAAATCGCTCACCCGCTCGCAGGTGCGAACACCGCCTGGGTACCGTCGCCGACCGCCGCTGCGCTGCACGCGCTGCACTACCACAAGGTCGACGTGTTCCCTCGTCAGGCTGAACTGGCCAAGCGTGCCCGTGCTTCGGTGGACGACATCCTGACCATTCCGCTGGCGGTCAACCCAAGCTGGACGCCGGAGCAGATCAAGAACGAGCTGGACAACAACGCCCAGGGCATTCTCGGTTACGTGGTGCGCTGGATCGACCAGGGCGTGGGTTGTTCGAAAGTGCCGGACATCAATGACATCGGCCTGATGGAAGACCGTGCGACGCTGCGGATCTCCAGCCAGCACATCGCCAACTGGCTGCGCCACGGTATCGTCACCGAGGCGCAAGTGATGGAAAGCCTCAAGCGCATGGCGCCGGTGGTCGACCGGCAGAACGCCAACGACCCGCTGTACCGTCCGCTGGCACCGAACTTCGACAGCAACATCGCCTTCCAGGCAGCGGTCGAACTGGTGATCGAAGGCACCAAACAGCCGAACGGCTACACCGAGCCGGTGTTGCACCGTCGTCGTCGCGAGTTCAAGAAGGCCAACGGCCTGTAAATTTGCGCTGATGTGAAAAAGCCCTGGTCGAGAGATCAGGGCTTTTTCTTTGGAAAGCAAAATCAAAAGATCGCAGCCTTCGGCAGCTCCTACAGATGATCTCATGTAGGAGCTGCCGAAGGCTGCGATCTCTTGATCTCAAGTAGGAGCTGCCGAAGGCTGCGATCTCTTGATCTTCAAAAAGTCAGGGCTCAATGCCCAATTCGTGTTTGACCAGGCCCAGCAGCTTCGCCGTATCAATCGGCTTGAGCAGAAAATCCACCACGCTCAGGTGCATCGCCGCAATGGCGTCCTTCACATCCGCGTCGCCCGAGACAATGATGATCGGCAATGCCGCCCGCTCCGACTCACGTACCTGCCGAATCAAATCCAGCCCACCGACATTGCCCATGCGCAAATCAGTGATCACCAGCCCGATCGAGGGTTTTTCGTCGAGCATCTTCAGCGCGGTTTCACCGCTGGCGGCGGTCATGCAACGAATGCCATCCAACGCGAGTATCTCCGACAAAAGCTCCCGGGCGTCCTTGTCGTCATCGACGATCAGTACACGCTGCGGCGGCAGATCGGGTTCGAGCATTACAGCACTGAGCGCTTCACGCTCGGCGTCGCTCAAAATATCGTGGTCGGACATGGCATTCTCTACGTTTTCAATTCAGTCACCTGGCACAGTCGTCAGACATCGCTAAGCAGAGCTTCAATGTGCACTTCGTCGGATTTTTTTCCAAGAGGCTGGCGGGGGAATTTCCGACTGTTTTTGTAGGGCACTTCCCAAATGCGCCGAACGGCACGGCAAACCTAGACTTACGTCCAATGGGCACCCCGCGCGCAGGGGCCGACCATGGCTGCAACGATCCGACAACAACAATTCAAAAAAGACTGCGGTAATGGTTATGAGTAGAGCGGACGCCTTCACCCAGGCAGGGAAAACCGCGGTGTTGCAGAATATTCAGGGCACTCTGCAATTCCTCCAGCGCTTCCCGCCCTTCAATCAGATGGAACATGCCCACCTGGCTTATCTGGTGGAGCAATGTCAGCTGCGTTTCTATGGCCAGGGCGAGAGCATCATCAAGCCCGCCGACGGGCCGGTCGAATATTTCTACATCGTCAAACAGGGCCGGGTGGTCGGCGAACGCCAGCACATCACCCGGCCCGGCACCGAAACCACCTTCGAGATCACCACCGGCGAATGCTTCCCGCTGGCCGCGCTGATTGGCGAACGGGCGACCCGCACCGAGCATCTGGCCAGCGAAGACACCTTCTGCCTGCAACTGAACAAACCGGCGTTCATCAAGCTGTTCGCCCTGTCCAACAGCTTCCGCGATTTCGCTTTGCGCGGAGTCAGCAGCCTGCTCGATCAGGTCAACCAGCAAGTCCAGCAGAAAGCCGTGGAAACCCTCGGCACCCAGTATTCGCTGAACACCCGCCTCGGCGAATTGGCGATGCGCCATCCGGTGACCTGCAGCCCGGGCACGCCACTGCGCGAAGCGGTGAAGCTGATGCACGAGCAACAGGTCGGCAGCATCGTCGCGGTGGATGAACACAAAGCGCCGCTGGGGATCTTCACCCTGCGTGACCTGCGCGAAGTGGTCGCCAATGGCAGCGGTGATTTCAGCGAAACCATCGAGCACCACATGACCTGTTCGCCGTTCTTCCTGTCGCCGGATCACAGCGCTTTCGACGCGGCGATTGCCATGACCGAACGGCACATCGCCCACGTCTGTCTGGTCAAGGATCAGCGTCTGTGTGGCGTGGTTTCCGAGCGTGATCTGTTCTCGCTGCAACGGGTCGATCTGGTGCATCTGGCCCGGACCATCCGCAGTGCCCAGCGCATCGAGCAACTGGTGAGCCTGCGCGGCGAGATCGGCCAACTGGTCGAACGCATGCTCGCCCACGGTGCGTCTTCGACGCAGATCACCCACATCATCACCCTGCTCAACGACCACACCGTGTGCCGGGTGATCGAACTGACCCTCGCCGAAAAAGGCGACCCCGGCGTACCGTTCAGTTGGTTGTGTTTCGGCAGCGAGGGCCGACGCGAGCAGACGCTGCACACCGACCAGGACAACGGCATTCTGTTCGAAGCGCGGGACGCGGCACACGCGGCGGAGATTCGCGGCAAGCTGCTGCCGATCGCCCAGCAGATCAACCAGAGCCTGGCGCAGTGCGGCTTCAGCCTGTGCAAGGGCAACATCATGGCCGGCAATCCCGAGCTGTGCCTGTCCCGGGCAGAATGGGCGCGACGCTTTGCGGCGTTCATCCGCGAGGCGACGCCGGAGAACCTGCTCGGTTCGAGTATCTATTTCGACCTGCGGGTGGTCTGGGGCGAAGAAAAAGGTTGCGCGCAACTGCGCCGGGGAATTCTCGATCAGGTCGGCGACAACCGTTTGTTCCAGCGCATGATGGCCGAGAACGCCCTGCGCAATCGCCCGCCCGTGGGACGCTTTCGCGAGTTTGTGCTGGCGCGCAAGAACGGCGAGAAAGCGACCCTCGATCTCAAGGTCCAGGGCCTGACGCCCTTCGTCGACGGCGCACGACTGTTGGCGCTGGCGCATGGCATCGAAACCAACAACACTCTGGAGCGCCTGCGTCAGCTGGTCGAAAAAGAAGTCATCGAACGTCTCGACGGCGCCGCGTATGAAGAGGCGTATCACTTCATCCAGCAGACGCGCATGCAGCAACACCAGATCCAGACGCGTGAGAATCTGCCCTGGTCGAACCGCGTCGATCCCGACAGCCTCAATCATCTGGACCGGCGCATCCTGCGTGAATCCCTGCGCCAGGCCCAGCGCCTGCAGAGCAGCCTGGCCCTGCGGTATCAGCTATGAGCCTGTTTTCGTGGCTACGGCCGGCCGGCCCTTTGCTGTCGGCAGACCTGCAACAACGTCTGGCGACGTTGCCGGCGATCAGCGAACTGAAAGAATGCAGCCTGCGTGAACAGCGCTGGGTGGTGCTCGATCTGGAAACCACCGGGCTGAACCTGAACAAGGATCGGGTGCTGTCGATCGGCGCCGTGGTGATCGAAGACGGCGCGATCGACTTCAGTCAGCAGTTCGAGCGCACCCTGCAATGCCGGGAGCTGAAGCTCAGCCCCAGCGTGTTGATTCATGGCCTGGGACCGAATGCGCTTGCCGCCGGCAGCGACCCGGCCGAGGCGTTGCTGGAGTTTATGGAGTTTATCGGCGACAGTCCGGTGCTGGCGTTTCATGCGCGCTTCGATCAGCACATGCTCGGACGAGCACTGAAGGAACACCTGGGCTACAAGCTGCAGAATGTGTTTCTGGATGTCGCGGACATGGCACCGCTGCTGTGCCCGCAGGCGAATATCCGCGAGGCCGGGCTGGATGAATGGATCGACTGGTTCAAGCTTGAGGTATTTGAGCGGCACAACGCGAGTGCCGACGCGCTGGCCACGGCGGAACTGGCGTTGATCCTGTTCAGCCGGGCGCGGCAGCAGCAGATTCATAGTCCGTTGAACCTTCAGCAACGCATGAGCCAGTGGAAGCGTCGTCAGCAGGCGCCGACCTTCTAAACACCAATCAAATCCCCCTGTAGGAGCTGCCGCAGGCTGCGATCTTTTGATCTTGTTTTTAAAAGCAAGATCAAAAGATCGCAGCCTGCGGCAGCTCCTACAGGGCTATCCAACCGCGTCACCTGACCAGTGGCCAATTGCTAACCATTCCCACCTCTGCGAGAATCGCGAACAATTCTCGTTGGTTAACATTTCCCAATCGGTGCGTCTGGTGTCGTCAGTCCCAAGCCCTCACAGTGAACTCGTCGGTGCGTTGTATCGCGACCATCGCGGTTGGCTGCTGAGCTGGTTGCGGCGCAATGTGGCGTGCCCACAACGGGCCGAAGACTTGAGCCAGGACACCTTCGTGCGTCTGCTCGGTCGCGATGAACTGCTGACGCCGCGCGAACCACGGGCATTTCTGGTGGCGATCGCCAAGGGCCTGCTGTTCGACTACTTCCGCCGCGCCGCGCTGGAGCAGGCCTACCTCACCGAGTTGATGCTGATCCCCGAAGGCGAACAACCTTCGGTGGAAGAGCAGCAACTGATCCTCGAAGACCTCAAAGCCATCGACCGTCTGCTTGGCAAACTGTCGACCAAAGCCCGCACCGCTTTCCTGTATAACCGCCTCGACGGCCTCGGCCATGCCGAAATCGCCGAGAAGCTCGGGGTCTCGGTGCCCCGCGTGCGGCAGTACCTCGCGCAAGGCATTCGCCAGTGCTACATCGCCCTGTACGGTGAGCCGACATGAACCCGGCCAGCTCCAGACCGGTCTCGGCGCAGGTGCTGGACGCGGCGATTGCCTGGCAATTGTCGCTGGATTCCGGCAGTCCACTGGAACGCGAGGAGTTTGCCAAGTGGCATGCGGCCCATGAAGAACACGCCCGCGCCTGGCGCCAGCTAGGCATGCTCGATCAGCGTTTCAGCGTCGCCAACGGCCCGGCCCGCGCGGCCTTGCTGCAATCGCGCGAAGGCATTCGACGCCGTGTGCGCAAGCTCGGCAGTGGATTGGCCAGTGTGGTGGCGGTGATCGGTCTCGCGCTGTTTGCCGGTGATCGCTACTTGCCGCTGGATTACTGGCTCGCCGATCAACGCACCGCCACCGGTGAGCAGCGCACGGTGCGCCTGGCCGATGGCACCGTGCTCAATCTCAACACCCACAGCGCGGTGGATGTGCGCTTCGATGCCAGGCAGAGACTGATCGTATTGCAGGAAGGCGAGATCATGGTCGAGACCGGTCACGGCGATGCGCGGCCGTTCATCGTCGAGACCCGCGAAGGCAGCATGCGCGCGTTGGGCACGCGGTTTCTGGTCAAGCGTGAAGACCAAGGCACGCGTCTGAGCGTCCTGCAATCGGCGGTAGCGGCGCATCCGCAAAACCATCCTGAAGAGCAGATCCTGCGCGAAGGCCAGCAAGTGCTGATCCGCAATGACGGCCTCGACGCGGTCGCCGCGCTCACGCCCGGCGCCGATGCCTGGACCCGGGGCATGCTGGTGGTGGACAACGCGCGACTGGAAGATCTGGTGCATGAATTGGCTCGTTATCGCCGAGGGCATCTGGGCGTGACGCCGGAAGTCGCTGACCTGCGCATCACCGGCAGCTTCCCGCTGCACGACACCGACAAGGCCCTGAGCGCCCTGCTGCCGACCCTGCCGGTGCAGATCGAGCAGCACACGCCGTATTGGGTCACGGTGGCGAAGGCTGATACCAAGCCCTGATTTATCTGGTGCCTGACAAATCGCTTTCGCGAGCAGGCTCGCTCCTACAGTTGGAATGCGTTCCCCCTGTAGGAGTGAGCCTGCTCGCGATAGGGCCACCCGCCGCACTCGAAAATTCCGAATCGGCCGCCCCACTCTCAGTTAATCGAAATTATTTTCATCCAGCCCTATCACTTTTCAATTCTCGTCCGGCACACAGGCAATTGAGAAATATTTCCATTCAGGAGCCTTCGCATGTCCCGTTCGCTAGACACCTTGTTGCGCCCCAGTCTGTTGGCGGTCGCCATTGCCCTCAGCGCGCCGCTGATCAGCAACCCGTTGCTCGCCGCTGAACAGGCGTCCAGCGTACGCGCCTACAACCTGCCGGCCGCTTCGTTGTCGACGACGCTGAATCAGATCGCCAGCCAGGGCGGCCTCGCGCTGTCGCTGAACCCGTCGCTGGCCGCCGGCAAGACCTCGGCACCGGTCAGCGGCCAATACGATGCCGCCGGGGCACTGCGTGCTGCCCTGCGTGGCACCGGTCTGCAACTGGAACAAAGCAGCGCCGGCACCTACACCCTGGTTGCCGTCCCAGAAGGAACACTGGCGCTGCCGGAAACCGCAGTGATCGGCGTGGAAAACCTGGAAACGGCCTGGGGTCCGGTCGAAGGTTACACCGCCACTCGCACCGCCGCCGGCAGCAAGACCGACACTGCGCTGGTCGAAGCACCACGCTCGATCTCGGTCGCCACCCGTCAGCAAATGGACGATCGCAGCGTGCACAGTCTCGATGACGCCGTGCGCTATATGCCGGGCATCACCGCCAGCAGCTACGGCAGCGACACCCGCGCCGACTGGCTGCGCGTGCGCGGTTTCGAGCCGACCCAGTTCCTCGATGGCCTGCCGCTGCCCAAAGGCGTATACGCCAACCCGAAACAGGAAACCTGGAACCTCGATCGCCTCGCCCTGCTGCGCGGCCCGGCCTCTTCCGTTTACGGCCAGACGCCGCCGGGCGGTCTGCTGGACATGGTCAGCCGGCGCCCGAGCAGCGACGCCAGCAGCGAAATCCAGTTGCAGTACGGCAGCGACAACCACCGTCAGATCAACTTCGCCAGCACCGGCAAGATCGACGACGCCGGGCAGTTTCTCTACGGCATCAGCGGTGTGGTGCGCGACAGCGACACGCAGATCGATCACATCGAAAACAAGCGCTACAACATCGCGCCGAGCCTGACCTGGAACATCGACGACGATACCAAGTTCACCCTGCTGAGCCAGTTCACCCGCGACGATACCGGAGTCACCAGCCAGTTCTACCCGATCCAGGGCACCAGGATCGACATGCCGTTCGGCAAGATTTCCCATCACAAGAACCTCGGTGACCCGGACTACGACTTCTACGACCGCACCTACTACGCGCTCGGTTATGCCTTCGAGCATCGTCTGAACGATGTGTGGCAGTTCAAGCAGAACCTGCGTTACACCAAGTCAGACCTGTCGTTCCAGACCGTGACCGTCAACAGCTACAACCCATCGTTCGCCGGTTTCACCGTGGACGATCAGGGCAATGTCGGTCGCGGCACCACCAACGTCGATGAAGACATCAGCCAGTTCGCCGTGGACAACAACTTCCAGGCCGACTTCGCCACCGGCGACATCCGCCATACGCTGTTGCTCGGTCTGGATCACCAGCGCAGCAACACCAACTACACGTCGATCTTCGGCACCGCGCCGGACATCAACGTCAACAACCCGATCTACGGTCAGCCGATCACCCGCCCAGCACGCTCTTCGGCGTTCTATGACTATGACCAGAAGACCTACCAGACCGGCCTCTACGTGCAGGACCAAATGGCCCTCGACCAGTGGCGCCTGACCCTGGGCGGGCGTGAAGACTGGGTGCACACCAGCACGCAGTTCATCAACAAGGGCGACGCCACCAACACCCAGCGTGACAAGGCGTTCAGTGGCAACGCAGCGCTCAGCTACGTGTTCGACTCGGGCTTCGTGCCGTACCTGTCGTACGCCGAATCGTTCCAGCCCACGGCCGGCGCCGACGCCACTTCCACCGGCTCGCTCAAGCCGACCGAAGGCAAGCAATGGGAACTGGGCATCAAGTACCAGCCGCCGGGCAGCAAGACCTTGTTGAGCGCTGCGGTGTATGACCTCACCCAGAAGAACGTCTCGGTCAACACCATCGTCAACAACGTGACGATTCCAAGCCAGGCCGGTGAAGTGAAGGTCAAAGGCCTGGAGCTGGAAGCGGTTTCGGACGTCACCGACAACCTGAAAGTCATCGCCGCCTACACCCTGGCCAAGTCCGAAGTGCAGAAAGGCGTGGACAAGGGCAATCGCCTGCAACTGATGCCTAACCAGCAAGCTTCGCTGTGGACCGATTACACCTGGCACAGCGGCGTACTCGACGGCTTCGGCATCGGCGGTGGCGTGCGTTACACCGGCAACACCTATGGCGACAAGGCCAACACCTGGCTGGGCAAGGCAGACGCCTACACTGTGTTCGACGCCTCGGTGCATTACGACCTCGGCCGCCTGGACAACAGCCTCAAAGGTGCATCGGTCGCGGTCAACGCCACCAACCTGTTCGACAAGGACTACATCTCCACCTGCGACGGTTTCTACTGCTACTACGGCGACCAGCGCAGCGTCGTCGCCAGCGCCACCTACAAGTGGTAAGCGACTGAGTGCCAACCGGTCCTGTCATCAGGCCGTCCCTGCGGGGACGGCTTTGGTGTTTTTCAAGGTCACGAAATGAAAAGTAAAACCATCCGCCGCTGGTCGTTCATCCACACCTGGAGCAGCCTGATCTGCACCGTGTTTCTGCTGTTGTTGGCATTGACCGGCCTGCCGCTGATTTTCCATCACGAGATCGAGCACCTGCTCGGCGATGCGCCGCAAGTGCGCGAGATGCCGGCCGACACGCCGCGCCTGAATCTGGCGCAACTGGTCGAAGCTGCGGAAAAACATCGTCCCGGCGACGTGGTGCAGTACTTCGGTTTCGAAGACGACGAGCCCAACGCCGTGTTGACGATCATGGCGAAGACCGCCGGCACCGAACCTAACTCGTCGCACACCTTCATGCTCGATGCGCGTACCGGTGAAGCGCTGGAAACCCCGTCGGCCAATGGCGGGCTGATGCTGTTCATCCTGCGTCTGCACGTCGACATGTTTGCCGGGCTGCCGGGCAAACTGCTGCTGGCGTTCATGGGATTGCTGTTCGTGGTCGCGATCATTTCGGGGACGGTGTTGTACCTGCCGTTCATGCGCCGCTTGCAGTTCGGCACCGTGCGTCAGGACAAGTCCAGCCGCCTGCGCTGGCTCGACCTGCACAACCTGATCGGCGTCGTTACCCTGACCTGGGCCTTGGTCGTCGGCGTCACCGGAGTGATCAGCGCCTGCGCCGACCTGCTCATCGCCGCTTGGCGCAATGACACGCTGACCGCCATGGTCGCGCCCTATCGCGATGCCCCACCGTTGACCCGACTGGCCCCCGCCACCCGCCTGCTCGACATCGCCCGCGATGTGGCGCCGGAAATGAATCCGGACTTCATTGCCTTCCCCGGCACGCGGTTTTCCAGCGAGCATCACTATGCGGTGTTCATGAAGGGCGGCACGCACCTGACCTCGCACCTGCTGACGCCGGTACTGATCGACGCCAGCACCCTGCAGGTCACTGCCGTCGGAGAGCGCCCGTGGTACATGGACGCCATGGGCATGTCCCAGCCGCTGCACTTCGGCGACTACGGCGGCATGCCGATGAAGATCCTCTGGGCGACCCTCGACGTGCTGACCATCATCGTCCTCGGCAGCGGCGTGTATCTCTGGGTGGTGCGGCGCAGGGCTGCTAAACCACTGCCGACGGAGGCTGCTGCATGAAGCCGCGTCAGACCAATTTCTGGAAGGTCTTCAGCACACCGCTGGTGATCGCACTGTTGAGTGCGGCGGGGTTGTTTTCGGCGTTGTTGGGGGACGGGATCTGGGATGCGTTGAGCTGGGTCGGCCTGGGCGTGCCGGCGTATCTGGCCATAAGAGGTTTGTTGCCGCGAAACTGAACACCTGCAGGAGCTTTGGAACGCTGCGATCTTTTGATCTTGATCCTTTTTTAATATCAGGATCAAAAGATCGCAGCGTTCCGCAGCTCCTACGGCTAACCTGCTGTTCTTCGATGACCACCGAGGTTTGCCAATGTCCGCCCCCAGCATGACCCTGTTTCACAACACGCTCTCCCCGTTCGTGCGCAAAGTGATGGTGCTGTTGCACGAGACCGGCCAGCAGGATCGCGTCGCCCTGCAAGACTGCGTCCTCACCCCGGTCAGCCCGGACACCGCGCTCAACGCCGACAACCCGCTGGGCAAGATCCCGGCCCTGCGTCTGGCCGACGGCAGCGTGATCCATGACAGCCGCGTGATCCTCGAATACCTCGACCAGCAGCACGTCGGCAATCCGTTGATCCCCCGCGAAGGCGCGGCCCGCTGGCGGCGTCTGACCCTGGCCTCGATGGCCGACGGGATCATGGACGCCTCGGTGATGGTGCGTTACGAACTGGTGCTGCGCGCCCCGGAAAAGCACTGGGACGAGTGGCTTGATGCCCAGCGCGAGAAGATCCGGCGCGCCCTGGCTTATCTGGAAAGTGACGCCATTGCCGAGCTGACCAGCCATTTCGACGTCGCGGCGATCAGCGTTGCTTGTGCGCTGGGTTACATCGACCTGCGTCATCCGGATCTGGACTGGCGCAGCGCCAATCCGCAACTGGCCAACTGGTATTTCGACGTGAGCCAGCGACCGTCCATGGTCGCCACCATGCCCAAGCCTTAAGGCTGCGGCGCCTGATCCGGCCCCTTCGCGAGCAGGCTCGCGCCCACATTGGAATGCGTACTCCTGTGGGAGCGAGCCTGCTCGCGAATGCACCAGCTCGTTCTCATTGGCAGAAACCCGACAATCCGCGTCACCAATTCTTCCTTCCAGCGCTGATCCTCGCGCAATCCGCTCATTGCATCGCCTCCACATCAAACGCCAGCGACTTGGCCGGTTTCTGCCCGATCCCGTACCAGTCGAGTTTGCGCGTCAGCACCATGAACACCCCGAGCAGGCCAAACAGCAACAGCGACCCCATCAACAGCGCGTAATCCTCGGCGCTCAGCAGGCCATACAGCAGGCCATACAACGCCGCCAATCCCGCGGAAAAACTCAGGCCGTGACGCACGCTGTGCAGCACATGGCAGACATAGAACCCGATCAACAGCACACAGCCACTGGCCGACAACAGATACGCCAGAGCAAAGCCGATGTGCTCCGACAACGACAACAGCAACAGGTAGAAGAACGCCAGTGCCACCCCGACCAACGCGTATTGCACCGGGTGCACCGCCAGACTCTTGAGCACTTCAAACAGGAAGAAACCGGCGAACGTCAGGACGATGAACAACAGCGCATACTTGATCGCCCGATCACTCTTCAGATACTGATCCACCGGATCGATGAAACTCACGCCGAAGCTGCGCCCGTTGAACGCCTCGCAGTCATTGCCCATGACACAACGGCTCATCGCTTCTTGCAGGTTGGTGGAGAAGAACGTGGTCTGCCAATCGGCGCTGAAACCCTGGTCGCTGATCTCGCGTTTGCCCGGCAGGAAGTTGCCGATGAAACTGGGGTGCGGCCAGTTGGCAGCAAGGCTGACGTGACTGCTTTTGCCCACCGGCAACACCTGCAACGAACCGGTGCCTTGCAGGCGCAGGTCGAAACCGAAGGTCAGCTCCGTGGCGTTGCGGGTATCCAGCGCCGGCAGCGTGACCCGCACGCCTTCGCCGATCCAGCCCACCTGGGTGCCGGGCACGAAGTCCAGACGTTGGCCATCGAGTTCCAGTTTCAGCGCATTTTCAATGCCGCGAATATCGCTGATGCCCACCGCCAGAAACGGCGCGTCGAACTGGTAGTCGGCAAAGTCTTCCTTGATCCCCAACTGCGCCGGCAACGAGAAATGCCCATTGATGCGATTGTCGGCATGAAACAGTCGCGCTTCGTAAATACCGCGATTGCGCAGCTCGGTCTGCACCTGGCCATCGAGCTCGAAACGCTCTGGCAGAAAGTACAAACGACCGCGCTCTTCGCCCAGCTCTTCATAGCGCTGACTGGTTTTCTCGTTGGTCTTCCAGGTGCGCACCACTTTGCGATACGGCACTACCATCACCGGCCCGCTCAGTTGCTGGCTGTAGCTGGAGCTGCGGGCGATGTCTTCGAGCACGCCGTCGCGCAGTTGCTGACGGTCATCGATGATGCCGTCGATCATCAGCAGCGGTATCAGCAACAGCAGGATCAGCAGGGCAATCGCCCCGAGCTTAATGGTCAGATTCTTGTTCATGGGACTCTCCCTGTTTGGATGGGCAGAGTCTGGTTGGGCTGTGTGGGAGAAATATGGGGGATATATGGAGATTGTGTGGAAAGATCAAAAGATCGCAGCCTTCGGCAGCTCCTACAGGGGATTGCGTTCCCCTGTAGGAGCTGCCGAAGGCTGCGATCTTTTTACGCTTTCAAGGCAGGCGCAAAATCACTTCCACGCCGCTCTCGACGTTACGGATATGCATCGACCCACCGTGCAACTTCACCACTTCTGCAACAAAGTTCAGCCCCAACCCGGTGCTCTTGCGCCCACTGTCCGGACGCGGCAACGAGTAGAACCGCTCACTCAAACGCGGCAAGGCGTACTCGGGAATCGCCGCTGCTTCGTTGAACAAGCGCAACTCAATCTGCTCCCCTACTCGATCGGCACTGAAACGCAGCAACCCGGCGACCGGGGTGAAATCCAGCGCATTCTCCAGCAGATTGCCCAACGCCTGCCGCAGCAGAAACGGCTCGCCGATCAATAACAGATCCGGCGCAATTGTCTGCTCGACCTTGAGCCGCCGCCCCTCGATCCGCGCCGCCTGCGCCTGCAGCAATTCGTCGACCAGCCCTGCCAGCGGCACCGCCACGCGCTCCTCAAGACCCTGGCGTTGCTCGACTTGCGCCAGATTCAGCAGCCGCTCGATCAACTGCTGCATCCGCGCGCTTTCGCTGTCGATGTTGCCGACAAAGCGCAAGCGCTGAATCGCCGGCATGTCACCCTGCAGTAATTCCGCCGCACCGCGAATCGCCGCCAGCGGGCTCTTCAGTTCATGGGTCAGGGTGTGCACGTAGCGCTCGACGTAAGCCTTGCCTTCGAGCTGGGTGCGCATCTGCTCCACCGCCGTCGCCAGTTGCTCCAGCTCGCCGCCACGGTAATGCGGCACTTCAACCCGGCGCCCTTCACTCACCGCTTGGGCGTAACCGGTCAATCGGTGCAGCGCGCGGCTCAGCCACCACGACAGCAAAGCGCCGAACAGCAGGCCGAGGCCGATCAGCCCGGCACCGTAAAACAGCAAGCGCCGCTCGGTGCGATCGACATAAGGCTGCAAGGAGCTGTTGGGTTTGGCCACGGTAACCACGCCGATGATCCGGCCGTTGTCGCGAATCGGCGCGCCGACGTGCATCACCGAGGACGCCGGATCGTTCGGGTCGCTGCGGGTTGAACGCGCGCCGTATTCGCCACGCAGGGTCAGGTAGACGTCGTTCCAGCGCGAGTAATCCTGCCCGACCGCCACGCCGCTGGAATCCAGCACTACCCTGCCTTTGGCGTCGGTGACGTAGATGCGGTGGTTGACCTGGTTTTTCGGCAAGCCCCAGATCGTCGCCTGCGGTTGACGCTCGCCGTAGGCACGCAACAATTCGGGCCAGCGGTTCTCGCTGAGCGTGCCGGCCTTGAAATCATCACGCAGGATTTCCGCCATCAGGTTGGCGGTGTCGACCAGGGTTTCTTCGGTGGACTGGCGCACGCCCGGGCGGATTTCTTCCATCACCGTGTTGAGCACGAAGTAACCGGTCAGGCCGACAAACAGCACATACACCAGAAAAATCCGCAGCCCCAGCGACATCAGCTGTGCCCCGGGCTGTAGCTGTAACCGAGGCCGCGATGGGTCTGGATCGGCTCGGCGTCAGCCCGCACCAGGCGCAGTTTGGCGCGCACGCTTTTGATGTGGCTGTCGATGCTGCGCTCGTAGCCTGCGTCCGCCGCCACGCCCAGCGCATCTAGCAATTGCTCGCGGCTGAACACTCGCTGCGGTTGTTCGAGCAGGCATTGCAGCAGACGGAATTCGTGGCGGGTCAGGCTCAATGGCTGGCCGCGGTAGGTGATCAGCACACGCTCGGGGTCGATGCGAAACACGGCCGAAACGACATCCACCGCAGGACGCGGCGCCATGCGTTTGAGAATCGCCCGCACCCGCGCCGCGACCTCACGAGGGCTGAACGGCTTGACCACGTAATCGTCGGCGCCGATCTCCAGCCCCACCACCCGATCGATCTCGGCGTCCCGGGCGCTGAGAAACAGCACCGGCACTTCACTGAAGCGCCGCAGCTGTTTGCAGGTTTCGAAACCGCTGATGTCCGGCAGACCGATATCGAGAATGATCAAGTCAGCCGGGGTCTGCCGTTGATGCTCCAGCGCCGCCGCGCCGAGGCTCAGCCACGTGGTGGCGAACCCCTCGCCCTGCAGGGCAAAAATCAGCGTGTCGGCAATCGCCGGTTCGTCTTCGACAATCAGGATATGAGGCATGGCGTCCGAGCCCATGGGTTAAGTGCGCGAACGGTGCCCCAAGCCTGACGTTACGTCAATGAGACCACTTAGCAGTCCGGCTTGTCGGTGGTGAAACGTCGCGCCGGGTTCACTGCCGCGCCAAACTCGCGCAGGGCCTTGGCACCGATCAGCAGTGGGTAGTTGAAGTTGCTGCGGTCGGTCAGGTTGACCTCAACGGTGCGCTTGACGTTGCCCAGGCACAGTTCCAGATCGACCACCGGACGCTTGGCGACTTCGGTGCTGTCGCCCTCGTCTTCCTCATCCGAGCGGCTCTTGATCTTGCTGATCCGCGCGATCTTGTGTTCATAGACCTTGTTGCTGGCGTCCTTGGTGCCGAGGCGGAAGCGCACCCAGTTCTCGCCGTCGCGGGTGAAGGTCTCGATGTCCTTGGCCGACAGCGAGGCGGTCAGCGCGCCGGTGTCCATCTTGGCCTTGAGCACCTCACCACCGATTTCCGGCAGCGCGATGTATTCGTAACGCCCGTACAGGGTCGGCTCGGCGGCCATGACCGGCAGGGCGACGAGGGCAAACAGTGCAAGGAGGGATTTCACGTAAGGGGCTTCCTTGGAAAATGAGGGCTCAACGCCGAATTCTAGACCGCGAAAAAACACGATAGTTGGTACACCGCCAACCTTTGTGGCGAGGGAGCTTGCTCCCGCTCGGCGACGCAGTCGGCGTAAAACCAGCCTGCATGTTTCGCCTGACACATCGAGGTGAATGGATTTGGGGCCGCTTCGCAGCCCAGCGGGAGCAAGCTCCCTCGCCACAGGATGCTGCGTAATCAGTCAAAGAATACCGGAGCAAAAGTGAAACATTCGTCACCATCGATTTGGCCTCTCACCCGAAGCCACTTATCATGGCGCGCCCATCCGCCTTCATAGAGTTGCTTATGCGCCGCCTGCTCACCGGCTGTTTCGTCACCCTGCTGCTGTTGCTCAACACCCTGATCCTGATCGGGCCGTTGCTGGTTTTCGCCCTGCTCAAGCTGATCGCGCCTGGGCGCTGGCGCGATTACGCCTCGTGGGCGGTGATGTGGATTGCCGAGACCTGGGCCGAGATCGACAAGCTGATCTTTCGCCTGTGCATCCCCACCCAATGGGACATTCGCGGCGGCGCAGACCTGCGTGGTGACACCTCGTATCTGGTGGTCAGCAATCACCAGTCGTGGGTCGACATTCCAGCGTTGATCCAGACCCTCAACCGGCGCACGCCGTTCTTCAAATTCTTCCTCAAGAAAGAACTGATCTGGGTACCGTTTCTGGGGCTGGCGTGGTGGGCGCTGGATTACCCGTTCATGAAGCGCTACAGCAAGGCGTTCCTCGCCAAACATCCGGAATTGGCGGGCAAGGATCTGGAAATCACCAAACAGGCCTGCGAGCTGTTCAAGCGCCAGCCGGTGACGGTGGTGAATTACCTGGAAGGCACCCGCTACACGGCGGCGAAAAGCGCGCAGCAGCAGTCACCGTTCAAGCACCTGCTCAAGCCCAAGGCTGGCGGCGTGGCGTTTGTTCTGGCGGCGATGGGGGAACAGCTGGATGCGTTGCTCGACGTGACCGTGGTGTATCCACAGCAGAAGATTCCGGGATTCTGGGATCTGATCAGCGGCAGCGTGCCGCGGGTGATTGTCGACATCCAGACCCGCGAACTCGACCCGGCACTGTCGCAAGGCGATTACGAGAACGATCCGCTGTTTCGCCAGCAGGTCCAGAACTGGGTCAACCAGCTCTGGACCGAGAAGGATCAGCGCATCAGCGAACTGCGCGGCGAGCGCAGCTGAATCAGCTACCGGTGCCGGCGCCCCAAATGCTGCCCAGGCTCTGCAGCAGCGGGCCGCCAACGCCCTGATCACCCAGATACTTGAGCAGTACCGGGGCAAACTGGCCGACCATGCCGCTGTCCATGCCCAACGCACCGAACGCATTGTTCAGGTCGTTGGTGTCCTTGACGTTGCCCAGGGCGTTTTCCAACCCGGCTGATTTGCCCGACGAGCCCAGCAAACCACTCAGCGCCGCCAGATTGCCAGCGCCGCCCGACAGCTTGTCGATGCCCGGCACTTCTTTGGCCAACTGCGAATAATCGGTACTGCTCAATTGGTTCTTGGCCAGGCCAAGCATGGCGCTGGTGCCACCGACGGCTTGCTGAGGCGTAACACCGAGACCGGTGACGGCTTGCAGCAAACCGGCGGTTTCCGAGGTCGGCGCGGCGGCGGTCGCGGCGTTACCGCCCTGCATGCTCGCAGCCGCTTTGGTTACATCGTCCAGACTGAAGCCGGCAAACACCGGGCTCGCTGCAAGGGTCATCAGTGAAGCCAAGGCAATACCGCGTGAAATCTTCATTCAGACATCCTCTTGCGCTGTGGTAACCGCCCGTCTATGAGCGGCAAAACTGCCGGTTTGACCGGGTTTCCGCCAGCATGTTCCTCGCCGGCGCATCCATTTTCAGCATAGCCACGTATATAAACGCGAAACCGCGGATAACCCGAGATGAATGGCACAAGCGCTGTCGCTGAACTAGCCTGTGAACAGCCCGAGCAGCGCCCTCGTCGCCCACCCATTGCCTGGAGAGCCGTCATTTCCATCGCCGACCACGATCAGTTGCGCCAGCTGTTGGCCCAGTGCTCACTGGGCGACCGCGGTGCATTCGAAACGCTCTATCGCAGCGTTGGCCCGCGCCTGCACGGCGTGGCGCTGCGCTTCATGGGCCGGGCGGATCTGGCCGAGGAAGTGCTGCAGGAAAGCTTTGTGCGCATCTGGAACAACGCCTCGCGCTATGAAGCCCATATGTCGGCGCCGCTGACCTGGATGATCAACATCACCCGCCATCAAGCCATCGACCAGTTACGCAAACAGCGCGAACGGCCGCTGACCGATTACGAACAGGATACCTTGCCGGACGAAGGCCCTTCGGCCCACGACCTGTTGAACAGCAGCCGCGAAGCCAGCGCGCTGCACCGTTGCCTGGATACTCTCGACGGCAGACAGCGCCAGTCGATCAGCGTCGCCTACTTTCAGGGCCTGTCCTGCGCGGAACTGGCCGAACACCTGGCCGCCCCTCTGGGTTCGGTGAAGTCGTGGATTCGTCGCGGCATGGAGCGTCTGCGCAGGTGCCTTGAATCATGAACTACCAGACTCCCGCCCTGCGCCGCGCCCTCGCTGCCGATTACGCCATCGGCCTGATGTCTGCGGCGGCGCGTCGGCGCTTTGAACAATTGCTGCTCGATGACGCCGCCCTGCGAACCGAGTTGGCGCAGTGGCAGGAGAGCCTCGCCAGCCTTACCGAAACGCTGCCGGAGCACCCGGTGCCGGATCGGGTGTGGCAAGGCATCACCGCACGCATCGAGCCGCAAGTGCTGCACGTCCCGGAAAAACGCCCGTTCTGGAACTGGCGGCGAGTCAGCATCGCTGCCTGTTCGATCGTGGTGCTGGTGTTCCTCGGCTCGCTGTACAACCGCGACGACGCTCGCTACCGCGCCACCCTGCTGAGCGCCGACGCGCAACCGGCGCTGAAGGTCGAGGCGCATGCGGATTATCTGCAGGTCGAACCGCTGACATTGGCAGCAATAGGGCCAGATCGCAGTCTGGAGTTGTGGGCGATACCGGCGGACGGCAAGCCGATTTCACTGGGGGTGATTCCGCTGGGGGGCAAAGGCAAGGTTGAACTGAGCGCGGCGCAGAAAGCCTTGATCGGCCAGCCGATTGCACTGGCGGTGAGTCTGGAACCGAAGGGTGGCTCGCCGACCGGGCAGCCGACGGGTCCGGTGCTTTACCAGGGCGCGTTAGCGGCTCTCTGATTGCATAAAATCAAAAGATCGCAGCCTTCGGCAGCTCCTACACCGATCCCTGTAGGAGCTGCCGAAGGCTGCGATCTTTTGATCTAAAAAAAGGCGACCCGTGGGTCGCCCTTTTTACTTACGCCGCACTGAACAACCGATGCGGATCGATCACAAACTTCTTCGGCACGCCCGCATCGAACTCGCCATAGCCTTCCGGCGCCTGGTCGAGGCTGATGACTTGCACGCCGACCACTTCGGCGATGTTGATGCGGTCCCACATGATCGCCTGCATCAGCTGGCGGTTGTACTTCATCACCGGGGTCTGACCGGTGTGGAAGCTGTGGGATTTGGCCCAGCCCAGACCGAAGCGGATGCTCAGGCTGCCCATTTTCGCCGCAGCATCGACAGCGCCCGGATCCTCGGTCACGTACAGGCCCGGAATACCGATCTTGCCGGCGACACGCACCACGCCCATCAGCGAGTTGAGCACGGTAGCCGGGGCTTCGGCTTTCACCCCGTCGTGACCGTGGCCACGCGCTTCGAAGCCCACGCAGTCCACCGCGCAATCGACTTCCGGCTCGCCCAGCAGCTCGGCGATCTGCTCGTGCAGCGGCGTGTCCTTGGACAGGTCGACCACTTCAAAACCCTGAGCCTTGGCGTGCGCCAAACGGATGGTGTTGACGTCGCCGATGATCACCACCGCCGCCCCCAGCAGACGCGCCGAGGCCGCCGCGGCCAGCCCGACCGGGCCGGCGCCCGCGATGTAAACGGTGCTGCCCGGGCCGACGCCTGCCGTCACCGCGCCGTGATAGCCGGTCGGCAGAATGTCGGAGAGGCAGGTCAGGTCACGGATTTTTTCCATGGCCTTGTCGCGATCCGGCAGTTTCAGCAGGTTGAAGTCGGCGTACGGCACCAGCACGTATTCGGCCTGGCCGCCAGTCCAGTCACCCATGTCGACATAACCGTAGGCACCGCCGGCACGGGCCGGGTTGACGGTCAGGCAGACACCGGTGTGCTGCTCCTTGCAGGAACGGCAGCGCCCGCAAGCCACGTTGAACGGTACGGAAACCAGGTCGCCGATCTTCAGGTTCTCGACGTCGGAACCCTTTTCGATCACTTCGCCGGTGATTTCATGGCCCAGCACCAGTCCGGTCTGCGCCGTAGTACGGCCGCGCACCATGTGCTGGTCGGAGCCACAAATGTTGGTGGACACCACACGCAGGATCACCCCGTGCTCGATCTTCCTGCCGCGCGGGTCCTGCATTTTCGGATAGTCGATTTTCTGTACTTCGACCTTGCCAGCGCCGAGATACACCACACCACGATTGCCAGACATGCTTTCACCTCGCTGTTGTTTTTATGGAACTGCGTTGCCCAGGCAGGCAGCGCGTTAAGTGCTCGGTAAATCAAAAGATCGCAGCCTTCGGCAGCTCCTGCATAAATCGCATCCCCTGTAGGAGCTGCCGAAGGCTGCGATCTTTTAGCTATCTAAAGAACGACGGTTCTATTGGCGTTCAAAAACACCCTTCTTTCGATGTGATACCCAACGGCTCGGGCCAAAGTCAGGCCCTCGATATCCCGGCCTTTGGCAATCAAATCTTCCGGGTAATGACTGTGATCCACCGCCTCGACACCCTGGGCGATGATCGGCCCCTCGTCGAGATCGTTGTTGATGTAATGCGCCGTGGCGCCGACCAGCTTCACGCCTTTGTTGTAGGCCTGGTGATACGGCTTGGCGCCCTTGAACCCCGGCAGCAGCGAGTGATGGATGTTGATCGCCTTGCCATCGAGCTTGCGGCACAACTCCGGCGACAGCACCTGCATGTAGCGGGCGAGGATCACCAGTTCGGCGCCAGACTCTTCGATCACCTGCCACACCTGACGCTCCTGCGCCGGCTTGTCGTTGGGGTCGAGGGGGAAATGGTAGTAGGGAATCTGGTGCCAGTCGGCCAGCGGCTTGAGGTCCGGATGGTTGGACACCACCGCCGCCACGTCCATCGACAACTGGCCGATGCGCTGGCGGTAAAGCAAATCGTTGAGGCAGTGATCGGCCTTGGAGACCATGATCACCACTTTCGGCCGGTAGTTCGGCGCAGTCAGCTCGAAGACCATGCCGAACGCCTCTCCGCGCTCGGCGAGGCCGGCACGGAAGGACTGTTCGTCGAAGCCGTCGGGCTGACGGAACTCCACACGAATGAAGAAACGGCCCGAGAGCCGGTCATCGAACGAATGGTGCTCGGTGACGTAGCAACCCTGTTCGAACAGAAAACGCGTCACCGCGTCCACTGTGCCGAGCACGCTGGGGCAGTCGGCGGTCAGAATCCATGTGTCTGGGGCGCGGCTCATGGTGCGGTGACTCCTGTTTCAACATCTGTGAGCAGAGTGAACTCTGTGGCGAGGGAGCTTGCTCCCGCTGGGTTGCAAAGCGACCCTAAAATCAGCGACCGCGTTCTTCCAGAATGCGCTCGCGTTTTTTTGCGACTGCTTCGCAGCCGAGCGGGAGCAACTCCCTCGCCACAAGAAGCAATCGCGGCAACCACTTAGTGTTACGCCTGAACGCTGAGGCCGTACTCGGCCGAAGCATCCTGCAACCACAACCACCAGTAATCCGAGAAGCTGCGGCGGATCAGCAGTTCCCAGGTGTCTTCGGCGGTGTGGCGAATCATCAGCTGCGACTTGGCGAACACCGTGCCGACAGCCTTGCCGACCGGGAAGTTGTTCGGGTGCACGTCGTAGCTGGTGGACTTCATCAGCACCTGACGCACGTTTGGCCCGCTCAGTTCGAGCACTTGCTGGCCGCCGCTGACGTTGACGATCGCGATGTGCAGATCGCCCAGCGCTTCGCGCAGCTTCTGCTCGGCGGCGAATTCTTCACCGCTTGGCACGATCAGCAGCCACTCGTCCGGGCCCATCCATTGCAGGCTGGTTTCGCCTTTGACAATCACGCTCAGGGCGCCGGGCAACTCAATGCCGAGGGCCTTGTGCACGCCGGCGGCGAACGCTGCATCGTGGCCATCGCCACGAATGGTCAGGTGACCGAGGAGTTTCTTTTCACGCACGATGACGCCGGCGTTCTTGCGACCCTTGCCGACCAGGCTGGCGAGGTCGGCATGGTGCAACGACGACTCGGCCTTGGCCCCGGTGGTCGGGCGTTGCTGGTAAACATTGGCTGTGGTCATAAAGCACCTTCCTGAATTCTGACTTGAACCCTTTGCAAGCAGATCTACCGCTATCGCGAGCAGGCTCACTCCTACAAGGGGTACGCGATCACCTGTAGGAGTGAGCCTGCTCGCGATGAAGTCACCGCGGTGCGACTGCACTCCACAGGAGCCGAACCATCAAATGTTCTGCCGATCCCCCTTCGGATCGAAGAACACCGAGGAAACAATCTCCGCCTCGATCACGCTGCCATCGGCCAGCGGCGCAAACACTCGCTCACCGAGACGCTTCAGACCGCCCTTGACCACGCCCATGGCAAACGAGTAACCGAGGGAGTTGTGCGCGTAGCTGGAAGTCACGTGGCCGACCATGGTCATCGGGATCGCCTGCTTGGTGTTGAACACCAGTTGCGCACCTTCCGGCAGCCAGACGTTCGGATCGATCGGCTTCAGGCCGACCAGTTGCTTGCGCTGATCCTTCACGCAGTCTTCACGGTTCATGCCGCGCTGACCGATCCACGAGAACGGTTTGGTGCGACCGACGCACCAGCCCATGTTCAGATCGTCCGGGGTCATCGAGCCGTCGGTGTCCTGGCCGACGATGATGAAACCTTTCTCGGCACGCAGGACGTGCATGGTTTCAGTGCCGTACGGCGTCAGGTTGTACTGCTTGCCGGCCTCGACAATTTTCTCCAGCACACCCATCGCGTAGTCGGCCTGGACGTTGACTTCGTACGACAGCTCACCAGTGAACGAGATACGGAACACCCGCGCCGGCACGTCGCCGACCAGACCTTCTTTCCAGGTCATGAACGGGAAGGCTTCGTTGCTCAGGTCGATATCGGTCACGGCGCTGAGCAGCTTGCGGCTGTTCGGCCCGGACAGGGTCATGGTCGCCCAGTGGTCGGTGACCGAGGTGAAGTAGACCTTCATCTCCGGCCATTCGGTCTGGTGGTACAGCTCCAGCCACTGCAGTACACGAGCCGCGCCGCCAGTGGTGGTGGTCATGACGAAATGGTTGTCCGCCAGGCAAGCCGTCACGCCGTCGTCGAAGACCATGCCGTCTTCTTTGCACATCAAACCGTAGCGCGCCTTGCCCACGTCGAGCTTGGTCCAGGCGTTGGTGTACACGCGGTTGAGGAACTCGCGGGCATCCGGGCCTTGAATGTCGATCTTGCCCAGGGTCGAGGCGTCGAGCAGGCCGACGCTGTCGCGCACGGCTTTGCATTCACGCTTCACCGCAGCGTGCATGTCTTCACCGTTTTTCGGGAAGTACCATGGACGTTTCCACTGGCCGACGTCTTCAAACTCGGCGCCGTTTTTCAGGTGCCATTGATGCAGCGCGGTGTAGCGCACCGGCTCGAAGATGTGCCCGCAGTGACGACCGGCTACCGCGCCGAACGTTACCGGCGTGTAATTGGGACGGAACATCGTGGTGCCCATCTGCGGGATGGTCACGTTCAGCGAACGCGCGGCGATGGCCAGACCGTTGACGTTGCCGAGCTTGCCCTGATCGGTGCCGAAACCCAGCGCGGTGTAGCGTTTGACGTGCTCGACCGACTCGAAACCTTCGCGGGTCGCCAGTTCGATGGCGGCGGCGGTGACATCGTTCTGCAGGTCGACGAATTGCTTCGGCGCACGCGAGGTGCCCTTCTCGTGTGGCACCTGGAACAGCGCCAGGGTCGCTTCTTCGAGACGGCTCAGGGCCTTGGGCAACGTGCCTTCGACCACCGCGAACCCGGCTTCACTGGCAGCGCGTGCGCCACCTTCGAAACCATCGGCCAGCGAATCTCCGAGGCCATAAACGCCGTTTATGCCACCGACGCACACACGTTTCTGCGGTGCTTCGCCCGGTACGAAACCGAGGATGTCTTCGCGCCAGATCGGCTTGCCACCGAGGTGCGAAGCCAGGTGCACCACCGGGCTGTAACCGCCGGAACTGGCGATCACGTCGCAGTCGAGCCATTCGCCCGGGCTGGTCACGGTGTGCGCTTTGACGTCAATCGCGGCAACGCGGGCAGCGGTGACGCGCTTGCTGCCACGGGCCTCGATCACGGCGCTGCCGGTGAGGATGCGAATGCCTTTGGCGCGGGCTTCTTCCACCAGCGCACCACGCGGATTGCTGCGCGCATCGGCGATGGCCACCACTTGCAGGCTGGCGTCGAGCCAGTCCAGCGCCACGCGATAGGCGTGATCGTTGTTGGTGGTCAGCACCAGCTTCTTGCCCGGTGCCACACCGTAACGGCGCACGTAAGTCGAGACCGCACCGGCGAGCATGTTGCCCGGCACGTCGTTGTTGCCGTAGACCAGCGGACGCTCGTGGGCGCCGGTCGCCAGCACCACACGCTTGGCGCGGACGCGGTGGATGCGCTGACGCACCTGACCGATTGGCGCGCGGTCGCCGAGGTGATCGGTGAGGCGTTCGTGAATGGTCAGGAAGTTGTGGTCGTGGTAACCGTTGACCGTGGCGCGCGGCAACAGCAGCACGTCCGGGGTGTTCTTCAGTTCAGCAATGACGCTGGCCACCCATTCGATCGCCGGTTTGCCGTCGAGGCTTTCGCGGGAGTCGAGCAAGCTGCCGCCGAACTCTTCCTGCTCATCAGCGAGGATCACCCGCGCACCGCTGCGCGCAGCCGCCAGGGCAGCCGCCAGACCAGCAGGGCCGGCGCCGACGATCAGCACGTCGCAGTGCTGGTTCATGTAGTCGTAGGTGTCCGGATCGACTTCGGTCGGCGAACGGCCCAGGCCGGCAGCCTTGCGAATGTACTTCTCGTACGTCATCCAGAACGATTGCGGGTACATGAAGGTTTTGTAGTAGAAACCCGGCGGCATCAGCTTGCCGCCGACCTTGCCGAGAATCCCCATCATGTCGTTGTTGACGCTCGGCCAGCCGTTGGTGCTGGTGGCGACCAGGCCTTGGTACAGCGCCTGTTGCGTGGCGCGCACGTTGGGGATTTGCGTGGCTTCGGTGGCACCGATCTGCAGCACGGCGTTCGGCTCTTCGGCACCGGCGGCGAAGATCCCGCGAGGACGCGAATACTTGAAGCTGCGGCCGATGATGTCGACGCCGTTGGCGATAAGCGCCGAGGCCAGCGAGTCGCCCTCGAAGCCTTTGTAGCTCTGACCGTTGAAGGTAAAGCTCAGCACTTTGTTGCGGTCGATCCGTCCACCGTTGGACAGGCGATTGGTCTGGCTCATACCTTCTCTCCCAGCGCCGTCGTGGCTGTTTTCGCCGAATCAGCCTTGTCGGTGAATTGCGGCTTGGTGCCGATCTTGTAGGTTTCGAGAATCTCGTAGGTCACGGTGTCGCGGGTGACGTTGAAGTACTGGCGGCAACCGGCGACGTGATCCCACAGTTCGTGGTGCAGACCACGCGGGTTGTCGCGGAAGAACATGTAGTCGCCCCACTCTTCATCGGTGCAGGCGTTCGGATCCAGTGGGCGCGGGATGTGCGCCTGGCCGGATGCATGGAATTCCTCTTCGGAGCGCAGTTCGCCGCAGTGAGGACAGAAGATATGCAACATGGGGATTTCTCCTGTTAGTGGGCAACCGCAGCAGCGCCGTGTTCATCGATCAACGCACCGTTGTGGAAACGGTCGATGGAGAAAGGTGCAGCCAATGGGTGCATTTCACCCTTGGCCAGACTCGCGGCAAACACGTTGCCCGAGCCAGGAGTTGCCTTGAAGCCACCGGTGCCCCAACCGCAGTTGAAGAACATGTTCGGTACCGGGGTTTTCGAAATGATCGGGCAAGCGTCCGGCGTGGTGTCGACGATGCCGCCCCACTGGCGGTTCATGCGCACCCGCGACAGCACCGGGAACATCTCGACGATGGCCTGGATGGTGTGCTCGATCACCGGGTACGAACCGCGCTGGCCGTAGCCGTTGTAGCCGTCGATACCGGCGCCGATCACCAGGTCGCCCTTGTCCGACTGGCTGATGTAACCGTGCACGGCGTTGGACATGATCACGCTGTCGATAATCGGTTTGATCGGCTCGGACACCAGCGCTTGCAGCGGGTGAGATTCGATCGGCAGACGGAAACCGGCGAGCTTGGCCATGTGCCCGGAGTTACCGGCGGTGACCACACCGACACGCTTGGCGCCGATGAAACCCTTGTTGGTCTCAACGCCGATGCACACGCCGTTTTCCTTGCGGAAACCGATGACTTCGGTCTGCTGGATCAGGTCCACGCCCAAGGCATCGGCGGCACGGGCAAAGCCCCAGGCCACGGCATCGTGACGGGCGACGCCACCACGACGCTGAACGGTCGCGCCCATCACCGGGTAGCGGGTGTTTTTCGAGCAGTCGAGGTAAGGAATCTCGTCCGCCACTTGCTTGGCATTGAGCAGTTCGCCGTCGACGCCATTGAGGCGGTTGGCGCTGACCCGACGCTCGGAATCACGGATGTCCTGCAGGGTGTGGCACAGGTTGTAAACGCCGCGCTGGGAGAACATCACGTTGTAGTTCAGGTCCTGCGACAGGCCTTCCCACAATTTCATCGCGTGTTCGTACAGGTGCGCCGACTCGTCCCACAGGTAGTTGGAACGCACGATGGTGGTGTTGCGCGCGGTGTTGCCGCCGCCCAGCCAGCCCTTTTCGACCACGGCCACGTTGGTGATGCCGTGCTCTTTCGCCAGATAGTAGGCGGTCGCCAGACCGTGCCCGCCGCCGCCAACGATGACCACGTCGTAGACCTTCTTCGGCGTCGGCGTGCGCCACATGCGCTGCCAGTTCTCGTGGTGGCTGAGGGAGTGTTTGAAGAGGCCGAAGCCCGAATAGCGTTGCATAGTCATTTACTCCAAACCGCTCAGCGATAAACCGGGTAGTCGGCGCACAGTGCCGCGACGTTCTTGGCCACATTCGCTTCAACGTCGGCGTCACCGAGGTTGTCGAGGATGTCGCAGATCCAGCCGGCCAGCACTTCGCACTGGGCGACCTTGAAGCCACGCGTGGTGACGGCCGGGGTGCCGATGCGCAGGCCCGAGGTCACGAACGGCGACTGCGGGTCGTTCGGCACGGCGTTCTTGTTGACGGTAATGTGTGCGCGGCCAAGGGCAGCGTCAGCATCTTTGCCGGTCAGCCCCTGACGGATCAGGCTGACCAGGAACAGGTGGTTGTCGGTACCGCCAGACACTACATCGTAGCCACGTTTGATAAACACGCTGGCCATCGCCTGAGCGTTGTCGATCACTTGCTGCTGATAGGCCTTGAAGCCGGGCTCCAGCGCTTCCTTGAAGCACACCGCTTTACCGGCGATGACGTGCATCAGCGGGCCGCCCTGGGCACCGGGGAATACCGCGGCGTTGAGCTTCTTCTCGATCTCTTCGTTGGACTTGGCCAGGATCAGCCCGCCACGCGGACCGCGCAGGGTCTTGTGCGTGGTGGTGGTGACCACGTCGGCGTACGGCAGCGGATTCGGGTACAGGCCAGCAGCGACCAGACCGGCGACGTGGGCCATGTCGACGAACAGCAGCGCACCGACCTTGTCGGCGATCTGACGGAAACGCGGGAAATCCAGGGTCTTGGAGTAGGCGGAGAAACCGGCAACGATCATCTTCGGCTTGCACTCGACGGCCAGACGCTCGACTTCGTCGTAATCGATCAACCCGGTATCGGTATTGATGCCGTACTGCACCGCGTTGTAGAGCTTGCCCGAGGACGACACTTTCGCACCGTGGGTCAGGTGACCGCCGTGGGCCAGGCTCATGCCGAGAATGGTGTCGCCCGGCTGGATCAGCGCCAGGTACACGGCGCTGTTGGCCGAGGAACCGGAGTGTGGCTGGACGTTGGCGTAATCGGCGCCGAACAGCTGCTTGGCGCGCTCGATGGCCAGCGCTTCGACTTTATCCACATGCTCGCAGCCGCCGTAGTAGCGCTTGCCCGGATAACCTTCGGCGTATTTGTTGGTCAGGCCGCTGCCCTGCGCTTGCATCACGCGTTTGCTGGTGTAGTTCTCCGACGCGATCAGCTCGATGTGATCTTCCTGACGTTGCTCCTCGGCATTCATCGCCACCAGCAGTGCATCGTCGTAACCCTGGATCTGGTCTTGCTTGCTGAACATCGCGTCTCTCCCAGCGGCATCTGTGCGCCATTCGTCTCGGTAAGGCACTGGCAATGAAGGCAGTGCCCTTTGATGCCGATGGTATGACCGGCGCAGACAGCTCAAATGCCTGCGGACGCCACGCAAAGGTGCGTTTACGACATGGCGGGAAATGACTCGGAGAATGCCTTCCCCTGTAGGAGCTGCCGAAGGCTGCGATCTTTTGATCTTGAAAATCAAAGCCAAAAGATCGCAGCCTTCGGCAGCTCCTACAGGGGTTATGCGAGCAACTGCCGGATGGCGAGCAGCAGCAGGAAATGGGCGGGGTAGAGGGCGTAAGCCCAGCGCCGCATTGGCGGTGGCTGGAGATGTCGCACATGTCGCAACAGGAACATTCCCAGCACTGGCGCACACAGACAGGTGGCAATGCCAAGGACCGCAACGCTACTGCCGAACCTTGCCGAGTCGTAAAGCACTTGCCATTGATTCGCTGCGAGACAAATCAATCCCGGCACCAAGCTGAAATACCAGGGACGGCGAAACACCAGCAACATCGCCAGCGGCAACAGAACGCCGAAGAACCCGAACATCAGTCGCTCCGGAAAAACAGCGGCCAGCACCAACGCAGCGACACCCGGTAATCGCGACATGATCGAGGGATCCTGCCACCCCCGCGCCACCAGCAACCCCAGTGCCAGCGTAGGCATCACGTTCAAGGTGTCGGGATCAGGAATGTACAAACGGTACGGAATCTCACTGACCGCACTGAACAGCAGCAGCCAGCCCAGATAGCGCCACTCGGTCTTCTGCGCACCGGCCCGGCACAGGTTCGCCGCCATCGCCAGACAGAACCACGGGAATGCCAGACGCCCCGGCACATACAGCCAATCGGCGCTGATCCCGACATATCGCAGGTGATCGAGCAGCATGCTCAGCAGCGCCAGCCACTTGAGCAGATCCAGCGCGCCGTCGCGTTTAGTCACGTGCATAATCGGGTAACAAACTGGTAATTTTCTGACAGCGACATCCCGTGTGCTCCCCGGAAGATCTTCGGTAAAGTGCGCACCCTCATTGACCACGAGCCTTCACAAGAGTCTCGACCACGGAAGCCGGCCATGACCGACAAGAGCCAACAATTCGCCAGCGACAACTATTCCGGTATCTGCCCTGAAGCCTGGGCCGCCATGGAACAGGCCAACCATGGCCACCAGCGCGCTTATGGCGACGATGAATGGACCGCACGCGCGGCCGACCATTTCCGCAAGTTGTTCGAAACCGATTGCGAAGTGTTTTTCGCCTTCAACGGCACCGCCGCCAACTCGCTGGCGCTGTCGTCGCTGTGCCAGAGTTACCACAGCGTGATCTGCTCGGAAACCGCTCACGTCGAAACCGACGAATGCGGCGCGCCGGAATTTTTCTCCAACGGCTCGAAACTGCTGATCGCCGGCACCGAAAACGGCAAGATCACCCCGCAGTCGATCCGCGAAGTCGCGCTCAAGCGCCAGGACATCCATTACCCGAAACCGCGCGTCGTGACCCTGACTCAGGCCACCGAAGTCGGCAGCGTCTACACCCCGGAAGAAGTCCGCGCCATCAGCGCCACCTGCAAAGAGCTGGGCCTGCACCTGCACATGGACGGCGCGCGGTTCTCCAACGCCTGCGCGTTCCTCGGCTGCTCGCCAGCCGACCTGACCTGGAAGGCCGGCGTCGATGTGCTGTGCTTCGGCGGCACCAAGAACGGCATGGCGGTGGGTGAAGCGATCCTGTTCTTCAACCACAAACTGGCCGAAGACTTCGATTACCGCTGCAAACAGGCCGGTCAACTGGCGTCGAAAATGCGCTTCCTCTCGGCACCGTGGGTCGGCATCCTCGAAAACGACGCCTGGCTCAAATACGCTCGCCACGCCAACCACTGCGCGCAACTGCTGGCCGAGCTGGTCAGCGACATTCCGGGCGTGGAACTGATGTTCCCGGTGCAGGCCAACGGCGTATTCCTGCAACTCTCGGAACCGGCCATCGCCGCCCTGACCGCGAAAAACTGGCGTTTCTACACCTTCATCGGCAAGGGCGGCGCACGCTTCATGTGCTCGTGGGACACCGAAGAGGAACGCGTACGCGAACTGGCCCGCGACATCCGCGAAGTCATGTCCGCCTGATTCCGCCCCTCCCCTGTAGGAGCTGCCGCAGGCTGCGATCTTTTGATTCTGTTTTTCAGGATCAAGATCAAAAGATCGCAGCCTGCGGCAGCTCCTACAGGGATGGCGATGACTCTTGGTCTACATTGTCTGTCGAGCCTCCGCTCACATAACAATAAGCAGGAGCATCGGCATGTCGCTACAAGGCAAAACCCTGTTCATCACCGGCGCCAGCCGTGGCATCGGGCGTGAGATTGCGCTACGGGCCGCGAAGGACGGGGCCAATATCGTGATTGCGGCCAAAAGCGCCGAAGCCCATCCCAAACTGCCCGGCACCATCTACAGCGTCGCCGCAGAAGTCGAAGCCGCTGGCGGCAAGGCATTGGCGCTGCAACTGGACGTGCGTGATGAAGAGGCGGTGCGCAGTGCGCTGGCCCAGGCCAATGAGCATTTCGGTGGCATCGATGCGCTGGTCAATAACGCCGGGGCGATCAAACTCACTGGTGTGCAGCACATCGAACTCAAGCGTTTCGACCTGATGCACCAGATCAACACCCGCGCGGTGCTGCTGTGCAGCCAGGCCGCCCTGCCCTATCTGAAGAAATCCGCCGGACACATCCTCAACCTCTCACCGCCGCTGAACCTGGCAAGCAAATGGTTCGCCCAATACAGCCCCTACACCGTGACCAAGTACGGTATGAGCATGCTGACCGTGGGCATGAGCGAGGAATTCGCCAGTTACGGGATCAGCGTCAATTCGCTGTGGCCGCAGACGATGATTGCCACGGCGGCGATCGAATTTCAGCTGGGCAACCGGGAGTCATTCAAGCATGCGCGCACGCCGGCGATCATGGCGGATGCGGCGCATGTGATCCTGAGCAGCCGCCAACGGCAGATCACTGGCAGGCTGTTGATTGATGAGGAGATTTTGCGCGAGAGCGGCGTGACCGAGTTCGACCATTACCGTTTCGAGCCGGACAGCAACGCAACCCTGATGCCTGACCTGTTCGTGGATTGAAACACCGTCCCTGTAGGAGCTGCCGAAGGCTGCGATCTTTTGATCTTGTTTTTAAGATCAGGATCAAAAGATCGCAGCCTGCGGCAGCTCCTACAGGGATCCGGCTCAGAACTCGATTCTGACGTCACCTTTAGGCACGCTGCAGCACGACAAGATAAACCCTTCCGCCTCGTCGTCCTCGGTAATCCCGCCGTTGTGCTCCATCTCCACCTCGCCCCCAAGCTTCATCACCTTGCACGTCCCGCAGATCCCCATACCGCAGGCTTTCGGAATCATCAGGCCAAGCTTGGCCGCCGCCGCGTGCACGGTTTCGCCCGGGGCCACGCGAATGCTCTTGCCGGAGGCGGTGAATTCGACCTGATGCAGGTCCGCTGCATCGATTTCCGGTGCCTCGGCAGCCTGCTCGGCCTGTTCCACCGCATCGGCGCGGGCCTCTGGCGGCGTGGCGCCGAAGGATTCCTCGTGATAACGCGACATGTCGTAGCCGGCGGCTTCGAGCAGACGCTTGACCGCGTTCATGTACGGCGTCGGGCCGCAGCAGAACACTTCACGCTCGAGGAAGTCGGGAACCATCAGTTCCAGCATCTTGTGATTGAGGTAGCCGCGATAGCCGGCCCACGGCTCGCCCAGCCCGTGTTTCTCGCAGATCAGGTGCAGGCTGAAGTTGTCGATCCGCGACGCCATGTGCTCCAGCTCGCGGTGGTAAATGATGTCTTTTGGCGAGCGCGCGCTGTGGATGAAGGTCATGTCGACATTGGCGTTGGTGTCGTAGAACCAGCGCGCCATCGACATGCACGGGGTGATCCCCACGCCGCCGCTGAGATACAGCACTTTCGGGCTCGGGAAATCAATGGCGTTGAACAGCCCGACCGGCCCGTGCACCGCCAACTCCTGCCCTTCATGCAGGGTGTCGTGCAGCCAGTTGGAGACCTTGCCCCCCGGCACCCGCTTGATGGTCACCGAGAAGCTGTAAGGCACCGACGGCGAACTGGAAATGGTGTACGAGCGCATGATCGGCTGGCCGTCGATCTCCAGCTCCAGGGTCACGAACTGCCCGGGCTTGAAGAAGAACAGGATCGGCTGGTCGGCCATGAAACAGAAGGTGCGCACGTCCCAGGTTTCCTGGATGACTTTGACGCAACGGACGATGTGTCGGCCATTGGCCCAGGTCTGGGTGGTGACCGGATTCAGGAAGCTGTTGGACATGCTGTTCTCCACGGCCGACTGTCGGCCTTCATGTGGCGATTCTGCGTATAGCGTGAACCGTCCGTTTACCTATCCGCGACATCGGCATACTTATCGCGACCAGCCCCCAACCACCGGGGGTTGCGCGTCGGGAACAGATTGCACCATGTCGCCCATGGATAAGGTTGCGGGCAGCGCCGGCCCCACACTCGCCTCACACCAAGACGAATTCTTTACACCTTGCGTAGCAACCCTGATCAGCCACTTTCGCGGCCACGCAGATGGCCTTGAGGAATACATCGATGGACGTCACCGCAAAAATCAGCCTGGGCGATCCGCTGGAACCCGCACGCAAGGCCACCGCACAGATGCTGCAGGAGCGCGAGCGCACTTTCTCGCTGCCACAGCCGTTCTACAGCGACGAGCGCCTGTTCGATATCGATATGCAGGAGATCTTCCAGAAAGAATGGTTGATCGCCGGCATGACCTGCGAGATCCCGACCAAGGGCAACTACCTGACCCTGCAGGTCGGCAAGAACCCGATCATCGTCATTCGTGGCGCCGACGGTGTGGTGCATGCCTTCCATAACGTTTGCCGCCACCGTGGCTCGCGCCTGTGCACCAGTGAAAAGGGCAAGGTCGCCAAACTGGTCTGCCACTACCACCAGTGGACCTACGAGCTGGACGGTCGCCTGCTGTTCGCCGGCACCGAGATGGGCGCCGACTTCGACATGAAGCAGTACGGCCTCAAACCGGTGAACGTGAAGACTGCCGGCGGCTACATCTTCATCAGCCTGGCGGAAAACCCGCCGGCCATCGATGACTTCCTGTCGACACTGAACCACTACATGGAACCGTACGACATGGAGAACACCAAGGTGGCGATCACCACCACCTTGATGGAAAAGGCCAACTGGAAACTGGTGCTGGAAAACAACCGCGAGTGCTACCACTGCAACGCGTCGCACCCGGAACTGCTGAAGACCCTGCTGGAATGGGACGACGTCACCGATCCGCGCGCCGATCAGGCGTTCAAGGATCACGTCGCCGCCTCCGCCGCTGCCTGGGAAGCCGAGAAGATCCCTTACGCCCACGCCAGTTTCGGCCTGCGCAACCGCATCGTGCGCATGCCGCTGCTCAAGGGCACCGTGTCGATGACCCTGGACGGCAAACAGGGCTGCGCCAAACTGATGGGCCGGATCAAGAACCCCGACCTCGGTTCGATGCGCATCCTGCACCTGCCGCACTCGTGGAACCACTGCATGGGCGACCACATCATCGTCTTCACCGTGTGGCCGATCAGCGCCCAGGAAACCATGGTCACCACCAAATGGCTGGTGCACAAGGACGCCGTTGAAGGCGTGGATTACGACGTCGAACGCATGCGCCAGGTGTGGGACGCGACCAACGATCAGGACCGGCGTCTGGCCGAAGAGAACCAGCGCGGGATCAACTCCACCGCCTATCAGCCAGGGCCGTACTCCAAGACTTATGAGTTTGGCGTGGTCAACTTCGTGGATTGGTACAGCGAGCGGATGCTGAGCAACCTCGGCGCCGAACCGGCGCCGTACCTCAAGGGCGTACCTGTCCAAGGCTAAAATCAAAGGCAAAGGCTTCGCGAGCAGGCTCGCTCCCACATTTGGAATGCGTTCCAACTATGGGGGCGAGCCTGCTCGCGATGGCGTCAGAACATTCACCGCCTCACTTCGATGACCACCTCACACTGTCATCCTCCCCAACAAACTCCTCAAAAATATCCTCCCCCAGCAACTGTACCTTCGCATACCCGTGCAATACCCGAAGCGTGCCCGTGACAGGCAAGACACAGCATCGCTGGGCCCAAGCTGATCCGCTGACAAGCATCCGGGCTCGCAGTCAGTGCAGAACACATCGAACTGTATGAAAACTGATCAATTGCCACTTGGACCAAGCCAGCCGGGGCCGATGCGGTTCAACGAACAAGTTATCCACATAGCCACCCACAGCAAACGGGGGTAACTGTGGATGAATGGAAAAATAACCGGCTGATTCATAAAGAAAAACCGTGACTTATCCAGAAGGATGATTTTCGGGAGTGATTGGATGTTTTTTGATCAAGGCTCTGCAAGCCACGTTTCATATGGGCTGTAGAGGATCGCGAACACGTTATCCACAGAAGCGCCAACAGACTTCGGGGGTAACTTTGCGGTGGCTGTGGAAAAGCGTCGAGGGCTGTGTGAAATCGGGGTTTGCACAGGGATTATCGGCCTGAAAAGCTTAATCGATCATTTATTGATCAAATCTCTACAAGCCACGTTTTATAAGGCTTGTAGCGGACAGCGAACATCTTGTCCACAGAAGCGCCAACAGAGATTGGGGGCAACTCTTGGCGTTATGCAGGAGAAAAACGCCGAAAAAACCGTGACTTAGGCTGGTTGTTTTTTGAGCTGAGGCCTGGAGGGCTTGATTGGCGTGGGGTGCAGGGATGGGCAAACACGTTATCCACAGATCCGCCAACAGGGATTGTGGGTAAACACCACAATATCGGCGATCTGCACATTGCTGCAGGAGCTGCGGCACGCTGCGATCTTTGGATCTTGATCTTAAAGATCAAAAGATCGCAGCCTCGTTTCACTCGACAGCTCTTACAGGAGTCAGCGGACGACGCCTTCTTCGATCAGCAGTTTGAGGATCGCTTCCGCACCGGCCTGCGCGGTGACGCCCTTGAGCACTTGCCCTCCGCCGCCGCTGGCCTTGGCCGTGGCAGCCTTCATCCGGTCCGCACCGCTCTTGGCCTTGATCACCTTCAAACGTTTCGGCCGTGGCTTGGCCGGTTGCAGCGTGGAGACGGCCAGCAGTTCATCGTCCAGCACCTCGACGTCTTCGGCATTCAGTACACCGCGTCGGGCCGGGCCGTAGGCACTTTGCCGTGGCTTGGGCGCGGCGTTATCCACAGTCGCCAGAAACGGCAACCGCACCTTCAGACGCCGCCGCTGCCCACGGGGCAAGGCTTGCAGCACCAGCGCCGAACCGTCGGTGATCGACTCGACCTGCGCCAGCCCCACCACCAGCGGCCAGCCCAGCCCTTCGGCCAGCAAAAACGGCAACATGCCCGAGCCTTCGCCGGTTTCCGCCTGACTGCCGGTCAGCACCACCTGGGCGCCGGCATCGCGCAGATACGCGGTCAGTGCCGGCAAGGCGTCGGCGCCAGCAGGTTGCTCCAGCACATGCAGCTGTTCCAGTCCCATGCCCAGATAGGCGCGCAACGCCGGTTCCGCAACGTCCCCGGCATGCAGCACTTGCAGGTTATCCCCAGCCAGTTGCAGGCCCAGTTCCACGGCGCGGGCATCCTGTTCGGCGCGGCGTGGCCGGCCCGAGGTCGGGTGGGCACCGATGGAAACCAGACTGATGATCTTTGTGCTCATAACCCGTTCCTTAAGCCGCATCGCGCTTGGCTTCGTTGCGGTAAGCCGCTACCGCCGCGATCAACGCCTGAAGAATTTCCGCGCTCTCGCCAATCACCGAAAGATCGGCGCGTTTGATCATGTCGCAACCGGGGTCGAGGTTGATCGCCACCACCTTGTCGCAGGCGCCAATGCCCTGCAGGTGCTGGATCGCCCCGGAGATACCCACAGCCACGTATACCCGCGCGGTGACCCAGGTGCCGGACGCGCCGACCTGCCGATCACGCGCCATGAAGCCGTCGTCCACCGCCACCCGCGAGGCGCCTTCGGTGGCGCCGAGCGCCGCAGCAGTCTGGTGGAACAGCGCCCAGTCCCTGACCCCGTTACCGCCGGAGAAAATGAACTCGGCTTCGGCCATCGGAATCGCCGCCGGGTCCACCGCTACCGCGCCAAGATCCTCGATTCGCGACAGGCTGCGCGCCACCGTTGTGGATAACTCCACCGGCAGTGCCTCATGACGGGTTTCGCTGACCGGTTCTGCGCATTCGGCTGCGGCCAGAATCAAACGTGCCACCGGTCGCGCCAGGTCTTGCAGGCCCGCACCGGCGCGACCGATGCATTCCTGATCCTTGACCTGCCATACCCGCGTTGCCGGACGTTCGCCCAGTGCCGCGGCAAAACGCCGACCGAGTTCACCGCCACCGCTGCGGCTGTCCGGCAGCAGCCAGTGGCGCGGATTGAACTGGTTATCCACAGCCCGCAGGCCCTGCACTCGTTGCTCCGGTGCATAACCGCTGAATTGGTCGCCCTCCAGTACCAGCAAACGATCGACGCCGGCCGTGGCGAAGGCGCTCTCTTTGTGTTCGCCAAACACCACCGCCAGCACCGCACCATCGTTGCCGGCCAGTTGATGAGCCAGGCCCAGCAGGTCACGGTCGTGGCTGCTCAGGCGGCCGCCGACCATGTCCGGCACCACGCTGATGTAGAACGCCGGGGCTGGCACCTGATGCAGCGGCAATTGCACTTCAACCGTGGCCGAGCGCTTGACCGCCCCGCCCTGTTGCGCGCCGCTGCGGTCGATTCGCTTGATGCCGTTGGGGCCGATGAAACCGATGCCGTGCAGGTTCTTGCGGATGACGCCATTGGGGCCCATCCAGCTGTGTTGGGCCGGTTGCATCGCCGCGTGCAACGGGTGCAGGCGGTTACGCGCAATCCATTCGGCGCGCGGGTCGCGGCGGATAATGTCGCTCATCAGTGGGCCTCCGCAGGTTCACGTTTGGCCGGGGTGGCAGGCTTGTTCGGCGCGGCATCTTCAAGCAGCGCATCGGCCACCAGTTCGGCGATGTCCTTGATCAGCGGACGCGGTTCGACCACGCCTTCGAGCATCGCCGTGCACTGTGGACAACCCACGGCTACCAGCTCGGCGCCGGTCTCGCGGATGTCGTCCATGCGCATGTCGGGAATCCGCTGCTTGCCCGGAATGTCGGTGATCGGCGCGCCGCCACCGCCACCGCAGCAGCGTGAGCGGAAGCCGGAACGTTGCATCTCTTTGACCTCGATGCCGAGGGCGCGCAGCACTTCGCGCGGCGCCTCGTACTCGCCGTTGTAGCGGCCGAGGTAGCACGGGTCGTGGTAGGTCACGCTGTTGCCTTTGTGCTGACCGAGATTGAGCGCGCCGGCCTGAATGATTTCCGCCATGTAGGTGCTGTGGTGCTGCACCAGGTAGTTGCCGTCGAAAGCACCGTACTCGTTTTTCAACACATGGAAACTGTGCGGATCGCAGGTGACGATGCGGTTGAAGCTGTATTTGGCCAAGGTCTGGATATTGCGTTTGGCGAGCAACTGGAACGTCGCTTCGTCACCGAGACGCCGGGCTACGTCGCCGCTGTCACGCTCTTCGAGACCGAGCACCGCGAAGTCGACCTTTGCGGCTTTCAGCACTTTGACGAACGCGCGCAGGGTGCGCTGGTTGCGCATGTCGAAGGCACCGTCGCCGACCCAGAACAGTACGTCGGTGGATTTCTTCTCGCTGAGCAGCGTGAGGTTCAGATCCGCCGCCCAGTTCATCCGCCCGCCCGGGGCGAAACCGCCGGGGTTGTCGGTGGCGATCAGGTTCTCGAGGACTTCGGCGCCCTTGTTCGGGGTCGCACCTTTTTCCAGGGTCAGATGGCGGCGCATGTCGACGATGGCGTCGACGTGCTCGATCATCATCGGGCATTCCTCGACGCAGGCGCGGCAGGTGGTGCACGACCACAGGGTCTCGGCATCGACCAGACCGTTGACGATCGGTTGATGCGGGTTGCCGCTGTGCTCACCAATTGGCTTGCCGGGGTACGGGCTACCGGCAAACTTCGCGTCCGTGCCGCCGGCGAGGCCGACGACCATGTCCTGAATCAGTTTCTTCGGGTTCAGCGGCTGACCGGCAGCGAACGCCGGGCACGCCGCTTCGCACTTGCCGCACTGCACGCAGGCGTCGAAACCGAGCAACTGGTTCCAGGTGAAATCCTTGGGTTTTTCCACGCCGAGCGGCGCGCTTGGATCATTCAGGTCCAGCGGTTTCAAACCGGTGGACCGACCGCCGCCAAAGCGCTCGGCGCGGCGGTGCCAGGCCAGGTGCAGGGCGCCGGCGAAGGCGTGCTTCATCGGCCCGCCCCAGGTCATGCCGAAGAACAATTCCGACACGCCCCACAGCACGCCGAGCCCGAGAATCGCCGCCAGCAGCCAGCCGCCGAAGTTCTCCGGGAGGATTCCGGCCACCGGCAGGGTCACCAGAAAGAACGAGGCGGAGAACGCCAGCAGGCTTTTCGGCAGACGCATCCACGGGCCTTTCGACAACCGTGCCGGCGGATTGAGCCGGCGCCGATAAACAAAGAGCGCACCGACGAACATCACCGCCGTCATCAACAGCAGCGCATAGCCGAGGATGCGGTTATGCAGGCCGAAACCGTGCACCAGAATCGCCAGCACGATCGACGCCACCGCACCGCCGGCCGTGGCGACGTGGGTGTTGGCGATGTATTTGTCCCGCGCCACCACGTGGTGCAAGTCAACCATGTAGCGCTTGGGCATGGCGAACAGGCCGCCGATCAGATCGACCTTCGAGGCCCGGCCCCGACGCCACATGGCCACCCGCCGCAACGCACCCAGCACCGCAAGGGCCAGGGCTGCGAACAACAGGATTGGAAGAAGGGTGTTCAACATGGTGAAGCTCCCAAAGACCTCGGGGTCATTTGTGCGCTGGCAAGAGCAACGCACCTACCTGTGGCGAGGGAGCTTGCTCCCGCTGGAGTGCGCAGCGCTCCCAATACAGTCGCCGGTATATTCCTGATACACCGCGACTACAGTTTTTTGGGGCCGCTTCGCAGCCCAGCGGGAGCAAGCTCCCTCGCCACAGGTGATGGTGGTGATGCCGTTAGAAATCCTTGCAGAGCCGCAGGGCGTCGTAGATGGCGGCATGGGTATTACGCTGCGCCACGCAGTCGCCGATGCGGAACAGCAAGTAGCCGTCGCCGGTGCTGCTCAGCGAAGGTTGCGGCTGGATCGCGAACAACGCTTCGACGTCGATCTGACCCTTGTTGCGCGAACCCTCTTTGAGCGCGTAGTAGATTTCCTCATCCGGACGCACGCCGTTTTCCACCACCACCTGATCGACCACCCGCTCCTCTTTGGCGCCGGTGTATTCGTTCTCCAGCACCGCCACCAGTTTGTCGCCTTCGCGGTAGACCTTTTCCAGCATCATGTCGCCGGTCATGATCACTTCTTTCGGGTACATGCTGCGGTAGTAGGTCGGGAACGACGTCCCACCAATGGCCACGCCCGGCTTGATGTCGTCGGTGACGATCTCGACCTGGCTGCCCTTGTCGGCGAGGAAGTCGGCGACCGACATGCCGGTGAACTCGCAAATGGTGTCGTAGACCAGCACGTTCTTGCCCGGCGCGACCTTGCCGTCAAGCACGTCCCAGCTGCTGACCACCAACCCTTCGGCGGCGCCCCAGTGTTCGTTCTGCTCAAGGAACGGATGCCCACCGACTGCCAGCACCACCACGTCCGGACGCAGATCCATAATGGTTGCCGCATCGGCCGCAGTGCCCAGACGCAGGTCGACTTTAAGCCGCGCCAGCTCCAGCTGGAACCAGCGGGTGATGCCGGCGATCTGGTCACGCTGCGGCGCTTTCGACGCGGTGGTGATCTGCCCGCCGATGAATTCTTTCTTCTCGAACAGGGTCACGTCGTGGCCACGCTCGGCAGAGACACGTGCTGCTTCCATCCCGGCCGGGCCGGCACCAACGATCACCACTTTGCGTTTGACGCCTGTGGACTTCTCGATGATGTGCGGCACGCCCATGTATTCACGGGAGGTCGCGGCGTTCTGGATGCACAGCACGTCCAGACCTTGATACTGGCGGTCGATGCAGTAGTTGGCGCCGACGCACTGTTTGATCTGGTCGATCTGGCCCATCTTGATCTTGGCGATCAGGTGCGGGTCGGCGATGTGCGCGCGGGTCATGCCGACCATGTCGACGTAACCGCCTTCAAGGATGCGCGTGGCCTGGTTCGGGTCCTTGATGTTCTGCGCGTGCAGCACCGGCACCTTGACCACTTCCTTGATCCCGGCCGCCAGGTGCAGGAAGGGCTCCGGCGGATAGCTCATGTTCGGAATCACGTTGGCCAGCGTGTTGTGGGTGTCGCAACCCGAACCGACCACGCCGATGAAATCGAGCATGCCGGTGTCGTCGTAATACTTGGCGATCTGCTTCATGTCCTCATGGGACAAACCGTCCGGGTGGAACTCGTCACCGCAGATACGCATGCCCACGCAGAAGTCATCGCCGACCTCGGCACGCACGGCTTTCAACACTTCCAGACCGAATTTCATCCGGCCCTCGAAGCTGCCACCCCATTCGTCGGTACGCTTGTTGACGCGCGGACTCCAGAACTGGTCGATCATGTGCTGGTGCACGGCCGACAGCTCGACGCCGTCCAGGCCACCGGCCTTGGCGCGGCGCGCGGCCTGGGCGTAGTTGCCGATCACCCGCCAGATCTCTTCCGGCTCGATCGTCTTGCAGGTGGCACGGTGCACCGGTTCACGGATACCCGACGGCGACATCAGGGTCGGCCAGTGGAAACCATCCCAACGTGAGCGACGGCCCATGTGGGTAATCTGGATCATGATCTTGGCGCCATGCTTGTGCATGGCGTCGGCCAGATTCTGGAAGTGCGGAATGATCCGGTCGGTGGACAGGTTCACCGAACTCCACCATTGCTGCGGACTGTCGATGGCGACCACCGACGAGCCACCGCAGATCGCCAGGCCAATCCCGCCCTTGGCTTTCTCTTCGTAGTATTTGACGTAGCGCTCGGTGGTCATGCCACCGTCTGTCGCGTAGACCTCGGCGTGCGCGGTGCTGAGCACGCGGTTGCGGATGGTCAGTTTGCCAATTTGAATTGGCTGAAACATTGCTTCGAAAGCCATGGCGGGTTCCTCGACTTACAACGGCTTGACGGTGAACAGGCCGTCGTCGTGGCCTTCTTCTGAGCCACCGTAGACTTGCTCGGCAACCGTACGAATCTTGCTGCCGCGTGCCTCAAGAATTTGGTCCATGGCGCCGGCAAACCAGCCGGTGAACATGTAGTCGACCTTGCGCCCGACCTTGCCGTACACGTAGACGAATGCCGAGTGTTCGAGCTTGACGCTGGCGGTGCCTTTGTCGAGGTCGATGTCCTGAATCTTGAACAGGCCCCAGCCGCGTTGCGACAGACGCTTCATGTAGTGCTCGAACACCGCGACGCCTTCCAGGCCATGGCATTCGGCTTCTTTTTCACACCAGTGCCAGGCGGATTTGTAGCCGGCCTTGTAGAGGATTTCGGCATAGGCTTCAGCGCCCAGCACCTCCTCGATGCCCATGTGGTTGTTGACGAAAAAGTGGCGTGGCACGTAGAGCATCGGCAGGGCGTCGGAGGTCCAGACACCGGTTTCGCTGTCGACTTCGATTGGTAATTGCGGGGCGATCTTGGCCATGGAAACTTAACTCCAGAAAATTCGGTTTGTTGCCCCCGGCGCGGACGGCCGGGGGAAAGGATTCAGAATTGCGGTGGCTTATTCGCCCCAGACATCCTTGAGGACGTTGACCCAGTTTTCGCCCATGATCTTGCGCACCACACGCTCGGAGTGGCCGCGCTTGAGCAGGGTTTCGGTCAGGTTCGGGAACTCGCCGACAGTGCGGATGCCCAGCGGGTTGATGATCTTGCCGAAGCTGGTCAGACGACGGGCGTAGCCCTTGTCGTGGGTCAGGTATTCGAAGAAGTCCTGGCCGTGCCCCTGGGTGAAGTCGGTGCCGATGCCGATGGCGTCTTCGCCGACGATGTTCATGGTGTATTCGATGGCTTCGGCGTAATCGTCGATGGTCGAATCGATGCCTTTGGCGAGGAACGGCGCGAACATGGTCACGCCGACAAAACCGCCATGGTCGGCAATGAACTTCAGTTCTTCATCGGACTTGTTGCGTGGGTGCTCTTTCAGACCCGACGGCAGGCAGTGGGAATAGCAGACCGGTTTTTTCGATTCGAGGATGACTTCTTCGGACGTCTTGGAGCCGACGTGGGACAGGTCGCACATGACGCCGACGCGGTTCATCTCGGCGACGATTTCGCGACCGAAGCCCGACAGGCCGCCGTCACGCTCGTAGCAACCGGTGCCGACCAGATTCTGGGTGTTGTAGCACATCTGCACGATGCCGACGCCGAGCTGCTTGAACACCTCGACATAGCCGATCTGGTCTTCAAACGCGTGGGCGTTCTGGAAGCCGAAGAGGATGCCGGTCTTGCCCTGCTCCTTTGCGCGACGAATGTCGGCGGTGGTGCGCACCGGCATCACCAGGTCGCTGTTTTCGCGGATCAGCTTCTGGCTGGCGGCAATATTGTTCACGGTCGCCTGAAAGCCTTCCCACACCGACACAGTGCAGTTGGCCGCCGTCAGACCGCCCTTGCGCATGTCTTCGAACAGCTCGCGGTTCCATTTGGCAATGATCAGACCGTCGATAACGATGCTGTCGGCGTGTAATTCGGCTGGGCTCATCAGGCGTCCCCTTATTGGCGATTCATGCGCCGAATCGTCTGCCGGCGCTTTGGGGCCAGCATATGCCTCGGTGCCGGGGCGACCGGGTGCAAAAACGACAGGGGAATTGCCGAAAGCGTCAATCCGCGACAAAGGGTCGCCAGGCGCCCCGATCAGCTACCTGTTCAAGCCCGCCAGCTTGAGCCAGAATCTCGCGCATCTTGCATACACCACTGGATTAGAGCGGCGACCACCATGAAATCGATCTTCCTGGCCCTGGCACTGATTGCAACCGGCGTACACGCCGCCGAAGAGACCGACAACAACCCGTGCGACGCGGTGGAAAACGACGTCCAGACCCTGGAATGCTCGACCTACAGCCGCACCACCGCCGAAGACCTGCTCAAGGACAACTACGCCAGCCTCAACGAGCGCATGCAGGCCACCTACGGCAAAAACGCCGCGCAACTGGCCGACATCACCGCCAAACTCAAAACCGCCCAGCAACAATGGCTGAAAACCCGCGACGCCGATTGCGCCGTGGAAGCGTTCCCCGCCACCGAAGGCAGCAAGGCGTTCAAGATTGCGCAGAATGACTGTGTGGCACGGATGAGTGACGAACGATCGGAGTTTTTGGAGTCGATCGGGCAGGAGTGATCCGGGAAGTTCGGAAACATGCCAACAAACGTTGTTGATTGGCCGACTGGAAAATATAAGTAAAGATTCGAAAATCTTATAAAAGACTTATATTTCCAGTGCCATGACTCAATCTGTCGACATCCAAATCATCAACGATGCCGAGGGCAACCCCGCCTTCGTAGTCATTCCCTACGCTCAATACGTTGCGCAGAAATTGCAGCCCGATCTGATCCCGCATGAGGTGGTCAGTCGAATGGTCGACGGAGCGACACCTATCCGTGCCTGGCGCGAACACCTGAATCTGACTCAGGAAGAAGTGGCGAAACGTCTGGGAATTTCCCAGCCGGCGTTCGCTCAACAGGAAACGGTAGCGAAGCCACGCAAGGCAACTCGGGAGAAAATTGCCGCAGCGTTCGGCATCACCGCCAATCAGCTTGAGTTGTAGGCTGCCCTCTTCATTCAAAGGAATTCCCATGAACATCTGCGGCATCGAAATCAAAGGCAGCGAAGCGATCATCGCCGTGGCCTCCCTCGACGGTTCGGCCTTGAGCCACGTTGCACTGAACACCAAGAAAATCGCCCTCGACGATGATGACGAGGCGGCCAACGTCAAACGCTTCGCGGCGCAGGTTGCGTCGTTTGTGCGCGAACATTCGATTGACCGGATTGCGATCAAGAAGCGCAGCAAGAAGGGTGAGTTTGCCGGTGGGCCGACCACGTTCAAGATCGAGGGTGTGTTTCAGTTGCTGGACGGGTGCGAGGTGACGCTGTTGTCGCCGCAGACGATCAATGCGCAGGCCAAGAAGCACAATTTCGAGTTGCCGGGGACGTTGAACAAGTATCAGCACGAGGCTTATAAAGCGGCGTGTTCGGCGTTGGTGAAGAAGTAAGTTCAAAAGATCGCAGCCTTCGGCAGCTCCTGCATTGGAATGCACTTCCCTGTAGGAGCTGCCGAAGGCTGCGATCTTTTGATTTCAGGCCTGGGCGGTACGCCGGTCCTCGCGGGGACAGCGAGCGAACCTCGCTCGATAACTGCGGGTGAAATACGACGGCGATTCAAACCCGCAGGCGATACTGACTTCGAGCACGCTCATATCGGTCTGGCGCAACAGCTGCCGGGCCTTTTCCAATCGCAGGCGCAAATAGAAATTGCTTGGCGTGTCGTTCAGATGCAGCCGAAACAAGCGCTCCAGCTGCCGCCGCGTGACCTTGATCGATTCCGCCAGTTGCAGCGTGGTCAGCGGTGGTTCGCTGTGTTGCTCCATCTCGCCAATCACCTGCACCAGCTTCTTGTTGCTGATGCCGTAGCGCGTGGCGACTTCCATGCGCTGGTGGTCCTTGCGCGGTCGGATCCGCCCCAATACGAATTGCTCACTGACCTGAATCGCCAGTTGCGGACCATGGGCCTGGGCGATCAGATCAAGCATCAGATCGATGGACGCCGTGCCGCCCGCCGAGGTGATGCGCCGCCGGTCAATCTCGAACAGCTCCTGGGTCACGCTGAGCTGTGGATAAGATTCCTTGAACGCATCGATGGCTTCCCAGTGCAGGGTCAGGCGATGGCCGTCGAGCAGGCCGGCTTCGGCGAGGACGAAACTGCCGGTGTCGATGGCGCCGAGGGTCACGCCTTCGTTGTCCAGCCGTCGCAGCCAGTGTTCAAGGGGCGGCGTGGCGAACTTCAGCGGTTCGAATCCGGCCACCACCAACAACGTCGCACCTTTCTTCAGCGGTTCCAGCGCCGCGTCGGCGTTGACCGACATGCCATTGCTCGCCAGCACCGCCCCACCATCGGCGCTGAGCACGTGCCAGCGGTACAGCTCGCCGCGAAAGCGGTTGGCCACCCGCAGCGGCTCGATCGCAGAGATAAAGCCGATGGCCGAGAACCCCGGCATCAGCAGAAAGTAAAAATCCTGGGACATGTGCGCACTCGATTCGCGGGTAACGAGAGGGAGGGGAGCGTGGATCGTTGATACGCCGTTTGGCGTCGGCGTTCAAGCGCACAGGTCGCTACAGTGCAAGAGCCAGTCGCCGCAGTGCGCTTTCACCGGGGCATTGCTGCGTAACTTTGCATCACCGGCACGCCAGATGCCGGAACTCACAATAAACGACCTGCCGAGGAACCCGACATGAAACGACTGATCAGCAGCTGTGTTCTTGCACTCAGCGGTACCGCTTTCTTGAGCGCCAGCGTCATGGCGGCCGAACCTGCGTCATGCCAGAACGTGCGCATGGGCGTCGTGAACTGGACGGACGTGATCGCCACCAGTGCCATGACCCAAGTGCTGCTCGATGGCCTCGGCTACAGCACCAAACAAACCAGTGCGTCCCAGCAAATCATCTTCGCCGGGATTCGCGATCAGCGGCTGGATCTGTTCCTCGGCTACTGGAACCCGCTGATGACCCAGACCATCACCCCGTTCGTCGACGCCAACCAGGTCAAGGTCCTGGAAGCACCGAGCCTGAAGGATGCCCGCGCGACCCTCGCCGTGCCGACTTATCTGGCGGACAAGGGCCTGAAAACCTTCGCCGACATTGCCAAATTCGAGAAGGAGCTGGGCGGCAAGATCTACGGCATCGAACCGGGTTCGGGCGCCAACACGCAGATCAAGGCGATGATCGCCAAGAACCAGTTCGGCCTCGGAAAATTCCAGTTGGTCGAGTCCAGCGAAGCCGGGATGCTCGCCGCCGTTGACCGCGCCGTGCGCCGCAAGGAAGCCGTGGTGTTCTTTGGCTGGGCGCCGCACCCGATGAACGTCAACGTCAAGATGACTTACCTCACCGGCAGCGAAGACGCCCTCGGCCCGAACGAAGGCATGGCCACGGTGTGGACTGTCACCGCGCCAAAATACGCCGAGCAGTGCCCGAACGTCGGTCGCCTGCTAAGCAACCTGACGTTCACCGCCGAAGACGAGAGCCGGATGATGCAACCGCTGCTCGATCACAAGGACGCCTTCGAATCCGCCAGACAGTGGCTCAAGGATCACCCAGAAGACAAACAGCGCTGGCTGGAAGGTGTGACCACCTTCGACGGCAAACCGGCCGCTGAAAACCTGCAACTGACCAGCAAGTAACCCTCGACTGAACAGCCCCTCACCCTAACCCTCTCCCCAGGGAGAGGGAACTGACCGACGCTTCGCAGCCCCCAAAAGGGCTGCGAACAGACCCATCACGCCTGAAGGAAACCGCACCATGAACCACGACGTCATCATCACCTGCGCACTCACCGGTGCTGGCGACACGACCGCCAAGAGCCCCCATGTGCCGGTCACCCCGAAACAGATCGCCGCTGCTGCCGTAGAAGCGGCCAAGGCCGGCGCCACCGTTGTGCACTGCCATGTACGCGACCCGCAGACCGGCAAGTTCAGCCGTGACGTGGCGCTGTACCGCGAAGTGATGGAGCGCATCCGTGAGGCCGACGTCGACATCATCGTCAACCTCACCGCCGGCATGGGCGGCGACCTGGAAATCGGTGCCGGCGAGACCCCGATGGAGTTCGGCCCGAACACCGATCTGGTCGGCCCACTGACCCGTCTGGCCCATGTCGAAGAGCTGCTGCCGGAAATCTGCACCCTCGATTGCGGCACGCTGAACTTCGGCGACGGCGACACCATTTACGTCTCGACCCCGGCGCAACTGCGCGCCGGCGCCAAGCGCATCACCGAGCTGGGGGTGAAGGCCGAGCTGGAAATTTTCGACACCGGTCACCTCTGGTTCGCCAAGCAGATGATCAAGGAAGGATTGCTCGACAACCCGCTGTTCCAGCTGTGCCTGGGCATCCCATGGGGTGCGCCGGCCGACACTACCACCATGAAAGCCATGGTCGACAACCTGCCGGCCGATGCGGTGTGGGCCGGGTTTGGCATCGGCCGCATGCAGATGCCGATGGCTGCGCAAGCGGTACTGCTCGGCGGCAACGTGCGGGTCGGCCTGGAAGACAACCTGTGGCTGGACAAGGGTGTGCTGGCAACCAACGGCCAACTGGTCGAACGCGCCAGCGAGATCCTCAGCCGCCTCGGCGCCCGCGTGCTGACCCCGGCTGAGGGACGCAAGAAAATGGGCCTGACCCAGCGCGGTTAATTCTCAGCAAAAAAACGGGGCTCTGACTGCCCCCCCCGATTTCACCTGCAGGAGCTGCCGCAGGCTGCGATCTTTTGATCTTGCTTCAAAAATCAAAATCAAAAGATCGCCGCCTGCGGCAGCTCCTACAGGAAACACCTTTTCAGGGAGTTCCTATGAGCTTTATCACCAACATCAAAACCTTCGCCGCCCTCGGCAGCGGTGTCATCGGCAGCGGCTGGGTCGCGCGTGCCCTCGCCCATGGCCTCGACGTGGTGGCCTGGGACCCGGCGCCTGGCGCTGAAGCCGCGCTGCGCAAACGCGTGGCGAATGCCTGGGGCGCGCTGGAGAAAAACGGTCTGGCGCCCGGCGCCTCGCAGGAGCGTCTGCGCTTTGTCGCGACCATCGAGGAGTGCGTACGCGATGCCGACTTCATTCAGGAAAGCGCCCCGGAACGCCTTGAGCTGAAACTGGAGCTGCACAGCAAAATCAGCGCAGCGGCCAAGCCCGATGCGCTGATCGGCTCCAGCACCTCGGGCCTGTTGCCGAGCGAGTTCTACGAGAGCTCGACCCACCCTGAACGCTGCGTGGTCGGTCACCCGTTCAACCCGGTCTACCTGCTGCCGCTGGTGGAAGTGGTCGGCGGCAAGAACACCGCGCCCGAGGCCGTGCAAGCGGCGATGAGCGTCTACGAATCCCTCGGCATGCGCCCGCTGCACGTGCGCAAGGAAGTGCCGGGATTCATCGCTGATCGTCTGCTCGAAGCGCTGTGGCGCGAGGCGCTGCACCTGGTCAATGACGGGGTGGCGACCACTGGCGAGATCGACGACGCGATCCGTTTTGGCGCCGGGCTGCGCTGGTCGTTCATGGGCACGTTTCTGACCTATACGCTGGCCGGTGGTGACGCAGGGATGCGCCACTTCATGTCGCAGTTCGGCCCGGCGTTGCAGTTGCCATGGACGTATCTGCCGGCACCGGAGCTGACCGACAAGCTGATCGACGATGTGGTCGATGGCACCAGCAATCAGCTCGGCCGCCACAGCATTTCGGCGCTGGAGCGCTATCGTGATGACTGCCTGCTGGCGGTGCTTGAGGCGGTGAAGACCACCAAGGAAAAGCACGGGATGAGTTTCAGCGAGTAATCGCCTTCCCCTGTGGCGAGGGTGCTTGCTCCCGCTCGGCCGCGAAGCGGTCGTAAAACCAGCGAATGCTGTCTGACCGAGGCACCGCGTTCAGAGGTTTTGGGGCTGCTGCGCAGCCCAACGGGAGCAAGCTCCCTCGCCACAAGTGTGTATTGCGCCAGCGATCTATGGAGTTCAACCATGTCAGCCCTCACTACCTACCAAACCCGCATCATCCCCGACTGGGTCGACTACAACGGCCATCTGCGCGACGCCTTCTACCTGCTGATCTTCAGTTACGCCACCGACGCCCTGATGGACCGTCTCGGCATGGACAGCAGCAACCGCGAAGCCAGCGGCCACTCGTTGTTCACCCTCGAACTGCATCTGAATTATCTGCACGAAGTGAAGCTCGACGCCGAGGTCGAAGTGCGCACGCAGATCATCGCTCACGACAGCAAGCGCCTGCACCTCTATCACAGCCTGCACCTGGCCGGCGATGACAAGGAACTGGCCGGCAACGAACAGATGCTGCTGCACGTCGACCTCGCCGGGCCGCGCTCGGCACCGTTCCCCCCGGACACCCTGGGTCGCCTGCAAGCCATCGTCGCCGAGCAAGTCGACTTGCCCGCCCCGGCTTACATCGGCCGCGTCATCGCCCTGCCACCCACCCGCTGACTCTTCCCACGCAAGGAGCCGCCATGCACACCGCTGCCGCCGTTGCCGATTTCCGTACTTATCCGTTGATCAGCGCGCTGAGCGGCGTGCAGAACCTGGCGGATCGCGTGTCGATTGCCTGGGCCGATGGCCGCATCAGCCCGTTTCACCACGTCTGGCTGCGGGACAACTGTCCGTGCCTGCAATGCGTCTACAACGTCACCCGCGAGCAGGTATTCGAGATCGTCGATGCTGCACCGGAGCTCGCCCCCGCCAACGCGCACATCGACAGCGACGGATGTCTGCAGATCGACTGGCAGGATGGCCATCGCAGTCGCTTCGATCCGGGCTGGTTGCGCGCTCACGCCTATGACGACGAATCCCGCGCCGAACATCTGGCGGCCACACCCAAGGCTTACCTGTGGCGCAGCGATTTGCAGTTGCCGGTGTTCGACTACGCCGCGCTGATGAATGACAACAGCGCGCTGCTGCAATGGCTGCTCGCGGTGCGTGACATCGGCCTGACTCAAGTACGCGGCGTGCCCACCGAACCGGGTTCGCTGAAGCTGATCGCGCAGCGCATTTCGTTCATCCGCGAGAGCAATTTCGGCGTGCTGTTCAACGTGCAGTCCAAGGCCGATGCCGACAGCAACGCCTACACCGCCTTCAACCTGCCGTTGCACACGGACTTGCCGACTCGCGAACTGCAACCGGGGCTGCAATTTCTGCATTGCCTGGTGAATGATGCCGAGGGTGGCGAGAGTATTTTTGTCGATGGTTTTGCGATTGCCGACGCGTTGCGTCAGGAAGCACCGGAGCTGTTTCAGGCGCTATGCGAGATCCCCGTGGAATTCCGCAACAAGGATCGCTACAGCGACTATCGCTGCCTGGCGCCGATCATTGCGCTGGACGCGTTGGGCCGGGTTGCGGAAATTCGCATGGCGAACTTTTTGCGCGGCGCATTCGATACGTCGGTGGAGCAGATGCCGCTGCTGTATCGGGCCTATCGGCGCTTGATTGCGATGACCCGCGAGCCACGGTTTCGGCTGATGCAGCGACTCAATCCGGGCGAGCTGTGGTGCTTTGACAATCGGCGGACGCTGCATGCGCGCAATGCGTTTGACCCGGCGACCGGGGCGCGGCATTTCCAGGGCTGCTACATCGATCGGGATGAGTTGTTGTCGCGGATTCTGGTGTTGCAACGCTAACCGCTAAAAGCAAAAGATCGCAGCCTGCGGCAGCTCCTACATTGGAATGCGTTTTCCCTGCAGGAGCTGCCGCAGGCTGCGATCTTTTGACTTTCATAAAATTAAAAAAAGCCCCGATACAAGCCGTGACAGGATCGGGGCAGAGGGTACTGTCGAGGAGCTGCCAGTCGAGGGTGACCAAACCGTCGTGTAGCGAGCTGAGGCCAGTGTGCCCACTCCCCTTGGCACTGAGTTAGCCGAAAACGACCTGTTCATAGCCGTCGCGGCCACTGCGACAAATCGCCCTTGCCGTCACTCCCCCCGCCCACCAGAATCGAATCACGACCTCCGTTTGCCGAAGAAGGAAGCGCGCCATGATGTATGCCGATTTGATCGATCAGGAAGACTTGTTGGGCCAGCTCAAGGCATTGGGTATTCAAATGCCGAGCGGTTCAACCGCCGAGCAGGCCTGTGAGTGTGCGGTGCGCGGTCTGGACAATGTTCGCGCGTTTGAACTGCGCAAGATGGTCAAGGACATGTACACCAGTGGCGCCAGTATCCAGCCTGCGGTGCGCCAGGCGATCGACAAGCAGTTGTTGCCGGCGTTGGCGGATTACCAGCAAAGCCACAGCGCCTGACAGAAGATCAAATGATCGCAGCCTGCGGCAGCTCCTACAGTTGAAATGCGATTCCCTGTAGGAGCTGCCGCAGGCTGCGATCTTTTGCTTTACAGCCTTACGCTGGCAAACGTCGATTCATTGCGAGCCTGACTCAACGCCGACATCGGCCCAGACAGCGGCGACATCACGATCGCCTGCGGCAGCGGCAGCATCGCCACTTGCTGCGTGGTGTTGGAGCCTACGCGCTCGTCACGCGGCGGAATGCCGAAGTATTCGCGGTAGCACTTGGAGAAGTGCGGCGTCGACACGAACCCACACACCGAGGCGACTTCGATGATCGACATCGGCGTCTGCTTGAGCAGTTGCCGTGCGCGGATCAGGCGCAGCTTCAAGTAGTAGCGCGACGGCGAGCAGTGCAGGTATTTCTGGAACAGCCGCTCCAGCTGTCGACGCGACACGGCGACGTACACCGCCAGTTCGTCGAGGTCGATCGGCTCTTCGAGGTTGGCTTCCATCAGCGCGACGATTTCCTGCAGCTTCGGCTGATTGGTGCCGAGCATGTGCTTGAGCGGCACGCGCTGGTGATCCTGCTCGTTGCGGATGCGTTCGTAGACAAACATTTCCGAGATCGCGGCGGACAGCTCACGACCGTGATCGCGGCTGATCAGGTGCAGCATCATGTCCAGTGGCGCAGTACCGCCGGAACTGGTGAAGCGGTTACGGTCGAGGGTGAACAGGCGAGTGCTCATCGCCACGCGCGGGAAAGCTTCCTGCATCGCCGCCAGACATTCCCAGTGCACGCTGCAATCGAAACCGTCGAGCAGACCGGCACAAGCCAAAGCCCAACTGCCGGTGCACACCGCGCCGAGACGCTTGGACTGACGCGCCTGACTCTGCAACCAGGACACGTGTTCACGGGTCACGGTGCGCTGAATACCGATCCCGCCGCAAACGATCACGGTGTCCAGCGGTGGCGCTTTGTGCATGGAGGCATCGGGGGTGATTTGCAGACCGTCACTGGCCCACACCTGGCCGCCATCGACGGTCAGCGTGCTCCAGCGATACAGCTCACGACCGGACAATTGGTTGGCCATGCGCAGGGGTTCGACTGCGGAGGCCAGAGAAATCAGCGTGAAATTGTCCAGCAGCAGAAAGCCGATGGATTGAGGCGCACGGTTCTGGGGTTGGGCCCCGGAGTTGAACGACGTCATCGCGGTATCTCCTCACACAAAGCGGGTGATGGCCTCAGGCGGAGGCTCTTGTTATTGCCGGCGTTCTCGCGTGAGAGACGGGCTTTGTTATGACAGAGCAATTGCCATGCCTAAAATTGAATGGCTGTTCAATAACTCCTGAAAACGACGTCGCGACGTGTCTATTCAAGACGTCGGACACAGGGTATTTCGAAGTGCCATCAGCGGCGGTGAGAGCCCTGCCCCGCTGCCTGTGAGCAGATCGGTAGCACTTGTGGGAACGGGCTTGCGCGGGGTTGTTTCAGAGTGTCACCGCAGGCACAGGTGACGGACGGTAGAGGGGGCGAATGGCGCACCGTGGCTGGGAAACACTCTTATCTGATTGCGACGCGCTAAAAGGTGGCGTGATTTGATTACCATGTTCACTTGGTGAGCAGTTTTGACTGGTCTGCTCATATTCCAATAGGGAGGGTTGCAGGCTCTTGTGGCGAGGGAGCTTGCTTCCGCTGGACTGCGAAGCAGGCCCAAAACCAGACTTCGCGGTCCCTCAGTTGAAACCCACCAAATTGATTGCGACTGCAGCGCAGCCGAGCGGGAGCAAGCTCCCTCACCACAGAAAAATGTTTCAGCACTCAACCGCGCTAACGGCCAGACCACCCCGCGAGGTCTCTTTATATTTGTCATGCATATCTGCGCCGGTATCGCGCATGGTGCGGATCACCCGGTCCAGCGAGATGAAGTGCTGACCATCGCCACGCAAGGCCATCTGCGCCGCGTTGATCGCCTTCACCGCCGCGATCGCATTGCGCTCGATGCACGGCACCTGCACTAACCCGCCGACCGGATCGCAGGTCAGGCCAAGGTTGTGTTCCAGGCCAATTTCCGCCGCGTTGCACAATTGCTCCGGAGTCGCGCCGAGAATCTCCGCCAACCCCGCCGCCGCCATCGCGCAAGCCGAGCCGACCTCGCCCTGGCAACCGACTTCGGCACCGGAGATCGAGGCGTTCTTCTTGCACAGAATGCCCACCGCCGCCGCACCCAAGAAGTAGTCGACAACGTTGGCGTCGGTGACCGCTTCGCTGAACTTCATGAAGTAGTGCAGTACCGCCGGGATGATCCCCGCCGCACCGTTGGTCGGCGCCGTGACCATGCGCCCGCCGGCAGCGTTTTCTTCATTGACCGCGAGGGCGAACAGGTTGACCCACTCCATGGCACTGAGGGTCGAGCCGATCACGTTGGGCTTGTTCAATTCCTGCAGGCTGCGATGCAACTTGGCTGCACGCCGCCGCACATTGAGGCCACCGGGGAGGATGCCTTCGTGCTTGAGGCCCTGCTCGACGCAATCCTGCATCGCCCGCCACAACTTCATCAGCCCGGCGCGGATTTCCTCTTCGCTGCGCCAGACCTTTTCGTTGGCCATCATCAGTTCGGCGACACGCAGGTTGTTCTTTTGACACAGCTGCAGCAGCTCCACCGCGCTGGAAAAGTCATAAGGCAATTCGGTGCGATCCAGATCGACCACACCGCTGGATGCCTGCGCCTGATCCACCACAAAACCGCCACCGACCGAATAGTAGGTGTCGCGATGAATCTCGCCGTGATCGCCTTCGGCAACCAGTGTCATGGCGTTGGGATGGAACGGCAGGTTTTCGTCGATCAGGCGCATGTCACGAGCCCATATAAATGGCACCGACAGACGACCATCCAATAACAGCGTGTGAGTTTCGCGCAGCGCCTGGATTCGCCGGCCGATCTGCGACGGGTCGATTGCGTCCGGCCACTCGCCCATCAGGCCCATGATCACCGCGTTGTCACTGCCGTGACCGATGCCGGTAGCCGACAGCGAGCCGAACAGTTGCACTTCTATACGCCGTACCTGCTCCAGCAGGTGCCGGTCGCGCAGCGATTCGACAAACAGGGCGGCGGCGCGCATCGGGCCGACGGTGTGGGAACTGGACGGGCCGATGCCGATTTTGAACAGGTCGAAAACGCTGATAGCCATTGCTGCAGAGCTCCTGAGGATGCCGTTCCCGGGCGTAAAGCGCCCGCTGGCGGAGCTGCTACGCTCAAGCTGCGATCCGCCGGAATGCCCGCATCATCAGGCTTTTGTCAGGTCGCTCGGCGTCTGACACCGACGCACTCATGCCCACCAACGCCGTGCCGGTTTCCTCCCGTGTTTTCGCCGTTTTTATGCGGTTCAGATGGCCAAACGGGCCGGAAAAAAGCTGTAAACGACGTCACTGACACTGGATGCGACCATCCCTGTACTGGATACGACCCACCCTGTAGGCGTCAGATTTTCACTGGTACATGATCGTTATGACTCGATTGCAAGGCGCCGTGGTAGAGCTGTCTCCAGAACGCCATCCAACCGCAACCTATAAGTGCGGTGGTCCACAGTCGGAACACTGCCAAAAAAAACACCAAGGAGTCCATCCATGAAAGGTTCCCCATCGTTGTTGTTGGCCGCCATGCTGAGTCTGCCGTTACTGGCTCAAGCCGCAGAACCGGCGCAGTGCAGTACCGTGAACTTCTCCGATGTCGGCTGGACCGACATCACCGCCACCACCGCCACCACCTCGGTGGTGCTCGACGCCCTCGGCTACAAGACCAAGACCACCATGATCTCCGTACCGGTGACCTACAAGTCGCTGGCCGACGGCAAGAACATGGACGTGTTCCTCGGTAACTGGATGCCGACCATGGAAAACGACATCAAGGCCTACCGCGATGCCGGCACCGTCGAAGTGGTGCGCACCAACCTCAAGGGTGCCAAATACACCCTCGCCGTACCGCAAGCCCTGTACGACAAGGGTCTGCATGATTTCGCCGACATCGCCAAATTCAAGAAAGAGCTCGATGGCAAGATCTACGGCATCGAGCCTGGCAACGACGGCAACCGCCTGATCCAGAGCATGATCGACAAAGACGCTTTCGGTTTGAAAACCGCCGGCTTCAAGGTCGTCGAATCGTCCGAAGCGGGCATGCTCTCGCAGGTCGACCGCGCGCAGAAACGCGACACCGCCGTGGTCTTCCTCGGCTGGGCGCCACACCCGATGAACAAGCGCTTCAAGATTCAATACCTGACCGGCGGCGATGACTTCTTCGGCCCCGATTTCGGTGCTGCCACCGTGGCGACCAACACCCGCAAGGGTTACACCACCGAATGCAGCAACGTCGGTCAGTTGCTGAAGAACCTGGAGTTCACCGTCGACATGGAAAGTACCCTGATGGGCAACATCCTCGACGACAAGATGAAGCCTGAAGCAGCCGCCAAGGCCTGGCTGAAAAAGAACCCTCAGGTGCTCGATACCTGGCTCGCTGGCGTGACCACCATTGACGGTAAACCAGGCCTGGAGGCCGTGAAAGCCAAGCTCGCACAGTAATTGCCTTACGCCGGGCGAGTTCGCTCGTCCGGGCTGTTTATTCCTTGCATGCGGACGTTCACTACCATGCTGATTGATCAGAAAATCCCTTTAGGCCAGTACATCGCGGGCTTCGTTGAATGGTTGACGCAAAACGGCGCCAGCACCTTCGACGCAATCGCCGTGACGCTGGAAACGATGATCCACGGCGTGACGTTTGCGCTGACCTGGTTCAATCCTTTTGTCTTGATCGGCCTCATCGCCCTGCTCGCGCATTTCATCCAGCGCAAATGGGGGCTGACTGTTTTTGTGATTGCCTCGTTTCTGCTGATCCTCAACCTGGGGTACTGGCAGGAAACCATGGAAACCCTCGCCCAGGTCATGTTCGCGACCCTGGTCTGCGTGGTCATCGGCGTGCCGCTGGGCATCGTCGCCGCGCACAAGCCGATGTTCTACACTTTTATGCGTCCGGTACTCGATCTGATGCAGACCGTACCGACCTTCGTTTACCTCATTCCTACCCTGACCCTCTTCGGGCTGGGTGTGGTGCCGGGCCTGATCTCCACGGTGGTGTTCGCCATCGCTGCGCCGATCCGCCTGACCTACTTGGGCATCCGCGATGTCCCGCAAGAACTGATGGACGCCGGCAAGGCCTTCGGCTGCTCGCGTCGCCAATTGCTCTCACGGATCGAACTGCCTCACGCCATGCCGAGCATCGCTGCCGGCATCACCCAGTGCATCATGCTGTCGCTGTCGATGGTGGTGATCGCGGCACTGGTGGGCGCCGACGGACTCGGCAAACCGGTGGTCAACGCACTGAACACTGCTGATATCGCCCTGGGCTTCGAAGCGGGCCTGGCGATCGTACTGCTGGCGATCATGCTCGACCGTATCTGCAAACAACCCGACGCCAAAGTAGGGGGTGACGCATGAGCATAATTCGCTTCGATAACGTTGACGTGATCTTCACCAAGGATCCGCGCGAAGCACTGAAACTTCTCGATCAAGGCTTGACCCGCAGCGAGATCCTGAAAAAGACCGGGCAGATCGTCGGCGTGGAAAAGGCCAGCCTGGACATCAACAAGGGCGAGATATGCGTACTGATGGGCCTGTCCGGCTCCGGCAAGTCGAGCCTGCTGCGCTGCATCAACGGCCTCAACACCGTGAGTCGCGGCAAGCTGTTCGTCGAGCACGAAGGCAAGCAGATCGATATCGCTTCCTGCACGCCGGCCGAACTGAAAATGATGCGCACCAAACGCATCGCCATGGTGTTCCAGAAGTTCGCCCTGATGCCGTGGCTGACGGTGCGCGAGAACATCAGTTTCGGTCTGGAAATGCAGGGCCGACCGGAGAAGGAACGGCGCAAGCTGGTGGATGACAAGCTCGAACTGGTGGGTCTGACGCAATGGCGCAACAAGAAGCCCGATGAACTCTCCGGCGGCATGCAGCAGCGTGTGGGCCTGGCCCGGGCGCTGGCGATGGATGCCGACATTCTGCTGATGGACGAACCATTCTCGGCCCTCGACCCGCTGATCCGTCAGGGCCTGCAGGATGAACTGCTGGAACTGCAACGCAAGCTGAGCAAGACCATCGTGTTTGTGAGTCACGACCTCGACGAGGCGCTCAAACTGGGTAGCCGCATCGCGATCATGAAAGACGGCCGGATCATCCAGTACAGCGTGCCGGAAGAGATCGTACTCAATCCTGCAGACGACTATGTGCGCACCTTCGTGGCCCACACCAATCCGCTCAACGTCCTGTGTGGCCGCAGCCTGATGCGCACGCTGGACAACTGTAAACGCATCAACGGTTCGGTGTGCCTCGACCCGGGCGGCGACTCCTGGCTGGACCTGGCCGAAGGCAACACCATCAAAGGTGCGCGGCAGAACGGTTCGGTGTTGAACCTGCAGAACTGGGCACCGGGTCAAGCGGTGGAAGCCCTGGAGCGCAAGCCGACCCTGGTGGACTCGAACATCGGCATGCGTGACGCGCTGCAGATTCGCTACCAGACCGGCAACAAACTGGTGCTGCACGACAACAACCATGTGGTGGGGATTCTTGGCGACAGCGAGTTGTATCACGCGTTGCTGGGCAAGAATCTGGGGTAAGAAACCCGGACACAAAAACGCCGCGAGAGGATCGCGGCGTTTTTGTTTGAAGATCAAAAGATCGTCCGAACGCGGCCCGAACCTTCGGCAGCTCCTACAGGGCAATGCGATCCATGCAGGAGCTGCCGAAGGCTGCGATCTTTTAAAGAAACAACGCGGTGCTTCAGATCGAAACACCGCTCTCTTGTTGTTTAGCTGTACACCCGGCCAAGGAGCTGCCGATGGCTTTCAAACTGATCGAGCACATCGCGTGTGATCTGATCCTGCGTGAAGCCCATCAGGTCGTAGTCCTGGCTGCCGTTGTGCAGATACACCTCGGCACGGTAGTAACGCTGGCGCGCTTCATCGGACTGGGCCGATTCGGTCGGGGTCGCCAGGTAGCCGTCCAGGCTCACTTCATAGACGAAAGGATTGCCCTCTTCCATCTCGACGCGCACGCCCATGCAGCGCTTGGACTTGCCCAGCAGCGTCTGCACTTCCAGACCTTGTGCACGCAGTTGTGCAGCCGCGTCGTCCAGTGCCGGGGTCACGTGTTTGTCCATGAAGCGTTGCACCACCGACTGGCTCGGTTGCAGATCCAGCTGCGTCAGACGCTCGCTGAAACCACGACGACCGCGCTCAGCCAGCTGCGCCTGCTCCTGTTCGATCTGCACGTCTTGGCGCATCGCTTTGTGCAGCCCGAACATGAAGAACACCAGCACCACCGAGAACGGCAGACCGGCCAGCACCACCATGGTCTGCATGGCTTCAAAGTTACCGGCAAACAGCAGACCGATGGTCACCAGCGTGATCACTACAGACCAGAAGATCCGCAGCCAGTGCGGTGCATCTTCATCAACGTTGCCGCCCTTGCAGGACAGATTCGCCATCATCACCGCGCCGGAGTCGGCCGGAGTCAGGAACAACACGAAACCAACAAAGATCGACACACCGATGACGACTTTCGACGCCGGGTAGTGTTCCAGCAGCTGGTAGATCGCCATCGACGGTTGTTCCAGCGCCGTCTTGCCGAGTTCCACCGCCCCCTGATTCATCACCAGGTCCAGTGCCGAGTTACCGAAGATCGACAGCCACGCCAGAGTGAAACCCAGCGGAATCAGCAGCACGCCCGCGACCAGTTCACGCACGGTACGACCACGGGAAATACGCGCGATGAACATGCCGACGAATGGCGCCCAGGAAATCCACCAGGCCCAGTAGAACAGAGTCCACAGGCCCAGCCAGCGGTCGGACTTGGCGCTGTCGCCTTCATAGACGTACAGGTCGAAGGTCTTCAGCACCACGCCGTTGAGGTAGTCGCCGATGTTCTGCACGAAGCCGTTGAGCAGGTGCAAGGTCGGGCCGAACAGCAGGACGAAAATCAGCAGACCGCTGAACAGCACGATGTTCAGGTTGGACAGACGACGAATGCCGTTTTCCACACCGGACACGGCAGCGATGGTCGCCACGGTGCTCATCACGATGATCACGATCAAAAGGTTAGTGTTGCTGTGTTCCATGCCGAACAGGTTTTCCAGGCCCGAGGACACTTGCAGCGAGCCGATCCCCAGGTTGGTCACCAGACCCAGCAGGGTCACAAACATGCCGAAGCCGTCCACTGCGTGACCGGCGGCGCCCTTGACCCAACGCTCGCCGACCAGCGGATACAGCGCCGAGCGCAGGGCCAATGGTTGGTTATGACGGTAAGCGAAGTACGCCACGGCCAGACCGACCAGTGCGTAGATCGCCCAGCCGTGCAGGCCCCAGTGCAGGAAAGTCAGTTGCACCGCCTGACGCGCAGCCAGGTTGGTGGCCGCTGCGCCTTCCGGCGGATTGAAGTAATGGTCCAGCGGTTCGGAAGCGCCGAAGTACAGCAGCGAAATGCCGATACCCGACGAGAACAGCATCCCCGCCCAGGCGCCGTAACTGAAGTCCGGGGTGTCGTCCTTGCTGCCCAGTTTGAGTTTGCCGTAGGAGGAAAACGCCAGGCCCACCACAAACACCAGGTAAGCGGCGATTACTACCATGTAGTACCAGCCGAAGCTGCGCGACAACCAGGCCTGAGCCATACCCAACATTCTGCCGGCCTCTTGCGGGGCAATGATCAGAATGGCGGTCAACAACAGAATCAACGCGGTAGAGGTGTAAAACACCCAACCGTTGACCGTCACCTTCTCGGGCGGGGTCTTTATTAGCGAGGCAGAACTCATGGCACAAATGCTCCAGGCAGTGCGAGAGAAGAACACAAGGCAACACGGAACCCGACCAATCGGTTAGTTGGCAGCCGACCGGCGGGTGATATAAAGACACCCCGAAAAAAGCCCGAACCTGCCGAAATGGCGTTGCGAATCGCTTTCGTGGCCAAAGCTGTGCGGACGTTCATCCGAAACCTGGCCCCGAGCGTCTTGCCCATTCAACACGTCCATCGAACAGCGAATCGCGCCATGCCCCACGCAGGTTTCAAGCATTTTCGGATGTCGTTTTATCGCCATTTACAAGCAGAAAAAATCTGTAGGCAGCGACGATTTGTCGCAGATCTTATTCTTTGTTGATTGAACGTTCAATCAAAACAAAATAGACTGGCCCTCAATCCGATAGGCGTTTATCGCCCGTTGGAAGGCCTAAGGAGATGTGCAAGATGCCCAAGGTCGGTATGCAACCCATCCGCCGCCAACAACTGATCGAAGCCACGTTGCAAGCGGTCGACCAGGTCGGTATGGGGGACGCCAGCATTGCGCTGATCGCCCGTTTGGCAGGTGTCTCGAATGGCATCATCAGTCACTATTTTCAGGACAAGAACGGCCTGATTGCCGCCACGATGCGGTATCTGATGAACGTCCTCAGCGAGAGCGTCACCGCGCGCCGACAGGCGCTGGCAGACAGCAGCCCACGGGCGCATCTGCAGGTGATCGTCGAAGGCAACTTCGACGCCAGCCAGGTCAATGGCCCGGCAATGAAAACCTGGCTGGCCTTCTGGGCCACCAGCATGCACCAGCCGTCTTTGCACAGGTTGCAGCGGATCAACGATCACCGTCTGTATTCCAACCTGTGCTGCGAGTTCCGCCGTGTGCTGCCGCTCGAAGATGCGCGCAGCGCAGCGCGTGGGCTGGCAGCGTTGATTGACGGTTTGTGGTTGCGCGGCGCGTTGTCGGGAGACGCTTTCGACACGGTGCAGGCGCAACAGATCGCTTACGAATACATGGATTTCCAATTGGCCAAGCAGGTGAGTTAGAGCACACAGAAAACGCTCGACCCCTGAACCGCCATCGCAGCAGCACCGCGATGGTCAACGCCAACCACCAATGCACTTGCGAGGACACTATGGCCCGTTTCGAACTGCAAAAACTCTACATCGATGGCGCGTACTCCGACGCTGGCAGCGATGCCACTTTCGAAGCCATCAACCCGGCGAACGGTGAAGTCCTCGCCCAAGTGCAACGTGCGACCAAGGAAGACGTCGAGCGTGCCGTGGTCAGCGCTGAAAAGGGCCAGAAAATCTGGGCCGCGATGACCGCCATGGAGCGTTCGCGCATCCTGCGTCGCGCCGTCGACATCCTGCGCGAGCGCAACGATGAACTGGCTGCTCTGGAAACCCTGGACACCGGTAAAGCCTTCTCCGAAACCAAATACGTCGACATCGTCACCGGCGCCGACGTGCTGGAATACTACGCAGGCCTGGTGCCGGCGATCGAAGGCGAGCAGATCCCATTGCGTGACACTTCCTTCGTCTACACCCGTCGCGAGCCGCTGGGCGTGGTCGCCGGTATCGGCGCGTGGAACTACCCGATCCAGATCGCGCTGTGGAAATCCGCACCAGCCCTGGCGGCCGGTAACGCGATGATCTTCAAGCCAAGCGAAGTCACCTCACTGACCACCCTGAAACTGGCCGAGATCTACACCGAAGCCGGCCTGCCAAACGGCGTGTTCAACGTACTGACCGGCAGCGGCCGTGAAGTCGGCACCTGGCTGACCGAGCACCCGCGCATCGAGAAAGTCTCTTTCACCGGCGGCACCGACACCGGCAAGAAAGTCATGGCCAGCGCTTCGGCTTCGTCGCTCAAAGACGTGACCATGGAACTGGGCGGCAAGTCGCCGCTGATCATCTGCGACGACGCCGACCTCGATCGCGCCGCCGACACCGCGATGATGGCCAACTTCTACAGCTCCGGTCAGGTTTGCACCAACGGTACTCGCGTATTCGTACCGAGCCACCTGAAAGCCGCTTTCGAAGCCAAGATCGTCGAGCGCGTAGCGCGCATCCGCATCGGCAACCCGGAAGACGAAAACACCAACTTCGGCCCGCTGGTCAGCTTCGCCCACATGGAAAGCGTGCTGGGTTACATCGCCAAGGGTAAAGAAGAAGGTGCCCGCGTGCTGTGCGGCGGCGAGCGTCTGACCGATGGCGAATTCGCCAAAGGTGCCTTCGTTGCACCAACCGTGTTCACTGACTGCACCGACGAGATGACCATCGTCCGTGAAGAAATCTTTGGCCCGGTGATGGCGATCCTCTCCTACGAGACCGAAGAAGAAGTGATCCGCCGCGCCAACGACACCGACTTCGGCCTGGCCGCCGGTATCGTCACCAAAGACCTGAACCGCGCGCACCGCGTGATTCATCAACTGGAAGCCGGTATCTGCTGGATCAACGCCTGGGGCGAGTCCGACGCAAAAATGCCGGTGGGCGGTTACAAGCAGTCGGGCGTGGGTCGTGAAAACGGCATCAGCTCGCTGGCCAACTACACACGCATCAAATCGGTACAGGTCGAGCTGGGCGATTACGTCTCGGTGTTCTGATCTGACGCAGAGTCTAGATGGGGCCTTTGTGGTGAGGGGATTTATCCCCGACGGGCTGCGAAGCAGCCCCCATCCAGACCCTGCAACTCTCCAGACAGAACTCATTCGCTGGCTTTACGACTGCTGCGCAGCCGGTCGGGGATAAATCCCCTCACCACAGGGGATTTTCTCCTCACCACAGGTTTTGCAGTGTTCCGGCGATCTTGACCTGACCACATCTAAAGAGGGTGCATTCAATGTCCCAAGAATTCGATTACATCATCATCGGTGCCGGCTCGGCCGGTAACACCCTGGCGACCCGTCTGACTGAAGACGAAGGCGTCACCGTGCTGCTGCTCGAAGCAGGCGGCCCGGACTACCGTTTCGACTTCCGCACACAAATGCCCGCTGCGCTGGCGTTCCCGCTGCAGGGTCGTCGCTACAACTGGGCCTACGAAACCGATCCGGAGCCACACATGGACGGTCGCCGGATGGAATGCGGTCGCGGCAAGGGTCTCGGCGGTTCCTCGCTGATCAACGGCATGTGCTACATCCGTGGCAACGCGATGGACTACGACGGCTGGGCGAAACTGCCAGGTCTGGAAGACTGGTCGTACCTCGACTGCCTGCCGTACTTCCGCAAAGCGGAAACCCGCGACATCGGCCCGAACGATTACCACGGTGGCGACGGCCCGGTCAGCGTGACCACGCCGAAGGCGGGCAACAACCCGCTGTTCCACGCCATGGTTGAAGCCGGCGTGCAGGCCGGTTACCCGCGCACCGAAGACTTGAACGGCTACCAGCAGGAAGGCTTCGGCCCGATGGATCGCACCGTGACGCCAAACGGCCGTCGTGCTTCCACCGCCCGCGGCTACCTCGACGTCGCCAAGAAGCGCTCGACCCTGACCATCGTCACCCACGCCCTGACCGACAAGATTCTGTTCGAAGGCAAGCGTGCGGTCGGCGTGCGTTACCTGGTCGGTTCGGCGGAAGAGCGCGTTGAAGCCAAGGCACGTAAAGAAGTCCTGCTGTGCTCCGGCGCCATCGCTTCGCCGCAGATTCTGCAGCGCTCCGGTGTCGGTCCGGCAAAACTGCTGGAAAGCCTCGACATCCCGGTGGTCCACGACCTGCCGGGCGTCGGTGAAAACCTGCAGGATCACCTTGAGCTGTACCTGCAATACGCCTGCACCCAACCGGTCTCGCTGTACCCGTCGCTGCTCTGGTACAACCAGCCGGCCATCGGTGCCGAGTGGCTGTTCAACGGCACCGGCATCGGCGCCAGCAACCAGTTCGAAGCCGGCGGCTTCATTCGTTCCCGTCCAGAATTCGAGTGGCCGAACATCCAGTACCACTTCCTGCCGGTAGCGATTAACTACAACGGCAGCAACGGTGTGAAAGAGCACGGCTTCCAGGCGCACATGGGTTCCATGCGCTCGCCGAGCCGCGGTCGCATCCAGCTCAAATCCAAGGATCCGCGTCAGCACCCGAGCATCCTGTTCAACTACATGGCCACCGAGCAGGACTGGCAGGAATTCCGTGACGGCATCCGCCTGACCCGCGAAATCATGCAACAGCCGGCCCTGGACGCCTTCCGTGGCCGCGAAATCAGCCCGGGCATCGACGTGCAAACCGATGAGCAGCTGGACAAGTTCATCCGCGAGCACGCCGAAACCGCGTTCCACCCATCCTGCTCGTGCAAGATGGGCACCGACGAGATGGCAGTTGTGGATGGCGAAGGTCGCGTGCACGGCATGCAGAGCCTGCGTGTGGTCGATGCTTCGATCATGCCGATCATCACCACCGGCAACCTCAACGCGCCGACGATCATGATCGCCGAGAAAATCGCCGACAAGATCCGTGGCCGCAAGCCACTGCCGCGTAGCAACGCTGCCTACTACGTTGCTGGCGGTGCGCCGGTGAAAGGCAAGCCGATGCGTGATATCACGCCTGTTGCTCAGTAAGACGTAATACCGAGGCGCGGCCTTCGCGAGCAGGCTCGCTCCCACATTGGATCTGTGTCGTTCACAAATCAAATGTAGGAGCGAGCCTGCTCGCGAAGGGGCCCTCACATTCAGCACAAATTCCCCTGCTGCACAGTAAATCCTCCTACACCCCCTCTTCACTTGATCCTACCCCCACGCAGGCCTACTCTAGACCTCGCGCAATCGTTTCACCCCTTCCCCGCCGAATCGCTTGACCCCGCAACTCCATAACAAGGAGGTTCCCGAATGTTCGATTTCCACCCCCAGCTCAAGCAGCGCTTTGCTGCCTTGCGCACGGGCGCCGAGTTTTTTTCCCTGCGGTATGTACGCGAGTCCGGCCAATACCTGTCGGTGCGCAAGAACGTCGCCGAACCGCCGAGCCTGAGCCGTGACGAAGGGGCGATGCTCACTGTGCGGGTCAACGGTGTCGAGGCATACGCCGCTACCAACGACCTGTCGCAGCAAGGCCTGCAAGCCGCCCTTGAGCGCGCCGAGCAGCAGGCCCGGCGGCTCAAGCCTCACGCCCTGCTTGATCTGCGCGATCAGCCAGTGTCGAGCGATCGCGCTGATTACTTTTCACCCAATCTTGCGCAACCCTTCCCGTCCCTAAGCGAGTGCTTCGAGCTGCTCGGCGCGGAATCCGCCTCGGTGCCAAAGGATGAGCGCCTGGTGAATTGGCAAGCGAGCATCGGCATCACCCACGTCGAGCAGATCTACCTGAGCAGCGCCGGGGCCGAATTGCGCCAGGCCCAGCGCTTCGTTTATCCAAGTCTCGATGTCACGGCTTATGACGGCAATGACAGCCAGACCCGCTCCCTAGGCCGCGAAAACTTCGGCCAGCAGGGCGGCGCGGACGTGATCAGCCGTTGCGGCCTGGTCGGCGCAGGCCCGAAAGTGGCCGATCAGGCCCTGCAACTGTTGCTCGCGCCGAACACTCCGCAAGGCCCGCGCGATCTGTTGCTGATGCCCGACCAGATGATGCTGCAGATTCACGAGTCCATCGGTCACCCGCTGGAGCTGGACCGTATCCTCGGTGATGAGCGCAACTACGCCGGTACCAGCTTCGTCAAAACCAGCGACTTCGGCAGCCTGCAATACGGCTCGAAGCTGCTCAATGTGACCTTCGATCCGGACATTCCCGAAGAGCTGGCCAGCTACGGCCACGATGACGATGGCAGCAAGGCCAGCAAACAATTCCTGATTCGCGAAGGCTTGCTGCTGCGGCCATTGGGCGGGGCGCTGTCGCAGTTCCGTGCCGGTCTCGACGGGGTTGCCAATAGCCGTGCCTGCGGCTGGAACCGGCCGCCGATCGACCGCATGGCCAACCTCAACATCGAGCCAGGCGATCAGTCGCTGACGCAAATGATCAGCGGCATCGAGCACGGCATTCTGATGAGCACCAACCGTTCGTGGTCGATTGACGATGCACGCAACAAATTCCAGTTTGGCTGCGAGTGGGGTCAGTTGATCGAGAACGGTGAACTCAAGGGTGTGGTGAAAAACCCGAATTACCGGGGCATTTCCGCGCAGTTCTGGAAGAGCCTGCGTGCGGTCGGCAATGCCGACACCCGTAGGGTGCTGGGCACGCCAAACTGCGGCAAGGGCGAGCCGAACCAGGTGATCCGCGTCGGCCACGCTTCACCGGCCTGCGTATTCAGCAACGTTGATGTGTTTGGGGGAGACGCCTGATGAGCATTTCGAAGAGTCAGTCCGACGCCTTCAAGGTCATGGTCAATTGGCTGCGCGACAGCGTGCGCGAGCCGGAACAATTCACCCTCAGTTATGCCGCCGAATCCTCGGCGTTCGTGCGTTTCAACCACGCCAAGGTGCGTCAGGCCGGCCAGGTGCAGCAAGCCAACGTCGGGCTGAAGCTGATCAACGACGGCCGCCACGCCGACCTGCACATCACCCTGTCCGGTGATCAGGAAGCCGATCTGCAACGCCTCGCCGAAGGCCTGCAACAACTGCGCGAAACCCTGCCGCTGCTGCCGCAGGATCCGTACCTGCTGCTCAACCACAACGGCTGGCAGAGCAACAACGTGCAGGCCCATCCGCTGCCGGACACCGAGCAGGTGGTCGAGCAAATCTGCACCGCTGCTGAAGGTCTCGATCTGGTCGGTTTCTATGCTGCCGGCCCGATCAGCCGCGGTTTCGCCAGCTCCTCGGGGGCGTTTGGCTGGCATCAGGCCAACAGCTTCAACTTCGACTTCAGTCTGTTCCACGACAATGGCGAAGCGGTAAAGGCCAGCTACGCCGGGCACGAATGGAGCAGCGAAGGCTTCGCCCGACGCTTCCAGCAGGCGCGCGAGCAACTGGCGTTCCTCGGTCGACCGTTGCGCACGCTGGCACCGGGGCAATACCGCGCATACCTGGCGCCGGCCGCGCTGGAAGAAATCATGGGCATGCTCAGCTGGGGCGGTTTCTCCGCGCAGTCGATTGCCAGCAAAAGCAGCCCGCTGCAGAAGCTGTATGTCGGCGATCAGACGTTCAGTCCGCTGGTATCGCTGGATGAGCAAGTCAGCGGTTCATTGAGCCCGGCGTTCTCCGGCGAAGGTTATCCGCGCAGCGATCTGCGACTGATCGTCGAAGGCAAGGCTGGCGATCAACTGGTCGGTTCGCGCAGTGCCGCCGAATACGGTCTTACCGCCAACGGCGCCGGCGGCGGTGAAATGCCGAGTGCGCTGAACATGGCGCCCGGTGATCTGTCACAGGCAGAGATCCTCAAGCAGTTGGGCACCGGGCTGTACATCAGCAATCTGTGGTACCTGAACTACTCGGATCAACCGGCAGCACGCCTGACCGGCATGACTCGCTTCGCAACTTTCTGGGTCGAGAATGGCGAGATTCAGGCGCCGGTCAGTACCATGCGTTTCGACGACAGCGCCTACAGCCTGCTGGGTTCGCAGCTGGAAGCATTGACCGCCGAGCGTGAGTTGCTGCTGTCGGCGAGCACGTATAGCCAGCGCAATACGTCGTCGGCGCTGCTGCCGGGGGCGCTGGTGAGCCGACTTACATTAACGCTGTAAACGCAAAACCTGTGGGAGCGAGCCTGCTCGCGAAAGCGGTAGATCAATCAACATCAATGTTGAACGAAATGGCCTCTTCGCGAGCAGGCTCGCTCCCACACTGACCGCGCTCGACAATGGATATGCATTAACTCCAACCACAAGAGGTTCCATGCCCACTCGCCCGCCTCTCGATGCCATCACCGCACGCTGGTTGCCGTGGGTCGTCGCCATTGCGTTCTTCATGCAGTCCCTCGACGGGACCATCCTCAACACCGCCCTGCCGGCCATGGCCCGGGATCTGGCCGAAGACCCGTTGCGCATGCAAGGCGTGGTCATCGCCTACATGCTCACCGTAGCGTTGCTGATTCCGGCCTCGGGCTGGATCGCCGATCGCTTCGGCACCAAGAAGATTTTCTTCGGCGCGATCCTGCTGTTCAGTTTCGGCTCGCTGCTCTGCGCCTTGTCCAGCAGTCTGAGCATGCTGGTCGGCGCGCGGGTGATCCAGGGTCTGGGCGGCGCATTGATGTTGCCGGTCGGACGGCTGGTGGTGCTGCGCGCCTACCCACGTTCGGAGCTGGTGCGGATCATGGGCTTCATCACCATTCCCGGCCTGCTCGGCCCGCTGATCGGCCCGACCATGGGCGGCTGGATGGTGCAATACCTGACGTGGCACTGGATCTTTCTGATCAACCTGCCGGTCGGTGTTCTGGGCTGCTATGCGGTGTGGAAATTCATCCCCGACCTGCGCGGTACTGAACGCACGCGCTTCGACAGCCTCGGTTTCCTGCTGTTTGGCGCGGCGATGATCCTGATCACCATCGCCATGGAAGGTCTGGGCGAATTGCACTTGCCGCACTTGCGGGTGATGTTGCTGCTGTTCGGCGGTCTGGCCTGTCTGGCGGCGTACTGGCTGCGCGCCGGGCGTGTCGAGAATCCGCTGTTCGCCCCGTCGTTGTTCAAGACGCGAACCTTCGCGGTCGGAATCATCGGCAACCTGTTCGCCCGCCTGGGCAGTGGCGCCCTGCCGTTTCTGGTGCCGTTGCTGCTGCAGGTGGCGCTGGGTTACTCGCCGTCGCAGGCCGGGATGAGCATGCTGCCGCTGGCCGCCGCAGCGATGTTTGCCAAGTGGATGGCGCGACCACTGATCGAACGCCTCGGCTATCGCATTGTGCTCACCGGCAACACCCTGGCACTGGGGATCATGCTGGCGAGCATGGGCCTGGTCAGCGAGCAGACGCCGTACTGGCTGCTGCTGTGCCTGCTGGCGGTTCTCGGCGCGATCAACTCGCTGCAATTCACCGCGATGAACACCGTAACCCTGATCGACCTCGACGACGCCAGCGCCAGCAGCGGCAACAGCTTGCTGTCGGTGGTGGCGCAATTGTCGTTGAGTCTGGGCGTGGCCTGCGCCGGTGCATTGCTCGGAGGGTTTACGGCGGAGATCGGCAACGACGGCGTCGAGACCGTGCTGGGCGCGTTCCAGTTGACGTTTGTCACGGTGGGGATCATGGCGATGCTGGCGGCGACGATCTTCTCGCAACTGTCGAAAGAGGACGGTCGCCGGGTCAAACGCCCGGATGAACATCCGGATGAGCACATCGAACACTGAAAAACAGTGAATGCTTTTGTGGCGAGGGAGCTTGCTCCCGCTGGACTGCGCAGCAGCCCCTCTTTTGACTAGAAGAGCGGGGCCGCTTCGCGCCCCGGCGGGAGCAAGCTCCCTCGCCACAGTTGAATCCCTTCCCATGGGTTTTAGGCACTGTTCGTCCAGAACTTTCGAGGAAAGTGGCACGGGGCTGCTACACTGCGCGACATTTTGTTTTGCAGGCCAGTCCCGTGACCACCATCGCCACCGCTTTTAATACTCTGCCGCTGTCCGCCGCCATGCTGGCTAACCTCGAATCCCTCGGTTATGCCCAGATGACGCCGATCCAGGCGCAGAGCTTGCCGGTGATCCTCAAGGGGATGGACCTCATCGCCCAGGCCAAGACCGGCAGCGGCAAGACCGCCGCCTTCGGCATCGGCCTGCTCAATCCGATCAACCCGCGCTACTTCGGTTGCCAGGCGCTGGTGATCTGCCCGACCCGTGAGCTGGCCGATCAGGTCGCCAAGGAAGTCCGCCGTCTGGCCCGTGCCGAAGACAACATCAAGGTCCTGACCCTGTGCGGCGGCGTGTCGTTCGGCCCGCAAATCGCTTCGCTGGAGCACGGCGCGCACATCATCGTCGGCACCCCGGGGCGTATCCAGCAACACCTGCGCAAGGGTTCGCTGGTGCTCGACGGCCTGAACACGCTGATCCTCGACGAAGCCGACCGCATGCTCGACATGGGCTTCTACGACGCCATCGAAGACATCATCGAAAAGACGCCGGCACGCCGTCAGACCTTGCTGTTCTCCGCCACTTATCCGGTAGGCATCAAGCAACTGGCGTCGAAATTCATGCGCGATCCGCAGACGGTGAAAGCCGAAGCGTTCCACGACGACACGCAGATCGAGCAGCGCTTCTACGAGATTTCCCCGGAAGAGCGCATGAGCGCAGTGACCAAAGTCCTGCACCACTTCCGCCCGGCCTCCTGCGTGGCATTCTGCTTCACCAAGCAGCAGGTGCAGGAAACCGTCGACCATCTGACCGCCAAAGGCATTTCCGCCGTCGGCCTGCATGGCGATCTGGAACAGCGTGATCGCGATCAGGTGCTGGCAATGTTCGCCAACCGCAGTACGTCGGTACTGGTCGCCACCGACGTCGCCGCCCGTGGTCTGGACATCGACGCGCTGGACATGGTGATCAACGTCGAACTGGCCCGCGACTCGGAAATCCACATTCACCGTGTCGGCCGTACCGGTCGCGCTGGTGAGAAAGGCATCGCGGTCAGCCTCGTCGCACCGTCCGAAGCACATCGCGCGCAAGCCATCGAACAGCTGCAGAAAGCTCCGCTGAACTGGGATCAGGTGGACAACCTCAAGTCCCAGGGCGGTGCCCCGCTGCAGCCACCGATGAGCACCCTGTGCATCGCCGGCGGGCGCAAGGACAAGGTACGTCCGGGCGACATCCTCGGCGCACTGACCGGCGACGCCGGCATCCCGGGCGCGCAGGTCGGCAAGATCGCGATTTTCGACTTCCAGTCGTATGTCGCCGTTGAACGCACCGTGGTCATGCAGGCACTGCAGCGCTTGAACAACGGCAAGATCAAAGGCCGTTCTCTGCGCGTACGGGTTTTGTAAGAACGACGCACATCCCCCTGTAGGAGCTGCCGCAGGCTGCGATCTTTTGATCTTGACCTAAAAAACAAGATCAAAAGATCGCAGCCTCGTTTCACTCGACAGCTCCTACCGTTCGTTTTGTGGTGATATTTCAGAGGACACCGTTTTGCGCTCTACCGAAGTCGTGATCATTGGCGCTGGCGCCGCAGGGTTGATGTGTGCATTGACCGCCGCCGGGCGTGGGCGTCAGGTGCTGCTGCTCGATCATGCGAACAAGGCCGGCAAGAAAATCCTGATGTCCGGTGGTGGCCGCTGCAATTTCACCAACATGTACACCGAGCCGAGCAATTTCCTTTCGCAGAACCCGCATTTCTGCAAATCGGCACTGGCGCGCTACACCCAGTGGGATTTCATCGGCATGGTCGCCAAGCACGGCGTGCCGTACCACGAGAAGAAACTCGGTCAGCTGTTCTGCGATAACAAATCCAGCGACATCCTCGGCATGCTGCTCGACGAGTGCGATCAGGTCGGCGTCGAGCTGCACCTCGACACCTCGATCCAGACCATCGAAAAGGTCGAAAGCGGCTACCTGCTCGACACCACCCTCGGCCAGGTTCAGTGCCAGTCGCTGGTGATCGCCACCGGCGGGTTGTCGATCCCGACGCTGGGCGCCACCGGCTTCGGTTATCAGGTCGCCAAACAGTTCGGCCATGAACTGCTGCCGACCCGCGCCGGACTGGTGCCGTTCACCATTACCGATCAGCTCAAGGAACTGTGCACCGAGCTGTCCGGTACCTCGGTGGATTGTCTGGTCAGCTGCAACGAACAGAGCTTTCGCGAGAACATTCTGTTCACTCACCGCGGCCTCAGCGGCCCGGCGATTCTGCAGATCTCGTCGTTCTGGGAGCCGGGCGACACCGTCGAGATCAACCTGCTGCCGGATCACGACACCGCAGCATGGCTGCAACAGCAAGTGGCCGAGCGCCCGAACAGCGAACTGAAAACCCTGCTCGGCGAAATTTTCACCAAGAAGATGGCCAACCTGCTGGCGGACAACTGGTTCGTTTCCAAACCGATGAAGCAGTACACCCACGCCGAACTGGCGCTGATCGCCGACAAACTCGGCAGCTGGAAAGTCGTCCCGGCCGGCACCGAAGGCTACCGCACCGCCGAGGTCACGCTGGGTGGCGTCGATACCCGCGAAGTGTCGTCCAAGACCATGGAATCGCTGAAAAGTCCTGGCCTGTACTTTGTCGGCGAAGTGCTCGACGTCACTGGGCATCTGGGCGGTTTCAACTTCCAGTGGGCCTGGGCCTCGGGTTACGCGGCTGCGCAGTACGTCTGACCCAAAATCAAACGCAAAACCTGTGGGAGCGAGCCTGCTCGCGAATGCGATGTATCAGTCGACATCAATGTTGAATGACACTCCGCTTTCGCGAGCAGGCTCGCTCCCACAGTGGTTTGTGGTGTAAGTAAAAGGAACACTTTTTGCTGTCAGATGTGATCGGCGCCATTGCGTCGGCGTCATTACTGGCTCAATTTAGCGGCATCGCCTCGGAAGGCCTTCGCACTTCATGTCCTCGACCTCGTTTCGTCAGTCTTTGCGGCGCCTGTGGGCGCTGGATAAATTCAGCTACAGCGTGCGGGTGTTCATCGCCCTGACCGGCAGCATGGCGCTGTGTTGGTATCAGGATGAAATGGGCCTGCTGATCCCGTTGTTCCTGGGGATTATCGCCAGCGCTCTGGCCGAGACCGATGACAGTTGGCAGGGCCGCCTCAACGCACTGGCAGTGACACTGGTGTGTTTCAGTATCGCCGCGCTGTCGGTGGAACTGCTCTTCCCCTACCCCATCGTGTTTGCCATCGCCCTGGCCTTGGCCAGCTTCGGCCTGACCATGCTCGGCGCGCTCGGCGAGCGTTATGGCGCGATTGCCTCGGCGACCTTGATTCTGTCGGTCTACACCATGATCGGCGTGGATCAGCGCGGCGGCGCGGTCACCGATTTCTGGCACGAGCCGATGCTGCTGGTGGCGGGTGCCGCGTGGTACGGCCTGCTGTCGGTGCTGTGGCAAGCGATGTTTTCCAACCAGCCGGTGCAGCAGAGTCTGGCGCGGCTGTTCCGTGAACTGGGTTTCTATCTGAAGCTGAAAGCCTCGCTGTTCGAGCCGATCCGCCAACTGGACGTCGAAGCCCGACGGCTGGAACTGGCGCAGCAGAATGGCCGCGTGGTCGCAGCCCTGAACAGTGCCAAGGAAATCATTCTGCACCGGGTCGGCAACGGGCGCCCGGGTTCGAAAGTCAGCCGCTATCTGAAGCTGTATTTCCTTGCCCAGGACATCCACGAACGCGCCAGCTCCTCGCACTATCCGTATAACGCGCTGACCGATGCGTTCTTCCACAGCGACGTGCTGTTCCGCTGCCAGCGTTTGTTGCGCCAGCAGGGCAAAGCCTGCCGCGCGCTGGCCGAATCGATCCAGATGCGCCAGCCGTTCGTCTACGACGCCAGTTTTGCCGAAGCGCTGACTGACCTCGATGCCTCCCTTGAACACCTGCGCATCCAGAGCAATCCGGCGTGGCGCGGCTTGCTCCGCTCGCTGCGCGCACTGGCCGCCAACCTCGGCACCCTCGACCGCTTGCTCAGCGATGCAAGCAACCCCGACGCCTTGGCGGACGCCACTGACAGCAGCCTGCTCGATCGCTCGCCGCGCAACCTCAAGGACGTGTGGATTCGCTTGCGCACCCAGCTGACACCGACGTCCTTGCTGTTCCGTCACGCGCTGCGCCTGCCGCTGGCGCTGAGTATCGGCTACGGCATGGTGCACCTGATTCACCCGTCGCAGGGTTACTGGATCATCCTCACCACCCTGTTCGTCTGCCAGCCGAACTACGGCGCGACCCGGCGCAAACTCGGTCAACGGATTCTCGGCACCGCCATCGGCCTGACCGTGGCCTGGGCGCTGTTCGATCTGTTCCCCAGCCCGCTGGTGCAGTCGTGCTTCGCCATCGCCGCCGGGGTGGTGTTCTTTACCAACCGCACCACGCGCTACACCTTGGCGACGGCGGCGATCACGATCATGGTGCTGTTCTGCTTCAACCAGATCGGCGATGGCTACGGACTGTTCCTGCCGCGCCTGTTCGATACCCTGCTCGGCAGCCTGATCGCCGGCCTGACAGTGTTCCTGTTCCTCCCGGACTGGCAGGGTCGACGCCTGAACAAGGTGCTGGCCAACACCCTGACCTGCAACAGCATCTACCTGCGCCAGATCATGCAGCAATACGCCGCCGGCAAGAGCGACGACCTCGCCTATCGCCTGGCCCGACGCAACGCGCACAACGCTGATGCGGCGTTGTCGACCACCTTGGCCAACATGCTGATGGAGCCGGGGCATTTCCGGAAGGAAGCAGATGTCGGTTTCCGCTTCCTGGTGCTGTCGCACACCTTATTGAGTTATCTGTCAGGACTTGGCGCACACAGGGAAACCCAATTGCCAGCCGATGTGCGTGAGCATTTGATTGATGGTGCCGGGGTGAAGCTGGCGACGAGCATCGACGAAATCGCCCAGGGCCTGGCGAACAAGCAGCCGGTGGCGATTCAGAGTGACGAAGAGGAAGCGCTGGCCAATGAGCTGGAGCAGATGCCGGACGAGATCGATGAAGGGCAGCGACTGGTGCAGACACAACTGGCATTGATCTGCCGGCAGTTGGGGCCGTTGCGCACGCTGGCGGCACATCTGATCAAGGACACCAATGAGATTGGCGCTGGCTGAAAGGACGTCTTCGCGGGCAGGCTCGCTCTTACAGGGGAACGCATTTCAAACTGTAGGAGTGAGCCTGCTCGCGATAGGGCCATCAGCCACTTAACAAATTCCGGATCAGCGGCTACATCCCATGCTGCCGCAGCAACTTGTCATAACTCCCATCCGCCTTCATCGCCGCAATCGCCTTATCAAATCCGGCCACAATCTGCTCATGCTGCGGATTCTTCAGGCTCACCAGAATATGCAGGCTGTTCTCGCTCAACGGTTTGGGCAGAAACTCCACGGCGTTGCGCACTTTGGCTGATTCGCGGGACAGGTAATAGCGCGCGACGTATTCATCTTCCAGGGTCAGCTTGACCCGATCCGCCGCCAGCATCCGCACGGCCATGGCGAAGTTATGCACAGGGACTTTCTCAAGCGCTGTATCGGCATCGAACGCCTGCGAGTAGGCATAACCGCGCACCACTGCCACCGGGTAGGTGTGCAGTTGTTCCAGGCTGCTGTAGTCCAGCGGGGTGTCTTTGCGCTTGAGAAAGCGGATGCGATTGAGCAGGTACTCGCCAGAGAACTGGCCAAGTTTGGTGCGTTCGTCGTTGTACCAGGCGTTGACCAGCACGTCGTATCGCCCTTCGCCAACCCCCAGCAGTGCTCGCGCCCACGGCACCTGCTCGTAGTCGCTGGCATAACCGGCCCGCGCCAGCGCGGTGCTGACGATGTCGGTGGCCAGGCCACCGTTGACCAGCGTGTCGTCGGTAAAGGGTGGCCAGATATCGAACACCAGCCGCAACTTGTCCGCTGCGGCGGTTTGGGCCAGCAAGAGCAATCCGGTCAAAGCAAAGGCTCGATGCAGTCGCGGCATGCTTGAAAATCCTTAGCGGGCGGGCTGCCCAGCGTGTTTTCAGTCAAAACCCCAAGGCCCCTTACCGGCGAAACCCAGGCCCTAACATTAGCTCATTGAAGCCAGTGCACAGCGCTTTCCAGCAGATTACACAAAGCAGCCGCCACCGCGGGAAAGGAATGATGGCATTTTGACCTTTGTCACAGACTCTTCCGCCATACAGACATTCAGGGCCTGTGCGCTTAGTATCGGGCGACGGAGTTCAAGGAGTCGGAAGATGACAATCGAGTGGATCTGCAAGCATCACAGCGATCTGGGCAAAGAGCAGCTGTACGCGCTGTTGAAGCTGCGCTCGGAGGTGTTCGTGGTCGAACAGAAATGCGCCTACCCGGACCTCGACGGCCAGGATCTGGACGGCGACACCCATCACCTCATGGGTTGGGAGGATGATCAGTTGATGGCCTATCTGCGCCTGCTCAATCCCGAATCCCAGGGCGGTGACGTGGTGATCGGGCGCGTGATCATTGCGCCGCAGGGCCGTGGCAAAGGGTTAGGGCATGTGATGATGGAACACGCGCTGAAACAGGCCGAGAAACATTGGCCGCAGGTGCCGATCTATCTGTCGGCGCAGGCGCATTTGCAGGGGTATTACGGCAGGTACGGGTTTGTGGTGGCGGGTGAGGAGTATCTGGAGGATGACATTCCGCATATCGGCATGCGTCGCCCCTGAGGCCCTATCGCGAGCAGGCTCGACATTTGGAATGCATGCCTGTGTGGGAGCGAACCTGCTCGCGAAAGCGTCAGCTCAAACAACGCAAAACTCAGGGATACTCCAGCACAGCCTTGATCTGCCGCAGATTACGCTCGATCCACCCGCGATCAATTGCCCCCCACTCGCGAATCCGATAGCGCCCAGCATGGTTGCGTGCGCCTTCTTCCTGCTCGAATTCACAGACGATATCCAGATCCGCCAGCGCGGCGATCGTGTCCTGCGCCGTGCGCCGGGGCATGCCGGTCACTTCGGTCAGCGCCGGGACGCTTGGGGCCAGGCCGCTGTCGATCAGGTAGGCCACATACAGGCGCCGGTAAAAACTGCTTTTGGTCTTGCTGACGTCCATCTAAACACTCCCAACGTTAAAAGATCGCAGCCTGCGGCAGCTCCTACATAAGATCGCATTCCAACTGTAGGAGCTGCCGCAGGCTGCAATCTTTTGATCTTCATTGCATATCGCGCCATGTCAGGTACACCCGCAGATCGAACTCGACCTGGTGATACCCCGGCAGCATGTGTTCACACAATTTATAGAAGGCCTTGTTGTGATCCGATTCCTTGAAGTGCGCCAGTTCATGCACGACGATCATCTTCAGAAACTCGGGCGCCGCCTCCTTGAACAGCGAGGCGATACGAATCTCTTTCTTGGCCTTGAGCTTGCCGCCCTGCACCCTTGAAACCTTGGTGTGCAGGCCCAGCGCGCGGTGCGTCAGGTCGAGGCGGTTGTCGAACAGCACCTTGTCGATGGCCGGCGCGTTACGCAGGTATTCCTGCTTCAGATCCAGCGCGTAGCTGTACAACGCCTTGTCGCTCTGCACATCGTGACGCCCCGGATAGCGTTGGCTCAGGTAGTCACCCAGACGCTGTTCGGCGATCAGTTGGCGCACCTGATCCTGCAATTGCGCGGGATAGGCCTGGAGGTATTTCAACGCAGTCATGGACACGGCAACACGGTTCGAAAAGAGCGCCAGTGTAGCGAATTCAAACCGGCAGCGCGCTCCAGTCGAAGGGCTCGGCGAAGCTGGCGGCGTCTTCGGAGGTCAGCGGGTGCGCCACCAGGAAACCCTGCACATATTCGCAGCCATGCGCCTGCAGCCATTGATACTGCTCGATGGTTTCCACGCCTTCGGCGATCACCAGCAAACCGTACTGCTTACACAGATTGATCACGTTGCTGACCAGCGCCGCGTCCCGCGCCGAATCCGGCAGCCGCGCAATCAGGTGTCGATCAAGCTTGAGCGTGTCCAGCTCCAGATCACGCAGATGCGCCAGCGAACACGGCCCCGAACCAAAATCATCCAAAGCCACCCGCACCCCGAGATTACGCAGCAGGCGCAGCTGTTTGCGGGTCTCGTCGGGGTTGTGCATCAGCGCGTCTTCGGTGACTTCGACCTCCAGTTGCCGTGGCTGCAGCGAGTGCCGCTCCAGTACCTGGCGCAATTCGGTGACCAGGTTCGGCAGACCGAACTGGGTGTTGCTCAAACTCACACCGAGCACCAGATCCTCGGCAAACAGGGTTTCCCAGGCTTTACGCTGGCCGGCGCCGCGATGATAGATCCAGCTGCCGAGCCGACTGATCAGCCGTGCCTCTTCCAGCAGCGGCAGGAACAACCCCGGCGGCACATCGCCGACGCTCGGATGCTGCCAGCGCAGCAACGCCTCGAAACCGCGGATCTGCCCGCTGCCTATCGCCACTTGCGGCTGATACACCAGATTGAAATCACGGTTCTCGATGGCGTTGCGCACGCTCTCTTCGAGCATCAGCCGCGAGCGGGCGCGGCCGTTCATTTCGTGATCATAAAAACGGTACTGCTGACGCCCGGCACGCTTGGCTTCGTACATGGCGATGTCGGAGGCACGCAGCAAGCCATCGAGGTTCGAGCCGCAGTCCGGGTAGGTGGCGATGCCGATACTCGCGCCGAGGGCAATATCCAATCCCTCGATCTGCTGACAGACCGATACCCGTTCGATGAGCTTCTCGGCAATCTTCGCCGCCTGCTCGGGGAACTCCAGATCGAGCAGCGCAGTGAACTCGTCACCGCCCATGCGCGCGAGAATATCGAACGGCCGCAGACAGGCCTTCAATTGCTCGGAGACCCAGCGCAGCACCCGGTCGCCGGCATCGTGGCCAAGGGAATCGTTGACCCGTTTGAAGCCATCGAGATCCAGATAAAGCAGCACCCAACTGCTGTCGCTGCGTTCACCGCGCAGCAGCAGGTTTTCCACCGTCTGATAAAAACCCCGGCGATTGAGCAGACCGGTCAACGGATCGGTGACCGCTTGAAATTCCAGCTGCTGATGCAGGTGACGCACCACCGACATGTCCAGCACCGTCACCACCATCGCCCGCTGCTCGGCCGGCAACGGCGCACAGGACAACGCCACCGGCACCTGCTGCCCCGGCGCCGTGCGCAACAGCGCGTCGTGCAGACGAAAGGTCTCACCGCGTTTATAGCCGGCCAACAACTCGGAATCGACCCATAGCGGGATGTGCGGTTTCTGCAGGTAATCAAGAAATTCCTTGCCCTCCAGTTCCTTCACCGGCGCATTCAGCAGCCGCGAAATCGCCGGGTTGGCGAAGCGGATCAAACCGTCCTCGCCGAGCACCAGAATGCCTTCCGCCGCGTTATCCAGCACCGAGGCATTGAAGGCCCGCGCGACCTCCAGATCATGACTCAGGCGCTGCAAGGCGCGGCGGTTGCGCTGGTGTTCGAGCAACGCCTGGACTTTCGGCTTGAGGATCTGCGGATCGAACGGCTTGAACAGGTAATCCACCGCGCCGCTGGCGTAGCCCTTGATCACGGCGTCCTGGGACTGTTCGTTGGCGGTGAGGAAAATGATCGGCGTGAGGCGTGTGCGCTGACTGCCGCGCATCAGTCGCGCGACTTCAAAGCCGTCCATGCCCGGCATCTGCACGTCCAGCAGCACCAGATCGACGTCGTGCTCGAGCAGCAGATTGAGTGCCTCGAAGCCGGAGGCGGCGGTCATGACGTGCCAATCCTGACGCTGCAGCAACGCGCGCATGCTGATCAGGTTTTCAGGGTAATCATCAACGATCAAAAGGACAGAGCTGCCTTCACCTGGCTGGGGTTGCGCGCATTCCATGCTGCTTCTCTTGTCGGGACATCTCTTGTCGGACTATCGGCCGGTTTCTTGTGAAAACCGTACAGTTACTGAGCCATCACTCTAGTCGCGGATCTGTGAAAGCAGAAGCTGTCACGCCGCCATCATTTAGCCAAAGCTGCGACTTACCGACTAACGGTCACCCCTGCAGCCCCCGGAAACCGGCACAGATGGCATTTCGACAGGATGTTGACGCCAATCATCTGCCAAACGGGCGTTAACAAAAAACTCCTCTACGCTTATAACTGCCGCCCGAAAAGGCGCGGGCTAGAGCTTCTGGCACTCGCGTTCAGGATGAATTGAGTGGAAGAACCGACATGATCGATCTCGCAACCTGGAACCTCAGCGTTCCCGTCGGCAGTCCGCCGTACACCGTCGAAACCTCCAAACTGGTGAATGGCTTCAAGGATCAGTACTTCCATTCCGATACCGGCACCCTGTTTTTCTGGTCACCGGTCACCGGGTCAAAAACCGAAAACGCCATCTACCCGCGCACCGAACTGCGCGAAACCTTCAGCAACGGCACCCTGCGCAACTGGTATTACCCGGACGCTGACAACACGCTGCGCGCGACCCTCGCGGTGAACAAGGTGCCGAGCTCGGGCAAGATCGTCATCGGCCAGATCCACGCCTATGAAAGCCAGCGCCCGATGGTCAAGCTTGAATACCAGTACAAGGAAAAGACCCAGAACGGCAATCTGGTGATCAAGGTGCGCATGCACCCCGATGACAAGGAAAGCCGCGTCATCACCCTCGCCACCGGCATCAGGCTGGACAACGAATTCAACTACCTCATCCACTTGAGCCCCGGCGGCGCGCTCGGCGTGAGCGCGGCGGGTTACCAGTGGGATTCACAAATCAGCGCGACCTGGCGCAACAAACCGCTGTACTTCAAGGCCGGGGTGTATGTGCAGGACAACACCGGCTATACCAGCGAAGGCGGCCAGGTCACCTTCAGCAAACTCGACATCGACCACGACAAATAAGGCTTCATTGGCACAAGTCCCTGTGGCGAGGGAGCTTGCTCCCGCTGGGGCGCGCAGCGGCCCTAAAAAAGCGAGGCCTGCTGCGCAGTCCAGCGGGAGCAAGTTCCCTCGCCACAGTGTTATTTATTGCCAGTCGGACATCCTTTAAACGGTGTTGTTTAAATCGCTCGGCGGTTACTTCCCGATGCCTACAACAACTTGCGTGGATACCTACGGCTACGCCAGAATCCGCCGGCTTGTGCGCCTGGAGGGCCATCGGTAACTTGATTCGCGTCACTGATTTCCAGTGATCGGGTTTAGTAGCCCGTGGTGTTTTCAGTTATGTGCAAAGCGCATCCGTCAGCTTTTGTGGTTCGACTTGATGGTGGCTGTGTGCAGGGCGCTTCGGCGCGCCGGTAAATGCTGAATACTCCCCGGTCTACTAACCTGCGCACAGCTGCCACCCTTCTTTTAGTAGAGAGGGCGAAGCGGCTCCAACAGGAGTTTTCAGCTTATGACCAAATCAACACCACACCCGCCAGACAAAGATCCAGCCTCCCCCTACGAATCCCTCGACTCCAAAAAACTCCACGACGCCGCCGAACGCGCCCTCGACCATTACCTCAATCCCGCCGCCCTCATCATGGCGAGCAGCAACAAACCCGAGCCCATGTACCTCGCCAACCCGAAGTACGACACCGAATCCCTGCTCGCCAACGCCAGCGAAACCCTGGGCTCGGCAAGCGCCATGCTCAACAACTTCGCCGCCATCCTCGACTCCTCCCACCGCAAGACCGCACTGGGCATCGCGCAAATCGTCATGCTCGGTGAACTGGCGGTGAATCAGGCGCTGGATAACGTGGAGCCGAAATAACCAGCTCTATATAAGGAACCCGCTTCAGGGCGGGTTTCTCGGGAGCGTCAGCTCAAGGCTCGCAGGCGGCCGCCCCTGCACAATGCATCGCACGCAGAGTGACTCGGCGAACTGCCGACGGTCGTAAAAAGTAGCAATCCGCCACCCACAACAAACCGTCAAATCGCATACAAAACATCAAAAACGCAATATTTTATTGCTTTAATGCATCATAAATCACCATCACCGTATATAGTACTTCCAAATCAGCATATTAATTTGAGAGTTTTGAATGGAGAATTTCCCTATCGTCCTGGCAATGCTGCGCGCCTCGGTCCGGGACAAATCCAGCGCTGTTTTGCAGCACGCCGAGCGCCTGCAAGGGGCTCTGAAGAAGGCAGGAGCCTTGGATGAGGCGCAGGCGATCGCAGATGTTCTTGAAGGGTCAAAAAAGTCGGGAGCGGGCAAGCTCATCCCCTCCCGCGTCGTGAGATCTCGGTTTGTTTCCTCTGGAGAAATGATGTCCCCCAATACATCCCCACCGGTAGACAAGGAAACAAGCGCCCCTCTGGCAGAGATTTTTATGCCTGGCCATCTTGAAGAGCTGGCCCCACCAATTCTCAGCGATCGCCTCGAACGCGCCATTTCCCATCTACAGGAACAATGGGCAGGCGCAGATCAGCTGCAGGCGGCCGGCATCAAAATTCCACGCACCGCTCTTTTTTTCGGGCCGCCCGGCACCGGCAAAACGAGATTGGCCTTGTGGGCTGCGTCAAAACTAGGTTTACCCGTTGTCCTCGCTCGACTGGATGGTTTAACGAGCTCATTTCTTGGAACAACGGCGCGAAACATAAGAGCTCTGTTCGACTTTGCTAATCGCTATCAATGCCTCCTTTTGCTGGACGAGTTTGACGGGATCGCGAAGCTTCGCGATGACCCGCAAGAGCTTGGGGAAGTGAAGCGCGTGGTAAATGCTGTGCTGCAGGCAATCGACGCACGTGCGCCGCTTGGACTGACGATTGCGATCACCAACCACGAAGCCCTGCTGGATCCCGCGGTATGGAGACGTTTTGATGCGCGGATTGAAATAGGCCTACCTGATGCAACGACCCGTCTACAGATCATCGAACGGTACACCGAAGGTTTTGCTATCAAGCCTGGCGCAGTGAAGGTCTTGGCATGGTTGACCGAGGGTTACAGTGGCTCGGACATCGAAACCATGTGCGACTTCATCAAAAGGCATATGACATTGCGTGCAGGCCAGAAGCCATCAGTGATAGATTCTGTGCAGCTATTCTTGGATTTGTCAGCAACAAACGCTCCTTCGGCGGCTCGAGAAGCGATATTGCGCGGAGAGAGCTCTTGGATGCATCAAGTGCTGACCTACAAGGATATAAAAATCGTCCAAGCGGATATCGCGGATGCGATTCACTCGACGCAATCGAAGGTAAGCCGGCGCCTTAAGTCTACCGAGCGAGCCTAAATAAAAAGGATTTAGCATGGCCAACAACCCCGTTCAGGTCGTCCTCCAAACAGATCAGTACATGAAGCTGCCTGAGGGCGGCGGCGGCGGTGGAGCAAAGGATTTTTACGAAGATCGCGATGAAGAATTCAAGCGTCACAAGCAGCAACTCCTTAAACAAGTGGAATCCATCCGGACGGCACTGTCGCGCACAGGGCCTCGTCAGGTGGGTTACGTCAAGGTGCGACTTCAGTCCAACGCGTTGGCCAAAAGCCATCGGCCAGTAGATGCGCTTTTCAAACCCAAAAGCCTCCCTCTGGTCGGTTCCGGAGCCCTGGGAGAGCTTTACTTTGAGGTCACCCCAGACACCTTAGAGTCGGTTGCGGATGCAATCAGCGGCGCCGAGGAAAAGGTCACCAAAAGGGATGCGAAGAACAAGCTTCAAGCCAGCGCTGCCCGGTCAGAGACGGGAGCCATCGAAGAGATTGCATTGCCGTCTCTACAAGACAAACGCGCATTCAGCTTTGAAACCGCTATTGACCACTTTGAGAGATGGCCGGGGGCTCGTTACTTCACTGTCGAACTCTTCGTCGATGAAGAGTCTTTAGACGGGAGCAGCAGGAACCGTGCCGCCGCATTGGCGGAACTTCAGAGATTCCGTACTGGCCTGGAAGGCGTTTCTCGACACCTAAAAACTTGGGCGTCAGGAGAAGAGTGGCGAGATCTGCATATCACGACGGTTCAAATTCCGGCGTCGACGGTGAAAAGCAGACAATTCAACGGGATACTGGAAGCTGTCATCCAGTACCTGGATCACTCGCCCTTGGTTCGCCGCTACGCCTTGGGTGCAGTTGTCACACGCGGGCAACAATCGGTACGCACATCAACCAGGACCGCACCCGCCTTAAGTGCCGCGCTACCCAAACCTCAGCCCGGAATTGACTATCCCATTGTCGGGGTTGTCGATGCCGGGATCAGCCGAAAAAAATCCATTTCAGCATGGTCTGCAGGCACCGTGGACTACATGCGCGAGCCTGATAGCGATCGAGATCATGGAACATTTATCGCGGGCTTATTGATCAATGGCGCATCCTTCAATCCTAACCAGCGGATTGAGCAAGATCCCTGCAAATTTTTCGATTATGACCTCTTCACCGAAGATGAAGACAAATTCGAAGGCAACTTCCAGCAAGGCTTCATCGACATGATGCGTCAGCTCGATCAGGAGCTGAGCGGGTCCAAGCCTGAAAATATGAGGGTAATCAACCTTAGCCTTAACCCTGAGTCCATGACTGACCAGAATGGATACAGCCCCTACGCGGCGATTCTTGATGAGATCGCGGACAAACACGATGTCATTTTTGTCATTTCCGCCGGCAATCTGGAAAGCGCTAAATCGCGTAGCCGCTGGCCAGATAGCGCAACTCCTGCGCTTCAGCAACTTGCCACCTATAGGCAGCTTGGTGCGGACAGAATTTACGTCCCCGGGGAAACAGCCCGCAACCTTACAGTAGGCGCACTTGAACCCATCGACCATTTGGGCCTGACGAGGCCGGCGCGATACTCACGACGTGGGCCGGCTACCTCCGCAGGAATCAAGCCTGACTTCGCGCATGTGGGTGGATGTTTAGCGACCAACAATCCCCTTAAATCTCTCGATCATGCCGGTGATCTCATCCCGGACGAGGGTACAAGCTTCGCCGCACCTCTAGTTGCCAAAACGCTCGCGATCCTCGATCACAGGATTGAAGGTCGCCAACCCCGTGACGTGCTCATGGCGCTGATGTACCACTTTGCCAAAATGCCAGCGTTGCTAGATGACAAACTGCTGAACGCAGTCAGCAAAGACTTTGCCGGTTTCGGTATCCCGGGCTCAGTCGACGATATGCTCGCAACCGATGACACGTCCATTACCTTGGTGTTTCAGGACACGCTGAAACCTCGGATGGAGCTCTCCTTTGATTTTGAGTGGCCTTCAGTCTTGGTCGAAAATGGCTCAACTCGCGGCGAAGTTGAACTGACCATCGTTTACTCACCGCCGTTTGATCGTCGGCATCAAGCTGAATTTACCCGCGTTAACCTGGACGCGTACCTGCGCCAAGAGACCGTGAACAAAAGAACGGGCAAGTTCTCTTACAGCGGGCGCCTCAAGCCAGATCATCCCGGTGTGCTGGAAAAAAACCTGATTGCTCACGGTGCGAAGTGGTGGCCAGTCAAGCGCTACAGTCGAACCTTTAGCCGCCTTGAGGGGACGAGTAACTGGCGATTAGTTGTCGACTCACTGACACGCGCAGGCGCGGACTATCCTGAGTCAGGCGTCACCTTCGCAGTCATTCTGACGATCTCCGACCCCGAAAAAAGGGCCGACGTCTTTGCCAGCGCTCGCAGAGCGCTCGTCACTAAAGGCGTGAGCTTACGAGATGTCAGAACGCAGGCGAGAGCACGCGCACGATGACTACATTCAGACTGGACAACACAGACGGACCTGGCACCCACGTATTCATCATAGGCGTGGGAAACTATCCGCATTTAAAAGGTGGCACAGGCCCGGTCAGCGCCAATCCCCGAAACATGGGTCAGATCACATCGCCTCCAGTTTCTGCCATGGAAATGCTGAAGTGGGTTGACACCACCCTTCACAACCCGGAAGCACCACTCAAATCCATTGAAGTGCTGATCTCCCAAGTCGGCACGGCTCAATTTACCGACAAAGCAGGTCTTCATCAGCAAATCGACACGGCGACCTGGGATAACTACGAAGCCTCAATATCGGCATGGAAGAAAAGGGCAAATTCCAACCCTAAAAACGTGGCCATTTTCTATTTCTGCGGGCATGGCATGGGAGATGGGGTAAACACACATCTGCTGCTGGCAGACGCCGGAAAATCGGCAAAGCTACTTCGACACGCCGCCCATGTAGGGGATTTACGGCTTGCAATGTGGAGCTGTGTCGCCCAGAAACAGCTTTACCTCATTGATGCGTGTCGGACGGTCGATTTGGCGACTGTCATGGATCCGAACGACTTAGGGCAGTCCGGGTTGCCTGAAGCCAACGTGATGCAAACTTTCAACGGAGAGAATCCCGTTCTCTTCTCTGCCAGGTTGGGTGAACAGGCATTTGGCATGCCGGGACAGATCAGCACATTCACTCAGGCGCTGCTGGATGGCTTGAACCGCTGTGCAGTGTTCCAGCCCAGCGGCCGGCACTGGGCGGTTTCTCCCCACCAGCTTCAAAAAGCCATTGCGGCCTTAATGGATGACTTCAGCGGTGCTCCTCAGTGCCCAGCCGATGGAATATCGGGGGTGGGTTTCCAGATACACGTTCTCACCCAGCCACCGCAGGTGGTTGTGCATGTGTGTCTGGATAACGAAGCGGCAAACGATTCCGCCCAAATCAGCTACATGTCGGCAGGCAAAAGTCGAGTAATGCGACCCGATCTCGCCAATCCTTGGCGAACCTTCATTCCACATGGCCCTTGCAGCGTCGAGGCAACTTTCGCCCCTGCGGTGAAGTACAAGGTCTTGCCAATCCAGATCTACATGGTTCCACCGTTCCAGAACATTACGTTGGAGGTGATATGAATCCGACTATCACTATTGAAACAGGCAAGGGTGAAGTTTCCGGACCGCCACGTGAAGTGCTTTGCTCGATATGGCCCCTGTCTCAAAAAAACGATGAGCTAACCATTGGAAATCCGATCTTCTCTAATCATATGGTGCTGATCGGAGATAAGCTCAGCGAGAAGTCGGCCAACACGTTAACCCTGCCTGAAGCGGGTAACTATCTCGTAGACGTGGGTTATCCGAATGGCCAGTCGCAGCGTACTACCATTTCCGTTGATGAAAATCAGAACTATCGGCTTATCGTGCAGGCACCCAAACAAATATCAAACTTTTATAGAAATACAAAAAGCCAATACAACTGGATCCCAAGAGTTGTCAGTGCCGCTCCAAGACGCTTATCCACAAGAAAGATCGAGCTTGAAGTAAGCATTGCAACTCAGCCGAACATAATTTCTCTTTCAGAGCTTTATGAGTTTGCCAGCGACCTAAGACGCTCGAGCGACCAAAGTAAAACCATATTTGAATACGCAATAAACACCGAGCGCCATCATGAGTTACCGTTGCCCGCTGCGACATGGGACGAAGTACGCGACTTCGGGAGGACAACCAAACGCAAATGGCTTATTGTTAGTTGCAAAGGAAAACCTCAAACCCTAGTCTCTTATCCTTATGGTTGGTTTAGTGAGAACCTTGAGCCTTTCAAACTCATGCTGGAAAAGGGCAAAGAGGGCAGCGAAACATTCAAGTGGTCGGTTTCGCTAAAATTGACGGACCCGGTATACGGGTCACTTGTTGAATACTTAACGAGGCGTGATCTATTTTCCAGTCTTTCAATTTCCGAAAGTGAGCGAGGAAAAGCGACTACCGCGCTGTACAGAAAAATCGGGAATCCATTTTCCGCTGCAGCGGCGGCGTATTTATTCGCACTCGGGACAACCGTTGAGTCGGAACATATAACTTGGATGAAGACACTCAGCTCTAGGTATAACTTCCTACCCGATGGTGCCATCGCATTAGGCTGGAAGACTCTGCGCGACGGTAGAAACGACGCCAATTCGTGGGAAACAGCAAAAGATCTTTTTACATTAGCTTGGTCTCGTGGCTTGCCCTATTACACCATCGGCCTCCATCTCCTGGTAGATGCACTCACGCTGCTGATCAGAGTGTTTCCCGCTGACCATCATGTTCGCGAGATGCTGGCTGCAGCGAAGGCTGCTGATGTTGCCTGCGTAAGAACTGAGCCCTTTACGACGCTGCAGATTGCAAGATATCTCGGCTTACCAATGAAGCAAAAATAGCAGAGGGATCCGATAATGTTCAGATTGACTGCTTTACCGGCAAGTTTCGGTGACTGCTTGTGGATTGAGTACGGTGAAGAACATAGCCCGAGCGTGATTCTCGTGGATGCCGGCCCTTCTGCTCCCAAGTCCTTAAAAAAAAGACTTGAGCAACTATCGGCTCGGGGCGGCCACCTTGAGTTGGTTGTCGTTACTCACGTCGACCGCGACCACATTGGCGGTATGTTGAGCCTTCTTGAGAAAAACTTCTATGACGTGCCAGTTCGTGATTTCTGGTTCAACGGCTTCCGCCATCTCTCCGCGAAGGAGGCCTTTGGAGAAAAACAAGGCGAGCGTTTAACCGGACTTCTACTCGAGAAAGGCGTGCCTTGGAACGCAGCAATTAAAAATTCTGGTTTTATGGTGACGCAAGAAGCCTGCCCTACTTTCGAGATTCCCGGCGGCGCAAAGATCACTTTGCTTTCTCCCGACGCGGAGCAGCTAGAAAATCTTAGAGCAAGTTGGGTCAAGGTATGCGGCGAAGCAGATCTATACGCTGATGTTCCCGCTGAAACTGAGTATTTTGGTAAGAACGGTCTAGAGGCCTTCGGCGCAGCCGCACCATTGAACGTCCAAATGTTGGCATCTGAAGCTTTCAGTGAAGATACAACCGTGGCCAACGGTAGCAGTATTGCGTTTGTAATCGAATACGAGGGCAAGAGGGTTCTGCTTGGCGCCGACGCGTACCCGTCACGGCTAATAAAGTCATTGATACAGACATGGGGAAAACCACCATTTCAATTTAATCTAATAAAAGTTCCTCATCATGGTAGCGAGAACAATGTTTCCAAGGAGTTTGTAGAGGCGCTAGACTGCAAACAATATTTATTTAGCTCTAATGGCGCGAGTTATCACCACCCCGCTCAACAAGCCGTTGCTCGCGTCATTCACTATGGCACTCAGCCGGAACTTTTATTTAACTACAGAAGCGCTTATTCAGAAATTTGGGACGATCAGTTTTTGAAGGCCATTCACAAGTACTCGACTACATATGGAAACGACGAGGGAATTTCAATCATTATTTAAATAGCGAGTTCGCACACCATTAGCTGACACATCAGTCATGCGCTATTTGGCTGCGTTGAATTGTGCTAGGCAATCGCATATCTCATAGCTGTCTCGGCCGGCAATCACCCACTACTGAATGAGCGCATTCAGGTTTTCAAGGACTGATTAGAAAGTGCGAGCCGAATAGCGGAACAGCTGGGCGCAAACCGATTTATTACGCTGGGCTAATGCATGTATCCGTGAATCCACCCGTGTAGATTCCTGGGCTTTTAGAAGAACGTATTGCCGGGATAGGTACGATCGTTGTCACCGGGTGATCGTTCGCAAACATTCGCATACCATACAGGATTTACTTGATGTTACGTCTTGAACAGCAGTTAGATGCCCTCAGTCTGAGAGAGACTTGGGAGCTCTTACCATTGAGCCTTCGCGTTATTCCGGAACAAATTTTTGAGTCAACAGGGATTGAGCTTGAGATTTTGCATAAGGCGGAATGTGTTGATCCTGTGTTTGATATCAAAAAGGCAATTGCGTCGTTCGAAATCGACGGTTACCAGCAGAGGGTGGTGATCTGGTGCGATCCGTCCACCGCCACTACTTCGGTAATCGGGCACGAACTGCTTCATCTCCGTCGCGATCTCTGCGAGGGTCAAATCAAACTCATGCCTACCAAATATTGCCACCCCTCCATTGCTCTGTTCTCTCTTCAGCTAGAAAATGAAATGGAGCACATCTTCATCATCCCCGAGGAGATCAAGCTCTTTCCAGAGGCTGAGCAACGTTGGGTAGAGGCGTACGGGGATCTCATCACTAGAATCATTGCTTGCGATGAGCCGGACAAAACGGAAACGGTTTTGGCCTGGATGCAGCTTAGAACCTCCCTGCCAAACCAGCTCGAACTTGCAAAAAAATTTGGTCCATACATCTTCGCACAAAGTGAAATGTGGGCGCGTGAGTCCCAAGATTTTCATGATGTGGCAAGGGATGCAAAAAACCAAAACAACAAAAGGGGCCTGCTCAGTTGGATGATGGAGGCCATTCACACCTGGCATCCAGAATATAGGGACACTATTGCTTACGGTAACTGGCAGGTTACAAGTGCGGGCCTGGAATTCAAACCAATGGGTATTGGCTTGCTGCCCAGCTAAGAAAGGTCGTCATCCTACCCAAGCAGAAATTCTATTTAACGGGCTGAAGGCTATGAGCTTGTTGGAGAGTGCTTACCCCTTTCTGTTCCTGTACCAACAGGTGGATAACGAGATAATCGCGAAGATCCTGGAGGCCTTCGCCGCCAAACCTACGACTAACGGGCAGGTTGGCCTGATTTGATCGTGCTCGGCGATGATGCGATCAAGGGCGTCTAGTGTCTTCCGTGCCAGTGTGGAGACTACAACCGGTCAGATTTGACGATTGGGAGGTGCAACCCCTTACTTCTGCTTGAAGGCAGAAGTAAGGGGTCGCGAGTGCAGCGACCGGTTAGGCTGGGCTAGGAACAGCGCGAGTGTTTGCCTTTTCCTTGCGCTGTCTCTCCAGGCAGCGATTAACCGCAGTCGTGATGGGCGTATCGCCCTCTTTCACTGCGCTCATGTACATAACCGCAGCGGCGGCCTGCATTACGGATTGAGCAGAACCTGGGTTTGCCATGTCCTTGACCATTTCTTGGACAATTTCAGCGTCGGTCACGCCATTTTTCTCCGCACGACCGAGAGCTTTGAACTCTTTTCTCGCACGGGTTTGCTGCGTTTGAATCGGATTTCTCATGGTACATCCCTTTCGGTGATTAGGACTCGGGATCGAGACCTAACCTGCAGATATGGGGGATAGGCTGAGTATTTTCAATTGGATCCTGCGGCCGACTTCTGCTCAGCGAGGCACTGGGATGGCCATTTCAGTCGCATTAATTTCACAATCCGACATCATTCCCAGTCAATGACACCCTTTATAGTCAAAGGAGCCACTCATTGGGGGCAATGATCTAGGTCGCGGGCGAAGTAGTAGTCAATGCTGGCATCAATGGCGAGGCGATTAATGGCCGCCACACCATCACAGTGCAGACTGGATGGGTTCACTTCAGGATGCGCGCAAAAGCAGACGGTGGGCGAAAGCGGTACAAACAGCCATTTGAAAAAGTTGTCCGGCACGACGAACTCTCCCTCGCCAGCATGCAAGAGCTGCCACGTTTCGCCGCTCATCGCCCTGACCGCGTCGGTAAGGTTGAGGCGTATCGACGGCGCAACCAGCGAGCGGCTTGGAATCGTGAGGTCGGGGCGGATATAGCCGATACCTCCGGCCTCCAGTTGCTCCTGTTCATCCTGGGTGTAGTGACTTAGGAGACCGATTACCTCAGAAGCGCTGCCGATTGACGGGTCGGCCAGCCGTTCATTCATCTTCCACTGCGCTCGGATGTTCCATAAGCAGTAGAATTCGTTGATCACGTTGAAATGCTGGCGGCCCAAGCGAAAAGCAGGATCATCGAGAATGACTCTGGCCAGAGCCTGGTAGGCGTCCTCGATACCTTTCATGAATCCGCCTTCGGCCTGCTGATCCCAAACCCTTTGGGCACAGAATATTCGGTCCGCCGGCCTGGCATGAAAGACCTTTTCAGACGCTTTGCGCAGCACCTGAACCGCCCCTTTCTCGTTCGCGAAGCGGGAAATGCTGGCGCTCGGGAAGGTATGTTGGTTCATCGTCAGCTGATGCGGGTTGCCTTTCTGCGGTGGCTCAAAGGTCATGGAATGGGCTCGCATGTGAAGGGGATGTAACGCCAGAAAACGGGGTGGTCTTGCTAATGCAACTGAGCCCATCCTGCATGAGCCGACAGCTTACACAGCAGGATCTTCCGCCAAACGGATCCCTCGAGGCAAATCGAAGGCAAAGTAGTCGCCGTAGAAGGTGTTGAGGTAGAGCTTGCCCCCCGAGATGACGTGCGCTTGAGGTAACCCCCCAAAAACAAATAACCAGAACTTCAGAATGAACTGTATTCACTATTGCTGGATGTGACGGCTGTCACGAACTCGTCGGGAGTCAGAGGGTCAGTCTACGGTTGTCCTTCCAGAGTCCGACCGCCCGACGCGCACCGTCCCTTTTAATACCCATCAATGTTCCTAAAGAGTCAGTGCTGACACCGACGTTGGTGATGAGGAGGTGATTCGCGGCCGCTTCAACCTCCTCGTACGATGGAAGGTATGGCCTGGTATCGAGGTGAAGTGAAACCTGACGTTGTAGCCAATACGGATATATTCGAAGGCTTTCGTCAAAGCGTGATCGAGTGAAACGCGCATCTTTGAAAACCTCTAGAAAACGCGATGGCTACTCAGAAGTCAGCCACAAACCAGCTGCCAGCATGTTAAAACGTCTCATAGTATTCTGGTACTCAAAGTCTCGATTCGGCTCGATGTCGAAGCAAACGCCTATGCGCTCATTAAGAGCCGCCCGGAGCAAGGTCTGATTACAGTTGTTGCTAGAACAAACAATAATGGCGCCACCTCAGGCTGGAGTGACGCATTGTCAACCAACGTTCTTTAGGCGCTGCACTTGTATTAAATAAAAATAAAAAACCCGCCTCACGGCGGGTTTCTTTCAAATCAGCTCAACACCCAGTCTCAATTGACCTTGGCGTTCAACTCACCCTTCAAATACCGCTGATACATCGCTTCCAACGAGATCGGTTTAATCTTCGAAGCATTACCGGCAGTACCGAACGCTTCATAACGAGCGATACACACGTCACGCATCGCCGTCACGGTCGCGCCGAAGAATTTGCGTGGGTCGAATTCGCTCGGGTTGGTGGCCATCAGGCGACGCATTGCGCCGGTGGATGCCAGACGCAGGTCGGTGTCGATGTTGACCTTGCGCACGCCGTACTTGATGCCTTCAACGATTTCTTCAACCGGTACGCCGTAGGTTTCTTTGATGTCGCCGCCGTACTGGTTGATGATCGCGAGCCACTCTTGAGGCACGGACGAGGAACCGTGCATCACCAGGTGGGTGTTCGGGATGCGCTTGTGGATTTCCTTGATGCGGTCGATCGCCAGCACGTCGCCGGTAGGTGGCTTGGTGAACTTGTAGGCGCCGTGGCTGGTGCCGATGGCGATGGCCAGGGCATCGACCTGAGTTTTCTTGACGAAGTCAGCGGCTTCTTCCGGGTCGGTCAGCATCTGGCTGTGATCCAGAACGCCTTCAGCGCCGATGCCGTCTTCTTCACCGGCCATGCCGGTTTCCAGCGAACCCAGGCAGCCCAGCTCGCCTTCAACCGAAACGCCGCAGGCGTGAGCCATGGCGACGGTTTGTTGGGTCACGCGGACGTTGTATTCGTAGTCGGTCGGCGTCTTGCCGTCTTCGCCCAGGGAGCCGTCCATCATCACCGAGCTGAAGCCCAGTTGAATGGAGCGCTGGCAGACATCAGGGCTGGTGCCGTGGTCCTGGTGCATGCACACCGGGATGTGCGGGAATTCTTCGATCGCGGCCAGGATCAGGTGACGCAGGAATGGCGCGCCAGCGTATTTGCGAGCGCCGGCCGAAGCCTGGACGATCACCGGGGAGTCAGTCTTGTCAGCGGCTTCCATGATGGCGCGCATCTGCTCAAGGTTGTTGACGTTGAAGGCTGGAACGCCGTAGCCGAACTCGGCTGCGTGGTCCAGCATCTGGCGCATGCTGATAAGTGCCATTGTGTGTGTCTCTCCCGGTTGAGGGTCGTTAATCGTGCCAGCCTGCCGGAGCGGCGGCGGCTATTCAAGTGATTGCAGATCGGGGGTCAAAGCCCGGTCTGGTGATTCGATAAAGCAAATTCTCAATAACTACGCAGATCCCCTGTGGGAGCGAGCCTGCTCGCGAAAGCAATCTCGCAGTCGCTGATGCAGTGCCTGTCAAACCGCTTTCGCGAGCAGGCTCGCTCCCACATTAGAATCGCAGTGCTTCAATTACTCGGCTTTGCAGCCGCGGCCGATCAGGTCATTGGTGGCGACCCAGTACACCAGGCCTTCGTCACCCTTGACGTGAAACGCCAGCATGCCGTCGCTGTACAGCACGCCCGAGGCGCCCGGCTCTTCTTTCAGGCGATAGACCTGATCACCGCCGCCCAGTCGAACATCGACTTCCTTCTGGCCAGCATCGGCGTAGCGCCACAGCACTTTGGCCTGGCTGTCGCAAGTCCAGGTGGTCCAGCTGTCCGCCGGAGCGGACGACTGAAACAGGTTCATCTGCGCGCAACCACCCAACAGTGCCAACGCCGCAATGGCGATCAAGCCTTTCATCCGTGTTCCTCGACTGACAGCCAACGCCACCAGCCCTGAGTTAAAGAGTCAGACCGGTCAAGGACAACCATGTTCCTTGGCCGGGGTTTGCGTCTCGTATTTGTCCAGACCGTCCGGCCCCGAGCGCTTGTTCAGCACCGGGTTGGTTTCGGCCTGCCAGTCGGCCTGGTAGCAGCCTTTGCTCGCCGCATCCGGCGCAGGTGTCGCCTCGGCCTTCGGGTTACTCCCGCAGGCCGCCAGCGTACCGGTCAGCAACAACAGCGCTAACGACTTGACCATGTGAACACTCCTTTGCCTGGCCAAACGGGCGGCCTCAGGCCTTGGCCCGGCTTTCCAGGACTTCAACGGCCGGCAGCACCTTGCCTTCGACGAATTCGAGGAACGCGCCACCACCGGTGGAAATGTAGGAGATTTGCTCAGCCACGCCATATTTATCGATGGCCGCCAGGGTGTCGCCACCGCCGGCAATGGAGAACGCCGCGCTGTCAGCGATGGCCTGGGCCAGCACTTTGGTGCCGTTGCCGAACTGGTCGAACTCGAACACGCCGACCGGGCCATTCCACAGAATGGTTTTCGACGATTTCAGCAGTTCGGCGAAGTTGGCCGCGGTTTGCGGGCCGATGTCCAGAATCATGTCGTCAGCGGCAACGTCAGCGATCAGCTTGACGGTGGCTTCGGCGCTTTCAGCGAACTCCTTGGCAACCACCACGTCCACCGGCAGCGGCACGCTGACTTTGGCGGCGATGGCACGTGCGGTGTCCAGCAGGTCCGGCTCGTACAGCGACTTGCCGACCGGGTGACCGGCGGCGGCCAGGAAGGTGTTGGCGATGCCGCCGCCGACGATCAGTTGATCGCAGATCTGGCTCAGGCTGTTGAGGACGTCGAGTTTGGTCGACACCTTGGAGCCGGCAACGATCGCAGCCATTGGCTTGGCCGGTGCGCCCAGCGCCTTGCCCAGTGCGTCCAGTTCAGCGGCCAGCAACGGGCCAGCAGCGGCGACTTTGGCAAACTTGGCCACGCCGTGGGTCGAACCTTCGGCGCGGTGCGCGGTGCCGAAAGCGTCCATCACGAACACGTCGCACAGGGCGGCGTATTGCTGGGCCAGTTCGTCAGCGTTCTTTTTCTCGCCCTTGTTGAAGCGCACGTTTTCGAACAGCACGATGTCGCCGGCCTTGACGTCAACACCGTCCAGGTAATCGGCAACCAGCGGCACGTCGCGGCCCAGAGCCTTGCTCAGGTAGTCAGCGACTGGCTTGAGGCTGTTCTCGGCGGAGAACTCGCCTTCGGTCGGACGGCCCAGGTGTGAGCACACCATCACCGCCGCACCTTTTTCCAGGGCCAGCTTGATGGTCGGCAGCGAAGCCAGGATACGCGCATCGCTGGTGACAACACCGTCCTTGACTGGGACGTTGAGGTCTTCGCGAATCAATACGCGCTTACCTTGCAGATCGAGGTCGGACATCTTCAACACGGTCATGGGTCGCACTTCCTGAGTAACTGTTCTTAGAGAGCAGGTTTTTTTGAAATCGCTGTTTGCAGATAGTGGTCTGCAACGTCCAGCATTCGGTTGGCAAAACCCCATTCGTTATCGAACCAGGCCAGGATGTTCACCAGCTTGGGGCCGGAAACACGGGTCTGACTGGCATCGACGATGGCCGAATGTGGGTCATGGTTGAAATCACAACTGGCGTGCGGCAACTCGGTGTAGGCCAGCAGCCCCTTGAGCGGGCCGTTGGTGGCGGCTTCGCGCAGGATCCGGTTGACCTCGTTGGCATCGGTCGCGGTGGCGGTCTGCATCGTGATGTCGAGGCAGGACACGTTGACCGTCGGCACGCGTACGGCTTTGGCCTGAATTCTCCCGGCAAGTTCCGGCAGCAGGCGCTCGATACCGCGCGCCAGACCAGTGGACACCGGGATCACCGACTGGAACGCCGAGCGGGTGCGGCGCAGGTCTTCGTGGTGATAGGCGTCGATCACCGGCTGATCGTTCATCGCCGAGTGAATCGTGGTGATCGACACATAATCCAGGCCGATCGCCTTGTCCAGCAGACGCAATAGCGGCACACCGCAGTTGGTGGTGCAGGAGGCGTTGGACACCAGCAGTTCGGCGCCGGTCAGGCAATCCTGATTGACGCCGTAGACGATGGTGGCGTCGACATCCGCCTCGCTGGCCATCGGTTGCGAAAACAATACCCGTGGCGCGCCGGCGTCGAGGAAACGCTGGCCGTCTTCACGGGTGTTGTAAGCGCCGGAGCATTCAAGCACCAGGTCGACGCCCAGCGCCGCCCAGTCGATGCCTTCGGGGGTGGCACTGCGCAGGACCTTCACGCAGTCGCCATTAATATGCAGACAATCGCCTTCTACTCGCACTTCGCCGGGAAAGCGGCCGTGGGTGGAGTCGAAGCGTGTCAGGTATTCAATGCTGGCCATGTCCGCCAGATCGTTGATCGCGACAATTTCAAACCCGGCCTTCTCGCCACGCTCGAACAACGCACGCAAGACGCAACGACCAATCCGGCCGTAGCCGTTGAGTGCAACTTTGTAGGGACGCGGTTGAGGCATGGGGTTCTCGATAAACGCAGACAGAACGAAATCTCGTTAACAACACGCCCCCTGTAGGAGCTGTCGAGTGAAACGAGGCTGCGATCTTTTGATCTTGTTTTTAAGATCAAGATCAAAAGATCGCAGCCTTCGGCAGCTCCTACAGGGACCGCGGTGGTCATAAAACCACCGCGTTGTGTTTTAGTCTTCCAGCAGCTCTTCAGCCTGACCCAGGATGTTTTCCAGGGTGAAGCCGAACTCTTCGAACAGTGCCGAAGCCGGAGCCGATTCGCCGTAGGTGGTCATGCCGATCACGCGACCTTCCAGGCCCACGTACTTGAACCAGAAGTCGGCGTGAGCCGCTTCGATCGCGATACGTGCGCTGACCTGCAACGGCAGAACCGATTGCTTGTAGCCGGCGTCTTGAGCGTCGAACACGCTGGTGCAAGGCATGGAAACCACGCGCACCTTACGGCCCTGCTCGGTCAGTTTGTCGTAGGCCTGAACGGCCAGACCGACTTCCGAACCGGTGGAGATCAGGATCAGCTCAGGCTCGCCTGCGCAGTCCTTCAACACGTAGCCACCGCGGCTGATGTCAGCGATCTGGCCGGCATCGCGCTCCTGGTGCTGCAGGTTCTGACGCGAGAAGATCAGCGCCGAAGGGCCGTCTTTACGCTCCAGCGCATTTTTCCAGGCCACCGCCGATTCAACGGCATCGGCTGGACGCCAGGTGTCGAGGTTCGGCGTGGTGCGCAGGCTGGTCAGTTGCTCGATCGGCTGGTGCGTCGGGCCGTCTTCGCCCAGACCGATGGAGTCGTGGGTGTAGACGTGGATCACACGCTTTTTCATCAGCGCCGACATGCGCACCGCGTTGCGCGCATATTCCATGAACATCAGGAAGGTCGCGCCGTAAGGCACCAGGCCGCCGTGCAGGGACACGCCGTTCATGATCGCGGTCATGCCGAATTCGCGCACGCCGTAGTACATGTAGTTGCCGCCGGCATCTTCAGCGCTGACGCCTTTGCAACCTTTCCACAGGGTCAGGTTGGAACCGGCCAGGTCAGCCGAACCGCCGAGCAGTTCCGGCAGCAGCGGGCCGAACGCGTTCAAGGTGTTCTGGCTGGCTTTACGGCTGGCGATGGTTTCGCCTTTGGCCGCCACTTCAGCGATGTAGGCCGAGGCTTTTTCCGCGAAGTCAGCCGGCAGTTCGCCGCTCAGACGACGGATCAGCTCGTTGGCTTCGGTCGGGAATGCGGCGGAGTAGGCAGCAAAACGCTGATCCCATTCGGCTTCGGCAGCGCGACCTTTTTCCTTGGCATCCCACTCGGCATAAATGTCGGCCGGGATTTCGAACGGGCCGTAGTTCCAGTTCAGCGCCTGACGAGTCAGAGCGATTTCCGCGTCACCCAGTGGGGCGCCGTGGCAGTCTTCCTTGCCCTGCTTGTTCGGCGAACCGAAACCGATGGTGGTCTTGCAGCAGATCAGGGTCGGCAGCGGGCTCTTGCGCGCGGTTTCGATGGCGGTCTTGATCTCTTCCGGATCGTGACCGTCGACGTTGCGGATCACCTGCCAGTTGTAGGATTCGAAACGCTTCGGGGTGTCATCGGTGAACCAGCCTTCGACTTCGCCGTCGATGGAGATGCCGTTGTCATCGTAGAAGGCGATCAGCTTGCCCAGGCCCAGAGTACCGGCCAGGGAAGCGACTTCGTGGGAAATGCCTTCCATCATGCAGCCATCACCGAGGAACACGTAGGTGTGGTGGTCAACAATGTTGTGGCCAGGACGGTTGAACTGCGCGCCCAGGACTTTTTCAGCCAGCGCGAAGCCGACGGCGTTGGCCAGACCCTGACCCAGCGGGCCGGTGGTGGTTTCGACGCCCGGGGTATAACCGAATTCCGGGTGACCCGGGGTGCGGCTGTGCAGCTGACGGAACTGCTTGAGGTCGTCGATCGACAGGTCGTAACCGGTCAGGTGCAGCAGCGAGTAGATCAACATCGAGCCGTGGCCGTTGGACAGCACGAAGCGGTCACGGTCGGCGAACGATGGGTTGCTCGGGTTGTGCTTGAGGTAGTCGCGCCAAAGTACTTCGGCGATATCTGCCATACCCATAGGGGCACCGGGATGGCCGCTGTTGGCTTTTTGCACGGCATCCATGCTGAGGGCACGAATGGCGTTGGCACGCTCACGACGGCTAGGCATCGCTGATCTCCTGGGTGTGAATAGATTGAAACGGAAAAAAGGAGGGCATTTTCCCTCACCGGAGCGCCTTGGGGCAATGACAGATAGTCATCCGAAGGCGTTTTTCCCATGCTGGACGGCGGTTTCGTCTGGTGAAACCTTTCCGCTGTTCGTTTGTAGAGTTAACCAGCCAGTGAGAAGTGCCATCTATCGAGCAATATCAAAACTTTTTGATATTGCCCTTGCAGCGATTTCCCACCGTCACTAGACTGCTGCCCCATGAACTTACGCGTGCCTTCCATTCGCCATGACGATTGCGACGAGCTGGCGGCCCTGTGCAAGGCCGGTGGCGATCCGCTGCGCCTGAATGTACTGCGCGCGCTGGCCAACGACTCGTTCGGCGTACTGGAGCTGGCGCAGATTTTCGGCATCGGTCAGTCCGGCATGAGCCACCACCTCAAGGTACTGGCCCAGGCCGATCTGGTGGCGACACGTCGCGAAGGCAACGCGATTTTCTATCGCCGCGCCCTGCCTCACACCGAATTGCTGGGCGGCAAGTTGCACGCCGCATTGTTAGAAGAAGTCGACAATCTGGCGCTGCCGGACGACGTGCAGGCACGCATCGCTCAGGTCCACGGACAACGTGAAGCGGCCAGTCAGGACTTTTTCGCCCGGGTTGCGGAGAAATTCCGCGCCCAGCAAGACTTGATCGCAGGCCTGCCGCAGTACCGCGACAGCGTGCTGGCCCTGCTCGACAAACTGAACTTCAATGGTGCTGCCACGGCCATTGAAGTCGGCCCCGGCGATGGCGCTTTCCTGCCGGAACTGGCCCGTCGCTTCGGCACCGTAACCGCGCTGGACAACAGCCCGGCGATGCTCGAACTGGCGCGTCAGGTATGTGAACGTGAACGGCTGGCTAACGTCAGCCTGCAATTGGCCGATGCATTGAATGGCACCAGCCTTCAGGCCGATTGCGTGGTACTGAACATGGTGTTGCACCATTTCGCCGCGCCGGCCGAAGCGCTCAAGCACATGGCCGGCCTGCTGCAACCGGGCGGTAGCCTGCTCGTGACAGAGTTATGTAGCCACAACCAGAGTTGGGCCAGGGAGGCCTGCGGTGATCTGTGGTTGGGGTTTGAACAGGACGATTTGGCCCGTTGGGCCACCGCTGCGGGACTCGTTCCCGGGGACAGCCTCTATGTAGGCTTACGTAATGGTTTCCAGATCCAGGTTCGCCACTTTCAGCGACCGGCTGGCGACACTCACCATCGGTAAATTCAGGAAAACATCGAGATGAGCGAATACTCCCTCTTCACCTCCGAGTCCGTGTCTGAAGGACATCCGGACAAAATCGCCGACCAGATTTCCGATGCGGTGCTGGACGCCATTATCGCCCAGGACAAACACGCACGCGTTGCCGTGGAAACCCTGGTCAAGACCGGCGTTGCCATCGTGGCCGGTGAAGTGACCACCAGCGCCTGGGTCGACCTGGAGCAGATCGTTCGTGACGTGATCTGCGACATCGGCTACACCAGCTCCGAAGTCGGCTTCGACGGCGCTACCTGCGGCGTGATGAACATCATCGGCAAGCAGTCCCCTGACATCAACCAGGGTGTTGACCGTGCCAAGCCTGAAGATCAGGGCGCCGGCGACCAGGGCCTGATGTTCGGCTACGCCAGCAACGAAACCGACGTGCTGATGCCGGCTCCGATCACCTTCTCGCACCAGCTGGTACAGCGCCAGGCCGAAGCCCGCAAATCGGGTCTGCTGCCTTGGCTGCGTCCGGACGCCAAGTCGCAAGTGACTTGCCGTTACGAAGGCGGCAAGGTGGTCGGTATCGACGCCGTTGTACTGTCGACCCAGCACAACCCTGAAGTGTCGTACAAAGACCTGCGCGAAGGCGTGATGGAGCTGATCGTCAAGCACGTGCTGCCTGCCGAACTGCTGAGCAAGGACACCCAGTTCCACATCAACCCGACCGGCCAGTTCATCATTGGCGGCCCGGTAGGTGACTGCGGCCTGACCGGTCGCAAGATCATTGTCGACAGCTACGGCGGCATGGCCCGTCACGGCGGCGGCGCATTCTCCGGTAAAGATCCATCGAAGGTTGACCGTTCGGCTGCCTACGCTGGCCGTTATGTTGCCAAGAACATCGTCGCTGCCGGCCTGGCCGAGCGTTGCGAGATTCAGGTGTCCTACGCCATCGGTGTCGCTCAGCCGACTTCGATCTCGCTGAACACCTTCGGTACCGGCAAGATCAGCGATGACAAGATCATCAAACTGGTGCGTGAAGTGTTCGACCTGCGTCCATACGCGATCACCACCATGCTCGATCTGCTGCACCCGATGTACCAGGAAACTGCAGCCTACGGCCACTTCGGTCGTGCTCCGCAGACCAAGACTGTTGGCGAAGATACCTTCACCACGTTCACCTGGGAAAAAACCGACCGCGCCGACGCTCTGCGTTCCGCTGCGGGTCTGTAAGCCCTCCCCGGCTGCAAAAAAGCCCCGCACGGTTCGCGCCGTGCGGGGCTTTTTCATGCTTGCCAAGATCAAAAGATCGCAGCCTTCGGTAGCTCCTACAGAGCGCATTCCCATGTAGGAGCTGCCGAAGGCTGCAATCTTTTGACTTTAATGCTGTGCAACACCCCGCAAAACACCCAGGCTACCCGACCCGCAATCCTCGCCTAGCCTTCAAGCATTCTCCCTGAGCAAGGACGCTCAAAATGCTTGCCACGCTGCGCCTGTTTTCCGTTGTACTACTGAGCTTCGCCCCTCTGATCGCTTATGCAGCCTGCCCCGACTGGTCTGCCAGCAGGGCAAACATTGAAATCTCGGCCCTGCAACAGCAGATCGACCAATGGGACGACGCCTATCACCGCGAAGGCCGCTCGCCGATTGCCGACGAGCTTTACGATCAATCGCGCCTGCGGCTCAACGAGTGGCGCCAGTGCTTCCAGCAGCCCGCAGCGCCCGAACCTGTGCGCAACGTGTCTGGCTCCGTCGCGCATCCGGTCGCCCACACCGGCCTGGACAAGCTTCACGAAGCCGCCGCCGTTCAAGCATGGTTAAAGGATCGCCAGGATGTCTGGGCACAACCCAAGGTCGATGGCGTGGCGGTCACGCTGATCTACCGTCGTGGCCTGTTACAGCAAGCGATCAGCCGCGGCGACGGCATCCGCGGTCAGGACTGGACGGCATCGGCGCAAAAAATCGCTGCCATTCCGCAACAACTCACCCAACCGCTGGACCTGCTGGCGCAGGGCGAACTCTATTGGCGCCTGAATCAACATGTGCAAGCCAGCGCCGGCAGCGTCAACGCCCGCGCCACCGTTGCCGGGCTGATGAGGCGTAAAACTCTGAGTGCAGAACAGGCGTCCGGGATCGGCCTGTTCGTCTGGGATTGGCCGCAGGGCCCGGCGAGTCTGCCCGAAAGGACAGCGACCCTGGCGACATTGGGCTTCGCCACGACAGCGCCATTCAGTCAGGTCATCGCCAACTTTACCGACGCGCAAAAATGGCGCGAGCACTGGTATCGATCGCCCCTGCCCTTCGCCACTGACGGCATTGTCCTGCGCCAGAGCCAGCGCCCACCGGCTGAGCGCTGGCAGGCGAGCGCGCCCTACTGGGCCGTCGCCTGGAAATATCCGTTTGCCCGGGCGCTGGCCGAGGTGCGCAAAGTGAATTTCAAAGTCGGCCGCAGCGGACGCATCACACCGGTCTTGGAGTTGTCGCCCGTGATGCTCGATGACCGCGAGATCAAACGGGTCAGTGCCGGTTCACTCAAGCGCTGGCAGACGCTGGATATCCGCCCGGGTGATCAAGTGGCCATCAGCCTGGCCGGGCTGACGATTCCACGACTCGACAGTGTGGTGTTGCGCACCACCGAACGGGCCGCCCTTGACATTCCCGACACGCGCGATTTCCACGCCTTGAGCTGCTGGCAACCGACACCCGGTTGCGAAAGCCAGTTTCTCGCACGCCTGGCCTGGCTCAGTGGCAAACAAGGTCTGGCGCTGCAGAATGTCGGGCGCGGCACCTGGGAGAAACTTCTGGAAACAGGCCGCCTGAACAACCTGCTGGATTGGTTGACCCTCGACGAGCCAGAGCTTGCTAACATTGCCGGCTTCGGCGAACGCAGCAGCGCACGTCTGATCAACAGTTTTCACAGCGCCCGCCAACGGCCGTTCACGCAGTGGCTCAAAGCATTGGGTTTACCGCCGACTGGTCAGGCACAACTGGCCGACTCGTGGCAGGCGCTGGCACAACGCGACACCGAACAATGGCAGGCAGAAGCCGGAATCGGCCCGGGCCGCGCGGCGCAATTGAGCGCATTCTTCCGCGACCCGCAGGTGCTGGCCTTGAGTGACACATTACACGCCGCCGGAATCGACGGTTTCTGATCAAGCAATCCCAGGCAGCCGGGAACCCCAGGGCCATCAGACGCTCAAACAGCGCAGTGCCCCCGACCCGATTGCCTTTGCACATGGAGCTTTTATGAAATTTCTTGCACCGCTCGCCTTGCTGACTCTCTGTGGCGTCCTGGCCGCGCCTGCGATGGCCGACGAAGATGCACCGGGCCTGACCGGTTGCGCCGCCAAGAAGCAGGGCATCATCAATCAGATCGAACAGGCCAAATCCCGGGGCAACACCGATCAGCAGGCCGGTCTGCAGACCGCTCTGGATGAAGTGACGAAGAACTGCACCGATGCCGGCCTGAAGAAAGAACGCGAAAACAAGGTGCTGGAAGCCAAGCACGAAGTGAGCAAGCGTCAGGCTGATCTCGACAAGGCGATGAAAAAAGGCGATCCGGAGAAGATCGACAAGCGCAAGAACAAGCTCGCCGAGTCGCGCAAGGAACTGCAGGATGCGCTGGACCAGATCGACAAGTAACCAGTGTTGAGAGAGATGTCCTGTGGCGAGGGAGCTTGCTCCCGCTGGGCCGCGAAGCGGTCCCAACTCCATTCAACCGCGCTGCAGCAGACTCAACTCGGTTGAATGGGTTTACGACGCCTGCGCCGCCGAGCGGGAGCAAGCTCCCTCGCCACAGTCGTCCGGCAGTCTCCGACAATCAATGATCCCGAAACTCTTTATGGCAAGCGCTGCAGGCATCTTCAACCTTCTGCACCGCCGGCCCGAGATTACTGGCCTTGTAGGGCTGAACCTTGCTGGCGATCACCAGCTCACCGGTGGCCGCTTCAAGGTTGCGGGCCAATTCCTGAAAGCGGGCCTGACGCAGCCAGACATCGTCCTTGGCGCTGGTGTGATCTTCTTCACGCACCTGCGGGAAATGCTTCCACGGCTCATGGGACAACGCATCAAGCTTCACCGCGCCTTCGGCGAATTTCGGCCCGTCGAATGGAATGCGTCCGCGCAACATGCCGCCCAAGTCCTCACCGGTCTTGAGCATCTGCTTGAAGATCGCCTTGCGTTGTCCCAGCGGAGAATTCGGATCGACGCCGCCACAAGCGGACAAGGTCAGACAGGCCAGCAATACAACAGAAATGCTTTTAAGAGTCATGGTTGCTTCAGGTCACGGAATTCGGCGGCCAGTATCCTCGCGTCGCCGACAAACACCAATAGCCCTATTAAAAATACGGGTTGCCCGAGCGCATGGAGCACTCGGACAACCGGCACAGGAATCACTCCATGAACAGCCGTTTCAAGGCCTGGCGTCACCCACTGATCGCAACCCTGCCGCTGCTGGCAATCCTCGCCGGCTGCACGGGCGGCGACACGGCCAAACCGAAAACCCACGCCTTGGCCACTTATTCCAGCGCCACCTGGGAAGCCCTGCCGGCGGTGTCCGACAGCGACCTGGTCGCCGGTTTCGGCTCATGGCGCAGCGCCTGCACCCGACTCAAGGCTGATCCGGTCTGGGGCGGCACCTGCGCTGCGGCGGCCAACGTGCCGCAGAGCGCCAACGAAATCCGCGCGTTCCTCAAGCAAAACCTCGACGTGTTCGGGCTCCGCGCCGAGCATGACAACCCCAACGGTCTGATCACCGGATACTACGAACCGGTCTATCCCGGCAGCCTGACGCCCACCGAGGCGGCGAACGTGCCGGTGTATGGCGTGCCGGAAGACATGATCATCGTCTCGCTGGACAGCATTTATCCGGAGCTCAAGGGCAAACGCCTGCGGGGCCGCCTCGAAGGCCGGGTGCTCAAGCCGTATGACGACGCGGCGACCATCGAATCCAAAGGCGTCAAAGCGCCGGTGGTGGCTTATCTCACCGATCCGATGAACCTGCAATTTTTGCAGATCCAGGGTTCCGGACGGATTCAGACACCGGATGGCAAACAACTGCGCATCGCCTACGCCGACCAGAATGGCCACCCGTACCGGCCGATCGGCCGCTGGCTGGTCGAGCAAGGTGAGCTGAAGAAAGAGGACGTGACCATGGACGCGATCAGCAACTGGGCCAAGGCCAACCCGTCACGCATCCCGGAACTGCTGGGCAGCAACCCGAGCTATGTGTTCTTCACCCGCAACCCGGACAGCAACGAAGGTCCACGCGGCTCGCTGAACGTGCCGTTGACCGCCGGTTATAGCGCAGCGGTGGATCGCAAGGTGATTCCGTTGGGCAGCCTGCTGTGGCTGTCGACCACCCGCCCGGATGGAACCGCACTGGTACGCCCGGTCGCTGCGCAGGACACCGGTGGCGCAATTGCTGGTGAGGTTCGTGCGGATCTGTTCTGGGGCACCGGCGATGCCGCCGGGCAACTGGCTGGCGACATGAAACAGCAGGGGCAGATCTGGATGCTCTGGCCTAAAGGTGCGGCGTTACCAAAAGTGCCGCAGGTGGCTGACAAGCCTTAAAAAGCAAAAAGATCGTCCGAACGCGGCCCGAGCCTGCGGCAGCTCCTACAGGAGTACGCATGCCTCTGTAGGAGCTGCCGCAGGCTCGGGCCGCGTTCGGACGATCTTTTGATCTTGCTTTATCTATACCGATACAAAGAAGAACGCAGCAATCAGCACCATCCCGACAAACCACACCAGCGACCGCAGAATCGCCCAGTCTGCCAGGTAGCAGATGATGTACAGCAGGCGACTGGTGATAAACATCACCGCCAGCACATTCACCGTCACCAGCTGCGCCGTGCCCACCAGATGCGCAACGATCACCGCCGCTGCAAAGGCCGGGGTCACTTCGAAGCTGTTCAGTTGCGCTGCATGAGCCCGCCGTGCCACACCCCCCACGCTTTCGAGAAAATCCCGAGGATCATGGTTGTCCTGAAGCCTGAAACCGCCGGTGGCCTTGGCCACGATCGTGCACACATACGGCAGGAAAATCGCAATCAATACGCACCACAGAGCCACCGTCATAAAGCCGTCCTTCTTCGAGTTGTTGGAGATTGTGGGCGGTCAGAACTTCATCACCAGCATGCCGATCAGCACCAGCCCACAGGCTAAGAGCCGCGGCCTGCCGAAAGGTTCTTTCAAGTACCGCATGCCGAACAGCACCACCAGGATCACGCTGATCTCACGTAACGCCGCCGCTTCGGCAATCGAGCCCAACTGCATCGCCCACAGCACCAGAGCGTAGCTGAACAACACGCAGAACCCGACCGCCAGACCCAGCTTCCACTGCTCGCGCCAGAACACCAGAAATGCCGGGCGTTTGGCGACCCATGCCAGCAACGGAAACGGCCAGGCGCTCAGCAGCGTGACCCAGACCAGGTAATCCAGTGGATGCGACCAGCGCCGCAAGGCCTGACCATCGATGTAGGTGTAGCAACCGATACACAAGCCGATCAGCGCCACCACCGGCAGCATCGACCACGGCAAATGTTTACCGCCACCGCCCTGCCAGAGCAGGCAGACCATGCCCAGCGGAATCAGCATGATCCCGAGAATCTGCTGCGTGGTGAGGACCTCGCCGGCGAAGATCAGGGTCAGCGCCAGCACCACCAGTGGCGACAAGCCGCGCATCAGCGGATAAACCAACCCGAGGTCGCCGACCCGATAAGCTTGAATCAGCAGATAGCGATACAGCAGCTCGAACGCCGCCGAAGCCAGAATCCACGGCCAGATGTCCAGCGGCGGCAGGCTGATAAAGGGTGACACCAGCGCCACGAACAGCAGCGCCACCGTGTCCATGCACGCCACCACCAGCAACCGCTCGGCACTGAACTTGATCAGGGTATTCCACGTCGCATGCAACAGCGCCGCCATTAACACCAGAACTGTCGCCAGCACGTTCCACTCCTTGGTTTTTTTGTTGACCCTACACCAATGTCTGCGGCTGACCAACCGAAGGAACGTGATTGTGTCCCCACCCTGAATCAGCCCATCCAACCTTTGCACCGAAGAATCGGGGCGCTGTCTTTCCACCCCCATCCAATGGAGCCCGGATGCTAGAACTCGTAGCCGCTTTTATCTGCCTCACCACCCTCCTCACCTTCGTCAATTACCGCTTCATCGGCCTGCCGCCGACCATCGGCGTGATGGTCACCGCGCTGATGTTCTCCCTGTTGCTGCAAGGCCTGAGCGTGCTCGGCTATCCCGGCCTCGAAGAACGCGTGCAGCAACTGATCGGCCAGATCGACTTCGGCGATCTGCTGATGAACTGGATGCTGTCGTTTCTGCTGTTCGCCGGCGCCCTGCACGTCAACCTGAACGACCTGCGCAGCTACCGCTGGCCGATCGGCCTGCTGGCCACTTTCGGCGTGCTGATTGCCACCGTCGTGATCGGCAGCCTCGCCTATTACATTTTTGCCCTGTTCGGCTGGCACGTGAGCTTCCTCTACTGCCTGCTGTTCGGCGCGCTGATTTCGCCGACCGACCCGATCGCGGTGCTCGGCGTACTGCGTACTGCCAATGCCTCGAAGCCGTTGAAAACCACCATTGTCGGCGAGTCGCTGTTCAACGACGGCACTGCGGTGGTGGTGTTCACCGTGCTGCTGGGCATCGCCCAACTGGGCGAGACGCCGACCCTCAGCGCCACGGCCATGCTGTTCGTGCACGAAGCCATTGGCGGCGTACTGTTCGGCGGGCTGATCGGTTATGGGGTGTACCGGATGATCAAAAGCGTCCAGCAGCATCAGATCACTGTGATGCTGACCCTGGCGCTGGTGATCGGCGGTTCGGCGATGGCCACCGAGCTGCACGTCTCGGCGCCGATTGCGATGGTGGTGGCCGGTCTGATCATCGGCAACCTGGGGCGCAACCTGGCGATGAACGACATGACCCGCAAGTACCTAGACGGCTTCTGGGAGCTGCTCGATGACATGCTCAACGCCCTGCTGTTCGCGCTGATCGGCATGGAGCTGTTACTGCTGCCGTTCAACTGGGCGCACGTGGCGGCGGCCAGTTTGCTGGCGCTGGCGATCCTGCTGTCGCGCTTGCTGACTGTGGCCCCGGCCATCGTTCTGCTGCGGCGTTGGCGCACGGTGCCGCGCGGCACCATCCGCATTCTGACCTGGGGCGGCTTGCGCGGCGGTGTCTCGGTGGCACTGGCGCTGGCCCTGCCGCTGGGCCCGGAGCGTGATCTGCTGCTGAGCATCACCTACATTGTGGTGCTGTCGTCGATCCTGTTGCAGGGTCTGACCATCGGCAAACTGGTCAAGCACGCCACCCGTGACGAGCCGGCCACAGCGACCGAGCCCGCGCACCACTGATCATTTCCTGATCTGCTGCGGATCGGGCTTTTCGGCCTGATCCGCAGACTGTTTCGCCTTGCCTGTATCTTTCGGAGAACCGCTCTCGCTGCGGATTTGTGCATGGCTGATCAGGGCGAAAATGAAACTGCCACCGATGATGTTCCCTGCCAGCGTGGGACCTGCAAACACCATCCAGAAATCACTCCACGGCAGCTCGCCGGCAAACACCAGATACGACACTTCCGCCGAACCGACCACGATATGGGTGAAGTCACCCAGCGCCATCAGGTAGGTGATGAGGATGATGATCCACATCTTCGCGCTCTCCATGGACGGGATCATCCAGACCATGGTGGCGATCATCCAGCCGGAAACGATGCCCTTGGCGAACATCTGACTGGCGTGGTTTTCCATGACCTTGCGACCGATTTCAAGGAAGGCATGATCAGTCTTGGTGTCGAAGATCGGCAGCTCGAGCATCACGTACGCCACCAGAATCGTCCCGCACAAGTTGCCGAACAGGACCACGCCCCACAAGCGGATCAGCCGGCCGAAATTGGCCAGGGTCGGTTTGGTCATCACCGGGAGGACGGCGGTGAGGGTGTTTTCTGTGAACAGTTGCTGGCGGGCGAGAATCACCGCGAGGAAACCGGCGCAGTAGCCGAAACTGGCGATGACCTTGAATTCATCGCCGTCGGGCAGACGCGAACTGAGCAGGCCCATGCCCATCAGCGACAGGCCCATGGTCAGCCCGGCGGCGAGCGCCGACCACCACAACGCGGCGATGCTGCGCTCCAGTTCCTGATCGCCCTGAGTGCGGATGATTTCATGCAGAACCGCCGCGCGGGGCGGCTGGTTTTTCTCGACTTCATGTTTTTCATCGGTCGAGAGGTTGGGGGTCTTGCCGTCTGTCGGGGTGGTCATGGCGTGGGAACCAGGTGGGGGCTTTTAGCTACGACCGTACTTGCCTGGAATACGTTCTGTATGCGCCACGCAAATCCCCGGTTTTACGCATGACAATGTAGGAGCTGCCGGAGGCTGCGATCTTTTAATCTTGCTTTACACAAAGCAAAGTCAAAAGATCGTCCGATCGCGGCCCGAGCCTGCGGCAGCTCCTGCAGGGCTCGCATTACTCGCTGACGAGCTCATCTTCCTTGAACTGGTCTTTGACGTACTTGATCTCGGTCCGCCCGTGCGGCGCCGGCAAACCGTCTTCACCGAGGTTGACGAAGACCATCTTCTCGACGGTGAGGATGCTCTTGCGGGTGATCTTGTTGCGCACTTCGCAGGTCAGGGTGATCGAGGTGCGGCCGAACTCGGTGGCGGTGATGCCCAGCTCGATGATGTCGCCCTGGCGCGAGGCGCTGACGAAGTTGATCTCGGAAATGTACTTGGTCACCACGCGCTGATTGCCCAACTGGACGATCGCATAAATCGCCGCTTCTTCGTCGATCCAGCGCAGCAGGCTGCCGCCGAACAAGGTGCCGTTGGGGTTCAGGTCTTCGGGTTTTACCCATTTGCGGGTGTGGAAATTCATGTTCACTCCTGAGCGTTTGCCGAAAGATGGCGCCATCTTGGCAGACCGAGCGGTCAGGCTCCATGAGCCTTCTACTATGGTCGCTATTAGCGATCTTCATTTGGCCGACAGAAACCCTTTGGAAGATCAGTCTAGACGGCTATAATCGCCCCCGTTTCAAAACGGTAACGTTCACTTGCTACCGTTTTCCCGCCACCTGTCCGAGGGGCGCTGCAGCAGGTTCAACCTGTCAGGCTCGGATGGGGCGTTGACTGGCCACGGCCGGACACTAAACGCACAACGGCGCCCATTCGCATACATTACGAATGGAGGCTCTTCATGAGCGCTGTTATCACGCCTGCAGATTTTAACGATTACAAAGTTGCCGACATGTCCCTGGCTGCCTGGGGCCGTCGCGAAACCATCATCGCCGAGTCGGAAATGCCGGCCCTGATGGGTCTGCGCCGCAAGTATGCTTCCGAGCAGCCGCTCAAGGGCGCGAAAATCCTCGGCTGCATCCACATGACCATTCAGACCGCCGTGCTGATCGAAACCCTGGTTGCCCTGGGTGCCGAAGTACGCTGGTCGTCCTGCAACATTTTCTCGACTCAGGACCAGGCCGCTGCGTCCATCGCCGCTGCCGGCATCCCGGTTTTCGCCTGGAAAGGCGAGACTGAAGAAGAGTACGAGTGGTGCCTGGAGCAGACCATCCTGAAAGATGGTCAGCCATGGGACGCCAACATGATCCTCGACGACGGCGGCGACCTGACTCAGCTGCTGCACGACAAGTACCCACAAGTACTGGATCGCGTTCACGGCGTGACCGAAGAAACCACCACCGGCGTTCACCGCCTGCTGGACATGCTGGCCAAGGGCGAACTGAAGATCCCTGCGATCAACGTCAACGACTCGGTGACCAAGTCCAAGAACGACAACAAGTACGGCTGCCGTCACAGCCTGAACGATGCGATCAAGCGCGGCACCGACCACCTGCTGTCCGGCAAGCAAGCGCTGGTCATCGGTTACGGTGACGTGGGCAAGGGTTCGGCCCAGTCCCTGCGTCAGGAAGGCATGATCGTCAAGGTTTCCGAAGTTGACCCGATCTGCGCCATGCAGGCCTGCATGGACGGTTTCGAACTGGTTTCGCCGTTCATCGACGGTATCAACGACGGCACCGAAGCGAGCATCGACAAAGCGCTGCTGGGCAAGATCGACCTGATCGTGACCACCACCGGCAACGTCAATGTTTGCGACGCGAACATGCTCAAAGCCCTGAAGAAGCGCGCTGTTGTCTGCAACATTGGCCACTTCGACAACGAAATCGACACCGCTTTCATGCGCAAGAACTGGGCATGGGAAGAAGTGAAGCCACAGGTACACAAGATCCACCGTACCGGCCCGGGCGCTTTCGACGCGCAGAACGACGACTACCTGATCCTGTTGGCCGAAGGCCGTCTGGTGAACCTGGGCAACGCCACCGGTCACCCGAGCCGCATCATGGACGGTTCGTTCGCCAACCAGGTACTGGCGCAGATCTTCCTGTTCGGCCAGAAGTACGCCGACCTGTCGCCAGCCCAGAAAGCCGAGCGTCTGACCGTTGAAGTACTGCCGAAGAAACTCGACGAAGAAGTGGCCCTGGAAATGGTTCGCGGCTTCGGCGGCGTGGTCACTCAACTGACCAAGCAACAGGCTGACTACATCGGCGTGACCGTCGAAGGCCCGTTCAAGCCGCACGCTTACCGCTACTGATTGGCTGAGCGTCGACGCGGTGTGCCTTGCGCACCGCGTTGCCTGACTGGCGCTGCTGACCGCTCTGTGCAGGAGCTGCCGCAGGCTGCGATCTTTTGATCTTCAAAGATCGCAGCCTGCGGCAGCTCCTGCAGGGATACAGCGTCCGGCTTACGTGTTTCCAAGGGTATGACCATGTCCCAAGACCGTCGCTACAGCTTCGAGTTCTTCCCGACCAAGACCGATGCTGGGCATGAAAAGCTGCTCAACGTTGCCCGCCAATTGGCAACGTACAATCCCGACTTCTTCTCCTGCACCTATGGCGCTGGTGGTTCGACCCGTGATCGCACCCTCAACACCGTTCTGCAACTGGAAAGCGAAGTCAAAGTACCGGCCGCACCGCACCTGTCGTGCGTCGGCGACAGCAAGGACGACCTGCGCGGCCTGCTGAACGAGTACAAGGCTGCCGGCATCAAGCGCATCGTTGCCCTGCGCGGTGACCTGCCGTCCGGCATGGGTATGACCAGCGGTGAGCTGCGTCACGCCAATGAACTGGTTGAGTTCATTCGTGAAGAAACCGGCGATCATTTTCACATCGAAGTTGCCGCTTACCCGGAGATGCATCCACAAGCGCGCAATTACGAAGACGATCTCGCCAACTTCGTGCGCAAGGCCCGCGCCGGTGCCGACAGCGCCATCACCCAGTACTTCTTCAACGCCGACAGCTACTTCTACTTCGTCGACCGTTTGCAGGCGCTGGGCGTGGATATTCCAGTCGTACCGGGGATCATGCCGATCACCAACTACAGCAAACTGGCGCGGTTCTCCGATGCCTGCGGTGCGGAAATTCCGCGCTGGATCCGCAAGCAACTGGAAGCCTACGGCGATGACAGCCAGAGCATTCAGCGCTTCGGCGAGCAAGTGGTCAGCGAAATGTGCGAACGCCTGCTGCAAGGTGGCGCACCGGGGCTGCACTTCTATTCCATGAACCAGGCTGAACCTAGTCTGGCGATCTGGAATAACCTGAAGTTGCCGCGCTAAGCACTAAAAGAAAGATCAAAAGATCGCAGCCTTCGGCAGCTCCTACAGGTGTAATTAATGCCCATGTAGGAGCTTCCGAAGGCTGCGATCTTTTGCTTTTAAATGCCCGAAACAGAGCTTGTGCAGGCACTTTCTGGCTCTTTCGCGTTTCTCGTCGTAATCTCAAGCCATGCCTTTTTTCGCGCAGTTACTCACCGTGCTGGTTTTTGCTTGCCTGAGCTTTGCCGCTCGGGGCGAGAAGCTGCGTATTGTCACCGAGCCGTGGGCACCTTACGTATACGAAGAGGATGGCAAGAACCTCGGTCTGGACTACGAAACCACCGCCATCGTGTTCAAGCGTCTGGGAATCGAAGTCGAATGGCAGTTCCTGCCGTGGAAACGCTGCCTGTCGATGCTTGAAACCGGCCAGGCTGACGGCGCACTGGACATTTTTCACAGCGACGAGCGTGACGCCACCCTGCTCTACCCCATCGAACCGCTGTCGGACGTCGAGTTCGTGATGTTCTACGCCAACGACCGACCCCATCCGTTCCGTCAGCTCGATGACCTCAAAGGTCTGACCATCGGCACTTCGCCGGGCTATCTCTACAGCCCGGATTTCAGCCAGTCGACACTGTTCACCCGCGAGCCGGCACCGACCCACGAGGCCAACTTCGGCAAGCTGCTGCGCGGGCGCATCGACTTGCTGATCACCGATCGCCGCGTGGGTCAGCACTTGCTCGATCAGCTGAATATTCGCGATCAAATTACCGAAAATCCCACGGTCATCAGCCGTCAGAGCCAATATCTGGCCGTTCGACGCAATGCCGGGATGGATCTACTGGTGGCGCGTTTCGGCGCCGAGCTCAAGCGTTTCAAGCGCGAACCGGCCTACGCCGAGCTCAGCGCACGCTACGGCGCAGCCCCGGTCGATGCCATGCCGCTGGGCAACGCCTCGGCCAGCCGCAAAACCGTTGAGCAGCAGGAAAGCAGCGCGCAGTGATTGCTCTGTTATACTCCGGCGTTCCCGCCAGGCTCACGCCCGGACGCCCGGAACCGTAACAGGCCTCTCGACCCGCTACAGCGCAGCTTTCAGCCCGCGCGAGCGCTCCTGACGTGCCTTCGGAACCGCAGCAGGACCGGACGGGATCGCGTCCTCTTAAACGCGATTCGCGCCAGGCAAGACTCCCATTGGGCCAAGCCCTAACTAAAACAGGATTACTCATGTCCTTTGCTTCCCTCGGTCTCTCCGAGGCTTTAGTCCGCGCCATCGAAGATGCGGGCTATACCGAGCCTACTCCGGTGCAACAGCGGGCCATTCCCGCCGTGTTGCAAGGTCGCGACCTGATGGTTGCGGCACAGACAGGTACCGGTAAAACCGGCGGTTTCGCCCTTCCGATCCTGGAGCGGTTGTTCCCCAACGGTCACCCGGACAAATCCCAGCGTCATGGCCCGCGCCAACCGCGCGTACTCGTCCTGACCCCGACCCGCGAACTCGCGGCCCAGGTACACGAAAGCTTCAAGATCTACGCCCGTGACCTGAAATTCGTCAGCGCCTGCATCTTTGGCGGCGTCGGCATGAATCCGCAGGTCCAGGCCATGTCCCGTGGCGTTGACGTCCTCGTCGCGTGCCCGGGTCGTCTGCTCGACCTCGCGGGCCAGGGCAGCGTCGATCTGTCCCACGTCGAAATCCTCGTCCTCGACGAAGCCGACCGCATGCTCGACATGGGCTTCGTCCACGACGTGAAGAAAGTCCTCGCACGTCTGCCGGCCAAGCGTCAGAACCTGCTGTTCTCGGCGACTTTCTCCAAAGACATCACCGATCTTGCCGGCAAGCTGCTGCACAACCCGGAACGCATCGAAGTCACGCCGCCGAACACCACGGTCGAGCGCATCGAACAACGCGTGTTCCGTCTGCCGGCCAGCCACAAGCGTGCCCTGCTGGCGCATCTGATCACCGCCGGCGCCTGGGAACAGGTACTGGTGTTCACCCGCACCAAGCACGGCGCCAACCGTCTGGCCGAGTACCTGGACAAACACGGCCTGCCGGCTGTGGCGATCCACGGCAACAAGAGCCAGAACGCCCGCACCAAAGCCCTGGCCGACTTCAAGGCCGGTGAAGTGCGCATTCTGGTAGCGACCGACATCGCTGCTCGCGGTCTGGACATCGACCAGTTGCCACACGTGGTCAACTTCGAACTGCCGAACGTCGATGAAGACTACGTGCACCGTATCGGCCGTACTGGCCGCGCCGGCCGTTCGGGCGAGGCGATCTCGCTGGTGGCCCCGGACGAAGAAAAACTGCTGAAAAGCATCGAACGCATGACCAAGCAGAAAATCGCCGACGGCGACCTGATGGGCTTCGATGCCAGCACCATTGAGGCCGAGAAGCCTGAAGTGCGCGAGCGTCCGGACATGCGCAACCCGCGCAACTCCCGTGGCCCGCGTGGCGACGGTCCGAATGGCGGCGGCGGTGGCGGCGGTCGCAAGGACAAAGGCAAAGACAAGGGCAAGGAAAAACCCGCCGGCGAACGCGGCGAGCGCCCTGCCCGTCAGCAGAAACCACGTGAAGGCACCCCGGCCCGCGAACAGCGTCCGAGCCAGCCACCACGCGCTGCGGCTGATCGTGCACCGGACGAGTTCCTCGACGACGATATCGATAACTTCGGTAACCGTGTTGACTACGTGCCGAAAGCTGCTCCAGCCGGTGGCCGCGGCCGTCGTCCGGGTGCTCCGGCACAAGGTACAGGCGCGGGCGCTCCACGCGGCGGTCAGTCGCAAGGTCGCCAGAACGGCCCGCGCAACAGCAACGGTTCAAGCACCGGCACTCCGCCGGCCAAACGCAGCGGCCCGCGCAACGGTGCTCCGCGTGATGGCCAGGGCCGTCGTGACGAGTCCTCGCGCAACCGCCGTCCGGCTCGCGACGATCAGCAACGCGCCGAACCGGCCGTGCAGAACCCGCGCAGCAACGGGCCGAAGATCATGCACAAGGAGTCCAAGGCTGACCGCTTCCCGACGCCTGAGCAGCTCGATCAACTGCCGACCCGTCCGCGCGGTGAAAAACCAGCACTGCTGACCCGCAATCGCTGAGTTACCGCGGCAATGAAAAATGCCCCGACTCGAAAGAGCCGGGGCATTTTTTATGGATGTCCCAGAACCCGCTTTCTGTAGGGGCTGCCGAAGGCTGTGATCTTTGATCCTGGAAAAACCAACCTCAAAAGATCGCAGCCTTCGGCAGCTCCTACAGGGGATCCGGGTTGTGGCAGGCAATAAAAAACGCCCCCGGCCTTGCGACCGGAGGCGTTTTTGTATGGCGGCGAAGTTATTTCGCTTTCACACCTTCAAACGAGATGTACAGATCGACGTTGTCGGACTGTGGACCCAGATCCATCATCTTGCCGAAATCAGAGCGCTTGATGCTGGTGGTACCTTCGAAGCCGGCACGGTAGCCGCCCCATGGATCCTTGCCTTCACCCAGGAACACAGCCTTGACCACGATCGGCTTGGTCACGCCGTGCAGAGTCAGGTCGCCGGTCACGTCAGCCGTGTCTTTGCCAGCGGCATTCTTGCCAGTGGATTTGACGCTGGTGGAGACGAACTTGGCGTCAGCGTATTTGCCCACGTCCAGGAAGTCTTTGCTGGAGATGTGCTTGTCGCGCTCGGCATGGTTGGTGAACACGCTGGCGGTCTTCACGTTGAATTCGATTTTGCTGTCTTCAGGCTTGGCGGCGTCGAAGCTGAACTTGCCGTCGATGTCCTTGAAGGTACCGGTGATGTAGCTGTAGCCCAGGTGGCTGATCTTGAAGTCGACGAAAGCGTGCTGGCCTTCCTTGTCGACAGTGTAATCAGCAGCCATCACGTTCGCGGACAGTACGGCAGAACCGATTGCCAGCGCGGCCAGAGTCTTTTTCAACATGCTTTCTTTTCCTTTGAGTCGAGGTTGAACTTCAGGCTTTGCGACCGAGCATTCGAGTGAGGGTCGCATCACGATCGATAAAGTGGTGCTTCAATGCTGCCAACGCATGGAGACCGGAAAAAATTACCAGCGCCCATGCCAGCCAGAGATGAATCACCCCAGCGGTATCTGCCTGATCCGGTAGCCCGGAAACCAGTGCAGGAACTTCAAACAGGCCAAACACCGGGATCCCGACACCGTCTGCGGTGGAAATCAGGTAACCGGCAAGCATCACAGCGAACAGTCCGACGTACAGAAACCCGTGGCCGAATTTGGCGCCGATGCGGGTCATGCGGCTGTAGCTTTGCAGCGTCGGTGGCGGTGGGCTGATAAAGCGCCAGAGCACCCGCAACACCATCACACCCAGCAGCACCAGACCGATGCTCTTGTGCAGATCCGGCGCGTCTTTGCGCCAGCTGCTGTAGTAATCCAGCCCCACCATCCACAGACCCAGCGCGAACAGTCCGAAGACCGCCAGCGCCACGCCCCAGTGCATGAAGATGCTGACCCAACCATAGCGTGAAGCAGAGTTACGTAGCTGCATTGCCCAAATCCTGTGAGAACTGCGAACCAAGACTAGCGAGTTATCTATCGAATTAAAGCGGAAAATTTTGCTTTGAAATATCGAGAAATACGATCAAGAGCCTAGAAGCGACGCGTTAAGGAAAGATTAAAGGCAATTTTGTCGGATCGTGCTTGGCGCCGACCGGTCGATTTTTACCGCCTGACCAGTCGGGATACGAGGGAATGGAACTCCGCAGGCGGCTCTACGGAAGATCGCAAACAGCTATATTTTTGATCAATAACTATGTACAGCTGATTGAATATTCAAACCTGATCCAATGGCGACTCCATTACTTATTGATCAGGTATACATAAATGGCTCTTCGATATACGCCGTTTCAAGCAAGTGGCTCATCCACACTACCCGCCAATCAAACGATGTCACCGGCTCAATTCCTGCAATCCGATAACGGTCAATTTCGTTTGATCTTACAGGCCGATGGAAATTTGCTGATCAAGGAGGGTGAAGCTTTAATTTGGGTAGCAGATGGAAATCAGCCTTACAGTAAAACCTTACATCAGAAACGTATGCGCGAGCCTCTGCAGTTCGTGATCAGCAATAGTGGCTTTCTCTATGATCCATCCAGACGCCGTCTTTGGATTGCTGAAAGTACCCACAGCGCTGACAAGTCACTGTGGTACAACACGTGTATGACTATCCAGGATGATGGGAACCTTATCATCTATGATCAACGCACCGGCAGCCCACGCTGGGCACGCTTTGGCTTTGCCCCAGGACGAAGCTCGAAGCCAAAACAGAAATGGCTCAGAAATTTACCGGACGGTACACAGGTATTCAAATGGGATTTTTAACATGCCCGGCGCTGACATGTTCGATTAATTCTTAAGAATAGCCGGAGGCTGTAAACAATCCGAGCCATAAGGATCCATCGTGCATTTATGAGCAAGCTCCGAGCTATATCCGCCTGGAAAGAAATGGCCATTTGCACAGCCGGAAACTGCAATTAACACGAACAGCAACGTAAATAGTTTCATAACGAGTCACCTCCAATTCACCCAAGCATAAAATTCGAGACAACCGACTCGCTATCATTTCATTCTGATTATTTTGTGGGAAAAATCCTGCGCAAAGGTAAGCCTTGAGACTGCATGGAAAAAGATAAAACTGCATGTTTAATTGCAAAAAAAAACGCGGCACATTTGGCCGCGTTTTTTATTGGAGCTAAGGCTTATTGCGCCTTGGTCTCGGTCGTCTCAGCAGGTTTCACCGCTGGCTTCTTCGCCGGCTCAGCCTTTTTTGCAGCAGGCTTGGCTGCGGCTTTCTTCGCGTCGGTTTTGGCCGCCGGCTTCTTCGCCGCAGGCTTGGCTGGCGCTTTCTTCGCCGGCTCGGTTTTCACCGGAGCGGCTGGTTTCGGCGCTTCCACCGGAGCTGGCGCAGGGGCTGGGGCTGGAGCCGGTGCAGGCGCTGGAGCCGCTGGCGCTGGCTCAGGCGCCTTCACTGGCTCTGGCTTCTTCTCGTCATCCGAACCGCCAAACAGATTGCTGAAGAAGTTGCCCTTCTTCGCCGACACGGCACCCGCCGCGCCTGCCGCTGCTGCGGCCGGAACCACTTTGACCGGTTCAAACGACTTGCCGGCTGCCAGGTCTTCAACCTGACTGGCCGCACGCTGACCGGTGCGCAGCGCGCCTTCCAGGGTGCCAGGATACAGGGTGTCGGTGTGTTCGCCGGCAAACGCTACGCGTTGCAGTGGGCGCTCCCACAGGCGCCAGAACTTGCTGATCTGGCCCGGGCCGTAAGCCAGGTAGGCGCCACCCATCGACGGGTCGGTGCTGTAGCGACGGATTTCATAACCGGTGAACGAGCCACGGGCCTGTGGATAAAACGTGTGCAGACGGATCAGCACCTGATCGACCATCTGCTTGTCGCCGAACGCCTGCATCACGCGAGCGTTGTCGCCGGACAGGTTGATCACCACGTTGGCGCCGCCCTTCAGCGCCGGCTCGATCCAGAGCATGCCTAAACCCGTGTTGCTGTAGATCTCGCCGGACATGCGCGCCTTGCTTTCCCACACCGGCGTCTTGAACTTGAGCATGATCTGATCGCGCCAGCCGTAGTTGGTGCCCTTGATCGCGGCCAGATGCTGGGCGTCCAGCGCCGGGGTCAGCGCGATCTTGTTCAGCGCACGCAGCGGCACGGCCAGCACCACGTAGTCAGCCTGATAGCCAACACTGCCGACCTTGACGGTCACGCCGTCCTTGTCCTGAGTGATCGCGGAAACCGGCGAGTTGGTCTTGATGGTCTTGATCTGTTTGACGAACGCCTGGGCCAGTACCTGGCTGCCGCCGACCAGGCGCGAGGCGCGCAGGTCACGGTCGGAGACGCCACGGTAGACGCGGTTCTGCTGGGCGAAATACAGCAGCGACAGACGCGAAGGTTCATCGTAATGAGTGCGGATGTCCTGGTTGATCAACTGACGCGCGGTGGCCGGCAGGTTCTGCTTGTCGAGCCAGCTCGAGACGTTGATCTGGTCCAGCGCATGCAGGGTGTTGGTCGCGGCCGGGTTCTGCGGATCGTCGATCGAGCGCGCCAGATCGTCGAGGGTTTTCTGGTAGCGCTTCAAGGCGTCGGCGGTAGCTGGCTGCTTGGTCGCCAGATCGGCAGCGGAGAAGTACTCGCCGTCGATCAGATAACCCGGTGTGCGCACGAATTCAGGGGCTGGCGTGGTGCCCAGCTTGAAGGTCGAAACGTACTTGTTCAGCACCGGCTGGGTCTTGTCGTTGCCGATCCACTCGCTGGTGGCCATGCCCGAGCGACCGCCGAGGCTCGGCTTGGCTTCCAGCAGCGTGACCTGCCAGCCCTTGTTTTGCAGCTCGTAAGCCGCGGTCAGGCCCGACAGGCCGCCGCCGATCACGATTGCGGTTTTATCCTTGGCCAGCGCCGTAACGCTGAACAGCCCCAACATCACCAGCGCACAGGCGCGCAGCCAACCGACAGACATTCAGCGAACTCCGGAAATACACGTAGGAAAAAAGCAGTTTTGCGGGTCAGACGACCCAAAGAACCGCGAAGAATACGTCAGCCATCAAAACGCCGCCAGCGACGTCTATCGGCCCATACAAAGTAGCTCAATCGACGCAATGGGTTGTCCCGACGCGATGCATTGCATAGGCTTGCGCGATTGTTTGCCCGCGCCTGACGCGAGCCGCCTCGAGGAGACTGTAAATGGGCCTGAATAACCAGTGGATGCAACGCGACCTCGCGGTGCTGTGGCATCCCTGCACCCAGATGAAAGACCACGAACAGCTGCCGCTGATCCCGATCAAACGCGGTGAAGGCGTCTGGCTCGAAGACTTCGAAGGCAAGCACTACCTCGACGCCGTCAGCTCATGGTGGGTCAACGTGTTCGGCCACGCCAACCCGCGCATCAACCAGCGCATCAAGGATCAGGTCGATCAACTGGAACACGTGATCCTCGCCGGTTTCAGCCATCAACCGGTGATCGAGCTGTCCGAGCGTCTGGTGAAGATGACCCCGGAAGGCCTGAATCGGGTGTTCTACGCCGATAACGGTTCGTCCTGCATCGAAGTCGCGCTGAAAATGAGCTTTCACTACTGGCTCAACCGCGGCCAGCCAGACAAAAAGCGCTTCGTCACCCTGACCAACAGCTACCACGGTGAAACCATGGCGGCGATGGCAGTCGGCGACGTGCCGCTGTTCACCGAAACCTACAAGGCATTGCTGATGGACACCATCAAGGTGCCGAGCCCGGATTGCTACCTGCGCCCCGAAGGCATGAGCTGGGAACAACATTCGCGCAACCTGTTCGCCGCCATGGAACAAACCTTGGCAGAACATCATGACAGCGTTGCGGCAGTCATCGTCGAGCCGTTGATTCAGGGCGCCGGCGGCATGCGCATGTATCACCCGGTGTACCTCAAACTGCTGCGCGAAGCCTGCGACCGCTACGGCGTACACCTGATCCACGACGAAATCGCCGTCGGCTTCGGCCGTACCGGGACCATGTTCGCCTGTGAGCAGGCCGGCATCCGCCCGGACTTCCTCTGCCTGTCCAAGGCCCTGACCGGCGGCTACCTGCCACTGGCGGCGTGCCTGACCACCGACGAGGTCTACAGCGCGTTCTACGACGACTACCCGACTCTGCGCGCCTTCCTGCATTCGCACAGCTACACCGGCAACCCGCTGGCCTGCGCGGCAGCACTGGCGACACTGGATATCTTCGAGCAGGACAACGTCATCGAGAACAACCAGGCACTGGCCCGGCGCATGGCCTCGGCCACTGCGCATCTGGTCGATCACCCGAATGTCAGCGAAGTGCGCCAGACCGGCATGGTGCTGGCGATCGAGATGGTCAAGGATAAAGCCACCAAAGAGGCCTACCCTTGGCAGGAACGCCGTGGCCTGAAGGTGTTCCAGCATGCGCTGGAGCGTGGCGCGTTGCTGCGGCCGCTGGGCAGCGTGGTGTATTTCCTGCCGCCGTATGTGATTACCCCGGAGCAGATCGACTTCCTCGCCGAAGTCGCCAGTGAAGGCATCGACATCGCCACCCGTGACAGCGTCAGCGTGGCGGTGCCGAAGGATTTCCACCCGGGGTTCCGTGATCCGGGCTGATTGAAAATTTGTGGCGCCTGAACTGCCGCTTTCGCGAGCAGGCTCGCTCCCACCCTGGAATGTATTTCCCGTGGGAGCGAGCCTGCTCGCGAACGAAGCTGACACCGATCCAACTGATTCACATCTTTCCAGAGACCCGAAATGAGACTGTCCCGCTTCTTTATCGACGCCCCCCTGAGCACCGGCGAACACGAACTGCCGGAAGCCCAGGCGCATTACATCAGCCGCGTGCTGCGCATGGCCGAGGGCGATGCGGTGCAGTTGTTCGACGGTTCCGGCCATGAGTTTCGCGGATCGCTGGTGGAAGTCGGCAAAAAACGCGTCGTCGTGCAGATCGACGAACAGCTCGCCGGCCAGGTCGAATCGCCGCTGCAGATCCACCTCGGCCAGGGCCTGTCCCGGGGCGAACGGATGGACTGGGCGATCCAGAAAGCCACCGAGCTGGGCGTGAGCGAAATCACCCCGATCTTCAGCGACCGCTGCGAAGTGCGCCTGAAGGACGAACGCGCCGACAAACGCCTGCTGCACTGGCGCCAGGTGGCGATCAGCGCCTGCGAGCAGTGCGGGCGCTCACGGGTGCCGGTGATTCATCCGCCGGTGTTGTTGGCCGACTGGCTGAAGCAAACCCAGGCTGAGTTGAAACTGGTGCTGCATCCAGTGGCCGAGCCGCTGGTGAGCCATGCAAAACCGGCGACTTTGGCGTTCCTGATCGGGCCAGAGGGTGGTTTGTCGGATACCGAGGTCGAGCAGGCCAAAGGCAACGGCTTCCATGCAGCTCGGCTGGGGCCGCGGGTGTTGCGCACCGAGACCGCGCCAGTGGTGGCACTGGCGGTGGCTCAGCAACTTTGGGGCGACTTCTAAAGCGCTGAAGGATCGCAGCCTTCGGCAGCTCCTGCAGGTGGATCCCGTTTCAACTGTAGGAGCTGCCGCAGGCTGCGATCTTTTGATCTTGCTTCAGAGGACATAAAACAGAATCGCCACAAAGTGCAGCAGACTCCCGGCGATCACAAACAAATGCCAGATCCCATGCGCATGCCGCAACCGGTGATCCAGGGCAAAAAAGATGATCCCCACGGTGTACAACACCCCGCCCGACGCCAGCCAGGCAAACCCGGTCGTGCCCAGCGCGGCAATCAACGGTTTGACCGCCACCAGCACGATCCAGCCCATCACCGCATAGATCACGATCGACAGGATCCGCGCCTCCGAGCGTGGTTTGATTTCCTGCAAAATGCCAATCAGCGCCAGCCCCCAGACAATCCCGAACAGTGTCCAGCCCCACGGCCCGCGCAGCGTCACCAGACAGAAGGGTGTGTAGCTGCCGGCGATCAGCAGGTAGATCGAAAAGTGATCGACCTTCTTCATGATCGCTTTCTTGCGCCCGCGCACGCTGTGGTACACGGTCGAGGCGCTATAGAGCACCAGCAAGGTAAAGGCGTAGATCGCCACGCTGACAATTTTCCACGGACTGCCGTCGAGGCTGGCAATCACCAGCATCCACACGCCGCCGATAAACGCTGCCACTGCCCCGACCAAGTGCGTCCAGGCGTTGAGTTTTTCCCCGTGATACATGTGTCGCTCACCTCGTTATTCGTTACCGCAGCGCGCAAGGCTCGGGCCTTGAGCGTAAAAGCGCAATGTTTCCATTCAACACGATCCCTGTAGGAGCTGCCGAAGGCTGCGATCTTTGCTTTTCAAGATCAACAGATCGCAGCCTTCGGCAGCTCCTACAAAGAGCGGCGCATACCGGGCACAATCGGCCGATACCAAAAAGAGTCCGCGCCATGCTGATCGACGAAGAATTGACCCTGAAAAAACTCGAGGTGTTCCTCGCCTTCATGCGCACCGGCAATCTGGCGCGCGCCGCTGCCGAGTTGCAGACCAGCAATGTCAGCGTGCACCGGGCGATCCATTCGCTGGAAAGCGCCCTGCGCTGCCCGCTGTTCAAGCACGAAGGGCGCAACCTGACGCCGCTGGAAAGCGCCTACGTGCTCGAAGAACGCGCGCAGAAGCTGATCCAGGACGTGGTCGAAAGCGTGCGCCTGACCCGCGAAGCCGCCGGCTTCTCCGCTGAACGCTTCAAGCTCGGCTCGCTGTATTCGCTGACGGTGAAAACCGTACCGCAACTGATCATGGGCCTGAAGATCCGCCGCAGCGAACTCAACATCGACCTGATCCTCGGCTCGAACATCGACCTGCTCTACAAGCTGAAGAACATGGAAGTCGACGCGATTCTGGTGTCGCTGGACGACACGGTCAGCGACCCGGACTGCGAGCAGATCCCGCTGTTCTCCGATGACATTTTTCTCGCCACGCCGGCAGATTCAAGATTCGCCCAGCGTCAGGAAGTCGATCTGGCTGAAGTGCGCGACGAAACGTTCATTACCCTGACCCAAGGCTTCGCCACCCATCAGGACGGCATCCGGGTGTTCAAGCAGGCGGGGTTCGAGCCGAAGGTGGCGATGCAGGTCAACGACATTTTCACCCTGCTGAGCATGGTCAGCTCGGGGGTGGGTTATGCGTTGCTGCCGGGGCGGATTGCGGCGGTGTACGAGAACCGGGTGAAGCTGATTCCGTTGCAGGAGAAGTATCGGTTGCAGCAGCACATTGGCGTGGTGTTCCTGAAGGCCAAGGAGCGTGATCCGAATCTGCTGGCGCTGCTGGCGGAGTGTCGGATGTATGCCAATCGCCAGGCTTGAAACCGCGTCGACTCCTTCGCGAGCAGGCTCACTCCCACATTTGGAATGCATTTCCCTGTGGGGGCGAGCCTGCTCGCGAAAGCGTCAGCCCAGACAACTCAAATTCCGGACCTAACCAACAATCCCGCGAACAATAAAGAACAGCAGCGAAGGCCCAAGCAAACAGCCAAGCCCTGTGTGGAACGTCGCCGTCAACGCCCCATAAGGCACCAAGCGCCGATCCGTCGCCGCCAGCCCCGCCGTCACCCCACTCACCGTCCCGGCCAGACCACCAAACACCATCGCCGAACGCGGGTTATCCAGGCCCATCCAGCGCGCCGCTACCGGCGTGCCAACCATCACCAGAATCGCCTTGATCAACCCGGTGGCAATCGACAGCGCCATCACATCCGAGGTCGCGCCAATCGCCGCACCGGTCACTGGGCCGACGATGTAGGTCACCGCGCCCGCGCCGATGGTGGTCATGCTCACCGCATCGCGATAGCCGAAGGCCCAGGCCATGCACGCGCCGACAATGAACGGCAGGATGGTTCCGAGCAGCAGCGCGATCACGCCAATCAACCCGGCCTTCTTCGCCTCGGTCGCCTGCACTTCGAACGCCGTGGCGACGATCGCGAAATCACGCAGCATCGCGCCGCCCATCAGGCCGATGCCGGAGAACAGCGTCAGATCCGCCAGGCCTTTCTGGCCGCCCGTCATAGTGCCGCCGACCCACGCCAGCACCAGACCGATGACGATGGCAATCGCCGAGCCGTGAATGCGCCCGAACGTCAGGCGTTTCGAGAGAATCACCGAGACCCACATGATCACGCCGACGAAAGCGAAAGCCGTGATCAGGCCGTTGTGTTCCAGACCGTTTTCAACGAGTGCCCACATGTCAGCGACCTCCTACCGGGGTGCCGACCGGGGTGACTTCCACCGGTTCGTCAGGCAATGGCTCACCTTTATGAGTGCGGCTGATCAGGGCAATGGTGCAACCACAGACCAGCACCGAACCGATTGCCGCCAGCACCGCCACCGGGCCGCCGTGCAGGGCGGTGACGACGTTCTGTTGCGCGGCCATCGCCACTACCACCGGAATGTACATCGCGCCCCAGAAGCCGACGCCCATCTCGCAATCCTTGGTCATGCCGCCGCGCTTCTGCATCCACAACCGCGCGCAGATCAACAGGATCATGGCGATGCCGACCCCGCCGACGTTGGATTTGACGCCCAGCAACACGCCGAGCATGTCACCCATGATCACCCCTGCCAGCGTACAGATCGCCAACAGCGCCACACCGTAAATAATCATTGTTGTAGTCCTCAAAGTGCATCGTCGAATGTTGTTTTTGTTGTTCGAAGCCTGAGTCGCGGCGGTTTATGGTCGGCGGCCACCCTCCTCACGCAACAGCGCCTGCAAGGTGTCCAGACGCGCACTGTCGAAGGCAGTGACCGTGCCCGATTCGAACACCCGGCGCGCCAGCCCGGTCAGCACCGCACCGGGCGGCAGTTCGATCTGTAGCCGCACGCCGCGCTCGTAAGCGCTTTGCACGGTGCCGCGCCAGTCCACCACGCGGCACATGTTGAAAGCGAGGTCGTCGCGCAAGGCATCAGGCTTGATCAGCGGACGCGCGCGGCTGCCACTCAGGTAAGCGATTTTCGGGGTCTTCAGTTCAACCTTGGCGAAGGCCTCGGCGAGGGTTTGCGCCGATGCCTCCAGCAACGGGCAGTGCGACGGCACGCTCACCGCCAGACGTTTCGCCAGACCGGCGCCACGACTGCGCGCCAGTTCCGCCACCGCTTGCATCGCCTTGTCGCTGCCGGCAATCACCACCTGGTTATCGGCATTGATGTTGGCCAGGTACACCGGCGACTCCGCGCTGTGCACCTGCGCCAGCAGCGTTTCGACGGTGGATAATTGCAGACCGATGATCGCGCTCATGCCATAGCCCTGTGGATAAGCCTGCTGCATCAACCCGCCACGCAGGCTGACCAGATGCAGTGCATCGCTGAAGTTCAAGACCCCGGCGACCACCGCTGCCGGGTACGCACCGATGGACAGGCCGGCGACGTAATCTGCCGTGAGTCCGTCCTGCAACAATTGCCGTGAGGCAGCGACCCCGGCGATCAACAGGCACAGCTGAACCGCCCGGGTGCTGCGCAACGCATCGGCCGAATCGAGCCGCGCGACATCTTCACCGAGCACCTCGCTGGCCTCGGTCAAGGTTTCCCGAGGCAAACGCTGGAGCATGCCCGGTTGCTGCGCACCCTGGCCGGGGAACACCAACAGGCTGCTCACGCTGCCTGCTCCTGCGGGTTCCACGGGTCAGCCACCAGACACGCTTGATGGGCGTTTTTCAGCAGCACCCGTGCAGACCCGCTGGCCCATTCGCGCAAGGCGACTGCACCGAACGGCGTCTGCAACTGCATGTCGACCCGGCACACGGCTTGATCAAAGAGCTCGACCAGTTTGCGTGCCTGATTGCGAGTAATCAGCTGCGGGGTACGCAGAATCAGATCGAGATCACTGGCCTCATGCATCGCAGTAAAACCACTGGCCAACTCAAACCCGACACTGCCGCTGATGCCCCAGACCCAACCGCAATCATCGAGCATCGGCCGCAGTTGTTTGAGCGCCTGCATCACCGGCAAATCACGCTCGTGATCGACATGACAAAGCGCTTCCGGACTGACCCGACGCACAATCGCCTCAAGCGCCATGAACGCCGCCAGCCGCTGCTCACGCAACACGCCGCGCACGCCCACCGCGACCCAACCTTCAGCACTCACCGCCCGCCGCACCACCACCGGTTGCCCGGCAGCCAGCGACTCGATCGCCCACTGCGGCGCATCCGCCGGCAACTGCGCCGGGGTCATGCCCCACAGCAGATCGTGGGCCAGTGGCATGTTCACCACTGCGCCCTCAGCAGTTCACGCACGCGGCTGGAGGCCTCACGGTTTTTCGCGCCGAGACGCTTGCGCAAGTCAGTGCCGGAGATATCGTCGATAGCCTGTTTCAGGCACTCGGTCACCCGCGCCAGATCTTCCGCCGTCGGCTGCTCGATCTGCTGCACCGACAGGGTTTCCCAAAGCAAACCGAGGCTGGCGTAACTGTCGATGTCATAGGCCATCGGCGGCACGCTGGCAGCCAGTGCTTCCAGTTCCTCGACACTGCGCAGCGTCACTCGCGCCGCCGAGGCCTTGCCCATCGCATGCACCATCACCCCGGGATCGCGCAGGGCAATCAAACGGTTGGCCTGATAACCATGAGCAAGAAACGCCCCGGACATCGCCTTGCCCACCAGCAGCGCAATCACCGGATGCCCGGCCAGACGGGCGCGGGCATAACTGTCCGCCGCACCGGCCAGGGCCTGATGAATGCCGAGGGCTTCTTCGCGACGACCGTAAGCCTGGCTCGGGACGTCGACGATGGCGATGATCGGGCGCTTCTGCGCTTTATCGCGATCTGCCGTGATCGCGTCATCCACTGCCTTGGCCAGGCCCCAGCCTTCGAGCAATCCGACTTCGCCGTTGCGAGCCCGTGGGAAACGGTTGTCCGGGTTAGCGACCACAGCGATAAACCGCCCGAGTTCGCCATCGGCGACCTTCAACGATGGCGGCAAACCTTCTACGGCTTTCGCACCAGCGTTCAGAGCGTTGAACCAGTTCAAACCGCGCACGGAATAACCACTCATGAGCGCTCTCCTTGATACAGATCACGAACCACCGCAGGCTCGATTTGCTGGTTGGTGTCCAGTCTCGCCAGACGTTGCAGGAACCATTCGGCACGTTGGCTGCGCGGCTGGGTTGGCACCCCTTGCTGCAACAGTTCACCGACCTGCTGGCGGATCTGCGCCACATCATCAGCGACATAGCGATCCACCAAGCCACTGGCAAAACGCTGCTCGCCACCGGTCAGGCTCCAGATGAAGGGCCGGTCGCGGGAGTCGTATTCTTCGATTCCGGCTTCCTGCTCGATCACCTGCGGACCATTGAGGCCGAGGCGTGCTTCCTGTGTCACCAGCAAATAACTGCACAGCGCAGCGGCAATCGACATGCCACCGAAACAGCCGACGCTGCCCGCGACCACGCCGACTACCGGTTGGTACTGCTGCAAATCGACAATCGCCGCATGAATATCAGCAATCGCCGCCAGCCCGAGGTTGGCTTCCTGCAAACGCACGCCACCGGTTTCCAGCAGCAACACAGCGCGGGTAGGGATGCCTTTGCGATTGTCTTCGGCGGCCAGTTCCAGCGCGCCGGCAATCTTCGCCCCGCCGACTTCGCCGAGGCTGCCGCCCTGAAACGCGCCTTCGATGGCGGCGATCACCACCGGCAAACCGTCGAGGCTACCCTTGGCGATCACGACACCGTCATCGGCTTGCGGCACCACGCCCTGGCGTTCGAGCCACGGCGACATGACCCGTTGAAACGGGTCGAGCAATTCGCGGAAGGTCCCGGCATCAAGCAAGGCTTTCGCCCGTTGCCGCGCACCGAGTTCGACGAAGCTGTGCTTGTGCAACAGCGCTGCGCTGTCAGTCATGGCCGATCTCCTCGAAACCTTGTTCCAGGCGCAAACGCACCACACCCGGCGTGGCGCCGAAATCGTGGATATCGATGGCCATCGCCGGTGGCGTGGTGCCGTCGAACATCCGCGCAAACAGATGCTGCCAACGCTGCTGCGCACCGTTGACCGAGGTCTGCACATTGATGGTCAGCTTGCCGGCCAGCCCCGGTTCGATCAGCACTTCCAGATCGCCCGAGCCGACACAACCGACCAGCGCCCGCCCGCGCGGCGGCTGCCCCGCGGGGAATTCAAAGGATAAGGTTTCCATCAAAACGCTCCCTGAAGGATGCCGTCGCGCTCGATTCGATCGAGCAGCAGCGTGGCGGCGAGCAAGTCGGCGGCGCCACCGGGCGAGGCATTCAATGCGATGAGTTGTTGATCCAGTTCGTGCAGGCGCCGACGCCCGCCGAGGCTGGCGCTGCCGCCGGCGTCGAGCACCGCTTGCGCGCCCTGCTGCATGGCCTGCAGGCCTTGGTCACCGGCGCGGTAGAGCACGCAGGTGTCGGCCAGATCGGTCATGATCGCCAGCAGCGCATCGAGCCGGGCGTTCTGTTCGCCGTGGCCGTTGGCGCGGCTGCGCTTGAGTTGCGGCAGACCACGTTGCAGCACGGACGGGAAGCCGAGTTGCGCTTCCTCACGGGCACCCCGTGCGCCGTAACGCAGGGCGACCTGGGCGCCGTGGCTCAACGGTTTTGGTGCGTAGCGGTCATCCAGCAAGGCCAGACGTGCGGCGCGAACAGAGACTGCATTGGCGCTTGAGGATTTCGGTTCCAGCGCAGCGGCGGTCACCAATAACCCCAGTGCCCAAATGGCACCGCGATGGGTATTCACCCCGTTGGTGGTCGCGAGCATCGCTTGCTCGCCTTCGCGACCGATGCGGCCAATCGCTTCGCGCAACGTTGAATCGACTTCGCCGGTTTCAACTGCTGCTTCAGCCATCTCCTTGAACGCCGGCCACAACGACAACGCCGAGGCGTGCATCAGGCCCAAGTGCAGATCGGTGTGCGCGCCATTGCCACGCCGGTCGACCAGCGCCGGTTTCGGCGACAGATCGGCTTCGTCGATCAGCGCATCCACCGCCAGATCGGCGAGGCGTTCGCTCAGGCTCAGGGGTTTCGCTTGCAGGTTGAGTGCGTGCATTACCAGCTCCTGAATTTCGCGGGCGGGTTGTAGAGGCCGCCGGACCACTCGACCAGATCGGCCACGCTTTTCGCCGCCAGCAGCTCGCGGGTGGCGTCGGTGCGGCGGATGCCGAGGTCTTCGGGCAAGGCGATCAGGCCTTCGCGGCGCATGCGTTCGGTGTCTTTCGGGTTATGGCGCAGGCCGATGGCGGTCACACCCGCGACGGCAGCGATCATCGCCTGACGTTCTTCCAGCGAGCGCGCCTTGTACAGGTAGGCGATACCTTCTTCGGTGAGCAGGTGGGTGACGTCGTCGCCGTAGATCATGATCGGCGCCAGCGGCATGCCGCTTTTCTTCGCCACCTCCACCGCGTCGAGGGTTTCGACGAAGGTCGGTTTGCCGCCCTCCTGGAAGGTCTCGACCATTTGCACCACGAGTTTCTTGCCGCGTTCGAGCATCGGTTGCTGCGTGTCGTCGTGGCGCATGTCGAGCCACGCCGGGGTGCCGTGACGCCGACCGCGCGGGTCGTGGCCCATGTTCGGCGCACCGCCGAAACCGGCGAGACGGCCACGGGTCACGGTCGAGGAATGGCCATCGCCATCGACCTGCAGCGTCGCGCCGATAAACAGATCCACCGCGTACTGCCCGGCGAGTTGGCAGAACATCCGGTTGGAACGCAGCGAGCCGTCGCGCCCGGTGAAGAACACGTCCGGGCGCGCGGCGATGTAGTTTTCCATGCCCAGTTCGGTACCGAAGCAATGCACGCTTTCGACCCAGCCGCTCTCGATCGCCGGGATCAGCGTCGGGTGCGGGTTGAGCGTCCAGTTGCGGCAGATCTTGCCTTTGAGGCCGAGGGATTCGCCGTAGGTCGGCAGGATCAGCTCGATGGCGGCGGTGTTGAAACCGATGCCGTGGTTGAGCGACTGCACGTTGTGTTTTTCGTAGATGCCGCGAATCGCCATCATCGCCATCAACACGTGCACCGGTTTGATGTGCCGTGGGTCGCGGGTGAACAGCGGTTCGATGTAGAACGGCTTGTCGGCCACCACCACGAAATCCACCCATGACGCCGGGATATCCACGCGAGGCAGTTCGCTGACGTCATCCACCAATTGGTTGACCTGGACGATGACGATGCCGTCGCTGAACGCGGCCGGTTCGATCAGTGCCGGGGTGTCTTCGGTGCTGGGGCCGGTGTAGATGTTGCCGGCGCGGTCGGCCATGAACCCGGCCGAGAGCACGACGTTGGGGATCAGATCCACCACCAGCCGCGCGTAGAGTTCGATGTAGGTGTGAATCGCGCCGATTTCCAGCAAGCCGTCTTCGAGCAACTGGCTGATGCGCAGGCTCTGGGTGCCGGCGAAGGAGAAATCGAGCTTGCGGGCGATGCCGCGTTCGAACAGATCCAGATGCTCGGAGCGACCGACGCTGGGCATGATCATGTGCAGATCATGCAGCTTGCCCGGATCGGCTTTGGCCAGCGAACGGGAAAGGAAATCCGCCTGCTTCTGGTTGTTGCCCTCCAGCACCACACGGTCGCCGGGATGGATCAACGCTTCAAGCGCCGCGACGATCTTGTCGCTGGGCAACACCACACCGTCGGCCAGCCCGCGCACCTTGTCGAGACGCCGCTGCTTCTCGTCACGCCGCCGCGTCCAGCGCGAGTCGGGGGAAATTGTTGTTGTCATGCTCACTCCACGGGGTTCGCTGTCGTGGAGCTACGTTAGGCGTGTGGGGTGGGGGCATCAATCAAGCGCGGCGGTGAATCATTACGCTGAGCGTAACGTTTACTGACGCTTTCGCGAGCAGGCTCGCTCCCACTGGATTTTGAGTTGCTCACCCTTCTGCGCCCGCCCCAAATACCTGTAGGAGCTGTCGAGTGAAACGAGGCTGCGATCTCTTGATCCTCAGAATCCAGATCAAAAGATCGCAGCGTGCCGCAGCTCCTACAGGGGAACGCATTGCGTTTTTCAGTCCGTCGGCACCAACCTATCCAGCACCCGATTGACCGCCATCTCCGCCACCATCACCACTTGAGCAATGCCCTGCAGGGTCTTGCGGTGCGTGCCTTGCACCAGCGCCGCATGGTTGTTGAGCATGACCGTGGCCGAGCCGAGGGACTCACTGGCATCGGCCAGCAGAGATTCGCTGTCGGCGTCGGGGTTGACCATGTACAGCGTGTTGGGGGTGTAGGGCGTGGCCATGAGGTCAGGTTTTGGCGGGCCGAGGTAATGGTCGAGCGCGCGTTCGGCGGCTTCGTGAAATTTCTTTGATTCGGGGGATTCGTAGGGGGATGCCGCATCTGTTGGCGGCGGACTTGGTGTTGGTTTAATCATTCTCAGGTTCCGAAATAAAGCTGGAACCGCTTCTCTGCTAAAAGAAGGGTGGCAGCTGAACGCAGGTTAGCAGACCGGGGAACCTAAGGAAGCCGGCGCGCCGAAGCGCCCTGCGCACAGCCGCCATCGAATGCAGGCACTGAGCCTGACGATGATGTATGTGCACCCTTAGATTAACCACGGGCTGCTAAACCCGATCACTGGGAATCAGTGACGGGATCAAGTTACGCAGCCTGCCGAGGGCGCACAAGCCGGCGGATTCTGGTGCATGCGTAGGCAGCGGCGCAAGGATTTGTAGGCTGGTGAGGCGTAACACTGGGTGTCTTTAAACAGCTGTGCTGCTGGGCGTTTATTGCGCTGTAGGGATTGGGGATTTGTCTGTCGGATTTTGGGTGATTCCGCAGGCGCTATCGCGAGCAGGCTCACTCCTACAGGGGAAGCGCATTCCAATTGCAGGAGTGAGCCTGCTCGCGAAGACGTCAGTCAGGCCGCTGAGGATTCCGGATCAGTGGATAAGTCCGGCATCCACCAACAACTGCTCCAACCCCAACAAGTCCGGCACCTTGGCCACCTGCTCCCCGACCTGCACCGCTGCCTGCTCAAGCGCACACAACGGCACATCGACATAACTCAGCTGACTGTCGAGCTTGTACGAACGCGGGATCCCCTGCACCAGCAGCGCAATGAATTTCAGCTGCGGCAAGCCGCCGAGGGCGTTGAGAATGACGATCCGTGCGCGTTCGCCGATGACGACTTTCTGCCCGCAGGCCGACTCGAAACTCAGCAGCGGAATCTGCCGTTCACGCCAGCTCACCCGCCCCAGGTACCACGGCGGTGTGTCGAGGTCGAAGGCGCTGGCCTGGTAGTCGATCAGCTCGGCCACGGCGACGTTGGGCAGGATCAGATTGCGGTCGGCCAGCGGCAGCAACAGACCGGTGAGTTGGCTGGTGCGCGCGTTGTGGCGGCGCTCATGCATGCTTCTTGCTCCAGTGGGCAATGCTTTCGAGCAGCACCGATTCCTGATACGGCTTGCCGAGGTAGTCGTTGACGCCGATGGCCATCGCGCGGTCGCGGTGTTTCTGCCCGGTGCGCGAGGTGATCATGATGATCGGCAGGTGTTGCAGGCGTTCGTCGTGGCGCACCTGGGTGGCGACTTCGAAGCCGTCCATGCGCGGCATTTCGATGTCGAGCAGCATCAGGTCAGGCATGTGTTCTTCCAGCAGCAACATCGCGTCGACACCGTCCTTGGCGGTCAACACGTTCATGCCGTGGCGTTCGAGCAAACGGCTGGTGACCTTGCGCACCGTCACCGAGTCGTCGACCACCAGCACCAGCAACGGCTTCTGCGGTTCGCTGTCGATTTCCGCCTGCGCCGGACGCGGCGCAACCCGCGCCTGCATCGCGCGAATCGGTGCGAGCAAATCCAGAATCAGCACCACCCGGCCATCGCCAAGAATCGTCGCCCCGGACACCCCCTGCACCGCCGCGAACTGCGGGCCGAGGCTCTTGACCACGATCTCGCGGGTGCCGGCCATCGCATCGACCTGCACCGCGATGTGCCGGTCATTGCACTGCACCAGCAACACCGGCAACGGCAGGCTCTGGCCGAGCAGTTTTGGGCGTGGCGCGGTTTTCAGCAGCTCGCCCAGATAGCACAACTCGTAACGCTGGCCGGCGTAGTGGTAGCTCGGCGGATCGTTGCGGTAGTGCGCTTCCAGATCATTCGGCAAAACCCGGACGATGCCTTCGATGGTGTTCAGCGGAATCGCGTATTGATCCTCGCCGCACTGCACCATGAGCGCGCGGTTGACCGACACGGTGAACGGCAGACGAATGCGGAAATGCACGCCCTGCCCAGGCACCGAGTCGATGCTCATGGTGCCGCCGAGCTGGCGGACCTCTTCGTGAACCACGTCCATGCCGACGCCGCGCCCGGAAATCTGGGTGATCTTTTCCGCCGTGGAGAACCCCGGCTGCAGGATGAACTGCAGCACGTCGCGGTCGCTGAGTTCGGCGTCCGGCGCGAGCAGGCCGCGCTTGATCGCCTTGCGCCGTACCGCTTCCAGCGGCACCCCGGCGCCATCGTCACGAATATCGAAAACGATGTCGCCGCCCTCGCGGGTCAGGTCCAGGGTGATCGTGCCCTGCGCCGGTTTGCCCGCCGCCAGCCGCACTTCGGCCGACTCCAGGCCATGGTCGACGGCGTTGCGCAGCATGTGCTCCAGCGGCGCGGCCATGCGCTCCAGCACGTTGCGATCCATCTCGCCTTCGGCGTTGCCGATGATGAACGCGACGTCTTTGTTCAGCTCTTCGGCGACCTGCCGCACGATGCGTTTCAGGCGTGGCAGCATCCGCTCGAACGGCACCATGCGCGTGCGCATCAGGCCTTCCTGCAATTCAGTGTTGATCCGTCCCTGCTGCTGCAACAGGTTCTCGGCGTCGTGGTTGCGGCGCTCAAGGGTTTCCTTGAGGTCGAGCAGGTCGGAGGCGGACTCGAACAGCGCCCGCGACAGTTGCTGCAACTGCGAATGGCGATCCATTTCCAGCGGATCGAATTCTTCGTAACCGAGGCGTTCGGCATCGACTTGCTGACGGCTGAGAATCCGTCCCTGGGTTTCAGTGTCGAGTCGGCGCAACTGATCGCGCATGCGCTCGATGGTGGTTTCCATCTCGTTCAGCGCGGTTTGCGCATCGCTGACTTGCTGCTCGATACGCCCACGGAAAATCGAAGTTTCACCGGCCAGATTGACCAGCTCATCGAGCAGTTCGGCGGAGACCTTGACCATGTCCGCGCCGGCATCAGCGGCGGGTACCGCAGGCTCGGTCTTGGCCGGAATCGGCAGCAGCGGCGGCGTGTCGGGGGTCGCCGGATGGCTGAAATTCTGGATCGCGCTAATCAGCCGATCCGCCGGCGGGCATGGCTGCCCGGCGCGCACGCCATCGAGCATTTGCGCCAGGCGGTCATGCCCGCGCTGCACCAGCGCGAACAGTTCGGCGGACGGTTGCAGCACGCCGGTGGCGAGGCTTTCGTAAAGGTATTCCAACTCATGGGCGAGGTCGCCGATCGGGCCGATCTCGACCATCCGCGCACCGCCCTTGAGGGTGTGCAGATCGCGCAGCAGGGTTTCCACTTCCTGCCGATTGCCCGGCTCGGCCTGCCAGCGCAGCAACGCCGCGCCGGAGCTTTCGATGATGTCGAAACCTTCTTCGAGGAAGATTTCCAGCAGCTCCGGATCATGCGCTGCGCTGTCGGGTACAGCCGTCGGCTGCGCCGTTTCGGCACTGCCGTGCTGGCCCTGACGGAACTGGCGGATCGCTTCGATCAGGTCTTGTGCCGGGGTCAGCGGTTGATGGTTGTGCAATTGCTCAAGCAACTGCGCCAAGCGGTCGTGGCTCTTGTGCAGCAAGCGTCCGAGCAGCTCGCTGTAACTGTAGCGACGATCCACCAGACCTTCGTAGAGACTTTCCAGCTCATGGGCCAGATCGCCGATGGCGTCGACCTCGGCCATCCGCGCGCCGCCCTTGAGGGTGTGCAAATCGCGCTGCAACGACGACAGCGGCGCAGCGTTGTCCGGGTCGTTCAACCAGCGCTGCAAGGCTTGCCCGGCACTGTCGAGAATATCCACCGCTTCTTCCAGGAAGATCTCGACGATCTCGTCGTCGGGCGCGGTCTCGGCATTGGCGTGGGCGAGTTCGGCGGTCGCGGCGCCCAGTTCGCTGATGCTCAAGGTGCGGCTGCCGTCGCTGCGGATCAGCCCCATCGCCGTCGGGTCGAGGCTTTCATCAAGCAGTTCGTGCAGGGCTCGGATGCGCTGCGGCTGCGGGGTGACTTCCTGGCCGGCGGCCAGTTCGTCGAGCATGTTGATCAGCGCTTCGTGAGCGCTCTGCGCTTCGTGAAAAAACCTGTCGCTGACCGCCAGGCTGCTTTCTTCGACGGCGCCATAGAGGTCGAGCAAGGCTTCGCAGAGCACGTCCACCGGCAGCAGATCGGCGAGGTGTGCGCCTTCGCCGAGAGTGGTCAGTTCGTCCAGCAACGCGCTGAGTTCCTGACGCTCGCCGGGGTGTTGCTGCCAGCGCTGCAACAGGCTTTCGGCGTCGAGCAGGATGTCCATGCCCTGGGCGAGGAAGTTGTTGATCAGTTGCGGATCGCGCTTGATCCGCAGGCCGGTGTTCGGCGCGTTGAGGATCGCCTCCAGGCGTTCGGCAAGCAGCGTTTCGGTGCGTTTGATCAGCGACTGCGCACCGACAATCGGCGCCAGCGGATCGTGCTTGAGCTGGCGCAGGCCGACGCGGAACAAGCCTTCGGCTTCAAGGAGCAATTCCACTTCATCGAGATCCAGCGGCAACTGATGCGCCTTGAACTCGCGCGCCAGTTTATCCAGCGGCGCGGCCAGTTCGGCAATCGGCAACACGCCGGCCATCGACGCACTGCCCTTGAGCGTGTGCAAGGCGCGCTGCAATTCGTCGCTGGCCGGCAGCGGCACATGCTCGGCGGCTTGATCGAGAAAGCGGTTGAGGCTGGCGAGGTGGGTTTCGGCCTCGTTGCGAAAGATCTCCAGCAACAGTGGATCGAGGGCCGCCACATCGTCCACGTCTTCGGCCGCCAGCGGCTCGACGCCTTTGGCCAGCGCATGCGCGCGGGCCGCCAGTTGATCGACATCGCTGCGCTGCCGCTGGCGCTGCGTGGCGAATTCGCTGATCAGCTCCGGCAGCAGCAATACCGTGTCGGTGAGCAACTGCTGCACCTGCGCACCAGGTTCGACACTGTGTTCCAGCACGCGGTTGAGCAGGTTTTCCACGGCCCAGGCCAGCTCGCCAAGGATCAGCGCGCGAACCATGCGCCCGCTGCCCTTCAAGGTATGAAAGGCGCGGCGCAGTTCGGTCAGGGCGGCGCGGTCGTGGGTGTCGGCCGACCAGCGCGGCAGGTATTCGTGCAGGACTTCGAGGACTTCGTCGGTCTCTTCGAGGAACACTTCGCGCAGTTCATCGTCCACCGGTTCTTCATCGACCGGCGGCGGCATCAGGCTGCCCGGGGTTATCAAGGCCGGCGGGTTGACCGCCGACACCGGGCTGGCCAGCACCTCGGCCAGCGACTGCACGGTTTCGGGGTCATCCAGTGTCTGCAGATCCTGCATTACCAGCGCTTCGCTGGGGCTGAGCACGTCGTCGAGCAGCGGCACGTGCTGCTCATGTGGAAAGAAACCAAGGCTGGCGAGGCTCTTTTGTGCGACATCCAGCAGTTGTTCATTCGGCGCTTGCGGGTCGTCGCTCAGGCGTTCGAGGTAATACTCGAGGCTGGTGATGACGTCGGCCAGATTATCCAGTTGCTGCCAGCCTGGCTGGTGCGGATCGAGCAGCAGGTGTTCGCGGATGAAGCTGTTGCAGGCCTCGACCAGACTCGCCGCCCGGCTCAGCGGAATCATCGCCAGCGCACCGCGCACCTGGGTCAGCAGTTCCGGCAACGGTTGCAGTTGCTGGCGATCCCAGTCGGCGTCGATGTAATCGACGATCATGTCCTTGGCCTGTTGCAGGCAGATGCGTGCTTCCTTGATCACGATCTGGTGGATCTGTGTCAGGTCGGTGGTCGGCAGGCGCGCGTCTTCGGGACTTTCCGGCTCTACGGTGCCGACCATCCCGGCGAGGTTGGCTTCGACGTAGAGCAGCGCGCCGGCAACGTCCATCAGGGTCGCGTCATTCGGTTCGCGCTGGCCCTGGGCGAGGCTGAGCACCACCGCCAGTTGATCGATGATGACTTTGCGCGGCTGGCCGAAACCGAGCACCGCGAGGGTGTCGGCGATCTGCCGCAACGGCGCCAGCAGACTCTCCAGATCAGCGGTGTGCTGACGGTCGCTGCGCACGAACAGGTCGAGGCGCTCCTTGACCCGCACCAGCTCTTCGCACAGCGCCGCCAGCACCGAGCGCATCGCATCGCGGTCGGGACCGGCCAGACGCGCACGTTCTTCGTCGACCATCGCGCTGTCGGGCAACGCGTCGTCCAGGGAGTAGCGATCTTTCATGGTCAGCATCTGCCCGGTGGGATGTTCGGCTTTGGCAATATAGAACAGCAGGCTTTTCAGCAACTCCGGCGGGGGCGGCTGATTGAGGCCGCGCGGGCCTTGTTCGAGCAGGCGCTTGAGTTCCTTGTCGGCGTCCTTGAACAGGCTGCGCAGCGCCGGGCTGTTGGCGATGGCGCCTTCGCGCATGCCTTCGACCAGCGCTGAAGCGACCTGCCACAGCGGACTCAACGGCGCATCGGCGCTGAGCGCTTCGAGGCGCTGGAAAACTTTCGCCAGGTATTCGAGGTGGGTCTGGTCATCCTGCTCGCGCAGCAACCCGACCAGCGCCATTTGCAGCGTCTGGCGCAACTTGCGCAGTACGTGGGGCCACTCGGCCGGCTCCAGCGCGGCCAGCGCTTCTGCGCTCAACGGCGGCAAGTCCGGTAGTGGCGGACTGAAAAGACTGGTTTCCGAGAGCAGACTGTCGCCGCGCGCACTGCGCAGATCGTTGATCAGCGGCAGCACCACCAATGGCAGATCGCGGCGGGCGCTCTGCACCCGATCAAGGTAGATCGGCAATTGCCCGAGGGCTTGCAGCAATAGGTGCAAGGCTTCGTCGCGGTGGCTGACGCGACCCTGCTGCAGGGCTTCGACCAGATGTTCCATCTCTTCGGCGAGCAACGCCGCGCCGTAGAACTCGACCATCTGCAAACTGCCGTGCACCTGATGGATATACGCCAGACACTCATCCAGCCCCGGCGCGGCCTGCGGGTCATCGAGCACGGTTTCAATCGCCTGATGCGCCTGCCTCAGCGTTTCGGCAATTTCACCCTTGACCCATTCGAGGGCCACGTAGTCGTGCCGGTCACCCATAACCACTCCACTCACGCCTTGTCCGTCGCGGACGCCGACGGCAAGGTGAAACCGGATACCGAACGGCGCAGCTGACTGGCCATTTTCGCCAGGTTGCCGATGCTCTCGGCGGTGGCGGTGGAGCCGGACGAGGTCTGCGTGGTGATCTGCTGGATCACGTTCATCGTCAGCGAGATCTGCCCGGCCGACGAGGTCTGCTGCTGCGCCGCGTTGGAGATGCTCTGGATCAACGCCGCGAGGGTTTTCGAAACGCCTTCGATTTCTTCCAGGGCCACCCCGGCATCCTGCGCCAGCCGCGCGCCGCGCACCACTTCGGTGGTGGTCTGTTCCATGGAAATCACCGCTTCGTTGGTGTCGGTCTGAATCGCCCGCACCAGGGTTTCGATCTGCCGGGTAGCGGCGGACGAACGTTCAGCCAGCCGCTGCACTTCGTCGGCAACCACGGCAAAGCCGCGCCCGGCGTCCCCGGCCATCGACGCCTGAATCGCCGCGTTGAGCGCGAGGATGTTGGTCTGGTCGGCAATGTCGTCGATCAGACTGACGATGTCGCCGATTTCCTGCGACGACTCGCCCAGACGCTTGATGCGCTTGGCGGTGTCCTGAATCTGTTCGCGAATGTTGTCCATGCCGTGGATGGTGTTGTGCACCACCTCGTTGCCCTTGTTGGCGATTTCCACCGAACGCTCGGCCACCGCCGAGGATTCAGCGGCGTTGGCCGAGACCTGATCGATCGACTGGGCCATGTCGCTGATCGCCGTCGAGGCTTCGGAAATCTGCTGCGCCTGATGTTCCGAGGCTTGCGCCAGGTGCATCGCGGTGGCCTGGGTTTCCTGCACGGCGGCGGCGACCTGGCCGGCGGTGAGGTTGATGGTCGCGACCAGATCGCGCAGTTGGTCAACCGAGTAGTTGATCGAATCGGCGATGGTCCCGGTGAAGTCTTCGGTCACCGAGGCAGTCACCGTCAGGTCGCCGTCGGCGAGGTCTTCGATTTCATCGAGCAGGCGCATGATCGCGTTCTGGTTGCGTTCGTTTTTCTCGGCGGTCTCGCGCAACTGGCGGTTGGTTTCACGAACCATGACCAGGCCGATCAGGATGATCGACGCCAACGCCAGCAAGCCCAGCACGTAGCCGCCGATGGTGTCGGTGTTGCGCCCGCCGGCGAGGTTTTCGAAACCGCTGGCGAGGTGCGAGGCTTCGTCGAGCAGGGTCTGCGACAGGCTGAAAATGTTGCTCGCCGACTCGCGAACCTTGAACAGCTCCGGCGAGGTTTCGAGGATTTCGTCAACGGAGCCGGAGACGAACTGGAACAGCTCGGAAATTTCACTCAGGCGCGCACGGGCGTCGCGGTCTTCGACCTGGCTGATTTTCAGGGTCGGGTTGCCCTGCAGCATGCCGTTGAGCACTTGGCCAAAACGGGTGGCGTCGCGACCAAACGCATCGGCGGCCTGCTGCGAATTCTCGTCGCCAGCGAGCACGGTGTTGACCGCGCCGAGGATGCGTTCAGCCAGTAGCGATTGGCGCTGGGCCATCGCCACCTGCGCTGCCGGCGCGCCGCGTTGCAGGAGGATCTCGACGACTTTTTCGTACTCGATCTGCAATTGCGGAACGGTCTCGGCCAGCGTCGCGGCGACCTGATGCAGCGAAAGCACGGTCTGTTCGCTGGAGAGAATCGCGTCGGTATTTTTCAGCAGGCGTTCCCAGTCCAGCTGCACCGCGCGCATTTCCGGGCGCACGGTGGCCGGTGCTGGCGGCAGGCCGGTGGCCGGATCGCCTTTCTTCAGGTAACCCCAGCGCTGGGCAAAATCGTTGCGCGCATCGCTCAGCAACTTGAACGCAGCCGACTTCCCGGCAGCCGCTTCGGTGGCGTTCTTGGCGATGCGTTGCGACAGCACGCGCAGCTCACCGGCGTGGCCGATGTACTGTTTGTCGTAGTTGGCCTGTGTGTTGAGGTAGGCGAAGTTGGCGAACAGCAGCATGATGAACACGATCAGTGCGATGAACAGCACGATGATCTGCGAGCGACTGCGCGATCCTTCCGCCGATTTGCCTGTTTTTGCTTTTGTCATCGGTCCTCGCCTTTAACCCACACCTTTGAGGCCTGCTGTAATCCCTGTGGGAGCGAGCCTGCTCGCGAAAGCGTCGGGTCAGCCAATATTCATCTTGCCTGACACGCCCTCTTCGCGAGCAGGCTCGCTGCCACAGGGGACAGTGTTGAATCTGTTATATCGCGACGCTCATGAACACCGGCGATTTGGCCAGCGCAAACAGGCTGAACACCCGCCAGTTCTGCTCGCGCCGGAAATAGCCTTTGACGAACTCGGCCTTGGAACCCTGGCGCTTGCTGATCGAGATCGGTTCGAAGCTGTCCTGCTCGAAGTGCTGCAAACCGAACACCTCATCGACCAGCAGCCCGGCGAACACATCGTTGTGCTCCACCACCAATACCCGCCGCTGTTTGCGCAACGGCGACAGTTCGTGACCAAAGAATCCGCACAGGTCCATGATCGGCAGCAACCGCCCACGCAGGTTAGCCACCCCTTTGACCCACGGCTTGACCCCAGGCAACTGAGTGCAGCGCGGTTCGTGCAGCACTTCGCTGACTTCACCCATCGGCGTCACGTACCAGTGCTCGCCGAGACGAAAGCCGATGCCGCTCCAGCGATCCTGACGGCCGGGCTGCGACGGCAGATCCGCCGCCAGCAGGCGGCAGCGCTGGTCGATCTGCCACAGCAGCTCGAACGCGGTCAGCGACTGGTTCATGGCCGCGCGATCAACCGGCCAGCACGTTGTTCAGGGTCTTGATCAGGGTGTCCTCTTCGACCGGTTTGGTCAGGTAATCCTTCGCACCCTGGCGCGTACCCCAGACCTTGTCGGTTTCCTGATCCTTGGTGGTGATGATGATCACCGGGATGTGGCTGGTCTCGGCATCCTTGGTCAGCTGTCGAGTGGCCTGGAAGCCGTTGAGGCCGGGCATGACGATGTCCATCAAGACCGCGTCGGGCTTTTCCTGACGGGCCAGGGCCACGCCGTCGGCGCCGTTTTCGGCCTTGAGCACTTCATGGCCGTGCTTTTCCAGCATGCCGGTGAGTTTGTACATTTCAGTCGGCGAATCATCGACGATCAGGATACGTGCCATGGTCTTCCCCATTTTTCTTGTCGACACCCGGCCCGCTGGCCGAGCGTCACTGTACGTGTCTTACTGCGGCAAAACGGCGGCGAAGCCCGGAACATGGGCCTGAATCGCGTCGAGCAGTTCTTCCTTGCTGAAAGGCTTGGTCAAAAATTGATCAGAACCGACAATCCGCCCCTTGGCCTTGTCGAACAGCCCGTCACGCGACGACAGCATGATCACCGGCGTGGCCTTGAACGCACTGTTGTTCTTGATTAAAGCGCAGGTCTGATAACCATCCAGACGCGGCATCATGATGTCGACAAAAATGATTCCGGGGTGGTTGTCGGCGATCTTGGCCAACGCGTCGAAACCGTCGATGGCCGTGATGACTTCGCAGCCCACATTTTTCAACAGCGTTTCGGCGGTGCGACGAATCGTTTTCGAGTCATCGATCACCATGACCTTCAAGGCGCTGGACTGCTGTTCCATAAGGGGGCTCTACCGTCGCCTTTGCGAATCAAATTGTCCGTTTTGCGATGAGTAATGGCTGGAAACCCTTGATGCTCAAGGGTCAACACGCTATGCCAGCCTTTTTAGCACAGTCTCCAGATGCAATCTATCGACGGGTTTTTCCTTGACCGAAAACCCGCCCGGAGCCACTCTGGCGGCACTTTTTCAATACCGATCCGGTAGCCAATTTTCGAGGAAAACCCAATGAGCGTTCGCGTCGGGATTGTCATGGACCCTATCGCCAGCATTTCCTATAAAAAGGATAGCTCGCTGGCCATGCTGCTGGCCGCGCAGAAACGTGGCTGGGAACTGTTCTACATGGAGCAGCGCGACCTGTATCAGGCCGAAGGTCAGGCCCGGGCGCGCATGAAGCCGCTGAAAGTCTTCGCCAACCCGGAAAAATGGTTCGAACTGGACGCCGAGCAGGACAACCTGCTGAGCGACCTGGATGTGATCCTGATGCGCAAGGATCCGCCGTTCGACATGGAGTTCGTCTACTCCACCTACTTGCTGGAACAGGCCGAAACCGCCGGCGTGCTGGTGGTCAACAAGCCGCAGAGCCTGCGCGACTGCAACGAAAAACTGTTCGCCACGCTGTTCCCGCAGTGCACCCCGCCAACCGTGGTCAGCCGCCGCGCCGATGTGCTGCGTGAGTTCGCCGCCAAGCATGGCGACGTGATCCTCAAGCCGCTGGACGGCATGGGCGGTACTTCGATCTTCCGTCACCGCGCCGGCGATCCGAACCTGTCGGTGATTCTCGAAACCCTGACCGCCCTCGGCAATCAGCAGATCATGGGCCAGGCCTACCTGCCGGCGATCAAGGACGGCGACAAGCGCATCCTGATGATCGACGGCGAGCCGGTGGATTACTGCCTGGCACGGATTCCGGCCCAGGGCGAAACCCGTGGCAACCTCGCCGCCGGTGGTCGTGGTGAAGCGCGGCCGCTGACCGACAAGGATCGCTGGATCGCCGCCCAGGTCGGTCCGACTTTGCGCGAGAAAGGTCTGCTGTTCGTCGGTCTGGACGTGATCGGTGAAAACCTCACCGAAATCAACGTCACCAGCCCGACCTGCATCCGCGAAATCGACAACGCTTTCGGCACCGACATCGGCGGCATGCTGATGGATGCCATTGAGAAGAAGCTGCAAGCCGCCGGCAAAAAGCCGCAAGCTTGACGTGTGTCACATGCAGTCTGTCGCTTGAAGCGTGAAGCCCAAGGCGTGAAACCAACATTGCGTTATCATGCGCAGCCTCTGAAAAACGCGATGTTGGTTTTCTTGTCATGACACTCCCGTCCGATCTGCCCGCAGAACTCGCCCATCGTGGCGTGCGCCCGGCCGATCGCCTCGGATTTACCCTGTTTCTCGCGGCGCTGATTCATTTGGCGCTGCTGCTCGGCGTCGGCTTCACCATGGTCGAGCCCAAGCAGATCAGCAAAACCCTGGAAATCACCCTCGCCACCTTCAAGAGCGAAACCAAGCCGAAAAAGGCTGATTTCCTCGCTCAGGAAAACCAGGAAGGCAGCGGCACCCTCGACAAGAAGGCGATTCCCAAGACCACCGAGGTCGCGCCGTTCCAGGACAATCAGGTCAAGAAGGTCACCCCGCCCCCGGCCGCCAAACCGGAAGTACGCGAAGCGGCGCCCAAGGCTGCGGTGACCACGGTGGCGCCGAAACAGCAAAAGGCGCCGACCAAAAAAGAAGAAACCAAGACCGAGACCAAACCTGCGGTCAACGCGCCGACGTTCGACAGCTCGCAGCTGTCCAGCGACATCGCCAGCCTTGAAGCGGAACTGGCCAACGAACAGCAGCTATACGCCAAGCGTCCGCGCATCCACCGCTTGAGCGCGGCCTCGACCATGCGCGACAAGGGCGCCTGGTACAAGGATGACTGGCGCAAGAAGGTCGAGCGCATCGGCAACCTCAATTATCCGGAAGAAGCGCGGCGCAAGCAGATCTACGGCAACCTGCGGCTGATGGTCTCGATCAACCGCGACGGCTCGCTGTACGAAGTGCTGGTGCTCGAATCCTCCGGGCAGCCGCTGCTGGATCAGGCGGCGCAGCGCATCGTCCGGTTGGCGGCACCGTTTGCGCCGTTTACCGGCGATCTGTCGGATATCGACCGACTGGAAATCATCCGCACCTGGAAATTCGCCCGGGGCGACAAGCTCTCCAGCAATTGACCAGCGCCAAGCGAGCTTTGTGGCGAGGGAGCTTTTGTGGCGAGGGAGCTTGCTCCCGCTGGGCTGCGAAGCGGCCCCCTGCTTTTTCCAGATCCACCGCGTTATCAGATTTTACGACTGCTGCGCAGCCGAGCGGGAGCAAGCTCCCTCACCACAGGGGTAGGGAAGACCTTTCGCAACGCATCTCCAGCTTGTCAGTTCGCCCCTTGAACGCCACACTATCGCTCATGAAAAACGTCAGCCCCAGCTATCTCAAGCATCACTTCCTGATCGCCATGCCGCACATGGCCGACCCAAACTTTGCCCACACCTTGACCTACATCGTCGAGCACACAGCCAATGGCGCCATGGGGCTGGTGGTCAATCGACCGCAAGAGCTGAATCTGGCTGACATCCTCGAGCAATTGCGCCCGGACATCGATCCGCCAGCGCTGTGCCAGCATGTGCCGATCTTCATTGGCGGCCCGGTGCAGACCGATCGCGGGTTTGTCCTGCACCCGGCAGGCAAGACCTTTCAGGCCACCGTCGAGCTGGACGGTGATCTGGCGCTGTCCACCTCGCAGGACGTGCTGTTCGCCATCGCCGACGGCGTGGGCCCGGCGAAAAGCGTCATCGCCCTCGGTTATGCCGGTTGGGAAGCCGGGCAACTGGAGGCCGAACTGGCCGACAACGCCTGGCTGACCTGCCCGTACGACGCCGACATCCTGTTCAACACCAGCAGCGAGCTGCGTCTGGAAGCGGCGGCACGGCATCTGGGGATCAACCTCAGCCTGCTGACCAGTCAGGCGGGGCACGCCTGATGGCCCTGCGCCTGATTCTCGGCTTCGACTACGGCACCAAACAGATCGGCGTTGCGGTCGGCCAGGTGATTACCGGCCAGGCTCGCGAGCTGTGCACCCTGAAAGCGCAGAACGGCGTGCCCGACTGGAATCAGGTCGAAGCGCTGTTCAAGGAATGGAAACCCGATGCCGTGGTGGTCGGCCTGCCGCTGAACATGGACGGTACGCCCAGCGAGATGTGCCTGCGCGCGGAAAAATTCGCCCGCCGTCTCAATGGCCGTTTCAATGTGCCCTTCTATACCCACGACGAACGCCTGACCACCTTTGAGGCCAAGGGTGAGCGACTGGTGCGCGGCGGGCAGAAAGGCAGTTACCGCGACAACCCGGTGGACGCCATCGCCGCCGCCCTGCTGTTGCAGGGCTGGCTCGACGAAAACACTGCATTGTTTGAATCCTGACAAGCGCTTCGGCGCTTTTCTTTTGGTTATAAACCCAGCCACGTCCGGCAGGACGCGGCTCGGAATCACGAAGGAGCAACCATGAGCCTGCCCAATCCCGCCGATCTGATCAGCCAGATGGCAACCCGCCTCAAGGCGCACCTTGCACAGCGTGATATCAGCGAACCGCGTTACATCGGCATCCGCACTGGTGGCATCTGGGTCGCACAGGCCCTGCTCAAGGAATTGGCCAGCGACGCACCGTTGGGCACGCTGGATGTTTCCTTCTACCGCGACGACTTCAGCCAGAACGGCCTGCACCCGCAAGTGCGCCCCTCGGCCCTGCCCTTCGAGATCGAAGGCCAGCATCTGGTGCTGATCGATGACGTATTGATGAGCGGCCGGACCATCCGCGCCGCCATGAACGAACTGTTCGACTACGGCCGCCCGGCCAGCGTGACCCTGGTCTGCCTGCTCGACCTGGACGCCGGCGAGCTGCCGATCCGCCCGAACGTGGTGGGTGCGACCCTGTCGCTGGCCGCCAATGAGCGGGTCAAGCTGTCCGGCCCGGAGCCGCTGACGCTCGAACTGCAAGACCTGAATTCCTAACCCGCCCTTATTGAGAGTCCCCCCTCGCGATGACGCCTCTAGATACCAAGCGCCCGCTGCAGCTCAATGATCAGGGCCAGCTGCGCCACTTCCTCTCGCTCGATGGCCTGCGCCGCGAGTTGCTGACGGAAATCCTCGACACTGCCGACTCGTTCCTCGAAGTCGGTGCCCGGGCGGTGAAAAAGGTCCCGTTGCTGCGCGGCAAGACCGTGTGCAACGTGTTCTTCGAAAACTCCACCCGCACCCGCACCACCTTCGAACTGGCGGCCCAGCGGCTGTCGGCGGACGTGATCACCCTGAACGTGTCGACCTCGTCGGCCAGCAAAGGTGAAACCCTGCTCGACACCCTGCGCAACCTCGAAGCGATGGCCGCCGACATGTTCGTCGTGCGCCACGGTGACTCCGGCGCCGCGCACTTCATCGCCGAGCACGTCTGCCCGCAGGTGGCGATCATCAACGGCGGCGACGGCCGTCACGCGCACCCGACCCAGGGCATGCTCGACATGCTCACCATCCGTCGGCACAAGGGCGGTTTCGAAAACCTCTCGGTGGCGATCGTCGGCGACATCCTGCACTCGCGGGTGGCGCGCTCGAACATGCTCGCCCTGAAGACCCTCGGCTGCCCGGACATCCGCGTGATCGCGCCGAAGACTCTGTTGCCGATCGGCATCGAGCAGTACGGCGTCAAGGTCTACACCGACATGAACGAAGGCCTGAAAGACGTCGACGTGGTGATCATGCTGCGCCTGCAGCGCGAGCGCATGACCGGCGGCCTGCTGCCGAGCGAAGGCGAGTTCTACCGCCTGTTCGGCCTGACTACCGCACGTCTGGCCGGGGCCAAACCCGATTGCATCGTCATGCACCCGGGGCCGATCAACCGGGGGGTGGAGATCGAGTCCGCGGTGGCCGACGGCCCGCACTCGGTGATCCTCAATCAAGTGACCTACGGCATCGCCATCCGTATGGCCGTGTTGTCCATGGCCATGAGCGGACAAACTGCCCAGCGCCAATTCGAGCAGGAGAACGCCCAGTGAAGCTCAGCATTCTCGGCGCCCGCGTCATCGATCCAAGCAGTGGCCTGGATCAAATCACCGACATTCACGTTGAAGCCTGCAAGATCGTCGCCCTCGGCGCCGCGCCGGCCGGTTTCACCGCAGTGGAAACCATCGACGCCAACGGTCTGGTTGCAGCACCCGGTCTGGTCGATCTGAACGTGGCCCTGCGCGAGCCGGGTTACAGCCGCAAAGGCAGCATCGCCAGCGAAACCCGCGCCGCGGCAGCCGGCGGCGTGACCAGCCTGTGCTGCCCGCCGAAGACCAAACCGGTGCTCGACACTTCGGCCGTGGCCGAACTGATCCTCGACCGCGCCCGCGAAGCCGGCAACACCAAAGTGTTCCCGATCGGCGCGCTGAGCAAAGGGCTGGACGGCGAACAACTGGCAGAGCTGGTGGCGCTGCGCGACGCCGGGTGTGTGGCGTTCGGCAATGGTCTGGAGAGTTTCCGCAACACCCGCACCCTGTGCCGGGCGCTGGAATACGCGGCGACCTTCGACCTGACGGTGATTTTCAATTCACAAGATCACGATCTGGCCGATGGCGGTCTGGCCCATGAAGGTGCGGTCGCCAGTTTCCTCGGCCTGCCGGGGATTCCGGAAACCGCGGAAACCGTGGCCCTCGCTCGCGATCTGCTGCTGGTCGAGCAGACCGGCGTGCGCGCGCACTTCAGCCAACTGACCAGCGCGCGCGGCGTGGCTCTGATCGCTCAGGCGCAGGCCCGTGGCTTGAAGGTCACCGCAGATGTCGCTCTGTATCAGTTGATCCTCACCGATGAAGCGCTGATCGACTTCAGCAGCCTGTATCATGTGCAACCGCCGCTGCGCACCCGCGCCGACCGCGACGGCCTGCGTGAAGCGGTGAAGTCCGGGGTGATTTCGGCGATCTCCAGCCATCACCAGCCGCACGAACGCGACGCCAAACTGGCACCGTTCGGCGCGACCGAGCCGGGCATCAGCAGTGTTGAATTGCTGCTGCCGCTGGCGATGACGCTGGTTGAGGATGGTTTGCTGGATCTGCCGACCCTGCTGGCGCGCTTGAGCGCTGGTCCAGCCCAGGCGCTGCGTCTGCCGGCGGGCAAACTGGCGGTGGGCGGTGCGGCGGATATCGTACTGTTCGATCCGAAAGCATCCACCGTGGCCGGCGAAGGCTGGCTGTCGAAGGGCGAGAACTGCCCGTTCCTCGGTCACACCCTGCCGGGTGTGGTGCGCTATACGCTGGTGGACGGGCGGATCAGCCACCAGGCCTAAAAAGCACAAGATCGCAGCCTGCGGCAGCTCCTACAGGGAAAATGCATTCCAACCTGTAGGAGCTGGCGCAGCCTGCGATCTTTTGATCTTCACTCGGCATCGCCCCGAATCGCCAGCAGGCTGGCGATAACTTACTGGAAGGCGCCGCGGTTCTGCGCGTTGCGTACCGACACCTGATCATTCAGGGTCCAGAAGTCATACAGCACACCAATAAAGAACAATCCGCCGGTCAGCAGATACAGCAGCCCGCTGATCCACTTGCCCTGGTACATCCGGTGCACGCCGAATACGCCCAGGAACGTCAGCAGAATCCACGCCACGTTGTATTCGATCGGCCCTGCGGCAAAGCGCAGATCCGCCTCGCGGTCCATCGCCGGGATCAGGAACACGTCGATCAGCCAGCCAATGCCCAACAGACCGAAGGTGAAGAACCAGATCGTCCCGGTCACCGGTTTACCGTAATAGAAGCGGTGAGCGCCGGTGAAGCCAAAAATCCACAGCAGATAACCGATGATTTTGCTGTGCGTATCCTGCGGTGCAGCGACCTGCTGATAGCGGTTCATGAAGACCTCGATTCACACGATAGATAAATTTTCTTTAATTCTTTGTGACTTTTTTACATGTAGCCGACGTACGGCAAATGTTACCGTGTCGTCCGTCAAAGCCTTATAGCACCGGACTTCTGTCCGACAATTGCGTCCGTTTGCCGCTTGTTTGGTTCCGTTGCCCTCCGATGGAATCGACCAACGGCCTCGGAAGGGACAAAAAAGCTGTTATAAAGTTGCGCGCTAACACATAAGAGCCACGCCTAATGCGACCATTTTTCAAGACATGGCTAACTATTTGCCTATTAATGCCACTGGCCGCCCACGCCACCAATCGTGAGCAACGTCTTCCCAACGTTAACGGTTTCACCCCTAAATCCCATGCTTCGGCTCCTTCGAGCAAGAGCAGCAAACAAACGAAACACACCACGCTCGCCAGCAAGAATCACGGCAAGCTGGTGCCACCGATGGCCAACAAGGAAAGCAGCAACGTCCTGAGCCGTGCGGTGAACGTCCTCGGTACTCCATACCGTTGGGGCGGCAGCAGCCCAAGTAAAGGTTTCGACTGCAGCGGTCTGGTGAAATACGCGTTCAACGACGCCACGTTCGACCTGCCACGCACCTCCAACGCGATGGCCAGCGGGCATGGCGAGAAAGTCGAACGCAAGGATCTGAAACCGGGCGACCTGATTTTCTTCAACATCAAGAGCCGTCGGGTCAACCATGTCGCCATCTACCTGGGCAACGACCGCTTCATCCACGCACCACGCCGTGGCAAAGCGGTGAGCATCGACACGCTGAACAAGCCGTACTGGGAACAGCATTACGTGGTTGCCAAGCGTGTGCTGCCGAAAGAACCGGCTGGCAAGCAGATGCGTGTCGTCCAGCGCTGAAACACGATCAACTGTGGCGAGGGAGCTTGCTCCCGCCGGGCTGCGCAGCAGCCCCAAAATCTTGTGAGCGCTACGCGCTCAAGCGGGAGCAAGCTCCCTCGCCACAGGCGTAATCCAGCCTTTAGAAATTATCCGGCGTACGCGCCTTCTCCCGCGCATGCTCGCGACTGATCAAGCCCTTGGTTACCAGCTCCTTCAGGCACATGTCGAGTGTCTGCATCCCCAACGACCCACCGGTCTGAATCGCTGAATACATCTGCGCCACCTTGTCCTCGCGGATCAGGTTCCGGATCGCCGACGTTCCCAGCATGATCTCGTGCGCCGCCACCCGCCCGCCGCCGATCTTCTTGATCAGCGTCTGCGACACCACGGCCAGCAGCGACTCGGACAACATCGAACGCACCATGGACTTCTCATCACCGGGGAATACGTCCACCACCCGGTCGATGGTCTTTGCCGCCGACGTCGTGTGCAACGTACCGAACACCAGATGCCCGGTCTCGGCAGCGGTCAGCGCCAGACGGATGGTTTCCAGATCGCGCATCTCGCCCACCAGAATCACATCCGGGTCTTCGCGCAGCGCCGAGCGCAGCGCGGTGGCGAAGCTGCGGGTATCGCGATGGACTTCGCGCTGATTGATCAGGCATTTGCGCGATTCGTGGACAAACTCGATCGGGTCTTCGATGGTGAGGATGTGGTGATGGCGATGGGTATTGAGGTAATCGATCATCGCCGCCAGCGTGGTCGATTTGCCGGACCCGGTCGGCCCGGTCACCAGCACCAGCCCACGCGGGGCATCGGTGATCTTGCGGAAGACGTCGCCCATGCCAAGGTCTTCCATGCTCAGCACTTTCGAGGGAATGGTGCGGAACACCGCGCCGGCGCCCCGGTTCTGGTTGAACGCATTGACCCGGAAACGCGCGACGCCGGGGACTTCGAACGAGAAATCCGTTTCCAGGTGTTTCTCGAAGTCGACCCGCTGGGTGTCGTTCATGATGTCGTAGATCAATTCGTGCACTTGCTTGTGATCCAGCGCCGGCAGATTGATCCGCCGCACATCGCCATCGACGCGGATCATCGGCGGCAGACCGGCCGACAGGTGCAGGTCGGAAGCGCCCTGTTTGGCGCTGAACGCCAGCAATTCAGTGATATCCATAGCGCTCCTCAATTCCAGTAGAATGCCGCGAACCTTCAGACCGCCGGCGCCTCTTGATGTCCACGATAGCAGACAACATCCAACTGGTTAGTTCGCGCATCCAGGCTGCCACCGCAGCGGCCGGACGCAGTGAAAACAGCGTGCAGTTGCTGGCGGTCAGCAAGACCAAACCCGCACAAGACCTGCGTGAAGCCTACGCCGCCGGCCTGCGTGATTTCGGCGAGAATTATCTGCAGGAGGCCCTGGGCAAACAGCTCGAACTGGCCGACCTGCCCTTGATCTGGCACTTCATCGGCCCCATTCAATCGAACAAGACTCGCGCCATCGCCGAGCATTTCGACTGGGTGCACTCCGTGGATCGCCTGAAAATCGCCCAACGCCTGTCCGAACAGCGCCCGGCCGAGTTGCCGCCGCTGAACATCTGCATTCAGGTCAACGTCAGCGGTGAGGCCAGCAAGTCCGGCTGCGCCCCGGCCGACCTGCCGACGCTGGCCGAGGCCATCAGCGCCCTGCCCCGCTTGAAACTGCGCGGGCTGATGGCGATTCCCGAGCCGACCGAAGATCGCGCCGAGCAAGATGCCGCTTTTGCTGCCGTGCAACGTTTGCAGGCCAGCCTGAATCTGCCGCTCGACACACTTTCCATGGGCATGAGCCACGACCTCGAGTCGGCTATCGCCCAAGGCGCCACCTGGGTGCGGATCGGTACCGCCCTGTTTGGCGCCAGAGATTACGGTCAGCAATGACCGACAGCCATCTGAAAAAGGACCTGACATGAGCAACACACGCATTGCCTTTATCGGTGCCGGCAACATGGCCGCCAGCCTGATCGGCGGCCTGCGGGCCAAGGGTCTGCAAGCCAGCCACATTCGCGCCAGCGATCCGGGCGAAGAGACCCGCCAACGCGTCAGCGCCGAACACGGCATCGAAACCTTCGCCGACAACGCCCAGGCCATCGACGGCGTCGACGTGATCGTGCTGGCGGTCAAGCCACAAGCGATGAAAGCCGTGTGCGAAGCCATCCGCCCAAGCCTGCAACCGCAGCAACTGGTGGTGTCGATCGCCGCCGGCATCACTTGCGCGAGCATGACTGCGTGGCTCGGCGAGCAGCCGATCGTGCGCTGCATGCCGAACACCCCGGCACTGCTGCGTCAGGGCGTCAGCGGCCTGTATGCCACCAGCGAAGTGACCGCCGAACAGCGTCAGCAGGCTGAAGAGCTGCTGTCCGCCGTCGGCATCGCGCTCTGGCTGAACGAAGAACAGCAACTCGATGCGGTCACCGCCGTCTCCGGTTCCGGCCCGGCGTACTTCTTCCTGCTGATCGAAGCGATGACCGCCGCTGGCGTCAAACTCGGCCTGCCAAAGGAAATCGCCGAGCAACTGACCCTTCAAACGGCTCTGGGCGCCGCGCACATGGCGGTGTCCAGCGATGTCGACGCTGCCGAACTGCGCCGCCGCGTGACGTCGCCAAATGGCACCACAGAGGCCGCGATCAAATCATTCCAGGCTAACGGCTTCGAAGCCCTGGTAGAAAAAGCACTCGGCGCCGCCGCGCACCGCTCGGCCGAAATGGCCGAACAACTGGGCAAATAAGGAGCCTTACATGATTGGATTGAACACCGCAGCGGTTTACGTGCTGCAAACCCTCGGCAGCCTGTACCTGCTGATCGTGCTGTTGCGCTTCGTCCTGCAACTGGTGCGCGCAAACTTCTACAACCCGCTGTGCCAGTTCGTGGTCAAGGCTACCCAGCCGCTGCTCAAGCCACTGCGCCGGATCATCCCGAGCATCTTCGGCCTGGACATGTCATCGCTGGTGCTGGCGATTCTGGTGCAACTGGCCCTGATGGCCCTGACCCTGCTGCTGACCTACGGCACCACCGGCAACCCGCTGCAGCTGTTCATCTGGTCGATCATCGGCGTGACCGCACTGTTCCTGAAGATCTTCTTCTTCGCCCTGATCATCAGCGTGATCCTCTCGTGGGTCGCTCCGGGCAGCCACAATCCGGGCGCTGAACTGGTGAACCAGATCTGCGAGCCGGCGCTGGCACCGTTCCGCAAGATTCTGCCGAACCTCGGCGGTCTGGACCTGTCGCCGATCTTCGCCTTTCTGGCGCTGAAGCTGATCGACATGCTGGTGATCAACAATCTGGCGGCGATGACGATGATGCCGGAAATCCTGCGCCTGCTGATGTGAGCTGGTTTCGCTGGGACGGGGACGACTTGATCCTCGAATGTCATCTGCAACCGGCAGCCCGCAGCGATGATTTCGCCGGGCTGCACGGTGACCGCCTGAAGATCCGCCTCACCGCACCGCCGGTCGAGGGCAAGGCGAATGCGTATCTGATGGGCTTTCTGGCCAAGGCGTTTGGCGTGTCCAAGAGCCAGGTCAGCTTGCTCAGCGGCGAGTTGAACCGGCAGAAACGGGTGAAGATCTGTTCGCCGAAGAAGCTGCCGGAGCTGCCTGACCTGGCTCGTCCGGTCTGATCCACCGAGTCGCTCCATTCGCGAGCAGGCTCGCTCCCACATTGGAATGCAATCCCCTGTGGGAGCGAGCCTGCTCGCGAATGGCTGCACCTCGGTCCAGAGCGAAGACATCTGAGCCCCAACGTTGCTTGCCGCTAACCCCCCCGGTCTTTAGACTTACGCCTCATTTCAACGAGAGCAGGGTCGATGCCAGCTGCCTTTCCCCCCGATTCTGTTGGTCTGGTGACGCCGCAAACGGCGCACTTCAGTGAACCTCTGGCCCTGGCCTGTGGCCGTTCGCTGCCCGCCTACGACCTGATCTATGAAACCTACGGCACGCTGAACGCGCAAGCGAGCAACGCCGTGCTGATCTGCCACGCCTTGTCCGGGCATCACCATGCCGCCGGCTATCACAGCGTCGACGACCGCAAGCCCGGTTGGTGGGACAGCTGCATCGGCCCCGGCAAACCGATCGACACCAACAGGTTCTTCGTGGTCAGCCTGAACAATCTGGGCGGCTGCAACGGCTCCACTGGCCCGAGCAGTATCAACCCGGAGACCGGCAAGCCGTTCGGCGCCGACTTCCCGGTGCTCACCGTGGAAGACTGGGTGCACAGCCAGGCGCGTCTGGCCGATCTACTCGGCATCCGCCAGTTCGCCGCAGTGATCGGCGGCAGCCTCGGCGGCATGCAGGCGTTGCAGTGGACCATCACCTACCCGGATCGCGTGCGCCATTGCCTGGCCATCGCCTCGGCGCCCAAACTGTCGGCGCAGAACATCGCCTTCAACGAAGTGGCGCGCCAGGCGATCCTTACCGACCCGGAGTTCCACGGCGGTTCGTTCCAGGAAGCGGGCGTGATCCCCAAGCGCGGGCTGATGCTGGCGCGGATGGTCGGGCACATCACCTACCTGTCCGACGACTCGATGGGCGAGAAATTCGGCCGTGGCCTGAAGAGCGAAAAGCTCAACTACGACTTCCACAGCGTCGAGTTCCAGGTCGAGAGCTACCTGCGCTATCAGGGTGAAGAATTCTCCGGTCGTTTCGATGCCAACACCTATCTGTTGATGACCAAGGCGCTGGATTACTTCGATCCGGCGGCGAACTTCGACGATAACCTGGCGAAAACTTTCGAAAACGCCACCGCCAAGTTCTGCGTGATGTCGTTCACCACCGACTGGCGCTTCTCCCCGGCTCGCTCGCGAGAACTGGTGGACGCGCTGATGGCAGCACGCAAAGACGTGAGCTATCTGGAAATCGACGCACCCCAGGGCCACGACGCCTTCCTGATTCCGATCCCGCGCTATTTGCAGGCGTTCGGCAATTACATGAACCGAATTACGGTGTGAACAAGCCATGAGAGCTGATCTGGAAATCATCCAGGAATGGATCCCCGCCGGCAGCCGCGTGCTCGACCTTGGTTGCGGCGACGGCGAACTGCTGACCTGGCTGCGCGACAACAAGAACGTCACCGGTTATGGCCTGGAAAACGACGCCGACAACATCGCCGAATGCGTGGCCAAGGGCGTCAACGTCATCGAGCAGGACCTGGACAAGGGGCTGGGCAACTTCGCCAGCAACAGTTTCGACATCGTCGTCATGACCCAGGCCCTGCAAGCCGTGCATTACCCGGACAAGATCCTCGACGAGATGCTGCGAGTCGGTCGTCAGTGCATCATCACCTTCCCCAACTTCGGTCACTGGCGCTGCCGCTGGTACCTGGCGAGCAAGGGCCGGATGCCGGTGTCGGAGTTTCTGCCGTACACCTGGTACAACACGCCGAACATTCACTTCTGCACCTTCGAAGACTTTGAAGAACTTTGTCGCGAACGTGATGCGAAGGTCATTGATCGGCTTGCCGTGGATCAACAGCACCGTCACGGGTGGGCCAGTAAGCTATGGCCTAATCTGTTAGGTGAGATTGGTATCTACCGCGTCAGCAGCCCGGTGCTTGCAGATCATCGGGTCGCGGTCTGAACCACGACATTTCGAGGAGAACGATCATGGGTCGCTTGATTACTGTGCTATTGGCCGCCTGCCTGAGTCTGTCGGCGGTGGCCGCCGATGCCATCAAGGGCGAACGCAAGGAAGTGTTCGGTGACGTTACCGTGCACTACAACACCTTCAACTCGACCTTCCTGACACCCGACATCGCCAAAGCAGCCGAGCTGATCCGCAGCAAGAACCAGGGCGTGATCAACGTGTCGGTGATCAAGGACGGCAAACCGTTGATCGCCAACGTCACCGGCACGGTCAAAGACCTGACCAGCCAGAGCGTGCCACTGAACTTCCGCCAGGTCACCGAACAGGGCGCGATCTACTACATCGCGCAGTACCCGGTGGAGCAGCAGGAAACCCGCACCTTTGAAATCAAGGTGCAGAACGGTGACAAGATCAACACCATCAACTTCAACCAAGAACTCTTCCCCGGCGAATGATGAACCTCACGCAACTCGTACTGGCCAGCCATAACGCCGGCAAACTCAAGGAACTCCAGGCCATGCTCGGCGACTCGGTGCAACTGCGCTCGATCGGCGAATGGAGCAAGGTCGAGCCGGAAGAAACCGGTCTGTCGTTCGTCGAGAACGCGATCCTCAAGGCGCGCAATGCCGCGCGCATTTCCGGTCTGCCGGCGCTGGCCGACGATTCCGGTCTGGCAGTGGATTTCCTCGGCGGTGCGCCGGGCATCTACTCGGCGCGTTATGCCGATGGCAAGGGCGATGCGGCGAACAACGCCAAACTGCTCGACGCCCTCAAAGACGTGCCGCAAGCCCAGCGCGGCGCGCAGTTCGTTTGCGTGCTGGCATTGGTGCGCCACGCTGATGATCCGCTGCCGATTCTCTGCGAAGGCCTGTGGCACGGATGCATCCTGACCGCCGCCAGCGGCGAGCACGGTTTCGGCTACGACCCGTTGTTCTGGGTGCCGGAGCGTGACGTATCCAGCGCCGAACTGAGCCCGGCCGACAAGAACCAGATCAGCCACCGCGCCCGTGCAATGGATCTGCTGCGCCAGCGTCTGGGCCTGAAATGACCGACAGCCCCTCCGCGTCGTCGCTGATCATCGGCGGCGCCGCCTCTTCGCCTCGGGCGCCGCTGCCTATGCTGCCGCCTCTGGCGCTGTACATCCACATTCCGTGGTGTGTGCGCAAATGTCCGTATTGCGATTTCAACTCGCACACTGCCAGCCCGGTGCTGCCAGAAGAGGAATACGTCGACGCCTTGCTGGCTGACCTCGATCAGGATCTGCACGCGGTGTATGGCCGTGAAATCAGTTCGATCTTCTTCGGTGGCGGGACGCCTAGCCTGTTCAGCGCGCAAGCCCTCGGGCGCTTGCTCAAAGGCGTCGAGCAGCGCATCCCGTTTGCGCACGACATCGAGATCACTCTGGAAGCCAACCCCGGCACCTTCGAGCAAGAGAAGTTCGTCGCGTATCGCAAGCTGGGGATCAATCGCCTGTCGATCGGCATCCAGAGCTTCCAGCAGCAGAAACTCGAAGCCCTCGGACGTATCCACAACGGCGACGAAGCGGTGCGCGCGGCGGGTATGGCGCGCCAGGCCGGGTTCGATAACTTCAATCTCGACCTGATGCACGGCTTGCCCGATCAATCGCTGGACGATGCCTTGAGCGATCTGCGCCAGGCCATCGAACTGCAACCGACGCACATCTCCTGGTATCAGCTGACACTGGAGCCGAACACGGTGTTCTGGAACCAGCCGCCGGTGCTGCCGGAAGACGACACGCTGTGGGACATTCAGGAAGCCGGGCAAGCGCTGCTCGCCGCGCATGGTTACGCGCAATACGAAGTCTCGGCCTATGCCCAGCCCGGGCGTCCGGCGCGGCATAATCTCAATTACTGGAGTTTCGGTGACTTCATCGGCATCGGCGCCGGCGCGCACGGCAAGCTCAGTCATCCGGACGGGCGCATTGTGCGCACCTGGAAAACGCGCTTGCCGAAGGACTATCTCAACCCGGCCAAGAGCTTCCAGGCCGGCGAGAAAGCTCTGAGCAACGATGAGATGCCGTTCGAGTTCCTGATGAACGCCCTGCGCCTGACGGCCGGGGTGGAATCGCACCTGTATCCCGAGCGCACCGGCCTGCCACTGGAAAGTCTCGCCGAACACCGCCGCGAGGCCGAACAAAGCGGCCTGATGCAGGTCGAACCGTCACGTCTGGCGGCCACCGAGCGCGGACAACTGTTCCTCAATGACTTGCTGCAGAAATTTCTGAGCTGAGCCTGAAGGCCGCCCCAAGGAAAAACCATGGATTTGATACTCGATCTGCTCGCCACCGTGTCCCGCTGGAGCCGCAGCAACCTCTCGGAAATCGCCCTGGCCCTGGTGGGCTGCCTGCTGGTGCTGTTCGGCGCCGACTTCAAAGGCTGGGTCGAGCAACGCCTGGGCAGCATCGCCGGCGCCCTGCGCGTACCGCTGATGGCCCTGCTGTGCGTGATCGGCAGCGGCGCCGCGCTGATCTATGCGACGCCGTGGGTGGTCAGGGGCCTGAGCCAGTTCAACAACTACAGCCTGGCGCCGGTGCTGCTGGTGGTACTGGTGTTGATTGGCGTCGTCGCTGACCGCCGCTGATTTCAATTTCTCAAAAATACCCTGTAGGAGCTGCGACACGCTGCGATCTTTTGATCTTGAAAAACAAAATCAAAAGATCGCAGCGTGCCGCAGCTCCTACAGGGGTATTTGAGTAAGGCTCAAGACTGCTTTTCGAACTTCAGATCCCACACGCCATGCCCGAGACGTTCGCCGCGGCGTTCGAACTTGGTGATCGGGCGTTCGGCCGGGCGCGGTACGCATTTGCCGTCTTCGGCGAGGTTGCGGTAGCCCGGGGCGACGTTCATCACTTCCAGCATGTACTCGGCGTACGGTTCCCAGTCGGTGGCCATGTGCAGGATGCCGCCAACCTTCAGCTTGCTGCGCACCAGTTCGGCAAAGGACGCCTGAACGATGCGACGCTTGTGATGACGGCTCTTGTGCCATGGATCCGGGAAGAACAGCATCAGGCGATCGAGGCTGTTGTCGGCGATGCAGCGGTTGAGCACTTCGATCGCGTCGCAATCGTAGACCCGCAGGTTGGTCAGGCCCTGGGTCAGCACGCCGTTGAGCAGCGCGCCAACACCCGGACGGTGTACTTCCACACCGATGAAGTCCTGATCGGGTGCCGCCGCGGCCATTTCCAGCAGCGAGTGGCCCATGCCGAACCCGATCTCCAGCGAGCGCGGCGCCGAACGGCCGAACACCTGATCGTAATCCACCGGCGCGTCGGCCAAGGGCAGCACATACAGCGGCGCGCCCTGGTCCAGACCGCGCTGCTGGCCTTCGGTCATGCGCCCGGCGCGCATCACGAAACTCTTGATGCGGCGGTGTTGGCGCTCGTCGCCCTCTTCCGTCTGGATAGGCGTGTCGTTCGATTCAGTCATCAATGGCTCTTACTTGATCAGACCATCCAGCGGCGAAGAGGCGCTGGCATAGAGTTTTTTCGGCATGCGGCCGGCGAGGTAGGCCAGACGGCCCGCGACGATCGCGTGTTGCATGGCTTGGGCCATCATCACCGGCTGCTGGGCGTGGGCGATGGCCGAGTTCATCAGCACCGCGTCACAACCCAGTTCCATGGCGATGGTAGCGTCGGAAGCGGTACCGACACCGGCATCCACCAGCACCGGAATCTTGGCTTCTTCGAGGATGATCTGCAGGTTGTACGGGTTGCAGATCCCCAGACCGGAACCGATCAGACCGGCCAGCGGCATGACCGCGATGCAGCCGATTTCCGCCAGTTGCCGGGCGATGATCGGGTCATCACTGGTGTAAACCATCACGTCGAAGCCTTCCTTGACCAGCGTTTCGGCGGCCTTGAGGGTTTCGATCACGTTGGGGAACAGGGTTTTCTGGTCGGCCAGTACTTCCAGCTTCACCAGGTTGTGACCATCGAGCAGCTCACGGGCCAGGCGGCAGGTGCGCACGGCCTCGATAGCGTCGTAGCAACCGGCAGTGTTCGGCAGGAAGGTGTAGCGATCCGGCGACAGCACGTCGAGCAGGTTCGGCTCGCCTTCGATCTGGCCGAGGTTGGTACGACGCACGGCGAAGGTGACGATCTCGGCACCCGAGGCTTCGATGGCCTGGCGGGTTTCTTCCATGTCACGGTACTTGCCGGTACCGACCAGCAAACGCGACTGGTAAGTACGACCGGCCAGAACAAAAGGCTTGTCGCTGCGAACGATGCTCATGGGGAATCCTCTTTAGGGGTGAGGGTCTTGCAGAATTCTGTGCCCTTGCGGGCCGGGCGATCAGCCGCCGCCGATGGCGTGCACCACTTCGACGGTGTCGCCGTCGTTGAGCACGGTGTCGGCATGCTGGCTGCGCGGGACGATATCCAGATTGAGTTCGACTGCCACTCGACGTCCGGTCAGTTCCAGACGGGTGATCAGGGCCGCAACGGTTTCACCGTCGGGCAGTTCAAGGGATTCGCCGTTCAACTGAATGCGCATGCGCCAGGCCGCCATCATTTTTAGGGGCTGGCATTCTAGCCCGATCACACGGGGTGACCCAAGCCATTCGTCTTGAAAGGCGCCGCCCCCATGAAATAGCCATCCCTCTGCGGCAGCTCCTGCAGGAATCGGTCAGGTCAGTTGCAGGCGCCAGGCGGCGAGGCCCAGACACAGCCATCCGAGCAGAAACGCCAGACCGCCGAACGGGGTAATAATGCCGAGCTTGCTGATGCCTGTTGTGGTCAGCACATACAGGCTGCCGGAGAACAGCAGGATGCCGACGGCGAACGAAATGCCCGCCCAGGTCACCAGCCGCCCCTGAACCTGCGTGGCCAGCAGCGCCACACCGAACAGCGCCAGCGTGTGCACCAGTTGATAGGTCACGCCGGTGTGGAAAATCGCCAGATACTCGGGGGTCAGGCGGCTTTTCAGGCCATGCGCCGCGAAGGCGCCCAGGCCCACACCGGTAAAACCAAAGAAAGCGGCCAGCATCAGAAAGCCACGCAGCATGTGGAACTCCAGTCAGACTCGTTCGGCAGGGTCTGTATAATGGCCCGCTCTATCGGTTCGGCCAAGCCATCTCTATGCTGCGTTCACTTTTGCGTCGTCTCACGAAGGCCCTGCTCTGGTTCGCGGGCGGCAGTGTGTTGCTGGTGTTGCTGTTTCGCTTCGTGCCGCCGCCGGGCACGGCGCTGATGGTCGAGCGCAAGATCGAGTCCTGGGTCGACGGCGAGCCGATTGACCTGCAGCGCACCTGGAAACCATGGGACGAGATCTCCGACGATCTCAAGGTCGCGGTCATGGCCGGCGAAGACCAGAAGTTTCCCGAGCACTGGGGCTTTGATTTCAGCGCGATCCAGGCTGCGCTGGCCCACAACGAACTCGGCGGTTCGATTCGCGGTGCCAGCACCTTGAGCCAGCAAGTGTCGAAGAACCTGTTTCTGTGGTCCGGTCGCAGTTATCTGCGCAAGGGTCTGGAAGCGTGGTTTACCGCGCTGATCGAGGTGCTCTGGCCCAAGCAGCGGATTCTTGAGGTGTACCTGAACAGCGTCGAGTGGGATGACGGAGTGTTTGGTGCCGAAGCGGCGGCACGCCATCACTTTGGCGTGAGCGCGAAGTCACTGTCGCGTCAGCAGGCGAGTTATCTGGCGGCGGTACTGCCTAACCCGCGAGTGTGGAGCGCCAGCCATCCGACGGCTTATGTGTCGCGCCGGGCCGGGTGGATTCGGCAGCAGATGAGCCAGTTGGGTGGGACCAGTTACCTGCTGGGGCTTGATGATTCGCGCCGGGCGCCTTGGGCGCAGTAATGCAAAGATCGCAGCCTTCGGCAGCTCCTACAGGTGAAATGCAATCCCATGTAGGAGCTGCCGAAGGCTGCGATCTTTTGATCTTCTAAATGAAAACGCCCCGATCATCGCTGATCGGGGCGTTTTTGTTTGCCGAGGCGCCGGTTATGCGGCGATCGACAACTTGAGCTTGTTCATCGCGCTCTTCTCGAGCTGACGGATCCGCTCGGCCGACACGTTGTACTTCTGCGCCAGGTCGTGCAGCGTGGCTTTCTCTTCTGCCAGCCAGCGCTGGTAGAGGATGTCGCGGCTACGTTCGTCCAGCACTTCCAGCGCTTCGTGCAGGTTGTGGTTGGAGTTGTCGCTCCAGTCGGCATCTTCCAGTTGACGCGCCGGGTCGTACCGGTGGTCTTCCAGGTAGTTGGCCGGCGACTGGAAAGCACTGTCGTCGTCAGCTTCTGCAGCCGGGTCGAAGGCCATGTCATGGCCGGTCAGGCGACTTTCCATCTCGCGCACTTCACGTGGTTCGACGCCGAGGCTTTCCGCCACACGGTGGACTTCCTCGTTGTTCAGCCACGCCAGACGTTTCTTCTGGCTGCGCAGGTTGAAGAACAGCTTGCGCTGGGCCTTGGTGGTCGCGACCTTCACAATGCGCCAGTTGCGCAGGATGAACTCGTGAATTTCCGCCTTGATCCAGTGCACGGCGAACGACACCAGACGCACACCCATTTCCGGGTTGAAGCGTTTCACAGCCTTCATGAGACCGACGTTGCCTTCCTGGATCAGGTCAGCCTGAGCCAGACCGTAGCCGGAATAGCTACGGGCGATGTGTACGACAAATCGCAGGTGGGCGAGCACCATCTGCCGAGCCGCCCCCAAATCCTGCTCATAGTAGAGACTCTCGGCCAGTTCACGCTCCTGCTCCGGCGTCAGCAATGGAATGCTGTTGACGGTGTGCACATAGGCTTCCAGGTTCGCACCCGGAACCAACGCGTACGCAGGTTGCAAAGAATTGGTCATGCGAAAAAACCTCCCACTTACATACTCGTGCCTCTCGGCACTGCGAAAAATTGACCGGGAATTCAAGTACAAGTTCCCAAAAAAACCGCAAGGTCAATCACGCGCAAAAAAAGATTCTACTTCGGCGCCAGCTCCCTGAGATGACGTGCGACTGCAATCCATGCACCGATATAACCCAACAGCACCGCGCCAAGCAAGAGCGACAGACCGTCGGCAACTGGCACTCCGGCCAGCGCGAAATCACTGCCGTACAAACCGGCCAGTCCAACCACCGCGTCGTTCAGCCAATTGAGACCGAACGCCAGCACACCCCAGGACAAGACACCCGCACCGAAGCCATACAACGCGCCCATATAAAGGAAGGGGCGACGCACATAACTGTCAGTGCCGCCGACGAGTTTAATCACTTCTATCTCTGTGCGGCGGTTTTCAATATGAAGACGAATGGTATTGCCTATCACCAAAAGTAATGCAGACACCAAAAGCACCGTCAGACCGAAGACAAAGCGGTCACCGAGCTTGAGGATGGCGGCCAGACGCTCGACCCAGACTAGATCAAGTTGCGCCTGTTGCACCTTGGGCAGCTCGGAAAGTTTTTGTCTTAATGCTTCCAGAGTCGGCTTGTCGACCTCGTTCGGGGTCACCAGCACCACGCCCGGCAGCGGGTTCTCCGGCAGTTCGCGCAGGGCTTCGCCCAGACCGGACTGCTGCTGAAACTCTTCCAGCGCCTGATCACGGCCGACATATTCGGCATCAGCAACGCCGGGCATGCCTTTGATCTGCTCGCGTAGCGATTCACCCTGCGCGGGCGTGGCATCCAGCTGCAGGTAGAGGGAAATCTGCGCCGCACGCTGCCACGAACCGCCGAGACGCTCGACGTTGTTGATCAGCAGCGACAAGCCCATCGGCAGACTCAGCGCCACGGCCATCACCATGCAGGTGAAGAAGCTGCCGATCGGCTGCTTGCCGAGGCGCCGCAGGCTGTCGAGCAGGCTGGCGCGGTGACTTTCGATCCACGAACGCAACAGCGTGGAAAAGTCCGGGCCGTCGTCATCGTCGTGTTTTTTCTTCTTGGGCGGTTGCGGGTCGGCGGCTTTCGGGGCCACGCGCTCGGAAACCTTCGGACTGCGTGTCGCACTCATACGCCGGCCTCCCCGTCGCCGATCAATCGGCCGCGTTGCAGAGTGAGCATGCGGTGGCGCATGCGCGCAATCAGCGCCAGGTCGTGACTGGCGATCAGCACGCTGGTGCCCAGCCGGTTGATGTCTTCGAACACGCCCATGATCTCGGCCGCCAGGCGCGGGTCGAGGTTACCGGTGGGTTCGTCCGCCAGCAGCAGGGCCGGACGGTGGACGATGGCGCGGGCGATGCCGACGCGCTGTTGCTGACCGGTGGACAGGTCGCCGGGGTACAGATCGGTTTTATCCGACAGCGCCACGCGCTCCAGTGCCGAATCGACGCGCTTGGCGATCTCGGCCTTGGACAGGCCGAGAATCTGCAGCGGCAGCGCGACGTTGTTGAACACCGTGCGATCGAACAGCAACTGGTGATTCTGGAACACCACACCAATCTGCCGACGCAGGAACGGAATCTGCGCATTGCTGATGGTGCTCAGATCCTGCCCGGCCAGCAGCAGTTTGCCGCTGGTCGGACGCTCCATCGCCAGCAGCAGGCGCAACAGCGTGGATTTACCAGCACCGGAGTGGCCGGTGACAAACAGAAACTCGCCACGACGGACTCGAAAGCTCAGCTCATGCAAGCCGACGTGACCGTTCGGGTAGCGTTTACCGACCTGTTCGAAACGAATCATGAACGCTCCCGCTCGGCAAACAGTGCCTGGACAAAGGGTTCGGCTTCAAAGGTACGCAGGTCGTCAATGCCTTCACCGACGCCGATGTAGCGGATCGGCAGGCCAAACTGCTTGGCCAGGGCGAAAATCACCCCCCCCTTGGCGGTACCGTCGAGCTTGGTCAGCGCCAGGCCGGTCAGTTCGACGGTCTGGTTGAATTGCTTGGCCTGATTGATGGCGTTCTGACCGGTGCCGGCGTCGAGCACCAGCAGCACTTCGTGCGGCGCGTCGGCATCGAGCTTGCCGATCACCCGGCGAACCTTCTTCAGTTCTTCCATCAGGTTGTCTTTGGTGTGCAGACGACCGGCGGTGTCGGCGATCAGCACGTCGATGCCACGGGCCTTGGCAGCCTGCACGGCGTCGAAGATCACCGACGCGGAGTCGGCACCGGTGTGCTGGGCGATCACCGGGATCTTGTTGCGCTCACCCCAGACCTGCAACTGCTCAACGGCAGCGGCGCGGAAGGTGTCGCCGGCGGCGAGCATGACTTTCTTGCCTTCCAGTTGCAGCTTCTTCGCCAGTTTGCCGATAGTGGTGGTCTTGCCGGCACCGTTGACGCCGACCACCAGAATCACGAACGGCTTGGTCTGCGAGGCGATTTTCAGCGGTTGTTCCACCGGCTTGAGCATCGCGGCCAGTTCAGCCTGCAGGGATTTGTACAGCGCATCGGCGTCGGCCAGCTCTTTGCGGGCGACCTTCTGAGTCAGGCGCTGGATGATCTGCGTGGTGGCTTCGACACCGACGTCGGCGGTCAGCAGACGGGTTTCCAGCTCATCAAGCAGGTCGTCGTCGATGGTTTTACGGCCGAGAAACAGGCTGGCCATGCCCTCGCCGATGCTGGCGCTGGTTTTCGACAGGCCTTGCTTGAGGCGGGCGAAGAAGCCGACTTTGGTTTCTTCACTGCGCGGGCCTTCCACGGGCGTTTCAGCAACCACGTCTAGCGGCACCACCGGAGCAGCGACGACCGGTGCAGGTGCAGGTGCAGGTGCAGGTGCAGGTGCAGGTGCAGGTGCAGGCTCGGGCGGCTGAACGACCGGCGCAACAGGGGCAACGAACACCGGGGCCACTGGCTCGGGAACAACCGGAGCAGGCTCGACAACGGGCTCAACCGCTGGCGCCGAAACGACCTCAGGGACGAACGCGGCAGGCGCAGGAATCGGCGGGGTCACATGCGGCGCGGCCTCTTCGACCAACGCCACCGGCTCTTCCGCCACCGGCAAGGTCAGCCACGGCTCGGCCGCCGGAGTCAGTGGAAGCTCGGCCGCCACCGGGGTTTCAGGTTCCGGCTCAGGCTCGACCGGTTGCAGCACCGGCTCGGCAATCGGCAGCACGATCGGCGCCGGCTCTTCTTCTATAGCAGGCGCTGGCGCCGGAGCCGGCTCAGGAATCGCGGGCGGCTGTTCGACGACGGGTTCCTGCGGTTTCTTACGCAGCCATCCGAACAGGCTTTTCTTCTCGCCAGCCGCAGCTGGGGTCTTCTTGTCGTCGTTGGAACCAAACATGGAGGACGGCTATCTCACGGTAGCGACGCGCCATAAGGGCGCCCCGGCAAATAAATATTCGATGCAGAACAGACTGTGTTTCATCCAGCTTGTTCACGCGCAACATTTTGTCGAGGCGCCAGTGGCACCCCAAAGATTCGTATTAACGAAGGACTAAACCGGAAAAATCGGCGAAAAAGCGAAGTCTAGTCGATAAACCGCAGCTTTCTGCCGCCAACCTATACAACCGCATCAGGCCTGAAAACCTGATAGGCGTGGTCGCCGGTAAAACGGATCAGTATCCTAGCACCCTCTCGCCCGCCGACGCTAAGACCAAGCGGGCAGCCCAACAGGTTAAAAAACGAATGAATGCTCTAGCCCGCCGCGCTGCAGGCCTGCTGCTCAGCACAGTCTGCCTGCCCCTTTCGGCCCTGGCGGCCGACCCGCAACCGACCCACGAATTCACCCTCGACAACGGCCTGAAGGTCGTCGTGCGCGAAGACCATCGCGCGCCGGTGGTGGTGTCGCAGGTCTGGTACAAGGTCGGTTCCAGCTACGAAACCCCGGGCCAGACCGGTCTGTCCCACGCGCTCGAGCACATGATGTTCAAGGGCAGCGAGAAAGTCGGCCCCGGTGAAGCCTCGCTGATCCTGCGCGACCTGGGCGCCGAAGAAAACGCCTTCACCAGCGACGACTTCACCGCCTATTACCAGGTGCTGGCCCGCGACCGCCTGGGCGTAGCGTTTGAACTGGAAGCCGACCGTATGGCCAATCTGCGCCTGCCGGCTGACGAGTTCGCCAAGGAAATCGAAGTCATCAAGGAAGAGCGCCGCCTGCGCACCGATGACAAGCCGATGTCCAAAGCCTACGAGCGCTACAAGGCGATGGCTTACCCGGCCAGCGGCTACCACACGCCGACCATCGGCTGGATGGCGGACCTGGACCGGATGAAGGTCGAGGAGCTGCGCCACTGGTATCAATCCTGGTATGTGCCGAACAACGCCACGCTGGTGGTGGTCGGCGACGTCACTCCTGATGAAGTGAAGACCCTCGCCCAGCGCTACTTCGGGCCGATTGCCAAGCGCGACGTGCCACCGGCGAAAAAACCGCTGGAACTGGCCGAGCCGGGCGAGCGCCAGATCACCCTGCACGTGCAGACCCAACTGCCCAGCCTGATGCTCGGTTTCAACGTGCCCAGCATCGCCACCGCTGAAGACAAGCGCTCGGTCAATGCCTTGCGCCTGATCTCGGCGCTGCTCGACGGCGGCTACAGCGGGCGCATCCCGACGCAACTGGAGCGCGGTGAAGAGCTGGTCTCGGGCGGTTCGTCGAGCTACGACGCCTACACCCGTGGCGACAGCCTGTTTACCCTGTCGGCGACGCCAAACACGCAGAAGAAAAAGACCATGGCGCAAGCTGAAGCCGGTCTGTGGAAACTGCTGGAACAGCTGAAAACCACCGCACCGTCCGCCGAAGAACTCGAGCGCGTGCGGGCACAGGTCATCGCCGGCCTGGTGTTCGAACGTGACTCGATCACCAGTCAGGCCACCGCCATCGGCCAACTGGAAACGGTCGGTCTGTCGTGGAAGTTGATGGACACCGAACTCGCCGATCTGGAAAGCGTGACCCCGCAAGACATCCAGAACGCCGCCAAGCTGTATTTCACCCGCGAACGTCTCAGCGTCGCCCATGTCCTGCCACTGGAGACGACTCATGAGTGAGCGCAAATCCCCACGCCTGTTGCTTGGCCTGATCGCCGTGGCGGTCATCGGCTCCGCCGCGTTCTATCTGATGCCCGGTGTCAAAACCGACGCCAGCGAAGCACTGGACAACGCCAAGACCAGCCAGAAGCTGCAATCGCTTGCCGAACTCGACGGCAAGGCCCCGGCCAGCCGCAAGCTCGACGTGCAGACCTGGAACACGGCCGAAGGCGCCAAGGTGCTGTTCGTCGAAGCCCATGAGCTGCCGATGTTCGACATGCGCCTGATCTTCGCCGCCGGCAGCAGTCAGGACGGCAATGCGCCGGGCCTGGCAGTCCTGACCAACGCCATGCTCAACGAAGGCGTGGCCGGCAAGGACGTCGGCGCCATCGCCCAAGGCTTCGAAGGCCTCGGTGCGGATTTCGGCAACGGCGCCTACAAGGACATGGCGCTGGCTTCGCTGCGCAGTCTGAGCGCCGCCGACAAGCGCGAGCCGGCGCTGAAGCTGTTCTCCGAAGTGGTGGGCAAACCGACCTTCCCGACCGACTCCTTTGCGCGCATCAAGAACCAGATGCTCGCCGGTTTCGAATACCAGAAACAGAACCCCGGCAAACTCGCCAGCCTCGAGCTGATGAAGCGTTTATATGGCGATCACCCGTATGCGCACTCCAGTGACGGCAATGCGCAGAGCGTGCCGAAGATCACCCTGGCACAGTTGCGTGAGTTCCACGCCAAGGCCTACGCGGCCGGCAACGTGGTGATCGCGCTGGTCGGTGACTTGTCTCGCGCCGAAGCCGAGGCGATTGCCAATCAGGTCTCCGACGCGCTGCCCAAAGGCCCGGCCTTGGCGAAAATCGCCCAGCCGCAGGAACCGAAGGCGAGCATTGGCCACATCGAGTTCCCGTCGAAGCAGACCAACCTGTTGCTCGCGCAACTGGGCATCGACCGTGACGACCCGGATTACGCAGCGCTGTCGATGGGCAACCAGATCCTCGGCGGCGGCGGTTTCGGCACCCGCCTGATGAGCGAAGTGCGCGAGAAGCGCGGCCTGACCTATGGCGTGTACTCGGGTTTCAGCCCGATGCAGGCTCGCGGCCCGTTCATGATCAACCTGCAGACTCGCGCGGAAATGAGCGAAGGCACCCTGAAACTGGTGCAAGACGTGCTCGCCGATTATCTGAAGACCGGCCCGACCCAGAAAGAACTCGACGACGCCAAGCGCGAGCTGGCCGGCAGCTTCCCGCTGTCCACCGCGAGCAACGCCGATATCGTCGGCCAACTGGGCGCCATGGGCTTCTATAATCTGCCGCTGAGCTATCTGGATGACTTCATGCGTCAGTCCCAGAGCCTGACTGTCGAGCAGGTCAAAGACGCAATGAACAAACACCTGAGCACGGACAAACTGGTCATCGTCAGCGCTGGCCCGACCGTGCCGCAAAAGCCGTTACCGGCCCCATCTGATAAACCTGCCGAGCAACCGCTCGGGGTTCCGGAGCATTAATGGCTACTCGCCCTAAAAAACCTGCGCAGAACGTCCACAACGGTGTGAACCAGCTGCGCATCATCGGCGGCGAATGGCGCAGCCGCAAACTGAGCTTCCCCGATGCACCGGGCCTGCGCCCGACACCGGACCGCGTGCGCGAAACCCTGTTCAACTGGCTCGCGCCGTATGTGGCCGGGGCCAAAGTGCTGGACCCGTTCGCCGGCAGCGGCGCGCTGTTTCTTGAAGCACTGTCGCGTGGCGCGGCCATGGGTCAGGCGCTGGATGCCAGCCACGTTGCGGTGTCGAGCCTGAAAGAACACCTGGGCACCCTGCGCTGCACTAACGGCCAGGTGCAAACCGCCGATGCGCTGCGTTACCTGGAGACCCAGGTCGCCACGCCGTTCGATCTGGTATTTCTCGATCCGCCGTTCAACCAGAACCTGTTGCCAGCCGTCTGTACTTTGCTGGAAGAGCGCCAATGGCTGGCAGCGGATTCGTGGATCTACACTGAAAGCGAGACCGCGCCATCGACGCTGGGCCTGCCGGGCAACTGGCGCCTGCACCGCGAGCAGAAATCCGGGCGGGTGTACTACGCGTTGTGGCAACGTATGGCAGTTAACTGAACATATTGAACAACCCTGTGGCGAGGGAGCTTGCTCCCGCTGGACTGCGCAGCAGTCCCAAAAAAGGGCCGCTTCGCGCCCCAGCGGGAGCAAGCTCCCTCGTCACAAAAGGTGTGTGCCCTCTGGAAACTGAACGCTTCACCCCGGCCTTCGGCCTCGGCAATCCGCACCTGCAAACCTTGTGGGGGCCGCTGTGGCGCAAAACCGTCCACCTTGATCGCGAGCGTGAACGCCTGTGGCTGGACGACGGGGATTTCCTCGATCTCGACTGGCACGGCCCGCACAGCGCCGAGGCGCCGCTGGTGCTGGTGCTGCATGGGCTGACCGGCTCTTCAAATTCGCCTTACGTCGCCGGGATCCAGGCAGCACTCGCCGCGCAAGGCTGGGCCAGTGTCGCGCTGAACTGGCGCGGCTGCTCCGGCGAACCCAACCTGCTGCCGCGCAGTTACCACTCCGGTGCCAGCGAAGACCTCGCCGAAGCCATCAGACACCTGCGCGCCAAGCGGCCACTGGCGCCGCTGTATGCGGTCGGTTATTCCCTCGGCGGCAATGTGTTGCTCAAGCATCTGGGCGAGACCGGCAGCGACAGCGGCGTGCTCGGTGCGGTGGCGGTGTCGGTGCCGTTTCGCCTTGATCAGTGTGCCGATCGGATCGGCCAGGGTTTCTCCAAGGTCTATCAGGCGCATTTCATGCGCGAGATGGTCGCCTACATCAAGAACAAGCAACGCCAGTTCCAGCATGACGGGCGCGAGGATGGCCTGGCGGCGCTGGCGGCGCTCGGTTCGCTGGAGAACATGCGCACCTTCTGGGACTTCGATGGCCGGATCACTGCGCCGTTGCATGGTTTTACCGATGCCGAGGATTACTATCGCCGGGCATCGAGTCGCTACTTTCTCGGTGAAATCCGCACCCCGACCCTGATCATTCAGGCCGCTGACGATCCGTTCGTGTTCCCCCACAGCTTGCCGACGCCCGAGGAGCTGTCCGCCAGCACCCGGTTCGAGCTGCAGGCCAAGGGTGGGCATGTCGGATTTGTCGATGGCACGTTCCGTCAGCCCGGTTACTACCTGGAACGGCGCATCCCGCAATGGCTGGCCCGTAAGACGTCATGAGCGATCAGGGCGAGTCGATCCGATTCTGGCAAACCGCGCCGCTGGCCGGGATCGAGTTGCTGTCAGCGCGCTACATCGAGCATCGCTTCGCCCCGCACGTCCACGACGGTTATGTGATCGGCATGATCATGGCCGGTGCCCAGCGTTATCGTTATCGCGGCGCCGAACACCTTGCAGGCAGCGGCACCCTGGTACTGATCAACCCGGACGAATTGCACACCGGCCACAAGGGCACCGAAGACGGCTGGTTGTACCGGGCGTTTTATCCCGATACCGGACAGATCGTTTCACTGCTCGAAGAACTGGAACTGCCCACCGCGCCGATGCCGGCCTTCGGCGCAACGCTGTACCGCGACCCGGATCTGGTTAACGGTTTCTGTCAGTTGCATCGCTTGCTGGAGAGTCCGGCCACCGCGCTGCAACAGCAGACGATGTGGCGCGAAATGATGATGCTGCTATTGCAGCGACATGCGGCGGTGCAGATCAACGGCAAACCGGGCAAGGAACATCGCGCGGTGGTAATGGCCAAGGAGCTGCTGCATGCGCAACTGGCTGCGCCGCCATCGCTGGAAGAACTGGCGGCCGCGGTGAATCTGTCGCCCTTCCACTTCGCCCGGGTGTTCCGCCGCGCCACCGGCATGCCGCCACACACCTGGCTGATGCAGCAGCGCATCGCCACCGCCCGGGGTTTATTGCAGAGTGGTTGCCTGCCGGTGGAAGTCGCCATGCAGTTGGGTTTCGCCGACCAGAGTCATCTGAGCCGGCAGTTCAAGCAGGTGTATGGCGTGGGGCCGGCGGCGTATCGCAGTGCCCGCGTGGAACGCTAAAAGATCGCAGCCTTCGGCAGCTCCTACAGGGAAATGCATTCCAATGCAGGAGCTGCCGCAGGCTGCGATCTTTTGCTGTTATTCGCCCGTGGCTACACCTCTGGAAGGCTCGTTGATCCACTCACTCCACGACCCGGCATACAGCGAACCCAGCGGATATCCCGCCAGACACAACGCAAACAGGTTGTGACACGCCGTCACCCCGGAACCGCAATAAGCCACCAGTTCCGTTGGCGAACGATCACCTAGTTTCGCGGCAAAGCGCTGCTTGAGCTGCTCCGTCGGCAGGAAGCGTCCGTCGCTGCCGAGGTTTTCGGTAAACGCTGCGCATTGCGCGCCGGGAATGTGCCCGCCAATCGGGTCGATCGGCTCCACCTCACCCTTGAAGCGTGGCAAGGCCCGGGCGTCTATCAGGGTCAGAGACGGCTGGCCGAGGCGCTTCTGCAATTGCTCGGCGCTCAGCAGCAGGCCCATGTCCGGTTTGCCGCTGAAGCTGCCCCGGCTGACCGATGGCGCATCCAAACTCAGCGGCAGACCGGCCGCGTGCCAGGCCTTGAGCCCGCCGTCGAGAATGAACACGCCATCGCGCTTGCCCAGCCACGCCAGCAACCACCAGGCCCGAGCCGCATAGGCACCGGGGCCGTCGTCGTACAAAACCACTTCGCTGTCGGCATTGATGCCCCACGCTTGCAGGCGCTCGATCAACGCCGCTGGCTCGGGCAACGGGTGACGCCCGGTCACGCCTTTGATCACCTTGCCACTGAGGTCACGCTCAAGGTCGGCGAAGCGGGCGCCGGCGATGTGTCCTTCGGCATAGCTGCGCTGCCCGTAGTCCGGGTCTTCGAGGGCAAAACGACAATCGAGAATCACCAGCCCCGGCTGCTCCTTGCGGGCATCCAGTGCATTCGGGCTGAGCAGTTGCGCAATCGGCATAACGGACTCCTGTGAGCGACTTCGAAATGGTTTAGCGCCCTTCCTCGAGGGCCTGGGCCAGCGGCACGTAGAACTCGTCGAACAAGGCATTCACCTCTTCGCGGGCCTGATCGGTGACGAATCCGGCTTCCAGCACCAGCACCTGATACACGCCACGCTTGATCGCCTGTTCGCTGAGGTGGTTGGAGTTTTCCCGGGTGGTGCACAGAAAGCGTACCCAGGAGGTGAGGATGATCCAGGCATTGATCGTCAGGGATTCGATCTGCACCCGATCCATCTTGAGAATGCCGGCGGCGACGAAGCCCTCGTAGATCGCCATGCCCTGGATCACGCAGCGCTGGGAGAAACGCCGGTAGCGCGCGGCCAGATCCGGGTCGCTGTCGAGCAGGTGCTCGAGATCGCGATGCAGAAAGCGGTAGCCCCACATCGCCGACAGCAACTCCTTGAGGTAATAGCGCTTGTCTTCGACGGTGGCGGAACGCCCCTGCGGCGGGCGCAGAAAGCTGTCCACCAGGCTTTCGTACTCACTGAACAGCACGGCGATGATCGCCTGCTTGTTGGGGAAGTGGTAGTACAGATTGCCCGGAGAAATCTCCATGTGCGCGGCAATGTGATTGGTGCTGATGCTGCGTTCGCCCTGCTGATTGAACAGTTCAAGGCTGTTCTGCACGATGCGCTCGCTGGTTTTTATTCGTGGGGCCATGGCTTGAGCTTTAATTCAGAGTGCGGTGAGGGGCATCTTACGACCTAACCGGAACTGGATAAAACAAAGCTGTGTCGGGAAGTCATTTGACTTTCTAGAGCATAGACTCTAGAAAGTCATCATTACAATAAATCCGGAGCCGACGATGACTGCCGACATTGCTTATCTGCAAACGCTGCAACAGCCCCTGGAAGAGCTGGATCGGCTGTTCGCGGCACAGCGCGCCGCCTATGCCGCCAACCCGATGCCAGCGGCAGACCAGCGCCAGCAGTGGCTCAAGGCGTTGCGCGAATTGCTCAGCCATGAGCGACAGGCGCTCGTTGAAGCCATCAGCGCGGATTTCAGTCATCGCAGCGCCGATGAAACCCTGCTCGCCGAACTGATGCCCAGCCTGCACGGCATCCATTACGCCAGCCGCCATCTCAAGGGCTGGATGAAGTCCTCGCGGCGCAAAGTCGGCATGGCCTTTCAACCGGCGTCGGCGAAAGTCGTGTACCAGCCGCTCGGCGTGGTCGGCATCATCGTCCCGTGGAACTACCCGTTGTATCTGGCCATCGGCCCGCTGGTCGGCGCACTGGCGGCGGGCAACCGGGTGATGCTCAAGCTCAGCGAATCGACCCCGGCCACCGGCCAGTTGCTCAAGACTCTGCTGGGGCGCATTTTCCCCGAAGATCTGGTCTGCGTGGTGCTCGGCGAGGCCGATATCGGCGTGGCGTTTTCCCGCCTGCGCTTTGATCACCTGCTGTTCACCGGCGCCACCAGCATCGGCAAACACGTGATGCGCGCCGCAGCGGAAAACCTGACCCCGGTGACCCTCGAACTGGGCGGCAAGTCCCCGGCCATCGTCTCTCGCGACGTGCCGCTCAAGGACGCCGCCGAACGCATCGCCTTCGGCAAGACCCTGAATGCCGGGCAGACCTGCGTCGCCCCCGATTACGTGCTGGTACCGCAAGACCGCGTCGGCGCGTTTGTCGAAGCCTATCGCCAGGTGGTGAACAATTTCTACCCAACCCTCGCTGACAACCCGGATTACACCGCGATCATCAACCAGCGCCAACTGACGCGTCTCAACAGTTATGTCAGCGACGCCACGAGCAAGGGCGCGCTGCTGATCCCGCTGTTCGAACAGGGCCAGGGCCGGCGCATGCCGCACAGCCTGCTGCTCAACGTCACTGACGAGATGACCGTGATGCAGGACGAAATCTTTGGCCCGCTGCTGCCAATCGTGCCGTATCAGGACATCGATCAGGCATTCGCCTACATCAACCAGCGCCCGCGTCCTCTGGCGCTTTACTACTTTGGCTACGACAAGCGCGAACAGAACCGTGTGCTGCACGAAACCCACTCTGGCGGCGTGTGCCTGAACGACACCCTGCTGCACGTGGCGCAGGACGATATGCCGTTCGGCGGCATCGGCCCGTCGGGCATGGGGCATTACCATGGCCACGAAGGCTTCCTGACCTTCAGCAAGGCCAAGGGCGTGCTGATCAAACAGCGCTTCAATGCCGCCAGGCTGATTTACCCGCCCTACGGCAAATCGATCCAGAAACTGATCCAGAAGCTGTTCATCCGCTAATCGTCGTCACCGCCGGGTAATAACAACAATGCACCCAAGCCTGACCGAAACACCTGCCCTGTCGCGCCGTGGCCTGCTGAAATTCAGCCTCGGTGCCACGGCGTTTCTCGCCACCGCCGGTCTCGGCGCCAGCCTCAGCGGTTGTTCATCAAGTGTCGCGGCCAACGGTTTCGTCACCCTGCGCGACGGCGACCTGCTGTTTCTGCGCGCCTTGATTCCGGTGATGCTCGAAGGCGCCGTGGCCGCCGAGAGAATGCCCGGCGCAGTAGATGGGACTTTGAAGTCGCTGGACTACAGCCTCGATCACCTGTCGCCGGAGATGCTCAAACTCACCCGGCAGTTGTTCGACGTGCTCGGCCTGGCCGTCACCCGCGGCCCGCTCACCGGGATATGGGGCAGTTGGGAAAACGCCAGCCCCGAGGCCATGCGCAACTTCCTCGAGCGCTGGCAGAACAGTTCGTTGAGCCTGCTGCGCATGGGCCACAGCTCATTGCAACAAATGGTGATGATGGCCTGGTACACCCGCGCCGAATCCTGGGCGCATTGCGGCTACCCCGGCCCGCCTGCCGTTTGAAACCGAGTCGCGCCCTTCGCGAGCAGGCTCGCTGCCACAGGGGATTGCGCTGCAAATGTGCGAGCGCGCCAGCTCGCGAAGGCGCCCGCAAGAACAACAAGAACAAGAGAACCTGATCGATGCCCGTACCCGACCCGTTCCGCGAAGGCCTCGCCCGTGGCTGGAAAACCTACAACGGCGCACAACTGACCGGCGACCTCACGCTGCAAGCCGACGTCGCAATCATCGGCAGCGGTGCCGGTGGTGGCACCACGGCGGAGATCCTCAGCGCCGCCGGTTACAAAGTGCTGCTGATCGAAGAAGGCCCGCTCAAGACCAGTTCCGACTTCAAGATGCTCGAAGACCAGGCCTACAGCAGCCTCTATCAGGAAGGCATCGGCCGCATGAGCAAGGACGGCGCGATCACCATCCTCCAGGGCCGTGCGGTGGGCGGCACCACGCTGATCAACTGGACGTCGAGCTTCCGCACTCCCGAGCCGACCCTCGAGCACTGGGCCAGGGAGCACAACGTCAAAGGCCACAGCCCGGCCGAGATGGCGCCGTGGTTCGAGAACATGGAACAACGTCTCGGCGTCGCGCCGTGGATGGTCCCGCCCAACGCCAACAACGACGTGATCCGCAAGGGCTGCGAGCAACTCGGCTACAGCTGGCACCTGATCCCGCGCAACGTGCGTGGCTGCTGGAACCTCGGTTACTGCGGCATGGGCTGCCCGACCAACGCCAAGCAGTCGATGATGGTCACCACCATTCCGGCGACCCTGGAAAAGGGCGGCGAACTGCTCTATCTGGCCCGCGCGGAAAAACTGCTGATCAACGGCGACAAGATCACCGGCCTGCAATGCGTGGCGATGGACGAACGTTGCGTTGCGCCGACCGGACGCAAAATCACGATCACGGCCCGGCATTACGTGCTGGCCGGCGGCGGCATCAACAGCCCGGCACTGCTGCTGCGCTCGGATGCACCGGACCCGCATCAGCGCCTCGGCAAACGCACCTTCCTGCATCTGGTGAACATGTCCGCCGGGCGTTTCGACGAGGTGATCAACCCGTTCTACGGCGCGCCGCAGTCGATCTACTCGGATCATTTCCAATGGAAGGACGGCACCAGCGGCCCAATGGGCTACAAACTCGAAGTGCCACCGCTGCAACCCGCGCTGGCGGCGACGCTGCTCGGCGGCTTCGGCCAGCAGAACGCCGAACACATGGCCGACCTGCCGCACACCCACGCGATGCTCGCGTTGCTGCGCGACGGTTTCCATCCGGACAGCCCCGGCGGCAGTGTCGAATTGCGCGGCGACGGCTCACCGGTGCTCGACTATCAAGTCTCGCCTTACGCCTGGGAAGGCCTGCGCCGCGCCTTTCACAGCATGGCCGAGATCCAGTTCGCCGGCGGCGCCAACGCGGTGATGCCGATGCACGCCGATGCGCGCTACGTGAAAAACCTGGCCGAAGCCCGCACGCTGATCAACGGTCTGAGCCTTGAGCTGTATCGCACGCGCCTGGGCAGTGCCCACGTGATGGGCGGTTGTGCGATGGGTGAAGACCCGAAAAACGCAGTCACCGACAGCCTCGGCCGGCATCATCAACTGAGCAATCTGTCGATTCACGATGGCTCGCTGTTCCCCACCAGCATTGGCGCCAACCCGCAATTGTCGGTGTATGGGCTGACAGCACAATTGGCGACTGCCCTCTCCGATCGGCTGAGAAATCCGTGAAAAAACCGGTTTATCGCCTCGTCTATAGTGCTTTCTTACCCAACAGGCGACTTGGCCGACCGGGACGGCTGCGATACCATCCGACTCCCCAACGGACTCCCGCCAGGACGACGCGATGAACCGAGTGTTGTACCCAGGTACCTTCGACCCTATTACCAAGGGCCATGGCGATCTGGTCGAACGCGCCTCGCGCCTGTTCGATCACGTGATCATTGCGGTCGCCGCCAGCCCGAAGAAAAATCCGCTGTTCCCACTGGAACAACGGGTTGAACTGGCTCGCGAGGTCACCAAACACCTGCCCAACGTCGAAGTGGTCGGCTTCTCGACGCTGCTGGCGCATTTCGCCAAGGAACAGAACGCCAATGTGTTCCTGCGTGGTCTGCGTGCGGTGTCGGACTTCGAATACGAATTCCAGCTGGCCAACATGAACCGGCAACTGGCCCCGGACGTCGAGAGCCTGTTTCTCACCCCGTCCGAGCGTTATTCGTTCATTTCCTCGACGCTGGTGCGGGAAATTGCCGCGCTGGGCGGCGATATCAGCAAGTTCGTGCATCCGGCCGTGGCCGATGCCCTGACCCTGCGCTTCAAAAAGTAGGAGCTGCCGAAGGCTGCGATCTTTGTTTTTTGATCGCAGCTGTCAGTGCCCTTGATCGCAGCAGCGTGCACTGCGCTCGCCAATGCGGCACAATTGCGCGCATTGATTTATAGCGCCCGGGCCTGCCGCCCCGGCTGGAGTTAGCATGTCCCTGATCATCACCGACGATTGCATCAACTGCGACGTCTGCGAACCCGAGTGCCCGAACGCCGCCATTTCCCAAGGCGAAGAGATTTATGTGATCGACCCGAACCTGTGCACCCAGTGCGTCGGCCACTACGACGAACCGCAATGCCAGCAGGTCTGCCCGGTGGATTGCATTCCACTGGACGAGGCGCATCCGGAAACTGAAGAACAGTTGATGGAGAAGTACCGCAAGATCACCGGCAAGGCCTGATCTGACAGTTTTGTAGCGCTGTTTCGGGCCTCTTCGCCAGCGGGCTCGCTCCCACATTGGAATGCATTTCAAACTGTGGGAGCGAGCCTGCTCGCGAAAGGGCCATCAGCAACACCACACAATCCTGATCAGCTCACTCACGCTGCTCAAACCCCTCCCCCGTACACCCCAGACACCGCACAAACGCAGCTTTCGCCGGGTCCACCACCAGCGCCTGCCCCGCATCGCCGACCCCGCCACCCAACGCGGTAAACGGCAATGACACCACAAACACCCCCGCACCCAGCACTGTTGCCACCACCAATAAGGGTCGGGCAATCAGCAAATCGCCGATCATGGCGTAGGCGGGCGGGTTCTGGATGGTGTAGCGCGGATCACCGCTGCCGTTTTCCGCGGCCTGGACAGCCAGGCTGGAACACAGCAGCAGTGCGGCAAACAGGACTTGCAAGGACTTCATGGCACGATCCTTCGGGCTGAACAGTGAGACCACTCACTATAGACCGTAGGACTTTTTCAGCTTGTTGCCTCAGGTCTGGCAGCGCGGACAGAACACACTGGCCCGTTGCCCCAGCTTCACTTCGCGCAGGCCGGTGCCGCAGACCTTGCAGTGCTCGCCGCCACGGCCATAAACGAACAGTTCTTGCTGGAAGTACCCCGGCTGCCCGTCACCGCCGATGAAATCCCGCAACGTGGTGCCGCCGCGCTCGATGGCCGCGGCAAGGATGCGTTTGATCTCGATCGCCAGCTTCAGATACCGCGCCCGGGAGATGCTCTTGGCTTCGCGGCGCGGATCGATCCCGGCGGCGAACAGCGCTTCGGTCGCGTAAATGTTGCCGACACCAACCACCACCGCGTTGTCCATGATGAACGGCTTGACCGCCATCGAACGCCCGCGCGACAGCTGGAACAGGCGCTCGCCGTCGAACAGATCGGTCAACGGCTCCGGCCCGAGGCGAATCAACAGTTCGTGATTGAGCGGGTCGGTACTCCACAGCATCGCGCCGAAACGGCGTGGATCGGTGTAGCGCAACGCCAGACCGGATTCCAGCTCGATATCGACGTGCTCATGCTTGAGCGCTGGCAACCCGACTTCGACCAACCGCAAGTTGCCCGACATGCCCAGATGGCTGATCAAAGTGCCGACTTCGGCGTTGATCAACAGATACTTGGCCCGCCGCTCGACCAGCACGATGCGCTGCCCGGACAGGCGCACATCGAGGTCTTCGGGGATCGGCCAGCGCAGCCGGCGGTCACGCACGATCACCCGGCTGACGCGCTGGCCTTCCAGGTGCGGAGCAATGCCCCGGCGGGTGGTTTCGACTTCCGGCAATTCAGGCATGGCGTTCTCGAATCAATGCGCGCCGAGGTCGCGGATCGTCTGTTTGAGGGTTTCGAAATCGTAGTCCGACAGACCGACGTAATCGAGAATCAGCGGGCCGATGCTGTTCCACTCGTGGTCTTCGGTCTGATTGCCCAGTACACGGTAAGACGCACAGATGTGCTCGGCCATCTTCAGGATCGCCAGCAGATTCTTCATCTGGCTATTGCGCGAGGACTCGTCGCTGAAGATCGCCAACGCATTGTGGTGATTGGCGATCGCCGTGCTGACATGTTCCGGCAGGCGCCACGACTTGGCGGTGTAGTAACCGACCACCGCGTGGTTGGTATTGAACTCGGCGTTCTCGGTGTCCACCACCCGGCATTCGGCGCTGGCGTTGGCGTAAGCCTTTTCCAGTACCGACATGTAGTTGGGGAATCGCTGCAGCATCAACGGCACACCACAGTCGTGGAACAGCCCCAAGGCGTAGGCTTCGTCGCCGGCCTGGGTGCCGATGCGCTTGGCCAGGGTCAGGCACGTCATCGCCACGTCCTGGGCGGTGTCCCAGAAACGATTGAGGGTGACGATGGTGTCATCGTTCATCTCGCCCTTGATCGACTGCGCGTTGATCAGGTTGATGATCGACCGACTGCCCAACAGGTTCACCGCACGCTGGATCGAAGTGATCTTGTTGCTCAGGCCGTAATACGGCGAGTTGACGATTTTCAGCAGAGAACCGGACAGGCCGGGATCCTGGGAGATCAGCCTGGCGATCACCTCCAGGTCCGGGTCGGGCATGTACTGCTCCATCTGCAGATCCACCATGATCTGCGGCTGCGCCGGCACGCTGATGCCTTGCAGGGATTGTTGAATCTGTTCGGTGGTCAGCTCTTGGGACATAAGTACACACTCTGGGACAGGCGGCGATTCTAACCTCTAAAAACCGCAGGACGACACACCAGTGGGCAATTGTCAGGAACTTTCATTCACGCTCAGGCTTCGGAATCTGTAATGCCCATGGGATGACTCAGCTCCCGTGCGGCGGCAAACGTCCACAGACTCAGGAGCTTAGCGATGGCCAACACACTTAACGGCAAACGCGTCGCCATTTTGGTTACAGACGGTTTCGAACAGGTCGAATTGACCGGCCCCAAGCAAGCACTGGAGCAGGCCGGCGCCCAGGTCGACATCCTTTCGGCCGAGGCCGGCAAGGTCAAAGGCTGGAACCACGACAAACCGGCAGATGACTTCAAGGTCGACCAGACATTTCAAGGCGCCAGCAGCGAGCAGTACGACGCGATCGTCCTGCCGGGCGGGGTGCAGAACTCCGACACCATCCGCATCGACCAGGATGCCCAGCATCTGGTCAAGACCGGCGCCTCCGCCGGCAAACCGATCGCGGTGATCTGCCACGGCAGCTGGCTGCTGATTTCCGCCGGGCTGGTCAACGGCAAGACCCTGACCAGCTACAAAACGCTCAAGGATGATTTGGTGAATGCCGGGGCCAATTGGGTCGACAAGGAAGTGGTCAAGGACGGTCACTTGATCAGCAGCCGCCAGCCGGACGATATTCCGGCGTTCAGCCGTGAGTTGATCGACGCGCTCTCTGCCTGACGCGCCTCTGTGGCGAGGGAGCTTGCACCCGCTCGGCTGCGCAGCAGTCGCAAGCCCTGCCAACCGGTTCGTCCTGATGAATCGAGTTGCATGAATTGGGGCCGCTTCGCAGCCCGGCAGGTGCAAGCTCCCTCGCCACATGTCCAGCGCTGAACCTGCACACGCATCAACACGGTATACTCCCGCTCTTTTTTCCGGAGCGACGTCATGTCCCTGCCTAGCCTGCGCCTCAAAGCCAACGCCGACCGTCGCCTGCGCAACGGCCACTTGTGGGTCTACAGCAACGAAATCGATGTGGCCGCCACGCCACTGCACGGCTTCAAGGCCGGCGATCAGGCGATCCTCGAAGCCGCTGGCGGCAAGCCGCTGGGCATCGTCGCGATGAGCCCGAACAACCTGATCTGCGCGCGCCTGCTGTCGCGTGACATCAAACTGGCGCTGGACAAGTCGCTGCTGGTGCACCGCCTGAACGTGGCCCTTTCACTGCGCGAGCGTCTGTTCGACAAGCCGTTCTATCGCCTGGTCTACGGCGACTCCGACCTGCTGCCAGGCCTGGTAGTCGACCGTTTCGGCGACATCCTCGTGGTGCAGATCGCCTCGGCGACCATGGAAGCGCATAAAGATGACGTGATCGCTGCACTGACCCAAGTGCTCAAGCCAAGCGGCATCCTGTTCAAGAACGACTCCGCCGCCCGTGACGCCGAAGGCCTCAACCGCTACGTCGAAACCGTGTTCGGCCTAGTGCCGGAGTGGGTGGCACTGGAAGAGAACGGCGTGAAATTCGAAGCACCGGTCATTGGCGGCCAGAAAACCGGCTGGTTCTACGACCACCGCATGAACCGCGCCCGCCTCGCCCCCTACGCCAAAGGCAAACGCGTCCTCGACCTCTATAGCTACATCGGTGGCTGGGGCGTGCAGGCTGCTGCGTTCGGCGCCAGCGAAGTGTTCTGCGTCGACGCATCGGGCTTCGCCCTCGACGGCGTCGAGCGCAACGCCGCGCTGAACGGCTTCGCCGACAAGATGACCTGCATCGAAGGCGACGTCTTCGAAGCGCTGAAGGAACTCAAGGCCAGTGAAGAACGTTTCGACGTGATCGTTGCCGACCCGCCAGCGTTCATCAAGCGCAAGAAAGACATGAAGAACGGCGAAGGCGCCTACCGTCGCCTGAACGAGCAAGCCATGCGCCTGCTGACCAAGGACGGCATTCTGGTCAGCGCTTCATGCTCGATGCACCTGCCGGAGGACGACCTGCAGAACATCCTGCTGACCAGCGCCCGTCATCTGGACCGCAACATCCAGATGCTCGAGCGCGGCGGTCAAGGCCCGGATCACCCGGTGCACCCGGCCATCGCCGAGACTCGCTACATCAAGAGCATCACCTGCCGTCTGCTGCCTAACAGCTGACAGCCCCATGAAACGGGGAGCCTGCGGGCTTCCCGTTGGCTTTACGGCGATGCAATGTCGGCGAATTGGCTTCCTCTTTCCTACAACTAACTTCCTACATGCATGCAGGACATTTCCCTGCGCATTACATTTCAAGAACTAATACTTACAAACCCGCCCTGGCAGCACGCCCACTCCGACAAAATTAATAGAAATTTCCTACCCAAGTATCGCTTGCCAATAATTCATTACAACCTATTATTAAGTTGTCACCACGACGGTGACATTCACTCTCAATGAACAAGGAGTTCATACTTATGAAAGCAATTACTCTGGAAACCAACAAAATCGCAAACCTGGCCTTCCTGGTTGCGCCTAAAGCCCGCTAAGTGAGCCAGAACGCTGGGGAGTGCCGGCACCCCAGCGTTCTTTCGACCCTTTTTCCAGAGCGATCAATACAACATGCACATCAATCCTTATTTATTCATATTGCCGCGCACACCCGGGCAAATTGTCTGGAACTATAAAGATCACACCCAGCACGAACTTGACCTGACTTACTCTTGTCGACTTGCACAACTTATCAATAACCCGGAACAGTTCGACAGACGCAACATAATAGACTCACAACTTCTGAACGCGGGCATATTAACCGTTGCAAAAATAGACAGTCCGCCATGGGGCTGGGATGAATTGTCGAAGATTTATCATATTGGCACCCAGAACATTCCCTGCGAACAGATACCCCAGAATATTCAAGAGTGGTCCAGGCAATACCTGAACCATTGCAGCGCCGTGCTGACCACACCGGCACCCGCGCAAGATCGCCCGATCCATCAAGACAAAGCTCTGATCACCCTGCCCGCCTCTGCGGCCCTGACCGTCGCCAGCCTGGGCAATGTCCTGCGCCTGAGAAAAACCTGCCGCTCCTTCACTGGCGCAGCGATCACGCTCAATGACGTCGGCACGCTGCTGTACCTCTCGCTGGGTTTTCTTCGCCATCGCGACAATGACCGCGACGAGAGCATCGCCGAGGGCCTCGGCGCCCGTCGCAGCAGCCCGTCGGGTGGCGGATTGAATGCCTGCGAAGGTTTTCTCCTGGCTCGCAATATCGAAGGCCTGAAACCGGGCATCTATGCCTATCACCCGGCAGAACACGCACTCAGCCGAGTCAATCCCTTGCCCGACCCCGCGCTGGGTCATTTGCTGGCGGGCCAGCATTTCATCAATAACCTGCCGCTAGGTCTGTTCATCACCGCACGCTTCGACAAACTCTGGTGGAAGTATGAACACTCGCGCGCCTATCGCATGGCGTTCGTCGAGGCGGGTCACCTGTCGCAGACCTTTCAACTGGTGGCCACGGCGCTGGGCCTGGGAACGTGGCTGACCGGGGCGTTTGCCGATCGTCAGGTTGAAGCCCTGCTCAAACTCGAAGGCAGCGCTGAACAACCGTTGTTCTTTGTCGGCTGCGGCGCCAGCGACGGTCAGGCGATGTGTCAGGAAATGCGCGATTTGTTGCGGGAGACGCGTCCATGAGCGCACCAACCGCGGATCAGCCCGAAGCGCCAGAGCCCTCGGCGCTTCGATTCACCCTCGGCGATTGGGACAACCACGCTTCGGTACGCACCAGTCGGCACGACTACCAGTTACCCGCAGACCTGCCGTTGCAACTGCAGACACGCTTCTGGTTTCCGCCGGCATTCCTGCCGTACCTGTCCCACCCGGCCATCAAAGCTGCAGGTAGCAGGGTCATGCATCGGCTCGCAGCCAGTCACCTGGTGCACTTTCTCGACTACACCACGCTGCTTGAGCACCGCATCGTCAACCGCGCCGTGGAAACCATAGTCCATGGCGAGTTGCCCGCATACATTCCTTCACGGATGAAAACCGCCGCGCTGCAGCTCTATACCGACGAGGGTTATCACGCGCTGTTCTCCCATCGTCTAGCCGAACAGATCGCCGAACTGCATGGTTTCACCGGTCGTCCGCAGATGCCGCTGCGCATTACCCGCCTGACCGGTCAGATCGCCCGAACCCCGGAAAGCAAACGCCCGCTGGCATGGTTTCTGCTCGGTTTCGTTTCGGAAACCATCATTGCCCGGGAGCTGCTGGAGGTGTGTCGAGAAACGTTGGTCAGCAGCGTGAATGACATGTTGCGCGACCATCTCGCTGACGAAGCGCGCCACAGCCGGTTTTTTTCCGAGGTCTTCCACTACCTCTGGTTGACCCTGAACAGCCGCCAGCGCGCCTTCGCGGCCAGAACCTTGCTGGAGACCCTGGCGACCTTCTTCGAAGTCGACGAGCAATGGCTGCACCAAAGCCTGCGCCGCGCCGGCATTGGCGAAGGCGCGATCAAGGAAATCCTCGGCAGCCTGACCAACGAACAGGCCAGCCGCCAGCGTGCCAGATCCGGAGCCACGGCCACGCTTGCCGCACTCGAAAGGGCCGGATTCTTCGCGCTACCCAACAACCGCAAACTTTTCGCCAAGGCAGGACTGATCGATGCTTGAAGGAAGAACGGTGGCAACTACCCGACAACGACGCGGGGCGGTAAGTCTGCTTTTGGCCATGGTGCTGCTGGGGGTGTTTCCGCTGGATGTCCTGCTGCCATCGTTCCCGGCACTGGCCGAACACTTCGCCAGCACCCCGACCGACATCGCCCTGTCGATCAGCCTGTTCGCAGTGGGCATCGCCTTTGCCCAACTGCTGATCGGGCCGTTGTCCGACGTTATCGGGCGCAAGGGCTTGTTGCTCGCCGGCATGGCTGTCTCGATCCTCGGCGCCATCGGTTGCGTAATGGCCAGTGACTACACACTGTTCATGACCTTTCGCATCGTGCAGGCCATCGGCTGCGGCTGTTTCGTCCTGTCACAGGCGCTGGTGCAGGATCTGTTCGAGGGCGCAGAGCGTGATCGTCTGCGGATCCTGATGGTGACCGCCACCGGGATATTCATCTCGGTGTCACCGCTGGCCGGGACCTTTCTGCAGGCGACCCTGGGCTGGCGTGGCAGCTTCTGGCTGTTCATCGCTCTGGCGCTTGTAGTGTTGCTCAAGGCCTGGCTTTTTCTGGACAGTGGTCGGCCCGCTGCAAGAGATACACCCATCCATTTTCTCAAGGCTTACCGACGGGTGCTGGGGGATTTCGAGTTCGTCGGCTATTGGCTGATCTCGGCTTTCGCGTTCGCCTGCCACTTCTCGTTCATCGTCATTTCGCCGTTGATCTTCATGGATCAATTGCAGCTGTCAGCCTACGACTTCTCGCTGATCCTGCTGATCTACGGTGCGGCCTATGTCACTGGCGGGATCGTCGCCACGCTGCTAAGCCGGCGAATCTCGCCCGGACAGCAAATGGTGGTCGGGCTGAGCCTGATCCTGCTGGCGGGGCTGGTAATGCTGTTCATGGCCAGGCACCTTGCGCTCTCAGCGGCCACGGTGCTGATTCCGATGTTGATCTGCACCGCCGGCACCACCATCGCACGCCCTGCAGCCACGTCGCGGGCCATGAGCCTGTTTCCCGAGAATGCCGGCACTTCGGCTTCGGCAGGCAGTACGATCATTTTCATTTGTGGCGGATTGATCAGCGCCTTGATCAGCCTGAGCCCAAGCAACCTGCAAACCACCCTCGGCTACTGTTTTGTCCTGCTCAGCTGCATCGCACTGGCGTTGAACAAGCGGATCAGTCATCGCGCCAGAATGATCGAGAGCGGCACCATCACGCCCTCTGGCAGCGATTGAGCCTGCCGATCGTCATGCCATACGCACCGTCGGCACTGGAACAACGCTTTGCGCCATTCCCTCCAGACGCCAGCGGTGTAGAATCGGCTGATTCATCGCCATTCATCCCCCGGCGGGTTTATGAGCTCAGGCTGAGGCAAGCGGCGATCCCGCAAAGTCATCGGCAACATCCAGGACACACGGCCATTTCTGAGTGTTCCAGACGTCAATAGAAGCTCACTCCCTTTTGATACCTGATTAGCCGCCCGGAGTGCTCCATGCCAGATTACCGCTCGAAAACATCCACCCACGGCCGCAACATGGCCGGCGCCCGCGCACTGTGGCGCGCCACCGGGATGAAAGATGACGACTTCAAGAAGCCGATCATCGCCATTGCCAACTCCTTCACCCAGTTCGTGCCGGGCCACGTGCACCTCAAAGACCTCGGTCAACTGGTTGCCCGGGAAATCGAACGCGCCGGTGGTGTAGCGAAAGAATTCAACACCATCGCCGTGGATGACGGCATTGCCATGGGCCACGACGGCATGCTGTATTCGCTGCCGAGCCGCGAGATCATCGCCGACTCGGTCGAATACATGGTCAACGCTCACTGTGCCGACGCCATCGTCTGCATCTCCAACTGCGACAAGATCACCCCGGGCATGCTGATGGCCGCCCTGCGTCTGAACATTCCGGTGATCTTCGTGTCCGGCGGCCCGATGGAAGCCGGCAAGACCAAACTCGCTTCCCACGGCCTCGACCTCGTCGACGCCATGGTGATCGCCGCCGACTCCAGCGCTTCTGACGAGAAGGTTGCCGAGTACGAGCGCAGCGCCTGTCCGACCTGCGGTTCGTGCTCCGGCATGTTCACCGCCAACTCGATGAACTGCCTGACTGAAGCCCTCGGTCTCGCACTGCCGGGCAACGGTTCGACCCTGGCGACCCACAGCGACCGCGAGCAGCTGTTCCTGCAGGCTGGCCGCACCATCGTCGAGCTGTGCAAGCGTTACTACGGCGAGAACGACGAATCCGTGCTGCCGCGCAACATCGCCAATTTCAAGGCGTTCGAGAACGCGATGATGCTCGACATCGCCATGGGCGGTTCGACCAACACCATCCTGCACCTGCTGGCTGCCGCCCAGGAAGCCGAGATCGATTTCGATCTGCGCGACATCGACCGTCTCTCGCGCAGCGTGCCGCAACTGTGCAAGGTCGCGCCGAACATCCAGAAGTACCACATGGAAGACGTGCACCGCGCTGGCGGCATCTTCAGCATCCTCGGTTCCCTTGCTCGTGGCGGCCTGCTGCACACCGACCTGCCGACCGTGCACAGTCGCAGCATGGAAGAAGCCATCGCCAAGTGGGACATCACCCAGACCACCGACGAAGCCGTGCATCACTTCTTCAAGGCCGGCCCGGCGGGCATCCCGACCCAGACCGCGTTCAGCCAGTCGACCCGTTGGGAAACCCTGGATGACGACCGTGAAAACGGCTGCATCCGCAGCTTCGAACACGCTTATTCGAAAGAAGGCGGCCTGGCTGTGCTGTACGGCAACATCGCCCTCGATGGCTGCGTGGTGAAAACCGCCGGCGTCGACGAGTCGATCCATGTCTTCGAAGGCAACGCGAAGATCTTCGAAAGCCAGGACAGCGCCGTGCGCGGCATCCTCGCCGACGAAGTGAAGGAAGGCGACATCGTCATCATTCGCTACGAAGGCCCGAAAGGCGGCCCGGGCATGCAGGAAATGCTCTACCCGACGTCGTACCTGAAGTCCAAAGGTCTGGGCAAAGCCTGTGCGTTGCTCACCGACGGTCGTTTCTCCGGCGGTACTTCCGGTCTGTCGATCGGCCACGCTTCACCAGAGGCTGCGGCCGGTGGCGCGATCGGTCTGGTGCAGGACGGCGACAAAGTGCTGATCGACATCCCGAACCGCTCGATCAACCTGTTGGTCAGCGATGAAGAACTGGCTGCGCGCCGGGTCGAGCAGGACAAGAAAGGCTGGAAACCGGTCGAGCAGCGTCCACGCAAAGTGACCACCGCCCTGAAGGCCTACGCCCTGCTGGCGACCAGCGCCGACAAGGGTGCGGTGCGCAACAAGGCGATGCTCGACGGGCTGTAAGCTTCAAGCGTCGAACACAAAAATGCCCCGCCTGAGTGCGGGGCATTTTTTGTCTGACCGAGATCCCAAAGTCACTGAAGATCAAACTGTGGGAGCGAGCCTGCTCGCGAATGCGGTATGTCAGAAAAGAAGAGGGTGACTGACACTACGCTTTCGCGAGCAGGCTCGCTCCCAAACTGGCCCTGTGTGGCTTACTGAATGTCCTCGGGTTTAACGATCACCCAGTTCTTGTCCGCCGTCACCGGCAACCCTTCCTTGGCCTGCGCCGCTGCGTGCTTGGCCATCATGCCGTTGAGCTGGGTCATGTATTTGTCCTTGCGGTTGACCCACAAGTGAATGCCGCCCTTGGCTACATCCACATCGTGGAACAGCATGTAGCCGTCGCTGCTCGGGGTATCGCCGCCCACCAGTACCGGTTTTTTCCACTCATCGATGTAGGTCAGGATCGCCGCGTGCTTGCCGGCCATCCAGGTCGCCGGGGTCCACAGGTACGGGGTCAGCTCGAGGCCGAGGTTGGCCTTCTCGTCATACTTGCCAGCGGTGATCTGCTTACGCGCAGTAGTCAGCTCGCCGGTTTCGCGGTTCTTCAGCAACGTGGTCACGCCGATCACGTTCTGCGGTTTGACGTTGTAGCCGTACTTCGGATCAGCCGCGACCATGCGCACCAGTTCCTCCGAGGCGGCGGTCATCACGTAGACCTCGATGCCGTTCTCCATCAGCTTGTTGTACAGCTCTTGCTGGCCGGTGAAGATCTTCGGCGGATTGACGTCGAGCTTCTTCACCAAATCGCCTTCGTAATAAGTCGCCGGCACCGGTTTGCCCGACGCCATCAGCTCATCGACGTAACCTTTGAGCTCCTTGAGGGTGAAGCCGGAGAACACCTGCGCTACCCATGGGTAGCAGACCATGTCGTCGACTTCGCACAGGCGATAGTAGTAACTGAACAAGCTTTCCTTGTGGTCGGCGGTGTCTTTGAACGGCATCAGTTTCAGGGAGGGATCGAGTTTTTCGCGGGTGATCAGGCCCTTGTTTTCCATGAACGGCAACAACGACTCTTCGAGGTCGTAGCGGTAACTGGTGTTGTCCATGTCGAACACCGCGTAATTACCTTTGTTGGCGTTGGCCGCGATCATCGCGTCCAGTGCCTTGGCCTGATCCGCCGGCCAGTGCTTCAGGTCGGTGGCGAATGCATGAGCGGCCAAGCCCAATCCAAGAACCACAGCGAGCATTTTCGGTGCGAACTTCATCGGCGTTTTCTCCCTGACTGAAAGACATCGACGCTAACAAATAAGTGTGACAGTCCCCGTCTGTCAGCGACCGCTTACGTCTCCTCAACGCCAGTTGCATTGCCGAGAGCGACAAGCGCTTATTCCAAAAACGACGGATGACCTGCAATTTCGGTATTAATTCATTGGAAATCAAACTGTTAGGCTTGCCGGTTCGCAGTTGCCCCCGAAGGCGACTGGCACAAGTCTTATCGGAGTCTTCATGAATCTGCCGCTGATCCTCAATCTGCTGGTGTTCCTCGCCCTGCTCTTCGGTCTGGCGCAAACCCGCCACACGACGTGGAGCCTGGCGAAAAAAGTCCTGCTCGCGCTGGTGCTCGGCGTAGCCTTCGGTGTTGCCCTGCACACTGTTTACGGAGCCGGCAACCCGGTACTGAAAGCCTCGATAGGCTGGTTCGATCTGGTCGGCAACGGTTACGTGCAACTGCTGCAAATGATCGTGATCCCGCTGGTGTTCGCCTCGATCCTCAGCGCGGTTGCACGTCTGCACAACGCGTCGTCGCTGGGCAAGATCAGCTTCCTGACCATCGGCACCCTGCTGTTCACTACCGCGATTGCGGCGCTGATCGGCATCGGCCTGACTAACCTGTTCGGCCTCACCGCCGAAGGCCTGGTCGCCGGCACGCAGGAAATGGCCCGCCTGCAAACCATCCAGACCGACTACGCCGGCAAGGTTGCCGACCTGAATGTGCCGCAGCTGCTGCTGTCGTTCATTCCGCAGAACCCGTTCGCCGACCTGGCGCGGGCCAAGCCGACTTCGATCATCAGCGTGGTGATTTTCGCGGCGTTCCTCGGGGTTGCAGCACTGCAACTGCTCAAGGATGACGTCGAAAAAGGTCAGAAAGTGATCAACGCCATCGACACTCTGCAAGCCTGGGTGATGCGTCTGGTGCGTCTGGTGATGAAGCTGACCCCTTACGGCGTGCTGGCGCTGATGACCAAAGTGGTGGCCGGTTCCAATCTGCAGGACATCATCAAGCTCGGCAGTTTCGTCGTGGTCTCGTACCTCGGTCTGGGCCTGATGTTCGTGATACACGGCCTGCTGGTGTCGGCGGCCGGGATCAACCCGGTGCGTTTCTTCCGCAAGATCTGGCCGGTGCTGACGTTCGCGTTCACCAGCCGATCCAGCGCGGCGAGCATTCCGCTGAGCATCGAAGCGCAGACCCGTCGCCTGGGTATTCCGCAGTCGATCGCCAGTTTCGCCGCCTCGTTCGGTGCGACCATCGGCCAGAACGGTTGCGCAGGTCTGTACCCGGCGATGTTGGCGGTGATGGTTGCACCAACGGTCGGCATCAACCCGCTGGATCCGCTGTGGATCGCGACGCTGGTGGCGATTGTCACCCTGAGCTCGGCCGGTGTGGCCGGTGTTGGTGGCGGCGCGACGTTCGCGGCACTGATCGTGCTGCCGGCGATGGGCTTGCCGGTGTCGCTAGTGGCGCTGCTGATTTCGGTTGAGCCGCTGATCGACATGGGTCGTACGGCGTTGAACGTGAGTGGTTCGATCACCGCCGGTGCGATTACCAGTCAAGTGATGCAGCAGACAGATAAAGCGCTGCTGGATGCGGATGAGCACGCGGAGCTGGCTCAGACTTGATGTAAAGCAAGACCAAAAGATCGCAGGCTTCGCCAGCTCCTACAGGGAAAATGCACAAACCTTGTAGGAGCTGCCGCAGGCTGCGATCTTTCAGGCCTTTTCCCAGACCTCGAAGTTGTACGCGGGCTTGTCGCCCTCAGCCGGATTCGGCACATTCGACACCAGTGTCCACTGGTTCAGATCGAACTCCGGAAACCACGCATCACCCTCCGGACTCAGCGCCACTCGGGTCAAATACAGACGATCGGCCTGCGCCAGCCCTTGCGCATACAACTGCGCGCCGCCAATCAGCATCAACTCATCGACGCCCTGCGCCTTCGCCCACTCCTCGGCGCGAACCACCGCGGCTTCCAGCGACGGATACACTTCCGCCCCTTCCAGCAGCAGATCTGGCTGACGGCTGACTACGATGTTCAAGCGGCCCGGCAGCGGACGGCCGAGGGAATCCCAGGTCTTGCGGCCCATGATGATCGGCTTGCCAAGGGTCGTGGCCTTGAAGTATTTGAAGTCCCCCGGCAGGTGCCAGGGCATGCTGTTGTCGACGCCGATCACACGGTTTTCACCGAGGGCTGCGATCAGGCTGAGGGGGAGTGATTTAGTCATACCGGCGAGGATACCAGAGCCTCGCTTGACCCGATAAGCGCCACAGCGGTTATGCTCACTGCTCAATTGAGCAACGGAATGGCGCGTGACTGAACTGACTCCACTGCAAAACCTCTGGCTGACTGAAACCATCCGCCTGCGCGAAGAACACGCAGGTCCCCTGGATGATCTGGAGGCCAATCGTCTGGCCCGCGCGGCCGGCGGCGATCTGCCGGGCCGTATTCAGCACCGCGCTGTGTGGCTGGCCGAGCGCGACGGGCTGGGCGCAGCACTCAGGCACTGGCTGCAAGGCGCGCGTCTGGCACTGGTGCTGCTGGTCATTTTCGCGCTGCTGAGCGGCGCCGGTCTGGCCTTCGCCGCGCTGAGCCAGACACCGGTCAATGTGTTCTGGGCCTTGGGCAGTCTGCTCGGACTGAATCTGATTCTGCTGCTGAGCTGGGCGCTGGGGCTGATCCTTGCCGGCGAACACGGCGCCACCCTCGGCCGCCTGTGGCTGTGGCTCAGCGAAAAACTCGCCCGCGATGCCAAAGCCGCGCAACTCGCTCCGGCCCTGCTGCTGATGCTGCAACGCAAAAAACTCAATCGCTGGGCCCTCGGCACATTGGTCAATGGTCTGTGGTTACTGGCGATGCTCAGCGCCCTGCTGTTGCTGCTGACGCTGATGGCGACCCGGCGCTACGGCTTCGTCTGGGAAACCACGATTCTCGGCGCTGACACGTTCATCAACCTGACTCAAGCCCTCGGCGCGGTGCCGGCACTGCTCGGCTTCAACGTGCCGACCGTGGAGATGATCCGCGCCAGTGGCGGCGCAGCGCTGGATATCGAAAGCGCACGACAGGCCTGGGCGACCTGGCTGGTCGGCGTGCTGCTGGTCTACGGCGTGCTGCCGCGCCTGCTGCTGGCAGTGTTGTGCTTCTGGCGCTGGAGTCGCGGCAAAGCCGCGCTGACGCTGGACTTGAACCTGCCCGGTTACGCCGAGCTGCGTGAGCGGCTGATGCCGACCAGCGAACGTCTCGGCATCAACGACGCCGCGCCGCAGCAATTGCATCGGGTCCAAAGCAGCGTCAGCGAACAGACCAGCGAGGGCGCCTTGTTGGTGGCCATCGAACTCGACGACCAGCGCCCGTGGCCGCCAGCGCTGCCGAAAACCGTGAGCAACGCCGGGATCCTCGACAGCCGCGAATCGCGACACAAACTGCTCGAACAACTCAGCCGTTTCCCCCCGGCGCGCCTGCTGATCGCCTGTGATCCACGGCGCTCGCCGGATCGCGGCAGCCTCGCACTGATCGCCGAACTGGCGCGCAACGCCAGCGCCACCCGGATCTGGCTGCTGCAAGCGCCGCCCGGCGAAGCGCTGGACAGCGCCCGCCTCGGCGACTGGCACGTCGCGCTGCAACAACTGGAGTTGCCGTTCGCCGATTGCGCGCCGATGAACTGGCTGGAGACAGGTCATGACTGATGCCCGCAAAGCCCCACTGAAACTCGCGGTGGTCGGCCACACCAACGTCGGCAAGACTTCGCTGCTGCGCACCCTGACCCGCGACGTCGGTTTCGGCGAAGTCTCGCACCGGCCGAGCACCACTCGACATGTCGAGGGTGCGCGGTTGTCGGTGGATGGCGAGCCATTGCTTGATCTCTACGACACACCCGGGCTGGAAGACGCCATTGCCCTGCTGGATTTCCTGGAACGTCTGGAGCGCCCCGGCGAACGTCTCGACGGCCCGGCACGACTGACGCGGTTTCTCGACGGCAGCGAGGCGCGCCAGCGTTTCGAACAGGAGGCCAAGGTGCTGCGGCAACTGCTCGCCTCCGATGCCGGACTCTATGTGATCGACGCCCGCGAACCGGTGCTGGCCAAGTATCGTGACGAACTCGAAGTGCTGGCCAGTTGCGGTAAACCACTGCTGCCGGTGCTGAATTTCGTCAGCAGCGCCAGCCATCGCGAGCCGGACTGGCGCGAAGCGTTGGCGCGGCTCGGCCTGCATGCGTTGGTGCGGTTCGACAGCGTTGCGCCGCCGGAGGATGGCGAACGACGACTGTACGAAAGCCTCGCATTGCTCCTGGAAAACGCCCGTCCGCAACTGCAACGCTTGATCGCCGATCAACAGGCCCAGCGTCTCGCCCGCCAGCAAAGTGCGGCACGTTTGATCGCTGAGTTGCTGATCGACTGCGCCGCGTGCCGGCGCAGCGTGGTCAGCGACGCCGAGCAGGAACAGCAAGCGATCAGCGAACTGCGCAAAGCCGTGCGCCAGCGTGAACAGAAATGCGTCGAGGCATTGCTCAAGCTCTACGCGTTCCGCCCGCAGGATGCTGCGGCCAGTGATCTGCCGTTGCTCGATGGGCGTTGGGGCGATGACTTGTTCAACCCGGAAACCCTGAAGCAACTCGGCGTGCGAGTAGGCGGCGGGATTGCGGCCGGTGCCGCGGCGGGAGCTGGGGTTGATCTGCTGGTGGGCGGGATCACCCTTGGCGCTGCGGCGCTGGCCGGGGCGATTGCCGGCGGCGCACTGCAAACCGCGCGCAGTTATGGCAGCCGCTTGCTGGGCAAGATCAAGGGACAGCGGGAATTGACCGTGGATGACGGGGTGCTGCGGCTGTTGGCGTTGCGCCAGCGCCAACTGTTGCTGGCGCTGGATCAGCGCGGGCATGCGGCAATGGAGGCGGTTCAGGTTGCCACACCGCAGGACAAGACCTGGCGCGAGGGCAAGCTACCGGATGCACTGAGCAAAGCGCGGGCGCACCCGCAGTGGTCTTCGCTCAATCCGCATCCGAAGTTGAATCAGGCGGAGCGGCAGGAGCAGATTGATCTATTGGCTGCAGATTTGTAGCGCCTGATCTGGCGCTATCGCGAGCAGACTCACTCCTACAATTGATCGCGTTCACCTTGTAGGAGTGAGCCTGCTCGCGATAGCCGCAACTCGATCCAGAGACTCAAGCTGCCAGCAGCCGCACCGCTTTCTCCTTCAGCAAGCCGAGGTCCATCACCGGCACCGACCTCTCCTTGGCCAGCTCATCCCACTGCCGCATGCGCAAACTCACGGCACACAACGGATCGCGCTCAAACACATCCGCCTCAGCCTCGCTCATCACCCCGCCCTGATACTCCAGGGTCCGGCGACTCGCTTCACTCAGGCGCTCGAAATACCCAGGCTCACGCAAGGTCAGATAGCGCTTGGCCTGCACGTGATATTCCACCAACCGTGCCATGCGCTCGCTGAACCCCGCTTCACGCAAATAATCAGCCCCCAGCCGCTCATGGCTGACCACGCCATAACCGCCCATGTTCTCCGCGCCTTCGGCACACAAATGGCCGATGTCATGGAAGAACGCCGCCAGCACCACTTCATCATCAAACCCTTCAGCCATCGCCAACTGCGCGGCCTGGGACATATGTTCGATCTGCGATACCGGCTCGCCGATGTAATCGCTGCTGCCAAAGCGCTCGTACAAGCCGAACACCCGAGCGACGACTTGCTCATGACCGGTCATCAAACTTCCTCCAGCCACTGCGCGACATTGCGCTCGGCGAGTGCGGGGCCGACGCTCATGCCGACGCCGGTGTGCATCAACGCCACACTGAGCCCCGGTGCCGGGCGCAGCAACGAAAACGGACCCGGCCCACGGGCACCATAGACACCCTGCCAGCGCTCGACCACCTGCACCTTGCAGCCCAGGGTGTGCTCGGCCAGTTCGAGCATCCAGTTGTCCACTTGCTCGGCATTGAACGGCGACGGATCGCTGCCGTAATGGTGCGAATCGCCGATGATCAGCTCGCCATACGGCGTCGGGCTCATCAGCAGGTGAATGCCGTTGTCGTGCAGGTGCGGCTGTTCGCGCAAGATCTGCGCCTGCACCGCCGCCGCTTGCGGCAGATCGGCGAAGGCGCCGTAGTGCACGCAGCTCAAACCGGTGAGCAAGGCGTGTTGCAGATTCAGCTCGACTTGCGGTTTGGCGCGGAGCATCTGCAGCCGGCAGATCTGCGGGTCGAGCGCGGCAATCGGCTCGGCCAGCAGGGTCTGATAATCGTGGCCGGAGCAGACGATGATCTGCTTTGCCGTGAAGCTGCCGGCGGTGCTGTGCAGGCGCCCCGGTTCGACGTCGCGCACCAGCGTCGAGAAGTGAAACTCGACGCCGAGGTCGCGGCGCAGATAGTCGATCAGCGCCGGGATAGCTTCCCGCGAGTACAGCTGTTGATCGTCCAGGCCGTGCAATGCAGCGCGGTGGTGGCTGAACTGACCGTGGTACAGATCACGCAGGGCTGCGCCGCGCAGCAAGGCGACGTTGTACCCGTGCTCCACGGCGCGGCCGTTGCAGAAAGCTTCGAGCAATTGCTCTTCGGCTTCGCTGCGCGCGAACAGGTACGAGCCGTTACGCTTGATCTGCAGACCGGCGAGTTGCGCCCAGTCGCCCCAGATCTCGCGGCTGGCCTTGGCCAGTTCAAGCATCGGGCCGGGTGGCTGACCAGTGACCAGCGCCTGACCGAAGTTGCGCACCGAAGCGCCAAGGGGCGTGGCGGTGCGCTCGAAAACGCTGACCTTGAGGCCGCGTTTGGCGGCAGCGTAGGCGTGGGACAGGCCGAGGATGCCGGCGCCGACGATCAGCAGGTCTTTGTGATGTGTCATAAAAGCAATCCCGCTTTTGTGGCGAGGGAGCATGCTCCCGCTCGGCTGCGCAGCAGTCGTAAATTCAGCAGATGCGGAGTGCCTGACACTACTCGTTCGCAGAATTTGGGACCGCTTCGCGCTCCAGCGGGAGCAAGCTCCCTCGCCACAGGATGTGTGAGTCAGTTATTTCGCAACGACTTTTTCGGACTTGCCGTCATAACGCTTGCGCCACTCGGTGAGGATCTCGTCGCGGTTCTTCGAGGCCCAGGCAAAGTCATTCTTGATCAGGCGCTGCTCGTAGTCGGCCGGCAGTTCGGTCTGCGGCTTGGCGATACCCGGCTGGGCGAGGACGGCGAAGTTCTCCTTGTACAGGTCCATCGCCTCGGCGCTGGCGGAGAAGTCAGCGAGTTTCTTCGCTGCGTCTTCATGCGGCGTGCCCTTGATCACGGCAGTCGCTTCGATCTCCCAGCCCAGGCCTTCCTTCGGCAGAATGATGTCCAGCGGTGCGCCTTGGCGTTTCAGCTGTACCGCCGGGTATTCGAAGGAAATGCCGATCGGAAATTCGCCCGCAGCGGCCAGTTTGCAAGGCTTGGAGCCGGAGTGAACGTACTGGCCGATGTTCTGGTGCAGACCGTCCATGTAGGCCCAGCCCTGTTTCTCGCCAAAGGTTTGCAGCCAGGCGCTGACGTCGAGGAAACCGGTGCCGGAGGACGCCGGGTTCGGCATGACGATCTTGCCCTTGTACTCAGGCTTGGTCAGATCCTGCCAGCTCACGGGTTTGCTCAGGCCCTGCTTCTCGGCTTCGACGGTGTTGAAGCAGATGGTCGCGGCCCACACGTCCATGCCGACCCAGGCTGGCGGGTTGGCGGCGTCGCGGTAGTTCGCGCCGATCTTGCCCAGATCCTTCGGTGCGTAGCTTTGCAGCATGCCCTGCTGATCGAGGATCGCCAGGCTCGAAGCGGCCAGGCCCCAGACCGCATCAGCCTGCGGACGGGCCTTTTCGGCCAGCAGCTTGGCGGTGATGATCCCGGTGGAATCGCGCACCCACTTGATCTCGACGTCCGGATTGGCCTTCTCGAACGCGGCTTTGTAAGCGGTCAGTTGCTCGGCTTCGAGAGCGGTGTACACCGTCAACTCGGTTTTTGCCGCGAAGGCATTCAGGCTGAAAGTAGCGAGCACAGCAGCGGCCAGGGCCATAGGCTTGAACATGATCGTTTTCCTGTCGGTGAGTTGAGGCTGTAGGGATAAGTCGTCAATCAGTGACCGGGCGCGGTTTGCCGCCAGGCCTGGGAACGGCGCAGCAAGCCGCGCGAAGCCCACGCCAGTAGCAAGGACACGCCTGCCGAGGTGAACAGAATCAGGGTCGACATCGCCGCCGCGCCGCCGACGTTGCCGGCGTCATCCATGTTCAGTACCGCCACTGCGGCGAGGATGGTGTCGGGGCTGTAGAGGAAGATCGCCGCCGACACAGTGGTCATCGCCGAGACGAACAGGTAGCGCACGATGTCCAGCAGCGCCGGCAGGCAGATCGGCACGGTGACGCGCAGGTAGTGGCGGTACAGCGGCGCCTTGAGCGACAGCGCGGCGGCTTCGAACTCGGCATCGAGCTGACGCAGCGCGGTGGTCGCGGTCATTTGTGCGGTGGTCAAATAATGAGCAATGGTGCAGACGATCAGCAGGGTCATCGTGCCGTACAACACGTGCAGCGGGTTGCCGCTGAGGTTGAAGAAGAAGACGTAACCCAGACCGAGCACCAGCCCCGGCACTGCCATCGGGATGAAACTGAGCATGCGCAAAATCAGATTGAGGCCGCGTTGGCTGCGGGTTTTCTCCATCAGGTAAGCGCCGGTGAAGATCAACACGCTGCCAATCAGTGCCGTGCCCAGCGCCATCTTCAGGCTGTTGCCGTAGGCCAGCCAGCCACCGCCGGCGGTCTCGTTGAACTGGTAGTGGTTGAGCGACAGCGACAGGTTGTACGGCCAGAACTTCACCAGCGAGGAAAACACCGCCATGCCGAACACCAGCAGCAGCGCCGCACTGATCAACAAAACAATCGCCAGATAGCAGCCATCACGTAGTTTGGAAGGCGCCGGTTTGAACACCTGCGCACGGCCACTCATGGAATCACCGTGACGCCGACGCAACCAGGCATCGACGCCGAAGCTGAACAGCGCTGGCAGCAACAGCACCATGCCGATCAAGGCACCGCGACCGAATTGCTGCTGGCCGACCACGGCTTTGTAGGCTTCCAGTGCCAACACCTGATAGTCGCCACCGACCACCACCGGCACGCCGAAGTCGGTGATGGTCAGGGTGAACACCAAGCAAAACGCGGCGAATACCGCCTGGCGGGTCGCCGGCCAGGTGATGCTGCGGAAAGCCTTGGCAGGACTGGCGCCCATGCTCGACGCCGCATCGAACAACCGCGCATCGGCCAGCGACAACGCCGACAACAGAATCATCAACGCATGCGGAAAGGTGTAAATCACCTCACCGAGCACGATCCCCCAGAACCCGTAGATGTTGTCCGAAAGCAGCCCGCGCAGCATGCCTTGGTTGCCGAACAGATAGACCAGTGCGATCCCCGGCAGCATCGAGGGCGCCATCAACGGCAGCAGGGAGATCCCGCGCCAGAGGCCCTTGGCCGGAATCAGGGTGCGTTGCAGGGCGTAGGCAAACAGGTAGGCCAGCGGTACGACGATGGCCGCAACGCTGAGGGAAACTTTCAGGCTGTTGCCGAGCAGCCAGTGGAAATTGGCGCTGGTCACCAGCTCCTTCGCGGCGAGCCAGCCACCACCCTGCCCGGCCTCACTGCTGAAACCTCGCCAGAAGATCGCCAGCAACGGCAGCAGCACGGCGACACCGAGCAGCAACAACAGCAGGAGTTTGCCGCCGAGGACGAAGATCCGGTCACCGACCTCGGCACCGGACACCTGCCGCACCTGCTTGTGCGGTAGCGGCAGTGCGATGTTCGCGCTCATCAGGCAAACACCTGCAGGCTGCGCGGTGGCAGGGCGACCATGATCTGCTGGGCGCCGAGGCGCGGCATCGCTTCCGGCGCCAGTTCGGCGAGCAGCGCGTGGCCCGGCAGTTGATCGAGTTCGAAACTCATGCGGCAGCGATTGCCGAGGAAAGTGATCTCGCGCACCTTGGCCGGGAACAGGTTTTCTTCGTGCACCAGCGGATTGACGTTGATTGCTTCCGGGCGGCAGAACAGTCGGCCCGAAGCACCGCTCACACTGCCATCAGCCAGACGCACATCCATCCCGCCAACCCGGGCGTGACTGGCGCTGCTGCGCTGGAACGGCAGCCAGTTGCCCTGCCCGACAAACTCGGCCACGAACGGCGTGGCCGGGCGATTGTAGATTTCCTGCGGGGTGGCGTACTGCTCGACGCGGCCGTTGTTCATCACGGCGATGCGGTCGGCCATCAGCATGGCTTCGTCCTGATTGTGGGTGACCATCAGGGTGGTGATGCCGAGGTTGCGCTGCAGTTGGCGCAGTTCGGTGCACAGGTGCTCGCGCACTCGGGCATCAAGGGCCGACATCGGTTCATCAAGCAACAGCAGCGACGGCGCCGGGGCCAGGGCGCGAGCCAGCGCGACTCGCTGTTGCTGGCCGCCGGACAACTGGCCCGGGTACTTTTTCTCACTGCCGGTGAGGCCGACCAGTTCCAGCATCTGCCCGACGCGACGGCGCACTTCGTCGCGACCGCTGCCGGCGAGGCCGTAGGCAATGTTCGCTTCGACGGTCAGATTGGGGAACAGCGCGTAGGACTGGAACAGAATGCCGTAGTCCCGGGCTTGCGGTGCGAGGTGGGAAACATCGCGGTCACCGAGGTACAACTCGCCGCTGTCCTGTTTCTCCAGCCCTGCGATGCAGCGCAGCAGCGTGGTCTTGCCGCAGCCCGAGGGGCCGAGCAGGCACACCAGTTCACCGGCCGCGACATCGAGCGAGACGTTATCCAGTGCGGTGAAGGCGCCGAAGCGCTTCTGCACGCCGCGCACTTTCATCGGCGCACCGGGGTTGGTCAGGGCAGTTGCGATTGCAGGATTCATGGACAGACCTCATCAAGCTGATGGGGCCAATCCTAGAGTTGTAATGCGTCCGTCATGTGGCAGTAGGGCAAAAACGGCTGATAGTGGTATTCGGGGATTTTGGTTAGAAGTCAAAAGATCGTCCGAAGGCTCGGGCCGTGATCGGACGATCTTTTGATGTTCAGGCCGGGGACATCTCTTGCGCCAACCCCAGGAACGCCGCCGGCAACCGCGCGCCCTTGCGCTCCTTGAGGCAATACAGGTACTCGGGAATCTGCGGCGCATTCTCGATGGTCAGCACCCGCAATTGCGGATCGTGCGGGACTTCCTGGCGGGCAATGATGCTGATGCCGATATTGCGCAGCACCGCCTCACGGATCGATTCGCGGCTGCCAATTTCCAGCAGCGGCCCGAAACTGACCCCGGCGCTCTCCAGCAACTCCTCGGTCAAACGGCGGGTGGTCGAACCCGACTCGCGCATCAGCAAGGTATGCCCGGCCAGCGCACTCAACGCCACATGTTCCTGCGCCGCCAGCGGATGATTGCGATGCACCGCCAGCACCAGTGGATCGCTACCCAATACCCGGCGAATCAACCGCGCATCCTCAAGCAACTGCGACGACGCCGCGACATCGACCCGGTAATCCTCCAGCGCTTCGAGCACCTGCTGCGAGTTGCCGATTTCCACCGACACTTCCACCTGCGGCAGACGCTCGCGGAAGGTCTTCACCAGATCGAGGATGTAATACGGCGCGGTGGCAGCGATGCGCAACGTGCCCTGTACCTGACCGCTGTTACGCAGGAAGAACTCGATGTCGGCCTCTTGCTGCAACAGCGCCTTGACCATCGGCAGCAACCGCGCGCCTTCGTCGCTGACACTCAGGCGCCGACCGCCACGGTAGAACAGCTCCACCGAATACTGGCTTTCCAGATTGCGGATCTGCGTGGTCACGGTGGGTTGGCTGAGGCCGAGCTTTTTCGCCGCCAGCGTAATGCTGCCCAGGCGGGCGACCATATAAAACGCTTTCAGCTCGGCACTCAGCACAACCATCCCTCATCGTTTATTTACGCAGCAGGCGCAAACCGTTGAACACCACCAGCAGGCTCACGCCCATGTCTGCGAACACCGCCATCCACATGGTGGCGAATCCGGCGAAGGTTACCGCAAGAAAGATAGCCTTGATCACCAGTGCCAAGGCGATGTTCTGTTTCAGGATGCTCGCGGTGTCGCGCGACAGGCTGATGAATGCCGGGATCTTGCGCAGATCGTCGTCCATCAGGGCGACATCAGCGGTTTCAATCGCGGTGTCGGTACCAGCCGCCGCCATGGCGAAACCGATTTCGGCGCGGGCCAGTGCCGGGGCGTCATTGATCCCGTCGCCGACCATGCCCACCCGATGACCCTGTGCATAAAGTGCTTCGATGGCTTGCAGCTTGTCGGTCGGCAGCAAGTCGCCCTTGGCCTGGTCGATGCCGACCTGCGCCGCGATGGCCTGCGCGGTATGCACGTTGTCACCGGTGAGCATCAGGGTTTTCACGCCCAGTGCATGCAACTGGCGGATCGCATCGCGGCTGGATTCCTTGACCGTGTCGGCTACGGCGAACAGCGCCAGCGGGCCGGAGCTGTCGAGCAGCAGCACCACGGATTTGCCTTGTTTCTCCAGCGCAAACAGCTTCTCTTCGAGTTGCGGCGAGCACAAGCCGAGCTCCTCGACCAGACGGTGGTTGCCCAAGTGATAGGTCTGACCGTTGACCTGGCCCTTCACACCGCGACCGGCCAGCGCTTCGAAGTTATCCACACTCAGCACGGCGAGGTTTTTATCCACAGCCGCATTGGCGATCGCCAGCGACACCGGGTGATCTGAGCGCCCGGCCAGCGCGGCGGCAATCGCCGGAGCGCTGGCGTCGGCGGTCGGATCCAGCGACAGGTAATCGGTCTGCACCGGCTTGCCGTGGGTGATCGTCCCGGTTTTATCCAGCGCCAGATAGTCGAGCCTGAAACCGCCCTCCAGGTACACGCCGCCCTTGACCAGAATGCCTTTGCGCGCCGCCGCCGCGAGGCCGCTGACGATGGTCACCGGCGTCGAAATCACCAGCGCGCATGGGCAGGCAACCACCAGCAACACCAGCGCACGGTAGATCCAGTCGAACCACACTGCGCCCATGAACAGCGGCGGAATGATCGCCACGGCCAGCGCCAGCACGAACACCACCGGGGTGTAGATTTTCGAGAACTGATCGACGAAGCGCTGAGTCGGCGCCCGTGCACCTTGAGCCTGCTCGACGGCGTGGATGATCCGTGCCAGCGTCGAGTTGTTCGCCGCCGCAGTCACCGTATATTCCAGCGAGCCGGCCTGGTTGATGGTGCCGGCGAAGACTTTGTCGCCCACGGTTTTCTCCACCGGCAGGCTTTCACCGGTGATCGGCGCCTGATCGATGGTCGAACTGCCGCTGACCACTTCGCCGTCCAGCGCGATACGCTCGCCGGGTTTTACCCGCACGCGGGCGCCGAGTTCGACGCTTTTAACCTCTTTTTCGATCCAGTTGCCATCGGCTTGCTGCACCGTGGCCTGTTCCGGGGTCATCTGCATCAGACCGCTGATGGCGTTGCGCGCGCGATCCAGCGAGCGCGCTTCGATCAACTCGGCCACGGTGAACAGGAACATCACCATCGCCGCTTCCGGCCACTGCCCGATCAGCACCGCACCGGTCACCGCGATGCTCATCAGCGCGTTGATGTTGAGGTTGCGGTTCTTCAGGGCGATCCAGCCCTTTTTATAGGTGGCCAGGCCGCCGCTGAGGATCGAGATCAGCGCAATGATCGCCACCACCCAGGTCGGCGCGGCGTTGGTGAAATGGATCACTTCGGCCGCCAGCGCACCGACGCCGGACAGCGCCAGGGGCCACCAGTGTTTTTTCACCGGGGCCGGGGTCGGGGCTTCGACGCCCGCCTCCAATGGCTCGGCGTGCATGCCCAAGGACGTGATCGCTTCAGTGATCGGCGCGGTGTCCGGCAGATTGTGGGTCACACCGAGCACGCGGTTGATCAGGTTGAATTCCAGCTGCTGCACGCCGGCCAGTTTGCCGAGTTTGTTCTGGATCAGCGTCTGCTCGGTCGGGCAGTCCATCGCTTCGATGCGGAAACTGCTCAGTCGGGCGTCAGCGCTGGTTTTCTCGCTCAGTTGCACCAACGCAGGCGCGGCAGCTGTCGACGAGCAGCAAGAATCTTCGTGCGAATGAACCGGCGCAGCCGCAACGGCTTTCGACCCGCAGCAGGAATCGCCGCCATGTTCGTGCTTAGGCACAGGCTGCAATTTATGGCTGTGGCTATGATCGTGCCCGTCGCCGGGCTTGTGGGTGTGCTGAGAATCGCTCATCGGGTCGCGTCCATGAAGGTGCCTGTTGCCAAGTAAAGACCCTGTAGCCACTATAGGGTCAAGCACCCATTTGGAGATGGCCGTCATGAAGATCGGCGAACTGGCGAAACTCACCGATTGTGCCGTGGAAACCATCCGCTACTACGAGCGCGAAAACCTGCTGCCGGAACCGGCGCGCAGCGATGGCAACTACCGCGTCTACACCCAGGCCCATGCCGAACGCCTGACCTTCATCCGCAACTGCCGCACCCTCGACATGACCCTCGAAGAAATCCGCAGCCTGCTGGCCATGCGTGACAGCCCGCAGGATCAGTGTGAAAGCGTCAATACGCTGATCGACGAGCACATCCAGCATGTGAAAGCGCGGATCGACGGCTTGCTGGCGTTGCAGACACAACTGCTCGACCTGCGCCAACGTTGTGGCGAAGGGCCGGGGGCGGATCAGTGCGGGATCTTGCAGCGACTGGAGGTGAGTGGCGGGGTTGTGGCGACGGAGGTTGAGCATTCCCATGTGGGCCGCAGCCACGGCCACTAAAGACAATACATAACCCCCCCCCTGTAGGAGCTGCCGAAGGCTGCGATCTTTTGATCTTGCTGTTTACAGGATCAAAAGATCGCAGCCTTCGGCAGCTCCTACAGGGGCCAATCATTCCCGCCCATCAAGGGGGAACGGTTATTGCGTTTTGGCTTAGACCGCCATCGGCGCGGTCATCGGCGCATGGTGCTCATAACCTTCCAGCGAGAAATCGCTCGGCTCCACCAACTCCAGCCACTCCGGCTGATACACACCGGTCTTGGCGAACTCCGGCACGCGGTCGGAGATCTTCAGTTTCGGCATGGCGAACGGCTCGCGCTTGAGCTGTTCGTTGAGCATGTCCAGGTGGTTTTCGTAGACGTGCGCATCACCGATGAAATAGGTGAACCAGCGTGGCGTGTAGCCGGTCAGACGCCCGATCAGGCTCAACAGCGCGGCGCCTTCGGTGAGGTTGAACGGCGTGCCCAGACCCAGGTCGTTGGAGCGGATGTACAGGGTCAGGGAGATCTCTTTGGTCTCGACGTTCGGGTGGAACTGGTACAGCAGATGGCATGGCGGCAGGGCCATTTCATCGAGCTGGGCGACGTTCCAGCCGTGGAACAGAATACGGCGGCTGCCCGGATCCTTGATGATCGTGTCGACGCACTGGCGCACCTGATCGATGGCTTTGTACAGCACCACGTAGGCCTGACCGTCTTCTTCGCCCTGGGCAATCTGCTTGTAGCCGTTGCTCAGGGTTTGTTCGATGGCGGCGGTGTTGCTCAGCGGGATCTGCTTGTATGCCGGCCACTTGCGCCATTGCACACCGTAGATTTCGCCGAGGTCGTCCTCGCCCTGACGGAACGGGTTGGCCAGCCACTGCGCATTTTCGTTGGCGTTCTGGTCCCAGACCTTGCAGCCCAGCGCACGGAATTCAGCGGCATTGTTCACGCCACGCAGAAAACCGCACATCTCGCCGATGGCCGATTTGAAGGCCATCTTGCGGGTGGTGATCGCCGGAAAGCCTTCCTGCAGATCGAAACGCAGCATCGCACCCGGGAAGCTGATGGTGTTGATGCCGGTGCGGTTGGCCTGTTTGGTGCCGTTCTGAATGACGTGCGAGACCAGTTCGAGATATTGCTTCATGAGTTACCTGTGTCCTTTGAGCCCCGGCGTCGCGCGCCGGGGTTCGTAGTTTAAGCGGTCGGCGCGAGCGGCGCTGCCGGCGCACGACGATAGGCCAGCCAGATCAGGAACAGCCCGCCGACGATCATCGGTACGCACAGCACCTGGCCCATGGTCAGCCAGTTCCAGGCCAGGTAGCCCAGTTGCGCGTCCGGCACACGGACGAACTCGACGATGAAGCGGAAGATGCCGTAGAACAGGGCGAACATGCCCGATACCGCCATGGTCGGACGCGGCTTGCGCGAGAACAGCCACAGGATCAGGAACAGCGCGACGCCTTCGAGCGCGAATTGATACAGCTGCGACGGGTGGCGCGGCAGCTGCGCCGGATCGCTGAATGGCGGGAAGATCATCGCCCATGGCACGTCGGTCGGCTTGCCCCACAGCTCGGCGTTGATGAAGTTGCCGATACGCCCGGCGCCCAGACCGATCGGCACCATCGGCGCAACGAAGTCCATCAGCTGGAAGAAGGTCTTGCCGTTACGTTTGCCGAACCACAGCGCGGCAAGCATCACCCCGATGAATCCACCGTGGAACGACATGCCGCCCTTCCACACTTCGAAAATCAGCGTCGGGTTGGCGATGTAGGCGCTCAGGTCATAGAACAGCACGTAACCCAGACGACCACCGACAATCACCCCCATCGACAGCCAGAACACCAGATCGGAGAGCTTCTCCTTGGTCCAGGTCGGGTCGAAACGGTTGAGCCGGCTCGACGCCAGCAGCCACGCGCCGCCGATGCCGACGAGGTACATCAGACCGTACCAGTGGATTTTCAGCGGACCGATGGCCAGGGCCACCGGGTCGATCTGCGGGTAAGGCAGCATTGCGACTCCTCGTTAGAGTGAAACCAAAATTCCCGGGCGACGCTGCCACCTCAGGATTAAGCCAGGATTGCGGCCCGTTCTGACCCAACGGGTCAGAGCAGGAAATTCAGGCCCACGCAGAACAGCAAAGCGGCGAACAGCCGTTTCAGCAAGCGCGGCGACAATCTGTGTGCCAGGCGCGCGCCGAGACGGGCGAAAACCATGCTGGTCAGGGCAATGCCCAGCAGCGCCGGCAAATACACAAAACCGAGACTATGCGGCGGCAACAGCGGATCATGCCAGCCCAGAATCATGAAACTTAATGCACTCGCCACAGCAATCGGCAAGCCACAGGCCGACGACGTTGCCACCGCCTGCTGCATCGGCACGCTGCGCCAGGTCAGGAACGGCACGGTCAGCGAACCGCCACCGATTCCAAAAATCGCCGAGGCCCAACCGATCACACTGCCGGCCACGGTCAGACCGAGTTTGCCCGGCACCGTTCGACTGGCCTTGGGTTTGACCTCCAGCGCCAGTTGCACGGCAATGACCAAGGCGAACACGCCGATGATCTTCTGCAGGTTCGGCCCGGAAATCGCCTCAGCCGTCAGCGCACCGAACCCGGCGCCGAGCAGAATGCCCACGGTCATCCACATGAAGATCGGCCAGCGCACCGCACCACGCCGATGGTGTTCACGCACGGCATTGACCGAAGTGAAAATGATGGTCGCCAGCGATGTCCCTACCGCCAGGTGCGTGAGGATCGACTGATCGAATCCCTGCAAGGTAAAACTGAACACCAGCACCGGGACAATAATGATCCCGCCGCCAACCCCGAACAGCCCGGCCAGCACGCCCGCACAGGCGCCCAACGCCAGATAGAGCAGAAATTCCACGGCCGTCTCCCAGACGTATCCCCAAAACTGGAGCGGCATGGTAACGGATGCATGCCCTCCGGCTCCACTTACGATGGATGCACGGACGCCGACTGCGTAGAGTGAGCAGAAAACACACAAGGATCACCTTATGTGCCTGATCGTTTTCGCCTGGCGCCCGGGCCATGCCCAGCCGCTGATCGTCGCGGCCAACCGTGACGAGTTCTACGCCCGCCCGAGCCTGCCGCTGGCGCCATGGGCCGACGTGCCGCACGTGCACGCCGGGCGCGATCTTGAGGCTGGCGGCACGTGGCTGGGGATCGGCGCCAACGGGCGCTTCGCCGCGCTGACCAATATCCGCGATCCGCACCAGCCGCCGGCGCGCAAGTCGCGGGGGGAGCTGGTGGCGCGGTTTCTCGCGGGTGATGCGTCAATTGATGATTATTTGCGCGATGTGGTCGGTCGGTCGCCGGAATACGCCGGGTTCAATCTGCTGTTGGGCAATGCCCATGAGCTGTGGCACTTCAATGCGCGGACATCTGAACCGGTGATGCTTGAACCCGGAGTTTACGGCCTCTCGAATGCCGGGCTGGATACACCGTGGCCGAAGGTGCTCAAGGCCAAGGCTGCCCTGAGCGCGGTCTTGGATGATCCGCAGCCTGCACGACTGCTGGGATTACTGAGCGATGCGCAGACCGCGCCGTTTGCCGAATTGCCGGACACCGGGGTCGGGCTGGCGACCGAATCGCTGCTGTCGAGTGTGTTTATTGCCAGCCAGAGTTATGGGACGCGGGCGAGTACGGCGCTGATTGTGCAGGCGGATGGTTCGCGGCGGATGGTGGAGCGCAGTTTCGGGCCGTATGGCGGACATTTGGGCGAGGTGGAGATCAGAATCTGAAGATCGCAGCCTCCGGCAGCTCCTACAGGGATATACATTCCATGTAGGAGCTGCCGAAGGCTGCGATCTTTCAGAGGGCCTTGTTGACCGCCGGCGGATTCATCTTCGACAGCCCGAGATTCTTCAGCGCCAGTTGCAGCGAGCTGTGGATAACTTGCGGGTTATCGATCTTCATCAGCTCCGCCAGCAGATCCTTGGCCTTGCTCAGGTTGATCTGGCGCAGCATCCACTTCACTTTCGGCAAGTTGGTGGCGTTCATCGACAAGCTATCGAAGCCCATCGCCATCAACAGCACCGCCGCTGCCGGATCACCGGCCATTTCGCCGCAGATGCTCACCGGTTTGCCTTCGGCATGCGCGTCGCGCACCACGGTTTGCAGGGCTTGCAGCACCGCCGGGTGCAGGTAGTCGTAGAGATCGGCCACTCGCGGGTTGTTGCGATCGACCGCCAGCAGGTACTGGGTCAGGTCGTTGGAGCCGACCGACAGGAAGTCCACTTGTCGCGCCAGTTCCTTGGTCTGATACACCGCGGCCGGAATTTCGATCATCACCCCGATCGGCGGCATCGGCACGTCGGTGCCTTCGTCGCGCACTTCGCCCCAGGCCCGGTGGATCAGGTGCAGGGCTTCTTCGAGTTCGTGGGTGCCGGAGATCATCGGCAGCAGGATCCGCAGGTTGTTCAGGCCTTCGCTGGCCTTGAGCATCGCGCGGGTCTGCACCAGGAAGATTTCCGGGTGATCGAGGGTGACGCGAATCCCGCGCCAGCCGAGGAACGGGTTGTCTTCCTTGATCGGGAAGTACGACAGCGACTTGTCACCGCCGATGTCGAGGCTGCGCATGGTCACCGGTTGCGGATGGAACGCGGCGAGCTGCTCGCGGTAGATCGCCAGCTGTTCCTTTTCGCTCGGGAAACGCTGGTTGATCATGAACGGCACTTCGGTGCGGTACAGGCCGACACCTTCGGCGCCGCGCTTCTGCGCCCGCGCCACATCGGCCAGCAGACCGGTGTTGACCCACAACGGCATGCGGTGCCCGTCGAGGGTCACGCACGGCAGATCGCGCAGGGTGTCGAGGCCCAGTGCCAGTTGTTTCTCTTCTTCGACCACCTCGGCGAACTGCTTGCGCAGCACATCGCTGGGGTTGGTGTAGACCTCGCCGCGGGTGCCATCGACGATCACTTCGATGCCGTCGACCTTGGCGTACGGCAGGTCAACCAGGCCCATCACCGTCGGAATGCCCATGGCCCGGGCCAGGATCGCGACGTGGGAGTTACCCGAACCGAGGACCGACACCAGACCGACCAGCGTGCCTTCCGGCACCTCGCCGAGCATCGCCGGCGTCAGCTCTTCGCTGACCAGAATGGTTTTTTCCGGGTAGACCAGGTTCTGTTGACGCTCTTCCTGCAAGTAGGCCAGCAGGCGTCGGCCGAGGTCTTTGACGTCCGACGCACGCTCGCGCAGGTAGGCGTCGTCCATCAGTTCGAAACGGTTGACGTGCTCAGTGACCACCTGACGCAGCGCGCCCTGGGCCCACTGGCCGGTCTTGATCACGGTGGTGATTTCGCTGCCCAACGAGGCATCGTCGAGCATCATCAGGTAGACGTCGAACAGCGCGCGTTCTTCCGGGCGCAGCTGGGTCGCGAGCTTGGCGGACAACGCGCGCATGTCGGCGCGCACGCCTTCGATGGCGGTCTTGAACAGCGCCAGCTCGGCGTCGATGTCGGTGATGGTTTTATCTGGCACAACATCCAGGTCCGCCGGCGGCAGCATGACCACGGCGGTACCGACTGCCGCACCCGGCGAACCCGGTACGCCGACGAACTTGGCTTCCTGAATGCCTTTGCCCTGACGGCCCAGACCGCGGATCGACCCGGTGGCCTCGGCGTGGGCGATAACACCGGCGAGCTGCGCGCTCATGGTCACGAGGAAGGCTTCTTCACCTTCATCGAACTGGCGGCGTTCTTTCTGCTGGATGACCAACACGCCGACGACGCGGCGGTGGTGAATGATCGGCGCCCCGAGGAAGGAGGCGTAGCGCTCCTCGCCGGTCTCGGCGAAGTAACGGTAGCGCGGGTGATCCGCGGCGTTTTCGAGGTTCAGGGGTTCTTCACGCGTGCCGACCAGACCCACCAGACCTTCGTTGGGTGCCATGCTGACCTTGCCGATCGAGCGCTTGTTCAAGCCCTCGGTGGCCATCAGGACGAAGCGGTTGGTCTCGGGATCAAGCAGGTAGACCGAGCAGACCTGGCTGCCCATGGCCTCTTTGACGCGCAACACAATAATCCCCAACGCCGCCTTGAGATCCTTGGCGGAGTTAACTTCCTGGACGATCTTGCGCAGCGTATTGAGCATGGCTCGGGGTCGAACTCCGTCGTCAGTCGCGCGCTAAAAGGCGCGGGGCAAGCTCTTTGAGGGCGCGTCGATACACCTCGCGCTTGAATGTCACCACCTGGCCCAACGGATACCAATAACTGACCCAGCGCCAGCCATCGAACTCCGGTTTACCGGTCAAATCCATCCGCACCCGCTGCTCGTTGGAGATCAGGCGCAGGAGAAACCATTTCTGTTTCTGGCCGATGCACAGCGGTTGGCTGTGAGTACGCACCAGACGTTGCGGCAAACGATAGCGCAACCAGCCCCGGGTACAGGCCAGTATTTCAACATCTTCACGTTCCAGGCCAACTTCTTCGTTCAGCTCGCGGTACAAGGCGTCTTCCGGCGTCTCCTCGGGATTGATTCCCCCTTGTGGAAACTGCCAGGCATCTTGATTGATACGGCGAGCCCATAGCACCTGGCCGGCGTCATTCGTCAGAATGATCCCGACATTGGGGCGGAAACCATCGGGGTCGATCACGGCAACAACCTCGCAAACGCATGTCGCCGCATTGTTCCACAAAGCTTGATAAGGCGGCAACGAAGGTTCCTACCTTATGTGCACTCTTGTGAAAAGACCGTATTCTTGTCGCCTTTTTACTGACTTTTCAGCGGGTAACTGCAATGCGCCTGGCTCTATTCGATTTGGACAACACCCTTCTGGGCGGCGACAGCGATCACGCCTGGGGCGACTATCTGTGCGAACGCGGCTTCCTCGATCCGGTGGCGTACAAGACGCGCAACGACGAGTTCTACCAGGATTACCTGGCCGGCCAGCTGGATAACGCCGCGTACCTGAACTTCTGCCTGGAAATCCTCGGCCGCACCGAAATGGCCGTGCTTGAGCAGTGGCACAACGATTACATGCGCGACTGCATCGAGCCGATCGTGCTGCCCAAGGCGCTGGAGCTGCTGAAAAAACACCGCGACGCCGGCGACAAACTGGTGATCATCACCGCCACCAACCGCTTCGTCACCGCGCCGATTGCCGTGCGCCTGGGCGTTGAAACCCTGATCGCCACCGAATGCGAGATGGTCGATGGCCGCTACACCGGGCGTAGCACCGACATTCCGTGCTTTCGCGAAGGCAAGGTGACGCGCCTCAATCGCTGGCTGGATGAAACCGGTCATTCGCTGGACGACAGCTATTTCTACAGCGACTCGATGAATGATTTGCCGCTGCTGGAGCAGGTGGCGAACCCGGTGGCGGTGGACCCGGATCCGAATCTGCGCGCCGAGGCCGAGAAGCGTGGCTGGCCAGTGATCTCGTTGCGCGACTGAAGATCAAAAGATCGCAGCCTGCGGCAGCTCCTACAGAGGTACACATCCCATGTAGGAGCTGCCGCAGGCTGCGATCTTTTCGCTTCACACAGGTTTGGCCCCCATCAACCCGGCAATGGCGATAAAGCAGACAAAGCTGAACAACGCCAAGGCAAAAGTGAACTTGCCAACGCCACCCGGCACCTTGCGCAACCGATTCAACCGCACCAGCAACCAGAACCACGCCAGCGCGGCGACGGTGTACAACACGCTGGAGACCAGCAGCCAGGTCTGCCTCAGCGGCCAGCCGACCAGATGCACCATGCCCCAGCCGGTAAACGGCATGCTCAGCAAAGCCAGGCCCATCAACAGCCAGATGAACACCCGTGGCCGCTGCAAGGTGCGGCTGCCAGCCGTTGCATCACCTTTGCGGCGCGCCAGAAAAACCCAGACTCCCAGCCCCAGCGCACTGGCCAGCAACACCACGGTGGCGACCATGTGCGCAGTTTTCAGGGCAGTTAACGTTTCCATTGTTCGATTTCCTTATGGCCTGCCCATCAGCGTAGCCGCTCAGCCAAGAAACAGCTGATAGGCCGGGTTCTCGCTTTCATCCCAGTACGGGTAGCCGATTTCCTCAAGCGCCGCCGGCACCAGATGACGCTCGTCATGCGGTACTTGCAGGCCCGCGACCACCCGGCCGTCTGCCGCGCCATGGTTGCGATAGTGGAACATCGAGATGTTCCAGCGCCCGCCAAGCTTGTTGAGGAAGTTGAACAGCGCGCCCGGACGCTCCGGGAATTCGAAGCGGAATACCACTTCGTCGATCACGTGCGCCGCGTGGCCGCCGACCATGTGGCGGATGTGCAACTTGGCCAGTTCGTTGTCGGTCAGGTCGAGTACCGGGAAGCCCTGCTCGGTCAGGCTCGCCAGCAATGCGCTGCGCGGGTCGCTTTCCGGGTGAGTCTGCACGCCGACGAAGATGTGCGCTTCGCTGCCAGTGTTGTAGCGGTAGTTGAATTCGGTGATCTGGCGCTTGCCGATCGCTTCGCAGAAGGCCTTGAAGCTGCCGGCCTGCTCCGGAATGGTCACGGCAATGATCGCTTCGCGGCCTTCACCCAGCTCGGCGCGTTCGGCGACATGGCGCAAACGGTCGAAGTTGACGTTGGCCCCGGAGTCGATGGCGACGAAGGTCTGGCCACTGACGCCGCGCGACTCGACGTACTTCTTGATCCCGGCCACGCCCAAGGCGCCGGCAGGCTCGGTGATCGAGCGGGTATCGTCGTAGATATCCTTGATGGCCGCGCAGATCTCGTCGGTGCTGACGGTGATCACTTCGTCGACGTAATCCTTGCAGATGTCGAAGGTGTGCTGGCCGATCTGCGCCACGGCCACGCCGTCGGCGAAGATGCCCACGGTCGGCAGCACCACGCGCTCACCCGCGGCCATGGCCGCTTGCAGGCAGTTGGAGTCGTCCGGCTCGACGCCGATGACCTTGATGTCCGGGCGCAGGTATTTCACGTATGCCGCAATACCGGCAATCAGACCGCCACCGCCGACCGGCACGAAGATCGCGTCCAGCGGTTGTGGGTGCTGACGCAGAATTTCCATCGCCACGGTGCCCTGCCCGGCAATGGTGTGCGGATCGTCGTACGGGTGGATGTAGACGTAGCCCTTTTCATCGACCAGCTTCAGCGAGTAGGCCAGTGCTTCCGGGAACGAGTCACCGTGCAGCACCACTTTGCCGCCGCGCGAACGCACGCCTTCGACCTTGATCTCCGGGGTGGTCTTGGGCATCACGATGGTCGCTTTCACGCCCAGCACTTTCGCCGCCAGCGCCAGACCCTGCGCATGGTTGCCCGCCGACGCGGTGACCACGCCACGGGCGCGTTCTTCGTCGGTCAGCTGGGTCAACTTGTTATACGCGCCGCGAATCTTGAACGAGAACACCGGCTGCAAGTCTTCACGCTTGAGCCAGATGTCATTGCCCAGCCGCTCGGAGAGCTGGCGAGCGTTCTGCAGCGGGGTTTCTACGGCAACGTCATAAACGCGCGAGGTGAGGATCTTTTTGACGTACTGTTCGAGCATCGGAAAGCATCACTGGCGATTGGGCGGGACCGACGAGTCTAACCCGGCTTTTGGGCGCACGACCACACTGAAGGGGGGGTTTTAGGGTGTGAAGACCTACTGTGGCGAGGGAGCTTGCTCCCGCTCGGCTGCGCAGCAGTCGTAAATCAGAACATACGATCTGTCTGAAAAACTGCAAAGGGCCGCTTCGCACTCCAGCGGGAGCAAGCTCCCTCACCACAGGGTGTTTCCCCCTGCCTTGTCGCGGGGCCTATAATGCCGGCCTTTCCGTTCTCCCCTTGCCCGCTTCCGGAGCCCGCATGACCCAGGATCAACTCAAACAGGCAGTGGCTCAGGCCGCCGTCGACTTCATCCTTCCGAAACTCGACGACAAGAGCATCGTCGGGGTCGGCACCGGCTCCACCGCCAACTGCTTCATCGATGCGCTGGCCCAGCACAAGGGCGCGTTCGATGGCGCGGTCGCCAGCTCCGAAGCCACCGCTGCGCGCCTCAAGGGCCACGGGATTCCGGTGTATGAGCTGAACACCGTCAGCGACCTGGAGTTCTACGTCGACGGCGCCGACGAGAGCGACGCGCACCTGAACCTGATCAAGGGCGGCGGCGCAGCCCTGACCCGCGAGAAGATCGTCGCGGCCGTGGCCAAGACCTTCATCTGCATCGCCGACGCCAGCAAACTGGTGCCGGTGCTGGGCGAATTCCCGCTGCCGGTCGAAGTGATCCCGATGGCCCGCAGCCACGTCGCCCGCCAATTGGTGAAACTGGGCGGCGACCCGGTGTACCGCGAAGGCGTGTTGACCGACAACGGCAACATCATCCTCGACGTGTTCAACCTGCAGATCACCAACCCGGTGGAGCTGGAAGCGCAGATCAACGCGATCGTCGGCGTGGTCACCAACGGCCTGTTCGCGGCGCGCCCGGCGGATCTGCTGTTGTTGGGCACCAGCGAAGGTGTGAAGACGCTGAAGGCTGAGTAAGCCCAGACTGCCCGAAATTAATGGGCAGACGAATAAACTTGTGGGAGCGAGCCTGCTCGCGAAAGCGCCAGTTCAGCCAACATTTTCAGTGGCTGACACGACGCCTTCGCGAGCAGGCTCGCTCCGACAGTGTTTTGTGGTGTGAGTTAAGGCTGTGCAGGTTTCTTGAAGACGTAAAACAGATTCGGCTCGCTTACCAGATACAACGTCCCGTCGTCATCCATCGCAATGCCTTCGGCCTGCGGCACCCTCTTCTGCAAACCCTGCCGCCCCTTGTTCAGCGACAAGGTGCTCAGCGGACGTCCGTCCACGTCCAGTTCCAGAATCAGCCCCGACTCGTCGGACAGCGCCAGCAAGTGGCCGCTGCGCTCGTCGTATTGCAGGCTCGACAGATCACGCACGAACATCCCGGCATCGCGCTTGGGGTTGTTGATCACGTGTACCGCGTAGGACTTTTCCGGATTGAAGTGCGGAAAACCGTGCACTTCATAAATCAACATCGGATCACGTTCCTTGGCGACGAACAGGCGCTTGCCCACTGAGTCATACGCCAGGCCTTCGAAACCCTTGTTGCCGCTCATGTGCACGCCGAGAGTCATCTGTTCGGCCTCCGCCGCATCGAGGAACGTGGTGTCCTGCTCCAAATGGACCTTGATCAGGCGTTGCTGGCGCTCGTCGGTGATCACATAGGTGTCGGCGCTGATGAACTCCACGGCTTCAGGATCGCCGAAGCCGATCAGTGCGATGCGCCGCAGGATCTTGCCCTCCAGCGACAACTCGACCAGTTCGGCATTTTTGTTGGTCACGGTGAACAGGCTTTTGCGCACTGGGTCGTAGGTCAGTGCCGAGACATCGTCGTTCAGCCCGTCGATAACCCTGGCTTCAACCTCGACTCGGTATTGATCGAGGCCAATGGCCTCGCTGCTCAACGGTTGCCACAAGGTATGCAGATTGAACCAGGCGCGCTCGAACAGGCGCAGGTATTGGCCGATCGCGATCAACGCGATCAGGGCGACAACCGACAGGATGACAAACAGAGGCTTGGGGCGGGCAAGTCGACGCATTCGGGCAGGCTCGGGATCAAAACAGGCGGATGAAATATCACGCCTGTCTGAACTGAAGCTTAATGGCCACTTGCCCTTGCCACAACAGAACCGTGTAGGAGCTGCCGAAGGCTGCGATCTTTTGACGTTGATTCTAGAAAACAAAATCAAAAGATCGCAGCCTGCGGCAGCTCCTACATGAGGACCGGTGGAAGGCTTTTATTTCTGTTTTTCGAAACGATAGAACAGGTTCGGCTCACTGACCATGTACAGCGTACCGGCGTCGTCCATGGTCACGCCTTCGGCACGGGGAATGGTGTCCTTCAAGCCGTTGAAGCCGCCGAGCAGGGTCATGAAACTGACCTGCTCGCCCTTCTCGTCCAGCTCCAGCAGCAGGTGCGAGTCGGCAGACAGCACCAGGGTGTGGCCGGTACGCGGATCGATGGCCAGCGCCGAGAGGTTGCGGATATCCAGTTCATTGCTGGCCAGCTTCTGCTTGTCGCCCTTGAGCATCTGACTACCATCGCTTTTCCAGGTGAACAGCGCTGGCGGCCGCTCTTCGCCCAGCAGCAACTGCTGGTTGCGCGGATCCCAGGTGACTGCCTCGAATGCCTTGTTCTGGTTTTTCGACGGGCCGAGGTCGTATTTCGGGAAGTCGGCCATATTCAGCTCGCGGGTGTTGGCATCGACCTTGACGATGCTCAGCAGGTGCTCGCGCTCATCGACGATCGCCATCAGGCCGTTTTCCATCACGGTCAGGCCTTCCGGATTGCTCCAGCCCACCAGCGGCATCTTGCGCAGCACATCACCCTGCAGGGTCAGTTCGACCAGAAACGGATTCTTGCCCATCACCGAAAACAGGGTTTTGGTCTGTGGGTTGTAGGACAGGTCCGAAGCCTCGTCCTTTTCCATGCCCGGCAGCCGCTTGCCGTCGATCACCGCCCGATAATCCGGCAACCAGATGCTTGCCTTCTGCTCGGCCTGAGTCTCGAGTCGCTCGCGCAGCCACAGCAGACCACGGTCGTCCCAATGCATGGCAAACGCCAGGCCATAGGCGGCTGCGATCACCAGCAACAACCAGACATACCAGCGCAGGGCAAAACGTGAACGACGGGAAGTTTTGAGCTGAGTTTGAGCTGACATCAGGACGCGTTCCGAAAATTCAGGCTATGGGTAATAGCACAAAGAGGCCGGCTCAGACGCCAGAATGAGAGGAATTATCCGTACAGGATGTGAAAAAAACGGCAAATGGCGGGATTGCCCCTGCCTGATAAAACCAGATCAATAGATCGCAGCCTTCGGCAGCTCCTACAGAGACCAGTGCAGGAGCTGCCAACGGCTGCGATCTTTTGCGGTTAGCGCACGCTGCTGGTGAAGCTGCTCGCGCCGACCAGTTCCAGCACGATGTCGTCGCCGACATTCAGCGGGCCGACGCCCACTGGCGTGCCGGTGAGGATCACGTCGCCGGCCTGCAGCGAGAAGCAGCCGGCCATGTGCTGGATCATCGGCACGATCGGGTTGAGCATCGCGCTGCTGTTGCCGTCCTGACGCACTTCACCGTTGATGGTCAGGCGGATGCCGATGTCGGTCAGGTCGGCGAAGGTGCTGCCAACCACGAACGGGGCAATCACCGCCGCGCCGTCGAACGACTTGGCGATTTCCCACGGCAGGCCTTTGGACTTGAGCTCGGCCTGCTTGTCGCGCAGGGTCAAATCCAGCGCCGGAGCGAAACCGGAGATCGCGTCGAGCACTTCTTCACGGCTCGGCTTGGTCGACAGCGGCTTGCCGATCAACACGGCGATTTCCGCTTCGTAATGCACCGAGCCGCGCTCGGTCGGAATGCTGAAACCGCCTTCCAACGGCACCACGCAACTGCCCGGCTTGATGAACAGCAATGGCTCGGTAGGCACCGGGTTATCCAGTTCCTTGGCGTGTTCGGCGTAATTACGGCCAATACACACCACTTTCCCGATCGGGAAGTGAATGCGCGTGCCGTCGACGTACTGGTGCTGATAGCTCATTTACCGACTCCTGCCTTCATTGATTCATCAGGGATTGCCAATCAAACCGCGAAGATCTTGCCCGGGTTCATGATGCCGTTCGGATCGAACACCGCTTTGACCGCTTTCATATACTCGATTTCGACCGGCGAACGGCTGTACGTCAAGTAGTCGCGCTTGGTCATGCCCACGCCGTGCTCGGCGGAGATCGAACCGTTGTACTTCTCGACGGTTTCGAACACCCACTTGTTGACGGTCGCGCACTTGGCGAAGAACTCGTCCTTGCTCAGGTTATCCGGCTTGAGAATGTTCAGGTGCAGGTTGCCGTCGCCGATGTGGCCAAACCAGACGATTTCGAAGTCCGGGTAATATTCACCGACGATCGCGTCGATTTCCTGCAAGAACGCTGGCACTTTCGACACGGTGACCGAGATGTCGTTCTTGTACGGCGTCCAGTGCGAGATAGTTTCGGAAATGTACTCGCGCAGCTTCCACAGGTTCTGCAGCTGGGTTTCGCTCTGGCTCATCACGCCGTCCAGCACCCAGCCCTGCTCGACGCAGTGTTCGAAGGTTTCCAGCGCCGTGTTGGCCACTTCTTCGCTGGTCGCTTCAAATTCCAGCAGGGCATAGAACGGGCACTCGGTCTCGAACGGCGCCGGCACATCGCCACGGCCCAGCACTTTGGCCAGGGCCTTGTCGGAGAAGAATTCGAACGCGGTCAGGTCGAGCTTGCCCTGGAAAGCGTGCAGTACCGGCATGATCGAATCGAAGTCGGCGGTGCCGAGCACCATGGCGGTGAGATTTTTCGGCGCGCGATCCAGACGCATGGTCGCTTCAACCACAAACCCGAGGGTACCTTCGGCGCCGATGAACAACTGGCGCAAGTCGTAACCGGTGGCGTTCTTGATCAGGTCTTTGTTCAGCTCCAGCACATCGCCCTTGCCGGTGACCACTTTCAGGCCAGCCACCCAGTTGCGGGTCATGCCGTAGCGAATCACCTTGATCCCGCCGGCATTGGTACCGATATTGCCGCCAATCTGACTGGAGCCGGCGGAAGCGAAGTCCACCGGGTAGTACAGGCCGTTTTCTTCGGCGACGTTCTGCAGGTGCTCGGTGACCACGCCCGGCTGACACACAGCGGTGCGGTCGGTGAGGTTCACGTCGAGAATCTGGTTCATGTAGTCAAACGACACCACCACTTCGCCATTCGCGGCCACCGCGGCGGCGGACAGCCCGGTGCGCCCACCCGACGGCACCAGCGCCACTTTGTGGGTATTGGCCCAGCGGACGATGGCCTGCACCTGTTCGATGGTTTTGGGAAACACGATGGCGCTTGGCGCAGGGGCGAAGTGCTTGGTCCAATCCTTGCCGTACGCATTCAGGGAGTCGGCGTCGGTCAGGACCTTGCCAGGCTCGACCAGGGTCTTCAGTTCATCAATCAGGGCAGGATTGGTCATCGACAGAACTCTCGAACAATTCATGGTCATCCTGAAGACGCTTCACGTCGCAGGAATGAGTGTTTCGCGGGGTGGCTATGCTAGCATACCGACCCCGCAGGCCAGTGCCCAAGGCCAGTTCTGCGGTGACGGCTTTCTTGCCGTGCGGGTCAGCTCCAGGCTGCTCCCCTCCCTGCCATTTTTCTCCGGGATACAGGTTTACGCAGATGAGCAAGACTTCTCTCGATAAGAGCAAGATCAAGTTCCTTCTTCTCGAAGGCGTCCACCAATCGGCTGTCGACGTCCTCAAGGCGGCGGGCTACACCAGCATCGAATACCTGACAGGCTCCTTGCCGGAAGCCCAGCTCAAGGAAAAGATCGCTGACGCTCACTTCATCGGCATTCGTTCGCGCACCCAACTGACCGAAGAGATCTTCGATCACGCGAAGAAGCTGGTCGCGGTCGGCTGTTTCTGCATCGGTACCAACCAGGTTGACCTGAGTGCTGCCCGCGAGCGCGGTATCGCCGTGTTCAACGCGCCGTACTCCAACACCCGTTCCGTCGCGGAACTGGTGCTGGCCGAAGCGATCCTGCTGCTGCGCGGCATTCCTGAGAAAAACGCTTCCTGCCACCGTGGTGGCTGGATCAAATCCGCAGCCAACTCCTTCGAGATCCGTGGCAAGAAACTCGGCATCGTCGGCTACGGCTCGATCGGTACTCAACTGTCGGTTCTGGCTGAAGGTCTGGGCATGCAGGTGTTCTTCTACGACACCGTGACCAAGCTGCCGCTGGGCAACGCCACTCAGGTCGGCAACCTGCACGAACTGCTGGGCATGTCCGACATCGTCACCCTGCACGTTCCGGAAACCGCGGCGACCCAGTGGATGATCGGCGAGAAGGAAATCCGCGCCATCAAGAAGGGCGGCATCCTGATCAACGCCGCGCGCGGTACCGTGGTCGAGCTGGACGCCCTGGCGGACGCGATCAAGGACAAGCACCTGATCGGCGCGGCCATCGACGTATTCCCGGTGGAGCCACGTTCCAACGACGAAGAGTTCGAAAGCCCGCTGCGTGGCCTGGACAACGTGATCCTGACCCCGCACATCGGTGGTTCGACTGCCGAAGCGCAAGCCAACATCGGTCTGGAAGTGGCGGAGAAACTGGTCAAGTACAGCGACAACGGTACTTCGGTGTCGTCGGTAAACTTCCCGGAAGTGGCCCTGCCGGCTCACCCTGGCAAGCACCGCCTGCTGCACATCCACGAGAACATTCCGGGTGTGATGAGCGAGATCAACAAGGTCTTCGCCGAAAACGGTATCAACATCTCCGGTCAGTTCCTGCAGACCAACGAGAAAGTCGGTTACGTGGTGATCGACGTCGACGCCGAGTACTCGGAGCTGGCGCAAGAGAAGCTGCAACACGTCAACGGCACCATCCGTAGCCGCGTGCTGTTCTGATCAAGCGTTGAGCAACAAAAAAGGGAGCCTTCGGGCTCCCTTTTTCATGCAGCGCCGGAAATTTATTCGACGTTGACGGTGATTTTCTTCGAGACGATCGGCGGATCGAACGGCATGTGGCCGCTGTCGCCCAGTTCCAACTGCAGAGTGTGCTTGCCCGGGGCCAGTTTGATCGTGGCCTCGGTCTGCGCCTTGCCGAAGTGCATGTGATTGGCGTCATTCGGAATCGGTGCGCCAGCCGCCGGCATTTTGTCGACATCGATCAGCAGGTGATGGTGCCCGGTGTTCTTGGTGACGTCGCCGGCCGGTGCCAGCGCAACGTCCTTGACCCCGAATTTGACCTTGAACTCCTGAGCAACCGTGGCCCCGTCTTCGGGAGAAACGATGAACACTTCGGCGCCCTTGGGCGCGGGGGTCGCTGCACTGGCCAGCACTGAAACACCCATCAACAGGCCAGCCAAGGCTGCTCGTGACATAAACGTTTTCATTCTCTTCTCCAGTTTTTCCGTAAAATCCGCGCGGTCATGACAACTTCATGACCATTCGTTGTCGAAGGCACTCGACAACCATAGCAAAGCGAGCCTGACTCAGAGCATCGCAATAATGATTTCAAAGGAGTGACCATGCGCTTTCTGCCTGGCCTGATCTGCCTGCTACCCCTTCTGAGCCCTCTGGCTCACGCCGAACTGATTGATGACGTCAACGACCGTGGCGAGTTGCGCATTGCCCTTGAGGCTAATACACCGCCCTTCAATTTCAAGGATGGCGACACACTCACGGGGTTCGAGGTCGAGCTTGGGCAACTGCTGGCCAACGAGCTGGATGTGCGCGCCGACTTCATCGTCACCGACGAAGCCGACCTGCTCCAGGGCGTTGAAAGCGGCAAGTACGACGTCGCGCTCAACCACATAGCACTGACACCTGAACTCAAGGATCGTTTCGACTTCAGCGAGGCTTACGGCAAGGTCGATTCGCAGCTATGGGCGAAGAAAGATGAGCAGCCACGCCCGATGGTGCTGGTACAGGCGCTGACCGAGGAGAAGCCGAAGGCGACCCCGGTGGAGCTGGCGATTCCGTTTCAGAAGGGCAACCCGGCGTTTCAGGCGAGCCTGGCGGGGGCGTTGCAGCGGATCAAGGCGGATGGGCGCTTGGCGGCGCTGACCGAGAAGTGGTTCACCGAACCGTAGGAGCTGCCGCAGGCTGCGATCTTTTGATCTTGATTTTGAAGATCAAGAGATCGCAGCCTCGTTTCACTCGACAGCTCCTACAGAAGAATCCGGGGTGGGTTTAATCGAGCAGAGTCAGGGCTGTTGCAGCCTGCGGCAACTCCAGCTCACTGAAAACCTGCACACCATGGCGCTTGAGCAACGCGGCCGTTACGCCTTCGCCGGAGACTTTCACTCCGCTGAACGTCCCGTCATACGTCAGCAGATTCCCGCAAGATGGACTGTTGGCCTTGAGCACCGCCACACGAATCCCGTGCCTCTGCACCAACGCCAGTGCCTGCCGCGCGCCGTCGAGAAACTGCGCGCTGACGTCCTCGCCCTCGGTGGTGATCACCGCCGCCTTGCCATCGAGCACTTCGGCACCCTGCCCGCCGGGAATTTCCGCCGCTGCACGCGGGGTTGGCAAACCGCCAGCCACTTCCGGACACAACGGCACTACACGGCCCTCGGCGATCCACTGTTCGAGCAGATCGAACGGCCCGCTGGCCCCGCCGTCGTAACGCACGCGGTGGCCCAGCAGGCAGCGGCTGACCAGAATCTTCTGCATATCAGAACGGCTCGTTGCCACGGCGGCGGAACCAGCCGGTCAGCGACAGGCGTTCGCGGTGCGCCGGCAGCACTTCATGCGGCACCTCACCGGAGAGGAACACCACCAGACAGCCGCCGGTGGGTTGCACGTCGTGGACCCGTTCTTCGTCCAGATACATGCGCAACTGACCGCCGTCTTCCGGCAGCCAGCCGTCATTGAGATAGACCACCGCCGAAACCATGCGCCGGTCATCGTCGCGAAAACGATCAACGTGCTTGCGGTAAAACGCGCCCGGCGGATACAGGGCAAAGTGGCACTCGAAATCCTCGAGCCCGAGGAACAGGCCGCGATTGAGCGCCTCGCGCAGACTTTCCATCAGGTTCAGATAGCGGTCGCTGGCCTCGGCCTGGCCCGGGTCGATCCACTGGATGTGGTCGCCACGAATGCCCTCGCGAATCTCCGAAAACGGCCCACGCCCCACCGCCGCCGGCGCCAGCTCGCCCTCGGCCTCACGTTTGCGGCACTCGGCCGCCAGCTCGCGGGTCAAACCTGCGGGCAGGAAAATGTTCTGCTGCGACCAGCCGTGTTCGGCCAGGTCGTCGACGATGCGTAACAGCAGCGGGTGTTCAGAGGATATTTGCATGGCGTGCATAGTATGCCTGCGGCAAGAAATCCGACAGAGCCACGCAGCGGCTTGCTACGAATTCTCGACAAGTACCGGCACCGCACGGAGAATAGTCCGCTGCTGACAGGAGTCCCTATGCGCCGTTTGCTTTTTTCACTGTTGATGTTCTGCGTTTTGCCCGCCTGGGCGGACGGCCACGATCAGTTGTACAAGATTGCCGGCTGGCCAGATCAACGTGCGCATTTCAATGATGCCCTGAGTGCCGCGCAGCAGCGCTACCAGAACAACCTGCCGCCGGCGGTGTTTCAAGCCCTGGTCAACAACAGCAACCAGCGCTTCGCCCCCCAGGCCATGGACCAGCGTGCCGAAGCGCAACTGCGTCAGCACCTTGCCGATCCACAACCGGCGCTGACTTTCTTCCAGTCACCGCTGGGCAAGAAAATTGTCGCCGCTGAATTGCTCGCCACCCGTCGCGATCAACTGGCGAAGAACGCCAAGGGCTTGCCGAAGATGCAGGCCAGCGACAGCCGACTGCTGATCATCGGCCACCTGGCGCAAGCGCTGCCGGCACGCGAGGCCGGTGCAGAGGTCAGTCTGGCGATTGCCGGGGTGGCGGCGGACAGTTTGAGCTCGATGATCCCCGGCCTGCTCGGCGGCGGTCAGGCGCAAGGCATGCTGAACGGTCAGCGCCAGCGCCTGATGGAGCAGATCGGCACCGATTTGAACAACACGCTGCTCTACGTTTATCGCGATTTGTCGGATGACGAACTGGAGCAGTTCGCGACCTTTGCCGAGTCCAGCGAGGGCAAGGCGTATTACCAGGCGGCGCTGGCAGCGATCCGGGCGGGGTTGGCGGTGGGGCAAAGCTCTTCGAACCTCAGCCAGTAATTTCTATCACCTGAAGGGCCGCCATCGCGAGCGGGCTCACTCCTACAGAGACCGCGATTAAACGCAGGAGTGAGCCTGCTCGCGATGAGGCCCTCGAAAGCGCTAAAGATTCCGCCCCCTGATCCGCTTGTTCAGAAACTCGAAATACTCCTCGCGCATCTCCAGCGTCTCATTGGCCAGATGATGCCGCGCCTGCGGCAGCAGCAGAATCTGCGGCCGGTCGAACTTCCACTTCAGCACCTGCAAGTTGTGCTGCCAGTCCACGGTCATGTCCGCCTGCCCCTGAATGATCAGCGGCCGTCGCGGACTTTTTTTCGCGTGTTCGACCCGGATGATCCAGCGCGACAGCGCACCGACCCACGCCGTCGGCAAGCGTTTGGGCTGTAACGGATCGGTCTGCAGAAACGGCAGGAAATCCGGATCGTTGGAGTTCTCGCTGAAGCGCCGGGTGACGCCCCGCACGAAAGGCCTCAGCAAGTAATAACTGAGCTGCGACCAGCCCCAGGCGCGCGGACGCACCAGCGGCGCCAGCAGAATCAGCTGGCCCTGCGCCGGACTGTTCTCGCCATGATTGAGCACATGATCGACGACGATCGCGCCGCCAGTGCTTTGTCCGCATAGGTGCCAGGGTTGCGGCAGGGCTATCGAATTGGCTTCGGCGAACAACGCCTGCAAGGTGTCCTGATATTCGGAGAAATCACGGATGCTCGCCCGCGCTCCGCTCGACAGACCATGGCCCGGCAAGTCGCAGGCGATCACCGCAAAATCCTGATCCAGCGCCCACTCGATCACATGTCGATACAGCCCGGTGTGATCGTAAAAACCGTGCAGCAGAAACAGCGTGCCCTTGACCTTTTCCGGCCACCAGCAATGACTGACCAGTTCATAACCGTCCACCTCGAACCGACCCATGCCGCGCCAGACATCGCGCTCGGGGAAGTCGGTCTGATAGAACCGCTGATACGCCTTGGCCTCGTCCGACAACGGCTGCCACTGGGCCAAAGGCTTGAGGCTGGCGCGTAAATGATCGGCATCGAAAGTGTCAGGCATGCGGGTATTCCAAAGCGGTAAACAGACTTTATCGGCCTGCGATATTCATCTGTTGCGGCAAGCATGGCAAGCTAGCCCCCCTTCGAGGATCGAAAAACCATGCGCTCGCCCTACCGCACCGCACTGTTTGCCAGCCTGCTCGCGCTTGTGTGTGCCGGGGTGCTGTGGGCGGCGTACGACTGGTTTCAAGGGCGCTATCTGCGCGCGTTCAGTCAGCACACCGCCGTGTTTTCCGGGGATCCGTTGCGCCTGCCGGATGAACTGGCCGGCCCCGGCAAAATCCGTCTCGTGCATTTCTGGGACCCGGCCTGCCCATGCAACGTCGGCAATCAACAGCACCTGACGGAAATGGTCGAGCAGTTCGGCCCGCGCGGTGTGGAATTCTTTGCGGTGCAGCGTGGCGGCAGCCACGGCCAGTTGCCCGCCACCCTGAGCAATCTGAAAACCATTGCGGTATTGCCCGGTTCCGAGCAGGTACCGGCCAGCCCCGCCGTGGCGATCTGGGATCGCAGCGGCAAACTGGCGTACTTCGGGCCGTACAGCGAAGGGCTGACCTGCAACTCCAGCAACAGTTTTATCGAACCGATCCTCAATGCCCTGACCGAAGATCGCCCGGTCAACGCCACGCACACCCTGGCGGTCGGGTGTTATTGCCCGTGGCCGGTGGTGGCGCAGTAAGGCATTCCGGACTTTTCGAGGACAGCGATGCACGGCACGGAAGGTCTGTGCTAATTGTTTGCAGCCCGACGGGCGGCAATCCCGCATGCACAAGGAGTCACCATGAAACGCGTCTTCACCGTTCTTGCCTTGCTCATCGTTGTCCTGCTCGCCGGCGTCGGCGGCTACCTCTACAGCAAGCAACCGACGCGTCAGGGCCAGGTGGAGCTGCGCAATCTGCAGGGTTCGGTGACCGTGCGCTACGACGAACGCGGGGTGCCGCATATTCGTGCCGAGAACGAAACCGATCTGTATCGCGCCCTCGGCTACGTGCACGCTCAAGACCGACTCTTCCAGATGGAAGCCATGCGCCGCCTCGCGCGCGGCGAGCTGGCCGAAGTACTCGGGCCGAAGCTGCTCGACACCGACAAACTGTTCCGCAGCCTGCGCATCCGCGAACGCGCCGCCAGTTATGTCGCCAGTCTCGATAAGCAGTCACCGGCATGGAAGGCCCTGCAAGCCTATCTGGACGGCATCAATCAGTATCAGGACAGCCACGCCGCGCCGGTGGAGTTCGACGTGCTGGGCATCCCCAAAAGGCCGTTCACCGCCGAAGACAGCATCAGCGTCGCCGGTTATATGGCCTACAGCTTTGCGGCAGCGTTTCGTACCGAACCGTTGCTGACCTACGTGCGCGATCAACTCGGCGCCGACTACCTCGGCGTCTTCGACCTCGACTGGCAGCCCAAAGGCGTGCTCGCCAAAGGTCACGCCAATAAGATCCCGCCCCTCGCCGCCGGTGACTGGCAAGACCTCAACGCTCTCGCCCGCCTCAGCGAGCAGGCGCTGATTGAAAACGGCCTGCCGCAATTCGAAGGCAGCAACGCCTGGGTGATCGCCGGCAGCCGCAGCCAGAGCGGCAAACCGCTGCTGGCCGGTGACCCGCACATTCGTTTCTCGGTGCCGTCGGTGTGGTACGAGGCGCAACTGTCGGCGCCGGGCTTTGAGCTCTACGGCCATCATCAGGCGCTGGTGCCGTTCGCGTTCCTTGGGCACAACCTCGATTTCGGCTGGAGCCTGACCATGTTCCAGAACGACGATCTGGATCTGATCGCCGAGAAGGTCAACCCGGACAACCCGAATCAGGTCTGGTACCACGGCCAGTGGACCGACCTGGTCAGCACCGAGCAGCAGATCGCGGTGAAGGGCCAGGTGCCGGTGACGCTGACCCTGCGTCAGTCACCCCACGGCCCGATCGTCAACGACGCCCTCGGCACCGCTGCCGGCAAGACCCCGATCGCCATGTGGTGGGCGTTCCTCGAAACACCGAACCCGATCCTCGAAGGTTTCTACCAGCTCAACCGCGCCGATACCCTGGCCAAGGCCCGTGCGGCGGCGGCCAAAGTGCAGGCGCCGGGGCTGAACATCGTTTACGCCAACGCCAAGGGTGACATCGCCTGGTGGGCCTCGGCGCTGTTGCCCAAACGCCCGACCGGGGTGAAGCCGGAGTTCATTCTCGATGGCAGCGGCAATCAGGCGGACAAGGACGGCTACTACCCGTTCAGCGCCAACCCGCAGGAGGAAAACCCGGCGCGCGGCTACATCGTCTCGGCCAACTTCCAGCCGCTGTCGCCGACCGGGATGGAGATTCCCGGTTACTACAACCTCGCCGATCGCGGTCAGCAGCTCAATCGCCAGCTCAGCGACAAGAGCGTGAAATGGAGCAACGAGGCCAATCAGAAACTGCAACTGGGCACCACCACCGCCTACGGCCCGCGCACCCTGGCGCCATTGCTGCCGGTGCTGCGTGAAGTGGTGAGCGATCCGGCGCAACTGAAACTGGTCGAGCAACTGGCGCAGTGGCAAGGCGACTATCCGCTGGATTCGGTCAGCGCCACAGTATTCAACCAGTTCCTTTACGACCTCGCCGATGCGGCGATGCGTGATGAGCTGGGCAACGATTTCTTCGAAACGCTGCTGTCGACCCGGGTGATCGACGCCGCCCTGCCCCGCCTGGCGGCGAATGCGGATTCGCCGTGGTGGGACAACCGCAACACGCCGAACAAGGAAACCCGTGCCGATATCGTCAAAGCGGCGTGGCTGGCGAGCATGGCGCACTTGAAACAGACCCTCGGCGACAATCCGTCGGACTGGCATTGGGGTACGGCGCACACCCTGACCCACGGTCATCCGTTGGGTCAGCAGAAGCCGCTGGACCGGATCGTCAATGTCGGGCCGTTCGCTGCGTCGGGCAGTCATGAAGTGCCGAACAACCTCTCGGCCAAGCTCGGCCCGGCGCCATGGCCGGTGACCTATGGGCCTTCGACACGGCGTCTGGTGGACTTCGCCGACCCGGCGCACAGCCTGACCATCAACCCGGTCGGCCAGAGTGGCGTGCCGTTCGACAGCCACTATGACGATCAGGCCGAAGAGTACGTCGAGGGGATGTATGTGCAGGCGCACTTCAGCGAGGAAGAGGTGACGGCCAATACTCGCAGTACCCTTAAGCTGTTGCCGGCAAGGGCTGCGCAGTAGTTTTGTGCTGACAGCACCGGCCCCTTCGCGAGCAGGCTCGCTCCCACATTTGAAATGCATTCCCCTGTGGGAGCGAGCCTGCTCGCGAAGGGGCCCTCAAGAACAACACTGGAACTCAGAGCAGCCCAGCAAAATTCAGCCGAAACTGCTGCGGCGTCACCCCCAACCGGCGATTGAACACACTGCGCATGTGCTGCGCATCGCGAAACCCGCACTGATAGGCCACGGTTTTCAACGGCGCCGTGGTGCTTTCCAGCAGCACCCGCGCCGCATCCACCCGCGCACTTTCGACGAACTCTGCCGGGGTGACCCGAGCCTCGCGGGCGAACACCCGGGAAAAATTGCGCGCACTCATGTTCGCCGCATCCGCCAGATCGGCAATCGTCAGATCCCCGGTGAGGTTGGCCAGCACATACAACTGCACCATCGCCACCGCCGACGTCGGTTCCGCATGCGGCGTGAGGAACGGACTGAACTGCGACTGCCCGCCCGAGCGCTGGGTGAACACCACCAGCCGCTTGGCCACACTCAGCGCCACTTCAGCGCCGTGATCCCGGGCCAACAGGTACAACGACAGATCAATCCCGGCGGTGACCCCGGCCGAGGTGTAGAGCGCACCGTCCTCGACGTACAGGCGATCGGCCTCGACTTGGGTCGATGGGCACAACTGTGCCAAGGCTTCGGCATCGTTCCAGTGGGTGGTCACGGTGCGCCCTTCCAACAACCCCGCCCGCGCCAGCATGAACGCGCCGTTGCAGATCGAGCCAAAGCGCCGCGCACGGGCGCAGGCCTCACGCAGCCAGGTGTCGAAACTCTTGCCGAAATCCATGAACGGCAACTGCGGGCCGCCGGCCACCAGCAACAAGTCATAAGCATCCTGCGCTTCGCTGAAGTGCCGATGGGCGCAGAGATTCAAACCGTTGGAGCAAGCCATCGCCTCGCGTTCGAGGCCGATGACCTCCAGCCGATAGTGATCCTCGGGCGGCAGAAAACGATTGGCCTCGGCGAACACATCCATCGGCCCACTGACATCCAGTGCCTGCACGCCGGGAAACACCACGATGGCGATGGTTTTGTGCATGACTGTGGATTCCCTTTCAAGAACAAAAGATCGCAGCCTGCGGCAGCTCCTACAGGGGAATGTGGACAACTGTAGGAGCTGCCGAAGGCTGCGATCTTTTTAGCTTGGCACGATTTACAGGTTGATTGGCAAGGATCGCAGCCATGCGTTGATTGTCCGTTCAGTGCCTGGGGAACAGACTTTGTCCATCAGCGCCACAACGGCGTTTCAGTGAGGAAACCTCCCATGAGCACGACCATTGCCGGCATCAAGATCCCCGACAGCGCCCTCGCCCGGGCCACCACCGAGTACATTCGCGACATTGAATCCGACCTGCTCTACCACCACTCGCGCCGGGTATTTCTGTTCGGTGCGTTAAGCGGTGAGCGCCAGCAACTGGCCTACAACACGGAGCTGCTGTACGTCGGTGCGATGTTCCATGACCTCGGTCTGGTCGAAGGCTATCGCAGTGACGACGAGCGTTTCGAAGTGGACGGCGCCAATGCGGCAGCAACGTTTCTCAAACCGTACGGGCTGAGCGATGACGACATCGAGCAAGTCTGGCTGTCGATTGCCCTGCACACCACGCCGGGCGTGCCGAAGCATTTGCGGCCGACCGTGGCGCTGGTGACGGCGGGTGTCGAGATGGACGTGTTGGGGATGGATTACGCGGCGTTCAGCAGCACCCAGCGCGAAGCCGTGGTGCATGCGCATCCACGCGGGGAAGGTTTCAAGGAGTGCATCATCTGCGCGTTTGCCGACGGCTTGCGCCATCGTCCGCAGACCACGTTTGGCAACGTGAAGACCGATGTGCTGGCGGATCAGGAGCCCGGGTTCAAACCGATGAACTTTGTTGAGGTCATCCGCCAATCTCCCTGGATTTCCTGAGTTCCAAAAGCAAAAGATCGCAGCCTGCGGCAGCTCCTGCAGTGGAATACGATCCCTGTAGGAGCCGCCGCAGGCTGCGATCTTTTTTGCCCGTTAAGCCGCTTCCGGCGCAGATGCGCGGCGCACGTCCGGTTGCTTCCACGAATCGGCGGCGCCTTCTTCGATGGCTTGCTGGATGGCTTTCTTGCGCGCTTCTTCGGCGCGGCGGCTGAAGAACCACACCAGGAACGTCACGATCGACACCGCCAGCAGAATCAGACTGGCCACGGCGTTGATCTCAGGCTTCACGCCCAGACGCACCGCCGAGAACACTTCCATCGGCAGAGTGGTCGAACCCGGGCCGGAAACGAAGCTCGCCAGTACCAGATCGTCCAGCGACAGAGCGAACGACATCATGCCGCCCGCTGCCAGCGACGGCGCGATCATCGGGATGGTGATCAGGAAGAACACCTTCCACGGCCGCGCACCCAGATCCATCGCCGCTTCTTCGATCGACAGGTCCAGCTCACGCAGACGCGCCGACACCACTACCGCCACATACGCCGCACAGAACGTCGTGTGGGCGATCCAGATGGTGACGATGCCGCGTTCCTGCGGCCAGCCGATCATCTGCGCCATGGCCACGAACAGCAGCAACAGCGACAGACCGGTGATCACTTCAGGCATTACCAACGGCGCCGTCACCAGGCCACCGAACAGCGTGCGGCCCTTGAAGTGGGTAATGCGGGTCAGCACGAAAGCCGCCAGCGTGCCCAGCGCCACCGCCGCAACCGCGGTGTAGCAGGCGATTTCCAGCGAGCGCAGCACCGAGCCCATCAGTTGGGTGTTGTCGAGCAGACCGACGTACCATTTGATCGACCAGCCGCCCCATACCGTCACCAGTTTCGAGGCGTTGAACGAGTAGATCACCAGGATCAGCATCGGCAGGTAGATGAACAACAAACCCAGAACCAGCATCAGGCTGGAGAAACGGATGCGTTTCATTCTTTGCCCTCCATTTCCTTGGCCTGACTGCGGTTGAACAGGATGATCGGCACAATCAGGATCGCCAGCATCACCACCGCCAGGGCGGACGCCACCGGCCAGTCACGGTTGTTGAAGAACTCTTGCCAGAGCACTTTACCGATCATCAGGGTCTCCGGACCGCCAAGCAGTTCCGGGATCACGAACTCACCGACCACCGGGATGAACACCAGCATGCAGCCGGCGATGATCCCGTTCTTGGACAGTGGAATAGTGATTTTCCAGAAGCTGTTGAAGGTGCTCGAACCGAGGTCGGAAGCCGCTTCCAGCAGGCTCTGATCGTGTTTCACCAGGTTGGCGTACAGCGGCAGGATCATGAACGGCAGGTACGAATAGACCACGCCGATGTAAACCGCGAGGTTGGTGTTGAGAATCTGCAGCGGTTCGTCGATCAGGCCCATGCTCATCAGGAAACCGTTGAGCAGGCCGTTATTGCTGAGGATGCCCATCCACGCATACACGCGGATCAGGATCGCGGTCCAGGTCGGCATCATGATCAGCAGCACCAGCACCGTCTGCAGCTCTTTGCGCGCGCTGGCGATGGCGTAGGCCATCGGATAACCGATCAGCAGGCACAGCAGCGTGCTGAAGAACGCCATCTTCAGCGAGCCGAGGTAGGCGGCGATGTACAACTCGTCATCGCCGAGCATCGCGTAGTTACCGAGGTTCAACAGCAGTTGCAGCTTCTGTTCGGCGTAGGTGTAAATCTCGGTGTACGGCGGGATGGCCACATCGGCTTCAGCGAAGCTGATCTTCAGGACGATGAAGAACGGCAGCATGAAGAACAGAAACAGCCAGATGAACGGAACCCCGATGACCAGTTGCCGGCCATTGGGAATTATTCGGTTGAGCCGTCGTTTGAACTTGCGCATGTTCATGAGCGAAGTACCACGCCGCTGTCGTCTTCCCACCACACGTAAACCTGATCGCCCCAGGTCGGACGCTGGCCGCGACGTTCGGCGTTGGCGACAAATGACTGCACCAGTTTGCCGCTCGGCAGTTCGACGTAGAACACCGAGTGACCGCCGAGGTAGGCAATGTCATGCACCTTGCCGCTCGACCAGTTGTATTCGCAAGTCGGCATTTCGGCGGTGACCAGCAGCTTCTCCGGACGAATCGCGTAGGTCACGGATTTATCCTGGACCGAAGTGCTGATGCCGTGGCCGACGTAGATCTGCCGGTCGAGGTCTTTGCAGGTAATGGTCGCGTGGCCTTCGGCGTCGTCGATCACTTCGCCTTCGAAGATGTTCACGTTGCCGATGAATTCGCAGACCAGACGGCTGGTCGGGGTTTCGTAGATGTCGATCGGGCTGCCGATCTGGGCGATCCAGCCCAGGTGCATGATCGCAATGCGCTCGGCCATGGTCATGGCCTCTTCCTGGTCGTGAGTCACCATCACGCAGGTCACACCGACGCGCTCGATGATCTCTACCAGCTCCAGCTGCATCTGCGAACGCAGTTTCTTGTCCAGTGCGCCCATCGGCTCGTCGAGCAGCAGCAGCTTCGGCCGCTTGGCCAGCGAGCGTGCCAGTGCCACACGCTGCCGCTGACCGCCGGACAGTTGATGCGGCTTGCGCTTGGCGTACTGGCTCATCTGCACCAGCTTGAGCATCTCGGCCACACGCGCATCGATCTCGGCGTTGGGGATCTTGTCCTGCTTGAGGCCGAAGGCGATGTTCTGTGCCACGGTCATGTGCGGGAACAAGGCGTACGACTGGAACATCATGTTGATCGGTCGCTCGTACGGCGGCATGTCGGTGATGTCGACGCCGTCGAGGAAAATGCGCCCCTCCGTGGGCCGTTCGAACCCTGCCAGCATCCGCAGCAGCGTGGATTTGCCCGATCCCGAACCGCCGAGCAGGGCGAAGATTTCGCCTTTCTTGATTTCCAGGGACACATCGTCCACGGCAATCGTCTCGTCGAACTTCTTCGTGACCCGGTCGATTTTGACCAACACCTGTTTCGGTGTCTGGTCGCCCTCGAGGGCTTTCTTATAGGCGCCGGAGGCAACTGCCATTTACGAAACTCCCAGAAAAAATAGTGCAGTTCGCCCCATGCGGACGAACCCAGGATAGTTTGTGCCTTACTTGCCCGACTTGACCTTGGTCCAGCTACGGGTCATCAAACGCTGAATATTGGGTGGCAACTCGACCGACACGTAGGTCTTGTCGAGGACTGCTTGCGGTGGATAAACCGCTTCATCGGTGCGGATGGACTGCTCCATCAGCTTGTCCGACCCTGGGTTGGGGTTGGCGTAACCGACGTAATCACTGACCTGGGCGATCACCTCAGGTTTCAGCAAATAGTTGATGAAGGCGTGGGCCTCTTTGACGTTGGACGAGTCCTTTGGAATCGCCAGCATGTCGAACCACAGCGCGCCGCCCTCTTTCGGGATCGAGTAGGCGATGTTCACGCCCTTCTTGGCTTCTTCGGCACGGTGCTTGGCCTGGAAGATATCGCCGGAGAAACCGATGGCTACGCAGATGTCGCCGTTGGCCAGATCACCGATGTATTTCGACGAGTGGAAATAGGTCACGTAAGGACGCACGGCCAGCAGTTTGTCGGTGGCCTTGGCGTAGTCCTTCGGATTGGTACTGTTGGCATTCAGGCCCATGTAGTTGAGCACGGTCGGCATCATTTCATCGGCCGAATCGAGGAACGCTACGCCACAACTGTGCAGCTTCTTGATGTTCTCCGGTTCGAACAGCACGCTCCAGGAGTCGATCTTGTCGATGCCGAGCACCGCTTTGACTTTCTCGACGTTGTAGCCGATGCCGTTGGTGCCCCACAGGTACGGCACGGCGTACTGGTTGCCCGGGTCGTTCTGCTCCAGGCGCTTGAGCAGCACCGGATCGAGATTCGAGTAGTTCGGCAGCTGCGACCTGTCGAGCTTCTGGAACGCGCCCGCCTTGATCTGCTTGCCGAGGAAGTGGTTCGACGGCACGACCACGTCGTAACCGGTACGACCGGCCAACAGTTTGCCTTCCAGGGTTTCGTTGGAGTCGAACACGTCGTACACCGGTTTGATCCCGGTGGCTTTCTCGAAGTCGGCCAGGGTGGTCTCGCCGATGTAATCCGACCAGTTATAAATATGCACCGTACCGGCGGCCTGAGCTCCGACAGCGATCGTCAGGCCGGCAGTGGCCAGCAGGGCTTTGCGCAAAGAAGAAAAAATAGGCAAGTGGAGGTCCTCTAAATTAGTTGGGCCCAAGTTGCCCCGCGTTACATGACAGCCATGGCTGCCCGGCAACCAAACCGGCGCGCAACTTACCCTCGAAAAACCGTTCCTGCAAAACTTCCTGTCATTTAATTGATCCGCTGGCCGCCTTCGCGGGGACGACGGCCAGCGGTCACTGCGTCAAACCGGCTTATTTACCGGATTTGATCTTGGTCCAGCTGCGGGTGATCAGGCGCAGGGTGGCGGCATCCAGATCGCTGATCGCGTAGAGCTGTTTCTTCACTTCAGCCGACGGATAGATGCTCGGATCGCTGGTGATGTCTTTGTCCACCAGCGGCGTGGCAGCCTTGTTGCCGTTCGGGAAGCGTACGGCGTTGGTGATCCCGGCCATCACTTCTGGCTCAAGCAGGTAGTTCATGAATTTGTAAGCGGCTTCGACGTTTTCGGCATCCTTGGGAATGGCGACCATGTCGTAGAACGTGCCAGCGCCTTCTTTTGGAATCGTGTAGGCCAGCTTGACCTTGTCACCGGCTTCCTGGGCGCGGGTCTTGGATTGTTCCAGGTCACCCGAGTAACCGACGGCGACGCAGATGTTGCCGTTGGCCAGGTCCGAGATGTACTTGGAGGAATGGAAGTAGGCAACCGAAGGACGAATCTTCAGGAACAGGTCTTCGGCAGCCTTCAGGTCAGCCTTGTCCTTGCTGTTGGTCGGCTTGCCCAGATAGTGCAGCGCCGCCGGAATCATTTCGGTCGGGGCGTCGAGGAAGCTTACGCCACAGCTTTTCAGCTTCTCGATGTTTTCGGGCTTGAACACGATGTCCCAGGAATCGATCTTGTCGATGCCCAGCGCAGCCTTGACCTTCGCCGGGTTGTAGCCGATCCCGATGGAGCCCCACATGTACGGGAACGCGTGCTTGTTGCCCTGGTCGCTGGCATCGCCAACGGCCTTGAGCAGGTCCTCGTCGAGGTTCTTCCAGTTCGGCAACTTGGACTTGTCCAGCTCCTGGTAAACACCGGCCTTGATCTGCTTGGCGAGGAAGTTGTTGGAAGGCACCACAATGTCGTAACCGGATTTACCGGCCAGCAGCTTGGCTTCCAGGGTTTCATTGCTGTCGAATACGTCGTAGACGACTTTGATCCCGGTGGCCTTCTCGAAGTTGGCGACCGTGTCCGGCGCGATGTAGTCGGACCAGTTGTAGACGTGCAGTACCTTGTCGTCCGCGTGAACCGCGCCCGCCATCATGCCCGCTACGGACAGCGCGAGAAGAGTCTTGCCAGCAAGCTTTTTACCTAATGCCTTCATGCGTCATGCTCCAAATTTTTCTTTTTTGAACCACTTTGTTCAGCGGCCGAACCCGGACAACTGGAACCGCGGCTAGTCTGGCAAGATCGGAGGCGGTCTTTCAAGAAAAGGCCAACCTTTCTGACACCTTCGAGCGAGAGCGCCGCAGCTCCCCCGCTCGAAGCCTAGCACTTAGGCCTGCAACGCACTGAGGGTCAGGTCCAGGCATTTACGTGCCTTTGTAACCAGCTCATCGATCTCTGACTTGCTGATCACCAGCGGCGGCGCAATGATCATGGTGTCGCCCACGGCGCGCATGATCAGACCGTTATCGAAGCAGAACTGCCGGCAGATCATGCCCACACCCCGACCTTCGTAACGCTTGCGCGTGGCCTTGTCCTGCACCAGTTCGATCGCCCCCAGCAAACCGACGCCGCGCACTTCACCCACCAACGGGTGATCGTTGAGTTCGCGCAGACGTTTCTGCAAATACGGTGCCGTTTCGTTGTGCGCGTTCTCGATAATTTTCTCGTCGCGCAGAATCCGGATGTTTTCCAGACCCACCGCCGCCGCCACCGGGTGCCCGGAGTAGGTGAAGCCGTGGTTGAAATCGCCCCCCTCGTTGAGCACCTTCACCACTTCGTCACGCACGATCAGGCCACCCATCGGGATGTAACCGGAGGTCAGGCCCTTGGCGATGGTCATCATGTCCGGCTTCAGGTCGTAGAAATCCGAACCGAACCATTGACCGGTACGGCCAAAACCGCAGATCACTTCGTCCGCCACGAACAGGATGTCGTACTTGGCGAGGATTTCCTTGATGCGCGGCCAGTAGCTGTCTGGCGGAATGATCACGCCGCCGGCGCCCTGGATCGGCTCGGCAATGAACGCACCGACGTTGTCGACGCCGACTTCGAGAATCTTCTCTTCCAGCTGATTGGCCGCCCAGATGCCGAACTCTTCCGGGGACATGTCGCCGCCCTCGGCAAACCAGTACGGCTGCGCGATGTGAACGATGCCCGGGATCGGCAAGTCGCCCTGTTCGTGCATGTAAGTCATGCCGCCCAGGCTCGCGCCGGCCACGGTCGAACCGTGATAACCGTTCTTGCGGCTGATGATGACTTTCTTGTTCGGCTGGCCCTTGATCGCCCAGTAATGGCGAACCATGCGCAGCATGGTGTCGTTGCCTTCGGAGCCGGAACCGGTGAAGAACACATGGTTCATGCCTTGCGGTGCAACATCGGCGATGGCCTTGGCCAGTTCCAGCGCCGGCGGGTGCGCGGTCTGGAAGAACAGGTTGTAGTAAGGCAGTTCGCGCATCTGCTTGGCAGCTGCGTCGGCCAGTTCATCGCGGCCATAACCGATCGCCACGCACCACAGACCCGCCATGCCATCGAGGATCTTGTTGCCCTCGCTGTCCCACAGGTACACGCCCTTGGCGTTGGTGATGATCCGTGGACCCTTCTCTTTCAGCTGCTTGAAGTCGCTGAACGGGGCCAGGTGGTGATCGCTGCTCAGGGCTTGCCACTCACGGGTTTGCGGGTTGTTGCTGGTCATGCCAATTCTCCTTGTTATCGGTGAAGGCGCGGCTGCTGCCAGCCGCGCCCGGCGTATCAGACGGCGAAGAGCAGGTACTCACGCTCCCAGGAACTGATCACGCGCTTGAAGTTTTCATGCTCGGCCCGCTTGACCGCGACGTAGCCGGTGATGAAGGTCTTGCCCAGGTATTTCTCGATGGTCGCGCTGTTTTCCATGCGCTCCAGCGCGTCTTCGATGGTCAGCGGCAGGCGCAGGTTGCGGCGTTCATAGCCACGACCCACCACTGGCGCGCTCGGATTGAGGCCTTCGACCATGCCGATGTAGCCGCAGAGCAGGCTCGCGGCAATCGCCAGGTACGGGTTGGCGTCGGCGCCCGGCAGGCGGTTTTCCACGCGGCGGTTCTGCGGGCCGGCATCCGGTACGCGCAGACCCACGGTGCGGTTCTCTTCGCCCCATTCGACGTTCACCGGCGCCGAGGTGTCCGGCAGGAAGCGGCGGAACGAGTTGACGTTCGGCGCGAACAGCGGCAGCAATTCCGGGATCAGTTTCTGCAGACCACCGATGTGGTGCAGGAACAGCTGGCTCATGGTTCCGTCTTCATTGGAAAACACGTTCTTGCCGGTCTCGATGTCGATGATGCTCTGGTGCAAATGCATCGCACTGCCCGGCTCGCCGGTCATCGGCTTGGCCATGAAGGTCGCGGCCACGTCATGCTTGAGCGCGGCTTCGCGCATGGTGCGTTTGAACACCAGGATCTGGTCGGCCAGCGACAGTGCGTCGCCGTGACGGAAGTTGATTTCCATCTGCGCCGTGCCGTCTTCGTGGATCAGCGTGTCGAGGTCCAGCTCCTGCAGTTCGCACCAGTCGTAGACGTCTTCGAACAGCGGGTCGAATTCGTTCGCTGCTTCGATAGAGAACGACTGACGACCGATTTCCGGACGGCCCGAACGGCCAATCGGCGGCTGCAGCGGATAATCCGGGTCGTCGCTGCGCTTGGTCAGGTAGAACTCCATCTCCGGCGCCACGATTGGCTGCCAGCCCTTGTCGGCATAGAGTTTGAGGACTTTCTTGAGGACGTTGCGCGGCGACAGCTCGATCGGGTTGCCTTGCTTGTCGTAGGTGTCATGGATCACCTGGGCGGTCGGCTCGATGGCCCATGGCACCAGATACACGGCGTTCTGGTCGGGGCGGCAGATCATGTCGATGTCGGCCGGGTCGAGCAGTTCGTAATAAATGTCGTCTTCGACGTAGTCGCCGGTCACGGTCTGCAACAGCACGCTTTCTGGCAGGCGCATGCCCTTTTCGGCGATGAACTTGTTGGTCGGCGAGATCTTGCCCCGGGTGATACCGGTCAAGTCGCCGATCATGCATTCGACTTCTGTGATCTTGTGGTCTTTCAACCAATCGGTGAGCTGGTCGAGGTTGTTACTCATAAATGCCTCTGGGCTGAGTCTCCTGACATTGTGTCAGGCAAAGTTTGACGCCTTGGCGTCGCGTTAAAGGGGGCTTGCTTGCGCGCAGTACCGGCTTACGCCTGGCACCGCGCATAGACAATGAAAGAGGAGCTTACCTGCCCTTTACGCTGGCGTTGCATTTCCTGTGCACATTCAAGGCGTGCAGAATCATGAGCACGGCTTTGGGAGCGGCACAGGCTTTGGGACTCAAAGAGATCTATATTGGAAGGAGACGCCATAAACAGGATGCTGTCCCGTGCGTCCAGAATATCGGACGTTGCCGTTTTCGCTGATACGGACGAGAACTTCTTCGACCAGCCACGAGCCATGCTGGCTGCGTTACGGACGGATTTGTCGCCACTGATGTGATGAGCATGCAGACCGGACTGTTGCGAGCAGTCGGTGATGCCGATTAACGGCAGGCGAGACATGAAGCACCCCGGTATTGTTGCTGTTATGGGTTTGATCCGAGCTTAGCCTTGTTCATTTTTTTACACAACACCCCCGTAAAAAATACAACACGGCCTGCTCAAGCCTGCGGGTGCCAAGCGTCCTGAAGGGCAAAAACCGCCTCAAAGTGCCCCATAAATGCCCTTGCAGCGCTTTTTTAGGGCAAAAAAGGCCTCGCTTGACTTCGGCAGGCCGTTCGGGTTGACTGAAACCAGAAAAGATCAATGATTGATATTTTTAACAACAAAGGTGTTGCATCATGTCGGTACCCCCGCGTGCCGTTCAGCTTAACGAAGCGAACGCGTTCCTTAAGGAACATCCTGAGGTTCTGTACGTTGACCTTCTGATTGCGGATATGAATGGTGTGGTGCGCGGCAAGCGCATCGAACGCACCAGCCTCCACAAGGTTTACGAGAAAGGCATCAACCTGCCGGCCTCTCTATTTGCTCTGGATATCAATGGTTCTACGGTGGAAAGCACCGGTCTGGGTCTGGACATCGGCGACGCCGACCGGATCTGCTATCCAATCCCCGATACCCTGTGCAACGAGCCATGGCAGAAGCGTCCTACCGCGCAACTGTTGATGACCATGCACGAACTCGAAGGCGACCCGTTCTTCGCCGATCCGCGCGAAGTGCTCCGTCAAGTTGTTGCAAAGTTTGACGAGCTGGGCTTGACCATCTGCGCCGCCTTCGAGCTGGAGTTCTACCTGATCGACCAGGAAAACGTGAACGGCCGTCCACAGCCGCCACGCTCGCCGATCTCCGGCAAACGCCCGCATTCGACTCAGGTCTACCTGATCGACGACCTCGACGAATACGTCGACTGCCTCCAGGACATTCTGGAAGGTGCCAAAGAGCAAGGCATCCCGGCCGACGCCATCGTCAAGGAAAGTGCCCCGGCGCAGTTCGAAGTGAACCTGCACCACGTCGCCGACCCGATCAAGGCGTGCGACTACGCGGTATTGCTCAAGCGTCTGATCAAGAACATCGCCTACGACCATGAAATGGACACCACCTTCATGGCCAAGCCGTATCCGGGCCAGGCGGGTAACGGTCTGCATGTCCACATCTCGGTGCTCGACAAAGATGGCAAGAACATCTTTGCAAGCGAGGATCCCGAGCAGAACGCCGCGCTGCGTCACGCGATCGGCGGTGTGCTCGAGACCCTGCCGGCGCAGATGGCTTTCCTCTGCCCGAACGTCAACTCGTACCGTCGCTTCGGCGCGCAGTTCTATGTACCGAACTCGCCGTGCTGGGGCCTGGACAACCGCACAGTGGCGATCCGCGTACCGACCGGCTCTGCCGATGCCGTGCGTATCGAGCATCGTGTAGCCGGTGCCGACGCCAACCCGTATCTGCTGATGGCTTCGGTCCTGGCCGGTGTGCATCACGGTCTGGTGAACAAGATCGAACCGGGCGCTCCGGTCGAAGGCAACAGCTACGAGCAGAACGAACAAAGCCTGCCGAACAACTTGCGCGATGCCCTGCGCGAGCTGGACGACAGCGAGGTGATGGCCAAGTACATCGATCCGAAATACATCGATATCTTCGTCGCCTGCAAGGAAAGCGAGCTGGAGGAGTTCGAACACTCCATCTCCGACCTTGAGTACAACTGGTATCTGCATACCGTTTAAGCGGATTGCAGGAATAAAAAACGCTGCCGGCTATTTCAGCCCGCAGCGTTTTTTTATGGCCGAATACATTCCCTTGTGGTGAGGGAGCTTGTCGAATCGTCGCACCGTCCCGCTCGGTTGCGCAGCAGCCCCCCAAGACCATTCGACTCGGTATGCAGGAAAAACCGGTCGCCTGTTTTTACGACTGCTGCGCAGCGGTGCGGGAGCAAGGACTGTATTGCACTGGGGATGGGCGCTCCGCGTACAATGCCCGCTGCCCCGCAGGAGACTTCCATGACGCGTCCCGCCCCCGTCCGCAAACCCCGTGCCCGCAGCCAGGCGCGAATCGATTCGATACTCGACGCCGCGCGTACGCTGCTGGCCGCCGAGGGTGTGGCCAGTCTGTCGATCTACAGCGTCGCCGAACGCGCGCAGATTCCGCCGTCCTCCGTGTACCACTTCTTCGCCAGCGTGCCGGCACTGCTCGAAGCGCTGACGGCCGATGTGCACGCGGCGTTTCGCGCTTGTCTGCAGGCGCCGATCGACCACGAGGCGCTGCGCGACTGGCGTGACCTGTCGCGGCTGGTCGAAGAGCGGATGCTGGAGATCTACGACGAAGACGCCGCGGCCCGCCAGTTGATCCTCGCCCAGCACGGTCTGACCGAAGTGACCCAGGCCGACCGGCAGCACGACATCGAACTGGGCGACCTGATGCACAAGCTGTTCGACCATCACTTCGAATTGCCGCGACTGCCAAGCGATGTCGACGTGTTTGCCCTGGCGATGGAACTGGGCGACCGCGTGTATGCACGTTCAGTGCAGCAGCACGGGCAGATCACGCCGCGCATGGCCGAGGAAGGGATGCGGGTGTTTGATGCCTATATCGGCCTGTATCTGCCGCCGTATTTGCCTAAACGCTGAAAGATCGCAGCCTTCGGCAGCTCCTACAGGAGCACACATTCCCTTGTAGGAGCTGCCGAAGGCTGCGATCTTTTGATCTTGAAAAAGAAAACCCCGAAGGGCTCACGCCTTTCGGGGTTGTTTTTTACTCACCGGCTTACAACTTGGCGATCGATACCTCTGTGGATTTCACGAAGGCGATCACTTCGCTGCCCACCGCCAGTTCCAGCTCCTTGACCGAACGGGTGGTGATCACTGAAGTGACGATGCCGGAAGCGGTCTGCACGTCGATTTCCGACAGCACGTCGCCGAGAACGATCTCCTTGATCGAGCCTTTGAACTGGTTGCGCACGTTGATGGCTTTGATAGTCATGGCTTTGATTCCTGTCGTTGGATGTGACTTGAGTTATTGAGCCCAACGCAATTGCGTAGGCAGGGGTGAAACAGGTTCCGGCTCCGGCGGCTCGCCGGGCAGGGACAGAACACGGTTAAGCACTTCGGTTTCCAGCGCCGCCAGTCGATGCGATCCGCGTACTCGCGGGCGTGGCAGCTCCACTTGCAGGTCGAGGCCGACTTCGCCGTCCTCGATCAGAATCACTCGGTCGGCAATCGCCACCGCTTCACTGACGTCGTGGGTCACCAGCAGCACGGTGAAGCCATGTTGCTGCCAGAGACGTTCGATCAGTTGCTGCATCTCGATCCGGGTCAGCGCATCCAGCGCACCCAGCGGCTCGTCGAGCAGCAGCAGGCGCGGTTGGTGAATCAGCGCCCGCGCCAGCGCCACACGCTGCTTCTGCCCACCGGACAAGGCTGCCGGCCACTCGTTGGCACGATCAGCCAGACCCACCGCTTCCAGCGCCTCCAGAGCTTGCGGGCGCCAGTTGCCTTTAAGGCCGAGGCCGACGTTGTCGATGATCTTTTTCCACGGCAGCAGCCGTGCTTCCTGAAACATCAGCCGGGTGTCTTCGCGCGCATCGCTCAGCGGCGCGGCGCCGGCCAGCAGGTCGCCGCCAGTCGGTTGGTCGAGGCCGGCGAGCAGGCGCAGGAAGGTGCTCTTGCCACACCCGCTGCGCCCGACCACGGCGACGAATTGCCCCGCCGGAATGTGCAGGTCGATGTCACGCAGCACCTGCCGCGCGCCAAAGGTTTTCTGCAGGTTGCGCACCACCAGCGGAATCCCGCGCAGCAGGCGTGGAGGCTGTTGAGCGGTCATGCCGCACCTCCCTTGGCAACCTGATAAGCCGGATGCCAGCGCAACCACACACGCTCAAGCCCACGGGCCGCGAGGTCGGCGAGTTTGCCGAGCACCGCGTAAAGCAGGATCGCCAGCACCACCACATCGGTCTGCAAAAACTCGCGGGCATTCATTGCCAGATAGCCAATGCCGGAGCTGGCGGAAATGGTTTCGGCGACGATCAGCGTCAGCCACATGAAGCCCAGCGCAAAGCGCACACCGACCAGAATCGAAGGCAGCGCGCCCGGCAGGATCACTTGCCAGAACAGGCTGAAACCGGACAGGCCGTAACTGCGCGCCATTTCCACCAGCGCCGGATCGACGTTGCGGATGCCGTGGTAGGTGTTGAGGTAGATCGGGAACAGCGTGCCCAATGCGACCAGGAAAATCTTCGCCGACTCGTCGATGCCGAACCACAGGATTACCAGCGGAATCAGCGCCAGGTGTGGCACGTTGCGGATCATCTGCACCGAGCTGTCGAGCAGGCGTTCGCCCCATTTCGACAGGCCGGTGATGAAGCCCAGCACCAGGCCGATGCTGCCGCCGATGGTGAATCCCAGCGCCGCGCGCCAGCCACTGATCGCCAGGTGCGTCCAGATCTCGCCGCTGCGCACCAGGCTGACGCCGGCCTCGATCACCGCCACCGGTGCCGGCAGGATCCGCGTCGACAACCAGCCGGCCGACACCGACAACTGCCACACCGCCAGCAAGAGCACCGGCAACGCCCAGGGCGCGAGGCTGTGAATAATTTTCTTCATGGCGCGCCTCAGCTCTGCGACGCGGCTTTGGGAAGAATGTCGTTGGCGACCATCTCGCCGAACGGGCTGACATAACCGGCGCTTTTCGGCAGTTCCGGACGCTCGATGTCGAGGTGCGGAAACAACAGTTCAGCGACGCGATATGACTCTTCGAGGTGTGGATAACCGGAGAAGATGAAAGTATCGATGCCCAGATCCGCGTACTCCTTCACGCGCGCCGCCACGGTTGGACCATCGCCGACCAGCGCCGTACCCGCACCGCCACGCACCAGGCCGACACCAGCCCAGAGGTTGGGGCTGACTTCGAGATTGTCGCGACTGCCGCCGTGCAGCGCGGCCATGCGTTGCTGACCGACCGAGTCGAAGCGCGCCAGCGACGCCTGCGCACGCTTGATGGTGTCGTCGTCCAGATGCGAAATCAGCCGGTCTGCTGCTTGCCAGGCTTCGGCGTTGGTTTCGCGCACGATCACATGCAGACGAATGCCGAAGCGCACGGTACGTCCGAGCCTGGCGGCTTTGGCGCGCACTTGTTCGATCTTCTCGGCCACCGCGGCTGGCGGCTCGCCCCAGGTCAGCACCATCTCGACCTGTTCGGCGGCCAGATCCTGCGCCGCTTCCGAGGAGCCGCCGAAGTACAGCGGCGGACGCGGTTGCTGTATCGGCGGATAAAGCAGCTTGGCGCCTTTCACACTGATGTGTTCGCCGTCGTAATCGACGGTTTCGCCTTCCAGCACCCGACGCCAGATGCGGGTGAATTCCACCGAGGCCTGATAACGCTCTTCGTGGTTGAGAAACAGACCATCACCGGCCAACTCTTCCGGGTCGCCACCGGTCACCAGATTGAACAGCGCACGACCGCCGGACAGACGATCCAGGGTCGCAGCCTGCCGCGCCGCCACCGTCGGGGAAATGATCCCGGGGCGCAGGGCAACAAGGAACTTCAGACGCTGGGTCACCGGGATCAGCGACGCAGCCACCAGCCACGAGTCTTCGCAGGAACGGCCGGTGGGAATCAGCACACCGCCAAAACCCAGACGATCCGCCGCTTGCGCGACCTGTTGCAGATAACCGTGATCAACGGCGCGAGCGCCTTCGGCGGTGCCAAGGTAATGGCCGTCGCCGTGGGTAGGCAGGAACCAGAAGATGTTGAGGCTCATGGAGTGGTCTCCTTGGGGATTCGATTTACCGGGCTTGGGTAACAGAGCTTTGGGCCACAGCGGCCGGTGGTGTCCAGATCACATCCTTGATGCTCAACGGCTTGGGAATCAGCTTGAGCTGGTAGAAGGTGTCGGCGATTTTCTGTTGCGCGGCGACCACGTCCGGGGTCAGGAACAGCGCACCGTAGCCCTGGCGTTTCACCGAGGTCAGGGTGATGTCCGCCGGCAGACCGAGCAGTGGCGCGACTTGCTGGGTCACGTCTTCAGGATTGGCTTTGGACCACTCGCCGACGGCGCGCACTTCTTCGACGAGGGTCTTGATCACCTCGGGATTTTTCTGCGCGTAAGGTTTGGTCGCGAGGTAGAACTGATGGTTGTCGACGATGCCTTTGCCGTCACGCAGAGTGTGCGCTTGCAGCTGTTTCTCGGCAGCGGCCTGGTACGGGTCCCAGATCACCCAGGCATCGACGCTGCCACGCTCGAACGCGGCGCGAGCATCGGCCGGCGGCAGGAACACAGTCTGGATATCAGAGTATTTGAGGCCGGCGTCTTCCAGTGCGCGCACCAGCAGGTAGTGCACGTTGGAGCCTTTGTTCAGGGCGACTTTCTTGCCCTTCAGATCGGCGACCGATTTGATCGGCGAGTCTTTCGGTACGAGGATCGCTTCGCTGTTCGGCGCTGGCGGTTCGTAGGCGACGTAGAGCAGATCAGCGCCCGCCGCTTGGGCAAACACTGGCGGAGTCTCACCGGTCACGCCGAAGTCGATCGAGCCGACGTTCAGGCCTTCGAGCAGTTGCGGGCCGCCGGGGAATTCAGTCCATTGCACGTCCACGCCTTGTGCGGCCAGACGCTTTTCCAAAGTGCCTTTGGCCTTGAGCAGCACCAGCGTGCCGTATTTTTGATAACCGATCCGTAGAGTCTCGGCCTGAGCTTGAGTAATGGCGCCGAAGGACACAGCCGCAGCAAACAGAGCGACCAGACCACGACGCAAAAATACAGTGCGCATAGCGCTCTCCTTTTTGCTGTTGGGTTTTGGCTGCACCTGCTTGGCCGTTAGCGGCTGAGTAAGGTGAGTGGAGCAAATTCGGGTGAAGCTCAAATGCTCCAGCGAGCACTCAATAAACGTTCATTCAACAGGCCCGGCTCCAGCGGTTTCGGCCGGCGGGCCATGGCACTGACAAACTGTTCCAGCGCTTCATGCAGACGCTGCTCCAGCGCTGGTGCGAGTTGCGCCTGGGCACTGCCTTCGCCGTAAGCGATCTGGCTGTCCTCGGCGAAAATGCCCTGGAGCATCTCTTGGGCTTTCAATGCCGACAGCACCGGCTTGAGCGCGTAATCGACCACCAGCATGTGGGCGATGCTGCCGCCGGTGGCCATCGGCAGAACAATCTTGTGGTTCAGGGCGCGTTCGGGCAGCAGATCGAGTACGGTCTTCAGTGCACCGGAAAACGACGCCTTGTACACCGGCGTGGCGATCAGCAGGCCGTCAGCGTTTTCAATCTGCGCCAGCAGGTCGAGCACCTTCGGGCTGTCGAAGCGGGCGTGGAGCAAGTCTTCGGCCGGGAAGTCCCGCACCTGATAACTCACCACTTCCACCCCTTGCTCCTGCAACCAGCGTTGCGAGCGTTCGAGCAACACTCCTGAGCGGGAGCGCTGGCTGGGACTGCCACCGAGTGAGACGACCAGCATTCAGACAATTCCTTGCGCGTTACAGGCGATTCGCGGGTTGCGATCTCGCTTCGATGGGAGTGACCTTACCAGCTGATTTATATATCCATAAATCATATTTATTTATTTGTTTATGCATTTTAGAGATATGCGATTTACTTTGTTACGGGCAAAAAAACAGGCCGTGAAACGGCCTGAAATCCCCTGCTTAGTGGTTTTGAATTCTGTACTGCCCGGACTGACGCCTTCGCGAGCAGGCTCGCTCCCACATTTGGAATTCCATCACCTGTGGGAGCGAGCCTGCTCGCGAAAGCGGTGGCGACTACACCGCAAATCTCACTTATTCGGCTGTGGCGTCAGGCGCAGGTATGGTTTCACCGCGCGATAGCCTTTGGGGAAGCGTCGCTTGATCTCTTCTTCGTCCTTGAGCGACGGCACGATCACCACCTCATCACCGTCCTGCCAGTTGGCCGGGGTGGCCACCTTGTAGTTGTCGGTAAGTTGCAGCGAATCGATCACCCGCAGGATCTCGTGGAAGTTGCGCCCGGTACTCGCCGGGTAGGTGATGGTCAGGCGGATCTTCTTGTTCGGATCGATCACGAACAGCGAGCGCACGGTCAGGGTGTCGTTGGCGTTCGGGTGGATCAGGTCATAAAGATCGGAAACCTTGCGATCGGCATCGGCCAGGATCGGGAAGTTAACGATCGTGTTCTGGGTTTCGTTGATGTCTTCGATCCACTTGTGGTGCGAGTCCACCGGGTCGACCGACAGCGCGATGGCTTTCACGCCGCGCTTGGCGAACTCATCCTTGAGCTTGGCGGTGAAGCCCAGCTCGGTGGTGCACACCGGAGTGAAGTCGGCCGGGTGGGAGAACAGCACGCCCCAGCTATCGCCCAGCCACTCGTGGAAACGAATCTTGCCGGCGCTGGAATCCTGTTCGAAGTCGGGGGCGATGTCGCCGAGTCTGAGGCTCATGGTGCTGCTCCTGAGGAGTTGTTGGAGAACTCAACTGTAGCTCGGGATTCAACATCATGAAAAAGAATAAATAAGTAGATATCTATAATCTAAAGGAATATTAAACATCGTTCACTGGACGCTCGCCCGCATCGCGACGAACATCGCTCTCAAGGTTCGAGAAGGCCTTGAGTAGCTGCAAAAGAGGGGAATTTCGGGACAGGCTTACGGGGGTGAGCCTGACCCGAAAATGCAAAAGCCCCGTCCGGCGCGATGCCGGACGGGGCTTTTTTACATCAGCGAATCGAGGTGCGCTATTACAGCAGCGGGATCGAGTAGCTGACGATCAGGCGGTTTTCATCCTGGTCACGCTGACCTGGGACGTCGTTGCGCCAGGTAGCGTTTTTCCACATGAAGCCCAGGTTTTTCGCCGGGCCTTCAGGAATCACGTAACCAACGGTCAGGTCGCGTTCCCACTCGGAAGCGCCGGTGCCGTTTTCACGACGGTTGGAGCCAACGGTGTCGATATCGTCGCCGCGCAGATAGACCACACCGGCAGTCAGGCCTGGCAGGCCGACTTTGGCGAAGTCATACGAGTAGCGCGCCTGCCAGGTTTTCTCGCCGGCACGACCAAACTTCTGGATCTGCATGTCGGTGATGGTGTAGTTCGACGAACCGTCGCCCTGGTTCAGCCAAGGGAAGTCGGAGCTGCCGTTGGAAACCTGGTAGCCGCCACCGAAGGTGTGGCCTTCAACGGTATACAGGAACAGGCCGCTGTACAGATTGTTGTCGATCGGACCTTTGCCGCTGACGTTGCCGACGTAGTTACCGTTGCCGAAGTAGGCTGCGGTATTGCCGTTGGCGCCATCGTCGCTGCTGTGGAAGTAGCGGAAGTCAGACTTCAGCACGCCCGGGCCGATTGCCCAGTTGTGAACCAGACCCAGGAAGTGTTGCTTGTAGAAGTCTTCCAGGTTGCCGTAGTAGTACTGCGCAGTCAGGTCCTTGGTGATTTTGTAGTCACCACCGGCGTAGTAGAACTTGTTGCTGTTGGCAACGCGAGCGTTCGCACCGCCAACGGACAGGTTCTCGTTGTTGCTGGAGTTACGACCTTTCACTGCTTCGATTTGACCTGCGACCAGAGTCAGGTCCTTGATCTCGCCGGAAGTGATCTGGCCACCCTGCCAGGTTTGTGGCAGCAGACGACCATCGTTGGTCACGATGACCGGGTTTTTCGGCTGCAGAGTACCCAGCTTCAGTTCGGTCTGGGAGATCTTGGCCTTGGCGGTCAGGCCCAGGCTCGAGAAGTTATCAACAGCTTCGCCGTTGGACTTGCTCGGGAACACAGTGCCACCGTAGGAAGTCGCGGTTGCCCCGTTGGTGCCGCCACCCGAATCCAGACGTACGCCCAGCAGGCCGATGGCGTCGATACCGAAGCCGACGGTGCCTTGGGTGTAACCGGAGATGAAACGCAGATCGAAGCCTTGGCCCCACTCTTCGTTCTTGTTCTGCGCGCCAGCCGCTTTGGTGCCGGAGTCACGGTTGTCAGTGTTGATGTAGAAGTTGCGCAGGCCCAGAGTGGCTTTGCTGTCTTCGATGAAACCGGCGGCGCCTGCCTGCTGCGCCATAACCCCTACGGCCACAGCCAGGGCCAAGGTGGACTTGTTCATGTAAAGCTCCTCTCGTTTCTAATTCTTGTGTTCCTGGCCCGGGGTCTGATGCCCTGGATCCTAAGATGCGCGATTAGCGCCAGACCGTGACTGACAAGTCAATCGTAACCTTGTGTGTCTACGACCAAGGTCTAATCGCAGTGATTTGGTCCGTGCAGAGTAAAGATTTCCTGATAAACCCAAAAAGAATTTATTCATTCTTTTTCATATCATTTCGGAATATAGCCACTATCGTGCCATCTCCGCCGCGATACAGAGTATCGGCGACTAAGCTCATTCCTAAATGGTATTTGTTAGCCTTTTTTTAGATCGATTAGCTTTGGCGCAACCCCAATTCGTCAAACCCTATCGAAAAGGCGACGCCATGATGGCTAAACGCGCACTATCTAGTCAATTTGTTACAGTTTGTGTATCGGCGATGATTTGTTTTTCCGCGCAGGCTGCCAACCTAACCATCGGTTATCAAACCGGGATCGACCCCAGCAAAGTACCCCAGGCCGACGGCACTTACGAAACAACCCTCGGCCAAAAGATCGACTGGCGACGCTTCAATAGTGGCCCGGAAGTTGTGACAGCCATTGCATCCGGCGATGTACAAATCGGCAACCTCGGCTCCAGCCCTTTGGCAGCGGCCGCTTCGCGCAATCTGCCAATCGTCGCCTTCATTGTTTCAGCGCAGATCAATGCCGCCGAAGCCCTCGTGGTGCGCAATGGCAGCGGGATCAATTCCCCGCAGGATCTGGTCGGCAAGACCATCGCCACGCCCTTCGTTTCCACCTCCCACTACAGTTTGCTCGGCGCTCTAAAGCACTGGGGCCTGGACACCTCGAAAGTCAAAGTGGTGAACCTGCAACCGACGGAAATCGCCGCAGCATGGAAGCGTGGGGATATCGATGGCGCGTTTGTCTGGTCGCCGGCACTGGGTGAAATCCGCAAGACCGGCAAGACCCTGACCGATGCCGCTCAAGTCGGCCAGTGGGGTGCACCGACCTTCGAAGTCTGGGTCGCGCGCAAGGACTACGCCGAGAAGCATCCTGACGTCATCGCGAAGTTCGCCAAAGTCACGCTGGATTCATTTGCCGAATACGCGGCGCATAAAGACAGTTGGACGGCTGAATCGGTGCCCGTGCAGAAAATCGCTAAATTGACCGGTGCCAATGCTGCCGATGTCCCGGAACTGCTGGCCGGTTCAGCCTTCCCGGATGCCAAGGCGCAGCAATCCACCACACTGCTGGACGGCGGCACGGCCAAGGCGATTGGTGAGACAGCGAAGTTTTTGAAGGAACAGGGCAAGGTCGAGACGGTGCTGCCGGACTACTCGTCGTATGTCAGCGCGAAGTTTGTAACCGAATAAACACTCCCTGTAGGAGCTGCCGCAGGCTGCGATCTTTTGACTTTGGTTTTTTGAAAACAAGATCAAAAGATCGCAGCCTGCGGCAGCTCCTACATGGGTTTCATGCAAACCTGGTTTTACAGGGTCTTTTCGAAGATCTTCGAGTTGCGCTGATAGTTGTACAGCGACGCCCGCGCCGCCGGCAGGCGCTCGACGCTGCTAGGCTCGAAGCCACGTTCGCGGAACCAGTGCGCGGTACGGGTGGTGAGGACGAACAGGGTTTTCAACCCTTGCGCCCGGGCACGGGTCTCGATGCGCTCCAGCAGCTCATCGCCGCGACCACCGTGGCGGTACTCCGGATTCACCGCCAGGCACGCCAGCTCACCGGCGTCCGAGTCGGCAATCTGGTACAGCGCCGCACAGGCGATGATCATCCCTTCGCGCTCGACCACGCTGAACTGCTCGATCTCGCGCTCCAGCACTTCGCGCGAACGACGCACCAGAATCCCCTGCTCTTCCAGCGGACTGATCAGGTCCAGCAAACCGCCGACGTCTTCAATCGCCGCCTCGCGCACCAGTTCGAATTGCTCCTGAGCGACCAGCGTACCGCCACCGTCGCGGGTGAACAGTTCGGTCAGCAGCGCGCCATCTTCGGCGTAGCTGACGATATGGCTGCGCGCCACGCCGCCACGGCAAGCCTCGGCGGCGGCATCCAGCAGTTCGGCCTGATAGTTGTTGCCCAGACGCGCCAAGTGCGCCGGCACCTGTTGCGGACGCAGTTCGCGCACCAGTTTGCCGTTCTCGTCGATCAGACCGAGGTCGGCGCCGAACAGCAGTAGCTTGTCGGCTCCCAGGTCGATGGCGGCGCGGGTGGCGACGTCTTCGCAGGCAAGGTTGAAGATTTCCCCGGTCGGCGAGTAGCCCAGCGGCGACAGCAGCACGATCGAGCGCTCATCGAGCAGGCGATTGATGCCTTTGCGGTCGACCCGACGCACTTCGCCGGTGTGGTGATAGTCGACGCCTTCGAGCACGCCGATCGGCCGCGCGGTCACGAGGTTGCCGCTGGCCACCCGCAGACGCGAGCCCTGCATCGGCGACGAGGCCATGTCCATCGACAGCCGTGCTTCGATGGCGATGCGCAACTGGCCCACCGCGTCGATCACACATTCCAGGGTTGCCGCATCGGTGATGCGCATGCCGTGGTGATAGTGCGGGGTCAGGCCGCGAGCGGCGAGGCGGGTTTCAATCTGCGGGCGCGAACCGTGGACCAGCACCAGACGCACGCCGAGGCTGTGCAACAGCACGAGGTCGTGGACGATGTTGCCGAAGTTCGGATGCTCCACGCCGTCGCCGGGCAGCATGACGACGAAGGTGCAGTCGCGGTGGGCGTTGATGTAAGGGGACGCGTGACGAAGCCAATTGACGTATTCGGGCATGAACCTGGGCCTGTAATAAATAGCAGCCGGAAAAAAGGGCGAAACGAAAAACGCACAGCGGGCTGATGGTTATCGTCGGAACAGGCTTGGCGACACGCGCGCTCTCCTCATGAATACGGGTTGGGGTGCTGGCAATTTACAGCGTTTGATCGGATAAAACACATACCTCCTGTGGGAGCGAGCCTGCTCGCGAAAGCGGTGTATCTGTCGACATTGAGGTGTCTGGAATGGCGCTTTCGCGAGCAGGCTCGCTCCCACAGGGGTTGATCATCGTTCGTCAGTTGTCAGGCAGTAATGTTCAATCAACTGCCGCAATAGCTGCACGGTAGGCTGCAAACGTGACATTTCAAGGTATTCGCCGGGCTGGTGTGCACAGGCAATGTCGCCGGGACCGAGCACGATGGTTTCGCAACCAAGGCGCTGAAGATAAGGCGCTTCGGTGCCGAACGCTACTGCTTCGGCACTATGCCCGGTGAGCTTTTCGGCGATACGCACCAATTCGGCGTCTTCGGCCTGCTCGAATGGCGGTACTTCCGGGAACAACGGCTGGTAGTCGATCTTCACCTGATGCCGCTCGGCCACCGGATTGAGCTTGCGCAGGATTTCCGCACGCAAGACTTTCGGGTCCATACCCGGCAACGGGCGCAGGTCGAACTCCAGCGAACACTGACCGCAGATGCGGTTGGGATTATCGCCGCCATGGATGCAACCGAAGTTCATGGTCGGTTGCGGCACGCTGAACTGCGGGTTGTTGAATTCACGCTGCCAAAGCAGGCGCAAACCGCGCAGTTCGCCGATGGCATCGTGCATCGCTTCGAGGGCGCTGTGCCCCAGGCGCGGATCCGACGAATGGCCGCTCTGCCCGAGGATATCGATGCGCTCCATCATGATGCCCTTGTGCATGCGGATCGGTTTGAGCCCGGTTGGCTCGCCGATCACCGCCGCACGGCCCAGCGGCTTGCCGGCCTCGGCCAGTGCGCGGGCACCGGACATCGAGCTTTCTTCATCACAGGTGGCGAGGATCAGCAGCGGTTGCTTGAACGGCTGGTCGAGCAGCGGCTGCACGGCCTCGATGATCAGCGCGAAAAACCCCTTCATGTCGCAACTGCCCAGCCCGACCCAACGGCCGTCAACTTCGGTGAGTTTCAGCGGATCGGTCTGCCACAGCGCATCGTCATAAGGAACGGTATCGCTGTGCCCGGCCAGGACCAGGCCACCAGGGCCGCTGCCGAAACTGGCGAGCAGGTTGAATTTACCGGGGCTGACCTGCTGGATATCGCAGCTGAAGCCCAGATCACCCAGCCAACCGGCGAGCAAATCGATCACCGCCCGGTTGGACTGATCCAGGCTCGGTTGGGTGCAACTGACCGACGGTGCGGCGATCAGTGCAGCGAACTGGTCTTGCATGGATGGCAAAGGCATCGCTGACTCCAACTCCCGATTTGAAGTCCATCATAGAGCCATCCGGCGCTCGGAATAAACCGCCGCAGGGCGTAGGAAGTTTGAGTCCTGTACACTGCACGGCCTTGGCAGCCACACATTCCCCCGGCTGCGCTCCCGATCCTGGATTTTCCGGCCATGCAGAAAGAAACCGAAATCAAACTCCGCGTCAGCCGCGAAACCCTCGCTGCCCTGCGCGAGCACCCGCTACTGAAAAAACGCAACAAGAATGGCTGGGAACGCCGTGAGTTGATGAACCAGTACTTCGACACCCCCGAGCGCGATCTGGCTCAGGCCAAAGTTGCCCTGCGCCTGCGCAAGGACGGTGACGAAGTGATTCAGACCCTCAAGACCCGCGGCCAGAGTGTTGCCGGTCTGTCGGAGCGTAACGAGTACGACTGGAAGTTGCCCAAAGCCAAGCTCGACGTGAAGAAACTCGACGGCGAATGCTGGCCCGAGTCGCTGGCCGAGCTGGACAAGAAAACCCTGAAGCCGATCTTCACCACCGATTTCGTCCGCGAGCGCGCGGAAATCGCCTGGGGCCGCGGCAAGGCCAAAGTGGTGATCGAAGCCGCGCTGGACCTTGGTCATGTGGTGGTCGGCAAACAGAAAGAAGAAATCTGCGAGCTGGAACTGGAACTGCGCGAAGGCGAGCCTGCCGCGCTGCTGGAACTGGCCGCCGAACTGGCCGAAACCCTGGCGCTGATGCCGTGCGACATCAGCAAGGCCGAGCGCGGCTACCGTCTGTACGACGCCAACAGCTACTCGCTGAGCCTGCCGGCGCCGCAACTGACGCCGGAAACCCCACTTGACGACGCCTTCGCCGCATTGGCCTGGCACTTGCTCGGCAGCAGCCAGCGTCTGGCCGAACAATATCGCTTCAACGGCCACTGGCGCCTGCTGCAGGACTGGGTCGAGAACCTCGCGGAAATGCGCGCCCTGCTCAGCAGCCTCGGCCAGGCGGCACCGCGTCCGGCGACTCACGACCTGCGCGTGGCGCTGGACGCACTGCTCGAAGACTGGCGCCCGCTGGTTCAGGTCGGTATCGAAGACGAAGACGTACGCAAGGCGGCGCCGGAGCAATTCCTTGAAGAACTGGAAGACCCGCGCTGGGGCCTGTTCTCGCTGACGGTTTCGCGCTGGCTGCTGGCCCGCACCTGGGCCGCCGAGCGCAACACCCGCGGCAATCGCCAGGGCGCCGCGCAACTGCACAGTTGGTTGCCGCGCATGCTGGGCGAGGAAGCCACGTCCCTGCAACTGCAGCGCTATCAGCAGCAGCCGGAAGATCTGGCCGAGCAACTGCCGCGCATCGAACGCATCCAGGTCTGGCTGCACCACGCGCGTAACGTGCTGGAGATCGCGGAAATGGATCGCCTGTACGGCGAGCTGAACAAACTGGCACAACTGGCCAACGAGCCGACGATCACTGACGAACTGCTCGATGCGCGCAAGCAGCAGGCAATTGCGGTTTATCAGAATCGTGCGTGGAAAATGCTGCTGCGTATGTGATGCTCAGCAACACCTGAAAACTGTGGCGAGGGAGCTTGCTCCCGCTGGAGGCCGAAGGACTCCCAAGTCCTGCAATTGCAGATTCTGGGGCCGCTTCGCAGCCCAGCGGGAGCAAGCTCCCTCGCCACAGAGGCCATCAACGCATGACCGGGAGGCTGGTCGTCGACTTGATCTCCGACAATGCCACAATCGAATTCACTTCCTGAATCCCCGGCACCAGCGACAGTTTCTCGAAGAAAAACCGCTCATACGCCTCGATGTCCGCCGCGACAATCCGCAACAGAAAATCCACCGCGCCCATCAGCACATAACACTCCAGCACTTCCGGAAAGCCGCGAATCGCCTCGGTGAATTCGGTGAAGTTCGATCGCCCGTGGGCGTTGAGTTTGATCTCGGCAAAGATCTGCGTGTTCAGGCCGATCTTCTTGCGATCGAGCAAGGTCACCTGCCCGCGAATGATCCCCTCCTCTTTCATCCGCTGAATCCGCCGCCAGCACGGTGATTGCGACAGGCCGACCTGCTCGGCGATCTGTGCGCTGGACAGCGAAGCGTCCTCCTGCAGCAGGGCGAGAATGCGCCGGTCGTAGCTGTCCAGCTCGCTATGCATAACCAATCCTCAATATGATCATTTTCCGAATTGTTCTTGTCGAGTAATCCGCCAATCCGCTCATCTTAGACAAGAAATGCCCGGCATCGAATGTAAAAATTCCCCCACTGACTCTGGAGACCGGACATGCCTCACCTCGAAGCCGTGAATACCCCCGCGCCCCGCGCCGATGTGTGGAACGTCAACAACGCGCACTGCTGCGCGCGTTATCAGTTGCTCGCCGAAGCCGAACCGGATCTGCCGGTGCGGGTGCTGAACCTGTTCGCACTGCAGTTCCTCACGCCGCAGCAGGTCCACGTCGAGCGGCTCGACGATCTGCTGTCGATCGATATCGTCATTGATGGTCTGAGCTGGCATCGTGCCGAGGTGATCGCGGAAAAACTTCGTAACCTGATCAGCGTCTGCTCGGTGAACCTGCAAGACGCCGACACGGCGTGGGCTGCGTCAGCCCAAGCGGCGGGCTGACAAATCCGGCAACGGCTTTGTCGGGTAGTGGCCCAACGGTCGGCAGGGCCACGACTATCCTTTGCGAACTGTCGTTCAAAAGGAGCCCGCATGCCCGTTCAACTCGCCACTCAGGACCGCTGGCTGGATCTCAACGATGTATTGCGTGAGCTGGTTGCCCAAGGCTTTATCAGCCAGGATTCGGCGGAGCAGGCGCTCAATGCCCGGCGGCGCCACGCGACCCACGGCCAGCAGCATCCGCTGGAATTCATCGCCAGCCAGCAACTGGATGACCTCAGCCGTCCGGGCAAACATCTGGATCTGGAAAGCCTGACCCTGTGGCTGGCGCAGCAGGCCGGTCAGCCGTACATGCGCATCGACCCGTTGAAGATCAACGTTGCGGCAATCACCCCGCTGATGTCCTACGCCTTTGCCCAGCGCCACAAGATTCTTGCGGTAGCGGTCGACCGTGACGCCGTGGTCGTCGCCAGCGCCCAGCCCTACGTCACCGGCTGGGAGGCTGACCTGACCCACGTGCTGAAGTTGCCGATCAAACGGGTCGTCGCCAACCCGGTGGACATCCAGCGCTTCAGCGTCGAGTTCTTCCGCCTGGCCAAATCGGTCAGCGGCGCCAGCAATGCCGACGCGCAGAGCGGCAACCTCGGCAACTTCGAACAACTGCTCAACCTCGGCGCCAGTGATCAGGAGCCGGACGCCAACGACGCGCACATCGTCAACATTGTCGACTGGCTGTTCCAGTACGCCTTCCAGCAGCGCGCCAGTGATATCCACATCGAACCGCGCCGCGAACAGGGCACCGTGCGTTTCCGCATCGACGGCGTGCTGCACAACGTCTATCAATTCCCGCCGCAGGTGACCATGGCGATCGTCAGCCGCCTGAAAAGCCTCGGGCGGATGAACGTCGCCGAGAAGCGCAAACCCCAGGACGGCCGGGTCAAGACCAAGACCCCGGACGGCGGCGAGGTGGAGCTGCGGCTCTCAACGCTGCCCACCGCGTTTGGCGAAAAAATGGTCATGCGGATTTTTGACCCGGAAGTGCTGCTCAAGGACTTCGATCAGTTGGGCTTTTCCGCCGACGACCTGCGCCGCTGGCAGGACATGACCCGCCAGCCCAACGGCATCATCCTGGTCACCGGGCCCACTGGTTCGGGCAAGACCACCACGCTGTACACCACGCTGAAGAAACTGGCGACGCCGGAAATCAACCTCTGCACCATCGAAGACCCGATCGAAATGGTCGAGCCGGCGTTCAACCAGATGCAAGTGCAGCACAACATCGACCTGAGCTTCGCCGCCGGCGTGCGTGCGCTGATGCGGCAAGACCCGGACATCATCATGATCGGCGAGATCCGTGACCTGGAGACCGCGGAAATGGCGATTCAGGCTGCTCTCACCGGCCATCTGGTGCTGTCGACCCTGCACACCAACGATGCCCCCAGCGCGATCAGTCGCCTGCTGGAACTCGGCGTGCCGCACTATCTGATCAAAGCCACGGTGCTCGGGGTCATGGCTCAGCGTCTGGTGCGCACCCTGTGCCCGCACTGCAAGGCGCCGCTGACGCTGGAAGAGGAAGACTGGCAGACCCTGACCCGCCCGTGGCAGGCGCCGCTGCCGGGCAATGCGCAACGGGCGATCGGTTGCCTGGAATGTCGCGACACCGGTTATCGCGGACGCGCCGGGGTCTACGAAATCATGCAGTTGAGCGATAACCTCAAAGCGCTCATCACCCCGGACACCGACCTCACCGCCATCCGCCGGCAAGCGTTCAAGGAAGGCATGCGCAGCCTGCGCCTGTCGGGCGCGCAGAAGGTCGCGGCGGGGCTTACCACCCTTGAAGAAGTGCTGCGGGTGACCCCGCAGAGCGAGCAGAAATAGACCACTACGGAACCGGATCGGCGAATCGTTATCCAACGCCGTAGTTAACCCCCAGGAGTCACTCAATCATGCGTCTCAAACTTGCTGTCGCTACCCTTGCCTTGCTGTCCCTTCCCGTTGGTTCAGCGATGGCCGACAGCTTTTGGCGTAACGTCATTTCGTCCGGCGCCACCACCGGTTCGACCTACCTGACCTTCAAGGATCACAAGCTGATCGTTGCCGCACAGGACGATGCCGGCAGCTTCGTCGCCAGCGATGGCGGCATCCGTGGGCCGTACCTGGAAGCAGCCATGCAGAAAGTCCGCGCCGACAATCCAGGCCTGCAGGCCACGGACATGGAACTGGCGAATGCGATTCTGGCGAAGAACGCAGTAGCCTCCGAGTAAAAAATCAAAAGATCGCAGCCTTCGGCAGCTCCTACAGGAATCAGTGTAGGAGCTGCCGAAGGCTGCGATCTTTTGCTTTCAGCGGTAATCGTCCACCGGGACGCAGGCACAAAACAGATTGCGATCCCCATAAACGTTATCCACCCGATTCACCGCCGGCCAATACTTGTGCGCCTTGGTGTGTGCATCCGGGGTAATGCCCTGTTCGATGCTGTAAGGCCGTTCCCAGACTCCGATGACATCCGCCAAGGTATGCGGAGCACGCTTGAGCGGGTTGTCTTCCGCCGGCCAGTTGCCGTTCTGCACTTCGGTGATTTCTGCTCGAATGCTCAGCATGGCGCCGATAAAGCGGTCCAGTTCGGCCTTTGATTCGCTCTCGGTCGGCTCGACCATTAACGTCCCCGGTACCGGGAAAGACATGGTCGGCGCATGGAAGCCGTAGTCCATCAGGCGCTTGGCGACGTCTTCTTCGCTGATCCCGGTCTGCGCTTTCAACGGCCGCAGGTCGAGAATGCATTCATGGGCCACCCGCCCGTTGCGTCCGGTGTAGAGCACCGGGAATGCGCCGGATAAATGCTGCGCCAGATAGTTCGCCGCAAGGATCGCCACTTCGCTGGCATCCGCCAGTTGCGGCCCCATCATCGCGATGTACATCCAGCTGATCGGCAAAATGCTCGCGCTGCCCCACGGCGCCGCACTGACCGCGCCGTTCTGCGGCAACGGGCCGTCAATCGGCACCACCGGGTGATTGGCAACGAACGGCGCCAGATGCGCACGAATGCCAATCGGCCCCATGCCCGGCCCGCCACCGCCGTGGGGGATGCAGAACGTCTTGTGCAGGTTCATATGCGACACATCGGCACCGATGTCCGCCGGCCGCGCCAGCCCGACCTGTGCATTGAGATTGGCGCCGTCCATGTACACCTGCCCGCCGTGCCGGTGGATCACTTCGCAGATTTCGCTGATACCCTCCTCGTACACACCATGGGTCGACGGATAGGTCGCCATCAGGCACGACAACTTGTCCCCCGCCTCGGCAGCCTTGGTTTTCAGGTCGTCCAGATCAACGTTGCCGGCCTCGTCGCACTCGACGATCACCACGCGCATCCCGGCCATTTGCGCCGAGGCCGGGTTGGTGCCGTGAGCCGAGGATGGAATCAGGCAGATATCCCGCGCGCCCTGCTGCCGACTCTCGTGATATTTGCGAATCGCCAGCAGCCCGGCGTACTCGCCCTGGGCTCCGGAATTCGGTTGCATGCAGATCGCATCGAACCCGGTGATCGCGCACAACCAGCGCTCCAGTTCTTCGATCATCAAGGTGTAACCGACCGCCTGTTCCCGCGGCGCGAACGGGTGCAGGTTGGCGAACTGTGGCCAGGTGATCGGGATCATCTCGCTGGTAGCGTTGAGCTTCATGGTGCAGGAGCCCAGCGGGATCATCGACTGGTTGAGCGCCAGATCCTTGTTCTCCAGTTGCTTGAGGTAGCGCAGCATCTCGGTTTCGCTGTGATGCGCGTTGAACACCGGATGGCGCAGGTACGGCGTGTTGCGCTGCAGGTGGTCGGGAATGCCGGAAACCAGCGCTTGCGCATCAATGTCGTCGACGTTCAGCCCATGATCGGCGCCCAGCAGCACATCGAACAGTTTGGCCACCGTGTTTTCATCGCAAGTCTCGTCGAGACTCAAGCCGACTCGGCCACGGCCGAGAATCCGCAGGTTGATCTGCGCGGCGCGGGCGCTGTCGATGATCGCGCTCTGCGCACCGCCAACCTCCAGCGTGAGGGTGTCGAAAAACTGCCCGTTGACCCGCGCAATACCATGACGCTCAAGGCCCGCCGCCAGGATGCAGGTCAAGCGGTGCACGCGCTGGGCGATGCGTTTCAAGCCTTGCGGCCCGTGATACACCGCGTAGCAACTGGCGATGTTGGCGAGCAGCACCTGCGCGGTGCAGATGTTCGAATTGGCCTTCTCGCGGCGAATATGTTGCTCGCGAGTTTGCAGGGCCATGCGCAGCGCGACGTTACCGCGAGCGTCTTTCGACACGCCGATGATCCGCCCCGGAATCGCCCGTTTGTACTCCTCGCGGCTGGCAAAAAACGCCGCATGCGGGCCACCGTAGCCCATCGGTACACCAAAGCGCTGGGACGAGCCAAACACCACATCCGCGCCCAGTTCACCCGGCGGCGTCAGCAGCAACAGGCTCAACAAATCCGTTGCCACACAGGCCAGCGCCTGCTGCGCGTGCAACTGATCGATGACCGGACGCAGGTCACGGATCTCGCCGTGGGTGTCGGGATACTGCAGCAACGCGCCGAATACCTGATGCTGGCTGAGGTTATCCACAGCATCGATGATCAGCTCGAAGCCGAAACCTTCGGCGCGGGTCTGCACCACGGAGATGGTCTGCGGATGACAGTTCTCGTCGACGAAAAACAGGTTGCTCCTGGACTTCGCCACGCGTTTGGCCAGCGCCATGGCTTCCGCCGCGGCGGTGGCTTCGTCGAGCAACGAAGCGTTGGCCAGTTCAAGCCCGGTGAGGTCGATGGTCAGTTGCTGAAAATTCAGCAGTGCTTCGAGACGGCCTTGGGCGATCTCCGGTTGATACGGGGTGTAGGCGGTGTACCAGCCGGGATTTTCCAGCACGTTGCGCAGGATGACGGTTGGCGTCAGCGTGCCGTGGTAACCCATGCCGATCAGGCTGGTCCACACCTGGTTCTGCTCGGCGTAACCGCGCAGCTTGGCCAGCGCCGCCTGCTCATCAAGGGCCGGCGGCAAATCCAGTGCCCGATTCAGCCGAATGGCCGGCGGCACCGTCTGCTCGATCAGTTCAACCCGGCTGCCGAGGCCGAGGCTGTCGAGCATCGCCTGTTGTTCCGCGGCGTCGGGGCCCAAATGGCGGCGCAGGAAGGCTTCGGGGTCGCGTAACTGGCTCAAGGATGGCAACTGGGACATGACGGGCTCTCTCTTGGCTGGCGCTCGGCGTCAATGCAACACGGTCAAACCAGCATAGCAGCCGATACCGACGCGCACGGCTTGGCGGCGGCAGGGCTTCCGGGGCATGCTGTAGCGCCTGCATCAGGCGTCCAACTGTCGGATGATCGAATCCCAATGAGCCAACTGCCGTTCCTGCCGTTTTCCAAACCTGTCATTGATGAAGCCACGATTGCCGCCGTCGGCGATGTGCTGCGTTCCGGCTGGATCACCAGCGGGCCGAAGGTCCAGGCCTTTGAAGCACAGCTATCGGAATACTTCGGCGGGCGCCCGGTGCGCACCTTCAACTCCGGCACCTGCACCATGGAAATCGCCCTGCGCATCGCCGGTATCGGGCCGGGTGACGAAGTGATCACCACGCCGATTTCCTGGGTCGCCACCGCCAACGTGATTCTCGAAGTCGGCGCCACCCCGGTGTTCGCCGACATCGATCCGGTGACCCGCAACATTGATCTGGACAAGCTCGAAGCGGCGATCACCCCCCGCACCAAAGCGCTGATTCCGGTGTACCTCGCCGGCCTTCCGGTGGACATGGAGCGCTTGTACGCCATCGCCCGCAAACACAATCTGCGCATCGTCGAAGACGCCGCTCAGGCGCTGGGTTCGAGCTGGAACGGTCAGCGTATCGGCGCCACGGGGGATTTTGTGTCCTTCAGTTTTCAGGCGAACAAGAACGTCACCTGCTCCGAGGGCGGCTGCCTGGTGCTGAACACCCCGGAAGAAGCACGGCTGGCGGAGAAGTACCGCCTGCAGGGCGTGACCCGCAACGGCTTCGACGGCCTGGACGTCGACGTGCTCGGCGGCAAGTTCAACATGACCGATGTCGCCGCGACCATCGGCCTGGGTCAATTCGCCCACATCGAGGCGCTGACCGCCCATCGTCAGGAACTGGCCCGGCACTACTTCAAATGTTTTGGCGCTGACTTCGAAGCGACCTATGGCGCCCAACTGCCACCGGCGGACTTCACCCAGAGCAACTGGCACCTGTTCCAGCTGGTGCTGCCGGAGCGCACGGACGGCTTGCCGGCCCGCGCTACGTTCATGGAACAGATGCAGGCACACGGCATCGGCATCGGCTATCACTACCCGCCGATCCATTTGCTGAGCCTGTACCGCGAGCGCGGTTTCAAGGAAGGGATGTTGCCGGTGGCCGAACGGATCGGGCGACTGATCGTGTCGCTGCCGATGTTCACCACCATGACCAAGGACGATGTCGAACGTTCGGTGGCGGCGGTGAAAGCCGTATTGAAGCCCTGACCAATGCAGGAGCTGCCGCAGGCTGCGATCTTTTGCTCTTGTCTTTAAAAGATCGCAGCCTGCGGCAGCTCCTACAGGGGGCGAGGATTACTCGCCGATCGCAGCCTTGTAGGCGGCAGCGTCCAGCAGTTTTTCCAGCTCGGCCTTGTCGGTTGGCTTGAGCTTGAAGATCCAGGACTTGTAAGAATCGTTGTTCAGCTCTTCCGGCGAGTCGGCCAGCGCTTCGTTGATCGCAATCACTTCGCCGCTGATCGGCGAGTAGATGTCGGACGCCGCTTTCACCGATTCAACCACACCAGCGACATCACCGGCAGCAAACACCGTGCCCACTTCAGTCAACTCGACGAACACCACATCGCCCAGCGCTTCCTGCGCGTGATCGCTGATGCCCACGGTAACGGTGCCGTCGGCTTCCAGACGTGCCCACTCATGACTTTCGGCAAAACGCAGTTCAGCGGGGATATTGCTCATGCTCGGTGTCCTCAAGAAATTGTCAGCGGTCAGGCCCGCCGGAAAAGGTTAGATCAAGGTTTTGCCATGGCGCACGAAGGTCGGTTTGACCACTCGTACCGGATACCACTTGCCACGGATTTCCACTTCGGCGCGGTCGGCGGTGGCCATCGGTACACGCGCCAGGGCAATCGATTTGCTTAGCGTAGGAGAGAAACTACCACTGGTGATCTCTCCTTCGCCAACATCGGCGATACGAACCACCTGATGGGCGCGCAAGACACCCCGTTCCTCAAGCACCAGGCCCACCAGTTTGTGCGCAACGCCGGTGGCTTTTTCCGCCTCCAGCGCAGCACGACCGATAAACTGGCGCGTGGTCGGTTCCCAGGCGATGCTCCAGGCCATATTGGACGCCAGCGGCGAGACATCTTGATGAATGTCCTGGCCGTAGAGGTTCATTCCGGCCTCGACCCGCAGCGTGTCGCGGGCGCCGAGGCCGATCGGGGAAATGCCGGCACCGATCAGATCGTTGAAGAACCCCGGGGCCTGATCGGCCGGCAGGGCGATTTCCAGGCCGTCTTCCCCGGTATACCCGGTGCGCGCAATGAACCAGTCGCCATCGACTTCGGCTTCGAACGGCTTGAGGTGATGGATCAGCGCCGCGCGGGACTGGGTCACCAGCTCGGCGATTTTCTGCCGGGCCTGCGGGCCTTGAATGGCGAGCATCGCCAGTTCCTGGCGCTCGTGTAGCTGCACGTCGTAACCGGCGACATGCGCCTGCATCCACGCCAGATCCTGATCGCGGGTGGAGGCGTTGAATACCAGTCGATAACGGTCTTCCAGGCGATAGACGATCATGTCGTCGACGATGCCGCCACGCTCGTTGAGCATCGTGCTATAGAGCGCTCGGCCGGGGCGGTGCAGGCGTTCGACGTCATTGGCCAGCAAATGCTGCAGCCAGGCTTTGGCCTGTGGGCCATCAACGTCGATAACGGTCATATGGGAAACATCGAACACCCCGCAATCGCGGCGCACCTCGTGGTGCTCCTCGACCTGCGAGCCGTAATGCAGTGGCATGTCCCAACCGCCAAAATCGACCATCTTCGCGCCAAGGGCGAGATGCAGGTCATACAGAGGCGTACGCTGTCCCATGGGTTTCTCCTTCCGGGCGTGGCGAAGGTGCGGACAGCTGCTGTACGGGGTGAAAGCCGCGAAATAGAAGGCTTTCAGCCGATTCCAGCGAACGGGTCTGTCAGACGAACCGCACCGAATGCCGCGCATTGTAGCCGCATGATTCAGGACTGACGACTAAGTGTTTCGGTGCGCCGAGCGGCGGATCAGGCCGATGACCGGCAACAGACCCACCAACACCAGGGTCAACGCCGGCAGCGACGCCCGCGCCCACTCGCCCTCGCTGGTCATTTCGAAGATCCGCACCGCCAGCGTGTCCCAGCCAAACGGGCGCATCAGCAGGGTCGCCGGCATTTCCTTGAGCACATCGACGAACACCAGCAACGCCGCGCTCAGCGTGCCGGGCAGCAACAGCGGCAGATACACTTTGAAAAACAGTCGCGGCCCACTGACACCCAGACTACGTGCCGCTTCGGGCAATGAAGGCCGTATACGCGCCAGACTGTTTTCCAGCGGCCCGTAGGCCACCGCGATAAAACGCACCAGATAGGCCATCAGCAACGCCGCCAGACTGCCCAGCAGCAGCGGCTTGCCGGCGCCGCCGAGCCAGCCCGACAACGGAATCACCAGTTCGCGGTCGAGATAACTGAACGCCAGCATGATCGATACCGCCAGCACCGAACCCGGCAGTGCATAACCGAGATTGGCCAGACTGACCCCGGAACGGATCGCCCGGGTCGGCGCCAGACGTCGGGCAAACGCCAGCAGCAGCGCGACGCTGACGGTGATCAACGCCGCCATGCCACCCAGGTAAAGGGTGTGCAGAATCAACCCGGCGTAACGCTCATCGAGATCGAAGCGCCCGCGCTGCCAGAACCACACCAGCAATTGCAGCAGCGGAATCACGAACGCGCAGGCAAACACCAACGTGCACCAGCCAGTCGCCGCGAATGCCTTGAACCCGCGCAACGGATACAGCGCCTTGACCCGTGGCCGCTCGTTGCTCGCCCGGTTGGCACCGCGTGCGCGCCGCTCGCCGTACAGCACCAGCATTACCACCAGCAGCAACAGACTCGCCAGTTGCGCCGCGCTCGGCAGACTGAAGAAGCCGTACCAGGTTTTGTAGATGGCAGTGGTGAAGGTGTCGAAATTGAACACCGACACTGCACCGAAATCTGCCAGCGTCTCCATCAGCGCCAATGCGACACCGGCGCCAATCGCCGGACGCGCCATCGGCAACGCCACCCGCCAGAACGCCTGCCATGGCGACTGCCCGAGTACCCGCGCCGCTTCCATCAGGCCTTTGCCCTGCGCAAGAAACGCGGTGCGCGCCAACAGGTAGACGTAGGGATAAAACACCAGCACCAGCACCACAATCACCCCGCCGGTGGAGCGCACGCGCGGCAGGCGCAGGCCGCTGCCGAACCACTCGCGCAGCACTGTTTGTACCGGGCCGGCGAAATCCAGCAGGCCGACGAAGACGAACGCCAGCACGTAGGCCGGGATGGCGAACGGCAGCATCAGCGCCCAGTCGAGCCAGCGTCTTCCGGGGAATTCGCAGAGGCTGGTGAGCCACGCGAGGCTGACACCGAGCAGCGTCACGCCGACACCGACGCCAATCACCAGCGTCAGGGTGTTGCCCAGCAGGCGCGGCATCTGGGTTTCCCACAGGTGCGACCAGATCTGCTGATCGATGGTCTGCCACGACAGCAGCAGGACACTCAGGGGCAACAGCACCAGCGCGGCAATGGCGAGGACGATGGGGTACCAGCGGCGTTGGGCGGGGTGGGCCACTTGCAGATCTCGCGGAAAAATCGTGGAGTTCAGGGAAAAAAGCGAAAAGATCGCAGCCTCCGGCAGCTCCTACATTGGGAGTTTGATCACCCCGTAGGAGCTGCCGAAGGCTGCGATCTTTTGATCTTTACAGCAGCAGAATCAGTTCCAACCCGCCCGATCCATCATCCGGATCGCTTCGGCCTGACGCTTGCCCGCCACTTCTACCGGTAAGGTATCAGCGACGAACTTGCCCCACGCCGCCACTTCTTCCGAAGGTGCCACCGCCGGGTTGGCCGGGAATTCCTGGTTGACGTCGGCGAAGATCTTTTGCGCCTCTGGCGTAGTCATCCACTCGACCAGCGCCTTGGCTGCTTCCGGGTGCGGTGCGTGTTTGGTCAGGCCGATGCCCGACAGGTTCACGTGTACGCCGCGATCAGCCTGATTCGGCCAGAACAGTTTTACCGGCAGGTCCGGCTTCTGCTTGTGCAGGCGACCGTAGTAGTAGGTGTTGACGATGCCGACGTCGCACTGCCCGGCATTGATCGCCTCCAGCACCGCGACGTCGTCGGAGAACACATCGGTGGACAGGTTGTTGACCCAGCCCTTGAGGATCTTCTCGGTCTTTTCGGCGCCGTGCACTTCGATCATGGTCGCGGTCAGCGACTGGTTGTAGACCTTCTTCGCCGTGCGCAGGCACAGGCGCCCTTCCCAATTCTTGTCGGCCAGCGCTTCGTAGGTGGTCAGCTCGCCCGGCTTAACGCGCTCGGTGGAGTAAGCGATGGTACGCGCGCGCAGGCTCAGGCCAGTCCAGGCATGACTGGAGGAGCGATATTGCGCGGGAATGTTGGCGTCGATGGTCTTCGAGGTGAACGGCTGCAGAATGCCCATCTGCTCGGCCTGCCAGAGGTTGCCGGCATCGACGGTCAGCAACAGGTCGGCGGTGGCGTTTGCGCCTTCGGCCTTGATCCGCTGCATCAGCGGCGCTTCCTTGTCGGTGATGAATTTGATCTTCACCCCGGTTTTCGCGGTGTAGGCGTCGAACACCGGTTTGATCAGCTCATCGATACGCGAGGAGTAGACCACCACCTCGTCGGCGGCCTGGGCGGTGGTGCTGCCGATCAGGGTCAGGGCCAGTGCAGTCAGAAGACGCTTGGGTGCCAACATGGGAGTGATCTCTCGGTCGGAAAATGTGGGCCAAATGATAAGGACTCACATTTACCAGCTCAATCGAACACTTGGGCAAGGAGTTACCAGATGTTGCATGACTTCCAAATTGCTGGCCTCTGTGGCGAGGGAGCTTGCTCCCGCTGGAGGCCGAAGGACTGCCAATGCTGCCAAAATGGCTTTTGGGGCCGCTTCGCAGCCCAGCGGGAGCAAGCTCCCTCGCCACAAAGAAATAATTGCCTTCAGGGTTTGGCCAGGGCCGGGAGGTCGCCCGTCAGGCCGAGAGCTTCGCGCACAAACAACGCCTTGGCCTCCGGCATCTGTTCCACCAGCTTCAACCCGGCATTGCGCAACCAGCGCACCGGCAGCGGGTCGGCCTGGAACAAGCGCTCGAAGCCCTCCATCGCCGCCATCAATGCCAGGTTATGCGGCATGCGCCGGCGCTCGTAGCGGCTCAGCACCTTCACATCGGCCAGACGCTCGCCACGTTCGGCGGCTTGCAACAGCACTTCAGCCAGCACCGCCGCATCGAGGAAACCCAGGTTCACACCCTGCCCGGCCAACGGGTGAATGGTGTGCGCCGCATCGCCGATCAGTGCCAGGCCTTCGGCCACATAGCGTTTGGCGTGGCGTTGACGCAACGGCACGCACAGCCGTGGATCAGCACTGACGACTTCACCCAGGCAACCTTCAAAGGCTCGCTCCAGCTCACGGCAGAATGCCGCTTCATCCAGCGCCATCAAGCGTTCGGCTTCACTCGGCGTGGTCGACCAGACGATCGAACACCAGTCCTGCTGCCCGTCACGCTCCAGTGGCAGAAACGCCAACGGCCCGTGATCGGTGAATCGCTGCCACGCGGTCATCCGGTGCGGCTTGCTGCTGCGCACGCTGGTGACGATGGCGTGGTGCAGGTAATCCCACTCGCGGGTGGCGACGCCGGTCAGACGACGCACCGCCGAGTTGGCGCCGTCCGCCGCAATCACCAGCGGTGCGCGCAACTGCCGACCATCGGCCAGGGTCAGCAGCCAGTCGTCGCCGGAGCGGCGCAGCTGTTCCAGCCGTGCGTTGGCCAGCATGCCCAGATCGCAGGCATGCAAGCGATCGAGCAAGGCATCCTGCACCACGCGGTTTTCGACGATATGGCCGAGCACTTCGGCATGCACACTGCTCGCCGAGAAATGAATCTGCCCGGTGCCGCTGCCGTCCCACACGTGCATGTCGGTGTACGGGCTGCTGCGGCGTTTGGCGATGCCGTCCCAGACGCCGAGGCGTTCAAGAATCCGCTGGCTGGCCGCCGACAGCGCGCTGACCCGCGGTTCAAACGGCGCGGTCGCGTCGAACGGTTTGACGCTCAGCGGGCTGCCGTCGAGCAGCAACACTTCCAGGCCGCTGTCCTGCAACGCCAACGCGAGGGCGCTGCCGACCATTCCGGCTCCGACAATCAGCAGATCTGCGCGCATTTCCATGCTTTAAGCCTGTCTCGCTGGCGGCATGCGCCGCCCGTAAAGGGTTTTAGCGAGCGCGCCAGTGGGCGGCGCGCTGCTGAAAGTGAAAGTGCCGACCCGCCGCTCAAGCATCCGGCCGCGTCCCCAGCCCCATGGCCTGACGGGCAAACCAGCGCTTGGCCGGTGGCAACAGATCGAGACCGAGCAGGCCGATGTTGCGGCCCAGCGAGACCAGTGGCTGAGTGCTACCGAACAGGCGGGTGACCTGATCGGAGAAGCCCACGGTGAGCTCTTGATCCAGGCGTTGCCGCTCGCGATAGGCCTGCAAGGTGGCGAAGTCGCCCAGCGGTTTATCGCTGGCGAGCAGTGCGGCGGCCAGGGCATCGGCGTCGCGCAGGGACAGGTTGAAACCTTGCCCGGCAATCGGGTGCAGACTGTGCGCGGCATTGCCCAGCACGGCCAGATGCGAGCGCACCTGCTCTTCGGCCTCGACCAGCGACAACGGATACAAATGCCGCGCACCGACCTGTTTCAAGGTGCCGAGGCGGTAGCCGAACACGCCCTGCAATTCACTGAGGAAATCGCGCTCGCTGAGGTCTGCCAGGCGTTGCGCATCCATGCCCAGGCGGGTCCAGACCAGTGCGCAACGGTTGTCCGGCAGCGGTAGCAAGGCCATCGGCCCTTCGTCGGTGAAACGCTCGAAGGCCATGCCGTTGTGCGCTTCACTCGGGGTGATGTTGGCGATCAGCGCGCTCTGGTTGTACGGACGCTTGCGCACGTTGATGCCCAGTTGCTCGCGCAAACCGGAACGGCCGCCATCGGCCAGCACCGCCAGATCGCACTCGACGATGGTTTCATCGTTGAGGGTCAAGCGATAGCCGTCGGGCAGCGGCTCCATGCGCGTGACTTCCGCCGGGCAGCGCCAGCTGATCACATCTTTGTCGAGGTGTTGCCACAGGCACTGGCCGAGCCAAGCGTTTTCCACCACGTAACCCAAGGCCGGCACACCCTCTTCCATCGCCGACAGACGGGCGGTGGAGAAGCGACCACGGTCGGACACGTGAATCTGTTTGATCGGCTCGGCGCGGCGGGAAATCTCCTGCCACACGCCCAGCCGTTGATAGATCTGCCGCGAACCGAAGGACAGCGCCGACGAACGCGCGTCGTAGCTCGGCTGCCAGCTGTCGCCGGGGGCGAACGGTTCGATCAGGACGATTTTCCAGCCACGAGCCTTGGCCCCGGCCTGCAAGGCCAACGCCAGACTGGCGCCGACCAGGCCGCCACCGATGATTGCCAGATTGACTCGACTCATGCCGCGTGTGTCCGTGCTTGCGCCATCAGCGCTTCGATCTCGGCAACGGTTTTCGGTACGCCGCTGGTCAGGATTTCACAACCGGTCTTGGTCACTACCACGTCATCCTCGATGCGCACGCCAATGCCGCGCCATTTCTTCGCTACGTGCTGGTTGTCCGGGGCGATGTAGATGCCCGGTTCCACGGTCAGCGCCATGCCGACCTCCAGCACCCGCCATTCGCCGCCGACCTTGTACTCGCCGACGTCGTGTACATCCATGCCCAGCCAGTGGCCGGCACGGTGCATGTAAAACGCTTTATAGGTTTCGGTCGCGATCAACTCATCGACCTCGCCTTGCAGGATCCCGAGCTTGACCAGGCCTGCGGTAATCACCCGCACCGTCGCTTCGTGTGCCTGGTTCCAGTTTTTGTTCGGGGCGATTTCAGCGAACGCGGCTTCCTGCGAGGCCAGCACCAGCTCGTAAATCGCTTTTTGCTCCGGCGAGAACTTGCCGTTGACCGGCCAGGTGCGGGTGATGTCGCTGGCGTAACAGTCGATTTCGCAACCAGCGTCGATCAACACCAGATCGCCGTCCTTGAGCAGCGCGTCATTCTGCTGGTAATGCAGGATGCAGCTGTTGCGCCCGGCAGCGACGATCGAACCGTAGGCCGGCATCTTCGCTCCGCCCTTGCGGAATTCGTAATCGAGCTCGGCTTCCAGGCTGTACTCGTACAGTCCCGGCCGACTGGCCTGCATCGCGCGGATATGCGCCTGAGCGGAAATCCGTGCGGCTTCGCGCATCACCTTCACTTCTGCCGCCGATTTATACAGGCGCATGTCGTGCAGCAGATGATCCAGGGCAACGAATTCGTTCGGTGGCTGGGCGCCGAGGTGTGCCTTGGAGCGGATCACGTTGATCCAGTCCATCAGGTGCCGATCGAATTCCGGGTTGCTGCCCATCGCCGAATACACCCGGTCGCGGCCTTCGATCAGGCCCGGCAGGATGTCGTCGATGTCGGTAATCGGGAACGCGTCGTCAGCGCCGTAATCACGGATCGCGCCTTCCTGCCCGGCGCGCAGGCCGTCCCACAACTCGCGTTCGGCGTTGCGCTCACGGCAGAACAGTACGTACTCGCCGTGCTCGCGGCCGGGCATCAGGACGATGACGGCCTGTGGCTCGGGGAAACCGCTGAGGTACTGGAAGTCGCTGTCCTGACGGTAGACGTGTTCGACGTCGCGGTTGCGGATCGCGACCGCAGCGGCGGGCAGGATCGCGATGCTGTTGGGTTCCATCTGCGCCATCAGGGCCTTGCGGCGACGGCTGTATTCCGCTTTGGGGATATGGGTCATGGGCAGATGGCTTTCCCTGGCACGCGATTAATGCAGCGACGGCTTGGCGGCTGGCGGCACGTCGGCTTTCTTGGTTTCCGAGAACAGCAGCAGCGGCGCGACGCGCAGGTATTCCATGACTTCCATGTAGTCGCTTTCGCCGTCTTCGGACTCTTCCAGAGCGTCTTGCACCTGGGAAATTGCGGCCAGATCCTGCAGCACTTCGGTGGCTTCAGTGCTGAGCATGCTGCTGTCGCGGCAGTTCAGACCGAAACCGCTGAGGAAGCCCTGGCACCATTCGCCCAGCGCGGCAGCACGCTCGGCCAGTGGTGCGTCATCGGTCGGCAGCAGCAGAACGACGGTGACGTCGCTGCCGGTCAGCTCGCCCTTGACCATCTCCTGCAGGCCGATCAGGGCGTTGCGGACATTGTCCTGGATGTCGCCTTCGAGCAGTTCGGCGGCGTCGATCAGCCAGCCTTCATTATCGAAGCCGGCGCCGGCGCAGCTGCGGCCGAGCAGCAGGCCATGCAGTTCGGCAGGCGAGACGTTGTGGCCGCTGGCAGTCAGCAGGGTGGCAAAGGCTTGGTACGGGGAATTCGCAATGGTCATGGGCAGCTAGGCGCCAGACGGCGCTATGTCTAGAATGAAGGCCTTGTATCCTACATCGACAGACTCGCCAAGACTATTAAAGGCTGTCCGCCAGCCAGGCGCCTGCCGCCCATCAGATGAATTCAGTGGACACAATGGAAGACACCGACCTGCAAGCGCTGATGGCCAGACTCGAAAAGCTGATTAGCCGAGTCGAGCAACTAAAGAGTCAAAACGCACTCTTACTAGCTCAGGAAAAGACCTGGCGCGAGGAACGCGCTCACCTCATTGAAAAAAACGAAATCGCCCGGCGTAAGGTCGAATCGATGATTTCGCGCCTCAAGGCCCTGGAGCAAGACTCATGAGTTCAAGCAATAGCGTTACCGTGCAGATCCTCGACAAAGAATATTCGATCATCTGCCCCCAGGAAGAACGCAGCAATCTGGTCAGCGCCGCCCGCTACCTGGACGGCAAGATGCGCGAGATCCGCAGCAGCGGCAAAGTCATCGGTGCCGACCGTATTGCGGTGATGGCTGCGCTGAACATCACCCACGACCTCTTGCACAAAGAAGAGCGCCCGGACATCCAGGCCAGCGGTTCGACCCGTGAACAGGTGCGCGACTTGCTCGATCGTGTCGATCTGGTCCTGGCCGACGATCCGGACATCAGCAAGGGCTGATTCGCCAGGCCGCTTGAGGTATACTCGCGGCACTCCCTGGGGTGCTTGCCAGTTGACGATGTCCCTGAGCCGATTTGCACTACCCTGGAGGTTGCACGTTGGGCTGGTGTGCATGTCCGCCAGACGGAAAGCCTTAAAGTCTACTGCATCCTCCACCTTGAACTTTCGGGTTCAAGGGCTAAGTTGACAGCGGTTCATCCGGGGAGCCTGATTCGAATCCGATGCCGGTTTTTGCCGGCATCGGATTTTTTATGCGTGCGTTTTCGCCCTCACCTGCCGAAGCCGAACCATGACCGAACCTGCGCTGCTGCCCCGCCCGCAACTCCGCCGCCTGCTGCGCAAGGCGCGCCGCTCACTGACTCCCGGTGAACAACGACAGGCCGCCAAAGGCCTGTTCCGCCAACTGGCGCAAGACCCGCACTTTCGCCGGGCCCGACATATCTCGCTTTATCTGCCCACCGACGGTGAAATCGACCCGCGCCTGCTGCTGCGCGAAGCCCAGCGTCGCGGCAAGGCCACCTACCTGCCGGTGCTCAGCGCCTGGCCGCGAACCAAAATGGTGTTCCAGCGGATTCTCCCCGGCGACAAGCTCAAGCCCAATCGCTTCCGTATTCTTGAGCCTCGGGCCAATCTGGCTCGTCAGCGCAAGATCTGGACCCTGGACCTGGTGCTGTTGCCACTGGTGGGGTTTGACGATGTTGGCGGGCGTCTGGGGATGGGCGGCGGCTTCTACGACCGCAGTCTGGCGTACCTGGCCCGGCGCAAGAACTGGCGCAAGCCGACGTTACTGGGCCTGGCCCATGAATGTCAGAAGGTCGAACGCCTGGCGCAGGCAAGCTGGGATGTACCGTTGCAGGGCACGGTCACCGATAAGGCGTGGTATTTCGCAGGATAGACGCCGCGCAGATCAGCGACGTCGGGAAGGCAGTTTCAGCGCTTGAAGGCAGTCGACTGTTGAACCTGTTGCGCGACTTCAACCGGAGCATCGGTCTTGCTCGTCCACAGACTTTGCGCATAACCGGTGGTTACGACGCCAAGGCCGAACAAAATAACCAAAGTCCATAGCAAATCCGGTTTGCGTTTCATCGATTGCCCCCCTCAAGGCACATCATCACGATGACAGCAGCGGTTTCCATTCGTAGGCCGTGCAGCAGCGTCAAGCTTTAAAGGCCGGCATTTTGCGACAACGTGAACCCGGGCGCAAACGCTGACGTCAACCGACCGTCGGTTTGTCATAAAATTGCCCGACAACCTGCCCAATGACCGCTTGAGGAGCAAAAGACATGGCCTATTGGCTGATGAAATCCGAGCCTGACGAACTCTCGATCAAAGGTTTGGAGAAACTCGGCACTGCGCGCTGGGACGGGGTTCGCAACTATCAGGCGCGCAATTTCCTGCGGGCAATGGCGGTGGGCGATGAGTTCTTTTTCTACCACTCCAGCTGCCCGGAGCCGGGTATCGCCGGAATCGGCAAGATTATCCAGGCGGCGTACCCGGATCCCACCGCACTGGAACCCGAGAGCCATTACTTCGACCCGAAAGCCACGCCAGAGAAAAACGCCTGGAGCGCCATTGATGTGGCACACGTCGAGACGTTTGCCCGGGTGCTGAAGCTCGATTACCTGAAACAGCAGACCGAGCTGGCCGAAATGCCGCTGGTGCAAAAAGGCAGCCGTCTTTCCGTCATGCCGGTGACAGCCGAACAGTGGGCCGCGGTGCTTGGTTTGCGCTGAGAACTCGCCGGTCACGGTTTTTACCGGCAAAAGGGGCTAGGCTTGGCGCTCATTTGACTGACATCAAGCGAATGGAATGCTTGAACAGTCAGACTGCAAGCCACAGCCGCAGGATGCCCCCATGTCGACGCACAGCCGTTCTTCACTTCTATACGCCGGTTCGCTCCTGGTATTACTCGCCGTCGCTGGCGGCCTCGGTTACTGGATCTCGATCAGCAGCCGGCTGGTCGAGGGGCTGTCGATGGGCAACGGGCGGCTGGAAGCCACCGAAGTGCAGATCGCCAGCAAGACCCCGGGGCGCCTCGCCGAAGTACTGGTCGACGAAGGCGACAAGGTCAGCAAAGGGCAATTGCTCGCACGCATGGACACCCGCACCCTCGAAGCCCAGCGCAACCAGGCCGAAGCCGAAGTGTTGCGCGCCCGGGAAAACCTCAACGCCGCTCAGGCCAACGTGCAATTGCGCCAGAGTGAACTGCTGCTGGCCCAGCAGGAACTCGGCCGCTCGCAATCACTGTTCAAGCACGGCTACGTCAGCGCGCAGATCATCGATCAGTTGCAGTCACGTATTGGCACCGGTAATGCCGCCGTTGTCGCCGCCCGGGCTCAAGTGTCTGCTGTCAGTGCGGCGATTGGCGCGGCACAGGCGCAAGTTGCACAGTTGACCAGTGAAATTGACGACAGCAGTCTGCGCGCGCCGATCGATGGCGTGATCCAGCTGCGCATGGCCGAGCCCGGTGAAGTGCTGGGGGCCGGTGGTCGCGTGCTGTTGCTGATCGATCCCAACGACCAGTACATGAACCTCTATCTGTCAGCCGCAGTGGCCGGACGCCTGGCGGTGGGTGACGAGGCGCGCGTGCTGCTCGATGCCTTGCCCGATAAACCGCTGCCGGCAAAAATCAGTTTCGTCGCGGCCAAATCGCAGTTCACCCCCAAAGAGGTCGAGACCCGCGACGAACGGCAGAAACTGGTGTTCCGCGTCAAGCTGCGCCTGGCTCAGCCCAGCGCCGTGCCGCAGGCCAAACCGGGCATGCCCGGGGCCGGCTACGTGCGGATCGCGCCCGTCGAATGGCCGGCCAATCTGCAATGAGCGGCCATGCGGTTCAAGCGAACGGTATCGCCCACCGCTACGGCAAACAGCAAGCGCTGAGCGACATCGCCTTCAGCCTGCCCGCCGGTACCCGCTGCGGGCTGATCGGCCCTGATGGTGCGGGCAAGTCCAGCCTGCTGGGATTGATTGCCGGTGTGAAGACCCTGCAACAAGGGCAACTGGACGTGCTCGGTGGTGCGATCGAGGATCGCCGGCATCGCGACACACTCTATGCGCGCATCGCCTTCATGCCGCAGGGGCTGGGCGGCAACCTGTACCCGGAGCTGTCGATCCGCGAGAACATCCAGTTCTTCTCGACGCTGTTCGGCCTGTCCAAGGCTGAAAGCGAGCAGCGCATGCACAGCCTGTTGATCGCCACGGATTTGCTGAAGTTCGCCGAGCGCCCCGCCGGCAAGTTGTCCGGCGGCATGAAGCAGAAACTCGGGCTGTGCTGCGCACTGATCCATGAACCGGACCTGCTGATCCTCGATGAGCCGACCACCGGCGTCGACCCGCTCTCGCGCCGGCGCTTCTGGGAGTTGGTCGACGACGTGCGGCGCCAGCGTCCACAACTGACGCTGCTGGTCGCCACGGCGTATATGGAAGAAGCCGAACAGTTCGAGCACTGCCTGATGCTCGACGCCGGCAAGTTGATCGCCAGCGGCCTGAGCCGCGAGCTGGCGACCGTCACCCCCAGCGGCAAGCTCGATGACGCCTTCACTCATTTCCAGGGTGACAGCCAGCATGACGCTCAGCCGCTGGTGATTCCACCGCGCACCGGCAGCAGCGGCGACATCGCCATTGAAGCCCACGACCTGACGCTGCGCTTCGGCGATTTCACCGCCGTGGATCACGTCAGCTTTGCCATTGGGCGTGGCGAAATTTTCGGCTTTCTTGGCTCCAACGGTTGCGGCAAGACCACCACCATGAAAGTCCTGACCGGGCTGATGCCGGCCAGTGAAGGCAGTGCGACGCTGCTCGGCAACCCGGTGAACGCCAAGGATCTGGCCACGCGCAAGCGGGTCGGCTTCATGTCGCAGAGTTTTTCGCTGTATGGCGAACTCAGTGTGCGGCAGAACCTCGAGCTGCACGCGCGGCTGTTCGACCTGCCCAAAACCGAGAGTGCACAACGCATCGAGGCATTGATTCAGCGCTTCAATCTGCTCGCGGTCGCCGACCAGCCCTCCGGGGCATTGCCATTGGGGCTGCGCCAGCGTCTGTCACTGGCGGTGGCGGTGCTGCACCGCCCGGAAGTGCTGATCCTCGATGAGCCGACTTCCGGCGTCGACCCGGCAGCTCGCGATGACTTCTGGCGACTGTTGATCGAGTTGTCCCGCGAACAGGGCGTGACGATCTTCCTCTCCACGCATTTCATGAACGAAGCCCAGCGCTGCGATCGTATCTCGCTGATGCACGCCGGCAAGGTTCTCGCGTGCGACACCCCGGCGGCGCTGCAACGCCAGTTCGCCGGCGAGACGCTGGAAGCGGCCTTCGTCACTTGCCTGGAACAGGCTCAGGGTGCTCAGCCATCAGCGCCTGTGGCCGAGCCGCAGATGGCGCCGCCGAGCGCAGCGACAACGCCGGTGCCGCATCACGGTTTCAGCCTCGGCCGCCTGTTGGCCGTGGCCAGTCGCGAAGGCAAGGAGCTGCTGCGCGACAAGGTGCGCATGGCGTTCGCCCTGGCCGGGGCGATTTTCATGATGGTGATCTTCGGTTTCGGCATCTCGCTGGACGTGGAAAACCTCGCGTTTGCCGTGTACGACCAGGATCAGACGCCGCAGAGCCGGGCTTATCTGGAGGCGTTTCGCGGTTCCCGGTACTTCGACGAACAGCCGGCCATTCATGACCCGCAGGAACTGCACCGGCGCCTGCAACGCTCGGAAATCAAACTGGCGCTGGAGATTCCCCCCGGATTCGGCCGCGATCTGTACGCCGGGCGCCAACCCGCTGTGGCGGCGTGGCTGGATGGCGGCATGCCGTTTCGCGCCGAAACCAGCCGTAACTATGTTGAAGCCGTGCACCTGGGCAATCTGCAACAGCTGGCCGAACAAAGTAGCCCGGCGCTGGCCCACCCGGCGGCGGCCAGTCTGGAAACCCGCTTTCGCTACAATCAGGACGTGGTCAGCGTCAACGCCATCGGCCCCGGGGTCATGGCGCTGATCCTCGCCTTCATTCCGGCGATGCTCACGGCGCTCGGCATCGTCCGCGAAAAGGAGCTGGGCTCGATCACCAATTTCTACGCCACGCCCCTGACCCGTCTGGAGTTTCTGCTGGGCAAACAGGCGCCGTATCTGCTGGTCAGTCTGGTCAATCTCGCGTTGCTGGTGGCGATGAACCGCTGGCTGTTCGGCGTGCCGTTCAAGGGCAGTCTGCTGACGCTGGCGTTCGGCGGCCTGCTGTACGTGCTGGCGACCACCAGCATGGGCCTGCTGATCTCGGCGTTCACCCGCACACAAATCGCCGCGATCCTCGGCACCATGATCATCACCAGCCTGCCAACCATCCAGTTCTCCGGGTTGATCGTGCCGCGCTCGTCGCTGGAAGGTGCGGCAGCGGTGATGGGCATGCTGTTTCCGGCGGGGCACTTCCTCGACATCGCGGTGGGTACGTTCACCAAAGCGCTGGACTTGCGTCAGCTGTGGCCACAGTGCCTGGCGCTGTTCGGGTTCTTTGTCGGGTTCACCGGGCTGAGCCTGATCATGCTGAAAAAGCAGGAGGCCTGATGCACAAGTTCGCGCACATCCTGCGCCTGGGACTCAAGGAACTGACCAGCCTGCGCCATGACAGCGTGTTGCTGCTGTTCCTGTTCTACGCCTTCACCGTGGCGATCTACATGCCCGCCGCCGGTTCGGTGATCGGCGTGCACAACGCCAGCGTGGCGATCGTCGACGAAGATCACAGCGCCCTCTCGCGCCAGTTGGCCCAGGCCCTGCAGCCGCCGGAATTCCAGACGCCGGTGTTGTTGCCTTATGCGCAACTGGATCAGGTCATGGACAGCGGCCAATACACCTTCGTCATCAACATCCCGGCGGGTTTTCAAACCGACCTGCTCGCCGCGCGGCAACCGGCGATTCAGGTTAACGTCGATGCTACCGCCATGAGCCAGGCGTTCATGGGCGCCGGCTACATCAGCCGAATCTTCCAGCGCGAGTTGCTCGACTATGCCGGTCAGGGCGATGCAGCCGCCAAGGCGCCCGTGCTACTGACCACCCGCGCCCTGTTCAACACCAATCTGGAGGGAGGCTGGTTTCTGGCGGTGATTCAGATCGTCAACAACATCACCATTCTGGCGATCATCCTCACCGGCACGGCGCTGCTGCGCGAACGCGAACACGGCACGCTCGACCATTTGCTGGTGCTGCCGCTGACGGCGCTGGAAATCATGCTGGCGAAAATCTGGAGCAACCTGCTGGTGGTGGTGCTGTGCACCTGGCTGTCGCTGGAAGTGGTGGTCAAAGGCCTGTTGGGTGTGCCGTTGGCCGGCTCGATGAGCCTGTTTTTGCTGGTGACTGCGGTTTATCTGTTTGCCAGTACCGCGCTGGGCATCTTTCTGGCGACGCTCGCGCGTTCGACGCCGCAGTTCGGTCTGCTGGCGATTCCGGTGATCATCCCGATGTTGCTGCTGTCTGGCGGCAGCACGCCACTGGACAGCATGCCGCAGTGGCTGCAATGGGTCATGCAGGGCTCGCCGTCCACGCATTTTGTCAGCCTCAGCGCCGCGATTCTGTTTCGCGGCGCCGGGCTGAGCGTGGCCTGGCCGGACTTGCTGGCACTGACGGCCATCGGCCTGCTGTTCTTCGTTATCGCGCTGGCGCGCTTTCGCAAGAGCCTGGCGTCCTGAACAGCGGCCAGCGTGCTTACTGAATGATCAGGTTGTTGAACAACAGATCTTCAACCACCGGCTTGCCGGTCTCGTCATTCATCACTTGCTGGGTCTGCTTCAGGGCTTCCTGACGCAGCTTTTCCTTGCCTTCGATGCTGCCCATCGCCTCGGTCGTCTGCTGAGTGAACAGCGCCACCAGTTGATTGCGGATCAGCGGCTCGTTGGCCTTGACCAGTTTGGTCGCCTCTTCGCCGGTCACACGCAACGCCACGTCGGCCTTGTAGACCTTCAGCTTCGGTGTGCCGTCCAGCCCGTAATTGCCCACGAACGGCGGGCTCAGGGTGATGTAGTTGACCTTCGGCGCCTCGCCTTCTTTGGCTTCTTCGGCCAGCGCTGCCACAGGCAGAGACAGGGCCAGCAACAACATGATCCACGCTTTCACAATTCGCTCCTTATCCGGTTTGCGGCCTAGCATAACGACCCGCCGCGCAAGCACAAGCTTATGGCTGACTATCAGGGCCGGGCATGCTCGTTGACCCGTTGACTGACACACCTACACTTATCGGCCATCACTCCCAAAGGAATAGCCCTGATGAAAGCCGTGCTGTGCAAAGCCTTCGGCCCTGCCGAATCGCTGGTGCTGGAAGACGTCGCCAGTCCTGTCGCGAAGAAGAATGAAATCCTGCTGGAGGTGCACGCCGCCGGGGTCAACTTCCCGGACACGCTGATCATCGAGGGCAAGTATCAGTTCAAGCCGCCCTTCCCGTTCTCGCCCGGGGGCGAAGCGTCCGGCGTGGTCAGCGCCGTCGGTGAAAAGGTCAGCCATCTGAAAGTCGGCGACCGGGTCATGGCCCTGACCGGCTGGGGCAGCTTCGCCGAACAGGTCGCGGTGCCAGGCTACAACGTGCTGCCGATCCCGCCGTCGATGGATTTCAACACCGCCGCCGCGTTCAGCATGACCTACGGCACCTCGATGCACGCCCTCAAGCAACGGGCCAACCTGCAACCGGGCGAAACCCTGCTGGTGCTCGGCGCTTCAGGCGGCGTCGGCCTGGCGGCGGTGGAAATCGGCAAAGCCATGGGTGCCCGGGTCATCGCCGCCGCCAGCAGCACGGAGAAACTCGCGGTGGCCAAGGCCGCCGGCGCCGATGAACTGATCAACTACAGCGAAACCAGCCTCAAGGACGAAATCAAACGCCTCACCGACGGCCAGGGCGCCGACGTGATCTACGACCCGGTCGGTGGCGACCTGTTTGACCAGGCCATCCGCGCCATCGCCTGGAACGGACGGCTGCTGGTGGTCGGCTTCGCCAGCGGGCGCATCCCCGAACTGCCGGTCAACCTCGCGCTGCTCAAGGGCGCCGCGGTACTCGGCGTGTTCTGGGGCTCCTTCGCCCAGCGTCAGCCGCAGGACAACGCGGCGAACTTCCAGCAACTGTTCGGCTGGTTCGCCGAAGGCAAGCTGAAACCGCTGGTGTCGCAGGTGTATCCCCTAAGCAACGCGGCGCAGGCGATCAACGATCTGGGGCAGCGCAAGGCGGTGGGCAAGGTGGTGGTGCAGGTGCGCTGAGTTTATTCCGGCCGGCGACCTCTCGGAGCCGGCCTGATTCGCGCCCGGCAACAACGCAGCGTCGCTCTCTGCGGCGCTGGCTATCAAAGCAACTCACGAACCTCTCCCGGCAGAAAACTCATGTACCTACGCATAGGGGCTTCCCGGCAGCCTCTGACGATCACCGGTACGCGCCGATTCATCCTGGCGATGATTGCCAGACGTTGTTCATCGGCCAACTGACTCTTGTGGATCGCGTTCGAAACGTAAGCACGGGTGTAATTAAACACTTCTGCGTCGACCCAGGCGTGCTCAGGCATGTTCCTGAAACCGTCATTGATGACGCGACACTTTACTGACTTCAGCCACTGGTTGATGTCGACCGGCTGATCCCTGGCCAATCGAAAGAGCATCGGCGCCACGACGGACTGTTCCGCAGGCCGACCGTCTTCAACCGTCCAGGGCTTGAAGCGCCACTGTGTTATTGCGTCTTTGACCGCCTCAGCCAGATCGGGGTGATCACTTTGTACAATGTCGATCGCGCTGACCGAGCCATCCGCCTTGACGATAAAGCTGACCCTGACCTCGCCTTCGACCCCAGTCCTGGACAACCTCTTTGGGTAAATCGGCTGGGGATTGTGTTCAGGTATGAGTAACGCTTCTGCCGCCAGTGCAAGACTGAAGATCGTCAATAAAAGCCCCGCAAAAAACCACCGCATGATCGCGCCCCTTCCCGAATGAGATGCCTTATCCAGGCAACAGCACAAAGGTTACGGGGCGCTGCCTTTTAACTGAATGGCGCAGCTTCGCTTTTGGATGCAGGACATTTCCTGATCCCGATGGGAAATCTGACGAAACCGTTGGGCAAATGGCAGCAGGTAAATTTTCTGACGGACGTTTAGCCGCCGTTCCGCCCTGCAACGTCGCCCGGCAACAGATGCTCCTGCACCTTCAGACTGCGAGACGGAATCAGCCGGCCCTTGTCGTCGAAGCGCAGCACGATAAGCCAGTCGAAGACATCATCCGGCCATTTTTCCTGCCCCATCAACGCTGTGGGGTCGCCGCCGAAGGCCTTGAGCAGTTTATTGATGTGGCCGTGGTGCCAGGCGATCAGCACCGTCTGCGCCTGATTGCTCTTGCGCAACAGTTTGACCAGTTGATGCAGGTCGCCATTGACGAAGGGCTGCTCAATCGCAAGGTTCAGGTGCTGGGCCAGCGGGGTCAGGGTCAGGCGCGAACGCGAACTTTCCGGGGTGTCGCCGGCTGCGATCAAACGCTGGGGGGTGAGCGCCTGCCCGTCGAGTTTCAGCGGATTGAAATAGTCGACGTAGGCGGCGGCGCGTTGTTCGCCTCGGGCATTGAGCACCGGTCCCGCATCCGGTTTTTCCGCATGTCGAATGATCAGCACCGTGGCGTTGCGCAAACCGGAATGGGCGGGATGATCGGTGACAATCAATGTCAGCAACACGACGGCAAGTCCCGCTGCCACCAAAAATCTCGGCACCAACATGCGAACCTTCAGTGACATTTCTTATCTCGGCTGATCAATCGGCTGAACGGGCCGCGAGTCTAAGTCACTCCATGTTGATAAGGGGTGAAAACGCCCTGTTCTTACAGCTGAGCGACAGGTTCGTAAAAGAACGCGCGAATTCCAACATTTCCACTGTTTTGCCAATGCGAACCGGTGCTATTTTCGGTAACGAAACTGTAACATTCGCATCCGCAGTCAAAACAAGAAATCTGGAGCTCTTGAATGTTTGCTTTCTTTCGTCCTGCCGCACATCAGGCTCCATTGCCTGAAGAAAAAATAGACAGTACTTACCGACGCCTGCGCTGGCAGATCTTCGCCGGTATCTTCTTTGGCTACGCGGGTTACTACCTGCTGCGCAAAAACTTCTCGCTGGCCATGCCGTACCTGATCGACGAAGGCTACAGCCGTGGCGATCTGGGTCTGGCGATGTCGGCCATCGCCATTGCCTACGGCCTGTCGAAGTTCCTCATGGGCCTGGTGTCCGACCGTTCCAACCCGCGCTACTTCCTGCCATTCGGCCTGCTGGTGTCGGCTGGGGTGATGTTCATTTTCGGTTTCGCGCCGTGGGCGACGTCCAGCGTGACCATGATGTTCATCCTGCTGTTCATCAACGGCTGGGCCCAGGGCATGGGCTGGCCGCCGAGCGGACGCACCATGGTGCACTGGTGGTCGCAGAAGGAACGCGGCGGTGTGGTTTCGGTGTGGAACGTGGCGCATAACGTCGGCGGCGGCCTGATCGGCCCGCTGTTCCTGATCGGCATGGGCCTGTTCAACGACTGGCACGCGGCGTTCTACGTACCGGCAGCGGTAGCGCTGGGCGTGGCGGTGTTTGCCTTCATCACCATGCGCGACACCCCGCAATCGGTCGGCCTGCCGCCGATCGAGAAGTACAAGAACGATTACCCGGAAGGCTACGACGCCAGCCACGAAGACGAATTCAGCGCCAAGGAAATCTTCGTCAAATACGTGCTGCGCAACAAAATGCTCTGGTACATCGCCATGGCCAACGTGTTCGTTTACCTGCTGCGCTACGGCGTACTGGACTGGGCGCCGACCTACCTGAAAGAAGCCAAGGGTTTCACCGTGGATAAAACCTCGTGGGCCTATTTCTTCTACGAGTGGGCGGGCATTCCGGGCACGCTGCTATGCGGCTGGATGTCGGACAAGATCTTCCGTGGCAACCGTGGCCTGACCGGCATGGTGTTCATGGCGCTGGTGACCGTGGCGACCCTGGTTTACTGGCTGAACCCGGCCGGCAACCCGACCGTGGACATGATCGCGCTGTTTTCGATCGGCTTCCTGATCTACGGCCCGGTGATGCTGATCGGCCTGCAGGCGCTGGAACTGGCACCGAAGAAAGCCGCCGGTACGGCAGCGGGCTTTACCGGTCTGTTCGGCTATCTGGGGGGGTCGGTCGCGGCGAGTGCGGCGATGGGCTACACCGTTGACCACTTCGGCTGGGACGGTGGTTTTGTCCTGCTGGTGGGCGCTTGCCTGCTGTCGATGGCCTTCCTGGCCCCGACGCTATGGCACAAGCAAGTCGCCAGTCAGAGCCGCGAAGCTGTCGCCTGATCGGCTTTTGACTGACAGCGCTTGAGCCGCGCCTCCAGATTGCGGTCTGGCATGGCGTGGCTGCGCAGGGCGTGGGCGGTCTGCTCGACATAATCGCGAGTGGTACCGTAACGCCCGCAAGCGCTTTCGAACACCTGACTCAGCACGTGATCCGGCAAGTTGCCGGCATAGCTGGGCAGGTGTCGCTCCAAGACAAACCCCAACGCCTGAACCTGACTGCCATCTTCGAGCCGGCAGTTGAGCCAGTGCGGGCGGTAGGACGGGAACGGCATCTCGCGTTTCCACAGCGCGTACAGCGCAGCGTCGAGGTTCTCTTCCGGCAGCCGATAGGCGAAGCCGCTGCACGAACCGCCGCGATCCAGACCAAATACCAGCCCAGGCATTTCCGGCGTTCCGCGATGCTCATGCGACCACAGGTACAAGCCTCGGTGGTAACCATGGACACGCCCACGCACCCGCTCCACCGCCGTGCATTCCGGACGCCAGATCAGCGAACCATAGGCGAACAGCCACACCGGCCCGCCTTTGTGGCGCGCCATGGTCGATTGCATCGAGACGAGAAGTTGTTCGTGGGTCAGCTGCGGCCCCAGATCGAGCCGCGGAGGGTAAGCCAGATTCACAAAAGCAGATTCAATGGCTGTCATGACGGAAGTGTTCGGCCCCGCAAGTATTACAAGATGTAAGCACAATTCGCTAGATAGAACATATAGCAGTAACTCTAAAACGAAAAGTGCTAAAGGATGTATGACCTGCCCGATAGCGCTAATTGGCGATTATCAGCCCCGGCTATCCGGTTTTATATAGCCTAATACCATCGCAGGAATATCTTAAATACCCGAATGAAATATGCATAAGCCTTCGCTTGTTCAGGTTTCGTTCATGAAGGCGCGGGAAACTTCCTACTAAAATGTCGGACTTTCTTTCTTCTCCGTCGCTGAACGCCTGCGTATAACGGCCTTCCTCTGGCGCAAGCCATCCCGTTTAACCGAGGCTGCACGATGAAAATCCCAAGACTTCTGGCCGCATTGCTGATGGCTCAGGCCGGCCATGCATTGGCCGAGGACAATGCGCAAGGCAAAGATTTCTGGTATGCCCAGACCAGTCTCTACACCCGACATTACTCGCCCGACCCCGAACACAATAATCATCAGGACTTGATCGGCATCGAACGCAATCAGGCGTCCGGCTGGGTCTTTGGCGGGGCAACTTTCCGTAACTCGTTCCGCCAGCGCTCGAACTACGCCTATGTCGGCAAACGCTATGACAGCAGCGAGTACCCGGTGTATCTGAAAGTCACGGGTGGGCTGTTGCAGGGGTATCGCGGTGATTACAAGGACAAGATTCCCTTGAACCGCTACGGCGTTGCGCCGGTGATCATTCCGTCCGTCGGGACTCACTATGGCCCATTGGCCGCCGAGCTGGTGTTTCTCGGCGCCAATGCGGCGATGGTGACTAGCGGCGTACGTTTCTAGGGGTGGGACTCAAACGCGCGGGTCAAGACCGAGGCGCATACGCAAATACATCGGCGCGCATCTGATGTGCATCCATCCCGGCTTCCACCAGCGCATCCAGAGTCCCGTAGACCATCGCCGGCGAACCGCTGGCGTATACATGCAGGGACTTCAGATCGGCGAAGTCTTCGCACACGGCCTGGTGCAGCATCCCGCAGCGCCCTTCCCAACCGCACTGGTCGCTGACGACTTTGTGCAGGAACAGGTTGGGCAGCTTCAGCCATTCGTCCCAATGCTCGATGTCGTAGAAATCTTCCGGACGGCGTACGCCCCAGTACAGATGCACCGGGTGTTTGAAGCCATTGGCGCGGCAGTGTTCGATCAGGCTGTGGATCTGGCCCATGCCGGTGCCAGCGGCGATCAGTACCAGCGGCCCGTCAGGCAGCTCGGCGAGGTGGGTGTCGCCGAATGGCAGCTCGACACGCACCATCGCGTTGCGTTGCAGCTGTTCGATCAGGCTCAGCGCACTGGCTTCGCGGGCCAGCACGTGGATTTCCAGATCACGCCCGCCGTGCGGCGCCGAGGCCATGGAGAACGCCGATTTCTCGCCGTTTTCACGCTCGATCATCAGGTACTGCCCGGCGTGATAACGCGGCGGCTTGCCGGCCGGCGCACGCAGACGCACGCGCCAGGTGTCGCCGCCGACATCCCGGCATTCGATGACCTGACACGACAGGCTGCGCACCGGCAGTTCTCCCAGCGCGAGCACGCCATCCCACAGCAGGACGCAGTCTTCCAGCGGCTCGGCTATGCAAGTGTAGAACTCGCCGTGGTCATGCACCTTGCCGGCCTGCTCGACCCGGCCTTCCACCAACAGCGCCGCACACACGTGGCAATTGCCATTGCGACAGCTTTGCGGGCATTCATAGCCCAGGCGCCGCGCACCATCGAGAATCCGCTCGCCGGGCCGTATCTCAAGCACGGCTCCGGAGGGCTGCAGGGTTACACGCATCAATCTATTCCTAACTGATTCCAGATGGCATCGATCCGTTGGGTGACGGCGTCGTCCTTGACGATTACGCGGCCCCACTCGCGAGTGGTTTCGCCCGGCCACTTGTGGGTGGCATCCAGGCCCATTTTCGAACCCAGGCCGGAGACCGGCGAGGCGAAGTCGAGGTAGTCGATCGGCGTGTTGTCGATCATCACCGTGTCGCGCTTGGGGTCCATGCGCGTGGTGATGGCCCAGATCACGTCGTTCCAGTCCCGGGCGTTGATATCGTCGTCAGTGACGATAACGAACTTGGTGTACATGAACTGTCGCAAAAACGACCAGACACCGAGCATCACGCGCTTGGCATGCCCCGGATACGACTTCTTCATCGTCACCACGGCCATGCGGTACGAGCAGCCTTCGGGCGGCAGGTAGAAGTCGGTGATCTCCGGGAACTGCTTCTGCAGGATCGGCACGAACACTTCGTTCAGCGCCACGCCAAGGATTGCCGGCTCATCCGGCGGACGGCCGGTGTAGGTGCTGTGATAGATCGGCTTGATCCGATGGGTGATGCGTTCGACGGTGAACACCGGGAAGCTGTCGACTTCGTTGTAGTAACCGGTGTGGTCGCCGTACGGGCCTTCGTCGGCCATTTCGCCCGGATGAATCACGCCTTCGAGGATGATTTCGGCAGTGGCCGGCACTTGCAGGTCGTTGCCACGGCACTTGACGAGCTCGGTGCGGTTACCGCGCAACAGACCGGCGAAAGCGTATTCGGAGAGGCTGTCCGGCACTGGAGTGACCGCACCGAGAATGGTCGCAGGGTCGGCGCCCAGCGCCACGGAGACCGGGAACGGCTGGCCCGGATGCTTCTCGCACCACTCGCGGAAGTCCAGTGCACCGCCACGATGGCTGAGCCAGCGCATGATCACCTTGTTGCGGCCGATGACTTGCTGGCGGTAGATACCGAGGTTCTGGCGATCCTTGTTCGGGCCTTTGGTGACGGTCAGGCCCCAGGTGATCAGCGGGCCGACGTCGCCGGGCCAGCAGGTCTGCACCGGTAGCATCGCCAGGTCGACGTCGTCGCCTTCGATGACCACTTCCTGGCACACCGCGTCTTTGACGACTTTGGGCGCCATCGAGATGATCTTGCGGAAGATCGGCAGTTTCGACCACGCATCCTTCAAGCCCTTCGGTGGCTCCGGCTCCTTGAGGAAGGCCAGGAGCTTGCCGATCTCGCGCAGTTCGCTGACCGACTCGGCGCCCATGCCCATGGCCACCCGCTCGGGGGTGCCGAACAGGTTGCCGAGCACCGGAATGTCGTAGCCGGTGGGTTTCTCGAACAGCAGCGCCGGGCCCTTGGCCCGCAGTGTGCGGTCGCACACCTCGGTCATTTCCAGCACCGGCGAGACGGGAATCTGGATGCGTTTCAACTCTCCGCGCTGCTCAAGCTGCTGCACGAAATCCCGAAGATCCTTGAATTTCATTGACGATGGCACCCTCAAAATAGGCGTACATCCTACCTGCTATGCAGCCCTGTGGCAGCCTGTCGCTGCTTACTTGGCTGCATTCGTCTGTGCTTTTCCACGGTTTTCCCGGGCTTGCAGGCCGATAAACAGCGGCTCAAGGATCGGCGCCACAAACCGCGCACCGACTTCGGACAGATGATTGTCATCGGTGTACAGCGAGTAGCCGCCGAGTTCGGCGTGGCACAGGCCGTTTTCATCACACAGTCGCGGGGCCGGATCGACCACGCGCACCGCCGGATCATTCTGCGCCAACTGCGCGAACAACTGACTGATGAACACCTGACGCTTGTGGTGCGCCTCGACGGCCAGGCCGACGTCATCCACCGGGCGATCGAGCATCGCCAGCCGCGTCAGCCGATACGGCGGACTGAACGCCTGCAACGGCGCCTCTTTCACCAGCCATACGCGATGCCCGGCCGCACGCAATTGCGCGACGCGAGTGCGCAGGCCTGCGGCAAAACGCTGTTCGGCCTCGGCGCGATCGTAACGACCGTCTGGCGTTCTCAAGACATGCCCGAGATCACCCTTGGCGTCGCCGTACAGATACAGGCTCCAGCGTGCGACCAGCACCACATCGCTGATCGCCTGGTTTTTCAGCCCCTGCTCGACCCGCTTGTTGAAGCGCGCGCAGACACCGTCATGCTCCAGCCCATCGACCGGAATGCAACCCGGAGAACTGGCCAGAATCACGCTGACACCGTGGGCTTTGGCACCGTCATCGAACACCGGGATCAGCGCCGTGGCATGGCTGTCGCCCCAGACCATCGCGCGAGTCGGCAGATCCGCCACGCCGTAATGACAGAACAGCTTGTCGTCCGGGGTCTTGTCGTCCGCCAGACACGCCATCAGCTCCGGCCGCCACTCGCGGCCCTTGGCGTATTGCAGCGCCTGCTCGGACAAGCGCCATGGCAGGCCATCAGTCCAACGCAGCGATTGCCCGGCCAGACCGAGCACCAGAATCCCGCAGAAACCGGCCAGCAGAATCTGCCGACGACCGGCGAGCAAGCGCCGTTCACGAAACGGCGTTTCGACGAACTTCCACGACAGATAACCCAACACCAGAGTCAGCAGAATCAATCCGGCCGTGTCGAGCGCGCCCGGTTCGTCGACACTGGCGTAGCTGGAAAACACGAAGACCGGCCAGTGCCACAAATACCAGGAATAGGAGATCAGCCCGAGGCCGACCATCACCCGGCTGCTCAACAATTGCCCCACCAGCGTTTCGCGATGACCGTTGGCCAGAATCAGCAGCACCACGCCCAGCACCGGCAGCAACGCGGTAACACCCGGGAACGGCGTCGACTTGTCATAGGCGAACACCGCCAGCAGGATCAAGCCCATGCCGAGCAGGCTCAAGGCCTGGGCAGCCATCGGCTTCAAGCGCCAGGCGTGTTTCGGCGCGACCGCCAGCATCGCCCCGGCGAGCAACTCCCAGGCACGCATCGGTAGCAGGAAGAAGGCTTTTTCCGGGTGATGCTGGATCGCCCACACACTCAGGCCGAACGACACCAGCAGCACGCCGAACAGCGCCAACCGCCAGTGTTTCAGGCGACTCGAGAGCAACGTCAGCAGCAGCGGGAAGAAGATGTAGAACTGCTCCTCCACCGCCAGTGACCATGTATGCAGCAACGGTTTCAGGTCAGAGGCGACGTCGAAATAGCCGTCCTGGCGCATGAACAGGATGTTCGAGACGAACATCACCTGATAGCGCACCGAACGCCCCAGTTCTTCGTAATCCTTGGGCGCCAGCAGGAACCAGCCCACCGCCAGCACCGCAATGATCATCGCAAACAGCGCCGGCAGAATCCGCCGCGCACGCCGCGCCCAGAACTCGACGAAACTGAAACGGCCAGCCTGACGCTGATTCCAGATGATCGAGGTGATGAGGTAGCCGGAAATCACGAAGAACACATCCACGCCGACAAAACCGCCGGTGAACCCCGGAACGCCAAAGTGGAACAGCACCACGGCGATCACCGCGACTGCCCGCAAGCCGTCGATATCCCTTCGATAAGCGAGTGTGCTCATAAAATCTTTAATGCCAATCAGGTGGTTGTTTTTTATACAGCGCGAGCCCGAGTCAGGAGGCTCGCGAGCGCTGCTTGTTGTATTGCCCGATCACAGACCTTACCAGATCGGGAACCTCCCATGATCCGGACAAAATTCAGGCAAAAAAATGGCGCCCCGCACGGGACGCCATTTTTATCGGATCAACCGGCGATGTTACTTGCGCTTCATCGACAGGAAGAACTCGTCGTTGGTCTTGGTCGTTTTCAGCTTGTCGACCAGGAACTCGATGGCAGCCACTTCGTCCATCGGGTGCAGCAGCTTGCGCAGGATCCACATACGCTGCAGTTCGTCATCGGCGGTCAGCAACTCTTCGCGGCGGGTGCCGGAACGGTTGATGTTGATGGCCGGGAACACACGCTTCTCGGCGATCTTGCGATCCAGAGGCAGTTCCATGTTGCCGGTACCCTTGAACTCTTCGTAGATCACTTCGTCCATCTTCGAGCCGGTTTCAACCAGCGCGGTGGCGATAATGGTCAGCGAGCCGCCTTCTTCTATGTTGCGCGCAGCACCGAAGAAACGCTTCGGTTTCTCCAGGGCGTGAGCATCGACACCACCGGTCAGCACCTTGCCGGAGCTCGGGATCACGGTGTTGTAGGCACGGGCCAGACGGGTGATGGAGTCGAGCAGGATCACCACGTCCTTCTTGTGTTCGACCAGGCGCTTGGCCTTCTCGATCACCATTTCGGCAACCTGCACGTGGCGGGTCGGCGGCTCGTCGAAGGTCGAGGCAACCACTTCGCCGCGCACGGTGCGCTGCATTTCGGTCACTTCTTCCGGACGTTCGTCGATCAACAGCACGATCAGGTGAACTTCAGGATTGTTACGGGCGATGTTCGCGGCGATGTTCTGCAGCATGATCGTTTTACCGGCCTTCGGCGGCGCAACGATCAGACCACGCTGGCCTTTGCCGATCGGGGCGCACAGGTCGATCACACGACCGGTGAGGTCTTCGGTGGAACCGTTACCGGCTTCCATCTTCATGCGCACGGTCGGGAACAGCGGGGTCAGGTTCTCGAAGAGAATCTTGTTCTTCGCGTTCTCCGGACGATCGAAGTTGATCGTGTCGACCTTGAGCAGAGCGAAGTAACGCTCGCCTTCCTTTGGAGGGCGGATCTTGCCAACGATGGTGTCACCGGTGCGCAAGTTGAAACGACGGATCTGGCTCGGCGAGACGTAGATATCGTCCGGGCCGGCGAGGTAGGAAGCGTCAGCGGAGCGCAGGAAGCCGAAGCCGTCCTGGAGAATCTCCAGCACGCCATCACCGGAGATTTCCTCGCCGCTTTTTGCGTGCTTTTTCAGCAGGGAGAAAATCACGTCCTGCTTGCGCGAACGGGCCATATTTTCTATGCCCATCTGTTCGGCCAATTCGAGCAGTTCGGTAATCGGCTTTTGCTTGAGTTCAGTCAGATTCATATAGGAATGACGTAATCATTTATGGAGGGGGGAAATTAAGCTTTTGGCTTAATGAGGCCGCGCCGCGGAGAAGGCGACAGGATCGCGAACTTGTTCGAAAAGGAGTGCGTCGGCGACGGCTAGCAGGGGGCAGTGGAGAAACCAGTGCGGGGCCGAATGTACCACCTGAGTTTCGGAGCGTCTAGCCCTGAATACGCAAAAAGCCCCGCAATTTGCGAGGCTTTTTTTCGGCGTTTTACTGCGACGCTTAGATGTTGGCGTCGAGGAAAGCAGCCAGTTGCGACTTCGACAGGGCGCCGACCTTGGTCGCTTCAACGTTGCCGTTCTTGAACAGCATCAGCGTCGGGATACCACGCACGCCGTGCTTGGCCGGGGTTTCCTGGTTTTCGTCGATGTTCAGTTTGGCGACGGTCAGCTTGCCTTTGTAAGTCTCGGCAATCTCGTCCAGAACCGGAGCGATCATTTTGCAAGGGCCGCACCATTCAGCCCAGTAGTCGACCAGTACAGCGCCTTCGGCCTTGAGGACGTCAACGTCGAAGCTAGCGTCGGTGACGTGTTTGATAAGATCGCTGCTCATGGAATTCTCCAGGTTGTAAGCAAAAAAACGTGGCCCATCATAGCCGCCCTTCCCCTGTTCAGGAAGCTGCAGTTGATTGAGTCTTGCTATGGCACTCGATGAGTCTGGGTATAGCCCAAGTCACGCCGTGGCGGGGGCAATGAAGGCAATTCCGGTGCGCAGGGCGGCGTTGCGCACGTGTTCCTGCATGGCTTTTTGCGCCGCAGCGGACGCCCGGCGCGCGAGGGCGCGAAGAATTTTGCGATGCTCCTGCCAGGTTTCCATCGCCCGTTCGGCGCGGATGAACGGTAGTTTCTGGCTCTCCAGAAAGATCTCGGCGCTGGCGGTGAGGATGCTCAGCATCGCCTGATTGCCGCTGGCCAGCAGAATGCGCCGGTGGAATTCGAAGTCGAGTTTCGCCGCCGCCTCGAAGTCGCCGGCCTTCAATTGCTCACGCATCGCCGCGACGTTGTCCTCCAGCGCGTCCAGATCGAACGTGCTCAAGGTCACCGCTGCCAGCCCGGCGGCAAAGCCCTCCAGCGCATAGCGCAACTGAAAGATGTCCAGCGGCGAGGCCTGCGCTGCAAACGGCCAGCCTTGCGCATTGTCACCCTGCGCAATTTCCACCGGTGCCTGTACGAACACGCCTTTGCCCGGCTGGATACTGACCACGCCCAGCGCACTGAGCGACGACAACGCCTCCCGCAATGACGCCCGGCTGACGCCCAGCTGCACCGCCAGATCCCGTTGCGACGGCAACGCATCACCCGCACCGAAACCCTGCTCGGTGATCAGTTTGCGAATCGCTTGCAACGCCACTTCAGGTACGGCGCGGGAGATCGAGTTCATGGTTTTTCAGACGAGCCAGGCCAAGGTGCGGCTAGTTGTAAAGCTATTCGCCGGATCCGGCAAGTCGTGCCCCAGCAGGGTTCGGCGCCCGCTGCCGATGCGCTATCGGGGTGCGAAAAACAACCTGACTGTTCAGACCAGTAAGACCGAACAAACCCGGCAAACCCGCGGCCTGCCGGCGATAAATCCGGGTATTGGCACGGCGCATGCTCTGTCCGATCGCAGAAATCACTTCCCGTCGTTCCGGAGATTTGCCATGACCCTGCGTTACCGAGCCCTCCTCGCCGCTCTGTTTTCCAGCTTGATGCTGAGCCAGGCCCCCGCCCACGCCGATGGTCTGGACGACGTGGTCAAACGCGGCACACTGAAAGTCGCCGTGCCCCAGGACTTCCCGCCGTTCGGCTCGGTCGGCCCGGACATGAAACCCCGTGGCCTGGACATCGACACGGCAAAACTGCTGGCCGACCAGCTCAAGGTCAAACTCGAACTGACCCCGGTCAACAGCACCAACCGCATCCCGTTTCTCACCACCGGCAAGGTCGATCTGGTGATCTCCAGCCTGGGCAAGAACCCGGAGCGCGAGAAAGTCATCGACTTCTCCCACGCCTACGCACCGTTCTATCTCGCCGTGTTCGGCCCGCCTGACGCAGCGATCAGCAGCCTTGACGACCTCAAGGGCAAAACCATCAGCGTCACCCGTGGGGCCATCGAGGACATCGAGCTGAGCAAAGTCGCCCCCGAAGGCGTGACCATCAAGCGCTTCGAGGACAACAACTCGACCATCGCCGCCTACCTCGCGGGGCAAGTCGACCTGATCGCCAGCGGCAACGTGGTGATGGTGGCGATCAGCGAGAAGAACCCGAAACGCGTGCCGGCGCTGAAAGTGAAGCTCAAGGATTCGCCGGTCTACGTCGGCGTGAACAAGAACGAGCCGGCGCTGCTGGGTAAGGTCAACGAGATCCTCGCCACCGCCAAGGCTGACGGCGCGCTGGAGAAAAACTCGCAGACCTGGCTCAAAGAGCCGCTGCCGGCCGACCTCTGATCGGTCGCGCGGGAGACAATCGATGGCTTATCAGTTCGATTTCATGCCGGTGGTGGAAAACACTGACCTGTTGCTGCGCGGCGCGCTGTTCACCCTGGAGCTGACGGCGATTGGCGCGCTGTTCGGGGTCGGCGTGGGTATCGTCGGGGCGCTGGTGCGGGCGTGGAACATCCGCCCGTTCTCGGCACTCTTCGGCGTCTACGTCGAGTTGATCCGCAACACGCCGTTCCTGGTGCAGCTGTTCTTCATCTTCTTCGGCCTGCCGTCGCTCGGGGTGCAGATTTCCGAGTGGCAGGCGGCAGTGCTGGCGATGGTGATCAACCTCGGTGCGTATTCGACCGAAATCATCCGCGCCGGCATCCAGGCGATTCCGCGCGGACAACTGGAGGCCGCTGCCGCACTGGCGATGAGCCGTTTCGAAGCGTTCCGCCACGTGATCCTGCTGCCGGCACTGGGCAAAGTCTGGCCGGCCCTGAGCAGCCAGATCATCATCGTCATGCTCGGCTCGGCGGTGTGTTCGCAGATCGCCACCGAGGAGCTGAGCTTCGCTGCCAACTTCATTCAGTCGCGCAACTTCCGCGCCTTTGAAACCTATGCGCTGACCACGCTGATCTACCTGTGCATGGCGCTGCTGATCCGCCAGTTGCTGAACTGGATCGGTCGCCGCTATATCGCGAGGAGCAGCCAATGAGCGACTTCACCTTCTGGGACATCCTGCGCAACCTGCTCACCGGCCTGCAATGGACGCTGGCGCTGTCGCTGGTAGCGTTCATCGGCGGCGGCATTGTCGGGCTGCTGATTCTGGTCATGCGCATCTCGAAAAACCCGTTGCCGAGCAATATCGCCCGCACCTGGATCGAGCTGTTCCAGGGCACACCGTTGCTGATGCAGCTGTTTCTGGTGTTCTTCGGCGTGGCGCTGGCCGGGATCGAGATCTCGCCGTGGATGGCCGCGGCGATTGCCCTGACGCTGTTTACCAGCGCCTATCTGGCGGAGATCTGGCGCGGTTGCGTCGAAGCGATCCCCAATGGCCAGTGGGAAGCCTCGTCGAGCCTGGCACTGAATCCACTGGAGCAACTGCGCTACGTGATCCTTCCGCAGGCGCTGCGCATTGCCGTGGCGCCGACCGTGGGCTTCTCGGTGCAAGTGGTGAAAGGTACTGCGGTGACCTCGATCATCGGTTTCACCGAGCTGACCAAGACCGGCGGCATGCTCGCCAACGCCACTTTCGAACCGTTCATGGTCTACGGCCTCGTCGCCCTCGGCTACTTCCTGCTCTGCTACCCCTTGTCGCTCAGTGCGCGCTACCTGGAAAGGAGACTGCATGCCTCTGCTTAGAATTTCCGCCCTGCATAAATACTACGGCGATCACCACGTACTCAAAGGCATCGACCTGAGCGTCGAGGAAGGCCAGGTGGTGGCGATCATCGGCCGCAGCGGCTCGGGCAAATCGACCCTGCTGCGCACCCTCAATGGTCTGGAGTCGATCAATGACGGGGTGATCGAAGTCGATGGCGAATACCTCGACGCCGCCCGCGCCGACCTGCGCAGTCTGCGGCAGAAAGTCGGCATGGTGTTCCAGCAGTTCAACCTGTTCCCGCACCTGACCGTCGGCGAGAACGTGATGCTCGCCCCGCAAGTGGTGCAAAAAGTACCGAAGGCCAAGGCGGCCGAACTGGCACGCAAGATGTTGGAGCGCGTCGGACTGGGGGAGAAGTTCGACGCCTTCCCGGATCGACTCTCCGGTGGGCAGCAACAGCGCGTGGCGATTGCCCGCGCGCTGGCGATGTCACCGAAAGTGTTGCTGTGCGATGAGATCACTTCGGCGCTGGACCCGGAACTGGTCAACGAAGTGCTTGCCGTGGTGCGCCAACTGGCCAAGGAAGGCATGACATTGATCATGGTCACCCACGAAATGCGATTTGCCCGGGAGGTTGGGGATAAGTTGGTGTTCATGCACCATGGCAAGGTGCATGAAGTGGGGGATCCGAAGGTGTTGTTTGCCAATCCGCAGACGGCGGAGCTGGCAAATTTCATTGGTACCGTCGAAGCCGCCAACTGATCCCACATCCTCTGTGGCGAGGGAGCTTGCTCCCGCTCGGCTGCGCAGCAGTCGTGAAACCCGCCGACCGCGATTTACCTGAATATCAAGGTGAATGGCTTCAGGGCCGCTTCGCAGCCCAGCGGGAGCAAGCTCCCTCGCCATAGAAGCTGTGTTGGATCAACGGTTTGAACCATGCGCGTTGGCGTCAGCGTTTGATCGTGGCACGATGGCGGGGTTATCGACCGAGACCCCCTGACCATGCCGCAATCCAAAGCCAAGAATCTGTCCCTGATCGCCGCAATCGACCTGGGCTCCAACAGCTTCCACATGGTCGTGGCCAAGGCCCAGAACGGTGAGATCCGCATCCTGGAGCGCCTCGGAGAGAAAGTGCAGCTCGCCGCCGGTATCGACGATGAGCGCCATCTCAACGAAGAATCGATGCAGCGTGGCCTCGACTGCCTCAAGCGCTTTGCCCAACTGATCAACGGCATGCCACTGGGCGCCGTGCGGATCGTCGGCACCAACGCCCTGCGCGAAGCGCGCAATCGCCTGGAATTCATCCACCGCGCCGAAGAAATCCTCGGCCACCCGGTGGAAGTCATCTCCGGCCGTGAAGAAGCACGGCTGATTTATCTGGGCGTTTCGCACACCCTCGCCGACACCCCGGGCAAGCGTCTGGTGGCCGATATCGGCGGCGGCAGTACTGAATTCATCATCGGACAGCGTTTTGAACCGCTGCTGCGCGAAAGCCTGCAAATGGGCTGCGTCAGCTTCACCCAGCGCTACTTCAAGGACGGCAAGATCACCCCGGCCCGTTACGCCCAGGCGTACACGGCGGCGCGGCTGGAGATCATGAGCATCGAACACGCCCTGCATCGCCTGACCTGGGACGAAGCCATCGGCTCCTCGGGCACCATCCGCGCCATCGGCCTGGCGCTGAAGGCCGGCGGGCATGGCACTGGCGAAGTGAATGCCGAAGGCCTGGCCTGGCTCAAACGTCGTCTGTTCAAACTGGGTGACGTCGACAAGATCGACTTCGAAGGCATCAAGCCTGACCGCCGGGCGATCTTCCCGGCGGGCCTGGCGATTCTCGAAGCGATCTTCGACGCCCTCGAACTGCAACGCATGGATCACTGCGAAGGCGCGCTGCGTGAAGGCGTGCTCTACGACCTGCTCGGCCGCCATCATCACGAAGACGTGCGCGAGCGCACTCTGACCTCGCTGATGGAGCGTTACCACGTCGACTTGGAACAAGCGGCGCGGGTAGAACGCAAAGCCCTGCACGCCTTCGATCAGGTCGCCGCAGACTGGGAGCTGGATGACGGTATCTGGCGCGAATTGCTCGGTTGGGCAGCGAAGGTCCACGAAGTTGGCCTCGATATCGCGCACTACCACTACCACAAGCACGGCGCCTACCTGATCGAGCACTCGGACCTTGCCGGGTTCTCCCGCGAAGACCAGCAAATGCTCGCTCTGCTGGTGCGCGGCCATCGCCGCAACATCCCCAAAGACAAATTTGCCGAGTTCGGTGACGACGGCGACAAGCTGATCCGCCTGTGCGTGCTGCTGCGCTTCGCGATCCTGTTCCACCACATCCGTGGTACCCAGGCGATGCCGCAAGTGACGCTGCACGCCAAAGGCAACACCCTCGACGTGGAATTCCCGGAGAACTGGCTGGATGAGAATCAGCTGACTCAGGCTGACTTTGGCCTCGAAGCCGACTGGCTGACGCGGGTGGGGATCGTCCTCACCGTCCACTGACAGTCCCCCTGTAGGAGCTGCCGAAGGCTGCGATCTTTTGATCTTGTTTTTAAGATCAACATCAAAAGATCGCAGCCTCGTTTCACTCGACAGCTCCTACAGGGGAATTCGAAGTACAAAAAAGGCGATCCGTGGGGATCGCCTTTTTATTGGGCTGAAGGTCAGCTGCTCACCGGCAGAATCGGGCTGCCCAGGCGTTCCAGCAACGTCGCCTGCGCGCTGCGCGGGTTCTGGTTGCCGGTTGGCGTGTTGCGGATGTAACGGCCATCCGACTGCAGGCTCCAGCTGTGGGTGTTGTCGGTCAGGTACAGCTCCAGCTCTTTTTTCACGCGGGTCAGCAGCTTCTTGCCTTCCACCGGGAAGCAGGTCTCGACGCGCTTGTCGAGGTTGCGTTCCATCCAGTCGGCGCTGGAGAGGAACATCTGCTCCTCGCCGCCGTTGAGGAAGTAGAACACCCGGGTGTGTTCAAGGAAGCGACCGATGATCGAGCGCACATGGATGTTGTGCGAAACCCCGGCGATGCCCGGACGCAGGCAGCACATGCCACGCACCACCAGATCGATGCGTACGCCGGACTGGCTGGCCTTGTACAGCGCGCGAATGATCTTCGGATCGGTCAGCGAGTTGAACTTGGCAATGATGTGCGCCGGTTTGCCTTCGACGGCGAACTGGGTTTCCCGGGCAATCATGTCGAGCATGCCCTTCTTCAGGGTGAACGGCGCATGCAGCAGCTTTTTCATGCGCAGGGTTTTACCCATGCCGATCAACTGACTGAACAGTTTGCCGACGTCTTCGCACAAGGCGTCGTCGGAGGTCAGCAGGCTGTAGTCGGTGTACAGACGGGCGTTGCCGGCGTGGTAGTTACCGGTGCCGAGGTGCGCGTAACGCACAATCTCGCCGGCCTCGCGACGCAGGATCAGCATCATCTTGGCGTGGGTCTTGAAGCCGACCACGCCGTAGATCACCACCGCACCGGCCGCTTGCAGACGGCTGGCCAGTTGCAGGTTGGATTCTTCGTCGAAGCGGGCGCGCAGTTCGATGACCGCGGTCACTTCCTTGCCGTTACGCGCGGCGTCCACCAGCGCATCGACGATTTCCGAGTTGGCGCCGGAACGGTACAGGGTCTGGCGCACGGCCAATACATGCGGGTCTTTGGCGGCCTGACGCAGCAGGTCGACCACCGGGGTGAATGACTCGAACGGGTGCAGCAGCAGGATGTCCTGCTTGCTCACCACACTGAAAATGTTTTCGCTGTTCTGCAGCAATTTCGGGATCTGCGGGGTGAACGGCGTGTATTGCAGCTCCGGGTGGCTGTCCAGACCGGTGATGCTGAACAGGCGGGTCAGGTTGACCGGGCCGTTGACCTGATACAACTCGGTCTCGCTCAGGTTGAACTGCTTGAGCAGGTAGTCCGACAGGTGTTTCGGGCAAGTGTCGGCGACTTCCAGACGCACCGCATCACCGTAGCGCCGCGAGAACAGCTCGCCACGCAGGGCGCGCGCAAGGTCTTCGACATCTTCGGAGTCGAGCGCCAGGTCGGCGTTTCGGGTCAGGCGGAACTGGTAGCAGCCTTTGACCTTCATGCCTTGGAACAGGTCATCGGCGTGGGCATGGATCATCGACGACAGGAACACATAGTTGTCGCCCGGGCCGCCGACTTCTTCCGGGACCTTGATGATCCGTGGCAGCAGGCGCGGTGCCGGGATGATCGCCAGACCGGAATCGCGACCGAAGGCGTCGATACCTTCCAGTTCGACGATGAAGTTCAGGCTCTTGTTCACCAGCAACGGGAACGGGTGCGTCGGGTCGAGCCCGATCGGGGTGATGATCGGCGCGATCTCGTCGCGGAAGTAGCGGCGCACCCAGGTCTTGATCTTGGTCGTCCAGTGACGACGACGGATGAAGCGCACCTGATGCTTTTCCAGCTCCGGCAGCAGGATGTCGTTGAGGATCGCGTACTGGCGGTCAACGTGACCGTGCACCAGCTCGCTGATCCGCGCCAGCGCCTGGTGCGGTTGCAGACCGTCGGCACCGGCCTGTTCCCGGGCGAAGGTGATCTGCTTTTTCAGGCCAGCGACGCGGATTTCGAAGAATTCGTCGAGGTTGCTGGAGAAAATCAGCAGGAACTTCAGCCGCTCCAGCAACGGATAGGACTCGTCCAGCGCCTGTTCCAGCACGCGGATGTTGAACTGCAGTTGCGAGAGCTCGCGGTGGATATACAGGCTGCTGTCATCCAGCCCCGGGATCGCAATCACTGGCGCCGCCGCGACGGTTTCGGTGACCGGCGCGGGTGGCGCAGGCTCGAGTTCCGGCGGGGTTTCGGTAATTTGCTCCACCACCGGTTGAGCTTCTTTTACTGCAACTTCAGTGAGTCCTTCGGTATTCATCGAATGTTCCTGGGAGGGCTATTTCTGCTCTCGTAACAATTGAGCGGCACGGACAGCAAAGTAAGTCAGGATGCCATCAGCGCCGGCACGTTTAAAGGCGGTCAGTGATTCAAGAATCACCGCCTCGCTCAACCAGCCATTCTGGATCGCCGCCATGTGCATGGCGTATTCGCCGCTAACCTGATAGACGAAGGTCGGCACTTTGAAGGCATCTTTTACCCGGAAAAGAATGTCCAGGTATGGCATGCCGGGTTTGACCATGACCATGTCCGCGCCTTCAGACAAGTCCGCACCGACTTCGTGCAGCGCTTCGTCGCTGTTGGCCGGATCCATCTGATAGGAGGCCTTGTTGGCCTTGCCCAGATTCGCCGCCGAACCCACCGCATCACGGAATGGCCCGTAATAGGCGCTGGCGTACTTGGCCGAGTAGGCCATGATCCGCACGTTGACGTGACCGGCGATTTCCAGCGCTTCGCGAATCGCCTGAATCCGACCGTCCATCATGTCCGACGGTGCCACGACCTGAGCGCCGGCTTCAGCGTGGGACAAAGCCTGCTTGACCAGTGCGTCGACGGTGATGTCGTTCTGCACATAGCCTTCTTCGTCGAGAATGCCGTCCTGCCCGTGGGTGGTGAACGGATCGAGCGCGACGTCAGTGATCACGCCCAATTCAGGGAAACGCTCACGCAGCGCGCGAGTAGCACGCTGGGCAATGCCCTCGGGGTTCCAGGCTTCGGCAGCATCAAGGGATTTCAATTCGACAGGCGTGACCGGGAACAGCGCCAGCGCCGGGATACCCAGCTCGACCCATTTCGCCGCTTCTTCAAGCAGCAGGTCGATGGTCAGGCGCTCGACACCTGGCATCGAGGCCACGGCTTCGCGACGGTTTTCACCCTCAAGCACGAACACCGGCAAGATCAGGTCATCGACCGTCAGCACGTTTTCCCGCACCAGCCGGCGCGAAAAATCATCACGACGGTTGCGGCGCAAACGCGTGGCGGGGAACAGACGGTTGGCAGGGGTAAAGCTCACGGCAGACTCCTGAGCCCGCGCAAACGGGCGAGCGTGACAGTTATAGACGGCCATTATGACCAACAGATTACAGTTGTGCGTACCCCGTGACATGTAGCCGCATTCCATTGTTAGCGTAGGAATTGTTCACGTCGAGACACATTTGGACACTTTCATGAATGTGTGCGAAGGGTTAGGCTGCGCGTTCATTTCGCCAGCACCCAGACAATGCTCCAACAATTTCTGCATGACTTTGGCTACTTTGCCTTGTTCCTCGGCACGTTCTTCGAAGGCGAAACCATCCTGGTGCTCGCAGGCTTCCTCGCGTTCCGTGGATACATGGACATCAACCTGGTGGTGGTCGTGGCGTTCTTCGGCAGCTATGCCGGCGATCAGCTGTGGTACTTCCTGGGGCGCAAGCACGGGCGCAAATTGCTCGCGCGCAAACCGCGCTGGCAGATGATGGGCGACCGCGCGCTGGAACATATCCGCAAGCATCCGGACATCTGGGTCCTGAGCTTCCGCTTCGTTTATGGCCTGCGCACGGTGATGCCGGTGGCGATCGGCCTGTCGGGTTATCCGCCGGGACGTTATCTGCTGCTGAACGGCATCGGCGCCGCAATCTGGGCAACCGCGCTGGCTGCCGCCGCCTACCACTTCGGCGCGGTACTTGAAGGCATGCTCGGCAGCATCAAGAAGTACGAACTGTGGGTGCTCGGCGCGTTGTTGGTACTGGGTGTCGGCCTGTGGCTGCGTCGCCGCTTCAAGAATGCGCGACTGGCCAAGCAGGTTTACGCCGATGAGCAAGCCGCAATAGCCGCGCGCCTGCTGCAAGCAGAGCAAGGCAAACCCACCGAACCCAAGACGCCAGCCGAGTAACGCACTGGCGACTCGCTACAGCCCGCCGGCACTGAGCGGGCTGGCCGGCCCTTTCAGTCAGATACGTCACTTTTATCCTTGCTGCTCTGGCGCATTCAAGTTCGCCGGCGGCGTTCTCACGCCCAAAATCTCCCGCTCGTTACGAGTCAGGCAGCCCCAAAAAATGAACACCCCGCCGTTGTTGCGATCCATGTAGAAAGCGTTCCGTGCAGGTGCAGCCACCACTTGAGCCTATGGCAACGCGCGACAATTTAGTGGACATTTAGCGCCATGAATCTGGAGAGAACCCCATGAGCAAAAAAGTTGCAGTGATCCTGTCCGGCAGTGGCGTGTACGACGGCGCCGAGATCCATGAGAGCGTCATCACCCTGCTGCGCCTGGATCAACGCGGCGCGCAGGTACAGTGCTTCGCGCCGAACATCGCTCAATTACATGTGATCAATCACCTGACCGGTGAAGAAATGCCCGAGACGCGCAACGTGCTGGTGGAGTCGGCCCGCATTGCCCGCGGCAACATCAAGGACATCCGCGAGGCCGACGTCGAAGACTTCGACGCATTGATCGTGCCCGGCGGTTTCGGTGCGGCGAAGAACCTCTCGAATTTCGCCGTCGAAGGCGCCGGTTGCAGCGTGCAGCCGCAGGTGCTGGAACTGGCCGAGGCGTTTGCCGAAGCGGGCAAACCGGTGGGCCTGATGTGCATCTCGCCGGCACTGGCGGCGAAGATCTACGGCCCGGGCGTGACCTGCACCATCGGCAATGACGCCGACACCGCCACCGCGATGAACAAGATGGGCGCCACCCACGAAGACTGCGCGGTGACCGACATCATCGAAGACAAGGCACGCAAACTGGTAACGACCCCGGCTTACATGCTGGCGCAGAACATCAGTGAAGCGGCTTCGGGGATCAACAAACTGGTGGATCGGGTGCTCGAACTGACCCACGAGAACGACGCTTGAAATCAAAAGATCGCAGCCTTCGGCAGCGCCTACAGAGTTCTGGTGAGCACCTCAATCCTCTGTAGGAGCTGCCGCAGGCTGCGATCTTTTCAAGATTGACGAGTCAGGCGGGTAAGGATTCGATCCAGCGCATTGGCAAACGCCTGCTTCTCACGTTCGCCGAACGGCGCCGGGCCGCCGCTGATCTGGCCCTGTTCACGCAGATCGGTGAACAGATTGCGCACGGCAAGGCGCTCGCCCATGTTCTGTGCGTCGAATTCCTTGCCACGCGGATCCAGCGCCGCCACCCCCTTCTTCACCAGACGATCGGCCAGTGGAATATCGCTGCAGATCACCAGCTCTCCGGGCACCGCGTGCTCGACCAGATAATCGTCCGCCGCATCCGGTCCGCTGGGCACCACGATCAGTTTGACGATCGCCAGCCCCGGCTTGGTCTGCGGCTGCCCGGCCACCAGCACCACTTCAAACTTGCGCTTGAGGGCGAACTTCACCACCAGATCCTTGGCGGCCCGGGGGCAGGCGTCGGCATCGATCCATACACGCATCTTGATAACCTCTTAAAAACAAAAGATCGCAGCCTGCGGCAGCTCCTGCAGGTATAAACCGATCCCCTGTAGGAGCTGCCGCAGGCTGCGATCTTTTAACGATAACTCGATCAGGCAGTCGTGATCCGCTTCTTCTCGGCCATCCGGCTGCGCCCGTACAGCACAACAATCGCCAGAATCGCCACCGCCTGCGCCGTCAGCGAATAGGCATCGGCGTGAATTCCCAGCCAGTCGAACTCAAAGAACGCCACCGGCCGTGTGCCGAAGATCCCGGCTTCCTGCAGCGCTTTCACGCCATGCCCGGCGAACACCACCGACAACGCACAGAGCAGCCCGGCGTTGATGCTGAAGAACAGCGCCAGCGGCAGTTTCGCCGAGCCGCGCAGGATCACCCAGGCCAGACCGATCAGCAGCACCAGCGCCGTCGCACCACCGGCCAGCACCGCGTCATGCCCGGCAGGGCCGGCCTGCAGCCACAGGGTTTCGTAGAACAGGATCACTTCGAACAGCTCGCGGTACACCGAGAAGAACGCGAGGATCGCGAAGCCGAAACGCCCGCCGCCGCCGACCAGACTCTGCTTGATGTAATCCTGCCAGGCCGCCGCGTGGCGCCGGTCGTGCATCCACACGCCGAGCCATAGCACCATGACGCTGGCGAACAGCGCCGTGGCGCCTTCGAGCAGTTCACGCTGCGAGCCGCTGACGTCGATCACATACGCCGCCAGCGCCCAAGTGCCGAGACCGGCGAGCAGCGCCAGGCCCCAACCGATGTTGACGCTGCGCACCGCCGACTGCTGGCCGGTGTTGCGCAGAAACGCGAGGATCGCCGCCAGCACCAGAATCGCTTCGAGGCCTTCACGCAGCAGAATCAGCAGACCGGAGATAAAGCTCAGCGACCAGCTCAGGCCATCGCTGCCGAGCAGTTCGGCAGACGCTTTCAATTTATCCTTGGCCGCGTCCAGACGCTGCTCGGCCTGCGCCACCGGCAAGCCGTCCTGCAACGACTGACGGTAGGCCATCAGCGATTTTTCGGTGTCCTTGCGCACGTTGGCGTCGACGTTATCCAGCGAGCTTTCGACCAGTTCGAAACCCTCCAGATACGCCGCCACCGACAGGTCATAGGCCTGATCGTGATCACCGGCACGGTATGCCGCCAGGCTCTTGTCCAGCGTGGCGGCGGTGTAGTCGAGCAGCTGCGTCGGGCCACGCTTGACCTGCGGCGGCTGGGCGCGTTGGGCACGGAAGCTCGCAGCGACCTGCGGGCCTTCGGCGGCCTGCACTTCGGCCGGCGTCTGGCGCGCCAGATCAGCGATGTTGAAGGTCTTGTCGGCCTTGGCTGCGGCCGGGTCGGCACTGAAACCGGCGATGTAGGTCGCCAGATCCCAACGCTGACGGTCGTCCAGTTGATCGGCGAACGCCGGCATGTCGGTGCCTTCGACGCCTTGGCCGAGGGTGCTGTAGATCGCGTACAGGCTCAGATGATCGATGCGTGCGGCATCGCGCAGATTGGCCGGCGGCGGCGTCATGCCGAGCCCCGCCGGGCCGTCACCGGCGCCGGTTGCACCGTGGCAGACCGAGCAGTTCTGCGCGTACAGCGGCGCGCCTCGGGTCGGATCGGGTGTGATGATCGGCGCTTGGCTGACTTCATACGCCACCGCCAGTTTCGCCCCCAGTTGTCGGGCCTGATGCGCGACGTCGGCGCCGTCCTGCTTCGCCGTGATAGCCGCGTGCAGAGCTGCGACGCCCTGCTCCAGCGCAGCCTTCTCCGGTTTGGCCGGCAGAACTGCGATCAGCCCTTGCAACACCTGGGTGAATTCCAGTTGCTCGCGGTATTCGCCGTCGTCGACGACCTTGCCCGCCTCTACCGTCGGCGGGTAGTCGGCGCTGATGTAATCAAGCAGGTGCAGCGCCTGCGGCGCGCCTTCCACGGTGTCGGCCAGCAGGTTGAAACTGCTCAGGGCAAACACAGGGAACACCAGCCAGGCCAGGAAACGGGACGCGGCAGTCATGAATGAGTCTCAAATGGAAATGCGAAGTTACATATTGTTCACTTCGAACGCCTTTCACTCAAGCTTTGTCGACGCCTGGTGGCGTTTTAACGCAACGCTGCGGCGGTGTTGCGGTAGTGCTCAAGCATGAACTCGACGAACACCTGCACCTTCAACGCGACGTGCCGGGCATGCGGATAGAGCGCGTAATAGTGGCGCCGCCCGAGGCTGTAGTTGGGCAGGATTTGCACCAGCCAACCACTGAGCAGATCCTCCTGCACCGTGGCCCGGGTGAACGCGGCGATGCCGACTCCGGCCAACGCGGCGGCGTGCAGCGAACTGATCGAGTCGGCCTTGAACCGGCCCTGCACGCGCACGCTGGTGGTGAGTCCACGCGCGTCGGTCAGCGCCCAGTCACTGCCACCGGCAAACGCCAGCAACTGATGCTCGGCGAGTTCGCGCACCTGGCGCACCAGACCATTGCGCGCCACATACACAGGCGAAGCCACCAGCAGCACGTCCGAGACAGTCAGCAACCGCGCCACCATGGATGAATCGGCCAAGGGTCCGCAGATGCGCAAAGCCACATCGAAACCCTCGGCGATCAGATCGACAAAACGGTCATCGCAGGACAGGTCCACTTCAATCTCCGGATAGCGCTGCTGAAACGCCGGCAACCAGCTCGCCAGTTCCAGCGTACCAATCACCATCGGTGCACTGATGCGCAGCACACCGCTGGGGCTTTCATGGGCCTGCCCCACCGCCAGTGCGGCTTGATCGAGGCGTTCGAGAATGTCCACGCACGCTGCGTAATACTGCTGCCCCGCCGTGGTCAGGTTGAACCCCCGGGTGTTGCGGTTGATCAGCCGCGTGCCCAGCTCGCTTTCCAGCTGCTGCAACTGGCGGGAGATGGTCGAGTGAGTGGTGTCGAGGCGCTCGGCAGCGGCGCTGAACCCGCGACACTCGACAATGCAACGAAACGCGCGCATGGCCAGCAGTTGATTCATTGAAATCCCGAAATTGATTAGGCGTCAGTCCAGCAAGGCTAGCCCAAACCTCCCGCCCATCCCATCGGTAAATCCGCTGCGGGGTGCCGATGATCTGTGCAATCGGCACCCAAGAACGATGCATCACTTGGCCACTATTGCCCCTTATAATGCGCCACCTCGTCGCATTTCCCGCTCAAGGATGACCCTCTTCATGCGCCATCGTTTGCTGCTGCCCCTGTTGATAGCCGCTGTAGTGCAACTGAGCGGCTGCGCCGCGTACCGCAACTATGACCTGGAACTGCAACAGACCACTGACCAGTTCAAGGCCGGCAACATCGACGGCGCCCTGACGCTGATCGAAGCGCACAACCCCGACCCGGATAAAGACCTGCTCTACTACTTCGAAAAAGGCGCCGTACTCAGCGCCGGCGGCGCACTGCCACAGAGCCAGACAACCTGGCGCAGCGCCGAGCAGATGATCATCCAGCGCCAGGACACGATCGAGACCACCGGCGACAAGTTGCTCGCGGCGATGGGCGATCACTGGGGCGGCATCATCAATGACAAGCTGCGACGCTACGATGGCTATGACTATGAAAAGGTCATGCTGACCACGCAAATGGCCCTCAACCAATTGGCGGTGAATGACTTCGACGGCGCCCGTGCCGACATCAAGAAAACCCACGAACGCGAAGCGCTGATCGCCCGGCAACGGGAGCTGGAATACGAAAGGATTGAGGAGGCGGCCAAGGCCCAGGGCGCACGCGTGCATTACAAGGACCTGCAGGGTTATCCGGTGGTGATGCTCGAATCCCCGGCAGTGATTGCCCTGAAAAACGGTTACCAGAGCGCGTTCAGTCACTACCTCGCCGGTTTCACATATGAGGCACTCGGCGAAAAAGACCTCGCGGCGCCCGGTTATCGTCAGGCCATCGAACTGCGCCCGGACATGCCGTTTTTCCAACAGGCATTGCGCGACCTCGACAGCCCCGGACTCAAGGCCGACGAAAGCGATGTGCTGATCATCGTACAAAGCGGCCTGGCTCCGGCCCGTAGTTCGGTACGCGTACCGTATCCGGTGCAGCTCAAGGACGGCCAGGTGATCGTCGCCAATATTTCCTTCCCGGTGATGGTGCCGGATAACTCCACGGCGCCGTTCAATCAGGTCCGCATTGACGGTCGCGAGAAAAAGCTGATCGCGGTCAACAGCATCACCGATATGTCTTTGCGCACGCTGCGTGACGACATGCCCGGGATTATCCAGCGCACGACCTACCGTGCCTTCCTCGCAGCGGACGTTCAGGGCACCGACAATCGCCGTAATCCGGGCAAGGCCTCCTACGTGACCCAATGGGATGGTTTCGAGCAGGCCGACACCCGCACCTGGCGCACCCTGCCCAACCTGACACAGGTCGTGCGCCTGCGTCTGAAAAAGGGCGATCACCAGATCAGCCTGCCGAACACGTCAGGCGCTCCACTGAACATCCGCATCGACCAGAATCGCCAGATGATCGGCCTGCGCATATTGGGCGAGCGAATTTTCACCAACGGCAGCGCTTTTCAATCCGCCATGTCGATGGGAAATCGCGTATCTGCCCTGAAATAAGTAATGGCACCAACCCAACAAGTGCAATTAAAAAGCTATTACATAGCCAGTATCGCCCGCTTATAATGCCGCGCCCGCGCTATCGCGATGCGGCATAAAAGCTCCTCTGGTTATGAGGAATTGGCAGGAGGCCAGCGCCACTGTCGATGGGTCACACCAGCCCGACCAGCACCGGCGGCTGATGCAGTTACTAGCTCAGGGAAGAAGTACCCCCATGGCATTGCGCACTCCCACCTTGATCGCGCTCAGCGCTGTCACTCTGCTGTCCGGCTGTTCGGCGTTCCGCAGCTACGATTCGGAACTGGCCCAGACCAACCAGCAACTGGCCACCGGCAACGTCGACGCCGCGCTGAGCCTGCTGGAAAAGCACAACACCGGCCCCGACAAAGACCTGCTCTATTACTTCGAGAAAGGTGAGTTGCTGCGCGCCAAGGGCGACCTGTCCGGCAGCCAGAACGCCTGGACCAGCGCCGACCAGGTGGTTGGCCAGTGGGAAGATTCGGTCAAGCTCGACACCGGTAAATACCTGGCTCAGTTCGGCAGCTTCCTGGTCAACGACAAGGTGCGTCGCTACGAAGGCTACGACTACGAAAAAGTCATGTTGACCACGCAGATGGCCCTCAATCTGCTGGCCGTCAATGACTTCGACGGCGCCCGCACCGCGATCAAGAAAACTCACGAACGTGAAGCGGTGATCGCCGACCTGCGCGACAAGGAATACCTCAAGAGCGAGGAAGAGGCCGAGAAAGAAGGCATCAAGACTCAGTACAAGGATCTGCAAGGCTACCCGGTTGCCAGCCTCGACGCGCCGGAAGTGGTCAGCCTGAAAAACAGCTACCAGAGTGCGTTCAGCCATTACCTGGCCGGTTTCGTCTACGAAGCCCTGGGCGAGAAAGACCTGGCTGCACCGGGCTACCGCAAGGCGGCCGAACTGCGCCCGAACACCCCTCTGCTGGAACAGGCGCTGGTCAACCTCGACAAGCCGAGCAAGTCCGACGACAGCGACATCCTGATCGTGGTGCAAAGCGGTCTGGCACCCTCGCGTGATTCGATCCGCGTGCCACTGCCATTGCCGATCTCCAACAACGTGGTGATCACTCCACTGTCGTTCCCGATCATCAAGCCTGACACCTCCACTGCACCGTTCGCGCAGATTGGCGTCGATGGTCAGCAAGTCAACCTGACCGCCCTCAACAGCACCACCGCCATGTCCCGCCGCGCTCTGCGCGATGACATGCCGGGGATCATCCTGCGCACCACCGTGCGCGCAATCACCAAAGGCGTGGCGCAGAAGCAGATCAACGAAACCAACCCGCTGGCCGGCCTCGCCGTGGGTATTTCTTCAGCTGTGCTGGAAGGTGCCGATACCCGTACGTGGCGCACCCTGCCGGACAACACCCAAGTGGTGCGTCTGCGCTTGAAGAAAGGCGAGCACCAAGTCAGTCTGCCGAGCGCCGTCGGCGGTTCGCTGGTCAAGGTCACCGTCGATCAGCGTTATCAAGTGATCAGCCTGCGTGCCGTGGGCAATCAGGTGTTCGCTGGCGGTCTCGCCGCCCACGTGATCCCGAGCGCTGCTGCGACCAACGTCGCCAGCCTCAAACAACCTTAAGAACGGAGTCTTTGCATGCGCTTCAAACTCATCGCCGTTGCCGCCCTCGCCATCCTGGCCAGCGGCTGCGCCACCCCGCCACCACCGGAGCCGGGCAGCGCCGCGAGCAAGGTCGTGGCCATGGGCCCGCAGAAACACATCGCGGTCGGCGCCATGCGCGTCGCCCGCGAGAACGGCTTCATGACCGTCAATGTGCAGTTGACCAACACCCTCAACAGCAACAAGACGTTCTACTACCGCTTCGCCTGGCTCGGTGCGGAAGGTTTCCCGGTCGCCGAGGAAGAAGTCTGGAAAAGCCAGATGATGTACGGCGCCCAGACCAGCTTCATCCAGGGCATCGCCCCGACCCCGAAAGCCGTGGATTTTCGTCTCGAACTCAAGACGCCTTAAGTCCGCCACCCTATTCCTGTTTTAGAGAGCATTCCCATGTTTGCACGCTTTTCCCTGATCGCTGTCCTCGCCCTGCTGGCTTCCGGTTGCGCCAACACCTCGCCGACCCTGGGTAGCAAGAACATCAGCTACGGCGACACCAAAGCGGTTGAAACCGTGACCAACGAATTCGGCTCGACCGACCTGCAAATGATCGCCGAATCGATGACCCGCTCGCTGGCCCAGTCCGGCATTCTGCAGGGCCGCCCGGTGGTGCAGGTCTACGATGTGAAGAACAAGACCAGCGAGTACATCGATACCCGCGAAATCACCACCAGCATCAAGACTCAACTGATGAAGTCCGGCACCGCCCGCTTCGCCAGCGACAACACCGCGATGCAGAGCCAGGTCGATCAGCTCAAGCTGCAAAACCAGAGCGGCCTGTACAAGAAGAGCACCGTGGCCAAGACTGGCAACATGATCGCCGCCAAATATCGTCTGGAAGGCTCGATCAGCTCGATCGTCAAGCGCAGCAGCGACTATAAGGACGTCTTCTACAAATTCAGCCTGCAACTGATCGACGTCGAAAGCGGTCTGGCCGAGTGGATGGACGAAAAAGAGATCCGCAAAACCACGGAGCGTTAATTGATGCGCGCATGGATTGGCATGATGGCCCTGGCTTGCGCGTTCAGCGTGCAAGCGGCCCCGAAAGTCGCGGTGACAGATCTGGCGTATCAGGAGCGTGTGGAACAGTACATCCACATCGTTTCGGCGCAGAACAATTACCGCGAGGGTTATTACAGCTCCAGTGGTTCCTCGAACTACAACGAGCTGGAAGCAACCACCAGCTACATCGAACAGGGTGAACTGCGTAAATTCACCGGCGACATCAAGGGTGAAATCCTGCGTACCGGAATGTTCCAGCTGGTGCAGGGCACGCCGTACACCGCGTCGTCCAAGGGTGACGTCTATGACGTGATCAAGCGGATCAAGGCCGGCAGCTTCAAAGGCGCCGACTACGTGCTGTTCGGCACCGTGTCGGACATCGACTTTACCCAAGACATGAACGAGCTGGCGCACACCGACAGCTATTCGGCGGTGCTGGGCCTGACGCTGGTGGCGGATTTCAGTCTGATCAACACCAAGACCTACGAGATCACTTCGGCCTTCACGGCGATGGGCGAAGCGCAGGACACCAAACTGGTGAATGGCCGCGACATCAAGATCTCGCTGAATCGCCCTCGCGTGGTGCGTGAAGTATCGAAAGCGCTGGGTGAGGACGTGGCCGGGCAACTGAGCATGCAGCTCGGTGGCGGAGGTTACGAGCAGCCGCGTGAGGCGCAGCAGCGCAACAATCTGCCGCGTGATACCGCGCCGGTGATTTTGCACTGACCGACTGAGTGAATAACCCTGTGGTGAGGGGATTCATCCCCGATGGGCTGCGAAGCGGCCCTTTCTTTCAAGATCAAGAGGGGTTCGCTTCGCGAGCCATCGAGGATAAATCCCCTCACCACAAAAGCTCCCTGGCCACAGCTGGATGTATCGTCAGCAACGAAAAAGGCGACCTCAAGAGGTCGCCTTTTTTGTGGCCGAAGCTTTTAGACCGCCGCTTTACGCAGCGTCGCCATAAACGCAGCGGCGCCGATGAACAGCCCGGCAAACGTGCGGTTCATGCGCTTCTGCTGCTTCGGTGTACGCAACAGGCGCAGCACCTTCGACGCCAGTCCGGTGTAGCCGGCCATGACAATCAGATCGACGCAGATCATGGTCACGCCGATCACCAGGTACTGGATCAGCAACGGTGCGTGCGGATTGATGAATTGCGGCAGCACCGCGAGCATGAACACCAGCGCCTTGGGGTTGCTGATGTTCACCAGAAAACCACGGAACACCAGCGCCAGCGGCTTGCCGATCGGCCGTACCGCTGCGTCGTCGCTCATGTCCATCGGCAGTGCACGCCATTGCTTGATCGCCAGATAGACCAGATACGCCACACCAAACCATTTGATCGCGTAGAACGCGGTGGCCGAGGCAGTGAGGATCGCGCCGACGCCGGCGCCGACGATCGCAATCTGTACCGCCAGGCCGACTTGCAAGCCCAGGGCGTTCCAGTAACCGCGCCAGAAACCGTATTGCAGACCGCTGGACATCGACGCAATGGCGCCAGCACCCGGGGACAGACTGATCACCCAGCAGGCGGCAAAGAATGCCAGCCATGTTTGAAGCTCCATCGCACACCTCGACTCTGAATCGTGACAGACGTCAAAGCTAATGCGGTTTGGGCCTAAAAGCAAAAGATCGCAGCCTGCGGCAGCTCCTACAGGTGAACATCAATTCCATGTAGGAGCTGCCGAAGGCTGCGATCTTTTGATCTTGCTTGGAAAAACTACTTCTCGAACCCGCTGGAAGGAAACACATCACTGCCGCGCCAACGCCGCACCGAACGCTGGAAGAACAGGCTGTTCGGCACTTGCACCATGGCGCTGCCAGTCCCCAGTTCCTCAGCTTCGATCAACGTGGTGTAGAGCAGATTGATCGCCACCACCCGGCCTTTGACACCCGGCTTGTCGGTAGTGTCTACCAGCTCGACCACATCGCCGAGGCGGAACGGGCCGACGGTGAAGATCAGAATCGCGCAAAGCAGGTTCGACAGCACACTCCACATCGCGAAGAACGCCACCGCCGCCACCGCGACGAAACCCGACAGCGCCGTCCACAACACCGTGGCCGACACCCCGAGCCGCTCCAGCACAAAGATCAGCGCACTGCCCATGATCAGCCAGCGCAGACCGCCACGCAGCGGCATCAGCAACTGCGGCGGAAACGGGTAGCGCTCACCCAGACGGGTCAGGCCTTTGGCAACGAAGCGCTGGGTCAGGTAACCGGCCAGCAGGATCAGCAGAATCTGCACGCCGAGCCAGATCGGCTCGACCCACATCGCCGGCAGCGGCAGCTTGAACGCTTCCATCAGGACAGCGCCTCCAGCTCCGCCTGCATGCTTTCCAGCGTCTCGAGCGCTTCCATCCACGCCTCTTCAAGCTCGCCTTCGCGCACTTTCAATTTGGCTTGCTCGGCCAGCAGATCACGCAATTCGTTCTTGCGCGCCGGCTCGTAGATGTCGCTGTCGCCGAGGCTGGCATCGACCTTGGCGAGTTTCTCGTGGAGCTTGCCCAGTTCAGCTTCAAGCTTGTCGGCTTCACGCTTGTGCGGTGCCAGTTGCTGACGCAACGCAGCGGCGGCCTGGCGCTGGGCCTTCTTGTCGGTCTTGTCCGGATTGACCGGAGTGTTGCTGACCGGCGCATTGCGCTGACGATATTCCACCAGCCAGCGCGCGTAGTCTTCGAGGTCGCCATCGAACTCTTCGACCTTGCCGTCAGCGACCAGGTAGAAGTTGTCGGTGGTGCTCTTGAGCAAGTGCCGATCGTGAGACACCACCAATACCGCGCCGCTGAATTCCTGCAGCGCCATGGTCAGCGCCAGGCGCATTTCCAGGTCGAGGTGGTTGGTCGGTTCGTCGAGCAGCAACAGGTTCGGTCGTTCCCAGGCGATCAATGCCAGCGCCAGACGGGCCTTCTCGCCACCGGAAAAATTCAGCACCGGCTCGTCGATGCGTGCGCCGCGGAAATCGAAACCGCCGAGGAAGTCGCGCAGGGTCTGCTCGCGTTCGGTCGGCGCCAGACGCTGCAAATGCAGCAGCGGGCTGGCCTTGGCATCCAGCGAGTCGAGCTGATGCTGAGCGAAATAGCCGACCACGGTGTTCTCGCCACGGGTCAGACGCCCGGCCAGCGGTTCAAGCTCGCCGGCGAGGTTCTTGATCAGGGTCGATTTACCGGCACCGTTCGGCCCGAGCAGACCGATCCGCGCCCCCGGGGTCAGTTGCAGCTTGACCTTCTCCAGGATGGTTTTGTCGCCGTAACCCAGACGCGCATCGGACAGGTCGATCAGCGGGCTGGAGATCTTGGTCGACTCGCGGAACACGAAGTCGAACGGCGAGTCGACGTGGGCCGCCGAGAGCTCTTCCATGCGTTCCAGGGCCTTGATCCGGCTCTGCGCCTGACGGGCCTTGGTGGCCTGGGCCTTGAAGCGGGCGATGTAGCTTTCCATGTGCGCACGTTGCGCCTGCTGCTTCTCGTAGGCCTGTTGCTGCTGGGCCAGACGTTCGGCACGGGCACGTTCGAACGCGGTGTAGCCGCCACGGTACAGGGTCAGTTTGCGCTGATCGACATGAGCCACGTGGTCGACCACTTCATCAAGGAAGTCGCGGTCGTGGGAAATCAGCAGCAAGGTGCCCGGGTAGCTTTTCAGCCACTCTTCGAGCCAGATGATCGCGTCGAGATCCAGGTGGTTGGTCGGTTCGTCGAGCAGCAACAGGTCCGACGGACACATCAAGGCCTGCGCCAGGTTCAGGCGCATCCGCCAGCCGCCGGAGAAATCTCCTACCTGACGATCCATCTGCTCGTTGGTGAACCCGAGGCCGGCCAACAGTTTGCGGGCGCGGGCATCGGCGGTATAGCCGTCGGCGCTGTCGAGTTCGGCGTGCAGACGGGCCAGAGCCGTGCCATCGTGGGCTGCTTCGGCCACGGCGAGGTCACGTTGCACCTCGCGTAGACGCAGGTCACCATCGAGCACATAGTCGACCGCCAGGCGCTCGAGGGTGTCGACCTCCTGGCGCATGTGCGCGATCCGCCAGTCGGCCGGCAGCAGGCAATCGCCCGAGTCCGGGTGCAACTCGCCGCGCAGCAAGGCGAACAGGCTGGATTTGCCGGCGCCGTTGGCACCGATGAGGCCGGCTTTGTGGCCGGCGTGCAGGGTCAGCTCGGCGTCTTCTAGCAGACGTTGCGGGCCACGCTGTAAAGTCAGGTTCTGAAGTCGGATCATAATGGCGGCGGAGTCTACCAGCTTCGCTCACAACTGGCGCGAGTAGCACGATGTCCTCTGACCTGTGGAGCTTTTCCCTTGCCACCTACGCCCGACCGGGCGTGGAACCTGCCTGCCTGCAACTGCAAGCGGCGGGGGCCAATGTCTGCCTGCTGCTCTGTGGTCTGTGGCTTGAGCAACACGGCACGGCCTGTGACGAACAGCGCGTAGAGCAGCTGAAAGAGCTGGTGGGACCTTGGGATCGGGAGGTGGTGCAGCCACTGCGTGCATTACGCACTCAATGGAAAACCCTGGCCGAGGACGATCCGGTACTCAAGGGTCTGCGAGAACAAATGAAAGCGCTGGAGCTGGAAGCCGAACGGCACCTGCTGTGGCAACTGGAACAGGTTGCGCAGGACTGGCCACACGATGACGCCTCAGCGTCGGGGCAGTGGCTGGAGAGTCTGGCGGGATCGACCGCCAGCCCGAACCGCGACGCGCTGCAAGTGCTGCGCGTCGCGGCAACCGGCACTTAGGAAGCGCTGGTCGGGTTGCTGCTGACGCTCGACGCAGCGGCTGGCGTTGGCGCAGTCGTGGTGGTCGAGGTAGAAGCGGCTGGAGCAGGTGCAGCGGCCGGCGCCGGAGCGGCTGGCTTGGCAGCCGGTGCAGTCGCCGGTTTGGCGGCAGCGGGTTTGGCAACGGCCGGTTTTTTCGCGGCAGGTTTTGCTGCTGGCTTGGCGGCTGGTTTAGCGGCCGGCTTTGCGGCTACTGGTTTGGCAGCAGGCTTGGCCGCAGCAGTTGCAGGTTTTGCTGCTGCAGGTTTGCTAGCTGGTTTGGCAGCGGTTTTAGCGGCAGGCTTGGCCGCTGGTTTGGCAGCAACCTTGGCAGCAGGTTTTGTCGCGACCGGTTTGGCCGCAGTCTTGCTTGCCGGTTTGGCAGCGGCGGTTTTCGCGGCAGGTTTGACAGCCGGTTTTACCGCGACTTTGGCAGCCGGTTTAGCGGCAGCGGTTTTTGCCGGAGCGACTTTGCGCGCAGCAGGTTTTGCTGCTGGCTTGGCAACCGGTTTTGCCGCTGCAGGTTTGGCAGCGGCAGTACGTGCGGCCGGTTTCGCAGCGCTCGCCGCAGCCGGTTTTTTCACGGCGGTTTTTGCAGCAGGTTTGGCGGCTGTTTTAGCCGGTGCCTTGGCTGCTGGTTTTGCCGCTGGTTTGGCTGCTGCGGTTTTCGCCGGGGCTTTTGCCGCCGCTGGTTTGGCAGCGCGGGAAGACAACGCCTTGCCGGCGGCCTCTTGCACGCGACCGACACCCTGGGCCAGTTTCAGGCTTTCCTGGGCGTCGCGCTTGAGTTGCAGAATGTAGCCGCGAGTGTCGGACTGACGATCCTTCAGCGCATCGAGCAGGTCTTCGAGTTCTTTGACGGCAGCCTTGGCCTTGTTCTGTGCCTTGGCTTTACCGGCAGCAGCTGCGTCCTGCAATTTGGTGCGGGATTTGTGCAGTTTTTCTTGCGCCTTGCCGCGCTGCTTTTCCAGTTTGGCGAGCAGTTTTTCAGCATCAGCCAAGGCTTGGGAGCAAGCGTTTTCCAAATGCTCGAGCAGGCTGCCCGAGAGTTGTTGGAGTAAGTGCAACGGAGTGTTTACAGGCTTCTTGGTGGCCGACATGGTTTACCTCCTGGCTGACGTGAGTGCGGCTCATACTAGACCTCTGCAGTTACCGCCGCTAGGTCATCTTGACAGTAACGAAACCGTTGCGTTGCAACGAAGCGAAAATGTTCTGCACAAAGACAAAAGCAGTTCACCGTTGCAGACCTTCGCGCTGGCATAATCGCCCGCACCTCAGGATGGAGAGTGCCCATGTCGCGCTACCTTTTTTTATCCCTCTGGATGATTTTTTCCGTGGCCCACGCCGACGAGAAAACCACCGCGAACGATGCTCACGATCTGGCCTATAGCCTCGGCGCCAGCCTCGGTGAACGCTTGCGCCAAGAGGTACCGCAATTGCAGATTCAGGCACTGGTCGACGGTTTGCAGCAGGCCTATCAAGGCAAGCCGCTGGCACTGAGCGAAGCACGGATCGAGCAGATCCTCGCCGATCATGAATCGCAGAACGCCGAACACTCATCGCTGCCGTCGAGTGATGCCGCGATGGAAAACGAACAGCGTTTTCTCACCGCCGAAAAAGCCAGGCCTGGCGTAAAGGAACTGGCCGACGGCATCCTGCTGACCGAGCTGACCCCGGGCACCGGTGCCAAGGCCGGCCCGGACGGGAAAGTCCAGGTGCTGTATGTCGGTCGCCTGCCGGATGGCACGGTGTTCGACCAGAACACTCAGCCGCAATGGTTCAGCCTCGACAGCGTGATAGCCGGCTGGCGTTCCGCGCTGCAGAACATGCCGGTGGGTGCCAAGTGGCGACTGGTGATTCCGTCGGATCAGGCCTATGGCGCCGACGGTGCGGGCGATCTGATCGCGCCGTTCACACCGTTGGTGTTTGAAGTCGAATTGCGCGGTGCAACGAGCTGACCGACGCCGATTCGCCGGCATAAAAAAACGCGGTGCGCTTTCGGCGCATCGCGTTTTTTTGTGCCTGAGAAAACCAATCAGGCCTGAGCGGTATCTTCTTCCTTGTGTGCCGTGTGCAGCACTTCGATCAGGCAGTCTTCCAGTTCGAAGCGTTCGTGCAGCAGGCCACCCAGCTCCTTGAATTTCTCGGCGACGCATTTGCCTGCATCGCAAAGGTCGTTGAACGCGAGGAGTTTTTCGGTGATGACGTCGATACGCGGGTAAAGGGTTTCGGCGAGCTCCAGACCACGCTTGTCGTTGAAGGCCTTGGCTTCACCGGTCAGCTGTTCGTAGATCTCGAAGTGCCCGGCCGAAACGTAATCGACCAGCACACCGCAGAATTCCTGCAGAGGCTTGCGGCTCTCGGAGAGCGACTCAGGCTGTGCACCGAGCTTGTCGTAGGCACCGATCAGTTCTTCACGCTCTTGCAACCAGCGGTCGATCAGCAGATGAACTCCACCCCAGCGTTCCTGAGCATTCTGACAACTTTCGAGCATGGCGATCTCTCTTCCCTTGTGGGTCATGCTGCTCTACACCCGCGCCCCTCTTCTGGCTTTTATCGCTTGGGGGCGGACCGGGCAGAGCGTCATCGAGCAACATAAATCCAATGACACGTGCGGGCCAGATTATGCCCGCACGCCTATGGCTTCAAGGTACGCAGGAGATAAAGTTCATACAAGTGTTTAATCCCCGACCAGCGCCCGGTGCGACGCTTCGCCGCTGAGCGGTCGTTGCAGAGCGCTCCAGACCAGACGCAGCAATTGGTACACCGCAAGGATCGACATCGCCACAAAGAACAGCAGACTCCATTCCGGGATGCTCAAATCCAACAGCGTCCAGGAAATTTCCGCGCAATCGACACCCCCCTTGAACATCCGCACCGTTGCACACAACCACGGCAGGTTGCTGAACAGCGCTTCGGAATCCGGCGCGCAGCGGGTCATTTGCACCAGCGGATCACTCTGCAACAGCACCTGCCGCCAGGCCGCCGTGGTTCCACCCAGGCTCAGGCCAAGCCCGGTCGCCCAATAGAGCGACAGGCCGACACGCCGTGGGCCATGGATCGCTGCCAGCCCGCAACAGGCCATCAGCAACGCCATGAAGAAGCGTTGCGCCAGGCACAGACTGCAGGGCGTCAGCCCCACCGCATATTCGAGATAATAGGAAGCTCCCAGGGCCAGTGCGCCTGCAGTGAAAGCCGTGAAAAACAAGGAGCGTGAACAGGCCAACGACATGGCTTTTCCGTAACAGTGGAGACAGGCAGTTACGGTAGAGGAAAGCTTGTCAGCCTTTCAAGGCAGGTGCATGGCGACAGTTCATCAGAAGTGTAGGGAAAACCCGACAGGCGCGAGAGGAAAAGGTGTATCGCGCTGTAGGACTTTGCCCAAGACACCTGCCGGAGGTAATTATTCGCTCACTGAACGTTCACGAGGGAGCGTCCTCCCCCGTGATTTCAGGCGTGAACCGGCACCGGCAACGGCGCGGCCAGCAGGCGTTCATCCAGCAGTCCGAGGCCTTCCTGGAACAGCTGGTTACTGCGCTCGGTATCGCCCAGTTGCGCGAGCAGGCGCGCCAGCTCTGCACAGGCTTCCGGGTTACGCTGCACCCGCAGACTGCTTTCCAGATAATCCCGTGCCTTGCCCCACAAGCTGGTTTGCAGACAGAGACGACCGAGGGTCAGCAACAGGCTCGGATCCGCCGGATGGTCCTTGAGCCAGCCTTCAGCGGCCTGCAACTGACGCGCCGGATCGCTGCCGCGCACCAGGCCATACTGACGCGCGAGATGGCTGTCGTACTTGCGCTTGAGGGCGCTGCGCAGGACTTCTTCGGCTTCCACCTGAGCACCCAGCTGACGCAGTTGTTCAGCGTATGCCAGCACCAGCGCCGGCTCCTGACGCTGCGCGGAAGTCAGCTGCTCCCAGGCACGAGTGAGTGACTGCAGACCGACCTTGCCGTCCTCGTCCCGATGCGCCGCCAGGGACAGGTTGTTACCCCAGGCACGTCGTTCCAGTTCAGCCAGTTCGGCCGGCGGCAAAGCCTTGTCCTTGCGCAGCTCCGGCAACAGGCGAATCACCGCCGACCAGTCGCCGCGCTGCTGATGCAGGCGCTGCAACTGTCGCAAGGTCTGCACGTTATGCGGATGCCGCTCGTGCATCGCTTGCAGGGTCACCAGGGCGCCGTCGGTGTCACCACGATCGGTCTGCAACTGCGCATGACTCAAGGCAATCGCCAACTCGGCCTGCGGCTGGCGCTCCAGCGCACGCTCAAGCAACTGATCACATTCCTCATACTTGCCTTGCTCGTTGGCCGCGCGTGCCGCGCCGAGGTAATACAACAGCGGCTGGCGCTCGGCCTCGGCGGCGCGAGACAGGTGACGTTGCGCGCTGGCCCAGCGGCCTTCGGCCAGATCCAGCTGCCCGTGTTCGATGGCCACCTGCACCCGCCGGCTACGGTTGCGTCGCGACCACGGATTGACCACGCCACTGGAGGCCATGACCAGCTCGACCAACGCCTTGATGCCCCAGATCAACAGCCACAACACCGCGATCAGCGCCAGCGCCGCCCACAGACTCGATTCATAGCGAAAGCTCTTGTAGGCAATCAACACGTAACCGGAGTGCTCGGCAATCGCCAGGCCCAGCGCCGCTGTCGCCGCGATCACCAGAAACACGATCACATACAGGCGTTTCATGGCGTGGTCTCCTGCGCGGTGTTGGCGGCAGGTTTGGCGAACGGTTTGACCGACTCTTCAGCGTTGACGTTACGGCGTTCCAGATAAGCCTGCACCGCACTCAGCGTGCCGGTCAGGTCCGGCGTCTTGACGGTGACCGGTTGCTGGCTCAACTCCGCAACCTGTTCGAGCATGATTTTGCTCTGCGGATTATCCGGATTGAAATTGCCCTTGAGGACGTCCCGCGCTTCGGTCATCGCCTGGGTGTAGACCGGCGCCTGGCCATTGAGCGCAGCCCATTGCGCCTGCTCCAGTGCGAGACTCAGGGCCAGACGCACCTGGCTCAGACTTTGCCCGGCCAGCAGTGGCTTCACATTCTTGTCGGCATTGAAATCGATGCGGATGTAACGCGACACCTGATCCCACCACTGCGCCCAGCGACTGGCGCCATCGCCGTCAGCGGTCAGGCCCAGCAGCGACTCGCCGCGATCCTTGTACTCCGGCGCCAGCTCGGTCAGTTCAATGACCTGATCGCGCAAGGCACCAATGCGCAGGAACAGACCGGTGCGATCCGGCTGCTCGGTGCTGCGCAGCGCGACGAGGGTTTTCGCCACTTGCTCGCGGGCGGCGAACGAACCCGGGTCGTTCTGTTCACGCAGAATCTCGTCGGCGCCCTGCACCAGCGCCTGGGCGCTGCTGATGTCCTGCAAGGCCGACAGACGCAGGCTGGCCAGACGCAGCAGGTGCTCGGCCTCGGCCAGACGCCAATCCTTGCGGCTGGCACCGAGGACGGTTTCCAGACGTTGATTGAGGCGCTGCTGATCGCCCTGCAGTTGCGTCACCAGACGCTGGCGCTCGGCGAGTTCATCGGCACCGGGCAGTTGCGCAAGGCGCTCGGTCAGGCGCTGTTCGTTGAGCTTGAGGCTCTGCGCCTGATCGTTCAGTGCCTGCACCTGGCCTGACTGTTGTGCGGTGTTGGTCTGCAGGTGACGTACCTGCCAGACACCCCAGCCACCGATCGCCACGCCGGCAGCGCCGAACAACAGGGCGACAATGGCCAGTCCGTTGCCTCGGCGCGGCTCTTTGGCCGGCGGTGGAGTTTCAACCTGGGCATCAATCACAGGCTGGACATCATCTTTAGGCAAGGCTGTTTCGCTCACGTATCCATCCTTTGCATTAGAGAACGGGCACGGGATGCTCCCGTAACGCCGTCAGCAAAGCCGCGGCACTCGCGCCGCGGCAATCCACAACTGTTCGGGCCCCGGCGGCATGTGCCAGCTCGGCAACCCTTGGGCTTGGCACAAACAACGGCAACTGCGCAATTGAAGGCCAGGCATCGCCGGCCATCTGGCGCAAGTGCTCGAAACCCTGTCCACTGCTGACCACCAGCCCGTTCAAGCGTTCCGCTGCAATGCGCCGCGGCAGCTCTTGCGGCGGATAGGCCGGCAGGTCACGCCGATACAACTCCAGATACTCGACACTAGCACCAAGCGCGCGCAGCCGCTCGGCGAGCAACTCGCGACCACCCTCGCCACGCAGGATCAGCACCTGCGCGCCGGGCCGGGCGACCGCTTCGCGCAGACGCGACAATTGCAGCAGGGCTTCACTGTCATCGCCGTCGGCGGGAAAGTGTACGTCGAGACCGTGATCGCGAAGAATCTGCGCGGTCGCCGCACCGACGCTGAACCACGGCATCGACAACGACTGAAGTCCATGAGCGTCCAGCAGATCAAGCGCAATCCGCGCCGCCGGTTTGCTGACCACGATGACCGCGCTGCAACCCGGGAGCCGCGCCAGCACCTGACGTATCTTGTCAGAGACCGGCAGCGGCGCTATGTCCAGAAGCGGCAGGCAACTGCTGAAAATCCCCTGCCCGGCCAACACCCCGGCCAGCGCCGCGCAGTCATCTGCAGGGCGCGTCAGCAGCAGGCGCCAGCCAGTCACTCGTGACCTGCCTCGCCATACACCGCTTTGAGAATGTCGTCGGCACCCTGACTGAGCAACGCTTCAGCGACCTGCACGCCCAACGCTTCGGCATTGGCACGCGGCGCACGCGCTTCGGCGCTGAGCAGCTTGCCGCCGCTCGGCTCGCCCACCAGACCACGCAACCACAGTTGTTCACCCTCGAGCACGGCGTAGCAGGCGATCGGCACCTGGCAGCCGCCATTCAGGTGTTTGTTGAGGGCACGTTCAGCGGTCACGCGCGAAGCGGTATCGGCGTGATGCAACGGTGCGAGCAAAGCGTGGATTGGCGTGTCGGCGCTACGGCATTCGATACCGACCGCGCCCTGACCACCGGCCGGCAGGCTGTCGTCGACACTGATGGCTGAGGTGATGCGGTCTTCGAAGCCGAGGCGGATCAGGCCGGCTGCCGCGAGGATGATCGCGTCGTACTCGCCAGCATCGAGCTTGGCCAGACGAGTGTTGACGTTGCCACGCAGGAAACGAATCTCGAGATCCGGGCGACGGGTCAGCAGTTGCGCCTGACGCCGCAGGCTGGAGGTACCGACGATGGCGCCGGCAGGCAGCGCATCCAGGCTTTGATAGGTATTGGAAACGAAAGCGTCACGCGGGTCTTCGCGCTCGCAGATGCAGAACAGGCCAAGGCCTTCGGGGAAGTCCATCGGCACGTCTTTCATCGAATGCACGGCGATGTCGGCTTCGTTTTCCAGCAGCGCGGTTTCCAGTTCCTTGACGAACAGGCCCTTGCCGCCGATTTTCGACAGCGGCGAGTCGAGCAGCTTGTCGCCGCGACTGACCATAGGCACCAGCGTCACCAGCAGACCCGGATGGGCCGCTTCCAGACGGGCTTTGACGTATTCGGCCTGCCAGAGGGCCAGCGCACTTTTACGGGTGGCGATGCGGATTTCGCGAGAGGACATGGATCAATCCGTACTGAATAGATACGGCGGATAATAACAGCTCAGCCAAATCCACTTTGACTTGAATCAGAAACGGCGTGGCCTCCCTGGCCTGCAATGCCCGGCAGAAGAAAGTGAAAACGTGCGCGAAGGCCGACTCAGAGGCCCTGCATCATCTTGCGCACACCGGCCACATGCCGGCGGCTGACGATCAGCGCATCACCATTGAGGCCTTTGAGGAACAGCTGGAAATGCCCCAGCGGCGTGCGTTGCAGACGCTCGATGCGGTCGCGGGCGACCAGCGCGTTGCGGTGAATGCGCACGAAACGCTCGCCGAATTCGTCTTCGAGGGCTTTCAGCGGCTCATCCAGAAGTACCTCACCGCTTTCATGGCGCAAGGTCACGTATTTGTGATCGGCAATGAAATAGACCACCTGATCCAGCGGGATCAGCTCGATGCCTTTGCGGGTGCGGGCGCTGATATGACTGCGTGGGCCATTACCGCTCTCGGCGGCGGGACGGGTCAGGGCCGAGAGTTGGGCCCGGCTGGGACGTTCAGCCCGTTTCAGGGCGTCATGCAGATGTTCGGTTCGCACGGGTTTCACCACATAGCCCACGGCGCTGGCCTGCAGGGCTTCCACGGCAAATTCATCGGGGCCGGTGCAAAACACCACGGCCGGCGGCGTTTCGCGTTCGCACAGACGGGCAGCCACCTGCAGGCCATCGAGGCCCGGCATGCGGATATCGATCAGTACGATATCCGGCTTGTGGCTGTCGATCAGCGCCAACGCCTCTTCGCCATTCGTGGCGCTGGGCTCCAGGACTGTATAACCCTCGAGCTCGCTTACCATTCGGCTTAGGCGCTCGCGAGCCAGTGGTTCGTCATCAACGATCAGGACATTCATATTGCGCTGGATTCCTGCGTGAGTCTCGCACAAGGATAGCGTAGACAGGTGAAGTGACATCCGTCACCGCGATCCACGCTAAGACTAGCCCGAGCGCCAAAAAGTGCCGTACGTCGGCCAGCAATATTTGCCAGTGTCCGGGTCGTACCGCTCAAAGCCCGCTGTTTCCTGCGTTTTGCACGGGGTATGCCAAAGGACAATCCACCCACCCCCTCTTCTTATAGTCGGCGTCCGGACCTTTGTGCGATCCGCAATCGCGCCGACCCTTATGTCCAACTGTAGACGCTTGCCGGCCTGATATTGCTCAATCGAAAAATATCCTTGCGCAAATCCTCCGCAGACAGCGCCGACTATGAATGAGCAGATGAGAAAAAAACGTATCGACCGGTGTCAGCGACAGGATTGGCAACCCTGTTATTATCCGCGCCAGCGTTTCACGCCTTCTTTCTTCAAGCCGATACGAGCGAATTCATGAGCACTGACAAGACCAATCAGTCCTGGGGCGGCCGCTTCAGTGAACCCGTCGACGCCTTCGTCGCCCGCTTCACCGCCTCCGTCACCTTCGACCAGCGCCTGTATCGCCACGACATCATGGGCTCGATCGCCCATGCCACCATGCTGGCCAAGGTCGGCGTGCTGACCGATGCCGAGCGCGACAGCATCATCGACGGCCTGAAGACCATTCAGGGCGAAATCGAGGCCGGCCAGTTCGACTGGCGCGTCGACCTCGAAGACGTGCACATGAACATCGAAGCACGCCTGACCGACCGCATCGGCATCACCGGCAAGAAACTGCACACCGGGCGCAGCCGCAACGACCAGGTCGCCACCGACATCCGTCTGTGGCTGCGCGACGAGATCGACCTGATCCTGGCCGAGATCACCCGCCTGCAGAAAGGCCTGCTGGAACAAGCCGAACGTGAAGCGGCGAGCATCATGCCCGGCTTCACTCACCTGCAAACTGCTCAGCCAGTGACCTTCGGGCATCACATGCTGGCCTGGTTCGAAATGCTCAGCCGCGACTACGAGCGTCTGGTCGACTGCCGCAAGCGCACCAACCGCATGCCGCTGGGCAGCGCCGCGCTGGCCGGCACCACCTACCCGATCGACCGCGAATACACCGCGCAGCTGCTGGGCTTCGACGCCGTGGGCGGCAACTCGCTGGACAACGTTTCCGATCGCGATTTCGCCATCGAATTCTGCTCGGCCGCGAGCATCGCGATGATGCACTTGTCGCGTTTCTCCGAAGAGCTGGTGCTGTGGACCAGCGCGCAGTTCCAGTTCATCGATCTGCCGGATCGGTTCTGCACCGGCAGCTCCATCATGCCGCAAAAGAAAAACCCGGACGTGCCGGAGCTGGTACGCGGCAAGACTGGCCGCGTGTTCGGCGCACTGATGGGCCTGCTGACCCTGATGAAAGGCCAGCCACTGGCCTACAACAAGGACAACCAGGAAGACAAGGAACCGCTGTTCGACGCCGCCGACACCCTGCGCGATTCGCTGCGCGCCTTTGCCGACATGATCCCGGCGATCAAGCCGAAGCACGCGATCATGCGTGAGGCAGCCCTGCGCGGGTTCTCCACCGCGACCGATCTGGCGGACTACCTTGTACGCCGTGGCCTGCCGTTCCGTGACTGCCACGAAATCGTCGGTCACGCGGTGAAGTACGGCGTGGATACCGGCAAGGATCTGGCCGAAATGAGCCTGGAAGAACTGCGCCAGTTCAGCGACCAGATCGAGCAGGATGTGTTCGCCGTGCTGACTCTGGAAGGCTCGGTGAATGCCCGTGACCACATTGGCGGGACTGCGCCGGCACAGGTCAAGGCAGCGGTGGTTCGTGGCCAGGCCCTCATCGCCAGCCGCTAAAGGTCAAAAGCTTCGCGAGCAGGCTCGCTCCCACATTTGGATTTTTGTTAAACACAAAATTCGTGGCCGACAAAAATCCCCTGTGGGAGCGAGCCTGCTCGCGAAGGCTTCTTTCAGAGCGCTATAAAATTCACTTTTTGGCAGCGATCATCGCCAAAAACGCCGGCATCGCTACCTCTTTGTCCGCAGCAATCTTCTGCACATGCGGATTCTGCTCAAGCCGCTCCAGCAGCGCCTTGGCTTTCGGCATCTCCGCCAGCAAATCGATCCCGAACAGCTTCTGCCCGACCGCACAGGCCAGCGGCACGCTGTACAGGAAGTACAGATCCGCGATGCTCAGGCTGTCGCCCGCCACGTACGGGGCGAATTTGCCGTGTCGACCCAGCGCCGCGAAACCCAGCAGCAACTCGGCTTTGGTTTTCTCCTTGATCGCCTCCGGCACCGGCGAGCCGAAGAACGCCTCGCCATAACAGGCGCGCCCCGGCAGCTCGATGTACAACTCGATTTCCTTGGCAATCGCCAATACCTGCGCACGCTCGAAGGGATCGCTCGGCAGCAGCGGCGTGCCTTGCTGGGTCTGCTCGAGGTATTCGAGGATGATCGCGGTTTCGTTGATGAAACCCGCTTCGACGCCCAGCACCGGTACTTTGCCGCGCGGGCTGATCGCCAGCGATTGCGGGGTCTGCGTCGGATAGAACGTCACCTCTTCGAACGCCAGACCTTTTTCCAGCAGCGCCAGCTTGACCATGTTGTAGTAGTTGCTGACAGCGAATCCGTAGAGCTTGAACATCACATAGCCTCCAGGCCGTGCGGGGTGGGCAGTCACTGTTTATAGATCGCCGGACTCGATCCTGCCAGCAGCATCACGCCGCTGAATGCGGGTAAACTGGCGCCTTTCCTTGAGGAGCCTGCCATGAGCGAGCCGACAGACATCGACAACGACGAAGAAGAGTTCACCGAGGCGACGTTGATCGAAGCCATCGAGAACCAGATCGAAAGCGACAACCCGCCAGCGGCCAAGGCGACCTTCAACAAGCTGACCCTGGTGGGTGTCGAGCGTGAAGAGATCCTCAACCTGATGGCGCACGTGCTGGCCTACGAGATTGACGCCATGCTCGATGAAGACCGCGCGTTCGATACCGAGTGGTATGAAACCGCGCTGCGTAATTTGCCCGATCTGCCACCCGAAAAACAGTAAGCCAAACACATCCCCCTGTGGGAGCGAGCCTGCTCGCGAATGCCGTGTATCAGCAAAAACAACGCTATATGACACACCGCTTTCGCGAGCAGGCTCGCTCCCACACAATTTGTCACCCATCCATCCAGCCATCTCTCCGGCCCCGGCTACACTGGAATCCGCCTCAAGACAAAATCCCTGATCTGAGCACTGGACATGCCGCAAAAGCGGGTTCACCTTAGGGACGCTGTCGTCCAATTCCTAGAAAGTCTGGAGTCCTTATGTCGCTTACCCCTGAGTTGGTTGCCGAACTGGAAGTCCTCGCACTCTTCAACCTGGACAGTTCCCAGGAAGGTTTGAAAATTCATCAGACCGCTGCCCCGAAACATATCGCCGCCGCCAAACGCCTCTTCGAGAAAGAACTCACCGACCAGCCCGATGGCGGGTATCTGACCAGCCTGGGTCGCGATGCCGCGCAAAGTGTGCAAACCGTACTGACCATTCTGAGAGAGCAGGAAACCGCCTGATTTTTCCCGTCTTTGCCCACGGGAACTCCTGCCACGGGATTTCCGCGGGCCCGCCTGACGCTCCCCGCTAAAAATCTGACGTCAAAAAACAAATTCAGCTTAAAAGTCCCGCTGCGCAAAGGCTAAACTGCCTCCCATTCCGAGACCCTCTTCGTCCGAGCCTGCGAGCCGGTTTGAGCTGACATGACCCGCACCCATGAAATCCGCCCCGATCTGGACGAGGGAATCGACCGCAAGGTGCTCAGCCAACTGCGCGCGCGTTTTCTCAAACTCAATGAAGGTCGCCTTGGCCGGGCACTCGAAGGTCTCTCGACCCGCCAGCAAGGCGTGCTGACCCTGCTGCCGCTGTTCTTCCACGTCAATCATCCGCTGCTGCCGGGTTATGTTTCCGGCAGCACGCCAGCCGGGCTGTCCAACTACGAGCCGGATGCCAATGCGCTGGCCGAAGCACAGCGCCTGACCCGTTCGTTCTCTTACAAGCCGCGCCACGGCAGCAACCCGCCACGGCCGATTCACGGTCTGTTCCTGATGGGCAGCCTCGGCACCCTGGCTCAGGCCGATCAGAGCGACATGGACGTGTGGGTCTGCCATGCACCGGACCTGAGCGACAACGAACTCGCCGAGCTGCGCAAAAAATGCCAGCTCCTCGAAGCCTGGGCCGCGACCCAAGGCGCCGAGGCGCATTTCTTTCTGATCGACCCGGCACGCTTCGTCAAAGGCGAACGCGACACCCAGCTCAGCTCCGAAAACTGCGGCAGCACTCAGCACTATCTGCTGCTGGACGAGTTTTATCGCACCGCGATCTGGCTGGCCGGACGCACCCCAATCTGGTGGCTGGTGCCGGTCTACGAAGAAAGCGCTTACGACCTGTATACCCACACTCTGCTGTCCAAGCGCTTCATTCGCGCCGACGAGACGCTTGATCTCGGGCATCTGGCGACGATTCCGCCGGGCGAGTTCATCGGCGCTGGCCTGTGGCAATTGTTCAAGGGCATCGAATCGCCCTACAAGTCGGTGCTCAAGTTGTTGCTGACCGAGGTCTACGCCAGCGAACACCCGAACGTGCAGTGCCTGAGCCTGCGCTACAAGCAAGCCGTGTTCGCCAATCAGTTGGATCTGGATGAGCTGGATCCGTACATGGTGGTGTACCGACGCATCGAAGAATACCTCAGCGCCCGCAACGAACCGGAGCGCCTGGAGCTGGTGCGACGCGCGCTGTACCTCAAGGTCAACCGCAAGCTCACCGGCAACAGCCGCACCCAGAGCTGGCAGCGCTCACTGCTGGAACGCCTGGCGCACGAATGGCATTGGGATCAGCGCCAGCTGGCCTTGCTCGACAGCCGCAGCCAGTGGAAAGTCCGCCAGGTCAGCGCCGAACGCCGCGCCCTGGTCAATGAGCTGAACTACAGCTATCGCTTCCTGACCCAGTTCGCCCGCAGCGAACAGACTGTCAGCCTGATCAACAAGCGCGACCTGAACGTGCTCGGTCGTCGCCTGTACGCCGCGTTCGAGCGCAAGGCCGACAAGGTCGAATTCATCAATCCCGGCATCGCCCCGGATCTGGCCGAAGACACCCTGACGCTGGTGCAATCACCGAACAAGAAAGAGCCCGGGCAAACCCAGTGGGGTTTGTACAACGGCAGCCTGAACGCGCTGGAGTGGGAGCACTTCGCGCCGATCAAGCGCAGCCGCGAGTTGCTTGAACTGCTGACCTGGTGCCATCGCAACGGCGTGATCGACAGCAGCACCCGACTGGCGCTGCACCCCGGCACCAGCGACATGAGCGAGTTCGAGTTGTTCAACCTGCTCGGCAGCCTGCAGCAGTGCATCGCCCTGCCCTTGCCGACCGTTGCCGAAGAACCGCTGCTGCGTGCTGCGGTGCCGAGCGAAGTGCTGATGCTGGTCAACGTTGGTGTCGATCCGCTCAAGCATCACCGCGACCTGAATATCCTGATGACCACCGAGCGCACCGACTCGCTGAGTTACGCCGGGGTGCGCGAGAACCTTGTACTGACCCTCGATCAGGTCACGCTCAACAGCTGGAACGAAGTGTTGGTCAACCGTTTCGACGGCCCCCACGCGTTGCTCGATTGCCTGCGCGACTACCTCAACAACCTGCCGCGCGGCCCGCAGCAGCCGTCATTGAAGGTGCGCTGCTTCTGCCACAACCGCGCACAGTTCATTGCCCGGCGCGTCGAAGAAGTCATCGACACCGCGCAGACCCTGCTGCTCAGCGAACTCAATCACCGCTACCTGATTCAGGTGCAACAGCACTATCACGTGCTGGAACTGGTGCCGGGACAGGTCAACCATGTCGCTCTCGCCACCCTGCCGGCGCTGCTCGATTATCTGGGTGAAGAACAGCCGCGCTACAGCCCGCTGCACCTGGATCCGATGGCGCTGGAGGATCACGACCTCGCGCTGATCCTGCCGATGGGCCAGCCGGAATCAATTCAGGTGTTCTACCGGATCACCGAACAACAGGCCGAACTGTACGTGCTGGATGAGTTCAACGCGCTGTGGCAACAGCATCTGCCGTTTCACGACGAACAGAGCCTGCTGGTGCCGCTGCAGCGTTTTCTGCAATCGATCCAGTACCGGCGTGAAGCGCTGTTGCCGATGGACGGCAGCCCGGCGGTCGGCCTCGAAACCTTGTATTACCAGTTGTTACCTTCAGGCCCCGGGCGCGCGCGACGGGTCGACGCTCGGCCGGCGCCGCAGACGCCGGTCAACAAACCGTTCTACGACGTACAGGCGATCGTCGGCAAAGCTGCACCGGGCGAAGTGCAAGTCACCTTGTATTGCAATCAACGGGAATTCAGCGAGCTGGAACATGGCGACCAGCTGTTTCGCGTGGTCGCCCGGGAGATCGTCGAGCAGCGCCGCGAAACCGAGCGCTATCGCTGCTACATCACCGACCTGGACCTCTCGGGCCTGCTCGGTGATGGTCAGAGTTCAAGCAATCTGTATCTGCGCTACAAGGCTGACCTGGAGCGCGCCCTGAACGAGGCGCTCGAACAAGTCTGAGGCGGGGTCACTCGCGGAATTCACCGCCGTTGGCCGGCTGCGATTCAACTTCCAGCAAGGTCAGTTTCAGGGTCTTGCCACCCGGAGCCGGCCAGTCGATGTGCTGACCGACCTTCAGGCCCAGCAGCGCGCTGCCGACCGGTGCGAGGATCGAGATCTTGCCTTCATCGGCGTTGGCATCCTTGGGATAGACCAGCGTCAGGTGATAGTCCTTGCCACTGCCTTCCTCGCGGCAGTGCACACGGGAATTCATCGTCACGACATCAGCGGGCACTTCATCGTGACCGACCAGTGTATCGGCGCGGTCCAGTTCGGTTTGCAGCGCGATCACGCCCGGCAGCGTGTCATCCAGGCTGTCGATCAGGCGCTCCAGACGTTGTACGTCCAGACGGGTAAGGGTGATGGAAGGTGCGGTCATGATCCGGGCAGACTCCTTTCTTCTGCACACAAAAAAAGCAAAACCCCGCCAAAAAAGACGGGGTTTTCACCAGGCCTCGATGGGTTGAGGCGTGTTCGGACACTATCACAGCTCAAAAAATATACAAGTCACCCACCCGGCCAGCCCTGTAGGAGCAGCCGCAGGCTGCGATCTTTTGATCTTGAATCTTTAAAAGCAAAAGATCGCAGCCTTCGGCAGCTCCTACAGGGAGGTTGCTCGGCGCCTGGCAGCCTGGGCAACGATCACCCGGCGTCGCTCATCGTCCGCCGAGCGCCATTCACGAATGTCTTCGACATGCCGCGCACAGCCCAGGCAGACCTTCTGCTCATCCAGCCGGCACACACCGGTGCACGGCGACGGCACCGCCGGGCTGACATTGCTGTAGAGCGGTTTCGGAGGCCGGACGGGAGCGGTATCAGTCACGAAATCACAGACCTTCGAAGTCGAATTCGACGCCGGCCTGCTGCTTGACGATGCGCTCGAGCATTTCGCCCAGTTGCTCTTCGCTCTTGTCGCACATCCAGCGTTCGCTCTCTTCGTCGTAGTCGAAATGGAAACCGCCGGACACCGCCGCCAGCCACAGCTGACGCAGCGGCTCCTGACGACTGAAGATCAGCTGCGAGCCGTTTTCGAACTTGACGGTCAAGACACCTGCCGAGCTTTCCAGGTCGATATCCAGGTCGCTTTCATCAAAGATGTCTTCCAGTTTTTCCTGGGTTTCATCGACCAGATCATGGAAACGCGCTTCGGACAAACTCATTGTGGCAACCTCAAAAAATGTCTGATCAGGCTCAAGCGCCGCAAGATACGGACGCTGCCGGCCGATTGCAAAGATTAACGACCAAGCACCTGCCCCACTCCCGACACCAAACCCTGCAGGAGTGAGCCTGCTCGCGAATGGCCGGCACATTCAACATTATTGCTGGCGGATACACCGCAATCGCGAGCAGGCTCACTCCTACAAGAGATTGCGGCAATTCGGGCCGCCTTGAACAAGCCCCGCCGGACGGGAACCCCCTCGCATAGGCAAGCTGCCGGGTGGCCGGTATACTCCGGCGCAATTAACGCATTTTCAAGGATTTCGCCATGAAGCGCCTGATCTCTTCCCTTGCTGCGCTCGTCGCGGTCGCCTGCCTCGTTTCGGCCTGTGGTCAAAAAGGCCCGCTGTACCTGCCGGATGACAATCAGGACCCGGCCGAGCAAGCCCAGTCTTCGCAGAAGCAGCCGTCCAAAGCACACAAGCACGACGTTTACCAATAAGGGATCGCCATGGACGCTTTTAACTACCGTGGCGGGGAGCTGTTCGCGGAAGGTGTGGCGCTGTCCGCCATCGCCGACCGCTTCGGCACGCCCACCTATGTCTACTCGCGTGCGCACATCGAAGCCCAATATCTGGCCTACGCCGACGCGCTGGCCGGCATGCCGCACCTGGTCTGCTACGCAGTCAAGGCCAACTCCAACCTCGGCGTGCTGAATGTCCTGGCCCGTCTCGGCGCCGGTTTCGACATCGTTTCCCGTGGCGAGCTGGAACGTGTGCTGGCCGCTGGCGGCAGCGCCGACAAGATCGTGTTCTCCGGCGTCGGCAAGACCCGTGACGACATGCGTCGCGCGCTGGAAGTCGGCGTGCACTGCTTCAACGTCGAATCCACCGACGAGCTCGAGCGCCTGCAAGTCGTGGCTGCCGAGCTGGGTGTTCGCGCACCGGTCTCGCTGCGCGTAAACCCGGACGTCGATGCTGGCACCCACCCGTACATTTCCACCGGTCTCAAAGAGAACAAGTTCGGCATCGCGATTGCCGACGCCGAAGATGTGTACGTGCGTGCCGCGCACCTGCCGAACCTGGAAGTGATCGGTGTCGACTGCCACATCGGCTCGCAACTGACCACCCTGCCGCCGTTCCTCGATGCCCTCGACCGCCTGCTGGATCTGGTCGATCGCCTCGGCGATTGCGGCATCCATCTGCGCCACATCGACCTCGGTGGTGGCCTGGGCGTGCGTTATCGCGATGAAGAGCCGCCACTGGCCGGCGACTACATCAAGGCTGTGCGCGAGCGTCTGAACGGCCGTGATCTGGCGCTGGTATTCGAACCGGGCCGCTTCATCGTCGCCAACGCCGGCGTGCTGCTGACCCAGGTCGAGTACCTCAAGCACACCGAACACAAGGATTTCGCCATCGTCGACGCGGCGATGAACGACCTGATCCGCCCGGCGCTGTATCAGGCCTGGATGGACGTCACCGCGGTCAAGCCGCGCGCCACTGCCGCACGCCAGTACGACGTGGTCGGCCCGATCTGCGAAACCGGCGATTTCCTCGCCAAGGATCGTGAGCTGGCGCTGGAAGAAGGCGACCTGCTGGCCGTGCATTCGGCCGGTGCCTACGGCTTCGTGATGAGTTCCAACTACAACACCCGTGGCCGTGCCGCTGAAGTGTTGGTAGACGGTGATCAGGTTTTTGAAGTGCGCCGCCGCGAAACCGTGGCCGAGCTGTTTGCCGGCGAAAGCCTGCTGCCGGAGTAACCCATGCTGCTGCGTTTTACCAAAATGCACGGCCTGGGCAATGACTTCATGGTTCTCGACCTGGTCAGCCAGCACGCGCATATTCAGCCCAAGCACGCCAAGCAATGGGGCGACCGGCACACCGGTATCGGTTTCGACCAGTTGCTGATCGTCGAAGCACCGAGCAACCCGGACGTGGATTTCCGCTACCGGATCTTCAACTCCGATGGCTCGGAAGTGGAACAGTGCGGCAACGGTGCACGCTGCTTCGCCCGCTTCGTGCTGGACAAGCGCCTGACGGCCAAACGGCAGATTCGCGTCGAGACCAAGGGCGGCATCATCGAGCTGGACGTGCGTAACGACGGCCAGATCGGGGTGAACATGGGCGCGCCGCGCCTGGTGCCGGCGGACATTCCGTTCGACGCACCGGCGCAGGCTACCAGCTACCAGCTGGAAGTCGACGGCACCACGGTCGAACTGGCCGCCGTGTCCATGGGTAACCCGCACGCCGTATTGCGCGTGCAGGACATCAACAACGCGCCGGTACATGAACTGGGGCCGAAAATCGAACACCACCCGCGCTTCCCGGCGCGGGTCAATGTCGGTTTCCTCCAGGTCATCGACCGCAACCGCGCGCAGTTACGCGTCTGGGAACGCGGCGCCGGGGAAACCCAGGCCTGCGGCACCGGCGCTTGTGCGGCTGCAGTTGCGGCCATCAGCCAGGGGTGGATGGATTCGCCGCTGTTGATCGACCTGCCCGGCGGGCGTCTGTCCATTGAATGGGCAGGCCCTGGCCACCCGGTGCTGATGACCGGCCCGGCAGTGCGTGTATACGAAGGACAAGTGCGTCTTTGAGTGAGCAGAAGCCATGACCGATAAGCCTCAGGTACCCGCCCGACAGTCCGACGAATCAGCGTCCGAGAGCCTGGAGGCGGCAGCGGTTGCCGCATACCTGGAGGCTCATCCGGACTTCTTCGTCGAGCACGAAGAACTGCTGCCCGCCATGCGCATTCCCCACCAGCGCGGTGACACCGTTTCGCTGGTCGAACGGCAGATGAGCATCCTGCGCGACCGCAACATCGAGATGCGTCATCGCCTCTCGCAGTTGATGGACGTCGCCCGCGACAACGACCGGCTGTTCGACAAGACCCGCCGCCTGATCCTGTCCCTGATGGACGCCGCCAGTCTGGAAGACGTGGTGATCAGCGTCGAAGACAGCCTGCGCCAGGACTTTCAGGTGCCTTTTGTCAGCCTGATCCTGCTCGGCGACAACCCGGCACCGGTCGGCCGCTGGGTCACCCACGCCGACGCGCAAACCGCGATCGGCGGTCTGCTCACCGAAGGCAAAAGCGTCAGCGGCACTCTGCGTGAACATGAGCTGGACTTCCTGTTCGGCGAAGAACAGCGCAAGCAGATCGGTTCCACTGCGGTGGTCGCCGTCAGCCATCAAGGCATCCACGGCATTCTGGCGATCGCCAGCCGTGATCCGCAGCACTACAAGAGTTCGGTCGGTACGCTGTTCCTCAGCTACATCGCCGAAGTCATGGGCCGCGTGCTGCCACGGGTCAACAGTTCCCTGCGCCCGGTACGCTGATCATGGAACGGCAACTGGACGCTTACTGCGAACACCTGCGCAGTGAGCGACAGGTGTCGCCGCACACTCTGTCGGCCTACCGCCGCGACCTCGATAAAGTCCTCGGCTGGTGCCTCAAGCAGAACATCGGCAGTTGGGCGGCGCTGGATATTCAGCGCCTGCGCAGCCTGATCGCCCGCCTGCATGCGCAGGGACAGTCGTCACGCAGCCTTGCCCGATTGCTCTCGGCGGTGCGCGGGCTCTATCACTATCTGAATCGCGAAGGCCTGTGCGACCACGACCCGGCGACCGGTCTGGCGCCGCCGAAAGGCGAACGGCGCTTGCCGAAAACCCTCGACACCGACCGTGCATTGCAACTGCTGGAAGGTGCGGTCGAGGACGATTTTCTCGCCCGTCGTGATCAGGCGATTCTCGAACTGTTCTATTCCTCGGGCCTGCGCCTGTCCGAACTGACCGGGCTCAATCTGGATCAGCTGGATCTGGCCGACGGCATGGTCCAGGTGCTCGGCAAGGGCAGCAAAACCCGCCTGCTGCCGGTCGGCAAAAAGGCGCGCGAAGCACTGGAGCAATGGCTGCCGCTGCGGGCCATGACCAACCCGGTCGACGACGCCGTGTTCGTCAGCCAGCAAGGTCGGCGCCTCGGCCCACGGGCGATTCAGGTGCGAGTGAAACTGGCCGGTGAGCGCGAGCTGGGGCAGAACCTGCACCCGCACATGCTGCGTCACTCCTTCGCCAGCCACTTGCTGGAATCCTCGCAGGACCTGCGCGCGGTGCAGGAGTTGCTCGGCCACTCGGACATCAAGACCACACAGATCTACACCCACCTGGACTTCCAGCACCTGGCGGCGGTCTACGACAGCGCCCACCCACGGGCCAAACGCAGCAAAGGCGATGATTCATGAGCATCCAGTTGATCACCTTCGACCTCGACGACACCCTGTGGGACACCGCCCCGGTGATCGTAAGTGCCGAAGCGGTATTGCGCGAATGGCTGAGCGAACACGCACCGAATCTGGGCGCGGTGCCGGTGGAGCATTTGTGGGCGATTCGCGAGCGGGTACTGGCCAGCGAACCGGGCCTCAAGCATCGCATCAGCGCGTTGCGCCGACGGGTGCTGTTCCACGCGCTGGAGGAAGCGGGTTACGCCCATGGCGAAGCTTCCGATCTGGCGGACAAGAGCTTCGAAGTGTTCCTGCATGCACGGCATCAGATCGAGGTGTTCCCTGAGGTCGAGCCGACCCTGGAAATCCTCGCCAACCATTACGCCCTCGGCGTGGTCACCAACGGCAACGCCGACGTGCGTCGGCTGGGCCTGGCGGATTACTTCAAGTTTGCGTTGTGCGCCGAAGATATCGGTATCGCCAAACCGGATGCGCGTTTGTTTCACGAGGCGTTGCAGCGTGGCGGAGTGAGTGCTGAAGCGGCCGTGCACATTGGCGATCATCCGGGCGATGACATTGCCGGGGCGCAGCAGGCGGGCATGCGCGCGATCTGGTTCAACCCGACGGGCAAGGTCTGGGAAGCCGATCGGCTGCCGGATGCCGAGATCCGTAGCCTGACTGATTTGCCGGCAGTGCTCGCCCGCTGGAATGCCACCTCCGCCTGACACACAACCGCTTTCTTGTGGCGAGGGAGCTTGCTCCCACTCGGCTGCGCAGCAGTCGTAAAACCAGCCAACAAAATGGCCCTGAAAAACTGGGCTCGCTTCGCGACCCAGCGGGAGTAAGCTCCCTCGCCACAATGTCGCAGTGCACGAGCGCTTTGGTTTCAGGCATGAAAAAGCCCGCAGCGACGGCGGGCTTTTTCAGCAAGCAAGCGACACGCCTCAGATAGGGCGGCTGCCGTACTTGTTGTCCGGCTTCTTGGGCGGATCGGCGACCACGTTGGCCTCCACTTCCTGCACCTTGCCGCCGCGCGCAAGGAATTCTTCCATGGCCTTGGCCAGGGCGTCGCGTTCCTTGTTCTTGGCTTCGATGCTCGGCAACTCGTCGACCGACACCGCAGCCTTGGCTTTGCCTTTGGCAGCCGGGGCCGGCGTTTCGTCACCGCCATCGTCGTCAGCAACGTCTTCCGCTGCTGCTTCCAGGCCTTCCTCGGCCTCGTCTTCGTCGCCTACTTCGAGGTCGTCGTTTTCCAGATCATCGTCGCTCATGTTCTACCTCATGACTTGCGAAAAGCAGATTAGTTATAGACCAGCTTTGGCGACTGTCGAAAGTCGCCGTAAAAAAATCGGTAACCGCTGGTGACCAACGGTTTACGCCCCTTCACCGTGCAGGGTGGCGAGGACTTTACGGGCACCGCCATGATCACGGTGCTCGCCCAGATAAACACCTTGCCAGGTGCCCAGAGCCAGTCGCCCTGCCGAAACCGGCAGACTGATCTGGCAGCCAAGTACGCTGGCCTTGAAGTGCGCCGGGAGGTCGTCCAGGCCTTCGTCGTTATGCTCATAGCCATCTGTTCCTTGTGGGATCAGACGATTGAAAAATCGTTCGAAGTCGCGACGGACCGCCGGATCGGCGTTCTCGTTGATGGTCAACGACGCCGAGGTATGCTGCAGCCACAAATGCAACAGACCGACCCGGCACGCCTTGAGTTCAGGCAGGCCGGCGAGTAACTCGTCCGTTACCAGATGAAAGCCCCGGGGCCGTGCCCGCAGGGTTATCAGAGTCTGTTGCCACATACAGTTCTCCGCACGTTCGGGGCGCATTCTAGCGCGCTCTGGGAAAAAACAAAGGCCCTAATATTCCTGCAATGATGTAAGCCATTGGCCGCAGAAAAACGCGTGTCGTAAACACGACCAAAGCCGTACGAAAAATCCTTTCAGCCACTACCTGAATGACAAATTTCAGACAAAAAAATGCCCGGCAAGCCGGGCAAATTTTTTCGATGCGCGTACTTACAGGTTGTAGCCGCGTTCGTTGTGTTGAGCCAGGTCCAGACCCACTGCCTCTTCTTCCTCGGTCACACGCAGACCCATAACGGCGTCCAGGACCTTGAGGATGATGAAGGTGACGATCGCGGTGTAGATCACCGTGAAGCCGACACCTTTGCACTGAATCCACACTTGAGCGGCGATGTCGGTGACGGTGCCGAAGCCACCCAGCGACGGTGCAGCGAACACACCGGTGAGGATCGCACCGAGGATACCGCCGATACCGTGTACGCCGAATGCATCCAGGGAGTCGTCATAGCCGAGTTTGCGTTTCAGGGTGGTGGCGCAGAAGAAGCACACCACGCCTGCCGCCAGACCGATCACCAGTGCGCCCATCGGGCCAACGGTGCCCGCAGCCGGAGTAATCGCCACCAGACCGGCAACCACACCCGAGGCGATGCCCAGAGCACTTGGTTTGCCGTGAGTGATCCACTCGGCGAACATCCAGCCCAGAGCCGCTGCAGCGGTTGCAATCTGAGTGACCAGCATCGCCATGCCGGCGGTGCCGTTGGCGGCTGCGGCGGAGCCTGCGTTGAAGCCGAACCAGCCAACCCACAGCATCGCCGCGCCCATCAGGGTGTAACCGAGGTTGTGCGGCGCCATCGGGGTAGTCGGGAAGCCTTTGCGCTTGCCCAATACCAGGCAGGCAATCAGACCAGCCACACCGGCGTTGATATGCACCACGGTGCCGCCCGCGAAGTCCAGCACGCCCCAGTCCCACATCAGGCCGCCGTTGCCGGACCAGACCATGTGCGCGATCGGTGCATAGACGAGGGTGAACCAGATGCCCATGAAGATCAGCATCGCGGAGAACTTCATCCGCTCGGCGAATGCACCGACAATCAGCGCCGGGGTGATGATCGCGAAGGTCATCTGGAAGGTGATGAACACCGCCTCGGGGAACAGCGCCGCAGGGCCGGTCAGGCTCGAAGGTGTGACACCGGCGAGGAACGCCTTGCCCATGCCGCCGAAGAACGAGTTGAAATTGACGACGCCCTGCTCCATGCCGGTGGTGTCGAACGCAATGCTGTAGCCATAAATGACCCACAGGATGCTGATCAGACCGGTAATGGCGAAGCACTGCATCATCACGGAAAGAATGTTTTTCGAGCGAACCATGCCGCCGTAAAACAGCGCCAGGCCCGGGATGGTCATGAACAGCACGAGGGCTGTCGAGGTGAGCATCCAGGCGGTGTCGCCGGAATTGAGGACCGGGGCCGCCACTTCGTCTGCCGCCATTGCAAGGCCGGGCATTACGATGGACAACAGGGCTCCTAGCCCTGCGAATTTACGCAGAGTCATATTGTTTTCTCCTGGGGCGTTGGGGTTTGTGGCGGCTTAAATCGCGTCGGTATCGGTTTCGCCGGTACGGATGCGGATCGCCTGTTCCAGATTGACCACGAAGATCTTGCCGTCACCGATCTTGCCGGTGTTGGCCGCCTTGGTGATCGCCTCGATCACCCGATCCAGATCCTTGTCGTCGATGGCCACGTCGATTTTCACCTTGGGCAGAAAATCGACCACATATTCCGCGCCGCGATACAGCTCGGTGTGACCCTTCTGCCGGCCGAAGCCTTTGACTTCAGTAACGGTAATGCCCTGCACGCCGATTTCGGACAGCGACTCGCGCACGTCGTCCAACTTGAACGGCTTGATGATGGCAGTGACTAGCTTCATGAAACTCTCTCCCGAATTGGTGGACTTGCCCCAGGAAAACAAACCCGACTCAAGTCTAAGCGCAGTGCCTGGCTTTGTAACGCATCGTCGGCCATACCTGCCCGACTGACGCCAGCTAACCGCTGCCGACGAAACTCCCCGCTCCGTCTGCTGCACTGCATTCGTCACAGCGACTGCATCAGTGCATGGGTCGAAGGTGACTAAGCAGAAACCTTGCCATCTCGCCAAAATCCCCTGATTTCAATCCCTTGGCCGCTGTCGCAACGCAATGCGCGCGAAACGCCATCCGGATACGCACAACAACGGTGCGTCGCCGTCCGCCCCCCTGCGCGAAAAGCGTGCATCCCTGACCACGGGATTGACTATAGACACTGCGTGATACACTGCCGGCCATTGTTTCCAGGACATCCACCATGCTCGCGCCCAAAGACTTCCTCGACGCCCTGAGCGGCACCGCCTCCCGCCTGTTCAGCGGCGACACCCCGCTGCCGAAAGCCGAAATCGAAAGCCAGTTCAAAATGCTGCTGCAAAGTGCGTTCAGCAAACTCGATTTGGTGAGCCGTGAAGAGTTTGATAGTCAGATGGTTGTATTGGCACGTACTCGCGCTCGCCTCGAAAGCCTTGAGGCCAAAGTCGCAGAGCTGGAAGCCAAGCTGACGCCACCGACCGAGTAAGTCTGCAGACTCTGAGCCAAAGTGCCTTGAAGTCTGCGAAAGAAATTAAACCGCTCCTGCCTAGGCAGGAGCGATTTCCGTCAGATCAATCCTCTACAACGAATTATTCCAACGGTCTCGCAGAAACTCGTACAGGCGAAAAGCCCATAACGTGATTCTGACGAGGCGCCACATATGTTTAAGAAACTTAGACATACTTTGGCCCTCCTTGCGTGGGGCCAAACCTCCGATGCACTTTCCGGCATACGAACACCTTCGGGACTACACGTGAGTGTGTCCGCAAAGGATACGCAGGCCTTGGCCTCACCGAAGCCTGCAAACTGAAACCGTCTCCTCAAGGCGGTTTTTTTTCGTTTCGACATTGGTTGACCACTTCCCGCAACATCCGGTGAAAGTTCGCCTCCGCCTGATCGACCTTCCCCAACTACCCTTCAAAAACCCGCAGGAAGCGGCTCCCGATTCAGTTCAAGGAACGACCATGTCCCTCTCCATCGTCCACAGTCGCGCCCAGATAGGCGTGGATGCTCCCGCCGTCACCGTCGAAGTTCATCTGGCCAACGGTCTGCCGTCGCTGACCATGGTCGGGCTGCCCGAGGCGGCGGTGAAGGAGAGCAAGGACCGGGTGCGCAGCGCGATCATCAATTCCGGGCTGCAGTTTCCGGCGCGGCGCATAACGTTGAATCTGGCGCCGGCGGACTTGCCCAAGGACGGCGGGCGCTTTGATCTGGCGATTGCCTTGGGGATTCTGTCGGCGAGTGTGCAGGTACCGTGTCTGACGCTGGATGATGTGGAATGCCTTGGTGAATTGGCGTTGTCCGGCGCTGTGCGGCCGGTACGCGGGGTGTTGCCGGCGGCGCTGGCGGCGCGCAAGGCCGGGCGGGCACTGGTGGTGCCGCGGGCGAATGCCGAAGAAGCGTGCCTGGCCTCGGGATTGAAGGTGTTTGCGGTGGATCATCTGCTGGAAGCAGTGGCGCATTTCAACGGGCATACGCCGGTCGAGCCTTATGTATCGAACGGGCTTATCCATGCGGCGAAACCTTATCCCGACCTCAATGAGGTGCAAGGTCAGATAGCCGCGAAACGAGCGCTGCTGATTGCGGCGGCGGGCGCGCACAACCTGTTGTTCAGTGGGCCACCGGGGACGGGCAAGACCTTGTTGGCAAGTCGCTTGCCGGGACTGCTGCCACCGCTTTCCGAATGCGAGGCGCTGGAAGTCGCGGCGATTCAATCGGTCGCCAGCGGTGTGCCGCTGACCCATTGGCCGCAGCGTCCATTCCGTCAACCGCACCATTCTGCATCGGGGCCGGCGCTGGTCGGTGGCAGCTCGAAACCACAACCCGGCGAGATCACCCTCGCCCACCACGGTGTGCTGTTTCTCGACGAGCTGCCGGAGTTTGATCGCAAGGTGCTGGAGGTGCTGCGCGAGCCGCTGGAATCCGGGTATATCGTGATTGCCCGAGCCAAGGATCGCGTGCGTTTTCCGGCGCGCTTCCAGTTGGTGGCGGCGATGAATCCGTGTCCCTGTGGATATCTTGGCGAGCCGAGCGGCAAGTGTTCATGCACGCCGGACATGGTGCAGCGTTACCGCAACAAGCTATCGGGGCCGTTGCTGGATCGGATCGATCTGCACCTGACGGTGGCGCGGGAAGCGACGGCATTGAATCCGGCAGTGAAGCCTGGCGAGGATAGCGCCAGTGCGGCAGCCGTGGTGGCCGAGGCGCGGGAACGCCAGCAAAAGCGTCAGCGTTGTGCCAATGCGTTCCTCGATCTGCCAGGCCTGAAGCGGCACTGCCAGTTATCCACAGCCGATGAGAAATGGCTGGAGTCAGCCTGTGAACGGCTGACCTTGTCACTACGCTCAGCCCATCGTTTGCTCAAGGTCGCCAGAACCCTGGCAGACCTTGAGCAAGTCGATGCAATCAGCCGTGAGCATCTGGCCGAGGCGCTGCAGTATCGTCCGGCGACGCCTTAATGCTCGGTCAGATCAACCAACGGCGTCTGCCGTACTTCAGTTTCACGCCCGGCCTGAATTTCGCTCACGCGCTTCAACGCATTATCCACTGCGCCTTTATCTGCCAGCAGGCTGTAGCTGATCTGAAATTGTTGACTGGCCTTTGGCGCAATGCTCGGGACCAGATTCAGCGGACGTTGATAGCGGCGGTTGTAGGAAAAACTGGTGCCCGGCTCAAGGCCCGTGACATAGCCCTGCCCTTGGGTGTCGGTGTTTTTCCACAGGGAAAACACTGGCAACTGCTGCGTATTGAAGCCAACAGAGACACCGAGGCTGCCAGCCTTGTTGTGCAAGACCGTCAGGGTTTCGCCTTTGGCATCGGCATAGGGCACGACGTTGTAGACCGTTTCGTCGTAGTCCTTGGTTGGACCGCGATAAGTCTGCCAGTCCGCCAACTCGGCTTTGGCCTTGTCGTTGAAGGGCGAGACCTGTTTCACCGGCGCCGCGAACCGTGCGCCCTGCTCAAGGAACGGCGTGCTGAAGTTACTGTGATACAGCGCCTGGTATTCTTTCGGATAATCGCCATTGTTGGTCAGCGTATCGTTGAGGGCGAAATGCGCAGTGCCGGGCTCGGTAACCAGTTCGGTCACAACCGAGAAGTCGACTTTCTTGAACGCCTGCTCTTTCAGCTCGCCGCGCAGACTGATGGCGTAGGGTGGTTTTTCATCGATGTGCAGCGTGACAGTGCTGGCCGGAATGTTGGCGGCGCGGCCGTGCAGGGTCAGCAACTCGCCATTGTCCATGCCGGGATGGCCGACCCATTCGTAACCGCAACGGGTCACCAGCTCGTTGAAGCCTTCAAGCCAGCCCAGACCACCGCGCCCATTGAGTTCGATGAAGGCCGGGTTGACCACTTCCTTGACCGGCGAATCCCATCCCATGCGCACGTTACCGACCGACGCTTGCAAGACATTCATGCCACGGGTCGGCACCACCGAGAGTTTCATCGTGCCGTTATCGATATCGACGATGCTGACACCTTCCTGTCGCCCACCGTGCAAGGTGCGCAGGCTGACGGAAAAGGGTTTGGCGGTTTTCACCCCGAGCTGCTCACTGGTTATGCTCCAGTTTTGCGCGGGCTTGTTGGCATCGAGGAGTACGTAATCCCAGGCCATGGCGTGGGAAGCAGCAGAGAGTGCGCCGAGGGCAACGGCGAGTTTGAGCGGGGTCATGGCAGCAGCCTTTATTGGAGTTGTGCCATTTTTATAGCGCTGCGGAAACGTTTCAGCAAGTATGAAAGAGCAAGAGCTCGAGTGTTTTACCCTGGATTGGCAGAGATGCGATCGCGAGCAGGCTCACTCCTACAGAGATCTTCAGTGATCACAAACATTGCGACCAACCGATATACCTGTAGGAGTGAGCCTGCTCGCGATAGCGATTTCAGCTGTACATCAACGGAAGCGATCAACCTCGGAACGCAAATCCGCAGCCAGTTTCTCAAGCTCCTTGGCGGTAACAGCCAGGTTCGACACAACCTCACGCTGCTCGCTGTTGGCCAGCGCAATGCTCTGCAGATTGCTGCTGAGCAACGTCGCCGTGCTGCTCTGTTCCTGCGTCGCGGTGGTGATCGCTGCAAACTGCTGACCCGCAGAACGGCTCTGTTCATCGATCCGCGCCAGCGCCGACGCCACATTGGCGTTGCGCGACAGGCCTTCCTGCATCAGCAGGTTGCCCTGTTCCATGGTGCTGATGGCGTTGCCGGTTTCCTGCTGGATGCTGTGAATCATCCCGGAGATTTCATCAGTGGCCTGACGGGTGCGCGACGCCAGGTTGCGTACCTCATCGGCCACCACGGCGAAGCCACGACCCTGTTCACCGGCGCGGGCCGCTTCGATGGCCGCGTTGAGTGCCAGCAGGTTGGTCTGTTCGGCAATCGAGGTGATCACGCTGACAATGCCGCCGATTTCCTGGGAACGCTGGCCAAGGGTGTTGATCACGGTGGCCGTGGTGTTCAGCGCGCCAGCGATTTGCTCCAGCGAGGACGACGCCTCTTGCATCGAGCTGCGCCCGATCTGGGTCTGCTGGGCGTTTTCCTGGGCCAGACGCTGGGTGGCCCCCATGTTGTCGGCGATGTTCAGCGAGGTTGCGCTGAACTCTTCCACCGCGCCGGCCATGCTGGTGATTTCGCCGGACTGCTGCTCCATGCCTTCGTAGGCACCACCGGACAAACCGGACAATGCCTGGGCGCGGCTGTTGACCTCTTCGGAGGCGCGACGGATGTGCTCGACCATGGTCGACAGTGCCTGACTCATCTGGTTGAACGCACGGGACAACTGGCCGATCTCGTCGTTGCTCGAAACGTTCAGACGCACGCTCAGATCACCCGCGCCCAGCGCTTCAGCCTGACGTACCAGATCACTCAGCGGCGCCAGTTTACTGCGCAGCAACCACACCACCGAACCCACCGCCAGCAGCATCGCCAGCAGACTGCCGATGGCCAGTTGCGTCCCGACACTCCAGGTCACCGCGCGAATCTCGGCTTTCGGCATGCTCGCCACCACCGCCCACGGCCCACCGTCGAACGGTACCGAAACACTGTAGAAATCTTCGTTCTTGTCGCCCCAGAACTGACCTTTGCCAGGGGTCTTGGCCAGACCGCCAATTATCGTAACCGCCTGATCCAAGGCCTGGACGCCCGCCGGGGCCACCAGCCATTTGTTCTGCTCATCCAGCAGCGCCAGCGAACCGGTCTGGCCGATGCGGAAGCGCTTGAGGTTGTCGAACTGGGCGTTCTGCGCATCGGTGTAATCGAAGCCGACGAACAGCACCGCAATCACCTTGCCGCTGCCATCGCGCACCGGGGTGTATTGGGTCATGTAGGAACGATCAAACAGCAACGCGCGGCCGACGTAGCCTTGCCCCGCCATCAATTTCGCATAAGCCGGGTGCGCATGATCGAGCAAGGTGCCGATAGCGCGACTGCCGTCCTGCTTGGTCAACGAGGTGCTGACCCGCACGAAGTCTTCACCGCTGCGCACGAACAGCGTGGCGACACCGGCGGTCATCTGCTTGAACTCGTCGACTTCCTTGAAGTTGTTGTTCAGCACTTCGCTGCCCAGGTGCAGGCCCGGGGTCTGGGTGCCGGCGACGTTCACCGGTGCATCCGGGTGAATGCTCAGGCCGGCGCTGAAGCGCTTTTCGAACAGCCCGCTCAGGCGCTGGGTGCTTTCACGCAGCGTGCCGTGGAAGGTGCTCAACTGGTCGGCCAGCAGCCGCGCTTCACTGGCGAGGTGTTCTTCACGGGTGGCGAGGTTGGCGGTATCCAGCGAACGCAGAGCAAAGACAGTACTGCCGCTGATGACAATCGCCAGTATCACGGCGAGCGCGAGGCCCAGCTGCGAGGCGATCCGAGCGCGAGGTTGAGACATGAACAGCTCCTGGCCGAACGTTTCGATCCTCCTTGATCGCTGCTCGGATAATTTTCTAATAGTGGGGGTGAATCGTGGTAACCGGCACGACGGTTCCACAAGCACGTATTCGGCGGTAGATCCGAATACTTGAGCGGACAACAGGGTTATGGCACAAGGCCGGCATTGTGCGGACTCGAACGTTTCAGCTCAAGCGCTTGACCACCGGCAACGCCATGGCGCGCACTTCGCCTTGCAGGAAGTCGCTGAGACGGCGCAAACGTTCACCTCCCGGACGGGTTTTTGGCCACACCAGGTAATAATTCAGTCCGCTGGCGACTGCGGTCGGCCATGGCAGGCTCAGTCTTCCTTGCGCGACATCTTCGGCAACCATCAGCAAATCACCCATCGACACCCCGTAACCTCGGGCGGCGGCAATCATGCCCAGTTCGAGAGTATCGAACACCTGCCCACCCTTGAGCGACACCTGATCGGACAAGCCCATGTGCTCCAGCCAACTGCGCCAGTCGCGCCGATCCGGGGTCGGGTGCAACAGCTCGGTGCTGGCCAGGCGCGCCACGTCCCAAGGCTGATCATTCAGCAGATTGGGCGCGCCCACCGGTATCAGTTCTTCTGGAAACAACAGGCTGGCTTCCCAGTCCGGTGGAAAATGCCCGTCACTGAGCAGCACGGCACAGTCGAAGGGTTCGTTGTTGAAGTCCACCGAATCCACATCCATCCAGGCACTGGTCAGTTGCACCTCATTGCCTGGTTGCAGATGGCGGAAGCGACTGAGCCGCGCCAACAGCCAGCGCATGGTCAGGGTCGACGGCGCTTTCATGCGCAGGATGTCGTCTTCGGCGCGCAAGGTGTTGCAGGCGCGTTCAAGGGCAGCAAAACCGTCGCGAATCCCCGGCAACAGCAGCCGCGCCGACTCCGTGAGTTGCAGGTTGCGTCCGCTGCGGTGAAACAGTTTGCAGGCGAAATGCTCCTCCAGCGTCTTGATGTGCCGGCTGACTGCACTCTGGGTGATCGACAATTCCTCGGCCGCCCGGGTGAACGAGCTGTGCCGCGCGGCCGCTTCGAATGCGCGCAGGGCATACAAGGGAGGAAGACGACGGGACATACACAAAGCTCCTTTAGCGGCATCCGGCCAACCCGGCGAGTTCTTCTCATGATGAGTTTTAATCATGCCACCCATCCTTTTTATCCTTTTGTGCAAACCTTTCCAAGCGCCGAGAATCGACGCTCTCTTGTTCCCTCTGATTGATGGGTGGTGATGACCATGCAGCATCCTGTGCGTACCGAACTCTGGGCCATCCTGCGGCTGGCCGGGCCGCTGATCGCTTCGCAGTTGGCGCACATGCTGATGGTGCTGACCGACACCCTGATGATGGCGCGCCTCAGTCCCGAGGCCTTGGCCGGTGGCGGACTGGGCGCGGCGAGTTATTCGTTCGTGTCGATTTTCTGCATCGGCGTGATCGCCGCGGTCGGCACGCTAGTGGCGATCCGTCAGGGTGCCGGCGATATCATCGGCGCGGCACGCCTGACCCAAGCCGGGTTGTGGCTGGCGTGGCTCATGGCGCTGGGCGCCGGGCTGCTGTTGTGGAATCTGAAACCGGTGTTGCTGCTGTTCGGCCAGACCGAAACCAACGTGCATGCCGCCGGGCAATTCCTCATCGCCCTGCCCTTCGCCCTGCCCGGCTATCTGAGCTTCATGGCCCTGCGCGGCTTTACCAGTGCGATCGGCCGGGCGACCCCGGTGATGGTCATCAGCCTCGGCGGCACCGTGGCCAACTTCCTGCTCAACTACGCGTTGATTACCGGCATGTTCGGCCTGCCAAAACTGGGGTTGACCGGCATCGGCCTGGTCACGGCAATCGTTGCCAACTGCATGGCGCTGGCGCTGGCCTGGCACATCCGCCAGCATCCGGCCTACGACGCTTACCCGTTGCGCGCCGGCCTGTCGCGGCCAAATCGTCAGTATCTGAAAGAATTGTGGCGCCTCGGCCTGCCGATTGGCGGCACCTACGCCGTGGAAGTCGGCCTGTTTGCCTTCGCGGCGCTGTGCATGGGCACCATGGGGAGCACGCAACTGGGCGCACACCAGATCGCCCTGCAGATCGTTTCGGTGGCGTTCATGGTGCCGGCGGGGATGTCCTACGCGATCACCATGCGCGTCGGCCAACATTACGGCGCCGGGCAACTGAACGATGCGCGGATGTCCGGCAGAGTCGGCATCGTATTCGGTGCGGTGGTGATGCTGGGTTTTGCGATGGTGTTCTGGCTGTTGCCGAATCAACTGGTCGGGCTGTTCCTCGATCACAATGATCCGGCCTTCGCCGAGGTGATTCGGCTGGCGGTGAGCCTGTTGGCAGTGGCGGCGTGGTTCGAATTGTTTGACGGCACGCAGACGATCGCCATGGGCTGCATCCGCGGGCTCAAGGATGCGAAAACCACGTTTCTGGTCGGCCTCGCTTGTTATTGGTTGATTGGCGCACCGGCGGCGTGGTGGATGGCGTTCCATTTGAACTGGGGGCCGACCGGCGTCTGGTGGGGGCTGGCGCTGGGGCTGGCGTGTGCAGCGGTGAGTTTGACCCTGGCGTTCGAGTGGAAGATGAAGCGGATGATTCGGCTGGAGCCGGATTCACAGAGATTCGCGGCCGTTCGCGCGGATTAAGATCAAAAGATCGCAGCCTGCGGCAGCTCCTACATTGGAATGCGTTTTCCTGCAGGAGCTGCCGCAGGCTGCGATCTTTTAAATGGCCTCAACCAGACTTTGCTGGCTGGCGCCGAAGGTCAGGTAGTCCACCAGTTCCGCCAATGGCAACGGCCGGCTGATCAGATACCCCTGCACCTGATCACAGCCAAACCCGCGCAGCAGATCCAGTTGCTCCGGGGTCTCCACGCCCTCGGCCACCACTTCAAGGTGCAGGTTGTGCGCAAGGTTGATCATCGCGTGCACCAGTTTGCGGTTCTCTTCGCGCTGCTCCATGCCGCCGACAAAGCTTTTGTCGATCTTCAGCAAGGTGATCGGCAGGCTGTTGAGGTGCACGAACGACGAGAAACCGGTGCCAAAGTCATCCAGCGAGAAGCGCACGCCGAGGCGGCCGAGGGCGTCCATGGTCTGCTTGACCAGATCGCTGCGGCGCATGACGGCGGTTTCGGTGAGTTCAAATTCCAGCCATTGCGCCTCGACCCCACGCTCGGCAATCAGGCGGCTGAGTGTCGGTAACAACTGGCTGTCCTGAAACTGGCGGAATGACAGGTTGATCGCCATGTGCAGCGCCGGCAGCCCGTGCTCGCGCAGCGCCTGCATGTCACGCAGGGCGCGGGAGATCACCCAGTAGCCCAACGGCACGATCAGCCCGCTCTGCTCGGCCAGCGGCACGAATTCGCTCGGCGGCAGCAGACCACGTTCGCCATGGCGCCAGCGCACCAAGGCTTCGAGGCCGACGATCTGCCCGTCTGCAAGATTCAGCCGTGGCTGGTAGTGCAGCTCCAGCTCGTCGCGGCGCAAGGCCCGACGCAGCTCGCTTTCGAGGTCGGCCATGCTCCGTGCGTTGCGGTTGATGCGTTCGTTGAAGATATGGAAGGTGCAGCCCTGCGTGCTCTTGGCCTGCTGCATGGCAATGTGCGCATGCCACATCAGCGGGTCGGCGCCACCTTGAGCGCGGGCATGGGCGATGCCGAGGCTGGAGCCGATCAACAGGCTTTCGCCATCGACCCAATACGGTTCAGCGAGGGCTTCGGTAATGCGTTCAGCCATCCACTCGGCGCGTTGCGGCGCGCGACGGGTGTCGATCAGCAGGGCAAATTCGTCGCTACCGAGGCGCGCCAATTGATCACCGGCCTCCAGCTGGCTTTTCAGCCGCGCAACGACTTGCAGGATCAAGCGATCGCCGGCCTGATGACCGAGGGCATCGTTGGCGTGGCGGAAGTTGTCGAGATCGAGGTGCCCGAGGGCCAGACCGCGCCCGTCGTTTTCCGCCAGGCGCGCCGCGAGCAGGGTCTGGAAGCCCTGGCGGTTGGCGATGCCGGTCAGCGGATCCTGTTCAGCGAGGCGTTGCAGGGTGTTTTCGAGGACGCCGCGTTCACGCACATGGCGCAGGCAGCGGCGCAGCATGTCGGCGTCGAGGGCGTCGAACACCAGCCAGTCGCTGACGCCAACGGGCGCGGTGACCGGTTCGTGATCCAGCAACAACACCGTCGGCAGGCTGCAACGACCCGGGGCCGGCTGCAGCGCGGGAACGGTCAACAACACTGCGTGGCGATTGTCTTCGAACAGACTGCTGACCGACTCCCAGCTCGGCGCGCTGATCAGTACCGCCGCGCTCCCCATCGGAGCCAGACACTCGCGCAATAACGCTGTCCACGCTGGCTCTTCGGCCAGTAGCAGCAAACGCAAGGGTTCGACAGGCGTAGACAAGCTAGCTCCCTAGACTCTGCAATGATGTGGGCGGGGCATTATGCCGTTGCGATGTTCAATGACAACGATTATCAGAGCGTTATTTTGTGTCACGAATGAGAACATTAGCCGCAAAATCACCATGCATCCTCCGCGAAAGTAACAAAACCGGCAAATTTGAATCGCGTGGTACGTCACAAGTCGGACAGAGCAGCACAAATCGCTGAGCCTGTTAAAATGCCGGCCCATTTCGTCAACGACTCCCGAATTTTCGTATGTCCCGACTCAATCCCCGGCAGCAAGAAGCCGTGAACTACGTCGGCGGCCCTCTATTGGTGCTCGCCGGCGCTGGCTCCGGCAAGACCAGCGTGATCACCCGCAAGATCGCGCACCTGATCCAGAACTGCGGCATCCGCGCCCAGTACATCGTCGCCATGACCTTTACCAACAAGGCCGCGCGCGAGATGAAGGAGCGGGTCGGCACCCTGCTGCGTGCCGGCGAAGGCCGCGGCCTGACGGTCTGCACCTTCCACAACCTGGGCCTGAACATCATCCGCAAGGAGCATGCGCGGCTGGGCTACAAACCTGGTTTCTCGATCTTCGACGAGACCGACGTCAAAGCCCTGATGACCGACATCATGCAGAAGGAATACGCGGGCGATGATGGCGTCGACGAGATCAAAAACATGATCGGCGCCTGGAAAAACGACCTGATCCTGCCGGCCCAGGCGCTGGAAAACGCGCGCAATCCGAAAGAACAGACTGCCGCCATCGTCTACACCCACTATCAGCGCACGCTCAAGGCGTTCAACGCGGTGGACTTCGACGACCTGATCCTGCTGCCGGTAAAGCTCTTCGAAGAGCACGCCGACATTCTCGAAAAGTGGCAGAACAAGGTGCGCTACCTGCTGGTGGACGAATACCAGGACACCAACGCCAGCCAGTACCTGCTGGTGAAGATGCTGATCGGCAAGCGCAATCAGTTCACCGTGGTGGGCGACGACGACCAGTCGATCTACGCCTGGCGTGGCGCGCGGCCGGAAAACCTGATGCTGCTCAAGGACGATTATCCGTCGCTGAAAGTGGTGATGCTCGAGCAGAACTATCGCTCCACCAGCCGCATCCTGCGCTGCGCCAACGTGCTGATCTCGAACAACCCGCACGAATTCAAAAAACAGCTGTGGAGTGAGATGGGCCACGGTGACGAGATCCGCGTGATCCGCTGCCGCAACGAGGACGCCGAAGCCGAGCGCGTGGCCATGGAAATCCTCAGCCTGCACTTGCGCACCGATCGCCCGTACAGTGATTTCGCGATCCTCTATCGCGGCAACTACCAGGCCAAGCTGATCGAACTGAAGTTGCAGCACCACCAGGTGCCGTACCGCCTGAGCGGCGGCAACAGCTTCTTCGGCCGCCAGGAAGTGAAGGACCTGATGGCCTACTTCCGTCTGATCGTGAACCCGGACGACGACAACGCCTTCCTGCGAGTGATCAACGTGCCGCGCCGGGAAATCGGCTCGACCACCCTGGAAAAACTCGGCAACTACGCCACCGAACGCAAGATCTCGATGTACGCCGCCACCGATGAAATCGGTCTGGGCGAGCATCTGGACAGCCGCTTCACCGATCGCCTGTCGCGCTTCAAGCGCTTCATGGACAAGGTGCGCGAGCAGTGTGCCGGCGAAGATCCGATCTCGGCCCTGCGCAGCATGGTCATGGACATCGACTACGAGAACTGGCTGCGCACCAACAGTTCCAGCGACAAGGCTGCGGACTACCGGATGAGCAACGTCTGGTTCCTGATCGAGGCCTTGAAGAACACCCTGGAAAAAGATGAAGACGGCGAGATGACCGTCGAGGATGCCATCGGCAAACTGGTCCTGCGCGACATGCTCGAACGTCAGCAGGAAGAAGAGGACGGCGCCGAAGGCGTGCAGATGATGACCCTGCATGCGTCCAAGGGCCTGGAATTCCCTTACGTGTTCATCATGGGCATGGAAGAGGAAATCCTCCCGCACCGCTCCAGCATCGAAGCCGACACCATCGAGGAGGAACGCCGTCTGGCCTACGTGGGCATCACCCGCGCCCGTCAGACCCTGGCGTTCACCTTCGCCGCCAAGCGCAAACAGTACGGCGAGATCATCGACTGCGCGCCAAGCCGCTTCCTCGATGAGCTGCCGCCGGATGATCTGGCGTGGGAAGGCAACGACGACACACCGACCGAAGTCAAAGCCGTGCGCGGCAATAGCGCATTGGCTGATATACGCGCGATGTTAAAGCGCTAGAATTGACCACTTTTTTAAAGCTTAGGGCGCACAAGCGCTGAACGAGGACAGCTTCATGGAAGCATTGCAGCAGAAAATCCGCGAACAAGGCATCGTGCTTTCCGACCAGGTCCTGAAAGTCGACGCCTTTCTGAACCACCAGATCGACCCGGCCCTGATGAAGCTGATCGGCGACGAATTCGCCACGCTGTTCAAGGACTCGGGCATCACCAAGATCGTCACCATCGAAGCCTCGGGCATTGCCCCGGCGATCATGACCGGTCTGAACCTGGGCGTGCCGGTGATCTTCGCCCGCAAGCACCAGTCCCTGACCCTGACGGAAAACCTGCTGTCGGCGACCGTTTACTCGTTCACCAAGCAGACCGAAAGTACCGTGGCCATCTCTCCACGGCACCTGACCAGCAGCGACCGCGTGCTGATCATCGACGACTTCCTGGCCAACGGTAAGGCCTCGCAGGCGCTGATCTCGATCATCAAGCAGGCTGGCGCCACCGTGGCTGGCCTCGGGATCGTGATCGAGAAGTCGTTCCAGGGCGGCCGTGCCGAGCTGGATTCGCAGGGCTACCGCGTTGAATCGCTGGCTCGCGTGAAATCGCTGAAGGATGGCGTCGTCACCTTCATCGAATAAACCAGCAGCACCGCAATACCCCTGTGGGAGCGAGCCTGCTCGCGAATGCTTAGGGTCAGTCGACATCTTGGTTGACTGACCCTAAGCATTCGCGAGCAGGCTCGCTCCCACAGTGGGTTTTGCGGTGGGCGGTTACTGCGCGGTGGCTTTGAGGCCGGTGAGCAGCAGACGCTGGAACAGGTCTTCTTTCAGGCCTTGCGGGTTGGTCAGTTGCATACGTTCAAGATGTTCGGGGAACGTCGAAGCCTCCGGCGCATCCAGCGCGGCCTTGCCCAGCTCCAATATCTCGCTGAGCTTGAACTTGCTCTTCAGCCAGTTCAGCGCCCGCAGCAGATCCCGCTCGATCGCGGTGAAATCACAGCCCAGCGGATATTCCGGAAACAGGTTCGGATGCTTCGCCGCAATCGCCTGCAAACGTTGCGGGGTGTTGTCGGCAAAACGTGGATCGAGGCGGAAGTCCTTCGGCAGTTTGCCGACCTTCTGTGCCTGCTCGATCAGCCCCGGTTGAAAGCGTGAATCGCTGATGTTCAGCAACGACTCGATCACCACCGCATCCGACTTGCCGCGCAGATCGGCGATACCGTACTCGGTGACCACGATGTCGCGCAGGTGCCGTGGAATCGTGCAATGGCCGTACTCCCAGACGATGTTCGAGCTGACCTCGCCGCCGGACTCGCGCCAGCTGCGCAGGATCAGAATCGAGCGCGCATCGTGCAGCGCATGGCCTTGGGCGACGAAGTTGTATTGCCCGCCGACACCGCTGAGCACCCGCCCGTCTTCCAGTTGATCGGCCACACCCGCGCCCATCAGCGTCATGGTGAACACGGTGTTGATGAACCGCGCATCGAGGCGCTGCAAGCGCTTGAGCTCTTCCTGCCCGTACAGCTCGTTGATGTAGCTGATGCGGGTCATGTTGAACTCGAGGCGCTTGCTCTGCGGCAACTCATGCAGGCGCTCGTAGAAACTGCGCGGGCCGAGGAAGAAGCCGCCGTGCACCGAGATGCCATCGGTCTGCGCCGCTTCATCGAGGGTGCCGGCGTTGGCCTGCTCCTGAGTGTGCACGTCGGGGTAGACCTTGCGCCGGATGATTCCGGCATCAGCCAGCACCAGCAAGCCGTTGACGAACATTTCGCTGCAGCCATACAGGCCCTTGGCGAATGGTGCGGTACCGCCCTCGCGCTCGATCAGTTGCGCCCACTGGCTGAGGTTTATGTCATTGAGCAACGCTTGGTAACCGGCGTTATCTGCCTGCCGCGCCAGCAGTGCGGCAGTCAGTGCATCGCCCATCGAGCCGATGCCGATCTGCAACGTACCGCCGTCGCGCACCAGGGTGCTGGCGTGCAGGCCGATGAAATGATCCTGAAAGCCCACCGGCATGTTCGGCGTGGAAAACAGCGTGCTGCTGTCCTTCGCATCGATCAGCAGGTCGAAGGTGTCGATATCGACTTCGGCATCGCCGGGCATGTACGGCAGATCGGTGTGCACCTGACCGACCAGCAGGATGGTCTCCCCCGCATCGCGGCGCCTGGCGATCATCGGCAACAGGTCGAGGGTGATGTCCGGGTTGCAGCTCAGGCTCAGGCGATCAGGATGTTCGCTGCTGCTGGCGAGCAATTGCGCCACCAGATTGAGGCCGGCGGCATTGATATCACGGGCGGCGTGGCTGTAGTTGCTGCTGACGTAATCCTGCTGGGCAGGCGCGCTGTTGAGCAGGCTGCCGGGCTGCATGAAGAACTGTTCGATACGGATGTTGGCGGGCAGGCTGTCACCCTGCAGATCGGCGAGGAAATCGAATTCGGGGTAATCACCGAAGACGCGCTCGACGAAGGGTTCGATAAAGCGTTTCTGCAGACCGTCGCCCAGCGTCGGCCGCCCCAGGCACAGCGCGGTGTACATCGTCAGTTGTCGCTCGGGCAAGCCCTTGATCCGCCGGTACAGCGCGTTGACGAAGTGATTCGGCTTGCCCAGCCCCAGCGGCATGCCCATGTGGATATGCGCCGGCAGGCGTGCGAGCACCTCGTCCACTGCCTGTTCGATCGAACACAACTGCACCATCTGAAGCCTCCTGCCCGTTCCGTGAATAGAGGTAGACCGAGCTTGCCTCGACTTTGCTGCAATGAACAGCTTCAGAGTGAATGTGCGCTGTTCTTGAAATATTTATCCGACTCGAAATTGTTGCCCTCACCTGGCCCTCTCCCGGAGGGAGAGGGCACTGAATGGGGGATATTTGGGAAATGCGCCGACTTGAAATAGCCTTGTTGAATCCATCATCGACTCAATCTTCTGGTCGATGTCGGACGCCAGACACCTCGGTCGGCCCCCTCGCCCTCCGGGAGAGGGCTGCGCGGGCGGCGTTCCGATGAGGGCTACTGAATCGCAGGCACAAAAAAACCGTCCGAAGACGGTTTTTTTCGTCAGAAGAGCGGCTTATTTCAGGCCGGACATCTTCTGGATCGCGCCTTTCAACTCGTCATCCGAGCAATCGGCGCAGGTGCCTTTTGGTGGCATGGCGTTGATGCCGGTGATGGCTTTGGCGAGGATGCCATCGAGGCCGCCCTGATGATCGGCGCGGTCTTTCCAGGCGGCAGTGTCACCGATTTTCGGTGCGCCCAGCAGGCCGGTTCCGTGGCAAGCGTTGCAATGTTTTGCAATCACTTCATCAGGCGTTTTCGCACCGCCACCACCGCCGGCAGTCGCAGCCACTTCCATCCCTTTGCATTCCTGCCCCTGAACGCACACCTGGCCGACCGGCTCGAGGCGCTTGGCAATGTCGTCATTCGTCGCAGCTTGAGCGCTGACAGCCCAGAGGGCCAGTACGGTTGCTGGTGCGGCCAGCATTTTCATAATTAGGTTCACGCGTTCACCCTCAATGGTGGCTATTCACGCCTGCGGCCACGGTTCGCAGGCGGGCGCAAGTATAGCGGGTAGCCCGCCACACTGAAACAACCCCATAGTCGAAGGGGTTATACCGCGCTGTGGAAAAACTCTGCGGATGCCTTCGCCGTCATGGCTTGGCGCCTCTGTGTTTAAAAATTCGCCGGCGTGGCTGCGCTGATTAGTCGCGCAGGCGCGTCGAACGGATTACGAAAACGATGCGGCTTGGTACTTTCAAAATAGTAGCTGTCGCCGGCTTCGAGAATAAAAGTTTCAAGGCCCACGACCAATTCCAGACGACCTTCCACCAGGATCCCGGTTTCCTCGCCTTCATGGGTGAGCATTTCTTCACCGGTATCGGCGCCCGGCGGGTAGATTTCGTTGAGAAACGCGATGGCCCGGCTCGGGTGCGCGCGGCCGACCAGTTTCATGGTCACCGCGCCGTCGGAGATGTCGATCAGCTCGTTGGCCTTGTAGACGATCTGGGTCGGGACTTCCTGCAGGATTTCTTCGGAAAAGAACTCGACCATGGACATGGGAATCCCGCCCAGAACCTTCCTCAGCGAACTGATCGAAGGGCTGACGCTGTTCTTTTCGATCATCGAAATGGTGCTGTTGGTGACGCCCGCACGTTTGGCGAGTTCACGCTGGGAAAGCCCTTTGAGCTTGCGGATCGATTGCAGTCGTTCACCGACGTCCAAGGCGGGAGCCTCCTGATGTTGTAAGAATATTGAGCGTTATCATGGCGACAGCGTTCAGTATTTACAACACTTGGCCCCCGCAGCGGCGTCAACCCTCGGAATAGAGCCTTGGCACGCGACGCAGGTTGCAGAAGATCTGATACGGAATGGTGTCCGCCCACTGTGCGACTTCACTGGCGAGGATGTTTTTGCCCCACAGCTCGACGGTCGAACCGAGGTCCGCTTCCGGCACATCGGTGAGGTCAATGCAGAGCATGTCCATCGACACGCGGCCCAGCAGGCGGCTGCGTTTGCCGGCAACCAGCACCGGCGTGCCGGTCGGGGCATGACGCGGGTAGCCATCGGCGTACCCCATGGCGACCACGCCGATGCGCATCGGCTTGTCGGTGATGAATTTGGCGCCATAACCGATCGGCTCGCCGGCGGGCAGCTCACGTACGCAGATGACTTTCGATTCGAGGGTCATCACCGGTTGCAGGCGCTCGGCCACGGCGTTGACTTCTTCGAACGGGGTGGCGCCGTAGAGCATGATGCCCGGGCGCACCCAGTCGCTGTGAATCTGCGGCCAACCGAGCACGGCTGGCGAGTTGCGCAGGCTGACCTCGGCGGCGAGGCCCTGACGGGCAGCCTCAAACACTGCGACTTGATCGGCGCTGCTCTGCTCATGCAGTTCATCGGCGCGGGCGAAGTGGCTCATCAGCACGATCTTCGCCACTTTGCCGCTGGCCAGCAGACGCTGGTAGGCCGCCGCGTAATCCTTCGGATGCAGGCCCACACGGTGCATGCCCGAGTCGAGCTTGAGCCACACGGTGATCGGTTTGCTCAAGGCCGCCTGCTCGATCGCTTCGAGCTGCCACAGCGAATGCACCACGGTCCAGAAATCATGCTCGACGATCAGCGCCAGCTCATCAGCTTCGAAGATGCCTTCGAGCAACAACACAGGAGCCTTGATGCCGGCCGCGCGCAGCTCCAGCGCTTCTTCGATGCAGGCGACGGCAAACCCGTCGGCCTCGGCTTCCAGCGCCTGGGCGCAACGCACCGCACCGTGACCGTAGGCATCAGCCTTGATCACTGCCAGCGCCTTGGCGCCGGTGACTTCGCGGGCAATTCGGTAGTTGTGACGCAGGGCTTCTAGGTCGATCAGGGCACGGGCAGGACGCATGGCAGCAGACTTCTTGGCGGTCATGGGAAGAAAAACCGGCGCCGACTGACGACGTGAACCGCCAACAGCGCCGGGAGAGGGATCTTTGAAACGGTTACGGCAACGCGGCGACGATGGAGATCTCGACCAGAATGCTCGGCTTGGCCATCTTCGCTTCGACGGTGGCCCGGGCCGGAGCAGCGCCTTTGGGCAGCCACTGATCCCACACCGAGTTCATCCCGGCAAAGTGCGCCTCGATGTCGTTCAGGTAGATCGTTGCCGACAGCAGATGCTGCTTGTCAGTCCCGGCCAGATCCAGCAAACGCTCGATATTGGCGAGCACGTCGCGGGTCTGCTGTTCGACCCCGGCGTCGAAGTCGTCGCCGACCTGTCCGGCCAGATACACGGTGCCGTTGTGGGTGACGATCTGACTCATGCGCTCATTGGTGAGCTGGCGCTGGATTGCCATGTTTTGCGGACTCCTGAGGCTTGTTGCCGTAACGGGAAATATCGAGGCCTTCGGCGCTGATCTGCGGCTTTTTCTTCGCCATCAGATCGGCCAGCAAACGACCGGAACCGCACGCCATGGTCCAACCCAGGGTGCCGTGACCGGTGTTGAGGAACAGGTTGTTGAACGGCGTGGCGCCCACGATCGGCGTGCCGTCCGGGGTGGTCGGACGCAGACCGGTCCAGAAGCTCGCCTCGGTCAGATTGCCGCCCTGAGGATAAAGGTCGTTGACGATCATCTCCAGGGTTTCGCGCCGACGCGGGTTCAGCGACAGGTCGAAACCGGCAATCTCCGCCATGCCGCCGACGCGGATGCGGTTGTCGAATCGGGTGATCGCGACCTTGTAGGTCTCGTCGAGAATGGTCGAAGTCGGGGCCATGGCCGGGTTGGTGATCGGCACGGTCAGCGAGTAACCCTTGAGCGGATACACCGGAGCCTTGATGCCCAAAGGCTTGAGCAGTTGCGGCGAGTAGCTGCCGAGGGCCAGCACGTAGCGATCGGCGGTTTCCAGCTTGCCGTCGATCCATACACCGTTGATGCGGTCACCGGCGTAGTCGAGCCGCTGAATGTCCTGGCCGAAGCGGAACTCCACACCGAGTTTCACGGCCATTTCCGCCAGGCGCGTAGTGAACATCTGGCAGTCGCCCGTCTGGTCGTTCGGCAGACGCAGAGCTCCGGCGAGGATGTCGGTGACATTGGCCAGTGCCGGCTCGACGCGGGCAATGCCGGCGCGATCGAGGACTTCAAACGGCACGCCGGACTCTTTCAGCACGGCGATGTCTTTGGCGGCGCCATCGAGCTGTGCCTGGGTACGGAACAGTTGGGTGGTGCCGAGGCTGCGGCCTTCGTAGGCGATGCCGGTTTCGGCGCGCAGTTCGTCGAGGCAGTCGCGGCTGTACTCGGACAGACGCACCATGCGCTCCTTGTTCACCGCGTAACGGCTGGCGGTGCAGTTGCGCAGCATCTGCGCCATCCACAGGTACTGGTCGATGTCGGCAGTGGCTTTGATCGCCAGCGGCGCATGGCGCTGCAGCAACCACTTGATGGCCTTGAGCGGCACACCCGGCGCGGCCCACGGCGAGGCATAACCCGGCGACACCTGGCCGGCGTTGGCGAAACTAGTCTCCATGGCTACGGCTGGCTGCCGGTCGACTACCACCACTTCAAACCCGGCACGAGCCAGATAGTAAGCACTGGCGGTACCGATGACGCCGCTACCCAAGACCATTACGCGCATTTTTGTATCCCTCATCGCGGCGGGGCCGCGTACGTCTGTTGTTAGAGCAATGATGCGCGCAGTGTAAAAAAGAATGGCCAGTGCATTTCACTATATAAGCGCCTATATTTGGCGACAATTCTCGGCAAAAACCCTTTTCACGGAGGCGCATCCCCTATGCGTACCAACACTCAGACCAAACGTGAGCTGGACAAGATCGACCGCAACATCTTGCGGATCCTGCAGGCGGACGGGCGGATATCGTTTACCGAACTCGGGGAGAAGGTCGGTCTGTCCACCACGCCATGTACGGAACGGGTGCGGCGGCTGGAGCGCGAAGGGATCATCATGGGCTACAACGCCCGGCTCAACCCGCAGCATCTGAAGGGTAGCCTGCTGGTGTTCGTCGAGATCAGCCTCGACTACAAATCAGGCGACACTTTCGAAGAGTTCCGACGCGCGGTGCTGAAACTGCCGCATGTGCTGGAATGCCACCTGGTTTCAGGGGATTTCGACTATCTGGTGAAGGCGCGGATTTCCGAGATGGCCTCGTACCGCAAACTGCTGGGCGACATTCTGTTGAAGCTGCCGCATGTGCGTGAGTCGAAGAGCTATATCGTGATGGAAGAGGTGAAGGAGAGTCTGAGCCTTCCCATTCCAGACTGAAGATTGGCGTCGCTGCATTCGCGAGCAGGCTCGCTCCCACAGGGGAATGCATTTCAAATGTGGGAGCGAGCCTGCTCGCGAAGGCGTCAACTCGGTTCCGATTGAGCCCGTTAAACCAGCACCTGCCGATTCGAAGCCATGTACTCGAAGATCTGCTTTTCAACGCGCGGATGAATCAGCTCCACCGGCCCCCGCCCGTTCGGGCACGGCAGGGTTTTGGTGGTGCCGAACAATCGGCAGATCAGCGGTCGCTCTTCATACACCGTGCAGCCATTCGGCCCCAAGTGCACACAGTTCAACTCTTCCATCGCCGCATCCTGTTCGGCGCGGGTCTTGCGCGGCAGACGTGACATTTCTTCTGGCGAAGTAGTCACCGGCCCGCAGCAATCGTGGCAACCGGGCACGCACTCGAACGAGGGGATTTGCTGACGCAGGTCGCGAATGGTCTGGCGGTTGCAACTCATCGAAACGGTAACCCACATGAAATAGGTGGCAATTGTGCCGCAAAAGCCGTGATCGAGACAGCAACGGCCGACCAGTGTTGCCGGTCTTCGGCCGTGCGGCTTATGCTCCGTCAAATTTTCTCGACACCCAGCCGTTGGATGATGCCCATGAATGCCCGCGCCCGAACCTTCGCGAGCCAACCCCACGTTGCCTCTTACTATGCCGCCAGCAGCCTGCCGCAGCCCGACTATCCGGTGCTGCAAGGCGAGCTGAGCGCAGACGTGTGCGTGGTCGGCGGCGGCTTCTCCGGGTTGAACACCGCGCTGGAACTGGCCGAGCGCGGCCTCAGCGTGGTGTTGCTGGAGGCGCACCGGATCGGCTGGGGCGCCAGCGGCCGTAACGGCGGACAGTTGATTCGCGGGGTCGGCCACGGTCTCGAACAGTTCAGCAACGTCATCGGCACTGACGGCGTACGCCAGATGAAACTGATGGGCCTGGAAGCGGTGGAAATCGTCCGCCAGCGCGTCGAACGGCTCCAGATCCCGTGCGATCTGACTTGGGGCTACTGCGACCTCGCCAACAAACCGGCCGACCTCGAAGGCTTTGCCGAAGACGCCGAAGAGCTGCGCAGCCTCGGCTATCGCTACGAAACCCGTCTGCTGCAAGCCGGTGAAATGCACACGGTGGTCGGCTCCAACCGCTACGTCGGTGGTTTGATCGACATGGGTTCCGGGCATCTGCACCCACTGAACCTGGCGCTGGGCGAAGCCGCTGCCGCACAGCAATTGGGCGTGCAGCTGTTCGAGCAATCGGCGGTGACGCGTATCGATTACGGCCCAGAAGTTCGCGTCCACACTGCTCAAGGTTCGGTGCGGGCAAAAACTCTGGTGCTCGGTTGCAACGCTTATCTCAACGACCTCAATCCACAACTCAGCGGCAAAGTACTGCCCGCCGGCAGCTACATCATCGCGACCGAACCGCTGTCCGCAGAACTGGCACACAGCCTGCTACCGCAAAACATGGCGGTCTGCGACCAGCGCGTGGCGCTGGATTACTACCGGCTCTCGGCCGATCGACGCCTGTTGTTCGGCGGTGCCTGCCACTATTCCGGACGCGACCCGAAGGACATCGGCGCCTACATGCAGCCGAAGATGCTCGAAGTGTTTCCGCAACTGGCGGGCGTGAAGATCGACTATCAATGGGGCGGGATGATCGGCATCGGTGCCAACCGGTTGCCACAGATTGGCCGACTCAATGATCAGCCGAATGTGTATTACGCCCAGGCCTATTCCGGGCACGGGGTGAATGCCACGCACCTGGCCGGCAAGCTGCTGGCCGAGGCGATCAGCGGGCAGCACAGCGGTGGCTTTGATCTGTTCGCCCAGGTGCCACACATCACCTTCCCCGGCGGCAAGCATTTGCGTTCGCCGTTGCTGGCGCTGGGAATGTTGTGGCATCGGCTCAAAGAATTGGTCTGAAAGCCGCTGCCCCTGTAGGAGTTGCCGCAGGCTGCGATCTTTTGACTTTGTTTTTGAAGAGCAAAAGATCGCAGCCTGCGGCAGCTCCTACAGGGGAATGCATTTCAAATCAGGTTACAGCCGCCAGAACGGCTTCAACCCCTCCTCCTGCGCCAGCTCCCGGGTCAGCCCGACATCCTTGAGCTGCTCCGGCGTCAGATTCAAAAGCGCCTTGCGCGTGTGCAGACGATGCCAGAACAGGCCCCAGCGACTCAGGCCGGATGGCGCGTTGCGCATGGCGGTATTCCATGCACTGTCCTCCTGCCCTGCCGCCAGTTCCTGACTGTGTAACGTCAGCCGCACATCGCTCAAGCCGTTCATTTTTGTCGCTCCTGTTTACTTGGGTAGCCAGAGATTCCATGATGCGCGGGTCGGCAAAAGCATTACAGATTCAACACATCTGTATTAACTCCATACAGATTTGCCATTCCTGAGACTGAATCACCGATTTTTGCCGCATCTGTACTGGTTTAACGAATCAACTGCATCGAGGCAGTCCCATGACCCTGTATGTGAACCTCGCCGAGCTGCTCGGCACCCGCATCGAACAAGGCTTCTACCGTCCTGGCGATCGCCTGCCTTCGGTGCGCGCCTTGAGCGTAGAACACGGGGTCAGCCTGAGCACGGTGCAACAGGCCTATCGCATGCTTGAAGACAGCGGCCTGGCGACACCGAAACCCAAGTCCGGCTACTTCGTTCCGGTGGGCCGCGAGTTGCCGGAGCTGCCTGCGGTCGGGCGTCCGGCGCAGCGGCCGGTGGAGATTTCACAGTGGGATCAGGTGCTGGAGCTGATTCGCGCGGTGCCGCGCAAGGACGTGGTGCAACTGGGTCGCGGCATGCCCGACGTGACCACGCCCACCATGAAACCGCTGCTGCGCGGACTGGCGCGAATCAGCCGCCGCCAGGACATGCCCGGTCTGTATTACGACAACATCCACGGCACCCTTGAACTGCGCGAGCAGATCGCCCGACTGATGCTCGATTCCGGCTGCCAGTTGAGCGCCAGCGACCTGGTGATCACCACCGGTTGCCACGAAGCGCTGTCCACCAGCATTCACGCGATCTGCGAGCCGGGTGACATCGTTGCAGTGGATTCGCCAAGCTTTCACGGCGCCATGCAGACGCTCAAAGGGCTGGGCATGAAAGCCCTGGAAATCCCCACCGACCCACTGACCGGCATCAGCCTCGACGCGCTCGAATTGGCGCTGGAGCAGTGGCCGATCAAGGTCATCCAGATCACCCCCAACTGCAACAATCCGCTCGGCTACATCATGCCGGAGTCGCGCAAACGCGCCCTGCTCAACCTCGCGCAGCGCTACGATGTGGCGATCATCGAGGACGATGTGTATGGCGAACTGGCCTACACCTACCCGCGTCCGCGCACGATCAAGTCCTTCGACGAAGATGGCCGCGTGCTGCTGTGCAGTTCGTTTTCCAAGACCCTGGCGCCGGGGCTGCGCATCGGTTGGGTCGCGCCGGGACGGTATCTGGAACGGGTGCTGCACATGAAATACATCAGCACCGGTTCCACCGCGCCACAGCCACAAATTGCCATTGCCGAATTTCTCAAGGGTGGGTACTTCGAACCGCACTTGCGGCGGATGCGCAGCCAATACCAGCGCAATCGTGACGCGATGATCGACTGGGTTACCCGCTACTTCCCGGCCGGGACCCGCGCCAGCCGCCCACAGGGCAGCTTCATGTTGTGGGTCGAATTGCCGGAGGGTTTCGATACGCTGAAACTCAATCGCGCGCTGCACGATCAGGGCGTACAGATTGCCGTCGGCAGCATCTTTTCCGCCTCGGGCAAGTACCGCAATTGCCTGCGGATGAACTACGCTGCCAAACCGACACCGCAGATCGAAGAAGCGGTGCGCAAGGTCGGCGCGGCGGCGATCAAATTGCTGGCCGAAGCCGACTGACCTTTTTCGAGTGATCAGCGTCCATATGCCGACCTTTGCCGCCGACCGGAACGATCCTAAGTGAGCCTCAGACAGCCCCTACTTGTTTTGCTGATGCTCGCCTCGCTCTTGAGCGGCTGCACCAGCCTTGATGTGCCGCGTGAGCCGAGCCAGGCCTTGCCGGCGTCGAACTCCAGCTTCGGCCAATCGATCCAGGAGCAGGCCGCGCCCTATCAGGGTCGTTCCGGCTTCCGCTTGCTGTCCAACAGCACCGAGGCGTTCACCGCCCGCGCCGAGCTGATTCGCCATGCACAAACCAGCCTCGATTTGCAGTACTACATCGTCCATGACGGCGTCAGCACGCGGATGCTGGTGGAAGAACTGCTCAAAGCCGCCGACCGCGGCGTGCGCGTACGCATCCTGCTCGACGACACCACCAGCGACGGCCTCGACACGATCATCGCCACGCTGGCGGCGCATCCACAGATCCAGATCCGCCTGTTCAACCCGCTGCACCTGGGCCGCAGCACCGGCGTGACCCGCGCCGCCGGGCGCCTGTTCAACCTGTCGCTGCAACACCGGCGCATGCACAACAAACTGTTCCTGGCGGACAACAGCGTGGCCATCGTCGGCGGGCGCAATCTGGGCGATGAGTATTTCGATGCCGAGCCGAACCTGAATTTCACCGACATCGATATGCTCAGCGTCGGCCCGGTGGCCGAGCAACTCGGGCACAGTTTCGACCAGTACTGGAACAGCGCGCTGAGCAAGCCGATCGACGAATTCCTCTCCAGCAAACCAAACGCCAAAGACCTGCAGAACACCCGCACGCGCCTCGAAGAATCGCTGGAGGAAACCCGCAAACAGAACCACGCGTTGTATCAACAACTGATGACGTTCACGACCGCGCCACGCCTGGATATCTGGCGCAAGGAGCTGATCTGGGCCTGGAACCAGGCGCTGTGGGATGCGCCGAGCAAAGTGCTGGCAAAGGACGAACCGGATCCGCAACTGCTGCTGACCACGCAACTGGCGCCGGAACTGCGCGGCGTCAGCAAAGAGCTGATCATGATCTCGGCGTACTTCGTGCCCGGCCAGCCGGGGCTGGTGTACCTGACCGGGCGTGCCGACGCCGGGGTCTCGGTGAGCCTGCTGACCAACTCGCTGGAAGCCACCGATGTGCCGGCAGTGCACGGCGGTTATGCGCCGTATCGCAAGGCGCTGCTGGAGCACGGGGTAAAACTGTATGAGCTGCGCCGTCAGCCTGGTGATAACTATGGCAGCGGCCCACATCTGTTTTACAGCAAGTCTTTCCGCGGTTCGGATTCCAGCCTGCACAGCAAGGCGATGATTTTCGACCGGCAGAAAGCATTCATCGGCTCTTTCAACTTCGATCCGCGCTCGGTGCTATGGAACACCGAAGTCGGAGTCCTGGTGGACAGCCCGGAACTGGCCGAACACGTACGCGAACTGGCGCTGCAAGGCATGGCGCCGGCCCTGAGTTATCAGGCGAAACTGCAGGATGGCCAGATCGTCTGGGTGACCGAGGACAACGGCCAGTTGCACACCCTGACCAAGGAACCGGGGAGCTGGTGGCGGCGCTTCAATGCGTGGTTCAGCACCACGGTGGGCCTGGAACAGATGCTTTAAAAAGCAAAAGATCGCAGCCTGCGGCAGCTCCTGCACTGGAATGCGTTTTCCCTGCAGGCGCTGCCGCAGGCTGCGATCTTTTGACCTTAAGCCGTTTGCACCGCCCCGAATGCACCTTGGCGCATCAGCAGAATCACCAACCCGAACGCCCCGACCGCCATCAACAACGGCAACGCGTGCCCACTGATCCACTGGCTGCCCGCCCCCGCCAGCAAAGGCCCGATCAGACAGCCGACACCCCACAGCTGCGCAATGTGCGCATTGGCCCGCACCAGCGCATCGTCGCGATAACGCTCGCCGATCAGGATCAGTGACAAGGTGAACAGGCCACCGGCGCTGGCCCCGAACAACACCCACAACGGCCAGATCAGCAGCGTGTCGATCAACAGCGGAATCGCCAGGCTCGACAGCATCAGGATCACTGCGCAACCGGTGAACAACGTGCGGCGCGACAGATAATCCGCCAGCGCGCCGATTGGCAGTTGCAGCAGCGCGTCGCCGACCACCACCGTGCTGACCATCGCCAACGCAATCTCGGCGGTGAAGCCCTGCTGCAGGCAATACACCGGCAACAGCGTGAGGATCATCGCTTCGAACGCGGCGAACAGTGACACCGCCCAGGCAATCGCCGGTAGCTCCCGGGCAAAACCCCACAGATCACTGAACGTCACACTGCTGGCTTCACTACTCGGTGCACCGCTGCGGCCCATCAACAGCAATGGCGAGACTGTCAGCAGCCCGACACCGACCCAGAAACCATAATCGTGCTCAGTACCCAGCGCCCCCAGCAGCAGCGGACCAGACAGTTGGCTCAGCGCATAGCTGCTGCCATACAGAGCGACCAGACGACCGCGCCAGTGTTCGACGACCAGTTGATTGATCCAGCTCTCACCGAGGATAAACACGATGGTCAGGATCACCCCGATCATCAGGCGCAGCACCAGCCAGACCGGATAACTCGGCAACAGCGCCAGCAAGCCGATCGACAACGCCCCGGCCCACAGGCACAGACGCATGAGGTTGGCGGTGCCGAAACGCGCCGCCAGATGACTGGAAATCTTCGCCCCGAGCAACACGCCAATCGCTGGCATCGCCGCCATCACACCGATGGCGAAAGAGCCGTAACCCCAGCCCTCCAGACGCAACGACACCAGCGGCATGCTGACCCCCAGGGCCAGGCCGACACTCAAGACAGACGCCAACACGGCGAAATACGTCGCCCAACGCATGGTCCACGCTCCTGTGGATATTCTTATATGCACCACAAAACCAAATGTGGGAGCAAACCCTGTGGTGAGGGGATTCATCCCCGACAGGTCGCGCAGCGACCTCAAAACCTGCACCATCAAATGCACTGGTTTTGCGACTGCTTCGCAGCCGATCGGGGATAAATCCCCTCACCACAGAGACTTGCTCCCACAGGGGATCTCTGTATGTTCGGGAGCCTGACCGAGTCAGGCTCCCATCAGCGATTTACAGCTTGATCCACGTCGCCTTCAGCTCGGTGTACTTGTCGAACGCGTGCAGCGACTTGTCGCGACCGTTGCCCGACTGCTTGAAGCCGCCGAACGGTGCAGTCATGTCGCCGCCGTCGTACTGGTTGACCCACACGCTGCCGGCGCGCAGCGCTTTGGCAGTCAGGTGCGCCTTGGAGATGTCCTGAGTCCATACCGCAGCGGCCAGGCCATACGGCGTGTCGTTGGCGATCTGGATCGCTTCTTCGGCGGTGTCGAAGGCGATGACCGACAGTACCGGGCCGAAAATCTCTTCCTGGGCGATCTTCATCGCGTTGCTCACGCCGTCGAAAATCGTCGGTTCGACGTAGGTACCGCCGGTTTCCTGGAGGATGCGCTTGCCGCCGGCCACCAGTTTGGCGCCGTCGGTGTGACCGGATTCGATGTACGACAGCACGGTGTTCATCTGCTGGGTATCGACCAGCGCACCGACGTTGGTCGCCGGATCCAACGGATTGCCCGGCTTCCAGGCTTTCAGCGCCTCGATCACCATCGGCAGGAATTTGTCCTTGATCGAACGCTCGACCAGCAGACGCGAACCGGCGGTGCAGACTTCGCCCTGGTTGAAGGCGATGGCGCTGGCGGCGGATTCGGCAGCGGCTTGCAGGTCCGGCGCATCGGCGAAGACGATATTCGGGCTCTTGCCGCCGGCTTCCAGCCACACGCGCTTCATGTTCGATTCGCCGGAGTAGATCATCAACTGCTTGGCGATCTTGGTCGAACCGGTGAACACCAGCGTGTCGACGTCATTGTGCAGCGCCAGCGCCTTGCCGACGGTGTGGCCATAGCCCGGCAGCACGTTGAGCACGCCTTTCGGAATGCCGGCCTCAACGGCCAGCGCAGCGATGCGGATGGCGGTCAGCGGGGATTTTTCCGACGGTTTGAGGATCACCGAGTTACCGGTCGACAGCGCCGGGCCGAGTTTCCAGCAGGCCATCATCAGCGGGAAGTTCCACGGCACGATGGCGCCGACCACGCCGACCGGCTCGCGGGTCACCAGACCCAGTTGATCATGCGGAGTGGCGGCGACTTCGTCGTAGATCTTGTCGATCGCCTCACCGCTCCAGCTCAGCGCTTGCGCCGCGCCCGGGACGTCGATGTACAGCGAGTCGCTGATCGGCTTGCCCATGTCGAGGGTTTCGAGCAGCGCCAGTTCTTCAGCGTGCTGCTTGAGCAGGCTGGCGAAACGAATCATGGTGGCTTTGCGCTTGGTCGGCGCCAGGCGCGACCACACGCCGGAATTGAAGGTGGCGCGGGCGTTTTCCACGGCGCGCTGGGCGTCGGCGGCGTCACAGCTGGCGATCTTGCCCAGCAGACGGCCATCGACCGGGCTGATGCACTCGAAAGTCTCGCCGGAGACGGCGTCGGTGTATTCACCGTTGAGGTAGGCACGGCCTTCAATCTTCAGGTCGCGAGCACGTTGTTCCCAATCGGCACGAGTCAGGGTGGTCATTCGAGTGTCCTCCTCTTGTTGAATAGAGCGCCGCGTCTTCGCGGTCGTCTTCAGGAATGCTGCCCGGCCAGCCTGCTTTTCGGCCCAAGGCACCCGTCACCCTAAACCAGCGGCCGGGGTTGTTTCAATATATTTGACATAAGCGCGCCATACGCCCTTGCGGTGTTCATTTTAATAAACATAGACTTTGGCCCTTTCAGCCACCGCGCCGTCATCACGGGAGAAAACAACAATGAACATCCAGAACGTCGTCGATATCAGCCTGACCACCAGCACAGCCGAACGCTATCGCCCGGACCCGGCCAAAGTGCTCAAGGGCGACCCCGAGCAAGCGGTGTTCAACCAGTACGACAGCCCTTGTGGGCAAATGGGTGTTGGCGTGTGGGAAGGCGCAGTCGGGCAGTGGACGGTGAACTACACCGAGCACGAATACTGCGAAATCCTGCAGGGGGTTTCGGTGCTGCGTGACAGCGATGGCAATGCCAAGACATTGCGTGTTGGCGACCGCTTTGTGATCCCGGCCGGTTTCCGTGGTACCTGGGAAGTGCTGGAGGCTTGCCGCAAGATCTATGTGATCTTTGAACAGAAGGCCTGATCGAAATGCCTGCATGAATCCCCTGCAGGAGCTGCCGAAGGCTCCTACATAGGCAACAGGCAAAATCCGAAGCAACAAAAAAGGCCCGTATCGTGAGATACGGGCCTTTTTCGTAAGTCGGGAAAAATCAATTACTTGATTTTGCCTTCCTTGTAGATCACGTGCTTACGAACAACCGGATCATATTTCTTGATCTCGATTTTGTCCGGAGTAGTACGCTTGTTCTTGTCGGTAGTGTAGAAGTGACCAGTACCGGCGCTCGAGATCAAACGAATCAATTCACGCATGATTAGCTCCCTTAAATCTTGCCATCGCGGCGAAGTTCGGCGAGCACGACACTGATGCCACGCTTGTCGATGATGCGCATGCCTTTGGCAGATACGCGCAGACGCACAAAACGTTTCTCTTCTTCAACCCAGAAGCGGTGATGCTGCAGGTTCGGCAGGAAACGACGACGGGTTTTGTTGTTTGCGTGGGAAATGTTATTCCCGGTTACCGGACCCTTACCGGTAACTTGACATACTCTCGACATGCCTCAGCCCTCTAAAACCACATGCCCAACCCGGCATGGGTTGGCCGCTTAATCTCTCAGTCATTTGGCGCCAGGCGCCGCGTTTCTTTAGAGGTCTTACCGGCTACACCTACAGTGAAGGAACCGGGCCCCTAGAAAAGAGCGCTGCTTTATACCAGAAAGACCGGGGTGCAACAACAATGGATGTGCAATCGACCGGTAAAAAGGCGCTTTTTCCGGCTGCAGACGCTTTGGATAAAGGCTGAGGCGAGTTTTGACCACTCGTCGCAGAAAACCGCTCTAACAGAGGTTTTCGACTTTTCCTCGTGCACCGTGATCTGAAAAACGCCACTGCGCTGCCCCAAAAATGCAAAAAGGGGATAGTCATTTGCAATCCAGCCCTCTAGGGTAACCCTTTTCCAGACTGCACCTGCAGATGGCCTTCGATCTGTAAAGGAAGCCGACCATGCGCCTCGCCGCCCTACCCCTGTTGCTCGCCCCGCTTCTGCTGAGCCCCCTGGCCCAGGCTGCCGCCCTGAGCGTTTGCACCGAGGCCAGCCCTGAAGGGTTCGATGTGGTGCAATACAACTCGCTGACCACCACCAATGCCTCCGCCGACGTGCTGATGAATCGCCTGGTGGACTTCGACACCGCCAGCGGCAAAGTCGTGCCGAGCCTGGCCGACAGCTGGGAAGTCAGCACCGACGGCCTGACTTATGTGTTCAAGCTGCACCCGCAGGTGAAGTTTCACAGCACTGACTATTTCAAACCGACCCGCCCCCTGAGCGCCGAAGACGTCAAATTCAGCTTCGACCGCATGCTCGATCCGGCCAACCCATGGCACAAAGTCGCGCAAAGCGGCTTCCCGCACGCCCAGTCCATGCAGTTGCCGGCGTTGATCAAGAAGATCGACGCACTCGACCCACTGACCGTGCGCTTTACCCTCGATCACCCGGATTCGACGTTCCTCGCGACCCTGAGCATGGGCTTCGCCTCCATCTATTCCGCCGAATATGCCGACAAGCTGCTCAAGGCCGAGGCGACCGACAAGCTCAACAGCCAGCCGATCGGCACCGGTCCGTTTGTGTTCACGCGCTTCCAGAAAGATGCCTCGGTGCGCTACAAGGCCAACCCGGACTACTTCGGTGGCAAGCCGGCGGTCGATCCGCTGATCTTCGCCATCACCCCGGACGCCAACGTGCGCCTGCAAAAGCTGCGGCGCAACGAGTGCCAGATCGCCCTGTCGCCAAAACCGCTGGACGTGAAGGCTGCGCAGGAAGAGCCGACCCTGAAAGTGGAAAAGACTGACGCGTTCATGACCGCTTTCGTCGGCATCAACAGCCAGCACCCACCGCTCGACAAACCGGAAGTGCGCCAGGCGATCAACCTCGCTTTCGACAAGGCCAACTACGTCAAAGCCGTGTTCGAAGACACCGCAGAGCCGGCCAACGGCCCTTATCCGCCGAACACCTGGAGCTACGCGAAGAACCTGCCGGGCTATCCGCACGACGTGGCCAAAGCCAAGGCGTTGCTGGCCAAGGCCGGACTCAAGGACGGCTTCCAGACCACCATCTGGACGCGTCCGTCCGGCAGCCTGCTCAACCCGAACCCGAGTCTGGGCGCGCAGTTGCTGCAATCGGATCTGGCGGAAATCGGCATTCAGGCGGAAATCCGCGTGATCGAGTGGGGCGAACTGATCCGCCGTGCCAAGGCTGGGGAGCATGACCTGCTGTTCATGGGCTGGGCTGGCGACAACGGCGACCCGGACAACTTCCTCACGCCGCAGTTTTCCTGCGCAGCGGTCAAATCCGGCACCAACTTCGCCCGCTACTGCAATGCCGACCTGGACAAGCTGATCAGCGCCGGCAAGACCACCAGCGAGCAAGGCGTGCGCACCAAACTGTACGAACAGGCGCAGGCGCAGATTCAGCAGCAGGCGCTTTGGTTGCCGCTGGCACACCCAACCGCCTATGCGCTGACCCGCAAGGATGTGCAGGGTTATTCGGTTAGCCCGTTTGGGCGGCAGGACTACTCCAAGGTCAACCTCAAATAAGCCGCCACAACACAATCTCCCTGTAGGAACTGCCGAAGGCTGCGATCTTTTGATCTGAAAAACACAATCAAAAAATCGCAGCCTTCGGCAGCTCCTACAGAGAGAAGGCCGGCTACATCCAGCCACACTCCGCCATCGACAGCGGCTCGCCATCACCAACGATGAAATGGTCGAGCACCCGCACATCAATCAACTCAAGCGCTTTCTGCAAACGCTTGGTCAATAATCGATCAGCCTGACTGGGATCAGAGTTACCCGACGGATGGTTGTGGCACAGGATCACCGCCGCCGCGTTGTTCGCCAGTGAACGCTTTACCACTTCCCGCGGATGCACGGCGGTGTTGTCGATCGAGCCGCGAAACAGAGCCTCGAAGGTGAGCACCTGATGCTTGGAATCCAGAAACAGGCAACCGAATACCTCGTGCGGCTCATGGCGCAGCATGGCTTTGAGGTAATCACGGACCATCTGTGGATTCTCCAGCGCCGTTTTCTGCCGCATGCGCTCAGCCAAATGTCGCCGCCCCATCTCCAGCACGGCTTGCAACTGGGCGAACTTCGCCGGCCCCAGCCCCAATTGTTCGCTGAACGCCCCAAGATCAGCCTCCAGCAACGCACGCAGGCTGCCGAACTGATTCAACAAGTGTCGCGCCAGATCCACCGCGCTTTTACCGGATACACCGGTTCGTAGAAAAATCGCCAGCAATTCGGCATCGGAAAGACTTCCCGAGCCCTGCTCCAAAAGCTTCTCCCGCGGCCGTTCCGCCGCAGGCCAATCACGAATACTCATACACCTTCCTTGTCTGTGGGCACCGCTGTTCCGTAGCGGTCGCTGTGATATCGTAGCCCATCTTTTTTGCGGGCGAATTCACCCTGGGGAGGGGGTTTCGCCACGTATGTCACCCACGAAATGAAAGGCAGACCTATGCAGCGGCTGTATCGGAAACGCATCGTTCTGGGCGTCGGCGGCGGCATTGCGGCCTACAAGAGCGCCGATCTGGTTCGTCGCCTGATCGACCAGGGCGCCGAAGTGCGCGTGGTCATGACCCATGGCGGCGCCGAGTTCATCACCCCGCTGACCATGCAGGCCCTGTCCGGGCACCCGGTTCACCTCGACTTGCTCGACCCGGCCGCCGAAGCGGCGATGGGCCACATCGAGCTGGCGAAGTGGGCCGATCTGGTTTTGATCGCCCCGGCCACCGCCGACCTGATCGCCCGTCTGGCCCAAGGCATCGCCAACGATTTGCTGACCACTTTGGTTCTTGCTACCGACGCCGTGGTGGCGGTCGCGCCGGCGATGAACCAGGCCATGTGGCGCGATCCGGCGACCCAGGCCAATCTGCAACTCCTTGAAAGTCGTGGCCTGAAGACCTTCGGCCCGGCCTCCGGCAGCCAGGCCTGCGGCGACGTCGGCATGGGCCGGATGATGGAAGCCACCGATCTGGCGCAGTGCGCGGCTGACTGCTTCCAGCGTCAGGCGCTGACTGGCAAGCACGTGGTAATCACCGCCGGCCCGACCCAGGAAAACATCGACCCGGTGCGCTACATCACCAACCACAGCTCCGGGAAAATGGGCTTCGCTCTGGCCGAAGCCGCAGTGGAAGCCGGCGCCCGCGTGACCCTGATCAGCGGCCCGGTGCACCTGCCGACGCCGGATCGCGTCACGCGCATCGACGTGGTCAGTGCCCGCGACATGCTCGCGGCGTGCGAATCGGCCATCCCGTGTGATGTGTTCATCGCCTCGGCAGCGGTGGCGGACTACCGCCCGGAAGTCGTTGCCCCGCAAAAACTCAAGAAAGACCCTACAAGCGGCGACGGTTTCGTCCTGCAAATGGTGCGCAACCCAGACATCCTGGCCACCATCGCGACCCGCCCCGATCGTCCGTTCAGTGTCGGCTTTGCCGCCGAGACCGAACACCTGCTCGACTACGCTGCACGCAAGCTGAAAGACAAGAATCTCGACCTGATCGTCGCCAACGACGTCGCCAACCCGAGCATCGGTTTCAACAGCGAAGAAAACGCCTGCAGCGTGATCGACCGTGCGCTTCACGCCACTGTTTTCGCCCAGACCAGCAAGAGCAAGATCGCTCGCCAGCTGGTCACTTTTATCGCCGAACGTCTGAACCAGGTTTAATTTACATGCACGCTTTGCAAGCCAAGATCCTCGACCCACGCATCGGTACCGAATTCCCGCTGCCGCAATACGCCACCCCAGGCTCCGCCGGCCTCGACCTGCGCGCCATGCTGGAACAGGACATCGTGATCAAGCCGGGGGAAACCGTGCTGATCCCTACCGGTCTGTCGGTCTACATCGGCGACCCGAACCTCGCCGCACTGATCCTGCCGCGCTCGGGCATGGGCCATAAGCACGGTATCGTGCTGGGCAACCTCGTCGGTCTGATCGACTCGGATTACCAGGGCCCGCTGATGGTGTCCTGCTGGAACCGTGGCCAGAACGACTTCACCATGACCGTCGGCGAGCGTCTGGCGCAGCTGGTGCTGGTGCCGGTGGTGCAGGCGCATTTCGAAATGGTTGAAGAGTTTGTCGAAACCGAGCGCGGCGCAGGCGGGTTTGGCCATACCGGCACCAAATAACCGGATAAACGGATAACGCCCCTGTAGGAGCTGCCGCAGGCTGCGATCTTTTGACTTTGTTTTTCAAAATCAAGATCAAAAGATCGCAGCCTGCGGCAGCTCCTACAGAGGAAATTTGTGCAGATTCAAGCGGAAGGTTTACCGCCAGAAATCAAGGTTTTGCCGGCCACAAGCCACGCCAGCCGAGGCGTCATGGCCCTTTCACACCACGAACTCTCTGTGGAAAACGCCGTCATACCCTTCAGTTTGAGCCTGCCGCCGAGTGAATCGTCGGTGTGTCCTGCCACTTTCGAGATGGAGCATTTCCGCAGATGAGCACCCCCGCCAAGATCGCCCCGAAGCTTCCCGACAGCATCTTCCGCGCCTATGACATTCGCGGCACCGTGCCAGAATTCCTCAATGCCGAAACCGCTTACTGGATCGGCCGCGCCATCGGCTCGCAGAGCCTGGCCCAGGGCGAGCCGAACGTTTCCGTCGGTCGCGACGGCCGCCTGTCCGGCCCGGAGCTGGTTGCAGAACTGATCCGCGGCATTGCCGAGAGCGGCTGCCACGTCAGCGACGTCGGCCTGGTCCCGACGCCTGCGCTGTATTACGCGGCCAACGTGCTGGCCGGCAAGTCGGGGGTAATGCTCACTGGCAGCCATAACCCGTCGAACTACAACGGCTTCAAGATCGTGATCGCGGGCGACACCCTTGCCAACGAGCAGATCCAGGTGCTGCATCAGCGCATCAAGACCAACGATCTGAGCAGCGGCCAAGGCAGCGTGACTCAGGTCGAAATCCTCGACCGCTACACCACCGAAATCGTCCGCGACGTCAAACTGGCACGACGTCTGAAAGTCGTAGTCGACTGCGGCAACGGCGCGGCCGGCGTGATCGCCCCGCAACTGATCGAAGCGCTGAACTGCGAAGTCATTCCGCTGTTCTGCGAAGTCGACGGCAACTTCCCCAACCATCACCCGGATCCGGGCAAGCCCGAGAACCTCGTCGACCTGATCGCCAAGGTCAAGGAAACCAACGCCGACATCGGCCTGGCCTTCGACGGTGATGGCGACCGTGTCGGTGTGGTGACCAATACCGGCAGCATCGTTTATCCCGATCGCCTGCTGATGCTGTTCGCCCGCGACGTGGTGGCGCGCAACCCGGACGCGGAAATCATCTTCGACGTCAAATGCACCCGCCGCCTGGTGCCGCTGATCAAGGAATACGGTGGTCGCCCGCTAATGTGGAAGACTGGCCATTCGTTGATCAAAAAGAAAATGAAACAATCCGGTGCTCTATTGGCCGGCGAAATGAGCGGGCACATCTTCTTCAAGGAACGCTGGTTCGGTTTCGACGACGGTATCTACAGCGCCGCACGGCTGCTGGAGATCCTCAGCAAGGAAAAATCCACCGCGGAAGAGCTGTTTGCGACCTTCCCGAACGATATTTCTACGCCGGAAATCAATATCCATGTGACCGAAGAGAGCAAATTCAGCATCATTGATGCACTGCACGACGCACAGTGGGGCGCAGGCGCTGACCTGACCACCATCGACGGCGTGCGGGTCGATTACGCCAAAGGCTGGGGCCTGGTGCGCGCCTCCAACACCACACCGGTGCTGGTGCTGCGCTTCGAGGCCGATGACGAGGCTGAATTGCAGCGCATCAAGGATGTGTTCCACGCCCAACTGAAACGCGTTGCACCTGATCTCCAACTACCGTTCTGATTCACCCGGAGCCCTGAATGACCCTCGAACGCGAAGCCGCCGCCCACACCGCCCAGGTCCTGTCCGAAGCGTTGCCTTACATCCGACGTTATGTCGGCAAGACCCTGGTGATCAAATACGGCGGCAACGCGATGGAAAGCGAGGAGCTGAAAACCGGCTTCGCCCGCGACATCGTCTTGATGAAAGCCGTGGGCATCAACCCGGTCGTGGTTCACGGCGGCGGCCCGCAGATCGGTGATCTGCTCAAGCGCCTGTCGATCGAAAGCCACTTCGTCGATGGCATGCGCGTTACCGACGCCGCAACCATGGATGTGGTGGAAATGGTCCTCGGCGGTCAGGTCAACAAAAGCATCGTCAACCTGATCAACCGTCACGGTGGCAGCGCCATCGGCCTGACCGGCAAGGACGCCGGGCTGATTCGTGCGAAGAAACTGACCGTCACCCGCCAGACCCCAGAGATGACCCAGCCGGAAATCATCGACATCGGTCAGGTCGGCGAAGTGGTCGGGATCAACACCGAACTGCTGAACCTGCTGGTCAAAGGCAACTTCATCCCGGTGATCGCACCGATCGGCGTGGGTGAGAACGGCGAGTCGTACAACATCAACGCCGACCTGGTGGCAGGTAAAGTTGCCGAGGCGCTGAAAGCCGAGAAGCTGATGCTGCTGACCAACATCGCCGGCCTGATGGACAAGTCGGGCACCGTGTTGACCGGCCTGAGCACCCAGCAGGTCGACGACCTGATCGCCGACGGCACCATCTACGGCGGCATGCTGCCGAAGATCCGCTGCGCACTGGAAGCGGTTCAGGGCGGGGTTGGCAGTTCTCTGATCATCGACGGTCGCGTACCGAACGCGATCCTGCTGGAAATCTTCACCGACACCGGTGTGGGCACGCTGATCAGCAATCGCAAGCGTCACTGATAGCTGAAACGCAAAAGATCGCAGCCTGCGGCAGCTCCTACAAAAGAAATTTCGTGTGCATGAAATTTCTGTAGGAGCTGACGACGTCTGCGATCTTTTTTATGCCTGCAAGAAGCATCTGACTTCACTTAGCGAAACGTCCGACAGCCCATCAGAACAAATCTCCCTAGGATCTTCCCCTCACCCACCGGAGATTTACCCATGAAAAAAGACTACGTTCCCTACGGCAGTGATGTGTCAGCAGGCACCTATGAATGCGTGGACTGCGGCCACCTTTATTCAAATCAGGCTAAAACCTCAATGCCGCCCTGCCCTCAATCGCGCAAGACCGCGCACGTCCTGAACGGCTGGAAGATTCTCACCGGTCAAGGCGATGCCCCCCAAGATCCGTACCCGGTTGCCAGCGACAAATAACCCCGGAGGCCCGAGTCATGCAGATCTCGCTCACGATCAAGGCCGAAAACCTTGCGCATCAGCGAGGACTCCCACGATTTGTTGTGCGCAACGCTGGGACTCAATGCCGTTCAGTGACATCGTCGCGGTCAGTGGCTTGCTGCTGACCCTGACCACCTTCATGTTCAATCTGGCCTGGCCGAAGCTGACAGAGATCTCTGTAGGAGCTGCCGCAGGCTGCGATTTTTTGACGCTTGCTTTCAAAAACAAGATCAACAGATCGCAGCCGGCAGCTCCTCCAGAGGGGATGCGGTTACACGCCGAACTGGGCGCGGTACGCTTCCACGGCTGGCAGATGCTGCTTGAGCTGCGGGTCGTCGGCGAGGAATTCCAGCACCTGGTTCAGCGAAACGATGCTGATCACCGGGATACCGAAATCACGCTCGACTTCCTGGATCGCCGACAACTCACCGTTGCCACGCTCCTGACGGTTCAGGGCGATCAGCACGCCGGCAGCCTTGGCGCCGTCCTGCGAGGCGATGATCTGCATCACTTCGCGGATCGCGGTGCCGGCGGTGATCACGTCGTCGATGATCAGCACGTCGCCGGTCAGCGGTGCGCCGACCAGGCTGCCGCCTTCGCCGTGCGCCTTGGCTTCCTTGCGGTTGAAGCACCAAGGCAGGTCACGGTCGTGATGCTCGGCCAGCGCGACAGCGGTGGTCGCTGCCAGCGGGATGCCTTTGTAGGCCGGGCCAAACAGCACGTCGAACGGAATGCCACTTTCGGCAATGGCTGCCGCGTAGAAACGCCCCAGCTGCGCCAGGGCCGAGCCCGAGTTGAACAGGCCGGCATTGAAGAAGTAAGGACTGGTGCGCCCGGACTTCAGGGTGAACTCACCGAAGCGCAAAACGCCGCGATCGATGGCAAAACGAATGAAATCGCGCTGATACGCCTGCATGAAAAAAACCCCAAATACCACGGATTTAGCTAATTAGCTTGACGCCGTGTATCATACACGCACGCGATTTTTGGGGCCATTTATGCGGATCATCAGTGTGAACGTCAATGGTATTCAGGCTGCAGTCGAGCGTGGTTTGCTCAGTTGGCTGCAGGCACAGAATGCCGACGTCATCTGCCTGCAGGACACCCGTGCCTCCGCCTTTGAACTGGATGACCCAGCCTTCCAACTGGATGGCTACTTCCTTTATGCCTGCGATGCTGAAGTCCCTGCCCAAGGTGGCGTGGCTTTGTATTCGCGGTTGCAACCGAAGGCTGTCATCAGCGGTCTCGGTTTCGAGACGGCCGACCGCTACGGGCGCTACCTGCAAGCAGATTTCGACAAAGTCAGTATTGCCACCTTGCTGCTTCCTTCGGGGATGAACGGCGATGAGGACTTGAACCAGAAGTTCAAGCTCATGGACGACTTCGGCAAGTACCTGGACAAGCAGCGGCGTAAACGTCGCGAGTACATTTATTGTGGCTCGCTGTACGTTGCGCAGCAGAAGCTCGACATCAAGAACTGGCGCGACAGCCAGCAATCCCCGGGCTTCCTGGCGCCAGAACGCGCCTGGATGGACGAGATTGTCGGCAACATGGGCTACGTCGATGCCCTGCGCGAAGTCAGCCGCGAAGGCGACCAGTACAGCTGGTGGCCGGACAACGAACAGGCCGAGATGCTGAATCTGGGCTGGCGCTTCGACTACCAGTTGCTGACCCCGGGCCTGCGTCGTTTCGTACGCAGCGCGCGCCTGCCGCGTCAGCCACGGTTCTCGCAGCACGCGCCGCTGATCGTCGACTACGACTGGACGCTGACCATCTAAGCGTTGATTCGTGGATGCAAAAAAGCCGACATCGCTGTCGGCTTTTTTGTGCGCGCTGATTACAGGTCATTTGCGCTGATCGTTATTTGATCAACCGCCAAGTGAACGGATAACGGTATGGGAACCCTTCATTGGCCTTCACCCCGGCAATGATCGTCAGAACCAGCGCGCCGATGGCCAGCAGGCCCAGCAAGAAGAAGCCGATGATCAACACCATCAGCAGCAGACAGATCGCGGCGGCAATCGCCACGGTGATCTGAAAATTCAGCGCCTCCTTGCCCTGAGCGTCGATGAACGGATCGGTCTCGCGCTTCATCTGCCACAGGATCAGTGGCCCGATCAGGTTGCCGAACGGAATCCAGATCCCCAGCAAGGCGGACAAGTGACAAAACATCGCCCATTGACGAACCTCCTGGCTCGGCTTGGGCAGCAACTCTTGCTCATCACTCATCGTGTCCTCCTTGCGGGTTACGAACCTGCTCAGTCGGCCAGTGCAGCCTTTTGCAGTTCGAAGATTTCGTTCATGCCTTTCTTGGCCAGTTCCAGCATGGCGTTCAGATCTTCAGGCTGGAACGGCGCGCCTTCGGCCGTGCCCTGGACTTCGATAAAGCCACCCGTGCTGGTCATCACCACGTTGAGGTCGGTCTCGGCGGCGGAATCTTCAAGATAGTCCAGATCCAGCACTGGCTCGCCCTGATACATGCCAACCGACACCGCGCCGATCATCTGCTTGAGCGGGTCGCCGCCTTTCAGGCCGCCGCGCTTCTTGATCACTTTCAACGCATCGACCAGGGCCACCATGGCGCCGGTGATGGACGCAGTGCGGGTGCCGCCGTCAGCCTGGATCACGTCGCAGTCGACGTACAGGGTCACGTCGCCCAGCTTGGACATGTCCAGCGCAGCGCGCAGGGAGCGGCCGATCAGGCGCTGGATTTCCAGGGTACGACCGCCCTGCTTGCCACGGCTGGCTTCACGCTGGTTACGCTCGCCGGTGGCGCGCGGCAGCATGCCGTATTCGGCAGTCAACCAGCCCTGGCCCTGGCCTTTGAGGAAACGCGGCACGCCGTTTTCGACGCTGACGGTGCAGATGACCTTGGTATCACCGAATTCGACCAGTACGGATCCCTCGGCGTGTTTGGTGTAGTTGCGGGTAATGCGGATCGAGCGAAGCTGATCGGCAGCGCGACCACTTGGACGTTTCATAGGGAATACCTGTACTGGGGACGGAAAACTGCCGAGCATTATAGAGCGCTGCACCGCGCCTGGGCACGGGTTAAAAATTCCGGCCGTCGACCCAGAGCCCTGAAACGCGCATAACCGACGGCCTGCAGCCCTTTGTCACACCGTGTGTTTGGGCGCATCCGCCGCACTGCGCTACAATCCTGCGCCTTTGCTGCCAGTCGGCTTAAATTCATTGATATCGAGCCTGCGGAACATCCCTTCTGCGCCGATCTGCATTGCGAGGTCACCGCCATGGTGCACAGCATGACCGCCTTCGCCCGCGTCGAGAAAGCCGGCGTCCAGGGCACCCTGAGCTGGGAGCTGCGCTCGGTCAACAGCCGCTATCTGGAACCGCATCTGCGCCTGCCGGAGTCGTTCCGCGACCTCGAAGGCGCCGTGCGTGAAGCCCTGCGCCAGGGCCTTTCGCGGGGCAAACTGGAATGCACCCTGCGTTTCACTGAAGAAAGCACCGGCAAGCCGTTGCAGGTCGATCGCGAGCGCGCCGCGCAACTGGTCGCCGCCGCCGAAACCGTTGCCGGCCTGATCAAGAACCCGGCGGCGCTGAATCCGCTGGAAGTGCTGGCCTGGCCCGGCGTGCTGGTGGCCGACGCGACTGATCCACAAGCACTGAACGCCGATGCTCTGGCCCTGTTCAATCAAGGCCTCAAGGAACTCAAGGCCGGCCGCGAGCGCGAAGGCGCAGAGCTGGCACGCCTGATCAACGAGCGCCTGACCTCCATTGAAGAGGACGTCGTGACCTTGCGTGAATTGGTGCCGCAGATGCTTGCGACCCAGCGCCAGAAAGTCCTCGACCGCTTCACCGACATGAAGGCCGAACTGGATCCGCAGCGCCTGGAACAGGAAATGGTCATGCTCGCGCAAAAGAGCGATGTGGCCGAAGAGCTGGATCGCCTGAGCACCCACATCATCGAAGTTCGCCGGGTGCTCAAGTCCGGCGGTGCCGCTGGCCGGCGCCTGGACTTCCTGATGCAGGAGCTCAACCGCGAAGCCAACACACTGGGCTCCAAGGCCTTCGACCCGCGCAGCACCCAGGCCGCCGTCAACCTCAAGGTGTTGATCGAGCAGATGCGCGAACAAGTGCAGAATATTGAGTAAGGCAACAGACATGACCCACAGCACCGGCACCCTGTACATCATTTCCGCGCCATCGGGCGCAGGCAAGAGCAGCCTGGTCAAGGCTTTGACCGATGCCAATCCAGAGATCCGCGTCTCGATCTCCCACACCACCCGCGCCATGCGTCCGGGTGAAGTGGACGGCGTGAACTATCACTTCGTGACCCGCGAAGAGTTCGTGAAGATGGGCGAGCACGGCGATTTCCTCGAACGCGCCGAAGTCTTCGGCAACTTCTACGGCACCTCGCAAAGCCGCCTGCAGCAGACGCTGGACGAAGGTCACGACCTGATTCTGGAAATCGACTGGCAAGGCGCCGAGCAAGTGCGCAAGCTGATGCCGCAGGCACGCTCGATCTTCATCCTGCCGCCGTCGCTGCAGGCCCTGCACCAGCGCCTGACCAACCGCGGCCAGGACAGTGACGAGATCATTGACGGCCGGATGCGCGAAGCCGTCAGCGAGATGAGCCACTATGTCGAGTACGACTACCTGATCATCAACGACGATTTCGCCCATGCACTGGACGATCTGAAGGCGATTTTCCGCGCCAATCAGCTGCAACAGAAACGCCAGCAGGTACGTTTCGGCAAATTATTGGCCGAACTGCTCGGTTAATCAGCACTTCCCAAAACCGCTGCAAGCGCTTTACATTGGTGCTTGCAGCGCGTTGAAGGGTCTGGTCAAAAAATCAGCGCTTCCCTAATCGCTGGTGATTTTTTAAACTGCTCAGTCCGCTCGCCCAACCGGGCAGCGCGCATATTGCATTCGCTCCGAGGAATACCATGGCCCGCGTAACCGTTGAAGACTGCCTAGAACACGTGGAAAACCGCTTTGAGCTGGTCATGCTCTCTACCAAGCGTGCCCGTCAACTGGCCACCGGCGGCAAAGAGCCACTGGTCCAGTGGGAAAACGACAAGCCGACCGTTGTCGCCCTGCGTGAAATCGCAGAAGGCCTGATGAGCTACGAGTTCATCGCCGAGCAGGAAATCGTCCACGAAGACCCGGTCTTCGCTGCGTTCGAGGACGAGTCCAACGAGGCCGTCTAAGCCTATGCCTGGTCGACGTAGCACGGCGCGGGAACAAAGCTTACGGCAGGAGTCATCATGCCGAGCATAGACGCCCTCGCCGATCGCTTATCGACCTACCTCGGCAACGACCAGGTCAACCTGGTCCGCCGAGCGTATTTCTACGCCGAACAAGCCCACGATGGCCAGCGCCGCCGCAGCGGCGAGGCGTACGTCACGCATCCTCTTGCGGTGGCGAATATTCTTGCCGACATGCACATGGATCATCAGAGCCTGATGGCCGCGATGCTGCATGACGTGATCGAAGACACCGGTATCGCCAAAGAAGCGCTGCAAGCGCAGTTCGGTGAAACCGTGGCCGAACTGGTCGACGGGGTCAGCAAACTGACCCAGATGAACTTCGAGACCAAGGCCGAAGCCCAGGCCGAAAACTTCCAGAAAATGGCCATGGCCATGGCGCGCGACATTCGCGTGATCCTGGTCAAACTCGCCGACCGCCTGCACAACATGCGCACGCTGGAAGTGCTGTCCGGGGAAAAACGTCGCCGGATCGCCAAGGAAACCCTCGAAATCTACGCGCCCATTGCCAACCGGCTGGGCATGCACGCCATTCGTATCGAATTCGAAGACCTCGGCTTCAAGGCGATGCACCCGATGCGTTCCGCGCGGATCTACCAGGCGGTCAAGCGCGCCCGGGGCAACCGCAAGGAAATCGTCAACAAGATCGAAGAATCCCTCGGCCACTGCCTCGCGATCGACGGCATCCAGGGCGAAGTCAGCGGTCGCCAGAAACACCTCTACGGCATCTACAAGAAAATGCGCGGCAAGCGTCGGGCCTTCAACGAGATCATGGACGTCTATGCGTTCCGGATCATCGTCGACAAGGTCGATACCTGCTACCGCGTGCTGGGTGCCGTGCATAATTTGTACAAACCGTTGCCGGGGCGCTTCAAGGATTACATCGCGATCCCCAAGGCCAACGGCTATCAGTCGCTGCATACCACGCTGTTTGGCATGCACGGCGTGCCGATCGAGATCCAGATCCGCACCCGCGAAATGGAAGAGATGGCCAACAACGGCATCGCCGCCCACTGGCTGTACAAATCCAGCGGTGACGAACAGCCGAAAGGCACTCACGCCCGCGCCCGCCAGTGGGTCAAAGGCGTGCTGGAAATGCAGCAACGCGCTGGCAACTCGCTGGAATTCATCGAGAGCGTGAAGATCGACCTGTTCCCGGACGAGGTCTACGTGTTCACGCCCAAAGGCCGGATCATGGAGCTGCCCAAAGGCTCCACGGCGGTCGACTTTGCCTACGCGGTGCACACCGACGTCGGCAACAGCTGCATCGCCTGCCGGATCAACCGCCGCCTCGCACCGCTGTCCGAACCGCTGCAAAGCGGCTCCACGGTCGAGATCGTCAGCGCACCCGGCGCGCGGCCGAACCCGGCCTGGCTCAACTTCGTGGTCACCGGCAAGGCACGTACGCACATCCGCCATGCGCTGAAACTGCAACGTCGTTCCGAGTCCATCAGCCTCGGCGAACGCCTGCTGAACAAGGTGCTCAACGGTTTCGACAGTGCGCTGGAGAAGATCCCGGCCGAGCGCGTCAAAGCGATGCTCAGCGAGTACCGCCTCGAACTGATCGAAGATTTGCTCGAAGACATTGGCCTGGGCAACCGCATGGCCTATGTCGTGGCGCGCCGTCTGCTCGGCGAAGGCGAACAGCTGCCGAGTCCGGAAGGGCCGCTGGCGATTCGCGGTACAGAAGGCCTGGTGCTCAGTTACGCCAAGTGCTGCACGCCGATCCCGGGCGACCCGATTGTCGGGCACCTGTCGGCGGGCAAAGGCATGGTCGTGCACCTGGACAACTGCCGCAACATCAGCGAAATCAGGCACAACCCGGAAAAATGCATCCAGCTCTCGTGGGCCAAGGATGTCACCGGCGAATTCAACGTCGAGCTGCGCGTCGAGCTGGAGCACCAGCGCGGCCTGATCGCCCTGCTGGCCAGCAGCGTCAACGCCGCCGACGGCAATATCGAGAAAATCAGCATGGACGAGCGCGATGGCCGCATCAGCGTCGTCCAGCTGGTGGTCAGCGTCCACGACCGTGTGCACCTGGCCCGCGTGATCAAGAAACTGCGCGCCCTGACCGGGGTCATCCGCATCACCCGCATGCGTGCCTAATTCACACCTAACAAGGAGTCATACATGACCAAGACTGTTATCACCAGCGACAAGGCCCCAGCCGCCATTGGTACCTACTCCCAGGCGATCAAGGCCGGCAACACTGTCTACATGTCGGGCCAGATTCCTCTGGACCCAAAAACCATGGAACTGGTTGAAGGCTTCGAAGCCCAGACCGTCCAGGTGTTCGAGAACCTCAAAGCCGTGGCTGAAGCCGCTGGCGGTTCGTTCAAGGACATCGTCAAGCTGAACATCTTCCTCACTGACCTGAGCCACTTCGCCAAGGTCAACGAGATCATGGGCAAGTACTTCGATCAGCCGTACCCAGCGCGCGCCGCCATCGGCGTTGCTGCCCTGCCGAAGGGTTCGCAGGTCGAAATGGATGCCATCCTGGTCATCGAGTAATGCACACGGCGCAGCCTTCAAACGCTGCGCCGACTGCTCTGCGGTAAAGAAAAGGTTTTGAAAGGATTCCACCATGCGCAAAGCGCTTGCTCTCTCGCTGCTCGCCATTTTCCTCGGCGGCTGTGCCAGCGACCCCGCCGACCGTGACATCAGCGGCACCTGGATCAACCAGGTGGCGATCGACGCTGCTGCCAAGGGCGGCCCCCTGCGCGAAGCGCTTCAGGCCTATGGCCCGAACCTGGAGTGGGACGTCAACACCAAGGCCGGTCAGGCCCGCTACACCAACGGTTTCGAGAATGTCGAAGGACGGCTGCAGGGCGAACAGTCCGGCGCCTGGAAAGTCGACTTCTATGGCAGCTCCGGCAGTGAGCTGAAACGCGACGGTGGCCGGATGAAACAAGCCGCCACCGAGAACGAGCCCGACCAGTTGTTCGACCGCGCGCAAATCCCCGTTCCGGAAGGCGCGCCAATCGGCGCCAGCTTCGAACGGGCGCTGTATTCGGCCTATCTGGGCGGCAGCTGGAAGATTGCCAGCGGCGACGGCGAAGGCAACACCGTGCAGTTCCAGGCCGATGGCCAGGTATCCGGCCTGCCCGGCGCCGACCGCTATGCCCTGTGCCTGGCAGGCGACTGCGCCTCGATGAACAGCGACCACGACAGCATGTGGCTGCAACTCAACGGCCAGGGCAACAACTGGATCTTTGCCCGCAAAGGCAAGGCGCTGGAGATCTTCCAGGCAGTGAACAGCGCACTGGCGGATGAAATGCCGCAGTTCACCCCGGGTGAGCGCAAGTGGTTGCTTGAGAAGCAGTAAGCCTCCCCGAGACAGCACATAACCCTGTAGGAGTGAGCCTGCTCGCGATGACGGTTTAACAGCCAACATAAGTGTTGAATGTTATTGCCTCATCGCGAGCAGGCTCACTCCTACAGTTGTTTTTGGGCGCCTGGAAGTCAGCACTTGCCTTCTAGAATGGCCGCATAGCCTTCGCGATAACTCGGATACTTCGGCGTCCAGCCCAGCGCCTTCGCCCGGGCATTGCTGCAGCGCTTGCTGCCGGCGCGGCGTACGCTGGCGTCTTCCGCCCAATCGGTGACACCCAGATACTCGCGCAGCCAGGCAACCACTTCGGCCAGCGGTGCCGGCGCATCGTCCACCCCGATATAGATATCCTGTAATGGCTCGCCCCGATGAGCCGCCTGCAGCAGAAACGCCATCAGCCCCGCCGCGTCATCGGCATGAATGCGATTGCCGTACAGCGGCGGCTCGACCGCCACCCGATAACCGCGACGCACCTGGGTCAGCAGCCACTCACGTCCGGGACCGTAAATGCCGGTCAGGCGCACGATGCTCGCCGGTATGCCGCTTTTCAGCGCCACTTGCTCAGCCTCAAGCATCACCCGCCCGGAGTATCCGCTGGCGACGGTCGCTGAATGCTCGTCGACCCACTCCCCTTCCTGCTGCCCGTACACGCTGCTGCTGGAAACGAAGATCAGCCGATCAGGCGTCTGCCCATAGTCGTCCAGCCAGCTCAGCACATTCTGCAAACCCTGCACGTAAGCCGCACGATAACCGGCTTCATCGTGATCGGTGGCGGCCGCGCAATACACCAGATAATCCACCGCCCCGACCGGCCAGGTCTCTGGGCAATCTTCCTTGAACAGGTCACCGGCTACGCCGATGACGCCGTCCGGCAAGCGCGAAACATCACGGCGCAGACCATGCACCTCCCAGCCGACGGCCAACAATTGCGTAGCCAGACGACTGCCGACATCACCACAACCGGCAATCAAAACAGAAGGCGCAGACATCAAAAAACTCCCAAACCAAAGGAACAGACTAGCCCTCGCAAAGGACGAACGGCTAGCAATCGTGGAAAAAAAGATACTCTATTACTTTTGTTAACAAGAATTACTTGCAATAATGCACCCCACTTTTGTTCTCGGCCTCACGAGGCCTGGAAGAGCATCACCGTTTTTCTACCTCAGGTCCGGCCAGCATGACACGTAATCAAATCCCCGCTTCGCCAACCAAACGACCTCGCGCCTTCAGCGCGGTAGCGGCCCTGCTGCTCAGCCTGATGCTGGCACCGACCGCCGCCTTCGCTGATGCCCAGGCGCCAGCTGCCCCGGCTGCTACCGAACAACACGCACCTGCCGCCGCGCCAGCCACGACCGATCCGGTGCAGGCAGTAGATGCCAGCCCGGCCGACGCGCCTGAAGTGCTCGAACCCGACAACACCTTGGGCATGGCCCACGACCTGTCGCCATGGGGCATGTACCAGAACGCCGACATCATCGTGAAAATCGTGATGATCGGTCTGGCCATCGCTTCCATCATCACCTGGACCATCTGGATCGCCAAAGGCTTCGAGCTGATGGGCGCCAAGCGTCGTCTGCGCGGTGAAATCGCTGCCCTGAAAAAAGCCGCCACCCTCAAGGAAGCCAGTGCGACAGCTGCCAAAGAAGGCACCCTCGCCAACCTGCTGGTGCACGACGCGCTCGAAGAGATGCGCCTGTCGGTCAACAGCCGCGAGAAAGAAGGCATCAAGGAGCGCGTCAGCTTCCGTCTTGAGCGCCTCGTCGCAGCCTGTGGCCGCAACATGAGCAGCGGCACCGGCGTCCTCGCCACTATCGGCTCCACCGCGCCGTTCGTCGGCCTGTTCGGTACCGTGTGGGGCATCATGAACAGCTTCATCGGCATCGCCAAGACCCAGACCACCAACCTCGCCGTCGTGGCGCCGGGCATCGCCGAAGCGCTGCTGGCCACCGCGCTGGGTCTGGTTGCTGCAATTCCTGCGGTGGTGATCTACAACGTGTTCGCCCGCTCCATCGCCGGCTACAAGGCGCAGGTGTCCGACGCTTCGGCGCAGGTCCTGTTGCTGGTCAGCCGTGACCTCGATCACCAGCCTGAGCGCAGCAGCTCGCAACCACACATGGTGAAAGTGGGGTAATCGGCCATGGGCCTGCATTTGAAAGAAGGCGCAGACGACGATCTGGCCGAGAACCACGAAATCAACGTCACGCCGTTCATCGACGTGATGCTGGTGCTGCTGATCATCTTCATGGTGGCCGCGCCGCTGGCTACAGTGGACATTAAAGTCGACCTGCCGGCCTCGACCGCCAAACCGGCGCCGCGCCCGGAGAAACCGGTGTTCCTCAGCGTGAAAGCCGATCAGCGCCTGTACATCGGCGACGATGAAGTGAAAGCCGAAACCCTTGGCGCCGTGCTCGACGCCAAGACCCAGGGCAAGAAGGACACCACTATCTTCTTCCAGGCCGACAAGGGCGTGGACTACGGCGACCTGATGAGCGTGATGGATAAATTGCGCTCGGCCGGTTATCTGAAGGTCGGTCTGGTCGGACTTGAGACGGCAGCCAAGAAATGATCACGACGCGCCATAAGCTGACGCGTTACAGCGGTAGCCTGGCCGTGGTGCTGGGCGTTCACGCGCTGGCCATCGCGCTGGCGCTGAACTGGACCGCCCGCCCGCCCATCGAACTGCCGCCGCAGGCAATGATGGTCGAGCTGGCACCGGTTCCGGCCCCGCCACCGCCTGCTCCGCCGAAAGTCGTCACACCGCCGCAGCCTCCGGCTCCGGTCGAAGAGTTGCCGATTCCGAAACTGGCTGAAGCACCCAAGGCCGAGATTGCCGTACCGAAGCCCAAACCCAAGCCAAAGCCGAAACCGCAGCCGCCCAAACCGGTCGAGAAAAAACCGGAGCCGGTGAAGGAAAAACCTTCCGAGGAAAAACCGGCCGACACGCAACCGACCCAGGCACCGACAGAGAAATCCGCCCAGCCGGCACCGGGGCCGTCGCCCGCACAACTGGCCGCCAAGGCCAGCTGGCAAGGCACCCTGCTCGCGCATTTGGCCAAGTACAAAAAGTACCCGGCCAGCGCTCAGGCTCGGGGCAAGGAAGGCTTGAACCGTCTGCGTTTCGTTGTCGACGCTGAAGGCAATGTGCTGTCGTTCGAACTGGTGGGCCGCTCGGGCAACGCCGATCTGGACCGGGCCACCCTGGAAATGATCCGCCGCGCGCAACCGCTGCCCAAGCCACCGGCCGACATGCTGAACAACGGCTCGATCGAAATTGTGGCGCCGTTTGTGTACTCGCTCGAACGTCGTCGTTAAGTAGCAAGATCAAAAGATCGCAGCCTTCGGCAGCTCCTACAGGTATTCGCACCCCTGCAGGAGCTGCCGAAGGCTGCGATCTTTTGCTTTTCAGCTCATCCATAAACGGCAAACTCACATTGCCCGGTGTCGCATTCCTCACTCAGTCTGATAACGTGCGTCTATCGATTGCAGCCGTTATGCTTGGCCCGCAACTTCATGGACGCTTGCTATGACCCTCACAGAATTACGCTACATCGTTACCCTCGCCCAAGAGCAGCACTTCGGCCACGCCGCCGAGCGTTGCCACGTCAGCCAGCCGACCCTGTCGGTGGGTGTGAAAAAACTTGAAGACGAACTCGGTGTGCTGATTTTCGAGCGCAGCAAAAGCGCCGTGCGCCTGACCCCGGTCGGCGAAGGCATCGTCGCCCAGGCGCAGAAAGTCCTGGAGCAGGCACAAGGCATCCGTGAACTGGCCCAGGCCGGCAAGAACCAGCTGACCGCCCCGCTGAAAGTCGGCGCGATCTACACCGTCGGGCCGTACCTGTTCCCGCACCTGATTCCACAACTGCACCGGGTCGCCCCGCAGATGCCGTTGTACATCGAAGAAAACTTCACCCACGTGCTGCGCGACAAACTGCGCAACGGCGAGCTCGACGCGATCATCATCGCCCTGCCGTTCAACGAAGCCGACGTGCTGACCCTGCCGCTGTACGACGAGCCGTTCTACGTCTTGATGCCGGCCCAGCACCCGTGGACGCAAAAAGAATCCATTGACCCGGGCCTGCTCAACGACAAGAGCCTGCTGCTGCTCGGCGAAGGCCACTGCTTCCGCGATCAAGTACTGGAAGCCTGTCCGACCCTGACCAAGGGCAACGACGGGGCCAAGCACACCACAGTGGAATCCAGCTCGCTGGAGACCATCCGCCACATGGTCGCGTCCGGTCTGGGCATCTCGATCCTGCCGCTGTCGGCGGTGGACAGCCACCACTATGCCCCGGGCGTGATCGAAGTGCGCCCACTGTCGGCGCCGGTGCCATTCCGCACCGTGGCGATTGCCTGGCGCGCGAGCTTCCCACGACCGAAAGCCATCGAGATCCTCGCCGACTCCGTTCGCCTGTGCTCGGTGGCCAAGCCCGCCGCACCGGTCACAGCCGGTTAAGCCAGGGTCATGACCGAGCTGTCGCAAGTGTCGGTGACGGCACTCAAGGGTGTCGGCGAAGCCATGGCCGAGAAACTGGCCAAGGTCGGCCTGGAAAACCTCCAGGACGTGCTGTTTCACCTGCCGCTGCGTTATCAGGATCGCACCCGTGTAGTGCCGATCGGCCACTTGCGCCCGGGCCAGGACGCGGTGGTCGAAGGCACCGTCAGCGGTGCCGACGTGGTCATGGGCCGGCGTCGCAGCCTCGTCGTGCGCATGCAGGACGGCACCGGCGGGCTGAGTCTGCGCTTCTACCATTTCAGCAACGCGCAGAAAGAAGGCCTCAAGCGCGGCACGCGGATTCGCTGCTACGGCGAAGTCCGGCCCGGCGCTTCGGGACTGGAGATCTATCACCCGGAATACCGCGCCATCACCGGTGACGAACCGCCGCCGGTGGACGAAACCCTGACCCCGGTTTACCCGCTCACCGAAGGCCTGACCCAACAGCGCCTGCGCCAGTTGTGCATGCAGACCCTGACGCTGCTCAAGCCGAACACTCTGCCCGACTGGCTGCCGACCGAACTGGCCCGCGACTACCAACTGGCGCCGCTGGCCGATGCGATCCGCTACCTGCACAACCCGCCCGCCGACGCCGACGTCGATGAGCTGGCCCTCGGTCATCACTGGGCCCAGCATCGGCTGGCCTTCGAAGAGCTGCTGACCCATCAACTGTCGCAACAGCGTTTACGCGAGAGCATGCGTTCGCTGCGCGCGCCGGCGATGCCGAAAGCGAAAAAACTGCCACCGAAATACCTGGCCAACCTCGGCTTCAACCCGACCGGCGCGCAACAACGCGTGGGCAACGAAATCGCCTACGACCTCAGCCAGCACGAACCGATGCTCCGGCTGATTCAGGGCGACGTTGGCGCGGGCAAGACCGTGGTCGCCGCCCTCGCGGCGCTGCAAGCGCTGGAGGCCGGCTATCAGGTCGCACTGATGGCGCCGACCGAGATCCTTGCCGAACAGCACTTCATCACCTTCAAACGCTGGCTCGAACCGCTGGGCATAGACGTCGCATGGCTGGCCGGCAAGCTCAAGGGCAAGAACCGCGTCGCCGCGCTGGAACAGATCGCCAGCGGCACACCGATGGTGGTCGGCACCCACGCGCTGTTCCAGGACGAAGTGCAGTTCAAGAATCTGGCGTTGGTGATCATCGACGAACAACACCGCTTCGGCGTGCAGCAGCGTCTGGCGCTGCGGCAGAAAGGCGTCGGCGGGCGCATGTGCCCGCACCAACTGATCATGACCGCCACGCCGATCCCGCGCACGCTGGCGATGAGCGCCTATGCCGACCTCGACACCTCGATCCTCGACGAACTGCCGCCCGGTCGCACCCCGGTCAACACCGTGCTGGTCACCGATACCCGCCGCGTTGAAGTCATCGAACGGGTGCGCAGCGCCTGCGCCGAAGGGCGTCAGGCCTATTGGGTGTGCACGCTGATCGAAGAGTCGGAAGAGCTGACCTGTCAGGCCGCCGAAACCACGTTCGAAGACCTCACCGCCGCCCTCGGCGAGCTGAAAGTCGGACTGATTCACGGGCGCATGAAGCCTGCCGAAAAAGCCGCGGTCATGGCCGAGTTCAAGGCCGGCAACCTGCAACTGCTGGTCGCCACCACGGTGATCGAAGTCGGCGTCGACGTGCCCAACGCCAGCCTGATGATCATCGAAAACCCCGAGCGCCTGGGCCTCGCGCAGTTGCACCAGTTGCGCGGTCGCGTCGGTCGGGGCAGCGCGGTCAGCCATTGCGTGCTGCTCTACCATCCGCCGCTGTCGCAGATCGGCCGCCAGCGCCTGGGCATCATGCGCGAGACCAACGACGGTTTCGTCATCGCTGAAAAAGACCTCGAACTGCGCGGCCCCGGCGAAATGCTCGGCACCCGTCAGACCGGCCTACTGCAATTCAAAGTCGCCGACCTGATGCGCGACGCCGATCTGCTGCCCGCCGTACGCGATGCCGCGCAAGCGCTGCTGGAACGCTGGCCGACTCACGTCAGCCCATTGCTCGACCGCTGGCTGCGTCACGGGCAGCAATACGGCCAAGTGTGAGCACCGTCGCAGTTTGTGCAGGATCGTTCCTACAGAGCTGGTTATACTCCTGCCATTGTTTCAAAAACGGATACAGACCATGACTGACGCAGCTCTCGCCCCCGAACTTCCGCACGCGCCGTCTGTAATTCGGCTGCTGCTCGGCAAGCTGGGTATCGCCTACGAAGAAGTGCTCGACCACCACGGCCTCAATGCTTCGCGCAAAGTACAAGCCGTGTTGCTGGACGATGCCGTCGGCGCGCTGATGGTGCTGTTTCCGCAGAGCCAGTTGCTCGACCTCAACCGCCTCGCCGAACTCACTGGCCGGCGACTGACCGCCGTGTCCACCGAGCGCCTTGAAAAGATGCTCGGCAAACACAGCCTGAGCCTGCTGCCGGGCCTGCCGGCGCTGACCAGCTCGCCGTGCCTGTATGAAGAAAGCCTGCTGCGCGAGCCGAAACTGCTGATCAACTCCGGCGAGCCGGGCCTGCTGCTGGAAATCACCAGCGAAGCCTTCAAGAGCATGCTGACCAAGGCCAGCGCCGCCAATTTCGGCGAAGCCCTGAGCAGCATCCGCCCGAATCTCGATCGCCCGGACGATGACCGCGAGGAAATCACCCAGGCTGTACAGGCGTTCACTGCACGCCGGATTCAGCAGCGTCTGGAAGCGACGATCGAGATTCCACCGCTGGCCGAAACCGCGCAAAAAATCATCAAGCTGCGCGTTGACCCCAACGCCACCATCGACGACATCACTGGCGTCGTTGAAACCGACCCGGCGCTGGCTGCACAAGTTGTCAGCTGGGCGGCGTCGCCGTATTACGCCTCGCCGGGCAAGATCCGTTCGGTGGAAGACGCGATCGTTCGCGTGCTGGGCTTCGATCTGGTGATCAACCTCGCGCTGGGCCTGGCCCTCGGCAAGACCCTGAGCCTGCCGAAAGACCATCCGCAACACACCACGCCGTACTGGCAGCAATCGATCTACACCGCCGCCGTTATCGAGGGCCTGACCCGCGCCATGCCGCGCGCCCAGCGTCCGGAAGCAGGCCTGACCTATCTGGCCGGTCTGCTGCACAACTTCGGCTACCTGCTGCTGGCCCACGTGTTCCCGCCGCACTTCTCGCTGATCTGCCGTCACCTGGAGGTCAACCCGCACCTGTGCCACAGCTACATCGAGCAACACCTTCTGGGCATCAGCCGCGAACAGATCGGCTCGTGGCTGATGCGCTACTGGGACATGCCCGATGAACTGGCCACCGCCCTGCGCTTCCAGCACGACCCAAGCTACGACGGCGCGTACGCCGAATACCCGAACCTCGTCTGCCTGGCCGTGCGCCTGCTGCGCAGCCGCGGCATCGGCTCGGGCCCCGACGAAGACATCCCCGACGCCCTGCTCGACCGCGTCGGCCTGAGCCGCGACAAAGCCAACGACGTGGTCAGTAAAGTCCTCGAAGCCGAAGTCCTGCTGCGCGAACTGGCGTCGCAGTTCAGCCAGGCTTAAACGCCATCGCGAGCAGGCTCACTCCTACAAGGTTTAGGTAATCCCTGTAGGAGTGAGCCTGCTCGCGAAGAATCCACCCCAATCAACCTGACTCAACACAACCTTTGTGGCGAGGGAGCTTGTCGAATCGTCGCACCGTCCCGCTCGACAGCGCAGCAGTCGCAAATCCAGCCAACAAGGCATGCCTGACACAACAAGGCCTCAGGGTTCAGGGCCGCTCCGCAGCCCAGCGGGAGCAAGCTCCCTCGCCACAACAGCCCTTCTACTCAAGCCTTAGGCTTGGCCTTCCTCGGCTTCAAATACTTCATCAACCCCTGAAACCACATCACCAGCGCCGGGTTGCCCTTGAGCTGAATCGACTTGTCCTGAATTCCCTGCATAAACGCCAGCTGCTTGTTCTTCGCCTGCATCGTGGCAAAGGCATAACCCGCATCCTTGAACGCAATCGCAAACGCCGGCTCCGCCACCACCCCAGACTTGCTGGTGATGCGCTGATTCTTCACCACGAAATGCCGCGCCACTTTCCCGTCCAGCGTCTGCAGCTGAAACACCAGATCCTTGTCACCCAACTGCTGCTGGAACGCAGGATTTGTCCGGCTGGCCTTACCCATCAACAAACCCATCATCCACAGAAGAAAACGAAATTTCATGCGCACAGCCTCAAAAGGAAAATGAACGGCCGGGGCAGTGTAAGGGATTCAGACGATAACGCCACTATCGGCCGCTATTGGAAGATGATGCAGACCATTTCCCGCACGATGACCGCCAAGTCACACTTCTGCCCCCCACGTCCTACACCTGTTGAAACACATCCCTGTAGGAGCTGCCGAAGGCTGCGATCTTTTGATCTTCCAGCCTGCAAACCTATGGGAAATTTCCTGCAAAGCGTGGTGTTGTGCGTGAACTAGGCAGAATGAGGGTTCATCGATAGCCTCAATAGGTCACCACGAATTGGTGATACGGACGTGCAAGTCCGGCGGGAGTCCACATTGGTTATGGCAATTCGCCGAGCGTTTTCCTATGCTCGCGGATCGTTATGGCTGCTGTGTATGGGAGGCCTTAGGGTCTGCCGGGTGACTCCACCGGTCTTGCACACCTATGCACAGCTGCCACCACTTTCGAAGTGCGAGCGAAACGGTGTCGGCTCCTGAAACTGGAGTAAGACCGAATGATCAAACCAACACCCAATCCCCCCGAAACCCCAGACATATCGCCCTACGAATCACTGGAGTCCAAGAAATTCCACGAGGCCGCCGAACGCGCCCTCGACCACCATTTCAAACCGCGCACCGAATCCCAACCCAAACGCGAAACCGGCCTCTTCAGCCTCACCCCCGGCACCGACGCCGAAGCCCTCATGGCCAACGCCTCCGAAGACCTCCTGTCCATCAGCGCCATCGCCTGCGACCTCGCTGACGACCTCCACGGCTCCCGCCGCTCGGTTGCACTGGCCCTGAGCAGAATGGCGGATGGGGTGCGATTGATGGTGGAAGGGACGCTCGACCATATTGAAGTGCGGAACCTGGCGGCCAAGTCGTAGCGGGATTTGCGGATGAAAAAAGGGGACGTTAAGTCCCCTTTCTGCAGTCGTCTTCGCTATCTAAAGTCTTCAGCGCTTTTAGGCAGTGCCTCTATACCCTGACGGGCAACCCGACTAACAAATGAATAACCGCCCGCACTGCAAGACTGCCGGAACACAACCTTGTCATCCTTGAGCACCGTCAGAAAACTCACAAACGCCTGATTAACGAGGTAGGTATACGGGCCCTTTTTGAATTTGATGTTGTTCAGGTTAACGCTGCCTTCCGACGCATCCACTACGAAGAACTTGCCCTTGGGAGGCACGCTCTTCTGCGGATAGAGCATTTCTATCTTTCCCGGAAAACCGTAACGGTATTGAACATATCCGGCAGTGGGCTTGTTGTTCCCTTTCGCGCAAACAGAAACCGTTTTACCTCCCGTCAAAGGACAGCTGAAGTAGATGTCTTCTTCGGCGGAGCACAACGTTCCATCCTGCCCGCCCTGCAATGGCGCGGTTTCTTGCGAAACGCGTTCTGGTATTTGAGTGACGTCGGCGCAATTGGACAAACACACTAGCTTCGAAAGATCCGGAACATCGCTTTCAGTAAACAGGTAGGTTGCTGAACCATCACGGTTGCGGGCGTGATAAACGGGAACACTGACGGCCAGCCCCTTGGCTGATACGGGAACTGCCTTGTCTTTTCCTGAGACCACCCAGCCCTCAGCACCACCGCACAACGCCTCCAAGGCAACTTCACTGAAGGGTTCCTTCGTTGGCACTGCGAACGGCTTGGCATCACCTCGGCAGTCGTAGCCGTGCCAATAAGGTCCGGTGTTCGGGTCAATGTCTATCGAGAAAATATAGGCGCCGTCGAGTAATACTTTTCCGCCGTCGTAGGTAAAAACCAGCCAACGTCGGGACTTTGCCTGGGAGTAGTTTTCGTTCTCCAGGATGTAACGTTCGCCATCTCGATACAGCCAGAAACCACTCATTGCCCCGGCCGACTCTGCCTCCACTGAGAAACGTTGCCCTGACTTTACGTCCACCAAAAAGTTGTCTTTCAGCGCCAACGCGCAGCCGCTGCCGGCCTCCATGCATGACATGATGGACGGGAACATCGGCCCCGCAGCCACAGAGAAAGAACACAGCAATAACGCGAGCAAGCCTAATCTTTTCAACTTGCTTCCCTGCTCATGATTTACTGATCTGATTGAACAGACTTCTTTCTTCAGCCCAGTTCTCTGCGTTTTAAAGCGAGTAATCCATCACTTCTTCCAACTTCCAGCATTGCCCACGGACAAACCGATACTCGAAGACGTAGTCGGTATCTGGCTTCTGCAGGATCGCAATTGCCTTGTCGCCCCGCTCTTCCTTGACGGTCAACGTCAGCCCCTGAGCCTCTCGCTTTGCTTGATCCGGAATGATTGGAAACTTGAGCTGATCGCCGCTGACGCTGCGCTTTTCCATCTCGGGTTCGGGATCGCCGGCCACAGTTGTAACCATTTTTAGTGGCTGCTGGACGAAGGATTTCTGCACGTCGGCGCGCTCGGAGAAGGCTGTGAGGAACGCGGAAAAGTCGGTCGAAGGGCTAGTGGCATTGGCCGCGTCACCATCGGTTCTGATCGGCTGCTGGCGATTTTCCTGATCCCGTTTTGAATCCGCAATCATCTTCGCATCCAGCTCCGCCAAGCGTTTCTTAATGCTTGCCGCATCCTTGTAAGCACACTCGACTTCTACATCGTCTTCCAGATTTAGACCGTCGCGGCAGTTCTGAAACTCGGGCTCTGGAGGGTCGCCGCGGAAGAACTGCAAAGCCAAGTGATCGCCGTCCATGAAGAGCGGTAGTTCCAGTACTGAATAGGAGTCGCCTTCGAAATGACTGTATTGACGGTCCGGCACTTTATTTTTTGTCAGAACAAACATGGACTTCCCCGCGCGCTCGGGGAATTTTCGCTCAAAGAAAAACACCGAAGCGATCTGCTCACCTTCGACCTTCCACACATAATTCAGCGAAGGCTTCAAGGCGTTCATTGAGGTGTAGAAGATTTCGGCATCAGGAACGTGTCCTTCCTCTACCTGACCTTTGAGGTTGTTCTTCAAAAAGAACACCGTGATCTTTTGATCACCGAGCGAGGCAACCACAGGCGGATGCAGCTCACCGATGGTTTGTGGATCACTCGCTAATGCCTGCTGAGCCAACAAGGCGACCATGAATCCGAGCGTACTCATACAACTTAAGAGCCTTGCCAATTCCACTCACTTCCCTGTTGATCAATCTTCGAATGTTAATGCTGATGGTTTCACGATGATTCAGGTGCACCGCATTTCAGTTCTTTGATTTGCTCATTCTGAATCGGAATCACACAGGCAAGGCGCTTCTCTCCAAGTCCACGATGCTCCGTCAAACTGAGCGTCACGTGCAACCCATCCTCGGCAAACACATGATCCTCAAACCCGGCATCGGCATATTCCGTCCAAAATGCCTTGCCTTCGAAACTGCAGAACCGCTTGGAGGACAGCACTCTCCATCCGCCATTGGGCGCCAATATCTGGACTGTCAGGCATGGGCTGCCAAAGGTGCTGACATAGCGCGCGACGACATCCCCAAATCGATGGGCGTCGGTTCTGGACACTTTGTTGAGATCGACCACATTACCCGGCTCATCAGCGACGATCGTGTCCAGATAAGCCGCACGCTCCAGACTCATTCTGGCCACGCAGTTGTTGATAGTCGTGACATGCGCTGCCATCCCAGGCTCGATTTCCGTGGCTTCTAGCGGGCATGTGGTGTCGCGTAGCTTGATCCAGGCGCGCTGGGATTCTCTGGCCATGGCGACCAGCGCCTTACCCTGCTCAGGGTCACGCCGTTGTTGAGACTCAAACCGTCCCAGCAGTTTCTTGTAGCTGGCATTGAGTTGCGTGTCGGCTTCCTTGCGGGCTGCCTCCACACACCGATCGACCTGGGCGCTAACGGTGATTTCTTTGCAGTCGTCCTCGGCCATCGCAAAAGAGGCAAACAGGCATCCAAAGGACAACGCGATAAAACGCACAAACATGTTCAATTTTTCATTCCCTGAATTGCGGATCGCTCAACTACGCGTCGAGGTATTTTCTGCGCCTTGCCGTCGGTGCTCATCGCGTCGCGGTACTGGCTGTAATAGCGTTGCGCTTCACCTTTGCGATCAAGGCGCCAGAGGGAGTCGGCGATGTTCAACATCAGCACTGTGCGTTTACCAACGGTCTCAACGCCGCGATAAAACTTCAGCGCCAGCTCATCTCTACCGCTCTCGGCTAGATAAAAACCCAGGTCGTTGTACGCCTGAACATTTTGCACCGGGGGATAGCACGCCATGTAGGATTCGGGACTCAAAAAAGTCAGACCCGATTCGATGGAGTCAGCGCGGGACTGCGCAGCGTTGATGGTCGAAATATATTTCAGCCAGTCTCTTGGGGACTCCGTTTCCAGGGTAGGCGTGAGGACTTCGCCATCTTCCGAAAACCACTGATTGCCCACCCATTTGCCGAGACAAAAACGAGGGGAACGCTCGGCCAGCACGCAACCAGTTTCCATGGAGATCACATCGCAATGCTGTTGCGACTCCAGTTTTTCTTCACCATTTTCAAGCGACAACATGCCGAACACGACGGGGTCGAGCAGCAAGGTTTTCTTGTCAGGACTGAGCCAGTCCGGGTGTCCGTCGGCGCCGACATCGGCACTGAAGAGCGGGAAGGTTTTGCCGTTGGCGGTGAACCATGCGGTCGCCGAATCCACACCGGGCATCGTCCATTTTGTCGCTCTAAACGTCACGGTGTGTCCGTCGATGCCGACTATCGGTGGGTCCTCGGCAAAGGCACTTGTGGCGGCAAGAAAGCTGCCGATCATCAACACCCACTTAAGGCTGGCCATAGACGATCCTCTTCACCGCCGGGCTTTCTGACATTAGCTGTCTCTTCGTAACGCCATAGGCCTTGATCAGCTCTTCCCGAGATCCCTTCGAGCCAAAAGAGCGTTGGTTATTATCGAAGCTGTATTGCTCCAATAGCCCTGCTGTCGAGTAATACCCATGCCACTCCGCGCAGGCACCACAACCGCCATATCCGCCTATCGAAACAAGGCTGCCCTGGGTGCCTTCCACGCAATCCATCGCCACAACGACATTGCTCAACATCTTCGTCTTCGCACCGTCGGAAGTGAGTTGTGAAACTTTGCTGATATCGCGTCGAAGCACCTTGCTACCGATGTTGATGGTCTGGTCGGAGCAAACCGGGATAACGTGGGTTTCCGCATCATCCACCGTCACCGATCGGCAAGACGACACCAACACCACTTCAACACCGCCGCACTGCATGACATCGCGTTGGGTGTAAGCATCCGTCGGCGCGGCGAAGGCTGGGGAAGAGAACAACCATGCCAGCCCCCCGAAAAACAAAAACTGATTCATTAAGAAATCCTTTTCGCCGTTAACCAGCCTGTTGTTCCGCCAAGCACTTCGCATAGCCGTCCGCAAACTTGGCATCGAATGACAATGCCACTGGCTCCTCCAACTCCGCCGAGCTATTGAGCAATACACGGGTAGCCGGGGTGTATTTGATCCAGCCAATCGTGCCGGTGCCGTCGGTGTCGAAAAACAGCTGAGCGCGCACTACTTCACCGTCATCCTCATCGATCAGCAAATTGACCTTGTCCTTGCCGACATAACGAAACGGAAAATCGCTGCTCCTGACAAGCTCAGTAAGGTAGCCGTAGCAACTCCCTTCGCTGGCAGTCGCGGGCAGTGAATGAGATAAAAGCGAAAGCGCAATCAGCACAGGCCGAATGAAAAACCGGTTCATCCACTCACTCCTCATCCATCGGCGGCGATTCCACGTCGGTCATGCTCAGCAGCCGAAACTCATTGTTCACAAACTCGTAGTAACGATCCCGATTACCACTTTCCAACGCATTCCCCTGCGCATCTTCTTCGCCGTCGAGCGTGATGCCGGAGACGATGATCAAGCGGCTATCTGGCTGGTAAACCATGCCAAAAGTGCTGCCGTCGTAAGCATTGGGCAGACCTCCAACCATTTCACCGGTCTGGGCGTCCAGCACTTCGCCGCAAATGGCGCTGCCGCCACAACCTAGTCTGTGCAGGATGTAATGGCCGGCGAAGTTGACCTTGCCTTGCAAGGCTTTCACCCGTGCCTGATCCATCATTGAGCTGCTGTTTTCTTGCAGCACCAACTTATGGTTGGAGCCGGTGAACACTGGCGTGACGGTGTAATCCTTGAAGGTTGGGTCGGCAGCGAATGCCATGGACGCGGCAGCCAATATCAAGCTGCCGAGAACAATCGAAAATCCTTTCACGTAGTAACTCCGTAAATGCAGTGGGGACCGTCGACTCACTCAGACTGCCCTTCATAAAGCTGTGTGTGCGGATTGAATTGCCACAGATGTGGCCGGGTCATGGCCTCTTTGCCCTTGTAGCGGATCTGGCCGCGCTTATCGCGAATGTAGGAGTAGATCTCGATGTCTTTTACATCGCCGCCGTTCTTGGGCGTACCGTCCAGAACTTTGACCTCGGCGAAATAATCGCCCCCGACATGCTTCAAGTAACCGTGGCACTGGATGAGGAAGGCGAAGGTCGAGTCACCCGCTGAACCACGGCTTGAGTAGGAGGTGAAAATGAAATCTTCCTGGCCGTCGTCATTAAGATCGCCGTGATACACCACCTTGCCCTCCTCCAGACTGAATCCATCAGGTTGAAAACTTGAATGTATATCCAGGATGTAATCGGGTCTTTCCACCCATTGCGAGAGAAAATTCTTCGTATCGGTCTCCGAATTGCACAGATCCGTCGCCAGGCTCACCATCGGCAACCAGGCCAAACACATCAACAACCGTCGTTTCACTTCGTATCCTTCGAATTCATCAATTCCAGTTCACCATCCCGATACAACACCTCACACCCCATCCACGCCGGATCAACCTGCGGCCTCACCGCCGACGGCTTGCGCAACTCGCGCAACAACGTGGAGCCATGCGACAGCCGCCCGCCCATCCGCGCAATTACCGCTCGTGCTGCTTGATAGTGTGCATGCCGCCCCGGATCTAAGGTGTCTTCCAACAAAATGTCCACGCCGAGAATGCCTTGCACTTGCCCCGGATAAATCATGAAACCGGTGGCCTGCTCCGTACCTTCGCGACCGTCCTGCCAGAAGCTGCCGTCGCGAGTGCGTACGTCCGGATGCGGCGCGAACCAATGTTCGCGATCCGCCATGGGCATGGCGTGGTGCAGACGGAAGAAGATGCGCATCAGGTTGTCGCGATACCACTCGCGTACTTGCAGGTAGTAACCGCGCAGGCCCGGCAGGCCGGTCGAGTGCGCGAGGCGGATCAGCCCGGACCATTGCGGGAATGGCTGTAGCGGCAGTTCGCTCGACGCGGGTCGCGGGGTGGCCGGGTCGGTTTCCCACGGCAGTCGATGAGGGCTGTTTTCCAGGTTGTCGTAAGCGGTGGGTGGTCGGCCAAGCCAGTCCCCGCCGCTGCTGGCCAGCGCCGTGGCGATGCACAGATTGCCCTGCACCACGAACACATAGAACCGGGAGAACCAGTCGGCCAGTTGCTGACCGTCAGCACCTTGGGCGACGAGGTCGGTCAGCTCCCGGTCGAAGCGCTGCAAGCCGTGCTCAAGGCTCAGCAAATGCCCGCGAGCGATACGTTGCATGCGCAAAAACAACGGCAGCGAACGCAACATCCGCAGCGGTCGCCACGGCAGATGCGGAGTCGCGCCGCCGACTTCACCTGCATAGTTGCTGGCGCTGATGCCCCAGTCGGCCAACCGTGCGAGAAACAGGTCGTTGTTGATGTAGGACGCGCCGCCAAACACGGCCGTGAACGGCTCGTTGTCCTGCAACACCCGCGCATCCCAACGGGCCATGATCGCCGGAATGCTCGCAGCGGCCCGGCGCTGGGCGTACTCCACCAGCACACTGGGTTGCGGCGGCAGGATCTCGGCGATGTTGGCGGCCGTCAGGTGGCGGCGCCAGCCGTAGTCGCTGATCGGCCGGTATTGCAGCAGCCACAGTTGCGTACCGTCCCAGGCCCATTCGACATCGCCGGGAACATAGTGGAACACCCGCAAGACATCCTGGAGAAAGCGCCACAGCACGTCTTCGGTCAAACCGTGGGCGGCCGTGAACGTGCCACTGCGCCAGGCTTCGCCGAGCCGCGAAAGCGTCGCTCGTTCCGGGCTGATCTGACCGTCGGCAAGGGACTCAAGATGACCTTCAACCCATTCGAGTTCCACCGACAGATGACGCAGAAACGCGATGCCCGACACCTGCGGCGTGATGAAGCGCTGCACCACCACTTCCTCGACACCTTCGGCCGTCAGTTCGGCGATGCGTTTCGACACATTGGCGGTCGGCTCGCGCAGATAGGTGGTGCTCAAACCGGCATTCGCCGAGTCGGCCTGATCCTCGCCATAACTCGAGGAGCGCACCGCCCAGGTCACATCAGGTTGGGCAGCGAGAAATGCCGGCAGACGCGGATCGCTGCAATCGATGAGGGTCAACGCGGCCGGCACCGCTTGCCGGGCCAGTTCAGCCAGACGTAAACGCCCACCCTTGGTGTGCGCGACAAACCCGCGCTCGCCCGACTCCAGCCACTGTGCGAACTGCGCGGGCGAGTCGATCCACGGGTAATGGCCCCAACCGGGTTTGAGGCTTATGGTCAGATCAGCGCGAGCGAGAATCGCCGACCACGCCGCTGCTTGCTCGATACCGAGCACAGCGTCCTGATCGCCCCAGACCAGCTCGATCGGATCGGTGATCCACTCCAGCAGTGGCAACGCAGTATCAGCGCGAATCAGATCCCAATGCGGCACGAACGCACGGCAGCGCGCATAGCCGGCGCCCATGCGCTGGTATTGCGCGGGGGTCCAGGTCTGGTTGGAGAACTTGCGCGCGAACAGCGCGGGTTTGTTCGACAGCAGCCAGTGAATGGTCTTGCGAATCGGCAGCGGCGACATCAGCGCCGGCAACCGCCGCTGCCATAGAAACGCACCGACTGGCGCCAACAAAACGCTGCGGGAGAAGTGCCCCGGCCGACGTTGCAACGCATGCAACACCAGCAACGCATTGACCCCGACTGCCATGATCGCGCTGCCCTGCTGTGTCATCGCCAGCAAGGTTTGCGCGTAATCCGCCAGATCCTCACAGGGCGGCTGCGGATTGGCGCCGAAACCCGGCAACTCCAGCGGCACCACTTCGTAACGCTTGAAATGCGGCAGCGCGTCATCCCACCAATCGGCGGCGCTGCCGTTGCCGGCCAACAGGTACATCAAGGGCTTGCTCATGAGCGATCCTCAGGTCAGATCGCGCAGCGCGGCGTCGAGGGTTGGATAACGGAATGTGTAGCCAGCCTCGGTCAAACGCTGCGGCACCACGCGCTGACCGTCGAAGAACAACTGCGCCATTTCCCCTGCAAAGGCACGCACTGGCGCTGCTGGAATATGGAACCACACCGGACGCTTGAGGACCTGGCCGGCCTGCTCGGCGAACGCTGCCTGACTGACCGTTTCCGGCGCCACCATGTTGTAGGTGCCGCGCAGACTGTCGTCATTGAAAGCCCTTGCGATCACCTGAAGCACATCATCGCGATGCACCCAACTCATGATCTGCCGACCATCGCCCATGCGCCCGCCGAAGCCCAAGCGGAACGGCAGCAGCAACGGCGTCAACGCGCCGCCCGGGCCGAAGACCACGCCGAGGCGTAGCACCACCTGACGCACGCCAAACTCAGTGGCCGGTTGCGCGGCGGCTTCCCAACGCGCGCAGAGTTCGGCCATGAAGCCGTCGCCCTTGCTGGCGTGTTCATCGAGGCTTTCGCTGGCATCGCGCACGCCGTAGAAACCGATGGCCGAGGCTTGAATCCACAGTGCTGGTTTGTGCTCGGTGTTCTTCAACCAAGTCATCAACGCTTCGGTGGTGCCGACTCGGCTGGCGAGCAGTTGCGCCTGACGCTTGGGACTCCAGCGTGGGCCGGCGACGGGCGCGCCAGCGAGATTGATCACTACGTCGAAGGTTTCGTCGTGGCTGAGTTCGCCGAGCGAATGCATACAGCGGACGCGGCCGTTGAACAAGGTGGCGGCGCTCAACGGATCACGCGTTAGAACGCTAATTGAATGACCGGCGTCGAGTAATTGATTGACCAAGGCTTCACCGATGAACCCGGTGCCGCCGGTGATCAGCACGCGCTTGAAAGCGCCGCCGGCAAACGGGTTGGACAGGCTCGTTGTCTTTACTGCAGGAGACTTCCGGCGGTCATGGCGATACAGCCAGATCAGCGGCGGCAACAGCATCAGCAGCGCAAAACCGTCAAGCCACAGGTGCGACCAGACCTGTTGTTGCGCCGAGAGCCACATGTCCTGCGGCGCCCATAATAGGATGCCGGCGATCAACCATCCCCACACTGCTGGAGCTTTCAAGCGATTGCCCAAGTGCACCAGAGCGAGCATGTACAGCGAATAGCTTTGCAGCGTCGCGCCGAAAAGCGCGAGCCACCAGACTTGTTGTTCGTGGCCGGCGGCAGGTACCGCATCGGCGCCCCAGAATGCGAGTTCGAGGGTGTGCAGATAGCCGTCAAGTAATCCGGAATGCCCGGCCCAGGTCAGGGTGAGGCCGGCGAGTATGTGCGCGAGTGCGGCGGCGTATAGCCAGAGTACTAACGCTGGGCGAAGGGAGATCGAGGGGGCTGGCATTCCGTGTCCTGAGCGCATTCCTTGGGGGTGGGGAGTTTAAAGGAAAATCGCGGTCGTCAGATGCTCAAGTATTAAACGTTTAAGCGCTGCGGATTCTGGCTCACCGCTATGTGATCAAACGCGTTAGCCATGATGGCGCGTTTGATCACATCGCGGTGAAAAGGCGTCGGGCGCTGTAAACGCCCTTCTTCACTTAACCGCACTAAAAGCAGCTGATAGCCACTATCGGTTCGGCCACTTCGGACTGAAGTCGCTTAATCGCATTGATGCCCGAGTCGTTACCTTTGTCGGCGGCAAGCTGATAACAGGCCAAGGCGCGAGGAGTATCTTTCTTTCCTAGATCGCCGCTTTTCCAATAATCGCCTAACGAAACGAATGCATGCGTTGATCCCATGGTGGTAGCACGAATCAACTCTTTTTCAACGTCCAGCGGGCGCTGGCAGGGTCCTGAACCGGCCAATTCATTGCCAAAACAATAGAAGCCAGCCAACGACTCAGCACCGCTCGGCGAATCAACGGCTGCTGCTTTGAAAAGAGCCTCAACTTTGCCGTATTCCAATTGCGGGGCCATACCCGACAGACTCAGCCCGGCCGCAGCCGAACTAGATATAGGATCACCTGAAGCGGCCGCGCACAGGTAATTTTCCAAAGTCGCCTCAAAAAGTTCTCCTGTCAGTCGGTATTGCTCAAGGCCGCCCAAGCCAGCAAATCCTTGTCCGCGCTGCCAACAGAAATTCTCCGCGCGACTCATTTTCCGCGTACTGGCTACAGAAAGCTCTTTTTCAGGAATCGACCAGTCCTCAACCCCATCAAGCGTCCAGCAGGACTTCCGCGAAAAGTTGAAAATCTTGATGTTGCTGTTGCCGGCGCGTTTATCCACAACGTTAACGTGGCGGTCATCCACCTTCTCGATCTCTATTCCTTCCACTTTCCCATCGGGCACAGCCACCATTAAGGGAAACGCCATATCGCGTCCCACCTCCGCAGTAACGTAAGTCACAATCCGCCCAATATCCGACGTCCCCTTTAATACCAGCAGCTTCACGGCCTGCGCAGTTAGTCGCTTCTGCGATTCGGCATTAGCGGAGAATGCTGGAAGAAACTGTGCAAAGTCTTGCGTAGGGCACGAGCCACGTCCAATTGTCGGGCCACTCCCGGTATCGGACGCGATGTTGTCCAAAAACACTGAACGGTCACGACTCATACTGGCGATGCAATTGTTCACCGCTGCCACATGCGCCGAAGAGCCCGGTTCCGTCTCCAACGCATCGACCTGGCAATCGGTATCGCGCAGTTTGATCCAGGCGCGCTGAGCCTCCTGAACCGTTGCCTTTTGGCTCGCCGCAAGAACTGGATCGGTTTGATACCCACCCTCGAGCCGAACCATCAGTTCTTGATAACTGGTATTCAACTGCTTATCTGCAGCAACCTTGGCACTCACAGAACATCGTTCACTCTGTGAGTTCGTAGTGATATCGGCACATGCATCGTCAGCAAATGCATGTCCCCCCAACAGAGATAAACCACCAATCAGCACGGCGGGCAGCACCGGAATAAGATATTTACTCAAGGCAAATTCCAACAATATTTTGCGAAAGTGTTATTTTTAAGTCGTGCCTATTCTTCAAGGGAGATAGCCATTTTCAGAGTAGATCCATTCAGATAAACGATTGCTTCGCGCCCATTAATATCGACAGGGGTAGGATTCTGGATCATTCCTTCATCACTAGCCTTCGCAATTTTTGTTAACGTCTTATCTGCAACATTGGCACGCCAAATAGTTTCATCACCGTTCTTGAAATAAAACGTCGGCCGTGACTTGCTCCAAATCGGAGCATATATATTCCAACCGGCCTCGGGCCGACCAGCCTGCGCTATCGTTTCATACCCTGAGGTGTGCGAGTAGTACGCTTGCAATTTTCCATAATCACCACCCCAACCGAATGTCAAACCACTAACAGCATTTTCATCAGTATTTGGCCACTGCTGGAACAGCAAACTGCTTTCCAATGGCGGAGATTTTGAACCGAGCTTATAAACCATCCCCCGCAGCTGATTCTTAGAGAGCTGCTGTCGATAGAAAAACGCCCCATCCAAGATTCCCGCGAATCTTTTCCCTTCGTCGTTTGAACCCAAACTCAAAGCACCATCAAAACAGATATCTTTCGCAATCGTGTGCAATACCAGCCTGTCGTTGCGATCAACGTACTCATATAGATTACCCCGGTACGCAATCATCGCCGCATCAAAATGCCCTTCAAACACGATGACATGCAACATGCCTGAAATTGTTTCAGCGGAGATCAAAAATCGTTCGACAGCCCCTTTTTCATTGGGAAGCCATGCTAAATCAATGACCTTCCATGAGCGTTCAAACTGTGTGTACGGTTTATCACCCAACATTAACTTAATATCTTTCTGAGTTGGCCTAGGCGCAATTGGAACCGGCGACAGAAAGCGTATCTGCCGAACATAAGAGTCCTCTAAGCACTCCACTGACTCACAAGAATTACGCTCTGACTCAAGCCAATCACTCTCGATTATTTGTAAAGCTCGCCGATTTTTTATCGGTTTGAAGACCTCACTGAGCTTTTCGTCCATTGCGGACAAAGAAGGAGAACTACAAATTTTCCTTTCTACGTCCGTCGAAGCTTTGCCACAGTCGAAACTCGCAGAAAGTGCGACCGAACTGAATAGCAAAAAGATTAACGATAAACAGCAGGAGAGCGAATATAAATTTTTCATTGAATCAGCCATAAAAAATTTTCCCACCATCGAAACGGATACGTTTACGCTCCGCCTCAAAATCAAATAATTTTGCGCGACAAATAATCTGTCCCCTCTCACACGTAAAGGAAATAGCGCAAAAAAGAGAAAGAAAAGTTTGTTCATGCTCATCCAAGTCGACGCTTTCGCCCGAATGCTCTGGCTTGTCCGTTTCAACGTCTGCTCTTGTCCGGTGCCAAAGCCAATTGGCGAGCACGCTCTATCGTCGCGCGAATCAGACAGGCATCGGACCACTCACCGAAAACTGATTTATGCGATTTCGGGTCGGACTGGCACTCCGCATCTCGAAATTTCATCCAGGCTCTTTGAGTTTCCCTCAGTGCTTTCTGACCGCTTTCGTCCAGTCGACTCATACGATCCCGATATACAGAGTTCAACAATGCATCCGCGTCAGGAACCATCAGATCAAGAACACCATTTCCCGAGGGAAACCACTCAACGTCCGCCAATGCCTGTTCGCTCTCATTGTTCCAATTGTAGAGGCCGTTTTCTTCGATCTTCAGTGTGGCGGATCGCTGATGGTGATTCGTCGGATCGCTCTCGCTGACCTCCGAGCGATAAACAATTTCCAAATAGATAGGGTCGGTTGTGCGCTGAGGATCATTCAATAGCGTTTGCCGAACAATGGCCCGTTGCTTTTTGCTCTCAGTGATCTCTATCGAAAAGCACGGATCCGGCCCAGGACGTTCTGCGGACGCCTTTCTCTCCAGGCATTGATTACGAACCGCCATGGAAGGGGTATCCGAACCGTCACCCACATCAACGACTCTGACAAGCAACCGGACTTCCGGATCCTTGGAAAAGTCGGCCTGAAGGATCGTGGCAATCATCGTGCCCTCAGCCATGACCACAGGCGACAGTATTGAAAGTAAAAAAATGAGACTGAATGTGAAAATCTGCATTCCTTGGCGTCCGTAAAAAAGTCAGTGACCCGTTCAATTCTGAACGGGCCTGCGACAGAAGATAGAGTCAGAACCGACAAACGGGCCAGATCTATTTAAGTTCTCAACTAAATTCAAATCGGTCGAGCGCAACAAATAAATCCGTCCCGTTTTCCTCAAAGATTTTCTCTCATGTCCATGCACTCCCTCGCATCCGCGAGGACTTTGCGCTCACCATTATTGAGGACGCACACAGGTTTTTTGAAGGTGCCTTTCATCTTTTGACAGACAGTGCTACCCGCTTCCTTATAAACACATTGCTCGCCAGAAATTATCAACTCTTTACCTGGAGTCAAAGTCACAACTTTAGTACTTTCAATACGGTAAACGTTCTCGTAAATTGAATCACCGGACTGTTGAATATCTTTATAGGTACCGTCCTCCAACTCCGAAGCACTAGCAGGGATGTCTCCGATATATGCGGCCTTTCCACCTTTAGCTACAGCAGAAAAAATCATTACCTGAGCATTTAGACCCATATCATCACTGGTTGGATAAGAGAATATAATTATTTTATTTTCGGCCCCTACCACTTCTCTAGCAACATAATCTGACCGACATCCGCGATCAGCATTATCAAGAGAGAAGGTGACCCCCTCAAAAGAAAGAGCCAAGCTAGCTGAAGCGGAGTCTTGGTCAGCTTCCTTGCATATCAGACTATGCTCTACTGAACTAGAATATGCAGCACCACTATAGATAAAAAACGCTAATGCAATCAGTCGAATCATGTGGCTCACCTTAGAAAAATTTTAGAAGTTTATTTGTCATTGTCTCACGAGCCGGAAAATTTGCTGCAGCCGGCCACGGGTGAGCAGAGTCCGTTCCGACTAACGCACCATCCCCCCTAATACGTCGAGTCATTTGTGGAATATCGTTAGAGTCGGCGATTCCTAGCAGTTTATTTTTCGCCCAAAACCAACCTGCTGTATCAATACAAGTGAACGGCTCATCTTTTACACGATCTGGATTGACTATCACAGGCGGCCTTATCTGGGCATCTAACTGTGCGATTGTTGCAGCATTTTGAATTGGCAGCGTAGCTTTCTGCGCTCCGGTAACTGTAGCTCCAGAAATGGTAATACCCCACCACGAAGTATGCTTCCACCAGTTATTTGAAAATGAACTAGCTTGCAACCATCCTCTGTAAACCCAATAATTGGCATAGTTGGCTCTGCCGGTAAGTTGCTTCAAACCGCGCCCTCTGAAATCTCCGCCATCATTGTACTTTATGTTGCCCAACCAACCATTGTAATTCGAAGCATTAGCATACCGCCTAAAATAATCATGCGGAGCACCATTATACAGTTCAGACATCATAGCAAGTTGACCGGACTCGACGCCTGCCTGCCCAAAAAAGTGCGATCGCCTCAACCTACCGACGATTAAATACTTAGAAAGAGTTTTATTTATATGAACAAGGTATTTATTTATATTTGCATCGGATGCAGTAGGGTAAACCCCCTTCATATCGCTCTTGGTAAGCCAACCACACTGGCTGAAGGTACGGATAAATTCTTTAGGTGGAAAATGCCAATGCATATGATCGATCCCTACCAATGCAGCCTCCTCCCAAAATCCCAAGGCTTGCTGGTGAAACTTCAACTTTACGTATTGATCTTCCGGCAGCGGACCGCCCTCCGCAACCTTCTTTAACCAATCATATCGAGTATCAAAGTCATTTTTACACCACTCACTTGGGAATTTGCACACTAGTCGTTTTACACGATCTTGAACTTCAGACTTTTCAAGTAATGACTGCGTCAACTGGCGCTCTGCGACGTATCTAGTTGAAAGATCCTGCTGCTCATTAGCCGAGAGAGTTGCATATGCGGGAGATTTGGCGATGCTAACAGCATCTAGATTATCAGAAACGACTTTACCAGCATCCAAATTTAGTACAGCTCGGATGAATTGAGACTGGCAGTGGCTATCAGCATCTGTATCGTCATCTACTAACTGCCACCCTTGCCAATGCGGAAAATCTGCATCACTAAATTTAGTCACAGAAAAAGAATTTAGATCTATCCAACCAGCCTTACTTTCTTCACCAGTTTTTCCTGGAATTTTTATTTTCCGCCAATGGGCCGCATCAGCTGGAATAAGCTGGTCTCCGCTCAACACTCTACCAAACCTAAGCAGTTCGAATCCCGCGCTAGGCGACTTAGGGAACTTTTCGGTCGCCGTGTTATATAGGTCGTATTCATAACTACCACTCTCGGTCTGCGAGCCTAGCTCAAAGCCTGAATGGCTATACGTTGTGAGCTTGCACTGCCCTTTGGCAAAGCTCATTTTAATAAACATACCATTTTGCAGCTCTGAAGCTAGTGACCAATCATACCCCTGAACTGAATCGTTAACATTTGATGTGGGCGCTCCAGCCTCTTGGATAGGGGCTGGCCCTGAAGGCATGGCTGGGCATCTATAAACAACGGGCGAATCATTCTGTGCTGAAAGGATGTTACTGGGTGCTCTTTCGTAAACAAGTACTTCTGGAGGAATAAAAAAATATGCATCACCCCAAACGCAATCTGATCGCCCATGAGCGGTCAGAAAATTCAAATCCCTTTCCTTCCTACCTACTAGCTTCTCGATTTGACTTTGATCCGCGACAATCTCGAAATGAATTCTCCCACTTTCTCCGTATATACTACCCGCCTCGCCAACTTTATCTTTACGGGAAACAGCTTTACCCTTCTGGGGCGCAGTAATTAATATTTTCGAAAGGTGCATGTAAATAGAAAAAAATACGACCTTCGCCTTTTCTCCTTCACCTATTTCTGTTTCATGTCGAATAACTACGCATCCGTCATCAGTCCATTTATTCCGATAGCGTAATGCATGATCTGGAGGCGCAGTGCTTTCGTGGGTAGGCTGACGAAAATAAGCCAGAGTGCCATCTGATATAGCTTGTACGGGCAATGAGTTCCCTCCCTCCTTGGGAGCGGTCAAATGAATGCCGCCATGCCAGTTGAGATCAAAGCTCAACGGATAACCACCATCACCGGGAATACCACCCACCATGGCACGCGCAAGATAAGCATCGTCGGTTTCACCCGCCACTGGAGCAGGAATAAATGGAGGGCTAATGATCATTCAAAAAATTCCTTGTTCATATTGACGCTTGTCCGTTCGCTCAAAGCGAGAAAGGGTAATCAACTGTCGGCTTAACCTTCTCAGGCACCGCATTCCCCAACGCCTGATCCATCAAACTCCCCGCCTTATCCTTATCCGCCGCCCCCGGCAGCACCGGCGGCTTAATCCCGATCCCGGTGCCATTCCCCGGCGAGCCCCCGGCATTAATCTTCACCACCGGCCCAACCACGGTCACACCACCACCATCCAGCTTGATAAAGCTCCCACCCCCAAGAATGGTCAGCTCTGTCCCCGCCTCAATAACAATCTTGTCCCCAGCCTTGAGGTGAATCTCTTTGCCCACGCTGGTGAGCTGCGCAGTCCCCAGCTTCACATGCTGGTTCTGCCCAACCGTGAGGTGATCATCCAGCTTCGCTTCAACCTTGCGGTCGGAAATCGTGGTGCGGTGTTCTTCAGCCTTAAGCTCGGTGTAGGTGTTCTTCACCACGGTGTCGTGACGTTCATTCCCGACCCGAATCTTCTGGTCGTGCTCGATGTTTTCGTCCCAGTCGCGCTGGGCGTGGATGTAGATCTGCTCCGCGCCTTTTTTGTCTTCGATGCGCAGTTCGTTGTAACCGCCGCCGCCCGGGGAGCTGAGGGTTTTGAAGACGCTGCGGGTTTTGTTGGCCGGCAGTGCGTAAGGCACCGGGTTTTCCTTGTGGTACAGGCAGCCGGTGACGAGGGGTTGGTCGGGGTCGCCTTCGAGGAAGGTGACGAGGACTTCCATGCCGATGCGCGGAATGCTGATCGCACCGTAGCGGTCGCCGGCCCAGGAGCTTGAGACGCGCAGCCAGCAGCTGGTCTTGTCGTCGGCCAGGCCTTCGCGGTCCCAGTGGAACTGGACTTTGATGCGGCCGTATTGGTCGCAGTGGATTTCTTCGCCTTTGGGGCCGGTGACCATGGCGGTCTGGCTGCCGAGCACGCGCGGTTTCGGGTGTTCGAGGGCCGGGCGGTAGAACACGTCCCACGGGGTGGCGAGGAAGGTGTTGCGGTAGCCCTGGTGGAAGTCGTCCTTGTTGTCGGTGGTGTCGCTGGTCACGCCTTCTTCGAGGACTTGCGGCTGTTTGCCTTCGTGGAAGATTTCGGTGAGCAGCCACAGGTCGTTCCACTCGCTGCGCGGGTGGTCGGACATGGCCATGAAGTGGCCGCTGACCAGTTTGGTCTGGTCGCCGCGACCTTCGGCCTGGCGGTAGTCGGCGCGATGGCGTTCGAGGGCGCGCTGGCTGAGGAACTTGCCGCGCGCGCGGTCGATGAAGCGGCCCGGGTAGTCGTAGTCTTCGAGATCCGGTTCAGTGCTCTCGCCGTCAGGCTTATACGCGGCCTCCATCTGCAGGCGCGGTTTTTCGAAGTCGTAGTCGCGGCGCGTGGTGCGGCTGGTGCGGGTTTCCAGGCGCAGTTTGAAGCCTTTGATCACCGGCTCTTCGGCGACCATGCCGCTGCCCTGTATGTAGGCGGTCGGTTGGCCAAGGTCGGGGAACACAGTCTGGTCATCACCGAACACCAGCAGGTGGCCCTTCTCGCTGTGCTGGAAGTGGTAGTGAATACCCTCCTCTTCGCACAGGCGCTGGACGAAGTGCAAATCGGTTTCGTCGTACTGCACGCAGTAGTCGCGATCCAAGCACGGCTGGCTGAGCTGGAAGCTGTAGGCGTTACCCTTGATCCCGTGTTCGTCGAGGATCAGCGCGATGATTTTCGGCGCCGACATCTGCTGGTAAATGCGCTGGTTGGTGCGGTGATGCAGGTATTGCAGTTGCGGCACCAGCGAGACTTTGTAGCGAGTCAGGCGCTTGCCGGCATCACCCTGGGCGACGCGGTAGATCTGGCCGTGAATGCCCGAGCCCTGTGGATCGAACGCGAGGAACGCCTGCTTGTGCAGGAGTTTTTCCAGGTCCAGATCGGGGTTTTCGCTGACCAGTTCGAGGTCGAAACGAAACGGCTGGCTGATGCCTTCGGTGCCGGTGAACGACAGCACTTGCAGGTCGCCCACGTAGTCTTCGACCTTGAGGCTGAAGTGGGTTTCGTTAGCTGGGTTGAACATAAAGCGCTCCCTGTTCGAATGTCGTCCGTTACGCCCGAAGTCGCAACCGTTGCAGCCAGGACGAAGTGGCGCCCAAGGCGTCACGCAATTGGTCGGCAGTGATGGTGCGTTCTGCCGCGTTGAAGCTCAGCGCGGTTCGCAGCGCTGGCCAGCCGTGTTTCGGTAAGTTCGCCGGGGCTTGCAGCTCGCGCTCCAGGTGCTCGTCGCGGGCCTGGGTCGAGGGCAAGCGGCGGAACGGGTGTTTGCCGCTCGCCAGTTCATAGATCACGCAGGCCACGCCGTACACGTCCGCGCTGGCCGACAACGGTTGGCCCTCAAGCAGTTCGGGGGCGGCGTAGCCCGGGGTCCAGGCGTTGAAACGCTCGCGGCTCAGGTGCGGCAGGCCGGGCAACACGCCCTCGTCTGCCTGACCGAGACCGAAGTCGAACAGGCGCAGGCCGTCTTCGCTGAGCATGACGTTGCTCGGTTTCATGTCACCGTGCAGCACGCCGCGACGGTGGGCGTAGGCCAGCGTATCGAGCAGCGGCAGCGCGATGTCGCGCGTTTCTTTCCACGGCAGGCCGAGAGGCCGCTCGCAGAGCAATTTGTCCAGGGTCAGGCCACGCATGTATTCCATGGTGATGAAGGCCCGCTGGCAGTCGGTGTCGACTTCAAAGGTGTGTGCACGCACGACGTTGTCGTGGCGCAGGCGCCGGGTCAGGGCGAACTCGCTGTAGAGCAAGGCACTGGCGTCCGGCGATTCGGCAAATTCTTCGCTGAGGATTTTCAGCGCAATGTAAGGGTCGGGATCGCCGAACTGCTCGTGCAGCAGATCTCGGGCCCGATAGACCGCACCCATGCCGCCCGCCCCGAGCAGACGCTCGAGGTGGTAGCGGCCGGCGAGTACGTCCGGCAGTGCACCGATGCTGGCCTTGGTCGGCGCCAGCAACGGCTCGGCATTGTTTGCCTTGGCGAAGGCGAAGTAGGTCAGGTTGCTGGCCTGCTCTTCGCTCATCAACAAGTCATCGACTGAGGATTCGATTTCAGTCATTGGCGGATCACCACGGCAGTCAGGTTGTCCCGGGCGGCGCCACGCAGGGCGCCGTCGAACAGACGTTCCAGCGCCACGTGCGGCGCGCTGAGGCTGAGGGCGTTGCCGAGGGCATCGCTGCTCAGTCCTTGGTACAAACCATCGCTGCACAGCAAAAACGCATCGCCCGGATAGACCTCGAGTTCGAGGACATCCAGGGTCAGCTGTTCGGCGGCACCGACGGCTCGGGTCAAGGCCTGAGCCGCCGGGTGCGCTGCCGCCTGTTCGACGCTCATCTGTTGCTCGTCGATCAGTTGCTGTTGCAGCGAGTGGTCTTTGGACAGCTGATACAGCCGCTGCCCACGCCACATGTAACAACGGCTGTCGCCGGCCCAGATGCAGGCCGCGCGATTGCCCTCCACCAGCAGCGCCACGACGGTGCTGCCCATGATGCTGTCGTGACGCCCGGCGGTGACCGTCAACTCCTGCCCCAAACGCCGATTCAGCCAGTGCAGGCACTGGCGGATGGCTTTGAGGCGTTCGTCGAAGTCCTCGTGTTGCGGCAGTTCAGCCAGGCTGGCGACGATCAACTGGCTGGCGATGTCGCCACCCTGATGACCGCCCATGCCGTCCGCGACCACCCACAGCCCCTGCTGCGGATTGTCGAGGAAGGCATCTTCGTTGCGCGCCCGCACCTTGCCCGGATCGGTTCGCGCCGCGCTGCGCCAGGGACTGGCCACCAGCATCAGAGCTGCACCGGCATACGGAAGGTGCGCAGCACGCCCATGTCGAACGGGTTCGGCGTGCGCTGGCTGGTCAGCAGGTAATTGGCGCGCAGGCCACCCACGTCGGCTTTCAGCACCAGCACGTCGCGTCCGGTCAGATACTCGGTCTGCATCAGGTCGAACAGACGGAACAGCGACCATGGGCCGGAGTTCTTCTCGATGCCGATCGGACGCCCCGCCATCTTGTCCATCACCAGGCTGGTGCGACCGTCTTCAGCATCGGTCGGCCACTTGAACGTCATTGGCAGGATCGGACCGTGGCGATATTCCATGGTCTTGTCGCCGAACTTGAACTCGGAACGGCTCACGGCCGGATCGAGGGTGTACGGCTCCAGTTTGAACTGCACGGTCGGCTCGGCCGGGTTGATCGAGAAGAAGCTCTGGCGAATCGTCAGGGCTGCTGCCATCTGGTCGAGATACATCTTCGATACCGGCAGGCTGTGACCGTCGACGCTGCGCATCCGGTAGTTGCCCGGATCGCCGCTGACAAACGGACGCATGTAGCTGTCGAAGAAACGGTCGACGGTGCCTTGAGCGCGGAAGAACTCGCGGAAATCGCTGATCGCCACGTCGCTGGTGCTGCTGGCGCTGAACGGATAACGCTTGCTGATGGTTTTGCCATACACGCTGTACAGCTCGTTTTGATAACGACCGTTCAGGTATTGGTAAGCGTCGTTGAGCACCAGGCGCCACGAGTCTTCAGCCAGCACGTTGAACCACACGCTCAGCGGACGCGGCAGGCGACTCGAGGCCGCACGCAGGTTGGTCAGCGCATCACGCTGGCCGCTCATGCGGGTTTTCGCCATCTCGAACGCGGCTTGTTCCGGCGTGCTGGAACGGGCCAGACCGGACAGTTGCAGTTGCAGGTCGTTGAGCGCGCTGATGGCCGGGGTCAGGTCAGCGGCCGGGCCGTTGTTGTCATCGAGCAAACGATGCAGCGGCTCGAAGCGGCGTTGCAGCGACTTCTTCGCGGTGTCCGGCAGGCTTTTCGCCACGGCCATCGCCGAAGCCTTGTCCGCCACGGCAGACGCCAGTTTGCCGACCTTGCCCAGTTTGCCCTTCTGCCCAGCCAGTGCATCGGCGGCGTCACCGGCTTCATCCACCGGATCGGCAGCGGCCGGGAAGCGCGTGTTTTCGCGCACTTCAGTGAGCAATGCCAGCACCGGCGAGTTGGCCGAAGTCAGGCCCGCCAGTTGCTCGGCGCCTTCACCGGCGTCGCTGATCGGCGGCAAGGCCACCTGGCCAACGGCTTCGCTCCAGTAGTTGGCGTAGTCGCGGAAGTACAGTTGCTCCAGCTCGACCATCAGGCGACGCAAGTCCATGTCGCTGATGCCCGCGCCTTCACCCAGCACCCAGTTGTCACGCAGGATGTCGGTGACCAGCGCCGAACCCTGCACCGAGAAGTACTGCTGATAACCCTGCTGGGTGTAGAACCCCGGGATCACGTATTCGGTGCCGATGAACAACGAGCCTTGCGGGCCGAGGTGCTGGCTGAAACGGTATTCCGGCAGGTTGCGCGCCTGCTCGCGGAGCATGCGGTAGACCACGGTGGCCAGCGACTCGGCGCGCAGTACCTGACGTGCCTGAGTCACCAGTTGATCGTTCAGCGGGTAGATGAACGGCTGCTTCAGCAGGCGCTCAAGGTGCGTGTTAAGACCGTTCTGCACCGCAGTGTTGCCGGTGTAGCGCTGCGACCAGTCAGTGGCGACCCAGTCCTTGAGCCACGCGGCGTCACGACGGTCTTTCATGTTCAGCATCAGGTACGCACGCAGGCTGTTGAGCAGCTTGTCGCGGTCCTTCATGTTGGCGCGAATCTGCCCTTCGAGCATCGTCGCGACCCGTGGCAGCAATTGCGCTTCGAGCTCATGCTCGTAGGCTTGCCTGACCACCGGATTGACGTCTTCGCCCTGATACAGGCCGCCACGCTCGTGGTACGAGACGTCGCCCTTCTTCGGGAACACCTGAGTCGCGGCGTAGCTGGTGTCGAGGGTTTTCAGCACGCCCATCGCGTCATCACGCGGGGTCAGCGCCGAACGCTGCTGAGTCCAGTTCTGCGCCAGCGTGCGCAGGTTTTCCAGACGCTCGTAGTTGGCCGAGAAACCACCGGCCCAGAGCATGCCGAACAGCGCCAGTGCCGCCAGTGCGCCGACGTACAAAGCACGCTGGCCCCAGTGAATGCGGCTGCGCTCGCGTTTGTCGAGGCCGGCCAGATCCGACTCCGGGAAAATCACCCGACTGAACAGATGATGGATGAAGCGCGAACGGCCACTGCGCAGGGTCGGCAGTACGCCGGCACTCATGCCGAGGCTGGCGCCGATGCCTGCAGTGGTCGCGTCCATTTCCTGCGTCAGGTGCGGAGCACTGGTCAGGTAGAAACCACGCAGCAGCGACGCGCGCTGGTAGCGGTTGCCAGTGAAAGCCATGTCGACGAACAGGCACAGACGCTCGCCGATCTGCCCCAGTTGATGCGGGAAGTCGAGGATGCGGCCACGGCGCTGGGTATCGCGCTCGGAGTGCATGCGCATGATCACCTGATTGTTCAGGCGCCGCAGCAGCTCTTCGAATTCGCCGCGCAGGACTGCGACGTCGGTGCCGACCTGATCCTTGCGGAAACTGGTGCCCAGCACCTGATCGCTTTCTTCGCGAGTCAGTTGATCGAAGAACTCGTCGAAACCGAGCAGCTTGTCCGCCTTGCTCAGCACCAGATACACCGGCACGTCGACGTGCAGTTTCTGATAGACGTCTTGCAGACGACCACGCACCTGGCGCGCCAGGGTGTCGATGTCCTGCTCGCTGCCACCGATCAGGGATTCCACCGGAATGGTCACCAGCACACCGTTCAACGGACGCCCGCGACGACGCTTGCGCAGCAGTTCGAGCAAGGTGGTCCAGGCACTGCCGTCGACTTCCGCGTCCGGCTGTGTGGTGTAACGTCCGGCGGTGTCGATCAGCACACCGTGGTCGGCGAAGTACCAGTCGCAATGACGGGTGCCGAGGGTGTCACGGGTCAGCTTGCGGTCGATCTTGTTGATCGGGAATTCCAGCCCGGAGAAGTCCAGCAGGCTGGTCTTGCCGGAGGCCTGCGGACCGATCAGCAGGTACCACGGCAAATCGTTGCGCCAGCGTTCGCTGCGGCCGCGATACAGGCTCGAAGTCTTCAGGGTTTTCAGCGCGTCCTTGAAGCGCGCCTTCAACTCTTTCTGCTCTTCTTCGATCAGCTCGTCACGACGGATGCGATCCTGACCGTCTTCGGTTTCCTCGACGGCTTTTTTGCGGATGCCCGCGCGCCAGCTGACGAAGACCATGGTCAGGCCCCAGATCAGGAACAGCACGCTGATGGTCAGCAGACGCGAGGTCGCGCTTTCCCAGAACTTGTAGTCATCCACCGCCAACAACGGGCCGACGAACCACACCAGCAGCGCCACGAACAGCACCAGCAGCAGAGTCCAGACCCAGGTCTGGCGCAGGAAGGCGCCGACTTTCTTGAAAAACTTTTTCATCACACGTCCCTGTTACGGCTGCGACTGCGGTTGAACCGCGGCCGGATCAAGCGGCTGATAAGGTTGCAGAACGGTGTCACGCTGTTCGCCCAGGACCCAGGCAAAGCCCGAATACATCACCACCAGGCAGACCAACGTGAACAGCACCACCATCCACGCCGGCACGATGCGCACCAGGTTGCGGCGCTGATCGTTGAGGCCTTCCCAGTGCGGCGACAACTCGCGCGGCACGTCGCCACGCAACTGACGGATCTGCCGGTACAGGGCGTCGCGGATGCCTTCAAGTTCGAGCATGCCACGCGCCTGCACGCGGTACTTGCCCTCGAAACCGAGGGACAGGCACAGGTACATCAGCTCAAGCATCGGCAGGTGTTTGACCGGGTTCTTCGACAGGCGATCAAGCAGTTGGAAGAACTTCTCGCCACCGAAGGTTTCGTTGTGGAAGCTGCTGAGCAGGCTCATCTGCGACCACTCGCTTTCATTACCCCACGGCGTGGTCACGACAGCTTCGTCGACCACGGTGCAGAGTACGTAACGGGCGGCCATCACCTGGCTGCTTTCGGCGCCGTTGTGCAACGCGCGCACTTCAAACAGCTTGAGCCCGGCGGTCAGGCGCTCGTTGAGCGCGTAGAGGTCTTCGCGGGTTTCGCTGTGCTTGAGGCGCACCACTTCCGAAAGCAGTTCGGACGACGCCGCCACCAGCGAATTCAGGCTGATGTTGAACGCCTCCGCCGGGCGCAGGCGCGCGGCGTAGATCATCCGTTCTTCCAGTTGTTCGAAGCGCGGCGGCGCGGCGAAGTCGGTCAGCGGACTGGCTGCCGGTCCGTGGCCCTGACGATCGAGCAGGACGGTTTTGTCGTCCTGGTTGTAATCCGTTTCCTTGATCATGGCGGTCAGTTCCTGATGGCCCAGAATTTCAGTTCAAGCTCGGCGAATTCGCCGGACACATGGAACGCGAAGCCGCCGGAGCGCTCGAGTTGCGCCAGGTCTTCGGAACTGAGTTCGAGGATGAAGTAGGTTTTGTTCGAGTGGAACGCGATCTGCCGCGGGGCCACCGGCAACGGTTTGACCTTGATCCCCGGCAAGTGCAGGTTGACCAGTTGGCGGATGCGCTCCACCGGGCCGACCTTGAGATGCGCCGGCAAGCGGTGGCGCAGTTCTTCGGAGTCGCAGTTGGCACTTGCCGCCAGCACGAACGACGCCGAGCCGAGCAGTTTGTGATCGTGCAACGGCGACACGATGATGCCGTACTGACGCGCCTGCAGGATCAGTTCGATGGCGTGCTGTTCGAGCACCATCGACAGCACCTGACGAATCGCTTCCATCAGTTTGCGGAAGCTCGCGCCCTGATCGGCGTGGGAGTAGCGGCTGTCCAGTCGCGGGCGTTTGCTGTCACTGGAGAAGGTCGCCAGATCGCCGAGCATGGTCAGCAGCGTGCGGTACAACTCTTCCGGGTGCACCTGCTCCAGACCGAGGTAATGGCGCAGCAACAGTTCGGTACGGTTGATCAGTTGCAGCATCATGAAGTCGCCGACTTCCGCGCCACCGACCTTGCCGTTGGAGCGAATCCGCTCGGCAATCGTGTCGCCACGGTGGTTGAGCATGCTGATGACTTCTTTGAGGCACGACAGCAGGTAACTGGAAGCGTGAGCCTGGATGTAGGTCGGCACGAAATCCGGGTCGAGGCTGATCACGCCGTCCGGCGTGGTGTCGAGCACGTCGCAGATCTTCAGCTTTACGTAGGCCTGATCGCTCTGCTGCTCGCCGAGCAACAGTTTGAAATCCGGGCGACCACAGCTGACCTGGCTGGCGGAATCATCGCCGGCGTTGGAGTCGGCCACTTCGGCGTCGTACGCGGTGTAACGCGCAAGCACGTCGGACTGCTCCGGACGGCGCGCCTCGATGTGGTTACCGGTGACCAACGGCAGCGCCAGATAAATCGGCGTGTTGCCGGTGTTCGGCGGCACGTCCAGCGCCAGCGGCTCGGTGTTGCCGCCGAGTTCGAACAGGCTGCCGTCCGGCAGGATCCCCGAGGCGGCACTGATCACCAGTTTGCCCATGTTGAGGAACTGCAGGTCGATCTCCAGATTGAGAAAACCCCACGTGTAGCCACCCAGCAATTGGGTGCGGGTTTTCATCTGGTGATCGTAATAGCGATCGTTGTGCTGGAAGTGCTGCGGCCGCAGCAGCATGCCTTCCTGCCAAATGACTTTATGCGTATTCATGTTCAGTCATCCGCCTTGGCGAGCGCTTCATGGGTGTTGCGGATCCCGGCCTGATCCAGGGTCAGATCGGCCTCGGTCAGCTCCAGCGGGGTGACCTGAACGGTGTAGCGCCACTTGGTTTCCGGCAGATCACGGTAGGCGGCGAGAACGCCGACGTAGCGGCTGCCCTCCTCCACGCTCAGCTTCATTTCCACGGTTTCACCCGGGCGCAGTTCGAGTTCTTCGCTGGCCACCAGATCCGGGTTGAGGGATTCCTTGGCTCGCTCGTAGAGGCTGAAGAAATCAGCGTTCTCGAAGGTCACCGGGTGCTTGAGTTCGAACAGGCGCACCACGATCGGCGAAGGACGGCCGTTGAGGTCCGGGTTGAGCTGATCGCTGCCGGTCAGTTTCAGGTTGATCTTGGTCACTTTCGAGTACGGCGACAGCGACGAGCAACCGGCGAGCAGCACCAGCACGGTGAGCGCAGTCAGCGTCTTGAAAAAAGCGGTCGAGCGGCGAGACATGCGCATCATCCTTGGTGGTCGGTGTGGAGGGTGGAGATCAGGCGGATCTGTTCTTCGTAGGCCTGGGCGAAGTCGCGGGCCAGCAGACGCTCGCTCCAGTCATCGTCCTGACGCAGGGCCTGGTGGTACCGGCCGAACGCTCTCCAGCGTCCGCCCGAGGTGGCGATCAACGGCTTGTTGTCGCGCTCGAAACGCAGGGTCAGTTGTTCCGGCGAGAAGTGCTCCAGCGTGCCGCGCACGGCAGCGCGGCTGGCGGTGAGCAAGGCCACTTGATGCGCCTGCAGATCGCGGAATGCACGGGAAATCGCCTGCTCCGACGGCAAGTGACCGGGCTTGTGCGGCTGCAACAGAATCTCCAGCGCTTCGCTCGGATCGACGGCGAATTTCAGCGGGTTCTTGTTGGTGCCTTGCACGGTGGTCTGGGCCAGACGCAGCTCGTTTTTCAGCTCCGAACGAGTGCGCAGGCTCTGCTGCAGTCCGCCGATGCTCTGCCGCAGCAGACGCGCGGCGTTGAGTGCCAGCGCTTCGCGCTCATCGTGGCTGAGGCCTTTGACATCCACACCCAGTGCCGCGCCGAAATGCTCCCAGAAACCCTCGCTCTGACGCTCGACGACCCTCGGGGCCGGAGCAGGCTCGGGTTCAACCGGCGCGACCAGCTCGGGCACCATCAGGCTTTCCATGTCGATTCGCGCATAGTCGGCGCGCTGACGGGAATCCTCGGGCTTGGCGGTCGGCGCCAACAGTTCGTCGATTTCCGAATAGACGCGCTCCTGCTGTTCGATCGCGTTCAACGGATCGAGGTCGAGGAAGGCGTCGTCCGGAATGATGCTGCCGGCGGCACGCGGCCGGCCGACTTCACCGTCGAAGGTCGCCGGGTCACGCACCAGCCGCGCACGAATCTCGAAGTCGCCGAGCACGTAGGTGCTGCCGTGCTCGATGCGCACCGGTTCGCCCTTGTGCAGGCGTGCACCGCTGTCGCCGTCCTGAACCCCGTTGCTGCTGGTGTCGGTGAGGAAAAACGTGCCTTCGCGGTAGCTGACAATCGCGTGATGATTGGACAGATGGCGCTTGCGGTCAGGAATGATCCAGTCGCAGTCCTCACCCCGTCCGATCACGCCGCCGGCCTGTTTGAAGGTCTTCTGGCACAACTCGGTGGGCACGAACTGCTTGGTGTTCAGCATTTCGAAAACCAATTCCATGTTTGATGCTCCTTGCGGTCACTTGCCGCGATTGACCGCTTGCGGATCACCCAACGGGCGATAGTCGTTGTCGTTGAATTTGTAATTGCCGCTACAGCCGCCAAGGCCGCATAGAACGACGAGGGTCAGCAGGACAGCGTGCCAGTGACGAACAGACATCAGAGGGTCTCCAGGGGTAGACAAAGCACAAAGCGCCGACCCTTGCGGGCGGCGCTGAAATTAATTCCTTGAGTGGTCTCGAAGGCTCTACATCGGGGCCCTGAGCCAGACCACCGAGGCGTACGCACCTCCTGTGGCAAGTGAGCAATTTGTGGCGAGGGGACTTGTCCCCGATGGGCTGCGAAGCAGCCCCAAAACCTGATTACCGGTTCTTTCAGGAGAACCGCGTTTGCTGGATTACGGCTGCTGCGCGGCCGATCGGGGATAAATCCCCTCGCCACAGAGAAGCCCTTCAAGACAGGAGTTGTGCAAACGGCAAGAGCCAGGTTCAGATCAACCATCGAAGTCACCCAGATTGATATTCAGGCGCCCGAGGCGGTACAGCAGGGTGCGGCGCGGCAGGCCCAGTTCGCGGGCGGCGAGGGTCTGGTTGCCGTCGTTCTTGCGCAGGCAATCGAGCAACAGCGTGCGTTCGACCTTTTCCAGGCGTTCGCGCAGGTTCAGGCCGCTGTGATCTTCGGGCATCGGCTCCATGCGCAGGGAGAAATGCTCGGCCAGCAACTCGCCGCCCTCGCACAACAACACCGCGCGTTCGACCAGTGCCTTGAGTTCCCGCACGTTGCCGGGGAAGGTGTAACCGGACAGGTGTTCCAGCGCCGCGCTCGACCAGCGCACCGGATCACGCTGCAAATACGCGCAGGTCTTCTCGGCAAAGTGCTGAGCCAGTTCGAGGATGTCACCTTCGCGCTGACGCAGGGCCGGCAGCTCGATCGGGAACTGCGCGAGGCGGTAATACAGGTCCTCGCGGAATTTGCCTTCGCTGACCAGCGTCGACAGATCGCGGTGCGTCGCGGCGATGATGCGCACGTCGATCTTGTGCGTGTCGTTGGAACCCAGCGGGCGGATCTCGCCCTCCTGCAATACCCGCAGAATTTTCGCCTGCAGCGACAGCGGCATGTCGCCGATCTCGTCGAGCAACAGCGTGCCGCCGTTGGCTGCATCGAACAGCCCCGCACGGTCGCGGTCGGCGCCGGTGAACGCGCCTTTGCGATACCCGAACAGCTCGCTTTCCAGCAGGTTTTCCGGGACGGCCGCGCAGTTCTGCACGATGAACGCCTGAGAGCGGCGCGGGCCGCAATCATGAATCGCCCGGGCCACGACTTCCTTGCCGGTGCCGGTCTCGCCGCGCAGCAGCACGGTGTACGGGCTGTGCAGGACTTTGCTGATCAACGAATGGGTCTGGCGCATGGCGGCGCTTTTGCCGATCAGGCCATAACCGTTGATGCTCGGCACACTGCGCGCCACCGTGGCCGATTCCGCCGGCGGCTGGCGCAGACGCTGCAGCAAGTGCAATTGACCGAGGACGAACGAGCCGAGCTGGCCGAGCGAATCGGCAAAGCCTTGCAGGTCTACGTGACGACGACTGGCGCACAGCAGCAAGCCTTCAACCGCCTTCTGCTGATTGACCAGCGGCACGCACAGCAGCGATTGCCAGCGGCCGGTGGTGGCCGGCAGGAAACTGGTTTCGTGCAGGCTGGCGCCGAGATCGTCCAGGCAGACCACGCGGTTCTGGCACAGTGCAAACTGCAGCAGTTGTTCACCGTTGTAGTCCGCCGGCAGGCTGGTGGCGGCGCGCGGCTGCAGCGCGCCGTCGAGGCATTCGGCGTTCATCCCCAGGCAGGTATGGGTGGCGTCGAGCAGGTACAGCTGCGTCAGTTCGCAACCGCTCAGTTCGGCCAGTCCACGCACGAAGTCACCCAGCAGCGCAGCACCGTCCGCCGCGCGCGACAGGCTGGCGAACTGCGCCAGCAAGGCTTCGGCATAGACCAGTGGCTGCGGCACTTGAGTGAACATCACACCCACCTCAGGCGAACTCGCACGTCACGCTGGCGTTGCCGTCGAGCGTGGCGTGCACACGCTTGAGGCTTTCACCGGTGGCCATCGCATCGAGCAAGCGGTCGGCCACCAGCGGCAGCACATGCTGATCGAGCAGATGGTCGATCAGGCGCGCGCCGCTTTCGCTTTGCGTGCAGCGCTCGGACAGATGATCGACGAGGTTCTGGCACCAGCTGAAATCCAGCTGACGACGGTTCAGGCGCTCGCCGAGACGACCGAGTTTGATCTCGATCAGCTCGCGCAGCACCGGGCCGCCGACCGGGTAGTAAGGCACCACTTTCATCCGCGCCAGCAGCGCCGGTTTGAAGTGCTTGCTCAGCACCGGGCGAATCGTCTCTTCGAGCAGCTCGGCGGTCGGGCGGGCTCCGTCTTCGCAGAGATCGCTGATCTTGTCGCTGCCCAGGTTCGAGGTCATCAGGATCAAGGTGTTGCGGAAGTCGATCTCGCGACCTTCGCCGTCGTTGGCCACACCCTTGTCGAAGATTTGGTAGAACAGGTTGAGTACATCCGGGTCGGCCTTTTCGACCTCATCGAGCAGCACCACCGAGTAGGGCTTCTGGCGCACCGCTTCGGTGAGCATGCCGCCCTCGCCGTAACCAACGTAGCCCGGTGGCGCACCGATCAGACGCGATACGGTGTGCTTCTCCTGGAATTCGGACATGTTGATGGTGGTGATGAAACGGTCGCCGCCGTACAGCAGGTCAGCCAGGGCCAGCGCGGTTTCGGTCTTGCCGACGCCGCTCGGGCCAACCAGCAGGAACACGCCGACCGGTGCGTCAGGCTTGTTCAGGCCGGCGGCAGTGGCGCGCATCGAGCGATCCAGTGCGTGCACGGCTTGTTCCTGACCACGGATGCGCGTGCGCAGGTCGGTGGCGAAACTGGCGACCTTGGCGTTGTGTTCGCGGGCCAGTTGCGCCAGCGGCACGCCGGTCCAGGCGCTGATCACTTCGGCCACCAGACGCGGGCAGACTTCGAAGCTGACCAGACGTTCTTTGACTTGAGCAGCGGTCAGGGCGCTATGGGTCTGGTTGAGTTCGGCTTCCAGCGCTTCGACGCTCTGGCCCTCCTCGACCTCGGCGGCGATGGTTTCGATCACGGTACCTTCGGCGTCTTCTTCAACGCTGACAGTCGGCTCGACGGCGGCAACTTCGCGGGCCTTGGCCAGTTGCTGGCGCAGTTCCAGCAGGCGCTCGGCCAGTTGTTTCTGTTCGGTCCACAGGCTTTCCAGCGCGACCATTTCGCTTTCCGCTTCGTCCAGTCGCGCTTCCAGCGCATCCAGCGCTTCGTGGTCGATCAGCAGGCCGGCCTCGGCATCGCGGCGCAGAGCCTGACGTTGACGGCCACCTTCGGCCAGTTCGCCACGCAGGCGTTCGAGGCTTTCCGGGGCAGCCGCGAGGCTGATGCGCACGCGGGCACACGCGGTGTCGAGGACGTCGACGGCTTTGTCCGGCAGCTGGCGACCGGCCAGATAACGCGCGGACAGCTCAGCAGCGGAGACCACCGCGTCATCCCGCAGGTAGATGCCGTGGCTCTTCTCGTAGACCTGCGCCAGACCACGGAGGATGGTCACCGCTTCGCTGACGGTCGGTTCGTGCAACTGCACCGGTTGGAAACGACGGGCCAGCGCCGGGTCTTTCTCGAAGTATTTCTTGTACTCAGCCCAAGTGGTCGCAGCGATGGTGCGCAGTTCACCACGGGCCAGCGCCGGTTTCAGCAGGTTGGCCGCGTCGGAACCACCGGCATTGCCGCCCGCGCCGATCAGGGTGTGGGCTTCGTCGATGAACAGGATGATCGGTTTCGGCGAGGCTTTGACTTCGTCGATCACGCCTTTGAGACGACGCTCGAATTCACCTTTGACGCTGGCGCCGGCCTGCAGCAGGCCCATGTCCAGCGACAGCAGTTCAACGCCCTTGAGCACCTGCGGCACTTCACCGGCAGCGATGCGCGAGGCCAGGCCTTCGACGATGGCGGTCTTACCCACGCCGGCCTCACCCACGACGATCGGGTTGTTCTTGCGGCGACGGGCGAGGATGTCGACCATCTGCCGGATCGCGCCATCGCGGCACAGCACCGGGTCGAGTTTGCCGTCGCGCGCCTGCTGGGTCAGGTTGTGGGTGAAGCGCTGCAGCAGCGATTCGCCCTGCGCCGCCGGCTTGCCGTTGGCCGCCGGTTGCTCCTGTTGCGACAGGGCGAATTCCTTCAAACGATCGATGTTCAGCTTGGCGAGCAGCGGCTGGTAACGGCTGCCGGCGTAGCGCATCGGGTTGCGCAGCAGCGCGAGGATCAGCGCAGCGTCTTCGACCTGGGTCTGACCCAGTTCGAGGTTCGCCACCAGCAGTGCGTCTTGCAGCCATTGCACCAGTTCCGGGGCGAACACCGGGTTGCGCGAGGCGCTGTGTTCAACGCGAGATTGCAGTGCGGCGCTCAGTTCACCGGCATCGACATCCGCATCCTGCAGCGCGCGCGACAGCAGGCCGTTCGGACGCTCCAGCAGACCCAGCAGCAGGTCTTCAACAAGGATCTTGCTGCCGCCACGGGCCACACAACGTTCGGCCGAACGTTCCAGGTCACGACGGGTTTCGGCGTCCAGCGCCTGGATGAGTTGTTGCAGGTCTACGTTGATCATGGCTCACGTCCTTAATGAATTTTGCTGCCCAGGGTGACCACGCCGTCTGCTTTTTCGCAGCCCAGCCAACTGGTCCACCCCAGGCGACAGTCGTTCTTCTCACCAATGCGCAGTTCGCGGATTTCTTCCGGGCGCAGCACCAGGCGAATGTCGTAATCGAGCGGGTCACGCAAGGTGAACCGCACCAGCGCGCACAGCGGCTGGTAACCGAAACCGATCGGCAGGAATTCGTGGAATCGCTCCCAGTCGAGTTCGGTGATGTGAATGCGGAATTTGCCGCTGCGGTCGCGCACCCGCTCGCCCAGCACCAGGTCTTCACCGAGCAGGCTGTTGGCGCGACCGAGGCGGTTGCGCTGCTCGTCGAGGATCTCCACGCGGCGCTCGATGCACTGCTCGATAACCAGGTCTTCGTGCTTGAAGTAATAACGCAGCACGGCTTCGATCAGCGCCGCCGAGTGCGCGCGCAAGCTGAGCAAACCGAGGTACGGCAGCAGGCGTTTCCAGTTCAGCTCCTTGGCCTTGCGGATCTCGTCGCCACCCAGACCGATCAGCGCGAACAGCTGCGAGGAGAACGGGTCGATCGCGCCGCTCTGGAAACTGGCGCGATAACGGTACTTGCGCCAGATCGGCAGCATCAGCCGTTGCAGGCGATGGTGGAACAGGTCGAGGAAGTTGCGCGTCGGGTTGCCGTCCTCGCTGTCGCCCAGCGCTTGTTCGCCATAGAACGCCGGCAGCGGCGAACCGGAGCCGACCAGCCCGATCAGGTTGAAACGCATGCGCGCGCGCATCTGCCCTTGCTCTTCGAAAAACTCCACGCGATCGACGTCGCTGCGCGGAAAGCCCAGGCTCGGGTTGGCCTGGAACTCCACCTGATCGTACAGATCGTCTTCGCTCAGGTACGGGTGCGCCTCGCGCAGCCGGTCGATCACCAGCAGCACGGCCTGAAACAGCGAGTACTCGCGTATTACCTTGGTCAGCCCGCTTAAAGCAGGGGCTGCAGGCCCATACGTGGTGTCCATTGGTACACCTCTCCCTGTGTGCTTTTTACCCGCAGCTCGTGGTACGAATTGAGACTGGCGTAAAGCGCGAAAAACTCGTTAAGAACCGAAGCGAAAACGAACAGATCGCCTTCGCCGATATACCCTTCCGGGTCGATGGTCAGTTCGGTGCGCAGACCACGTACCGGCAAGCCACGGTGCAGCCGGTCGACGTGGTGGTGCTTGATGTGCTTGAGGCCGCCGAGCAGGCGTTTGCTGACCTTCTCCGCGTGCTGGTCGTAGTAGCGCGGCAGGTCGTAGGTTTCGAGAATCACCTTCAACGCGTTGACGTCGGCCAGCGACAGATAGTTGAGCGACATGTTGCTGATCAGCTTCCACAGGAAGTCACGGTTCAGCGGCGGCGCAAAGCTCGACGTGGCCGGGGTGATGTTGCGGAAACTCAGGAACTCCGGCGTCTCTTCGCAGGCCATGCAGATGTCGCCGAGCTTGAGCTTGCGCGGCAGGTTCTGGTTGGTGCAGATCAGCTCGATCGACAGGGTTTCGTGGGCTTCGGTATGGCGGATGCCGAAGCTCAGGTAGGTGTCGAGGCCGTCGTGCAGCAACGAGGAACGCTGGCGGATGCTGTAATGCGGACGGCTGTTGGGTACGTCGAAACTCGGGTCGTGCTCGAACGATTCGAACGGCACGTACTCCTGATAACCGAGGCCGCCGGGCTTCCAGCCGGTGACGGTTTCCACCGAGAACACGCCGCAGTTTTCCAGATCGTATTCCGCCGGCAGCAGCAGGTATTCATCCTGTTTGCCGTCGAGGCGGATCGGCAGGGCGTCGTGCGCGAACAGGTTGGCAATCGGCGTGCAGAACAGCTTCACGTTATCCAGGGTCGGACGCATGCGCATGATCCCGCTCTTGCGGATATCGAAACGCAACTCCAGGCCGCGCATCTGCTTGAGCGTGTCTTCCGGCAGCGCCTTGAGGATGTCCAGACCGTTGACGTCGACGAACAGGAACTTGTCCTGGAAGGCGAAGTATTCCTGCAGGTAGCGATAGCCACGGAAGGTGTTCAACGGATACGGGATCAACGCTTCTTCTTCGGCAAAGCCCACCGGCTTGACCCGGTCACCCGGAATCTTGAACGCCATCGGCTTGCCCGCCACGCCATCGATCGGCTTGCCGGCGCCGTCGAGCGGGATCAGCTCGATGCCTTCCAGGTTGCGCAGCAGGCTCAGATACAGCATCTGGCTGATGTAGCGTTCGCCGGCAAAGTGCAGGCGCAGTTTGCTCAACTCCAGCTCACCGAGATGACCGTCAGCGCTCATTTCCAGACGCAGGCTGAGCAGCGAACCATCGCCCTTCACCGAGTAGTTCAGCGCTGCCAGATCCAGCGGCAGCACTTCAGTCGGGTAGCAGGTGCGAAAGCGGCAGCGCACGTCTTCGATCGGCTTGCTTTCAATCGGCGTATCGCGCTCGACCACCAGCGCAGGTCCGGAACGCTTCAGCGGATCAAACTGCAGAATGCTGAACGCCGGCAGCGGACGCATGTAGTTCGGCCACAGCAGTTGCATCAGCGAATGGCTGAGCTCCGGCAGTTCGTCATCGAGCTTCTGCCGCAGGCGCCCGGTGAGGAACGCAAAGCCTTCCAGCAACCGCTCCACATCCGGATCCCGCCCAGCCTGGCCCAGAAACGGCGCCAACGCCGGACTACGCTCGGCGAAACGGCGACCGAGTTGGCGCAGTGCGGTGAGTTCGCTTTGGTAGTAGTGGTTAAAGGACACGGGTTACCTGCCTGGTAAAGGAACTCATGGAAATACCGACCTGTGGATTACGCTCGACACCCGACCTGGTCATTGAATTGCCCCTGCAGACCGATTTGGCTGAATGCGACCTGCGATATTTCGCAAAGCCCAACGCAACTCGATGACTTGAGTGGTGAGGATCGCCAGCAACGTGACGCAGCCTTGAGCTACGCCGTAAAACAGGGCTCTTAACGGGTTGTCCGGTAGCATCCAGAGCAGGATGACGCCCACCATCAGAAAAAGGATGGCCAGCTTGACGACCAGACTTGGAATCAGCGCAATGATCAGGTTGACGCCCAGAAAAATGTAAAACAGCGCGTAAGTCGCAATGCCGATGGCGACACCATGGGAGGTAAATCCGCCGTTATAAAGCCTGTAAGCATGCACAACCGCGTCGTTCAAAAATGCATAAGCCACGCATCCGAGGGCGTGGATTAATAGGCATAAGGCGAGACGAACATAGCTACTCATGTAAGCCTCAAATTCCCATACCACGAACCAAAGCCATGGATAGCAACAATGGCTACCAGAACCGAAAACGTCATCACACGGTGCAGGCGCGAATTCCGAGCAGCGGGAAAAATTGCTGCCGCGAGTAAAAAAAAGCTCAACAGGGCCAGCCAGCCGAACAGGTCGCTGTCGGCAACAAAGGCGAGGTAGCCTTGAATTTCACCTGCTTCAGATATTTTCATCAGCTTCCAACGTATATCCAAGAATGCCTTTCAATATTTGCTCATAGCTATTTCGCTTTAGCTTTTTCAGAACTTAGGATTTTGCGTTGCTGAAGATAAATAACACCTTCTCCTGAAAAGGCAATTACACTGTTAGATGTGAGTGGCTCGCTATTCTCGTCTCCAAACTTGAGCCATCCTTCATCCCACAACTCACCACTTTCATGCCTGACTTGAACAAAATAATATGGAGGTTCTGACTTAGTCACTTCAATGTATTGACCTCCATCAGCACCACCTCTCCAGTGAGCATTTGGATATTCGCTGAGTACATGCGGCTTATCTTCTGAAAAATCCATAAAAAACATTACCCCTAATGCTATCAACAGAGACAGTGCACCAACAGCCATCAGAAAACGCTTCAACCAGATCAATCTTTTATCTCCAACTTATCGCTGCTGAATGTGTAATCCAGATCTGGCTTTGTTTCTTGGAAATCCTCCATATAATCTTTTGGTATCACTGCAAAATAGGATCTTTTAGGCGCACCGAGATCCAGACTATCAACTAAATCAGCCACAAACGTCATGCAGTTGTGGCTTCTTATGCTGTACGGGTCTCTATTCATGTTGTCGTTGTCTTTTTCTTTATTTTTAAGCCACGCTTCGGCCTGAGAAAAAGCGGCCCCCCTGAGTACAACCCCAGACACGTTGCTCGACTGACCATAAGCTAAAGACATACTTCTCAACGTTTTTTTGAGTGATGACTCAGTAATCGCTCCGCCTTTGATCGTCACATTAGGAACAGGGCGTAACCTCACAATTCCCGGTGGACCTGCTCCTTCATAACGCCCGTACTCTCCGTACTTCGTCAGCCCCGTTTTACCGTTGACAATTAGTACACCTGCGTGACCTAGGTCAGAGAACTTATGACTAATACCCAAAGCCTCCACATGAATTTTGTAGTCCGGAAACACAACAGGAATCACAAAATCATGATCACTTACCAAGTAGATTTGTACTGGGGTCTTATCCTTCGCAGGAGTGGTCGCTACAGTTGCGACTTTTACGGCTTGAGGCATTTCACTCTCCCCTCACCAACCAATTTGGTATAGCCGAAATCTGTATATTTTGGACTTGAGCTTTTGAGCCCAGCGACTTGGATAGTCCGGTATCGTCTGTTACGCCTCGAATTTCCGAACCATCCTCAAGCGTAGCGGTGTATGGAATATTTTTAAGCGGGGCTCCCGATACTGGGTCCATTAACTGAACACGTACATCAAAGCCAAATATGTTCAACGGAATTGGTGGCACAAACGGCGCCGGCGAATGCGAATTGCCGATAATCACCGTCCCGGAACCGGCAGTGACTTTGTTGCCATGGGTCCCCACTGAATCAACCGTGGCAGCAGACTTGCCGTTGATTTTTACTGTCGTGGCCAAACCGCCGACCATCGCACCACCACACGCGGAAGCATCGCCTTCGCGGGCGGCCGCGAGGCCGTCGAAGAACACGTCGCCGGAACCGGCGGCAATCGGGTTGGTACCGTGGCCTGGAAGTGGGCAAGCGGTGGGGTCGGATACGCGTGCTGCGGGTTTGCCAGACATCGGGAATCTCCTTAGGTGACCTTCACTTGTCCGCTGCCATCCAGGCGCGCGGAAAAACTGACCTGACGCTTGAAACCCTCGACTTCCAGCAGGCCTTCGATGCTGAAGGCCAGCCGCAGCTGGTCGTGGTCACGCGGCAGGGAAATGACACGCACGTTGCTCAGGCGTGGCTCGTAGGCTTCGATGAAGTTTTCGATGGCCAGACGGGCCTGACTCAGGGAGTCGTGCAGGCTCAGACGCATGTCATTGAGATCGGGCAACCCGTAGTCGGACAGCGTTTGCACGCTGCCCGCCCGGGTGCTGAGCATTTTGGCCAGATGGGCAGCCACCGACGCCATGGCAGAAGCCTCGAGACTCCTGCCCTTGCGTAGTTCCGCATCGCCGTTGAGGCGTTCGAAAAGGCTGCCGTATCCGTCCATGAGTCGCTCTTACTCTTTGTCCAGCTTGCCAACCAGCGACAGGGTGAAATCGGCACCCATGTACTTGAAGTGCGGACGCACGTTCAAGCTGACGCGGTACCAGCCCGGCTCGCCTTCAACGTCGCTGACGATCACTTGCGCAGCGCGCAGCGGACGACGGCCACGGACTTCGGCGCTCGGGTTTTCCTGGTCGGCGACGTACTGGCGGATCCACTTGTTCAGTTCCAGTTCGAGGTCGGTACGCTCTTTCCACGAACCGAGTTGCTCGCGCTGCAGCACTTTCAGGTAGTGAGCCAGGCGGTTGACGATCATCATGTACGGCAGTTGGGTGCCGAGCTTGTAGTTCAGCTCTGCCGCCTTGCCTTCTGCGCTAATGCCGAAGAACTTCGGCTTCTGCACCGAGCTGGCGGAGAAGAACGCCGCGTTGTCGGAGCCTTTGCGCATGGTCAGGGAGATGAAGCCTTCCTCGGCCAGTTCGTATTCACGACGGTCGGAAACCAGAACCTCGGTCGGGATCTTGGTTTCGATTTCGCCCATGCTTTCGAAGTGGTGCAGCGGCAGATCTTCAACCGCGCCACCGCTCTGTGGGCCGATGATGTTCGGGCACCAGCGGAATTTGGCAAAGCTGTCGGTCAGCTTGGTGCCGAACGCGAACGCGGTGTTGCCCCACAGGTAGTGCTCGTGGCTGTTGGCAACGGTTTCCTTGTACACGAACGATTTGACCGGGTTTTCTTCCGGATCGTACGGGTTACGCAGCAGGAAACGCGGCACGGTCAGACCGACGTAGCGGGAGTCTTCCGAAGTACGGAAGCTCTGCCATTTGGCGAATTGCGGGCCTTCGAAGTGGTCTTTCAGATCTTTCAGATCCGGCAGGCCGGTGAAACTTTCCAGACCGAAGAATTTCGGGCCGGCGGCGGCGATGAACGGCGCGTGGGACATGCAGGAAACGCTGGCCACGTACTGCATCAGTTTCACGTCTGGAGAGCTTGGGGACATGAAGTAGTTGGCGATGATCGCGCCAACCGGCTGACCACCGAACTGGCCGTATTCAGCGGTGTAGATGTGCTTGTACAGGCCCGACTGCATGACTTCCGGCGAGTCCTCGAAATCGTCCAGCAGGTCTTCTTTGGAGACGTTGAGGATTTCGATCTTGATGTTTTCGCGGAAGTTGGTGCGGTCGACCAGCAACTGCAGGCCACGCCACGACGATTCCAGCGCCTGGAAGTCCGGGTGGTGCAGGATCTCGTCCATCTGACGGCTGAGCTTGGCATCGATCTCGGCGATCATGCGGTCAACCATGGCCTTCTTGACCGGCTCACCGTTGTTCTGCGGCTTGAGCAGTTCTTCGATGAACGCCGACACGCCACGCTTGGCAATGTCGTAGGCTTCGTCGTCCGGAGTCAGACGGGTTTCGGCGATGATGCTGTCGAGAATGCTGTACTCGCCGCTTTCGGCGCTCTTCTCTTGTGCTGCGCTAGTGCTCATTGTGTTGGCTTCCTTGGCTGGAGTCTCAGGCGTCCGGGGCTGCGGCGTTCAGGCCCAGCTCACCGAGTACGCGACCGCGGGATTCGTCGTCGGCGAGCACGCCTTCGATCGCTTTACGGAACGCAGGTGCGTTACCCAGCGGGCCTTTGAGGGCCACCAGCGCATCGCGCAGTTCCATCAGTTTTTTCAGCTCAGGCACTTGCTCGACCAGGCTGGCCGGGTTGAAGTCCTTCATCGAATTGACGCGCAATTGCACAGCCAGCTCGTCGGCCTCGCCATCTTCCTGCAGACGGTTCGGCACGCTCAGCGTCAGACCCAGCTCTTGCTTGGCCAACACTTCGTCGAAGGTCATCTTGTCGATGCTGATCGGCTTGCGATCTTCGATTTTGCGATCGTCCTTGCGGTGGGTGTAGTCACCGATTGCCAGCAGCTTCAGCGGCAGTTCAATCTCTTCCTGAGCACCGCCGGTGGCGGGTTTGAAGGTGACGTTGATGCGTTCCTTGGGGGCTACCGAGCCTTCTTTGGCCATGGCTTTTCTCCTTGCGGTTGTGGCCCTGGGGCCTATTCGAGTACCACTTCGAGATCGAGGTGGCACAGCCTGCGATAAATCTCTTCCTTGCGTTCACGTACGGCATGGTTCTGCGGCAACAACTCGCAGCAACTGTGCAGCAGGTGCAGCACTTCCAATGCAAGATCGGGCTCCCAGGCGTGCAGGCCTGAGTCCTGTAATGTCTGATCGAGAGTTTCTAGCTGGTTCTTGGCCAGTTCGTACTTCTTGGCCATGAAGCACAGCCGGGCAAGGGCGAACTGCCAGAAGAACCGCTCGCGTCCGCCGTGAGCCGATTGCAGCCCTTGCTTGAGCGTCTGCACGGCAGGCTTGAGGCCTTCCTTGCGTAACAGCGGCAGCACTTCCTGCAGGGCCTTTTCCCAGGCGGGCTGGGTTTCGACGTCGTCGGTTTCGACCTTGCGCGGCGCGCTGGCGCTCTGCAGGTGCGGCATGACATTGCCGGCGATCCACGCCCGGGTGGACGGATCGGCAAACGGCGCGCCGTCATGGAAACGACATTCGATGATGCCGGGCAGGCGCTGAACCAAAAGCGCGAAGTGGATTTCCACTTCGCGCATTGCCATCTCGGCGTTGAGGTTCTGGAGACATTCCCAGACCATCCTCTGGCCATCGAACCAGAACGGCGCCTTCGCCAGGCTCGCCTCCAGTTCCACCAGCAGATCGGCGTATTTGCCCTGATCGAAGCGATCCTGATACTGCTTGAGTTTGTCCACCGGCAAGCCGCGCAGCACGGTGATCTGCTCGGCGTTGCGCTCAGGCACCGCGTCGATCGGCAGCCAGAGCAAAGTGCGATTCAGACGCAAGGCGCGCAGGTCGGTGGCTTTCTGTTTGAGCCACCAGGCACACAACGGACGCGCGCTTTCCTGCTGCGCGCGCAAGGCCTTGTAGGCGTCTTTTTCGTTGTCGATCGGTGCGCCGGGGGCCATTAGCTGGCTAGCGGCCTGCTTGACCTGCGCAACTGCTGCGCCCACCACACCGGGGGCCGGCTGATTGTCGGCGGCACGCTGGATCATGGTTTTCAGGCGACGGGACAGCGGCAGCAACAGCGGTGCGTCATCGCCCAGGTGCTCGGTGCATGCGGCATCGAGGCCGGCCAGATGCTCGGACAGTTGCCGGAACATCGGCAGCTGTTCCTTGATCGCGATGTTTTCAGTGAGCACCTGCTCCAGGCGCGGCACCAGCCAGCCGATGGCGGCGGCACGGGTTCGCGGTTTGAGCGGGTGAACGTCGGCCCAGTGGTTTTCCGACAGATGGTGCAGCAGACCAAGGCCGGCCAGCAGCCCGGGGAAGGATTCACGCTGGTACAACGACCAGGTCAGCCAGGCGCCGACACGCAAATCCTTGGATTGGGTACGCAGCAGATTTTCGCTGTTTTCACGGATTTTCAGCCAGTCGATCTGCCCGCTTTCGTGCATCGACGAGGCTTTGGCCAGCTCGCTTTCCAGCGCCTCGAATTCGCTCGAAAAACGAACGTCTTCGCCCGCGAAATTCTCTTTGGAAACAGAGACTTTTGCGAGTTCGAGGTAATGGGCGGAAAGTTTGCTTGAGTAGGACATCCATGGCCTTTAATTAGGATTACAGTCATGCGCCTATTGGAGTTGCCGCGGCGCGGGACAGTATCGAAGAGCTTTGAAGCGACTCATCCAATTGAGATGTGCTCTTTCAAGTGGGCGCATCGTAATCACTATGATGGCCACTAGCAAGCATCTGGTTAAACAACAAGACGAAGTGTTCATTGGGCTGTGTAGGAGATCGCCCTATATGTGGCCGGGGAATCCCTGATGGCGATATATATCGCCCGCATTTTCTCTGCCCCCACAGAACCCTTGATCCAGAGCGGCCCAATCCCGCCTGAGCACACCGACCCGAACGTTCGTCCCATTCCACAGCGGCAAGCATGACAACTCTAGAAAAAAATAGAAGTAGGACTCTTCCGAAAATCCATTGGATTTTACAAACGATTTACCGGCGACAACACTCAACAACAAAAGTGCCATCAATTTGATGGCATTTCATTTTTCTGAAACTTTATTCAGCTCGTGAATGCTGCACTTCAGTGCTAACTCAATAATTATCGAAGTGACTTCCTACAGTCATTTCCTTCAATCGGCACAATACTTTCACGCCCAGAATACTCTGACAAATGTCAGGGATACTTCTTACATCAATTTATTTCCTGCGTTGCTAGCGTGCCTTGGCAAATTCTTTTCGCGTGGCGATCAGGGAGGATCGGACACCGCGCATCGACTCACTTTTGCTTAAGGACAAGCGTATGTTCAGCACGGGCAGTTGCGCGCCTTTTATCCTGCAAGTCCCCGGCGTTCTCCACGACTTCAAGGTGCTCGCATTTGAGGGTGATGAAGCCATCAGCCGCCTGTACGCTATGCGGGTCGAGCTGGTCAGCGAACGTGCAGATATCGATCTGGAAGGCCTGCTCAGCCAACCGGCATTTCTGCAATTCGGGTTCAACAACGAGGGGATTCACGGGCGCATCGAAGATGTGCGGGTGGGTGAAAGTGGAAAACGCCTGACCCACTATGAGCTGACGCTGGTGCCTGCGTTGCATTATCTGCAGTTCAGTCATGACCAGCGGATTTTTCAGAATCTGACCGTCCCGCAAGTCATCACTCAGGTTCTCCAGCGTCATGGCATCCAGACCGACGTCTTCACCTTCCATGTCAGCACCAGCGCCGTACGTGAATACTGCGTGCAGTATGGGCAATCCGACTTCGACTTCATCCAGCGTTTGTGCGCCGAGGACGGCATTGCCTGGCATCACCAGCACTCGCCCGAGCAACACATGCTGGTGTTCACTGACGATCAGGTGTTTTTCCCAAGGCTTGGGCCGACGCCTTATCGACAAGGCTCAGGCATGGTTGCCGAGCACCCGGTTATTGATCGTTTTACCTTGGCCTTGAAAACCCGCACCAGCACTGTCACCCGTCGCGACTATGACCTGAAACGTCCCAGCCTGCTGCTCGAAAGTCGCTTCACCGCCGAGTTCACGCCCGAGCTGGAGGACTATCGTTACCCACTCTTGATGAAGAGCGAGAAGCAGGGCAAACAGCTCGTGCGCCAGGCTCTGGAGCGGCATCGCAGCGACTACCAGCGGGTCGAGGGTGCCAGCAATCAGCCGACGCTGCGCAGCGGCTACTTGTTCAACCTGATCGAGCATCCGCGCAAGGACTGCAACGACATGTGGTTGCTGGTGAGCCTGCAACATTACGGGAAACAGCCACAGGTCCTTGAGGAAGCCGCCGGCAGCCCTACAACACCCATCGATGGTTTCACTCAGGGCTATCGCAATACCTTCAGCGCCACACCCGCGGATGTGATCTACCGACCTCGACTACCCGCACAAAAGCCCTTGCTGGTCTGCCAGACCGCACGCGTCACCGGTCCGCCCGGCGAAGAGATCTTTTGCGATGAGTACGGTCGGGTTCGCGTCGAGTTTCCTTGGGATCGAGCAGAACTCGGTAGCGACAAAAGCAGTTGCTGGATACGGGTTGCCTCCAGTTGGGCGGGTGAAGGTTTCGGCGCGATGACCATTCCGCGCGTGGGCATGGAAGTGGTCGTGACGTTCCAGGAAGGTGACCCGGATCAACCGCTGATTACCGGCTGCGTGCCCAACAAGCTCACCTCCCCTGCCCATCCATTACCGGCGCAAAAGACCCGAACGGTTCTACGCAGTCAGAGTTCACCACGCAGCGGCGGCTACAACGAACTGTCGATCGAAGACCGCGCCGGGCAGGAGAAAATCTACCTGCGCGCCCAGCGCGACATTGAGCAACTGATCCTCAATGACAGCCGCAGCCAGATCAGCCATGACCGTTTTGAACAGGTGGGCAATGACAGCACCACCCTGATCGAAGGCAAAGAGCTGCGCACCCAACACGGCGTGCGCAGCACCGTGATCAATGCCGATGATCTGCTCACGATCAGCGGTACCAGCAGCCTGTCGGCAGGTTCGCTGGTGATTCAGGCCGGCCAACAGGCGCGCATCACTGCCAACAATATCGTGATCGACGCCGGTTCCAGCCTGACGCTGACGGCAGGAGGTCATCACATCGTGATCGACGCCAGCGGGATCTTCAGCAGCGTGCCGATCGTTCAGGGCGGCGCGCCGCTGGCCGGTATAGCGCCGCTGCAGGCGCTGCAAGCCTCGCCCGGCCAATCCATGGCAGACATCGCCAGCCCCGCATCCATCGTCGCCAGCGCCCGCCAACAGGCCGTGGACTACTGCCCGCTATGCGAAGCCTGTCGCGCCGGCCAGTGCAGCATCGGGGAGGTCGCATGAACACACTCGAACAATGGTTGTACGAGCAAGCACAATCGAGTCGAGATCTGGTGCTGATGCTCGACTCACTCGATCACCTCGAAGAGCGCATCGCGCTGAGCAACGAATTGGGTGCCGCTCACTACCGCAGTCTGTATGGGGGCACCGCAGCGAATTCGCTGGCACAAAGCGGCCCGTTTCTTTTTCACATCGGCACAGTCAGACATCCGCTGATCCAGGTGCTGCTGAACGCACCCGAGCGGCATTGGGGCTGGCTGGGCAGCGCCAGCCACGTTGACCTCGATACGCTGTCCGCGCACTGGCGCGCACGCATAGTCACTGGCGAGCGACCGAATCAGGCGGTGTATCGCGTGCACGACAATCGCGTAATCGGTCGCGCGCTTGCGCATCTGCCACCGGAGCAACACGCGCTCTTGCTCGGGCCGATGGCCAGCGTCTGTTACTGGCACGCCGACCAATGGACGGTCACCGACAATCCTGACCCGGGTGAGCATCCGCTGCCGGCAGATCCGCCGTGGCTGCACACCCCGATACCGGAACAGGTTTACGCCAACGTGTTGTTCGATAACGCCGGACGCTATCTGGTCGGCGAACACACTGAAGCAATGGCGGTGCTTGCCGAGCAGTTCGATGTGGATGACTGGATCTGGGGGCAGGTGCAACTGAGCCAGCTGTGGGGCTGGCAACAGCCGCAACAGGTGCATTTCCTGCTGACCCAAGGCCTGAAGGCACCGGGATTTCTACCACCGAAAATCTGGCTGCCCAAAACCGGGGAAGACCCGGCGGCGCACTTTGAGCGGGTGTATCAACAGACCTTGTATCTGCAGGAGAACGGCGTCGTATGACAGGAGTATTACGATGTCTGGCGCTTGGCGGTTGCGTCGCCCTGAACCTGGGGTGTTCTGTTACGGGCAAGTCGAACACTTTTACTTTTGTTCCCGACTTGCCGCCCAATTTCAAATACGACCTGACGGCCACCTACGTGCCCGCCAAAGATCAGACATGCTTGGTTCCGGGTGGCAAAGATACCCAGCTTGGATTCAATAAAACCAACATGGTCTACGAGCCTACTTCGCGAATCCCGCTTTACAGAACCGTGAGCAACTGCCCGCTGGCGCTGAATCATGTGGAGGTCAGGATCATCGGCGTTTTTGGTTCTGGACGAAGCAACAGTAGCTATGACTACGCCTCATTTGCCGTGCGTCCAGAGTTGTTGGAGCGGCACATGGGGACTTTCGCCGAAGACGGCACGGGTGAGTTCTTCGGTGAATGCATGTGGTTTTTCCGCACGGTCAGCCCCAAGCGTTACCTCATAAAAATGTTGAGATGCAAAAAAATGGACGAGCAGGGCAATGTCGGTCGAAGCCGCCCTTCCACGGCATACACGCTGACGCAACTGCCGGGAAAAACGGTGAAATTGAAGATCAAGTTGGCAGATGAAGAAAGGCCCGGCTGGGGTGACACCTGGGTCCAGGTTCCCGGCGGCTGGAAGCGCTGTATGGGTGAAGGTCTCGAAGATCAGCGTGGCTATTGCAATGGAAACTACAAAGACTTCAGCACCTTCAGGATGGTGGATGAGCGGGTTTGCACCATTTATCCGGGCTGCACGGAAAACAAGGATGCGACACCATGATGGATCAAAAAACACCGCGTTCGCGGTTGTATTTCCCGCACTTCAAACGAGTCCTTCAGTGCCTGACATTGAGCACTTGCCTTGCTCTGACATTGGGTTGCTCGGCTGTGGGAAAACCAAACACATTCACCTTTGTTCCCGAGCTTCCACCCAACTTCAAATACGAACTAAAAGCCATCTACCTGCCCCTCGAAGGCGAAACGTGCCGAGTGGCGGGAAAGCCGGATTTCTGGGTCAGCTTCAATAAACCCAACATGGAATACGTCAGCACTGCGGAAATTGAGCTGTACAAAACAGCGAGTGACTGCCCGCTGTCCTTGAACAAAGTGGAAATCAAGATCATCGGCGTTTTTGGCCCAGAGCGGAGTGATAGCAGCTATGACTACGCCTCATTTGCCGTACGTCCAGAGCTGTTGGAGCGACACATGGGGACTTCCGACGAAGACGGTACAGGTGAGTTCTTCGGTGAATGCATGTGGTTTTTCCGCACGGTCAGCCCCAAGCGTTACCTCATAAAAATGTTGAGATGCAAAAAAATGGACGAGCAGGGCAATGTCGGTCGAAGCCGCCCTTCCACGGCATACACGCTGACGCAACTGCCGGGAAAAACGGTGAAATTGAAAATCAAGTTGGCAGATGAAGAAAGGCCCGGCTGGGGTGACACCTGGGTCCAGGTTCCCGGCGGCTGGAAGCGCTGTATGGGTGAAGGTCTCGAAGATCAGCGTGGGTATTGCAATGGAAACTACAAAGACTTCAGCACCTTCAGGATGGTGGATGAGCGGGTTTGCACCATTTATCCGGGCTGCACGGAAAACAAGGACGAGACCCCATGAGCATTGAACCGTTGGATCGGAGCGTCGCAGTATTTATGCAAGGCAACATCCACGCCTGCCCAATGCGCGGACATTCGACAAGCTTTCAACTAGTGGACGAGTTTGGTGATGGCAAACCCTATGCTGGGTTGACGTACGAAATTATCGATTATGAGGACACCGTTTACACGGGAAAACTGGATACCGCGGGTTCTGGCAACGTGAACAACCATTACTGCGGCCCGGTAGTAATCAAGTTCAACCAGGCCTTTAAAGGAACAGAAGCATTCTATAAAGATTTAAGGACAAGAGAGCACTACCCCCTCCCCATCACCGAACTCCAGGTTCGTGCCGAGAAAACCCGCTTCTTCAGCAAATCAGGCGTGCGTACCCTGGCCAACCCAGCAAAAGACCTTGCCGAGAGCAACGCCTACTACCAGGTTGAAGTCAGCGAGCTGGTCAAACATTTAGCGCACTTGCCGCCTCTGGCAGAGCGCCGTGATCCACCGAATATGGTGGTGCACAGACTAATGCGATCCACGCCCCAAACCCGAACGTTCATGCAAATTGATACCAATGCTCCGGACGGAGGAATGGGCGCGATTTTCAGTCAGGCGGACATGGCCTCGGTCGAGCTGGGTTTCTCCCCGCCACCGCCAAAACCCAAGGGCATTGCCCTGTTGCCGAACAAGCACCATGTACTGGAGGTGCGCCCCATGCGGGCGCTACGCCCAATGTTGTCGACCGGCAACGAATTCTGCGCACTCAACCTCTATCAACTGTCGTTGATGGCGACCCTGAGTTACACCGACTTCGGTCAGGAGCCGAACACGCAACCGGTCAAGACCGACCGTGTGAGTTTCCCCGTGCAGCCCAGCAGCGGCAATTGGTTCGGCCATGCACTGCCGCAGTTTGATGAGTTGTGGAAAGTCGATGCGTCGCAAACGCAGAAGTACTACCCGTTGTATGAAGAAGTACCTTACTCGAAACGGCTGGAAGTAGTGCCGTTCGATCCACAGCTCTATCCCGAGGTGAATGATCCGGCACTGGGGGATCAACAGGAACTTCCGGCCAAGCTGCACTTTTTCGATGACCGTAATAAGGACAACAGTACAGACACCCAAGCCTTCATTACGCATCACGACGAGCTGTTATTGATCAGTGTCCGGGGAACCAGCGAAACGTTACCCGATGGTTTGCGTGATGGAGACGCCTACCAGGTTCCTTTTCAAGAAGGAGAAGGCAAGGTGCACCGTGGATTCTACGGGGGTGCACAAGCGGTTTTCCCGTTTGTCGTGAGCTATCTCGAGAGATTCTACAGTGGGCAAAAACTGCTGATTACCGGACACAGCCTGGGCGGGGCGATCGCACTTATCTTGTCCGAAATGTTGCGCCGGAATCAGCGCTATCAGCCAGATATCGTGCTCTACACCTACGGCGCCCCGCGCGCCGGCGACACGACCTTCATCAACAGCGCCCAACCACTGATCCACCACCGCATCGTCAACCAGAACGACCCTGTACCGAGCGTGCCCGCCACCTGGATGAACACCTATGCCAGACCCAAGCCGATGTATACCGCAAACGGAGTGGTACTGGCCCTTAATCCGGTCGCCGGTTTTGCTTTGCTGGTCTGGGGGATGAGCAATTTTCTGGGGGACGATTACGGGCATCATGGTGAACTGCGCCATTTCATGCCGGTGGTGTTTGGCAAGGAACACAAGTCATCCATTCTCTGGCAGCCGGGTTGTAGCATCATCAACGATCACGGTTGCGCCGAAGCCTTGCGAAATATCAATGGCTCGCCCAGGCGCGGCGCTTTTCTTGAGCAGCTCTTCGCGGCAGGCGATCACTCAATGATTGGCAGCTACATCCCCGGCTGCTGGGCCAGCTTGCGCCGCTGGCAAGAGGCGCAGCAATTCCAACGCTCTTTGGTGACTTACCGGGAGTTCGAATGGGTTAGCGGCGCCTTGAAGAATCTCAAAGACCAACTGAGTGCCGTGAAGCGCAATCTCCGAGACCACCCAAGTGCTTATGTCCGGCACGAGGAAAAAACCCACAAGACGGCGGTTCTCGACAGAGAAATCAGCAAAATAGAAATGACCCACGCTCGACTGGTCGCCCTGCACGGCCAGCGAGTCACAGAAGCCGACGTCTACGGCAGCTATGCCGACCAACCTGAGTGGGTGCAGGAAAACCTGCGGCGCTGGAACGCCCACCCGGAAAACCTCGTTCAGGAACAACTGGCGATGATCCCCCCCGCCGCCCAGGACCATGATGCAGCGATCGCGGCAATGACCGGAGGGCATGCCGTCGGCGCGCCGTTTCAGCTGGATATCGATTCGATTGTGTAATGGCTAAACAACGCGCGGGCAAACCTTGGTTATGCCAGAATCCAATGCCAAAAAATTCGGCACCCTCTACTAAGGCTGGTAAGGAGCTTCACCTCATGGAATTGAAAGCCATTTTTTTCGCAGCACTTATTTGCCTGCCAACCACTCAAGCGTCAGCGGACACCCCGTCACTGGACGGTCATTACTATCTGACCGGCGCAATGGAAATGGGCGCCGAGTTGCTGCTGCGCAAGGACGGCACGTTTGACGCCGGCGTGGCGTATGGCAGTGCAGATGGGTTTGCCAAAGGCACCTGGCAGGTGGAGAACAACACCTTGACGCTGAAGAGCGAAACCAAACCGGCGTCAAACAGCGATTTGTCCGGCCTGTTTCAGGATCTGCAACTGGCGATCGAACCGAATTGCCTGGCCGTGGATTTCGGCAACGGCAAGGCCTGCTTCCGGCGTCAATAAGCCGATTTGCAGCCACAAAAAATGGGCACCCGACCGCAATCGGTGTGCCCATTTTTTTATTGCGCTGCTCCCCGTTATTCGGAGAGTTCGCCGCAGTTAAGGATTGACGCTGTCTTTCAACGACTTGCCTGGCTTGAATGCCACGGTGTTGCTGGCCTTGATTTTCACCGGTTCACCGGTTTGCGGGTTCTTGCCGGTGCGGGCGCCGCGGTGGCGTTGCAGGAAGGTGCCGAAGCCCACCAGCGTGACGCTGTCCTTGCGGTGCAGAGCGCCGGTGATTTCTTCGAGGACGGCGTTGAGAACGCGGTTGGCCTGTTCTTTGGTCAGATCCGCTTTTTCAGCGATTGCAGCGGCGAGTTCTGGTTTACGCATTAGTGAAGCCCCTTTGACGGTTTTTTGTTGTTATGTCCGTGCTGTTCTCGTTGGAACAGCGCCCAAGGCGCCGCAGGCTCTACTCTGCGGCAGACGGGAGTGAGAATGGCACGCGGATACCGGCGGCGCCAGTCTCCCCGCGACCTTTGTGGGGGCAAAAGCGGGGTGATTCCGACAGAACGACCGGTATTTACGCCAGCAGGGCCGGAAGCTGTTTGTTCAGGGCGAGTTTTTCCATCACTGCCGCGCCGGTCAGCGCGTAGCCGAGCAACTGACCATCGGCGCTGTGACACAGGGCCTTGATGTCCGCGCCCTGCCCTTCGACGGTCCAGACGCCTTCGCTGCCCCGTGGCGGTGGCGAAACGACCAACGGGCACACCGGGGTTTTCACCGTGATCGGCATCGCGCCGTAGCACACGGCCGTCGGATTGCCGGCCAGGGTTTGTGCCAGCGCACGCGCACAGCTCATGAGGGGCATCACGTACAACAGATTCAGCCCATCGACCTCGGCGCAGTCGCCCAGGGCGTAGATATTGGCGTGGGAAGTCTTCAGGTAGCGGTCGACTACGACACCGCGATTGACCTGCACGCCCGCAGCCGCCGCCAGATCAATGCGCGGGCGCAGGCCGATGGCCGAGACCACTACATCGCAGGCAATCACCTGACCGTCGGACAAATGCGCTTCCAGACCGTCAGCAACCTTCTGCAGGCGAGTCAGCACCGGGCCCAGGTGGAAACGCGCGCCCAGGCTTTCCAGCCCGGCCTGCACGGCTGCTGCAGCGGCCGGGTGCAGCAGCATCGGCATCACTTGCTCGCACGGTGCAACCAGTTGCACCTCATAGCCGCCGAGGATCAGGTCGTTGGCGAATTCGCAGCCGATCAGCCCGGCGCCTAGTAGCAATACGCGGCGCTTGCCCGCAGCGGCGGCACGAAAACGCGCATAGTCTTCGAGATCATTGATCGGGAACACCATGTCTGCGCCATCGCCTTCGATTGGCACTCGCACGGTTTCCGCGCCCCAGGCAAGGATCAGGTCGCGGTAGTACACCGCTTCTTCGCCGATCCACAGGCGCTTGTGGCCGGCGTCGATGCCGCTGATGCGCGTGTGGGTGCGCACTTCGGCCTTCAACTGCTCGGCCATGGCGCCGGGTTCGGCCATGCTCAGGCCATCGGCGTCCTTGTTCTTGCCGAAACCGGTGGAGAGCATCGGTTTGGAGTAAGAGCGCCCGTCATCGGCAGTAATCAGCAGTAGCGGAGTTTCGCTATCAAGCTTGCGAAACTCGCGGGCCAGGTTGTAACCCGCAAGCCCGGTGCCGACGATTACGACAGGTGCGTTCATGCCTTACTCCTTGGTTTTTTCAGTTGATTTCGATCATTTCGAAGTCCATCTTGCCGACGCCGCAATCCGGGCACAGCCAGTCTTCCGGTACGTCCTGCCACAGAGTGCCCGGCGCGATGCCGTCATCCGGCCAACCGTCAGCTTCGTTGTAGATCAGGCCGCAGACGATGCATTGCCACTTTTTCATTCAGGTACTTCCTCAGGTTTCAGGCTTTTGTCGGCGCGGACGGTCGATGGTGATTGCGCTGCCATCCGGCTCAGGGCGTTTTGTACTGATGGTGCCGGGCAGATGCAAGCCTGTTCGGCGCAACGGCGACCCGGATCAATCAAATTCGCAGCACGCCATGTTAAGCTCGCCGCCTCATTTGCGGCCAATAATGACTCATTGTGCAACATTCAAATGCCTGCCCGGCCCCGCTCTGGCTGACTCAAAGCCGACTGACGCCCCTTCCCGATCCGTTGACCCTGAACTGGTTGTTCGACGAAGGCTCGCTGACCCGCCGCCTGACGCGGCTGTCCGATGACGGCTTCAGCGTCACGCCGTTGTTCGAAGGCTGGGACACTCTGCGCAACGACGAATGCGCGGCGCTGGACCTCGTCGAAGGCAGCGAAGGCTGGGTGCGCGAGGTGTACCTGCGCGGCCACGGCGAGGCCTGGGTGTTCGCCCGCAGCGTGGCGTCGCGCGCCGCCCTGCAAGGCGACGGCTTGCACATGGACGAACTGGGCAGCCGCTCACTGGGCGAACTGCTGTTTTGCGACCACGCCTTTCAGCGCCGCGCCATTGAGGTCTGCCACTTCCCGCAGGACTGGTTGCCGCCAGCCTGCCGCGCGCCCGAACTGTGGGGCCGCCGCTCGCGCTTCGACCGTGGCGCCTTGAGCGTGCTGGTGGCGGAGATTTTCCTGCCGACGCTGTGGAAAGCCGCCCGCGCCCATCCGGAGAACTGCTGATGTATCAGAGCCTGCTCAAGTCCCTGAACCGCTTGAATCCACGCGCCTGGGATTTCATTCAGCTGACGCGCATGGACAAGCCGATCGGCATTTACCTGCTGCTATGGCCAACGCTATGGGCACTGTGGATTGCCGGCAAGGGCTCGCCGTCGCTGGCCAATATCGTGATTTTCGTGCTCGGTGTGGTGCTGACCCGCGCCGGCGGTTGCGTGATCAACGACTGGGCGGATCGCAAGGTCGATGGCCACGTCAAACGCACCGCGCAACGACCGCTGGCCAGCGGCAAGATCAGTTCGAAAGAGGCGCTGGTGTTCTTCGCGCTGCTGATGGGCGTGAGTTTCCTGCTGGTGCTGTGCACCAATGCGCCGACCATCTGGCTGTCGCTGGGCGGCCTGGCGCTGGCCTTCACTTATCCGTTCATGAAGCGCTACACCTATTACCCGCAAGTGGTGCTGGGCGCGGCATTCTCGTGGGGCATGCCGATGGCGTTCACCGCCGAAACTGGCGAACTGCCCGCCGCCGCGTGGCTGCTGTGGATCGCCAACCTGTTGTGGACGGTGGGTTACGACACCTATTACGCGATGACCGATCGGGATGACGACTTGAAGATTGGCGTGAAATCCACGGCGATTCTGTTTGGCGAGGCGGACCGGGTGATCATCCTGAGCTTGCAGGCGTTGTCGCTGGGCTGCCTGCTGCTGGCCGGCTCGAAGTTCGAGCTGGGGACGTGGTTTCATCTCGGCTTGTTGGTAGCTGCTGGCTGCTATGCGTGGGAGTTCTGGTACACCCGTGACCGCGACCGCATGCGTTGCTTCAAGGCGTTTTTGCACAACCACTGGGCCGGATTGGCGATCTTTGTCGGGATCGTGCTGGATTACGCGTTGCGCTAAACACATACCTGCAGGAGTGAGCCTGCTCGCGATGGCGGTGTGTCAGTCGAAATCAATATTGGCTGACAAGTCGCCATCGCGAGCAGGCTCACTCCTACAGGGGATTTGCGTTTACTTGTGCTCGCGCATCACGTGCCAGACATCCTTCATGCCATCGCCCTTCATGTCGCCTGGTTTTTCATCCATTTTGAAGGTGTAAAGCGGCTTGCCGTCATATGCCCATTGCATCATGCCGTCATCACGCTTGATGGGGGTGAATTTGCCTTCAGCCTTGGCACCTGCCGGCGCCATCATCGGCGGCCAGTTCTTCGCGCAATCGCCATTGCACATCGATTTACCGCCCGTGTCCTTGTCGAAGGTGTACACGGTCATGCCTTTGTGATCGGTCATCATGCCGTCTTTCATCATGACCGGGTCAGCGGCGAACGCCATCGATGGTAATGCAACGGCAGCAGCCAGCAGCAGGGCTTTGAAAGAAGCAGTCATTTGAGTCATGGAAGCCTTCTTTTGTGGTTGTCAGGATTCGGACTTAGAGCTTAGTCCAGGATCACGCCAACCGCCGGGCGACTAAAATACTGTCACACGACTGCAATAATTCCGTTATCTAATGCGGCGCAAGACAGTTAAATGACAAGAGGATTAAGGCATGGTTGGCAGGAGCATTCTGATCGTCGACGACGAAGCGCCCATTCGCGAAATGATCGCCGTTGCGTTGGAAATGGCCGGCTATGACTGCCTCGAGGCGGAGAACTCGCAGCAGGCACACGCCATCATCGTTGACCGCAAACCGGACCTGATCCTGCTCGACTGGATGCTGCCCGGCACCTCCGGCATCGAACTGGCCCGCCGCCTCAAGCGTGATGAGCTGACCGGGGATATCCCGATCATCATGCTCACCGCCAAGGGCGAAGAGGACAACAAGATCCAGGGTCTTGAAGTTGGCGCCGACGACTACATCACCAAGCCGTTTTCCCCACGCGAACTGGTCGCCCGCCTCAAGGCCGTGCTGCGCCGCGCCGGCCCGACCGATGGCGAAGCGCCGATCGAAGTCGGCGGCCTGCTGCTCGACCCGATCAGCCACCGCGTGACCATCGACGGCCGTCCAGCCGAGATGGGGCCGACCGAATACCGCCTGCTGCAATTCTTCATGACCCACCAGGAACGCGCCTACACTCGCGGGCAGTTGCTGGATCAGGTCTGGGGCGGCAACGTCTATGTTGAAGAGCGCACCGTCGACGTGCACATCCGCCGCCTGCGCAAGGCCCTCGGCGATGCCTACGAAAATCTGGTACAAACCGTGCGCGGCACCGGCTACCGGTTTTCCACCAAAGCGTAAAAAGCAGCTGCAAGCTTCTAGCTACAAGCGGCAAGCAAAAACGAGCCGCTCTGACTTGCAGCTTGCGGCTTGAAACTTGAAGCTGTGTTAAGGACGCTCCGTGAATCAAAACTGGCATGGCACCCTGATTCGCCACATGCTGTTGCTGGTCACAGCGTGTCTGGTGATTGGCCTGATCACCGGCTATTACGGCTGGAGCCTCGCTGCCGGCCTGGGCATTTACCTGGCCTGGACGCTCAAGCAATTGTTGCGTCTGCACGAATGGCTGCGCCTGCACCAACCCGATGAAGCACCGCCCGACGGTTACGGGCTGTGGGGCGAAGTGTTCGACAGCATCTACCACCTGCAACGCCGCGACCAACGGGTACGCGGGCGCCTGCAAGCGGTGATCGACCGGGTGCAGGAGTCCACCGCCGCGCTGAAAGATGCGGTGATCATGCTCGACAGCGACGGCAATCTGGAATGGTGGAACCGCGCTGCCGAAACCCTGCTCGGCCTCAAGACCCCGCAAGACAGCGGCCAACCGGTGACCAACCTGGTACGCCATCCGCGCTTCAAGGAATACTTCGAGCAGGACAGCTACGCCGAACCGCTGGAAATCCCCTCGCCGACCAATGATCGGGTGCGCATTCAGCTGTACCTCACGCGTTACGGCAACAACGAGCACTTGATGCTGGTGCGCGACGTCACGCGCATTCATCAGCTGGAACAGATGCGCAAAGACTTCATCGCTAACGTGTCCCACGAACTGCGCACGCCGCTGACAGTAATCTGCGGCTACCTGGAAACCCTGCTCGACAATGTCGAGGAAGTGAACCCGCGCTGGAGTCGTGCCCTGCAGCAAATGCAACAACAGGGCGGGCGCATGCAGACACTGCTCAACGACCTGCTGTTGCTGGCGAAGCTGGAAGCCACCGACTACCCGTCGGACAACCAGCCGGTGCAGATCGATACGCTGCTGCAATCGATCAAGAGCGATGCGCAGCAGTTGTCCGGGCAGAAAAATCAGAAAATTACCCTCGAAGCCGACGGCAAAATCCTGCTCAAGGGCAGCGAGGCGGAACTGCGCAGCGCCTTCTCCAACCTGGTGTTCAACGCCGTGAAGTACACCCCGGCCGAGGGCAATATCCGCATTCGCTGGTGGGGCGACGAGCAAGGCGCGCACCTGAGCGTGCAGGATTCCGGGATCGGCATCGACAGCAAACACTTGCCGCGCCTGACCGAACGTTTCTATCGCGTCGACTCCAGCCGCAACTCCAACACCGGCGGCACCGGGTTGGGTCTGGCGATCGTCAAACACGTGTTGCTGCGCCACCGCGCACGGATGGAGATCAGCAGCGTGCCCGGTCATGGCAGCACGTTCACCTGCCATTTCGCCCCGGCCCAGGTGGCCCAGGCACGGGCCATCAGCGCCGCCGAGTGATACCGGCCAGCACGCGCCACTAGGCAATCGCCAAGTCAGCCGCTACATTGGCTGACTTGTGTCTGCCTTTCAGACGCGATTTCCTCTCTCTTACGAATCACACGGAACCTGCAAAACTCCATCATGGACCCTTCCCCTGGCTTGTCCCTCGCAACAATATTCGCCGATTTCGGCATGATTCTTTTCGCTCTGATCCTGGTTTTGCTCAACGGCTTCTTCGTTGCGGCGGAATTCGCCATGGTCAAACTGCGCTCGACCCGGGTCGAGGCCATCGCCGACAAGAACGGCTGGCGCGGGCACATCCTGCGCACCGTACACAGTCAGCTCGATGCGTACCTCTCGGCGTGTCAGCTCGGTATCACCCTCGCCTCCCTCGGTCTGGGCTGGGTCGGTGAGCCGGCGTTCGCGCACCTTCTCGAGCCGCTGCTGAGCGCGGTCGGCGTGCAGTCGCCGGAAGTGGTCAAAGGCATTTCGTTCTTCACCGCGTTCTTCATCATTTCCTACCTGCACATCGTGGTCGGTGAGCTGGCGCCCAAGTCGTGGGCGATCCGCAAACCCGAGCTGCTGTCGCTGTGGACGGCGGTGCCGCTGTACCTGTTCTACTGGGCGATGTACCCGGCGATCTACCTGCTCAACGCCAGCGCCAACGCGATTCTGCGGATCGCCGGCCAGGGCGAACCCGGCCCGCACCACGAACACCACTACAGCCGCGAAGAACTGAAACTGATCCTGCACTCCAGCCGAGGCCAGGACCCGAGCGACCAAGGCATGCGTGTGCTGGCCTCGGCGGTGGAGATGGGCGAACTGGAAGTGGTCGACTGGGCCAACTCCCGCGAAGACCTGATCACCCTCGAATTCAACGCGCCGCTGAAAGAAATCCTCGCGATGTTCCGTCGCCACAAGTTCAGCCGTTACCCGGTGTACGACAGCGAGCGCCAGGAGTTTGTCGGCCTGCTGCACATCAAGGACCTGCTGCTGGAGCTGGCGGCGCTGGACCACATTCCGGAGTCGTTCAACCTCGCTGAACTGACCCGCCCGCTGGAGCGCGTGTCGCGGCACATGCCGCTGTCGCAGTTGCTGGAGCAGTTCCGCAAGGGCGGCTCGCACTTCGCCGTGGTTGAAGAGGCCGACGGCAACATCATCGGCTACCTGACCATGGAAGACGTGCTGGAAGTGCTGGTCGGCGACATCCAGGACGAACACCGCAAGGCCGAGCGCGGGATCCTCGCGTACCAGCCGGGCAAGCTGCTGGTGCGTGGTGATACGCCGTTGTTCAAGGTTGAACGCCTGCTCGGTATCGACCTGGATCACATCGAAGCCGAAACTCTCGCCGGGCTGGTCTACGAGACGCTCAAGCGAGTGCCGGAAGAGGAAGAGGTGCTGGAAGTCGAAGGCCTGCGGATCATCATCAAGAAGATGAAGGGGCCGAAGATTGTGCTGGCGAAGGTGTTGATGCTGGATTGAGTGCAATGCGGGGAACCGCATTGCCTGCTAAAAGATCGCAGCCTGCGGCAGCTCCTACAGGGATCGCATTCCCATGTAGGAGCTGCCGCAGGCTGCGATCTTTTGCTTTTAGAAGCTTACTGCTTGCCCAACGCAAAGTTGGGCAGCGCCCCCAGTGGCTGGTTGAACTGATACGGAATCGACACCAGCCCCTGCCCCGTATTGCGCTGCACCACAAAGTGCAGGTGCGGGCCGCTACTGTTGCCGGTATTGCCCGACAGCGCCAGTGGACTGCCAACCGCTACTCGCTGCCCCTCGCGCACGCTCACCGAACCTTGCTTGAGGTGCAGGTACACGCCCATCGTGCCGTCGTCATGCAGCACCCGGACGAAATTGCCGGACGCATCATTGCCGCGCCCACTCTGTGAGTTTTCGGTTTTCACCACGACCCCGGTCCGTGCGGCAATGATCGGCGTGCCGACCGGCATGGCGATGTCCATCGCATACCTGTTCTTCGGCCCATAGTGGCTGTACTGACCGTTGGCGCCCTGACTGAGACGGAACGGCCCGCCCCGCCACGGCAGCGGATAGCGATAGCTCTGCGCGGCGCCAGCGGGGTCACCCAGGGAATACTGGAATTGTGGCGAATACACCAGCGGCTGGCCACGGCTGATCGCCGTCAGCAGCGCCAGCCGGGTATTGCTGCGAGCCGGCAGCACCCGGCGAATCGTCTGCGCCGGAGCGCCACGCACATTGCTCAGACCGGTAAAAGCCAGCGCAATCTCGACCGGCGCATACAGATCGTTGCGTACGAACACCACGTCGGTGCCCTTCTGTTTCTTGATATCGAGATACACCTGACGCTCCAGGTGTTCGACCATGCGGTCCTGGAACACGAACACCTGTGAGCCTTTGCTCGGCCGATCGCTGTACGACACCACGCCGTTGGCATCGGTGGATTTGTAGATGGTCATGGCCACAGTCGAGGTGGAGGCCAGGAAAAGACCACAGAAAAACAGCAGGCGCGCGAGCATGGGCAAAGGTTCTGTCGAGTAAGGCCTGGAAAAGAGCCTAGCAGCTCAGACAGACCAGGCTAGTCGACAGATGTTTCAAAATGGGCAGCGCACAAAGCAAAAGATCGCAGCCTGCGGCGGCTCCTACATTGGAATGCGATCCTGTAGGAGCTGCCGCAGGCCGCGATCTTTTTCGATGCGCCGCTTACGCGCCCGGAACGAAGTGCTTCTGCGCCGTACCGCGGGCGATCAGGCGGGAGATGTAGTCGAGCTTCTGCGCATCCTGGTCAACGAAGCGGAAAGTCAGTTGCAGCCAGTCGCTGTCGGCTTTCTGCTCGTGGGCGACGATGGCATGCAGGTAGCCGTTGAGGCGGGCGATTTCGGCGTTGTCGCCCTGCTCCAGGTCGAGCACGGCGCTGTCGAGGATCTGCGGCAGGGTCTCGGTGCGTTTCACCACCAACAGCGCTTCCTTGATGCTCAGGGCCTTGATCACGCATTGCTGGGTGCCGCTTGGCAGGCGCAACTGGCCCTGACCACGACCACCGACCGGCGCTTTCGAGGCAGCCGGTGCCTGCACCGGTGGGCTGTTGAGCAAGCCGCGCGACGGCGCAGCGGCTGGCGCCGGAGCAGCAGCGGCTGGCTTGGCGAACGGATTGACCGCAGCAGCGGCCGCCGGCGCAGAACCGACCACGGCAGGCTTGCCGCCGGTCAACGCGCTCAGGGAATCGTTGCCGAACGCCGAGTTCATCTTGGTCGGTGCGCTGTTCATCAAGGTGTCGAGCTTGCCAACCTTGTTCAGCGCCTGCTTGACCTTGGTCAGCAGTTGCTCGTTGGTGAACGGCTTGCTGACGTAGCCAGACACACCGGCCTGAATCGCCTGGACGACGTTTTCCTTGTCGCCACGGCTGGTGACCATGACGAACGGCATGGTCTTTAGATTGTCTTGTTCGCGGCACCAGGTCAGCAGCTCGAGGCCGGACATTTCCGGCATTTCCCAGTCGCACAACACCAGGTCGAACGCTTCCCTGGCCAGCATGGCCTGAGCCTTTTTGCCATTGACGGCATCCTCGGTGCGGATCCCCGGGAAGTAATTACGCAGGCACTTTTTCACCAGGTCACGAATGAACGAAGCATCGTCCACGACCAACACACTGATCTTGCTCATCCAACACCCCTATAAAAATCCCGGCAAGCATACCGCTTTGCTGATGGCACATTGCCAACAATCTTCAGTCACGCCGGGACTTTTCGTTCGCGGGTGCTGCTTTTTAATTCGATTCGCTGTTCAAGCGCCATAAACAAAAACGCCCGGCCAAAGGGCCGGGCGCTTTTCTCAGGCAATCTTACTTATCGTCAGCATCGCCCGGAACATTAGCGGTTTCGCCGCTTGTGCCTTGAACTTCTTCTTTCATGCGTTTGAGGCCCAGGTGGCGTACGTCGGTGCCGCGCACCAGGTAGATCACCAGTTCCGAGATGTTGCGCGCGTGGTCGCCGATGCGCTCCAGCGAACGCAGCACCCAGATAATGCTCAGAACCCGCGAGATAGAGCGCGGGTCTTCCATCATGTAGGTCGCCAGCTCACGCAGGGCAGTTTTGTATTCGCGGTCGATGACCTTGTCGTACTGCGCCACCGACAGCGCCAGATCGGCATCGAAGCGGGCAAACGCGTCCAGCGCATCGCGAACCATGTTGCGCACTTGGTCGCCAATATGCCGCACTTCGACGTAACCACGCGGCGCTTCGCCTTCTTCGCACAGCTGAATGGCGCGGCGAGCAATCTTGGTCGCCTCGTCGCCGATGCGCTCCAGGTCGATCACCGACTTGGAGATGCTGATGATCAGCCGCAAGTCGGACGCCGCCGGCTGACGACGGGCGAGAATGCGCAGGCATTCTTCGTCGATGTTGCGTTCCATCTGGTTGATCTGGTCGTCGATCTCGCGCACCTGCTGGGCCAGACCCGAGTCGGCCTCGATCAGCGCGGTGACCGCGTCGTTGACCTGCTTCTCGACCAGCCCGCCCATGGCCAGCAGGTGGCTGCGCACTTCTTCCAGTTCAGCGTTGAACTGCGCGGAAATGTGATGAGTGAGGCCTTCTTTGGAAATCATGCGTTCGCTCCGAAAAAGCGTTTAACCAAAAGCTGCGAGCTACAAGCTGCAAGCTGTTATGTGGTGATCCATGCCGCTTCGCTTCTAACTTGCCGCTTGAAGCTTGCCGCTCGCAGCCGCTTCAATCAGCCGTAACGACCCGTGATGTAGTCTTCGGTCTGCTTCTTCGCCGGATTGGTGAACAGGGTGTCGGTGTCGCCGAATTCCACCAGTTTGCCCATGTACATGAACGCCGTGTAGTCGGAAACCCGCGCGGCCTGCTGCATGTTGTGGGTGACGATGACGATGGTGAACTTGGACTTCAGCTCGTAGATCAGCTCTTCGACTTTCAGGGTCGAGATCGGATCGAGGGCCGAGCACGGTTCGTCGAGCAGCAACACTTCCGGTTCTACGGCGATGGTGCGCGCGATCACCAGACGCTGCTGTTGACCACCGGACAGGCCGAGTGCCGAGTCATGCAGACGGTCTTTGACTTCGTCCCACAGTGCCGCGCCTTTCAACGCCCACTCGACCGCTTCGTCGAGAATGCGCTTCTTGTTGATGCCCTGAATGCGCAGACCGTAGACCACGTTTTCGTAGATGGTCTTGGGGAACGGGTTGGGCTTCTGGAACACCATGCCGACGCGGCGACGCAGTTCGGCGACGTCTTCACCCTTGCGGTAGATGTTGTTGCCGTACAGGTTGATCGCGCCTTCGACACGGCAGCCGTCAACCAGATCGTTCATACGGTTGAAGGTACGCAGCAGCGTGGACTTGCCGCAGCCGGACGGGCCGATGAAGGCGGTCACGCGCTGTTTCGGGATGTTCATGCTGACGTCGAACAGCGCCTGCTTTTCGCCGTAGAACAGGCTCAGGCCCGGGACTTCGATGGCTACGGTTTCCTGCTCGAGGCTCAGGCTCTGCTTGTCGCGACCCAGGGCCGACATGTTGATGCCGTGGGTATGTGTTTCGTGCTGCATGGGAGGCTCCCTGTGCTAACAAATTCGGTTCGGTTTTGTAGGAGTGAGCCTGCTCGCGATTCAGGCGCTGCGGTTTATCTACGAAACCGCGGTGTTGCCAACGCGAGCTGGCTCACTCCTACATAAGAAATCAGCTATCCAGTGCTTTGTATTTTTCGCGCAGGTGGTTACGAATCCACACGGCCGACAGGTTCAACGTGGCGATCACCAGCACCAGCAGCAGCGCCGTGGCGTACACCAGCGGCCGTGCCGCTTCGACGTTCGGGCTCTGGAAGCCGACGTCATAGATGTGGAAGCCCAGGTGCATGATCTTCTGGTCCAGGTGCAGGTACGGGTAGTTGCCGTCCACCGGCAGCGACGGCGCCAGTTTCACCACACCCACCAGCATTAGCGGCGCCACTTCACCGGCGGCGCGGGCCACGGCGAGGATCATGCCGGTCATCATTGCCGGGCTGGCCATCGGCAGGACGATCTTCCACAGCGTCTCCGCCTTGGTCGCGCCCAGTGCCAGCGAGCCTTCACGGACGGTGCGCGGGATACGCGCCAGACCTTCCTCGGTCGCCACGATCACCACCGGCACCGCCAGCAGCGCCAGAGTCAGCGACGCCCAGAGCAGACCCGGGGTACCGAACGTCGGCGCCGGCAGTGCTTCGGGGAAGAACAGACGGTCGACCGAGCCACCCAGCACGTAGACGAAGAAGCCCAGACCGAACACGCCGTAGACGATCGCCGGAACGCCGGCGAGGTTGTTGACCGCGATGCGGATGATCCGGGTCAGGGCATTCTGCTTGGCGTATTCACGCAGGTACACCGCAGCCAGCACGCCGAACGGGGTCACGATCATCGCCATGATCAGAGTCATCATCACCGTGCCGAAGATCGCCGGGAAGATCCCGCCTTCGGTGTTCGCTTCACGCGGGTCGTCGGAAAGGAATTCCCAGACCTTGCTGAAGTAGAAACCGATCTTGGTCATCGTGCCCATGGCATTCGGCTGATAGGCGTGAACCACTTTGCCCAGGCTGATTTCGATCTCTTTGCCGTTGGCGTCGCGGGCGGTCAGCGCGTCACGATTGAACTGCGCATGCAGATCGCTCAGACGTGCTTCGATGTCCTGATAACGCGCGTTAAGCTCGGCACGCTCGGCGTCCATGTCCGCTTGCGCGGTGGCGTCGAGCTTGCCGCCGAGTTCCAGTTTGCGCCCGTGCAGACGGATGCGCTCCAAGCCTGCGTTGATCGCACCGATGTCAGTCTTTTCCAGCGATTTGAGTTGCGCAGCAAGGCCGTTCACGCGGTTGATCCGCGCTTGCAGCTCAGGCCAGGCCGCTTCGCCTTCGGCAATCACCTTGCCGTCCTGTTTGACGTTGACCAGGTAGCCGTAGAAGTTGCCCCACTCGCGACGCTCGATCGCCATCAGTTCCGGCGGCGTGGTCTGCTTGGTCAGCCATTCGCCGACCACCCAGGTGAAATCGTTGCCGTTCAGGTCACGGTTGCCGACCTTGATCAGCTCGCGGGTCATGAATTCCGGGCCCTGGTCGGGCACCGGCAGGCCGGCGCTTTTCAGGCGTGCACGCGGCACTTCTTCTTTCTGTACCACTTCGCCGATGACCAGGTGATTGGCCTGGCCCGGTACGTCATAGCTGGCGTGGATCAGGTCCGCCGGCCAGAAGTGACCCAGACCGCGCACGGCAATCACCGCCAGCAGGCCAATGGTCATGATGACCGCGATGGACACCGCGCCACCGCTGATCCAGACGCCCGGGGCGCCGCTCTTGAACCATCCTTTCAGGGAGTTCTGTTTCACAGACTTCTACCTTTGCTTAAAGCGACGAGTATTTCTTGCGCAGACGCTGACGAATCAGTTCTGCCAGGGTGTTCATGACGAAGGTGAACAACAGCAGCACCAGCGCCGAGAGGAACAGCACGCGGTAGTGGCTGCCGCCGACTTCCGACTCGGGCATTTCCACCGCGACGTTGGCGGCCAGGGTGCGCAGGCCTTCGAACAGGTTCATTTCCATGACCGGGGTGTTACCCGTGGCCATCAGCACGATCATGGTTTCGCCGACCGCACGGCCCATGCCGATCATCAGCGCGGAGAAGATGCCCGGGCTGGCGGTGAGGATCACCACGCGGGTCATGGTCTGCCACGGCGTGGCACCGAGCGCCAGGGAACCGAGTGTCAGGCCACGCGGCACACTGAACACGGCGTCTTCGGCAATCGAGTAGATGTTCGGGATCACCGCAAAACCCATCGCCAGGCCGACCACCAGAGCGTTGCGCTGGTCATAGGTGATGCCCAGATCGTGGGAGATCCACATGCGCATGTCACCGCCGAAGAACCAGTTCTCCATGTACGGGCTCATGTACAGCGACAACCAACCGACAAACAGGATCACTGGAATCAGCAGCGCACTTTCCCAGCCATCCGGGACTTTCAGGCGGATCGACTCAGGCAGACGACTGAAGGTGAAACCGGCGACCAGAATGCCGATCGGCAACAGCATCAGCAGGCTGAAAATGCCCGGCAGATGCCCTTCCACATACGGGGCGAGGAACAGACCGGCGAAGAACCCGAGGATCACCGTCGGCATCGCTTCCATCAGCTCGATCACCGGCTTGACCTTGCGGCGCATGCCCGGGGCCATGAAATACGCGGTGTAGATCGCGGCGGCAACCGCCAGTGGCGCGGCCAGCAGCATGGCGTAGAACGCCGCTTTCAGGGTGCCGAAAGTCAGTGGCGAAAGACTCAGTTTTGGTTCGAAATCGGTGTTGGCTGCAGTCGATTGCCAGACGTATTTAGGCTCGTCGTAGTTCTCGTACCAGACCTTGCTCCACAACGCACTCCACGACACTTCCGGGTGCGGATTGTCGAGCAGCAGCGGTTGCAGCTTGCCGCCGGCCTCGACGATCACCCGATTGGCACGCGGCGACAGACCGAACAGGCCCTGGCCTTCAGCTACCGGCTCGACCAGCAAGGTGCGGTGCGCGGTGCTGTGGAACACGCCGAGCTTGCCGCTGGCGTCGAGGGCAACGAAGCCCTTGCGACGCTCTTCGGCGGTGATTTCAACGATCGGCGTGGTGCCCATCTGGAAGGTACGGATCTGCTTCAGACGCAGCTCGCCATCGGTATCACGCGCCATGAACCACTGGGCCAGGCCACCCTTGGAATCACCGATGATCAGCGAGATGCCGCCCACCAGCTGGGTGCTCGCAGTGACTTCAGCGTCAGCGTTTTCCAGCAGTTTGTAGCGACCGTTCAGGCTCTTGTCGCGCAGGCTGAACACGTCGGCCTGGGCACGCCCGTTGACCACGTACAGCCATTGCTGGCGCGGATCGACGAAAATATTTTTCACTGGCTCGGTCATCTGCGGCAGCTCGATACGCTTCTGCTCGCTGGTGACTTCACCGGTCATCATGTTTTCTTCGCTGGTCAACGCCAGCACATTGAGCTGCGAACCGGTAGAGCCCACCAGCATCAGGGTCGAATCGGTAGCGTTGAGGCTGACGTGCTCCAGTGCCCCGCCGCTCTCGTTCACCGCGATCGGCGTGTTGCCGTACGGGTATTCGATGGCCGGGGTGATGGTTTTCTTGCCATCGGGGTAGCTGACTTTATAGGTGTGACGGAACACCAGCGCCTGGCCGTTGGACAGGCCCACGGCGACCAGTGGATGGCCTGGCTGGTCTTCACCGATGGAGGTTACGCTGGCACCGGCAGGAACCGGCAGATCGACGCGCTTCAATTCAGCGCCACTGTCGATGTCGAAGAACAACGCCTGGCCCTTGTCGGAAACGCGCATCGCCACCTGATTCTGCTCTTCGAGCGAAATCATCAGCGGCTTGCCGGCGTCCTGCATCCAGGCCGGGGTGATGGCATCTTTCGCGGTCAGGCTGGCACCCTGGAACAACGGTGCAACGACGTAGGCGAGGAAGAAGAAGATCAGGGTGATGGCTGCCAGCACCGCCAGACCGCCAACGAGGACGTACCAGCGGGTGAAGCGATCCTTGAGCGCGCGAATGCGGCGCTTGCGTTGCAGCTCAGGCGTATTGAAATCAATGCGCTTGGGAGGGGAAGTCGTAGTCATTGGGGAATTGGCCAGATCATTCATGCGCTCACCCTAGCGATCCTGTATGACAGAAAGATGACAATGCAGTGACGCACCAAATCCACCGCCAGCGGTTACTGGAGGAGGATTGAAAATTCGATAGGTCGTTGGACCTTTTGGGAACTGCCTGAAAACTGTGTAGGAGCTGTCGAGGGAACCGAGGCTGCGATCTTTTGATCTTGCGATCAGAAGCCAGATCAAAAGATCGCAGCCTCGTTTCACTCGACAGCTCCTACAGGGTTCCTGCAGATCCGGGGGTCAGCCCGGATCTAGGGTGTTACTTTTTTGCGACTTCAGCGCCGCCTTCCTGCAGACCCAGGTCAGCCAGTGCTTTTGCAGCAACCTTGGCTGGCAGTGGGATGTAGCCGTCTTTCACCACCACTTCCTGACCCTGTTTGGACAGAACCAGTTTCACGAACTCGGCTTCCAGCGGGGCCAGAGGCTTGTTCGGGGCCTTGTTCACGTAAACGTAGAGGAAGCGCGACAGCGGGTACTTGCCGTTCAGGGCGTTTTCTTCGGTATCTTCGATGAAGTCCGTGCTGCCTTTCTTGGCCAGAGGCACGGTCTTCACGCTGGCAGTCTTGTAACCGATGCCCGAGTAACCGATGCCGTTCAGCGAGGAGCTGATCGACTGCACGACCGAAGCCGAACCTGGTTGTTCGTTGACGTTAGGCTTGTAGTCACCTTTGCACAGGGCTTCTTCCTTGAAGTAGCCGTAGGTGCCGGATACCGAGTTACGACCGAACAGCTGAACCGGCTTGTTGGCCAGGTCGCCGGTCACACCCAGCTCGCCCCAGGTTTTCACGTCGGCCTTGGCGCCGCACAGACGGGTGGACGAGAAGATCGCGTCAACCTGTTCCATGGTCAGGTGCTGGATCGGGTTGTCCTTGTGCACGAACACCGCCAGGGCGTCCACGGCCACCGGGATAGCGGTTGGCTTGTAGCCGTACTTCTGCTCGAAGGCCGCCAGTTCGGTGTCCTTCATCTTGCGGCTCATCGGGCCCAGGTTGGAGGTGCCTTCAGTCAGCGCAGGTGGCGCGGTGGCGGAGCCAGCGGCCTGAATCTGGATGTTTACGTTCGGGTATTCTTTCTTGTAATTCTCAGCCCACAGGGTCATGAGGTTGGCCAGAGTGTCGGAACCAACGCTGGACAAGTTGCCCGATACACCGGTGACCTTGGTGTAAGCCGGAATTGCCGGGTCAACGCCAGCGGCTACCGCGTGGGCAGTCGCAACGCCAGCAGCGACAAAAGTCATTGCCGCCATCAAACGCTTCAGTTTCATGCCTTACTCCTAGCAGATAGGGTGTGTTAAGTCGGGGCCAAGTATCAGCAGGCCGTGTGAACACTCTATGGCTGAAATATGACAATTGGATGAAAGGCCAGCATCCGGGTTTTACTGAATGATTCGAGTGGCCCCAATCGCGAGCAGGCTCACTCCTACAATAGAAATACATTCGAACTGTAGGAGTGAGCCTGCTCGCGATAGCGTCAGAACAGCCGATGCAGAATCTGGATCAGCGCCCCTTCTTCCAGAGCCACGCCCCCACCAGAATCCCCATCGTGCACAGCACCGCCACATAGTAAGCCGGACCCATCGCGCTTTCCTTAAGCAGCAGACTGACCACCATCGGCGTCAAGCCGCCGAAAATCGCATAAGCCACGTTGTACGAGAACGACAGCCCGCTGAAGCGCACCACCGGCGGGAACGCCTTGACCATCACGTATGGCACCGCACCGATGGTGCCGACCAGCAGACCGGTCAGCGCATACAGCGGGAACAACCAGCTCGGGTGATCGGCGAGGCTGTGATAGAAGGTCCAGGAGCTGATCAGCAAGCCCAGGGAGCCGAAGACAAACACCCGGCCGGCGCCGAAACGATCCGCCAGGGCACCGGAGATGATGCAGCCGACACTGAGGAACACGATCGCCAGACTGTTCGATTGCAGCGCCACTGTCGGCGAGAAGTGATAGACCGTCTGCAGTACGGTCGGGGTCATCAGAATCACCACGACGATCCCGGCCGACAGCAGCCAGGTCAGCAGCATCGAGACCGCAATCGCCCCACGATGGTCACGCAGCACCGCGCGCAACGGCACTTCTTCGGCCAACGCCTTGCGCAGCTGCAGTTCAGCGAACACCGGAGTCTCGTGCAGCCAGCGGCGCAGATACACCGAGAACAGACCGAACACCCCGCCGAGCAGGAACGGAATCCGCCAGGCGTAATCCGCGACTTCCCCCGGTGTATAAATGCTGTTGATTGCCGTAGCGACCAGCGAGCCGAGCAGGATGCCCGCCGTCAGGCCGCTGGTCAGCGTCCCGCAGGCGTAGCCGATGTGTTTTTGCGGCACGTGTTCGGAAACGAAGACCCACGCCCCCGGCACCTCACCGCCAATCGCTGCGCCCTGGATCACGCGCATCAACAGCAACAGGATCGGTGCCCAAAGGCCGATCTGCGCGTAAGTTGGCAGCAGACCCATGATCAGGGTCGGCACGGCCATCATGAAAATGCTCAGGGTGAACATTTTCTTGCGCCCCAGCAGGTCGCCGAAGTGCGCCATGACGATGCCGCCCAGCGGCCGCGCGAGGTAACCGGCGGCGAAAATGCCGAAAGTCTGCATCAGGCGCAGCCACTCGGGCATGTCAGCCGGGAAGAACAGCTTGCCGACCACGGTGGCGAAGAACACGAAGATGATGAAATCGTAGAACTCCAGCGCACCGCCCAGGGCCGATAGCGACAGAGTCTTGTAGTCATTGCGGGTCAGGGGGCGTGCAGGTTGCTCGGGCTGCGCGAGGCTCGAAGGCGCTGTGGTCATGGCAAGGGCTTCTCTTATAGGCGGATCTACCGCCACAACAACGCTGGCTGTGGCTTGGGCAGGTTCGGCACCATAGCAAATTGTTCGAAAAAGCACATAGAGGCGCGTATTTGACGGTCAAAATCAGAACCCGATGGTCGTCGCGGAGTCTACCGACCGATATACTCGCAACCTTGCTCCGGTTTGTAGGGGGTTGCTGTGCGAAAACGTCGTTGGCCCGGCCTTTGAACGGGATCAGCCGGTTTCGCAGAGTTTCCCTTTAGACGCCTATGGAAAACGTGACGAACGCAGTATGTTCGGTGCTGAATCGTTTTTCCTGAAGACGGCTACCACCAGCAATACCAACGAAGAGTCACGGGTCAGAGGCACCCCCGGCATGATAGAGCTCGAACAAGAAGATCCGATCCCGCAAGGCGACCTGGCCCTGCAAATTACCGCACTCCCCCGCGAAACCAACGGCTTTGGCGATATTTTCGGCGGCTGGCTGGTGGCGCAGATGGATCTGGCAGGTACCGCGATGGCCAGCCGCGTTGCCGGTGGCCGTGTGGCGACCGTGGCCATCGACCGCATGGCATTTCTGGTGCCGGTCGCGGTCGGCGCGCAATTGTCCTTTTATACCCAGACCCTGGAAATCGGCCGCAGCTCGATCCAGATGATGGTCGAGGTGTGGAGCGACGATCCGCTGTCCAGCGAGTGGCGTAAAGTGACCGAGGCGGTGTTCGTCTTCGTCGCCATCGACGGCAGCGGTCGCACCCGCTCGGTACCGCCGCGCGCACGTTAAACCTCGCCGCGGTTTTGCGGTCGATAGTCGTCCCAAGTGTCTGATCGAGAGCTGCCCCATGAACACGCCCAACGTTGAAGCCGTGAAACTGGATGAACTGAACTGCTGGCGCATCCGCCACGGTCAGGCCGAAGTGCTGGTGGCCCAGCAAGGCGCGCACATCCTCAGTTATCAGGTCGATGGCCAGCCGCCGATCATCTGGCTCAACGACAAGGCGGTGTTCAAGACCGGCAAGAGCATCCGCGCCGGTGTGCCGGTGTGCTGGCCGTGGTTCGGCAAGTTCGAACGCAACCCGCAGAGCGTGCAGGCCATGTACACCGGTGAGCAACCAGCACCCGCGCACGGTCTGGTACGGGCGATGGACTGGGAGCTGGGCGGCATCGAATCAGAGGCTGACGGCGTCAAGGTTGAATTCAGGCTGCCCTACCCCGAAGGTGGCCTGCCGGGCTGGCCGCATCAGGTCGATCTGACCCTGACCCTGCATCTGAATGATCAGTTGCACATCAGCCTGACCAGCCACAACCGAGGTGTCGAAACCGTCAGCGTCAGCCAAGCGCTGCACACTTATTTCGCCGTCAGCGATGTGCGTAACGTGCACGTCAACGGCGTGGACGGTCTGAATTACATCGAGACCTTGGACAACTGGAAGACCAACGCCCAGAAAGGTGACCTGCATTTTGCCGGCGAAACCGACCGCATCTACCTCGACGCCCCGCCGCAGTTGAGCATCGTCGACCCGACCTGGGAACGACGCATCGCGCTGACCGCCACTGGCTCACGCACTGCGGTGATCTGGAACCCGTGGATCGACCGCGCGGCAGCGCTGGACGACATGGACAACGATGGCTGGCAGCGCATGCTGTGCATCGAGACGGCGAATGTGATGGATGATGTGGTCACGCTGGCCTCGGGTGCGAGCCATACGATGGGCGTCAGCATCGGCAGCAACTCGCTTTAAGATCAAAAGATCGTCCGAAGGCTCGGGCCGCGTTCGGACGATCTGTTGCTTTAGAGATCGGACTCTTGCACCACCCGCACCTTGTCCGCTTCCAGCGCATACGCCGCATCGGCCAGGTCATTGCTGACTTTCTCGATCTTCAGCGTGCCGGTTACCCACAATGGCGTGTAGATATCGTCCAGCTTCAAACCCTTTGGATAACGCACCAGCACCAGTTGATTCGGTGGCGGCGGCGGCACGTGGATGCAGGCGCCCGGGTATGGCACGAGGAAGAACAGCGTGCTGCGGCCCTTGGCGTCGGATTCCAGCGGCACCGGGTAGCCACCGATACGGATGTGCTTGTCGTTCATCGACGCCACGGTCTTGGTCGAATACATCACCGCCGGCAGGCCCTTGGCCTGTTTCATCCCGCCCTTCTCGGTGAAGGTGCCAGTAGCTTCCGGGGAGTTGTGGTCGATTTCGGGCATGGCCTCGAGGGCTTTCTGGTCCGACTTCGGCATCAGTTCCAGCCAGTCGGTTTCCGGCAGTTCGCCGGCGTGGGCCAGACCGCTGCCCAGCAAAAGAAGAGTCAACAGAAGACGGCGCATGGAGGTGCTCGGTAAAGGATGCTCGGATAAAGGAAGGACGTTGAATCGCCGAGCATTCTAGCCCTCCCTGCCGCGTTGGCAGAGAGGACTTGGCCGCTTGGATCAGTTCTTTTTGATCAGACCGTAGATCACCAGCAGCACAATCGCGCCGACCAGTGCACCGATGAAGCCTGCGCCCTGACCTGCCTGATAGATACCCAGGGCCTGGCCGCCGTAAGTGGCCGCCAGCGAACCGCCGATACCGAGCAGGATGGTCATGATCCAGCCCATGCTGTCATCGCCCGGTTTGAGGAAGCGTGCCAGCAGGCCGACGATCAAGCCGATAAAGATGGTTCCGATAATTCCCATGGCATTTCCCTCTGACTCTGAATGGTAGATAGGCCAAAGCCTAGTCAGACTTTGGCATCCTGCCATGAGAGAACGGCGGCTCCCGAAGGTTCCGCCGTTGCCACATGAAACTGCTTACTCGGCGATCAGCGCTTCGACCTTGACGATCTGCGCCTGCAGCGTGGCCATGTCGGCGCAGCGCAGGTTGGCGTGACCGACCTTGCGCCCGGCCTTGAAGGCTTTGCCGTAGTGGTGCAGATGGCAATCTTCGATGGCGATGACTTTCTCTACCGGTGGAACCACGCCAATGAAGTTGAGCATCGCGCTCTCGCCGACCTTGGCCGTCGAACCCAGCGGCAGGCCGGCAACGGCGCGCAGGTGGTTTTCGAACTGGCTGCACTCGGCGCCTTCGGTGGTCCAGTGCCCGGAGTTGTGCACGCGCGGGGCGATCTCGTTGGCCTTGAGGCCACCGTCGACTTCAAAGAACTCGAACGCCATCACGCCGACGTAATCCAGCTGCTTGAGCACACGACTGGAGTAGTCTTCAGCCAACGCCTGCAGCGGGTGATCGGTGCTGGCCACCGACAGCTTGAGGATGCCGCTGTCGTGGGTGTTGTGTACCAGTGGATAGAACTTCGTTTCACCATCGCGGGCACGCACGGCAATTAGCGAAACTTCGCCGGTGAACGGCACGAAGCCTTCCAGCAGGCAGGCAACGCTGCCCAGCTCGGCGAATGTACCGACCACGTCTTCCGGCTTGCGCAGGACTTTCTGGCCCTTGCCGTCGTAACCCAGGGTGCGGGTTTTCAGCACGGCCGGCAGACCGATCGAAGCCACGGCGGCATCCAGGTCGGCTTGCGATTGAATGTCGGCGAAGGCCGGGGTCGGGATGCCCAGGTCCTTGAACATGCTCTTCTCGAACCAGCGGTCGCGAGCGATACGCAGGGCTTCGGCGCTCGGGTACACCGGGACGAATTGCGAGAGGAACGCCACGGTTTCCGCCGGGACGCTTTCGAATTCGAAGGTCACCAGGTCGACTTCGTCAGCCAGTTGGCGCAGGTGATCCTGATCGCCGTAATCGGCCCGCAGGTGTTCGCCCAATGCCGCGGCGCAAGCGTCCGGCGCTGGGTCGAGAAAAGCGAAGTTCATCCCCAGCGGAGTGCCCGCCAGCGCCAACATGCGGCCCAACTGGCCGCCACCGATTACACCGATCTTCATCTCAACAACCTCAGGCAATACGTGGGTCTGGATTGTCCAGGACGCTGTCTGTCTGCTCGGCACGGAAGGTCTTCAGTACCGCGTGGAACTGTGGATGCTTGGCGCCGAGAATGCTCGCCGAGAGCAGCGCGGCGTTGATCGCGCCAGCCTTGCCGATGGCCAGGGTGGCAACCGGGATGCCCGCCGGCATCTGCACGATCGACAGCAGCGAATCGACGCCCGAGAGCATCGACGACTGCACCGGAACGCCCAGTACCGGCAGGTGGGTCTTGGCCGCACACATGCCTGGCAGGTGAGCTGCGCCACCGGCACCGGCGATGATCACCTCGATGCCGCGGCCCTCAGCCTCTTCGGCGTACTGGAACAGCAGATCCGGGGTGCGGTGGGCAGAGATCACCTTGACCTCGTACGGGATGCCGAGCTTTTCCAGCATATCGGCGGTGTGGCTAAGGGTGGACCAATCGGACTTGGAGCCCATGATCACGCCAACCAGTGCACTCATCGTCGCGCCTCTTCTCTCTGGGCGCCCGCAGGCGCGTCAAAAACAACAAGCCACGCAGGATTGCGTGGCTTGATTGTACGAAAAATGGCCGGACGTACCGGCCGAAGGCCGCGCAGTATACCGCAAAGAAGCCAATAAACAGCCCCCGAAACGACCATCTGTCAAATCAGCGAAAGGCCCGGTTTTATTGACTTGAAGGTCAGCGAAAAAGATCAAAGGATCGCAGCCTTCGACAGCTCCTACAGGGCAACGCATTTCAACCTGCAGGAGCTGCCGAAGGCTGCGATCTTTCCCCACCGACACTACCACTCAGGAAGTCTGTGCAGCGCCGCCTTCAAGCTTGCGCCACAGCAATCGCACGTTGGCCTTGCGCACCAGTGCGCAGCGATACAGGCGAATCTCCAGCGGCACATGCCATTGCGACCCGCCGCAAACCACCAGTTCGCCGCGGCCAAGTTCGGCACGCACGCTCAGTTGCGGTACCCAGGCGATGCCGAGGCCCTCCAGCGCCATGCTCTTGAGGCTGTCGGCCATGGCGGTTTCGTAGATCGTGGTAAAGCGCAGCTGACGCTGACGCAACAGACCGTTCACCGAACGCCCGAGGAACGCTCCGGCGCTGTAGGCCAGCAGCGGCACACTGGCCTCGCCTTCCAGATCGAACAGCGGTTTGCCGTCGGCGTCAGCTGCGCACACCGGAAGCATTTCGGTCTGGCCCAGGTGCAGCGACGGGAAGATTTCCGGGTCCATCTGCATCGCCGCGTCCGGGTCGTAGAACGCCAGCATCAGGTCGCAGCCGCCTTCGCGCAGCGCGTGCACCGCATCGCCGACGTTGGTCGCCACCAGCCGTGTGGCGATGTTCAGCCCTTCGTTACGCAGTTGCGCAATCCAGCGCGGAAAGAAGCCCAGTGCCAGCGAGTGCGCCGCCGCGACCTGGATCACCTCGCCCTGCCCACCTTCCAGGTGATGCAGATGACGCAGCACTTCGCCGAGCTGTTCGACCACGGTGCGCGCGGTCACCAGAAACAGTTGCCCCGCCGCCGTCAGCTCGATCGGCGTGCGCGAGCGGTTGACCAGCGTCAGCCCAAGCGCCGCTTCCAGGCTGCGAATCCGCCGACTGAACGCCGGCTGGGTCACGAAGCGTCGCTCGGCCGCCTGCGAGAAGCTGCGAGTGGCGGCCAAGGCACTGAAGTCCTCGAGCCATTTGCTTTCCAGATTCATCACGTCCTCCCGGACACGCACCAAAACAGGTCACACGTCTGCCGCGCACGCGGCGTCACACGGGCATTATGCCGAATGTGCATAGGGCAGTGTTTAACAGCATTGGCCCAAAAAACCCCACAAGCCTAGCATTCGCAGCGTTCCGGCACAGACCGGGTCCATATCGAGATGATTTCTATCATGTCCTCCGCTGCATCTTTCCGCACAGAAAACGACCTGCTTGGCGCCCTCGAAGTACCGGCTCAAGCGTATTACGGCATCCAGACCCTGCGAGCGGTGAACAACTTCCGTCTCTCCGGCGTTCCGATTTCGCATTACCCGAAACTGGTTGTCGGTCTGGCCATGGTCAAACAGGCCGCCGCTGACGCCAACCGTGAGTTGGGTCATCTGAGCGAAGCCAAGCACGCTGCCATCAGCGAAGCCTGTGCCCGATTGATCCGCGGCGATTTCCACGAAGAATTCGTGGTCGACATGATTCAAGGTGGCGCCGGTACTTCCACCAACATGAACGCCAACGAAGTGATCGCCAACATTGCGCTCGAAGCAATGGGTCACCAGAAAGGCGAGTACCAGTACCTGCACCCGAACGACGACGTCAACATGGCGCAGTCGACCAACGACGCCTACCCGACCGCGATCCGTCTGGGTCTGCTGCTGGGTCACGACGCGCTGCTGGCCAGCCTCGACAGCCTGATTCAGGCATTCGCGGCCAAGGGCAAAGAATTCAACCACGTCCTGAAAATGGGCCGTACCCAGCTGCAAGACGCCGTGCCGATGACCTTGGGTCAAGAGTTCCGTGCATTCGCCACCACCATGAGCGAAGACCTGGCCCGTCTGAAGACGCTGGCTCCGGAGCTGCTGACTGAAGTGAACCTGGGCGGCACCGCAATCGGCACCGGCATCAACGCCGACCCGCGTTATCAAGCGCTGGCCGTTCAGCGTCTGGCGCTGATCAGCGGTCAACCGCTGGTGCCAGCCGCCGACCTGATCGAAGCCACCTCCGACATGGGTGCCTTCGTGCTGTTCTCCGGCATGCTCAAGCGCACGGCGGTCAAGCTGTCGAAGATCTGCAACGACCTGCGCCTGCTGTCCAGCGGCCCACGCACCGGCATCAACGAGATCAACCTGCCAGCGCGTCAGCCAGGCAGCTCGATCATGCCTGGCAAGGTCAACCCGGTGATTCCGGAAGCTGTTAACCAGGTGGCCTTCCAGGTCATCGGTAACGATCTGGCGCTGACCATGGCAGCCGAAGGCGGCCAACTGCAGCTGAACGTGATGGAGCCGCTGATCGCTTTCAAGATCCTCGACTCGATCCGTCTGCTGCAACGCGCCATGGACATGCTGCGCGAGCACTGCATCGTCGGCATCACCGCCAACGAAGCCCGCTGCCGCGAACTGGTCGAGCACTCGATCGGTCTGGTCACCGCGCTGAATCCGTACATCGGCTACAAAAACGCCACCCGCATCGCCCGTATCGCCCTTGAAAGCGGCCGCGGCGTGCTGGAACTGGTGCGCGAAGAAGGTCTGCTCGACGAAGCCATGCTCGCCGACATCCTGCGCCCGGAAAACATGATTGCCCCGCGTCTGGTTCCGCTCAAAGCCTGAGCCGACGCGTTATTTGTAGCACCGCTCACCAGGTCGAGGGACTAGACACCTCTCACCTTTTGAGGGCTTGGGGATCAGTCCCCAAGCCCTTTTTTTTAACTTCTTTGCGGGCAGGACGTTAAATGTTTTGTGTATTTGATACCGCCAAGATCGCAGCCTTCGGCAGCTCTTACAGGATGGATGTACCCCTGCAGGAGCTGCCGAAGGCTGCGATCTTTTGATTTTGCAGCCACTCTCGTTTCGTCGCTTGCACCACGAGCGTGCAGACGGGCGCCGCACTGATCGGTATAGTGCCGCCCCTCTTCGCGTGAGCGGTCGTCGGTAACGAGGCCATAACCCATGCGAAACCCGAACTAATAACAAACCCGCGAAATGGATCCGCGACGAAACCTTCGCCTCACCTGTCGTGCCGCGTGCAAACCGGTGTAACGCGATGTTTCTGAACATCCAGCATTTGCTTAAACAAAAAACAGCGAGGAAAAATCCATGCTCGAAGTCATCAACGACTTCCTCTCAGGGAAAGTACTGATCGTGCTCATTGTCGGGCTCGGTAGCTACTTCACGATTCGCTCGCGTTTCGTTCAATTGCGGCACTTCTTCCACATGTTCGCGGTGTTCCGCGACAGCCTGAAAAGCAGCGGCGGCCAACTCAGCTCGTTCCAGGCCCTGATGCTCAGCCTTGCCGGCCGTGTCGGTGCAGGCAACATCGCCGGTGTCGGCATCGCCGTGACCCTGGGTGGTCCGGGTGCGGTGTTCTGGATGTGGGTGACCGCACTGGTCGGCATGTCCAGCAGCTTCTTTGAATGCACCCTGGCTCAGGTCTACAAGCGCGCCGATGGCGACGGCCTGTACCGTGGCGGCCCGGCCTACTACATCCAGCACGGCCTGAAGTTGAAAGGCATGGCAGTGGTGTTCTCGGTCCTGCTGCTGGTCACCTACGGCTTCGCCTTCATCGGCCTGCAGTCCTACACCGTGACCCACTCGCTGCAAAACGCCTTCGCCTTCGACCCAAGCCACACCGGCATCGTCCTGGCAGTACTGCTGGCCATCACCTTCATCGGCGGCATCAAGCGCATCGCTGCAGTGTCCGACCTGTTGGTACCGGTCAAGACCCTGGCCTACATCGGCGTGACCCTGTACGTGATCGGCACCCAGATCGAACACGTGCCAGCCATGCTGGAAACCATCTTCAAGAGCGCCTTCGGCCTCGACCCGGCCTTCGGCGGCCTGCTCGGCAGCGCCATCGTCATGGGTGTGAAGCGTGGCGTGTTCGCCAACGAAGCGGGCCTGGGCAGTGCGCCGAACGTCGCCGCCGTGGCCTCGGTGAAACACCCGGGCGCTCAGGGCGTGGTTCAGGCCTTCAGCGTATTCCTCGACACTTTCGTGATCTGCACCTGCACCGCGCTGCTGATCCTGTTGTCGGGCTTCTACACCCCGGGCTTCGAAGGTGACGGCATCGTCCTGACCCAGAACTCGCTGGCCGCCGTGGTCGGTGACTGGGGCCGCATCTTCGTCAGCGTTGCGCTGTCGCTGTTCGTCTTCACCTGCATCCTCTACAACTACTACCTGGGCGAAAACAGCCTGCAGTTCCTCAGCCGCAACCGCGCCTTGCTGATGGTGTTCCGCGGTCTGGTCCTGGCACTGGTGGTATGGGGTTCGATGCAGGATCTGTCGACCGTGTTCGCTTTCGCCGACATCACCATGACCTGCCTGGCCTTCGTCAACCTGATGGCGCTGGCCATGCTGTTCAAGGTCGGCATGCGCGTGATGCGCGATTACGACGAGCAGCGCCGTGCGGGCATCAAGCAGCCAGTGTTCGACTCCAGCAAATTTACCGATCTGGATCTGGACTTGAAGGCCTGGCCGGCCGAGGCGCCAGCCGCCGACAAGACCGCAGTCGAGCCGCAAGGCATTCCTGCAGCGCAACGCTGACAGGTGAATGACGGGCGCATCCCCTGCGCCCGTCAGTTATTGTGATGCCATAACTTGTAGGAGCGAGCCTGCTCGCGATAGCTGTCTTTCAGCAAACATCAATGTTGAATGATGAACCGCCATCGCGAGCAAGCTCGCTCCCACAAGGACCTCATCCTTTCGGAGAATCCCCATGAATTCGTCGACTTATCCTGCCGCCCAACACGTCATGGTGCTCTACACCGGTGGCACCATCGGCATGCAGGCCAGCGCCAACGGCCTGGCCCCGGCGTCCGGTTTCGAAACCCGCATGCGCGACTACCTGCACAGCCAGCCCGAACTGGTGGTGCCGCAATGGCGCTTCCGGGAGATGTCGCCGCTGATCGACAGCGCCAACATGACCCCGGCCTACTGGCAGCAACTGCGCGAAGCGGTGGTCGATGCGGTGGACGTGCAAGGCTGCGACAGCGTGCTGATCCTGCACGGCACCGACACCCTGGCCTACAGCGCCGCGGCGATGAGCTTCCAGTTGCTCGGCCTGCATGCCCGCGTGTGTTTCACCGGCTCGATGCTGCCGGCCGGCGTCACCGACAGCGATGCCTGGGAAAACCTCGGTGGCGCGCTGGTTGCTCTGGGTCAGGGTCTGGCGCCGGGCGTGCATCTGTACTTCCATGGCGAGCTGCTGGCGCCGACTCGCTGCGCGAAAGTGCGCAGCTTCGGCCGTCATCCGTTCAAGCGCCTGGAGCGTCAGGGCGGCGGGATAAAAGCGCCGTCGATTCCGGCCACGCTGAACTACAACCAGCCGAAACAACTGGCCAACGTCGCCGTGCTGCCACTGTTCCCCGGCATCAGCGCCGGAATTGTCGACGGTCTGCTCGACGGCGGTATCCAGGGCCTGGTGCTGGAGTGCTACGGCAGCGGCACCGGGCCGAGCGACAATCCCGAGTTCCTCGCCAGCCTCGCGCGCGCGCGGGACAACGGTGTGGTGGTGGTCGCGGTCACGCAGTGCCATGAAGGCGGAGTCGAGCTGGACGTTTACGAGGCCGGCAGCCGGCTGCGTGGCGTTGGCGTGTTGTCCGGCGGCGGCATGACCCGCGAAGCAGCGTTCGGCAAGCTGCAGGCGTTGCTGGGTGCGGGCCTGGAATCGGCTGAAGTGCGGCGCCTGATCGAACTCGACCTGTGTGGCGAACTGATCTGACACCCACACCCTCTCTAGACGTGAGCCCCTGTGGCGAGGGAGCTCGCTCCCGCTCGACTGCGAAGCAGTCGCAGTGTTTTGGGGCCGCTACGCGCCCCAGCGGGAGCAAGCTCCCTCGCCACAACAGCCCTCACACAGTTTGATCGTCACCCGGCATACAACTTGCTGCCGTTTCCAGCATCCCCAAGGCTGGAAGATCTCATGCTCCACTCCCACCTCACCACGCTCAACGCCGTCTCACTGGTGCTCAACACCTTCAAGGCCGAAGGGCTGTCGAGCGACGCACTGCTGGCCGGCAGCGGCATCAGCGCCGCAGATCTGAACCGTGCCGACACGCGCATCACCACCAATCAGGAAATGCAGGTCTGCGCCAACGCGGTCGCGCTCAAGCATGACATTGGCCTGGAACTGGGCCGGCGGATGCACGTTTCCTGCTACGGCATCCTCGGTTACGCCCTGCTCACCAGTGCCACCTTAGGTGACGCTTTGCGCCTGGCGATTCGCTATCCGGCGCTGCTGGGAACACTTTTCGAACTGAGCCTGGAAGACGACGGCGAACGGGTCTGGTTCGTCGCCGCCGATTACCGCGAGAGTCCGTCGATGGCGGTGTTCAACGCGGAGTTCTGCCTGGTGTCATTGAAGGTCATCTGCGACGATTTGCTCGGGCATCCGCTGCCGCTGCTGGCGACACGCTTTGAACATGCCGCGCCGGATTATCGCGACAGCTACGCCGAGCACTTCAACAGCCCGCTGCACTTCGGCGCCAAGGACAACGCCTTCGCCTTCGACCGGCGCTGGCTCGATCAACCGTTGCCATTGGCCGACAGCATCACCCATCAGGCCATGGCCGACCGCTGCCGCAAACAGAACATCGAGTTCACCGGGCGGCAGGCGTGGCTGGGGCGGATTCGTCAGTTGCTCAGTGCCCAGCTCAACGCCGCCCCAGGGCTGGAGGGACTGGCCCAGCAGATGAAGTGCTCGCCGCGCACCTTGCGCCGCCATTTGAAGGACATGGGCAGCAGCTATCAGGAACTGCTCGACGAACTGCGCTTCGAACGGGCCAAGCAGATGCTGTGTGAGGATCAGTTGCCGATCTACCGCATCGCCGAGACCCTGGGTTTCAGCGAGACCGCGAGTTTCCGCCATGCGTTCGTGCGCTGGAGCGGCGTGGCGCCGAGCCAGTTCAGACCCTGAAGATCAGAAGATCGCTGCCTTCGGCAACTCCTACACCGATATCTGTAGGAGCTGCCGAAGGCTGCGATCTTTTGATCTGCTGGAAAGGGGCGAATTGCGGTCAGAGTTTTTGGCCATATCGATCCCCTTTTGGCCTTTCCTGCCGTTCTCCGTTTCGCCGCACGCCGCAACACTGGAGGCAACCGAATCAGCCCCCTGCGGAGAACAACAAATGCTGACGATCTACTCGGACGATCACCACCTGCACCACGGCCGCTGCGAGCTCATCGACGGCCAGCTCAAGCCGTGTTTCGAAATGCCGTCGCGCGCCGACCACGTGCTGCAACGGGTACAGCACCAGAATCTCGGTCCGGTGGAAGCGCCAAAGGATTTTGGCCTCGAACCGATCGCGCGCATCCACAGCCGCGATTATCTCGACTTCTTCAAGGGGGCGTGGCAGCGCTGGACTGAATTCAACACCGACGGTGACCTGCTGCCCTACACCTGGCCCGCGCGCACCCTGCGTCCAATCAAACCGACCAGCCTGCACGGCCAACTCGGCTACTACAGCTTCGACGGCGGCGCACCCATCACCGCCGGCACCTGGCAAGCAGCCTACAGTGCAGCGCAAGTGGCGCTGACTGCCCAGGCCGAAATCCAGCGCGGCGCGCACAGTGCCTTCGCCCTGTGCCGGCCACCGGGACACCACGCCGCCAGCGATTTGATGGGCGGTTATTGCTACCTCAACAACGCCGCCATCGCCGCCCAGGCATTCCTCGATGCCGGCCACAAGAAGGTCGCGATCCTCGACGTCGACTACCACCACGGCAACGGCACCCAGTCGATTTTCTATGAGCGCAGCGATGTGCTGTTCACCTCGATCCACGGCCACCCGGAAGCCGAGTTTCCGTTCTTCCTCGGCTACGACGATGAACGCGGTGAAGGCGCCGGTGAAGGTTTCAACTTCAACTATCCGCTGCCGGCCGGTTCAGGCTGGGATGTGTGGAGCGCGGCACTGGAACAGGCCTGCAACGAGATCGACAGCTACGGCGCCGACATCATCGTCGTGTCGCTGGGCGTCGACACCTTCAAGGACGATCCGATCTCGCAGTTCAAGCTCGACAGCCCGGACTACCTGGCCATGGGCAAGCGTATCGCCGCCCTCGGCAAACCGACGCTATTCGTCATGGAGGGTGGTTACGCGGTGGAGGAAATCGGCATCAACGCGGTTAACGTGCTCGAAGGTTTTGAGCAATGAACCGACTCAAGCACTGCATTGCGCCAGCCCTGTGCGCGGCGCTGCTCAGCGTCGGCGCTCACGCCGAAGAACGCACCCTGCGCGTCTATAACTGGTTCGACTACATCACGCCCAAGGCGCTGGAAGACTTCAAGGCACAGAACACCCAGACCAAACTGGTCTACGACATCTTCGACACCAACGAAGCGCTGGAAGCCAAGCTGCTGACCGGCAACTCCGGCTATGACGTGGTGGTGCCATCCAACGTGTTCCTCGCCAAGCAGATCGAGGCCGGGGTGTTCCAGCCGCTGGATCGCAGCAAGCTGCCGAACTGGAATCACCTCGATCCGAAACTGATGAAGCTGATCGAGGCCAACGACCCAGGCAACCAGTTCGCCGTGCCGTACATGTATGGCACCATCCTGATCGGCTTCAACCCGGCCAAGGTCAAGGCCGCGCTGGGCGATAACGCGCCGGTGGACAGCTGGGACCTGATCTTCAAGCAAGAGAACCTCAGCAAGCTCAAGCAGTGCGGGGTCGCCCTGCTCGACTCGCCGTCGGAGATCCTGCCGCTGGCCCTGCAACACCTGGGTCTGGATCCCAACAGCAAGAACCCGGCGGATTATGCCAAGGCCGAAGCGCTGCTGATGAAGATCCGGCCGTACGTGACCTACTTCCATTCGTCCAAGTACATGGCCGACATCGCCAACGGTGACATCTGCGTCGCGGTCGGTTATTCCGGCAGCTTCTCGCAAGCGGCCAACCGCGCCAAAGAGGCGAAGAACGGTGTGGTGGTCGACATGCGTCTGCCCAAGGAAGGCGCACCGATCTGGTTCGACATGCTCGCCATTCCCAAGGGCGCGAAGAACACCGAGGACGCCTACACCTTCATCAACTACCTGCTGCAACCGGCGGTGATCGCGCCGGTCAGCGACTTCGTCGGGTATCCGAACCCGAACAAGGACGCCACCCAATGGGTCGATCCGGCGATCCGCAACAACCCCAACCTGTACCCGACCGATGCGGCAATGGGCACGCTTTACACCCTGCAACCGCTACCGCGGGATGCCGAGCGGGCACGCACCCGGGCCTGGACCAAGATCAAGTCCGGAACCTGAGCCGACGCTGACGACAAGACCCGCCGCCGTGCGGGTCTTTTTTTGTCTGCGATATCTATCTACCACCTTCGGTGCTCGGCCCATCACTACCTTGCAACGCATCGCCCACCGCCTCTTTCGCGGTGCCTGCTGTTCTGACCAAGAATGTGACCATGACAGAAACCCTCAACTCTCCTGCCAATCGCGTGCTGTCGGACGATCAAGACGCCCTGCTCACCCAGCTGGTCGCCGGCCCCTCAATCAGGGAAGTCGCCACTCACGCGCTGCAACCGGCATTGAAGACGCTATACCCGAAGTTACAGATCGACCCGCGACTGGCAATGGTGGTGACACCTGGCTGGACCTTGCGTGACCAGCGCGTCGTCCCCGGGACGCGACACTTCGAATCGCTGACCGATGCGCTGGTGCGTCATGGCGTCGCCAACAAGCCAGTGACCTACCTGGATGGCGAGCACTACCTCACCTTGCATCCTGCGCACGAGACGCCGGTACAACTGCCCGTCAACATCGAGGCCATCGCCAGACTGCTCAATGAACTGGCGCCGCTGCTGTTTGTGGCCTTCGAGGAACAACAGGTCGATTACTGGAACCAGTTCACCCGCGCCTCCGCCCCGCGCTGGCAGGGATTGTCCAGGTCCTGGCGCGAGCTGTGGAACGTCGGGACGAAACCGGCGTGGGATGACGACCAGCGCGCCATGGCCCAGAGTCTTTTCGACCATCCGCAAAAAACCACCCGCAGTACCCATGATCGCTATCAGTCCCGCGCCTGCCTGATCGATCTGGACACCACACGCGATGGTACTTCCAGTCATCTGCACGTCCTCGACATGGCCGTACTGATCGGCACGCTCGGCAGCCGCACGCTGATTCTCACCCACACCATCACTCGCGGTTTTCAAGCCTTCGATTCCCTGCAGGAACTGGGTGCTTCACTGCTGACCCAGACGGACGGGCCGTCGCCTGCCACCCTGCAATGGCGGCTGATCGAACCTGACGGTAACTACTTCGATCATCTGGCGTGCAATCTGATCGCCCTGCAGGCCGACGCGATTGGCGAGCTGGCGAACGAACCGGCGACAAGCAACCTGACGCCCCACGTCAGCCGCACGACCAACGAACTCGATCCCACGGACAAGCAGTCGTCCTCACGCTTCAACCTGGTCGAGCAAGCGTTGCCGCAATGGATGGTCGACGCCTCGCCCAGCGACCTGACTGCCTACAGCCGTCATCTGATGAATCTGGCGCAGGTGCAAAGTCAGAACGCCGAGCAGTCCTTTGACGACGGCATCAAACCGATTCGCGAATTCGCGCTGGAGCAACTGCAGGCGAGCCTGCTCAAGGAGCATCCCGAGGCCACTGTGCTGAATCTGGCCGAGATCCGCATCGTGGTCGACAGCGTGGTGGTGTGGGGCAGTTTCACACCGTTGCTGGAGCCCGAACGCAGCACCTTCAGCCTGGTCGATCTGGCGTTGCAGAATCTGATTGCCTTGCCGCTGGGCAACAAGACCGTGAGCAGTATCGGCAGCACTGCGGTGCCGGCATGGATGACGGCTGATTATCTGGAGAGGTTGATCGTCAGTGTCGACATTGGCCAGACCTATCCTGCGCTGATCAGGCAAAAACTGCGCGATGACCCGCTGGAAAGTCTGCGACGGCAGAACCTGTTCACCAGCCGGCTACGTGTCGAATTGCCGTTACTGGCGTTGCAGCAGAAGATTCGCGTACAGGGCGGGGTCGACGAGGCGGGCTATCGCTATGTCGCGGCCGTGGTTCAGTTGCTGGACGCCGATCGCCGGGTGGATGGTCAGGAGATCGTCATTCGACCGCTGGCCTTCAACCCCGCGTGGCGCCCGGGGACGACCACCGATGAGGTGGCCAACATGTTCGTGATCGGTCCCCGGCAGATGGACAAGGGACCCTGCCTGTTGTACCGGCCCCTGTCCGATCATGCATTGATCCAATACCCGTCGCCGGCCAACCTGATGTACGCCATCAAGCATTCACCGACATTGCGTCAGTCGGTACTCGCCTGGTTGCCGGACAGTGCGCGCGCCAACTATGCCAATTACGTGTTCAGCGATGATCGACCCTCGGTATGGTCGCTCTCACAACTGCTCGCCGATCCACTGACTTCCTTGCAGATGAGCGGCACGCTGACCTTGGGAACAGCAGTCATCATTACGGATTACCTGGCTTTTCTGTTCAAGGCCAACGTCCGTGCAATGGTCGAGCTGGCGAATCGGCAATCGGTCTCCAATAGCGAAAGTCGCTGGGAGAGCTTCAAGCATGCGAGCTGGATGATCCTCAGCGCCGCACTGCCGTTTTTCGGTCGAACCGTCGGTACCGCTGCCTGGATCTGGCAGGTGCTGGACGATCTGCAACAAACCTTCGACGCCGCTGCCACAGGCGACACCGGGCAGCAGAAAACCGCGATGACCGACCTGTTGCTGACCCTGGCCATGGTGCTCGCCCATCACGCCAGCACCCGTAACGCGACGCCTCGGGACTTTCCTGAAAAAAAGCCGGTGACCGTCGAAACCGAGCGCAACGAACCCGCGCCACCAACGCCGGTGAACATCGTGCAACGCCCTGATGTGATCGGTGAATATCCGGCGCAACACCAGACTTCGCTGATGACCGACACCGCGCTGAGCCTGACCCAGACCCTGGATCGCTTTGCCGTCACGCGCCCCGAAGCGCTCACCCCGCCCGCCAGCGACGCCGGCCGTTATCGTCACCTTTATCGACATGCCAGCGGGTACTACGCACCCGTGGGTGAGCGCTGGTTCGAAGTGGCGGTCACCGGCACCGGCGAGGTATCGATGATCAATTCGCAGCGACAACCCGGACGTCAGGGCCCGGGGTTGATCCGCAATCGACGGGGCGAGTGGTTTGTCGATACTCGCCTGCGTCTGCGCGGCGGTGGTCTGTCGAGTCGGCGCAAAGCCAAACGACGGGAGAACAATGAACGCATCGCCGAACTCAAGAAACAACTGACCGAGTTCGATAACACGCGCGAGCAGGCCCGCGCAGAGCTGACAGCCGCTCACGTCGCCATGACCGCGGCCAGCGACGACGCTCTGGCGGCGCAACAGACAACGTTTCTTGCAGCACTTGAACGCCGCACCGGGGAATACGCAGCTCCCATCGACCAGTTGAAATCGCTGAACCTGCTTGAGACCGTGCCCCATTTCCGCACCGCCATGACCGAGATGCTCGGTACCCAGTTGTTCTTCAACCAGACATGGCTCGCTCAACGTGACCCCCTCTTCGCCAGAACCCTCAAGGAAACCCTGGTGCTGCTCGAGGCCGAGGAAACGGCTGCAGGCACCGGTGACCCCGTCACCTACCGCAGAATGTACGATTTGACCGAGGGCATGATCAGCAAGATCGAGTTTGCCCAGTCACGCTTTCAGGAATTGAGCCGACTGGGCAAACGTGCCGCTGAAGTCGCCAATACCTATCGCGCAAAGCTGCCCGTGTTCAGTCTCAACGATCTCAAGGCACTTCAGGTGTCGCTGGCTCGCGACATCTGCCTGAAAGAGCAGGCTTCGCCAGCGCTGACTCAGGCGCAAGGCGATCTGGTACGCCTGCTCGACACAACCAACCTGGTGATTCAGACCTCCCAGGAACTGCTGCTCGACCACACCAGCCTGGGGGCCAACGAGCGGATCGAAGGCCTCAACGGCATGCTCGAACAGTTTGCCGCCATCGATCAGTCGTTCGAGGATTTCGCCCTCAACCACAAGGATGTGCTGCTCGACGAGCCCTTCAGCCACACGCGTAAACGAATCAACGAGTTTCAGCGCCAGAACGAAGAGCACCTGGCGCAGTTGCTCCTCGAACACCGACCGGTGGAGCCTCGGCCCGGCCCTTCAAGGCCAGCGCCAGCCTCACGTAAACGGATTATCAAAACCCGCTTCAAGGGCACAGTGGTCGGCGAATTGCGTCCTTCGGCGCCAGGGCAGCCAGTCCTGCTGGACGTGAAAGCGCCCATGACCGGGAACGTCATCGCCACCTTTCACGAGAAAACGCCCGGTGTCTGGGTTGAACGCATTCAGCCCGGGCGGCGGCGCCCGCCTGCTCCGGTGCCGGATCTCGCCACCCAGATCAGCCTGGGCCAGGCGCTGCTCGATGGCGTGGAAAGCTTCATACGGCAAACCGAAGCCCATGCGAAAAAACCCGGTCGGATTCCGGTCGAGATCGAAGAGCAGTTCCAGCACAAGGCCGAACAGCTCGACGAAAGCGCGAAAAGCCTTGAACAGGCCCGGCTGCGGGCGAACAGCACCGAGGAGCCGCCAGCCCTGATCGTCCAATTGAACCAGGCGTGTGAACGCCTGTACGCCGAGGGCTACCGGATACGGGTCGAGATGACCAAGCAACAACCGCCAACCGCCGCTCGGGTCGAATGGTTATTGCACAAAGATGAGATCGACATCGTGTCTGGCGGTGCCCGGCGTCGCCTCAAAGGCCCGCGCAAGGATTATTTGCAGGAATACGAAATTCGCGAGCGGCGCACCGGCAAGACGTTGTGGTACGCGCACTTCCATTACAACAGCCTCGATGCTCAGGCCGACGCATTCACCGCCGCCCATTTGAAACTGCAGGAGCAACGGCGGCTGGCCGGTGCCTTCGACCTGGGCTCGGCCACCAGCAGCCCGCAAATCATCGCTATCTATCGCAGCGCGATCGGCCCGCAGCTGGCGCGTTCGCTGTTTTTCTCATAAGCCCGAAACAGTCAAAAAGGAAAATGACGATGACTGAGCATTCAGCGAACACCGAAACCCATGCATTGCTGCAAAAGAGCCAGATCGTCCATCAGACCAGTCGCGGTCCCGCGGTCGATGAAGTCGCCAGCGCAGTGCTGCGCCAGGCGCTCAAAGCGCTGTATCCACAACAGGAGATCGATCCCGAGCAGGCCATGATCGGTACGCCACAATGGCAATGGCTCGACGCTGAGCGGGAGGCCCTGCCGACTCGATTTGAATCACTGACAGAGGCACTCATCCGGCAATTTTTCAACGGCTCCAGCGCCAACTATCTCGAGGGTGAACACTTTCTGACCTTGAACCACCAGGCCACGCCAGTAGTGCATATGGATGTCGATATCGAGGCCATTGCCGACCTGCTCAACGATTATTCGCCTCTGTTGTTTGTCGCCTTCGCCGAGCGACAGCTGGATTACTGGAACAGCACCCGACGCCAATTGCCGCGCTGGCAAGAACTCTCCGATGCCCTGCGCGACGCCCTGAACGTCCATAACGCCGAGGGCTGGGACGATGAGCAGTGCCTGGTCGCCCGGGCGGTTTCGCGGCGCCCGGACAAACAGGAGCGCCAGCGTCACGACAAAACACTGTCGGACATCCGGGTGTGCCTGATCGACATCGACTCCGTCGATGCTCAAGGCGATACCGGTCACCTGATTCTGGGCGGCGCCGCGGTGATTTTCGGGCGCTATGGCCTGCGCGATCTGGTCATGATGTACACCGTGGAAGATGGTTACGAGACATTCGACTCTCTGCAGCAACTGGGTGAATCACTGCCGCTGCGTATCGAACTGTTACCGGCCGGACAGCGTCTGCAGTGGCAGTTGTTCGAGCCCGAAGGCAATTTTTTCGACCACATGGCCTGGGTCCTGATTGCCAACCAGCTCGATGCCATTCGGGCGGTCACCCGGCAGAGTCTCGACGAGGAAACCGAGGACGGCACCTCCCTTCTGCCCCTGATCGAGCAAGCCCGCGAACCGCAGAAAAACACCCTCATCGACCTCGATGATTCGATACCCGACTGGCTGCTCGACGCTTCGGCTTCCGAGCTCGATCAATACAGCCAATCGATCAATGCGCTGGGCCAGTTGTACCGGCAGGCAGACAAGGCGTTGATGCCAATCCCGCCGATCGATACGTATGCGCACAATTGCATGCGTGAGGCGATCATTGCCGATCAGCCATCGGCGGCCAGGCTGCCTTTGGACAAATTGCAAATCCGCATCACCAACAGCTTCGAATCGGGAGGTGTGACGCTGCCCGATCCGCACGACTCCCATATCGAAACCCTGGGCGAGTACGCCCTGCAAAACCGCACGCCATATCTGGCGACTCTGCAATTCGACCCGCCACAAGCGCTGCCGCAGTGGCTGACTGTCGCCTACCTGACGAGGATGGCAAACAAGATCGACATGGGTGAGGTATACCCCGGATTGATCAGGGACAGGCTGATCAACGATCCGCAGCAGGCCCCCCTGCAGCAGCGCTTTTACATCCGCCAGTTGCACGCACTGCTGCCGCTGATTGCACTGGAGTCCAAGCTGCGACGCCTCGGCGGTGTGGATGAGCAGGGTTATCGCTGTGTCCAGGAGTGGCTCAAACCGACACCCGGTCATCCACACACGGTGGTCATTCGTCCGCTGACGTTTACTCATACCGGGGAGACTGTTGGCGATGTTGTCACCAACATGTTCATCATTGCCCCGCGCCTGCCTGGAGCCGGGCCATGCCTGCTGTATCGTCCGTTGCTTGAGCAGCCATTGCTGCAATTCCCCTCAACGCAAAACCTGCTGTACGCCGTCCATCAGCCAGGCGAATTGAGGGATTCGGTGCTCGCGTGGCTGGCGGATTCGCAAACCAGTTTCAAATATGCTCAATACACCTTCCCCATCGGTCTGCCCAGTCCGTGGCTGGGGGCGCAATTGCTCGCCGAACCCTGGACCAGCGTGAAGTGGGCCGGGCCGGTCGGGCTTGCCTCCACGGCACTGACTGGTGACGTGTTCCCGGTGCTGTTCAAGACCCATGCACTGGCGATGGCCGAACTCGCCGACCGACAGTCGTTGTCCAATGCGCAACGCCGCTGGGCCTTGCTGCGAGACAGTGGATGGGCGTTGTTCAACGTTGCCGCGAACTTTCTCTGCGGCCCGGCAGGCGCGGCGATCTGGGCCTGGCAAAGCATCAGCGAAATCGATCAGGTCGTGGACGCCCACAATCGTGGTGATACCCACGCCCAGTGGAGCGCCATCGCCGATATATTGCTGAACCTGGGCATGATCCTGGCCCACCATGCGGCCACACAACGCACAACCGGCCCCCGCACTGCGCTGCGCAGCGAAATCGAAAGCGAAGGACTGCCCCGGATCCAGGCCCCACCTGCACAAATGCCTGTCCCCCCCACGGTTACACACGTCACCACGCTGTTGAGTGACCAACTCCCGGCCAGCCATTACTCCTCGCTTGCGGCCTACGGCTCGGTACCCCGTCGCTCGCCCGGTGCATTGGCAACGTTTCTGAATACTCTGGCCGTGCCGGCGCCCGACCTCACGGCAGCCGCCGTGGAAACCCTGCTGCGCGGCAAGGCGACCCTGTATCGCTTCGCTGCCAGCACCTATGCGCAGGCGGGCGATCGCTGGTTCCGCGTAATTGAAAACGATGACCAGCAGGTGCAAATCGTTGATCCGCAGACGCCTTCAAAAACCGGTCCGCTGCTGATTCACAACCAGCAAGGCCAATGGTTCGTGGATACCCGACTGCGTCTGCGCGGTGGCGCCGGGGGCACCAGCCTGCAAAGTCAGCTCAAGGCCCAGCGCAAGGAAAAGGAAATCCAGAGGAACCAGCTCGGTACGGCTCTGGAAGCTTTCAGAAATCAGGAAGCCGTCGGCAACGCTGCTCTGGAACAAGCCCAGTCAGCCATGCTTGGCGCCTCCGGACAAGCCCACGAAGAGGCGACCCGGCGTTACCTTGAACAAGTCGAAAAGCTGATCGGGGATTACGACGAGGCCTTGAAAATACTCGGCCAATGGCGCCTCAAAGGGGGAAGCGACGGCTATTTCGTCGAACTGCAGCGCATGACCACTTTGCTGCAAAAAAACCTCAGCCTCTGGTTCGTTCTCAAACGCAACGCATACGTGGTATTGACCCGTAAATTGGCTCGGCACACGGTCATCGATACACCGGCCGCGCTGCAAAGTTACAACGAGGAACTGCACCAGGCTCTGGCGTTGAGCCAGGACATGATCGCCCGCCTGCAACTGTCCCGTACCTCCTTGGAAACTCTCGACACCATCGGCAGCGCAGGCATGACCACCGCACAACGCTTGCGCCAACTGCTCCCGGCGTTTAACCCGTGGGACCTGAAGTCCAATGCCATCGGCATGTCTCACGAGTTGTGCATGCAGGAAACTGCTACCGAAGCGGCGCGGGAAGCGACCGGTTGGCTGATAATCGAAGCCGCGACCGCCACACATCGCCACGCCGCCCTGATCAGGAAAACCGACATAGGCGACAACGCTACGCTACGCATTGATCGCCTGAGCCGACTGATTGATGTCTATGTCGATGCCGATCAGCGTCTGGGGGACTTGCCAGGCGAATATCCGGGCATGGTGGTTGCGGCAGAACTGACGCGGATTAGGAGCCTGCTCGGCGAATTCAGACAACTGGCGCAGGAGCAACTGAGCGAACTGCTGCCGGAAACCGGAGCCCGCAGTACGCCGGCCACACCAGGCCCCTCTGTCGCAGGACCGTCCCGGCGGGTTGGCAAGGTCACCAAGAGCCGGCCTCGTGACCCTGCGCCCGCCAGACCCGCAGCCGCCAGCGAATCACCTCTGGAAGAAATGCTTCCCGTCAGACCCACCGCCTCCCCGACGGCGCACGTGGGCGACATCGAGTTCATTGCCGATGCCCTGACCCAGAATGAGCGAGTGCAGACGTTCATTGACCGGACCCGTCGTGACGCTCTGAAGCCCAACCGTATACCGGCAGACATGCAGGATCTGTTCGATCAGCAGGCTCGGCGACTGGAACAGATTGCTGTCAGCGTCGAACAGGCGCAGGCCCGCATTGTCGCCTCCGGCGGCACGCGGTTGCCGGTGGGCAACTTGAGTGCGGAACTCAACAGTGCTGCGCTCCGGTTACGCGCTCAAGGCATCGCCGTGCGCGCCAGTCTGCTCAAGGATCGTCAGCCTCGACAAGCCTATTTGCAATGGTTGCTGGACAATCACCAGGTACGCATCGTCAGGAACGCCCTGGGCCGGATCAAGACCAAAAAGCGCCAGGATTATTTTCAGGAGTATCAGATACTCGACAGCACCCACCATGACCAGCCGTTATGGCTCGCGCATTTTCACTACGACTCGCCCGAAGCCGCGCCGGAACAATTCACCGCGGCGCACCTGAAAATCGCCGATGCGCATTTGAAGACCCTCAGCGCAGAGCGTCGACAGGCCCTCACAAACCTGACGCCAATTGATTACGTGCTGCGCCGGATTGGCGATCCGAGCCTGTTCCTGCAACTCGAAGTACAAGCGTGATACCGCCGTCGGGCGCATCGATCTGCGCCCGTTTCAGAGGGTGTGCCACACGGTTCGCAAACGTTCGAGCGCCGCTTCGATTGCGCGCTCAGGCACCGCGGCAAAGCCCAGCACCAGTCCGGCGCGCTGGTCGACCGGGGTCGTGGAATCAGGCAGCCAATAACTGCTCAGACCATTGATCTCGACGTCGACACTGCGCGCCAGTTCGATCAGTTGGCTTTCACGCGTCACACTGGCGACCGGCACGGTCAGGTGCAGCCCGGCGGCAACGCCGGGCAACTGGCCGACGCCCGGAATATTCTGCGGCCAGCCACCGAGCAGGACATTGCGTCGGCTCAGCGCCGCGCGGCGCATGCGTCGGATGTGCCGCTGGAAATGCCCGGCGGCCATGAACTCGGCCATCACCGCCTGGGTGCTGACTTCGGAATGACGCACATCCACCGCACGCCTTTGCGCAAATGCCTCCACCAACCCCGGCGGCAACACCAGATATCCCAGGCGCAACGCCGGGAACGCGACCTTGCCGAACGTGCCGACATACAGCACTCGCCCCTGTCGATCGAGGGCAGCCAACGGCGCCAGCGGAGCGCCGCTGTAGCGATACTCGCCATCGTAATCATCCTCGACGATCCAGCCCTGCGTGCGCTCGGCCCAGGCCAGCAATTCGAGGCGGCGGGCCAGACTCATCACCACCCCGGTGGGGTACTGGTGGGATGGCGTGACATAGGTCAGGCGGCAATCGGTGAGTCCCGCCAGTTGCTGGCAGTCGATACCCTCGCTGTCCACCGCCACCCCGTGCAGCCGGGCACCGGCCACGGCGAAGGCATGACCGGCTGCTCGATACCCGGGATTTTCAATCGCTACGCCGTCGCCCGGCTCTACCAGCAACTGTGCACAAAGGCTTATGCCCTGCTGTGCGCCACTGGTGATCACAATTTGCTCAGCCGTGCACTGCATGCCCCGTGAGCTGCGCAAATAGGCCGCGATCATCCCGCGCAACCGCGCATCGCCCGCCGGATCGCCATAACACAACTGCTGCAAATCCGGCTTGCGCCAGAAAGCCGCATTCAGCTTGGCCCAGACGTCAAACGGGAACAGATCGAAGGCTGGAACGCCGACCCGAAAAGCGCGCGGCGGACCACAGGGCGGCAGGGCCAGATGATTGTTTTCAACCCGCTGCAATGCGTCGCTGTGGATAACTTTACTGGATGGAACTACAGGTAAATCCAGCCAATTTGTGGATAAGGTTGTGGGTAAGCCTGTTGAAAACCCTGTGGATACTTTTGTGGATAGTTTTTCCTTGGGCAATACGCTTTGCGGCAACTGGGCGACATACGTGCCATCCCCGACCCGGCCTTCGATGAAGCCTTCGGCGTACAACTGATCGTAGGCGCGCACCACGCTATTGCGGGAAATCGCCAAGGCCGCCGCCAGATCACGGCTGGCCGGCAGCCGCGTGCCACTGGCCAGACGCCCGTCCAGCACCCGCAGACGCAGCGCCTGATAGAGCTGACGGCTCAAACCCTGACGGCGGTCGAGCTCGATACCGGCCGGATTGAACGGCATGGACAGCGTGGGCGATTCGGGCATGACAATGGACCTATGAAATTGCTCATCAATGGCTCTTACAACAGACCATTAGCCTGCCTAGGATGCAGGCATTCGCCAAGGAAAATCTCTCCATGTACACGCCCCGCGCCTTTGCCATCGACGAACTGTCGCAACTGCACGAACTGATCCTCGCCACCCGTCTCGCGATTCTTGTGAGTCACGGTGAAAACGGTCTGCAAGCCAGTCATGTGCCGGTGCTGCTGCACCGCGAACAGGGCCCGAACGGCACGCTCTACGGGCACCTGGCCAAAGCCAATCCGCAATGGAAAGACCTGCGTGACGGCGCCGAAGCGATGCTGATTTTTGCCGGTCCCGACGCCTACGTCAGCCCGGGGTTTTACCCAGACAAGGCCGAGCACGGCAAAGTCGTGCCGACCTGGAACTACGTCGCCGTGCACGCCTACGGCCACGCCGAAACCTTCAGCGACGGCGGGCGCCTGCTCGACATCGTCAGCACGCTGACCGACCGCCATGAAGCCGGTCGCGCGCAACCGTGGAGGGTCGACGACGCGCCGGCCGACTACATCGACGGCATGCTCAAGGCCATCGTCGGTTTTGCCATCCCGATCGACCGCCTCGAAGGCAAACGCAAACTCAGCCAGAACCGCAGCGCCGAAGACATTGCCGGCGTGCGCGAAGGCCTGACTGCCAGCCCCGACATCCATGACCAGACCCTCGCCCACTTGATGCGTTAAGGAAATCAGCATGAGTCAGATCCAGATCCGCCCGGTGACTGCCGGTGATCACGCCGCCTGGCTGCCGTTGTGGCAGGCCTACCTGCGCTTCTACAACAGCGAATTGCCGGACGCCGTCAGTCACAGCACCTGGCAGCGCTTCCTCGACCCGAGCGAACCGACCCACGCCGCCCTCGCCTGGGCCGATGGCAAGGCGGTGGGCATGGTGCATTTCATCTACCACCGCTCGAACTGGAGCATCGAAAACTCCTGCTACCTGCAGGATCTGCTGGTGGTGCCAGAGACCCGTGGCACCGGCGTCGGTCGCTTGCTGATCGAACACGTCTACGCCACCGCCAAGGCCGACGGTTGCTGCAAGGTGCATTGGCTGACTCACGAAACCAATGCCACCGCGATCCAGCTCTACGAGCGCATCGCCGAGCGTCCGGGGTTCATCCAGTTTCGCAAAGCCATTTAAGGAGCCACGTACATGACCACTTCACTTGCCGACTGGAAAGGCGTCCCCGCCCCCACCGCCACCTTGCTCGAAGGCCGCTTCATCCGTCTGGAACGCCTTGACCCGGCGCGCCACGGCGACGAGCTGTTCAACGCCCTCGAAGGCCCCGGCGCCGACCCGAAGCTGTGGGATTACTTGCCCTACGGGCCGTTCCCGCAGCGCAGCGTTTTCAATGATTGGTTGAACAACCATGCGGCCAGCAGCGATCCGTATTTTTTCAGCATCATCGACCGCGCTACAGGCCAGGTGCAGGGCATCCTCAGCCTGATGTCGATCGTCCCGGCGCAAGGCCGCATCGAGATCGGCCACGTGACCTTCGGCGCGTCGATGCAACGCTCGCCGAAGAGTACCGAGGCCGTTTACCTGTTGGCCAAACACGCTTTCGAACTGGGCTACCGGCGCCTGGAATGGAAGTGCAACAACGGCAACGCCCGCTCCAAATACGCCGCCGAACGCCTGGGCTTCAGCTTCGAAGGCGTGTTCCGGCAGCACATGGTGGTCAAGGGACAAAACCGCGATACCGCGTGGTATTCGATTGTGGATTCGGAGTGGCCGGCGATTGCGGCAGGGTTCGAGCAGTGGTTGAGCGATGCCAACCAGACGCCGACCGGGCAGCTCAAAGGTTTGGTCGAGTGCCGTAGTTAAATCGTCAAAGCAAAATCGGCAGCTCCTACAGGGTGAACATCAATCCCCTGTAGGAGCTGCCGAAGGCTGCGATCTTTTGATCTGTTGTTTACCCCAGTTTCTGCGCCAGCACCGCAATGTGTTCCGGCCCGATCCCGCAGCAACCGCCCAAATGGCTGGCGCCCCGCTGCTGCCAGTCAATCGCCCAGTGCAAATAACCCGGCGGATCCAGGTCATCGCGCAACGGATCGAGACCGTCGTTGGCCGTCGCCTCTTTCGGTTGCGGTGGAAACGCATTGGCATACGCGCCGATGTGAATCTGCACACCCAGACGTTCGAAGGTATCGCGCGCCGCATCAATCGCCGCACCGATCACTTCCGGCTGGCTGCAGTTGAACAGCAGCGTCTCGACGCCCAATTCCGCTGCCACTGCTGCTGCTTCGGCCACCGATTCACCGGAACGCAGACGCGGCACCTCGTCGGTGTCTTCATCCTTCAAGGTAAACGACAGCCAGAACGGCTTGCCGTCCTGCGGCAGACCGGCGCGGATCGATCGCGCCTCGATGATCGAGCTCTGGGTTTCCGCCAGCCACAGGTCGACATGCGGTGCCAGGCCGTTCACCAGTGGCGTCAGCAATTCGTTCACCCGCGCGGCTTCGAACAGGTCCGGGCGATAGGAGCCGAACAGCGGCGGCAATGAACCGGCCACTCGCACCGCTTTGCCCGAGGCCTGTACCGCCCGCTGTGCCAGTTCGCCGGCCAACGTCGCCAGTGCCTGACCTTCAGCGGCAAACCGCGCCTCGCCAATATGAAACGGCACCACCGCATAACTGTTGCTGGTGATCACATTGGCCCCGCTGGCGATGTAGGCGGCGTGCACCGCTTCGACCGCCTGCGGCGCTTCGATCAGGGCCAGCGCCGACCACTCAGGCTGCCGAAACGGCGCCCCGGCGCGTTGCAACTCACGGCCCATGCCGCCATCGAGAATTACCGTGCTTGCTGTGCCCATATGCTTTTCGCTCATATGCTTATGAAAATTACTCACTACCAGAGTAGTTCTTATAACTATTTAATACGCACCATTCGGTTAATAACAACCCCTTTTTTTTCAGGTGTCGACTGTGAAACTTCAACCGCTACTGGCCTTGGGCCTGACGATTCTGGCCGCGTCCACTCAAGCCTTCGGCGGCGCCACACTCGATCGCGTCGAACAGAAAAAACAACTGGTCGGTGTGCTGATGGAAAGCTACCCACCCTTCTCGTTTCTCAATGAGCAGAATCAGCTCGACGGCTTCGACGTGGACGTGGCCAAAGCCGTCGCGGACAAGCTGGGGGTCAAGCTGCGCCTCGAAACGCCATCCTGGGACGTGATCGCTGCCGGCCGCTGGAGCGGGCGCTATGACATCTGCATCTGCTCCATGACCCCGAGCAAGGCCCGCGCCGAAGTGTTCGATTTCCCGGTCGAGTACTACGCCTCGCCCGCCGTGATCGTGGTCAACGCCAAGGACGATCGCATCCACGGCGCCAAGGACCTGAGCGGCAAGAAAGTCGGCTTGACCAGCGCCAGCAGCTACGAAAGTTATCTGAACAAGAATCTGGTCATCGAAGGCGCCGAAGACACGCGCCTGGAGTACCCGTTCGAGGATGTGCAGATCGCTCCGTACGATACCGACAACGTCGCCTTCCAGGATCTGGGCCTGGGCGCCGGTGTGCGCCTGGACGCCATCCTCACCAACCTGGTGACCGCGCAGCCGCGTCTGAATCAGGATCAGCGTTTCAAACTGGCGGGCGCGCCGCTGTACTCGGAACCGAACTCGGTGGCCATCGAAAAGGGTGATACCGAGTGGGACGCCAAAGTGCGCGAGGTATTCGCGCAACTCAAGCAGGACGGCACGCTGAGCAAGCTGTCGCAGAAATGGATCGGCGCCGACATCAGCCAATGACTGCCTTCCCGAAACCTCCACAGCCGCCGCAACCGGTGGCTGAATCGCGCCTGCAACGGCTGTTCGGTTTCCGCACGCGCCTGTACCTGACCTGGGCGGCGATGTTCAGCCTGTTCGCCGGGTTTTTCCTGAGCTTCGATCTGAAGCTCTCGATCATCCTCGACAAGCTGCCGAATCTGCTCGGCGTGCACCTGGCGCCCAACGGCTTTCTGCAGGGTGCGGCACTGACCCTGTTTCTCTGCGCATGCGCAATCGTCGCTTCGTCCTTGCTGGGCTTCGTCACCGCTCTGGCGCGCCTGTCGAAAAGCGCCGTGGCGTTCGGGATCGCCAGTTTCTACACCTCGTTCTTTCGCGGCACGCCGCTGCTGATCCAGATCCTGTTGATCTACCTCGGCCTGCCGCAACTGGGGGTCGTACCCGGCGCGGTGGTGGCGGGGATCATTGCCCTGTCCCTCAACTACGGGGCGTACCTCAGCGAGATTTTCCGCGCCGGCATCCTCGGTGTGCCCTACGGCCAACGCGAAGCTTCGCTGGCGCTGGGCATGCGCGAGAGCGTGATTTTCTGGCGCATCACCCTGCCCCAGGCGATGCGCACGATCATCCCGCCGACCACCAACCAGTTCATTTCGATGCTCAAGGATTCATCACTGATCTCGGTGATGGGCGTCTGGGAAGTGATGTTTCTGGCGCAGTCCTACGGACGCTCGAGCTACCGCTACATCGAGATGCTGACCACGGCGGCAATCATTTACTGGCTGATGTCGATCGGTCTGGAGCTGATCCAGGCGCGCATGGAGCGGCACTACGGCAAGGCTTATGTGCGGCGTAGCTAGGTTAATCAGCACCTTGCGCCAGCGTCGGATTTTAATTGATCTCTCGTCGGATCCGCACCACGCCCATTTTCAGTCCAAACGGACGAAACACCGCATTCAACGATTTCAATGTCTGATTGCCCTCGCCATGCTCGATATGCACCAGCGTGCGAACCGATATTTTGCACATCCTGGCAAACTGGGTTTGATGCAGACCGGTCACTTCCACGCGTAGACGACGAACCGCTTCACCGATCTCCAGTGTCCCTTGGGCTAGCGCCTCTTGAATGTTTTCGATGAGCACCGTGCGCTCGGCTACCGACATGCTCATTTCAGATCCCACTCTTTCAAGCGTTGCTCCAGATTTTTCAGAAGGATTCCCGGGTGGTTCATCGTTCTGTCGGGCAACCCACTCGCCGTCAATATGTCGGGGAGCGCCGCCAGACGCTGGGCATCTTCACGCAAGCGTTCGAAAGGATCTGATGCGTCAGTCAAACCTGCCAAAGGGTCTTTGGGATCGGCGATATCAGCCAATGCGCGGCACACTCCCCGCCAATCGACCTCTCCCGCCCTCTCCAGATCTTTTGGCCATTTGGTTGTCCGGGTCACACCCTCGTCATCCATGACCATCGGGGCCAAGTCATAGATCGGCGCCAGACGAAACGAACTTTCCTGGCGAATTATCGCGGTATTACGACCATGGTTATCCGAGTTACCGAGGATCTTGTTGATCAGATCCCGAAGTAAGTAATCCGTCACAAGTTCGGGAATCTGACTGGCCTGTCCTGCTTTTCGCCAGAGCCCGGCGAGCATGCGGATGACATCCATATGGTTCATTGCACTTCCCGGCGCCGTTACTTCAGCCAGCGAATAAATCGACTCGACAGCAAAACGACTGACTTCACCGTTCGTTACTTCTCGATCAAAGCGCTGCATCCACAAGCTCGGCTTACTCGCTTCTTCTAATGCCAAACCTTCTACCGCGATCGTTTCAATGCCGAGTTTCTGAAGCGCCTTGTAGTAATGGAACTCGCTGCGCAGGATATCTTGATCGACCAGACTTCCTTTGTTTCTGGCAAATTTTATAAACCAATGCTGCCTGACCTCTTCATCGCCCAATACCGCATCAGGGAAAAAAAGGCCGGCCTTGTTTTCAGCCAACAATAGCTTCGGTGCCTCACCGCCTGCCCCTGTAGCACCACCAATTGCCGCGCCTTGCTCATAGGCGTATTCCAGAAAGCGACTGTCGCGGAGAACAACATCCTCCCGCTTGAATCCGATGGGCTCACGCTCATCGACAGCCTCGGCCGACTCTTTTATGCGCATATTGCCAATGGGGGCTGGAGTGCTCTGGCCGAGCAGATACAGATCGGCACCGATATGCGCCGGTTTCTCCTGCCCCAGATGCGCAAGCAGAAATCTTTTTGCCGCTCCTGCGGGGGCAATGTCATAGACAAATGCGGGCGTACTGGAGCGTCGCCCTTCCCAATCCAATGGATACAACGCACTGACGGCCTTGGAAAACGGAGAGCCTATGGCTTCAATATTTTCGACAAGGTATGGCGTCTCGTAGCCGAAACTGCAGCGACTTTCGAACCCCTTTTCAGGATTGTCGAACCTGAGAATCATCGCGTCGTGCCATTTTCCAGCACTGAATATCTGTAATGTCAGGTCGTACATGTCTCAACACCTGCATTTAATTGCATTCAAACAGAGAATTTATTGCCCGCAGACGCAATATAGTGCATTTCGACGGATGATGGGGCGTTGCAATCTGCAACAAAATGCAGATACAACTGAGCTTAAGATCATCTGAACGCAAAATAATGCAGGTCATCCTCCGACTTCATTCTGTAAGAACCCCTCGCTATACGGACGGCCCGCTAATAACAAAAGGCCCTGCATCCATGTCTTTCTCGCCCTGAAGCGGCGAGATTGGAAGCAACAGTCGCAACCACGGGTTGATCGGGCAGTGGCAGATGAGTTTCTGATCATTACAAGCGGCTAATGGCAATTCAATTTGTAGGAAAAGACAACGCGACGGCACGACGCAATCCGCCAATCTTTGTCGAGCCGCCCTTTTCCGCAGATCAAACAGACGTAGCCCGCAGCACCGAGCGATCCGGCTGACATCGGTGCCTGCTGGCTCCAACTTAGAGTTTGGCCTCCTTCCACGAGAGGCTGAACTCGATGCCCGTTCAATTCCACTTTCGACCAAAACACCTGACACTGGCCATTACTCTGGCCATGGGATGTGCAGATCTGTCCATGGCTCAGGACACACCGCCCGACACTCAAGGCATCTCTCCCGCATCCCCTGAAACATTAAAATCAGCGATCAACGCTTTCGCCAATCATCCGGACTCCGTTCAACTGAAGGTCAGCAAAGCCTATCCGGCACAGGAGGGTGTGGCGCTCGCGCTCGATGCGCGCAATGACCTTGTCACCGTGCAATCTCGAGGCAGTTTCGCCGGCCTGGTCGATGGTGGCGGGGGCGACAACCTGCTGCAACTCGACGCGAACAAGAAAGGTGTGCTGGGTGAAACCCGTAACTTCAGTGGGCTGGAGGTCAGGCGCGGGAGCTGGACACGCAGCGGACCGGGTGATTTCAGCCTCGGTGTACTGGTTCATCCAAAGGCATTGCTGGTCAACGAAGGGCAAATTCTGGGCTCGGCAGTGACCGAGGGCATCTTGATCAACAAAGGTGCGATCAATGGCGGCGCCACTGTCGCGTCTGGCGGTGACCTGACCAACCAGGGCCTGATTGACGGCATGGTGGATGTTCAGGAAAACGGCCATATAGCCGGGAATGGTGCGGTTAATCATTTGAACGTGTACGGACGCATGACCGTCGACGATGTCTACGGCGCCCCCAAGGTCGCGGGAGATCTGCGCCTGGCCCATTCTGCCGTGCTGGCCTATGCCGTGGATGCTTCCGGCAACAGTCAGACGGTGGTCGTAAAAGGAACCGCTCATTTGGGTGACGCCACCCTGAAACTCGTCACCGCCGGCGACTACCCGCAAAGCAGTCAGCACACCGTTCTGGAAGCGGGAAAGATTGAGGGGCAGTTTGGCACCGTTGAAAACGATCTGGCATACATGACCCCGACGCTGCACTACGAAGCACAACGAGTGGGATTGCTCTATGCCCGTAACGATGTGCCGCTTGCAAGCCTTGCGACCACGCAGAATAGTCAGGCGCTCGCGCAAAGCATTGACGAGACACCCTCCACCCCTCAGCAACCTCAGCAACCTCAGCAACCTCAGCAACCTCAGCAACCTCAGCAACCTCAGCAACCTCAGCAACCTCAGCAACCTCAGCAACCTCAGCAACCTCAGCAACCTCAGCAACCTCAGCAACCTCAGCAACCTCAGCAACCTCAGCAACCTCAGCAACCTCAGCAACCTCAGCAACCTCAGCAACCTCAGCAACCTCAGCAACCTCAGCAACCTCAGCAACCTCAGCAACCTCAGCAACCTCAGCAACCTCAGCAACCTCAAGAGCCTGGGGCACCTCGCCAGCCAGGCAAAGCCATAAGCGCGGCCACACCTCAAAATACTGCCGTCACGGCCCTGCTCGGCGCCAGCAAGCCGACGGCCAGCGTGGCTCTCGAACAACTCGCCGCCAGCAACAACGCCAACCTCGCCAAAGCCACATTGAGCAGCGTCAATCCGCTCAACGCCAGCATGCTCTCGGCCATGCACCAACTGGACAACCGCGTCGCAGCGCAAGGGTCGGGGAGTGCACCGCGGCTGGCGGCTGGCGGCGGAGGCAATGGGCGGGTCTGGCTGCAGGCTCTGGGAAATGGCGGCAAGGTCGACCGGGACGCCGACAGTGTCCTGAAGCATTCCACTCAAGGTCTGATCATGGGAGCCGACTGGCGAATCGACGAGCAATGGCATGCCGGCCTGATGGGCGCAAAAGCGCAAACCCGCTTCGATGCCCGGCAGTTCGACGGTGATCTCGACAGCTGGCACCTCGGCGCCTACGCGCTGCGTCAGGACGGCCCGTTTGCACTGCGCCTGGGGGCCTCGTACGGCAGTCATGACGGTAGTGGCAAACGTCGCATTGCCTTCAAGGGTTTCAGTGATCGCCTCAAGAGCAGCTATGACGCCAGCACCCAGCAGGTGTTTGCCGAAGTCGGCTACAACCTGGGTCGTGGCAACGTCAGTATCGAACCGTTCGCCAGCGTCGGTTATCAACGCTACCAGCGTGACGGTTTCACCGAGAAAGGTGGCGATGCGGCGCTCAAGGTTCAGGGGCAGACCCGGGCGAATCCGAGCAGCACCCTCGGCCTGCGCCTGGCGAACACCAGCCACCTGTCCAATGGCATGCAGTTGACGCCGCGCCTGAGCGCGAGCATGAAACACACCTACGGCGATCTGAATAACGAAACGCGCCAGCAACTGGTCAAGGGTGGCAAAAGCTTCGAGGTGATCGGTGCCGAGATGGATCGCAACAGCTTCAGCTTGGATGCAGGTCTGGACCTTACGCTGTCCACTCGCAACACCCTGAGCGTCGGCATCAGCGGCGAGGCTGGCTCTGATAGCCGCAGCTATGGCGTGACGGGCCAGTGGCGCATGGCGTTCTGACACAACGCTAGTGTAGGAGCTGCCGCAGGCTGCGATCTTTTGACTTTGCTCTTGAAGATCAAAAGATCGCAGCCTGCGGCATCTTCTACAGAGAACGGCATATTGCAGGCAAAAAAAGGGGAGCACATGCCCCCCCGAGGTTTAAAGCGTTGGATCGCGGCAGTTATCTCAGCCTTCGATCTCGATCAGGATTTCACCCGGATTCACCCGGTCGCCCTTGGCAACGTGAATGGCCGTGACCTTGCCGGCAAGCGCCGCCTGGACTTCGGTTTCCATCTTCATCGCTTCGGTGATCAGCACCGCCTGACCAGCCTTGACGGTGTCGCCTTCCTTGACCAGCACATCGACGATGTTGCCCGGCATGGTAGTGCTGACGTGGCCCGGTGCCGACGCCTGCCTGCGTTTGCTGCTGCCTCCGCCGACGAATTCGTTGAGCGGTTCAAACACCACTTCTTCCGGCATGCCGTCGATGGACAGGTAGAAGTGACGCTTGCCTTCGGCCTTCACGCCAACACCGGTGATGTCGACGCGGTAGGTTTCGCCGTGGACGTCGATGACGAACTCGGTCGGCACGCCTTCGCCACCGGCCTTCGCCACACCACCGGCCTCAGGGATCGGCAACAGCACTTCCGGAACGAGGGTGCCGGCGGCACGCTCTTCGAGGAACTTGCGGCCGATGTCCGGGAACATGGCGAAAGTCAGCACGTCTTCTTCGGACTTGGCCAGTGCGCCGATGTCGGCACGCAGCTTGGTCATTTCCGGCTTGAGCAAATCGGCCGGACGGACGTCGATCACCTCTTCGCTACCAATGGCCTGACGACGCAGCTTCTCGTTGACCACACCCGGCGCCTTGCCGTAGCCGCCTTGCAGGTAAAGCTTCACTTCGTTGGTGATGGTCTTGTAGCGCTCGCCGGCCAGCACGTTGAAGAACGCCTGAGTGCCGACGATCTGCGAAGTCGGGGTCACCAGCGGCGGGAAACCGAGGTCTTCACGCACCCGCGGGATTTCCGCCAGCACTTCGGCCATGCGGTTCAGCGCCCCCTGCTCTTTCAACTGGTTGGCAAGGTTGGAGATCATCCCGCCCGGCACCTGGTTGACTTGCACACGGGTGTCGACCGCGGTGAATTCGCTTTCGAACTGGTGGTACTTCTTGCGCACGGCGTAGAAGTACAGACCGATTTCCTGCAGCAGTTCGAGGTTCAGACCGGTGTCGTATTCGGTGCCCTTGAGCGCAGCGACCATCGACTCGGTGCCCGGATGGCTGGTGCCCGAGGCGAAGCTGGAGATCGCGGTGTCGATGTGATCGGCGCCGTTTTCGATGGCTTTCAATTGGCACATCGCCGCCAGACCAGCCGTGTCATGCGAATGGATGAACACCGGCAGCGACTGCTCGGCCTTCAACGCCCGCACCAGTTCACCGGTGGCGTATGGCGTGAGCAAACCGGCCATGTCCTTGATTGCCACCGAGTCGCAACCCATGGCTTCCATCTGCTTGGCTTGCGCCACGAACGCGTCGATGGTGTGCACCGGGCTGGTGGTGTAGGCGATGGTGCCCTGGGCGTGTTTTCCCGCAGCCTTCACCGCTTCGATGGCCACGCGCAGGTTACGCACATCGTTCATTGCGTCGAAGATGCGGAACACGTCGATACCGTTGACCGCAGCCTTGGCGACGAAGGCTTTGACCACGTCATCGCTGTAGTGGCGATAGCCCAACAGGTTCTGCCCGCGCAGAAGCATTTGCAGACGGGTGTTGGGCAGCGCGGCGCGCAGTTGGCGCAGGCGCTCCCACGGGTCTTCTTTCAGAAAGCGGACGCAGGCGTCGAACGTCGCGCCGCCCCAGCACTCCAGCGACCAGTAGCCGACCTTATCGAGCTTGTCGCAGATCGGCAGCATGTCTTCGGTGCGCATGCGGGTGGCGAGCAGCGATTGGTGAGCGTCGCGCAGGATGGTATCGGTGACAAAGATCTTCTTGGACATTGTTGTATTCCTCACAGGCCTGCGTGGGCGGCGATGGCGGCGGCGATGGCCAGGGCCAGCTCTTCGGGTTTGCGCTTGATCGAGTAGTTGGTCAGTTCCGGGTGGCTTTCCACGAAGCTGGTATTGAACTGGCCGCTACGGAATTCCGGGTTGCGCAGGATTTCCTGGTAATACGCGGCGGTGGTTTTCACGCCCTGCAAACGCATGTCGTCAAGAGCGCGCAGACCCCGATCCATCGCCTCTTCCCAGGTCAACGCCCAGACCACCAGTTTCAGGCACATCGAATCGTAGAACGGCGGAATGGTGTAGCCGGTGTAGATCGCCGTGTCGGTGCGCACGCCCGGGCCGCCAGGGGCGTAGTAACGAGTGATCTTGCCGAAGCTCGGCAGGAAGTTGTTTTTCGGGTCTTCGGCGTTGATGCGGAACTGCAACGCGAAACCACGGTGCTGAATGTCTTCCTGCTTTACCGACAGCGGCAGGCCAGAGGCGATGCGGATCTGTTCACGGACGATGTCGATCCCGGTGATTTCTTCGGTGATGGTGTGCTCCACCTGCACCCGAGTGTTCATCTCCATGAAGTACACCTCGCCCTCGGCGAGCAGGAACTCCACGGTGCCGGCGTTCTCGTAGCCCACAGCCTTGGCCGCACGCACCGACAGGTCGCCGATGTACGCGCGCTGTTCCGGGGTCAGTTGCGGGCTCGGGGCGATCTCGATCAGCTTCTGGTTGCGACGCTGGATCGAACAGTCACGCTCGAACAGGTGCACGACGTTACCGAAGCTGTCGCCGAGGATCTGCGCCTCGATATGCTTGGGATTGACGATGCATTTTTCCAGGAACACTTCCGCCGAACCGAAAGCCTTGGTCGCTTCGGAAATCACCCGAGGGAAATTCTGTTCGAGCTCTTCGCGGCTGTTGCAGCGGCGGATACCGCGACCGCCACCACCGGAGGTGGCCTTGAGCATCACCGGGTAGCCAATTCGGTCACCTTCGGTCAGGGCTTCTTCGATGCCGGACACGTTGCCTTCAGTGCCCGGGGTGACCGGTACACCGGCCTTGATCATGCTGCGCCGGGCTTCAGTCTTGTCGCCCATGCGGCGAATGACTTCTGCCGACGGGCCGATGAATTTGATCCCGCGTTCGGCGCAGATGTCTGCCAGCTCAGCGTTTTCCGAGAGGAAGCCGTAACCGGGATGCAAGGCATCGCAACCGGTTTCCACCGCCAGGTTCACCAGCTTGCGCGGGTTGAGGTAGCCGGCCAGTGGCTCGGCCCCGATGCTGTGGGCTTCGTCCGCACGCTTCACATGCAGGGCATGGCGGTCGGCGTCGGAAAAAATCGCAACCGAGCGAATGCCCATTTCGGCGCAGGCTCGCACGATTCGTACGGCAATCTCACCACGGTTGGCGATCAGGATCTTTTTTATCACTTGGAAATTCCCTTGAGCCGGTGGCACCACGACCTGCTAGACCCAGGTCGACGCGTGACCAAATGTTTCAATCTGGTCGCGACCCCACACTAGCCCTCGCAAGGGATTAACAAAAATGAATAAAAATTGGGTCAGGCATAAGCAAAGACTTATAGTTGAACCATCAGCCCGCCGTCAGAGCCTATAAAAGATGCGTAAGTCCTTGATGCGTATGACATTACGCCAGTTGCAGATTTTCAACGAAGTGTGTGATTTACGTTCCTACAGCCGCGCAGCCGATGAAATGTCTCTCACACAACCGGCCGTCAGCCTACAGATTCGTCAGCTTGAAGAGCTGATCGGCCAGCCATTATTCGATTACGTCGGCAAAAAACTTTACATGACCGAGGCTGCAGAAGCCCTGCAGCGCGCCAGCCGGGACATCTTTGGCCGCCTGGAAAACCTCGACATGCAGCTGTCGGACATGCAGGGCTCGCTGCAGGGCCAGTTGAAACTGGCAGTGGAGTCCAGCGCCAAATACTTCGTGCCGCACCTGTTCGCCGCGTTCAAGCGCCAGCACCCGGAAGTGAACCTGCAATTGACCGTGGTCAACCGCGGCCAAGTGATTCGCAGGCTTTCGGACAACCGCGATGATCTGGTGATCATGTCGATGGTACCGCAGGACATGGGCCTGGAATTCCTGCCATTTCTCAACAACCCGATTGTCGCCGTGGCGCGTCCGGATCATCCTTTGGCGCACATGGGACCGCTGCGTTTGCAGGACCTTGAGCCTTACACATTGCTGATCCGTGAACCCGGCTCGGGCACGCGACTGGCCTGTGAAGAGTATTTCAAGGAGAAACGCGTGCACTTCACCCAGACGCAGGAAGTGGCCTCGGCCGAAGCCCAGCGTGAATGCGTGGTGGCGGGTCTGGGCCTGGCGTTGTTGACGCGCCACGCCCTGAACCTGGAGCTGGCGACCGGCGGCCTGGTGGAGCTGCCGGTCGAAGAGTTGCCGCTGTTTCGCAGCTGGTGCCTGGTGCAAGCCAAGGCCAAACGGCTGTCACCGGTAGCGCACGCCTTCCTGGCGTTTATCCGCAGCGAGCGGGTGCAGATCAGCGCGCTGGTTGAGCGCTTCGACGGGAAGCTGTCGGTGCGGCCTGCCAGTAGTTGAGTTCGATGTCCTCGGGAAAATCGCTGATTTCGCTTTGAAGCTGACGGAGTTCGAAGCGATCTTCGATCGCGCGACGGAACTCCATGCGGCGCTGGTCTTCCTGTTGACGACGGGTTTTCGCGGCGCTGTTGCGTTCTTCGTAGGGCTGAGCCATTTCGAGTCTCCCAAGGCGAGTACGGGAGTTTCACGATAGGCAGGCGGGATGACGGTTTGATGAAGGCCACCGCCGAAAAGCAAAAGATCGCAGCCTTCGGCAGCTCCTACAGAGATCGGTGTAGGAGCTGCCGAAGGCTGCGATCTTCAGATCTTAATCATCCAGCGCTTTCACGGCCTTGGGCGACAAGCGCAAGCTGCGCAGGCTGCGCTTCACGCTCTTCAGATGATTGACCAGGCTCGGCCCACGCGCCATGGCCACGCCCATCGCCAGCACGTCGATTACCACCAGATGCGCGATTCGCGAGGTCAGCGGCGTATAGATTTCGGTGTCTTCGTGCACATCAATCGCCAGGTTGACGGTCGACAGCTCGGCCAGCGGTGTCTGGCTCGGGCACAGAGTGATCAACGACGCGCCGCTCTCGCGAACGAGGTTGGCGGTGATCAGCAGATCCTTGGAGCGCCCGGACTGGGAAATGCAGATCGCCACATCGGTCGGCTTCAACGTCACCGCCGACATCGCCTGCATGTGCGGGTCGGAATACGCCGCCGCCGTCAGCAGCAAACGAAAGAACTTGTGCTGCGCATCCGCCGCCACCGCGCCTGACGCACCAAAGCCATAGAACTCGACGCGCTGCGCCTGGGACATCAGCGTCACCGCGCGCTGCAATTCCACCGGATCGAGCTTCTCGCGAACCTCCATCAGGGTGTGCAACGTGGTGTCGAAAATTTTCAGGCTGTAGTCGGCAACCGAGTCGTCTTCGTGGATCGCGAACTGGCCGAAGCTGGCACCGGCGGCCAGGCTTTGCGCCAGTTTGAGCTTGAGATCCTGAAAACCGGAGCAGCCGATGGCCCGGCAGAAACGCACAATGGTCGGCTCGCTGATACCGACGCTGTGGGCCAGGTCGGCCATGGAACTGTGCATCACGGCCGCAGGGTCAAGCAGCACGTGGTCGGCGACCTTGAGCTCCGACTTGCGTAACAGGTGACGTGACTGGGCGATGTGTTGCAGCAGATTCAAGGGGCTGGACTCTTCTTATGGGCAAGGATGTAGCACGCTTGTAGTTATACTACATGAATTGGCTTTTTGCCTGCTCAATGCATAACTCCATGTCCCCGTATCAGGCGCGATGGAGTGCATGTAGCCTTTAAAGCGGATTCCCCTGTTCGCGCAGAAGCCCGGCCAGACGGTCGGCCTCCACTGGGCGACTGATCAGATACCCCTGCACTTCGTCGCAGCGCTCGGCACGTAAAAATTCCAGCTGCTCTTGCCGCTCGACTCCCTCAGCTACGACTTTCAATGACAGCCCGTGAGCCATGGCGATAATCGCCCGAGTGATCGCCGCATCCTCACTGCCCTGCCCCAATCCGCGAATGAACGCCTGATCGATCTTCACGTAATCCACTGGAATCCGTTTGAGGTAACTCAGTGACGAATAGCCAGTGCCGAAGTCATCGATCGCCAGCTTCACCCCCAGATCGCGTAATTGCTGGAAGGTCGCGATGATGTGTTCGACGCTGTCCAGCAGTTGACTCTCGGTGAGTTCCAGTTCGAGGTAGTGCGGCGCCAGCCCGGTTTCCTCCAGCACCTGGCGCACCAGACTGACCAGTTTGCCCTGACGCAGTTGATGCACCGACAGGTTCACCGAAACCCGAATCGGCGCCAGCCCCTGGCGCTGCCATTCGCACGCTTGCCAGCAGGCCTGGCGCAGTACGAATTCGCCGATCGGGCCGATCAGTCCGGTTTCCTCGGCCAGACCAATAAAATCCCCCGGCGGCACCCGGCCCATGCCTGGATGATCCCAGCGCACCAGCGCTTCCGCCGCATTCAGGCGCCCGGTTTGCAGGCATAGCTTCGGCTGGTAGAACACCTTGAGCTGTTTGTCTTCGATGGCTTTGCGCAGCTGGTTTTCCAGCTGCAAGCGCTCGAGCGTTCTGGCCTGCAGGCTGTCGGTGTAGAACTGGAAATTGTTGCCGCCCAGATGCTTGGCGTGTTGCATCGCCATGTTCGATTGACTGACCAGCGCAGAGATTTCCCGGGCGTTGTCCGGCAGCATGCTGATGCCCATCGAAGCACTGACCACCAGCTCATGCCCTTCGACCGTCAATGGCAGGCGCAGCTTGCTCGACAGCCGCGTGGCGACCCGCGCCAGGCTCGACAGGTTGCCGTAGGCATCGAACAGCACGGCAAATTCATCACCAGACAGTCGGGCGATGGTGTCGGCCTCCGGCAAGGCGTTGACCAGGCGTCGGGCCATTTTCTGCAACAGCTGATCCGCCACCTCGTGGCCGAGGCTGTCGTTGAGCAACTTGAAGCGATCGAGATTGATGTGCAGCAGCGCCAGACTGCGGCGCCCGCCCTGACGCACGCGCTGATGGGCTTCGTGCAGGCGTTCGCGGAACAGCGAGCGGTTGGCCAGCCCCGTCAGCTCATCGTAGTGGGTCAGGAAGCGCATGCGCTCCTCGGATTCTCGCCGCGCCGATAGATCGGCGAAGAAGCCGACGATATGACTCACATTTCCCCGACTGTCGCGCACCGCGTTGAGTTGCAGCCACTGCGGATACAGCTCGCCGTTCTTGCGGGTTTCCACCAACTCGCCCTGCCAACTGCCGTGCTGCTCCAGCGCGTGACGGATCGAAACGTAGTGCCGCCGCGCATCACGACTGCACGGCAGTTCGACGACGTTGCGCCCGAGCATGTCTTCGATGTCATAACCGGTGACACGGCTGAACGCCTGATTGATCGCGATCAAGGCGTAGTTCGGATCAAGAATGACGATGCCTTCGCTGGCCGCTTCGAACACCGTGGCCGCCAGTCGCTGCTGTTCTTCGAGGCTTTTACTCACGCTGATGTCGCGCCGGGTACCGACCATGCGGATCACCCGCCCACTGTCACTGCGCTCAACGGCACGGCCACGGTCTTCGATCCACACCCAATGACCGTCTCCGTGACGCACGCGGTATTCGATCTGATAGTCCTCGGTGCGCCCCTTCAGGTGCTCGATCAGTGCCTGCTTGAGCGACGGCACGTCCTCGGGGTGCAAGCGTGGCTTGAGGTCGCGCAGGATTGCCGTGACGTACTCGGGCGCGAGGCCGAACAGCTCCTGAATCTGCGTGTGATGGACTTCGTCGGTTTGCAGGTTCCAGTCCCACAGCCCCAGCTCACTGGCCTTCAACGCCAGGGCCAGACGGGCTTCGCTTTTGCTCAACGCCTGATTGGCCACGTCCAGTTCGCGGCTGCGCTGGGCCACCCGGTCTTCCAGTTCGACCTGCGCCTCACGCAATTTGCCCTCGGCACAGCGCCGCTGCTCGATCTCCTTGGCCAGCGCCTGATTGAGCTGCTCGCTGCGGTTCTGCGCTTGCTGCAGGTGTTCGATCAGGTGCTGATTCTGAAAGCGCCGCAGCAAGCCGCGATCAATCAGCCGATTGACCTGCCAGGCGACCACGCTCAGCGAACCGAGCAGAATCAGCCCGAGCCAGCCCCAACCGCGCGCCTGCTCATCACCGCCCCAGAACAGGTAGCCGATCGCCGGCAGCAGGCACGGCAAGGTAAAGGACAGAAACGCCGGCAGGCTGACAGCGTAGGCAACGCTGGCCGATAACGTCGCGGCGCCGATCAGGCCGAACACCCAGGCTTGCTGCATGAAGTTGTCGGCGGGCACCAGCGCGATACCGGCGCCGGCCAGGGTCAGACCGGTCATGGTCGAGCCGAGCAGGAACATGCGGAACCAGATCGGCTGAGCCTGGCGATCCGGGATCGCCGAATCGAACGCCGCGACCTGTATTACCCGCAGTGCCACCAGCGACAACAACCAGACCAGCCAGATGCTGACCACGAAATAGCGCTGCGGGCTCCAGAGCAAAGCGGCGCAGACCAGACCATTGAGCAACATGAACATCGTCGGCAGCAGCGAGCCCTGATACAGCAGGCGCGTGCGTTCGACCGCCATTTCGACGGCGTAATGCTTGCGGATGACCCGGGGTTCCACAGAGGGGCCCGACAGGTCTGAGCTGAGGGTCTTGTGCAATGTTGTTGTTCTTATAAGAGTGAGCAAGGGCCCGAAACGTGGACGGAGCATACACAAGCCGATCCCGTTGCCAAACTGCTCCAGATCATAATTTGCCGGAAACTTTCCCCCGTCCGATCACCGGCAAAACCCGCAGAGCGAGGCAGGCCAAAGCCTGTAGCCAGTGACCGACCGGTCGTCATCGACGGCGCTTTCATCGGCTAATGCAAAGCTCGGTTTGCCGGGGCCTGCGGCGCACCCTAGAATGCCCCGATGCGCGATGATCTCTCCCTTCTGCTGAACTCCCTCAACGATGCCCAACGCCAGGCCGTAGCAGCCCCCGTTGGCCGTCAGTTGGTCCTGGCCGGTGCCGGCTCCGGTAAAACCCGAGTGCTGGTGCACCGTATCGCCTGGTTGATCCAGGTCGAAAACGCCTCGCCCCACTCCATTCTGTCGGTGACTTTCACCAACAAGGCCGCTGCCGAGATGCGTCATCGCATCGAGCAATTGCTGGGTATCAACCCGGCCGGCATGTGGGTCGGCACCTTCCACGGCCTGGCGCACCGCTTGCTGCGGGCGCACTGGCAGGAAGCTGGCTTGAGCCAGACTTTCCAGATTCTCGACAGCGACGACCAGCAGCGACTGGTCAAGCGGGTGATCCGCGAGCTGGGGCTGGACGAGCAACGCTGGCCGGCCCGACAGGCCCAGTGGTTCATCAACGGGCAGAAAGATGAAGGTCTGCGCCCGCAACACATTCAGGCCAGCGGCGACTTGTACCTGGCGACCATGCGCGGCATTTACGAAGCCTACGAGGCGGCCTGCCAGCGCGCCGGCGTCATCGACTTCTCCGAACTGCTGCTGCGCGCCCTCGACCTGTGGCGCGATCACCCGGGTCTGCTGGCGCACTATCAGAAGCGCTTCCGCCACATCCTCGTCGACGAGTTCCAGGACACCAACGCCGTGCAGTACGCCTGGTTGCGCCTGCTCGGCAAGGGCGGCGACAGCCTGATGGTGGTCGGCGACGACGACCAGTCGATCTACGGCTGGCGCGGGGCGAAAATCGAGAACATTCATCAGTACTCGTCCGACTTCCCGGATTCGGTGACCATTCGTCTCGAGCAGAACTACCGCTCCACCGCCGGCATCCTCAAGGCGGCCAACGCCTTGATCGCCAACAATACCGGGCGTCTGGGCAAAGAGCTGTGGACCGACGGTGGCGACGGTGAAGCAATCAACCTGTACGCCGCGTTCAACGAACACGACGAAGCACGCTACGTTGTCGAGACCATCGAAAGCGCGCTGAAAACCGGCCTGGCCCGTAGCGATATCGCGATTCTCTACCGCTCCAACGCCCAATCGCGCGTTCTCGAAGAAGCCTTGCTGCGCGAGCGCATTCCGTACCGCATCTATGGCGGCCAGCGCTTCTTCGAGCGCGCGGAAATCAAGAATGCCATGGCCTACCTGCGCCTGCTCGAAGGCCGTGGCAACGATGCCGCGCTGGAGCGGGTCATCAACGTCCCGGCCCGCGGCATTGGCGAAAAAACCGTCGAAGCGATCCGCGACCATGCACGTCACAGCGATGTGTCGATGTGGGAAGCGATGCGCCAACTGGTCGCCAATAAAGGCCTGACCGGTCGCGCCGCGGGCGCCTTGGGTGCGTTTATCGAGCTGATCGAGAACCTTGCCGCCAAGTGCATGGAGATGCCGCTGCACTTGATGACCCAGACCGTCATCGAGCAATCGGGGCTGATCGCCTATCACGAAGCGGAAAAAGGCGAGAAAGGCCAGGCCCGGGTGGAAAACCTTGAGGAACTGGTCAGCGCCGCGCGCAACTTCGAAAACACCGAAGAAGACGAAGAGTTGACGCCACTGGCGGCATTCCTCGGCCACGCGTCGCTGGAAGCCGGCGACACTCAAGCCGACGAGCACGAAGACAGCATTCAGCTGATGACCCTGCACAGCGCCAAAGGCCTGGAATTCCCTTACGTGTTCCTCGTGGGCATGGAAGAAGGCCTGTTCCCGCACAAGATGAGCCTGGAAGAACCGGGTCGTCTGGAAGAAGAGCGCCGCCTCGCCTATGTGGGCATCACCCGGGCCATGCAGAATCTGGTGATGACCTATGCTGAAACCCGGCGCCTGTACGGCAGCGAAACCTACAACAAGGTCTCGCGTTTCGTCCGTGAAGTGCCGAAGGGGCTGATTCAGGAAGTACGCCTGTCGAACAGCGTCAGCCGACCGTTCGGCGGCAACCAGTCGATGAGCGGCAGCAACCTGTTCAGCGGCAGCGAGATCCCGGAAACCGGCTTCAGCCTCGGTCAGACCGTGCGCCATTCAATCTTCGGCGACGGCGTGATCCTCAACTTCGAAGGTTCCGGCGCGCAGGCGCGGGTGCAGGTGAACTTCAGCGAAGGCAGCAAGTGGCTGATGCTGGGGTACGCCAAGCTGGAAGCTATCTAAGAGCGGAAAGATCGCAGCCTTCGGCAGCTCCTACAGGGGTGGCGTACTTATGCAGGAGCTGCCGCAGGCTGCGATCTTTTGATTTACAACCCATTCGGGAAAGGACAGTGCAGTGGGCTCAGGCTTCTTCTCTTCCTGGACATTCTGGGCCCTGCTCTCGGCGACTTTTGCCGCGCTGACGGCGATCTTCGCCAAGATCGGCATCGAAAACGTCAACTCCGACTTCGCCACCCTGTTGCGCACCATCGTGGTATTGGTCAGCCTGGCCTTGATTTTGTACGCGACGGGCCAATATCAGTCACTGGGATCAATTTCCGCCAAGAGCTATCTATTCCTGCTGTTGTCCGGTCTGGGTACCGGCGCATCGTGGCTGTGCTACTTCCGCGCGCTGAAAGTCGGCCCGGCTTCGCTGGTTGCGCCAGTGGACAAGCTCAGCGTGGTACTGGTGGCGGTGCTCGGCGTGATTCTGCTGGGCGAGAAGCTCGACCTGCGCCAATGGGGCGGCATCGGCCTGATCACCGCCGGCGTCGTGATGTTGGCGCTGCGTCGATAAGCAAGTTTCCCGCTGAACCTATCCCATTTTCCTACAGACAAAAGTACATGGCCTTATTGCTTCGACGGAGCTGAACGTAACCTGTCAGGCAAAAGCCCGAAACACTCTCTCGCTAGCCAGTAACACTTCAGCTGTGCAACATGGCGCGCGTGTCTCCACAAACGGGAATTCCCTTTATGAAACGTTTTCTTAGCATCGCCATGGCGTTGTGCATCGGCCTGACGATGAGCCTCGACGCCAACGCCAAGCGCTTTGGTGGTGGCAAAAGCGCCGGCGCTGCGCCGACGCACCAGACCAGCCAGATGGCTCCTTCTTCCCCAGGCATGGGCGGCGCAGCAGCGACCGCTGGTGCTGCCGGCGCTGCCGGTGCCGCGGCCAAGGCCGGTGGCGCTTCGAAATGGCTCGGCCCGCTGGCCGGTATCGCCGCCGGTGGCCTGCTCGCGTCCATGTTCATGGGCGGCGGCTTCCAGGGCATGCAGATCTTCGACATCCTGATCATGGCCGTGATCGCGTTCGTGATCTTCCGCTTCATCGCCGCTCGTCGACGCAAGCAGCAGGAGCACCTGGCTCCGGCCGGCGCGCCGATGCAGCGTGAAGTGTTCGAGCAGAAGCCTGCTGCGATGGGCTCGATCTTCGGTGGTTCGGCCGCGCCGGTTGCCGCTCGTCCGGTGATCAACGCACCGGCCTGGTTCAACGAGCAGAACTTCCTTGCCGCCGCGCGCAGCCACTTCCAGTCGCTGCAGCAGCACTGGGACGCCAACGAAATGGACAAGATCGCCGAGTTCGTGACCCCGCAAATGCTCGACTTCCTCAAGCGTGAGCGTGCGGATCTGGGCGACGGCTTCCAGTCGACCTACATCGACAACCTGCAGGTACAGCTGGACGGCGTGGATGATCGTGCCGACAAGACCATCGCCACCCTGACCTTCAGCGGCGTGTCGAAAACCTCGCGTTTCGACCAGGGCGAAGTGTTCAGCGAAAGCTGGAACATGGAACGTCCACAGGGCGAAAACCAGCCTTGGCTGGTGGCCGGTATCCGCCAGAACGGCTGATCCCCTGCGCGTTACGCATGTGGTAATAAAAAACCCCGGCCTCGGCCGGGGTTTTCTATTTCGCAGTTGCATCTATAGCGAGCTACTGTATAAACCGGCCCATATAAACCGCGCCATTCAAGCAAGAGGATCCCGGACGTGGAAGAAATCATCGAACAACTGCGCGAAGCCAACGAACCCGTACCGGTTCCACTGGAGTTGCCCGACGAAGACCAATTGGTGGAGATCGAAGAAGAACTCTTCATCAACATCCCGTTCGTCTTCAAAGAGTTTCTGCTGACCGTCAGTGATGTGGTTTACGGCAGCCTCGAGCCGGTGACCGTCACCGACCCGCAATCACACACCTACCTGCCGGATGTCGCGGCCAACGCCTGGGACATCGGCGTACCGCGCGACCTGATCCCGATCTGCCAGGACGGCGACAACTACTACTGCGTCGAAGAAGACGGCACCGTGGTGCTGTGGTCCGGCGAAGAAGAGCTGATCACCGAAGAGTCCTGGGAATCGGTGTGGCACTGGGCGCGGGACGTCTGGCTGGAAAGCTGAGTCTCCAGACGTCCGGGCCGGTCAGTGTCCCGACGACTCCTTGTGGTTGTCGAGGGTTTCCAGCAGAGCTACCTGCATCCGCGTGTGCACGCGGATGAACCAGCGCCAGAGCAGCGCCGCTACGGCGGCCGCCACCACGGCGACCAGCACCAGCAGCTTGTTGGTCGGCAGGATACTGGCCGACAAGGCTGCCAGCAGCAGAAAAATCACCAGCAGCGAGAGGATCGGGATCACTTCGGAGATTACCCGCCGTACTCGCTGCGTGTGCCGCCCGGCCATCTCCGGCTTCACGCCCATCTCCGCCAACAGCATCGACAGCGCCTTGAGCTTGCGATACGCCGCGATCAGGAACGGCAGCGACAGCAGCAGCGCCCCGCCCCAGATCAACGCCTTCTGCCAGCTTGGATCAGCGATCCAGTCCTGCATCCACACTGACAGCCGCCCGGCGAAGAACGCGCCGCTGAAGAAGATCGCGACCACCAGCGCCAGATTGACCCCGACCTGCAACAGGATCCGTCGGATCATCGCCGCCAGCATCGCGCCCTCGCCTTGCGGCTGAATGCTGCGCAGCCATTCGCCATACATGCCAAACACCCGGCCCAGACGCTTGGGCACCGCCGCCGAGAGCTTGATCGACAGCGGGTCAGCCGCACGGATCAGATACGGCGTCAGCAACGTGGTGATCACCGACACCGCCACTGCGACGGGATAAAGGAAGTTGCTGGTGACCTGCAGCGTCATCCCGAGCGCCGCGATGATGAAGGAAAATTCGCCGATCTGTGACAGCCCCATCCCGACCCGCAGTGAGGTGCGTCCGTCATTGCCGGCGATAAACGCCCCGAGGCCGCAGGACAACATCTTGCCGAGCACCACCGCTACGGTAATTACCGCAATCGGCCACGCGTATTGCAGCAGGATCATCGGATCGAGCATCAGGCCGATGGCGACGAAGAAAATTGCACTGAACAAGTCGCGAACCGGCTCGATCAGGCGTTCGATCTTCAGCAGTTGCCGCGACTCGGCCATGATCGCGCCGATCAGGAAGGCGCCGAGCACCATGCTGTATTCGAGCTTGACCACGAGCAGGCAGAAGCCAAAACACAGACCGAGCACGGTGATCAACAGCATCTCGTTGCTTTCGAATTTGGCGACATAAGCCAACAGACGCGGCACCAGCAGAATGCCGACCACCAGCGCGACGATCATGAACAACGACAGTTTTCCGACCGTGGAAAACACTTCGCCCGAGCTGACCGTGCCGCTGACGGCGATGCTCGACAGCAAGGCGATGATGCCGATGCCGAGGATGTCCTCGACGATCAGTACGCCGAAGATCAGCTGCGCGAAGCGCTCGTTTTTCATCTTCAGATCGTTGAGCGCCTTGACGATGATGGTGGTCGAGGAGATTGCCAGAATCGCGCCGAGGAACAGCGAGTCCATGGTGTTCCAGTCGAACCAGCGGCCGATTTCGTAGCCGATCCAGATCATCAGGACGATTTCGAGGAACGCCGCGATAAACGCCGTGGCACCGACCTTGAACAACTTGCGCAGACTGAATTCGAGACCGAGGCAGAACATCAGGAAGATCACCCCCAGCTCGGCGAGGGTCTTGATGGTTTCTTCGTCGTGGATCAGGCCGAACGGCGGTGTGTGCGGGCCGATGATGAAACCGGCGACGATGTAGCCGAGCACCACCGGCTGCTTGAAGCGGTGAAACAGCACGGTAACCACACCTGCGACCAACATGATCACTGCCAGGTCCTGAATAAAGCTGATGGCATGCATGGTGTGGGCTCCTTGTATGACGTGACCCGCCGTCAGACTTCAGAAAGTCTCTGAGCGAGTTGAGTAAAAATCCGCTTTTCGTGTAGGAATTGCCCTTGGGAAGGGCCTTTTGCAGGTTAACACCGCGACTTCCGGCTGGAAGGCGGTGCAATATAAGGAAACAGATCGGTCGCAGCGTGACGGCAGCCAGTCGTCTGGCGTCCCGATAACGGTGCTTTTGAAAAAACCACCAGGCACCCGCAGAGGTGCGTCCAGCCAATCCAGCCTTGATCCGTGAGAACGTTATGGAACCCGGAAACGCCCAACTGTCGATGACGGTATTGATGACCCCCGACATGGCCAACTTCTCTGGCAATGTCCACGGCGGTACCCTGCTCAAATACCTCGACGAAGTGGCCTACGCCTGCGCGAGCCGCTATGCCGGCCGCTACGTGGTAACGCTGTCGGTGGATCAGGTGATTTTCCGCGAGCCGATCCATGTCGGCGAGCTGGTGACCTTCCTCGCGTCGGTCAACTACACCGGCAACACCTCGATGGAAGTCGGCATCAAAGTGGTGACCGAAAACATCCGCGAACGCTCGGTGCGCCACACCAACAGCTGCTTCTTCACCATGGTTGCGGTGGATGACCAGCGCAAACCGGCCGCCGTGCCGCCGCTGCAACCGCAGAACAGCGAAGACAAGCGTCGTTATATGCAGGCGCAGCAGCGTCGGCAGATTCGCCAGGAACTGGAGAAGCGCTACCAGGAGATCAAGGGCGACGCTTAAAGCAAAAGATCGCAGCCTGCGGCGGCTCCTACAGGGGATTAATGTTCACCCTGCAGGAGCTGCCGCAGGCTGCGATCTTTTGAACGATAACGCGATTACAGACTGATCGCGGTCGCCTCGAACTTCACCCGCGGATGCGCGATCCGGTCCTGCGCCCGCACCAGTTGCAGCTCATAACTGGCACACGCCTGGGTTTCCAGCAGTACCTCATGCACCGCCGCTGCGGTGAATTCAAACGCCGCCACCAGACTGTCGCCGAGCAGCACCCGCGCCAGGAACAAACCGGAGGTCAGATCGCCCACGCCCACCGGCTGACGCGGAAACGCCAGCAGCGGACGGCGCAGGTGCCAGCTTTCATCAGCGGTCACCAACAGCATCTCGAAACCGTCCGCCGGCTTGCCCGGATAATCCAGATGCTTGACCAGCACCGCTTTCGGCCCGCGTGCCAGCAACGCCCGAGCCATCGCCAGGCAGTCGAACAGCGACTGCGGCTTGCGCCCGGAGAAGCTGTCCAGCTCCAGTTGGTTCGGGCACATGATGTCCGCCACCGCAGCGGCTTCCTCCAGCAGGAAATCGCTGACTTCGGCCGGCACACTGCAGCCCTTCTCCGGATGGCCCATCACCGGGTCGCACAGGTACAACGCCTTCGGATTGACCGACTTGATGCGCTCGACGCCACTGAGAATCGCCCGGCCCTGCGCCGCGCTGCCCAGATAACCGGAAAGCACGGCGTCGCAGTTGCCCAGTTCGCCAATGGCGGCAATGCCTTCGACCAGTTCGGGGATCTGGTGCGGCGCCAGCACTTCACCGGCCCACTGCCCGTACTGGGTGTGATTGGAAAACTGCACGGTGTTGAGCGGCCAGACATTCACCCCGACCCGCTGCATCGGAAACACGGCGGCGCTGTTGCCGGCGTGGCCGAAGACCACATGGGACTGGATGGCGAGCAGATGAGGCGTACGTTTCATTCGGGTTATTCCGTAAAACGATTGAAATTCAAGCCGCGCAGTATGCGACGAAACACAGCCTGTACGACAGACCGGCGACGCAGTTAAGCTGAGCTTATCTTTTGGAGTTTCCTGTTGATGCTGACCCTCGAAAACATCTTCGTGCTGATGCTGTTCGCCGCTGCCGGCGCATGGTTATGGCACAACCACGGCTTGCGCGAGCGGGCGCTGGAGCGGGTCAAGCAGCATTGCCTCAACGTCGGCGTCGAACTGCTGGACGGTAACGTCGCGTTGAAAAAAATCGGTCTGATCAAGGATGCCAGCGGGCGTCGGCGCCTGGCCCGGGTCTATAACTTCGAGTTCACTGTGACCGGCGAAACCCGGCACAACGGCACCGTCACCCAGTTTGGCGCGCACAGCGCACAGATCGAGCTGGCGCCCTACCCGGCGCCGTTCGACGATACGCCGCCGGTGGTCGAAGTTACCCGCCCACGGGCCGAAGTGATCGAGTTGAGCCAGTGGCGTCAGGAACACAACAAGTGGAAGCCTTGAGCTAACCCGCCTGCACCCGGCATTGCGCCATGCCTGACTGCAAATCATCGATACGTTGCGCATCGGCAAAGATCAGCTCTATACGTGAATCCCGTCGCCACTCGCTGGGTTGCCAATCCAGTTCAGAGTTATCCACGGCATTGGCCGACACCCAGCCCCCAGCGCTGTGGATAACCAGTTTCGCCCGCCGCCAGTTCAGGCTCTGCAGCCATTGGCTCAGACGTTGCGTATCGAACGTCTGCCCCGGGTGCCAACGCCAGCCGATGCTCCAACCGCCCTCTTGTGCCTGACTCAGGCAGATCGGCGATGCCGGGTCGCTCCAGAGCGCCGGAATCGGTCCCAACCCCTGCGGCACAACAAGGCTATCCACACCCGCCATTGCTTGCGCCGTCACACCCGGCAACTCGCGTAAAGACAGTTGCGCCTGCTGCGTCCAGATCAGTTTGACTGCCGGCAAACGTTCGGCGATGGTCTGCCGTGCAGCCTCATCCAGACTTTCTGCCTTGTTCAGCAACAGCAGACCGGCGCTGCCCAAAGCCTCCTGCTGAGCGGGCGGCAACGGTTTCCCGGCTGCCAGCGCCTGGGCATCCAGCACGAATACACAGGGCTGCAGCGCCAGCACACCCAACCACGGCGCTTCGCTTAACTGCTTGAGCAACTGCGCCGGATGGCCCAGTCCGGACGGCTCAATGAACAGCCGATCCGGCCTGGCCTTGCGCAGCAAACGGCCGAGGCCGATCTGAAACGGCGCACCATTCACGCAACACAGACACCCTCCGGCGACTTCGCCCAGTGCGATACCATCGGCGTCGCGGGTCAGCAACGCAGCATCAAGGCCGATCTGACCGAACTCGTTGATCAGCACCGCCCAGCGCTCGCCGTCCGGCCGTTGGGCCATGAGCTGGCGAATCAGGCTGGTCTTGCCGGCGCCCAAAGGGCCGGCGATGACATGGGTAGGAATGTTCTGCAACATGACGGGGAGTTTTCTTAGGAGATTGGACATGCGTTGGATGGGATGGTCATTGCTATTGATGCTGCTGTCGAGCGAAGCATGGGCCCAGGCTTGCGTGGTGCACAGCCAGGGTGAGCGACTCGACGTTAAAGTCTGCCAGCAGAACCGCAATATTCCCCAGAAGCTGTTCAGCGACGGCTTCTGCCAACCGACTCTGGCCGGGCAGAAAGTCGAGGTGCAGTACGTCGATCAATGCCCGAGCGGCGCGTTCGGCGTGTGCAGCAACGCGCAAGTCGCCAATATGCCCTATCACCAGGATATCCACTATTACGGCGTCGCCTCCGACGCGGCGTATTTACAGCCGTACTGCGAAGGCCAGAGCCAGGGCAAGTGGCTCAAGCCTTGAGCCGTCAGCCGAGCCAGTCGAGGGTCAGCAGCAGACGACGTTCACCCGGCGCCGGTTGCGGGGAGCGATGAATCAGGCCAGAGCCTTCATTGCCATGCCACTTCTCACCTTTCAATAGCGCCACATCACCACGCTTGAGTTGCTGGATTTGGCTCATGCCGTGTGGCTCGGCGTTGGCCTGGCCCAATTGCTCGCGATCCATCACGCCCTCCTTGAGCCATTGGCTGCCAATCCCGGCATAGGTGGTGATCAATCGCACCGGCACATGATCGGCATGGAAACGTGGACACATGGCTTTATCCAACACCCGCAGGCGCAAACCGATGCGGCGAGCGCCCAGCAGACAGGCGAAGGCACTCACCAGCCATTGCAGGTCAGCGATGAAGCCTTCGTAGCCTTGCAGATCACGGAACCCGGCGGCCAGTCCTTTCAGATCAGGATCGGCGTCTTCATTCGGCAATTCGATGCACAGCGCTTCCGCCAAAGGCTCGTTGAGCGACAGCAGCAACTCTGCGAAATCGGCGATGTGCAGCGGCAGTTGGCGCTGCCAGACCGCGAGATTGACGTCGTCTTCGAGGATACGCGCCAGCGTTTTCGGCGTCGCCCCCTGATGCTGATGGCGCGTCCGGTTTTGCTGCAATTTGAGTGCGAGCATCAGGCAGCCTCGTCGTGCCAAGGCCCGAACGGGTCCGGCAGCCTGCGCCAACCGTCTACGCCATCGGCCATTTCTTCGTCAGTCAGCAGGCAGCCATCGAGCTCCGACTTGAGCTGTACGAAGTCGATGTTCTGGCCGATGAACACCAGCTCCTGACGACAATCTCCCACACTCGGTGTCCAGTTTTCCATGATTGCTGCAGTACTTTCCTGATCCTGCGGCCATTGGTTTTTCGGTACGAAACGCCACCAGCGACCGGCGAAACCATGGCGCATCAAACCACCAGCCTGCGACCAACTGCCTGCGTCGCAGGGTTTGCTGGCGAGCCAGAAGAAGCCTTTGGAGCGCAGCAGTTTGCCGTTCGGCCATGGACGATCAATGAAGTCGAAAAAGCGCTGCGGATGGAACGGGCGGCGTGCGCGGTAGGCCGTCGAGGCGATGCCGTATTCCGTGGTTTCCGGCACGTGCTCACCGCGCAACTCCTGCAACCAACCCGGGGCCTGAGCAGCTTTCTCGAAATCGAAATGCCCGGTGTTGAGGATTTTCTCCAGGGGCACCTCGCCCATCACCATCGGGATGATTTCCGCCTGGGCGTTGAGGCGCTTGAGGATTGCCATCAGCTCTTCGCGCTCCTGGCGGCTGATGAGGTCGATCTTGCTGATCAGCAGTACGTCGGCGAACTCGATTTGTTCGATCAGCAGATCGGTGATTGAGCGTTCATCTTCATCGCCCAGGGTCTCGCCGCGGGACGCGAGGCTCTCGGCAGCCTGATAGTCGAGGAGGAAATTCACACCGTCGACTACCGTGACCATGGTGTCGAGCCGCGCGACGTCGGCCAGGCTCTGACCGTGTTCATCGCGGAAGGTAAACGTCTCGGCGACCGGCAGCGGCTCGGAAATCCCGGTGGATTCGATGAGCAGGTAATCGAATCTTCCTTCGCGGGCGAGTTTGCTGACTTCTTCGAGCAGGTCCTCGCGTAACGTACAGCAGATGCAACCGTTGCTCATCTCCACCAGTTTTTCTTCCGCACGGTTAAGGCTGACATCGCGCTGGACTTCGCTGCCATCAATGTTGATCTCGCTCATATCGTTAACGATGACCGCAACGCGCAGGCCTTCTCGATTACGTAGTACGTAATTCAAAAGTGTACTTTTCCCGGCGCCGAGAAACCCCGAAAGAACGGTCACTGGAAGTGGAGATGACATTGGATAATCCTCATCAGATGGTGGCCGATGTGCGTTTTGATGGTTAGGCGTAGCGCACCGCGTTCCAGGGCTTAAAAACAGCGATATGGCAGAAGCGGACGCTTGCAATCGACGCGCTCAGGCTCAACTTCAACCTTATGTTATAGTATAACAATAAACATAAGCCAGCCCCGCTCTTGCCCGAACCGATAAAGAGCAGGAAGCTGCACGCAATCTGCCCATCGGAAACCGAGATGAAAACTCTCCTGAAATGCTCGCTGCTGAGTCTTGCGTTGCTGTCGGGCGCCAATGCCTGGGCGCAAATTCCCGCGCTCGCCAACTGCACACGCAGCGCCAATCTGCTGGCCTGCATCGACGCGCAGGGCAATGCCTACAGCGTGAACACGGTGGGCAGCACGATTTACCTGCGAGGCTTTGAAAAGGACGGCAATCGCTACTGGGCGCAGACCAACAGTCGCTTCGGCCAACTGACGTTCTTCACAGGGATCGCCTCTGACGGAGAAGCCTGGGTGGGCTACACCCGTCGCGTCGGCTGGACGACAATCAATCAATTTTCCAGTTCTGGTGGCAGTAGCGCGAAGTTCACCTGCAGCCGGATCACTGGCTGCTAAACCTGCGCTTTCTGGTGCTCCTGCTGCCAGGCGATATAGCTGTCGACCGGTGGATTCTTCTGAAAGTAACGCTGCAGCCCTTCGAACAAACCATCCGCCACAGCTTGCTGATGTCGAGTCGTGACCAGTCGCTGGCTGTCGCGGGCGTTGGAAATGAAGCCGGTTTCCACCAGAATCGACGGCACGTCCGGCGACTTCAGCACGGCAAACCCTGCCTGTTCCACGCGTTTCTGATGCAGCGTGGTAATGCCCGCCAGACTGCCGAGAACGGTGCTGCCGAGTTGCAAACTGGCGGCGATGGTAGCGTTCATCGACATGTCGAGGATCACACCGGCGAGCATCGGATCCTTGTCCTTGAGATTGAGCAGACTGGTCGCACCCAGCAGATCCGCGCCGTTCTCCCGCTGTGCCATGAAGCGTGCAGTCGCTGACGTCGCACCACCTTCGGAAAGGCAATATACCGACGCTCCCGACGCCGTCAGACGCGGTGCCGCATCAGCGTGCACCGAGATAAACATGTCGGCCTTGTGCTGACGCGCGATGTCCACACGCTTGCGAAGCGGCACGAAGAAGTCGTCATTGCGCACCAGTTTGACGTCGAAGCCTTTCTCCTTTTTCAGGCGTTTGGCGAGCAATTGCGCGATGGAGAGCACCACATCCTTTTCCCGCTCACCCTTGGCGCCGACTGCACCTGGGTCTTTCCCGCCGTGCCCGGGATCAACGACAACGATGATGTCGCGCTTGGGGTGAGCCTGATTCGAAGTTGTTTCACGTGGAACCATTACCGGACTCGATGCCTGTTTGGCGCTCACCAGATCAAGCACCAAGCGGTGTCCTTGGCCATCTTGAGGCGCCAAAAGGAAGCTGTTCAATAGCACCGGATGGTTCAGATCGAGAACGATCCGTGTATCACCCTGACCAAAGTGCCCTGATCGAATGGAACGAATCGCAGTGTCGGCAAGCGTCAATTGACTGAAATCGCCACTCAAACTCGCCCCGGAAAGGTCGATGATCAAACGTTCTGGAGCGCTCAGGGAGAAGGTTTTGTAGCGCACCGGACCGCTAAGGTCGAACACTAATCGCACCTTGTCATCCGAACGCCAGAGGCGCGCATTGCGAATTTGCGTGGCCGAAACGGTGAAGGGAAAAGCCAAAGCCGTACTGGCCAGAAGTAGGTTGAGCAGATGACGTCGGTGCATATGAAAACCCGTTCATGAAAAAGGCATCGTGATTTGAATTGTTATAATGTAACATTCAATTCAATTAACACGATGGTCCCGAACATGAATTCGCTGACACTTCCGGATATTGCGACTCAGGCCGCTCGCCAGGCATTACCGCTTGATTGGGTGGGAATGTGCGGCATTGCTCTGCCTGTTTTATTGCAAGGCCAACGTCTGAGCGCAAAAGCAGATGCCGGCGTGAGTCTCGATGATGGCGAGGCGCGCGGCATTCATATGTCGCGGCTATATCTCGCACTGGCGGCACTTGAGCGGCAGGACCTCTCTCCCTCCTTATTACGCCAGGTTCTCGAGGATTTTCTGGCCAGCCACGATGGTTTATCCAACAGCGCCTACCTGAAAATCCACTGCGAAGTGCTGCTGAAAAGGCCTGCGTTAGTCAGCCCTCTGGCCGGTTGGAAGAGCTACCCAGTGAGCATTTCAGCGAGTCTGAAAAACGAAGTGTTCCACGTGGAACTGAAAGTTGATCTTCCCTACTCCTCAACTTGCCCCTGCTCAGCAGCGTTGGCGCGGCAGTTGATTCAGCAACAATTCATCGATGATTTCGCCAACAAGCCACTGCAACATGCCGAAGTTTTGACCTGGCTTGGATCAAGCCAAGGCATTGTCGCCACCCCGCACAGCCAACGCAGCACCGCGCATCTGCATATACACCTCGACGAGTTCATCGACGAGCTTCCCCTGAGTGTGATCATCAGTGACGCCGAAGCGGCGCTCGGCACCGCCGTGCAAACCGCCGTGAAACGTGCCGACGAACAAGCCTTCGCGTTGGCCAATGGACAGAACCTGATGTTCTGCGAAGACGCCGCGCGACGACTCAATCTGGCCCTGCGTCGCTCCCCCGGGGTCAGTGGCTTCCATCTGCGAGTGATCCACGCCGAAAGCCTGCACGCCCACGACGCTGTCGCTGAAAGCCACTGGCACCGAGAACTCGCATGATCCGATGCCAAACCCTGAGTTGGGGCGCACCCGGCCAACCACTGACTTTGCCACTGACCCTCTCGCTGGAGCACGGCAGCCTCAGCGCCATCATCGGCGCCAACGGCTGCGGCAAGAGCAGCTTGCTGAAAGTCATCGCCGGATTGCAGAAGCCGTTATCGGGAAAAGTCGCACTGGGTGTTCCACGCCAGGGCGGCCTGGCGTTCCTGCCGCAACAGCAACACCTTGACCGGCAGTTCCCCATCAGCCTCGAAGAACTGGTGGCCGCGGGTTTCTGGGGGCGTCGATTGTCGACACAACTGCGCGCACAACGACTCGCCAACGCCCTGGAAAATTGGCACCTTGGCGGTCTGGAACAGCGTCCGCTGATGGCCCTCTCCGGTGGCGAGCTGCAACGCGCCCTGCTCGCCCGCTTGAGTCTGACCGACGCCCCGTTGCTGCTGCTCGACGAGCCCCACGCCGCGCTCGATGAACTGGGCCAGCAATTGCTCTGGCAACACATCCACGCCTGGCACTCCGAAGGACGGACACTGCTGATGGTCTGCCATGACCTCGCCGCCGTCCGTCAACACATCCCGCAGACACTGCTGATCAAAAACCGCGAATGCGTGTTCGGACCCAGTACTGAACTGATCCAGCAAACACCCAACATGCAGGTAGCCTGATGCTCACCGTCGCCCAGCTCTGGCAACCGTTCAGTGAGTTCATGTTCATGCGCCGAGCGCTGGTCGGCGGACTGTTATTGGCCTGTAGCACAGCGCCGCTCGGCGTATTCCTGATCCTGCGGCGCATGAGCCTGATCGGTGACGCCGTCGCCCACGGCATCCTTCCCGGCGCGGCATTGGGCTTCTGGTTCGCCGGTCTGAGCCTGCCCGCATTGACCCTCGGTGGTCTGGGTGCCGGCCTGGGTATGGCCGGACTGGCCGCCTGGATTACCCGTCGCACCGGCCTGCGCGAAGACGCCAGCCTCGCTGCGATCTACCCGATCTCGCTCGCCAGTGGCGTGCTGATTCTTGGCATCGCCGGCAAACGCCTCGACTTGCTGCACCTGTTGTTCGGCTCGGCACTGGCGGTCGACGGCCCTACGCTCCACGGCATGTTATGGGTCTCGGCCTTTAGCCTGATTGCCATGGCGCTCATCTACAAACCGCTGCTGCTCGATACCCTCGACCCATTATTCCTGCAAACCGTCAGCCGCCTCGGCCCTCTCGCCCACGGCGTGTTCCTGACCTTGGTGGTGCTCAATCTGGTGATCGGTTTCCAGGCCATCGGCGCCTTGATGGTGGTCGGCCTGATGATGCTGCCCGCCGCCGCATCACGGTTCTGGAGTCGTCGCCTGCCGAGCCTGATTGCCATCTCGGCGCTTATCGGCTGCCTCTCGGTGTGGTGTGGATTGTTGATCTCGTTCTATTACTCGCTGCCCAGCGGCCCGGCGATCGTGCTGGTCGCGGGTATCGGTTATCTGCTGTCCGTGGTGTTCGGACCGGTGCACGGCTTGCTGCGCCGCCCGCCTTTGCTCACATCCCAATGAGGTGTTTCCCGATGCGCGCTCTACTTGTGTTGTTCAGCCTGCTGCTGTCGATGTCGTTGTCGGCGGCGGAAAAATTGCCGGTGGTCACCAGCTTCAGCATCCTCGCCGACATGGTTCACCAGGTGGGTGGCGAGCATATCCAGATCACCAACATGGTCGGCCCGGACGCCGACGCGCACACCTATGAACCGACACCGGACGATGCCAAAGCGCTGCTCAAAGCCAAACTGATCATCAAGAACGGCCTGGGTTTCGAGCCTTGGCTCGATCGCCTGGTGACCAGCACCGAGACCAAAGCCCCTGTCATCAGTGCCAGTCATGGCGTGATTCCACGCTCGCTGGAGGAGGACGGCGAGACCATCCCCGACCCACACGCCTGGCACAATCTCGCCAATACCGAGCTGTACATCGCCAACATCACCAAGGCGCTGATCGCCGCTGATCCGGCGAACAAGGCCGACTACCAACGCAACAGCCAGACCTACCTGAAACAGATCTATGCCCTGCTCGCCGAAGCCAAGGCCAAGCTAGGCTCGCTGCCACCGGGCAATCGCAAGATCGTCACCAGCCACGACGCCTTCGGTTATCTCGGCCAGGCCTACGGCATCGACTTCATGGCGCCGCAAGGTCTGTCCACCGAGCGTGAACCTTCGGCTGCCGAAGTCGCCGCGCTGATCACGCAGATCCGTCAGGCCAAGGTCAAAGCGGTGTTCATGGAAAACATCAAGGACGCGCGCCTGCTCAAGCAGATCGCCGAGGAAAGCGGCGCGCACATCGGCGGCACGTTGTACTCCGATGCCCTCGCCGCCAGTGGCCCGGCCAGCACCTTTACCGGACTGTTCGAATACAACCTCAACACCCTTTACGACGCGCTGAGCCAACCATGATCCGCAAAAATCCTTCCGGCGATCTGCCGCACATTGCCGAGTCGGCCTACGTCGATAAAACCGCGATCATCTGCGGCAAGGTGGTCATCGGCGAGAACGTCTTCGTCGGCCCCTACGCGGTGATCCGCGCCGATGAAGTAGATGCTTCAGGAACGATGGAGCCAATCACCATCGGCGCCAATTCGAACATCCAGGACGGCGTGGTGATTCATTCCAAATCCGGCGCTGCCGTGACCATCGGCGAATTCACCTCGATCGCTCACCGCTCGATCGTGCACGGCCCGTGCGTGGTCGGCGACCGGGTGTTCATCGGCTTCAACAGCGTGCTGTTCAATTGCGTGGTCGGTGACGGCTGTGTGGTGCGGCACAACTCGGTGGTCGATGGCCGCGATTTGCCGGACGCGTTCTACGTGCCCTCCACCACCCGTATCGGCCCCAACACCGACCTCTCGCAATTCCCGCCGGTGAGTGTCAGCGCCTCGGAGTTTTCCGAAGACGTGGCGCGCACCAACGTCGATCTGGTGCGCGGCTACAAAGCCTTGCAGAACGAGTTCTGAATCATGAGCAGCGTGCTGATTCGCAATGCCAGACTGGTCAATGAAGGACGCGAGTTCGACGGCGATCTGTTGGTCAGCCATGGCCGCATCGTCAAGATCGCGCGCAGCATCGACGGTGAAAATGCCCGTGTGGAAATCGACGCCAATGGCCGATGGCTGTTGCCGGGGATGATTGATGATCAGGTGCATTTTCGCGAACCGGGAGCGCCGGCCAAGGGCAGTATTCACACCGAGTCGCGCGCAGCGGTGGCGGGCGGCATTACCAGTTTCATGGACATGCCCAACACCCAGCCGGCCACCCTCACCCTCGAAGCGCTGGCGGATAAGAAATGCCGGGCGGCGATTAACTCCGTGGCCAACTATGGCTTCCACTTCGGTGTCAGTCAGGACAACCTCGACACCGTCGCCGCACTCAACCCTTGCGAAGTGGCCGGGGTCAAAGTGTTCATGGGTGCGTCCACCGGCAACATGCTGGTGGATGACCCGAAGACTCTCGAGCGTCTGTTCGCCGAAGTGCCGACGATTCTGCTGGCCCATTGCGAACACACGCCGAGCATCGAGGCCAATGCAACACGTCTGCGTGAACGCCTCGGCGAACACCTGCCGGCGAATATTCATGCACTGATTCGCGATGCCGAGGCTTGCTACCGATCCTCTTCGCTGGCGGTGGAACTGGCCAGACGTCACGGCACCCGCCTGCACGTTTTACACCTGACCACCGCTCGCGAACTCGAGTTGTTCGAGGACAAGCCGCTCGCCCAGAAACACATCACGGCTGAAGTCTGCCTGCATCACCTGCTGTTCGATGACCGCGACTATCCAGCCCTCGGCAACCTGATCAAGTGCAATCCGGCGGTCAAGACCCGAGCCGATCGCGATGCCTTGCGCGCAGCGCTGCTGAGCAATCGACTGGATGTGATCGGCAGCGATCACGCACCGCATACCTGGGCGGAAAAACAGCGCCCGTATGCCGAAGCGCCGTCCGGTTTACCGCTGGTGCAACACGCCCTGCCGGCACTGTTGGAGCTGGTGGCCGATGGCGTGCTGCCGATCACCACGTTGGTGGCGAAGACCAGCCATCGGGTGGCGGACCTGTTTGCGATTCCGGATCGGGGTTATTTGCGCGAGGGGTATTGGGCCGATCTGGTGCTGGTTGAGCCAGCGGCTCTGGAAGTGTCGCGGCAGCCGATTCTGTCGCAGTGCGGGTGGACACCTTTTGCTGACAAGACTTTCCGCTATCGGGTGAATACCACATTGGTGTCGGGGCAGATTGCCTGGCGGGAGCAGCGCATCAACGAAGGATGTCAGGGCCTGCCGCTGCGGTTTATGCGCTGAATGATCAGGTGTCTGACAGGGCGTCTTCGCGAGCAGGCTCGCTCCCACGGGAATCGCGCCAGCCCTGTGGGAGCGAGCTTGCTCGCGAAGCTTTTAAGCTCTTGGCTTCACAGTGCCGCAATCCTGACCCAACCACACCGCACGGGTTTCCAGACTGCCCTTCTGGTTGATCCCGATGGCGTTGAACGTGCCGTTGGCCACGGTGGTGAACTCACGATCACTGAGGAACGTCGCGACACCCGTGCCTTGCGCTTTCGGGCAGCTGAAGCGGAATTTCCACTGGTTGCCGGTGCGTTCGGTGATCTGCTGTTTGCAGCCAGATTGCGGATCGGCCAGCGGAATATCGTTGGTCGCCACTTGCTGCGGCGTCAGGCAGGCACGGATGCCCTTGCCGCCGATGTTGATCCCGTTCTTTTCCAGCGCCGCCCGCTGTTGCGGAGTCATCTGGCCTTGCAACTGGCCAAGGATCGATTGCACATCCATGGGCTGGTCATCGACCTTGACGTTGCTTGAGGTCATTTCCCACAGCCCCGGCTGCAGCATTTGCGCCTGCGCAACCACCGGCATTGCCAAACCCAGGCCCAGCGCCAAACTCAGCAGACGAACGTTCATCGAAAAACTCCTGATCAGTAGTGGCCGTTAGACGTCGGCCGGTTGCTTCGGTTCATGCACCAATTAAATAGCGACATTCGCCACGGAACATGGTCTGTTACGCATTGAGTCTTCAGGAGCAAGGCTGCCCCATGGATTATTTTGGACCGCACATTTTCGGTTATCTGATCGCCCTGATACATAGCCTCGGCTTGATCGCCGCCATCCACGCGGTGCTGACCGTACGCACCGCCCAAGGCTCGATCGCCTGGGCATTGTCGCTGATTTTCATTCCCTACCTGACCCTCATCCCTTATCTGGTTTTCGGTCGTAGCACCTTCGACGGCTATATCAAGGCACGTCGCCAGGCCAACGAACAGATGCGTCAGGCAATCTCCGAGTTGAACTGGCGTCCGTGGGTCGAAGAAGCCCTAACCGCCCGCGCCTCGAAGGCCTACGCCTCGCTGCGCGCCATGCCCAAACTGGGGCGTATGCCGTGCCTGGCGAACAATGAAGTGCAATTGCTGGTGAATGGCCACGCGACCTTCGAAGCGATTTTCCAGGCCATCGATCAAGCGCGCGAAGCTGTACTGGTCCAGTTTTTCATCATCCATGATGACCGCCTAGGGCAGCGACTGCGCGACCTGTTGCTGAAGAAGGCCGCCGAAGGCGTGGCGATTCATCTGCTCTACGACCGCATCGGCAGCCACGCCCTGCCCCACAGTTTTGTGCAGGCGCTGCGCGATGGCGGGGTCGAGGTCAAAGCTTTCGCCACACGCAGCGGCTGGCTCAATCGCTTCCAGGTGAATTTCCGCAACCACCGCAAAATCGTCGTGGTCGATGGCGTACTCGGCTTCGTCGGCGGGCACAACGTCGGCGATGAATACATGGGCGAGAAGCCGCCGCTGGCGCCCTGGCGCGATACCCACGTGCAGGTGCGCGGGCCGGTGGTGGCCTGCATGCAGGAATCGTTTGCCGAGGATTGGTTCTGGGCTGCACGGACATTGCCGCCGCTGATCCTGCCGGACGTTTACCCGGAGGACGGCGTGCTCTGCCAGTTGCTGGCAAGCGGCCCGGCTGATGCCTACGAAACCTGTTCATTGTTCTTCGTCGAAGCGATCCACGCAGCAACCGAGCGGGTGTGGATCACCAGCCCATACTTCATTCCGGATGAAGCCGTGTTCGCCGCGTTGCGTCTGGCGGTGCTGCGCGGCGTCGACGTGCGCCTGCTGCTGCCATCGCGTCCGGACCACCGCATCGTCTACGCCGCGTCCAGCCTGTATGCATTCGAAGCGGTGCGCGCTGGCGTGCGGGTGTTCCGCTACGAACCGGGGTTCCTGCATCAGAAAGTGGTGTTGATCGACAGCGAAATCAGCGCCATCGGCAGCGCCAATCTGGACAACCGTTCGTTCCGGCTGAATTTCGAAGTGATGCTACTGACGGTCGACAGCGAGTTCGCCGCGCACGTGGAACGTATGCTCAACGATGATTTCGAGCAGGCTTATGAAGTCGCCAAAGAAGAAAGCCGGGAAATCCACCGCCTGCAACAGCTCGGCATGCGGATCGCCCGGCTTATTTCACCGATTCTTTGACTGACCGCTCGCTCTCGAATGAGCGAACGGTCAGGCCTCAGGGGTGATAAATGTCGTCGCGGGTCCACGGCAGTTCATGGCTGCCATCCGGATGCGCCTTCACTGCCAGAATCTGATGCAGATTGATCCAGCCACGGGCGAACGCATAGGCACACCCGGCCAGATACAGGCGCCAGATGCGCAGCGCCTGATCCGGCACCAGTTTCCCGGCCGCTTCGAGGTTGTCCTCAAGACGCTCGCTCCAGTGATCCAGCGTGCGCGCGTAATGCAGGCGCAGGCTTTCGACGTCGACGATCTCCAGCCCGGCTTCACTGATCTCGGCGGAGATCATCGCCAGATGCGGCAGCTCGCCGTTGGGGAACACGTATTTCTCGATGAAGTCGCCGGCACCGCGTCCTACCGGACGGCCGTCGGTGTGTTTGGCGGTGATGCCGTGGTTCATCACCAGACCGCCCTCCTTCACCGCGCCGAACAGGACCTTGCAGTATTCGGCGAGGTTGGCGTGGCCGACGTGTTCGAACATGCCGACGCTGACCACCTTGTCGAAACGGCCGTCCTGCGGCAGGTCGCGGTAGTCGAGCAATTGCAGTTCAACCTGATCTTCCAGAGCCTCGGCCTTGACCCGCTCACGGGCCAGTTCCAGCTGTTCCTTGCTCAGGGTGATGCCGAACACTTTGGCGCCGAATTCACGCGCCGCGTAACGCGCCAGACCACCCCAGCCACAACCGACATCCAGCAGATAATCACCGGGCTGCAAACGTAGTTTGCGACACAGATGCCGGAACTTGGCTTGCTGCGCCTGTTCGAGGGTTTCGCTGCCAGTTTCGAAATACGCGCAGGAATACGCCATGTCGCTGTCCAGCCACAGCTGGTAGAACGCATTGGACAGGTCGTAGTGATAGGAAATGGCTTTGGCGTCGGTTTCCTTGTCGTGCACCGAACGCACCGGCTGGGAGTCTTCATCCTCATCGAGCAAGGCGCTGCTCAATTCGTCGCAGACCCGGATGACCTCGCTGATCGAGCCCTCCAGCTCCAGCCTGCCTTCGACAAACGCCGCCCCCAGCGCGTCGAGACTTGGATGCGTGAACTGAGTGACCATCGTCGGATCCTTGACCACAATGGTGACGCTGGGCGTCGGCCCCAGATTGAACTCATGGCCATCCCAGAGTCGCAAGCGAAGCGGAAGCTGCAGATTCTGTAAGGCCGGTGGAAGTTGCGCGAGCATGGAAAATCCCCCCTTGTTTCAGACGTCAGATCTGAGGGTAGACCATCCTTGAAAAATAGCAGGCTATCGATTTAATTAGCCAAGACTATCGTTCCAGACGCTCCTACATGCCGTCATGCACCCACTGTTGCAGCCCAGATAACGGCAATGAAGTGTGCGCCCTCTCCATAGATGACTGCCTATTCGGCGCACAGTTCGCTGAAACTCCACTTCAGCGATCATCCTTGAGCTTGAGCAATGGCTCCTGAAACCGCAGCAGCCGTCCGGCATTGCCCAATACCAGCAACGTACTGAGGTTGTGCAGCAGCGCGGCAATCATCGCCCCGGCCGCACCGAGCCAGCCGAATGCCGCAAACACCACGATTGCCAGGGTCCAGCCCAGACCGATGATCACGTTGACCTGCAAGGTTCGACGGCACTGACGACTGAGCCGCACACAGGTGCCGAGGCGCCGCAGATCGCTGCCGATCAGCACGATGTCCGCCGAGGCCAGCGCAATGTCGGCACCGCCGGCGCCCATCGCCACACCGACCACCCCGGCCTTGAGCGCCAGCGAATCATTGATGCCGTCACCTACAACCATCGGCCGGAAACCGTTGTCGATTTCCTCGAGCACGCGGTTGAGTTTGTCCTCGGGCAGCGCCTGCGCTTCCAGCTCTTGCAGGCCGACCTCACGGGCCAGCGTCTGCGCAACACTCTGGCGGTCGCCGGTCAGCAGCAACTGGCGACCCAGGCCGAGGCCGCGCAATTCAGCGAGGGCAAAGCGTGCTTCCGGTTTGACGCTATCGGCCAGCAGCAACCAGGCGACAAATTCGCCGTTCAGTGCCAATCCGGCAATCGGACCGTCGTGCTCGGGAACGGCGGTGGTGACAATGCCCAGTTGCGCGAACAGTTCGGGACGCCCCAGCGCCGCCTCACCCTGCCCGGTCATCGCGACGACCCCGAGACCCTGACGCTCGTGAATATCTGTCAGCGGCAGGCTCTGCTCTTGACTCACCAGCCCCGCCAACGCCCGGCTGACAGGATGACTGCTGGCCGCACCGAGACTGGCGGCCAGCGCCATCACTGAGGCCTGATCCAGACGCGGGCTGCTGATCGATTGCAAACGCAAGGTGCCGTAAGTCAGCGTGCCGGTCTTGTCGACCACCAGTGAAGTGAGATCTGCCAACTCCTCAAGAAACGCCGAACTGCGAATCAGAATGCCGTGGCGCGCCGCCACCGCCACTCCGGCAATTGCCGTGGCCGGTGCCGACAGCACCAAAGCGCAAGGACAGGCTGCGACCAACACCGCGAGCATAGCCTGCGCATCATTGGTGACGAACCAGGTCACCGCCGCCAACAGCAACACCAGCACCATGTAGCTGCCGGCGTAACGTTCAAGCAGACGAGTGATCGGAGGTTTCGAACGCTCGGCGTTCTGCATCAGCGCGATGACTTTGCCCAGCGTCGATTGATCGCCGGTGCGGGTGACCTCAATGCGCAACAAGCCGTCGAGGTTGATCGCGCCACCAAACACTGTCATGCCCACCGCCGTTTCCACCGGCACCGACTCGCCGGTGATCGACGCCGTGTCGAGGCTGGCTTGGCCGAACAGCACCCGGCCATCCGCCGGTACCCGATCGCCTGCGCGCACCTCTACAGTGTCGCCGGGTTTCAGCGTGCCGTTATCGACTTCGATGATCGAGCCATCTGCCTGAATCTTGCGTGCATGGCTGCGGGTCAATTGGCCGAGGGCGTGAATCGCTTCCTGCGAGCCGATCACGCTGCGCTCTTCCAGCACGTGGCCGAAGATCATGATGATCGGCAGCAACGCGGCGGTCAGCAGATCGCCGGTCGCCCAGGCACCGAGCATCGCCAGGGCAATCAGTTGGTCGGTAATGCCGTGCAGGCTCGGATAACGCAGGCTGTACCACGCCGAACGCATCACCGGCACCGCCACTAACAAGGAAGCGACACCCAATAGCAACTGACTGACCCCGGTTTGCTCCGGCACCAGCCAACGCCAGATCAGGCCGAGGCCGAGCAGGCCAAGGGCGAGCATCGCCAGGGTCAATTGCCGTGCGGCGCGGCGCTGTTCGGCCGAGGACAACAGGCTCGGTGCAGCAGTGGTCGCAGTCATTTACTGGCTCCCTGAATGATCAGGCGGGAATCGTCTTTCGGATCGACCGTGGTCACCGAACCTGCCTGCCCGAGAATCTTTGGCATGCGCTCGCGGTACAGACGCAGGAGCAACTGCGGGTCGGTACCCTGTTGTTGCGCCTTGGCCAGGCTCATCACCGTGGCGGTGTCGGCAGAGGCTTTCGCCAACCGCTCCCCGGCCTGAGCATGGGCCACTTGCAGGGTGCGGTCAGCTTGCTCATTCGCGGTCTGGGTGAGTTTTTCCGCCTCGGTGCGTGCATTGGCGACGGCTTTGTCGGCCTGCTGACTGGCAGTCAACACCGCATTAAAGGCACTGACCGCCGGATCTGGCAGACTCGACTGAACGTCGACCCGCGCCACCTCGATGCCGATGCCCTGCCCGCTCGCCTTCAACTCAGCCAAGCGCTTGTTGATGCCTTGCACCAGATCACCGCGCAGACGCTCGCGCCGTTCGGCCGCCTGATTATCGGCACCGATCAACTCGGGCCGCGCGACCAGAATCGTGTCCAGATCCCGTGCGGCGGTCAGGGCCACGGCGCTGCGGGTGACCAGCCGATCCAGTGCCGGCAGCACATGATCACCCTGCAGCACGAAGTCATAGGGATCGGTGACTTTGTAAAACACCCGCACATCCAGTTGCACCACGCCGGCGTCGCCGGTCAGCAAATAGCCGGAACCGGCCAGCGCATCACTCAAAGGAGTGGCGAAGGTCGCAACGCGATCAGCCTTGATCGCCTCAGCGCTACGCAGCAGGTTTTCCACTCGGCGCTCAATCACCCGATCAGCTGCCGGCAGTAAAACCACCTGCTCGAACGGCTGCGGCCAAGCCAGTAACAGGCCGGCATTCTGGATGCGCTGCAGTGCACCAAAGTGCAAAACCACGGCGCGATTTTGCGGATCGATCTGCCGCACATTGGAAAACGCCCAAGCCAACGCAGCCAATACCGTCACCGCATATAAGGCGAAAAACGCCAGGCGTCCGGCCTGAATCCACGGACTGCTCAACGAATGTGTTCCACGTGGAACTTCATCACTCATGGCTGCGATCCGGATTTGTTTTCAATATTCGGCGGGCCGTCCACCAGCACACGGAATGGCGCGGCGTCGGTACGCAGGATCAGCTTGGTGTCCGGCGTCACGATGGTGCCGAGGGTATCGAGCGAGCGCAGCAAGTTGTACAACTGCGGCGAACCGGCGTAGGCACGGCCATAGATTTGCGCGGCTTCGACCCGCGACTGTGCTTCGATTTCTGCGGCCTTCACCGTGGCATCGGCCTGCACAATTCGCGCATCGCGCTCGGCGGCAGAACGAATTTGCGCGGCTTCTCGCTTGCCGATGGCGGTGCGTTCGGTGGCAATTGTTTCACGCTCGGCGCGCATCCGATCGACCGTGGCCGTGAGCGTCACCGAAGGCAAGGTCAGGCGTTCGATGCCGACTTGCACCACGCGCACGCCGTAGGTGGCCAGCAACTGCTGGTCGATCTGCTGACGCAGTTGCGCTTCGAAATCGGCGATACGCACTTTGCTGGCCTCGGTATTCACCAGATCCGCCAGGTCGAAACTGCTGGCGGTGGTTTCCAGCGCCGAGCCGACAAAGGTGCGAATCTGCCGCGCCGCTTCGTCCGGCTGGTTCTGCACCGCGCGCATGAAACGCTGCACATTGTCCGGGTCGCCCTGCACCCGCCACGCCACGTAGGCCTGAACGATGATGCGCAAACCATCGCGGGTGCCGACATCCTGCAAACCACTGGAGGTGGTACGCAGACGCAGATCCACCGGGATCGCCGCTTCGAACGGCGCCGGCCAGCGCCAGCTCAAACCCGGCTCAAGCAACACCCGCGACGGATTGCCAAAACGGGTAATGACTGTGGCCTCGCCCGAGCGCACTTGCACCAGGCTCGCCGCCGCAATGGCAAACGCCACCAGCAACAGCGCCCAGCCCATGCGCCGCCACGGGAACGGCCCCGCCTCTTCCGGCGCTCCGTGATGATGGTGATGATGCCCATGATGATGGTGATGCCCGGCGTGGCCGTGATCGTGGCCACCGTGGTCATGCGAATCGTGAATGTGCGACTGGCTCAAGGGGCAACTCCTGGTTGAGCGGTGGTGCGCGCAGGCGTCGGATCAGCCGGCAGCGTGAACGTACGCAGATCGATGGTCGGCGCATTGCTGCTGCCGCCTAAACGGTGGTCGAGTACCAACAGTTTGGCCTTGCTCAAGCCGAGGCTGAGCTGACTCAGGTATTGCTCGAGCACGAACGCTTGCCCGGCGCTGGCATAGGCTTTTTGTTCAGCCTTGAATTTCAGATCCGCCGTCTGCGCGGTGGCGTTGATTTCACGGGCGCTGGCACTCGCCTGATCGCGGGCGAGACTGGCCTGCAACTGCGCCTGATTACTGGCGTCTGCCGCCGCACCGCGCTCGCGGGAGATCAACGCTTGCGCGCCGATCTGCGCCGCTTGCACGCCGTGATAAGCATTGGCCGCACCGGCGGGTGGATGAATCGCTTCGACCACGGTGGCGAGAATCTCCACACCGCTGTTGAGTTGCTGTAGATCGCCTTGCACTGCGCGGCCGATCTCTTCGCCCAGCCCTACCCGATCGGCACCGAGCAAACCGTCGAGGGTGCGCGAGGCAAAATCGTGCACCAGAATCCGGCTCGCGGTGCTGCGGATCAGCGTCGGCACATCAGCGTTGTTGTAAGTGGCGGCCAAGGCATCCTGATCACGCAGACCAATGCGATAAACGAAGCGCACGTCCATGTTGACGATCTGAAAGCTCTGCTGATCGCCACGGCTGCTGGCGATCACCTGGGATTTGTCATTGACGTGGCTGGCATCCCACAAGCGGTTGGCGGCCATCGGCGCCGGGCCTTCGGCAGGCTCGGCCTGGGTTGGCGCGGGAGCATCGCCGACGCTGGTTGCCAACTCGTGCACCACGCCATTCTCGACACTCAATACACGGCCCAATGGCCACGGCAGACCGGCGTGCAATCCGGGTCCAAACACTTGCACCGGTTTGCCGAAGCGCTCGTAGATACCGCGCCCTTGCAGCGGGATTTCGTGGACTGCGGTCAGCAGCCAACCGACCGCAGCAACCAGCGCCAAAACTGGCAGAAAGGCCCGGCGCATGTAGCTGAACGCCCAGATCTGGCGCAGGTCGATGCCGAAACGGTTGTGCAATTCGTGCTGCAAGGCGAGCAACGGCTGCGGTGGCCAGCGCAGCATATCGGCAACAAAACTGCGCGCCAGCAGGGTCGGTTCGAGCTGCTCGCGTCGAGGGCTGAACACCGACAGAACTGCGCGCAATAGCAACTCGATCGCGACCAATCCCGGCAAGATTCCGATCAATACTGCAAGCCGTACTGGCCATACAGACGCCTCGCTGGCGAAAAGCAGGCACAACGCCCCCAGTACCAGACTGATGATCGCCACTCTCGCCAGTTGCGCGAGGGATCCGGCTTCCGGCCATTGCGCCGGGTTTTCCTGAGCCAGTTGCCGCTCCAGCACCAGCAAGCCGAAACCCAGCAGCAACATCAGCGCGGCGCCCACCGTGGCCGACAACCCGACTGCAGCGGCCGGCAACGTCAGGTTCCACACCTGCCCGATGCTGAGCACCACCAGCACTGACCAGCCGCCCAGCCACAACGTGGCTGCGCCAATCTGACCGAGCAAGTGCAGACCGCGCTGACTCAAACGCTCCAGCAACCGTTCGTACCAGCCATCAGGTACGGTTTGCTCGACCTCGTTCAGCGGTTCCTGCCCCAGCGGATGAATGACCCGTGCACGCCATTGCGTCACCCACCACGCCGACTGCAGGCCGGCGACCAGCACCAGTAACGCCGCGCCCAGATTTACCAGCAATGCCGGCCATATCGATTGCGCGGCAAACAGCTCGACAAACAGCGCCAGCACCCACCCTGCCCCGGCCAGTCCACCGAGGCCGATGGCCAGACGACGCAAGCGCCGCCCCTGTGTGGCCGCCTGTTGAAAGCGCGGTAACCCGGTCACTTGCGTGCCATCGACATCCAGATCGACTTGCATATCACCCCAAAGCCACTGATTCACCGGTTTAATCGTTACGATATAACGAAAAGCGTGAAATATTCGTACACAAATACGCTTATCTAAAGATGCGCAACCTGTCGCTTGCCTGAAGCCTTGACCGAAATGTCCGGAAACGCACATATTACGCTCGTAATTTTATCGACCGACTACTTTTAGCGATCCGTATCCCCAACGAGGAGCAACAGCATGAGCAACTACGACGTGGTCATTCTGGGCGGAGGCCCCGGTGGTTATAACGCGGCGATCCGCGCCGGCCAGTTGGGCCTGAGGGCGGCATGCGTGGAAGGTCGCGCCACCCTCGGCGGCACCTGCCTGAACGTCGGCTGCATGCCGTCAAAGGCCTTGCTACACGCCTCGGAGCTGTACGACGCGGCCATGGGTGCGGAATTCGCCAACCTCGGTATCGAGGTCAAACCCACGCTCAACCTCGCGCAAATGATGAAACAGAAAGACGAAAGCGTGAGCGGCCTGACCAAAGGCATCGAGTTTCTGTTTCGCAAGAACAAGGTCGACTGGATCAAGGGCTGGGGCCACATCGACGGCCCGGGCAAAGTCACGGTGACCGACGAGCAGGGCAACAAGACCGAGCTGAGCGCCAAGGACATCATCATCGCCACCGGCTCCGAACCCACGCCCCTGCCCGGTGTCGAGATCGACAATCAACGCATCCTCGACTCCACCGGGGCGCTGTCGCTGAGTGAAGTGCCCAAGCATCTGGTAGTGATCGGCGCCGGGGTGATCGGCCTGGAACTGGGTTCGGTCTGGCGGCGCCTCGGCGCCCAAGTGACCGTTGTCGAATACCTCGACCGCATCTGCCCGGGTGTTGATGGCGAGGCCGGCAAAACTCTGCAGCGTTCGCTGAGCAAGCAAGGCATCAGCTTCAAATTGAGTTCGAAGGTCACCAGCGCCACCACCTCGGCCAACGGTGTGCAACTCAGCGTCGAACCCGCCGCCGGTGGCAACGCAGAATTGCTCGAAGCCGACTACGTGCTGGTCGCGATCGGCCGGCGCCCGTACACCAAAGGCCTGGGCCTGGAGAACGTCGGCCTGAGCACCGACAAGCGCGGCATGCTCGCCAACCGCCAGCACCGCACCGAGGCGCCGGGCGTGTGGGTGATCGGCGACGTGACGTCCGGGCCGATGCTCGCGCACAAGGCCGAGGACGAAGCGATGGCCTGCGTGGAACAGATCGTCGGCAAGGCCGGCGAGGTCAACTACGAGCTGATCCCCAATGTCATCTACACCCGTCCGGAACTGGCCAGTGTGGGCAAGACCGAAGAGCAACTGAAGGCCGAAGGGCGCGCCTATAAAGTCGGCAAGTTTCCGTTCACCGCCAACAGCCGGGCGAAGATCAACCATGAGACCGAAGGCTTCGCCAAGGTTCTCGCCGACGAGCGCACGGACGAAATCCTCGGCGTGCACCTGGTCGGCCCGAGCGTCAGCGAAATGATTGGTGAATACTGCGTGGCCATGGAGTTCAGCGCCTCGGCCGAAGACATTGCGCTGACCTGCCATCCGCACCCGACCCGCTCCGAGGCGCTGCGTCAGGCGGCAATGAATGTCGAGGGGATGGCAACACAGATGTAACCGTCGACCGGCAACCTCTTCGCGAGCAGGCTCGCTCCCACATTCGATCGCATTCCAATGTGGGAGCGAGCCTGCTCGCGAAAGGAGCGACCCGCTCTACAGCGGAAGATGCCCCAACGGCAACGCCCCCGGCGTCTTCACCGTGTGAATCGCAAAGTTGCTGCGAATGTCACTCACCCCCGGCAGCTTCAGCAGACAGCCGCTGAGAAACCGGTCATACGCGCGCAGGTCCGGCACCACCACCTGCAACAGAAAGTCCGACTCCCCCGACACCAGAAACGCCGAGATCACTTCCGGCAGCGCCGTGACCGCCGCGTAAAACGCTTCGGCCTGCTCATCGTTGTGGCGCTCGACCTTGACCCCGACAAACACCGTCAGCCCCAGCCCCACTTCATCGCGATCGAGGTTGGCCTGATAGCCACGAATCACCCCGGCCTCCTCCAGCATCCGCACCCGGCGCAGGCACGGTGACGCCGACAGGCCGATCTCGTCCGCCAGCTCAACGTTGCTCAGCCGGCCGTTGCGCTGCAGCGCGGCGAGAATCTTGCGATCAAAAGCGTCGAGTTTCATTGTTGGCAGATCCTGCTGGTCAAGGCGTAAAAAGAAAGCAGGTTATGCCAATCCTGACGCGTTTTGAAGCTCACTTCGCAAGCACCTGCCCCGCCCTTGCACCATAGACTTTGCTCACCGAATCGACAACGAAAGGGGCGGCAACATGGCGAATATGTGGATGTTTTTTCTGGCATTGGCGGTGGTCTTCCTGTTGCCCGGCCCGGACATGATTCTGTTGCTGCAAACCGGTGCCCGCCAGGGTCGTGGCGCGGCACTGGCGACCGCCGTTGGCCTGGCGATCGCCCGGGGCTGTCATGTGGCATTGGCGGCGCTGGGTCTGGCCGCGTTGTTCAAGGCGGCGCCGTGGACATTTGATCTGGTGCGCCTGGCCGGAGCCGCTTACCTGTTGTGGATCGGCATTCAATGCCTGCGCAGCAGCATGCTGCCGAACCTGAATACGGCTGCCGTGACTGACACCCAAGGACAATGGCGCGAGGCGATTCGCCGTGGCCTGCTGACCAATCTGCTCAACCCCAAAGCCTTGCTGTTCTGCTCGGTGCTGTTGCCGCAATTCATCGTCAATGACGGCGCAGCGGTGCTGACCCAATTTGCCACCCTCGGCGTGTTACTGGTAGGCGTCGGGCTGCTGTTCGACAGCGCCTACGCCCTGACCGGTGCTGCGCTGGGCCGTTGGCTGCAACACAGTCCAACCGCCCAACGCGTCCAGCAATGGCTGTTCGGCAGCCTGCTGATCGGCTTCGCCGTGCGCCTGACCTTTATTCAGCAGGCCTAACGTTTGCGGGACTTGCGTTGGCGCCGGCTGATCAGCGCCAATGCAACGCCGACCGCCAGCACGATCGCGCCGATCTGTACCGGCCATTTGTAGGGCCGCAGGGCCGTGCGCGCAGCATCGGTCACCTGGGTGACGTAACGCTTGTCGGCGTTCTCAAAATCCGGGTATGGGCATTGGTGACCGAAGTCACCGGCCCAAACCACATAAGGACCCTCATTGACGTGTCGTCGATACAACGCGCTCTGCTCTTCCAGGCTGCTGTTGAAACCCGCGGCGTTACACAACACCGCAGCAAACGCCTGGCTGGTGTGCGGCAAGTTATCGGCGGCCCGGCTGGCCAGCGCGGTGGCGACAAAACGGTAGTGATAACGCTCGTCCGGCTGCGCTTCACTGGCCTTCTGGCGCTGCACTTCAGCCTCGGCCACCAGCGGCCCGACTTTCAGCTCGGTGCTTTCCAGGCTGTAGTTGCCGCCAAATGTGGCGTAGTCCGGCGCCATCTCATAGCCGAGAATATCCATGCCCCATTCACGCGCGGTCCACGCCGCGTTGTACAAAGCGCTGGCGCGTTTGCTCGGCCACCACGCAGCGTCAGCCTTCATCCGTTGCTCGCCGTACAGCCGGGCCTTGTGCTGCAGATCCGGATTGTCGAAATAGCCGACCGCTTCCTCGTAATGCCCTTCACGCAGCAAGCGCCGGCCCAGCAGATTGCGCAGGCTGGCGGCGACCGGCAGCGGCACGTAGTTGTCGCGCTGCTGCTGGGTCAACGCCGGCGGCGCCGGCACGTTGTCATCGACATACCGCTTGAGTTCATCGACCGTCAGTACGCGCTCGGCCACCGTCGCCGCGTCGAACCAGTAGAGGCTGTTGCTGCGATACAACTGCACGAACGCTTGCAGGTATTCACCGCGTTGCAGCGCCAGAATAGCGCTTTCGCCCTCGACCCGGCATTTTGGCTGAACGGTTTCAAAGTCCCAGTCCGGAGTGCGTCGGTAACCCCAATCCTCGCTCTGCGGGAACGCCTGCGCGGCTTTGGCATAGGCGGCAGCTGCGGCATTTTTATCGCCGTCACGCACCGCCAGCTTGGCCCGCAGCCACCACGCCAGTCCGCCGTCACCGGCGTTTTCGAGGAAGGCCTTGGCGCTGGCGTAATCACCCTGTTGATAGTTCATCGCTGCCAGCCGATCGGCGTTTTCCAGGCTGCCACGGGTGCTGTCCTGCAGCAGCTTGATGAGCTTCTTCTCGTTCGACGGTTGCTCGTCGAACGACCAGCCCATGCGGCTGATCAACGAAGCGGTGACCAGTTGCTGCACGGCCTTGCGCTCCAGCAGCTTGGCCAGTTGCGGTTCGGGCAGTTCGGCCAGCTCATTCATCAGTTGTTTCAGCGAGGTGTACCCCACGGCCGAGCCGTGCAGGTTCTGCGCTTCGTACAGTTCGATGGCGCCGTTCCAGTCACCAGCGTTGCGCAGCACCCGCGCCTCTTCACCGAGACTGGCCACCCCCAGCTCCAGCGGATCACTGAAGCCATCGATGCTCATTTGTCGGGCCTGACGGAAGGCCGCGCGTGCCTCCTCCAGCACCTCGATGACATCGCCCGCCTCGGCACTCATGGCAAACCAGGCACGCCCCAGGGAATACGCCGCCCAGGTGCTGCGCAGCGGACGCTGATCGGCCGGCAGCGCCAGCACTTTGTTGAAGTATTCGATCGCCAGCGGATGATCGCCAGTGGCAAACGCCACCGCGCCGGCCACGTACAAACGGATTTCCGCCGGCAGGCTGGCGCCCTGCACTTCGACCTGACGCGCATCGGTCAGGCCACGCAGTTGCTTGACCAGCGTCTGTTGCTCGGCGCTCAGACCGACCTGCTCGGCTTTTTCGCGCACCGCAGCAGGCTCGCTTGCGTCGCCGTACATATCGTCGGGATTGTGCGTCGCCGCCGTGACATTCTTCAGCCCGGCAATGGTCTTGCCGAGGCGGCTGATCTCGAAGTTGAAGTTGCCCTCAGGCAGCTCGGCCAGCGTCTGCCCGCGATTGTCGAGCAGGCGCATCGGGAAGTCCGGGCCGCAGGCCAACGCCGAACCCAGCGGCAGGCTGAGGCTCAGGCAGAGCAGATGGCGGGGCCAGTTACGGGTCAACATGCGAACCTCCTTGATCAATAAATGCACAGCGCGCCCAACCAATGGCGCGTTGTCCACCCGCCGGCAGACGACCGTCGCGCAGGCGGGTGAAGGTAAGCAGATCCGCGCTCTGTTGCAACGAGTAACCGGCGAGCGCATCGGCGCCCTCGCAAGCGCTGGCCTTGACGCGCAACTGCGCAGGCCAGGCCGCGTCGAGATTGCCTGAGTTGGCAAGGTGGATATCGTAGAGGCCGTCGTGCTCACTGAAGCTCAGGCCGAGCCGGCTGCTCAACGCATCGCCGCGAGCCACGGCGCGCAACGTGGTCAGGCTCCAGGCCCGACGATCGTTGGGTAGCGGCAGACGAAACCAGATCAACCCGGCCAGATGTTCCGGGCGATCCTCGCGCAGGTCTTTGGCCAGTCCGCTCAGTTGCTGCGGATCGGCGAGCAGTTCCCGGCGTTGCCCGTCGCGCTCGATCGGCACTTCACTTTCCACCACCGGGGCGCCATCGGCATCCGGCAGCAGCGCCACGCCATAGGCGGGCAGTGCCAGATAGAAGGGTTTGCTGCTGATTTTGCCCCAGTCGCTGGCCCAGCGCCGCGCCTGCTCGGGGTCGAACAGCCCGCGTCGCGGATCACTGACGGCATGTACCTGCAGCACGCTGCTGTCGACTGCGGCCAACAACGCCGGCAACTGTGAACTGCCGAGCCACGCCGGCAGCGCGGTGATGCTCAGCGGCAACGATGCGGGTAACGCGGAACGCAGATGTGTCAGGAACTCGATGTATTCCGGCAGACGCGCATTACCCGCATCATGGTCGATCTCTACGCCGCTCAGCGTCAGCCCTTGCGCCTGCCAGTCGGCGACAACCCGAAGAATCTGCGCCGTGACCTGCGACTGATCCAGACTTTTGAGCTGACCGTCGAGGCGAATCACCGCGATCAGAGGGCGGCCATCGTGCTGGAGCAACGGCGCATCGATACGCGCCCGATGCCAGCCGTCATTGGGGAATGCCTGCAAGGCCAGCACGCGCAGTGTCGAGAAGCTTTCGCGGCTATCGCGCAGGGCAGCGTCATGGGCCGGGGTCCATTGGCGTTGCCAGATATAAAGTTGTTGATCGAGGGCGGGGGCGTCATGCCGCTCGCAAGCAGCGAGCAGCAGCGCCGCGATCAAAATCGAAAAGCCGAACCGCATGAAATGCCTATTCCCTGCCGATACAAAAATGCAGGGTACACAAATCCCTGTAGGAGTGAGCCTGCTCGCGATGACGGAGTGGCAGGCAACATCGATATCGACTGTTACAGCGCCATCGCGAGCAGGTTCACCCTACAGGGAGAGCGACTCAAGGCTTGCGGGCAATGATCACCTGACTCTTCGCCACCACCGCGTCCAGCGCCTGCTTGATCTGCGCACCCCGGGGCGAATCGAGCACCGCTTGCCAGGTGTTGGCCCAATGCTCGAGCAACGGGTGATCCGGGTTGCTGAAATCGACCTTGGCTTCCCAGAACAGCAGCATCCACATCGACCAGTAAAAACCGTACTGGCTATGGCTGATGATCTCCAGCCCGGCATCGCTGACCATCGTCTTGAACTGCTCTTCACTGATGATGCGAATGTGGTTGGGCTTCTGGAAATACTCTGGCGCCGCAATGTCCTTCTGCAAATCTTCAGAGCTTGGGTGCGGCACGCTCAGCAGGTAAAGCGCACCGGACTGGCCGACCCGCACCAGTTCGGCGAGGAACTGCGCCGGGTCATCGACGTGCTCGATGACTTCGGTGGACACCACGCGGGTGGCGGTGCCGTCGGCAATCGGCAACGGATTGCAGTCGGTGACGTGGCACTCGACGCTGCGCGCCGGGGTATCGCTCAGGCGTTGACGGGAGGCCTCGACCTTGGCGCCGTCGATGTCGGCAATGATGATCTTCGCCCCGCGCATGCCGCAGAAATGCACGTTGCCGCCGTCACCACAGCCGACATCGAGCAAGGTGTCATCGGCGGTGACCGCAAAGCCCTTGAACAGCTCGCCGGTCTCCTGGTTGAACCAGCCGCTGAGCTTGGCATCGTAGAGACCGAGCATGTACGGATCGACCTTGTCCGCCACCGGGGCGACGGGCTGCGCGGGGGCCGGTGCAGGCGTCGCCGCCGTGAGTTTTTTCAAGAGGCTCAGCATGAGGTGGCTCCGGGAGTTGAAACGGCAGTTCGGGACGTATCGAGGCGCCGCACCAGGGCGGCACCGCGATTGCGCATCGGCATTTCGATGAAGCGGTAGTTCAGCTCGCTGAGCAGCACGATCAGGCCGAAGGCGATCAGCAAGGTGAGAATCGGGTGCCCGGCCGGGCTCGGCAAACCGGCAGCCTGCAAACGGAAGATCAGCTCCCGCACCAGCAGATAGGCCGGGATGTGAATCAGGTAAATGCCGTAGGAACGACTGCCGATCCACGCCATCAGCCGTTGCAGGTGGCCTGCCGGCAGCAGGTAATCGCGGTTGTACGAGGCGATCCACACCAGCAGCGCGCCGAGCACCGCAATCGAGCCGATGCGATAAGGCGCGAAGGTGAAACGGTCGGTGGCCATGAAACTCATCAGCAGTGCCACGCCGATCAGCACTGACACCCCGGCCCACGGCCGCCGCAGAAACGTCGGCTGCCAGCGCTGGTAAGAAGGTTGCGCACTCCACAGCGCCAGCAGCACGCCAAGCGCCAGCGCATCAGTACGCACCACCATCAGCAACGGCGTGCGCAGGGTGAACAGTTGCACCGCCACCAGCGCCAGCAAGGCCCAGACCAGATGCTTGCGGCACAGCACAATCAGCAGCGGAAACAGCAGGTAAAACTGCTCCTCCAGCGCCAGGCTCCAGTAGACGAAACTGCTGCCGTATTCGTAATGAAAGAAGCTGTCGGCAAAACGGAAATTGGCGTACTGCAACACCCCCGCCAGCGTCGCCTGCAGGTTGGCGTGCAAGCTGCCAAAGGCACCGGAGCGGTTGAGAAACACGCACGCGAGGAGGATCAGCGCCAGCCACAACCAGGCTGACGGCAACAGGCGAAACACCCGCCGCAGCCAGAAATTGCGCGTCTGCTGCCAGTACTCCTGACGCGTCGTGCAGCCTTGCAGCGCGGGGATCAGGCTGCGCGCGATGACAAAGCCGGAGATCGCGAAAAACAGATCGACGCCCCACCACGGTTGCGCCCAGGCATGGATTTTTTCCAGCAGCGGCACCGTGTCGGTGAACAGACTGCCCTGTAAGTGATGGAACAGCACCCCGAGCACGGCGATGGCGCGCAGCACCTCGATGTCCATGATCCGCCGGGCGCTCATGGCGGACTCCCGGTGCGGGTTTCGCCAGCCAGCGGTTTGCGGGCAATGATCACCTGGCTCTTGGGCATGAAGCGGTCGAGCATCTGCTTGATCGCCAAACCGTCGGGCTGCGCCAGCAGGTCTTGCCAGGTGCGCGCCCAGCTTTCCATCAACGGCGGGTACGGCGCCTGAATCCGGTCGCGTACCGCGCCACCGAGGTCACGGCCAGCGGCGCGTTCGCTGGCCCAGAAGAAGATCATGCCCATCACCCAGAAGAACCCGCTGGCCTGTCGATGCTCGATCACTAGCCCGGCGTTCTCCACCAGTTCGGCAAAGCGCTGCTCGGTGAAAATCTGCACATGATTGGGCGTCTGGTAATAACTGGCCGGGGCGATGCCCTGTTGCAGATGCTCGCCTACCGGTGCCGGAACACTCAGCAGGTACTGCGCGCCCGGGCGGCCCATGCGCACCAGTTCGGCCATGAACGGTTCGGGCTGGTCGATGTGCTCCAGCACTTCCATGCACACCACTTTGCTCGCGCAACCAGCGGCCAGCGGCAATGGCAGGCTGTTGCTGACCAGCCCCAGATGCGGCTTGGTGCTCTGCGCCTCAACCTGCCGGGCCAGATCGCGGACCTTGTCATGTTCGCTGTCGGTGAAGATTACCGAGGCGCCCTGCCGCACCGCGAACAGCGTCGCCACGCCTTCGCCGCAACCGACGTCGAGCAAGGTGTCGTCAGCCGTGATCGCGAAGCCCTTGAGCAACTCGCCGCTGCCTTGCAAAAACCAGCCATCGAGAATCGCGTCATGCAACCCCACGTCCCGTGGCGAAACCCGGCCGGGCGGCTCAGGTGCAACAGGCAAGGGTGCCGGGCGCAAGCGTGCGAGCAGGCGCCGGATCATGCGCCCGCGGCTTCCACAGACAACGCTTTGATGGCTTGCGCACGCTGGGCAAAAAAGCTCCGCAGACGCTCTTCAGCGCTCGCCTGACTGCAGAATTTCTGCAGGTTGTGCACGGCATGCCCGGACATCCGCGCATAGCGTTCGACATCGTTTTTCGCCACCGCGTAGCTGTCGCGATACGCCGCGCACAGCGAGTCCCAATCGGTCATGTAGCGCAGGGTGCGGTAGGCGGCGCGTGGGTCGTGGGGCCAGGCCGTCAGCTCCTCGGTGGAAGCGACGATGAACGCGTTGTCGCTGTCGACGTAGTCGGCCATCGCCGTGTTCAACGGGGCAATCGCCGGTTTGCCACAGGACATGAACTCCATCAGCGGCAGGCACTGCCCTTCGCCATAGGAGCTGTTGACCACGTAGCTGGTGGCCTGCACCAGCGCCTCATAATCGGCGTCCGCCAGATAACCGTGGATCAGCACGATCCGGCACTGGTAGGACTGGTTCTTGTACAGGTGATGCAGCATGTCGCTCAGGGCATTGGCGATGTCATGGTGCGTGAGCTTCAGCACCAGGGTCGCATCGGCGACCTCACGGAACGTGGTGCAGAAGGCACTGATCATGTCCTGCCAGTTCTTGCGCCCGTCGTACGGGTTGAACACCGAGGTGTAGACCACGCCGTCCAGTTGCAACTGGCAGTCCTGCGGCGGCCCGGCAAACGACAGCGGCGTGCCTTCGCACAACCCCGGTGGACCGTACGCGCGCAGATCCACCGTGCGGCTGTCGAGCAACAGGCCGCGCAACTTCAACTGCACCGCTTCGACCACTGGCTGCTTGCGCAACTGCGCACCGCGTGCGGCGAAGCGATCCCACACTGGAGCGGGAATCGCGCAGATCGGATAGTCCGCGCCCATCACGTCGCAGACCGCGTTCACCGTGAAACTCGAATGGGTAATCGCCATGCCGCAGGCGTTCAACACCACGCGCCAGTCGTGACGCGGTTCGCCGTGCCAGCTCTCGGTGGGGATGGTGCTGAACTCCCAGGCGAATACCGCAATGGTCGGGCAGGCGTAATGAATCGGCGTGCGATGCGGCGGCGAGAACGACAGAAACACGCACGCCTCGCCACGGCTCAGGCAATCGAAGTACAGGCGATCGACCAGCTCGTCCGGGTTGCTCACTTCAATGACTTGCCCGAGGCGCTCCAGCACCGGGCGGAATTCCTTGAGGACAAAGTAGTAGCTGTATTCGGGCCGGCCGAGGTTCTGCTGGATATTGCTCTTGTTGGTTTCGGAATGAATGATGATCAGCATGATGCTGCCCCCGCCGCGGCGATCAGCTGTGGCATTGCACTCGGCGTCAGCTGAAGAAATTGCGCCAGACGCTGCTGTACCGGAGCAAAACTGCAGTACTCGCGCATGCGCTCATTGGCCGCCAGGGCCATGGCCTGATAGGCCGCCGGATCGCTCTTGGCCATGGCGTAGCTGTCCTCGTAGGCCTTTTTCAACGAGCCCCAGTCCGGGCGATGGCGCAGGGTGCGGTAGAGGATCCGCACATCATCCGGCCAGATGGTCGGCTCACGGCTGGACTTGACGATGAAACCGACACGCTCGTCGATGTAGTCGTGCATCGCCGTATGGTCCGGCGCAATCACCGGACGCGCGCATGACATGAACTCCATCAGCGGCAGGCACAGACCTTCGCAGCGGGACGCGTTGACGTAGAAACTGGCCGCACCGTAAAGCCTGGCGAACTCTTCGTCCTCCAGATAGCCGTGCATGACCACCACCCGGCAAGCGAACGGTGACAGCTGCGACAACAAGGTGATCAGGTGCACGTAATAGGTCGCCAGATCGTTCTGCGTCATCTTCAGCACCAGCGTGGCATCTTCGACGTCGCGCATGGCCCAGCAGAAAGCCGTGATCAGGTGATGCCAGTTCTTGCGCCCGTCTTCAGGGTTGAACACGCTCACATACACCACGCCGCTGACCTCGGTCTGCAGTGTGGCGCTGGTGTCTGGCAGGCAGGCCTGCGGATGCTCGACCACCGTCGGTGCTACGGCACTGACCGCCGGCGACAATGGCTCAGGGGCTGGAGTACGCAACCGGAAGAGCTGGCGGCGCAGAGCGACCGGCAGCAAATCGCGAACGGCTTCGCGATACCACAGCAGCACGTTGTGCTTGAGCAGGAACAGCAGCCCGTGCTCGTTCGGCGTCGCGGCTGCCCGGTAACTTTCGCGCAGGTAGTGTTTGGTGATGAACGCACGTCGGCGCAGGGTCAGTGGCGGCAGTGGCGCGGCTTCAGGCTTGACCACGGCGTCGGGCTGCGGCTCCTGCACATCGGCTGCAGGTGCGATCAGACCATCGGCGGACAACCCGAGCGTGTGGCTATCGATAATGCAGCCCTTGATCTGCAACACCGCGCCCGGGTTCACCGCAGCAGGCGGGAATTGCCGGCGCACCCCGGCGAAGCCTTCCCACAAAGGCGTCGGCAACACCAGTACCGGGAAATCTTCGCCCATGGTTCGACGAATGGCCTGTGCCGTGTGGCTGGACAAGGTGATCGCCCGACCGTGACGGGCCAGGATCTGGCTCCAGTCGTGCCGGGCATCTTCTTCCTGAGGGTCGACCGGGATCGAGTCGTACTCCCACGCGATCACGCAGACCACGGGACATTGCAGATCGGTCGGGGTTTTATGCGGCGGAGCGAACGAAAGGAAGAGACAATCCTGACCGGCCAGTTGCAACTGGCGGTACAGCGGGTCGACTTCCGCCGCCGACGACACCACGTGCACTTGCCCAAGGCTTTCCAGCACAGGACGGTAAGCCTTGAGCACGAAGTAATAGCTGTATTCCGGACGCCCCAGGCTCTGGCTGATGGAGCGGTCGTTGACGTCCGAGTAAAGAATGAAATTCATGGCATCCCACGGTGAAACCACCATCCCGGCAGTTTCACGCTATGACGGCCAAGCGCTGGAGCGAGTCGGGATCACCGCTGCTCGTCCTTCGTCCTGGAGCTCGTCTTCGTTCTTGTTTTTAGTGGCTGGTTTCACCCTGTTGCGCAACAACCCCGGCGAACCTGGGGAGATGGCGACGAGGGCCATTCTAAACACATCCGTCGCGAATCCGGGAACCGCCCGACGAGAATAAATCGGGCTACGCTGACGAGAACTGACCGGTCACGGTTTGCGCTGTTGAAATTGCTGCGCATTTGGCACAGATTGGTAACAAACAACTACAACAACGACTTCGCCTGCCGTCATGTCGGCCTTTTCATCCGGCCTGACAGACTTCTCCTCAAAGCCTGTGGGAAAGTGGCGAAAGTTAAAGACCAAGGGGTCGCTGTTTGAAAAAGCGTCTGTTCATCACGGGCCTCAGTGGATTCGTGGGACAACATCTCCAGTCTCGTCTGGCTCAGCCTGACTCGACATGGGAACTGCTGCCTGCCGCAGCACCCTACGATCTCACGGCACCTGCCAGCCTCGTCGACCTGTGGCCACAATTGCCCGACGCGGTGATTCACCTGGCCGGCCAGACCTTTGTTCCCGAAGCCTTCCGCGATCCGGCCCGCACGCTCGAAATCAATCTGCTTGGCACCCTCAATCTGTTGCAGGCCCTCAAGGCGCGCGGATTTCAGGGGACTTTCCTGTATGTCAGCTCCGGCGACGTCTATGGTCAAGTTGCCGAAAGCGCCCTGCCTATCACCGAACTGCAACCGCCCTGCCCGCGCAATCCCTACGCGGTGAGCAAACTGTCGGCAGAGTTTCTCAGCCTGCAATGGGGCCTGAGTGAAAGCTGGCCGGTGCTGGTGGCGCGGCCGTTCAACCATATCGGCAGCGGGCAGAAAGACAACTTTGTCATCGCCAGTGCTGCACGCCAGATCAACCGCATCAAACAGGGCCTGCAAGCCCCGCAACTGGAAGTCGGCGACATTGACGTCACGCGCGATTTCCTCGATGTCGGCGATGTGATCTCGGCGTATTTCGCTCTGCTGGAAAAGGGCACGCCGGGGCAGGTCTACAACATTTGCTCGGGCCGCGAGCAAAGCATCCGCAGTCTGATCGAACAGCTGGGCGACCTGGCCGAGGTCGACCTGCAACTGGTGCAGGATCCGGCGCGCATGCGCCGTGCGGATCAGCGCCGCGTTTGCGGCAGTCACGCAAGGCTCGCCCAGACCACGGGATGGACGCCGAAAATTACAACACAACAATCCCTGCGGGCGATCCTGTCCGACTGGGAGCAGCGAGTACGACAAGAATGAAAAGTGCACTGATCACAGGGATCACCGGCCAGGACGGCGCTTATCTGGCCAGACTGCTGCTCGACAAGGGCTACAAGGTTCACGGTCTGGTCGCACGGCGCAGCAGCGATTCGCGCTGGCGCTTGCGCGAGATGGGCGTCGAAGGCGACATCGTCTACCTGGACGGTGACATGGCCGATGCCTGCTCAGTGCAGCGCGCAGTGATCAAGTCGGCGCCGGACGAAGTCTACAATCTGGCTGCGCAAAGCTTCGTCGCCGCTTCCTGGAATCAGCCGGTGACCACCGGTATCGTCGATGGCCTGGGCGTGACCCACCTGCTCGAAGCGATCCGCCAGTTCAGCCCGCACACGCGTTTCTATCAGGCCTCGACCAGCGAAATGTTCGGTCTGATCCAGGCCGAGCAGCAGGACGAGAACACCCCGTTCTACCCGCGCAGCCCCTACGGTGTGGCCAAACTCTATGGTCACTGGATCACCGTCAACTACCGCGAAAGTTTCGACCTGCACGCCAGCAGCGGCATTCTGTTCAATCATGAATCGCCACTGCGCGGCATTGAATTCGTCACCCGCAAGGTCACCGACGCCGCCGCCCGTATCAAGCAGGGCAAGCAGCAGGAACTGGCCCTGGGCAATATCGACGCCAAACGCGACTGGGGCTTTGCCGGCGATTACGTCGAAGCCATGTGGCTGATGCTGCAACAGGACAAGCCTGACGATTTCGTGGTCGCCACTGGCGTCACCACCACCGTGCGCGAGATGTGCCGCATCGCCTTCGATCACGTTGGCCTGAACTACCGCGACTACGTGAAGATCGACCCGGCGTTCTTCCGCCCGGCCGAAGTCGAAGTGCTGCTTGGCAACCCGGCCAAGGCGCAGCGGGTGCTGGGCTGGAAGCCTAAAACCGACCTCGACAGCCTGATCCGCATGATGATGGATGCGGACATGAAACGCGTCGCCAAGGAGTAGGTCATGCTGATCCCCGTGATTCTGTCCGGCGGTGCCGGTACTCGTCTGTGGCCGGTGTCCCGCGAGGGCCATCCCAAACCGTTCATGACCCTGCCCGACGGCCAGTCGCTGCTGGGCAAGACCTATCAGCGTGCCGCCGCATTGCTGGACGGCTGGGGTGACATCGTCACGGTGACCAACCGCGAGTACTACTTCCAGAGCAAGGATCACTTTTGCGCCGCCCATGTATCGCGCCATCGCGGGCACTTCCTGCTGGAGCCGATTGGGCGCAACACCGCCCCGGCGATTGCCGCCGCCGCCCTGTCGCTGCAGGCGCTGCACGGTGACGACGCGATCATGGTGGTGATGCCCGCCGACCATTTGATCGTTAATCAGCAAGCCCTCAAGAGCGCAGTCGAACACGCGGTCAACCTGGCGAAGGACGGTTATCTGGTGACCTTCGGCGTGCTGCCGACCGCCCCGGAAACCGGCTTCGGCTACATCGAGACCGGCGCACCGCTGGACGCCAAAGGCGCAGCGAAAGTGCAGCGTTTCGTGGAAAAGCCTGACGTGCAAACCGCCACCCATTACCTGGAAAGCGGCAACTTCCTGTGGAACTCGGGCATGTTCTGCTTCACCACCGCGACCCTGATCAACGAACTGCAATTGCACGCGCCAGAGCTGCTGGAACAAACCCGCGCCTGCATGGACGCCAGTGCCGCGGTGGAAACCGTCGGCTGCCTGCAACAGGAACTGTCGCCGACACTGTTCGCTGAGATCACCGACATCTCCATCGATTACGCGCTGATGGAACGCTCAGACAAAGTCGTGGTGGTGCCCGCCGGTTTCGACTGGAGCGACATCGGTTCATGGGGCGCCGTGGCAGCGCTGGTACCGGCCGATGCCGACAACAATCGCGCCAGCGGCGAAGCGGTCTTCATCGATAGCCACCACAACTTCGTGCAGAGCGAAGGCCGACTGGTGGCAGCCGTGGGTGTGGATAACCTGATCATCGTCGACACCGCCGACGCGGTACTCGTGGCCCATGCCGATCGCGCCCAGGATGTGCGACGCGTCGCCAAGCAGCTCAAGGACAAATCCCACGAAGCCTACCGCCTGCATCGCACGGTCAGCCGTCCGTGGGGCACCTACACCGTGCTCGAGGAAGGCCCGCGCTTCAAGATCAAGCGCATCGTGGTCAAACCTGGCGGCAAGCTGTCGCTGCAGATGCACCATCACCGCAACGAACACTGGGTGGTGGTCGAAGGCATGGCCAAGGTCACCAACAACGGCAGCGGCACCCATCTGGTGGCCAAGAACGAATCGACGTTCATTGCCGCCGGCCACCGGCATCGCCTGGAAAACCCCGGCGTGATCGACCTGGTGATCATCGAAGTGCAAAGCGGCGAATACCTGGGCGAAGACGATATCGTGCGTTTCGAAGACCAATACGGCAGGACGGTTTGATGCTGCTTTCCCTGTATCGCTCGCTGCGCAGCTACCGCGGATTCATCCTCGGCAGCGTCAAGCGGGAGTTTCAGGCGCGTTATCGCAATTCGCTGTTCGGCGCGCTGTGGACCGTGCTCAACCCGTTGTCGATGATCGTCGTGTACACGGTGATCTTTTCCCAGATCATGCGCGCGCGCCTGCCGGGGGTCGATGACGGTCTGGCCTACAGCGTGTACCTGTGCGCCGGCCTGCTGACCTGGGGACTGTTCGCGGAAATCACCTCGCGCAGCCAGAGCATGTTTCTGGAAAACGCCAATCTGCTGAAGAAAATCAGCTTCCCGCGGATCTGCCTGCCGGTGATTGCGCTGCTCAACGCCGGGATCAACTTCGCGATCATCCTGGCGCTGTTCTTCGGTTTTCTGCTGATCAGCGGACGCCTGCCCGGCATGGCCTTGCTGGCACTGATTCCGCTGTTGCTGGTGCAAGTGATCTTCGCCGCCGGGCTGGGAATGATCCTCGGCATTCTCAACGTGTTCTTCCGCGATGTCGGGCAGATGTTCGGCATCTGCCTGCAGTTCTGGTTCTGGCTGACACCGATCGTTTACCCGCTGTCGATCCTGCCGCCGGGCATCCAGCACCTGATCAGCCTCAACCCGATGACGGCGCTGATGACCAGTTACCAGAACGTGTTCCTCTACAACCAGTGGCCGAACTGGCCGTCGCTGCTGCCGTTGCTGATCCTCGGCCTGCTGTTCTGCGCCATGGCCCTGCGCCTGTTTCGGCAACGTGTCGGCGAAATGGTGGATGAACTCTGATGGGGCATATACGCGTCAGTGGCCTGGGCAAGGCCTACAAACAATACCCCAATCGCTGGAGTCGGCTATTCGAGTGGCTGGTGCCGTTTTCCGGCACCCGGCACCATTTGCACTGGGTTCTGCAGGACATCGATTTCGAGATTCAGCCCGGCGAAGCGGTCGGTATCGTCGGGGTCAACGGCGCGGGCAAAAGCACGCTGCTGAAGATGATCACCGGCACCACGCAACCCAGCTGCGGGCAGATTCAACTGCAAGGCCGCGTCGCCGCCCTGCTGGAACTGGGCATGGGTTTCCACCCGGACTTCACCGGCCGCCAGAACGCGTTCATGGCCGGCCAGTTGCTGGGCATGCAGGTCGAAGAGATCGAAGCGCTGATGCCGCAAATCGAGAGCTTTGCCGAAATCGGCGAAGCCATCGATCACCCGGTGCGTACCTACTCCAGCGGCATGCAGATGCGCCTGGCCTTCAGCGTCGCCACCGCCCGACGTCCGGACATCCTGATCGTCGATGAAGCACTGTCGGTGGGCGACGCCTACTTCCAGCACAAAAGCTTCGAGCGCATTCGCAACTTCCGCAAGGCCGGCACCACGCTGCTGATCGTGTCCCACGACCGCTCGGCGATTCAGTCGATCTGCGACACTGCGATCTTGCTGGAGAACGGCCGCCTGGCCATGCGCGGCAAACCCGAAGAGGTCATGGACTACTACAACGCCATGCTTGCCCAGCGCGAAGGCCAGATCGTGCGCCAGGAAATGCTCGCCAATGGTCAGGTACAGACCATTTCCGGGACCGGTGAAGCGGGGATTGTCAGCGTGCGCCTGCTCGACGCTCAGGGGCGCAGTCTGGACGTGGCGGAAGTCGGCCAGCCGGTGGTGCTGGAAGTGCAGACCGCAGTGCGCGAGGACATCGAACGGCTGGTGCTGGGCTTTCTGATCAAGGATCGCCTCGGCCAGGCGATCTACGGCATCAATACCCATCGCCAGGATCAGGCGATCAGCGACCTGAGCGCGGGTGAACAGGTGACGTTCCGCTTCGCCTTCGACATGCGCCTGGGCAAGGGCAGCTATTCGGTGGCGCTGAGCCTGTCGCGCCTGGATTCGCACCTGGATCGCAACTTCGAATGGCGCGATTACGGTCTGGTCTTCCACGTCATCAACAACCGTCAGGAAGACTTCGTCGGCTGCTCGTGGCTACAGGCCCGAACCGAGATCAGCCGCTCCAGTGAAAATACTGCGCAGCAGCCGGACAGGGAGATCTCGCGATGACACGGCTGTTGATGGAGTGCACCTACGTTTTCGAACACCCGTCCGCCAACTCGGGCATTCAACGGGTAGTGCGCAACGTCATTCAACAGTTACCCGACACCAACGGCGAGCGCGAATGCATTCCGGTGGTGATGCTCGACGGTGCCCTGTATCAGGTGAAAAGCCTGGCCCCGATCAAAACCCCGACAATCAATCTGACCAGCCTGCGGGTGAAGCTGGAACAGTGGGCCAACGGTTTCTGGCTGCGCCATCGCGCTCTGGAACGACGCCGGCCTTTCAGCCAGTCGCATTTCGCCCGGCGGGTGTTGTACGTGCTCTGCCGGCTCACCGCGTTCGCCTGTTTCAGCCTGCCGATGCGCGTGCTCGGGCGCCTGCTCAAGGGCAAACCGATTCCGGAGCGTTGCGTGCCGCTGCAACATCAGGCCGGCGATCAACTGGTATTGCTCGACTCGTCCTGGCACGCCAACTTTTTCCCCTTGGCCGAACAACTCAAACGCGATGGCGTCGGTATCGTTTCGGTGATCTACGACCTGATCCCGCTGACCCATCCACAGTTTTGCGACGCAGGTCTGGTCAAGGTGTTCAACGACTGGTTCGACTGGATCGCGCGCACGGCTGACGGCTATGTCGCGATCTCGACCACCATCCGCGATCAGGTGCGCCAGGAGATGTTGCGCCGGATCGGCACGCAACAGGTGCAGCAGCGCTGGTTCGATTATTTCCACCTCGGTTCCGAACTGGACCTGACCGACGCCGCAGCGGAGGTTGATCGCAACCTGCTGAACCTGTTCAAGACCCCGGAGCCGGTATTCCTGATGGTCAGCACCATCGAGCCGCGCAAGAACCACGCCTACCTGCTCGATGCCTTCGAACAGGCCTGGGCGGCTGGCTCCACGGCGCGCTTGTGCATCGCCGGGAAAATCGGCTGGAAGTGCGAGGCGCTGATCGAGCGGATTCGCCAGCATCCACAACTGAACCGTCGCCTGTTCATGTTCAACTCGCTGTCGGACAAAAGCCTTGAGCACGCCTACTCCCACGCCACGGCGCTGGTGTTCCCGTCGCATGTCGAAGGGTTCGGCCTGCCCTTGGTGGAAGCCATGCAACGCGGGCTGCCGGCGATGGCCAGCGACATCCCGGTGTTCCGCGAAATCGGCGGCGATTACATGGCGTATTTCGATCTGCACAACCCGCAGAGCCTTACCGACCTGGTGCTCGGAATGGAGCGTTCGGGGGAATTTCCGGCGCCCATGAGCCTGGATCAATGGCGCTGGCTGAGCTGGCGCGAGGCAAGCGCGCAACTGGTGCAGCGCATCGAGCGCAACCTGAACCATCCACTGCCCGCGTCCGAAGGCCAGCATGCGCATTGCTCTTAACGCGCGGATTCTTCAGGCGCCACGCACCGGCATCGGCCATTACGTCGCCGAACTGGTCCGCGCCTTGCGCGACACAACCGATGTCGAAGTGGCGCTGTTCCACGGCTGGGGCTGGAGTTCAGCCTTGCCGGAGGCGGCCATGCCCGGCTACTCGCGCCTGACGCCACTGCTGCGGCAGATCCCCGGGGCCTATCAGGCGCGGCGCTGGCTGGAGCAGAAACGTTTCGATCAGGGCCGCGCACAAGGCATCGATCTGTATCACGAGCCGAGCCTGTGGCCGCTGGCCTTCGACGGCCCGACCGTGATCACCCTGCACGACCTGACCCACCTGCACTTTCCTGACACCCAACCAGCGGCGCGTCTCAAGGAAATCGAACGGCGCCTGGCTGCTGGCGTGCAACAGGCGCAGCGGATCATCACCGACTCGCAGGCGATTGCCGACGAGGCCCAAGCCTGGTTCGGTCTGCCGGCCGAACGCTTTGTGGTGGCGCCACTGGGTGTGGCCGAACGCTTCCACCCACGGCAACCCGACGCCATCGAAGCGGTGCTCAAGGCGCATGCCGTCGCCGCGCGCGAATACTTCCTGTGTGTCGGTACTCTGGAGCCGCGCAAGAATCTGAGTCTGGCGCTGCGTGCCCACGCCCTGCTACCGGAGGCCGTGCGCCAGCGTTTTCCGCTGCTGATCGTCGGCATGGCCGGTTGGCAGCAGGCCCAGTTCAGCGATGAACTGCGCCAGGCCCTGGCCTCAGGGCACGTTTGCCTGCTCGGCTATCTGCCGGATGAACAGGTCGCACAACTGCTGGCCGGCGCCCGTGCGCTGGTGTTTCCGTCGCGGTATGAAGGCTTCGGTTTACCGGTACTGGAAGCCATGGCCAGTGGCACCCCGGTGATCCTCACCCGTTCTTCAGCCATGCCGGAAGTCGCCGGCGCGGCAGGCAACTATATTGAACCTGACGATGCACACGGCTTGCGCGATGCGCTGAACCGCCTGATCGACGATCAAGCGCATTGGCAGGCCTGCCGAGAAGCCGGATTGCACCGGACGCGGCTTTTTTCCTGGGAACGTTGCGCACAGGCCACCGCCGGTGCCTACCGCCAGGCCATGGGAGGCTGAATGCGAGTTCTTCATTTTTTCAAGACGTACCTGCCAGATTCGGTCGGCGGCATCGAACAAGTGATCTTCCAGCTCTGCGAAAGCGGCGCGCATCACGGCATCGACGGCCAGGTGCTGACCCTCAGCGCCGACCCGACCCCTCCCGTGATGCAACTCGGCCAACACGAAGTGCATCGCGCCAGACTCGACATCCAGTTCGCCTCCACCGGGTTTTCCTGGAGCGTGTTCAAACAGTTTCGCGAACTGGCCGCTGAAGCCGACGTGGTCAACTACCATTTCCCGTGGCCGTTCATGGACCTGGTGCACTTTGCCAGCGGCATCAGCAAACCGAGCGTGGTGACCTATCACTCGGACATCATTCGCCAGAAGCATCTGCTCAAACTCTACCGACCGCTGATGAACCGCTTCCTTGCCAGCGCCGACCGGATTGTCGCGGCTTCGCCGAACTACCTGCACACCAGCGATGTATTGCAGCAGTTCCAGGACAAGACCCGGGTGATTCCTTACGGTTTGAACAAGGCCGGTTATCCACAGGCCGACAGCGAACGGATGAATCGCTGGCGCCAGCAGCTTGGGGATAAGTTTTTCCTGTTCGTCGGGGTCATGCGTTATTACAAGGGTCTGCACATCCTGCTCGATGCCTTGAAGGATGTGGACTATCCGGTGGTGATCGTCGGCGCCGGGCCGCTCGAGTTGGAGTTGCACGCCCAGGCTGCTGCGCTGGGCCTGCGTAACATCCATTTCCTCGGGCGCCTGGGCGATGAAGACAAGGTCGCCCTGCTGCAACTGAGCTACGCCATCGTGTTTCCGTCGCACCTGCGTTCCGAAGCGTTCGGCATTTCGCTGCTCGAAGGCGCGATGTACGGCAAACCGATGATCTCCAGCGAAATCGGTACCGGCACCAGCTACATCAATATCCACAACGAAACCGGGCTGGTGGTGCCACCGAGCAACCCACTGGCGTTTCGCGAGGCAATGCGCACCCTTTGGGAAAACCCCGAACGCGCGTCGGCCATGGGCGTCAAGGCCGAGGCGCGTTACCGGCAGCTGTTCACCGCCGACGAAATGGGCCGCAAGTGGACCGCGTTGTATCAGGAGCTGCTGGAAGAGAAAGACCTGTCTTACGCCTGATCCACCACAACACCGATCCCCTGTAGGAGCTGCCGCAGGCTGCGATCTTTTGATCCTGGGTTTTTAAAATCAAAAGATCGTCCGAACGCGGCCCGAGCCTTCGGCAGCTCCTACAGGGAGGCATTACAGATCCAGCACCAGCAATTGCTCGCTCTGCGCCGGCACCGCGCAGCAAATCAGCACCTGCCCCGCTTCCGGCATGTCTGCCGGGGGCTGTGGATAATTTACTGCACCGCTGACCAACCGTGTCTTGCAAGTGCCGCACGAACCTCCACGGCAACTGAACTCGGGGCGCAGGCCACGGCTTTCTGCGAGCTCCAGCAGACTGCCACCGTCCGGCTGCCAGCGCGCTTCCTTGGCAGAACGCTCGAACATCACCGGCACTGACGTGATGGCGGCCGGTGGTTGCTCGATGACCACAGCATCCGGGTCCGGCTGGCGCTTGAGTGTCGACGGGCCGAAGGTTTCGGCATGGATCCGCGCGTCGCGAATGTCCAGCTCGCGCAGGCTGTCGTAGACACTTTGGGTAAAAGCGCCGGGCCCACAGACAGCAAAATCGATCTGGTCGTAATCATCGACCTCCAGCAGATCGCGCAGCAGTGCCCGATCAATGCGCCCATGGCGGTCGAAATCTTCGCCCTCGTGCGCATCGGCTTCCGGCTGACTGAGCAGGCGAATCACCCGTACTGCGTCGCCAGCACTTTCCAGCAAGCGATCGAGCTCCTCGCGAAACGGCTGATCGGCCAGGCTGCGCGAACTCTGCAGCAACCACGTCGGCCGGATCCTGCGGGTGCGCAGGCCTTGATACACCACCTCGCGCAGCATCGACAGCAACGGCGTGATACCAACCCCTGCCGCCAGCAGCACCAGCGGCCGTTGTTCCAGCGGCACCACGGTGAAATGCCCCTGTGGCGCCCGTGCCTCAAAGACATCGCCGACCCGGATCTGCTGGTGCAAATGGCCTGAAACCAGGCCCTCGCGTTTCACACTGATGCGCAGGAAATCATCCGATGGCGCACTCGACAGGCTGTAGGTGCGGATATGCGTTTCACCGCCCAGAGTGAAGCGCAGCGGCAGATGCTGGCCGGCCTGAAACACCGGCATCCCTGCGCCATCGTCCGGTTGCAGATAGATCGAGCGGATGTGCTGGCTCTCCCTTTCGATGCGGGTCACCCGCAGCGGCCGCCAGCGGTCACCCAGGGCCTTGGCCTGCAAGCGCGCATCGGCCTGGGCCCAGGTGCCGGTCAACAGGCTGGTGGGCGACATGCCATCGAAGCGCCAGCGCAAGGCCAGTGCCGCCGGACGCCGCACCAGTCTCTCTACCTCGAATGTCCACAGGCGCTCGGCGCCTTGGAACGCTTCGATCTGCGGCCCGTCGAGGATGATCTCGGTCCGCCCGCTCAGTTGCAGCACATCGCCTGTGGAAAAGTCGATGAACAGCAGGCCAGCCTTGGGATTGAGCAGCAGATTGCCGAGGGTATTGAAGTGCAGGTTGCCGGCAAAATCCGGGATGGTCAGGCGATTACCTTCAACCCGGACAAACCCGGCTTGCCCGCCACGATGGGAAACATCCACCGCACGTTGTCCGTCCGCATCGACGTAACTGGCGACAAAGAAGGTGTCGGCGTCTCCGATCATGGCCCTGGCCGCGTCATCAAGACCGTCGCCGTGCTGCGCTGGCCGCGTCTGCGGATCGCTCAGCGGCACGCGCTGGAACTGGCGCAGTTGAATGTATTGCGGACAGTTGCCGAAAGCCTGATCCACGCTCACCTCGAAACCCTGCACGGTCAGATTGTCGACATGACCGTTGAGGCGATTGCGGCGGCGGGTATGCAATTCAATGCCGAGCAATCCGATCGGCTCGCCATTGCGCAATTGCGCCGGATCATCGGCAGCGGGTTGGCTGGCGAAATGCAGGTGCTGGGGATCAGGCGAATGAGCAAACCCCGGCGCGCCTTCGAGCACGCTGGCCCATGGACGCCCGTCAGCATCGACCGCGCCGTACAGCATGAACGGTAATTGCTCATAAAATGCGCGGTGCTGATCCGGCATCCAGTCACGAATCACTTTTCGGCCGAAGGCCTCCATGCGCTCGGCAACGCCGACATGGGCCTGCAGTTGTTGCTCGCCAGCGTGCCACGGTGAACGTTCCATCACGCATCTCCCCGCGCCGCCGGCGCATTGTGGATAACTCGATCAGATCGGGCCGACCTCTCAGGCAGTCTTTTGCAGACCGGCGACAGTGCGCGGCATGCCGACAAAACCGGGCAAGGCTTCGACACGCGCCAGCCAGGCACGCACGTTGGCGTAGTCGTCCAGCGACACGTTGCCTTCCGGCGCATGGGCGATGTAGCTGTAGGCGGACACGTCAGCGATGGTCGGCTCGCTGCCGGCCAGATACGGGGTCTTGCCCAGTTCCACCTCCATCACTTTGAGCAGGTTGTGCGCACGGGTAATCGCTTCTTCAGCATTCAACTGGGCGCCAAACACCGTTACCAATCGTGCAGCAGCAGGTCCGAAAGCAATCGGCCCGGCAGCGGCCGACAACCAGCGCTGCACCCGTGCCGCACCGACCGGATCCGTTGGCAGCCAACGACCGCGGCCGTACTTCTGCGCCAGATACACCAGAATCGCGTTGGAGTCGGCCAGCACCACGCCGTCATCGTCGATCGCCGGCACCTGACCGAAACTGTTTATCGCCAGATACGGCGCCTGCTTGTGCTCACCCTTGGCCAGATCGACCAGGATCAGTTCAGTCGGCAGTTGCAGCAGGGACAACATCAGCTCCACCCGATGGGCGTGGCCGGAACGCGGGAAGTTGTAGAGTTTGATCGCTTGCATGGTCGACTCCGCTGGAGAGGGCGCCGTTCGGGATGGCAGCGCCGATGGAGGCCATCTTCCACCCATCTTCGAAGCAACAGAATCACCAGCAATCGCAATCGATTATTTCACTGGATGAAATAATGCCGCGTTCTGCAGCGCCGGATGTTCTCGCAGGACCTTCACCGCGTGGTCGACAAAACTGCGCACCCGCGCCGGCGCCTTGCGTCCGCCCTGATACACCACATGAATCGGCAGCGGCGGCAGTTCGAAATCGGCGAGGACAATTTCCAGTTCACCGCAGGCCACCTTGCCAGCGACCTGATAGGACAACACCCGGGTCAGCCCCAACCCCAGGCAGGCCGCAGTAATCGCCGCCTGGTTGGCGGTGACCACCAGCCTCGGTTCGGGTCGCACGCTGATCGCTTCGCCCTGATCCACAAACGGCCAGTTGCGCAACTGACCGATCGCCGATGTCGTCACCACCGGCGCACCGGCCAGTGCCTGCGGATGCGCGGGACGGCCGTGTCGAGCCAGATAGGCCGGCGAACCACAGATCACCCGCCGCACTTCGCCGACCCGGATCGCGTGCTGATTGCTGTCCGGCAACTCACCGATGCGCACCGCGACATCGATGCCCTCCTCGACCATGCTCACCACTCGATCGACCAATAGCGCATTGATCGAAACGTCCGGGTATTGCGTCAGATAAGCCGCCATCAGCGGTGTGACAAACAGCTCGCCAAACAATACCGGCGCGGTCACCGTCAATTGCCCACGGGGCTGGGCGTGACTGCCGGCCGCCGAATCCTCGGCTTCCTGCACCTCGGCGAGAATTCTCCGACAGTCTTCCAGATAACGCTGACCAGCCTCACTCAGGTGCACAGTGCGAGTTGTGCGAATCAGCAACTGTGTACCGATACGCTGCTCCAGCGCCGCCACGGCGCGAGTGACACTGGCCGCGGACAAGCCAAGACGCCGCGCCGCTGCCGAGAAACCCTGCTCTTGGGCAACGGTGGCGAAGATCTGCATTTCCTGGAAGCGGTCCATGGATGTCCTCGATTCAGATACAAAAATCGCAGCCGAGGCTGCGATTTTTGCGGGTCAATGTCAGCTGTGGATAACTTATTCCACCGTCACCGACTTCGCCAGGTTGCGCGGCTGGTCGACGTCGGTGCCTTTGAGCACGGCGACGTAGTACGACAGCAGCTGCAGCGGTACGGTGTACAAGATCGGCGAAAGAATGTCGTGGATGTGCGGCATCTGCACCACGTGGGTGCCTTCGCCGTTGGTCATCCCGGCTTTCTCGTCAGCGAACACGATCAGTTCACCACCACGGGCACGGACTTCCTGCAGGTTGGACTTGAGCTTCTCCAGCAGTTCGTTGTTCGGCGCCACGGTGACCACTGGCATGTCGTTATCCACAAGCGCCAGCGGGCCGTGCTTCAGCTCACCAGCCGGGTAGGCTTCGGCGTGGATGTAGGAGATTTCCTTGAGCTTCAAGGCGCCCTCCATTGCGACCGGGAACTGCGCGCCACGGCCGAGGAACAGCGTGTGATTCTTCTCGGCGAACAGTTCGGCGATTTTTTCCACGGTGCTGTCCATCGCCAGCGCTTCGCCCAGACGGGTTGGCAGACGACGCAGTTCTTCCACCAGCGTGGCTTCAATGCCCTTGCCGAGCGTGCCGCGTACCTGACCCAGAGACAGGGTCAGCAGCAGCAGGCCGACCAGTTGCGTGGTGAACGCCTTGGTCGAAGCCACACCAATTTCGCGACCAGCCTGGGTCAACAGCGTCAGGTCGGATTCACGCACCAGCGAGCTGATGCCGACGTTGCAGATCGCCAGGCTGGCGAGGAAGCCCAGCTCTTTGGCGTTGCGCAGCGCGGCCAGGGTGTCGGCGGTTTCACCGGACTGCGAGATGGTGACGAACAGGGTGTCCGGCTGCACCACCACCTTGCGGTAGCGGAATTCGCTGGCGACTTCGACCTGGCACGGAATACCGGCCAGTTCTTCGAGCCAGTAACGCGCGACCATACCGGCGTGGTAGCTGGTGCCGCAGGCGACGATCTGCACGTTGCGCACTTTGGCGAACAATTCGGCAGCCTGTGGACCAAAGGCCTGCACCAGCACTTGATTGTTGCTCAGACGACCCTCGAGGGTACGCTGCACGACGACGGGCTGTTCGTGGATTTCCTTGAGCATGTAATGACGGAACTCGCCCTTGTCGGCGGCTTCGGCACCATCGCTGTACTGCACGGTCTGGCGTTCGACGGCGTTGCCGTGGACGTCCCAGATCTGCACGTTATCGCGGCGAATTTCGGCGATATCGCCTTCTTCCAGGTACATGAAGCGGTCAGTGACCTGGCGCAGGGCCAATTGGTCGGAGGCAAGGAAGTTCTCGCCCAGGCCCAGACCGATCACCAACGGGCTGCCACTGCGCGCGGCAACCAGACGATCCGGCTGTTGTGCGTTGATCACGGCCAGACCGTAGGCGCCGTGCAGTTCCTTGACGGTGGCTTTCAGCGCAACGGTCAGGTCAGGCTGATCCTTGAGTTTGTGGCTCAGCAGGTGAGCGATGACTTCGGTGTCGGTGTCCGAAGTGAACACGTAACCCAGCGCTTTCAGTTGCTCACGCAGGGCTTCGTGGTTCTCGATGATGCCGTTGTGCACCACGGCGATATCACCGGAGAAATGCGGGTGCGCATTACGCTCGCAAGGTGCACCGTGGGTCGCCCAACGGGTGTGGGCGATACCGAGACGGCCAACCAGCGGCTGCGCGGCCAGCGCCGCTTCCAGCTCGCTGACCTTGCCCGGACGGCGCATGCGCTCGAGCTTTTCGTCGTTGGTGAAAACTGCCACACCGGCGCTGTCATAGCCGCGGTATTCAAGGCGCTTGAGGCCTTCAAGCAGGATGGCGGTGATATTACGTTCAGCTACTGCGCCGACAATTCCACACATGTTTATTTCTCCTGACTGACAGCCGCGCAAATCACGGTGATACCGCGGGCCTGAATCTGATCGCGCGCATCTTCAGGCAGGCGATCATCGGTAATGAGGGTATGGACGCTGCTCCACGGCAGCTCCAGGTTGGGAATCTTGCGGCCGATCTTGTCGGCCTCGACCATCACGATCACTTCCCGCGCCACGTCGGCCATCACCCGGCTCAATCCAAGCAGTTCATTGAACGTGGTGGTACCGCGCACCAGATCGATGCCATCGGCGCCGATAAACAACTGGTCGAAGTCGTAAGAGCGTAGTACCTGCTCGGCCACCTGGCCCTGGAAAGACTCCGAATGCGGATCCCAGGTGCCGCCGGTCATCAGCAGCACCGGTTCGTGTTCGAGTTCGCTCAAGGCGTTGGCGACATGCAGGGAGTTGGTCATCACCACCAGACCCGGCTGCTGGCCAAGCTCGGGAATCATCGCCGCAGTGGTGCTGCCACTGTCGATGATGATGCGGGCGTGTTCGCGGATGCGTTTGACGGCAGCACGAGCAATCGCCTGTTTGTACTTCGAAACGCTCTGGCCTGGTTCCGCGACCAGTTCCTGCGGCATGGTGATCGCCCCGCCGTAACGGCGCAGCAACAGACCATGGCTTTCCAGTGCGGCCAGATCCTTGCGGATCGTAACTTCCGAAGTTTCGAAGCGCTTGGCCAGTTCATCCACACTGACTTCGCCCTGCTCATTGAGCAAGGCGAGGATATTGTGTCGGCGTTGGGGCGTATTGCGTTTCGACATGACGGCCTAAGTTTCGATTCGAAAGATAACGGAAGCAATCAAAACCTATTGCCGTTCAATCGTCAAGCTCAGGCCATAAAAAAATCGCAGTCCCCCCGGCATCCCTGTAGGAGCTGCCGAAGGCTGCGATCTTTTGATCGTAGAGCTACTGTGGATAACTCAGCTCTTCTTGATCTTCTCCGGACGCTTCCAGCCATCGATATTTTTCTGCCGCGCCCGACCAACGGCCAACTGAGCGTTATCCACATTCTGCGTAATGGTCGAGCCAGCCGCGGTGGTTGCCCCGGATGAGATATCCACAGGTGCCACCAACGAGTTGTTGGAGCCGATGAACACGTCCTCGCCCAACACGGTTTTCCACTTGTTGGCGCCATCGTAGTTGCAGGTGATGGTGCCCGCGCCAATGTTGGTGCGAGCGCCAATTTCGGCATCACCCAGATAGGTCAGATGCCCGGCCTTGGCGCCCTCGCCCATGCGCGCGTTTTTCAATTCGACAAAGTTACCCACATGCGCGCGCGCTTCGAGCACCGTGCCCGGACGCAGACGAGCAAATGGACCGGCATCGCTGCCTTCGCCAAGCATCGCGCCTTCGATGTGACTGTTGGCCTTGATCACCACGCCTTTGCGCAGGGTACTGTCCTTGATCACGCAGTTCGGACCAATCACCACGTCGTCCTCGATGACAACATTGCCTTCGAGAATCACGTTGACGTCGATCAGCACATCACGACCGACGGTGACTTCGCCACGCACATCGAAACGCGCCGGGTCACGCAGGGTCACGCCTTGCGCCATCAGACGGCGACCGGCGCGCAACTGGTAATGCCGCTCCAGTTCGGACAGTTGCTTACGATCATTGGCCCCCTGCACTTCCATCGGGTCGTGCGGTTGTTCAGTGGCCACTACCAAACCATCGCTGACCGCCATTTCGATCACATCGGTCAGGTAGTACTCGCCCTGCGCGTTGTTGTTCGACAGGCGGCTCATCCAGTCGGCCAGGCGATTGGCCGGGACGGCGAGAATGCCGGTGTTGCCTTCGGTGATTGCGCGCTGGGCTTCGCTGGCATCCTTATGCTCAACGATGGCAGCGACCTTACCGTCAGCGTTGCGCACGATGCGGCCGTAACCGGTCGGGTCTTCCAGCTCGACGGTCAACAGGCCCATCTGGCCCGGTACGACGTGCTTGAGCAGGCGCTGCAGGGTTTCAACTTCGATCAACGGCACGTCGCCGTAGAGAATCAGCACGGTGTCGGCGCTGATGAACGGCACAGCCTGAGCCGTTGCATGACCAGTGCCCAATTGCTTGTCCTGCAGCACGAAATTCAGATCGTCAGCCGCCAGACGCTCACGTACCACATCGGCACCGTGGCCGATCACCACATGAATGCGCTGTGGATCAAGCTGCCGTGCGCTGTGGACAACATGGCCAAGCATGGAATTGCCGGCAACCGGGTGCAGCACTTTCGGCAACGCCGAACGCATACGGGTGCCTTGACCGGCCGCGAGGATAACGATTTCAAGAGACATGACTGGCTACCAATCCTGGGTGGTCAGCAACTGCGACCGGGTTGTAAAAATCGGAAAAGAAAAAAGGGTAGCCGAGGCTACCCTTTTTTATCAATCGCACAACAAGTGGCTGACGGATTAACCGCCAAACTTCTTGCGGATCTGCTGGACGGTGCGCAGCTGAGCTGCAGCCTCGGCCAGACGTGCGGACGCAGCTCCGTAATCGAAATCTGCGCTCTTCTCGTGCAGAGCAGCTTCGGCAGCCTTGAGAGCTGCCTGGGCTTGAGCTTCATCCAGGTCGGCGGCACGTTGCACGGTATCGGCAAGCACCTTGACCATGTTCGGCTGAACCTCGAGGAAACCACCGGAGATGTAGAACACCTCGGCTTCCCCGCCTTGCTTGATCAGGCGGATCGGACCTGGCTTCAGATTAGTGATCAGCGGCGCGTGACCCAGAGCGATACCAAGATCACCCAGTGCACCGTGCGCAATCACCATCTCGACCAGGCCGGAAAAGATTTCCCCTTCCGCGCTGACGATATCGCAATGGACTGTCATAGCCATCTGATTGCCTCAACCTAAATTAGCGCCCGTTGCCGGGCGCCGGGATTACAGTTTCTTGGCTTTCTCGATCGCTTCTTCGATGCCGCCAACCATGTAGAACGCTTGTTCTGGCAGGTGGTCGTAGTCACCGTTGAGGATGCCTTTGAAGCCAGCAATGGTGTCTTTCAGGGAAACGTATTTACCCGAAGCACCGGTGAAGACTTCAGCCACGAAGAACGGCTGCGACAAGAAGCGCTGAATCTTACGAGCACGGTTAACCAACTGTTTGTCGGCTTCCGACAGCTCGTCCATACCCAGGATCGCGATGATGTCTTTCAGCTCTTTGTAACGTTGCAGAACGTACTGAACGCCGCGAGCGGTGTCGTAGTGGTCCTGACCGATTACGTTCGGATCCAGCTGGCGCGAAGTCGAATCCAGTGGATCTACCGCTGGGTAGATACCCAGGGAAGCGATGTCACGGGACAGAACGACGGTGGCGTCCAAGTGGGCGAAGGTGGTCGCTGGCGACGGGTCGGTCAAGTCGTCCGCAGGTACGTATACCGCTTGGATCGAGGTGATCGAACCTTCTTTGGTCGAAGTGATACGTTCTTGCAGAACGCCCATCTCTTCAGCCAGGGTCGGCTGGTAACCTACTGCCGAAGGCATACGGCCCAGCAGTGCGGATACTTCGGTACCGGCCAGGGTGTAACGATAGATGTTGTCGACGAACAGCAGAACGTCGTTACCTTCGTCACGGAACTTCTCGGCCATGGTCAGGCCGGTCAGTGCTACGCGCAGACGGTTTCCCGGCGGCTCGTTCATCTGACCGTAAACCAGTGCCACTTTGTCCAGAACGTTGGAGTCCTTCATCTCGTGGTAGAAGTCGTTACCCTCACGAGTACGCTCACCCACACCGGCGAACACGGAATAACCGCTGTGCTCGATGGCGATGTTACGGATCAGTTCCATCATGTTTACGGTTTTGCCTACACCGGCACCACCGAACAGACCGACTTTACCGCCCTTGGCAAACGGGCAAACCAGGTCGATAACCTTGATGCCGGTTTCCAGCAGGTCGTTGCCGCCTGCCTGTTCAGCGAACGAAGGTGCTGGACGGTGAATGCCCCAACGCTCTTCGGTGTCGATAGGACCTGCTTCGTCGATCGGGTTACCCAGAACGTCCATGATCCGGCCCAGGGTCGCTTTACCGACCGGTACGGAGATGGCTGCGCCGGAATCGGTAACTTCCAGACCGCGCTTCAAGCCCTCGGTGGAACCCATCGCAATGGTGCGAACCACGCCGTCGCCCAGCTGTTGCTGAACTTCCAGAGTGGTTTCGGCCGCGCTCACTACTTTCAGCGCGTTGTAGATGCTCGGTACGCTGTCGCGTGGAAATTCCACGTCGATAACGGCGCCGATGATTTGAACGATACGTCCGCTACTCATAGCTGGATCCTCTGAATATTTGAACCGTTAAACCGCGGCAGCGCCGCCGACGATTTCCGAGATCTCTTGGGTGATCGCAGCCTGACGCGCCTTGTTGTAGATCAGCTGCAAATCGCTGATCAAATCACCGGCGTTGTCGGTAGCGTTCTTCATCGCGATCATCCGCGCAGCTTGTTCAGCCGCGTTGTTCTCGACCACCGCCTGGTAGACCTGCGACTCGACGTAACGGACCATCAAGCCGTCAAGCAGCTCTTTGGCATCCGGTTCGTAGAGATAGTCCCAGTGGTGCTTGAGATCCTGATCCGGGGTTGCCACCAGTGGAATCAACTGCTCCACGGTAGGCTGTTGCGTCATGGTGTTGATGAACTTGTTGGACACCACGGACAGGCGGTCAATACGGCCATCCAGGTAGGCATCCAGCATCACCTTGACGCTGCCGATCAGATCATTGATCGACGGCTCTTCACCCAGGTGGCTGATAGCTGCAACGACGTTACCGCCGAAGTTACGGAAAAAGGCCGCACCCTTGCTACCAACGACACACAGATCAATCTCGACGCCGTTTTCGCGGTTTACCGCCATGTCCTTGACCAGGGCCTTGAACAGGTTGGTGTTCAAGCCGCCGCACAGACCACGGTCACTGCTCACGACGACATAACCGACGCGCTTTACTTCGCGGTCGATCATGAACGGGTGGCGGTATTCCGGGTTGGCGTTGGCCAGATGCCCAATTACCTGGCGGATACGCTCCGCATAAGGACGGCTAGCAGCCATGCGCATTTGTGCCTTGCGCATTTTGCTGACCGCCACTTTTTCCATGGCGCTGGTAATTTTTTGCGTGCTTTTGATGCTCGCAATCTTACTGCGAATCTCTTTTGCGCCTGCCATGTAACACCTATCAGGTTAGCAAGCGGGAGCCTCACGGCTCCCGCTGCGGCTTACCAGGTTTGGGTGGCCTTGAACTTCTCGATACCGGCTTTCATGCCAGCGTCGATTTCGTCATTGAAGTCACCTTTAACGTTGATCTTGGCCATCAAATCGGCGTGATCGCGGTTGAAGAAAGCAATCAGCGCTTGTTCGAAGCTGCCGATCTTGGCGATTTCAATGTCAGTCAGGAACCCACGCTCAGCGGCATACAGCGACAGCGCCATGTCAGCGATCGACATTGGTGCGTATTGCTTCTGCTTCATCAGCTCGGTAACGCGCTGACCATGCTCAAGTTGCTTACGGGTCGCTTCGTCCAGGTCAGAAGCGAACTGGGCGAATGCCGCCAGTTCACGGTACTGAGCCAGAGCGGTACGGATACCACCGGACAGCTTCTTGATGATCTTGGTCTGAGCGGCACCACCCACACGGGATACCGAAACACCGGCGTTCACTGCAGGGCGGATGCCCGAGTTGAACATGGCCGATTCCAGGAAGATCTGACCGTCGGTGATGGAAATCACGTTGGTCGGAACGAACGCGGAAACGTCGCCAGCCTGGGTTTCGATGATCGGCAGTGCGGTCAGGGAACCGGTTTTGCCGGTCACTGCGCCGTTGGTGAACTTCTCTACGTACTCTTCCGAAACGCGGGATGCGCGCTCCAGCAGACGGGAGTGGAGGTAGAACACGTCGCCTGGGTAAGCTTCACGGCCTGGTGGACGGCGCAGCAGCAGGGAAATCTGGCGGTAAGCCACTGCTTGCTTGGACAGATCGTCATAAACGATCAGCGCGTCTTCACCGCGGTCGCGGAAGAATTCACCCATGGTGCAACCGGAGTACGGTGCCAGGAATTGCAGCGCAGGAGATTCCGAAGCACTGGCAGCCACGATGATCGTGTTGGCCAGAGCGCCGTTTTCTTCCAGCTTGCGAACCACGTTGGCGATGGTCGATTGCTTCTGACCGATGGCTACGTAGACGCAGAAAATGCCGCTGTCTTTCTGGTTGATGATCGCGTCGATCGCCAGAGCGGTTTTACCGATCTGACGGTCACCGATGATCAGCTCACGCTGGCCACGGCCGACAGGGATCATGGCATCGACAGCCTTGTAGCCAGTCTGTACAGGCTGGTCTACCGACTTACGCCAGATCACGCCCGGTGCAACTTTCTCGACCGCGTCGGTCAAGGTGTTGCCCAGTGGACCTTTGCCGTCAACAGGGTTACCCAATGCGTCGACTACGCGACCCAGCAGTTCCTTACCCACCGGAACTTCGAGGATGCGGCCGGTGCACTTGGCGCTCATGCCTTCAGCCAGACTGGTGTATGCGCCCAATACAACGGCACCTACGGAGTCTTGCTCCAGGTTGAGGGCCATACCGTAGACGCCGCCCGGAAACTCGATCATCTCGCCGTACATGACGTCGGCCAGACCGTGAATCCGCACGATGCCGTCAGATACGCTGACGACAGTGCCTTCGTTACGGGCTTGGGAGGTCACATCGAGCTTGTCGATGCGGCCCTTGATAATTTCACTTATTTCGGAAGGATTGAGTTGCTGCATTGCTCTGCTGCCCCTTCAAACTCAAGATTTCAATGCTTCGGCAAGTTTCGCGATTTTGCCGCGAATCGAGCCATCGATAACCAGGTCGCCGGCGCGGATAACGACACCACCTATAAGGGCAGCATCCTCCGCAACTTGCAGGCGCACTTCCCGGTTGAGTCGTGCACTGAGAACCTTGGCGAGTTTGTCTTGCTGTTCTTGGTTCAATGCGAAAGCACTGGTCACTTCAACGTCTACCGACTTCTCTTGTTCGGCCTTGTACAGGTCGAAAAGAGCGGCGATCTCCGGCAGAAGCGGGAGACGGTCGTTTTCGGCAACGACATTGATGAAGTTCTGTGCCTTGGCATCAAACTTGTCGCCGCACACGTCAATGAACGTGGCGGCCTTTTCTGCGCTCGTCAGTCGCGGGGCCTTGAGCACGCGCTGCATGGTGTCGTCTTGCGACACCGCTGCAGCCAGGCCGAGCATGGCTGACCAATTGGCCAGTTGCTGGTGGGCCTGAGCGTGCTCGAAGGCCGCCTTAGCGTAAGGTCGGGCCAACGTGGTCAGTTCTGCCATGATCGCCCTCGCTTAGATTTCAGCAGCCAGTTGGTTAACCAGCTCTGCGTGCGCGTTTTGATCGATTGTGGCACCCAGGATCTTCTCGGCGCCGCCGACAGCCAGCAAGCCCACTTGGGCGCGCAGCTTGTCTTTGACACTGTTCAGTTCCTGTTCGATCTCGGCTTGAGCCTGAACCTTCACACGGTCAGCGTCGACACGGGCTTTTTCAACAGCCTCTTCGACAATCTGGTTACCGCGTTTCTTGGCTTGCTCGATGATTTCAGCTGCCTGAGCTTTCGCTTCGCGCAGTTGCTGACCCGCTTTCTCTTGGGCCAACTCCAGGTCGCGAGCTGCACGGCTGGCAGCGTCCAGACCATCAGCGATCTTCTTTTGACGTTCGTGCAGAGCAGTGATGACCGGAGGCCATACGAACTTCATGCAGAACAGTACAAAAATCAGGAACGCAACGGACTGGCCAATCAGGGTCGCATTAATGTTCACGCCAACACCTCGCAGTTACGTTGTCCATCACACCAAATTACTCGGAAGAATCCGGGTAATTAGCCAGCGATCTGACCAACGAACGGGTTCGCAAAGGTGAAGAACAGAGCGATACCAACACCGATCATGGTTACGGCGTCGAGCAGACCGGCAACGATGAACATTTTAACTTGCAGCATTGGAACCATTTCTGGCTGACGCGCGGCGCCTTCCAGGAACTTGCCGCCCAGCAGGCCGAAACCAATTGCGGTACCCAGTGCGCCCAGGCCGATCAACAGTGCAACAGCGATAGCGGTTAGACCAACTACAGTTTCCATCTTTCCTCCCGACTTTTACGTCGTATGGTTTAGGTTTTTTAGATTAAAGCGGTAAAACAAATCGTTTCAGGTGCCCTGTGAAGAGCCCCTTCCCGTTTGACCGGGAAGGACATCAGACTAGTCGAGACTGGTCTTAATGGTTTTCTTCGTGCGCCATCGACAGGTAGACGATGGTCAGCATCATGAAGATGAACGCCTGCAGAGTGATGATCAGGATGTGGAACACAGCCCACGCCCACTGCAGAACAACGCCCAGGCCGCTCAGCCAGAGCAGGCCGCTGCCGAACATCACAGCGATCAGAATGAACACCAGCTCGCCGGCATACATGTTGCCGAACAGACGCAGGGCCAGAGAGATCGGTTTGGCGATCAGAGTCACGAATTCCAGCAGGAAGTTCACCGGGATCAGCAGGGCCTGAACAAAGATGTTCTTGCTGCCGAACGGGTGCAGGGTCAGTTCGCCGATGAAGCCGCCGATGCCCTTGACCTTGATGCTGTAGAAAATGATCAGTGCGAAAACCGAGAACGCCATGCCCAGGGTCGCGTTCGGGTCGGTAGTCGACACGGCACGGAACGGGATGTGGTGGTCGCCGGTGATCAGGATGGCCAGCTGAGGAATCCAGTCGACCGGTACCAGGTCGACAGCGTTCATCAGGAACACCCAGACGAAGATGGTCAGTGCCAGCGGTGCAATCACCGGGCTACGGCCATGGAAGCTGTCTTTCACGCTGCCATCGACGAATTCGACCAATACTTCAACGAAGTTCTGCAAAGCACCTGGCTGACCCGATGTCGCTTTCTTTGCCGCCATGCGGAAAAGGAAAACGAAGATCAGACCCAGCGCGACCGACCAGCCGAGGGTATCGACGTGGAAAGCCCAGAAGCCCATTTCCTTGGCTTCTGCTGCGGTATGGGCAAAGCCCCAGCCGCCGTTAGGTAGCTGACCGAAGGTCAGGTTCTGCAAGTGGTGCTGGATATAGCCCGAAGCGGTTGTTTCTGCCATGGTTGCCTCAAACGCCCTAAGGTCTCGAAAGTCTTGTTCTCATCAGCAGGGGAGCGAACCAGCTGACCGACTGAGTCAGCACGAAAGCGCCGAATACTGCGATCGGCGCCAATGGCTTCACACCTGCAAACACCAGTGCAAACAGCACTGCCGTCAAAATCAGTTTGCCTGCCTCGCCGGCATAAAATGACCGGACGATGGACTGGGCTGCTCGGGCGCCGGAAAACCGAAATGCCTTGTGAGCGAAATAAACATTGGGCAGCAAGGCTATCAGGCCTCCGCAAAGTCCCGAGTATCCGGCAACGACTCCATGCCATTGCCAGAGCGCCAAAGCGGCAATGAGCAAAATGACAAATTGAGCCATCAACACCGGAAAAACCGCCAGGCGATGGAACGGCAGGCGGTTTGGCTTGCGGGTTTCCATCACGTTTGCTCTCCAATGGTCGGCTGCCAGAATTCAATAACTTGGCATAATTTGTGCCGACAAAATGCGCGCAGAGTATAGGGGCGGTTCTGCCCCTATTCAACTGTCAGGTAGTGATTTCCGACTGCGCGCTACATGAGGAAATGTTTCAGCGGATGTGTGCGAGCACACCTTGAAGCTCATCGAGTGAGTTGTAACCAATCACCAGCTGACCTTTTCCCTTCTTGCCGTGGCGAATCTGCACCGCAGAGCCTAGGCGCTCGGCCAGACGCTGTTCGAGCCGGGCGATATCCGGGTCGGGTTTGGCCGCTTCCACAGGCTCCGGTTTGCCACTCAACCACTGGCGTACCAGTGCCTCAGTTTGGCGCACAGTCAGGCCTCGTGCGACAACATGTCGCGCCCCTTCCACCTGCTGATTGTCCGGCAGACCGAGTAAAGCACGGGCATGACCCATTTCCAGGTCACCGTGGGACAGCATGGTCTTGATGACTTCCGGCAGTGCAATGAGGCGCAACAGGTTAGCCACAGTCACACGGGACTTACCCACAGCCTCGGCAACCTGTTGTTGAGTGAGCTGGAATTCCTGCTGCAGACGCTGCAAGGCGACGGCTTCTTCGATCGGGTTCAGGTCTTCTCGCTGGATGTTCTCGATCAGCGCAATGGCGATCGCGGTCTCATCCGGCACATCACGGACCATCGCCGGGATGGTTTCCTGGCCGGCCTGCTGACTGGCGCGCCAGCGGCGTTCACCGGCAATGATTTCGAAGCGGCCACCGCCAATCGGGCGAACCACGATCGGCTGCATCACGCCTTGCGCCTTGATCGACTGAGCCAGCTCTTCCAGCGCCTGCGGGTCCATGTCGCGGCGTGGCTGGTATTTGCCACGCTGCAGCAGGTCCAGAGGCAGGTGTTGCAGTTCACGGGTATCGGCCTGCGCCGCCTGTTCTTCCAGCGCGCTGACGGTCGGACCACTCAGCAGTGCATCCAGTCCACGTCCGAGACCTCGTTTCTTGACGGCCATGGGGATTCCTTAAGTTGGCTGGGCAGCGGCGATGCGTGAATTTTTGCGCTGACGGCGAACCATCTCGCCCGCCAGGGCCAGGTAGGCCAGCGCGCCGCGCGATTGCTTGTCGTAGGCCAGTGCCGGCATACCGTAGCTCGGCGCTTCGGCCAGACGGATGTTGCGCGGGATCACCGTGTCGTACAACTGCTCACCAAAGTGTTCCTTGAGCTGCGCCGAAACATCGTTCATCAGGCTCAGACGCGGGTCGTACATGGTGCGCAGCAAACCTTCGACCTTGAGGTTCGGGTTCAGCAGTTCGGCGATACGCTTGATGTTATCCACAAGGTCGCTCAAACCTTCGAGCGCAAAGTATTCGCATTGCATGGGGATAATGACCCCATCGGCGGCAACCAATGCGTTCAACGTGAGCATCGACAGCGACGGCGGGCAGTCGATCAGAATGTAATCGTAGTTTTCACGGATCGGTGCCAGCGCGCTGCGCAGACGGCTTTCCTTCATCTGCATTTCCAGCAGAACCACTTCGGCCGCGGTCAGGTCGCGGTTGGCCGGCAGCAGTTGATATCCGCCGTGCTCGGAGTAGTGCATGGCCTGGGCCAGATCGCATTCGCCGATCAGCAGGTCGTAGACCGAGTTTTCCAGGCCATGTTTATCCACACCGCTACCCATGGTGGCGTTGCCCTGTGGATCGAGATCGATCAACAGCACCCGGCGCTTGGTCGCGACCAGGGATGCTGCGAGGTTGATGCAGGTGGTGGTCTTGCCCACACCACCCTTCTGGTTCGCTATCGCGAATACCTTAGCCATTCTTGCTTGTGTTCCCAATCATGCCGTGCGGCGCAGTATCAGCAGATGGCGTTGGCCTTGGCAACCGGGTACGGCCAGGGCGTGTTCGCTATCGAGTTTGAAGTCTGCCGGCAATGCTACCAGCTCATCGGCCGGATGAACGCCCTTCATTGCCAGCCAGCGCGTGTCGGCATCGCCGAGGTGGCGAGTCCAGTTGGTGAAGTTCTCCATGCTGCTGAATGCCCGGGAAATGATCCCGTTGAATGGCTGGGCAGGCTGGAAAGCTTCGACGCGACTGTGGATAACTTGCAGGTTATCCAGTTTGAGTTCGAGTTTGACCTGAGTCAGGAAGCGGGTTTTCTTGCCGTTGCTGTCCAGACAGGTCACTTGCGAGTCTGGATACAGGATCGCCAACGGGATCCCCGGCATGCCGCCGCCACTGCCGACGTCGAGCCAGCGGCCGTTTTCGATGAACGACATCACGCTCAAGCTATCGAGCAGATGCCGCGAAACCATTTCGTCAGGATCGCGAACTGCAGTCAGGTTGTAGGCCTGGTTCCATTTGATCAACAGGGCCAGGTAACCCAACAACAATTCGTGCTGGGCTGCGCAGAGATTGATACCGAGCTCGCGGGCTCCTGTGGATAACTCTTCGGCGTGTTGCGAAGTGACCTTAGAACTCAAGCGCTTTGCTCCAACTGACGGCCCGCGCCGCGTTTTTTCAAATGAATCATCAACAGCGAAATCGCTGCCGGGGTCACGCCCGGAATCCGTGAAGCTTGCCCGAGCGTCTCCGGACGCGTCGCACCGAGCTTGCTCTGGATCTCCTTGGAGAGACCGGAAATGTTGGTGTAATCGATATCCACAGGCAGTTTCGTGTCTTCACTGGCGCGCAGACGGGCGATTTCGTCCTGTTGACGGTCGATGTAACCGGCATATTTGGTCTTGATTTCAACCTGTTCGGCGACCTGTGGGTCTTCGGCGCCGTTTCCGGTCACTTCGACCAGACCAGCGTAGTCGATTTCCGGACGGCTCAAGAGGTTGAGCAAGTTGTATTCGTGAGTCAGCGGCGTACCGAATTTATCCGCAATCGCATCGCCCTGCTGAGTACCCGGGCGAACCCAGGTGCTTTTCAGGCGCTGCTCTTCGAGTTCGATGCTTTCGCGTTTCTTGCAGAAGGCCGCCCAACGCGCGTCATCGACCAGACCCAGTTCGCGACCTTTTTCGGTCAGACGCAGGTCGGCGTTGTCCTCACGCAGAATCAGGCGGTACTCGGCACGGGAAGTGAACATGCGGTACGGCTCTTGGGTACCGAGGGTAATCAGGTCATCGACCAGCACACCGATGTACGCCTCGTCGCGACGCGGGCACCAGGCTTCTTTGCCCTTGGCGCGCAACGCGGCGTTGGCCCCGGCGAGCAAACCTTGCGCACCGGCTTCTTCGTAACCGGTGGTGCCGTTGATCTGGCCAGCGAAGAACAGGCCGCCGATGACCTTGGTTTCCAGGCTGTACTTCAGATCACGCGGGTCGAAGTAGTCGTACTCGATCGCATAACCCGGACGCACGATGTGCGCGTTTTCCATGCCGCGGATCGATTGCACGATCTGCAATTGCACGTCGAACGGCAAGCTTGTGGATATCCCGTTCGGGTAAAGCTCATGGGTGGTCAGGCCTTCCGGCTCGATGAACACCTGATGGCTTTCCTTGTCGGCAAAGCGGTGAATCTTGTCTTCGATCGACGGGCAGTAGCGCGGGCCGATGCCCTCGATTTCACCGGCAGCGGAATACATCGGCGAGCGATCGAGGTTCGCCGCGATGATTTCGTGAGTGCGGGCGTTTGTGTGCGTAATCCAGCAGCTGACCTGGCGCGGATGCTGTTCTTTGTTGCCCATGAACGACATTACCGGGATCGGCGTATCGCCTGGTTGCTCGGTCATGACCGAGAAATCCACAGACTTGCCATCGATGCGCGGTGGCGTACCGGTTTTCAGGCGACCGACACGTAATGGCAGTTCACGCAAACGGTGGGCCAGGGCGATCGACGGCGGATCACCGGCACGACCGCCGGAAAAATTCTGCAAACCGATGTGGATAAGTCCACCGAGGAAGGTACCGGTGGTCAACACCACGGAATCGGCGAAGAACCGCAGACCCATTTGCGTGACAACACCGCGAACCTGGTCCTGCTCGACGATCAGGTCATCAGCAGCCTGTTGAAATATCCACAGGTTCGGCTGGTTTTCGAGGATTTCGCGGACAGCGGCCTTGTACAGAATGCGGTCGGCTTGCGCACGGGTCGCCCGTACGGCCGGACCTTTGCGGCTGTTCAATACGCGAAACTGGATGCCGCCCAGATCCGTAGCCATGGCCATCGCGCCGCCGAGGGCGTCGATTTCCTTGACCAGATGGCTTTTGCCAATGCCACCAATAGCCGGGTTGCAGCTCATGGCACCGAGGGTTTCCACGTTATGCGTCAGCAACAGGGTTTTTGCCCCCATACGTGCTGAGGCCAGTGCTGCCTCGGTACCGGCATGACCGCCGCCGATGACGATCACTTCAAAACGGGAAGGGAAATCCACCACGCACCTCGTGCCTGCTTAAGTAGGTCATTCAGGAATAGTTTGAGATCAGGTTTCTGAACCTGGTCGACAAGTATAGGGACTTCGCCCTTCCTAAAGAACCCTCTGCACAAAATTTAACCAGCTGTGGAGAACTCAAGGTTAAAAGAATAAAAAAGAGAGAAATTTATAAAACCTTTGTTTTTATGTTTATTCTTACTGAGCGATCATTCTGTGGATAGATCTCTACAAGTCTTTATATTCAATGTGTACAGACTTTCAAAACCCTGTTATCAGGTGCCAATGAGGCCCTTGGATAACCGGTTTAAGCCTGTGGATGAATGGGGTGGTTATCCACAGAGGCAGTTATATCCAGTTTTCAGGTCCTGTTATCAACTGAGCTCAGAGGCAGTTATTCACAGGGCTTAATCCACAGAAATCAGCTGACTCAGTGAATGGCAGACAAGGGAAATCCGCTCAGGGAGAGAGAATCTGCCCGGCACTGGAGAAAGAAATCGAGAAATGAGGCGTGCAGACAGGCCGCGAACGGGCCTGTCTGTAAACAGCTGGAGGGTTATTTACCGATGCAGAAGCTGGAGAAGATCCGGCCAAGCAGGTCATCGGAGCTGAATGCCCCGGTTATTTCACCCAGAGAGTGTTGGGCCTGACGCAAATCCTCGGCCAGTAGCTCACCGGCACCGGCCAACGTCAGCTGTGCGCGACCATGTTCCAGCGCTGCACTGGCATGGCGCAGAGCCTCCAGATGACGGCGACGGGCACTGAAGCTACTTTCCGAGGTTTGCTCATAGCCCATGCAGGCCTTGAGGTGTTCGCGCAGCAACTCCAGACCTTCGCCAGCGGATTTGGCGCTGAGGCTGATGGTTACGTGACCATCGTCGCTGACTTCCAGGGCAATCACCTCACCCGTCAGGTCAGCCTTGTTGCGAATCAAGGTGACTTTGGCGGGATCCGGCCGGGTCTCGAGGAATTCCGGCCACAGTGCGAACGGATCTGCAGCTTCCGGCGCGGTGGCATCGACCACCAGCAGCACCCGATCCGCTTCAGTGATCGCTTTCAACGCACGCTCGACGCCGATCTTTTCCACATGATCGTCGGTATCGCGCAAACCTGCGGTGTCCACCACGTGTAACGGCATGCCATCGATGTGGATATGTTCGCGCAGGATATCCCGGGTGGTGCCGGCAATTTCGGTCACGATCGCGGCTTCGCGGCCAGCCAGGGCATTCAACAGGCTGGACTTGCCGGCATTCGGACGACCGGCGATCACCACCGTCATGCCATCACGCAACAAGGCACCCTGCCCGGCTTCACGCAGCACGGTGGATAACTCTTCACGTACCTTGTCGAGCATGCTCAGTACGTGGCCATCGGCCAGAAAATCGATTTCCTCTTCCGGGAAGTCGATCGCGGCTTCGACGTAAATGCGCAGGCCGATCAGTTGTTCAGTGAGGTTATGCACACGCAGGGAGAACGCCCCTTGCAGTGAGCGCAAGGCATTGCGTGCAGCCTGTGCAGAACTGGCTTCGATCAGGTCGGCGATCGCCTCGGCCTGAGCCAGGTCGAGTTTGTCGTTGAGGAACGCACGCTCGCTGAATTCACCCGGGCGGGCCAGACGGCAACCCAGTTCCAGGCAACGCTTGAGCAGCATGTCGAGAACGATCGGGCCACCGTGCCCCTGCAACTCCAGCACATCTTCGCCAGTGAACGAGTTTGGTCCCGGGAAATACAGGGCCAGGCCTTCGTCCAGCACCTGCTGATCAGCACTGAAAAACGGACCGTAATGTGCGTAACGCGGTTTCAGTTCGCGGCCGCTGATGGCTTTGGCCGCAACGCTGGCCAACGGCCCGGAAATACGGACGATGCCGACACCGCCGCGACCTTGAGCGGTGGCGACAGCGGCGATGGTTTCACGAGGTGCGCTCATAAACCGGAATCCAGACAAAAGTGGCAGATAGCAAAACGCCCCACTAGGGGGCGTTTTGAGTGGTGTTATCCACAGAGTAAGTTACGCCTCGGCTTTTTTCGTCGCCGCTTCGATCTTACGCGTGATGTACCACTGTTGGGCAATCGACAGGCAGTTGTTCACAACCCAGTACAGCACCAGACCAGCAGGGAACCACAGGAAGAAGAAGGTGAAGATGATTGGCATCATTTTCATGACCTTCGCCTGCATCGGATCCGGCGGAGTCGGGTTCAGACGCTGCTGAATGAACATGGTCGCGCCCATGATGATCGGCAGGATGAAGAACGGATCCTTGATCGACAGGTCGGTGATCCACAGCATGAACGGCGCCTGGCGCATTTCCACGCTTTCCAGCAGAACCCAGTACAGCGAAAGGAAAACCGGCATCTGCACGAGGATCGGCAAGCAGCCACCCAGTGGATTGATCTTCTCTTTCTTGTACAGCTCCATCATGGCTTGCGACATTTTCTGCCGGTCATCGCCATGTTGCTCTTTCAGTGCAGCCAGTTTCGGCGCAACGGCACGCATGCGCGCCATGGATTTGTAGCTGGCAGCCGACAGCGGGAAGAAGATCCCTTTGATCAGCATGGTCAGGAAGATGATCGACCAGCCCCAGTTACCCACGATCGCGTGAATGTGTTGCAGCAACCAGAAGATCGGCTGGGCGATGAACCAAAGAATGCCATAGTCGACAGTCAGCTCCAGACCTGGGGACAACTCTTTCAGCACGGCCTGACTTTTCGGACCGGCGTACAGAATGGCGCTGGTTTCAACTTTCGCACCCGGTGCAGCGGTCAGCGAAGGACCGGTGTAACCGATGATGTAGTTGCCTTTGCTGTCCTTACGCGTCTGAACGATGTTGTTTTCGCCCTTCGGCGCAACCCATGCAGTCACGAAGTAGTGTTGCAGCCAGGCTACCCAGCCACCGGTGACGGTTTCCTTGAGCTGACCTTTGTCCATGTCTTTCATGGACACTTTCTTGTACGGCTCGGAACTTGTCCACAGGGCAGCGCCCAGGTAAGTCGCGGTGCCGGTGGCAGTGGTCGACGAAGGGTCGGCACTGGCGTCGCGCTTCAGCTGGGCGAACATCGAACCCGACCAAGGCTGAGCGCTCTGGTTATCCACAAGGTAGGTCACGGTCACGTCATACAGGCCGCGTTTCAGAGTGAAACGCTTGATGTAGTTGACGCCGTCCTTGCTGAACTTGAGGTCGACAACCAGTTGGTCCTGACCGTCAGCCAGTTGATAACTTTTCTTCTCCGAGGCGTAAACCGGACGACCGGCCGGGCTTGCGTCCGGACCGTTAGTGCCGATCAGGCCGCTTTGTGCCAGATAAGTACGCTCGCCGCCGTTGTCGAACAGCTGAAACGGCACATCAGGACGATCCTGACGACGTGGATACAGTGGCAAAGTCAGTTGAGCAACGTCACCGCCCTGTGGATCGATCGCCAGATCGAGCACGTCGGTCTTGACCTGGATCAGATCCTTGCTGGCAGCGACCGGAGTTTCCACAGGTGCGCTGGTATCGCTTGCGGCACGCGGAATATCGTCACTGGCGGAAGCGTTATTGCCAGGAACGGTGTCCGGCAAACCGGATGCAGTCGTACTGGAAGCAACATTCTGAGTCGGCAGGGCAGCCTGGCCATAGTCCTGGTTCCATTTAAGAACCATAACGTAGGACACGATTGCCAGGGCGACGATCAGGATCGTGCGTTTGATATCCATGATTACTCGGCCATCGAAGAAGAACGGGAGGTAGGGATAGGTGGAACCGGGTCATAACCACCGGGATTCCACGGATGACAGCGACCTAAACGACGAAAGGCCAGCCAGCCACCGCGCAGAAGGCCATGATTTTCGATGGCTTCATACGCGTAGCAAGAACAACTGGGGTAGAAACGACAGTGACTGGCCATCAAAGGACTAATGGCGTAGCGATAAAACTGGATCGGAACGAGTGCCAGTTTACGCATCTGGACTGTCTACCCCTACAGTTTCGGCTTTGACTGCTGGAACTGGCTTGTTACGGGCCAGACGCTTCCAGAGTTTGCCGAAATGCTGAATCAATTCGGGGTTTTCTACGTCGCCCAAACCTTTGCGCGCGACGATAACGATGTCCCAGCCGACCAGAGAATCCTGGTGCAGACGGAACGATTCGCGCATCAGACGTTTGAGGCGATTGCGCTCAACGGAGAGCTTTACGCTCTTTTTCCCGATAACCAGCCCGAGACGGGGGTGATCAAGGTCGTTGTTGCGCGCAAGGAGCAGGAGATTTTTCCCCGGAACCTTGCCGGTAGGGGAGTCAAAGACTGCCTTGAAATGCCGGGGGGTAAGCAGACGCTTTTCCCGACTGAAGTCCTGACTCACCTCCAGTACCGGATTATCAAACTGCCAGACGCGCACGACCTTTGGCGCGACGACGCGACAGGACAGCGCGACCGTTCTTGGTAGCCATGCGAGCACGGAAACCGTGGGTACGAGCGCGTTTGATAGTGCTTGGTTGGAAAGTACGTTTCATGTCGTGTTACCTGGTTCGTCCACAACGGGCCGGAATGGCCCCCGTTTTAAGAGACCGGGGATTCTAGAGAAAGCAAGCCTTCAGGTCAATTTCCAACCAACGTTTCCTTATAAATAGATCTCTGGAGCTTCCGGAAGCGAAATCCTGGTTGCCAGACATAAAAATAAAGAAGGGAATTATTTAAAGCTTTTCTGTAAAGCTTATAAAAGCTAGGGCAGCCTTCGTCTGTGGATAACCATGCTCAGCCCTTATAGAGCGTGATGTACAGAGAATGACAACTACAGTGGAAAACCGTGTTCAGCCTGTGCTGCGCTGTCGGATAACCTGTGTGTGAAAAGGCCTGTTATCCACAGGGTGGTTATCCACCGAGTTCTACGCCCAGTTGTCCAGTGCCCTCAGAGGCGGTTATCCACAGAGCTTATGCACACACCGTTGGTCGCCTTTTTACCGGTTAACGCATTGATTAATCATGGTCACCACACAACCTGCATGTGGATAAGTGGACGGCTCGCCGCTACAATGGCCGCTTGTTTTTGCCTCACCGGCTTTCAACTTAGGGGATATCCGTGTCAGTGGAACTTTGGCAGCAGTGCGTGGAGCTTTTGCGCGAGGAGCTGCCTGCCCAACAATTCAACACCTGGATCCGTCCACTACAGGTCGAAGCCGAAGGCGACGAGTTGCGCGTCTACGCACCGAACCGTTTTGTGCTGGACTGGGTCAACGAAAAGTACCTCGGTCGCGTCCTTGAACTGCTGGATGAGCACGGCAACGGCATGGCGCCAGCGCTTTCCTTATTAATAGGCAGCAAACGCAGCTCGGCACCGCGTGCCGCACCGAATGCGCCGTTGGCTGCTGCGCAGGTGTCTCAGGCTCAGGCCAATACCGCGCCGGCCAGTGCGCCAGCACCTGCTCCAAGTGCAGCCCCGGCCAAGCGCTCGACGCAGAAAACCGAGGAAGTCAGTGAAGAGCCGTCCCGCGACAGCTTTGACCCGATGGCCGGTGCGGCCTCGCAACAGGCCCCGGTTCGCGCCGAACAGCGCACTGTGCAGGTCGAAGGCGCGCTCAAGCACACCAGTTACCTGAACCGTACCTTCACCTTCGAGAACTTCGTCGAAGGCAAGTCCAACCAGCTCGCCCGCGCGGCGGCCTGGCAGGTGGCGGACAATCCCAAGCACGGTTACAACCCGCTGTTCCTTTATGGCGGCGTCGGCCTGGGTAAAACCCACTTGATGCACGCAGTGGGTAACCATCTATTAAAGAAGAACCCGAATGCCAAGGTCGTGTACCTGCATTCCGAGCGCTTCGTGGCCGACATGGTCAAGGCGCTGCAACTGAACGCGATCAACGAATTCAAGCGTTTCTACCGTTCGGTGGACGCTCTGCTGATCGACGACATTCAGTTCTTCGCCCGTAAAGAGCGTTCCCAGGAAGAGTTTTTCCACACCTTCAACGCCCTGCTTGAAGGTGGCCAGCAGGTCATTCTCACCAGTGACCGCTACCCGAAAGAAATCGAAGGCCTTGAAGAGCGCCTCAAATCCCGCTTCGGTTGGGGCCTGACGGTTGCCGTCGAGCCGCCGGAGCTGGAAACCCGCGTGGCGATCTTGATGAAGAAGGCCGACCAGGCCAAAGTCGAGTTGCCTCACGACGCGGCGTTCTTCATTGCCCAGCGAATTCGGTCCAACGTCCGCGAGCTGGAAGGTGCGCTGAAACGCGTGATCGCCCACTCGCACTTCATGGGCCGCGACATCACCATCGAGTTGATTCGCGAATCCCTGAAAGACTTGTTGGCACTGCAGGACAAACTGGTCTCTGTGGATAACATTCAGCGCACCGTCGCCGAATACTACAAGATCAAGATCTCCGACCTGCTGTCCAAGCGCCGTTCGCGCTCGGTGGCACGTCCGCGTCAGGTGGCCATGGCGCTGTCCAAGGAGCTGACCAACCATAGCCTGCCGGAAATCGGCGATGTGTTTGGTGGTCGCGACCACACGACGGTGTTGCACGCCTGCCGCAAGATCAACGAACTTAAGGAATCCGACGCGGACATCCGCGAGGACTACAAGAACCTGCTGCGTACACTGACCACTTGATGAACACCAGCGCAGCTTATTAAGGCAAGGGACTAGACCATGCATTTCACCATTCAACGCGAAGCCCTGTTGAAACCCCTGCAACTGGTCGCAGGCGTCGTCGAGCGCCGACAGACCTTGCCGGTACTGTCCAACGTGCTGTTGGTCGTCGATGGCCAGCAACTGTCGCTGACCGGTACCGACCTGGAAGTCGAGCTGGTCGGTCGCGTGCAACTCGAAGAGCCGGCCGAAACCGGTTCCATCACCGTGCCTGCGCGCAAGCTGATGGACATCTGCAAAAGCCTGCCCAACGACGCGCTGATCGACATCAAGGTCGACGAGCAGAAGCTGGTCGTGAAGGCCGGTCGTAGCCGTTTCACCCTGTCGACCCTGCCGGCCAATGATTTCCCGACGGTTGAAGAAGGCCCTGGTTCGCTGACCTGCAGCCTGGAGCAAAGCAAACTGCGTCGACTGATCGAACGCACCAGCTTCGCCATGGCCCAGCAGGACGTGCGCTACTACCTGAACGGTATGCTGCTGGAAGTCTCGGCCGGTGTGATCCGCGCCGTGGCCACCGACGGTCACCGTCTGGCCATGTGCTCGATGCAGGCCGATATCGGTCAGCCGGATCGTCACCAGGTGATCGTGCCGCGCAAAGGCATTCTGGAACTGGCGCGTCTGCTCACCGAGCCGGATGGCAACGTCAGCATCGTTCTGGGTCAGCACCACATCCGGGCCACCACCGGCGAATTCACCTTCACCTCGAAGCTGGTCGACGGCAAGTTCCCGGACTACGAGCGCGTTCTGCCGAAGGGCGGCGACAAGCTGGTACTGGGCGATCGTCAGGCTCTGCGTGAAGCGTTCAGCCGTACTGCGATTCTGTCTAACGAGAAGTACCGCGGCATCCGTCTGCAATTGGCCAACGGTCAGTTGAAGATCCAGGCCAACAACCCGGAGCAGGAAGAAGCGGAAGAAGAAGTGGGCGTTGAATACAACGGCGGCTCGCTGGAAATCGGCTTCAACGTGAGCTACCTGCTCGACGTGCTGGGCGTGATGACCACCGAACAGGTTCGCCTGATCCTGTCCGACTCCAACAGCAGTGCGCTGGTACAAGAGTCCGACAATGACGACTCGGCTTATGTTGTCATGCCGATGCGTCTGTAATCAGCTGATCCTGGATGTCCTTAAGTCGTGTTTCGGTCACCGCGGTGCGCAATCTGCACCCGGTGACCTTCTCCCCCTCCCCCCGCATCAACATTCTTTACGGCGCCAACGGCAGCGGCAAAACCAGTGTTCTGGAAGCCATTCATCTGCTGGGGCTTGCCCGTTCGTTTCGTAGCACGCGGCTGTTGCCGGTCATCCAGTACGAGCAACTCGCCTGCACCGTGTTCGGTCAGGTCGAATTGGCCGAGGGTGGCCACAGTGCGTTGGGGATATCTCGCGACCGTCAGGGCGAGTTCCAGATCCGCATCGACGGGCAGAACGCGCGCAGCGCCGCACAACTGGCAGAGATCCTGCCGTTGCAACTGATCAACCCCGACAGCTTCCGCCTGCTCGAAGGTGCGCCGAAGATTCGTCGGCAGTTTCTTGATTGGGGTGTGTTCCACGTCGAACCGCGTTTCATGGCGACTTGGCAGCGTTTGCAGAAGGCCTTGCGCCAGAGAAACTCCTGGCTGCGGCATGGTACACTTGACGCCGTTTCGCAAGCGGTTTGGGACAGGGAACTGTGCCAGGCCAGCGCTGAAATCGATGAATACCGCCGCGCTTACATCAAAGCCTTGAAACCAGTCTTTGAACAAACCTTGAGCGAACTGGTTGAGCTTGAAGGTTTGACGCTCAGCTATTACCGAGGCTGGGACAAGGACCGGGAATTGAGTGCCGTACTGGCTGGGGCCGTTCAACGGGACCAGCAAATGGGTCATACCCAGGCCGGACCGCAACGAGCTGACCTGCGCCTTAGATTGGGCGCGCACAACGCCGCGGACATCTTGTCCCGGGGGCAGCAGAAGTTGGTGGTCTGTGCCTTGCGAATTGCCCAGGGGCATCTGGTGAGCCAGGCCCGACGCGGCCAGTGTATTTATCTGGTGGATGACTTGCCGTCCGAGCTGGACGAGAGCCACCGTCGCGCGCTGTGCCGCTTGCTGGAAGACTTACGCTGCCAGGTTTTCATCACCTGTGTAGATCACGAATTATTGAGGGAAGGCTGGCAGACGGAAACGCCAGTCGCTTTGTTCCACGTGGAACAGGGCCGTATCACCCAGACCCACGACCATCGGGAGTGAAGGCATTGAGCGAAGAAAATACGTACGACTCAACGAGCATTAAAGTGCTGAAAGGCCTGGATGCCGTACGCAAACGTCCCGGTATGTACATTGGTGACACCGACGATGGCAGCGGTCTGCACCACATGGTGTTCGAGGTGGTCGACAACTCGATCGACGAAGCCCTCGCCGGCCACTGCGACGACATCAGCATCATCATCCACCCGGATGAGTCCATCACCGTTAAAGACAACGGCCGTGGCATCCCGGTAGACGTGCACAAAGAGGAAGGCGTTTCCGCCGCCGAGGTCATCATGACCGTCCTCCACGCTGGCGGTAAGTTCGACGATAACTCCTACAAGGTATCCGGCGGTCTGCACGGTGTAGGTGTGTCGGTAGTGAACGCACTGTCCGAAGAGCTGGTACTGACCGTACGCCGCAGCGGCAAGATCTGGGAACAGACCTACGTTCACGGCGTGCCTCAGGCACCGATGGCAATCGTCGGCGACAGCGAAACCACCGGTACCCAGATCCACTTCAAGGCGTCCAGCGAAACTTTCAAGAACATTCACTTCAGCTGGGACATCCTGGCCAAGCGCATTCGTGAACTGTCCTTCCTCAACTCCGGTGTCGGTATCGTCCTCAAGGACGAGCGCAGCGGCAAGGAAGAGCTGTTCAAGTACGAAGGCGGCCTGCGTGCATTCGTTGAATACCTGAACACCAACAAGACTGCGGTCAACCAGGTGTTCCACTTCAACATCCAGCGTGAAGACGGCATCGGCGTGGAAATCGCCCTGCAGTGGAACGACAGCTTCAACGAGAACCTGTTGTGCTTCACCAACAACATTCCACAGCGCGACGGCGGTACTCACCTGGTGGGTTTCCGTTCCGCACTGACGCGTAACCTGAACAACTACATCGAGCAGGAAGGTCTGGCGAAGAAGCACAAAGTCGCGACCACCGGTGACGATGCCCGTGAAGGCCTGACCGCGATCATCTCGGTGAAAGTGCCGGATCCCAAGTTCAGCTCGCAGACCAAAGACAAGCTGGTGTCTTCCGAAGTGAAGACCGCGGTCGAGCAGGAGATGGGCAAGTACTTCTCCGACTTCCTGCTGGAAAACCCGAACGAAGCCAAGCTGGTCGTCGGCAAGATGATCGATGCGGCCCGTGCCCGTGAAGCGGCGCGCAAGGCCCGTGAGATGACCCGCCGCAAAGGCGCGCTGGACATCGCCGGCCTGCCGGGCAAGCTCGCTGACTGCCAGGAAAAAGACCCGGCGCTGTCCGAACTGTACCTCGTGGAAGGTGACTCCGCGGGCGGCTCTGCCAAGCAGGGACGTAACCGCAAGACCCAGGCGATCCTGCCGCTGAAGGGCAAGATCCTCAACGTCGAGAAAGCTCGCTTCGACAAGATGATCTCCTCCCAGGAAGTGGGCACGCTGATCACCGCGCTCGGCTGCGGTATCGGTCGCGAAGAGTACAACATCGACAAGCTGCGCTATCACAACATCATCATCATGACCGATGCTGACGTCGACGGTTCGCACATTCGTACCCTGCTGCTGACCTTCTTCTTCCGTCAGTTGCCGGAGCTGATCGAGCGCGGCTACATCTACATTGCCCAGCCGCCGCTGTACAAGGTCAAGAAAGGCAAGCAGGAGCAATACATCAAAGACGACGACGCCATGGAAGAGTACATGACGCAGTCGGCCCTGGAAGATGCGAGCCTGCACCTGAACGAAGAGGCACCGGGCATTTCCGGTGAAGCCCTCGAGCGTCTGGTCAACGACTTCCGCATGGTGATGAAGACCCTCAAGCGTCTGTCGCGCCTGTATCCACAGGAGCTGACCGAACACTTCATCTACCTGCCGGCCGTGAGCCTGGAAATGCTCGGCGACCACGCCAAGATGCAGGACTGGCTGGCCCAGTACGAAGTGCGTCTGCGCACCGTCGAGAAGTCGGGCCTGGTGTACAAGGCCAGTCTGCGTGAAGACCGTGAACGTGGCGTTTGGCTGCCAGAGGTCGAGCTGATCTCCCACGGCCTGTCGAACTACGTCACCTTCAACCGCGACTTCTTCGGCAGCAACGATTACAAGACCGTCGTCACCCTCGGCGCTCAATTGAGCACCCTGCTCGACGAAGGCGCGTACATCCAGCGTGGCGAGCGCAAGAAAGCGGTCACCGAGTTCAAGGAAGCCCTCGACTGGCTGATGGCTGAAAGCACCAAGCGCCACACCATCCAGCGCTACAAAGGTCTGGGCGAAATGAACCCGGATCAGCTGTGGGAAACCACCATGGACCCAAGCGTGCGCCGCATGCTGAAAGTCACCATCGAAGACGCCATTGGCGCAGACCAGATCTTCAACACCCTGATGGGTGATGCGGTCGAACCTCGCCGTGATTTCATCGAGAGCAATGCGCTGGCGGTGTCCAACCTGGATTTCTAAGGTTGCCGACTCTGCCCACGAAAGGCCCGCGCAAGCGGGCTTTTTTTTGCGTTCAATTTCGTCTTGAGGCGCGATACGATGCGGCTCTTTCGTCGCAGACTGGCGGCGGCCGGATGGTAGAAAAACGACTAAAAAAGAGCAATCAATTGACTCATCAATGCGTAACGAAGGATTCCGTTAGACGTCCATGGGTCAATGCGTTGCCCCTGCTGCTGGGGGTTGTGGCGTTTTTTATCGTCATCGGCCCCAGGGCGCTGAACCCGCAGAATATTGCATGGCTGGGCAGTGGTGATCCGGCGACGCACTACCTCGGTTGGGTGTTCTTCAGACAATCGCCCTGGTCGTGGCCGCTGGGGCTCAATCCTTCGTATGGATTGGAGCTGAGCAGCGCAATCATCTTTTCGGATTCCAATCCGCTGTTGGCGTTGATCTTCAAACCCTTCGCCGCATGGCTGCCCGAACCCTTTCAATACTTGGGGATCTGGCTGCTGCTATGTTTTGTGCTACAGGGCTGGTTCGCCTGGAAGCTTATGGGCCTGGTCACCACCAACATTGCGCTGCGCTTGCTGGGCGCGGCGCTATTTCTGTTCAACCCGGCGCTGATTTCGAGGATGGGCGAGCATTTGTCCCTGGCCGGGCATTTCCTGATTCTGGCTGCGTTGTATCTAGCCCTGCGTCCACACACCGAGCGGCGCCGTCTGGCTTGGGGCATGTTGTTGGCGGTCGCCGCTTTGATACACGCTTACTTATTGGCGATGGTGGGCTTGATCTGGCTGGTCGACCTGCTGGCCCGTTCGTCGAAGCGGCAATTGCAGCTGAAAAACGCGTTTTTCGAACTGTTCAGCTTTCTGCTGCTGACAGGGTTGTGTTGCTGGCAAGCGGGCTATTTCACCGTCGAAGGGGACGGGCTGGCCTCTTTCGGATTCGGACTGTTTCGTGCCAATGCGCTGACGTTCTTTGACCCAGCCGGATGGTCTTACATCCTCGGCGATATACCCGGCGTACCCGGGGATTCGGCCGGTATGGCTTTTCCGGGATTGGGGGTCCTGTTCCTGCTCGTTTGTGCGTTGTGGTGCATGTACTCAGGCGACAGCCATGTTATGGAGGGCATGCGCAAATGCTGGTTATTGCTGCTGGCTCTGCTGGGATTAATGCTTTTCGCGTTCTCCAACAGGGTCGGTGTCGGACCGTTCGAGTTCGTCTACTGGTTGCCTGACTCCGTCATTTCCATGGCCGGTATTTTCCGTGCGTCGGGGCGGATGATCTGGCCGGTAATGTATGCGGCGATCTTCGCTGTGGTGTGCCTGATCGTGCGTAACACTGCGCCACGAACCGCGCTTGTGCTGCTGGCGATTGCACTGCTGGTGCAGATCACTGACACCCGTGCCGGTTGGGAACACATTCGCCATCAACTGATGGTCACGCCTGCCACAACGTGGAACACCCGAATGGTCGACCCGTTCTGGCAAAACGCGGCGACGCACTATCAGAAGGTCCGCTATGTGGTTCCGCAAAACCTGACAACCCATTGGATGACCCTCTCTGATTATGCGGGCAGAAACCATCTCGCCACGGATGCCGTGTACCTGGGCCGAGTGAGCGCACAAGCTCAGGAAAACCTGCAGTTGGCGGCCACGAGGGCCATCGACTCCGGCAAGTTTGCATACGACACCCTCTATGTGCTCGAACAGCGCTCTGCCCTGCAAGCGACGGTCAGCATCAATCACGACAGCGATGTGCTGGCAAAGGTTGACGGCTTCTACGTGCTGGCACCGGGCTGGAAGCAGTGCTCCGGCTGTCCGCCAATCACCGATGAATCCCGGACATTGATTCCTTCATTTGGAGCAGGTGAAAAGCTGCAGTTCACGGAGGGCAGCCCCGGCGCCCAGGCGCTGGCCAAAGGCTGGTGGTTTGCCGAGGCGTGGGGCACCGGGTCGGTTGGAACGGATGCCGAAATTATCCTGCGGCCCAAGACTGGCTTGAGTGTGCTGACGCTTGAAACCAACGCCTTCCTGGCTGAGAAACACCCGCGCCAAGCGGTGGATATCAGCATCAATAACGTGCCGGTACTTTCCACCAGCCTGACCAGTGCCACCGCCAACACAATCCAAATCAGCCTGCCCGCCCAGGTGCAGGCACTGGTCGCGCAGCAAGGTGTGTTGCGGATCCAGTTGCATTTCCCTCTGGCAATAAGTCCCCAGAAACTTGGCTGGGGCGAGGATACGCGAAAACTGGCGATCGGCTTGCTGGCGCTGACCTTTCACTGATCAGAAGTGACCACGCAAGGCCTCGTTACGACGCTGGCCTTGTGCATTTGCCTCACTCGCTCGTTGCCACACTCTCCAACCGATACCCATACCCATAAATCGTCAGCAACTGCCAACCGCGATCCGCCGTCAGCCCCAGTTTGTTGCGCAGGCGATAAATGTGCGTATCCAGCGGTCGTGACGAAGCGACTTCTTCGTGGGGCCAGAAGCGTTCGTACAGATACTCCCGCGACAATGGCCGACCCAGGTTACTGAACAGGCAGCGCGCCAGGCGGTATTCACGCTCCGTCATGACCACTGCCTTGCCCTCGCGAGTGACGCTCAGTTCAGCGTCGTCGAAGGTCAGGTCATTGAAGTTCAGAACTTCGGCAGCGCTACTGCGTTGCTGGCTGTGCCGGCGCAGTACGGCGGCAACCCGGGCTTTCAGCTCGTTGGGGCGGAACGGTTTGCTGACGTAATCGTCGGCACCGGCGTTCAGCGCCTGGACGATATCGCTTTCGCCGTCGCGGCTGGTCAGCATGATCGCGGCGGGCGGCGACTCCATGTGTTCGCGGGTCCAGCGCAGCAGCGCCAAGCCAGTGATGTCGGGCAGTTGCCAGTCGAGGATCAGCAGGTCGAAGGTGTCCCGGCGCAATTGGCGCAACAGGTCCTCGCCCCGTTCAAAGCTGTGCAACGACCAGGGCTGGTCTCCCTCCGCAGCCATCTGCTGCAGGGTTTGCTCGACCCGACGCAGTTCGGCGGGTTCATCGTCCAGTATCGCAACGCGCATACGCGTGGGTTCCTTGTTGCTTGGGCATTGGCCCGCAACCCTGAAGGCTCGGCCTGTGCAATGAAAGTAAGCAGTCCACCTTCGGTCGGCGTCCGCTATGATTCTTCGGATCTACATCCTCAGACCTGTGCCTCATGAAACCATTCACTGTGCCCTGCCCTGTTTGCCATGAATAGCCCGCGTCGGCGCGAAAGCCGCGAGCCGAGTCAGGTCCAGCGCCTGTTTCGACGGCTGGTGCGTGAGTGGGTGTGGATAAGTCTAGTGCTGTTGCCGCTGACTGCGTTGTTGTCGTATCGCGCGCAGATCAATCTGCACGATGCGTCAGCGGTTCTGAGCGCGTTGCTTTCGGTGGGATGGGTGGCGGGTGTCCTCGGCTTGCTGCTGTGGCGTCCGCGCTGGGCGATCTGGGTGACGCTGGGCGGGGTGGCGGGCGTGCTGCTCACCAGCGCCGGGCTGGCGGAGGCTCGGCACTGGTGGTCACCGACTCCGTCGGCACTCGGCATGTTGTTCGGCTACCTGATCTGGAACTGGCGGCGCCTGAGTGTGGTGCTGACGTATTTTGGCTGGGAGCTGGCGCGACTGGATCGCGAGCCGAAAGTATTCCCGGAACGGCGCCGCGCGAAATTCGCCAGCGCTGACCAATTGCAGGGCCAGATCATGGCACTGGAGCAAGCCATGAGCCGCACGCGCGATACCCGACGCTTCATTGCCGACGGTCTGGAATACCTGCCGGTGGCGACGCTGATCAGCGATCCCAAGGGGCAGATCCTGCTGGGTAATCGCAAGTCCCGTGTATTGTTCGATCACCCGCTGGTCGGCGACGACGTTCTCGAGCAACTGGCCCGCCTCGGTTACCCGGAGTTGTTCACAGAACCACGCCCGGCGCTGTCCGACCTGGCGCTGCTGGAGTTTCGCGATCACAAGGAACGCAGTCTGCGTCTGGAGCGCGCGGCATTGCTGCCCGTGGATGGTGACACCCCCATCGGCTGGCTACTGAGCCTCACCGACCTGAGCGCCGAACGCGCCGCAGAAGAACAGCGCGGGGTCTTGCTGCGATTTCTTTCCCACGATCTGCGCGCCCCACATTCAGCGATTTTGGCCCTGCTCGATGTGCATCGCCATCAAGCCGGAGCAGATTCACCGCTGTTCGAGCAGATCGAGCGCCAGGTACGCCGCGCGCTGGAATTGACCGATGGCTTCGTGTTGCTGGCGCGGGCGGAATCCGAGGCTTACCAGTTTCAACCCAGTCTGTTCGCGATGCTGGTGCTGGACGTACTGGATCAGGCGCTGCCCATTGCCCAGCAGAAAAGCATCAAACTGCTGCACACGATGGATGAACAATCCCAGGAGCGTCTGATCAACGCGGATCAAGGCCTGCTGACCCGCGCCTTGTTCAACCTGTTGGAAAACGCCATCAAATACAGTCCCGCCGGCACCACGATCGAGTTGAATGTCAGTTGCCAGGATGACTGGTTGCGCTATGAACTGAGCGATCAGGGCAAAGGCATCGCCGCCGAAGAATTGCCGGACCTGTTCATGCAGTACCGACGCTTTTCATCAGCGCAAGGTATCGATGGCGTAGGGTTGGGGCTGTCGATGGTCAAGGCGGTGGTCGACCATCATGGTGGTAGCATCGAATGCCACAGCATCGTCGATCAAGGCACTACGTTCCGGCTGCAGCTACCGCTGATTGTCGAGTGAACAGGCACAAAAAAACCGGCTATATCAGCCGGTTTTTTTACTTCCGAAAAAAACTTATGCACCTTTTACGGTGTTTTATGAGCTTGAGAAATATATAAGTAAATCAATCGGTTACTTTCAATATTCAGGCTTTTTCAACAAAACCGTACACAGGTTATCCACAAAATCTCAGACAGCCACCTGATCATTCGCGGCAGGCGCCTGAGGTGCCGGTGGCAGCGAACCCATTTCGCGCTGAGTCTGTTCGTTCCAGGCTTGTACCCGGTCGTTCAGCTCGGCGATGGCGCGCGGGCCAGCGCCTTCAGCATACATCGGCTCGCCGATGATCACGGTGATCACGCCCGGCGTCTTGCCCCAGCCGATTTTCGGCCAGAATTTGCCGGCATTGTGTGCAATCGGCAGCACCGGAAGCGCCGCATTCACCGCCAGCGCGCTGCCACTGCGCGAGAACTTGCCGACGGTGCCGTAAGGAACGCGGGTGCCCTCAGGGAAGATCAATACCCAGACGTTATCCTTGAGCAGTTCATCGCCTTTGGCCGCGACTTGTTTGAGCGCGGCTTTCGGGTTGTCGCGGTCAATCGCGATCGGCCGCAGCATGGCCATGGCCCAACCGAAGAACGGTACGTAGAGCAATTCACGCTTGAGCACCTGGCTCAAGGGCGAGAAATAAGCGGAGAGAAAGAACGTCTCCCAGGTGCTCTGGTGGTTCGACTGAATCACGCAGGGCCGAGCCGGCACGTTTTCCGCGCCTTTGATCTCGTAACGAATGCCGAGAAACACCTTGGTCAACCACAAGGCGCAGCGGCACCAGTACACGTTGATGAAACGATAACGCGCCTTGAACGGCAAAAAGGGCGCGATAAAAAAGCTCAGGCTGCACCACAGCAAGGCAGTGGTGCCCAGCAGCAGGTAAAAGAGAAAAATTCTGATGGCCTGCAGTATCGACATGGCGACGTTTACCGTTACGGGCGATGCCCGACTGTTCAAGCGCACTCCCGATCAATCCCTGGTCAGGAACTTCAGAAGCACTCTAGTTGTGGATAAGTTCTGCGGCAATCGCCGCCAGATCGTCAAAAATCAGGGTGCCGACCGGAAGGGTCTTGCCCAGAGTTTTTTCGCCTTTCCCGGTCTTTACCAAAACGGGCTGTGAATCGACGGCTTTGGCGGCCTCCAGGTCACCAAGGCTGTCGCCGACGAACCAGACATTGTTCAGTTCGACGTCGTAATGCCGCGCGATGGTTTGCAACATCCCCGGTTTCGGCTTGCGGCAATCGCAACCCTCGTCCGGTCCATGCGGGCAGTACACGATCAGCCCGACTTCACCGCCCTGCTCCGCCACGAGCGTGCGCAAGCGCGCGTGCATGGCGTCGAGGGTGGCGAGGTCGTAATAGCCGCGAGCGATGCCCGACTGGTTGGTGGCGACCGCCACCGTCCAGCCGGCCTTGCTCAACTGCGCAATCGCCTCGATCGAGCCGGGCAGTGGAATCCACTCCTCCACCGACTTGATGTAAGCGTCGGAGTCGTAATTGATCACTCCGTCCCGATCGAGAATCAGCAGTTTCAACAGCAATCCCTCAACCCAGCAGCGAAATGTCGGCAACCCCGAGGAACAGACCACGCAGGCGCGCCAGCAGCGCGTAGCGGTTGGCCCGGACCTTGGCGTCTTCGGCATTGACCATGACGGCGTCGAAGAACGCATCCACCGGCTCACGCAATGCCGCCAGACGCGCCAGCGATTCGTTGTACTGACGCGCTGCGGCCATTGGCTGCACCGCCTGATCCGCTTGCTGGATCGCCGAGTACAGCGAGAACTCGTTGGCGTTGTCGAAGTACTTGGCCTCGACCACGGTCGGCACCGAGCCTTCAACCTTGCTCAACAGGTTCGATACACGCTTGTTGACCGCTGCCAGCGCTGCCGCTTCCGGCAGTTTGCGGAAGGCCTGAACCGCTTGCACACGCTGGTCGAAGTCCAGCGCCGAACCCGGCTTCAGGGCACGTACCGAAAGGTAGGTGGCGACATCGACGCCTTCGTCTTCGTAACGCGCACGCAGACGGTCGAAGATGAATTCCAGCACCGCGTCATTCAGACCGGCAGCCTTGACCTTGGTCCCGAACGCCACCACGGCGAAAGCCACGGCATCGTTCAGATCGAGGTCGAGTTTTTTCTCGATCAGGATACGCAGCACGCCCAGTGCCGCACGGCGCAGGGCATACGGGTCTTTGCTGCCGGTCGGCAGCATGCCGATACCGAAGATGCCGACCAGGGTGTCGAGTTTGTCGGCGATCGCGACAGCCGCACCGGTCAGGGTCGCCGGCAGTTCAGCACCGGCACCGCGTGGCATGTACTGCTCGTTCAGCGCCAGCGCGACGTCTTCCGGCTCGCCGTCATTGAGGGCGTAGTAGTAACCGGCGACACCTTGCATCTCCGGGAACTCGCCGACCATTTCGGTGGCCAGGTCGCACTTCGACAGCAAGCCTGCACGGGCCGCCCACGAGGCGTTGCCGCCGATTCGCGCGGCAATGTACGCCGCGAGTTTCGATACGCGCTCGGCCTTGTCGTAGACGCTGCCGAGTTTTTCCTGGAACACCACGTTCTTCAGGCGATCATTGAAGGCTTCGAGTTTCTGCTTCTTGTCTTGCTTGAAGAAGAACTCGGCGTCGGTCAGACGTGGACGAACCACTTTCTCGTTACCGGCGATGATCTGCTGTGGATCTTTGCTTTCGATGTTGGCGACGGTGATGAACCGTGGCAGCAACTTGCCGTCGGCATCCAGCAGGCAGAAGTACTTCTGGTTGTCCTGCATGGTGGTGATCAGTGCTTCCTGCGGCACGTCGAGGAAGCGTTCCTCGAACGAGCACACCAGCGGCACCGGCCATTCGACCAGCGCGGTCACTTCATCGAGCAGCGCCGGCGGCACGATCGCAGTGCCTTCCTGACGGGTAGCCAGTTCTTCGGTGCGCTTGCTGATGATCTCGCGACGCTCGTTGGCATCGGCCAGCACATAAGCGGCACGCAGGTCGGCCAGGTAGCTCGATGGCGAACCGATGCGCACGCTTTGCGGGTGGTGGAAGCGGTGACCACGGGAGTCGCGGCCAGCCTTCTGCGCGAGGATGGTGCAGTCGATGACCTGGTCACCGAGCAGCATCACCAGCCATTGGGTCGGACGCACGAACTCTTCCTTGCGCGCACCCCAACGCATGCGTTTCGGGATCGGCAGGTCGTTCAGCGAGTCTTCGACGATGGTCGGCAGCAGGCTTGCGGTCGGCTTGCCGGCGATGTTCTGGTTGTAACGCAGTTTCGGACCGCTCTGGTCGATCTCGCTCAGCTCGACGCCGCATTTCTTGGCAAAGCCAAGGGCTGCCTGAGTCGGGTTGCCTTCGGCATCGAAGGCGGCCTGACGTGGCGGGCCGTCGAGGTTGATGCTGCGATCCGGCTGCTGGGTGGCCAGCGCAGTGATCAGCACGGCCAGACGCCGCGGCGCGGCGTAGACGGTTTTGCTTTCGTAGTTCAGACCGGCAGCTTGCAGGCCCTTGTCGATACCGGCGAGGAACGCTTCAGCCAGGGTGTTCAGGGCTTTTGGCGGCAGTTCTTCGGTGCCCAGTTCAACCAGAAAATCTTGAGCACTCATTGTGCAGCCTCCAGCTTGGCCAGTACTTCGTCACGCAGGTCCGGGGTCGCCATCGGGAAGCCCAGCTTGGCGCGAGCCAGCAGATAGGCTTGCGCAACGGAACGCGCCAGGGTGCGTACGCGCAGGATGTATTGCTGACGCGCGGTCACCGAGATCGCCCGGCGCGCATCCAGCAGGTTGAAGGTGTGCGAGGCCTTCAGGACCATTTCGTAGCTCGGCAACGGCAGCGGCTGGTCGAGTTCGATCAGGCGCTTGGCTTCGCTTTCATAGAAGTCGAAGAGTTCGAACAGTTTGTCGACGTTGGCGTGTTCGAAGTTGTAGGTGGACTGCTCCACTTCGTTCTGGTGGAACACGTCGCCGTAGGTCACCTTGCCGAACGGACCGTCAGCCCAGACCAGGTCGTAGACCGAGTCCACGCCCTGCAGGTACATGGCCAGACGCTCCAGACCGTAAGTGATCTCGCCGGTCACCGGGTAGCACTCGATGCCGCCGGCCTGCTGGAAGTAAGTGAACTGAGTCACTTCCATGCCGTTGAGCCAGACTTCCCAGCCCAGACCCCAGGCGCCGAGGGTCGGCGATTCCCAGTTGTCTTCGACGAAGCGGATGTCGTGGACCAGCGGGTCCAGGCCGACATGCTTGAGCGAGCCCAGGTACAGTTCCTGGAAGTTGTCCGGGTTCGGCTTCAGGACGACCTGGAACTGATAGTAGTGCTGCAGACGGTTCGGGTTTTCCCCGTAGCGGCCATCAGTCGGACGGCGGCTTGGCTGCACGTAGGCGGCGTTCCAGGTTTCCGGGCCGATGGCGCGCAGGAAGGTCGCGGTGTGGAAAGTGCCGGCGCCTACTTCCATATCGTAGGGCTGAAGTACCACACAACCTTGCTCGGCCCAGTATTGCTGGAGCGCGAGGATCAAGTCTTGGAAGGTACGCACGGCTGGCGTAGGCTGGCTCACGAAATTCACCTGTTTCTTGGGCTGCGATTTAAAGAGCGGGAGTATACCCGATTCAGTCGCACCTCCACCCCCTGGAGCCTTATGCCACGCTGCTTTTGGTGTACCGAAGATCCGTTGTACATGGCTTATCACGATCAGGAGTGGGGCACGCCGCTACGCGATGCGCAGGGTTTGTTCGAGTTGCTTTTGCTCGAAGGGTTCCAGGCCGGGCTGTCGTGGATCACCGTGCTGCGCAAACGCGAGCGCTACCGCGAGGTGTTGTACGGCTTCGACGTGCAGCGTGTGGCGCAGATGAGCGACGCGGAAATCGCCGAATTGATGCTTGATCCGGGGATCATCCGCAACCGCCTCAAACTCAATGCCGCGCGGCGCAACGCCCAGGCCTGGCTGGCGCTGGAAGACCCGGTGGCGTTTCTCTGGTCGTTCGTCGGCGGCCAACCGATCATCAATCATTTCAAGGATCGCAGCGAAGTCCCGGCGATCACCCCCGAAGCCGTGGCGATGAGCAAAGCCCTGAAAAAGGCTGGCTTCACCTTCGTTGGCCCAACCATTTGCTACGCACTGATGCAGGCCTCGGGCATGGTCATGGATCACACTCAGGACTGCGACCGCTACGCGCTGCTGGTCAACGGCGGTTAGAATGGCCGCCTCGCGCACAGCACAAAATCAGGAGTGACCTGTGGAAAAGTTTAAAGGCGCCTTGCTGGTAGGCGCTCTGCGGCTGTTTGCCCTGCTGCCATGGCGGGCCGTGCAGGCCGTGGGTTCGGCGATCGGCTGGATCATGTGGAAAACCCCCAACCGCTCCCGCGACGTGGTGCGGATCAACCTTTCCAAATGTTTTCCACAGATGGACCCGGCCGAACGTGAGCGCCTGGTCGGTCAGAGCCTGAAAGACATCGGCAAATCCCTGACCGAAAGCGCCTGCGCCTGGATCTGGCCGGCGCAGCGTTCGATCGATCTGGTGCGCGAAGTCGAAGGCCTCGACATCCTCAAGGATGCGCTGGCCTCGGGCAAGGGTGTGGTCGGCATCACCAGCCACCTGGGCAACTGGGAAGTGCTCAACCACTTCTATTGCAGCCAGTGCAAACCGATCATTTTCTACCGCCCGCCAAAGCTCAAGGCGGTGGATGAATTGCTGCGCAAGCAACGCGTGCAACTGGGCAATAAAGTCGCTGCCTCCACCAAGGAAGGCATCCTCAGCGTTATCAAGGAAGTGCGCAAAGGTGGTGCAGTGGGCATTCCGGCTGACCCGGAACCGGCCGAATCCGCCGGGATCTTCGTGCCGTTCTTCGCCACCCAGGCGTTGACCAGCAAATTCGTGCCGAACATGCTCGCCGGCGGCAAAGCGGTCGGCGTGTTCCTCCACGCCCTGCGCCTGCCGGACGGTTCCGGCTACAAAGTGATCCTCGAAGCGGCGCCAGAAGCCATGTACAGCACCGATACCGAGGAATCCTGCGCGGCCATGAGCAAAGTGGTTGAACGGTACGTTGCCGCATATCCAAGCCAATACATGTGGAGCATGAAGCGCTTCAAGAAACGTCCACCGGGCGAAGCGCGCTGGTACTGAACAAGTTGGCACACTCTGTGGATAACCTGTAGGAGCTGCCGCAGGCTGCGATCTTTTGATCCTGCTTCTGCGGCTTATCCACAGCCTCGTTCATTCAAGGGCGCATAAAGATGTCCGAACAGCGCAAATCCTTCCGCATCAAGATCACCCACGACAGCTTTGGCGAATGCCTCGGGCAGACGCGCAATCTGTCGGCCACCGGGGTGTATGTCCAGCATCCAGGCCTGGCTTCACTGCCCAAAGGTGCGGTGGTTTATGGCCAGGTGCAGGGTTTACCCACAGGCGCGCCACGGGTGCGAATGGAAGTGGTGACGGTGGACGCCGAAGGTATCGGCCTGCGCTATCTCTAGTCTATTGCGCCTGTCGGTCGAGCTTCTTCAGAAACACGGTCATTTCCTTCTCGGCCTGCTTGTCGCCATGCGCGCGGGCTGCTTCCAGACCTTGTTCCCACGCCTGACGTGCGGCGGCATGGTCGCCGAGTGCGAGTTGCGCCTTGCCCAATAGCTTCCACGCCGCCGAATACTTCGGATCGAAACCGACACAGCGCTGGAAATGCTCGGCGGCCTTGGCGTTCTCCCCCAGATCCAGATAACCCTTGCCCAGGCCAAAGCGCAGCAGTGAGTTATCCACACCCTTGGCGAGCATTTTTTCCAGGGCTTCGAGCATGGGGGATTCCTGTTGTGTGAGTGTCAGGTGTTGATGGTGTTTATTGAGACCGCCTTCGCGAGCAGGCTCGCTCCCACAGGGGAAACGTATCCCAAATGTGGGAGCGAGCCTGCTCGCGAAGGGGCCAGTGCCGTCAGCGCAAACCTCAGAAGAAGCTGAGCCCCACATGAAACAGCTTCTCCACATCGCGGATATGCTTTTTATCCACAAGGAACAGAATCACATGGTCGCCCGTTTCGATCACCGTATCGTCGTGGGCGATGATCACTTCCTCGTTGCGGATGATCGCGCCAATCGTGCTGCCCGGTGGCAGGCCGATTTTCTCGATCGGCCGGCCGATGACCTTGCTCGACTTCGCATCGCCGTGGGCAATCGCTTCGATGGCTTCTGCCGCGCCCCGGCGCAGTGAGTGCACGCTGACGATATCGCCACGGCGTACGTGGGCCAGCAAGGTGCCGATGGTCGCCAGTTGCGGGCTGATGGCGATGTCGATATCGCCGCCCTGGATCAGGTCGACGTAAGCCGGGTTGTTGATGATCGTCATCACCTTCTTCGCGCCCAGCCGTTTGGCCAGCAGCGACGACATGATGTTGGCTTCGTCATCGTTGGTCAGGGCGAGGAAGATGTCGGCGTCGGCGATGTTCTCTTCCAGCAGCAGATCACGATCCGAGGCGCTGCCCTGCAGCACCACGGTGCTGTCGAGGGTGTCGGAGAGATAGCGGCAGCGTGCCGGGTTCATCTCGATGATCTTTACCTGATAGCGGCTTTCGATGGCCTCGGCCAGGCGCTCGCCGATCTGCCCGCCACCGGCAATCACGATGCGCTTGTAGGTTTCGTCGAGACGGCGCATTTCGCTCATCACCGCGCGAATATTCTCACGGGCGGCGATGAAGAAGACTTCGTCATCGGCCTCGATCACCGTGTCGCCTTGCGGCAGGATCGGTCGGTCACGGCGGAAAATCGCCGCGACACGCGTCTCGACATTCGGCATGTGCTCGCGCAACTGGCGCAGCTGTTGGCCCACCAGCGGCCCGCCGTAATAGGCGCGCACCGCCACCAGTTGCGCCTGGCCTTCGGCGAAGTCGATCACTTGCAGCGCACCCGGATGCTGGATCAGACGCTTGATGTAGTTGGTGACCACCTGCTCGGGGCTGATCAGCACGTCCACCGGAATCGCTTCGTTCTGGAACAGCTGTTCTTCGCGGTTCAGATAAGACGCTTCGCGCACCCGGGCGATCTTGGTGGGGGTGTGGAACAGCGTGTGCGCGACCTGGCAGGCGACCATGTTGGTCTCGTCGCTATTGGTCACCGCCACCAGCATGTCGGCGTCGTCGGCGCCGGCCTGGCGCAGCACCGACGGCAGCGAGCCGCGGCCCTGAATGGTGCGGATGTCGAGACGATCGCCGAGGTCGCGCAGGCGTTCGCCGTCGGTGTCGACCACGGTGATGTCGTTGGCTTCGCTCGCCAGGTGTTCAGCCAGCGAACCGCCGACCTGCCCCGCACCGAGGATGATGATTTTCATCCAGTCACTCCATTGAATCCGTTTAGCCGCGCGCGGCAGCGATCTTGATCAGCTTGGCGTAGTAGAACCCGTCATGCCCGCCCTGCTGGGCCAGCAATTGGCGACCATGGGGCTGTTTGATCCCGGCCGTAGTGGCCAGGTCGAGCTCGCGGGCACTCGGCGTGCGCTCAAGGAACGCGGCGATGACTTCGGTGTTCTCGGTCGGCAAGGTCGAGCAAGTGGCGTAGAGCAGGATGCCGCCGACTTCGAGAGTCTTCCACAGGGCGTCGAGCAGCTCGCCTTGCAGCAGCGCGAGGGCGGCGATGTCGTCGGCCTGACGGGTCAGCTTGATGTCCGGATGGCGGCGGATCACGCCGGTGGCCGAGCATGGCGCGTCGAGCAGGATGCGCTGGAACGGCTTGCCGTCCCACCACTCTGCGGTGTCGCGGCCGTCGGCAGCGATCAGCTCGGCGCTCAGGCCCAGCCGCTCAAGGTTTTCCTTTACCCGCACCAGACGCTTGGCTTCCAGATCCACCGCCACCACGCCGGCCAGCGCCGGTTCGGCTTCAAGAATGTGGCAGGTCTTGCCACCGGGGGCGCAGCAGGCGTCGAGCACCCGTTGGCCCGGGGCCAGATCAAGCAGATCGGCGGCCAGTTGCGCGGCTTCGTCCTGCACGCTGATCCAGCCTTCGGCAAAACCCGGCAGGCTGCGCACGTCGGTGGCGGCTTCGAGAACGATGCCATCGCGACTATAGACGCAGGGCATGGCAGCGATGCCAGCGTCGCTGAGCAAGCCGAGGTAGGCGTCGCGGCTGTGATGCCGGCGGTTGACCCGCAGGATCATCGGCGGGTGCGCGTTATTCGCGGCGCAGATCGCTTCCCATTGTTCCGGCCAGAAGGCTTTCAGGGATTTCTGCAGCCAACGCGGATGGGCGGTACGCACCACCGGATCGCGCTCCAGCTCGGCGAAAATCGTCTCGCTTTCGCGCTGGGCATTGCGCAGCACGGCGTTGAGCAAACCCTTGGCCCATGGCTTTTTCAGCTTGTCCGCGCACCCGACGGTTTCGCCGATGGCCGCGTGCGGCGGCACGCGGGTGTAGAGCAGTTGATAGAGACCGACCAGCAGCAACGCCTCGACATCGGCGTCGGCAGCCTTGAACGGTTTCTGCAAAAGTTTTTCCGCCAGCGCCGACAGCCGTGGCTGCCAGCGCGCGGTGCCGAACGCCAGATCCTGGGTGAAACCGCGATCACGGTCGTCGACCTTGTCCAGTTGCGTCGGCAGGGAGCTGTTCAGCGAAGCCTTGCCGCTGAGCACGGCGGCGAGTGCCTTGGCGGCGGCCAGACGCGGGTTCATTGTGCGTCTACCACGGCGCCGAGCACGGTGCCGACGGCAAATTTCTCGCGGCGGCTGTTGAACAGGTCGCTGAAGTTCAGCGCCTTGCCGCCAGGCAGCTGCAGACGGGTCAGGCACAGTGCCTGCTCACCGCAGGCGACGATCAGGCCGTCCTTGCTGGCGCTGAGGATTTCACCCGGTGCGCCTTTGCCGTCAGCCAGTGTCGCGGCTAATACCTTCAGCGCTTCACCGTTGAAGGTGCTGTGTGTAATCGGCCATGGATTGAAGGCGCGCACCAGACGCTCCAGTTCAACTGCCGGACGGCTCCAGTCGAGGCGCGCTTCATCCTTGTTCAGTTTGTGGGCGTAGGTGGCGAGTTCGTCGTTCTGCACTTCGCCTTCGAGGGTTCCGGCGGCCAGGCCGGCAATTGCCTGGACCACGGCGGGCGGGCCCATTTCGGCGAGACGGTCGTGCAGCGTGCCGCCCGTGTCGTCGGCACTGATCGGGGTCACGACTTTGAGCAGCATCGGCCCGGTGTCGAGGCCCGCTTCCATGCGCATCACGGTCACGCCGCTTTCGGCATCACCGTGTTCCACGGCGCGCTGGATCGGCGCCGCACCGCGCCAGCGTGGCAGCAGCGAGGCGTGACTGTTGATGCAGCCCAGGCGCGGAATATCCAGCACTGCTTGCGGCAGGATCAGGCCGTAGGCGACCACCACCAGCAAGTCCGGTTTCAGCGCGGCCAGCTCGGCTTGAGCGTCAGCGTTGCGCAGGGTCGGCGGCTGCAACACCTGGATATTATTTTCCAGGGCCAACTGTTTGACCGGGCTCGGCATCAGTTTTTGCCCGCGACCGGCCGGACGATCCGGTTGGGTGTAGACCGCAACGATCTCGTAAGGGCTGTTCAGCAGGGCCTTGAGGTGCTCGGCGGCAAATTCCGGAGTGCCGGCAAAAACAATGCGCAGTGGCTCAGTCATGAAGGGAATCTCATAAAAAGAAAAAGGCTTGCCGCAGCAAGCCTTTGAAGAGGGGCATCAAGCGTTCTGGCGATGCAGCTTTTCCAGTTTCTTCTTGATCCGGTCGCGTTTGAGCGTGGACAGGTAATCGACGAACAACTTGCCGTTGAGGTGGTCGCATTCGTGCTGGATGCACACCGCGAGCAGGCCTTCGGCGATCAGTTCGTAAGGCTGGCCGTCGCGGTCCAGGGCCTTGATTTTGACTTTCTGCGGGCGGTCGACGTTTTCGTAGAAACCCGGCACCGAGAGGCAGCCTTCCTGATACTGATCCATCTCGTCGGTCAGCGATTCGAACTCGGGGTTGATGAACACCCGGGGTTCGGTGCGGTCTTCGGAAAGGTCCATCACGACGATACGTTTGTGCACGTTGACCTGGGTCGCGGCGAGGCCGATGCCCGGCGCCTCATACATTGTTTCAAACATGTCATCGACCAACTGACGCACTTCGTCGTCCACTACAGCCACTGGCTTGGCGATAGTACGCAGACGCGGGTCCGGGAATTCGAGGATGTTTAAAATGGCCATAGGCTGATTGCTGCACGTATTGAGTAAAGTCGGGTCGATGGCCTGGCAGGTCCGAAGATGCAGGCTACCGTTGTGAAGCGTAGCTAATGCAATTTGCAGTAGCGAGCCACGGGGGCTCTGACGGTTCACGCGAACGCACATGATAAAGGGATTCGCTGCATGAGGAAAACACTACTCGCCCTGCTGCTTCTGGCTTCGGCCGCTGCTGCGCAAGGGCAAGTGCAACTCAGGGATGGTTTTCCACAGCAATACACGGTGGTTTCGGGAGACACCCTCTGGGACATTTCCGGCAAATACCTGCGCGAGCCCTGGCAATGGCCACAGTTGTGGCGGGCCAATCCGCAAGTTGAAAACCCCAACCTGATCTACCCGGGCGACACGCTGACGCTCCGTTACGTCAACGGCCAGCCGCAGCTGACCCTCAATCGCGGCGAGTCGCGGGGCACCATCAAGCTGTCGCCACGCATCCGCACCAGTCCGGTGGCCGAGGCAATTCCGAGCATTCCGCTGAAATCGATCAACAGTTTCCTGCTGAGCAACCGCATCGTCGACAAGGTCGAGGACTTCGACAAGGCGCCGTACATCGTCGCCGGCGACGCGGAGCGCGTGCTCAGCGGCACGGGCGACCGGATCTTCGCCCGTGGCCACTTCGACCCCAATCAACCGGTGTACGGCATCTTCCGCCAAGGCAAGGTTTACACCGATCCGCAGACCAAGGAGTTCCTCGGGATCAACGCCGACGATATCGGTGGCGGTGAAATCGTCGCCACCGAGGGTGACGTCGCCACCCTCGCCCTGCAACGCACCACCCAGGAAGTACGTCTGGGCGACCGCCTGTTCAGTGGCGAGGAGCGCTCGATCAATTCGACGTTCATGCCCAGCGCCCCGAGCACCAACATCAATGGCCTGATCATCGACGTGCCGCGCGGCGTCACGCAGATCGGTGTGATGGACGTGGTCACCTTGAACAAGGGCAAGCGCGACGGCCTGGCTGAAGGCAATGTGCTGGTGGTGATGAAAACCGGGGAGACCGTGCGCGACCGGATCACCGGCCAGCCGCTGAAAATTCCTGACGAACGGGCCGGTCTGCTGATGGTGTTCCGCACCTACGACAAGCTCAGTTACGGCCTCGTACTCAACGCATCGCGCTCGTTGGCGGTGCTCGACAAGGTGCGAAATCCTTAGCAGGCTTAACAAGTTACCAACAGAGTTATCCACAGCTTGTTCCGAATGGTTCGGGACTTATAACGATCAAGGATGATCCACGATGCTGTCTGCCTGTACGCCGGTTTCCCCTGCGGAACTGGAAGCGCGTTTGCGCCTGCACCGCTTGCCGGAAATCGGCCCGAAACGTTTTGCCAAACTGCTTGAAGCCTTCGGCTCGGCGTCAAAAGCCATCAGTGCGCCGGCCAGTGCCTGGCGTGCGCTGGGTTTGCCGGCTGCATCGGCCGAGGCTCGGCGCAGCCCCGAAGTACGCGATGGCGCCAGCCATGCATTGCGCTGGCTAGAGCAGCCCGGCCAGCATCTATTGATGTTGGACCAGGCGGATTATCCGGCGCTGCTGGCGCAGATCCCTGACCCACCACCGCTGTTGTTCGTCGCTGGCGATCCGCTGATTCTGGAAAAACCGCAACTGGCGATGGTCGGCAGTCGCAGTGCTTCACGTCCGGGAATGGACACCGCCACAGCGTTTTCCCGCAGCCTCGCGGGGGCCGGTTTCGTCATCACCAGTGGCCTGGCGCTGGGTATCGATGCGGCTGCCCATCAAGCGGCGCTGGACGTCGGCGGGCAAACCGTCGGCGTACTCGGCACTGGCCTTGAAAAGTTTTATCCACAGCGCAATCGCCGACTGGCCGACGCGATGATTGCCTCGGGCAGCGCGGTGCTTTCAGAGTTTCCACTGGACGCCGGTCCGACGGCGAGCAACTTCCCCAGGCGCAACCGGATCATCAGCGGTTTGTCCCTCGGTGTGCTGGTGGTCGAGGCGAGTGTCGCCAGCGGTTCGCTGATCACCGCCCGGCTGGCAGCGGAACAGGGCCGTGAGGTGTATGCGATCCCCGGCTCGATCCATCACCCCGGCGCACGCGGCTGCCATCAGTTGATCCGCGACGGTGCGGTGCTGGTGGAAACCATCGAACACATTCTTGAAGCCCTGCGCGGCTGGCAGCATTTGCCGTTAGCCACAGACACGCCGGATGCCGGGCATCCCTTGCTTGATCTGTTGCATGCTGCACCGCACACCAGCGAAGCCTTGGTCGACAGCAGCGGCTGGGCGTTGCCCAAAGTCCTCGCGGCGCTCACCGAGCTGGAAATGGACGGCCGCGCAGTGTGTGAAAACGGTCGCTGGCTGGCGAGGACACGCTAGGTTTTACAGGGAAGATCGGTAAACTGCGCAAAACCTGTTTTCGGAGAGTTTTTTCATGGTCAACAGTTGGCGTGTGCAACAAGCCGCACGAGAGATTCGCGCCGGGGCGGTGATTGCCTATCCAACCGAAGCCGTCTGGGGGCTGGGTTGCGACCCGTGGAACGAAGAGGCAGTGGATCGGCTGCTGGCGATCAAGAACCGTTCGGTGGACAAGGGCCTGATCCTGGTCGCCGACAACATCCGCCAGTTCGACTTCCTGTTCGAAGACTTCCCGCAAGAGTGGATCGACCGCATGGCCAGCACCTGGCCGGGGCCGAACACATGGCTGGTGCCGCATCAGAACCTGTTGCCGGAGTGGGTGACGGGCGTGCATGACACGGTGGCGCTGCGGGTCAGCGATCACCCGCAGGTGCGGGATCTGTGCTCGATGGTCGGACCTCTGATCTCGACCTCGGCCAACCCGCAAGGGCGTCCGGCGGCGCGCACGCGGTTGCGCGTCGAGCAGTATTTCCGTGGGCAGATCGACCTGATCCTTGGCGGGCAACTGGGTGGTCGCAAGAACCCCAGCGTGATCCGTGATCTGGCGACCGGCAAGGTCATTCGCCCCGACTGATCCTGCGTCGAAAACCTTTACCGTGAGTCTTCCTCGCCTTGATGGCGAGGAAGACTACGCGTGCCTGCGATTTATCCTGCAATGACGCCAATATCTGTGTCGGAAAAGTCGTCAAGTCCCCGGATTCATTGGCTTTTCCCACTTGATTATCAGACTTTCTGGCGTGGCGGAATCGGCAAAAGCAACCATCCTTTCCTTGCACTCGAAACACTTCGATAAGTTAAGGTCTGCGGAGAAAGAATGGACACTACTAATTTGCAACTCACGGATTACCTGCAGGCGCTTCAGGTGACGTTAAAGAGTCACCTTGAGGGTTGTCGCATCGTGATGCTTGAAGCAGGGGCGGATACTCAGGAGTTCGACCGGTTTGTCGATCGGCAATTTCGGCTTCGGCTGCAGCATTACATGCTGACTTCACGGGCGCGGATGCTCGAAACCAAGCTGGCGATAAATTCGCGCAGTACGCACTTTCTGCTGTACCGGCACGATCAACTGTTGGCGGTATTGAGGGCGACTCCGGCGCCGTTCGAGTGGGTATCGCTGGCGCAGCAACATGTTTCTCCCACGGTGGCGCTGTCGCGCCACGTCGAATTCAGCCGCTTGATTTCGTACATGCCCAATCAACTGCCTATCGCGGTCAACGGTCTGCTGGCGGCCGCTACCGAGTGGGCCATTAAACGCGGCTACAAGGGGGTGACCGCGTTGTGCAGATCGCAACAGCTGCGCTTCTACCAGCGTTTCGGCCTGATGCCGATCGCCTCCAATGCCCTGCATATCGAACAGCGCGCACGCGGTGATTACTGGGTGTTGTCAGCCGAGTGGCGGCAAATCCTCGCGGCGGTTCAACAGCCTGATCAGGCGGTTGGCCAATGGGTGCAAAAACCCTTGGAGTGTCCTCTGCCGAGCTGCTGAACGCGCTCGAACTGACTTGCCAGCAGGGGGGCGCAACCCTGACTGGCAAAACGCCGAGGGGTGATCAGGGCTGCAGGACGGTCGAGCCGGTGGTGCGCCGCGCCGACAATTCGGTCTGCGCCTTCGCTGCATCCGCCAGTGGATAACGCTGGCTGATGTCCACCTTGAGCTTGCCGCTGATGATCATCTCGAACAGCTCGTCGGCCATACGCTGCAGGTTCTCGGCGTTGTTGGCGTAGGTCGCCAGCGTCGGGCGGGTCACGTACAGCGAGCCCTTGGCCGAAAGAATCCCCAGATTCACCCCGTCCACCGCACCGGAGGCATTGCCGAAACTCACCACCAGCCCACGCGGCGAAACGCTGTCGAGCGAGGTCAGCCAGGTGTCCTTGCCGACGCCGTCATACACCACCGGGACTTTCTTGCCATCGGTCAGCTCCAGCACCCGCTGTGCCACGTTTTCGTGGCTGTAATCGATGGTTGCCCAGGCGCCGTTGGCCTTGGCCAGTTCGGCTTTCTCCTTCGAGCTGACCGTGCCGATCAGCTTGACGCCCAGTGCCTTGGCCCATTGGCAGGCCAGCGAACCGACACCCCCGGCAGCGGCGTGGAACAGAATGGTTTCGCCACCCTTGAGTTCATAGGTCTGGCGCAGCAGGTACTGCACGGTGAGGCCCTTGAGCATGACCCCGGCTGCGGTCTCGAAGCTGATTTCGTCCGGCAGTTTCACCAGATTGGCTTCGGGCAGGGTGTGCAACTGGCTGTAGGCGCCCAACGGGCCGCTGCCATATGCCACGCGATCACCGACCTTGAACCGGGTGACGTCGCTGCCCACCGCATCGACGATGCCGGCGCCTTCAGCGCCGAGGCCGGACGGCAAGGCTGGCGGGGCATACAGACCGCTGCGGAAATAGGTGTCGATGAAGTTCAGGCCGATCGCCATGTTCGCCACCCGCACCTGATTCGGGCCGGGCGCAGCGGGTTCATAATCAACAAACTCGAGCACTTCGGGACCGCCGTGGGTGCGGAACTGGATACGCTTTGCCATCTGCCTGCTCTCCTTGGGGCTTTTGTAAGCCCCCTATCCAACTCCCATGCTTGATCTTCGTCAACTGCGGTGCGCGCGCCTGCGGTGTTATGCTACGCGCCCATTTGCGTCGCCCCCTGCCTGCGGGGCGCCCGCGTAGTTATGCCCGATTCAAGGTGAAGCCATGACGACCCGCACCGACGCCGTAAAGGCCTATCTGCTCGACTTGCAAGACCGCATCTGCGCCGCGCTGGAAACCGAGGACGGTGGCACGCGCTTCGTCGAAGACGCCTGGACCCGGCCTGCCGGTGGTGGCGGTCGTACCCGCGTGATCGAAAACGGTACGGTGATCGAAAAGGGCGGCGTCAACTTTTCCCACGTGTTCGGCAGCGGGCTGCCGCCGTCGGCCAGCGCCCATCGTCCGGAACTGGCCGGTCGCGGTTTTGAAGCCCTCGGCGTGTCACTGGTGATTCACCCGCACAACCCGCATGTGCCGACGTCCCACGCCAACGTGCGCTTTTTTATCGCCGAGAAGGAAGGTGAAGAGCCGGTCTGGTGGTTCGGCGGCGGCTTCGACCTGACCCCGTATTACGGCAATGAAGAAGACTGCATCCACTGGCACCGCGTCGCCGAGCAGGCCTGCGCGCCGTTCGGTGCGGACGTCTATCCGCGTTACAAGGCTTGGTGCGACACCTACTTCCACATCAAGCATCGCCACGAACCGCGTGGCATCGGCGGCCTGTTTTTCGATGACCTGAACGAGTGGGACTTCGACACCAGTTTCGCCTTCATGCGCGCCATTGGTGATGCCTACATCGACGCTTACCTGCCCATCGTGCAGCGCCGCAAGAACGATGTATTCACTGCGAAACAGCGTGAATTCCAGGAATTCCGCCGTGGCCGCTACGTCGAGTTCAACCTGGTCTACGACCGTGGCACTCTGTTCGGCCTGCAATCGGGCGGGCGTACCGAGTCGATCCTCATGTCGTTGCCGCCGCAAGTGCGCTGGGCCTATGACTTCAAGGCCGAACCCGGCAGCGAAGAAGCGCGCCTGACCGACTACTTCCTGCAAGACCGCGACTGGCTGGCCCAGGCCTGAGGACTGCTGATGGATCGTTATGTCGTTTTCGGTAACCCGATCGGCCACAGCAAGTCGCCGATGATTCATAAACTGTTCGCCGAGCAGACCGGCCAGCGCCTCGACTACAGCACCCTGCTGGCGCCGCTCGACGACTTCAGCGCCTGCGCCACGGCATTTTTCCAGGACGGTCACGGCGCCAACGTCACCGTGCCGTTCAAGGAAGAAGCCTTTCGCCTGGCGAACAGCCTGACCGCTCGCGCGCAACGGGCTGGTGCGGTGAACACCTTGAGCAAACTGGCTGACGGTTCGCTGCTGGGCGACAACACCGATGGCGCCGGACTGGTGCGCGACCTGACGGTGAATGCCGGGTTCAGCCTGACCGGCAAACGCATTCTGCTGCTCGGTGCTGGCGGCGCAGTGCGTGGCGCGCTGGAGCCATTGCTGGCGGAAAAACCGGCATCGGTGATTATTGCCAACCGCACGGTGGACAAGGCCGAGCTGCTGGCAGAGTTGTTCTGTGATCTGGGGCCGGTGTCGGCCAGTGGTTTCGACTGGTTGCAGGAGCCGGTGGACGTGATCATCAACGCCACCTCCGCCAGCCTCACCGGCGAAGTGCCGCCGATAGCGCCGAGCCTGATCGAGCCGGGTCAGACCCTGTGCTACGACATGATGTACGGCAAGGAGCCGACCGCGTTCTGCCGGTGGGCCAGCGAGCATGGCGCGGCGGTGTCGATGGACGGTTTGGGGATGTTGGCCGAACAGGCGGCCGAGGCGTTTTTCCTGTGGCGCGGGGTGCGTCCGGATACGGCGCCGGTTCTGGCCGAACTGCGACGCCAACTGGCGCAGTAACAGAGCCTTTGTGGCGAGGGAGCTTGCTCCCGCTCGGGTGCGAAGCGCCCGCAATCGGGTTTGGGCTGCTGCGCAGCCAGCGGGAGCAAGCTCCCTCGCCACAGAGGTCTGGAAGTGGCAGCAGGTCAGTCCTCAAACCGGATCGGACACTTTTCCGGCCCTTCCAGCTTTCTCAACTCCTCGACCACCTGCGGCCGCGCCCGGCGCAGGGTCAGGCTGCGATCCTGACGCAGCAGGCGCCGCGCCTCCTGATGCAGCATTTCCACCCCCGAGTAGTCGATGAAGTTGATCTGCTGCGCCTCGATCACTACCCGCGTACCGTGCAACCGTTGCAGGCGCACTTGCAGGTAATGGCTGGCGCCGAAGAAGATCGAGCCGCCGACCCGCAGCACGTCCTCCTCGCCGTCGCGCCAGTGCTGCACCCGCGGTTGCGAGGTGCGCTTGAGGTAGAAGAACAGCGATGCCAGCACCCCGGCATAAATCGCCGTCTGCAATTCCAGGAGCAGCGTGGCGAGGCAGGTCAGCGCCATGACCACGAACTCGGCGCGGCTGACCCGCAGCAACGAGCGTATCCCGCGATGATCCACCAGCCCCCAGGCGATCAGCAGAATGCTCCCGGCCATCGCCGGAATGGGGATGTGTGAAATCAGCCCGGCGCCAAAAATTGCGAACAGTGCGACCCAGATCGCCGAAAACACCCCGGCCAGCGGCGAACAGGCACCCGCCTCGTAACTCAGGCCTGAGCGGGTGAACGAACCCGCGGAAAGCGATCCGGAAAAGAACGCCCCGACGATATTCGACAAACCCTGCGCACGGACTTCCTGGTTGGCGTCGAGCAACTGTTGCGAACGTGCAGCAATCGAACGGGCAATCGACAGGCTGGTGACCAGTCCGAGCATGCCCACCGCCACGGCGCTCGGCAGCAAGCGCAGAATCAGATCCAGATCCAGCGGCAATGCACTGAACGGCGGCAGGCGCCCGACAAAGGCGCTGACCAGATGCACGTGGCCGAACATCGACGGCCATAACCACACCACCGCGCTGCCCAGCACCAGGGTTATCAACAGGGTCGGCCAGCGCGGCAGTAGGTGTCTGAGCACGAAACCGACCAGCACCGTGGCCACACCCAAAACCAGTGAAGGTTTATCCACAGCCCGCAAATGTTGTAGCAGATCCATCAGGCTGGCCAGTGCCGTGGCTTTCGCCGGCAGATCCAGCCCCAGCAGATTCGGCAACTGGCCGATGGCAATCACCACCGCCGCGCCGAGGGTGAAGCCGAGCACCACCGAATGCGAGACGAAATTCACCAGTGCGCCGAAGCGCAGCAGGCCGAGCAGCCACTGGAAAACCCCCGCCAGAAAGCTCAGCAGCAGGATCAGCGTGATGTAGTCCTGGGATGCCGGCACGGCCAAGGGACTGACGCTGGCGTAGAGCACAATCGAAATTGCTGCAGTCGGGCCGCAGATCAAGTGCCACGACGAACCCCACAGGCAGGCGATCAGCACCGGGATGATCGCCGCATACAGGCCGTATTCCGGTGGCAGGCCGGCGATCAGCGCGTAGGCGATCGATTGCGGCAACGCGAGAATGGCACCGCTCAGGCCAACGACCAGATCCCGGCCGACGCTGGCGCGGGTTTGCCGGGGTAGCCAGGTCAGGAAGGGGAAAAGTGAATGGCGACTGGGCAGGGCCATGGGTCCTCGCGGTGTGTGGGTTTATGCAAGGTTATCAGGACGCGCCAATCACTGTGGCGAGGGAGCGTGCTCCCGCTCGGCTGCGAAGCAGTCGCAAACCAGACCGTTCAGTTTGTCTGCGAAAACCCAGTCAGCCCGATCGGGAGCGCTTCGCACTCCAGCGGGAGCAAGCTCCCTCGCCACAAGAATGCGTTAGAGCTTGGCCTTCACCGCAGGCAACGCATCCTTGCCATCCACGGTCTTCACCCCCTCCAGCCACTTGTCCAGCACCGCCGGATTGGCCTTGATCCATGCCTTCACCGCATCGGCATTGCTGACTTTCTTGTTCACCACCTCAGCCATGATGCTGTTCTCCATGTCCTGGGTGAACGCCAGGTTGGTCAGCAACTTGCCGACATTCGGGCAGGCTTCGGCATAACCTTTGCGCGTCAAGGTGTAGACGCTGCCGGTGTCGCCGAAATACTTCTCGCCGCCCTTGAGGTAATGCATCTTCAACTGCACGTTCATCGGGTGCGGGGTCCAGCCGAGGAAGGTGACGAATTTCTGTTTCTTCACCGCCCGCGAGACTTCGGCGAGCATCGCCTGTTCGCTGGATTCGATCAGCTTCCACTGGCCGAGGTCGAAGTCGTTCTTCTTGATGATTTCCTGCAACGAAATGTTCGCGGGCGCACCGGAACCGATGCCGTAGATCTTCTTTTCGAACTTGTCGGCGTATTTGTTCAGGTCGGCAAAGTTATGCACACCGGCGTCCCACACATAATCCGGGACTGCCAGGGTGAACTCGGTGCCGTCGAGGTTCTTCGCCAGTTGCGTGACGTCACCGGTGGCGACGAACTTGTCGTAGAAGCCCTGCTGCGCCGGCATCCAGTTGCCGAGGAACACATCCACCTGACCGTCCTTCAAACCACCGTACGTGATCGGCACCGCGAGGGTGTCGACCTTGGCCTTGTAGCCCATGCCTTCCAGCAGAAACCCGGTGATGGCGTTGGTCGCGGCGATGTCGCTCCAGCCCGGGTCAGCCATTTTCACCGTTTCGCAGCTTTGCTCGGCAAATGCCGTGGCACTGCCCAGAGCCAGCAGGCCAATCGTCAGTGCTGTGGATAACTTGCGCATGGACTTCCCCTTACATTATTGGTTTTGGCAGGGTTGTGGATAACGGGCCTTGCGTTCCAGATCGTCGAGGTCGATGTGGTTGCGCATGTACTGCTGACTGGCGTCCACCAGCGGCTGGTGGTCCCAGCTCTTCAGCTTGCCGATGGTCAGGGCATCGGCGACAAAACGCCGGCGGCGCTGGCTGGCGAGCACCTGGCGGTGAATCGCCGGGATGTCCCACTTGGCCCGCGCTTCGGCGAGAAAATCGTCGAACAGCTGGCGATGTTGCTGCGAATGGCTGAGTTCTTCGAGCTCACGCGGATCGTTATGCACATCGAAGAGTAGGCACGGGTCGCTTTCACTGTAGATAAATTTGTATGCGCCGCGCCGGATCATCATCAGCGGGCTGACCGTGCCTTCGGCCATGTATTCGCCGAACACTTCGTCATGCCCGCCCTGCCCTTGCAGATGCGCCAGCAGCGAGCGGCCATCCAGCGGCAGGCCCGGTTCCAGCGTGCCGCCGGCCAGTTCGACGAAGGTCGGCAACAGGTCGGCGGTGGACACCGCGGCGCTGACCCGGCCGGCAGCGAACTGCCCCGGCGCGCTGATCAGCAGCGGCACCCGCGCCGCCATCTCGAACCAGTGCATTTTGTACCAGAGGCCTTTCTCGCCAAGCATGTCGCCATGGTCGCCGGAGAAGACGATGATGGTGTCATCGATCAGCCCAGTATCTTCGAGGGTTTGCAGGAGTTTGCCGACGTTGGCGTCGATATAGCTGCACGCGCCGAAGTACGCACGCCGTGCATCGCGAATCTTGGCCGCGGGCAATGGCTTGTCCCACAGGTCGTAGACCTTGAGCAGGCGCTGCGAGTGCGGATCGAGGGAATGTTGATCCGGGGTTGTCGGCAACGGGATATCACCGTCGTCGTACAAATCCCAGAACGCCTTGGGAATCGTGTACGGGTCGTGTGGATGTGTCATCGACACGGTCAGGCAGAACGGCTGGTCGCCGTCCTCGCGAATGTGGTCGAACAGGTATTGCTGGGCCTTGAATACCACCTCTTCATCGAAGTCGAGCTGGTTGGTGCGCACGCACGGACCCGCCTGCAGCACCGACGACATATTGTGATACCAGCTCGGGCGTACATCCGGCTCGTCCCAGTTCACTGCCCAGCCGTAGTCGGCCGGGTAGATGTCGCTGGTCAGGCGTTCTTCATAGCCGTGCAATTGATCCGGGCCGCAGAAGTGCATCTTGCCCGAGAGTGCGGTGCGGTAGCCGAGGCGGCGCAGATAGTGGGCGTAGGTCGGGATGTCGGCGGGAAAATCGGCGGCGTTATCGTAAGCGCCGATCCTGCTCGGCAACTGACCGCTGACCAGGGTGAAGCGCGACGGTGCACACAACGGGCTGTTGCAGTAAGCAGCATCGAACACCACGCCTTGGGCGGCGAGACGCGAAAGATTCGGCAGTTTGATCGGCGACGGGCCGTAGATCGGCAACATTGGCGCGGCCATTTGATCGGCCATGATGAAAAGAATGTTCTTGCGCTTCATGTGATCGCGGCATTCCATAGTGAATATTTATGCGACATTGCTGCGATCGAGCATGGAGCCCATGCCCTGTCCGGTAAAGCCCGCTGCGGACAATGACTAGGATAAGCACAGCTTATGTATGAAGCTCTCGGCAATCTGTCCCTCGACCTGTTGCGCGCCTTCGAAGCGGCTGCACGCCATCGCAGTTTTACCGCTGCGGCGGTGGAGCTGGGCACCACGCAGCCTGCAATCAGCCAGCAGATCAAGCGCCTGGAGGAGCAACTGGGCGTGCGATTGTTTGACCGGATCTATCGCGGCATCGAACTGACCGAGGGCGGCGCGATCCTGTTCGAGCAGGTTCAGCTCGGTTTGCAGCATATCGACGCAGGCCTTAGCGCGATCAGCACACAACAGCAACACGAAGTTTTGCAGGTCGCCACTGATTTCGCCTTCGCCGCCTACTGGCTGATGCCGCGCCTGCACCGCTTCCACGAAGCCAACCCGAACGTCGATGTCAGCCTGGTCACCAGCGAGCGCAATCACAACATGCTGCGAACCGACATTGATGTCGCGATCTTGTTTGGCGACGGGCGTTTCAAACAGGGCGAAAGCCATTGGCTGTTCAGCGAGGAAGTGTTTCCGGTGTGCAGTCCGCAATTGCTCAAGGAGCGCGCCCTGCCCTTGCCCGCCCAGGCGTTGCTGGAGTTGCCGCTGCTGCACCTGCGCGGGGAAAACAGCAGTAACTGGTTTGACTGGAGTGGGCTGTTTCGCGAACTGGGCATCAGCACCCCGCCAGCACCGGGCCAATTGCGTTTCGACAATTACACCCTGCTGATTCAAGCGGCGATTGGCGGCCAGGGTGTCGCGATCGGCTGGCGCCACCTTGTGGATAACTTGCTGACCCAGGGTTTGCTCTGTCGACCGATCGCCGAGACTACGCTGTCGCGCCTCGGTTATTACGTGGAACTGCCGCAGCGCAAACGCCGAGGCGCGTTGATTCAGCAGTTTGTCGACTGGTTGATGGCCGAGCAGGCGAGCAGCGCCGAATCCCTGACGGGAATGGCGCTGCCTTCGATTGCGGTTTGAAGAGCAAAAGATCGCAGCCTGCGGCAGCTCCTACAGCTGAAACTCGATCCCCTGCAGGAGTTGCCGCAGACTGCGATCTTTTTACGTATCTGACGTCGCCACAAAATTTACATGCTGCCCCACATGCAGATTCAACCGCAGCTCATCAGCAATCCCCACCGCCACCCGGTTCAGCCGTTCCAGCGGCTCCGCCAGCCCCGGCTCCAGATTGCCGCCGACCTGGCTGAAATGCTCGATGGTCAGTCCGGCCACGCCGTGAGGCGCATTCACCAGCGTCCATTGCAATGGGCTGCTTTGCAGGGCTTCGCGGATTTCTTCGGCGGCGTGGCGTTGCAGTGGATCCCCCAGATCCGGCTCGTCGAGCACCGCAAAATCTCCCACCAGAAACAGCCGTGAAACATTGGCTGCCTGCAGGCCGTCGACCAACGCATCGACCGCCAGCACTTGTTCCACCGGCCCAAGCACCACGGACCTTTCCACATGGTCGCTGTTGAACGGCAAGCCCGGTGCGTCCAGCAGACAGATCACCGCCGAGCTGCCCGCTACGCTTTGCTTGACCCGCTCGGCATCGAACAGATCGCCGCTTTTGGTGCGCAGCCCGGGACGTGGCGCGAGTACGTTCAAATCGTCGAGAATCGCGATGACTTCGTGCTGCCGGCGCAGCAATTCAGCCATCAACGCACCGCCGAGGCTGGCCATGGCACCATAGAGCACCACTTTCACCGTCGGGGTTTCGGCATTTTTCATGGCTGATTCCTTTTTCTTGTCCCTTGTATGGCGTGTGACATGCAGCCTGCGCCGAGGGTTCGAACCGATTCAGAGGCTTTCAGATGCAAGCAATCATTGGCTATCACGCCCACGTCTATTTCGACGCTGACACCATCGATCAGGCGCGGACTTTTTGTGAACAGGCCGCGCAGTTGTTTCCTCTGAAGATGGGGCGCGTCCATGAGCGCCCGGTCGGCCCGCACCCGGACTGGAGCTGCCAGTTGGCTTTCGGCCCGGAGCTGCTCGGTGAGGTGCTGCCGTGGCTGGCGCTCAATCGCAAGGGGCTGGTGGTGTTCCTGCACCCGGACACCGGCGATGACTTGCTCGATCACACCGAGCACGCGATCTGGATGGGCGCGATGCGGCCATTGGATCTGTCTGTTTTTTAATCAGAGCGTTTCTTGCGGCTCGCCCGGCAGATGCTCGTCCAGATGCAGCCAGGGCAATTGGCTGTCCGTCCAGATATGCCGCTCGGCCGGTGCCAACCCCGGGTGATCCAGCGTGGCGATGGTCACATCAATGCTCTTGGGGCTGAGCAATGTCACCAGCGCCAGCTGCGCGCCACAACGCGGACAGAAGTATCGCGCGCAACTGCTCGACGAGTCGTAGCGCGAAGGCGTCCCGGCCAGCCACTGGAAGCTGGCCGCCGGAACCGTGATCCACGTGGTGACGATCCCGCCGCTGACCTTGCGGCAGATCGAGCAGTGGCAGTGGGCAATGTCCTGCAACGCTCCGCTTAACTGATAGCGGATATGTCCGCAGTGGCAGCCACCGCTGTGCACTTCTTCCATGTCTCTGCCCTCCCGTCCCCGAAATGATTGACTCTAGCCGCATCCGACAGCCGGTTGGCCATTCGCCTGAAGCTTTCGTCAGCGAAAGGTAGCTGAAAGGTTGCCCGATTAGGATCGCCGCCACTACCGGCAACAGACCGGTTGGCCAACGCGTGTGATCGCTCGCACGTCAGGCCCAATTAACAACAACAATGGTGATTCTGATGTCCTCTGTAACCCGCCCTCTCGCTGAAACTCCGCCCGTACGTCTCGTGCTTCCCGTTCTGCGCTGATCCCTTCCGATCCGCTCACTCAACTAGCCGCGCTACGCCTGGAGTATTCCCATGCTGACTTTCCTTGGCTTCGCCATGGTCATCACGTTCATGTTCCTGATCATGACCAAGCGCCTGTCTGCGCTGATCGCCCTGATCATCATCCCGATCCTGTTCGCCCTGTTCGGTGGTTTCGCGCCGAAGATCGGCCCGATGATGCTCGAAGGTATTACCAAGCTTGCGCCGACCGGCGTGATGCTGATGTTCGCCATTCTGTACTTCGCCCTGATGATCGACTCCGGCCTGTTCGACCCGGCCGTGCGCAAGATCCTCAAACTGGTCAAGGGCGACCCGTTGAAAGTTTCGGTCGGTACCGCCGTGCTGGCGCTCGTCGTTTCCCTTGATGGTGACGGCGCGACCACTTACATGATCTGCGTGGCCGCCATGCTGCCGCTGTACAGCCGCATCGGCATGAGCCCGCGGATCATGGCCGGTCTGATCATCCTCGCCGGCGGCGTGATGAACATGACCCCGTGGGGCGGCCCGACTGCCCGTGCCGCCAGTGCGCTGCATGTCGACCCGTCGGACATCTTCGTGCCGATGATCCCGGCGATGGCCGCCGGTGTGGTGGCGATCCTGATCATTGCCTACTTCTACGGCAAACGTGAGCGTGCGCGTCTGGGCGAGCTGCACCTGATCGGCGACGAAATCGATCACAGCGAAATCAGCGTCTCGCAGTTCCCCGATGCACGCCGTCCGAAGCTGATCTGGTTCAACGGCCTGCTGACCCTGGCGCTGATGTGCACCCTGATCGCCGGCCTGCTGCCGCTGCCGGTGCTGTTCATGGTGGCGTTCAGTATCGCGATGATCGTCAACTACCCGTGCCTGCAAATGCAGAAGGACCGCGTTGCGGCCCACGCCGGCAGCGTGCTGTCGGTGGTCAGTCTGATTTTCGCTGCGGGTATCTTCACCGGTATCCTGTCCGGAACCGGCATGGTCGACGCCATGTCGAAAAGTCTGCTGGCAGTGATTCCGGACTTCCTCGGCCCGTACCTGGCGGTGATCACGGCGCTGGTGAGCATGCCGTTCACGTTCTTCATGTCGAACGACGCGTTCTATTACGGCGTGTTGCCGGTGCTCTCCGAAGCGGCCAGCCATTACGGCATCACCGCGGTGGAAATGGCCCGTGCCTCGATCGTCGGTCAGCCCGTCCACTTGCTCAGCCCGCTGGTGCCGTCGACGTACCTGCTGGTGGCGCTGGCCGGTATCGAGTTCGGTGACCACCAGCGTTTCACTCTGAAGTGGGCAGTGCTGGTCTGCCTGTGCATACTGGTGGCCGCCTTGCTGCTGGGGACTTTCCCGCTGTTCAGCACGTTGTAACGGCATTCACTCACCATGACGCCAGCTGCTTGCTGGCGTTCTGGTTTAACACTCGCTCAAAGGAATACACATGGATTGGCTGACCAACCCCGAAATCTGGGTTGCCTTCTTTACCCTGACTGCCCTGGAAATCGTTCTGGGCATCGATAACATCATCATGATTTCGATCCTGGTCAGCCGCATGCCCAAGCACATGCAGCAGCGCACGCGGATCTTCGGCCTGGGTCTGGCGATGATCACGCGGATCCTGTTGCTGCTGTCGATCACCTGGGTCATGCGCCTCACCGCTGACCTGTTCGTGGTGTTCGGCCAAGGCATCTCCGGTCGCGACCTGATCCTGTTCTTCGGTGGCCTGTTCCTGCTGTGGAAGAGCTCGCAGGAGATGTACCACGCGCTCGAAGGCGAAGACGAAACAGGCGACGAGCCTTCGGGCAAGGGCGGCAACTTCCTCTACACCATCATCCAGATCGCGATCATCGACATCGTGTTCTCGCTGGACTCGGTGATCACCGCCGTCGGCATGGTCTCCCATGTGCCGGTGATGGTCGCGGCAATCGTCGTCGCCGTACTGGTGATGATGGCGGCCTCGGGCAAGATCAGCGAGTTCATCGACAAGCACCCGTCGCTGAAGATGCTGGCGCTGTCGTTCCTGCTGGTGGTCGGTACCGTACTGATCGCCGAGTCGTTCGACGTGCATGTGCCGAAAGGCTACGTCTATTTCGCCATGGCGTTCTCGCTGGCGGTTGAGGCGATCAACATCAAACTGCGCGGCGCGATGGCCAGGAAGAAGCAGCAGCAAGATCCGGTGAAACTGCGCAAGGACGTGCCGGGGCAGTAACCCGGTAGTCCTGAATCACGCAACACCCCTGTGGGAGCGAGCCTGCTCGCGAAGACGGAGTGTCAGTCGACAACAATGTTGGCTGATCCGCCGCTTTCGCGAGCAGGCTCGCTCCCACAGTTGTTTAGGGCTGCTGAACAATCCGGGGCAGCCGCAATACCTGTAGGAGTGAGCCTGCTCGCGATCGCCGGTCCGTCAGTCGGCAACGATGTTGAAGCTGATGGCCCTATCGCGAGCAGGCTCGCTCCTACAGGGGATCATGTTGATTTCAGATGAGGTGGATGACCCTGGTTTCATGACACTTTTGTTTCAATCCGCACTTTAGCTGTGCAATGCTGGCGCCCAGTCCGTTAGCCAACTACAGCTTAAGTATCAAAAACGTAGAAACCGCGCGGTACCGTCAACTTGCCCCTTTGGGGCGCTGCTACTACAGGGGGTCTGCATGCTCACCCTGCTCAATTTGCTTTCTGCCGTGGCCCTGCTGATCTGGGGCACGCACATCGTCCGAACCGGCATCCTGCGGGTGTACGGCACCAATCTGCGCCATGTGATCGGCCAGAACATGTCCAGGCGCTGGCTCGCGTTCGTCGCCGGTATCGTCGTGACCGCGATGGTGCAGAGCAGCAACGCCACGGCCATGCTCGTCACCTCCTTCGTCGGTCAGGGCCTGATGGCGCTGACCCCGGCGCTGGCGACCATGCTTGGCGCCGACGTCGGTACCGCGCTGATGGCGCGGGTGCTGACCTTTGACCTGTCGTGGCTGTCGCCGCTGCTGATTTTTCTCGGGGTGATTTTCTTTCTCTCGCGCAAACAGACGCGGCTCGGGCAAATGGGCCGGGTCAGCATCGGTCTGGGGCTGATCATTCTCGCGCTGCAACTGATTGTCGAGGCCGCAGCGCCGATCACCCACGCTCAGGGTGTGAAGGTGATCTTTGCTTCGCTGACCGGCGACATCCTCCTCGACGCCTTGGTCGGCGCGCTGTTCGCGATGATTTCCTACTCCAGCCTCGCCGCCGTGCTGCTCACGGCAACGCTGGCCGGCGCGGCGGTGATCAGCCTGCCGGTGGCGATCGGTCTGGTGATCGGCGCCAACATCGGCAGCGGCGTGCTGGCGTTCATGAGCACCAGCATGCAGAACGCCGCCGGGCGGCAAGTGGCGCTGGGCAGTCTGTTGTACAAACTGATCGGCCTGCTGCTGATCATCCCGGTGCTCGATCCGCTGGTGCACTGGATGGACGGCCTGGATTTCAGCCCGCAGGAAATGGTCATCGGTTTCCACTTGCTCTACAACACCGCGCGTTGCCTGATTCTGCTGCCCAGCGTCGCGCCGATGGCACGCCTGTGTGCCTGGCTGCTGCCGGAGCGACCGGAGGTCAACGGCACCGCCAAGCCGCGGCATCTCGATGCGACAGCGCTGGTCACCCCGAGCCTGGCGCTGGCCAACTCGGCCCGCGAGACCTTGCGCATGGGCGACCTGATCGACAACATGCTCGACGCGATGCTCGATGTGCTGCGCGGCAAGCAGACCGCCATCACCCAGGAAATGCGCCGCCTGACCGATGACGTCGAAGCGCTGTACAGCGCGATCAAACTGTATCTGGCGCAAATGCCCCGTGAGGATCTCGGCGAGCAGGACAGTCGGCGCTGGGCTGAGACCATCGAGCTGGCGATCAACCTGAAGCTGGCCAGCGACCTGATCGAACGCATGCTGCGCAAAGTGCAGCAGCAGAAAACTTCGCAGCGTCGCTCCTTTTCCGAAGAAGGTCTGGAGGATCTGGCCGGTCTGCATCAGCAACTGATCGCCAACCTGCGCCTGGGCCTGTCAGTGTTCCTCAGCGGTGACAAGGAAAGCGCCCGTCAGCTGTTGCGCGAGAAACGTCGCTTTCGCGCGCAGGAACGGCGTCTGGCCCATGCCCATGTCAGCCGTTTGCAACGTAAGATCGTGCAGAGTCTGGAAACCAGTTCGCTGCATCTGGAGCTGATTGCGGATATGAAGCGCTTGAATTCGCTGTTTTGCAGCAGTGCTTACGTGGTGCTGGAAACGGCGGATACCGGGGCGCTGGAGGCGGATGATATTGCCGACATTACGCATTCGCCTTGAACGTCTGCGGCTGGGCTTAGTCAGTAACATTGATTCAGCCGCAAGATATTCGCGAGCAGGCTCGCTCCCACAGGGAATGAATTTCAAGGTGGGAGCGAGCCTGCTCGCGAAAGCGGCCTGAATAGCGACACGGATCTCCAAATCAGCCGTACGGAAGCCTGTTATGCGTTGCCTGTTGTTCGCCTGTCTGTTGCTTGGCTCTCTGCCCGCCTTCGCCGTTGATCGCTTTCAGGTCGAAGGCTACGCGTTGCCCAATGGTTTGCAGCTGTTGCTCAAGCCCGGCACCGAGCGCGGGCATGTGGCGATTCGTCTGGTGGTCGGCGTCGGTCTCGACGATTTCGACTGCGATGAAAAAGAGCTGCCGCACCTGCTCGAACACCTGCTGTTCAGTGGTGTCGATGCCACCGGCGAAGGCGGCCTCGAGGAGCGCATGCAGGCGCTGGGTGGCGAGTGGAACGCGTTCACCAGCAACGCCGACACCACGTTCGTCATCGAAGCCCCGGCGAAGAACCAGCGCAAGGTTCTCGACCTGTTACTCGACCTGCTGACCCAGACCCGCATCGACGACAACGCGATCAACGCCGCGAAACGTGTGGTCGAGCGCGAAGACGGCGGCCATTACACGCGCCTGCAACGCTTTCTCGACCGTCAGGATCTGGGCCACACCGCGAGCAATCAACTGGCCGTGGAGTTGGGCCTGAAATGCCCGCAACGGGCCGAGGTCGGTCATCTGACCCAGAAGCAACTGGAGAAGGTGCGCAAGACCTGGTACGCGCCGAACAACATGACCCTGATCGTCGTCGGCGAGCTCGACAAACTGCTGCCGGCCTATCTGGAACGCACCTGGGGCACGCTCGAAGCGGTGGATCCTGCCCAGCACCGTGAGCTGCCGGACATCCGCACCAGCGCCGCCCATGAACGCACCCTCACCCGCAGCTTCATCGGCGACAGCGCCAAGTTGCACTGGCTGGTGCCGGAGCCGATGCTCGACGATCAGTACGACGAGACCTTCGACATCCTCAAGGACTACCTCGACTGGGCGCTGTACCGGCAGATCCGCCTCAACCATGGCTTGTCCTACGGGCCGTGGGCCGAACGTGAAGTGTTTGGCGGAGTCGGTTTCATGAGTCTCAATGCCGACGTCGATCGCGATGACATCGACGAAGCCCGGCAAGTGCTGGAAGACCTCAAGGCCGACCTGCTGAAAAACGGCCTCGACCCGGACACCTTCGCCCGAATCAAACAAGCCGCCATCGCCCACCAGGCCTGGGCCGTGCAGGGCAACAGCGCGATGGCCGACTATTACTGGAGCGCGCTGGGCGACTACGAGGACGGGCGCTTTGCCAACCCAGCCCGCGAGCTGCAAGGCGTGACCCTGGAAACGGCGAACAAGGCCATGCGCGAGTTGTTGTTGCAGCCGGGGTATCTGCGGATCGAGAAACCGTTGCTCAGTGATGATCAGGTGTTGTGGCTGATTGCCGGTGGTCTCGGGGTTCTGCTGTTGATCTTGATCGGCTGGCGTCTGCATCACCGCCGAAAACCCGCCGAACACTGACCCTGTGGGAGCGAGCCTGCTCGCGAAGGCGTCGTGTCAGTTGATGCAATGTTGTATGACCCACCGCATTCGCGAGCAGGCTCGCTCCCACAGGGGGCTGCGTGATTTTACTGACCGGGAGCCTCGCCACCTCGCCCGGCGGGCGGTACTCTGTCGAGGTTTTTTCCTATTCAGTCGTGAACCGCCACCATGCAGAAAATCCCCCTCCTGATCCAGCGCATTCTCGAACTGATGAAGCGCTATCCCGGGGTCATTGCGCTTGGCGGTTTCATCTCCGGGGTCGGCAGCTTCATTCTGGTCGATCGTCAGCAGGGGCTGGCGAGCTGGATCACCGTCATCATGCTGCTCAGCTGGATCTGGCTGATGCTGGAAAACACCCTGACCGGGCTGTTCACGCGCATCTTCAAGCGGGAAATTCCCCAGCCGCTGCTGCGTTACGCGACGCAGATGATCCATCAGGAGAGCCTGTTTTTCGTCCTGCCGTTCTTCTTCATCACCACCACCTGGAACAGCGGCCAACTGATCTTCACCGGCCTGCTGTGCATCGCCGCGCTGATCTCGATTGTCGACCCGCTCTATTACAAATGGCTGGCGCCGCGGCGCTGGGCGTTTCTCGCGTTGCACACCCTGACCCTGTTCGCCGCCCTGCTCACTGCGCTGCCGGTGATCATGCACCTGACCACCGCGCAGAGTTTCAAATGGGCGCTGGGCACGGCGGTGGTGCTGTCGTTCCCGAGTCTGGCGTCGATCTTCCCGATCCGCACCGTGCGCAACGCGCTGGCCATTCTGTGCATCACCTTCGGCATCGGCGCGGTCGGCTGGACCCTGCGCTCGTGGGTGCCGCCGGCGACGCTGTGGATGACCGACGTGGCGATCAGCACTCAGTTGCAGGATCGCACCCCCGGCGCCAGCCTCGACGAGGTCAGCGCCGAGCAGATCCGCAACGGCGGTCTCTACGCCTACACCGCGATCAATGCGCCGCGCGGGCTGGATGAGCGGATCTACCATGTGTGGCAGTTCGACGGCAAAGAGGTCGACCGCATCGCCCTCGATATCCATGGCGGGCGCAAGGAAGGCTACCGGGCGTGGACGCACAAGCAGAACTTCCCCGGCAACCCGGCAGGCAAGTGGCAGGTGCGGGTGCTGACTGAAGACGGTCAGGTGATCGGCGTACTGCGTTTCGAAGTGAAGGACAGCACAGCGATCAAAGAAAAGTAATCCGGTTCGTGCTATTACGTTAGTTCGCTTAATAGCCGAACAAGCACGGAGCTTATGATCAGCAGCTCAATGAGCGGTAATGCCCAGTTGGACACGTCAATCAGCCCTGCCCGCCTGCGGGTTTCCGGGGACTGGACGCTTGCCCATTACGCCGACCTCAAGCACCTGACCGACAAACTTACCGGCCAGTACGACGCCAATACCGTGGTCGACCTCAACAGCCTCGGTGCGCTCGACACCGCGGGCGCTTCGTTGCTGGTGGAACTGCTCGGTTCCGAGCGCCTCGGCAAATCCGCCGAACACCCCGACTGCACGATTTCCCAGGCTGATCGCGCGCTGCTGCAAACGGTGTATCGCTCGCTGAGCGACTTCTGTGTGCCGGTCAAGGAGCCGGAAGTCAGCGTCAGCGTGCAACTGCTGACCCGCATCGGGCGCGCCGTGGAAACGGTCTGGCAGGACACCCTGCAAGTGCTGGGTTTCATTGGCCTGATCCTCGAAACCATCGCCCGCAGCCTGTTTCGCCCCAAGCGCTGGCGCATCACCCCCGTCGTCGCCCACATTGAACAGACCGGCCTCGACGCCGCGCCCATCGTGGCGCTGCTGACCTTTCTGGTCGGCGCGGTGGTGGCGTTTCTCGGCGCGACGGTGCTGGCCAGTTTCGGCGCGACGATCTTTACCGTGGACCTGGTGGGCTTCTCCTTCCTGCGTGAGTTCGGGGTGTTGCTCACGGCGATCCTGATGGCCGGCCGCACCGCCAGTGCTTTCACCGCGCAGATCGGTTCGATGAAGGCCAACGAAGAGATCGACGCGATCCGCACCCTCGGCCTCGATCCGATGGAGCTGCTGGTGGTGCCGCGGGTATTGGCGATGCTGGTGGCGCTGCCGATGCTGACGTTTCTGGCGATGCTCTGCGGGATCATCGGCGGCGGCGTGGTGTGCGCGGTGTCGCTGGGCATTTCGCCGGCGATGTTCCTCTCGCTGCTGCAGAGCGACATCGGCATCCAGCACTTTCTGGTCGGCCTGGTGAAAGCGCCGGTCTTTGCTTTCCTGATCGCGACCATCGGTTGCCTGGAAGGCTTCAAGGTCAGCGGCAGCGCCGAATCGGTCGGTGCGCACACCACGTCAGCCGTGGTGCAGTCGATTTTCGTGGTGATCGTGCTTGATGCGGTGGCTGCGCTGTTCTTCATGGAGATGGGCTGGTGAGTCGTCTACCCCGCGCGCCCTCGGAGGCGGTGATCGAAGTCCGTGGTCTGTGCAATCGCTTTGGCAGCCAGAGCGTGCACGAGAATCTTGATCTGGATTTGTACAAAGGCGAAATCCTCGCCGTGGTCGGCGGCTCCGGCAGCGGTAAATCGGTGCTGCTGCGCAGCATTGTCGGGCTGCGCCGGCCCAGCGAAGGTAACGTGAAAGTCTTCGGCCAAAACCTGCCAAGCCTGTCGGAGCATGAGCGTTCGCTGGTCGAGCGGCGCTTTGGTGTGTTGTTCCAGAAAGGCGCGCTGTTCTCCTCGCTGACGGTGACCGAAAACGTCGCCCTGCCGCTGATCGAACACGCCGGCCTGAGCCGCAACGACGCCGAGCACCTGGCGGCGGTGAAGCTGGCGCTGGCCGGGCTGCCGCTGTCGGCGGCGGACAAATACCCGGCGTCGCTGTCCGGCGGCATGATCAAGCGCGCTGCGCTGGCCCGGGCCCTGGCGCTGGATCCGGACATCCTGTTTCTCGACGAACCCACCGCCGGCCTCGATCCGATTGGCGCGGCGCAGTTCGATCAACTGATCCTGACCTTGCGCGATGCGCTGGGCCTGAGCGTGTTTCTGGTGACCCACGACCTCGACACGCTCTACACCATCACCGACCGTGTGGCGGTGCTGGCGCAGAAGAAGGTGCTGGTCGCCGGCCCGATCGACGTGGTCTCGGAAACCGACGACGCGTGGATTCACGAATACTTCCACGGCCCGCGTGGCCGCTCGGCGCTGGACGCCGCCAAACTGCTCAACGAGGTCTGACATGGAAACCCGAGCCCATCATGTGTTGATCGGCCTGTTCTCAGTGATTGTCGTGGCAGGCGCCCTGCTCTTCGGCCTGTGGCTGGCCAAGTCCAGCGTCGACAGCGAGTTCAAGGATTACGAAGTGGTCTTCAACGAGGCGGTCAGCGGCCTGTCCAAGGGCAGCCCCGTGCAGTACAGCGGGATCAAGGTCGGCGATGTGGTCAACCTGCGTCTCGACCCGAAAGACCCACGCCGAGTGCTGGCGCGGATACGTCTGGGCGGTGACACCCCGGTCAAGGAAGACACCGAGGCCAAACTGGCACTGGCCGGGATCACCGGCACCTCGATCATTCAGCTCAGCGGCGGCACCCCGGAGAGTCCGAAGCTGCGTGGGCATGACGGCGAGCTGCCGACCATCGTTGCGGCGCCCTCGCCCATCTCGCGACTGCTCAACGACAGCAACGACCTGATGACCGGCATCACCGCGCTGCTGAGCAATGCCAACCAGATGTTCTCCCAGGAAAATGTCGAGCGCGTCAGCAACACCCTGGCGCATCTGGAGCAGACCACCGGTTCGATCAACGATCAGCGCGGCGACCTGCGCCAGGCCATGCAGCAACTGGCAAGCGTCGGCAAACAGGCCGGCAGCATGCTTGAGCAAACCTCGGCGTTGATGCGCAACGCCAATGGCCTGCTCAACGATCAGGGCAAGCAGGCGCTGGGCAGTGCCGAGCAGGCGATGAAATCGCTGGAGCAAAGCAGCGCCACCATCAACGGCCTGTTGAGCAAGAATCAGAACTCGCTCGATAACGGCCTGCAGGGCCTCAATGGCCTGGCGCCGGCGATCCGCGAACTGCGCGAAACCCTGACCTCGCTGCGCGGCATTTCCCAACGCCTGGAGGCCAACCCCAGCGGCTACCTGCTGGGCAGTGACAAGAACAAGGAATTCACCCCATGAAGCTGATTCACTTCGCTCTCCTCGCCAGTTTCTCCCTGCTCTCGGCGTGCTCGATCCTGCCCAAGGCCGAGCCTTCGGACGTCTATCGCCTGCCCGCCGCGCAAGCGCCCGCCTCGGCAAGCTCAGCGGCGACCCAGCACTGGTCGCTGCGCCTGAACAAGTTGCAGGCCAGCGAAGCGCTGAACCGGCCGAACATCGCGGTGATTCCACAGGGTGACGTGATCAGCAGCTACAAGGCCTCGCGCTGGAGCGATCCGGCGCCGGTGCTGGTGCGTAACCGGCTGCTGGATGGATTCGCTCGCGATGGTCGGGTGACGTTGCTCAGTACCGATGACAGCAACTTCGCTGCGGATCTTGAACTGGGCGGCAATTTGCAGGCATTTCAGACCGAGTATCAGGGCAATCAGGCCAGCGTCGTGGTGCGGGTCGATGCGCTGCTGGTGCGCGGCTATGACCAGAAGATTCTCGCCAGCCGCCGCTTCGAAGAGCGCCAGCCTTTGAATGATGTGCAGGTGCCAGCGGTGGTGGCGGGGTTTGGACAGGCCAGTGATCGGCTGACGGCCAAGGTCGTCGCGTGGGCGGTAGATCAAGGCCAGAAAGTCGCCCCTGTTAAACCCTGAAGTCGCCAAGATCGCAGCCTTCGGCAGCTCCTACAGGGTTAAGCGTGCCTCTGTAGGAGCTGCCGAAGGCTGCGATCTTTTGCTTCAACCAAAGAACCAGTAGCAGACGCCAATCGCGCCGAGCACCCCGGCCAGTTCTGCCAGCAACGCACAGCCCACCGCGTGCCTTGCGCGCTGAATCCCCACCGCCCCGAAATACACCGCCAGCACATAGAACGTGGTCTCGGTGCTGCCCTGAATCGTTGCCGCGACCAACGCCGGGAAGCTGTCGACGCCGGAGGTCTTCATGGTCTCGATCAGCATCGCCCGTGCGGCGCTGCCGGAAAACGGTTTGACCATCGCCGTCGGCAACGCATCGACAAAACGCGTATCCCAACCGGCCCATTCCACCAGATGCCGAATACCGTCCAGACCAAAGTCCAGCGCTCCCGAGGCACGCAGCACACCAATTGCGCAGAGCATCGCCACCAGATACGGCAGCAGGTTCTTGGCGACGTCGAAGCCCTCCTTCGCGCCCTCGACGAACGCTTCGTAAACCTTGACCTTGCGTAACGCGCCGATCAGCAGGAACAGCATGATCAGGCCGAACAGCGTGAGGTTGCCAAGGATCGACGACAGCCCGGCCAGTGCCGTGGCCGACATCGTCGCCAGCAGCGCCATGAAGCCGCCGAGGATCAGTGCGCCGGGAATCAGATAGGCCAGCACCACCGGGTCCCAGATGCGCAGGCGCTGCATGAACGCCACCGAGAGGAAGCCGACGATGGTCGAGCAACTGGTCGCCAAGAGGATCGGCAGGAATACCAGGGTCGGATCCGGCGCACCTTGCTGGGCGCGGTACATGAAGATCGTCACCGGCAGCAGGGTCAACGACGAGGCGTTGAGCACCAGGAACAGGATCTGCGCGTTACTGGCGATGGTCGCGCTGGGGTTGAGCTCCTGCAGCGCTTTCATGGCCTTGAGGCCGATGGGTGTGGCGGCGTTGTCCAGGCCCAGGCCGTTGGCGGCGAAGTTCAGGGTAATCAGACCGAGCGCCGGGTGCCCCGCCGGGACTTCCGGCATCAGCCGCAGGAACAGCGGGCCCAGCACTTTCGCCAGCCACTCGACGATCCCGGCCTTCTCGGCAATGCGCAGAAAGCCGAGCCACAGGGTCAGCGTGCCGAACAGCAGCACCATGACCTCGACCGAGAGTTTGGCCATGGCGAAAATGCTTTCCACCATCGCCGCGAAAATCCCGGCGTTGCCACCGACCAGCCACTGTACCAGCGCAGATATTGCTGCCACGACGAAGAAGCCAAGCCACAGGCCATTAAGCATCAGTCAAATCCCCCGGAAGATGCGGCGAATGATAGCGGGGCCGCCAGAAACGACAAACCCCGGATTGCTCCGGGGTTTGTCTGGTACGGCGGGTCTCAATCACCTGTAGGAGCTCCCGCAGGCTGCGATCTTTTGATTTTTGTTTTTAAAAGCAAGATCAAAAGATCGCAGCCTGCGGCAGCTCCTACAGGGATTCAGCTATCAGTTTTTCGAGATCTCGCCAGCCGGCAGTTTTTCCTTGCTGCGCCAGTGCGGCAGGGAGTTCCAGTAGCGCTCGCCCTTGGCGTCGTCGTACATGCCTTCCCAGCGCGCGATAACCAGTACCGCCAGGGCGTTGCCGATCACGTTCAGTGCGGTACGCGCCATGTCCATGATGCGGTCGACACCGGCGATGAACGCCAGGCCTTCCAGTGGGATACCGACGCTGCCCAGCGTCGCCAGCAGCACCACGAAGGACACGCCCGGTACGCCGGCGATGCCTTTGGAGGTGACCATCAGGGTCAGCACCAGCAGCAATTGCTGGCTGATCGACAGGTCAATGCCGTACAGCTGGGCAATGAAGATCGCTGCGATCGACTGGTACAGGGTCGAACCGTCGAGGTTGAACGAATAGCCGGTCGGTACCACGAAGCTGCAGATGGCTTTCGGTGCGCCGTAGGCTTCCATCTTCTCGATGACGCGCGGCAGCACGGTTTCCGAGGAGGCGGTGGAGTAAGCCAGGACCAGCTCATCCTTGAAGATGCGCATCAGCTTGATCACCGAGAAGCCGAACAGCTTGGCGATCAGGCCCAGCACCACGAAGGCGAAGAAGGCGATGGCGACGTAAACCAGGATCACCAGTTTGGCCAGCGGCAGCAGCGAGGCGAAGCCGAAGTTGGCCACGGTCACCGCGATCAGGGCGAACACGCCGATCGGCGCGTAGTTCATGATCATGTGGGTGACTTTGAACATGCTTTCCGAGACGCCCTGGAACATCTTCACCAGCGGCTCGCGCAGGTCCGACTGCAGGCTCGACAGACCGAGACCGAACAGTACGGAGAAGAAGATGATCGGCAGCATTTCGCCGCGGGCCATGGCCGCGAAGATGTTCGACGGGATCAGGTTGAGGATGGTCTCGATGAACGCGTGTTCATGCTGCACTTCGGCGGCGGTCGCCTGGTACTTGGAGATATCCACCGTGCCCAGGGTGCTCATGTCGATGCCGGCGCCCGGATGGAATACGTTCGCCAGCACCAGACCGACAAGGATCGCGATGGTGGTGACGATTTCGAAATAGATGATGGTCTTCAGGCCGATACGCCCGAGTTTCTTGGCGTCGCCCACGCCGGCAATGCCGACGATCAGGGAGGAGATGACGATCGGGATCACGATCATCTTGATCAGACGGATAAAGATATCGCCTGCCGGTTGCAGGACGTTGCTGATCCACCAGGCTTTCTCGGCACTGAAGTGGTTGAGCAACGCACCAATTGCAATCCCTAAAACCAGACCGATGAGGATCTGCCAGGCGAGGCTGAGTTTTGCCTTCTTCATTATCTTTACCCTTACTTGCGTTTGACTCAGGCACATGCAGGAACTGGAACGCTCTGTCAGCGGAAAAGTCTGTGCATCTGCCTCCGTATAAGGTGCCCCGAAGCGCGTATTTACAGCTCTTCGGCAGGCGAAAAAAGGCGCAACTATTCCGATGCAAGGTTGCGCCGTCTAATGCCGTAAACGCCTACCCTATGCCGAATCGGCATGAGCTTTTTTAAATGAAACTGGCGTCCCAACCGGTTCGATTACGACATTTCAGCCGGCATAAGTGCCGTGAACCGGCCATTACAGCCGAGGTTGGTTGTTTTTTGAACGAGTGAATTCGGCGGAAAATTTAAGAAAAAGCCTACATTTGCAGACTAGATGTCCCACTGTTTAAAGGGATTCTTTCTCGATATACGGTCGCCAGGAAATACCGCGTAATGTTTTCGCGCGCAGTGTGAGGCATTGAAAGACGAGCAGGACGCTCTGGATCAATGTTTTTGCATCGGATAAAGCTCAGCGCAAGTCCGTCGAACCACTGAGGGTCGGCGAACCTGCGTCGCAGCTTTTACCCTGACCCGGCCCTTGCGCAGGCACTCCTTGTACCCGTAGGTCACTCCGACCCTGCAACAGTCAGAACGTCCCGGCCCCCTGGTCATGCGCCGGCCTTCCTCGGGTAGGCGCAATAAAGGGCAGCGGGGCGCTGCCCTCATGTTCGAATCAGTACCAGTTCGGATCTTTTTTCAGCGTTTCCATCAGCAGGTTTTGCATGCCCTGATTCGGTTTGCCGAGGAAGCGGTAGGTGGCATGTCGCGTTGGCGACTTGTCGGCCGGCAGTCCTTCGGGGACATCGACGAGCATGGCGTATGCGTCTTTCTTGTCGAAGCTGAAAGCCACGATCAAGCGGTGGTTGAGGCACTTGTCCGCGGATTCGCAGAGCGGGCCGACCAGATACTTGTCGCCATCTTCAGTCACGGCATTCATCTGCTGGTCTGGCGTGCCGGACAGGTTCATCACCCATTCCGGAAGGCGTTCTTCATGTTTGACGACGCCTTGCCAGGTTTCCCGGTATTGCGGGTCGGAGCTGAGCAGCTCGTTGACCCGCGCCTGGCCATCATTGGCCGCCATCGCCATGGCACTACCGCCCAGAAGCAGGGCGGCTGCCAGTGTCTTTAAAGCAATCATCGTTAACCTCGGCCGCGACGGCCAAAGAAGAAGGAAGCGATGAACATCACCAGGAACACGACAAAGAGAATCTTGGCGATACCCGTGGCGGTGCCCGCGATACCACCGAAGCCCAGTACGGCGGCGATGATGGCAATGATCAAGAATGTAATTGCCCAGCTCAACATGGTGATTCTCCTTACTTCTCTATTTAGGGATATTGCGTGTTCCGGCGCGATGCGCCCGAATTCTTCGGTTCGTCAGAAAACCCAGCGCTCTTCACGTGGCAGTTGATCCAGCGGCTGTGGCTGATCGACATCCATCATGCGCATCGAGGCGCTTTCGGCCTGACTGCTGCTCACGGCGCTGAAGTGCGTCTGCGTGCTGTGCTGCATCGAGATCAGTGGCTCAGGCTTGCGGCTGTTTTCCCAGCTCAGGTATTGCTGGCAGACGATCAGGGTGATCAACAGTGCAAGTACGCCAAACAGGCCTTGCTGGATATGCAGTGGCGAGATACGCATTTGGGCGGCACGTTGGCGAGTCATCCTGGGTTCCTCACTCTTATTCGGTTAGGGCAGTGGAATCTGCCCGGGCTGAATGAGTTATTGCAGGCTGCATGCCAGTTTTTTATTTGAAAAATACTCAATAAAATCAATGAGTTATAAGTGATGAAAATTCAGCGATGGACGCATCCTGCACGATGGGTCGTCTACAGTCGTGCGAAATGCATGATTATTTCGTAGGAGAATTCATTCTTATGGAATTGAGAGCACGTCGCGGATGTCAGAAAAGTACGCAGGGAACCCTCTGCAACTCGGTGATTGTTTAAAAACTCAACAAAATCAATGGATTGGCCGTCAAGGCAGGAGAGAGCTACCCTCCTATGGCTAGCATCGTTCAGAATCAACCATGCAACTTGCCCGATTTTTCCGGGACTAACCCAAGATCAATCACTATGGAGCGTAGGAAAAATGGAATCTGCCACTGAGCATCAAGGCCGCATTCTGCTGGTGGACGACGAGTCCGCCATCCTGCGAACCTTTCGTTACTGCCTTGAAGACGAAGGTTATACAGTGGCCACCGCCAACAGCGCGGCTCAGGCTGATGCACTGTTGCAACGCCAGGTGTTTGACCTGTGCTTCCTTGATTTACGTCTGGGTGAAGACAACGGTCTCGATGTACTGGCGCAGATGCGCGTTCAGGCGCCATGGATGCGGGTAGTGATCGTCACCGCGCACTCGGCGGTGGATACCGCGGTGGACGCGATCCAGGCGGGCGCCGCCGATTATCTGGTCAAACCGTGCAGCCCCGATCAGTTGCGCCTGGCCACCGCCAAGCAACTGGAAGTGCGCCAGCTCTCGGCGCGTCTGGAAGCCCTTGAAGGCGAGATTCGCAAACCCAAGGACGGTCTCGACTCCCACAGCCCGGCGATGAAAGTCGTGCTGGAAACCGCGCGACAGGTTGCCGGTACCGACGCCAACATCCTTATCCTCGGCGAATCCGGCACGGGTAAAGGTGAACTGGCCCGGGCCATTCATGGCTGGAGCAAGCGCGAGAAGAAATCCTGCGTGACCATCAACTGCCCGTCGTTGACCGCCGAGCTGATGGAAAGCGAGCTGTTCGGCCACAGTCGTGGTGCGTTTACCGGCGCCAGTGAGAGCACCTTGGGTCGGGTCAATCAGGCGGACGGTGGCACGCTGTTTCTCGACGAGATCGGCGATTTTCCGCTGACGTTGCAACCCAAGTTGCTGCGCTTCATTCAAGACAAGGAATACGAACGGGTAGGGGATCCAGTGACTCGTCGTGCCGATGTGCGGATTCTCGCCGCGACCAACCTCAATCTTGAAGACATGGTGCGCGACGGGCGCTTCCGTGAAGACCTGTTGTATCGCCTCAACGTGATCACCCTGCATTTGCCGCCGCTGCGCGAGCGTGCCGAAGACATCCTGACCCTGGCCGACCGCTTCCTCGCGCGCTTCGTCAAAGAATACGCGCGCCCGGCCCGGGGCTTCAGTGACGAGGCGCGGGAGGCGCTGCTGGGTTATCGCTGGCCGGGCAACATCCGTGAGCTGCGTAACGTGGTGGAACGAGCGAGCATCATCTGCCCGCAGGAACGCGTGGAAATCACTCACCTCGGCATGGCCGAGCAACCCGCGAACAACGCGCCACGTGTCGGCGCGGCGCTGAGCCTGGACGAGCTGGAAAAAGCCCACATCGGCGCGGTGCTGGCGACGGCGGGCACACTGGATCAGGCGGCGAAAACCCTGGGCATCGACGCGTCGACCCTGTATCGCAAGCGCAAGCAGTACAACCTGTGAGCGCCCGACGATGAAACTGGCGATGAAGTTGCGCACTCGCTTGTTCCTGAGTATTTCTGCGCTGATCACGGTCGCCTTGCTCGGGCTGTTGCTCGGTCTGGTCAGCGTGATGCAGATGGCCGGTACTCAGGAAGCTACGATCCGCAGCAACTTCGTGACCCTCGACCTGGGGCTCAAATTACGCCAGACCCTCGGCGACCAACTGGTGCTGATGCTGGCCGAAAAGCCCGATCCCGCCGCGTTCGAAGCGTCAAAGCAGCATTACCTGCAATTGCTGGATGAAGGCATTTCGCAGCAGGTGGAGGATGACGGCCGGCAGTACGGCTTTACCCAGGCCAAGGCCGACTACCTGCGTTTTCTTCAGGCGTTCGAGCTGTCGCGTGATCCGGGCAATGTGCTCAGCGGCAACAGCGACCTCAGAGAACGCTTCAACATTTTGCGTAATGGTTTGATTGCCGAGCACAAGCACGCGCTGGACAACATCAATGCGGTGCAGCATGACGCACGGGAAAGGGCGCTGCTGGTCTCCGGCCTGCTCGGGTTGGTCGGACTGGCGGTGTTGATCATCGGCTTTGTCACGGCCCATGCCATTGCCCGGCGTTTCGGTGCGCCGATCGAAGCGCTGGCGCAAGCGGCGGACAACATCGGCCAAGGCAATTTCGAAGTGACGCTGCCGATTTCCTCGGCGATGGAAATGAACCAGCTGACCAAGCGCTTCGGGCTGATGGCCGAGGCGCTGCGCGAGCATCAGGCGACCAACGTCGACGAGCTGCTGGCCGGTCAGCAGCGTCTGCAGGCGGTGCTCGACAGCATCGACGACGGCTTGCTGATGATCGACCGCGAAGGGCATCTGGAGCACCTCAATCCAGTGGCCCAGCGTCAGTTGGGCTGGGACAGTGACCGTCTTGGCCAGGGGCTCGGCAGCGCGCTTGAGCGCCCGGAGCTCGATGCACAACTGCAACTGGTGCTGCGCGGCGGCACCCTTGAGCGCGCTCCGGAAGATCTGAGCATCGAGGTCGATGGCGAATCACGCTTGCTGACCTACAGCCTGACGCCGGTCAGCCACACCCAGGGGCATATTCTTGGCGCGGTGATGGTGCTGCATGACGTCACCGAGCAGCGTGCCTTCGAACGTGTACGCAGCGAGTTTGTGCTGCGTGCCTCCCATGAGCTGCGCACACCGGTTACCGGCATGCACATGGCGTTCGGGCTGTTTCGCGAGCGGGCGAAGTTTCCCCCGGAGTCACGCGAGGCGGACTTGCTCGACACGGTCAATGAAGAAATGCAGCGCCTGATGCAGTTGATCAACGACTTGCTCAACTTCTCGCGCTATCAGAACGGCTTACAGAAACTCACCCTGGCGCCGTGCTCCATCGACGATTTGCTGGAGCAGGCGCAGTCGCGCTTCGCCGATTCGGCGGCGACCAAGGGCATTGCCTTGAATGTCGAAGTGCAGGGGCCGTTGCCGCGCCTGCAGGCCGATCAGGCGCAACTCGAGCGGGTTCTCGACAACCTGATCGACAACGCCCTGCGTCATACCGCCCGCGACGGGCAGATTCGCCTGCAGGCGCGTCGGCATGGCGAGCGGGTGATCATCAGCGTCGAGGACAACGGCGAAGGCATTGCCTACGGTCAGCAGGGGCGGATTTTCGAGCCGTTCGTGCAGGTCGGGCGCAAGAAGGGCGGCGCCGGGCTCGGGTTGGCTTTGTGCAAGGAAATTGTGCAGTTGCATGGCGGGCGCATGGGCGTCTATTCGCGGCCGGGGCAGGGCACACAGTTCTACATGGCGCTGGCAGTCTAGGCTTCGTCGTCCAGCCGGCGCCCGGCGAGGCGCCGTCCACGGGTGATCAGTTCGATGAACTGCACCGCACTCAAGGCCTGGGCGAACAGCCAGCCCTGACCGAACTTGACTCCTTCACTGCTGAGAAACACGGCCTGCGCTTCATGCTCGATGCCCTCGGCAATCACCTTCAGATCCAGTGCCTGCGCCATATGAATGATGTGCGGCGCCACACCGCTGCTGGCCGCGTCGTGACCGAGTGCGTCGATGAAGGCCTTGTCGATTTTCAGGCAATCCACCGGCAACGTTTGCAGGTAGGCGAGGCTGCAATAACCGGTGCCGAAATCGTCGATCAGTACCTGATGGCCGACATCGCGCAAGGCTTGCAGGTTCTCCCGCGCCACCACCACGTCAATCAGCCCGCGCTCGGTGACTTCGAAGGCAATCTGCCGCGCCGCGACCCGATGCAGGGTCAACAGCCTGGCCATGACCTGACCGATACGCGGCACCATCACGTCGCACGCCGCGAGGTTGACCGAGATGTACAGCTGCGGATTGGCGCGCAGCACCGGCCCCAATTGTTCCAGCAGGCGCTGCAGGACGAAATCGGTCATCTGCCGAATCTGCCCGGTGTTTTCTGCCAATGGAATGAACAGATCGGGGCTGGTCAGGGTGCCGTCCGGGCGACGCCAGCGCAGCAGGGCTTCGGCGCCCACGCAATTGCGGCTGTCGAGGTCGAAGATCGGTTGATACAGCACTTGCAGCTCGCCACGCCGAATCGCGCCCTGCAGCTCGGCGTCCAGCGATTGACGCTGGCGTACCAGCAGAAACACAAAGAAGCCGGCAAACGCGCCTAGCAGCAGGCAGGCCGGCACCATCCACCACCAGACCGCTGGAATGTGCATGCCGGTGCGCGGGGTGATCAGCACCAACTGATATTCCGGATTGTTGGTTGGCATGCGGTAGATCAGTCGTGACTGGGTGACTTGCAGGGCTTCGCGGCTCTTGGGTGGCCAGGTTTCGCTCGGTGGCCAGGTCTGGGCTGTGCCGAGTACCGGAATCGCTCGCCTGCCATGATCGAGTACCACCAGCAGGCTGCTGTCCGGTGGCAGGTCGACCATGTCGGTCAAATGCCCGCGGGATGTTGCCACACGGAAGTTGCCGCGCCCGAGCATCAGCGCCGCGCGGTTTTCATCCGGTTCGGTGGTGGTGTTGAGCCAGTAACTGTAAGTCGGCCCTTTGATGTCCGGCGCGCGGATCACCGACAGTCCTTCCTGGCGGGGGCGGTTGGAGCAGATCCGCGAACCGTCCATGTAGGCCGCTTCATAGACGAAGCGATAGTTGAAGGTGACCTGTTGCAGGGTGGCGATCATTTCGTCATCGCAACTGCGCAACGGCTGCGCCTCCAGGTCGTCGAGACTTTCGCGCAGTTGCCCGAACAATTGCTCGAGCCGGGCCAGAAAGCGCTCGCCCTGAGCGTTCATCTCTTGGCTCTCGTTCTGTTCGATCTGGCGCGTGGCGACGAACATTCCGCCGGCGATCAGCAGGCTAGCACTGAGGACAGCCGCGATCATCGCCAAAAACCACGGGCGATAAAACCAGCTACGCAGCGTCGCTCGGGTAGCAACCATCATGGAATATCCGAAGAATTACCAATGAGTTATAGCTGCTGATTACGATTCCGCCCTGACCGTCGGGCGGGCGTCATTATTTTGTCTGGTTGAGTACCAGCAACAACGCCGCCGTTTGTGCGTCCGGCGTACCGTCGAAACGGGAAGGGCGGAAGTGCATCTGGAACGCTGCGAGCACATGGCGCGTCGCTACATCCAGCTCGCCGGTTTGCGGGGTGTCGTAACCGACACGCGCCAGTTGTGCCTGAAACCAGCTGATGCTCGGGAGTTCGGCGTTGAACTGCACTTGTTGCCGGGCCACCGCTTGTTCATTGGGCCATACGCCCAAGCCTTCGGCGGCCAGACGTTTCCATGGGAACAGTGGGCCGGGGTCGAGTTTGCGCAGGGGCGCGATGTCGCTGTGGCCGATGATATGGCGCGGGCTGATGCCTTGGCGCTGGCTGATGTCCTTGAGCAGGACGATCAGCGATTGAATCTGCGCTTCGCTATAAGGGAACCACAGGCGCCCGGTCGGCGTGTCCTTGAAGCCCGGATTGACGATTTCGATACCGATCGAACTGGAATTGAGCCAGGTGCGGCCCTGCCATTGGCTTTCGCCTGCGTGCCAGGCACGCTGGTTTTCATCCATCAGCTTGTAGATGGTGGCGCTCTTGTCGTCGCCGATCAGGTAGTGGCTGCTGACTTCGCCGTGGGTCAGCAGTTGCAGCGAACGCGCGAGCGACGCCGAGGTGTAATGCACGATCACGAACTGCACGCGGCTGTCGTGATTGGCCGAAGGATGGCTGGTGTCATAACGCGGGCCGCCGGCACAACCGGCCAGAACGAGCAGCGACGCGAGGAGGGCAAAAAATTTCATGGCAGAAGGCAGTACACGCAAGACAGTAATGCAACAGTGTAACGTACTGCTTTGCGGATCGACGGCCGGCGGGCTGAATTAAACAAAATGGAACAATTGCTCAGCCCAGCTCGACCCGGTTGCGTCCGCCGTTTTTTGCGCGGTACAGCGCCTGATCGGCTCTTTTAAGCACCAGATCGCTGTGTTCTCCCATCCTGAATGACGCCAGGCCCATGGAGATGGTGATCGTCACCCGTTCGCCCTTGAAGTGAAACGGGCAGGCTTCGATCGCCGCGCGCAGGGTCTCCAGCAGTTTGGCGCCCACCGCAGGCGTGGTTGCCGGCAGCAGCAGAACGAATTCCTCTCCGCCAAAACGGGCAATGAAATCCGCAGCGCGCAGGCGTTTGCGCAGCACTGTGGCGATGATCTTCAGCACCTTGTCGCCGGCCAGATGGCCGTAGTTGTCGTTGATGCGCTTGAAATGATCGAGGTCGAGCATCGCCAGACTCAAGGTGTTGCCGTGTTGCTGCCACTGTTTGATCTCGTGTTCCAGGCGCTCGCTCCAGGCGGCGCGGTTGGGCAGGCCGGTCAGCGGATCGATCAGGGCTTTCTGCCGCTGTTCTTCCAAGTGCTCGCGAAAGCCCAGGGCTTCCTGCTCCATGTGCGCCACACGCTCGGCCAGACCCTTGAGACGTGCCGCCACTTCCTGCTCGCGGGCATCGCGTTGTTTCTGGTGCTGATCCATGGTGCCAAGCAGGCCTTCGAGATGGTTCTCCAGCACTTGCTTGAGGTCATCCAGATCGGCCGCTTCCTGCATGCTGGTCTGCAGACCGTCGACCTGCTCGCGGATCTGCGTGTCCATCGCCCGCGCCGCCGAGCTGTTGTCGGCGTGTCCTTCGCTGGCGGCCTGCAAGTTGCTCTGGAACGCTTCGAGGCGTTCGTTGAGTTGTTGCAGATAAGCTTCGAATTCGTGCTGGCCGCTGTCGGTGATTGCCAGCATCAACGTCGCAAGATCGTCGAGAATCGGTAGCAGTTCGTACCAGTTCAGGCCATTTTTCAACCGGTCACGCATCGCCTCGGCCTGCGGGCGATGGCGCTCGGGCAAGGTCAGGTCGTCGAGCAACCCGATCAGCGTGTCTTCGATGTGTTTGGCCACCGAGCTGTAAGACGGCTCCGGCGAGTCGGGCAGGGCATACAGAATGTCCTGCTCGGGTTGCTCCGGATCGATGGCGGCCAAAGCCTGGGCGATCGGTTCGGGAAGGGGCAGGCTGTCGAGGAGCAACGGTGCCGGGATGTCACCCGGGTGGATCAACTCGTCGGGGTTGAACGCGGCAGCTTGCGGTGGCGCTGTGATCGGGGTGGTCGGCCGTTCGGCTTCAGGTTCGGCCGCTGGCAGTGCAGGTGCAGTAACCGGTTCGCTGATCGGCTCGGCAGCACTGACCGGTGGCACGAGCGAGACTACAGATGAGTCGGCCTGGGGCTGCACTGCTGGCGTTTGCTTATGCTCGGCCTTTGGTGATTGCGCGACGGCCTCTGCCGTGACGGGTGCTGCCGGAATCGGCTCGACTGCTGCGGTTGGCGCGGGTATTGGCTCCGGCGCAGGTTCAGCATGGGTCGGCGCTGGCGCCTGAGGCTGATCCGTGGCTTCTGGCAGCCCTTGACTGTCACGGCTGCCAAACAGGCGCTGCAAAAAGCCCGGCCGGTCGGGCTCGGGCGGCGTTTCCAGCTGGCTCAACGCCTTGCCCTGCAGGCCACTGAGTTCGCTCAGAAGCAGCGGCATTTCCCGCGCCTGGCCTACTCGACTGTCGAGTTGCTTGGCGAATTTCTTCAGCGGTTGCGCGACTTCCCGTGGCAGTGGCAACGCTTGCAGTTGGGTGACCAGCGCGGTCAGCGCGGTGCTGACCTGATCGATCCGGGTCTCGCGACGTTGCTCGGAATCGAGCACGGCTTTTTCCAGGCGTGGCAGCAGGGCGGCGAGGCCGGCGTCCATGTCGTCGGTGCGCACTACGTCGCGCATCTCTTTCATGCACTGATCAACGACCTTGTCGGTGCCTTCAGCGGCCAGCGTGCTGCGCACCAGACCGCGGCGCAGCAAGTCGAGCCGGGCGGCCCAGCGACGTTCGAGCTTGTCCTGTTGTTCGATGCTTTTGAGGTACTTCTCTTTCCAGCGCTGGGCGTCGTCGCTCATTCAGGGGTTCCGCGAGGGGCAGGACTCAACGCGGGCAATGCATCGGCCGTGAGCGAACCCGGCAGACGAATCTCTACCGCGACCGGCAGGTGATCGGAAATGGGTTGGGCCAGCACTTCGACCTTTTCCAGGGTCAGGGTCGGGCTGAGCAAAATATGATCAAGGCATCGCTGCGGCCGCCAGCTGGGAAACGTGGCTTGCATCTGCGGGGCCAGCAGGCCGAGATCGCGTAACGGTGACTGTTGTAGCAGATCACTGGCATGGGTGTTCATGTCGCCCATCAATATCTGGTGCTTGTAGCCACTGATCAGGTCGCGAATATAGGCCAGTTGCAGGCTGCGCACCCGTGCGCCGAGGGCCAGGTGCATCATCACCACCACCAGCGCCTCCGGGCCTTCGCCGAATCGCAGCAGGATCGCGCCGCGACCTTTTGGGCCGGGCAGCGGATGATCTTCGATCGCCCACGGCTTCAGGCGACTGAGCACGCCGTTGCTGTGCTGGGCCAGTCGGCCGAGGTTGCGATTGAGTTGTTGGTACCAGTAGGGGAAGGCGCCGAGGTGGGCCAGGTGTTCGACTTGATTGACGTAGCCTGAGCGCAGGCTGCCGCCATCGGCTTCCTGCAGGGCGACCAGATCGAAGTCGCCAAGCAGGTCGCCGATCTTTTGCAGATTGCCTGAGCGCCCGGTGTGCGGCAGCAGATGCTGCCAGCTGCGGGTCAGGTAGTGCCGATAGCGCTCGGTGCTGATGCCGACCTGGATATTGAAACTGAGCAGGCGCAGACGATGGTCTGCGGGCAGGCCCGTGGACTCCAGGTGATGCTCGTTGACCTGCGGATCATGCAGGCCAACGCTGCGTTCGGTGCCCCAGCGGCGCATGGCGGTGACCGCGCTTAGTTGGCGGCTGCCTTGTTGGCCGCTCGCTCTTTGGCGACCAGTTGGTCGGCCAGTTGCAGAGCCTGTTCGGCACCACCGGCAGAGCCGATGTCGAAGCGGTATTTACCGTTGACGATCATGGTTGGAACGCCGGTGATCTCATACTTCTTGGCCAATTCTTTGGCTTTTACGATCTGACCCTTGATGGCGAAGGAGTTGAAAGTTGCCAGGAACTTGTCCTTGTCGACGCCTTGGGTGGCGAGGAATTCAGCCATGTCTTGTTGATCGGTCAGCTTCTTGTGTTCTTTCTGAATAGCGTTGAACACGGCGTTGTGAACCTTGTGCTCGACACCCATCGCTTCCAGGGTCAGGAACATCTGGCCGTGAGCGTCCCATGGGCCGCCGAACATGGCAGGAATGCGTACGAAGTTGACGTCCTTGGGCAGCTTCTCGACCCAAGGGTTGATCACCGGCTCGAACGCATAGCAATGCGGGCAGCCGTACCAGAACAGCTCCACTACTTCGATCTTGCCAGGCTCTGCCACTGGCACCGGGTTAGCCAGTTCGACATAGGGTGCGGCAGGGGCTTCAGCGGCCTGGGCGGTCACGCCGAACAGGCTGGCAGCGACGAGGGCGGCGCTGATGATCAGATTACGCATGCTTTACTCCTGGACAATTTTGGTCGCCTCGCGCGACCTGTTTTCAGACAGGTCCTGGCGGGCATGAGTTCTGTAGTGTAACGGCAGCGGCCACAAAAAAGGGCGGCCAAAGCCACCCTTTTTATACTTGCTGCGACGGATTAATCGAGCGTTAACATTGCAGGAGATGTCCATCGCCGCTAACGCTCGATTCAGGGCAGTTAGTGCAGGCCCTGGATGTAGCTGGAGACTGCGGCAATGTCTTCGTCGCTCAGACGCTTGGCGATTGTCTGCATGGTCATGGTGTCGCCGTCGTTGTTGCGGCCGCCTTCTTCCTTGCGGAAATCGGTCAGTTGCTTGGCGATGTATTGAGCGTGTTGACCACCCAGATGCGGGAAGCCGGCGGCGGCGTTGCCGGCGCCATTCGGCGAGTGGCAACCGGTGCAGGCTGGCAGGCCCTTGGCCAGATTACCGCCGCGGAACAGAGCTTCACCGCGAGCGACGATCTTCGGATCGGCTGCGCCGACGCTGCCTTTCTGGCTGGCGAAATAGGCTGCAATGTCGGACAGATCCTGATCGCTCAGGTTGGTCAGCAGGCCGGTCATTTCCAGAACCTGACGCTTGCCCGACTTGATGTCGTGCAATTGCTTGGTCAGGTAGCGTTCACCCTGACCTGCCAGTTTCGGGAAGTTTGGTGCCATGCTGTTGCCGTCCGGGCCATGGCAGGCTCCGCAGACGGCAGCTTTCGCCTGGCCGGCGGCGGCATCACCGGCAGCATGGGCGAAGCCTGAAATTCCCACGGTCAACAGCAGACTCACGATCAATTTGTTCATCAGCTAATCCAACTACGGCTAAGGGTTAAGAGTTATGGACCGGGTTTACTCTCGCTCATCCAAAGGATGATGGCCTGGTAATCCTCGGCACTGCAGTCCATGCACAAACCACGCGGCGGCATCGCCTTGAAACCCTGGGTCACGTGTTGCACCAGCGTCTCCATACCTTTCGCCAACCTCGGCGTCCAAGCTGCCTGATCGCCTCTTTCGGGCGCCATGGGTAGTTGGCCGGAATGACAGGCACCACAAACACGGTTGTACACGGCTTCCGGTTCCTGTGTAGCCTGTGCGCCGTAAAGCGGTATCAGGACTCCGGCAGCCAGCAGCCATTTCGTCATAAAACGACCTTTTCAGGGTTGAGAGCGTTCTGCGTTCTGATGCGCAATCAAGGTCTTTGGCTCTCGTGAACTTCATCCTTCGCTGGGACAAAGCACACACAAAATCTGCGGCATTATATACTGGCGTCACTGAAACGGAAGCGACACCGCGTTCCGCGCCCAATCCCGGCGCCGCCCACATCGGAAATCCCATGCAACTCAAGAATCCCATCCTCGGCCTGTGCCAACAGTCCACGTTCATGCTCAGTGCCGCCAAAGTCGATCAATGTCCTGACGACGAAGGCTTCGAAGTGGCGTTCGCCGGTCGTTCCAACGCCGGTAAATCCAGCGCACTGAACACCCTGACTCACGCCAGTCTGGCGCGCACCTCGAAAACTCCGGGTCGCACACAGCTGTTGAACTTCTTCAAGCTAGACGATGAAAGGCGTCTGGTCGACCTGCCGGGCTACGGTTATGCAAAAGTACCGATTCCGCTCAAGCAACACTGGCAGCGTCACCTTGAGGCTTACCTCGGTGGCCGCGAGAGTTTGAAGGGTTTGATTCTGATGATGGACATCCGTCATCCAATGACCGACTTCGACCTGCTGATGCTCGACTGGGCAGTTGCCGCCGGCATGCCGATGCACATCCTGCTGACCAAGGCCGACAAGCTGACCTATGGCGCCGCCAAGAACACGCTGCTGAAGGTGCAGTCGGAGATCCGCAAGGGCTGGGGTGATCTGGTGACGATCCAGCTGTTCTCGGCGCCGAAACGCATGGGCCTGGAAGAGGCCTACACTGTGCTGGCGGGCTGGATGGAACTGGCAGACAAAGGCGCTGAAGCGACAGCTGAATAAGAAATTTTCAAAACTGTCTGTGGTGCTGCCAGGCAAGGCAAAAGTGCTGGTAAAAAGCGGAGTTTAGGGAGCCTGAATGAGCACTTTTAACTGCGCCTTTAACGCAGCCTGGCGGCGCCACAGCCAGATTTGAGGCAAAAAAAGCCCCGGACTTCGTTTGGGGAGGGAGAAGTTCCGGGGTTCAAGTTCCGAACCGCTAGGGCGGGGTTCAGATATCTGCCAACACTTAACACAACATAGGAGCATCGAAGGGCTTCACCAGCCATTCAGTATCTCTGAGTAGTGAGTCGTCAGATTAGTTCAGATTTTTTTCAAAAAGCTTTGGAATAACCGCAAGCGCGTTTCGAAATAAGCGCGTTTCCGGCGTTTGCCGCGACAGTGTGTCGCGGCAAACGCCCGTGCCAGACGCCTTAGTGCGCCTCATCCCAGTTGTTGCCGACGCCAACTTCCACCAGCAGCGGCACGTCCAGTTTCGCCGCTTCGCTCATGTGCAGGCGGATTTCCTGGCTCACCTGTTCAACCAGATCCTCGCGAACCTCCAGCACCAGTTCGTCGTGCACTTGCAGGATGACTTTGGCATCCAGCCCCGAAGATGCCAGCCAGTTATCCACCGCCACCATGGCTTTCTTGATGATGTCCGCGGCGGTGCCTTGCATCGGCGCGTTGATCGCCGTGCGTTCGGCGGCGGCGCGCTCCTGCGGTTTATTGGAGTTGATTTCCGGCAGGTACAGGCGACGACCGAAGAAGGTTTCGACGTAACCCTGATCCGCCGCCTGGGCGCGGGTGCGGTCCATGTATTCGCGCACACCCGGATAACGGGCGAAGTAGGTGTCGATGTAGGCCTTGGCGGTCTTGGTGTCGACGCCGATGTCCTTGCCGAGTTTCTGCGCGCCCATGCCGTAGATCAGACCGAAGTTGATCGCCTTGGCACCACGGCGCTGGTCGGAAGTCACTTCGTTCAGCTCGACCTTGAACACTTCAGCGGCGGTCGCGGTGTGCACGTCCAGATTGTTGCGGAAGGCATTCATCAGGCCTTCGTCCTTGGACAAGTGGGCCATGATCCGCAGTTCGATCTGCGAATAGTCCGCCGCCAGCAGTTTGTAGCCTTTGGGCGCGACGAACGCCTGACGGATACGGCGGCCTTCAGCGGTACGCACCGGAATGTTCTGCAGGTTCGGATCACTGGAAGACAAGCGCCCGGTCGATGCCACGGCCTGGTGGTACGAGGTGTGGATACGCCCGGTGCGCGGGTTGATCTGCTCCGGCAAACGGTCGGTGTAGGTGCTTTTCAACTTGCTCATGGAACGGTGTTCCATCAGCACTTTCGGCAAACGGTGATCATCCTCAGCCAGTTTCGCCAGCACTTCCTCGGCGGTCGATGGCTGACCCTTGGCGGTTTTCTTCAGCACCGGCAGGCCGAGCTTTTCGTAGAGAATCACGCCCAACTGCTTGGGCGAGCCGAGGTTGAATTCTTCCCCGGCGATCTCGAACGCTTCGCGCTCCAGCGCGACCATCTTGTTGCCCAACTCGATGCTCTGGATGCCGAGCAGTTCGGCGTCGACGAACGCGCCCTGACGCTCGATGCGCGCCAGCACCGGCACCAGCGGGATCTCGATGTCGGTCAGGACGCTGGCCAGGCTCGGGATCGCGCTGAGTTTTTCGAACAGGGTCTGGTGCAGGCGCAGGGTGATGTCGGCGTCTTCTGCGGCGTACGGGCCGGCCTGCTCCAGGGCGATCTGGTCGAAGGTCAGCTGCTTGGCGCCTTTGCCGGCGATGTCCTGGAAGCTCACGGTGGTGTGATCCAGGTATTTCTGGGCGAGGCTGTCCATGTCGTGGCGGGTGGCGGTGGAGTTGAGCACGTAGGACTCAAGCATGGTGTCGAAGGCGATCCCGCGCACGTTGATGCCTTGGCTCTGATCGCCGCCGATGGCGCAGTTGGCCAGAATGTTCATGTCGAACTTGGCGTGCTGGCCGACCTTGAGTTTGTTCGGGTCTTCCAGGATCGGCTTCAGCGCGCGCAGCACGGTGTCGCGATCCAGTTGCTCGGGCACACCGATGTAGGAATGGGTCAGCGGGATGTACGCCGCTTCGTTGGCCTGCACCGCGAACGACAGGCCGACCAGTTGTGCCTGTTGCGCGTCGATGCCGGTGGTTTCGGTGTCGAAGGCGAACAGCCTGGCGTTGTTCAGTTTCTCCAGCCAGACGTCGAAACGCGCCTGATCAAGGATGGTTTCATACGCTGCTTCGGTCGGAGCGGCAGGGGCTTCTTCTGCGGGGGCGCTGAACAGATCGCCAGCCGGCGCAGGTTCGGTGGCAGCGCTCAGTTCCTGGCGCTTGGCGTCACGATCGAGATCATTCAGCCAGCTCTTGAATTCCAGCAGGGTGTACAGCTCGTAGAGCCTGGCCGGATCTTCCGCGCCCATTTGCAGGTCATCGAGGCCGATGTCCAGCGGCACGTCGACCTTGATGGTCGCCAGTTGATAGGAAAGGAAGGCCATCTCCTTGTGCTCTTCGAGCTTGGCCGGCAGGGTCTTGGCTCCGCGAATCGGCAGGGTCGGCACGATGTCGAGGTTTGCGTACAACTCGGTGAGGCCGCCATTGACGCCCACCAGCAGGCCGGACGCGGTCTTCGGGCCGATGCCGGGAACCCCCGGGATGTTGTCGGAAGAATCGCCCATCAGTGCCAGATAATCGATGATCTGTTCCGGTGCGACGCCGAACTTCTCCTTCACGCCCTCCACGTCCATCGAGCTACCGGACATGGTGTTGACCAAGGTAATGTGGCCGTCGACCAGTTGCGCCATGTCCTTGTCGCCGGTCGAGATGATCACTGGGCGATCCGCCGCCGCGCTGCTGCGCGCCAGGGTACCGATCACGTCGTCAGCTTCGACGCCTTCCACGCACAGCAGCGGGAAGCCGAGAGCGATCACGCTCTGGTGCAGCGGTTCGATCTGCACGCGCATGTCGTCGGGCATGCTTGGGCGATTGGCCTTGTATTCGGCGTACATCTCATCGCGAAACGTCCCGCCCTTGGCGTCGAAGACCACGGCGAACGGGCTGTCCGGGTACTGCTTGCGCAGACTCTTGAGCATGTTCAGCACACCTTTGACTGCGCCGGTCGGCAGGCCTTTGGAGGTGGTCAGCGGAGGCAGTGCGTGGAAAGCGCGGTACAGGTAAGACGAACCGTCCACCAGGACGAGGGGGGCTTGGCTCATGAGCAGAATCAACCTTTTCGGCGGGCCCGGCGCTAGAATAGCGGGACCGTTGACGACAAAGGGACAAGGTTATCATGCGTACGTTAAATCGCTTGCTGCTGGTCGGTTTGATTGCTGCCTCACCATTGGCCGCGATGGCGGCGGATGATGCGCCGTCAAAGGAGCCGGAAGTTACCATTAACACGCACACCGAAGGCGACAAGGTCATTCAGGAATACAGTCGCAGTGGCTTCGTCTATGCCATCAAGGTCACGCCGAAGGGCGGCAAACCGTACTTCCTGGTGCGCGCCGATGGTTCGGACGCGAACTATATCCGTTCCGACCAGCCGGATATGCTGATTCCGTCGTGGGAAATCTTTACCTGGAAGTAAGATTCCCGACTTTTAATCGGCGCCGCTTGATCGCGGCGCCCGAACTGAGCAGTTTTTAACCATGTCTGTGTTCACCCCCCTGGCTCGGCCCGAGCTGGAAACCTTTCTCGCCCCTTACGGGCTCGGCCGTCTGCTTGATTTCCAGGGGATCGCCGCCGGCAGCGAAAACACCAATTTCTTCATCAGCCTGGAACAGGGCGAATTCGTGCTGACCCTGGTCGAGCGCGGCCCGGTGCAGGAAATGCCGTTCTTCATCGACCTGCTCGACGTACTGCACGAGGCCGATCTGCCGGTGCCCTACGCGCTGCGCACCACTGACGGCGTGGCCCTGCGTGAACTGAAGGGTAAACCGGCATTGCTCCAGCCGCGCCTGTCCGGCAAGCACATCAAAGTTGCCAACGCCCAGCATTGCGCGCAGGTCGGCGAGTTGCAGGCGCATCTGCACCTGGCGACCCAGGGCGAGCGCATGATCAAGCGCAAGACCGATCGTGGCCTGGACTGGATGCTGGAGGAGGGCAACGAGTTTCTCACGCACCTGAGCAACGAGCCGCGTGCGCTGCTGCACAAGGCGCTGGAAGAAATCACCCTGCAGAAAGACAAAATTCTCGCGCTGCCACGGGCCAACATTCACGCCGATCTGTTCCGCGATAACGCGATGTTCGAAGGCACGCATCTGACCGGGTTGATCGACTTTTACAATGCCTGCTCGGGGCCGATGCTCTATGACGTGGCGATTGCCTTGAATGACTGGTGTTCGGACGAGGAAGGCTTGATTGACGGGCCGCGTGCCCGCGCTTTCCTCGGTGCCTATGCGGCGCTGCGTCCGTTCACTGCCGCTGAAGCTGAACTCTGGCCGACCATGCTGCGCGTGGCCTGTGTGCGGTTCTGGCTGTCGCGGTTGATCGCCGCCGAGCAATTTGCCGGGCAGGACGTGCTGATTCACGATCCACGGGAATTTGAGTTGCGGCTGGCGCAGCGGCAGCAGGTGCATACACCGCTGCCTTTCGCTCTTTAAGATCAAAAGATCGCAGCCTTCGGCAGCTCCTACAGGGGATCACCATGTAGGAGCCTGCCGAAGGCTGCGATCTTTTTTTGGGGTTACAACGATTCCAGGCACCCGGCCAGATCGTTGCCCAGCTTCTCCAGCACCTGCTCATACCCCTGAGCGGTCGCCGGCGTATAGCCGCCCAGCGCATCCAGCTCCGCCAGTTTCACTGGCAGACCCGCTACCAGCGTTTCCGCCAGGCGTGGACGCAGCGGCGGTTCGCTGAACACACAGGTCTTGCCCACTTCCTGCAGGCGCTTGCGCATCGCGGCGACATGCTGCGCGCCAGGCTGCACTTCGGCGGCCACGCTGAACACGCCGGTGTGCTTCAGGCCGTACGCGTCCTCGAAGTAGTCGAAGGCTTCGTGGAATACGAAATACGGCTTGCCTTCAACGCTGGCCAGACGCTGCTTCAGCCGCGCATCCAGCGCATCGAGACGTGCGTCGAAGGCCTTGGCGTTGCTCTGATAGCGTTCGGCGTTGGCCGGATCGGCAGCGCTGAGATCCGTGGCCATCTTGTCGGCGATCACCCGCGCATTCACCGGCGATAGCCACAAATGCGCGTCCAGCGTGCCCGGGCGATGATCGTGATCATGCTCGTCGGCTTCTTCGGCGTGGGAGTGGCTGTCTTCGGCGAAGCGGCGCAACTTCATGCCCGGCAGGTCCTGCACGGCGACGCTCGGCAGCGTACGACCGTTCAGCACGCGTGGCAGGAAGCCTTCCATGTCCGGGCCGATCCAGTACAGCAGATCCACCGATTGCACCTTGCGCACGTCGGACGGGCGCAGCGCGTAGTTATGCGGCGAAGCGCCCGGCGGCAGCAGCACTTCCGGGATGGCCACTCCGTCCTGTACGGCCGCCGCAATCAACTGCAGCGGTTTGATGCTGGTGAGAACCTTGACCTCGGCCTGAGCCGAACCGATCAGCAGAAAACTGCCGACAAAAGCCACAAAAACAGAAAAAAGTCGGGACACGATGACCACTCAAGGAGGCGAGAACGGGTAACATAATAACGTCTCTATCAAAACTCGTCGCCGCCCATGCCTATTACACCGATCGCCAGCCGTCCCCACGACCACTCTCATTGCGTGCATAGCGCACTGACCGAGGCCGATACCTTGTGCGCCCAGAAAGGCCTGCGCCTGACTGCGCTGCGTCGGCGGGTGCTGGAACTGGTGTGGCAGAGCCACAAGCCACTGGGCGCCTACGACATTCTCGCGGTACTGAGTGAGCAGGACGGTCGTCGCGCCGCGCCGCCGACCGTATACCGCGCGCTGGATTTCCTGCTGGAAAACGGCCTGGTGCACCGCATCTCCTCGCTCAACGCTTTCGTCGGTTGTGTGCATCCCGAGCATGCGCATCAGGGCCAGTTTCTGATCTGCCGCGAGTGTCACGCCGCCATCGAGCTGGAACAGAAAGCCATCAGCGACGCGATCATCCACAGCGCCAAGGATGTCGGTTTCATCGTCGAAGCGCAGACCGTCGAAGTGGTCGGCCTGTGCTCCGGTTGCCAGGGGGCTTGATGAGCAACCCGTTGATCCGTCTTGAGCAGGTTGCCGTCACTTTTGCCGGGCAGACCGTGCTGGACAACATCGAGCTGAGCGTCGAACCGGGGCAGATCGTCACCCTGATCGGCCCCAATGGCGCCGGCAAGACCACCCTGGTGCGCGCCGTGCTCGGGCTGTTGAAGCCGGACAGCGGCAGCGTCTGGCGCAAGCCGAAACTGCGCGTCGGCTACATGCCGCAGAAACTGCACGTCGATCCGACCTTGCCGCTGTCGGTACTGCGCTTCCTGCGCCTGGTGCCCGGCGTAGACCGTCCGCGTGCGCTGGCAGCGCTCAAGGAAGTCGGCGCCGAACACGTCATCGACAGCCCGGTGCAAAGTGTTTCCGGTGGCGAAATGCAGCGCGTGCTGCTGGCCCGGGCGCTATTGCGCGAGCCGGAGCTGCTGGTGCTGGACGAGCCGGTGCAGGGCGTCGATGTCGCCGGGCAAGCCGAGCTGTACAGCCTGATTACCCGCCTGCGTGACCGTCACGGCTGCGGCGTGCTGATGGTGTCCCACGATCTGCATCTGGTGATGAGCACCACTGATCAGGTGGTTTGTCTGAATCGCCACGTCTGCTGCTCCGGGCATCCCGAGCAGGTCAGCGGCGATCCGGCGTTCGTCGAGCTGTTTGGCAAGAATGCGCCGAGCCTGGCGATCTATCACCACCATCACGACCACGCCCATGACCTGCACGGTTCGGTGGTCAAGGCGCCCGGTGCGGGCCACACCCACGTTCACGGAGACCACTGCAAGCATGGCTGATTTTCTGTTGTATGCCCTGCTTGCAGGTCTGGCGCTGGCGCTGGTTGCCGGTCCGTTGGGGTCGTTCGTGGTCTGGCGGCGCATGGCCTACTTCGGCGACACCCTGTCCCACGCCGCGCTGCTCGGCGTGGCGCTGGGCTTTCTGCTGGATGTCAGCCCGACGGTCGCGGTGACCGTCGGCTGCCTGTTGCTGGCGGTGCTGCTGGTGACCTTGCAACAGCGCCAGCCGCTGGCCTCCGACACGTTGTTGGGGATTCTTGCACCGAGCACGCTCTCTCTCGGGCTGGTGGTACTAAGCTTCATGCATGAAGTGCGGATCGACCTGATGGCCTATCTGTTCGGCGACTTGCTGGCGATCAGTCCGACCGACCTGGCGTGGATCCTCGGCGGCAGCGCGGCGGTGCTGGTATTGCTGGTGACGCTATGGCGGCCGCTGCTGGCGATTACCGTGCATGAGGAGCTGGCCAAGGTCGAAGGCCTGCCGGTGGCGGGCCTGCGCATGGCGCTGATGCTGTTGATTGCAGTGGTGATCGCGGTGGCGATGAAAATCGTCGGGGTGTTGCTGATTACTTCGCTGCTGATCATTCCGGCGGCTGCGGCACAGCGTCACGCCCGTTCGCCGGAGCAGATGGCGCTGGGCGCGAGCCTGCTGGGCATGGTCGCCGTGTGTGGCGGGCTGGCGCTGTCATGGTTCAAGGACACCCCTGCGGGGCCGTCGATCGTTGTGACGGCGGCCGCACTGTTTCTGCTGAGTTTTGTTCTGCCCCGTCGAGGGGTGTAGACTTGCTCGCTTTTTGCGCAATTAGAGAGTCGCAGGAATGAAGCCGTTCGCCTCCCGTTATCTGCTCCTTGTCGCATTTTCCATGCTGCTGGGCGCCTGCCAAAGCACGCCGCCGGTGGCCGAAGCCCCCGACGCGCGGGCCACGGCCATCGCACAGCTGGAGCAAAGCCTGGCCAGCAGCGAACTGGCCACCGCCGAAGACCAATTGGCCGCCTTGCAGGCACAGACCCCCAACGATCAGTCCCTCGAGCAATACCAGCGCCAGTTGGCCGAAGCCTACCTGCGCCGCAGCCAGATCGTCTTGCAGAAAGGTGATGTGAACGCCGCAGCCACCGCGCTGAGCCGCGCCCGTGCCCTGATGCCCAAAGCCCCGGCACTGACCGGTGGCGTCAATGGCGCCATCACCGAAGCGCGCAAAGCCGAGCTGGAGAAAGCCGAAGCGGCGCTGCTGGCGGCCGAAGCCAAACCGAAAGCCAAGGTTATCGATCCGACTGCCGAAAGCACCACGGTGGCGCTGAACATCAACGATAGTCGCAAACTTCGCCGGCAACTGGATGCGATCGCCGCCGATGTGGTGAATTACGAGTGTGCGGTGAGCATTCAGGCGCCGCGCACCCAGGATTACCCATGGCTGGCGACGTTGCTGAGCAAGCGAGTGAAGAAACTCAATCCGGATTTCGAATTGCGGATCGAGAAGCAGATTCTGCGCACGGTGCCGGCGCAGATGGTTTTGATTCCAGCCAAACCCTAAAAAGATCGCAGCCTCCGGCAGCTCCTACAGGTGCAAATAATCCCTGTAGGAGCTGCCGAAGGTTGCGATTTTTTGTTTTTACGCCGGAATGGCTTTGGCCTTAGGCTCGCGATCCCAAACCCGATGCTGCCCGATCGCCGCGAAGAACGGCTCGGTCAACCCCGGTACATCCTTGCCCTGCAACAACCCCGCATCCGCTTCCAGCTTCAGCAGATCCTGCAATTGCTTGGCCTCGCCGTGCAGGGCAATCGCCTTCAGGTGCTTGTAGGCTTCCAGCAGGTAATGCAGCGCTACGCCGTCACCGCTCAACGCCTTGATCGACGCCGCGCCACCCGGCACGAACACCGCATCGAAGATCACTGAAGGCATGCCTTCCATCGATGCGTCCACCGGCAGGGCTTTGCCATCGGCGGTCTTCACCGGTGCCGAAGTCGGGCCGAGCAGCTTGGCGTGCGCACCCTCCGCCTCCAAGGCCTTCTTCATGGCTTCAATCGCCGCACCATCGACGCCGTTAGCGGCAAGAATCGCCACTTTGCGGGTTTTGATGTTCTCTGGCAGCAGATTCGCCTGACTCAGCGCCGGCGAATGATCGAACGAAGTCTTGCGCACCTCGACCGTGCCTTTGCTCGGTGCCGGCAACCCGAGGTTGGCCGCTACGCGTTTGGCCAATTCCAGGTCGATGTTGGCGAGAATCTCGTTCACCTGCCGTGCACGGATGAACTCACGTTCGACCTTGCCCAGCTCGAAGCTGTAGGCGGCGATGATGTGTTCCTTCTCGTGCTCACTCATGCTGTTGAAGAACAGCCGCGCTTGCGAGAAGTGATCGCTGAACGACTCGCTGCGCTGGCGGATCTTGTTCGCATCGATGCGTTCCGGGTAGCTCTCGAAGCCGCCGTCCTGCGCGGCTGGCGGAGTTTCCTTCGGCCAGCCGCCATCGATCGAGTTCGGCTCGTAGGACGCGCGCCCCTTGTCGATCACGGTGCGGTGCTGGGCGTCGCGCTGGCCGTTGTGGAACGGTGCGACCGGGCGGTTGATCGGCAGCTCATGAAAATTCGGCCCACCGAGTCGGCTGATTTGCGTATCGGTGTAGGAAAACAGCCGACCTTGCAGCAGCGGGTCATTCGAGAAGTCGATGCCGGGCACGATGTGGCCGGGGCAGAATGCGACCTGTTCGGTCTCGGCGAAGAAGTTGTCCGGATTGCGGTTGAGGGTCATCTTGCCCAGCGGGGTGATCGGCACGATCTCTTCCGGGATCAGCTTGGTCGGGTCGAGGATGTCGAAATCGAAGTCGTGTTCGTTTTCCTCCTCGATGATCTGCACGCCCAGCTCCCATTCCGGGTAGTCGCCCATCTCGATGGCTTCCCAGAGATCGCGACGGTGGTAGTCGGTGTCTTTACCGGCGAGCTTCTGCGCCTCGTCCCACACCAGCGAGCAGGTGCCGGCGGTCGGGCGCCAGTGGAATTTGACGAAGCGTGATTTGCCCTCGGCGTTGACCAGGCGGAAGGTGTGCACGCCAAAGCCCTGCATGCTGCGCAGGCTTTTCGGGATTGCCCGGTCGGACATCGCCCAGATCACCATGTGCGCCGATTCCGGCACCAGCGAGACGAAGTCCCAAAAGGTGTCGTGGGCCGAGCCGCCGGTGGGGATTTCGTTGTGCGGCTCGGGCTTCACCGCGTGGACGAAGTCGGGGAACTTGATCGCGTCCTGGATGAAGAACACTGGCATGTTGTTGCCGACCAGATCGAAGTTGCCTTCGTCGGTGAAGAACTTCACCGCGAAACCGCGCACGTCACGCACGGTGTCACCGGAACCGCGTGGCCCCTGTACCGTGGAAAAACGCACGAACACCGGGGTCTTTTTCCCCGGGTCCTGCAGGAAGCCGGCCTTGGTCAGCGTCGAATGGTTTTCGTAGGCCTGGAAGAAACCATGCGCACCAGTGCCGCGCGCGTGAACGATGCGCTCTGGGATGCGTTCGTGGTCAAAGTGCGTGATTTTCTCACGCATGATGAAGTCTTCCAGCAAGGACGGCCCTCGCGGGCCGGCCTTGAGGGTGTTCTGGTTATCGGCGACCTTGACCCCCTGATTGGTGCGCAGGGCCTGGCCGGTAGCGTCGGAGCGAAACTTCTCCAGGCTGTCGAGTTTGGCGTTGGTGTTGGCGCGATCCTTGGTATCGGTTCCGGCCAGCTGGCTTTTGTCGGTCGTAGGTTTCTTGCTGCTCATCAGACGTAAACTCCTCGGTTGACCCCGTTTCAACGGGGACTCTTGAGCGTTTCCGGGCACGGTTACCCAGGGTTTCAAGTCGCTTAACTAGTGACCAATGAGCGGGAACGGGCGTTCCTTTTTTATGACCTTTGATCTTGTTATTGCCAAATCGAAGGTTAATTGCGAAATAAATGCTAAGAACCTCTATACGGACAGGCTAAAATGCGCGCCCGGCTAACCGCTGATCCTTTTCTAACGCGCCCCACAAGGTTCGCTACGTGATCGAGTTTCAAAACGTCCACAAAACTTACCGCGTCGCCGGTAAGGACATCCCCGCCCTGCACCCGACCAGTCTTTCGATTGAAAACGGTCAGGTCTTCGGCCTGATCGGCCATTCCGGTGCGGGAAAAAGTACCCTGCTGCGTCTGATCAATCGCCTGGAAGACTCCAGCGGCGGCAAGATTATCGTCGACGGCGAAGAAGTCACCGCGCTGGACGCCAATGGCCTGCGCCGTTTCCGCCAGCAGGTCGGGATGATCTTCCAGCACTTCAACCTGCTCGCCTCCAAGACCGTGGCCGACAACGTTGCGCTGCCGCTGACCCTGGCCGGCGAACTGTCGACCAGCGAGATCAATCAGCGCGTCGCCGAGTTGCTGGCGCGGGTCGGTCTGTCCGATCACGCCAAGAAGTACCCGGCACAATTGTCCGGCGGCCAGAAGCAGCGCGTCGGCATCGCCCGCGCCCTGGCGACCAAGCCGAAGATTCTGCTGTGCGACGAGGCCACCAGCGCCCTCGACCCGCAGACCACCGCCTCGGTTCTGCAACTGCTGGCCGAGATCAATCGTGAGCTGAAGCTGACCATCGTCCTGATCACCCACGAGATGGATGTGATCCGTCGCGTCTGCGATCAGGTGGCAGTGATGGACGCCGGGGTGATCGTCGAGCAAGGTTCGGTGGCCGATGTGTTCCTGCATCCGCAGCACCCGACCACCAAGCGTTTCGTTCAGGAAAGCGAGCAGATCGACGAAAGCGAACAGCGCGATGACTTCGCTCACGTGCCGGGTCGCATCGTGCGTCTGACCTTCCAGGGCGAAGCGACCTACGCGCCGTTGCTCGGTACCGTTGCCCGGGAAACCGGGGTCGACTACAGCATCCTCGCCGGTCGCATCGACCGCATCAAAGACATTCCTTACGGGCAATTGACCCTCGCCGTCACCGGTGGCGACATGGAAGCGGCGTTCGCCCGCTTCACCGCCGCTGACGTTCATATGGAGGTGCTGCGTTAATGGAAATGCTCAAGGCTTTCTTCGAAAACATCGATTGGCTGGAAATCTGGCTGGCCACTGGCGACACCATGCTGATGCTCGGTGGTTCGCTGCTGTTCACCGTATTGCTCGGCCTGCCGCTGGGCGTGCTGCTGTTTCTCTGCAGCCCGCGTCAGTTGCTGGAAAACCGTGGCCTCTACGCCTTCATGTCGCTGGCGGTGAACATTCTGCGTTCGTTGCCGTTCATCATTCTGTTGATCGTGATGATCCCGTTCACCGTGCTGATCACCGGCACTTCGCTGGGCGTGGCCGGTGCGATTCCGCCGTTGGTGATAGGTGCGACCCCGTTCTTCGCGCGTCTGGTGGAAACCGCCCTGCGTGAAGTCGATCGCGGCATCATCGAAGCCACCCAGTCGATGGGCGCGACCACCCGGCAGATCATCATGAACGCCTTGCTGCCGGAAGCCCGTCCGGGCATCTTCGCGGCGATTACGGTGACCGCGATTACCCTGGTTTCCTACACGGCAATGGCCGGTGTGGTCGGCGCCGGTGGTCTGGGTGACCTGGCGATCCGTTTCGGCTACCAGCGCTTCCAGACTGACGTGATGATCGTCACCGTGGTATTGCTGCTGATTCTGGTACAAGTGCTGCAAATGGTGGGCGACCGACTGGTCGTGCATTTCTCGCGCAAATAACCGGTTGTTGTAATCAAGAAATGAGCCGGCCATTCGCTGGCAGGCGCCAGACGGGCGCCTCATAAGGAGTTAGCTGAATGAAAAAACTGATCGCTGCTTTCGCGGCCGTAGCCGCTTTTTCGGCCCACGCTGAAACCCTGACCGTTGCCGCCACTCCGGTGCCGCACGCAGAAATCCTCGAGTTCGTGAAGCCGGCCCTGGCCAAAGAAGGCGTGGATCTGAAGGTCAAGGTCTTCACCGACTACATTCAGCCGAACGTGCAGGTGGCCGAGAAGCGCCTGGACGCCAACTTCTTCCAGCACCAGCCGTACCTCGATGAGTTCAACAAGGCCAAGGGCACCAGCCTGGTGGCGGTGACCGGCGTGCATCTGGAGCCACTGGGCGCCTACTCGAACAAGATCAAGGATCTGAAGGACCTGCCAAGCGGCGCCAACGTGGTGATTCCGAACGACGCCACCAACGGCGGCCGTGCGCTGTTGCTGCTGGCCAAGGCTGGCCTGATCACCCTGAAGGATCCGACCAACATTCTGTCGACCCCGAAAGACATCGCGCAGAACCCGAAAGACCTGAAAATCCGTGAACTGGAAGCCGCGACCATCCCGCGCGTGCTGACCCAGGTCGATCTGGCGCTGATCAACACCAACTACGCGCTGGAAGCCAAGCTTGATCCGTCCAAGGATGCGCTGGTGATCGAAGGCAACGACTCGCCGTACGTGAACATCCTGGTGTCCCGCGCGGACAACAAGGACAGCGACGCGATGCAAAAACTGGCTGCTGCGCTGCACAGCCCGGAAGTGAAGAAATTCATTACCGAGAAGTACAAAGGCGCGGTATTGCCGGCGTTCTGATCCAGGACGGGACAGGCGCAATAAAAAGGCGATCCCTCAGGATCGCCTTTTTTATGGGGAAAATCCCCCTGTAGGAGCTGTCGAGTGAAACGAGGCTGCGATCTTTTGATCTTGCTTTGAAGATCACGAGCAAAAGATCGTAGCCTTCGGCAGCTCCTACAGAGGAATGTCTACCCCTGATTATTTGCGGTTAAGCATGACCGGGAGCTGCGCCACCAGTTTGGCGTTGTTCAGCGGCGCCCGGATGAACCCGCGCTGCGTGCCGTCCGGGCCGATCACCGCGAGGTTGCCACTGTGATCCACCGTGTAGTTCGGCTGGCTGGTATCGGCCGGAATGAACGGAATACTCACCGCATTGGCGACCTTCTGCAGCTCTTCGATCGATTTCGGCGTCAGGCCGATGAACTGTGGATCGAAGTAGCCCAGGTACTGTTTCAACTGCTGTGGGTTGTCACGGTTCGGGTCGACGCTGACCAGTACGATCTGCAGTTTATCCACAGCATCCTTGGGCAGCTCGCTCTTGATCTGGCGCAGTTGGGCGAGGGTTGTCGGGCAGATGTCCGGGCAGAAGGTGTAGCCGAAGAACAGCAGGCTCCACTTGCCTTTCAACTCATCAATGGCGACCGGCTGGCCATCCTGATTGGTCATCGTCACGCTCGGCAAGGTGCGACTCTGCGGCAGCAGAATGATGCCGGCGTCGATCAGCGCGGTGGGGTCGCCCTGGCCCTTGCCACTCAGCACTTTGTTGACGGTCAGTCCCAGGATCAGCGCGATCACGGCGACGAGGATGAAGACGGTTTTCTGGGTTCGAGTCATAGGTTCAACAGTAAGTAGTGGTCTACGAGCAGGGCGATGAACAACAGGAACAAGTAATAAATAGAGTACTTGAAGGTGTTGATCGCCGCGTGCGGCCGAGTGCCACGGTACAGCACCACGGCCCATTGCAGAAACCTTGCGCCCAGCGCGAGTGCGCAGATCAGGTAGAGCACGCCGCTCATGTGGATCACGTACGGCAGCAGGCTCACCGCCAGCAGCGCGAAGGTGTACAGCAGAATGTGCACCTTGGTGTAGTGCTCGCCGTGGGTCACCGGCAGCATCGGGATGTCGGCCTTGGCGTATTCCTCCTTGCGATGAATCGCCAGCGCCCAGAAGTGCGGCGGAGTCCAGGCGAAGATGATCAGCACCAGCAGCAACGGTTCGGCGCTGACGTGGCCGGTGGCGGCGGTCCAGCCGAGCAGTGGTGGAGCGGCGCCGGCGAGACCGCCGATGACAATGTTCTGTGGCGTCGCGCGTTTGAGGAAACCGGTGTAGATCACCGCGTAGCCGAGTAACGAAGCGAGGGTCAGCCACGCGGTCAGCGCATTGGTGAAAGTCAGCAGCATCGCCTGCCCGAGCAGCGCCAGCACCAGCGCAAAGGTCAGCGCCGCTGCGGGCGAAACCCGGCCCTCGGCCAATGGCCGTTTGTGGGTGCGCGCCATGACCGCATCGATGCGCCGGTCGACCACATGATTCACCGCCGCTGCTCCGCCGGCACACAGCGCGATCCCCAGATTGCCGAACACCAGCACTGTCCATGGCACCCCGGCGCGGGTCGCGAGGAACATGCCGACCAGCGAGGTGATCAGCATCAGCACCACCACTTTCGGCTTGGTCAGCTCCAGATAGTCACGCCATAGCGCTTGCGCGGGGCGTTCGCCGATCAGAAGCGCCATGGCGTTTCTCCTTTAATAGTGATGGGCGCCGTCACGTGTTTACGTGGGCTGAGGCGCCAGCGCGCAAGCACCGGCTGCTTGACCCGGACCAGACTGGTGCGCGCGTGATAATTGACCAGCACCATGCTCAGCAGCAGCGCTGCGCCACCAGCGTTGTGGGCCACGGCCACCGGCAGCGGCAGATGGAACAACACGTTGCTGATGCCAAGGGTGATTTGTGCGCCAAGGGCGACCAGCACCAGCCCGGCGAGCCGGGTCATGCCGACGGCCCGGAGTTGCCAGGCCAGACCGAGCAGTACCAGCGTCACCAACAATGCGCCGATGCGGTGGGTCAGATGAATCGCCGTGCGCGCATCGCTGTCGAGTTGTCCGCCGAGGTAGTTCGGGCCGATGTGCTGGGTCAGGTGAAAGCCGTTGGCAAAGTCCGCCGGTGGCAGCCATTGGCCGTGGCAGGTCGGGAAGTCGATGCAGGCCACCGCCGCGTAGTTGGAACTGACCCAGCCACCCAACGCGATCTGACCAATCACCAACAACAATCCTGCGGTCGCCCAATATTGCAAACGCTTGGGCACGGTCAGCGCCGGCAGTACGCCGGACAGGCGCAAGGTCAGCAGGAACAGCAGACTCAACGTCGCAAAACCGCCGAGCAAATGCCCGGTGACCACTTGCGGCCAGAGCTTGAGCGTTACCGTCCACATGCCGAACGCCGCTTGGGCGAACACCACCGCCAGCAGAAACAACGGCAGTTTCAGTGGCAGCCCCGGATGACCACGATTGACCCAGGCACGTGCGGCCAGAATCGCAATCAGCAGGCCAAGGGTGCCGGCGAAGTAACGGTGGATCATCTCGTTCCAGCCCTTGTGCGCCACCACCGGCGAGTCGGGGTAATGCAGTTCGGCATGGGCCAGTTGGGCTTCGCTTTTCGGCACGCTGATAAACCCGTAGCAGCCCGGCCAGTCCGGACAGCCCAGGCCGGCATGGGTCAGGCGGGTGTAGGCGCCGAGCAGCACGACGATCAGTGCCAGCAGGGTGGCAAACAGCGCGAGGCGAAATCCAGGTTTGGCCATGACGATGCCCTTATCCGATGTTCGACAGTTTCAGCAGGTGGCGCAGGTCGTTGAGCAGATCCTTGCCCTTCACGCTCGGGTCGTAGCGCAGTACGAGGTTGCCGTGGGGGTCGATGATCCACAGCTGCGGCGTGGTCTTGTCGCCGGAGGCCTTGCTCAACGCTGTGCTGTCCAGCGGGTAGCGTTGCAGCTGCGGATATTCGCGGGTCAACTTGGCTTCGTAGTCGGCGCTCAGCGGCTGTGCAGCGGCGAGGGCATGGCTGGCGCGCCCGGCATCGCGGCCGAGGCCGATCTGGATCTGCCGGGCGAGGTACACCAGTTGCTGACAGTCCACCGCGCAATCCTTCGGCGCGGTCACCAGCATCTGCCAGCGTTGCTCATCAGCTTGCACGCCGAGGTCGGCGCGGGTCTGGCCGTTGCCGATCAGTTCGCCGTGATAGCTGCGTCCCTCCGGCACCCAGAACTGCAATTTGTACATGCCGGTGGCGAGCAGCATCGGGCCGACCACGCCGAGCACAATCAGCAACAGCTGGATCCGTCCGCGGCGGCGGGTGGCGGCAGGTTTCGCCTCAGACATGCTGGGTGGATTCATGGCCGTTCCCATGGTGGTTCTCCTTTGCGTTGTGCAATCCAAGGTAGAGATAGAGACCGAGCAGGGCGGTGGCCATGGCGAACCACTGCACGGCGTATCCAAGGTGTTTTTCCGGGCCCATGGCGACGACCGGCCAGTCGGCCTCATAGCTGGCGGGGCCGGGTTCGGCGCGAAGTTCGTAGGCGAAGCCGTCACGTTCGAGGGTTTTCCACAACTTGGCCGGCTCGACGGCGGTGATGGTTTGCGGCCAGGTGCTGCTGGCCGGGTCGGCGTGCAACTGGAAGGTCGCACCGGGAGCGACGTAGACCCAGGCATCCAGGTTCACCGCGTCGGTGGGGGTTACGAATTGCGGCGTTACCCGACGATCCGGCCATGGCAACCAGCCGCGATTGACCAGCAGCCACTGGCCGCTGGCCCGATCCTGAAACGGTTGCAGCAGCTCGATACCGACCTTGCCGTTGCGCTGACGGTTATCCAGCAGCAGGCTGTGGGCGCCATCGAACTGGCCGTACAGGTGCACGCGGCGAAAGGCCGGGTCGGCGCTGTGCAGCAATTCGCTGCTGGCCATCGGATCAGCCGCGCGGCGTTCGGCGTAAGTGGCGAGCAGGGCGGTTTTCTCCGCGCCCCGACCCAGTTGCCAGAAACCCAGCGACACCAGCAGTGGCAGCAACAGCGCTACCACCACGGTCGGTAGTACGCCCGGGCGGAAGCGCTTCATGGCTGCGCCACAAAGTCAGTCGTCGCGATCGCTATACTCAACTGCATCGCCTGTCCCCCGGAGTCTTCCCATGCTCAAAGCAGCCATCGTCCTGCTGCTGATTGCCACGGTGATCAGCCTGTTCAGCGGCCTGTTTTTCCTGGTCAAGGACGACAGCAGCTCCAATCGCCTGGTCATCGCCTTGAGTGTTCGGGTGGCATTGGCCGCTGCCACCGTCGGCTTGATCGCCTGGGGCTTTTACAGCGGCCAACTGGTATCCCACGTGACGTGGTAGCTGCAAGGTTCTAGCTTTGAGCGGCACGCTTGGAGCTTGAAACTCGCGGCTTGCAGCTGTTGTTAAAGCACATAAACGAAGATGAACAAGCCGATCCACACCACATCGACGAAGTGCCAGTACCAGCTCGCCGCCTCGAAGCCGAACTGATGCTCGGCATCGAAATGGCCCTTCATGATGCGCATCAGCATCACGAACAGAATGATCGTGCCGATGGTCACGTGGGCGCCGTGGAAACCCGTGAGCATGAAGAACGTTGCGCCGTAGATGCCCGAACCCAGGGTCAGGCCCAGTTCGTGGTAGGCGTGGATGTATTCCTCGGCCTGGAAGCCGAGGAACGCGCAGCCCAGCAGCACGGTGATCGCCAGCCAGATTTTCAGCGCGCCGCGATGGCCCTTCTTCAAGGCATGGTGGGCGATGGTGATGGTCACGCTGGAGCTGACCAGCAGAATCGTGTTGATCAGCGGCAGGCCCCACGGGCTGATGACTTCCTTGGGTGGCGGGAACAGTTTCGGATCCGGCGTGTGCAGCAGCGGCCAGGTGAACTGGAAGTTCGGCCAGAGCATGTGGGCGATGCCTTTCGGGCCTTCGCCACCCAGCGCCGGGCCGGAAATGTGCCGCACGTAGAACAGTGCGCCGAAGAAGGCGACGAAGAACATCACCTCGGAGAAGATGAACCAACTCATGCCCCAGCGGAACGAGCGATCCAGTTGTGCGCTGTAAAGTCCCGCGCGGCTTTCCTTGATCACCGTGCCGAACCAGCCGAACAGCATGTACGCCACCAGCAGGCCGCCAACGAAAAAGATCAGTGGGCCGTGGGATTCCGGGCGCGCCGCTTTCAGATCGTTGAACCAGGTCGCCAGGCCGTAGACAGTGACGAACATCCCGACCGTGGCAATGATCGGCCATTTGCTTTGGGCCGGAACGAAATAGTGCTCATGAGTTGCCATTTATTGTTCTCCTTATCGGGCACGCTCAACCGCCAGTGTTTGCAGCCACCGGAGGATGTCGGGCGGTGATATCGAACAGCGTGTAGGACAGCGTCAGGTGCTTCACGTCCTTGGGCATGTCGCGGTCAACGATGAAACGCACCGGCATCTCGATCTGCTGACCCGGCTGCAGCACCTGCTGGGTGAAGCAAAAGCATTCGGTCTTGTGGAAATACGACGCGGCGTTGCTCGGCGCGATGCTCGGCACAGCTTGCGCACTCATCGGTTTGTCGGTGGGGTTGCGCGCGATGAAAATCATCTCGTTGACCGCGCCAGGGTTGGCGGTCAACTCGTCGTGTTTGGGGTAAAACTCCCAGGGCATGTCGATGTTATTGGTCGACAGGAACTGCACGCGCACCTGCCGCGACTTATCCACAACCTGCTCACCCTCGTACTGCCCGGCGGTTTTGCCGTTGATGCCGAAGGCCTTGCACATCACGTCGTAGATCGGCACCAGGGCAAAGCCGAAGACAAACATCGCCACCACCACGCCGAGCAGGCGGGTGACCAGTTTTTTCAGCGAGATCGAGTCAGCCATGGTGCAAGCCCTCAACACGACGAATCCCTGCAGGAATGAGAGTCTGTGGCGAGGGAGCTTGCTCCCGCTCGGCTGCGAAGCAGCCGCAAAGCTCTTGGGGCCGCTTCGCGAACCAGCGGGAGCAAGCTCCCTCGCCACAATGGCACGCTCCCACAGGGATATTCGTGTTCATTTCACTTCCGGCGGCGTAGTAAAGGTGTGATACGGCGCCGGCGACGGCACGCTCCACTCCAGGCCTTCGGCGCCATCCCACGGTTTGGCCGGGGCCGGCGCGCCACCGCGAATGGTCTTGATCACGATGAACAGAAAGAAGATCTGCGTGGCGCCGAACATGAACGCGCCGATCGAGGAAACCATGTTGAAGTCGGCGAACTGCAGGTTGTAGTCCGGAATCCGCCGCGGCATTCCCGCGAGTCCCACGAAGTGCATCGGGAAGAAGGTCAGGTTCATGCCGACGAACGACAGCCAGAAGTGCAGCTTGCCCAGGGTTTCGTCGTACATGTGCCCGGTCCATTTCGGTAGCCAGTAATAGGCTGAGGCGAAGATCCCGAAGATCGCCCCCGGCACCAGCACGTAGTGGAAGTGCGCGACCACGAAGTAGGTGTCCTGGTACTGGAAGTCCGCCGGGGCGATGGCCAGCATCAGCCCGGAGAAACCGCCGATGGAAAACAGGATCACGAACGCCACGGCAAACAGCATCGGCGTCTCGAAGGTCAGCGAGCCTTGCCACATGGTGCTGGCCCAGTTGAACACCTTTACCCCGGTGGGGACGGCGATGAGCATGGTCGCGTACATGAAGAACAATTCGCCTACCAGCGGGATGCCGACCACGAACATGTGGTGCGCCCAGACGATGAACGACAGGAACGCGATGCTCGCCGTCGCATAGACCATCGAGGTGTAGCCGAACAGCGGCTTGCGCGAGAAGGTCGGGATGATCTGGCTGACGGCGCCGAAGGCCGGCAGGATCATGATGTACACCTCGGGGTGACCGAAGAACCAGAACACGTGCTGGAACAGCACCGGGTCACCGCCACCGGCGGCGCTGAAGAAACTGGTGCCGAAGTGGATGTCCATCAGCATCATCGTCACGCACCCGGCCAGCACCGGCATCACCGCGATCAGCAGGAACGCGGTGATCAGCCAGGTCCAGACGAACAGCGGCATTTTCATCAGGGTCATGCCGGGGGCGCGCAGGTTGAGGATGGTGGCGACCACGTTGATCGCGCCCATGATCGAGCTGATCCCCATCAAGTGGATGGCGAAGATAAAGAACGTCACGCTTTCCGGCGCGTAGGTGGTGGACAGCGGCGCATAGAACGTCCAGCCGAAGTTCGGCCCGCCACCGGCGGTGAACAGGGTCGAGACCAGCAGCAGGAACGCCGCCGGCAGCAGCCAGAAGCTGAAGTTGTTCATCCGTGGCAGGGCCATGTCCGGCGCGCCGATCATCAACGGGATCATCCAGTTGGCGAGGCCGACGAACGCCGGCATCACCGCCCCGAAGACCATCACCAGGCCGTGCATGGTGGTCATCTGGTTGAAGAACGCCGGCTCGACGATCTGCAGTCCGGGCTGGAACAGCTCGGCGCGAATGACCATGGCGAACGTGCCGCCGAGCAGGAACATGCAGAACGCAAACCACAGGTACAGCGTACCGATGTCCTTGTGGTTGGTGGTCAGCACCCAGCGCATCAGGCCTTTGGCAGGGCCGTGGGCGTGGTCGGCATGACCGTGGTCATCGATTACAGCGCTCATGGCCGGTCTCCTTTACGTGAGTGGACTGGGCTGGCCGGGGCGCGCTGCCCCGGCCGGTTCACGAAGTACGCGATAGACCGGCTCATTTGCTTTCCGCCTGTTTGAGCTCCAGCACTTCTTTTGGCGTGACCATGTCGCCCTTGTTGTTGCCCCAGGCGTTACGTTCGTAGGTCACGACCGCTGCGATATCGACTTCCGACAACTGTTTGCCAAACGCGGCCATGGCGGTGCCGGGTTTGCCGTGGAAGACAATGCTCAAGTGATCCTTGATCGGCCCGGTGGCGATTTTCGAGCCTTTGAGCGCCGGGAACATCGGCGGCAGGCCCTGACCTTCGGCTTGGTGACAGGCAACGCAGGTGGTGTGATAGACCTTGTCGCCGCGCTCCTTGAGTTCGTCTAGGGTCCATTCCTTGCTGGTCAGTTCTTTGAGCTGCGCGGCTTCGGCTTTGCGCTCGGCGAGCCATTTCTCGTAGTCGGCCTTGTCCTTGACCTCGACCACGATCGGCATGAAGCCGTGATCCTTGCCGCACAATTCAGCGCACTGACCACGGTAGAGGCCGGGCTTGTCGACGCGCGTCCAGGCTTCGTTGACGAACCCCGGGATCGCATCGCGCTTGACCGCGAAGGCTGGCACCCACCATGAGTGGATGACGTCGGCGGAGGTCACGAGGAAGCGCACCTTGGCGCCGACCGGCAGCACCAGCGGCTTGTCGACTTCGAGCAGGTAGTGCTCGCCCTTGGCTTCCTTGTTGTGGATCTGTTCGGCGGGGGTGGCCAGGTTGCTGAAGAACTCGACGTCCTGACCGAGGTATTTGTAGTGCCACTTCCACTGATATCCGGTGATCTGGATATCGATATCCGGCTCACTGGTGTCGTACATGCGGATCAGGGTGGCGGTCGCCGGAACCGCCATCGCCACCAGGATCAGCAGCGGCACGACAGTCCAGAGAATCTCGACGGTGGTACTTTCGTGGAATTTTGCGGCGACCTGTCCGGTCGAGCGGCGATGCACGATCATCGACCAGAACATGGCGCCGAAGACGATGATCCCGATCACCACACAGATCCAGAAAATGGTCATGTGCAGGTCGAATACTGCGTGACTGATTTCAGTCGCTCCAGGCGCCATATTCACAGTCCAGGCCGCATGCGCCGGGCTGAAAATCGACCACAACAGGAGGCCCATCCAGACGTGTGGATGTCGCATCATTGCGGGTTCCCCTTATCGTTCTTGTTATCCCGCCGGCTTTCGCCTGCGGCAAGGGAGCGGCTGCATCAGACTACGAACTTGAATTGCCGGGCCTTGCTGCGGGTGCAGTCGGGCGTCATCAGCTAACTCCATTCAATGGCGAGTATAGACAGCCACCGGGAATTGCAATGTCGTCGCGTAAATGATCTGAAACAGCCGGGGCTTGCGCTCAAGGGCACGAATGGAGAAGGATGCAGACCAGTGGTGGCGAACCGATATAACGCCGCTGCATCAAGGATGAAATAATTATGACAAATGCGTCTTAGCATTTTTCGTAAGCCAGCTAACTTATGTCTTCCCTATTTCATTGCCTTGTTCCCTGGAGTTTTCATGAACACCGCCGCATTGCGCGAGCAGATCCAAAAAGCCCGACAAACTGAGAACCAAACCGGACGGCTCAAGCGTCAGCTGGAAGCCAAGTTGCCTCATCTGCATTCGGCCATTCAGTTGCCGGACGCTAACCGCGAAGAAGCGTTGACGAAATTCGTTACCGCTTATATCGACGAAGTACCAGACATGCTGGATGCAGCCAATGATGTTGCCAGGGAAGCGGGAATCGAGTCGCAGATCAAACCGGTGCTGAAAATCGCCGAGCAGTACTTCCTCCAGCCGCCGGTCGGCCTGGACAGCCTGCTGGACGAAGCCTATCTGGCGCACCGCTTTGTCGAAGAGGTCAACGACCTGTACATCACCTATCTCGGCCAGCCACTGATCCCCTTGGACATGACGGTCGCCAATCTGATTGCTCACCAATTGATCGGTGAGGAATTTGCCAACCAACTGGACGAAGCGGTGCATCACGCCATCGACGAGATGCTCAACGAAGAGAGTTTTGCGCGGGAATCGGTAGAAGCCTACCGCGACAAGCTGAGCAGCCCGGATACCGGTGCTGCGTGGAAGCGCTGGCCGTGCATGGGCCGCCGCCTGGGTGTGGGCCTGGAGCTGGATCAGCCAGCGGCATAAACGTTTAAAAGATCGCAGCCTCCGGCAGCTCCTGCAGGAGTGAGTAGTTCACCCTGTAGGAGCTGCCGAAGGCTGCGATCTTTTGATCTTAAGCGGCTGAGCCGATCCCGGTATTAGTCCGAACCCGCCCCTCCAACCGTCGCTTCAACCCACGCGACTCGATCAACAGCTTCGACCCCTTCGCCGCATTCGCCCGGCCCCACTCTTCCAGCAACTCCAGACACGAATGGTCGATGTAGCTCAGGTTATTGAGCGGCACATGCACCGTCGTACCCGCTGGAATGCTGCCCAGCACCTGGGTCAGTGCGGGCACCTTGAGGAAGGTCGCCGCGCCCACCAGACGCAACTCCATCTCGCCGTCTTGCGGCAGGTCGATCAGGCTGATCTTCAGTCGCGAAGCCTTGAACGCCAGTTTCAACATCGTCAAACCGAAACCGATCAGCACGCCGGTCAGCAGGTCGGTGAAGATGATCGCCAGCGCCGTCGCGGCATAGGTGAACATCGGCATCCGTCCGTAACGGCCCAGGCCGCGAAAGGCTTTCAAGTCCACCAGTTTGAACCCGGTATACACCAGCACCCCCGCCAGACTCGCCACCGGAATGCTTTGCAGCACGCTCGACAGCAACAACACGAACGCCAGCAGCCAAAGACCATGGAAGATCGTCGAATAGCGGGTGGTTGCACCGGCCTGGACGTTGGCCGAACTGCGCACGATCACCCCGGTCATCGGCAGCGCCCCGACCAGACCGCAGAGCATGTTGCCGACACCTTGCGCCGACAGCTCACGGTCGAAATCCGAACGCACGCCGTTGTGCATGCGATCTACCGCAGCAGCGGACAACAGCGTTTCGGCGCTGGCGATGAACGCCACGGCAAAAGCCGCAATCAGCAGGGTTGGATCAGCGAGGCTGAGCAAGTCCGCCGGTTTCAGCCAGTCGATGGCCTCCGCCAGATTCTCCGGCACCTCGACCCGTTTAACCTGCAATGCCAGCAGCAGGCTGGCGCCCGTGGCCAGACCGACGCCGAGCAGCGCACCGGGAATGAAGCGCAGCGAATGCGGGCGAAACTTCTCCCACAGCCACATCACCGCAATGGTCGCCAACCCCAGTAAGCCGGCCTGCCAGCCGAACGACGGCAAGGCCTGCGCCACTGCGCCGGGGAAGGCCGTGAGGTTATCCAGACCGGATGGTTGCGGCTTGGCATCGAGCATCACATGCACTTGCGAGAGCACGATCAACACGCCGATCCCGGCGAGCATGCCGTAGACCACCGCTGGTGCCGTGACCCGAAACCAGCACCCGAGCTTCAGGCGCCCGGCCACCAGTTGCAGGAAACCCGCGAGCAACAGAATCGGCCCGAGCATCTCGATCCCGTGCTGGCGCACCAGCTCGAACACCAACACCGCCAGACCCGCCGCCGGCCCGCTGACCTGCAACGGCGAACCCGCCAGCCAACCCACCACCAGGCCACCGATGATCCCGGTGATCAGGCCTTTGGCTGGCGGCAACCCTGACGCGATCGCAATGCCCATGCACAACGGCAGGGCGACCAGAAACACCACCACCGAAGCCAGCAGCTCCCGTGGCAACACCGCTTTCAATTGAGCAGCACGCATGGTGACTCTCCCGAAGTTTTTTCAGGCATGGCTTCGCCGAACCGCTGAAACAGCGGCCGGCGTCATACCACACAGATTTTTAGGGGGATTTAAAAGCGCGCTTTGGGCGTCGCCACCGGAATCGGATGGCTGCCGTCGAGCGGCAGGAAGCGTCCCTGATCCGCGTCGTAAGCCTTGATTTCGCTGGTTTCGATGTTGTAGACCCAGCCATGGATGAACAGTTGACCGTTCGCCATGCGTGAGGCTACCGAAGGATGGGTACGCAAGTGCTGCAGTTGGGCGATGACGTTCTCCTCGGTGAGGATCGGCATGCTTTCTTTTTCGTCGGCGCAGTTACAGTTTTCGTGCACCATGGTTTTTGCCACTTCGGCATGACGCAGCCAGGCTTTGACCGTCGGCATTTTTTCCAGGCTGTGCGGATTGAGCACTGCGCGCATGGCGCCGCAATCGGAATGGCCGCAGATGATGATGTGCTGCACGCCGAGCGCCAGCACCGCGTATTCGATGGCGGTGGAAACGCCACCGTTCATCTGGCCGTAAGGCGGCACGACGTTGCCGACGTTACGGGTCACGAACAGATCGCCCGGGGAACTCTGGGTGATCAGCTCGGGCACGATGCGCGAGTCGGCACAGGTGATGAACATCGCCCGTGGCGATTGCGCCGTGGCGAGTTTCTTGAAGAGTTCTTCCTGCTGCGGGAAGACCTCATGATGAAAATGCAAAAAGCCGTCAACGATGGTTCGCAGCGCTGCATCGGCGGATTCCGCCCCGGGGACGGCTTGCGCCGACGCAGCCAACGGCTGTTTATCCTTGTCACTCATGATTCATCCTCTTTGGCGGATTCGGGGAGTCGTTCCCGTGTATTCCGGTATGAAGCCAGTGGCTGTTTAAAACATCCGGGCCATCCCGACCCGTCAGTCACTCGATGAACAAGGTAGCCGCCGAAACTTAACTCAAACTGAATCAAGCGCTCTAGAACGTGTGTTCCAGGTCACAAAAAACGTGACTGACGTGTTTCGACGGAAGGATTCCAACCCATCAACCATAGGCTGATTGTCGCTAAATCAACGACATCTGGCGACCCGGCGGACAGAAGGCCGTGCAGTCGAGGTTATAGCCCTCACGGTGGTTTAGACCGAGACGTTTAATGGCTTTGGCGAAACGTTGCGCGAGCAGGTCGGCGAATGGCCCCTCGCCGCGCATCCGCGCACCGAACCGGCTGTCGTAGAGCTCACCGCCTCGGCTCTGGCGGATCAGGCTCAGGACATGAGCCGCGCGCTGCGGATAGTGCGCCTGCAGCCACTCCTCGAACAACGGCGCCACCTCCAGCGGCAGGCGCAGCATCATGTAGGCGGCGCTTTGCGCACCGGCGGCGTGAGCCTCGGTCAGCAGACTCTCGATTTCGCTGTCGTTGATCATTGGAATCATCGGCGAACACAGCACCCCAACCGGGATCCCCGCTTCACGCATCACCCGGATCGCCCGCAAGCGTGCTTTCGGTGCAGCGGCTCGCGGTTCGAGGATACGTTTGAGTTCATCGTCGAGGGTGGTCAGGCTGATCATCACCGCCACCAGCCGCTGCTGCGCCAGCTCGGTGAGCAGGTCGAGATCGCGCAAAATCAGCGATCCCTTGGTGACGATGGTGACCGGGTGCTTATAGCGCAACAGCACTTCAAGGGTCTGGCGGGTGATCCTGTGCTCGCGCTCGATGGGCTGATACGGATCGGTGTTGGAGCCAAGATTGATCGGAGCGCATTGATAACCGCGTTTGCTCAACTGTTCCTCAAGCACCTGCGCGGCGTTGGTCTTGGCGATCAGCCGGGTTTCGAAATCCAGCCCCGGCGACATGTCCCAATAGGCGTGGCTCGGTCGCGCGTAGCAGTAGATACAGCCGTGCTCGCAGCCGCGATAGGGATTGATCGAGCGGTCGAAGGGCAGGTCTGGCGAGGTGTTGCGGGTGATGATGGTTTTCGCGGTTTCGATCATCACCTCGGTGTTCTGCGTCTCGGGCACTTCCTGATACCAGCCGTCATCCTCGACCACCGAACGATTCGGCGCGAAGCGGTTGTGCGGGTTGGTCGCGGTGCCGCGACCGCGGGGAGGCAATGGCGTGTGCATCGGATGTGTCCTGATTGCTGTATGTGCATACAGTATCGCCGGCGCGAGCAAACAGCCAGTGCCGTTCGGCGATTCGGAGCATGTGATCAGGTTATCCGGTTTACTGATTGGCCAATTTTTATTGCAATCCGGAGACACATGTTTCAAGTAGCAGTACAACTTGCGATGTCGTTAGTATTCGCCTTGTTGTCATTCTGCTATTCAATATTTAAAAGGATTTAAACATGTCTAACGTTAACCCTCGTGGCATCTTTCTACAGAAACTTGGTCCGACTCCGGTTGATCCGGATGAAGTGCTGGTGTCCATGCAGTTTGCGCTGAAGCAATCCGGCTGGGATGCGGAAAAATCCGTGCCGACCGTCTCTCTGCTGGATTCGCAGATTATCATTGCGTCCTCCTATGACGGTGGTAAAACCTTCGATGTGCGCAATGAAAAAGATGTCGATGGTGACGGTGATATCGATGCCGATGACAAGGCCAAGTTGCTGGCGTTGGCCAAGGCTTATGTAAGTATCATGAGTCCGTAAGCTGACGGCTATCAATGCAAAAAGCCCTGCATGATTCCTGCGTGCAGGGTTTTCTTTCGGACAGTGTTTCGTCGACACCGTAGCCAGCATGTCAGCATTTAATACAAACTTTAAAAGCTCTCATTAAAGCGAGCATCTACTGTCAGAGTTGGCAGGTGTATGCATTTACAGCACGGGTGGCTCAAGTTTGCTGACTGGATGTTTGTACACCCTGTCAGGTTTGACAGTAGACCGGATTTTTCCCACTCGTTAACTTCCGTAAACTGCGAAAGATTACCGATTGGCGCAGTTCAATCAACGGAAGGATTTACCGTTATGACTATCAGGGTATTGCTGGAAATTGTGGATAGTGACAAAGACGGGAATCCGGAAGTCGCGATTTATCACTTCAATGAAGACGCCACTGAAATGATCGATTACGACTACTCGTTGTTCGCTTCATCGTCGGAAGCTAACGGTCGTTATGACTTGATTTCCGAAGACGTCCTCGATGGTGATGGCGACGTCGATAAATACGACAAGAAGCTCTACTTGCAGTTGGCCGATGCTTTTGCGCAGTTCAAGGGTTTTCAGTCCAGGCGTTGAATTGTCCGCTGACACAACAAAGCGTTAATGCCATGTCAGCGGTACTCACGTCTCGTTAATGCGAAGAGACTTGCCCCAGATCATCCCCGGAAGTGGTCTGCATATCATTCTTGCGCAGGCTTTCGACGTCGGCAGCCTTCACCGGCGCCCCTTTGTTGCCCCAACTGCCACGGATAAAGCTCACCACATCCGCCACTTCCTGATCCGACAACCGCCAGGCGAAACCCGGCATGGTGAAGGTCGAGGGTGCCGTGTGCGTTGCCGGCAGGGTGCCGCCCTTGAGTACGATGTGGATCAGCGAGGTCGGATCCTCCGATTGCAGCACCGGATTGCCTGCCAGCGCCGGGAACACCCGGGTGTAGCCGTGGCCGTCGGTACGGTGACAGGCCGCGCAGTTGTCGATGTACACCGCTGCGCCGCGTTGACGGTCGTCGCCGTTCCACAGGGCTTTGGCCGCTTTCGCGTCGTACTGGTGCGGCTGGTCCGCCGGATCATTGGCCGGCAGCGACTTGAGGTAGCGGGCGATCGCGGTCAGGTCGGCGTCGGTCATGTATTGCATGCTGTGAGTGACCACATCGCTCATGCCGCCGAACACTGCACTGCGGTCGCTGCGGCCGGTCTTGAGAAATTGCACCAGCTGCTCTTCGCTCCAGCTGCCCAGCCCATCCTTGTGATCACCCCGCAGACTTTTGGCGATCCAGCCTTCCAGCGGCGCACTGCCGGCGAGGAAGTTCTTGCCGTCCGCCGCGCTCAGGGATTTTTCCTGCATGGTCAGCGCCCGTGGCGTATGGCAGGCGCCGCAATGGCCGAGGCCTTCGACCAGATAGGCGCCGCGATCGATCACCGGATCATCCGAGGTGGCCTTGTAGTCCTCGACCTTCGGCGCAAACAGCCAGCGCCAGCCCATCAGCGGCCAGCGCATGCTCAGCGGCCATGGAATGTCGCTGGCCTTGTTCTCCTGCGCCACCGGTTCGACACCGTGCATGAAGTAGGCGTACAGCGCCTGCATGTCGGTTTCGCTGACCCGGGCGTAGGACGGATATGGCATCGCCGGGTACAACGTACTACCGTTTTTGGCGACGCCGTGGCGCACCGCTTTGTCGAAGTCCTCGAAGCTGTAATCACCGACGCCGGTTTTGTCCGGGGTGATGTTGGTCGAGTAGATCGTGCCGATCGGCGTTTCCATTGGCAGGCCGCCGGCGAACGGTTTGCCGCCCTTGGCAGTGTGGCAGGCCACGCAGTCACCCGCGCGGGCGAGGTATTCGCCTTGTTTGTTCAACGCTTGATCGACGTTGGCGGCATGTACAGCAGCGCTGCCGAGCATGGCCAGGGTCGCGATAAGAATATTCTTCATGGTCATCGCTCCTTATGCCTGAACCAGCGGGCCGGGGTTTTTCAGGTACTGCTCGCGGATTGCCTTGGCCGACCAGTAGGTCAACGCCGCCACCAGCCCGGTCGGGTTGTAACCCAGACCCTGCGGGAACGCCGAAGCACCCGGCACGAACACGTTGTGCACGTCCCAGCTCTGCAAGTAACGGTTCAGGGCGCTCTTCTTCGGATCGGTACCCATGATTGCGCCACCGTTGAGGTGGGTGGTCTGGTAGGCCGCGGTGTTGAAGTGATCACCGACCTGCTTGCCGATCACCGCGATGGCTTTCGGGCCCATGGCTTGAGCGACCTTGCCCATTTTCTCAACCATGAAGCGGTTCATTTTGATGTCGTTTTCCTGCCAGTCGAAGGTCATGCGCAGCAGCGGCAAGCCGTAGGCGTCGCGGTACACCGGATCCAGATCGAGGTAGTTGCCACGGTAGGACTGATGCGCGCCGTGAGCGTCCATCGACACCTGGTGGGTGTAGTAATCGGCGGTCGCGCGTTTCCACTGGCTGCCCCAGGCCGGAGTACCGGGCGGGTTCGAGGTGCCGGCAATCGGGCGGCTGCCAGCCTGGTTGACCCACATTGGCGAGCCGCCGACGAAGCCATGCGGGCCGTGGTCGAAGTTGTCGGCGTTGAAATCATCCAGCGCCACACCGTTGCCGCCGGCCCCGATGAAGTTGTTGGTGTGGGTGTCCTTGTCGAAGAACGCCTTGATGGTCGCCATGTTCTGGTAGGCGAAGTTACGCCCGACCACGCCTTCCCCGCTGATCGGGTCGTACGGTTTGCCGATGCCGGAGAGCAGCATCAGTCGCACGTTGTGCAGCTGGAAGGCGCCAAGGATCACCAGATCCGCCGGTTGCTCGATCTCGCGGCCCTGGCCATCGATGTAGGTCACGCCGGTGGCCTTGGACTTGGTGCTGTCGAGGTTGACCCGCAGCACATGCGAGTTGGGCCGCAGCTCGAAGTTCGGCAGGGGTTTGAGCGCCGGCAGAATGTTCACGTTTGGCGACGCCTTGGAATACATGTAGCAAACGTAACCGCTGCAGAAACCGCAGAAGTTGCACGGGCCCATTTGTGCGCCGTAGGGATTGGTGTACGGGCCGGAGGTATTTGCCGACGGCAGGTTGTAGGGTTTGTAACCGACTTCTGTCGCCGCTTTGCCGAACAGCTGTGCGGAAACGGTGTTTTTCTGCGCCTCCAGCGGGAACGGATTGGAGCGATCCGGTGCGTAAGGGTTACCGCCCTTGCCCTGACCGACCAGTTGGCCCTTTACGGTCCAGGCCTGACCCGAGGTGCCGAAGACTTTTTCGGCGAAATCGAAGAACGGCTCCAGCTCTTCATAGCTGACGCCGAAGTCCTGGATGGTCATGTCCTTGGGGATGAAGCTCTTGCCGTAACGCTCTTCGTAGTGGCTGCGCATGCGCAGTTCGATCGGATCGACGCGAAAGTGCACGCCCGACCAGTGCAAACCGGCGCCGCCGACGCCATTACCCGGCAGGAACGCACCCAACTGGCGGTTCGGCAGGGCGATGTCGTTGACGCTGTGGCGGATGGTGACGGTTTCTTTCGATATGTCCTGAAAGAGTTTTTTGCGCACGCTGTAGGTGAGTTCGTCGATCACCTGTGGATAGTTGCCGTCGGGGTAGGTGTCCTGCATCGGCCCGCGCTCCAGCGCCAGCACGTTGAGCCCGGCTTCGGTCAGCTCCTTGGCCATGATCGCGCCAGTCCAGCCAAAACCGACGATCACGGCGTCGACCTTCTTCATTACGGTTGCCATGCTCAAGCCCTCTCGCCGCGAATCGAAACTGCCGGGAAGGGGTATTGCTCGTTGCGTTCCACCCAATCCATGAAATCGGCGCGGGCGCCGGGGAAGCCGATCATGGTCCAGCCGACCATGCCTTTATTGCCGCCGTGGATCGGGTCGCAGAAGAACCCTTCCTTGGTGTTTTGCAGCAGCAGGCTGAAGAAAATCTTCGCCGGAACCGCATCGAACTGCGGCTTGCCGGCTTCGAGCTGTTTGAGCAAATCTTCTCGGGTAGCGCTGTCTTGCTCGGCAAATGTTTTACCGTTGAGCGATTTTGCCCACTGATCCGTGGCAGCGATGCCCAGGCGATAGATCTCTTTTGGCACCAGTTTGCTCTGCCAGCCCATCTCCGGCGCAGCGTCGGCGTTGAACGGACCTTGCATGTACCAAAGCGCACCGGCGGCGTACGGGGTGTTCATCTGGCGGTCGATGTATTCCGGCACGCCGGCTTCCAGGGCCCCCGGGCCTTGCTCGTCATTGGGGATCAGGTGCGCTACGGCAGCGTTGATGAAGGCCCATTCCTCGGCGGTGAAATAGCTCGGCTGGTAAGCGCTGGCGTCAGCCTTGGCCGGTGTTGCTGCTGGCGCCACCGGGGCCGCTTCAGGCGCAGCTTGCAACACGCTGCTGCCCAGACCGGTGCCGGCGAGGGTGACCACGGGAATCAGGGTCAGGGATTTGCGCAAGAACTCACGCCGCGGGTTGTCTCGATCTGCATCAGACATGGGGGTGCACCTCATCAGGCATTGATAGTTGTCCGTTTCTGCGAACGGCTTGAGCATTTTTTCGTCGCGGCGTGGCCCGGTGGTTGGCCGGGAAAAGGGGGACGCCTGCAACATCGTGTGACAAATGGTAGCAGGCTATGCATCGGGTTGAACCGATTCAGCGGAAAAAGCCGCCTATTTTTACGCGACGCTCAATGAAATCGCACGGATTCACAATTCTTTGACAAGTGCCTCACAGGGCTTTGACCGGCAGACGTGGAAGCTGCAAGGCCTTTCATTGATGAATTCCGATACGGTCAGCCCAGCATGTCTCAAGTGCGCCTTTTTCCTGCTTTGTGTTTGTCGCTTGTTGCCCTGTTGCACTTGATGCCGGCCCAGGCTGACGCTGCTGTCACATCGCGCCCGCCGGAGTGGGCGCAACCGGTTGAAGTGCAGTACAACCTGTTCCAGATGTCGCCGACGCTGTACCGCAGCGCCTTGCCGGATGGCGGCGCAGTGCCGTTACTGAAGAACCTCAAAGTGGCGACGGTGATTAACTTCCTGCCGGAAGCTGACAGCAGCTGGCTGTCCGAGCCGGGCATCAATCAAGTACAACTGCCTTATCGCACCAACCATGTCGATGACGCGGATGTGCTCAAGACGCTGCGTGCGATTCAGGCCGCCGAAGCCAATGGCCCGGTGCTGATGCACTGCAAACATGGTTCCGACCGCACCGGCCTGATGGCGGCGATGTACCGGATCGTGGTGCAGGGCTGGAGCAAGGAAGACGCGCTGAACGAAATGACGCAGGGCGGTTTTGGTGAAAGCGGCCATTTCAAGGATGGCGTGCGTTATGTGATGCAGGCTGATGTCGACAAACTGCGCACCGCGCTGGCCAACGGCGACTGCAGCACCAGTGCGTTTGCCACCTGCTCGATGAAGAGCTGGTTCCAGTCGGTCAACCTCAAGTAAGCCGCACCCTCCACGGCATTGCACCGTGGAGGGCCGTTCGCCGGCTCAGTCTTCGGACTTTTTCTTCAGCTTCGGATTCGGAAAGAACTGCACGGCCTGGACGGTCTTGTCCGGCGCCGGTTTGAACGCGCTGGTATTGACCCGCGTGCCCAGTTCTTTGGGAACCGACAGCCCCTGCTCGTTCAGCGTATCCGAGTAACCACAGGCCACGCACTCACGGTGCGGCACGCTGTCCTCGTTCCACATCATCAGTTTGTCCGGCTCGCTGCACGCCGGGCAGACAGCCCCGGCGATAAAGCGCTTCTTGGTAATCACAGGTGCCTCACTCATGCTGCTGCGTCCTCACTCAGGCCGCTATGGCGCAAGAGTGCGTCAATCGATGGCTCACGGCCACGGAAGTCGACGAACAGCACCATCGGTGCCTGCGAACCGCCACGCGCCAGAATCGCTTCGCGGAACGCGCGACCGGTCTGGGCGTTGAGCACGCCGTCTTCTTCGAACTTGGAGAAGGCATCCGCCGACAGCACTTCCGCCCACTTGTAGCTGTAATAGCCGGCCGCGTAACCGCCGGCGAAGATGTGCGCGAAGCTGTTGGGGAAGCGGTTGTACACCGGTGGTCGCATCACCGACACCTCGTCGCGCACGCCTTCGAGCACTTGCGCCACGCTGCGGCCGTCACCGTGGGTGGCGTGCAGTTCGAAGTCGAACAGCGAGAACTCCAGCTGCCGCACCATCATCAGGCCGGACTGGAAGTTCTTCGCTGCGAGCATTTTTTCCAGCAGGTCCTGTGGCAGCGGCTCGCCGGTTTCGTAGTGACCGGAGATCAGCGCCAGGCCTTCCGGCTCCCAGCACCAGTTTTCCATGAATTGACTTGGCAGCTCGACCGCATCCCACGCCACGCCGTTGATCCCCGAAACACCGGCGTGATCAACGCGGGTCAGCAGGTGATGCAAGCCATGCCCGAATTCATGGAACAGAGTGGTCACTTCGTCGTGGGTCAGCAGCGCAGGTTTGCCGCTGTCCGCCGGGGTGAAGTTGCACACCAGGTTGGCCACCGGGCTTTGCAGCACGCCGTCGACGGTGCGGCGACGGTCGCGGGCGCCATCCATCCATGCACCGCCGCGCTTGTTGGCGCGGGCGTAGAGGTCGAAGAAGAAGCGGCCGACGTGCTGGCCGTTTTCCTTGATTTCGAACAGGCGCACGTCCGGGTGCCAGGTGTCGAAGCCTTTCAGTTCGGCGATTTCGATGCCGTACAGACGCTGGACGATAGCGAACAGACCGCCGAGGACTTTATCGATCGGGAAGTAGGCTCGCAGGGTTTCCTGAGCGACGCTGTAGCGCTGCTCGCGGAGTTTTTCCCCATAGAAACCGCTGTCCCAGCTTTGCAGATCGGCGCAGCCCTGTTCGGCGGCGTAGGCGCGCAGCTGCTGCAGATCCTGCGCGGCGAACGGTTTGCTGCGCTTGGCCAGGTCGCGCAGAAAGCTCAGCACCTGATCGCTGGACTCGGCCATTTTCGTGGCCAGGCTCAGCTCGGAGAAACTCGCGAAACCCAAGAGTTTTGCCAGCTCCTGACGCAGGTCGAGGATCTCTTCCATCACCGGGCCGTTGTCGTTCTGCCCGGCGTTCGGGCCTTGATCCGACGCACGGGTGCAGTAGGCGGCGTAGACTTCTTCGCGCAGCGCACGGTCCTGGGCGTAGGTCATCACCGCGTAGTAGCTCGGGAATTCCAGGGTGATCAGCCAGCCATCGAGGCCTTTGGCCTGGGCGGCAGCGGCCATTTGCGCCTTGGCCGAATCGGTCAGGCCAGCGAGGGCGGCTTCGTCGTTGATGTGCTTGGTCCAGGCTTGCGTGGCATCGAGCAACTGGTTGGAGAAGCGGCTGCCCAGCTCGGACAGTTTGCTTTGCACTTCGGCGTAACGCTTCTGTTCGGCTTCCGGCAGGTCGATACCCGAAAGACGGAAATCACGCAGGGCGTGTTCCAGAATGGTTTTTTGCGCCACGTCGAAACCGGCGGCTTCCGGGCTGTTGGCCAGTGCTTCATAGGCCTGGAAGAGCTCGCGGTTCTGGCCCATCTCGGTGGAGTAGGCACTCAGGGCAGGCAGGCACGACTCGTACGCTTCGCGCAGTTCAGCGCTGTTGCACACGGCGTTGAGGTGGCTGACCGGGCTCCAGGCAGCGCCGAGGCGATCGTTGAGTTCGTCCATCGCCAATACCAGGCCGGCCCAGGTCGGGTTTTGAACCTGGGTCTTGAGAATTTCAGCGATGGCGGCGCGGTTGTCGGCCAGGATCGTTTCGATGGCTGGCAGCACGTGTTCGGCACGGATCGTGGAGAACGGCGGCAGGTCGTAGGACTGCAGAAGAGGGTTGTTCACGCTCACGGTTGGCACCTTGGCTGGAAGAAACATGCACCCATCTTAATTACAATCGACACTCACCGCAGCTATCGGCGACAGAGAGAGAACTTATCGTGCCCGTTCGCAAGTACCAGAATCACACCCCGCTACTCGGCAAAGGCGCGTTTGTCGACGCCTCCGCGGTGGTGATCGGCGACGTCGAAATCGGCGAAGACAGCTCCGTGTGGCCGTTGACCGTGATCCGTGGCGACATGCACCGCATCCGCATCGGTGCGCGTACCAGCGTGCAGGACGGTTGCGTGCTGCACATCACTCACGCCGGGCCGTTCAACCCGGACGGCTTTCCGTTGCTGATCGGCGATGACGTGACCATCGCCCACAAGGTCATGCTGCATGGCTGCAGCGTCGGCAGTCGCGTGCTGATCGGTATGGGCAGCATCGTCATGGACGGCGCGGTGGTCGAGGACGATGTGATCATCGGCGCCGGCAGCCTGGTACCGCCGGGCAAGCGCCTGGAAAGCGGTTTCCTGTACGTGGGCAGTCCGGTGAAACAAGTCCGCTCGTTGACCGACAAGGAACGCGCCTTCTTCACCTATAGTGCGGCGAACTACGTGAAGCTCAAGGACCTGCATCTGGCCGAAGGCTACGACCAGCTCTGAATCGACCTACACCTGCTCAGGATTTCTCATGCATTACCAGACCGTACTGTTCGACCTCGATGGCACCCTGACCGACCCGCGTGAGGGCATCACCCGTTCCATCCAGTTCGCTTTGAGCAAACTCGGCATCGACGAGCCGGACCTGAGCAAGCTCGAACACTTCATCGGGCCGCCGCTGTTGCAGGCGTTCATGCAGTTCTATGGTTTCGACGAGGCCAAGGCCTGGGAGGCGGTGAATTTCTATCGCGAGCGCTTCAAGGTCACCGGCCTGTACGAGAACCGTGTGTTCGACGGCGTCACGCCGCTGCTGGAAACCTTGAGCGGCCAGGGGCGACAGCTGTATATCGCGACCTCCAAGCCGTGGGAGTTCGCCCGCGAGATCGCCCGGCACTTCGACTTCGCCAAACACTTCAAGGTGATCTACGGCAGTGAGCTGGATGGCACGCGAACCAACAAGGTCGAGCTGATTGCGCACTTGATCGCTGAAGAACGGCTCGACCCGGCCAACACGCTGATGATCGGCGACCGCAAGCATGACCTGATCGGCGCGCGCAGCAACGGCATGGATGCGGCGGCGGTGGGTTATGGGTTTGGCAGTTTTGAAGAGTTGAGTGCCGAAGCGCCGGCTTATCACTTTGAAACCTTGGCCGAGTTGCATCAGGCGTTTTTGCAGCGCTGATTAGATTGCTTTCGCGAGCAGGCTCACTCCTGCATTTGGAGTGCGTTCCCCCTGTAGGAGTGAGCCTGCTCGCGATGGCGTCTTCCTCATGAACTCAACTGTCTGTAACTGCCAATATTTTCAAAGCCGCCTTGCGCTTCTCGACAGGCAAATCCCCTAGCTTCTCCACCTCGGCATAAAACCGCAGCCAATCCCCCCCAACCTGCCTGAACAACGCAGCAAACGCCGGCACCCACTGGTCATACAGCCCAAACGGCAACAACCGCGCATTGTTCAGCGGCATATTCACCCACGCGTCATAACGCTTGTCCCCAGCCCACTGGCTGTCGCGCATCACCTGGTAGTCGCGCCGAAACTGCTCGAACTCCGCCGCTTTATCCCTGCGCATCTGCTCGGCCGGCATTGGCTGGGCGTAGAGTTTTTCCAGGCGTGAGCGCGTTTCCAGCACCAGCTCAATGAACTGATCACGCTGCTTGAGCCTGGCATCGGTGTCCGGTGGCAGGCCACGAAACGCCCGCCACTGGCGGGTGCCTTCCTGTTCGACAAACGTGGCAAATGACTCGTTGAACTCGGTGTCGTTCTTCACATAGAAGCGCTGATGCGCCAGTTCATGAAAGATCAGCGTGGCCAGACGCTCATCGCCCCAGCCCATCATCGAGTTGAGGATCGGGTCATTGAACCAGCCGAGGGTCGAATAGGCTTCGACGCCGCCAATCGCTACGTCCATGCCTTGCAGGCGCTGGAGCGCCGCTTCGCCGCGCGCGGCGCTCTGGCTGTAGTAGCCGCGATAGGCCACGCAACCGGCGATCGGGAAGCAATGGTTTTGCGGGGTCAGGGAAAACTCCGGAGTGGCGAACACGTTCCACACCACATACGGCCGGCCAATGTCGGCGTACAGCCGATAGCTCTGGTTATCCGGCAGGTGCAGGTGCTCGCTGGCGAAGGCACGGGCTTTTTGCGAATGGATCAGGTGCGTGCGCAGCGATGCGTCGCGACTGGGGTCAGCAATCACCTTGGCCACCGGTTCGCGTGCCCGCAGCAGCTGCAACTGACCGCTGGCCAATTGGCTGTAATAGCTGACGCTGGAACAACCGTTGAGCAACAAAAACATCACACCCGGAAACAAAATCCGAAAAACGCGATCAAGTAACCCATGGCTTGGAAGCGGCCTGCTCAAAATAAAAATCCTTTGGAAAGTCTGCCCGCAAGACTATCCCGCCATTTGGAGCTTCGCTATGCGCATGTTGTTGCTGACAGGAGGCCTGCTGACGCTGGCCGGTTGTGCCGGATTCGGAATGCCCGACCCTGACCCTTCGCAAGCCTGGATCGATCTCGATGCCCGGCAACAGGACACGGCGCTGCAAGCGCTGAAGGTCGATGACAAGGCGACCGTCGACAAACGTTATTTTGAAGTCGAGCCCGGCAGTCACCAACTGCAGGTGCGCTACCAATTCCCGGTCGAAGCCACCAACATCGGCCCCGATGCCGAACCACTGTGGCGCGACTGCCAGTTGAAGGTGAAATTCAAGGACTTCAACGCCGGTCAGCGCTATCAGCTGCAAGCTGGCAGCATCGGTTTCCGGCCATGGGCGAAGCTCTATGACGAGCAGCGCAATGTGGTCGGCCAAGGAATCCCGGCAGGCTGCCAGCGCACCTGATCGGCGCTATGCTGGAGGTCTGAATCCTGGGACATCCATCATGCGCAAGTTGGTGTTGTTACTCGCGGTCGGCGTTGTCGCGGGCTGCCAGACCCCGTTGCCACCGGTCGATCCGCAAATGGCCTGGGTCGATTTCTCGACCCCGAGCCCCGGCGGAAAACTGCTCATGGCCGAGCGCCTGGATAATCAACGCCTGAGCGACGGGCGTTTCTTCCAGGTCACCCCCGGTAGCCATGAGCTGCGGGTGCGGTTTGACTTCGAGGTGTTTGGTGGCGGCGGCAGTCTGATGACCGGTCCTGTGGAGCGACTGTGCTATCTGTACATTCGCTACGATCATTTCGAGGCCGGGCAGCGTTATCTGCTGGAGGGGCGTTCGCTAGGGTTCACACCGAGCGCCCGTCTGTACAACGCCAAGCGTGAGATCGTTGCCGAGGATCACGACATGAACTGCCTCAGCTGAGACGGATCAGTTGTCGTTCTTCTGGTAAATGATTGCCTTGCTGCCATTTTCACAGGTGCCGATGACCATGGCCACGTCGTGCTTGTCGGCCTCTTCCTTGCTGACGATTTCCAGCGTGTAGGACGGCACGGCGTTCGCCTGGATCTTTACTTCGATTTCTTTCCTGAGTTCTTCACAGTCTTTCGGTGCGGCAAGAACCGTTGTGGCCAATGCACTGCAGAGGATCGCCAAGCCAATACGTTTCATATCTTGAAGCTCCATGGGGCAGCGCGCACGGGAGTACGCTGAAGCTGCTGTCACTTATTCGACCATATTTTTGCGGGGCGGGTTCTGACTTCGCTCACATCTTCAGTAACTGCGGTGATTTGTGGATTACATTCGCGAGCAGGCTCGCTCCCACATTGGAATGCACTTCTCATGTGGGAGCGAGCCTGCTCGCGAATGGGTCAGTCAGCGCCGATTTAGCTGACCAGCGAAGCCTCAAGGGTAATCTTCGCATTCAGCACCTTGGACACCGGGCACCCTTCCTTGGCCTTGTTGCTCAGCTCTTCAAACTGCGCCTGAGTCGCCCCCGGGATTTTCGCCTTGAGGATCAGCTTCACCGCCGTGATTGCGAAGCCGCCATCCACCTGATCCAGCGTCACTTCAGCCTGAGTATCAATGCTGTCGGCCTTCAGGCCCGCATCGCCCAAAATCATCGAAAACGCCATGGAAAAACAACCGGCATGCGCGGCGCCGATCAGTTCTTCCGGGTTGGTGCCCTTGCCGCCCTCGAAGCGGGCCTTGAAGCCGTAGGGGGCTTCTCTGAGGACGCCGGTCTCGGTAGAGATCGAGCCGATGCCGGTTTTCAGATCGCCTGCCCAATGCGCGGATGCTTTCTTCACGATAGCCATGTTCTGCCTCCTCAAGATCTGGCGCGGAACGCCGCGCCGTCGTGGTTTTTGCTTGCAAGGCTTCTGAGGATAGACGCCCGGACAAAGTTCAGCCCGGCTGAATCGTTGACTTTTTTAGTAGGATTTTTCTCTCGGCTATTGAAACTCGGGTATATGCCCTCATTGCACAGAACACGCTTATGAATTCGGCAGGTTTTCGTTCGCAAGAAAAAACCTGCAGACCACTCGGAGACGCAGGTTTATGAAGCAACTGTCCGACGTAAAATTTTCCACCCTCGATCTGGTGCCGGTGCGCGAGAACGGCAGCCCGGCGCAATCGCTGCGCAACTCGCTGGATCTGGCACAGCATGTCGAGAAGCTTGGTTACACCCGGTTCTGGGTCGCCGAGCACCACAACATGGACGGCATCGCCAGTTCCGCCACCTCGGTGTTGCTTGGGTATCTGGCTGGTGGTACTTCGACGATTCGCGTCGGCTCCGGCGGGGTGATGCTGCCCAACCACGCACCGCTGGTGATCGCCGAACAGTTCGGCACTCTTGAAAGCCTCTATCCGGGACGCATCGACCTGGGGCTGGGCCGCGCGCCCGGCTCCGACCAGATGACTGCCCGCGCCCTGCGCCGCGAACGTTCTGGCAGTGCCGATGATTTCCCGGAAGACGTTGCCGAGCTGGCGCGTTTCCTCGGCCCGCGTACCCAGGACCAACGGGTAATCGCCATGCCCGGCACCGGTACCAACGTGCCGATCTGGTTGCTTGGTTCCAGCCTGTTCAGCGCGCAACTTGCCGGTGAACGCGGGTTGCCCTACGCCTTCGCCTCGCACTTCGCCCCGCGCTTCATGCACGAGGCGATTCGCGTCTATCGCAACCACTTCAAACCGTCGGCGGTGCTCGACAAGCCGTACGTGATGCTCGGGGTGCCGCTGGTGGCGGCGGATACCGATGAGCAGGCCGACTACCTGGCGACCTCGGTGTACCAGCGAATTCTCGCGCTGATGCGTGGGCAGAGTCTGATGCAGCGTCCGCCGGTGAAAACCATGGACGGCCTGTGGCTGCCCCATGAGCGCGAGGCGGTGGGGGATTTCCTCGGCCTGGCGATGGTCGGCAGCCCGCAGAAAATCCGCGCGAAGCTGGAGGTGTTGGTCGAGCAGACGCAGGCCGATGAGCTGATTTTCACCTGCGATCTGTATGAGCATGCCGATCGCCTGCATTCCTACGAACTGCTAGCCCAAGTCATGAAAGGATAACGCGGCCCCCTGTAGGAGCTGTCGAGTGAAACGAGGCTGCGATCTTTTGATCTGATTTTTTAAAGCCAGGATCAAAAGGTCGCAGCGTGCCGCAGCTCCTACAATGGAAAATCATCGCCCATAAAAAAGCCGACGCCTTCGCGTCGGCTTTTGCATTTCAAACGAGATCAACCGCGCTTGTAGACGATTTCCTTGGCGCCGCCTTCGCAAGTGCCGACGACTTTGCCGTCAGCCGCTGCGCCTTTATCGACAACTTCCAGCGAATACCCGGAAACGCCCTTGGCGTCCAGCTTCGCCGCAATCTCGCTTTTCAACTCTTCACAAGGCTTGCCAGCAGCCAACGCGCCACCCGCAAGGCTCAACAAACCTACTGCCAATATGAACTTCTTCATCGGTCGCACTCCCTGGTCGGATTAAAAGAGGCGGGCACCGGCAGTGCCGATGCGCTCACCTTGTAGCGCTTTGCCATTCCTATGGCACTCGGCCAGCGCGCAAGTTCAGAAGCGTAGCCCAAACTCAGCTGCTGGCAATGCGGAAGCCGACTTTGAGGGTTACCTGGAAATGTGCAGCCTTGCCGTCCTTGATGTGGCCACGGGTCTCGACCACTTCAAACCACTCCAGATGCTTGATGCTCTTGTTCGCTTCGGCCAGCGCGTTGTTGATGGCGTCTTCGATGCTGCTGGTGGACGAGCCGACCAGCTCGACTTTCTTGTAGGTGTGATGGTCACTCATGGCGATCTCCTTGGCGTTTGAAATTGACGTGTGGAATTGAGACTAGCAGTGAATCTGCTCTGTTGATTTCGGCGGCGCGACGCAAGCGAAGTTCAGATTTTCTGCACTTTCTCAAACCGCTGAAGTCCCAACCAACACACGCCACTCATCACCAATGCAGGAGAGCCACCATGGCCAACACCTCTTTACGTAAAGCCTCGTTGCAAAGCATGGAAGCCGAGATCGAGAGTCTGCTCAAATCGTTGGAAAGCCTGAAGGACGACGCGTCCGACGAGTCGCGCAAGACCCTCAAGGCCCTCAAGAGCAACGCTGAAAGCGCGCTGAAACATTCGCGCAGCCTGCTCAGCGATGCCTACGAAGAAGTCAAAGTGAAAACCCGCGAGACCGGCATCGCCACCCGCGATTACGCTCAGGAACACCCGTGGACCACCGCTGGTGTGGCGGTCGGTGCAATCGGTCTGCTGGCTGCTTATTTGCTGTTCAAGCGCGGCGAGTGATCCGTCTGGCGCAGCTCATTCCTGAGCCATTGCGCCAGTTGCCGGGCGCGTCCATCTGCGGCGCGCTTGGGTAGCCACAACGCCAGTTGCGCCGGGGTTTCGCAAAAGCCCCACGGCGCAACCAGGCGACCGGCCTTCAAGTCTTCGGTCACCAGCGGCTCTGGCGCGATTGCTACGCCGAGTCCGGCCACTGCGGCTTCCAGCAGATAATACAAATGCTCAAAACCTTGCCCCAACTTCAACGCATTGGCGTCGAGGTGGTTTTGCCGTGCCCAACTCGGCCACGCCTGCGGGCGCGACGTGGTGTGCAGCAGCGGCTCGCTGAGCAAGGCTGACGCCGGCGCTGCTTGCAGGCGTTGATTCCCGATGAACAGTGGACTCATCACCGGGCCGATGCGTTCTGCGGCCAGTTCGTAGACCTGCATGTCTGCCGGCCATGGCGGCTCGGCGAACAGCAGCAAGGCGTCAAGTCCGGGGCGACGGGGGTCGAGATCGCCTTCACCCGCTGACAGGTGCAGACGCAAGTCCGGCAGATCGGCGTTGAGCCGCCCCAGGCGTGGGATGAACCAGCGCGCCAACAGACTGCCGGAGCAGCCGAGCACGAACGGCGCGTCAGCGGTGCTTTGCGTCAGCTCGGCACACACACTGCGCAAGCGATCAAAGGCCTCACCGCTGGCGTCTCGCAGACGAATACCGGCATCTGTGAGTTTCAAGCCGCGACCGTCCTTGACGAACAGGCTCACGCCCAGATGCTCTTCTAGCACTTTGAGCTGGCGGCTGACTGCCCCGTGGGTGACGTGCAGCTGTTCGGCCGCCTGACTGACGCTGTTCAGCCGGGCGGTGGCTTCGAACGCGCGCAAAGCGTTCAGCGGGGGAAGGTCGTGGCTCATGGTATCTGTGAGTTTTCCTGACAGGTTGTGGCGATCTTATCGGTTTTCAGCCTGGAAGGTCAGGGGTAGAGTGGACGCCATTGTCTTCTCACCCGAATTCACCTGGAGCAAATCATGACCCAGACTTCGAACACCTCCAACCTGCGTAGCGGCCCTGACGATAACGGCCTGTTCGGCGCGTTCGGCGGCCGCTACGTGGCGGAAACCCTGATGCCGTTGATCCTCGATCTGGCCCGTGAATACGAAAAGGCCAAGGAAGATCCGGCGTTTAAAGAAGAGCTGGCCTACTTCCAGCGTGACTATGTCGGACGTCCGAGCCCGCTGTATTTCGCCGAGCGTCTGACCGAGTTCTGCGGCGGCGCGAAGATCTACCTCAAGCGCGAAGAGCTGAACCACACCGGCGCGCACAAGATCAACAACTGCATCGGCCAGATCCTGCTGGCGCGGCGCATGGGCAAGAAACGCATCATCGCCGAGACCGGCGCCGGCATGCACGGCGTGGCAACGGCCACCGTGGCCGCACGTTTCGGTCTGGATTGCGTGATCTACATGGGTACCACTGACATTGAACGTCAGCAGGCCAACGTATTTCGCATGAAACTGCTGGGTGCCGAAGTGATTCCGGTGGTGGCCGGTACCGGTACCCTGAAAGACGCGATGAACGAAGCGCTGCGTGACTGGGTGACCAACGTCGACAGCACCTTCTACCTGATCGGTACCGTGGCCGGCCCGCACCCGTATCCAGCCATGGTGCGCGACTTCCAGGCGGTGATCGGCAAGGAAACCCGCGAGCAGCTGCAAGCTCAGGAAGGTCGTCTGCCGGACAGCCTGGTGGCATGCATCGGCGGCGGTTCCAACGCCATGGGCCTGTTCCACCCGTTCCTCGATGATCAGAGCGTCGAGATCATCGGCGTCGAAGCGGCCGGTTATGGCATCGAAACCGGCAAGCACGCGGCGAGTCTCAACGGCGGCGTACCGGGTGTGCTGCACGGCAACCGTACCTTCCTGCTGCAGGACGACGATGGCCAGATCATCGACGCCCACTCGATTTCCGCCGGCCTCGACTATCCGGGCATCGGCCCTGAGCACGCCTGGTTGCATGACATCGGCCGCGTCCAGTACACCTCGGTCACTGACGACGAAGCCCTCGCAGCGTTCCACCAGTGCTGCCGCCTTGAAGGCATCATCCCGGCACTGGAAAGCGCTCATGCGTTGGCTGAAGTGTTCAAACGCGCACCGAAACTGCCGAAGGATCACCTGATGGTGGTCAACCTCTCCGGCCGTGGCGACAAAGACATGCAGACCGTCATGCACCATATGGAACAGTCGAAGCAGGAGAAACACTGATGAGCCGCCTGCAAACCCGTTTTGCCGACCTCAAGCAACAGAATCGCGCCGCGCTGGTGACCTTCGTCACCGCCGGTGATCCGGACTACGACACCTCGCTGGCGATTCTCAAAGGTCTGCCGGGCGCTGGCGCCGACGTGATCGAGCTGGGTATGCCGTTCACCGACCCGATGGCCGATGGTCCGGCGATTCAACTGGCCAACATCCGTGCCTTGGGCGCCAAGCAGAATCTGGCGAAAACCCTGCAGATGGTGCGCGAGTTCCGCGAAGGCAACAGCGACACGCCGCTGGTGCTGATGGGCTACTTCAACCCGATCCACATGTATGGCGTTGAGCGTTTTATCGCTGACGCCAAGGAAGCGGGCGTCGACGGTCTGATCGTGGTCGACATGCCGCCAGAGCACAACAATGAACTGTGTGACCCGGCACAGGCTGCAGGTCTGGACTTCATCCGCCTGACCACCCCGACCACTGATGATGCGCGTCTGCCGAAAGTGCTCAATGGCAGCTCGGGCTTCGTTTACTACGTGTCGGTGGCCGGTGTGACCGGTGCCGGTGCCGCGACTCTGGAGCATGTCGAAGAAGCGGTTACCCGTTTGCGTCGACACACTGATCTGCCGATCAGCATCGGTTTCGGTATCCGTACTCCGGAGCAGGCGGCGTCCATCGCCCGCTTGGCGGACGGGGTGGTGGTGGGGTCGGCACTGATCGATCACATCGCCAATGCGACCACGCCGGCCCAGGCTGTCGATGGTGTGCTGGGTCTGTGCAAAGCGCTGTCCGAAGGCGTGCGTCAGGCCCGCGTCAGCTGAAGGTAAAGTTCCTGATACAGAGGAATTAGCGCTTCACACCACGGCCTAATTGAGCAAGACCGAGGGATTCAGAACCACGTTCTGAATCCCTTTTTGCTGTTGGTGCAGTGAGGAATGACCCGATGAAAATGCCGAAACGTCTGATTGCCGGACTGGGCGTGCTGATGCTCAGCGCGACGCCGCTGCTGGCCAGCGCCGATCCACGCGATGATCATGACCACGGCGGCCCGCAGCAGGGCCACTACGATAACCGTGGTGACGATCACCGTGGCCCGCAGAACGACCACCGTGGCGGCCCGCCGCGCGACTTCGGCCCGGTACGCCAGACCATCCGCGACAATCACGGCTACTTTGTGCGCGGTGCACCGCCGCCACCGGGCATTCATCTGGAACGCGGTCGGCCGTTGCCGCACGGGTATTACGGCGAGCGACTGGACGGTCGGGCGCTGAGTCGTCTGCCGGTGTATCCGGGCTATGAGTGGCGCCGCGCTGGGGGCGATATCGTGCTGATCGCGGTGGGTACCGGAATCGTTTACGAAATTCTGGATGGTGTTTTGTACTGATTTACAGGCAATAAAAAGATCGCAGCCTGCGCCAGCTCCTACATCTATCCCTGTAGGAGCTGGCGCAGGCTGCGATCTTTTGCTTTCAGGGCAACTCCAGTCCGCCGGACGCCTTGTGCAATTTGCGCAAATGCTCGCCGATCTGCTTCACGTTGGCTTCGCTGGCGGCAATTTCGGCCGCTCGCTTGGGCTCCAGCAACTTGCGCACTTCCTTGTCCAGATCGCCGCTCAGCGCCAGCAGCTGTTTCTGGCGTTGGGCGCTTTCGTCCTGCAGGCGCTTGAACTCGCTCGGTTGCGGCAGCCCGTAGCCACGGCTGTCGAGCAGTTCCGCCGGGCGACTGAGGAAGCCACTGTTGGCGAGAATTTCCTGCAGGGTGGCGTTGGCCTTGTCCATTCCACCGTTTTCCAGCTCGCGAGCGCCGAGGTAGCGCTGCTTGACTTCGTCCTGGGCCAGCAACAACTGGCGGCGATAGCTCGCCTGTTCCAGCAGCAGCAACGCTGCGCTGGTGCGCAGGTCTGCACGTTCGAACCACTGCCGGCGTTCTTCGGCAGACAGCGATAGCCAGTCCTCGACGGTGGTCTGTTTGATCGGCAGCTGCTTCTTCAAAACATCGAACATCGCCTGATAGCGATCGCGGAACGAGTCGAAGCGATAGCCCAGGCGCAAGGCTTCCTTGGGATTGTCGAGCACGCTGGTGTCGGCCAGGCCACGGCCTTTGAGCACTTCAAGCAAACCGTTGGGCATGATGCTGTCCAGGCCAACCAGTTGCTTGTTATTGCTGCCGCTGCGTAACAGCTTGAGGCTTTCCACGGCGCAGTTGTTGGAGAGGAAGAAGTAGTTGCCGTCGTAACTCCAGTGCATCTCGGCGGCGTGCTCGACCACTTCTTCAATCTCGCTGCGTGACAGGTTCAGCGGCACTGAAGCGAGGCTGCGCAGTTCGGTCTTGGTGTACTCATCGATCACTTGGGCCAGTGGCAGCACGAACAGCCGCGACGGGTACTTGCCGACCAGACCGTCCCAACTCGACAGCTGCACATCACCGACAAAGGCGCGGTAGGACAGCACCAGATGCTGGTCGAGGTCGAGCCGGCAATCCGGGCCCCGTGGTCGCCCCGGTGCGCAGATCACCAGGCGCAACATGCTGTGACCCCAGCGGCTGACCCAATTCTGGTTGGCTTCGGCCAGTAGATAATCGACGGCATACACCCGCTCCGGGTCGACCTGGCCCAAGGGCTGTTTGGCGAAGTCGTTGCCGGCGTTGAGAAAGGCGAAAGTATTGCTGCAGGTGTCCTTGGCCGGTGGTGCCCAGCCGAAGCGCTCCTTGTAGTAACGATAGAGCGCCGGGCGACGGCAGGCGTAGCTCGGGTCGAGGAGGAAATACTCCATGTTGACCGCGACAAACTCTTTCGGACTGGAAATTTCGTACAGGTCCGGGCTGCGGGCTACCTGACGGTTGTGTTGTTCACGCTCGCCGCGGCGGCCGACGTACTGTTGCCAACCGGCGAGGTCGAGCAGACGCGGGTCATCGCTGAGGGTGAAGCGTCGCTCAGTCTGGCCACGGCACTCATCGGGAATGCCGATCAGGCCAGCGCTGTTGCTGCGGCGAGTGCAGCGCTGGATCAGCGTGCGCTCGGCAGCGGGCCACAGGCGTGCGCGATCATAAATGTGGGTGAGTTCGTGCAGCACCGTTGCCAGCAGTTCCTGGCGCACCGTGCCGTGGGGGCGATTGGTTTTCTCGTTGGCCGCGCTGCCGTCGGTGAGGCCGGCGAGCAGTTTGCGGTTCAGGTCGAGTTCCGCGACCAGCGTCGCCTGGCCGTAGGCGTTACCGGGCATGTCGTCGGTCCAGCCGACATCGATACGCCGGTCCAACTGTTCGACGAAGCTGGGTGGCAACTTGTGCAAGGCTTCATCGAGCAGCGCCCGGCTGGCCTGCTGCTGGGCGGGGCTCAGGCCGTCGGTCTTGAGCCGCAATTGCAGGCTGGCGTGGGCGCTGTTGCCAAGCAGCAACAACGCCCCGGCCAGCAGCCAGGTGCCGAGTGACTTCACAGGGCGAGGATGGCTTCGGCGAGCACCTGATCACTGGCGTCACGGGCTTCCGGCACGCGCGTGCGCAAGGTATTGAGCGCAGCCTCCAGGTGCGCACCACGGATATCGCCATTGCTGGCGACGAAGCTGGCCGCATCGTCGTGGGCTTCGCGGATGATTTTCGAATCGCGAATCGACGTGGTGGTATCAGAGGTGAAATCGATGGTGCGCTGGGAGGCACGAACGATGATGTTACTGGTGGCTACCAGGGTGTGCGCCTGGGCCATGTCGGCCAACAAAAACAGGCCAAGGGCGGCAGCAATCAGCGGGCTACGCATGGAACGACTCCGGAGGGCAATGATGACTAGGGATCAGGATAACTATTGGACGAGAATTGCCTGTGCCAGTTCAAGGTCGCCTGCATGAAGTTTTGGTCGGGTCTTGCGCAGATAATGCAGTGCGGATTCGAGCTGTGCGCCGCGCAATTGACCGTCACTGGCAACAAACGCCGCCGCATCGTCGTGAGCGGCGATGATCAGTTTACGGTCGAATGGCGCCGAAGACACCATTCCGGTGGCCCAGACCGTCACCACGGTGTTTTGCGTGGAGACATCAAAAGCATCGACCGAGGTTGCCCAGAAGGCACTGATCAACAAAGAAGGGAACAGCAGTCTGAATAAACGCATGGGGCTCGGTAACGGTTAACGAGCCCCAAGGCTAGCGCAAATCCCCGGGCCAGAGCCAGCGGCGAAACATCGGGACACGACTGGCGTGTCCCTTCGGCAACGGCGGATCAGATCGCCAGGATGGCTTGCGCGAGTTGGAAGTCGGTCGCGTTCAATTGCGGTGCCTGATGGCGGATCAGGTCCAGGGCACTTTCCAGTTTCACGCCGCGGATCTGGCCTTCGCTGGCGACGAAGCTGGCCGCATCGTCACGGGCAGCGATCACGACTTTGTTGTCACGCAGCGAAGAGCTGACGTCGGAAGTGGCATCCGAAGAGGACTTCAGCGCGCCAACCACGGCGTCGGTGGTCACGATGAAGCTGGAAGCACTGGCGTTGGCAGCCACGGCGAGCAAGGCGGCAGCGCTGAGCAAGCGAAGACGGGACATGGAGTATCTCCTGAAAGTAAACCGTATTGAGAGGTGGCTTGTGTCTGATGAGTCAGACGCGAGTTACAGAAGATTCGCCACGTTCTGGCGTGGATATTAGGCCTGTCTGCGGAGTTCGGACAGTGGGCAGAATGCTGGCGCCAGAAGGGTTTCTCCAGTTCGTTCAGCCGATCGGCGTGGCTGAGGCCCGGATCCGCGAGATCGCGGTGATCCAGCTGAGCCAGCAGGCGCCGCGTTCTGGTGCGCTCCAATCCTTGCCATAAGCCCGCAGCAGGCGTCGCAGCGGGGGTGATGAGCGAGCGGTTGGATCGGAATTGCGGAAACATCCTGTAAGTCTTTCATAGCGTTTTCCTTAAGCCCAGATGGGTTAAGGACAGGCTGCGCCCGATGCAGTTAATCAGGCAGATGCGCAGACGAAAAATTGTACTGGTTAAGATTCGAATTATTGAAAACTGTACCTGTTCTTCAAATAACCGGCTATACGGGGCTTTTGAACCCTGAAACGACAAGACCCGTCGCGGTTTCCCGCGACGGGTCTTGTTCGTTCAATTCGGGTTGCTGGCGGTGGGTCTAACGACCAGAGCCAGCGACGCTACTTAGCGCCAGAACGGCTTGCTCAGCTCTTCGTAGCGTTGTGCTTCGCTGATACCGGCGTCAGCCAGCAGACGCGAATCCAGACGAGCCAGTTGGTGGCGGCTGGAGATGCGGCGCTGCCACAACATCAGGTTGGCGATAACGCGCAGAGGCAGGGAAACCTGGTTTTTTGCAGCTTTGTCTTCGAAGAACAGTTCGGAACTGAGTGTACGTTCCATGGTTGACATCCTTCCGCTTGTGGCGGGATCAGGTAGTGGTTTAACTGGTGCCCATGATCCTCTCGTTTGCCTAGTCTCTCTAGATACAGTTCAACTGTATTGTGAGTGACCAGTTAACTGTTTATAGGGGGTGTACGGGTCAAAATTGAGCAAACTGTATCTGTCTGCACTTAACTGGTGCATTTTTGCTCAATCCTAGGCAGATGGTAGGAAAAAGCCGTAGGAAAACACCGGTACAATAGTACAGTTTTTTTCAGATGAGGCGGGGAAGAAAACCGCCGACACAAACTGTGTTTGCATCAGCGGTTTGACTGTGTGAGTTACACCGCCAGCATATGCCCGGTTTCTTCCAGGTTTATGTGCCAGCTCAACGCTTCACGCAGAATGTGTGGGGTGTGGCCACCGATCTCGCAGGCTGCGGTGAAGTAGTCGTTCAGCGCCTGGCGATAGTCCGGGTGCACACAGTTGTCGATGATCACCTGGGCGCGTTCGCGTGGGGCCAGGCCGCGCAGGTCGGCCAGACCGATTTCGGTCACCAGGATGTCGACGTCATGCTCGGTGTGGTCAACGTGGCTGACCATCGGCACCACGCTGGAAATAGCGCCGCCCTTGGCGATCGATTTGGTCACGAACACCGCCAGGTGCGCGTTGCGCGCGAAGTCGCCCGAGCCACCAATGCCGTTCATCATCCGCGTGCCGCAGACGTGAGTGGAGTTGACGTTGCCGTAGATGTCGAATTCCAGCGCAGTGTTGATGCCGATGATGCCCAGACGACGCACCACTTCCGGGTGGTTGGAGATTTCCTGCGGACGCAGCACCAGTTTGTCCTTGTACTTCTCCAGATTGCCGAACACATCGCTGTTGCGCCGCTCCGACAATGTGATCGAGCTGCCCGAAGCGAAGCTCAGCTTGCCGGCGTCGATCAGGTCGAAGGTCGAGTCCTGCAGCACTTCGGAGTACATGGTCAGGTCTTCGAACGGCGAATCAATCAGACCGCACATCACCGCGTTGGCGATGTTGCCGATCCCGGCCTGCAACGGGCCGAGCTTGTTGGTCATGCGCCCGGCGTCGACTTCCTGCTTGAAGAAGGTGATCAGGTGCTCGGCGATGGCATTGGTGTCGACATCCGGGGTCGACACCGTGGACGGCGAATCCGCCTGCTGGGTGATGACGATGGCGACAATCTTTTCCGGCGGGATCGGGATCGCGGTGCTGCCGATGCGATCGTCGACTTTCACCAGCGGGATCGGCGTGCGCGTCGGGCGATAGGTCGGGATATAGATGTCATGCAGGCCTTCGAGATTGGCGTTGTGCGCCAGGTTGATCTCGACGATCACCTGCTTGGCGAAAATCGCGAAGCTTGCCGAGTTGCCCACCGAGGTGGTCGGCACAATGTGGCCTTGCTCGGTGATGGCCACGGCTTCGATCACCGCGATGTCCGGCAGCTTCAATTGCTGGTTGCGCAGTTGCTCGACGGTTTCCGACAGGTGTTGGTCGATGAACATCACTTCGCCGGCGTTGATTGCCTTGCGCAAGGTGCTGTCGACCTGGAACGGCATGCGCCGCGACAACACGCCGGCTTCGGTCAGTTGCTTGTCGAGGTCGTTGCCCAGGCTCGCGCCGGTCATCAGGCTGATCTTCAGCGGCGTGACCTTGGCTCGCTCGGCCAGTGCGTGAGGGACGGCTTTGGCTTCGCCCGCGCGGGTGAAGCCGCTCATGCCGACGGTCATCCCGTCTTCAATCAGCGCGGCGGCGTCGGCGGCGCTCATCACTTTATCCAACAACGAAGGCAGGCGAATACGGTCACGGTACATGGATTATTTTCTCGGGAAGCGAGTAGCAGGATGCGCAGTCTAGTGAATTTCGCGGGCGCCTGTCCCGCTACCAAGGTCGCAAACGAGGCGTCTATTTAGCGGGTTTCAAGTAAAACACCGTTACTGGATCTGCAACAACGTGGCAAATTGTCCGAAGGTTTGCGCAAACGAAAACGCCCCGACAAGTCGGGGCGTCCGGTACTGCAGCGGGGAATTACTCGACCGCCTTGACCATATCTTCGATGACTTTCTTGGCGTCGCCGAACACCATCATGGTCTTGTCCAGGTAGAACAGTTC
>NZ_JFYN01000002.1 GCF_000631985.1 Pseudomonas sp. RIT288
GTGCTGGCGGCGGGGGCAGTCACGGCGGCAGTGCTGGCAGCGCCGGGCATGGCGGCGACAGTGCGGGTCACTCGGCCAGCAACGCCAGTAATGGTCGCGCCGAAGGCCAGGAGGCGGATCATGAAGGCAGGGCCGTGCGGGATCATGGCGTCAGTGGGCAACATACCGGGCGCGCCCATAAAACCGACAGTGAGCACGGGATTGCAACCTCGAGTGTAGCCAATTCCAAGGCCACCAAGGGCTTGTCGAAAGCCACGGCGATCTCGGCCACAACGCCAGGCGACCACAATACCAAGGGTTTGAGCAAGGCCAGCCTTTCCACCGACAAGTAAGCGCTACTCACTACCCGTCAGGTCTCATGCTCGGTTGAGCTTCATGCCTGGCGGGTTTCGCTTCATCCCTTCCAGACTCACTTCTCAGTGTCTGCCGGCCCATTTTCAGGTCAGGCGCGGATTGCACTTCGCTCGATACGAAGCTGTTGGGCCGTGCGCGTCAATGCTCAGCGTAAACGCTGTAGTGCCTCCCGGATAACCTCTGTTTTGCCGCGTCAGCACTCATGCGCCTGCACGAGCACACTGTCGCGCCTGCTGTTTGGCAGATTCTGAGGACAGTTTTTCACAGATCAGGTTCACTATTGGTTACAAAGTATGGCTAAAATGCCATCCGATTACCCAATAGCCGCTAACGGCATGGGCTCAAGGAAGTGCCACCGGGATAGTATTTGTATTCATGCCACTGCATCAGACCCTGGGCCTCCGGCCGGCAGGCGCGCAGTTTGTTCACTTTTGACGTGTGACGATTTCCGTGAAACTCATCATTGCCGCTATTTATGTCATTTCGATTGCATACGTTCACCTTCGTGGTCGTGTGCGTCACAAGCTGGGCCGTCAACTGAGCGATCACTCGACGTTTCTGGCCCCGATCAACTGCTTTCTGTACCTGTTTTCGAAGAAACCGAACAAGCCGTATCTCGATCCTTCGGAGTTTCCGGACCTGAGCCCGTTGCAGGCGCATTGGGAAGAAATTCGCCAGGAAGGGCAGGATCTGCTACGCGCCGGCGAGATCAAGCGCTCGAATCAATACGATGACGTTGGTTTCAACTCGTTCTTCAAAAGCGGTTGGAAGCGTTTCTATCTGAAATGGTACGGCGAGAGCCATCCGTCGGCGATGAAGCTGTGTCCGCGCACTACCGAACTGGTGCAGAGCATCGGTTCGATCAAGGCGGCGATGTTCGCCGAGCTGCCACCGGGTTCGAAACTGGTTCGTCACCGTGACCCGTATGCCGGTTCGTACCGCTACCACCTGGGTCTCGACACGCCGAACGATGCCGGTTGCTACATCAATGTCGACGGCGAGAGCTACCACTGGCGCGACGGTGAAGCGGTGATGTTTGATGAGACTTACATCCACTACGCCGAAAACAGCACCGACAAAAACCGCATCATTCTGTTCTGCGACATCGAGCGCCCGATGAAATATCGCTGGGCGGCAGCGTTCAACAGCTGGTTCAGCCGTACCGTGATGTCGGCGGCCGGTGCGCCGAACGATGCCGGTGACCGCACCGGTGGGATCAACCGCCTGTTTACCAAAATCTACAAAGTCCGCCTGCGTGGTAAAGAGCTGAAAAAGCGTAATCGCGCGCGTTACTACATGGAAAAGTGGGCGATCTTTGGTGGTCTGCTGACGATCTTCATTCTGATCTGACCGCTGTATTGCACCTGTTTATGTCATCGCCAGCAGGCTGGCTCCCACAGGGGAATGCGAGTTCAGGAAAGAACGCATTCCAACTGAGGGAGCCAGCCTGCTTGCGATGAGTCTCTCAAAGCCAACCTGTCAGCTTCCTGACAGAAACCGGATCTGATTACTCCCCCGAAGCCTTTTTGGTCTTTCTCGCAGGGGCTGCCTTACTGGCAGGCCTTTCTTTTGCCTTCGCTTTGGCCGGCGCTTTACCGCCCAGACTGCGCTTAAGCAACTCGGTCAAGTCGATAACGTCGGCAGACTTGCGCTCTTCCTCGCCACCCACAGTCTCGACATCCTCGATCTTGCCTTCATGGGCCTTTTTCTCGACCAGTGCCATGATCTTGTCTTCAAACTCGTCCTTGTAGTCCTCCGGACTCCAGTCACCGCTCATGTCCTGCACCAGACGTTTAGCCATGTCCAACTCGCCCTTGGCCAGTTGTGGCTTGGTCACTTCGCTGCCCAGTTCCAGTTCGTCGAGGCCGCGCACCTCCTGGGGCCAGCGCAGTTTGACCAGCACCAACGCTGATTCCAGTGGCATCAGTGCCGCCAGATATTGCCGAGTGTGCAGGACGACGCGGGCGAGGGCGACCTTGTTGGTTTTGCTCAATGTTTCACGCAGCAAGGCGTAGACCTTGCCGCCGCGTTTGTCCGGGGCCAGGTAATAAGGCGTGTCGATGTTCTGCAGCGGGATCTGCTCGGCATCGACAAAGGAAAAGATGTCGATGGTCTGTGTCGACACCGGGTGCGCCGAGCGGATCTCTTCCTCGCTGAGCACTACGTAGCGACCTTTTTCATAAGCCACACCTTTGACGATGTGCTCCTTGGTGACTTCCTTGCCGGTGACCTTGTTTACCCGTTTATAACCCACCGGATCCATGCTGCGGCTATCGAGCCAGTCAAAGTCCACGCCTTGCGAAGAGGTTGCCGACACCAGCGCGACAGGGATGTGCACCAGTCCGAAACTGATCGCGCCTTTCCAGATTGCCCGAGCCATGGTGAGTTCTCCAAGTGATGATCAGGTGACCTGTGGCGCAGTGCGAAAGTTTCCGGCATTTGCGTGGCTCGCGGCGTTGCCGGTCAAGCCGTGTTACATCTTGTTTAAGGGCGACGGGTTAACAAATCCGAACCCGGGGCGTAGCGTGGACTCGAAGGCTCTATCACCTGTGCATCGAGAGGCCACCCCATGAACCGAATACTGCCAGGCATTGTTGTTCTGCTCCTTGGGGCCGGTCTGGCGCATGCCGACGTAACGGCACCGTCCGCGCCGCGGGTGTTGGCGCAAAGCCCAACCGGTACCAACAACAATCCTTACAACAGCCCGATCCGCCGGGCCAATCCCAACAGCATGCAGGGCACGCAGCCCAGCGCGCCGACGATTCGCGGGCCGAATACCGTGCCGGTGCCCAGTACGCCTACCGTTGGCAATGGCGGCATTGGCAATGGCCAGCAGCAACGCTCGGTACCGAGTACGCCGCCCAGATTCATCCCCAACCCACCGCCACGCGATGGAGACAGCAACCGTTGAACGGCGGGACTGCGTCCCTGTCAGCCTTTGAAACGAACAAAAGGAATCGTGCATGTTGCGTAAAACCCTTCTAGCCACGCTGTGCGCCGGCGCGCTGATCAGCGCTCCAGTTTTCGCCGCTGCCCCCCAAGAACTGCAAAGCGAGCAGGGCACCCTTGAAGTCACCACGATCACCCAAGGCCTTGAGCATCCCTGGGCGCTGGCATTTCTGCCGGATCGTCAGGGAATGCTGGTGACCGAGCGCCCGGGCAACCTGCGGGTGATTACAGCCGACGGCAAGCGTTCCGAGCCCATCAGCGGAGTGCCCAAGGTCTGGGCCAAGGGCCAGGGTGGTTTGCTCGATGTGGTGCTGTCGCCGGACTTCCAACAGGATCGACTGGTGTACCTGTCCTACGCCGAGGGCGGTGGTGCCGGGGACAAGGCTGGAACGGCGGTGGGCCGAGGCAGGCTGTCGGACGATCTGAAGACGATCAGTGATTTCAAGGTGATCTTCCGTCAGGAGCCGAAACTCTCGACCGGCAACCACTTCGGCTCACGACTGGTGTTCGACCGCGACGGTTATCTGTTTATCACCCTGGGCGAAAACAACGACCGGCCGACCGCGCAGGATCTCGACAAACTGCAAGGCAAGGTCGTGCGGATCTTCCCCGACGGCAAGGTGCCAGATGACAACCCGTTCGTGGGCCAGTCCGGCGTGCGTCCGGAAATCTGGTCCTACGGCCAGCGCAATCCGCAGGGCGCGGCGCTCAATCCATGGAACGGCACTATCTGGGAGAACGAACACGGCCCCCGTGGCGGCGATGAGGTAAACATCATCGAACGCGGCAAGAACTACGGTTGGCCGCTGGCGACCCACGGCATCAATTATTCGCTGCAACCGATTCCGGAAGCCAAGGGCAAGAGTGTCGAGGGCGCCGTTGATCCGCACCATGTCTGGGAGAAATCACCCGGTGTCAGCGGGATGGCGTTCTATGACGCTGACCGCTTCAAGCCTTGGCAGCAGAACCTGTTTATTGGTGCGCTGGTCAGTCAGGAGCTGATCCGCCTGCAGTTTGACGGGGACAAGGTGGTGCACGAGGAGCGGTTGCTGGGTGAGCTTAAACAGCGGATTCGTGATGTGCGGCAGGGGCCGGATGGCTACCTGTACGTGCTGACGGATGAGCAGGACGGTGCACTTTACAAGATCGGCCTGAAGTAACTTCACTTCAAGTTTTCACAGATGTCCTGTGGCGAGGGAGCTTGCTCCCGCTGGGTTGCGCAGCAGCCCCCAAATCCTGTGAGCGCTACGCACTCATGCGGGATCAAGCTCCCTCGCCATAAAAAAAGCCTTTAGAGCCTAACGATAGTTGGCGTAGCGCGGGCATACAAAACCACCGCCGCGCGCAATTTCCCGCGCCCAAACCGACTCATCTTCTCAAACTCCCCATGGCTGACCGGAACATGCTGGCAGTCCATCGGCTGACGATGCTGGCTGTGATCGACATCCGGATCGTGCAGATACACAAAGTCTTCATCGCAGTCGGTCACCATGACCCAATGCGGTGATTTGGAGCGGGTCAGGCGATAGCTGCTGATCAGCACCAGAGGTTGACCCCCAGCCTCCAGCAGGCGCGGTAAATCCAGATGGGTGCCAATCTTGCGCTCGATATCGGTCTCTTGCATTTGTGCGCTGAACTCCTCGTGCACCAGGCGCATGACGTCTTTTTTATGCTCATCGCGCACGCCATCGAGAAACAATGGCCCGGCCATACTCAGTTGCAAGCGCACTCGGAAACCCCGCCGCCAAGCGGCGAGTGCCAAGCCTTGAGGGCTGCAGCCACCATGGCCGGAGGTCATGAACACCGTGGTCGCTTCACGCCAGATCTGCAATTCTTCGCGCCGCTCCAGTAAACGCTCAGGTTGCAGCGCGCCCATGGCCATCAGCAGACAGGCCGGGCCACAGGTGAACTCAGTGGTTTGCGGGTAATAGGGCACCTTGATGTTGCGCGAATCACGGTGCTGGACAATGCGCTTTTCCAGACGCAACGCATCGGCGTGGTCTTCGTAGTAATCGTGAATCAACGCAAAGCGTCGGTAGCCGTTGCGCTCGTAAAGCGCAATGGCGGTGGGGTTGTCGAGACGCACTTCAAGTCGCAGGTACGCGCAGTCATGCTCGACGGCGCAGGCCTCGATACGTTGCAGCAACTGTTTGCCCAAACCGCTGCCGCGAGCCTCACCGGCAATGGCGATCGAATACAGGCGCGCCAGCGAGGTGCCGCGATGAAACAGCACCAGTGCGTAGCCGACCAATCGACCGTCAATCTCGGCGACCATTAGCTGCGCATGGGCGCGGGTGATCATCCATTGAAAGCTGCGGCTGGTGAGCCGGTCGGTGGTGAAACATTGCATTTCCAGGGCCAGCAGCGCTGGCAGATCTTCAACTACCGCCAAACGAAAAACAGCACTCATATGACCACCGTAAAAGTTGCGTAACGAAACGGGACTTTCGAAAAACTTCGTGCTTAATAGAAATGGTCTTGTTCTCCAACGGATCAATCTCTATGTCAGCGGTACAGGGTCATTGGCGCGAAGTATCCGAGCAAAGTTTGCCGGCGGCAACTTTTTTAAATCCAGCCATCAGAACTTCCAGTCAAGTGTTGATTATCGTCGAACGCAAGGAAGACTGGGCTTCGTACTTTCCCAGCGAGGACATCGTCACGGCTCAGGAATACCTTGAGCAAACCCGTGACAGCGAGCCGGGCAAGCGGGTGCAGGTGATCAACCTGTGCCGCAGCTACAAGTACCTGGGCCACGGTTACTACTGCTCGCTACTGGCTGAAGCCCGCGGCCACAAGGTGATTCCATCGGTGCGCACCATCAGCGAGCTGACCAAGAAATCACTTTACGGCCTGGCACTGGATGACCTCGATAAAACTCTGGAAAAAGCCCTCAGCCATCATCTGTACAGCGACACCGAAGGGTTTACCCTGACACTTTACTTCGGCAAGACTCATATCGAGCCGCTGCAGGATCTGGCCCGGCAGTTGTTTGAAGTGTTCCCGTGCCCGATTCTGTTAGTTGAGTTTCGACGAACTAACGGTTGGCACATCGAAGGCATAAAGTCCGGCGCGCTGCATAAGTTGCGCGACGATCAGGAAGACCAGTTCGCCAATGCGCTGGACGGCTTCAGTCGTAAAGTCTGGCGGGCGCCACGCTCGCCACAAGTGGCGCGTTACGACCTGGCGATCCTGCATGATCCGCAGGAAGCCTTGCCGCCATCCAACGCCAAGGCACTGGAGAATTTCGTCCGGGTCGGCAAGCGCATGGGCATCGACGTCGAGCTGATCGAGCGCAAGGATTATGCGCGGATCGCCGAGTACGACGGCTTGCTGATCCGCGAGACCACCAGCGTCGACAACCACACCTATCGTTTCGCGAAAAAAGCCGAAAGCGAAGGGCTGGTGGTCATGGACGACCCGACGTCGATCCTGCGCTGCACCAACAAGGTCTACCTGACCGACCTGCTCAACAGCCATCAACTGGGCATGCCCGCCACGGAAATTCTCTACAAGGAACGACCGGAAGACTTCGAACGGGTCGGCGAACGCCTCGGTTTTCCGCTGGTGCTGAAGATCCCCGACGGCTGCTTTTCCCGTGGGGTGATCAAGGTTGAAAGCCAACAGGCGTTGCTGGAGGCCACCGCTGAACTGTTCGAACACTCGGTGTTGCTGCTGGCTCAGGAGTTTTTCTACACCGAGTACGACTGGCGCATCGGTGTGCTCAACCGCAAACCGATCTTTGCCTGCCAATACTTCATGTCCAAGGGCCACTGGCAAATCTACAACCACAAAGCCAAGGGCCAGGACATCAACGGCGAGTGTCGCACCCTGGCCGTTCACGAGGCGCCGCGAGCGGTGGTGGAACTGGCGGTCAAGACCGCCAACCTGATCGGCGATGGCCTCTACGGCGTGGATCTGAAACAGGCCGGTGACAAAGTGGTAGTGATCGAGGTCAACGACAACCCGAACCTCGACGCCGGCATTGAAGACGCCTACTTGCAGGACGATCTGTATTCACTGGTACTGGAGGAGTTCGTGCGACGGCTGGAGCTCAAACGTCGCGGCCAGGCCTGGTGACGCGCCGATGATCAGCAGTTTCGCATTGAGTCATGGCGCGTTGCAGCGGGTCGAGCGGCTGGACGCCGAGGTGATGCTGTTCAGCAATCCCGATGCGGCCGAGCGCGATTTGCTCCACAGCCACTACAAGGTCGACGAACACGCGTTGGCCTCGGCGCTGGACCCGGACGAAGTCTCGCGAATCGAGTTTCACCCTGATCATTTGTTCCTTATCTGGAAGCGTCCGGAAAACTATTCCGGCGGTGGCAGCCTGGCGTTTGAGGTGTCGTCCTGCGGCCTGCTGTTTGCGCCCGGCCAATTGCTGGTGATCGCCACCGACGACACGCCGCTGCACGGCATCGGCACGCGCCAGCCGCTCAACGCACCGCTGGATGTGTTGCTCGATTTGCTGTTCAACAACATCCACCATTACCTCGGCCACCTCAAGGTGATCAAACTGGTGGCGCGCGAGCTGCAACAGAAATTCAACGCCTCGATGCAGAACCAGCATCTGGTGCAGATGTTCAACCTCAGCGAAAGCCTGATCTATTACATCAATGCCCTGCACAGCAACGGCGCGGTGCTGACGCGGCTGCGCAATCACGCGGAAAAGCAGCATTTCGGCAGTGAAGCGATCGGTCTGATCGACGACCTGATCATCGAGAACAACCAGTGCTATAAGCAGGCGGAGATCTACTCCACGGTGTTCTCCGGGCTGATCGATGCGCGCGGCAATCTGATGAACAACAGCATGAACAACCTGCTGCGCAAACTGACGTTGATCAACGTGGTGTTTCTGCCGTTGAACCTGATCGCGAGCATTGGCGGGATGTCGGAGTTCAGCATGATGACGGCGGGCACGCCGTGGTGGATTTCCTACCCGGTGTTTCTGCTGGTGATGTTGTTGGGGGCGGGGGGGATGTTGTTTGGGTTGCGGCGGCTGGCCAAATAATCAATGGTGACTTTGCCGACGCAATCGCGAGCAGGCTCACTCCTACAATTTGACTCTCTGTAGGAGTGAGCCTGCTCGCGATTGCGTATTCAGCAACACCGGAAAACCCGGATCAGCTCACCGGATCCGCCGCCGCGACCTTCCGGCGCTCCCGAAACCCGCGCACCACCAGATACAGCAGCGGCCCAATCGACACAAACACCGCCGTCAGCAACAGATACGGCACCACCGACCAGGCCGACATCCCGCGCGAGCGGGCATCCTTGACCATCCATACCCCGGCCAGCGTCGCCAGCAGATACAGATCAATCACCACCTGCGCCGTGTCCGGGCGCGACATCAGGCTGATACCGAAGTCGATCAACGACTGTTCGGCCTGGAGCATCACCGACACGGTATAGCCGGTAAACGCAATCAACGCAGTGAGGGGCAGGGCGACAGACATCATGCATTCCTTCCTTGGGGGGATGAGCAGAATCGCCAGCCTATCTTGGCATCCTCAAATAAGCCATTGACTCGCCGGTCGTCGCCGGGCTAATTTCAGGCCCATGACTTCCACTGTATTGCGCTGCCAGCCAAGCATTATTACCGCCATTCCTCATTTGGCGGGCTAGCTCACGACTGCAGCACCCAACCCGCCCTAGAGGCGGGTTTTCATTTTCTGTCTCAGGGGTTTTAACAACGATGGCTCCCTGTAGGAGTTGCCGAAGGCTGCGATCTTTTGACTTTGTTTTGCTCAAATCAAAAGCAGGATCAAGAGATCGCAACCTCCGGCAGCTCCTACACAGAGCGCCCGGAGATGACGATGAAATACAGCCCCGACCAGCAAGCCCTGCTTGAGCAGTACGTGAAAAAGATCCTCGCCGCGCCGGTCTACGACATTGCCGTGCGCACCCCGTTGCAAACGGCGCCGGCGCTGTCCGAGGCGTTGGGCAACCGGATCCTGCTCAAGCGCGAAGACCTGCAACCGACGTTCTCCTTCAAGATCCGTGGCGCCTACAACAAGCTGGTGCAATTGAGCGATGCGCAGAAAGCTCGCGGGGTGATCACTGCTTCGGCGGGCAATCATGCGCAGGGCGTGGCGCTGGCAGCGCGGGAGCTGGGAATCGCGGCGACCATCGTCATGCCCTCGACCACGCCCGAACTCAAGGTGCTCGGGGTGCGAAGTCGTGGCGCCGAGGCGCTGCTGCACGGCGAGAGTTTTCCGTTTGCCCTGGCCCATGCGCTGCAACTGGCCGAGCAAACCGGGCGCACCTTTGTCTCGCCTTTCGATGACCCGGACGTGATCGCCGGCCAAGGCACGGTGGCCATGGAAATCCTGCGTCAGCATCAGGGGGCGCTGGATGCGATCTTCGTGCCGGTGGGCGGTGGCGGCCTGATCGCCGGCATCGCGGCGTACGTCAAATACCTGCGACCGGAGGTGCGAATCATCGGTGTCGAATCGGAGCTCTCGGCCTGTCTGAAGGCGGCGCTGCAAGCGGATGCGCGCGTTGTGTTGCCCAGTGTCGGAACGTTCGCCGATGGCGTAGCCGTGGCGCAGATCGGCGCTTATGGTTTTGAGGTGTGCCGGTTTTGTGTGGACGAGGTGGTTACCGTCAGCAATGACGAGCTGTGCGCGGCGATCAAGAATATCTACGACGATACCCGCTCGATCACCGAGCCTTCCGGGGCGTTGGCGGTGGCCGGGATCAAGCAATACGCGGCCCGCAACGGTGTTCGCGGGCAGACCTTCGTGGCAATCGACTCCGGCGCCAACATCAACTTCGACAGCCTGCGCCATGTCGCCGAGCGCGCCGCGGTGTGCGGCGTCCCGGCGTGATAACGCTCAGGGCAGCAGTGGGCGCAGGAAACTGCGCTCGTAGCTGACGATGAATTTCTTCTGCACCAGTGATTCCACCAGCGCCGTACTTTCCGGGTCGGTCAGCGCGATGTGCCGGTAGCTTTCGTAATCGGCCAGCGAAGGGAAGCTGAACAGGCAATAAGCGATGTTGCTCGCGCCTTCGGAGGGCAGGAAATAACCGTGATGAGTGCCGCCCAAGCGCTCGACGATGCCCAGCCAGGCCTTGGCATAGGCCTCGAACTCGGTCAGTTGGTACGGATCGATCACGTATCGCACATGGCAGGTAATCACGTTCTGCACTCCCTGTTCAGGTCATTCCACGATGGCCGTGCCGACCTTGTCCGAAGCCGACCAGATGCGGTAGCGCACCTCGACATCTTTCGGGGCATAGATCACCAGTGGCAGCTTGCTGTTGTAGCGCAGCATGAAGCCGTCACCGACGACCGGGACAAAGGCGCGTTTTTTCGCGGAGCCGGGTGGGCAGGCCATCAGCGTGCTCATTGGGCCAATGACTTTTTCCAGTCGGTAGAAGGGGTAGCCCCAGCCTTCGAGGTTTTTCTCGTCCAGAGCGCCGCCCAGGCGCTGGCGATTGCAGTCGACTTCCAGGGTTTTGCCGGCGAGGACTTCAACCTGGAAGTTCTCTTCCTGATCCTGTTTGGGCAAGTAGATCACTTGGCGGGTAAAGCCGTTTTCCGCCTTGGGATACGGCGCGACGTCTTCGAGTTTGGCCGCGTGGGCGAGGGTGGACAGGCCGGCAATGAGCAGACCGATTGTCGCGCGAGCGCGTAAAGAACCCATGAAAGCCTCCTGGCGGGTGTAGGGTAGATGTCGGGCATTCTCACTGTCATCAGCGATGAATGCAAACCGGCGTCGACTTGCAAATTGCAGTGCCCAAAAGGGCCGATCTTGCATTTTGCAACTGGCCAACTGCTGGCCACCGCGCCAAGTACTTGATTTCATGAGGGTCGAAATGACCCGATGAAAGGCACGTTTTATGCGTCGCTTTAGTGCAGCGCACCGGCTTCGGGCGCCTACACTCCAATGGGCATTTCGCAGTACAACCGTTTGCCGCACCAGGGAATCAGCGGGGACACATCCGTGCAGGGGCAGCAAAAGCGGTCAACGTGAAGAGTTGATTGGCAGTTTCATCAATAAGGAGAGGTTCACCATGTTTCTGTCTGCCTTGGAACTACGCAATATCATTGAAAGCAGTTTTCTGCCTAAACGCTGCCAGTGCACGCTGTCGCCCGACTTGTCGATGACCGTCAAGGTCTTCGGCGACCACCAGACTGACCAGGTTGATCTGCACGTCAGCGGTATCGACGCCAGCCATCTCAATGGCTGTCGCGAGATCAACGATCTGATTGCCGGCCTGCGCTCGGATCTGGCGCAACAAACCACGCCACAGCATTACAGTCCTCGCTCAAGAGCGCTTTAACTCACCGTTTCACCCAGTTCGACCGTCACGCGCCGGGCCTGCACAAAGCCAAGGCCCAGCGCGAACTCGACCAGCACCGCGAGCAGAATCCCGGGGCCGGCATGGCCGTTCAGCCATTCGCCGAAACCCAGTACCGCCAAACCAAAACAACCGACGATAAACCCGTTGCTCAGGGCATTGCGACCCAGCGACGGCGGCGCGCTGCGCACCAGATAAAACATCACCCCCAGCGCTGCAAACAGCACCGCACTGCGCCTTGCAACAAACCCTACCGCGTTCGAATACTCAATGCTCCAGATCGCCAGCAACACCTCCGGAAAAAAGCCCCAGGCCAGCGCCAGCACAAAACACAACGAAGAGGTGATGATCGACAACGTGCGAAACGACAACTGCATGGCGAGTCCTTGCGGCAGTGAGAAGGGATCTCGAGCATAACCCGCGAACCCCTCACCGCCTACCGCAAAGCCGCAAATCAGAGCCGTCTGTCAGTTCTGGAAGTTACAGGCGTCAGACATTTTCCGATAGGTGATTTCCTCGGGCTTGCCCGCATTGTCGATGTACTTCATGTCGGCGGTAATGACCTTGCACTGCTGAGTCTGGGGCTCGGTCATAGAGACCACTTTGTTTACTTGCAACGGCATGCCGTACTGGTAAGGAACGGGCTGGGTAGCAGCGTTGGTGTCATTGGCCTGAGCCAGCCCGGCGAACCCGCTGCAGGCGAGGGCGGAGGTAAGCAATAGTGTGCGAATGTTCATGAATCGGACTCCCGTGCGACGGAATAAGCGTTCGGCGCCATACGGCCGAACCTGCCGCACTCGGCGCCAGCCAGGGGCTGAGGTGTGCGGTTCAGTAAAGTCTTGGACTGCGGCGTTAAGCGATGGTTAACCGGGCTGAACGCCGGCTGTCTGGCAGAGGGAGGATTTCTCGGGGATGCGGTGCCGATTCCTACAAGGGCAGATGCCTTGTCTGCTTTCGGCGCTTGGAGTGAGGCGGTTATGGTTTGGCGTCGCTGCAAAATCAGCGATTCGGGTTTGGTCACCTGAGCACGACACCATTGCAGATGTGCCATCATTTGCGCTGCGGACATTTATGTCCTCGCAGTGCGCTGTTATGGCGGCTGTGTGCAGGGCGCTTTCGGGCGAGCTGAGTTTGGCGTTGTCTCAGTTGACCAATCCTGCATGCGGCCGCCTCCCACTGTTTGGTCACGGTACTGGCGGTTACTTTCTAAAATATCGAGTAATCAAAATGCCAATACTAAATCCGCTCCCAAACCGCTATCACCCGCTAAACAGCGGCGTCACCGACAGCGCGCCAATGGTCATCGACACCCAAGCCAACCCCCAAGACATCCTCGAGTCCGCCGTCCAGCGCATCCGCGCCTGCAGCGACCTGCTCGAAACCCTGCACTGCATGTGCTTCCGGCATGGTGATGTTCAGGACATTCCCCACATTACTCATGCACTGTACCTGCTGGCGCAGGACGGCAATGATTTGCTGCAGGTGGCACAGCAGCAGATGCTGGATTGGAAGGCGCCGGTTTGATGAGGTAATCGCAGTGATATAGACACGGGTAGGGAGTGAGACTCGGCCCGTGTGTTAACGCATCAAAGCTTCCGTTGGGAGAGGTAGCGTATCCAGCGTTTTGGCTGCCCACACCAACTCAATCCGATTGTTCGGTAGGAAGTAGCCATGCAACGTGTCATCTCCCGGGCTTCGTTCAGGCAAAGCCACTTGAGTTTCGTGCCTTTCAATTTTCATTCCCTGATTTTCTTGAGCTTGAGACATGCTCAGAATCCAGACAACTTTTGCAGATTCACCGCTTATGCTCCAGCAGCAAGTTACACCTCCGTTACCACCCCATTGGTCGTTAACCCAATAACTCCCGATAGGTCGTTGCGTGTAGTTGTGAGAGGTGAGGGCTGCACCTGGCATACGGACTCGATCATGAATAAGGGGGATCGAAAAGGCCGCCAAAAGCATCCCCACGCTGACCAATTTTTTTGTACGACGCCACTGTCTGGGGCTCGCTAAGTCACGAACTCTCATTGCGCCCCTATGCTTCCAGCATTTTTGTTGGATGGTCGCGTTTCAAATGGGCTAAAAAGATCCGGACTCCAGCCCAGACGCACCTTATTGCCAGGATCGAACCGAACGTGCAGATACTGGTCTTCTGACTGACGTTTTGGTAACGGAAGCTCAATTTCATGACGCTCTTCTATGGCGCCTTGTAATTGCTGTTGCCGAGTCATGTCCAAGATCCAGATGACTTTGGCTGTCTCACCTCCGAAGCGAGTGCAGCACATGACTCCTCCGCCACTCATGGCGTTTAAATTACCACCCCAAAAATCGTTGACCCAGAAGCTAAATATCGGGCGCTCCATATAGTTTTCCGAAGTCATCATTGCCCCTGGAGTTCGAAGCAGGCCGAGTATTTTCGGGACGGCGTAGCAAAGCAGTAAGGCCAACACAGCTAGAGCTATTCGTCTCCGTCGGTATGTTCGTTTTCGGCGTATGTCCGCAGCAATATCAATCAATTGCAAAAATCCAAAGGCTAAAATTATATTCCTGCGTCTGGAACGCATTCCCCATCAATTATGAACACTAATGAATCAATTGCCCGTTTCCTCTAAAGCAGCATCAAACGGGTTGTCCAGATTTGGACTCCATTTCAACTCAACAACATTGCCGGGTAAAAAACGCACATGCAGATACCGATCGGTGCGTTTTTGTTGAGGTAGAGGCAATATCGCCTCATGCTCTTCTTGCCTCAGTCCGTTGTTAAACTGTTCCTCCGTCAGACTGACGATCCACGAAGCTCGAACCGTTTGCCCCTCAATTCTTTGGCAGCACGTCACTCCACCGCTACCTATCGCAGAAATATTTCCACCCCAAAAATCATTTATCCAGAAACTAAAAATCGGCCGATCTGTGAGGTTTTCCGAGGTCAGCATGGCGCCGGGGGTACGGAGCAGGCCGATAATTCTCGGGGCGGCGTAGCACAGCAGTAAAGCCAGCAGTACTAAGGCTATTCGTCTTCGTCGCCATGTTCGTTTTTGGCGTTCACCCGCAACAATATCTATCACACGTATGCGATCCAAACTTAGTGCCGATAATTCGGCGCTGACCCTTCAATCGGTATTGTGTTGCTTCAGGTTGATGGGGTTGAAGATTCTGTTGAGGGTTTTCGCATAATTTGTTCCAAATAGTCGGGTGCCATGCCTTTTGTTTTGTTCAGGCTTGGAATATCGAATTCCCGAACTCTGAAATACTTTGGAATTGGAGCACCAGTGCCGTGAGGAATCTGTTGGATCATAAATTGGTCGTTAAGGTAGAACTCAAGCAGATCCTCTACTTCGAAGCTGAGCACTTTTGGTTCTGGGCTGTACCACTCGTCCAACAGCGCTTTTATCGGTGCTGAAGGGAAACTGGTTTTCAATCGCCATGCTTCACGATCTACGTCCTCGAGCCAAGCCAGCTCCGCACGAAGGGCAGCCTTGCCTTGTTGAGTTTGTTTCAAGGATTGATCGCGTTTTGCAGCTTGCGCGTCGCTTTCACTACCCATCCCGAGTGCACGAGCGATTGAGCCTTGTTTGCCCAGGATAGGACGTTGCAAGCGCTCTTCCTCGTCGTCGTATGCTTTGTGTTGCTGGCGGTAAAGTTCCCATAAAACGCGTAAACGCTGGATGTACAAACGTCGGTGAGCTAAAAAGCTTTCGGCGGAAACCTTTTGGTTTCCAGCTTTGCTCATGTAGTCTTTGCTCGCACCAATGGCGCTAGTGCCATTGATGTGATCATTGAGCACAAAGTACTCAGCCGTTGTCCGGTCGGCCTCATGCAACTCATTCAGAGATAGGAGCGGTACGCCAGCGCGGTACGCGGCTTGATACATTTCATGCAAGCTCGCTAGATGGAGTTCAGAACTGTGAGCAACGTCTTTTTTCTTTAATCCTCCCCCTACGTCATAGCTTGTACCAGGTACTAAACGCTCTTCCCATTTCGGCGTTGAGGTGCCGGTACCGATAAGTCTTGAACGGCGGGCGTCTTGGCACTCATGAGCGGCAACAAGATGGAGGGCAGATTTAACGGGACCTGCCAAGCACTCTCCATCGTCGACAGTATTTACAAATGGGATCAAGTACTCCATGACAATAGAACTTTCACCGCTCCGATCTACAGAGTCGAACAACCCGGCAAAAATCACTTCAAGTTTTACGCCTTTAAGAGTGGTCGTGCCGGGATCACACTCTTCGAAAAGCTTATGTATAAAAGCTCGGGCTAGACTAGCGCCGAAGTCAAACCCAAAAATTGAAACTGCGACACGCTTTACTGGCACACCCGTTTTGGCCTTTGCTGACTCGAGTGTATCCTCGAAAACTTTAAATGCCGCTTCAAGACGTGTATCAACACCAGTTTTTAAAAAAGTAGCTATTATTTCGTTATCTCGAGTAGTCGCGAAAATATCAAGCGCTGCTGGTGCGGCAGCTTTGAGCGCACTCGTAATGATGTTGCCGACCTTGAGGTTGTTAAGTAGCGCTTCCCACCATTTTTTACCCGTCAGAACATCTTTGACGGCATCTAATGGAGTGTTTTTTGCTGTGTCTTCAGGTGATTTAATAGCGCTATCCATTGCTTTGCTTACTGCGCCATCCAATCCTGCGCCAGTTAATTCGGCGCCGCCGCCAAGCGTGGCATCGAATTCGGTAGCCAACCCAGAGATATAGAATCTTCGACGGACCGTAGTGCTGTCGTTATTAGGTTTCTGGTTGTCGTCGGGGTGAGCGAAAAATAAACGCGCCACATTGCTTAGGTTGTTTTCTTGTGTGTCGGCAATTAAATTTCGACCGAACCCATCAAAAAAAAAGCTTAAATACAAAGTGGATTCGCAGGGCAGAACGGACTTCTTCTGATCCCCTGCGCAAGTACTAGCTTTCGTGCTTACTGATTGAGCACGATCAAGGTTGTTTGTTTCGTTCATTTTTTGCTTCCCTGCACTATATCGTTTGTGGAGTCGGGCACCTCAGGAAAGGGACTGATTAGGCTAGGGCTCCATTTTAACTCGACTACATTCCCAGGAAGAAACCGTACGTGAAGATAGGTATCATTTCGCTGCCGTTCTGGCAAAGGTAATACCCGCACATGCTCTTCTTTTCTCATTCCTTGGCGATATTGTTCTCCTGTAATGCTAAGGATCCAAGTGACTTTTACTGTAGGTCCTTTGATTCTCTTACAGCACATTACACCTCCACCACCCATAGCAAATAGATTGCCCCCCCAAAAGTCGTCTACCCAGAAGCTAAATATAGGCCTATCCATATAGTTTTCAGACGTCAACATCGCGCCCGGTGTACGAAACTGGTTATAAAGAAGCGAACCTATAAAAGGCATCAGTAATACGAATATCCCGATGGCAAGATTGCGGCGTCGCCAGATTTTTTGCCGCTTGGTATTCATGGCCATGGTCATTTACGAAAATCCTTCATCCAGCAATGCATCTTGAATATTCAAAAAGTGTGGGACAAACAGAATGACTGATTTGCAGGTTCATCACCCAACTCACTCCGACAACTCTCTCATCACCACCCCAAGCGGCAGATTCTCTCCAACCGCTCGCGCTTTGGCCTTTTCCCACATCGGCCAGTTTCTTGGGAATTCGCGATCCATCAGTTGCAGGCTGGCAAACAGGCTGACGTCCTCCGGGTCGGTCAAACCTTCTTCGCGGCCCGCGTCCAACGCTTCTTTGACCTGTTTCAGCCGTGCACCGTGGCAGATGCTGCTGAACACTTCCGGCGCTTCTTTTTCCAGTTCGGTGGTGAGGCTGTAGGGCAGGGGATCAATCTCCATGTCCGTCCACAGCTTGCCATCCAGAAAGATCGGGTCGTATTTGCCGGGTTGTTCGAGGTTGAGTCCTTTCAGGCACTCCCATTGATCCTCTTCTGCGGGCACCCACCATTCTTGCAGTGGACTAAAAAGCCACGCATGCCACGAAAGATCGTCACGGGCGTACAGCATCGGCAGGACTTCCGGTGCGCAACTGCGGATCATCAGCACTTCGCCCGCTTCATTTTTTGCCAATAACGCATCGCTCAGATGAGCGGCGAGCTTGTCGGCGGAACACTCGGTGCGAATCCAGCTGGCCATGGCGGTACAGCCGGTGAAGTATTCGTGAGCGAGAAAAGCCTCGAATTCCATATGGCTGACGTCGACCAGCCACGGGCCGTAGTTGCGCAGTTCGGCGAACTCCGGTTGCACCATCAAGGGGCGGCGTGACGGGTCAGCATTGAGAAACTGCAACCGGGCGGGTTCTGCCAGCAGACCGATTTCGACGATGGCGAATAGCGACTGAGCGTTCTTTTGCGCTTCGCTCCAGGCGTTCGCGGCATCACTCTTCGTCATCAATTGGCCCCCGACTGCAGCGCCAGTTTTTCTCGCATGGCTTTCTTCAAGCATTCAATGCAGATGCCTTTAGGTGCCTGGAGCTTAGGCGTTGTCGCCAACGATTCAGCCTGCATCATTTGATTGATGCGGGTTTGCATCAGACGTCCGGCGTTATCGATGGCCGCGAGGCCAGGAATGAACGGTGCGAGGATCTGGATGCCGGTACCCGTGCCAGGCGCACCGCCGGTATTCACCTTCACCTCCGCGCCACTGATCGTGACGCCGCCAGCATCGACCTTCACAAAGCTCCCACCCGCCTTGGCGGTCAGCTCCATGCCACCCTCGATCACCACTTTCTCACCCGCGTGATAGTGAATCTCCGTCCCAGCCTCGACAAATTGCGCCGTACCGACTTTCACATGCTGCGTCACGCCCACCGTCAGGTGATCATCCGCGCGCATCTCGCTGATGCGATCCAGATGGGTAATCCGGTGCTCCTCGACCTTGAACTCGCTCAGGGTGTTGGCTTCAACCGTGTCATGCCGCTCATTCCCCACGCGGATCTTTTGGTCGTGCTCGATGTTTTCATCCCAATCGCGCTGGGCATGGATGTAGATTTGCTCGGCACCCTTTTTGTCTTCGATGCGGAACTCGTTGTAGCCCTTGCCGCCTGGGGAGCTGAGGGTTTTGAAGGTGCTGCGGGTCTTGTTCGCCGGCAGGTCGTAGGGGACGACGTTTTCCTTGTGGTACAGGCAGCCGGTGACGAGTGGCTGGTCGGGGTCGCCTTCGAGGAAGGTGACGAGGACTTCCATGCCGATGCGCGGGATGGCGATGCCGCCGTAGGCCGCGCCGGCCCAGCCGCTGGCGACGCGCAGCCAGCAGGTGGTTTTGTCGTCGGACTGGCCGTCGCGGTCCCAGTGGAACTGGACTTTGATGCGGCCGTACTGGTCGCAGTGGATCTCTTCGCCGGCGGGGCCGGTGACGACCGCGGTCTGGCTGCCAAGGACTTTTGGTTTCGGGTGTTCGAGGGCAGGGCGGTAGTGCGTGTCCCACGGGGTGGCGAGGAAGCTGTTGCGGTAGCCCTGGTGGAAATCGCTTTTGTTGTCGGTGACGTCGCTGGTGACGTTTTCACTGAGCACTTGCGGTTGTTTGCCTTCGTGGAAGACTTCGAGCAGCAGCCACAAGTCGTTCCATTCGGCGCGCGGGTGTTCGGCCAGGGTCAGGAAGTGGCCGCTGGTCAGGGTCGGTTCGTCACCTTTGCCTTCGGCGAGTTTGTAGTCGCTGCGATGGCGCTCCAAGGCGCGGGTCGAGAGAAATTTGCCGCGCTCGCGAGTGGTGAAACGACCGGGGTAATCGTAGTCCTCAAGATCCGGGGCGAACTCGGATTTGACCGCGCCTTCGGGCAGGATCTTCGGTTTTTCGAAGTCGTAGTCGCGGCGGCTGACGCGTGTGGTGCGGGTTTCCAGGCGCAGGTTGAAACGCTTGATCACCGGTTTGTCGGCGCTCATGCCGGAGTCTTGCTGGTAGCTCACGGCCTTGAGTTTGCGGAACACTGTCTGGTCGTCGCCGAACACCAGTTTGTGGCCGCTGCTGCTGTGCTGGAAGTGGAAGTGAATGCCTTCCTCTTCGCACAGCCGCTGGATGAAGTGCAGGTCGGACTCGTCGTACTGCAGGCAGTAATCGCGATGCGGGTACTCGGCGTTGAGCTGGAAGCTGTAGGCGTCGGCCAGAATGCCGCGATCTTCCATGGCTTGGGCAGCAAATGTTGACGCTTGCCTGAAGTTGTATTGGCAGGATGGAACGGGAGCCTGACGAGACTCCCTCCTGCAATCAGACGTCATCACTTATTTACATCAAGCCGTGGCCCTGTTAGTCGCTGATGGAATTTGTGCCAAACGCTCAGATTTCTGATTTTCACTGTGCGCAGCCCAACGATCGATATGTGTTTGCAAATCCGGAAGTGCAGTGCAATCACCATAAATATTAGCCAACGTCAGTGTGGTGGTGCTCAAGCGTGTAATTGTCGTGATTGTCTCTTTGAGCGCATCCAATTCCTTTTGATTGTGCTTAATCGCTTGCCTGATTGCAGTTTGACGTTCCTGAAGATCTGACATTGTTGCGCGGCGTTGGAATGCAGTCGCGCGATCTTGCGGCCGGCTTTCAATCATTCCCCCTGGGAACTCATTGTCCGCCGCAATCTGCCACTGTTCCAGTTGAGTACGGTAGGTTTCAACTTCAAGTTTTAACCGGTCGGATTCGGTCGCACTGATGATATAGCCGCCAGTTTTCTCCGTATCTTGCCAGCGACGTAGCGTTGCCCAACATGCCGGAATATAACCGTCGAGCATCTTGTGATCGGCACCGTTGGCCGCCTGAACCAGGAATTGCTTGCGATCCGGTGTGTCGTTGTTTTTCAGCTGCGCAACGCACTTGGCCATGGCTGCTTCTTCGTAGCCTTCGCAACCGGGTGTCCAAAGGACAGACGAGACCTCTCGACCGGGCAGGCGCAGTGGCATGAAGTAGCGCTGCTCGCCATGATGCCAATAAGGCTTGCCGCCAAAACGCGTCAAGCCGGCCGCAAACACCAGTCCCCCGGCGGCTGGCGTCAAAACACCCGAGACAGTTGCCGCAAGGCCGGTGATCCAGATCGGCTTTTTGGTATCCATCCAGCCGGCGGGTACGCTCGGCACAGGGTCGTTTTGGTTGACGATCCGGTGATGAACCAGGCCGCTGGCGGATTCGACGAAGTCTTTGTCGCCGGCACGCGGTGAGCCGAAGGTGTAGAGGATTACGTCGCTAGTGATCTCACGATGGAGCCATTCCGAAAGCAGCAAGGAAATGGCGCCGCCCAGACTATGGCCGCAGACGATGATTTTCTGGTCGGTGCGAAAGCGAAGAATGTAGCGTTCGATAAATGGCCGCAACGCCATGAACGCTTCATAAAAGCCTTGATGCGTCTTTCCGGTTCCGCCCTCAATCGGTACTTGTTTGGCATCGGCATCTCGCCAGCCGTCCCAGCCTTCGGCCGTACCCCGTACACCGATAAGGATGATCCGGTCATCGTGGGTGGCATAGGCCTGGGTGTCGGTATTTTTCCAGTCCGTTGCACCTTGTCTCAAATCATTGAAAAAATGCACGTCTGAGGGGGTTTCCAGTTCTTCACCAGAGGATGGGTCATTCTGCGGGTAAAGTTCTGGATCGAAGGGGACGATTTCCAGGCGCTTGGAGTAGGGCACATCTTCTACGAGTGGAAACGATGGCTTCTTGGAGTCCGCGTAACTCGACGGCTCTTCGAAACACGCAAGGCAAGTATTCAGTACATGACCAATGGTGCCGCGCGAGGGATAGGTGAACGCAAAATCTTTTTTCGGGGCCGCATCAGCTTTCTCAGGTGTCTGACCGAAAGCGCCGTAACTGAGCGTGGCGAGCAGAGACAGTTGATAAAGGTTCAACGCGCTGAATTCCGGCGCCAGCGACAGAAGCGGCCTGAACGCGCGCAAGGCGCGAACTTCGAGGACATAGTGTTTTTCTGGTAGCAGGCCTACACCAAAACTCGGAACTTTGTCCCCGGCGAAATCACGGGCGAGTTTGGCGCAACCTGCTGGCACAGGATTTGAAAGCTTTGCAGCAGGGGGCAAATGTTTGCTGAATTCAACAAAGTCACGAACTTCAACGTTGTGAAACTCGCCTTTTTCTGCCGAGGCGCGGTATGCACCCGTTTTGCTGGTGCTACCAATTGGTCGTCGTAGTGTTTGCTCTGCGGCAGCTTGCAGCTCTGTTATCGGCAATGGGTAATCTTTCCGGTTTGACAGATCGGCATAGATCTTTTCTCCACCCTTGTATGGGGCGGATAGTGTCAATATCAGCGGTCCGCTGTAAGTCCCTGTTAATCGAGCATAAGCCTCTCCGTCCAAGACCCCTTCGTATCTTGTACCTTCAGAGTCAGTCAATACATAGCTGAGGCCTGCATAAGGCGTGGCTTCTCCGAACTCGTCTACTAAGCGGAAACTTATCCAGCCCCCCCGCAACGGACATGTGCGCCCTTGATCAGAAAGCAGTGATTTTTCTTGGCTCTGCATAAAAATCCTTATTCATTACACCCGGGATACACGGAGCAATCGCGTCCATTCAGTTTGAAAGTTCTAAATTGAGGGGGCGAAGTACATAGTTCTTCTCGACTAGAATTCCAGCGTCCAGTACATGGCTTCCAGCCACCTGGGAGCTTGATCCAGTAATTTTGATAGTATGGTTCTTCTAATGGGGATAATTTGAACTCTACATGGACTGACTTGTTCGATATGTCGCCTCTTGCGATTACGCCACCAAGCTTGCGACGTTTAAAGCGATCGTGTGTCATTTCCCACTCAGGGCCTGTTGCTTCACAGGAAAGGATTTTTTCAATTTCGCCTTTTTTGATTTTTGATGTGCTTATCTGGAAGTACCAAGTGCAGATTCCGCGTTGCTCTATAACGCTAGAGGCCGACTCTATTGTGATGGAGGCCTTATCTGCAACTGAAAGCCCACCTGCTAACTCCATGTCGCGATCCAAGGAGCCTGGGCCGTATCTACCGCTTAGCTCATAGCTAACGCTTGTAAGCTCCATCGAACAGTCCGCGATATTATATTCAAGCGGAATATCCGTAGATACTGTCTGCTCAACTTGCTTTGCCTCAGTCGTATTAGATTTTTGTTGTTGGCGTGTCACCTTTCCACCAAGGCCGGGGCTATAGATATCGCATTTTTTTCCATCTTTAGGAGAGTATTTGGCTTTTGATGTGAAGCCGAATTTGGCAGGGATGGTGGCAACTAGAGTGAAGTGATCGTTGCTGTAATAGCTTGTAGCCCCTTCTAACGAGTTGCTCGCAATTTGCCCGGCAAAGCTGCATGCGCCCATTAATGGTAGAACAAGGAAAAACACAATTCTGACACTGTGCGGGAAATAACGGTCACTCATTAATTGCTCCTTGTTCAACGCAGTTTGGATATACGGTGCATTCGCGCTCATTTGCCATGAAGGATCGGAATATAGGTGGATCTACACATCGGGCCGTATATTTCGTTTCTTGACAAGGTTTCCATCCGTAAGCTGTTTTAATCCAGCGATTAGCTTTGGAGGGTTCTTCAATTTTAGAGAAATTAAATGTAACGCTGATTATATTTTTTGACAGTATGTCTCGAGCTATCGTGCCCCCAATTTTTTTTTGTTGGGAATAATCAGCCTGGACTTTCCACTTTTCGTCCGCGGCGCTGCATGACAAAATTTTCTCAATATTGTCTTTTTTCGTCTTCGCTGTGCTGATTTGAAAAAGCCATCTACAGATTCCACGTTGTGCTATTACATTTTTAGAAGGTTGTTCTGGGGCGCTCTTGAAGTCTTTTACAGTTAACCCTCCTGCAAATTCCAAATCACGATCCCGGGCGCCCGTTCCATAAGAAGCACTCACCTCATAACTAACCCTGCCAAGCTCCATCGAACACCCCGCAATGTGATATTCCAGCGGTATATCCGTAGACGCAGTCTGCGCTTCCGCTTTTGCTTCAACCGTATTGGACTTCTGCTGTTGACGGGTGACGTAGCCGCCGAGTCCGGAGCTGTAGACCTCGCAGGTCTGGCCCGGTTTTGGGTAGTAGTGTGCTTTAGAGGTGAAACCGACGTTCGCCGGTACGGTGGCGACCAAGGTGAAATGGTCGCTTGAGTAGTAACTCACGCTGCTTTCGGCAATCTGTTGCGCGAAGCTGCATCCGGCCAGTGCCGGTAGCACTGCCATCGCAAGGCAAAGACTGATTCTCAAGCCAGGACGCCTGCTTTTGGATTACTGAACACTCGCTGACAACGCGCAAAATGTACTTCGGGTGTCTCCCCCGAAAGGGGTTCCCACGCGATATCAGCTTCGCATTGTGGCGACAGGCGCAGGCTCAGCATCAACTGACGTTGTTCTTCGGTTCGCCAGTCCCAAGCCTCAAGCAGGTCCAATTGCTCCTCAAGCCATTCACTGACAACTCGGGTTTCGGCCAGTGTGGCAGCCGCATCGACGTGGTAGGTCAGCAACCAGCGCTTGAGGTTGTCTCGCAGGATGCTTCTGGCTTGCTCGCCCGACTCCGGAGTGCGTAGCCATGGCGCCGGATTCGGCACCGGATACATCCCAGGCCTACTGTTATCTGCACTTTTCCATTGATCCTGGTCCCAATACAGCACGCTGCTGATTGGCCCGAGCAGCAGCGGCCATTCGGTTTCCTTCATGTTGCCCAGGCAGCGGGCCAGAACCCGGTTGTCTTGAAAACGGAACAGCGAGCGCTCGCCGTCTTCGTCGATGACCATACGGGCAACCCAGTGCTGAGTCAGACTGTCGAGATCAGCCTTGTCCATGCTGCCGATCCAGCCCCAGTTCCGCTGTGGCTCATCGAGTAGTTTGCGGAAAGCATCATTGCCCGGGTTCTGCAGTTCAGTCAGCCATGGACTGATGGCGGCGAACTGCGCGTATTCGGTACGGCGATAGAGTTGTACCGAGCGTTGCATGACGCCGGCGCTGTATAGCGAGGTGACCGGATTGGGTTCGGCGAGGCTGTCCAGTGCCAGAATCAGCACGCGATTGAGTCTGGCCTGTTCGCCTAGCCAGTTGTTGAGTGCTTCGCTCATGCTGTAGCTCCCAGATCGCATTTTCCTTCGCGGCAGGCTTCGCAGATCGGGCAACGTATGTCGCCGGCAGCGCGAGCGGCTTTGGCCAGGGCCATCTGTGCGGCGGCCGGGACGAGCAGGGCACCTGCTTTGTCTTTCGCTGCGGCCCACGGGATGACAGGTTCAAGAATCCCGATCCCGGTCCCCACACCCGGCGCACCACCGGTATTCACCTTCACCTCGGCGCCGCTGATGGTCACCCCACCCGCATCCACCTTCACAAAGCTCCCACCCGCCTTGGCGGTCAGCTCCATGCCACCCTCGATTACCACTTTCTCACCTGCGTGATAGTGAATCTCGGTCCCAGCTTCGACAAACTGCGCCGTACCGACTTTCACATGCTGCGTCACGCCCACCGTCAGGTGATCATCCGCGCGCATTTCACTGATGCGATCCAGATGGGTAATCCGGTGTTCCTCGACCTTGAACTCGCTCAGGGTGTTGGCTTCAACCGTGTCATGCCGCTCATTCCCCACGCGGATCTTCTGGTCGTGCTCGATGTTTTCATCCCAATCGCGCTGGGCATGGATGTAGATCTGCTCCACACCCTTTTTGTCTTCGATGCGGAACTCGTTGTAGCCCTTGCCGCCCGGGGAACTGAGGGTTTTGAAGGTGCTGCGGGTCTTGTTCGCCGGCAGGTCGTAGGGGACGACGTTTTCCTTGTGGTACAGGCAGCCGGTGACGAGTGGCTGGTCGGGGTCGCCTTCGAGGAAGGTGACGAGGACTTCCATGCCGATGCGCGGGATGGCGATGCCGCCGTAGGCCGCGCCGGCCCAGCCGCTGGCGACGCGCAGCCAGCAGGTGGTTTTGTCGTCGGACTGGCCGTCGCGGTCCCAATGGAACTGGACTTTGATGCGGCCGTACTGGTCGCAGTGGATCTCTTCACCGGCCGGGCCGGTGACGACCGCGGTCTGGCTGCCAAGGACTTTTGGTTTCGGGTGTTCGAGGGCAGGGCGGTAGTGCGTGTCCCACGGGGTGGCGAGGAAGCTGTTGCGGTAGCCCTGGTGGAAATCGCTTTTGTTGTCGGTGACGTCGCTGGTGACGTTTTCACCGAGCACTTGCGGTTGTTTGCCTTCGTGGAAGACTTCGAGCAGCAGCCACAAGTCGTTCCATTCGGCGCGCGGGTGTTCGGCCAGGGTCAGGAAGTGGCCGCTGGTCAGGGTCGGTTCGTCACCTTTGCCTTCGGCGAGTTTGTAGTCGCTGCGATGGCGCTCCAAGGCGCGGGTCGAGAGAAATTTGCCGCGCTCGCGAGTGGTGAAACGACCGGGGTAATCGTAGTCCTCAAGATCCGGGGCGAACTCGGATTTGACCGCGCCTTCGGGCAGGATCTTCGGTTTTTCGAAGTCGTAGTCGCGGCGGCTGACACGTGTGGTGCGGGTTTCCAGGCGCAGGTTGAAACGCTTGATCACCGGCTTGTCGGCGCTCATGCCGGAGTCTTGCTGGTAGCTCACGGCCTTGAGTTTGCGGAACACTGTCTGGTCGTCGCCGAACACCAGTTTGTGGCCGCTGCTGCTGTGCTGGAAGTGGAAGTGAATGCCTTCCTCTTCGCACAGCCGCTGGATGAAGTGCAGGTCGGACTCGTCGTACTGCACGCAGTAATCGCGCTGCGGGTACTCGGCGTTGAGCTGGAAGCTGTAAGCGTCGGCCAGAATGCCGCGATCTTCGAGGACCTGGGCGATGATCTTCGGCACCGTGAGGTTCTGGAAAATCTGCTGGTCATGGTTGTGCCGCAGATAGGCCAGTTGCGGCACCAGGCTGATGCTGTAGCGGGTCAGGGTCTTGCCGGAATCGCCTTGTTCGATGCGATACACCAGGCCATGAATCTTGCCTTCGCCAGTGGCGCCGAAGGTCAGTACGCCGGGCTTGTGCAGCAGCTCTTCGAGTTTGAGGTCGGGGCGGGCGCTGACCAGTTCGAGGTCGAAACGGAAAGGCTCGTTGAGGGCTTCGCGACCGGTGAAGCTCAGCACTTGCAGGTCGGCGGAGGCGCCTTCGAGGGTAAGGGTAATGTGGGTAGCGTTGGCGTCCAGCATGCCTTGAATTCCGTCCATTGAATAAGCAGGTGACGGATGATGGAGGATTAGACCGCCTCGTTCAAGGCGCAAATGCCGTAGGGACGGGACCCGCAGGGTATAGGGAAAACCCCTATGACGGCGTTTGCACCCAATGAAATCGGGAGCTTCGTAGCCCTGAGCCACTGGTCAGCGCGCGGTTTGAACCCATCGCAGGCCGAAGAATCGCCTGTCAGTTTCAGACTAAAGTCGCCTTCAGACCGTCAAAGCCATCTGCCATCATTGCAGCTCACCCCTGCGTGTCCACTTCTTCCCGGCTATTTTTTGACCCGGGACGGGAGCTATTTTTCTGGCTGACTGCGCCCCGGCGCAAACGCTGCACTGTTGGAGTTTTTCATGCGTCCCCCATTTCCCCTCATCACCCCGCGCCAGTCGTTTGGCTTCGGAGCCGTTGTGCTGTGCGCCGGTTTTGCCGCGCAGGTTCAGGCCAGCGGTTTTCTCGAAGACACCACGGCGAAAATCGAATCGCGCACGGTGTACTTCAACCGCGATTTCCGTGATGGGCACACCTCCAGCGACCAGGGCGCTTCCAAGCGTGAAGAGTCGGCGCAAGGCTTTATTCTCAATCTGCAATCGGGTTACACCGAGGGCACGGTCGGCTTCGGTATCGATGCGCTGGGCATGCTCGGTTTTCAGCTCGACTCCAGCCCTGATCGCAGCAACAGCGGCTTGCTGCCGTCCAGCGGCGACAACCCGCGCGGCTCGAAGGGCCAGTACGCGAAAATGGGCCTGACCGCCAAGGTCAAGGTCTCGGACACGGTGTTGAAATATGGCGCGCTGCTGCCGGATCTGCCGCTGCTCAAGTACAACGATGGCCGCTTGCTGCCGACCCTGTTCAACGGTGGGATGCTGACCTCCAGGGAAGTGAAGGATCTGACCTTCATGGCCGCGCGTCTGGACAAGTATACCGCGCGCGATTCCACCGACTCGCAAGACATCCGCGTGCACTGCAAGAACAAGCGCTACGCCTGCAACACCACCGCCGACCATTTCGACATGTACGGCATCGACTACAAGATCAATGATCGCCTGACCGCGCAGTATCACTACGCCGAGCTGGAAGACATCTATCGCCAGCACTTCATTGGTTTGCTCGGCAATCAGCCGCTGGGCGACGGTGTGCTGAAGGCCGATCTGCGGATGATCAAGAGTGCCGACAGCGGCGCTGAGCGTGCCGGTTCCATCGACAACCGCGCCTTGAGCGGCATGCTCTCGTACGGCATCAGCGGCCACACTTTCAGCGCCGGCTGGCAGCGCATGAACGGCGACAACTCGATGCCGTACCTCGATGGCAGCAATCCGTATCTGGTCAACTACGTGCAGGTCAACGACTTCGCCGCGGCGCAGGAGCGCTCCTGGCAGTTGCGCTATGACTATGACTTCAGGGCCATCGGCATCAACGGCCTGAGCTTCCTGACCCGCTATGTCAACGGTGATCACATCAAGGTGCCGGGCAGCGATCAGGAGGGCAAAGAGTGGGAACGCGACAGCGAGTTGAAGTACGTGATCCAGACGGGCACGTTCAAGGATGTCAGCCTGCGCCTGCGCAATGCGACTTACCGCACCAATTACGAGAAGTTTGCGCGGGATGTGGATGAGACCCGGTTGATTGTGAGTTACAACTTTTCCGTCCTGTAAACTTCACCCCCTGTAGGAGCTGCCGGAGGCTGCGATCTTTTGATCTTGTTTTTTCCAATCAAGATCAAAAGATCGCAGCCTCCGGCAGCTCCTGCAGGGGATCTTCGACAGCCTACAACCAGTGCCAGAACCGGCTCCAGAAGCCGCGATTCAGATCTTCCTTGCACCCGGCATACTGCCGCGCATACACGTCGGAGCGCGCCTGCACCTTGCGTGCAGTGGGCATCAGCCAGGCCTTGCTGGCGTAGGTCCTGTTGCGGAAACCGCCCCAGCCTTCGTGGTAGTTGAGGTACTGGTTATAGGCGTCGTACTTGTACACGCCGTTGATCGAGGTGGTCTTGTCCATGTACCAGCCGACGAAGTCGATGGCGTCGTCGAAGTCTTCGCGATCGGCGCCGTGTCTGCCGGTGCTTTTCTGATAGTCGGACCAGACTTCGTCCTTGGCCTGGGCGTAGCCCGAGGCAGTCGTCACCCGGCCCCACGGAATCACCCACAACAGGTATTTGCGCGGCGTCTTGGCGTCGTAGCGGTAGCCGGACTCCTGATACATGATCGCGAAGGGCACCTGGATCGGTACGCCCCAGCGCTTTTGCGTGACTTGCGCCGCGTCGTACCAGTCGCTCTTCTCGCGGAAGATTTCGCAGATGTCTTCCGGCGAACGCGGCGGCGAGGTGCCGCAGCCGCTGAGTAGTCCCGCCAGTATCAAAAGTCCCGCCGTCCGCCCCGAAATCAAACCGTCATCCCCATGCGCGCAAAAAGGCCGACAGTCTACGCGCTCAGGTCAACTGGTGACGATAGGGTAAATCCGGACCGGTCTTGCTGCACGTAAGGGCGGCCGCCCGTACGGCAAACCTGAGCATCGCGTCGATCTGCTCGCGGCTGAGTGCTTGAACCCCTTCGACCGAGTCCAGTTCTTGCTCGGTCAGCCAGGTGATCAACGCTGCTTGAAAGGTATCGCCGGCGCCGACGGTATCGGCGATCTTCACCGAGCACGCCGGTACTGACCACGAACCGTGGGCGCGGCTGAATACGGTGGCGCCTTCGCCGCCACGGGTCAGGAACACCAACTGGCAGCGATGCTGCAACCAGCCTTCGATCACGCGTTTTGGGTCCTGCTCGGGATACAGCAGGCTCAGGTCTTCGTCGCTGACCTTGATCATGTCGGCCAGTTGCACCAGGGTCGCCACGCGCTCGCGCCACAGATCGATGTTCGGCTCGGGGTTGAGGCGCACGTTGGGGTCGAGGGTGATCAGGCGCTTGCCGCTTTCGCGCTGCACCAGGGTCAGCAGGGTGTCAGCAATCGGTTGCACCACCAGCGAGAACGAGCCTATGTGCAGGCCGCGCACGTCAGCGCCGAGCTGCGGCAGATGGGCGAGGCTTAATTGGCGATCAGCGCAGCCCTCGCCGCGAAAGCTGTAATGCGGCGAACCGTTGGCGCCGACCGCAACCATCGCCAGCGTGGTTGGCGCGGCGAAGTCGATCAGGTAATCCGCACGCACGCCTTCATCCTGCAGCACTTGCTGCAAACGCCGGCCGAGATAGTCGGTGGACAGTCCGGCAAACAGCGCCGAATCCACCCCCAAACGACGCAAGCCGACCGCGACGTTGAACGGCGAGCCGCCGGCAATCGCCTTGAAATTGACCTTCGAGGCCAGACCGCTGGCATCGTCTTCGCTGAAGAAATCGAACAGGGCTTCGCCACACACCAAATACATAATTGTTTGCTCTTTATAGGGTTGCGACAAGCTGTTGATAGCGTTCATAGGCCTGCTGGAACGCCGCGACATTGGCGGCAACCGGCAGGGTTTCACTGTGCAGATCGAGCTTTACGCAGCGCTGGCACAGATCGGCCAAAGTGTCCTCGTGGCCGTTCGACCATGACTTGCACCACGCCGCCTGAATCGCCGCGCCGAGGGCTGCGGCTTCGCTGTGTTCGGTGCAGATCACCGGGGTGTTCATGATGTCGGCGACGATCTGCCGCCATACCGTACTTTTCGAGCCGCCGCCGATCAGGCAAATGCTGCGGCTTTGTAAACCATTGTGGCGCAACAGATCCAGTCCATAACGCAAACCGAAGGTGGTGCCTTCGACCACGGCGCGACACAGGTTGGCCTGGGTCAGGTTGCTCAGGGTCAGGCCGTGCAGGCTGCCGGTGGCATGGGGCAGGGCGGGGACGCGCTCGCCGTTGAGGAATGGCAGCATGCTCACGCCTTCGGCCCCGATCGGCGCCTCGGCCACGAGCTGATTGAACTGCTGCAGATCGAGGTCGAACAGTTCGCGAATTGCACCGGTGGCGTTGGTCAGGTTCATGGTGCAGATCAGCGGCAGCCAGCCGCCACTGGAGGAACAGAATGTGGCGACCGAAGCCTCCGTGCTGACCTGCGGCGCCTCGGCGTAGGCGTACACCGTGCCGGAGGAGCCGAGGCTCATGGTGATCGCTCCCGGCTGAATGTTGCCGGTGCCGATGGCGCCCATCATGTTGTCGCCACCGCCGCTGGCGACCAGCGCATTCGGGTTGAGGCCGAGCTGTTCGGCAATCGTCGGCTGCAGGGTGCCGATCGCTTGATGCGCGTCGATCAGCTCCGGTAACGCGGCTTGCAGGCGACCCGAGGCGTCGATGTCGCGCAGCAATTGCAAGTCCCACTGGCGGCTGCGCACGTTGAAATAGCCGGTGCCGGAGGCGTCGCCGTATTCGCTGCAGGCGCGCCCGGTGAGCCAGTAATTCAGATAATCGTGGGGCAGCAGGATGCGTGCGATGCGCGAGAACACCTCCGGGTACTGTTCCTTGGTCCACAGCAGTTTGGACACGGTGTAGCCCGGCGCGATGACCACACCGAGGCGCTCCAGCGAGCCTTTTTCACCGCCGAGGTGTTGGAGCAGACGGTCGTTTTCATCCGTGGTTTCGGTGTCGCACCACAGCTTGGCCGGGCGCAGCACCTGGCCCTGATCGTCGAGCAGCACCAGGCCGTGTTGCTGGCCAGAGACGCCAATGCCGAGGATCGACTGACCGTCGACATCGGCCGCGAGCAAGGCGCGGCGGGTGGCGAGGGCGAAGGCGTCCAGCCACTGCCGGGTGTCCTGCTCGCGGCGGCCATTGGTGCCGCTGATCATCGTGTGCGTGGCGGCGCCTTCGCCGAGCACCTGACCGCTGGCGGCATCGAGGATGAGCGCCTTGGTGCCCTGGGTGCCGCAGTCGATGCCGAGGAAGAGTTGTCGGGTGGTCACAGTGAGGCCCTCAGGGTGTCAGGTTTGCCAGGGTGGGGCTGCCATTCGCGAGCAGGCTCGCTCCCACATTTTGAAACGCGTTCCCCTATGGGAGCGAGCCTGCTCGCGAAGGCGTCGGTAGTGTCACTGCTGGAGTCAGGCCAGCACCCGCTCCAAAGTGCGCGTCACACCCACCTCACGCAAGCTGTTGCAGCACCATTCAAATGCCGCCACAAACGCCGCCGAGCGTGGAATCGCCGTGCCGAAGATCTCCTCAACCGCCAACAACCGCTGGGTGATCAACGCATCATCCGCCACCAGCCCCTGACAAAACTCTGCCCGTGGATCGGGAATCGCATAGGTGTCGCCATTCTCATCCACGCCCTTCAAATACAGCGCCCAGGCCGCCACCACCAACGCCGCACGCCTGGTTTCCTGACCATCGGCGATCAAGCGATTGATCGTCGGAACAGTGAACTTGGGAAACTTCGACGAGCCATCCGAACACACCCGCTCCAGCTGATCGGCAATCGCCTGATTGGAAAAACGCGCCACCAGGGTGTTCTTGTATTCGGTCAGATCGATGCCCGGCACCGGCGCCAGTTGCGGGGTGACGTCGAGGTCCATGTAGGCGCGCATGTAGCGCACGAACAGCGGGTCGTTCATGGTTTCGTGAACGAAGCGATAGCCCTTCAAAAAGCCCAGATACGTCAGCGCCAGGTGGCTGCCGTTGAGCAGTTTGATCTTCATTTCTTCGTAGGGCGAAACGTCATCGGTGAACTGCACGCCGACTTGTTCCCAGGCCGGGCGACCGTTGACGAATTTGTCTTCCAGCACCCACTGCACAAAAGGCTCGCAGACCACTGGCCAGGCGTCGTCCACGGCGTGTTTGTCGGCCAGTTGCAGACGATGCGCGGTGCTGGTCATCGGCGTGATGCGATCGACCATGGCGTTGGGGAAACTGACGTTCTGCTCGATCCAGTCGTGCAGTCCTGGGTCGCGCAGGGTGGCGAACGCGAGCAGTGCCTTGCGGGTCACCGCGCCGTTGTGCGGCAGGTTATCGCAGGACATGAGGGTGAACGCCGGTGTGCCTGCGCCACGGCGCTTTTCCAGCGCGGCGCAGAGGAAACCGAACACCGTTTTCGGGGTTTGCGGATGTGCCAGATCGTGTTGGATCTGCGGCAGGTGCGCCATGAATTCGCCGTTGCTGTCGTCGATGCAGTAGCCGCCTTCGGTGATGGTCAGCGAGACAATGCGGATCTGCGGATCGGCGAGTTTGTCGATCAGCGCCTGTGCGCCATCCTCGGCCAGGAGCATGTCGCGGATCGCACCGATCACCCGCACTTCGGTGTCATTGCTGTCGCCGAGTTCAAACAGGGTGAACAGGTAGTCCTGCTCTTTGAGGTCGTCACGGGCGCGGCGGTCTTCCGCACGCAGGCCGACGCCGCAGATTGCCCAGTCCAGTGCCTGACCGCTGTTCATCAGCGCATCGGTGTAGTAAGCCTGATGCGCGCGGTGGAAACCGCCGACGCCAATGTGCGCGATGCCCTGACGGGTGTCGCTGAGGCTGTAGGCCGGCAGTTGCACCTCAGGTGCCAGGCGATGCAGGTTTGCTTTATTCAGTTTCATCGGGCAGGTCTCGAAGTTCAGGCCGCCGCGCGCAGCGGGCGGGTCAGCGCCACGCCATCGGCGTCGAACAGGTGGCAATGGCTGGCGTCCAGGTGCAGGTTCAGTTGCTCGCCGTAGCGGCTCGCCAGGTCACCGCGCACGCGCATGGTCAGGGCTTCGCCGGCGCTGGTGGTGACATGGCAGAACGTGTCGCTGCCCAGGCGTTCACTGACGTCGGCGGTGACTTGCAGGGTGCAGTCGCCCGGTTTCGCCAGTTCCAGATGTTCCGGGCGAATGCCCAGGGTCACCGCGCTGCCGACGCTCAGATTGGCGGCGTTGAACGGCAGGGTGATGCGCGTGCCGGCATCCAGCGAGACCTCGCAGGTCTGGCCGTCGACGCGGGCGATTTTGCCCTTGAGGAAACCCATTTTCGGCGTGCCGAGAAAACCGGCGACGAACAGGTTGGCCGGGTTGTGATAGAGGTCCAGTGGCGAGCCGACCTGCTCGATCTTGCCGCCGTTGAGCACCACGACTTTGTCGGCCATAGTCATGGCTTCGACCTGATCGTGGGTCACGTAGATCATCGTGGCTTGCAGGTCCTTGTGCAGGCGCAGCAGCTCCAGACGCATCTGCACCCGCAGCGCGGCGTCGAGGTTGGACAGCGGTTCGTCGAACAGGAAGATCTTCGGATTGCGCACGATCGCCCGGCCGATGGCGACCCGTTGCCGTTGGCCGCCGGACAGCTGTTTCGGCTTGCGTTCGAGCATCGGCCCGAGTTCCAGAATGCGCGCCGCTTCGCCGACCTTTTTCTCGACTTCGGCTTTCGGCACGCCCGCCAGATCGAGGGCGAACGACATGTTCTTCTTCACGGTCATGTGCGGGTACAGCGCGTAGGTCTGGAACACCATCGCCAGATCGCGCTTGGCCGGGCTGACTTCGGTGATGTCGCGGCCATCGAGTTCGAGGGTGCCGCCGCTGACTTCTTCCAGCCCGGCGATCAGCCGCAGCAAGGTGGATTTGCCGCAACCGGACGGGCCGACGAAGACCACGAATTCTTTGTCGTTCACCTCAAGGTCGATGCCCTTGATGATGGAGAAACCTTCGAAGCCTTTTTGCAGATTCTTGATTTTCAGGTTGGCCATGATGGTGGGCCTCCGCTTAAGTTAATTCAATTGCGCCGGGCATGCTTTTATGTGGGAGCGAGCCTGCTCGCGAAAGCGGTGTGTCATTCACCATTAATGCCGACTGACACGCCCCCTTCGCGAGCAGGCTCGCTCCCACAGGGGATTGGGTACGGTTGGAGCACTTCATTTCACGGCGCCGAACGAGAGGCCGCGCACCAGTTGTTTCTGGCTGATCCAGCCGAAGATCAGGATCGGCGCACAGGCCAGGGTCGAAACTGCCGACAACTTGGCCCAGAACAAGCCTTCAGGACTTGAGTACGAGGCGATCAGCGCCGTCAGTGGCGCGGCTTTCGACGAGGTCAGGTTCAGCGACCAGAAGGCCTCGTTCCAGCACAGGATCAGCGACAGCAGCACGGTGGACGCGAGGCCGCCCTTGGCGATCGGCAGTAGCACGCGGACCATTTCCTGCCACAGAGTGGCGCCGTCCAGACGCGCGGCTTCGAGGATGTCTTTGGGGATGTCCTTGAAGTAGGTGTAAATCATCCAGACCACGATCGGCAGGTTGATCAGGGTGTAGATCACAATCAACGCGATGCGCGTATCGAGCAGACCGAAACTCTTGGCCAGCAGGTAGATCGGCATCAGCACGCCCACCGGCGGCAGCATCTTTGTCGAGAGCATCCACAGCAATGTGCCCTTGGTGCGCTGGGTTTCGTAGAACGCCATCGAGTAGGCGGCGGGCACCGCGATCAGCAGGCACAGCGTCGTGGCACTAAAGGAGATCACCACCGAGTTCCAAGCAAAACTGAAGTAGTCGCTGCGCTCGTTGATGTGCAGGTAGTTCTCCGGCGTTGGCGTGAAGATGAACTGCGGCGGCGTGGCGAAAGCGTCGATTTCGGTCTTGAAACTGGTCATCACCATCCAGAAGATCGGGAAGAAAATCACGATCGCGATGGCCCAGGCCAGGGTGCCGAGCAGCACGCTTTGCAGCCGGCGGGATTGTTGAAGAGTCATGGCAGGCCTCAGGCTTTGTCAGTCAGGTTTTTGCCGATCATCCGCACCAGAATGATCGCGGCGATGTTGGCGATGACCACGGCAATCAAGCCGCCCGCCGAGGCCATGCCGACGTCGAACTGCACCAGCGCCTGGTTGTAGATCAGGTAGGCGAGGTTGGTCGAGGCGTAGCCGGGGCCGCCGTTGGTGGTGGTGAAAATCTCGGCGAACACCGACAGCAGGAAGATCGTTTCAATCATCACCACCACGGCAATCGGCCGCGCCAGGTGCGGCAGGGTCAGGTGCCAGAAGATCGCCACCGGACCGGCGCCATCGAGACGCGCGGCTTCTTTCTGCTCCTGATCGAGGGACTGCATGGCGGTCATCAGGATCAGGATCGCGAAGGGCAGCCATTGCCACGAAACAATGATGATGATCGACAGCAGCGGGTAGTGCGCCAGCCAGTCCACCGGTTGCGCGCCAAAGAGCTTCCAGATGTAGGCGAGGATTCCGGAGACCGGATGGAAAATCAGGTTTTTCCAGATCAGCGCGCCGACCGTGGGCATGATGAAGAACGGCGAAATCAGCATCACCCGCACGATGCCGCGACCGAGAAACTCGCTGGCTTCGAGCAACGCGCTGATCAGCACACCGAACACCACGCTGATCAGCAGCACGCTGCCCACCAGCAACAGGGTGTTGGTGGCGCCGGGCAGGAACCCGGAGTCGGTGAGGAAATAGCTGAAGTTCTCCAGCCCGACGAATTCGTTCACTCCCGGATCGAGCAGGTTGTAGCGAATCATCGAGAAGTAAATGGTCATGCCCAGCGGCACGATCATCCACAGCAGCAACAGGGCGACCGAAGGGCTGACCAGAAACCAGCCGGGATTGGCCACGCGGCTTTTACGTTGGGGCTGTGTCAGGTCGAGGTGGGCTTTGGCAGTTGAAGTATTCATGGTGATCACAACCGAGTCATACAGACCTATGGAGATCTAATGTAGGAGTGAGCCTGCTCGCGATAGCGGTGTATCAGCCACCGATGGTGTTGGATGGAAAATCGCCATCGCGAGCAGGCTCACTCCTACAAAAGGCAGGAGCGAGCAGTGTGGTTACTTGGGATAACCGGCGCGCTTCATCTCGCGCTCGGTGGTTTGCTGCGCGGCGGCCAGGGCCTGATCCACCGTGGTCTGGCCGATCAGCGCTGCCGAGAACAGCTTGCCGACCTGGGTGCCCACGCCCTGGAATTCAGGAATGGTCACCAGTTGAATGCCGATGTAGGGCACCGGTTTCAGCGTCGGTTTGCTCGGGTCAGCGACCTTGAGCGATTCGAGCGTGACCTTGGCGAACGGCGCCGCGCTCATGTAAGCATCGCTGTAGGTCGAGGCGCGGGTGCCCGGTGGCACGTTGGCGATGCCGTCGGTCTTGGCCACCAGCTCCCCATATTCCTTGGAGGTGGCCCAGGCGCTGAACGCTTTGGCGGCGTCCTTGGCCTTGGAACTGGTCGGAATCGCCAGTGCCCATGAATACAGCCACGCCGAGCCTTTATCGGTGACCTGATGCGGGGCGAAGGTGAAGCCGACGTGATCGGCGACCTTGCTCTGGGTCTTGTCGGTGACGAACGAGCCGGCGACGCTGGCGTCAACCCAGATCGCGCACTTGCCGCTGTTGAACAGCGCAAGGTTTTCGTTGAAGCCGTTACTGGAGGCGCCCGGCGGGCCGGATTTCTTCATGGTGTCGACGTAGAAATTCAGCGCGTTTTTCCACTCGGGGCCATTGAATTCCGGCTGCCATTTCTCATCGAACCAGCGCGCGCCATAGGCGTTGGCGACAGTGGTGATCAGCGCCATGTTCTCGCCCCAGCCGGCCTTGCCGCGCAGACAGATGCCGTACTGCTCCTTGCCTTTGTCAGTGAGTTTTTCGGCGAAGCCGGCGATCTGTTCCCAGGTCGGGCGCTCCGGCATGCTCAGGCCGGCGTCCTTGAACAGGTCGGTACGGTAATAGGTGATCGAGCTTTCCGCGTAGAACGGCAGGGCGTACAGCGAACCCTTGACCGACAGGCCTTCACGCACCGACGGGAACACGTCGTCGAGGGCGTAGCTGGCCGGCAGGTCCTTCATCGGTTCCAGCCAGCCCTTGGCCCCCCAGAGTGCCGCTTCGTACATGCCGATGGTCAACACATCGAACTGTCCGCCCTGGGTGGCGATGTCGGTAGTGAGGCGCTGGCGCAGGACGTTTTCTTCCAGTACCACCCAATTGAGCTTGATCTGCGGATGCTCGGACTCGAAGGTTTTCGAGAGCTTTTGCATGCGGATCATGTCGCTGTTGTTGACGGTGGCGATGGTCAGGGTCTGGGCGCCAAGGCTGACGCTGCTGAGGGTCATGCAGGTGAGGGCAAGCAGAGCTTTTGCAGTGGGTTGCATCGTGCACTCCTTTTCTGCGTCCGTTGGGAGGCAGAAGGACAGTTATTGTTTTTGTGTCTTCCGGTGCAGGAAGAATGTGTGCTGATTACAGCCCTCAATCGACGGACTGACAAATCATCCGTCGCACTTGAACCGATACTTTTTTGCACTGGCTAAAAATCAAAAGATCGCAGCCTGCGTCAGCTCCTACAGGGATCTGTGCAGGAGCTGCCGCAGGCTGCGATCTTTTAAGCGTGATTCTGTTCGGTCAGGCGCTGCACGGCGAGGCGTCGATAATGCGACGGTGTCATGCCCTTGAGTTGCTGGAAGCGGCGATTGAAGTTGGAAATGTTGTTGAACCCCGACTCGAAACACACCTCCGTCACCGGTTTGTCGCCATCGGCCAGCAGTTCGCAGGATTTGCTGATGCGCAGGCGATTGACGAACTCGATGAAGTTGCGCCCGGTGGCCTGTTTGAACACACGACTGAAATAGGTCGGCTTCATCCCCAGATGCTCGGCGACTTCTTCCAGGGTCAATTCGCGGGCGTAGTGGCTGAAGATGTAATCGACCGCGCGGTTGGTGCGGTCGATGTTGTGCTCGTCGGCCAGTTGCGTGTTGGTGGCGCCGGACAACAATTGATAATCATCAGTCGCCGCCAGCAGCTCCATCAGAATGAAAAAGTGCCCGAGACGCGTGATGCCGCGGCTGTCGGCAATCAGCTGCATCAGTTTCATCGCTTCGCGGATCGTGTCCTTGTCGCGAAATTCGATGCCGTATTGCGCGCGTTCCAGCAGCGGTGTCAGCGTCTTGAGTTCGGCAAATACCTGATGGCCGCTTTCGAACAATTCATCGGTGAAGTTCACCAGCATGTCGCGCTTTTCCACCACTTCATCTTCGGCCACCTGGCTGATCCAGTTGTGCGGCAGATTGGGCCCGGTGAGGAACAGTGTTTGCGGATAAAAATTGCCGATGTAGTCGCCGATGAACACCTTGCCGGAACTGGCGACGATCAGGTGCAGTTCGTATTCCTTGTGGAAATGCCAACGCACCAGCGGGCACGGAAAACCATGCTGACGGTAGATGATGGACAACCCGTTATGGTCGTCCATCAGTTCGTAGGAGGGATCAGTGATTCTGGTGGCCCGGGTCATGTCCGATGCGTCTTGTTGTGGTGTTCAGATGCCCATCATGCACGTGCGCCAAGGACAGTTCCAGCGCCTCAGCCCCGGGTCTTCCTCAGGCCTTTGGCCTGATTGATCTGCTGGCAATGGCCGATCAGTGGAGTGCCACCGATGAAGTCGGCATTGATGATGCTGCACTTCGGTGCCCATCCCGAGTCCGGGCCAAACCATTGATTGAGCTCGTTGGTGATCCGTTTGACGCCGGCCAGTTCACCGTAGCTGGTGGCCGACAATGACCAGAGGCTGCCGGGTGCCGGCGGGTTGTCCAGCGTTCGGGTGATGTGTTGCTTGAGTTGCTCGGGAGAGGTGATATCCGAACCGCTCCATTCATGGCGGATTTTCGGCCAGTACAGGGGCGAATTGAAGTCCGGGTGCGAGTCGCTTGCCAATACCACGCGTTGTACCGAACTGGTCCTTTTAAGTTGCTCAATTGTCAGGTGGCTGTTGCTCCTGGGAATAAGCCGCGAAGCCAGTTCCGTGGTGATGACTTCATGGAAGCCTTTGTAATCGAATGGTTGATCGTTGATGCCCTTGAGTTCATGTATGTCCAATACGATGAACTCGTTGGGATTTTCATTGAGGAAAAAGTCGAGACTTTTTACCAGCTCGCTCAAGGCGCGTCCCTGGAACAGTTTCACGCCATGAAACGTATGGAACTTCTTGATGCCCAGCCAGTGTTCATCTGCATGCAGGCGCAAGTCGAAGGCGCGCACGCCTTCGTCAAGTTGCTGAATGAACGGGCCATCCTGGCAGACAAACCAGTTTTTCGCGGGGTGCAGATACGCCGGGTACGAAAAATCGTAGTCCAGCCCGGAGTTATGGGCGCCAGGCCAGACCACTTCACCAAGAGTCAGTCGGTCAATATCCGGCGTCGCGGCCATCCAGTTTTTGAAAGGGTAATTGTTCATGGTGCATTCCGTTGCAGATAAAGTTTAATTTTCCGACCGGTCGAGTTATTCGGTCAGCTCGGAAGTTATTCTTTGGTGCGAGCGGAAAAACTACAAGCCAGCACTCTTTGCAAAGTATTGGCAATGTGCTTTTGCACTTTGGTTATCAACTTTTCTGGTTTTTTGCTTCGATCCACTGCGCCATGTATTGGGTGCTTTTATGCAAGTGGTGACGCAACATGCTGCCAGTAAAGTTGGCGCGACGTAACGCTGACAAGTTGGCGCGGCAATGTTGCAGGCGATCGATCAGCGCCGGGCCGTGATCAGTCTGCCGATAACGCGCGTTCAACAACGCAACGCCGGCCTGTTGTGCATCAGTCCAGCGCAGTCTGTCTTGGTGCAGTGCCACAGCGGCATCGGCCAAGGTCTGGGCCGACTGAGCCACCGCACCGGGCCAGGGCAATGCGCCGCCCATGCCTTCGGCGCCGATGGGCGTCGTGACATTGGGCGTGCCGCAGAGCATCGCATCGACGATCTTGCCCTTGATCCCCGCGCCGAAACGCAAAGGCGCCAGGCAAACCCGGGCTTGCGACATCACTTGCAGCGCATCTTCTGCCCAGTTCATCACATGAAACCCCTGCGCTGCGTTGTGCAGGGCTGTCGCCTTGGGCGGCGTATAGGCACCGTAGACATGCAGTTGGGCGCCGGGCAATTGCTGGCGGATCAGCGGCCAGACGGCGGTCTTCATCCACAGCACGGCGTCCCAGTTGGGCGCGTGACGGAAGTTGCCAATACTGAGAAAGTGCGCCCGCTCCTCAAAGGGGACGAACGAATCGCGCGGTGGTTCGAGCATCAGCGGGCACCAGTGCAGCAGGTCGCCAGGGACTTGAAACTGTTCGACCAGCAACTGGATTTCCACTTCGGAAATCATCAGATTCAGATCGCAGCGATACAACGCGGCGATCTCCCGTTTGGCCAGGTCAGTATCGGCCATCAACGCGAATTCTTCGCGCAGCGCCGGTGCGAACAGGGCACTGAAATCCTGATTGTCCGGGTCGTCTTTCAAACGCTCCTTGAACCGTTGGTGGCGGGCGTGGCGCAGGCTCTGCAGGTCGGATGTCTCCAGTACGCGCAAGGCATTCGGGCAATGTTTCTCGACGCGCCAGCCGAACTGCTCTTCCATCATGAACTGGTCGAACAGCACGATATCCGGGGCCAGTTCACTGATGAAAATATCGAAGCTGCTGTTGTTGAGTTCGATCGGCACCTCGCGAATGCCCAGTGCCGTCAGATCGGCCTTGTGCTCGCCCGGGCCGGCCGGGCTGCTGAAGGTGATGTCCCAGCCTTGCTGCAGGAACGTATCGAGGATCTGCATCACGTGCCCGCTGGCTGCCGAAGAGCGCGGTTCGGGCCAGACGTAACCGATGACCAGAACTTTGGTGGCGGGGGATGCAGTCATTGACGGGTGTTCCTTGCAGACAGGCGGCTGAAAATGGCGCGCAATTAGACCACATCTGCAGCCGCTGCCGGATCAAGGCCAATCACTGGTTCAGAATGCCCTTGACCTTGTCACGCAACTGATCGATCGAGAACGGTTTGCCGATCACGTGCATGCCGGCGGGTACTTCGATGTTCTCGGCGTAACCACTGGCGAACAGGACGGGCAGGGTGGAGCGCAGTTCACGTGCCTTGCCGGCCAGTTCACTCCCCGTCATGCCCGGTAGGCCGTGGTCGGTCATCATCAAGTCGATATCCTTGCTCCGATCCCCGAGAATCTTCAACGCAGACTCGCCGTCGTCAGCCTCCAGCACACTGAATTCCAGCTCCTCCAGAACATCGACGATGAGCATGCGCACGATGTCGTCGTCTTCTACTACAAGGATGGTGGGCGCTGGGGTGGACATAGGGATAGCTCTCAAGAAATGAAATCGGAACGGCGACCGGTCGAAAATGCCGGGCTCTTGCATGAGTAAGTGGCGCATGGCCACAAGTTCCCGAGCGGGTACAAAAAGATTAGCTGCAAATCGGGGCGGCAAGGATACCCGTTGCCTGATGGAGAGGTGCAGCAAATGTAGGAAATTGCCACCATGGCAGTGAGAAAAATGGATCCATAGTACCGTTTTGGGGCAAACTGCCGGGTTTCGACAGTTCGACAAGGCTACCCCATGTCCACTCGGTCTACGGTTGATGAAACACGGTTCCGCAAACTCCTGACGCGCAACATCGGTTTGCCGCTGGGCGTTGGTGCGATCAGCGCCGTGTTCTTTGTGTCTCTGATTACCTATCTGTTGTCGGTGATCCAGTGGGTGGAGCACACCGATCGGGTGATCAACAACGCCAACGAAGCGGTGAAACTCACCGTTGATCTGGAAACCGGCATGCGCGGTTTCCTGCTCAGCGGCGACGAGCACTTCCTCGACCCGTATGAAACCGCCAAGCCGCGGATCAACGTGGCGCTCAATACCTTGCTCGAATTGACCGCCGACAACCCGATTCAGACCGACCGGTTGCGGCGTCTGCAGGCTTTGCAGACCGAGTGGAGCAACTACGCGCAATCGATGATCGATCTGCAACGCTCCAGCGGTGACTACCGGGGCGCGGTCAAGGCCGGGCGTGGCAAGCGCCTGACCGACGAAATTCGCAAGCAGTTCGAAGACGTGATTGATATGGAGCAGCAGTTGCGCGCCACGCGCAATGAAGAGGTGCGCCGTACCACGATCTGGAGCATCACTCTGTACCTGCTGTTCATCGCCGGGATCAGCGGCTTGCTGGCCTATGTCGGTCGCCGCGATCTGGTCAGTCTGTCGGACAGCTACAGTGCCAACCTCGCCGCGCAGCAGGCCAGCGCCGAGCGTCTGGAGCGCCAGGCGTGGATGCGCAGCGGCCAGACCGAGCTGGCGGAGCAGGTGCTGGGGCAACTGACGCTCAACCTGCTGGGGCGCAATATTCTGCAGTTCTGCGCGCAATACCTCGGCACTGCGGTGGCCGCGCTGTACGTACGCGAAGAGCACGGCGGCCTCAAGCGCGTGGCGTCCTATGGGTTCTCCCGCGAACAGGAAGAAAAAGATCAGCAGATCTACAGCGGCGAAGGCATCGTCGGCCAGGTTGCCGAACAGGGGCAACTGATTCGCCTGGATTCGGTTCCGGCCGACTACTTCAAAGTCAGCTCCGGCCTGGGCGCGGGCCTGCCGCACAGTGTGCTGGTGGTGCCGACCAGTGATGATGACCGGGTCAACGGGGTGATCGAACTGGGCTTCCTGCGCCCGCTCACCGACCGCGATATCGATTTGCTGGAACTGATTGCCGGCAACATCGGCACCTCGATCGAAGCGGCGCGTTATCGCCAGCGTCTGCAGGAAGTGCTGGCCGAAACCCAGCAGCTCAACGAAGAGTTGCAGGTACAGCAGGAAGAGCTGAAAACCGCCAACGAAGAGCTGGAAGAACAGTCGCGGATTCTCAAGGAATCCCAGGCGCATCTGGAAACCCAGCAAGTCGAGCTGGAGCAGACCAACGAGCAGTTGGCCGAACAGGCGCAAACCCTGGCCGAGCAGCGCGACGCCATGGACCAGAAGAACACTGAACTCAATCAGGCACAGGTGCAGCTTGAAGAGCGCGCCGAAGAGCTGCAGCGTTCGAGCAAGTACAAGTCCGAATTCCTCGCCAACATGTCCCACGAACTGCGCACGCCGCTGAACAGTTCGCTGATCCTCGCCAAGTTGCTGGCGGAGAACCCGCAGGACAATCTGACGGCCGAGCAGGTCAAGTTCGCCGAGTCGATCTATTCGGCGGGCAACGATCTGCTGAACCTGATCAACGACATTCTCGACATTTCCAAGGTCGAGGCCGGCAAGCTGGAAGTGATCCCGGAAAACACCAGTGTCGCGCGTCTGGCCGATGGCCTGCGCAGCGTGTTCGAACCGCTGGCGGCGGACAAGCAACTGACGTTCAGCGTCGAGTTGCAGCCGGATGCGCCGATCATGCTGTACACCGACCGCCAGCGTCTGGAACAGGTGATCAAGAACCTGCTGTCCAACGCCGTGAAGTTCACCGAACACGGCGCGGTCAGCCTGACCATCGCCGGCCAGCCGAACGAACGCATTGCGTTTATCGTTCGCGATTCGGGGATCGGTATTGCCGCGGATCAGCAGGAAAGCATCTTCGAAGCGTTCCGTCAGGCAGACGGCACCACCAACCGCAAGTACGGTGGCACCGGTCTGGGCTTGTCGATCTCGCGTGATCTGGCGGCCTTGCTCGGCGGCTCGATCAGCGTCAGCAGCGCGCCGGGGCAGGGCAGTGTGTTTACCCTGGTGTTGCCGCAGCAATACAGCGAGCCGGGTGACAGCCCTGCGATCCCGCTGACCTTCACGCCGCCGGTATCGGCCCCGGCTCCGGTGGTTCAGCCGCCATCGATTGCGGTGTCACCAATGGCCCCGGTGCACATCCCGCGTTTTGCCGATGACCGTGGCAAGGCGCCGTTCGCCACGCGCTGCATTCTGGTGGTGGAAGACGAGCCGAATTTCGCCCACATTCTTTACGACCTGGCCCACGAACTGGGTTATCAGTGCCTGGTGGCCCACGGTGCCGACGAAGGTTATGACCTGGCCCGCGAGTTCGTGCCGGACGCGATCCTGCTGGACATGCGTCTGCCGGACCATTCCGGGCTGACCGTGCTGCAACGTTTGAAAGAACACGCCGAAACCCGGCACATTCCGGTGCATGTGATCTCGGTTGAAGACCGAGTCGAAGCGGCGATGCACATGGGCGCGATCGGTTATGCGGTCAAGCCGACCACCCGTGAAGAGCTCAAGGACGTGTTTGCCCGTCTCGAAGCCAAGTTGACCCAGAAGGTCAAACGCGTGCTGCTGGTCGAAGATGACGATCTGCAACGCGAAAGCATCGCCCGCCTGATTGGCGACGACGACATCGAAATCACCGCCGTCGGTCTGGCTCAAGAGGCACTTGAAAAGCTGCGCACGACGATTTACGACTGCATGGTGATCGACCTGAAATTGCCGGACATGCTCGGCAACGATCTGCTCAAGCGCATGTCGACCGAGGATATCTGCTCGTTCCCGCCGGTCATTGTCTACACCGGGCGCAACCTGACCCGCGATGAAGAGGCCGAGCTGCGCAAGTATTCGCGCTCGATCATCATCAAGGGCGCGCGCTCGCCGGAACGCCTGCTGGATGAAGTGACACTCTTTCTGCACAAAGTCGAATCGCAGTTGTCCCATGAACGGCAGAAGATGCTCAAGACTGCGCGCAGTCGCGACAAGGTCTTCGAAGGTCGCAAGGTGCTGCTGGTGGACGACGATGTGCGCAACATCTTCGCCCTGACCAGTGCACTGGAGCACAAGGGCGCAGTCGTGGTGATCGGCCGTAATGGTCGCGAAGCGATTGATAAGTTGAATGAAGTCGAGGACATCGATCTGGTGCTGATGGACGTGATGATGCCGGAGATGGATGGTTTCGAAGCCACCATTGAAATCCGCAAGGATCCGCGCTGGCGCAAGCTGCCGATCATCGCGGTGACGGCCAAGGCCATGAAGGACGATCAGGAGCGCTGCCTGCAGGCGGGCGCGAACGATTATCTGGCCAAGCCGATCGATCTGGATCGCCTGTTCTCGTTGATTCGCGTGTGGTTACCGAAGATGGAACGCATTTAGTGGATAGCCGTCACTCCGCGGAGCGCAACAGCGAAATCGAATTACGCCTGTTGATTGAGGCCATCTACCTCAAGTACAGCTACGATTTTCGCGATTACTCGGGCGCTTCGATCAAGCGCCGGGTGCAGCACGCCTTGAGCCAGTTCGAATGCGCGACGATCTCGGCGTTGCAGGAGAAAGTCCTGCACGATCCCACGGCGTTCATGCAGTTGCTGCAGTTGCTGACGATCCCGGTCAGCGAGATGTTCCGCGATCCGTCGCACTTCCTGGCAATCCGCAAGGAAGTGGTGCCGCTGCTGCGCACCTATCCGTCGCTGAAGATCTGGATCGCCGGCTGCAGCACCGGCGAGGAGGTCTATTCGATGGCGATTCTGCTGCGCGAAGAAGGCTTGCTCGACCGTACGATCATCTACGCCACCGACATCAACCCGCGCTCGCTGGACAAGGCCAAGCAGGGGATTTTCTCGATGGAGAACGTGCGCGCCTACACCGCCAATTACCAGCAGGCCGGCGGCCAGCGCTCCTTTGCCGATTACTACACGGCTGCGTACGGCTACGCGATCTTCGACAAGAGCCTGTGCGAGAACGTGACCTTCGCCGACCACAGTCTGGCAACGGACAGCGTGTTCTCCGAAACGCAGCTGATTTCTTGCCGCAACGTGCTGATTTACTTCAACAAGAAACTTCAGGACCGTGCCTTCGGTCTGTTTCATGAATCGCTGTGCCATCGTGGTTTTCTGGTGTTGGGCAGCAAGGAAACGCTGGATTTTTCCGGTTACGCGAATCAGTTCGAACCGCTGGTCAAACAAGAACGGATCTACCGCAAATTATGAACGATGCCGTGGATTTGCCTCGCGTCGAGGCCATCGTGGTCGGTGCTTCGGCCGGTGGGGTCGAGGCCCTGCTGACGCTGCTCGCGCCGCTGCGCCAGGGTTACGTGTTGCCGATCATTGTTGTGTTGCACCTGCCGGAGGAGCGCCGCAGCCAATTGGCCGAGGTATTCGCCCGGCGACTGATGTTGCCGGTGGAGGAGGCGACCGACAAACAGGACATCGCCCCCGGCACGGTTTACTTCGCTACACCCGGTTACCACCTGTCGGTGGAGCAGGATCGCAGTCTGTCGCTGAGTCTTGAAGACCGCGTGCACCATTCCCGTCCGGCCATTGATTACTTGTTTGAATCCGCCGCTGATGTTTACGGCGAAACCTTGGCTGCCGTGTTGCTGACCGGCGCCAATCACGATGGCGCTCGCGGCCTGGCGCAAGTCAAACAGCGCGGCGGACTGACCATCGTGCAAGACCCGCAAGATGCACAGGTCGCCACCATGCCTCAGGCTGCACTGAAGCTTCAGCAGCCTGACCATGTCCTACCCATTCACGGCATCGGCCGTCTGCTTGTCGAGCTGGAACGAATCGCATGCTGAGTAATATCCAGGCCAAATTGCTGATCGTCGACGATCTGCCGGAGAACCTGCTGGCCCTCGAAGCGCTGATCAAGCGCGAGGACCGCACGGTGTACAAGGCGCTGTCGGCGGACGAGGCACTTTCGCTGCTGCTGCAACACGAGTTCGCCATGGCCATCCTCGACGTGCAGATGCCGGGCATGAACGGCTTCGAACTCGCCGAGTTGATGCGCGGCACCGAAAAAACCAAAAACATCCCGATCATCTTTGTCAGCGCCGCCGGCCGTGAACTGAACTACGCGTTCAAGGGCTACGAGAGCGGGGCGGTGGACTTCCTGCACAAGCCGCTGGATATCCACGCGGTGAAGAGCAAGGTCAACGTGTTTGTCGACCTGTACCGCCAGAGCAAGGCCATGAAGCAACAGGTCGAAGCGCTCGAGCAGGCGCGCCGCGAGCAGGAAGCGCTGCTGCAACAACTGCAAAGCACGCAGCTGGAGCTGGAGCAGGCGGTGCGCATGCGCGATGACTTCATGTCGATCGTCGCCCACGAAGTGCGCACGCCGCTCAACGGCCTGATACTCGAAACCCAGTTGCGCAAGATGCACCTGGCGCGGGACAACGCCGCGGCGTTCACCCTCGACAAGATGCACGCGATGGTTGATCGCGACGAACGCCAGATCAAAAGCCTGATCCGGCTGATCGAAGACATGCTCGACGTTTCGCGCATCCGCACCGGCAAGCTGTCGATCCGGCCGAATCGTTTCGATCTGTCACAACTGGTGGCCAACCTGCTGCAGAATTTCGCCCAGCAGATCGAGGCCGCCGAGACCGAAGTGTCGTTCACCGCGCCGGAGCCGGTGGAAGGCCATTGGGACGAATTTCGCATCGAGCAGGTGGTGTCCAACCTGCTGACCAATGCCTTGCGCTACGGTGGTCGCAGCCCGATTCAGGTGCGCGTGTACCGTGCAGGCGACGAGGCGCGGGTCGAGGTTCAGGACCGTGGCATCGGCATCAGCGAAGAGAACCAGAAGCGTATTTTCCAACAGTTCGAACGGGTTTCCGCCAAGACGGTAGTGGCTGGTCTCGGGCTGGGTCTGTTCATTTCCGAGCAGATCGTCGCCGCCCATGGCGGCTCCATCGTCGTCGAGAGTCAAATCAACGAAGGCGCCCTGTTTCGCGTTTGTCTGCCAATCCAGGAAAACGGCATATCCGACGCAACCTCTGAGTGACCGCACGGTCGTATCAGCAGCTATTGACCGAACAAAGGCTTCCCATGAGCGTAGATGCACAAGATGTAGTACTCGTCGTCGAGGACGAACCGGTTATCTTGATGGTGCTGACAGATTACCTGTCGGGGCAGGGGTACCGTGTGTTGCAGGCCGAAAACGGCGAGCAGGCGTTCGAGATCCTGGCGAGCAAGCCGCATCTGGACATGCTGATCACTGACTTCCGCCTGCCGGGCGGGATTTCCGGCGTGCAGATCGCCGAACCGGCAGTAAAACTGCGCCCGGATCTGAAGGTGATCTTCATCAGCGGCTACCCGCAGGAAATCCGCGAGACCGGCAGCCCCATCACGCGCAAGGCGCCGATCCTGGAAAAACCGTTCGATCTGGACGTATTGCAGGAAAAGATTCAGGAACTGCTGGCCTGATCAAAAAACACTGAAATGCCCGTGTAGGAGCTGCCGCAGGCTGCGATCTTTTGATCTTGAAAACAAGATCAAAAGATCGCAGCCTGCGGCAGCTCCTACAGTTGTTTTGGGGGGATCAGTTCTTGATCATCTCGCGGACCTTGGCGGTCAACAGATCGAAAGTGAACGGTTTGGTGATCATCTGCATGCCCGGGTCGAGGAAACCACCGCGCACTGCCGCGTGCTCGGCATAGCCGGTGATGAACAACACCTTCAATCCCGGCCGATACTGCCGGCCGATTTCGGCCAGTTGCCGGCCGTTCATGCCCGGCAGGCCGACGTCACTGATCAGCAGGTCGATGCGCTGCGTCGAGTTGAGGATCGGTACGGCGCCGTCGGCATCGCCGGCTTCGACAAACGCATAACCCAACTCACTGAGCACCGCGCTGACCAGTACGCGTACGGCGGGGTCGTCCTCGACGATCAACACGGTTTCGCCATCCAGCGCCTCCGGGGCCTGCTGAATATCGGACACCGGATGCTCCAGCTCTTCGCCGCGAAAGCGCGGCAGGTACAGTTTGACCGTGGTGCCCTGATCGATTTCGCTGTCGATCGAAACATGACCACGGGACTGTTTGCTGAAGCCGTAGATCATCGACAAGCCTAAACCGGTGCCCTGACCGATCGGCTTGGTGGTGAAAAACGGATCGAATGCGCGGCTGACCACGCTCTGCGCCATGCCACTGCCGTTATCGGTGACGCTGAGCATCACGTAGTCGCCAGGCTCGAGATTCGGGTAGGCCTCGGTGAACTCCGGCTTAAGCACCTGGTTGCTGGTCTCGACCACCAGTTTGCCGCCCTCGGGCATGGCATCGCGAGCGTTGAGCACCAGGTTGAGCAGGGCGCTTTCCAGTTGATTGGGGTCGGCTTCGGCCACCCACAAGTCGTCGTCAAGGCGCATGTCCAACTGGATACTTTCGTTGAGGCTGCGCTGCAGCAGCTCGCCCATCGACAGCACCAGTGTGTTCATCTGCACAGCTTTGGAGTCCAGCGATTGCCGGCGGGAGAACGCCAGCAAACGGTGAGTCAGGCCGGCCGCGCGGTTGGCTGAAGTGACACCGAGATCGATCAGGCTGTCGAGGTCTTCGGTGCGCCCGCGCGCCAGCCGCCGACGCAGCAGTTCCAGACTGCCGATAATCCCGGTGAGCATGTTGTTGAAGTCGTGAGCGATGCCGCCGGTCAACTGACCGACCGCTTCCATTTTCTGTGACTGGCGCAGGGCTTCTTCGTTGTGGCGCAGTTGCGCGGTGCGTTCCTCGACCTGTTGCTCAAGGGTTTCCAGGGTCGATTGCAGTCGGCGCTCGCTTTCACTCAGATCAATCAGGCGATCGCGGGCTTCGTACTGTCGTCGTCGCCCGCGCAGGGCGGTGGAGACCAGGCTGACCAGAGTCGCCGGATGAAACGGGCGCTCAAGGAACGTGACGTTGCCCAGCAGTTTGCTCAGGCGCGAGGAGGGGCCCGGTTCCGGGCCGCCGTGGTGGGTCAGCAAGACGATCGGCAGATCCGACCAGGCCGGCTGCTGCTCCAGAAAATGCAGCAGCGTTTCCAGCTCGGGGCCGCGCAGGGCTTCGGTGGCTATCAACAAGAGTCCGGCGCCAGGCTCCAGTTCTGTGCACAGTGTGCCCAGATCCGGAGTGATGACCCCGCCGTAACCCGCTTCATTGAGAATCATCAGCGCCACTTGGCTGTCCCGGCCCATGGGCGCCAGAATCAGCGCCCGTTCCGGCAGTGGTACGGAAGCTGTCACAAGGTTTCTTCCCGCAACAGCGGATTGCTCGCGCCGAGGTAAGTCGGCACGCCACGCAACACTCCCTGGAACGCTTCCAGCGGTTCGCCGATGGTCATGCCCTGGCCCGAAATGCGGTATTCACGAATGGTCGATTCGTGGCTGCCGGTGCGTTTCTTGATAATGGAAATGGCCCGACGGACCTTGCCGATGGCTTCGAAGTAGCGCAGCAGGATCACCGTGTCGGCCAGGTAAGTGATGTCGACCGGCGCCTGCATGTCGCCGACCAGACCGTGCTGGGCAACGGTCATGAAGGTCGCCGCACCTTTGCGGTTCAGATACAACAGCAGCTCGTGCATGTGCAGCACCAGTGCGTTTTCTTCCGGCATTGCGGCCTGATAGCCGTTGATGCTGTCGATCACCACGGTCTTGATGTTGCCCTCATCAACGCAGCGACGCACCCGATGCGAGAACTCGCCGGGGGACAGTTCGGCGGCGTCTACCTGATCGATCAGCAGGTTGCCGGTGGCTTGCAGGGCCTTGAGGTCGATGCCGATATTTTTCATGCGCTCGAACAGCAAGCCCAGCTCTTCATCAAAGATAAACAGCGCAGCTTTTTCGCCCCGGGCCACTGCCGCAGCGGCGAAGATCATCGAAATCAGCGATTTGCCGGTACCGGCCGGGCCAAGAATCAGCGTGCTGGAGCCGGTTTCGACCCCGCCGCCGAGCAAGGCATCCATTTCCTGAATCCCGCTGCTCAGTTGCAGGCGCGGGTAGTCGCTGCGGTGTTCGGCAGCCACCAGGCGCGGGAACACATGGACGCCGTCGCCCATGATGGTGAAGTCGTGGTAACCGCCACGGTACTTCTGGCCGCGATACTTGACGATGCGCACGCGGCGGCGCTCGGCGCCGTAATTGGGTGTCAGTTCTTCGAGGCGGATCACCCCGTGGGCGACGCTGTGCACGGTCTTGTCGAGCGACTCGGTGGTCAGGTCGTCAAGCAGCAGGACAGTGGCGTCGTAACGCACGAAGTAGTGTTTGATCGCCAGAATCTGCCGGCGGTAGCGCAGCGAACTCTGCGCCAGCAGGCGAATCTCCGACAAGCTGTCGAGCACCACACGGGTCGGCTTGAAGCGCTCGACCACTTCGAAAATCTGCTTGGTGGCTTCGCCCAGTTCGAGGTCGGAGGAGTACAGCAGGCTTTGCTGATGCTCGGCGTTGAGCAGGCTTTCGGGCGGCGTCAGCTCGAAGATTTCGATGTTTTCGTTCAGCTCCCAACCGTGGGACAGCGCGCCCTGGCGCAGTTCACGTTCGGTTTCCGACAGCGTGATGTACAGACAGCGTTCGCCGGCACGGGCGCCCGCCATCAGGAAATGCAACGCGACGGTGGTTTTGCCTGTGCCGGGTTCACCCTCGAGCAAAAACACATGCCCTCGGGACAGACCGCCGGCGAGGATGTCATCCAGGCCGACGATGCCGGTGGCGGCTTTTGCACTGATCAACTCGTTGGACGTAGACAAAGAATGCCCTCTCATGACTAGGGGAATCGAGGCAGCAGGCTGTATCAGCCGTTGTGCACTACCTGATTACTTGACCGCTGCCAATCATGACGGTTCCGAGGTTTCGATATCAAAATGTCATTGAATTAACCGCTTAAGACTCAAAGTCCCTGCTGCAACGCCGGGTCATCAGGGTTCATCTGCTCCAGTTGCGCGAGCAGGATCTGCACGTTCTGCAACTGGCCGCTTTCCTTCCAGTAATTGATCAGCAACACCCGCGCCTTGCGGTCGGCGGGGTGGCGCTGGACGACTTCCTGCAACTGCTTTTGCGCCGCTTCCAGCTCTTGCGCGGTGTGCAGGGTGGTGGCGAGGTCGTAGCGGTAATCCTTGTTGTCCGGCTCCAGTTCTACCGCTTTGGACAAGCCGAGCAGGGCAAACTCACGCTGGTCGTGGTGCAACAACCACAGCCCGAGCGCGTGTTGCAGGTAGGCGGAATCCGGTTGCGCCTGCAACTGTTTGGCGAGCAACTGGCGGGCGGCGTCGCTCTGGCCCTGACGGTCAAGAACATCGATCTGCATCACCAGCGCCGGCAGATTGCCCGGTTCCAGGCGCAGGGTGTTGTCCAGCGCTTGCTGGGCCTGTTTGAGTTCGGCGTTATGCAGATACAGGCGCGCCAGTTGCGCGTAGGTGGCGGCGCTTTCCGGTTGACCCTTGAGCACGTGTTCCCAGCCATCGATCGCTTGCTGCAGCGGGGCGAAATACAGACCGAGTTCATCTGGCGTCAGGCCGAGCAGGGCGTTGATGGCGGCGAACCGTACGCTTTGGTCTTCATCGTCGAGCATCGGCCCGAGCAGCAGACTGCGTTGCCCGCCGGGCACCAGCCCGACCACACTTTGAATCGCCGCCAGCCGTACTTCGGGGGCTTCGTTCTGCAGATGGGCGTCGGCCAGTTTCAGCGCTTGCGGGCTCGGATAGTTGGGCAGCTCGGCCAGCAGCCAGACACTGCGCTTGACTGACAGGTCCGGGCGCCCCAGCTGCTGATATAACTGCCGCGCGGCTCCCGGCTGACCGGAACGGGCCGCCGTCAGGGCTTCGCTGTAGCCGCGCTTGATCGCTTCTGGCACCACTGGGGCGGTGGAGCGCAGGGATAACCAGGCAATGACGACGAGCAGCACAAGGCCAAGGCTGATGAGCAGGTAGCGGCGGGACTGAGGCATGCAGATTTCCGTGAACTGGCGTTCTTTAGCAGAGGGGCAAGCTTCGGTCAGAGAAGGCCATGAGTCAAACCCGTGCTTGCGAATTGACCTGTAGGAGGTGCCGCAGGCTGCGATCTTTTGATGTCGCTTCTGAAAAACAAGATTAAAAGATCGCAGCCTGCGGTAGCTCCTACAGAAGGGGCGGGTAAAAAAAAGCCCCGCGACCGAATGATACGCGGGGCAAAAAATTTGGTTGGTTGCGGCCAACCAAAGGAGCTCTTTGAAAAGCGTTACTTGCTGGCGACGGTTTCCGGCTGCCAGCCACCACCCAGGGCCTTGTAGATCGCGACGATGCCGCGATACAGATCAACTTCGGCCTGGGCCTGGCTGTCTTCGGCATTCAGGCGCTCACGCTGGGCGTCGAGCAGCACGAGGAAGTCGGTGGTGCCTTCGCGGTAGCGGATCTCTGCCAGGTCGGCAGCCTTGCGGCTCGATTCACTCTGGCGAATCAGCGAGATCAGCCGTTGCTGACGCTTGCCGTAATCGCTGAAGGCGTTTTCCGACTCTTCCAGGGCCAGCAACACTTGTTGCTCGTAGGTCGCCAGGGCGCCTTCGGCATCGGCGTCGGCGCCGCGCAGACGAGCGCGCACGCTACCCAGATCGAACGCCGCCCAGGTAATACTCGGGCCGAGTGCCCAGGCGTTGGCCGCCGAGGAACCGATCTGCGAACCGCGCCCGGCCGTCCAGCCGAGGAACCCGCTGAGGCTGACCCGTGGGAACAGGTCAGCTTTCGCCACGCCGATCCGCGCCGTGGCCGAGGCCAGTTTGCGTTCGGCGCTGAGGATGTCCGGCCGGCGTTGCAGCAGCTCACCCGGATCGCCGATCGGCAAGGCCTTGGCAATCGCCGGCAGGTCTTTCGGGCTCAGATCCACGGTCAGTTTGTCCGGGCGCTCACCCAGCAGGGTCGCGATGCGGTTTTTCTGCCGTACCTGTTCCGCCTGCAATTGCGGCACGCTGGCTTCGACCGAGGCCAGACGCGCATCGGCACGTTCGACATCGAGCTGATCGCCAACGCCGGCGTCACGCAGGCTGATGGTGATCTTGCGCGACTCCTGCTGATTTTCCAGGTTGGCCACGGCGATCTTCTCGCGCAATTGCGCACCGCGCAGTTGACCGTAGGCGTCGACCAGTTCGGCAATCATGGTGACTTGCAGTTGGTACAGATCGGCTTCGGCCGCCTGCTGGTCGGCGTCGCTGGCTTCCAGATTGCGCTGGATGCGCCCGAACAGGTCGAGTTCCCAGGCCATGTCCAGACCCAGATCGTAGCGTTCGCTGTTGACCCGGTTGGTGGTCTGGCCGGGGATTTGCCCCTTGGCCAGATCACTGCTCGCGCGGCTGGTGATGGTCGGCATCGCATCGTTGCTGACGTCGTCGCGGATCGCCCGGGCGGCTTTCCAGCGGGCGAACGCCACGCGCAGCTGACGGTTGCCTTGCAGCGATTGAGTCACCAACTGGTTGAGGGTTGGGTCGTCGAATTGCTGCCACCAGATGCCTTCGAATTTCGAACGGTCAAAGTTCTTCTGACCGGCAGCGCCGTCGGTGGCGGTCGTGATGTTGGCCGCCTCCGTCGCCGGGGTCTTGTAGTCAGGGCCGACGGCGCAGGCACTCAACGCCAACACCAGCAGACTCGGCAGGAAGACTTTCAGACTCATTATTGCGCCTCCAGTGGCTTTTGAAGAGCGTGCGCCTTGGCCGCTTTGCGGGCTTCGCCGCGCTCGACGAAATTACGAATCAGCACGTAGAACACTGGCGTCAGCAACAGACCGAAGAAGGTCACCCCGAGCATCCCGGAGAACACCGCCACACCCATCGCGTGACGCATCTCGGCACCGGCACCGCTGGAGAACACCAGTGGCACTACACCCATGATGAACGCGAAAGAGGTCATCAGGATCGGCCGCAGACGCAGGCGGCAGGCTTCCAGAACCGCAGCCAGCGGATCGAGACCTTCCAGCTGTTTATCCTTGGCGAACTCGACAATCAGAATCGCGTTCTTACACGCCAGGCCCACCAGTACGATCAGGCCGATCTGGGTGAAGATGTTGTTGTCGCCGCCGGAGACAATCACCCCGGTGATAGCCGACAGCAAGGTCATCGGTACGATCAGGATCACCGCCAGTGGCAGGCTCCAGCTTTCGTATTGCGCCGCGAGCACCAGGAACGCCAGCAATACGCAGAGCGGGAACACGAACAGCGCGGTGTTGCCGGACAGAATCTGCTGGTAGGTCAGGTCGGTCCACTCGTAGGTCATGCCGTTCGGGAGTTCATCCTTGAGCAGTTTCTCGATGGCTTTTTCGGCCTGGCCGGAGCTGTAGCCGGGGGCTGCCGCACCGTTGATTTCCGCGGTGATGAAGCCGTTGTAGTGCATCACGCGATCCGGGCCCGAGGTGTCGCTGACCTTGATGAAGGTCGCCAGCGGGATCATTTCGCCCTTGTTGTTGCGTACTTTCAGCTGACCGATCTGGTCGGATTCGAGGCGGAACTGTTGCTCAGCCTGAACGTTGACCTGATAGGTGCGCCCGAAGCGGTTGAAGTCGTTGGCATACAGCGAACCCAGGTAGATCTGCAGGGTGTCGAAGATGTCGCTGACAGCCACGCCATGAGTCTTGGCTTTTTCGCGGTCGATGGCGGCATCGACTTGCGGCACGTTTACCGTGTAGCTGGTGAACAGCCCGGCCAGTTCCGGCACGCTGTGGCTCTTGGTGATGATGTTCATCGTTTCTTTGTACAACTCGTCGTAGCCCAGGTTGCCCCGGTCTTCGATTTGCAGGCGGAAACCACCAATGGTGCCCAGACCTTGTACCGGCGGTGGCGGGAAGATCGCCATGTACGCTTCCTGAATGTTCGCGTACTGACCGTTCAAGGCCCCGGCGATTGCACCGGCGGACATGCTCGGGTCTTTACGTTCGTCGAACGGTTTCAGGGTCACGAACACGATGCCGGCGTTCGGGCTGTTGGTGAAGCCGTTGATCGACAGGCCCGGGAACGCTACGGCGCTTTCCACGCCCGGTTGTTTCAGCGCCAGGTCGGACATGCGCTTGATCACGTCTTCGGTGCGATCCAGGCTCGCGGCGTCCGGCAGTTGCGCGAAGGCCACCAGGTATTGCTTGTCCTGACCGGGTACGAAACCGGTCGGCGTGCTGGAGAAGCCGAAGAACGTCAGCACCATCAGGCCTGCATACAACAGCAGGGCGATGCCGCTGCCACGGATGACCCGGCGCACAGTACCGACGTAACCGTGGCTGGCCTTTTCAAAGAAGCGGTTGAACGGACGGAACAACCAGCCACCAAAGATCTTGTCGAGCACTTTGGAGAAGCGGTCTTTCGGCGCGTCATGACTTTTCAGCAACACAGCGGCCAGCGCTGGCGACAGGGTCAGCGAGTTGAACGCGGAGATCACGGTCGAGATCGCAATGGTCAACGCAAACTGCTTGTAGAACTGCCCGGTTAGGCCGGAGATGAACGCCGCCGGCACAAACACCGCACACAGCACCAGCGCCGTGGCGATGATCGGGCCGGTCACTTCACCCATGGCTTTTTTGGTCGCATCGAACGGGTTGAGCCCCAGTTCAATGTTGCGCTCGACGTTCTCCACCACCACGATCGCGTCGTCCACCACGATCCCGATCGCCAGTACCAGGCCGAACAGTGACAGGGCGTTGAGCGAGAAGCCGAACAGGTGCATCACCGCAAACGTACCGATCAACGATACCGGCACCGCCACCAACGGAATGATCGAGGCGCGCCAGGTCTGCAGGAACAGGATCACCACCAGCACCACGAGGATCAGCGCTTCGAAGAGGGTGTGAACCACCGCCTCGATCGAGCCGCGCACGAAGATCGTCGGGTCATAGACGATGCTGTAGTCCATGCCTTGCGGGAAGCTTTTCTTCAGCTCTTCCATCTTGCCGCGAACTTCGTTCGAGATATCGATGGCATTGGAGCCTGGGCGCTGGAAGATCGGGATCGCTACAGCGGGCTGGTTGTTCAGCAACGAACGCAGGGCGTACTGGCTGGAACCCAGCTCGACGCGCGCGATGTCCTTGAGACGAGTGATCTCACCGTTGTCGCCTGCGCGAATGATGATGTTCTCGAACTCATCTTCAGTGACCAGACGGCCCTGGGTGTTGACCGAGAGCTGGAAGCTCTGGGCATTCGGGGCAGGGGGCGCACCGAGTTGACCGGCCGCCACCTGACGGTTCTGCTCACGAATCGCGGTCACCACGTCGGTCGCGGTCAGATTGCGCGAGGCGGTCTTGTTCGGATCGAGCCAGACCCGCAACGAGTAGTCGCCCATACCGAACAGCTGCACGTCACCGACACCACCCAGACGCGCCAGCTCATCCTTGATGTTGAGGATCGCGTAGTTGGACAGGTAGAGCATGTCGTAGCGTTTGTCCGGCGAGGTCAAGTGCACAACCATGGTCAGGTCGGGCGAGGCCTTGTCGACGGTGATACCGATGCGCGTCACTTCTTCGGGAAGTTTCGGCTCGGTTCGGGTCACCCGGTTTTGCACCTGCACCTGCGCGTTGTCCAGGTCGGTGCCCAGGGCGAAGGTGATGGTCAGGGTGATCTTGCCGTCAGCGGTGGACTGCGAGGACATGTACAGCATGTTCTCGACGCCGGTGATGGCTTGCTCCAGCGGAGCCGCCACGGTTTCACCGATGACTTTGGGGTTGGCGCCCGGGAAGTTGGCACGCACCACCACGGTCGGTGGCACGACTTCCGGGTATTCGCTGATCGGCAACTGGAACAGCGAGATCGCGCCGGCGATCAGGATCAACAGCGAGAGCACCGCTGCGAAGATCGGCCGTGAAATGAAGAATTGGGAAAAATTCATCGGAGTTGTCGTCCCTTAACCACGTGGGGTCGTAGCGGCCAGCTTCACAGCCGTACCCTGTGCACCTTTGGCGGGCGCGACTTTGGGCAGGTTGCTGGCTTCCAGCGCTTGACGTTGTTGAGCCAGAGCGGCAAGGGTTTGCTCGCTGGCCATCGGGATCACTTCAGGCGTTACCGGCGAACCCGGACGTACCCGCTGCAAACCCTTGACGATGATCGTGTCGTCCTTGTTCAGACCGGTGCGCACGATGCGCAGACCTTCGATCTTCGGCCCCAGTTCGACGGCGCGATAAGCGGTCTTGTTGTCCGCATCCATCACCAGCACGAACTTCTTGCCGAGGTCGGTACCGACCGCTTCGTCGTTGATCAGCATGGCGTTGTAGGTGCCGCTGCCGACCAGTTTCAGCCGTGCATACAGGCCCGGGGTGTAAGTGCCGTCGCTGTTGTCGAACACCGCGCGACCACGGATGGTGCCGGTTTTCGGATTGACCTGGTTGTCGACGAAGTTCATCTGACCGAGGTGCGGGTTGCCGTCTTCGTTGGACAGGCCCATGTACACCGGGGTGGTGGCGCCACGTTGGCCATTGCGGGCGAGTTGGGTGTATTTGAGGAATACACGCTCGTCGGCATCGAAGTAGGCGTAGACCTTGTCGGTGGAGACCACGCTGGTCAGCGGGGTGGTGTCGGCGGTCACCAGGTTACCGGCGGTGATTTCCGCGCGGCTGACGCGACCGCTGATGGGGGCGGTGACGCGGGTGAAGCTCAGGTTCAGTTTGGCCAGGTCCAGTTGCGCTTGCAGGGCGCCGACGGCGGCGCGGGCTTCCTGGGCGGCGCTGGTGCGCGAGTCGGCCAGTTCAGCGGAGATCGCGTTGCTGGCACGCAGACGTTCGCCACGACCGGCTTCGTTTTCACTGCGGGTGGCATTGGCGCGCGCTTGGGCGACCAGGGCTTCGAGGCGGCGCACCTCAGCCTGGAAAGGGCGCGGATCGATCTGGAACAGCAGGTCGCCTTTCTTCACCAGTGCGCCTTCGGTGAAGGCGACGTCGTCGATCTGGCCGGAGACTCGCGGACGGATTTCAACGGTTTCCGGCGCTTCGAGGCGCCCGGTGAATTCGTCCCACTCGTTGACCGGTTGTTCCAGTACCTTGGCCACGCTGACTTTGGCAGCGGGCAGGGTGGCGGCAGTCTCCGGAGTCTTGCCGCAAGCGCTCATCACCAGCACGGCCAACATGGCCAAGGGGAAGCGCAAATGTTTGAGTGACTGTTCCATGGAATCATCCGCCAATGTATTGAAGATGGGCGGATGATGCTCGGCGGGCTGTGATGGCACGAATCGAATGAAGCAAAGGTAACTATCATTCGGAATGATATAAGACCGATTCGAGCCCTCTAGCATGCACCTTTCGTTAGGGTGCTATCAATCTGTTTGATGAAAATATATGTTGCGCCGTCAGTAAAAATCCAGCGGCAGCTTCAGGGTCAGATCTCACAAACAAAGAGACGGCCATGAAGGCCGTCTCGTTCAACGTGTTGCGGGGTGACTCAGTTGTTGCCTTTGCGGTTCGGCCCGAAACGGTTTGGGCCTGGCTGGCTGTCTTGCACCAGGAACACCAGATTGACGATCGGCAGCAGCAACCACCAGCCACTGCGGTCGGTGTCGTGCATGCGGCGCGCGCCTACTGCGATGCTCGGGAGCAACATCGCCAGGTTGTACAGGTTGTAGAGCACGCCCTTGGTGTCGAGCATGGCGTCGAGAACGCCCATCACAATGCAGATACCCAGGTTGATCAGCACGAACATCCAGTACTCGCGGCGGGTCGCGCGGCCTTTGAATTCGGCGTAATTCTTCAGCGCTTCCACGTAAGGATTGCCCGTGGTGATGGCGGGGCCACTGGCAAAGGACGGTTGAGCGGCCTGAGGTGCACCGCACTGTGGGCATGCCACGGCCAGGCTACTAATTTCCTTGGCGCAACCACGGCAGAAAACCAAACTCATATTTTTTCCCTAAAATTATTCAATCGATAGACAGGACAAAACGAACGCGGCAAGTCCAGACAAAATGATGCCGGCAATCGCGAGGTTTCTTCCTGGGTGTTTTTGGTTGATACAGACGATGCCGCAAGTGAGCCCCGCAAGGCTGAGGATGCCCGCACCGACAATCGCATCCCTGTCCCATTCGGAATCATCAAACAGGGTGAGTGCGCTGATGATCCCGAGGATCAATGAAACGATGGCCAGCCAGGGTATTTCGGCTTGCGTTTGCGGCACGAAGGCCTGTTGGGGCGCCCCGCATTGGGGGCAGGTGAGCGCCGTTTCGTGTAGCTCCCTGGCGCAAGCACGACAATAGACCATTGCCATCGTTTTCCTTAACTGAGTGCAAATGCCCGACCCTCCATCGGTCGAAGCGGCGCTAAGTTAAACTTTATTACCGGATTTGTCATTATCACTTTGCCATCATTGCTGCCATGGGTGTGCGGGTACGAGATGACTGAAGGCAATCGGGATGCCGGAAACATCTGGAGCCATGCCTGCCAGCGAGGCCATTTACTGCTTCGGCATGGTCGAACGCTTCACCGGCTCCTTGCTGCTCAAGATACGTCGTGCGGCATGTACCGCGCGCTCGGAGAGCATTTCCATGCGCGGCGATTGCAACTCCCAGGCGTGCCAATAGAGTTTGACATCGGTGAAATGATTCGGCGCGACATCCACCTGTTCCCGACTTTTCAGCAAGTCGCTGACCAGCATGTGCGGCACCATTCCATAACCCAGGCCACGGCGCATGGCTTTCAGGCGTGCCTGCGGAAGTGATAGGTAGTGCGTGGGGTGGGCGTCTGCGGTGAGACCGAAGCGCGACTGCATGAAATCCGACTGCAAGGTGTCCTTGCGCGAATAGGCGAATACCGGCGCCTTGCGTGCCGCCGCGCGGGTCAGGCCCTTGGCAAACCAGCGCTGCTGAAACGCGGGCGATGCGACCAACTGATAGCGCATCGACCCCGGCAACTCTGCACAACATCCCCGCATAGGCTGTGAACGCGTGCCGATGCAGCCAATGACCTGACCAATGACTGCATGCGCGTCAAAGGTTACTCGGGCCAGTGAACAAGGCAGATGATCGATCAATATTTCGTATTCTTCTACCGCATTGGACCAGATCAGTGTGGCTTGACCCTCTGATGATGCGTCCCCTGAACGTCGACACATTCGGCAACCGGTATCAAGACACCGACAGATGGGCACAGATCGCTTGCGTACATTCACGCGCGATCATCGAAGAGTAATACGACGTTTAAATGAGTGATTCTACGGCGACAAACAACGGCAACTGGTACGCGGTAATTGCCTTGGCACTGGCTGCGTTTGTGTTCAACACCACCGAATTTGTCCCGGTCGGTCTGTTGAGTTCGATCGGCAGCAGTTTCGATATGTCGACCGCACAGGTCGGCCTGATGTTGACCATCTATGCGTGGGTGGTGTCTCTGACGTCGCTGCCGATCATGCTGCTGACGCGCAACGTCGAGCGACGACGCTTGTTGATCGTCCTGTTCTGGATGTTTATCGCCAGTCACATTCTGTCGAGTCTGGCGACCAGTTTCGGGATGCTGCTGGTGAGCCGGGTCGGTGTGGCGTTGTCGCACGCGCTGTTCTGGTCGATCACCGCGTCTCTGGCCGTGCGCCTGGCGCCACCGGGCAAGCAGGTTCAGGCCTTGGGCTTGCTGGCAACCGGTACTTCGCTGGCGATGGTGCTGGGCATTCCCCTTGGCCGCTTGTTGGGCGAGGCCATGGGCTGGCGCACCACGTTCATCGTGATTGCCGGCTTTGCGGCGGCGCTGGTGTTCTGTCTGGCGAAGGTACTGCCGCTGCTGCCCAGCCAGAACTCGGGTTCGCTCAAGAGCCTGCCCATATTGCTGAAGCGACCTGCGCTGGTGGCCGTCTATGTGCTGACGGCGCTGGTCGTGACGGCGCAGTTCACCGCCTACAGCTACATCGAACCGTTCGTTCTGACCGTGGCCAACATGAGCGGTGATGTGGTGACGCTGCTGCTGTTGTTATTCGGCGGCGCCGGCATTTTCGGCTCGCTGCTGTTCAGCTACCTGCACAGCTATAACCCACAGCGCTTTCTGATCATCTGCGTATCGTTGCTCGCCTTGTGCCTGGCTTTGCTGTTGCCGTTGAGCGGCAACCTCTCAAACCTCGGCGTGCTGAGTGTGTTCTGGGGCATGGCGATCATGGGCTTCGGGCTGGCGTTGCAGTCCAAAGTCCTGGTACTGGCTCCCGACGCTACCGACGTGGCGATGGCGCTGTTTTCAGGCATCTACAACATCGGTATCGGCGGCGGGGCACTGGTGGGCAGTTGGGTGGGGAGTCGGTTTGGTTTTGCTTACATCGGGGTGGTAGGCGGCATGCTGGCAGCGTCGGCGCTGGCGTTTTACTGCCTGTCGATATGTCGCAACAGGCGGGCCGGGATTTGAATGCCTGGCTGCCTGCTTAATGCGCGGGCAGCTCGAGGCTGTCCGGGGTGCCGAAGAACATTTTGACAGGGCTCCAGGGCGGTATTTACAGCCTGAAAAAATCGAATTATGCCCCCAGTTACGCCGAGTGTTCGAGCGATCGCGAATGGCGCAGTTTGACTAAGCCTTTTTGATGTGTCCGGCGGTCACCCCGATCGTTTGCAGCGCTCCGCGGACAGTGTCGCCAGTGTCTATTGAATATTCACTATCTGATGTCCTTGAGAGCCTGCCAGCACGTGGTTCTGGCACTGATCTATCACGTCAAGGCTTATGCCCGAGGCTTGCATCATGGTTGCTCCTGTTCGTCTCAAGTCATGGGGTGTCCATCTCCCATTCGCACCGCCGGACATCACCATTGAGAGTGTCCCGTGTTCGCGGCCCTTGAGCCGTTCCAAGGCGGACGTTAAACGATATCGTCTATGAGTATGTGGGACAGCCCGCGACTGCATTGCTCGATTCGTGCTTCGACCTTGTAGACATTGCGCAACATCTGCTCGGTGATCACCTCATTGCTCGGGCCGCTGCCCTGACTGGTGCCATCAGCAATCACCAGCACCTGATCGGCGAATCGCAACGCCTGATTAAGATCATGGATGGCAATGAACACAATCACTTCGCGTTTGCGCGCGAGGCTGCGCATGAAGTTCAGCACTTGCACCTGCCGATGCATGTCGAGGGCGCTGGTCGGTTCGTCCATCAGCAGGATTTCCGGCTCGCGCACCAGCGTCTGGGCGATGGAGACCAACTGCTGCTGACCGCCGCTGAGTTCGCCAAGGTTACGGAAAGACAGCCCGGTGATTCCCAGCGCGGCGAGAATCTCGTCGACCAGTTTCAGCTCATCATCGTGGACCACCCAGCCCGGGGTCAGTTGCTTGCGCGCCAGCAGCACGGATTCGTACACCGTCAAACGCGCACTGGCATTCAGGCCTTGCGGCATGTAGCTGATGCCCGTCGGGCCTTTTTTCGATTTTTTCAGGATGACCTGACCCGGCCCTTCGATCAGTCCGGCCATACGTTTGAACAACGTCGATTTGCCGGCCGCATTGGGCCCGACCACGGCAACCACCTGACCGCCAGAAAACGTTGCCGTCGAGACACCACGAATGATTTCGCGCTGACCATAGCGCGCGCCGAGATTTTCCAGTTGCAGCGTCACCATGAGTTTTTCTTCCCGCCGAGAATCAGTGAAATGAAGAACGGTACGCCGATCAGCGAGGTGACCACGCCGATAGGGAAAATCGCACCGGGGATCAGGGTTTTGCTGACCACCGAACTGGCCGAGAGAATCAACGAACCGGTGAGCAAGGAGGCTGGCAAAAAGAAGCGCTGATCTTCACCGATCAGCATGCGCGCGATGTGCGGCCCGACCAGTCCGATAAAGCCGATGGTGCCGACAAACGCTACAGGAAACGAGGCGAGCAGGCTGACCATGATCAGCGTCTGAAAGCGCAGGCTGCGCACGTTGATGCCGAAACTGGCAGCCTTGTCGTCGCCCAAGCGCAGGGCGGTCAAGGCCCAGGCGCGTTTGGCGAAAATCGGCAGGGTGATCAGGATCACCAGGCAGATCACCCCGAGTTTCGGCCAGGTGGCTTTGGTCAGGCTGCCCATGGTCCAGAACACCACGGCGGCGACGGCTTGCTCGGTGGCGAAGAACTGCACCAGCGCCAGCAGCGCATTGAAAGTGAATACCAATGCGATGCCGAGCAGCACGATGGTTTCGGCAGTGACGCCACGGCGCATGCTCAGGAAGTGAATCAACAGCGCCGAGAGCATGGCCATGATGAAGGCGTTGAGCGGTACCATGAATTGCGAGGCCAGCGGGAACAACGCTACACCGAACGCCAGGCCCAGTGCCGCGCCGAAACTGGCGGCGGCGGAAATACCCAAGGTGAACGGACTGGCCAGCGGGTTGTTGAGGATGGTCTGCATCTGCGCGCCGGCCAGCGACAGCGCCGCGCCCACGGCCACTGCCATCAACGCCACTGGCAGACGAATGTCCCACATCACCACGCGCACTTGTGGCGAAGCACTGTCCGGCGAAAACAGGGCGCCGAGCACTTCGCTGAAACTGTAACTCGCCGGGCCCAGTGCCAGGTCTAGCAGCACACTGCACAGCAACAGAACCACCAGCCCGGCGAGGATCAGGCGTTTACGCAGCACCAGTCGACGGTAGGTTTCGCGCTGCACCTCGACGGTGTCGGTCAACGAACTCATGGTTTGACCTCAGGATTACGCAGGCTGACGAAGTAGCCCGACTCATACGGCACGGGCAGAAAACGCTCGTGCAGTTCTCGGAATGAGGCGTCCGGGTCGAGATCGGCAAACAGCTCCGGGTGAAACCATTTGGCCAATTGCTGAATGGCCACGAACTGGTAGGGGCTGTTGTAGAACTGATGCCAGATGGCGTGGAAGGCTTGTGTCTCCTGAGCCTTGATCCCGGCGTAGGCCGGACGCCGGGTGTACCACGCGAGTTTTTTCCGTGCCTGGTTCATGTCGGCGCCGGGCCCGACACCGACCCAATGGCCACCGGGTGCAAAGGCTTCCCAGTTGGCCGTGGTGACCACCACGTGTGCCGGATTGGCGACGATGACCTGCTCGGGGTTCAACTGGCCGAACGTGGTTGGAATGATCTGCCGGGCGATGTTGTTGCCGCCGGCCATATCAACAAACAGGCCAAAGTTTTCATTACCGAAACTCAGGCAGCAATCGTCGGTGTAGCCGCCAATGCGCTCAATGAACACGCTTGGACGCGGTGGGTGCTGTTTCTCGATGACGTCGGTGACGCGGTGAATCTGCTGGTTGCGAAAATCAATGAAGGTCGCGGCGCGTTGCTCTTTACCGAACAGTTTGCCGAACAGACGCATGGTCGGTTCGGTGTTCTGCATCGGGTTGTTGCGAAAGTCGACGTACACCACCGGGATGCCCAAGGCGTCGAGCTTCTCGATGTAGCGCGCATCTTCGGTGGCGTGCTGCGCTTCGATATTGAGGATGATCACGTCCGGGCGCTGCGAGATCGCTTGTTCGATATCAAAGGTGCCGTCTTCAAATCCGCCGAAGGTGGGGATCTTGGCAATGCCGGGGAATTTGCGCAGGTAGGCGTTGTACGTGTCCGGGTCCGACTGGATCAGGTCCTTGCGCCAGCCGACGATGCGTTCGATCGGGTTCTGTGTGTCCAGCGCGGCGACCAGATACAACTGTCGGCCTTCACCGAGGATGACCCGTCTGACCGGCAGATGCACCTTGACCTTGCGCCCGAGCAGATCGGTCACTTCGGTGCGCACCGTATCCGCTTCGGTGGCATTTGCATTGCGCGGCGCCAGCGCAGACAGGCTCAGCAGTCCTGCCAGTAACAGCGCAGCCAACGCGAGGCTGCGTCGATCGAAAATCACCATGGTCAAAGCCTTTGCAAAGGTCAGTTCGGCCAACGGCTCACACCGCTGTCCGGCTGAACGTTTCAGAAATCGACAGTCGCCGACAGTAATAAGGTGCGCGGTGAGCCTTGGGAGAACGCGCCGTAGGAAGCGACGCCCGACCAATACTCGTGGTCGAACACGTTCTGCACGGTGGCGCGAAACGTGGTCGGTCGATCATCGATGCGCGTGCTGTAGCGGGCGCCGACATCGAAGCGGGTCCAGTCATCGAGTTTTTGTGTGTTGGCCTGGTTCACGTACTGGCTGCCGGTGTGGATCGCGCCTGCGGTCAGCGTCAGACCCTCGACCCATGAGGTGTCCCATTCGGCCCAGAAGTTGGCTTGAACCTCGGGCACGCCGACCGGTTTGTTGCCTCGGTTGGCGGCCACGCCGGTTTTCGTCAGTTCGGCATTGAGCAGGGTCACGCCGCCGAGCAGGCGAGTGCCCGGTGTGACTTCGCCGAACACGTTCAGCTCCAGCCCGCGATTGCGTTGTTCGCCCTGCACCGAGAACACCCCGGAGGCCAGTTCGCCACTGGGCTTGGTGATCTGAAACAGGCTGATGGTGGAGGTGAACGTGCCGTAGTCGGCTTTGACCCCGAGTTCGTGCTGGCGGGAAGCATAAGGGGCAAAGATCTCGCCAGCGTTGGACGCGGTGGAAGGCGCGATGTCGCCCTTGCTCAGCCCTTCGAGGTAGTTGTAGTAGAACGAAACGTGATCCCAAGGCTTGATCACAGCGCCGAACAACGGGGTCGTCCGGCCGTCGTCATAGGACGTGGTCACCACGCCGGCGGCGTTGTAGTTGTCGGATTTGATGTTCTGTTTGCGCAAACCCAGGGTTACCTGCGCGCGGTCATCGAGAATCGACAGCGTGTCGGCAAGCGCCACGCCATTCAGTTCGCTCTCCGAGACCTTCGGCGTATCCGGCTTGGGGATGTAAGGTTGCGGGCGATCCACCGGGTGGTAAATGTTCGACAGGATCGGTGCATCGGAAATGATCCCGCGCGACAACACATCGCGATAGCGACTGATTTGCACGGTGGTGCGGTGACTGATCGGCCCGGTATCGAAGCGCAGCCGCGCACCGGTATCAACGGTGTAACGCTCTACTTCGAACTTGTAATAGCCGGGGATCGACGAGGTGTCGCCAGCGGCATTGATAATGGTCGGCGTCTGGTCGGACATCCGCGCCACATCCGATTTGCCGCCGCCGGCATGGGCGAACACCGTCAATGCGTCGCTGAGGTCATATTCGCCGCTGAGCAGCGCCGATTTGTCACGGGTTTTCGACCAGCCCCAATCCTGACTGACGTTGCTGCGGCCGTTGGCGGCGGAAGGAATGTCCACGCCCGGCGCAATCAGGAACGGCCGCGAAGCCGCGTCGAAGCGTTCTTTCTGGTTGAGCCAGTCGAAGGTCGTGCGCAGGCGTTCGCCCTGATAGTCGAGGGAGATCGCGCCGATGTCGACGTGGCGCGATTGATCGTCGATCGCCGTGTTGCCCAGTTGCGTCCTGCCGTTGAAGCGCACGCCAAAACGGCGCTCTTCACCGAAGCGGCGACTGACATCGAGATGGCCACCGGCCTGAGAATCCATGGCGTAACTGGCGGTGAAACGGGTCAGGTCTTCATCGAGGGAGCGTTTCGGCACCACGTTGATCACGCCGCCCACCGCGTTGTTGGGTGACATGCCGTAGAGCAGGGCGCCGGGGCCTTTGACCAGTTCGATGCGCTCGGCATATTCGGTGAACACCCGGTAATTGGGTGCCACGCCGTACACGCCATCGAAAGCCAGTTCACCGAGGTTGCCTTCGCCGACGGGAAAGCCTCGGATGAAGAACGAGTCGACAATCCCGCCGGTCTGGCCAGTGGAGCGCACCGAAGAATCACGTTCCAGCACATCACCCACGGTGACGGCCTGTTGATCCTTGATCAGCGCCGAGGTGTAGGTGCTGACGCTGAAGGGGGCGTCCATGACATCCGTATTGCCAAGAATGCCCAGGCGCCCGCCGTTGGCCACTTGTCCACCTGCATACACTTCTGGCAGGGAGTCGGCACGCTTTTCGGTGCCGATGATCGATGTTTCATCCAGCGTCACCCGGCGCTGCACCAATGTGTAGCTGCCGTCGCTGCGCAACACCATGTCCAGGCCACTGCCGGCCAGCAAGCGATTGACCGCTTCTCGAGTCGAGTATTTGCCGTTCAGCGCAGGGCTGTTCAGGCCCTCGGCCTGCGCGGGCTCGAATGACAGCGCGATACCGGCTTCCACGGCAAAACTCGACAGGGTCGCACCCAGCGGCCCGGCAGGAATGTTGTAGGCACGCACAGCAACAGAGTCCAGCTGCACAGGCTCGCCAGCCAAGGCAAACGGGCAAACCACACCGATCATGACAAGGCTTAGCAACGCACTGCGAACAACTGGTTTGAAGTGACGATCCGGGCGCAGGTGGCGTGCGGCAAGCATGGATGAATGAGCCTATAAACAGGACGAAAAGGTGCTTCTCTCCAATAGCCAGTCGAGATCGAAAAAAGTATCACCGCAGCGGCAGTTATTTTTTCACTCAGGCCGGGGAGAGCATGATCCAGTAGCCATTCAAATGGCCGCTGACGAGGATCGGGTAGGTTTGCGCCAGCATGTTCAAGGTGCGTTGACTGTCGCTGATCGGGTAGGCGCCGGAAATGCGCAGATCGGCAATTGCCGGATCGAGGCGCACGAAACCGCGGCGATAGCGCGTCAGCTCGTTGACGAAATCGGCCAGGCGCATCTTGTCGGCCATCAGCATGCCTTGACTCCAGGCGCCGACATAGCGATCGGCAACGCTGAGCTGGCCAAAGGTGTGGGACGAGAAGTCGGTGCGTTGACCGGCGTTGACGATCAGCGGCGTGGTCTGGCGATTGTCCGCGAGCTCGACTTTGACCGCGCCTTCCAGCACGGCGAGGTGCGTGCGCGGTTGCAGTTCGCGCACGGTGAAACGCGTGCCCAGTGCCTGCATGCGACCTTGACGGGTGCTGACCAGAAAGGGCCGCGCCAGCGGTGAAATGTCCGTCGCGGTCTGCACCAGTATTTCGCCTTCGCGCAGGTGGATGAGGCGTTGATTGGCGTCGAACAGCACGTCGATGGCGGTGTCGGTGTTCAGGGTGATTTTCGAACCGTCGGCCAGGGTCAGCTCGCGTTGCTGGCCAATCGCAGTGCGATAGTCGGCTGACCATTGTTGGGTTTCGGCCAGCTTCCAGCTGCCCCAGCCGGCCGGCAGGATGGCCAGAATCATCGCCAGTTTGCCCAACGCCGCACGGCGCTCCGGGCTGCTCGGGCGGTCGAGAGCGGACATCGCCAAGGACGGTGGCAGGCCGCCGAGTTTGCTCTGCAACAACTGCGCCCGCGCCCAGGCGCGACCGCGCTCGGGGGTGCTGGCTTTCCAGTATTCCCATTCGCCGCGCTCGCTGTCGCTGAGTTCGCCTTCACTCATGCGGATCAACCAGTCGGCGGCTTCTTCCAGGGCCTGGTGATCGAGGTGCGGCTCATGGCGGCGGCTGAGCATTCACTCCACCAGCAACAGGCACTGCACGAAGGCTTGCTTCATGTAGCGTTTGACGGTGATCAGCGACACGCCCAGCTGCTCGGCAATGTCGTCGTATTTCAGCCCGCTGATCTGCGACAACAGAAAGGCGCGTTTGACCAGCGGCGGCAGGGCATCGAGCATCGCGTCGATTTCGTGCAGGGTTTCCAGCACCATGAAACGCAATTCCGGCGAAGGCACTTCCAGCGCCGGCACATGGGCGAGGGCGTCCAGGTAGGCACGTTCCAGCGCCTTGCGTTGATACCAGTTGACCAGAATGCCTTTGGCTACGCAGCTCAGATACGCGCGCGGCTGCTCAATGACGGTGACTTGCGAGGCGAGGATGCGCGTGAAGGTGTCCTGCGCCAGATCCGCCGCATCCATGGCGTTTCCCAGTTTTTTTCTCAGCGTCGCGTACAGCCAGCCGTGATGGCCGCTGTACAGGGCTTCGATCGCGCGCAGGTGATTGGCATTATTCGCGGAAAGGGTTTCGCTCATGGCTGCAGATTTTCATGCAATTGAGAAGTATTCCCAATGCTAGTTTACAAAGCCGCTGCGACGCAAGCGCCGATTGTTTTCCGCTTCAGACTCGCGGCAGACGGCTCAACGCAGCAATCATCGAGTCGATTTCCGCCTCGGTGTTGTACGCATGCACCGACGCACGGCTGACCTCCAGCAAGTCCCTGCGCTGCATGTCGAGCAAAGTCGAGCGCACGGTCGAGGTGCTGACGTTGATGCGCTTTTCCTGGCCGGCCAGCCACTGCTGAACGTGTGCGGCGCTGCTGTCGCGATGAGTAAACGTGACGATGCCGGACTTCTGCACCCCGAGGTCTCGCGGCGTGATCCCGTGGATATCTGTCAGTTGCCGACGCAGGTATTCAGCCAATTGCTGAATCCGCAGCCACATCGGTTCGATGCCTTGCGCCAGCGCGTACTCCACCGCCGCACCGAGGCCCAGTTTGGCGGCGACGTTGCATTCCCAATTCTCGAAACGTCGGGCATCGGCGCGGATTTCGAACGTCTCGGCGTCCTGCAATGAGGCGGCATGTAAGTCGAGAAACACCGGTTCCAGGTTCTGACACAGGGACTTCTTGACATACAAGAAGCCCATTCCGCGCGGCCCGCGCAGGTATTTGCGACTGGTTGCCGCGAGCATGTGGCAGCCGATTTTCTGCACGTCGATCGGCATCTGCCCGACACCCTGACAAGCATCGAGCAGAAACAGCACGCCAGCCGAACGGGCGAGGGCGCCGATCTGCTCGATGGGTTGCACCGGGCCGCCATTGGTGGCGATCACCGGCAGCGAGATCAGCGCGACCCGATCATCGTCGAGCATGGCCGTTAGTGCCGACAGGGAAACCTGGCCATGTTCATCATTGGGGATGACACGAATCTCGATACCACGCCGCTGCTTCATTTGCAGATAAGGAATGTAGTTGCCGGCGTATTCGGTGGTCGATGTCAGCACTACATCGCCGGGTTGCAGCGGTAATGAATAGAACGCCATGTCCCAGGCACGGGTCGCGTTTTCGATGATCGCGATTTCATCGGGTCGAGCGTTGAGCAAACGGCCGATGGCGGCGTAAACGTTGTCCACTTCGGCCGACTGCTGCCCGGCGGCTTCGTAGCCGCCCAGACTCGCTTCAAGCTGAATATGACGGGTCATCGTTTCGATCACCGGCGCGGGCATCAGCGCCGCGCCGGCATTGTTGAAGTGGATCAGTTGCGCGACGGCAGGCGTGTCGGCGCGCAGTTGTTCAATGTTCAAAAGCAGACTCCTTTCATTCCCCGTCCGGGGCAGGGCTTGGCTGCATCGCCGCCGGCCAGTAGCGCAACGCGACGATCGGGATCAGTGCGACGACGTAAGCGAGGCAAACAAACAGATAGGTGTACTGCAAACCGTAGGCCTGACTGAGCAGACCACCGGCAGAAATCCCCGCAATCGAAGCGAATTGCGCAGTGCCCTGAGCGATGCCCAGTACATGACCCTGTCGCGAGCTGTCGGCGGTCTTCGAGATCAGCGCCATCAGCACCGGTGTGGTTGCACCCAGCAGCACGCCCCAAATGAAGTAGGCAATGACGAACACCACCGGGTTGTGGGTGACGCCTGCCACCGCAGTGAGGACGATGCAGCCGATGATCACGTAAGCCATGCGCTGCAAGGTGTCCTGCTGACCACGGTGTTCGAAATAACGCGACCACGCCGTGGCCGACAGAATGAAGCCCAGCGCCAGCAAGCCGTAGCACAGACCGACCACCGAATTACTGACCTCGAACACCGAGCTGACATACAGCGAAAACGAGGTCTGCGGCAGCATCCGCGCCAGCAACAGAATGCCCATCACACCGAGTAGCGACAGCAATGGCGAGCCTTGCCAGAGGCTGCCGGAACGAGCCGGCGCAGTTTTGTCGACGATCACGGCTTTCTTCACCGGCGGCACGTCCGGCAAGGTCACGGCGGCGATCACGGTACACACCGCACACAGCGCCGAAGCGATGATGTTGATCCAGAAGAACGTCGCGTAATCGAGGATCAAGCCGCCGACCACCGCACCCAGCAGCGAGCCGACATTGGTCGAAATCTGCAGAATGGCGAACAACCGTGCGCGCCGCGACGGCGCTTCAATGCTGACACCGTAGGCCTGTGCCGGCGCGATATAGCCGGCAAACGCGCCCTGCAGAAAGCGCAGGATCAGAATGACCCAGATATCACTGAAGAGCGCCAGCCCAAGCTGGGTCAACGACAAACCGGCGAGGGCGCGGATCATCATCAACTTGTGGCCGTAGCGATCACCGATCCGGCCCCAGAATGCACTGGTGAGAATAATGCCAAGCATCGGCCCGACGTACACGGCGATGCTGGCGAAGCTGAAAAGCGACTCTGACGTCGTCAGCCCACGCAGGTGGACAGGCCAGAACGGCCCGCTCATTTCCATCGCGCCCATCGATACCAGCTGGATCGCAAATAGAAGATAAATCAGGATTCTTACTCTCGAACCCTGGATGGCACCTGCTTGGGACATGAGTCAGCCTCGGTTAAACGCTAGCGAGCGGGTTGGTCAGGGTGTGTTGCAAACGATAGTTGCTGTATTGCATCAAGTGCATGCGCAACAGCGAACGGGTTGGCCATGGCTCTTCGACGAACGCCTTGTGCTCGGTTTCCCACACGTCTGCCGCGACGCGGTCGCGCACCGCTTCGAAGGCGAGGTCGGTTTCCTCGCGCAACACCTGCCAGAGCCGCGTGTTGTTGAAAGCGTATTCTTTGGTCAGCCACAGGGCCATTTCATGCAGGTGCGTGAGGAACGCCGCGTCGAGCACAAACATGCGCACCGGCTCGATATCACCGGAGAACACCGTCGGCAGAATACCCGGCTGCACATGCGGTTGCAGGCTGTAACCACGGCCCTCGAGCAACGGCGCGTAAGTGCGGCCATCACCGAAATCGCGGATCAGCAGACTACGTGCTTTGCCGTCCGGGGAGAACAGCACCATGGTGTTTTGCTGGTGCGCCTCAAGGCCGATGCCGTACATCAAGTAGATCGCCACCACCGGGTGAGTCACCACTTTCGCGTACTCGCGGAACCAGTTCTCGACCTGGGCAGCATCGGCGCGCACGCCGTCGCGTTCAATCAGATCAGTGAACAGCGGACGACCGGTGGCGGGCAAACGGGTGAACAGTGAAGCCACGGTTATCGGCAGGCACTCATCGTTGCGTTCGAATGCAGGTGCGCTGGCGCGATAAACCACGGACAGATGACGGCCCGGGTGATCGTCCTGCGTCACCGCGTTTTTGTAACGCACACCGATTTCTTCCGGGAAGATTTCCAGGCGCTGATCGAAGCCGTTTTCCGTCGCGAGAATCTTGCTGATCACCGTGCTGATGCGCGGGCCCATGTGAATCGACTTGGCTTGCAGGCTGCGCAGTTCGCTGGTCATCCACACCGCGATAGGCAGTTTGATCAGCGGCGCGGATTCGTCCAGCACCGGCATCATCGTGCGATAGGACATGGTCGGCAGGGTTGGCAGGTCCGGACCGTCGGTGATCAGAATGCCGTCGGCGATTTCTTGTGCGAAGGTTTCCAGCACGTAGGCCTGCAAATGCCAGCTGTGGATCGGCAAGGGCAGCCATTGGTTTTCGTCGAGCCCCTTGCTGTTGAGCGAGGCTTTCCATTGCGCCCATTGCGTCGGGAAATGCTCGGCGAACCAGGCGCGGTAATCGATCACGTGCGGCATGCTTTCGCTTTTCGCGTTGTCGGCGCGCAGTGCGGCGATGCGCAGCGGCACCTGTGCGTTGAACTCGGGCGACAGCTGCTCGACCTCTTCATCGGTCAGGCCCGGGCGGGCTTTCCAGGTCGGGTAATACGGGTGGCCCTCCAGCGAACCCCACTGGTCTAGCAGGATCGCGGCGTCCTTGGTTTTGGCGTGCTGGCGCAAGTAATCAGTGAAGCTGTTCAGCCCCTGGTCCTTGGCGGCTTGTGCCAATCGGGCGTTCCAGTGCTGGCGATGCTGACGGGCGTGGGCGTCGTTGGTCAGGCTGTTTTCCATGTCGGACTTGAGCCCGGCTACACCTTCGTCGGTCGGCGCGAAGTCGAAGCTGTCGCGCAGCACATCAAGCATGTCCTGGTGGCTGGTGATGACCTGGCGCACGCCTTCATCGGTGACCAACACCACGTCACCGTCGTTGACCACGGTATCGGCCGGGCCTTTGGCAATGTCGGAAAAAGCCAGGTGGGCGCGGCCGCCCTTGAGCGGATACGTGGCCTGGTTGCCCTCGACGGAAAAGCTCAGGGCCGCTCGGTCGAGGATGTTTTCCGCAAACAGGCAACGCACCAGACGGCGCATGGCATTTTTGCGGGAGTAGGCGATCAGTGTCTTGAAGTCATCCATATCAGCGGTCTGCTCGTCGAAAATTGAGAAAGAAGATCAAGCGGCGGCGCTTGTCGTGTGCGGCCATTGGCGCGGGAAATAGTCGAGTGCCGAGTCGCGCAGGCCTTCCATGTAGGCCACGCTCCACTGCAAGACTTCTTCGATATAAGGCACCTTGAGGTCGAAGCGTTTGGCCATTTCCACCAGCAGCACCAGGCCGTAGGCGACGTCTTCGTTGAAGGCGCGACTCTCGCGCTCGATCACGTAACCGGCGCGGTTGTCCGCGGCCGGTACCATCGGTGCGAGGATGTCGTTGTAAGCCTGATTGGTGCGCAGGATCGAGAGCATGCTGCTCGGGTCGCGGATCTGCTCGCCGTATGCCTCAACGATTTCCTGTTTCAGCGATTTCACCGAGGACAGGTCGATGCCCAGACGCTGGCTGATTACCGCACACAGTTCCTGGCTTTCCTGATCCATGCGTTCAAGGAAATAGGCGCCGAGTTCCGGGCATTCGGTCCACCAGCACATGCGCTGCGGGAAAATCTTGCGATGCCACTGGCCGTAGGGGCCGATCAGGCCGTAGATCACCGAGCTGTGCATGATCGGGTTGCCCGGCGTCAGGGTGATTTCCAGAAAGTGGTCAAGCATCGTCACGCACGGGCCGTACAGCCGCGTGAGTATTTTTTCCAATTGGCGGCGCGCGGTTTGTGGCTCCCGGGCGTGGGTTGCCACGTACAACTGGCTTTTGCCGCCGCCCATTTTGATCGAACGTCCCGGGGTCAATTCGAACGCCGTGTGCGGAACATCCTTCATGCCCCAGATCACCACATTCGGCCGGTCGGGCAGGGTCGCTTCGGCCAGCCAGTCGAAACCGCAAAAACCGGGGATGGCGCCGATGAACACCGGTTTGCTGGTGGTCAGATGCGGCGCAATGTCTTTCAACGTTTGCGGACGGGCGTGGGCCGGCACGGTGATGATGACGATGTCGGCATCTTCCACCGCGGCTTTCGTGTCGCTGGTCACCCGATCCAGTCGGGCGCTCAGCGTCGAGCCATCCGGCAACAAGGCCTGCATCGGCGTATGACGGACGTGGTGTTCGATAACCTCCTGATTATGGGTGTGCATCGAAACCTGAACATTCGGCAGCTGCTTGAACAGGATGGCGTTGAGATGGCCGGTCCTGCCGCCACCACAGATGGCGACTTTCAATAGATTCATCGAGAGGCGTTCCTGTGTGAAGAGTGGGTCATGCGACGCTCAGTTGCAGCGGCGCGGAAACAGAGTCCAGCCAGTGGGTCTTGCCCAGCCAGGCGTCCAGTTGCGGGGCGATGCTCGGATCGATCAGATCGCGCTCCTGCAGCCATTGGTCGTCGAACACCGTGTGCAGGTATTTCTCGCCGCCGTCGGCAATCGGCACCACGACGTTGCCGGTCAGCACGCCTTTGTGGATCAGCTCCAGTGCCTTGAAGATCGCACCACCGGTCGAGCCGCCTACCAGCAGGGCGAAGTTGCGCGCGATGTAGCGCGCGGTTTCGAACGCCTGCGAGTCGGTGACTTGCACACCCAGATCGATGCAGCTGTAGTCGAGCACCAGCCCCACGGTGTCGCCGGCCGGCGTACCGGTGCCGGATTGGTAGTACGGGTAGCCGGGGTGACCGAAGACAATCGAACCGGCCGGTTCCACCGCGACGGTGACGGTGTCCGGGTTGTGCACTTTCAAGCCGCGTGCGATGCCGGTCATCGAACCGCCGGTGCCGACGCAACCTACGTAAGCGCCGACAACACCTTCAGCCTGGACAATGGTTTCGCGGACGAAATCGCTGTAACCGCCGGCATTCGCCGCATTGTCGGACTGGTTCATGAACACCGCGCCGGGAATTTCGCTGGCCAGCTCGGCGGCCATCTGTTGCCGCTCGACCACCGCGACTTCATCTTCGCGATAAGTGCCTTTGACGAAACGAATGTCGGCGCCGAGGGCCTTCATCACGGCGATCTTGTCTTGTGCGGCGTGGTGATCGACCACGGCGATGAAATGCAGGCCGAACTCGACGGCGGCCATGGCCAGGCCAATCCCGGTATTGCCCGACGACGATTCGACAACGACACCGCCGGGTTTCAGGCGACCGGACTTGAGCGCCGCCAGCACCATGTTGCGCGCCATGCGGTCTTTGATACTGCCGCCGGGATTGTTCTTTTCAATCTTCAATAACAATCGCGCGTTGGTATCCGGAACATCGATGCCCAACATCGGTGTATTACCAATAAGGTCAGAGACTTTATTCAAGATCATTGCAATTGTTCCCTTTAGTAGTCAGGTGAAAACGCATAGTTACCTTCCGTACAACAGGTCGCCGTCAACCGCCGGGGAAGGGGATGGCGATGAAACTCGTTTTCCAGCAAATCCATCTGGTAACCGGCGGTGTTGATATAAATCAATAAGTCACCGGTTTGCGGTGCCGTCGCAAAGTTGATCAGACGGTGGGTAATGACGTCATCGTCCAGGCAACTATGGCCGGCAATATAAGCTTGAATCGGGATGTTCGGCTGTTGTTTGGTACCGACAAGTATCGGATCCATCAGATATTCCGAGGCAAACCAGGTTTCGCAAGCGCTGAAACTGCTGCCCTCAACGAAGATCACGGTTTTATTGTCAGCCAATTGTTTGCTGCGCGTGACGCGAAATATTGAAATGGCAGCTTGATCGACCAGGCTTCGGCCCGGCTCGAGTGCGAGGGTTATATTCTGAGTCTTCAAGTAATTGGCAATGGAAAAACCGTGCGAATGCTCGGTTTCGAGCAATAACGTCAGCCATTGTGTAGCGGTCAGTTCACTGCCGTAAGGATAATAAGTGGCGGGAACTTTCTGATTGTAATAGTGGCTGGCGTTATTGTCGTTCTGCAGGAATTGAGCGTAGGCCTGCGGTTCGACATAACGAATCGGCAAGCCGCCACCGATGTCGATCATCTGCGGATTCAAGCCCATTTCCCTGGCAGCCTCGATAAAACCGCTGACCTCGCGAAAGGCCTGCGCGCGGGATTCGAATCCATAGCCGCCGAGGTGAAAATGGAAACCTTCAAAGTGAAAACGCTCAGGTTGTTCTGTCAACCGTTGCAGGCATTGCAGCAGGTCTTGAGAGCCCATTCCGAATCGGCTCTTCGGACTGCTTTGCGGTCTGTAACGCAGTAAAACTCTGGTTTTTGTCGGACCTGGCTGTGTTGGGAACACGCTATGCAGGTGATCGAATTCCTCCAGCGAATCCACGCAAATCAATGAACCGGCGCTGATCAACGCTTGATGGAAAACGGCTGTCTTGGCTGGTCCTGTGGCGCAGATTTTTGTGCCCGACACACCTGCGCGCAGGGCAGCATTCAACTCGTGAATGCTCGACACATCGACGCCGATCCCCGAATTCGCTGCAGCGCCGAGCATGCTTTGCGACTTGTTGGCCTTGGCCCCGTAGAAAATGGCGTGGGGCACTTGGTATTGCTTCAACACGTTCAGCAGCGCTTGCGTGTTTAATTCAAACGCATGGGGCCAGACCAGATTTAACGGCGAGCCCTGTTGCTCCACTAATTCCGTCAGTTTGTTCGGGAACTTGTTGATAAGCGTGGAAATAACTGGGTCGATCAGCGGCGTTAACATCGCCGGGTGATGAACTTTATATGGCTGCTCAACAGCAGATTTATTTGTTGTAGGCATAGTTAACCCCTGGCGTCGAAAGTTACGTCGCCATTGATAGTTCGATCACCGATCGTTATCGATGCAGGTCGTTTTTTTTGCTCGTCAGCGTCGAGGCTTTAAACAACTGGGAGGCGGATGCCAAGTGAAGTCCGCTATTGGATCTGTCGCTCTGATCGTAATAAATGGTTCACAAAACAATTGCATGAGAACCCCATTCCATAAGGTTTGTGCGGACGTATTGAATGGCCATTAGTTGCGGACCATTGCCCTGTAGCAGCCTGTAGCTGATGTTTAAGTGACATCACTGACAGGTACTTTTCCAGATACCGATGACTTGCTTTGAAACGAGAATAGTTCCTCTTGGTGGCGTGAACAATATTGCGAACGCGAACGATTATCAAGTAAGGTTTTCAAATATTTTTCAATAACGACCTGCTCAGGGCGAATCCATGAACGTGTATTTACACGCTCAAGGACTCGTTCGCCCCGAGATAAAAAAGTCCGTTAATTCCTTGAGCAATAAGGCCTTAAGGGCTTTTGCGATAAGCCCCGTAACAGCAGCCAAACACGCCGTTGAAGGGGCCTGAAAATTTTCACAAACCACGACTGGTTCACGTCAAAGGAGCAACGCCATGCAATCCGATCGACTCAGCCGCAAAGCGCCACTCGCGATCAGCTATCTGTTCGTGCCGGGCAACCGTTCCGAGCGTTTTTCCAAAGCCTGCGAAGCAGGGCCGGACGCGATCATTCTCGACCTTGAGGATGCCGTTCATCCGGACAGCAAAGCCGCCGCCCGTGACGCCATCCAGGCGTGGCAGGAGAAAACGCCGAGCGTTGCTTGTGAGCGTTACATTCGCCTCAACAGCGTCAGCAGTTCGCTGTTTCGCCAGGACCTGAGCTGGCTCAGCGACATGCGTTACCCCGAGCGTTGCAGCGGGATTTTCCTGCCCAAGGCCGAATGTCCCGAGACGCTGGCGCGGGCGGTCGAGCGCTTGCTGGAGTGGCAACCGACGCTGGCGATCGTCGCGATCATCGAGACCGCCAAAGGCCTGCAGCAGGTCGAGTCGATCGCTGCAATTGCGGGCGTGGCGCGGCTGGCGTTTGGCTCGCTGGATTTCTCGCTCGATATCAACTGCAGCCAGGTGCCCGAGGCGTTTCTGTTTGCCCGCAACCGCATCGTGCTGGCGTCGCGCACGGCGGATCTGCCGTCGCCGATCGATGGCGTGACGCCGGCAATCAGCGACTTGGCGGTGGTTGCCCAGGACTCGCAATACGCCCGTTCGCTGGGCTTCGGCGCCAAGCTGTGCATTCATCCCGGGCAACTGGCGACGGTGCAGTCCGCCTTCCTGCCGGACTCGCGTCAATTGGCGTGGGCCGATCGTGTGATGCGGGCGGTGGCCACGGGCAGTCACGCGGTGCAAGTGGACGGCGAGATGGTCGACTTGCCGCTGATCGAACACGCCCAGCGCCTGCTCGATGTGGCCAGTCAGCATGCGCCGGTTGCCCGCGCCGATGCCTGCTGAATCCCCGGCGAATCAGGAGATCACCATGGATCACGGTTATCAGATTGCGCTGCGGCCACTGTGCGAAGTGTTGCAGTCGGAGCAGGTCGATCCGGCCAACGTGAGGCTGCTGCGCGAGTCGATTGTCCGCGCCGGGCATTGGCTGGAACCGATCATCGTCGAGCGTTCGCGCGGCATCGTGATGGACGGCAATCACCGTTTCACCGCTGCGTTGCAGTTGGGCTTGAGACGGGTGCCGTGCATCCAGCTCGACTACTCCGATCCGCGCGTCTGTGTGCGGCATTGGCAGACCGGGCAGGCGTTCGAGGTGGCGCGGATTTTCACCACCATCGCTCGCGGCGAGATTTTTCCGTACAAGACCACCCGGCACGCGTTTGACCCCGCGCTGCCGCTGGTCGCGATTCCGCTGGAGAGCCTCTACGCCTGACCCTGATCGGGCGACGGAAAAAAACTTTACTGCGGGTGATACTTTTTCGCAGATCGACTGGCAATAGGAGTGATTACCATTTTCCCTCGATGAAAAGGATCCTCACGTCATGCCTGTTGTCAGTCGTCCTTGCGGTGAGCGGGTGTTAAAACTCGCCGTGCGTACCGCCATGCTGAATTTCGTTTTGGTCGCAGGAAGCGCCAACGCTTGGGCCGCCAGCCCCGAGCAACCAGGCGTTGCCGCCGACCCCACTGCGAACGCCGCGCCGGACGCGCTGACCCTCGACACCACCAACGTCAACGCCCGTTACAACGGCGCGACTGCGTTACCGGAAGCCCTCGCCGGTGGTCAGGTGGCTCGCGGCGCACGGCTGGGCATGATGGGCAACAAAGACGTGACGGACACGCCGTTCAGCGTCACCAGTTACACCGCAAAAACCCTCGCCGATCTGCAAACCGTGACTGTCGCCGACGCCTTGGAACGCGACCCTTCGGTGCGCTCGACTGGCCAGACCGGCGGAATCGTCGATTCGTTTTTCATCCGTGGCTTCCCGATTGGCGAAGGCAACCTTGGTGAGCTGGCGTTCGACGGCGTCTACGGTGTCGCGCCGAATTATCGGGTGTTCACCGACTACGCCGAGCGCGTTGAAGTGCTCAAGGGGCCGGGCGCGCTGATGTACGGCATCTCGCCGAACAGCGGTGTCGGCGGTGTGATCAACATCGTGCCCAAGCGGCCGCTGGATGAAGACCTGACCCGGTTCACCGGCACCTATGCCTCGGATTCTCAGGTCGGTGGGCATCTGGACCTGAGCCGGCGCTTCGGCTCGGAAAACCAGTTCGGCGTACGTTTCAACGGCAACTTGCAAGGCGGCGACACGGCGATTGATGATCAGCACCGCGACCTCGGTATCGGTGCAATCGCTCTGGATTATCGCGGCGAGCGCCTGCGCCTGAACCTCGACTACATCAGCCAGAAAGAAAGCTGGGAGGGCGCTTCGCGGCCCTTCACCATTGCGCCGGGCGTTGATGTGCCGTCTGCGCCGAACGGCCGCACCAATCACTCGCAAGACTGGGGCTGGTCGGACACCAAAGAGCAGTCGGCGTTGCTCGGTGGTGAATATGACCTGACCGACAACGTCACCGTGTTCGCCCATGCCGGTGGCGGCAAGTCCGACGTCAAGCGCCTGTCCGACCAGGTGCCGAGAATCCTCAACGACGCCGGTGATACCAGCAACATTCCCGGCTACTACAAATTCAACGTTGATCGCTCGACGGCAGACGTCGGTATGCGTGGTGTGTTTGCCACTGGCCCGATCACTCACACCACTACGGTGATGGCGACCCGGTATCAGGATGAACTGTCACGCGGCATCAACAACGGCACGGCCATCCTGTCGAATATCTACCACCCGATCGACAGGCCGCAGCAGTACATCAATTCGCCAAAAGTGTTGCGCGTGTCCGAATCGAAGCTGTCCGGCGTGGCGTTGACCGACACGATGTCGATGCTCGATGACCGCTTCCAGTTGACCCTTGGGGTACGGCGCCAGGACATCGAATCGCGTAACTACAACGCCGCCGGTGCGGTCAGCTCGAAATATAAGGACAACGCCACTACCCCGCTGGTCGGCGTGGTGGTCAAGCCCTGGGAAGACGTTTCGCTCTACTACAATTATGTAGAAGGCTTGAGCAAGGGTGACATCGCCCCGGGCACGGCGGCCAACGCTGGCGAGACCTTCGCGCCGTACGAGTCGAAGCAGCATGAGGTCGGCGTCAAATACGAACACGGCACGTTCATGACCACGCTGGCGTTGTTCCAGATCGAGAAACCCAGTGGCGAAGTCGGTGCCGACAACGTGTTCTCGGTGCAGGCCGAGCAGCGCAACCGTGGTGTCGAGTTGAGCATGTTCGGCGAAGTGCTACCGGGCACTCGCCTGATGGGCGGCGTGACCGTGCTCGACGGCAAACTGACCGATTCGGCGACCCAGGCCAACCGTGGCAACAAACCGGTCGGCGTGCCGGATGTGCAAGCCAACGTTTGGGCCGAATGGGATACGCCATGGCTGGAGGGCTTCACCCTCACTGGCGGCGCAATCTACACCGACAGCCAGTACGTCAACCAGGCCAATACGCAGGAACTGGGCTCCTGGACCCGCTTCGATGCCGGCGCGCGTTATGCCACCAAAATTGAAGGCCGGCCGACGACGTTTCGGGCCACCGTTCAGAACGTGTTTGATCGTGAGTACTGGTCGGGCGTTGCTTCGTACGGCGCATTCTCCCCGGGTTATCCGCGAACCTTGCAGCTGTCGGCCACCGTCGACTTCTGACGAATACGGGAAGGGTTGCTACGGCAGACGTAGCAACCCCATTTGAACATTTCGGAAAGAGAATATTCGCATGCTGGACAAGCAGGGATTTACCTCCACTGACAGGTGTCGTCCGTTTCAGGCCACGACCAATCAACTCGCACTCGAATTTGATTACAGTACGAACCGCCATATCCGCGAGATGCTGTGTGTTTACGGACTGCGTACCAGTCTCTTTCGTTTGAAGGTGATCAATGCATTAGTCCTGGCTACGCAGGAGGAACGTTTGATCGGTGTGCAGGGCGTGCATGCTTATATAAAAGCGTCTTCTTCCGAACTGACGATTGTCAGTGTGCGGGAAGTACTCAAGCGTCTAGCCGAGGTGGGTGTGATCGCTTTTCAGTCGGACAGAAGTTACCGATTTACCACCGATGCGTGGGACATGCTAAAACCACATCTTGGATAAGCAGCACCGCAAGCTCGGGCCGTCAGTCGCCGTTTCAACCAGAATGAAACGCACAGTCCGCTCTGGTTCATGTCATCCGAAAAGCTCAAAACGATCCGGGACCCGATACGATTGGCAATTGCCATCGGCGATGGACAAACCTGGCCCGGAACGAGCCTCACTGGTGGTTTTCTGGCTGCGATAAATCGGATCGAAGACCAACGGGTGAGCCTGTGGGCTGCACCTGCGAATGGCGATCTCTCGCCGACCCTGAGCTCGCCATGCGACAGAGTGCCCAGTCAGTCGTCGGTACCAGTTCCCACAGGGGGGCGGAAATGAACCAAGAGATGCGAAAACGATCCAGTAAGTGAAATCTGGTGAAGATCCGCTACTCAGTAGAGCTGAGTTTTACGTAGGAACGTGATTTTCCACACGATTCAGGCAGATGCGCCAATCCAAATCGTGTTTGCACAGCCTCGGCCGGTTCCTGCCTGTCGTCGTTGGCTGAAAGTACTCCGACTTTCATGTGATGGGCGCGTCTCCGTTGCCGCATACGCAGGAAAAGACGTCATCGACTCGGTCGATGGGTGCTCGTAGGTCGAGGACAGTACGGCACCGAGTCGATCGCCGACCTGGTTTCCACGTCAAAAAATACGCGCTTGAGATTGAAATCTTTGCGTTGAACAAAAGGCTCAGGGCTCGGATTTCGCGTAGTTGCGCGTAAAAAAGGCGTTTTCAGCGTAGTGGAGTAGGGCCTACATTCTATTGCTAATGATCAAAACAGTTGGTGCGATGCTGGTTTGCGAGCAGTAGCGTATGACTTTTCCGAAAAAGGGCTGTTGGACTTTAGGCTGGGGGCATCCTTTTCAAACCATCCAAAGCATGCCCTCAGATGTGCCCCCAATGTAGTAATCGACTGGAAGTGAATTCAGCTCCATGGTTTGTGGAAAGGCAGAAATGATCAGATAAACAGTCTATCCGGCGTCGCCTAAAGGCTGTCGGGATCGCCAAAGAACATTTTGACTGGGCTCTAGCGCAGTATTTTTAGGTCGGAAAAACTAAAATATGCCACCAGTTTTGCCCCCCCGTAGCGTGGGATATGCGGATGATCGAGATTGGCGATCTCTGAGGCGGAGCAGGGTGGTCGTCGATGGCTTTCAGTGTAACTCCTCATCGGATCTGGCGGGAGGGGGCAGGGCTCATGCTCGCAAACAGCGAGAACTGGGTTGCGGTTTCACCTTGTATGGGTGGGACGGCGACAACCTCGCCTGGGAAAGTAGCTCAGCGCAGGCCGATGGTGAGCCGGGTCGCACGGTTCACTACATATTCGAACCAGGCACCTTCGTCCCGGTCGCTCAAGCTGTGCGCCACGCACCGATCAACCTCATGGGCCAGCCGGACTACAGTGGTGAATACAGCCTTGATGAAGATCCGCTGTGGAATCACAAGGCTAGCGCGTTACCGTTTGATGCGTTGGCTTGGTATCAGTGCGATCACTTAGGTACGCCCCAAGAACTGACTGACTATCAAGGCAGCGTGGCTTGGGCTGCGCAATACAAGGCATGGGGCAGGCGACGGAACAGCACTCAGGATGGGCGCGGCAGAATGGGGTGATGAACCCTATACGCTTCCAGGGCCAATATCATGATCATGAGACGGGACTGCATTACAACCGACATCGGTACTATGACCCCACGGTAGGGCGGTTCATCAGTAAGGATCCGCTCAGTTACGATGCCGGGTTGAACCTTTATCAGTGCGCACCGAATCCCACAGGTTGGACCGATGCTTTGGGACTGTCTCGAAAAGGCACTACATCTGGCTCCAAAAAAACCAACACTGCCGAAGGTGCAGCAGACGCAGCGGTAGCAGGAGGGAAAACATCTGGGGCGGCATCTGAGTTTCGCCAAGGAGACCACGTTATTACGGGTGTAAGCGGTGAAGAAGTGCCGCATATTCCCAGGTAACGGCGGGGCTGATGGGTACGCCAGCAGATAAACGCGCCCAATGGCACGGCGGATGCGCAGAGGTGGTTTGCTTGGATAAAGCTATGAATGCAGGCATTGATCCTGCTGGAGGAACCATTCGGACCGTTAATATTGGTGGCTCCGGAAATGGTCATGGCACAAACAAGGCTCCTTGCTCCTCGTGTGCCGACCTTTTACAACATTTCAAGGTTAACGTCGTATGAATCAAATTGATTTTAAGAAATATAACGTTGGCGCGATTATTCGGCCATCTGACAATCGCGAAGCGCTTAAGCAACAGATCGGATTTTTGGTCAAGGTTGTGGATGCATTGGGTATAAAATTCTCTGATTGTGAGGATGATCCTTTGCGTCTTGCAAAAGACTATGTAAATGGCAAGATCCCAATTGAAGTCTGTAAGGCCGAGGCTTCGGTTTGGTGGGCGAAAATCGATGAGAAAGGCGCAATACGTGACTTTCAAGATAAGGACGTATTACTGGCGCGGCTAGCTATCTGCCTGCTGTCAAATGATGAAGATGAAGTTTCTGTAATGGGAGATAATCTTTCATGGTTTCTTGAGGTGCTGGGATTCTTGAAAGTGGATATGATGACGCCAATGAAAATGATGATTGAGTATTTTGATTTTAAATAAAATTTAAGATCGCCAAGAACCGAGCATGCAATGAAGCTGGGAAGCGGAGTTCATTGCTGAAGCGAGAGGAGAGAGAAGGGCAGTGGTGCCAGTTGGCCATAATTGAGACTTCGCTTCAAAGGCTGTCTGGAACGTTTCGAGATCTTTCGTACGCCTCTCAGGGAAGATACGAGACCACGGATGCTCCTGGCAGCTTGCAACGCATGGGCGCTGCCGGATTTCAGCCATGATTGGACACACCTTCTTTAAAAGGCAAGCTAGTGTGATGCGCCATTGCGCTTTAAGCTGCGCGCCCTTTTAAGGGGCGTTAGATGCAAAGGTCGCTGAAATACAAACTGGTTCATTGCTGGCCTTACCACTGCTAAGTGCTTGCTCATCACTTGGATCACTGGGCGTTGGGTGCACTGTGCCAGAGCTCCATGTGGCACCGCAAACTATGACCAGCTCTCATCTGGTTAGAGTTGAACTTCCATTGGATGTCGTCGATGATCTGTTCTCTGATTTCGATAGGGCTATGCGGAATCTCACTCATAGTGCGCTCTCGGATGATTGGTTCCTGCATAAAAATGACTGGGGGGTGGAAAGTAAGAAATTCATAGATAAATATAAGGAAAGTAAAATGCTTGATTCTAATGAATGCGACGGTTCGCCGGGTAAATGTAGCGAAGCGGAGTAGCTCTCGACGACTAGATGCGTTTCGGTTGTTTTTACGGGGTAGGGTCGAGGGTTCATATCTCCCTCAGTCCACCCATCCTCATCAATAGCCTGCTTGGCCTCAGGCTGGGGGCATCCTTTTCAAACCATCCAAAGCATGCCCTCAGATGTGCCCCCAACGTAGCAATCCACTGGAAGTGAATGGAGCTCCATGGTTTGTGGAAAGGCAGAAATGATCAGCCGAACAGCCTGCCAGACAACGCCTAAAGACTCTCAGGGTCGCCAAAAAACATTTTGACTTGGCTCTAGCTCGGTAGTTTCAGTTTAAAAAAATCCTAATATGCCCCCAATTTTGCCCCCACTCAGAAGCCTTACATGAGCGATCACGAATGGCGATTCCTGACGAAATCCAGAATGGCTCTGGATGGCTCTGGATGGCTTTCGGTGTACGTCCAAACTGGGTAGGGTAGGGTACTGGAACGCCCAGACGTTCTCCCTCGGTGATCTGGAATCAAAGCAGGTTATGTGCAGCCCAGTTCTTGTCCGGCCCGCCTAACGCAAAGCGGCCGGTGCGATTTTCTACCTGCCTGTGTAGCTTGGCACTGCGATAAACATGGCTCAGTTGGCAGCATCTCTGTATTCGCACCTAGCAGACGGCGGGCTTGCCCCCCCCGTCTGCCCGCTTCAACCCTGGAAGACCGCTACTTACAACCCTTCAATAAACATCTCTTGAACTTGATCGGCACATTCAAACGCAGCCTCAATTGCTTTTTGATTCGCCCGCGTAATCTCCCCCAGCACGTCGCGTAGCGCATCCAGGCCGTCATCAAGACTACCTGCCTCCATCACACTTCTAAGCGCTTGCACATAGCACTCTTGCCCAGGATACATATCGATACCGGCCCGCTCGGTCTGCCCGAACACGCGGTAAATCAACCGTCCCTGAATCATCATGTACGCTACTTGTAGTTCCAGGCTGCTCCACAACTCGTCACTGCTTCGGAGCGCGAACACAGTCGCCAGGGTTTGTGCCAGCAGGTATTGCCCCAGCATCTCTGCACGGTCTGAGCTCTGATGCTCTTGTAGGCGAGCGCTCACCAGCAAGAATGTGGCGAAGCAGCAGTCAGTCAGTGCCGTAATGAGCTCTCGACCTTGTGGATTGTCCAGGCGCATACGGCTGACGGCATCGTTGATGACATCGTCGTATATCGCAGACAGAACGTTGTCTAGCAGGTGAGGTAGCTGTGGTTCGCCCCCGCCAACCGAGCGCTGCTGCAGGTTGCCCAACGCCACAACCAGCTCTTTGAGCATGTTGGTCATCACCAGCACTTCGTTCTCTGAAAGCTGATCGAAGTACTGGAAATCGTAGTCGTTGATGTAGAGATTCTTCGCCTCGCAGCGAATGCTGCGAATCTCGCTGATCGGGAATTGCTCGAGTTTGCGAAGTGTCCCCTTGGCCCACACTGCCTGAGCGGTCACCACCAAGAAGTCCTTGGCAGTCTGCAGGAAGGTTTTATCGACGATCATCAGGATGTCGTATGGCTTGATCTGCCCAGCCGATATCTCGATGACCTTCTCGACCTTGTACACCTTGATCGAGGGTGCCACCTGGATCTGGTGGGACAACCTGTGTCGCTTGGCCACTGCATTGAGGATCTGCAGCTGATCTTGCTGATAGCTGCCTTCGAACGCGGGCTTGCGGATAGGCTCAGGCTCAGGTTGCGGTGGCCGAGGAGGAATAACAGCTGCAGGCGGGGCGCTGATAGGCTCTTCGCGTACAACTGGCGCCTGGCCGGCAGCAGGCTGCCCAATGGGCGCCTCGACTGCATGCCCCACCGGCTCGGCAGGTTCCTGCAACTGCTCCGCTAACTTCTCCAGCAGTTGCAGCAGAGCCTCGGGCTTCATGCTCGAACCGGCCATGCCGAACGCGCAGCCATTACCCAAGAACAGTTCAGAGCCTTTTGTGGCCCGACCCTGAGTCGTGGCTTTGAACTCTTCCCACGGCATATGAGTTTTAGCCGAGGTGGTAGTCCAGTCGTTTTTCCAGAACAGGCCATGTGAGGTAAACGCCAGGCCGTTCTTGGCCGAACCGAAAACCGTCGAATCAACGATGGCGAACACTTTCGCGGAAGAGGGCATGCCATACGACGCGGCGGCGTTATCGGCCTTCTTGCGTGGAATGTCTGGGGCAACGTAAAGACCTTCGGAATGGAAATTCTGCAAAACACCAAGTACTTTTTTTTCCATGACTGCTCTCACTGGATCAACTGCGTTCGCATTCGTTGCGCACGGATTTCACTACGCGCCAGAGGGCAGGGCCGCGGGCGCGAATTTGATAACTATCAGAGTTCTGAGTTGTGGCTGTATGGCTTTGCTTCCGTCTGCTAGCGGCGCATTGGGTGGCCTGCGATAAGGCGGCCGTACGGGCGGTAGTCCGGCGGTCTCTCCTTCATATCTGCCAAGCTTTAAATCTTTGAATCTGTCACGCACTCGCCACTAGCCGCTCGTACTCAGCGTCCAGGTAGGTATCGACGGCCTTGATGTCGAGCCTTCCGTCCTGGTACCAGGAGTTGAGTTCCTTGAGTGCCAGTGTGCCGAAGCGCGCCCAGGCAATGAGGTTTGAGCGCAACATGAACTGGATCATGTCGCCGCCCGAGCGAATCGCCGCATCGGCGCCATCTACCACGCAGAGGGTGCCGTGTGCCATTAGCAGCATCCGCTGAAGTTCGGGATTAGTGGCCGATGGAATGCACTCAGCCCATTCCTTCTCGTGATAGAAGCGCTGCTTCACGACCCACATCACTCGGGTCAACATTTCGCTAAGCATCACCGGAATAGCCATTGCCAGGCCGTGACGCAGGTCGTAGCCCTTTTCGAACACCTGGACGGCGATCGTGGCGAAGGTTTGCCGATGCTGTCCAAACTCGCCGAGGTTGATGAACTGCAGTAGCGAGTAAAAAGGAATCGGAATACCCGACCCTCGCGTTTTTGCGCCAGAGGAGCCGGCCACATCCGAGAACAGGTGCCCCAGCCAATTCATGCAGCCGCAGAACAGCTTAGCCACCAGGTTCGAGCCCTTGAGCTCGAACGTTTCGGTATCGACACTGATGATTCGGCCGCCATCGACGAAATGTGCGCTACTGGTGAACTGATCCAGTATCGAAAAGAACAACCCGACTAGGTCCGGCGAATGCGCCAGGCTCTTGATGTGGTGGTTGCGCGTGCTCATCTTGAATAGGCCGCCGACATCGCCGCCGTGACGATGGTCGTAGTTGACCTTGTACTTCCTTTCCAGGAAACCAATGGCGCTGGTTACCGGGTCACTGCCTTTGTTAGGGCCTTGCCAGCCGTTCCAGGCAGCGAACCTCCGCACCGCGTTATCGGTCATCTCGTCAGTAAAGTGGGTGAGTGCTCCCTGACCTGGGAGGCCGACGAACAGAACGTCCACCAGGCCGCCGATCAGGCCGCAGGTGCCGGCGATCATGTAGTCGTATTTGTCGCACTGGGCGCCCTTGTACGAGAACTCATCGCGGATGCGTCTTTCCAGCGCAATACGTTGGCTTGCGCTCATCAGGTCGCGGAACGGATCGTGGCCAAACTCGATCCGCCGTCGCTGGGCATAGGAAGCGACCTGGTCGAGATAGCCACTCCAGTCGCTCTTGCCTTTCATGTCGATGAAGTCGAGGTTTGGCAGCGGCGTGCCGACGCTCACGATGTTTTCTTGTACGGCATAACTACTCTCGACAAGCAGCGCATCGTCGTCATCCACCTCGAAAATCACTTGGTTCCCTTCGACCAGTGTTTCAGCTTCGAGCATCAACAGTTCGAGATGCTGGCGGCTCTGTGCCTGCGTGACCTGCAGGCTTTGCAGTGCACCATTGACCAGTCCTACGTGGTTTAGCGCGGTGTTCAACTGGTGCTTTTGCACCAGCATCGCCTGGGCCTGTTCAGTCGACGCATTCTTAATGCTCATGAGAACAGACCGAGCAGCTTGCCCTTAGCCTTGTCTGCCATGTCGGCGGCGCCGCCGACAAGTACATCGCTGACGTTGAAATAACCGACCGCTTCAAAGGCTCGGGCAAGGTTCTCCAGCGCCTTCGGCGAAACGCCTGGTTTGATTGCGAGCTTGAGCGTCTCGAACTGCTGGCCGTCCTTCTCCTGGGAGAATGAACGTTCTTCGTAGAACGACCTGATGAAGTCGAACAGCTCTGCCTTAGTAGGCTCCTTGGTGAGCGTCTTGAGCTTGGCGTCGTCGAGGAAACGAGCGCAGCGCAGTTTGGTCGCGCTGCTCTGGGTCGCTTCGCACTTGTTGGTCAGCACGGTACCGGCGCCGGTCATCTGCCCCATCATGGAGGTAAGGCGCTGGATCATCTGGCCTTGCTCGCCATGCTCGGCCAGGGCCTGGCTCAGCCGATCGGTAATGTGGTTGAGGTCCTGCATCAGCAGCGAAATGGTCGCCTGGGTCTGCTTGATGACCTCGACCAGCATCAGCTCGCGTCGCTTCGAGCGCGTGAGCTCGTCCGCGCCCGTCAGTTTGCGCACGCCTGCGTAGGCGCCCACACCGAGCAGCACGGCGACACCGATCCCCGTGGTCATGCCCGACAGGCCGAGTATGCCGCCCATGCCCAGCGTGGCGAGGCCGGACGTCAGCCCGGCCGCAGACATGCCTACCACCGAACCCGAGAGATACACTGCGGCCAGTGGGGTGCCGACAGCCGCGGCCTTCGCCGAAAGCAGCTTCAGCGCGCTGACAATTTGGTCATCGGTGACATCGTCCTTCAGCATGCTGTGGTCGTTACGGATGGCCGCGACGGCGAGGTCGATCTCGTCATCGTCGACCTGCAAGAGCGCACGGTTTCTTTGTAGGAAGCCAAAGGTCTCCAGCGAGCCGCCGCCGGTGGAGAAGTGCAGGTTGATCAAGTCTTTGGTCAGAGAAATGTGCAGCGGCCTAATCTGCCCCCGTGGGCAATGGCTGTCTAGCTCCGCAAGCAGTGCATCGAGCGCTGCCGCCTGGTTGAAACCGGTCATGTAGGCGCGCACAGTGAAGCGCGACTCGGGTTCCAGGTCCAGCCGCGTCATCAACAGCAAGATCTCCGCGAACTCTTTTTCATCGATGACCGAGTCGTTGTCGTAGGCCATGTTCACGATGACTTTGAGGTAAGCCACTTTGACTGCTTCTTCCATCTCCTCGAGAGGGATGAGCTGTTTTTCGTCCTGGAACTCGGTGAAGTTTTCGATAACGCCCTGCAGCACGGATGCGAGTGCTGCGTAGTCGCAATCACTCAGGTCCTTGATGACCAGTTGGCTATTATCCTTACGCTCGAAGATCAGGATGTGCTCGAGCTTGTCCATGCTTCCGGTGTGCACCTGGGTGTACTTGGCGCTGCGGATATCTTCGTAGGGGAAGTGGATCGGGTCGGCGAATCCGGAGCGGTAGATCACTTGCTCGCCAGTGAACAGCAGACCGTCCTTGCCAGTACCGAACAGGGTGTTGTCGAACAATGCCACGACGTTTCCTGGCAGCCCGTTGTATGCGAAGGCCTTAAGTGCGTTGTTCAGCTTTTTTTCATCGATCCCCGGAGCAACGGAAACATTCTTGGAAGAGATAGAGCGGAGGTTTTCGCGAAGATAGGCGCTAACACTCATGGAAGGTCCTTTTCTAGGTTAAGCGAGTCGCGACATGCTAACTCGGATGGTGGCGCAATGCCATTTTGACTTTAGGCGATAGCGGCTACACACAAGCAGTTCATGACTGAGCCTTTTCGCGTGCCGAAAGGGCGCGTTTTAACTCCGAATATTCGCGGTGCAACTCGTAGCCCTTCTTGATCACCACCACGAGCCCAATGGTTGCCAGGAGATTTTTCATGGTGCGTTCCTTTCGGGTAATTTGACTTTTTGGGTCTGGCGCAGCGACCTGAGTCGATGAGGTCAACCGTGTCAGATAGGGGCAAGATATGTAGGATTTCAGGGTGTATCTAGAGTGTTTACATGCACAGGTAAACAATCCATGCAGGTTCGGGGGGCGAAGTCATGGATGAACACCTGGCATAGTTGGAAAGGGGCTTGCAGTTCGAGAGGAGGACGTTCGAATCCGGGGCTCGGATGGATGGGCGCTTGGGCCCTGGGCCACTGCAAGTGAAGCTTTTGCAAGTGAATCAATGGGCGTTGAAGTGCACGCACATCCCAAGCACCTTGGGTGTGTCACAAACTTTACATATGTCTGCACACTGGCCACGATTCAACGCCATCTCTCCTGTAACAGGGCTTATACATAGAGCCAAGGGGTCAACGCCTCCAGGTTCTTCACCACGATCTGTTGTGCCGGGGCCTTGGGCTCAAGCTTTTTCGGATCGATCTGGTAGCGCTGCAGTACGTAACCCACGAGCGCACACCGCGTCGGGATGACCAGTTCGCCATCGTCCATACCGAAGTCGACTTCGATGATCGCCTTCTGGTCAGGTTTCAGCCGCGAATCCGGCTCGATTATCACATCGATGAGGGTGTTCCATTCCTCGTCATCGCCGATCAGGTTCTCGCTCGTTCGCTCGAACTCCGGCTCCCCACGGAATCTGCTCAACACGAAATCCCGATACTTGCGGTTCTTCTCGCAGTAGGCCCGTACATGCCAGCGCATGCCTGTGTAGATCAAGGTATGCGGCGAGATCAGTCGCGTCTCCGGTACTGGGTTGGCTAACGACACGTATTCAATGGCAATCACCTCGCCATTGCGGCATGCCTTGAGCAGTGGCCTCAGTACCTCTGGGCGTATTGTGCGGTTCGGCACCTCCAGCACCTTGGTGTGTGCATAGGCGAGTGCCAGCCCCTCCACATGCGGTGCCCGCGAGTGGGTCTGGTTCAACAGTTGCAGATAGGCATTGGCACTGTCGTCGATGAACAGCGGCTTGAAGTGCTTGCTCGGCACATAGCCCTTCAGTTGTTTGTCATATGTAAGATTCTTAGGCGCATGCTCGGTGATGTAGGTGTTGATATCCTTGGATGCTTGCTGGCGACTGATGCCGAAGCTCTGCATCAGATGGCCCGTGGTCAGGCGGCCCTCCCACCAGGCCACGGTCTCGATCAAGCGATAGCGAAGTGCCAGGTCCCAGCGAACCTGATTGATCTGCTGAGTGCGTTTCATGGGCCGTCCATGTGCGTGATTTGTTTACCTGTACAAGTCTACAATCTATACGTGTAAAAAAACATTACATATCCTTTGGCTGTCTTTGGAACAAATGACCTAGCGAAAGGATTGAGCATGACTAAGACGGATGTGATTTCGACAGCGGCGCTGGTGATGATGGTGGCGATTGCTGTGCTGCTGTTGGCCCACTACTTGAAACTGCAGAAGGTGTGGACGGTGGTCGTCAATTGCCGTGCGAGCCTGCGTTGGGCGCGGATTCATGAGACAGAGAACAAGGAGCTACGTTCGGCGCTTCGAGCGGAGAGGGAGCACGTAGATCAGTTGCTGAGGAAGGTGGCTCTACAGAATGCGGTAGAGCCGGAGGGCAAATGACCGCGGTGTGTGGGAACAACAAAGGGTGACATTTCTAGAAGGGAACTGTTGGACCTCAGGCTGGGGGCATCCTTTTCAAACCATCCAAAGTATGCCCTCAGATGTGCCCCCAATGTAGCCATCCAACGGTAGTGAATGGAGCTCCATGGTTTGTCGAAAGGCAAAAATGATCAGATAAATAGCCTGCCCGACGACGCCTAAAGACTCTCAGGATCGCCAAAAAACATCTGAATCCGCGACCGCAACCAACGCTCCCCCGGATCGTTGTCCTGCGACCCGCGCCAAGCCATATGCAGCTCAAACGTACGCGTCGGCAGCGGCGGATCTTCCGCGCGCACGCCGCCGGCAGCGGTCAGCGCATCAGCGGTGTAGTCCGGCACGGTCGCAACAATGTCAGTGCCCGCGAGCAACGTGCTCAAACCATTGAACTGCGGCACGGCCAGTACCACGTGGCGCTTGCGCCCGAGTTTCTCCAGCTCTTCATCGATGAAGCCACTGAGGTCGCCGGCGAACGACACGAGCGCATGCGGACGTGCGCAATAGTCATCCAGGCTCAGCGGCCCCGGCACGGTGTCGGCGCGTAGCAGTTTCGGCTGGCTGCGCCGCAGCACCTTGCGCTTGGCGTTGGCCGGCAGGTCGGTGGTGTAGCTGACGCCGATGGAGATTTCGCCGGAGGCCAGCAGGCCCGGCATCAATATGTAGTTGACTCGGCGCACGACGAGGACGATGCCCGGTGCTTCGGCGCGCAGGCGCTTCAGCAGCATCGGCAGCAGGGCGAATTCGACGTCGTCGGACAGGCCGATGCGAAACACCGAGGTGCTGGTGGCAGGGTCGAATTCCGCCGCGCGGCTGACAGCCGTTGAAATCGAGTCGAGCGCCGGGGAGAGCAGGGCGAAGATTTCCACCGCGCGGGCGGACGGTTCCATGCTGCGTCCGGTGCGCACGAACAACGGGTCATCGAACAGGCTGCGCAGGCGCGAGAGCGCCGCACTGATCGCCGGCTGGCCGAGAAACAGCTTCTCCGCGGCACGGGTCACACTGCGTTCGTGCATCAATGTTTCGAATACGATCAACAGGTTCAGGTCGACACGACGCAGGTCATTACGATTCATCTGGAGTCCTGGCAGAGTCATCAAGCTTGACGAGAGCGACCATATGAGAACAATGGCCGGCATGAATATTACGGGGAAAGGCTGGTACTCTGCACCGCTAAATTCAGCTCTACCGGGCCGGTTGCGGCATTTTTTCATCGATTTTGCCAATGCCGTTCATACTGCGGAATCAATGACAGGCATGTCGACTATTAATAGCCACTGATAGTCTTGGGTCAAAAGCCCAGATAGAGTTCAGGGCATTAGAGGTTACTTTGACGAGGTTTGCGATGTCCCGCACGATCCGTTTTCACAAGTTTGGTCCGGCCGAGGTGCTCAAATGCGAAGAGCATGCGGCCGCTCAGCCAGGTCCTGGCGAAGTGCAGGTGCGTGTCGAGGCGATCGGCATCAGCTGGTACGACATTCTCTGGCGTCAGAACCTGGCCTCGTCCCAGGCACGCCTGCCGTCCGGTCTCGGCCATGAAATGGCCGGCGTGGTGACCGCCGTCGGCGAGGGTATCGACGATCTGTCGGTGGGCGACAAGGTGGCCAGTTTTCCGGCCGAAAGCCCCAACGACTACCCGGTGTATGGCGAGCAGATCGTGCTGCCACGTACCGCGCTGACCCGCTATCCGGATGTGCTCAGCCCGGTCGAAGCCAGCGTGCATTACACACCGCTGTTGATCGCCTATTTCGCCTATGCCGATCTGGCGCGGGTCAAGCCCGGGCAGTTTGCCCTGGTCACTGATGCCAGCCATTGCGCCGGTCCTTCCTTTGTCCAGCTTGGAAAGGCGCTGGGTGTGCGGGTGATTGCCGCGACGAAAGCTGCTGATGAGCGTGAATACCTGCTGTCCCTGGGCGCCGAGAAAGTCATTGTTACCGAGGAAGAAGACCTGTTGATGCGAATCAACAAGATCACTGATAACCGTGGCGTCGATGTGGTGTTCGACGGTCTTGGTGGCCCGCAGATGTCGTTGCTCGGCGATGTCCTCGCACCGCGTGGCAGCCTGGTCCTGTATGGCCTGCAGGGTGGTAACCAGACACCATTTCCGGCCTGCGCGGCGTTCCAGAAGAACATCCAGTTCTTTGTGCACTGCATCGGTAATTTCACCGGTAAACCCGAGTTGGGCATTGTTCAGGATCACGTCGCCTTGCAACGTGCCCTGCGTGATATCAATCAGTTGACGGCCGACCGCGTGCTGCTGCCACTCAAGACTCGGGTCTTCCCGTTCAACGATTTCGTCGAAGCACATCGCTACATGGACGAATGCCCATGCCGTGAACGGGTCGCCCTGCAGGTCGAACCCGCGTAACTCCCTCCGAACAGAGTCCGTGAACCCACGGACTCTTGCGTTTTACCCCTCGCAAATAATCAGACATACCGGGCATGGTGCGTGGCCGGTTGTACATCTGAACCGGTTTTTGTCTGCCATCTGTATCTTCTAATCGTCATATAAGCCCTGATAATTGAATGATTACTTTCATCTCAAGGAATGAGCCATGTCTGTGCATTCTGTTTCCCGTTGCGCGTTTAATGTTTTCTTTCGTGGGCGATATAGCGATTTCTGTTTAATGGCTGTAGGTTATTTCCTATTGTTGTTCTGCTTTTCTTGTACTCAATATTCGTGGGACGCTGTAAGAAGTTTCATCAGATATTTTTATGTACGAAAAAACTCAATGGCGGCGGGGGTTTGCGTCACCTGAGGTGGTGGCTTCGCCGACTTCTTTGTGTCAAGTGTTTCAAATAACTACAAAACCATAAGTGTTAGTATTTGATCGTCTATTACTTATTGATGAATTTATTGCGCCAGCATCGCTGCTGATGCGCGATATGAATTTTTTACGCCGGGTAAAGTACCGATGAGCACGATCCATGATCAGGCAATGAACTATGTCTACCAGCAAGTATTGCAGCGTCTGTTGAGTTTCTTTTCCAGAGCCGAACGGACAGCGCTGCAATTGCTGATTCAACGGTTGGTGGCCGCAGCCGGAGGAATGGAACGCATGGGTGACTACAAGGTCATGGTGACACCGTCTGGTACCCGTGACAGTTGCTACACCTTGGCCCTGCTGCGCGCCGCGCAGCTGAGTATCGCCGGCCGCGCCCCGGCCACTTTTCAATTGCGTGTGGCTACGTTGCGCAGGAGCGAATCGGGGGCGGCGTCCAGCAATATGCACCGCAGTTTCGCTGCCCTGTTCCTGTATGACGACCCCCGTGTCGAGTTGCTGATGGTGGATCATCGTCACGTGTTGCCATTCGATCACCTGGCGCCACCTGACAAGGACAGTACGCAAGCCAATCGCACCAACCTGCTGATGATGGGGCATCGACGGGCCAAGGACGAGAAGCTCGAGTTGTGGGACGACGCCTGCCTGGCCTGGGCGGAGTTTTGCGGGCAGATCGCTCGTTGGGGCAATGGTGTTGATGCCTGGGTGGCCAGTGAGTCGTTGCGACGCCAGAAACAATTCATCGACAACCTCGATCGTGCGGTGCAAAAGGCAGGCATCGGTGCGCTACCGCCCAATGCCGGGACATTCGATGAGTTGTTCGCCTTGCTCGACGGGTTGGGAGGGGACTTGTACCGTGGTTTTTACGCCGAAGCCGAACGGTTGTGCTGGCGTCCCGAGGGCAGTTTCGAGTCCTGCCGCCGCACCACGTTTGTCGACATTCACGACATGGCGGTGGGCAACCTGGAAGAGCGCTGGCCGCTGCTCAGCGAGTTTCTCGGGTTCCAGGCCGAGGAATGGGTGTTCCACCAGGGCGAGGGCGAATACGCCGACCCGTTGATCGAGGCCCATTTGCGCGGGCTGGAGGCCGAGATCGTCGATGGCCGCAGCTATGAAGCCGGGTTTTCGCAACATGTTCAGCACATGCTGGTGACCATGCAGCAGCAACGGGTTCCGGAACCGGTATGCGAGCAGATGATGGCACGATTGGGGCCGCAGTCAGCGCTTGATGAGCTGCGCGAGTCGGCGGCGAACTGCATTCAAGCGACGTACGGCTTGAATGAGACCCAATGGGTCTGCCTGTTGTTCTCGCCGTTTATTAACCGTGGAGCCCGCCTCGAACGGTTCCTGCGCAGCTGTCATCCCGGCATGTTGGTGGCGATGCCCGATTTGCATCGGGCCATGCAGGGGCTGCACGGCCCGGAGCAAGTGCTGCAATGGATGACGGATGTCAGTGGATTGCCGGTCAGGCTGATCAGTCGTCTCTACGCCATGGAGTCATTGTCGGTGCGCGGGGCTGGTCTGCACGCAACGAATACCGCACTGCAAACTGCAGGACTTGATGGCATCGACGCCAGCATGAGTGACCGGTCAGCGGAACGTTGAGGTGAGTGATCAATTCTTCGGCGCATCTGTGTCAAGGGTATTGGGCTCATGAAAGCTGGGCGGGAGTCGGGTTTCGCTTATCAGGCCGTCTATCGCTACTTGATACGACTGATCGCGGATTCGGCTGAAGCAGGCAACGTCAGGCTGCCGTCACTGCGCCAGTTGGCAGATCGCCTGAACGTATCGATCTCGACCATTCAATACGCGTATTCGCTGCTGGAGAAAGAAGGACTAGTCTATTCCGTCGCCAAGTCCGGGTACTACGCCCGGGCGATTGCGGGGCTGACACCTCAGGCCGTTGGCAACGATCTGCTTGAGGCGCTCTACGTCAATGCGCGACGCCCGGGGATGCGCTTGTTGAGCGCAGAAGATCCGGTTTCAGTGCAATCGCTGGACAGTCCATTGCTGTTGCTGGAACGCGAACTGCTGCGTCAGTACCCCCGCAAGCCGCCGTTGCTCGATCAGCCCTGCGGCGAGCTGGAGTTGCGCGCCGTTCTCGCGGCTCGCTACACCACTTCGCCGAGACAGTGCTGGCACGCCGAGGATGTCTACATCGGCGCGGATTTGCGCGGAGTACTGGAGGTCCTGGTTGCCGTTCTGCAGCTCAGACACGCCACCATTCTGGTCGAATCGCCCTGTGACTGGGTGATATTGCGATTGCTGCAGGCGGCAGAGGTGCGGGTGATCGAACTGCCGTTGCAGGCCTGTGGAGGGCTGGAACCGCAACGCCTGGAAGCACTGCTCAACACTGAAAACGTGCGGCTGATTCTGCTGTCTTCGGGTTTGTCCATGCCGCGCGGTACGCAGGTTCCTGCGGAAAACCGCAACACCATCGCCAGCATGCTTGCCGAACATGGCACCTGGGTGCTGGAAAACGATTGCTACGGCGATCTTGTTGAGGCCTTGGACGGCGAGCGTTTGCGTGATCGGCTGGATCCTGACCGACTGTTGATCTTCTCTACGTTTGAGAAAACCGTCGGCATCGAGGCACCTTACGGGTTCGTACTGTCGCGCCAATGGAAAAGCGAAATGCTGCGGCATTTTCTGATGCGCTCGTTCCGACTGTCACCCATCCGCCAGAAGGCGATTGCCCGGCTGTACGCAAACGGTCGGATTGATCAGCATCTAAGCGTGCTGCGCCGGCTCCTCAAGGAGCGTCGGACCCCGATGATCCACTTGCTGCGCGAACGTTTGGGCGATGCGCTGCAGGTCGTCGAGCCGCAGGGCGGTGCGACGATCTGGGTACGGGCGCTGCGTCCGGTGGACATGCGCGATGTGTTTCAGCGCCTGCTCAGGCAACAGGTGTTGATCGCGCCGGGCGAACTGTTCAGCTTGCAGGGATTGCACCGTCGTCATCTGCGCCTGAACCTGCTGGATCATGGCGAAACCGGGTTGGCCGGAGCGATCACCATGCTGGGTGATGCACTGCGGCTGGCATCGCTTGAATGAACGTTGAAATCTGTCGGATAGATCCCGTCGCGCTGCGGTCAAACTGCCAGTAAACTGCGCTGTATTTCCTGAACCACTCTATTTCAGAGGTTTTGCATGACTATCAGTCCTTTTGCGGGCAAACCGGCACCGGCAGAATTGTTGGTCGATATCCCGCGACTGGTAACGGCTTATTACACCGGCCAACCGGACGCTTCGATTTCCACCCAGCGTGTGGCGTTTGGTACTTCGGGTCACCGCGGCAGCTCTTTCGATCTGAGTTTCAATGAATGGCATGTCCTGGCAATCAGCCAGGCGATCTGCCTGTACCGCGAAGCCCAGGGCATTGATGGCCCGTTGTTCGTCGGTATCGACACCCATGCGCTGTCGACCCCGGCCGGGGCCAGTGCGCTGGAAGTGTTGGCGGCCAACGGCGTGACCGTGATGATCGCCGAAGGTGACGAATACACGCCGACACCTGCGGTTTCGCATGCAATTCTCTGCTACAACCGTGGCCGCACCTCGGGCCTGGCCGATGGCATCGTGATTACGCCGTCGCACAACCCGCCACAAAGCGGGGGTTACAAATACAACCCTACCAACGGCGGCCCGGCCGATACCCACATCACCAAGTGGATCGAAGCCAAAGCCAACGAACTGCTGGCCAACAAGCTGGCAGGCGTCAAACGCCTCAGCTACGAGCAGGCGCTCAAGGCCAGCACCACCCACCGTCATGACTTTCTGAACACTTACGTCGCTGACCTGATCAATGTGATCGACTTCGATGCCATCCGTGACGCCAAGCTGCGTCTGGGTGTAGACCCATTGGGCGGAGCAGGGGTGCGCTACTGGTCGGCGATTGCCGAGCATTACCGTCTTGATCTGGATGTGGTGAACAAGCAGGTTGATTCGACTTTCCGTTTCATGACGGTCGATTGGGACGGTCAGATCCGCATGGACCCGTCGTCCAGCCGTGCCATGCAAGGTTTGATCGGCCTCAAGGAACGTTACGACGTGGCCTTCGCCTGCGACCCGGATCACGATCGTCATGGCATCGTCACCCCGTCGGGTGGGCTGCTGGCACCGAACAACTATCTGGCGGTGTCTATCGACTACCTGTTCCAGAACCGCCCGCAATGGCGCGCCGACGCGGCCGTGGGTAAAACCGTGGTCAGCAGTGGCCTGATCGATCGCGTGGCCAAGCGCCTGGGACGTCGTCTGTACGAAGTGCCGGTTGGTTTCAAATGGTTTGCCGATGGCCTGTTCGATGGCTCGCTGGGTTTTGGTGGCGAGGAGAGTGCTGGCGCTTCGTTCCTGCGCAAGGATGGCGGCGTCTGGAGCACCGACAAGGACGGTCTGATTCCGGCGTTGTTGGCAGCCGAAATGACCGCTCGTACCGGCCGTGACCCGAGCCAGGCCTATCGCGCCCTGACCGATGAACTCGGCGAACCGTTCTCGGTACGCGTCGATGCCAAGGCCAACCCTGAGCAGAAAGCCCTGCTGAGCAAGCTATCGCCGGAGCAAGTAACGTCGACCGAGCTGGCAGGCGAGAAGATTCAGAGCATTCTCAGCCATGCGCCGGGCAATGATCAGGCCATCGGCGGTTTGAAGGTGATGACCGAGAACGGGTGGTTCGCCGCGCGTCCTTCGGGCACCGAAGACATCTACAAGATCTACGCCGAAAGCTTCATTGGCGACGACCACCTCAAGCAACTGGTGGCCGAAGCGCAAACCCTGGTGGATGGTGCTATTTCTACGAAATAGTAGTAAACAGCAAAAAAACTGTGGCGAGGGAGCTTGCTCCCGCTCGGCTGCAAAGCAGTCGCAAAACAGGGCCGCTTCGCGCCCCGGCGGGAGCAAGCTCCCTCGCCACAAGGTTGGCAGCCGTTAAATCCTGTGTAAAAAGGGTGACCCAATTGGTCACCCTTTTTCATGCCCGCAATCTAAGCCAGATCCACCAACACGATTTCGCTGTCTTCCAGCGCCGTTACCGTGAGCACCGACTCATGCTCGACGGCAACACCGTCCCGAGCTTTCGCGCGCAAGCCATTGACTTCAATCAAGCCAGTGGCGGGCACCAGATAGGCTCGACGTCCCGCATCCAGCTGATACTCAGCGGTTTCGCCGGCCTTGAGGTTGGCCGCGACCAAACGCGCATCGGCGCGAATTCGCAGGCTCTGGTCGTCGCCATCCTTGCCGCTGGCCAGGGTCACGAAGCCTTCGCGCTGGCCTTTGGGGAACGGTTTGGCACCCCACGATGGCGGCGCGCCAGTTTCCGTCGGCAGAATCCAGATCTGGAAGATTCGGGTCTCCTTGTCTTCAAGGTTGTACTCGCTGTGTGCGATGCCGGTACCGGCGCTCATGACCTGCACGTCGCCGGCTTCAGTGCGTCCCTTGTTGCCAAGGTTGTCCTGGTGGGTAATCGCACCTTCACGCACGTAGGTGATGATTTCCATGTCGCGGTGCGGGTGCAGCGGGAACCCGGTGCCGGCGGCGATCACGTCGTCATTCCACACCCGCAGATTGCCCCAGTTCATGCGTTGCGGGTCGTAGTATTCCGCGAACGAAAAGTGGTGATGGGCATCCAGCCAGCCGTGATGAGCGCCGCCCAGCGTGTTGAAAGGTCTGAGTTCAAGCATGATCGTCTCCTCAAAAGGTTCGTCATGGGGCGTAACGCCAGAGCCACGAAGCGAGACCGTCGGTTAATGACGGGCATCATCCATCAGTCAAACATCGAGAAAAAGCGTAAAAAGTGCGGCATTCTCATCGAATCCGTTGATGGGAAACCGGCTCGAAACGATCTCACCCAGCTTTCAGTTCATCGCCTAAACCAATGACCTGTAAGCATTTCGCTAGAACTCATGGGCAAATACGGCGACCATAGCCGCAACAGCCTCACACACTGGAGCCCGTCAGCGTGGCGCAACACACTTCCGATCTTCCTCCCGAACTTCGTCCATTGGCCGAGATGCCATGGTTCAAGCGACTGGCCGCGCGTTTCTTCGGCCACGGCCTGACGCGTTTGCGCGCCCAGCACCGTGCCTCGTGGCTACACGGCCAGGCTGACGGCTTTCGTAGCGGCCACACTGCGGGTGTGGAATACGGCTTCAGAGAGGGAAAACTTGAAGGGCTGGAGGAAGGCCGACAGGTTTTACTGATTCGCGACAGCCGCAGCACCGAGCATCGCCCGCCGAGCGTCGATAACCATTTGTTCGACGACTGGCGTCTACCACTCAGCGCCGAGCTGAAGAAACGCATGAAAGCCGATGTAGCGCGCCTGTTGCCTGATCACGCCCAGCCAAGCCTCGCACAATGGAAGATGATCTTCAGCGATACCCCCTCGACCTCGGTGATCGCCGGGGCCGGGGCAGGCAAGTCGACTACGCTGGTGCTGCGGATCCTGTTGCTTACGCATTATCTGGGCTTTGAGCTGGATTCGATGACCGTGGTGACCTTCACCCGTGAGTCGCGCAAGGATTTCATCAATAAGCTGATCGAGATATTCGCGCTCTGGGGCCAGTCGTTAAGCCTGAAACAGGCACGGGAGCTGGTGCGCACCTTTCACTCACGCATTCTGCCAATGGTTCGCAGCTTGCCGGGGTTCGAGCGCTTACAGGCTTTTGAAAATCTCAGCAATCGCGCGCAAGGCGCTGACGAGGAGGTCGACAGCAACCCGTTCGATCTGCGGATCAATGATGCCCAGCGCCAGCAGCTCAATGCCTGCTACCACCGGTTATTCAATCAAGACGAACGTTTCCGCCAGTTGATTCAACCGCTGGCCAAAGCTGCGCTGCAGCTCAAGGAGCTTGAGCGCGATCACCCGGACGTGCAGAAGCGCATGGCGGTGACCGAGCTGGCGGCCAAGCGCGACGAAGAATTGTGTGATGCCATCGAGGACCTGTGGTTTCGCGCCGGTGCCTGGCCGATCAAGGGCATCGAGCCCAGTCGGCAGACGTTCGAGATCAATGGATCGACTTTCCATTGTCATGGCTACATCCCCAGCCTCGATGCCTGGGTGGTACTCGGCTTCGATCCCCGGGAAAACCCGCAGTTCTGCCGCCCCAACGCTAAACTCAGCGTGCGTGCTGAATGGGCTGTGAAGCGCACCCTGTTTCAAGCTTTCTGTCGTAAACCATTGATTTGGCTGGAAAGCTACGAGGCATCAAAGCGGGTTTTGTCGACATTGGCCGGCGACGCGAGCGCCGGTCCAGGCTTCGATTACAAGGTCAAAGGTGAGCTGGTTTCGGCGCCGCTGCTGGACTGTTTTGTCGCGGCGGCCGGCTTCATCGAAAACCTTGGGCTGGATGTGCCGGATGCCGTCGGCCGCATGAGCTTTGCCAAGGACGATCCGGACCGATTCTTCTTCGAGGCGCTGAGCCTGTTCTGGCGCGCCCTGGAAGATCATCTGCTCGATCAGAAGCCTCCGGTGATGACCTACAACCGAATGTTTGTGCTGTTCAGCGAGCATTCGCCAGAGAACCTGAAGCTGCTCAGTGATGAGCTGCTGCGACCGATGTCGCACCTGATGATCGACGAGTTTCAGGACGTATCGCCGCAAATCGTTTCATGGATCCGCGCCAGCCTGGCGGAAATCCGCAGTCGCGGCCCGGCCATGCACGTCGGGCGAGGTGCGCAGCGTTCGTCGTTGCTCTGTGTGGGTGACGACTGGCAGTCGATCTACGGCTGGCGCGGCAGTTCGCCGAGTTACTTCATGGAGTTCAACAAGGAATTCCCGTCACCAGGCAGCACGCGGGTGATGCTCAGTGACAATTATCGTAGCCATCAGCACATCATCGATGCTGCCGAACATATCGTCCGCGCTGCACCGGCAATCCCCGGCAAGAAGGCCAAGGCTAGCGGGGCGTCCAAGGTATTGCAGCCGGTGAACGTGCTGGAGCGTGATGATCAGGCTTTGGGCCAGCGCCTGGCCGAACATTACAATCGCGGCGATTCAATCTTGATGCTCTATCGAAAAAGTAGTGATAAGTCATTGATAGAGCAGCATATTCAGTCTGTAGTTAATGTTGATTCTAGCTTGCCGTACGAGGCTCGACGCCTGAAGCAACTGACTTACCACAGTGCCAAAGGTCTGCAAGCCGATGCGGTGTTCCTGCTGGGTGACTGCCAGCACCTGACCAGTTCTCCATACAAGAACCAGGTGTATCGCATGGCTGGTCTGGGCAAGGCTGGCGACAGCGAGCCTTATGACTCGGCGCAGAAGGACGAGATTCTGCGGCTGGCCTACGTTGGTATCACCCGGGCGGTCAGCCATTGCTACTGGTACGTCGAGCCGCAGGACAGCCAGGCAGTCAACATGCCCAGAGCGTCAGACCGCGTAGCCCAAGGCAAGGCGTTCTTCCTCGATCAGCGGAAACAGCCGCAAAACGCGTAGCACGACGCACAAAAAAGCCCGCCTGAATTGGCGGGCTTTTTTATATAAAGCAAAAGCTTATGCGTAATTCTTGAGAGATTCCGGAGGAATGAAAGCCTCCAGTTCGTCTTCCACAGCTTCGATAATGCGCTCGACGTCTGCTGCGTTCATCACCGTGGCACACGGAATGCCGGCGATGGCGATCATGGTTTCGCCGCTGGCACGATCAAACAGACGGGCAATCATGCTGCCCGGTGCATCCATCGTCGCTTCGAAACCCATGGGATGAAAGTGCCAGCGCATCAGCTGGCACGCGTTGGGAAACGTGACTTTACTGGAGCCTTTGTTCATGTGTTGCCCGCCTTCTTCATCGAGCGCTTCCTTTTGCTCACGTTAGGTGGGAAGAGCCTTCAATGGCTCAACCGGTCAGTGAGGTTAAAAGTAGCATCCGCATGTGAATTTTCCGTGAGATTTTTCAGTTCATTTTGCGATTGCTGCGCATTTTTTGATGTAAGTCACGCCTCGGTCAGTCATCGTCAAAAGGCCACTACGGTTTGCTCGTTGATCGTTTCGTCGAACTTGGGCAAGCTCGGTGCTTTTGCGCCGAGACCTTTATGCACGCCGACGATGATGGGCCAGAACAGACCCCGGCCACGGCTGCCACGGTCATGCGCTATCACCTGAGCTGGAAACACCGCGACCTGGACAGCGTCATGGCGCTGTATCACCCGGACGTCCAGTACAACGATTTCTTCCAGAACCGGGTCCTTGGCCTCGACGAATTGCGCGAGTACGTGCGCGTGAGCATGCCGCGAGAATCCGACGAAGCGCTCGAGCATTGCGACCGCATCCGCGTGGATGGCAACACCGCGTTCATTCAGTACGAAGTGACCCTGCGTGGCGGTGACGGGTTGGTGTCGTTCCGTTCCAGCGAAGCGATCACGGTCAAGGACGGGTTGATCTGGCGGGTCAACGAATACGCTTCGCTGGTTCGCGCACAAACCAATGGCGCCGCCGCACCCAGTGAGCGCCCGGCGGTGAGTCGCCTGGGGTTGTCACCGCGCCAGATCAGTTTCATGGCCGAGGATCTGCAGCAGTACTTCGAACGCCAGCAACCGTATCTCGATCCGGAACTGGACCTGCAACGGGTGGCGAAGGAGTGCGGCTACAGCCGCAATCAGATTTCCTACCTGCTCAATCAGGTGTTGGGCCAAAGTTTCTATCGCTACGTCAATCAGGCACGCTTGCAGCACTTGCTCAAGTTGCTGGATCAGGCCACGCCACCGCTGCGTATCGACGAACTGGCGTTTGCCGCCGGTTTCAATTCGCTGTCAGCGTTCTACAGTTGTTTTCGCCAACACACCGGTCAGTCGCCGAAGGCCTACGCCAAACAAATTTCTTTGCGGGCACGCGCGCAAGACAGCCATTGAAGTCACGCACTAGGATCGACGTCATCGAAGGTTTTCAGTGGCGGAGTCTTGCATGCCGGCGTGGCGCACTATCAGTTTGTGGATGGATCAACTCGACGAGCCGCTCACCGCGCGACCGGCGCTGGAGCAGGATCTGGATGTTGACGTGGCCATCATCGGCGCCGGTTACACCGGGCTGTGGACCGCGTACTACCTGAAAAAGCGCGCGCCGGCTCTGGATATCGCCATCGTCGAGGCGCAAACCGCCGGTTTCGGTGCGTCCGGGCGCAATGGCGGCTGGCTGATGGGCAATCTGCTGGGCGAGGATCGACTGCTCGCCGGACTCTCGCCACAACAACGTCGCGCATCGTTTGATCTGCTGCACAGCATTCCGGATGAAGTGGAAGTTGTCCTCGAAAGCGAGGGCATCCACTGCGATTACCGCAAAGGCGGGGTCCTGTACTGCGCTGCCCGCTACCCGGAGCAGGAAGTCAGCCTGCGCGAATACCTCGACAAACTGCACGCCCAAGGCCTGACCGACAACGATTACCGCTGGCTGAACCCCGAGCAACTGGCACAACAGATTCGCGTAGCGAAACCCTACGGCGGCATTTATGCGCCGCACGTGGCGACCATTCACCCGGCGAAACTGGTGCGCGGTCTGGCGCGTACCGTGCAGAACATGGGTGTGAAGATCTACGAAAACAGCCCCGTAACGCATTGGCAGTCCGGCAGTTTGCGCACAGCCAAGGCCAGTGTGCGCAGTCGCTGGATTGTGCCGGCGGTCGAAGGTTATGCGGTGACGCTGCCGCCGCTGGGTCGCTATCAGTTGCCGGTGCAAAGCCTGATTGTCGCCACCGAACCGTTGTCGGCAGCGACTTGGGATGAAATCGGCCTCAACCGTGGCCAGGCGTTCAGCGAGTTCAGCCGTCAGGTCACCTATGGCCAGCGCAGTGCCGACAATCGCCTGATCTTCGGCGCCCGCGGCGGTTATCAGTTCGCCGGCAAGTTGCGCCATGACTTCGATCTGACCCGTGATGAAGTCGAGCTGCGGCGTTATCTGTTCGGCGAGCTGTTCCCGCAGCTGAAAAACGTGCAGATCACCCACGCCTGGGGCGGCAACCTCGGTATGTCGCGGCACTTCAAACCGCACATGCTCTGCGATCGCGCCAATGGCATCGCGCTGTCCGGCGGTTATGGCGGGGAGGGTGTGGGTGCCAGCAACCTCGGCGGCCGCACCCTGGCCGATCTGATTCTTGAGCGTGATACCGAACTGGTGCATCAGCCGTGGGTGCTGCCGGACGGCGGGATCCATGCGCTGCGCGCCTGGGAGCCGGAGCCGTGCCGCTGGCTCGGTTACAACGCGATCATCAAAAGTTTTGTCCACGAAGACCAGACCCTGGCCAATCCGGCCAGCGCACCGTGGCGGCGCAAGCTGGCCAGTCAGGTCGCGGGCTTCATGGAAGGTTTCATGCACTAACCGCCGTTTTCTTCACAAGACAGGTCCGACCATGAGCATTACGCAGTTCAAGAACACCGCCAGTCTGCAACTGGACGAATCCAACCCGGTCGCCGTGCCAATCGGCGAGCCGGTCGCGATTGCCTCGACCACCAGCGTCGAGCGCGACGACGGCGTCGAAACGGGTGTCTGGGAATGCACCCCGGGGCGTTGGCGCCGGCAGATCACCGCGCAGGAGTTCTGCCATTTCATTTCCGGGCGTTGCACGTTCACCCCGGACGACGGCAGCGAAACCCTGCACATACAAGGTGGCGACGCACTGATGTTGCCGGCCAACACGCTCGGCATCTGGGATATCCAGGAGACCGTGCGCAAGACCTACGTCCTTATTTTCTGATTGTTTGATCTTTTGATTGCCTGCCAACAAAAATAGCCACTACAGGAATCACCTCATGATCCAGAAAACCCTCGCTCTGGCGCCGCTGCTGCTGGCCGCCTCCATTAGCCATGCCGCCGAAACGGTGAAGATTTACAACTGGTCCGACTACATCGCGCCGGACACCACGAAAAACTTCCAGAAAGACACCGGCATCGGCGTTACCTATGACGTCTACGACAGCAACGAAACCCTGGACGGCAAGTTGATGACTGGCAAATCCGGTTATGACGTGGTGTTCCCGTCCAACCACTTCATGGCGCGGCAGATCCAGGGTGGGGCGCTGAAGAAACTCGACAAGAGCCAGTTACCGAACTGGAAGAACCTCAACCCGGTATTGCTCAAGGCCTTGCAGGTCAACGACCCGAACAACGAGCACGGCTTTCCGTATCTGTGGGGCAGCACCGGCATCGGCTACAACGTCGCCAAGGTCAAAGCGGTGCTGGGTGACAACGCGCCAGTGGATTCCTGGGATCTGATCTTCAAGCCCGAGTACATGGAAAAACTGCAGAAGTGCGGCGTGGCAATCCTCGATAACGGCCCGGAACTGCTGCCTGCAGCGCTCAATTACCTGGGCTTGCCGCCCCATAGCAAGAACCCCGAGGACTACAAGAAAGCCGAAGCATTGCTGATGAAAGTGCGGCCGTATGTCAGCTACTTCCATTCCTCGAAGTACACCAGCGACCTGGCCAATGGCGATATCTGCGTGGCGGTCGGTTTCTCCGGTGACATTCTGCAAGCGGAAAACCGCGCCAAAGAAGCGAAGAACGGTATCGACATCGGCTACGCGATTCCCAAGGAAGGCGCCGCCATCTGGTTCGACATGGTTGCCATGCCCGCCGATGCACCGGACGAGAAGGCCGGTTACGCGTTCATGAACTACCTGCTGCGCCCGGACGTGATGGCCGGCATCAGCAATTACGTGCACTACGCCAATGGCAACCAACAGGCCGATGGCCTGATCGAACCGGCAATCAAGGGTGATACCAAGGTCTACCCGAGCCCGGAGATGATGGGCAAGCTGTTTGCGCTGGAGGCAATGCCGCTGAACATTGACCGGATTCGCACGCGGGTGTGGAACAAGATTCGCACCGGTAGCTGAGCCAACCCCAAACCCTGTAGGAGCTGCCGCAGGCTGCGATCTTTTGATCTTGAAATCAAAAGATCGCAGCCTCGTTCCACTCGTCAGCTCCTACAGCGACAGGGGTATCAGGCGTTATTAAATAGTTGATATCAATACACTGGCATCGCACTAGTGGAGTGCAGGAAAGTGAGACGTGGCCATCAAAAAACAACTTACCAATATTTAATATTTAAATAGAAAATCGTCAGACAATTGGGCGATGCGTAACCCGTTAAAACAATCTTTCGACTCCGCGAGCTTTGTTTACGGCAGTTTTGCGGAACAGTGCAATTTGATCTAAAAAAAACGCTAGACGACAGATTTCAAATTGTGTCAGGTTTCTGATGCCTTCATTGGGCGAGTGATAGGACGATCTCGCCAGGGATTGTCGCTATCTGACAAAAACTGTTCCATTGCTAACAAGGAAGTGTGTTTATGTCGAAAGTAAAAGCTAACGCTATTGATACCAGCGCAGACACATTCGTGCCTGTCGGCGCAGTGCAATCTCTGGCTGCAACCAGCTCCGCCTGGAACCAGATCAATAGCTTCAGCCATCAATACGACCGTGGCGGCAACCTCACGGTCAATGGCAAACCCTCCTTCTCGGTGGATCAAGCCGCCACTCAACTGTTGCGCGACGGTGCCTCCTGGCACGACCTCGACAACAGCGGCAAGATCGAACTGACCTACACCTTTCTGACCGCTAAAACCGCTAACTTCAGCGGCCTGGGCGTCACTGGTTTCAGTCAGTTCAGTGCCCTGCAAAAAGCCCAGGCCGTGCTCGCCATGCAATCCTGGGCGGATGTCGCCAACGTTACATTCACTGAAGCTTCCCGTGGTGGCGACGGTCATATGACCTTCGGTAACTACAGCGGTGGCCAGGAAGGCGCGGCGGCATTTGCGTTCCTGCCAGGCACCGAGCCAGGCTATGACGGTCAGTCCTGGTACCTGACCGGCAGTGGCTATGACGTCAACAAAACCCCGGGCCTGAACAATTACGGGCGTCAGACCCTGACCCACGAAATCGGTCACACCCTGGGCCTGTCTCACCCCGGCGACTACAACGCCGGCGAAGGCAACCCGACTTACAAGGATGCTTCCTACGGGCAAGACACCCGCGGTTACAGCCTTATGAGTTACTGGAGTGAAAGCAACACCGCACAGAACTTCAGCAAGGGCGGTGTGGAAGCTTATGCCTCCGGCCCGCTGATGGATGACATCGCCGCCATCCAGAAGCTGTACGGCGCCAACCTGAACACCCGTACCGGTGACACCACCTACGGCTTCAACTCCAACGCCGGTCGCGATTTCCTCAGCGCCTCGTCGTCGAGCGACAAGCTGGTGTTCTCGGTGTGGGATGCGGGCGGCAAGGACACCTTCGACTTCTCGGGTTTCACCCAGAACCAGAAGATCAACCTCAATGAAGCCTCGTTCTCCGACGTAGGTGGCATGATCGGTAACGTGTCCATCGCCAAGGGCGTGACCATCGAGAACGCCATCGGCGGTTCGGGCAACGACCTGCTGATCGGTAACAGTGGGTCCAACGAGCTGAAGGGCGGTGCCGGCAACGACATCATCTACGGCGCCGGTGGTGCGGACAAACTGTGGGGCGGTTCGGGTTCGGACACTTTCGTGTTCGCGTCCAGCTCCGACTCCAAGCCGGGTGCAATCGATCAGATCCTCGATTTCGTCAGCGGTCTGGACAAAATCGACCTGAGCGCCATCACCAATGGTGCCGGCCTGCACTTTGTCAGCAGCTTCACCGGTTCGGCCGGCGACGCGATCCTGACTTCGTCGGGCGGCAACAGCCTGTTGTCGGTGGACTTCTCCGGGCACGGCGTGGCGGACTTCCAGGTCAGCACCGTCGGCCAGGCGGCGACCAGCGACATCGTAGCGTGATGTGAAACGAGAAAGCGGCGCTTGATGCGCCGCTTTCTTTACTTGCATCGTGTTGATTGCTAGGCAAGGCTACGTGCCGGAGCGAATTTTCTGATGATCTGTAAAGTTTTTACCTACAAGGCAATGGCGTGGCTTTCGGCGGCGTTCATCATGATTTCTGGAGAAACAACCATGGCAAGCAGCCTCAGACTTGAAGATCCATCGGTGTTTGTCGGGCAATGGCAGGCCACTCTGGCTGCGGCCAAAGACACCGCAGAGGCGCAGGCATTGCAGGACAAACCGTCGAACACCTGCCTGATCGATCTTGAAGCTAACCAGACGCTGGGCAAGGGCGCCGAATGCCTGGGGGCATGGCTTGAACAAGCGCCGATCGGCTGGTTTCCGGATCCTGACGGCCTGTCGATTACCGGCAAGGAAGGTTCAAGAATCCAGTTCTTCAGCCGACAAAGTGATGAGCTTTATCTGAGCACTTTGAAGTCGGGGTTGGTGATTACGCTAACGCGCCATACGCCGCAGTCATGAACAGCGGGATCGACTGAGCAGTTGAATATAAGGTTCGATGTTGCAGTTATAAGCAAAATATCAATACAGCGAGTGACCGTATGAATAACGGAAGTTGTTATTGAAGTGTAAATGCAAGTTGCAAGAACCCGTCCGGTGTGCGCACGGATAATTATTGGAAGCGACTCGCCAAAGAATGGCGGGGAAATTATTGCAGGAATAATCAATGAAGATGGCGAAGGCCCCAGCCACCGCTCCCTTATTCAAGGCTTTGGGTGACTATAAAAGCATTCTGATCAGCGTCGGATGCTTTACCGCACTGATTAACGTGCTGATGCTGGTGCCCTCCATTTATATGCTGCAGGTCTATGACCGCGTGCTGTCTTCGCAGAACGAAACCACCCTGGCGATGCTGTCCTTGATGGTCGTCGGGTTCTTCGCATTCATCGGGATGCTGGAAGTGGTGCGCAGTTTCATCGTGATCCGCATCGGCAGCCAACTGGAGCGCCGCTTCAACCTGCGGGTGTATCAGGCGGCATTCGAGCGCAACCTGTTCAAGGGCGAGGGCAACGCCGGGCAATCGCTGGGCGACCTGACCCACATTCGGCAATTTGTCACCGGGCCGGCCCTGTTCGCGTTTTTCGACGCGCCATGGTTCCCGGTCTATCTGTTTGTCATCTACCTGTTCAACGTGTGGCTGGGCGTGCTCGCCACGGCCGGTGCGCTGCTGCTGATCGCTTTGGCATGCCTCAACGAATACATGACCAAGAAACCGCTGGGCGAAGCGGCCGGTTACTCGCAGAAGTCCAGCCAACTGGCGACCAGCCACCTGCACAATGCGGAAACCATTCAGGCCATGGGCATGCTCGGCGCGTTGCGCAAGCGCTGGTTCGGTGTGCACTCGCGGTTCCTCGGCCTGCAGAATCAGGCCAGCGACACCGGTGCGGTGATCAGTTCGATCAGTAAGACCCTGCGCCTGTGCCTGCAATCGCTGGTGCTGGGCCTCGGTGCGTTGCTGGTGATCAAGGGTGACATGACTGCCGGGATGATGATCGCCGGTTCGATCCTGATGGGCCGCGTGCTGAGCCCGATCGACCAGTTGATCGCCGTGTGGAAACAGTGGAGCGGGGCGAAGCTGGCCTATCGTCGTCTGGACTCTTTGCTGCAGGCGTTCCCGCCGAGTGACGACGCCATGGCGCTGCCAGCGCCAAAAGGCCAGATTGCCTTTGAGCAAGTCAGCGCCGGCCCTCCGGGGCAACGCGCGGCGACCCTGCACATGGTCAACTTCGCGATTGGCGCGGGCGAAGTGCTGGGCGTGCTCGGTGCTTCCGGGTCCGGCAAGTCGACTCTGGCCCGAGTGTTGGTCGGCGTGTGGCCGACCCTCGGCGGCACCGTGCGCCTGGACGGTGCGGACATCCATCGCTGGAACCGCGACGAGCTCGGCCCGTACATCGGTTACCTGCCTCAGGACATCGAGCTGTTCAGCGGCAGCATCGCCGAGAACATCGCCCGTTTCAGCGAGGCCAATCCGCAAAAGGTCGTGGCGGCTGCGCAACAGGCTGGCGTGCACGAGATGATTCTGCGTATGCCACAAGGCTACGACACGCAACTGGGCGAGGACGGCAGTGGCCTGTCCGGCGGCCAGAAGCAGCGGGTGGCACTGGCTCGCGCCATGTATGGCGATCCGAGCCTGGTGGTGCTCGATGAGCCGAACTCCAACCTCGATACCGTCGGTGAAGCCGCGCTGGCCAGTGCCATCGCCCAGCTCAAGGCCAAGGGCACCACCGTGGTGCTGGTCACGCACCGCTCTTCGGTACTGGCCCAGGCCGACAAGTTGCTGGTGCTCAACGACGGTCGTTTGCAGGCATTCGGCAACAGTCAGGATGTACTCAAGGCGCTGTCCGGCGCCCAGGAACAACAACGGGAAAAATCTGCGCAGGCACCGGGCGGGCTCAGCATGAGCCGGCAGTACCAGCCCACGACAAGGAATTCGGGTGTATGAGCAGCGCCAGCATGAACACTGAAAACGAAGCCTCCATGGAACACGCGTACATCACCGAGCGTCCCGAGCGCGATGCGAAATTCTTCGCGCGCATGGGCTGGATTCTGGCCATCGTTGGCGCCGGCAGTTTCTTCACCTGGGCCGCACTGGCGCCGCTGGATCAAGGCATCCCGGTGCAGGGCACGGTGGTGGTCTCGGGCAAGCGCAAAGCTGTGCAGTCGATGAGCAGCGGCGTGGTCAGCCGGATCCTGGTGCGCGAAGGCGAGATCGTCAAACAGGGCCAGCCGCTGTTCCGCCTCGATCAGACCCAGGTCGCCGCTGACGTGCAGTCGTTGCAGGCGCAATACCGCATGGCCTGGGCCAGCCTCGCACGCTGGCAGGCGGAGCGCGACAACCTCAAAGAGATCACCTTTCCTGCTGAACTGAGCAACGACCCGGATCCGCGTCTGGCGCTGGTCCTTGAAGGCCAGCGTCAACTGTTCAGCAGCCGTCGCGAAGCGTTCTACCGCGAGCAGGCCGGTCTTCGCGCCAGCATCGAAGGCGCCACCGCGCAACTGGCGGGCATGCGTCGCGCCCGTACCGACCTCAATGCCCAGGCCGATTCACTGCAACAGCAGCTGAGCAACCTGCAACCGCTGGCGGACAATGGCTACATCCCGCGCAACCGCTTGATGGAGTACCAGCGGCAGCTGTCGCAAGTGCAGCAGCAACTGGCCGAGAACACCGGTGAAAGCGGCCGGGTGGAGCAGGGCATCCTCGAATCGCGCCTGAAACTGCAACAGCATGGCGAGGAATACCAGAAGGAAGTGCGCACGCAACTGGCCGACGCGCAGCTCAAAAGCGTGACCCTGTCCGAGCAACTGACTTCGGCCGGTTTCGACCTGCAACACAGCGAGATCCTCGCCACCGCCGATGGCGTGGCGGTCAACCTTGGCGTGCACACCGAAGGCGCCGTGGTGCGTCAGGGCGAAACCCTGCTGGAGATCGTCCCGCAAGGCACCACCTTGGAAGTCGAAGGGCACTTGCCGATCAACCTGATCGACAAGGTCGGCACGCATCTGCCGGTCGATATCCTGTTCACCGCGTTCAACCAGAGCAAGACCCCGCGTGTACCGGGTGAGGTCAGCCTGATTTCCGCCGACCAGATGGTCGACGAGAAAACCGGCGTGCCGTACTACGTGTTGCGCAGCAGCGTCAGTGATCAGGCGATGGAAAAACTCCATGGCCTGGTGATCAAGCCCGGTATGCCGGCGGAAATGTTCGTGCGCACCGGCGAACGTTCACTGCTCAATTACCTGTTCAAACCATTGCTCGATCGCGCTGGCTCTGCGTTGACTGAAGAATAAGGATGTTCGGCTGTATGAATAAGCTTTCGATGTTGGGAGCAGCGTTCGCGCTGCTCGCAGGAAACAGCGCGCTGGCGGCCATGGGGCCATTCGAGGTCTACGAACAGGCATTGCGCAACGATCCGGTGTTCCTCGGCGCGATCAAGGAGCGCGACGCGGGCCTGGAAAACCGCATCATCGGCCGTGCCGGGCTGTTGCCGAGACTGGGTTACAACTACAACCGCGGTCACAACACCTCGAAAGCCACGCAACTGACCGCTCGTGGCAACCTGACCGAAGACCGCAACTACAACAGCTATGGCTCGACCCTGACTTTGCAGCAACCGTTGCTCGACTACGAAGCTTACGCGGCGTATCGCAAAGGCGTGGCGCAGTCGCTGTTCGCCGACGAGGCGTTTCGCGGCAAGAGTCAGGAATTGCTGGTACGGGTGCTGGACAACTACACCAAAGCCTTGTTCGCCCAGGATCAGATCGACATCGCCCAGGCCAAGAAGAAGGCCTATGAACAGCAGTTCCAGCAGAACGAACACATGTTCAAGCAGGGCGAGGGCACCCGCACCGACATTCTGGAAGCCGAGTCGCGCTATGAGCTGGCGACCGCCGAAGAGATCGAGGCGCGCAACGAGCAGGACGCGGCGCTGCGCGAGTTGGGCGCGCTGGTCGGCGTGCAGACGGTGGATATCAGCGAGCTGGCGCCACTGGATCAGAATTTCCAGACCTTCGCGCTGATGCCGGCCAACTACGACACCTGGCATGAGCTGGCGATCAGCAACAACCCTAATCTGGCGTCGCAACGCCAGGCGGTGGAAGTGGCAAAGTACGAAGTCGAGCGCAACCGCGCCGGGCACCTGCCTAAAGTCAGTGCCTATGCCTCGATCCGCAAGACTGAATCGGACAGCGGCAACACCTATAACCAGCGCTATGACACCAACACCATCGGTTTTGAAGTCAACGTTCCACTGTATGCCGGTGGCGGGGTTTCGGCCTCGACCCGTCAGGCCAGCCGCACCATGGAGCAGGCGGAATACGAACTCGATGGCAAGACCCGCGAGACGCTGATCGAACTGCGCCGCCAGTTCAGCGCCTGCCTGTCGGGCGTCAACAAACTGCGCGCCTATCAGAAGGCGCTGGCTTCGGCTGAAGCGCTGGTGGTGTCGACCAAGCAAAGCATTCTCGGTGGTGAGCGGACTAACCTCGATGCGCTGAACGCCGAACAGCAACTGTTTACCACCCGCCGCGATCTGGCCCAGGCGCGCTACGACTACTTGATGGCCTGGACCAAGCTGCATTACTACGCGGGGACATTGAACGAACAGGATCTGGCGCGGGTGGATGAGGCGTTCGGACAAGGCCCGAAAACTCAATAGCACTGAAAATCCTGTAGGAGCTTAAAGCAGATCAAAAGATCGCAGCCTGCGGCAGCTCCTACATAAAGCAAGAACTGGCTGACACAGCAATCCCTGTAGGAGCTGCCGAAGGCTGCGATCTTTTGATCTGGCTTTTAACAGCCTGCGGCGCCTGCATAAAACAATAAAAGTGAGTGGTGAACATGGACGTACGCATCAAGCCGGCAGCGGTCGGCACCCTGTTGCTCGCAGTTTCCATCGCGCAAGCCCATGCGCAGTACCTCGAATCCGGCAAGCCCGGCGATCCGGCCAGTTGGCGCAGCGCCGAATTCCAGCGCGACTGGGGCCTGGCGCGGATGCAGGCGGATCAGGCCTACGCCGCCGGCATCACCGGCAAAGGCGTGAAGATCGGTGCCCTCGACTCCGGCTTCGATGCCGCCCATCCAGAGTTCGCCAGCGACCGCTATCACCCGGTGCTGGCCTCCGGCAGCTACGTCGACGGTTCGCTGTTCAGCGTCAATGGCACCCTCAACCCCAACAACGATTCCCACGGCACTCACGTGGTCGGCACCATGGGCGCGAGCCGTGACGGCAACGGCATGCACGGCGTGGCGTACAACGCGCAGATCTACGTCGGCAACACCAACAACAACGACAGCTTCCTCTTCGGCCCGAAACCCGATCCGCGCTATTTCAAAGCGGTGTACGACGCCCTGGCCGATGCCGGCGTGCGCGCGATCAACAACAGTTGGGGCAGCCAGCCGCCGGATGTCAGCTATCGCACCCTGGCCGATCTGCACGCCGCGTACGCTCAGCACTGGAATCAGGGCACCTGGCTCGACGCGGCGGCGGACGTCTCGCGCCGTGGCGTGATCAACGTGTTCAGCGCCGGCAACAGCGGCTACCCGAACGCCAGCGTGCGCTCGGCGTTGCCGTACTTTCAGCCGGACCTCGAAGGCCACTGGCTGGCGGTCTCCGGGCTGGATCAGAGCAATCAGCAGAAGTACAACCAGTGCGGCATCGCCAAATACTGGTGCATCACCACGCCGGGGGCGAAGATCGACAGCACCATTCCGGGTGGCGGTTACGCGGTCAAGTCCGGCACCTCGATGGCCGCGCCGCACGCCACCGGGGCACTGGCGCTGGTGATGGAACGCTACCCGTACATGAACAACCAGCAGGCACTCGAAGTGCTGCTGACCACCGCCACACAGCTCGATGGTTCGATCACCGATGCACCGACCGAGCGGGTCGGCTGGGGCGTGGCCAATCTCAATCGGGCGATGCACGGGCCGGGACAATTGCTCGGCGCGTTCGATGCCAATCTGGCCGCCGGGCAGAGCGATGTGTGGAGCAATGACATTTCCGACAAGGCATTGATTCAGCGCCAGCGCGAAGACCTCGCCGAACACCGCGCCTGGCAGCAGACTCTGCAGGACAAGGGCTGGCAGAACGGCGTGCCGGCCGGCGCCAGTCAGCAGGATCAGACCGACTACGCGGTCGGTATGGCGCGAGATGCCGCAGCGGCGACACGGGTCTATCAGGGCAGCCTGATCAAGTCCGGAGCAGGGCGCTTGCTGCTGACCGGCGACAACACCTTCCGTGGCCCGACCACGGTCAATGGCGGCTTGCTCAGCGTCAACGGTTCGCTGGCCTCGGCAGTGACCGTCAACAACGGCGGCATCCTTGGCGGTTCGGGGCGGATCGCTTCGTTGCTCGCCAACAGCGGCGGCCGCGTGGCGCCGGGCAACTCCATCGGCACCTTGAACGTGGCCGGTGACGTGACCTTCGCCCCAGGCTCGACCTACGCGGTAGAGCTGTCGCCGACCAGCAGCGACCGCATCGTTGCCGGCGGCAGCGCGAGCATCAGCGGCGCTACCGTCAGCCTGTCGCTGGAAAACAGCCCGACTTTGCTCAGCACCACTGAAGCGCGCAGCCTGCTTGGGCACTCTTACGACATTCTGCAGGCGGCCGGCGGCATTCAGGGCCAGTTTGGCGCGGTGCTGCCGGATTACCTGTTCATCGGCGGCAACCTCGACTACGCGGCCAACACCATTCAGCTCGACATTCAGCGCAACGCAACCTCGTTCGCCAGTGTCGGGCAAACCCCGAATCAGCGCGCGGTGGCGGCCGCCGTCGAAGGCCTCGGCGCCGGCAATTCGGTGTACGAAAGCCTGCTGCTGTCGGCGTCTGCCGCCTCGGCGCAACAGGCATTCCAGCAATTGAGCGGGGAGATTTACCCGGCGCTCGGCTCGATGCTGATCAATGACAGCCGCCAGTTGCGCGACGCGGTCGGCGAACGTCTGCACGATGCCAACGCCACGCAAAGCAATGGCTGGATCAAGACCCTCGGCGCCTGGGGGGCGACCAACTCCGGTAACGACACTTCGCGCTACAGCACCTCGATCGGCGGTTTGCTCGCCGGTGTCGACGGCGCGCTGGACGAGCAGACCCGCATCGGTCTGGTCACTGGTTACAGCGACAGCTCGCTGAACATGGGCTCGGACACGCATTCGTCGGCCAAGGTCGACAGCTATCACCTCGGCGCTTACGCCGGTCATGAAACCGGCGCCTGGCGTCTGAGCACCGGCGCGGCGTACAGCTGGCATCGCGCCGATGTGAAGCGCGATCTGCAATACGGCGACGTCAGCGCCAAACAGAAAGCCAAGGTCGATGCGGCCACCACGCAGGTCTTCGGCGAAGCGGCTTATCGGCTGAACCTGCAGCCGCTGGCACTGGAGCCGTTCGCCAACCTCGCTTATGTGCATCTGGATACCGACGGCTTCACCGAAAAGGGCGACGCGGCGGCGCTGAAAAGCTCCGGCGACCAGCGTGATGCGGTGCTGAGTACCCTCGGTGTGCGCGCGGTCAAGCGCTTCAATCTGTCGTCAGGGCAGGCGCTGGACCTGAGCGGGCATCTCGGCTGGCAGCACAGCCTCAGCGACATCGACGCCGAACAGCACCTGCGCTTTGCCAGCGGTAGCACACCGTATTCGGTCGAGAGTTCGGCACTGGTGCGTGATGCGGCGCTGGTCGGCGTACAGGCCAGCCTGGCGTTGAGCAAGGACGTGCGAGTCAACCTCGATTACAACGGACAACTGGCCAACCGCGAGAAGAACCACGGCGTGGGGCTGAGCCTGAACTGGCAGTTCTGACGGAGGGTGAACGCGTATCCCTGTAGGAGCTGCCGCAGGCTGCGGCAGCTCCTACAGATTCAGTTCATACCTGTGGCGAGGGAGCTTGCTCCCGCTCGGCTGCGCAGCAGTCGTAAATCCGCCAAGCCGGGTTCGACTGGAAAAATGCAGAGGGCCGCTTCGCGCCCCAGCGGGAGCAAGCGCCCTCGCCACAAAAAGCAGCATTCATGAGATTTAAATAGACGGATTTTTCGCAACAACACTAAGGAAGGTCGCTGGATGAATAACAACAATACCCCCGCGCAAACGGGCGGTCGTTTCGCCATGAAAACCCTTAATTGCGCTGTACTCTGTGCGCTGACCACTTGGGGCACCGCGCACGCGGCGCCTTATGTGGAAAGCGGCCGCAGCGGCGATCCCGCCAGTTGGCGCAGCGCCGAGTTCCAGGCGGAATGGGGTTTGGGCGCCATCGGCGCGGATTACGCCTACGCCGCCGGTTACACCGGCAAAGGCGTGAAGCTGGGGATCTTCGACCAGCCGGTGTACGCCGCGCACCCGGAGTTTTCCGGCACCAATAAAGTCGTGACCCTGGTCACCAGCGGGATCCGCGAGTACACCGACCCGTACATCCCGGTCAAAGCCGGCGATGCGTTCCGTTATGACGGTTCGCCCTCGGTCGGCTCCGACGGCAAGCTCGGTGCGCACGGTACCCACGTCGGTGGTATCGCAGCCGGTAGCCGTGACGGCGGGCCGATGCACGGGGTGGCGTTCGGAGCGCAGATCATCAGCGCCGACAACGGTGACCCAGGCCCGGAAGACGGCATCGTCCGTGGCAACGATGGCGCGGTGTACAAGGCTGGTTGGGATGCGCTGATCGCCAGTGGCGCGCGGATCATCAACAACAGTTGGGGCATCGGCATCACTGACCGTTTCGACCTCGGCGGCCGCGACCCGGCGTATCCGCACTTCACCGTCAACGACGCGCAATTGCAGTTCAACGAAATCCGCACGCTGCTCGGCACCAAGCCCGGTGGTGCCTACGACGGCGCCATCGCCGCCGCCCGCAGCGGTATCGTGACGATCTTCGCCGCCGGTAACGATTACAACCTGAACAACCCGGACGCCATCGCCGGCCTCGGCTACTTCGTGCCGGACATCGCGCCGAACTGGATCACCGTCGCCGCGTTGCAGAGGAACCCGGATCAGGCCAGCGCCAACCCGTACATCATGAGTACGTTCTCTTCGCGTTGCGGCTATACCGCGAGCTTCTGCGTCTCGGCGCCGGGCACGCAGATCTACAGCTCGATCATCAGCGGCACCAACGCCGACAACCTGACCACCGGCTACAAAAACTACAACGGCACCTCGATGGCCGCACCGCACGTGGCCGGCTCGATGGCGGTGCTGATGGAACGCTTCCCGTACATGACTGGCGATCAGGTCGCCACGGTACTGCGTACCACCGCCACCGACCTCGGCGCACCGGGCATCGACGCCTTGTACGGCTGGGGCATGATCAACCTGCGCAAGGGCATCGACGGCCCGGCGATGTTCGTCACCGAGCAGGACATCCCGGAAGAGTTCCGCATCCAGGGTGCCTACGGTTCCGGGCAGTTCGTCGCCGACTTGCCGGGCATCGGCGCGATCATCGATCAGGGTAAACCGACCGAACGCGTGTGCACCGACATCACTTGCGGCCTCGACACCTGGCGCAACGACATTTCCGGTCATGGCGGCCTGACCAAGCAGGGCATCGGCACACTGGTGCTGACCGGCAACAACACCTACAGCGGCCCGACCCTGGTCAATCAGGGGCGTCTGGCGATCAATGGCTCGCTGGCTTCGGCGGTCACGGTCAACGACAGCGGCATTCTCGGCGGTAACGGCCGCATCGGCGCGCTGACCGCGAAAAGCGGTGGTACTGTCGCGCCGGGCAACTCGATCGGCACGCTGAACGTCGCCGGTGACGTGACCTTCGAGCGCGGTTCGACCTATGCGGTGGAAGTCTCGCCGACCAACAGCGACAAGATCGTTGCCGGTGGCAAAGCGGTGATCGATGGCGCCACGGTCAGTCTGTCGCTGGAAAACAGCCCGACCTTGCTGACGACGACTGAAGTGAAGAGCCTGCTCGGCACTCAGTTCAACATCCTGCAAGCGGCCGGTGGCATTCAAGGGCAGTTCGGGCAAGTGCTGCCGAACTACGCGTTCCTCGGCGGCACCCTGGCGTACTCGGCAAGCGGCGTGCAACTGGACGTCGGGCGCAACGGCGCATCGTTCGCCAGTGTCGGTCTGACCCCAAACCAGCGCGCCGTCGGTGCGGCGGCTGAACGGCTGGGCGCCGGCAATGCGTTGTTCGAAACCCTGTTGCTGTCGCCGAACGCGGCCTCGGCGCAACAAGCCTTCCAGCAACTGTCCGGCGAGATTCACCCGGCGATTGGCACGCTGCTGATCAACGACAGCCGCTACCTGCGCGAAGCGGTGGGCGAGCGTCTGCGTGAGCGTGATCTGTTCAATGCCAACGCACCGACCGACGACCGCAGCAATGCCTGGGTCAAGGTGCTGGGTTCGTGGGGCAAGAGCGATGGCGGCCACGAAAACGCCGACTCCAACAGCTCCATTGGCGGCTTGCTGGCCGGTGTCGACGGCCTGATTGCTGAAGATACCCGTCTGGGTTTCGTTACCGGTTATAGCGACAGCTCGTTGAACATGGGCGGCGGCACGCATTCGTCGGCCTCGGTCGACAGCTACCACTTGGGGGCGTACCTGGGGCATCAGATCGATGCGCTGCGTCTGACCGCCGGTGCGGCGTATAGCTGGCATCGCGTGGACGTGAAACGTGATCTGCAGTTCGCAGGCGTCAATGGCAAAGAGAAAACCAGGCACGATGCGGCGACCACTCAGGTGTTCACCGAAGCGGCTTACGATCTGCGCCTGCAGCCGATGAATCTGGAGCCGTTCGCCAATCTGTCGTACGTGCACTTGAACACCGACAGCTTCACCGAGAAGGGTGATGCCGCGGCGCTCAAGGGCGGTGAAGACAACCGCGATGTAGTGCTGTCGACCCTTGGTGTGCGTGCCAAGCGCAGCTTCGCGCTGTCGGACAAACATCAGCTGGAACTGGGCGCAACCCTCGGCTGGCAGCACAACCTGAGCAGTGTCGATGCAGACAGCCACCTGGCGTTCGCCAATGGCAACAGCGCGTTCACCGTGCAGAGTGTGTCGATGGATCGTGATGCGGCGGTGGTCGGCGTACGCGCCGGGCTGGCGCTCAATCGCGATGTCCGGGTCAACCTGGACTACAACGGACTGATCGGTAACAACGAGAAGGACCACGGTGTGGGTCTGACCCTCGACTGGCAGTTCTGAAGGCGTACTGGCAGTCTCTCGGGAGGCTGCCAGTCCTGACGTGAAGGAAGAGAGAGCACAACATGGGATTGTTCGATTATAAAAATGCCGACGGCAAAGCGTTGTACAGCGATGCCATCGCGCTGACGCTGTATGCCTACACGCCGACTGGGCAGCCTCTGCCGGCGACTGCCTGGAAACCGCTCAGCGCGACGGTGCTGGGTTATCAGGGCAAGGTCGGCGCGCAAGGCACGTTCTTCGGCGAGAAGGACGGCTTCACCAGCGCCGAGGCCGAAGTGCTCGGCAAGTACGACGCTGGCGGCAAGCTGATCGGCATCGGCGTGGCCTTTCGCGGCACCGGCGGGCTGGGTTACAGCGATACCTTCGGCGACATGAAAAACAATCTGCTGGCCGCCATCGGGCCATCGGATTACGCGAGCAACTACGCAAAAAACGCCTTCGACAACCTGCTCAAGGCTGTCGCCACGTTCGCCATGGCCAATGGCATCGCCGCCAAGGACGTGCTGTTCAGCGGCCACAGCCTCGGAGGCCTCGGGGTCAACAGCGTGGCCGAGTTGAGTGGCAGCAATTGGGGCGGGTTCTTCAAGGACGCCAACTACATCGCGTTCGCTTCGCCGACCCAGAGCAGTACCGGCAACAACGTGCTGAACATCGGTTACGAGAACGATCCGGTGTTCCGCGCACTGGACGGCACCACGTTCAGCAGCGGTTCGCTGGGCAAGCACGACGGGCCGCATGAGTCGACCACCGACAACATCGTCAATTTCAACGACAACTACGCGTCCACCGCGCAGAACCTGGTGCCGTTCAGCATCGTCAATCCGCTGAGCTGGTCGGCCCACGGCTCGTTGGGGTATGCCGATGGCTTGAACCGGGTGATTGATTCGAAGTTCTACAACCTCACGCACAAGGACTCGACCATCATCGTCTCCAACCTTGAGGAATCTTCCCGGGGCAAGACCTGGGTCGAGGATCTGGGGCGCAGCGGCGAGCCGCACACCGGCAGCACCTTCATCATCGGCACCAACAGCAACGACTGGCTCAAGGGCGGCGCGGGTAACGACTTCCTCGAAGGCCTGGGCGGCGATGACCGGTTCCGCGATGACGGTGGTTTCAACATCCTCCTCGGTGGCCAGGGCCACAACACGTTCGAGCTGCAGAAACCGCTGCAGAACTTCAGCTTCGCCAACGACGGTGACGGCACGCTGTATGTGCGCGACGCCTACGGCGGTATCAGCATGACCCGCGACATCGGCGCGCTGGTGAGCAAGGAGTCGGGGTCGTGGTGGGGCAGCAAGGAAATCACCTGGGGCGTCACGGCCAAGGGTTTGACCAATGGCAGCGAACTGACCCAGTACACCCATTCGCTCAACGGCGATGCGTACGGCAACGCGCTGCATGCCAGCGCGGACGGTGACTGGCTGTTCGGTCTGGGTGGCGATGACAAGCTGATCAGCGACAAGGCCCATGTGACCTTCGTCGGCGGCGCTGGCAATGACGTGATGACGGCGGTGGGTGGCAACAACACCTTCCTGTTCAGCGGCGCGTTCGGTTTCGATGCGATCAATGGCTACCAGGGCAGCGACAAACTGGTGTTCATGGGCGTCGAAGGCGCGGGGCAGGGTTATGACTACAAGCAGCATGCTGCCCAGTCCGGCGCTGACACTGTGCTGAAGATTGGCGACTATGCCGTGACCCTGGTCGGGGTGGGAGTGGCTAACCTGTCGGACTCCAGTTTCATGTTCGCGTAGATCCAATGTGGGAGCGAGCCTGCTCGCGAATGCGTAGTGTCAGTTGAAGTATTCGTACCTGACACACCGCCTTCGCGAGCAGGCTCGCTCCCACAGTAAACAGCAACAAGTAGTACTGAAATGCTCCGGGGCGTGCCCGCGAGGGGCGCCTTGGCTGTGAGCTATCTCTGACAATTCCAACAAAAGAGAGGCAATAGCAATGGGTGTGTATGACTACAAGAACTTCGGTACAGCCGACTCCAAGGCGTTGTTCAGCGATGCCATGGCGATCACGCTGTATTCCTATCACAACCTCGATAACGGCTTTGCCGCCGGTTATCAGCACAACGGCTTCGGTCTCGGCCTGCCTGCCACGCTGGTCACGGCGCTGCTCGGCGGTACTGATTCGCAAGGGGTGATTCCCGGAATTCCGTGGAACCCCGACTCGGAAAAACTCGCCCTCGACGCCGTGAAAAAGGCTGGCTGGACTCCGATCACCGCCTCGCAACTGGGCTACGACGGCAAGACCGACGCGCGCGGAACCTTCTTCGGCGAGAAGGCCGGTTACACCACCGCCCAGGTGGAAATCCTCGGCAAGTACGACGCCCAGGGCCATCTCACGGAAATCGGCATCGCGTTTCGCGGCACCAGCGGCCCGCGGGAAAACCTGATCATCGACTCCATCGGCGACGTGATCAACGACCTGCTGGCAGCCTTCGGTCCCAAGGACTACGCCAAGAACTACGTCGGCGAAGCGTTCGGCAATCTGCTCAATGACGTGGTGGCTTTCGCCAAGGCCAACGGCCTTACCGGCAAGGACGTGCTGGTCAGCGGCCACAGCCTCGGCGGGCTGGCGGTCAACAGCATGGCTGACCTGAGTGGCGGCAAGTGGGGCGGATTCTTCGCCGATTCCAACTACATCGCCTATGCCTCGCCGACCCAGAGCGGCACCGACAAGGTGCTCAACGTCGGTTACGAAAACGATCCGGTGTTCCGCGCCCTCGACGGCTCAACCTTCACCGGCGCCTCGGTCGGCGTGCACGACGCGCCCAAGGAGTCGGCCACCGACAACATCGTCAGCTTCAACGATCACTACGCCTCGACTGCGTGGAATCTGCTGCCGTTCTCGATTCTCAATATTTCGACCTGGATCTCGCACCTGCCGACTGCTTACGGCGATGGCATGAACCGGATCATCGAGTCGAAGTTCTACGATCTGACCAGCAAGGACTCGACGATCATCGTCGCCAACCTGTCGGATCCGGCGCGGGCCAACACCTGGGTGCAGGACCTCAACCGCAACGCCGAAACCCACAAGGGCAGCACCTTCATCATCGGCAGCGACAGCAACGACCTGATCCAGGGCGGCAGCGGCAATGACTACCTCGAAGGTCGCGCCGGCAACGACACCTTCCGTGACGGTGGCGGCTACAACGTGATTCTCGGTGGCGCCGGCAACAATACCCTCGATTTGCAGAAATCGGTGAACACCTTCGACTTCGCCAACGACGGCGCCGGCAACCTGTACGTGCGCGATGCCAACGGCGGGATCAGCATCACCCTCGACATCGGCAGCATCGTCACCAAGGAGCCGGGCTTCCTCTGGGGCCTGTTCAAGGACGACGTGACCCACAGCGTCACGGCCAGCGGTTTGAAGGTCGGCAACAACGTCACCCAGTACGAGTCCAGCGTCAAAGGCACCAGCGGTGCCGACACGCTCAAGGCGCACGCCGGTGGTGACTGGTTGTTTGGTCTGGACGGCAACGACCACTTGATCGGCGGCGCTGGCAACGACGTGTTTGTCGGTGGCGCCGGTAATGACCTGATGGAGTCCGGGGGCGGGGTGGATACGTTCCTGTTCAACGGCGCGTTCGGTCAGGATCGGGTGGTGGGTTTTACGTCGAACGACAAACTGGTGTTCCTTGGCGTGCAGGGGGTGTTGCCCAATGACGACTTCCGCGCGCATGCCTCGATGGTGGGGCAGGACACAGTGCTCAAGTTTGGCGCTGACTCGGTGACGCTGGTTGGAGTGGCGCTGAATAGCCTCAGTGGCGATGGAATTGTGATCGCCTGAGGTTGATAGGGCGCCGGTAAGGGTCTATTCGCGAGCAGGCTCGCTCCCACATGGGGCTATGTGATCGACACAGGTCCAGTGTGGGAGCGAGCCTGCTCGCGAAGGATTCAGGTCGGTATTGGAAGTGACTCGGCAGCCACACCCTGACTCAAAAGCTCTGCAAATAGCAAAAGCGGCCTAAAGCCAGCACGTGCACACACGTTCTATAGCTAGCCGCCATTGAGTACAGGAGACGCACACGTGAGAAGGTTCAAGGGGTATGTCGGGGTTGTCGGACTGGCGCTGTTATCGGCCAACGTCTGGGCCGATCTGCCACCAACCTCGATTCTGAGCCGTTACGGGATCAGTACCGATCAACTGCCGAAACCGGAAAAGACCGAAGCGGTCGAGCCGGTCGAAGAGAAAAGCCTGTTTCAGATCCAGCCCGAACAGCCGTTCGTGACCATTCGCCTGGGTGACGGCAAACAACAGCAGGCCACTGGCAATCTGAGCATTGACCGCATGACCCAGCAGGATCTGGAGCGCTGCCGACGTCTGCAAGCCGAGCTGGCGCGGCGGGGTGAACAGCATTTCAGCTGTGATCACAGCATTGTGGGCCTTCCTGCTTTTGAGTAATTGATGGCTTCTGTAGGAGCTGCCGCAGGCTGCGATCTTTTGATCTTGTTTTTAAGATCAAAAGATCGCAGCCTGCGGCAGCTCCTGCACGTACAGTGGGGTGTCAGTCTTCCTTGCGTACGGTCGCGACCTCATCGCCGCGGACTTTCACTTTGGTCCCGGAAATATCCTCGAACTCATAGAACCCGTCCTTGGTCTTGGTTTTCGGCATGTCCTTGGTCAAATACTGGGTGCCGTTCTGCAAGGTGACCACCGTTGGCGTCGAGCAGCCGCCCAATGCCAGCAGGGCCGCTACCGCCAGGGGAATACCCAGAGTCTTGATCTTCATACCCACCTCAAATACCTCATTCCATATCAATTGACCGACTTCGGTCTCTAACGCGGTTGGTGCCATCGAACCGGGAAAAGTTCGATGGCACCCTGAAAAAATCCCGATTGCCGCTGCCACTGATCTTTTTCCGTTTGCACACGACGGGGCAGAGCTGGTATCTGTATGCATAACCAGTACTCGCTCGCCATGGCCCTGAATTCCCGTGACTGCCAACCCGCTCGACGATCCGTTCTATTACCTCAACAACTTCCGGCAAGTGCTTGATTGGCTTGAGCTTCGCTATGCCGATGTGATGAGCGAATCCGAGCACGGCTTCATCCGCGACTTCAAGGCCTTGCCACGCGCTTCGCAGGGTTTGCTGGTGCGTATGGTAATGCGCAAGGGCGTGCATTTCCGCCTCGGCAAACTCAACTACCCGGAAATCGGGGACATCAGCGACGCCGCGCAGCCATTGTTGCGTCACGGCTGGCTCGACGGTCAGGCGCTGTTGAGCGTGGCCGAAGTGTTCGATGTGTTGCTCAAGGCCGAACTGTTGCAAGCGTTCGGCCGCTTCATCGAACAGCCCAAGGGCCGCAAGGACGACTGGCTGCCGGCGTTGGCCGAGCAATTCAGCGAATCGCGCAGTCTCTGCGATTGGGCACCGACGCTCGGTGAGCGCTTGCTCAGCCTGACCATCATGGACCTGTGCGACCGTCTGCGCCTGATGTTCTTCGGCAACCTGTACCAGGACTGGTCGGAATTCGTCCTTGCCGACCTCGGGATCTTTACCTACGAAAAAGTCGAGTTCTGCGCTGACTCCCGTGGCCTGCGCAGCCGAGAGGACGTTGACGCCTGCCTGTTCCTGCATCAGTGCCAGCAACGCTTCGAGGCCGGTGAACCGTTGGCAGCCATTGTCGAGCAGGTCAGCGCGCTGCAGTTCGACAACCCGTGGCTGCAACGGCGGCGCGGCAAGGTGCTGTTCCAGATCGGTCAGTATTGCGAGCGCATCGCCGAGTTCGCCCTCGCGCTGGGCATTTACCGCGATTGCGCCTATCCCGGCGCCCGCCAGCGAATGATCCGGGTGCTGGAGCGCTGCGGCGAATACGCACGGGCGCTGGAGCTCGCGACGCTCGCCGAACAGGCGCCGGAAAGCGCCGCCGAGCAGCAGAGCCTGCAACGGATGCTGCCACGGCTGCGACGCAAACTCGGCGGGCCACCGCTGAAACGGGCAACGCCGCGTCCGGTCGAGCGCCTCGATCTGCAACTGCCGCGCGTTGATCCGGGATTGTCGGTGGAGTTCTACGTGCAGGCGCATCTGCACGAAGACAGCGGCCCGGTGCATTACGTCGAAAACAGCCTGATCAACTCACTGTTCGGCCTGTTGTGCTGGCCGGCGATTTTTGCGCCGTTGCCGGGGGCATTCTTTCACCCGTTTCAGCGCGGGCCGGTGGATCTGCTCAACGAAGACTTTCAGCAACGGCGCGCCGAACTGTTCCAGGCTTGTCTCGACCAACTCGACGACGGGCGTTATGCGGCGACCATTCGTGAGCGCTTCGTCGCCAAATGGGGCGTGCAGTCGCCGTTCGTGTTCTGGGGCGCGTTGAATGAGCAACTGCTGGAGCAGGCGCTGGCGTGCTTGCCGGCGGAACACCTCAAGCACTGGTTCAATCGCCTGCTGCTCGATATCAAGGCCAACCGCGCCGGCATGCCTGATCTGATCCAGTTCTGGCCGCAGCACAAGACCTACCGGATGATCGAGGTCAAAGGTCCCGGTGACCGCCTGCAGGATAACCAACTGCGCTGGCTGGAGTTCTGCCACCAACACCAGATGCCGGTCGCCGTGTGCTACGTGCAATGGGCGGAGCAGAGCGCTTGAGCTACAGCATTGCCGTCCGTGCGCTGTGCGAGTTCACCGCCAAGACCGGCGACCTCGACCTGCGTTTTACCCCTTCGCCGACAGCCCTCGAAGGCATGCTCGGGCACCGCACCGTGGCCTCGCGGCGCAGCGACAAATACCAGAGCGAAGTGGCGTTGGAAGGCGAGTTTCTGCAGTTGAAAGTCAGGGGCAGGGCGGATGGCTACGACCCGGCGCAGAACTGTCTGGAAGAAGTCAAAACCTATCGCGGCGACCTCAGCAAGCAGCCGGCCAACCATCGGCAGCTGCATTGGGCGCAGGCGAAAATCTACGGCTGGCTGATGTGCCGCAAGCTTGAGCTTGAGCAGATCAATCTGGCGCTGGTGTATTTCGACATCGTCAGCGAAAAGGAAACCTGTCTGGTCGAGGCCTTCAGTGCGCCGGTCTTGCAGGCCTTTTTCGAGCAGCAATGCCGGTTGTTCCTGAACTGGGCCGAGCAGGAAGTGGCCCATCGCGAGGCGCGCAATCTGGCGGCGCAGCAGATGACCTTCCCTCACGCCGACTTTCGCCCCGGCCAGCGGCATCTGGCCGAATCGGTGTTCAAAGCGGTCAGCACCGGCCGCAGCCTGATGGCCCAGGCGCCCACCGGGATCGGTAAAACCCTCGGCACGCTGTTTCCCATGCTCAAGGCGCTGGCGCCGCAGCAACTGGACAAGGTGTTCTTCCTGACCGCCAAGACCCCGGGGCGCAAACTGGCGCTGGATGCCAGTCAGGTGTTGTTCGATCAGTCTGAACGCTTGCCGTTGCGAGTGCTGGAGATGGTCGCCCGCGACAAGGCCTGCGAACACCCGGACAAAGCCTGTCACGGTGAGTCCTGCCCCTTGGCCCAGGGCTTCTATGATCGCCTGCCCGCCGCCCGGCAAGCGGCCAGCCGGCTCAATCTGCTGGATCAGGCAGCGATGCGCGAAGTGGCCCGTCAGCACACGGTTTGCCCGTATTACCTGAGCCAGGAAATGGCCCGCTGGGCCGACGTGGTGGTGGCGGACTACAACTATTACTTCGATTTCAGCGCACTGCTGTTCGGTCTGGCCCAGCTCAACCAGTGGAAAGTCGCGGTGCTGGCGGATGAAGCGCACAACCTGGTCGAACGCGGGCGCTCGATGTACAGCGCCAGTCTCGATCAGGCCGCGCTGGCCAGTGTGCGCAAGACGGCCCCCGAAGTGCTGAAAAAATCCCTGCAACGGCTCAACCGCGAGTGGAACGCGCTGCATCAGCCGCAACTGGCGCCGTATCAAGCCTACGACAAGGCCCCGGAGAAACTGCTGCAAGCGGTGTCCCTGTGCAGCGCGGCCATTGGCGATTACCTCAATGATCATCCGCAGGGACTCGACAGCGCGCTGCAAACCTTTTATTTCGACATGCTGCAGTTCGGCCGGGTGGCGGAGCTGTTCGACGAGCATTACCTGTTCGACATCAGCAAGCGCGACCTCGAGCGCAAACGGCCGCTGTCGCATTTGTGCCTGCGCAACGTGGTGCCGGCGGCATTCATCGGCCCGCGCCTGAAATCGGCGCGCAGCAGCGTGTTGTTCTCGGCGACGCTGAGCCCGCAGCGCTACTACGCCGATCTGCTCGGCACGCCCGCCGACACAGTGTGGATAGACGTCGAATCACCGTTCAGTGCCGAACAGCTGCAGGTGCAGATCGTCAGCCGGATTTCCACGCGCTTCAATCATCGGCAGGCCTCACTGGAGCCGATCGTCGAGCTGATCGCCCGCCAGTTCAGCGAGCGCCCGGGTAACTACCTGGCGTTCTTCAGCAGCTTCGATTACCTGCAACAGGTGCTGACGCTGCTCGCCGAACGCCATCCGCAGATCAATCTGTGGCAACAGTCCCGGGGCATGGCCGAAGGGCAGCGGCAGGCCTTTCTCGATCAGTTCACCGCCGACAGCCAGGGCATTGGCTTCGCCGTGTTGGGCGGTGCGTTCGGCGAGGGCATCGACCTGCCCGGAGCACGGCTGATCGGTGCGTTCATCGCGACCCTGGGGCTGGCCCAGCTCAATCCGGTCAACGAGCAGTTGAAACGGCGCATGGCGGCGATTTTCGGCGCCGGCTACGATTACACCTATCTGTATCCAGGTGTGCAGAAAGTGGTGCAGGCCGCCGGGCGGGTGATCCGCACGCGCGAGGATCGTGGCGTGGTGATGCTGATCGATGACCGCTTCGCCGAACCGCGCATTCAGCAACTGCTGCCACGCTGGTGGTCGCTCGGCGCCGACTCGCCCTCAATCAACCCATTGATCACGCCGTGAATAGAAGCGCGTTTGCACCTTCCCATGGCGCTGGATTGCCGCATACTTGCGCTAATGAAAACCAGCGGTGAACCTGATGAGTGACAACCCGAGCAAAACTGCCGCGATCGAGGAGATGCGTTTTCGTCTGCTGATCGATGCGGTGGTCGATTATGCGATTTACATGATCGATCCGGACGGCATCATCACCAGCTGGAACTCCGGCGCCAAGCGCTTCAAGGGCTACGAAGAGGCGGAGATTCTCGGCGAGCATTTCTCGCGCTTCTATACCGCCGATGATCGTGCGGCGGGCCTGCCGCAACGCGCGCTCGACACGGCGCTGCGCGAAGGACGGTTCGAAGGCGAGGGCTGGCGGGTGCGCAAGGATGGCACCAACTTCTGGTCCCACGTGGTCATCGATCCGATCATCGATCCCAACGGCAAACTGCTCGGCTACGCCAAGATCACCCGCGACCTGACCGACCGCAAGATGGCCGAGGAAACCCTCAAGCAAAGCGAACAGCAGTTTCGCCTGCTGGTGCAGGGTGTCACCGATTATGCGATCTACATGCTCAGCCCCGAAGGTCGCGTGAGCAACTGGAATCAGGGTGCCCAGCGGATCAAGGGGTACCAGCCGGAAGAAATCATCGGCCAGCATTTTTCGATTTTCTACACCCCAGAAGACCGTGCGGCCGGCGAACCGCAACGGGCACTGGAGATTGCCACCCGCGAGGGCCGTTTCGAGAACAAGAGCTGGCGCATGCGCAAGGATGGCACGCGGTTTCTGGCCCACGTGGTGGTCGATGCCATTCGCGGCGAAACCGGTACGCTGCTCGGGTTTGCCAAGATCACCCGCGATGTCACCGAAGCCCATGAGTCGCAAGTGGCGTTGGAAAAGACCCGTGAAGCGCTGTTCCAGGCGCAGAAGATGCAGGCCATCGGTCAGCTCAGCGGCGGCATCGCCCATGACTTCAACAATCTGCTGACAGTGATTCTGGGGAATCTGGAGATTCTGCAAAAGCGCATCGGTGACGATCCGAAAAACAGTCGTCTGCTGGAAAACGCCACGCAGGGGGCGTTGCGTGGCGTATCGCTGACCCAACGCATGTTGGCCTTCGCCCGCCGTCAGGAACTCAAGACCGAGCCGGTCGATATCCCGCAACTGGTGCAAGGTATCACCGGGCTGTTGCGCAGCTCGATGGGCCCCGGGATTCGCATCGAGACTCGCTTTCCCGAGGATCTGCAACCGGTGCTGGCTGACAGCAACCAGCTGGAACTGGCGCTGCTCAATCTGGCGACCAACGCCCGCGACGCCATGGTCGACGGTGGCAGCCTGTGCATTACCGCGCAGCCGGAAGTCGTGCTTGAGCAAAGCCATTCGTCAATGGCGGCGGGGCGCTATGTGTGCCTGAGCGTGATCGACACGGGGGAAGGCATGGACGAAGCCACGCTGGGTTCGGCCAGGGATCCGTTTTTCACCACCAAGGGCGTGGGCAAGGGCACCGGGCTGGGCTTGTCGATGGTGCATGGCTTTATCGAGCAACTGGGTGGCCGTTTCATTCTCAAGAGTGAAAAAGGCCATGGCACCCGCGCTGAAATGTGGATACCGGTGGCGCTGGCCGGGGAGACGGCAAAAAACCCTTACCCGGCGGTCAAACCGGTGTTGGTGCCACGCCTCAGTGTGCTGGTGGTGGACGACGATTCGCTGGTGATGACCAGCACCACGCTGCTGCTCGAAGACCTTGGCCATCGTGTGATCAGCGCCACGTCCGGTGCCAGGGCGCTGGCGTTGTTCGAGCAGGGTGAAGTCATCGATCTGATGATCACCGACATGGCCATGCCGCAGATGAGTGGCGCGCAACTGGCGCATGCAGTGCGTCTGCTCAAGCCGGATCTGCCGATCATTCTGGCCACCGGTTACGCCGAGCGTCTTGAAGGCTTTGCTGCGCAATTACCGCGTCTGCCCAAGCCGTTCACCCAGCTCAACCTGGTGGAAATCATTGCTCAGTCGATGAAATGAATCCGCCTGAACTTGTCCGTGGCGAGGGCCTTCTAAAAGGCTTCCCCGCCACGGAGTGCGCGTCCCTTGCCTCGCATACTGACTCAGCCCAGTGCTGAAGAGCACCTGACCGAACACGACGCCAAGATGTTCGGCTCACCCAAGGAACGGCTGGATTTCTATCGCAAGGAAATCCAGTACGAAACCAGCATCCTCGCCAACCGCACCGATGCCTATCTGGCGGCGCAGTCGTTTCTGGTGATTGCCTTCGCTTCGTGCATGGCCAACCTCAACCCCGAGTGGGGCAAGCTGTTCACGCTGGTGGTGCCGCCGTTTCTCGCACTGCTCGGGCTGCTCAGTTCGCTCAACGCCTGGCCGGGGATTCGTGCGGCGTACGACATCATCGATCACTGGCACTACAAGCAAAGCGAGTTGTTGCGCAGCGAGCCGATCATGGGCATGGCTTATGACGAGTCGCCGCTGTTCAGTGAAATGGAGTCGAGCCACAAGGGCTATCGCAAATCGCTGTTGTTTTCGGTGCGCACGCCGTGGATCTTCGCCACGTTCTGGATACTGCTCGGGGCTTACGCGGTGTTCATTCAGGTGACCAACCCCGGGGGCTGAGCGCCGCCCAAAGAAAAAGCCCGGACATCGCTGCCGGGCTTTTTCTTGGGCGCTTATTCGACGGTTTCAAGCTGCCGACGCAGTTCCTGCGAGTGATGCGGCGACACTGGAATCGGCGGGAAGTCTTCGTTGAGGACGCACAGGTGATCGATGGCTTCCTCGAACTTCGCATCGGCTTTGCGGCGCAGTGCTCGATAGTGTTCAAACTGTTCGAGGTCCAGATTGTCCGCTTCCAGCAGCTCGTAAGCCGCTCGGTTGAGGGCGTGGGCATCTTCGAACAGTTGACGATTGCGTTCCAGGGCCAAAGCCCTGCAAGCCTTGATTTGTGCCGGAGTCGAGCATTCTTTCATGACCGTGACCTTGTTATCCAAAGATTCCTTTTCATGGGCTGCAAGCCGCAGGGGAACCGAACCTGCCGGACCCCACCGAGTGCATCCAGCGAGGGGTTATGGTTGTGACTGTCGGCTTTGGTCGAGGGATCCATTTATTTTCAGAAAAAACTTCGATGGATCGCCCGAGATATTGCCGCCGAAAAAATCAGTTTTTTCGTTTTTGCCGTTGTTCATAGCGCGCCAGCAGCGGTTGCGTGCTGATGCCATGCAGCAAAATGCTCAGCGCCACCACCGACAGGGTGATGTTGGTACACAACGTCGCGACCGAGGGGCTCAGACCGTGGTTCAAGGCATAAAACAGATAGAACAGGCTGCCGATCCCGCGAATGCCAAACCAGCCGATCAACAGCCGCTGACCGCCGTCGAGCAAGGTGCCCCAAGGCATCAACGCGACGCAGGCCGGACGCACCACGCAGAACAGCACCGCGCCAATGACCAATGCCCGCCAGTCCCAATGCGGCACCAGCACCACGCCGAGCAGGGTCACCAGAAACACTTCCATGGCCCGTTCCACCAGGCTGCCGAACGAGAGCATGTCGCCCATCATGATGCCGGCGGCGACCTGACTGCTCTCCAGTCGTTCGGTATCACCATGCACCGCGTGCTGCGGTTCGATGTTCTGATGGCCCACCACCGGTTGCACCAGATGTTCGGCTGGCGGCTGGCTGGCGCCGGTGGAGTTGACTTCTTCCTGGCGCAGTCCGAGGCCGGCAGCGAATACCGACAGAAAGCCATAACCGCCAATCGCATCCGCGCCGACGTAGGCCAGGGCAATCAGCGACAGCGCCAGGTAATCATTCGGGCTCAGGGTGCTGTCGTCGTTACGGATGCGCAGCGACAGGGTCAACCGACCGATGCCGCGGCCCATCCAGTAACCGGTGAGCAAACCGACTGGCACTGCCCAGAGCAAACCGTGCAGCACCCAATCGGTCAAAGCGCCGGGTTGCGCGTCGGCCTGCAACAGCAACAGGCCGAGAATCACGAACGGGAACGCGATGCCGTCGTTGAGCCCGGCTTCTCCGGAAAGACCGAAGCGCACGCTGTCGACATCCCGCGCATCGTTGACCTGCACCAGTGCAGCCAGCACCGGGTCGGTCGGCGCGAGCATCGCCCCGATCAGCAGCGACGGGCCCCACGACAGTTGCAGGCCCCAGTGCAGCAACACGCTGACCCCGGCGATGGTCAAGACCATCACCGGGCCGGCCAGCCCGAACGCAATCCGCCAGCGCTTGTCGCGCAGTGGCAGACGCAGCTTGAGCCCACAGACAAACAGCGAAAACAGCACCGCCACTTCCGTGAGGTGTTCCATCCACACCGAGGCGTTTTCCAGTGACAGCTTCAGCAGATCCAGACCGCTCGGGCCGATGCCGATCCCCAGTAACAGGCACACGGCCGAGGTGGTGACCGGCATCCAGCGCAGGTACGACGAGGTCAGCGCGAGGGTCAGCAACACGGCGCCAAGCACCGCGACCCAGATGACAAAGCTCATGGGGGCTTACAACATCGGCTTGCCGCCGGTGACGCCATAGCGCTGACCGGTGATGTAACTGGCTTCATCGGAGGCCAGCAGCACATAGATCGGCGCCACTTCCACCGGTTGTCCGGGGCGCCCAAGCGGGGTTTCGCTGCCGAAGTTCTGCACCTCTTCATCGGGCATGGTCGAGACGATCAGCGGCGTCCAGATCGGCCCGGGGGCCACGCAGTTCACGCGGATCTGTTTCGGCCCGAGTATCTGCGCCAGTCCGCCGGTGAAGTTGGCAATTGCGCCTTTGGTGGTAGCGTAGGCGAGCAGGGTCGGTTTGGGCATGTCCGAGTTGATCGAACTGGTGTTGATGATCGAGGCACCGGGGCGCATGTGTTTGAGCGCCGCCTGACACAGCCGGAAAATCGCGGTGATGTTGACGTCGAAGGTCATCACCCATTCTTCGTCGGGGATTTCTTCGAAAGTTTCGTGGGTCATCTGGAACGCAGCGTTGTTGACCAGAACATCGATACGCCCGAAGCGTTCGACGGTCTTGTCCACCAGTTCCTGGCAATGGGCCTTGTGTGCGAGGTCGCCGGACAGCAACAGGCACTGACGGCCCGCCTGTTCGACCCAGCGTGCGGTCTCTTTGGCGTCTTCATGTTCATTCAGATAAGCCACGACCACGTCTGCGCCTTCACGGGCGAAAGCAATCGCCACCGCGCGGCCAATGCCGCTGTCGGCACCGGTGATCAGCGCAATCTTGCCGGCCAGCCGCCCGGAGCCTACGTAGCTTTGCTCGCCGCAATCGGGGTACGGCTGCATTTTGCTTTGCGCACCGGGGACGGCTTGAGCTTGTTTGGGGAAGGGTGGTTTTGGGTAATCGGTCATCACAGGTCTCCGAGGTTCTCAGGGCAGGTATGGGCGGTTGACCCGGACGGTTTGCCGTGAGTTCGATCGGATTTGCGCTGGTCTTTCAGACTTGGAAATGCAAAACCAATGTGGGAGCGAGCCTGCTCGCGAATGCGGTGTATCAGTCACCCTCTTTATTGGATGAAAGACCGCATTCGCGAGCAGGCTCGCTCCCACAGGGTCTAGGGTGTTTTCAGGTATTGCGCTGGGTCAGGGCGCGCTCCATGCGGCTGATGCCTTCTTCGAGCAACGACCGCGGGCAGCCGAAGTTCAGGCGTACGAATTGTTGGTGCTGATCACCGAAATCCACCCCGGCGCTGAGACCGACCCTGGCTTGCTCAAGGAAGAACTGCTGCGGATTGTCCAGGTCCAGCGCCGAGCAATCGAGCCACGCCAGATAGGTGCCCTGCGGCACATTGATGGTCACCCCCGGCAAGCGGCTGCGCACGGCGTCCACCAACCAGTCGCGGTTGGCCTGCAGATAGGTTTTCAGTTCGGCCAGCCACGGCGCACCTTCGCTGTAGGCGACGCGGGTGGCTTCCATGCCCAGCGGGTTGACGCTGTCGACCATGCCACAACGGGCGTGGTTGACGCGCTCGCGCAGGGCGGTGTCCTGGATGATCATGAACGAGGTCTTGAGGCCCGCGATGTTGTAGGCCTTGCTCGCCGACATCAGGGTGATGGTGCGCTTGGCGATCTCCGGGCTCAGGGAGGCGGTCGGAATGTGCACGCGGCCGTCGAAGCACAGCTCGGCGTGGATCTCGTCCGAGATAATCCAGGCGTCCTGTGCCGCGCAGATGTCGGCCACGGCCTGCAGTTCTTCACGGCCAAACACTTTGCCGATCGGGTTGTGCGGGTTGCTCAGGAGCAGGGCGCCGCCACCGTTCAGCGATTCGCGCAGGGTCTCCAGCGGCGTGGCGTAGGTGCCATCGGCCTGGGCGACGAATTCCAGTTCGACCTTGTTCAGCCCCCAATGCCCCGGCGCATGCCGCAGCGGCGGGTAGTTCGGCACCTGCACCACGACGTTCTGCTGCGGCTGCACCAGCGCTTTCAAAGCCATGTTGAAACCCGATTCAACGCCCGGCAGGAAGATCAGTTCCTGCGGTTTGACCTTCCAGGCGAACTTGTTCCACAGGTCGGCGACGATGGCTTCACGCAGGTTGTCCTGCGCCACGCTGTAACCCACCAGCGGGTGTAGCAGACGCTGCTGCAGTGCCTCGATGATCACCGGCGGCGCGGCGAAATCCATATCGGCAACCCACATCGGCAACACATCCGCCGGGTAGCGGCTCCACTTGGTGCTGCCGGTGTTGTGGCGGTCGAATACCTGATCAAAATCGAAAGTCATGCGCGGTCTCGTGAAGGCGGGTTGTTCATGGGCGTCATGATAAACCCATGACACTTGGGGGATACACAAAACCTGTGGGAGCGAGCCTGCTCGCGAAGGCGGTGTGTCAGTCAATATTTGTCTCAACTGACAGGGCCTCTTCGCGAGCAGGCTCGCTCCCACAGGTTTTCCAGGGCATGACCGATTGTCGCCGACGGTCGGTTTTCACACAGAGTGTGTGGTCATTGTCTACAGTGAAAAAGCCGGCAGGCATTCTGCCGTAACCGTGTTTGTCCAGAAAAAGCCCGGCTCAAGTACCGGGTTCCACCTGATCAGGAGTGCACGATGGATCTCAGCCGTCGTCAATTCTTCAAGGTCGCCGGTATCGGCCTTGCAGGCTCTAGCCTGGGCGCGTTGGGCATGGCCCCGACGCAGGCCTTCGCCGAGCAGGTGCGTCACTTCAAGCTTGCCCACACCCATGAAACCCGCAACACCTGCCCGTATTGCTCGGTCGGTTGCGGGTTGATCATGTACAGCCAGGGCGATGCCGCGAAGAACGTCGCGCAAAATATCATCCACATCGAGGGCGACGCCGACCACCCGGTCAACCGCGGCACCCTGTGTCCGAAAGGCGCTGGCCTGCTGGACTTCATTCACAGCCCGGGCCGCTTGCAGTATCCGCAAACGCGCAAACCCGGCAGCAGCGAATGGACCCGCATCAGTTGGGACGAGGCGCTGGATCGCATCGCCGACCTGATGAAGGCCGACCGTGACGCCAACTTCATCGAGAAGAACGAGAGCGGGCAAACGGTGAATCGCTGGCTGACCACCGGGTTTCTCGCCGCGTCGGCCGCGTCCAACGAAGCCGGTTACATCACCCAGAAGGTGATTCGCAGCCTCGGCATGCTGGGGTTCGATAACCAGGCGCGTGTCTGACACGGCCCGACGGTGGCAAGTCTTGCCCCGACGTACGGCCGTGGTGCCATGACCAACACCTGGACCGATATCGCCAACGCGAATCTGATCCTGGTGATGGGTGGCAACGCTGCAGAAGCGCATCCGTGCGGCTTCAAATGGGTGACCGAGGCCAAGGCGCACAACGCTGCCCGGCTGATCGTGGTCGACCCGCGTTTTACCCGGACCGCCTCCGTGGCCGACTATTACGCGCCGATCCGCACCGGTACCGACATCGCCTTCATGGGCGGGTTGATCAATTACCTGCTGACTCAGGACAAGATCCAGCACGAATACGTGCGCAACTACACCGACGTGTCGTTCATCGTCAAAGCCGGGTTCAGCTTTGAGGACGGTATCTTCAGCGGCTACGACGCGGCCAAACGCAGCTACACCGACAAATCCGGCTGGGGTTACGAGCTGGGCGAGGACGGCTTCGTAAAGGTCGACCCGACCCTGCAGGATCCGCGCTGCGTCTATCAATTGATGAAGCAGCATTACAGCCGCTACAACATCGACCTCGCGAGCCAGATCTGCGGGATGCCGGTCGATGCCATGCAGAAAATCTGGGATGAGATTGCCACGTGCTCCACGCCGGGCAAGACCATGACCATTCTCTATGCGCTCGGCTGGACGCAACACTCGATCGGCGCGCAGATCATCCGCAGCGCGGCGATGGTGCAACTGCTGTTGGGCAACGTCGGCATGCCGGGCGGCGGTGTGAATGCCTTGCGCGGGCACTCGAACATTCAGGGGCTGACCGACCTCGGGTTGTTGTCCAACTCGCTGCCGGGCTATCTGACCCTGGGGGGCGATGGCGAGCAGGACTACAACGCCTTCATCAAAAAGCGCACGCAAATGCCGTTGCGTCCGGGGCAACTGTCCTACTGGCAGAACTACAGCAAATTCCACGTCAGCCTGATGAAGTCGTGGTACGGCGCCAACGCCACGCGGGAGAACAACTGGAATTACGATTACCTGCCGAAACTGGATATCCCGAACTACGACGTCCTGAAGATGTTCGACCTGATGAGCCAGGGCAAGGTCAACGGCTACATGTGTCAGGGTTTCAACCCGATCGCCGCGTTGCCCGACAAAAACCGGGTGATGGGCGCGCTGGCCAAGCTCAAGTGGCTGGTGGTCATGGACCCGCTGGCCACCGAAACCTCGGAGTTCTGGCAAAACGTCGGGCCGTACAACGATGTGAAAAGTGCCGAGATCCAGACCGAAGTGATTCGCCTGCCGACCACTTGCTTTGCCGAGGAGGACGGCTCGCTGGTCAACAGCAGCCGCTGGCTGCAATGGCACTGGAAGGGCGCCGACGGCCCCGGCGAAGCGCAAACCGACATCCGCATCATGAGCGAACTGTTCCTGCGCCTGCGCAAGCGTTATCAGGCCGAGGGCGGCAAGTTCCCCGATCCGCTGCTGAACCTGTCGTGGCCGTACAAGATTCCTGACGAGCCATCGCCGGAGGAGCTGGCCAAGGAAATCAACGGCAGCGCCATGGCCGACTTCACCGATGCCAGCGGCGTCGCGGTCAAGGCCGGCTCGCAACTGGCCGGGTTCGGCCTGCTCAAGGATGACGGCAGCACCGCGTCCGGTTGCTGGATCTTCGCCGGCAGCTGGACCGAGGCCGGCAACCAGATGGCCCGTCGCGACAATGCCGATCCGTATGGCATGCATCAGCATCAAGGCTGGGCCTGGGCGTGGCCGGCCAACCGGCGGATTCTCTACAACCGCGCTTCGGCGGACGTCGCGGGTAAACCGTGGGATCCGAAAAAGCGCCTCGTGTGGTGGAACGGCAAGGCCTGGGGCGGCACCGATGTGCCGGACTACAAGGCCGATGTGCCGCCGGAAGCCGGGATGAACCCGTTCATCATGAACCCGGAAGGCGTGGCGCGGTTCTTCGCCGTCGACAAGATGAACGAAGGGCCTTTCCCCGAGCACTACGAGCCGTTCGAAACGCCGATCGGCATCAACCCGCTGCACCCGCAAAACAAGAAAGCCACCAGCAACCCGGCGGCGCGGATCTTCGATTCGGTCTGGGAAAGCCTCGGCGAAGCCAAGGACTTCCCGTACGCCGGCACCAGTTACCGGCTGACCGAGCACTTCCACTTCTGGAGCAAGCATTGCAAGTTGAACGCGATTGCCCAGCCCGAGCAGTTCGTCGAGATCGGCGAAGTGCTGGCGAAGGAGAAGGGCATCGCCGCCGGGGATCGGGTGCGGGTCAGCTGCAAACGCGGGTTCATCGAAGCGGTGGCGGTGGTGACCAAACGCATCCGGCCGCTGCAGGTCAACGGCCAGGTGGTGCATCAGATCGGCATCCCGCTGCACTGGGGATTCACCGGCCAGACGCGCCACGGTTACCTGACCAACACCCTGGTGCCGTTCCTCGGCGATGGCAACACACAGACCCCGGAATCCAAGTCATTCCTGGTCAACGTGGAGAAACTGTAAATGGCCAGCCAAGACATCATTGCCCGCTCGGCCACCACCACGGTGCCGCCCTCGGTGAGGAATCAGGAGGCGGTGGCCAAGCTGATCGACACCACCAAATGCATTGGTTGCAAGGCCTGCCAGGTCGCCTGCTCGGAATGGAACGAGCTGCGCGACGAGGTCGGCCACAACCACGGCACCTACGACAACCCGCAGGATCTGAGCGCAGAAACCTGGACCCTGATGCGCTTCACCGAACATGAAACCGACGCCGGCAACCTCGAGTGGCTGATCCGCAAGGACGGCTGCATGCATTGCGCCGAGCCGGGTTGCCTGGCGGCCTGCCCGAGTCCCGGGGCGATCATCAAGCACGCCAACGGCATCGTCGATTTCGATCAGGATCACTGCATCGGTTGCGGTTATTGCATCACCGGTTGCCCGTTCAACATTCCGCGGATTTCGCAGAAGGATCACAAGGCCTACAAGTGCACCTTGTGTTCGGATCGGGTCGCGGTAGGGCTGGAGCCGGCCTGCGTGAAAACCTGTCCGACCGGCGCCATCGTCTTCGGCACCAAGGAAGACATGAAGGAACACGCCGCCGAACGCATCGTCGACCTGAAGAGCCGTGGCTTCGACAACGCCGGTCTGTACGACCCGGAAGGCGTCGGCGGCACTCACGTGATGTACGTGTTGCACCACGCCGATACGCCGAAGATCTACGCCGGGTTGCCGGAGGCACCGACCATCAGTCCGCTGGTGGGCTTGTGGAAAGGCATCAGCAAACCGTTGGGTCTGCTGGCGATGGGCGCGGCGGTACTGGCCGGGTTCTTCCACTATGTGCGCATCGGGCCGAACCGCACCGAGGAGGATGACCATCCGACGCCACCGGATACTTCGGTGCATGTCGTCGATCCGGCGGTGCACACCTTCGATCCACGCGGGGAGGACCGGCCATGAGCAACAAGACGATCCTGCGCTACACCGCCAACCAGCGCACCAATCACTGGCTGGTGGCGATTCTGTTCTTCATGGCCGGGCTGTCCGGGCTGGCGTTGTTTCATCCGTCGATGTTCTGGCTGACCCACCTGTTCGGCGGTGGGCCGTGGACGCGGATTCTGCACCCGTTCATGGGCGTGCTGATGTTCGTGTTGTTCCTCGGCCTGGTGTTCCGCTTCTGGCGCGCGAACTTCTTTATCGACAACGACTGGAAGTGGATGCGCCGCATCGATCGGGTGCTGGTCAATGACGAAGAAAGCGTGCCGCCGGTGGGCAAGTACAACGCCGGGCAGAAAATGCTGTTCTGGACTTTACTGCTGTGCATGCTTGGCTTGCTGTTCACCGGACTGGTGATCTGGCGTGCGTACTTCAGCGCATATTTCGGCATCACCGTGATCCGTTGGGCCATGCTCCTGCATGCGTTGGCCGGGTTTGTGCTGATCCTCAGCATCATCGTTCACATCTACGCCGGCCTGTGGATCAAGGGCTCGGTGGACGCGATGCTACATGGCTGGGTCAGCCGCGCCTGGGCGAAGAAACACCACGAACTCTGGTATCGCGACATCACCCGCGATGAACGCAATCCGGACGTGCCGGAGCGACCGATCACCAAAAAGGGCTGACCTTTGGCAACCATTCTTGAACCCGGGGAAATCGAGGCGGCGGCGAGTTCGCCGCCGTTTCTGCACCTGCCACCGCCTAACCTGTTTGCCCTGCGGGCCGCTCGACTGGAGCAACTGGCCGAGGGGCATGCGCTGGCGGAATATTTGCGATTGATTGCCGGATTGTGCCGGGTGCAGCAGCAGGTATTCGATGATCCGCCGCTTGTGGCGCCATTTGATCAGCAACGGATCGAGGCTTGCCAGCAGCATGGCTTGCCACCGTTCGCGGCTGATACCTTGGTGCGCGAAGAGGGCTGGCAGGCTTATCTCGAAGCTTTGCTGCAGCGTTATGAGCCTGATGAACAGCCCGCAGTCTTTGAAGCGGTGACAACGTTGCGGGTTGCCAGTCCCGGTCAGTTACGTGCTTGGGCGGTGGCGCTGGTCAGCGGTCAATATTCGATGGTGCCGGCGCAACTGGTACCGTTTCTCGGCGCCGGGCTGCAAACGGCGTGGAGCCACTGGCTGCTCAGCGTGCCCAATCTGCAACTGAAACCCGGCGACAGCCTCAGCCAGTGCCCGGGTTGCGGTTCGCCGGCGATGGCCGGGATCATTCGTCATCGCGGCAAACACAACGGCTTGCGCTATCTGGTGTGTTCGCTGTGCGCCTGCGAATGGCATGTGGTGCGGGTCAAGTGTGTGTATTGCGAGTCGAGCAAAGGTCTGGATTACCTGAGCCTTGAGGATGATCGTCACGCGGCCAATCAGGCGCCGATTCGGGCGGAGGTCTGCCCGAGCTGCAACAGCTACCTGAAACTGGTGTATCTGGAAAACGATGCCGAAGGAGAGGCGTTGTCGGCGGACCTGAATAGCCTGTTGCTCGACATGCGTCTGGCGCAGGACGGTTTTCAGCGTCTGGCTCCGAATCTGTTGCTGGCGCCGGGAGACGAATGACCTTAGCGTCTACACTCGCCGGACAGTCTTGTTTTTTCGGGAGTGGCTGATGTCCGCAAGTGTTGCCCCGCGTTTACCGTCCATTGATGGTTTGTTGCGTCACCCGGCCTGCCTGCCGTTGGCCGAGCGTTACGGGCGTGAGTCGTTGCTGGCCAGTTTGCGCCAGTTGCTCGATGAGTTGCGTTCCAGCGTGTTGAGCGGCCAATTGTCAGCCGTCGAAATCAGCCCCGACGTGCTCGCCGGGCGGGTTGGCGAGCGTTTGGCCCAGCAACAGCGCAGCAACGTACGCCGAGTGTTCAACCTGACCGGCACGGTGCTGCACACCAACCTCGGTCGCGCCTTGTTGCCCGAAGAAGCCATTGAAGCGGTGCAGATGGCTGCACGTTATCCGCTCAATCTGGAATTCGATCTGGCCAGTGGCAAGCGCGGCGATCGCGACGACCTGATCGAAGGTCTGATCCGCGAACTGACTGGCGCCGAAGCCGTCACCGTGGTCAACAACAATGCCGCTGCGGTGCTCCTGACGCTGAACAGCCTTGGCGCGCGCAAGGAAGGCATTATCTCGCGCGGCGAACTGATCGAGATCGGCGGGGCGTTCCGCATTCCTGACATCATGGCCCGCGCCGGTGTGCGTCTGCACGAAGTCGGCACCACCAACCGCACCCACGCCCGCGACTACGAAGCAGCGATCAGCCCACGCAGCGGTTTGATCATGCGCGTACATGCGAGCAACTACAGCATCGAAGGCTTTACCGCCCGGGTGCCCACCGCCGATTTGGCCGAGCTGGCCCATCGGCACGGCTTGCCGCTGCTGGAGGATCTGGGCAGCGGCAGTCTGCTGGACTTGACCCGCTGGGGCCTGCCGGCGGAACCGACGGTACGGCAAGCGCTGCTCGACGGTGCGGATATCGTCACCTTCAGCGGCGACAAACTGCTCGGCGGGCCGCAGGCCGGGTTGATTGTCGGGCGCAAAGAACTGATCGCGAAGATCAAGAAGAACCCACTGAAACGTGCGTTGCGAGTCGACAAGCTGACCCTGGCCGCGCTGGAAGCGGTGCTTGGTCTGTATCGCGATCCGGACCGCCTCGCCGAACGTCTGCCGAGCTTGCGGCTGTTGACTCGCCCACAAGCCGACATCCTCGCCCAGGCTTGCCGTTTGCAACCGGCGATGGCTGATGTCCTGGGTGAACCCTGGCAGGTCAGCGCCGTGCAGGCCTTGGGCATGATCGGCAGCGGCAGCCAACCGGTGGCGCGTTTGCCGAGTGCGGCGCTGTGTCTGCGCCCGCAAGTGTCCAAGCGTTTGCGCGGGCGCAGTCTGCTGAATCTGGAGGCCGCATTGCGTGCGTTGCCGATCCCGGTGCTCGGGCGCATTGACGACGATGCGCTGTGGCTCGATCTACGCCAACTCGACGATGAACCGGCATGGCTGGCGCAGTTGCCGCAGTTGCAGGTCGAGTCGTGATCGTCGGCACCGCCGGGCACATCGACCACGGCAAGACCTCGCTGCTGCAAGCCCTGACCGGGCAAACCGGCGACCGCCGCCCGCAGGAGCGTGAGCGCGGGATGACCATCGACCTCGGTTATCTCTACGCTGAACTGCAGCCCGGTGCCGGGCTGACCGGGTTCATCGACGTGCCGGGCCACGAGAAATTCACCCACAACATGCTCGCCGGCGCGCAGGGTATCGATCTGGTGTTGCTGGTGGTGGCGGCGGACGACGGGGTGATGCCGCAGACACGCGAGCATCTGGCGATTGTTCAGTTGCTGGGCATTCCCCGGGCGCTGGTGGCGATCACCAAATGCGACCGGGTTGAAGCGGGCAGGGTGGAGGAGGTGCAGCGGCAGATTCTCGATCTGCTCGAAGCCGGGCCGTTTGCCGATGCGCCGACACTGACGGTGTCGAGCGTGACCGGGCAGGGTGTCGATGAACTGCGCCAGACATTGCTGCAGATTCAACGTGACGTCCAGGAGCGCAGTCGCGATGGTGGTTTTCGCCTGGCCATCGACCGTGCCTTCAGCGTGGCCGGGGTCGGGATTGTGGTGACTGGCACGGCGTTGTCGGGGGCGGTGTCAGTCGGGGACAAACTGGCCCTCGGGCCGACCGGAAAATCGGTGCGGGTGCGGGGCTTGCACGCGCAAAACCGGCCCGCCGAGCAGGCCTTCGCCGGGCAACGGGTGGCACTGAATATCAGTGGCGATCGATTGACCGTTGAGCAGATCCATCGCGGCCAATGGCTGTTGGCGGAGTGGCTGCACGCACCGACGCAACGGGTCGATATCGAATTTCAACTGCTGCCCGGCGAGCGCACGTTCGAACACTTTCACCCGGTGCACCTGCACCTCGGTACCCAAGACGTCATCGCCCGCGTGGCGTTGCTCGAAGGTTCGCGTTTGCGGCCTGGCGAACGCATGTTCGCGCAACTGTTGATCAACGCCCCGGTGCACGCGGTGAAGGGCGATCGCCTGATCCTGCGGGATCAGAGCGCACAACGCACCCTTGGCGGCGGCCAGGTGCTGGACCCATTCGCCCCGGCCCGACAACGCCGCAGCCCGGAACGGCTGGCACAACTGCAAGCGCTGGCCGGCGGCGACAGTCTTGAACAAGCGCTGCCGCTGCTGCTCGACCACAGCGCTGGCGGCCTCGATCCGCAACGGCTGGAGCGCCAGTTCAATCGCCCGCGTGAAGACTGGTCGCTACCGGCCAACGTGCGCCTGATCGACACCCGCCAAGGGCCGGTGCTGTTCAACGTGCAGCGTTGGGGGCAGTTGAAGTTCACCCTGTTGGAGCAGTTGGCGAAATTGCATGAGCTGGAACCGGACCAGATGGGGCCGGATCGCGATCGCCTGCGACGCTTCAGTGGTCTGGCGCTGGAGCGTTCGACCTTTGTCAGCCTGCTGGAAGAACTGCGCGCAGCCGGATCGATCAACGCCAGCGGTCCGTGGTTGCATCTGCCGGATCATCAGGTGCGCTTGAATGCCGAAGACGAAACCCTGTGGCAGCGCATGCAGCCGCTGTTCGAACAGGCCGGGTTTGATCCGCCGTGGGTACGCGATGTCGCGAAAATACTCGGTGAAGACGATGCGGTGGTACGCCTCTTACTACGAAAACTGGCGCGCCTGGGACTGATGCACCAAGTGGTACGTGACCTGTTTCTGACTGACGGGCAACTGCGGCGCATGGCCGACATCCTGTTGCAGCTGGAACAGGAAAATCCGTCGATCCAGGTGACAACCTTCCGTGATGCGCTAGGCTTGGGACGCAAACGCTGTATTCAGTACCTGGAATACTTCGACCGCCTCGGCCTGACCCGACGCATCGGCGAATCCCGCGTGATCCGCCACGACAACGCGCTGGCCAGTGCCGACGCACCCTGAGTACAAAGGAAGGCAATCGCGCCCGGTGGCGCGGCCGGGCTTCAAACCCGGTTGGGGACGGCATCCGTTCCCGGGCAGGTTCGACTCCGGCTGCCTTCCGCCAATTACCGCAGCATCCACGACGCACTGAATCCCCTGTGGGAGCGAACCTGCTCGCGAATGCGGTACGTCATTCAACGTCTATGTCGACTGACCGGCCGCTTTCGCGAGCAGGCTCGCTCCCACAGAGTTTCCATTTCAGCGTTGCGCCTCTGCTTACGACGGATCAAATCTCGCCTCTTCATTGCAGATTTACCTTGACTCCTTGTGGGAGCCAGCCTGCTGGCGATAGCGGTGTGTCATTCACATCAATGTCGGCTGATCGGCCGCTATCGCGAGCAGGCTCGCTCCTACAGAGTTTCCATTTCAGCGTTGCGCCTCTGCTTACGACGGATCAAATCTCGCCTCTTCATTGCAGATTTACCTTGACTCCTTGTGGGAGCCAGCCTGCTGGCGATAGCGGTGTGTCATTCACATCAATGTCGGCTGATCGGCCGCTATCGCGAGCAGGCTCGCTCCTACAGAGTTTCCATTTCAGCGTTGCGCCTCTGCTTACGACGGATCAAATCTCGCCTCTTCATTGCAGATTTACCTTGACTCCTTGTGGGAGCCAGCCTGCTGGCGATAGCGGTGTGTCATTCACATCAATGTCGGCTGATCGGCCGCTATCGCGAGCAGGCTCGCTCCTACAGAGTTTCCATTTCAGCGTTGCGCCTCTGCTTACGACGGATCAAATCTCGCCTCTTCATTGCAGATTTACCTTGATTCCTTGTGGGAGCCAGCCTGCTGGCGATAGCGGTGTGTCATTCACATCAATGTCGGCTGATCGGCCGCTTTCGCGAGCAGGCTCGCTCCTACAGAGTTTCCATTTCAGCGTTGCGCCTCTGCTTACGACGGATCAAACCTCGCCTCTTCATTGCAGATTTACCTTGATTCCTTGTGGGAGCCAGCCTGCTGGCGATAGCGGTGTGTCATTCACATCAATGTCGGCTGATCGGCCGCTTTCGCGAGCAGGCTCGCTCCTACAGAGTTTCCATTTCAGCGTTGCGCCTCTGCTTACGACGGATCAAACCTCGTCTCTTCATTGCAGATTTACCTCGATTCCTTGTGGGAGCCAGCCTGCTGGCGATAGCGGTGTGTCATTTACATCAATGTCGGCTGATCGGCCGCTTTCGCGAGCAGGCTCGCTCCTACAGGGGATCAGGTTTTCAGGCGGGCGGGTCGAGGTTGTCGAGGGCGCGGTTGGGTGACATCGGGTCTGAGTCTGGGTTTAATCACGGGCCATCAAAACCCCAACGGGTACTGAATCACCACATAAATCCGGTCGATATCATCCCCGGCCTGTGCCTCATTCGCTCGGTGCGAGACATGTGACAGCTGCACCGACAGGTCCTTCGCCGCACCCGATTGCACGATGTATTTCAGATCGATATCCCGTTCCCAATGCTTGCCGCCAGCGCCTTGCTGCGGCTGATAGTCGCCAGTCTGGGCATCGAACGGGTTGTACGCGCCGCCCTTGGGCGCGTGGGTGCCATCGATGTGGCTGCCGGAGACGTAGCGGGTCATGAACGTCAGACCGGGAATGCCGAAGGCGCCGAGGTCAAGGTCGTAGCGGGCTTGCCAGGAGCGTTCGCCAGCGCCGTTGAAGTCGGCGTATTTGATCGAGTTGGCGAGGTAGATCGAGTCGCCGCCCACGAAATCGAACGGCGTGTCGCCATTGATGCGTTGCCAGCCGAGCATGACCGCGTGCGGGCCGAAACTGTACTTGCCGGACAGGCTGAACGCGGTATTGTCGATCGCCCCGGCCAGCGCGCGGCCCGAATCGCGGGTGTGATAGAGGTTCGCGTCGAGCAAAAGCCCGGACTGTTTGAAATGCAGATTGGCGTAGTACTGATGCCAGGTGTCAGTCAGGTCTGAGGCGTAAAGCGACCCACCCACCGGACTGTCGCCGAACAGATCGGCGCCGAGAAAACTGATTCCGCCGGCCTCGGTGTTGGCGCCGTAACCATAAAAGTCGCCCCGCCCTGAGGAACTGTCCTGATTCTTGAACGCGGTGAAGTGTCCGGCTGTGAGGTTTACGTTGTCGAGTTCGTGGCTGTTCAACAGCAAACCTGTGGCGTATTCCGGTTGCAGACGTTTGTCCGAGGTGTCGAATACCGGCGTTTCCACGGTCAGTTCACCGAACGCGAGGGTGGTGCGCGAAGCTTTCAGTTTGAACGCGCCGCCCGCGCTGGAGTAGTTCGATTCACTGCGACCATTGCTGTCGACCGGCAACAGCCCCGTGCCGGAATGACCTTTGCCGCCGTCGAGTTTCAACCCGAGAAAGGCGTGGGCATCGATGCCAAAACCAACATCGCCCGGCGTGTATCCGGAAGTGAACGTGCCAATAAAACCCTGGGCCCATTCCTGTTTATAGTTTTTTCCGGCGGGCGAAGGCGAGCGGTAGTCGTTGCTCAGGAAGAAGTTGCGGCTGAGCACTTCGGTTTTGGCATCGTTGAAGAAGTCATTGGCCAAAGCTCCGTCGGTCGCTGCGCACAGCAGCGCCAACAATGCAAAGCGTGGTGTTGAGGTAGCCATCGTGAGAGACCGACAATCAGGGAAGGTCTCTGATGATGGGCAGGATCGACCGGGCTGGATTGAGCGAATGTGCTGAGTTCAACCGAGTGCCCTTGTGGGAGCTAGCCTGCTAGCGAAGGCGGCCTGCCAGTCGACATTGATGTGGAATGACACTCCGCTTTCGCTAGCAGGCAAGCTCACACAGGGGGTATGCGTTACAGCACGCCGTATTCGCGAGCCGTGCGATCCACGGCGATGCGCGTCTTGTCGACCAGTTCATCCAGTTCCGTCCGTGTGGCGATCAGCGCCGGGGCCATGATCATCCGGCCCAGCGTCGAACGAATGATCAAGCCTTCCTCGAAGCCAATGGTGCGGCAGCGCCAGGCGATGTCGTTCTCGTTGGCGAAACGCTTGCGGGTGGCTTTGTCTTCGGCGAACTGTAACGCCGCCACCAGCCCCACGCCTTGAATCTCTCCCACCAGCGGGTGGTTGCCGAACACTTCGCGCAGACAGTTCTGCAGGTACGGGCCGGTGTCGTTTTTCACCTGGGTGACCACGCCTTCATCGCGCAGCGCCTTGAGGTTGGCAATCGCCACCGCAGCCGCCACCGGGTGCCCGGAGTAGGTCAGGCCGTGAGCGAACACGCCGCCTTTTTCCACCAGCGCCTCGGCCATGCGCCGCGACAGAATCAGGCCGCCCATGGGGATGTAGCCGGACGTCAGGCCTTTGGCGATCGACAGGGTGTCCGGTTCAAAACCGAAGGCCTGGTGCGCGAACCATTCGCCGGTACGGCCAAACCCGCCGATGACTTCGTCGGCACACAGCAACACGTCATATTTGCGGCAGATGCGCTGGATTTCCGGCCAGTACGTGGCGGGCGGGATGATCATGCCGCCGGCACCCTGAAACGGTTCGGCGACGAACGCGGCGACCTTGTCGGCGCCCAGTTCGAGGATTTTGTCTTCCAGTTGCCGCGCCGCCTGCAGGCCGAATTCTTCCGGGCTGAGATCGCCTTCGTGGGCGAACCAGTACGGTTCGTCGATGTGCGCGACGTCAGGGATGGTGCCGCCCATTTCGTGCATGAATTTCATGCCGCCCAGCGCCGTCGCGGCCAGGGTCGAGCCGTGGTAGCCGTTCCAGCGGCCGATCATGATTTTCTTCTCGGGCTGGCCCATCACCTGCCAGAACTTGCGCACGGTGCGGATCAGCACTTCGTTGGCTTCGGAGCCGGAGTTGGTGTAGATCGCGTGGCTGTAGTGCTTGGGCAGCAGGCTGAACAACAGCTCGGAGAGCTCGATCACCTGCGGGTGAGTGGTGTGGAAGAACATGTTGTAGTAGGGCAGTTGTTGCAGCTGCGCCGTGGCGGCAGCGGCCAGGTCCTTGCGCCCGTAACCGAGGTTGGTGCACCACAGGCCGGACATGCCGTCCAGATACCGATTGCCGTCGTTGTCCCACAGCGCCAGGCGATCACCGCTGACCATCACGCGTGGGCCTTCCTCGTTGAGAGCCTTTTGATCGACGAACGCGTGAATGTGGTGGGCGGCGTCGGCGGCCTGGTAATCGCGGGTGCTGCGGGTCGGATCGAATTCGGCGGACATGGCGGTTCTCCAGAGCAATGGGGCAAGTGGGTGCGCGTTCATTCCAGCGGTGCACGGCTAATATTTGTCACTTAAAAATATTTTTGTAAAGAAAATATTTGTCGATGAAAAAAGAAATCCGTAGGCTGACGCCGATCAGCAAGACAGGACATCAGCACCATGAGCGGGCTCAGAGAACGGCAAAAGGAACAGCGCAGGGAAGTCATCGCGCAGGCAGCGCTGGAGCTGTTCATCAGCAATGGCTTCGGCGCGACCACGCTGGAGCAGATCGCCAACCAGGCCGGGGTCTCGGCGCCGACGGTGGTCAATTATTTCGGCGGCAAACAGGAGATTCTGCTGGCCTTGCTCAAGCAGCCGGACGAGCAGGCGATGCGCGATGCCCGGGCCAATCTGGATGACGACAGTGATCCGCTGGAGGCGTTGTGCGAGTTCGAAGGCTTGATGACCGACTATCAACTGCAAGCGATGCCGGCCTCATTGTGGCGTGAACTGGCGCCGTTTCTGCTCACGGGTGAACTGGCTCAGGCGTTGAGCCCGTGGAATGCGGCGGTGATCGAAGAAACCAAGGCGCTGCTCGGGCATTTTCAGGCGCAGGGCAAGGTGCGGGCGACGGTCGATCTCGATGTGGCGGCGACGCTGTTCAACCAGTACGCGAATATGGCGTTTATTCGGCTGGCGACGGAGGCGGCACCGGATCGGCAAGCGCATGCCCGGCATATGCGCAGTGTGTTGGGTTTGATCTGCCACGGTATTTTGAGCAACGGCGCGGAATCTAAAGCCAAGTGACAAGGAATAAAGCGCATGCCAAGGATCAAACCGATTTCAGTCAGGCATTGCCAGGTTTGCCTCGTGATGAGCGGCGATGGCTGATGCAACATCTGGCTCGGTTGCATCCCGAGCATGAGTGGATTCAGCGATTGCAACCGACTGAAGAATGCCTGGAGTCCAAAACATGATCTGTGGCGAGGGAGCTTGCTCCCGCCGGGTGCGCAGCAGCCATCTCTGAGAAGCGGGACTGCTCCGCGCTCCAGCGGGAGCAAGCTCCCTCGCCACAACAGACCTGTTCATCAGTAGATATGGCTAACGACGGGTCGCCAGGTAGGACTGTCCAAGATCACTCGCCCAACCATCCAGCACGCCTTTGACGTCATCGGCGGTCAGCACCTGTTGGTCGTTCTCCAGCGGCAGCCCGATGCCCTTGCGCACGACTTCGGCGACCACTTCACCGGTTGAGCCGTCTTCGAACGAGACTTCGGTGGTGATTTCACTGTCCTGGTCGCGGATGCCGGTGGCGGTGCTCACGCCGGCGGCAACCAGGGTCACCGGTAGCCATTCATAAAAGCGCAGGCCCTGGGTGCTGGCGGCGACGCGGGTGATCGCCGGTCTGACGGTCAGGGTATTCGGGCCGGGTTGCGACACCAGGTGCATGACCTTGCCCAGTTCCAGCCTGAGCGCGGCCTCGTAGTAGTCGGTGACGCCGGACAGCGTGCTCAGCGGGATCCGTTCGGTCGGCGCGGCGCTGGGGTAGAACTGGCTGGGCGCCAGATAGGCCTGGGTGTAACGCCCCCGGGCCAGCGCCGGGCTGACCCAGCCCAGCACCGTCTGCCCCGATGGCGACTGGTGCTCGCTGAGCACGCTGTAATCGTGCAGGAATCCCGTGTACTTCTGCGGTTCGACGGTTTTGCTGCTGCAGGCCGACAGGCTGAGGGACGCCGTACACAGCACCGACATCAAGCAATGGCTTCTGATCATGCGAATCCTTGTTTTGCGCTTTTGCCCCGCGTCGTTCAAGCGCGGGCAGTGATTGGGGAGGAGAGCGGCGGGGTGTTGTCCGAGCATTCGATGTGCAATTGGCCGTGGCTCATGATCCATTGGATGAGGTCGGCGGCCGGAATCGAATGCACGTACTCCACCCATTGCGAATCGCAGGGGTCGTACTGCTCGAAATAGCGGCGCAGAACGATACGGCTTTGGTCATCTGACAGGCCCAGGCAGAACTCCTGGAACAACAGCGGCGTATCCTGCTCAGGCGCGCTGGTGCGCTGGCTGAGAATCAACGGATAGCGGGCGTCGTGGCCCTCGGCGGTATAACGGTTGTGCAATGCGCTCATTGAATGCCCCCCGGTTGTCGATGCGTGCAGGGTGCCTGAGGGGTTTTGCCGCAGAATGTCCGCTTGATGTCCGGGACGACGGAATGTTGCTCGATTGAAATATATGACCCGCCCGCCAGAATAGTTTTAGATGCGTTCTTTTTTGGCCTGAGGATCCTGTGCCCGTGAGCAGACTGCTGATCGTCGACGATGACGTGGAAATTCTCGCCCTGCTGAAGAAGTTCTTCGTCCAGCACGCCTACGAGGTCGATGTCGCAGCCGACGGCGCAGCAATGTGGGCGGCGATTGCGCAGCAGCGCCCGGACACGATCATTCTCGACCTGATGTTGCCCGGTGAAGGTGGCCTGAGCCTGTGCCAGAAAGTGCGGGCGCAGATGGGCATTCCGATCATCATGCTGACCGCCATGGGCGAGTTGAGCGACCGGATTGTCGGCCTTGAACTCGGTGCGGACGACTATGTGACCAAGCCGTTTGCCCCGCGTGAACTGCTGGCGCGCCTGCGTGCCGTGCAGCGTCGCGCCGGTGAGCAAGTCAGCCCTGCGAGTGAACCTTCGCGACCGGTGATCGCCTTCGCCGGTTGGCATCTGGATATCACTTGTCGTGAGCTGCGCTCCCCGGAAAACGTGATGATTCCGCTGTCCGGTGGCGAGTTCGACTTGCTGGTGGTGTTTCTCGAACACCCGCAGCGCATCCTCACCCGCGAGCAACTGATCGACCTGTCTCGCGGTCAGGGCCACGACGCCTTTGATCGCAGCATCGACGTGCAGGTCAGCCGCCTGCGCCGCAAGATCGAGCCGGACAGCAAGCGCCCGGACCTGATCCGCACCGTGCGCAACGGCGGTTATATGTTCACCGCCAAGGTCACCCGCGCATGATCCGTCGATTCCTGCGCCGTGACCCGCTGAGTCGGCGGATCGCGCTGACGATTGTCGCGGCCATGCTCGCTTCGCTGGCACTCAATTTCCTGTTCGTGGAGGTGGCCGGGACTTGGGCGCGACCACCGATTGAACGCACCGGGTTGCTGGAGCAGATTGCCGCGACCGTCAAAGTGATCGAGGCTGCCCCGGCGCCTCTACGCGCGCAACTGGCGCACGCGGCAACCGGCCCGACGCAGGAGGTGACGTGGAGTGCGCACCGCGACGAACTCGGATTGCCAGCGGGTGGTACGCAGCTCATCGCCAACAAGACGTCGGGGTTGCATCAGTTGTTGGGCGATGAGCGAGACATTCGGGTGTTCAATCCCGCTGACTGGCCGAGCGGCAGTCCGCTCGGCCGCTATGCGGCACTGATTCAATTGCCGGATGCCAGCTGGCTGTTGTTCTCTTCGCCCGAACGCTCCTGGGGCCTGGACATCGGCACGCGCATCGCGATCATCATCGCCCTGGGCCTGATCGCCACTGTGCTGGTGGCCTGGCTGGCCACGCAGCAACTGGCCAAACCGCTGCAACGTTTTGCCAGCGCCGCCCGGCGTTTTGGCGGTGATCTGCGCGCACCGCCGATCAAGGTCGAAGGTCCGGACGAGATCCGCCAGGCGATCATCGCCTTCAACACCATGCAGGCGCAGATTCAACACTACATCAGCGAACGCACGCACATGCTCGCGTCGATTTCCCACGACTTGCGCGCACCGCTGACCCGCATGCGCCTGCGCAGCGAGTTCATGGAGGACTTTGATCATCAGGGCAAACTGATCCGCGACATCGAAGAAATGCAGTCGATGATCAACGCGGCACTGGCGTTCTTTCGGGAAGACACTCAGCCGGAGCAAAGCACTGCGTTCGACCTCTCGGAATTGCTGCAGACGATCATCGACGACTACCGCGACCAGCACATTGCCATCGATTTCCACGGCCCGGCGCATCTGGTCTACGAGGGCCGGCCGCTGGGGATCAAACGGGTGATCGTCAACCTGCTGGAAAACGCCGAAAAGTATGCGCAGCAGCCGGCCATTGCCCTGAGCAGCGACGGTTACAGCGTCTGCATCGACGTCAGTGACAACGGGCCGGGGATTCCCGAAGCGTCGTTGCAGCGGGTGTTCGACCCGTTTTTTCGCCTGGAAACCTCGCGCAACCGGGAAACCGGTGGCGTCGGGCTCGGGCTGTCGGCGGCGCGGGCCATTGTGCGCGAGCAGGGCGGGGAACTGGCGTTGAGCAATCGCAGCGGCGGTGGTTTGCTGGCTCGGGTTGAGCTGCCACTGTAATACGTTGAAACATTTGGCCGTGACGAACGGTCAACAGGACACATTCTCTGCAAGAAGCGTCCATGAAAACCCCACGGCCCTCCGCACGGCTTGAACCACTGTCACAACTGCGCAATCTGAAAATGGCTCGCTCCGCGCATGCCTATGTTCGTGGCAGTACGGTGCAGTTTTATGAGTGGCTGCACAGCCAACCGGGCCGCAATTTGCCGCAGGGCCCGGCGGTGTGGATCTGCGGCGATTGTCACGCCGGCAACCTCGGGCCGACGGGCGATCTGAAGGGGCACATCGACATCCACATTCGCGACCTTGATCAAACCGTTATCGGCAATCCTGCGCATGATCTGGTGCGGCTGGCGCTGTCACTGGCCACCGCCGCCCGTGGCTCGGATCTGCCCGGCGTGGCCACGGCACGAATGCTCGAAGAGATGATGCGCGGCTATGAGCAGGCGTTTGAAGACGACGTCGACAAAGAGCCGCCAAGACCCGCGCAAGTGAAGGCCGGGATGCGCAGCGCGGTGCAGCGCACCTGGAAACATCTGGCCCAGGAGCGCATTGAAAGCACCCAGCCGACCATTCCGCTGGGCAAGCATTTCTGGTCGCTGTCACGCGAAGAACGCAGTGCGCTGAAGACCCTTTGCGCCACGCCAGACCTGCACACGCTGGTGACCTCGTTGAAGGGTCGCAACAAGGACGACCGGGTGAAAATGCTCGATTCGGCCTATTGGGTCAAAGGCTGCAGTTCGCTGGGGCTCAAGCGTTATGCGGTGCTACTCGGTGTGGGCGAGGGCGACGATCAAGAGTATTGCCTGCTGGATATCAAGGAAGCGATTGCCGCCGCCGCACCACGAGTGGCGCGAGCCGCGATGCCTCGCGACAACGGCAAACGTGTGGTTGAAGGCGCGCGTTTTCTCTCGCCGGGCCTGGGTAACCGGATGATCGCCACCCGGGTGCTCGACCATGGATTCTTCATCCGCGAACTGTTGCCTCAAGACATGAAACTGGAGCTGGATCAGTTGAGCCAGACCGACGCGATGCTCGCCGCCGGGTATCTGGCCCGCGTCGTGGGGCTGGCCCATGCCCGGCAAATGGACATGAGCACCCGGGCCTCATGGATGCGTGAACTGCAGGCGTGCCGCACGAAGGCGCTGGATGCGCCGTCGTGGCTGTGGACCAGTGTTGTGCAGTTGGTTGGCAAACATGAAAAAGGTTATCTGGAGCATTGCCGGCGTTATGCGCTGGAGCACTGATCTGTGTGAGTGAAACAGTTGCCGGTTGCCGATATGAAATTTGTTCTGTAGATTTTCATGAAATTATAAGAAATAAATTTCATGAGGCCGTGAATGTTTCAGCAATCCCAGCAGCATGTCGCCAGTTATTACGCTCACAGTTGCGCCGATATCCTTAGCACACGGCCGGCACTGGAAGGTGCGCACGACACTGAAGTGGTGATCATCGGTGCCGGTTTCAGTGGGCTGCACACGGCATTGCGTCTGGCGCTGGCCGGCAAGCGCGTCACTGTGATCGAAGCCAGTCGCGTGGCGTGGGCTGCCTCGGGGCGCAATGGCGGGCAGGCGATTCTGGGCTGGTCGTGCGACATGCCGCCGCTGGAAGCAGCGCTCGGCCATGAGCGCGCCCGGCGTCTGTGGGACGGCATGCGTTGGGCCGCGCAGGAACTGCGTGAATTACCCGGGCGGCATGGTTTCGATTGCGACTATCGCCCCGGCCATTTGTGGACGTCGGTGATGCCGCGTCGGGTCAGCCTGCTGACTGAATGGCAACACGAGGCCAGTCACAAGTGGGGCCATGACGGTCTGCAGTTCATTCCCCGTGAAGACCTGCCGCAATGGGTCGCCAGCGAGCGCTATCAGGCCGGCCTTTACGATGCCGAAGGCGCGCACCTCAATCCGTTGAAACTCGCTCTGGGTCTGGCCGCCGCCATCGAGCGCGCCGGCGGGCGCATTCATGAACAAAGCAAAGCGTTGAGTTATCAGCAGGAGGGCAGCGGTTTCCGGGTCAATACCGAGCGCGGTTCGGTGAAGGCCGATGTGCTGGTGCTGGCCTGCAACGCCTATCTCGATCAACTAGATCCGCAACTCTCAAGCTGCATCCTGCCGGTCGGCACTTATCAAGTCGCCACTGCGCCACTGACACCGGAGCAAGCCACCGCGCTGCTGCCGAGCAACGTCTGCGTGACCGACAACCAGTTCGTCCTCGATTACTTCCGCCGAACGCCGGACAACCGCTTGCTGTTCGGGGGCGGCTGCACCTATCTGGGCGGTATGCCCAAGGACATTGCGGCGGCGACTCGGCCGTTTCTCGAACGCGTGTTTCCTCAGCTCAAAGGTGTCGATCTGCAATTCGCCTGGGGCGGGCACATCGACCTGACCATGAACCGTACGCCGGATGTCGGCGGCGAGGGCAATCGTTATTGGCTGCAGGGCTATTCGGGCCACGGCGTGCTGCCGACATTGGCCGCCGCCCGTGCGGTGTCCGATGCGATTCTCGGCGAAGCGGATGAATTGGCGTTGTATCAGGGCCTGAGCAATGGCCGTTTCCCCGGAGGCAAGCACTTCGCAGCACCGCTGGAGGCCATCGGCAAGGCCTGGTATCGGCTGCGCGACAGCATTTGATGAGATTTTGACCATGAACAAGCAAGAAGAAATCGCTTCGCTGGCGATCCTGATCCACGACCTGCGCAAGCACAAGAAATACACCTTGAAAGAGCTGGCCGACAAAATCGGCCGTTCGGTGGGTTTTCTCTCGCAAGTCGAACGTGGGCTGTCGCGCCCGACCGTGGCCGACCTCACCGCGATCAGCGAAACCCTCGGCGTGCCGACCACCTATTTCTACAGCCTGCCCAAAGCCAGGCAAGTGCCGTGGGTCACCCGCCCGGACGAGCGCCGGACGCTGTATTACGCCAACGGCATCACCGACATTCTGGTGTCGCCGCAGATGCGCGCGTCGTTCTCCATGCTCGAAAGTCATCTGGAACCGGGCGCAAGCAGCGGCGACCGACACATGAGCGACAGCTCGGAGCAGGGCGGCTACGTCCTTGAAGGCGAGCTGACCTTGTGGCTGGGCCACGACGACGATCCGCTGACCTTAAAAGCCGGCGACAGCTTTCAATTCGACAGTCACACCCATTGCCGTTACGGCAACCTCACCGGGCAGCTCACTCGCGTGCTCTGGGTCTACACCTGATAACAACAAAGGATGAACACGATGGACGCTGTCTGCTCTGACCTGCTCGCCGAAGTGCGCGCGTTTCGCCAACGTTACCCCGAGGTGCGCTATGTCGACCTGATTTCCCTGGACATTCCGGGGCACTTTTACGGCAAGCGCTATCCGGTGGACATGCTCGAAAAAGTCGCGGCGGGCAGCGCACTGAAGCTGCCGCAGAACTGCGTGCTGCTGGGCGTGCAGGGCGGTCTGTTCAAGATTGGCGATTACTGTTTCAACGACGGCGACCCGGACGCCGTGCGCCGCTTGGTCCCGGGCACGCTCAAGCCCGTGACCTGGGAAGCGCAGCCGCTGGGGCAGATGCTGATTACCTCCGACGGCACCGCCAAACCGATCGAGTTCGAACCCCGCGAGGTGTTGGCAAAGGTACTCGACCGACTGGCGGGCAAAGGCATTCATCCGGTGGTGGCCTTCGAACTGGAGTTCTACCTGTTCGACAAAAAACTGCGCGACGGGCTTCCGCAATTCCCTCGGGACGAGCTGACCGACGACGCCGATGATCAACCGAACATGCACATCGAACGCCTGTCGCGTTTCGCCCCGGTGCTCGACGAAATGGTTGAAGCGACGCGGGCTCAGGGCATTGACGCCACGGTAATCACCGCGGAGCTGGGGCCTGGTCAGTTCGAGATCAATTTTGCTCATCTGGACGACGGCTTGCGCGCTGCGGACTGGGCGGCACTGTTCTGTCGCAGCACCCGCGGGGTTGCGCTCAAGCATGGCTACCGCGCCAGTTTCATGGCCAAGCCGTACGTGGAGCATCCGGGCAGCGGCATGCATGTGCATGTCAGCCTGTATGACGCGGCCGGCAACAACTTGCTGGCGGCCAATCACCAACAGCCGCTGCGCCATGCGGTCGCCGGGTGTCTGGATCTGCTGCCGCACAGCATGCCGATCTTCGCCCCGAACCAGAACGCCATGCGCCGCTTGAGCGGCACGGTAAACACCGCGACCAAGGCGAACTGGGGTTACGAAGATCGCGACGCCTGCCTGCGCATTCCTGAATCAGACACGAAAAACCTGCGCATCGAATACCGTCTGGCCGGCGCCGACGCCAACCCGTATCTGGTGCTGGCGGCAATTCTGGTGGGCCTGGAACATGGTCTGGAATCAGGCAACGAGCCGATCCCGCCACTCAACGACGACCGCAACAGCGGCATCGATTTCCCGACGGAAATCCTCGACGCGGTGCGCGCGTTGCAGCATCAGCCGCAACTGCGTGCGGGACTGGGCGCAGAGTTCGTCGACGTGTATTGCGAGAACAAACGTCAGGATCATCTGGCGTTCATGCAGGAGATCAGTGCGCGGGAGTATCGCTGGTATCTCTAAAACTCCACGTCAGCGCTCTTGAACGATTTGTGGTGCGGTCTTGAGCGCTGCCAGATTGAGTTCCAGTTCTATTGCTGGCCCGGGAATCCAGATGCCCACCGTAAAGCCACCCCAGGCAGAAACCAGGAGTTTAGCGACACCTCTTTTGAATCGGCGTTTAACGGATGCCGGTTTGAAGCTGTCGTGGAGGTGAAACTCGACTTCCTCACCATCTTCTCCCGGCCCTTCCACGAGCAGTTTGATACGAACCCAGTTTTTGGAGCGGCCCTCTGAAAACTCCGCAGAAACCCTGAAGCCTGCGAGGCTGGCCTTTCCACCGAACCGGCCCCTTTGCAGATCATCGCGGTACATCACCCGTCGCTTCAGTGCAGGGGCGGTATCGATGGGCCTGAGGCCAGAGCAATCCTCCTGTTCTTCCTTCGATGAGTGGGTCACCGCCGCATCAAGCATTTTACTGAATCTGTCCAGCCGGCTGGTCAGTTGCCGCGCGGGCAGGCCTAGTGAAACGGCCAGATCGGTGATGCCAACAGTATCCATGGGGCGGTGGTCTGTGTTGTTGATGAGATTAAGTGCCCGCAGCGCCGTTTCTTGAATATCCGAACTCCAGAGCTTCATTTTATCGGCCATACGATTGATGCTCGCCGTACCTGTTACCGTTTCCAGCTTTGCCACGACCTGATCGAGTAGCGACGGCAAGTCCTCAGTCGCAGAGCTTCGGCGCAGCCGCGCTTTACTGGCAGATAATTGCCAGCACAACCAGGCGGCGGTGCCTCCTGAAGAGCGGGTAGCGGCTGCCACAAGCGCGGTACCGCGCACAGCAGTGGGGCGGGCGATACTCTCCTCGATTGCCCAGCGCCAGGCGCAATCGAGCATCGGCGGACTTTCAATACGCTTGGGAAGGCTTCTGAAGCGGTCCGGGATGATGGTCTGCGGAATGGCTCGCGCCAATTCCCAATGCGCTGCGAGCGCGTCTGCCGGTATGCCCGGCTGGGCGGGGTTTGGAATCCAGTCGAGGATTCGCCTGCCCCAACGTTGCAAAACGTCTGCACCCGATCCGACAGACGCGCTTTCACCCGGTGTTTGCAGGCTTTCACCCCGCTTGAGGGTTGAAAGTGCAACCAAGGCTCCATAGAACCTGAGCAAGGGGTCGGTTTTCGGGTTATCAAGAACAGACACGACATCCTGTGTGAGTGAGTTTGTTCCATTGGCGAGATCGTAAATCAGCAGTTGTGCAAGGCGCATTCGTTCACGCATGCGATAGGTTTCTTCATCGCCGAGCACAGTGACGATGATCGTCTCGGCAGGATCGATACCGACGCTATCCTCTGCCACGAACCGTTCGACGTCAGGGACAATCAACCGGGTGTGCTTGACCTTCAGAAAAACCACCGTTTTGCGGCCAGCCAGCGACGGAACGATCAGTCCCAGCCGCTCATTGAGGATGGATCGGAAACCGACATGGAAGCGGCCAGGTTTGACCTGGTAGATGTAGCCTTTTTCATTGGACAGCAGATCGAGATTCAGCGACTGGGCAGAGTCTCTTCGCATTGCAACATCGTTTCGGTCGTACAGGCGAATACGCAGGTCTGCGACATTTTCGAGCAGAGAGTTCTCACCCGTGACAATCACGACGATTGAAGAATCCTGTGTTCGTTCAGAGGGTGTCAATGCATCGCTGACCGCATCAATCAGCGCATGAGTTTGCGGCTTGCTACTTTGTCTTGATGATACGTCGGACTCTATCTCGCTGGGGTCGAACTTCAACTGCGTTTTTTCCTGCCGGCCATCCAGTCGCACCATCGATTCCGACTGATGCCCGGCAGAATTCCAGCGCACCAGATACAGCCCTTCGGGCAACTGGGTATCGAGTTGCCCGGAGCCGCGCGCGATCTCGCTCAGGCTGGAGTCCAGCAATCTGATGGCAATGCCCGGCCGGGTAACCAGCGACAACTTGTACAGTGACCGTGAAGTGCTGGACTCATGGGACATGGATTTTCTCCCGAGTGGGTTGCACAAACATTCTGTGGCGCCCCGAGCCGTCATCGATTTCGATCACATAAAGGCTCTCCGGCAGGGGAGGCAATGACAGGGTCGGTCCGGTGACGACGAAGGCAGGCATATCGGCGACGGGTTTATTGTCGCCACCTTTGAGGATCAGCCTGGTTCCGTTTGCCAATGTCGAGACATTCAGCTCCGGACCATTGGGAAGGCCCGCCGGCCCCGTCACAATCAAGGGGCCGTGCGGATCAGGTCGATACGAGAGTTGGGGTAACTGATCATTGACGGTATAGCTTTTGATATTGGAATGGATGAAGTCTCGAAGCGGAGCCGCGTATAGCTCACCTGCGCTACCTGGACGATGCGTGCGTAAACCATCCATCAAGGCTTTGGTAAAGACACCGCGATACGGTTCCGTGCACGTTTCGTACGCGGGTTGACCCTCCTGGGCCGCGAACGCCATTCCCCAAGGTGCTATTGGATCACCGTCAAAATCAGAAACCGGCTGTACCTGGGTCATTAACCGTGAGGCCTCTGACCTACAGCAATCAGCGAACAAAAGGGCTTCGTTGAAGCGTTCGTGGAGTAAGGCCTTGCGAAAGCTCTCGCAAGGCACCAAACCTGCCGCGAGTTCGCTGGATTTCGGGTGAAAGTCACCTGCCATAAAGCAGGTTTCATCCTGGCCGCGACCATATATTCGAGCCCGAATGCCATGGCCGGCGAGAAAGACATACACGCGTCTGACTTCTTCATCATTGTCAACAAATGCGGTTGTGTACGCACCGCGTCCGACAGTTTCAATAGTGGATGTAATTTCCGTCGCCTTGGGGGCGCGCGCATTGTCAGGAGGTTGCCAATCGCTATCTTTCTTGTCATCAGGGATGAACCAGCTCGGCAACTCGCCTTCCAGATAATCTTTCAGCCGCCCCGCAGATAACGCTACAGGCCAGGGATACGTCCAGAAAAAAAGCCTTTCAGGCGGTACGTTGCCACCCAGGGGATCCAGTACCCAATCGGCGAAATCACAGGCATCGGCGACAGCGCCGTCCAACGGTTTCTGCGCGGCTCGCCGGTGATAGACATTGATGCCTACAACAATCGCCCAACTCTTCATTGATTGAACCTCAGAACAGGTTGCGGACTGTGTTCAGAGTCAAGAGTTCTTCATCAAACGCCCCGTGGCTGTCAGCCTTCGACACCTCTGGTGTGGGCGAATAAATGATGCTGCAGTCGTCCTGTTTGAAGAACGCCGAAATGCGTTTCTCTATCGCGCTCTCTGCCGGCGTCAGGCCTGACAGTTGAGAGAAGCGCTGCATTCCCAGAAGCGGGGCATCGACGTAGGCTTCATGCGATTGCTCTTCGAAGAGTCCGGAGACCAGATACAGCAGGGAGCTTGGGTAGATATACCCCTTGTCGTGCCCCAGTACGGCGTCGCGGCGTTCCAGTTCATCGGTCATGGTTATCATGCGACACCGGGAGACAAGATCACCGGCACGATCAAGCGTTGCAGCAAAAACATCCTTGCGTATAGCAGGCGCGAGCAGGAACAGTTTGACCTTTGCCGGAATGCCTTCGGCCTTCATGTGTTGCAACAAATGCGCTGCCCAGATGGAGCCAGCGCTGTGGGCGGTCACCACGAAGTCCTGCGTTTGGTTTGTTTTAAGCAATGCCAGCAGCGCACTTCCGAATTTTCCGTTTCCGAAGTGATCAGCGGCGTCGTTGACCATCATTCCCCATACTTTCGCGCCGATCAGATCTCCGTACAGTTCCCGACAGATTTCCTCTACTACGGTTGCGTGGAAACCATGATCCCGGCCACTGTTGAATCTGTTGAAACATCTGAGCGCGATTTGAGCAGCGTGCTCGAGCAGGAACGTTGCAACAGTGACCAAGCCTCGTGGCTGACCCGATATTGCCGCAGGTGGCGCGAGCTGTTGCTGGAGATTTTCGTCCAGGCGCTCCAGCATTTTTCCACCCGATACCGCATCCGCCCCCGCCGAGGCTGCCCGGGCTCCACTGGGGACATTGACGGCCTCGTCAATATCCGCCACAGCTTGCTGGAACTCTGTATCACTTTTAAGTTCTTTCCTGAATTCCAGGGCCAGATCAGCTTCGGATTGCCCGCCGAATATCGCTGCTCGCTGGCCTGCCGTTTGACCGGCAGGCAAATGTGAATCGACATCGTCGAAAGGTCGAGGTCCCTGTTTGCCAATAATGCGTTGTTGGATCTGCGCTTCGGAAAGTACGACCGGTTTCGCCCCACGAGCTCCGGGGATCGATACCCCGAGTTTACGGGCGACAAAGGCCAGTAACTTGCGCTGAATGGTTTGATAGAGACGATCGTCGTGGACTAGCTCGGTCCAGTTGGTCTGGATGGTTTCAAGCGCACCTGTTCGCCACACGACATAGACTTGCGTCCAGTCATCACCGAGGTTCCAGCTGCTTGGTTCAGTGCCGGAGAGTCGTTTGGCATTGGCTATTGCCGCAGCTTCATCAGTCAAGCCGCCGTGAAGGTGCAACAACAACTTCGCATCAGGTTTTTTGAGGGCTTGTGCCAGATCGGCAAGCAGCTCCTCCTGGCCATTATCTGCGACACCGTCTTTTGTCAGCACTATATAAGTGGCCATTGTTGGTCTTTCCCTGAGCGTGGGTTCGATGGTCGGTATCTGGAAGCGTCGATTGTCCAGATACGATAGTTGAAGTTCCCTGAACGGGTCGGCTAGATGACACGCCCTTTCTTCGGTGATGGATGAATGGCAGGCTCGGCCCTGGCGCTTTTCAACAACTGCGCAAACGCGGTCTTGTCGATCGGTCGACTCATGAAATAGCCCTGCACCTCGTTGCATTGATCCTTGCCGAGAATCTCCAGTTGCTCTTCGGTTTCCACGCCTTCGGCGGTGACGGTCAGGCCCATGGCTTTGCCCAGGCCGATGATCGCCTGAACCACGGCGCGATCGTTGGCGCCGTTGCTGATCGAGGCGATAAAGCGTTTGTCGATCTTGATCCCGTCGAACGGGTAGGCGCGCAGGTAGCCGAGGGACGAATAGCCGGTGCCGAAGTCGTCCATGTTCAGGCGCACGCCAAGTTCCTTGAGCGCATTCATCGTGGTCAGCGCGCCGTCGGTGTCGATGAGCATCACGTTTTCGGTGATTTCCAGTTCCAGGCGACTGGCCGGGAAACGGGTCTGGATCAGCGCTTCGCGCACGTCTTCGACGACGTCGCTGAGGGCAAACTGCGCCGGGGACAGATTGACCGAGAGCAGAATGTCCGACGGCCAGCTCAGTGCGGTTTCACAGGCTTCACGCAATACCCAGCGCCCCAGTGCCACGATCAGGTCGGTCTGTTCCGCCAGGCCGATGAACACGTCCGGCCCCAGCAGCCCCTTGGTCGGGTGTTGCCAGCGCACCAATGCCTCGACCGAGACGATGTGCTTGCCGTCGACGGTGTAGCGCGGCTGGTAATGCAGGATGAATTCCTCGTTCTTCAACGCGCCACGCAGATCGCTTTCCATTTGCCGGCGGGTCTGAATCTGGTCGTTCATGTGCGCTTCGAAATAACACCAGGTGTTCTTGCCCTCGGACTTGGCCTGATACAGCGCGATGTCGGCGCAACGGATCAACTCGCTGGGCACGAAACCCTGGCGGCGGCTCAGGGCGATACCGATGCTTGCGCCGACGTGCAGCGGATGGTGCTCGAAGACCATCGGTTGATGCAGGCTCTCGACCAGCCGGGTACAGAACCTGTCGACCTCTTGCCGAGTGTCCATGCCATTGAGCACCACGACGAACTCGTCACCGCCCAGGCGGGCGACGATGTCGTGCTCACGGGTGCATTCGCGCAGGCGACTGGCGACTTCCTGCAGCACCGCATCACCGGCCGGATGGCCGAGGGAATCGTTGATCGGCTTGAAGTTGTCCAGGTCAATCACCAGCAGCGACAACGGTGCGGCATGTTCCTTGAGCAACAGCGCCTCATCCAGATAACGCGCCAACTGGTTGCGATTGGGCAGCCCGGTCAGGGCGTCGTGCATCGACAGGTGCTGGATCTGCGCATGGGCAGCGACTTCGTCGGTGATGTCACTGGCGGTGCCGCGATAGCCGACCACGGTTTGCTTTTCGATAATCGGCCGCGCTGAGAGCCGACAGTGGCGTTGCTGCCCGGCGTGATCACGGTAGGTGCAACGCAGGTCGCTGGCATTGCTGTCTTCGGTAAGTTTTTTCAGCCACAGCTCCAGCGGCGTGGTATCGCAGGACAGCAGTTGCCCGATGCCTTGGCGCAGCCACTCGCTTTGCGGGTAGCCGGTCACCTCGCTGAAGCGCGCCGAGAGATAGGTCAGGCGCAGGTGTCTGTCGACTTCCCAGATCCAGTCCGACGCGGCTTCGGCCACCGCGCGAAAGCGTTCTTCACTGGCTTCCAGTGCATGGTTGGCCGCCTCCAGCGCCTGATTCGAGGTCTTCAATGTGCTGAAGCTGTGGTCGACATAGGTCGAAGATCGCACGGCGTGGCGCAGGAAATAGGCGGTCAGCAGCATCAGCACTGCCAGCACGCTGCCGAGTGTTGGCAGCAATGACCACAACAATTGCTGCCCGGGTCGCTTCAGACCTGCCGTCAAGCTGAAACCGGTGCTGTCCAGCGGCACGCGTGGTTGCTCCCCGCTGAGCTGTTCATCCGGAATCAGAGTCAGGTTGTTCAGGCCATAGGCCACGCCAAGCGCTTGCAGTTTGGCCGGTGTCAGCTTGTCGACGAATACCAGCACCGAGGTCTGTTTCGGATCGCCCACCGGACGCTCATCGTTGGGCAGAATGGCCGCTGCCGTGACCAGCGCCGGCCAGCCGTCGAAGAGCGAGTAAGTGCTGACAGGCACAGTCAACTCGGACTGGTTTTGCACCCGCTCAATCAGCGACGCGGCAGGCACCGCGAGCCAGCGCGCGATGTCCGCGTCTTCCTGCTGTCCTTGCACCACGGCGTATTTGGTGCCCTGCCGATCCAGCACAAACACGCCGTCATAACCGTCAGTGGTGAACAGCGTCTTGCCGATGTTCTGTTGGGTGTACGCCCAGTCGGTATCGACTTGGTTGTGCAAGTGCTCGTAAGCCGTGGTCCAGTCGGCATAACTGGTGATGTAGCTCTTTGAGGTGCTGATGCGATTTTCCAGCGCTCGGGCCATGTAGAAGCGGTTTTGCTCGACATCCTCGCGATCCAGGCGAGCGGCAATGCCGAGCAGGGTGCCGATAGCGGCAATCACCCCGACGATAAACAGTGTGCCGACCGCAAACGCCAGGCGGCGGGTGATTGCGCTTTGCTGAGGCGGAACCGGCGTAGCAGGAGCGAAACTGTCCATATGCTCGTCCTTGGTAGCTTGGGTTTGCTCATCTGGAACAGCGGCCTGGGCGCAATGTTCAATCTGTTGCTGGCGATTGCGCTGCGGCGGATTTCTCAAGCGTAGTGAATGCGCGGGGATTTTGCCTTTAGGCCGCGGCGGACCTTGCCGAAATGTCCTTGCTGCTGGAGCGCCGCACGCATCGAACCGCCCTGGGCACCGGTCAGGATCCGAGAGTAGGGGAGCCCGTCGATGCGTTCGAAATCGGTGACGTCGAGCAACACACCGTGTGCCCGATCCGCTGACAGGGCTTCGAAGGGTTTCAGATTGGCCTCGTTGCGCAGGGTACCGATCACCCGGTGATGAACAGGGTTTTGCTGCTGTGCATGGCAATCTCCGACAGACAGGTGAAACGACATGGCAGGCAGCGCGGCGTGCTAGGGGTATGCCGGTTTATGCGATCAGCCCTGAGGGTGCCATTCAGTGGAGTGTTACTCAGCTACCAATCCGCCCCTTTGCGGGGCGCGCAATGGGCCATCGGGTAGCACATCTCAAGTCTTGCACGGCAGGGTCGGGTAGCTGTTTTGCCGCTTAAATCATGCAAATCAAAAGCTTGGCCCGCTGATGTGAAATCTGGCATGCATCGTGCTTTTTTGTATTCGTGGATAATTGGATACAAAAATACAAAAGGTGCTGCCATGCAATTCGCTCCAGCCTATGACCAACGTCAACCGATGACCGCCGAGGAGGAGGCCTACAACTTTCTGTTGGAAGGCATCTGCGGCGGTCGTTATCGCAAGGGCGACCGGTTGATCGCCGAGGACATCGCCAGTGAAATCGGCATGAGCCGCATGCCGGTGCGCGAAGCCTTTCGCCGCCTCGATGCGCAGGGGCTGGTGACGCTCAGACCTAATCGCGGCGCGGTGGTCAGCGGTCTGGATGTCGAGCAAATGCATGAAGTTTTCGAAATGCGCAGTGCTCTGGAAGGGTTGGCGATTCGCATCGCGGTGCCAAAGATCAGCGAGCGTCAGTTGACCGCGCTGGAGCGGCTGCTCGATGAAATGGACGACTACCGCGAGGAGAGTGCGGCGTGGGTCAGCCGCCATCGCAAGTTCCATGAATACCTGTGCAGCCTCAGCGATCGCCCAAGGTTGCTGAAGCAGATCAGCGCCCTCTACTCACTGATCGAAGCCCCTATGCGCCTGTGGCTGCAGCACATCGAAAAGCCCCTGAGTGCGCGCCAGGAACACCAGATGATCCTCGATGCGATTCGTGCCGGCGACGCCAGCAAGGCCGAGACCGTGGTGCGCGAACATATCGAAGGCACCGTCCCCGAGCTGATCAGGTTTCTGCAATCGGAAAAATAACCACAGAGTGGAACACGAGTCCGCCGATGTTTTGACTTTGAGTACTGCCCCGTTACTAACCGAACTGGAGTGTCTGGTCATGCAAATGTCTCGCTTGTTACTGGCTACAATTTCCCTGGGACTCTGTTCGCAGTGGGCGCTTGCCGCACCCACGGTGCCGGAGCGTCTGGTCAAGGTCGACAAACTCACCTATTGCTCGGGCATGGATTCACCACCGCTGGTGTCTTTTGATGAAGCGCAAAAGCCCAAAGGCCTGACTGTCGATCTGGGCCTGGAAATCGCCAGGCGTCTGGGTGACAAGAAGGTCGATTGGCGGGTGATTCCGTTCTCCGGATTGCTCCCGGCCTTGCTCGCCAGACAGTGCGACATGATCGTTGACCAGTTGTTCGACAAGCCCGAGCGCCGCGAGGTGATCGACATCGTCAACTACATGTATTCCAGTCAGGCGGTGGTGGTGCCCAAGGGCAATCCGAAGGCGTTGAAAACCCTCGCGAATCTGAGCGGGCACAAGATCGCGGTGCTCAACGGTTCGACCATCAAGACCCTGCTCGACGCCGAAAATGAAAGCCTGACCAAGGCCGGCAAGTCGCCAATGAAACTGGTGGTCTACAACACCGACACCGATGCCTTCCAGGCTCTGCGCATCAATCAGGTCGACGCTTACGGCACCACGGTGGAAACCGCCGGTTATTACGCCGCGATGGCCCCGGATCTGTTCGAGGAAGGCGTCCCGGCCTTCAGCCGGATCCTGACCGGTCTGGGCATTCGCAAGGACGATCCGCAACTGAGCGCTGCGGTGCAGCAGATCATCACCGACATGCGCAGCGACGGCAGCTACAACCAGCTTCTGAGCAAATGGCACGTCTCCAGCGACACACTCGATTGAGGTAAGCGTTGATGAACTTCAATTGGGATGTGTTCTGGCAGTACCTGTTGCAGCCCAGCGGCGTTTATCTCACAGGGCTCTGGCTGACCTGCCTGATCAGTGTGCTGGCAATGTTGCTGGGCTGTGTGCTGGGGCTGGCCGCCGCGCTGCTGCGTTTGTCGAAGAACCCGTTGCTGCATCTGCCGGTGCGTTTTTATGTGTGGCTGATGCGCGGCACGCCGTTGCTGGTGCAGATCGTGTTCCTCTATACGGCGCTGGCGGCGGGCGGGATTTTTCGCTTCGAAGACATTGAGCTTTTGGGGCTGGTGATCCCCGGCAATATCCAGGCGGCGATCATCGCTCTGGGCCTCAACGAAGGCGCGTACATGGCCGAGATCATCCGCGCCGGGATCGGCGCCGTGGACAAGGGCCAGTACGAGGCCGGCCGTTCGCTGGGCATGACCTTCGCCAAACTGATGCGCCGTATCGTGCTGCCGCAAGCGTTTCGGGTGATCGTGCCGCCGCTGGGCAACGAGTTCAACGTGATGCTGAAAAACACCACGCTGGTCAGCGTGATCGGCGTGCAGGAGCTGTTGCTCAGCACGCAGATGGTCACCTCGGCGACTTTTCGGGTGTTCGAGTTGTACCTGGTGGTGGCGATTTATTTCCTGCTGCTTACCACGCTGTGGGGCTTCTTTCAGCGCTGGCTGGAGAACCGCTTCGGCCAGTCCGACCGACCTTCTTCACCTCCGCCGGCGTCCAGTCGGATGTTTGGCCGGAGCACTCTGAAACTGCTGAGGGGACGTTAATCATGGCGCATCAAAGTGACGAGCTGATCATCGAGGCGCTGAACATTCACAAGTCCTTCGGCGATCTGCAGATTCTCAAGGGCATCTCGCTGCAAGTGCGACGCGGTGAAGTGGTGGTGCTGATCGGTGCCTCCGGTTCGGGCAAGACCACGTTTATCCGTTGCATCAATCTGCTCGAAGACATTCAGGCCGGAGAGATCCGGGTCAGCGGCCGGCCCATGGGTTATCGCACCCGGGCGGACGGCAGTCTGGTGCGCGACTCGGAACGCAACATCGCTCGCCAGCGCCGGGACATCGGCATGGTGTTCCAGCGCTTCAACCTGTTCCCGCACATGACCGCCCTGGAAAACATCATCGAAGCACCGATTCAGGTGTTGGGTGTGCCACGCCAGGCTGCGCTGGAGCAGGCGCACGCGTTGCTCAAACGAGTCGGTCTGGCAGACAAGGCCAGTCATTACCCGTCGATGCTTTCCGGCGGCCAGCAGCAACGGGTGGCGATCGCCCGAGCGCTGGCGATGAAGCCCCAGGCGATGCTATTCGACGAACCCACCAGCGCCCTCGACCCGGAAACTGTCGGCGAGGTTCTGGAGGTCATGAAAGAGTTGGCCGAGGAGGGCATGACCATGGTCGTGGTTACTCATGAAATGGGTTTTGCCCGTGAGGTGGCCGACCGGGTGGTGGTGCTCGATCAGGGCGAACTGATCGAACAAGGCCCGCCGGAACAGATTTTCAGTCGTCCCACCCATCCCCGTACCCGAGCCTTTCTCAGCCGCGTGCTGTGAGCTTCACAAGGATTTCGACGATGCGTTTATCGAGCTTGTTCGCGGCGCTGTGCTGCGCCGCCGTGGTGCCCATGCTTCAGGCCGCCGACTCGGTGGTGAAGGTTTACAACTGGTCCGATTACATCGGCCCCGACACGCTGAAGAATTTCGAGAAAGACAGCAAGATCAAGGTTCAGTACGACATCTTCGACACCAATGAAATGCTCGAAGCCAAGTTGCTTTCCGGGCACTCGGGCTATGACGTGGTGGTGCCGTCCAGCCAGTTTCTTTCGAAACAGATTCGCGCCGGCGCCTATCAGCCGCTGCAACGCGGATTGCTCGATAACTGGAAGCACCTCGATCCGCGTTTGATGCAGCGTCTGCAGGCTGCCGACCCGGGCAATCAATACGCGGTGCCGTACATGTGGGGCACGGTGGGCATCGGTTACAACGAGGAGAAAGTCCGAGCCGTGCTGGGCAAGGATGTGTCGCTCGATTCCTGGTCGATGGTGTTCGACCCGCAGAACCTTGCCAGACTGAAGAGCTGCGGCGTGGCCTTTCTCGATGCACCGGTGAAGATCATTCCTCAGGCCCTGCTTTACCTCGGGCTGGACCCCAACAGCGTCAAGCCGGACGACTACAAACAAGCCTCTGAGCTGCTGATGACGTTACGGCCCTCGGTGACCTACTTCAACTCATCGAAGTACACCGCCGACCTGGCCAACGGCGATATCTGCGTGGCGATCGGCTATTCCGGTGACGTGATGCAAGCCCAGACCCGGGCCCGCGAGGCCGGGAAAAACATCGACATTCGTTATCTGATTCCCAAGGAAGGCGTGAACCTCTGGTTCGACATGCTGGCGATCCCCAAGGACGCCGGTAACGTCGCCAACGCCCATGCGTTCATCAACTACTTGCTGCGCCCTGAGGTGATTGCGCCGGTCAGCGACTACGTCGGCTACGCCAATCCGAACAAGGACGCGACGGCGCTGATGGACCCGAAGGTCAGCAGCAACCCGGGGATCTACCCGGCTGATGAAGTGATCAACCATGCCTTCGTTTCCGCCGATCTGCCGGAAAACATCCAGCGCCTGATCACCCGCGAATGGAACCGGATCAAGTCCGGCCAATGAATTACTGATTTGAAGAGCCTCTGCCATGTTGAAATTTTCTGCTCACGAATATCCTTATCCATCGCAACGCCAAAGCGTCTTTGCCCGTCGTGGCATGGTCGCGGCGTCCCAGCCACTTGCCGCGCAGGCCGGCATCGAGATGCTGCAGAAGGGCGGCAACGCGATTGACGCGGCCATCGCCACGGCGGCGGCACTGACCGTGGTCGAGCCCACGGGTTGTGGCCTTGGCGGCGATGCGTTTGCGCTGGTCTGGTTCAAGGATCAGTTGCATGGCCTCAATGCCAACGGTCATGCTCCGGCGGCTCTAAGTATCGAAGCGGTAAAAGCAGCGGGCCATGAGCAAATGCCGCTGTATGGCTGGACGCCGGTGACGGTGCCCGGTTGTCCATCGGCCTGGGCCGAGCTGTCGCAACGCTTTGGCGTGTTGCCGTTTACCGATTTGCTGCAACCGGCGATCAGTCTGGCCAGAGACGGTTTTCCGCTGTCGCCGGTGGTTGCCCATCAATGGCAGATCGCACTGGATGAGTTCAGCCCCCATCGCGATGAAGTGCTGCAGGCCTGGTTCGATACGTTCCTGATTGACGGTCGTGCGCCCAAGGCTGGGGAGCTGTTCTGTAACCCGGCGCAGGCGCGAACCCTTGAGGAGTTGGCCAACACTCGTTGCGAGAGCTTGTATCGCGGCGCACTGGCGCAACGCCTGGATGCGCATTCGCGGGCAACGGGCGGCTATCTGCGCGCCTCGGATCTGCAGCAGTACCGTGCCCAGTGGGTCGAGCCGATTCACGTCAATTACCGTGGCGTGGATGTCTGGGAAATTCCACCGAGCGGACAGGGGCTGGTGGCGCTGATGGCGCTGAAGATTCTCGAGGGCTTCGACTTCGATCACCGTGACAGCCAGCAGACCTGGCACCGGCAACTGGAGGCGATGAAACTCGCCTACAGCGATGGTCTGCACTACATCACCGATCCGCTGCACATGCGCGTGGCCGTGGCCGATCTGTTGAGTGACCCGTACAGCGCCCGCCGCCGCGCTCAGATCGGCGAACAGGCGCAGCCGCCGAAGCCGGGTGATCCTCACGCCAGCGGCACGGTGTATCTGGCCACGGCGGATGGGCAGGGGAATATGGTTTCGTTCATCCAGAGCAATTATCACGGCTTTGGCTCAGGCGTGGTGCTGCCTGACAGCGGCATCGCCCTGCAGAACCGTGGGCAGGAATTCAGCCTGGATCCCGAGCATGCCAACGCGTTGGCGCCGGGGAAAAAGACCTTTCACACGATCATTCCCGGCTTCCTCACCAAGGACGGCCAAGCGCTGGGGCCGTTTGGCGTGATGGGCGGCTACATGCAGCCGCAGGGCCATGTGCAGATGGTCATGAACCTGGTGGATTTCGGCTTGAACCCGCAGTCGGCACTGGACGCGCCGCGCTGGCAATGGCTCGGCGGCATGAAGGTGGGCATCGAGCAGGGCGCTTCAAGGGATCTGGCCAATGCGTTGGCGCGTCGCGGGCATGAGGTGCAGATCGCCAGTGACCTGACGGATTACGGCAGAGGCCAGATTATTCTGCGTGATCCAGTGACGGGCGTACTGTGTGGCGGGACTGAGCCGCGGGCGGATTCGCATATCGCAGTCTGGTAGAGACGGCAGGCACTCGTCAGGTCGGGGCACACACTTTTTCACAAAGACCCCTCGGGATCCAATCGGTGGCAGAATCTCCCTGACTTGAAAGTTCAGGAGAACATCATGCTTCGTGTGTTTGAACGAAGACTCGACCCTTTCCCGCCTGACGAGGTGCCACCGCCACCCAACGGTCTGGCTAAATTTCTCTGGGCCTGTACTCGGGGTGCTCGCGGCTACATTCTGGCGCTGGCGTTGCTCAGTGCCGCCGTATCGGTTTATGAAGCGTGGCTGTTTTCCTTCCTCGGCCAGGTCGTCGATCTGCTCTCCACGTGGCAGGCCGGCGGCGAAGCGGCGGTGCAGGAGAGCCGCGTGTTGTGGGGCATGGGCATTGTCATGGTGCTCAGTGTCGGGCTGGTGGCGTTGCGCACCATGGTTCAGCACCAGATTCTGGCGATTAACCTGCCGCTGCGCCTGCGCTGGGATTTCCATCGGCTGATGCTGCGGCAAAGCCTTTCGTTTTTCTCCGACGAGTTCTCCGGCCGGGTCACGACCAAGGTGATGCAGACGGCGCTCGCCGTGCGCGACGTGCTGTTCACCATGATCGAGATCTTGCCGGGGATCGGCGTGTACTTCATCGCGATCATTGCTCTGGCCGGCGGCTTTGCACTGAAGCTGATGCTGCCGTTCCTCGCCTGGGTCGTACTGTTCGGCCTGGCCATGTGGTACTTCGTGCCGCGGCTGGGCAAGGTCGGCCAAGAGCAGGCCAATGCGCGGTCGATGATGACCGGGCGTATTGCCGACGCGTACACCAACATCACCACGGTGAAGCTGTTCTCCCACTCCAACCGCGAGGCGCACTTTGCGCGGGCGGCAATGGAGGATTTCAAGCAGACCGGCTTTCGCCAGATGCGTCTGGTCAGCCTGTTCGAAATCGTCAATCAGGCCTTGGTGGTGGCCTTGATCATGTCCGCTGGCGGCTATGCCCTGTGGCTCTGGCACCAGGGTGATGTTGGCGCCGGTGCCGTGGCTGCGATCACCGCCATGGCCTTGCGGATCAACGGCATGTCGAACTGGATCATGTGGCAGATGACCTCGCTGTTCGAAAGCATCGGCACCGTCCAGGACGGTATGGCGACGTTGACCCAAGGCACCAAGGTGCAAGACGCACCGGATGCCGGCGTGCTGGTCACTTCCGGCGGCGCGGTGACGTTCGACAAGGTGAAGTTCAACTATGGCGGCGAGCGTCAGGTGCTCGATGGCCTGAGCCTGAGCATTCGGCCGGGTGAGAAAATCGGTCTGGTGGGCCGCTCCGGTGCGGGCAAATCGACGCTGATCAACCTGCTGCTGCGTTTCTATGACGTCGACAGCGGCGAGATTCGTATCGACGACCAGAACATTGCGCGCGTGACCCAGGACAGCCTGCGCAGTGCGATCGGCATGGTCACCCAGGACACTTCGCTGCTGCACCGCTCGATTCGCGACAACATCGCCTACGGCCGGCCCGATGCCACTGACGCGCAGATCCGCCGCGCCGCTGCCAATGCACAGGCTGATGAATTCATCAGCCAACTCAGCGACCGTCAGGGCCATACCGGCTACGACACCTTGGTGGGTGAGCGCGGGATCAAGCTGTCTGGTGGCCAGCGCCAGCGGGTGGCGATTGCCCGGGTGATGCTGAAGAACGCGCCGATCCTGCTGCTGGACGAAGCCACCAGTGCGCTGGACTCGGAGGTCGAAGTGGCGATTCAGGAAAGCCTCGATGAAATGATGCAGGGCAAGACCGTGATCGCGATCGCGCATCGGCTGTCGACGATTGCGGCGATGGACCGGCTGATTGTCATGGATGACGGGCGCATCATCGAGCAGGGCACCCATTCGGAGTTGCTGGAGAAGAACGGTGTGTATGCGCGGCTGTGGGCGCATCAGAGCGGCGGCTTTCTGGGTGAAGACAAGGGCGTGGTGGAGGCTTTGGATCAGGCGTAACCGGGCAGGGCGCATGGCCAGGGTCTCTTGTGTGTCCCTGGCCATTTTGCCTCGGTTTATTCAAGCCAGATCGGCACGCGCCATCATTCGAACACTGGCAAACGTCGATTCGTTTCTCGCCTGATCAAGCGTTGTCAGTGTGGTGATCGATGACGGCGGCGTTACTCGTTTACGACTCATTGCAGAACCTGAGCGCTCGTCGCTCGGCGGCACCCCAAAGTGCTCGCGATAGCATTTTGAGAAATGCGGTGTGGAGGCAAAGCCGCAGACATACGCCAGTTCCACGATCGACAGCGAGGTTTGTTTGAGCAGTTGTCGTGCGCGAATCAGCCGCAACCTCAAGTAGTAGCGTGACGGCGTGCATTGCAGGTATTTCTGAAACAGCCTCTCCAGCTGTCGGCGTGACAGATCGACGTATTCGGCAAGGTTGTCCAGCTCGATCGGTTCCTCAAGATTGGCCTCCATCAACGCAACGACTTCTTGCAGCTTGGGCTGATGCGTACCGACCACATGCTTGAGCGGTACGCGTTGATGGTCCTGCTCGTTGCGGATGCGTTCGTAAACAAACATCTCCGAGATGGCGGCGGATAACTCACGACCATGATCGCGGGCAATCAGGTGCAGCATCATGTCCAGCGGCGCTGTTCCTCCGGAACAGGTAAAGCGGTTGCGGTCGAGAGTGAAGAGGCTGGTGCTGACACTGACGCGCGGGAAAGCTTCCTGCATGGCCGCCAGAAACTCCCAATGCACGCTGCACTCATAGCCGTCGAGCAGCCCGGCTTTGGCGAGTGCCCAGCTGCCGGTGCACACGCCGCCCAAGCGTCTGGATTGGCGCGCCAGGGCTTGCAGCCAGGATGTGTGCTCACGGGTAATCACGCTCTGGATGCCGACACCGCCGCAGACAATCACCGTGTCCGCCACGCCGGGATTGTTCCACGAGGCGTCCGGCGTGATCGGAACCCCGTCGCTGGCCCAGACCGGTGCTCCACCGGGGCTGAACGTATGCCAGCGATACAGGTTTCGCCCCGACAATTGATTGGCCATGCGCAGTGGCTCGACGGCGGATGCCAGCGACATGAGGGTGAATTTATCCAACAGCAGAAACCCGACGGATTGGGTCGTACCGTCGGCCACGGAGGGGGTCGATGACATCATGTCCTCACAGGAATCGGTCTGAGATGCAGGCGTCGGTCATTCCCCCGGTCTTCGCCAAGGGAATATCAGCTTCGGCGTGAACGCCTAGCCCACCGACGTTGCTCGTGCTGCCGGGGCAGGGTGACGCGACGTCATCAGGCCAATAAACGAGATTGCCAGCGCCAGGCCAATGGTGGTGGTGACTTCGGTGCGGTGCTGCGGGGTGATCATCATGACCGCCAGCGCCGCGCAGATGAAGCCGATCACCAGCCACGTCAGCCATGGAAACAGCCACATGCGGAAGGTCAGCTCGACCTTGCGCTGTTGCAATATCCGCCGCATGCGCAGCTGTGACACTGCAATCGCCAGGTACACCAGCAAGGCAATCGCTCCGGAACTGGCCAGCAGGAACTCGAACAGTCCGGCGGGCATGAAGTAGCTCCACACGGTGATCGAGGCGCCCAACACGGTGCTGGCGATGACGGCTGCCCGTGGCACACCGGCCGCGGAAGTCGCCTTCAGCGCTTTCGGTGCATCGCCGCGACGACCCAGCGAGTACAACATGCGCGAGGCAATGTAGATCGAGGAGTTCATGCAACTGGCCACGGCGATCAGGACGACGACGTCGACCATGAACTTGGCGTTTGGAATATTCATGATTTCCAGGGCGCGCTGATACGAGCCCACCGAGGCCAGCAACGGATCATTCCAGGGCACCACGGAGATCACCACGAAGATCGACAGCAGGTAGAACACGCCGATGCGCCAGATCACGGAGCGGGTGGCCTTGGCAATGTTCTGCGCCGGGTTATTCGATTCGGCGGCCGCGATGGTCACCGCTTCGGTGCCGATGAAGCTGAACATGATTGTGATGAAAGCGCCGACCACCGCTGACAGGCCGTTGGGCGCAAACCCGCCGTGTTCGGCCATCAGGCCGCTCAACCCGCTGACTTCGCGGTCGGGCACCCAGCCCATCAACACGGCAAAACCCACACCGATGAAGCCGATGATCGCCACGACCTTGGCCATGGCGAACCAGAACTCGAATTCACCATACTTGGACACGCTGAACAGGTTGGTCACCACCAGCGCAATGATCGATCCCAACGCGAACAGCCAGGCATCGACCTGCGGAAACCATTGGTGCAGCACATGACCGGCCGCCAGCGCCTCGATAGGAATCACCAGCACCCAGAACCACCAGTACAGCCAGCCAATGGTGAAACCGGCCCAGCGGCCGATGGCCTGGTCGGCATAGGTCGAAAATGAACCGGTGTCCGGATTGGCCACCGCCATCTCGCCGAGCATGCGCATGACCAGCACGACGAGCAAACCTGAAAACAGATAGGCCAGAAGCACCGCCGGCCCTGCTGCGGCAATCGCGTGTCCTGAACCTACGAACAAACCGGCGCCGATAATCCCGGCGATGGACAGCATTGTGACGTGACGAGGCTTGAAGCCCTGCGCCAATTGGCTACTCGAATCCATGGAGTTCGGGCTGATCATCGGTATTTTTATTCTCTGCTGATCGACATTTAAGCCATTGAACGGGCACACGATCGAGCACCATCGTTGCCTGCTGAAACTCCCGAAAGAAGCCCGTCCAACCGCCGCAGTTCTTATCAACCCCATGATCTGACCGGGATTGTTTTGATAGGAAGACACGGCACCTTAGCCGGCCTTGCCGCCGATTCAATAGCCTGATTGCGCCATGATCGTGTCTGATATCGACATGTGAATACCATGAGGTCGTATTGGAGACCTGTCGGTCACGCAAGGCTCAGGCCATCTTCCCGGCTCGCTGAGCGTTCCAGTTAACGGTTCAAAGCTCCAATTCTCAGGGGGCGATCTCTTCCACCGGGTATTCCGGTCAGGAATACGCCCATGAAAATCATGAATTTTATTTATCGTTTTCGATCTCGTAGCGTGACTCCTTCTGCATAAGGAGATGACCCTGTGAATAATTCCCGCCTGCGCTTATATGTTGACTCTCAATTTTCCAGCCCCTATGCCATGTCGGCTTTCGTGGTACTCCGCGAGAAGGGCATCGAATTTGAAATGAGCCCGCTAAACCTCGAAGCCTATGAAAACCAGTCAGAGGGCTATGCCAGCCTCTCCCAGACGCAGCGGGTACCTACACTTGTGCACGGGGACTTCGCCTTGTCTGAATCGTCGGCGATCACCGAGTACCTGGAAGACGTTTTCCCCCAGTCGCCGGTGTACCCACAAGATCTTTGGCTGCATGCAAAGGCACGACAAGTCCAGGCATGGCTGCGCAGTGATCTGTTGTCCATTCGCCAGGAGCGATCCACATTGGTTGTGTTTTATGGACTCAAATCAAAGCCCTTGTCGCCAGAGGCCGAGTCGGCAGCGCGCAAGCTGTTCGGTGCCGCACAAACGCTGCTTGCCGACAATCCCGAATACCTGTTCGGCCAATGGTCGATCGCCGATGTGGATCTGGCCTTGATGCTCAACCGGCTGATTCTCAATGGTGACTCCGTACCCCCCGTGCTGGTGGAGTACGCACAGCGCCAATGGCAACGACCAACCGTACAGGAGTGGGTCAAATTGCAACGTCCTCCGATGTAGCGGCCCGCCAACACTACAACAGAAGAAAGCGTTCTCAGGCTCGGTATATCCAGTAAACTTGGCGTCAATCCAGCGCCTGAGCGCGCGTGGGTATTCAGAAGGAAACCGCCATGCTTGAACTCGAACCGCTGTGCTTCTCGTCCGACTATCCTAGCCGAGCGTTATTCGACCAGATCGCTGATAAATGGTCGATGATGGTGTTAGCCGTGCTTGATGACGGTCCGCAACGCTTCAACGCGATCCGTCGTCGCCTGCAAGGCGTCACCCAAAAAGCGCTCACTCAATGTCTTCGCCGGCTGGAGCGCAACGGCCTGGTATCGCGCGAGGTGATTTCGCTTTCGCCAGTCGCGGTGCAGTACCAAGTAACGCCGCTGGGCCGCACGCTGCAACAACCTTTTCGGGCACTGCATGAATGGACGCTCGCCAAGCTGCCGGAGGTTGATGCTGCCCGGCAGAAGTTCGACGCCGCTGCAATCGGACCGACAAGTACGTAGGGAAGGCTGCTTCACTCGATTACATGAACGCGTTGTCGGCCGCTCATGCTGCGCTTCGGGACTTGTCACCCGATGTCTTAAGTAACACCGAAGATCTCAATCGAACCAGTGCGACCTGGTAAGCATGGAACTCTGCCAACACTTTTTGCTGTTGGCAGTGCGCTGGTTTTTGCCTTTCATGCGCGGGCAATCAATCCCGATACCTGCTTCAACCGAATCTTCACATCGATTGCTCAGGCTTGTTCGATCATGAACGCAGAGCGTCCTGCTCTTGCGCGCGAGGCCACTGTATACGGCTCGACGACCCATACGCCGCCGACTATTTCCTGACGGTAGGTATCCTCAGACCTACTAGGTCTACGAACGGTGCCTAATTGACGCCAGGTTTATTATTGATACCTTGTCAATTGTCCTCACTTGAGGGAAGCGGTCCGAACCGGACCCTTCGTTCGCCATTCTTGCCGGCGGCGTTCAGCCAGCCAATCGAGCATCCGACAGAAGCATTTCTCTGGTCGAGCCGCACTTGAGAAATCGTTAGCCACGGGCGGACATTCAATAAAATTCATTCTGAGGAAAGTATGGGAAATTTTAAGCTTCTAACCCCCTTGAACAACGAAGAGCTCACTTTCAAAAATCGGGTGTTCATGGCGCCGATGACAAGAGGTCGATCCAAGGATCAGGTGGCCAACGAATTGACTGCGACCTATTACGCACAGCGCGCATCGGCGGGCCTGATTTTTACGGAAGGCACCCAGATCAGCGCCCAGGCCGTCGGCTGGACGAATACCCCCGGGATCTATACGCCTGAACAGATTGCGGGCTGGAAGAAGGTAACCCAGGCAGTTCATGAAGCCGGTGGTCTCATTTTCGCCCAGCTCTGGCATACCGGTAGAGCATCTCATCCTGATTTTCATGGTGGAGAATTGCCGGTTGCGCCATCGTCAGTTCCCTTCAATAGCCAGGCGTTCACGCCTGAAGGCATCAAACCCTCGGTGACCCCGCGCGAACTGACCATTGATGAAATCAAGTCCACCATTGCGGACTACGGAAAAGCTGCACAGGCCGCGAAAGATGCGGGCTTTGATGGTGTAGAAGTACACGGTGCCAATGGTTATCTGCCCGCGCAGTTTCTGGAAGACGGCTCAAACAAACGTACCGACGAGTATGGCGGTACCATTGAGAAGCGGGCGAGGTTCTTGCTTGAAGCCACGGACGCTGCGATCAAGGTCTTCGGACCGGCCCGTATCTCGGTCAGGCTGTCGCCGCGCATTCCGTACAATGACATGGGCGACTCCAATCTCGAGCAGACCTACATGTACGCGGTAGAAGCGCTGGAAAAGAAAAACGTTGGAATTCTGCATTTCATGGAACCGGGAACCCTGCCGGAAGACGCGAAACCCTTGGCGCCCGGGGCTCGCCAGCGGTTCTCAGGGATTTTCGTGTTGAATGTTGGTTATGACCGGAAGTCTGCGGAACAGGCCCTGCAAACCGGTCTGGCCGATGCAGTCACATTTGGCACGCTGTTCATCAGCAACCCTGATCTGCCGGAACGCTTCTTCCTTGATGCGCCGCTGGCTACTGCGGATGCCTCCACTTTTTACAGTGGTTCGCAAGAGGGCTATACCGACTACCCGCCGCTGGCCTAGGGGCGACGAGGTTTAGCTGGGCAATAGCGGTGAACTATCTGGTCGATACCGAGCATGGCGCTGTCACGGGTGTCGAAGCGCGATTTACGTTCCGGCACCGACCGTCATACCGGCTCCAAAACGTCTTTACACGGATTTCTGGAGGTAAGCCGCGGGTGGATCAGGCGTCAGTGGGGAGGGCGTGCGGCTGGGGCCTCTCGAGAGCTTCTTGACAATCAAAAGCCGTTATCGTGGTCGAGTAACTTGCCGCCTACTGGCGGCAAGTTGCATGAGGCCCTACAACGTAAACGGCAGTGCAGAAAAAACCATCCCGCCACTGCCTGCCCAGCCCATGCAAAACTGGCCTTTCTCGGCTTCGCCTCGACTCATGGCATCGAAGATACCGAAGGGGATGGACGCGGTAATGATGTTGCCGGTCTTATGCCCGGCCTGGACGGTGCCGAATTGAATGCCGTTTCGATCGGTTCCATCGACGCTTCGTTGGGGCCCTGCCAGTGACGCGTGCCGCTGCCGCTTTTTTCAAGCAACTTGCTGATGGTCTTCAATGTTTTTTGCAAGTTCTCCTGGAACGTATCCAGTCAATTTCCGTTACGTAGTTGCGTAAAAGCCCCAAGCTGGGCCGAACGCCAGCGATAAACGGGGAACTATTGACGTCCACAAACAGACTGACCTGCAGTTGCGACCCTAATGCAAATGTCGCACGAAAAAATTTCTACAATAAATGGAGCGCACAAATGGGCAGGTCACGCGATGAGTTTGAGTTCTGGTGGGGTACTTCCGGGTCGTGGGTGGAACCGCCGAATGTGCGCCGGAGCGGCACCAGTGGTGTCCAGTTGGTTGTTCAAGGTGACAAGACGTTTTTCGTAAAGCGTCAGACCGGCCATTTGTTCCGCAGTCTCCGTTACCCCACTGGCCGACCCACCGCATTGCGTGAAGGCATTGCCCTTTCAAGACTCGAGCAACTGGGCGTGAATGCGCCAAGACCATTATTTTATGGCGCGAGAAAAGTCGACGGCGTATGGCAGGGTGTCTTGGTTACCAAAGATCTGGGCGGTTTCATCGATCTGGATACCTGGTATAGCCAGGGCGCTGCAAGCCTGTTGACCACCGAGCAACATCAGCGACTTCTTGAGCGTTTAGCGCAAATGCTGGCGCGGATGCACTCGGGCAGATGGCAGCACGGTTGCATGCGTTCCAAACACATCTTTATCAAAGCGTCGATTACCGACACAGACTTCGATTTTGAACTGGCGCTGCTTGATCTGGAGAAATCTCGTGGTCGTGCTACGGCAATGGGCGCGGCGCGTCACGACATTCCCCAACTCAGACGGCATTCTTTCTGGGATGAGTCGCAGTGGCAGCATTTCCTTGCGTGCTATGAGCAAGCCAGCGGTAGAACGCTGTAAGAAGCGCATCGATCCGCCCCCCGCATTGGCGAAGAGGACATCGATTCGGCCGTGGGTCGCGTACCGGCAAATGTACGCAGGCCGCCTGGTGGCCAAAGACGGCAAAATTCAGCTGCTGCGCGAATCCCTGGATACCGTGGCCGCTGCCAAAGCGTTCGCGCCGATTGATTCAGAGCGAGGCCAATAAATCGCGATTATCCCTGTATGGCGAGCAGGGACTGGTGCAGGCATGGATCACGTCCCTCAATGGTCGTTCGAGCGCAGATAGTGATGCAGTTCCTCACCTATCACTTCGAACGCCTTGGCGATCCGTTTGATTTTGCGCAAGTCACCGTGCATCGCGACCCACACTTCGACCTCGAAGCCGAAGCTGTCTGGCAATACTTGAATCAGTCCATGGCTTCTGGCGATAGGTATCGGGCAAAGACCGAAGCCCAATCCCGCTTTCAACGCAGCCAGTTGCGCGAGGTGGTGATCCGTGGCAATCGCGAAATGCTGATCGGCTTCACACAGCCCGGCTTCGACCAAACGACGCAAGTCGGCTGAGCGACGGTCAGGCCCGATCAGCGGCCGCTGGCGCAGCGACGTCAGGCTGACGGGGTCACCATAACGCTCCAGGCACTCGGCACTGGCATGGATGCCGATCCGCAAGCTACCGACCCGTCGTACCGCGATATCGGCTTCCATCGGACGCATCAGGCGTACGGCTATATCCGATTGCAGCCTGGCGATGTCTTCCAGTGCGTCGCCGATGCTCAGTTCGAGCTTCAATCCAGGATGGTCGTAATGGAAGCTCCGTAGTAAACCGGGCAACACCTCCACCCCCAGCAACTCGCCACAGGTCAGCCGCACCGTGCCGTGGTCCACCGACGTTTCAGCGCTGGCCGCCCGGTTGAAGGCTTGCGCAGCGAGGTCCATGGCTTCGACATGATCGATGAGGCGCTGCGCCCCACTCGTGGGTGTCAGGCCTGAGGGCGTGCGGGTGAACAGGCTCAAGCCGAGTGCCTGCTCAAGATGATCGAGGCGTCGGCGTGCGGTGGCCTGCGCAATCCCCAGCAACTTCGAAGCACCGCTCAGGCTGCCCGAGCGCAGCACCGCAAGGAACACCTGCTGGCTTTCCCACTCAAGACCGCTCATACATTCTTGACCAACAGCTGCTCCTTTTTTGCTCTTCTGCTCGGGCGTGTGAAAAGGGATCATGCGCGCCGAACTTATCCGGGCGTCATTGTAAGGAGTCAACGCATGAGATTCACCGGTCAATGTCTATGTGGGCACGTCAGCATCGAAATCGAGGCGCAGCAACTGCCACCGCTGTATGCCTGTCATTGTCTGAACTGCCAGCGTTGGAGCGGCAGCGCGTTCGGCCTGCACATGCTATGCGCGGCTTCGGCAGTGCAGGTGACGGGCGAAACGGCGACCTTTGTACACGAGCACCAAGGGCATACCTCCACGCAACATGCCTGCGGCGAGTGCCATACCCGACTGTTCAACGAGACCACCGCCGCGCCCGGCATGCGTGTAGTGCGGGCCGGCGTGCTGGAAGGTACGGAGCGCTTCACGCCGGTGGCGCATATCTGGACGCGACGCAAGCAACCCTGGATGGTTCTGCCGCAAGGCGTTGCACAATGGGAGGAGAGCCCGACGCCCCAGGCGTTTGCCAGCGCACTCGGGTAAAGGAGCGTACTCCTGAAAAATCCGGAACAAAGTGCGGATTTTTCAGGAGTGCCATGTGGCTTAACAATGTCCGTTATCAGTAGTCTGCGGACGTAATCGAACGTCCGCCTTTGGCGTTTTCTGCGGTTCAAGATTTGATCATTTGAATAATTACCACTGACCGCTTCCGAGACAGGCGATTATTTCCCAGCCACTGAATTCCCACCAGGAATAGCGCTCGTCAGAGCAACTTCTGGCCAGGCTGGCCGTCTGGATTTCTGCAGCTTTTCGATGTGTTGCGAAAGGCGTGTCGATCGAGGTTGTCACCTGATTGACCTTCTGTGGAGCACTGATGGTGGTCGGATGCACGGCAGCGTTTGCGACCGTTGCGGCAAAAGCGAGTGTCGCGGCGATGGCCAGAGTAGTCATGGACTTTTTCATGTTCGAATCCTTTCAGTAGCTGACAGCGGGCTTATACATAGGCCCCGACCTGCCTTCTGAACAGATCGGGCATTCGCGTAATGTCACGCGAGAAAAGCCTATCACTGCGCTATCTGCGGAACAGTCGCACAACTGTGCTATTGACAACTCTGACCCTTTTGTCCGTTCAGCGGCGCAACTGATGCAGCGCGCCCATTCCTTGATGTTATTGCTGCAACCCATGCATTAATGTCGTGCAGTCAGCCATCTTGTTCATCGGCAGATCAGTTCTCACACTGGCGGTATCTGTTCGGAAGGCTTCTGACCTTAGGGGAAACGACCATGGTATCCGCTATCCGCTTCAATCAGTTCGGCGCGCCTGATGTGTTGAGTCTGGAAACGTTGAGTGAACAATTGCCAGGGCCAGGTGAGGTCTGGATTGAACAGGACGCCGTCGGGGTCAACTTCCTCGATGTGACTCAACGCAAGGGTGCAGTACCTGTCGCGCTGCCATCCGGGCTCGGATTGGAAGGGGCCGGACGCGTCGCCATCGTGGGTGAAGGCGTCAGCAATGTGCAAGTTGGTGATCGGGTCGCTTATGCCACTGGACCCATTGGCTCATATGCTTCGGCCCGGCTTTATCCGGCCGAGCGACTGGCGAAGATACCCGACGCCTTGTCGTTCGATGATGCCGCGGCTGTCATGTTCAAGGGCATCACGGCGCAGTACCTGCTAAAAACCACTTATCCAGTGGCTCAGGGCACCACAGTTCTGATCTATGGAGTGGCTGGAGGATTGGGGGAGATCATGGTGCCATGGGCCAGGCACCTCGGTGCGACAGTGATTGGTGTGGTTTCAAAACAGGCCAGTGTCGAAAAAGCGCTGACATCGGGTTGTGATGAAGTGTTGGTATTCGACGCCGACAACCTGGCATCTGAGGTCAGTCGTTTTACCCGAGGCAGAAAGGTCGACGTGGTCTACGACCCCATTGGCCGTGCTTCTTTCCAGACGTCTTTGGACAGTCTCCGGCCGCGCGGGCTGATGGTCTCGTTCGGGGCCTCGTCAGGTGCGCCCTCGGCTGTAGAACTGTCGACGCTCAACGCTAAAGGCTCGCTGTTCCTCACACGTCCGTCACTGGCAGCACACACCGCCAGTGCCTGTGAGTACCAGGAACGGGCGCAGGATGTGTTGGCCGCCGTAGGCGCAGGTATTATCAAGCCCAGAATTTGGGCCAGCTACGCTCTGAAAGATGCAGCGCAGGCGCATACAGCATTGGAGTCGGGGCAGTCATCGGGGGCGATCATTCTAAAACCATGAATCTTGATGTTCTGAATAGTCAGCACAGTGACGAAATCGCTGCGTTTCTGGCCGTTGCCTCGCAAGGCTCGTTTGTCGCTGCAGGTCGGCTCCTGCAGCGACACCCAACCGTCGTCTCGAAGCGACTGGCCGCCATGGAAAAGCGCCTCGGTGTGCGTCTCGTCGAGCGTTCAACCCGTCAGGTTCGAATTACGCCAGTGGGGGCCAAGCTTGAGCAGCATCTGCGCTCGGCCATCAACCTGATGAATGAAGCGCAACAGCAGGCGGCGCAAGGTGCCAGCGAAGTTCGAGGTACGTTGCGGCTTGCACTGCCAGCGGCCATGGGGCGGCGCTGGCTTGGCCCGATGTTGCCGGAGTTTCTCAAGGAACATCCGCACGTTTCGATCCTCGCCGACTATAGCGAGCGCCTGGTGGACATCATCGAGGAAGGATTTGACGCTGCGATCCGAATCGGAGAACTGGAAGACAACCGACTGATCGCCAAACGGTTAAGTGACCACCGCCGGATCCTCGGCGCTTCGCCTGCTTACATAGAAAAGCACGGCATGCCAGACCATCCACACGATCTGATCAAGCACAATTGCCTTCGCTTTAGTGGCTTTGCGTCTTTTCCGCAATGGAGGCTTTATCGCGGCAGCGAGTTGCAAACGGTCGCGCCAAAAGGGAACCTCACAGCCAACGACAGCGAATCGTTACTTGCCGCCGCTTGCGCTGATTCGGGGATACTCGGCGCAGGCGAATGGTTGACGCGTCATGACATTGCTGCAGGAAGGTTGCTTCACGTTCTTCCGGACTGGCAGCTCGACACCGCTGGTGGGGTTTACCTGGTCAGGCCGTCAGCCAAGTTTCCCAGCGCCGTGGTAATAGCGTTCAAACAATGGATCGAGTCAAAGTTTACCCCTGCGCCCCCATGGGCCATTTGCCCGCCTGATTGAAATCCACTTCAAAAATTGCAGGCCTCTTGGTTAAACGCTCGCCAACTCCAAATAATCTGAACCCCGCCCGAACGCCCACGCCTAACGATCAGCTTGTGTTCATTCGCACAGGCCCGGTGCCAATACCGGCACATTCCGAGAGGTGGTCAACGTGGCTAAAGACGAGAAGAAAAGCAAAAAAGACGATGCTTCGAAAGCCAGCAAGGACTTGAAAGACAAAAAGTCCTCGCCGGAAAAGAAATCATCGGCAGCCTCGGCGCTTTCGAAGTCTTCCGACAAGAAAGACAAGAAGAAAGACGCCGAACCGAAAAAGTCAGCCAAAAAAGCCGACAGCAAGCCGGAAAAGGCCAAGGATTCAAAGAAGGCTGACAAACCGGCGAAAAAGAAGAAGTAATACCTGCGACTCGCCAGGGCTTTACGCCCTGGCGTCCCCTCGGATCGTTCTTCAAGCCGTTTCTTCAACCCTGCGCGCATCCCCCAACGAATCACGCTGCATCGACTGCAGGTTTTTCTCGATGGTTTCGCACAGGGCTTCCATCTGGATCTGGTGCTCGCTATGGCGAAACGGGCTTTGCAGGTCGGTACCGATGCGTTCGATGGCCAGCAGCATGAAACCCACCACCGTCGAGGCCAGCGGGGTGAACCATCCCAGTGATTCCACCAGCCCCACCGGCACAATCAGGCAGAACAGCGAGATAAACAGGCGCGGGAAATACACATAGGGGTAGGGCAGCGGAGTATTGGCGATGCGTTCCATCCCGCCCTGGCTGTTGGACAGATCGACCATCGTCGATTCCAGCCGTGCCAGACGAATGCTGTCCAGGCGCCCGGCCTTGTATTCCCGAGCGAGCAACGATGCGGAGCCGGTGAGGATGTCGTTGGCAAAGTTGTTGGTGGTGCCGCTGCGGGCGAATTCATCTGCCGGGATGAACGCGCGGACTTCTTCCGGGCAAGGCTGACCCTGCAGATGCGCCGCGAGGCAATTGACGTAGGCCACATGGCGGCGCAACAGTGTCGCCTTCAGCGGGTTGATTTCGTTATGCGGATCATCCAGCAGCGTCAGCACCTGCCGGGCAAAGCTGCGCGAGCTGTTGATCATCATGCCCCACAGCGTGCGCGCTTCCCACCAACGGTTGTAGGCGCTGCTGTTGCGGAAACTGATCAGCACCACCAGCGCCGAACCGAGCAAAGTCAGAGGCATCAGCGGCAGGTTGATCTTGGCGTTGAGGAACAACATGAAGTCGACGGTGACGGCGATGTCCCAGAGCAGCAGCCAGAACAGCGACCAGCCGACGTAGCCCATGGTCTTGATGATCAAACGGTATTTTTTGACGATGGTGGCTTTCAAACGGAAACCTCGTGGCGAGCGGTCAACAATTACGTCTTAGCTCGGACGGTGTTTTCGCCATAAAGGTTCGATGGCTGGCCGCATCCGTCAAACGAGGGCAACGCAGGTCACGCCGACAGGCCTGATGCCTGGGCGCGCCTGCGGCGCTTTAGAGGGGAGTTGGAGAGTGTCTGATTACCGCTAGCCGGTGACGCATCCCTGTGGTGTTTTTCCGGCAAAGCTGTCGAGCAGACTCGCCACGACCATTTCGCCCATTCGCGTGCGGGTCTGCAGCGTTGCGCTGGCGCGATGGGGCTGCAACACCACCTGTTCGTTGGCGAACAGGGCCTCAGGCACATTCGGTTCGTCGACAAACACATCCAGTGCCGCACCGGCAATCTCGCCGGCCGTGAGGGCTGCCACCAGATCCTCTTCGTTGACCAGTTTGCCCCGTGCCACGTTGATCAGGTATCCATCTTTGCCCAGCGCCTGCAGCACCTGAGCATCGATAATCGCCTCGGCTTTATCGGCGGCGGCTGCCAGTATCAAGGCGTCGCTGTCGCGGGCCAATTGCTTGAGGTCAGACACGAAGGTGTGGCTGATATCGCTCATCGGTTGCAGATCGGTGTAACTGATCGGGCAACCGAACGCAGCCGCCCGTACCGCCACGGCGCGGCCGACCCGGCCCATGCCCACAATGCCGATGCGCATGCCGGAGACCTGGCGAGCCAGTGGCAGCGGGGCCAGCGGTGTCGGGCTCTGCGGCCACTGGCCGGAGCGCACATAACGGTCGCTCGTACATAGGCCGCGACACACGGCGATGAGCAAACCGATCGCCAGATCGGCGACGTCCTCGGTCAGCGCGCCTATGGTTGCAGTGACGCGGATCCCGCGATCCCGGGCGTAAGCCAGGTCTACCGCATCGGTGCCGACGCCATTGACGGCCACCACTTCCAGTTTCGGCAGCTGTGCCATCAGCGCCTGGCTGATCCCCGTATGGCCACCGGTGATCACGCCACGGATATTGGCCCCGTGCTCTTGCACATACGCCGCTTTGTCAGCCTGTTCGAAGTAACGTCTGACCGTAAACAGTTCGCTGAGACGAGTGTTGATCTCAGGAATCAGGATCGGACTGAGCTGCAGGACTTCTGGCTTCATGTAAACCTCACTTACTCAATAAAAGACCGGCTTAACCGCGGCCGGCAAAAGGCATGGCCGTGGCCATGACTGTCATGTTCAGGACGTTGGCCGACAGCGGCAGGGCCGCGATATAGCGCACGGCATCAGCCACATGCTTGACGTCGACCATCGGCTCCACGGCGATGTTGCCGTTGGCCTGGCGCACACCTTTGGTCATGCGCACCGACATCTCGGTGAGGGCGTTGCCGATATCGATCTGGCTGCAGGCGATGTTGAATTCGCGACCGTCCAGTGCCAGCGACTTCGTCAACCCGAGCACGGCATGTTTGCTGGCGGTGTAGGCGCTGCTGAACGGGCGTGGCGTGTGAGCCGAGATCGAGCCGTTATTGATGATCCGGCCACCCTGCGGTTGCTGGCGGCGCATCAGCCCGAAGGCACCACGGGCGCAGAGGTAAACGCCATTGAGATTGGTGTCGATCACGTTGCGCCACTGCTCGAACGACAGTTCATCCAAGGGAACGGCGGGGGCATTGACCCCGGCGTTGTTGAAGACCACGTCAAGGCGTCCATAGACTTCGGCGATGGTGGCAAACAGCACATCGACACTGTCCGGGTCACGCACATCGGTGGGCACCGCCAACGCCTGATGGCCTTGCAGGGCTGCCATTTCGACCAGTTCCTGCAACGGTTCCGGTCGGCGTCCGGCGAGTACCACTGTGTAACCATCGGCCATCAGACCGAGGGCCACACTGCGGCCGATTCCGCTACCGGCACCGGTCACCAGGGCTACTTTCAAAGGTTGAGCGCTCGACATCTTATTGTTCTCCTGTCTACGAATCAGGTTGGGCGTGGCGCGGGATCAAGTCCGTGGGCCGACGCGCATTTCGAGTTGGCCGATACCGTCGATGCCGGCGTTGATGATGTCGCCCGGTTGCAGCACATCGACGCCTGCCGGGCTACCGGTCATGATCAGATCGCCGGCCTTGAGCGTCACCGATCGGGAAATCCGGCTGATCACTTCACTGACCGACCAGATCTGGTTATCGAGGCTGTCGCGCTGACGCTTCTGGCCGTTGACGTTCAGCCATAGCTCCCCGTCGGGATGGCCCAACCGATTGACGGGGACAATGGCGGTCATCGGTGCGGCACCGTCGAACACCTTCGCCCCTTCCCATGGCAAACCGCTGCTTTTGGCCTGGCGCTGCACGTCGCGGCGGGTCAGGTCGAGGCCGGCGGCGTAGCCCCACACATAGGCCAACGCTTCACTCTCTGGAATATCGGCGCCCCCTTCACCGATGGCGACGACCAGTTCGATCTCGTGGGCGAACTCTTCGGTCAGAGGCGGGAAGGGCACTTCACCAACGGCATCCACCACGTTGCTCGCTGGTTTCATGAAAAATACCGGCGGCTGGCGAGATTGCCCCTGAGTGTCTGGCCAGGGGTAATTACGGCCGACGCAAAACACCCGGCCGACGGGAAAACGTTGCTCACTGCCGACCACCGGCAAGGTCACTGGCAGATCCGGGGTAAAAACATACTCAGTCATGTTCATCCTGTTAAATATCCTGTCAGAAGCTTCAGCGTACGGCGGCGTTCGTTGGCAAAGTTGGACGAAAGCTGCCTCTGGTTGGAGAAAACGGTGCTTTGCGGCTCAGTTCGTCTTCAATTCGATGCGATACAAACGACCGAGCAGTAGCGAGTAGGAAAGGGTGCCGATCAGTGCGACAGCGCCAATGAACCAGAAGGCCCAGGCGAACGAGCCGGTGGCATGGACAATCGCCCCGATCACGATCGGCGTGACGATGCCGCCGATGTTCGCGGCCAGACTGGTGATGCCGCCGGTGAGCCCGATGAGTTCCTTGGGCGCCACTTCCGACACCGCCGCCCACGAAGACGAGGCGATGCCTTGAGCGAAGAAGGCCACGGTCAACACGGCAATGCAGATGATGTTGGAGTCGGTGAAATTGACCAGAACGATGGACATTCCGAGCATCGAACCAATCACCAGCGGCAATTTGCGCGCGAAGGACATCGAGTAGCCCCGGCGAATCAGCAGGTCGGACACAATGCCTGCGAGGAGGATGCCGACGGTGGCGCCCACGAATGGCATCACGGCAAAAATCCCGGCTTTGATCATGGTCAGTTTGCGTTCCTCGATCAGGTAAGTCGGGAACCAGGTGAGAAAAAAGTACAGCGCAGAGGTGCTGGCGAACTTGCCAATGCAAATTGCCCAGATCTGCCGGTAGCTGAACAGCTCGGCGATTTGCCGCCAGTTGAAACGGGTGCGCTCCTGACTGCTCTTGACCAGACCACCGCCGGCTTCGATGTAGGTCAGTTCTTCTTTGCTGACTTTCTTGCAGTTCAACGGGTCGCGATACAGATAAAGCCACAGCACACCAAAAACGATGCCCAGCGCGCCCGTGCTGTAGAAGACGTGGCGCCAGTCAAAGGTCGTGGCCAGCCATAACAGCGCCCCGGTAAACAACGCTGTGCCCAGGTACTGGCCGCAAACATAGATACTGCTGGCCAGACCTCGCTCGCGAGCGGGAAACCATACCGTGACCGCACGACTGTTGGCCGGAAACGCCGGAGCCTCCATGGCGCCCACGGCCAGACGCAGACCGAACAGGGAGGCGAATCCGCTGGCAAAGCCCTGGCAGACGGTGACCGTCGACCAACTGATCAGCGAGACACCGTAGGTGAAACGGGAACCGAAGCGATCGGCAATAAACCCGGCCGGCACCAGGGCCAGCGCGTAGGTCCAGGCGAACGCGGAAAAAATCAGGCCCATTTCGATTTTGTCCAGGCCCAGGTCCTTGGCCATGAACGGTGCGGCAATCGAAATATTCACCCGGTCGATGTAGTTGATGATCGTCGCGATCAGCAGCAAAGAGAGCATGAACCAGCGCCGCCGCGAAGGCAGTCGCTGAGGCACCACGGTGTCGCGCGCGCCGGGAAGCAACGGCGCAGCGCTCGTCTGGGAAGTGTGGGTATTCGACATGAGTGAGCCTCGTTTTATTGTTAGAAATGTCGAGTTATTTCCGAGCAGCCGAAGCCATGCCCACAAAAGCAGGGAGCGAGCCATCGAGTGCTGAAAAAAAGACAGTGAGCGTTAGCGGCAGACGTTCAGGTTCGTCGTGCGCCAAGCATTACAGGCGTGAGTTCGGGGGGATTAGCGGGGAGCAATAGCAGAGTCATGACGTGCGCACCTTTGATTGTTTTTGATAGAGGTCGGGCTGCATGGGTAAATACAGTGGTCGTACAACATCGCTAAATCAATCCGGGTGTTAGATCGTTTTTTTGTTGAAAAACCGATTGGACAAACCTGTCCAAAAACACGCGACAGTAAATCTGCCTGGGATCTTCGCCTGATAATCACCTATCTGTTTGTTTTTAAACAACAATTTGAAATCACCCAAAAATGCTTTTTTTGGACAGTCGGAATCGGTACGCACACGGGCAAATTTTTTCACGAGCAGAGACATCGTATGACTTCTTGAAGGAGTACCCCTGAGGCTTCAAGATGAACACCGCCACTTGCCCGGCAACGCCAGGACAACCTGCCAACGTACCTGTCGAGGATTCTCAAAAAATGTCGTCACCCAGCCGTGTCCCCACCTATGTCATGCAGCAAAGGAGTGAACTCACCGATTTTTACATTCGCGACAAACAGGGCCGCCGTGCCGAGACCAGCCCGCATCGGCATGAGTACTTCCAGATTCAGGTCAACCTCGGCGGCGACACCGTGCAGCACATTGGCAACGCTGTGCGTCCGTTTCCGCGCAATACGCTGGCCTTTATCCTGCCGCATCGGGTGCATGTGATCCCGCATCCGGCGGATAGCAAGTTCATGGTGATCAACTTTTCCCAAACCTTCCTGTTGCCGCATTTGCAGTGCGACCCGATGGATCTGGAGGAGGTGTCGATTCTTCTCGCACCGGAGCTGTCGCCGTTCCGTTTTCAGGAGCATCTGGACTTCGTTCTGGAGGATGCGGATTTCAACAAGGTCTGTGCCTTGATCGAGCAGATGCGCACGCTGGATGAGAACCGCCAGTTCGGTACCCGCGAAATGCTCAAGGGCTTGTTGCTGCAACTGATCGGCAACGTGTGCTTCCTGTATGCCGAACCGCTCAAACGCCTGGCAGAGGAAAATGCGGCTGAAGCCAGTCGACGCGATGCACTGAGCCGCATGTATGAGTATCTGCGCAAGAACATCGCCGATCCCGATCTCAATCTGATCAAGGTAGCGGCCGCGACCTATCTGTCCCCGACGTACCTGACGCACTGGTTGCGCAAGGAAATCGGCAAGACGTTTACCGAACTGGTGCTCGAACGCAGGATGCACGCAGCGCGCAATTACCTGCTTAATGGCACACGGCCGGTGGGGGAGGTGGCGAGGTTGTGCGGCTTCGCGGATGAAGCTTATTTTTCCCGGCGTTTCCGCCAGATCCATGGCCAGCCGCCGGGGCAATTCCGGCGTCGGCAACTTAATCCCGATACACCGCAGTCAGCTTTGAACACGTGATAAGAGAACCTCCCGAGTCGAGATAATCGAGCAACAAAAAACCCGGCGATATGCCGGGTTGTTTGATGTCTGCAATTGCTTCACATCGAAGGTTCAGAGCGAGGCTTTCACCTGCAAGCCAAACACCAACGCATTGTCGATGTCCTGCCCGGAAAACGCACCCGGTTCGATGATGTATTGCATGTTCGGGCGCAGTGTCAGCCAAGGCGTGGCCTGGTAGCCGTAGCCGAGTTCGATCAACTGCTCGCCACTGTCGAGATTTGGGAGCTGCGTGCCGTTGGCGATGGCGGCGTCCTGTTGCACGTCGCGGCTGCGCGGGTTAGGCACGGCGCGGCCGTAGCCCAGGGCGACGGTGTCGCGTGGGCGACCTTCGAACGGTTTGTACAGCACCAGACCGGTGCCGTACCACTTGCTGAACGGCGAAGCCGCTTCGCTGGCCGCCGAGTATTGGCCGAACGCATGCAGGCTGCGGCCCTCGGACGATTGTGAACTCCACACCGCCTGATCGATCAGCAGGTAATGCCCGCCACGGCCGGAGACTTCCTTGTCGCTGCCGATGCGTTTCACGTCGGAGCTGTCGTAGTAGTAACCCAGCTTGTATTCGCCGGGCAATTGACCTGCGTGCTTGTACACCAGCTCGATCGGCACCACGGTGCCGGTTGTGTGTTTCGGGCCCAGATGCCAGGCACGGCTGGAGTTGCCGTTGCTTTCGGGATCGACATTGAACGCGGCCACCCGCAGTTGCCACGAGGACGACAAGTCGTACTTCACCCGCACGCCCAGGTGTGCGTTCGGGTAGTTGGTCCAGCCGCTGCCGCCGGACATATTCAACGGATGGCCGCAGAAACCGGCGTTCATGAAGTTGCACAGAATGCCGCTGTCGAGGCCACCGAGGTCGTTGCCCATGGCCATGTAACCCAGCTTCACGTTGAGCGCTGGGGTGAACAGGCTGCGCTCGTAGCTGAGTTCGGTCAGGCGGGTGTAGAGGCCGCCGTAGTTTTCCTGGATCGGCAGACGGTTGCCAACCAGGTCTTCCGAGGCACTGTTACCGCGGCGATCGTTGATGCTCAGCTGGACCTTGCCGGCGTTCTCTACGCCATACAACTTGCTCAGGTCGAACTGGGCACCGAGCTTGATGTTCTGCGAATAACGACCGGAGCGGTGCAGGCCGCCATCGGCGTTGTAAGCCATTTCACCGGTGTAATCGCCGGTGAACTTGATGCCGTCTTCGTCCATCTGGTGGCGCAGACCGCCCCAATCGCCGGTCAGGGTGTTGCGGGTCAACAGGTTTGAATCGGTATCGGCGAAGGCGGGCAGGGTGGCGCTGCAGGTCAGGCCCAACAGCACGCCGTTGACCCAGCCGTTACGAGTAAAACCAAACATGGAGATCTTCCTGCTCAAATCTGTAGCGATTTCGGAAAGCGGCGCGGCACCCTCAGGTGCCGCGCGCAAAAAAGAAGCGCCCGTGTTCAGCACGGGCGCTGCGGCTTACGGCAGGGCGTAAGCCATCACGTAGTCGCCACGATCGGTCGACTGACGCGCACCACCGGCGGTGACGACGATGTACTGCTTGCCGGTCTTCGGCGAAACGAAAGTCATCGGGCCGCCCTGACTGCCAACCGGCAGACGCGCTTTCCAGATTTCTTCGCCATTGGCGCTGTTGAAGGCGCGCAGGTAGAAGTCCTGGGTGCCGGCGATAAAGATCAGGCCGCCTTGGGTCGACAGGGTGCCGCCGAGGGTCGGCAGACCGATCTTGATCGGCAAGTGCATGCGGATGCCCAGTGGACCGGTGTCTTCAACGGTGCCAACCGGAACCTGCCAGGCGACTTTCTGGGTCTTCATGTCGATCGCGGTCAGGGTGCCGAACGGCGGAGCCTGGCAAGGAATGCCGGCCACCGACAGGAAGCGGTTCTTGTTCACCGCATACGGCGTGCCTTTGAGCGGTACCGCGCCCATGCCGGTGTTCAACGCTTCGCCACCGGAGGAGGCCTGAGCCTTGTTCTGCGACGGGATCATCTGAATCCACAGACCCAGGCGCATGTCGTTGACGAAGATGAAGCCGTGAACCGGGTCAGTGGAGATGCTGCCCCAGTTCATGCCGCCCAGCGAACCCGGGAAGCTCAGCGATTTGTCAGTGCCCGGCGCGGTGTACAGGCCGTCGTAACGCATCGATTTGAAATCGATCCGGCACAGCAACTGGTCGTACGGGGTCGCGCCCCACATGTCCGATTCAGTCAGGTGCTGAGCGCCGATCTGCGGCATGCCCACCGATTTTGGCTGGGTTGGCGAGTACGGTTCGTTCGGGATGTTCGCGGCTTTGACCGGGACTTCTTTAACCTCGGTCAACGGTTTGCCGGTGGCACGATCGAGCACGTAGATCTGCCCGGCCTTGGTGCCGATGACCAGCGCCGGAACGCTTTTGCCGTCCTTGGTGAAGTCGATCAGGCTCGGCTGCATCGGCAGGTCGAAGTCCCAGAGATCGTTGTGCACGGTCTGGAACACCCAGCGTTGATCACCGGTGGTGGCGTCCAGCGCGAGGATCGAGGCGCCGTAGGTGTGATCGAGTTTGCTGCGTTCGACACCATAGATGTCGGTGGACGAGCTGCCCATCGGCAGGAACACGGTGTTGGTCGCCGGATCGTAGGACATCGGCGCCCAGCTGTTCGGCGTGCTGCGCACATACGTACTGCCGTCGGCCGGGGCTTTTTTATCCTGCGGGTTACCCGGGTCGAAGGCCCAGCGCATGGCGCCGGTGATCACGTCAAAACCACGGATCACACCGCCCGGCATGTCGGTTTGCACGTTGTCGGCCACACGACCGCCGACCACCACAGTGGTACCGGCCATCAACGGCGCGGAGGAGAGTTGGTAGTAGCTGTCCGGCACGTCACCGAGACCGGCCTTCAGATCAACCTGACCGTTGTTGCCGAAACCCTGGCAGAACTCGCCGGTATCGGCATCGACCGCGATCAGGCGGGCGTCGATGGTGTTGGTCAGCAGACGGCGCTGGCAATTGGCGGCCGGCGCCGGTTTGGCTTCGATGATGCTCGAGTTGCTTGGCTGAGCGATGGCCTTGGTGGCATCGAAATAAGCCATGCCACGGCAACGCTGCCAGACTTTCGATTTGGCGTTGATCGCGTTCTTCCACAGCTCTTTGCCAGTGTCGGCATCCAGCGCGATCAGGTTGTTGTGCGGGGTGCAGATGAACACTTTGTTGCCGATCTGCAGCGGCGTGAGCTGGTCTTCGGCACCGTTGCCATCGCTCTCGGCGACGTCACCGGTGTGGTAGGTCCACGCCACTTTGAGCTTGTCGACGTTGTTGCGGTTGATCTGGTCCAGTGCAGCAAAGCGGCTGCCGCCTTCGGTATTGCCGTAGTGCGCCCAGTCTTTTTGCGCCTTGTCTGGCTCAACCGGGGTCAGGCCCGGGCCAGTGCCGGTTGCCGCGACGGTCGGGTGCGCAACGAACATGTTGCCGGCAGCCACCGCCAGGGCGATTGCCAACACTGCCGCGAGGCCGTAGGCACCGCGACCTGGAACACCACCGTTGGCACGTTTGAGCAGCGGGTAGACCAGCGTCACCGCCAGCCCCACGGCGCCGAACATGAACAGACGTGAGAACACCGGCCAGAACACCAGCCCGGCATCGCTCACGGCCCAGATCGCTGTCCCGACCAGAAATGCCGCGAACAACCAGGCGCCGGCCGTCTTGAAGCGAGCGATCAGCAGACCGGAAACGGCCATCACCAGACCACCCACGAGGAAGTACCACGACCCTCCCAGGCTGACCAGCTTCACTCCGCCAGCCGCAAGTGCCAGGCCGAGCAGGGCGATGATCACCCCCAGCCCGACCAGAATGAATTTTGATATGCCCGAGAGGCGTTGACTCTGCTTCACGTTGAATGTCCCGTTGAAATGAGGCGTGCATTATATAGATAGGTAACTACCTAGTTAAATCACTAATTCAGTAATGAACTGTTGTTCATTGCGAAATCTCCGTTCTGAGCGGGAACCTGCGCTTTCAAGGGGCTGGATAGATATTCTGAATGCCTGAAAAAGCGCCTTTTTGTCAGAAAAAATGGGAGTTATGACAGCTGTCGCCATCAGCCGCGGTTATTGCGCAGAATCGAGAAATTCAACGCCGCCGCCACACACAGCCAGGCCAGATACGGAAACAGGATCAACCCGGTGATCAAATCCAGGCGCAACGCCAGAAACACCATCGCCGCGACCACCAGCCACAACACCAGCAGAATCACCATGGCGGCGGCCACCTGATGCGCGCCGAAGAACACCGGCGTCCACAACGTGTTCAAGGCAATCTGCGCCGCCCACAGCGCCAGTACCGTCTGACTGCCAGGAATCAGGCTCAAGCGATAACCGGCCCAGGCCAGCAATAGATAGATTATTGTCCAGGCCACCGGAAACGCCCAATTGGGTGGGGTAAATCCGGGCTTGTCGAGGCCCTCGTACCACGGCCCGGGCTTGAAAATCACCCCGGTACTTGCTGCAGCGCCGCACGCAATCAGGAAAATCAGAAACGTCACCATTTATCACTCCTTGGCCGCAGCCACTCTGTCTGAATTCATATCGCCACAACGGTGGTTTATTCGGATTTCACCGTCATCAGGTCGCTGACCCGCGCCACCAGCGTGTCGACGGCAAACGGCTTGGTCAGCACCTGCATGTCCGGGCCCAATTGACCGGCGCCAATCACCGCGTTTTCCGCGTACCCGGTAATGAACAGGGTCTTCAGATTCTGGCGGATTTCCCGGCCGGCATCGGCCAGTTGCCGACCGTTCATGCCGCCCGGCAAGCCGACGTCGGTGATCAGCAAGTCGATGTGGATGTCCGAGCGCAACATCTTCAGCCCGACCACACTGTCAGCGGCCTCTATCAAGGTGTAGCCGAGATCGCCGAGCACGTCAGTCAGCAGCGCACGCACCGTAGGCTCGTCGTCCACCACCAGAATTGTCTCGCCAGACTTGGGCAAGGCTGCCGGCGCGTTGTCCTTGTGATCCTGATTCGGCACGGGCTCGCCATGGTAGCGCGGCAGGTAAATGCACATCTCTGTGCCCTGGCCGACCTGCGAATGCACACGCACCTGGCCGCCGGACTGCTTGGCGAAACCGTAGATCATCGACAACCCCAACCCCGTGCCCTGGCCCAGCGGTTTGGTAGTGAAGAACGGGTCGAAGGCTTTGGCGATCACATCGGCAGTCATCCCGGTGCCGGTATCGGTCACGCACAGGCACAGGTATTCGCCCTCGGGCATGTCCAGGGTGCGCGCCGTCTCGCAGTCCAGCGCACGGTTTGCCGTTTCGATGGTGATGCGCCCGCCATCCGGCATCGCATCGCGCGCGTTGATGCACAGGTTGAGCAGGGCGTTCTCCAACTGGCTGGCATCCACCAGCGTTGGCCAGAGCCCCTGCGCGGCGCGGGTTTCCAGGACGATGCTGGGGCCGACCGTGCGCTGGATCAGTTCGGTCATGCCGGTCATCAGCGTGTTGACGTCGGTGGGGCGCGGGTCGAGGGTCTGGCGTCTGGAAAACGCCAGCAGACGGTGGGTCAGGGCGGCGGCTCGTTTGACCGCGCCCTGGGCGGTCACCATGTATTTGTCGACCTCATTCAGCCGGCCCTGGCTGATGCGCGCGCCCATCAACTCCAGCGCGCCGGAAATGCCGGCCAGCAAATTGTTGAAGTCATGCGCCAGGCCCCCGGTCAGTTGGCCGACGGCCTCCATTTTCTGCGACTGACGCAGTTTCTCTTCGGCTTGCATCAGCTCTGAAGTGCGCGATGACACCCGCTGCTCCAGCGTATCGTTGAGCGCGCGCAACGCGGCGATGGCACGGTCGCGCTCCGCTTCGACATTGCGCCGTTCCTCGACGTCGATCAGCACGCCGGGAAAGCGCAGCGGCGTTCCATCATCGGCACACTCAACACGGCCGTTGGCCTCGATCCATTGATATTTGCCGTCTGTGCGGCGCACACGGTACTGGTGGGAGTAGGCACCACCACGGCCGATGGCCTCGTTGATCGCGGTGGTCAGTCCATCCTGGTCTTCGGGATGCACGGTGACCATGACTTGTTCGAGGCTGAGCCCTTCGCGGCCCAGTGCCGGGTCGAGGTCAAACACCCGAGCGAATGCTTCGTCCACGGCGAAACGATCGGTGAGCAGGTCCCAGTGCCAGGTGCCGATGATCGCACCGGCGGCGAGCGCCAGTTGCACACGCTCGACGTTCTCCCGCGCGATGGCCTCGCTGGCTCGCAAGCGCTCCTCGGCGTCGCGCCGCTCGGTGACGTCATTGAACAGGATCGCGATCTGCCGGTCGGCCGGATCGCCGACACGCACTGCGCGCACGTCGAACCAGCGTTCAAAGGTGTTGGCGTAGCTCTCGAAGTTCGCCGGTTCCCCGGTCTTGGCTACATGACCGTAAGTTTCGAACCAGAAGCTTTCCAGATTGGGCGCGAACTCAGTCACCCATTTGCCGCGCAGGTTGACCCCGCACTGGTGTTCGAACGCCGGATTGGCTTCGACGAAGTAGTAATCGACGGGCTTATCGTCAGCGTCGAATTTGACCTTGACGATGGCAAACGCCGACTCGATGGTTTCCAGAATGGTGCTGAAGCGAGCCTCGCTGCGGGCGAGCGCATCCCGACTGGCTTGCAGTTGCGCCGCCATGTCGCGATCGAGGTCAACGTCCTGGGAGTCGACCTGAGTGCTCTGAAGCGCCGCACGCAATCGCCTTACCTCTGACTCAAGCGCTTCGCGACTAAGGTGTTCAAGGGTATCCATGTGACCTGCTTTATTGAATGTTCAGGGGCTGGCTTCATAGAGCGCGTAGGCACAACGCGAGCAGTGAACGTCGCGCTCGCAGGGGACTCGAGCACCGATCATCCGTTGACCGGGCGCGCTGTGCTTAAGTTTCACCACTCGCGCATGAGAGCGCTCATTTCAGATCGATTCGCCGTTATCCAGGCGCGCCAACAGGTTCTGCCCGCGTTGCCACAGCGCCTCCTGTTTGGCTTGCGGCATGCGGTCGAGGTTCTTGTACATCATTGCCATGCGCTGATTGCCGCGCAGTTGTTCACCGTGGCGCATCAGAAAATGCCAGTACAACGAATTGAACGGGCAGGCATTGTCCGCGGTACTTTCGCTGACCTTGTAGGCACAACCTCGGCAATAGTCGGACATGCGATTGATGTATTGGCCACTGGCGCAATAAGGTTTGGAGCCGAGGTAACCGCCGTCGGCATGCATGACCATGCCCAAAGTATTGGGCAGCTCGACCCAGTCGAAGGCGTCCATGTAGATCGCCAGGTACCATTCACAGATCTGACTCGGCGCGATGCCCGCGAGCAGGGCAAAATTGCCGGTGACCATCAGCCGCTGGATGTGATGCGCGTAGGCGTGCTGCAGACTCTGGCCGATGGCCTGGCGCATGCAGTTCATCTGCGTAGCGCCGGTCCAGTAGAACTCGGGCAGTGGCCGGCTGTTGCCGAATGCATTGCCCAGCGCGTAATCCGGCATTTTCAGCCAGTACACGCCGCGCACATATTCCCGCCAGCCGATCAGTTGCCGAATGAAACCTTCGGCGGCATTCAGGGCAATCCTGCCTGCCCAGTAAGCCGACTCGACGTCGCTGCACAACTGTCGCAAATCCAGCAGGCCAATATTGAGCGCGGCGCTGATGCGCGCATGAAACAGGAACGGTTCGTCACTGGCCATGGCGTCCTGATAGTCGCCGAAACCTGCCAGTCCATAATCCAGAAAATAGTCCCACAGCGCCTGCGCGTCAGCGTGGGTGACCGGGTAGTTGAAGTCGTCGAGTGCACCGTAGTGCTGGCTGAAGCGTGCCTTCACCAGCGCGAGCACATCGCGGGTGATCGCGTCATTACTGAAACGGATCGGGTAGGGGGCTTTCACGCCTTTGGGCAGGGCCTTGCGGTTCTCCGCATCGAAATTCCACGCCCCGCCTACCGGCGTGCCGTCGCCATTGAGCAGCAAGCGACTCTTGCGGCGCATCTCTCGATAGAAGAACTCCATGCGCAACTGTTTTTTGCCGGCGGCCCAGGCAGCGAACTCGGCGCGACTGCACAGAAAACGCGTGTCGGCGTGCCAATGAACGGGCAGGCCACAATCCCTGATCGACTGCTCCAGGCGCCAGTCCCCGCATTCGGTGACGTGCACGTGCTCGGCATTCAAGCGTTTTTGCCAGCGGCGTAATTCTCCCGGTACCGAGCCGCTGTTGTGCGGATCATCCAGGGTCACGTATTCGACTCGAACGCCCTGGTCTCGCAGTGCCTGGGCGAAATGGCGCATGGCACTGAAGATCAGGGCGATCTTTTGTGGATGGTGCGGCACATGGCTGGCTTCTTCCATGACCTCGACCAGCAGCACAGTGTCGCGCTCGCTATCGAGCGTCTGCAATGAAGCCAGGTCGAAGGACAACTGATCGCCCAGCACCAGGCACAACCGACGGTTCTGGTTCATTCACAGCATCCGTTTCATAACGGTGTGGTCAGCGAAAACGGAATCCGCAGCTCTTCGACGGGCCCGCTATCACGCCCGCACATTTCGTCGTGCACGCATTGCTGCACCAGCACGCAGGGGAATGCCGGCACGGTCTGCAGCAAGTCACGCAGATGGGTGATCGAGCGCAAGTGCATCGGTTTGGCCGCGTCGTCAAGCAAGGTGAACTGGCCGTGATCCAGACGGATGCGGGCCAGATAAAAACCACCTTCGAGCGAGAGCAGCTCCAGCTCACGTATCTCGCTGTTGGCCGCACGTTCGGTCAGGGTTTGCAGATTCATGCGTCACTCCTTGCCTACCAGGGCAGGCGTTGTCCATAGTAGGCAAAGAACTGGCCGCTGTCGGCCGGGGTCAACTGGTCAATCAGGTTGAGTAACTGGTTAGCGGCAACGTCTGCCGGACGGGCGCTGGAAGCGCCGCGAAAAGGTTGCGACAAGCCCGACACGACCGTGCCCGGGTGCAGACTCAGCAAGCGGCTGTGCGGGCGGGTGCGCGCCAGTTCGATCGCCGCGGTCTTGATCAGCATGTTCAGCGCAGCCTTGGAGGCGCGATAGGCGTACCACCCGCCCAAACGGTTGTCGCCAATGCTTCCGACCTTGGCCGAGAGCATCGCCATCGCCCCTTGAGGATCGAGCAGCGGCAAAAAATGCCGCAACACCATTGCCGGTCCCAGCGTGTTCACTTGAAACACGACTTGCAGCGCATCCGCCTCGATCGCGCTGTAGCTCTTTTCTGGCTTGATCCGGTCGCGATGCAGCAACCCAGCAGCGTGCACGATCAATTGATAAGGCGCTTCGGCGGCCAGTTCAGCGGCGGCGCTGGCGATGGTTTCCGGTTGCTCCAGATCCAGCACTGGAACGGTATGGCGCCCCAGCTCACGAACGCCGGCACAGCGCGGGTCCTGACTGAGCTGCTGGCAAAATGCGCGACCGATAGCGCCACTGGCGCCGATCACCAGTGCGCGATAACCGTCGCCCAGGGAGGCCATGCTGAACGGGCTGTTCATTGATTTTCTCCCGTGCCCTGACGACGGAAGAACAAGGTCACCTGGCCGACTTCAACACCGAGCTTGGACATGCGGGTGCGGTTGATCAGCGTGTCCTCGTCCATCTGGTACATCCAGTCGTCCATGCTCATTTCATAGGTCGTGCCGTCGACCGGCAGATTCAGGCGATAACGCCAGTGCAGTGCATTACCGGCGACCTGACCTGTGGCGACACCCACCACATCACCCGCACGCCCGCTCCAGCGCCCCTGGCCCTCGGGCGTCAGGGTCCAGACGCGGCGTTGACGCGTGCCGTCGCTGTACAGGAAGCGCTCATCGAGGATCAGGTTGTCGCCTTCGCGATGGCTGACGATATTGACTTCGAAGCGCTTGACCACCTCCCCGGAGCGCTTCTGAAACATCCCCCAGGCTTTCACGGGTTTGCTGAAAAAGCGCTGCAGATCCAGCGCTGGTTGCTGATCGGCATAGTGGCTGACATCCACGCTGCCGCAGCTCGCAACGCCGAGTGCCAGAGCCAGTAAGAGCACAAGTCGAGCCATTGCCGTTCTCCCTGAGTGCACAGGTATGGGGGTGAAATTAGGAGTGTCGTGCTTGTACAGTGGATTTGTCGTGTACAGGTTTATCGTGCCTGTCGAAGATCGGAAATCAATTTCGCCGCCCGATCAGTTGCAGGAACTCCTGACGCGTCGTAGAGCTGTCGCGAAAGGCGCCGAGCATCACCGAGGAGGTCATGATCGAGTTCTGCTTTTCGACGCCGCGCATCATCATGCACATGTGCCTGGCTTCAATGACCACGGCCACGCCGGCGGCATCGGTGATCTGCTGGATCGCCTCGGCGATTTGCCGGGTGAGGTTCTCCTGGATCTGCAGACGACGGGCGAACATGTCCACCACGCGCGCTACTTTCGACAGGCCCAGCACCCTGCCGGTGGGGATGTACGCCACGTGCGCCTTGCCGATGAAAGGCAGCATGTGGTGCTCACACAAGGAATAGAGCTCGATGTCACTGACGATGACCATCTCATCGCTTTGCGATTCGAACAGGGCACCGTTGGTGACGTCTTCCAGGCTCATCGAGTAGCCGTTGCACAGATACTGCATCGCTTTGGCCGCGCGCTTGGGCGTGTCGAGCAGGCCTTCACGCTCGGGGTTTTCACCGACACCGACGAGGATTTCACGGTAATGGCTGGCTAGTAGTGGGTTCATTCAGGGTGCTCGCGGCAGTGCTGTGCGTTAGGGCCAATCCATAGCGGAAGAGTTGTACGAAATGAAGTGCTTTGTATAGGTTTTATTCAAGATAGGCTGAAAAAATCCACCTGACAATGAATCGGCAATCTTTTTTGTGCAGATACGAAAACCTCGCAGCGCAGCGCGCGAGGTTGCGGGTGTAGCGGGGAAGAGAGGGGGCGCTCCCGAGGGAGTGGGAGCGCTGTGCGAATTCGCGGAATTATTCGCTGTAGGTCGGGTAATCCACATAGCCTTCGGCATTGCCGCCGTAGACCGTGGCGGGGTTCAGCGGATTGAGCGGCCAGTCATTGGCGATGCGCGCCGGCAGGTCCGGGTTGGCCATGAACGGACGGCCGAAAGCCACCAGATCCGCCAGTCCCGATTCAAGCAGTTGCGCACCGGATTCAGCGTTGTAGCGTCCGGCGTAAATGATTGCGCCACTGAAGGTATCGCGTACCGCACGGCGGAAGGTTTGCGGCATCGCGGGCGCGTCGTCCCAGTCCGCTTCAGCGATGGACAGGTAGGCAATGCCCACATCCTCAAGCACCTTGATCGCTTCGATGTAAGTGGTGTGCGGGTCTTCCTCGACCATGCCCAGATAGGTGCGCGCTTCATCGGTGGTGGTGAACAGCGGTGCGAAACGCACGCCGACCTTCTCCTTGCCGATGCACTCGGCGACACCCGACACCACTTCACGCAGAAAGCGCAGGCGATTGTGCAGCGAGCCTCCGTACTGATCGGTGCGCACATTGCTGTGGGCAGAAATGAACTGGTTCACCAGATAGCCGTTGGCACAGTGCAGTTCGATTCCGTCGAAGCCGGCGTCCATCGCATTGCGCGCCGCCTGTATATAGAGCTGAACCAGTTCCTGGACCTCATCGGTGCTCAGTGCTCGCGGCGCGGATGGCGTAACCAGCTCTCCGGCGCCCGGCGCGGTTTCAATGAACACGCTGACCCGCTCGGTGGCGATGGCAGAAGCGGATACGGGGGCCGCACCATCGGGTTGCAACGCGGTATGGGACACACGTCCGACGTGCCAAAGCTGGGCGAATATCACGCCGCCCTTTGTATGCACCGCTTCGGTGACTGTGCGCCATCCGGCAATTTGTTCAGGGGTGTGAATGCCGGGAGTCCAGGCGTAGCCCTGACCGCGAGGTTCGATCTGCGTGCCTTCGGTGATCAGCAGACCGGCGCCGGCGCGTTGCTGGTAATACTCGGCCATCAATGCGTTGGCGACATTGCCCGGTTGTGTGCTGCGCTGGCGGGTGAGGGGCGGCAGGACGATGCGGTTCTTCAGGGTGTGCAGGCCCAGTTTGACGGGGGTGAAGTAAGGGCTGTTTTTCATGTGATTCCTGTTTTGGTCTTATTAGACCAGTCGACTAGTAGTGCGGCAAAAAAAACACCGTGCGCCATGCGCACGGTGTCTGGACGCTGGAGGGCTCAGCCCAACAGCTTCAGCAGTTTTTCGGCGACGGCTGCCGAGCTGGCAGGGTTTTGACCCGTCACCAGTTGGCCATCGGTCACCACGTGAACCTGCCAGTCAGCGACTTTGGAGTAGCGGCCGCCGAGACGCTGGAATTCGTCTTCGATCAGGAACGGCACGACATCGGTCAGGCCTACAGCGGCTTCTTCGGCATTGGTGAAACCGGTGACGTCCCGGCCTTGAATCAACGGTTTGCCATCGGCAGCTACCACGTGACGCAGAACGCCCGGCGCATGGCAGACGAAACCGTGAGGTTTGTTGCTGCGGTCGAAGGCTTCGATCAGCGCGATCGAGTGTTTGTCTTCGGCCAGGTCCCACAGCGGGCCATGGCCACCGGGATAGAACACGGCATCGAAATCGTCAGCGCGGACATCCGCCAGGCGCCCGGTATTGGCCAGTGCCTGCTGAGCAGCAGGGTCCTGGCGGAAGCGGTCGGTTTCAGCGGTTTGTGCATCGGGCTCATCGCTTTTCGGATCGAGCGGTGGCTGGCCGCCGGCCGGCGATACCAGAGTGATCTGCGCGCCGGCATCCTTGAAGGCGTAGTAGGGGGCCGCGAACTCTTCGAGCCAGAAGCCGGTTTTCTTGCCGGTGTTGCCAAGCTGATCGTGCGAAGTCAGAACCATCAAGATTTTCATAGAGCGCCCTGTATTGGTCTGGTGTCCTCGACGGGTTCGTCTGCGACACCTCGGAAGGAGTGACGGGTACAGAATAGATTCATATTAGACCGGTCGTCTAGTAAATTTTTACGCTCGTGTTTCCGAGCCATCACTGTGGCAAACTCCTGCTCATCAGAAATATACGACTGGTCTAATGTTTGGTATTTTGCGCCCCATGAAACCGACCTACGACGATACCCGCCAACACCTGCTCGACACCGGTCACCGCATGATGGCCGAAAAGGGCTTCACCAGCGTTGGCCTGAGCGAGATCCTGCAGACCGCCGGTGTGCCCAAGGGCTCGTTCTATCACTACTTCAAATCCAAGGAACTCTACGGCCAGGCGCTGCTGGAGGATTACTTTGTCGGCTACCTGGCGGACATGGAACGACGCCTGACTCTGCCTGGGCTCAGTGCCTATGAACGGCTGATGGATTACTGGCAGGGCTGGCAGAACCGCTGCACCCTGGAAGGTCATGGCGATGAATGCCTGGTGGTGAAGTTGAGCGCGGAAGTCGCCGACCTGTCCGAGTCGATGCGCCTCACCTTGCGTGACGGCGCCGAGCGCATTGTTGCGCGTATCACGACGTGCCTGGAAGAAGGGCAGTTGGATAAAAGCTTGCCAGAGACCGACGCTCGGCAACTGGCAGAAACGCTCTATCAGCTTTGGTTGGGGGCGAGTTTGTTGAACAAGCTGCAGCGTACGGGGCAGTCGCTGCAGACGTCGATGGTGATGACGAAGCGGCTGTTGCAGCGCTGAAAACACCCACGACCCTTTCATATCGAGTACTTTTGCAAGCATCCGGCATCAGGATTTGGAGAACTTCATGCGTGACATTATCGACGGCTTTCTGCGCTTTCAGCGTGAGGTATATCCGCAACGTGTCGAGCTGTTCAAGCAACTTGCGACCTCACAAAATCCGAAGGCGTTATTCGTTACCTGCTCGGACAGCCGTGTAGTGCCTGAGCTTCTTACACAGCGCGAACCCGGTGAACTATTCGTGATCCGCAACGCCGGCAACATTGTGCCGTCGTACGGTCCCGAACCCGGTGGCGTGTCCGCTACCGTCGAATATGCTGTCGCCGTACTCGGCGTACAGGACATCGTGATCTGCGGGCATTCGGACTGCGGAGCGATGGGGGCGATATCGCGCTGCACCTGTCTGGATCATCTTCCGGCGGTCGCCAATTGGCTGCGTCACGCGGACGCTGCGAAAGCGATCAACGCGGCGCATGAGTTCGACACACCCCGCGCGAAGCTCGATGGTCTGGTCCGCGAAAATGTGATCGCGCAACTGGCGAACCTGCGCACGCACCCCTCCGTGGCCCTCGCGCTCGAGCAAGGGCGCATGAATCTGCACGGATGGGTCTACGACATCGAGGCGGGGTGCATCGATGCGCTGGATGGTTCAACCCGACGCTTTGTTCCCTTGGCTGATTCGCCGACTACCGTGGCGATCACTGCGCGCAACGGCAAGCAGATGTAACGGCTGGCCTCATCTGAAATCGCCAGACTTGTGACCTTATTCCTGTGTGGTCACAAGTTGTCAGCCCGCAACAGGATGAGTAAGCTGCTGCCATGAATCAGCTATCAATATCTGCCTCCTCGCCGAACACTCGTGGCCCGGCCGAGCACGACATTCGTGACCAGATTATCGCCGCCGCCAATGAGCACTTCAGCCAGTATGGCTACGCTAAAACCACGGTGTCCGACCTGGCCAAGGCCATCGGTTTTTCCAAGGCGTACATCTATAAGTTTTTTGATTCCAAGCAGGCGATTGGCGAGGCCATTTGCGCCAATTGTCTGGGGCAAATCGTTGCAGCGGTCGAACAGGCCGTTAACGCAGAAGCTGTTTCGGCGACCGAGCGTTTCCGCAGATTGGTAAAAACCGTCATTGCCACGGGTGTGAACCTGTTCTTCAACGACCGCAAGCTTTACGACATCGCGGCGTTTTCCGCCTCGGAGCGTTGGCACAGTGCCCAGGTGTATGAAGCACAGATCAAAGACTTTATTGTCGACATCGTGCGGCAAGGGCGAGAGGCGGGGGAGTTCGAGCGCAAGACTCCACTGGACGAGACAGTCGAGGCGATCGATCTGGCGCTGCGACCTTTCGTCAACCCCTTGCTGTTGCAGCACAATCTGGATTTCATCGAGCAAGCGCCCACGCTGACCTCCAACCTCATCCTGCGCAGCCTCATGCCCTGACTGTCGCTGATCAAATTTTTCAGTCGATTCGAGTCAAAACGACATCCCCCCGCATGACGCTTCCTGTTCCCGGCAGATGATTGCCGGGAAGGCGCAATATTTTGCTCGTCGTGACCATTGACTGAATTGGTCACATGGATAATATGGCTTCGCTGTAGTGCTCGATGTTCTATTCCAGTGATCTCCATAGAGTCCCGACAATGAAAAAAACAATGCTCAAGAGCCCCGTGGGCCTGGCCGTCGTGCTTGCGTCTTCCAATGTGCTTGCCGGTGGCTTTGCACTCAACGAACAAAGCATCAGCGGGATGGGGTCCGGGTTTGCCGGGCGATCTTCATCGGCCGAAGACGCCAGTACGATCTACGGCAACCCGGCGGGCATGGCGCGACTTAAACAAGAGCAGGTCAGCGTGGGGGCGGCGACATTGTTCGCCAAGTCCGATATCAGCCGGACTCGCAGTACGTTCGGCGGCAAGGAGGACGGCGATATGGTGCCCACGACCACCGTACCGATGGGCTATTACGTCAAACCCATCGATGAGCACTGGGCATTCGGCGTTGGGTTTTATGTACCTTTCGGGTTGATCACCGACTACGGCAGTGGGTTTGCCGGACGCTATTACGCCAACAAGAGCGAAGTCACCACGCTGACTTTCCAACCGACCATCAGCTACGCCTTTAACGAAAAAGTCTCGATCGGTTTCGGTCCGACCATCAACCGTATCGGTGGAGAGATATCGGGCATGGTGCCCAATCCATTAACCCCGGGGCGCAATGACGGCAAGCTCAAAAGCACGGGTGATGACACCGCGCTGGGCTTCAATGTCGGTGTGCTGGTGCAGGCGACAGATCAAACCCGTCTGGGGCTGACTTATCACTCCAAAGTCAGTTACCACCTGGATGCGAAAACCAAGGTCACCGATGGCATCTTCAGCGTGCTGGGCGTCAGCGGCCGCAGTTATGACGCATCGCTGGATGTGGACACGCCGGAGTCGGTGGACTTTTCGGCGACACACCAACTCAACGATGACTGGACGTTATATGTCGGTAGCACCTAGACGCGCTGGAGCCGTTTCAAGGAGCTGACGATCGAAAACAGCGGCCTGCCGCCGTTGCTGAGCGGCCAATTGGGGACGATCAGCGAAGAGCAGGACTGGCATGACACGTGGGCTCACGCCATCGGTGCCGCCTATCAATTGAATAACCAGTGGGTGCTGCGTAGCGGGTTTTCGGTTGATCAATCACCCGCCAACAACACCCATCGCGGTCCCCGTATTCCTACGGGCGATCGAAAGGTTATCAGCTTCGGTGCGGGCTGGACGCCGGTGGAAAATCTCACCATCGACTTCGCTTATTCCTACCTCTGGGAGGAGAGCGTGAAGGTGAACGACACCTCGTCATCCAGAGGTGCCTACAGTGCCAGATACAAGAACAGTGCGAGCGGGCTCGGTACGTCTGTCAGCTACCGTTTCTAGCTGAGGGCTGTACTCACAATGTGGGGGCGGGAGGGCGTGCTGCCTCCCGCCCCCACACGCGCAAGGGCATGTTTATCGGGCCGATTCTCGCAGCGAGGATGGCCCTTTTTTGTACGTCAAACCCCCATGACTTTGGCCATCAGGCTCTGATGAAAACGCCGTGGCATGGCCCACGTCAAAACCGCGATCGGCCTTTTGCTGCGTACTGTCGAGCAAACTCTTTGCGCAGCTGGCGAGCTTCATCGCGACGCAACAGGCAGGGTTTCAGGAACTTGCCAGCCGCCGCCGAGCGCTTTGAATGCCGCGACCGCAGCCCGCGCCGATTCTGTCCGTGCTTGCGCACGGGCATCGGAAGCCTGGAGTAACGTTTCGTCGGCGTGGAGCACATCAATCAGGCTTGCGGTGCCTTTTCCGTAGGCGATAAAAGACGCTTGGCGAGCCTGTGTCAGAGAAGCCTCGCCTCCCGCGAGCGTGGTGGCCTGAAGGTTGCGGTTCACCAGGGCGGAGAAGGCATTCTCGACATCCTCAGTGGCGCGTAACACCGACTGACGATAAGCGGCCAGCGCTTCGGCTTCCTGTCCTTTGGCCTGATCGATCTGCGCGTTGATCCGGCCTACGTCAAAAAGTCTCCAGCGCAACCCAAGGACGGCCGCCGACTGACTGGCGCCGCCAGTGAACAGGTTGCCGCCGGAAACAGCCGTTGCGCTACCGAGCAATGCGCTGAGCGAGAGTTTCGGGTAGTACTCGGCAATCGCCACGCCGATACGTGCATTGGAGGCTGCCAGGCGGCGCTCGGCGACGATCAGGTCCGGCCGGCGGCGCAGCAGATCGGCCGGCGTTCCCGAGGCGTTTATCGGCGGCACAACAGGAATGCGCTCCGTACCGGCCAGTTGCGTGCGGTGAGTCCCTGGCGGGGTGCCGAGCATGACGTCCAGTGCATTCATGGCGGCATCCAGGCCGGTCTGCAACACTGGCACGCTTGCCTGGACCTGCGCCAGCGCTCCCTCAGTCTGTTGAACCTGATAGCGGGCAGCGAGGCCCTTGCCGTAGAGCAGGCGGACTTTCTGCAGCAGTCCCTGCTGCGTTTCGACTTGGCGGTTGGCAATCTCCAGTCGCGCCTGCAACCCACGGAGGGTGATGTAGATATCGGCCGTCTGCGCTGCAATGGCCAGGCGTGTAGCGATTGCGCCCGCTTTGGAGGCCTGGTATTCGGCGAGTGCGGCTTCGCGCTCGCGTCTCAGCCCGCCAAAGACATCAATCTCCCAGCCGGCATTGAGGTTGAGCTCGTAGGCACTTCCGTAGCGATCATAGCCAGGCGTTGAGTTCAACACCTGGCCGAGCGGCGTCTCGACGGATTGATAGGCGCGTGCGGCCTGGCCATCAATGCTCGCGGAGGGCAACAGAGCGGCATTTGCGGCCCCCAATCCTGCCCGTGCCTGTGTGACCCGCGCCGCTGCTTGTGCCAGATCGAGGTTCTGTTCCAGCGCCTGGGTGACGAAACCGGTCAACACGGGATCGTTAAAACTCTCCCACCAGTTGACCAGGCGGGTCGGCGCCGTTGCCGGCGTCTGTTCGGCTGCTGGCTGACTCAGGTAACGATCGGAAAGCGCGAGGGCAGGCCGTTGATAGTCGGGACCGACCGCGCAGCCTGCCATCAAGCTGGCGGTCACCAAAAGCGTGATAGGGCGAACAGGAGACATTGAGGTACCTGCAACGAGGATGGTAAGTGACCATATTAAATTATGGTCACATCTTTCAGGTCAACGATAACTTGGATATCTGCGCCATGCACTACAAGGAAGTGACCATTGACATTATTGGTCACCGTACTGAAAATGCCGAGCATGTCCTATTCTCGAGTAACGGAACCTATGCGCCGGCCTCTAGCTGTACCTATTGCCGTTTGTCTGTTGCCGCTCGTCCTGACGGCGTGTGGTGACTCATCCGTCGTTGACGATCCCCGTACGCGTGCCCCGTTGGTGAGATCCGCTGCGGTTCAGGCCGCTTCAGATACTTCACGTTCTTTCACGGGTATCGTGATCGCCCGCGTCGAGGCTGACCTCGGCTTTCGGGTCTCGGGCAAAATACTCGAACGCCTGGTTGACACAGGCCAGACGGTCAAACGAGGTCAGCCACTGATGCGCCTCGACCCGATTGATCTCGGGCTGCAGGCGCGGGCACAGCAAGAGTCGGTCATGGCCGCTCGGGCGCGAGCCATACAGACCGCGGATGACGAGGCCCGGTATCGCGACCTGGTCGCCGCCGGCGCCATCTCGGCCTCGGCCTACGATCAGATCAAAGCCGCCGCAGATACCGCCAAAGCTCAGTTGAGCGCGGCGCAAGCGCAGGCTGACGTCGCTCGCAACGCGTCGGGTTATGCGGTGTTGCTTGCTGATTCCGATGGCGTGGTGGTGGAGACGCTGGCCGAGCCAGGACAAGTGGTAAGCCCGGGACAAGCCGTGGTTCGACTGGCGCGGGCAGGGCAGCGCGAAGCCATCGTGCACCTGCCCGAGACGCTACGTCCGGCGGCAGGTTCGACCGCGCAGGCCACACTTTATGGCAACACCTCGGGTGCCGTGACAGCCAGGCTGCGGCTGCTGTCTGATTCGGCCGATCGCATGACGCGCACCTTTGAGGCGCGGTATGTGCTGGAGGGCGCGCTGGCCAATGCGCCGTTGGGTTCGACCGTTACGCTGCAGATCGCTGGCAGCCGCGCAAATGCACAGGTGTTGCAAGTGCCGCTGGCGGCGGTTTATGACCCAGGCAAAGGCCCCGGCCTCTGGGTGATTGCAGGCAACCCGGCCAAGGTGACCTGGCGGCCTGTGCGGATGTTGGGCGTGAGCGATGACATTGCGCGAGTCGACGGTGAACTCAAGGTCGGTGAGCAAGTTGTCGCTTTAGGCGCACATCTTCTGCGTGAGGGGGAGGAGGTGAGACTGGCTCAACAGGCTGACGTCCAGGTTGCCGGGAGCCGTCCATGAGCCAGGGGCGCTTCAATCTTTCGGCGCTCGCCGTTCGCGAACGTTCGATCACGGTGTTCCTGATCTTCCTGATCGGTGTTGCCGGGATCCTGGCGTTTTTCCAGCTCGGGCGCGCGGAAGACCCGCCGTTTACGGTCAAGCAGCTGACAGTCATCACTGCGTGGCCGGGCGCAACCGCGCAGGAAATGCAGGACCAGGTCGCCGAGCCGCTGGAAAAACGCCTGCAAGAGTTGAAATGGTACGACCGCACGGAAACCTACACTCGTCCGGGGCTTGCCTTCACCGTGGTGACACTGCTTGATCGTACGCCGCCCTCCCAAGTGCAGGAGGAGTTCTACCAGGCGCGCAAAAAACTCGACGATGAGTCGATCAAGCTACCGGCCGGCGTGATTGGCCCGATGGTCAACGACGAGTTTGCAGATGTGACCTTTGCGCTGTTTGCCTTGAAAGCCAAAGGCGAGCCGCAGCGACTGCTGGTACGTGATGCCGAATCGCTGCGCCAGCGCCTGTTGCATGTGCCAGGCGTGAAAAAGGTCAACATCATTGGTGAGCAGAGCGAGCGCATCTTTGTCTCCTTCTCCCATGATCGGCTGGCCACGCTGGGGGTAACCTCGCAGGATATTTTTGCCGCGCTGAACAATCAGAACGTACTGACGCCGGCCGGCTCGATTGAAACCAAGGGGCCAGAAGTCTTCCTGCGTCTCGACGGCGCCTTCGACAAGGTGCAGAAGATTCGTGACACACCGCTGGCGATTCAGGGGCGCACGTTGAAGCTCTCGGACGTTGCTACGGTCGAGCGGGGGTACGAAGATCCGGCCACCTTCCTTGTGCGTAACAACGGTGAGGAAGCGCTGTTACTGGGTGTGGTGATGCGCGAGGGCTGGAACGGCCTGGACCTGGGCAAGGCACTGGATGTGGAGACAACCCGGATCAACGAAGGCATGCCACTGGGCATGACACTCAGCAAAGTCACCGATCAGTCGGTGAATATCAGTTCAGCCGTCGACGAGTTCATGATCAAGTTCTTCGTCGCCCTGCTGGTGGTGATGCTGGTGTGCTTTCTCAGCATGGGCTGGCACGTCGGTATTGTCGTGGCCGCAGCGGTGCCACTGACGCTTGCCGTGGTGTTTGTGGTGATGGCGGCAACGGGCAAGAACTTTGACCGGATCACCTTGGGATCGCTGATCCTGGCGCTTGGACTGCTGGTGGACGACGCCATCATTGCGATCGAGATGATGGTGGTGAAAATGGAGGAGGGCTACGACCGTATCAAAGCGTCCGCGTATGCCTGGAGTCACACCGCCGCACCGATGCTTTCCGGCACGCTGGTGACCGCTATCGGCTTTCTGCCCAACGGCTTCGCGCAATCGACCGCTGGCGAGTACACCAGCAACATGTTCTGGATCGTAGGCATTGCCCTGATTGCCTCATGGGTGGTTGCGGTGGCCTTCACCCCCTATCTGGGTGTGAAGCTGTTGCCTGACATCAAGCAGGTCGAAGGTGGTCACGCGGCCATTTACAACACGCCCAACTACAACCGCTTCCGCCGGATCTTGACGCGCGTCATCGCCCGCAAATGGCTGGTCGCCGGTACTGTGATCGCGACGTTTGTCCTGGCCGTTGTCGGCATGAGCCTGGTCAAGAAGCAGTTCTTCCCCACCTCGGATCGTCCCGAAGTGTTGATCGAAGTGCAGATGCCCTATGGAACCTCCATCGAGCAGACAAGTATCACCACCGCCAAAGTCGAGGCATGGCTGCAAAAGCAGAATGAAGCAAAAATCGTCACGGCCTATATCGGACAGGGTGCGCCGCGTTTCTACCTGGCCATGGCGCCGGAACTGCCTGATCCGTCATTCGCGAAGATTGTGGTGTTGACGCAGAGCCAGGAAGCACGGGAAGTCCTCAAGCTCCGTCTGCGCGAGGCCGTCGCCGAAGGGCTTGCTCCAGAAGCGCGGGTCAGGGTGACGCAGTTGGTGTTTGGTCCGTATTCACCGTTTCCTGTCGCCTACCGAGTGATGGGGCCCGATCCCTCGACATTGCGTGAGATTGCCGCTCAGGTGCAGACCGTGATGCAGGCGAGCCCCTTGATGCGAACCGTCAATACTGACTGGGGGCCGCTGACACCCGCGCTGCATTTCACCCTGGATCAGGACCGCTTGCAGGCGGTGGGACTGACCTCCAGTGCGGTCGCGCAGCAGTTGCAGTTCCTGCTTGCCGGGGTACCGATCACGGCCGTTCGTGAGGACATCCGTTCGGTCCAAGTGATCGGGCGTGCGGCGGGGGACATCCGGCTCGACCCTGCAAAAATACAAGGTTTTACGCTGGTGGGCGCGGCGGGCCAGCGGATTCCGCTGTCGCAAGTGGGGACGGTGGACGTGCGCATGGAAGATCCCGTCCTTCGGCGTCGTGATCGCACGCCGACCATCACTGTACGCGGCGATATTGCCGAAGGCTTGCAGCCTCCGGACGTTTCAAACGTGATCACTAAGGCGCTGCAGCCGGTCATCGACACGCTGCCGGAGGGCTATCGTATCGAGCAATCGGGGGCTATCGAGGAGTCGGGCAAGGCTGGGCAAGCGATATTGCCGCTGCTGCCGATCATGATCGCCGTCACGCTGCTGATCATCATTCTGCAGGTGCGTTCGGTGTCGGCAATGATCATGGTGTTCCTGACCTCGCCACTCGGGCTGATTGGTGTGGTGCCAACATTGCTGCTCTTCCAGCAGCCGTTCGGTATCAACGCCTTGGTCGGGTTGATCGCCCTGTCGGGGATTCTGATGCGTAATACGCTGATCCTGATTGGACAAATCCATCACAACGCACAAGAAGGACTTGATCCGTTTCACGCCGTGATCGAAGCCACGGTACAGCGTGCTCGCCCGGTGCTGCTGACTGCGCTGGCGGCCATCCTCGCGTTCATCCCGCTGACGCACTCGGTGTTCTGGGGCACGCTGGCTTACACACTGATCGGCGGTACGTTCGTCGGGACCATCGTGACGCTGGTGTTCCTGCCGGCGATGTACTCCATCTGGTTCAAGATCAGTAAGCCATAGCATTGAAGCCAGCTTCACCGCTCGCGACTGCTACGGCAGTCGCGAGCGGTTCTTGCGGTTGATCCCCCGAGCATTACGCTCTTCGAATGCCCGGGACAGGCCGATCTGGACTGGAGTGCGTCGACTCAGGCGGCCTGGTACAGACGGCGTTCGAGCAGCGTGCTACCCCGCAGGCGATGGCTGGCCTTGGCCGCGGCCAGTACGGCCAGGTCCAGCAGCGGTTCGAGGGCGACGACGGTCATGTAGGCGCTGCCGAAGGTCAGAACTGACAGGGCGTTTTCGGCTGTGAAGCCTTGTCCGTAGAAAGCCCAGAACGCAACCCAGGCGACAATGCCTGCCTGGAAAGCGGTCGACAGCCCCAGCGCTTGTCTGTAACTCAGTTCCACATACGGCGTGTCGGGCGCGATGATGCGTTTCGCCAGGGCAGCGACTGCGCACAGCGGTACCAGCAGCGTGGTGACATTCATGCCGTATTGCGGCAGGTCGAATGGCGCGAAGAACAGGCCCTGGATCAGCAGCCCCAGGGCGAGACCCGCTGCGGCGGGTGCGGCGCCAAGCAGCAGAAACAGCGTTGACCCCAGTATGAGATGCACCTCGGAAACACCGACCGGATAGTGCGGCAGTAGCTCGAAGAAGCTGAACACCAGGGCCGTGGCAGTGACAGTCCGAGCCAGCAGCGAAAAGACCCCACGCTCACCGATGGCTTGCGCCGCGAGTTTGACGGTGTAGGCGCCGACACCTGCGGCAGTGACATAGCTCAGCCAGAGTTTTCCGGCCTCCACCAGATCAGGTTCGATATGCATGACGATTGCTCCTTGGCCGCTTCGCGACCTCGACAGTAAAAAAACGGATGACTGCGCTCTCAGTTTGCGGCTCGGCTGATCGCTACCGGCTCGCGCCGTGGCAGGTGTTCGTGCTCATGTCCATGGGGCGGCGGGCAACTCGCATTGAGCAGCGTGACCGGTTGTCCGTGTGGCGTGTTCACGTAGGCTTGCTGCCATTCTTCGGTGCGCCGGGTGATGTCTTCGAAAGCGGTCAAACCGAGTGCGGTGACCATGCTTTCCATGGCCGCAATCCACTGCCGGTAGTACGTGTCGTTGACGCTTTCTCCGGGCTGCGCCGGGCTTGCCTTGATCTCGTCGCTGAACGTCTGCACCCAGTCCTTCCAGGGAAATAGACCGATCTGGTGCAGGTGTAGCAGCAGGGAAAAAGCCTGGGCCTGCCAGGGTTTGTCGAACACCGGGCCTTCATTGTCGAGAGATAGCCCGGTGATGGGCGGGATGTGAAGCTTGCTGGCGTTCATACGGCCTCCAGATAGTTGTCCCACAGATCAATGCAGACACTGTCCGGTCGCGCCACGCCCCACAGCTCTGTCGCACTGAAGCGCACGGCATAGACCTGTTGCGGTTGTTCGCCCAGACCGTGGGCCATGGTGTCCGGGGTGGCAAACGCACCGTGTGCAATCTCGATGGTCCCGACCTTGCCGCGCGCGTAGCGTGGCAGTCGGGTGTGGGTGGTTGGATTGAAATTTTTCGTCCGCACTCGGTCACCAACCCGGAAACGGCCGGCGACAGGCTCTTTCGCCCTGGATGAAGCGCCGCCAAGAGTCACCGCCTCGACGATGTCTGGTGTGAGCACCGTTGGGGGCTGCGTCGGCGAGGTCGGTTTGACCGTGCCCTGCAGTTCGCCAGCGCTGATCACGCCTTTTTCCTGCAGCAGGGTCTCGAAGGCGTGCAGCCAGTGTTCGTAGTAACTCGACTGCAAGTACTCCGCCGGTTCCATGCGTTCGATGGCGTGTCGGAATTCGTCGACATTGAAATATCCGCCGACGAAGAGCGAGGCGAACAGCGGAAAGATCCTGCGTTCCCAGTCGTGATGGAACACCGGTTCATTGTCTTCGGTGAGCACCGGGCCGAACCCGTGCATACCGCCTAAGTCGTGTACACCGTTCATGGTTTTCTCCTTCGCGTGGTCAGGCTGCGTCGCCCGGTGTCTTCGCCAGGCCGGTACCGATCATGGCGTCACGCGTCACCAGCTCGACCAGGCGTTCTTCGCTCCAGCCGTCAGTGCCCGCCGGACGCTCCGGCAGTACCAGGTAGCGCAGCTCGGCACTGCTGTCCCAGACCCGAACTTCCTTGTCATCGGGAACAAGCAAACCGAATTCGGCCAGCACGCCACGTGGATCGATGACTATCCGTGAGCGATAGGGTGCGGATTTGTACCAGGCGGGGGGCAAGCCCAGAGTGGGCCAGGGATAGCAGGAACACAGCGTGCAGACCGTCACGTTGTGCACGGTCGCGGTGTTCTCCACCACCACCATGTCTTCGCCCTGCACGCCGGAAAAACCCAGTTCGGCAATCGCCGCAGTGGCATCTTCCAGTAGCCGGTGCTTGTAATCGGGATCGAACCAGGCCTTGGCGACCACCTGAGCGCCGTTGCGCGGGCCGACCTTGTGCTGGTAAGTGTCCACCAGCGCATCCATGGCGGTCGGGTCGACCAGACCCTTTTCGATCAGCAGGGATTCGAGCGCCTTGACACGCAGGGCGATGGCCTCGGGGGGCTCGGTGTGATCGTGATCGTGATGATGTTCGTGCGTATGGCTCATGTATTGACCCCTCTGAATTTGCTACTCACGTTCAGTGCGATGCGCCGGTTTACAACGTCCGCCAATCGACAGAGGCCTCGAACGCTGCTGCGGCTTGATACAGGGTGCCTTCGGCATAATGTTTTCCCACAAGCATCAGCCCCACGGGCAGTCCGTCCACCAGGCCGCAAGGGATCGACATGGCGGGGTGCCCGGTAATGTCCTGAGCGGCCGTATTGCCCAGCATCTCCAACGCACGCGTGACGGTTTCGGTGATTGAAGCACCCGGCTCAGGGAGCGGCTGAGCGGTGATCGGCACGGTCGGCATGACGAGCAGGTCATAGCTGTTCAACGCCCGGTCATAGGCGGCGCGGGCAAAGCGCGCAATGTTCTGGGCCTTGGCGTAGTAGCGACCGTGGTAGCGCTCCAGACCGAACTGACCCACGAACATGCACAGCTTGAGTGACGGCGACAATGCGTCGGCCTGATCGCGCCAACCAGCCTGTTTGTCCAGCAGGGCCACGTCGTAAAGCCCTTTCCAGTTAAAACCCGCGCCGTTGCCGTGCATCATTTGCATGGTCAGGCCTTCACAGCCGATAGGACTCCACAATGCCCCCGCCAGGTTGTGTTCGGGTACTGAGACCTCCTCGACCCGCGCGCCCAACGCCTCGAGCCGGGCGATAGCGCTGCGCACCTTTTCTGCGATACGCGGGTCCTGGTTAGCGAGCTGGAAACCTTCCTGAAGAATTCCGATCCGAAGTCCGGTCACGCCTCGTTCCAGATAATCGCTATAGGCATCGACCTCGGGAGCGGTCTGGCGAGGGTCGAGTCCGTCCGCTCCAGCCATCACTTCAAGCATCAGAGCGTTATCGCGGACGTTGCTGGTCATCGGGCCGACATGGTCGAAAGTTGCCTCGATCGCCATGACGCCGGTATAGGGCACCAGACCGAAGGTGGGCTTCATTCCGTAAATGCCGCACCAGGCTGCCGGAATGCGGATGGAACCGCCCTGGTCGCCACCGACAGCCAGGTCGACTTCACCCGACGCCACCAGCGCTGCGCTGCCGGAAGACGAGCCGCCGGTGGTGAAACCACGGCGATAAGGATTGTGCACAGGGGCCGGGTCTGAAGTATGGCTACCGCCGGAGAGGCAGTAATGTTCACAAGTGGCTTTGCCGAGGATGGTGGCGCCAGCGTCGAGCAGACGCGTCACCACAGTGGCGTCAAATGACGGTACGAATCCTTCCAGTGGCGCGGCACCGTTCATCATCGGGACACCGGCCAGAGAGATATTGTCCTTGAGCGCAACCGTCTTGCCGGCAAGCTTGCCTGAACTGGCGCCCATCACCTCGGTTCTGTAGTACCAGGCGTTCAGCGGATTGTCCGTACTTGAAGGGCGGTAACCGACACTGCGCTCGTAGCACACCGGGGGGATGAAGTCTGGCAACTCATCGACAAGATCGTAGGCATCAAAACTGGATTGCATGAGCGCCAGGTATTCGCTGGCTTGCTCGGGAGTCAGCTGTATGTGCAGGCGGCTGGCGAGATCCTGCACTTGTTCGAGCGTCGGGCGGATGATGGCCATGGGGTGTCCTGTGTCCTGTGCCAACCTGTTGGGTTGGCAATGTCTGTTCAAACGTCGTCTCGGGGAGGCCCGGTTACGGTGCGCACTATTGGCGATGTCGCGACCGGGCTGGTATCAAGCTATCTGCGCACATTGAGCGGCGCTTGGTTGAGGAGGACATTCGCTTGGTTGAGCGGGACGCCGTATTGCTGTAGCGCCGGTTTTTGCCGAGCGTGTCAGTCTTCGGATTCGGCCGTGGTCGGTTTCCGGGACGACTTGCCGGGTTTCGGCCAGACAACCCCGACGCTCTTCATACCTTTGGCCGGGTCCATTTCCGGGTGCGCGAGTACCACGTCCCGATAGGAGGGGCTGCCGATCACCGCCGGTTTGAACTTGATGAGGAAGTCATTGACCTCCTTGCGCAGGTCCGGGGCCAGACCGTAATCGTCGTAGCACGCCTCCAGACAATCGAGCACCGCTTGCCAGTGCACCTCGGTCAGCCCCATCCCGCGATGCGCGGTGACCATGTCTCTGCCCCTGTATTTGGCGCTGCCACCCCAGTGCTCGGAAAGGAAGTCGACAAAATTGATGTGTTCCTTCTGGAACGTCGATTCCGACATATGGGCCCAGATGTGCCCGATGGCGGGGTGGCCCATTGTTTTTCTCAACACGGCGCCTGCGAACTGATAAATCGCGTCATAGCCGCCAAGACGGGTATAGAGGGAGGGTTGTTGTTCCACGGTGGGTTGCTGGTCGGTCATTGTCGGGTTACTCCGTTTAAGATCAGGGTCATCTCATGAGCCGGTTGGCACGCTTGATACGGGCTGCGCAGAGGAGGAGGGCTAGAAAACCCTGACGTAGCGCAGGTTCATGCGAAAGTCCTCTTTGGGGCCGTTCTCCACCGCAAGGTCGCGTCCTAGTTGCACCTGGAATTGGTCCCTGGCGGTCAGAAACTTTCTGGCCGTGACGCGGACGTTGGTGGTTTCCATCCTGTCGTCCTGGTTGACACCATCGACCTGGTTTTCCCCACCCCAACTGTGGCCGAAGCCGATTGCCAGCGCCGTTGTCTCGTCGGGCATGTAGCGCCCCATCAACTGGGCGCCATAGGAAACGTCCTGCTCGCGACGGGCGGAGCTGGCGCCGTAGTCGTTGTTGTCTCCGTACCAGATGGCGTCACCGACGAGGTCGATGGCCCACTTTTCTGTGAAGTGCTTGACGTAAGCGGCCTGGAGATCGAATTTCCAACGGTTCTCGCCAAGGTTGAGCGCGTCGTCCTTGTCGTAGTTGCCAGTCGGCACGTACAGGTAAGCGGTCGCACCGAGGGTGTCGTTGGCGTCGTTTAGACGGTACTTGAGCGGCGCAGTAAGAATGAGGTCGCCGATGCCGCTGGCGTCGCCCAGCGCAGACGCATCACCACCGCCTGAGACATGGCCGAAGGGCAACAGGAATTGCGGCTCGATGGTCAGCCGCTCGCTCAGTTGGTAGACGTGCAGCAGACGCAATATGCCGACGTCGGACGTCAGGTTGAAATCGGAGCTGGTCTTGTGCCCGTTGGAATAGGCTTTGTCGGTGCTGGCGTGCTGGTAGTAGACCACGCCGATGGTCGCGCCCACGGGGAGCGGCTCGTAGTCGCCAGGATCGACCTCGAGCGCGTGGGAGGAAAGGCTGGGGAGGAGGGCTGCAAGCGACAGGTAGCGGAACCGTTTCATGATCGAAGATCCTTTTTTCGGGCAAAAAGAGCCCCGCTATCGCCAGTCAGGCAACGCGCAGGGCTAAAAGTGGAGTCAGCGATGGAGTCAGGCGGGCGAGACGTGTGCGTCGCGCATCATCCCGGTCTGCGGGTGGCAGTTGATGTACTCGAACAGTTGCTGGCTACCATCCGCCACCGAAACCTCGTGATACAGCCGCAGCTTCGAAAGACCGCCGATCACGCGGAAGAACGTGGTGAAAATGCGCAGGTGAGTGGGGTGGGATTCCGCCCAGCGCTCCAGCTTGTCGAGCGATCGCCAGTGACCGATGTCATAGGCGATGTCGAGGAGATTGCCATCAAGGTCGATATTGCGTACGAAGCGGTTGCTATAGCAGCCCAGCGCCTGCCCCTCGTCACGCAGGAAGTTCATGCCGTCTTGCAGGGGCGGCAGCATCTCGTTGAAATAGAGCGCGCGTTCTTCCTCGCCGGCTTCGACCCAGTCTTGTCCGGAGCGGATCAGCGTCAGGTTGTCGTGGCCACGTACGACGACCCTGCCGCCCTTGGCCGGATCGCCTGAAATGACTTGCAGTTCGCTGGTCGGCTGCATCCAGTCGGTCTGGGAGATGGCAAAGCGGTCGCGCGCCGAGCCCCAGTAGCCGTGCTCTTCAATCTCGCCGCTGATGCCGTCCATGACCGCACCGACGCCTGGCAAATCGTCTTTGAAGGCATACAGCGTTTCGAACTGCTCGGCGCGCGGGGCCATGACCTCGCGGAAATACCCCAGCCCCTCGCTCAGACGCGCATCGTCGCCCCACCAATTCGCCACCGGCGGTGAAAGCAGCCAACGGTGATAGGCGACGGGATCACGCCAGTAGCCCACGGCGATGAAGTTTCCATACCCCTGATTGTCGAGATGGTAGGTCAGGTCGTAATGCCCGGGGCCATCGGCGAGGGCGAAGCTGGCGTCAATGTAGCGTATGGCTTGCAGGGCGGCGGCACGTTGTTCTTCGCGAAATTGCACCCCGAGGTAAGCCATCACGACTTGCTTCACGTTTTCGTCAGCCCGTCCCACAAACATGGGGAAGGGTGGCTGGTAATCGTCGTGGACGCGACGCGACAAAGTCCGCGGACATTTGAGATGTTTATCGATTGCAGATTCCATGGGGGCTCCTTTATTTCCGTCTCAAACGGACGGTTCGCTGTTCTACAGGCCAGTGGATGTTGTTTTGCGATCAGGACCACGCCATCGGCGTTGCAGCGCGAGGGTCCCGAGTTGCACCAGGTAAATGGCGAACTCTTCGGGTGCCATGTCCCAACGCTGTAAAAACCAGGACGAATCCGACAGTCGCTGCTGTTCTCGTCGTTGCATGAGGCACCTCGTCATTGGTGTCGGGAGGGACACGGCATGGCGTGAAAATTATCGAGGGGAGATGGGATGTGCTTGGCTCGAATGGACAACCGTTTGGTTAAAAAGGACAGCCGTAAATGGCCAGCTCATCGATGCGCAGCGATGGTGCGGGGCTTGTGAAACAAGGGACGAAATGCCCAGGGAAGTTGCAGGGGAAGTGTTGGGGCGGAGCTGTCTGCCAAGTGTGCGGAGGGTGATCTCGCGGCGCGGCTAAGCGCTGGGCGTGAGACTGAGCAGATGGCCTGATTATTGCTGACCTCGCAAAAAACGTTACCCCGCTTTTTTGTTGAACCGCCGCCGCGAGGTCAATGCAATGAGCCAGACATGTCAGTATTCAACGCTTGCCGTCACGGCGCCCCAACGGTTCGATTACTGGAAGGAGGTGGTGTGTCACCATTGCCTGGACGCAGACAGCAAACTGCTGGCGCAGAGCGATTTTGACGGGGCGCTGGAGGTGCATGGCATGGGGGCACTGGACATCTGCACGTTGTCCGCACCCTTGCATTATTGGGAGCGGACCGCCCAGCACCTGCGCAGCGACCCGAACGACGATTTGTGGTTGGGCTTTACCCGCAGCGGTTATGGCGAACTGGAGCAGGCTGACCGGCGGACGAAGCTGGCGGCGGACGATCTGTTCCTTTATGACGCATCCCAGCCCTTCAGATTCAGCTTCGGTGGTACCGATAACCACCTTGTGCGCATTCCTCGACAATTGCTCAGCCAGCGGCTGCCCGGCATAGCGGAGTGCACCGCGATGGTTCTGGATGATCGTCGCCCAGGGGTGATTCCGTTACGCGAGATGTTGCGCCAGGCCGCGAGCATGGCTTCAGGCTTCCATAAACCAGGCCTGTCCAGTCGTTATTCCAGCACGTTGCTCGACCTCTTGGTGGTCAGCCTGGAGCTCCAGGATTTAAAGCAGACACATGACGAGTTGGACCTGTACGGCCGGATCATGAATTACATCCATCAGTATCTGACCGACGCGGATCTTTCACTCGAGCGCATTGCTCAAGCTCACCATGTCTCCACGCGCACGGTGACGCGCGCTTTCGCCCGCCACCAGAAATCGCCGGTCGCGGAAATCTGGAAGGCACGGTTGTTCGCCAGCCGCGACGCGATCGAGCGTGGTCAAGTCCGTAGCATTTCCCAGGCTGCGCTGGATTTCGGCTTCTCGGACTTCTCTCATTTCAGCCACGCTTTTCGCAAGGCCTTCGGCATTGCTCCCCATACTCTTCTGCGGCGAGAGTGAAACGGACGGGCCTTAACGCTTCTCAAGCGTAAGACATTCAGCTTTTATCCACGGCTGCCATCTCTTGTTGACGCAGCACGGTTGCGTAGTGCGTCTCCACCCAATCGGCCAATTCGCGCACCCGCACTGCGGCTTCGATCCCCATAGGCGTCAGCGTGTATTCCACGTGTGGCGGCACGATGTCATAGGCGTGACGCTCCACCACTCCATCACCTTCCAACAACTGAAGTGTCTGCGCCAACATTCGTTCGCTGACCCCGCCGATCTTGCGTCGTAACTGGCTGAACCGCAGCGTGCCAGGCAGCAGGGCAATCAGCACCAGCACACCCCAGCGGCTTGTCAGGTGGCTCAGGATTTCACGCGACGGGCATTCTGGCGCGAGCACGTCGCCGCGCCTCAATCGTTCGGACAATGGGACTGCAGACGGTTTTTCTGATGATTTCGAAGGCGCGTTCATATTCATACACTTACCTTTTTGTACGTACTTACTTAAAGTAATCTAATTTCTTATATTCGCTCATGGCTGTTTCTTCAACTCTTCCGTTCACCAAGGAGTCACTTCATGAGCATTGCCGTTACTGGAGCCACCGGCCAACTGGGCCACCTCGTCATCGAGCACCTGAAGCAGCGAGTTGCCGCGAGCAGTATTCTTGCCCTGGCGCGCAAGCCGGAACAGGCAGAAGGGCTGAGCGTTGCGGCAAGAGCGTTCGATTATTCCAGGGCCGAAATGCTGGATGCGGCGTTGTCCGGAGTGGAAACCTTGCTGCTGATCTCCTCCAGCGAAATCGGTCAACGTGCTGCGCAGCACTCCAATGTCATCGCGGCGGCGAAGAGGGCGGGCGTCCAGCGCATTGTCTACACCAGTGTGCTGCACGCTGATTCGTCCGTGCTGCAACTTGCCGACGAACACCGCGCAACCGAGGCTGCCCTCAAGGCGTCCGGACTTTCCTACACGCTGTTGCGCAATGGTTGGTACACAGAAAACCACACAGGTTTCGCGGGTGTGGCACTGGCTAACGGCGCGCTGTTTGGTAGTGCAGGCGAAGGCCGGATTTCGTCAGCGACACGCGAGGATCTGGCTGAAGCGGCCGCCGTGGTGTTGACAGCTGATGGCCATGAAAACGCGACCTATGAACTGGCCGGCGATAACTCATGGACACTGGCTGATCTGGCGGCAGAAATCTCGAAGCAGACCGGCAAGAACATCCCTTACCGCAACCTCCCGGAAGCCGACTACGCCGCTGCGCTCGAAGGTGTTGGCTTGCCGAAGGGGCTCGCCGCAGCATTGGCTTCCTATGACGTCAGCGCTTCACAGGGAGCGCTCTACAGCAACGAGCGCGCCTTGGCTGAACTCATCGGGAGACCAACCACGCCGCTTGCTATCAGCGTCGAACGTGCGCTGAAGACGCACTGATGAACTGCTGCCAAGCAGCAATGATCATGATCGGGCAGGCAGTACTCATGATCTTTTCATGACCGGCTGGACTCGACTGCAAACTAGCCGTGGGTAAAAGCAAAAAATCGGCAAAGAGCAGCCGTTTGGCGGTCAGTTGCCGGATGGCGCGGTCGTTTGTCCCGTCAGTGGGGGTGAATAGATCGTGGCGTAGTTGGCCGTCGTCATCGGCGAGACTCTGAGCCTTGAGCGCGGGTGAAGTCGAAGTTAGTCCTAGAAAACGAAAAATGTGGGCTAGACGGATCTCAAGAAAACGAATCCCAAATCGCTAAATTCCCCGATATTTTATTTCAATAGGCCACCATTTCCCTTAACGTATGGCAGATTGACTCCACTGTAAAAAGTCGCGGGGATTACATGGACGTATGCTATTGGGAAGGAGGTCTCCTTTTGTTTGAGATCGACGCTATCCACAAGATAGCCAAAGCATTTGGTCCCAAAGAGCTTCCTCCGGAACCAGGATCAGGCCCCACGAAAGGGAAGTCGTTTGACGTTCTCAAACAATTGAAGAAACCTGAGTCAGGCCATGGCATATGGCCTTGGCGCGGCTACGCAGGCTTTCGTTTTGCTAACTCGCGGGGCTCAGATGGGGAGTTCGATCTTGTCATCGTGACCCACAGCCTCGTTCTTGTTGTCGAGCTTAAGCACTGGCGCGGCGAGATCACCAACCACGGCGGTAAATGGCACCAAGACGGGAAGGAAACAGAAGTCTCGCCGGTAGACAAAACTCGTCGGAAAACCTTTGAGCTGAGGAAACGAATCAAGAGCCTGAAGTCTCGGCTGCCTAGTCGCGAAGGAAGGCCTGCGCGAAAACGAGATCTATATGCGTCAGCGTACGGAGCAGTTGAGCCGCATGCTGGGTAGAGGAAACGTCAATCAGGGTCTTCAGCTCGCCGACATCTTGGGAGATTCGGACGCCTACGATTTTGTGTCTCCAAATGGGCTGGATCTTTCTGCTTTGTACAACAGCGCGAGTGCCGTTGCACAGGTTAGAGAGTCTTCCGGGCTGCGACTTTTTGGATCGCTTCAGCTACAGCAAAACTGGGATAGAGTTTCTTCGGTGCTGCGCAAACATCAGAGGGCGCTTCAGGGTGAGCTGCAAGCCACCCCGATTAGCCTGTCCTTGCGACCTGGGCCGCGGTGTAGAAACTCCGGGCGATTTATGGCAAAGCTTCATTAAATGATTCCAGGCGTCCACCAGTTATTTAGGGTTCGTATTTTCAAAAGCACAATTTGACAAGGAAAGCACATGAGCATCGATACACTTAAGAAGAAAATCAATGTCGAACCTGGAGCAAGCCTTTCAACTTTCGAGATCAAAAGGCTTGGCGTAACAAATTTGATTGAGACGAAAGAGCTAGATGCGAAAACTCTAAGGGGCCTTCTTGATATTTTATCAGCTTTGAAATGCACCACTGAATTCGAGGGTTATCACGACTCTGATAAGGTTAAGTTTGATATTCCGGTGACTGAGGGATTGCTGAGGCGCTTTGGGCATCCACTTATCACCGTAAATTTTTCTCGTGATCAAGATACTGGCATGGATTTGTTCAGACTCTTGTTTGACTTAGCCGGCAGTAAGGATAGCGTTCCGCACTTTATTAGGCTTGAGGCACACCTATTTGACTTGACCGATCAAGAACTCGAGATTCAAGAAAAACTGACTCTTCACAGCATGGATCTTAAGACATTTGATAAGCGCGCGCAGGTAATTGCGGTTTCGACTTACATTGAGGCTATGGTGACTATTGTCAGCAAGAAAAGCCTGGAGATATCTGAGTTCAGGAACTCGTGGCGAGAGCGCGTGAGACCTATAAGGGAAAATGGTAAGCGAGGCAAGATTACACCAAACTTCTCAACACATATTGACCATCTCGAAGAGAATAGTATTCTTTCGTCAGACATATGTGACGCCATCAACAAGCTGCGACTCGCACGCAATGTTTCTGCCCATAACTACACGGTTTTCAAGGGTGGAGAAGGTGGCTCACCAGTTGATCACATTGAGGTTACTCATTTGGACGAAGCATTCATATCAGCGTCCCGTGATTTTGTAGAGGTGTGTAAAGGTATTTTTGGGCCGATTCCTAAAGCCTTGGGGAGCAATAAGTTTCAGCGATACTCTGAACTTTTGGCTGGAGAAATAAGCAAATCTACAAGCTTGGAGTCTGTGCTTGTATTGGGAGTTCGACACTCCGATGATGTGGAAGAAATTTTCGGTTAACTTTAAGCGGGATGCTTAGCTTCTTGCTCATGCCAATACATGAGTGCCTAGCCGATGAGCGCTGTATTCTTGCCGCGCGATGATCGATTTTAATGGAGTTGGTGATAGCGACATGAGCAAGGAAATAGAAGCGCGTCTTGAAGGCATTCATCACGAGCTAAGTGGTTCTGAAAGCGATATGTCCTACAATCGCCAAAAGTCTTTGAAGTACCACGTGCGTGGTATTAACCAAGGTTTGAACGAATGGTTAAGAGCGCAAAGTCGGCAACAGGAGCAACGCAGTCAAAACCTGAAGATAGCTTTGGGCCTGCTCGGATTCATAGGCCTCATGCTAGCTATCACTCGTGCCGCTGGCAGCGATATCGAGTGGGTAAGGGAACACACTCTGGCTTTTCGGTTATGGGGCGTAGCCCTATGCACAATGTTTGTTGGTGTATCACTCGAACGCTCAGCATTTGTGAAGTCGCTCTGGGATTTTACTGTCACCAAACTTATCGTATCTATAGCTTTGTCTTGCGTGGTTATTTACGCAAGAGGCAAAGCGGCCGGCTATATCAATGCCGTATTTCATGCGGATGCGTCAGCACTGCCCATAACGCTGGTTTATATGACAGGGTTAATGGTATTTAAACTGTTACTTCCGTTTGTGTTCGCGGTAACCACAACCCTTTTTGTGGTTCATGTCTTTGCTGCAATCGGTTGGCTAAAGGATAAGATCACTGGCAAGCAAGATGAACTACCACCGCTGTATTCATTACTTTCCATTTTCGTATCTGGGGTTATTCTTTTTTATGGATGGAATTGGTCCAATGGACAATTGAGCGACTCTCGCGTGCCCGAGAAGGTGTATTTGATGGCGCACGCCTTAGACTTTAATCAGTCGCACGACTGCGCCAACATAGACGCCAATAAACCAGTAGTTTTCCTCGGAAACGCCCAAGAGTCGGTATTGGTAGCACCGTACAAGCTAGAAAATATAGATTTTGTCACCGTCTTTGACGGGGCCGTAATTGCCCCCGGCGATTTCACTCGAAAAAAGTGCGACTACCGTAATGGAAGCAATACAAGGTCCACCGAGTAAAGCGAGAAGCTATCATCTTTTGTGTAGCCATAAGCTTGCAGGATCTGCTCACTTGGCACTATCAAGAAACTTGACTGAGATACCGCTCTCCACTAGTCGCCCGAACAGCTCCAATGCCGTTACCGGAGCATACTTTTCCAGTGCATAGGCCTCGAGCGATTTGACGATTTGCATGAGGTCAGGATTCATGTGGAGCGCGGCCCAATCTATTTTCATAGCGGTTCCGCCGTCGTACCACGTCCAAACGCTCAATCGAGTATTGACGTACATGGCTAGTCATTAGTTCGAGTTCGAATCGCAACCTGAACCGGCTCTTCAAACACATAACCAAGAAAAGAGGAGGCGGGTGAAGCGTGTTCTTGATCGGATGATTTGGTCACGGCGAGCCTCCTTAACTGTCAAGTCGGCTCCAGGCTGCCGAGACACGCTGGGCTTCGAGGTTCGCCGGGATCATGTTCGCGATCATTGGTACTGACATAGGTATGCTGAGATCCCTGATTGATATCCGTGGTGTAGAGCTTCAGAAGCTCTCCGCGACGGATACCCGTCTCCAGCAGCAACTCAATCATTAGCCAATTGCGCAACTGCAGTCGCTCCGGAAACGGATTCTCCGCAGCGCCCGGGTGAATCAGTGTGCGAATGATCTGAAGTTGTGTATCTGTCAGGCTGCGGTAGCGAGTGTGGTCGGGCCGAGCATTGATGATATGGCTCTCAAAGCGCCGCTCAATGACATCGGCGACATCTGCAAATACCACCTCGATGTTAGCCAGGATGGTTGAGTTCTGACGGGCGCGCGGGATGTATCGGGTGACACACCAGGACAGGTACTGCTTCAACAGCCGCAGGTACTGGTCACGGGTGCGCGGATCGATCAGCGGAAAAGATGTCGTTTTAGCTGTGCCGATTCGGGCGACCAGATTATCGGCCTGACGGCCGCTTTGGAGCCAGATGGCGTAACCATCCAGTAAAGCCAGAATCGCCTCAAAGTGGCCCGCTAAGATGGCTTCATCGATATCCAGATCTCGGCTTTTGGCATAGGTGTAGAACGCCTGGATCGCACGCAGGTGCGCTGCGGCGGTGTTGTATGCACGATGCCTGAGCTTGAGCTGGACGTAGATGAATGGGACTAGCTTGGGCAATGGCGCCGCCTGACCATCCTGCACAAGCAGCGGCACACGCTGACCGGAAGAGAAGAAGCGGGTTTGTCGAATCAGTACCTTATGAGCCTTATGAACATTTCTAACATGGCATCTGGTTTAACATAATATACATTACACGTAACAAGATATTCCAGAATCAGCCCGGTTGCACGCCACATTTCAATCCAGAACCTCACTCTGAAACCTCTCGTTTCGAGACCTTCGCATTGCTTGAATTCCTAAGCCTCAATCACCTTCACATGTCAGCTGTTCAATCAGCATCCGATGCTGTGGAAATCGCGCAATCAGTTTGCGTCGATCACCCATCTCCATGTCCGCAAAATCAAATCCCGGTGACACGGCTTCGCTGATCAAGCCAAATCCATGTTCTCCCTCCAGCAGTCGCGAAGCTTTCCAGATTCCGCCTGGTACATGCATTTGCAGATGCTGTCCCGCCAGAATGTCGTTGCCCATTACCAGCGTTTCCAGCGAGCCGTCAGCGTGGATCATGCTGTACTCGATGGGATCGCCCAGATGGAAAAAATGCACAATGTCGGAATGATTGAAATGAAACTGGCCCACCGGTGATTGCTCGGTCAGCAGATAGTAAATCGAAGTCATCAGGTACCGTGGGCCACCGACGGTATCGAGCATCTCTCGATGATCGGCCTGATAGGTTCTGCGAAAATAACCGCCTTCCACGTGAGATTGCAGATCCAGCGCGCGAATCAAGGCTTGTGCGTTTACTTTGCGTTGAGACATGGTCTGCTCCGGTGGATGGCGGCGTATTTTACGATAGCTCTACTAAACGGCTATTTAGTGTAGTTAACAGTAGATCGCTGAATTTCGGAGGATTTACCCTCTTTTGCAGGCTTCTTTGTTCAAGGAAACCATTCAGAAATCCACCGTTGCCGATAGCAGATAAGTCCTTGGTGTCGAAAGCGTCAAACCGGGTTCACTGTCATCTGATGCGCCTGCCGAACTCCAGTAGCGTTTATCCAATACGTTCTCGACATTGGCGCGTACGGTGATGGTCTTGTCGTCCACTTTAAAGGCGTAACGCGTCCCCACGTCGAACCGCTCCCAGGCGTCGATTTCCTTCTGGTTTGACTGATCCAGATACTGCGAACTCGAATAGATTCCGCGCCCTGTCAGCGTCAGCCCCTGCACACTGGGTACATCCCACTCTGCGCCAAGATTGACGTTGTATTTGGGGGTTGCGGGCGCGCGGTTCCCGTCAAAGGTTCCATTGGTGGTCTGGGTCAGTTCACTGTCGATGTACATCACGCCGCCGAGCAATCGAAACCCTTTGTACGGCTCGCCGAACACACTCAACTCCACACCATCGTTCTGTCGTTTGCCGTTCGGGCCGAAGACTCGTGTCGAGGCGTTGGTTTCGTACGCAGGCTGTTTGATCCGGAACACGGACGCTGTCAGAGCATACGAACCCGCGTCATATTTGGCCCCGACTTCGACTTGTCGGCTGATAAAAGGCGGGAAGATTTCATCCTCGTTGACTGACGTCGATGGCGCGATTTTCCCCTGGCTGAGGCCTTCCATGTAGTTGGCGTAGAGCGAGAGCTTGTCCGTCGCCTTGAACAGAATGCCGCCCGATGGCGAAAGCTTTTCTTCGTCATAAGCGGTGTCGCCCTTCACATCATCGCTCCAGTCGTCGACTTGAACCCTTTGCCAGCGGGCGCCGAGGGTCAGCAACAGGCGATCATCGAAGAACCCCAGCGTATCGGACAGTGCTACGCCGCTGAAGCGGTTTTCCGTGTAGACCTTGGCGTCGTAGCGTGTTGGCGTGCGCGGCTTTGCGGTTTCCACCGGGTCATACAGATTGCTGCGCCCTGCTGCATACCGCGCGCCACCATTTTCGAAATCCATGTAGAAGTAATTGGCTGCCAGGTTGACCTCGTGGCTGATCGAACCGGTATGGAACCAGTTGCGCACACCCGCCGTGGCGGTCCGGACATTTTCATCACGGGTGAAATCCCTCGGTTGAACGCTGAAATCGCCGGCGTCGTTGGTCACCGACACCGCATGCCGAAGGAAATCGTGGTTACTTTTACGGGCGCCGACGCCGCCATACAACATCACCGAATCACTGACGTCGAACTCGCCATTGAACGTGCCAAACGTATCCTTGGTTCGCGCCTGGCTCCAGGGTTGCGCGTAGTTGTCGCGCACATCATCCGCATCCGGAACTTTAGCGTTTGCACCGACCTGCACGCGTTCTTGCGGTGCATCGGTGTCGCGCTCGGTGTGACCGATATCGGTGGAAAGCCGCAGACGCTCACCGCGAAAATCCAGGCCCAGCACGGCCATGTCGCGATCGACGCTCTGATGATCCCATTCAGTGTCACCCGATTGTTTGACTCCGTTGAAACGCAGCCCGAACTGGTTGTCCTCACCAAAACGACGGCCGATATCGACGGCGCCGCCGAGCTGATTGTTCGAGGCGTAACTGGTCGTCAGCGATGTATTCGGCTGATCGCCGGCGCGCTTGGGCACCACGTTGATCCCCCCTCCTACACTGCCCCGCGGCGAAATCCCGTTGATCAGTTGGCTCGGGCCCTTGAGGATGTCGACGCGGTCGGCCATTTCCATGTCGATCGTGTAAGTGGGCAGAACCCCGTAGAGGCCGTTGTAGGAAACATCACTGTTGAACAGGCTGAAACCGCGGATGGTGAATTGCTCATAACGGCCGCCTGCCGGGTTGGTCGCACGCACCGAAGGATCGCTGGCGATCAGGTCGCCCAGAGTACGAGCCTGCTGGTTTTTCACCGTTTCGCTGGTGTAGGTAGTCATGCTGAACGGGGTCTCCATGAAATCCCTGGAACCCAGCAGCCCTTGCGAGCCACGGCGCGCCACTTGGCCACCGGCAAAAACCTCGGAATCCGTGCTACCCGTCGATCCAAGAATCGAAGTGGGGGCCAGTTCCAGACTGCCGCCGTCCGGCGCAGGAATGACTGTGTAAGCGCGGTCGCCCGCCGGTTGCAGCTGTAGACCGGACCCCAGCAACAACCGGGCGAAGCCCTCCTCCACGCCAAACTCACCCGACAAACCATTGCTGTTGCGCCCGCTGACCAGGGCAGGATCTACCGACAGATTGACCCCGGCCAGTCCGGCAAAACGGGTCAGCGCAGCACCCAGGCTGCCCGCCGGCACCTGATAACCGCGGCGGTCGGCGCTTTCTGCCCAACTGTAAGGAATCAACACGGGGCTGGCACTCAGGCTCAGCAGAAGGCTCAACTGCAACAACGGGCGTAAACGACCTGGAAATACTGCAGGCATAGGAACAAGCTCTCGATTGGATTCACTTGCCTGGAATGACCAGCGAGGCGAAAAAAAGGGACAGGTATCAAGCTGTTTTTTTTGACTGAGAGGGTTTTCGCGGAACGAGAGAGATCCAGAAGCGCGTGCGTTTCTGCACGTCGATCGGCAAGCTGGCAGCCAACAGCGAGAGCACTTGATCAGTGTTATCCAGGCGAAAACTGCCGGTGATGCGCAACGACTCCAGCTCCGGATCCCAGCGCAGCACGCCTGGGCGATAACGGCTCAATTCGCGCAAAAAATCCCCCAGCGGCTGGTTTTGCGCCATCAGTACACCGTCGCGCCAGCTCGGCATTGTGCTGTCAAACGCCAGGACAGATCCCGCACCAGAAGCCTGCAGCCTGATCTGCTGGCCCTGATTGAGGATCAGCGCCGGCCCGCTTGACGGTCGCAACTGCACCGAGCCACGGACCACCGACACATTGCAGTCACGCTCATTGAGACGCACGCAAATCTCACTGTGACTGACGATGATCCGCCCGTACGGCAGATTGATGATCAGGGCTGAGTCGCCAGGCACGTCAAGGGCCATCTCTCCACGCACCAGCGTCAGCTGACCGGCAGCAAGATCCACATTGACGGCGCTGTCGGTATTGAGCTGCAACGAACTGCCATCCGCGAGCCGCAATCGCTTGTGTTCACCCGTGCTGGTGTGCAAATCCGCGCGCCAGACATCCAGCGGCAGTTGCCGACTGATCAGCCAGGCCGCCGGCACCAGTGCCCCGATGCCGAGCGCGCGTTTCAGCACGGCCCGACGCGCAGCGTCCGGGCGATCCAGCGTAGCCATGGCCAGCGCGGAAGGCAGTGCGGAAAACCGTTCGCGCAAGCGCTGAATTTTCTGCCACGCGATTTCATGCCGGCTATCGCTGTTGCGCCAGGTCTGCAATTGCGCATGATCGTCAGCGCCAGCTTCGCCGGACTCAATCAACGCCAGCCATTGCGCGGCGGCGCGGGCGACTTCGCGGGCTTCATCACTGGGAGCAACGCGCATCAAAGATCCACCAGCAGACAATGCTCGTAGGCCTGCGCCATGTAACGTTTGACGGTGCGCTCGGACACCTGCAGGCGCTCGGCGATTTCGCGGTAACCGAGGCCTTCAAGCTGACTCCATAAAAACGCTCGACGCACCGCTCGGGGCAAACCATCGAGCAATTCATCCAGCGCTTGCAGGGTTTCCAGCAGCAGCCAACGCTGCTCGGGCGACGGCACGCACTCCTCCGGCAGTTGCGCGAGGGCTTCGAGGTAGGCTTTTTCCAGACTGCGGCGGCTGTAGAAGTTGCTCAGCAGACGCTTGCCCACGGTCAGCAGATAGGCGCGTGGCTCGCGCATCTCGGCAATCGGTTGCGCGCTGCACAGCACACGCAAGAAGGTGTCCTGGCTCAGGTCCGCCGCATCCCACGCATTGCCCATGCGTCGACGCAGCCAGGTTTCCAGCCAGCCTCGGTGATCGCGGTACAGCGCGTGCAGGCTCTGCTCCGATGGCGTGGCGGCTTCAATCATCTCAAGAGACCCTGCGCGAAGTTAGAATTCAAATGAGACTGATTCTAATTAACTTCGCTTGGGACACAAAGATCTTTTTGCCCGTGACGGCAATCTCTAGCGTTTCAGCGTCTCGCTCGGCAGCTCTTTGAACAGCGCCCGATAACTGCTGGAAAACCGCCCCAGATGCCAGAACGACCAGTGCATCGCCACCTCGGCCACGGTTGTTTCCGTGGGCCGGCGCTTGAGCAATTCGCGGTGTGCGCTGTTCAGTCGACGCAGACGCAGCCAATGACTCGGGGTCATCCCGGTGTAGGCCTTGAACGCCTGCTGTAATTGCCGCAACGGCACCCCGGCCACGCGCGACAGTTCGAGCAGATTGACAGTGTCTTCCGGCGAATCCGCCGCCCACTCCCCTACTCGCTTCATGATCGTGCGTTCTTCGCTGCGCCGCTGTAATCCGCTGCGATCAAGACGGGTGTGCGCGTTGTCGAGGATGAACAAGCAGTCTTCGAGTAACTGCTGAGTCAGTGAGTCTTTATCAAACGGATCAACAGCTTGCGACAACTTCGTGAGAGTTGAGCTTAACCAGCGACTGAACAAGGCGTTCTGCCCGCAGTTAAGCGGTGCCATGAACAATCCCTCGAGTCTCGCCACTTCCAGACCGTGCTGACGGACGAATTCCGGGCCGAACACCACCGCGATTTCCTGGTAGTTCTCCGGGGTGATCCAGATGTTGCGGCTGTCTTCGTTGAGCAGATACAGCGCGTTGTCGCTGCGATCAAAACAGAACGCCAAGGCACCTGACGGCGCGCTGAATGTCTGCTCGACGCGGGTGTTCATCTGTTCTTCGTAGACCTGCACACCCTCCAGGTCCAGATAGCGAATCTGCCCGGCGAAATGCCCGGGAGACATCTGCTGGTAATGCTGAACCCAACCTGGCGTGGCGCGGATTTGTTCGGTGACATCAGCGGTATTGAAAGCCTGAACCTGTAGCGGATTACACGTTGTCATGGGAGACCTTGCGCACTCTTTTGGTGCGCTTTGGTGCTGCTTAAAGTGGATAGATGGAACTGCAAGGCACGCCCAAGATAGTCGTCAACGCGCCACAGGGGAAGGGTCGGAAGATGAAACCCGCCCTCCCCGGCGTCTATAAAACCAATAACGAGGTCTTTATGAATGCCCCTTTCGATCAGCTGTTCACGTGGCTGAAAGATCACAAGATTACCGAAGTTGAATGTGTGGTCAGCGACCTGACCGGCATCGCCCGCGGCAAGATCGCACCGACCAACAAGTTCCTGCATGAGCGAGGCATGCGCCTGCCGGAAAGTGTGCTGCTGCAAACGGTAACCGGGGATTTTGTCGACGACGACATCTACTACGACCTGCTCGACCCGGCCGACATCGACATGGTCTGCAAACCGGTGAGCGACGCCGTGTATGTGATTCCATGGGCGATCGAGCCGACCGCCATCGTCATCCACGACACCTTCGACAAGTTCGGCAACCCGATCGAGCTGTCGCCGCGCAACGTGCTGAAGAAAGTCCTGCAGCTGTACACCGACAAGGGCTGGAAGCCGATCGTTGCGCCGGAAATGGAGTTCTACCTGACCCAGCGCTGCGAAGACCCGGACCTGCCACTCAAGGCACCACTGGGCCGTTCGGGCCGTGCCGAAAGCGGCCGACAGTCGTTCTCGATCGATGCCGCCAACGAATTCGATCCGCTGTTCGAAGACGTCTACGACTGGTGCGAGCTGCAAGGTCTGGATCTGGACACGCTGATCCACGAAGACGGCCCGGCGCAGATGGAAATCAACTTCCGTCACGGCGACGCGCTGGATCTGGCCGACCAGATCACCGTGTTCAAACGCACCTTGCGTGAAGCGGCGCTCAAGCACAACGTTACCGCCACGTTCATGGCCAAGCCGATTGGCGACGAGCCCGGCAGTGCCATGCACCTGCACCAGAGCGTGGTGGAAATCGCCACCGGCAAGCCGATCTTCGCCGATGCCGACGGCACGATGAGCGAGCTGTTCCGCCATCACATCGGCGGTCTGCAGAAGTACATCCCTAAAGTGCTGCCGATGTTCGCGCCCAACGTCAACTCGTTCCGCCGCTTCCTGCCGGACACCTCGGCACCGGTCAACGTCGAATGGGGCGAAGAAAACCGCACCGTCGGCCTGCGTGTGCCGACCTCCGGGCCGGAAGCCATGCGCGTGGAAAACCGCCTTCCGGGCGCCGATGCCAACCCGTATCTGGCGATCGCCGCGAGCCTGCTGTGTGGCTACATCGGCATGGTCGAAGCCATCGAGCCGAGTGCCGCCGTCGAAGGCCGAGCCTACGAACGCCGCAACCTGCGCCTGCCGATCACCATCGAAGACGCGCTGACGCAAATGGAAGAGTGCGACACCGTTGCGCGTTACCTGGGCAACAAGTTCGTACGCGGCTACGTCGCGGTCAAACGCGCTGAGCATGAAAACTTCAAACGCGTGATCAGCTCCTGGGAGCGCGAGTTCCTGCTGCTCAGCGTCTGATCCACGCCATATATCCCCTGTGGGAGCGAGCCTGCTCGCGAAGGCGTCAGCACAGTCACCATCAATGTTGCCTGACCCACCGCTTTCGCAAGCAGGCTCGCTCCCACATGGATTAGCGAACCACCTGAAAAATCCAAAAAATTCGAAGAGGTGTCGATATGCGTCTATTGAAATCCATGGTTCCCGCCGCACTGGCGCTGGTGTGCAGCACCGCAGCCCTGGCTCAGCCACAGGTCAGTGTCTACAACTGGACCGACTACATCGGTGAAACCACCCTCGCCGACTTCCAGGCCAAGACCGGGATCAAGGTGATCTACGACGTTTTCGACTCCAACGAAACCCTGGAAGGCAAACTGCTCGCCGGCCGTACCGGCTACGACGTGGTGGTGCCATCCAACCACTTCCTCGCGCGCCAGGTGAAGGCCGGCGCGTTCCTCAAACTCGATCGCGAGCAATTGCCGAACTGGAAGAATCTCGATCCCAAGCTGCTCGAACTGCTCGAAAAGAACGACCCGGGCAACCAGCACTCGGTCCCCTATCTGTGGGGCACCAACGGCATCGGCTACAACGTCGACAAGGTCAAGGCTGTGCTCGGTATCGATCACATCGATTCCTGGGCGGTGTTGTTCGAACCGGAGAACCTGAAGAAACTCACCCAATGCGGCGTGTCGATGATGGATTCGGCGGACGAAGTGTTCCCGGCGATCCTCAACTACATGGGCATGGACCCACGCAGCGAGAACCCGGAAGACTATGAAAAAGCCGAAGCCAAACTGCTGAGCATCCGCCCGTACATCACCTATTTCCACTCCTCGAAATACGTTTCCGACCTGGCCAATGGCGACATCTGCGTGGCATTCGGTTATTCCGGTGACGTGTTCCAGGCGGCCAACCGCGCCAAGGAAGCCAAGAACGGGGTGAACATCGCTTACGCGATTCCGAAGGAAGGCGCCAACCTGTGGTTCGACCTGCTGGCAATCCCGGCCGACGCCAGCAACACCAAGGAAGCCCACGCCTTCATCAATTACCTGCTCGATCCGCAAGTGATCGCCAAGGTCAGCGCTTCGGTCGGTTACGCCAATCCGAACCCGGCTGCCAAGCAATACATGGATCAGGCGTTGGTGAACAATCCCGAGGTCTACCCGTCCCAGGCCGTGCTGGACAAGCTCTACATCTCCTCTACCCCGCCCCAGGCGATCATGCGTCTGATGACCCGGTCCTGGAGCAAAGTGAAGTCGAACAAATGAATCAGTACAGCAAAGAACACGCCCGCTCCTATTACGCCGCTTCGGCCCGGGGCAGCAAGTCCTGGCCGGCACTCGACGCTGATCTCAGCGCCGATGTCTGCGTGATCGGCGGCGGGTTCACCGGGGTCAACACCGCGATTGAACTGGCGCAACGCGGGCTGTCGGTGGTGTTGATCGAAGCCCGGCGCATCGGCTGGGGCGCCAGCGGGCGCAACGGCGGTCAGTTGATTCGCGGTATCGGTCATGAGGTCGAAGGCTTTGCCCGTTACGTCGGCAACGAAGGTGTACGTTATTTGCAGCGCGCCGGCATCGAGTCGGTGGAACTGGTGCGCCAGCGCATCACCGAGAACGCCATCGAATGCGACCTGCGTTGGGGCTTCTGCGAACTGGCCAACACCCCGGCGCAGTTCGCCGCGTTCAAGGAGGAGCAAGTCAGCCTCGGCGAACTTGGCTATCGCCATGAAACCCGGTTGGTAGGCCCCGACCAGATCCGCCAGCAAGTAGTGAATGCCGACATCTACGCCGGTGGTCTGATCGACATGGGTTCCGGCCATCTGCACCCGCTGGATCTGGTGCAGGGCGAAGCGCGTCTGGCGGCATCCCTCGGTGTACGCATCTTTGAGCAGAGCGCGGTGCTGCAGATCATTCATGGCGAAACCGTTGAAGTGCGTTGCGCCACCGGCAGCGTTCGCGCCGGCAGTCTGGTGCTCGGTTGCAACGCGCATCTGGATGAACTCGAACAGCAACTCAGCGGCAAGGTCCTGCCGGCCGGCAGTTACATCATCGCCACCGAACCGCTGTCCGAGGAACGTGCCGCGCAATTGATTCCGCAGAACCTCGCGTTGTGCGACCAGAAAGTCGGCCTCGATTACTACCGGCTCTCGGCGGATCGACGCCTGCTGTTTGGCGGCGCCTGTCACTATTCCGGCCGCGATCCGGCGGACATCGCCGCTTACATGCGTCCGAAGATGCTCAAGGTCTTCCCGCAACTGGCCGACGTGCGCATCGACTATCAATGGGGCGGCAAGATCGGCATCACCGCCAACCGCTTCCCGCAGGTCGGCCGGCTCAAGCAGCAGCCGAACGTGTTCTACGCTCAGGGTTATTCCGGTCACGGCCTCAACGTCACGCACTGGTGCGCCAAGCTGCTGGGCGAGGCCATTCACGCCGGCCAAAGTCAGGGCATGGACGTGTTCAGCGCCGTGCCGCACATGACCTTCCCCGGCGGCCCGGCCTTGCGTTCGCCGCTGCTGGCACTGGGCATGTTCTGGTATCGCCTGCGCGAAATCCTCGGCTGAACACTCCCCCCCTGTAGGAGCTGCCGCGGCCCGAGCCTTCGGCAGCTCCTACACAAATCCACATAAGCCCGTGAATTTGCTCTATCGCCAAGCACTTCTATATTGATGAAGTGCTTTTGCGTTCCTGACGCTCAGCATCCACCAAACCGAGGAGGACATGGATGAAGTCGTCAGCCGCCGATGAGCCACGAGCACCGGGCCAAGCGCCGATCAAGACGCGTCGCTTCAGTATTTCACTGGTGTGGATCGTGCCGATCGTCGCGGTGCTGGTCGGTATTTCGCTGGTGGTGCACAACCTGATGCAGGAAGGCCCGACCATCGTCGTCAACTTCAAGACCGGCAGTGGCCTGACCGCCAACAAGACCGAAGTCAAATACCGCAATGTGGTGATCGGTCAGGTGACGGATGTCGAGTTGAGCGGCGATCAGAAGAGCGTCGACGCCACCATCAAACTGGCCAAGCAGGCCGAAACCTTTACCCGCGAAGACTCGCACTTCTGGGTGGTGCGCCCGCGCATCGGCGCCGGTGGCGTTTCGGGCATCGACACCCTGCTCTCCGGCGACTACATCGGTGCCGATATCGGCCAGTCCGACAGCCGCGCGAAACACTTCAAGGGCCTGGAGAACCCGCCGCCGATCACTTACGGCGAGCCGGGCAAGCGCTTCATGCTGCACGCGCCGGATCTCGGTTCGCTGGACATTGGTTCGCCGGTTTACTACCGCAAGATTCCGGTCGGTCAGGTGGTTACCTACACCCTCAATCCCGAGGGCAAGGGCGTGGACATCGAGGTGTTCATCCATTCGCCGAACGACGCGTTCGTCACCGAAAACACCCGTTTCTGGAACGCCAGCGGTATCGACATCAATGTCGGCGCCAACGGCTTTTCGGTGAAGACCGAGTCGCTGTCAACCATGCTGGTCGGCGGCATTGCCTTCCGTGCGCCGGATTACAGCCCCAACGATGTGGCCGCCGCCGACGACAAGGACTTCGAACTGTTCGCCGATCAGCAGACCGCCCTCGCCCCGCCCAACGGCAAGGCGCAATACATGGTGCTGCGTTTCGAACAGTCCTTGCGCGGGCTCAAGGTTGATGCACCTGTGGAGTTTCTCGGCATGGAAATCGGCCGGGTGGTCGGGATCAATCTGGATTTTGACGCGAAGAAACGCACCTTTCCGCTTAACGTCGGCATCGTCATTTATCCGCAGCGCCTCGGCCAGGCCTACAAAAAAATGCTCTCCGAATTCAAGCACGACCCCGACGACGAAGCTGCCGGCATTCGTCTGCTCGGCACCTTCGTCGACAATGGTCTGCGGGCCCAGGCCCGCAGCGGCAACCTGCTGACCGGGCAGTTGTACATCGCGCTGGATTTCTTCCCGAAAGCCGAGAAAATCGCGTTCGACGCGACCGCCCGGCCGGTGGTCTTGCCAACCGTGCCCGGCAGCCTCGAACAGTTGCAGGAAAAACTCGAAGCCGTGGTCGACAAGCTCAACAAATTGCCGGTGGAACGGATTGCCGGCAACCTCGACAGCAACCTCGTGGAACTGCGCAAAGGCCTGACCCAGTTCAACGCGAAAACCCTGCCAAGCGTGCAGACCACCCTGGCCGACGTCAGCAAGACCTTGCAATCCGCCAGCTCGACGCTGGCCGAAGATTCGCCGCAGCGCGAGAAACTCACCGAGACCCTCGACGAACTCGGGCGCATGTCGCGTTCGCTGCGTGAGCTGTCAGATTATCTCGGGCGCCATCCGGAATCGCTGATTCGCGGCCGTCCCGACAACGCGGCGCCACTGGATCTGAAAGGTCCACCGCGCAATTGAGCACAGGAGCTACCCCATGGCTTTACCGCTGAAGATCACCGTGCTCGCTGCGTTCATGCTGTTGGGCGCCTGCCGCAGCGAGCCGATCAACTTTCACACCCTGACCCCGGTGCAACTGCCGACGTCCCGGGCCGGCGCGCAGATTCCGATAGAGGGGATCAGCGTGCCGCCGCAGGTCGACCGTCCGCAAATCGTCATCCGTCAGGGCAACAACGGCCTGGCGATTCTGGAAACCCAGTGGTGGGGAGCGAGTCTGGCGGATGAGTTGCGCAGTGCCTTGAACGATCAACTGAGCAATACCGGCAGTCGCGGCAATGTCTCGGTGCGCATTGATGTGCAGCGTTTCGACTCCATCCCCGGTCAGTACGGGCTGATCGACGTCAAATGGCGCCTGCGTCCCAGCGGTGCGGCGGACAATGCTCTGCTGACGTGCCATTCAACCTTGCAAACAGCGTCCGGCCCAAGCATCGACGACCTGGTGGCCGCGCAACAGAACAACGTCAAACGCCTGGCTGCCCTGATCAATCAGGCGGCGGGCAATTCTCGGGCCTGCCCGTCGGCCTCCTGAGTCGCCAACAGCGTGACGGTGAAACGGCAGCCGTTCGGTTCGCGAGTCACCAACTGAACCTGCCAGCGCTGACGGCTGCAGATCCGCTGCACCAGTGACAATCCCAGCCCAAGGCCTTCACCGCGCTGCTCGTCACCGCGCACGAATGGCTGGAACATCGCGTGACGTTTCTCCTCCGGAATAACGATGCCGCTGTCCTCGACCACGAAGCTGTCCTTGAGCAGGGTCAACCTTACAAAGCCCTGATCGGTGCAGTGCCAGGCGTTGCGCAACAGATTGCCCATGACCGACTGCAGAAATGTCAGGTCATAACGCGTGGTGCCCGCCAGTCGCGGCTCGTAGATGAATTCCAAGCCCTTTTCACGAATCAGTCATCAACGGTGTGCGCTTAAGTGGCCAAAATAAACAAAACGACTATTTGAGTTTATTTATCAAATAGCCTTTTCCGTTAATGCCTGCGCCTCTCTCGCAAATTTTTCACATGATCTTCACTGCTCCGCCACGACTCTGAACGTAGTGTTCAGCAGCCATTCAAGTAGACCACCGTAAAGTAACTAACCTCCTGGAGCTTACGTTGCACTGTGCGTGTACTGAGTGGAACTCGGGAATGACAAGGGGCAACGTCGTGGTTGAATTAGTACACGTACAATCACCGTCCAGGCGATGGGTTCTGTCTCGACCGCGCACCTGGGCAATCATTGCTGTCGGTTTGCTGTTGATTACACTGATTTGCGGCTTCGTCTGGATGCAACGCTCGCCCGCCAACCTGCGCTATGCAAGTGCGTCGGCTACCCAGGAATGGGTGAAGGCCTGGCAGGCCGGTGAGGTCGTCGCACTGGTGCGTCATACCGAGCGTTGCGACCGCTCGACCAATACCTGTCTGGGGCCGGCAGACGGAATCACCCAAGCTGGCAGCATTGCTGCAGTCGAGGTAGGCCGTGGCTTTACGCAACTGGGCCTGGAAAAAACCCAGCTCTTCAGCAGCCCGCTGACGCGCACCCTGCAAACCGCGCATTACATGCTCGGCCACGATGCCGTGGCGGCGGAATGGCTGGAAACCTGTGGCCCGACGTTGCGCAATGAGTTGGTGGCGCACAAGACCCCGGGGCAGAACATGATTCTGGTGACACACAGCGGCTGCATAGCCGATTTCGAACGGCAAACCGGTTACCCGCGCGCGATCGCCGCCGAATATGGCAGCACTGTTTTAGCCCGGATAGATGCCCTGGGAAAACTTGAAGTAATTGGCCTCATGAACCCCGAGGGATGGCAACGATTGGCCAAGTAATCATCAGGCTTAATTAAATAAGTCCACGCCTCAGCCAATGCTCTGGCACGGCGTATAGGCACCTATGAATTTGCAATAAGAATTATTTTTGACTTTCAACAACTGGAAATATTTCATTTAAAGTTTGTCTTCTCAAGGAGAACTTAAAGCTGGAAGCAGATCCGTTCTCTGAATACAGGACACGCCCATCGGCGGTGCTCGCCTCTGCATTCATTCAACCCAGTGCCGCGCCTGCAACGGAAATTGCCGGGCCGCCACTGAAACGCACACTTTGTACTGCACCAAGGTCCAGTCATGACGTCTCAAAACAAACCGCTGCACCAAGCGGCGTTGAATTTGCCGCGCCTCCACCAGAGCACCCTGATCGAACGCTTTGCGATCCCCGGTCTGGTGCTGGCATTCGTGGTGTTTTATCTGCTGCCGCTGATGACCCACGGCCTGTGGATTCCCGATGAACCCCGTTACGGGCAGATCAGCCAGGAAATGTTGCAGAGCGGCAACTGGGTGGCACCGCACTTCATGGGCATTCGCTACTTCGAAAAGCCGATTGCCGGCTACTGGATGATCGCCATCGGCCAGGCCATATTCGGTGAAAACCTGTTCGGCGTGCGCATCGCCTCGGCACTCAGCACCGGGATTAGCGTGTGGCTGGCCTATCTGCTGGCCCGGCGCCTGTGGAACAACCCGCGAATCAGCGCCGCGTGCGCCCTCCTTTATATGAGCTTCGGCCTGATCGCAGGGCAAGCCGGCTATGCCAACCTCGATCCGCAGTTCACCTTGTGGGTCAACCTGAGTCTGGTGGCGATCTGGTTTGCCATCGACAGCGACACCCCGCGCGCGCGTCTGGGCGGCTGGGCTTTGCTGGGATTCGCTTGTGGCATGGGGCTGATGACCAAAGGTTTCCTCGCCCTGATGCTGCCGGTGCTGATCGCCCTGCCCTACATGATCTGGCAGCGGCGCTTCGGCGAGCTGGTGCGTTATGGACTGGTTGCCGTTGTCGTGGCCGCGCTGGTCAGCGTGCCATGGGCACTGGCCGTGCACGCCCGCGAACCGGATTTCTGGCGGTTCTTCTTCTGGCACGAACACATCCGCCGCTTCGCCGCCGGCGAAGACGCACAGCACGCACGACCATGGTGGTTCTACCTGCCGCTGCTGTTTGCGTCCACCTTGCCGTGGGCGCTGCTGTTGCCTTCGACGCTGCTGCGCACCTGGCGGGAAAAACGCGATCCGAAAATCGGCTTTCTGGCGTTGTGGTTCCTGCTGCCGCTGGCATTTTTCAGCGCGAGCAGCGGCAAACTGCCGACCTACATCATGCCGTGCCTGCTGCCATTGGCCTTGCTGATGGGCCACACGCTGATGGGCTGGCTCGAGCGCCAGAACGGTCGCGTCCTGCGCCTCAACGGTGTGGTCAACGTGGTGCTGGCCAGTGCCGCGCTGGTCGCGCTGATCTATCTGCAAGCGACCCGTGAAATTTACGAACACACCGAAATGTTCAGCCTGTCGCTGGGCTATATCGTGCTGCTCGGCTGGCTGATTGCCGGTTCGCTGCAAGCCTTGCGCCCGCTGACGCTGTGGGCGATGCCGGCGCTGGGCATCGGCCTGCTTGTCGCACTGCTGCCAGCGGCGATGCCGGCGACCATCGTCAACAGCAAGATGCCAGATCAGTTCATTGCCGAACATCAGCAGGAACTGAGCGAAACCACCTCGTTGCTGAGTAACGACCTGGGAGCCGCTTCTGCGTTGTCATGGCGTTTGCGTCGCCCGCAAGTCGACCTGTTCAACACCGTTGGCGAACTCAAGTACGGCCTCGATGACCCGGCCATGGCGTCACGCAAGGTCAGCCTCGACGGCGTAGGCGAATGGATGACCGAAGCGCGCAAAAAAGGCTCGGTGGGCGTGGTGATGCGCGTCAACAGCACTTCGGATGCGCAACAACTGGAGCTGCTGCCGATAGACGGCAAGCACTACCGCCGTGGGCAGATCGAAATCCTCATCTTCAGCCAGAGCCAGCCATGACCCAGACCAGGACTGAACGGAGGCAGTTGCTGCTTCTGCTGGCGGCGACTGCCCTGCTGTTACTGCTCGGCCTGGGCAGTCGCGAGCTGTGGGGGCCGGAAACCCGTTGGGCCAACATCGCCTTGCAGATGCTGCAAAGCGGCGACTATTTCGACCCCTATCTCAAGGGCAGCCCTTACTACGACAAGCCGTTGCTGTCGTACTGGCTGATCACCGCCACCTCATGGTTCACCGGCGGATTGGGGCATTGGTCGTTGCGCCTGTCATCGGTGATTTCCGCGTGGCTTAGCGTGTGGCTGGTGTACTTGATCGGCGAGCAACTGTTTCGCAAAGGCACCGGGCTGATCGCCGGCTGGATGCTCGCGACCACGTTCTATTTCGTGTTCTGGGCGCGAGTCGCCACCGCCGACATCCTCACCGTTTGCGGTGTACTGGCGGCCGTCTGGTGGTACTGGCGCGGCCCGGATGACACCCGGTTCTGGCGCTACGTGGTGTTCTTCGGCTTGCTGTCGCTGACCTCGCTGTTCAAGGGCCTGATCGGTTTCATCCTGCCGGGGCTGGTGCTGCTGCCGCACCTGCTCAGCGAACACCGCTGGAAACGTCATCTGAACCTGCGACTGTTCGGCGCGCTATTGATCGCCGGGGCGTTTTACATGACGCCGTTCCTGTTGTCCCACCTCTACGGGGCGCCCAACTACGAACAGAGCGGCCTCGGCCTGGTGCTGCGTGAAAACGTCGTGCGGTTTTTCCAGCCGTTCGATCAGTTCGGGCCGATTTACACCTACTTGATCTATCTGCCGGTCTACACCCTGCCCTGGGCGCCGTGCTGGTTGATCGCCTTGTGGGTTGCCGCGCGCAACTGGAAGCACATCGAACCGGATACCCGCTGGCTGATTCAAGGGCTCGCGTTGCTGATGCTGTTCTTCACCGCCAGTGGCAGTCGCCGCAGCTATTACGTCTTGCCGCTGGTGCCCTTCGCGCAGTTGTTGGGTGCCTGGTGGGTGACCCGGCGCATGGCCGCCCGCAACAGCGAAGGCCGTGGGCTGAAGATCGGCTTCGCTGTCACCACTGTGTTGCTCGTCGCGGTACTGGGTGTGCTTTACCCGTGGACCAATAGCGGCGGCGGTGTCATCCGCTTCGGCGAGCAGGTTCGCGAACAGGCCAGTCAGCAGGCACCGTTGAATCAATGGCGCATGGTCATGATCGAGGTCGACAACAAAGTACCGATGTACCTGCAAACCGGTGGTGCACCGTTCTACTACGTGCCGGAAACGATCAGGGACTTCCCGCACAATGGCGACACAGCGACGCTGATCGCTTGGCTGCAACGCACCAGTGGAGAACACTGGGATCCGCAACGCACGATCTTCGTGGCGCAATACCGTTCCGGTGAAGCCGTGCCACTCGATGCGCTGAAGGCTGATCATCAGGTCATCACCACCACCCCGACCCGTGGCGAACAGGTATTCCACGGGCGTGCAGACCAGAGCGTGGCTTACATCCCCCACTCCTGAGCAATGACGTTAAGACAAAAGTAGCAAGTCGCGGTAAATTCGAATGGCAATGACAAGTATTAACGGTTTCCTTGACGTTTTTTTCTCATTTGCCACCCTACATTGCCGCGACTCGACACTTGCAAATCGTTCGCATTGTTTCCTGCGAGGGTTTGCTCATAACGTCTGAAAACAGGAGCTGCCCGAATGAATCCACGCTTTCCATCCTTCTTCAAGCGCGCATTGCTGGCCACTGCGTTGCTCGGCACCGGGCAGGCTTTTGCTGCCGATTCGGTGGGTCTGGTGGTCTACAACGCGCAGCATGAAACGCTGACCAAGGCCTGGGTGGCCGGGTTCACCGAAGAAACCGGAATCCCGGTGACCATTCGCAACGGCGATGACACCGAGATGGGCAACCAGCTCGTGCAGGAAGGCGCCGCCTCGCCGGCAGACGTATTCCTCACCGAGAACTCCCCGGCAATGGTGCTGGTGGACAACGCCAAACTGTTCGCCCCGTTGGCGCCAACAACGCTTGAGCAAGTCGATTCCGCCTACCGTCCGGCCCACGGCAATTGGGTCGGCATCGCCGCGCGTTCCACCGTGTTCGTCTACAACCCGAGCAAGTTGACTGAAAAGGACCTGCCCAAATCCCTGCTCGACCTCGCCACTCCGGCCTGGAAAGGCCGTTGGGCCGCCTCCCCGGCTGGCGCGGATTTCCAGGCGATCGTCGCCGCCGTCCTGCAACAGAAAGGTGAAGCCGCCACGCTGGAATGGCTCAAGGGCATGAAGACCAACGCGACGATCTATCGCGGCAACAGCGCGGTGCTCAAAGCAGTGAACGCCGGGCAGATCGACAGCGGCGTGATCTATCACTATTACAGCTTCGTCGATCAGTCCAAGACCGGCGAAAACAGCAACAACACCAAGCTGTACTACTTCAAACATCAGGATCCGGGTGCGTTCGTCAGCACCTCCGGCGCTGGCGTACTGGCCTCGAGCAAACATCAGGAGCAGGCGCAGGCGTTCGTCAAATACATCACCAGCAAGGAAGGTCAGGAAGTTCTCGAAACCGGCACCTCCTTCGAATACGCCGTGGGCAAAGACGCGCCGTCCAATCCGAAGCTGACCCCGCTGAAAACCCTCGACGCGCCGAAAGTCGATGCGTCGACCCTCGACAGCAAAAAAGCCGTCGAGCTGATGACCCAGGCCGGATTGCTCTGAGTGATGCCCGAAACCTTGCCTGCACCGGCCGTTGGGACGGCCCCCGCCAGCCTCCCCCACCCGC
>NZ_JFYN01000003.1 GCF_000631985.1 Pseudomonas sp. RIT288
CGGTAGTTCAGTCGGTTAGAATACCGGCCTGTCACGCCGGGGGTCGCGGGTTCGAGTCCCGTCCGCTGCGCCATATTTTACGAGTCAGACACTGTCTGGTTCGCGATTGAAAAGCACCGAAGCTTTCAGTCAAAACGAGTTACTTGAGCGCAAGCTCAAAGCGATACGCAGCGGTAGTTCAGTCGGTTAGAATACCGGCCTGTCACGCCGGGGGTCGCGGGTTCGAGTCCCGTCCGCTGCGCCATATCTGTTTCAAGGATCACTGAACGCCTTGAAACACCGAAAGCAACCGCTGGTTGTTTCGGAATCGATAGCAAAGACCCTGGTCGCAAGACCGGGGTTTTTTGTGTCTGAAATTTGACCTGCTCTCCCTTCATTACCCAGTCCTGCACAAATCCCTGTAGGAGCTGCGGCACGCTGCGATCTTTTGCTCTTGATCGCAGAAACAGGATCAAAAGATCGCAGCCTCGTTTCATTCGACAGCTCCTACATGGAATAGGCGATTGCATGAGCGAGTTTATGGCGGGGGGCAATCGACCTCATGCGGTACCACGTCGCATTGATTTTTTGATTCTTTAGTCAAATTTTTGTAACTGGTTGTTTGCCGGACGCTCAGAAACCTTTAAAGTTAACCTTTCGGTCAGCTTTGCACTGTCAACACGCCCTTTGTTTCGCCAAAAAGGGCTTCTGCAAGACTCGAGATCCCCAGTAGATAACCAGAAGGGCGGACACATAACCGCCCAGAGGATGATCCATGTCCAACCGTGATATATCCCGGCGCTCGTTCCTCCAGGGCGGGCTGGTGGCGGGTGTGAGCGTCACGCTCACGCCGCTCAGCAGTCAGGCGCTGGCTGCCTTGATGGAAAACAGCGTAACCGTGCCGTCCGAGAAGTGGCTCGGCAACAACGGCAAGGCACGCCAACGTAACGATGCCCTGTCCAAGGTCTGCGGCAGCAAAGTGTTTGCCCGCGACATTCGCTCCAAGGACATGCCGGGCTGGCCTGAACAGCAAGGCCACGCCATGCTGCTGAAAACCATCAAGGCCGACCGAATCTACGAAGGCTACGACCTGTCGTGGCTCGGCGCCGACTTGCAACCTGACCGCATCGTCACCGCGGCCGATCTGGAGAAGGACGGCATCGTCTTCCCGGAAGAACACGCACCGGACCCATTGCTGCCGGAAGGCAAAGTGCCGATGTTCATCGGTCACCCGGTGGCGATCCTGATCTGGAACGATTTCGAGCGTTTCCGTCAGGCCAAGAACAAACTCAAATTCAATGACAAGGCGATTCGTTACGGTGCACAAGTGCCGTACTACGAAGGCGACCCCTATGGCAGCTTCCGTTACGTGCGCGTGGGCGGCCCGACCTCGGCCGACGAAGACGAATTCGCCAGCCTGAAAGACTCGATCCTGTTCCCGATGCTGAAGAACCGGCGCCCGGTGTGGAATTCCCAGCCGAATTTGCACGGCAATCTGACCGAGCGCGGCCTGTTCTACGCCGACCGCATGAAGAAAGAGATCGACACGCCGCCGGACAACTGGCTGGTGTTCGACGAGCGCTACAAGACCCCGTCGATCGAACCGGCCGCGATGGAACCGGACAACGGCAACGGCTGGTACGACCCGAAAACCAAGACCCTGCACTTCGTGGTCGCCACTCAGTGCCCGCTGGAAGCCGCGACCGAAACGGCGAAAATGATCGCGCCGTCGCGCTTCGGCCTGGCTAACCTGAACATGCACCCGGGTTACACCGTGGGCTACGGTTCCAAAGACCACAACATCTTCGTCTACTACGCGGCCCTCGCTGCGCTGTATGGCGCCGGTGTGCCGATCCGTCTGGCCAACGACCGCTACGAGCAGTTCCAGAGCGGCATCAAGCGCCACCCGTTCGACATCCGCTACCAGCTCGCAGTGGACAAGCACGACTACAGCTTCAAGATTTTCCGCGCCGAGATGAGCGTCGACGGTGGCGGTCGCATCAACTACAGCCCGTCGGTGGCGGCAGTTGGAGCCACGGCAGCGCAGTCGATCTATTACATGCCGCAGAACGATCTGCAGGTCACCGCATACCACTCGCGTGGCGTTGAGGCGGGTTCGATGCGCGGTTACGGCACCCTGCAAAGCATGGCCTCGACCGAAATGATGGTCGACGAAATCGCCAACCGCCTTGGTGTTGACGCGATTGATCTGCGTCGCAAGAACGCCTTGCGTTCGGGGATGAAAAATACCCAGGGCGCGATCCCGGCGGGTGCTCTGCGCCTGCACGAGATTCTCGACAAGGCCTCGGCGCACGAAGTCTGGAAAAACCGCGACGCGATCAAGAAACAGCGCGAAGCCGCCGACCCGGACAACTGGTACGGCGTGGGTTTTGCCATTTGCCAGAAAGACTTCGGCACTGGTTCCGAAGCGCCGATGGCCAGCATCGAGTTCACTGCTGAAGGTCGCATCACCCTGCGCCACATCGGTATCGAAATCGGCACCGGCATGTCCACTTCGCAAGCGCTGGTGGTGGCTGATTTCCTCGGCAGTCCGGCGCACGACGTCAAGACCGGCGAAACCGAATGGAAGGAAATGCAGCTGATCACCAGCGGCAACCCTTACATCATGAGCCAGGCCGAACAGGACAACCTGCTGCGCAATCCACGCTGGGTTGGCAAATTGGCCTCGGCTTCGTCCGCGACGAACTCGGCCTACTACTTCAGTCACGCCACCCGTGAAGCGGCGCGCGTGCTGTTTAACAATGGCTTGTGGCCGGCGGCCATGGAAATCTGGCGTCAGGGCCCTTACGGCGGTCAAGCCAACCCTTACGTAGTGCGTCGTGAAGATGCGCATTGGGTCGACGGCAAGCTCACCGCCAACGGCATGCAGCCGTTGAGCTTCGAAGAGCTGGCCAGGCGCGCTCACGAGCGTGGTCTGGTGACCGGCGCCACCGTTCACGCGTTCAACCGCTGGAGCTGGGCCGAGGCCGAATACAGCATCGACGGCGTGCGTGAGCGTCTGCCGCTCGACGGTCTGGCGGTGAAGTACGGCGATGGCGCGCCGAAGGCGAAGAAAGCGTTGATGAGCACGGCAGGTTTCCACCTGCTGGATCGCCAGAACATCAACTACCCGGTGGTTCAGTTGAACAACGCTGCGGTGACTTACTACAGCCCGGTGGCCACCTTGGTGGAATTGAAGGTCAATAAAGGCTCGGCGGAAGTCGAAGTGCTCAATCACCATTCGTGGGTCGAGTGCGGTCGGGTGTTGGTCGAAGAACTGGTCAAGGGCCAGCTGGAAGGCGGGATCGCCATGGGCATCGGTCACGCGCTGATGGAAGAGATGCCGCTGTACGAAGGCGGGCCGGGGGAGGGTGACTGGAACTTCAACCGTTATCGCCTGCCGATGGCCCGTCACGTGGCGGTGTGGAAGCAGACTGCGGAGATTCTGCCGCCGCTGTCGCCAAGCGATCCGTCCAAAGGCATCGCCGAAGTGGTGATGATCCCGGTGGTCGGTGCCATCGGTAACGCCGTGGCGCACGCCATCGGTAAACGTGTTCGCGATCTGCCAATCACTGCTGCGCGCATCAAGGAGGCCCTCAATGGCTAACCGTCCGCTTCAACTGACCCTCAATGGTCAATCCGTCGGTCCGGTGGACATCCCTGATGACCTGCCGATGATCGACTACCTGCACGAATACAAGAACCTCACCGGTTCGCGCCTGGGCTGCGGCCAGGGCATTTGCCATGCCTGCGTGGTGATCGTCGACAATCCGGACGGCACCAGTGAAGAAGTGCGCACCTGCATCACCGGCGCGCATTACTTCGAAGGCAAGAAAGTGCGCACCATCGAAAGTCACGCCAAGCGTGATGAGAGCGGTCAGGTCACTGAGCTGAACCCGATCCAGCAGCGTTTCGTCGACGAATTCGCCTTCCAGTGCAGCTACTGCGCGCCTGGCTTCGTCAACGCCGCGACGGTGCTGGTGGAGAGGCTGCAGCGCCAGCCGATCGTCAAAAGCCAGCTGGAAAAAGTCATCGAGGACAGCCTCGGCCACCACATCTGCCGTTGCACCGGGTACGTGCGTTACTACAACGCCACCCGCAACGTGCTGACCGATCTCGGCCTGGTCAAGGAGGGTTAAGCATGAAGCATCTATTGACCCGCCTGACCCTGGCGGTCGGGCTGGCTGCGCCGGTGTTGTTTGCTCACGCTGATGATCAGGTCAAGCGCGGCGAATACCTCGCCCGCGCTGCCGACTGCATGGCGTGCCACACTGCGCCCGGTGGCGCGCCGTTTGCTGGCGGACTACCGATCGTCTCGCCGTTCGGCACGATCTACGGCACCAACATCACCCCGAGCAAAGAGCACGGCATCGGTCTGTACAGCGATGACGAATTCTTCTCTGCGCTGACCGAAGGCAAGCGTCGCGACGGGGCAAACCTGTATCCGGCGATGCCGTACACCTCGTATCACCTGGTGCCGCGGGAAGACTCGGATGCGATTCATGCATACCTGAAAACCATCGAGCCGATCGAGCGTGCCGCGCCGGTCACCAGCCTGAGCTTTCCGTTCAACGTGCGTCCGGGCCTGATCGGCTGGAACCTGCTGTACGGCAAGGCCTTGAAGCTCGAGTCGGGCGAAGGCAAAAGCGAAGCCTGGAAGCGCGGCCAGTACATGGTCGAGGTGCTCGGTCACTGCGGTGAATGCCACACGCCACGCGGCCTGCCGGGCGCGATGCAACTGGACAAGCGCCTGACCGGCGGCATCCTCAACGGTTACCTGGCACCGAGCCTGCTCGCCACCGATCTGGCGGCGCGCGGCTGGAATCAGCAGGACTTGAGCACGTTCCTCAAGCACGGCATGAGCGCTCAGGGCACGATGTTCAACGAGATGTTCCCGGTGTTCCACAACAGCACCCAAGGCCTGAACGATCAGGATCTGGCGGCGATGGCGACGTTCCTGCTTGGCGACAAGCCGCCAGTGGCAAAAGAGCTGACTGAAGTGTCGCTGGACACACTCAGCCCGAGCGCCCAGCGCGGCCGTCAGGAATATTTGAACGTCTGCGCCGGTTGCCATGCTGCCGGTGGTGAAGGCAAGCCGCACATCGCCGTGGCCATGCGCGGCAACACCATGCTGCGTCTGGAAGATCCGCGCAATCTGCTGCGGGTGATCGAGGACGGCATCGGCGAGCAGAAATTCGCCGGGTTCGAACACATGCAGCCAATGCCGGGTTTCGCCGACAAACTCAAGCCTGAGCAACTGACCGATCTGCTCAACTACCTGCGTCAAGGCTGGGGTGGCCAGTCGGCAGAGTTGGCGGTGAGCGACGTGCAGAAACTGCAGGCTGACGCTCCGGCCGTCGAGCACAAGGCGCACTGACATGCAGCATCTCGATCTGCAGGTTGTGCGGCGGGCACTGGAGTGGTCGGTAGCGGGACAGCGCATCTGGCTCTGCACGGTGCTGACCACTTACGGCTCGGCGCCGCGTGCGCCGGGTTCGCTGCTGGCGGTGAACGATAACGGCCAGTGGATCGGGTCGCTGTCTGGCGGCTGTGTCGAGGAAGATTTCCTTGAGCGCGTCGCTGAGGGCGCGTTTCTCGATGCGGTCAACGTGGTGCGTTACGGCGAAGGCGATGATCCGCGCTCGCGGGTCAGCCTGCCCTGTGGCGGCATTCTCGACGTGCTGGTAGAGAAATTTGACGCCGATTGCGAGGTGCAGGCGCATCTGCGTGAGCTCGAGTCAGCGTTGCTCGGTCAGCGCCGTTTGATTCGCGAGGTCGACCTGGCCAGCGGTGCGCGTGCGCTGTTTGCTGATCGCGAGCAGGGTGCGCGCATCGAGCGTGAGATCGACCGGGTGCGGATTCGCATTGGCGCCGCCCAGCGCTTGCTGCTGGCGGGTTACTCCAGCGTGGCGCAGGCCTGTGCCGAGTTCGCGGTGGGTCTCGGCTTCGAAGTGATTCTCTGCGATCCACGTGATGAAGTGCTCGAAGGTGTGGTGCTGAATGGCGTGGAGATTCGTCGACAGTTGCCGTCAGTGTTCATCGCCGACGGCGGTTGTCATCGCGATACCGCGGTGGTGGCGCTGACCCATGATCCGCGCATCGACGATCTGGCGATGATGGAAGCGGTGCGCACCGAGGCGTTTTACATCGGCGTCATGGGCTCGCAGCAGACTTCGCAGAAACGCTTCGAACGCTTGCGCAGGATTGGTGGGCTGGGGGAGGTTGAGCTGGCGCGGATTCATGCGCCGATCGGTCTTAACCTGGGCAGCAAGACACCGGCGGAGATTGCTTTGGCGGTGCTGGCGGATATCTTGCGGATTCGAGGCGGGATTGCTCGGGATCGGCTCTGATCTGGATTCTGCAAATATTTGTGGCGAGGGAGCTTGCTCCCGCTGGACTGCGCAGCAGGCCTTCTTTCTAGATAAAAGAGGGGCCGCTGCGCGACCCGGCGGGAGCAAGCTCCCTCGCCACAGTTGTGTGTCAGTCAAGAAAACTGATCAGAAACCCAGTTTGTCACGCAACCCGTAATACCACGCACCCAACGCCGCAAAGGGCGTGCGCAGCAACTGCCCGCCCGGGAACGGATAGTGCGGCAGATCGGCAAACGCATCAAAACGCTCAGCCTGACCACGCAATGCCTCGGCCAGCACTTTGCCGGCCAGATGCGTGTAGGTGACGCCGTGGCCGCTGCAGCCTTGCGAGTAATAAATGTTGTCGCCCAAGCGCCCAACCTGCGGCAGGCGCGACAGGGTCAGCAGGAAATTGCCGGTCCAGGCGTAGTCGATCTTCACGTCTTTGAGTTGCGGGAAAGCCTTGAGCATTTTCGGGCGGATGATCGCTTCGATGTTCGCCGGATCCCGCGCACCGTAAACCACGCCGCCACCGAAGATCAGGCGCTTGTCGCCGGTCAGTCGGTAGTAGTCGAGCAGGTAGTTGCAGTCTTCGACGCAGTAATCCTGCGGCAACAGAGTTTTCGCCAGCTCATCGCCCAACGGTTCGGTGGTGATCACCTGAGTGCCGCACGGCATCGATTTGGCTGCCAGTTCCGGCACCAGATTACCGAGGTAGGCGTTGCCGGCGACGATGATGAACTTGGCCCTGACCTTACCTTGCGGCGTGTGCACCACCGGGTTGGCACCGCGCTCGATGCGCACGGCTGGCGATTGCTCGTAGAGGGTGCCGCCGAGGGACTTGACCGCGGCGGCTTCACCGAGCGCCAGGTTCAGCGGATGAATGTGGCCGCCGCTCATGTCGAGCATGCCGCCGACGTATTGATCGCAGGCCACCACTTCGCGAATGCGGCGCTGATCGAGCAGCTCCAGTTGTGTGTGGCCGAAGCGCTCCCACAGGCGCTTCTGCGATTCCAGGTGACCCATCTGCTTGGCAGAGAGGGCGGCGAACACGCCGCCGTCCTTCAGGTCGCACTGGATGTTGTACTTGGCCACGCGCTCACGAATGATCCGGCCGCCTTCGAAGGCCATTTGCCCGAGCAGTTGTGCCTGCTTCGGGCCAACGGTGCGCTCAATGACGTCGATGTCGCGACTGTAGCTATTGACGATCTGCCCGCCATTACGCCCCGAGGCACCGAAGCCGACCTTGGCCGCTTCCAGTACCGTCACGCGAAAACCGTTCTCCAACAGAAACAATGCCGAGGACAGCCCGGTGTACCCGGCGCCGATCACACAGACATCTGTCTCCACATCATCCTGCAAGACCGGACGTGGCGGTACGGCATTGGCCGACGCAGCGTAATAAGACTCTGGGTAAGGGGTGTTCGCCATCCTGCCGCCTCTGTTTAATATATTTTACGAGTGCGCCGATCCTACCCGAGTTGAAAAACCTCCGCCAGCCACCGGAAAAATCTTCTTCCCCGACCCGAAATTAAATATTTTGCATATTCATAGGGTTAGGTGAAAAAAAGGTGTTGACACCCCTCCGGAATTCCGTAGAATGCCGCCTCACAGCAGGCACGTAGCTCAGTTGGTTAGAGCACCACCTTGACATGGTGGGGGTCGTTGGTTCGAGTCCAATCGCGCCTACCAAACAAAATCCGCTCTGCTGGGCGGTCTGGAAGGGCCCACCGAAAGGTGGGCCCTTTTTTGTTGTCGATTTGCAAAGCCCCCTCAGAACGCCAGTTCGGCGCTTACCTCAACAACACCCGCTCCAGATGTTCCGCTCGACACCTTCACCTCTGTCGTTACCTCTGTGCTTAGCGTGTTTCGAAATAACACGATCTACTGATATGGCTTTTTGTGTTTTTTTTGATCCGTCGAAAAAGTGTGGATATTGAACGGGTTACCGGCGTTTTTAACTGACCGGTTATCAAAAAAATGTTGTTGCTGTCCGTGAAGTTCAGTAACATTCGTCCCGCGTTCACCACCACGGTTTATGCATTTTTAAATCCCAAGCTTCCATCAGCTGCTTGGGATTTTTTTTGCCTGCGATTTGGCGGATTCCCCGCTCTTTCCCCTTGCTTCCTGCGCGAAGCTTTCCAGCCCCACTGCTATGCGTGGGCGAAACCGGTTTTTTTCGACTACTACTGACTGGCGTTTTCAGGGCTTTCTCAAAGGAGTTCGTCAATGCTGGTTCATTGGTTGCTTGCCGCTATTCATCTCTTGGCTTTTGCCTTGGGCTTTTGGGCCGTGTTGACCCGTGGCACGGTATTCAGTCGTCTGGCGGCCGGCGTCGGTGAGGCAAAGCGGGTTTTGCTCGCCGATAATCTGTGGGGGATTGCCGCGCTGGTGTTGCTGGTCACCGGAGGCATGCGCGCGTTCGGCGGCTTTGAAAAGGGCACTGACTACTATCTGCACCAGCCGCTGTTTCATTTGAAGATGACGTTGTTTGTGCTGATTCTGCTGGCAGAGCTGGCGCCGATGATCACGCTGATCAAATGGCGGATCGCGTTGGCGCGGGGCAAGGCGCTCGATACCGGGCGTGCAAAGCTGTATGCGCGGATCAGCCATGTCGAGGCGCTGCTGTTGGTGCTGATGGTGATTGCAGCTACCGGCATGGCGCGCGGCGTGACGTTCGGCTAACAAGGAGCAATTCCCTGTGTTCTCTCGGAAATGTCTGACAGCCAGGCCTGGCAGTCGCGGGTAGTATCGCGCTGCAGGAGAGGGGGGCGGGAGCGAATAAGCGGAGAAGGGGAATGTGTCAGGCGCCGTGCCCAGTGGACTGGGGAGCGGATGGCAGTACGGCGCGTGAATCTTTAGCCAGTCTTACGCGAAGGCAAACGGACTGGCTACTGACTGCAATGCGGCTCAGGGAGTTTGTGGCTTGTCCGGGGCGGTCAGGCCAGCCTGAATGCGCTGATAGATCTCTTCACGGTGCACGGCAACGTTTTTCGGGGCGTTGATGCCGATACGGACTTGCTGACCGCTTACGCCGAGGATGGTGATCGTAATGTCATCACCAATATTTATGCTTTCACCGACTTTGCGGGTGAGTATCAGCATGGTCTTCTCCTTGATTGCTTTGTAGGGCACCTGATTCAGACAGTGCAGAGGTCGGTGGTACGTATAGATTAGTGCGAAGTCTCACGGTTTGGGTGCCTCTTTCTGACGCGCAGATGCGGCATTAATTCCCAGGGCGTAACTATACAGAGGCTGCAATCATCAATCTCGTTGTTTTGTGCCCATTTTGCGGGCCTCGCGAAGTATTTATGAATGTTAAGATCGCCGCTTTGTGATTTTCGAGGAAAGCGTTGTGCGCAAATTGGTCTGGATGGTCGCGGCACTGGCATTGGCAGGATGTGGTGAAGGCAAAAGTGTAGACGTGCAGAAGCCGAAAACGGCAGTTGCGGCCGCCCCTGCGGCAGCGTCCGCTGCGCAATGGGACCTCGAAGTGCGTGGCGAAACACCTCAGGCTGTCAGCGACCTGAGTGGCTGGTTGATCGAGCATGCGTTTGTGCCGACCGTGATCAAGGACAGCAGCGGCAAGACGCGGATCCTGATTGGCCCGTTCAACTCCCAGGCCGAAGCGCAAGCTCGCAAGGTAGAGGTGGATGCGGCATTGGTGAAAGCCAAAAAACAGAACGTCGAGTCGGTGCTCGTCGAGCATCCGCTCGCGCCGTAAGCAGCACTTTCAGCGGAGCGGCCTAAAGGACATCGCCGGCGATTCGTCTTATACGAGTCAATCACGATTTCTCGAAGGAGCTCCGCATGGCCTCCGCCGCTCCCTACAAACTCTTCAATGCGGTTCTGCACCGCAAGACGCTGTTGAGTCCGCACATGATGCGGATCACGCTCGCCGACCCTTCGATAGGTGGCATGGCCACCTGGGCGCCGGATCAGCGGGTCAAACTGTTTTTCCCTGCCGAAGATGGAACGCCCGCGAATCTCGCGCAGGAGGAGGGCTGGTACGCGCGTTTTCGTTCGATGCTGACGAGTCGTCGACCGGCAATGCGCACTTACACCATTCGTCATTTGCGCGCTGATCAAGGCGAGGTCGATGTCGATTTTGTCCTGCATGGCGAGACTGGTCCCGCGTCGCGCTGGGCGTTGCGTGCGCAGCCAGGAGCGTCGATGCAGATTCTCGCTCCCGACAGCGGTTTTTCCGCGCAGGACGCCGGAGGGTTCGAGTGGAAACCGCCGCAGCTGCTCAAGGAGGTTTTGCTGGTGGCTGATGCCACGGCATTGCCGGCCGCCATGGGCATTCTTGACGAGTTGGCGGCCATGGCTGAACCGCCTCGGACTCAGGCGTACTTTGAGGTGGATAGCGCGCCGGACATGCTCTTGGTGCCGGATTGGCCCGGGCTGTCGGTGCAGTGGCTGGTTCGCGATCAGGCGCCAGAAGTAGCGGCTGGGGCGCTGATGGTAGAGGCAGTGCAACAGGCGTTCCTGCCGGCAGAGGATGCCTCGGTCGGGCAAGCTGCCGAACTCGCCGAAGTCGATATCGACAACGACATACTCTGGGAGATTGCCAGCACGGCCCCTGAAGGATTTTATGGCTGGATTGCCGGAGAAAGCGCGGCAGTCATGCGTCTGCGTAAATACCTGATCAAGGAGTGCGGTATCCCTCGCGAGTCACTCAATCTGATGGGCTACTGGCGCTACAACAAAGCGGGCGGCTAAAAACAAAAAAAGGCCTCGAACACTACGTTCGAGGCCTTTTCTTTTGGCTGAAGGATCAGCCGCAGGCTTTGAGGTTTACCGGGCCGACAAATTCATTGCCACGTCCCATCACGCACGCCACGCTCTGATTACGCTGGCGCTCCCAGTCTTGCACCGGGTAGGTCTTGTTCCACGCCTCGTACAACTGCCGATCCTGTTTTGACAGGCGCAAGCCGTACTGCTTGCTCATGTAGAAATAGGTGCGCGCGATCATGCCGCGAATCGACGGGCGCGGCATGACTTTCTTGGCCTTGAAATCGACTTGAGTCAGGCACGAGCCGTACTGCCCGGATTGCACCGGCAGCCAGCCATAACTGAAGTTGCTGCGGTCACCGTTGACCTCGCCAATGCTCGGCACCAGGTTGTGCAGGTCGGCTTCGGCTTTCTGGTAACCAGGGTCATAACGGGTGCAGTTCTTGCGCCCGCCCGATTGCCAGCATTGACGCTGGTGGCCGAATTCCCACGCCGGGACGATATGTTCCCATTCGATGCGCGAGGCCCGCTTGGCATTTTTGCGCGGCACGTAACCGCACGCCTTCAAATCCACCTTGTTGCCGGTGTACTTGCACCCGCAGTAAAACTCGGTGGACTGCGGTGCATAGAGTTTCCAGGCGACTTTCTTGGCCTCGGTAAAAGTACGGGGCGCGCCAGCCTGGGCGCTACAGGCGATGAACAACAACAGCAAAGCAAAACAGCGGACACTCATTGAATCAATCTTCCTTCGGCACAACCCAAAAAATCTGCACGCCGCCATCGTCGCGATAGGCGAGTGTGACGTTGTCGTTCTCGTCGATTTCCTCGAGCAGTTGCTCCCATGCATCCACAGGCTCGTCCGGCAGACGGAAGATCAAGGCGGCTTTGGCTTTTTGTGCGGTAGGGGAATTGATGATTTTCTGAACGCGCATGCCCATGCGTTCGTAAGCGTCAGGAGCATCAGGAGAGGTGGCCACGAGGTTATCCTTATTAAGCTGTACGTGCATACAGTATTTAACTGTAAGCATTTTCGCAACTGCTTAAAATTCAAGAAAATCCTCTGACAGCGCTTTTCCGATTTTGGTGTAAGTCAGGTCGATTATTTTGTGCGAAAAGGTCGCGCTCAGCGTAAGTGGCAGCACCACCCGCCGCGCGAGCGAGTGGTGAGCAGGTTGCCCGACCCGGAAAGGGTCAGGCGGAGGTCAATCAATATTCCCAGAACATCCGTTGCAGCTCTTTGCTGTCGTTGGTTTTGGTCAGGGCGACCATGGCCAGGATCCGGGCCTTTTGCGGATTCAGGTCGTGAGCGACCACCCAGTCGTACTTGTCGTCAGGCTGTTCGGCGTTGCGCAGTACGAAGCCGCCAGCGTTGACGTGGGACGAGCGGATGATCTGCACGCCATCCTTACGCAGGGCTTGCAGGGATGGCACTACGCGCGAAGACACCGAACCGTTGCCGGTACCGGCGTGGATGATGGCTTTGGCGCCGGCCTGGGCCAGTGCCTTGTAGGCGGTATCGTCGACGTTGCCGTAGGAGTAGGCGATTTCTACGTCAGGCAGGCTCTTGATGTTCTTGATGTCGAATTCCGAATCCATGGTGTGACGTTTGGCCGGCAAGCGGAACCAGTAGGATTTGCCTTCGACCACCATGCCCAGTGGGCCCCAAGGGCTTTTGAATGCCTCGGTCTTGATGTTGATCATCTTGCTGACGTCGCGACCGGACTGGATCTCATCGTTCATGGTCACCAGCACGCCTTTGCCGCGCGCATCTTTGCTGCTGGCGACGGCGACGGCGTTGTACAGGTTGAGCATGCCGTCCGCCGACATGGCGGTGCCCGGACGCATCGAGCCGACCACGATGATCGGCTTGTCGGTTTTTTCCACCAGGTTCAGGAAGTACGCGGTTTCTTCCAGGGTATCGGTGCCGTGGGTGATGACGATGCCATCGACGTCTTTGCTGTCGGCCAGTTCGGATACGCGGCGACCCAGTTGCAGCAGGTTGTCGTTGGTAATGCTTTCCGAAGCGATCTGCATGACTTGTTCGCCACGCACATTCGCCAGTTTGCTCAGTTCGGGGATACCGGCGATCAGTTGTTCAATCCCGACCTTGGCCGCTTGATAGGTGGCGCTGTTGGCTGCGCTGGCGCCGGCACCGGCAATGGTGCCGCCAGTGGCAAGTACCACGACGTTGGCGAGTTTGGTCTGGGTTTCGACTTCTTTTGCCTGGAGGGCGGTGGGCAGGAGCAGGAGGAGGGCCAAAGCGCCCGGAACCAAGGTGTTGAAAGCAGATTTCATTATTTTTCTCTCTAGTAGTGAGACGGTGCTGATGCAGGTTCATCTAGATGCGCCCCGTGCCGATCTGAATGCCCGGGGTACAGGCTAGGGAGCAGGATCTGTACCAGCCGTACTTTGCGTTAGAGAAATGTTTAACCTAATGATTTGTATCAATATTTTATAAGGTGGCGGATTCTTGAGTGGATGGAATATCCGGGTTTCCGAACAAAGGAAGCTTTCGCGTTCGGTTCACCGAAAGGGACTACACCTCCTGTCGAACGAAACGGCTTGTCGGTTTCAGGTTTTCTGCTAAAGAAACCCGTCAGCAGGCCGATGGCTGTTGAAGAAAACGTTCATTTAGGGAGTTCACATGTCACTGACGATCGGTTTTTCCAATCCCGGTTCAGTCACCATCGGCGGTAAAACCGCAGCGACAATCAATGCAATGAGCCAGGCGGAAGCGGATGCCTCCGAAGAGGCGCTTGGCGTTGAAAAAGAACCGAGCAATCAAGTCCGAACCGGTGGTCCCGCGCAAGAAGCCAGCCAGGCGGATAGCGCTGACAGCGGCGACAGTCTGAGCGTTACCGTGAAAATGTTGCTCAAGCGCATGCAGGAATTGCAGAAGCAACTGCAGGAGCAGCAACAGCAACTGGCTGCGGCTCAGGCGGCAAGCTATCCGACACCGGAGGCCAAGTCGCAGGCGGTCATGTCCGTTCAGGGGCAGATCGCACAAACCAGCGGAGAGCTGATGCAAGTGGCGGCGGCGCTGGTCAAGGAAATGTCCAAGGATTCCACCAGCGGTAACCTGGTCAGCACCACGGCCTAAGCAGTAAGGGGCGAATCAGACGATTCGCCCAGCAATTCAACGACGATTTCTGATTGTTGACAAATGTCGGCGGGATTCGCATAGTTCGGTCTACGCAAACGTTTGCGCGGCTTCCCGGGTGCACTATTGTCCGGAAGAGAGCGCTGAAGCTTACGCCAGCGCGAGCGTTGCACACAATAATCATAAGATCGGAGTGAACCCATGAAGCTGCCATTCGCTGGACGTCTTCTTGCTGTCGCTATGCTGGCTGCCGCAGCCGCCGCACTACCTGTCTCTTCGGCTTTCGCCGAGTCCCCGGAAAAACCCAAAGTCGCACTGGTCATGAAATCCCTGGCCAACGAATTCTTCCTGACCATGGAAGACGGCGCCAAGGCCTATCAGAAAGAACACTCCGCCGATTTCGACCTGATCTCCAACGGCATCAAGGACGAGACCGATACCGCCGGCCAGACCCGTATCGTCGAGCAGATGATTCTGGCCAAGGTCAACGCGCTGGTCATCGCACCTTCCGATTCCAAAGCCATGGTGCCGGTGATCAAGAAAGCCGTCGACGCCGGTATCACCGTGATCAACATCGACAATCAGCTCGATCCGCAGATCGTCAAAAGCAAAAACATCAGCGTGCCATTCGTAGGTCCGGACAACCGCAAAGGTGCGCGTCTGGTCGGCGAATACCTGGCCAGGCAACTGAAGGCCGGTGACCAGGTCGGCATCATCGAAGGCGTATCCACCACCACCAATGCCCAGCAACGCACCGCAGGCTTCAAGGATGCGATGGACGCGGCGCAGATCAAGGTTGTCTCTTTGCAATCCGGTGACTGGGAGATCGACAAGGGCAACAAGGTTGCTGCTTCGATTCTCAGCGAATACCCGGATGTGAAAGCGCTGCTGGCGGGTAACGACAGCATGGCCGTTGGCGCTGTTTCCGCCGTACGTGCTGCCGGCAAGGCGGGCAAGGTGCAAGTGGTCGGTTACGACAATATCAACGCGATCAAGCCGATGCTCAAGGACGGTCGTGTGCTGGCGACGGCCGATCAGTTCGCTGCCAAACAGGCTGTGTTCGGTATCGAGACCGCGCTGAAAATCCTCAAGGGCGAAAAAGTCGACAGCGGCGTCAATGGCGTGATCGAAACGCCAGTCGAGCTGGTCACCCAGTAAGTCTTCCGGCGATACAACGGCGCTCGTCCGTCCGGACGAGCGCATGGAGAGTTTTTATGTCAGTTTCCGCCCCGAACGCTGTCCTCTCGGTCAGCGGTATCGGTAAGACCTATGCGCAACCGGTGCTCACGGGCATCGACTTGACGCTGATGCGCGGTGAAGTGCTGGCGCTGACCGGTGAGAATGGCGCCGGTAAAAGCACGCTGTCGAAGATCATTGGGGGGCTGGTTACGCCCACCACCGGTCAGATGCAATTCCAGGGCAAGGACTACCGTCCGGGCAGTCGCACCCAGGCCGAAGAGCTTGGCGTGCGCATGGTCATGCAAGAACTCAATCTGCTGCCGACCCTGTCGGTGGCGGAAAACCTGTTTCTCGACAACCTGCCGAGCAACGGCGGCTGGATCAGTCGCAAGCAATTGCGCAAAGCGGCAATCGAAGCCATGGCGCAGGTCGGCCTTGACGCCATTGACCCGGACACCCTGGTGGGTGAGCTGGGGATCGGGCACCAGCAGATGGTCGAGATCGCACGCAACCTGATCGGCGATTGCCATGTACTGATCCTCGATGAGCCGACTGCGATGCTCACCGCCCGCGAGGTGGAAATGCTCTTCGAGCAGATCACCCGCTTGCAGGCACGTGGCGTCTCGATCATCTATATCTCGCACCGCCTCGAAGAGCTGGCGCGCGTCGCGCAACGCATTGCCGTGCTGCGTGACGGCAATCTGGTTTGCGTCGAGCCGATGGCCAACTACAACAGTGAGCAACTGGTCACCTTGATGGTCGGTCGTGAGCTGGGCGAACACATCGACCTGGGCCCACGCAAGATCGGCGCCCCGGCACTGACGGTCAAGGGCCTGACCCGCTCCGACAAGGTGCGCGATGTTTCCTTCGACGTGCGCGCCGGCGAGATCTTCGGGATTTCCGGGCTGATCGGGGCAGGGCGCACCGAATTGCTGCGACTGATCTTCGGCGCCGATCTGGCCGACAGCGGCACGATTGCACTGGGTTCGCCGGCGCAGGTGGTCAGTGTGCGTTCGCCGGTTGATGCGGTGAACCATGGCATTGCCCTGATCACCGAAGACCGAAAAGGCGAAGGCCTGCTCCTCAGTCAGTCGATCAGCGCCAACATCGCCCTGGGCAACATGCCGGAGATTTCCAGGGCAGGAATCGTCAATGCCAGCGACGAAATTTCCCTGGCGCAGCGTCAGATCGACGCCATGCGTATCCGCAGTTCCAGCCCGACACAACTGGTGTCGGAATTGTCCGGTGGCAACCAGCAGAAAGTGGTGATCGGCCGCTGGCTGGAGCGTGATTGCTCGGTGCTGTTGTTCGACGAACCGACCCGCGGCATCGACGTCGGTGCCAAGTTCGATATCTACGCCTTGCTGGGCGAGTTGACACGTCAGGGCAAGGCGCTGGTGGTGGTGTCCAGTGACCTGCGCGAGCTGATGCTGATTTGCGACCGGATCGGTGTGCTGTCGGCAGGGCGTTTGATCGATACCTTCGAGCGCGACAGCTGGAACCAGGATGATTTGCTTGCCGCCGCGTTCGCCGGCTACCAAAAACGTGATGCGTTGCTCAATGAAGCGGCGCCTAGGGATCTCCCATGAAAACTGCATCTTCCGCCGGCAAACGTAGTGGCAATTTCTACGGTCTGGGCACCTATCTGGGCCTGGCCGGGGCCTTGTTGGCGATGGTGGCGCTGTTCTCGATGATGAGCAGCCACTTTCTGTCCTATGACACTTTCAGCACGCTGGCCAACCAGATCCCCGATCTGATGGTGCTGGCGGTGGGCATGACCTTTGTACTGATCATCGGCGGCATCGACCTGTCGGTCGGTTCGGTTCTGGCACTTGCCGCCTCGACAGTCAGCGTGGCGATTCTCGGCTGGGGCTGGAGCGTGTTGCCGGCCGCGTTGCTCGGTATGGCGGTGGCGGCACTGGCCGGTACGGTCACAGGGTCGATCACCGTGGCGTGGCGTATTCCGTCGTTCATCGTTTCACTCGGTGTGCTGGAAATGGCCCGTGGCCTGGCGTACCAGATGACCGGTTCGCGCACCGCGTACATCGGTGATTCGTTTGCCTGGCTGTCTAACCCGATCGCTTTCGGTATCTCGCCGTCGTTCATCATTGCCTTGCTGGTGATCTTCATCGCGCAAGCTGTGCTGACCCGCACCGTGTTTGGTCGTTACCTGATCGGTATCGGCACCAACGAGGAAGCCGTGCGTCTGGCCGGGATCAATCCAAAACCGTACAAGATTCTGGTGTTCAGCCTGATGGGGCTGCTTGCGGGGATCGCCGCACTGTTCCAGATTTCCCGTCTGGAAGCGGCGGATCCGAATGCCGGCTCCGGCCTGGAACTGCAAGTGATCGCCGCCGTGGTCATCGGTGGCACCAGCCTGATGGGTGGCCGTGGTTCGGTGATCAGTACCTTCTTCGGTGTGTTGATCATTTCGGTCTTGGCCGCCGGTCTGGCGCAGATCGGCGCGACCGAGCCAACCAAACGCATCATCACCGGCGCGGTGATTGTCATCGCGGTGGTGCTCGATACCTATCGCAGCCAACGCGCCAGTCGACGGGGCTAAGAGATGGCAACAATCAAGGATGTGGCGGCGCTCGCGGGGATTTCCTACACCACGGTTTCTCACGTGGTGAACAAGACGCGCCCGGTCAGCCAGGAAGTGCGGTTGAAGGTCGAGGCGGCCATCAAAAGCCTCGACTACGTGCCGAGTGCGGTGGCGCGTTCGCTGAAAGCCAAGACCACTGCGACCATTGGCTTATTGGTGCCGAACAGCCTCAACCCGTATTTTGCCGAGTTGGCACGGGGCATCGAGGATTACTGCGAGCGTAACGGCTATTGCGTGATCCTCTGCAATTCTGACGACAACCCGGAAAAACAGCGCAGCTATTTGCGCGTGCTGCTGGAGAAGCGCATTGACGGCCTGATCGTCGCCTCCGCGGGTGGCGACATCGGGCTCGCGCAAGGGCTAGCCGGGGTGAAGACGCCAATGGTCATCGTCGACCGCGGGCTGGATGGCCTCGACGCCGATCTGGTGCGCATCGACCATGAATATGGCGCTTATCTGGCGACGAGGCACCTGCTGGAGCTGGGCCATCGTGACATCGCCACCATCGGTGGTCCATCGGGTACCAGCGTGGCGCAAATGCGTCACGCCGGTTTTTTTCGGGCGCTGCAGGAGGCGGGCATCAAGGTACGGGCCGAGCGCATGCTGGAAAGCGATTTCACCAGCAACGGTGGTTACAACGCGGCAGCGATCCTGCTTGAAAGCAATCCGCCGAGTGCGATCTTTGCCGGTAACGACATGATCGGTATCGGTGTGCTCCGCGCGGCGGCCGAGCGCAATGTCCGCGTGCCAAGCGAGCTGTCGGTGATCGGCTTCGACGATATCCAGATGAGTCGCTACGTGTACCCGGCGCTGACCACGGTCGGCCAGTCGATCCTGCAGTTGGGCGAGATGGCTGCCGAAGTGTTGCTGCGAAGGATTGCTACCCCGAGTCTGGTCACCGATCAACGGATCGTGACCCCGAGTATTGTCTTGCGCGAATCGACTGCGCCGCTGTCCGGCGTATTCACCGAGTACCGCTGAAACCGAATTGACGAGTAGTGATGTATGCCAGCAAATGTAGTGGTAATAGGCAGCCTGAACATGGATCTGGTCACCCGGGCGCCACGGCTGCCCAAGGGCGGTGAAACGCTGATCGGTCATTCCTTTGCCACCGTGTCCGGCGGCAAGGGCGCCAATCAGGCAGTCGCTGCTGCACGCCTGGGTGCGCAGGTGGCAATGGTCGGCTGTGTTGGCAACGATGACTACGGCGTGCAATTGCGTGACGCGTTGCTGGCCGAGCAGATCGATTGTCAGGCGGTAAGTACCGTTGAAGACTCCAGTGGTGTGGCGCTGATCGTGGTCGATGACGACAGTCAGAACGCCATCGTGATCGTTGCCGGCGCCAACGGTGCAATGACCCCGGCGGTGATCGACCGCTTTGATGCAGTGCTGCAGGCGGCCGACGTGGTTATCTGCCAGCTCGAGATCCCCGACGCAACGGTGGGGCATGCGCTCAAGCGTGCACGTGCGCTGGGCAAGACGGTGATCCTCAACCCGGCGCCGGCCAGTCGTCCGCTGCCGGCGGACTGGTTTGCCGCCATCGACTACTTGATCCCCAACGAAAGTGAAGCATCCGCGTTGAGCGGGTTGCCGGTCGATTCGCTGCAAAGTGCAGAAAGCGCTGCCAACCAGTTGATCGTAATGGGCGCGGGCAAGGTCATCATTACCCTCGGTGCGCAAGGTTCACTGTTTGCCAATGGCAAAGGTTTCGAGCACTTCCCGGCGCCAAAGGTGCGGGCGGTCGATACCACCGCCGCGGGCGATACCTTCGTCGGCGGTTTTGCTGCGGCGCTCGCCAGTGGCAAATCCGAGGCCGAGGCGATCCGGTACGGGCAAATCGCTGCAGCGCTGTCCGTGACCCGGGCCGGCGCACAACCTTCCATTCCAACCATGTCTGACGTACAGGCGTTCAAACCCGCATGAAAAAGACTCCTCTGCTCAACGTCGCGTTGTCGCGGCTGATCGCCTCCCTGGGTCATGGTGACATGGTGGTCATCGGTGACGCCGGACTGCCGGTGCCACCAGGTGTTGAATTGATTGATCTGGCGCTGACCCACGGCCTTCCGGATTTCGTCAGTACCCTGAAAGTCGTGCTCAGCGAGATGCAGGTGGAAAGCCATGTGCTGGCCAACGAAATCCTCGACAAGCAGCCGACCGCGCTGGTCACGCTGGACGAGTTGCAGGAAGGGGGCGCCCTCGGTCGGCGCGATCTGCTGACTCATGAGCAATTCAAGGTTCTCAGCCGACAGGCGCGGGCGATTGTTCGTACAGGCGAATGTCAGCCGTACTGCAACATCGTGTTGGTCGCCGGAGTAACGTTCTAATCGGTTTTTCGACCCATCCATTTTCATCAGCACAAGGAATGCGCCATGCACCGCTATGCTCAAAAAATCCACCAATTGCTTCGGAGTCTGCTGCTTTTGTCTTTTATGACCGCCACCGGCGCTCAGGCTGCTGAAAAGATCGACCTGATCATCGACACCGACCCGGGTGCCGACGACGTAGTCGCCTTGCTGTTCGCGCTGGCTTCGCCGGATGAACTGAATATTCGCGCATTGACCACCGTGGCCGGCAACGTGCGCCTCGACAAGACTTCGCGCAACGCGCGCCTGGCTCGCGAGTGGGCAGGGCGCGAAGATGTCCCGGTCTATGCCGGTGCGCCGAAGCCACTGATGCGTACCCCGATCTACGCCGAGAACATCCATGGCAAGGAAGGCCTGTCGGGTGTCACCGTGCATGAGCCGAAAAAGGGCCTGGCCGAAGGCAATGCGGTCAGCTACCTGATCGACACCCTGAAAAAAGCCAAGCCGCACAGCATTACCATCGCCATGCTTGGCCCGCAGACCAACCTGGCGCTGGCGCTGATCCAGGAGCCGGAGATCGTCAATGGCATCAAGGAAGTGGTGATCATGGGCGGCGCGCACTTCAATGGCGGCAACATCACCCCGGTGGCCGAATTCAACCTGTTCGCCGACCCACAAGCGGCGGAAGTGGTACTCAAGAGCGGCGTGAAACTGACCTACCTGCCGCTGGACGTGACCCACAAGATCCTCACCAGCGACGCACGCCTGAAACAGATTGCCGCGCTGAACAACAATGCAAGCAAGATCGTTGGCGACATTCTCAACGAGTACATCAAGGGCGACATGGAGCATTACGGCATCCCGGGCGGCCCGGTGCATGACGCTACCGTCATCGCTTACCTGCTCAAGCCTGAGCTGTTCACCGGTCGTTCGGTCAACGTTGTGGTGGATAGTCGCGAAGGTCCGACTTTTGGCCAGACCATCGTTGACTGGTATGACGGTCTGAAGGCGCCGAAGAACGCCTTCTGGGTGGAAAATGGGGATGCTCAAGGCTTCTTCGATCTGCTGACCGAGCGTCTGAAACGCTTGAAGTAAGGCTGTGACCCGCAGGTGCCAGCCTGCGGGTTTTTATTTTCTCTCGGTGTCCTGCGTGCTCTTGTCGTCATGCTGGTACCGCTCGAACACCTGGGCGATAAACGTTTGTGCGCCCTGGGTTCCCATCGTCTTGACCAGCAGATCGATGCTGATCAACGCCAGCTCCTCCGAACTGCCCGGGCTGTAGGAGCTGTGCCCCTTCGGCCAATGAACCTTGATGTCGGCGGAGATGCTTACGGTGTTCATGAGTGCGCTCGAAAAGTCGGGAATGTCTGAAAGCGAGTTAACCACTTTGGCGGGCGTTTGGCACTGCGACTTAGGCATGAGCGCGTCGCTATGCGACACTTGGTCTTTTCCGGCTGATTCAAGGAATATGCTGTGCAGATCGATTTGAACACCCCCGACGGCCTCACACTCGACGCTGTGCGCCAGTTGCTGGCGTCGGCCAGCGATGATGTGCACACGCAGCTGCGTGTGACCAAGGGTGGGATTGCCTATATTTCTTCCGGTGTGACCGGTGGGCAGGATATTGATGGCCTGCTGTTTCGCCTGGAGACCTGGGCCAAGGGGTCGGGGTATGTCGGCAAGGTCGCGGCCAGTGATGAAGTCTGGGTGATGCAGATTTTCAATGCGCTGAAAGACAACTGGCCGAATCCGCCGCTCGATTACATCGACGTCTATTGAGCTTCGTTAATATTCGGTCACGATTGCGTGAGGATGCGTTGCCCGCTCTTCAGGCAGACTCAGCGTTTTTACGGATCGTGGGGCAGTGTGACAGCATCGGTTGTGAAACCAAACGCCGTATTGGTGGTCGCACGATCTCAGCTTAACCATTTGAAAAAAGGAGGCTTCATGCCTTTGAAGTTCGCGTCTCTGGGTGCACTTATGGCCGTTGCCATGTTGGCCGGTTGCAGCACAACCTCCAGCGAGTCGGCAAAGGATCCTGTGGCGACCGATGCCGGTCATAGCCGCTGTGAAGCAAAGGCAGCGGAATTTGCCATCGGTAAAAAGGCTTCGCCGGAACTGCTCGATCAGGCTCGTGCCAAAGCTGGCGCGCAAAACGCCCGCTTCCTCAAGCCAACCGACATGATCACTCTGGAGTACCGTTCCGATCGCTTGAATCTGAACACCGACAACAACCTGGTGGTCACCCGCGTCAACTGCGGCTGATCACAGAGCGCTTTTGTTGCAGGCATAAAAAACCCCGTCACATGGACGGGGTTTTTTTAGTGCGCCAGGAAATTACTCTGGGCGAACTTGTGCAGCTTGCATACCCTTTTGGCCTTTCTCAGCCACGAAAGAGACGGTCTGGCCTTCTTTCAGGCTTTTGAAACCGTCGGATTCGATAGCTTTGAAGTGTACGAACAGGTCGTCACCGCCACCTTGAGGAGTGATGAAGCCGAAGCCTTTTTCATCGTTGAACCATTTAACGGTGCCGGTTTGGCGATTAGACATGGTGTATCTCCAAGAAACATATATTTTCAGTAGTACTGTGCTGCTCAGGCCAACTGGGCACACCGGAGTATCATAGTCGAAATGTTCGCTTTGGTAGCCCCCCGGACGTGCTGTTTGCCAATCAGTCGTGTTTTCTTTGTGCTCTGTTTTCGCTGAAAGCCCCGGTTTAAAAGGCTTTGCGACAAAAGTAAAGACAATAAAAAAACCTGTAAAACCTGCATAAATCGTCTGAAAAGGCTCAATTCGGGTCCTTTTTTCGCCTCTTTAACTGATCATGAAGGCCTTTTTTGTCACTTTTTGGCTGGTGGTGTGGCCTTGCATTTGGCAATTTGGCCCAATGCTTTATTTTGCAGTTCAGGGGTCGCCTTGTTGTTCATCAGTGCCTCAATGTCGCTGGCCGGGTAGGACTTGATGGCGTCAGCACCGCAAGCGCAATGGGCTTTGGCCGCTGCCTCTCCTATCTTTTGCGCCGCCGCCGGGACGCATTGAGCCATGTATTTCTCACGCTCGCCCTTCGGCCATTCAGCGTGGGCACTCAGCGGCAGCAGCATAACGATAGGGGCGACGACGGCGAACAGTGTATTCAGACGCATGCGAGGATGCTCCTTGTGGGTCAATGTCTTGATATCTGAGAGCTAATGGGCCGATCAAGTTCAGCACTCTGGCATAAAAACGGACTATTTGCCTTCTGATCAAACAGAGGCATAAGTGACCGCTCATCTGTGCTAGCATGCCGGGCTCAAGCGTTCTCAGGCTCCGGATGGCCTTCAGCCCCGGCAGCGGTCAGCGTGCGAAAAACTCTGATTTGAATCCCAGTCACTCTGGTTCGGTTTTCCGGTTGGCCGCAAGGCTCCTGCCGCTGTAAGGCAGGCGTTCGTCATTGAATGGCCTGGATCGGATCTTGTACTGGCTCATCCCAACCCACGTGACCTTTGGTAGGGGTCACCACTAGGAGAGGAGGCGCCATGCCAACTATTACTCTTCCCGACGGCAGTCAACGTTCATTCGATCACCCGGTTTCCGTAGCCGAGGTCGCCGCATCCATTGGTGCCGGACTGGCCAAGGCCACCGTGGCCGGCAAGGTCAACGGCAAGCTGGTCGACGCCTGCGACATCATCGACAGCGACGCGACGCTGCAAATCATCACGCCAAAGGATGAAGAGGGGCTGGAGATCATTCGCCACTCTTGTGCGCACCTGGTTGGCCACGCGGTCAAGCAGCTGTACCCGACTGCGAAAATGGTCATCGGGCCGGTCATCGACGAAGGCTTCTATTACGACATCGCCTTCGAGCGTCCTTTTACCCCGGACGACATGGCCGCCATCGAACAGCGCATGCATCAGCTGATCGACAAAGATTACGACGTCATCAAGAAAGTCACTCCGCGCGCCGAAGTGATCGAAGTGTTCAAGGCCCGCGGCGAAGACTACAAGCTGCGTCTGGTCGAAGACATGCCGAACGAACAGGCCATGGGTCTGTACTACCACGAAGAATACGTCGACATGTGCCGCGGCCCGCACGTGCCGAACACGCGTTTCCTGAAATCCTTCAAGCTGACCAAACTGTCCGGTGCCTACTGGCGCGGTGATGCCAAGAACGAGCAGCTGCAGCGCGTTTACGGTACTGCCTGGGCTGACAAGAAGCAGCTGGCGGCTTACATCCAGCGCATCGAAGAAGCGGAAAAACGCGATCACCGCAAGATCGGCAAGCGCCTGGGCCTGTTCCACACCCAGGAAGAAGCGCCGGGCATGGTGTTCTGGCACCCGAACGGCTGGACCCTGTATCAAGTGCTCGAGCAGTACATGCGCAAGGTGCAGCGTGACAACGGCTACCTTGAGATCAAGACCCCGCAAGTGGTTGACCGCAGCCTCTGGGAGAAATCCGGGCACTGGGCCAACTACGCCGACAACATGTTCACCACCGAGTCGGAAAGCCGCGACTACGCCATCAAGCCGATGAACTGCCCGTGTCACGTGCAGGTGTTCAACCAGGGCCTGAAGAGCTACCGCGAACTGCCGATGCGCCTGGCCGAGTTTGGTGCCTGCCACCGTAACGAGCCGTCGGGTGCGCTGCACGGCATCATGCGCGTGCGTGCATTCACTCAGGACGACGCCCACATTTTCTGCACCGAAGAGCAGATGCAGGCCGAATCCGCTGCGTTCATCAAGCTGACCATGGACGTTTACCGCGACTTCGGCTTCACCGATGTCGAGATGAAGCTGTCCACTCGTCCGGAAAAACGCGTGGGTTCCGACGAGCTGTGGGATCGCGCCGAAGCGGCACTGGCGGCAGCCCTTGATAGCGCGGGCCTGCCGTACGATCTGCAGCCGGGCGAAGGTGCGTTCTACGGTCCGAAAATCGAGTTCTCGCTGAAAGATTGCCTCGGTCGCGTCTGGCAGTGTGGTACCTTGCAGCTCGATTTCAACCTGCCTGTCCGTCTCGGCGCCGAATACGTCTCCGAAGACAACAGCCGCAAGCACCCAGTGATGTTGCACCGGGCGATCCTCGGTTCCTTCGAGCGTTTCGTCGGGATTCTGATCGAGCACTACGAAGGTGCATTCCCTGCGTGGCTGGCGCCAACCCAGGCAGTGATCATGAATATCACTGATAAACAGGCAGATTTCGTCGCTCAGGTTGAAAAAACTCTCAACGAAAGCGGATTTCGTGCCAAGTCCGACTTGAGAAATGAAAAGATCGGCTTTAAAATCCGCGAGCATACTTTGCTCAAGGTTCCCTATCTTTTGGTTATCGGAGATAAGGAAGTCGAGATGCAGACTGTCGCTGTGCGTACTCGTGAAGGTGCTGACCTGGGCTCGATGCCCGTCGCCCAGTTCGCTGAGTTTCTCGCGCAAGCGGTTTCCCGGCGTGGTCGCCCAGATTCGGAGTAATTATTATTAAGCGTGAAATGAGACAAGATAAACGAGCTGCACCGAAAGCCCCGATCAACGAGAATATCTCGGCACGCGAGGTTCGGTTAATTGGCGCTGATGGCGAGCAGATTGGCATCGTCTCGATTGATGAAGCGCTTCGTATTGCTGAAGAAGCAAAGCTTGATCTGGTAGAAATCTCTGCTGACGCAGTCCCACCGGTTTGCCGGGTGATGGACTACGGCAAATCGATCTTCGAAAAGAAGAAGCAGATTGCAGCAGCGAAGAAAAACCAGAAGCAGATTCAGGTAAAAGAAATCAAGTTTCGTCCAGGGACGGAGGAAGGGGATTACCAGGTAAAACTGCGCAACCTGGTACGTTTCCTGAGTGACGGGGACAGGGCCAAGGTATCCTTGCGATTCCGCGGCCGTGAGATGGCCCACCAGGAGCTGGGGATGGAACTCCTCAAGCGGGTTGAAGCTGACCTGCTCGAGTACGGTTCGGTCGAACAGCATCCTAAGATGGAAGGACGCCAGCTGATCATGGTCATCGCCCCGAAAAAGAAGAAGTAATCAACAGGGCACGGCAGGCCTTCTGATTATGTTTATCAACTGAATGCGGAGTATCCGAACATGCCAAAAATGAAAACCAAAAGTGGTGCTGCTAAGCGGTTTCTGAAAACTGCTAACGGTATCAAGCACAAGCACGCTTTCAAGAGCCACATCCTGACCAAAATGTCGACCAAGCGTAAGCGTCAACTGCGCGGTAGCAGCTTGCTGCATCCGTCTGACGTGGCAAAAGTCGAGCGCATGCTGCGCCTTCGTTAATTTTAGTCAAGAATAGAGGAAGTAACTCATGGCTCGTGTAAAGCGTGGCGTCATTGCCCGTAAGCGTCACAAAAAAATTCTGAAACTTGCTAAAGGCTACTACGGCGCACGCTCCCGCGTATTCCGTGTTGCCAAGCAAGCGGTAATCAAGGCAGGCCAATACGCCTACCGTGACCGTCGTCAGAAAAAACGTCAGTTCCGCGCTCTGTGGATCGCTCGTATCAACGCTGGTGCTCGTGTTAACGGTCTGTCCTACAGCCGTTTCATCGCTGGCCTGAAAAAAGCGTCCATCGAGATCGACCGTAAGGTTCTGGCTGATCTGGCAGTGAACGAAAAAGCGGCGTTTGCTGCGATTGTCGAGAAAGCTAAAGCCACCTTGGCTTAAGTACCCCCGACAGTCACCCGGCCTCACCTTTGTGGGGCCAGGTGTTAAACGTCATAAATAGGGGAAGAGCCTTCAAGCTCTTCCCCTATTTTGTATCTGGAGTCTGTACATGGAAAACCTGGATGCGCTGGTCTCTCAAGCACTAGAGGCTGTGCAAAGCGCTGAAGATATCAATGCCCTGGAGCAAATCCGGGTTCAATACCTTGGCAAAAAGGGTGAATTGACTCAGGTGATGAAGACCCTGGGGAATTTGCCGGCAGAAGAGCGTCCGCAAGTCGGCGCCCTGATCAACGTTGCCAAGGAACGTGTCACAGGCGTTCTCAATGCGCGCATGGCTCTGTTTGAAGAAGCCGAACTGGCTGCCAAACTGTCTGCCGAATCCATTGACGTGACGTTGCCGGGCCGTGGCCAGACCTCCGGAGGTCTGCATCCGGTGACCCGGACTCTGGAACGAGTCGAACAGTTCTTCACCCGCATCGGCTACGGCATCGCCGAAGGCCCTGAGGTCGAAGACGACTATCACAACTTCGAAGCGCTCAACATCCCAGGCCATCACCCGGCCCGGTCGATGCATGACACCTTCTATTTCAACGCGAACATGTTGCTGCGCACCCATACGTCACCGGTACAGGTCCGCACCATGGAGTCCAGGCAACCACCGATCCGCATCGTCTGCCCAGGCCGTGTGTATCGCAGCGACTCCGATATCACCCACTCGCCGATGTTCCACCAGGTCGAAGGCCTGCTGGTCGATCGCGACATCAATTTCGCCGATCTCAAAGGCACCATCGAAGAATTCCTGCGGGTGTTCTTCGAGAAAGAGCTGGCCGTACGTTTCCGTCCTTCTTACTTCCCGTTCACCGAGCCATCCGCTGAAGTCGACATGGAATGCGTGATGTGCAGCGGTAAAGGCTGCCGCGTCTGCAAGCAGACCGGCTGGCTGGAAGTCATGGGCTGCGGCATGGTTCACCCGAACGTGCTGCGCATGTCCGGCATCGATCCGGAAGAGTTCTCCGGCTTCGCTTTCGGTATGGGCGTCGAGCGTCTGGCAATGCTCCGTTACGGCGTGAATGACTTGCGTCTGTTCTTCGACAACGACTTGCGGTTCCTCGCGCAATTTCGCTAGTCGTAACGAATTCTTAGGAGAGCAGGATGAAATTCAGTGAACAATGGCTGCGTGGCTGGGTTAGCCCGCAGGTAAGTCGCGACGAGCTGGTTGCTCGTCTGTCGATGGCGGGTCTGGAGGTCGATAGCGTGACCCCGGCCGCCGGTGTATTCAGCGGCGTGGTCGTGGGCGAGGTGCTGAGCACCGAGCAGCACCCTGACGCCGACAAGTTGCGTGTGTGCCAGGTCAGCAATGGCGCGGAAACCTTCCAGGTCGTGTGCGGTGCGCCTAACGTGCGTCCGGGCCTGAAGATTCCGTTCGCCATGATCGGTGCCGAACTGCCGGGCGACTTCAAGATCAAGAAGGCCAAGCTGCGCGGCGTCGAGTCCAACGGCATGCTGTGCTCGCAAGCCGAGCTGCAGGTCGGTGAAGGCAATGACGGTCTGATGGAGCTGCCGGCCGATGCGCCGGTGGGTGAAGATTTCCGTGTATATCTCGATCTGGAAGACGCCAGCATCGAGGTCGACCTGACCCCGAACCGTGGCGACTGCCTGTCGCTGGCCGGTCTGGCCCGTGAAGTCGGCGCACTGTACGCCGCTCCGGTCACCCGTCCGGTGGTCATGGCCATTCCGGCCGTGCACGACGAAGTACGTCCGGTCGAAGTGCTGGCGCCTGCCGCCTGCCCGCGTTACCTGGGTCGTGTCATCCGTAACGTTGACCTGTCCAAACCAACCCCGCTGTGGATGGTTGAACGTCTGCGCCGCGCCGAAGTGCGCAGCATCGACGCTGCCGTCGACATCACCAACTACGTGATGCTCGAACTGGGTCAGCCGTTGCACGCTTTCGATCTCGCCGAAATCAATGGCGGCATCCGCGTGCGTATGGCGGAAGAGGGTGAGAAGCTGGTTTTGCTCGACGGTCAGGAAGTCAGCCTGCGTAGCGATACGCTGGTGATCGCCGACCACACCCGCGCTCTGGCGATTGCCGGCGTAATGGGTGGCGAGCACAGCGGTGTGTCCGCAACCACCCGCGACGTTTTCCTGGAAAGTGCCTTCTTCGACCAGATCGCGGTGGCTGGCAAGGCTCGGTCCTACGGCCTGCACACCGACGCGTCGCACCGTTACGAGCGTGGCGTGGACTGGCAACTGGCCCGTGAAGCCATGGAGCGCGCCACCGGCCTGCTGCTGGAAATCACCGGTGGTGAAGCCGGCCCGATCATCGAGACCGTCAGCGAGCAACATCTGCCGTCGATTGCGCCGATCACCCTGCGCGCGCAGCGCATCACCCAGATGCTGGGGATGGAAATGGATTCGGCGCAGGTCGAGCGTCTGCTCAGCGCCTTGGGCCTGAATATTTCCGCTGACGGAGCAGGGCAGTGGCGCGTAGAAGTGCCAAGCCACCGCTTCGACATCAGCCTGGAAGTCGATCTGATCGAAGAGCTGGCGCGTCTGTACGGCTACAACCGTCTGCCGGTTCGCTACCCGCAAGCGCGTCTGGCGCCACAGGCCAAGGCTGAAGCACGCAGCGAATTGCCTGAATTGCGTCGTCTGCTGGTTGCCCGTGGTTATCAGGAAGCGATCACTTACAGCTTCATCGATCCGAAACAGTTCGAACTGTTCAACCCGGGCGTCGAGCCACTGTTGCTGGCCAACCCGATTTCCAATGACATGGCTGCCATGCGTTCTTCGCTGTGGCCGGGCCTGGTCAAGGCGTTGCAGCACAACCTGAACCGTCAGCAGGATCGCGTGCGTCTGTTCGAAAGCGGTCTGCGCTTCGTCGGTCAACTCGAAGGTCTGAAGCAAGAGCCGATGCTGTCGGGTGTGGTGTGCGGCAGCCGTCTGCCGGAAGGCTGGGCACAGGGGCGCGATACCGTCGATTTCTTCGACGTGAAAGCTGACGTTGAAGCGGTGCTGGGTTTTGCCGGTGCGTTGGATACCTTCACTTTCGCTCCGGGCAAACACCCGGCGCTGCACCCGGGTCAAACCGCGCGCATCGAGCGTGACGGGCGTGAAGTGGGCTTTATCGGTGCGATCCACCCAGAGCTGTCCAAAGCCCTGGGTCTGGATCGTCCGGTATTCGTCTTCGAGCTGGTTCTGGCTGAAGTCGCTTCCGGAAAAATGCCGCAATTCCACGAGTTGTCGCGTTTTCCTGAAGTGCGTCGTGACCTTGCACTGATCGCGCACAAAGATGTCGCGGCCTCGGCTGTATTGGACGTAATCCGTGAAAATGCAGGCGAATGGCTCACGGATCTCAGGCTGTTTGACGTGTATCAGGGTAAAGGCATTGATCCTGATAGAAAAAGCCTTGCAGTTGGCTTGACCTGGCAGCATCCATCGCGCACTCTTAATGACGATGAGGTGAATTCGACGACGCAAAACATCCTCACCTCGCTCGAACAAAGGTTGAACGCCACGTTAAGGAAGTGACGTATGGGGGCTTTGACGAAAGCTGAGATGGCGGAACGTCTGTATGAAGAGCTGGGCCTGAACAAGCGGGAAGCCAAGGAATTGGTTGAACTGTTTTTCGAGGAAATCAGGCACGCTCTTGAAGACAACGAGCAGGTCAAATTGTCCGGTTTCGGCAATTTCGACCTTCGGGACAAGCGCCAGCGGCCTGGCCGCAACCCGAAAACGGGGGAAGAAATCCCGATCACGGCTCGCCGTGTGGTCACCTTTCGTCCAGGGCAGAAGTTGAAGGCCCGAGTTGAGGCTTATGCTGGAACCAAGTCATAACGACGAACTACCCGTCATCCCGGGCAAACGCTACTTCACCATTGGTGAAGTCAGCGAGCTGTGTGCGGTAAAACCGCACGTGCTGCGCTACTGGGAGCAGGAGTTTCCTCAACTCAACCCCGTCAAACGCCGCGGAAACCGCCGGTATTATCAGCGCCAGGATGTACTGATGATCCGGCAGATCCGCGCGCTCCTTTACGATCAGGGATTCACTATTGGTGGCGCGCGTCTGCGTTTGTCCGGCGATGAAGCCAAAGACGACACCACCCAATACAAGCAAATGATCCGCCAGATGATCGCTGAGCTTGAAGATGTACTGGTGGTTCTCAAGAAATAAAAAGCTGCGTTTGAATACTTCCAGTTTTCAAAAGCTTGCGATATATTCTTGAGCGCTCTTCGAGACGAGGGGCGGGTTTCAAACCAGTCGGGGCGTAGCGCAGTCCGGTAGCGCACTAGCATGGGGTGCTAGGGGTCGAGTGTTCGAATCACTCCGTCCCGACCATTATTCCTGAGTAAAATCAGACACTTAAGCCGATCACCTGGATCGGCTTTTTTGTGCCTGCGCAAAACCCGCGCAACAACACCTATGAAGACCTGCTGGCGAGAGCTGGCTTTGAGCCGTCGCTGCGTTTCATCCGAGGGCTGTCCGACGTTTTGGATCGGTTTTAGCGCCTTACCGGTTCCTTGACAGAATTCCTTGCGGTATCGAGTCGTGTCATATGCAGTTATTGAGAACGAAGTGGCAATGACAAAAGCGGAAGCTGAAGCATTTTTTAGTGACTCGCTGTAAGAGCGAAACCGCCAGCGGCAGCACTCGAAGAAACGGATATTCACCCAATATCGCCAGCAGAAACGGATGTACACCCAATCCCCCCCAAAAAACCAGATCAAAAGATCGCAGCCTTCGGCAGCTCCTACACTGTTCTCTACGGCTTGCCCTCGCAAGCCACAGACAACCACCAAAAAAGGAGTCTGCCCCCATGCCCGATAGAAAATGCGATTGCCCCAACTGCAAATGCACCATCAAGGAAGGCGAACACGCCTACGCCGTGCACGGCAAACACTATTGCTGTGAAGCCTGCGCACACCACCACAAGGGCGGTGAAGAGTGTTCAAGCAAAGGCTGCCATTGCGCCCACCCCAAATAACCGCGCGCATAAAAAAGTGGAGCCTAATCAGGCTCCACTTGCAGTTTCAGGCTTTCATCATCCAGCCGTTCGGTATGGCGGACCGTGCCTTGCAGTCGTCGCCCGTCAACCCTGACCACCACGGTTTTCGCCTGGTCGAGGTCTTCCGGTAGCGGCGCCGGCACACGCAGGGCGAAGCTATACGGGTCGTCCTCGACAGCCTCAAGACCCACCCGACAGTCCACGCTTTTGGTGATACGGCCGAACAGGGTGTCCAGGCCGTAATCCAGATGCGCCGGGCTGAAGATGCTGGTCATTGTGTACGCCCCCAAAGAGTCCCCATCGCCTGACGAGATTCTAGCTCGCCGGTCGCCATGTGACATTTTCCACGCCGAATTTCTCCGCCATCGGTTTGCTGGTCTTTTGCACTTTTTCCCGGCCGAAACGCGGGATGCGACCCACACCGGCGTCGCAGCTTGCCCAGTGCCACGCCTCGGCGTTGTCCATTCTGTCCGAGCGGATAATGAACGACTTAGGCGTGCCGTGAAGGGTGTAATCGATGACAAACAGTTTTGCGTTGTTCATAAAGCCCGTATTCCTCCCTGTGGTATTAGAAGGATCGCGGCGCGTCGGGAAAATTCACTCGGATTGTCCGACGGTATCTATCGTTGGCGACGCATGGGCGCAGTGGTTAACATGGCCGCTCCGCCAACCCCAATGAATGCTCGCCATGGCCCTCGCCGCGCCCCCCGATCTCACGGATACCGATGTGCCGGTGCAGCCGCTGGCGCGTACCTATCCGCGCGGTTTGTTCATCGAGCCGCACGAGCATGTCTGGGGTCAGTTGCTGTATGCGATGAGCGGGGTGATGTGGGTCGAGACCCCGCATGAGGCGCTGGTGGTGCCACCGCAGCGCGCGGTGTGGTTGCCGCCCGGGGTGCCGCACGGGATTCGTGTGGTGTCGGACTTGCAGATGCGCAATATCTACCTGCGCCCGGTGCTGGCGGCAACGCTGGATCCGGCGGTGCAGGTGATCGAGGTCGGTGGGCTGCTGCGTGAGTTGATCATCGGGCTGGTGGAGCAGGGCGACAGCGGTGAGCCTACCTATTACGACGCGTTGGTCGGGCTGGCCTTGCTGGAGCTCAAGCGTGCCCGGCGCTCACAATTGAAGATCCCGCTGCCGGACGATTCCGACCGGCGCCTGATGAATCTGTGCCAGGCGGTGATGGCGGCACCGTCGCTGGAGATTCCGTTCGAACAGCACGCGGAAAACGCCGGGGCCAGCGTGCGCACGCTGGCGCGGCTGTTCAAGGACAGCCTCGGCATGGGCTTCGCCGAATGGCGGCGGCAGGTGCAACTGGCGACGGCGGTGGCCGAGTTGATTCAGGGCGTGCCGGTGAGTGTGATCGCTCGCGAGCTGGGGTATTCGCCGAGCAGTTTCAGTGACATGTTCCGGCGCGAGCTGGGCGTGGCGCCTTCGCAATTCTCCACCACCTGAACCCGATCCCTGTAGGAGCTGCCGCAGGCTGCGATCTTTTGATCTTGTTTTTAAAAATCAAAGTCAAAAGATCGCAGCCTGCGGTAGCTCCTACAGGGGGACATCACTGAGAATTGGCCGAAATTCAGAAGTCCTTGGCCGACACCTCTGCCCATCCTTCCCTAGACTTTGCCCATTCTTTTAACGCGGCGGAGTTTCCTCCATGAACTACCTGATTTCGCTGGCCATCGGTCTGGGTGTCGGCCTGCTTTATGGCGCACTGGACTTCCGTTCCCCGGCGCCACCGGCCATCGCGCTGGTGGGGCTGCTCGGTATGCTCGCGGGTGAGCAGTTGTGGCCGATGGGTCGGCAACTGGTCGCCGGCTGGCTGTCCTGAATTGTCCTTTTTCCTTTGGTGGATGTCCTCATGAAAGCACTGCAATTCGATCAAACCGGCGATCTGTCTTCCCTGCGTTTCGTCGACGTACCGACCCCGTTGCCTGGCGCGAATGAAGTGCTGGTCGAGATCAAGGCGGCCGGTCTGAACCCCAGCGATGTGAAGAACGTGCTCGGGCGATTTCCGTACACCACATTGCCACGGATTCCCGGGCGTGATTTTGCCGGTGTCGTGGTCGAAGGCCCGCAGGCGTTGCTCGGTCAGGAAGTCTGGGGCACCGGGCGCGAGTTGGGCTTTTTCGCCGATGGCTCGCACGCGCAGTTCGTCAAACTGCCGGTCAATGGCGTGGCGCACAAACCGTCGCACCTGAGTTTCGCTCAGGCGGCTAGCCTCGGTGTGCCTTACACCACGGCGTGGGATGCGCTGGAGCGCAGTCTGGTGAAGGGGGAAACCCGTTTGCTGGTGATCGGCGGCGGTGCGGTGGCCACAGCGGCGTTGGCGCTGGCCAAGGTGCGTGGGGCGCAAATCCTCGCGTCAGCGCGTAGGCCGGAGCAGGTCAAGGCGTTGCAGGCGCAAGGCTTCCAGACGATTCAGCTGGATAAACCCGAAGACCTCGGCGCACAGGTCGACGCGGTGTACAGCGGCGGTGCCGACGTGATCTTCGACACCACCGGTTTCTGGCTGCCGGCCTCGGTGGCGGCATTGGCAGCCTTCGGGCGCATCGCGATCATCGCCGCACCGGTCGACGGCCATGTGCAGTTGCCGGCGCTGGCGTTGTACCGCAAGGGCGGTTCGGTGGTCGGGATCAACTCGCTGTTGTACGGCGTGCAAGCCTGTGCGGCGATGCTCGAGCAGTTTGGGCGGTTCTTTGATGAGGATCTGCTGCCGCTACCGCAGGGGTTGGTGGAGGTGCCATTGGCGCAGGGGTTGCAGTGCTATGCAGAGGTGAATCAGGGCAGTGGCGACAAGGTCATCCTGATTCCCTGAGCACCACGTCCCCCTTGTAGGAGTGAGCCTGCTCGCGATAGCGGTGTGTCAATTACAAATGGGTTATTTGACTCACCGCTATCGCGAGCAGGCTCACTCCTACAATTGATTGGCGCAGGATTCAGGATTGCGGGACGCCGTTTTCCCACGCCGACCAGTTTTTCAGAATGTCCTGCACCAGCGGATTGCCGGCGCGATAGAGGTTTTCCAGCGCCGGCACAAAGCCGCCCTGATCGGCGTATTTCAGCAGATTGTCCACCTCGCTGCCGCCAGGAGCAGGACGGTCGAAGTCAGAGCCTGCACGTACCACCGCCAGACGCTGGACATCCACCAGACCTTCACGACTGGCGCGCAACAAGGCCTCGTAAGTGGAGTTGTCTTCCTGTTGCGTGGTGCAGTATTCACCCTGATTGTCGGTCAACAATCTGGTCCAGACCTCGGCGCGTTCGCTCAGGCGAGTACCCGAGAACCAGGTGTTGCCCGCCAGCGTGTCGCAACGGGTGACGACTGGCGGCTGATTGGCCGGGGCCGACGGGTATTTCAGGCGCCACGCCGCCGATTCCTTGCTCTCGCTCAGCTCGACCTTGTGGCTCAGGGCGAAGGCTTTGGCCTGCAGTTTCGGGTTGAGTTCGAAGACTTCGGTCTTGTAGTCCAGCGGCGGTTTTTCGTTCGGACCCTTGGTGTTGATGCCCAGGTAGCCAGTCGGCCAGCTCGCCGGCGCATCGCGCGAGTCCAGCTCCCATTGGGTACCGAATTCCACCAGGTAATGCGCCCAGGCGGCGGTACCGATGGTCCCGTGTTTGGGGCTGATGCCGGCGATCCCGGCGATCAGAAACCAGCTTTTGCGCAGGTCGAATTTCGGCGACAGGGCCAAGGCCAGGGTTGAAGCGGCGGCGTTGGTCTGGCCCATGCCGGTGGTCAGCAGGCACACCTGTTGGCTGTTGCAGCGGATAGTCGGGTACTCGGCGGACAGGCCCGGTACGCGGATTTCCTGTTTCAGATCGAGGCGCTCGATCCAGTTCTGTGCCTCGGGGGCGAACATGGTGATCAGCACGACTTTCGGCTGAATCGGCGCTTCAGCCGCCCAAGTGGTGGAAGAGAGCAGGGCCGCAGCGGCCAGGGTCAGACGCGTCATTGCTTGCATGAGAATCTCCTGATTTCAGAACTGGTAGCCGATGCCGGCGTAGTAACCCCAACCGTTGGAGCGCGCGCGGAAATTGCCGTCGCCGAAGTTCAGCTCACTGCCGTCCTCCCAGTTGCCGCCGTTGTGGAAGTAACGGCCGACCAGAGTGAAGCGCAGGTGGGTGAACGAGTAGAGCAAGACGTTGGTCGCCACCGTGGCATTGGCGGTGCGCGCCGGGTTGTCCTTGTGGATGTCCGAGCCGAAGTCGAAGTTGGTGAAGCCGATGTAGGTCAGCGAGGCGCCGTTGCTGAATTTGTCGATGGGCACGATGTACTTGAGTTGCGCGCGGTAGCCGTCCCACGAATATTCATTGCTCGCACCGTAGTTTTCCCACTGGTAGCGCCCGTACAGGTTGGCCGACAGGTTGACCCGCGAGTGGGTGTCGATGTCGGTGCCGAAGCCGCTGTACAGGGTGTTGGCGCGGTTCTCCTTGCGGCTGCCGTGATCGTAGATCCAGTCGAACGCCACGTACCATTCCTTGAACGGGCCGATGGCCAGGCTGCGGCCGGCGAGGTAGTCGATGGAGATGCGCGGCTCGTGCTCCATGAACACCGGTGAGCCGTGATCCCACACGCCTTTGTCGTGGCTGTTGCCGATGTTGAAGATCTTCGGAATGTCGACGTAGCCGTACAGCTCGAACGGACCCTTGCGCCCGAAGTACTCGTATTCCAGGTAGATATCGTCGGCCGGTTGCGGCCCGAAGCTGATGTCCTTGCTGCCGATCAGCGTCAGGTCCTGGTTGTACCAGTCCGACAGATAGGCGCCTTTTTGCGGCGGGGCAGCTTCCGGGCTGAGGGCTTCGCCCTGGGCGGATTCGTCGGGCAGGGCCGGTTGTGCCCACGCGCTGTGGCTGAGAACTCCGGTAACGCCGGTCAGTAGTAGGGAAACAGCAAGCGTGCGCGCGAATGGGGCGCGAAGAAGGGAAGCAGCGTGCATTCAAAGTCCTTTTTTTGCGGATCGAGGCCCGGATTCTGCGGGTCTGTACGGTTTTGTTACGAAAAAGCCGTGATAGGCAGGTCGCAAACGTTTGCACAACACGTACCAAGTCGCTCCGCTTGCCCCTGTAGGAGCTGCGGCATGCTGCGATCTTTTGATTTTGCTTTGAAAAATCAGGATCAAAAGATCGCAGCGTGCCGCAGCTCCTACAGGGGAGGTGGCCTGGACAGGGGCCAGCGTTTACTGGCCGAAAACCCTGTTCTAGACGGCCCTAGTATTAAAGTATTAACACCATTTAATCAGTGCTCCATGGCGGGGCGTCTACTAGCTTGTCACCCAGAACGCGGTTTTGTGATGACCGTCGCAGTCTTGATTCGCGTGTGGAATAAGCACCGCTTGCACGCTTTCAAGGAAGAATTTGGCCACGACAAGGAGTAGCCCGTGGAAGCAAGGTTTGGTGTCGCCCTCGTTTCGCGTTTTTCCCCACTTTCCCTTGCTGTGCACCTGAGCGTCGCCGGACTGCTGTTCGGTGGGGTCAGCGCACCTGCACTGGCCACATGCTCCACGGCGGGTTCCACCGTGACCTGTACCGGTGTGCCGAGTCTGCCGCTGTTTCTCAACAGTTTTTCCAGTGCCACCAACGGCCTGACGGTCAACGTCAACTCCGGGGCGCAGATGAACGCGACGCTCGGCGGCCATGTGATGGACCTGACCGGGGTCAACATCAGCCTGAACAACTCTGGCACCCTTGATCCGGCGCTGCTGGGGCTGGTGTCGGTGTTGAGCGGCGGCGCCTTCATCGGCACCGGCGCGACGAGTACGGTCAGCGTGCTCAACAACGCCAGCGGGATCATCCGTGGTACCGGCATGTTGCTCGGGCTCAACCTGACCAGCCTCGACGGTCTGGGTATCGCGGTGAACAACGCCGCAGCGGGCACCACCAGCATCACCAACAACGGCACCATCACTTCGACCGGGCTCTCGATCGGCGGTATCACCCTGGCCGATACTCCGGTGGTCGGCGTGTACGGCGGCTCGCAGGTCAACATGACCAACAGCAGCACCGGCGTGATCAACGGACGCATCGCCTTCGAGACCTCGGCGGCGGGCAACACCTTCACCAACGCCGGTGCGATCACCGGCGGCGTGTCGATGGGCGCGAGCAGCACCAACACCTTTACGGCGGTAACCGGCTCCAGTGTCAACGTGGGTGACGGCGTACAGATCAGTGTGGGGCTCGGCGGGCTGATCGGCATCAACCTGACCTTCGCCCCGACCGGCACCGTCGACGGCGGCGCGGGTGGCACCAACAGCCTGATCCTGCAGAACCCGATCGGCGTCGGCGGCGGCACCACCGGGGTCGGCACGGCGTCGAGCGCCACTTACGTCAACTTCAACAACCTGACCATCAACAGCGGGACCTGGACCCTGCAGGGGCCACTGGTCAGCGGCGCGACCACGCTCAATGGCGGTGTCGCCCAGTTCAACAACAACGCCACGTTCGGCAGCGGGGTGCTCACCTCCAACGGCGGGATCCTCCAGGCCAGCAACGCCGGTCTGAACATCAGCAACCTGATCTCCCTCGGCGCTGGTGGCGTGACGGTGCAAGGCACCAACGCCACGACCCTGAGCGGGGTGATTTCCGGCAGCGGTGGCCTGACCAAAATCGGTGCCGGGCAACTGAGCCTCAGCGCCGCCAACACCTACCTGGGCAACACCACGCTCAATGGCGGCACGGTGCAGATCAGCAACAATCAGGCATTCAGCACCGGCACCCTCAACGTCACTGGCGCGACGACCCTGAGCGCGCCGGGCACGATCAGCCTGGCCAACGCCATCAGCCTCGGTGGCACTTTGACGGCCGGCGGCACCGGCGCGCTGACCCTCGGCGGCCTGATCAGCGGCAGCAGCGGCCTGACCAAGACCGGCACCGGCAGCCTGACCCTCAGTGGCGCCAACAGCGGTTACACCGGCACCACCACCCTGAGCGCCGGCAGCCTGCTGGTGACCAACAACAACTCACTGGGCAGCGGTGCGCTGAACACCGCCGCTGGCACCAGCCTCGACAGCACCGCCAACGTGTCGCTGGCCAACAACATCGCGATGACCGGCAACCTCAATGTGCTCGGCAGCAACGCGCTGACCCTGGGCGGCGTATTGTCCGGCACCGGCGGTATCACCAAGACCGGTACCGCCAGCCTGACCCTGACGGGCAACAACACCAACGCCGGCAACACGCTACTGAACGCCGGCAGCCTGTTCGTCGGCAGCAACACCGCGCTGGGGACTGGCGCGTTGAACGCAGCAGCCGGCACCACGCTGGATGCGACCACCGCAGTGACCCTGGCCAACGCTGTCGCGCTGGCGGCGGATCTGACCATTGGCGGCACCCAGGCACTGGGCCTGAGCGGCGTCGTCAGCGGCGCCGGCAACCTGATCAAGAATGGCACGGCCAACCTGAGCCTCAGCGGCAACAACACTTTCTCCGGCGGCACTGCGCTGAATGCCGGTACGCTGATTGTCGGCAGCAACACCGCGCTGGGCACTGGCGCATTGACCACGGCAGCAGGTACCACCCTCGATGCCAGCACAGCGGTGGCGCTGACCAACGCGGTCAGCCTCGGCGGCAACCTGAACATCGGCGGCAGCGCCAACCTGACCCTCGGCGGCATCGTCAGCGGCAGCGGCGGTCTGACCAAAAACGGCGCGGCCAATCTGATTCTCAATGGCGCCAACACCTTCCTCGGTGCTGTCGCGTTGAACGCCGGCACCATTACTGCGGGTGCGAATGCGGCGCTCGGCAGCGGCAACATCACCGTCGGCGGCGTGGCGACTCTGGACAGCAATGCGGCGGTGACGCTGAACAACAACGTCATTCTCAATAACAGTCTGGGGATTGGCGGCAGCAACGCGCTGACCCTCGGTGGCGTGATCAGCGGCACCAGCCAACTGGTGAAAAACGGCGCCGCCAATCTCACCCTCAACGGCACCAATACCTACAGCGGCGGCACCACGTTGAATGCCGGCAGCCTGACCGTCGGCAACGGCGCGGCACTGGGCACCGGCGCCTTGTCGGTGGAAGGTGCGGGCACGCTCAACGGCAGCTCCGCCGTGACCCTGAACAACAACGTGATCCTCAATGCCAACCTCACCACCGGCGGCGCCAACGCGCTGACCCTCGGCGGGGTGATCAGCGGCAGCAATGGCCTGATCAAGACCGGGGCATCGAGCCTGACCCTGACCGGCAACAACACCTACACCGGCACCACGGCGCTGAACGCCGGTTCGCTGGTGGTCGGCTCCAACACCGCACTCGGCACCGGCACACTCAACGCGTCGAATGGCACCTCGCTGGATGCCAGCACCGCCGCGACCCTGGCCAACAACGTCAACCTCGCCGGCACCCTGACGGTCGGCGGCAGCAATGCGCTGACTCTCGGCGGCGTGGTCGCCGGTATCGGTGGGCTGACCAAGAACGGCGCGGCCGACCTGACCCTCAATGGCGCCAACACCTATTTCGGCAACACTGCACTGAACACCGGCAAGCTGATTGTCGGCAGCAACACCGCGCTGGGCGTCGGTACGCTGAACGCGGCAGCCAACACCACGCTCGACGCCAACACCGCCGTCAGCCTGAACAACGCAGTGGGCCTGGCCGGTGCCTTGAATGTCGGCGGCACGGCAGATCTGACTTTGACCGGTCTGGTCAGCGGCGCTGGAAGTCTGGTGAAAAGCGGCGCGGCCAACCTGATTCTCAATGCGGCCAACAACTACCTCGGCGGTACCACGCTGAATGCCGGTACGCTGACCGTCGGCAACAGTTCGGCGCTGGGTTCCGGCGCACTGACCGTCGCTGGCGCTGCCACACTGGACAGCAACTCGCCGCTGGTCAGCCTCAACAACGATGTCACTCTCAACGCTGGATTGACCGTCGGCGGCACGCAGAACCTGACCCTCGGTGGCGTGACCAGCGGCACAGGCCAACTGATCAAGGACGGTGCGGCCAACCTGACACTCAACGGCAACAACACTTTCAGCGGCGGCACCACCCTCAACGCCGGCACCTTGACCCTGGGCAATGCCAATGGTCTGGGCAGTGGCGGCTTGACCGTCGGCGGCGCAGCGACCCTCGACAACAGCGCCTCGTTCGGCATCGGCAACGCGATCACCCTCAACGCCGGGCTGACGGTGGCCGGTAACAACGACCTGAGCCTTAACGGCATCATCGACGGCGCCGGCAGCCTGACCAAAAACGGTTTGTCGGACCTGACTCTGGCCGGCAACAACACCTTTACCGGCGCCGTGAACATTGTCTCCGGCAGCGTCACCACCCTCAACAGCAACGCGCTGGGCAACACTTCCGGCGTCAACATCAGTGCCGGTGCCGGCCTGAATCTCGGTAGCGATGCCAGCCTCGGCGCGCTGACCGGCAGCGGCAGTGTGCAACTGACTGGCAGCAACACGTTGACCGTCGGTGGCGGTAACGTCACCAGCACCTTTGATGGTGATCTCAGCGGCAGCGGCGGCCTGACCAAAGTCGGTACCGGCACCTTGAACCTCACTGGCATCAACGGCATTACCGGCAATACCGCGATCGATGGCGGTATCGTGAACCTGAGCGGTTCGCTGGCGAGCACGCAGGTTAACGTCAACACCGGCGGCACCCTGACCGGTACCGGCTCGGCGCTCGGCGCGGTGAACATCAACAGTGGCGGGCATCTGGCGCTGTCGTCGGGCAATACCCTGTCGGCGGGTGCGCTGACCCTGGGTGCCGGCAGCAACGTGGATGTGGCGCTGGGGACTCCGTCGACCAGTTCGCTGATGAACATCGGCGGCAACCTGACCCTTGACGGCAATCTCAACGTCAGCGATGCCGGTGGTTTCGGCGTCGGTGTGTATCGTCTGTTCAACTACACCGGGGCCCTGACCAATCTGGGCCTTGATGTCGCCAGCGTGCCGGTCGGTTACGCCCTCGGCGATCTGGTGGTACAGACCGGTGTGGCCAATCAGATCAACATTCAAGTGTCGGCACCGAACAGCAACATCCGTTACTGGGACGGCAGCCAGACCATCGCCAACGGCGTGGTCGATGGCGGCAGCGGCACGTGGAACGCGGTCGGCACCAACTGGACCGATGCCAACGGTCTGGTCAACCAGTCATGGGCCGGTGACTTCGCGGTGTTCCAGGGCGCCGCCGGCACTGTCTCGGTGAACGGCACGCAAGCGTTCACCGGCATGCAATTCCTTACCGATGGTTACAACCTGGTCAACGGCGGAGCAGGGCAACTGACCGCCGTCAACGGCACTGGCGGTACCACAGCGCTGCGGGTTGATCCGGGCGTCACTGCGACCATCGGCGTGAATATCGATGGTAGTGGCATCCTCAACAAACTGGACGCCGGTACCCTGGTGCTCAACGGCGCCAACACCTACAGCGGCGGCACGCAGCTGGACGGCGGCAAAATCATCGTCGGCAGCAACACCGCGCTCGGTACCGGTACGCTGACGGCGAATGCCGGCACGCAGCTGGACAGCAACGCGGCGGTGACACTGGCCAACGCGGCAACACTCAACGGCAACCTCACCGTGGTCGGCAGCAATGCGCTGACGCTTAACGGCGTCATTGGCGGCACTGGTGGCCTGATCAAAACCGGCGCGGCGAACCTGACTCTCGGCGGCAACAACGCCTTCCTCGGCCCGGTAGCGCTGAATGCCGGCGGGCTGATTCTGGCGTCGAACTCGGCGCTGGGTTCCGGCACGTTGAACGCGGCGGGCGGCACCACGCTGGATGCGAGCACGGCGGTTTCGGTGAACAACGCGGTGAATCTGGCCGGCAATCTCGGCATTAGCGGCACGGCGGATCTGACGCTGGCCGGTACGGTCAACGGCGCCGGCAGCCTGAGCAAAAACGGCGCAGCCAACCTGACGTTGAGCGGCAACAACAACTTCCTCGGTGGCACCACCCTGAACGCCGGCACCCTGACCGCCGGCAGCAACTCGGCGCTGGGCCTGGGCAACCTGACCGTGGCGGGTGCCTCGGCGCTGGACAGCAACAGTGCGCTGAGCCTGGGCAACAACGTGGTGCTCAACGCCAACTTGAGCAACGCCGGCAGCAACAACCTGACCCTCGCTGGCGTGGTCAGTGGCGCGGGCGGGTTGATCAAGAACGGCGCCTCGAACCTGACGCTCAACGGCATCAATACTTACACCGGTGGCACCACACTGAATGCCGGTACGCTGACCCTCGGCACTGGCGGCTCGCTGGGCAGCGGCGCGCTGACTGTGGCCGGCGCTTCGACCCTCGACAACTCCGCGCCTCTGGTGCTGGCCAACAACCTCAACGTCAACGCGAATCTGGCTCTGGCCGGTAACAACAACCTGACCCTCGGCGGTGTGATCGCCGGCGCCGGCACCCTGACCAAGAATGGTCTGGCCGACCTCACATTGAGTGGCAACAACACCTTCAGCGGCACTTTCGATGTGCTGTCCGGCAGCCTGACCACCCTGAGCGGCACGGCATTGGGCAACAACGCCACGGTCAACCTCGCGGGCGGCGCGGCGCTGAATCTCGGTGCTTCGGGTAGCCTCGCCAGCCTGACCGGCAGCGGTACCGCGCTGGTCGGCACCGGCAACACCCTGAGCCTGGGTGGCAACAACGTCAGCAGCACCTTCGCCGGCATCCTCAGCGGTGACGGCGGGCTGACCAAGCTCGGCTCGGGTGCGCTGACCCTCAGCGGCATCAGCGATCTGACCGGCGATACCAACGTCAACGCCGGCACCTTGCAGGTCAACGGCTCGCTGGCCAGCGGCAACGTGCTGGTCAACAGCGGCGGCACCCTTGGTGGCAGCGGCACCTTGACCGGTGCGGTGACGGTGGCCGATGGCGGGCATCTGGCCGGTGTCACCGGCAGCACCCTGTCGGTGAACTCGCTGGTGCTCAACGGCAATTCCAACTTCGATGTCGGCCTCGGCGCGCCGGTCTCCGGTGGTGGTAACGCACTGGTGAATGTCGGCGGCAACCTGACCCTCGACGGCACCCTCAACGTCAGCGATATCGGTGGTTTTGGCAGCGGCGTGTATCGCCTGATCAACTACACCGGCGGCCTGACTGACAACGGCGTGCTGATCGGCACGCTGCCGGGCAGCGTCACTCCGGGCGATCTGACCCTGCAAACCGCGCTGGCCAACCAGATCAACCTGCTGGTCACCGCACCGGGTGTCACCGTGCAGTTCTGGGACGGCAACCAGCTGGTGGCCAACGGATCGGTCGATGGCGGCAGCGGTACCTGGGGCACCGGCACCACCAACTGGACCGACGTCAACGGCACCACCAATCAGGCCTGGACCAACAACTTCGCGGTGTTCCAGGGCACGGCGGGCACGATCACTGTCAATGGCGCACAAACCATCACCGGCATGCAGTTCGTCACCGATGGCTACAGTCTGGTGAACGGCACGGCGGGTTCGCTGAATCTGGTCAACGGTTCGCTGGGCAATGCCTCGGTGCGCGTTGATCCGAACGCCACCGCGACCGTCGGTGTTGCACTCAATGGCAGCGGCACCCTCGGCAAATACGACAGCGGTACGTTGGTGCTCAACGCCGCCAACGGTTACACCGGCGGCACCGCGCTCAATGGCGGCAAGATTGTTGTCGGCAATAACGCGGCGCTCGGCACTGGCGTGTTGACCGCTGCGGACGGCACCGCACTGGACAGCAACACGGCTGTGACTCTGGGCAACGATGTGGTGGTGAACGGTGGCCTGACTGTCGCTGGCAGCAACGCCTTGACCCTCGACGGTGTAGTCAGTGGGACGGGCAGCCTGATCAAGTCTGGCGCTTCGAGCCTGACCCTCAACGGCAGCAACACCTACAGCGGTGGTACGCAGCTCGCTGGCGGCACACTGGTGCTGGGCAATAACAGCGCGATCAGCAGCGGTGCATTGAGCGTGAGCGGCAACGCCAGCCTCGACAGCAGCTCGGCGCTGCAACTGGCCAACGCGATCAATCTGGGGTCGCAATTGACCCTGGCCGGCAACCAGAACACCACGCTGCTCGGCGCCATCACGGGCACCGGCAGTCTGGTGAAAAACGGCAGCGGTGACCTCGTGCTGAGTGGCGCCAATACTTACAGCGGTGGTACCACGCTGAACGGCGGCAGCACCACGGGTGACACCAGCAGCCTGCAAGGTGCGATCGTCAACAACGCGACGCTGACCTTCGAACAAAACGCCGACGGCAGCTACACCGGCAACCTGACGGGCGCCGGCACGCTGAACAAAACCGGCACCGGTCAATTGCTCCTGACCGGCAACAACACCTTCACCGGCGACACCTCGGTGCAGGCCGGCAACCTGATCGTCAACGGCGTGTTCAACAGCGCCAATGTCAACGTCGCCAGCGGCGCGAAAGTCGGCGGCAGCGGGCAACTGGGCGGCAACGTGCAACTGGCCAGCGGTGCAACGCTGACCGGTGGCGGCACGGCCACGCCGTTGTCGGTTGGTTCGCTGGCACTGTCCTCGGGGACCAATCTGGACTTCAGCCTCGGCTCGGCCGCCAGCTCCACCACGGTGGTCAATGTCGCCGGCAACCTGACCCTCGACGGTACGCTGAATGTCAGCAACGCCGGCGGCTTCGGCACCGGGGTCTATCAACTGTTCCGTTACGGTGGCAGCCTGACCGACAACGGTTTGGTCTACGGCAGCCTGCCGGTATCGGCGGCCAACCTGACCCTGCAAACCGCGATCGCCAATCAGGTCAACCTGCTGGTGCAGGGCAGTCCGGGTGAAGTGCAGTTCTGGAACGGTGGCACCACCAATCCGGACGGCAGCATCGGCGGCGGCAGTGGCGTGTGGGGCCCGGGCACCAACTGGACCGATCCGAGCGGCACTCAGGCACTGGCGTCCAATGGTCAGTTCGCGGTGTTCGGCGGCCAGGCCGGTACCGTCACTGTGCAGGGCAATCAGAACTTCACCGGCCTGCAGTTCCTCGCCGGGGGTTACAGTCTGGTTCCGGGAGCTGGCGGTACGCTGACGCCGGTCAACGGTGCCGACGGCAGTCTGGCGCCGGTGCGGGTCAATGCCGGGGCGAGTGCGGAAATTTCCGTACCGCTGGTGGGGACGGGTGGTATCGAGAAACTCGACTCCGGCACGTTGGTGCTCAGTGGCGCCAACACCTACAGCGGCGGCACCACCGTCAGTGGCGGTACGCTGATCGGTAACACCACGAGCCTGCAAGGCAACATCACCGACAACGCCACACTGGTGTTCCAGCAGAATGCCAATGGCCAGTTCAACGGCATCCTCAGCGGACTCGGGGCGATGGCCAAACGCGGCGCCGGCACGTTGTTGCTGACCGGCAATCAGCCGTTCAGCGGCACGGTCTCTGTTGATCAGGGCGTGCTGCAAGTCGGCAGTCGTGCGGCCCGGGCTTCGTTGGGCGCACAAGTCACCGTCGCCAATGGCGCAGGCCTGAGCGGTAATGGCAGCGTCGGTTCGGTGGTCAACCACGGTGTGGTGGCTTCCGGTGGTGCTGACGGTACTTTGAGCGTGGCCGGCAACCTGACCAACGGCAGTGATGGTGTGCTGGCGCTGACGGTCAGCTCGCCAACCGCCACACCGCTGGCGGTTGGTGGCACGGCAGCTCTGGGTGGCGGTCTGGTGGTCAACAGCCTGGCGCCGTTCACCGGCAATACCACTTACTCGCTGATCACCGCGGGCGGTGGTGTGACCGGCACCTTCAGTGCCGCCGATCTGCCGCAGTACGCCTTCCTTAACAGCTCGCTGATCTACAGTGCCGATTCGGTGAACTTGGCCGTGAGCCGTAACGGCAACTCGTTCGCCGACGTCGCTGCCACGGCCAACCAGCGCGGCACCGCCACGGCACTGACGAACAACGGAGCGGCCGGCGCGGCGTTGCAGAACCAGATCGTCAATCTCAGCGTGGCCGGTGCACGCAATGCGTTCGACAGCCTCTCCGGGGAAATCCACGCCAGCACCGCCAGCGCCATGCTTGAGGATTCGCGCTTCATCCGTGAGGCGGTCAATGACCGTATGCGCCAGCCATCGTGCAGCGCTGCGAATGATCCCCGCAGAACCCTGGCACCGAGCGACACGCAACTGAGCAGCAACGGCTGCCATGGGGAAATGGTCGGCTGGATCCGGGCCATCGGCGCCTGGGGCGACATGGGCGGCGACAGCAACACGGCGAAGGTCGATCGCAACCTCGGCGGTTTCATGCTCGGCACCGACAAGGCGCTGGATGACACCTGGCGTGCCGGGATGGCGGCCGGCTACACCCGCAGCAACCTCAATGCGCATGATCGCAACTCGGATGCCAAGGTCGACAGCTACCACTTGGCCGGTTATCTGAACTCGCAATTCGATGCACTGGCCGTGCGCCTCGGCGCGGCTTACAGCTGGCACAGCATCGAAACCAAACGCGATGTCAGCGTCGGTTCTTACAACGATCGCCTGAAGGCCGATTACGACGCGCGCAGTGCGCAGGTGTTCGGTGAAGTGGGTTACGCGATCAACGCGGCAGGCGTTGCCATCGAACCGTTCGCCGGGCTTGCCTACGTCAACTACGACAGCGACACCGGCAAGGAAAAAGGTGGAGTGGGGCGCCTGAAGGCCGACGCCGATCAGGACATCACCTACTCGACCCTCGGTGTGCGCATCGGCAAGTTGGTGACCCTGGCCAACGGCAGCCAACTGACGCCACGCGCGGCCATCGGCTGGCGGCATGCCTTCGGCGACACCAAACCTGACGCCGACCTGACCTTCATCGACGGCGGCGCCTCGTTCAGCACCCAGGGTGTGCCGATCGCCAAGGACAGCGCATTGCTCGAAGCCGGCATCGACTTTCAGGTCACCCCGACCGGCAAGCTGGGCATCGGCTACTCGGGCCAGGTGTCGAGCGACAACAACGACAGCGCGTTCAACATCAGCTTCAGTCAAAGCTTCTGAATCATGGTCGAAGTACTTCAGCCGCCCGAAAGGGCGGTTTTTTTTGGCCGGCAGAATAGAGCGGCTTTATAGGTCCGGCGATGAAGTGGCGGTGACCGCTCGATAGCTTTCGCGAGCAGGCTCACTCCCACATTTGCTCTCTGTCACCCACCGACTGTGTGTGCACTGGAGATCCCGTGTGGGAGCGAGCCTGACATTCAGCGCAAAAATATGCCGGCACGCGCTCTGCTAGAATCCGCCCCATCAACTGCCAGAGACTCTCCCATGAGCGAGCCGATTCGCCTGACCCAATACAGCCACGGAGCCGGTTGTGGCTGCAAGATTTCCCCGCAGGTGCTGGAAGTGATTCTGGCCGGCAGCGGTGCGCAGAACCTTGACCCGAAACTGTGGGTCGGCAATGCGTCGCGTGATGACGCGGCGGTGTACGAGATCGATGCCGAGCGCGGTGTGGTGTCGACCACGGACTTCTTCATGCCGATTGTCGACGACCCGTTCGATTTTGGCCGGATCGCCGCGACCAATGCAATCAGCGACATCTATGCGATGGGCGGCGATCCGCTGATGGCGATTGCGATCCTTGGCTGGCCGGTGAATGTGCTGGCGCCGGAAGTGGCGCGGGAAGTGATTCGCGGCGGGCGTGCGGTGTGTGACGCGGCGGGTATTCCGCTGGCCGGCGGGCATTCGATCGATGCGCCGGAGCCGATCTTCGGCCTGGCCGTGACCGGTCTGGTGGAAAAGCGCCACATGAAGCGCAACGACACCGCCACCGCCGGTTGCCTGCTGTATCTGACCAAGCCGTTGGGCATCGGCATCCTCACCACCGCCGAGAAAAAGGGCAAATTGCGCCCCGGCGATGTCGGTGTGGCCCGCGACTGGATGTGCACCCTGAACAAACCCGGCAGCCGTTTCGGCAAACTGGCCGGCGTCACTGCGATGACCGACGTCACCGGTTTCGGCCTGCTCGGGCATCTGGTGGAAATGGCCGACGGCAGCCGCCTGACCGCACGCATCGCCTATGATCGCGTGCCGCGTCTGGACAGCGTCGAGTATTACCTCGATCAGGGCTGTGTGCCCGGCGGTACGCTGCGCAACTTCGACAGCTATTCGAGCAAGGTTGGCCGCGTGCAGGAGCTGCACAAGCGTGTGCTATGTGACCCGCAAACCAGTGGTGGTCTGTTGATTGCGGTGACGCCGCAAGGCAATGAAGAATTCCTTGCCGTCGCCGCTGAACTGGGCCTGGACCTGGCGCCGATCGGCGAGCTGGTTGAGCGACAGACCCACGCAGTCGAGGTGATCTGATGTCACGCGACTGCACCGATTACCGCGACATTTTTCTCAACGACCGGCCGATGATGGATGCCCGCGCGCCGATCGAGTTTGCCCACGGCGCATTTCCCGGCGTGGTCAACTTGCCGCTGATGAATGACCGCGAGCGCGAGCAGGTGGGCACCTGCTACAAGCAGCATGGGCAACAAGCCGCCATCGCCTTGGGTGAGCGGCTGGTGTCTGCCGAAGTGCGGGAGCAGCGCATTCAGGGCTGGGTCGAGTTTGCCCGGGCACACCCCGACGGCTACCTGTATTGCTTTCGCGGCGGCTTGCGTTCGCAGATCGTCCAGCAATGGATCAAGGAAGAGGGCGGGATCGATTACCCGCGGGTCGGCGGTGGCTACAAGGCCATGCGTACGTTCCTGCTGGAGACGATCGATCAGGCCGTGGCCGAGTGCGATCTGGTGCTGCTGGGCGGGATGACCGGCACTGGCAAGACCGAACTGCTGGTGCAGTTGCGCAATGGTCTGGATCTGGAAGGCCACGCCAATCATCGGGGATCGAGTTTCGGCAAACGCGCCACCGGGCAACCGACCAACATCGATTTTGAGAACCGTCTGGCCGTTGATCTGCTGAAAAAGCGCGCCGGCGGGATCCAGCAGTTTGTGCTTGAGGACGAGAGCCGGGTAGTCGGCAGTTGTGCTTTGCCATTGCCACTGTACCGAGGCATGCAAGTGGCGCCGATGGTCTGGCTCGAAGACAGTCTGGAGCAGCGGGTCGAGCGGATCCTGCAGGATTATGTGATCAACCTGCACGCCGAGTTTATCGCCGTGCATGGCGAGCAGGGCTTTGCGCTGTATGCCGAGCGGTTGATTGCGAGTTTGAACAATATCCAGCGCCGGCTGGGCGGCGAGCGCCATCAGCGGATGTTCCTGCAGATGGAAGAGGCCCTGGCCGAGCAGGCGCGCAGCGGATCAGTCGAGCAGTTCCGTGACTGGATCAGCGTGTTGCTGCGCGAGTATTACGACCCGATGTATGCATTCCAGCGTGAGAAAAAGGGCGGGCGGATCGAGTTTGCCGGGGAGCGCGGGGCGGTGCTTGAGTACCTGCGTGAGCGGGTGAATCAGCGGGTTTGAGGGTGTTCTTGCGGGCCTCTTCGCGAGCAGGCTCACTCCTACAGGGGAATGCGTTCCAATTGTAGGCGTGAGCCTGCTCGCGATGGCGGCCTCAAAAACACCATCAGCCTCAAGTCGGACACGTCACCTTGCCGTTATCCAGACCCTGCTTGTAGCTGTGGCTCTGCAGGCTGGCCTTGCCGTTGTGCCAGGTCAGGGTCAGCACGTACAGCGAATCGAAATCGCCTGACGCCCAGTCATCGGTGATGGTCTGCTTCTCGCCGACCGCTTTGCCGGCAACCTTGTTGATCAGCTCCGGCAGATAACCGTGCGACCAGGCGGTGTAGATCGTCGCGTTGTGGTACTTGTCCTCGGTCAGTTCGCGCGCCAGGTCACTGGTGTCGTTGGCGGAAAACTCGATGTTCACCGGCAGGCCGAGCTTGATCGCCGCGGGGCTGATGGTCATCAACGGACGGATGTAGCTGTAAGAGTTATCCAGTTCGCCTTCCTCGACACTGCGCGTCGGATTGGCGGCGAACACGTAGTCGGCCTTGCCGAATTTTTCCGGCAGCAGCGTCGACAGGTCGATGGCGCGATTCAGACCCTGACAATTGAGCTGGCCGAGACCGCCCTCGGGCTTTTCCGCATGGCGCAGGAAGACCAGCGTCTGCGTGCCATCCACCGGTTGCGCGCGAATCTGGCTCGACTCCAGCGACAGGAACAATGCACTGACCGCCAGCAGCGAAGGCAGGGCCACGTAGGCGCGATGTTTGAAACGTTTGGCGAAACTCATGAGGTTCGTCATTGAATATAGGTTCTTCAGCAAATTCGGTTGGGGCTGACCAACCCTTACACCACGGGCTCCCAGCACCGGGTGTTGTCCATGTCGTGTGTCGCGCTTCCTTTGCGAAAGGCATAGCTCAGAGTCCTCTGAGGCCGGTTTGGTTCATGAACATTACCCGCAGGATGTTACGGTTCGTGTAGGAGCTGCCGCAGGCTGCGATCTTTTGATCTGGCTTCTAAAACCAAATCAAAAGATCGCAGCCTGCGGCAGCTCCTACATTATGATCAGCGCTTCTCATGTGACTGGATGTTTCCAATGACCGATCTGTCCGCGTTCCAAATTACCCAGAAATGGCCGGCGCAGTACCCCGACTGGATTCAGCTCTATTCCCTGGCAACCCCCAACGGTGTCAAGGTCTCGATCATGCTCGAAGAGATCGGCCTGCCCTACGAGCCGCACCGCGTGGGCTTCGACACCCAGGATCAGTTGTCTCCCGAGTTCCTGTCGTTGAACCCCAATAACAAAATCCCGGCGATCCTTGACCCCCACGGCCCGCAAGACCAGCCTCTGCCGCTGTTCGAGTCCGGCGCGATCCTGATCTATCTCGCCGACAAAAGCGGCCAGTTGCTGGCGCAGGAAGGCGCGCTGCGTTACGAGACGATCCAGTGGCTGATGTTCCAGATGGGCGGTATCGGCCCGATGTTCGGCCAGCTCGGGTTCTTCAACAAATTCGCCGGCAAGGACTACGAGGACAAGCGTCCGCGTGATCGCTATGTCGAGGAGAGCAGACGCCTGCTCAACGTGCTCGACAAACGTCTGGAAGGTCGCGACTGGATCATGGGCGAACGCTACACCATCGCCGACATCGCCACGTTCCCGTGGGTGCGCAACCTGATCGGGTTCTATGAGGCGGGGGATCTGGTCGGGATCAACAATTTCCCCAACGTGACGCGGGTACTGGAGCGCTTTCTGGCGCGCCCGGCTGTCGTTCGAGGCCTGACCATTCCCTCGTAATCAACACAAATCCCCTGTAGGAGCTGCCGCAGGCTGCGATCTTTTGATCTTGATTTTTACAAGAAAGATCAAAAGATCGCAGCCTGCGGCAGCTCCTACAGGGGAATGTGGATTGTCTGACGGATTATTGCGCAACCGGTAATGCACTCTTGATTGATCCAGGTTTGTACCTGCGCCCGGCGAAGGCATAAGCTTCGCCCCCTACGACTTTCGTCTCATCTGCCGTTTTCAGGAAGCACCATGTCCAGCCAGTTCCCCGAAGCACGTCCCCGCCGTCTGCGCCGCAATGCGAGCCTGCGCAGTCTGTTCCAGGAAACCGAGTTCAGCCTGAATGATCTGGTGCTGCCGATTTTCGTCGAAGAAGAGATCGACGACTTCGTGCCGATCAAGAGCATGCCCGGGGTGATGCGCATCCCCGAGCGCAAGCTGGCCAGTGAAATCGAGCGTTATGCCCGTGCCGGGATCAAGTCGGTGATGACCTTTGGCGTGTCCCATCATCTGGACGCCAACGGCAGCGACACCTGGCGCGAAAACGGCCTGGTCTCGCGCATGTCGCGGATTGCCAAGGACGCGGTGCCGGAAATGATCGTGATGTCCGACACCTGCTTCTGCGAATACACCGATCACGGCCACTGCGGCGTGATGCACAACCACGAAGTCGACAACGACCAGACCCTGATCAACCTCGGCAAGCAAGCCGTGGCGGCGGCGCGTGCCGGCGCTGATGTGATCGCGCCGTCGGCGGCGATGGACGGCCAGGTACGGGCGATCCGCCAGGCGCTGGACGCCGCCGGTTTCACCCAGATTCCGATCATGGCCTACTCGACCAAATTCGCCTCGGCGCTGTACGGCCCGTTCCGCGAGGCCGGTGGCAGTGCGCTGAAGGGGGATCGCAAAAGCTATCAGATGAACCCGATGAACCGCCGTGAAGCCCTGCGCGAATCGCTGCTCGACGAACAGGAAGGCGCCGATGCGCTGATGGTCAAACCGGCCGGCGCGTACCTCGACATCATCCGCGACATTCGTGAAGCCTCGAACCTGCCGCTGTCGGCGTACCAGGTCAGCGGCGAATACGCGATGATCAAGTTCGGCGCGCAGGCCGGTGCAATCGACGAGGATCGCGTGGTGCGCGAAAGCCTGGGCGCGATCAAGCGCGCGGGGGCGGATCTGATCTTCACCTACTTTGCGATGGATCTGGCGCTCGCCGGGATCTAACCCCCACCGCATAACCCTTGTAGGCGTGAGCCTGCTCGCGATAGCGGTGTATCAGTCACAACGTTTTTGACTGACACATCGCTATCGCGAGCAGGCTCACTCCTACAGTTTTTGTACTGTGTCAGGGGCAGTTGAAGTAGGGCCGGATCCCGTGATCGCGGAAGTAGCGCTCGATTACCTTCGGATCCGCACTGTTATCGGCAATCGCCACATACGTATCCGGGCGCAGCAGATAAAACCCGTTGCGCGCCAACCCCGCCGTGTCAAACGCCGGTCGCCAGTCGAACACGTGCAGCGGCAGATGGTGTTCGTTGCACCAGGCGATCATTTCGTCGCTGGTGTCGCCGTACACATGCACCTGCCAGCAAGGCTGCCTTAGCGGTTCGTAGTTATCTCCCTCACCATCGTGGGCCCACGGCAAGCGGTCGCCGCCGTGGACATGGCCGGCCGTGCCCTGGCTCAGCGGCATGCCGCGATAGTTGAGGGTGACTTGCGAAACCGTGCGAAAGAGGAATTCGCGGCTGGCCTCGAACGTGGCCATTTTCGGGATCAGAAACGGGGCCAGACGCGTGCGCAGCAGATCGGCGATGCGCCCTTCGGCGGTGACGAAAGAGAACACCTTGTCGGTGGTCGACACCAATCGGCGAGCGAAGGCGATGCGCTCGGTTTCGTAAGTGTCGAGCAGCTTCGCCGTGGCGCTGCCGTTGAGCACGGCGGCGAGTTTCCACGCCAGATTGATCGCATCGCCGATGCCGGTGTTCATGCCCTGGCCGCCGGCAGGGCTGTGCACGTGCGCGGCGTCGCCAAGCAGAAACGCCCGACCGCTGCGAAAGTGCTCGGCCACGCGGTGATGCACGCGGTAAGTGGAGAACCAGTTGACCTCGTCGATGTGCACTTTCAGGTGCTCGATGGCGCGGCTGCTGACGTCGGCAAACTGCAGGGTTTCGGCGCGGTCGGCACGTTCGTCGCGCACCGTGCCGATCAGTCGGGCGCGGCCTTCACCGGCCAGCGGGAACACCGCGAGAAAATCTGCTTCGTCCAGATCCAGATGCAGCTCGCCATTCAGTGCCGGGCCGCTGGCCTGCACATCCGCGACGTAGAAAACCTGCTGATAGGTGCCGCCCGGGAAACCGGTATCGAGGGTTTTGCGCACCACCGAACGCGCGCCATCGCAGCCTGCCAGAAAGCACGCCTGACAGATTTCCTGGCGACCATCGGCCAAGCGCAGATGCGCGCTGAGGCCATCACCGGTTTCTTCGAAACTCTCGAGTTCGGTGTTGCGCTCAACCGTCACGCCATAGTCTTCGAGGCGTTCGAGCAGCAACCGTTCGTGCTGATCCTGGGGAAAGATTTCGATGAACGAGTAGGGCGTCAGACCTTCGCCGATGCGCTGCAGCGGCAACTGCGCGAGCGGTTTGCCCTTGACCCAGAAATTCGCCGCCGCGACCTTGTGACCGTTGCGCACCACGGTGTCGGCCAGGTCCAACTGGCGATACAACTCCAGGGTGCGCGCCTGCACCGCCAGCGCCCGCGAGGTGGTGCCGGGCGCGGAGGTCTTGTCGATGATGCGCACGCGCACGCCCAGTTTGCTCAGCCACAGGGCCAGCACCAGACCGGTCGGGCCGGCACCGATGATCAGTACGTCGCTGCGGTTCATGGGCCTGTCCTCCGTTGGCTCTAGAGCAAGTATGGATCAGATGGAAAGGGTAGCCAGCGCCGGCCCCTTCGCGAGCAGGCTCGCTCCCACAGTCGAACGCATTGCAATGTGGGAGCAGGCTCGCTCTCACAGTCGAACGCATTGCAATGTGGGAGCAGGCTCGCTCTTACAGTCGAACGCATTGCAATGTGGGAGCGAGCCTGCTCGCGAAAAGGCCTTTTCAGGCACCCAAAAACCAAAAAGGCCCCACAGCGGTGAAGCGGCGGGGCCTTTTTCATTTTTGGCTGAGATTCTGTGGCGAGGGAGCTTGCTCCCGCTGGGCTGCGCAGCAGTCCGCTTTGCTCAAAGCAGCGGGGGCCGCTTCGCGACCCAGCGGGACGGTGCGACGATTCGCACAAGCTCCCTCGCCACAGGTGTGCGTGTTCAACGGCGATTTAGAAATCGATCGTGCCGGACAGCTTCGCCACCCGTGGCTCACCCTGGGTCAGATAGCCACCCTGAGCCGATTCCCAATACTTCTTGTTGGCCAGGTTTTCGACGCCCAGACGCAACGTCACGTCTTTCTGCGAAACCTTGAAGGCGTAACGCGCACCGGCGTCGAAGCGGTTCCAGGTCGGCAGGCTGAGGTTGTTGGCCGCGTCGGCATACTGGCCGCCGGTGCGCAGCATCCGCGCATTCAGCGCCACGCCTTGCAGGCCCGGTACATCCCAATCGGCGCCAGCGTTGAACTGGAAGCTCGGCACGCCGATGGCGCGGTTGCCGTCGTTGGCGCCGTTCTGGGTGTTGCGCAGCTCGGTGTCCATCAGGGTCAGGCCGCTGATCAGGCGCAGGCCGTTGATCGGCTCGCCGAACACATTCATCTCTACGCCTTTGTTGATCTGCTCGCCTTCTCGCACGTAGGTGCAGGTGGTGGCGCTGTTGATTTCGCAGTAACCGTCGCTCGGCTGCTCGATGCGATAGACGCCCAGGCTCGCGCCATAAGTGCCCATGTCGACTTTGACCCCGGCCTCGGTCTGCTTGGAGCGGGCCGGTGCGTAGACTTCGTTGCCGTTGGTCACGCGCAAGCCGCCGGTGCTGGTCGGCGAGGTCGGCCCCTGGGCCAGGCCTTCGATGTGGTTGGCATAGAACGACACATGCTCCCACGGCTTGAACACGATGCCGTAGACCGGCGTGGTGATCGATTCGTCGTAGCTCGACTTGCGGCTGCCGCTGCCGTAACTGGCGTAGTTATAGCCTTGCACCACCAGTTGCTGACGACGCAGGCCGGCGGTGATCAGCAGCCGATCATCGAAGAAACCGAGGGTGTCGGAGAGCGCGAGACTGCGGTTGAAGGTCTTGCCGACGATGCCCGGATCGTTGACGTCGCCGCCGGAAAAATTGCCGACCGGCGACGGGGGCTGCACCGGGTGGTAGATGTTGTTGGCGTACTTGGTCAGGTCGAAATCATAGGCGCTGCGCTGCTCGGCCCACAGACCGCTGAGGCCGAAGTTGAGCTTGTGGCTGACCGCGCCGGTGTTGAACTTGCCGTTGAGGCCAGCCATCAGGCTGGTGTTGTCCTCGTCGTGGGGGATGAACGAGCCGGTGGTGTACGAGGCACCGTTGTTGCCCACCAGCGTGGTCGAGTTGTAGCGGCCGACTTCGCGGGTGTGCTTGGCGCCGCCAGCGACGTAGGCGGTCCAGTTGTCGTTCAGGTCGTACTCGGCGCGGAGCATGCCGAAGGTGTCTTCGATGTCGGTGTAACCCCACTTCGGCGCGTAGTTGGTGTCGGCCGACGGCGCGTCCGGAATGTGCGTGGTGGTGCCGAGGTTGACCGAGTTGCGGCCACCGTTGACGCGTTCTTTCTGGTAGGCGAAGTCGCCGGAGATACGCAGCGCGTCACCACGGTAATCGAGGCCGATGCTGAACAGTTTCGAGCGCTGGTTTTCGTGGTCGATGCCGGTGTCGCCTTCGCGCTGGGACAGGTTGATCCGCGCGCCGAAGCGGTTGTCTTCGCCAAAACGCTGGCCGATATCGAAGTGCTGGCCGATGCGGCCTTCGCTGTTGATGTCGGTGGTGTAGCGGCGCAGCGGCTCGTCGCCGGCACGTTTGGGTTGCAGGTTGACGCCGCCACCGATGCCGGAGCCGGTCGGGGTTACGCCGTTGATGAAAGCGTTGGGGCCTTTGAACACTTCCACGCGCTCCAGGGCGTCAGTGGAAATGATCTGCCGCGGCAGCACGCCGTACAGGCCGTTATAGGAAATGTCATCGCCGTTGAGTGGCAGGCCGCGGATCATGAACACCTGCGCCTGGTTGGAGAAACCCGAAGCCTGACGCACCGAGGCATCGTTGAGCAGGACGTCGGCAACGTTTTCCGCTTGCTGGTCCTGAATCAGCTGTTCGGTGTACGACGCGGCGCTGAACGGCACGTCCATCATGTCCTGATTGCCCAACACACCGAGCTGACCGCCACGGGCGACCTGACCACCGGCGTAGGCCGGGGGCAGGGCGCTGGGCGTCGGGGCTTGGGCATTGATGTTGACGTCTTCCAGCACCAGCGCTTTGTTATCGCCGTCGGCGGCGTGAGCGGTGACAGTCAGGGAGCACAGCAGGGCGAGAAGCGTCGGGCGAAACGGGACGGCGAGTCGAGCTGAAGCGGGCATGTCGATACCTGGAGGCGCACGGCCGGTGAGAAAATTTGAACGGCGCGGGGAACTCCTTGCGCAAATACGACTCCAGGCGCAAATGATAGGAGTTCGCAGTAACGTTTTGCAATCAGTTTATCTTGGTGAATTTCCCGATCCGAATGGAAACCTGTAGTGAGGGGATTTATCCCCGATGGCGCGCGGAGCGGGCCGCTTTGATATTGGAGGGCTGCTGCGCAGTTCATCGGGGATAAATCCCCTCACCACAAGGTCACAGTCCTAGCCTGCGTGACGCCTTTGATCGTATGGTGAACCTGCCTCAATGCACGCCAAGGAGCGCCATGCACACCCCTCGATTACTCATTACCCTCGCCACGCTGCTGGCGCTCGCCGGTTGCGCGGGGCAGCACAGCGATGAGCCTATTCCCCGCGCACCCGCCGAAGTGAAGGCCGAGATCGTCCGGCTGATGCCGGCCAAGACGGCTGATCGGCAAGGCTGGGCCACCGACATCTACGCCGCGTTTGCCGCGCAGGGCATCAGCCCGACCACGCAAAACCTGTGTTCGGTGCTGGCCGTGGCCGAGCAGGAATCGACGTTTCAGGTCGACCCGACGGTGCCGGGCCTGGGCAAGATCGCCCGCGACGAAATCGACCGTCGTGCCGCCAAAGTGCATATCCCCGGTCTGTTGGTCAGTGGCGCTCTGCAAGTGCGCTCCACCAACGGCAAGACCTACAGCGAACGCTTGAACGCGGCACGCAGTGAAAAAGAACTCAGTGGCATTTTCGACGACTTCATCGGCAGGGTACCGATGGGCCGCACGTTGTTCGGCGGCTTCAACCCGGTACACACCGGCGGGCCGATGCAGGTCAGCATCGAATTCGCCGAGCAGCACGCCAAGGATTATCCGTATACGGTCGACGGCACCATCCGCCACGAAGTGTTCACCCGCCGTGGCGGCATGTACTTCGGTATCGCGCATTTGCTTGGCTATCCGGTGAGTTACCGCGAGCCGCTGTACCGCTTCGCCGACTTCAACGCCGGCTGGTACGCCAGCCGCAATGCCGCGTTCCAGAACGCCGTCAGCCGGGCCTCGGGCATCCCGCTGGCGCTGGATGGCGACTTGATCCGCTACGACTCGATCATGCCTGGCAGCACCGAACTGGCGGTGCGCACCCTCGGCAAGTCGCTGGGCATGCGCAACCCGACCATTCGCGATCAACTGGAAAAGGGCAAAACCCTGGAGTTCGAAGAGACCAGGCTCTATCAGCGGGTGTTCGAACTGGCGGAGCAAGCGGAGGGAAAAAAACTGCCGCATGCGGTGTTGCCGGGGATCGTTTTGCAGAGCCCGAAGATCACGCGCAAACTGACCACGGCGTGGTTCGCCAAGCGTGTGGATGAGCGCTACAAGCGCTGCATGGCCAAGGCCGGTTGACGCGGGTTCAAAGCACTTTGACGGCTCGGCCAATCGCCTGAATCGGCCCGGTCGGTTTACCGATCGGCGAGCCATTGGCGCCTTCCAGCGTCAGCTCGAACAGTTGATTCGGTTGCAGCGGCGGCAATTTGTCCAGCGGCACCGACAGCGTCTGCCCCGGTTTGACCAGCCCCAGCGACACCGGCCCTTGCCAGCTGTCAGCCTTGGTCCAGAACTCCAGCGCCTTGTCCGCCGGCACTTCGACCACGCCCAGCGGGATCAACTGGATTTCACGCGGATTGCTGGCCTGGATCACCCAGCCCGGCGCCTTGTCCTGCGGCGCGACCAGCACCACCAGATAATTTGGCTTCGGCGGGGTCTGGGTCAGCAGAATTGCACCCAGGACCAATGTCGCAGCCAGTCCGGCAGCGCTCAGCCCGCGCCACAGCGGCAGCAGATTCCACCACGAAGTGATGGGCGTATTATGCGTCAGTCGCTCGACGCTGCGCTCGATTCGCGGCCACAGGAGCGCCGACGGTTGCTGCGCTTCGGCATAGTCCGTCAGCTCCAGCAGCCGCCGTTCCCAGGCGTCCACCGCCGCGCGCAGATCCGGTTCATTCGGCAGGCGTTTCTGCACCTCGATCCGTTGTTGCGCAGAGAGTGTGCCGAGCACGTATTCGCCGGCCAGTTCATCACGTTCCTGCGCCGATTCAGTGGTCATCCCATGCACTCCCGCAAAGCGTTGAGGCTGCGTTTGATCCAGGCTTTGACCGTTCCCAGCGGCGTGCCCAGCCGTTGTGAAATCTGCGCGTGGCTGTAGCCGTCGACATAGGCGTGGAGGATGCAGCTTCGGCGTTGTGGGTCGAGTTGTTCCAGGCAGCGATGGATGCGCCCCGAATGCGCCTGGGCATCGAAGCCGTCATCTTCGTTCGCGGGCATTTCATGATCTTCGCTGAACGGAGTCTCCCGAGCCTGATTGCGCAGCAGATTCAGCGCCAGGTGCCGGGTCACGCTGAACATCCAGCCCCGCGCTGAACCGCGCGCCGGATCAAACTGCGCCGCACCGTTCCAGATCTTGATGAACGCCTCATGCACGATGTCTTCGGCCAGCGCCGTGTCACGTACCAGCCGCCTGGCCACGCCGAGCAGGCGCGGGCCTTCCTGCACGTACAAATCGCGCAGGGCCGACTGCTCGCCGCGGGCACAGGCAGCGAGACGGGCTTCGTAATCAAACAGCGGTTCAGGCGAAGACATGGGGTGCAATCTAGTTCACATTCCGCAAACATCCAGAGAGTGCATCAGCTTTGTGGGAGCGAGCCTGCTCGCGAAGGCGTCGTATCAGCCAACTTATCCTTCATTGAGATGCCGCCTTCGCGAGCAGGCTCGCTCCCACATTTGATTTCAGTGATCCAAAGATCAGTTCGCCGCCCAGAAAATGTAATCGGCCTGGTACTTCACCACTTCCTGCTTGCCCTTGTTCGCCGCTGTGCATTCACTGCCTGGTGCCACGCCGCCCTTGAGTGCGACACGCTGGATGTAGCTCACGCCACTCATCGCGCCTTTGCCTTCAGCCGGGTTGGCCTTGACCAGTTGATAGGGCAGGTTGCCCGGGCTCGACGGAGCGACTGCCAGTTGCGTGCCGGTGACTTTCGAACCGTCCTTGGCCTGCCAGGTGGCTGGCGGGCCGAAGTAGGTGCCGACCTGCTTGCCGCTGCGATCATTGAGCACCGCTTTCGGGCCGACGAAGGTCCATTCGGTCTGCCCGGCCGCGTTGGGCTTGTCGCGGCACTCATAGGTGATCTCGCCGACGCCGGTGGTTTCCATGGCAATCTTGTGACCTTCCGGGACTTTGATCGCATCGGGATAGCTGCTTTGGGCGAAGGTTGTCGAGGACAGGGCGAGCAAACCGGTGAGTCCAATCAGTTGAGTGATGTTCATCAGTGTTATCTCCGAAATGGGTAGACCGCGCACAGCCGAAGAGGGCTGTTACAGGGACTACCCGTAGCGGAGGCATTTGGATGCAGTGCCCGAAAAATATTTTCCAAACCCCACCAATCCCCTGTAGGAGCTGCCGCAGGCTCGGGCCGCGATCGGACGATCTTTTGCTCTTGAAAAACAACATCAAATGATCGTCCGATCGCGGCCCGAGCCTGCGGCAGCTCCTACACAAGTTCGGCGGTTTTACGGGGGACGCTCAGGCTGGAGGCTTTCAGCAGTTCCTGGGTGTAGGGATGGGTTGGTGCGGCAAAAATCTCCCGCGACGAACCCTGTTCCACCACCTTGCCGTCCTTGATCACCATCAAATCGTGGGCCAGCGCATGCACCACCGCCAGATCATGGCTGATAAACAGATACGTCAGCCCATGCTTGATCTGCAATTGCCGTAACAGATCCACCACTTGTTTCTGCACCGTGCGATCCAGCGCCGAGGTCGGTTCATCGAGCAGGATCAGCGCCGGCTCCAGCACCAGTGCGCGGGCGATGGAGATGCGCTGACGCTGGCCGCCGGAAAATTCGTGGGGGTAGCGATGACGACTCTTGGGGTCGAGGCCGACTTCTTCGAGTACGCGAATCACCGCCGCCTCGCGCTCGGCCTCGGTGCCGATGCCATGGGTCAGCAATCCTTCGGCAATGATCTGCTGCACCGACATGCGCGGGCTCAGGCTGCCGAACGGGTCCTGGAACACCACCTGAATCTGCCGTCGCAAGGGTCGCATCAAGCGCTGATTGAGCAGGCTCAGCTGCTTGTTGCCGAAGCGGATATCGCCCTCGGACTCCACCAGCCGCAGGATCGCCTGGCCCAGCGTCGATTTGCCCGAACCGGACTCGCCGACAATCCCCAGGGTCTTGCCGCGTTGCAGGCGGAAACTGACCCCGTCCACGGCTTTGATGTACTCCTGAGAACGACTGAAGAAGGCTTTGGGCAGTGGAAACCAGACCTTCAGATCATCGACTTCCAGCAGATTGTGCTGGTACGGACTCGGCACCGGCGCACCGCTGGGTTCCGCCTCGATCAGCAAGCGACTGTAAGGGTGCTGCGGGGCGCGAAACAGGGTCTCGCAGTCGGCCTGTTCGACGATTTCGCCGTGGCGCATCACACACACTCGCTGTGCGATGCGCCGCACCAGATTCAGATCGTGACTGATCAGCAGCATCGACATGCCCAGCCGCTGTTGCAGCTCGATCAGCAGCTCGAGAATTTTCTGCTGCACGGTCACGTCCAGCGCCGTGGTCGGCTCATCGGCGATCAGCAGTTCCGGTTCGTTGGCCAGTGCCATCGCAATCATCACCCGTTGCCGCTGACCGCCGGAGAGCTGATGCGGATAGGCTTTCAAGCGCTGCAACGGTTGGCGAATGCCCACCAGTTCCAGCAACTCCAACGTGCGCTCACGGGCGGCGCGACCTTTGAGACCCTTGTGAATCTCCAGCACTTCGCTGACCTGTCGTTCCACGGTGTGCAGGGGATTGAGCGAGGTCATCGGCTCCTGGAAAATCATCGCAATCCGGTTGCCGCGCAAACCGCGCATCTGCTGCTCGCTGGCGTGCAGCAAGTTCACCCCGTTGTAAGCAATCGAACCGCTGCTGCTGACGGTTTTTCCCGGCAACAGACGCAAAATCGAATGCGCTGTGACCGACTTGCCCGAGCCGGACTCACCGACCAGCGCCAGGCATTCGCCACGGCGGATATCGAGGTTCAAACCGTGCACCACTTCCTGCCCGGCGAAGGCGACACGCAGGTCGCGGATCTCGATCAAATTGTTTTGCATGTCAGCTCCTCGGATCAAGATCGTGGATCAAACGCGTCACGGCAAGCCTCACCGATGAACACCAACAACGACAGAATCAGCGCCAGGGCAAAAAACGCCGTCAGCCCTAGCCACGGCGCTTGCAGATTGCGTTTGGCCTGGCCAATCAGTTCGCCCAGCGAAGCAGTGCCTGCCGGCATACCGAAGCCAAGAAAATCCAGTGCGGTGAGGGTGGCGATGGCGCCGGTCAGAATGAACGGCAGGTAGGTCAGGGTGGAGGTCATCGCGTTGGGCAGGATATGCCGGCACATCAGTTCACTGTCAGTCAGCCCCAGCGCCCGCGCGGCTTTGACGTATTCCAGATTGCGTCCACGCAGGAACTCGGCGCGCACCACGTCTACCAATGCCAGCCAGGAAAACAGCGCCATGATCCCCAGCAGCCACCAGAAACTCGGCGAGACAAACCCGGACAAGATGATCAGCAGATACAGCACCGGCAGCCCCGACCAGATCTCCAGCACTCGTTGCCCAAGCAAATCGACCCAGCCGCCGTAATAACCCTGCAAGGCCCCGGCGACGATGCCGACCAACGCACTGATGCCGGTGAGGATCAGCGCAAACAGAATTGAAATCCGCGTGCCGAAAATCACCCGCGCCAACACGTCCCGCGCCTGATCGTCGGTGCCTAGCCAGTTGCTTGATGAGGGTGGGCTGGGTGCCGGTTCTGTCAGGTCGTAATTGACCGTGTCGTAGCTGAACGGGATCGGCGGAAACAGCATCCAGCCGCCCTGATTCTCGATCAGCCCGTGCACGTAAGCGCTCGCGTAATCCGGCTGGAACGGCAACTCGCCGCCGAAATCGGTTTCCAGGTAATCGCTGAGAATCGGGAAGTACAAGGCGCCGTGGTAGCGGATCACCAACGGTTTGTCGTTGGCGATCAGTTCGCCACCGAGGCAGATCAGGCACAGCCCGAGGAACAGCCACAACGACCAGCGCCCACGGCGATTGGCCTTGAACTGTGCGACCCGGCGCTGACCCAGAGGAGAGAGTGTGAACATCAGGCAGTCCTCGCCGAGAAGTCGATGCGCGGGTCGAGCAGGGTGTAGCTGAGGTCGCCGATCAGCTTGATCAACAGGCCGAACAGGGTGAACAGGAACAACGCGCCGAACACCACCGGGTAGTCACGCGACACTGCGGCCTCGTAGCTCATGCGCCCGAGGCCGTCGAGGTTGAAGATGGTTTCGATCAGCAAGGAGCCGGCGAAAAATACTTCGATCAACGCCGAGGGCACCCCGGCCACCACCAGCAGCATGGCGTTGCGAAACACGTGGCCGTAAAGCACGCGGCGCTCGGTCAAGCCCTTGGCCCGCGCGGTGATCACGTATTGGCGGCTGATCTCGTTGAGGAAGCTGTTTTTGGTGAGGATGGTCAGGGTGGCGAACCCGCCGATCACCAGTGCCGTGACCGGCAGCACCAGGTGCCAGAGGTAGTCGCCGACCTTGCCCAAGGTGCTGAGGCTGTCGAAGTTATCCGACACCAGCCCCTGCACCGGAAACCAGTTGACGTAGCTGCCGCCGGCGAACACCACGATCAGCAGAATCGCAAACAGAAACGCCGGCATCGCGTAGCCGATGATGATCGCGGTGCTGCTCCAGACATCGAACGCGCTGCCGTTCCTGATTGCCTTGCGGATGCCCAGCGGGATCGAAATCAGGTAGGTGATCAGCGTCGCCCACAGGCCGAGCGACAACGACACCGGCAGTTTCTGCACGATCAGATCGGTGACCTTGGCACCGCGAAAGAAACTGCTGCCCAGATCCAGCTGTGCGTAGTTTTTCAGCATCAGCCACAGGCGTTCGTGCATCGGTTTGTCGAAGCCGTAGTGATGCTTGATTTCCTCGATCAGCGCCGGATCGAGGCCACGGCTGCTGCGTCCGGCACCGCCAATCGCGGCGACTTCGCCACCGCCGCCCATGCTGTGCCCGCCGAAACCTTGCAGACGGGCAATGGCTTGCTCGACCGGGCCACCCGGCGCGGCCTGCACGATGAGGAAATTGACCACCAGAATGCACAGCAGCGTGGGAATGATCAGCAGCAAACGTCGACTCAGATAACGCAGCATGTCACTGGCCCCCCGCGAGCTGGGTGTGCATCTGTTGTGTGGTCAACGGCTTGGCCGAGACCTCCCACCAGGTGTTGAGGCCTTCGTCGTACGCCGGTTGCACCGGCGGCATGCCGAAGCGGTTCTGATACACCGTCGGCGTGCCTTTGGAGTAGTAGTTGGGAATCATGTAGTAACCCCATTGCAGCACCCGATCGAGGGCGCGGGCGTAATGCACCATGGCGTCGCGGGTGTCGGCCTTGACCAGCCCGTCGATCAGTTGATCGACCGCCGGGTTGGCCAGCACCATCGAGTTCGAACTGCCGACCTGCGTGGCACTTTGCGAGGCGTACAGGCTGTACAGCTCGCGGCCGGGGGAGACGATCGGATCGCCACTGCGCGGGAAACTGGTGACGATCATGTCGTAGTCGCGGGCATTGAGCCGATTGACGTATTGCGCCGAGTCGATCCGGCGCAAATTCAGGGTGATGCCGATCTGCGCGAGGGTGCGTTTGAACGGCAGCAGCATGCGATCAAAACCGCCCTGACCGTCGAGGAAGGTGAACTCCAGAGGCTCGCCGGCGGCGTTGACCAGTCGGCTGTGTTGCGGCGTCCAGCCGGCCTCGGCGAGCAGCTTCAGCGCTTGCAGTTGCTTGTCGCGGATGTAACCGCTGCCATCGGTTTTCGGCGCCTGATACACCGTGGTGAACACCTCGTCGGGAATCTGCCCGCGCAACGGTTCGAGGATCTTCAGTTCCTCGGCGTCGGGCAGGGCGGTGGCGGCCATTTCACTCTTCGGCCAGAAGCTGTTCTGGCGCACATAGAAGCCGCGCATCATCTGCTTGTTGGTCCATTCGAAATCCCATAGCAGGCTGATCGCCTGACGCACACGGCGATCCTGAAAGATCGGGTTTTGCAGGTTGAACACGAAGCCTTGGGCGGCGGTGGGTTTTTCCGGAGCGAGGATCGCCTGCTGCAAGCGACCGTCACGCAGTGCCGGACTGTCGTAACCCACCACATAACCGGACGAGGAAAACTCGCGGTTGTAGTCGAAGGCGCCGGCCTGCAACAGTTGCCGGGCGACGTCGGTGTCGCCGTAGAAATTCACCGTGAGCGTGTCGAAGTTGTACATCCCGCGACTGACCGGCAGGTCCTTGCCCCACCAGTCCGGGTCGCGCTGAAAACTGATGCTGCGCCCGGCATCGACCTTGCTGACCCGATACGGGCCGCTGCCCAGCGGTGGCTCGAAGCCGCCGCCGTTGGCGAAATCGCGAGTCTTCCACCAGTGTTCGGGCACCACGCGCAGCGTCGCCAGATCCAGCGCCAGGGTGCGGTTGAGGTTGTTCTTGAAAGTGAAGCGCACCTGCCGTGGGCCTTCGATCAGCACGTCCTGTACGTCGGCATATTGCTGGCGATAGCTCAGGCTGCCCTTGGTCATCAGCAGGTTGAAGGTGTAGCGCACGTCTTCGGCGGTGATCGGCGTGCCGTCGGCGAAGCGTGCCTTGGGATTCAAGGTGAAGCGCACCCAGAGGCCTTCGGGATCGCGCTCCATCTGTTGCGCGACCAGCCCATAAACGGTGTACGGCTCGTCGAGCGAACGGAACGCCAGCGGTGCATACACCCAGTCGTTGACCTGCACCACGGAAATGCCTTGATCGGCATACGGGGTGATGTAGTTGTACTGGCCGATTTCCATCGACGCGCGGCTGAGCGAACCGCCCTTGGGTGCGTCGGGATCGACGAAATCGAAATGCTCGAAACCCGCCGGATACTTCGGCGCCTCGCCGTACACCGTCAGCGCGTAGCTGCCGGTGGCCAGTGCCGGCACGGCGGCGCAGAGCAAAGCGCCGCCGAGCAGCAGGCCTGCCATGTTGCGCATGAATCTCATGAAGTTTTTCCTCTAAGCCCGAAAACTCACTGGCAATGCTGAAAACTGTGGCGAGGGAGCTTGCTCCCGCTGGGCTGCGAAGCAGCCCCAAACAATCAGATTAACCATGCAGATTTTTGTGAGTGCTGCGCACTCAAGCGGGAGCAAGCTCCCTCGCCACAAAGGTTTGCATTCACCCGGTGTTGCGGTGTTTTGTGCCTTAGAAGTGATACGTCATGCGCGCAAACAGCGTGCGGCCCAGCGGGTCGGTGTAGCGCGGGTCATAACCGCTCTGGAAGTTGTAGGCCTGGTTGGAGAACGGTGGGTTGCGGTCGAACATGTTCTTCATCCCGGCATCGACATCCAGCACCTTGTTGAAGGTGTAGCCGGCCGACAGGTCCCACACCGAATACGACGCCACGCGCGCGTGGGTATCGCGGTCGTAGTCGTTGTAACCGGTGGTGAAGCGGTTGGTCAGCGACGCACGAGCCGCGCCGAAGGTCCAGCTGCCGGTGAGGTTGTGTTTCCAGCGCGCGATTACGCCGTCCCCTTCGAAGTCGCCGACCTTGTCGGTGAACGGGCCTTTGATGGTGCTCTGGAAGTCGTACTCGTCAACGTAGGTGCCTTGCAGGCCCAGACCGAACTGGCCGTACGGCGTGTTCGGGAAGCGGTAGTCCAGCGACACATCGACACCGTTGGTCTCGACGATGCCGAGGTTGGCGTTGCCGGTGACGATGTAGTTGAGCGTACCGTCGGCGTTGCGCACGAAGCGATCCGGGTAGCTGCCGGCCTGATCAAACACAGTGGATTCGGGGAACGGCTGGATCTGGTTGGAAATGTGAATCCACCAGAAATCCAGCCCCACCGACAGGTTGCTGACCGGTTGATAGACAAAGCCCAGCGTCACGTTGCGCGCCTTCTCCGGAGCCAGATCTGTATTGCCGCCGATCTGATTGAGGAACTGCTGGCCGCAATCGCGCCCACCGTTGCCACCCGGTTGCACCACGCCACCGGTACACAGCACCGGGTCGTTGTAGTAGCCCTGGGTGTAGGTGATGCTTCGCGGCGAATACAGCTCGTAGAGCGATGGCGCACGGAACCCTTCGCTGTACGCGCCACGCACTACCAGCTCTTTCAAGGGCTGATAACGGAACGAGTATTTCGGGTTGGTGGTGCTGCCGAAGTCGCTGTATTTGTCGTGACGCACGGCGGCGGACAGTTCGAGGCTGTCGAGTACCGGCACGTTGATTTCGGCGTACGCGGCTTTCACGCTGCGGTCGCCCTCGACGCTGCCGGCCGGGTCGATACCGAGGCTCTGGATGTCGCCGGCAAACTGCTCGAAATCCTGGTGGAATTTCTCTTTGCGGTACTCGCCACCCAGCGCCAGTCCGGCAGGGCCGGCACCGAACCAGTCACCGATCTCGCGGCTGACCCGACCGTCAAAACCAGCCACGCGGCCGACGGCGGTGGAGTAGGCGCCGTGGTACATGGCCTGGTCGATGTACTGCTGACCGGCGGCCGATTGCGGGCCGAACGGGTTGAGCAGACCACTGGCCAGACCGTCGATCATTGCCTGATCGCTGACATAACCGCTGGTGACGCTGGAGACGATTTTGTTCTGGTTGTACGAGGCGCCGACGTTGTAATCCCAGCCGCCGACCAGCCCGTCGAAGCTCAGCAGAAAGCGCTGGCTGGTGTTCTGGTCTTTCGATTCACGCGGGCCGGCAGCAGTCTCGCGCCAGTTCACATCGACCGGTTGCGTCGGGTCGAGGGCGAAGTCGGTCGGGCCGGGGGTGATGCCGTTGCCAGGGTAGTAGGGTGACGAGGAGTCCAGGCTCAGACCGGTGAGTGGGGCCGGGCCGACCGCCGTGGCGTTGTTGTTGCGCGACCAGAAGTATTCAAGGTTGACGTTGTGGTCATCCGCCAGCTTGCCGGTGGTCTTGCCGAAAAACGAGGTTTTCTCGGTCTGCGGCACCAGGTCGATAAACTCGCGGGTGCTGAAGCGGCACAAGCCGTCGCGCGCCACCAGGTTGGGGCCGCTGCAATTGCTGTTGGCCAACGGGTTGGTGGCGTTGCCGTTCTGGCTGTAGTTGCCGGGGAACGCGGTACCGGAGGTCTGATCCAGACCGCGGCCGGGCACATAATCGCGGGCGAAGGAGCGGTCGTTGGCGTCGAGGTTCTGCTGCTTGTTGTAGTTGAACACGCCGAGCACGTTGAAGCGGTCTTGCTCCAGATCGCCGTAGCCCCAGCTGGCGCTCATGTCTTTGGTGGCACCGCCGCCGCTGTGGGTCGGGGTTTCGCCACCGAGGGTCAACTGGCCGTCGGTCATGGATTTTTTGGTGATGAAGTTGATCACGCCGCCGATGGCGTCGGTGCCGTACAGGGCTGATGCACCGTCGCGCAGAACCTCCACGCGCTCGATCGCGGCAAACGGGATCATGTTCAGATCCACCGCGCCGCCGGCCGAGTTGGTGCCCGACAAGGCGTTGTTGGCCAAGCGTCGGCCGTTGAGCAGCACCAGCGTCTTGTTCGCGCCGATGCCGCGCATGTCGGCAAACGAAGCGCCACCAGTGGCGGCGCCGACCGAGCCGGCGCTGTTGTTGATCGACTGGCTGCCGGTGATCCGCTGTACCAGTTCGGCGGTGGTAGTCACGCCCTGTTTGCGCAGCTCATCAGCCTTGAGAATGGTGATCGGCACCGCCGTTTCCGCATCGACCCGGCGAATCGCCGAACCGGTCACTTCCACCCGTTGCAATTGCGTGGTCGGCGCCACCACCGCTGCCGCAGCGGGCACGGTGGCGTTGTCATCCTCGGCGGCTTGCACAGTCCCGGCGCCCATCCCCATGGCCACCAGATACAACGGAACAAAACGGTGACGAGAGATCGTGGCCACCAAAGGTTTGAGCGTAAAGCGTGGAGTGTTCATCAGCATGGTTGTTTCCGACTTTATTAGACGTTATCGAAATGGCCTTGTGAGCCCTGATTGCGCAGGTCACGGGGGTGCCGCGCCGCGAAAAACCACTTTCTTCAAGCAAGCCGATCCCCTCCGAACACGCGTTGCGTTTTTCGGTCGGCTGATTGCGACGGGATTCTTCAGCGGTGTCGGGCGCGACTCTCAATGCGCGCCCGGCACCGCACTCAGTGGGTGGTCATCACCGATATCTTGCTGATGCCCGAACGTTCGATGGACGCCATGGCCTTGGCCACCTGGCCGTAGTTGACGTTGGCGTCGGCCTGCAGTTGCACGCGCACTTCGGCGTCCTTGGCCTTGACCTCCTTGAGGCTGGCTTCCAGGGATTCCGGCGCCAGTTCGGTTTTCGCCAGGTAGAACTTGCCGTCCTGATCGACGCTGACCACCACCGGGTCTTTCTTTTCGGCGGGGGCGACGGCATCGGTTTTCGGCAGGTTGACCTTGATCGCATTGGTCATCAGCGGCGCGGTGACGATGAACACCACCAACAGCACGAGCATCACGTCCACCAGCGGCGTGACGTTCATTTCGCTGAGCACTTCATCGCTGTCTTGCGTGGAAAAGGACATCAGCTGGCCTCCCGCACGGCGGCTGTGGTTTTGCTGGCGATGGCCTGACGGCTGATGGAAAACGCGCTGCGCGAGGCGAGCGCATCGAAGTCGTGCGCGAAGTCATCCATGTCTGCCGAGGCGAGTTTCAGGCGGCGCAGGAAGAAGTTGTAAATCAGCACTGCCGGGACCGCGACGGCGATCCCCACGCCAGTGGCAATCAGTGCATGACCGATCGGGCCGGCGACCGCTTCAAGGCTGGCCGAACCGGTTTCGCCGATGCTTTGCAGGGCTTCCATGATTCCCCACACGGTGCCGAACAGACCAATGAACGGCGCGGTGCTGCCGATACTGGCGAGGATCGCCTGACCGTTTTCCAGGGAGCGGCGTTCTTTCTGGATCTGTTGGCGCAGGTTGCGCTCCAGGCGATCAGAACGGTTGATGGTGTGCGCCAGTTGTTGCGTGGTGCGCGGCGATTCTTCCACCAGTAAGGCTTCGAAACCGCTGCTGGCGATGCGTGCCAGTGAGCCCGGATACTGGCTGGCGTGTTCGGCGGCGGTGAGCAGATCCGGCGCACCCCAGAAGGCCTTGCTGAACTGTTTGTTCTGGGCTTTCTGGCGCAGGTATTGCGCCGACTTGACCAGCAGGATCGCCCAGCTGACCACGGAAAACAGCACCAGGCCCCAGAGCACACCGGGGACAATCATCGAAGACAGTGAAGAGTTCATGGCTACACCTCGCTTGCATTAAGTCGGTTATGAGTTGGGTTTGCCGTTATTGCGGCAATTTGAAATCGATGGTCTGGGTGGCGAAGCCGTCAATCGGCGTATCACCGCGCTTGGCCGGAATGAACTTCCAGTTCTTCACTGCTGCGACGGCGGCGTCATCCAGTTGCGGCTTGCCGCTGGACTTGGTCACCGTTACCGAACCGGCGCGACCGTTGGCCAATACCTGAATGCGCAGCACCACGCTGCCTTCCCAATTGCGCCGCAGCGCCAGCGACGGATATTCCGGCGGCGGGTTGCCGAGGCTGGCGAGACCGGAAATTGCTGCCGATTCCTTGACCGGGCCGGGCGCGGCGGCCGGGGCCGGTGGCGCGCTCGGTGTGGTCGGCGCAGCCGGGGCAGCAGGTTGTGCCGGGGCAGGCGGGGCTTTCGGTGGCTCGACTTTCTTCACCGGTTTGGGCTTCTCGACCGGTTTCGGTTTTTCGATCGGCTTGGGCTTCTCCACCGGTTTGGGTGGTGGCTTGACCGCGTCTTCGTCTTCCACCGGTTGCTCCGGTTCGGGAGGCGGTGGCGGCGGAGGTGGCGGTTCCGGGGTGGGCGGTGCCGGTGGCGTCGGGCTGGTCAGCTCGACGGTCATTTCCGGAATCTGCGGCGGGGTCGGCAGGGGCTCTGGCCGGGTCTGCTGGAAAAACCACCAGGCGCCGCCGTGTATCAGCGCCGACACAGCCACCAGCAACAGCATCTGCTGCTTGTTCAACCCGCCGGGCTGCGAAGTGTTGGCCGTGAAGGCAGGCCTGTCCGGTGGCGGCGGGATTGGCGCTTCCCGTAACGGTCCCGGCAGGGTTCTGTGCTTTACCGCATCGTTCATTAAAGCTCCCTCGGGTTGATGAAGGGCAATAAGGTGCCGTCCGAACATAGGGGTGATGTTCGAGTGGGTGGGTGCAACTTTCTTCAAGGTGTACGCAGGCCGATAGTTGAACTATCTATTGAACAGGGCTTGCTTACAGTTACTGGCTTAGAGCCATCGACTTCGAGTGTTCATTAGCCATTCCCTGGTTGTTCTGATGCTTTATGTAGGCGCTGCCGCAGGCTGCGATCTTTTGATCTTAAAAGCAAAGATCGCAGCCTGCGCAGCTCCTGCAGATGTTGTGTTCGCAGTTCATTTTGCAACCGCTGTGCCAAATGTTGCCGAAATGTAGAACGGTTATTTCATGGCTGTTACCCATGTCGCATTTATATAAGTTTTATTGGCGAGCCGAGTTTTCTTTAGTGCGTGACTGTCCGCGGCTCCGATCTTCGGGGCTTTTTTACAGGCGAGTCAGGCCTGGTGCTGTATCAGGCGGATTCGCCAGATAGAGCCGCTGAGCTCGGGTCTGCCGGGGCACTTGCTGGTGCGCGGCGGACTGATTTGGTGCGGGTCAATGGATTAGCGGGTCACAGGCGGTATTCCTTGTTTTTGTTCAACTGAAATCAATGTTCGGATATTAGTTAGTTGTGAGCGGTGGAGCGCTTTTGGTGCAATAACGAAAAACCTGAAGTTATTGTTCGACAATCCTGCTGTTGGTCTTCGAACTGTTGCTTGCGCAATAACTTCATGGGTTGTATTTAAAAAATAAATAGTGCGCTGCCGCCGGCGCAACGAATGGCACCAAACGCAGGGCATGACTGTCGGGTTCAGGTAATAAGGTAAGGGTATTGATTGCCGGGACTGTTACGGCGAACTCGGCTTTGCGCCGATGGATACCAATAGGTTGTGATGCGGCAGAACGTTTGAAGAATCACGCGGTGAACTCCTTGATGCCAGCTCGGATACGCGAACTTTTGGTTCGGTATCGCACCTTACAAGAACGCGGATAGCGTTCGATGATTGCTCTTGGTGCGGGATGGGCACCGCCAGCGCTGTTTTGCGAGGTTTGAATCGCAAGTCGCGATTGCATGGGAAAAACGTGCCAAAGCCGATACACCCGCTATAAATAGGGCTACACCAGACCTGTCGGGATCGAGGAGGGGACATGTATCAACTTTACGGACATCTCAATTCAGGTGCTGCCGCGATCGAAGCGGCGCTGGAGTTGTGCCAGATTGCCTATCGCTTCATCGATAGCCAGGCCTCGACCGAAGCCGCCGAGGCGTTGGCGAAACTCAATCCACTGAAACAGGTGCCAACCCTGCAATTGCCCGATGGCAGTGCGATCACCGAGAGTGTGGCGATTCTGATTCATCTGGGCCTGAGCTTCCCCGAGTCCGGCCTGTTGCCGGCCAAGGCTGCTGATCGCGATCAGGCGATTCGCGGCATGGTCTACATCGCCAGCAATTGCTACGCGGCCATTGGCGTGATCGATTATCCCGAGCGCTGGCTGGTGATGCCGGACGAGGCCTCACGGCAAAACCTGATGGCCGGCGCCCGTGAGCGGTTGCACTGGAGTTGGGAGGTGTTTGCCGACCAGTTTTCCGCCGAGCTGTACCTGGACGACGAAAAACCGGGAGCACTGGACGTGCTGGCGGCAGTGGTGACGCGCTGGGCGGGGAGTCGTGAGCATCTGCGCCAGACCCGTCCGGGGTTTCATGCGTGGTTGCAGCGTATTGACCGGCATCCGGTGCTGGCGCCTGTCTTCGCCCGGCACTGGCCGTCCTGATCACCCGATAAACCAAAATGTAGGAGTCAACTCTGTGGTGAGGGGATTTATCCCCGATGGACTGCGAAGCGGTTCCGGCTTTTCTGGGGGTGCTTCGCGCCCCATCGGGGATAAATCCCCTCGCCACAGGGCTCACTCCTGTAAGTGGGAAGGGTCTATTCCCCGCGAATGTACTGCTCCAACTGCTTGATCAGCTCCGCCTGTTCGGCAATCGCCTCCTTCACCAGGTCGCCGATCGACAGCAGGCCGATCAGTTTGCCGTTCTCCACCACCGGCAAGTGGCGCAGGCGTTTGTCGGACATGATGCCCAGGCAGGTGTCGACGGTCTGGTGGGTGTCCACGGTGATGACATCCTTGACCATGATGTCGCGCACCGGAGTGCCCACTGACGAGCGCCCGTGCAGCACCAGTTTGCGTGCGTAATCACGCTCACTGATGATGCCGACCACTTTGTCATCTTCCATCACCACCAAGGCCCCGACGTTTTTCTCGGCCATTTTCATCAGCGCTTCGAGCACCATGTGACCGGGGTCGATATGGTGCACTTCCTGATTTTTCTGATCTTTGAGCTTGAGCAGTTGGGCGACGGTCTTCATGGCGGTTACTCAGGTGTTGTCGTTGTTATCCAAGCATCGTAGACGCTGGCGCGCAGGGCAAGATGGCAAAGCGGCAGATAGCACGCAAAAAACGTCATTTGGCGGCTTTTCGCCTTGCGAGGGCATTTGCGTGCGCATGCATGTCTTGCAATACAACAGCGCAAAGGCCATCCCGAGGCATGGATAGACTTGGGCGCCTTTATTTTCATGGATGAAAAGCTGTAGATGCCTGACTTGAATTTGAGTAACAAAAAACTCCTGCCCTTGCTGCCGGAGTCGCTGGCCCGCCATCCCACGTTCGGTTTCGTCGCGGAGAAGGTTCCGGACTGGCTGCTGAACACCCACACCGGGCACAGACACGCCTTGATGCTCGCCGCCGAAACCGACTTGCCCTGGTTCCATCGTGCCTCGCCCGCTCAACGCGCCGAGCTGAACAGCTCCCTGGCGGCAAACTGGACGGCGCGCCAGGCTGTGGAGCGGATTTTTGCGCGTCTGACCGAGGTCGAAGCCTTCGCCCAGGCGACACTGGGCAAGGCGCTGAAAGACCGCTTTGGTCTCGGTGTGGATGTGCGCTCGACCTGCGTGAGGCTATACCGTTCGAGCGCGATGGTGGGGGGCTTTGAAGTGCGCACCCTGTCGCTGCTTGAGGCCTGTCTGCACAATTTCGAAGCCCGGGAAACTCGCCCGGGCTACTACGACCCGGCAAGCACTTTCATTTCCCGACCCTCGACCTCGGGGCAGTTCGAAGTGCTGCCGATCAAATCCACAATGGCCATCGAAGCCTTTACCGGGTTGTGTCGGGAACTGGACGTCGGCGCTGCCTACCAGAGGTATCTCGAGCGCTTTTTCGACCTGGCCAATCCGGTTGCCGTGGCACGCTTGAAACAACTGGTCTTGGCCAGTGAACAGAGCGCGTTGCGCGTGGCCAGTGGTCAAGGCTTGATCAAGCACGACATCGACCGCGATGCGCATCATCTGATTTCGCGGTGGGTGGCGGGGGAGCGACCATTGATCTGGAATGGCAAAGCCGTCCATTGTCACACCTTGAGCATGATGGGCGTCGAGTTGAGCGCGATTGTGCTGATCTGCACCGATCTGGAGAACAGCTCGACGGTCGTCCCGCTGATTGCCTGCGTGCCCGATGATCCCGAGCACCCGGTCAAACGCTATGCGTCGTCGGCAGAATTTGTCGCCGAGCTGACAAGGCAATTGCGCTCGCCTGATTACCAGCGCTTCTTCAGCCGTTTTGTCCCGCAACGACACCGGGGCCAATTGTTTTTCCAGCTCAATAACCGCCTCTCGAAGCTGCAATGGCATGCGCGGCCGCCCTTTCAGCAATTGCCGGCCTGGGCCCCGGAGCCGGTGCTCAATCCGGACCTGCGGATCGGCTATGCACGGATCAAAGGCGATTTCTGGACTCACCAGTTTCAGCAGCGGGTGAACTCGCTGTTCGCCGACGCCCGGATCCGCGCCGTTCCCACCGACGATGAGGACGCCAAAACCCGCTGGGCGCGCTGGGACAGTTTTTTAAAGGTTGCCCTGACCGTGCTGGAAGTGGGGGCGTTCGTCGCGGCGCCGTTTGTCCCCGGTCTGGGTGAATTGATGCTGGCGTATACCGCTTACCAGCTGCTGGACGAGTCGTTCGAAGGGATCGTCGAGTGGGCTTACGACAAGCGGGTTGAAGCGCTCGAACACTTGCTCGGCGTGGTGGACAGCATGATTCAGCTGGGCGCGCTGCTGGTCGGTGGCCAACTGGTGGGGGCGCTGATGCCCGTCAAGGCGTCACCCTTGATTGCGCGCATGAACGTTGTCGAGATGGCGGACGGTCGCGCGCGGTTATGGGACTCGGACTTGCGGCGCTACACGCGCTCATTGAACCTCGACCCGTCGGCCCGGCCTGACGCGACCGGCCTTTATCGTCAGGCCGATCAGCAAATATTGCGGGTGGAGGGCGAGTTTTTTGTGGTTCGCGCGCAGCCCGGTTCGGATGCCTATCGCCTCCAGCATCCCGAGCGCAGCGATGCCTATGCGCCGCGTGTGAGCCACAACGGCGCCGGCGCGTGGCTGCATGAAACCGAGCAACCTCAGACCTGGCAGGGGATTCAACTGATGCGGCGGCTTGGGCATCAGGTCGACGGATTCTCGGACTCCTCTCTGGAGCAGATCCGGATCGTCAGCGGTGTCGAGGAGGGCGCATTGCGCAGGCTGCACGTTGAACAGGAACCGCCGCCCGCCATGCTCGTCGCTACGCTTCAGCGTTTTGCTGCCGATCAGGCGATTGAAACCTTTATCGCCCGACTGGGCAGTGACCTACTGCAGATCCAGGGGCAGGCCGATGTGCAACTGCAGTTGCAGTTGCTCACGGGCCATCCGAAATGGCCGGAAAAACTTGCGCTGCAATGGCTCGACGAGCAAGGCAAGGTGCTTTGGCAATCGTCAGCACTGGCGGGTAATGCGCCGATCAGTCTGCGGCGCGAAGGCAGCGGTTTCGATCTGGCCAGCACATTGTTGTCGCGGTTGGGCGAGGGGGACATCAAAGCGCTGCTGGATGAAGAGTTTGGTCTTGGCGTCGTTGCGTTGAACGTGCGTGCTGCCAGGCTGCGCGCGCTGATCGTGGAGGCCGCGAAGTCGCAAAGAGCGGCGTTGATCGAGGCCCGGGTCAAATTGCACGAGCTGGTGCCTGCGACCTCTGCCGAAAGCCTGTTGCTGCGCAACGAGTTTGCGCAGCTGCCGGGTGAGGTGGCCAATGAACTGCTGCTGAATGTCTTGCCGGCGGAACAACAGTTGGCCAGCGAACAGGGGCAATTGTCATTGCGCTTGAAACAGACTGCACGTGAAGCGTTGCACGAATGGCGCATCACCCGGGCGTGGGAAGGGCTGTACCTGCCGGCGAATGCCAACCTCGACAGCTATCGACTGGCCTTGCACAGCCTGGAGAAATTACCCGGCTGGTCGCCGGACGTACGCCTGGAAATACGCAATCTGGCATTCGACGGAGTGCTGATCGACAGTGTTGGAGCGCCAGCGGCGACCGTGCGCAAAGTGCTGGTGCGCACGCGGCAGGACAGATTCCTCGCCTTTGACGCGCAGGGCGATGAATTGCACGGGGCGAGTGATTTCTACCACGCGGTATTGCAGGCATTGCCGGATGCCGAGCGCAAAAGCCTTGGCCTTGGCATCGGTGAGGGGCAGCGCCTGCGCAGCCATCTGCAGCAATCTTCCATCAGCCGTGCCGAGCTGCGCGGTCTGCTGCATGACGCGTCGCTTCGAACCGCCGTCGAAAACCCCGTCAAGCCAGGTTATGTGCTGATCGAGGAACGCTTGTCCACGGCTGGCGAGGCCAGTCTGGAGGATCGCTACAAAACCCTGTATCCACAGGCGACGGCGGAGCACTTTCAGGCCTTTTCACGCGCATCCGGCTCGCCTGAAGCAGCTGTACGCCTGATCCACGAACGGGAATTGACGTTCAGCAAACTGAAAAAGACCCTTGAAGACTGGGTGCACATCGAGCGCGGCGAGTTGCTGCCGATGGATCAGCGTTATCACAAAAGGCGCCTCGCCAAGGCGCTCAAACAATGCTGGCGGGCGGGCGAAACGGCGGGGCCGGACGGTTACACACTGGATCTGGATTTCCACTGGACCAGTGATTTCCTCGAGTATCTGCCGGCGCTGGAAGTTGATTTTCCTCACGTCAGCACCTTGCAGTTTCGGCATGTGCAATTACGTACCGACATCAATGCTTTTCTCGCCTACTTCCCGAACTTGAGGGGGCTGGACCTCAGCGAAAATCTACTCGGTGCCTTGCCGTCCCTGACAGGCCATCTGCGGGCGCTGGAGACGCTGGCGCTGGGCAATAATCAACTGACGATGAATGCCGAAAATGTCGCTGAACTCAGCCGCCTGACCCGCTTGCAGACCTTGAGTCTGGGCGGCAATCCGGCGCTGGGGCTGGCGCCAGATGTCGGCGCGATGGTCGACCTGCAGGTGCTCGATCTGCATGACACCGGCATCAGCGAATGGCCGACAGGCCTGTTCGCCGTGCCGCGTCCCCGGGCCTTCGAGCTGGATCTGCAAGGCAATCCCATCGAGCAGGTTCCGTCGGCAATCCCCGGCTCCGAACAGGCCCGACTGATCGCCCGCACCCGCTTGAGTCGCGAGCGCCTGTCCGATACGGGCCGTGAGCAATTCCACGCCAGCATGCGTTCGGTGGGCTACGACCCCACGCGCAGTTATCCCCCCAAAGGTGAGCAGACCAGTGTGCATTGGCTGGAGGGAGTAAGCGAGGAACCGCGCCAGCAGCGGCAGACGCAGTGGGATGATCTGGAGCGAGAGCCCGACTCCCAGGGCTTTTTCGAGGTGTTGGAGCAACTCGCCGAGTCAGCCGATTACGTCAATGACGCCAGCCGCCCCGGGCTCACCGAACGGGTGTGGCGCATGCTCGATGCGGCGACGCAAAACACGCCATTGCGTGAAGAGTTGTTTCGCATGGCGAGCAATCCTGATTCCTGTGCCGACGCCGGGGCGCAGATTTTCAATGAGATGGGAATCAAGGTGCTGGTGCTCGAAGCCTGGCAGTCCACCAGCCCTGAGCAGATCGAAGCCATCCTGTTACGACTGGCCAAAGGCAAGTCACGCCTGGATCAGGTCAATGACATCGCGCGCGCCACCATTCAGGATCGCTTGCAGGCGGGTGAAACCTTTATCACGATGGATGAGGACGGAGAATTCAGCGGCAGCATTGATGAAGTGGAAGTCTATCTGGCGTTTCAGACCGGCCTGGCTGATCGGCTCGAGTTGCCGTGGCAGTCGCGGGGCATGCTGTTCCGTGACCTGGCCGAAGTGAGCGAGGCGCAGATCGAGGCGGCCTATCAATCGGTGCTGGCCATCGAGGCGGGTGAGGGGCTGGCAGAACGCATGATCGGCCAGCGCTTCTGGCGCAAGTACTTGAAGGGCAGGCATGCCCAGGCGTTTGCGCAAAATGCGCGGGAGTACAGCGCAAAGGTTGAGGCCCTGCTTGATCGCTATATCGCCGGCACCATTGCGCAGCAGGTTTACGAGCGCGAACTTGTCGAACTGTTTGAAGGGCGCAAGCAGTTACTGAGGACGCTGACAAGGCAGGTCATTGTTAGCGTAATTGACTGACGTCGAGCCAGTGGCACACCTGTCAACGCAGGGACCTTTCACGGCGTTGACAGGTGGAAAGTGGCTGGTTTTATCCGGGGTATTCCATGACGTCTGTTTTCCATTTTTCATGGGTCAAATCAATTCGTAAAGATGGAACCTTGACGCCGGGCCGGCCCTTGTAAGTATCGACGATTATGTTTGCACAATTGAAGCACGCGGGGAAACCAACGCCCCCCGTCTTGCTCTGCAGGTTCTGAGTAATGATCGTCAGCTTGTCCAGGTTTTCCGCCAGGTTGGGGGTCAATAGCGCGACAGTGTTCAGTACTCTCACTTCTGCATGGAAGGCTGGAAGCCCGGCTCCTTGGGGAATAAATCCTTCGGAGCTGTTGATATGGTTTCTGGTGAGTTCTCTCGTCAATGGATGCAATGGAGAGCTTTCATATTCGATCCCTTGCAGGGAAATGGCCGTTTCACTTCCCGCCCGGTAAATTTTTATCGGGTATTTTTCATCGTTGTAGGCCTTCCTGTAGGCGATTTCCAGTTCAGGGATGAATCGCTCGGCATCAATTTTAAGAATGCCCAGATGACCGGGGTTGTTGGGAAATTTAGTATTGCGAGGTTTGTAAATGGATACCGATTGATAGGCTTCGACACCTTCGTCAAGCAAGGAAATGTTGAACATATCGGTAATTGTCAGATCGTTCTCGGGAGAGCCATCCGAGTATTCTGCACCTGCATGGGCGGTCAGCCTGCTTCGCACTCTTTTTGTGAATTTTGCGTCTGGGTACTTTTGCAGGTGCTCGTCTTCTTGCTGTTTGATGGCGTCCTGTTTGCCTTGTGGCAGGGGCAAAGGGTGCAGGGAGGGGGTCGAAAACATGGACATGGTTCGGTCGCTTATTTTTTGATTCAGCCTGTCATTCAACCCAAGCTCATCGACAGAACTCACCGGGTTATTGCGCACCATCGCATACAGGTTCGATCCACCCACCGTCCCCGCCGGGTCGGCGCTGGTCCAGCGCTGCAACCACGGTGCGTAATAACGTCGGCCGTAATAATAAAGTCCAGTGTCGTCCAGTTCCTTGCCCGAATAACGAATCGTCTTGTAGCTGACTTCCAGCGCCAAACGTGCTGTCAACGAGGCGGTGCCGCCGAACGGATAGTAGTGCTCATGACTGATCAGGGCGGCGTCCTGGTCGAGCTCGATCAGGCTGGAGTTCTGACTGTCTTCCAGGCAATAGCGCAGTTGATTTTTGCTGATCTGGTCCGGGCGGCCGTTGCGCCAGTGCAGGCAGCGGACATTGCCGATAACTGCCGGCAACGTGATGACATGCAGCTCCTCACCCGTTTCGCGGGTGCGTATTTCGAGGCCCGGCAGGTAACGCACCTGATGGACATGCGTGGTCGACGCGCCTTGGGTCTCGTGGTGTTTGTACACCCGGACGCCACCGCTGTAGCGATAACGTTCCTGATCGGGCAGGGCGGATTCGCGTGTGATCAAGGTCACCGAGGCCAGTTCATCAAGGACGTTCCATTGCAGATTCTGCCCGGGCTGCAAGGCCAACTGGTTGCCATGAGCGTCGAATTGCCGGGTGAAATCCGGCGGTGCGTCGCCTTCTTTCCAGCGCACGCCACGGTTGCTGTCAGGGTCGATCAACATATGGCGGGTGTAACCGCCGACGGCCCGGGCGTGCACCAGTTTGATCAGGTTGCCACCCGTATCGTATGTGTAGGTCTGGGTGTAATTGAGGTGGTGGGCGGGATCGCCGGGCAGTGGACGTCCGGGGTTCTCGGCCGCTGGCGGGGTGTCGTGTCCGGTGGCGCGGATCAGACGATAGAGCGAGTCATGACTGAAGTCGCGTTTGCCGTCGATCAACTGATTGGCGAAGTACACCGCGTTGAAAGTGAGATCCTCAAGGCTCACGACGTTACCGACCTTGTCGTACTGATATTGCAGGTTTTGCCGCAGGGCCTGACCGGGTACACCGGCCTTGATGCCGTTGAGGCGACCGTCGGCGGCATCGTAGATCCAGTTGCAAAGCACATCGTTGCCCAGCGTCTGTTCGATCTTCTGGCCTTCGGCGTTGTAGCGGGCTTGTTTGAGGATGTCTTTTTCGCCGTCGTCGTCGTTGATTTTCAGGGTCACCTGCTGCAGTTGTCCGGCGATGTCATAGCGTGAACGTTGTTGGTGCCCGGCCGCATCCGTCTGGCTCAGCGCCGTGCCGTTGGCCCCGTAGCGCCAGTGAGTGGTATAGGCCGCGCCATCGAACAGCGTGCGGGTTTCCTCAAGGGGCAAGGCATTGAGGCTGAACGAGCGGTAGTCCAGTGCGCCGGAGGCATCCGTCTTGCGCAGTAACTGGCCGCGCTGGTTGTGTGCGGCATCCGCATCGGTCAGGCCAAAGGTGATGGTTTCCGTGTCCGGCCCGTCGTTGAGCTGGATCCCGAGCAAACGCAAGCGATTGTCGTAGCGGTGGCTCCAGCGGTTGCCCCGGCCATCCCAACGCGTTACCACTTCTGCGGCCAGACCGGGCAGACTCAAGCGCCAGCCGGAGTCCACGCTATCGAGCAGGAGCACTTGTCCGCTCAGGCCATGGATCGTCAGCAAATTGGCTTTTCGCGCGTTGCCGTACAGGCGTGGATCCCATTGCTCTACCGGTTGGCCGGCGGTGTTGTGAAATTGTCGGGTGATCAACGACTCGACCGGCGCCAAAGCCACCTCGCGCCAGTAGGCCACCTGCCGAACGGACAGGCCCCGGCCGTCGATCACGTTGACCGATGGAGTCCTGCTGTGCACGGACTGATCCATTTTCCCTGTCCTTGACGCGCGTCAGCGCTGCTAGATACCGATGACGTTAGCAGCGCCTGCCCCACCTGTAACCTGTCAACTCTGACAGGTGCCGCGCCGTGATCCGCGATCTCCTCCATCCCCACCCAATAGGCGAATGCCGCGTAGAATGCCCCTCTGATTCAATTCCTGAGGTTGCAGCGGTGGATTTACAGCAGGGCTTCGTCCTGACCCGGCATTGGCGCGATACTCCGGCCGGCACCGAAGTCGAGTTCTGGCTGGCGACCGACGCCGGGCCGCGCCGTGTGCGCCTGGCGCCGCAGACGTCGGTGGCGTTTATCCCCGCCGCACAACGCGAAGCGGCCGAACGCCTGCTGCATGACGAAAAGAACGTCGAACTGCGCCCGCTGGCCCTGCAGGATTTCGAGCATCGCCCGGTGCTGGGCCTGTATTGCCAGCAACACGGCCAGTTGATGCGCCTGGAAACCGCGCTCAGCCGCGCCGGGGTCGACGTCTTCGAAGCCGACGTGCGCCCGCCGGAACGCTACCTCATGGAGCGTTTCATTACCGCACCGGTGCTGTTCGGCGGTAGCGCCGACGCCGATGGCGTGCTGCTCAACGCCCAGCTCAAACCTGATCCGAAATACCGACCGAAATTGCGTCTGGTCTCGCTGGACATCGAAACCACTGAAACCGGCGAGCTGTATTCCATCGCCCTTGAAGGCTGCGGCCAGCGTCAGGTGTACATGCTCGGTACGCCCAACGGTGACGCGAGCATCGTCGACTTCGACCTCGAATACTGCGACTCACGCACGCTGATCCTGAAGAAACTCAACGACTGGTTCGCCCAGCACGACCCCGACGCAATCATCGGCTGGAACGTCGTCCAGTTCGATCTGCGCATCCTTCACGAACACGCGCGACGCCTCGGTGTGCCGCTGAAAATCGGCCGTGGCGGCGAAGAGATGCAGTGGCGCGAACACGGCAGTCGCAGCCATTTCTTTGCCTCGGCAGCGGGGCGGTTGATCATCGACGGCATCGAATCGTTGCGTTCGGCGACCTGGAGTTTCCCTTCGTTCAGCCTGGAGAACGTCGCGCAGACCCTGCTCGGTGAGGGCAAGGCGATCGACAACCCGTACCAGCGCATGGATGAAATCAACCGCATGTTCGCCGAGGACAAACCGGCGCTGGCCAAGTACAACCTCAAGGACTGCGAACTGGTCACGCGGATCTTCGCCAAGACCGAACTGCTGACCTTTTTGCTCGAGCGCGCCAGTGTCACTGGTTTGCCGGCGGATCGCAGCGGTGGCTCGGTGGCGGCGTTCACCCATTTGTATATGCCGTTGATGCATCGCCAGGGTTTCGTCGCGCCGAATCTGGGCACCAATCCGCCACAGGCCAGCCCCGGCGGTTTCGTCATGGATTCACAGCCGGGGCTGTACGAGTCGGTGCTGGTGCTCGATTACAAGAGCCTGTACCCGTCGATCATCCGCACTTTTCTGATCGACCCGGTGGGGCTGATCGAAGGCTTGCAGCACCCGAACGATGCCGACTCGGTGCCGGGTTTTCGCGGCGCGCGGTTTTCGCGCACCCGGCATTGTCTGCCGTCGATAGTCGCGCGGGTCGCCGAGGGCCGTGAGACTGCCAAGCGCGAGCACAACGCGCCGCTGTCACAGGCCCTGAAAATCATCATGAACGCCTTTTACGGCGTGCTCGGTTCCAGCGGTTGCCGGTTCTTCGACACGCGGCTGGCGTCGTCGATCACCCTGCGCGGCCACGAGATCATGCTGCGTACCCGTCAGCTCATCGAAGCGCAGGGCCACGCGGTGATCTACGGCGACACTGATTCGACCTTCGTCTGGCTGCGCCGGCCGCACGGTCAGGAGGAAGCGGCGCAGATCGGTCAGGCGTTGGTCAAGCACGTCAACGACTGGTGGCGCGAGCACGTGCGTGAGGAGTACGGCCTGCAAAGCGCCCTCGAACTGCAGTACGAAACCCACTACAAACGCTTTCTGATGCCGACCATTCGCGGCGCCGAAGAGGGCAGCAAGAAGCGCTACGCCGGACTGGTGAGCCGCGCCGACGGCAGCGAAGAAATGGTCTACAAGGGCCTGGAAACCGTGCGCACCGACTGGTCGCTGCTGGCCCGGCAGTTCCAGCAGGAACTCTACGAGCGGATCTTCCAGCGCAAGCCGTATCAGGATTACGTGCGCGACTACGTGCGCAAGACCCTGGCCGGCGAATTCGATGAGCGACTGGTCTATCGCAAACGCCTGCGCCGCACCCTCGATGACTACGAACGCAACGTGCCGCCGCATGTGCGTGCGGCGCGCCTGGCCGATGATTACAACGCGCAGCAGGGTCGCCCACGGCAGTACCAGAACGGCGGCTGGATCAGTTACGTGATCACCCTGGCCGGGCCGGAACCGCTGGAAGTGCGCCGCGCCGCGATCGACTACGACCACTACATCACCCGCCAGCTGCAACCGGTGGCGGATGCGATCCTGCCGTTCGTCGACGACGATTTCTCAACCCTGATCGGGGGGCAACTGGGACTGTTTTGAGTCCAGCAGTTGCAGGGTCCATTCATCGAGGATGCCGTGGAAGTAGCGCTCCAGTGCCTGAGCGAACGGGCAATCTTCGGCGCTGAACTGCGCAAACAGGGTCATCGAGGAGTGGAATTTCAGGTCATCGGGGTGGCCGAAAATCTCCGCAATTGAGCGCTGGCGGATGTTCAGCACCAACTGCGTGCAGGTACGCAGCCGCGCACCGAGCAGGTCGTGGGCCAGATAGGCCCGCGCTTCTTCGGCGGACTGAATGGCGAAACGCCGAGACATCTCGCTGCCACCCAGCCCGGCGAATTGCGGGAACACAAACCACATCCAGTGGCTGCGTTTACGCCCCTCGTCGAGTTCACGCTGGACCCGTTCGAACACCGGATCCTGGGCCTGGACGAAACGCTGCAGATTGAACGGGTCGTACTGATCAGTGCTTCTCATGACGAAGCCCTCGCCAACGGTCAGCGACTCAGACCATCGCCAGCCGCTGCTTGCGTTGTGGCGCTTTGAATACCTGGTCCAGCGCCGCCAGATCCCCGGCATCCAGTTGCAACTGCGCCGCTTGTGCATTGAGTTGCACGTGTTCCGGTCGCACAGCCTTGGGAATCGCAATCACACCATCCTGACGCAGAATCCACGCCAGCGAAACCTGTGCCGGGGTCACACCGTGACGAGCGGCAATCTGCTGCAACTCGGGCTCAGCCAGCATCGCGCCGCCCTGGCCAATCGGACAGTACGCCATCAACGGCATGCGCTGCTGTCGGCACCATGGCAGCAGATCGAATTCGACGCCGCGCTCTTCGAGGTTGTACAGCACCTGATTGGTCGCACAGGCCGGGTTGGCCAGTTCCTCGAGATCATCGACGTCGAAATTCGACACGCCCCAACGGCCGATCTTGCCGTCCTCGCGCAGGCGTTCGAAGGCTTCGACGGTTTCTTCCAGCGGAAACTGGCCGCGCCAATGCAGCAGATAGAGGTCGATGTGATCGGTGTCGAGCCGGCGCAGACTGCGCTCGCAGGCTTGCGGAATGCCTTTGCGGCTGGCGTTGTGCGGATAGACCTTGCTCACCAGAAATACCCGGTCGCGCAGACCGGTGATGGCTTCGCCGACCACGCTTTCGGCGCCGCCTTCGGCGTACATTTCCGCTGTATCGATCAGGGTCATGCCCAGTTCGATGCCTTGGCGCAGCGCGGACACTTCACGCTGATGCGCCGAGCGATCCTCGCCCATGCGCCAGGTGCCCTGGCCAATCACCGGAACCTGCACACCTGCCAGTTCAAGGGTACGCATTCAAACCTCCTGTGCTGATGGTCGATACCTTAGTGGGCAGCAGGATAGCGCAGGGGTTCCAATGGAGGTCGATGAACCTGTGGCGAGGGAGCTTGCTCCCGCTGGGGCGCGAAGCGGCCCCTGCTCTTCATTCAGTTGAAAAAGCAGGGGCCTGCTGCGCAGGCCAGCGGGAGCAAGCTCCCTCGCCACGGGCTAAGTGTTATTTCGCGGAGAACTTCAACACCACGCTGTGATTGTAAGTCTGCCCCGGATCCAGCCGCGTGCTCGGGAAGTCCGGCTGATTCGGCGCATCCGGATAGTGCTGGGTCTCCAGGGTAAACGCACCCCAGTGCGGATAGATCTTGCCACCCTTGCCCTTGACCGTGCCATCAAGGAAGTTGCTGGTATAGAACTGCACACCCGGCTCACTGGTGAACAGCTGCAGATGCCGCCCGGACTGCGGATCGCTGACCTCGGCGGCGACTTTGTTCACATCACCCTTGGTATCCAGCACCCAGTTGAAATCGAAACCACCCTGTTTCGGTTCGGCGAACTTCAGCTGGGGATGATCGGCCTTGATGTGCGTGCCAATTGCCGTGGGCTTGGTGAAGTCCATCGGTGTGCCGGCCACTGGCGCCAGTTCGCCGGTCGGGATCAGCTTGCCGGTGACTGGGGTATAGCGGCTGGCGTGCAGGGTCGCGACTTGTTTCAGCACGTCGCCATTGCCGGCGCCGGCGAGGTTGAAGTAGCTGTGGTTGGTCAGGTTGAGCACGGTCGGTTTGTCGGTGCTGGCCTGGTAGTCGATGCGCAGTTCGTTGCTGTCGGTCAGGCGATAGGTCACTTGAGTGGTGAGGTTGCCGGGGAAGCCCATTTCACCGTCCGCCGACAGATAGGTGAGGGTCACGCCGACCGAATCCTTGTCTTTGGTTTCCTGCGCTTTCCAGACTTTCTTGTCGAAGCCCTGAGTACCGCCGTGCAACGCATTGGACTTGTCGTTCTGCGGCACCTGATAGCGCTTGCCGTCGAGTTCGAACGCGCCGTCCGCGAGTCGATTGCCGAAACGGCCGATGGTCGCACCGAAATAGGCCGTGCCTTTCTGGTAGCCCTGGACATCGTCGAAACCGAGCACCACGTCAGCGGGTTTGCCGTGTTTGTCCGGTACCAGCAGCGATTGCAGGGTGGCGCCGTAGGTGATGACGGTCGCCTGCATGCCGTGGCTGTTGCGCAGGATGTATTGCTCGACGGGCGTGCCGTCGTTGGTTTTGCCGAAGGCTTTGTGTTCGGCGCTGAGGCCGGCCGCGTTGGCGGAGAGGGTGGCGATCATCAGAGACAGTCCGAGGCCGGAGAGCAAGTGACGGGATTGAAGCATGGTTGACCTTCCTTTTTGTTGTTGTTTTGAAAACACCACAATTCCCTGTAGGAGCTGCCGCAGGCTCGGGCCGCGTTCGGACGATCTTTTGACTTTCGTTTTTTAGAATCAAGATCAAAAGATCGTCCGAACGCGGCCCGAGCCTGCGGCAGCTCCTACATGGTACTAGTCAATCTATTTATGCGTGTGGAGAGGATTTATAGCTTATTAATCGTGTATTTCAACAATAAAGACTGACTAATTAGCTTAGCGCTCTCTCGCCGCCAATCGACTGGGCAAATCCGCCACTGCACTTTTTCGCAATTGCCGGCTCTATCCATGGCCAGGATGCGGCGACGCCCGCCGCACAGGAATGTGCCTGTTCGAGAATTCATGCCGAGAGTTTTTCATCAGATCGCCCGATTTGTTCACCGCCCGTGCCTGTTGCTGGCCTGTCTGTCATCGCTGTTTGTCAGCGGTTGCTCGCATCAGGACGGCAACGGCTTTATCGCTCAGATGCGTGAAGGTCAACCGCAGGAATTCCTGCAGACCAGCGTCGACCGCATGGCCACGCTGGCGATGCGCGACAACCTCAACAGTCTTTACCGATTGATGGGCAAGCTGTACCTGCGCAACCCGGAAGAACTGCGCAAGTCGGGTTTCCTCGACATCAACACCGCGGTGAAACAGGTGCGCCTGGCTGTCGAGCAGCAGCAACCATTGCCGGTGCTGGGCGGCCGTAAAGATCTGGCGGCGCTCAGCTATGCGATGAGTCCGGAGTTTCTCGGGGATCGGGTCGGCGCCTTCATCTATGCCATCGGCAGCATGCTGGTCACCGCCCATGGCAATCGCATCGAGTTCTACATGACTGATGCAATCAACCCGACCTTCGTCCACAACGCCGCGCGCAACATCGAAAAAGCCACGTGGATTCTGGCCCAGCGGCAGAACAAGGAAGGCCAGCCGTTGCTGTTCTCCAACGAAATCTCGGAGGAGGGCAGCAACCTGAGTTTCGCCACCGAGTTCGGCAAGATCGTCGCGCGGCTCGATCTGCTGACGCAGATGCTCGATGAGCGCTACCGGCGCATTGGCCTGAATTATGCTCAGAGTCTGCTGTTCCTGAATTTCCTTCCCGTGCAATAAAGCGCCCGGAGCCCTGTAGGAGCTGCCGCAGGCTGCGATCCTTTGATCTTGATCTTAAAAAACAAAATCAAAAGATCGCAGCCTGCGGCAGCTCCTACAGAGGTACGTGTTGTCACCGTTGGTGGATAAGTTGTATACAATCGTTCGCAAAATTCGATTCAAAGGGAGCTGCACCTGTCATGACCGACTCCGCAAGCACCGACTTCACTCGCACTGACCGCGCCATCCGTACAGAAAAACTGCCCTATGCCGCCTTACTGGCGTTCGCCATGACCGGCTTCATTGCCATCCTCACCGAGACCCTGCCGGCCGGGCTGCTGCCGCAGATCGGTGCCGGGCTTGGGGTCAGCGAAGTGCTCGCCGGGCAACTGGTGACGCTGTATGCACTGGGCTCGATTGTCGCGGCAATTCCGCTGACCGTCGCCACTCGCGGCTGGCCACGGCGACGCGTGTTGCTGATGACGGTTGGCGGGTTCCTGGTGTTCAACACCGTGACCACGCTCTCCAGCCATTACGGCCTGACCCTCGCGTCGCGGTTTCTCGCCGGGATGGCGGCGGGTTTGTCGTGGGGGATCATGGCCGGGTACGCCCGTGGCATCGTGCCGGTGCATCAGCAGGGACGAGCGTTGGCAATCGCCATGCTCGGCACGCCGGTGGCACTGTCGCTGGGCACCCCGGCGGGAACCTGGCTGGGCAACCTGATCGGCTGGCGCGCCTCGTTCGGAATCATGTCGGCGCTCGCCTTGGTGCTGGCGGCGTGGATTGTGCTGGCGGTGCCGGATCGTCCTGGCCAGACCAGCGCCGAACGCCTGCCGTTGCTGCAATCGCTGCGTTTGCCGGGCGTACGACCGGTGCTGTTCGTGGTGCTGACCTGGATGCTCGGGCACAACATTCTCTACACCTACATTGCGCCGTTCCTGATGCAGGCCGGGCTGGCCGAGCGGGTCGATCTGGTGCTGCTGGTGTTCGGCCTGTGTTCGCTGGTCGGGATCTGGATCATCGGCATGCTGGTGGATCGCTGGTTGCGGCGGCTGACGCTGATCAGCCTCGCGGTGTTTGCCGTGACCGCACTGGTGTTGGCGCTGATGTCCCCGTCGCCGTGGCTGATCTACGCCTGCATGGCGGTGTGGGGCCTGTCGTTCGGCGGTTCGGCGACGTTGCTGCTGACGGCTGCCGCGGATTCTGCCGGCGAGCATGTGGACGTGGTGCAGGCGATGCTCACCACCGCCTGGAACGTGGCGATTGCCGGCGGCGGCCTGTTTGGCGGGCTGCTGCTGGATCGGGCGGGGGCGATGTCGTTTCCGTGGGCATTGTTGATCCTCTCGCTGATTGCGCTGGCGACGGTGTGGATCAACAGCCATCACAGTTTCAAACCGGGCCGGCGCGTCACCGCATGACTCTGTAGGAGTGAGCCTGCTCGCGATGGCGTTTTATCAGACAGGGATGATTTGACTGGGGAGACGCTATCGCGAGCAGGCTCACTCCTACAGTAGAAATGTTGCGGATTTGAACAAAGGCATAACGATAGACCGCATCGATATATGTGGTTATATGAAAAATCGCTATGCTGCGGGCCAGATTTTTCCTGTCGTTTTTCTGGACGTCTTAATGGAATTGGCAAATTTCGGCCTGGTCATCGCCGGGCTGGTGGTGGGTTTTATTGTCGGCATGACCGGTGTCGGCGGCGGTTCGTTGATGACGCCGATCCTGCTGTGGTTCGGCATCAATCCGGCAACAGCGGTGGGCACGGACCTGCTGTACGCGGCCATTACCAAATCCAGTGGCGTGCTGGTGCACAAGAAGAACAACAACATCGACTGGGCCATCACCGGATGGCTGACGCTGGGCAGCGTACCTGCAGTCGCCCTGACACTGTGGTTCCTCAGCACCCTGCACACTGCGCCCGAGGCGATGAACGCGATCATCAAGCAAGCCTTGGGCTTCGTACTGTTCGCCACGGCGCTGGCGATTCTGTTCAAGAAGCGCCTGCTCGAATTCGCCCACAAACGCGCGGGCGGCAACTACAACCCGAGCGGCGCGCGCCTGAACGTGATGACGGTGATCACCGGGCTGATCCTCGGCACCATGGTCGCCCTGACCTCGATCGGCGCTGGCGCCCTCGGCACGGTCGCGCTGTTCATCCTTTATCCGCTGCTGCCGACCCGTCGGCTGGTCGGCACCGAAATCGCCCACGCCGTGCCGCTGACGCTGGTTGCCGGTCTGGGCCATGCGAGCATGGGCAACATGGATTGGGGCGTGCTGGGCTTCCTGCTGATGGGCTCGCTGCCGGGCATCTGGCTCGGCAGTCACCTGACCGGGCGCATTTCCGATGAATTGCTGCGCCCGTGCCTGGCGACCATGCTGCTGTTGATCGGCTACAAACTGGCGTTCTGACGCATCCCTGTCGTAACGCCACCGTCCCCTGTAGGAGCTGCCGCAGGCTGCGATCTTTTATAAAGATCGCAGCCTGCGGCAGCTCCTACACTGGGGTATGAAGGATGTTGAATTTCATGACGGTCACCGGCAAATCCTCGTACACCAGATCCTCGACCACCTCCCACCCCAGCCGCGCATACAGCGACTGCGCCGCGTCGGTGTACAGATACAACTCGGTCACGCCCAGCGCCGCCGCTTCATCGACGATCCGGTTGACCAGTTGCGAAGCAATCCCGCGTCCGCGCTCCTCGGCCTTCACGTAGACGCCTGCCAGCCACGGGGTCAGTTGCGGGCGGATCTTCATGTCGCTGTCGATCAGCAGCGCGCCACCGAGCAATCGGCCGTCTTCAATGGCCACCACTGCGCTGGGAATTGCACCTTTGCCGCAGGCGGCACGCATCCGTTCGGTGCGGGCCTCAAGAGTATCGCCGTCACGGAATTCGCCCCATTCCTTGAAGTTGAGTTCGGCCAGTTCTTCAATAAATTCGGGACGATCGCACAGGTAGTCGATGGGCATGGATTGAACTCCTTTTCATGGGCGGAACAGCCAGCCTAATGTGCTCACAAAAGGTAATCAAATCCATGTCACGATTGTGCGCAGGCGGTTGCGCAATGACGCGGCTGACCTAAGCTTCTGACAAGGCGAAACATATTTGCCGGGCACGACCCCGGAACAATCGCCGCGATGCGCAATCATTAGAGCGTGGATATCAAAAGGAGATGCGCATGCTCATCAGGTCACTGACCCTGACACTCTTGCTGGCGATTGCCGGCCCCTTGTTCGCCGCTGACAACGACTCGCCCATAGCCGGGGATAGGGGGCGGGCCCGGCCGTTGATCGTGATCGCACAAAGCACCATCGACCCAGTGTGGGTGGGGCTGAAAAAGTCGCTGGAAGATCCGGCGAACAAGAAAGGTGTGACTGACCGCAACATCAAGGTCTACACCATCCTCAATATGGCCGGACAACTCGATGGCAAGGATCTCGGTCAGCAAGACACCATGGCTTTGCTGCGGTCGCTGAAACTCGGTGCCGGCGCGTACCCGAAAGTGTTCCTGCTGGGCAAGGACGGCGAGACCAAGCTCTCGGCCTCGGGCGATGAAGCGAAGACGGTGGACCTGAAGAAAATCTTCGACACGGTTGATGCCCTGCCGGCGAGCGAGAAAGAAATCAGCGCACCGACAGTGGCCGAAACCGCCGCCGCAGCTGCCGAACCGGCAGCCAAGAAAGGCGAGAAGGGCGCCAAGGCGAGCAAGCCGGCGAAACCGAGCAAGCCACCGGAAATGCCGGATGATTGATGGCATGGCCTGAATCAAAAAGATCGCAGCCTGCGGCAGCTCCTACATAGAACCGGTGTAGGAGCTGCCGCAGGCTGCGATCTTTTGATTTTCAGTCGGTTAAAACACTGAGGATCGTGTGAGCAATCTTCACCCGCTCCGGAATCGGAAAGTTCTTGTTCGCCAGAATCACCACGCCGACATCCTTCGACGGCACAAACGCCACGTAACTGCCAAAACCACCCGTAGACCCGGTTTTGTTCAGCAGCACATTATCCGCCTGCGGCAGTGGCGAGTTGAGCCACTGCACCTTGTGCGGCTGCATGGCCATTTCCGTGCTGTTACCGGCCAGCAAACGTTCGAGGCTGATCGGGTAACGGTACATTTCCCAGCCCAGACCCTGAGTCATGTCGCCGACGCTGTAGTAACCGGTGTGGGTATTGGCAATGGCTTGTTGCAGCGGCGTTTCGAGGCTCGCCGGTTTCAGGTTGGCCTGCACGTAACGCAGCATGTCGGCGGCGCTGGTTTTCACACCGTAGGCTGGCGAGTCCATCGCGCCCGGGGTGACGCGCACCGGTTGATTGTTCTTGTCGTAGCCCTGCGCGTACAGGCTCATTTGCGCTTTTGGCACCTGCAGGTAGGTGTGTTGCAGGCCGAGTTTCGGCAACAGGGTTTCGCTCATCGCCTGATCATAGGGCTGGCCAAGGGTCTTGGCGGCCAGATAACCGAACAGGCCCAGGCTCGGGTTGGAATACAGACGCTGGCTGCCGGCCGGGAAGCTCGGTTTCCACTGTTGGTAGTAGCCGAGCATCTTGTCCGCCGAATCCCACTGGTCAGGGAATTGCAGCGGCAGGCCGCCGGCGCTGTAGGTGCCCAGTTGCAGCACGCTGATGTTGTCGAAAGCGCTGCCTTTCAGTTCCGGCCAGAGTTGGCTGGCCTTGGTCGACAGATCCAGTTTGCCGGTCGCCTGCGCATAGCCGGCCAAGGTGGCGGCGAAGGTTTTACTCACCGAGCCGATTTCGAACAGGGTGTTTTCGCTGACTTTCTGCCCGGTATCCTTGGCGGCGACGCCGTAGTTAAAGTAATGCGGTTGGCCGTTGATGGTGATGGCGACGGCGAGGCCCGGAACCTGCTGTTGCTGCATCACCGGGGTGACGGCTTTGTTCACCAGGGCTTGCAGTTGCTCGTCGCTGGGCGTGGCAGCCATGCACGCGTTAGCAGCGAAAATGACGCCGAATGCGCTGCAGGAAATGACTTTGCTCGGGTTGATGAAGGACATGAGTGAACCACTCTCCATGAGTGTTGAGGGTGATATCCCGCTACACTGCGGGCGATTTTCTTGTTGGTCGACTGATCAGCGCGGTCAATTTAGGCAGTTCGGCGGCGATCGACAAACGATGATATTTCGCATGAGCCATTAGAAAAATTTGGGACCAGGCATGATTCGACCTCAACTGCCGCTCAATGCACTGCGCGCGTTCGAAGCCTCGGCGCGGCATCTGAGCTTTACCCGTGCCGCCGTGGAGCTGTGCGTGACTCAGGCGGCGGTGAGCCATCAGGTCAAAAGCCTTGAGGCGCAGCTCAATCTCACTCTGTTCAAACGCCTGCCCCGCGGGCTGATGCTGACCAGTGAAGGGGAGACCCTGTTGCCGGTTTTGACCACTTCATTCGATCACATCGCACAGATGCTCGAGCGGCTGGCCGGCGGTCTGTATCGGGAAATGTTGACGGTGGGTGCCGTTGGAACCTTTGCGGTCGGTTGGCTGCTGCCACGGCTGGCAGACTTCCAGGCGAAACATCCGCTCATAGATTTGCGGCTGTCGACTAACAACAACCGAGTCGACGTCGCCGCAGAAGGGCTGGATTACGCGATTCGTTTTGGCGCCGGGGCGTGGCACGGCATCGAGGCAACGCGCTTGCTTGATGCTCCATTATCGGTGTTGTGCGTGCCGGAAATTGCCCGGCAGTTGCACACCCCGGGCGATCTGCTGCAACAGCGTTTGCTGCGTTCCTATCGCACCGATGAATGGCCGGAATGGTTTCATGCCGCAGGCCTGGCAACCCACGCAGCACCGCCGCAGAGCATTGTGTTCGATTCGTCGCTGGCGATGATGGAAGCCGCGCTGCAGGGCAGCGGAGTAGCGTTGGCACCGCCGTTGATGTTCGCCCGGCAACTGGCGGCGGACGTGATTCGTCAGCCGTTTGCGATTGAAATCACCACCGGCAGTTATTGGCTGACGCGCTTGCAGTCGCGCCCGGAGACGGTGGCGATGGGTGCGTTCAAAAACTGGCTGCTACAAATTTCTGCCTGACATAAATCCCCCTGTGGGAGCGAGCCTGCTCGCGAAAGCGGTGTGTCAGACGACAAAAATGTTGGCTGTTTTACCGCATTCGCGAGCAGGCTCGCTCCCACAGGGACGGCAGTGGACTGCAGATCAGAATTCAGCGCACCAGGCACGGCCGCTTGTTATCGAACGTCCACCCCGGAATCAAAAACTGCATCGCCACGCTGTCATCCCGCGCCCCGAGGCCCATGCCTTTGTACAGCTCGTGAGCTTTGGCCAGTTGATCCAGGTCCAGCTCCACCCCCAGCCCAGGTTTCTGCGGCACTTGCACGCAACCGTCGACAATTTGCAGCGGGGCCTTGGTCAGACGCTGGCCGTCCTGCCAGATCCAGTGCGTGTCGATGGCAGTGATGTTGCCCGGTGCCGCTGCCGCGACGTGGGTAAACATCGCCAAAGAAATATCGAAATGGTTGTTGGAGTGCGAGCCCCAGGTCAGGCCCCACTCGTGGCACAGTTGCGCGACACGCACCGAGCCCTGCATGGTCCAGAAGTGCGGGTCGGCCAGAGGAATGTCCACCGACTGCAGCTGAATGGCGTGGCCCATCTCGCGCCAGTCGGTGGCGATCATGTTGGTCGCGGTCTTCAGTCCGGTAGCGCGGCGAAATTCGGCCATGACTTCACGACCTGAGTAACCGTTTTCCGCACCGCACGGGTCTTCGGCGTAAGCCAGCACCTTATGTTGATCGCGGCACAGACGGATCGCTTCCTTCAGTGACCACGCGCCGTTCGGATCAAGCGTGATGCGCGCCTCGGGAAAGCGTTCGGCCAGCGCCGTCACCGCTTCGATTTCGGCATCGCCACTGAGCACGCCGCCCTTGAGTTTGAAGTCCTGGAAGCCGTATTTCGCTTGAGCCGCTTCGGCCAGGCGCACGACGGCTTCGGCGGTCATGGCCTTCTCGTGACGCACGCGGAACCAGTCGTTATCGGCCTCCGGTTCGCTGCGATAGGCGAGGCTGGTTTCGCGCTGGTCACCGACATAGAACAGATAACCGAGCATCTTCACTTGATCACGTTGCTGGCCTTCGCCGAGCAGCGCCGCGACCGGCACGTCGAGGTGTTGTCCGAGCAGGTCGAGCAGGGCGGCTTCGAGCCCGGTGACCGCGTGGATGGTGATGCGCAGGTCGAACGTCTGCAGGCCACGGCCACCGGCATCACGCTCGGCGAAGGTCTGGCGCACCTGATTGAGGATTTTCTGATAGTTGCCGATCGCGCTGCCGAGCACTAGGCTGCGGGCGTCCTCCAGCGTCTGGCGGATGCGCTCGCCGCCGGGCACTTCACCGACGCCGGTGTGCCCGGCGTTGTCCTTGAGGATGACGATGTTGCGGGTGAAAAACGGCCCGTGGGCGCCGCTCAGGTTGAGCAGCATGCCGTCGTGGCCGGCCACGGGAATCACCTGCATGTCGGTGATGATTGGCGCTTTGGCAGTGTCGTGTGCGGTCATGGTTTTTATCCTAATCAGACAGAATTCAGGCGTGTTTCGGCGCGGCTTTGGTCAGGGCGAGGTCAGCAGCCGGTTTCGGGGTGGTGCGGGCAGCGAAGACGATGATGGCGGCGATGATCGAGGTCGCGGCCAGGCCGTAGAGGCCGCCCTGGATCGAACCGGTGTGTTCTTCGAGCAGACCGAAGGTGGTCGGCGCAACGAAGCCGCCGAGGTTGCCCACCGAGTTGATCAGCGCGATCACTGCCGCGGCGATTCGCGCATCCAGATAGGCCTGCGGAATCGGCCAGAACAACGATGAGGCGGACTTGAAACCCAGCGCGGCAAAACAGATCGCGACAAAGGCGAAAATAGGCCCGCCGGTGGTGGACATGAACATCCCCGCTGCGGCGATCAACAACGCGGTGGCGACCCAGGCCTGCTGGTGCTTCCACTTGGTCGAGAAGGCAGCGAAGGCGTACATGCCAATGATTGACAGCAGCCATGGAATCGAGTTGAACAGCCCGACCTGGAAATCGCTCATCTCGCCCATTTTCTTGATGATGCTCGGCAGCCAGAACGTCGCGGCGTAGATCGTCAGCTGGATGAAAAAGTAGATCAGACAGAACAGGATGATCTGCCGGTCCTTGAGCAGTTTGCCTATTGATGGGCGGATCGGCGTCGCGGCTTCGCGGGCCTTCTGTTCATCATCGATGGCGCCGACCAGTGCGTCCTGTTCGGCGCGGGTCAGCCATTTCGCGTCATGGGGTTTGGCGTCGAGCCAGAACCAGACGAACACGCACAGCCCCACGGAAAACATCCCCTCGATGAAGTACATCCACTGCCAGCCGTGCATGCCCAGACCATTGATCTGCAAGAGCAGGCCGGACAGCGGGCCGGAGATCAGCGAGGCGACTGCCGAACCACTGAGGAAAATCGCGATGGCCTTGCCGCGTTCGGCGCCGGGTAGCCAGCGGGTGAAGTAGTAGATCACCCCGGGAAAGAACCCGGCCTCGGCCACGCCGAGCAGAAAGCGCAGGATGTAAAAGTGCGTTTCGTTCTGGATGAACGCCATGCCGGCGGCGACCAGGCCCCAGGTGAGCATGATGCGGGTCAGCCAGATACGCGCGCCGACTTTCTGCAGGAGCATGTTGGACGGCACTTCGAACAGCGCGTAACCGATGAAGAACAGACCGGCGCCGAAGCCGTAGGCAGCAGCCCCGATGCCCAGATCATGTTCCATGTGGGTGCGGACGAAACCGATGTTCACCCGGTCAATGTAGTTGACGATGAACATGATCACGAAGAGCGGCAGGACGTGGCGTTTCACTTTCGAGATGGCGCACGCGAGTGTCGAATCGACGCCCTCGTTCATCCCGGAGACGGAGGTTTTCACTTGGTTTTCTCCCACTGATTATTTTTATGCGGGGTAGGGCTGGGTATTGCGTTGTTGATAGACATCATACAACTGAGATTTTTTGTCCTACAAGTGGGGTGAAGTGATTAAATTTGTCTGATAAGCAGTTTTTTTATGTCTTTTTAGCTAATCAAGGCGGTTTTATTGGCCTTCAAGGGCGTTTGTTTCACTGTTAACGATGATGTTCAGACTTCTTGAAACGCGCTCAACTGACATATTGGGGCGAGGGTAATTCGGGTTTGTTGAGTGTTGTCATACAAGTTGATGGCGATTTCAGCACTAAAATCAATCTCGTCAGGCGCTGCGCAGTGCTACGATCTGCAAGCCTGATGACCGGAACCGATCATGCAAGAAGACCTCGACGTCCCCGCGCCCAAACGTGCGCACAACCTCGCACACGACCTGGTGGAGAAACTTACCCAGAGCATCCTGCTCGGCCAGATGTCGCCCGGCGACAAGCTGCCGTCGGAGAACGCCATCGTTCAGGAGCACGGTGTCAGTCGCACGGTGGTGCGCGAGGCGATTTCCAAATTGCAGGCGTCGGGCCTGGTGGAGACGCGGCACGGCATTGGCACGTTCGTCATCGAGCGCGTCGCGGAGCAGGGCTTGCGGCTCAATGTCGATACCGCGCTCGGGGTGCGCAGCATTCTTGAATTGCGCATGGGCCTGGAGACGCAAGCCGCGGCGTTGGCGGCGCTACGGCGCAGCGAACAGCAATTGCTGCAGATGCGTCAGGCGCTGGATGACTATCAGCGTCTGCTGGACAGCAATGACAGTTGTGTTGAGGCTGATCGACGTTTTCATCTGCTGATCGCCGAGGCCACCGGCAACGTCTGCTTCAGCGAAATCATGCAGCACCTGGGCAGCGCGATGATTCCGCGTCAGCGGCTCAATGCCGCCGAGCGTGGCGCGGCGGATCTGAGCAAGCTGGGGCAGTTGGCCCATCTGGAGCACGAAGCGATCTTGAATGCGATCAAGCGGCAGGATCCGGACGCGGCGCGCGCGGCGATGTGGCTGCACCTGACCAACAGTCGCGATCGCTTCAGTGCTCAAGGCTGATTGCCATGGGTCTGCTCGATGGCGCGGCCTGCGCGGGCACGCTTCCAAGCAGTCTGGCCCGGGTTGTCCGGACCTCCTTGGTGAGGTGTGTCATGGCTGGTAGTGAAAACCCGGCCTCGATCAGACCTCAACCGGTCGACCCTCCACCCGCCGCTCCAGATTCAACGCCAGCACACTGATCAACACCACCGCCGACCCCACCAGCACCCTCAGCGTCGGTCGCTCGCCCAATCCCAGCGAAGCAATCCCCATCGCCGTCGGTGGTATCAGGTACAGCGTCATCGTCGCCCGGCTCAAGTCCACATGCCTGAGCACAAAGCCCCAGGCCAGATAGGCCAGTGCACTGGGAAATACCCCCAGCGCCAGCACCGCCCATTGCACTCGCAGCGGCGCTTTGACTACCGCCGCACCCAGCCCCGGCAGATAAATCAGCAACAGCAGCGTCCCCGACCACACCGCATAACAGGCCAGACTGAAGCCGTCATAGCGCCGGGCGTGATGTTTTTGCAGGGCGAAGTAAATGCTCCATGACAGCGCTGCCAGCAGGATCAGCAAGCCATGCGCGTCGATCTGCCCCAGGCCCCGATCGGCGCTGACCACGATCACCACGCCAACCAGTCCCAGCAACACGCAGCCCCAACGCCAGACACTGACCTGATCCTTGAACACGTAACGCGCCAGCAGCGTACTGAATAGCGGGCTCGACTGCGCCAGTACACTGGAGGCGCCAGCACTGACGCTTTGCTGGCCGATGTTCAGCGCCACGTGATGCAGGCTGACGGCAAAAAATCCCAAGGCGAATAACAGCGGCACGTCGCGCCATTGCGGCAGGCGAATGCCCTTGAACGCCGCGATCACGGCCATGAACAACGACGCCAGCAGAAACCGCAGCAACGCCAGATGCCCCGGGTCGTAGGCTTGCAGGCCGATGTGAATGCCGGTCGGCGAATAGGCCCAACAGCCGACCACGAAGGCCATGGCCAGAATGATTTTCAAGGGAGAGGGAGACGGCATGATCGGCGCACCGCAAGGGTTGATGCGCCGAGTATCCGGGCGGCGAACAAGTCTCCACAACTGACTTATACTGCGCCAAATATTCACTTTTAGTGATGAGTATGGAGCTGGCGCAGATCCGCATGTTCAAGACCGTGGCCGACGAGGGCAGCATTGCCCGCGCCGCTGAAAAATTGTTTTGTGTGCCGTCGAACATCACCGCACGGATCAAGGCGTTGGAAGCGGAACTCGGTGTGGCACTGTTTCTGCGCGAGGGGCGCGGGCTGCGGATCAGCCCGGCGGGTCAGACGTTCCTGGCGTATGCCGAGCGGATTCTGGCGCTGACCGCCGAAGCCAGGCGCGCGGTGGATCCTGCCGCCGAACCGTCCGGGCCACTGCGTATCGGCGCCATCGAGTCCTCGGCCACCGGGCGTTTGCCGCGGCTGTTGGCCAAGTTTCACCAGCGCTATCCGCAGGTGGCGCTGGAATTGACCACTGGCACCTGGGGCCAATTACTCGACGACACCGTCAGCCATCGCCTCGACGGTGCGATCGTCGCGGTGGACGTCGAGCGCTCGCAACTCAAGCGCACGCCGATGTACCGCGAGGAGTTGCTGCTGATTGCTTCGACTTCGTTCGGCCCGGTGCGCGACATCCACGATCTGCAGGATAAAACCGTGTTCATGTGGCCGCAGGGTTGCCCGTATCGGGCGGCGCTGGAGCACTGGTTGTTGCGTCAGGGACAGGCGCTGCCGATTGTCAGCCTGGCGAGTTACGGGGCGATTGTCGGTTGCGTGAGTGCTGGCGCCGGGGTCGCGCTGGTGCCCAAAGGGGTGTTCGAGCAATACGCCAAAGGCGCTGGATGCGTGGGCTATGAGTTTCCAGAGCTGACGGCGATCGACAACCTGTTTTACTGGCACGAAAACGCCGGGGTACACCCGGCGCGTGAGGCGTTTGTGGCGATGTTGCGCGAGGAGTTCCTCTGAAGCCATCACCCCCACCGCGCACCTGTAGGAGCTGCCGCAGGCTGCGATCTTTTGATCTGGCTTTTCAATAACAAGATCAAAAGATCGCAGCCTGCGGCAGCTCCTACATGGAGGGGGTCAAGTAGTCAGGTCGCGCATCAGCAAGCCAAAACGCAAATCCACCGCATCCGGAATTGGCAGGTAAACCGTGTGCCCGTCGCCGGGGGCGACTTCAATGGTTTCACCCTTGGCACCCTGTAACTGGTGCAGGTCGAAGTGGAAATTGCCCTTGGGTGTCATCAATTCCAGATGATCGCCGAGGGCAAAACGGTTCTTCACCTTGACCTCGGCCATTCGGTCGCGGCGCTCGCCGGTCAGTTCGCCAACGAACTGCTGGCGCTCGGACACCGAGCTGCCGTTCTGATAATTCTGGTATTCGTCATGCACATGGCGGCGCAGGAAACCTTCGGTATAGCCGCGCTGGGCCAGTGATTCGAGATCGGTCATCAGGTTGCGATCGAACTCGCGTCCGGCCATCGCATCGTCGATTGCCCGGCGATAGACCTGCGTGGTGCGCGCGCAATAGAAGTGCGATTTGGTCCGGCCCTCGATCTTCAGCGAATGCACGCCCATGCGCGTCAGGCGTTCGACGTGCTGCACCGCGCGCAGATCCTTGGCGTTCATGATGTAGGTGCCGTGCTCGTCTTCAAATGCTGGCATCAACTCGTCGGGGCGATTGGCTTCCTGCAGCAGGAACACTTGATCGGTCGGCGCGCCGATGCCCAGGGTCGGCTCCGGCTGGAAAGTCTGCACGATCTCGCCGAGCTGATTTTCCGTGGCTTGCTGCGCCGAATACTTCCAGCGGCAGGCGTTGGTGCAGGTGCCCTGATTGGCGTCGCGCTTGTTCATGTAGCCCGACAGCAGGCAGCGCCCGGAGTAAGCCATGCACAGTGCACCGTGGACGAACACTTCCAGTTCCATGCCTGGCACCTGTTCACGGATTTCGCCGATTTCTTCCAGCGACAGCTCCCGCGACAGGATGATCCGGCTCAGGCCTTGTTGCTGCCAGAACTCGACGCTTGCCCAGTTCACCGTGTTGGCCTGCACCGAAAGGTGGATCGGCATCTGCGGGAAGTGCCGGCGCACCAGCATGATCAGGCCCGGGTCGGACATGATCAGCGCGTCCGGCGCCATCTCGATCACTGGCGCCAGATCCTTGAGGAAGGTCTTCAGTTTGGCGTTGTGCGGGGCGATGTTGACCACCACGTAGAAACGCTTGCCCTGGGCCTGCGCTTCGCGAATGCCAAGCGCGAGGTTGGCATGGTCGAACTCGTTGTTGCGCACCCGCAGGCTGTAGCGCGGCTGGCCGGCATAGACCGCATCGGCGCCGTAGGCGAAGGCGTAGCGCATGTTCTTCAGGGTGCCGGCGGGGGCGAGCAATTCCGGGGTGGCGAGGGGGAGGTCTGGCTTCATGGCGGCATCGGTCGCAAAAGCGCGGCAGGGTAGTGCAGCGGCAAATGCGGTTTATTGATCTGGATCTACGTTTGAGTGCGTGGTCTTCATCTGTGCAGAAAGGGCACAGATGATGTGCCGGTTCCACTGTGTTCGGTAAGACGGTGGCTGCGTAACCTTTGCGCATCCACTCAACCGTAACAGGAACTTCCCATGCAGAACTTTACTCGTCGTTTTCTCACCGCTTGTGCATTTTCCGGTGTCCTGGCCAGCAGCGCAGCGATGGCCGACAACCACCCGACCATTCGGGCAATGTCCGGCGCGACACCGGTCGATCATCTGCCAGCGGGCAAATCGGCACTGGTCGTGATCGATTTTCAGAATGAGTACTTCAGCGGCCGGATGCCGATCCCGGACGGTGCCGCTGCCCTGGCGAAAACCCGCGAGCTGATCACCTTTGCCGACAGTCACAAGATCCCGGTGTATCACGTTCAGCATGTCGCGCCGGCCGGTTCGCCGGTGTTTGCCCTCGATGGCCAGACCGTCAGATTTCACCCGGACATGCAGCCGCGCCCGCGAGATGTGGTGCTGCAAAAGAGCACCGTCAGCGTGTTCGCCAGCACCGACCTTGACCAGCAACTGAAAAAGGCCGGCATCCAGACCCTGATCATTTCCGGCCTGATGACCCACGCCTGCGTGGCGGGTGCCGCTCGGGATGCCGCGCCTTTGGGCTACAGCGTGATTGTCGCGTCCGATGCCTCGGCGACCCGCGCCATCACCCGCGCCAACGGCGTGTCTATCGACAAGGATTCGCTGCACAAGGCCGCGCTGGCGGAAGTCGAAGACACCTTCGGCGACGTGTTGAGCACTGCGCAGATCGTCAAACTGCCGGTGCACTGATTAGCCGGGCTGCATCGTCCAGGCAATCTATGCTCCATGAACAAAGATGGCACTCGCGCGCCCCCCGGCTGACTAAGGTTCGGGGCGTGCGAGACGCCTGACTGACATGGATCGGACATGAACGAAAAAACCCTGCAATTCAAATCCCTCACCGTGTTGTTGCTGTTGGTGACGGTCGCCTTCATCTGGATTCTGTTGCCGTTCTACGGCGCGGTGTTCTGGGCGGTGATTCTCGGCATTCTGTTTGCGCCGATGCAGCGCAAGTTACAGATCAAATTCGGCTGGCAGCGCAACCTGACATCTTTATGCACGTTGGGCATCTGCCTGGTCATCGCGATTCTGCCGGTGATCATCCTCAGCATCCTGTTGGTCCAGGAGGGCGCGACGCTGTACAACAACATTGAAAGCGGCCAACTCGACATCGGTGCCTATCTGGCGCAGTTCAAACACAGCCTGCCCCCGTACTTCCAGCATCTGCTCGATCGCTTTGGCATGGGCGAGCTCAACGGCCTGCGCGAGAAAATCGTCAAGGCGTCGATGCAGGGCAGTCAGGCGCTGGCGAGTCAGGCGTTCAGTTTCGGTCAGGGTACATTCGAGTTCGTGGTCAGCTTCGGCATCATGCTGTACCTGCTGTTTTTCTTTCTGCGCGATGGCGCCGAACTGGTGCGCAAGATTCGCACCGCGGTGCCGCTGGAAGAGCATCACAAACGCCGTTTGCAGTTGAAGTTCAACCGGGTGGTTCGCGCGACGGTGAAGGGCAACCTGGTGGTGGCGGTCACTCAAGGGGCATTGGGCGGGGCGATTTTCTGGTTTCTCGACATCCCCAGCGCGTTGCTCTGGGCGGTGCTGATGGGCTTTCTGTCGCTGTTGCCAGCGGTGGGCGCGGGGATTGTCTGGGCGCCGGTTGCGCTGTATTTCCTGCTCAGCGGGATGATCTGGCAGGGCGTGGTGCTGGCGCTGTTCGGGGTGTTCGTGATCGGTCTGGTGGACAACCTGCTGCGGCCGATCCTGGTGGGCAAGGACACGCGCATGCCCGATTACATGATCCTGATTTCGACCCTCGGCGGCCTCGCAGTGTTTGGCCTCAACGGTTTCGTGATCGGGCCGCTGATCGCAGCGCTGTTCATGTCGAGCTGGGCGCTGTTCATCGAGACCAAACCGAAAGTCCAGTTGCCTTAAGCGTGGAACGGCGTGCTGACGATTTTCTGCGACAGGGCCTGCGCCGCAGGCAAAGACGTGAGCGGGCCGCTGATCGGCTCGCCATCGCGCACCAGATACCAGCAGGCGAGCAATCCCGACGCTCTGAGCGATGCGGGAACAGCGCTGCCGACCACCGACATGATTTGAACCTGAGCCATGACAAGTACCTCCATCAATCTGTGGAGTTACCTTAGGGATTTGCTGCGCTCAGGGACAATCAACGCTTTCGATAGTGGTCATTGATCACAGTGAGGCCTGTTTCAATCGACAACCTGATCGAGCATGTGCACCACTTCGTGTTCATTGAGCAGACCCTTGTGCACGAGATTCTCCGCCAGCAGCGAAAGAAACTTGGCGCAACGGTGGCCTTCCAGGTGTTTGAGTTCAGTCAGCGCGCTGTACACCTTGCTCGAAGTGCACAGGCCAACGATGCGGTGCGGATTTTGTGTAGGCATGGGTCGTCCTTGTTTTTATCAACCTGTTGTTTACGGACGGATTCAGATTGCGGTTCCGTCATGTCAAATAGATGACCGTTGTGTGTTTTGCCCCCAGCGGTCAAGTCCATCATGCCGACTTTAGCCGCTGGAACTGTCCTCACAGCGACCTTTGCGAGATTTTTTCAGACTTTGCCCGACCGACGGTCATAAAAAAGCCCCGCTATAAAGCGGGGCTTGTTGTTGGCGATTACCAGCGCGGGCCACCGTAGTAGCCGTGTGGCCGTCCATAGTAGCCGCGTGGTGGGCCGTAGTAGACCGGGCCAGGCACGTAAACCGGTTGTTGCACATAGACCGGCGCCGGCTGGTAGTAGACCGGTGGCGGCGGTTGTTGCACATAAACCGGTGCCGGTTGAGCGTAAACAGGCTGTTGCACGTAGACCGGCCGGTCCTGGTTGATCAACGCGGAGCCGATGATGGCCGAGCCGACGATCGCACCAAACACTGCCGGACCCTGCCAGCCACCGCCGTGGGCTTCTGCCTGACCTGTGATAGCGAATGCACCAATCAACAAGGCCACGATGGGGAGTTTACGAATCATGATAATTCCTCGGTTCTTCGACCCGGCGTCCGGGCCTGCACCAGGCCCAAAGTTGTCGCGGGGATACTTCTATGACAGCGAAATTCGGAAAATCAGCACAGCCGCTGGGTAAATTTTGTGTAAGGTCTGTACCGGCTTCTTTACCGGTGGGTCAAAGGGGCTCGCAGCCCGTTGCAGACAGGCGCTTATGATTGTCCAGAACCCGATGGAATGGCTAACTCCGTCCATCCGAAATTCCGTTTTCAGGAGAAGTTTCATGCAGATGAATCCCAACAAAGACACCCAGCTGTGCATGTCCCTGTCGGGACGCCCGGGGAATTTCGGTCTGCGGTTTCATAACCATTTGTATGAGCAGTTGGGCCTGAATTTCTATTACAAGGCGTTCAGCAGTCAGGACTTGCCGGGGGCCGTCGGCGGCATTCGTGCGCTGGGGATTCGCGGTTGTGGCGTGTCGATGCCATTCAAGGAAGCGTGTATCGCGCTGGTCGATGAACTGGATGCGTCGGCAGCGGCGATCCAGTCGATCAACACCATCGTCAACACCAACGGCCATCTCAAGGCCTACAACACCGATTACATCGCCATTGCGCAATTGCTGGAAACCCACGCGGTACCGCAAGACACGACGTTCGCCCTGCGCGGCAGCGGCGGCATGGCCAAAGCGGTGGCCAGTGCCTTGCGCGATGGTGGTTATAAAAATGGCTTGATCGTTGCGCGTAACGAGCGCGCCGGGCGCGCACTGGCGGATTCGTTGGGCTATCGCTGGCAGGCGGTGCTGGGCGAAGAGCGGCCACAGATGCTGATCAACGTTACCCCGGTGGGCATGGACGGCGGGCCGGAGGCGGGGCAGCTGGCGTTCGAGCCTGAAGTGATCCAGGCGGCCGGGACCGTGTTCGATGTGGTGGCGATTCCGTCCGAGACGCCGCTGATCGTGCGGGGGCGGGCCGAGGGCAAGAAGGTGATTACCGGGCTGGAGGTGATTGCGATCCAGGCGCTGGAGCAGTTTGTGCTGTACACGGGCGTGCGGCCGACTGAAGAACAGTTTGCGGCGGCGGTGAATTTCGCCCGCAGCTGATTCTGTTTTTGTGTTGAATTGACTGGCCTCATCGCCAGCAGGCTGGCTCCCATATTGGATCTCCGGTGACCACCACAGGTGCAAGCCGTACCAATCACCAGTGGGAGTCAACCTGCTGGCGATGGCCACACCACTGTCTCAACCCCTTTTACCTATACTGCCGCCTCAGCAAGCCAAGACTTGCCCTTCACAAAAAAACTGATCGAGGCTCCCATGCATCCACCCATCCTCAACCTGCACCAGGTCGAACTCGAACCCCTGCCCGAAGCCCTGGCCCCGGAAGGTGAAACCGCTGGCCGCTACCAGCAAAGCATGGCGCGCATAGGCCAGCAGCTTGGGGCGCAGAAACTCGGTTATCGGCTTTATGCCCTGCCGCCGGGTATGCGCGGCAGTCCGTTTCATAGCCACCGGGTCAACGAAGAGATGTTTTTTGTGGTGAGCGGGGAAGGCGAGGTGCGGCTGGGGGCCGAGCGCTTCCCGATTCGCGCGGGCGACGTGATTGCCTGCCCGCCGGGCGGCCCGGAAACGGCGCATCAGATCATCAATACCAGCGACGCAGAGCTGCGTTATCTGGCGGTCAGCACCCAGCAGCAACCGGATATCTGTGAATACCCGGACTCCAACAAATACGCGGTGATGGACAATTTCAAGGTCGATGCCCAAGGCAATGCGTCAGGCTTTGTTGCCGTGGCGCGGCAGGCGGACGGGGTGGATTACTGGGAGGGTGAATAGCGCACAAGCGCCTTGTGGGAGCCAGCCTGCTGGCGATTGCGGCCTGTCAGTCACAAATTATTTGAATGTGCTGACGCCATCGCGAGCAGGCTCACTCCTACAAGGGATTGTGCTAATTATTCGAGGCGCGCCAGGCGCTCTTCCAGCGCGGCAATCCGTGCTTCCAGCTCTTCGATGCGCTCAATGGACACACCGCTGGTCGAGCGTTCCCCAGGATTCTGCCGCGCCGCCAGAATCGCCTCGATATCCGCTGGATCGCCCAGTGCATGGGTGTAGCGGTCTTCGCGCTGACCGGCCTGACGCGGGATCAACACGGCCAGCCCGCGCGCGATCAGGCGCTCAAGCTGATGCACCACTTGCTCGGCATCTTCGAAGTCGTGCATGCGGCCGCTGCGGGTCAGCAGCTCATTCACCGTCTGCGGGCCACGCAGGAACATCAAACCGCTGAGAATCACCTGGGCCGGCACCAGTTCCAGCGCCTTGTCGAGCTTGTGCTCCCAGCGGTCGGCGCGACTGCCCATGACCAGTTTGGCGTAACCGTGGCTTTCCAGCGCGCGCAGGCTCTGGCCGACCTGGCCTTGGGTCAGGTTCATCACCGGCTCGCGGCTGGTTTTCTGATTGCAGGCCAGCACCAGTGCATTGAGGGTCAGCGGATAGGTTTCCGGGCTGGTGGCCTGTTTTTCGATCAACGAACCCAGGATGCGGATTTCCGTGGCGTTGAGCCGTGGTTCGTCGGTGGTGGTTGCAAGTTCGGTGGTCATCGCGCGTTCCCTCTGCAGTCGAAGGCGCCTAGCCTAATCCTTGGCTAACAAAAGGCAAGCCGTGTGGTCATCAAGCATGGCTATAATCGCCTCCACGTTCCACCCAGCCACCACACGAGACTGCCATGACCATTTCCCTGTACGCCGCATCCGTCCCGGTTTTTCAACAAATGCTCAACGCCCTGAGCGATGTCCTGAAAAAGGCTGAAGCCCACGCCACCGAGAAAAACATCGATCCGAACGCCTTCCTGCAAGCGCGCCTGTACCCGGACATGTTCCCGCTGGTGCGTCAGGTGCAGATCGCGGTCGACTTCGCCAAGGGCGTTTCCTCGCGTCTGGCCGAAGTCGAAATCCCGAAATATGACGACACCGAAACCACCTTCGCCGAGCTGCAGGCGCTGATCGCCAAGGTCCTGGCCTACATCGGCGAGATCAAGCCGGAGCAGATCAATGGCAAGGAAGGCATCGAGATCGTGACTCGTCCGGGCACCCCGAAAGAGAAGCGCTTCAGCGGCCAGGCTTACCTGCTGAGCTACGGTCTGCCGCAGTTCTTCTTCCACGTCACCACCACCTATGCGCTGCTGCGCCACAACGGTGTTGAAGTGGGTAAACGCGATTACATGGGCGCGTACTAAAACACCCAGCTACAAAAAAGCCCGCCAAGGTTTGCGCCTTGGCGGGCTTTTTATTGCTTTTTGTAGGAGTGAGCCTGCTCGCGAAGGCGGTGTGTCATTCAAAGGTGAGTTTGCAGATCAGACGCTATCGCGAGCAGGCTCACTCCTACAGGGGTTATGCGGTGCGTTGGGCTTTCGCTTCTTCACCCAGGCATGCCGCAGCGGTGAACAAAACGTCAGTCGACGAATTCAGCGCCGTCTCGGCGGAATCCTGCAGCACGCCAATGATGAAACCGACCGCCACCACCTGCATGGCAATCTCGCTCGGAATACCGAACAGGCTGCACGCCAGCGGAATCAGCAGCAGCGAGCCGCCGGCCACGCCCGAGGCGCCACAGGCACAGATCGCCGCGACGACGCTGAGCAGAATCGCGGTCGGAATGTCCACGGCAATCCCCAGCGTGTGTACCGCTGCCAGGGTCAGCACGGTGATGGTGATCGCCGCGCCGGCCATGTTGATGGTTGCGCCCAACGGAATCGATACCGAGTAGGTGTCTTCATGCAAGCCCAGGCGCTTGCTCAGTTCCAGGTTGACCGGAATGTTCGCCGCCGAGCTGCGGGTGAAGAACGCGGTGATCCCGCTTTCGCGCAGGCACTTGAGGGTCAGCGGATACGGGTTGCGACGCAGTTTCCAGAACACGATCAGCGGGTTCATCACCAGCGCAACGAACAGCATGCAGCCCAGCAGCACGCCCAGCAGGTGTGCGTAACCGATCAGTGCGCCGAAGCCAGAGGTTGCGAGGGTCGAGGCCACCAGACCGAAAATGCCCAGGGGTGCGAAGCGAATCACCACACGCACGATCAGCGTTACACCGTTGGACAGATCGCCAACTACTTCGCGGGTGGTGTCGCCGGCATGGCGAATCGCGACGCCCATGCCGATCGCCCAGGCCAGAATGCCGATGAAGTTGGCGTTCATCAGGGCGCTTACCGGGTTGTCGACCACGCTCAACAGCAGGCTCTGCAGGACTTCAGTGATCCCGCCGGGTGCGGTTACCGCCACGTTTTCGGTGGACAGCACCAGATGCGAGGGAAACGCCATGCTGGCGATAACCGCGACCACCGCCGCAGCAAAGGTGCCGAGCAGATACAGAAACAGGATCGGCCGGATATGGGTTTCCTGACCGTGCTTGTGGTTGGCAATCGATGCCATCACCAGCACGAACACCAGAATCGGCGCCACGGCTTTCAGCGCCGAGACGAACACTTTGCCGATGAACGCCGAGCCTTTCGCCGCTTCCGGAGCGAACAGCGCCAAGGTGATACCGGCAATCAGACCGATCAGGATCTGCGTGACCAGGCTGAGGTTTTTCAGGCGTTGCAATAGAGAAGGGGATGAAGCGGTCATAACGGCATCTCTGATTTTTTATAGGGTGCAAGGTTGCGTGAAACCGGTGATACATCGGGGGCAGGTCACCGGCACGAACCGAAAGGGCTGACGCGCCATCAACGCTGTTAAACAGGCCGCTGAATAGGGTGTACGTTTTTCAGGGCGCGGACTTTATCACAGCGCAGGCGTTATCCTTCAGGCCTGTGACGATCTGCCACCGGACAGATCGGCAAGTCGGCAGGTTTGTGCAAGTCAGTCCGGAAACACTCTGTTAAGATTCACCATCCTCATTTTCATAGTCTGCCAGCGGGCCTTTCGGTCATCGCTGGTGTCGTCGTTTTGCTGGAGTTGCTCATGCTGTTGCCCATTCTTCTGTTGTCCGCCGCCGGATTCACGGTGCTGACCACGGAATTCGTCATCGTCGGCCTGTTGCCGGCCATTGCCCGCGACCTGGCGGTTACCATTCCGCAGGCCGGTCTGCTGGTGACTTTATTCGCTTTCACAGTGGCGATGTTCGGTCCATTCCTGACCGCGTATTTCGCCCGTTTCGAGCGGCGCAAGCTGTTCATCACCATTCTGATCATGTTCGGCCTGGCCAACACGGTGGCGGCGCTGGCGCCGAACATCTGGGTCATGGCCATCGCCCGGTTGATCCCGGCGCTCGGCCTGCCGGTATTCTGGGCCTTGGCCAGTGAGACCGCAGTGGACATCGTCGGTCCGGATTACGCCGGGCGCGCGATTGCCAAGATCGGCTTCGGCATTGTTTGCGCGACGGTGTTCGGCATTCCGGTGGGCACGTTGATTTCCGATGCGTTCGGCTGGCGCAGTGCGTTCGCGATTCTGGCGGTGATTGCTTTCGCCAAGGCCTTGCTGCTGTTTGTTTACCTGCCGAAAACCAGCCTGCACCAGCATCAGGTCAGTTTCGCCTCGCAGTTCAAGATCCTGCGCAACCCGCTGATGATCGGCCATGTGCTGTTGTCGATTCTGGTATTCAGCGGCATGTTCACTGCCTACACCTATCTGGCCGACATTCTTGAACGTCTGGCCGGGTTCAACGGTACGCTGGTTGGCTGGTGCCTGATGGGCTTTGGTGCGGTCGGGCTGATCGGCAACTCGCTGGGCGGTCGCGCGGTGGATCGTCATCCGTTGGGCGCTTCGGTGTTGTTCTGCGCGTTCATGATCGCCGGCATGGTCTCGCTGGTGCCGAACATTCACTCGACGGTGGGTCTGGCAGTGGCCATGGGCATCTGGGGTATCACCCAGGCTGCGTTGTTCCTGGTCAGCCATGTGCGGCTGATGAAAGCCGCACCGGAAGCGCCAGCCTTTGCCGCCTCGCTGAACATCGCCGGAGCCAACCTCGGGATCGGTCTGGGCGCGATGATCGGCGGTCGGGTGATCGACAGTGCCGGCCTCGGTTTTCTGGGGTTCGCCGCAGCCGGTTTCATTCTGTTGTCGGTGTTCCTTGCCATGGTGTTGATGACGCTCAAGCCGCGCGAAGAGTGCGCCCAGGCGTCATAACGCGGTAAACAGCTCGCGTCGGGCACCTTCGGTAATCGCAACGATGCCGGGGTGCTTGACCTTGCGCTCCACCGAAATGGCATAGAACGACTCGGTCACCGCGTCGGTCTGGCCAATCACGTCGACGCTGTACTGGCGTTTGACTTCATCGGCAATCACGCTTGGGCCGATGAAGATCCCGCTGCCCGATTGGCCGAAGGCCTGCATCAGTGCGCTGTCATCGAACTCCCCGACGATTCGCGGCTGGATCTGCTGCTCGGCAAACCAGCGCTGCAAACGGCTGCGCACCACGGTTTCCGCGCCGGGAATCAACAGCGGTGCACCGTTGAGGCTGCGCGGAAAATCCTGCCCGTATTGCGCCGCCAACTGCGCGGTGGCGAAGAAACTGATCCCACACTCGCCGAGCTTCTGGCTGTAGCCCTTGATGTCGAGGTGCGACGGCATCGGGCTGTCGGAAATCACCAGATCCAGGCGCTGGATCGCCAGATCCGCCAGCAGGCGTTCGAGTTTGTCTTCGCGGCAGGTGATGCGCAGCGGCTCGTGCAACTCCATGGTCGGCGCGATCAGGCGGTAGACGATGGATTTAGGCACCACGTCCGCCACGCCGACGCGGAACAGGATCTGCTGCTCGCCAGGCTGCGCGCGCAGCATCAGCTCCAGCTCGCCGCCTAACTGAAACATCTGCTCGGCGTAGGGCAGGGCCTGGCGTCCGGCTTCGGTCAGTTCCAGTTGGCGGCCGACTCGTTGAAACAACTCGATGCCGTAAGTTTGTTCGAGCAGTGATATCTGTCCGCTGATGGTTTGCGGCGTGAGGTTAAGTTGCTCGCAGGCACGCACGATGCTGCCGGTCTTGGCGACCACCCAGAAGTAATGCAGTTGTCGGTAATTCAGCACGCTACGGTTCCCCCTGTAGGAGCTGCCGCAGGCTGCGATCTTTTGATCTTGCTCCAAAAAATCAAAAGATCGCAGCCTGCGACAGCTCCTGCACTGATTGTCATAGTTCGTTAACGCCGAAGTATAGACGCTAAAAATACGAATTTTCCTGAAGTGTTTGTCTCCTTAGAATGCCCAGCCATCGACGGGCGGTCTGTGACCCTGTCTGTTCATTCGAAGGAAAGCCTCATGAAATACACAATCCCTGCACTGATGTTTACGTCTTTACTGCTTATGGCCGGTTGCGATCAGGCCGAGCAAAGCGCCCAGCAGTTGATGGGCAAGGCCGCCGAAAGCGCCAAACAGGCGATCGACGATACGCACAAGGCTGCTGAACAGGCGCTCAGCGACGCCACCGGCGGCCTGATCGAGAAAAAAGAAACACCGGAAAAAGACGCGGAAAAATCCGAATCTTCCTCCAAGACCATTTAAACCGTCTTACACAGAGTCAGGACTGACCCATGGAATATCTGTTAGAACTCGCCGCCAGCCCCGCCGCCTGGGTTGCTTTGGCCACATTGGTGGTGATGGAGATCGTGCTCGGCATCGATAACCTGATCTTTATTTCGATCCTGACCAACAAGCTGCCCGTGCAGCATCGGCAGAAGGCGCGTCGGATCGGTATCGGCATGGCGCTGATCCTGCGTCTGGCTCTGTTGAGCACCATCGCCTTCATCGTGCAGTTGACCGCCCCTGTGATCGAAATCATGGGCCAAGCGTTCTCCTGGAAGGACATGATCCTGATTGCCGGTGGTCTGTTCCTGGTGTGGAAAGCCACGACCGAGATCCATCACAGCATGGACCCGGCCCCGGAAGACCCGAAAAGCGCGACATCGACCGTGACCCTGGGCTTCGCTGCCGCGATCGGTCAGATCCTGATGCTGGACATGGTGTTTTCCATCGACAGCATCATTACCGCGGTGGGCATGACTGAGCACTTGCCGATCATGGTGATCGCGGTGGTGGTGTCGGTGATGGTGATGCTGTTTGCGGCTGAGCCGCTGGCCAAGTTCATCAACGACAACCCGACGGTGGTGATGCTGGCGCTGGGCTTCCTGATCATGATCGGCATGACGCTGATCGCCGAAGGTTTCGGCGCCCATGTGCCGAAAGGTTATGTGTACGCGGCCATGGCCTTCTCGGCAGCGATTGAAGTGCTGAACATGATGTCGCGCCGGACGAAGCAGAAGAAGTTGGCTCAGCAGGCGTAATCTGCAACAAATGAAAAGGCCGGCTGGACTCCAGGAGTCCAGCCGGCCTTTTTGCTTTATGGCTTATGGCTTATGGCTTATGGCTTATGGCTCATGCCTTATGGCCTATGCCTCATGCCTCATGGCTTATGGCCTATGCCTCATGGCTATGGCTATGGCTATGGCTCATGCCTTGTGGCTTGTGGTTTGTGGCTTATGGCTTGTGCTTATGTAGGAGCTGCCGAAGGCTGCGATCTTTTGACTTTGAAGATCAAGAGATCGCAGCCTTCGGCAGCTCCTACAGGGGGGGGGCATATCTGGCGACGTGGCAAAGGTTCAGTGCGCAGTCGCGTGGCGGGTACGGTGCTTTTCAGGCTTGTGCGCCGAGGCCGATTCAACCGGGTGGTGATGGCGACGCGAAATTCGCAGCACCCCCCACAACATGGCAGTGGCCACGGCCAGCCAGCCGGCGATCAGCATTACGATAGTCATGGTCAGGCTCATCAGTGCCTCCTCTTTGCCCTGCGTCGGGCACTCACTTTTTCAATTCGCTCTGTTTCAGTGACAGTCTAGACAATGGGGTGTTTCAGACTATTGACCAAAGGTCGGTGATGACCAATCAGTTCGCTCTATGCAATCGATCGGTCTGCGGTTTAAGGCTATACCGCAGGCGTGCGCCGCCCTATGATCGCAGGCGTTGCCGGAACACGATGACCGGCGTCTGATGAGAGTGACGATGGTGCAGGTATTTTCTCGATTGCGAGGGGCGCTGCTGGCAGCCGGTTGCGCGGCCGTGTTGGCGGGGTGTGCGGGCAGCGTGGCGCCGCAGGTCAAGCGTCTGCCAGAGCGGGTCGAACTCAGCGGCACGTTCTATCGCGGCGAAGCCAATCAGAGTGGTCCGCAAGTGCTGGCCAGCCTGTTGTCGCAGCAGGGCATCATGATCACGCCGGGCCTGCTGGAAAAACCGTTGCATCTGCCGGGGGCACAGGATCAGTTGCAGCAGAATCTGCAGAACCTGGCCCGTGATTACGGCATGGTGGTCTATCCGCTGGACAAGAACCTGCCTGCCTTGTTGACCCAGGTGGCGGCCGGTTATCCGGTGATGGTGCGCTTCAGTGAAGGCTCGGCGTTCTGGGCTGAACCGCGTTACGCGATCCTTTCCGGTTATGACCGGCTGAAACAGAAGGTGCTGTTGCGCGCCGGGATGAATCGCCGCGAACTGATGAGTTTCAGTTCCTTTGAATCAGCCTTCGAAAAATCCGGCGGCTGGGCGGTACTGATCCAGAAACCGTCGCAGATTCCTGCCGAAGTCGACCGCCAGCGCTGGCTCAAGGCCGCGGACGAGCTGGCACAGGCCGGCCAGGAACGTGAAGCGGCGCAAGCCAGAAAAGCCTTGGCCGCACATTAACCTTCCGTTCGTCATCTGCCGGGCACCCCTCACGCCCGGCATGCCTCTTAACGATAGAACCCGAATTCGCGGGTGAGTCAGGAGGCAAGCATGGCAGATTCTCCATCCCCGAAAGGCCCGCACTCAAGCGAGCATTCTTCCGGTCATGATCTGGGTTTCGATCCGGATTCGCCGGATCTCGACGATCCGCAGGTTGATCCGGTCGGCCCCGCCAAGGCGCCGCGAGACGTGCAACCCGACGACGACAGTCAGCGGCCGGCCAAGCCCTATGATCCGTTGGCCGATCTGAAACCGTGAAGTGAGGTGCGTATGAGTACCGATTCCAGCTTCGACGATAAAAAACCGGACAGCGTGCCTACCACGCCTGAGGACGACGTGGATCCTGTGCTGGATCCGGACAGCCCGCTGCGGGATCCGTTGGCACGGCCTAATGTACTGACCCCAGATCCAAGCGCTGGCGGCGACGGCATTCCGGACGACGACAAAATGCCGTTACCCAATGATTGAATAAAGGACATTTAACCACTGGCTAATGTGGCGAGGGAGCTTGCTCCCGCTGGACTGCGCAGCAGGCCTTTCTGGTTAAAAAAGAAGGTCCGCTACGCGCCCCAGCGGGAGCAAGCTCCCTCGCCACAGGTGGGTAGGTCGGGTTACTTGGAGGCTTCAACCACGCCGCTCTGGCGCGACTTGAGGTTTTTCTCGGCCTTGTATTGCTGTGCAACTGCCGGGACGCTGGCGCTACGGCCAGTTTCCATCCAGCTGCGGATACGGCTGGCATCGGCGAAGTGCGTGTACTTGCCGAACGCATCGAGAATCACTAGGGCGACCGGACGATTGCTCATCCGCGTTACCAGCACCAGGCAATGACCCGCCGGGTTGGTAAAGCCGGTTTTGGTGATCTTGATGTCCCAGTCAGCCTTGTTCACCAGGTGATCGGTGTTGCGGAAACCCAGGGTGTAATTGGGTTTGCGGAACGCTACGGTTTTTTCCTTGGTGGTGGTCAGCTCGCTGAGGATCGGATGCTTGCTCGCGGCCACCAGCAGTTTGCTCAAGTCGCGGGCGGTGGACACGTTGCGTTCAGACAGCCCGGTCGGCTCGACATAGTGAGTGTTGGTCATGCCCAGCGCTTTGGCCTTGGCGTTCATCGCGGCGATGAACGCGGCGTAACCGCCTGGATAGTGATGCGCGAGGCTGGCGGCCGCACGGTTCTCCGAGGACATCAGGGCAATCAGCAGCATCTCGCGACGCGGCAGTTCGCTCTTCAGTTTGACTCGGGAGAACACGCCTTTCATTTCCGGCGTGTGGCTGATGTCGACGTCGATCCATTCGTCCATGTTCTGGTGCGCTTCAACCACGACCAGTCCGGTCATCAATTTGCTCACCGAGGCGATCGGCACGATCACATCCGGGTTGCTCGAATAGATGACTTTATTGGTCTGCAAATCCATAAGCAGGGCGCTGCCGGAGGCGATCTTCAGTTGCGAAGCATCGCGTGGCGCGGCGGTAGTTTCAGCGGCGTTGACGGTTGGCGTGACGAATGTGCCTGAAAAAGCAAAAACCAGGCTCAGGATCGAAAGACGAATTTTCACGCGGGCGAACTCATAAAGGTTGGATATTCCGTTAGTTTGTAACGGGTTATTTCTTCAAAGCGTCGCATTCTAGAAGTATGGCTGAAGATCTGTCGATGGTTGTTTGAATGACCTGAAAATCTCGTGAAAAGGCCTGTAAAAAGAGGGGTTTCCGGCGAACGGTTAGTGTTTTTTCTCAGATACGAAAAACCCCGCACAAGGCGGGGTTCTTTTATTGCGGAAAAACGTCTCAGGCGTGCAGGGTTTCTGCCGCGTAGAGGGTGTTTTCCAGCAGGCAGGCACGGGTCATCGGGCCAACGCCGCCTGGAACCGGAGTGATCCAGCCGGCGCGGGGCAGGGCGGTTTCGTACACCACGTCACCGACCAGCTTGCCGTCGTCCTGACGGTTGATGCCGACGTCGATCACGATTGCGCCTTCCTTGATCCACTCCCCCTTGACCAGGCCCGGCTTGCCGGCGGCGACCACCACCAGATCGGCGCGGCCGACGTGGCCGGCCAGATCCTTGGTGAAGCGGTGGGTGACGGTCACGGTGCAGCCGGCCAGCAGCAGTTCCATCGCCATCGGGCGACCAACGATGTTGGACGCGCCAACCACCACCGCATCCAGACCATAAAGGTCAGCGCCAGTGCTTTCCAGCAAGGTCATGATGCCTTTTGGCGTGCACGGACGCAGCAGTGGAATGCGCTGGGCCAGACGGCCGACGTTATAAGGATGGAAGCCATCGACGTCCTTGTCCGGGCGAATGCGCTCCAGCAGTTTGGAGGCGTCCAGGTGCTCGGGCAGCGGCAGTTGCAGCAGCACGCCGTCGATGGCCGGGTCGTCGTTGAGGCGATCGATCAGATCGGTCAGCGCTTCTTGAGTGGTTTCGGAAGGCAGGTCGTAGGCTTGAGAGAGGAAGCCAACCTCTTCACAGTCTTTACGCTTGTGCGAGACATAAACCTGAGAGGCAGGATCGCTGCCGACCAGGATCACCGCGAGGCCGGGAGTGCGCAGGCCTTGCTGGCGACGCTCGGCAACTCGTTGGGCGATCTGCTGGCGCAGGCTGGCGGCGATCGATTTGCCGTCGATTAGTTGTGCAGTCATTGCGCGTGATTAACCATCGAGAGGGGAAAAAAAGAGAACGCATTCTCGCATGTCAGGCGGTGAGGGCAAAGGCGCTTGGTCAGCAAATTCCCCTAACTCCTTTAATTAAATGAATTTTTTTCAAAAAAGATTTGACGACCTTAAGGTCGCTCTATACTATTCGTCGCACTTGTCGGGCACAGCCTAGCACTGGTTAAGAAGGTCGAGCGGGATTACGGTTCTGCGAGGCTGGAAAGCACTTAGTTTGTAGTCCTCCAAGGGTACAGATTAACAAGGCGCCCGTAGCTCAGCTGGATAGAGCATCCGCCTTCTAAGCGGATGGTCGCAGGTTCGAGTCCTGCCGGGTGCGCCATTAGGCAGCTTTGGCACAAGTAACGCGATATGGTGGGCGTAGCTCAGTTGGTAGAGCACGGGATTGTGACTCCCGTTGTCGTGGGTTCGATCCCCATCGTCCACCCCATATTTCGAAAGGCGCCAGATGTAACAGTCTGGCGCCTTTGCTTTAAAAGCTTCATCCGCGGATGTGGTGGAATTGGTAGACACACTGGATTTAGGTTCCAGCGCCGCGAGGCGTAAGAGTTCGAGTCTCTTCATCCGCACCAATTAAAGCTTCATTCATGCCGTAGGCCGGATGAGGTTCAGCAAAGAAGTTGAATGGCTTTTTTGCGACGCAATATGGTGGGCGTAGCTCAGTTGGTAGAGCACGGGATTGTGACTCCCGTTGTCGTGGGTTCGATCCCCATCGTCCACCCCATATTTCGAAAGGCGCCAGATTTAACAGTCTGGCGCCTTTTTTGTTTTACGGCTTGTGGTTTGTTGTGCTGGATTTCAGGTCGAAGGGCAGGGCGTTTCGTCGTGTTCATGGGCCTGCAGCCTGCGTGTCGACCGCCGGCCATGTTCGCAGGATCGGCCGTCAGGGAGATGATTCGCCGTCTCTTCTATATATAGAAGCGGTTGAACAGAGCTCTGGCGTGATGGTCTTTATTCGTCTTCGGGGTGGAGTGCATTGCTGCATTCACACCTATAAATGGCCTGCTGTTTTTTTACCCGTTTTCAGTAGGGTGACTTCTTGAGTTTGACCCACTAGAATGCATGCCCTTGATTCTGGGGTCGGAAACGGCCGGCTAACGTCTGTGCAACGAGGAATATCCATGCAAGTTTCTGTTGAAAATACTACTGCTCTTGAGCGCCGCATGAGCGTCACCGTGCCGGCTGAGCGCATTGAGAGCCAGGTCAACAAGCGTCTGCAGCAGACTGCCCAAAAGGCCAAGATTGCTGGCTTCCGTCCAGGCAAAGTGCCAATGAGCGAAATCAAGCGCCGTTTCGGTGCTGACGCTCGTCAGGAAGCTGTTGGTGATGTCATCCAGTCCTCCTTCTACGAAGCTGTGGTTGAGCAGAAGCTGAACCCTGCCGGTTCGCCTTCGATCGAGCCAAAGTCGCTGGAAGCTGGCAAGGACCTGGAATACGTTGCCGTATTCGAAGTGTTCCCTGAGTTCACCGTTGCCGGTTTCGACGGCATCACTGTCGAGCGCCTGAGCGCTGACGTGGCTGACGCTGATCTGGACAAGATGCTGGACATCCTGCGCAAGCAGAACACCCGTTTTGAAGTGGCCGATCGCGCCGCTCAGAACGAAGACCAGCTGAACATCGATTTCGTTGGCAAGGTTGACGGCGAAGCGTTCGCTGGCGGCTCGGCCAAAGGCACTCAGCTGGTGCTGGGTTCCGGTCGCATGATCCCGGGCTTCGAAGAAGGCCTGGTGGGTGCTAAAGCGGGCGAAGAGCGCGTTCTGAACCTGACTTTCCCAGAGGACTATCAGAACCTGGACCTGGCCGGCAAAACCGCCGAATTCACCGTGACGGTCAACACCGTTTCCGAGCCTAAGCTGCCAGAGCTGAACGAAGAGTTCTTCGCTCAATTCGGCATCAAGGAAAGCGGCATCGACGGTTTCCGCACCGAAGTTCGCAAGAACATGGAGCGTGAACTGCGTCAGGCCATCAAGTCCAAGGTAAAAAATCAGGTCATGGACGGTCTGCTGGCCACCAACCCGATCGAAGTGCCAAAGGCTCTGCTGTCCAACGAAGTTGACCGTCTGCGCGTGCAGGCTGTTCAGCAGTTCGGTGGCAACATCAAGCCTGACCAACTGCCGGCCGAGCTGTTCGAAGAGCAAGCCAAGCGCCGTGTAGTGCTGGGTCTGATCGTGGCTGAAGTGGTCAAGCAATTCGACCTGAAGCCTGACGAAGCCCGCGTTCGCGAAATGATCCAGGAAATGGCTTCGGCTTACCAGGAACCTGAGCAGGTCGTGTCCTGGTACTACAAGAACGAGCAGCAACTGAACGAAGTTCGTTCGGTTGTGCTGGAAGAACAAGTTGTGGATACTGTTCTGCAGAAAGCTAGCGTGACCGACAAATCGGTCTCTTACGAAGAAGCGGTCAAGCCGGTAGAAGCTCCAAAAGCCGACTGATTGTTTTTGCGTTAAGAAGTACACACATAAGCCAGCCTTCGAGCTGGCTTATGCGTATTCAAGACATAACTATTTGGGAGTGACTGCAGAGCATGTTCCGTAATTCGTATATTCAGCAGAACTCTGATATCCAGGCCGCCGGCGGCCTGGTCCCGATGGTTGTCGAGCAATCTGCTCGTGGCGAGCGCGCCTATGACATCTACTCGCGCCTTCTGAAGGAGCGTGTAATCTTTCTGGTGGGTCCTGTAGAGGACTACATGGCCAACCTGATCTGTGCGCAACTGCTGTTCCTTGAAGCGGAAAACCCGGACAAGGACATCCATCTCTATATCAACTCCCCGGGCGGTTCGGTGACTGCGGGCATGTCGATCTACGACACCATGCAGTTCATCAAGCCAAACGTATCGACGACCTGCATTGGTCAGGCGTGCAGCATGGGTGCATTCCTGCTGACGGCCGGTGCTCCAGGCAAGCGTTTCTGCCTGCCGAACTCGCGTGTGATGATTCACCAGCCACTGGGCGGTTTCCAGGGCCAGGCTTCGGATATCGAAATCCATGCCAAGGAAATCCTCTTCATCCGCGAACGTCTGAACACGCTGATGGCCAAGCACAGCGGTCGTACGCTTGAAGAAATCGAGCGCGACACCAACCGCGACAACTTCATGAGTGCAGAAGCTGCGAAGGAATACGGTCTGATCGACGAAGTCATCAACCAGCGTCCTGCGTAAAATAAGCAGCTCAAAATAAGGTGGGTCGGCAGGTCCGACCACCAGCGGGCTTGAAAAAGCCCGCAATAGCCTTCATCTTGTGTTGCAAGCCTATCGGATTTGGATCGAACGAATGACTGACACCCGCAACGGCGAGGACAACGGCAAGCTGCTCTATTGCTCCTTCTGTGGCAAAAGCCAGCATGAAGTGCGCAAATTGATTGCCGGCCCCTCGGTCTTTATCTGCGACGAGTGCGTCGACCTGTGCAATGACATCATCCGCGAGGAGGTGCAGGAGGCACAGGCCGAAAGCAGCGCGCATAAATTGCCTTCGCCTAAAGAAATCAGCGGCATCCTTGACCAGTATGTAATCGGTCAGGAGCGTGCGAAAAAGGTTCTGGCCGTAGCGGTGTACAACCACTACAAGCGTCTGAACCAGCGTGACAAGAAGGCTGACGACGTCGAACTCGGCAAGAGCAACATCCTGCTGATCGGCCCGACAGGCTCCGGTAAAACCCTGCTGGCCGAAACACTGGCCCGTCTGCTGAACGTTCCGTTCACCATCGCTGACGCAACCACCCTCACCGAGGCTGGCTACGTAGGTGAGGATGTCGAGAACATCATTCAGAAACTGCTGCAAAAGTGCGATTACGACGTGGAAAAGGCCCAGATGGGCATTGTCTACATCGACGAAATCGACAAGATTTCCCGCAAGTCCGACAACCCGTCGATCACCCGCGATGTTTCCGGTGAAGGCGTGCAGCAGGCCTTGCTCAAGTTGATCGAAGGCACGGTCGCTTCCGTTCCGCCGCAAGGTGGCCGCAAGCACCCGCAGCAGGAATTCCTGCAGGTCGACACCCGTAACATCCTGTTCATCTGCGGTGGTGCGTTCTCCGGTCTGGAAAAGGTTATTCAAAACCGTTCCACCAAGGGCGGCATCGGTTTCAATGCAGAAGTGCGCAGCAAGGAAGAAGGCAAGAAAGTCGGTGAATCGCTGCGTGAAGTCGAGCCTGACGATCTGGTCAAGTTCGGTCTGATCCCGGAATTCGTCGGTCGTCTGCCGGTTCTTGCGACACTGGACGAGCTCGACGAGGCTGCGCTGATGCAGATCCTCACCGAGCCGAAAAATGCTCTGACCAAACAGTATGCCAAGCTGTTCGAGATGGAAGGCGTGGATCTGGAGTTCCGGACCGACGCACTGAAATCGGTCGCCAAGCGTGCCCTGGAACGTAAAACCGGTGCCCGTGGCCTGCGTTCGATTCTCGAAGGTGTACTGCTCGACACGATGTACGAAATTCCCTCGCAGTCCGAGGTGAGCAAAGTCGTCATCGATGAAAGCGTGATTGAAGGCAAGTCCAAGCCACTGTATATCTACGAAAACAGTGAGCCGACGGCCAAGGCAGCGCCGGACGCGTAAGCGTCCACACTGCCGGAACAAAGAAGGGGCCTTCGGGCCTCTTTTTTTTTATGTCGTTTTTTACATCCGCTTTGCGCTTGTTTTTTTTCAAGGCAGCCCCCATCTTGGCTTCAAGCTTAATTCCATCTGATTACGGCCATATGGCCGCCGTAGAGGCGAAATCATGAAGACAACCATCGAATTGCCTCTCCTGCCATTGCGTGATGTCGTGGTTTATCCGCACATGGTTATCCCGCTGTTCGTGGGGCGCGAGAAATCCATCGAAGCCCTCGAGGCAGCGATGACGGGCGACAAGCAGATCCTGCTGCTGGCCCAGAGAAACCCGGCTGACGATGATCCCGGGGAAGAAGCTCTCTATCGCGTAGGTACGATTGCGACTGTGCTGCAGCTGCTGAAGCTGCCGGACGGCACCGTCAAGGTTCTGGTCGAAGGCGAGCAGCGTGGCGCTGTAGAGCGCTTCAGCGAAGTCGACGGGCATTGTCGCGCCGAGGTCTCGCTGATCGATGAAGTCGACGCCGCCGAGCGCGAATCCGAAGTGTTCGTGCGCAGCCTGCTATCGCAGTTCGAACAATATGTGCAGCTGGGCAAGAAAGTCCCGGCCGAGGTCCTGTCGTCGCTCAACAGCATCGATGAGCCGGGTCGTCTGGTCGACACCATGGCCGCGCACATGGCGCTGAAGATCGAGCAGAAGCAGGAAATCCTCGAAATCATCGATCTGTCGGCCCGGGTCGAGCACGTGCTCGCCTTGCTGGATGCCGAAATCGATCTGCTGCAAGTTGAAAAACGCATTCGCGGCCGCGTCAAAAAGCAAATGGAGCGCAGCCAGCGCGAGTACTACCTGAATGAGCAGATGAAGGCCATTCAGAAAGAACTGGGCGACGGTGATGAAGGTCACAACGAAATCGAAGAGCTGAAAAAGCGCATCGATGCTGCCGGTCTGCCGAAAGATGCCTTGGCCAAAGCCACCGCCGAGCTGAACAAGCTCAAGCAAATGTCGCCGATGTCCGCTGAAGCCACCGTGGTGCGCTCCTACATCGACTGGCTGGTGCAGGTGCCGTGGAAGGCACAAAGCAAGGTACGCCTCGACCTGGCGCGTGCTGAAGACATTCTCGATGCCGATCACTACGGCCTCGAAGAGGTCAAGGAACGTATCCTTGAATACCTCGCCGTGCAGAAGCGCGTGAAAAAGATTCGCGGCCCGGTGTTGTGCCTGGTTGGTCCGCCTGGCGTGGGTAAAACCTCGCTGGCGGAGTCGATTGCCCATGCGACCAACCGCAAATTCGTGCGTATGGCCCTCGGTGGCGTGCGTGACGAGGCGGAAATTCGTGGTCACCGTCGGACTTACATCGGTTCGATGCCAGGAAGATTGATTCAAAAGATGACAAAAGTGGGCGTACGCAACCCGCTGTTCCTGCTCGATGAAATCGACAAAATGGGCAGCGACATGCGTGGCGACCCGGCGTCGGCATTGCTGGAAGTGCTCGATCCGGAGCAGAACCATAACTTCAACGATCACTATCTGGAAGTCGATTACGACCTCTCGGATGTAATGTTCCTGTGCACCTCGAACTCGATGAACATCCCGCCGGCACTGCTGGACCGGATGGAAGTCATTCGCCTGCCGGGCTACACCGAAGATGAAAAGATCAACATCGCCGTCAAGTACCTGTCGCCAAAGCAGATCGCCGCCAACGGTCTGAAGAAAGGCGAGCTGGAATTCGATGAAGAAGCGATCCGCGACATCATCCGTTACTACACCCGCGAAGCCGGTGTGCGTGGCCTCGAACGTCAGATCGCCAAAGTCTGCCGCAAGGCGGTCAAAGAGCACGCTCTGGAAAAACGTTTCTCGGTGAAAGTGACAGCTGACCTGCTGGAACACTTCCTCGGCGTGCGCAAATTCCGCTACGGTCTGGCAGAACAACAGGATCAGATCGGTCAGGTGACTGGCCTGGCCTGGACGCAGGTGGGCGGTGAATTGCTGACCATCGAAGCGGCTGTGGTGCCGGGTAAAGGTCAGTTGATCAAGACCGGTTCGCTGGGCGATGTAATGGTCGAATCGATCACTGCCGCGCTGACGGTTGTACGCAGCCGTGCCAAGAGTCTGGGTATTCCCCTGGACTTCCACGAGAAGCGTGATACCCACATTCACATGCCGGAAGGGGCGACCCCGAAGGACGGTCCCAGCGCTGGTGTGGGCATGTGCACGGCTCTGGTGTCGGCCTTGACCGGGATCCCGGTGCGCGCCGATGTCGCCATGACCGGCGAAATCACGCTGCGTGGCCAAGTGCTGGCGATTGGGGGGCTGAAGGAAAAACTGCTCGCGGCTCATCGCGGCGGAATCAAGATTGTGATTATTCCGGAAGAAAACGTGCGCGATCTGAAGGAGATTCCTGACAATATCAAGCAGGATCTGCAGATTAAACCGGTTAAATGGATTGACGAGGTCCTGCAAATTGCGCTGCAATACGCGCCGGAGCCCTTGCCGGATGTGGCTCCGGAGATAGTTTCCAAGGACGAAAAACGTGAGTCTGATTCAAAGGAAAGAATTAGCACGCATTAATACGTTTTTGCCTGGAGGGCTTCCTTGACAGCTTTTTAGAGCCCTTGTTATAAAGCGGCTCTTAAGTGTCTGTAGGCCATTCAGCACTGTTTTTGCTTTCACCAAAAAACTTAGAATCATCTCAAAATAGATATAAGGGGACTTAGAGTGAACAAGTCGGAACTGATTGATGCTATCGCTGCATCCGCTGATATCCCGAAAGCTGCTGCTGGCCGTGCGCTGGACGCTGTAATCGAATCCGTCACTGGCGCTCTCAAGGCTGGCGACTCCGTTGTTCTGGTAGGTTTCGGCACTTTCTCCGTGACTGATCGTCCAGCTCGTATCGGTCGTAACCCACAGACTGGCAAGACGCTGGAAATCGCTGCTGCTAAAAAGCCAGGTTTCAAAGCCGGTAAAGCACTGAAAGAAGCTGTCAACTAAGCAAGTTTGTTTCAGGTTTTTACCCATCCGGGTCGGGGTCATGCCTGACTTGGCAGCGGAGCGGTAGAGCAGGTCGCTGGAACAGCCGCCTGTAACGCCGGGATCGAGGGTTCGAGCCCTGTCCGCTCCGCCAGTTACGAGAAGGCGCATCCTCGGATGCGCCTTTCTTCTATCCGGATTCTACCCACGCTCCACGGTTGCCAAATTTTTGAAGTTCAACCGTTTCTGGGGGACGCATGCTGCAGAATATCAGGGACAATTCACAAGGCTGGATTGCCAAGACCATTATCGGGGTCATCGTTGCACTGATGGCTCTGACCGGTTTCGACGCCATTTTCCAGGCCACGACGCATACCAACGATGCGGCCAAGGTCAATGGCGAAGAAATCAGCCAGAACGAGCTGAGCCAGGCCGTTGACATGCAACGCCGTCAGCTGATGCAACAGCTGGGCAAGGACTTCGATGCTTCCTTGCTTGACGAAAAAATGCTCCGCGAATCGGCCCTCAAGGGTCTGATCGATCGCAAGCTGCTGCTGCAAGGCGCAGAACAATCGAAATTCGCTTTCTCCGAAGGCGCACTGGACCAGGTGATCCTGCAGACCCCTGAATTCCAGGTGGACGGCAAGTTCAGCTCCGAGCGCTTCGACCAGGTGATCCGTCAGCTGGGCTACACCCGCATGCAATTCCGCCAGATGCTGGCTCAGGAAATGCTGATCGGCCAGTTGCGTGCCGGTGTTGCCGGTAGCGGCTTCGTCACCGACGCCGAAGTGCTGGCATTCGCCCGTCTGGAAAAGCAGACCCGCGACTTCGCTTCGCTGAACGTCAAGGCCGACCCGGCCGCGGTCAAGCTGACTGACGATGAGGTCAAGGCTTACTACGACGAGCACGCCAAGGAGTTCATGACCCCTGAGCAGGTGGTTGTCGATTACGTCGAGCTGAAGAAGTCCTCGTTCTTTGACCAGGTTGCGGTCAAGGATGAAGACCTGCAGGCGGCGTATCAGAAAGAGATCGCCAACCTGTCGGAACAGCGCCGCGCTGCGCATATCCTGATCGAAGTCAACGACAAGACCACCGACGCTCAGGCCAAGGCGAAGATCGAAGAAGTCCAGGCGCGTCTGGCCAAGGGCGAGAAATTCGAAGCGCTGGCCAAGGAGTTCTCGCAGGATCCGGGTTCGGCCAACAATGGCGGTGATCTCGGTTTTGCAGGTCCTGGCGTCTATGACCCTGCCTTCGAAAAAGCCCTGTACTCGTTGAACAAGGACCAGGTGTCCGAGCCGGTGCGTACCGATTTCGGTTACCACCTGATCAAGCTGCTGGGTGTTGAAGCGCCAGAAGTACCGACCCTGGCCAGCCTGAAAGACAAGCTGACCCGTGAGCTGAAGACTCAACAGGTCGAGCAGCGTTTTGTCGAGGCCACCAAGCAATTGGAAGACTCGGCGTTTGAAGCGTCTGACCTGGCCCAGCCTGCGGCAGATCTGAAACTGACTGTGCACACCTCCAAGCCATTCGGCCGTGAAGGTGGCGAAGGCATCGCGGCCAACCGTGCGGTGGTGACGGCTGCATTCAGTCAGGAAGTGCTGGAAGAAAACGCCAACAGCACCGGCATCGAGCTGGATCCGGAAACCGTGGTCGTGCTGCGTGCCAAGGAGCATCTGAAGCCTGAGCAACTGCCGCTGGAAGCGGTCAACACCTCGATCCGTGCCCAGTTGACCAAAGAGCATGCCAGCGCTGCGGCCAAGACCAAGGCTGACCAGTTGATCGCCAGTCTGCGTGATGGCAAGACTCCGCTGGACAAGGCAGTTGATGGCCAGAGCTGGAAGGTTGTGACGGCGGCGACTCGTGCTCAGGAAGGGGTTGATCCGACTGTGCTGCAGGCGTTGTTCCGTATGCCGAAACCGGCGGCCAAGGGCAAGCCGACGTTCAGCAGCGTGACCTTGCAGGACGGTAGTCTGATGATTGTACGTCTGGACGGTGTGAATGAAGCCGTAGCGCCGACTGATGAAGAGAAGGCGCAGTACCGTCGTTTCCTGGCTTCGCGTGAGGGGCAGCAGGATTTTGCGGCGTTCCGCAAGCAGTTGGAGAGTCAGGCGGACATCAAGCGGTATTGATGTTTGACTGAGTGGTAACAGGAAAGCCCCGGCCTTATGGTCGGGGCTTTTTTTTGGGGCTTGGTTTTTTGGGCTTGGCGGCCTTTGGGCCGACCATGCTCTTGTGGGTTGGGTGAATATCCGTTGCTTCGGGTGCTGCGGCTGGCGGTTTCGCCCTTACGGCGACTCCCTTTGGCAAACGCCCCAAAGGAAGCAAAGGTCTGGGCCCCGGCGTTCGGCCCTCGCCGTGGCTCGGGTTCCTTCGTTACGGGATTCATCCGGGGGTATCGCCTACGGTTTGCTTCGCTGCACCTCCTCTCGATGTGTTTGGCTTCGCCAAACGGTCGCTGCGCTCCCACCCCCGGATAAACCCCTTCACTCAGCCTGCCGATGGGGCCGGCACGGCAAGATCAAGAACTCTCGGCGAGCTGACACTCGACCTGTGTAGGAGCTGCCGAAGGCTGCGATCTCTTGATCTTGATCTTGATCTTGATCTTGTGGGAGCTGGCCTGCCGGCGATGGCGGCCTACGAGCCGACCTGTCTCTAACTGACTGCCCGCAAATCAATTGTGGGAGCTGGCCTGCCGGCGAAGACGGCCGACTAGCCACCCAGCCCCTTACAGACAAACATCCCATTCTTCCAATCACACAAACCCATAGCCCCGCGCCCTGAGTACCGCACTCAAGGTCAAAACCAGCAACCCCACAACAATCCACGGAAAACCCCCAACCCCCAGACTCCCCAGCAGCAAACCACCCGCCAGGCCACCCCCGGCAATCCCGACATTCCACAGTGTCACCAGCATGGACTGCGCCGTATCGGCAGCCTCTCCAGCGGTTTTCGCCGAGGCAGTCTGCAGCAGAGAGGGCATCGCACCAAACGCCAGGCCCCACACGGCGACGGCGATGTAGACCACGGTCGCCGATTCTCGCCACAGGCCCAAGGCGATGGCGGAGAGCATGAACAGCAGCGTGCTGATCAGCATCAGCTCGCGCAGCCAGTGATCGATCAGGCTGCCGACGATCCACAGGCTCAGCACTGAGGCGAGGCCGAACACCAGCAGCACTCGGTCGATATCGCTGGCCAGTCCCGACGGTTGCAGGAACGGTGCGATGTAGGTGTACAGCAGGTTGTGGGCGATCACGTAGGTCAAGGTCACGAACAGCACCGAGCGTACGCCAGGCAGGGTGAAGACCTGACGCAGAGGCAGGCGTTTTCCTGCGCGTTCTCCGGCAAAGTCCGGCACTTGCCAGCGCACCCAGATTACCAGCAGCAGCGTCAGACCGGTCATGATGGCGAAGCTCAGGCGCCAGCCGACCAGTGTGCCGAGCAGTGTTCCCGCCGGAATGCCCAGCGACAGTGCCAGCGGTGCGCCGAGCATGGCTACGGTGATCGCGCGGCCTTGCAGGTGTGGGGCAACCATGCGGCTGGCGTAGCCTGCCAGCAACGCCCACAGCAGCCCGGCAAATATCCCGGCGAGCAAACGTGCGATCAGGGTCAGCCAGTACCACTCCGACACGGCGGTGATGCTATTGGCGATGGCGAAGCCGCCGATGGCTGACAGCAGCAATGGCCGACGACGCCAGCTGCGGGTGACGATGGTCAGCGGAATGGCGGCGAGCATCGAGCCAATCGCGTACAGGGTAACCAGTTGCCCGATCAGTGCCTGGGAGACATTCAGCCCCGCGCTCATTTGTGGCAGCAGGCCGGCGGGCATGGCTTCGGTCAACACCGTGATGAAACCGGCGGTGGCCAGGGCCAGCAAGGCGCCGAGGGGTAATCGGTCGCGGGTGTCGACTGGCTGGGTGAGGGCTGAGGAGGTCAGTTGTGCGTCGTTCATGAGTCAGCGTCCATGTGCCGAAGTGGGTGAAGGCCATAGGCTAGGGCGCTGCGCATTGGAGAAAAATGGGGTACGGTTCCGAACATATCGGACATGGATGTCGTGAATCGGAGGGGTGGAATGGACAGTCTGGGCAGTATTTCGGTGTTTGTGCAGGTCGCCGAGACCCGCAGTTTTACCGAGGCGGGGCGGCTGCAGGGCGTTTCGGCTTCAGCGGTGGGCAAAAGTATCGCCCGGCTGGAGGCGCGATTGGGTGTGCGGCTGTTTCATCGCACCACCCGCAGCATCACCCTCACCAGCGAGGGCGCGCTGTTTCTCGCACGCTGTCGCAAGATTCTCGCCGAGGTGGAAGCCGCCGAGTTCGAACTCTGCGATTCCGCATCGCAACCCCATGGCAAACTGCGCATCAGCCTGCCGCAGGTGCATGGCCTGGTGATGCCGGTGATGAATGAGTTCATGGCGCTGTACCCGCAGATCGAGCTGGATCTGGACCTGACCGACCGCATGGTCGACGTGGTCGAGGAGGGCTTCGATGCGGTGATTCGTACCGGTCAACCACGAGATTCACGGCTGATGGCGCGGCCCTTGGGCGAGTTTCACATGGTGCTGGTGGCGAGCCCGTTGTATCTGCAGCAGCGCGGCGTACCGCAAACTCCCGCCGATCTGGCGGAGCACGCCTGCTTGCGGCACACCTTTCATGCCACCGGCAAGCTGGAACCGTGGCCATTGATTGGCGAGGAGGGCGCGCCGGAGCCGAGCTTGCCGACGCGGCTGGTCACCACCTCCATCGAAGCCGTCAATCATGCGACCCTGGCAGGGATGGGTATCGCCTGCCTGCCGGATTTCATGACCCATGAGGACATAGCGCAGGGGCGCTTGCAGCGAGTGCTGGATGCACATATGAAACACACCGGTCAGTTCTGGGTGCTATGGCCCTCCAGCCGGCATGCCACCGCCAAATTGCGCGTCTTCATCGATCATTTGTCGCTGCGACTTTTTCCGGCAAACAAGGGTCAGTAGGGTTGTAACGGCTTTAAGACACAATCCATGCGCCGCAGGGCCAAGTTCTGTTGCACAATACGCCCCGGACTGTTTTCCCTCAGGATGTTCAATGTTGATTTCAACTCCCATGCGTGTCTTTGGGTTGGCGCTGTTGTTGACCGCTGTTGCTGGCTGTTCGAAGGACAAGCCGATCTATGAGCATGAGAACTTCGATGATTCCGGCACGTTCTCGCGCAATTATCCGGTGGCTGACACCGCGAGTTGCGAGGCGGCCCGTCGTGCGTTGCTCAGCCAGGGCTACATCATCACCAGCAGTGACCCGAAACTGATCAGTGGCCACAAAAGCTTCCAGCAAACCGGTGAAACCCACATGGAGATCAGCTTCAATGTGGTGTGTACCGAAGACGGCAGCTCCAAGCACCATGCCACGGTGTTCGCCAATGCCTTGCAGGATCGCTATGCGCTGAAGAAGACCAACAACTCCGCCAGCCTCGGGGTTGGTGTGTTGGGTTCGGTGTCGATGCCGATCGGCTCCTCCGATGATTCGATGGTCAAGGTGGCCAGTGAGACCGTGACCTCGCAGAAGTTCTACGAGCGTTTCTTCACCCTGGTTGAGTTGTTCCTGCCAGCCGATGCGAAGAAAGCCGCGCACATCGAAGAAAAACCCAAGACCGATCTGGGTGTGCCGGAGCCCAAGCCTGCCGCTGTAGCGCCGGCAACACCTGCCCCGGCGGTAGAGGCAACGCCTGCGCCGCCGCCAGCCGGGATTGTCGAACCAGCCCAGACCACGACGCCGGCAGCCCCGGCAGCGACCCCGGCGCCGGCTCCGGTTGCACCGACGCCAACGGGTTCCGAACCCGTGGTGCCGCCTGCGGAGTCTGCGCCGATCACCCCGGCACCGAGTGCTGAACCAGCACCCGCCAGCGAAACGATCACGCCGCCGGCCAACCCGACCAATATTCCGCCACCGTCCGAGCCGATTCCGGCAATGCAGTAAGCCCGGTGCGAAACCCTGTGGGAGCAAGTCTGCTCCCACTGTTGTTTCTGCGATGCGTGAAATCTCGTTACATTCCCCTGACAAAATTCCCGCGATAAATTCCTGACCACCTGCTACGTTTTATTCATGAAGGCTGGATGTCACTTTTCCTTCATACGGGCACGATAGGCTCGAGGCACTGGTCATTTGACCGGGCTATTTTTCAAGCGGGCAGTAGGGGGATGACACGATGGATGACTATCAAGAAGAACTGCTCGAATACCAGGCGTATGAACTGGATCAGCCAGAGCCTGCCGAAGACGCCACCGAGCTATAAGCGCTTGCTTGCAGCTTGTAGCTTTTATGCCGTTTTGCGGTGACTGCGGCGAAACTCGCCGGGGGTCTGACCGCTCCAGCGCTTGAAGGCGCGCTGAAACGCCTCGGCTGAAGCAAAACCCAGCAGATAGGCGATTTCGCCGAACGCCAGTTCGGTGTCGCGGATGTAGGTCATCGCCAGATCACGGCGCGTGTCGTTGAGGATCGCGCGAAACTGCGTGCCTTCCTCGGCCAGTTTGCGGCGCAAGGTCCAGGTCGGCAGCTTCAGGCGCGCCGCCACTTCTTCCAGGTCGGGTTCCCGGCCACCATTGAGCAACGGCCCCAGCAGCTGAGTGATGCGTTCTCGCAGGCTGCGGGTGCGGGTCAATTGCTCCAGTTCCCGTTCACACAACGCGAGCAAGTGTTTCCAGGTACTCGGACAATGTTCCGGGTTGCGTCGGGCGAGGCTGGTGAGGCTTAAGCGCAGTTGATTGCGTTCGGCGCCGAACTGGATCGGGCAGTCGCCCAGTACGCTGTAGGCGTCGCGATAGTCCGGCGCGTCAAATTCGATTTCGATGCGCTCGGCCCGCAGGGGCTCGCGACCGACGCTGGACAGCTGATGCAGCCAGCCGGCGATGATCGAATCCACCACAAAACGGTTATAGGCGTTGTACGGGCTGATCGAATAGAAGCGCAGCCAGGCGCCATGGGTATCCTCGTGAAAGCTCGATTGCCCGCGATAGTTGGAGCCGTACAGCGGCTCGAAGCGAATCAGGCAGCGGGCGGCCTCGCGCACGGTCGGTGCTTGTGCGGCGGTGACCCCGGCGAGCCCCGCCTGACTCAAGCGGCTGAGCTGGCCCATGCGCAGGCCCAGCGCCGGATCGCCGGTCAACTGAATCGCGCTGTGCCCCAGACGCATGTAGCGCGGAATCGACAGCCGCGCGCCGGCCTCGGCCAGTCGCGCGGCATCCAGGCCGTATTGTTCAAGCAACGCTTGCGGATCGGCGCCATGGCTGAGCACCGCATCGGCCAGGCTGTGAACGAAACCTACCGACAGATCCCCCAGGCGCATCGGCAGCGGCTTCATGGCTTACAACCAGATGTTCAGCAGACGCGCGCCACGGGCTTCGCCATTGGCGAATTGCTGGCCGTTGCTGCTGAGAAAGCTTTGCCCCGAGCCGGGCTTGTCCCAGAACTGCCCGCGCAGGAACACGCTCATTCCGGCGATCGCACGGCTGCTCGGTGGCTGTGCGGTGAGCGTCAGGCGATGCCAGGCCTGACCTTCACTGATTTCTCCGGGCTTGAGGCTGACCGACCCCGGTGTACTCGAACCCTTGTAACCGGCCCACGGCTGATCCCACGCACCGTGGCCGACGACGAAGGCCGGCACCGCCACCAGTTGCGCGCCTTGCTCGTCGAGTCGGCGATAGTTGTCCGGGTACCAGCTGTCGCTGCCGATCAGCACACCCAGACGCCCGGCCGGGGTCTCGACCACGTTGATCGCGTGCTCGTCCTCGCTTTCGATCACGTCACGTTGTTCGAAGATCGGGTGCATCTGCCGCTGAGGCTGGCCCAGCGGCACGCCATCACGACCGAATACCACGCTGCTGTTGAACAGCGCGCCGTTGCCAGGTTTGAGTTGGCCATCACGAATGCTCGGTTCGGGCAGGACGATGGAACCGGCTACCAGTGTCACGTGGAATTCCTTGGCCAGACCACCGAATAGCGCCTGGTAATCCTTGGCCATGGCTTTGGACTTCATCCGCAGGTGCGCGTCGTCGAGGCGATTTTCGCCCTTGGCAGTGAGCCAGGCGCGGGCGAACAGCAACGGATTGCTCGCCGCCAGCCAATTCATCGCTTCGACCAGGGTCGGCGCCTGGTAGAGCTCGTCTTTCTCGCCACTGATCATCAGCCAGGTACCGACATGCTCGGGCAGCACCACTACGGTTTTTTCGTTCAGCAGCCCCTGATCCTGTGCCTGCTGCAGATAGGCCGCGAGTTTGCGGTGCAGGCGCTCCGGGCTTTGGTAGTCGGTCGGAAACAGTTCCGGCTGGATGCCCAGCAGATTGCCACGGTCGGCGGGCGTGCCCTGATCGACCGCCAGTTTGATGCGCAGGTCCGACAGGTAATGCCCCGCCGGCCGGTCCGCCGCCCACATGGCGTAGGTGGTCAGGGCGGCAACGATGGCCATGGAGAAAAACAGATACAAAAGTTTGCGCATGAAAACCAACAACAACCGGGTACAGGGTGTGGGGACTAGGGTAGGGCGCATGCCCGCGCTTGCCAAGGGGCGCTGCACATTTGGATCAATAAGTTGTCAGTTTCGGTCATTGAGTGACAGCAGTGCGACTCTTAGTCTGTCGAACATGACTGACGGGGGACGCAGAGCTCCCGCAATTTCCGTGATCGCACGTTGTGGAGTTACCGATGACCGCCGCTCATTACCCGCACCTGTTGGCCCCGCTGGACCTGGGATTCACCACGCTGCGCAACCGCACCCTGATGGGCTCGATGCACACTGGCCTTGAAGAGAAGCCGGGCGGCTTCGAACGCATGGCGGCGTACTTTGCCGAGCGTGCCCGTGGCGGCGTCGGCCTGATGGTCACCGGCGGTATCGGCCCGAACGACGAGGGCGGCGTGTACTCCGGCGCAGCCAAGCTGACCACCGAGGAAGAAGCCCTCAAGCACCGCATCGTCACTCGCGCAGTGCACGAGGCGGGCGGCAAGATCTGCATGCAGATCCTCCACGCCGGGCGTTATGCCTACAGCCCGAAACAGGTGGCGCCAAGCGCGATTCAGGCGCCGATCAACCCGTTCAAGCCCAAAGAGCTGGACGAGGAAGGCATCGAGAAACAGATCAGCGATTTCGTCACCTGCTCGGTACTGGCGCAGAGCGCCGAGTACGACGGCGTGGAAATCATGGGCTCGGAAGGTTATTTCATTAACCAGTTCCTCGCCGCGCACACCAATCACCGTACTGACCGCTGGGGCGGCAGTTACGAAAACCGCATGCGCCTGCCGGTGGAAATCGTTCGCCGCGTACGCGAAGCAGTCGGCCCGAACTTCATCATCATTTTCCGTCTGTCGATGCTCGATCTGGTCGAGGGCGGCAGCAGTTGGGAAGAGATTGTGACCCTGGCCAAAGCCATCGAGCAGGCCGGCGCGACGATCATCAACACCGGTATCGGCTGGCACGAAGCACGGATTCCGACCATCGCCACCAAGGTGCCGCGTGCGGCGTTCAGCAAGGTCACCGCCAAGCTGCGTGGTTCGGTGAACATCCCGCTGATCACCACCAACCGCATCAACACCCCGGAAATCGCCGAGCAGATTCTCGCCGAAGGCGATGCCGACATGGTCTCGATGGCGCGGCCGTTCCTCGCCGATCCGGAGTTCGTCAACAAGGCCGCTGAAGGCCGCGCCGACGAAATCAACACCTGTATCGGTTGCAACCAGGCGTGCCTCGATCACACCTTCGGCGGCAAGCTCACCAGTTGCCTGGTCAACCCGCGTGCCTGCCATGAAACCGAGCTCAACTATTTGCCGGTGCAGCAGATCAAGAAAATCGCTGTGGTCGGTGCCGGTCCTGCCGGTCTGTCCGCCGCGACCGTGGCCGCCGAGCGCGGTCATCAGGTGACCCTGTTCGATTCGGCCAGCGAAATCGGTGGCCAGTTCAACATCGCCAAGCGTGTGCCGGGCAAGGAAGAATTCTTCGAAACCCTGCGCTACTTCAAGCGCAAGCTGCAGACCACGAATGTCGAGGTGTGCCTGAACACCCGCGTCGACGTGGCGAAACTGGTCGAAGGCGGTTACGACGAAATCATCCTCGCCACCGGTATCGCGCCGCGCGTGCCGGCGATTCCGGGTGTGGAAAATGCCAAGGTGTTGAGCTACCTGGACGTGATCCTCGAGCGCAAACCCGTAGGTAAGCGTGTCGCGGTGATTGGCGCGGGCGGTATCGGTTTCGACGTCTCCGAGTTCCTCGTGCACCAAGGCGTGGCCACCAGTCTGGATCGCACCGCGTTCTGGAAAGAGTGGGGCATCGACACGAACCTGGAAGCCCGTGGGGGTGTGGCCGGGATCAAAGCCGCGCCGCACGCACCGGCTCGCGAAGTGTTCCTGTTGCAGCGCAAGAAAACCAAGGTCGGTGATGGCCTGGGCAAGACCACTGGCTGGATTCACCGCACCGGTCTGAAGAACAAGCAGGTACAGATGCTCAACAGCGTTGAATACCTGAAAATCGACGACGAAGGCCTGCACATCCGCATCGGCGAAACCGGCGAGCCGCAAGTGCTGGCGGTGGACAACATCGTGATCTGCGCCGGGCAGGATCCGCTGCGTGAGCTGCAGGACGGTCTGGTCGCGGCGGGGCAGAACGTACACCTGATCGGTGGCGCCGATGTCGCGGCTGAGCTGGATGCCAAGCGCGCGATCAATCAGGGATCGCGTCTGGCGGCTGAACTGTAAGCCCTGTGCAGGAGCTGCCGCAGGCCGCGATCTTTTGACTTTGCCTTTAAAGACCAAGATCAAAAGATCGCAGCCTGCGGCAGCTCCTACAGGTTTTTTGGGTGCTGTTAGTATTGGTTTTTTCTGATGCTGCGACGCTGATGCTTTTTCCCTCTGACTGGCTGCCCCAGGCCCCCCTCGAATTGCTTCAACTCGACTGGCTCACCCGCGCCGGAATCGAGGTCGCGATCCTGCGTCTGGATCAGATTGATCCGCTGATCAGCGGCAACAAATGGTTCAAACTCACCGAACACCTCAAGGCCGCCGACCGCGCCGGCGCGCAGGGCGTCATCAGCCTCGGTGGCGCGCATTCCAATCATTTGCATGCACTCGCGGCGGCGGGCAAGCGTCTGGGCTTCGAAACCGTTGGGCTGTTGCGTGGCCATCCACAGCAAACGCCCACGGTTACCGATCTGCAGGCGTTCGGCATGCAACTGCACTGGCTCGGTTACGGCGGCTATCGGGCGCGGCATGAGCCCGGGTTCTGGGAGCCTTGGCGGGCACAGTACCCGAATCTGCACGCAGTGCCGGAGGGCGGTGGCGGATTGGCCGGTGCGCTAGGCTGCAAAGCGCTCAAGCAACAGGTGAGTTCACAACTGAGCACGCTGGGCTGGAGCGATTACCACGGCTGGTGGCTGGCGTGCGGCACCGGGACGACCCTGGCAGGGCTGGTGCTTGCCGAAGCGGGAGAGCGTCCGGTGTACGGCGCGCTGGCGGTGCCCGAGGATCATGGCGTGGCACCGCAGGTGGAGGCGATTGTTCGGGAGTCGGGTCTTGCTGTGGCGGACTACGCGTTGTTCGACGCGTGCCGGGGTGGTTTCGCCAAGGTTGATCCGGTGTTGCTTGAGTTCATCGAGAGCACTGAGCGCGGTAGCGGCGTTCCGTTGGAGCCGCTGTATACCGGCAAGGCGTTGTTGGCGCTCAAGGAGCAGGTTGAAGCGGGCGGATTTGAATCAGGACCCCGGCTGATCTTTGTGCATACCGGCGGTTTGCAGGGGCGCCGCGGATTCATCTCCTACAGTTGAACTTCCGTGGCGAGGGAGCATGCTCCCGCTCGGCGGCGCAGCCGTCGTTGATCCAGCAAATATGGCCTGCCTGACAGACCACATTCTCTGCATTCAGGACTGCTGCGCAGCCCAGCGGGAGCAAGCTCCCTCGTCACAGGGGAATATCACCGAGGCGAAGTTCAACCGCGCTTGGGCATCATCCGCAACAAGGTGTTATCGCCCACCACATAATGGTGATAAAGCCCCGCCAGCGCATGCACGCCGATCAGCCAGTAGCCGATGTTGCCGATCAACACGTGCCAGTGCTCCACCTGCTTGGCGAATGCCTTGTCTTCATGAACCAGTAACGGCAGATCGAAACCGTAGAACATCACCTGATGCCCCTCGGCACTGGTGATCAGCCAGCCGAGGATCGGCATGCTGATCATGAACAGATACAACAGCCAGTGCATCACCCGCGCCAGCAGGGTTTGCCATTGCGGGGAGGCCGGGAAGATTTTCGGTGCCGGGCCAATGCTGCGTGCTACCAGGCGAAACCACACCAGCACGAACACGGTCAGGCCCAGCATGTAATGCACTTCGCGAATCAGCGAGCGGCCGCCACTGCCCTTGGGAAAAATCCCGCGCAACTCCATGCTGGCATACACCAGGATCAACAGCACCAGCATCAGCCAGTGCAGCAGCACGGACACGGTGCTGTAGCGTGATTCGGAACTTGTCCACGGCATACGGTGTTTCCTCACAGATCAGGGTCGCCACGTGCCGTTCTTGTGCGACGGCATGCTTTAACTGTAATCCGCTTTGGCGGATTTGCCTGAGGCTGATCGGAGTTTCACTGCGTTGAGTCAGGGCTTTAACCAAAAAAAACGCCAGCGTCGCGAAGACCCTGGCGTTTTTGTCTTTCTGACGAATAGCCGCGATCAGCTCGATTGCGGCATCTCACCGTTGGCCAGACGCTTGTTGATGTCGGCAATCACTTCCGGCAGGTCGCTGATGGTGTCGATCATGTAGTGCGGGCGCGAATCGGCGAACAGCGCGTGGATGCGTTTGCGTTCACTGGCCAGTTCGTCGCTGCCCAGCGCCCGGTAACCGGCGTAGTCCAGGCCCAGCGCGTTGCCCGAGCAGATCAGCGCCACGGTCCACATCCCGGCGCGACGGCCTTCTAGGATGCCCGGCACGGTGTCGTCGATCTTCACGCAGGCGCCGACGTCGTCGATGCCCAGGGCGATCACGTTGGCCAGGGCCTGAGCCGGCCATGGCCGACCGTTCGGCACTTCGTCGGTGGCAACCACGTGGTCGGCAACGTAGCCGTTGCTGGCGGCCAGCGCCACGACCTTGTCCATCACCTGTTTCGGGTAGCCGGAGCAGGAACCGATCTTGATTCCTTGCTGGCGCAGATTGGCGATGGTTTCCAGTGCGCCGGGAATCAGCGCCGAGTGCTCGGCGATCTTCTCGATCTGCAGCGGCATGAAGCGGTTGTAGATCGCGGTCACGTCATCGTCGGTCGGGGTGCGGCCGAACGCTTTGCGATAACGCTCGGCGACCTGCGGCTGATCGCACAGCGTGCGGATGTGATCCCACTTGCCCATGCCCATCGGGCCACGGGCTTCTTCGATGGACACCTGAACGTCGAATTCGGCGAACGCTTCAACGAAGATCTGCGTTGGCGCGAACGAGCCGAAATCGACCACGGTGCCGGCCCAGTCGAGGATCGCGGCTTGCAGTTTGCTTGGGTTTACGTAGTTCATGTTGGTCAGAATCCTGTATTGGAATGCGATTCAAACTGTAGGAGTGAGCCTGCTCGCGATAGCGGTGTATCAGTCGCCATCGTCGGTGAATCCTGAAACGCAATCGCGAGCAGGCTCACTCCTACAAAAGGATTTTTGGTGTGGGTCAGATCTCTAAGACTTCCATCTCCCGCAGCACTTCTCCCACTGCCGCCACGGCCTGGCGCATTTGGTCCGGGCTGACGTGGCCGATGCAGCCGACGCGGAAGGTTTCGACCTGGGTCAGTTTGCCGGGGTAGAGGATGTAGCCCTTGGCCTTGACCCGTTCATAGAAGTCCTTGAACTGGTAGCGCGGGTCTTGCGGGGCGTGGAAGGTGGCGATGATCGGGGCCTGGATCGCCGCCGGCAGAAAGCTGCGCAGGCCGAGTTTGCCCATCTCTTCCATCAGCGCCTGACAGTTGGCGGCGTAGCGAGCGTGCCGCGCCGGCAGACCCCCTTCTTCGTTGTACTGCAGCAACGCTTCGTGCAGCGCCGCGACCACGTGAGTTGGCGGGGTGAAGCGCCACTGGCCGGTCTTCTGCATGTAGGTGTACTGGTCGTAAAGGTCCATCGCCAGCGAGTGCGAGTTGCCGGCGGCTGCAGCCAGCGATTCCTTGCGAGCGAAGACGAAACCCATCCCCGGCACGCCTTCCAGGCACTTGCCCGAGGCAGCGATCAACGCATCGAACGGCACCTTTTGCGCGTCCACCGGCAATGCGCCAAACGAGCTCATGGCGTCGATGATCAGGCGCTTGCCGTGTTGCGCAACAACATCGGCAATCTCTGGCAACGGGTTGAGGATGCCGGTGCTGGTTTCGCAGTGGATCAGCGCGACATGGGTGATGTCACCATCGGCGCGCAGCAGGCGGTCGACGTCGGCAGCGGTGGTTGGCTCGTCTTCGGCGGTTTCGAAGGTGCTGAACGAGCGGCCGAGCACTTCACAGATCTTCGCCAGACGCTTGCCATAGGCACCGTTGATCAGCACGAGGATTTTGCCGTCGCGTGGCACCAAGGTGCCGATGGCGGCTTCGACAGCGAAAGTGCCGCTGCCCTGCAACGGCACGCAGTGGTGAGTGGCGGCGCCATTGAGGATCGCCAGCAATTGCTCGCAAAGGCTGGCGGTCAGTTGGTTGAAGCGGTCATCCCATGACCCCCAGTCGATCATCATCGCCTGGCGGGTGCGGGCTGAAGTGGTCAACGGGCCGGGAGTGAGCAGGATGGGTTCGGCGATACTCATTCGTGTGTCCTCGGGAAGCGCTGGGGGATGAAGCTACGGGGCATACGTTGCAATTCGCCGTTGCATCAATCAAATTGTTTGTTGTTATGCCAACCATCAGCGAGGGTTATCCATGAATCTGTTCCAGCTGCGCGCCTTCGATGCCGTGGCCCGTGAAGGCAGCTTCACCCGCGCCGCCGCACGCCTGTTCATCAGCCAGCCGGCGGTCACCGGACACATCAAGGCGCTGGAGGAGCATTACCAGATCACCTTGCTGCGGCGTACCGCGCGACGGGTGGAACTGACCGAGGAGGGCACCAAACTGGCGGCGATTACCCGTGCCATGTTCGGTCTGGCCGAAGAGGCGCAGACCCTGCTCGAGGCCAACCGTCAGCTGCTGACCGGACGTCTGGAAGTGGCGGCGGACGGCCCGCACATGGTCATGCCGATGCTCGCCAGCCTGCGCGCGCGCTATCCCGGGATCACGGTGAACCTGCGTCTGGGCAATGCGCAGGAAACCCTGGCGGCGCTGTTGTCCGAGCATGCGGACGTGGCAGTGCTGACCGAAGTCGAACCGCGCAAGGGCTTGCATCTGCAAGCTTTGAGCGAATCGCGGATCTGCGCGCTGGTGCCGGCCGGGCATGCGTGGGCGCAGCGTGCCGGCGAAGTGAAGCTCAAGGAGCTGGATCAGGTGATCATGGTGTTGCGCGAGCCGAGTTCGATCACCCGCCGTACCTTTGATCAGGCGTGTGCGCAGGCGGCAGTCAATCCGCGAGTGTTGCTGGAACTGGACAGCCGCGAGGCGGTGACCGAAGCGGTGGCAGCGGAGCTGGGGGTGGGCGTGGTGTCGTCGGTGGAGGTCAGCCATGACCCGCGAGTGGTGGCGATTCCGATTGCCGGGGACGGGCTGGTCAATCGGCACATGATCGGCTGTATGGAGCGGCGGCGGGAGTTGCGCCTGATTCAGGCGTTCTTCGCTCAGGCGCCGGCCTGATACACCGAGTTATGGCCCTTCGCGAGCAGGCTCGCTCCCACAGGTATTGCGCCATGCCCATATCCCCCTGTAGGAGCTGCCGCAGGCTGCGATCTTTTGATCTTGTTTAAAAGCAAAATCAAAAGATCGCAGTCTGCGGCAGCTCCTACAGGGGTGGTCAGGTCAGGCTCTCGCGCACCATGTCGAGGAAAGTCGCCACCACCCGCCGCGAACTCTGCTCACGCAAGCACACCAGCGTCTCGGTCAAGCGCCGGGTGCAATCGGTAATCGGCAACGCACACACCCGCGAATCCGCACCAAACTCCGCCGCCGATACCACCCCCACACCAATCCCCACCACCACTGCCTCACGCGCCGCTTCCCGGCCCTCGACCTGAATCGCCGGACGAATGCGGAAGCCGGCGCGGGCCATTTCTTCTTCCAGGGTCTGCCGGGTCACCGAGCCGTGTTCGCGCAGCACCAGCGGCGTGTCATCCAGATCGGCCAGGCAGATAGACTCGCGCTCTGCCCACGGATGATTGCGCGAAACGAACGCCACCATCGGGTCGTTACGCAGCGGCACACACAGCAGGCGTTCATCGCTGACATCGCGCCCGAGCAGCGCCAGATCGGCCTGATAGTTGAACAGCCGAAACAGCGATTCATCGGTGTTGCCGGTTTCGATCTTCACGCTGATCCCCGGATACCGTTCGCAGAACCGCGCGATCTGCGGCAGCACGTGCACCGGCGCATCCACTGCCAGAATCAGGCTGCCGGTCTGCAATGCCTGGGATTCCTGCAGCAGCTCCTGTGCTTCAGCTTCAATCACAAACAGCCGTTGGGTGATCGCCAGCAGGCGCTCACCGAGATCGGTCAGGCGCACCGAACGCTTGTTGCGATGAAACAGCAAGACGCCGAAGCGTTCCTCGAGCTTGCGCACCTGGTCGGAAATCGCCGGTTGCGTGAGAAAAAGCCGTTCGGCGGCTTTGGTAAAGCTTCCATGGACGGCCACGGCGTGGAAGGCTTTGAGTTGGGCGTGAGACACCGACATGCAGCCTCCAGTAACAAGCTGAGCTTATGTGTGAAATACGATAAATCGATTTTATTTATTAAACAGTAATTGCTTTGATCCGCTCACGCCAGCGTTGACTGTCCGCTCGGACAGCAGCGTTGGCGATGAGCCTGTGCGTGCAACAACAGGACTCATCTGACCGCTATCGCCATCAGGGATGGGGCGCTGGCGCAGTGCTCAACAATAAAAAACACAGGCGTTTACTTAACGATTCTGCCGGCACACTCACACCCTGAGGTCAGAACCACAATGAACAAGCACATCGGCACCATTGCGCGTTGGCGCATGCAGATTTTCGCTGTCACCTGGCTCGCGTACGCCGCTTTCTATTTCACCCGCAAAGCGTTTTCGGTGGCCAAACTGGGCATCGCCGAAGACCCGACCTTCATGCTCGACAAGATGGCCATGGCCAACCTCGATGCGATCTATCTGGCGGCCTACGCCATCGGCCAATTCACCTGGGGCATGCTTGCCGACCGTTTCGGCCCAAGGGTCGTGGTGCTTGGCGGGCTGCTGATTTCCGCTGGCGCGGCATTGGTGATGGGCAGTTTTGCCACCTTGCCGATCTTCGCCACTTGCATGCTGATCCAGGGGCTGGCGCAGTCCACCGGCTGGTCGGGATTGTGCAAGAACCTCGGCAGTTTCTTCCCCGCCGAACAGCGTGGGCGCGTGCTCGGTCTGTGGAGCTCCTGCTATGCGTTTGGCGGTCTGGTGGCCTCGCCGTTCGCCGGCTGGTGGGCGTATACGCTGATGGGCACCTGGCACGCGGCGTTCATTTCCAGCGCGGCAGTGGTCGCGGTGGTGGCGGTATTGTTCTTCATTTTTCAGCGCAACAAACCCGAAGACGTCGGCCTGCCAGCGGTGGAGCCGGAGCCGGAGCTGAGCGCTGAAGAAACCGAAGCCAACAGCAAACTCAGCGTCTGGGAGCCGTTGAAGGAAATCCTGCGCAACCGCACGGTGCTGGTGCTGGGCCTGGCGTACTTCATGTTGAAACCGGCGCGTTACGCGATTCTGTTGTGGGGCCCGGTGATCGTCTTCGAGCAGATGCCAAGTGTCGGCAAGGTTGGCGCGGCGATCATTCCCACCTCGTTCGAACTGGCCGGTCTGCTCGGGCCGATCATGATCGGCATGGCCTCGGACAAACTGTTCGGCGCCCGGCGCATGCCGGCCTGCGTCCTCAGTCTGCTGGCGCTGACCGTGACCCTGGCGCTGTTCATGGGCGCGTTGCACACCGGCAGCGTGATGCTGGTGGTGGCGCTGCTGTTTGTCATGGGCCTGACCCTGTACGGGCCGGACTCGATGATCAGCGGCGCGGCGGCGATCGACTTCGGCAAGGCCAAGGCCGGTGCCACGGCGGCCGGTTTCGTCAACGGCTGCGGCTCGGTCGGCGCGGTGCTCGGCGGATTGCTGCCGGGTTACTTCGATTCGGTGACGGTGTTCATCGTCTTCGCCGGCTGCGCATTGTTCTCGGCGCTGGTGCTGATTCCGCACTGGAACAGCCGCCCGGTCGGGGTCATGGAACCGCGCGCGTCCATTCCCAATTGCCCGCTGACCATCAAACCCCTGCGTAACTGAAAACCCTTGCCCCGTGGCCTGCTGCGGCGTTCGCGGCAGGCTGTGTCGTGGCCATCTGACTGGAGAATTCCATGCGACCGTTTTGGCTCGAGCAGGCCTTGCAGGCCGACCCATCCCCGATGTGCGCGCCGCTGCAAGGCGAAGTACGCACCGACGTGTGCATCGTCGGCGGCGGCTACACCGGATTGTGGACGGCGATCATGCTCAAGCAGCAGAACCCGGAACTCGATGTGCTGCTGATCGAAGCCGACATCTGCGGCGCCGGCGCCAGTGGGCGCAACGGTGGTTGCGCGTTGTCGTGGTCAGCCAAGTATTTCACCCTCGAGCGGCTGTTCGGCGTCGAGGAGGCGGTGCGTCTGGTCAAGGAATCCGAGCGCAGCATTCACGCCATCGGCGCGTTCTGCGAACAGTACGGCGTCGATGCCGATTACCGCCTCGACGGCACGTTGTACACCGCCACCAACAAGGCGCAGGTCGGTTCGACCGACGCCGTGATCGCTGCACTGGAGCGCAACGGCATCAACTCCTTCAGCCAGCGTCCGGTGGCCGATGTGCAACGCATGGCCGGTTCCAGCAAGCATCTGGAGGGCTGGTTTTCGCCGGCAGCGGCCAGTGTGCAACCGGGCAAACTGGTACGCGGCTTGCGTCGGGTGGCGTTGCAACTGGGCGTGAAGATCCACGAGAACACTGCGATGACCGGCCTGGAGGAGGGCCGTCCGGCGCGCATTCACACCGCTGGCGGCTGCGTGATTGCCGACCGCGTGGTACTGGCGATGAACGCGTGGATGGCCCGCGCTTTTCCGCAGTTCGAACGCAGCGTGGCGATTGTCTCCAGCGACATGCTGATCACCGAACCACGCCCGGATCTGCTGCAGGAGATCGGTTTGACCAGCGGCGTTACGGTGCTTGATTCGCGGATTTTCGTGCACTACTACCACAACACGCCGGACGGCCGGATCATGCTTGGCAAGGGTGGCAACACGTTTGCGTTTGGTGGGCGGATGTTGCCGGTGTTCGATCAGCCATCGCCCTATGCTGATTTGCTCAAGCGCAGCCTTGGGGAGTTTTTTCCGGCGTTTGCCGAGGTCAAGGTGGATGCGACCTGGAATGGGCCGTCGGATCGCTCGGTCACCGGGTTGCCGTTTTTTGGGCAGATGAGTGCCAGTGGCAATGTGTTTTATGGTTTTGGTTATTCCGGCAGTGGCGTCGGGCCGTGTCACATGGGCGGGCAGATTCTTGCCTCGTTGGTGCAAGGGCTCGATAACCCCTGGACCCGTTCGCCATTGGTGAACGGGCCGCTGGGGTATTTTCCGCCGGAGCCGATTCGGTATCTGGGGTCGTTGATGGTGCGTAATGCGATTCGGCGCAAGGAGCGGGCTGAGGATCATGGGCGGCGGCCGCGGCATCTGGATGTGCGGTTGGCGAAGTTTGCGGCGGCGGCGGGGAAGGCTGACAAGGGGTGATGGGGGGCTTTGATTGATGGGGACATATCCGTTGCTGCGGTAACGGCTGCTTTGGGTTCCGCCCTTACGGCGGGTCACTTTTGACAAACGCCTCAAAAGTAACCAAAAAGGCTTGCCCCGGCGTTCGGCTCTCGCCTTGGCTCGGGTTCCTTCGTTACGGGGTTCATCCGGGGGCATCGCCTCCGGTTGGCTTCGCTGCACCTCCTCTCGATGTGTTTGGCTGCGCCAAACGTCGCTGCGCTCCTCCCCCCGGATAAACCCCTCCACTCAGCCTGCCGATGGGGCCGGCACGGCAAGATCAAGAGCTCTCGGCGAGCTGACACTCGACCTGTGTAGGAGCTGCCGAAGGCTGCGATCTTTTGATCTTGATCTTGATCTTGATCTTGATCTTGATCTTGATCTTGATCTTGATCTTGATCTTGATCTTGATCTTGATCTTGTGGGAGCTGGCCTGCCAGCGATGGCGCCCTCCCAGCCGACCAACCCCCAACTGCCCGCACCCAATCCAACTGTAGGAGTGAGCCTGCTCGCGATAGCGCCCTCCCAGCCAACCAGTGTCCGGCAGCTGTACTCAATTCCAATGTCTGCGGTGTTTACGGATCGACCCCGTGGAGCAGCCAATCGAGCAACAGGCTGCTGTCGCGCGGTGGTGGCGTTGCGTTCGGTGGCGCGGGACGCGGGTTGGCGAGACAGAGGATCGGTCGATCCGGGTCGCTGTCGAGGAAGCTCACCCACACCTCACTGCCGGCGCGGGGCAACTGGTGGGCGGCGAGCCGGCCGGCGCTGGTCAGCGCGATCGGTAGCCACAGGCACGCAGACTCGGCTGTCTGCGTCGGCCAGAGACTGACGGCGATGCGCCCGCGATCATCGAGTGGCGCGGGCTGGCCGGGCGATCCCAGCACTCGTGCCAGGTGATAGCCGCCGATGTTCGGGCGCGGCTGCGCCAGGGGCGGGCGAAAGTCGCTCGACCAGGGCAGGGCGCTGAAGTCGTTTCGATAGCGATGCACGTCGGTTGTCGGATCGAGGATCGAGGGGTGCTGGCCTTGATGGTGCAGCTCGGTGATCAGCCATTGCTCGTTGAAGGCATTGATCGGGTGTTCGCTGATCTGCAACAGATGCCCGCTGCGCAACGCGCTGCAGTCGCCGGATCCCCGGATCGTGCGCGACTGGCAGCGCTGACGCTGCAGATGGCGCCGGCTGCGTTGTTCGGTGTGGCGCTGGTCGCTCGACAGGTTCAGTGGCGTGAGCGCGGGCACGGGGTGGTTGGCCGCGTCTGCGATGATGACCGCCTGGCCTCGGTTGCGAATGCCGGGCGCGGCCATGACCGGTGTCGCGTCATGGCGCTGCAGCAGCGTGCTGATGCGAGGTGATCGCGTGTCGTCGGTTACGGCAAACGGCACTGGCAGCGGTTCCTGCGGCAGGCTGAGGTTGTCATCGGCAAACACCAGCACATGCCCGTTCGGGTGATGTTCGAAGTGGTAGTGAATGCCTTCCTCCTCACACAGCCGTTGCACGAAGGCCAGGTCGCTTTCCTCGTATTGCAGGCAAAATTCCCGTGGCGGGTATTGGCCGACGCTCATCTCGATCCGGTAACTGTCCGCCGGCAGCTGATGTTCTTCGAGCAGTTGCGCAAGGATCGCCGGCACGCTTGCTTGCACGAAGACCCGGCGCCGCGGCGACTGCTCCAGATTCAGCAGCATCGGGACCAGAATCAGCCGGTAGCCGATGCGGTGGCTGGCGCGATGCTCGCAACTGACGCTGTGGATCAGGCCGTGAATCCCGTGATCGGTACCCAGGTGCAGGAACGCTGGTTGGCGCAGCAGGCTGCCGGGGGGCAACGCCGGCGCCAGACCGATCACTTCAATCTCGAAGCGAAACGGCTGATTGAGTGCTTCCCTGCCGCTGAAACGCAAGACCGGCAGGCACAGCGGGCCGTCGGTCAGGGTCAGGGTCAGGGTGAACGGGCTATCCTTGTCATTGAGCATTCGTACGGGCTCTGTGGGCAATACGGACGGCAGAGGGTACGAAAACGCGAGCACGAATGGTCATGGCTGGTGGGCTTTTCAGAATCGCCCTACAAGTCGTGGTGAAGATGTCGATCCAACAATGATTTTTTTGGTCGATTGCCGACTTTAGGCCGTATAAACTTGGCGCCACGCGTCGGCCAATAGATGTCTCGGCGCCACAGATCAAGAGAGTGAGTAATGGGCGCACAGTGGAAGGTTAAACACAAAGAAGCGGCAGCCAACGCCAAGGGCAAGATCTTCGGCAAACTGGTGAAAGAAATCACCATCGCTGCCCGCAACGGTGCCGATACCGCCACCAACGCACACCTGCGTCTGGTGGTCGAACAGGCCAAGAAAGCCTCGATGCCCAAGGAAACCCTGGACCGCGCCATCAAGAAAGGCGCCGGCCTGCTGGGCGAAACCGTGCAATACCACCGTGTGACGTACGAAGGTTTCGCACCGCATCAGGTTCCGTTGATCGTCGAGTGCGTCACCGACAACATCAACCGTACCGTTGCGGAAATCCGCGTGGCGTTCCGCAAGGGCCAACTGGGTGCTTCCGGTTCGGTGGCCTGGGACTTCAACCACGTCGGCATGATCGAAGCGTCGCCGGACACCCCGGACGCCGATCCGGAAATGGCCGCGATCGAGGCCGGTGCTCAGGACTTCGAACCGGGCGAAGAGGGCGCGACCCTGTTCCTGACCGATCCGACCGACCTCGACGCCGTGCAGAAAGCGTTGCCTGAGCAAGGTTTCACTGTGCTGTCGGCCAAACTCGGCTACCAGCCGAAGAACCCGGTCAGCGGCCTGAGCGACGAGCAGATGGCTGAAGTTGAAGCGTTCCTGGAAGGCCTCGACAACCACGACGACGTGCAGGACATGTTTGTCGGTCTGGCGGGCTAAGATCAAAAGATCGCAGCCTGCGGCAGCTCCTACAGGGTTATGTGTACACCTGTAGGAGCTGCCGCAGGCTGCGATCTTTTTGTCATTGTGTGTGCAATACCTGAATCACTTCGCTGAACCCCGGCCGCGCCAGCACATCCGCCTGACAGCAACGCTGTTCCAGCGCTTGCAGCCGCTCGCGTCGTTCATCGCTCAACCCTGAGTCGATGCGCGCCAGCAATTCCCCGAGCAGAACCCCGAACGCCCGCACTTCGATGCGTTGCAGTGCCCGGGTTTCCAGGTTGTCGGTGGTGGCATGGAATGACGCCGCGCCGAAATCTCCCAGCAAGCAATCGCCCTGATCGTTCAACAGAATGTTGTGGCCGTAGAGGTCGCCGTGAGTGATGCCCTGTTGATGCAGATGTTCGGCTGCCGAAGCGATGCCTTGGGCGATGTTCAATGCCACTTCGGCACTGAAGCGGCAATCTTCGGCATACACATCCCGCGAGCAGCTCGCCAGGCTCGGCAATGCCGCCAGGTTACCAAAGCTTGGGTCGATCAGTTGCATCACCAGCCCCTGTTGGCCATCAGGATGCCCGTGAATACGGCCTTCCACGCGGATCAGGTTCGGGTGCAGGCCGGCGGTGATGCAGGCGTTCATCTCGTGCAGCGGCGAACCGTCGCTGGTCATTTCACCTTTATAGAGCTTCACCGCGACCGGCAATTGCGAGCCGTCGGCGCGCTGCCACTGCGCCCGGGAAATCACCCCCGACGCGCCTTCGCCCAGGCGTTGTTCCAGACGCAGCGCCGACCAGTCGATCAGCGGCGTGGCTTCCAGCGCGGCGGCATCGGCCTCGTTTTCCAGCGGATTACCGGCGTACGCCAGCCAGGTCAGGCTCGGCAGGGTCAGCAGCCACTGCGGCAGTTCAGGCAGGCGATTGGCGGCGATGCGGATCAGCTCCAGGCGATGGCACTGGCTCATGGAGGCTGGCAGCGCTTGCAGGCGATTGCCGGCCAGCAGCAGTTTTTGCAGATAAGGCCGCTCACCCAGCTCCGTCGGCAGAGTTTCGATGCAGTTGTCGGTCAGGATCAACCAGCGCAGCAGCGGCGGCAGTGCTGCGCCCGGCACGTGGCTGATGCGATTGGCCTTGAAGCCGATCATCGTCAGCGCCGCGCATTTTCCGACACATTCCGGCACCTCGGTGAAGCGGTTGTCCGAGCAGAACAGTATGCGCATCCTGGTCAGGCGATGCAGATCATCGGGCAGACTGCTCAAGGCGTTGCCGCTGAGGTTGAGCACCTCCAGCGTATCGGCCAGCTCGAAAATCTCCCGGGGGAACTCGGTCAGTCCGCAAGACAGATCCAGCCGGGTAATGCCCGACAACTCGCCGGCGCGCAATTGAGCAAGGGTGTGCATGTGGATGTTCACTATCAAAGGAAAGAAGCGCCGGGCGCTCGGAATGGGCGACATGATAACGGCAACGCCGGGATTTGCATTGACTTGAACTGGAGGCCCCTCTAATTCCCGTGGGAGCGAGCCTGCTCGCGAAGGCGAAGTGTCAATTGGCGAAATATTGGCTGACAGGACGCTTTCGCGAGCAGGCTCGCTCCCACAAGGGACTTGAGTTGGTCAGTGGGTTTCCTGTAACTGCCCCAGACGACTGCGGGTTCGGGCCAGGTCGATGGCATTGCCGCCAAGCGCCTCGCGCAGTGGCAAGCGGCTGAGCAGGGTCAGGTGTTTGTCCTGGTCGTAGAGCACGTCGATCAGGTTGATGAAGCGCTGTTGCGCAGCGATCGAGCACTCACCCAGTTCCGGCAGGTCATCGATGATCCAGTGGTCGAAATGTCGACACAGCTCCAGATAATCCATCACTGCCGTTGGTTGCTCACACACGTCGTTGAAGGTGAAACCGACGGTGCGGCCTTCGCACAGCCGTGCCTGAAAGTGCCGGATGCCCACCGGCAGGGCAATCGTCGGCGCGTCCTGCGGCGGCAGGTTCAAGGCCTGGCGCTGGGTCGCGGTGGCCGGCCACACATAGTGGCCCTGGGTGAACAACTGATGCGCATGATTGCTCGCCTGACCGCGGTAATCATGAGGACCGCCCACTTCCATGATCTGCATGCGGGCGTTGATCAAGTCGATCACCGGTTTGAAACGCGCGTGATAGAGCGGGTTGGGCAGCAAGCCTTCCGGTGGATAGTTGGAGGTCACCAGCAGCAGGATGCCGCGCTGGAACAAGGCCTTGAACAGGCGGGTGATGAGCATCGCATCGCCGATGTCATGCACATGGAATTCGTCGAAACACAGTACCCGGCAGTCGTGTAGCAGCTCATCGAGGGTGACATCGAGGGCATCGTCCTGTTCGCGATGCTCGAACATGCCCTGATGCAGACGGGCGAAAAATGCATGGAAATGCACGCGCTGCTTCTGCGCGGTGGGCAGAGCCTGGAAAAATCCGTCGAGCAGCCAGCTCTTGCCGCGTCCGACCGCACCATGCAGGTACAGGCTCGGCGGCGTTTGCGGCTTGGCGCCGAACAACAGGCTGGCCTGCTGCGCCATGCAATCGATCACGCGCTGCTGGCTGTGGCTGAGGGTGTAACCCTGGCCATGGGCCTTGTGTCGGAAATATTCGCGGATCGACTGGGCATTCGCGTCATGCCCTGCATGCGCTGGCCGGCCCTGGGCGAACCAGCGGCGCAACGCCGACCAGCGTTGGGTCAGTGGCGATCGTTTGGGCGCTCGAGAGGGCACTGGGCAGTCACTCCGTGTTCATCAGACCGGCGCCCGGGAGCGCGGCACCGTAGTGTAACCAGAGGCGGCGCCCGGCTTCCATCGCGGCGCGTCGACTGTGGGCGATCACTGAACAAATTTATGCGGGACGTACAGCTATTTTCAGCGATGTAATTCGCCGTGTTGCCAAACTTTCGAAACATATTCCGGCAGATCCATGGATCCAATCGACTGGCGGATTCGTTGACCGTTGCTAATCTGAAACACAGTAACGTCATCCGGGTGTTCCCTCACAAGGAATGGGGCAGTGATTACACGTGTGGTGGTGGGCCTGCTCGGCTTGCTTGGGGCCTCGGTGCATGCGGCGGATCTTCAGGTCGAAGTCCGCGTTGACGTGCAGCGTGGCTGCCAACTGATCGGCCAGCAGCGCGAGGCGGGTATCGAACAGCTGGGTGTGCTGGATTTCGGCAGTACTGCGCGTCTCGATGATCCGGCCGGGCCACTGGGTGCGGCGCTGACCAATCAGCGTCTGCCGCGCCTGGAGTGCAACCCCGACACGCCGTATCAACTGCGGGTCGACGGTGGCCTGCATGGCGGGGTTGGAGAGGTTCGCTACATGGCGGGGGCGGCGGGGAGCAAGCCGATTCCTTACCGGCTGTATCAGGACGCGGCGCGCCGGGTGCCGCTGGTGGTGGACGTACCGGTCAGCGGCCGGGTGCCGGACACCGGCACGGTGGAGCTGCCGCTGTATGCACGGATCGAGCGCCTGGCGCAGGTGCCGCAGGTCAGCCGCTATTCGGATCTGGTCAAGGTCACCGTGACCTGGTGAGTGCAGCATTTCAGGCAATTCGCTGGAGGCGGATTGCGCAGGGAAGGGGCGTTCAATGCAGAACGCAAGGTACGCAGGCATCCTGAAGGAGTAGGACGGACGCAATGACAGGCAAGCACTGGATGGTCATCGCCACGGGTACGTTGCTGTTGCTCGCTGACGACGCACAGGCGGCAATCAGCGGGCAGATCAATGCGCGGCTGATCCTGATCGCCGGGTGCGAAGTCACCAACAGCGCCACCCCGGCGATCCCGGTGAGCAATCTGGGTACCCTCGATTTCGGTCAGCAGGGGCCGACCTGGAACGCGCCAATCAAGGCCAGTCTCGACGGTGACAGCAGCAGCAAGCTGAATGTCGCCTGCAACCCCTCGGTCACCGGATTCACCGTCACCATCGATGGCGGCAGCCACGGTGACGGCACCACGCGCCGTCTGAGCAACGGGCGTCAGACCCTGCCTTACCAACTCTTTCTGGATGCCTCCGGCAGCCAGCGCTACAGCATCGGTCAACAACACAATTTCGCTGTCACCAGCGGTGCGCAAATACCGATTCCGGTGTTTGGCACGGTGGTGGCGAATACCCGCGCGGTACCGGCAGGTGTCTATACCGACACGCTGACGGTGACGCTCGACTGGTAACCCCGTAGAGGACGGACACCATGCGCAAGTTTGCATCAAGGATAGGTTTGTCGTTGCTCGGCCTGACGCTGGTTTCCAGTGCCAACGCCGCTACCACGGTCACCGGCCAGATCACCGCCAGCCTGACTCTGATCAGCAGCTGTCAGGTCAACGGTACCGGCGGTGATACCGGGCTGAACTTCGGTGCGCTGAACTTCGGCACCGCCAACAGCCTGTTCACCACCGCCAGCGGGCAAGTGTTGGGCGGTGGCGGCGGGGCGTTGTCGATTCTCTGCTCCAGTGGCACGACTCCGGTGGTCAAGGTGCGCGCCGGTGCTCACGACGGGCAGTCGCCGGGCGGCGCTCGTGCGCTGTACGACGGTGTCGCCAACTACGTGCCGTACGATTTCTACACCGATGCCGGACATTCGCAGCTGCTGCCGATCGACGGCACGATCAACCTGGCGACCAGCACTGGCGTGGCGCAGACGGTGAATATCTACGGTCAGGCGGTGGGCAAGGCTGGACTGCCGGCCGGGACTTACACCGACACCGTCGCTGTCGAACTGACGTTCTGATGCCATGCGCCGCCAGGGCTGTGCCGCGCTGCTCCTGCTCTGTGCGGGCAGTGTGCCGCTGCCGCTGGGGGCGGCGACCAGTCAGAGCTTTCAGGTCAGCGCGACCATCACGCCGGGGTGTCTGGTGGTCGGCGGAGTGTCGAATTACGGCGGGCTGAATTTCGGTTCGCGTTCGGCCCTCGCGACCGGCACGGTGCAAGTGGCATTGACCGGCGGCGTGCAGTTGCAATGCACGCCCGGGGTGACCTTGAACATGAGCGTCGATGGCGGCCAGTACAACAGCAGCGGTCGGCATATGCAGATCAACAGCGGCAGTGCGCGAGTGGCGTATGCGCTGTTTCGCGATGCGGCGTACAGCCAGAGCCTGGGCATCGGCCAGAGCGTGGCGGTGGCCTATAGCGATGCGAACAACATCAGCCTGCCGATTTACGGTCAGGTGCAATTACCGGGCAATCAGCCTGGGGGGACGTACAGCGACGTGTTGCAGGTGCAGCTGTCGTGGTAGAGCGAAGTTTGAATGGCCGACAAGGAGCAGATTCATGGGGGCAGTTATGTCTGGGCATTCGTTGTTACAGGGCGCGTTGCTGGCGCTGGTCATGCTCGGGGCCGGCCATGCACAGGCCGCCAGTTCTGTGCTGATCTGGCCAATCGATCCGGTGCTTGAGGCCGATCAACAGGCCAGTGCGTTGTGGCTGGAAAATCGCGGCACGGAAACTGCCAACCTGCAGATCCGCGTGTTCGGCTGGAGCCAGAGTGGCTTTGCAGAGCAATACCAGAACCAGCGCGATGTGATCGGCAGCCCGCCGGTGGCGAAGATCGAGCCGGGGCAAAAGCAACTGGTGCGCCTGACCCGAACCAGGGAGGTGCCACCGGGGCAGGAACTGGCCTACCGGATCATCATCGACGAAATCCCTTCCGCCCAGCCACCGGCTGCCGAGGGCGGCAAAACCGCGGCCGCGATCCGCTTTCAGATGCGCTATTCGGTGCCTTTGTTTGCCTACGGCGCGGGGCTGTGGAGCAAGGAAGACAGCACCCGTGCGCGTGATCCCAAAGGTATCGGTGTGCCGCAGCTGAGCTGGCGCACGGTGGCGGTGGACGGTCGGCCGTATGTCGAAGTGCGCAATCAGGGCGCCGTGCATGCGCGGCTGACCGATGTGGTGATCAAACAGGGTGGGCAGAGCAAACCATTGGCTGAAGGCTTGCTCGGTTATGTGCTGCCGGGGGCGGTGATGCGCTGGCCGGCACCGGGGCCATTGGCGAGTGCGTCGGCGTTGCAAGTGCGAGTCAATGGCGGAGCGCAGGTGCAGAACATTGCGCCGGGACGCTGAACCAAGACCCTGTGTCGAGATGATTACTGTGTCGAGGGAGCTTGCTCCCGCTGGGTTGCGAAGCAGCCCCAATTCAGGCGAGCACGCAGTGTCAGGTAGCCCGCTTAAACAGATCTAACGACGGCTGCGCCGCCGAGCGGGAGCAAGCTCCCTCGCCACAATGATTGCGTCGGGTCGGCAAAAACCCAGAGAAAGATAACTGGCTTTGGCAAGAGTGGCATCAGGAGGATCAAGTCCATTGACGGACGTAAAGCGTGTATGAGTCCGGGATGGGCTCGTCGTATTCGGCGTCCGTTGTGGCTCATGACTGGCGCGTGTTGCCTGATGTTCGTTGATCCATCGGGGGCCGGCGAACTGCCGCCACCGCCCAGCGGCATGGAGGCCGTGAGTGATGCACAGTTGTTTCTGGAACTGGTGGTCAATCAGATGAACACCGGGCGGGTGGTGGCAGTGCAGCAGCGCGACGGGCATCTGTTTCTGCCGGCCAGCGTATTGCGCGAAAACGGGATGAAATTGCCCGAGGGCAGCGCTGACGAAATCGATCTCGACGGCCTGCCGGGACTGCACAGCGAATACGACAGTGTCGGTCAGCGCCTGCTGCTGGTGGTGCCACCGCAGTGGTTGCCGGACCAGTTCATCGGCAATCGCGAGAACTATCCGCGCACCCCGGCGCTGAGCAGTTTCGGCGCGTTGTTCAACTACGACTTGTACCTCAATGACACCGATGATGCCGGCACTTATCTGGCGGCCTGGAACGAGCTGCGGCTGTTCGACAGCTGGGGCACGCTGTCCAACACCGGGCAGTACCGGCGCACCTTGTCCGGGGATTCGGTCAGCACGCTCGACAACGGTTATCTGCGCTACGACACCACCTGGCGTTACTCCGATGACGAGCGAATGCTCACCTACGAGGGCGGGGACGTGATCAGCGGCGCCTTGCCGTGGAGCAATTCGGTGCGTCTGGGCGGCGTGCAGTTCTCACGGGATTTTGCCGTGCGCCCGGATCTGGTGACTTATCCGTTGCCGCAGTTCGCCGGAGAGGCCGCGGTGCCGTCGTCGGTGGATCTGTTCATCAATGGCTACAAGTCGAGCAGCACCGACCTGCAACCGGGGCCGTATACCCTGACCAACATTCCTTTCATCAACGGCGCCGGGGAGGCGGTGGTGGTGACCACCGATGCGCTGGGGCGGCAGGTGTCGACCACGGTGCCGTTCTATGTCACCAGCAGTCTGCTGCAAAAAGGCCTGAGTGATTTCTCGGTGGCGGCCGGTACGTTGCGCCGCGATTACGGTTTGAAGGACTTCAGCTATGGCCCTGGCGTGACTTCCGGTAGCCTGCGCTACGGTGTGAGCGACAGCTTCACCCTGGAAAGCCACGCCGAAGCGGCTGACTCGCTGACCCTCGGCGGGATCGGCGGCAATTTGCGTTTGGGCAATTTCGGCGTACTCAACAGCGCCATCAGTCAGAGCCGGTTCGAAGGCGACGCTGGCGAGCAGTTGAGCCTCGGTTATCAGTACAGCAGCCAGCGCTACAGTTTTTCCTGGCAGCGCCTGCAACGCCGGGATCAGTACGCCGACCTGAGCGTGATCGACAGCCCTTACGTCAGCCTCAGCCGGCGCAGCGAGCAGGCGACCCTGAGCGTCAACCTCGAACGCTGGGGCAGCCTCGGTGCCGGTTATTTCGATGTGCGCGCGGCGGACGATTCGCGCACGCGTCTGCTCAACCTGAGCTGGAGCAAACCGCTGTGGCGCAACAGCAGTTTTTATCTGTCGGCCAACCGCGAGATCGGCGACAGCAACTGGGCGGTGCAGGCGCAACTGGTGATCCCGTTCGATCTGCGCGGCAGCCTGGCAATCAGCAGCGAGCGCAGCAAAACCGGGCAGAGTCAGCAGCGGGTCAATTACAGCCGCTCGGTGCCGACCCAAGGCGGGGTCGGTTTCAATCTGGGGTACGCCAAGGGCGATGGTCCCGATTATCGCCAGGCCGACGTGACCTGGCGCCTGCAATCGGTGCAGTTGCAGGCCGGTGTCTACGGCACTTCGGAGGCTGAAACCCGTTGGGCCGATGCCAGTGGCTCGCTGGTGTGGATGGACCGCCAGGTGTTCGCCGCCAATCGCATCGACGACGCGTTTGTGGTGGTCAGCACTGATGGCTTTGCCGATATTCCAGTGCGCTACGAAAACCAGCAGGTCGGGCAGACCGACAAGAACGGCCATCTGCTGGTGCCGTGGAGCAGCGCGTATTACCGCGGCAAATACGAAATCGATCCGCTGAATCTGCCGGCCAACGTGCGCAGCCCGAACGTCGAACAGCGCATTGCCGTACGCCGTGGCAGCGGCTATTTGCTGGAGTTTCCACTGACCCGGGTGATCGCCGCGAGCATCGTGCTGGTGGATGCGCAGCAACGTGAGCTGCCATTGGGCGCGGGCGTGCTGCACGAGCAGAGTGGTACACAGACGGTGGTCGGCTGGGACGGGCTGGTCTATCTGGAAAACCTGCAGGCGCAGAACTCGTTGTTGGTGACGCTGGCCGACGGCAAGACCTGCACGACGCAATTCGATGTGGACATGCAGCAAAGCCAGGTGCCGCTGATCGGCCCGTTGGTGTGCCAATGAGCGCGGCGCGGATCTGCCTGTGTCTGGCGTTGCTGCTGCCGGGGGCGGCGCAGGCCTTGTGTTCGGTGGTCAGCACCACGCCGGCAGCGTTCGGCTCGATCAGCTCGATTGCCGTGCGCACCACGACGCAGCCCAGTTCCACCCTAAACGCCGGGTTGAGTTGCACCGGTTCATTGCTGTCATTGCTGACCAGTAACGACCACTTCTACGCCACCATCACCTCGACCCAGAGCGGCTTGCGCGGGCCGACCGGCGACGTCATCGGCTACACAATTTACGCCGACAACAGCACCAGCTACCCGGTGACTCGCGGCACCGCCTATGACTTCGCCCGCAACGGCATCATTGACGCCTTGGGACTGCTCAACGGCACCACCCCGAAAACCGTGCCGCTGTATCTGGGCACGACCATTGGCAGCAACGTTGCCGCCGGGGTCTATACGGAAACCCTGAGCATTTTCTGGAACTGGAATTACTGCTCGGGCATAGGCATTGGCGCCATTTGCGTCGGCCGCGATATTGCCAGCGGCACTACCACGCTGACCGTGAACCTGACCGTGTCCAACGACTGCACGATTACCGCGCCGAACATCGCCTTCGGCAGCGCGCCGGTGATCAGCGCCTTTACCCCGGTGACCGGGCAGACGATCAATCTGGCCTGCACCAAGGGCAGCGCCTACACCGTCGGTTTGAGCGACGGGCAGAACCCGGCCAGTGTCGGTGGTCGGCGGCGGATGATTTTCGGGAGTAATTATCTGGCCTACGACATCTTCAAAAGCGCCGGCACCACTCGGTGGGGCAGCGTCGGCAGCGCGCGCCGGTCGAGCACCGATGCCGAGGTCAATCCGGGGAATGGCTTGGGCACGGGGAGCCAGATCTTCAACTACAACGCGAAGATCTACACCGACCAGACCACGCCGCCAGCGGGGACTTATTTGGACAATGTGGTGCTCGACGTAGGTTTCTGACCCAACACAACCCCCTGTAGGAGCTGCGGCACGCTGCGATCCTTTGATTTTCAACATCAAGATCAAAAGATCGCAGCGTGCCGCAGGAAGTTTCAGAACTGTATTGATTGCTTCAGCTGCTTCGCCGCCGGCGAGTCCGTCGGGCTGACCATCGCATAGTTGTACCCGTCACCGGACCAGTAATCGGCCTGCAGATCGCCGTCGCTGCGGCTGCCGCGTGGCAGGAAGGTGTTCTTCGGCCCTGGTGGCCGCACGTAGAAACTGACCTTGTGGCCGCTGCGATCCTCATACATGACCATCGCCGCCGGGCCTTCGTCGGTGCTGAGCAGGCGGCCACTGACCGGTTCGAAACCGGCGGATTTCAGATCTGGCAGGCGACTGGCCTGGGTGAAATAGCGGTCGAGCCAACGCTGCATATCGCCGTCAGTGTCGACCTTGTAGTCCGCCGGCAGCATTCCCTGCTGGGCAATCAATCGATAGGCTTGCAGGGCATCGGTCATCGGCAGTGTGGATGAGCGCACGAGGGTCATTTCCCGCGCCTGCCAGCCACTGAAACCGCCGATGCCGACCGCGATCAGCAACACCGCCGCGCTGGCCAGGTGGCGCCGCGACTGACGCTTGAGGCGCTGGCGGATCAGCGCCGGATCGAGTTCCGGATTGGCCGGTTGCTGCAAGGCACCGCTCAGTGCTGCGCGCAACAACTGGGCGTCGTGCTGCCAGGCGCGCACCTGCGCGGCGGATTCCGGGTGAGTGGTCAGCCAGGTGTCGACCAGGCGCCGGTCGGCTTCGTTGAGTTGGTGATCGACGTACGCGTGCAGGTCGCGCTCGCTGGGGGGCATGCTGATCATTTGAGTATCCGCAAAGAAGGGCTGCTGATTTCGCCATCGCTGAGCTGGCGCAAGGCCTGGCGGGCGCGGGACAGGCGCGACATCACGGTGCCGGTGGGGACGTCGAGGATATCTGCGACTTCCTTGTAGCTCAGGCCCTCGACCGAGACCATCAGCAACAGCGCGCGTTGCTCGGTGGGCAGGCGATCAAAGGCTTGCAGAGTCGATTGGGCGATTACGGTGCGCTCGACCGAGGGCTCGGCGTCGTCGCGACCGGTGAAAAATTCGAGCATCCGCGCATATCGGCGCGAGCGTCGGTGGGCGTCGAGAAATTGCCGATAGAGAATCGCGAACAGCCACGCGCGCACGTCACCCTCGGCGCGTTTCGCGCCCCAGCCGGACAGGGCCCGCTCAAGGCTCGCCTGCACCAGATCGTCAGCGCTGCTGCTGTTGCGGGTCAGTGACACGGCAAAGCGGCGCAATCTGGGAATGATTTCTCTCAACTGTTCGTCGAATTCGCTCATGAATTTCTGCTAGTCACTACGCTGTGGACTAGGGAGACGTCTGCCGTTCGAGGTTATTCCACGTTCGGAAAAATAAATACCGGGCCATGGAATAAATCCCGATGGGGTGCGTCTTGCTGATTCTTCCTACTTGTGGCCGATGGCCCTGGAGTTATTCATGGTTGATCGCACTTCACCGCCGGGCAGGCCGCCGCGCCCGCCCTTGAGTGCCGCGAGCACAGTGTTGCGCCTGACGGCGATTGCCGTGGTTGTCGCCGCTGTCGCCGGGGCGTTTGCCTACGTGCACGGCAATCTTGACCCACAACGTCTGACGCCCAAGGCGCTGGTCGATGTGCTGGAGAAAAACAACGGCGTGCATCCCGGGTTTCGGCGCAATCACGCCAAGGGCGTGTGCGTGATCGGGCATTTCGAGAGCAGTGGCGAGGCACGGGCGTTTTCTACCGCTCAGGTGTTCAACGAGGCGCAGACGCCGGTGGTCGGGCGTTTCGCATTGCCGGCGGGGAATCCCTACGCCCCGGACAGCAGTGTGCCGATCCGCAGCCTGGCGCTGCGTTTCACCCAGGCCAACGGTCAGCAATGGCGTACCGGGATGAACAGCATGCCGGTGTTCCCGGTCGGCACTCCCGAGGCGTTCTATCAGTTGCAGCAGGCCCAGTCGCCGGATCCGGCCACGGGTAAACCGGATCCGTCGAAAGTACCGGCTTTCTTTGCCGCGCACCCGGAAGCCGTGCCTTTCCTGACCTGGGTGAAGACCGCCAAACCGTCGGCCAGCTATGCCACTGAAACCTACAACAGCGTCAATGCGTTCTATCTGGTCAACGCCAGCGGGCAGAAGCAGGCGGTGCGCTGGAGTGTCGCGCCGCTGGCGCGTGATGCCGCCGGTGCCTCGGCGCCGGAGGGCGCGGATTTTCTCGAGAAAGATCTGGTGCAGCGTCTGGCCGAAGGGCCGTTGCGCTGGCAGTTGAACATCACCCTGGCCAACCCCGGTGATCCGGTGAACGACGCCAGCAAAACCTGGCCCGAGGGTCGCAAGGTGATCAACGCCGGCACGCTGGTGCTGGAGAAGACCCAGCCGCAGCTCAGCGGCGAATGCCGCGACATCAACTACGATCCGCTGGTGCTGCCGGCCGGTATCGAAGGTTCCGACGACCCGCTGCTCGCCGCGCGTTCCGCCGGTTACGCCGACTCCTATCTGCGTCGCACCAGTGAAGTCAGCCAATTGCCCGCCGCCAAACAGGAGGCTCGCCCATGAGCACGCAACCGACTCATTTCGTGCTCTTGGCGCGGCTGCTGCACTGGCTGATGGCGCTGATGATCATCGCCATGTTGTTCATTGGCGCCGGCATGGTCACTTCGGTTTCACAGCGGCATGAATGGCTGATTCATCTGCACAAGCCGCTGGGGATTGCGATTCTGCTGCTGGTGGTCGTGCGCCTGTTGGTGCGGTTTTCTACCCGACAGCCGCCGCTGCCGGCCGATCTGCCGGGCTGGCAGGTCATGGCAGCCAAGGCTTCGCATGTGTTGTTGTACGCCTTGATGCTGGTGTTGCCGGTGCTCGGTTGGGCGATGATCAGTGCGTCGGGGGAGCCGGTGATGCTCAGCAATACTCTGCAACTGCCGTCGATCCTGCCGGCCGATGCGCAAGTGTTTGCCCTGTTGCGCAAGGCGCATGGCTATCTGGCGTATCTGTTGTTCCTCACCGTGTTGTTGCACCTGGCGGCGGCGCTGTTCCATGGTTGGGTGCGCCGCGACGAGGTGCTCGACAGCATGTTGCGCGGTCGCGATCGCGATTAACCCGTCTGTGTGGCGCACCGCTGGGGTGCGCCACTTCTCAGGGTCAGCCACCAATAGCCCAGCGCCACTGCATTGATAGCGGCGCCAAGCAGACACACGCCGGTCCAGCCAGCCCAGGCGTACATCGCCGTCGACGTAATCGAACCCAATGCACTGCCGATCGAATAGAACAGCATGTAACCGGCTGTGAGGCGGCTTTGGGCTTCGGGACGCATGCTGTAGATCATGCTTTGGCTGGTGACGTGTATGGCCTGCAAGCCCAGGTCGAGGGTGATCACCCCCAGCAACAGTGCCCACAACGAGGACTGGGTAAGGGCGATCGGCAGCCACGAGGCGAGCATCAGCAGCAACGACAGGCCACTGACCCATTGGCCCAATCCGCGATCGGCCAGATGTCCGGCGCGTGCGGCGGCAAGTGCACCGGCGGCACCGGCCAGGCCGAACAAGCCGATTTCACTGTGCGACAGCGACAGTGGCGGGGCGGCCAGCGGCAGCACCATCGGCGTCCATAGAACCATGGCGCTGGCAAAGGTCAGCAGCGCGAGAATCGCCCGTTGCCGCAGCACAGGCTCTTGTTTGAACAGGCTGAACACCGAGGCGATCAGTGCGCCGTAACGGCTCGCCGGCTGTGCGGCTTCATCCTTGGGCAATGCGCGCAACAGCAGCAGCGCCATCAGCAGCGTCAGCCCCGCCGACAGCAGATAGATCGCCCGCCAACCGGCCAGATCAGCCATGGCCCCGGCAATGGTGCGCGCGAGCAGAATGCCGACGACGATGCCGCTGGTGACGACGCCGACCACCCGACCGCGTTGCGCCGGGACGGCCAATGTCGCGGCGTACGCCACCAGCACTTGCGTCACCACCGCGAGCAAACCGGTCAGCGTCATGCCGAGCAGCAACCACAGACTGTTGGCCGCCAGTGCGATCATCAACAGCGCGGCGGCCGAGAGCAGGGTCTGGGTGACGATCAGCCGCCGTCGGTTGAGCAGGTCGCCAAGTGGCACCAGCAACACCAGACCGATGCCATAACCGATCTGCGTCAGGGTGATGACGATGCCGATGGTTGCGGGCGACATAGTGAACGCCTCGGCCATGGCGTCCAGCAACGGCTGCGCGTAATACACATTGCCCACGGCCAGTCCGCAGGCGACGGCAAACAGCAGCACCACGCTGCTTTTGAGGGGTTGAGGTTGCATGCCCTGATTCCTTTTTGGGTTTCAAATTAAAACCACAATCACGGTAAGTATTCTGGTTTTAATTTGCAACCTCGTTGGTCGCGGCATTTGATTGCGCAAAAAAAAGATCGCAGGCACAGCTGCGATCTTTGGGTGGAGCGGGGGAGGGATCAGCGCAGGGTGTCGACCATGTCGGCGATCGTGGTCAACACGTCCTTGCCCAACTGTTTCGAGCGCTTGCCCGACCAGCCCGTTTCTTTGTTTGGATGGTCGTCGTGATCCTTGAACGGCATTTCCAGAGTCAGCGACAGGCAGTCGTATTTCTGCCCGACCGCGTTGCAGGCCAGGGTCATGTTGGCCTGGCCCGGTTCGTCGCGGGTGTAGCCATATTGGGTCTGGAAGTCTTTGGTGGTGTGCTTGAGATGCGTGCGGAAATGCTCTTCGAGCTTCTCGATGCGCGGCGTGTAACCCGGGTTGCCTTCGCAACCGGCAGTGAACACGTGGGGAATTTCTTCATCACCGTGTACGTCGAGGAATAGATCGACGCCGTACTTTTCCATCTGCTGTTGTACGAAAAGTACCTCTGGGCTGATTTCCTGACTGGCGCTCTGCCAGGCGCGGTTCAGGTCCTGGCCCATGGCGTTGGTACGCAGATGGCCGTGGAAGGCGCCGTCCGGGTTCATGTTCGGCACCAGATACAGATCCGCGCTGGCGAGCAGCGTGTTCAACACCGGGTCGTCGTGGCGTTCCAGGCGTTCGATCACACCCTCCATGAACCATTCGGCCATGTGCTCGCCCGGGTGCTGTTGCGCGATGATCCAGATTTTGCGCTGGCCTTCTGCGCCGCTGCCCTTGCGCAGCAGTTGAATGTCCCGACCCTCGACGCTTTTGCCGGTGGCCAGCAGTTCAGTGCCGGCCTTGCTCAGCGCCTGCTCGATCAGCCAGTCGTGACGCCCGCGGCTGTAGGGTTCGAAGTAGGCGAACCAGGCGTGGGTTTGCTCGGCTTCGAGGCAAAAGCGCAGGCTGTCGCCTTCAAAACTGGTGGGAATGCGGAACCAGTTGACGTGATCGTAGGAAGCGACGGCCTGATAGCCGGTCCAGGCTTTGTTGTAGGAGGATTGGCTGGCGTTGACCAGACGAAACCAGTGTTCCTGATGAATATGCAGGCCGCTGGCCTTGAAGTGGAACCACTGAAAATGCGCGCTACGGGTATCCGGGCGAATGGCCAGAACCGGGTTGAGCGGATTGGAGATGTCGATGACTTGGATGTTGCCGCTGTCGAAGTTGGCGCTGATGTCGAACGAAGATTTGGCCACGGTCATATCGGTTCCTGAATATGATTTTTATGGCGGCTACTTTACACGCAAGACAGGGGTGAAACCGAGTGAAATTGCGGGTTGCGTGGGGGGCGTCTTCCATGACGCGCAAGCAGCTTAGAGAGTGTGCGATTGATTCTCAAGTGCTAATTGTCATTAGTTTGCCCCAATCGGGCCGGGCTCTGCTTGCCAAGCGATATTCTTTTGATATTATCCGCGCCATCGAATTTGCAGCACCCAAAGACTTCATTAGCCTGAAGCCATAAGCCCGAAAAACGGGCAAAAAAAGACCCGGCAAAAAGCCGGGTCAAAAACCGTGATTAGCCTGATGAGGAGATAGTCCAGAAGACCGACCTAAGGTCTCTGGTCCATCGACTGATCTCGCGATCAGCTGCTTGCAATAATAATCATTATCATTTGCAAGTCAAATGTTTTTATCTGCGCGATTGGAAAATTCTTTCCTGTCCGTCCGCTTCCCGTGTCCGTCAGAGCTGCTCGCCATCAATTGAATGGTCGACCATCGCTCGCGCCATATCCACCATATGCACCACCGAAAACGCCAGGTCGCGGCTCGCGCCCTGCAGGTTTTCGGCTGCCTTGAAGGCAGTGGCGGCTGCGCAGCGCAACAGATCCGACGCGTGCACGAGGGCTTCTTCACCACTGAGATGGCGTTTCACATCAAAAAAACGTTCATCTACCTCGGGTTCTGACACAGCTGGTTTCAAGTAATAGTCCAGTGCTCGCTGCGCTGCTGCGTTGCCTTGAGGGGAGGTGAACGTGGTGTCCATTTGCAGATCGGGCAAGTCTTTGCTGCTGATATTCATGGTGAAGGGTCACTCCTTGTTCGATTGAAAGTCCGTGCTTCCAGCATAGTACGATGCGTAGTTGTGACCAGAATTTAAATACTACAATATGTGTTTTGCCGGCCGAAGGCGGGGAAAGTAAGGTGCCGCATATGGATAAATGGATTGAGTTGGTCAAGGCCAAAATGAGTGAACTCAAAATCACTCAAACAGAGCTCGGAGAGCGCGTCGGCATGTCCCAGGGCGGGATCGGCCATTGGCTGAACAAACGTCGCGAGCCGGGTATTACGGAAATGAACCGCGTATTGCAGGCGCTGGGAATGGACTTCCTGGAAGTGGTGCTGGTGATTCGCGAACCGCAGGAGAGCGACGATGACGAGATGCCCCTGGCGCAGAAGTACAACCCGTACTTCCGCTATCCGGTCAGCGATTGGCACACGCCGTGCGAATCGCGCGAGAGTGCAACCGCCGCTTACGCCCCGACACATGACAAGCAGCGCTTCGAACTGACGGATTATCACGCCCGTGGCGCAGCGTTCTGGCTGACAGTGACGGGAAATTCGATGACCGCACCTTCAGGCCAGAGCATCGCCGAAGGCATGCTGATCCTGGTGGATCCGGAGGCGGAAGCGCTGCCCGGCAAACTGGTGATCGCCCAGTGGCAGGGCTGCGATGAAGCGATCTTTCGCAAGCTCGACGAAGAGGGCGGCCAGCGTTACCTGGTACCGCTCAATCCGACCTGGCCCAAAGCCCTGTTCACCGATGAGTGTCGAATCATCGGCGTGGTGGTTCAGGCTACGGCGCGTTTCTAGTCAGATCGATCCTCGCTCGGCGTAGGATCGATCTCCCGTTTACACGGCTTCCAATTCAACCAAAGCGCTGCCTTCGCCGACCATTTCGCCTTCCTGGCAATACAGCGCTTTGATCACTCCCGCATGGGGCGCGCGAATGCTGTGCTCCATCTTCATCGCCTCCAGCACCACCAGTTGCGCACCGGCCTCGACCGATTGCCCGGCCTTCACCAATACCCGCACGATGCTGCCGTTCATGGGCGCAGTCAGACCGCCCTGATGGCTGTGGCTGGCGTCGACGGCGCTGATTGGGTCGAACATCTGAATACGCCGCAACTCGCCGTCCCATTGCAGGTACAGCGAATCGCCCTGACGAATGGCGCGCAAGGCACGCCGTACGCCATCGTGCTCGACGACCAATGTTTCATCCGACAGTTTGGCGTTGCCGGTGCTGCCCAAGGTCAACGCCCGATCCTGACCTTCGCAGCTCAAGTGCAAGGTGACTTCCGCCGGCAACCCCGCGCGCAAACCATTGTTCAATGCCCATGGCGAGCCCAGGTCGTCCGCTCGCACCGCGCCCGGCAGACTCTGCGCGAAAGCCTGCGCTGCGGTCTGCCAGAACTCTTCGCTCAACTCACCCGGAGCGGGCAGCAGCGTTTCCTGATAACGCGGAATAAACCCGGTATCCAGCTCCGCAGCGGCAAACGCCGGATGCGCGATGATCCGCCGCAGGAAGTTGATGTTGGTCTTCAAGCCGCCGATCGCGAACTCATCGAGCATGCTCAAAAGCCGTAGGCGCGCCTGCTCGCGATCTTCGCCCCAGGCGATCAGCTTGCCGAGCATCGGGTCGTAGAATGGCGAAATTTCATCGCCTTCTTCTACGCCGCTATCGACCCGACGCCCAGGTCCTTCAGCCGATTCACGGTACAAATCCAGGCGACCGGTAGCCGGCAGGAAATCATTCGACGGATCTTCGGCATACAGGCGCACTTCAATCGCATGGCCATTGAGCGGCACCTGATCCTGCGTGATCGGCAACGCTTCACCGCGCGCCACACGAATCTGCCATGCCACCAGATCGAGGCCGGTGATCGCTTCGGTGACCGGATGCTCGACCTGCAGGCGCGTATTCATCTCCATGAAGAAGAATTCGCCGCGCGCATCGAGCAGAAACTCCACGGTGCCGGCACCGACGTAACCGATTGCCTGCGCCGAACGCACGGCCGCTTCGCCCATGGCGCGACGCAGTTCCGCGGTCAGGCCCGGCGCCGGTGCTTCTTCGACGACTTTCTGGTGCCGACGCTGGATCGAGCAATCACGCTCGTTGAGGTAAAGGCAGTTGCCGTGCTGGTCGGCGAACACCTGGATTTCCACGTGACGCGGTTTGAGCAGGTATTTCTCCACCAGCATCCGCGAATCGCCGAACGACGACTGCGCTTCACGTTGCGCCGAAGCCAGCGCTTCGGCCAGTTGGCTGACGTCCTCGACGACTTTCATGCCTTTGCCGCCGCCACCGGCCGTGGCCTTGAGCAGCACGGGATAGCCAATGCGTGCGCAGGCATCGCGGAAGGTTTCGAGATCCTGCGCCTCGCCGTGATAGCCCGGCACTAGTGGCACACCGGCGGCTTCCATCAAGGCCTTGGCCGCCGACTTGCTGCCCATCGCGTCGATGGCCGAGGCGGGCGGGCCGAGGAAAATCAGCCCGGCCTGTTCAATGGCACGGGCGAAACCGGCGTTCTCCGACAGGAAGCCGTAACCCGGGTGAATCGCCTGTGCGCCGCTGGCCTTGGCCGCCGCGATCAGCTTGTCGATTTGCAGATAACTGTCGGCGGCTTTGCTGCCCCCGAGATCAACGCGGATATCCGCTTCGCGGCTGTGCCGCGCTTCGCGGTCGGTGGCGCTGTGCACGGCGACGGTGGTCAAGCCCAAGGCCTTTGCGGTACGCATGACCCGGCAAGCGATTTCGCCACGGTTGGCCACCAGCAGGGTAGTGAGAACAGGTGCGCTCATCAACGCGGCTCCTTGGTGGTGATTGCGGCTTGCCAGCTCGGTGCACGTTTTTGCAGAAAGGCGCGCAAGCCTTCCTGGCCTTCAGGGCTGACGCGGATTCGGGCGATGGCGTTTTCGGTGTAGCGGCGCAGGGCCGGGGTCAGGGCGCCGTTGCCGACTTCGCGTAGCAGATCCTTGCTGGCGCGCATCGCGGCGGGACTGTTGAGCAGCAGGTTGTCGATCCATTGCCCGACGGCTTGATCAAGCTCGGCGGCCGGGTAGCTCTCGGACAACAAACCGATTTCCCGCGCACGCTGCCCGCCGAAGCGCTCGGCGGTCAGCGCATACCGACGCGCCGCACGTTCGCCGATGGCTTGCACCACGAACGGACTGATCACCGCCGGCGCAAGGCCGATGCGCACTTCCGACAGACAGAATTGCGCGTCATCGGCGCCAATCGCCATGTCGCAGCAACTGATCAGCCCCAGCGCGCCGCCGAACGCCGCGCCTTGCACCACAGCCACGGTCGGGATTTTCAGCTTGGCGAGGTTGTACATCAGCTCCGCCAGCTCGCGGGCGTCGTCCAGGTTGGTGTGGTAATCGAGCTCGGCCGACTGCTGCATCCACGCCAGATCGGCACCGGCGCTGAAATGCTTGCCACGCCCGCGCACCAACAGGAAACGCAGGCTGGCGTCGCTGGCAACCTTGTCCAGTGCGAGAATCAGTTCGCGGATCATTTCGGCGTTGAACGCGTTGTTCTTTTCCGCACGGTTGAGCCACAGGGTGGCGAAACCCCGTGGGTCGTTGTGCAGTTCGAGGGTGTTGAAGTCGCTCATATTCATCCGTCTCCACGGTTCTTGTGGGAGCTGCCTGTGGGCCTGGATTACGATTGCTGCGCAATCGAACGGGAGCAAGCTCCCTCGCCACACAGGCTCGTTCCCACAAAAAGCATCACATCCGGAACACGCCGAAGCGGCTCGGTTCGATAGGCGCGTTCAACGACGCGGACAAGGCCAGGCCCAGCACATCGCGGGTCTGCGCCGGGTCGATGACACCGTCGTCCCACAGTCGTGCGCTGGAGTAGTAGGGATGACCCTGCTCTTCGTACTGATCGAGGATCGGTTGCTTGATCTCGGCTTCCTGCGCGGCGCTGAAGTCCTGGCCGCTGCGTTCGGCCTGCTCGCGCTTGACCTGCACCAGCACGCCCGCGGCCTGCTCGGCGCCCATCACGCCGATGCGCGCATTCGGCCACATCCACAGGAAGCGCGGATCGTAAGCGCGCCCGCACATCCCGTAGTTACCGGCGCCGAAGCTGCCACCGATGATCACGGTGAATTTCGGCACCTTGGCGCAGGCCACGGCGGTCACCAGTTTCGCGCCGTGCTTGGCGATGCCGCCGGCCTCGTATTTCTGGCCGACCATGAACCCGGTGATGTTCTGCAGGAACAGCAGCGGAATGCCGCGCTGGCAGGCCAGTTCGATGAAGTGCGCGCCTTTTTGCGCGGCTTCGGCGAAGAGGATGCCGTTGTTGGCGAGGATCGCGATCGGGTAGCCGTGCAGGTGCGCAAAACCGCAGACCAGCGTGGTGCCGAACAGCGCCTTGAATTCATCGAACACCGAACCGTCGACCAGCCGCGCAATCACTTCGCGCACGTCGAACGGCTGTTTGGCGTCGGCTGAAACCACGCCATACAACTCGTCGCTGGCGTACAGCGGCGCAATCGGCGTGCGCTGCTGCACTTCACCGAGCTTGCGCCAGTTGAGGTTGGCGACGCTTCGGCGGGCGAGGGCGAGGGCGTGTTCGTCGCTCTCGGCGTAATGGTCAGCCACGCCGGAAATCTTGCAGTGCACATCCGCACCGCCGAGGTCTTCCGCGCTGACCACTTCTCCGGTCGCGGCTTTTACCAACGGTGGGCCGGCGAGGAAAATCGTTGCCTGATTGCGCACCATGATCGCTTCGTCCGCCATCGCCGGCACATAGGCGCCACCCGCGGTGCACGAACCCATGACCACGGCGATCTGCGGAATGCCCATCGCGCTCATGTTGGCCTGGTTGAAGAAGATCCGGCCGAAGTGCTCGCGATCCGGGAACACTTCGTCCTGACGCGGCAGGTTGGCGCCGCCCGAGTCCACCAGATAGATGCACGGCAGGCGGTTCTGCTGGGCGATGGTCTGCGCGCGCAGGTGTTTTTTCACTGTCAGCGGGTAGTACGAGCCACCTTTCACCGTCGCGTCGTTGGCGACGATCATGCATTCGACGCCTTCGACCCGGCCGATCCCGGCAATCACCCCGGCGGCGGGAACGTCTTCGCCATACACCGCGTGCGCGGCGAGCTGGCTGATTTCGAGAAACGGCGAGCCCGGATCGAGCAGGCGATTGATCCGCTCACGCGGCAACAATTTACCGCGCGAGGTGTGCCGTTCCTGGGCTTTCGCGCCGCCACCCTGCGCCACTTGGGCGAGCAGGGTGTGGAGGGCGTCGACCTGTTCGAGCATCGCCGCGCTGTTGGCGGCGAACTCCGCTGAACGGGGATTGAGCTGGGTATGCAGGATAGCCATGTGCAGCTCCGTTTAGCGGGTTTCGTTGAACAGTTCGCGGCCGATCAGCATGCGGCGGATCTCACTGGTGCCGGCGCCGATTTCGTAGAGCTTGGCGTCACGCAGCAGGCGCCCGGCCGGGAATTCGTTGATGTAGCCGTTGCCGCCGAGAATCTGGATCGCGTCGAGGGCCATTTGCGTGGCGCGTTCGGCGGTGTAGAGGATCACCCCGGCGGCGTCCTTGCGCGTGGTTTCGCCACGCTCGCAGGCTTGCGCCACCGCGTACAGATAGGCGCGGCTGGCGTTGAGCTGGGTGTACATGTCGGCGACTTTGCCCTGGATCAGCTGGAATTCGCCGATGCTCTGACCGAATTGCTTGCGGTCGTGGATATACGGCACGATCAGGTCCATGCACGACTGCATGATCCCGGTCGGGCCGCCGGACAGTACGACGCGTTCGTAATCGAGACCGCTCATCAGCACTTTCACGCCGCCGTTGAGCGCGCCGAGGATGTTTTCTTCCGGTACTTCGACGTCATCGAAGAACAGTTCACAGGTGTTGGAGCCGCGCATGCCGAGCTTGTCGAACTTGTTGCTGCGGCTGAAGCCTTTCCAGTCGCGCTCGACGATGAACGCGGTGATGCCGTGCGGGCCTTTTTCCAGGTCGGTCTTGGCGTAGATCACGTAGGTGTTGGCGTCGGGGCCGTTGGTGATCCAGGTCTTGCTGCCATTGAGGACGAAGCGGTCGCCGCGTTTGTCGGCGCGCAATTTCATCGAAACCACGTCGGAACCGGCGTTTGGTTCGCTCATGGCGAGTGCGCCGACGTGTTCGCCGCTGATCAGCTTCGGCAGGTATTGGCTTTTCTGTTGGTGGTTACCGTTGCGGTTGATCTGATTGACGCAGAGGTTGGAATGCGCACCGTAGGAAAGCGCCACCGACGCCGAGCCGCGGCTGATTTCTTCCATCGCCACCACGTGCGCCAGGTAACCCAGGCCCGCACCGCCGTACTCTTCCGGCACGGTGATACCCAGCAGGCCCATGTCACCGAATTTGCGCCACATGTCGGCCGGGAACAGGTTGTCGCGGTCGATCTGCGCGGCGCGTGGCGCGATCTGATCGGCGACGAAGGACTGAACCTGATCGCGCAGCATGTCGATGGTTTCACCGAGGGCGAAGTTCAGGGATGGGTAGCTCATGGGTCACCTTTTGGCTTTTTTGTAGGGTGGGGAGGGCGATCAAACGGCTCTCACCTTTACGTTAACGTAAGCCTGTGACGAATGGCTGTCAATGACCCTTTACGTTAACGTCAACATAGGCGAGAGTAGGACCAGTTCAGGATTGAAGCGGAGTGCTTTTGGTAGGGGCGGGCTTGTGTGGCGAGGGGATTTATCCCCGATGGTTGGCGAAGCCGACCCAAAACCTGTGAAAGCGGTTCAACAGGAAAAACTGAGGGTGCGCTTCGCACACCATCGGGGATAAATCCCCTCGCCACAGTTGGCTCCCACCTAGAGCAAAATCCCGATAAACCCACTAATAAAGACAATAGGGGTCGTCATGGATCAACCCAGTGCAAACCCGCAGCGCAGCTACACCCGAGGCTCCCAGGACAAAGCCTTGCTGGCGATGACCATCGGGCAGAAGTTCGATCAGACGGTGGCGCAATACCCGGACGGTGAAGCGCTGGTCGTGAGGCATCAGCAGTTGCGTTACACCTGGCGGCAACTGGCCGATAGCGTCGATCTGCACGCCAGAGCCTTGCTGGCGCTGGGTTTGCAGGCAGGGGATCGGCTCGGTATCTGGGCACCGAACTGTGCGCAGTGGTGCATCACGCAAATCGCCACGGCGAAGCTCGGCGTGATCCTGGTCAACATCAACCCGGCCTACCGCAGTTCCGAACTGGAATACGTGCTCAAGCAGTCCGGTTGCCAGTGGCTGGTCTGCGCCGGGGCGTTCAAATCCTCCAACTACCACGCCATGCTGCAAGGGCTGGTGCCGGAGCTCTCCGAGCAATCCATCGGCCCGTTGCGCAGCGAACGTCTGCCGGATTTGCGGGGGGTGATCAGCCTCGACGCACAGCCGCCGTCGGGTTTCCTGCCGTGGTCGCAACTGGCCGATCTGGCGAGCAGTGTTTCGCCCGAACAATTGTGTGAACGCAGCGAAAGCCTGCACTTCGATCAACCGGTGAACATCCAGTACACCTCCGGCACCACCGGTTTCCCCAAAGGCGCGACCCTCAGTCACTACAACATCCTCAACAACGGTTACATGGTCGGCGAAAGCATCGGCCTGACCCCGAGCGACCGCCTGGTGATCCCGGTGCCGCTGTACCACTGCTTCGGCATGGTCATGGGTAACCTCGGCTGCATCACCCACGCCAGCACGATGATTTATCCCAACGACGCGTTCGATCCGTTACTGACCCTGCAAACCGTCGCCGAAGAACAAGCCACCGGCCTGTACGGCGTGCCGACCATGTTCATCGCCATGCTCGATCAACCGCGGCGGGGCGAATTCGATCTGTCGAGCCTGCGCACCGGGATCATGGCCGGCGCCACGTGCCCGATCGAGGTGATGCGCCGGGTCATCAGTGAGATGCACATGAGCGAAGTGCAAATAGCCTATGGCATGACCGAAACCAGTCCGGTGTCGTTGCAAACCGGGCCAAACGATGAGCTGGAACTGCGCGTGACCACCGTCGGTCGCACCCAGCCGCAACTGGAAAGCAAGATCATCGACGAGGCGGGCAACCTGGTGCCGCGCGGCACCATCGGTGAACTGTGCACCCGTGGTTACAGCGTGATGCTCGGTTACTGGAGCAACCCGCAAGCCACGGCCGAAGCCATCGACGAGGCGGGCTGGATGCACACCGGCGATCTGGCGAGCATGAACGATGAGGGTTACGTGAACATCGCCGGACGTAACAAGGACATGATCATCCGCGGCGGCGAGAACATTTACCCGCGTGAGCTGGAAGAGTTTTTCTTCACCCACCCGGCGGTGGCGGACGTGCAGGTGATCGGCATTCCGTGTTCGCGTTACGGCGAAGAAATCGTCGCCTGGATCAAATTCCATCCCGGTCACAGTGTCACCGAACAAGCGCTGCAAGCGTGGTGCAAGGAGCGCATTGCCCACTTCAAGACGCCGCGTCATTTCAAGTTCGTCGAAGAATTTCCGATGACGGTGACGGGCAAGATCCAGAAATTCCGGATGCGTGAAATCAGTATCGAGGAGCTCCGCGAAAAGCAGGCCTGACGACGTTCAAATGTAGGAGTGAGCCTGCTCGCGATAGCGGTGTATCAGTCAATATTTGCATCGACTGACACACCGCTATCGCGAGCAGGCTCACTCCTACAAGGGGGCGGCGGGGAATTCGGGAATCACAGAAAGCACAAAGGGGAGCCGAAGCTCCCCTTTAATTTTGTCGTCGCGTGCTCTTTTTTATTATTGAGGGGCGGTCTGTTGTTGTTTTTGGCAACCGTGGCCCTTTACCGCTGTTTTTGGCGACCCCCATCCGGGGTCAAGAGCAAACGTATTTTTTTGAGCGCTGATCTGCTTTCTCGTTAAACGATCCAACCGATTCGGGAGCTACCTGAAGGTAGTTTTATTGTTCTCTGCCCGGTTGCGGGTCACTCCTGAGAGCACCCTGAAAAGCACACCTTCTCCAAAAAAATCTGTTAGCTGCGTCTCTGCCGTGTTGTTTTTGTTATGTCAGAGTCGGTACGTCTTATTTTTATTGGTTTGCTGCTTTTTATTCTTGTTATGCCATAGAGATAGCAGAAGCCATGCCAACTTTTTAAAATCCTTTTAAATCAATGGCTTGAGATTTTTGAAGGATTTTTCCTTCAGGGCAAACCAGACAATTTGTTTCCGTGTTACTCGTCTACGCCCACGTTTCCGACGCAGCGGTAACACCTTCGCTCTTACTGGGCGTTACGGGCCTTGGCCACACGCGAACCGCTCGGGCGACCGAGCACCGCGCTGATCTGCTGACCCGCTGCAATCAGGGCGTCCAGGTCGATACCGGTCTCGATACCCAGACCATTGAGCAGGTACACCACGTCTTCGGTGGCGACGTTACCGCTCGCGCCTTTGGCGTACGGGCAGCCGCCGAGGCCGGCGATAGAGCTGTCGAACACCGCGATGCCTTCCAGCAGGCTGGCATAGATGTTGGCCATCGCCTGGCCGTAGGTGTCGTGGAAGTGCCCCGCGAGTTTTTCCCGTGGCACCTGCGCCGACACCACTTCGAACAACCGCCGGGTCGCGCCGGCGGTGCCGGTGCCGATGGTGTCGCCGAGGGACACTTCGTAGCAGCCCATCGCATACAACTCGCGCGCGACCATCGCCACTTGTTCCGGCGCGACCTTGCCTTCATAAGGGCAGCCGAGCACGCAGGACACGTAACCGCGCACGGTAACGCCATGCTGTTTCGCCGCTTCCATGATCGGTGCGAAGCGCGCCAGGCTTTCGCTGATCGAGCAATTGATGTTGCGCTGCGAGAACGCCTCGGACGCGGCGGCGAACACCGCCACTTCTTTCACACCGGCAGCCAGCGCGTCTTCAAAGCCGCGCAGGTTCGGCGCCAGTGCGCCGTAGGTCACGCCGGGTTTGCGCTGGATCTGCGCGAACACTTCGGCGGAACCGGCCATCTGCGGCACCCATTTCGGCGAGACGAAACTGCCGACTTCGATATAGCCAAGGCCGGCGGCGCTCAGGGCGTCGACCAGTTGCACCTTGTCAGCCACGCTGATCGGTTGGGCTTCGTTCTGCAAGCCATCGCGCGGGCCGACTTCGATCAGGCGTACTTGGGAGGGGAGGGACATGGGATTGACCTGCTCTTCTGGATTCGAGGAGATCCCCTGCAGGGATGAGCCTGCTCGCGATAGCGGTGAGTCAGACAATATTTGCTCGACTCACACACCGCTATCGCGAGCAGGCTCACTCCTACAAGGGATTTGTGTTGTTTGCTAGCTCGCCTGCTGGCTCTTCAGCGTCTGCTCCAACGCCTGCACGCAGCGCTCTTCAGCGGTGTCGAGTTCCAGCTTCATCTGTTCGATGTCGAGTAACTGCTGCTCAAGTTGTGCGCGGCGCTCGCTGATTTTTGCCAGCATGCTGTTGAGCTGTTTGGTGTTACCGCTGGACGGGTCGTAGAGCTCGATCAACTCCCGGCATTCGGCCAGCGAGAAACCGATGCGCTTGCCGCGCAGGATCAGCTTCAGGCTGACCTTGTCGCGCGGCGAGTAGATGCGTTCCTGGCCACGGCGCTCAGGGCTGAGCAGGCCTTGTTCTTCATAAAAGCGGATCGCCCGGGTGGTGATGTCCAGCTCGCGGGCGAGGTCGGAAATGCTGTAGGTCTGGCTGCTCATGAAAGCGCTCGGAAAAAGGTCTTGGCGCTAAGCTAATGGCGAGTTGACGTTTACGTCAAGCAAGATGATCTGCGGTGTTCTTGTGGGCCTCATCGCGAGCAGGCTCACGCCTACAATTGAAACGCGGTCGTATGTAGGAGTGAGCCTGCTCGCGATGCCAGCGATTCGGTGCAAAGACTTACACCTTGTCGAGCTTCTTCTCCTGCGCCGTCACCTGCTGGCACAACTCGATGATCTGCTCGCGCATCCAGCGATTGGCCGGGTCCTGGTCGGTGCTCTCATGCCAATACAGGTGAGTCTCCAGTGGCGGCACGTCGTTGACCGGCAGGTTGAACGCATGCAAGTCATTACGCCGGGCAAACCGCTCGGGCACTGTCATCACCATGTCGGTCTGCTGCATGACCTGCGACGCCATCAGATAATGCTGCGAGCGCAGGGCGATCTTGCGCTGAATGCCCATTTTGCCCAGCGCCAGATCCACATAGCCCAGACCGCTGCGGCGGCTGGAGATATGGATGTGAGTCAGCGACAGGTAATCGTCGAGGCTGAGCTTTTCCTTGCCCGCCAGCGGATGACCCTTGCGCATTGCACAGACGTAACGGTCTTCCATCAGCTTGACGTGACGCACCTGCGGGTCAGTGTTGAGCGGCGCATCGACGGCGAAATCCAGACGCCCGGCCGCCAGTTCCTTGGTGGTCTCGCGGCGTTTGGACAGGAAACTCTCGATGATCACCGTCGGCGCCAGACGCCGCAAACGCTGGAACAGCGGCGGCAGAATCACTGCCTCAGTGAGGTCGGTCATACTGATGCGGTAAGTCTTCGCCGCCTGCGCCGGGTTGAAAATCCGGCTCTCCTGCACCGACACCCGCAGCAGCGACAGCGCGTTGCGTACCGGGCCGATGATGTTCTGTGCCATCGGTGTTGGCACCATGCCTTGGGCGGTGCGCACGAACAGTGGATCGTTGAAGGTCTCGCGCAACCGCGCCAGCGCGTTGGACACCGCCGGTTGGGTAATTCCGACAATCTGCCCGGCGCGGGTCAGGTTGGCTTCGGTGTAGATCGCGTCGAAGACGATGAAAAGGTTGAGGTCGACCTTACTCAGATTCATTACGCGGCTTCTCTTGTTCTGTGGGCTGACGATCAGCGGATCATATATCGGTGATGAATGTTTATACACGCCGAGAATAGGCTAGGTAAATTATCCGCGCTGTTCTAGCATCGATTGCATGATCTGAACAACCTCTGCCCAAAGAAGGTAATTGCTCATGGATTTCGCTTATTCGCCCAAGGTGCAGGAACTGCGTGAGCGCGTGACCGCGTTCATGGACACTTACGTTTACCCGGCCGAAGCCGTGTTCGAACGCCAGGTTGCCGAGGGCGATCGCTGGCAGCCGACCGCGATCATGGAAGAGCTCAAAGCCAAGGCCAAGGCCGAAGGCCTGTGGAATCTGTTCCTGCCTGAGTCGGAACTCGGCGCCGGGCTGACCAACCTTGAATACGCACCGCTGGCAGAAATCATGGGCCGCTCGCTGCTGGGGCCGGAGCCGTTCAACTGCTCGGCACCGGACACCGGCAACATGGAAGTGCTGGTGCGCTACGCCAATGAAGAGCAGAAACAGCGCTGGCTCGAACCGCTGCTGCGCGGCGAGATCCGTTCGGCGTTCGCCATGACCGAGCCGGACGTGGCCTCGTCCGACGCCACCAACATGGCCGCCCGCGCCGTGCGTGATGGCGACGAGTGGGTGATCAACGGCAAGAAGTGGTGGACCTCCGGCGCCTGCGATCCGCGCTGCAAGATCCTGATCTTCATGGGCCTGAGCAATCCCGACGCGCCGCGCCATGCGCAGCACTCGATGATCCTGGTGCCGGTCGACACCCCCGGGGTGAAAATCGTTCGTCCGCTGCCGGTGTTCGGCTACGACGATGCACCGCACGGCCACGCCGAAGTGCTGTTCGACAACGTGCGCGTGCCGTACGAAAACGTCCTGCTCGGTGAAGGCCGCGGCTTCGAAATCGCTCAGGGTCGCCTTGGCCCGGGGCGGATTCACCACTGCATGCGTTCGATCGGCATGGCTGAACGCGCACTGGAATTGATGTGCAAGCGTTCGGTGAGCCGCACCGCGTTCGGCAAACCGCTGGCGCGTCTGGGCGGCAACGTCGACAAGATTGCCGACTCGCGGATGGAAATCGACATGGCGCGCCTGCTGACCCTGAAAGCGGCGTACATGATGGACACCGTCGGCAACAAAGTGGCGAAGAGCGAGATCGCGCAGATCAAGGTTGTCGCACCGAACGTGGCCCTGCGGGTGATCGACCGGGCGATCCAGATCCACGGCGGGGCCGGGGTTTCCAACGATTTCCCGCTGGCCTACATGTACGCCATGCAGCGCACCCTGCGCCTGGCCGACGGCCCGGACGAAGTGCACCGCGCGGCGATCGGCAAGTTCGAGATCGGCAAGTACGTGCCGAAGGAGATGTTGCGTAACGGTCATTAAGACCGCGTCGCCGGCTTCGCGAGCAGGCTCGCTCCCACATTAAACCGCATACCAAATGGAAGAATGCGATCAAAAGTGGGAGCGAGCCTGCTCGCGAAAGGGCCCATGCATCCAGCACACCTGCATCAGATTCAATACACCCAAACCTCAACCCGCCGATTCTTGATCCTGCCTTCATCCGCGCTGTTCGTCGCCACCGGCATCAACGCGCCAAACCCGCGCACCTCGCGCAGCACCACGCCGTTCTTCACCAGCTCGCGACGCACCGCCATCGCCCGCAGTTTCGACAGCAGGTCAGCGCGTGCCGGATCGTCTTTCTCGTCGCCAAACCCCACCAGCGTCACCGCGCGCTCGGTCTTGTCGTGGCGCTGTATATAGTCGAGCACCCGCGCCAGATCCTGCCGTGCCTTGTTGTCGAGACTGGCGCTGCCTTCCTCAAAGCGGAAGTTCACTGTCAGACGCTGGGCGTGGCGGCTGAGGGATTGATAACCCTCGGGCATCAGCGCATTCGGGATGACGGTCATTGCATTCACGGTCTGGCTGATGAAGCCGTTGGCCGCGACAATCTTCTGGCCCTGTGGGCTTTGCGCAAACGCCACCAATGCCGATGCCCACGGATTCTGGTTGCTGGGCGGCAGATAAAAGAACAGGCGCCGGGACAGCGGATAGTCCTCAGTGGCAATCAGGCTGTTGAGCGGCAACATCGATTGCGATGCGCCGTCGGCGATGGCCACGGCTTTGGCCTGGCGCACATACGGCAGACCGATGAAACCGATACCCTGCGGATCACTGCTCACCGCGTCGGACAATTGCTCGCTGGATTCGAAGCGTTTCGCACTGGAACTCAGACTTTTCCCACGCCGACCCAACACCAATTCCTTGAACGTGTCGTAAGTGCCGGACTGATCATCCCGCGCATATAAATGAATCGCGCCGCCGCGACCGCCGAGGTCTTCCCAGGTTTTCACCTCACCGCTGAAGATCCGCGCCAGTTGCTCGGTGTCCAGTTGCTGCAGTGGGTTGCCGGGGTGAAGGATGATCGCCAGGCCGTCGATGGCAATCACCTGCTCGGCGGCGGCGCTTTTCAGGTCGCCCAGCGCTTGCAGGCTGAGCAGTTCGCTGTCCTTGATCGGGCGGGAAGAAGCGGCGAGGTCGGCACTGGCGCTTTTCAGCGCGGTGAACCCGGTGCTGGAACCGTGGGCGGCGACTTCAATCACCACCCGTTTGCCTTGGGCGGTCTGGCCGACGATGTGTTGTTCGTTGGCGGTATCGGGGTTTTCGCGGTGAATTTTCAGCAGACCCTGATCCTGCAGAAAACCTTCGACCAGCGCCGGGCCGAGATCGGCGCCAATGGTGTTGGAACCCTGAATGCGCAATGCCGGGCCGTGTTCGGGGATGGGCAGGGTGGCGGCACCGGCCGTCAGCCATGCACTCGACAGAAAAGCGAACAGAACACGCAGGGTCATGCCGGCACCGAATCAAGCCAAGGGGATTGCCGGGGAGATTAAGTCAGGCGCATGACCAAAACATGACAGATCAAAAGATCGTCCGAACGCGGCCCGAACCTGTGGCAGCTCCTACAGGAAAACGCGTTCCAATGTAGGAGCTGCGGCAGGTTCGGGCCGCGTTCGGACGATCTTCTGATCTTGACGTATATCAGCTCAGTTCAAGCCAGATCGGCGCATGATCCGACGGCTTTTCCATGCCGCGCAGTTCATAGTCCACGCCCGCATCCTTCACCCGCGGCAGCAAGCCATGGGAGGCGAGGATCACGTCGATGCGCAGCCCGCGCTTCGGTTCGTCTTCAAACCCGCGGCTGCGATAGTCGAACCAACTGAACATGTCGGTCACGTCCGGGTTCAGGTGGCGGTAGCTGTCGGTCAGGCCCCAGTTTTTCAGGCGGGCCATCCATTCGCGTTCTTCCGGCAGGAAGCTGCATTTGCCGGTTTTCAGCCAGCGCTTCATGTTGTCCGGGCCAATGCCGATGTCGCAGTCTTCCGGGGAAATGTTCACATCGCCCATCACCACCAGCGGCTGCTCGTTGTGGAACTGGCTTTCCAGCAGGGTTTGCAGGTCGCTGTAAAAGCGTTGCTTGGCCGGAAACTTGGTCGGATGGTCGCGGCTTTCGCCCTGCGGGAAGTAGCCGTTCATGATGGTCACCGGCACGCCATTGGCGTCGGCGAAGGTGCCCCAGATAAAGCGGCGCTGTGCGTCTTCTTCATCGCTGGCGAAACCTTTGTGGATCGCAATCGGCTCTTTGCGCGACAGCAGCGCGACGCCGTAATGGCCTTTCTGGCCGTGGAAATAAACGTGATAGCCCAGCGCACGCACTTCTTCCAGCGGGAACTGGTCGTCGTGGACCTTGGTTTCCTGCAGGCCGATCACGTCCGGCTGGTGCTTTTCGATCAGCGCTGCCAGCTGATGCGGACGAGCGCGCAGTCCGTTGATGTTGAAGGAAACAATCTTCATGGTCGGCAGTCCTGGCAAAAGGGCGATGCTAGCTGACATGTGGGATGGGGGCCAGTGTGGGGTGGGAGAAATCATTTTCATCTGTGGGATGTGTGGTGCCCGAGCTGACGCCATCGCGAGCAGGCTCGCTCCCACAATTGGAATGCGTACCCCCTGTAGGAGTGAGCCTGCTCGCGATGGCGGCCGCCCAGTCGATGAAGATCCCCAGTTGGTCTATACCTGTGGGGAACTGCGCCACCCGCAAAAGGTTCGTACCATCAAGAGCGCAGTCATTTGAGCCGCGCCCCGGGGGAGAATCACCGTCATGCCTGAAACCCAGACCGCCATCGCCGACATCCACATGCTCGACCGCGGTTATTCGCGCGAAGCCCGATCGCTGCTGTATCAGGCCTATCGCCACGAGCCGACCTTCGGTTACCTGTTCGAGGCCGAGCGGCCGGGCTACGAGCAGCGCGTGCGGGCCACGGTGCGCGAGCTGGTCAAACAGCATTTTCTGCAGGATCAGCCGGCCATCGGTCTGTTGGTCAATGACCGCCTGATCGGCATCGCCCTGATCGCGCCGCCGCAGCGCCGCCTGGGCATCACCGAGAGTTGGGCATGGCGCCTGCGCATGGTGCTCAGCACCGGATTCCGCTGCACTCGGCGCTATCTGGAATACCACGATGCGGTGGCCGCCTGTGTGCCCAGCGATTCGGTGCACATGCTGCCGCTGCTGGGGATTCATCCGCAGTTTCAGGGCAAGCACTTCGGCGAGCAGTTGCTGACCGCCGTGCACAACTGGTGCGCGGTGGACGAAACCTCGCAAGGCGTGGTGCTCGACACCGGCAACCCGCGTTACCTGGAATTCTATAAACGCCAGGGCTATGAAGAAATCGGCGAAGTGGCCGTCGGCCCGGTGCGTGAGCACGTGTTTTTCCACGCCAATCCGCAGGTGTTACAAACTGCAACGGCTTAGCCATAGAACTTTTTCGGAAATTTCCTGTTCTATCACGCTCCCAAGCCCGTGATAGCATCCGCGCCTATGAAGTTTCCAGGAAGATTTACCAGTGGCGTGCTCATGCTGTTAACCAGCTGCGCGGCGCTGGCGCAAAGTGAATTGGACGTGCGGATCAAACCGTCCAACGACGAACTCAAGGCCAATATAGAAGGCTATATCGGCAGCCTCGGCGATCGTGATGAAGAAGCCTTGCTGCGCTTCAGTCGCGGGGCCGAGGAGCAGGCGCGCAAAGCCGCGCAAGCCTTGGGTTATTACCAGCCGCAGATCGACAGTGATGTGAAGGGCGGCGACAAGCCGCGCCTGGTGCTGAACATCGATCCCGGCGAGCCGATTCGTCTGCGCAATGTGACCATCCGCGTCGATGGCCCTGCCGCCTCCCTCAAATCCTTTCGTGTGCCGAGCAGCGACATGCTCAAGTCCGGCGCGGTGCTCAACCATGGGCGTTATGAAGATGCCAAACGCCTGATCCAGAACCAGGCCTCGCGCTTCGGTTTTTTCAGTGGCCATTTCACCAGCCAGAAGCTCCTGGTCGACCCGCGTGCCGGGGTGGCCGATGTCGAATTGATTTACGAAAGCGGCCCGCGTTATGCGCTGGGCAAAGTCAGTTTCGAGGGCGATACGCCGTTCGACGAAGACCTGCTGCAACGCATGGTGCCGTTCAAGGCCGGCGATCCGTATGACTCCGAGCTGATCGCCGAACTCAACCGCGACCTGCAATCGAGCGGCTATTTCGAAGGCGTGCGCGTCGATGCGGCGCCGACGGCGGCGAAAAACGATGTGATCCCGGTCGACGTCAAACTCGACACGCGCAAACCACGCACCATGGGCCTGGGCCTCGGTTATTCGACCGACGTCGGCCCACGGATCAAGGCCAACTGGACCCGTCACTGGGTCAACCCGCAGGGCGACAGCTACGGTTGGGAGGCCGAACTGTCGGCGCCACGGCAGAACGTCGGGCTGTTCTATGACATCCCGCTCGACCCGCCGCTGACCGACAAACTGCGTTGGGCCGGTGGTTATCAATATGAAAACATCGACGGCTCCGACACCCTCAGCAAGCTGCTGACTTTCGGCCCGGAATGGCACAGCAAGTTGCCCAGCGGCTGGCAGCGAGTGATCTCGCTGAAATGGCAGCGTGAAGAATATGAACTCGGCGACGACTCCGGCCTCAGCACCTTGTTGATGCCCGGCATCAGTTACTCGTACCTGAAAAGCGACAACCGCATCGACCCGCACAACGGCTATCGCCTGACCTTTGAAAGCAAAGTGGCGAAGGAAGGCCTCGGTTCGGACAACAACCTTTTATATGGCACGGCGTTGATCAAAGGCCTGACCACGGTGTTCGACAACCACCGCTTCCTCGGCCGGGTGCAGGTCGGCGGCAGCGCCACCAATGGTTACAACTCGGTACCGCCGTCACTGCGTTTCTTCGCCGGTGGCGATCAGAGCGTGCGCGGTTACGACTACCAGAGTCTGTCCCCGGAAAACTCCGATGGCGACCGCATCGGCGGGCGCTACATGATCGCCGGCAGCGTCGAGTACCAGTATTCGATTGCCGAGAAATGGCGGATCGCGACCTTCGTCGATCAGGGCAACTCTTTCAACAAACTCGAACTGCCGAACCTCAAGACCGGGGTCGGTATCGGTGTGCGCTGGGTCTCGCCGGTGGGGCCGATCCGCCTCGACCTGGCCCACGCGCTGGACGACGACGGCGGCATCCGCCTGCACTTTTCCATGGGGCCTGAGCTGTGAAGCGTGGTTTGAAAATAGCGGCACTGGCGTTGTTGGCGCTGGTGCTGCTGGTGGTATTGAGCATCGCAGCCGTACTCGGCACGCAGGCCGGCAGCCGTTGGGCGCTGGGCCTGGTACCGGGTTTGAGTGTGGAGAATTTCCAGGGCCGTCTCGGCGGTCAATGGAGCGCCGATCATCTGCTGTGGCAGCAGGACAGCAGCCGGGTCGAGCTGAACCGGCCGATCTTCGCCTGGTCGCCGCTGTGCCTGACGCGCATGACGCTGTGCATCGAGCAGCTCAAGGCTGATCAGGTGATCCTGCAATTTCCGCCGAGTGAGGAAACCACCGACAGCGGCCCGATCAAACTGCCGGATCTGCAACTGCCGGTGGCCATCGAACTCGGTGACGTGCAGGTCGGCAGCTTGCTGTTCAACGGCAGCGAGCAACTCAAGGGCTTGCAGCTGGCGGCGCACTGGACTGCCCAAGGGCTGCAAATTGACAGCGTGAAATTGCAGCGCGACGACCTCAGCCTGAACCTCTCCGGCCTGCTGCAACCGACTGGCAACTGGCCGCTGAATATCGCCGGTGACCTGAGCCTGCCGTCCCCAGGCGCAGGCCCCTGGACACTGGCGTTGAAAGTCGACGGCGATCTGCTGAAAACCCTCAACCTGCATGCCGACAGCCACGGTTACCTCGACGGCCAGTTGAGCGGCGAGCTGCAACCGCTGGCGGAAAATCTGCCGGCCAAGGTGCGCATCACCTCCGAGGCGTTCAAACCCAGCGCCGATCTGCCGGACACCCTGCAACTCAATCAACTGGTCTTGACCGGCGAAGGTGACCTGAAAAACGGTTACCAGTTAAACGGCAATGCCACGCTGCCTGCCGATAAAGGCCCGGTGGCGTTGCTGCTCAAAGGCAAGGTCGATGCCAGCGGCGCGCAGATCGCCGGCCTCGACCTGAGTGCCAATGACAAGCAAAGCCTGAAACTCACCGGCAGCGTTGACTGGAGCAAGGGCCTCACGGCTCAGGCCAACATCAACTGGCAGGACTTTCCGTGGCATCGGCTCTATAACGAAATCGACGAGCCGCAAGTCGCGTTGCGCACCTTCACTGGCGAAGTCTCCTACACCGACGGTCAGTACCTCGGTAACTTCGCCGCCGACCTCGATGGCCCGGCGGGGGCGTTCAGCCTGAGCAGTCCGTTCAGCGGCAGCCTGAAGCAGATCGCCTTGCCGCAACTGAAGATGCAAGCCGGGCAGGGCAAGGCTGAAGGGCATGTCAATGTGCAGTTCGCCGATGGCATCGCCTGGGACACCGCGCTGGATCTCTCTGCGCTCAACCCGGCGTACTGGGTTGCGGAGTTGCCGGGCACCCTGGCCGGGCTGTTGCGCAGCAAAGGCGAAATGAAGAACGAACGCCTGAGCCTGACGGCTGACCTCGACCTCAAAGGCAAGCTGCGCGGCCAACCGGCGATTCTCCAGGCCAAGGCTGATGGTGCCGGCGAGCAATGGAACCTCAACGCCCTGCAAATCCGCCTCGGTGACAACAGCATCAGCGGCAAGGGCAGCCTGCAACAGAAACTCACCGGCCAGATCGACATCAAACTGACGCGTCTGGCCCAACTCTGGCCGCAGCTGCGCGGGCAGGTCACGGGGCAGTTCAACGTGGCCGGCACGCTGAAAGCGCCGCAAGGCAAACTCGGCCTGCAAGGTTCGCAACTGGCCTTCCAGGATAATCGTCTGCAAAGCATCAACCTCGATGCCACGCTCGACAGTGCGCAACGAGCGAAGATCGACCTCAAGGGCAGCGGCATTCAGGCCGGCGACACCAACCTCGGCGTATTGACCGCCAGCGCGCAGGGCGACATCAAGAGCCAGAAACTCAACCTCGACCTGCTCGGGCCGAAGCTGAAACTGGCCCTCGGCCTGGACGGCAATCTGGACAAGGGCAACTGGCGCGGCCGTCTGGCCAGCGGCGATATTCAGGCCGGCGGCCAGGACTGGAAACTGCAGAACCCGGCCAAACTCGAACGCCTCGCTGACGGCAAGATCAACTTCGGCGCGCACTGCTGGATGTCCGGCAATGCCAGCCTGTGCGGTGAAGATCAGCGGCTGCTGCCCGAGCCGAAACTGCGCTACCACCTCAAGCAGTTCCCGATCGAAAGCCTCGCACAATGGCTACCGAAAGACTTCGCCTGGCAGGGCAAACTCAACGCCGACCTGCAACTGGATCTGCCGGCCAGTGGCCCGAACGGCGTAGTCAGCATCGACGCCAGCGGCGGCACTTTGCGCATGAAGGAAAAGGATCAGTGGCTGGACTTCCCGTACCAGACCCTGAAGCTCACCAGCAAACTCACACCCAAGCGCATCGACACAGACCTCAACTTCGTCGGCGGCAAACTCGGCGAACTGATGGTGCAGGCACAGCTCAATCCGCTGCCGAAAAACAAACCGCTGAGCGGCTCGTTCCGTCTCTCCGGACTGGATCTGTCGGTGGCGCGGCCATTTGTGCCGATGGTCGAGAAACTCACCGGGCGCCTCAACGGCAGCGGCACGATTTCCGGCGCACTGCTGGCGCCGCTGGTCAACGGCACGGTGAAGCTCAGTGACGGCGAAGTCTCCGGCGCCGAGCTGCCGATGGAACTCAAAGACCTGCAACTGCAGGCGGTGATTGCCGGTGAATCGGTGCGTCTGGACGGCGGCTGGAACAGCGGCAAGACCGGCCAGGGCAGCCTCAATGGCAACGTCGCGTGGGGGCAGGCGCTGATAGTCGATCTGGCGCTCAAGGGCACGCAATTGCCGGTTACCGTCGAGCCGTACGCCAAGCTCGAAGTGGCGCCGGACCTGAAAATTTCCATGGCCGGCGATGAGCTGAAAATTGCCGGCAAGGTGCTGGTGCCGCGAGGCGAAATCACCGTGCGTGAACTGCCGCCATCGACGGTAAAGGTTTCCGACGACACGATCATCGTTGGCGCGCAGACCGAAGAGGGCAAACCACCGATGGCCATGAAAATGGACATCGACGTGGCGGTCGGCGAAGACAAACTGAGCTTCGCCGGTTTCGGCCTGACCGCCAACCTGCAAGGTCACGTGCACATCGGCGACAACATGGACACCCGTGGCGAGCTCTGGCTCAACGACGGCCGTTACCGCGCCTACGGCCAGCGCCTGAACGTGCGTCGTGCGCGTCTGCTGTTTGCCGGCCCGATCGATCAGCCGTATCTGGACATCGAAGCGATTCGCCAGACCGACGACGTGATCGCCGGTATCCGCCTGAGCGGCAGCGCCGAGCAACCGACCACGCAAATCTTCTCCGAACCGGCCATGAGTCAGGAGCAGGCGTTGTCGTATCTGGTGCTCGGGCGTCCGCTGAGCACCAACGGCGAAGACAACAACATGCTCGCGCAAGCAGCCTTGGGTCTGGGCTTGATGGGCAGTTCCGGGGTTACCAGCGGCCTGGCCAAAGACCTGGGGATTCAGGACTTCCAGCTCGACACCCAGGGCAGCGGCAACACCACCAGCGTGGTCGCCAGCGGCAATATCTCCGAGAAACTCAGCCTGCGTTATGGCGTCGGCGTGTTCGAACCAGCCAACACCATCGCGCTGCGTTACAAGCTGAGCAAGAAGGTTTATGTCGAGGCGGCCAGCGGTGTCGCCAGTTCGCTGGATATCTTCTATAAGCGCGATTTCTGAAGACGTGGCCAATAACCGGGTCGTGACGCTGCGATCCGGTTTTTCCAGGATGTATTAGACTCATCGAACCCTCAAAACCTTGCCGGTTGCGCCTATGGTCCGCTTGAGTATGGTCCTGCTCGGTAATGACTTTGTCCGCAAGCGTTGGACCGCGCTGGCGCTGACCGGCATTGTCTGGGGCGCGGCCGGGGGCGCGATCTTCATCGATGCGCTGGACGGCGTGCTGTATTTTCCGCTGCATGTGTTCGGCTATCTGTTGTTGCTCGAGGCGCTGATCATTCTGCTGGTGCCGGCACCGCAGACCGGAACCGCCGCCGCTTTGCGCAAGGCGCGCGGTCTGGCGTTCCTGCTGCTCGGACTGTTGATCGTCGACCGGCAGCATGCGGCCAGCCTGATTCTGGCGCTGCTGTTTGGTGTGGCGTTTCTGCTTGATGGCGGCTTCCGGCTGGCAGCCGCGGTGGTGGTGCGCTTTGTCGGTTGGCAACTGTCGCTGCTGACCGGATTGTTCGAAATCGGCTTTGGCCTGTTCATCCTTGAACCGTATCCGACGCTGTACAAGGGCACGGTGCCGTTCTGCATCGGCATGAGCATTTTTCTCTCGGGTTGCGCGTTGTTGCGCCAAGCCGTGCGCTTCAGGCACCTGCCGCCGCTGACAAGCCCTGTTGCGCTCGGTGCGCCGGCCAGCAGCGACGCATTGGTCATTCATGTCTGGACCCCCAGCGGCACCGTCGATGACACTCTGGTGCGCAACCGTCTGCTCAACCGCTATATCGCCGCGGTCGACATCAACGGCGTGATCTCGGCCGGCCACGCGGCGCTGGAATGCGGCCCTGACATATACATCAGCCATTACCCGCTGGACGACATCGATCGTTCGGCGGGGGATTTCGTGCGCTTGCTGCGGGCGACGCCGAACAACGATGTCGCCGGGCGGTTTCTGCCTGACTATACGGGGGAGGTGGCGGACTGGTGCCCGTCTTCGGTTCAGGTCAGTTTTGCCCACTACGACGCCCGGCGACTGCAGGCGTTCTGGGCTGAGTATCGACAGAACAGCACGTACAACCTCACCAGCCGCAACTGCTCGAGTGCTGTCGCCCATAGCCTCGAAGCAGCCCTTGAAGGGGCGATGAATCGGGGGCATTCGAGCATGCTTGACTTCGCCCGAGTGATCCTCAGCCCCGAGTTCTGGGTGGCGGCTCAGGTGCGTAAACGCGCCGAAGTGATGGCCTGGACGCCCGGTCTGGTGCTCGACTATGCACGGGCGTTGCATGCCGCCATCGAGCCGGCGCCGCCGGGCTGGCACAGCATGTATGCGGTGGCCCGACGCGCCTGCGGTTATGCGCTGATGGCCTTGCGCGGGCGCGAAGTGCATCCCCTCCAGCCGCCGGCGGCTGCCCGTCCTTCCGATGAAGTCTGATCGGCTCTAAACCGAGTTGCTGCCATCGCGAGCAGGCTCACTCCTACATCGGATTGCTGATCGACGCGAAGTCTGTGGTCGCAGGAGATCCCTTGTAGGAGTGAGCCTGCTCGCGATGGTGTTTTTCCATGCAACACAAAAACCCAGTCCACTGGTCAACTAATTACAAAGCAACCTAACTATTACGTTGACATTCGCTGCCTAGGCAGTAACATCTCGACATACATTCACTGCCTAGGCAGTTATTAGGTGAGCACATGAAGCATTTCACCCCGGACGAATTCAAACACTGCCATCTCGGCCTGTTGCTCGGCCGTGCCGCGCTGCTCAAGGACCGGATCATCGACACCCATATGGAACCCCACGGCATCACCGCCGCGCAGTTCAAGGTGTTGATCATCATGGCCCAGTTCGGCGTCGACACCCCGGCCGAGTTGTGCCGGCATCTGTCGCTGGACAGCGGTTCGATGACACGCATGCTCGATCGTCTGGAGCAGAAAGGTTTCCTGGCTCGCCAACGCAGCGAAGGTGATCGCCGTCAGGTGCAGCTCAAGCTCACAGAGCAGGGCCAGCAATTGGCCGATCGCCTGCCATACATCGGTGCCGATGCGATGAATGAACTGGCCGGCGCGATCTCACGCGAAGAGCTGAAGACCCTGGAATACATCCTCAAGAAAATCCTGCTGGCAGCCGGTGACCCGATCACTATCCAGCGGTTAGGTGAACACAATGAGCGGTAAAACCTTGCGCAGCAGCCTCACCCTGGTGCTGTCGGCGATGATCCTCGCCGGCTGCGCCAACTACAGTGGCCTCGACACTCAGGGCAAAAATCTCGACGCGAAAAGCCTGAAAGTCGGCCAGTCGCTCAACGGCGTGAATCTGTCGCCGGCCGCGTGGCCAAAAAGCGACTGGTGGACCAGCCTTGGCGATCCGCAACTCGACGGTCTGATCCGCGAAGCGTTGCACGACAGCCCGGACATGCAGATCGCTGAAGCCCGCGCGCATCAAGCCAGCGCCGCCGCGTATGCCGCCGATGCCGAGCGCTATCCGACCCTCGACGCCAGCGCCGGCATCAGCCGTTCGCGGCTGGCCAAGGATCAGGACCCGCGAGGGCAGGGCGATGCTTACGCCACGGTGCGAAACGTCAGCGCCGGTTTCAATTACAACTTCGACTTGTGGGGCGGCCAGCGTGATGCGTGGGAGGCTGCACTCGGTCAGGCTCGCGCTGCCGAAGTCGATCGTCAGGCAGCGCAATTGACTCTGGCTGCCGATGTGGCCCGCGCCTACAGCGATCTGGGGCAGGCGCACATCGTTTATGACCTGGCCAACGAAGACCTCAAGCGCACCAGGCAGATGCTCGAGCTGAGTCAGCGCCGCCTGGGTGCCGGGATCGACAGCCAGTACCAGTTCCAGCAAACCCAGAGTCTGGAAGCCAGTTCCGAAGCCAGCCTGATCGACGCGGAAAAACGCTTGAACAGCGCCAAGATCGCCTTGGCTGTGCTGCTCGGCAAAGGCCCGGATCGCGGCAACGAAATTGCTCGGCCGAAAGTCTTGCAAGCCAGCGCCGTGGCGGTGCCGTCGGTATTGCCGGCGGAACTGCTCGGTCGGCGTCCGGATCTGGTCGCTGCGCGCTGGCGTGTAGAGGCGGCGAGCAAAGACATCGACTCGGCGAAAACCCGGTTCTATCCGAACTTGAACCTCACGGCTTCGGCCGGTGCGGAATCCTTGTTGGGTGACGCGATGTTCGGTTCGGCCAGTCGTTTCTTCAACATCGCCCCGACCATTTCGGTACCGATCTTCGACGGCGGGCGTCTGCGCGCCAACCTCGATGCGCGCGACGCCGATTACGATCTGGCGGTGGCGCAGTACAACAAAAGCCTGGTGAAAGCACTGGGCGATGTCAGCGACACGATCAACCAGTTGCGTGACATCGGCCGGCAGATCGGCGCGCAGCAACACGCCACCGAGATTGCTCAGGATTCTTACAACACCGTCGTCCAGCGTTACGGTTCCGGCATCGGCAACTACCTGGACGTGCTCAGCATCGAGCAACAATTGCTCCAGGCCCAGCGTCAGCTGGCCACCCTCAATGCCGAGCAGATCGACCTGTCGATTCAACTGATGCAAGCGCTGGGCGGCGGCTTTCAGGGTGAAACCCTGACCGCAGCCAACGCCACCCCAGCCACGTCGCACAACTAATTCAGGTATTTGTCATGGCCACTGCCGAAAACACTCAAGCTCAAGCCAACACCCCCGACACCGGCAATCCGCGCAAGCGCAAAGTCATGCTGCTGGTATTGGCCGTTATCGTGCTCCTCGCCTGTGCTGGCGTGTGGGCGTATCACGAATTCATCGGGCGCTTCAACGAAAGCACCGACGACGCCTACGTCAACGGCAACGTCGTAGAAATCACGCCGCTGGTGACCGGCACCGTGGTCAGCATCGGCGCCGACGACGGTGATCTGGTTCACGAAGGTCAGGTGCTGATCAACTTCGACCCCAACGACGCTGAAGTCGGCCTGCAAAGTGCTCAGGCAAAACTCGCGCGCACCGTGCGTCAGGTGCGCGGCCTCTACAGCAACGTCGATGGAATGAAAGCCCAGGTCAACGCGCAACAGGCCGAAGTGCAGAAGGCTCAGGACAACTATAACCGCCGGAAAAACCTCGCTGCTGGCGGGGCGATTTCCCAGGAAGAACTGTCCCACGCTCGTGACGACCTGACCTCGGCGCAAAACGCCTTGGCCAACGCCAAGCAGCAACTGAAAACCACCAGCGCACTGGTCGATGACACCGTGGTTTCGTCGCACCCGGACGTGATGTCCGCCGCTGCCGATCTGCGTCAGGCCTACCTGACCAACGCCCGTAGCACCCTGATTGCGCCAGTCACCGGTTACGTCGCCAAACGCACCGTGCAACTCGGTCAGCGCGTGCAGCCGGGCACTGCGCTGATGGCGGTGATTCCGCTGGATCAATTGTGGATCGACGCCAACTTCAAGGAAACCCAGCTGCGTGACATGCGCATCGGCCAGCCGGTGGACATCGAGTCCGACATCTACGGCAGCGACGTGAAATACAGCGGCACCGTCGACAGCCTCGGCGCCGGCACTGGCAGCGCGTTCGCCCTGTTGCCGGCGCAGAACGCCACCGGTAACTGGATCAAGATCGTGCAGCGTGTGCCGGTGCGGATTCACATCAACGCCGAAGAGCTGACCAAGCACCCGCTGCGGGTCGGTCTGTCGACCAACGTTGAAGTGAACCTGCACGACCAGAGCGGCCCGGTGCTGGCTCAGCAACCACCGCAAAAGGCTTCGTTCAGCACCAACGTCTACGACCGCCAACTGGCTGAAGCCGACGCGATGATTGCGCAGCTGATCCACGACAACAGCGCTGCGGTGAGCAAGACCGCGCAACGCTGACCTGCACGGACCTTGTAGGAGTGAGCCTGCTCGCGATAGCGGTGGATCAGTCAAGAAATTTCGGTCTGACACACCGCTATCGCGAGCAGGCTCACTCCTACAGGACTGCGGTGTCCATTAGATTCCAAAGGATTCACAATGAGCAATAACGCCTCTTTCACGCCGCCCAGCCTGTTGCTCAGCACCATCGGCCTGTCGCTGGCGACGTTCATGCAAGTGCTCGACACCACCATCGCCAACGTGGCGCTGCCGACCATTTCCGGCAACCTCGGCGTGAGTTCGGAGCAGGGCACCTGGGTGATCACCTCGTTTGCCGTGAGCAACGCCATCGCGCTGCCGCTGACCGGTTGGCTCAGTCGGCGTTTCGGCGAGGTTAAGCTGTTTTTGTGGGCGACCATCCTGTTCGTGCTGGCCTCGTTCCTCTGCGGTATCTCCACGTCGATGCCGGAACTGATCGGCTTTCGCGTGCTGCAAGGCCTGGTGGCCGGGCCGCTGTACCCGATGACGCAGACGCTGTTGATTGCCGTGTATCCCCCCGCGAGACGTGGCATGGCCTTGGCGTTGCTGGCGATGGTCACGGTGGTCGCGCCGATTGCAGGTCCCATTCTCGGTGGCTGGATTACCGACAGCTACAGCTGGCCGTGGATCTTCTTCATCAACGTGCCGATCGGCATCTTTGCGGTGATGGTGGTGCGCTCACAACTGGCCAAGCGCCCGGTGGAGACCAGCCGGCAGCCGATGGACTACGTCGGTCTGATCACGTTGATCATCGGCGTCGGCGCGTTGCAGGTGATCCTCGACAAGGGCAATGACCTGGACTGGTTCGAATCGAACTTCATCATCATCGGCGCGGCGATTTCGGTGATCGCGCTGGCGGTGTTCGTCATCTGGGAAATGACTGATCAGCATCCGGTGGTCAATCTGCGTCTGTTCGCCTACCGCAACTTCCGCATCGGTACGCTGGTGCTGGTGCTGGGTTACGCCGGGTTCTTCGGCATCAACCTGATCCTGCCGCAGTGGCTGCAGACGCAGATGGGTTACACCGCGACCTGGGCCGGTCTGGCGGTGGCGCCAATCGGCATCCTGCCGGTGCTGCTGTCGCCGTTTGTCGGCAAGTACGCGAACAAGTTCGACCTGCGCCTGCTGGCCGGTCTGGCGTTCCTCGCGATTGGCCTGAGCTGCTTCATGCGCGCCGAGTTCACCAACGAGGTGGACTTCCAGCACATCGCCCTGGTGCAGTTGTTCATGGGGATCGGCGTGGCGCTGTTCTTCATGCCGACCCTGAGCATCCTGATGTCCGACCTGCCACCAAGCCAGATCGCCGATGGCGCAGGCCTGGCGACTTTCCTGCGCACCTTGGGCGGCAGCTTTGCAGCATCGTTGACCACATGGATCTGGATCCGCCGCGCCGATCAGCATCATGCGTATATGAGCGAAAGCATCAGTACCTTCGAACCGGCGACTCGCGAGACCTTGAACCATTTAGGCGGCGCGAGCCAATCGGCGTACGCGCAGATGGATCAGATCCTCACCAGCCAGGCGTACATGCTCTCCACCGTGGATTACTTCACGCTGCTGGGCTGGGGCTTCATGGGGCTGATTCTGATTGTGTGGCTGGCGAAGCCGCCGTTTGCCGCAAAAGCAGGCCCGGCAGCGTCCGGTCATTGATTGTGCGGTGATCGCTAAAAGATCGCAGCCTGCGGCAGCTCCTACAGGGAAACGAATTCCAGTGTAGGAGCTGCCGCAGCTGCGATCTTTTGATCCTGGCTTTTAGATCGCGGGAGCGGGCAGGGCTGGCGGTGGGGCGAAGTCGAACGGCGCCAAGGCAAACCCGTTCTCATCCACCTGCAATGCCCAACCCTGACGATCCCAGTCCCCCAGCACAATCCGCTTCGCTGCCTGATCGCCGAGCTGCAGCTTGTGAATCGCCGGACGATGGGTGTGGCCGTGAATCAGGGTTTTCACCGCGTATTGCTGCATGATCCGCGGAATCTCTTCCGGCGTGACATCGACGATGTCATTGGCCTTCATCCGCGTCTGCGCGCGGCTTTCGCTGCGCAGCTTGCGCGCCAGTTTGTGGCGGGTGCTCAGCGGCAGGTGGCGCAGGACGAACAGGGTGATCGGGTTGCGCAGGTAGCGCCGCAGTTTCATGTAGCCCACGTCGCGGGTGCACAGGCTGTCGCCGTGCATCAGCAATACCGGCTCGCCGTAAAACTGCACGACACTCGGATCCTTCAGCAGCGTGCAGCCGGCTTCTTTGCAGAAAGCCTTGCCGAGCAGGAAGTCGCGATTGCCGTGCATCAGAAAGATCGCCGTGCCGCTGTCGCTCAATTGGCGCAGGGCCTGGCAGATGGAACGCTGGAAGGGCGTCATGGCGTCGTCGCCAATCCACGCCTCGAAAAAATCGCCGAGAATGTACAACGCACTCGCCGAGCGGGCGCGTCCGGCGAGCAAATCCAGAAACGCCCGGGTAATGTCCGGGCGCTCCTCTTCCAGATGCAAGTCTGAAATCAGCAATATCACGCTTCGATGATCTCGGCTTTCTCGATGATCACGTCGTCTGCTGGTACGTCCTGGTGGCCGGCCTTGGAAGTGGTGGCAACGCCTTCGATCTTGTCGACGACGTCGGTACCTGCAACCACTTTACCGAACACGGCATAACCCCAGCCCTGAGCGGTCTTGGCGGTGTGGTTGAGGAAGCTGTTGTTGGTGGCGTTGATGAAGAACTGCGCCGAGGCCGAATGCGGGTCCATGGTGCGGGCCATGGCCAGGGTGTACTTCTCGTTCTTCAGGCCGTTGTCAGCTTCGTTCTGGATGCTGGCACGCTTGTCTTTCTTTTCCTGCATGCCAGGCTGGAAGCCGCCGCCCTGGATCATGAAACCCTTGATCACACGGTGAAAGACTACGTTTTCGTAATGACCGGCCTTAACGTATTCAAGGAAGTTGGCAACGGTGATCGGCGCTTTTTCAGCGTCCAGTTCGATGACGATGTCGCCGTAGTTGGTGGTCAGTTTGACTTGAGTCATGATCGGTGCTCTTTTTCAATGAAGCGTTTTATAAGGAATTCGTGGGTAATGGGACATTTCGGCCCGTTACCGGTTCAGCCCGTGGGCCAAGGTGCGCAGTTTAGCGTGACAGGCGCGAATTTCGAGGCTGTTTTTCACATCCCGGCGATTAAATGCGCTCCTTTATAGGCCGTGCTCTGTCAGCCCCTTGACAGCATCGGCTATGATAGCGGCTTTGTTTTGTCTGGCCCCCTTTGCGGCCGCGCACATGTAAGTCAAGGATCCTATGAGCAAGCCCACTGTCGACCCTACCTCGAATGCCAAGTCCGGCCCTGCCGTGCCGGTCAATTTCCTGCGGCCGATCATCCAGGCAGACCTGGACTCGGGCAAGCACACCCAGATCGTCACCCGTTTTCCGCCTGAGCCCAACGGCTACCTGCACATCGGCCACGCCAAGTCGATCTGCGTGAACTTTGGCCTGGCCCAGGAGTTCGGCGGCGTCACGCACCTGCGTTTCGACGACACCAACCCGGCCAAGGAAGACCAGGAATACATCGACGCGATCGAAAGCGACGTCAAATGGCTGGGCTTCGAGTGGTCCGGCGAAGTGCGCTACGCCTCGCAATATTTCGACCAGTTGCACGACTGGGCAGTGGAGCTGATCAAGGCCGGCAAGGCCTACGTCGACGACCTGACGCCTGAGCAGGCCAAGGAATACCGTGGCAGCCTGACCGAGCCGGGCAAGAACAGCCCGTTCCGCGACCGTTCGGTGGAAGAGAACCTCGACTGGTTCGCGCGCATGCGTGCCGGTGAGTTCCCGGACGGCGCTCGTGTGCTGCGCGCGAAGATCGACATGGCCTCGCCGAACATGAACCTGCGCGACCCGATCATGTACCGCATCCGCCACGCCCATCACCACCAGACCGGTGACAAGTGGTGCATCTATCCGAACTATGACTTCACCCACGGTCAGTCGGACGCCATCGAAGGCATCACCCACTCGATCTGCACCCTGGAATTCGAAAGCCATCGTCCGCTGTACGAGTGGTTCCTGGAAAACCTGCCGGTGCCGGCCAACCCGCGCCAGTACGAGTTCAGCCGCCTGAACCTGAACTACACCATCACCAGCAAGCGCAAGCTCAAGCAACTGGTCGATGAAAAGCACGTCAACGGCTGGGACGACCCGCGCATGTCGACGCTGTCGGGCTTCCGTCGCCGTGGCTACACGCCGGCGTCGATCCGCAACTTCTGCGACATGATCGGCACCAACCGTTCCGATGGTGTGGTCGATTTCGGCATGCTCGAGTTCAGCATCCGTCAGGATCTGGACGCGAACGCGCCGCGCGCCATGTGCGTGCTGCGTCCGTTGAAAGTCGTGATCACCAACTACCCGGAAGGTCAGGTCGAGAACCTCGAACTGCCGCGTCATCCGCAGAAAGAAGAACTCGGTGTGCGCCAGCTGCCGTTCGCCCGTGAAATCTACATCGACCGCGATGACTTCATGGAAGAACCGCCAAAGGGCTACAAGCGCCTGGAGCCGAACGGCGAAGTGCGTCTGCGCGGCAGCTACGTGATCCGCGCCGACGAAGCGATCAAGGACGCCGACGGCAACATCGTCGAACTGCGTTGCTCGTACGATCCGGACACTCTTGGCAAGAACCCTGAAGGCCGCAAGGTCAAAGGCGTGATCCACTGGGTGCCGGCAGCTGCCAGCATCGAGTGCGAAGTGCGTCTGTACGATCGCCTGTTCCGTTCGCCGAACCCGGAGAAGGCCGAAGACAGCGCGAGTTTCCTCGACAACATCAACCCTGACTCACTGCAAGTGCTGACCGGTTGTCGTGCTGAGCCATCGCTTGGCAACGCACAGCCGGAAGACCGTTTCCAGTTCGAGCGCGAAGGCTACTTCGTCGCCGACATCAAGGACTCGAAACCAGGTCAGCCGGTATTCAACCGTACCGTGACCCTGCGTGATTCGTGGGGCCAGTGATTTAGCGTCAAGGAAATATAAAGTGCTGACGATCTACAACACGCTCACCAAGAGCAAAGAAGTCTTCAAGCCGCTGGATGGCAACAAGGTGCGCATGTACGTGTGCGGGATGACCGTGTACGACTACTGCCACCTCGGCCACGGCCGCAGCATGGTCGCGTTCGACCTGGTGACCCGCTGGTTGCGGTTCAGCGGTTACGACCTGACCTACGTGCGCAACATCACCGACATCGACGACAAGATCATCAATCGTGCCAACGAGAACGGTGAATCGTTCGAAGCGCTGACCGAGCGCATGATCGCCGCGATGCACGAAGACGAAGCACGCCTGAACATCAAGAAGCCGGACATGGAACCGCGCGCCACGGATCACATTCCGGGCATGCACGCGATGATCCAGACCCTGATCGACAAAGGCTACGCCTACGCTCCGGGCAACGGTGACGTGTACTACCGCGTCGCCAAGTTCATGGGCTACGGCAAGCTGTCGCGCAAGAAGATCGAAGACCTGCGCATCGGCGCGCGCATCGAAGTCGACGAGTCGAAAGAAGACCCGCTGGATTTCGTGCTGTGGAAAGCCGCCAAGCAGGGTGAGCCGAGCTGGGAATCGCCGTGGGGCGCCGGGCGTCCGGGCTGGCACATCGAGTGCTCGGTGATGTCCACCTGCTGCCTCGGTGAGACCTTCGACATTCATGGCGGCGGCAGCGACCTCGAATTCCCGCACCACGAAAACGAAATCGCCCAGAGCGAAGCGGCCACCGGCAAGACCTACGCCAACGCGTGGATGCATTGCGGCATGATTCGTATCAATGGCGAGAAGATGTCCAAGTCCTTGAACAACTTCTTCACCATTCGCGACGTGCTCGACAAGTACCACCCGGAAGTCGTGCGTTACCTGCTAGTGTCCAGTCACTACCGCAGCGCGATCAACTACTCGGAAGACAACCTCAAGGACGCCAAGGGCGCTCTGGAGCGTTTCTACCACGCGTTGAAAGGCCTGCCGAGCGTTGCCCCGGCCGGCGGCGAAGCGTTCGTCGAGCGTTTCACCGCGGTGATGAACGACGACTTCGGCACGCCGGAAGCCTGCGCGGTGCTGTTCGAGATGGTGCGTGAGATCAACCGTCTGCGCGAGAGCGATCTCGATGCGGCGGCCGGTCTGGCGGCGCGTCTGAAAGAACTGGCGAGCGTGCTGGGCGTGTTGCAACTGGAAGCCGATGACTTCCTGCAGGCAGGCGCCGAAGGGCGTGTCGATGCGGCTGAAGTCGATGCGCTGATTGCTGCACGTCTGGCGGCACGCGCCGGCAAGGACTGGGCCGAATCCGACCGCATCCGCGACCAGCTCACCGCCATGGGCGTGGTGCTGGAAGATGGCAAGGGCGGCACGACCTGGCGTCTGGCTGACTGATTGCTTGATCGATAAAAAACAAAACCCGCCTTGTGCGGGTTTTTGTTTATGCGCATGGCTCAAGTACTGCAGTGACAGGGCTGATGCCTTCGCGAGCAGGCTCGCTCCTACAGTGGATCGTTGCGCGACACACATCCCCCCAGGGAGCGAGCCTGCTCACACACATCCCCCGTGGGGGCGAGCCTGCTCACACACACATCCCCGTGGGAGCGAGCCTGCTCACACACATCCCCCGTGGGAGTGAGCCTGCTCACACACATCCCCCGTGGGAGCGAGCCTGCTCACACACATCCCCCCTGGGAGTGAGCCTGCTCACACACATCCCCTGTGGGAGCGAGCCTGCTCGCGATTGACCGCGCAGCAGTCAGCTCTCCGCCTGGCGCAAGCGCTTGTAGAGCGTATTGCGGCTAACCCCCAACCGCCGCGCCAGATGCGAAATATTCCCCCCGGCTGCTTTCAACTCGCGGTTCAACGCCTCCACATCATTCAGATCCAGCCCCAGCGGCGGCACGCTCTCCACCGGCTCCATCTCCAGATCGACAAAAAAGTCATCCGGCAGATGCTCCGGCCGCACCGGTTGTTCCTCGGCCATTGCCAGCGCCACCTGCATCACGCTGCTGACCTGACGCAGATTGCCCGGCCACGGGTGTCGCTCGAACAGCTCCAGCACTTCACGGCTGAGCCCGGCCCACTGCGTCGGTTCGCGATGCTGTTCCCACAGCCGTTTGAACAGCGCCTGCTTGTCGCTGCGCTCGCGAAGTGGCGGCAATTCCAGGGTCAAACCGCCGATGCGGTAGTACAAGTCCTCACGAAACCGCCCCAGTTGCACTTGTTCGCGCAAAGAGCGATTGGTCGCCGAGATAATCCGCAGATCCACCGGGAACAGCTCACTGCTGCCCACCGGTTGCACGCAGCGCTCCTGCAACACCCGCAACAACCGCGCCTGAGTCGGCAAGGGCATGTCGCCGATTTCATCGAGGAACAGCGTGCCTTTGTCAGCCTTGCGGATCAGGCCGATGCTGCCTTTCTGGTTGGCACCGGTGAACGCACCTTTTTCATAGCCGAACAGTTCCGACTCCACCAGTTCGGCGGGGATTGCCGCGCAGTTGACGGCGATGAATGCCTGTTTGCTGCGTGAGCTGGCCTGGTGCAGGGCTTTGACGAAGACTTCCTTGCCGACCCCGGTTTCACCGTGGATCAGCAGCGGGATGTCTTTTTCCAGCAGGCGTTCGGCCTGGCGTACGGCTTTCTCCACGCGGCTGTCGCCAAAGTGCAGGGAACTGAGGCTGATCGTTCCCGGCAGTTTGGTCGTCGCTGCGGCGGGCTTGGGTTCGGCAAATACCCGGGGCTGAATCGGTGCCTGTTTCGGCCGCTTCAGCAAACACTGAAAACGGTTGCGCCCGGAGGTCTGCAGGGCGAACGGCAATCCGTCAGGCTGATTCAACAGCTCCAATAGCGACACGTTGAACAGGCTCTCGACACTGACCCGCGACAGGCGCACGCCGAGCAGATTGTCCGCCCGGCGATTAGCCGACAGCACCTGACCGCTCTCATCGAAAATCAGCAAACCGGCCCACTGACTGTCGAGGTTGTTCAACCCGGTGTTGAAGGTCAGTTGAAAGTGCTGGCCGTGGAACAGGTTGAGGATCAGCCGGTTCTCCACGGTCTGGCTCATCATCTTGACCATGCCCAGGGTGTGCGAGGGCGGCAGATAGCTGTCGCTGGACACGTCGAGCACCGCGATGACCTTGCGCTCGGCATCGAAAATCGGCGCGGCGGAACCGGTCATGAAGCGGTTGGCCTTGAGGAAGTGCTCATCGTGCTCGATGTGCACCGCCTGTTCGCAGGCCAGCGCGGTGCCGATCGCATTGGTGCCACTGGAGCGCTCCATCCAGCTCGCTCCGGCGCGAAAGCCCCGGGCCAGGTTCGGCTCGATAAAGCGCTGAGTGCCCCAGGATGTCAGCACCTGGCCCTGATGGTCGGCGAGCATGATCAGGCAGTTGGAGTTGCTGAGGATGTTCTCGTAGTACGGCAGCACCTCCTGATGGGTGGTCTGCACCAGCGCGTGGTGACTGTCGAGCAACTGTGCGATGCCGGCCGCAGGCAACTGATCGAAGGCCGGAGCGCTTTGATGGTTGAGACCGAAGGCGCGGCAACGTTGCCAGGAACTCTGGACGATCGCGTCGTGGGACAGCGGCGGGGCAGGTGCGGCCATGGCAGTCAGCCTCTGATGCAGCGTTTTTATTATTGTTATGACCCACACATTTCCCCTGTAGGAGCTGCCGAAGGCTGCGATCTTTTTACTTTTGTTTTTAACAACAAGATCAAAAGATCGCAGCCTTCGGCAGCTCCTGCAGGGTGCGTGAACAGTCCATAGAGTGTTGTTCACAATTGTTCATTGTCAATCGCCCAACTGTTCAAATGTGTTCAGCAATGAACGCCCATTCCCCGCGGTTTCAACGATTTTCACCACAAATCAACCACTTGCCATTTCTGGCACGAATGTCGCTCTGCTGCACAGGTCGCTTGACTCCAATAATAAAAAAGGCCGAGCCATGTCACTCACCCTGGAGCACGTCAGCCGCACCGTCGAGGGCCAGACCTGGATCGACGATGCCTGTCTGAAATTCGAACCCGGATCCTTCAACGTTCTGCTCGGCCGCACGCTGTCGGGCAAGACCAGCCTGATGCGCCTGATGGCTGGTCTGGACAAGCCCGACAGCGGACGCATCCTGATGAACGGCGTCGACGTCACCCTGCGCCCGGTGCGCCTGCGCAACGTGTCGATGGTCTATCAGCAGTTCATCAATTACCCGACCATGACCGTGTTCGAGAACATCGCCTCGCCGTTGCGTCAGGCCGGTATTGCCAAGGACATCATCCACAGCAAGGTGCTGGAAACGGCGAAGATGCTGCGCATCGAGAAGTTCCTGCAGCGCTATCCGCTGGAGCTGTCCGGCGGCCAGCAGCAGCGCACGGCGATGGCCCGGGCGCTGGTCAAGGATGCCGAGCTGATTCTGTTCGACGAGCCGCTGGTCAACCTCGATTACAAGCTGCGCGAAGAACTGCGCCAGGAAATGCGCGAGCTGTTCAAGCTGCGCCACACCATCGCGATCTACGCCACCACCGAACCGAACGAAGCGTTGGCGCTGGGCGGCACCACGACGATTCTGCACGAGGGCCGGGTGATCCAGAGCGGCCCGTCGACCTCGGTCTACCACCAGCCGCAAACCGTGCTGGCGGCGGAGTTGTTTTCCGAACCGCCGATCAACCTGATGCCCGGGCGCATTGCCGGCAACGAAGTCAGCTTCGCCAACTTCGTGCACTTCCCGCTGAACGTCGACCTGCGCCCGGTGGGCGAGGGCGAGTTTCGCTTTGGTGTGCGCCCCAGCCATATCTCGCTGGTACCGAGCAACGATGACGATCTGGAACTGGCAGTCACCGTCGAAGTGGCGGAGATCAGCGGCTCGGAAACCTTCCTGCATGTGCGCAACGAGCATTTCCTGCTGGTGCTGCACCTGCCGGGGGTTCACGAATACGACGTCGATGCGCCGATCCGCATCTATATCCCGACTCACAAACTGTTCGTGTTCGATGCGCAGGGCCGTCTGGTGCAGGCACCGGGCCAACGTGTCGCGAGGGTTGCCTGATGGCCGAAATCCGTTTGCAGCACCTCGCCCACAGCTACAGCAAAACCCCGAGTGGGCCTGACGATTACGCGATCCGCGAGATGGATCACATCTGGGAGCAGGGCGGCGCCTATGCCTTGCTCGGCCCGTCGGGTTGCGGCAAATCGACCTTGCTCAACATCATTTCCGGCCTGCTCAGCCCCTCGCAGGGGCATGTGCTGTTCGATGGCAAAGCGGTCAACGACCTGACCCCGGAGAAGCGCAACATCGCCCAGGTTTTCCAGTTCCCGGTGGTCTACGACACCATGACCGTGTTCGATAACCTCGCCTTCCCCCTGCGCAATCAGGGCATGGCCGAGGCGAAAGTGCACAGCAAGGTGCAGGAAATCGCCGAAGTCCTTGACCTGCAAAACCTGCTGAGCAAGAAAGCGCGCAACCTCACCGCCGACGAAAAACAGAAAGTCTCCATGGGCCGTGGCCTGGTGCGCGACGACGTCTCGGCGATCCTTTTTGACGAGCCGCTGACGGTGATCGACCCGCACCTGAAGTGGAAGCTGCGACGCAAGCTCAAGCAGATCCACGAGCAGTTCAACATCACCATGGTCTACGTCACCCACGATCAGCTCGAAGCTTCGACCTTCGCCGACAAGATCGCGGTGATGTACGGCGGGCAGATCGTGCAGTTCGGCACGCCCCGGGAGTTGTTCGAGCGGCCGAGCCACACCTTTGTCGGCTACTTCATCGGCAGCCCGGGGATGAACCTGATCGAGGTGCAGCCGCAGCCGGGCGGGGTCGGTTTCGCTTCGACGCACTTGCCACTGTCCGACGCCTTGCAACGGCATATCGAACATGGTCAGTGGAAAAATCTGAAGGTCGGCATCCGCCCGGAGTTCATCCATGTCTGGGACGAGCCGTTCGACGAGGCGATGCAGGCGCGGGTGGTACACGTCGAAGACCTCGGCACCTACAAGATCCTCACCCTCGACCTCGATGGCGCGCCGCTGAAGGTGCGTCTGGCCGAGGACAAACCGGTACCGCAGGGCACGGCGTACATCAGTTTTCCGGCACAGTGGCTGATGGTCTATGCCGATGAGTTTCTGCTTGAAGCCGATGAAGAGGTGCAGCCATGAACAAGGTGCAGAACAACAAGGCCTGGTGGCTGGTGTTGCCGGTGTTTCTGCTGGTGGCGTTCAGTGCGGTGATCCCGATGATGACCGTGGTCAACTACTCGGTGCAGGACATCTTCGACCAGTCCAGCCGCTACTTTGTCGGCGCCGACTGGTACAAGCAGGTGCTGCTGGATCCGCGTCTGCATGACTCGCTGCTGCGCCAGTTCATCTATTCGGCCTGCGTGCTGTTGATCGAAATCCCGCTGGGTATTGCCGTCGCCCTGACCATGCCGACCAAGGGCCGCTGGTCGTCGGTGGTGCTGATTATTCTGGCGATTCCGTTGCTGATCCCGTGGAACGTGGTTGGCACCATCTGGCAGATCTTCGGTCGCGCCGACATCGGTCTGCTCGGGTCGAGCCTGAATGCGCTGGGCATCAGCTACAACTACGCGGCCAACACAATGGACGCCTGGGTCACGGTGCTGGTGATGGACGTCTGGCACTGGACTTCGCTGGTGGCACTGCTGTGTTTCTCCGGGCTGCGGGCGATTCCCGACGTGTATTACCAGGCGGCGCGGATCGACCGCGCCTCGGCCTGGGCAGTGTTCAGGCACATCCAGTTGCCGAAGCTGAAAAGCGTGCTGCTGATCGCGGTGATGCTGCGCTTCATGGACAGTTTCATGATCTACACCGAGCCGTTCGTGCTCACCGGTGGCGGGCCGGGCAATGCCACGACCTTCCTCAGTCAGACCTTGACGCAGATGGCGGTCGGCCAATTCGATCTGGGGCCGGCAGCGGCGTTCTCGCTGGTGTACTTCCTGATCATCCTGCTGGTCTCGTGGCTGTTCTACACCGCCATGACCCATTCCGACGCCAACCGCTGAGGCCCGGCCATGAGCAAGAGAAAGCTGATTCCATTGCTGGTTTATATCCTGTTTCTGCTGGTGCCGATCTACTGGCTGCTGAACATGTCGTTCAAGAGCAACACCGAAATCCTCGGTGGGTTGACTCTGTTTCCGCAGGATTTCACCTGGCACAACTACAAGGTGATTTTCACCGACCCGAGCTGGTACACCGGTTATCTCAATTCGCTGTATTACGTCAGCCTGAACACGGTGATCTCGCTGAGTGTGGCGCTGCCGGCGGCGTATGCGTTTTCGCGCTATCGCTTCCTTGGCGACAAGCACCTGTTCTTCTGGCTGCTGACCAACCGCATGGCGCCGCCGGCGGTGTTTCTGCTGCCGTTCTTCCAGCTCTATTCGTCGATCGGGCTGTTCGACACGCACATCGCCGTGGCCTTGGCGCACTGCCTGTTCAACGTGCCCCTGGCGGTGTGGATTCTTGAGGGTTTCATGTCCGGGGTGCCCAAGGAAATCGACGAAACCGCGTACATCGACGGCTACAGCTTTCCCAAGTTCTTCGTGAAGATTTTCCTCCCGCTGATCGGCTCCGGCATCGGCGTCACGGCGTTTTTCTGCTTCATGTTTTCCTGGGTCGAACTGCTGCTGGCGCGCACGCTGACTTCGGTGAATGCCAAGCCGATTGCCGCGGTGATGACCCGCACCGTGTCGGCCTCCGGCATCGACTGGGGCGTGCTGGCGGCGGCGGGGGTGTTGACCATCCTGCCGGGCATGCTGGTGATCTGGTTTGTTCGCAACCACGTGGCCAAGGGCTTTGCCCTCGGTCGGGTCTGAGGAACGCATGATGGAATGGATGAGCTGGACCACCCCCACGGCGGGGTTCTTTATCGCCATCGGCCTGTTGCTGGTGGGCATGACCACCTGGGAATTGCGCTCGCCGAGCATCCTGCGGCGAGGTTTTCTGCCGATTGCCACCACCCGTGGTGATCGCTTGTTCATCGGTCTTCTCGGCAGCGCCTACCTGCATCTGCTGGTAATCGGCGTCACCGACTGGAGCATCTGGGTAGCGTCCGCGCTGTCTCTGGTGTGGCTGTTGGTTGTGATGCGCTGGGGCTAGTCGAGTCGCTCGGCAATCGTGCTCCGTAACTCAAACTGGAGGTCTCTATGTTCGACAAAAACAATAAGCTGCGACATAGCATTTCATTGGCAGCCTTGCTGGCACTCAGCGGTTTGAGCGCATCTGCCTGGGCCGATGCCTACGAAGACGCTGCGAAAAAATGGATCGGCAGCGAGTTCAAACCGTCGACCCTGACGGCCGAGCAGCAGCTCGAAGAATTGAAGTGGTTCATCAAGGCCGCCGAGCCGTTTCGCGGCATGGAAATCAAAGTGGTTTCCGAGACCCTGACCACCCACGAATACGAGTCCAAGGTGCTGGCCAAGGCTTTCAGCGAAATCACCGGGATCAAGCTCACCCACGACCTGCTGCAAGAAGGCGACGTGGTGGAAAAAATGCAGACGGTGATGCAGTCGGACAAGAACATTTACGACGGCTGGGTCAACGACTCGGACTTGATCGGTACGCACTTTCGCTACGGCAAGACCGAATCGATCACCGACCTGATGGCCAACGAAGGCAAGAACTTCACCTCGCCGACCCTCGACATCAAGGACTTCATCGGCATCTCGTTCACCACCGCGCCGGACGGCAAGATCTATCAACTGCCCGATCAGCAGTTTGCCAACCTGTACTGGTTCCGCGCCGACTGGTTCGAACGCGCCGATCTGAAAGCCAAGTTCAAGGAGAAGTACGGCTACGAACTCGGCGTGCCGGTGAACTGGTCAGCCTATGAAGACATCGCCAAATTCTTCAGCGAAGACGTCAAGGAAATCGACGGCAAACGCGTCTACGGCCACATGGACTACGGCAAGAAAGACCCGTCGCTGGGCTGGCGCTTCACCGATGCCTGGTTCTCCATGGCCGGTGGCGGCGACAAGGGCCTGCCCAACGGCTTGCCGGTGGACGAGTGGGGGATTCGCGTCGAGGACTGCCACCCGGTCGGTTCCAGCGTGACCCGCGGCGGCGACACCAACGGCCCGGCGGCAGTGTTCGCCACGCAGAAATACGTCGACTGGCTCAAGGCCTACGCGCCACCGGAAGCAGCGGGCATGACCTTCTCCGAGTCCGGCCCGGTGCCGTCGCAAGGCAACATTGCCCAACAGATCTTCTGGTACACCGCGTTCACCGCCGACATGACCAAACCGGGCCTGCCGGTGGTCAACGCCGACGGCACGCCGAAATGGCGCATGGCGCCGTCGCCGCGCGGGCCGTATTGGGAAGAGGGCATGAAGCTCGGCTATCAGGACGTGGGCTCGTGGACGTTCATGAAATCCACGCCTGAGAAACAGAAGCTGGCGGCGTGGCTGTACGCCCAGTTCGTCACTTCGAAAACCGTGTCGCTGAAGAAAACCATCGTCGGCCTGACGCCTATTCGTGAGTCGGACATCAACTCGCAGGCGATGACCGATCTGGCGCCTAAACTCGGCGGTCTGGTCGAGTTCTACCGCAGCCCGGCCCGCGTGCAATGGACCCCGACCGGAACCAACGTGCCGGACTATCCGCGTCTGGCGCAGCTGTGGTGGAGCCACATCGCCGAAGCGGCCAGCGGCGAGAAGACTCCGCAACAGGCGTTGGACGGCCTGGCCAAGGATCAGGACGCAATCATGACCCGTCTCGAACGCTCCAAGGCCCAAGCGGTGTGCGCCCCGAAAATGAACCCGGAACGCGACGCGCAATACTGGTTCGACCAGCCGGGCGCACCGAAACCGAAGCTGGCCAACGAGAAGCCGAAGGGCGAGACCGTGAGCTACAACCAACTGCTGAAATCGTGGGCGGATGCTCGCAAATAAGTCTGAACTGTGAACAGCGAACGGCACCGAAAGGTGCCGTTTTTTTTGCTGTCCGATCTACCGTAATCGCTTGCAGGCAAGCTCCCACAAGTTTCAGTGGTGTCCACAAAACTCAAAAACACCCCGATCCCTGTAGGAGCTGCCGCAGGCTGCGATCTTTTGCTCCTGATCTTCCAAGGCCAAGGCAAAAGATCGCAGCCTGCGGCAGCTCCTACAGGACATCGGTCAATGCCGGCTTCATGTTTGAATT
>NZ_JFYN01000004.1 GCF_000631985.1 Pseudomonas sp. RIT288
CCTGTAGGAGCTGCCGCAGGCTGCGATCTTTTGCTCCTGATCTTCCAAGGCCAAGGCAAAAGATCGCAGCCTGCGGCAGCTCCTACAGGACATCGGTCAATGCCGGCTTCATGTTTGAATTTCTTCAAAGGTATCAAGCATGGCGTCGGGCCCGGGGTCACCGCAATTCACTGTAGGAGTGAGCCTGCTCGCGGTAGCGGTGGGCAAGCTCCCACAGGTTTCAGTGGTGTCCACAAAGCTCAAAAACACCCGATCCCTGTAGGAGCTGCCGCAGGCTGCGATCTTTTGCTCCTGATCTTCAAAGGCCAAGGCAAAAGATCGCAGCCTGCGGCAGCTCCTACAGGGCATCGGTCAATGCCGGCTTCATGTTTGAATTGCTTCAAAGGTATCAAGCATGGCGTCGGGCCCGGGTCACCGCAATTCACTGTAGGAGTGAGCCTGCTCGCGATAGCGGAGTGTCAGGCAATAAAGATGTCGACTGACCCACCGCCATCGCTTGCAGGCAAGCTCCCACAGGTTTCAGTGGTGTCCAAAAAACTCAAAAACACCCCGATCCCTGTAGGAGCTGCCGCAGGCTGCGATCTTTTGATCCTGATCTTCCAAGGCCAAGGCAAAAGATCGCAGCCTGCGGCAGCTCCTACAGGACATCGGTCAATGCCAGCTTCATGTTTGAATCTCTTCAAAGGTATCAAGCATGGCGTCGGGCCCAGGTTCACCGCAATTCACTGTAGGAGTGAGCCTGCTCGCGATAGCGGAGTGTCAGGCAACAAAGATGTCGACTGACCCACCGCCATCGCTTGCAGGCAAGCTCCCACAGGTTTCAGTGGTGTCCACAAAACTCAAAAACACCCGATCCCTGTAGGAGCTGCCGCAGGCTGCGATCTTTTGATCCTGATCTTCAAAGGCCAAGGCAAAAGATCGCAGCCTGCGGCAGCTCCTACAGGACATCGGTCAATGCCGGCTTCATGTTTGAATCTCTTCAAAGGGATCAAGCATGGCGTCGGGCCCGGGTTCACCGCAATTCACTGTAGGGGTGAGCCTGCTCGCGATAGCGGAGTGTCAGGCAACAAAGATGTCGACTGACCCACCGCCATCGCTTGCAGGCAAGCTCCCACAGGTTTCAGTGGTGTCCACAAAACTCAAAAACACCCGATCCCTGTAGGAGCTGCCGCAGGCTGCGATCTTTTGATCCTGATCTTCAAAGGCCAAGGCAAAAGATCGCAGCCTGCGGCAGCTCCTACAGGACATCGGTCAATGCCGGCTTCATGTTTGAATCTCTTCAAAGGGATCAAGCATGGCGTCGGGCCCGGGTTCACCGCAATTCACTGTAGGGGTGAGCCTGCTCGCGATAGCGGAGTGTCAGGCAACAAAGATGTCGACTGACCCACCGCCATCGCTTGCAGGCAAGCTCCCACAGTTTCGGTTGTGTCCACAAAACTCAAAATCACCCCGATCCCTGTAGGAGCTGCCGAAGGCTGCGATCTTTTGCTCCTGATCTTCCAAGGCCAAGGCAAAAGATCGCAGCCTGCGGCAGCTCCTACAGGACATCGGTCAATGCCGGCTTCATGTTTGAATTGCTTCAAAGGTATCAAGCATGGCGTCGGACCCGGGTCACCGCAATTCACTGTAGGAGCTTGCCTGCAAGCGATGGGGCCGTGGATGTCACCGCAGGAAAACCGAGGCGGAATACGGTCATGACGCCCGGCAAACTCTTCACCTCCGCTACCCCCTGATGCAGGCTCATGATCGAGCGCACGATCGCCAGCCCCAGCCCGGTGCTGCCCTGTGAGCGTGAGCGGGCACTGTCGACGCGGTAGAAACGGTCGAACAGGTGCGGCAGGTGTTGCGCCTCGATGCCGGCGCCGGGATTGCTCACCAGCAGTGAAGCCTGCGTCGCACCTTGCTCGATCAGCAAGGTGATGGTTTTGCCGTTCGGGCAGTGGCGCAGCGCGTTGGACAGCAGATTGGAAATCGCCCGCTGAATCATCAGCCGATCGCCCAACACCGATGCGCTGCCAATGACATTCAAATGAATCTGCTTGTCCTGCGCCGACAGCGAAAACATCTCCGCGACCTTCGCCGCTTCCTCCTCCAGCGCCACCGATTCAAACGGCGCCAGCGCCGACGGATGACTGACCTGCGCCAAAAACAGCATGTCGGAAACAATCCGTGCCACGCGCTCCAGCTCCTCGGTGCAAGACACCAGCACGTCCTGGTATTCCTCGCTCGTGCGCTCGCGAGACAGCGTCACCTGGGCCTTGCCCATCAGGTTGTTGATCGGCGTACGCAGCTCGTGCGCCAGGTCATCGGAGAACTGCGACAACTGCTGCACCCCGGCATCCAGCCGATGCAGCATGAAGTTGATGCCCTGCGCCAGCTCGCTCAGCTCTTGCGGCATGTTCACCACCGACAGCCGATGATCCAGATCCTGCGTCGAGACCATCGCCGCCACTTTGCGAAACTCGCGCAGCGGCGCCAGTCCACGCTGCACCGCGCCCCACGCGGTGAGGCCGATGAACACCAGCAACAGCGGCAAGGCAATCAGCGTCGAGCGCAGATAGGCGCTGAGCAGCGCCTGATCATGCGCGTTGTCCATCGACAGCAGCACCGGCACGCTGCTGCCATCCTTGAGCGGAATAAGCTTCGACGCGGTGAGGAACTTCGCGCCCTCGTCATCGATGCTTTCGCTATAGGCCAACCGCTCGGTGGTGCCTCGCACCGCGCGTAATTCGGCGCGTGGATCCTTCAGTCCTGAGCCGGACTTGAGCAGCGGCGAACGCAGGTTCGAGCGGTCATAAATCGTCAGCGTCAGGTTGTCATGCCCCATGACCTGATCGAGCAGAATGTGCGGCTTGCCACTGACTTCGTTGGCGTCGACGTACAGCGACAGACTGTGCTCCACCTGCGCCATCTTCTTTTGCAGGCTGTCGCGGGACAGCGCATTCAACTCATGGGTCAGGGCGAAATAGGCAAGGATCGCCAGAAATACCACCAACAGCGCGCCGAGAATACTCACCGTCAACCCGAGGCGCATCGACAGGCTGGTCGGCTTCATTCCCGCGCCTCCAGCACGTAGCCGACACCGCGCAGGGTGTGGATCAGCTTGTTGTCGAACGGATCATCGATCTTCGCCCGCAAGCGGCGGATCGAGACTTCGACCACATTGGTGTCGCAGTCGAAATTCATGTCCCACACCAGCGAGATGATCTGCGTACGGGTCAGCACCTCGCCGGACTGGCGCATCAGCAAATGCAGCAGGGCGAACTCCTTGGTGGTCAGGTCGATGCGCTGCTCGCCACGAAACGCCCGATGCCGGCCCGGATCAAGCTCCAGATCAGCGACTTTCAACACCTGCGGCACCGGGATGTTTTCGCTACGGCGCATCAAGGTGCGCACCCGCGCCAGCAACTCGGGAAACTCGAACGGCTTGACCAGATAGTCGTCGGCGCCCAGGTCCAGACCGCGAATCTTGTCCGCCAGCCGCCCGCGCGCGGTGAGCATCATCACCCGCGTTGAGTGGGTGCGGCGCAGTTGCTCCAGCACACCCCAGCCGTCCAGTTCCGGCAAGTTCACATCGAGAATGATCAGGTCATACGCCTGCTGTTGCGCCAGATGCAATCCATCGGCACCGGTGGCGGCGTGGTCAACGATATAACCACTTTCGGTCAAACCCTGATGCAAGTATTCGGCAGCTTTAAGCTCGTCCTCGACGACAAGGATTCGCATGATCTATCACCACTTTTATTTAAGGGATATTTAATTAAGGGGGCCGGGAAAGTTGTGGTTTTTGTTAGGTCTTCCGGACGCTGTTCAATAACGAATGACGAACACGGTAAAGGCTGTAGTGGCTACAGGGTCAATCTCGGGAGGCCTTTAAAACGGCCATCCGCGACAGCCTGTCGCAGCCTGGAAGCGTCAGCAGACATCTATTGCATTCAGACAAGTGCTGTTCGGCAGATAACTACCGAGTATTTGTTTCCATGTATTGCGGCAAAACCGTTTGCACTTCGCATCCTAGAGCAAAACAACTTTGCCAAACCGTGGATAACGGATTTGTAATGTTCCAGTCACCTTGTCGATAAGTTCAAAACCCTAACGTGGCGGCATCGAAAAATCCTGAATTAAAGGAAGTCCTCCATTGCCCGGTTTAATCGAACTGACGGCGCGATCACGCCTGAAAAAAACTGTCAGCGGCTTCTTGTTGCTGGTCGGCAGCAGCCTTGCCGGCGCCTCGACCCTGACTCTGGATCAGGCGCTGCAAAGCGCCTTCGCCGGCAATCCCGATCTCGCCGCCGCGCAGTGGGAAATCGGCATTGCCGAGAGCGATCGCCAGCAGGCTGGCCTGATCCCCAATCCCGAGGTGTCGTGGGAGGCTGAAGACACCCGGCGCAACTCGCGCACCACTACGGTGATGCTCAGCCAGCCGATTGAACTGGGCGGCAAACGCGGTGCGCGCATCGATGTCGCCAGCCGTGCGCAGGACGCCGCCGGCATCGAACTGGAACGCAAGCGCAATGCCTTGCGCGCCGATGTGATCCAGGCGTTCAACAGCACGCAAACCGCGCAGCAACGCTTGCAGCTGGCGCGCCAGTCGCTGCAACTGGCCGAGCACGGTTTGCGCGTGGCCCAAGGACGGATCGAGGCCGGTAAATCGTCGCCGGTCGAAGGCACCCGAGCGCAAGTGCAGCTCTCGGAAGTGCGCCTGGAGGTGAGCCGCGCCGAGCGCGATCAGGCCAACGCCTATCAGCAACTGGCGCAGGTCATGGGCGCACCGTTGCCGACCTCGACCAACGTGCAAGCCGCCACGCAAACCCTCGCCACGCTGCCGCCGCCCAGCCGTTTGCTCGAGCGTCTGAACCAGACCGCCGAGCTGCGTCTGGCGAAACTGCAGATCGATCAGCGCGAAGCCTCGTTGGGCCTGGAAAAGTCCCAGCGCATTCCCGATCTGACCGTGAGCATCGGCAGCCAGTACAGCGAAACCGAGCGCGAGCGGGTCAACGTGGTCGGGCTGTCGATGCCGATTCCGCTGTTCAACCGCAATCAGGGCAACGTACTCGCCGCCGCACGGCGCAGCGATCAGGCGCGGGATCTGCGCAACGCCACCGAGTTGCGTTTGCGCACCGAAGTCCAGACCAGCCTTGAGCAATGGCAGACCGCCAACGGCGAAGTCAACGCGTTCAACCAGACCATCCTGCCCGCCGCACAAAGCGCAGTGGACAGCGCCACACGCGGTTTCGAAATGGGCAAGTTCGGTTTCCTCGACGTACTCGACGCCCAGCGCACCCTGATCGCTGCGCGCAGCCAATACCTCCAGGCCGTCAGCGAGGCGACCGACGCCCGCGTGCGCCTCGAACGGATCTTCGGCGACCTCAGCGTCAGCCCTTGAATTTCACTTTTCAGACAACTGCGCGATGGCACGGCGCAGAGGAGTTTCCATGGATAAAAAACTGATGGTGGTCGCGGTGGCGACCTTGGCGTTGGGCATTGGCATTGGCATCGGCGCGATGTGGCCGGCCACGAGCAATATCGGCGCTCACGCCGATGAGGCTTCCGAACATGCCGATCACGCCGAGGAGGGCGCTGCCGCCGAAGGCGAACATGCCGAAGAAGGCCACATCGAATTGAGCGCCGAGCAGATCGCCGCCGCAGGCATTCAACTGGCCGAGGCGCGGGCGCAAAACATCAGTCTCGGCCTGTCGTTCCCCGGCGAAGTGCGCTTCGATGAGGATCGCACTGCGCACGTCGTGCCGCGCGTGCCGGGGGTGGTCGAGTCGGTCGCGGTCAACCTCGGGCAGCCGGTGAAGAAGGGCCAGTTGCTGGCAGTGATCGCCAGTCAGCAGATCTCCGATCAGCGCAGCGAACAGGCCGCCACACAACGGCGTCTGGCCTTGGCGCGGACCACCTACGAGCGCGAGAAAAGGCTCTGGCAGGACAAGATTTCCGCCGAACAGGATTTCCTTCAGGCCAGGCAGGCGCTGGAAGAGGCGGAAATCGCCATGAACAACGCCCGGCAAAAAATCAGCGTGCTCAGCGGCAGCATGGTCGCCACTGGCGGCAATCGCTACGAACTGCGCGCGCCATTCGACGGCGTGGTGGTGGAAAAACACCTGACACCGGGCGAGGTGGTCGATGAAACCACGGCCGCGTTCACCCTTTCGGACTTGTCCCGCGTGTGGGTGACCTTCGGTGTTTCACCGAAGGATCTGACCCAGGTGCAGGTGGGCAAACCGGTCACCGTCAGCGCGCCGGAACTGAAAGCCGAAGTAGACGGCCGCGTGGCTTACGTCGGCAGCCTGCTCGTCGAACAAACCCGCACCGCGACCGTGCGCGTGACCCTGGAAAACCCGCAGGGCTCATGGCGTCCGGGGCTGTTCGTCACCGCGCGGGTCGCCACCGAGAGCCGCCAGGCCAAAGTCGCCGTGCCGGAAACCGCGGTCCAGACCGTCGAGGACAAACCCACGGTATTCGTCCGAACCGACGACGGTTTCAAGGCGCAGGCGGTGGAACTGGGCAGCCGCGCCGCCGGCCACGTGGAAGTCACCCAAGGGCTGGAACCGGGCGTGCAAGTCGCCAGCGCCGGCAGCTTCGTCCTCAAGTCGGAGCTGGGCAAAGCCTCAGCCGAGCACAGTCATTAATTCTGGAAGGTCCCCATGTTCGAACGCCTGATCCAGTTTGCCATCGAGCAGCGCATCATCGTGCTGCTCGCCGTTCTGCTCATGGCCGGCCTCGGCATCGCCAGTTATCAAAAGCTGCCGATCGACGCTGTGCCCGACATCACCAACGTCCAGGTGCAGATCAATACCGGCGCCGCCGGGTTCTCGCCGCTGGAAACCGAGCAGCGCATCACTTTCCCGATTGAAACCGCGATGGCCGGTTTGCCGGCGCTGGAGCAGACCCGTTCGCTGTCACGCTCCGGGCTGTCGCAGGTCACGGTGATCTTCAAGGACGGCACCGACCTGTTCTTCGCTCGCCAACTGGTCAACGAGCGTCTGCAGATCGCCAAGGAGCAATTACCGGAAGGCTCCGAAGCGCTGATGGGACCGATCTCCACCGGCCTCGGCGAGATCTTTCTGTGGACGGTCGAGGCGAAGGAGGGCGCGTTGAAGGACGACGGCACAACCTACACGCCGACCGATTTGCGGGTGATTCAGGACTGGATCATCAAGCCGCAATTGCGCAACGTACCGGGTGTTGCCGAGATCAACACCATCGGTGGGTTTGCCAAGGAATATCAGATCGCGCCGGATCCGAAACGCCTTGCCGCGTACAAGCTCACCCTCACCGATCTGATCACCGCGCTGGAGCGCAACAACGCCAACGTCGGCGCCGGTTATATCGAGCGCAGCGGCGAGCAGTTGCTGATCCGCGCGCCGGGGCAAGTGGCGAGTACCGAAGACATCGCCAACATCGTCATGGCCAATGTCGACGGCACGCCGATCCGGGTGAAGAACGTCGCCACCGTGGAAATCGGCCGTGAATTGCGCAGCGGTGCGGCCACCGAAAATGGCCGCGAAGTGGTGCTCGGCACGGTGTTCATGCTGATCGGCGAGAACAGCCGCACGGTCTCGCAAGCGGTGGCCAGCAAGCTCGAACAGATCAATAAATCCCTGCCGCAAGGCGTGATTGCCGTGCCGGTGTACGACCGCACGCACCTGGTCGACAAAGCCATCGCCACAGTGAAAAAGAACCTGATCGAAGGCGCGATTCTGGTGATCGCGATTCTGTTCCTGTTCCTCGGCAACATCCGCGCCGCGCTGATCACGGCGATGGTGATTCCGCTGTCGATGCTGTTCACCTTCACCGGCATGTTCAGCAACAAGGTCAGCGCCAACCTGATGAGCCTCGGCGCGCTGGACTTCGGGATCATCGTCGACGGCGCGGTGGTGATCGTCGAAAACACCCTGCGCCGCCTGGCTCACGCGCAGCAGCATCATGGGCGCTTGCTGACCCGCGTCGAGCGTTTCAAGGAAGTGTTCGCCGCGGCGAAAGAGGCGCGACGACCGCTGATTTTCGGCCAGTTGATCATCATGGTGGTGTACCTGCCGATCTTCGCCCTGAGCGGCGTCGAAGGGAAAATGTTCCACCCGATGGCGTTCACCGTGGTCATCGCGCTGCTCGGTGCGATGCTGCTGTCGGTGACCTTCGTGCCGGCAGCGATTGCGCTGTTCGTCACCGGCAAGGTCAAGGAGGAAGAGGGCGCGGTGATGCGCGGCGCACGTCGGGTGTATGCGCCGGCGCTGGCCTGGGTCATGGCGCATCGCACGGTGGCGGTGGGCGCGGCGTTGGGGGTGATCGTGTTCAGCGGCGTGCTCACCAGCCGCATGGGCAGCGAGTTTGTACCGAGTCTCAGTGAAGGCGATTTCGCTCTGCAAGCGCTGCGCGTGCCGGGCACCAGCCTGACGCAATCGGTGGACATGCAGCAGCGCCTGGAAACGCTGATCCTGGCCAAAGTGCCGGAAGTTGAACGGGTGTTCGCCCGTACCGGCACGGCGGAAATCGCCTCCGATCCGATGCCGCCGAACATCTCCGACAGCTACGTGATGCTCAAACCGAAGGACCAGTGGCCCGACCCGAAGAAGTCCCGCGAAACCCTGATGGCCGAACTGCAAGCCGCTGCCGCGACGCTGCCGGGCAGCAACTATGAACTGTCGCAGCCGATCCAGTTGCGCTTCAACGAACTGATCTCCGGCGTGCGTAGCGATGTCGCGGTCAAGGTGTTCGGCGATGACATGGACGTGCTCAACGCCACGGCAGCGAAGATCGCGGCGGCAATGCAAAAGGTCAACGGCGCCTCTGAAGTGAAAGTCGAGCAGACCACCGGGCTACCGGTGCTGACCATCAACATCGACCGCGACAAAGCGGCGCGTTATGGGCTCAACGTCGGTGATGTGCAGGACACCATCGCCGTCGCGGTGGGCGGGCGTCAGGCCGGCACCTTGTACGAGGGCGATCGGCGCTTCGACATGGTGGTGCGGTTGTCCGATGCCATGCGCAAGGACATCGACGGCTTGTCGGCGTTGCTGATTCCGGTACCGGCGCTGAGCGGTGCGGCGAACCAGATCGGTTTTATCGCGCTGAAGGACGTCGCCAGCCTCGATCTGGTGCTCGGGCCGAACCAGGTCAGCCGCGAAAACGGCAAGCGTCTGGTGATCGTCAGCGCCAACGTGCGCGGGCGGGATATCGGCTCGTTCGTCAGCGAGGCCGGTGCGGTGATCGAGCGTGAGGTGCAGGTCCCGGCCGGTTACTGGACCCGTTGGGGCGGGCAGTTCGAGCAACTGCAATCAGCGGCCAAGCGCCTGCAGATTGTGGTGCCGGTGGCGTTGCTGCTGGTGTTCGGGTTGTTGTTCATGATGTTCAACAACCTCAAGGACGGCTTGCTGGTGTTTACCGGGATTCCGTTTGCGTTGACCGGCGGGGTGATGGCGCTGTGGTTGCGGGATATTCCGCTGTCGATTTCCGCAGGCGTGGGGTTTATCGCGTTGTCCGGGGTAGCGGTGCTCAACGGACTGGTGATGATCGCGTTCATTCGCAATTTGCGTGAGGAGGGACGGTCGCTGACGGAGGCGATCAACGTCGGCGCGCTGACGCGCTTGCGGCCGGTATTGATGACCGCGTTGGTGGCGTCGCTGGGGTTTATTCCGATGGCGCTGGCGACGGGCACCGGCGCGGAAGTGCAGCGGCCGCTGGCGACGGTGGTGATTGGCGGGATTCTGTCCTCGACGATCCTCACGTTGCTGATCTTGCCCGCGCTGTACCAGATCGCCCATCGCCGGGATGAGGACACAACACCTGCCTGATAGAACAACCACAAACCCTGTGGCGAGGGAGCTTGCTCCCGCTGGACTGCGCAGCAGGCCGCGCTTTTTCAAAGGAAGAGCGAGGGCCGCTGCGCGCCCCAGCGGGAGCAAGCTCCCTCGCCACAAGGTATTTCTCTGGCCGGAAATTCTCGGCGTGGCTGCCGCGCTTGGCACATTACGAATCTGTAATCCCCACGCCACCGTCACGAAAGGTGCGCCTTGTTACCTTGATCCCGTCAGTTACTTAAACGAGGAATCAACCATGAAATTCGCCCGACTGAGTGCCTTTGCAACCGCCCTGATGCTGTCGTCCCTGGCCATGGCCGAAGGCGGTGGTGACCGCACGTTCGACCGGATGATGAGCGCCAATGATCGCGCCGTGGAGCTGTTCGTGGCCAAGGAAAAAGCCGCTGCCAACCCGGTGGTCGTCAATGAAAAGAAAGAGCAGAAAACTCAGGATCTTTAACGCTGCTTGAACCTGAAACAAGCCCGTCATCGCGCATCGACGCCGGGCTTTTTTTGAGCCTGGCTGGGAAGGAAATGAAGATGAATATGCTTAAGTCGATGGTGTTCGCTGGCGTCATGGCGATGTCCGTGAATGCACTGGCCGAGGGCGGCGGTGATCGCACCTTCGAGCGCGCGTTCAGTGCCAACGCCAAAGCCATGGAGCAATACGCGGCTGAACGCGGCAAAGCGGCGCCGGTGGTCACCGAATACGCATACGGAATGAAGCTGGATGTGGTGAAAATCGTCAGCGTGGTGAAACCGCAGCCAGCGTGCTCGGTGGTGCCTACGGCCATGACTTACGAAGATTCGCGTGGGCAGCTCAATACGCTCAAGTACAGCGTGGCGGGCGTGTGCCGCAATAGCGGTGGCTAACCACCGCAGGCGCAGCCTCCCCGCAGAGGAAGTGGTGCATCAGCTAGCGGGTTACTGTGCACCAAACATCGCCGTCCAGTAGATCCCGGCGCTGCTTTTCGGATCGGTCGCGTAGGCGGCGCCGAGTTCCTTGTATTGCGGGTTCATCAGGTTGGCGCAGTGGCCGGGGCTGGCGAGCCAGCCGTCGACGACCTTGCGCACAGTGTCTTGCCCGGCGGCGATGTTTTCGCCGACCAGTTGGCCGCTGTAGCCGGCCAGTTCGGCGCGGTCACCGGGTGTGCGGCCGTCGCGGTCCTTGTGATCGAAGTAGTTGTTGTTGGCCATGTCGCGGCTGTGATCCTGGGAGATCGTGCCCAGGCTCGCGTTCCAGGCCAGTGGCCCGGCAGCGGCAAAGGCCTGGCTGCCGCACTGACGCGGTTGGGCGCGGGCAGCGTTGAGTTGTTCGAGCAACTTCTGGCCTTCGGTCTGCGCATCGCCCAGCTTCGCCGAGAGCAAGGGGCGCGCCAGCACAATGCGCCAGTCGCGATCGGCGCGGCTGACGCCGACATCGACGAACTGCGGATCCAGCACCACCTGACAGAAACTTTCCTCAATCGCCTGCATCGCCGACGCCGCATCCCGTGGACCGTTGAGGGTGATCGCCTGCACGTTGACCATCGGGTAGCTGGCGCTGGCCATGGCCTGTTGCAGATCGACCGCACCGCTGGCTGGCAGTCTCAGCCGTGGGTCGGCCGACAGCGGTGGCAGTTCACTGGACGCCTGGCTGCCGCAACGCTGCGGTTGGCTGCGGTAGGCGTTGATCGACTCGATCAGTTGCGACTCGTCGGCAGCCATGGCCGAGGCGGCTACGACCAGGCCCACGGACAGCGCGGCAAAACGCAAGACGGATGGCATGAAGCGCATGGAAATCTCCCTTGAGCTGAGTGCGCTCATGATGCGCGAAATGGCCCGGGGGAGTGCAATGTCTTTTTCTTCATCGAGCGGCTTTTTCTGCGGAACGTTACCCCGGTATTTGCCGTCTACACTCTCCCAAGGCCCCGGGAACCGGGCGTCTCCCCCACGAAACACCTTGCCCGGAACGGGCGCTGCCGGAAGAACTGACATGGGATTGAAATGGTTGGCTGGCTGTTTCGCATTAACCCTGATGGCCGGCGTTGTGAGCGCCACTGAACAGGCGCCGATCAAGGCCAAGGCTGAAGAGAAAGCCCAGGTGCTGGAAGAAAAGGCCGCCGACAACGTCAGCGCGGCGCCGGCGCCCAAATCAGAAGCGATCACCCCCACTGAAGTACAAGCCGTGGACCCTGCCGGCACCGCGCCGCTGGACGATCCGATCACCTGCCTGGCGCGCAGTATCTACTGGGAAGCCAAGGGTCGCGACACCCCGGAAATGCAAGCGGTGGCCAATGTGGTGATGAATCGCCTGGGGCACGACGGTTTCCCCGGTACAGTGTGCGAAGTGGTCAAGCAGGGTTCGGAAACCAAGAGCTGCCAGTTTTCCTGGTGGTGCGATGGCAAGGCGGATCAGGTCAAGGAAGATGCCGAATACACTCTGGCCAAGGACATCGCCGGCAAGGCACTCAACCGCCAGTTGCCGGATCGCACCCATGGCGCACTGTACTTCCATGATCGCAAGGTGCATCCGAGCTGGGCCAGGGAATACCGAAAGACCGCTGAGGTCGGCAAATTCCTGTTCTATAAACCGGCCGGCGGCGATGCGCGCTAGAGGCAGACCTCCCGCACACAGTTGCGCAGCCAGCGGTGCGCTGGGTCGGCATCCATGCGCGGGTGCCAGAGCATCGAAACGCTGATCGGCGGCATCCTGAAGGGCAGGGCGAAGCTGTGCAGGCCCATGCGCAGCTTGCTGGTGTGACGCTCCGGAACCGTGGCGATCAGGTCCGATTCGCGGACCAGCGTCAGCGCTGCCGAAAAGCCGCCGAATGATGTAACGATGTCCCGCGTCAGCCCCGTGGCGAGCAACGCTTCGTCGACCGGGCCGCTGCTGCGCCCGCGCCGTGAGATGAGAATGTGCTGGCCACCGGCAAAGCGTTTGCTGCTGATTTTGCCCGCACTCAACGGATGACCTTCGCGCACTACACCGATCCAGTGATCCTCAAACAGGATGCGACTGTGCAGCGTCGGGTCGGTGCTGTCGTCGACCACGCCGGTCTCCAGATCGACCCGGCCTTCGCGCAGCGGCGTGCTGTCCTTGTCGGCTTTCTGCACAAAGCGCAGGCGCACGCCGGGTGCTTCTTCAGCGATTCGTGCGAGCAGCGCGGCGGCGAAGGTTTCGACAAAGCCGTCGGTGTTGCGCAGGGTGAAGGTGCGCTGCAACTGGCCGGGATCGAGCACTTCGGCAGGGCGCAACACCGCCTCGGATTCCTGCACCAGAGCGCTGACCCGTTCGCGCAACTCCAGCGCACGCGGGGTCGGCACCAGACCTCGGCCGGCGCGCACCAGCAACGGATCGCCGGTGGTCTCGCGCAGCCGGGCCAGGGCGCGGCTCATCGCTGACGGGCTCAACCGCAGAATGTGCGCGGCGCGGGCGACGCTGCCTTCGCGCAACAACACGTCGAGGGTGATCAACAGGTTCAGATCCGGTGTGCTCATGACATGGCGTTCCATGCAGGTATCAAGTGCAAATCATGCGTCTTGCGCCTTGCCTTGTCGAGACTCAGGCTATGCCGTCTGACCTTTGCACCAGGAGCGCCCGATGCCCGGATCCCCCTTGCCCCCTCAAGCCCGCTGGGCGCTGACCAGTCTGGCCCTGTCGATGTTGATGCCGTCGCTGGACACCAGCATCGCCAATGCCGGATTACCGACGCTGGCGGCAGCGTTCAATGCGACATTTCAACAGGTGCAGTGGATCGTGCTGGCGTACCTGCTGGCGGTCACCACGTTGATTGTCAGTGTCGGGCGTCTGGGCGATGTGTTCGGGCGGCGGCGACTGCTGCTGATCGGCATCGGCATTTTTACCAGTGCTTCGTTGTGTTGCGCACTGGCTCCGGGGTTGGGCTGGTTGATCGGCGCACGCGCAGTGCAAGGCCTTGGCGCGGCGATCATGTTCGCCTTGACGGTCGCGCTGGTGGCGGATGCGGTGCCCAAGGCGCGTGCGGGCAGCGCGATGGGGTTGCTGGCAACCATGTCGGCCACCGGCACCAGCCTCGGGCCATCGCTGGGTGGTCTGCTGATCGCGCATGTCGGCTGGCCGTCGATCTTTGTCCTCAACGTACCGTTGGGCCTGCTCAATGCGTGGCTGGTTTATCGCTTTCTGCCGGCGGATCGGCCAGCGAAGTCGAGGGTCGCGTTTGATTACCTCGGCAGCGGGGTACTGGTGTTGACGCTGGCGGCCTACGCGCTGGCGATGACGGTTGATGGATTCACCCTGATGTTGCTGCTGGTCAGCCTGTGCGGCGCAGGGGTGTTTATCGCGGTCGAGCTAAAAGCCAGAGTGCCGCTGATTCGTCTGTCATTGTTCGCCGACGCGCGTCTGAGCAGCAGCCTGGCCCTGACGTTGCTGGTGACGACGGTGATGATGACCACGCTGGTGGTCGGGCCGTTTTACCTGAGCCGGGGGTTGGGACTGGGCAGCACCGTGGTCGGTCTGGCGTTGTCGGTCGGGCCGCTGCTGGCGGCGTGCGGCGGAGTGCCGGCCGGGCGTCTGGTGGATCGCTTCGGCGCACAGCGGGTGGTGCCGGGGGCGTTGCTTGGGTTGGCCGGTGGTTGCAGTTTGTTGGCCTTGTTGCCGATGGGCTTTGGTCTTCCGGCATATCTGCTGCCGATGGCTGTGGTTGCCAGCAGTTACGCGTTGTTCCAGGCGGCGAACAATACCGGGTTGATGGCGACGGTCAGTCAGGATCAGCGCGGCGTGGTGTCGGCCTTGCTCGGGCTGTCGCGCAATCTGGGCTTGATCACCGGCGCGGCGGTCATGGGCGCGGTGTTTGCCTTCGCTACAGGAAACCCGACGCAAGCTCCGGCCGAAGTCATCGGCAGCGGCTTGCACAGCACGTTCGGGGTTGCGGCGGCGCTGATGGTCATGGCCCTGATCATCAGCCGAACCCGGCTCACCCGTGGAAGCGGCCAGCCCAGCCAAAGCGCTGCTGACGGAAACAAATCCCTGTAGGAGCTGCGGCACGCTGCGATCTTTTAAAGGCAACATCAAAAGATCGCAGCGTGCCGCAGCTCCTGCAGGATCCTTAGCTGGCGTGAGTGCTCAAGATGCTCGCCACCTGCTGTGGCTGGCAGTTGAGGTACGGCGAGGACTTCAGCCAGCGCTGATCCGGGTACCAGGAGAACATGAACTGGCCGTCCTTGAGTTTGTCGATCACCTGCTTTGCCACTTGCGGACGCACCGCCGGGCAACCCTGGCTGCGACCGATTCGGCCCTGACGCTTGCTCCACAACGGATTCACGTAATCGGCGGCGTGGATCACGATGGCGCGGTCGCGGGCCAGGTCATTGAAGCCGGGCTCCAGACCGTCCATGCGCAGCGAATAACCATGGGTCCCCTCGTAGCTTTCCTGGGTGCGGAACAGACCGAGGCTGGACTGGTAACTGCCTTCGCGGTTGGAGAACTGGGTGGCGAAGTTTTCCCCGGAATTCGAACCATGGGCGACCAGGTCGCGCAGCACCAGTTTCTTTCTGTTCAAGTCGAAGATCCACAGCCGGCGGGCGGTGGAGGGTTGCGAATAATCGATGATCGCCAGGTGGCGTGAGGGTCTCGCGCCATTGTTGACCGCACATTGCATGGCGCTCAAGGCACCTTTGAGCGCTTGGGGATTGAGTTCCGGCGCGGCGTGCGCGAGGCTGGTGAAGAGAACCGGCGATGGCTTGCCGGCGGCGAAAGCTGGGCTGCTCACGGCGACAAGGGTCGCGGTGGTCAGCAGAAGTCGGCGCAAAAACGTCAACATTTATGAAGTGTCCTCACTTGCTACTTATTTGGCACTTTGGCTCCTGACTCCCAGTCATACCCGACAGACCCCCTGATTCGGGCCTGACTGTTCAGCGCACCTGATGTAAGGTTGACCGTCATTCAGACGGCCACGGATTGGAGTAAAGCAGTTGTTCAAAAAGTACGCATGCTACTTGAGCATTTGTTTGCTCGCTGCGCCGTTTGTCGCTTGTGCCGATGAACCGCTGCCGCCCTTGCAGACCCTGCCGACGCCGCCGGCGGAAATGCCGGTCGAACCGCAAAGTCCGCTGCAAGCGGTGCTGATCGGTTTACCGCAGGCGTGTCCGGCGATTGCCGCGCACCTGAGCGGCGCGGCGCTGACGCAATTACAAGCGTTCTACCAGCAGCAGGACTGGCTGCCGGTGTGGGCCAGTGAGTCCGGGCGTTTGCCGGCCTTGCACGCGCAGTTGCAGCTGTTGGCCGATGATGGCCTCAATCCCCAGCGCTACCCGGTGGCGGCCAATCCGCCGCAGGACGGTGAGTTGTGCGCCGATATCGACATCAGCCGCTATTACCTGCAAGCCCTGCAGGACTTGCATTACGGGCGCCTGTTGCAGTCGCATTTCGAGCCGCTGTGGCATTCCGATGACACCCCGCGTGATCGTCAGGCTGAATTGCTGGCGATCGCCGTGCCCGGTCTGCACGACATCAAGGCCGCGTTCGATCTGGCGCGTCCGCGTCTGGCGCAATACCAAAGCCTGCGCCACCTCTACGCCAGCCAGCGGCTGCAGGCCTTGCCGCACTGGCAGTCGGTGGGCAACGGCCCGCTGCTGCGCCCGGCGATGGAAGACAAACGCGTGCCGGAACTGGCCCAGCGCCTGTTCAACGAAGGCTACCTGACTCACGCTATCGGCACGCCCGGCAATGCCTATGAGGGCGTACTGGTGGAAGCGGTGAAGAGCTTTCAGGCCAACCATTCGTTGCAGGCCGACGGGGTAGTCGGGCCGGGGACGATTGCCGAGCTCAACATCAGCCCGCTGACGCGCCGCGAGCAGTTGCGGGTCAACCTTGAGCGCTTCCGCTGGCTGGCGCAGGACATGGAGCCCGACGGTTTGCTGGTCAACGTCGCCGCCGCCGAGCTGACCCTGTATCAGGGTGGCGTGCCAGTCTGGCAGACCCGTACCCAGGTCGGTCGCGCCGAACGGCAGACCCCGCTGCTGAAATCCCGGGTCACGCGCCTGACCCTGAACCCGACCTGGACTGTGCCGCCGACCATCTGGAAAGAAGACAAGCTGCCGGCGATCCGCAAGGATCAGACTTTCCTCAGCCGGCAAAACCTGCAAGTGCTCGACGCCCATGGCCAGCCGTTGGCCGCAGCGGATATCGACTGGGACAACCCCGGCAACATCATGCTGCGCCAGGATGCCGGGCCACGTAATCCGCTGGGGCAACTGGTGATCCGGTTCCCCAACCCGTTCGCGGTGTACTTGCACGATACGCCGAGCAAGGCTCTGTTCGACAAAGGCCCGCGGGCGTTCAGCTCCGGCTGTGTGCGGGTCGAGCACCCGATGCAACTGCGCGACCTGTTGCTGACCCCGGCGGAACGCACGCGCACCGAGACCTTGCTCGCCACCGGCAGCACCCACGAATTCCGCCTGTCGGCACCGGTGCCAATCCTGATGACCTATTGGACGGCGCAGGTCGGCAAGGATGGGCAGGTGCGTTATGCGCCGGATATCTACAGCCGCGACAGCGCACTGCTCGCCGGCCTCGACGGCGCCCACTGACCGACACCCTGTAGGAGCTGCCGCAGGCTGCGATCTTTTGATCTTGATTTTGAAAGGCAAGATCAAAAGACCGCAGCCTGCGGCAGCTCCTACAGGGGGTTGTGTGATTCCGCAAGCTTGCGCAGCGTCTAGCCCCAGTGTCCCCGCAATCCCATGGGGCGAGACTTCGGAACCCGGCATGCAAGCGCTGTTGAACGAGATTCTTGACGCTGTCCGGCCCCTGATCGGGCAGGGCAAAGTGGCTGACTACATTCCCGCCCTCGGCACCGTGCCGGCCAATCAGCTGGGCATCGCCGTGTATGGCAACGACGGCGAAATGTATTGCGCCGGCGATGCCGAAACGCCGTTCTCGGTGCAGAGTATTTCCAAGGTGTTCAGCCTGGTGCAGGCGATCGAGCATTCCGGCGAGGCGATCTGGGAGCGTCTGGGTCACGAGCCGTCCGGCCAGCCGTTCAACTCGCTGGTGCAATTGGAGTTCGAACGCGGGCGTCCGCGCAATCCGTTCATCAACGCCGGGGCGCTGGTGATCTGCGACATCAACCAGTCGCGATTTGCCGCACCGGCGCTGTCGATGCGTGACTTCGTACGGCGCCTGTCGGGCAATCCGCAGGTGATCGTCGACGGCAAGGTCGCCGAATCCGAATACCAGCATCGCGCCCGCAACGCGGCCATGGCGTACCTGATGCAATCGTTCGGCAACTTCCACAACGACGTCGAAGCGGTGCTGCGCAGCTACTTCAGCCACTGCGCGCTGCGCATGAACTGCATCGATCTGGCCCGGGCGTTCTGCTTCCTTGCCAACGACGGTTTCTGCAAACACAGCGGCGAACAGATCCTGACCCGGCGCCAGACTCAACAGGTCAACTCGATCATGGCCACCAGCGGGCTGTACGACGAGGCCGGTAACTTCGCCTATCGCGTCGGCCTGCCGGGCAAGAGCGGGGTCGGCGGCGGGATCGTCGCGGTGGTGCCGGGGCAGTTCAGCGTGTGCGTGTGGTCGCCGGAACTCAACGCTGCCGGCAACTCGCTGGCGGGGATGGCGGCGCTGGAGATGCTCAGTTCGCGGATTGGCTGGTCGGTGTTCTGACCCGATCTTCCAAACACTGCGAGACCCTGTGGGAGCGAGCCTGCTCGCGAAAGCGTCGTGCCTGTCGATGCATCTCTCGCTGACCCACCGCATTCGCGAGCAGGCTCGCCCCCACAAGGGTTTTGTGTTGCCTGGGAGAGCGCTGTTCCTATACATTTTCCGGCCGCCCCTCATATGGTGAATCCGCTTCATGTCTCTTGCGCTCGAACGTCTAGTCGCTGGCACGCCGATCCCTTTCGCTGGTAACCGCGTGACCGTGGTCAGCCCCGAACTGGCGGCGCGGTTTCAGCCCGGTGATCACCTGCTGGTCGAGCAGGTGAGTGGCGAGCTGTTGCTGATTCCGGTGGTCGATCAACAAGCGGCTGCGGTGGCGATCGAGCGTGCGCAAGCGGCATTCGCTGCGCTGTCGACAGTCTCCGACGAAGCCATCAGCCGTTTCTTCGATCTGTTCGCGCAACGCCTGGAAAACCCGGAGTGCTGGACCCTGATCGAAGCAGCGAACCTGGCCGACATCGAACGCGCCAAGGCCCGTGGTCGTTCCACAACCCGACTGCTCGCCGACGAACGCATGCGCCGCGACATGATCGCCGGTCTGCGCGCCTGGCGGGATGCGTCGGCCACGCGCGGCAAGGTCATCAGCAGCGTCGAACACGACGGCTGGAAGGTCGAGCAAGTGGTGTCGCCGCTGGGCATCGTGGCGTTCGTGTTTGAAGGACGGCCGAACGTGTTCGCCGATGCCGCCGGCGTACTGCGCACCGGCAACACCGCGGTGCTGCGCATCGGCAGCGATGCGTTGGGTACCGCGCAAGCAATCGTCACTCACGCCCTGAACCCGGCGCTGGCCGATGCCGGTTTGCCGGCGGGTGCGGTGTCGCTGGGGGAAAGCGTCAATCACGCCGCGGGGTGGGCGATGTTCGCCGACCGGCGTCTGTCGCTGGCGGTGGCCCGGGGTTCGGGTCGCGCGGTCAGTCAGTTGGGCAGCATCGCCCAGCAGGCAGGCACGGCGGTCAGCCTGCACGGCACCGGTGGCGCGTGGCTGATTGCTGACCGTGATGCTGATGCCACGCGCTTCGCCGCCGTGGTGCGCAACTCACTGGATCGCAAAGTCTGCAACACCCTGAACGTTTGCCTGATTCAACGCGAGCGTGCAGCCGAACTGGTTCCGCTGTTCCTCGATGCGCTGCAGCAGGCCGGTACCGCACGCGGTCAGGGCTGCAAATTGCACATCGTCGCAGGCAGCGAAAGTTACCTGCCGGCCGAGTGGCAGAACGCGACGGTCGAGGTCTATCGCGCCGAGGGTTATCAGACCGAAGCCCTGGCCGAAACGCTGGCGGAATCCGAACTGGGCCGCGAGTGGGAATGGGAAGAAACCCCGGAAGTCAGCCTGATGATCGTCGACGATCTGGATCGGGCGATCGCGCTGTTCAACCGCTACAGCCCGCAGTTCACGGTGTCGCTGATCAGCGTGGATGCTGCTGCGCAAGAGCGTTTTTACAACGCGGTGAACGCGCCGTTTGTGGGCAACGGGATTACCCGTTGGGTCGATGGGCAGTACGCGCTGAACAAGCCCGAACTGGGTCTTTCGAACTGGGAGAGCGGGCGCTTGTTTGCGCGCAGTGCGATTCTTTCGGGGGATGGGGTGTTTACGGTGCGTAGCCGCATGACCCAGATCGACCTCACCGTAAAACGCTGACGCTGACGCTGACGCTGACGCTGACGCTGACGCTGACGCTGACGCTGATCCTGAACTTGACCCTGTCCTTGTAGGAGCTGCCGAAGGCTGCGATCTTTTGATCTTGTTTGTTAAAAGCAAAATCAAAAGATCGCAGCCTTCGGCAGCTCCTACACCAGGCTGGTTTCAGGCTGCTTTAGCGGCTATGGCACAAGTCGCTGGCTGCTCAGCCAGCGGTACAAACGTACGGCGGTCCGCCGCCAGCGCATCGATCGAGCCGGTCTCGATGTCATACACCCAGCCATGCAGGTTCAGCAGGCCTTTCTCCTGGGCCAGGCGTACGCTCGGGTGGGTCTGAATGTTCGCCAGTTGCGCGATCACATTTTCCCGCACCATCGAACTCAATTTCGCCGCGTCATTGGCATGCGGGCGTGCTTCGTTTACCACTTTTGCCGACTCGGCATGTTGCAGCCAACCGCTGACGGCGGGCAGGTGATCCATGCATTTGCACTGGGCAATCGCGGTCATCGCGCCGCAATCCGAATGGCCGCAGATCACGATGTCCGTCACCCCAAGCACCGCCACCGCGTATTCCACCGTCGCCGAAACCCCGCCCGGATGCGGGCTGTAGGACGGCACGATATTGCCTGCGTTGCGAATCACGAACAGCTCGCCGGGTTCTTGCTGGGTCAGCAGTTCCGGCACCACACGGCTGTCGGAACAGGTGATGAACAAAGTGCCCGGGGTTTGAGTGGTCGCCAAGTGTTTGAACAGCTCGGTGCGTTGCGGAAACGCCTCATTCTGGAACTTCAGGAAGCCTTCGATCAGGTTTTTCATGGTGTTTTCCTCTCAGTTCGAACAACCGGTGCCGAATTCGCTGTATTGAAGAATGTGTTTTGCGCCGTGGCTGTCGAGGTAGGTCATCTCGACCGGTACAACGCCGCAGACGTCGGCAACCGGGGTGATGCTCACGATTTCAGCAATATCCAGAGTCATGCCGTAGCGGTAGGCAATGGCCTCTTCATCAGCCTGGACCTGGGCGGCAAGGCCGGCGAGCAGGGCCAGGGTCAACAGAATTTTGTGCATGGGGCAGCCTCCAGGCAGATGTGGTGACGACTTGGCAATTCGGGGTTGGATGGGCCCACACCCCAGGTGCGGGCCGGTCGGATCAGAACGGACGCAGCGGCAGGAACTTGCCGTCGAGGGTGACCACGGCGCGGGAGCCGCCTTCCGGGTCTTCGACTTTCTTGATGTCGAGCTTGAAGTTGATGGCGCTGATGATGCCGTCGCCGAACTGCTCGTGCACCAGGGCTTTGAGGGTGGTGCCGTAAATCTGGATCATCTCGTGGAAGCGGTAGATGGTCGGGTCGGTCGGCACGCCGCTGAGGCTGCCACGCAGCGGGATGATCTGCAGGGCGGCAACGGCGTCGGCGTCCAGCTCGAGTTTGTCGCCAACCACTTGCGCGGCGTTTTGCGGCAACGGGTGCTGGCCGAGCAGGGCAGCGGTGACGTAGGCCAGGCTCAGGCCGGTGCCATCGGCGAGATCCTGCCATGACAAATTCTTGCGGGCCTTGATGTCGAGAATGCGGGTGGTCAGGGCCAGGCTGGCATCGTTGTAGGCGTGGGACTGTTGCATGGTGTCACTCCTTTCAAGGTTGGCTTGCTGTGTGGGAGCAATCTTCTGCCGATTGATCCATAGCGTCCAAGACCGATATACAATGCTTCGCATAAGCCCTGCCTATAGATGGTGAACCCCATGTTGCTGCGACATTTGCGATATTTGCTGGCCGTGGCCGATCACGGCGGTTTCACCCGGGCGGCGGAGGCGTTGCACGTGTCACAGCCGACCCTGTCGCAACAGATCCGCCAATTGGAAGAATCCCTTGGGGTGAACCTGTTCGACCGCACCTCGCGCACCGTTAAACCTACCGATGCCGGCGAGGCCTACATCGAATGCGCACGGCGCGTACTGGTTGAACTGGAGGCGGGCAAGCGGGCGTTGCATGACGTGAAGGATCTGTCCCGTGGCAGCCTGCGCCTGGCCATGACCCCGACGTTCATGGCCTATCTGGTCGGGCCATTGGTGCGCGACTTTGCGGCGCGTTATCCGGGTATTCATCTGCAGATTTTCGAACTGTCGATGGACGACATCGAGGCGGGGCTGGCGGATGACTCGCTGGACATCGCGATTGCCTTTACCCCGGTGCGCCACCCGGACATCGAGTGCATTCCGGCGTTTACCGAAACCCTGGGAATCATGATCGGGCGCGAGCATCCGTTGTACGAGAGTCGGGCGGTGCTGACGGCGAGCGATCTTGCACAACTGGATTTCGCCTTGCTGGCGCCGGACTTCATCACACGGTTATCGATCGATGAATACTTCCGTCAGCACAGGATCACGCCACGGGTGCGGATCGAGGTGAACTCGGTGAGTACGCTGCTGGAAGTGGTGCGCCATTCGCCGATGGTCACGATGTTGCCCGAAGCGATTGCCAGCGAAGACCGGGCGTTGCGTCGCTTGAGCGTCGAGAACGAAGCGCCGCAGCGTGGGGCGGCGTTGTTGCGGCGCCGGAATAATTATCACAGTGCAGCGGCGCTGGCGTTCATGAATCTGGTGCTGGAACTCAATATCCCCCTGTAGGAGCTACCGAAGGCTCGGGCCGCGATCGGACGATCTTTTGATCTTGTTTTTTAAGATCAAGATCAAAAGATCGTCCGATCGCGGCCCGAGCCTTCGGCAGCTCCTACAGGGGAGCTTTAGGGAGCAATAAAAAGGGCCTGTTTCCAGTAGGAAACAGGCCCTGCTTGTTATTGAAGTTGTAAATCAGTAGAACCGGTCAATCACCCGAACTTCATTCTTGTTCTGCATCGAATCCCACGCCTGTTTCAGCGTCTGCAGCACATTGCCGATGAAGTCCTTGTCGGCCGCCGCTTTCTTGCCGACATAACCGTGGCCGCGGCGGTACATCTTCAGGCGGGCCAGCAAGTTCTGGTTGCTGCGGTCGAATTCTTCTTCACCGGCGTGGGGCGACAGGCAGTCGATATGCACCTGACCCGACTTGCTGATCCAGAGAATATGGCTGTCGTGGCTGTCTTTTTGTGCAGCGAACATACGAGCCAGTTCTTCGATAGTAGGTTGATTGTTCAGATTCATGATGTTTGCCCCTTGACCAGTCTGGTGATCTTTCAAAGTTGATTCGCTAATACAGGTAGCCCATCGGTTAGTTGATCCCTGGCACCGAAACCAGGACGTCAGCGGTCGCCCGTGTGAAGTACGGGGTCATGCATCTGTTGCATGTAGTCGTGTTGAATAACTGCTACGCAATAGCGTCACAACGAGGAGAAGCAGCGAAAACCGGGAGGCTCCTTGACGACGTTTTCAGGGTCGGCCACAAGCGTCTTGAGAATTTTCGCCAGCGCTTCTCGTCCTTGTACTGGACGTTCAGGCCAGGTCAGCTTCTTCAATCTGCCTTGTGGGCAGCGTGTATCCGGAAAAAACAACTCGGCGGTCAGACGAGTTTGCTCAAGCGTGTTACCGATGTTCCCGATCGGGGAACGTCTTCATCATGCAAAAGCAAAACGGTGCCGTCAACGGTTTTGTAGTGATTATTTTTGCTCACTACATATTGTCGGACAAAGCTGTTTTGGAATGAGAAAAGTTCCGTTCAGGCAACGGATGTGGGGACGCGCAGGACGTAGAAGGTGCAGGGGTAACCGTCCACGGCGCGCTGCTGGCAAGTGAATGCGCCGCCAGTCAATTCGGGGATCAACCTGGCCCAGAAGCGCTGCGCAGGCAGGTTGGCGTCGATGTGGAAAATCTGCCATTGACCGCGCAGACGGCTCAAGAGGGCAGAGACGACAAACTGCGCGACGCCTTGGCCACGAAAGCGCCGGGTGAGAAAGAAGTAGCCGATGTTGTGTTCGGCGCCGTCGATGTGGGTTTCGTCATCCACGGTCACGAAGCCGGCGAGTTCACCGTCGACGCGGATCAGGAACGCTCGGGTGGCTGGATTGCGCCAATATTCGTCCTTCTGCTGAATGCTGAAGAAGCCGTGTTCGCCGAGCTTCAGTGGTAGCCATTGGCTGAAGTCATACATGTAGAACTGCATGAGGTTTTCGATGGTTTGCAGTTCGTCGCGGTGGGCGGGGTGCAGTTCGATGGTGGGCATTGGGGGGAACTCCCTGCGGTGATGACCAATAGTGTGGTCCCGACACATTTGTGGCGAGAGAACTTGCTCCCGCTGGGTTGCGAAGCGACCCTGAACAATGCAATTACAGTGCATCAGACACACTTGGGTTGCAGGTTTTGCGACTGCTGCGCAGCCGAGCGGGAGCAAGCTCCCTCGCCACAGGGAATGCTTGTGCTATTTGGCTGCGCGTTTGGTCGTGACAGCGGTTTTACTGCGCGTCGATTTGCGTTTCCACGGTGCCGCAGCCTTGCCGGCCGGTGGCGGGCCGCTGATGGTCAGGCTCAGCGCGGAACAACGGGTGACCTGCTTGCTCATCCACGCCGCCTGTTTGGTGACGAACTCTTCCAGACTCATCTCGCCGCTCTGCACCATGTCCAGCGCCTGTTCCCAGATGGCGGTGGTGCCGGGATCGGCAATCGCCCGGGGCACGGCGTCGATCAGGCTGAAGGCCGCCGGCGTCGCGGCCAGCGCCTTGCCGTTCTTCACCAGATAGCCGCGATCCAGCAGACCCTGAATGATCGAGGCGCGCGTCGCTTCGGTGCCGATGCCGGTGGTGTCCTTGAGTTTCTGTTTGAGCAGCGGATCTTCCACCAGTCTGGCGACGTTCTTCATCGCCTTGATCAGATCGCCCTCGGTGTAGGGCTTCGGCGGCTGGGTCCATAGATCCTTGAGGTTCACGCCGGCCACGGCGCAATCGATACCCTGGCTCAGCGCCGGCAGGGTTTGCGGAGCTGGCGCTTCACGACCCTTGGCCGGGGCGAGGGCTTCGGGCAAGGCGCGCTTCCAGCCCGGCTCGATGATCTGCTTGCCGACGGCGCGCAACGCTTCACCGGCGCAGTCGAAGTCGGCCTGGGTGCGATCGTATTCATGGTTGGGCAGAAATTGCGCCAGATAGCGCGCGCGAATCAGGGTATAGACCGCCCGGTGTTTACCGCTCAGACGCTCGAGATTTTTCGCCGCCGCCGTGGGGATGATGCCGTGGTGGGCGCTGACCTTGGCGTCGTTCCACGCCCGTGAGCGGCGCTGCGGGTCGAGGTGACCGTTCAGCGCGTCAAGGCTCGGGTCGGCCTGACGCAGCGCTGCAAGTATCCCCGGCGCTTCGCTGTGCTGGCTCAGCGGCAGGAAGCCGCAATCGCTGCGCGGGTAGGTGATGACCTTGTAGGTTTCGTAGAGGGCCTGGGCGATGTCGAGGGTTTCCTGGGCGCCGAGACCGAGTTTCTTCGAACAGACTTCCTGCAGGGTGCCCAGATCGAACGGCAGCGGTGCCACTTCACGCATGCGTTCGGTGCGCAGTTTCACCACCCGCGCACTGGCGGCATTGCTGATCGCCGCCGCCGCTTGTTGCGCCAGCGCCTGATTCAGGCAGCGTTCCTGATCGTCGCAAACGTCGGAGGGCGCACGCCATTGTGCGGTGAACGGCGTGCCGGCGTGCAGCAGTTGCACATCAATCGCCCAATACGGCACCGGCACGAAGTCGGCGATGCTGCGGTCGCGATCCACCACCAGCCGCAAGGTCGGCGTCTGCACCCGGCCAACCGGCAGCACGCCCTGATAGCCGGACTGCCGGCCCAGCAAGGTGAACAGGCGGCTCATGTTCATGCCGATCAGCCAGTCGGCCCGCGAGCGCCCCAAAGCCGAGTGGTACAGGCTGAAGGTTTCCGCGCCTGGCTTCAGCGCGGCCAAAGCCTTGCGAATCGACGCTTCATCCAGCGCCGACAGCCACAACCTATGGATCGGCCCGCGATAGCGGCAGTGCTCGACCAGTTCTCGGGCAATCATCTCGCCCTCACGGTCGGCGTCGGTGGCGATGATCAGCTCGCTGGCCTCGCCGAGCAGGCGCTTGACCGCCTTGTACTGGCTGGCGGTGCGCGGCTTGACGGTCATTTTCCACTTGTCGGGAATGATCGGCAGATCCGCCAGCACCCAGCGCTTGTAGCGCGCGTCGTAGGCATCCGGCGGTGCGGTTTCAAGCAGATGGCCGATGCACCAGGTCACTGTGACGTCCGTTCCCAGCCAGCAGCCGTCGCCCCGACGCCTGGCGCCGAGCACGGCCGCAATGTCTTTGGCCTGGGAAGGTTTTTCACAGAGGTACAGCCGCATAACCACCGTCGTCGATCAGTTCACTGAAGGTGCACAGAATGGCCGCAGTTGGCGTCCGGGGCAACTTTTATCTGTATGGATATACAGATAAAACATTGCCGGGAATGACCGGTATTACCGGGACGTCGCGCGCCACTATCGAGAAATCGAATGGTGCCGCGCTTGCCGGGCATGTCAGGTTCGTCGGGCCTTCAAGAAACGCGAGAGACAGGACGATTTCGCCAGAGATCGCCAAGGTCCGAACGCACTGACTACTCTGAAACAAGGAAGTCCCACCATGGCTCAAGCCAAAGCAAAATCCAGCAGCGCCTATGACGAAGTGAACGCTTTCAGCCACTTGTACGACCGTGGCGTCGGCCTGGTGAACGGCAAGCCGTCGTTCACCGCCGACCAGGCGGCTGATGAAATCCTGCGCAAAAACCTGTCGTGGCACGACAAGAACGGTGACGGCAAGATCTCCCTGACCTACACCTTCCTGACCGAAAAACCGGCGAACTACAACCCGAACCTCGGCAACTTCAGCCAGTTCAGCGCGCAGCAAAAGGCTCAAGCCGTGCTGGCCATGCAATCCTGGGCCGACGTGGCCAAGGTGACGTTCACCGAAGGCAAGGGCGGCGACGGTCACATGACCTTCGGCAACTACGATGTCAGCACCGGCGGCGCGGCGTTCGCCTACCTGCCGAGCGGTGGCAGCTACGACGGTCAGTCGTGGTACCTGATCAACAATCAATATCAGGTCAACAAGACCCCGGACACCAACAACTACGGGCGTCAGACCCTGACCCACGAAATCGGCCACACCCTCGGCCTGTCGCACCCGGGCGCCTACAACGCCGGCAACGGCAGCCCGACCTACAACGACGCCAAGTACGCCGAAGACACCCGTGGCTACAGCCTGATGAGCTACTGGAGCGAAGCCAACACCGACCAGAACTTCAGCAAGGACGGCAGCGGCGCCTACGCCTCGGCGCCGTTGCTGGACGATATCGTGGCGGTGCAGAAACTCTACGGCGCCAACTATGCAACCCGCGCCGATGACACCACCTACGGTTTCGGCTCCAACGCCGGCCGCGATTTCTACAGCGCTACGTCGGCGGCGTCGAAACTGGTGTTCTCGGTATGGGACGGTGGCGGCAATGACACCCTGAACTTCTCCGGTTTCACCCAGAACCAGAAGATCAACCTCAATGAAGGTTCGTTCTCTGACGTCGGCGGTCTGGTCGGTAACGTGTCGATTGCCTACGGCGTAACCGTGGAGAACGCGGTTGGCGGTTCAGGCAATGATCTGTTGATCGGCAACTCGGCAGTCAACGTTCTGCATGGCGGTGCCGGCAACGACATACTCTACGGTGGCGGCGGCGGTGATACGTTGTGGGGCGGTGAGGGCGCAGACACCTTCGTCTTCGGCGCAGCCAGCGACTCGACCGACAACCAGCCGGACTGGATCATGGATTTCAAAAGCGGCGTGGACAAGATCGACCTCTCGGGCATCGCCGGTTTCGCCACGGGTGCGGCCACGCTGAACTTCGTCAGCAGTTTCACCGGCCATGCGGGCGATGCAATCCTGACCTATTACGCGCAGAGTGGTCAGACCGGGCTGCTGATTGATCTGACAGGGCAGGGTGAGGTGGACTTTGCCGTAGGTGTGGTGGGGCAGGCGCTGGCGACTGATATTGTTGCTTGATCTGAAACAAAAAACCGCAGCGATCATCCGCTGCGGTTTTTTTGCCGCAGCGATGCCTGACTTACGCTCCGTCAGGCACGGGATCCGCAGACTTGCTCGCCGCCATCAGCTTTATTGGTGAAAGTCGAGCTTTATAAGCGCGGGTTTGGCCTTCTCTTTCGCTTGCTCGACGATTGCTTGAACTTGTTTTTGGCTCAGTTTCGTATGCTCGACGGTGATCTCGACGTTCTCATCTGCCTTGTATTTGATGGTGACTTTGCCGTTAGTGTGGCGCTCCAGCCAAGCCATGAATACCTTCCACAAAAAAGGGAATGCCGCGACAGCGACTTCAGCGGCGATCACCACGGGTGAGGACAGAGGGTCTATCAAGCCGCGTTGTCGGACAAAGTCGGCGCTCACACCCGGTGCGTGTTCTTCGAATAAAATTTGTACTTCGTTTTTTTCAGGCATAAGAAAAGAGTCCCTTTAAGGTCCGGCCCGGGATGAGTGGAGTTCCAAATATTTTGCGTATCAGACTGTTGTCGCGATAGGAGTCTTGAAGGGTTTGAGCAAGTGCTTCACCGTAAACAAATTCAACCATGTTGCACAGCCTGGTTAATGAAGGCGGATGACTTGCAGACTCGCGGATACCGAGTTCAGACAGGTGATTGAACAGCGTTATCAAATGACTCAATAAAAGACGGTCGTCACCGAGTGGAAAGGCATTCGGCATTACTTTGGCTACATACTCCTTGAGTAATAGCAAACCGATGCAATCGGCTTCGACCTCCATTTCACGAGCACTGTGATCGGCAGCATTGGGCGGCGTTTCGGTAATCACGTCGCTGATCATCAACTCTTTGTCCGTCAAATGGCCGCACAGGACATGGCCGACCTCGTGGCACAGAACGAACATTTCCCATATGTGTAGTTGCATGCCGTGACGTTTATCGGCGTCACCTTTGAGCAGAATTTGAGGTCCGAGCGGCTTTCGTGTTTCACGATAGTGTTGGCAAACTTCTTTCTGAAACCCAATAAGCATGGCTTGGGCGTTTTGGGTATCCAGTTCCCGGCTGCAGTATTCGATAGACTCGGGATCAGTGACTGCGATGGAGATTTTTGAAAGCTTGTTGAACAATGTCATCAGGCCGCTGTTGATGACAATTGCGAAATGACCTTCTTCACTTCTGGAGCAAAATGCATTGACGCTCATGTTGTCCAGTTCGCCGATGGCCAGTTCCAGGCTGTCTCCAAAAAAGTCGCTCAACCCGCTGCGCAGATCTTCCCATAAGTCCGACACGATACGGGCATGTGGCGTTTGCCCTTTCAGGTCAAAAATGGCGCCCTCTTTGGCTAGGTTCGCGAGCTTCTGATCGAAAATTGCCTGAAAAGCTTGGTTCGGTTCGGATTGGATGGCGGAAATCGGGTCTTCGTGAACAAACCGAATGTATTCCAGATAGTCCGCGGCGGTGGCGTGACGAGTAGTCAAAAGTCGAACTTCCTTGTGTAGTGTGAGGCATGCCGGCTTGGCGACTCGGATATGTGGCGCAAAGCTACTACAGGAACGCCGTTTGACCAAGCAGGTTAATGTCGTGTGACACCATGGCGGTACCATTGGGCTGTGAATTCGTCTTTAGGGCGAAACTTGAGTTATACCTGAAGGATCGTTTTCACGAAGCGTGCGTCGGCTCCCCGAATAGGCATTAGGTCAAGATGAAAAGCACAGATCTGAACCCGGTCATTAAACTTCAAGAACTCTCCGGTTGCCTGCTGGTGAAATTCCACGGCATCCAGGTCGCGGCGTCCTCGCATGTGCTGGTCCTCCATGAGGCCAATTACCCGCCGGTGTACTACGTGCCCCGCGAGGACATCGACGAAAAATATTTCGCCCGCACCGACCACACCAGTTATTGCCCGTACAAGGGCGATGCCAATTACTTCAGCCTGCAGGTGCCGGGGCATGAGGGGGCGAATGCGGTGTGGACTTACGAGAAACCGAAGATCTCGGTTGATGCGATCAAGAACTATGTCGCGTTTTATCCGGATCAGGTGAAGTTCGAGGTGATCAAGGCTGACGCTTAGTTCCTGCGTGAAGAGATTTGATTGTGGCGAGGGGATTTATCCCCTCGCCACAGGTTTTTTCACCAAAGGATCATGTGTGCAGGTTCAGATTCAGTTCTTGTCCAGATCGATATTCTTCGTCTCCCGCAAACAGATCATCCCCACCACCAGGCTCACCCCGGTAATCAGCACCGGGTACCACAGCCCATAGAAAATATCCCCGGTGTACACCACCAGCGCGAACGACACCGTTGGCAGGAAACCGCCGAACCAGCCATTGCCGATGTGATACGGCAGGGACATCGAGGTGTAGCGGATGCGGGTCGGAAACAGTTCGACCATCAGCGCCGCCAGCGGGCCGTAGCACATGGCCGAGATGATGATCAGCGCGACGATCAGCGCCACGATCATCGGTTTGTTGATCTGCTGCAGGTCGGCCTGTTGCGGGTAGCCGGCGAGGGTCACCGCGCCGCGCAGTGCGGACTCATCGTAACCGTCGATCTTCACGTCGCCGATGCTCACCTGCACGCCACTGCCGGCCGGGGCGGCGACGCTGGAGTAGGGCAGGCCTTGCTTGACCAGGAAGGTCTTGACCTTGTCGCATGGGCTGTCGAATTTGGCCTTGCCCACCGGGTCGAACTGGAAGGTGCAGGTGGCCGGATCGGCCAATACGGTGATCGGCGCCTGACGGCTGGCCAGATCGATTGCCGGGTTGGCGTAATGTGCCAGGGATTTGAAGATCGGGAAGTACAGCGCCGTCGCCAGCAGCAGGCCGAGCATCAGCACCGGTTTGCGCCCGACCTTGTCCGACAGCCAGCCGAAAATGATGAAGAACGGCGCGCCGATTACCACGCTGATGATCAGCAGACTGTTGGCCACCGCCGGGTCCATTTTCAGGAACTGGGTGAGGAAGAACAGCACGTAGAACTGCGCGGCGTAGAAGGTCACCGCTTGCCCGGCGTTGATGCTGAACAGCGCGATGAGCACAACCTTGAGGTTCTCCCATTTGCCGAAGGATTCGCGGATCGGCGCTTTCGAGGCTTTGCCTTCCTCTTTCATTTTCAGGTACGCCGGCGACTCGTGCAGGCTCAGGCGGATCCAGGTGGAAATGCCCAGCAGCACGATCGACAGCAGAAACGGAATGCGCCAGCCCCAGACTTCAAACTGATCGCCAGTGAAGTAGCGGCAACCGAGCACCACCAGCAGCGACAGCAGCAGGCCGAGGGTCGCGGTGGATTGAATCCAGCTGGTGTGGAAACCGCGTTTGCCGATCGGCGCGTGTTCCGCCACATAGGTCGCAGCGCCGCCGTATTCACCGCCCAGCGCCAGGCCCTGAAGCATGCGCAGGACCACCAGAATGATCGGCGCAGCGATGCCGATGCTGGCGTAGGTTGGCAGCAGGCCGACGCAGAACGTGGCGATACCCATCAGGATGATGGTCGCGAGGAAGGTGTATTTGCGTCCGATCATGTCCCCTAAACGACCGAACACCAGCGCCCCGAACGGCCGCACGATAAACCCGGCGGCGAAGGCCATCAGCGCGAAGATGAACGCCGTGGTGTCGTTGACCCCGGCGAAAAACTGCTTGCTGATCACCGCCGCGAGGGCGCCGTAGAGAAAGAAGTCATACCACTCGAACACCGTCCCCAGGGACGAGGCGAAGATGACTTTCTGCGTGGCATTGCTGGTGCTGGCGCCGCTCGCGGCGTCCAGCGGCTGAGCGTGTTCTGACATATCGGTATCCCTCACAGTGATTGTTTTTGTTGTTCCACTGGTGTTGCGTGTCCGGGTAAGTCTTGAATTGACGCAGTTCCTGTAGGAGTGAGCCTGCTCGCGATGGCGGTGTATCAGCCAAAGAGATAAAAGAGGTCAGTCCGTCATCGCTAGCAGGCTCGCTCCCGCAGAGAGCCATCGTGTAGGAGCTGCCGCAGGCTGCGATCTTTTGATCTTGTGCCTGATCTGAAAAAGCCAAGGGCAAAAGATTGCAGCCTGCGGCAGCTCCTACAGGGTTTGGGCCAGTTCAGGGGTTGGTGTGCAGGTCCTGATCGGTGGGTTGAGGATCATCTGTGCCGCCTTCTCGGCAATCATCAGCGTAGGCGAACAGGTGTTGCCCGAGGTGATGCGCGGCATGATCGAGGCGTCGGCGATGCGCAGGCCGGGCACGCCATGCACGCGCAGTTGCGCATCGACCACCGCTTCAGCGTCATTGCCCATGCGACAGGTGCCGACCGGGTGAAAAATCGTCGTGCCGATGCGCGCCGCTGCCTCATGCAGTTGTTCCTCGCTTTGCAGGCTGTCGCCGGGCAAATATTCCACCGGGTTGAACGCTTGCAGCGCCGGGGCGCTGACGATGCGCCGGGTCAGGCGGATCGCGTCGGCGGCCACGCGCAGGTCTTCAGGATGGCTGAGGTAATTCGGTTGAATCAGCGGCGCTTCCTGCGGGTCTGCCGAACGGATGTCGATGCGTCCACGGCTCTGCGGACGCAGATCACAGATCGACGCGGTGAACGCCGGAAAGCTGTGCAGCGGCTCGCCAAAACGCTCCAGCGACAGCGGCTGCACGTGGTATTCGAGGTTCGCCGACGTCTGTTCCGGCCCGGATCTGGCAAACGCCCCGAGTTGACTCGGCGCCATCGACAACGGCCCACTGCGGTCATACAGATAACGCAGACCCATGCCCATCTTGCCCCACACGCTGCCGGCGATCTGATTCAGGGTGCGGGCGTTCTGCAGTTTGTAGATCAGGCGCAGTTGCAGGTGATCCTGCAGGTTGCCGCCGACCCCCGGCAGCTCATGAATCACCCCGATGCCAAGACGTTCCAGCAACGGGCGCGGGCCGATCCCGGAGCGCTGCAGAATGCTCGGCGAACCCACGGCGCCGGCGCAGAGGATGATTTCCTTGCGCGCCTTGAAGCTTTTCACCTGGCCTTCGTGACGCGCGCTGACTTTTGAAGCACGACCGTTTTCCAGCAGTACCCGATCCACTTCAACTCCGGTCAGCACCGTCAGATTGGCCCGCTGGCGAATCGGCTTGAGAAACGCCTTGGCCGCGTTCCAGCGCACCCCGGCCTTCTGGTTGACCTGAAAGTAGCCGCAACCCTCGTTGTCACCCTGATTGAAGTCGTCGATGCTGGCGATGCCGCTCTGCTCGGCAGCGCTGCGAAACGCGTCGAGAATCGGCCATGACAGCCGCTGTTGCTCGACCCGCCATTCACCCTTGGCACCGTGAAATTCAGCGGCGCCGGCAAAGTGGTTTTCGCTTTGTTTGAACAGCGGCAGCACGTCGTTCCAGGCCCAACCCGGATTGCCCTCGGCTGCCCAGCCGTCGTAGTCGCCGGCCTGACCGCGCATGTAGATCATGCCGTTGATCGAGGAGCAGCCACCGAGCACTTTGCCGCGTGGGTAGCTCAGGCTGCGGCCTTGCAGACCGGGTTGCGCTTCGGTCTTGAAGCACCAGTCGGTGCGCGGGTTGCCGATGCAGAACAGGTAACCCACGGGGATGTGAATCCATGCGTAGTTGTCGCGCCCGCCCGCTTCGAGCAGCAACACCCGCTGCTGCTTGTCTGCCGACAGTCGATTGGCCAGCAGGCACCCGGCAGGGCCGGCGCCGACCACGATGTAGTCGTATTCTTCAAGGGAAGTCTGCATTCCCTGACCTCGCTTTTTGTTTTTATTGTCGGACACTCTAGTTGTTAGCTTTCGTTAAAAGAATGTTAGTTTTTGCGCAGCCGCTGTGCGTTTTCAAACAGCCTGGACTGACGATAGCTGACAAGGACACCCCATGTTCGACTGGAATGACCTGCGGTTCTTTCTGGAGTTGCAACGCAGCGGCCGCCTGCTCACCGCTGCCCGGCGTCTCAATACCACTCACGCCACGGTCGCCCGGCACATCGAGGCCATCGAAAAGAGCCTCGGCACCGCGCTGTTCGTCCAGCACGCCCAGGGCTACGAAATGACCCCGGCAGGGGAGGCGCTGCTCAAGCACGCCGAAGCCATGGAAAATGTCGCGCTGCTGGCCCAGGAAGAAATCACCCAATCCACCGCACCGCTGGGCAAGATCCGCGTGGGCGTCACCGAAGGGCTGGGCATCAAGTTTCTCGCCAGTCGGATGATCGGCCTGTTCGAACGCTATCCGGGGCTGGAAGTGGAACTGGTCGCCGTGCCCCGTTTCGTCAGCATCCTCAACCGCGAGGCGGAAATCAGCATTCATCTGGAGCGCCCGGCGGCCGACATGCTGGTCACGCGCAAGCTCACCGACTATCGGTTGGCGCTCTATGCCAGCCAACGCTACCTCGACAACGCACCGCCGTTGCGCAGTCGCGAAGACCTCGGGCGGCATGCGTGGATCGGTTATGTCGATGATCTGCTGTTCAGTCAGGAACTGATGTTCCTCAACAGCTTCTGCCGCAGCCCGCGCGTGGTGTTCCATAGCACCAGCGTCATCGCCCAGCAGGAAGCGGCGCGCTCGGGATTGGGCATTGCCGTGTTGCCTTGCTACATGGCCGCGTCGGATCCGGATCTGGTGCCGTTGTTGCCGGATGAAAGCATCGAGCGCAGTTACTGGATCAGCACCCGACGCGAGCTGCACAAGTCGGTGCGACTGCGGGTGGTCTGGGATTATGTCGTCGGCCTTTGCGAGGCGGAGCAAGGGTTGTTGCGCGGATAGTTCTGCCCCGCAAAAATCCCTTGTAGGACTGAGCCTGCTCGCGATAGCGGTGTATCAGGCGACTTCTACTTCACAGGCATATCGCTATCGCGAGCAGGCTCACTCCTGCAAGGAACCGAATCCGGGGTTGAATAATATATGGATATCCGTATATTCGGTTTTCCATATGTTTGAGCCCGCACCCCATGCTCACCCCCACCGAACTGTTCAAAAGCCTGGCCGATGAAACCCGCGTCCGCGCCACCTTGCTGATTGCCGAGCAGGGTGAGCTGTGTGTCTGCGAGCTGATGTGCGCCCTCGACGACAGTCAGCCGAAAATCAGCCGCCACCTCGCGCAATTGCGCAGCAATGGGTTGTTGCTCGATCGCCGTCAGGGCCAGTGGGTGTATTACCGGCTCAACCCGGATCTGCCGGATTGGGTTCGGCAGATCCTCAAGGTCACGGCCACGGCCAACGCCGCTTGGCTCAAGGACAATGCCTGTCGCCTGCACAACATGGATGGCCGTCCTGCCCGCGAAACCGCGTGCTGCTGAACTTCAACTATCCCCGGAGCTATCCATGCGTGTCCTGTTCATGTGCACGGCCAACAGTTGCCGCAGCATCCTTTCCGAAGCCATGTTCAATCATCTGGCGCGCGAGGGTTTCGAGGCGGTGAGCGCCGGCAGTTTCCCCAAGGGCCAGGTGTTGCCACGCAGCCTGACGACGCTGCAACAGGCCGGTATCGCTATCGACGGTTTGTACAGCAAAGGCAACGACGCCTTTGAAGGCAACCCGCCGGACATCGTCATCACTGTCTGCGACAAGGCAGCGGGCGAGACCTGTCCGGTGTACTTCGGCCCGGCGATCAAATGCCATTGGGGGCTGGAAGATCCCTCCGATGTGACGGGTGACGAGGCCGCAGTGGATGCCGCGTTCCGTGCCACGCTGGCGATCATCGAGCGCCGCTGCGCAACTTTCCTCGGTCTTCCTTTCAAATCACTCAGCCGCGTTGAGCTTCAGCGCGAACTGGATCGCATCGGCTCCCTCTGAGCCGGAGGACGTATGTCAGAGCACCTGCCCAATCTTGATCAGACCCTGTTCGAAGGCCGGATCACATCACCTTCGCACGAACACAAACCACGCATCCTGCTGCTCTACGGCTCGACCCGCGAACGCTCCTTCAGCCGTCTGCTGGTGGAGGAGGCCGCGCGCTTGCTGGAGCACTTCGGCGCCGAAACGCGCATCTTCAATCCGTCCGGTTTGCCGTTGCCGGATGACGTCCCGGTCGACCATCCCAAAGTCCAGGAACTGCGCGAGCTGGTGTTGTGGTCGGAAGGTCAGGTCTGGTGTTCGCCGGAACGCCACGGCGCGATGTCGGCGGTGTTCAAGGCGCAGATCGACTGGATTCCGCTGGAGCTCGGCGCGGTGCGTCCGACCCAGGGCAAAACCCTCGCGGTGATGCAGGTCTGCGGCGGTTCGCAGTCGTTCAACGTGGTCAATCAACTGCGCGTGCTGGGGCGCTGGATGCGCATGTTCACCATCCCCAATCAGTCCTCGGTGCCCAAGGCGTTCACGGAGTTTGACGAGGCGGGGCGGATGAAACCTTCGCCGTTTTATGATCGCGTGGTCGATGTGATGGAAGAGCTGGTGAAGTTCACCGTGCTGCTGCGCGACCGTCAGGACTTTCTGGTGGATCGCTATTCCGAACGCAAGGAAAGCGCCGAGCAGTTGATGGCGCGGGTCAATCAGCGCTCGATCTGAAATGCACAAACGTTCTAGCCTCAACGCGCCAATTGTGGATTACTGGCCCCAGCCCACCACTGTACGCACGCCATGAGCAACTGGATCGACCTTGCCCGCGACCGGGAAACCGGCATCGAAACCCTGCACGCGCATTTCGCCGGGCATGCGCACGCCTACGATCCGCATTGGCACGAAACCTACCTGATCGGCTTCACCGAGCAAGGTGTGCAGCGTTTCAACAGCCGTCGCGCGCGGCATGACAGCACGCCGGGCAAGGTCTTCATGCTTGAGCCCGGCGACATTCATGACGGCGATGCACCGAGCCCGGACGGCTTCACCTATCGCATGCTCTATCTGCAGCCCTCATGGCTGGAGCAGGCGCTGGACGGTTTGCATCTGGGCAGTTACGGCAGCGGCTTGCCGGGGATCGGCAGTGTGCTTAATGATGATCCCGAACTGGCCCGCGCCACCTTGTTTGCCTTCAATGCGCTGCATAAGCAGGACGTGCGCATGGTGCGCGATGTGGCGCTGGATGCGTTGCTCGAACGACTGGCGATTCATCTGTACCACCGACCGCAACCGACCGCCATGTCCCGCGCGCCACTGATCGCCCGTCAGGCGCGCGATTACCTGGTGGCCTACCACGAGCAAGACATCAGCCTGCAAACCCTGGCCGACGTCTGCGGCACCGACCGCTTTCGCCTGACTCGCGCGTTCAAGGCAGCCTACGGCCTGGCGCCGCACGCGTGGCTGATCCAGCTGCGCCTCAGTCGTGGCCGGCAGATGCTCGCCGCCGGCATGCAGCCAGTGGATGTCGCCAGCCGCCTCGGCTTCGCCGACCAGAGCCATCTGGGGCGCTGGTTCGTGCGTGCCTACGGCATCACCCCGGGCGCCTATCAGCAACGCGCCATTGGCACGTTTGAACGCTGAACAAACGTTCAAGACCACCACGCTGCTCAGCCATCACAGTAGGTCCTGACTTTCTACAGGGCCGTGCCATGCTTGCGTTCATCCTCTTTGCCTTCGTTGCCTCGATCACCCCGGGGCCGACCAACCTGATCGTCCTCAGCACCAGCGCCCGACGCGGTTGGCGGCCGTGCCTGCCGATCATCCTCGGTGCGGGGGCGGGCGCCGCTTCGTTGGTGTGGGTGGCCGGTGCGGGCGCCAGTACGCTGATGTTGCCCGGCGTGCGCCCGGTGATCAGTGCGCTGGGGATGGGCTGGATGCTGTGGCTGGCGTGGCAGATCTTCACGGCGCCGGCCACTGCCATCGATCCCGCCGTCGGCGAGGAAAAACCCGAATTGGGCCTGCTCGGCGCCGCGCTGTTGCAGTGGGTCAATCCCAAGTCGTGGATGATGGCGATCGCCGTGATCAGCGTGTTTACCGCGCAAGGGCAGGGCTTGAACGCGTTGTGCCTGGCGTTCTTTCTGGTGTCGTTGCCGTGTCTGGCGCTGTGGGCGCTGCTCGGTCGCGGTGCTGCACGCTGGTTGAACAATCCGGCGCAGTTGCAGTGGCTGAACCGGATTCTGGCGGTGCTGTTGGTGGTCTCATCCGCCGCTGCTTTGCTGCACAACTGAGCTAAGAGGCATCGACAAGGTGGCGCGCAAGCCACCCTCGGGCCGATTGACCAAGGTAATCCGTCCGCCCAGACGCAACGCGATGGTGTTGACGATGGTCAGCCCGAGGCCCGCACCTTGCGTATTGCCGCGGCTGTAAAAACGTTCGAACAGGCGCGCCCGATCCGCTTCGTCAATCCCCGGGCCCTGATCCTCGACGCTCAGCAGGCACCAGCCCTCGGCCTGGCTCAGTTTGACCGTGATCACGCCGTGCTCCGGCGAGAAGTTGGCGGCGTTGGTGATCAGGTTGCTCAAGGCAATGTCGATCGCAGCGGTGCTGGCCATGACGTGGAACGGTTGTTCGCCATCCTCGAAGGCCAGTTCCAGGTGTTTGCTCAACAGCCACGGCGTCAGTTGCACGAGGCTGTTGCGCACGGTTTCGCTGAGGTCGATGCGCTGCAACGGCGGCGGGTTGGATTTGGGTTCGAGGCGGGCCATGGTCAGCAACTGGTTGACCAGACGGCTGGTGCGGTCGACGCCGGAAATCAGAAACTGCAACGACTCGCGGCGCTCCTGTTCGGTACCGGCCTCCAGCAGGTTTTGCGCATGCACCCGCAGCACCGCCAATGGCGTGCGCATCTCGTGGGCGGCGTCGGCGATAAAGCGCCGTTCGCGGCCAAGCACCTCCTGAATCTGCGCCAGCATGCGGTTGAGCGCCGCCTGCATCGGTTCCAGTTCGCTCGGCAACGGCGTCAGTTGCAGCGGCTCCAGCGAGCCGCTGTGTCGGGCGCGCAGAGTTTCTGCCATGTTCGCCAGCGGCCTGAGCCCCCAGCCGATCGCCAGCCAGACCATCGCCGCGAGTATCAGGCTGCCGAGCACGTTCGGCCACAGCGTGTGGCGCACGATGCGATCAACCAGATCGGCGCGCACATCATCGCGTTCGCCGACCCAGATGCGCAGACTGTTCTGCGGGTCTTCGAGCATGAAGGCGCGCCAGTGACGGTTGTTCAAGTCGACCACATCGCTGAAGCCCGGCTTCGTCGGCGGGGCGGTGAACGACGGGGCACTGGCGGTGTGCACCAGTACCTCGTTTTTCGGGTTCCACACCTGGAAGGCAATCTTGCTTTCGTAAGGATGGCCGTCGACGCGTGGCTTGGCTTCGCTGAGCGCCTGATTGAACGCCTGATACAACTGCGAGTGATCCTTGCTCGCCATCGGCATGCGCATCACGCCTTGCAACAGGCGCGCGTTCTGCGCCAGTTGCGCGTCGTAGACTTCGGCGATTTCGTGGTTGCTGTCGTGCAGGTTGAACAAGCTGAGCACCGCAAGACCAGCGAGCAACAGCCCGATGATCAGCGTCAGCGTACGGCGACGAATCGAGGTCATCCACGCTCCTCCACCAGATAACCCACACCGCGAATGGTGCGGATCAGGTCGGTGGAGAATTTTTTGCGCAGGTGATGGATGTGTACTTCCAGGGTGTTGCTCTCGGCTTCTTCGTTCCAGCCGTAAAGCAACTGGATCAATTGGTCGCGGGTCATCACCCGGCCCGGTGGCGAGAGCAATTCGTGCAACAACTGATATTCCTTTGGCGTCAGCGCCACGGGTTGACCCTGATAGCTGACCTGCTGGGTGCCGGGGTTGAGGCTGATCCCGGCGTGTTCGATCAGCGCCTGGGCGCGCCCGGCACTGCGACGCAACAAGGCGCGCAGGCGTGCCTTGAGTTCGGCGAGATCGAACGGTTTGACCAGATAGTCGTCGGCACCGGCGTCCAGCCCGGCGATGCGGTCTTCAGTGGCATCGCGCGCGGTGAGGATCAGCACCGGCAGGTTCGAACCGCTGTCGCGCAGACGACGCAGCACTTCGAGGCCGTCCATGCGCGGCAGGCCCAGATCGAGTACGGCAACGTCAAAGGTTTCACTGAGCAGCGCATGCAACGCGCTGCTGCCATCCTTCAACCAATCGACGGTGTAGCCCTCGCGACCCAATGCCTGATGAATGCCTTCACCGAGGGCTACGTCATCCTCAATCAGTAATAAACGCACGCGAACTCCTGTCAGTCGAGTTTCTTGTTCACGTCCACCAGCAGGGCGGCGATCTCTTTGCGGCGCCCGGCGTCAGCGGTTTCCCGGCCCGGGCGCGGGGCGGCCTGCTGGGCCTTGAGCAGCGCGACCCTGGCTTCAGCGTAGCGCTTCTGACGGTAGAGGTGATCGCCCCAGAAGTACAGACTGTCGATGCCCTCCGGATTCAGTTGCAGCGCTTGCTTGAGCAGTTGCTCGGCCTTGTCGCTGTCGCCGAAACCGATCGGCCAGCCGGGGACACGATCATACAACGCCGCAAGGCTGGTGTAGGCCGAGCCTTGCAGGGCTTTGGGGTCGAGCGTCAGGGCTTTTTCCAGATCGGCCTTGGCGTCCTTGGCCTTGCCCAAGGCACCGAGTCCGCCCTGAGCGCCGGCCCAACTGCTGGTGACGATACCTTTCCAGATCCACGCTTCGGCCACTGCCGGACGCTGGGTGGTAAAGGCAGTGGCTTCGGACGACAACTGTTCGAACGCGGCGACGCGCTGTTTTTCTGCCACTTCATATTGGATGTGCGCCCAGCTCTGCTGGATGCCATTGAGGCGTTGCTGATCGGCAGGCTCCAGCGCCCAGACGCTTTGGCTGAGGGCGGCGAGCAACAGGCATACGGAAAGTCTTTTCATGGTTTTGGCGGCTCGTGGTCAGGTTTTTCACTGAGGCGGCGAATCAGCGGCAACTGCTTGCGCAGGCCTCGATCCACCAGATGTGGCAGCAGATTGTTCAGGCGTACGAAGAATCGCTCCGGCCAGCCCAGATACAGGTCGCGGCGGTCGCCGGCGATCGCGTGGATCACCGCCGAGGCGACGGTTTGCGGGTCATCGACGTTCGCCTTGAGCGCATCGTTCAAGGCTTGCGCCGCGGCGCTGTTCATCGAGGTGCGCGTGGCCCGGGGCGCGACGTACAGCACGTTGACCCGGGTGTCGGCCAGCTCGCGGCGCAGCGCTTCGGAGAATCCGCGCAGGGCGAACTTGGTCGCGCAATAACTGGCGTAACCGGGGTAGCCGATCGAGCCGTAGGTCGAACCGACGTTGACCACCATCGCACTGTCAGCCCGCTTGAGCAGTGGCAGCAGCAGTTTGGTCAGGCACATCGGTGCGCTGATGTTCACCGCGAGCATCGCGTTGATGTCGCTGTCATCCAGCTGTTCAAGCATGGCGAAGTGATTGACCCCGGCCGCGTTGATCAGCAGGTTGATGCCGCCAATGGCTTCGGCAGCGGCCAGTACCTTGCGCCGGTCGCTGAGGAAGGTCAGGTCGGCGGCGACCCAGCACAGCGAATTCGGGTAGCGCTCAAGCAACGGCGCCAGCGCCTGCTCATGCCGCGCCACCGCCAACACCTGGGCGCCGGCGGCGCACAAGGCCTCGGCAATCGCCATGCCGATGCCGCCACTGGCACCGGTCAACACCACCCGCGCATCACGCAGCTGCATGGTGTGCCTCCGCGTCACGCGGCAGACCTCGGAACATGTCGGTGTACAAGCGATAGACGACCTTCGAGGCGTGGATCACCGCTGCCTGATCCTCTGGATCTTCCAGCTGATTCATCAAGCGGCGATAGGTTTGCATGTGCTCGATGTCCAGCGAGCCGTGCGAGCTGAGGTAGCTGAACGCGGTTTCCGGCAACGCCAGACGCTCGCGAATGCTGCCCGCCGCATGAGTGGCCAGGGCAATGCTGGTGCCTTCAAGCACGTTGACCATGCCGAACAGGCCCACCGGATTACCCCGGGCGATCAAGTCGTAGAGGAAACTGACCATCAATTCGATCGGCAGCGACGGTTGACCATCGCGCACGGCGTCGCGATCACCGCCACACGCGGCAATATCGTTGAGCACCCACTGTTCATGGCCGTATTCGTCTTCGATGTATTCGCAGACGGCTTTGCGCAGCCACTCCAGCCGTGTCGGCAGGCGCGCGCCGCAGGCCATCATCAACGGCACGGTGTGGCGCACGTGGTAATACGCCTGAGCCAGAAATGCCCGATAGCTTTGCAGGCTGACCTTGCCTTGCAAGGCGTCAAGGATGATGGGCAGGTTGAACAGCTCGTGGCGCTCCTGCTGCGTGGCTTCTTGCAGGGTGTCGAAAAAACTCATGATGCGGACTCCTCGGAAACAGCGGATTCAGTCAATTGGGCGTGGTACAGCGCGACAATCGCCTCGCGGCGTGGCCGACCATTGGCGGTCAGCAGGCCATTGGCGGCGGTGAAGGGTTGCGGCAGGCGCGTCCAGCGGTGCACCTGGGCGTAATCGGGCAAGGCTTTGTTGGCCTCGGCGACCGCTGCCGCCAGCTCCGCGTCGCTGCAATCGGCACGGTGCGGCCAGAGCAAGGCGTGGTTGTGCGGCAGGGCCTCGCCGTAGACGAAGGCCTGGGCAATATGGCGGCGCTGGGTCAGTTCCGACTCGACCCATTCCGGGTTGACGTTGCGTCCGAAACTGGTGACGAACTGGTGCTTCTTGCGGCCCTTGAGGTAGAGGAAACCTTCGGGGTCGAACTCGCCCAGATCACCGCTCGGCCACCACTCATCGGCGTATGGCGCGTCCCCCAGATAACCGAGCAGCGCCGAGCCCTTGATCAGTACTTCGCCGTCTTCGGCCAAGCGCACTTCAACGTGCGGCAGCGGCTGGCCGACGCTGCCCGGACGCCGCGCGCCGGGGCGATTGAGGCACACCACCGAGGCGCATTCGGACAAGCCATAACCTTCGAAAACCGGCAGGCCGACACGCTGTGCGCGGTGCAGCAAATCCTCCGAGACCCGCGCACCGCCGACGGCGGCGAAACGCAGTTTTTGTGGATCGAAGGCTTTCTGTTCGGCGGCGCTGACCAGCATCAGCAACAGCTGCGGCACCAGAATCAGACTCTCCGGCGCACGGCTAGCCAGATAGCCCAACAGGTGCGGTACATCGACGCCGCTGGCGCCCTGAATGCCCAGGGTTTTCTGGCTCGGCAGACTCAGTGTCGCACCGGCGTACAGCGCGGCGTAGCAGCCGAGGTTTTCCAGCAGAATCGCCAGCGGCAACAACGCCAGATGATGCTGCGGATCAGTGGGTTTGCTCGCTTGGTCCAGCTCCCGCGCCACACGCAGCAGACTCTCGGCGCTCAGACACACGCCTTTCGGTGTGCCGGTGGTGCCGGAGGTGAAGGTCAGTTTGGCGGTGCCGGCAGGCAGGCGACTCGGGCCATCGAACGTGCAGCACCAGAACTCACCGTGCTGCTCGTAACCGGCGGCGAGTAGTTCGGCGTCCAGCTCCGGTTCGGCAATCACTCGTTCGGCCTGGCTCTGTTCCAGGCAATGGGCCCGTTGCGCGGGGCTGAAAAACGGTGGCAGCGTCACGCAGGTCAGGCCCTCGAACAGCACGGCCAAATCCCACAGCATCGCATCGACGCCGTTATCCAGGGCCAAGGCGATCACCTGCGCCTGTTCGTCGCGCAGGCGCTCCTGGCGATACAGCACCTCGGCGTAAACAGTGGCGTAATCGAGTTTCAGCGTATCGCCCCACAGCGCGGTGCTGTTGTCATTGCGCCGGGCATGGTCGCGCAGGGTTTCCTGGAAGCGATGCAGTTCAAGCGACATGGCAGGCTCCTTCAATCGAGGTCGGCAGTCCCAATCGAGTGAACAGGCCGATATTGCGCAAATGGATGAAGCCGGCGCGGATGTTGCCGACGTGCACCCAAGGCTTGCTTTCGTAATAACTGCCCCAGTGTTGACGCTCGTCACCCAGGCGTTCCGGGTCGGCGGCGCATAATGTCACTGGCTTCAGACCGAGCCGATGGAAGCTGTTGACCAGTCCGATGTTGCCGGTGAACGTCACCCATTCCAGGCCGCCCATGGCCAGCAGGTAAGTGATGGCGATGATGCTCATGCGGGCGCTGCCGGTGTCGCTGGCGGCGAGGTTGCCGACTTCGACGATGCCGGTGCGATCCACCGGGCGATCGGCTGCAGCGCTGATCAACGGTTCGATCGGTTCATCCAGATAGCGCTCGAGAAACAGCGGCTCTTGATGTGCACGACGTACACCGGCCACCGCACACAGCTCACCGCCGCCGTTGTGCATGCCGAACAGCTCGGGCATAAAGTGTCGAATGTCGGCGCCATGGGCTTTGCGAAAACGCTGCTGGATGAAGGCTTCGAAAGTCTCTCGCAGCGCGTCGTCGGGCAAGGCGCCGGTCAACGTCATCAGCTGCGTTTCGGCTTGACCGAAGCGCAGGGGCAGGGGAATGTTCCAGTCGAAATCGGGCATGGGCAGAACGCCTCCCTCAATGGTTTGAGCGCAGTATCGGAGGCATTTCTTAACGAAGTCTGAAGGTGAAAAAAGGTTAAGCAACGGGCAATCTTCAGATTGTCTTAAGACTGCAAGGGCAGGGTGGCACCGTCGGTTCGCCCTGCAACCGGATCGAGACTGTCGAACGAATCGACCGTCACTCACGACAATCACGAGGCGCTTCTTATGACCCGCGACACCGCCGTCACCCGTTATGGAAAACTGTCAATTACGCTGCACTGGCTGATGCTGGCGCTGTTCGTCGGCGTCTATGCCTGTGTCGAAATCAAGGGTTTCATGCCCAAGGGCAGCGAAGCGCGTGGCCTGCTGATGGGCTTCCACGGCCTGTTCGGCGCGAGCATTTTCGTGCTGGTCTGGGTGCGCCTGTTCGGCCGCCTGAGCCCACGCCCGCCGATCACCCCCAAGCCGCCAGCCTGGCAGACCGGCATCTCGCACCTGATGCACCTGGCGCTGTACGTGCTGATGATCGCCACGCCGATCCTCGCCTGGCTGATGCTCGCCGCCGCCGATAAACCGTTCCCGTACTTCGGCTTCCACGTCCCGGCACCGGTCGCCATCGACCCGGACTTCGCCAAACAGCTCAAGTACTGGCATGAAACGCTGGGCAGCGCCGGCTACTGGCTGATCGGCTTGCACGCGGCGGCGGGGCTTTTTCACCACTACTGGGTGCGGGATAACACGCTGGTGCGGATGTTGCCGGGCCGCACGGAATAACCCTGACCTCCTTCAACCCTCAATCCCTGTGGGAGCGAGCCTGCTCGCGAAGGCGGAGTATCAGCCACTGATGATGTCGGCTGACACGACGCCTTCGCGAGCAGGCTCGCTCCCACAGGTTTTTGTGGTGTCTCGAAGAGCGGTGCAGTTGCCCGAATCACACTTCGCGTCCACTCTATGGCATGCCGACAAGGAGCGTCGCCGACCCTCCGTCGTGACCCAAGGGAGCTGGCAGCATGAGCGAAGACAACAAGGTAAAAGGCCCGGCGTCGTACTTTCCCTCCATCGAAAAAAAGTACGGCCAGCCCATCGAACACTGGCTGAACCTGCTCGCCGGCATCACCGACAAAAAACACATGGAACTGGTGGCGTGGCTCAAAGCAGAACACGGCATGGGCCACGGCCATGCCAACGCGCTGGTCGCGCACCATTTGGCCGCAGGCAAACAGTGAGGGCAGGGCAGCGATGAATTTCTCCCACCGGCCAGTGACGGCCGACGACGTCAAAACCCTGTGCAGCTTTCCCCAGGGCGTTCAAGAGTTGTACTTCATGTTCCCGAAAGCGCAGTACCCGCTGACGGAAGAACAGATGCACACCGCGATCAGCCAGCGCTTTGATTCCACGGCATTTCTGGCCAACGGCGAGTTCGTCGGTTTCGCCAACTTCTACCGTGCCGAGCACGACGGTATTTGCTGCATCGGCAACGTCATCGTCGCCCCTTACGCCCGTGGCCAGGGCGTCGCTCGCTACATTGTCGAAACCATGACTGCGGTCGGCTTCGAAAAATATCAGGCCAGGGAAGTGCAGCTTTCGTGTTTCAACGAAAACACGGCGGGGCTGCTGCTTTACCCGAAACTCGGGTTCGTGCCGTTCTCCATCGAAGAGCGTGCGGCGCCGGGGGGGAGGCGTGTGGCGCTGATTAACATGACGCGCGGTCGAGGCCAACCTTCAGGTCTGTAACCACTGCCTATGTGTTGACCTCAGAAGCTTGCCGTGGCCTGAGGCGTCGATTTAAAGGACAGAGTGACATTATTTTCAGGGCCCTCGGTTCTTACATCGCCTGGGTTATTCTCATTACGAATGATGCATTTCCATTTCACGACATCATCGGGTTTTAAGTTCAGGAAGGTTACCGTACCGGTCCAGGAAGGGTAGGCAGATGGGCTGAGTTTAAAGGCGTCAGCTGCTTTGCCGTTCCCCAACTCCTTGGTATTACCGACCACGTAGACGCTGTAGCCCGTTGTCGTGACGCCATTATCACAGCGAAAATTTACCGGGAGCGAATACGTCCAGGTGGCGCCGGCATAACTGTTTGCCTGCAGAATCGCCAAGAGCAGAGCACTCAGTGGCAACAAGTATCGAATGCGGCGCATGATCAGTTCCTCAGTTTTCCTTCAGTCGGGCCAGCTTAGCCCCGCGCAAACTGTAAGAGACCTGTAAGAACTGACAGTCCGTCAGACTCCTTTGCGATACCGGCACTAGCGCCTTATTCCCCAGGCAGCCAAACCGTGCGCGGAACTTGTGGGAGCTAACCTGCTAGCGATGGCACCCGCCCAGCCAACCCCACTCCCAAACCAGCCAAAAATCCCTGTGGGAGCTAGCCTGCTAGCGATGGCGCCCGTCCAGCCGCCCAATCACTCAAACCTCCTCACCCCTAAGCTGAAGGCTCATCAGATCGCAACTCGCCGACCACGACGTCAACCACTCCGGCATCTCGGGCGACTGCTCAGGCAGCCCCAACTCCCTGACGAATTCACCCGGCGCAATCGTGCCTTTCGCCGAGCGAAACAGCCCGCGCATGACCACCACGCCGATCACCCGGCCCTTGCTCACGAAGCGATGCTCCATGAAGCTCCATTTGTCGTCCCAGCCAAGCATCCGGCTGTGAATTTCAAACGCTTCAAACAGCCTCAGCTCACGCCGAAATTTGCCCCAGGTATCGCCAACGATCGGCAACGCTTTAGCACGCAGCGCCACCCGAAACGCGCCACTGCGCAACACAAAATCCATGCGTCCGACATCAGCCATGGTGAAGTACCGACCATTGGTGACATGCCGATTCAAATCGAGATCCAGCGGCCACACGCGCATGCGGATAACGGTGGATTCCAGCGCATTGACCGGCTTGCGCCACGGTCGGCGGAAAAGCATGCAGAGCAATCGAAACCACAGATTCATAAGTACGTCAGCCAGTTGAAAGAGCGTTGCACTCTAGCGAGCCGGGCGATGGCGAGGTAGGTGCGTAAATGACTTTTTTGGACGGAACAGTGCATTCCGATCATTGCGGGATTGGTGCTGGATCGGTAGCCCGTTGAACCGGCGGATAAACAGCAAATAATCGAGATGTTTATATGAAGCCTGCCGTTACCACCGAAGCCCTACAACGCCTTGCGCCATCGCCTACGAGTACGCCAGAATCCGCCGGCTTGTGCGTCTAGGGCGCGGGTTCTATCGTCTGTCGGTCACTGAAAAACAGTGATCGGGTTTGGTAGCCCGCCATAACTAGTCGCATCGCGCACCGTTCGCAGACCTCATCAGGTCGTTGCTCAATGGTGGCCATGCGCAGGACACCTTCGGGTGTGCCGGGTCCTAGTTACCGGTCTACCAACCCGCGTGTGGCCGCCACCCTTCGTTTGGTAGCGAAGGTGAAGGCTCCTCTTCAATAACTAGGAGTTTCACCATGATCAAACCAACACCCAACCCGCCAGAAACGGACCTCGTATCTCCCTACGAATCCCTCGATTCCAAAAAACTCCACGAAGCCGCCGAACGCGCCCTCGACCACTACCTGTCCCCGGCCAGCCAAATCATGGCCAGCCCGCACAAACCCGAACCCATGTACCTCGCCAACCCGAAGTGCGACACCGAATCCCTGCTCGCCAACGCCAGCGAAACCCTCGGCTCCGCCAGCGAAATGCTCAACAACTTCGCCGCCACACTCGACACCTCCCACCGCAAAACCGCACTGGGCATCGCCCAAGTCGTCATGCTCGGCGAACTCGCCGTAAACCAGGCCCTCGACAACGTCGAAATCGCCCACTAACCACCCCAGTGCGACGAGCCAAACCCTCGTCGCACCCAGCAATTTCAACCGAGCTGGCACACGGCCACGCCTTGCACCCCCAAGCCTCGGCTGTCACCCTTCGGCCCGTTCTTCAAGGATCAGAACAAGGAATCAAGGATTGAGTGGCTACGTTCCCAACCCCCCGAAAAACTACCGCTACGAAGAAGCCAAACCCGTCGACATTCATGCCCAGCGTTGGGCTGAGTATGAGAAGCATGGGAAAGAGCCTGCGCGCGAGCCTGAGAAAATCGGCATTGCGTTGAGGATTGGGGTTTTCTTTGATGGTACTGGTAACAACGCAAATAACACGGCGGCAGGATTGCTGTGTGGTGCGCAGCACCCGATTGCGCCGCAGGATATTCCTGCGAGTTGCATGCCTTACATGAGTGATCCGGATAGCAGTTATGGGGCCGGCCTCACGAATGTTAAAAAACTGCATGATCTGTATAAAAAGACTGAAAAAGCGGAGGGCTCAGGCTCCTTCAAATGCATTTCACGTCCTGTCTATGTTGACGGAATAGGCACCGTCAGTAATAAAAAAGACAGCACGGTGGGCGCTGGCACGGGGCGGGGTGATACCGGTGTTGCAGCGCGTGTGCAGGCGTCTTTCGCGCAAATCAAACAAACCATTGATGAGGCTCTGCAAGATAGTCCCGGCAGTGAAATAGTGTCTCTGACTTTTGACACGTTTGGCTTCAGCCGTGGCGCCGCAGCTGCCCGTCACTTTTCCAATGAAATCGTGCGAGGCAAGCAGGGTCCACTTGGGAATTTGCTGAGCATTTACACCCGAGATTTCTGCCGAAATTTTGATAGCCAGTACGGAAACGGTATCAAGATGGGATTTATTGGTCTGTTCGACACAGTGCCATCCATTGCCGGCTTCACCAATCTTGGTCAAGTGACAAGTCCTATCGCTCCCGGTGTGAAGCTTTACCTGGACCGCAGGTTCTTCAAAGATGTTGTCCATCTCGTTGCTCGCGATGAGTGCCGAGTGAATTTCGCGCTCAGCCGTGTTAAGCCCGACCATCCGGAGTACACCCTTCCCGGCGTTCATTCGGATATTGGTGGAAGCTACCTCGATGAAGTCGAGGAGTGCGTGCTGGTCAGCCCCATGCAAGCCCTTGATGTCTCTGTCCAAACTGACGTCGCGACTACGTCGATCTACCGGGATGCTGCACGCCTGAAAAGTCAGTGGGTTGCCAAAGGGTGGCCTGAGCATCTTCTGGAAGTTGTGACACCCACCGCGCTCGTGCTCCCGAGGGACAACCAAGATCGACTGGCTCCTAGAGAAAAACGCGTGTACGCCGCGCTGCAGCTCAAAAGGCCAGTCAGCGGTAAGCTTTCACTGGTTTACTTGAGAGTCATGTATCAACTGGCAAAGGAAAAGGGTGTCCAGTTCATCGACATGCCAGAAAGCGATGAGTACGCGGTTCCGGAAGAACTACAAGCCTTGTGTAATCGTTTTGTTGCCGGTGATTACAAAACCACTGATGAGGAAGAAACACTGCTTAAGCTCAAATACATCCACACCTCTGCAAACTGGAATCATCCCCTCGGAAGAAATGACGGCAGTGGCATCGAGGCCGTTTACATCAACGCTCCGACGGCAGACGCAATTCGCGTACAACACCCACACGTACCTGATTGGAAGCTTTGGTAATGAGAGCATTGATTGTTCTATTGGGCATTTTTCTGTTGGCGGGTTGCCAGACGGGCGCAGCCGAAAGTGGCGAAAGTGACCCCAAATCTCCTTGGTGGCAGTTAGGATTTGTAGAGCCGGACTACATGAAGGTTTGGGTAGAAGACAGCTCAGTCCTGGACATCAAAAACAGAACGTTTTTCAAGGCGGGCGGAAGCACCGCCGCCGGAGGTGAACCAGAAGATGGCACAGAGTCAGCCCGTGGTTGGGGCACGGTCAGTGGTTCCGGTATTCCGGTAACCGGTGCCGATCTTCCCAAACTCATCTTTGTTCGTTGGCAGTCCATATCAGAGCAGAAAACCTACAAGGGTTTCATTGAAATTCCAGAGTCAGCGAGGCAATTGATGGTGGATTCAACGCACCAGCGCTGCCCGGAAACTCCTGAAAGGACCGCTCGATACATGGCTTCGCTTTACGTGGGGCTGGCCCCGGGGGGGGTACTTCAAGCATGGGTCAGAGATTCATGCCACCGACCGATCCAAGTCGCTCATGCCCAGGGCGAACTTGAACCGCTAGGCCCGGAGCAGGGGAAGCATGGCGGGCGCTATGCCTATCCAGTCAGTGAAGAGTCTAAGCGGTATATTGAAAAATTCGGCATCCCTTACGGGAGTTGGTAAACGGTAAACCAATGAAGCAATGCTTTGTGGCGGTATGCGTGTTGTTACTGAGCGGCTGCCAGTCTGCCTCTCCGCTTTCCGTAAAAAACGACCCGAAAGCCGATTCATGGGAGCTTGCGTTCACCGAACCCTATTACATGAAGGTTTGGGTTGAGGACAGTGCCGTCGAAGACATAAACGGCAAGCTATTCACGCGGACGGGGGGAGGCACAGCCGCTGGTGGTGAACCAGAGAATGGCAAAGAGTCCGCGCGCGGTTGGCATGCGGTAGGCGCAGCTGCGAAACCAGTGATTGGCGCTGGCTTGCCCAAACGCATTTACGTGCGCTGGCAATCCATTGTCGAGCCGCAGACCTATAAGGTTTGGGTAGATGTGCCTGAAGAGGCGAGGCAACTGATGGTGCAATCGGTCAGTCAGCGGTGCCCGGAAACACCCGAGGAACAGGCCAGCTACAGCGCCTCTATTTATCCGGGATTGGCCCCAGGGGGCGTTGTACAAGTTTTCGTTCGGGACGAGTGCCATCGGCCAGTGAAAGTCGCTAGAACAAAGGCAGAGGTTGAACCGCTAGGGCCTAGTCAAGGTAAGAACCAAGGGCGCTATGCGTATCCCGTCAGCGAAAAGTCCAAGCGGTATATCGAAAGATTTGGCATTCCATATGGAAGTTGGTAGTCGTGGCATTTACCTGAATGGAACATTTGTGATGAAGGCAACGCTTCAGTGCCGTTGTGTTGAGTCATTATCTTCGGTAGCTGTCGCGTCAATGCTGTGTTCAACGAAGGTCCGCTTTGGCCAAAGCGGTCATTCGTGGTTGATGACCACCTATGACGCTAAGCAGCCCCATAGCTAAACGGCTCTAGAAAAAACTGTGGATCGACCCAAAGCCTCAAGCCGTAAGGAATTACCGAATATCCGTCATAGCGTCCGGTGAAGGTATTCGATGCGGCGAACTCCACAAATGTGCCGCGCTTATCGTCAACAACCCGGATACCAGGGCATCCGAGCAACGTGTACTTGATAATCGGTTTGGATAATGACGTCTCCCACATCTGAATTTCTACATCAGAATCGTATTGCCAGATTGTCAGTTCCAGCCTGAGGGAGCCTTGTTCGATCAAATACCGATGCGACGTACCAAATTCATCGTGGGAAGGAAGGACGCCGAGTACGGCGACCAGATCAAAGGGATCCCATGTGAGCTGTGGCATGCCGTCTCCTTTGCCAGACATCGCCATGCATCCTACCTATCATTCGTTTGTGAATCATTATTCCCTTCCTGATCATCCACATAAGCGATCACCGCGATACACGATATTAACGCCCTGGTGATTCCCCCTCAGTTCCGCAAACCAAGTTTCGCTCTGGGGCGAATAGTCAGACCGTCGCTTTCCGACCCAGAGCGGACGTTGTCACTGCACCCGGCGTCTAGTAGAAAGGTCATCTCCAGTTCCACGCACTGAAACGAATTTATGACTACTGACTATGGTCAACGTGTTTGTAATCGATGCGGCGATTCAATTACTGGTTACTGTCCATCAATTGAAACGCTAGCGATCATCGGGGCTTTCCACGAGAAGGGTGATCAGGCGGTAGTAGATGAGATAGTCCTCCGAGAAAATATTGATCCTAATGTTGTCTGGGAATATTTCCGCCATCGGATGAGGCCTCTTTGCGAGCAAAAAATTGCCCGATGCTCATTCTGCGGAGGGCAGTTGAGGACTTGGCGTGCGCGTCAATGCATGCACTGTTTTAGGGAGTGGCACTGACGCAGGCGATTATCGAGCTGAATTTTCAGATTCTGAACTGCATTCTTCCTACTTCTGACTGACCGCTATGTGGCCGGAAACCGCCGTACCTGGCCTACCGTTTTCGGCCAAAAGCTGTACTTGCACAGCCTAGTGGCAAAACAGTAATTTTTGCGATAAGGCCGACGGAAAATGGCCGCCAGCGGGTCATTCAATGAGGATTCCACGTATGCCCACTTCGCTAACCTTTAGGTACCACAATGAAGTCGTATCGCAAGTTGATTTCAGCAATAGAGGCGTTTGATCGCTGGGAGCAGCCATGGGAGTTTTATGAGTCGGTATCATCTGCACCATCACTCGACACAAATGACCTCGAACAACTGCGGCGTGCCTGGGGTACTGCAATAGAGAGAGAAGGTTGGCTTGCGAGCAAGGACTTTGCCGATGGCTGCTCGCTTGCAGACGCTCGTCTTGCTTCGGGATTCCCATGGCTATCGAACAAAGCACGAAAGCAGCTTGTCAACGGCGCTTCCTACCAATGGCTGTAACGCTTAATAGCTCGCCGAAGGCTGGATCAACATTGGTACATCTGGTTCAACAGTCAATTATCTGAATGATAGTCATGGTGGGTTCCAGCCCTTCGCTACAAGGGAGCAGCTGGCAGAGATCGGCCAAAAGCAGACTTGAGACGGCTCATACATCTTGAAAGCCCAAAGTCAGTAATCGCGATCCGGTTTCAAGTCTTTCAAAAGCGTATGGCGATTCCAAGGTCCGCAGTACTGAGGAAGATGTGCGACAAGTCGGTAGCCGCACCGCTTGTACCAGTGCGCCACGCTGTCATCGAGGGTCTCAATGAGCGCTTCATGGCATCGATGCTCCAGAGCAAGTGCCTCAAGCCTGTGCAATAGCTCGGTTCCGATGCCTTTCCCACGCCATGGAGCATCTACCCATAGATAACTGATAAAAAGACGGCCAAACTCAGTTCGACCTGTGACACCGCCAACTAAGGTCTCATCATCCATCAGCGTGCAGGCTATGGGCTCGGCATTTCCGCCATGTCCGCGCGACAAGTTCTGCCCGTGTTGTATGACGCCATCAGATACAGCACGCAGATCCTTCTCGTGAATGCTGCCGGTTGTACGCCACGCCTTCCTCATTTCATTCCCTTATGTCGCGTTGAAACAGAGTGACATGCAAGTCGAGTGCCGTTTCTAGCGCCCTGGGCTGGCTGCTATAACCACTTGCGGAAGGTCACAAACGGCAAATGGTTATAGCAGTACGTCATGAGGGGCTGCTTCCGGCTGTGGATTCAACCGGTCGATGCAACAGATTGGCTAAATCGTTCTGCCGGTGTTTCGTAGCCTAGTGTTTTCCGAGGGCGGCTATTTAGCTGCCTTGCGACTTCATTGAGCGTGGCTTGCGAGTGCTCCGCAAGGTCGGTTCCTTTCGGGAAGTACTGCCTTAACAACCCATTGGTGTTCTCATTTGATCCTCGTTGCCATGGACGATGAGGATCGCAGAAGTAGACCTTGATGTCGGTGGCCACCGTAAAGCGTTTATGGTCAGCCATCTCTTTGCCGCGATCCCAGGTCAGCGATTTGTAGAGTTCTTGGGGTAAGTTACGGGCGTTTTCGATCAGCGCGCTGATTACCGTCTCGCTATCCTTTCCGTCCAATTTCACCAGCATTACGAAGCGGGTTTGACGCTCCACAAGAGTGGCAATTTGGCTGTTCCTGCTACCGCACAGCAGGTCGCCTTCCCAGTGACCTGGCACCGCTCGATCCTTAACTGTGGCCGGGCGTTCACGGATCGATACCGCGTCTGTGATGCGACCATGATTTTCTTTCTTCTGAGTGTGATGGCGCGAGCGACGCATGGCTCGCGTCCGCCGTAAATGCTCAAGCAACTCCTTCTTCAGAGCCCCGCGAGCCTGTATGAAGAGGGTGCGATAGATCGTCTCGTGTGACACCTGATAGCTCGTATCGTCCGGGTAGGATCGCTTCAGCCAGCCGGCAATTTGTTCCGGTGACCACTGCAATTGAAGCTTGTTTGCAACAATTTGCGCCACCGTTCGGTTCTCAACAAGTTTGCACACCTTAGGTCGATGCGCGCGATCCCAGGCAGCCTGATCAGCTTGATTAGCCCGGTAGCATCCTTGGCCACCGTTGCGTCTGATCTCACGACTGATCGTAGAGGCTGCTCGCCCTAGCAGCGCAGCCATGGATCGGATCGAGTTACCTGCCACCACTGCACGCGAAATCTCTTCACGCTCAGCCAACGTCAGCGCCAATCTGGACCTGCGGCGTACAGCGGGTCTGATACCGCCTGTTTCCGCCAAGATGCGCTGTATCGATGAGTGGTTTCGATCAAATAATTGGGCTATGTGCTGGAGAGAGTCGCCTTTCTGCCAGTGATCCCACATCAGTTTTTTCTGGCTTTCGGTGTAATAGATCCGAGGTCTCTGCTTCATCTGCAACACTCCTTCTGCTTACACAGAATTTAGTTGTGTTGCATCGACCCGTTGAATCCACAGCCAAAAGCGGACCTTTGAGAGCAGCGCCTTCCGGCCAATAGCAGACGCTGGACGTTGTAATGGCAAATGGGTAACGTCAGCTGTGTTGTAGCGTACCTTTTAAACCAGCTAATAGACGCTAGGGGTTCTGAATCGATAAGTCCGTAAAACATTTTCGGAGGATAAATGGATTTCACAGTCATTGATGTGGAGACGTCAAACCCTAACCTGGCGAGCATTTGTCAGATAGGTGTCGCAGTTTTTCGGGGCGGAAAGCTCCATGAATCATGGGGCTCACTGGTCAATCCAAATGATTATTTTCATCCCATGAACATAGCTGTTCATGGGATCGACGAAAATACGATTTCGGCAGCGCCATACTGGGCTGAGGTCTACCAGCGAGTTTTACCATTCGTCGCCGGAAAAATTGTTGTTAGCCATACTCCCTTCGATCGAACAGCCACCTTCCGAGCTAATCAGAGTGCTGGCCTTCCGATTTTTGATTGTTCCTGGCTCGACACCTCTCGTGTTGCACGTAGGGCTTGGAGTCAGTTTTCCCAGTCTGGTTACGGCCTCAAGAACTTAGCATCCCATTTCGGGATTGCCTTTCAACATCACGACGCTGTTGAGGATGCTCGAGCAGCGGGGGAGATATTGCTCCGCGCAATTGCTGACACCGGTTCAACGATTACTGAGTGGTGCTCTTTGGTTAATCAGCCATTGAGCCCAGATTCAATATCTTCTGTAGCGCGCGTCGCGAGCCTTGAGGGCGTACTCTCGGGAAATGTTGTTGTGTTTACCGGCGCTCTCTCCATTCCTCGGCAGCATGCCGCAGATCTAGCAGCAGCCGCTGGATGCGATGTAGGCGTAGGCGTGACCAAGCACACCACTCTGCTCGTTGTGGGGGACCAAGATATAAGCAGATTGGCAGGCATGGAGCGGAGTTCTAAGCATAGAAAAGCTGAAGAGCTCATTGCAAAAGGGCAGAAAATTCGAATCTTGGGCGAGAGCGATTTTCAAGCCTTGCTACAGCCAATTTAAATTTGGTGGTGAGTCGCAACTGCTGAGTTAGATAGCAGTAACAGCTCTCTTTGTTTGTGCCTTGTCTTTCATGAAAGGCAGAAATCGGCCAAAAGCAGACGTGCGCAGCAACTGCTTGCGGTCAAAAGCGGTCGTTTTAATCATAGGAATTCGACCAGGCCAGCAGTTTGAGGGCCCGAAACCTCCGGCATTTCGACGATATGAGAGCTGGCTTAAGTGAATTCAGATTGCAACGATTGTTGCAATCCGAATGGTTCTTACAGTGCCTATCACACGGCGTGACACTGCTATCATAAAAATGTCATTGAAATTTTGTTATCGGTATAAATATCTCTATAGTAAAAACATTATTCTCTAGCGTGGTCTCAACATGAATTCCTTCGGGAGCTAATGTGCTACGAACCATATCCAGCCCTACAGCCCTTTCCCTCAGTGAGCCTGTAGCCGCATTATCCTGCGACGCGTAAGATGTCGTTTTGCTTGGATTAGCCGCATTGCTAAAACGAAGAGTGCGATATTGACTTTCAAGGCGTGTATCTATATAAACCGCTTTCGTACTCGAATGATTTTTTGCATTATGAATTATTTCACTTAGGACGTTGTACATTGACATGAGGGGGACTTTTACAAGTGGCAAATTTGTAAAGCCATCAGATTCGGCGACAGTAAAATCGTCCATATCAATTGTCACTATCGCTAATATTTCTGAAATATCTACGAGCTCTTCTGATTTCACGCCATCACGATCTAATGCTAGAAGATTTTCTGTTTCAGAAATAGTAGACTCACTTACATTAAAAGTAAATCTTTCCCCAATGCGCCTCAAGAAGTTAGAAGTATCATACATATGAAATGCTTTTAAGGACGGAGCGTTGGTGTATATTTCATTTAGCAATTCTTTTCGAGGCCCTAATTTCTTTCCTCTTTTTTCCAACCACCAATCTTCTTTCACGTCGCCCGTTACCAGAATGACGTATTCAAGATTTTCTATTTTTGCTTTATCTATAACCTCATGCCAAAACAACAAATCACCAAATTTGCATTTGTACTCAACATCAAGAACAAAGTAAGAATGAGGTTTGTTTTTATCTTTATAGCCGGGAGGTACTTCATTCTTGTAACGACTCTCACCAGCCAAATATAAATCTGCAATTTGTTTTTTGCTTAAGCCTCGCCCAATTTTTCCTTGAAAAATGTTTAGAACATCTTTTTTTGTTTCATCTTCATCGTGGACGTCCCGTTGCTTTTTTTCAAGATCGTTCAACTCGTCGATGAAGTCGTAAACAAAATTAATGCCAGTTGCTATATTTTCTGTGGATATGAATTTTTCCGGGTTTATCAGTGAGTGCCTTCTCCGAAGCTTAAGTTTAGCCAGCTCGACACTTAACGTCTTGAAAGTTTCCTCGTAGCTTGATATTGCTTGCCGAAGCTTCCCGCGCACGGTTTCAAATTTGCTTTTCTGATCGCCTATGGCATCATGCCTATTGTTAAGAAACTCAAGCAGGCCTTGAAAAGCAATCCATATTCTGTTCTTTATTTCGGGTTTTCTCAGCACGGACAACAGTTCGTTTTTCGCTTCCTGCGGAAGCCTGTATAAGTCCAATAACACATTTGAGTCAAAGACAAAGGTACCTTTCTCCCAAAGCTTATCTAAAGCATCTTGATCAAGCTCACAATGCGTTTTTAATAAGATATCAATCTGGTCACTTGTATTTGTCATTTTTCACCTAAGGTCTCTTTAATTTGCAGATCACACCGGTTTTGCTGCGTTCGCTTTCGGCAAATTTATGAAAATTATTTCGTCACCTTTTTAAGTGGACTAGCCCGATTATCAAATCTAGTTTTCTCACCACTCCAGCCAGGGCAACTCAAGCACTTTCAACGATTTTAACATTCGCTTCTATCTTTGACATTAGAGCCAGCGCTCATTAGCGCTACTTCTAGCGTTGAGTACTTCACGCTATCTTTCTCTGGTGCAATTGAGAAGAATTTGCTAGCCATGTTTTAACTTTATTCAAATAAAAGAAAAGCTTAGCACAGAATTGTCAGGTTTTTTTTGCAATAGGAGTCATGATAACAACAGCTTGCGGCCGTCTGAATCTATCAGTCCAAACCCCTCCCCCCCCCCATTACGATAACGACCGAAGATCGTACTTCCAATTGTCTGAACCCTAAATTGCGAAGGCAGACATATATATCTGGCTCCCTTTTCTTATAGCAGCATCTAGCTGAATGCCAACTTCACCACCTGTACACTCATTCATATCCAAGTCGTTTAGTTTTAGGCCTATAATTTCCCTAACTTCGTAGGCATCATTCTTTAGGACGTATAGCTTAGTGCCAAGAGATACGGTCGCCTCACCCAGCTGTAGGATGGCTATTCGTCCTTGTTGAAAGACTTCCTTGACAATGCCTATTTCAATCAATTCAGGCGGGGTGATTTTTACATGCCCAATTTCAAGCAACTGCTTTCGAACATCACCTTTAGTTACCAGTCCACGAACGATATCCAAATAAGCATTGTATAGTTGATACGTAGTGATCAGACCTCGCTTATCCAGCTGCGCATCCTTGATTTGGTTCTCTGTAAAAGGAGGGTTGGTACGAAGTTTGGGGGAAACGTATCGTTGATGGTTAACGATATACAGAGCTGTAACATCCCAAGCCTTCCTTTCCTCTTGACGTCTATTTTTAATTTTAGAAATCTGAGCGCATTCCTTATCTTTAGATGTACCACCTATACCTTTAACCTCTATCACTAACAGGCCAGGTTCAAGTTCAACCTGAATATCCTCTTCCAAGACATCTTCACTGTGTTCGTCCATGGTTTTCGCGGAGGAGTAACCCAGCCATATAAGATAATCCCGCACGGCAACTACTAATTCATCCCCGGTACCAGAAAGCATAACTCTGAGGAAATTTAATTCTTTTCTCAAGCCGTCAAGTGCCGCTTCATTTTCGGCAATATCGGCTACAAATTTCGCCTCGATTTCCGCACGCTCCTTTCGGATATCCTCCTCGCCGGGGAGCGAACAGGACCCATCGTCTAGCCATCCAAACATACCATTATAGGGGAGTACTTCTGGAAAAATTGCTGCAAGCTCGTCAAATAATTCAACGAGAAAATCTGGTTTTTTAGTTATTTGCGGTAAAACAAACACAGCGCCTTTATTAACAAACACGGCATACCCAACAACTTCTCCCGCAGCGTTAGTCAGTAGAGGTACAAAATTTTCATCCGGCTCACTCTTCCCATTTTTGAAAACTGTGTGAGGATAGAAAAAAACTTCATACATGGCGCCATCAAGGTATTTACCAAGAAGCGAATGAAAACGAGTATTCTCCTTGTAAAGCTGTACTGTCCTACCAAACTTATTCTTAAAGTTCTTTATGCCATCGCACAGTCGTAATGTATCGCAATCCAATTGCTGTACAATGTTTGTACCATGCATTCCGATTTCTGCAAGATCATAGTGAACATTATGATTTTCCGCTGCAAAAATAACTACGACAGACTCCCTTTCGAGAACCTCTCGTATTTCGTGCGAAAACCTCTGAGCGCCAAACCCTTTCGAATTAAATACTTGCTCAGGATAAGAGCTTACTAATGCGTACGCTTTTTTTCCGCTAGTATTTTTCAAATCAGCGCGCGCTTCAACCTCGTCAACGACTTCATTCATCGCCAAGTCCACTACGACAACGTGAAACTCATGAAGATTCGAAGGCAACTGAACCTGTGGACGAAGGAAACTTTGCATGCCCGGCCTATTTTTTGGAGTCTCAACTTCTCCTCCCAGAGTTGCAATCGTGCAGTCATAGCGCTTCTGCTTCAATAGACTGAGAACGTCAGAGTCCATATCTACCAAGCAAACTTTAGGGATAGTGTTCGCGGCGGGTTCAGCTATTATTAATGATCTTTCGTCTGGCACTGGCTTGATACCTTTTTTTAATTTTCTATCGACCATCTTTTTCGACCTTTCAAGTAATAATTTCGCCCGCATGGCATTCTGGATTCAAAAACGATATATACGACATTCGGGCGAAGAGTAGTGCCATTTTGCCTACACCCGCAACGTTTGCTGTGGCAGCCCTAGCCAGCGCCGCGCTCAGACAACAGGAGTTTGAGTCTAGTAGGTCAGGCTAATAATTCCTTGGCGTAAGCACGAACGCGCAGATCAAATCGAACAATATAGGCATCGCGACTCTCATATCGCTATATGTACACCGCGCATCTGCCCAAGCTTTTGTTGTCAGCTTTCAGACTCGCAGCTTTCGAAAAAAGAAACCTCTCGTAAATGGCACCTATGGCTCGAGAGCAGTCGGCACGTGCGTCCGCTTTTGGCCGAAAGCAGCCATCGGGTGTGAAAAATAGATCAACGCACGCAATTCATCTGGTAACGCTACGAGATGGCCATCTGCTGCCATACAACCTTTTCCCCTCACCAGTTATCCTGCGCCCCCCACGAATGGCAGGAATCCGCAGCTAGGGCATAGCATTTTAGGCTTCGTCCTACAGCCAGCACTTGGGCTTTCCGATAGCGTTCGGCTGTCAGAACCTCAAGTCAGGATTCCCGAAATGACAAGGATGATGCATGAGTGAATATGGAAATGTACCAAAGCCCGCACTACCTAACCCGCCAAGAAAAAAGGTCTATCGCGGCGTAGAACCGACCGACCTGCACGCCAAATACTGGGCGGAATACCCCGAGGCTCCGGCGGAGAAACCGGCTGCTGCGAAGGCGCCAGCTGAACCCGGTTTCTACATCGTTCAGCAAGTCATGCCACGCTCTGCGCTAGAAGCTGCACTGTTCGATAAGCCGGATGGGGCAACGCTTGAGAAATTCACGCGCCTCAACCCTCACGTCACCGGATATGCCAAGCCCGGTCAACTTATCGTGTTGAGTGATCCGAACAATCCGCAGTGCACGCGTGAAGAAGCGTTGCTCATGGAAGCGGCTCAGAAGGTGGATGCGGCACTCAAACCCATGAGCGATGAAGAGGCGAGCTTCATGGTTCGCTATCGGAGCGAGATTGAATCCATTCTTTCGCAAGGTTCAACATCAATCGGTGTGGGGGAATCGATTTTCGCCAAGAACCTGGAGGACGTGAAAACTTCGCTGAAGGAAATCGAAGCGTTGCACCAGAAAAGTTTTCAGCGTGACGGTCACTTGCGTAGCTCAGAGTTCTTTGCTGAACGTGCGCGTTTGTTTGCCAAGCTTGATAGACAGCTCACCGGTTTAACCAGAAAGGGCATCGGCTTCCCTGATCATCCGAGCCTGAAATCAGCCCTCGGCATATCCAGCAAAAGTCTGGTGCATCACTGGAGTCTGGCGGGGGCTCCGGGGCAGATTCCTGGCTACGCCACTCATACGGAAGGTGTCGCCAGAGCCGCCAAGGTTGTTAAGTACGGCGGCTGGATTGGTACAGCCGTAGGGGGCGGGGCGTCTTATATGAAGGTTCAAGAAGTCTGTGCGGCAGGTAACAAAGACGCCTGTGAAAAGATCAAATATACCGAGGGTGGTAACTTCGTCGGAGGAGTGGCCGGCGGTGCTGCTACCGGTGCGTTTTTGACCGGCTCCACGGCGGGGATTATCTGTGTCGGCTTAGGTGTGCCTACAGGTGGCATGGCAACCTTGGCATGTGGCGTCATCGTCGTAGCTGCAGGTTCATACGCTGGTGGGGCCCTTGGTGGGGCTACAGGCGAGTGGGCCGGTCAGAAGATCTATGAGGCAAGTAAATGAGTTTGAACGTCGTTGATAAGGTACTTCTATCCATTGCCGTCGTTGATCTGGCAGGGCTTATTCTTTGGATAGGAGTCTGTTTGCACCTGGCCTATACGAAGATGGATTTGATGTTGGAGCACCTAAAGAATTGCTCAGCCATCATGACGCGCGCTCCACTTCGACACGGTGGACCTTGGGGAAAGCTTCTGCTCGTGGGTGGTATATCGGGCATCGTCACATTCCCCAGGTTTTACTTGAAAAGGGGCGAGCTAAGCTCCGAAGATTTGGCCAGTTTCCCACCCCATCTCAAGCGTAAGTTAGTAGTGCTGCAATGGAGCGTTATTTGCCTGTTGTTGGTCATGATCAGCTTCGGAATAGCTGTTAAATCAGGTTTCGTTTAGCGCCTCTGAACTGCGCGGGTCGCGCCGTAGGCACAGTGAAGTCTCGATAAGTGCTGATGTTTAAACAGACGGGTGTCAGGTGAGCCGACTGGCGGAAGGATTTTATGAGGTCACTATATGAATACCGCTGAACTAGGAGTCGGGGGGTTGTGTGGCCTAGTGATTATCTCAATGCTCATCTGGATCGGGATTGCGCTCCACATTGCGCACATCAAGACGGACGTGATCCTTGAACACCTCAAAAACAGCTCTGCCGGCACTAGGTTAGCTGCGTTGAAGCACGGTGGTGCGTGGGGCAGATTGCTTTTGGTAGGTGGCGCCTCTGGTCTCGTTACGTATGCGAATTTCTACATCAGGCGCGGCACGCTTAACATCGAGGATGTAGCAAGCTTTCCGGCCTCACTCAGGCAGAAACTTGTATGGATGCAATGGAGCGCTATAGTGCTGCTTTTTGCGATGGTTTTACTTGTTGCTTTGGGTAAATCAGGAGTTCTCAAATAACCTGGCATCAGGTTTTTTCCCTTGTTTGAACACTTGTAGGTGCAACAGGTACAGGGTCAGTGGGAAGATTTATTAGGCGGGCGAATGAGTTTGAATGTTGTTGATACAGTACTTCTTTTCATGGCGATGATTGGTCTGGTGGGGATTGTTCTTTGGATAGGCGTGTACGAAAACGGGACGGATTTATTTTTCAATGCTGTCGAGGCTAGTGAGAGAGAAATAAGTCTGCCCTATTATCATTCAATTAGCTGAATGGGGAGTAATTTCCAGTGTTTGGACGCCTGCTTTGAAGGGAAAGGGACTGATCTATTCCCAGAAAATAAATCAACCCCTTTGTTTTCTTTTGTTGTCTTCTCTACTTTGCAGGGCTTGAGTCTTCAATGTGCTTGGTCAGATGCTTAGGATTCGGCCAGTCATTTCTAGATTTTGGCAGAGAAATTTTAACTCCTTCATATTGCCAATAATCAGTGTTTTTCATATCGCTGGCGAGACGAACAGCCATCGTTTTTGGGTCAATCCAAAGACGCCCCATATCGAACAATGTGTGGATGTCCGACCTCAGAAGCAGTCCATTATCAGTTCGGTTTGTATGGATGCCGCGATATGGAATGATGTGTGCGGCTTCAAGCACATCAACCGTAGAACATCCCGTGACTGCGCATTTCTCTTCGTACGCGACCAGCATCAACGAACGGAAATTAAACTGCCCTTGCCGCATGGCAACCTGCATCAATACTCGCTTCCGACCATCTAATTCGCTATCGATCGGTGCCATCTCAATCGCGTCGACTTCTCGACGAGCTAATGTCGCAGCATGTGCAATCAATGTTTGCGGCGCCTGGTATACCTTGCCATTGCCTGCAAAGTCGTATTCCAGTATCCAAACCCCATGAACCTCAGGAATATAGGGTTCGTACCGAACCTTTGTCTCGGAGAAGGAGAACGTTTTGAATAGCCTGTCGGCAGCATGCCCAGAATCACTTCTGCGTCCTTTTTTCACGCCTTGATAATGGGCCCTGATATCGCTATTGACTGACATTTTCTCCAGATCGGGCCTGATATTTTCTGAATTGAACTGTGGATCTCGCATTGCGATCAGCGCCCTTACCTCGGCCACGGATACAGCACGCCCAAGGTCAAATACTGCTTCTCTGACAAGCTCCCACCGCAGCCTGCCATGCCTGCCTTTTCTGTCCCCTGAGCGTGCCTGGATTTCACCAATCATCCTTTCGGCATGTTTTTCTGAATCAATGCTCTCTTTGGTTTGTCGGGGCTGCTGCCGATTAGCCTCATCGATGTTGACTGCATGACTTATATCCTCAACAAAATATCGCCAGTCAACTGCACGTTCGTGCCGATGGTCCGACAAGGAACCACTCGGAAGTTGGAGGTGCAATCGGTATGTTTCATAACCGAGGACTATCCCTGCACCCACATACCCATGACCGTTGACATAGGCGATGACCCAGTCGCCCGGAATAAGCTGATTTAGGATTATGTCTCCACGATCACCTGACTGGCCTTTGTAGCCGGCCGTAATGACCTTTCGGTCCAGATTTTGTGCCCACCACTCGGAAGTGGCGGGTAAGCCGATGTTGAAGACGTAATAAGCCAAATGCTGACTCCATTCAATTTTAGGTTCAGAAGTGATGCAGGAATTTTTCAAACAGATGCAAGTTTACCGGTGCAGCATCCAGTAAGTCATTTGTCCATGCGATGGTTGGCGATTTGAAGGCGACGTAGTTGCTCGAATAACCGAACTGTTGTCCACGTCGTAGTTCGAGCCTGGGGGTGGTTTATTGAAGGACGAGGTGACTGAGTGAGGCTCCGATAAACGCCAACGTTTAAAAAAACATCTCCAGACACTCTCTCAGGCTACATATCCTTGCGCCTTTGCCTACAGCTACGCCAGAATCCGCCGGCTTGTGCGCCTTGGGAGCGGGTTCTATTGTGGTTCGGTCGCTGACGAATCAGCGATCGGGTTTGGTAGCCCGGCTTGGACTTGGCGCATTGCGTCACCCGATGCAGGCCCTTTTGGGGCTGTGTATTTATGGTGGCCATGCGCAGGGCGTCTTCGGGCGCGCCGGTTTTCCAAGTCACCGGTCTACCAACCTTCGTATGGCCACCACCCCTTCGTTTGGTAGCGAAAGATGATGGCTCCTTTTCTAAGATTTGGAGATTCACTCATGATCAAACCAACACCCAACCCGCCCGAAACCGCCTCGGTTTCCCCCTACGAATCCATCGATTCCAAAAAACTCCACGAAGCCGCCGACCGCGCCCTCGATCATTACCTCTGTCCGCCCGGTTCCACGCCGCCGCCGCGTAAAATCCGTGGGATGTATGCCGTGACGGCGGACAACAAAACCGAAGAACTGCTGGTGGATGCCAGTGAAACACTCGCTTCGGCCAAAACCCTCGCGCAGAACATTGCCAGTTTGTTGCCGGTGTCGCAGCGGCACGCGCTGGCGGGGATTGCGCAGTTGATTATGCTCGGGGAGTTGGCGGTGAATCGGGCTTTGGATAATTTGCAGTTGCCGGGGTGATGTAGGTGTCGGGGACACTTGGTGATTGATTGGGTGTTCATTCTGGCGCCTTCGCGAGCAGGCTCGCTCCCACAGGGTTTCAGGCTGATTGCGGATATCGTGTGGGGCATGCGTTGTTTTGTTGCCTGAGATGTTTGTGTAGGGGCTGCCGGAGGCTCGGCCGCGATCGGACGATCTTTTGATTTTGATTTTAAAAAACAAGAACAAAAGATCGTCCGATCGCGGCCCGAGCCTTCGGCAGCTCCTACAGGGGGCGATTCAGTAGGGTTTCCAGGCGGGCCAGGGGCGGGGCGTCCTGGTTGCGGTTGAAGACCTGGATGCCGACCTTGAGCAATCGGCCGTTTTCGGCTGTGGCGATGGCTTGTTCGCAGCGCAATAGCAGGCGTCCCTGATCACAATCAACGGCTTTCACACCGGTCGGCAATCGACCTTCCAGTTGCAGCTCCGCCATGCGTGTCTGCGCAGCAATCATCGCAATCGACCGATCCCGCAAAACCCCACTGCTCTGCGTCATCAACCCCGCCACGCGCACGGCCGCCGACATCGCCACGGCAATGATCGCCAGCGCCACCAGCACTTCAATCAGGGTGAATCCGTTTTCTCGGGAGCGCGTAGGCATAAATGGCCCAAAACCGAAATACAGCCCTCGACCCTAACCCGCGTCCTTGACGGCTTGACGACGAAAACTCCCGAGGATTTTCAACATCCCTGACATATCTTCTTGCAACACTGCGCGTCGAATCGAATCAAGCCAAGGGAATGTCGAGATGGATATCGCGCAGTTCAAACAGCCCGGACGACCGAGCCGGATGCCCCATGGGCAGCAGGGTTTTACCCTGATCGAGATCATGGTGGTGGTGGTGATTCTCGGGATTCTGGCGGCGATGGTGGTGCCAAAGGTACTGGACCGGCCGGATCAGGCGCGGGCCACGGCGGCGAAGCAGGATATTGGCGGTTTGATGCAGGCGCTGAAGTTGTATCGCCTCGATCACGGCACTTATCCGAGCATGACTCAGGGTTTGAAAGTGCTGGTGGAGCGGCCGGCGGATGCGAAGAACAGCAACTGGCGTTCGTATCTGGAGCGTTTGCCGAATGACCCGTGGGGTCGTCCTTATCAGTACCTCAACCCCGGCGCGAATGGCGAGATCGATATCTTTTCCCTCGGTGCCGACGGTCAGCCTGACGGCGACGGCGTGAATGCCGATATCGGTTCCTGGCAGCTGTAAGGCCGGTGATGAACAGCCAATCGAACCAGCAGGGGATGGCGATCATCAGTGCGCTGTTGATCGCGGCCGTGGTCGCGGTGATTGCGGCGGGGATGTTGACCCGGCAGAGCGTTTCGACCCGTGCGCTGGAGGCGGATCAGCAGCGGGTGCAGGGGCGGTGGGTGTTGCACGGTGGTCTGGAGATCAGCCGGCAATTGCTCTGGGATGCGCGGCAGCGCGATCCGTTGACCCGGCTCGATCAGCCGTGGGCGCAGCGCTTGAATGCGCAGGGTTTCGAGGGGCGGCTGGAGGATGAGCAGGGCAAGTTCAACCTGCGCAATCTGGTGGCCAACGAGCGTGTTGATGAGGCGCAGGTGCAGGCGTTTCAGCGGCTGTGCGAGTTGATTGGCGTCAGCGCGGGGTTGAGTCAGCGCATCAGTCAGCGGGTGATCGGCTCTTATCCGTACCTGTTGAACCCGCAGATTGTCGAAAACACCGCGAGCAAAAACGCCTTTGACAGTGGCCGCGCCACTTCGCCGAATGCTTCGCGTAAACCGCAGAGTCCGAAGTTGCCGATGCTGCGCAGTGTCGAGGATCTGCGCAGCGTCGAGGGCGTGAATGACGCGGTCATCGGCAAACTGGCGCCGTACCTGACGGTGATTCCGGCGACCACTTGGCTCAATGGCAATACCGCCACCGCGCCGGTGCTGGCCGCTTATGTGCCGGGGTTGTCACTGGAGCGCGCGCAGGCGCTGATCAATGAGCGTGACGCCGGGCGCTGGTTCATCAACCGTGGCGATTTCGTCAACCGCTTGCGTATGCCGAATCTGGAGCTGACCAGCGTCAAGGTCGGCATCACCAGTGACTGGTTTCGCCTGCGCGGCGAGGCGCGGCGGGATCAGCGGCGGGTCAGCCTCGATGCTTTGCTGCACCGCAGCGAGGATCGTCTGCCGCAGGTGATCTGGTCGCGGGTGGGCGTATGAGTCAGTTGCGTGTGAGTTTGCCGCCACTGGCGCAGTTGAGTCTCGACAGTGAATTGGACTGCGCGTGGCTGGATCGGCAGGGGCAGGTCATTCGTGAGCAGCGCCAGACCTTTAGCCAACTGGGGCAGTTAGCGAAGCAGCCAGCGCTCAACATTTTTCTGCACCCGGCCGACAGCCTGCTGGCGAGCATCGATCTGCCGCCATTGCCGGCGAACAAGACCGCAGCGGCGGTGCAATGCGCGGCGCAGGCCTTGATGCTCGGCGACAGCAACGACATGCACATCGCTCACAGTTCGCGGGATGAAGCGGGGCAGGTGCAGATCGCCTGGGCGCCGCGTCAGCGTTTGCAGCATCTGGGGCAATTGCTGAAGCAGGCCGGTCTGAATCTGCGTGGTTTATACCCGGCGGCGTACCGCTTGCCGGTGCTGCCGGGCACGGTGGCTTGTCGGCAGGACGGCCATTTGTTGCTGCGCGAAAGCGTGCAGGTGGCGCGGGTGCAGCCGCTGTTCGACGACGAGATTGGCGATTGGCTGCTGAGCTGTGGCACGCCGCTGCACTGGATCGGTTCGGCAGCGCCGGCGGAAGCAGAATTGCCGATGGCCGAGGCGCAGCGCTGGACCGGGCCATTGCCCGGTTGGGGCCTGCAGGGCGCGGTGCAACAGCAGCGCACCGAGCATCGCGGTTGGGGCCGGGCGCTGGGGCTTTGTGCATTGGCGGTGGCGGTGTGGGTCATCGGTTTGAACCTGTATGCCGCCCGCGAAGCCAGTCAGGGCCAGCAGCTCAAGGCGCACATGGCGCAACGGGTGAAGCAGGCCTTTCCCGAGTTGCCGGTGATCCTCAATCCGCTGCAGCAGGCGCGTCAGCAATTGGCGGCGCGGCAGAAGGGCGCGGCGGAGGATCCGGCGCAGCCGTTCAATCGGCTGGTGTTGCAGGCCGGCAGTGGCATGCCGTTCATGGCCGGCACGGTCGAGCGCCTGACGTTTGTCGACGGCACCTTGCAGTTGAGTCTGCTGGCCGACGCCCGGCGCGGCGCTAATGACAAGGACAAGGATTGGCAAGCCGCATTGGCCCAGTTCGGGATCAGTGCGACGGCTGACGATGAAGGCTGGCTGCTGCGCCCGAGCGACGAAGTCACCACTCCCGACGAAAGCGCTGACGACAGCGGAGCAGAAGATGAATAAGGCATCGCTCGCGGTGTACCGCGCCCGTTGGCAGCGCGTCAGCGCGCAGCTTCAGGTGCGCTGGCAGGCGCTGGCCCTGCGCGAAAAACGCATGGTCGGCGGCATGGCGGCGGTGCTGCTGGCGCTGTTGGTGTGGGTCGCATTGATTCAGCCACCGCTGAAAAAAATCACTTATTGGCAAGCCGAAACGCCAAAGCTGCGCGCGCAGACCGAAGCCCTTGAAGTGCTGCTGCGCGAGGTCAGCGTACGTCCGCAAGGGCAAAGTCTCGCGCAGTCGCTTGAACAGACGCTGCAAGCCAGCGGTTTGGCCGGACACTATCAATTGCAGGCCGGGGAGGCCGGCGCATGGCAATTGACGTTCGACGCGGCGCCGGCCGATGCAGTGCTCGACTGGCTGCTGAGCAATCCGGCACAACTTTCTCTGCAAGTGGTCGAGGCCCGTCTGCAACGCGCCGACAACGCTTCGACCGAAGTCACTGCCGGCACATTGTCAGGCACCGTTCGCATGGATCAGGCGCTGGGCGCTAAGGAAGCTTCATGAAGGGGTCAGGATCCAAACCGGCGCGCATGGCGTTGCCGATGCTGCTGATGGCGTTGAGCGCGTGCAGCAACACCACCACGCCGCCGAACCAGCCGCCGTTGCTGGTGGACAGCGAACTCGGCCGTCCATTGGCCAACACCCAGCGCAGCGGTGATGCGCTGCTCGATCGTCAACGCGCCCAGGCACAAACCGCGCCGCAACCACGGCAGATGCACAACATTACCGAACGCGCACGCGGTGGCGGCGCCCCACGTGGCAGCACACTGCCGAGCAATCCGCTGGGCGATCAACCGGTGACGCTGAATTTTGTTGATGCCGATATTCAAGCGGTGGTGCGCGCGTTGTCGCGTTCCACCGGCCAGCAGTTTCTGGTCGACCCTCGGGTCAAGGGCAGTCTGACGCTGGTCTCGGAAGGTCAGGTGCCGGCGCGGCAGGCCTACGACATGTTGCTGGCGGCGTTGCGCATGCAGGGTTTCAGCGTGGTCGATGTCGGCGGCGTCGCCCAGGTGGTGCCGGAAGCCGATGCGAAACTGCTCGGCGGGCCGATCTACAGCCCGGACAAACCGGCTGGGAACGGCATGCTCACCCGCACCTTTCGCCTGCAATACGAGAACGCGGTGAACCTGATTCCGGTGCTGCGCCCGATCGTCTCGCCGAACAACCCGATCAATGCCTACCCCGGCAATAACACCATCGTCGTCACCGATTACGCCGAGAACCTCACGCGCGTCGCCCAGTTGATCCAGACCATCGACACCCCGAGCGCGATCGACACCGACGTAGTGCAGATCCAGAACGGCATCGCCGCCGACATCGCGCCGATGGTTGCGGATCTGCTCGACGCGCCGGGCAACGACCCGACGCAGAAAATCGCGGTGATCGGCGACCCGCGTTCCAACACCATCATCATCCGCGCCGGCAGCCCCGAGCGCACCGAGCTGGCGCGCAATCTGATCTACAAACTCGACAACGCGCAGAGCAATCCAAGCAACCTGCACGTGGTTTATTTGCGTAACGCGCAAGCGGCGAAACTGGCGCAAGCCTTGCGCGGTTTGCTCACCGGCGAGAGTGAAAGCGGCACCAGCGACAGTGCGCGCTCGGTGCTCAGTGCCATGGGCAGCAATGGCAACAACAATGGCGGATCGAGTGCGCAGAGTGGCACGCAAACCAGTGGCAACACCTCGACCACGTCGAGCACTGGCAGCACCGGCGGCAGTTATGCGCAGGGCAGCAGTTCGACCGGCAGCGGCGGTAGTCAGGCCAGTGAGCAGAACGTTGCGTTCAGCGCCGGCGGGGTGACGATTCAAGCTGATGCGACCACCAACACCTTGCTGATTTCCGCGCCGGAGCCGTTGTATCGCAACCTGCGCGAGGTCATCGATCTGCTCGACCAGCGCCGTGCGCAAGTGGTGATCGAGAGCCTGATCGTCGAGGTCGGCGAGGACGATGCCAGCGAATTCGGCGTGCAGTGGCAGACCGGCAATCTCGGCGGTAAAGGTGTGATCGGCGGGGCCAACCTCGGCGGATCGGGGATCAACCTCAACGGCAAGACCAGTCTCGATGTGCTGCCGCAGGGTTTGAACCTCGGCTACGTCAACGGCACCGTCGATATCCCCGGCATCGGCAAGATTCTCGACCTGAAAGTGCTGGCCCGGGCGCTGAAGAGCAAGGGCGGCACCAACGTGCTGTCGACGCCGAACCTGCTGACCCTCGACAACGAAGCGGCGAGTATTTTTGTCGGCCAGACCATTCCGTTTGTCAGCGGCAGCTACGTTACTGGCGGTGGGGGCACGAGCAACAACCCGTTCCAGACCGTGACCCGGGAAGAGGTGGGGTTGAAGCTGAATGTGCGGCCGCAGATTTCCGAGGGCGGCACGGTCAAGCTCGATATCTATCAGGAAGTCAGCAGCATCGACGAACGCGCTTCGGCCAGCGCGACGTCGGCGGGGATCGTCACCAACAAGCGCGCGATCGACACCAGCATTCTGCTCGACGACGGCCAGATCATGGTGCTCGGCGGCTTGCTGCAGGACGGTTACAGCCAGAGCAACGAAGCGGTGCCGTGGCTGGGCACCTTGCCGGGGATCGGCGCGCTGTTTCGCAACGAACGCCGGGCGATCAGCAAGACCAACCTGATGGTGTTCCTGCGCCCGTACATCATCCGCGACAGCGAAGCGGGGCGCAGCATCACCCTCAACCGCTACGACTTCATGCGCCGCGCCCAGGGCGGGTTGCAACCGGAACGCAGCTGGGCAATGCCGGACATGCAGGCGCCGCAGTTGCCGACGGCGGCGCAGGGGGTGCCGGCGGTGGTGCCGGGGACGGGGCCGAGGGCGACGATCAAGGCTGTGCCGATTGAAGGGAGCACACGCTTTTGAACAGAGTCCTCAATCTGAGAAGTAACCCTGTAGTGAGGGGATTTGTCCCCGATGGGCAGCGAAGCGGCCCCAAAACCTATGCACGCGGTCAGTCAGATGTATTCGGATGTCAGGTTTCGGGGCTGCTGCGCAGCCCATCGGGGATAAATCCCCTCGCCACAAGAAACACAGGAATGGCGGACGACCTTGGACCTGTAGGAGCTGCCGAAGGCTGCGATCTTTTGATCTTTAAAAGCAAAAGATCGCAGCCTGCGGCAGCTCCTACAGGGGATCGCATTGCCACAGGGATTGGGGATGGCATGCGATGAGTTCACTTCCCTACGCCTGGGCCAAGGCCCAACGCATTCTGTTGTGCGACGGGGTGCTGACCGTGTGCCCATCGACGCCAGGCTGGTCGATCAGCGAGGTGCGGCGGCAGTTCGGTGAAACGTCGCTCAAGCGCGTGCGCGATGACGAACTCGATGGTCTGCTCGCCACGGCCTACGCCGACACCGGCAGCGCCGCCGCTGTGGTTGGCGCAGCAGAAAACGAAGTCGATCTCGACCGGCTGATGCAGGACATGCCGGAAATCACCGACCTGCTCGACACTCAGGACGGCGCGCCGGTGATCCGCATGATCAACGCCTTGCTGACCCAGGCTGCACGCGATGAGGCCAGCGACATTCATATCGAACCGTTCGAAACCCATTCGGTGGTGCGCTACCGGGTCGACGGCACCCTGCGCGACGTGGTCTCGCCGCGCAAGGCGTTGCACGGTGCGCTGGTGTCGCGGATCAAGATCATGGCCCAACTCGACATCGCCGAAAAACGCCTGCCGCAGGACGGTCGTATCGCGCTGCGCGTGGCCGGGCGACCGATCGACATTCGCGTTTCAACGGTCCCCACCGGGCATGGCGAGCGGGTGGTGATGCGTTTGCTCGACAAGCAGGCCGGGCGCCTGCACCTGGAAACCCTCGGCATGGACGCGCAGGTGCTGGCCAAACTCGATCACCTGATCCGCCAGCCCCACGGCATCGTACTGGTCACCGGCCCCACCGGCAGCGGCAAAACCACCAGCCTCTATGCGGCGCTGGCGCGACTGGATGCCAGCACCAGCAACATCCTCACCGTCGAAGACCCGGTGGAATACGACCTGCCGGGGATCAGCCAGATTCAGGTCAACGCCAAGATCGACATGACCTTCGCCCTGGCATTGCGGGCGATTCTGCGTCAGGACCCGGACATCATCATGATCGGCGAGATCCGCGACCTGGAAACCGCACAAATCGCCGTGCAGGCTTCGCTCACCGGTCACCTGGTGCTGGCGACGCTGCACACCAACGACGCGGTGTCGGCGGTCAACCGCTTGATCGACATGGGTGTCGAGCCGTTTCTGCTGGCCTCGTCGATGCTCGGGGTGTTGGCTCAGCGGCTGGTGCGACGGCTGTGCAAGGAGTGCAAACAGGAAGACCCGGCAGCCCCGGGCACCTGGCGACCGGTGGGCTGCGCCGCATGCAACCATACCGGCTACAGCGGCCGCACCGGCATCCACGAATTGTTCTGCATCGACGACGACATCCGCACCCTGATTCATCAAGGGGCAGGGGAGCAGGCCTTGCGTGCGGCGGCGGCCAAGGCCGGGATGTTCAGTCTGCGCGAGGACGGTGAGCGCTGGATTCGCAGCGGTGCCACCGCCCCTGAAGAAATCCTCCGTGTGACCCGGGACGCCTGATGAATCGCTATCGTTTTGAAGCCGCCGACGCCACCGGCAAGATCGAGTCCGGGCATCTGGAAGCGGACAGTCAGGGCGCTGCGTTCGGCGTGTTGCGCAGCCGTGGGTTGACCGCGTTGTCGGTGCACAAGGAAAGCAACGTCGCCCAGCATGGCGGCGGCGGTCTGTTCAGTGCGCGCATGTCGGACAACGACCTGGCCTGGGCCACCCGGCAACTGGCGAGCCTGCTCGGTGCCAGCCTGCCGTTGGAAGCGGCACTCAGCGCGACGGTGGAGCAGGCTGAAAAAAAACACATCGCTCACACCCTCAGTGCGGTGCGCGCCGATGTGCGCAGCGGCATGCGTCTGGCCGAGTCATTGGCCGCACGGCCACGGGATTTTCCGGAGATCTACCGCGCGTTGATCGCTGCGGGGGAGGAGTCTGGCGATCTGGCGCAGGTCATGGAGCGGCTGGCGGATTACATCGAGGAGCGCAACAACCTGCGCGGCAAGATCCTCACCGCTTTCATCTATCCGGGTGTGGTCGGGCTGGTATCGATCGGCATTGTGATTTTCCTGCTCAGTTACGTGGTGCCGCAGGTGGTCAGCGCCTTTTCCCAAGCGCGGCAGGACTTGCCGGGGCTGACCTTGGCGATGCTCACCGCCAGTGATTTCATTCGGGCGTGGGGCTGGTTGTGTGCGGCGCTGATCGCCGGCGCTTTCTGGAGCTGGCGCCTGTATCTGCGCAATCCGGCGGCGCGGTTGAGTTGGCATCATCGGGTGCTGAAATTGCCGCTGATCGGGCGTTTCGTCTTGGGCCTGAACACCGCACGATTCGCCTCGACCCTGGCGATTCTCGGCGGTGCCGGGGTGCCGTTGTTGCGCGCGCTGGAGGCGGCGCGGCAGACATTATCGAATGATCGACTCAGCCTGAGTGTCAGCGACGCCACGGCCAAGGTTCGCGAAGGGGTGAACCTCGCGGCGGCGTTGCGGGTGGAGAACGTGTTTCCGCCGGTGCTGATTCACCTGATCGCCAGCGGCGAGAAAACCGGCGCACTGCCGCCGATGCTTGAGCGTGCGGCGCAAACGCTGTCCCGCGATATCGAACGGCGGGCGATGGGCATGACCGCGTTGCTCGAGCCGCTGATGATTGTAGTGATGGGCGGGGTGGTGCTGGTGATTGTGATGGCGGTGTTGTTGCCGATCATTGAGATCAACCAACTGGTCCAGTAGTGGTGTGTCTGGTGTTTTGATGGTGTCTGGGCTTGCCCATTCGCGAGCAGGCTCGCTCCCACAGGGGGAACGCATTTCAAATGTGGGAGCGAGCCTGCTCGCGAAGGGGCCGGTCCGGACAACAAAAAATTCAGACTTTTTTCCAAGGCTTCAGCATCACCCGAGTCAGGTTTCCCCCATCCTCGGGTTCTCCTTTCTGTCATCTGCAACCACCCCGCAACGGCTGCAGCCAGTTTCAGCCAAACCCACGATCCAGAGCCCTCGAAATCCCCCGCATACACCCGAGAAAATCCCCTGAAAAACACCGCGCAGCTCCCGAGGTTTTTTCCTTTATCTGTCACTGGAAGCTGCGAATTTCTCAGTGCGACTTAACCACAGACCCCGCTTGCGAAGGTCAGCGGTGAGTCTTTCCAGCGTCATGCAAGACCCCTGAAAACCTGTGTTCACAACCATCGTTGAAAAGGAGATTCTTCATGTTCAAGCGCACTCTGATCGCCGCTTCCCTGACCGTCGCCGCCCTGGCTTCCGCTCAAGCCATGGCCGTTACCGGTGGTGGCGCCACTCTGCCAGCCGCTCTGTACAAAGGTTCGGCCGACAGCATCCTGCCAGCCAGCTTCAGCTACGCCGCCGTGGGTAGCGGGGCCGGCAAGACCGCTTTCCTGACCAACAACCCGGCCGGCTTCAGCACCACCGGCACCGTGCACTTCGCCGGTAGCGACTCGATCCTCAGCGCTGCGGAAATCAGCACCTACAACACCACTTACGGCGCTTCGTACGGCCCGCTGATTCAACTGCCTTCGGTGGCCACTTCGGTTGCCATCCCGTACAAAAAAGCCGGCCAGACCGCGCTGAACCTGACCAGCGCTCAGCTGTGCGATGCGTTCTCCGGTGCCAAAACCACTTGGGGCCAGCTGCTCGGCACGTCCGACACCACGCCGATTCGCGTTGTTTACCGCAACGTCTCCAGCGGCACTTCGGAAATCCTCAGCCGTCACTTGAACTCGGTCTGCCCGACTCAGTTCGCCACCAGCTCCACCTTCACCAACGCGCGTCTGCCAGCCGGTTCGGCACTGCCGTCGAACTGGGTCGGCGTCGCCAACACTTCTGATGTCGCCACTACCGTGAACGCGGTTGACGGCTCGATCGGTTACGTCGGTCCGGACGGTGTCGACGCTACCAGCAACGCTGTTGTTGCTCGCGTCAACGGTGTTCAGCCAACTTCGCTCAACGTCACGCTGGCACTGTCGTCGGTGTCGGCTCCTTCGACGCCAGCCCAGGCTGCAAACCCTGCCAACTGGTCGCCAGTGGTGGCTAACCCGGCTTCGGGTTACAAACTGGCTGCCTACACCAACTTCATTTTCGGTCAGTGCTACAAGGATGCAAACGTGGCCGCGGCCGTCAAAGCCTTCCTGACCACCCACTACAGCAACCCGGGCAACAACACCGCGACGCAGGCTCACAAATTCGTCGCTGTGCCTAACGCCTGGAAAACCGCTGTGACCGCCAACTTCGTCACCAACTCTTCGGGCAACAACCTGGACATCAACAACGCCAGCGTCTGCAACGCTATCGGTCGTCCTTTGTAAGCTCGCGCGGTCGTAACACTGATGACGGCAACCTTTGGGTTGCCGTCATTTTTTTTGGCTCGAATACACGCCGAACATGAAGTTTGTGTGACATCCGTTCGGTCGCGCCCTTCGCCAACGGCCTATGTCGTAACAGCAGGTTTTTGCGCGCCTGCGGCCATATGTGGCAATCAAAAAAGGATCTCGTAGTGATGCTCGCTCGCCCATCCCGTCGTCGTACCAACGTTCTGTCCTCCAAGCGTGAAACCGTCGAGCCGTCGTTATGGCTGCTCAAGCCGTTGGCGCACGCGGTGGCATTGTGTCTGGTGGCGGGCAGTGCGCAGGCGCAGACGGCGTTCAGTTCGGGCTGGTTTGCCGCCAAGGGCGCAGCCCAACAGGCTGCAGCGGCACGTCCGAGCGTGGGCGGCTTGCCGGGCATGACACCGCCGCTGGCCCAGCAGCAGAAGGCCAATGCGCAGTTGCAGCGCTCGATTCAGACCCTGAACAACACCGTCGCGGCGATTGCTGCGCAACAGGCGGCGCAGGCTGCCGGGCGTGCCGCCGCATTGGGCACGGTGCAGTTTGTACCGGACGGCCTCGGCGAGGGTGGCTTGAAGGTCGACAACAGCCTGACCCAGGGCTGGCTGAACGCCAAGGGCCCGCAGCAGACTCAAGTCGATGGCAAGACCACGGTGAAGATCGAGCAGACCGCCGACAAGGCGATCCTCAATTGGGAGACTTTCAACGTCGGCCGCAACACCACGGTCGATTTCGCCCAGCAGTCGAATTGGGCAGTGCTCAACCGCGTCAACGACCCGAACGCACGGGCCAGCCAGATCCAGGGCCAGATCAAAGGCGACGGCACGGTGATGCTGATCAACCGCAACGGCATCGTCTTCAGCGGCAGCAGTCAGGTCAACGTGCGCAACCTGGTGGCCGCTGCCGCCAACATCACCGATATCCAGTTCCGCGACCGGGGTCTGTATTTCGACAGCACCGGCAGTCAGCCGACCTTCACCGATGCGGCCGGCAAAGTGCTGGTGGAGCGCGGAGCGTCGATTGAAACCCACAAGCCGGCGGCTTCCACCGATGCCGGCGGCTATGCGCTGCTGCTCGGCAATGAAGTGCGGAACGACGGCAGCATCAACTCCGTCAAGGGCCAGACCGTGCTCGCCGCCGGTGACCGTTTCTACATCCGCAAGGGCTCGGGCACCGAGGGTAATGCGCTGTCCACCACCTTCGGCAACGAAGTCATTCCCGGCTTCAAGGTCGGTGCCGTGGCGGGCAACGTCACCAACAACGGCTTGATCCAGTCCGCCACCGGCGACATCACCCTGACCGGTCATGAGGTGGTGCAGAACGGTGTGTTGCTCGCCAGCACTTCAGTGGCGACGCGGGGCACGATTCACCTGACCAACCCGAGCACCGACAGCAGCGGCAGCGTCACGCTGGGGCAGGGCAGCGCCACGGCCATCATGCTCGACAGCAGTGACCTGACCGCCCTCGACAGCCAGCATCAGGCCGCGCTGACGGGCGTCACGGCCAATAACCGGGTCCGTAGCGACCAGTCACGCGTCGAGATCCAGAGCGGCGGCACTGTCGAGTTCCAGAGCGGCTCGATCACCCTGGCCACCGGCGGTCAGGTCGCGGTCAATGCACAACGCCGCAGCCTGGTGCGCGACGGCGCAATGATCGATGTGTCCGGCGCCCTCGGCGTCAAAGTGGCAATGGAAAACAACAGCATCAAGATCAACGTGCAGGGTAACGAGCAGCGCGATGCCTCGGTCAACCGCGAGAAAGGCGCGCTCAACAGCAATGACATCTGGGTCGATGTGCGCGATCTGGTGTATGTGCCGGCGGGCACTAACGGTTATGCCACCGATCGCTGGTACACCGCCGGTGGTCTGCTGGAAGTCGGCGGTTATCTCGGCACCCAAGGGCACAGTGTCGGCGAGTGGATGGCTCAGGGCGGCACAGTGAGTTTTGCCGGTAACGACGTGGTCACAGAAAGAGGTTCGTTGATCAACCTGTCCGGCGGCACCCTGGATGTGCAAAGCGGCGAGATCCGCCAGAGCTGGCTGCGTGGCACCGACGGCAAGTTGTATGAAGTGTCGCGTGCGCCGGGGGACCTGCTCTACACCGGCCTCTACAAAGGTTATGAAGACAGCAGTGAACGCTGGGGGCAGACCAGTTATTACTACAGCCCGCTGATTGCCCCGCGCTCGCGTTTCGAGTCGGGTTACACCGTGGGTCGCGACGCCGGACAACTGGTGATCGCCACGGCCAATGCGGTCCTCGACGGGCAAATGATCGGCGAGGTGTATCAGGGCGAACGGCAGAACCAGGCGCCGAAACCGGTGCTCGACGGCTATCAGCAGAGCCAGACCGCGTTGGCCCGGCGTGCGCAGTTGATTGTCGGCAGTTACTACCCGACCTTCGTCGCGGCGTCGAATGGCCTGCTCTACACCCTCAATCCATTGCTCGATCAGGTGCAGATCGGTGGCGCGCGCCCGGTTGCCGGAAATGATCCGAACCTCACCGGCGCGGTGTCCGATACCCGCAAGGGCAAGCTGTATCTTGATAACGATCAGCTCAGCGGGTTCCGCCTCGGTGCGCTCAAGGTTTCGGCCAAGGATCAGATCGCCGTTGACGGGGCGCTGTCGGTCGATAGCGGTGGCGACATCACTCTGTACGCCCCGGATGTTCAGATCGGCGCCGACCTGACTGCTCGCGGTGGCAGTCTGCGTCTGGGCAACGTACTCAATCAGTTCAATGGTGGCGCAAACACCGACACTCGCCTGGCGGCCAAAGCCGAAAAAACGACGCAAACCCGCATCGCCGAGGGCGTGCATCTCGACACCCGAGGGCTGTGGAGCAACCTGCGCACCAACCCGGACGATAACGCCAGCCTCGCGTATCTGAACGGTGGCCTGATATCGATCCGCAGCAGCGTTGATATCGACGTCGCTGCCGGCAGCCTGCTCGACGTTTCTTCCGGTGGCGCCATACTCGCCAATGGCAAGACCCGGGGCGGCAAGGGCGGTGATTTGACGCTGGAGTCCAGTGCCATTTCCGCACCTGGCAAAACCCGTATGAACCTCGATGGCGAACTACGCGGTTACGGCGTCACAGGCGGCGGCACCTTGATGGTGCAGGCCAACGGAATTCTCGTTGGTCCGACGGATAAAGCCCTGGCAGACAACATCCTGCAACTGTCCACCGACCTGTTCAGCAAGGGGTTCTCCGCCTACAACCTGATCGGTCTCAGCGGGCTCGACGTCGCCGAAGGCGCCGCGATTGATGTGACCCTACCGGTGTACCGTTTCGGTGATGCGGCACCCAACCAGGTCAGTGGCGTCGATCCGCGAACGGCGCTGGAGCTGTGGACACCGACGCTGTTCCAGGAAAACCCGACCAAGGGCGTGCTGACCCAACGCGCCGGTGCCAGCCTGTCACTGCAAGGTGGCGCGACGCTGGTCGGTCTGATAGACGCGGCCAACAGCCCGTTGACCCTGGGCCGTGGCTCGCGCATCAGCGTCGACCCGGGGCAGAGCATCAAGCTGCGTGGTGCCGGGCAGATCACCGTCGACGGTGAACTGAATGCCTGGGGCGGCACGATCGATATTCGTCAGCAACAATTCGGCTCGATCCAGCCGGCCACTTCGATTCAAACGGCGGAACCGAACGCACATGACCGCTCGATCTGGATCGGCGAGCAGGCCGTGCTGGATGTCGCCGGGCGTGCGAATACGGCGGCCGACACCCTGGGCCGCACTTACGGGCAGGTCGGCAAGGGCGGCAGCATCATCATCGGCGGCGAGATCGATTCGAAACTGGCAACCGCCACGGCTGCCGATGCCTACGTGATTGTGCGTCCGGGCGCGCGGCTGGATGCCTCGGGCACCGAGGCCGTTCTGGATATCGCCGGTCAAGGCCCGACTCGTATCGCAACGGACGGCGGGCGCATCAGTTTGAGTTCTTATAACGGTCTTTTCGTTGAAGGCAACTTGCGTGCGGCGGCGGGTGGCGTCGGGGCGGCGGGTGGTCGTCTGGAACTGGCGCTGGAGACGCCGTTGTATTCCGATTCGGCGAGCAACGCGGTGCGCTCGCCGAGGGAAATGATCATTGGTCAAGCGGCAGGAAACGAGCGGCTGCCCGCGAATCTGCAACCCGGCGAAGGCGCCGATGGCTTGCGTTACGGTCAAGCCCGTTTGAGTGCCGATGGCTTGATGACGGGCGGTTTCGACAATCTCAGCCTGCTGAGCAACGGTCTGTTGTCGTTTGACGGTGACGTCAATCTGCGCATGAACCAGAGCCTCAGTCTCTTCGCCGGAGCTCTGTCTCTTGCCGAGAATTCCAAAGGCTCGGCACGGGTTGATTTGAGTGCTCCATACCTGCGTCTTTCAGGGGTGGGCACCTACTTTGCCGGCTTCAGCATGATGCGCCCACGGTTGCTCCCTGGCCCGACGGCCCGATTGTCTGACGCGACGTTCAATGCCTCCGCGAACTTGTTGGACGTAGGCAATGGCCTGTCCTTCGGGACTCAGGGTTCGATCCTGCAACGGCAGGCGCCGGCCGTTGAATACAGCCGTCGGGCTTTCGGTCTGGTGAGCCTCGACAGCAGCGGCGACCTGCGCTTCCTCGCGCCGAATGATGGCGCGGAGAAAACCAGGCTGTGGACGCCGGGCGACTTGAACCTCGGTGCGGCGCAGATCTATCCCGCCACCGGTATTCAGGCTGAGGTGCGTGCCGGTTATCAGGGCGCCGTTCCGGTTTCTCAACACACCTTGCGGATCAGCGGCCACGGAGCTGCACCGGCTGCAGTGCCGTACTCGGCATTCGGAACGCTGATTCTTTCTGCCGCCGACATCGAACAGGGCGGTGTCTTGCGTGCACCGCTGGGCAAGATCGTATTGGGTGACGATTTGCTCAGCACCACTCACGAGGTTCGTCTCCTGCCGGGCAGTCTGACTTCGGTCAGCGGCGCCGGTCTGGTCATGCCGTACGGCGGCACCACGGACGGTATCGACTATCGCTACAACGGCAAATCCGTGATGCTCAACGGGATCACTGGCGAAACATCAGGCGTGTCGATCGGCACGCAGTACGCGGATGTGCAGAGCGGCGCGGTCATCGACCTGTCCGGCGGTGGCGATCTGCGTGGCGCCGGTTTCGTGTCCGGTCGCGGGGGTTCCACCGATGCACGTTTCAACCCGCTGGTGCGCAATGCGGCTGACGGCACCTTCAGCCTGCCGGGGCTGGCGAGCAACCCGGTGTATGCCATCGTGCCCGGCAACCAGAGCAGCTATGCGCCGATGCTGGCCGAAGCGGGTGCGGTCGATCCGCGCATTGGCCAGCAGCTCACCATTGGCACCGGGGTGCCGGGGTTGGCGGCGGGTACTTACACACTGTTGCCGTCAACGTTTGCCCTGATGCCTGGTGCGTTCCGGGTTGAGGTAAACGGTCAGGCAGCACCCGGCGTGACAACGGGGGCGTTGCCACTGCGCAATGGTTCATGGACCAGCAGCGGGCAGCTGTCGATTGCCAATACCGGCCTGCGTGACAGCCTGGCCAGTCAGGTGATTCTCACGTCAGCCGATGTGTTGCGTCGTTACTCGCAGTACAACGAAACCGGTTTCTCTCAATTCATCCAGAGCGACGCCGCCCGGCGCGGTGTGCCACGCGCGCTGGCACCAATGGACGGCAAGATACTGGATCTGCGCCTGGTCCCCGGCGGCAAGCAAGACATCGCTTTGCAGTTCAACGGGCGCACGCTGTTCGAGGCTGCCGAGGGCGGCATGGCCGGCACGGCGGTGGTACGTGGCGGCAACGCCGGGAGCAGCTTCGAGATACTGGGTGCGGGCCGTGTATCGACACCTGGTTTCAACGGTGTGTCGCTGTACGCCGACACGCTCAACAGCCTCAACGCGGGGCGGCTGACCATCGGTGCGATGCCGAATATCTTGTACAACACGACCGCTAACATCATCGGCTTCCTGGGCACGAGTGAAAGTATTGTCTTGCGTGAAGGGGCGATTCTGTCTGCGCCGCAGGTTTTGCTGCGCACCACGTCAACGCTTGGCGGCATCACGGTCGAGGCGGGGGGGGGGATCAATACGCTGGGGCGTGGCAACGTGGCCTACGACTCGCTGGCCGGTTACGTTTATGAGCCGAAAGGTTCCAGCCTGTTGATCGTTTCCAACGGTTGGACCAATGTGCTGGCGCCGGAGCTGGCCAGTGGCATCACCGGCGCGGGCAGCATCCGGATCGGCACTTGCGCAACGAGTGTGTGCAGCAATCCGGCCCTGCTGTATTCGAACGGCAGTATCACTGCTGCCACGGATAACCAGTTCGAACTCGGTGAAGCGGTGCGTTTCGGCACCCGTCATCTGGCATTGTCGGTCGGCTCGGTCAATGCCGGCAGCGCCGAAGCACTTGCAGCGGCGGGCAGCCGCGTGCCCGCCGGCCTCACGCTCAACCAGAACGTACTCGACCGCTTGCTGCGCGGTGATACGCAGTTTGGCGCGCCGGCCCTGGAAACCCTGAGCCTGACCACTCGCGACGCCTTCAATTTCTACGGCAGCGTCAGCCTCGACACGATCGATCCACAGACCGGCCAGAGCAAACTGCAGAATCTGGTACTGGTCACTCCGGCGATCTACGGTCTGGGCAACGCCAGCGACGTGGCGAGTATCCGTACCGCCAACCTGATCTGGAACGGCGCCACCCAGAGCCCGGGCGCAATCATCACGGGCGGCGCGGGCACCGGCAGCGGCACGCTGGACATTCAGGCCCAGCGGATCGAGCTGGGTTACGGACCGATGCCTCAGGCCAGCGGTCTGGATCAGAACAATCGTCTGGCGTTGGGGTTCGCCAACGTCAACCTGAGCGCCAGCGAGCGCTTCACCGCCAATCACAAGGGCAGCCTGGCGGTGTATCAGGAGCAGGGCGCCTACGATCCGGTCAAGGGTTACAGCTACAGCGGAGGTAATCTGAATCTGCGTACGCCGTTGCTCACAGGCGAGGCGGCATCAGTCAGCCTGCTCAAGGCCGGCAATAGCCTGAGCTTAAGCGGCGCCGGGGCTGCCAGCGTGGCCAATGCCCTGGGTGCGGAGTTGAACCTTGAAGCCCGCGATGTCGTGCTCGACAGCCGTATCGCATTGGCCAGCGGCAAGCTGACGGTGAAGTCCGAAGGCGATTTGACCCTCGGTGGCAGTTCCGTGCTGGACTTGGCCGGACGTACCTTGCCGTTCAACGATGTCAGCAAGTACAGCTGGGGCGGCGACGTATCGCTGTACAGCGCCAACGGCAATATCCGTCAGGCCGCGGGCTCGCGGATCGATCTGTCGGCGAAGAACAATCAGGCCGGTAACCTCAGCGTCGTCGCTCTGGCCGATGCGGCCGGGATGGTCGATCTGCAAGGCGAGATTGTCGGCGGCAGCAGCGGTTACTACGACGCCGGGGGCACGCTGGTGCCGTACAAGGCCGGTGGCGTGGACATTCGCGCGCAGCGCCTGGGTGGTGACGCCACCGAGCAGTTCGCCGCGCTCAATCAGCGCTTGAATGCCGGGCAGGTGTTCGGCAGCCGCAGCCTGCAACTCAAGCAAGGCAACCTGGTGATCGGCGACGGCCTCAAGGCCGGTGAGGTCAATGTCTCGGTGGACAATGGCAGCCTGACGGTGGCTGGTCTGATCGACGCCAGCGGCGAGCGTGTCGGCAGCATTCGTCTGTCGGCGAAAAACGGTCTGACCCTGGCGGGCAACAGCGTACTCGATGCCCATGGTCGCGTACTGCGGGTCGACAGCTACGGGGAGATCATCGATGCGCCGAACCGTGCCACGGTCGAACTCGGTTCCGGCGATGGCTTGCTCACGCTGGACAGCGGCGCGCGCATCGACCTGCGCCACGGCACTGATGCCGTGCCCGGTTTCCTCGCCGGGCAACACGATGGAATGCTGCGCGGTACGCTGGAGCTGAACGCGCCGCGTCTGGGCAGCAATGACATCGCCATCGACGCCAGCGGTGCGTTGACCATTCAGGGCGCACGATCCATCGGCCTCAACGGTTTGCGCCGCTATACCGATGCCCGCGATGGCGTCGATCCGGCGGTCAGTGGCCGGCCGTATCAAGTGATTGATCAGGCCATGCTTGAACGCATTCATGGCGACAGCAACGACTTCATCAACGCCGCACTGGGCAACAACGATTTGCTGCAACGCAAACTCGCCGGGCTGAACAACGCCACCTACGCCGATGCATTCCATTTGCGGCCGGGCGTGGAAATCGCCAGCAAGACAGCCGACGGTGATCTGGTGGTGGAGGGCGATCTGGATTTGTCCGGCTATCGTTACGCCAGTCTCAATCCGCACACGCGACTGAACCCGTCGGTGTACGGGTCAGGGGAGGCCGGCAGCCTGGTGATTCGTGCCGGTGGCAACCTCGATATTTACGGCAGCATCAACGACGGCTTCGCGCCGCCACCGGAAACCCAGGATGACGCTGGCTGGAAACTGATTGCCGGTGTGCAGCCGTTCGGTGGCGATCTGATCGTGCCGGGCAGCGGTGTTTCGCTGGCTGAAGGGACACAGTTCCCGATAGGCGTCACGCTCAATTACGACGTGACCCTCCAGGGCGCGGTCTTGGCCAGCGGCACATTGCTGCCGACTCAAGCGGTGCTGGGTGAGACGTATACCTTCAGCGCCGGCACCGTGCTGACGGGGGCGATTCACGACAGCAACGGAAATCTGCTGTATGCCGCCGGTACGCTGCTCAGCGACAGCGTGACGTTGCCTGCCGACACACGCCTGGGGGCCGGCATTCGTTTGAACAAGGCCACCGCCCTGCAAGCGCTGAACTGGCCCAAGGGTGTGCCGTTGCCCAGCGTTTACGATGCAGATCTGACGACCTTCTCCGGGGTGAAATTAAAGGGCGAGCTGGCCTTGCTGCGCGGTTCGCTGATTCCGTCGATGACCGATGTGAAGCTCGCCGAAGGCACTTCGCTGATCGAATTGCGGCCGTTCAACGGCACACAACAGGGCAAGAACTGGGCGCTGGCCAGCATGCTGCCGTCGGGCAGTGCGTCCTGGTCGATGCGCGCGGTCGCCGGGGCCGATCTTGCTGCGGCCGACAGCCGTGCGGTCAAACCGCTGACCCCTGAAGGCAATCTGCGGCTGGCGGACAGTCATTACGGCGTCAACATCACCACGGCGACGGGCAAGCTGGTCTGGGCTCCCGATAATCCCTTCTTTACTCCCTACGAGCCGGTCCCTGATGACATGCTCGAGTATTGCCAGCAGATTGCCGACTTGTGCGTACCCATGGCCCGGTGGGTCTGGGCGCCAGGCAGCGGAATGGGGCCGGACTACGAACCGGTTCCCGAGGAGGCTCAATTCATTTGTGATCTGCAGCCAGAGCTGTGCATCGGCAACAATCCCGGGAAAACGGCCAAGGCCCATACGCAGATGTTCAGTGTTCTGCGCACCGGCACGGGTGATCTCGACCTGATTGCCGCAGGCAATCTGAGCATGGATTCACCGTTCGGCGTGTACACCGCCGGCACCCAATCAGCGAATATCGATCCGCTCTATAACCAGCCACGCGGGCATCTTTCGGATAACAATTCGGTGTTGGGCACGGCCGGTGCCGCTTATGAAAAATGGGTCGACGGCGGTAGCGACAGCCTCTATCAGGCCTGGTATCCGCAGATGGGGGGCAACCTGACAATCAATGCCGGTGGCTCGGTCTCCGGTGATTCGGTCGGGACGAAAGCCCAATCGACAGCGGGCGGGTTCCGCGAGCAGATGGCCAGTGTGGCAGTGGGCAACTGGCTGTGGCGCCAAGGTACGGGAGCCCCGGATGTGCCCACGGCCTGGTGGATCAACTTCGGCAGTTATTCCACCCAAATGAACTCAGACCGGGAGATCAATACTGAGCCGTACCTGGTGGGTTTCACCGGTTTCGGCACCTTGGGCGGTGGCAATATCAGCCTGCGGGCTGGTGGTGATGCCGGCATGCTCAAACCGATTGGCGATGCCGTTTACTACCCGCGCGGTCAGGGGCTGATCGTCGCGGTAGGCAGCACCGGTCGAATTGCCAGCGATGGCAGCGTGCAGATGACCGGTGGGGGTGACATGGACATTCGTATCGGTGGCACGCTCAACCCTTCGCTGCAAGCGCGGGCCGGAGAAACCGGCTTCGGCCAACCGAATCATGATCTACAGGGCGCGCTGATCAACCTGCGCGGCGCGGCACACATGACGGGTGGAGCACTCGGCGGCATCAACCTGCAGTACGGCGCCGGCGCCGTGTTCAATGATCTTCGGGAAACCCGCGCACTTGATCCGTTTACCTCGACCACCGGTAGCGCTTCCGGAGGCGTGGTGCTGATTCCGGGGGACTCGGGCATGAGCCTGAGCAGCCGCGGAGATCTGGTGTTGGGCGGTGCAGCGGATCCTGGGCGAGTGAGTCTGATGAACGCCAGCCCGATCATGGCGGCCGACGCAAGCGTCCAGCAGGGCGGCATCCTGAGTGGCTTTTCATTGTGGACGGACCACACCGCAATCGATCTGTTCTCGGCTGGCGGGAACCTGACGCCGGGCACGCAGATAGCCGAATTCAGTACATCCAACGGCCTGATCACGGGCCGCAATACCTCGCCTACCGACGGTCGATTTGTCTATCCATCGATTTTGCGCGCGGTGGCGGGCCAGGGGTCCATTTATGCGGGGCCATCCGCGACGTTCACTGGCGTAAACAACTACCCGCTGCAAGGTTACTCGCTGCTTCTCGCGCCGTCGAAGTCGGGACAGTTTGAACTGTTGGCAGGTGACTCTATCTACGCCGGTGGCTATGCGATCAACCAGTCGGGGGCCAGTCCGATGGCCATGGCTACCCCGTTCAACCCGGCATTCAATGCCTACGCCAACAGCAGCGCCGGCAAACCGCTGCGCACCAACTACAGCGACGATGGCGTGGCGCCAGAGGGCAACGTGCGATATCCGCTGTTTGCCTTCGGTCCCAACAGCTACTCGGGATTGAACGACGTACAGGGGCCGGCGCGATTCTATGCGCTGACGGGGGACCTGGTGGGCATTCGCAGTGGCGAAACGTTGAGCTTTTCCACTTCCGGACGCACCTGGTACGAAGCGGCGGGGCCTGTGTGGATGATCGCCGGACGCGACATCGTTGCTTCCGGCACTACCCTGGGGCAGCCTGCGGCCGCGCCGACAGTGGAAATGAGTAGCGGCAAGGAGAACATTTTTTCCACCGGCAACCTGTTCGTTCATAACGATCCGCGAGATGTATCGCGCGTCTCGGCGGGCCGCGACATTCTCTACAGCAGTTTCGATATCGCCGGCCCTGGCACGCTGGATATCAATGCCGGGCGCAACATCCTGATGGAAAACCGCGCCAGCATTACCAGCCTCGGCGCGATAATGGCCGGGGATCCGCGGCCTGGTGCCAGCGTGGTATTGCAGGCGGGCGTGGGCGCGCAGGGGCCGGATTACACAAGGTTCATCGCGCGTTACCTGAACCCGCAGAACCTTGCTGATCCGAATGCCGCTCTCAACGGTCAGCCGGGCAAAGTGGTCAAGACCTACCTCGACGAGTTGCAGAGCTGGCTGACGCTCGGCTACGGCTTCAGCGGCAACGCAGAACAGGCACAGGCGTTCTACGCCGCGCTGCCGAGTGCCGAGCAGGCAATCTTCGCCCGCAAGGTGTACTTCGCCGAACTGCGCGCCGGCGGCCTGGAATACAACGACGCTGACGGCCCGCGCAAAGGCAGTTATCTGCGCGGTCGCAACGCCATCGCTGCGCTGTTCCCGAGCACCGATGTGGCGGGCAATCCGCTCCGCTACGACGGCGACATCACGCTGTATGGCGGAGCAGGGGTCAAGACGCTGTTCGGCGGCGATATCCAGATGCTCACGCCGGGCGGCGGTCAGGTGTTCGGCATCGAAGGCGCGGCGCCACCGTCCACCGCCGGGATCATCACCCAGGGTTCGGGCAACATTCAGCTCTACTCGCAGGGCAGCATCCTGCTCGGCCAGAGCCGGATCATGACCACCTTCGGCGGCTCGATCCTCGGCTGGTCCGCCGAGGGCGACATCAACGCCGGTCGCGGCTCGAAAACCACCGTGGTCTACACCCCGCCAAAACGCGTCTATGACACTTGGGGCAACGTGACGCTGTCACCATCGGTGCCGAGCACCGGTGCGGGTATCGCCACCCTTAACCCGATTGCCGAAGTGGCGCCCGGCGACATCGACCTGATCGCGCCGCTGGGCACCATTGATGCGGGCGAGGCGGGGATTCGCGTCTCGGGCAACGTCAACATCGCCGCGCTGACCGTGGTCAACGCCGCCAACATCGCGGTGCAGGGCAAAACCAGTGGCGTACCGGTGGTGGCGTCGGTGAACACCGGCGCGATCACCTCGGCCAGTTCGGCGGCGTCTTCGGCGACCCAGGCCGCTGAGGACGTGGCGCGTCAGCAACAAGCGGCAGCGCGGCAGAGCCAGGCGTCGGTGTTCACCGTGCAAGTGCTGAGTTTCGGCAACGAACAACTGACGCCGACCCGAGATGGCGCCAGTCGTGCCCCGGCGACCGGATACAACCCGAACAGCCCGGTGCAGGTGTTGGGGGCAGGGGCGCTGGATGAACAGGCCAGGCAGCAGTTGACCGAAGAGGAGCGTGGGCAACTGACGTTGTAAAAGACTCTCGTGTAGTACTTTGGGCGGCCGGTGGGTCGCCCTTTTTTTATGTGGATGCGGAAAGCTTAGGGATACGCTTGTCGAGCGTGCAAAAGGTTGAGAATCTCGATCCGGTCGGTCACCCGATAAACCACGACGTAGTTGGGATGGACAACGATTTCCCGGGTACCGGCGACCTTGCCGAAGCGATAAAGGTAGGGGTGACGTGGAAGGGCCGAGGTAGCCGCTTCGATGGCGGCGTTCAGTTGACTGGCCGCAACGGCGTTACGGTCAGCGATGTAGTTCAGGGTTTGCCAGAGTTGAGTGCGAGCTTCAGGTCGCCAGTCAACCCGCACTGTTTTTGTTGAGTTTCGATTCGATGAGGGCGCGCATCTCGGCCATCACCTGCTCGTGGGGGATGTTGGGCCGCGGATCATCCATCGAGGCCTGTACCTGTGCCCGGAACCAGCGATCGTAGCTGGCGGCCTGCTCTGGGGTTTCGAAATCTGAAACGATAAGTGAAAGTTCGGCGCTCATAATGACCTCCATGATCAATGTGAAGCAGTCTAAGGGGGATGTGGCTCGCTGTCGTCACTGGCAAGACGAAGTGCGAAGTATCCCGAAGCGCTGGCGGGAAAGATGTCAGACGTTTCCCTTGCCCATAAGGGAAAATCGACGCACGTTGTCATCGGATTCGCCCACAACAACACCGCCCGTGTAGGAGCTGCCGCAGGCTGCGATCTTTTGACTTTGTTTTTTACAAGCAAGATCAAAAGATCGCAGCCTGCGGCAGCTCCTACAGGTCGAGGTCAGAAGGCGTAGGGAATGCTGACCTTGGCCCAGAGCATTTCGCCCTCCGGCCGGTTTTCCACGTCAAATTCCTTGGCCCAGCGAATCTCCGCGCTGGCGTACTTGAGAAAGGTGAAATGCAACGCCGGGCCAATCGCGAACACTTGGCCGCGCACGCCGTCATTCACGTCTTGCCCGGCGAATTGCACCGTGTGGCCGTATTGTTTGTCGTCGGTGGTCTGCTTGAGGTAATAGCCGTTGAGACCGAGCATCACATCGTCGGTGATCTTGTAGCTGGCCGAATAATCGAAGTGAAAAATCTGCCCGGACTTGTAGTCGGTGTCCTTGTTCTTCTCGTTGAAGCTGTAGGTGGTCTTCAGTGACACCTCGGTCTTGTCGGTCGGCAGCCAGGTGAAGGAGAACAGCGGCTTGTAGGTGTAGAAATTGTTGCTGGTGTTGGCCAGCCGATCGACGCTGTATTCACCGGTGGGCACGGTGATTTCAACGGCGGCGCCGAGGGTCAGATTCTTGCCCATGTCCCACAGGATGATCGGCGCAATCGTGGTGTCGCCCATGCCTTCGCGAGTATCGCTGAGGCCGTATACCGAGACTTCCTGCTTCAGCCAGGGCTGGGCGATGTAGCCGGCCAGACGCCCGCCGAACACGCGCACCGGGCTCAGGTAATCAATGCGCGGGATCACCGCCGTCGATTCGATTTCGACATTCGGCACCTTGCCGCCCAACGAGCTGATGTTGAGCTTGGTCGACTTGTAATGGTTGTAGTAGAGGTTGAACGCGACCATGTTCTGCGGAAGGCTGTCGACTTCCATCGGCAGCATGAAGAACCCGTCGGTGCCGGGGCCGATGTTGTCGACGCCGGCTTCGGTGGCCAGGGCCTGCAGGGACGCGGTGCAACCGAGCAAGGTCAGTGCCAGACGCAAGGGGAAAATGGCGCGGTTCGGGCTCATGGCTGTCCTCATTATTATTGTGGTGGGACGTGGCGCCGGTACGCAGACCGTCCGGCACCCTAGAAATAAGCGCTTGGCGCCCGACGGGGCAGGGTATTGGCGGACAGTTAGGGGGGCTTCTGCGGACAGTCGGTCAACCCTGTGCTAACTTCCTTCGACATAACCGGTAACAAAAATAACAATCAAGCGTGATCCGGAATGTCAGCCCCCATGAACGTAAAAGTCCAAGACCCCACTTTCGAATTGGCGCTGGTCTCGCCGTTTCTCCTGCAAACCCTCGCCGAAGTCGTGCAGAACAAAGGCATCGACCCCGAAAGCCTGTGCCGTGGCCTGGGTTTCAGCCTCGAAGATCTGCAGGATCCGGCGCAGCGGATTTCCTACCGCCAGGCCGTGGCGATGATTCAGCGCGCGCTCAAAGTGCTGCCCAATCAGGGGCTGGGGTTGTGGGTCGGCGCGCAGAATGTGTTGGGCACACTGGGCTTGCTCGGGCATGTGTTGTCGCTGTGCAAGACCTTGCGCGACGCCTTTGCCCTCGGCATCCGCCATCAGCACACCTCCGGCGGAATCGTGGTGTCCAGCGTCGATGTGGTCGGCGATAAGGTGCACGTCGATGCCGAATGTCGCTTGCCGTTTGCCGATGTGCAGGTGTTCGCCGTCGAGGAGTTTTTCGCCAGCCTGCTGGTGTATGGCCGGGCCTTGGCGGGCCATGATTTCAAGGCTGTCGCCGTTGAGTTTGTGCACGCTGCGCCGGATTACCTGAGCGAATACCACCGCTTGCTCGGGCCCGATGTGCGCTTCGGATGTTTGCACAATCGCATGCTGATCGATGCCCGGTGGCTGGACGTCAACCTGCCCAATCATCATTCGCTGGCGTTGCGTCAGGCGGTTGCGTTGCTGGAGCTGGAAGCGGCGCAGGTACACCAGAAACTCGATCTGATTCAGGCGGTGGAACGGGCGATTGCCCGGGACTTGAGCCGGGGCAGCCATATCGAAAAGATCGCCGGCGATCTGAACATGAGCAGCCGCACCTTGCGTCGCCGTTTGACCGAGCATGCGCTGACTTTCGAAGCGCTGCTGGAACAGGTACGTCAGGCGCGGACCATGAGTCTGCTGGCCAATCCGGACATGCCGATCGAGCGGATTACCGAAGAAGTCGGCTACAGCGACGTGCGCAGTTTCCGCCGGGCGTTCAAGCGCTGGACGGGGATGAGCCCGAGTGCGTGGCGGCATGACACAAGCACCGCTTAGACATCGATCCCCTGTGGCGAGGGAGCTTGCTCCCGCTGGGCTGCGCAGCAGCCCCAAAACCTGCCACGCCATTTCTCCAGACACACCATGCCGGCGGGGTTTGCGGGTGCTTCGCCCCCGAGCGGGAGCAAGCTCCCTCGCCACAGGCTTCCGTGCGCCACTCATCAGTATCTCAGCCCCACAAAATCTCCGGCTACAGGTAAACTCCCGCGCACTTTCCCAAGGAGTTCACATGAGTTACTACCAGCCGGGCATTCTCGCCACCCCCGTTCCTGCGCAAGCACGTCACCTGTTTTTCGCCCTTGCGTCGGTTGAAGCACTGCCGCAGGCGATCGACAACCTGCTGAACCTGGTGGACGGCAAGTCGGCTGTGATCGGTTTCGGTGAATCCCTGACCAAAGCGCTGAACGTGCAGATCGACGGTTTGCGCAGCTTCCCGGCCATGACCGGCGTCGGCGTGGAAAACCCGTCGACCCAGCACGCGCTGTGGGTCTGGCTGCACGGTGTCGACCGGGGTGAATTGCTCAATCGCTGCAACGCTTTCGAAGCCGCGCTGGCCCCGGCGCTGCGCCTGGTACAGGCCCAGGAAGCCTTCCGCCACAAGGACGGCCACGACCTGACCGGCTACGAAGACGGCACCGAAAACCCGCACGAGGACGCCGCGATCGCTGCAGCGTTGCTGGGCGAGGGCGCTGATGGTCTGGTCGGTGGCAGCTTCGCCGCGATCCAGCAGTGGCAGCACGACCTCAAGGGTTTCCACAAGCTGTCCGCCGAAGACAAGGACAACATCATGGGCCGTCGCTTGAGCGACAACGAAGAGATCGACGACGCGCCGGTCTCCGCCCACGTCAAACGCACCGCGCAGGAAAGCTTCGCCCCCGAAGCGTTCGTCGTGCGGCGTTCGATGCCGTGGATCGAAGGCGAGCGTGCCGGCCTGATGTTCCTCGCGTTCGGTGTTTCGCTGGACGCCTTCGAAGCCCAACTGCGGCGCATGAGCGGTCTGGAAGACGGCATCACTGACGGTCTGTATCGCATCAGCCGGCCAATCACCGGCGGCTACTACTGGTGCCCGCCAATCAAGGACGGCCACCTCGATCTGCGTGCGTTGCGCATCGGCTGAGTTTTTCAAACAAAGGGAATTGACCATGGACGTGATGCGTTGGGGCATGATCGGTTGCGGCAGCGTCACTGAACGCAAGAGCGGGCCGGCCTTCTACAAGGCGCCCGGCTCGGCGCTGGTGGCGGTGATGGGCCGGCGCCTTGAAGCGGTGAGCGATTACGCTGCGCGCCACGGCATCGCCCGGGTCTACACCGATGTCGATGCGCTGATCAACGACCCTGAGGTGGACGCGGTGTACATCGCCACGCCGCCCGACAGCCACCATGCCTACAGCCTGAAAGTTGCTGCCGCCGGCAAGCATTGCTGCGTCGAGAAACCGATGGCGCTCAACGCCGGGCAAAGCCGCGAGATGCAGCAGGCGTTTGCTGACGCCGGTCTGCACTTGTTCGTTGCTTACTATCGTCGTTCGTTGCCGCGCTTTGCCCAAGTGCGGCAATGGCTGGAGCAGGGCCGCATCGGTGAGGTGCGGCACCTGAGCTGGACACTGACCAAGGCGCCGTCAGCGGCGGATCTGGACGGCAGCGCCAATTGGCGAACCGACCCGAGCGTGGCCGGTGGCGGTTACTTTGCCGATCTGGCCAGCCATGGTTTTGACCTGTTCCAGTACCTGCTCGGCGACATCGTCGAAGTCGCCGGTTTCACTGCGCGTCAGGCCGGTTTGTATGCGGCGGAAGACGCAGTCAGCGCCAGTTGGCGCTTCGCCTCCGGAGCGCTGGGCATGGGTTGCTGGAGCTTTGTGGCGGATCGCCGCGAGGACCGGGTGGAGATCATTGGCAGTCAGGGTCGCATCGCGTTCTCCGTGTTTGACGAGCATTCGGTGCAGCTATTTGCCGATGAGCAGATCAGCCTGGAAATCGCGCATCACGAGCACATTCAGTGGCATCACGTGCTGGGCATGAATGCACATATTCGTGGTGATTCAAACCATCCGGCAGTCGCCGAACAAGCCCTCAAGACCGATTGGGTCATGGATCAGATCCTCAAGCGCCAGTAGTAAGCAATTCCCCCTGTAGGAGTGAGCCTGCTCGCGATAGCGGAGTGTCAGACACCGGATTCGTCTCTGATACACCGCTATCGCGAGCAGGCTCACTCCTACAAAAAAACGATCGTGTGAAGCATCTAAGGTTATGCCCATTCGGTATTTCTCAAGCTTGTCATAACGTCTCTAAGATCACGTCATAACTCGTTATAACAAGTGATCCCTGATGACCGATAACGTCCTGTCCCTCAGTAGCGTCCCGTTGCACACCCAACTGCGCGATGTCCTGCGTGCGCGCATTCTCGATGGCGAATACCCGCAAGACAGCCAGATGCCCTCCGAAAGCGAACTCGGCACGCTGTTCAAAGTCAGCCGCATCACCGTGCGCCAGGCGCTGGGCGATCTGCAGAAAGAAGGGCTGATCTTCAAGATCCACGGCAAGGGCACTTTCGTCGCCAAGCCGAAAACCTTTCAAAACGTCAGCAGCCTGCAAGGCCTTGCCGAGTCCATGACCGGGCGCGGCTACGAGGTGATCAACCGCCTGCGCAGCTTCAAATTCATCCCCGCCGACAAACGTGTGGCCGAGCGCCTGCAAGTCGCCGAAGGCGAGACCGTGGCGCAGATCAAACGCGTACGCCTGATCAACCGCGAACCGATCTCTCTGGAAATCACCTACCTGCCCAAAGCCATCGGCGAACGGCTGGAGAAGGCCGATCTGGTGACTCGCGACATCTTCCTGATTCTGGAAAACGACTGCGGCATCGCCCTCGGCCACGCCGATCTGGCGATTGACGCGGTGCTGGCCGACAGCGATTTGACCCAGGCGCTGAACGTGGAGGCCGGCTCGCCGATCATGCGCATCGAGCGTCTGACCCACGACGCCAACGGCCAGCCGCTGGACTTCGAACACCTTTACTACCGTGGCGATGCGTTCCAGTACCGTCTGCGGATCGACCGGCAAAAAGGGGCGTGACATGACTCGCAAGACCTTGGAACAGGAATACGACATCGTCGTGATCGGCGGCGGCACCGCCGGCCCGATGGCGGCGATCAAGGCCAAAGAGAAGAACCGCGACTTGCGCGTGTTGTTGGTGGACAAAGCCAACGTCAAGCGCAGCGGTGCGATCAGCATGGGCATGGACGGCCTGAACAACGCGATCATCCCCGGGCACTCGACGCCGGAGCAGTACACCAAGGAAATCACCATCGCCAACGACGGCATCGTCAATCAGGCGGCGGTGTACGCCTATGCCACTCATAGCTTCGAAACCATCGAGCAACTGGATCGCTGGGGCGTGAAGTTCGAGAAGGACGAAACCGGCGATTACGCCGTGAAAAAAGTCCACCACATGGGCGCCTACGTCCTGCCGATGCCGGAAGGGCACGACATCAAAAAGGTCCTCTACCGGCAGTTGAAACGCGCGCGGGTGAGCATCACCAACCGACTGGTCTGCACCCGTTTGCTCACCGACGAGGAGGGCGCGGTCAACGGCGTGATGGGCTTCGACTGCCGCAGCGCCGACTTCCATGTGATCAAGGCCAAAGCGGTGATTCTTGCGTGCGGCGCGGCCGGTCGCCTCGGTCTGCCATCCTCGGGTTATCTGATGGGCACCTACGAAAACCCGACCAATGCCGGTGACGGCTACGCCATGGCGTATCACGCCGGGGCCGAGCTGGCGAACCTCGAATGCTTCCAGATCAACCCGTTGATCAAGGACTACAACGGCCCGGCGTGCGCCTATGTGACCGGCCCGCTCGGCGGCTACACCGCCAACAACAAGGGCGAACGCTTCATCGAGTGCGACTACTGGAGCGGGCAGATGATGTGGGAGTTCCACCAGGAACTGGAAAGCGGCAACGGCCCGGTGTTCCTCAAACTCGATCACCTGGCCGAGGAAACCATTCAGAACATCGAGGAAATCCTGCACAGCAACGAACGCCCGAGTCGCGGCCAGTTCCACGCCAATCGCGGCACCGATTACCGCACGCAGATGGTCGAGATGCACATCTCGGAGATCGGTTTTTGCAGCGGCCATTCGGCGTCCGGGGTGTGGGTCAACGAGCGGGCCGAGACCTCGGTGAAGGGCTTGTACTCGGCGGGTGACATGGCCGCGGTGCCGCACAACTACATGCTCGGTGCGTTCACCTACGGCTGGTTTGCCGGGCACAACGCCGCGGACTTCGTCGTCGGGCGCGAGTTCTCGACGCTGGATGCCGCGCAGATCGAGAAAGAGCAAGCGCGGGTCTACGCGCCGCTGGATCGCGAACAGGGTCTGCCGCCGGCGCAGGTCGAGTACAAGCTGCGACGCTTCGTCAACGACTACCTGCAACCGCCGAAAGTGACCAGGAAAATGCAGATCGGTTTGCAACGCTTCAGCGACATCGAGCGCGACCTCGATCAGATGAAGGCCAACAACGCCCACGAACTGATGCGCGCGATGGAAACCAGCGTGATCCGCGACTGCGCGGAAATGGCCGCCCGGGCCTCGCTGTTCCGCGCCGAAAGTCGCTGGGGCCTGTACCACTACCGCGTCGATCACCCGCAGCGCAACGACAACGAGTGGTTCTGCCACTGTCATTTGAAGAAGGGTGAAGACGGCCGGATGACCAGTTTCAAGAAACCCGTCGAGCCGTACATCATCCCGCTCGATGCCGAAGAAATGCAGGCTTACGACCGCTTGCGGGTGGGCGCTTTCGCCGCTTGATGCATCACCAGAGAGAGTCTGAACCATGGCCTATCAAGCCCAGGAAATCTTCTTCCGCTCCAACGCCCCGGTCACCGTGGACGAGGACAAATGCATCGCCGACAAGGGCTGCACCGTGTGCGTCGACGTCTGCCCGATGGACCTGCTGGCGATCAACCCGTCCACGCAAAAGGCCTACATGGCATTTGATGAGTGCTGGTACTGCATGCCGTGTGAAAAGGACTGCCCGACTGGCGCCGTCAAAGTCGACATCCCTTATTTACTGCGGTGAAACCCGATCCACTGTGGGAGCGAGCCTGCTCGCGAATGCGGTGATCCAGCCAGCACATCGACACCTGACAAACCGCTTTCGCGAGCAGGCTCGCTCCCACAGGGATTTGTGGCAAACCATAAGCCATCCGGCATACCCCGGACGCTGGAATAACCGAAACCCCCTCGTTTCCCACCGCGCCCTGATCGCGGCGGAGACGAACATCCAATAAATGATTCGAGGGGAAACACTCATGTTGCGTGCAGCAATCGCCGGTCTGGTACTGGCTTCATTTACCCTGTCGGCCTCGGCCGAAACCATCCGTATCGCCATCGGCACCCAGGACACCACGATCAACTGCGCCGCCGGCGGGCTGTTGATTCGTGAGCTTGGTCTGCTCGACAAATACCTGCCGCACGATGGCGCCTACAAAGACGCGAAATACGATGTGCAGTGGAAAAACTTCACCAGCGGTGCGCCGCTGACCAACGAGATGGTCGCCGGCAAACTCGACTTCGGCGCCATGGCCGATTTCCCCGGCGCGTTCAACGGTGTGGCGTTCGAAACCGCCGGCAAGCACAGCCTGTTCATCAGCGTGCTTTCGGGCAGTATCAAGGGCAGCGGCAACGGCATCGTGGTGCCGAGCGCGTCCAGGGTGCAGGCGCTGAGCGAACTCAAGGGCAAGACCATCTCGGTGCCATTCGCTTCAACCGCCCACGGCATGTTGCTGCGCGCGGTGGCGGAGCAGGGCTGGGATCCACTGAAAGATGTCAACATCATCGCCCAGCCACCGGAGGTCGCCGGCTCGGCGTTGCAGGCCGGCAAGATCGACGCCCACGCCGATTTCGTGCCGTTCGCCGAGTTGTTCCCGAGTCGTGGTTTCGCCCGCAAGATCTACGACGGCGCCCAGGCCAATGCGCCGACTTTCCACGGCGCACTGGTGGATCAGGCCTACGCGAAACAGTACCCGGAAATCGTCGTCGCCTACCTGCGGGCGAGCATCGAGGCCAATCAGTTGCTGGCTGCTGAGCCTGAGAAGTACAGCGAGCTGATCGCCAAGGTCACCGGCGTCGATGCCGAGGTCAACTACCTGTTCCACGGCCCGCTCGGCGTGCAGACCCGCGACTTGAGCTGGAAGCCGGAATACCGTCAGGCAGTGGGCACGGCGATCGACACCCTGAAGCTGCTGAAGAAGGCTGATCGCGGCCTCGACCTCAACACCTTCATCGACGATCAGTACCTCCGCGCCGCCTTCAAGGCCTCGAATCTGGACTACAGCGCGCAACTCGCCAACTACGCGCAAACGCCGTTGCAAGCGCTGGATGCGGCGACCGGCAAAGCCATCACAGACTTCAGCCACGTCGCCGAAATCTGGGTGCGCGGCGAAGACAAGGTGCGCCAGTATGCCTCGGCGGAATCGGCCTTCACCGCGTTGGCCGCGCTGAAGCAGCAAGGCAAAAACATCCGCGCGGTGTATGCGCAGGCCAGTGACAGCGGTATCAAGTTGCTCGCCGATCAGGCGTGGTTTGCCAGTGATGCCAAGGGGCGCTTGAGCGCATTCCTGCTCAAGGGCCAGGCGCAGCAATATGCGGCGGCGCAGGGCGGCAAGGTCTTCGACTTTACCGATGCCACGACCCAGGCTGTAGCCACCCGCTAACCCGAGAACACCTAGGTCAACTGTAGGAGTGAGCCTGCTCGCGATAGCGTTGTGTCAGACAACACATCAACAACTGACACACCGCATTCGCGAGCAGGCTCACTCCTACAGGGGATCTCGGTTGAAAGGAATATTTATGTTCAGTTCTGTTAAGCGCTGGGTTCCAAGGGCTGCTTCTTTGCTGCTCTGCCTGCTGTTCTGGCAGCTCGCCGCCAGCCACCACTGGAACCTCGGCCTCGTCACCTTCGCCAACGTGCCCACTCCATTGGCGGTGATCGAAGCGGCGTTGGGGTTGGGCGATTCCGGCAAACTGCTGCAGCACCTGACGGCCAGCCTCAGCCGGGTGTTCGCCGGCTATCTCGCGGCACTGATCATCGGCATTGCCCTGGGCCTAGCCATCGGCCGCTCGAAATGGGCCGAAGACCTGCTGCTGCCACCGCTGGAAGTGCTGCGGCCGATCCCGGCGGTGGCGTGGATTCCGCTGGCGATCCTGATGTTTCCGTCATCGGAGCTGTCGATGGTCTTCATCACCTTCACCGGCGCGCTGTTCCCGATCCTGCTCAACACCGTGCACGGCGTCGAAGGCGTTGATCCACGGCTGATCGCCTCGGCCAAAAGCCTCGGGGCAGGGCGCCGGGCGATTTTGCTTGAAGTGATTCTGCCGGGCGCTGCGCCGAGCATCATCACCGGCCTCGCTATCGGCATGGGCACCTCGTGGTTCTGCCTGGTGACGGCGGAAATGATCTCCGGGCAGTTCGGCATCGGCTACTACACCTGGGAGTCCTACACCATTCAGAACTACGCCGACATCGTCGTCGGCATGCTGCTGATCGGTGTGCTGGGCATGGGCAGCAGTCTGCTGATCAAGCGTCTGGGCGGGCTGTTCACGCCTTGGCACCGACCACGAGGAAAAGCCTGATGAGCGCGATGCAAACCCCCGAAGGGCGGATTGATATTCGCCAGTTGTCGATCGTTCTTGGCGAAGGTCAGCACGCGTTCGAAGCCGTGCAGGGTCTGGATTGCCAGATCGAGCCGGGTCAGTTCGTGTGCATTCTCGGCCCGTCCGGTTGTGGCAAATCGACCTTGCTCGGCGCACTCGCCGGGCACTTGAGCGCTCATACCGGCAGCCTCAAAGTCGACGGCGGCGAGGTGTCCGGGCCGTCGCCACAACGCGGCATGGTCTTCCAGCATCACACGCTGTTTCCGTGGCGCACGGTGCGCGACAACGTGGCCTTCGGCTTGAAGATGCGTGGCATCGGCAAGGCTGAACGCCAACGCGCGGCGGATGAAATGCTCAAACTGGTTGGCCTCGACGGCTTCGCCGAGCGCTGGCCCGATCAGCTCTCCGGCGGCATGCAGCAACGGGTGGAGATCGCACGGGTGCTGGTCAATCGTCCACGGCTGTTGCTGATGGACGAACCGTTCGGCGCGCTGGATGCCCTGACCCGCTTGAACATGCAGGAGCTGCTGCTGGACATCTGGACGCGAATTCGTACCACCGTGGTGTTCGTCACCCACGACATCGACGAGGCGCTGTTTCTCGCCGACCGCTTGCTGGTGATGAGCGCACGTCCGGGGCGAATCATCGAAGACCTGCGCCTGGACTTCCCGCGTCCGCGCACCACTGAGCTGGTGACCAGCGCCGAATTTTCTCGCCTCAAGCGCCATTGCCTCGACCTGCTGCGCCACGACAACTCCCGACCGCTGCCGCGCCTCAACCCGCTCGGCCTGCCTCCCGAAAACCCTTTGCCGCGATTTGCCCTATGACCTCATTTTTTGCTGTGACCGACAACGACGACATCCTCGCCCTGCAACCGCGTCTGACCGCTGACGATGCCGGTGTGCGACGCATTGCCCTGATCGAACTGGCTGATCTGGAGGAGCCGGACGGCCTGCTGTGGCTGGTTGAAAAACTCAGTGAAGATCCGGCCGAAGAAGTCCGCGCCGAAGCTGCGCGGCTGCTGGAGGCGTGGGAAGACGAACCGGTGGTGGCTGCGCTCTGTCAGGCGCTGACCGATCCATCTCCGGCAGTGCAGGCCGCCGCCGCGCAAAGTCTGAGCCTGCTCAAAACTGAAGCCGCAGGTCGGGTGATTCTGCCGTGGACCGATCATGCTGCAGTCAGCGTGCGAATCGCTGCATTTCGGGCACTGCGCGAGTTGCGTTTTGCCGAGGCTGCACCGGCTGCCATCACCGCGTTGAGCGATGCCGACGCCAACGTGCGCCGCGAAGCCGTAGGCGTGCTCGGCTGGCTCAAGCAGCTCGACGCACTGCCGGCATTGGCGCAACTGGCCAGCGCCGACCCGGACACCGAAGTGCGCCGCGCCGCCACCGGTGCCCTTGGTCTGGCATCCGGCGCAGAGGTGCTGCCAGCCTTGCGTCAGGCGCTGCAGGACGCTGCCTGGCAAGTGCGCGAAGAAGCGGCAACAACCCTGGGCAAAGTCGGCCACAGCGACGCCGGTCCGGCGTTGATCGCAGCTCTCGGTGATGACTACTGGCAAGTGCGCCTGCGCGCCACCCGCAGCCTCGGTCGCCTGCGTTTTGTGCCGGCGCTGGACGCCCTGATCGAAACCCTCGGCCATCGCATCAGCAACCTGCGCAAGGAAGCCGCGCTGGCCCTCGGTGAGTTGCATGATCGCGGCGCGGCGGCGGCGTTGCAGGCGGCGCAGGATGACGGTGATCCGGAAGTGCGCAAAGCGGTGCGGATTGCCCTGAGTCAACTGCAATGAACCCGCAGGCGGTGGGCAACTCGCAGAGCGCTCAGACGTTGCGCCTGAGCTGGCCGGACGGACGTGAATCGGTGTTCAATCACGCCGAACTGCGCCGCCAGTGCCCGTGCTCGCAGTGCCGCGCGTTTCGCCTGAAAGGCATGACTCCGCTGGTGGATGAGCGTGTTCGTCTGATCGAGATCAACCCGCAGGGCTACGGCGTGCAACTGGTGTTCAGCGACGGACATCAACGCGGGATCTACCCGTGGGACTATCTGGCACAGCTCGATTCTTGATGTGCCACAGCCCCTTGCAGGAGTGAGCCTGCTCGCGATAGCGGTGTATCAGCCGACATCATTGTTGAATGACACACCGCTATCGCGAGCAGGCTCACTCCTGCAAGGGTATAGGTGCAACTCCGGGTTACTGCGCAGCCGTCATGGATGGCCGGCAACCATGAAACACATCCAGCCGCGGCTGATACAGCGCGGTCTTCACCTCGAACAACCCCAGCACTGAATGAAACAGGTTGTCATGGCTCAGATCCGGCTGTCCGGTCTTGCCTTGCAGGCAATCGCGGTCAATCCCCAGTTGCGCCAGAGTGTTGTTGCCAAACCACATCACCATCGGCACATGCGTCTGCGCCTCGGGCGCCAACGCATACGGCGCGGCATGCAGGTACAGGCCGTTTTCACCCAGCGATTCGCCGTGGTCGGAGACGTACAGCATCGAAGTCTCCAGGGTGTCCTGATTGCGCTTGAGCAACTCGATGACCTTGGCGAGGAAGTGGTCGGTGTAGAGGATCGTGTTGTCGTATACGTTCACCAGTTCATCACGGCTGCAACTGCCTAACTGGTTGGTGTGGCAGATCGGCTTGAAGCGTTCGAGCGCTTGCGGATAACGCTCGTAGTATTCCGGGCCGTGGCTGCCGTCGGCGTGCAACACGATGATCGCGTGGCCCTTGAGGCTGTCGATGTAGCTTTGCAGGTCGGCCAGCAGCGCCTCATCGAGGCAGTTGTTGCCGTCGCAGAACGGCCCCGGCTGGTTCTTCGCGATGTCGCGGTGCGGCACGCGCAGGCAGGTGCCTTTGCAGTCGCTGTTGTTGTCCAGCCATAGCACCTGCACGCCGGCGCGTTGCAGGATATCCAGCAGGCCTTCGTAGGTTTTGCCTTTCTTGTCGCTGTAGTCCTCACGCGGGAACATCGAGAACATGCACGGCACCGACACCGCCGTGGATGTGCCGCAGGAGTGCACCTGGGTGAAGTTGAGGATGTCCAGTTTGCTCAGCTCGGGGTTGGTCTCGCGCGCATAGCCGTTCAGCGAAAAATGATCGGCGCGAGCGGTTTCGCCGACCACAAACACCATCAGCGATTTCTTTTCGCGGCTGGCGGCTTTCGCGCTCATCACCGCGTCTTCACCGATGGCCTGCACCACAAAGTGCTTTTTGATGCCCAGGCGTTGCTTGGTGTATTTGCTGATGGCGTAGATGTAGTTGGTCGGGTTGATGAAGTGGGTGAGCTTGTCTTCTTCGCGGAAAATCGGCGCGTAGGTCGAATAGAACGCGCCCACCGAGGCACCGACCACCAGCACGCAAGCGGCAATCACCAGCAGCTTGTTGAGCAGACCACGAAAGAACGGCCGATAACTCACCGGCCAGCGCCAGATCAGCGCCGCTGGCAGCACGCCGAGCAGCAACACGTAAGCCAGCAGTTTGCCGTTGAACAGCGCGGCGGCTTCGCCGGGGTTGGTTTCGAACACGTTCTGGATCATCACCGTGTCGATGGTGATCCCGTATTCGTTCATGAAATACGCAGCGCAGGCCGAGAGCAGAGCGACCACGCTCAGCACCGGTTTCAGCGTCCAGCGAAACGACACCAGGGTCAGCAGCAGGGTAATCGCCGCCCACAGGAACAGGCCGAACGAAGCGAAAAACGCCAGTTTGTGCGCGCCTTGCAGGGTGATCAACGTACCCAGCGCCTTCCAGGTCGCCAGGTTGTACAGCGCCACCAGTGCCAGGGAAAACAGCAGCACCAGGCGGGTGGAAGTGATGGACGGTAAACGCAGTCCTTTGCCCAAAGCCATTACAGACATTCCTCTACTCGAATAGAACACGCGCGGAAACGCGCGTAACTGTAGAAGAGCAATAGTAAAAAATTCGTAAACATCTCGTAACAAACACCCCATTCCCTGTAGGAGCTGCCGAAGGCTGCGATCTTTTGATCTTGCTTTTTAAAATCAAAATCAAAAGATCGCAGCCTGCGGCAGCTCCTACACGGTTCCCGAGTCGTCTTCTTCTGTAGGAGCTGACGAGTGAAACGAGGCTGCGATCTTTTGATTTTTGTGGATCGCCGACCCAGGCCGACTGGCGGTG
>NZ_JFYN01000005.1 GCF_000631985.1 Pseudomonas sp. RIT288
CCTACAATTGGATGGGGGCAGTCAGTTGGAGATTGGTCGGCTGGCAGGCCGTCTTCGCGAGCAGGCTCGCTCCTACAGTGGAATGGGGGCAGTTAGTTGGAGATTGGTCGGCTGTCAGGCCGTCTTCGCGAGCAGGCTCACTCCTACAGTGGGAATGGGGCAGTTAGTTGGAGATTGGTCGGCTGTCAGGCCGCCTTCGCGGGCAGGCTCGCTCCTACAATTGGATGGGGGCAGTCAGTTGGAGATTGGTCGGCTGGCAGGCCGTCTTCGCGAGCAGGCTCGCTCCTACAGTGGGAATGGGGCAGTCAGTTGGAGATTGGTCGGCTGGCAGGCCGTCTTCGCGAGCAGGCTCACTCCTACAATTGGATTGGGTCAGTCAGTTGGAGATTGGTCGGCTGTCAGGCCGTCTTCGCGGGCAGGCTCGCTCCTACAATTGGATGGGGGCAGTCAGCTGGAGATTGGTCGGCTGTCAGGCCGTCTTCGCGAGCAGGCTCGCTCCTACAGTGGAATGGGGGCAGTCAGTTGGAAATTGGTCGGCTGTCAGGCCGTCTTCGCGAGCAGGCTCGCTCCTACAGTGGAATGGGGGCAGTCAGTTGGAGACTGGTCGGCTGTCAGGCCGCCATCGCGAGCAGGCTCGCTCCTACAATTGGATTGGGTCAGTCAGTTGGAGACTGGTCGGCTGTCAGGCCGCCATCGCCAGCAGGCTGGCTCCTGCAGAAGAGCAAAAGCCGAACGCATGCTCTTCACCACTCAATGGCCGAGTGTCAGCTCGCCGAAAGCTCTTGATCTTGCCGTGCCGGCCCCATCGGCAGGCTGAGTGGAGGGGGTTATCCGGGGGTGGGAGCGCAGCGACGTTTGGCGCAGCCAAACACATCGAGAGGAGGTGCAGCGAAGCAAACCGGAGGCGATGCCCCCGGATGAACCCCGCAACGAAGGAACCCGAGCCACGGCGAGGGCCGTACGCCGGGGCCAAGCCTTTTGGTTACTTTTCGGCGTCTGGAAAAGTGACTCGCCGTAAGGGCGAAACCGCCAGCCGCAACACCCGAAGCAACAGATAAACACCCAAAACCCAGAAGCATGGTCGGCCCAGAGGCCGCCAAGACAAGCCAAACCCCACAAAGAAATGTTAGCGTGCTTGGTAATAAAGACAGCCGAGCCCAAGCCCAATGAAAAAAACAGTCCTGGCCTTCAGCCGCATCACCCCGCCCATGATCGAACGCCTCCAGCAAGAGTTCGACGTCATCGTCCCCAACCCGAAAAACGGCGACATCAACGCCCAATTCAACGAAGCCCTGCCCCACGCCCACGGCCTGATCGGCGTCGGCCGCAAACTCGGCAAAGCCCAGCTCGAAACCGCCACAAAACTCGAAGTGGTCTCCAGCGTCTCCGTCGGCTACGACAATTACGACCTCGACTACTTCAATGAACGCGGGATCATGCTCACCAACACCCCGGACGTGCTCACCGAAAGCACCGCCGACCTCGCCTTCGCCCTGATCATGAGCAGCGCCCGCCGCGTCGCCGAACTCGACGCCTGGACCAAGGCCGGCCAATGGCAAGCCAGCGTCGGCGCCCCCTTGTTCGGCTGTGACGTCCACGGCAAAACCCTGGGCATCGTCGGCATGGGCAACATCGGCGCCGCCATCGCCCGCCGCGGCCACTTCGGCTTCAACATGCCGATCCTCTACAGCGGCAACAGCCGCAAGGCCGAACTGGAACAACAACTCGGTGCAGAATTTCGTAGCCTCGACCAGTTGCTCGCCGAGGCTGATTTCGTCTGCCTGGTCGTGCCGCTCAGCGCCAAGACCCGCCACCTGATCAGCCACCGCGAACTGGCGCTGATGAAACCGGGCGCGATTCTGGTCAACATTTCCCGTGGCCCGGTGGTCGACGAGCCGGCGTTGATCGAAGCCCTGCAAAATAACCGCATCCGCGGCGCCGGTCTGGACGTCTACGAGAAAGAACCGCTGGCCGAATCGCCGCTGTTCCAGTTGAAAAATGCGGTGACATTGCCGCACATCGGCTCCGCTACGAATGAAACCCGCGAAGCCATGGCCAATCGCGCAATGAGCAACTTGCGCAGTGCCTTGCTCGGCGAGCGTCCACAGGATCTGGTGAACCCGCAGGTCTGGCGCGGTTAAACACAATCGGGCAAGTGTCAGAAGACACTTGCCCGTCAAGTTACGCACTTGCACATACTTTGCAATTCAACCCGTCACCAAAAAAAAAGACCCCGCTATAAACTCTCACGGCATATCGAACTCTCGAAAAATGTTATGGAGAACACACTTGAACGCTCTGACCATGGATAAAATTATCCGCTACAGCAAAGTCATACTGATGTGCTACTTCAGTTTTTTTGGCTTGCTGATGATGTTCAGCAATTTCACCGACTACGGTTCAAACTACCAATATGTCGCGCATATCCTGAGCATGGACACCACCGAACACAACGTCAACTTGCGCTACCGCGCCATCACCTCGCCAATTCTGCACCACCGCGTCTACTGGTTGATCATTACCCTGGAAGTCACTTTCAGCGCATTTTGCATGTTGGGTGCCTATCAATTACTCAAGAACATTAACGCGTCCAGCGAGGAATTCCATGAAGCCAAGAAGTTTTCGATCATTGGCCTTTTAATAGCTATTTTCATCTACTACGTATGCTTTCAAGTTATCGGTATCGAATGGTTCGACATGGACACCTCAAGAATCTGGAACGCCAAGGATTGGGCCCGGCATATTGTCGATTTTATCTTGCCGCTGATGATTTACATCGTAATAAAAATCGAGCGCTGAACATTAGCGCCCGAACAGTTACATGCTCAAGCCAACTTGCCCTGACGGGGCAATGCCACGGTACGAGGTTTGCGAAATACCAAGACGTTGCCGAACATCACCAGGACCAGCCCGACCAGTGCCGGCGCCGTCCATTGGTAGCCTTCGGCAAACGCCGACACGTTCAGCGCCACCACCGGAAACAGCACCGTGCAATAGGCTGCACGCTCCGGGCCCATGCGTCCGACCAGCGTCAGGTAGGCAGTGAAGCCAATCACCGAGCCAGGGATCACCAGATACAGCAGCGCGCCGACGTAACGTGGCGACCAGTCCATATCGAACGGAATGCCTTTGACCAGGCACCACACCGACAACATCGCCGCCCCGTAGGCCATACCCCAGGCGTTGGTGGTCAACGGTTTCAGACCGGCCTTCTGCTGCAGGCTCGACAGCATGTTGCCCGCCGAGAAACACAAGGTGCCACACAGCGCCAGGCCAAGACCGAGCAAGGTCTGCGGGCTCGCGTGATGGCCGGCCAGTTCCGGCCAGAACAGCATTCCCAGACCAAACAGGCCGAGCGCTCCCCCCATCAGCACGTTACGGGCGATACGCTGACCGAAGAACACCCGGGCATTGAGCGCATTCCACAAAGTGGCTGTGGAAAACACCACCGCGACCAGCCCGCTGGGTATCCACTGGCTGGCGGTCAGAAAGCACATGAAGTTGACGCAAAACAGGCACAAACCCTGCGCCACGCAGATCAGATGCCCGCGCCGATTCATCGGTTGCAGCCGCCGGCTGAGCAGCAACAACACAAACAGCACCAGCGCGGCGAGGCCAAAGCGATAGACGATCGATACCGGAATCGCGACTACGCCCAGTTGCCATTTCAGGGCAATCCAGGTGGTGCCCCAGATCAGCACGGTCAGCAGATACAGCGAAAGGTTCATGACGAGACTCCTGAGGACACCGGACACTCTGTAGCGAGCGAGCTTGCTCGCGCTTGAGTGCGCAGCACTCACTGATGGGTCCGCTGCGCAGCCCGGCGAGAGCAAGCTCCCTCGCTACAGGGTTGTGTTGTATGGAGATTCAGGGTGCGGCAGCCAGGATCGGCGCGCTTGCAGATTCTTGCGCTTTTGTCGCTCGACAGGCTGGCAGCGCGCAGGCTACGGAGTAGGATGCAAGGCGTTGGAGAGAACCGAACATGGCCGCTATCGATACCCTGCAAGTCTTTCAAGCCCTCAACCGCTCGCCGAACGCACGCCTTGTGCACAGCGCCGAGCTCGGTGACGGCTTGTCTGCGGCCTTGTGGACCAACCACCACGATGCCCAGGAATACGAAGCGCCGAGCCACCACACCCTGTCCTGCTACATCGCCGGTGGCACCGGGACTTTTCGTCGCGGCCAACCGGGCCACAAGGGTGGGCCGGACAAGCTGTGCATCCTGCCGGCGGATCATGAATCCGGTTGGGTGATCAACGGCGATATCCGCCTCGCTCATCTGTATTTCAGTGCCGAGCAGTTTGCGTTGGGGTGCGTCACCTTGCTCGATCGCGAGCCGCGAGAGATGCAACTGCGTGAGCAGACTTTTCTGGAAGACCCGCAGCAGGCCCGACGCTTTCGGCAGTTACTGACGCTGAATTGGGACGAACCTGCCGAACGCTTGCTGACCAGCAGCATTGCCCATGAATTGATCAGCCATACCCTGCTCAGCCAGGTCGGCGCGCGCCAGGGTTTGCGCCTCAAGGGCGGACTGGCGCCCCATCAGCGGCGGCAATTGGTCGAGTTCATCGACAGTCAGTTGGCCGAACCGATCAGCCTCGGGCAACTGGCCGGGCTGTGTGCGTTGTCGGAATACCACTTTGCGCGGATGTTTCGCGTGAGCTTTGGCTTGCCGCCGCATCAGTACGTACTGGCACGGCGCTTGAACCGGGCGCGGGAATTGTTGCGCGGGACGGCGTTGCCGCTGGGGGAAATCGCGCTGGCGTGCGGCTTTGCCAGTGCCAGTCATTTCACCAACCGGTTTCGGCAGGTGTTGGGTGGGACCCCGGGGGAATATCGGCAGGCGTTTTTGCGTTAGAGCCAGATCAAGAGATCGCAGCCTGCGGCAGCTCCTCCAGTTGGAATGCGTTTCCCCTGTAGGAGCTGCCGCAGGCTGCGATCTTTTGCTGTTTACGGATCAGAATTCCAGCGTGCTCGACAACGAAATCTGCCGCGAATCGCCCATCGACACAAAGAACCGGCTCGCCGCCGAGGTGTAGTAGGTACGGTCGAACAGGTTCTTCACGTTGAGCTGGAACTTGACCTTCTGCCCTTCAAGTCTGGTGTCGTAAGTGGCGAACGCATCGGCCACGGTATAGCTCGGCAGGTCGAAATCATTCACCGCGTTGCCCGCGCGTTCGCCGACATACCGCGCCCCGGCACCGACCCGCAGTTGATCACCACCGATCACACTGCCGAAGTCATACACCGCCGACAATGAGCCGCTGTTCTTTGCCACGTTTTGCAGGCGATTGCCTTTGTAGTCCGGGTCTTCGGTGACCTCGGCATCGGTGTAGGCATAGGCGCCGATCAGGCTCCAACGATCGGTCAGTTGACCGGTCAGATCCAGCTCCAGCCCCCGGGAACGTACTTCGCCCGCCGCGCTGTAAATGGTGGTCGGGCCTTCAGAATTGGAGACCAGCACGTTGCGCTTCTTGATGTCGAACAGTGCGATATTGCCAGTGATGCGCCCCGGCATATCCAGACGCGCCCCCAGTTCCCACGACTTGGCTTCTTCCGGTGCAATGCTGCCGTCGAGCACAGTGCTGCTGCCACTGAGTGGGGCGATGGTCGAGTTGGGTTTGAACGATTCGGTGTAGCTGCCGTAGAACGACAACTCGTCGGTGTAGCGATACACCAGCCCCGCGCGTGGTACGAATTTCTGCCCGTTGCTGTCGGTGTTGGCCTTGAACGGCACACCTTTGCCGGCGTACTGGTCGTACTCCTGGAAGCGCCCGCCCGCGACCAGAATCCACTGGTCATTGAGGTGAATGGAATCCTGCAGAAACACCGAATCGCTGCGCAGCAGATCGGTCTGCGCACTGTCCGCCGGGCTGACCGTGGTGCCTTCGACTTCGCGGCCGTAGACCGGATTGACATAGCTGAAGGTGCTCAGGCTTTTCTGGCGGATCAGGTCGGCGCGGTAGATCTTGCGGTACTCATCGTCAACGCCGAACACCAGATCATGTTGCATGCCCAGCAGGTTGACCTTGCCTTCGAGGCTGGCGGTGGTGAAACGGTCAGTGCTGATCGCGCCTTGCGTGCCGTCCATGCTGCGGGTCAGCGTGCCTTTCTTGGTGTCGATGGCGGTCACGCGCACCTGGCTGGCGTCGTAGGTCTCGCGGTTCCAGCTGTAGCCGAAGTGAGCTTTCCAGTCGTCATTGAGTTCGTGGTCGGCCTCGAAGTGGTAGAGGTCGGAACGCCCCTCCATGTCGTTGAACGGCTCGTCCAGACGCTCGTTGCGCGAGATGTCCAGCGGATGGTTGGTGCGCGGATCGATCACCGTGCCACGGTCGAACGGGGTGAGAAACTCGCGGTGTTCATAGCCGAACGACAGCTTGGTGCGCTCGCCGAACCAGGCCAGCGACGGTGCGATCAGCGTCTCGCGGTGAGTGCCGTAGTTGCGCCAGTAATCTTCGTCTTCGTGATCCAGGACCAGCCGGTAGGCCAGCCCGGATTCACCCAGCGCACCGGTGCTGTCGAAGGTGCCGCCGCTGCCATTCTTGCCGTCGCCGTAGGTCGAGCCACGCAGGGTCAAGGCGTTGTATTGAGTCAGTTCCGGCTTCTTGCTGACCAGGTTGACCACACCGCCCGGGTCCTGAATGCCGTAGAGCAACGAGGCCGGGCCCTTGAGCACTTCGACCCGATCGACCGTGGCGTTCATGCCGCGGCCCTGCACGATCGGCATCCCGTCGCGCATGATCGAGCCGTTGCGGTTGTCACCGAAGCCACGGGTCATCACCGAGTCCTGGGTGCTGCCCAAGGTGTTGCCCTGGGTGATGCCACTGACGTTGGCCAGCGCATCGTCGAGATTGCGCGGGGCCTGATCGCGAATGACCTGGGCCGGGATCACGTTGACGGTCTGCGGGATTTCCTGCAACGAAGCCGAGGAGCGCATCACCGAACTGGTCTGCGGCGGCTGATAGCTCATCGACTCGTCACGCATCGAAGTGATGGTGGTCGCGCCAAGATTGAGTGCGCCTGCGCTGGGCTGCGGTTCCAGCGCCAGGGTGTGGCTGTCGGTACGGCGGAAGGTCATGCCGGAGCCACTGAGCAGGCGTTGCAGCGCCTGTTCGGCGCTCATCTGGCCACTGACCGCCGGGGCATTGAGGCCGTATGGCGCTTCGTCGGTGTAGACCACACTTTGCCCGGTGACGCGGCTGAAGTCGCTCAGAGCCTGGGGCAGCGGTTTGGCGCTCAGGGAGAAATTGAACTGTTTCTGCGCCGGGCTGCTGACGGTTTCAGCGGCCAGCGCCACGCTCATCGGCAACAGCGCCAATGCGCAAAAACTCAATGCCGAAACACCCAACCACTGTTTGACCGAACCCGATTTTGCCCTGGACTTCATTGCTCAATGACCTGTGTAGAACCGCAACGGATGCGAATGAATCGCAGTTTCAGTCACTACACGGATGGGGCTGTGGTTTACCTCACCACAAATTTGAAAATATTTTTCGGGACGTGCGTTTTCGGTGCCGACGCCTTCGCGAGCAGGCTCGCTCCCACAGAGAATGCATTCCAAAGGTGGGAGCGAGCCTGCTCGCGAAAGGGCCAGCCCCCTCAGCGCAGAATGATCAGATGCCCCAGCACCTGATGCTGCTCAAACCCCATTACCCCTTGCAGGGAACTGAGCACCGCCTGCGGATCCTTGCTCGGAAAACTGCCGCTGACCTTGCGCGCCGCCAGCTCATCGTTGAGCACAACGATCCGCCCTGGGTAATAACGCCGCAGATCCTCCACCACATCGGCCAGTGACGCCTTGTAGTAAGTCAGCCAGCCCTGACGCCAGGCCAGTCGTGCCTCGCTGTCCACCGCATGGAGTTTTTCTGCCGCGCCGTTAGCGAAAGCCACTTGTTGTCCGGCCGTCAGAATCTGCTGCGGCGCGTTGCGATCCGCCGTCACGCCAACGCGCCCGGACAGCACCGTGACCTGCGCACCGTGAGGCTGCAGTCGCACTTCGAATTGCGTGCCGAGTACCCGCGTCTCGCCCTTCTCCGCCGCGACCACAAACGGATCCCCCGTATGCGTGACGCTGAAGAAACCGGCGCCACGGCGAAGCTGCACATGCCGTTCGCCATGGCTGAAATCCACGGCGATGGCACTGTCGGCATCCAGCGTGACTTGCGATTGATCGGCCAGGGTCACCGTGCGGATTTGCCCCGGTGCCGAGACATAATCGGCGCCCAGATCATCGATCCAGCGCTGCGGCTGCCAGCCCGTGCCGAGGCTGATCATCAGCATCAGACACGCGGCCATCGCCAGCGCGCCCGACCAACGCACCAGCGTTGAACGACGCGGACGATCCATCGCATTCAGGTAGCCCTGCAACGCAAACGCCTCTTCATCGGCCAAGGTACGCGCCGGACTTTCGCTCAACTCCCAGAGTACTTGCGCCTGGGCATAGGCCTCGGCGTGGGCCGGGTCGGCGCGCAGCCATTGGCTGAAGGTCAGTTGATCGCCAGTGCTCGGGCGGTCGTGCAGCAGACTCAGCCAGGCGAGCGCGGCCTGTTCCTGAGCGGGCGTCGGGGTGACGCGGTCGGTGGGTTTCACGGTGCTTTCCCTGGCAGGCGTGGCGCGGGTTCGCGCAGGCTGGCCTTGCAGGCCTCGAGGGCGCGCATCATATGTTTTTCCACGGCGCTTTGGGACAGCCCCATGGCTTTGGCGATGTCCGCGTACTTGCGGCCGTGGATGCGATTGAGCAAAAAGATCTGCCGGGTGCGCTCGGGCAACGCGCGCAATGCCGCTTCGACATGGCGCAGATCATTGCCCGCTTCGAGCGCGGCTTGCGGTTCGCTGCCGTGGCTGTCCGGCTCATCCGGTTGCCAGCCCTCGTTGACCCGCACGCGCGTGCCTTCGCTGCGCAAGTGGTCGATGGCGATGTTGCCGGCGCAACGCAAAAGGTAGGTGCTGAGTTCTTCGACCTGCACCAGCGGCCGCCGCCAGAAACGCAGGAACAGATCCTGCACCAGATCCGCCGCCGTGGCCCGGCAACCGACGCGCCGGTTCACCAGCGCTTCCATCTGCGAGCGCTGCGACAGGAACACCTGGAGAAAATGCGCACGCGCGCCGTGCGGCTCGTCGTCGCGGGATTCCGGAGGATGACCGATCAGCATGTCAGCCCTGCGCCCAGGCGGCGACCGGACTGGCCAGCAGGCTCAACCCGGCCAGTGCGAGGGCCAGACGTGGGCGATACGGCAGCAACAGCACCAACGCCAAGGCGCTGAGCATGAGCACCGCGAACCAGTCGACCAGACCGAAACTCCAGCCGTGTGCAGCGACTGCCGCCCAAAGCGACAGCCCGAGCAACAGCCAGCCGGCGAGTTTCAAAACCCGTGCGCGTCGGACCGAGGGTTTGTTGCCGAGCAGTTCATCGTGGTGCCGAGGCATCGACAGACACAACGCGCTGAACCCGGCGTAGCACAGCAACAACGCCAGCAACATCAATTGACCTCCTGCTCAAGCGCGATCGGTCGAGGCTTTTCGCAGGGTGTTTTTTTCACGCTGACGGCGCTGCCAGCGCGCTGCATTTTCCATGCGGCCCAGCCGAGGAACAGGCCTGCGCCCAGGCAAGTCAGATCGAAACCCGCCAGCGTCCAGTCACCTTGCGCCAGCGTTTCGCCGAGATTCCACGGTGTGGTCAGATTGATCAGCGGCACCGCGATAAACAGCACGGCAGCCAGCGCGAGCTGTTCGACCCAGGCCTTTCGCCCTTTGCGCAGCAACGCATGCACCACACTCAAGGCCCAGGCGATAAAGAACGCTTCCACTTCCTGATCGGCGCGCCCGACCAGATCTGCCGGCAACAGGCGATTGGCCAAAAAGAACACCGCTACCGCCACCACCAGTCCGGCCATGCTGGCGATGTTCAGCACTTCCACCAGACGCAACTCGAACGGCATCACGCCGCTTTTGGCGTGTTTGAGCTGGCGCTTGCCAAGCCAGATCACCAACCCGGTGCCGATCATCGCGGTACTCGCCAGACCGCAGATGAAATACAGCCAGCGCAATGTCGCCCCGGCGAAGTGGCCCATGTGCAAACCGTAGAACGTGCCGCCAACCGCCATCGCCACGGGCTGCTCCGGCGTGCTGCCGAGGCGCTCGCCGGTGACACCATTGAACGTCACCGCGCGACCGAAATCATGGACGACGCGGTCGCCACGGCGCGACAGCACCACCGAGGCATTCGCGTCCCCCGGGTTGTTCACCGTCAGCCGCGCGGTGCTGCCTCCCGCCCACTGCTCGCTGGCCTTGGCCAGCAGTGGCGCCATCGGGCTCAGCGGCGCCGCCCGGTTGGCTCGCTCAGGGGTCTTCGATGCCGGAAAAACTTCGTCGTAAAAGGCGCGCACGTCGCCGTTATAGGACGCCAGAATGCTCGCCGGCATGACCATCGCCATGAAGATCACCAGGCTGCTGTAGGTGATCATCAGGTGAAACGGCAGCACCAGCACGCCGACTGCGTTATGCCCGTCGAGCCATGAACGCTGGCCTTTGCGCGGGCGAAAGGTGAAGAAGTCCTTGAAGATTTTCTTGTGGGTGATGATGCCGGTGATCAGCCCGACGAACATCACCATTGCCGCCATCGTCGCCAGCCAGCGGCCCCACGGATAGGGCATTTGCAGCTGAAAATGGAAGCGGTAGAAGAACTCGCCGCCCAGGCTTTCGCGGGCCTGGACTTCGCTGCCGGTCTGCGCGTCGAGAGTTCTGGATTCGAACTTGCCGCGCTCGCCCGGTTTGTTCGGGGCCTGCTGCCAGCGCACCGTCAGGCCGGGATCGCGGGCGTCGGGCAAGTCGATCAGCCAGCGCGAGGCACCGGCGGCGTGTTGTTGCAGATAACTTTGCGCCAGGGTCAGGCTCGCTTCGGCATTGATGGGCCGCGCGGGAATTTCCGGCTGCATCCAGTGGCTGATCTCATCCTTGAAATAGGCCAGCGTCCCGGTCAGGAAAATCGCAAACAGCAGCCAGCCGAACACCAGTCCCGTCCAGGTGTGCAGCCAGGCCATCGACTGACGAAAGCCCTCTTTCATGCGTAGCCCAAGCCCCGTGCGGCGCCGGACACCGTCGCCAGAATCACGCTTGGCACCAGCAGACCGACCCACGCCGACCACGCCGTGCGGCAAGCGAAACACCACAGCACCGCGACCAGATAGACCAGAAAGGAAATGGTCATGCCGGTCACCACCGCTTCGGCGCGGCTCAACGGCAGCCACATCGTCAAGGCGACACTGGCCAACGCCGCAACCAGATAGCCGCCGAACACCGCCGCCAGCACCCGCGAGGTGACAGCCAGACGATAGGACATGGGAAGTGAGGCGAGTTTGCCTTTCATGTTTCGACCCTGAAACGAAAAAACGTCCGGCCGACAAGCCGAACCAACAGGCGAGCAATATTAATGATAAATATTCTCATACGCAAAAGCATCTGATTGCCGGACACCCTCGCCCACCCCTACAATGCGAACAGTTCTTGTTCTCTAACGCATCGATCATGCGCCCGGAGTAATACCCTTGCCGTCCGCCCATCCCGTCGAATCGCTCTACCACGACCACCACAGCTGGCTCACCGGCTGGTTGCGGCGCAGACTCGGCTGCCCGGACAGCGCGGCGGATCTGGCACAAGACACGTTCCTCCGCGTGCTCAGCGCCCGCGACCCCGCAGTGATCATCGAACCGCGCGCCTTTCTCACCACCCTCGCCAAACGCGTGCTGTTCAATCATTACCGCCGTCAGGACCTGGAGCGCGCCTATCTCGAAACCCTGGCGCAGATGCCGGAAGTGACCGCGCCATCGGAGGAAGACAAAGCGATCATCCTGCAAACCCTGATCGAACTGGATCAGTTGCTCGATGGCTTGCCACGACCGGTCAAACGCGCCTTTTTGCTGGCGCAGGTCGATGGCCTGACTTATCCGCAAATCGCCGCCGAGCTGGGCATCTCCGTAGCCACGGTCAAGCGTCACCTGCAAAAAGCCGCCCTGCGCTGCTACTTCGCCCGATGAATCGCGTTCCGGATTTCTCTGCGCAAGTGGCCGAACAGGCCGTGCACTGGCTGATGGAAATGCAGCAAGGGTCGCTCTCCCCGCGCCAGCAACAAGCCTGGCAGCAATGGCTGGACGCCCACAGCGAACATCGTCGGGCGTGGGAGCACATGCAGCGGGTCAACCAGCGCTTGCGCGGCGTGGCGTCACCATTGGCCCACGCCGCGTTGAACGGGCAGAAGTCTTCCAGCCGCCGTCAGGCGCTCAAATTGCTGCTGCTTCTCGGTGCCGGTTCTGCCGTCACCTGGGGCATGCGCGAGCACAATCCACTGCCGACGCTGCTCGCCGATTACCGCAGTCCGCTGGGTGAGCGACGCAAAGTTACGCTGGGTGCGGGCAGTCAGTTGCAGCTCAACACCGCGAGCGCGGCAGACGTGGACAGCACGCAACGGCTGATTCGTCTGCTGGAAGGCGAGATCCTCCTGAGTACCGCACAGGCGTTCGAAGTGCGCACGGCACAAGGACTGTTGAAAACCAGTGCTGCCCGGTTCAACGTCCGGCAATTTGCCGATCGCACGCAGGTGGCGCTGTTCGAAGGCCAGGTCGAATTGACCCGCCACGGGCACGCGCCGATGTGGCTGCCCGTCGCTCGTCAGCTGAGTTTCAGCGCCACCTCGATCAGCGAAGCCAAGCCACTGGACGCCAACAGCGGCGCCTGGGCCGACGGCATGCTGATCGCCGCACACATGCGCCTGGGCGATTTTCTTGAAGAGCTCGGCCGCTACCGTCGCGGCCAGTTGCATTGCGATGCGAAAGTGGCCGACCTGCTGATCTCCGGGACTTATCCACTGGACGACAGCGAGCGAATTCTTGATCTGCTGCAAATCAGTCTGCCGGTGAAAGTGCGGCGGTTTACCCGCTATTGGGTGAGCGTCGAGGCGCGGGCGTAGAAGCAAAATCAAAAGATCTCAGCCTGCGGCAACTCCTACACTGGCTCGGTGTACATCCTGCAGGAGCTGCCGAAGGCTGCAATCTTTTGCCCTCGAAAAATAAATGAGCCGTTTTTCAGATCTGGCGTGACAGAGAAGGAAAGCCCCCTTGATTCAACCTTCTCAGGATCAACCTTCATGCACCCCACCCGCCTCACGCCACTGGCCCGCCGCCTGCGCAACCTCATACTGGGCGCCAGCCTGAGCTTCAGCGCTCTGCCGGCCATGGCCGCCGAAACCAGGGTTTACCACATCGCCCCGGCGTCGCTGGAAAACGCCCTCAACCAGTTTGGTCGTGAAGCCGGCGTGCTGATTTCCTTCGGTTCGCAGATCACCCGCGGCGTGCAAAGCCGTGGTCTGGAGGGAAGCTACAGCGCCGAACAAGGTCTCGATGCGCTGCTCGAAGGCACCGGCCTGCAAGCTCGCGCCGAGGGCAACAATGCGTTCAGCCTGCAACCTGTGGCCGACACGGCGCTGGAGCTGGACACCTCGAAAGTCGTCGGCGACTGGCTCGGTGACGCGGCGCAGGTCAACGTGTTCGAACACCCCGGCGCCCGCGACGTGATCCGCCGCGAAGACTTTGAACGTCAGGGCGCGACTCAGGCGCGCGACGTGCTCAATCGCATCCCCGGGGTCAATGCTCCGGAAAACAACGGCACCGGCAGCCACGACATGGCGCTGAACTTCGGCATTCGCGGTCTCAATCCGCGCCTGGCCGCGCGCTCGACGGTACTGATGGACGGCATTCCCGTACCGTTCGCACCGTACGGCCAGCCGCAGTTGTCGTTCGCGCCGATCAGCATGGGCAACATGGATGCCGTGGACGTGGTGCGTGGCGGCGGCGCCGTGCGTTATGGCCCGCAGAACGTCGGCGGCGTGGTCAACTTCGTGACCCGCGCCATCCCGGATGAGCCGACGGTCAAGGGTGGTTTCCAGACGGAAACCAGCCCGTCGTCGAGCCATGACGGCTTCAAGACCAGTGCCAACCTGCTGGCTGGCGGCACCAACGAAAATGGTCTGGGTGGCGCGCTGCTGTACTCCGGCACCCGTGGCGGTGACTGGCGTGAACACAGCGACAGCGAAATCGACGACCTGATCCTCAAGGGCAAATACCAGCTCGACGACGCCAACAGCTTCAACGCCATGGCCCAGTATTACGAAGGCAAGGCCGACATGCCCGGTGGCCTCGGCGTCGCCGATTACGACGCCGATCCGTATCAGTCGACGCGCCTGAAAGACCAGTTCTGGGGCCGTCGCACAATGTTCAACTTCGGCTATCGCTATCAGGAAGATCGCCGCGAATTCACCGCCAACACTTTCTTCACCAAGACCCTGCGCAGCGGGTATCTGGATCAGGGCAGTTTCCTCTCGCTGTCACCGCGCGAGTATTGGGTACGCGGTTTCGAAACGCGCTTCGCACAGGGCTTCGACCTCGGCCCGACCAGCCATGAAGTCGGCGTCGGTTACCGCTACATCAACGAGGCTGGCCACGAGTTGCGCTATCGCACGCCGATCAGCAGCAACCAATACCCGACCACCAACAGCCGCAACGACCGCGATACCCGCGGCGGCACCGAAGCCAATGCGTTCTTCGTCGACGATCGCATCGACATCGGCAAATGGACCATCACCCCGGGCGTGCGCTACGAGATGATCGAGTCGCAGCAGACCAACAACCTGACGGACGTCAAATACAAGGGCGACTACAACACCGCGCTGCCGGCGCTGAACGTGCTGTATCACCTGAGCGACAGCTGGAATCTGTACGCCAACACCGAAGGTTCGTTCGGCAGCGTGCAATACAGTCAGATGCCCAACCGTGTGAGCAGCGGCGAAGTGAAACCGGAGAAGGCTCGCACTTGGGAACTCGGTACCCGTTATGACAACGGCGCATTGCGCGCCGAGATTGGTGCCTTCCTGATCAACTTCGACAACCAGTACGAAAGCAACCAGACCAACGATTCGGTGATTGCCCGTGGCGAGACCCGTCATCAGGGCATCGAGACCAGCGTCAATTACGCGCTGGATGACTTGAGCCCGGCACTGGCCGGTTTCGATGTGTACGCCACTTATGCCTACGTCGACGCGACCATCCGCGAAGACGGGCCGAACAAGGGCAATCGCGTACCGTTCTCGTCGAAACACAAAGGCACGATTGGCGTTGGTTACACCGAAGGCCCGTGGAAACTCAACGTCGACAGCAGCTTCCAGAGCGACCAGTTCGCCGACAACGCCAACACCTCCAAGGAAAGCGCCGACGGCAGCACCGGCAAGATCCCGGGCTACATGCTGTTCAGCAGCCGCGCCGGTTATGATTTCGGCCCGCAACTGTCGGATCTGAACGTGGCGGTCGGGGTGAAGAACATTTTCAATACCCAGTACTTCACCCGCTCGTTTGATGACAACAACAAGGGCAAGTACGTGGGTGAACCGCGCACGGTGTATGTACAAACGTCTGTAGCTTTCTAAGAAAATTGTGGCGAGGGAGCTTGCTCCCGCTCGGCTGCGAAGCAGCCGTAAATCCTGCTAATACGGTCTCGCTGTTGAACGCCGCTGCAGGTTTTGGGGCTGCTTCGCAGCCCAGCGGGAGCAAGCTCCCTCGCCACACCATTGACCAAACAAAAAACGGGCCTGCTTGCGCAGGCCCGTTCTCATGGGGTGGCTTGAAAAATCAGCGCATCAACTGTTGATCGCTGCCTGTTCGTTCTCCAGAAATTCTTCCTCCAGCAGTGCGTCATTCGCCTTGCTGAATGGCACGATGGCGGCGCGGGGTTTGCCTCGCAGTTTGCCAAACAGGTGCTCCAGCGCGTGTTCCAGTTTTTCGGCTGCACCGTCGATCGCCTGTTCCAGCGAATCGGCTTTATGGGTGACGGAAATCGGTTGATGGCCTTTTGGCCGCGCTTCCAGTTGGCAGCGCAAGTCATGGGGACCTGGTTTGTCGCCGTTCTCGTCGCTCAGGTGGACTTCGACACGGGTCAGGTCTTCTTCATAACGGTCGAGCGTGCTCTCAATGGTTGTACGTACCCACTCCTCCAGTCGTTTACTGCTTTGAATATGGTTATCGCTGTTGACTTGGATTTGCATAGTTCATCCCTTATTTCAGCTAGCTCGCGAGAGGCCTTGAATTGAATTTCCTGACCCCTTGGTTACAACAATCGGCCCGACTGACGAACATTTCAACCCCTGAAAAAAGATAAATATTCATTCGCAAAAAAAGCCGGACAACCGAGCAAGTCACTGGTAAGGTCGGGAGTTGGGTCGCCTCGCAACCCTGCAAAATCTGCTCACAATTGCCCGTCGTTCAACGGGTGCAAGCTGCGGAAAATCCCCGCCTCCTCCACCAGCCAGTCATGCACCGCACGCACGCCCGGATGGCTCAAGGCCCCCGGCGCATACAGCAGCACGTAGCGTTTATGGTTGGGCACCGACAGACCGAACGGCACAATCAACGTCCCGCGCTCCAGCTCATCGTTGAGCAACGTGCGCCGGGCAATCGCCACGCCCATACCGGCGATCGCCGCTTCGATGGTCAGGTGATTGCGATTGAACGTGTGCCCACGCCGTACGTCGGCGCCTTCAAAGCCAATCGCATTCAGATAGAACTCCCATTCCGCGTATTCATAACTGCCGCGCCAGGCGGTGATGTCGTGCAACAACGGGAAATGCACCAGATCCGCCGGCCCGTGCAGCGGAGGGCGTCCGCGCAGCAAACTCGGCGCGCAGACCGGGAAAATCTGCTCATCGAGCAAGGCTGTGGATAACAGCCCCGGGTAGCTGCCGTCGTTCAAATCGATTGCCAGATCAAAGTCGCCCTCGTGCAACGGCACGCTGCTGTCCTCGGCCACCAGGCGCAACTGGATATCCGGATAACGCTGTTGCAGACGCGGCAAACGCGGGGTCAGCCATTTGCTGAGGAACGACGGAATCGAGCGCACCCGCAGAATTCCGCTGATCATCCCCGCATCCAGTCGACGCAATTCAGCATCGATGCTGCCGTAGGCCTCATTGACGGTGATAGCCAGCCGCTGGCCTTCCGCACTCAACTCGACACCCCGCGCCCGGCGATGGAACAGGCGAAAACCGAGACGCTCTTCCAGTTGGCGAATCTGCTGGCTGACCGCCCCCGGTGTGATGTGCAGCTCTTCCGCGCAACGGGTGAACGACAGGTGCCGCGCGGCACAGGAAAACACCTGCAGCCAGACGTAGGTCTGGGCGTGCAATTGACGACTCATCGTTTAGTCCTGCTAAAGGCTTTCTTAGGAAGTTTCGTTGGTCACGTAGGACCGAGGTAGGCAGTATCGCCGACATTGCGCTTGTCCTACAAAAAATGGCAGCGATTCCTACTCCATTGCTTGTAAGGGTTTAGCATGGCTATCAGTGTTTTCGATCTATTCAAAGTCGGCATCGGTCCGTCCAGTTCCCACACCGTCGGCCCGATGCGTGCCGCCGCGACCTTCGCCCAAGCGCTGATCGACCAACGCTTGCTCAACGATGTCCGCCGCGTGGAAATCCGTTTGTACGGTTCGCTGTCGGCCACCGGTGTCGGCCACGCCACCGACCGCGCCACGGTCATGGGCCTGATGGGCGAATGGCCGGACAGCATCGATCCGGCGACCATCGACCCACGCATCCAGCAACTGCGCGAAAGCGGCGTGTTGCTTCTGGCCGGGCAGAGAGAAATCTCCTTCAACTGGCAACACGATCTCCTGCTGCTGGACGAAAGCCTGCCCTACCATCCCAACGCCATGTCGCTGACAGCCTTCGGCGAAAGCGCCGAGCTGTTTACGCAGACGTATTACTCGATTGGCGGCGGTTTCATCATCGAAGCGGCGCAAGCCGAGTCCGGTGTGGCACCAGCCGGCGACGTGGTGCTGCCGTACGATTTTTCCAGCGCTGCCGAACTGCTGAGCCTGTGCAAAACCCACAACCTGCGAGTCTCAGAGCTGATGATGGCCAACGAACGGGCCTGGCGCAGCGACGCTGAAATCCGTAACGGCTTGCTGCACATCTGGTCGGTAATGCGCGAGTGCGTTGAACAGGGCCTGCGCCACGAAGGCATCCTGCCCGGCGGTCTGAACGTGCCGCGCCGCGCGGCGAAACTGCACCGCAGCCTGCTGGAAATCGGCAAGCCGAACGTGATCAGTTCGACGCTGTCGGCGATGGAGTGGGTCAACCTGTTCGCCCTCGCGGTCAACGAGGAGAACGCTGCCGGCGGGCGCATGGTCACCGCGCCGACCAATGGCGCAGCCGGGATCATCCCCGCCGTTCTGCACTACTACATGAAATTCAATCCGGATGCGTCTGACGATGACGTGGTCGCGTTCTTCATGGGCGCCGCCGCCGTCGGCATTCTGTGTAAGAAAAATGCTTCGATCTCCGGCGCTGAAGTCGGCTGCCAGGGTGAAGTCGGTTCGGCCTGCGCCATGGCCGCTGCGGGCCTTGCTGAAGTACTCGGCGCAACCCCGGAGCAACTGGAGAACGCCGCCGAAATCGGCCTGGAACACAACCTCGGCCTGACCTGCGACCCGGTCGGCGGCCTGGTGCAGGTGCCCTGCATCGAGCGCAATGCCATCGCTGCGGTGAAAGCGATCAACGCCACGCAAATGGCCCTGCGCGGCGACGGCAAACACTTCATTTCCCTCGACCGGGTGATCCGCACCATGCGCGATACCGGCGCCGACATGCACGACAAGTACAAAGAGACTTCACGGGGCGGCCTGGCCGTGAGCTGGGTGGAATGCTGACGCGCATTCCCTGACTGCCCCGGCGGGCTGCAACTTGCGGCCTGCCAACCGTGAGCCCGAGCAAAAATAATAACGAGGCAAAAACGATGACCGATGTACGTACACCTGCTGCCGAAAATCCCGCTGTAGATCGCACACGCAATACAGAAACTGCCCACAAGGGCTGGAGCAAATCCGACACCACCTGGATGCTCGGCCTGTACGGTACCGCGATTGGTGCCGGCACTTTGTTCCTGCCGATCAATGCCGGTGTCGGCGGTTTCTGGCCGTTGCTGATTCTGGCACTGCTGGCGTTCCCGATGACTTACTTCGCTCATCGGGGACTGACCCGCTTCGTGCTGTCCGGGCGTTCGGGCGACATCACCGAAGTCGTCGAAGAGCACTTCGGCATCGGTGCCGGCAAGCTGATCACCCTGCTGTACTTCTTCGCGATCTTCCCGATTCTGCTGGTGTACAGCGTCGCGCTGACCAACACCTTGAGCAGCTTTCTCGAACACCAGTTGCACATCGCCCCGCCACCTCGGGCAATCCTGTCGCTGGTGCTGATCCTCGGCTTGATGGCGATCGTACGCTGCGGGCAGAACGTGATCGTCAAGGCCATGAGCGTGCTGGTCTATCCGTTCGTTGCCGCACTGCTGTTACTCGGCCTGAGCCTGATCCCCAACTGGAACGGCGCGTTCTTCGCCAGCGCTCAAGAGGCAATGCCGCTGTCGACGTTCCTCAAAACGATGTGGCTGGCGATCCCGGTGATGGTGTTCTCGTTCAACCACTCGCCGATCATCTCCGCTTTCGCGGTCGACCAGAAACAGCGCTACGGCGCCGAAGCCGAACGCAAGAGCAGCGGCATTCTCGCCATGGCCCACGGGATAATGGTGGTGACGGTGATGTTCTTCTGCTTCAGTTGTGTGCTGGCGCTGTCGCCGGCCGATCTGGCTGCGGCCAAGGCGCAGAACATTTCGATCCTGTCGTATCTGGCCAACCACTTCCAGACCCCGGTCATCGCCTACGCCGCACCGCTGATTGCGCTGGTGGCGATCACCAAATCCTTCCTCGGCCACTACATCGGCGCCAGCGAAGGCTTTCAGGGCATGATCGTCAAGAGCCTGCGCGGTCGTGGCAAGGTGATGTCGGCGAGTTGGCTGAACCGTGCAACCGCGCTGTTCATGATCCTCAGCTGCTGGGCCGTGGCCACGTTCAACCCGAGCATCCTCGGCATGATCGAAACCCTCGGCGGGCCGGTGATTGCCTGCCTGTTGTTCCTGATGCCGATGTACGCCATCCGCCGCGTGCCAGCCTTGCGCCAGTACTCGGGACAGGCGTCCAACGTGTTCGTGGTGCTGATCGGCCTGATTGCACTGCCGGCGATCATCTACTCGGTTCTGCCCTGAAACGGGCCACAAATGACAAAGGCGAGCCATGGGCTCGCCTTTTTTATGCCGTATCCATTGTCCAACAATTTTCCCGGCACAGCCCTTGCTATGACGTGTGCAGGAGCTGTCGAGTGCTACGAGGCTGCGATCTTTTGATCTTCATGACTGAAGTCAAAACAGCACAGGTCAAAAGATCGCAGCCTGCGGCAGCTCCTACATAAAGCAACAACACAGGCCACGGAATCGCCGATGATCAGGTATTGCGAACCAACCCGATCACGGCCGGTCAACAACTGCACGTTCAATCAGGCGGTGACGCATCATGGACAACCCTTTTCAGATCATTACCGATGCCTTCGCGCCGGACTATCAGATCAACCTGAGCATTCAGGGGCTGGACGGCAGCATCATGCTGACCCTGTCGAACAGCGGCCGGATCGTCGCCAAACGGATGATCAGCGCCGACCAGCGCAACGATCCGGTACGGCTCAAACGGCTGGTGCAAAGCATTCAGTTCGGCATCGCCATCGAACAGGGTCACAGCGCGATGGCAATCCTTGAAGCGATGACCGGCGGCGACGGTCTGCCCCCGCCACCGCAGCCATTTGACGGCCGCTCTCGACCGTCAGCCGGGATTTAGAGTTCGCCCTTCTCGATCTCGGGGTGTTCACCGGAGCCGGCGCCGAGTTTGCGTTGCGGTTTTTCGATCTTCACCGACGGAAATTGCGACGAGGCGTAACGCACCACCAGGATCGAGAACGCCAGCAGCAGAATGCCGCCGCACAGGTAGATGATGCCCATGTCCGGCGGGTTGTGGTGCGAGACGTTGGAGATCAGCAAGCGGGTCAGCGCAGTGATCGCCACGTAGATCAGGAAGCGCACCGGCATGTGGTTGGTCTTGAAGTAAATCCCGACCATCGCCCCCAGTTCCAGATAGATGAACAGCAACAGAATGTCATCGATCTTGATGTGGCCCTCTTCGAGCATGCCGAGAAATTCCATCACCGCCGCCCACGCGGTCACCGCACCAATGGCGAACAGCGCCAGGTAGTGGAAGGTCTCGACGAACAGATTGCCCAGGGACTCGGCCAGTTGGTGCACGTTTTGCCGCAGTTTCTCGGCCCAGTTGATTTTCACGATGATGTTCCTTAGCCCGACTCGGGCGGATGATGCGTGTTGGACGTGACGGTTTTCCGTATGTGCTGTGCGCCATGCAGAAACGAGGCCACGCATCATGGCGAGCCGGCATGAAACCTGCGCCGTGGCGTTTGGTCGCACCGTTGAACAGACAACGTCGACAGGAATGATTGTGACGGTATAACTGAAGTTTCTTGATGAGTTCGTTACGCTTGAAAAGGCATTAGCTTATAAGTGAAATATTATTAACCAGGTCAATCTGTGAACTCGCGCACACTCACCCGGTTATTCACCAGTTAGTTATCCAATAAATGACGGGGGTAATTATTTCCAGAGCAGACCCATCAGCGAAGCTTTAACTGCAGCAGCGATCTTGTTTTGGCAACCGAGTTTTTTCAGGCAATGGTTAATATGGAAGTTTACCGTCCTTTTGCTGATGCCAAGGATCACCGAAACATCGTCCGATGACTTTCCGTCAGCGGTCCATTGCAGGATTTCCTTTTCCCTCTGCGACAGTTCTATCGGCACCGGGAGCGCCGAATCCACGCCGCGCATTTGCAGGCGCGTCAGGCCCAGGTGAGTGATCTGGGCCAGCCAGGACAGCTGCGCCTGTTTGGTTTCGAGTTCCAGCGCGGTGATCGTCTCGCTGCCCCGGGCAAAGGTCACCAGCCCTTGGGTTTCGCTATTGAGCAGCGTCTGCCCCCAGCCCTCCGAGAGCCCGTGAGCCTGCGCATCCTGCCAGAATTCAGGTGTCTGAGCCTTGAGTTCAGCGTCCCACAGCACCGGTTTCACGCTGCGCATTGCGCGCATGACGTAAGGGTCGATTTCCAGGTAACGATTGGTGGAATAGGCAGCTTGCCAGGCGGGCGAATAATTATTGGCGAGAAAAAGACAAGGTTTGGTGATGGGAAAAAGCCTGCGTGAACCATAGGCCACATAATCAAACTCCAACTGCCTGGCAACGGTCTTGATATTGTCGAACAACAACTCGACATCCGTTGCAGACATGGCGTTTTCCAACAGTTCAGCCTGCCAATACGACATAGAGATTCCTTTCCCACAGTTAATGCTGTCGGCCTCTTGCCAACATGCCTAGCATATTTCCAAATGTTTCCGCTAGCTGTCAAGGGTGACAGGTAGTATGCGAGCGCAGTGTGCACTTTAATCGCCACCCAACCAATCACTAAACGGAATCTGTGATGGATTACTTGTCAGGACGTTATGACGAGTTGACGACACTAAAGCGTCAACGCTTGGCTCAATATCGCTATCAGGTGTTCGTCGAACGCCTCGGCTGGCAATTATCCACGCCGGACGATTTCGAATTCGACCAATTCGATCACATCGGCACTCACTACATCGTCGCCGAAGAAGACGGCGGCAACATCAAGGGATGCGCCCGCCTGCTGCCGACCACCCAACCGTATTTGCTGAGTGAGGTGTTCACCTCGTTGCTCGGTGACAAGCCTGCACCGTGCGCAGATGACATCTGGGAGCTGTCACGCTTCACCTCACTGGACCTCGATGCCGAGGGCGGCAAAAACGAACAGGTGATGTCCGACGAAAACACCGTTGGCCTGTTCATGGCCACGCTGGAGTACGCCAGGACCTGCGGCGTTTCACATCTGGTGTCGGTGTCCCCGATTGCCATCGGACGCCTGCTCAAACGTGGCGGCATCGACTACAAATGGCTGGCACCGCCGCAGGTACTGGACAACCGAACCCTGGGCGCCTGCTACATCACGGTGCAGTAACCCTGCCCGACACTCGATAACAAGAAAACACATCAACTGAAGCTGCTGACACGCGTCGAGCAGCACCTTTCGGTGTGGGTCGATTTTCACGCCATGGATAGCAACTGCCTTACAACCAACGTTCAACACAGAGGGATGATCATGATCGACATGCACAGGAAAGTTGCCAAAGACATCGTCCACAAGGGCCACGATGACGATGTGCTGATTTACGACGCTCACCACTTGCTGCCGGCCTGGCTGCCTGCCGCCATCGTGCAACAGGCCAACCTCGATCCCGTGGATCTGGAGATCGTCAATCAGGCCTATCGGCTGGACAGCGAACGTCTGGTGCTGCGCTCGCTGCCAACCATCATTGACCTGCAAGAACTCGAACAGGCGGGCCTGTCGGACTGTCTGCCGGAGCTGCTGACGAATTACGAAAAGGCCACCGACCACCTGATCCTCAGCGGCGTCTGGGTGCTGGAAAGCACTGAGGCCAAACTGGCTCGACTGCCCGGTTACGGCAACGGCCTGAGCCTCGACCAGCGTCGACAGGTGCATGATGTCCTGAAAACCCTGGACGGCTGCCCGCAGCAGGGTCTGCTTTATTTCACCCTGTTCAACGACACCGCCAATTATTTTTTCTACCGCAAGCACCACGAACACGTGCCCGGCCTGATGCTGATCGAAGCGGCACGCCAGGCGATGTACGCGCAGTTCTACGAGCACAGCGGTTACGCCCGCGGCGAGGTGTCGATTTCCATCGTTGATCTGCTGTCGAGTTTTCCCCGTTACACCGAGTCTTCATTTCAGGTGGATGTACTGGTCGGCGACTACGAGGGCATGGCGCAGCCGCGGGCGCGCAAGGTCGACAAGCGTGCGCGTTTCTTCCAGCGTGGCGAGCTGGTGGCCGATATTCGCCTGCACGGCGAAGTGATCAAGATGCCGGTGTTCAAGCGCATGCGGAATATCAACATCGACCCGGCCTGCTGGTTCCGTCCGCTCAAGGGCATACGCCATGAAGTGCTGGTGCGCCTGGATTCTGGCCGTCACCTCTCCGCCCGCCTTGAGCTGCTGTCGATGGCCGGTCTGCAAGTGCAATGCGACAGCCCGCTCGACGCCTCCGAGCGCGGACACGTCTACCTGTACCTGGAAAACGAAGGCATGCTCAACCTGCCGTTGCAATCGCTGCACGCCGGCGACGCGACAAAGGCCGGCACGCTCAAACTGCATCTGGCAGAGCTGGACTCGCCGTTGCGCTTCAAGTGGCGCGAAGTGCTCAAACAATTCGCTTACTTCTCGCACGAAGAAACCACCCCGGCTCCGGCGCCCGTCCTAGGGCAACCGTTGTGGATGACCTTCGATCAAGCCTCGGCGATGCCCGAACAAAGGAAGGAAGCATGATGCCGCGCTATCCCCACGTGCTGGAGCCTCTGCGGCTGGCCGGTGGCCTGGAGTTGCGCAATCGGCTGTTCTTCGCGTCGATGGGCGTGGACCTGGCCGATCACAGCGGGTGCGTGACGCCCGCCATGATCGAGTTTTATCAGGGCATCATGGAGGGCGGCTGCGCCATGGCGTTTCTGTGCAACGCCACGGTCTCGCCGCAGTCGCGTCTGCAGAGCACCGGGCTCGGCCTGTTCGAGCAGCATCAGGGCGAATCGCTCAAGGCGATGTTCGCCATGGCCGAGCAGGTCAACACGCCGGTGGGTGTGCAACTGCAGCATTACGGGGGTCAGGGCACCACCACCCACACCGGAGTCGCGGTGCTGACCCCGAGCGGCGTGCCCTGCCCGCGCGTGTCGAAACTTGATCCGGATTATCGCGTGCGGATCATGGACGAAAGCGACATCGCTCTGGTGATCGAGCAGTTCGCCCATTCCGCCTGGCTGGCCTGGACCAACGGCGCGCGTCTGGTGCAGTTGCAGGCGTCCAACGGCTACCTGCTGAGCAGTTTTCTCTCGCCGCACACCAACAAGCGCACCGACCGATATGGCGGCAGCGAAGAGAACCGCGCGCGGCTGTTGCTCGACGTGGTCAGGGCCATCCGCGAGCGCACCCAGGGCCAACTGATCGTCACCATTCGTCTGGGCATCGACGACCGTCTGGGCGCTGAGGGGCTGCAATATCCGGACCTCAAGGAAACCGTGCAGACGCTCTGTCAGGCCGGCGTTGCCGCGCTGGAATGTTCGATGTGCATGGGCGCGACGTTCGGCCAGTTGATCGTGCATTCCGAGACCATGGACCAATACCTGCAAGCCGGGGTGCGGGCAATCAAGTCCGTGTCGACAGTGCCGGTGGGATACGCCGGCTTCATCAATGGGCTGGACAAGGCCGAGCAGTTGCTCGCCGACGGTGTATGCGATTGGGTGGGGATGTCGCGGGCGCTGTTTGCCGACAATGACTTGATCAACAAAACCCTGCAGGGCCGCTCCGCCGACATCCACAAATGCCGATGGGACAGCCAGTGCTTCAGCGACAAGAGCAATCCGCGACTGGATCGGGTGTATTGCTGCGTAAACCCAAAATATTTACGCCCCGCGTTGGCATAAGGAGATGCGACATATGTACGATTTTCTGGGAAAAGTGTGCCTGGTCACCGGCGGCACCAGCGGCATCGGCGAGACCGTCAGCGAACGCCTGATCAAGGCCGGCGCCGATGTGATCGTGTTCGGCCGGGACGAAGAAAAAGGCGCGGCGCTGGCCGATCGACTGGGTGAGCACTGCCGCTTCATCGCCTGCGATGTCGGTGACCCGGCGCAGGTCGAACAGGCGTTCGCGACCATTCGTTCGGTCTACAACCGCCTCGATTGCGCGTTCAACAATGCCGGCGTGACCGCCAAGTACGGAGCGCTCGCACAATCGTGCCCGGATGACTGGATGAAGGTGATGAACATCAACGTCAACGGCACCTACCACTGCATGCGTCATGAGCTGCAACTGATGCTGGGCCGCGGCACCGGGGCGATCGTCAACACCTCGTCCTGCGCAGGTGTGGTACCGATTGGCGGCCAGGTGGCCTATGTCGCCAGCAAGCAGGCGATCAACGGCATGACCCAGGTGGCGTCGATCGAAAATGCGCGGCTGGAAGACGGCGGCTGCATTCGCGTCAATGCGGTCGCCCCGGGGCCGATTCTCGGCGGCATGAACAGCGAGGCACGCCTGAAAGCCGCACCGGAAAACACCCAGCGCAAAATCAACGTGACTTCGATGAAACGCTTCGGCACTGCGGACGAAGTGGCCAACGCGGTGCTCTGGCTGCTCAGCGATCAATCCGCTTACGTCACGGGTGTGATCATGCCCATCGATGGCGGTTACGCCAGCGGCAAGTTCTGAAATCAAAAAAACCAACGACCCGACCTGTGCGGGTCGTTTTGCTTGAGGGCCAGGGTCAGAAAAACTGCCGAATCCGGTCTACAGTGAAAAGCCGCTACCCAAAGCGCAGGGATTCGCTTATCCTTTTCGCTGTATATAGATACAGTAGTCGCTAAGACAACTAAATGTGAAGGCATGTGAGGTGGTGAATGGCCGTCGAAGTGGTATACCGCAGCAGCCGAGATCTGGAGCGCTTGTTCATGGATAAAGCCGAAGCTGACCGTCATGACAAAATGCTCGAACTGGCAGAGATGCTGTCCGAAGTGTTGCAAAAAGCCGTGCCGTCGCTGAACGAGCAACAGGTTGAAGAAGTCGGGATCTACATGGCGAAGAACCGCGATGTGTTCGCCAAGGCTTTCAAGAGCCAGCCTGATGCGCTGTCGGAGCTGATCAATGCACCGGCCGAGCCCGTGGCTGAAGAGACTGGCTCGGCAGAATCCGATGAAGCACCGGTCAAACCGGCAAAAGCGGCGAAAGCTGCCAAGTAATCACTGACCCATTAAAAGATCGTCCGTACGCGGCCCGAGCCTGCGGCAGCTCCTACAGGGAATACGCATTCCCAATTGTAGGAGCTGCCGCAGGCTCGGGCCGCGTTCGGACGATCTTTTGCTTTTCAGCGATACAGGACTTTCTCCGCCAACTCATCCGCCACCCGCGCCGGCGAGCGCTTCTCGGCTTGCGCATGGGCAAACACCTCGGTCAGTCGCGAACTGATCTTCGACAGGTGCGCAGTAATCGTCCCCAGCTCTTCGCCGCGATGTTTGAGCGAGACATAAATCAAACCGCCCGCATTGATCACGTAATCCGGCGCATAGAGGATCCCACGCCGCTCCAGCTGGTCGGCCACGTCCAGATGCGTCAGTTGATTGTTCGCTGAACCGGCCACCGCCGAGCAGCGCAGTTGCGTCACCGTGTGACTGTTGAGCACCCCGCCGAGGCCGCACGGCGCAAGGATGTCGCAGGGTGTACTGAGCAAGGCGTCGTTGGCGATCGGATGCGCGTTGAGTTGCTCCATCGCCAGTTGCACCTTGCCGTGGTCGATGTCGCTGACCAGCAATTCGGCGCCTGCCGCGTGTAGCTGCTCGGCCAGTGCATAACCGACGTTGCCCAAGCCCTGAATCGCCACGCGCAAGCCTTCAAGATTGTCGCTGCCCAGCCGCGCCATAGCGGTGGCACGAATTCCGGTGAACACGCCCATCGCCGCGTGCGGCGCCGGGTCGCCCGCCGAGGTGGTGCTGGTGACATGCTGGGTCTGCTGGGCGATGCAATCCATGTCCGCCACCGAAGTGCCGCTGTCGATGGCGGTGATGTAGCGACCGTCGAGCTGCTCGATGCAACGGCCAAATGCCTCGAACAGCGCCGCGCGGTTTTCCACATGCGCCGGGCGCACGATCACCGCCACCCCGCCGCCCTGATCGAGCCCGGCCAGGGCCGCCTTGTAGCTCATGCCCTGCGCGAGGCGAATGGCATCCTCGACCGCGGATTCGTCGTTGGGATAGGCAAGATAACGGCAACCGCCCAGGGCAGGCCCGAGGCGACTGTTATGAATGGCAATGACCGCCTTCAACCCGGTGACCGGGTCAACGCTGAGGTGCAGCGATTCCAGGCGAGTGCTTTGCATGAGAGCGAACATCGGCAGGCTCCCGAATCACTTCTGGTAGACGCCAGTATAGGCTTGCGCCCAAAAATTGCTGAAGCGCACCGGAATAAGCGCCCGCTTCGACGGCGACTTTGCGGCATAACCTGGCCGGTACTGGACGAATGGCGCGGACGGGGCTAAAACGAGGCATTCCCCGGAGATTTCGATGAGCCCGCGCCAACGTTTTTTCGAGTGTCTGCACCGTTCACCGCCCGCGCTGTTCGAAGCGGCGTTGTGGATGGCTGCCGAGCACGAAAAAAGCCTGGATGTCGAAGCGCTGCAACAAGATTTCAAGGAGCTGCAACAGCGCGTCAGCTACGGCTTGCCGATGCTGCCGGTCAGCGAACTGGCGCAGCCGTTGCTGCGGCGGATGAATGATCTGGGCTTTTCTCAGGACGATTTTCTGCCGCTGCGCCCGCAGGTCGCGTTGTTGGACAAAGTGTTACAGACCCGTCGCGGCCAACCGCTGAGCCTGTCCTTGATTGCTCTGGAACTGGCGCGTGGTCTGGAGATTCCGCTGGTCGGGGTGAACTTTCCCGGGCATTTCCTGCTGCGGGTGCCCGGTGCTGATCACCTGCTGGATCCCTGCGGTGGTCGGCGGCTGTATCCCAATGATTGTCGCGAGTTGTTGCAGCGTCAGTACGGCGCGCACCTCAAACTCAATGCCGACCATCTGGTCACCGCCAGCCCAGAGCAGATGCTCCAGCGCCTGTCACGCAACCTGCGGCAGTTGCATCTGGCCCATGAGGATTACATCGCCGCGCTGATCGATGCCGAACGCGTGCTGGAACTGGGCGGTGCCAGCGCCGCCGATTATCTGGCCCGCGCCAGCCTGTATCAACGGCTCGATTGCCCGAACGCCGAGCGCTTCGATCTGGAACATGCGCTGCTGCTCAGCGACGATCCGATCCAGCGATTGCGTCTGACTGAACGGCTTGGGCATCTGCCACCCAATTCCGTTGTTCATTGAAAAGCAAAGATCGTCCGAACGCGGCCCGAGCCTGCGGCAGCTCCTACAGGGGCATGTATTTCAATGTAGGAGCTGCCGCAGGTTGCGATCTTTTGCTCTTCAGGTTTTTACAGCCTCTGCATTTCCAACAACCGGAACGAAATCGGAAGGCGAGCGCACCTGGATGATCAACAGCGCCGCAATGACTGCCGGAATCGCGCAGAAGAAGAAAATCTGCGTCACCGGAATGTGCATCGCCAGCAACATGCTGCCGAACAGCGGCCCGAGGATCGAACCGAAGCGCCCTACCCCCAACGCCCAGCCAGTGCCCGTGGCCCGCACATGCGCCGGGTAGAAATTACTGGCGAAGGCGTTCAGCGTCAGTTGCCCACCGATGATGCAGAACCCGGCGGCAAACACGCAGGCCACCAGATAACGTGGATTGTCGTGGTTCAAACCCAACAGAATCGTGCACAGCGCCGCCCCGGCCAACACTGCGCAGAGTAGCCGCACCTTGCGTTTCAGGCGATCGGCGAACCACGCCATGCACACCGCGCCCAAGGTGCCGGCGAACAGGAACATCGAGGTCACCAGGTTGGCTTCGTTGAGTTTCAGACCGCTTTCCAGCAACAGCGTCGGCAGCCAGCTGATCATGAAATACAACAGAATCAGGCTGACAAAAAACGTCGCCCAGATCAGCAGGGTCGGTCGTGCATAACCGTTGCGGAACAGCTCGACCACGGTCAATTTGCTGCCCTGCTCGCGCTCGTTCTGTTCGACGGACGCGGCCGGCGGTTGCCAGTCCGGCAGCATTCGCGCGGTGACTTTGCGCAGGCGCGCATAGGGCGCTGCATCGCGCAGCAGACGCGGCAGCGATTCCGGCAGCATCCACCACAGGAACGGGAACAGCAGCAACGGCGTGACACCACCGGCGAGGAACACCGCTTGCCAGCCAAAGCGATCGATGAAGCCCGCAGCAACAAAACCACCCGCCGCACCGCCAAACGAAAACCCACAAGCCGCCAGCGTCACCATCAAGGTGCGCAGACGCGGCGGTGAGTATTCCGACATCAGGGCCATGGCACTCGGCATCGCCCCACCCATGCCGATGCCGCAGATGAAGCGCGCGATCATCAGGGTATTCAGCGAGTCGGCGAACACCATCAGCACCGTCAGGCTGGCGTAGATCAGCACGCAGGCGAGCAGGATTCGCCGTACGCCGAAGCGATCGGCCAGCGGCGTCACCGCAAGAGAACCGAGGGTCAGACCCAACAGGTTGGCGCTGAAAACCGGCCCGAACGCGGCTTTCTCCAGCCCCCAATCCTGAGCCAGGGCCGGCACCACGTAACCGAGCACCTGGGCGTCATAACCGTCGGTGACCAGCAACAAGGCGAGCAGGATCAGGAGCAACCACTGATAGCGGGACACAGGACGGGCGTCGAGTGCTGCGCGGAAGCTGGCAATCTGGTTGTGCATCGCAAGGTACCTGTTTTGTTTTTATGATTTTTGTGTACGGCGCTGATCCCTTGTAGGAGTGAGCCTGCTCGCGATAGCGGTGTGTCAGTCAACATCCCCGTATCTGACACTCCGCCATCGCGAGCAGGCTCACCCCTACAGTGGGCAGTGTGGCGCTTTAAGGGGTATCCGGTTGATTGGCCGGATGCGCCTTGATGAACGCCGGATGCTCAGCCGCCAGCGCCGCCACCCGACAAATCCGCGGGTAAGCCTGCAGCGAAACACCGAAGCGCTCGGCCGCATACAACTGCGGAATCAGATAGACATCCGCCACGCACGGCCACTCACCGAAACAGAAACCGCTGTCACCGATCAACTGCTCGACAGTCGCCAGCCCCTGACTGATCCAGTGCGCGATCCACTCCACCACCTGCGGCTCTTCGTGGCCCAGCTGACGCAGACGATTGAGCACGCTGACGTTGTGCAGCGGATGCACGTCGCAACCGATCACCGCCGCGACGCCGCGCACATGAGCGCGGGCAGCGAGGTCTTCGGGCAGCAATGGCAGCTGCGGATAACGTTCTTCCAGGTACTCGATGATCGCCGGCGACTGAATCAGCAACTCGCCGTCATCGGTACGCAGGGCCGGCACCCGCCCCTGCGGATTGATCGCCAGATACGCCGCCTGCCGATGCTCGCCCCCGGACGGCGCGATCAGGTTGACCGGCAGCGCGGTGTAGTCGAGCCCTTTCAGCGCCAGGGCGATACGTACCCGGTATGACGAGGTCGAGCGGTAATAGGTATAGAGATCCATGACCCGCTCCTGTCAGCGCGCCGCCAGCACTTTGCCACGGCATTCGCCGAAGCCGATCGAGGCAAAACCGTCTCGGGTGCAACGCGCGCGCAGGATGATTTCGTCGCCGTCTTCGAGGAATTTGCGCACTTCGCCGGAGGCCAGTTCGATCGGCTTTTTACCGCCCTCGGTGATTTCCAGCAGGCTGCCGAACTGACCGCTTTGCGGACCGGACAAGGTGCCCGAACCGAACAGGTCACCGGCCTGCAACTGGCAACCGTTGACGCTGTGGTGCGCGACCATTTGTGCGACGGTCCAGTACATGTAGCGAGTGTTGCTCAGGGTCAGGCGATGGGCCGGCAGATTCTGTTCGCGCATGGCTTCGGTGAGCAGCAGCACTTCCAGTTCGATGTCGAAAGCACCGCCATCCTGATCACGCTTGTCGAACAGATAGGGCAGCGGCTGCGGATCGCCTTCCGGGCGCGCAGGTTGCGCCGTGCGGAATGGCTCCAGCGCTTCGGCGGTCACCACCCATGGCGAGACACTGGTGATGAAACTCTTGGAGAGGAACGGGCCCAGCGGCTGGTACTCCCAGGCCTGGATATCGCGGGCCGACCAGTCATTGAGCAGGCAGAAACCGGCGATGTGTTCGGAGGCGTCACCGATCGCAATCGGCTCGCCCATTTCGTTGCCCTGACCGATCCAGATGCCCAGTTCCAGTTCGTAGTCCAGTCGGGCGCAAGGGCCGAAGGTCGGCTCGCTCGCACCGGCCGGCAGGGTCTGGCCTTTCGGGCGGCGCACGTCGGTACCGGAGGCGCGAACCGTAGAGGCGCGACCGTGATAACCGATCGGCACGTGCTTGTAGTTGGGCAGCAGCGGGTTGTCCGGACGGAACAGTTTGCCGACGTTCTGCGCGTGCTCGATGCCCACGTAGAAGTCGGTGTAATCGCTGATGCGCGCCGGCAGGTGCATCTGGCAATCGGCCGCCAGTGGCAGCAGTTTTGCGCCCTGGGCCTCGATGGCGCCGCGATGGCTGCTGCCCTCGCTGAACAATTCCAGCAAACGGCTGCGCAAGGCTACGCGGGCTTCGCGACCGAGGTCGAAGAAGGCGTTCAGCAGGCCGCCGTGCATCGCTTCAACCGCGCTGCGTGCCACGTCGTCGAACAGACCGGCTTCAAGCGCCACTTGCAGATCGAAAATATGTTCACCGATCGCCACGCCCGCGCGCGGTGCCGAGCCGCCAGTGCTGAACACGCCCAGCGGCAGGTTCTGCAGCGGGAAATCCGCGTGGCCATTGGCCGAAGCAACCCAGCTGCGGGTGATGGAAGTCTGAGTCATGGGTTATCTCCGGGTCGGGTCGAACGTGGCGGGCAGCGTGGCCCAGCAGGCGTCGTAGTTGGATTGCAGTTGCGGGCAGTCGAGGGCGAAGCGGCTTGGGCGCAGCACCTGACTGGTCTCGAACATGAAGGCCATGGTGTTGTCGATCTTCGCTGGCTTGAGGTCGGCGTTGATCGCTTTGGTGCAGGTTTCGCCATCCGGGCCGTGGGCGCTCATGCAGCTGTGCAGCGAGGCACCACCGGGCACGAAGCCTTCAGCCTTGGCGTCGTATTCGCCCTGGATCAGGCCCATGAATTCGTTCATCAGGTTGCGATGGAACCACGGTGGACGGAAGGTGTTCTCGGCGACCATCCAGCGTGGCGGGAAGATCACGAAATCGAGGTTGGCCAGACCGTGCACGCTGGTCGGCGAGGTCAGCACGGTGAAGATCGACGGATCCGGGTGATCGAAACTCACGGTGCCGATGGTGTTGAAACGGCGCAGATCATATTTGTACGGCACGTTGTTGCCGTGCCAGGCGACCACGTTCAGCGGCGAATGATTGAGCTCGGTGCCCCACAACTGGCCGAGGAACTTCTGCACCAGCGTCGTCGGCTGCTGCAGGTTTTCGTAGGCGGCGACCGGTGCAAGGAAGTCCCGTGGATTGGCCAGGCCGTTACTGCCGATCGGCCCCAGATCCGGCAGGCGCAGCGGCGCGCCGTGGTTCTCGGCGACGTAACCGCGCGCTTGCGGATCAAGCAACTCGACGCGGAATTTCAGACCGCGCGGCAGCACGGCGATTTCCAGCGGCGCGACTTCGAGCACACCGAGTTCGGTGGCAATGCGCAACCGCCCCAGTTGCGGTACCAGCAGCAGTTCGCCGTCGGCGTTGTAGAACACCCGCTCCATCGAGCGGTTGGCGACATAGTTATAGATGCTGATGCCGGCCGGTTTTTCCGCTGCCGAGTTCGCCACCATGCCGACCAGACCGTCGATGAAATCAGTCGGCTCGGCCGGGATCTGTAGCGGGTTCCAGCGCAAGCGATTGGGGGTCACCTCACCCAACGGGCCGCCGGCCAGTTGCCGCTCCAGTTTGACGAACGCCGGGTGATTGGCCGACGGCTGAATCCGGTACATCCAGGTGCGCCGCGCTTCACTGCGGGTCATGGTGAACGCAGTGCCGGAGAGCAATTCGGTATAGAGGCCGTACGGGGCTTTTTGCGGAGAGTTCTGGCCGATGGGCAAGGCGCCGGGCAACGCTTCACTGCTGAATTCGTTGCCGAAACCGGACTGATAAACCAGCTCCGACGCGTTTGAATCGAGGTTCATGGAGCCTCCTGAACAGGGAGTCGGCAGTGGCCCATCGCTCTGGCTCGGAGCTTTGCGCACGCCGGGGTTGTTATTATCGTAATTCGATTACGCATAACGTAATTTGCTCGCTATCCAGCGTCAAGCTATAAAGACGCCCATTCGTTTTCGGATCCCGGCCGCACCATGGAAAAAACCAGCGACAGCAACGGCAAACAGAAAGTCCGCTCCGCCGAGGTCGGCACCGACATCCTCAAGGCGTTGGCCGAGTTATCGCCCTCCACCTCACTGTCGCGTCTGGCCGAACATGTGCAGATGCCGGCGAGCAAGGTGCACCGTTATCTTCAGGCACTGATCGCCAGTGGTTTCGCCGAGCAGAACGCCGCCACCAACCACTATGGACTCGGCCGCGAAGCGTTGCGCGTGGGCCTGGCAGCCCTGAACAGTATGGACGTGCTGAAAGTCGCCGCCCTGCCCCTGTCCGAGTTGCGCGACGAACTGAATGAAACCTGTTTTCTGGCGGTGTGGGGCAATCAGGGCGCGACCGTGGTGCACATCGAACCGGCAGTGCGCGCAGTGACGGTGGTGACGCAGTTGGGCTCGGTGTTGCCGCTGCTCAGTTCGTCCACCGGGCTGGTGTTCAGTGCCTTTCTGCCGCATCGGGAAACCGATGAGTTGCGCGAGCAGGAAATCGCCGTCGCCGGCCATCCACTGGCCGATCAAAATGCCTACAGCGGTTTGTGCGAGCAGATCCGCGAGCGCGGTCTGCATCATGTTCACGGCTTGTTGATGCCAGGTGTGGACGCGTTGTCGGCGCCGGTGTTCAACGCTGTCGGGCAGATCGCCGCGGTGCTGACCATCGTCGGCCCGACTTCGCTGTTCCACGCGGATGAAAACGGCCCGGCCGCCCGGCGACTGCTGGCTGCGGCACGCGCCGTGAGTTGGCGCATGGGCTATCAGGCCGACGACCTGCGCCCTTGAAGCAACAGCCACAATCCCTTCAGTGACCCAATGGCGTAGCCGGATTCGACTGTTGCATGCCCCGTAACAGTGCATGTCCGGAATCGCTATTTTTCCTTCGGCCTCAAGTGCTTATTCTGAGCGGGCTTTCACGACACACGCCGCAAAGCACCCAGCCCTGGCTGCTGAGCAACTCGCGCCATCGCTGACCGATTTCAGATGAGTCGATGCTTCGATTGATCGCCCCGGTGTTCACTGACGTTGATTTGTAGCTCCTTGATCCAACGTCTTACCTTGGCCGCTGCGTTTGCAGCGGCCTTTTTTATGGGCAAGGGTTTTACCGACGAGATCGGTCATTTGTCGCGCATGACACACGTCACAGCGAATACTTCTGCAAGTTCGCCATCATTTCCTTCAGCGCTTCAATGTTGTCATTCGGATGCGCCGCGCCTTCGAAATCGCAGATCTGCTGCCAGTGCGCCGCGACATCTTCCGGCGAGAAACCGCTGCGTGGATCGAACCCGGCACCGAGGCTGCGTTCCCAGCGCACCTTGCCCATCCAGCCGCCACCGACTTCAAACAGGCCGGACGTTTCCTGGCACTGTTCACTGGACAGGTACACCACCAGCGGGCTGACCAGTTCCGGTTTCAGCTGCTCGAACACTTGCGGCGGGATCAGGCCCTCGGTCATGCGCGTGCCGCCGGTAGGCGCGATGGCGTTGACCAGAATATTGTTCTTGCGACCTTCGATGGCCAGGGTACGGGTCAAGCCGTAGAGGCCGAGTTTGGCCATGCCGTAGTTGGACTGGCCGAAGTTGCCGTAGATGCCTGAGGTCGAAGCCGTGAAGATCACCCGACCGTAGTTTTGCTCACGCATGTGCGGCCAGGCGGCGCGGGTCACTTTGTAGGCGCCTTCGACATGGACGCGATAGACCAGATCCCAGTCGGCGTCGTCCATCTTGTGAAAGGTCTTGTCACGCAGAATCCCGGCGTTGTTCACCACCACGTCGACACGGCCAAAGGCGTCGAGGGCGTTCTGCACCAGTTTGTCGCCGTCGGTCACCGAGTCATGGTTGGCCTCGGCGATGCCGCCGGCTTCGCGAATCTCCGCCACCACACGGTCGGCGGCGGAGGCGTTGGCACCTTCACCCTGGGTCGAGCCGCCGAGGTCGTTGACCAGCACTTTGGCACCATGCCGGGCGAACAGCAACGCGTGCGCCCGCCCCAGGCCACCACCGGCTCCGGTGACGATCACGACTTTATCTTCGAAACGTACGGACTCATTCATCGCAGGAACTCCAGCAGGCCAGTATTGATTCCGAGTGTCAGGCACAAGGCTTTGGGTCACAACGAATACGGCTGCGGCTGAATAGTGCGCGATAAGGGTGGGGGATGATGAGGGCGTCAAAAGATCAAAAGATCGCAGCTTGCGGCAGCTCCTGCATTAATTTGTGCAGGAGCTGCCGCAGGCTGCGATCTTTTGATCTTTCAGGAACACGCCACCTTGCGCGGTGGCAACTCCAGGCGCTCACGAAACGCCAGGTAATGCTTGAGCACCTGCACCGGCGCTTCGATCTGCGGATAGTGGCCGATGCCCGGCAACAGCACGGTGTCGGCATCGGCAATCAGCTCGCGGTAACGCTCGACCATGTGCGCACCGGAGACCGGGTCAACTTCGCCATCAATCACCCGCAACGGCACTTCATCGCGCTGCATGGCCGTCACCCAGCGGTCGCGCTGCACGCGGCGCTCGGGGATGTAGCCGATCAGTTTGTGCAGGATGCGCGGCCCGCGATGGGTCTCGATCAGGCTCCAGAAATCATCCAGTTCACTTTCACTGGGGCCGGTCTGCGGACCGAAGATCTGCCGGAAACCTTTCACCAGTGCATCACGGGTGAACGCCCGCCCGATCATCCAGCCCAGCGGACTGAGCAACAGCTTTTGCATCAGCACCGGACGATGGGTTTCCGGAAACAGCCCGCCATTGAGAAAGACACAACTGGCCACCTCGATGCGCTGTTCGTAATGCCGGGCAAGCAGTTCCTGGGCAACGCTGTCACCGTAATCGTGAGCCAGCACATGCACCGCTTGCTCGATCTGAAGATGCGCCAGCAGCGCCTGTTGCAGGTCGGCCTGTTCCAGCAGACTGTAGCGGTGATTCAACGGTTTGGCCGAATCCCCGAAACCGAGCATGTCACAGGCGATCACCCGATAACGCTGAGCCAGCGGCTGCCACAGGTAGTGCCAGTCCCAACTGGCCGTCGGGAAGCCATGGATCAGCAGCAGCGGCTCACCCTGCCCCGCCGTCCAGTAACGGATCGACTGGCCGCGAAAGACAAACGTCCGGCTGCGTTTGCGCCAGACACACAGAGGAATCTCGGCAAGAGGCATCAGAGTTTATATCCGGGGTCTTGTTTATCGAGTTTGCGCAGCAGCGCCGGCCAGGCCAGCGCGCCGCCCATGCCTTGGGCGCTTTTGGTCACACCGGCGATCATCGCCTTGGCGCCCGCGAGGATCTGCGGTTCGATGGCGATCAGTTCAGCACCGCCGGTTTGCGCCATGACCTGAATATCGCAGGCGCGCTGGAAGGTGAACATCATCAGAAAAGTGTCGGCGATGGTGCCGCCACAGGTCAGCAACCCGTGGTTGTGCAGCATCAGGAAATTGTTGTCGCCAAGGTCCGCCTGCAAGCGCGCCTTCTCTTCGTGATTCAGCGCCACGCCTTCATAGGCGTGATAGGCCAGGCTCGACAGCACGAACAGCGACTGCTGACTGATCGGCAACACGCCCTGCTTTTGCGCTGAAACAGCCACACCGGACGCGGTGTGGGTGTGCAGCACACAAACCACATCGTGCCGCACTTCGTGCACGGCGCTGTGGATGGTGTAACCGGCGGGATTGATTTCGTAGGGACTGTCCATGAGCTTGTTGCCGGCCTGATCGACTTTGACCAGGCTCGAGGCAGTGATCTCATGGAACATCAACCCGAACGGGTTGATCAGGAAGTCTTCGGTGCCGGGGACCTTGGCCGAGATGTGGGTGAAGATCAGGTCGTCCCAGCCATGCAACGCCACCAGTCGATAGCAGGCGGCGAGATCGACCCGAGTCTGCCATTCCGCGGCACTGACCTGGTCTTTGACATCAAGGGACGATTGGACGGTGGCTACGCTCACTGTATGCACCTCTGCGTTCTTATTGTTCTGCACGTACGAGCAGTCTAGTCAGGCGCAGACGATCGCGGAGTTGCATTGCCAGCCAGCTTGATGACTGAGCGGGTCAGCCATGCAAACACCTTGGATCCATGTCAAAGCAACGACGCCAACAAAGGCGCGGCGAACAGATTGAGCAGCCCGGTCAGCACCATCACCAGCCCCGCCACCGAGCCTTCTTCACCGCCCACTTCATGCGCCCGACTGACGCCTGCGCCGTGTGCGCCAACCCCAAACAATGCACCGCGCGCCAGGGCACTGCGCAGCGGCAGCCACTTGAGCAACACGCCGCCGAGCATTGCGCCGAATACGCCAGTGAACATCACGAACACGGCGGTCAGTTCCGGCACGCCACCGAGATCCTGCGCCAGCGGCATGGCAAACGGCGTGGTGATCGAACGCGGCACCAGCGACATGGTGACTGAGGTGTCCAGCGCCAGCGCTCTGGCCAGGCCGAACGAGGTGGCGATCGATGCCGCACTGCCGGCGAGCATGCCCAGCAGCAGCGCCGACCAGTGCCGCACCAGCAGACGCCGCTGCTGCCAGATCGGCACCGCGAAGGCGACCGTCACCGGCCCGAGCACCAGCATCAACCAATGGGTGTTGCTGGCGTATTCGGCATACGCGGTGTGCAACGGCACCGCGAGCGCCAGCAGCAGGGCTGGCACCAGAATCAGCGGCGACAGCAGATAGCGCCCGGTGCGCCGGTAAATCCAGCGACTGAACAGGTAAGCCAACAAGGTGAAGGCGAGCCAGAACATCGGCATCCATTCAAGCTTCATGGGACCGCCTCAGGCGCACGGCCAGCTCCACGGTGAAGGCTGTCACCAGCATCACCATCAGGGTACTGGCGCCGATCACCAGCAGAATCCGCCAGCCGTCATCGCGCAGCAGTGCGCCGTAGTCGAGCAGACTCATCAGTGCCGGAATAAAGAACAGCAGCATCTCGGCCATCAGCAATCCGGCCCCCAGTTGCAACGCCGCCGGTTTGACCCAGCCAAACGCGAACGCCAGCAGCAACAGGGCCATGCCGATGACGCCGCCGGGAATCGGCCAGGCCAGCCACGCGGCAATCTGGCAGCCGAGCAAGTAGAGACCGAGCAACACGGCCAGTTCTGCGAATAGACGGGAAAGGTATTTGAGGGATGCGGCGTTCATGATGGGCTCCTTACAGGGGCTTATTTTACGAAGCGGCCTGTCATCCCAGAAGCGAATTGTTAGACTCAGCCCTATTCCACAATGGAATCGAATGATGGAATTCAAACAGCTGCGCAGTTTTGTCGAAGTCATGCATCAGGGCGGCTTCACCCAGGCGGCGAAAACCCTGCACATCAGCCAGTCGGCGGTGAGCAAGCAAGTCGCGCAACTGGAGCAGAGCCTCGGCACGCCCTTGCTCGAACGACTCGGCTCGCAACTGCGCCTGACCGCCGCGGGCAGCGTGGTGCTGCAACGCGCCGAGGGCATGTTGCGTTTGCGTAACGAGTTACTCATCGAACTGGATGATCTGAGCCAACTGGCGCGCGGTGAATTGCGCCTCGGTCTGCCGCTGCTGGGCAGTGATGCGCTGTTCGCCGGGTTGTTCGCCGAGTATCGGCGGCGCTATCCGAACATCAGCATTCAATTGCTTGAAGGCGGCAGCCGCAATATCGAGCAGGCGGTGCTCAGCGGCGAACTGGAGTTGGGTGGCAGCCTGTTGCCGAAAGATCCACAGTTCGATTTTCAACCGTTCTGCGATGAGAAACTCGATGCGTTGCTGCCGGTGGATCATCCGTTGGCAGCACGCGGCGAGATTGGTCTGGAGGAATTGGCCGACACGCCGTTCCTGCTGTATCAGCGCAGCTTTGTGCTCAATGACCGTTTATTGCAGGCCTGCCAGCAACTGGGCTTTACCCCGAAAGAAGGCGGGCGCAGTGGGCAGGCTGATTTTCTCGTGGCACTGGTGGCCGCCGGGCAAGGCGTGGTGTTGCTGCCCAGCGTGGTCGCCCGGGCACTGGAGCGTCCGGGCGTGGTGCGCCTGACCTTGCGCGCGCCAGAGTATCTGCGTTGGGACATCGCCTTCATCTGGCGTCAGGGCGCCTATCTGTCGAAAGCCGCGCAGGCCTGGCTGGCCTTGCTGCGCGAGCGCGCGATCAGCCCTTGAGCGTGGCGATCAGTTGCGCCAGCCATGGCTCGGCGTCGGTTTCCGGGGTCACGCTTTCGCTGGCGTCCAGACGCAGCATCTCCTGCACCTCGCGCACGCCCAGCTCGGCGAACAACTCACGCATCAGTTCGCCGCCACCGCAGAACGTATCGCCGTAACTGGCATCACCCAAACCGATCACTGCGCCCTGCAAACCGCGCCACGCGGCTGGCAACTGATCGCGAAGGCTGAAATACAGCGGCTGCAGGTTATCCGGCAGTTCGCCCATGCCGGTCGTCGAGGTCACCGCAAGGAGCGCTTCAGGGCCGAACGCCTGAATGTCCGCCAGACTGGCGCGTGGGTTGTAGAACGTTTCAAAACCGGCGTCTTTCAGCAGGTTCTGCGCGTGACGGGCGACTTCTTCGGCCGTGCCGTAAACCGAGCCGGAGAGGATGGCGACTTTCATCAATCTGATCCTGAAGCTGAAAAAAAGAGCGGCGATAGTAGCAGTCCGGCGTAAAAGCCGCGATCAAGGCCCAATCAGCAGTGATGGCCAGTAGACAGGCCCGCTGGAACTTCTAGAATGCCAGCCAACATCGACACGGAAAGGATTCATTGATGATCAATGCCAGTCTGCTGCAAATGGTGATCAACGCGTCGAACGACGGAGTCGTCGTGGCTGAGAAGGAAGGCGAACAGGACAACATCCTGATCTATGTGAACCCGGCCTTCGAACGCCTGACCGGTTACACCAGCGAGGAGATTCTCTATCAGGACTGCCGTTTTCTGCAGTCCGGAGACCGCGATCAGGCCAATCTGACGCTGATTCGTGACACCTTGCGCAATGGCGGGGCGTGTCGGGAAATCCTGCGTAACTACCGCAAGGACGGCACCCCGTTCTGGAACGAACTGTCGCTGTCGACAGTGAAAAACGCCGAAGACGGCCAGACCTATTTCGTTGGCGTGCAGAAAGACGTCACGGTTCAGGTCAAGGCGCAGCAACGCGTCGCGCAACTGGAAGCGCAGGTTGCCGCCTTGCAAGCTGAACTCGCTGCCCTGAAAGCGACGAACGGCGCAAACAAAACTGCGAACTAAGTGTCAGTAACTACAATCACCAATGACTTTGTAACTATTTCTTTCGAGCCAGGCCATGCAACGCGACGCACTCCTGACCCAGGATGAGCTGGATTTTATCCAGACCATGCAGCACAACCCGCAGCTTAACGTGCGGGATGCGACGTCGAGCCTGTTGGTCAATGGCGGTTCGCAGATCCGTGATCTGCTCACGCGCCTGGCTGCTCATGAGCAAGTGACCATCCAGGCCAACTTCGAAAATCAGCAGATGACCTTCCCGCTGCACCTGGTGGAAGACGAATTTCACGCCTTGCACCTGCGTCTGGGCGTACCGAGCATTTACGAAGACGGGCCGATGGTTCGCCCATGGCGCCTGACCCTCGAAGAGCCGGTAGCGCTGGAAAATGCCAAGGGCCAGCCGGGCATGATGTGGGTGCACGAGGTGTCGCACAAAGGTGTGCTGCTGGAAATGCGCAACAAGACCAAACCACCCAAGCATTTCGCCCTGTGGTTCAGCCCGTCAGGTTATGAGCGGATTTCCCTGCGCGGCAATTTCGAGCGCGAAACCGAGCACGGTTTCTACGCCTACGAGCTGAGCCAGACCGATGCCGATGAAACCGAACGCCTGCGCCAGTTCATTCTGCAGCAACACCGTCTGACCCACCCCGCCCTGCACACCTGATCGTCAGGTATCCAGCGTCCCCGCGAGAAACTGCGTCATGCGCTGACGCATCGTCGCCCCTTCATTGCCCAGACAGCCGATCGACGATCCGTCCAGGCTGTCCTGTGCCAGATCAGCGGTATCACCGGCCAGCATGACCTGACAATCCAGACTTAACGCCAGACGGTTCAACCGTCGCGGCAAATCGGCTGCCGGGGCGTGATTGGAAAACAGCACCAGTGCCTGCGGCTTGATCCGCTCGCACACCAGCGCCAACTCATCGAATGGCTGACCGGTGGTGAGCACCCGCACCCCGGCGTCATTGCCACTGAGAAACAACGCGGCGACCAGCAATTCCAGCTCCCGACACTGAGCGGCCAGTGCGCTGACGACCACCTTGCGCGGCTGCGTGCCGCGCAGCACGACAATCCGCTGTAACACCCGCGCCCGCAGGAACCCGTCGAAAAACAGCCACTCGCTGGTCTGACCGAAGGCGTCCTGGCGCTGCAACATCTGCAGCCACAAAGGCATGAGGATGTCCTGAAACACCACCGGCAACGCGTAGGACGAGAAAATCTGGTTGTAGACCTGATCCAGCGCACGGTCATCGAACGCACTGACCGCAACCTGCACCTGTTGCTGCCACTGCACGTAATCGGTCTGGACCAGATCATCGGGGATGATATGGGCCAAGGCTTTCAATGGCTCGGTCTTGGCGAGGATCTTGCCGACCTTGCTCACGGCGACGCCGCGATCAATCCAGTCGACGATGCTGCGCACGCGCTCGATTTCGGTCATCGAATACAACCGGTGTCCGCTTTCGGTGCGCGTCGGCTGGATCAAACCGTAGCGGCGCTCCCATGCACGCAGCGTAACCGGGTTGACGCCGGTCAGCCGCGACACCTCCCGAATAGGGAACAACTCTTCGCGCTCAAGCGCAACAGAGGCCTGCGAGCCAAGGTTAGCGTCCGTGATAACAGCCATTGTGCTGGTGTGTCCGCTGGGTAAATTTGGATCCCATTCTACATCCGATGCCCTCTATCGTTTCAACCCAATGAACAGAGTCGAAAGCCTCTGAAATTGTCATCAAAATCAGGAATAATCCTTGCTTGCTGAAGAGCGCAGGCCCCTACCCCCGCCTGCGCAATGCGAAATCTCCTACCCGGAGCGACGCACTCGAAATATGGAGATACACAATGTCTACTTCCCCCGTCACGCTGATGGTTGCGCGTCGCGTCGCCGACGGCCGCTATCAGGACCTGATTGCCTGGCTGCGCGAAGGCGAACAACTGGCCACTGACTTTCCCGGTTACCTGGGTTCGGGCGTGCTCGCTCCGCCACCCGGTGACAACGAATTCCAGATCATTTTCCGCTTCGTCGACGAGCAGACCCTGCACGCCTGGGAACACTCGGCCTCGCGTACCACCTGGCTGGCACGGGGCAGCGATCTGTTCGCGCATCCCAAAGAACATCGGGTCAGTGGTATCGAAGGCTGGTTCGGCGCTGCGGGTCAACGGCCACCGCGCTGGAAACAGGCCGTGGCGATCTGGCTGGCATTCTTCCCGGTATCGCTGCTGTTCAACTTTATCCTCGGGCCGCTGCTCGGCGAGATGAGCCTGTTGCCGCGGGTGTTGATCAGCACGGCGTGCCTGACGCCGTTGATGGTGTATTTCTTTATTCCGCTGTCGACGCGGTTGCTGGCCAACTGGTTGAACAGCACGCCGGTACGGCCATTATCTGCGACGCCTTCTGCACAGAATCGCTGATATCTGTGTGGGAGCGAGCCTGCTCGCGAATACGGACTGACATTCAACATTGATGTCGACTGAGACACCGCTTCGCGAGCAGGCTCGCTCCCACAGGTATTGGTAACGTCGACGATAGGTGCATGGCTCATGTCGCTGTTATAGTTTTTACTCTAACCGCGACGCGAGCCGTTCATGTCCATATCCTCCGCCCCGATCCTCATCACCGGTGCCGGCCAGCGTGTCGGTCTGCACTGCGCGCAGCGTTTGCTTGACGACGGCCACCGGGTCATCTTCACCTACCGCAGCGAACGTCCGGGCGTACAGGCCCTGCGTGATCTGGGCGCTGTCGCGGTGTTCGCGGACTTCTCCAGCGAAGCCGCCATCCTTGCCTTCATCGATGAACTGAAGAGCCACACCGACTGCCTGCGCGCCATCGTCCACAATGCCTCCGAATGGCTGGCGGAAACCCCGGGCAGTGAAGCCGAGGCCTTCTCGCGCATGCTCAACGTGCACATGCTCGCGCCGTACCTGATCAACCTGCACTGCGCCGACCTGCTCAGGCGCTCGACCCCGGCCGACATCATCCACCTCAGCGACGACGTCACGCGCAAGGGCAGCAGCAAACACATCGGTTATTGCGCCAGCAAAGCCGGGCTCGACAGCCTGACCCTGTCTTTCGCCGCGCGCTATGCGCCGGCAATCAAGGTCAACGGCATCGCGCCGGCCCTGCTATTGTTCAACCCCGACGACGACGCGGCGTACCGTGCCAAGGCGCTGGCCAAATCCGCGCTGGGCATCGAACCCGGCAGCGAAGTGATCTACCAGAGCCTGCGCTATCTGCTCGACAACCCCTATGTCACCGGCACGACCCTGACCGTCAACGGCGGACGGCACGTCAAATAAGCTGCTGCGCGAGGATCTCCCATGAGCCGTTCCCTGTCCGAGAATTACCGCGAGATCCTCATCGGCCTCGGCGAAGACCCCGACCGCGAAGGCCTGCTCGATACGCCGGTACGCGCGGCCAAGGCCATGCAATACCTGTGTCACGGCTACGAACAGAGTGTGGATCAGATCGTCAACGGCGCGCTGTTTGCCTCCGACAGCGACGAGATGATCATTGTCGCCGACATCGAGTTGTACTCGTTGTGCGAACATCACCTGTTGCCCTTCATCGGCAAGGCCCATGTGGCTTATATTCCGACAGGCAAGGTGCTGGGGCTGTCGAAGATCGCGCGGCTGGTGGACATGTTCGCCCGGCGCCTGCAGATTCAGGAAAACCTCACCCGGCAGATTGCCGATGCGGTGCAACAGGTCAGCGATGCCGCCGGCGTCGCGGTGGTCATCGAGGCCCGGCACATGTGCATGATGATGCGCGGTGTCGAGAAACAGAATTCGACCATGAACACCTCGGTCATGCTCGGCGCCTTTCGCGACTCGAGCAACACCCGTCAGGAGTTCCTGCAATTGATTGGACGGAGCAAGTAAATGTCACAACTTCAACCGGGAATGGCGCGCATCCGGGTCAAGGATCTGCGCCTGCGCACCTTTATCGGGATCAACGAGGACGAGATCCTCAACAAGCAGGATGTGCTGATCAATCTCACGATCCTGTACGCGGCGCAGGAAGCGGTGCGCGACAACGACATCGATCACGCGCTGAACTATCGCACTATCACCAAGGCGATCATCGCCCACGTCGAGGGCAACCGTTTTGCGCTGCTCGAACGCCTGACCCAGGAACTGCTGGATCTGGTGATGAGCAATACCGCCGTGCTGTACGCCGAAGTCGAAGTCGACAAGCCGCATGCGCTGCGTTTCGCCGAATCAGTGTCGATCACCCTCGCCGCCAGCCGCTGAGCGTGTCTGGCGCATCACGCGCCAGACTTTTATCATCCGCGCCACGAATAGACTGCACAGAGCCCATCATGACCGAGCAACAACGCCTCGAACTCGAAGCCGCCGCCTTCCGCCGGCTGGTCGCCCACCTGGACAGCCGCAAGGACGTGCAGAACATCGACCTGATGAACCTCGCCGGGTTCTGCCGCAACTGCCTGTCCAAGTGGTACAAGGCCGCCGCCGACGAGAAGCAGATCGAGGTCAGCCTCGACGACGCCCGCGAAGTGGTTTACGGCATGCCTTACGCCGAGTGGAAGGCCCAATACCAGCAAGAAGCCAACGCCGAACAACAGGCGGCGTTCGCCAAAGGAAAACCCAATGAGTGATCTGAACACCCTGCGCGCCAGCCTCAAGAGCGGCGAACACGTTTTTGCCGACACCCTGGCTTTCATTGCCGTCGGTTATGACTACCAGCCTCAGGCGTTCAACAACGGAGGCGTGGAAAACGCCGCCGGGCAGAACGAAGGTTCGTGCAAGACGTTGGGTCTGGCACTGCTGGAAGGCTTGAGCGATGAAGAAGCGCTGCTGGCATTCGGCGAACATTACCGCTCGGTAGTGGCGACACCTGAAGGCAGCGACCACGGCAATATCCGCGCGCTGATCAAGCACGGGCTGGCCGGTGTCAAATTCGAAGCACAGCCGCTGACCCGCCGCTGATATCAGATCTAACGCCATTCCCTGTGGGAGCGAGCCTGCTCGCGAAAGCGGTGTATCAGACATCCAGAATATTGACTGACATGACGCCTTCGCGAGCAGGCTCGCTCCCACATTTGTTGTGTGGTGCTGTAAATAACAAGCATAAAAAAACCGGCCGAAGCCGGTTTTTTTTTGTCTGCGATTTAGAACGAAGCGTTCTGCAGACCGTCCAGGTAACGCTCGGTGTCCAGTGCCGCCATGCAGCCGGCGCCGGCCGAGGTGATGGCCTGACGGTAAACGTGGTCAGCCACGTCACCGGCAGCGAAGATACCTTCGACGCTGGTGGCAGTCGCGTTGCCGTCACGGCCGCCCTGCACCACCAGGTAACCGTCCTTGAGGGTCAACTGGCCTTCGAACAGCGAAGTGTTCGGAGTGTGGCCGATGGCGATGAACACGCCGTCAACTTTGATCTCGTCGAAGCTGCCATCGTTGTTCTTCAGACGCGCACCGGTCACGCCCATGTTGTCGCCCAGCACTTCGTCGAGGTTGGCGTTCAACTTGAGGATGATCTTGCCTTCGGCAACGCGGGCGTTGAGCTTGTCGATCAGGATCTTCTCGGCGCGGAAGGTTTCGCGACGGTGGATCAGGGTCACGGTGCTGGCGATGTTGGCCAGGTACAGCGCCTCTTCAACAGCAGTGTTGCCGCCGCCGACCACAGCCACTGGCTTGTTGCGGTAGAAGAAACCGTCGCAGGTCGCGCAGGCCGAAACGCCTTTGCCCATGAACGCTTCTTCCGACGGCAGGCCCAGGTAACGAGCGCTGGCACCGGTAGCGATGATCAGGGCGTCGCAGGTATAGGTCGCGCTGTCGCCGGTCAGGGTGTACGGCTTGGCGGCGAAGTCCACGGCATTGATGTGATCGAAAACGATCTCGGTTTCAAATCGCTCGGCGTGCTCGCGCATCCGCTCCATCAGCGCCGGGCCGGTCAGGCCGTGTACGTCACCTGGCCAGTTGTCGACTTCGGTGGTGGTGGTCAGTTGACCGCCAGCCTGCATGCCGGTGATCAGCAGTGGCTTGAGGTTGGCACGGGCGGCGTAGACCGCAGCGCTGTAACCGGCAGGGCCGGAACCGAGAATAATCACTCGCGAATGACGGACTTCAGACATGACCTGCTCCTGTTGACCGGGCCGAAAAACTGGCGCGGAACGCCGGACTGCCGGCGGGAATAAAAAAGGACTGTGGATAACCTTGGGGAAGGCATGAGCTCGACAGTCCTGTAAAAAGTTGGGTGCAGCGTATCGAGGGGGGCAAGATTAAGGAAATACGGTTTAACAATCCAGCTCATAGGTGGTCTCTATGTGCAGACTCCGACCAGATCGACGTCAGCGTATCTGAATTACCCTAACCAATATCAATCAGCATCCTATCGATTTTTAAGGGTTTCACATCGCCAGCCTTTTTCTTTTTTTAGCAATTGAGGGCGGAACGGCAGACCAACAGGCCTTTGAGAGGTATCAGGGGTTGTAGTGAAGTCCGCTCGGTTGGTGTCACCTGAATGGTTCACCGGGGAGTCAGTTGCGCGTCGGTCGCCACACAGGCAGAGCAACCGCGATAACCTCTTGTCAGAAAATCAATGTTCCCCACTAAAATGTACAAAAGAAATAAAGTTCGTCTCAAGTTGCCACAGCAGGTTCGAAAAATCCTGCCCTTCAAAAAAATATAGGCGCTTGCCCGTTATGATGTGATGGAACCGAGCGTCAGTGCAGCCAATACGCGCAATGTTCGGGGAGGACTAAAGCCCTCCCGTACTCATAGTTAGAAGGCCCAACGAGCACCCAACAAAATTTCACTGGATACGAGGTTGGCCTTCATCTTCTCGTCCTGCAGGCCACGGGCATTCGGGAAGTTGTTCCAGCCACTTTCGGTATCACCCATGTCAACGTAGCGATAACCGAGGTCCAGCGCCAAGTGATCAGTCACGTCATACGCGACGCCCGCGCCGAGAGACCAAGCCAGATTGGTCTGTGTCGCCGAGCCGTACTGGCGTGACTCGTTACCCTGCCAGCCCTTAGATTCAAGTTGGGCCAGGCCCAGTCCGGCGGAACCGTAGAACGACATTTTCTCTGTCACACGGAAGTCCCGATAGGCGTTTAGCATTACGCGCCTGGACTCGATATGGTGCTCGTTGAGGCTGGTGGGGAACGTGGTCGAGCCGCTGGTGAACTTGTCCTTTTGAGGCAGGGACAACTCGCCCTCCATGCGCCAGCCATTGCCGAAACGATATCCAACACCGATGGAACCGGTCATGTCGTTCTGGGTATCGTTGCCGGAGACAAACGCGCCGATGCCGGGACGTGCGCTGGAGTCCATGTTGCGCGCTTTGCGCTCGGCGCTGATCACCCGGGCAACTCCGTAGTAACCCTCTTTTTCGGCAGGAGCGGCCACTGCCAGCGTAGTGTGGATGGCAGAGCTTACAAGCAATAACACAGGAAGAGTCTTCAACATTTGCATGATATTTTTATCGCTTATGTCTAATGAATAACATTGGGCTTTATTAGCCAAGTGGGACGCCCAAGGCTTGGGCGATACCTTCTCCATAAGCCGGATCGGCCTTGAAGAAATGTTGCAACTGGCGCTGAACTATCTCGACGCTGACACCAGACATCGCATCCACGATGTTGTGGATCAACAGCGTCCGCTGCTGCTCACTCATTAAGCGGAACAGAGCGCCCGCGTGGCTGTAGTAGTCGGTGTCTTCGCGGTGATCGAAACGATCGGCCGCGCCACTGAGGGCAAGGGTCGGCTCCGCAGAGTGGCGAACCTGTTGCGGTGCATCGGCGTAGCTGTTCGGCTCGTAGTTCGGTGCCGCTCCACCATTGCTGCCAAAGGCCATAGCCCCGTCACGCTGATGGTTGCTCACCGGGCAACGAGGCGCGTTGACCGGCAATTGCTGGTGATTGGTTCCAACCCGATACCGGTGAGCGTCGGCATAGGCGAATACGCGGCCTTGCAGCATGCGATCCGGCGATAGGCCGACACCCGGCACCATATTGCTTGGGCCAAAAGTCGCTTGCTCGACCTCCGCGAAATAGTTCAGCGGGTTACGGTTGAGCTCTAGCTCACCGAGCTCGATCAACGGGAACTCCTTCTGTGACCAGGTCTTGGTCACGTCGAACGGGTTCTCGTAATGCACCGCAGCCTGCGCCTCGCTCATGATCTGAATGCAAACAGTCCACCGCGGAAAATCGCCGTGCTCGATAGTGTTGAACAGGTCACGCTGGGCATAGTCCGGATCGTTGCCAGCCAAGTGAGCTGCATCCTCCGGGGTCAGGTTTTTGATGCCCTGCTGAGTCTTGTAATGCCATTTCACCCAGTGACGCTCACCCTTGGCGTTGATCAGGCTGTAGGTGTGACTCCCATAGCCATGCATATGCCGGTAGCCATCCGGAATCCCACGATCTGAAAACAGAATGGTGATCTGGTGAAGAGCCTCGGGAGAGTAGGACCAGAAATCCCACATTGCCTGGGCGCTTTTCAAGTTGCTCTGTGGCAGGCGTTTCTGGGTGTGAATGAAGTCGGGGAACTTCAGTGGGTCTCGAATGAAGAACACAGGAGTGTTGTTGCCGACGATGTCCCAGTTACCCTCTTCGGTATAGAACTTCACGGCAAAACCGCGCGGGTCGCGCTCGGTGTCTGCCGAACCACGTTCGCCGCCGACCGTGGAGAAGCGCAGGAACACCGGCGTGCGTTTGCCCACGGACTCGAACAGCTTGGCGCATGTGTAGTCGGTGATGTCCCGGGTCACAGTGAAAGTGCCGTAGGCACCCGAACCCTTGGCGTGAACACGACGCTCGGGAATGTTCTCTCGGTTGAAGTGCGCGAGCTTCTCGATCAGATGAAAATCGTCGAGCAGCAACGGACCGCGGGGACCCGCCGATCGGGAATTCTGGTTATCCGTGACGGGAGCACCACTGGCAGTGGTAAGCACTTTGATTTCACTCATGCTTAATCGTCCTTTGTCAGGCAGGCAGTTACCCGCGGCCATCAACAGCCGCGGCACCGTTGGAAATGATCACCTCGACCCGACGATTCAATTGGCGTGACTGCGCCGAGGCATCGTCGGCCACTGGATAGGCCTTGCCGTAGCCCTCGGTCTTTATGCGGTTCATGTCCACGCCCAGGCGTTGCAGGGCAAAGGCCACGCTTTCGGCGCGACGCTCGGAGAGCGTCTGGTTGAAGGCATCGCTACCCACGCTGTCGGTGAAGCCTTCGATACGCACCTTGCGCTCGGGGTTGCTGAGCAGAAAATCCGCCAGTTGCTGGACGTTGCGCTGGTTGCCGGGCTTGAGGCTGGCCTTACCGGTATCGAATAGCACGTCGCCGAAGGTGACCACTTCACCTCGTGGCGTCTGTTTGGCATTCATCGCCTGCAGGGCCTTGAGCTGCTGGGTACGTACATCCAGTTGCACCTGGGTGCGTTGCACATCGATATTGCTCAAGCCGGCCTCGGCCTTGCGCCCGAGAATGGTCTGCTCGGCCAAAGCGATTTTTTGCTTTGCCAGGTACGCGTATTGGTCGATCTCGGGAGCGCGGCGGTCCTGGATGGACAGCATGTCTGCCTTGCCCAAGGCGATAAACGCATCCTGGGTTTCCAAGGCAGCCAGAGTGCTCGACTCCGGCTTGCTCTCCAGCTGCGAATAGAGATCTCGCGCCTCAATCAGTTGTGGGTTCTCGGGGGTCGCCGCGCAACCAGTCAAGACCAGAGCGAAAACGCAAGCGGAGGGAAACAAAATACGCATGAAGAAATCCTCAGTTGGAAAGCGGGGTGGTTGACTTCAAACCAGAGTCGGGGGCCTGTAGCATTTCCTGCTTGAGGACCTGAATACCGGTCTGGGCATCCTTCAGCTCTTTCTGCAATTTCGCGGTACGCGCCATGCGCTCGGCCAATGCCGAGTCCGCCGCGATCTGCTCAGCCAGACTCTTGGCCTTCCCGAAGTTTCTTTCGCCGAGCGCACGGTCCATCAACATGGTTTTGTCCTGCGCGGTTTTCATTTGTACCGGCGCGTATTGAGTCGCACCTGCGGATACCGCGCGGCTCAGAGCATTACGTGCCAAGGAAACTTGTTCGTCAGGCGCAGGGACGCTGGCGCAGGCACTGATCAAGACAGTGCCGATGAGCAGCGAAGACCAGAAAAAGGCTCGCCGGAATACAGGTTTAGTACTCATAAAGTTCTCCAGATGTTCTCAATGCTTGAAGCCTTCCTCACCCAAGTGAGAGGCAATGGACATCCACACGCGCATTACCTGACGGCAATGCACAGCGGCTTAGTGACGATTCATTGGGCGGGTGGTCCACTGCTGCATCAGCCCCCGCCTAACTTCTCAGCCAGTGCTGAAAAGCCGTACCTCATCTTGCGTGACCTCCCAAGCCAACAACCGAGGCAACGGCCTGAATTCCTGTAAGAAATTTCCCAAGGATTTAGTCCTCGTCCACCTCGCGCTCATTGAGCGGTTGCGACGGACGATGGTTGTCGGGAAACAATTGGCGGATTTTCCGGATCTGGGTCTTTGACATTTCGATGGGTTGTTCGAACAGAACCCACTGCACCCCTTCCGTGCAGGGCGGCGTGGTCAGTGAGCCCTTGTAGAAGACATGATGGCTGGCGGCGGGCACTAGAGATCCGAGGTCCGGCGCGTCCTTTGCACTCAGGGTCAGGGTTTGGTTTTCATGATCGGGGAGTCGCTTCCACAACGAGGCAAGCTCACGGTTGTTTTTCCCTTCCTTGACAAAAAGCCCTATGACCAGCAAACGGCCGTCCGAGTCTTGGTTGACCAAGTGCATTTCCATTGGATACGACACATGGTCGATCTGGTGCTCGCTGGGGGTGTGAAAGTGGAACTGAACCAGGCGGTATTCGCGGCCCTTGAACGTGACGGTTTCCACATCACCCACGTTGGCCTGAATGCTGTGGCCATTGTTGACCACATCGAGCGACATCGCGCCGTAGCTGATTTTCAAGTCCGAGGCGCTGCCCGCAAGCGGGTGAATTTTTTTCAACTCGACATCGATGGGCGACTGCTGTTCGCCTTGGGCGCACAGCTCGCTGCCCAGCATGCCCCAATGCGCGGGACCATGGGCCCCGTGATAATTCCAGTCAGCTCCATGCGAGTGCTGACTGGCCAGGGAAAAGCACAATGGAACGATCAAATAAAAAGGACGAATAAATACGCTCATGAGGCCTCGTTTAAAAACCGTTAAATTCGACAGACGCGAATCCATACGCGTATCGCTACTGGCCATGCACAACGGCTTATTGACAGTTCATCGGGCCTGCCGGGCGGATCCACGCAACCACGACAACGCTTTAATGCCGGCCCACTGGACAGGTTGATCAATAAGGCTCATCAGCAGACTCAGCGAGTCAACGTCTGGGGGGACCGCCGAGCAGGCACGGAGCGATTGGTCCGCACTGTGCAACACCAGCTCCAGCGATGGCTCTGGGCTGCCGTAGATCAGGACATGGCGGATATGCGGACGGGCACGACAGAACTGTTGCATGTCGATGCCATGCGGCACGCCCAGGGTCTTGTTAACGATGAGCAGGTCAAACGTTTGGGTGGCATTACTGGTCAACAACATCAGTTCATCGAAGGTGCGGATGGGCGCGATGCGGTAGTAGTCGAGTCGGTTGAGCTGCTTCTCGATGTGCAGCAACTGCTCGTGACGCTCATCGGCGAGCAGGATGCGCAGTTTCTTGTCGCTCATGCGCGCAGGCTCCGCTGTTGCCCACCCTCGAGCCAGCGCAACAGGTCGCCACCACTCATGGGCTTGGCGTACCAGTACCCCTGCCCCTGACTACAGCCCATGTTCAACAGATGCTGACGTTGCTCATCGGTCTCGATACCCTCCACCACCACCGCCATGCCCAGGGCCTCCCCAAGCGCTAGAGTGCTGCTGACCACCGCATGGCAACGCGGCTCTTGGGTCAGCGCCTGGACGAACTCGGCATCCAGCTTGATTTCGTTGAAGGGCAGCTGGAGCAGGCGCTGGAGTGAAGAAAAGCCGCTGCCGAAATCATCGATGGACAAGCGGCAACCCATCATCCGCAAGCGATACAGGCACTCCAGGCTGGTTTCCGGCGCTTGCAGCAGGCCGCTCTCGGTCAGCTCGAAGGTCAGGCTTGAACCCCGCGCGCCGTACTCACTGAGCAAAGTACGGATCTGTGAGGCGAGGGTACCGCTGGACAATTGTCCGGCGTGCAGATTGAAGGCGAAATTCAGGTCATGCCCCAGCGTGCGCAATTGCTGTTGCAGCGCGAGCCCCTGGTGCAACTGCTGGCTCAGCAGCTCATCGAGCAAGTCGTACCGCTCCAGGACCGGCAGGAAACAAGCCGGAGAAAGTACCTTGCCTGACGTATGCCGCCAGCGGGCAAGCACTTCGACGCCAGTGATTTCCCCTGTCTCCAGGATGAATTTTGGCTGAAAGAACCCACAGAGTTCGTGAGTCACCAGGGCCTCGCGTACCTGCGCCTCATCCGGAAAGATTTCCGGTGGTTCGGGCGGGATTGCGATACGCGGCGCACTGCAATGCTTTTTTAGCAGGCGCTCCAGGGTTTCGTAGTGCAGCGGCTTGCCGATATCGCCGAGCAGTTCCAGGTTCAACAGGGAAATGATCTGCCGCACTGTGCGCCGCAGGTCGGCGGACAGCGAGCTGCTGATGATCACCGAGCCCACCTGCCCCGAATGACCGACCGCCTGCAAGAACTCCAGGCCGTCCATGCCATCCATGCGCAAGTCGCACAGGGCGATATCCACCGGGCCCACCTCGTTCAGCACCGCCAGCGCCTGCGCCCCGTCCGCGGCCTGGAACACCTGCGTGCAACCCATCTGCTGCAACATGCTCACGGCAATGGCGCGCTGGAACGAATGATCTTCAAGGACGATGACACGCAAAGTAGAAACAGGCATTGGGACCCACCCACGAGAAGTGTTGTACCGCATGTTGCGTGACCGGCCAGGAGAACAACCGAGGGAACGGCCTCAGTTGTTGTATGAAATTTCCCAAGCAGCACCTCTCGAATAACAGCGTCGAAAGTGCAAAAAAATCCAGGCAAAAAAAAGCCCAGCCAAGGCTGGGCAAAGGGAGCAAACACGTTCTACCAAAGGTAGCGATAACCGAGCGTCACACCCCACGGCTGTTCAATGTCATTGCCCTTGGCGAATTCGGCATCCAGGGAAAGCTTGCTCCGTTCACTGACTTGCAGGATCCCGCCAACACCCAGCTCGGCCCGATTACCTGGCAACTCCGACTTGAGCTTGTGACCGTTGACCCGCACATGGCTGTCCCCAGCATGTTCAGCGACATAGGAGGCCTTGACATAAGGCTGGGCCTGCATGCCATTACCCAGCTCCAGGCTGCGACCGAACAGCGAGCCAACACGGCTTTGCAACGAATCCATGGCCGCCGCGTCGACCCGCAGGCCATTGCTCGCGGTGTATTTCGCGGCCGTGGTGCGGGTGGCGCTGAGCTCGACCTGCGGCTCGACGAACCAGCCATCCTTGAGCTTGATGTGCTTGCCCACTTCCACATCGACACCGTAGCCGTTGGCGCTGTAGGAGCCCTTGACCGCGTTGCCCAGGTTGGTCGGCAGCTTGAGGTCGTTGTCGAAACGGCTGTACTTGAGCACGCTGTCGACATACACGCCGTTGTCGTTCAGGTAGGTGGCGTAGGCGCCCAGCATCCGGCTGTCGATCTGCCCGCTCGCGCCTTCGCCGAAATTCAGCTCGGACTTGGCGGTCCCCAGCATGCCGCCCACATACACCTTGCCGCTGGCCAGGCCGATCGCCTTGTCCGCGCCGATCTCGACCCCCGTGTTGTTCTGGCTGAAGGCCCGGCTGGAATGCTCGGCGATGTTGTAGCGACTGCCGATGGCCCGGGTCCAGACGCCGCCTTCATCCTTGCCCAGGCGCAGCTCGCCCAAGCGCTTGACCAAGGTGTTCATCTGCGCGTTCCACAAGGTGGCGGCCGCGGTCTGCGAAGCGATGGCGGCATTGGCCCCCGCGGACAGATGTGCCGGGGCTGGGTCCACTGGAATGACCGGGGGCTCGACCGGGTCGACCGGAGGATCACGCGGGTCAACCGGAGGGTCGACCGGCGTCACACCGGCGGTGTTCACCAGATACCAGTCATCCGCCCGCTGCTCCAGGGTGTAGCGGAAAGCGCCCGCGTCTACATGCCCGCCATACAGGCTGAAGCGCCCCGCGCCACCGTTGCCGTCCACCAGCATCAGCTTGCCGTTGGCCGCCGCCGGCTCATGGCCCGAGTCTTCCACCACCAGGGTATGGGCGCCTTCGATCGAACCGCCGACCTTGATCAGGTCGCCCTGCTCGCTGGCCAGGTCGCTGTTCATCATGAAGGTGCCGGTGCCGGTGAGGTCGCCGTCGATGGCCAGCACGCTGTGCACAGGACCGCTGAAACGCACCTGCCCTTGATCGAGGTTCAACTGCCCGATCTGCGAACTGCCGGTCATGTCCCAGGCACTTTGATTCAAGGTCAGCCCATTCAAGCCATGGGCCGTGCCAGTCAGGCTGGAGCCATCTTCCAGCAGCAGTTGTGAATTGCGCGCGTTGGCCTGAATGGCGCCGCTCAGGCTCGACTGACTGGCCGTGATCAGCACGTCCTCGCTGTCGAGCACACGGCCATCGGCGAGGGTTCGTTGATCCACCGACAACAGGGTGTCCGCGCTCAGGGTCGAGCCGCTCAGGTCGATTCGCGCGCTGCCACCCTGGACGCTGATGGCCCGGCCGTTGGCTACGTCGAGGCGGGTGTTCTGCACCTCGAAGGTGTTGCCGACGCCGGCGCTGGCCAATGACTGCAAGCCGATGCTGTCGGCACCAGTGGCCGCGATGTCCAGGTTGTCCAGGCGCAAGGTCCCGCCGTTATTGGCCTGGGCCGCCCGCGCCCCGCTACCGCTGAGGCTGATCGAGGAATCGGCGGCCGCGATGGTCGAGCCGGAATAGGCCGCCAGGCCAATCGCCGTCTGGTCGCTGCTCAGGTCGATGTTTTCAAGCGTGATCTGCGAACGGTCGCTCGCGAAGGCGCCGACGCTGCTGGCTCCGACCTGCAGCGACAGATTGCGCGCCTCGATGGCCGAAACGTTGCCGGCATACAGGGCATACGCCTGGCTCCCCTGGGTGTGCACGCGGCCACCGTCGAGGCTGGCTTTGCCGCCCAGTTGGGTAAAGACGCCAATGGCGTTGTCGCCCTGGGTCTCGATGCTCAGGTTGCGCGCCAGCAACTGGCTGTCGGCATGCGGCACCCAGACGCCAAAGGCATTCGCACCGCTGGTGACAATCCTGCTGCCCTCCAGGGTCGCCGTGGCATTGCCGTTGACGTTGACCCCGATGGCGTTGTCGCCGCTGGTGCGGATGTCGCTGTCGATGAGGGTGGCCAGCGCGCGCTGGCGGGTGTCGGTACCCAGCAGGTACAGGCCATGGGCATTGTCGCCAGCGGTCTGGAAACGGCTGCCGCTGGCGCTGAGCTGGCTGGCGCCCGACAGGTCGGCCGCCGAGGAGAACCGCCCCTGGGTCTGCAGGTTCACATCGGTCAGTTGCACCTGGGCACCCTGCCCCAGGTTCAAGGCAAAGGAGTTGTCTCCCGCCGTGCTCACCCCGGTACGGTTCAACACCCCCGTCTGGTTCGCGCCGGCGAAGCTGAAACCATGGCTGGCATCGCCCAAGGTCGACACCGTCGAATCGTTGGCCAGCACCGAGCTGTTGGCCCCCGACAACACCACCCCGTGGCTGAACTGGCCGTTGGCGCTAATGACGCTGTCACGGATGCTGATCGGGAAATTATTCCCGCCATCGCGCACCCCCGGGAAGTTGTTCCCGGTCACATCGATGGTCACCCCATCCAGCACCAGGCCCGGCAAGGTAACGGCATGAGCCTGGCCCAGCGTCATGAATTCAAGGGCCACCCCCCCGACAACACTGACCAGACAGCACTTCGACTTGGAAGACATAAAACCATCCTTATTTTATTCGGCACGCAGCAGCCCCCATCGCAATCCTCAAATTGCAAAGTTGGCTTAGGCGTTTGCCTTGTTGAGAAACCACGATCAGCCTTGGGAGCTGTCCCTTACGCTTGAATCCACCGCCTCCGCTCCTGGCCTGCACTCGCCCTGGAACAGCGCGGCACCGCTCTCAGTAAACCCTTACCTCGAACGACAAATTGGCCTCCAGGGTCTTGGCCTCGCGGGTACGCAGCTCCGCGACCGGCACCACCGGCTGGATTTCCACTTGCAGCGACAGCACCGAACCCGTCGCCGGCAAGCCACCGCTGACCGGGATGATCATGTCTCCCGGCACCACGGTGATCGATGGGCTGTAGGCGCCCGCCGCCGCGCCAGGCGCCTTGACCTGCGCCAGCTCGACACTGCGTCCGTCAAGCAAGGCATTACTCAAGGTCACGCGGGTCTGCCCCTGCTTGGCAAACTTGAAGTCCGCACCGAGCTGCTCGCCCCGCAGCACCAGCAGCAACTTCGAAGGTTGCGGGCAGCTGGCGTTGAGGCTGATGACCCGATTGCCCAGGGAATGCAGGTTGCCGGCATTCAGGGCGGCGTTGGTACTGGGCGGCATGACCTGTCCGAAGTCCATCTGTGACTGGCTCAGGTTGATCTGGCAGTCATCGGCCAAGGCTGGCTCGCTCGCCAGGGTCGCGCCGACCAACAGCGTTCCGAGGGCCAGTGCCCTCAGGCTTAACAGGGAAGTTTTCATACTCGTTCCTCGCCCCGGCATGGGGTCGGCAATCAGCTGGCCGTGCAAGTGGCCTTGGCTGTTTCGAAATACACATCCAGATCCGGCTCTTGCGGGAGGCTGAAATGGATCGCGCAGGAGGTGCTCTCCGTGGTGTGAATGTTCAGGGCCTCGCTCAACTGCCCATTGGTCAGGAACACCTTGCCGTCATCCACCACCGTGGTGACGAAGTTGCCCTTGGCATCGAATACCGCCAGGCCCTTGCTCATCGGCTGGCCGGCGGCGTCGGTCACCCGCAGCAAGGCGCGACGCGACTTGACCACCGGGAAGTCGAGTTTCTGTACCGAGCCGCGGCCGGCCGACACCGACTTGAAGCCGTTCTGGATATCCACGTTGCGCGGCAGGCTCTTGGTCTCGATTTCCACCCGGGTGTTCTGGTAGGCATTGAGCTGCGGGATCACCGCATTGCCCCAGGGGTCGGTCCAGACCGGGCCGCTCGGGGTGGTCAGCTTGACGCCGCCGACATCGCCGACCTTGACCACGCCGAAGGTGTCGCTCAGCGCATAGGGCGACAGGGTCACGCCGTTTTCATGCACGGCCACGCCGCCCCGCAACTGGCCGCTGTAGCTGGTGCTGTCGGCGCCATTGCGCGCATAACCGAGGTTGACCTGGGCATAACGCGGCATCAGGTTGAGGTTGCCGGAGAAGTCCTGTTCCTTGCGCTCGGTGTCACGCTCGGCGCTCAGGCGATAGGTGGCGAAATCATTGCTGTTGTCATCGTAGGTGGTACCAAAACGGGTGCTGCCGTCGCGCTTGTTGGCATAAGCCCGCACATTGCGCTTGCCGCCCAGGGGCACGCTGATCGTGAGGTACATGGCATTGCCGCTATCGCTGGAGGAGCGTCCTCCACGGAAAAACTCATCCTGGTCGCGATTGCCGCCCAGGGAACGCTCGACGTTCAGGCTGACCGTCGCATGCTTGAAGGTTTTCACCCAGGAAGCATTCAGATGGCGGGTGCTACGGCCGTCGAAGGTGGTCCCGGTCGAGTAACTAGTAGCCAAGGCCCCCAGCACGTCGTCGTTCCAGCTCAGGGAAACACCGTACTGCTGTTGGCTCAGGCCATCGGTATAGCCAGGGGTCTGTTCGCGGGTGGTGTCGAGCAGGTCGCGATAACCCTCGGTCTGGCGGGTGGCGTTGACCCCGGCGCTGATTCTCTCGGTCAGGCTGGTGTTGAGCGAGATGCTCGCCTGGGTGCCGCTCTTGCCCTCCTCGCCAGCATTGGAGACGGTGTTTTGCACACTCATCACCGTGCTGGGGGTCAGGCTCGAATCCAGGGTCCAGGCCGCCGCGCGATAGTCGTTGTCGCTGAGCATCAGCCCGGTCGACACTTTATTACTGGGGTTCAACAGCCAGCCGCCGGTGCCGGTCACCACCATCGGCGACTGCATGTCCCGGGCCTCGAACGTACGGACCTTACCGGCGGCCACCGAATAACCTGGTGCGGTCAGCGCAACCTGGGACAGGGAGGCTGCTGGAATGGTAAAGCTGCGCTGCGAGCCATCCGCTTCGATGACCCGTACATCCAGGTCCGTGCGCCCGTTCAACAATTGCACGTTGGGCAGGCTGAACGGCCCGGCAGGCACCAGGCTGGTGTGAATCAGCGCGCCGGCCTGGCGCACTTCCACCCGCGCCGAACTCTGGGCAATACCCTCGACAGTGGCGCCGCCGAGCCCGCGACCTTGCAGCGCCGCCTCCGGGACCACCTGTACGCCGGTGATCGCCGCGCCCTGGAACACCGAGTTGCTGATATTGATCTGCCCCGCCTGCAGGGTCGACTTCAGCGGCACGAAGGTTTTCTGCGCATAGGTGTAGAGCGACTGGAAGTTGCTCACCTCGTTCTGCATCGAGTACGCCTGACGGCTGCGCACAATCCAGTCACCGGCGTTGAAACCCAACTCGGTATTGGCGGCGTAATAGCTGTTCTGCCCGCCAGAAAACTGGTTGTTCTGCCCCAGCACTTCATAGTTGAACAGCCCGGCGCTGCCGCCGCCCTGATAAATGCCCAGGTCTTCACCGATCGGGCGCAGGGCGTCGCTGCTGACCAGCAGGGCTACCTCTTCGCGGTTCGGCCGCAGTTCTACTTCGGTCTGTGGGTAGGCGCGGGCAAAGTCGTAGCAGTCGCTGTCCGCCGGGGGTTGCCCCTGGCTCAGCCGGTACTCGTCCGCGGGCACCCGCAGGTTGGCCTGATCCATGAGCGCCCGGTCGAAACACAACGCGCCCTCGGCATCGAACCGCGCGTCGACGCTGCCACGCGGGCTGCCGTTGACCTGCAGGCCGACCCGGCGACGGCCTTCGGTAAAGCGCGGTGCCTGGCTGAAAAACTCCGCCACCTTCGGATCGAGGCCAAGGCTTTTCAACATGCCCTGGTCGAACGACGCCGGGGCCGCTGCGCCCTTGGGTGCCGTGCCGCCGGGCGAGGCAGGCGCCGCGGCCTTGGCCACCTGCGCGCCGCAGGCGATCAGGCCGGCGATCATCAGCAACAAGGGTCTGACCCGGAAAGCTGGCATCGGCGCAGGGAATTTCCGCGCATTCCCTCGGCGGGAGTGCGCCATCGTCGGTTGCAAAGTCATGAGCTGTACCACGTGGAAGGTCGGAACGGGATCACTGCTTCTTCAGTGGCGCATCGAAAGGCGGGGTGGTGAAGCCGTAGGTGGTGGCCGGGTAGATCCGCACCTTGGCGTCAGCGCCCAGGGTGGTGCCGGCGGGCAGCTCGAAGTGGTGGGTCTGCCCCGGCAGGATGTAACTGGCAGGCAGTTCCAGCTTGAGGTCGGCCGGCATCACGCTGAATGCCTGGTTGAGGCGCACCACGTAACGGCTGTCGTTCTTCACCGCCAGGTCGCGACCGTTGAGGCTCCACTCCAGCAAGGTCCAGGGGTCCTGCTTCTTCGGCAGATCCCCGGGGCTGATCAGCACCGGCAGGTTCTGGCGCACGGTGACGCCGATCTTCGCCTTGGCAGCGGGGTCGGCTTGCGGGATGCCCTCGAAGGTCACGCGCTTGAGGCGTTGGGTGGTAATAGGTTGCTCCGACTGGACGATAAAACGCACCAGCTGCTTTTCCCCGGCCTCGACCCGGGCCACGGGCGGGCTGACCACCAGCAGGCTGTCCTGATCTTCCGGCAGGTTCTCCAGCGAGGTGTAGAGCAACATGGCTTTGTCATCGCTGTTGGTGACATTCATGGTGCCTTCGCCATCGGCGACATTGACCAATACCACGGTGGATTCGGGCACCATGCCTGCCGCATGGGAAATATTACTTAATGCAACTAACACAAATGCAGCCAAGGAACACAAGCCAATTTTATATGAAAACTTCATAGATAAACCCTCGCAAAAAAATTCGACCACTTAATAACTATCGCGCCGCCCCATACAAAAAAACATCCACTACCAAGGCAAGCAACACCAACAACATCACCTTAAGTTTAATGAGATGAAACCTTAAAAACAGATGAATCAGCCCACAATCATGTAGGAAATTTCTTACGCAACTTTAATTATATAAAAATCACTTCCAGAGCGAATTAGACAAAGGAAGATCAGGTGACACCTTAGAGCGGCTCTACCTACTTTATTAAATCGCACCGACCGAAGAGTGCCGATATTCATCCGGCGTGTGCGTCGAGAGGGAGCGAAAAAATCGCCCAGTAGATAATATTTTCCTCCTTATCGAAAGAGATGCGACTTAAAGAAAATCCGCAAAACCACTAAAGACTGACAAGCCATCTTCCATTAACAATTGACAAGAAAAAACAGACCAACCCATAGGACACTTATATTTTTAGAATTACGCCCACACCTGTAGGCGCAATACTATCCATCGTTACAAGTAACGAACTATCATGGTCGTCAGACCATCCAGGGTCACCGAGCGGGTCATATCCAGCGTGCTGGTAGGGGCAATAACTGAAAGAACATTGATAGTGCCTGCATAGTTACTATAGGCGCCTGGAACCAGCGTTCCCTTTGGAGCATAGCTGTGAGTGCGTACGCCGTCAGGCACTATAGGGCTAATAGCACTCGCAAGTACCCAGGCCGCAGTATCATTGGTTCTACTAATAAGATCTACCGAAGCCCCATCTGCGGTAGTCCCGGCAGGAACGGGAGTCATAAGGAAAAACCCGATATTAGCCCCCATGTGTTTTCCAAGCCCATTATAGGGAGCCCTGACAGTACTATCCCGGCGACTGTCAGTCCACGACATACCAATTCTAATAGGAGCATTACACGTAATGGTATAGCTAATGGTTCTGACGGCAAGTGCAGTCTCGGCAGTTGCGCTCAACGAGGCACCAGGAATCAAGCCGTAGTTAATAGTGCCACCACCTGCAAAAGTTGGCGTACAGGCAGTGGGTGCGATAGTACCAATCACCCGCAGATCGGCGGTATCGACAGCAAATGCACTCGTCGCGCTTAGCAGTAGCAAAGAACCCAGCAGTGTTTTCTTAGGGAAGCTCATGGCTAATCATCCGTATTAAGAACCTCAAAGAAAGGCTACTAGAGCAAAACGCAACGTTGTATCTGCCTTGCATCTATGACCTGGGCTCAGGGTAACGAGATCACTCATGCAGACGAATATGAAGTAGCCCAAGGGGATGTAGGAAATTTCCCAAGCAGTTGACGAAAAACAAGAAGAAAGAAACTGGATAAAGGAGGAATAAAGACTCGGGCCGTTACGGCCCTGTCACTGCAACTATTCCTCCGCGTCAATGGCTCTCAAGTGACCCGTTGTAGACGTTCAACCCTGTTGCCACCGCGGGCATTTCCTTTCTGGCGCACGGTGACGCCGATTTTCCCCTTGGCCGCGGGATCGGATTGCGGGATGCCCTCGAAGGTCACGTGCTTGAGTCGTTGGGCAGTAATAGGTTGCTCAGACTGGATAAAACGCACCAGTCGCTTTTCCCCGGCCTCGACCCGGCCCATGGGCGGGCTGACCACCAGCAGGCTGTCCTGATCTTCCGGCAGGTTCTCCAGCGAGGTGTAGAGCAACATGGCTTTGTCACCGCTGTTGGTAACATTCATGGTGCCTTCGCCGTCGGCGACATTGACCAATACCACGGTGGATTCAGGCACCATGCCGGCAGCCTGGGACATCGGGCTGATAGGGACCAACATGACGAGAAAGAGCAGTTTGGCCTTATCGAAAATATGAAAAATTATCCTCCAGCAAATTGAAAGCGCACTACTCCTTAGGGTTCAAGAGAGACAAGTAAGAAAACAAAGGACAAGCGAAGAAAAAACGAAATATCATATTGCGCCCTAAGTGGAGCGCAATATAAATACCGTATTACAGGTAGTTAACGGTCATAGTGGAGAGACCATCAAGAGTGACTTCAGTGTTCATATTGAGGCTTTGAGTCGGTGCAATTACCGAAGTCACACGAATTGTTCCGGCATATGTCGAGTAAGCTCCCGGAACCAATGTACCAACCGGAGCGTAGGAGTACTGTCGAATTCCATCATTCGCGACTGTACCGACATTGGAAAGAAGCCAAGGTCCAGTCGCAGTATTTTTCTGGATTAAATCGACAGCATTACCATCTGCGGTAGTACCAGCAACAACATTGGCGACCTGATAGCGACCAATGTTAGCGCCACCATGTTGGCCGAGGCCGAAATAGTTAATAGCCGGTGCCGTTCCTGTTGTAGCGGTACCTGCTCGAGCATCGCGCCAGGTTGTAGAAATCACAAGAGGAGCATTACAAGTAATCGTGTACGCAACATCCCGCGCGGCCAAAGTGGTCTCGGTAGTTTGGCCCAGAGAAGCGGGAGGAATGGCACCGTAGTTAACAGTCGCACCACCCGTAAAAACTGGAGTACAAGCACTTGGCGCAATAGTACCAATAACACGCAGATCCGCGTTATCTGCAAGCACACTGGTAGCGCCCAGCAACAACACAGAACCCAACATTACCTTTTTAGGAAAGTTCATCACATTTACCTATTAATAAAATACAAGGATAAAGACAGGCAGTGAGTTCAAGACTGTTCATCTCGTTAGCTTGTTCTCTATTACCTGGGCACCAGAATAAGCAAGGGCAAAGCGTGGCAGTATCCGAATCAGCCCAAGCCTTTGTAGGAAATTTCCGGCGACCTGAAGTGGCATGGGACAAGATCCCCGAGCATCATGTTGAAACCAACGCATTGCACGTTCCTCTGTGCAGCCTTGTATATAACGCGATTTTAAATTTTGAAGTTTCGAGACTCCGGACAATTGCGGCCCTGTCACTTAACACCCGGTTCTGCGCTTTAGTAGGTCTAGATGGATCCGGTGTAAGTATCCAACGCCATCGCCAGCGCGGACATTTCCTCTTTCAACGCAGCACCCGCCCGCCGCAGGGCCTGCCCGTCTGCCTTCGCTTCACAGGCGGCCTCCAGTTGCTCGCAGGCCAGGATCAGGCGTCGGGCCTTGACGATGCGCGCGCCGCCCTTGACCTTGTGCGCCAGGTCGGAGAGTTCCTGCCAGTCCTGGGTGGAGCAGTCCTCGGCCAGCCGGGCCATGTCCTGCTGGTTGCTCTGCGCCAGGTCGTTCAGCAGCTCGCGCATCGCCGTCTGATCGCCGCGGACCAGTTTTTCTAGGGAGGCGAAGTCGATGTCGTCGGTCTGCTCCTCGGCGGCTTGATCCGCCGGCACCGCGACGACGACCGGCTCGAACCGGTCCAGGCGCTGCTTGAGCGACTCCAGGCTGATGGGCTTGAACAGGCAGTCGTCCATACCCGCCTCCAGGCACCGGGTCTTTTCATCCGGTTGCGCGTTGGCGGTAAAGCCGATGATCAGGCACGGCGCCAGGCGCCGGTCCGCTTCCTCGGCACGGATCGCGCGCGACAGGGCATAGCCGTTCATGATCGGCATATTGCAGTCGGTGATCACCACATCGAAACGCTGCTTGCGCCAGGCGCGCAAGCCATGGGCGCCGTCCTGGGCCTCAACCATCTCGTGGCCCAGGTAGCCCAACTGCTTGGACAGCAGCAGGCGGTTGGCCGGGTAGTCGTCGACCACCAGAATCTTCAGTGGCTGCTGGAGCGAGGCTTCAATCGCTGAGGGTGCTTCAGGGGGCAGCGGTTCGAGGACCGGCATCTGCAGCAGTACTTCGATCTGCGTGCCCTGCCCCAGCACGCTATGCAAGTGCAGTTGCCCGCCCATCATTTCGCACAGGGTGCGGCTGATGACCAGCCCCAGGCCCGAGCCGCTGCGGCCGGACTGGTTGTTGTTGCTGGCCTGGGTGAAGGGGCTGAACAGGCGCTGCTGGTCCTCCACGGAAATGCCTTGACCACTGTCCTCCACCCGCAGCCGTATCGATAGCGGCTCGCCGGGAGTGTCGTCCAGCACTTCCAGGAGCAGGCGCACTTCACCTTCGGCGGTGAACTTGATGGCGTTGCTGACCAGGTTGGAAATGACCTGCTTTAAACGCAGCGGATCGATCGACACATCGCAATCGGCGCGCGCATCCAGCGTCAGCTCCAACTTCAGTTGTTTCTGCTCCGCCAAGCCCTCGAAGATCCGCGCCACCGACTTGATCAATTCCCTGAGGTTGGCGCGGCCCAAAGTCAGGGACAGTTTGCCGGACTCGATCCGGGCGATGTCGAGGATATCGCCGATCAAGTCCAGCAGGCCGTGGGCGGCTCCCGATGCGACTTCGATGGCAAAGCGGTCAAGAACGCCCTGATCGGACTTTTTCAGAGCCAGTTCGAGCATGCCGATCACCGCGTTCAGCGGCGTACGAATTTCATGACTCATGGTCGCCAGGAAAGTGGTCTTGGCCCGGTTGGCTTCCTGGACCATGCCCAGCAGTTGCTCCCGCTCGCTGACATCGATCCAGCCGGCGATCATGCCGGCAATGATCCCTTCGCTGTCCTTGTACGGCAGCATCCAGTGATAGATCGTCAGCCGACGACCGTCTGGCAAGATCAACGCGCGATCCTGGACTCTGGATATATCCTCGCGCAGTACCTGCAGGTACTCGTCGTGGTAGGCCGCCGCTTCGGTGCTGTCGGTAAACACGCTTTCAGTAATGCGCTTGCCCAGCACGTCGTCGTTGCTCAGGCCCAGTACATTGAGGTAGCTGGAGTTGCAGATCACCATGCGCCCCTCGAGGTCACGCACGTAGATCGGATGCGGCGTGCCATCGATCAGCACCCGCATGAATTCCAGCTGGTTGCTCAGCGCCCGCTCGGCCACTTCGCGCCGTTGGATCAGGCGGCGCAGGTAAGCGATCCAAAAAAAAGCAACCAGCAGCAACACACCAGCGATAAAGAAGCCCTGGACAATCGCATCGCGATTACGTAGCCAGAAGGTGTCGTCGATCACCACCTCGCTGCGCCAGCGGTTGGTGATCTCGGCCATTTCTTCCGGCGAGATACTCAGCAGGGCCTTTTCCAGGATGGCGTACAGTTCCAGGTCACCGCGCTTGGTAACGAAAGCAAATCGGGCGGGTTCGATGCCGACGGTGCTGGTGACCTGCAAACGCTCTCGATACTGCCGGGAAATCATGTAACGCGCGCTGAGCAGGGAGTTAGCGCCGGCATCGGCCTCACCCTTGGCGACCATCGCCATGACCTGGGCGGCGTTGTCCGCATAGACGATCTGCACCTGGGGAAAATGGCTGGTGATGTAGTCGGTGAGGAACATGCCGCGAATGATCGCAAGGCGTTTGCCGGCCATATCATCTAGAGTCGCCGGGCTCTGCGGATCCATGCGAGTGATCAACACGTAAGGTGTCGACAAATAAGGCCGAGTAAAGCGCATCTGCCCTTCCCGCTCGGCACTCGGGGTCAAGGCGGCCAACAGATCAACCTTGCCAGCCTGCAGGTTATCGATCTGTCGGGCCATTGAGGTGCCCCGCACCGTATCGAACTTCAAACCGGTACGCAGGCTGACCTTGGCCAGCACGTCGGCGCTGACACCACGCAGGGAACCTTTCTTGTCGAAGAACGACAGTGGCAGGAAGTTCTCCATCGCCGCCACCGTGACCCTGGGGTGCTGTTCCAGCCAGCGCTGTTCCTTGGGCGTGAGGTGGAGGCGATTCTGCCCCGGGATATTCATCTCGGAAGCTCCCCAGCGCCGCAGAATGGCCATGCGCTCGCCGATGGGAATCGCCGCGATGGCGGCATTGGTGATGCCCAACAGTCGAGTGTTGCTGGCGGACAAGGCAAAGGCAAAGCGGCTGCCCTCCAGCCGCGAGAAGTCGCTGAGCCGAACATTGTTCAGGTAGTTCATGCCGATCAAGTAGTTGGCACTGATGGCATCACCGAGGTAGGCATCGGCCTTGCCAAAGGCCACGGCACCAATCGCGCTCAACGTCGAAGGGTAGAGTTGCAGCTCAGCCTCGGGGTAGGCGCGTTTGACACTCTGCGGCGGCAGGTAGTGGTACAGCATTGAAATCTTTTTCCCCGACATGTCCCCGGCAAACGAAGCACCTTCGTCGCTGCGGGTGACGATCATCGGTTGATCGTCGGCATAGGCGGTCGACATCACCAGTTCGGGATCGCTCTCTTCGAAACCGTTGGCGGTGCCCAGCAAGTCGACTTCACCGTCTTTCAGCGCACGGATCACGTCGGCTCTGGACGGGAATCGACGCACCTGCACCTGGACGTGCAGCAGCTGCGCCAGCAGCCCTACGTAATCGGCGGTCAGTCCTTCGTAATCGCGACCGGTGCCGGTCACGTCGAAGGGCGGGTAATCCGGTGCCGAAATCCCCAAGTACAACGTGCCTTTCTTGCGCAACCAGCTCCAGTCCGCCTCGGCAAGCTCGACCTGCGGCTCCCCCAGACTGGAGCGCCCAAGCAATTGCAGGGTTTCCACTTCAGACTCATCAGAGGCGTGAACCACCGCGAATATCGGCGACAGCGACACCAGCAGGGCCAAGCACAAGCGCAATGAAGATTTCATCAGATCAGGTCATTACGCTTGGCCAGCTCCGACAGGTGCACCAGCGAGCTGATATTGAGTTTCTCGATTATTCGGGCTTTATAGGTGCTGATGGTCTTGTTGCTCAAGAGCATGTCGTCACCGATCTGCTTGTTGCTCAAACCTTTGGCCAGTTGCTGCAGAATCGACAGTTCCCGGTCGGAAAGGCTCTCGATCAAAGCCTGTTCCGAAGCTTCGACGTCCTCCCTGCGCACCGAGTTCAGGGTCAGGTCGGGGAAGAAGGTGTAGCCAGACTTGATGGCGTTGATAGCCTTCACCAGCTCATCCAGGTCATCAGCTTTCGACACATAGCCGGCGGCCCCCGCACGCATACAACGCATCGAAAAGAACACCGGGGACAAGGACGTCAGAACCAGGACCTTCACCGGCAGCGCCAACGCCGAGATGCGGTTCAGCGCATCCAGGCCGTCTACCCCCGGCATGGAGATATCCAACAGCACCAGGTTGGGCTGATGCTCACGGGTCAGTTGGACGGCCGAGGCGCCGTTGTCGGTTTCCGCCACGACCTCGTACTGCTGCTGCTTGAGGATCATCCTCACGGTCGAACGTATGAACGGGTGATCGTCCACAATCACGGCTTTGAGCATAAGAGCCTCTGGAAATGGGGGAACGAAATTCGAATCGGGAAGGGAGCAGGATGCTATATGCAAAGCGCCTGATGTCCCGCTACGGCTTTTAGCATATATGAGCTTTTACAAGTCGGCGTGCGACGTGTTTTTCTTCATCTGCGAAGCGCTGGCTCCCCCTCTTCCTCCCCGGCGATAGTGGGTGCCCGCAGCCATGTTAATAGCTCATGGGAAGACATTGGCTGGGCATAGTAAAAACCCTGACCGACTTCACATCCCATATTGATGAGCGCATAGCACTCCTGCTGATTGCTGACCCCTTCGATCACCAGCGACATGCCTAGGGAACGCGCCAAGGCCACCGTGCTGGCAATCACCGCTTTACTGCGGGGCTCATGGATGTTGCGGACAAATTCACCGTCCAGCTTGATCTCGCTGAAAGGTAATTGGCAAAGCAATTTCAGGGAGGAAAAGCCCACGGCAAAATCATCGATAGACAGCCCGCAACCCATCACCCGCAAACGCAACAGGCTCTCCTGAATCCTCGGCTGGATCTCCAGCAGGCCGCTCTCCGCCAACTCGAACGTCAGGATCGAAGCGGATACTCGATAGCGCCTTAGCGCTTGACGAATATGGTCGGTCAAACCCGCCTCCAACAGCTGGGATGCATGCAGGTTGAACGACATCTCCAGCGGGCGCCCACCCCGCTGCAACATGCCCAGCAGACTCAGCCCCTGTTCCAACAACTGCTTGAACATCTCATCGATCAGGTCGTACGCGAGCACAGCTGCTAGAAAATCCCTGGGCAGCAGCAGGCCCTTCGACGGATGCAGCCAACGCGCCAGGACTTCAACTCCCGCTGCCTGACCATTGGCTAGAAAGAACTTGGGCTGGAAGAACGCGCGGAACTCGCCCAGCGCCAGCCCGCGGCGAATGTCTTCTTCGTTGGGCAAGGTCATGACTGGAACAGGCATCGCTGTCTTTACCCGGCATTGATACTGATATCGCTGCAGGATTTTTTGCAGGGCCTTGGCCTGTATCGGGGTGCTCAGGGTTCCCAGCAGTTCCACCCCGGAAAACGAGACCATCTGTTCGATGGCCCGGCGCAACTGCGGTTGAAACTCACAGTAGAGAATCACTGCCCGAACCATCGACAACTGGCCCACGCAGTTAAGGAAATCCAGGCAATCCATGCCCATGTGGGCCAGGTCGCACAGGGCTACATCCACTTGGCCTTGGCGCTGCATCAAAGTCAGCGCCTTTTCTCCGCTGTCGGCCTGCAAAATATCGAAGACACCCAATTGTTGCAGCGCGGCGACCACGGCGCTGCGCTGAGCCGAGTGTTGTTCTAAAACCAGAATACGCAGGGAGGTCATCGTTCGTCTGCCATTGCCATGAAGCCAAGGAGAGGCATTCTGCTAGGTGATTTCGGAGTTTTGAGCAGGGATCCTCCCAAAGACTTGTAGGATTTTTCCCAAGCATAGATGCCAAGTGCCTACGCCAGAGGTCTAGGATGATGAGCAGTACTATCGAAGCATTAGCCGCACTGGTCGAGCTGCTAACGACAGATCTTTTGTTGCGAACACCCGCTTCATAGAGCAGACCTACACACCAACTCAGAATTTTTCTCGGGACCTGACCATGAATTTTTATGATCGCCCCAAAAAAAGCCCTGGGGGCTGTAAACGATTCGCTAACGAATGAATCCCCTCAGGTCTTTGTTACAGTGAATGTCGATGGCTTTGCCGCGCTTTCACACCAGTTGCAAAGTCGGTAAGGTCGGCGCGTTTTCCCTTGCTCGGAGCACCTTATGCCCGCCCCTGTTCTGTCCGGCCCGCAATACCTGCGCGAAGGCCTCAAACTGGTTCTCAGCCCCGGCCTGCGGCTGTTCGTGTTGCTGCCACTGGCGATCAACCTGGTGCTGTTCGTCGGATTGATCTATCTGGCCGGCCATCAGTTCAGCCTTTGGGTCGACAGCCTGATGCCGTCGCTGCCCGACTGGCTGAGTTTCCTCAGCTACATCCTCTGGCCGCTGTTCGTGGTGCTGGTGGCGCTGATGGTGTTCTTCACTTTCACCATGCTCGCCAACGTGATCGCTGCGCCGTTCAACGGTTTCCTCGCGGAAAAAGTCGAAGTGGTGGTACGCGGCACCGATGATTTCCCGGCCTTCAGTTGGGGCGAACTGATCGCGATGATCCCGCGCACCCTCGCCCGGGAAATGCGCAAACTCGGCTACTTCCTGCCCCGGGCGATCGGCCTGTTCATCCTCTCGTTCATCCCGGTGGTAAACATCGTCGCCGCGCCGCTGTGGCTGTTGTTCGGTGTGTGGATGATGGCAATCCAGTACATCGACTACCCGGCGGACAACCACAAACTGGGCTGGAACGAGATGCTCGCCTGGCTGCGCGAGAAGCGTTGGCAGAGCATGAGTTTTGGCGGGATTGTCTATCTGGTGCTGCTGATTCCGGTGGTCAATATCCTGATGATGCCGGCCGCCGTTGCGGGCGCGACCTTGTTCTGGGTACGTGAGCGCGGGGCGGAGAACCTCGTCACGCAGCGCTAGGCCGCTCACAAACAGCCAGTCACAAATCAATCATCCGAACGTCACAAGCACGACATGGCCTCAGCCGACACTGAGGTCATGACGACAGCTCTGCATATCACCCTGATCAGTGAAACTTTCCCACCGGAAATCAACGGGGTGGCCAATACCCTTGGTCGCTTGTGCGATGGCTTGCGCGCGCGCGGGCATCAGGTGGAACTGGTGCGACCGCGCCAGCCGGGGGATCCGCAGCGCGTCGAGGACGATGCCTTGCTGTTGTGTCGGGGCTGGCCGTTGCCGGGCTATCCCGGTCTGCAATGGGGCCAGTCGTCGATGCACAAACTGCTGCGGCGCTGGAAGCGTCATCGCCCGGACGTTTTGTACATCGCCACCGAAGGCCCGCTCGGTTTGTCGGCGTTGCGTGCGGCGCGACGCTTGGGGATCTCGGTGGTCAGCGGTTTTCACACCAATTTCCAGCAGTACACTCACCAGTACGGACTGAGTTTGCTGACGCGCTTGCTGACCCATTATCTGCGTTGGTTTCACAATCGCTCGACGATGACCCTGGTCCCCAGTGTCAGTCAGCGCCTGGAACTGGAGCGTCGGCATTTCGACCGACTCGCCCTGCTCTCCCGAGGCGTGGACAGCCAGTTGTTTCACCCGGCCAAGCGCCTGAACGGCTTGCGTGAGCAATGGGGCCTGAGCGAGCAGGACATCGCGGTGATTCACGTCGGCCGTCTGGCCCCGGAAAAGAACCTCGGCCTGCTCAAGCGCTGCTTCGACACCCTGTGCCGCACTTATCCGCAGCGCAAGCTGAAGCTGATCGTGGTCGGCGACGGACCGCAACGTGTGGCGCTGGAAAAGGACATTCAGCAAGCGATCTTCTGTGGTTCACAACGCGGCGAAGCGCTGGCGGCGCACTATGCGTCCGGCGATATTTTTCTGTTCCCGAGCATGACCGAAACCTTCGGCAACGTGGTGCTTGAGGCGCTGGCTTCAGGTCTGGGGGTGGTGGCTTACGATCAGGCTGCGGCGGCGCAACACATTCGCCATGGCTACAACGGCGTGTTGGCGATGCCGGGGGATGAGGAGGCGTTCTGCGATGCCGCGGCTTGGTTGCTGGAGGAGGATGAGACGCTACGTTGCGTGCGTCTGAATGCACGGCAGCATGCCAGTCGCCAGGGGTGGGCGGCGATCATCGAGCAGTTTGAAAAGCATTTGCGTGGGGCGTGTGTGCGGGAGCAGGTGTTGCCGAATGCGCAGACATTGCCCTAGATTTCCGCAGATTTTGAACCTGCCTTCGCGAGCAGGCTCGCTCCCACAAGGGTTCTCCAGTGAACACGGATTTTGTGAACCCAGAGAAACCTGTGGGAGCGAGCCTGCTCGCGAAGGGGCCGGTAATGGCGACGCTTAAACCAGTGTCATCAACGCCTCGCGGCTGAACGGCAGAATGTCCTGCTCACGCCCTTCGCGGACTTTCAGCGCCCAGTCCGGATCCACCAGCAGCGCACGACCCACTGCCACCAGATCGAACTCGTCGTTGTTCAAACGCTCAAGCAGTTTCTCCAGGCTTGCCGGTTGCGCGACCTTGTCGGTGTTGACCATGAACTGCAGGAACTCGCCGTCCAGGCCGACGCTGCCTACGGTGATGGTCGGTTTGCCAGTCAGCTTGCGCGTCCAGCCGGCCAGGTTCAGCTCGGAACCGTCGAACTCAGGCTCCCAGAAACGCCGCGTCGAGCAGTGGAAAATATCCACACCGGCATCGGCCAGCGGCTTGAGGAATTCGTCCAGCGCCTCCGGGGTCTGCACCAGACGCGCAGTGTAATCCTGCTGTTTCCACTGCGAGAAACGGAAGATGATCGGGAAGCCTTCACCGACCGCAGCACGCACCGCTTGAATCAGCTCGATGGCGAAGCGCGAACGGTTGGCCAGGCTGCCACCGTATTCATCGCTGCGCTGGTTGCTGCCTTCCCAAAAGAACTGATCGATCAGGTAACCGTGGGCGCCGTGGATTTCCACGCCGTCCATGCCGATGCTCTGCGCATCCTTCGCCGCCTGGGCAAATGCGGCGATGACGTCCTGAATATCCTGTTTGGTCATGCCGTGCACCACGACCTGGCCGTCCTTGAGTTTTTCCGTCGGACCGTAACCCGGCACGCTGGCGTCCGGCTCGGTGCCGATGCGGCGCACGCTGCCGACATGCCACAGTTGCGGAACAATCTTGCCGCCCTCGGCATGCACCGCGTCGACGACTTTCTTCCAGCCGGCCAACGGTGCTTCACCAAAGAACTGCGGCACGTTCGGGTAACCATTGGAGGCAACGTGGCCGACGGTGGTGCCTTCGGTGATGATCAGGCCAACGCCGGCCGCAGCGCGACGACGGTAATACTCGATCACTTTGGAGTTAGGTACACCACCCGGGGAAAACGAGCGGGTCATCGGCGCCATGACCACACGGGTCGGCAGTTCAAGGGCACCGAGGTGGAACGGTTTGAACAGGGCTTGCACCGGCATTGGAAGGCTCCACAGGGAATGACTTTATGACGGCGATAATATGGAGAGTTACAAGCCTTGAACAGCATTATTGATTTGGGTGATCAGGGATTAGAAACAAAAAGATCGTCCGATCGCGGCCCGAGCCTCCGGCAGCTCCTACACGTCATCGAATTATCGAATGATTGTAGGAGCTGCCGCAGGCTCGGGCCGCGATCGGACGATCTTTTGATCTTGCTGGTTCAGCTCAGCGCTTTTTCAATCGCGGCAATCACTGTCGGATCATCCGGCGCGGTGCGCGGCGAGAATCGCGCCAGCACCCGGCCGTCCTTGCCGAGCAGAAACTTCTCGAAGTTCCAGGTGATATCCCCGGGAAACTCCGCGCCCTCTCCCGCGAGCAAGCGGTAGAGCTGATGACGATCATGACCGTTGACTTCGAGTTTGCTCGACAACGGAAACGTCACGCCATAGTTCAGGCTGCAGAATTCCTGGATTTCCTGTTCGGTGCCTGGTTCCTGGCCAGCAAACTGGTTGCACGGCAGGCCCAGCACACTGAAGCCCTTGCCCTTGAATTGCTGGTAGAGGTTTTCCAGTGCCGCGTACTGTGGGGTCAAGCCGCATTTGGAGGCGACGTTGACCACCAGCACGACTTGGCCCTTGAAAGGCGCCAGCGGTAGCTCCTGACCATTCAGGGCTGTCAACTTAAGGTCGTGAAAAGCACTCATGACGGACTCCAGATTCCCGTGTTCTACTCGAAACAGCCACTTGACGAGAGCGCCAAGGACAGCCGCGGACTAAAAAGGCGCCCGCAGGCGCCTCTCCAGTACTCGAAGCTTAGCGCAGAAAATCAGTGGTGATGGCCACCTTCGCCATGGGCGTGGCCATGAGCGAGCTCTTCCTCGCTGGCGTCACGGATATCAACGACCTTCACTTCGAAGTTCAGGCGCTTACCGGCCAGTGGGTGGTTGCCGTCTACGGTGACGTCGTCGCCGTCCAGGTCACGGATGGTCACGATCTGCATCTGGCCGTCCGGCGCCGAAGCGTGGAATTGCATGCCGACTTCCAGCTCGTCAACGCCTTCGAACATGCTGCGGCTCAGGGTGCTGAGCAGATCAGGGTTGAATTCGCCGTAGGCATCTTCCGGCTCAACGGAAACTTTCAGCTCGTCACCAACAGCTTTGCCTTCCAGAGCTTTTTCCAGGCCCGGGATGATGTTGCCTGCGCCTTGCAGGTAGACCAGCGGAGCGCCGCCGGCGGAGCTGTCGATGACCTCACCAGCGTCGTTGGTCAGGGTATAGTCGATGGAGACAGCCTTATTGGCGGCGATCAGCATGGGGCGAGACCTTTTGCAGAAGAATATAGAAAGGCCAAGTTTAGCGAAGCAATCGCGCGAAAGCGAACACAACCCGGACAAACGGGATTCGACGATCACCGGCTTCCATCAGGATGAAGACGGTCACTGGGTGGCCGAGCTTTCCTGTGGCCACACCCAGCACCTGCGTCACCAGCCGCCTTGGCAATCGCGGGCCTGGGTCCTGGACCCGGCGCAACGTATTGAAAAAATAGGCCAACCCTTTGCCTGCGGTTGGTGCGCACAAGGCTCGGTTAGCGATAACCTTGGCGACTGAATTGCGGTAGGCGGTCACGTATAGATCGCCACCATTGCCATGCACCCTTAGAGAATCCGCATGCAAACTTTTTTTATCGCGCCCACCGATTTTGGCGTGGGTCTGACCTCCATCAGCCTCGGGCTGGTGCGTACCCTGGAGCGGGCCGGACTGAAAGTCGGCTTCTTCAAACCGATTGCCCAGCCGCATCCGGGCGACACCGGCCCTGAGCGTTCCACTGAACTGGTGGCGCGCACCCACGGCCTGAAACCGCCGCAACCACTGGGTCTGGCCCACGTCGAGCGAATGCTCGGCGACGGTCAGCTCGATGAGTTGCTCGAAGAAATCATCGCCTTGTATCAGCAAGCTGCCATCGGCAAAGACGTGCTGGTAGTCGAAGGCATGGTGCCGACCCGCAGCGCCAGTTACGCCGCGCGGGTCAATTTGCACCTGGCGAAAAGCCTCGATGCCGAGGTGATTCTGGTCTCGGCGCCGGAGAATGAAGTGCTCGCCGAACTCTCCGGCCGCGTCGAATTGCAGGCGCAATTGTTCGGCGGCCCGAAAGACCCGAAAGTCCTCGGTGTGATCCTCAACAAGGTCAAGACCGACGAAAGCATGGACGCCTTCGCCACGCGCCTCAAAGAGCATTCGCCGTTGTTGCGCAGCGGTGATTTCCGTCTGCTCGGTTGCATTCCGTTCCAGCCCGAACTCAACGCACCGCGTACCCGCGACGTCGCCGACCTGATGGGCGCGCAGGTGCTCAACGCCGGCGATTACGAAACCCGGCGCATGACCAAAATCATTATTTGCGCACGCACCATGCGCAACACCGTCGAGCTGCTCAAGCCCGGCGTGTTGGTGGTGACCCCGGGCGACCGCGACGACATCATCCTCGCGGTCAGCCTCGCGGCGTTGAACGGCGTACCGCTGGCCGGGCTGTTGTTGACCAGCGACACCCTGCCCGATCCGCGCATCATGGACTTGTGCCGAGGCGCGTTGCAGGCCGGTCTGCCGGTGTTATCGGTGAGCACCGGCTCCTACGACACCGCCAACCTGCTCAATGGCCTGAACAAGGAAATCCCCATCGATGACCGCGAGCGCGCGGAGATCATCACTGACTTCGTCGCCAGCCATCTCGACGCCAAATGGCTGCATCAACGCTGCGGCACCCCGCGGGAAATGCGTCTGTCGCCAGCGGTGTTCCGCTATCAACTGATTCAACGGGCGCAGTCGGCGAACAAACGCATCGTCCTGCCCGAAGGCAGCGAGCCGCTCACCGTGCAAGCGGCGGCGATCTGCCAGGAGCGCGGCATTGCCCGTTGCGTGTTACTGGCCAAACCCGAGGACGTCGAAGCCGTGGCCCGTGCGCAGGGCATCGAGTTGCCGCCGGGGCTGGAGATTCTCGATCCGGACCTGATCCGCGAGCGCTACATCGAGCCGATGGTCGCCCTGCGCAAAAGCAAAAGCCTCAACGCGCCGATGGCCGAACAGCAACTGGAAGACACCGTGGTGATCGGCACCATGATGCTCGCGCTGGATGAAGTCGACGGCCTGGTCTCGGGCGTGATCAACACCACCGCCAACACCATCCGCCCGGCCCTGCAGCTGATCAAGACCGCACCCGGCTGCACGCTGGTGTCGTCGGTGTTCTTCATGCTGTTCCCCGAAGAAGTGCTGGTCTATGGCGACTGCGTGATGAACCCGCACCCGAGCGCTGCCGAACTGGCGGAGATCGCCCTGCAAAGCGCGGATTCCGCAGCAGCATTCGGCATCACCCCGCGGGTGGCGATGATCAGTTACTCCAGCGGCGAATCGGCCACAGGCGAAGAAGTCGAGAAAGTCCGCGAAGCCACCCTGCTCGCCCACGAGCAACAGCACTCGCTGCTGATCGACGGCCCGCTGCAATACGACGCCGCTGCCAACGCAGACGTCGCCCGGCAACTGGCGCCGAACAGCCAGGTGGCCGGTCGCGCCACGGTGTTCGTGTTCCCCGACCTGAACACCGGCAACACCACCCACAAAGCCGTGCAGCGCAGCGCCGACTGCGTCAGCCTCGGCCCGATGCTGCAAGGCCTGCGCAAACCGGTGAACGATCTGCCGCGCGGCGCGCAGGTCGACGACATCGTCTACACCATCGCCCTGACCGCGATTCAAGCCGCCAACCGACCTATGGATGTGTAAATGCTGGACTTCCTGCCCGCCCCGATTCGCGGCGTCATCGCCGCGCTGCTGTTGGCGCTCAATACGATTTTGCTGTGCTCGTTCCTGTTCTGCGTGGCGCTGATCAAAGTGCTGCCGTTCGACCTCGCACGCCGCGCCTCACTGTGGCTGATGAGCCACACCCACGAAGCCTGGATCAGCAACAACAAAGGCTGGATGAACCTGGTGCGCCGCACGCGCTGGCACATCAGCGGCCTGCAAGGTCTGGACTACCAACACTCGTACCTGATCACCAGCAACCACCAGAGCTGGGTCGACATTCTGGTGCTGCAATACGTGCTCAACCGCCGGATCCAGCCGCTGAAATTCTTCCTCAAGCAAGAGCTGATCTGGGTCCCGGTGATCGGTCTGGCCTGGTGGGCGCTGGGCTTCCCGTTCATGAAGCGCTACTCCAAGGCGTACCTGGAAAAGCACCCGGAGAAGAAAGGCAAAGACCTGGAAACCACGCGCAAGACCTGCGCGAAATTCCGCAACAACCCGGTGGGGATTTTCAACTTCGTCGAAGGCACACGCTTCACCGAAGGCAAGCACGCGCAGCAGCAGTCGCCGTTCAAATACCTGCTCAAACCCAAGGCGGGTGGCATCGCCTTCGTGCTGGACGCGATGGGTGAGCAACTGGAGTCGATCGTCAACGTGACCATTCACTACCCGGGCGGGCGTCCGGGTTTCTGGGATCTGCTGTGCGGCAACGTGCGCGACGTGGTGGTGCACTTTGAAGAACTGAAAATCCCGCCGGCCTTCATCGGCAAGAACTACGACCAGGACGGCGAATATCGCCTGCAATTCCAGGGCTGGATCAATCAGCTGTGGCAGGACAAGGATGCGCTGCTGGAACAGATGCACCGCGAATTCCCAGACAAACGCTAATCCCTGCAGGAGTGAGCCTGCTCGCGATAGCAGTGGATCAGCCCCTCCCAATGTTGAATGACACACCGCCATCGCGAGCAGGCTCACTCCTACAATTGGATCAAGTGTATCCAGTTGGAGATTGGTCGCTCGCAGGCCGCCTTCGCTGGCAAGCCAGCTCCCACAAAATCAAGATCAAAAGATCGCAGCCTTCGGCAGCTCCTACAGGGAAGATAAGTACAACCCGCACGCGGCGCAGCCGCCCCACTCCAGGATGAGCGCAAGCTCGGCTGCAGCTCTTGATCTTGATCTTGACTCACAGGCGACATCGGAAGGCTGAGTGGAGGGATTGATCCGGGGGTGGGAGCGCAGCGACCGTTTGGCGAAGCCAAACACAGCGAGAGGAGGTGCAGCGAAGCAAACCGTAGGCGCTGCGCCCGGATCAATCCCGGAGCGAAGGGACCCCGAGCCCCAGCGAGCGGGCCGAACGCAGGAGCAAGCCTTTTGGGTTACCTTTTCGGCGTTTGGAAAAGGTGACCCGCCGTAAGGGCGGAACCATAATCAGCCGTTACCGCAGCAACGGATATACACCCAAAACCCCAGGAGCATGGTCGGCCCAAAGCCCGCCATCGCCGGCAGGCCAGCTCCCACACTTGACCGAATCACCCCCAAAAAAAAGCCCGCCAATGATCACTCATCCGCGGGCCTTTCATTTCCGGCTAACGCTTAAATCGCGCCACGCTTGCGCAGCAGATCCAACACCTGCTTGACGCTTTCTTCCAGCGACAGCGACTGCGTATCGATCACCAGATCGGCATTCAGCGGCACATCGTACGGGAAGGACTCACCCGGAATATTATCGCCACCCGCAGCATACAAGCCCTGCGGATCACGCTCGGCACACACCGCCGGCGAAGCCTGCACATAAACCGTCAGCAGACGCTCCTTGCCGATCAGATCCCTGGCCTGCTCACGACCTTCAGCGCTCGGCGCCACAAACGCAGCCAGGGTCAACAGACCGGCCTCGTTGAACTGACGCGCCACATGCGCAGCACGACGCCAGTTCTCGGTACGACCGGCACGATCCTGCGGCAGGCCTTTGTTCAGATCCTGACGCAGATTCTGACCATCCAGCACAAACACTGCACGGCCCATGTCGAACAGCTTGCGCTCGACCGCATAGGCCAGCGTGCTCTTGCCCGCGCCCGACAGACCGCTGAACAGCACGGTCGCCGGTTGCTGGCCGAAGCGCTGGGCACGTTCCTCAGTGGCAACATGAGCCAGTTTGCCGTGGTGCGAAGCAGTCCCGTGAGCCACTGGCTGAGCAACGATCATGCCGGCGCCGACGGTGCCGTTGGTCAGGCGATCAATAACGATGAACGCGCCAGTGGTGCGGTTGCTGTCGTAACCGTCGAGAGCGATCGGCGCGTCGAGCGCGATCTTCACCTTGCCGATTTCGTTGAGCTGCAACGCGCTCGCCGGGCCTTCTTCAAGGGTGTTCACGTCGACCTTGTTGACGATGCTGGCAATCGAGCCCGGCACGTAACTGGTCGCGCGTTTGATGTCGTACTTCTTGCCCGGCAGCATCGGCTCTTCAGCCATCCACACCAGCATCGCTTCGAAGCTGTCGGTGACTGGCGGCACGTTGTCGGCATGCACCAGCAAGTCGCCGCGGGAGATGTCGATTTCATCTTCCATCGTCAGCGTCACCGCCTGACCAGGGCCTGCGTGCTCCAGTTCACCTTCGAAGGTGACGATGGATTTGACGCGACTGCTCTTGCCCGACGGCAGAACAACCACTTCGTCGCCCTTGTGCACGATGCCGCTGGCCAGCGTGCCGGCGAAACCGCGGAAGTTCAGATTCGGACGGTTGACGTACTGCACCGGGAAACGCAGATCGGTGAAGTTGCGGTCGCCCGCCACTTCCACGGTCTCGAGAATTTCCATCAACGACTGGCCGGTGTACCACGGCGAGCGCTCGGACTTGTTCACCACGTTGTCGCCCTTGAGAGCAGACATCGGCACGAAGTGCATGCTGGTCGGCTTCATCTTCAAGCCTTCGGCAAACTTCAGGTAGTCGGCCTTGATCGACTCGAATACGCCTTCATCGAAGTCTTTCAGGTCCATCTTGTTGATGGCGACAACAATGTGTTTGATGCCCAGCAGCGAGGCGATGAAGCTGTGGCGACGGGTCTGGGTCTGCACGCCGTAACGGGCGTCGACCAGGATGATCGCCAGGTCACAGGTGGACGCACCGGTGGCCATGTTGCGGGTGTACTGCTCATGGCCTGGGGTGTCGGCGATGATGAATTTGCGTTTGGCGGTGGAGAAATAGCGGTAGGCGACATCGATGGTGATGCCCTGCTCACGCTCGGCCTGCAGGCCGTCGACCAGCAACGCCAGGTCGATGTCGTCACCGGTGGTGCCGACTTTCTTCGAATCGCGGGTAATCGCTTCCAGGTGATCTTCGTAGATCATCTTGGAGTCGTGCAGCAGACGCCCGATCAGGGTGCTCTTGCCGTCATCGACGTTACCGCAGGTCAAAAAGCGCAGCAGCTCTTTACGTTCGTGCTGGCCCAGGTAGGCGAGGATGTCCTCGCTGATCAAATCAGATGCGTGCGACATGACAACCCCTTAGAAATAACCCTGACGTTTCTTGTCTTCCATCGAGCCTGCGCCATCGTGGTCGATGACCCGGCCCTGGCGCTCGGAAGTTCGCGTCAGGAGCATTTCCTGAATGATGTCCGTGAGGGTTTCAGCCTCGGACTCCACCGCGCCCGTCAACGGGTAGCAGCCAAGGGTACGGAAACGCACTTTCTTTTTGACGATGCGTGCCTTGTCCTCATCGGACAGGTGTTCGAGGATACGGTCGTCGTCGATCATGATCAGCGTGCCGTTCTTCTCGATCACTTCACGCTCGGCGGCGAAGTACAGCGGCACAATCGGGATGCCTTCGAGGTAGATGTACTGCCAAATGTCCAGCTCGGTCCAGTTCGACAACGGGAACACCCGAATGGATTCGCCCTTGTTGACCTTGCCGTTGTAGACGTTCCACAGCTCCGGACGCTGGTTCTTCGGATCCCAGCGGTGCTTGCTGTCGCGGAACGAGTACACGCGCTCCTTGGCGCGGGATTTCTCTTCATCGCGACGGGCGCCGCCGAACGCTGCGTCGAAACCATGCTTGTCGAGCGCCTGCTTGAGGCCCTCAGTCTTCATGATATCGGTGTGCTTGGCACTGCCGTGGGTGAACGGGTTGATGTTCTGCGCCACGCCATCGGGGTTGATGTGGGTGATCAGGTCCAGGCCCAGCTCTTCGACCATCTTGTCGCGGAACTTGTACATTTCCTGGAATTTCCAGCGAGTGTCGACGTGCATCACCGGAAACGGCAGTTTGCCCGGGAAGAACGCCTTGCGTGCCAGATGCAGCATCACGGCGGAGTCTTTACCGATGGAGTACAGCATCACCGGGTTGTCGAACTCGGCGGCCACCTCGCGGATGATGTGGATGCTTTCCGCCTCCAGCTGTTTCAGATGCGTCAGTTTGTCGACCATGGCTACTCACGAAAACTTTCTTATGAACGGCCAGCGGGCCGTGTTCGAGCGGGGAATCCTAGCACAGCGACCTCTTCTAATCAGGACACCTACTAGATCGAAAGGGCATATCAATATGCCCACCGGTTTGCCCCGGTTCTCCCCTGTAGGAGCTGCCGAAGGCTGCGATCTTTTGATCTTGCTTTTAAAAAACAAAGTCAAAAGATCGCAGCCTTCGGCAGCTCCTACGCAGGTACACAGGGAACGGTGATAGGTCAGATCGGGTTCGGGCAATCGATGAAGATGTGTTCGAGGGCGAAACGTTTTGCCAGGTAGTCACCCAGCGCCTGTACGCCATAGCGCTCGGTGGCGTGGTGGCCGGCGGCGATGAAGCTGACGTCGTTTTCCCGAGCGCTGTGGAAGGTCTGCTCGGAGGCTTCGCCGCTGAGGAACAGATCAACACCCGCCGCCACGCCCTGATCGATATAACCCTGCCCGCCGCCAGTGCACCAGCCGACCCGACGAATCATCGCAGTGCCCTCGACCAGCAGCGGCTCGCGGCCCATGACTTCCTGGACTTTTCGCGCGAAATCACGCGGAGTCATTGGCTCGCTCAACGACCCGACCAGCCCGACGATTTTCAGGTTGTCCGGGTCCAGCGGCCCTTCGACGGTGATGTCCAGCTGACGCGCCAGTTGCACGTTATTGCCGACCTCCGGGTGCAGATCCAGCGGCAAGTGGTAGGCGAGCAGGCTGATGTCGTGCTTGAGCAACGTCTTCAAGCGACGCTGCTTCATGCCGGTGATGCACGGGTTCTCGCCTTTCCAGAAATAACCGTGATGCACCAGCACCAGATCGGCCTCGGCTTCCACGGCGGCATCGAGCAAGGCCTGACTGGCGGTGACGCCACTGACGATGCGCATCACTTGCGGACGGCCTTCGACCTGCAGTCCGTTGGGGCAATAATCGGCGATTTTTGCACTGCCAAGGTAACGGTCGGCTTCTTCGACGAGGGTGCTGAGGGCGACGGCCATGAAAGACTCCTAAATATCCCGTTCAGAGGCGCGCGCGGCCTCGTATAATGCGCGACATTATGGGCGGTCTGACCCCGCCTGCAACTTTTCCAGGACGTGCTTAATGCTCAAGGCGCTGCGTTTTTTCGGCTGGCCGCTGTTGGCCGGTGTGCTTATCGCTCTGTTGATTATTCAGCGTTACCCGCAGTGGGTCGGGCTGCCGAGCCTCGACGTCAACCTGCAACAGGCCCCGCAAACCACCAGTGTGCAGCAGGGGCCGGTGTCCTATGCCGACGCGGTGACCATCGCCGCACCGTCGGTGGTCAACCTCTACACCACCAAGGTCATCAACAAACCGGCGCACCCGCTGTTTGAAGACCCGCAGTTCCGGCGCTTCTTCGGTGACAACTCGCCGAAGCAGAAACGCATGGAATCGAGCCTCGGTTCCGGCGTGATCATGAGCCCCGAAGGCTACATTCTGACCAACAACCACGTGACCACCGGCGCCGACCAGATCGTGGTGGCGCTCAAGGACGGTCGCGAAACCCTCGCCCGCGTCATCGGCAGCGACCCGGAAACCGACCTCGCGGTGTTGAAGATCGACCTGAAAAACCTCCCGGCGATCACCGTCGGCCGCTCCGACAGCATCCGCATCGGCGACGTCGCGCTGGCCATCGGCAACCCGTTCGGCGTCGGCCAGACCGTGACCATGGGCATCATCAGCGCCACCGGGCGTAACCAGTTGGGCCTGAACAACTACGAAGACTTCATCCAGACCGACGCGGCGATCAACCCGGGCAACTCCGGCGGCGCACTGGTCGATGCCAACGGCAACCTCACCGGGATCAACACGGCGATCTTCTCCAAGTCCGGTGGCTCGCAGGGCATCGGTTTTGCGATCCCGGTGAAACTGGCAATGGAAGTAATGAAGTCGATCATCGAGCACGGTCAGGTGATTCGTGGCTGGCTCGGTATTGAAGTGCAGCCGCTGACCCAGGAACTGGCCGAATCGTTTGGCCTGTCCGGACGTCCGGGGATTGTCGTGGCGGGAATCTTCCGCGATGGCCCGGCACAGAAGGCCGGCCTGCAACTGGGTGACGTGATTCTGAGCATCGACGGCGAACCGGCCGGTGATGGCCGCAAGTCCATGAACCAGGTGGCGCGGATCAAACCGACCGACAAGGTCACGATTCAGGTCATGCGCAACGGCAAGGAGATCAAGCTGACCGCAGAAATCGGCCTGCGTCCGCCGCCGGCTCCGGTGAAAGAACAAGAGTAAAACTTTATTCGCGCCGAAGTGCGCGAATGAAAGGCACTCTCAACAGACATGTTATATTGTTTCAATTTAACGATTGGAACAACATAACATGTCGTCTCGAAAAAAGGCTTCACTGCTTGGCCTGACCCTGGGCCTGCTGGGCGATCCGGTCTTCGCCGAAGATCCGCAACCCCTCGAACTCGACGCCATCAGCGTCACTTCCGATTACGAATCCGCCAGCGGGCCGGTCAGCGGCTACCGCACGACGCGCTCCGCCAGTGCAACCAAAACCGACACCGCCATCCGCGACATTCCCCAAGCGATCAGCGTGGTGCCGGCCAGCGTGCTCAAGGATCTGGGCAGCCACAATGTCGAACGCGCACTGGAGTTTGCCGGCGGCGTGTCGAAGCAGAACAATTTTGGCGGCCTGACGCTGTACGAATACAGCGTGCGCGGCTTCACCACCTCGGAATTCTACAAGGACGGTTTCAGCGCCAATCGCGGCTATCCGGCCACACCCGACGCCGCCAATGTGGAGCGCATCGAAGTCCTCAAAGGCCCGGCTGCGAGCCTGTATGGCCGAGGCGATCCGGGCGGCACGGTGAACATCGTCACCAAAAAACCGCAGCCCGAAGCGTTCACCACTCTGCAGACCAGCGCTGGCAGCTGGGATCGTTATCGCACGGCACTGGACGTCAACACGCCGCTCGACGAACAGGGTGATGTGCTCTCGCGGATCAACCTGGCGGTCGAAGACAACCATAGCTTCCGTGATCACGTCGACAGCCAGCGGGTATTCGTCGCACCTTCGATCAGTTGGCAACTGAGCCCGGACACTTCGTTGTTGGTGGAAAGCGAAATCCTTCGGCACAACTCCACGTTCGACCGAGGAATCGTCGCGCCGAACAACAAATGGAGCGGCGTTTCGCGCTCGACCTTCCTCGGTGAACCGAACGACGGCAACATCGACAACCACAACAACCTGCTCCAGGCCAACCTCGAACATCACCTCAACGACAGCTGGAAACTGCGTCTGGCCAGCCACTACAAGGAAGGCAAACTGTGGGGCGACGCGTCTGAAAGTCGTGCGCTGAACGCCGATGGTCACACCGTCAACCGACGCTACCGCGAACGGGACACTCACTGGCACGACAGCATCACCCAATTGGAGCTGCGCGGTCTGTTCGACCTCGGCCCATGGCAGCACGAACTGCTGATCGGCACCGAATACGAGAACTTCCGCAAGAACGAACGCGTCACTACCATCGCTGGCGGTCCCTACGCCATCGACATCTACAAGCCGATCTACGGCCAACCGAAACCCAACGGCCCACGCTCGGGTACTGACTTCTTCGAACACGTCGAAAGCCACGCACTGAACCTGCAGGATCAAATCATCTTCACCGACAAACTGCGCGGGATGATCGGTGCACGCTTCGAGCACTTTGATCAACGCATCGACGATCACACCCGCAATGCCAAAAGCCAGCAGACTCACGACGCCCTCACCCAACGCGCCGGCCTGCTCTATCAGTTGACGCCAAACACCGGCCTGTTCGCCAACGCCTCGACCTCGTTCAAACCGAATAACGGCCTCGACGCCTCCGGCAAATCCTTCGATCCCGAAGAGGGCATCGGTTACGAAATCGGCATCAAGAACGAACTGTTCGACGAGCGCCTGAGCAGCACCCTCGCTTTCTTCCACATCGACAAGGAGAACGTCCTCGCCCTCGACCCGGGCACCGACACCAGCCGCGCGATGGGCAAGGCGCGCAGTCGCGGTTTCGACTGGCAAGTGACCGGGCAAGTGACCGATGCCGTGCGGGTGATTGGTGCCTTCGCTTACATCGACGCTGAAGTGACCAAGGGCGACGCGGCAATCCCGACCGGCAGCCGCATCCTTGGCGTAGCCAAGCGCAGTGGCAGCCTGCTCGGCGTCTACGAGTTTCAGGACGGCCATTTGCGCGGCTCGGACGTCGGCGCGGCGTTCACCTATGTCGGTGATCGCTCCGGTGAAGCCGGCGGTGATTTTGAAATGCCGGCCTATCACACCGTCGATCTGCTGGCCCATTACAAGGCCAGCGACAACGTCACGGTTGGCCTGAACCTGAACAACCTCTTCGACGAAAAATACTACGAGCGCTCCTACAGCAATTACTGGGTCAACCCCGGCGAGCCGCGCAATTTCACCGTCAGCCTGACACTCAACCTGTAAAAGGACGTCACCATGCAATACGGCAAAACCCTGCTGATCATCGCCGCCCTGTTCGCCACTCAGGCCTCGGCCCACGGCCTGTGGACCGAACAACGGCGCGGCAACATCGAAGTGGTCTACGGCCACGGCGCCGAAGACAATGCCTTCAAGGCGCAGAAAATCAGCGGCGCCTGGGCCTACGATGCCGGTGGCAAGATGATCCCGGTCAGCGTCGAACGCCTGGCTGATCACGCACGTCTCAAGCCTCTCAAGCCGCCGGCAGTACTGGCCGTCGCACTGAACAACGGCATGTGGTCGCAAACCGCCGACAAGAAATGGATCAACGAAGGCCGCAGCAAAGTGCCGGGCGCTGTCGAAGCCACCGAGACGTTCAAATACAGCCTGGCGATTTATCAGCCGGGGGCGAAGTTGCCGAGGCTCGAGCAGATCAAGTTGCTGATTTTGCCGGAGGTCGACCCACTGACCGTCGGCCCGGGCAAATCACTGCCGGTACGGGTGCTGCTCGATGGCAAACCGGCAGCGGGCGTGAAGCTGATTGGCGACTATCGTAATGCGCCGAACACTCTGAGCACCGAGACGGACAAGGACGGACGCGCGCAGGTGCTGGTGCGTAATGAAGGGTTGAACGTGATTGCAGCGCAGGTTGAAGTGCCGGTGAAGGACAGCGCTGATGTGAACAGTCGCGGGCTGTTCAGTTCACTGACGTTCCTTGGCGAACCGCATCACGAATAACCAACACAAAACCAATGTGGGAGCGAGCCTGCTCGCGAAGGGGGCTAAACATTCAGCAAGGATGTTGAATGAAAAACCGCTTTCGCGAGCAGGCTCGCTCCCACAGGTTCAGCGGCGGTTTAGAGTTCGCCGAGGCCGTCGATCAGCGCCTGGTTCTGCTCCGGCGTACCAATCGAAATCCGCAGGAACTGGGCAATCCGCTCCTGCTTGAAGTGGCGCACGATCACGCCCTGCTCGCGCAACCTGGCTGCCAGCCCCGCTGCATCGTGTTGCGGGTGACGGGCGAAGATGAAGTTCGCCGCCGACGGCAGCACCTCAAAGCCCTTGGTCTGCAACTGCGCGATCACCCACTCACGACTCTCGATCACCAGACGGCACGTCTTGTCGAAGTACTCACGATCTTCGAACGCCGCCGCCGCGCCGACAATCGCCAGACGATCCAGCGGGTAGGAGTTGAAGCTGTTCTTGATCCGCTCCAGCGCTTCGATCAGATCCGGGTGCCCCACCGCCAGACCCACCCGCAGGCCAGCCAGCGAGCGCGACTTGGACAGGGTCTGGGTCACCAGCAGGTTTGGATAGCGGTCCACCAGACTGATCGCTGTTTCGCCGCCGAAGTCGATATAAGCCTCGTCCACCACGACCACCGAATCCGGGCTGGCCTTGAGGATCTGCTCGACCGCTTGCAGCGCCAGCAGGCAACCGGTCGGTGCGTTCGGGTTCGGGAAGATGATCCCGCCGTTCGGTTTGGCGTAGTCCGCCGGGTTGATCTGGAACTGCGCATCCAGCGGCACGGCATCGAACTGGATACCGTACAGACCGCAATACACCGGATAGAAGCTGTAGCTGATGTCCGGGAACAGCAGCGGCTGCTCGTGTTGCAACAGACCATGAAAAATGTGCGCGAGCACTTCGTCCGAACCGTTGCCGAGGAACACCTGATTGCTCTGCACGCCGTAGTGGTTGGCGACGGCGGTTTTCAGCAGATCGCTGTTCGGGTCCGGGTACAGGCGCAGATTGTCGTTGAGCTCGACCTGCATCGCCGCCAGAGCTTTGGGCGACGGGCCGTAGGGGTTTTCGTTAGTGTTGAGCTTGACCAGTTTGGTCAGCTTCGGCTGCTCGCCCGGTACATACGGCACCAGATCCTTGACGAACGGACTCCAGAATTTACTCATGTTCACTCCCCCTGCCCTTGCAGAAAATCTGCATCTTTAATGCGGTATTCAGCGCTGCGTGCGTGCGCGCTGAGGGATTCGCCGCGGGCCAGCACCGACGCGGTCTTGCCCAGCTCGGAAGCACCGGCCTCGGAGCAGAAGATGATCGACGAACGTTTCTGGAAGTCGTACACACCCAGCGGCGAGGAGAAACGCGCGGTGCCGGAAGTCGGCAACACGTGGTTCGGACCGGCGCAGTAATCGCCCAGCGCTTCGGAGGTGTGGCGGCCCATGAAGATCGCGCCGGCGTGACGGATCTGCGGCAACCACGCTTGTGGGTCGGCGACCGACAGCTCAAGGTGTTCCGGGGCGATGCGGTTGGCGACTTCGATGGCTTGCGCCATGTCGCGCACATGAATCAGTGCACCGCGACCATTGATCGAGGTTTCGATGATGGTTGCGCGGTCCATGGTCGGCAGCAGTTTGTCGATGCTGGCGGCGACCTTGTCGAGGAACTCGGCGTCGGGGCTGACCAGAATGGCCTGCGCGTCTTCGTCGTGCTCGGCCTGGGAAAACAGGTCCATGGCAATCCAGTCCGGATCGGTCTGGCCGTCGCACACCACGAGGATTTCCGACGGGCCGGCGATCATGTCAATGCCGACCTGACCGAACACGTGACGCTTGGCGGTGGCGACATAGATGTTGCCCGGGCCGACGACCTTGTCCACCTGTGGCACGCTTTCAGTACCGTAAGCCAGCGCGGCAACCGCTTGCGCACCGCCGATGGTGAACACCCGGTCAACGCCGGCAATGCACGCCGCCGCCAGCACCAGCTCATTGATTTCACCGCGCGGGGTCGGCACGACCATGACCACTTCGGTCACGCCGGCGACCTTGGCCGGAATCGCGTTCATCAACACCGACGACGGGTACGACGCCTTGCCGCCCGGCACATACAGGCCGGCGCGATCCAGCGGCGTGACTTTCTGCCCGAGCACGGTGCCGTCGGCCTCGGTGTAGCTCCAGGAATCCTGCTTCTGTTTTTCGTGGTAGCTGCGCACCCGCGCCGCGGCTTTTTCCAGCGCTTCGCGCTGCGCCACGGTGATGCGGGTCAGGGCCAGTTCCAGGCGCTCGCGCGGCAGGATCAGGTCAGCCATCGAGGCGACTTCGAGGCCGTCGAACTTCTGGGTGAACTCGACCAGCGCCGCGTCACCGCGCTCGCGCACCGCCTTGATGATGTCCAGCACGCGCTGATTGACCGAGTCGTCAGACACACTTTCCCAGCTCAGCAGATGATCCAGATGATGCGCGAAATCCGGGTCAGCAGCATTGAGTCGGCGAATTGCAGTCGGTGCGGTCATAGCGAGAGCCTCATAGGAATGGCAAAAAACTCAGGCGCCCGAAACTATCATTCGATCCGCTTGGGCACCTGAGAATTCTGGCTATGAGGCGGATAGACGGCGCGACCAGGGGTCGCGCAGGTACATCAGCCGCGGTGTCGCGATTCCACTGCGTTGCGCAGCGTATCGATCAACGCCTGGATTCGGGCGTGTTGCATTTTCATCGAAGCCTTGTTGACCACCAGGCGCGAGCTGATCGTGGCGATCAGTTCCTGGGGTTCCAGGCCATTGGCGCGCAGGGTGTTGCCGGTGTCGACCACGTCGATGATCTTGTCGGCCAGACCGATCAGCGGCGCCAGTTCCATCGAGCCGTAGAGCTTGATGATGTCGACCTGACGGCCCTGCTCGGCGTAGTAACGCTTGGCAACGTTGACGAACTTGGTCGCCACGCGCAGACGGCCCTTGGGTTCCGGCGCACCGATCTTGCCGGCGGTCATCAGCTTGCACTGGGCAATCTGCAGATCCAGCGGCTCGTACAGGCCCTGACCGGTGTATTCCATCAACACGTCTTTACCGGCGACGCCGAGGTCGGCCGCGCCATGCTCGACATAGGTCGGCACATCGGTGGCACGCACGATCAACAGACGTACGTCATCCTGAGTGGTGGGGATGATCAGCTTGCGGCTCTTGTCCGGATTCTCGGTCGGCACGATGCCGGCTTCAGCGAGAAGCGGCAGAGTGTCGTCAAGGATGCGGCCCTTGGACAGTGCGATGGTCAACATGGGAAACGTCAGTCCTTATCAAGGTACTCATGTCCGGTCGCAATCGGCGCCGGACACACATCGAGGGCGTCTATCCAATGAAAAGACCTCCCTCGACTCGAAACAAATTCAGTGGACACGTCCCTGTGTCCAGTGCAGCTATCAGCCCGGAACGCGACGGATCTTGGCGCCCAGCATCTGCAGTTTTTCTTCGATGCACTCGTAACCACGGTCGATGTGGTAGATGCGGTCGATCAGGGTGTCGCCTTCGGCAACCAGTGCCGAGATCACCAGGCTGGCCGAAGCACGCAGGTCGGTGGCCATTACTGGCGCGCCTTTGAGGACTTCAGTACCGGTGACGATCGCTGTGTTGCCTTCGACCTGGATCTTGGCGCCCATGCGGTGCAGTTCGTACACGTGCATGAAACGGTTTTCGAAGATCGTCTCGATCACTGCACCGGTGCCTTCGGCAATGGCGTTGAGCGAGATGAACTGCGCCTGCATGTCGGTCGGGAACGCCGGGTACGGCGCTGTGCGCACGTTGACCGCTTTCGGGCGCTTGCCGTGCATGTTCAGCTCGATCCAGTCGTCACCGCTGGTGACTTCAGCGCCGGCTTCACGGAGCTTTTCCAGAACGGCTTCGAGGATGGTCGGGTCGGTGTCCTTGACCTTCACACGGCCACCGGTGACCGCAGCGGCCACCAGGTAGGTGCCGGTCTCGATACGGTCAGGCATGACTTTGTAGAAGCACGAACCCAGACGCTCGACGCCATCGATGGTGATGGTGTCGGTACCGGCGCCGGAAACCTTGGCGCCCATGGCGTTGAGGAAGTTCGCCAGGTCAACCACTTCTGGCTCGCGCGCAGCGTTCTGCAGCACGCTGCGGCCTTTGGCCAGGGCAGCCGCCATCATGATGTTTTCGGTACCGGTCACACTGACGGTATCGAAGAAGAAACTTGCGCCGCGCAGGCCGCCTTCAGGCGCCTTGGCCTTGATGTAGCCGCCTTCGACGTCGATCACCGCGCCCATGGCTTCGAGGCCACGGATGTGCAGGTCAACCGGACGCGAACCGATGGCGCAACCGCCAGGCAGGGCGACTTCGGCTTCGCCGAAACGCGCAACCATCGGGCCCAGTACCAGAATCGAGGCACGCATGGTTTTCACCAGTTCGTACGGCGCGATCAGGGTCTTGATGGTGCGTGGGTCGATTTCGACGCTGAGCTTCTCGTCGATCACCGGCTCGATGCCCATGCGACCGAACAGCTCGATCATGGTGGTGATGTCGTGCAGGTGCGGCAGGTTGCCAACGGTCACCGGGCCATCGCACAGCAGGGTGGCAGCCAGAATCGGCAGGGCGGAGTTCTTCGCCCCGGAGATACGGATTTCGCCATCAAGACGAACGCCACCGGTAATAATCAATTTATCCATAAGAATCTCGACGCCCTTGGGCTCAGGTGCGCTCGGCCCAGGCCGCGCTGCTGAAAAATTTCATAGTGACCGCATGGATGCTGCCATCGGTGATCCATGGGTTCAAATGGGCATAGACCTGCTGCTGACGCTTCACCGGGCTCAACGCCGCCAGTTCATCGCTAATCACGTTCAGCTGGAAATTGCAGCCTTCGCCCTCAACTTCTACCAACGTTCCGGGCAGCTTTCCTTCAAGGAAGCTCTTCACTTCTACGGCCTGCATGCTCAACCTCAATCGGCGCCCTGTGCGCACGGGTCGGACATCATACAAAAAAGCCCCGCGCCTGCGAACCCCGCATTGGCAGGACTCTGACGGGGGGCTTCTTTATCGATGCGGGTTCAGGGGTGCGCCAGCAACTCGGTCAGTTCACTGACCTGAGCGATTTCGCGCATATCTTCCGGCATCGCGCGGATGCTGACAGCCTTGCCGGCCGCCTGAGCATCGCGCATGAAGCACAGTAACAAGGACAAGCCGACGCTGCTGGACTTCTTCACTGCCGAACAATCGATGACCAGCGATGCCGCCTTGCTGGACTTGATCAGCGCCTGGCCTTCCTTGCGCAGGTCGGGACCTGTGCGGTAATCCAGCACTCCGCTGAGCAATAGCTCGTCGACCTCACTCATACGAATTGCCGCCTCATTCATTGCGCTGGCTTCGCGGCAGCTTTGTCGGTTTCTTCCTTGGCTTTGGCGACTTCACCGGCCCAACCATTGATGGTCTTGTCCAGATCGTTGCCATTGCGCTGCATCGCGTCGGCGAACTGATCACGGAACAGCTTGCCGATGTTGATGCCGTTGATGATCACATTGCGCAGTTTCCACTCGCCATTGATCTTCTCCAGCGTGTACTGCACAGGGTAGATCGCGCCGTTGTTGCCCTTGACGGTCATGCCGACGCTGGTGCGATCGCCGGACTCATCCTTGGCCGGATCAACGGTAATGCCCTGGTTGTTGTATTCGAGCAAGGCATTGCCATAGAACTGGAACAGGCCGCGCTTGAAGTTTTCCTGGAAGGTCTGCATCTGCGCCGGCGTGGCCTTGCGCGAGTACTTGACCGTCATGATGCTCTTGGAAATGCCTTCGGCATCCACTACGGGACCGACGATGGTGTTCAGCGCCGTGTAGAAGTCCTGCGGATCCTTCTTGTACTTTTCTTTATTGGCCGACAGGTCGGCCAGCATCCGGTTCGTGGTGTCCTGAATCAGGTCGTGCGCCGACTGTCCAGGCGCAGCGTTCGCCAACAGTGGCAGGGCCGCGAGCAACACCAACAGGCCACGTCGCAAGGTAGAGATCATTCAAAAGCTCCTCATTTGGCGTCTTTGCTAACGGTATTGAGCAGGAATTTACCGATCAGGTCTTCCAGTACCAGAGACGACTGCGTGTCGTGGATGGTTCCACCATCCTTCAGACGGGTGTCTTCGCCGCCCACGCTGATACCGATGTACTTCTCGCCCAACAGGCCAGCGGTCAGGATAGACGCTGTGGAGTCGGTCGGCAGGTTGTCGACCTTTTTATCCACTTGCAGGGTTACCCGACCGGTGAAGCTGTCGCGATCCAGATCGATGGCCGTGACCTTGCCGATGGTTACGCCAGCCATGGTCACTTTGGCTCTGACCGTTAAACCGGCGATATTGTCGAAGTAGGCATACAGTTTATAGGTGTCGGTGGTCGACGTCGGAGACAGGCCACTGACCCGCAGAGCAAGCAGCAACAAAGCCAGGATCCCTGCCAGCAGGAACAGGCCGACACCGATTTCCAGGGTGCGGTTTTGCATCAGAAATCTCCAAACATCAAAGCGGTCAGAATAAAGTCCAGGCCCAGTACTGCCAGCGAGGCAAATACTACGGTCTTGGTGGTGGCGCGACTGATGCCCTCGGAAGTGGGCTCACAGTCATAGCCTTGGAAAACGGCAATCCAGGTCACGACGAAGGCGAAAACGATACTTTTGATGACGCCGTTGAGCACATCGCTGGTGAAGTTCACGCTGTTCTGCATGTTCGCCCAGTAGGAGCCTTCATACACGCCAAGCCAGTCGACAGCCACCCACGAACCGCCCCAGATCCCCACCACGCTGAAAATCATCGCCAGCACCGGCAGGGAAATGAAACCGGCCCACAGGCGCGGGGCAATAATGTACTTGAGCGGATCGACACCGATCATTTCCAGGCTGGAAAGCTGTTCGGTGGACTTCATGTTGCCGATTTCCGCGGTCAGCGCCGAACCGGCACGCCCGGCAAACAGCAACGCCGTCACTACCGGCCCCAGTTCACGCAGCAACGTCAGGGCAACCATCTGCCCCACGGCCTGCTCCGAACCGTAGCTCGACAGAATACTGAAGCCCTGCAGCGCCAACACCATGCCGATGAAAATCCCCGACACGACGATGATCACCAGCGACATCACGCCAACCGAATGCAGTTGTTTGACCAGCAGGCCAAAACCGCCGCTGATGCCACCTCGACCGAGCAGGGCGTGGAACAGGAACAGGGTCGCGCGGCCAAACACCGCGACGGCGTCGATCGCCGCCTCGCCGAACCGGCGTACGCGTTCTATTAATGAAATTCTGCGCATCAGCGCTTCCCCAGAAGATCTGCGCGGTAATCCGTCGCTGGAAAATGATACGGCACCGGGCCATCGGGGTTGCCGGTCATGAACTGGCGAATACGCGGCTCATCCGAATTCATCAATTCGTCCGGCGTGCCCTGCCCCAGCACCTGACCATCACCCACTACATAGATGTAGTCAGCGATGCTCGCGGTTTCGGCCAGATCGTGAGAGACCACGATACTGGTGATTCCCAACGCATCGTTGAGCAGACGGATCAGGCGTACCAGCACGCCCATGGCGATCGGATCCTGACCGACGAACGGCTCGTCATACATGAGAATCTGCGGATCGAGCGCAATCGCCCGGGCCAGGGCGACCCGACGCTTCATGCCGCCGGACAGCTCGTCAGGCATCAGCTCGATCGCACCGCGCAGACCGACCGCCTGCAATTTGAGCAGGACGATGTCGCGGATCATTTCATCCGGCAATTGGGTATGAACGCGCAGGGGGAAAGCGACGTTCTCGAAGACATCGAGATCGGTAAACAGCGCGCCGCTCTGAAACAGCACGCCCATGTGCTTGCGCGCATCGAACAGATCACTGCGCGACAGTGTCGGCAGGTTCTGACCGTTGACCCAGACTTCGCCGCTGGAAGGACGCAACTGCGCACCCATCAAGCGCAACAAAGTGGTCTTGCCGCACCCGGAAGGTCCCATGATGCCGGTAACCTTGCCACGCGGGATGCGAATATCGACGTTATTGAAAATGCTGCGCGCACCGCGCTTGAAGGAGACTCCCTTCAGCTCGACCGCGTAGGCGTTATCGGCACTCATCTAAACTCCTTGCGATGCAGCCTCTCACTCGGACGCCTGGCTTTCCTTGGAAAGCACATACCTCCCGGGCAGGCCGAACTGGCGGCGAACTATATCACTGCAAAGGCCAAGCGCCCAAGGCCCATGCCCCCCAGTGTTCAGCGATATGACAGGGCCGCCCGCGCTTTTTCAGGGTTTTGGTGACGAGGAATGACAAAGCACGACGAACTTGCGTGAGGCTTTTCAACATAACCGCTATAATCGCCGCCTTTTCATCGGGCTATACGATTTCTGACATGAGCCAATCCAGCGACCTGATTCAATCGGCACAACGCACCATCCGCCTCGAAGTGGAAGCCGTACAAGGCTTGTTGCCCCATATCGACGCCGATTTCGTACGCGCTTGCGAGATGATTCTGGCCAGCAAGGGCCGTGTGGTCGTGGTCGGCATGGGCAAATCCGGGCACGTCGGCAACAAGATTGCCGCGACCCTGGCCAGTACCGGCACCCCGGCATTTTTCGTCCACCCGGCCGAAGCCAGCCATGGCGACATGGGCATGATCACCCGCGACGACGTGATCCTCGCCCTCTCCAACTCAGGCTCGACCAACGAAATCGTCACCCTGCTGCCATTGATCAAGCGCCTCGGCATCCAGCTGATCAGCCTCACCGGCAATCCGCAGTCGCCGCTGGCCAAGGCCGCCGAAGTCAATCTCAACGTTCACGTCGAGCACGAAGCCTGCCCACTGAACCTGGCACCGACTTCCTCGACCACTGCGGCGCTGGTCATGGGCGATGCCCTGGCCGTGGCGCTGCTGGAAGCGCGTGGTTTCACCGCCGAAGATTTCGCTTTTTCGCATCCGGGCGGCGCCTTGGGTCGACGCTTGCTGCTGAAAGTGGAAAACGTCATGCATGCCGGGCAAGAGCTGCCGCAAGTGCAGCGCGGCACCCTGCTCAAGGACGCGCTCATGGAAATGACCCGCAAAGGTCTGGGCATGACCGCGATCGTTGAAGCCGATGGCAAGCTGGCCGGGATCTTCACCGACGGCGATTTGCGCCGCACCCTGGATCGCAGCATCGACATCCGCAGCGCCACCATCGACCAGGTCATGACCGCACACGGCAAGACCGCACGGCCCGAGATGCTCGCCGCCGAAGCCCTGAAAATCATGGAAGACCACCGAATCAACGCACTGGTTGTCGTGGACGAAGAAGATCGCCCGATCGGCGCCTTCAACCTCTCCGATCTGCTGCGTGCAGGAGTGATGTAATGACCACCGATCTGCTGCAACGCGGCAAAGCGATCAAACTGGCGGTGTTCGACGTCGACGGCGTCCTCACCGACGGGCGCCTGTACTTCCTCGAAGACGGCAGCGAATTCAAGACCTTCAACACCCTCGACGGCCAAGGCATCAAGATGCTGATGAATGCCGGTGTCGAGACCGCCATCATCAGCGGCCGCAAGACTCCGGTGGTTGAACGCCGGGCGAAGAACCTCGGTATCCCGCACCTGTTTCAGGGTCGCGAAGACAAATTGGTGGTTCTGGACGGTCTACTGGCGCAACTGGGCCTAAGCTATGAACAGGTCGCCTACCTCGGTGACGACTTGCCTGACCTGCCGGTGATTCGTCGCGTGGGCCTGGGCATGGCCGTTGCCAATGCCGCCGACTTCGTGCGCGAACACGCCCATGGCGTCACTCGGGCCCGCGGTGGCGAAGGTGCCGCCCGTGAATTCTGCGAATTGATCCTGCGCGCCCAGGGCCGCCTCGATGCGGCCAACGCCGCGTACCTGTGAGCCAAACCATGTTTAGCAAAAAATTTCGCAACTTCCTGCTGTTCGGCTGTATCGCTGCCATGTTTGCGGCGGTCGGCTACTGGAACATCAGTCCTGAACGTTTCCTCGACAAACCTGTGGTCAAGGTCGAAGACACTGCCATCGACTGGTACGCCACCAATACGCATACCCTGCAATACCTGCCGGACGGCAAAGTGCAGTACGAAATGACCTCGGACAAGGCCGAACACCTGAAAGCGACGGATGTGACTCTGGTGACCAAACCTGACCTCAACATGTATCGCGGCACCGAGTTTCCATGGCACGTGACCAGCGAGCGCGGCGAAGTGAATCCGGACGGAACGCAGGTAGAATTGATCGACTCGGTACGCATCAAGCGCACCGATGAAAAGAAACGTGACACCCTGATCACCAGCACACGCATGACGGTGTTCCCTCAGCAGCAATATGCGCAGACCGAGCAACCCGTTAGAATCGACGGCGCTGGCGGTGTATCGACTGGCGTGGGAATGAAGGCGTATTTGAAGGAAAGCAGGATACACCTGCAATCGAACGTAAGAGGACAGTATGAGGCTCGTTAAAACCCTCCCTATTTTGCTCAGTCTGGGCGCAGCACTGGGAAGCGTGAGCGCCTGGGCTCTGCCGAACGATCAGCAGCAACCTATCCGCATTCAGGCCGACGACGCCCAACTGGACGACAAGAATGGCATCGCCACCTATAAAGGTGACGTGATCATCACCCAAGGCTCGATGATCGTTAAGGGCAATACGGTGACCATCACCCGTACCCCGACCGGTGATATCGACGTGGTGACCTCGGTGGGCAACCTTGCCTACTTCGAGCAGTTGCAAACCCAAGGTGACACCAAGCCTGTACAGGGCTGGGGCGTGACGATCCAGTACCACGCCGCGCAAAACCGCGTCGTGCTGATCGACAAGGCCAAGGTTGTCGACAAGGACAACAACACCACCCAGGGCGAGAAAATCGTCTACGACACGGTGAGAAAACTGGCCAGCGCCGGTCGCGCTACCGGCAACAAAGTCACCGAGACGCGTCCGCGCATCGACATGGTGATCCAGCCGAAGAAGAAAACCGACGAGAAAACCCAGTAATGGCAACTCTGAAAGCTCAACACCTGGCCAAGGCCTATAAAAGCCGCCAGGTTGTGCGCGACGTCAGCCTGTCGATCGACAGCGGCCAGATCGTTGGCCTGCTCGGCCCGAACGGCGCCGGCAAGACCACCTGCTTCTATATGATCGTCGGCCTGGTGCAGGCCGATCAGGGTCGCGTGCTGATCGATGATCTGGACGTCAGCCATCAGCCGATGCACGGCCGTGCCAAGGCCGGTATCGGCTATCTGCCGCAGGAAGCGTCGATCTTTCGCAAACTGTCGGTGGCCGACAACATTATGGCCATCCTCGAAACCCGCGCGGAACTCGACAAGGCCGGTCGTCGCAAGGAACTGGAAAGCCTGTTGCAGGAATTCCACATCAGCCACATCCGCGACAACCTCGGCATGAGCCTGTCCGGTGGTGAGCGCCGCAGGGTGGAAATCGCCCGTGCCCTGGCGACCGCACCGAAATTCATCCTGCTCGACGAACCGTTCGCCGGTGTCGACCCGATTTCGGTCGGCGACATCAAGCAGATCATCCATCACCTCAAGGCCAAGGGCATCGGTGTACTGATCACCGACCACAACGTGCGTGAGACCCTGGATATCTGCGAAACCGCCTACATCGTCAACGACGGTCAACTGATCGCCGAAGGCGATGCGGCGACCATCCTCGCCAACGATCTGGTGAAGGAAGTGTACCTGGGCCACGAGTTCCGCCTCTAAGCGGATAGTGCCCGGTGAGCCGCCCGGGCGCTGTATCGATTCAAGCAGGATTTGATACGCTTTAATTGTTACAGCGCTCCAGGCAAACACGTCGCTTCAAAGGTGTTCACCGCTCGCCAGAGCAATGCGTCAATAAAGTTTTCTATCTTTTTATTGTTACAGCGCTCTAGGCAAACACTTCAGTTTCAGGCATATAATTTGCTTAAGTTTGGCGCTCCGGCGCCCTGTAGTGGATGGCGCATGCGCGCCGGCGAATAAGGTGTTAAGCCCCTGCCATGAAACCATCGCTAGTCTTGAGAATGGGCCAGCAGCTGACGATGACACCGCAGCTGCAACAGGCCATCCGCCTGCTCCAATTGTCGACCCTGGACCTGCAACAGGAAATCCAGGAGGCCCTGGAATCCAATCCGATGCTCGAACGCCAGGAAGAAGGCGACGACTTCGACAATACCGATCCTTTGGCCGACAACGCCGAACAAAAACCCAACACCGACATTCAGGAACCGTCCTATCAGGAAGCCGCCCCGACGGTGGACAACCTGGAGGATGGCGAATGGAACGAGCGTATTCCCAACGAGCTGCCAGTCGACACTGCCTGGGAAGACGTCTACCAGACCAGCGCCAGCAGCCTGCCCAGCAGCGATGACGACGAGTGGGACTTCACCACCCGCACCTCCGCCGGGGAAAGCCTGCAAAGCCATTTGCTGTGGCAATTGAATCTGGCGCCGATGTCCGACACCGACCGCCTGATCGCCGTGACCCTGATCGACTGCATCAACAATCAGGGCTACCTCGACGAAACCCTCGAAGAAATTCTCGACGCCTTTGATCCGGAGCTCGACATCGAGCTGGACGAGATCGAAGCCGTTCTGCACCGCATCCAGCAGTTCGAACCGGCAGGCATCGGCGCGCGCAACCTCGGCGAATGCCTGTTGCTGCAACTGCGTCAGCTCCCGGCCAAGACTCCGTGGCTCAACGAAGCCAAGCGTCTGGTCAGCGATTACATTGACCTGCTCGGCAGTCGCGACTACAGCCAGTTGATGCGGCGCATGAAGCTCAAGGAAGACGAGCTGCGTCAGGTCATCGAACTGGTGCAAAGCCTCAATCCGCGCCCGGGCTCACAGATCGAATCGACCGAAGCCGAGTACGTGGTGCCCGACGTCATTGTGCGCAAGGACAACGAACGCTGGCTGGTCGAGCTGAATCAGGAGTCGGTGCCCCGTCTGCGGGTCAACGCGCAGTACGCCGGTTTCGTCCGTCGCGCCGATACCAGTGCCGACAACACTTTCATGCGCAACCAGTTGCAAGAAGCACGCTGGTTCATCAAGAGCCTGCAAAGCCGCAACGAAACCCTGATGAAAGTGGCCACCCAGATCGTCGAGCATCAGCGCGGCTTCCTGGAATATGGCGACGAAGCCATGAAGCCATTGGTCCTGCACGATATCGCCGAGGCAGTCGGCATGCACGAATCGACGATTTCCCGGGTCACCACACAGAAATTCATGCATACCCCACGGGGCATTTATGAACTGAAATACTTTTTCTCCAGCCACGTCAGCACCTCCGAAGGCGGCGAATGCTCGTCCACAGCGATCCGCGCGATCATCAAGAAACTGGTTGCGGCGGAAAATCAGAAAAAGCCATTGAGTGACAGCAAGATCGCTGGTTTACTGGAGGCACAAGGCATTCAGGTGGCTCGCCGCACCGTCGCCAAGTACCGTGAATCCCTCGGGATCGCGCCTTCGAGCGAACGCAAGCGGTTGATGTAAGCCACGTTACAGCGTTCCAGTGGCAGGCTCTTCGGCCTGCCGCTTTATGCACTGGCAACGAAGGAGAAGCTGTATGCAAGTCAACATCAGTGGACACCAACTGGAAGTGACCGAACCTCTGCGCACCTACATCAACGAGAAACTCGAACGATTGGAGCGCCATTTCGACAAGATCACCAACGTGCAGGTCACGATGTGCGTCGAAAAGCTCAAGCAGAAAATCGAAGCCACCTTGCATATTCCCGGCAGCGAAGTGGTCGCCAACGCAGAAGATACCGACATGTACGCTGCGATCGACTCACTGACCGACAAGCTGGATCGCCAACTCAAAAAGCATAAGGAAAAGACCCAGAGCCTCCTTCAGGGCGCGACGGGTCGTTAACACCCCCAACCCATGATCCGACTTGAAAGTATCCTGACCCCCGGCCGTTCCCTGGTGAACGTGCCGGGCGGCAGTAAAAAGAAAGCCCTCGAACAGATTGCCAACCTGATCGCCCGCGAAGTGCCGGATCTGGAGATGCAAGATGTCTTCGAAGCGCTGATCGCCCGTGAGAAACTCGGTTCCACCGGTTTCGGCAACGGCATCGCCATCCCCCACTGTCGTCTCAAAGGCTGTGAAGCGCCTATCAGCGCTTTGATGCATCTTGAGGCGCCCATCGATTTCGATGCAATCGACGGCGCGCCGGTTGACCTGCTATTCGTCCTGCTGGTCCCGGAAGCCGCCACCGATGCTCACCTGGAATTACTGCGCCAGATCGCCAGCATGCTCGACCGCAAGGAAGTGCGCGAAAAACTGCGCAGCGCACCGAGCAATGAAGCCTTGTATCAGGTCGTCCTGAGCGAGCAGAACGGTCACTAATCATGCGTTTGATCATCGTCAGCGGCCGCTCCGGCTCGGGTAAAAGTACCGCCCTGAATGTTCTTGAGGACAACGGCTACTACTGCATCGACAACCTGCCGGCCGGTCTTCTGCCGGAACTCGCCGAACGCGCCCTGATTCATACCGAGCTGGCTCAGCCGTTGGTGGCTGTGTCGATCGATGCGCGAAACCTGCCGAGTCATTTGTCACGCTTCCCCGAGTTGCTGGAAGAAGTCCGCGCCCGACACATCCAGTGTGATGTGCTGTATCTGGATGCCGACGAAGAAACCTTGCTCAAACGCTTCTCGGAAACCCGCCGTCGCCACCCCCTGAGCACCGCCAACCGTTCACTGGCCGAAGCGATCGAAGATGAAACCGCCCTGCTCGGCCCGATTGCCGACCTGGCCGATCTCAAGGTCAACACCACCAATCTGAATCTGTACCAGTTGCGCGACACCATCAAACTGCGCCTGCTGAACCAGCCGGAGCCGGGTACGGCGTTTCTGGTCGAATCGTTCGGTTTCAAGCGCGGCATGCCAGTGGACGCGGATCTGGTGTTCGACGTGCGCTGCCTGCCCAATCCGTACTGGAAGCCTGAATTGCGCGCGCAATCCGGACTCGACGCACCGGTCGCCGAGTACCTGGCGACGCAGCCGGAGGTCGAGGAGATGTTCCAGGACATCTACGGCTACCTGAATAAATGGCTGCCACGCTTTGCGGCAAGCAATCGCGCCTATGTCACCATTGCCATTGGCTGCACCGGCGGGCATCACCGCTCCGTTTACCTGACCGAACGCCTGGGTCAGGCCCTGCAGAAAACCCTGAAGAACGTCCAGGTTCGCCACCGCGACCTCACTTAAAGGATTCACACCGCGATGCCTGCTCTGGAAATCGAAATCATCAATAAACTGGGCCTGCATGCCCGAGCGTCGGCCAAGTTCGTTGGCGTGGCGGGCCAGTATCCCGATTGCACCATCAGAGTAGGCCGCACACCGGAAACCACGGTGGATGGCAAAAGCATCATGGCGATGATGATGCTGGCTGCCGGCAAGGGCACCAAAATCTATCTGAGTACCGAAGGCCATCAGGCACAGGAAGCGCTGGATGCGCTGGTGGCGTTGATCAACAACTACTTCGATGAGGGTGGTTGATCGTTAAAAGATCAAAAGATCGTCCGAACGCGGCCCGAACCTGCGGCAGCTCCTACATTGGAATGCGTTCACTGTAGGAGCTGCCGCAGGTTCGGGCCGCGTTCGGACGATCTTTTTTCAGCCCAACGCCGTATCCATCACCATCATCAGACAAAACCCGATCAACAAGCCCAGGCTGGCCAGCTTGTCATGCCCATGACGGCGCGATTCCGGGATGACCTCGTGAGTCACCACCAGCAACATCGCCCCCGCCGCCAGTGCCAATCCCAGCGGCAATAGCAGCTCCGCCAGACTGACCAGCCAGGCGCAGAGTAGCGCAAACACCGGCTCGACCAGCCCTGACGCCGCACCGATCAAGAACGCTCTGACCCGCGACATTCCCGCTCCCGCCAGTACCAGCGCAATCACTAACCCCTCCGGCACATCCTGCAAGGCGATGCCCATCGCCAGACTGTCGGCATCCGGCATGCCGCCGCCAGCAGACACCCCCACCGCCATGCCTTCCGGAATGTTGTGGGCAATGATGGCGAAGACGAACAGCCAGATCCGCGGAGGAATCACCGGGTGCTCGGGGGTACCGACGAGCATTTCCGGTGAAGCGCCGGACAGTTTCAGATCCACCAGATACAAACCGAATGCACCGAGCATGATGCCGAAGCAGATCAGACCGCTGGCGGCCCAAGGTGTCAGGCCCAGACTTTCGGCGGCGGCTATGCCCGGCACGATCAGCGAAAACGCGGTCGCCGCCAGCATCACGCCGGCGCCGAAACCCAGCAGCGTATCGCTGAGCCTCTGCGGCATGCGCCGGATCACCAGCACCGGTACCGCGCCGAGCGCCGTGCCAAGGGCGCAGATCGCGCCACCCTGCAAAGCCCGCGACAGTTTCGGCTGCAGATCCAGCCATTCCAGCCCGTGCGCCGCCAGCAAGGTTATGCCCGCCAGCAGCAACAGCGAACCGACCGCGTAACGAAACATGCGTCCACCGCCAATCGCCAGTGTTTCAGTGCCCATAGTCAGCCTTGGATTGTTTTTATAGATGACTTAAACCAGCGCAGCCTGATAACGCGCGGCAACTTCAGGCCAATTGATCACGTTGTAGAACGCGTTGATGTATTCCGGACGGCGGTTCTGATAACGCAGGTAGTAGGCGTGCTCCCAGACGTCCAGACCGAGAATCGGCGTATTGCCGTTCATCAACGGGCTGTCCTGATTGCCGCTACTTTCCACGACCAGTTTTTTCTCCGGGGTGACGCTGAGCCAGGCCCAGCCACTGCCGAAACGGGTCAGCGCGGCTTTGGTAAAGGCGTCCTTGAAGCTGTCGAGACCGCCGAGTTGGTCATCAATCGCCTCGGCCAGCGCGCCGTCCGGCCTGCCACCGCCGTTGGGCACCATGACTTCCCAGAACAACGAATGGTTGGCGTGGCCGCCACCCTGGTTGATCACCGCCGCGCGAAGCTTTTCCGGCAACTGCTGGACGCTGGCGACCAGTTTTTCTACCGGCCATTCGGCGTACTCGGTGCCTTCGACGGCGGCATTGAGGTTGTTGATGTAGGTCTGGTGGTGCTTGGTGTAGTGGATCTCCATGGTTTGCGCATCGATGTGCGGTTCAAGGGCGTCGTAGGCGTACGGCAAGGCAGGCAAGGTAAAAGCCATTTCAGTGGACTCCATGGTGATGTGAGGCTGACGCGCGGCGTGCATTGCCGGTGTCCGGGTGCAGCAGGCGCTGGGTGCGCGGGTATTCGCCGTGTTCGCTGATGAAATTCAGCAGTTCGACGTAGGTCTTGCTGCTCTGGCGCAGCGCCGCTTCACGCAGGGCCGGGCGCAGGCGCTCGTCCTGCATGGTCTGCAACAGCCGTTGATGAATCGCGCAGAGGTACTCGGCGCTCTCCTCCGGCTGATTCAGGCGCAAATGCAGATCCGCCAGGTTGTGGTGGGAGATGACGCAGGCCGCCACCGCTTCGTCGGCATCCGCCCAGCGTTCGAACAGCACTTGCGCCAGGGCCAGGGCTTGCAGATAAGCCTCGCGGGCATCAATCAGCTCGCCCAGCATGAAGCAACGATTGGCCCGTTCGATCGTGCGTTTCCAGTGCTCCATGGTGAGCCTCCAAAGCGGTTGCGGGGTTTACACGCCGCCGGCGGTAAGTTTCTCGGGATTGAGCAACTCTTCCAGTTGGCTGCGCGACAGATCGGTGTGTTCCAGCGCGACGTCGATCACCGGACGCCCCTGTTTGTAGGCCTGCTTGGCGATTTCCGCGGCTTTCTGGTAGCCGATGATCGGGTTGAGCGCGGTCACCAGGATCGGGTTGCGCGACAGCGCTTCCTTGAGCCGCGACTCGTTGACCTTGAAGCTGGCAATCGCCTTGTCACCGAGCAGGCGGCTGGTATTGGCCAGCAATTCAATGCTGCTCAGCAGGTTCTGGGCGACGATCGGCAGCATCACGTTCAGTTCGAAATTGCCCGACTGGCCGGCGATGGTGATCACCGAGTCGTTACCGATGACTTGCGCAGCGACCATCGCGGTGGCTTCCGGGATCACCGGATTGACCTTGCCCGGCATGATCGACGAACCCGGTTGCAAAGCTTCCAGCTCGATTTCACCGAGGCCGGCAAGTGGGCCGGAGTTCATCCAGCGCAGGTCATTGGCGATTTTCATCAGCGACACGGCGGTGGCCTTGAGCTGGCCGGAGACGGCGACGGCGGTGTCCTGCGAGCCGATCAGCGCGAACAGATCCTTGCCCGGAGTGAATTGCACATGGGTCAGTTGGCTCAGCTGGCGGCTGAAACGCGCGGCGAACTCCGGATGCGCATTGATCCCGGTGCCGACCGCCGTACCGCCCTGCGCCAGCGATTGCAGGCTCGGCAGCAAGTCCTGCAGATGACCGATGTTGGCCTTGAGCTGCTGCGCCCAGCCATTGAGCACCTGGCTCATGCGCACCGGCATCGCGTCCATCAGATGAGTACGACCGGTTTTGACGTGGTGATGCACCTGTCCGGCTTTGTTTTCGATGACCTGCACCAGATGCAACAGCGCCGGCAGCAGCTGTTCATGCAGGGCCAACGCCGCGCTGACATGGATGGTGGTCGGAATGATGTCGTTGCTGCTCTGGCCGCAGTTGACGTGATCGTTCGGGTTGACCGGCTCGCCGAGCAGGCGGCTGGCGAGGGTCGCGATCACTTCGTTGGCGTTCATGTTGGAGCTGGTGCCGGAGCCGGTCTGGAAGATATCCACCGGAAAATGCTGCATGAAATCGCCTTCGAGCAGGCCTTGGGCGGCGTCGCTGATGGCCTTGCCTTGCGAGGCGCTGAGCTGGTTGAGCTCGACGTTGGCCCGCGCCGCGGCGGCTTTGGCGAGGATCAGCGCGCGAATGAATTGCGCTGGCATCGGTTTGCCGCTGATCGGGAAGTTATCCACTGCGCGTTGGGTCTGCGCGCCGTAGAGAGCGTCCACCGGCACCTGCAGTTCGCCCATGCTGTCGCGCTCAATACGTGTCTTGGTCATCGGTAAATCCTTGGACTAATTCAATGAGAGGAATCGAGGGAAGCAATTCGCAGGTCGCCAATTGCCAGGTGTAGCGCTGCCAGCGCCGGAGCCGGCAGTTGCACAGAGAGAGGCGTTCCATTTCACGCAACGGCCGCCAGGCTTGATCGAGGCACAGGCTGCGCCAGTGCCAGGGCAAGGCGATGTCGCTGGCCGTGTCCAGCAGCAGACGGAAGGAGGTTTCAGCGATGGTCCACGGGGAAGTCGCCGTGCAGCAGGCCAGATAACGGCCTTCGGCCAGGTAGTGTTCGATCAGGCGCGGTTCGTCAGGATCCATCGCGCAACGGATCTGGCGACTCATCCAGCGCCAGCTTTCAAGGTACGGCTGCTCGTGCAAGGCAGAACTCATGATCCGCGACTCATTCGGAAATGAGATTTATTATTAGATGATAATGAGAACCAAAACAAGAGTGCTGTGTAGGAGCTGCCGCAGGCTGCAATCTTTTGATTTTGCTTTTCAAACACAGGATCAAGAGATCGCAGCCTGCGGCAGCTCCTACAGGGCGGGCATGAAAAAAGGCGCGCCACCCGATGAGGTGACGCGCCTTTTTGGTGACGGTTGGGGCTTAGCTACCCGCCACCGTCATCCGCTCGATCAACACCGAGCCAGTGCGAATATTGCTGCGCAGCTCCAGATCATTACCGACTGCAACGATCTGTTTGAACATGTCGCGCATATTGCCGGCGATAGTCACTTCCTGCACCGCGAACTGGATTTCGCCGTTCTCGACCCAGAACCCCGCCGCCCCACGCGAATAATCGCCGGTGACCATGTTCAAGCCATGGCCCATCAACTCGGTAACCAACAAGCCACGGCCCATGCGTTTCAACAGCGCTGCCTGGTCTTCATCACCGTGAGTGACGAACAGGTTGTGCACGCCACCCGCGTTGGCGGTGCTCGGCATGCCGAGTTTGCGCCCGGAATACGTGCCGAGGATGTACGACACCAACTCGCCCTTCTCGACGAACGGTTTGGCGTAGGTGGCCAGACCATCACCGTCGTACGAGGCGCTGCCCATGGCGCGCATCAGGTGCGGACGCTCATCGATGGTCAGCCATTCCGGAAACAGCTTCTGCCCCAGCGTGCCTTCGAGGAACGACGACTTGCGATACAGACTGCCGCCAGACACCGCCGACAGGAAACTGCCGAACAACCCGCCCGCCAGCTCGGCGGAAAACAGCACCGGCACTTCGCAGGTCGGTACCGGACGCGCGCCCAGACGGCTCGCGGCGCGTTGCGCGGCACGCTGGCCGATGCTCACCGGATCCGCCAGCAGACTGCCCTGACGGTTGACGTCATACCAGTAATCGCGCTGCATCTGGCCATCGGCTTCGGCGATCATCACGCAGCTCAGGCTGTGCCGGGTCGATGCGTAACCACCGATGAAACCGTGGCTGTTGCCATACACACGGCAGCCCTGATGGGTGCTGAGGGTGGTGCCGTCGGCGTTCTTGATCCGCGCATCGGCGTCGAACGCCGCGGCTTCACAGAGCAACGCCTTCTCGATGGCCTGCTCCGGGGTGATGTCCCATTCGTGGAACAGATCGAAATCCTGCACATCCCTGGCCATCAGCGCGGCATCGGCGAGACCCGAAGCTTCGTCTTCAGAGGTGTGTCTGGCGATCGCCAGTGCGGCGGCAACGGTTTCGCGAATCGCGTCCGGCCCGGTGGCGGAGGTGCTGGCCGAGCCTTTGCGCTGGCCGACGTACAGGGTGATGCCAAAGCCCTGGTCGCGGTTGAACTCGACCGTCTCGACCTCACGCTGGCGCACCGACGTCGACAAACCCTGCTCCAGTGACACCGCGACTTCACAGGCACTGGCGCCCTGACGCTTGGCTTCGGCGATGATCTGCTCGACCTGCTCCTGCAGTGCCGGCAATGCTTGCGGGCCGACGCTTTGAACTGCACTCATGCTCATCTCCACTCAAATTCTGCTTTCGGCTGGGGTCATCGAGCGACCGGGCCGGACAAGCGGCCCCCGACTGGTTATCATGGCGGCGTTTCTTTGCGGACTGCCACCATGGTTGATTCTTACGACGACTCCCTCGATACGGGAGAAAAAAGCAAATCTCAGGTCAAACGCGAGCTGCATGCTCTGGTTGACCTTGGCGAGCGCCTTACAACACTCAAGCCCGACTTGCAGGCAAAACTGCCATTGACCGACGCCTTGCGCCGGGCCCTGGCCGATGCGCCGAAGCACACCGCGAACATCGCGCGTAAACGGCACCTGCAGTTCATCGGCAAACTGATGCGCGATCAGGACACTGACGCGATTCTGGTCCTGCTCGATCAACTCGATGCCTCCACCCGTCAGTACAACGAGCGTTTCCACAACCTCGAACGCTGGCGTGACCGCCTGATCGCCGGTGACGACGCCGTGCTGGAGAAGTTCGTCGTCGAATACCCCGACGCCGATCGCCAGCAATTGCGTTCCCTGATCCGTCAGGCTCAGCACGAGGTTGCGCACAACAAACCTCCTGCTTCCAGCCGCAAGATCTTCAAGTACATCCGTGAGCTGGACGATACCCAACGCGGTCTGCGTTGATACTCGCCCCTGTAGGAGCTGCCGCAGGCTGCGATCTTTTGACTTTGATTGTTAAAAGCAAGATCAAAGGATCGCAGCCTGCGGCAGCGCCTACAGAGGATGTTTGCATCCTTATGCGCCCGTACCACCCACGGTAATCGCATCGATTTTCAGCGTCGGCTGACCAACACCCACCGGTACCGACTGCCCGTCCTTGCCACACGTGCCCACACCGCTGTCCAGCGCCAGATCGTTACCGACCATCGACACCCGGCTCATCGCCTCGGGACCGTTGCCGATCAACGTCGCGCCCTTGACCGGCGCGGTGATCTTGCCGTCTTCGATCAGGTACGCCTCGCTGGTGGAGAACACGAACTTGCCGCTGGTGATATCGACCTGACCGCCGCCGAGGTTGGCGCAGTAGATGCCCTTCTTCACCGAAGCGATGATTTCCGCCGGATCGCTCTCGCCGCCGAGCATGTAGGTGTTGGTCATGCGCGGCATCGGCAGATGCGCGTAAGACTCGCGACGACCGTTGCCGGTACGGGCCACGCCCATCAGGCGCGCGTTGAGTTTGTCCTGCATGTAACCCTTGAGCACGCCGTTCTCGATCAGCGTGGTGCACTCGGTCGGGGTGCCTTCGTCGTCAACGCTCAGCGAGCCGCGGCGACCACTCAACGTGCCGTCATCGACAATGGTGCAGAGCTTGGAGGCGACCATTTCGCCCATCCGCCCACTGTAGGCGGAACTGCCCTTGCGGTTGAAGTCGCCTTCCAGACCATGACCGACCGCTTCGTGCAGGAGCACGCCGGACCAACCCGAACCAAGGACGACAGGCAAAGTGCCGGCCGGTGCCGGAATCGCTTCCAGATTCACCAGCGCCTGACGCAGCGCTTCCCGGGCATAGCCCATGGCGCGGTCTTCGGCGAGGAAATAACGGTAGTCGGTCCGCCCGCCGCCGCCATGTCCGCCGCGCTCGCGACGGCCATTCTGCTCGACGATCACGCTGACGTTGAAACGCACCAGCGGACGCACGTCAGCGGCGAGGCCACCATCGGTGGACGCCACCAGAATCCGCTCCCAGACCCCGGCCATGCTCACGCTGACCTGCTGAATCCGTGGATCGAGGGCACGAGTAGCGACGTCGATGCGCTTGAGCAGCTCGACTTTCTCGGCGCGGCTCAGCACTTCCAGCGGATTGTCCGGCGCATACAACTGCGCGACATCCTGAGTGCTGAACGCTTGCACCGTGCCGTTCTGCCCGGCGCGGGAGATCGAGCGGGCGGCACGGGCCGCAGCGCCGAGGGCTTCGAGGGTGATCGCATTGCTGTAGGCGAAACCGGTTTTCTCACCGGACTGCGCACGCACGCCAACACCCTGGTCGAGGTTGAAGCTGCCTTCCTTGACGATACCGTCTTCCAGCGACCATGACTCGGAGATCTGACCCTGGAAATACAGGTCGGCAGCATCGATGCCCGGGCCTGCCAGGTCACCGAGCACGCCTTGCAGGCTCTCGATGGTCACGCCGCCGGGCGCCAACAGGTGATCACTGACTGAGGACAACAACTCGCTCATAGGTTTACGCCTTAAATTCATGTTCTGAAGCAGGCCGCTGGGCGCCCTGCGAGAAAAACCGCCGATGACGGGTCACCGGCATTCGCGCCCTGATAGACGCTTGTTCATCACTGTCGCGTGCGGCCAACAACACCGCTTCGCCTTGATCCTGATGCGCCAGCACACGGCCCCACGGATCGATAATCGCCGCATGACCGAAGGTCTCACGCGGTCCCGGATGGGTCCCGCCCTGCGCTGCTGCCAACATGTAACACTGGGTCTCGATGGCACGGGCGCGAATCAGCACGTCCCAGTGCGCCGCCCCGGTCACTGCGGTGAAAGCCGACGGCGCGGTGATCAACTCGGCACCGGCGGCGCGCAGCTCACTGTACAGCTCTGGAAAGCGCAGGTCGTAACACACCGTCAGGCCAACTCGGCCAACCGGCGTGTCTGCCACCACCACGCCACTGCCATAAGCATAGTCATCGGACTCGCGATACCGCCCGCGATTGTCCGCCACATCGACATCGAACAGGTGCAACTTGTCATACCGCGCTACGATTTCGCCCTGATCGTTGACCAGCAGCGAACAGGCGTGGGACTTGGCGTCCGGCTGCCCGAGCGGTGGCAACGGCAACGTGCCGGCCACTATCCATAACTTGAGGTCGCGGGCGGTCTGTTTCAACCATGGCAGGATCGGCCCTTCGCCGAGCGCTTCGGCACGGCCGATGTCGGCGATGTCGCGACGGCCCATGGCGGCGAAGTTTTCCGGCAGCACCGCCAGCTGCGCACCGCCAGCTGCGGCCTGTTCGAGCAGGCGTCGAGCCTGCGCCAGATTGGCCAGCACATCACTCTGGCTGACCATTTGAATCACCGCTAAAGACATGGCCGCTCCTCAGAATCCGCACATAACCGTGTAGGCGCTGCCGCAGGCTGCGATCTTTTGATCTGGCTTCCGATAAAAATCAAAAGATCGCAGCCTGCGGCAGCTCCTACATAGGGGATAGCGTCATGCTACTCAAAAAGGCTTGTCGAAGGTGATTTTCGGCTCTTTCCACGGGCCTTTGACGGTGTACTTGACGCTGGCGAAGCGTGCCACGCGGTCGCCGATCAGCTTGTCGATCAGGAACAACGCCCCGCCGACCGCCGGCGCGCCGACGATCAACGCGGCAATCGGCAGGTTGTTGGTCACCGGCAAGGTCACCAGCAACTTGGCGTCGACCTTATCGCCGACCAGATCCAGCGTACCGTCCAGCTCAAGATTGCTCGAAGGACCGGTCAGACGAATCGGCTCGCGGGTGATATACACGCCGTTATTTGCCACCAACAGGCCCTTGACCCGATCGTAGCTCAAGCCTTTGCCGAACAAATCGGAGAAGTCCAGACGCAGGCGGCGGCCGATGGAGTTGAAGTTGAGCAGACCGAACACTCGCAACGCCTGCGCGCCGCCCTCCACTTCAACGAACTGACCTTTATTGAGCGAGGCATCCAGCGTGCCGGAGAAGCGCTTGGTCGCCAGCCATGCCGGCGAGCCCGGCCAGCGGCCATCGACATCCATGTGGAATTCTTCACTGGTCACGCTCGGCGCAAAGCCCCAGCCCTTCAGCACATCGGCGAGGTTCTTGCCGCTGATCCGGCCCTTGAACCAGCTGTTGGTCGAACCCGGCGCCCCTTCCCAGCCGCCATTGCCCTGCAACAGGATGCCCTTGAGGCCCATGTCCAGATTGTTCAGGGCGATGCCTTTGGCCGTCGGGCGAACCTTGAGCGACCAGCCGCCCACCAGATCCGGGCCGAGGAACAACTGATTGATGGTGATATCCAGCGCGGGAATTTTCGTCGGGTCGACCGAAACCAGCGGATCGGGCGAATTCTCGTCAGCCTGCACCGTCGGATCCGGTGCCGGCAGGCGTACGTATTGCAGATTGACCGCAATCGGCGCGCCTTTGGCATCCGGCAGGCTGGCCGAACCCTTGGCCTGCTGGCTGTCGAGCGCCAGATTCCACGCCCATGGCTTGCGATTGACCTGTACCGCAGCCTGATCCAGCGTGGTGCCGAATGCCGTGAGCTTGCCCACCTTGAAGTCGGCACTGTTGAGCAGTTGTTTGGCGCTGCCACCCGGGTCGTTGCCGGCGTATTTGCTGACCAGATCCTGCCACGGCGCGACGTCCAGCTCCGACAGCACACCGCGAATGCGCAAGCCCTTGGCCTCCGGCAGAACCGCGTCGCCCGTACCGAGGAACAACTCGCCTCGGCCATCGGCGATATTGTTCGGCGGCGCGGCGAAGGCGAAGCTTGCCAGTTGATCGTAGCTGACCCAGTAACGCCGCTCCGCGCCTTGCAACGTCATGCGGAATACCGTGTCACGCCCTTGCTCGGCCGACATGCCGAACGGTGCCGGCAGATCCACCGCCACACCTTTCATGCTGGAGCTGACCGTCAGCTGACTGTCAGTGCCGTCGAGGTTGACCTGCAACTGATAGGGAATGGTCCCGGACACCGGCAACGGCTGAGTCACGCCCAGCCAGTCAGTGAGTTTCTTGACCTCGACCTGCCCGGAAGCCGCGACCCGAGTCTTGAGCTTGTTCGGGCGGCCATCAGCGAAAATCTGTGCGGTCACGGGCTTGTCGAAAGCCCTGGCGGCGATGTTCTGCCCACTCAGGCCCTTGGCACTGTCGAAGCGAAAATCACCCTTGAGCTGACTCAGTTCCAGCTTCGGCTCAGCCAGTTTCAGGCGCGCATTGGCGGTCTTGAAGTCAACGAGGATCTTCGGCAGATCGCCCTTTTCCAGCGGAATGTCGAGTTTGACCTTGCCCTGCAGATCGCCCTCGCCTTCCCAGCCGGCAAAGGTTTCGCCGGTGCCGATCGGCGCGGTCTGGAGAATTTTCAGGCCATCGCCCAGCCCGCCGGCAAATCCGCCGTCCAGCAACAGATGGGTAGGTTGCCCGGCCGGCACATGGGGAATGTTGACGAAGACGTCACTGACCTGAGTGTCGAGCAACTGGCCCTTGTCGGCCACGATGCGCACGCCGCTGTCCTCGATGAACACATCGCCGCTGACCTTGCTGACATGCGGCCAGCCCGGCTGGAACGCCAGTTCGGCGTCATGCACCTTGAAGAACAGGCTGATGCTGCGATCCACGTCCTTGGCGTTTTTGCTCAGCGACCCCTGGTACTGGAAGAAGCCTTGATCCACGGCGCCCTTCAGGATCGCTGTACGCAGCCACTCGTCGAGGGCCGGGCTCAGGACTGCGGGCAGGTATTTGGCGGTGTAGCGACCGTCGCCATCGACCAGACCGACGCGCAGGTCCATGTAGTCTTCCTGGCTATGGTCGAAGTGCAGGCGAATCAGGAAGTCGCCGGCAATCCTGCCCTCTTCGCCCAGCACTTTCAGGTAAGGCGCGATCAGGGTGAAACCTTCTTTATCGAGCTTCCAGGTCAGTCGGGCATTGGCCTGAATGTATTGCCATGGCTTGGCGAAGATCGGGTCGAGGTGCAGGACGAAATCCTTGCTGTCCAGGCGCAACTCGCCGCCGTCGAGGTTGCCGCTGAGGCTGCCACTGACATTTCGCGCCGCCGGGGCACCGTGATAGGCATCGAAACCGACATTATCGAGGTTGGCAGCAAAGCCGAATTTCGAGCCGTCGGTGGCGTTGGGACGAAAATCCAGCAGCACGTTGCGCAGTCCGCCCGTCACCTTCAGGTGGTCGACGACCGTGGCGACGCTTTCGGGCAATGGCCCCAGCGCATTGAGCAGCGGCGTGATCGGCGTCAGATCGAGGCGGTCGGCCTGCAAGTGCCATAGCTCATCGGTTTTATCGGTGGCCACCGTCTGCTTGAGCTGCACACGGGATTCCCAGCGGGTCTCGCCAAAGTTCATCGCCAGCGAATCGAGAGTGACAATCGCGCCCTCGTCATCCCGCTGGTAATAGCCGTTGAGCGCCAGATTGCTGATCTTGATCGGCTTGCGCTCGGCATAAGCGCCGGTCACCTGTGGTGCGTTCAAACGGAGGGCGGCGCTTTGCAGAGCGCCGTCGTTCCAGTTCACCCACAACTCGCCGCCAGCCTTGATCTCGGAAAAATTCCACTGCTGGGTCACACGCTCCGGCAGCCACTTTGACCAGTCGCTTTGCGGCAGGCTGACGTAACCCTCCACCGAACTGTCCGGCAATTGAGAGGGGCGAATCCGCGTACGCAGGCTCATCGCCACCGGTTGCCCGTCGGGCAAGGTCAGACGAGCATCGAGACGCTGACGGCTGCTGCCGGTTTTCAGATTGAGGCCGACGTAGGTAAAGGTCATCGGCGCCTGATCCAGCGGCTGCACGGTCACCTGACTGTCGAGCACCGACAGTTGCTGAACCATCTGCGAGCGCTTGAACAATTGCTCGGGATCAAGCGGCTGGTCGTTCTGCACCGGCAGGCCTTCCAGCGCCCAGGTGCCGTCCTGCGCTTCCTTGACGCTGATCTTCAGGCCGTTCAGTTCCAGATGGGCGATGCGGACTTCACGCGCCAGCAGACTGGCCCAGAGATCAGGCACCACGCGCACCCGATCCAGACGCAAGGCATTGGCGCCGTCACCGACCATCACGTCATGGGCCAGCAGAATCGGTGCGAAGCCGCTCCAGTTGCCTTCCAGTTCGCCGATCTGCAACGGCATGCCGAGCGCAGCCGTGGCCTTGTCTTCGATATCGGTGCGGTATTCCGCCACCAGCGGCGCCAGTTCCCGACCGAGGCTGACGTACAACGCCATCAACACCAGGACCAACGCGCACAGGCCCAGCCCCCAGCGGGTCAGTGCGGCCAAAATGCGTGTCAGACGCTCCATGTCAGTTGGCTCCCATGGCAAAAAAACTACTAAAAGCTGAGGCCAGCCGTTGTGGATTAAATGTGCTGCAGGGGTTCAGAGCAGCACCACGTCATATTGTTCCTGCGAATACATGGTCTCGACCTGAAAGCGTATGGTGCGGCCAATAAACCCTTCAAGCTCGGCGACGTTACCGGATTCTTCATCGAGCAAACGGTCCACCACTTTCTGGTTCGCCAGCACCCGGTAACCCTCAGCCTGATAGGCGCGGGCTTCGCGCAGAATCTCGCGGAAAATCTCGTAACAGATGGTTTCCGGGGTCTTCAGCTTGCCACGCCCCTGGCAACTGCTGCACGGTTCGCACAGCACTTGCTCAAGGCTTTCGCGGGTGCGCTTGCGGGTCATCTGCACCAGGCCCAACTCGGTGATGCCGATGATGTTGGTCTTGGCGTGATCACGTTCGAGCTGTTTTTCCAGGGTGCGCAGCACCTGGCGCTGATGCTCTTCATCTTCCATGTCGATGAAGTCGATGATGATGATCCCGCCCAGATTGCGCAGGCGCAGCTGCCGGGCAATCGCGGTGGCGGCTTCGAGGTTGGTCTTGAAGATGGTTTCTTCGAGATTGCGATGGCCGACAAACGCGCCGGTGTTGACGTCGATGGTGGTCATGGCTTCCGCCGGATCGACCACCAGATAACCGCCAGACTTGAGCGGCACTTTGCGTTCGAGGGCTTTCTGGATTTCGTCTTCGACGCCATACAGGTCGAAAATCGGCCGCTCGCCCGGATAGTGCTCCAGACGATCGGCGATTTCCGGCATCAGTTCGGCGACGAACTGCGTGGTTTTCTGGAAAGTTTCCCGGGAATCGATGCGGATTTTCTCGATCTTCGGGCTGACCAGATCGCGCAAGGTGCGCAGGGCCAGACCGAGGTCTTCGTAGATCACACTCGGCGCGCCGATGGTCTTGATCTGCGCATTGATCTGATCCCACAGACGGCGCAGGTAGCGGATGTCCATGAGGATCTCATCGGCCCCGGCACCTTCGGCGGCGGTACGCAGGATGAAGCCACCGGCCTCCTTGATCCCTTCCTTGGCCACACAATCGCTGACCACCTGTTTGAGGCGCTCGCGCTCGGCTTCGTCTTCTATTTTCAGGGAAATGCCGACGTGGGCGGTGCGCGGCATGTACACCAGATAACGCGACGGAATCGACAACTGCGTGGTCAATCGCGCACCTTTCGAGCCGATCGGATCCTTGGTCACCTGCACCACCAGGCTCTGACCTTCGTGCACCAGCGCGCTGATGCTTTCCACCGCCTGGCCTTCGCGCAGGGAGATTTCCGAGGCATGGATGAATGCCGCACGATCCAGACCGATGTCGACGAATGCCGCCTGCATGCCCGGCAGCACCCGGACAATCTTGCCCTTATAGATGTTGCCGACGATCCCGCGTTTTTGCGTGCGCTCAACGTGGACTTCTTGCAGCACACCGTTTTCGACCACCGCCACGCGCGATTCCATCGGCGTGATGTTGATCAGAATCTCTTCACTCATGGCAGGGTCTCGTTCAGGCATGTTCACGATAATGGCCGCATCTTGATTCGTACGACGCTCATTGCGCGTTCAGGTTTTGCCAACAGGGTATGCCGAAATGGCCCAACAGTTCTGCGGTTTCGCAAACCGGCAGCCCGACCACGGCCGAATAGCTGCCATTGAGCCCGGCGACAAACACCGCGCCGAGGCCCTGAATGCCATAACCACCGGCCTTGTCCCGGGGTTCGCCACTGGCCCAGTAGGCCGCAGCTTCTTCGCGGCTGATCGGCCGGAACCGCACCAGACTGCGCACCACGCGCGACTCGCAACGCTCGCCTTCGAGCACGGCGATGGCGGTCAGCACTTCATGCTCCTTGCCGGATAACATCATCAGCATGGCGCATGCGTCGGCTTCGTCCACCGGTTTGCCAAGAATTTTGCCATCGAGCACCACCGCAGTGTCCGCGCCCAGAACGCAAAACGCCGCGTCGGACACCCGCGTGCGTCGACCGGCCTCGGCCTTGCCACGCGCAAGGCGTTCGACATAGGCCGAGGGCGACTCTTCAGGGAGCGGGGTTTCATCGATGTCCGCACTGATGGCGGAGAACGGCACGCCGATCTGCGTGAGCAACTCACGCCGACGCGGCGAACCAGAGGCGAGGTAAAGCGGCTTCATCAAGACATCTCCCTTGTCGAGGTGCGGGCACATGCCTGACCGAATCAGTTGATTTTGTAGCGCCGGCGCAATCCACGCAAAGCGAAGCTGACCCAAGGCCAGAGCAAGGCACTGACCAATGCCGGCAGTACCAGCGCCAGGGTTGGCTGACGGTTGCCAGTCAAGGCACTGAGCCACAATTGAACCAGTTGGGCGAGGCCGAAGATCACCAGGATCACCAGGCACTGCTGCCACATCGGAAACATCCGCAGGCGCTGCTGCAAGGACAGCACGAGGAAGGTGATCAGCGTCAGGATCAAGGCGTTCTGGCCGAGCAGATCACCCTGCAGCACGTCTTCGGCCAGCCCCAGGCAGAACGCAGTGACCATGCCGACCGTATGCGGCATGTACAACGCCCAGAAAGTCAGGAGCAAGGCCAGCCACAGCGGGCGGAGGATTTCCATGAACATCGGCAGCGGTGAAACACTGAGCAGGATGCCGACGACAAACGTCAGCCAGACAATCCAGCCGTTACGCGAAGCAGTAGCCCCGACCATTATTCTTGCCTCCCGGTATTGGCCGGCGCAGTGGCGGGCGGTTTAGCCGCCGGTCGCGCAGCCGGCTGGGATGCTGGCGGCTTGCTCGCCGCCGCTGGCTTGGCCGCAGGTTTGGCCGGCGTAGTGCTAGCCGCGGCAGCTGGAGCTGGAGCGGCCGGTGCAGCGGGTGTTGCCGCCGCTGCCGGTGCGTTGACGACTTTCGGCACCGTGGCCGGAAGCATCGGGCCACCGCCCTGTGCATCAAGATTTTCCTGGGCCTGGGCCGCATCGTTGGCGCGCTCTTCAGCGGTGCGGTTGTCACTGAATACCAGCAGCAGATAACGGCTGCGGTTCAACGCAGCGGTCGGCACCGCGCGGACAATCGCGAACGGCTGGCCGGAATCGTGGATGACTTCCTTGACCGTCGCCACCGGATAACCGGCCGGGAAGCGCTGACCGAGGCCGGAGCTGACCAGCAGATCGCCCTCCTTGATGTCAGCGGTATCGGCAACATGCCGCAGTTCCAGACGTTCCGGGTTGCCGGTGCCGCTGGCAATTGCCCGCAGACCGTTACGGTTCACCTGGACAGGAATGCTGTGAGTGGTGTCGGTCAGCAGCAGTACACGGGAGGTGTACGGCATCAACTCGACCACCTGGCCCATCAGGCCGCGTGCATCGAGCACCGGCTGACCGAGCACTACGCCATCGCGCTCACCTTTATTGATGATGATGCGATGGGTGAAGGGATTGGGATCCATGCCGATCAACTCGGCCACTTCGACCTTTTCGTTGACCAGTGCGGAGGAATTGAGCAACTCGCGCAGCCGCACGTTCTGCTCGGTGAGGGCGGCAAGTTTCTGCATGCGCCCCTGCAACAGCAGGTTCTCGGTCTTGAGTTTTTCGTTTTCGGCGACAAGCTCGGTGCGGCTGCCGAACTGACTGGCGATCCCTTCCCACAGCCGTCCGGGCAGGTCGGTGATCCAGTAGGCGTCCATCAACACCAGCGACGCTTGTTTGCGCGCGGGTTTGAGCAGGTCGAAGCGGGCATCGACCACCATCAGCGCGACCGACAGCACGGCCAGCACCAACAGGCGCACACCCAACGAAGGGCCTTTGGCGAAAAGCGGTTTAATAAGCCGCTCCTCCCAGGCAAATGTTCTGTTTATTCATACGGCATCAAACCGGCCTGGATGAAGACTGACAGAAGATAAACGCCAACAGGCAGCACTGCAAAGTGCTGCCTGTGCGCTCACCCACGTATTGCAAACCGGCGCTTATTCGCTGGAGAGCAGATCCATGGTGTGCTTGTCCATCATTTCCAATGCACGGCCACCGCCGCGAGCAACGCAGGTCAGCGGATCTTCGGCAACGATCACCGGCAGACCGGTTTCCTGGGCCAGCAACTTGTCGAGGTCACGCAGCAGTGCGCCACCACCGGTCAGCACCAGGCCACGCTCGGCGATGTCGGAAGCCAGTTCCGGCGGCGATTGCTCCAGCGCGCTTTTCACGGCCTGAACGATGGTAGCCAGAGACTCTTGCAGAGCTTCCAGCACTTCGTTGGAGTTCAGGGTGAATGCGCGTGGAACGCCTTCGGCCAGGTTGCGACCGCGAACGTCGACTTCGCGAACTTCGCCGCCCGGGTAGGCCGTACCGATTTCCTGCTTGATACGCTCGGCAGTCGATTCACCGATCAGGCTGCCGTAGTTGCGGCGCACATAGGTGATGATCGCTTCGTCGAAGCGGTCGCCGCCCACGCGGACGGATTCGGCATAGACCACACCGTTCAGGGAGATCAGCGCAATTTCAGTGGTACCACCACCGATATCGACGACCATCGAACCGCGTGCTTCTTCAACCGGCAGGCCGGCACCGATCGCTGCAGCCATTGGCTCTTCGATCAGGAACACTTCACGGGCACCGGCGCCAAGGGCCGATTCACGGATGGCACGACGCTCAACCTGGGTGGATTTGCATGGAACGCAGATCAGCACACGAGGGCTGGGCTGCAGAAAGCTGTTTTCGTGAACCTTGTTGATAAAGTATTGCAGCATCTTTTCGCAGACGCTGAAGTCGGCAATCACACCGTCCTTCATCGGACGAATGGCAGCAATGTTGCCCGGCGTACGGCCGAGCATGCGCTTGGCCTCGGTGCCGACAGCGACGACACTTTTCTGGTTACCGTGTGTCCGAATGGCCACAACCGATGGCTCATTCAGGACGATACCGCGCTCGCGCACGTAAATAAGGGTGTTGGCAGTGCCCAGGTCAATGGAAAGATCGCTGGAAAACATGCCACGCAGTTTCTTGAACATGGGAAAGGGACCCTAGGCAACGCGTGGGTAAAAAAGTGCGGCAAACTCTAACAACGACAGGGATTTTGGGCAAGGCGCCAATATGTTAAATTGGCCGCTTTTCTGTGCACCAAGCCCCACAATCGCGGCCTTATGACCGTAGAAGTGCGGTAGTGTTCCGACAATCTAACACACGGACGCCGTCCGTTCTGTTTTCCACTGGAGAATCCCGATGGCGCTAGAACGCTCCGACGTGGAAAAAATCGCACATCTGGCCTGCCTTGGCCTGAATGATGCCGATCTTCCGCACATTACTTCCGCCCTCAACAGCATTCTCGGGCTGGTCGACGAAATGCAGGCCGTCGATACCGACGGTATCGAGCCTTTGGCCCACCCGCTGGAAGCCAGTCAGCGCCTGCGCGCCGACGTCGTGACCGAGACCAATCACCGCGAGGCCTATCAGTCCATCGCACCAGCGGTCGAAAACGGCCTGTATCTGGTTCCGAAAGTCATCGACTAAAGGGAAAGAGCCTGCAATGCATCAAATGACTCTGGCCGAGATCGCCCGCGGTCTCGCCGATAAAAAGTTTTCCTCCGAAGAGCTGACCAAAGTCCTGCTGGCGCGTATTACCCAGCTCGATCCGCAGCTCAACAGTTTCATCAGCCTCACCGAAGAGCTGGCGCTCGAGCAGGCGAAAGCCGCCGACGCGCGCCGGGCCAACGGTGAGAGCGGCGCCCTGCTCGGAGCGCCGATCGCCCACAAGGATCTGTTCTGCACCCAGGGCATCCGCACCAGCTGCGGCTCGAAGATGCTCGACAATTTCAAAGCGCCGTACGACGCCACCGTGGTTGCGAAACTGGCCGCTGCCGGCGCCGTGACACTGGGCAAGACCAACATGGACGAATTCGCCATGGGTTCGGCCAACGAGTCGAGCTGGTACGGCGCGGTGAAAAACCCGTGGAACCTGGAACACGTGCCGGGCGGTTCATCCGGCGGTTCGGCGGCGGCGGTTGCCGCGCGTCTGTTGCCGGCGGCCACGGCCACCGACACCGGCGGTTCGATCCGTCAGCCGGCGGCGTTCACCAACCTGACTGGCCTGAAACCGACCTACGGTCGTGTTTCGCGCTGGGGCATGATCGCTTACGCCTCCAGCCTTGATCAGGGCGGCCCGTTGGCGCGCACGGCTGAAGACTGCGCAATTTTGTTGCAAGGTATGGCCGGGTTCGACCAGAACGACTCCACCAGCATCGATGAGCCGGTTCCGGACTACTCCGCCAGCCTCAACACTTCGCTGCAAGGCCTGCGCATCGGCGTGCCGAAGGAATACTTCAGCGCCGGTCTCGACCCGCGCATCGCCGAACTGATCCAGAACAGCATCCAGGAGCTGCAGAAGCTCGGTGCCGTGATCAAGGAAATCAGCCTGCCGAACATGCAGCACGCGATTCCTGCGTACTACGTGATCGCCCCGGCCGAAGCTTCCTCGAACCTGTCGCGTTTCGACGGCGTGCGTTTCGGCCATCGCTGCGAGAACCCGGAAAACCTGATCGACCTGTACAAACGCTCGCGCGGCGAAGGCTTCGGGCCTGAAGTCCAGCGCCGGATCATGGTCGGTGCCTACGCGCTGTCCGCCGGTTACTACGACGCCTACTACCTGAAAGCGCAGAAGATCCGTCGTCTGGTGAAGAACGACTTCATGGCGGCCTTTAATGAAGTCGACATCATCCTCGGCCCGACCACGCCGAACCCGGCCTGGAAGCTCGGCGCCAAGAACAGCGACCCGGTCGCTGCCTATCTGGAAGACGTCTACACCATCACCGCCAACCTCGCGGGCCTGCCGGGCCTGTCGATGCCGGCCGGTTTTGTCGACGGTCTGCCGGTTGGCGTGCAGTTGCTCGCGCCGTATTTCCAGGAAGGCCGTTTGCTCAACGTTGCCCACCAGTATCAGTTACACACTGACTGGCACACCCGCACCCCGCAGGGGTTTTGAAACTGCTGCGCTCGGTAATGCTGCGTTGAAAACTGGCTCGTAATGCTCATTGACTAAAGTCAACTCCGCTTACTCGCCAGTTTTCGCCTTGCCTTACCTTCGCTCGCGACGTTTCAAAATCCCCAGCAAAAGGCTAGGAGACACACATGCAATGGGAAGTCGTGATCGGGCTGGAGATTCACACTCAGCTCACTACCCGGTCGAAAATCTTTTCCGGTAGTTCCACCCAGTTCGGCTCTGAGCCGAACACCCAGGCCAGCCTGATCGACCTGGGCATGCCCGGCGTGTTGCCGGTGCTGAACCAGGAAGCGGTGCGCATGGCGGTGATGTTCGGTCTGGCGATTGACGCCGAGATCGGTCAGCACAACGTGTTCGCGCGTAAAAACTACTTCTACCCGGACCTGCCGAAGGGCTACCAGATCAGCCAGATGGAGTTGCCGATCGTCGGCAAGGGCCACCTGGACATCGCGCTGGAAGACGGCACCGTCAAACGTGTCGGCATCACCCGCGCGCATCTGGAAGAAGACGCTGGCAAGAGCCTGCACGAAGAATTCAACGGTGCCACCGGTATCGACCTGAACCGTGCCGGCACGCCGCTGCTGGAAATCGTTTCCGAGCCGGACATGCGTAGCGCCAAGGAAGCCGTGGCTTACGTCAAGGCGATCCACGCGTTGGTACGTTATCTGGGTATTTGCGACGGCAACATGGCCGAAGGTTCGCTGCGTTGCGACTGCAACGTCTCGGTACGCCCGAAAGGCCAGGTCGAGTTCGGCACCCGCTGCGAGATCAAGAACGTCAACTCGTTCCGTTTCATCGAGAAGGCTATCAACTCCGAGATCCAGCGTCAGATCGAGCTGATCGAAGACGGCGGCAAAGTGATCCAGCAGACCCGTCTGTACGATCCGAACAAGGACGAGACCCGTCCGATGCGTTCCAAAGAGGAAGCCAACGACTACCGTTACTTCCCCGACCCGGATCTGCTGCCGGTGGTCATCGAAGAGTCGTTCCTCGGCGAGGTGCGCGCCACCCTGCCGGAACTGCCACCGCAAAAACGCGAGCGTTTCCAGAGCCAGTTCGGTCTGTCGGCCTACGACGCCAACGTGCTGGCCACCAGCCGTGAACAAGCGGATTATTTCGAGAAAGTCGCAGCCATCGGCGGCGACGCCAAACTGGCGGCGAACTGGGTGATGGTCGAGTTGGGCAGCCTGCTCAACAAGCAAGGCCTGGACATCGACGAGTCGCCGGTTTCCGCTGAACTGTTGGGCGGCATGTTGCAGCGCATCAAGGACAAGACCATCTCCGGCAAGATCGCCAAAGTGGTGTTCGAAGCGATGGCCAACGGCGAAGGCACGGCGGACGAGATCATCGACAAGCGCGGTCTGAAGCAAGTGACCGACAGCGGCGCGATCTCGGCGGTACTGGACGAAATGCTCGCGGCCAACGCCGAGCAGGTCGAGCAATACCGCGCGGCTGATGAAGCCAAGCGCGGCAAGATGTTCGGCTTCTTCGTCGGTCAGGCCATGAAGGCTTCGAAAGGCAAAGCCAACCCGCAGCAAGTGAACGAACTGCTGAAAAGCAAGCTCGAAGGCTGACCACAATGGAGCCAGCATTTGTTACTGGCTCTGATCCCCTGTGGCGAGGGAGCTTGCTCCCGCTGGTCTGCGCAGCAGCCCCAAGTCGGCAATCGCACTCTTTCAGAAAGAATGCGGTTGCTGGTTTTGCGACCGCTTCGCGGCCGAGCGGGAGCAAGCTCCCTCGCCACAATTATTCTGGGAGCTTTCGAATGAAACGTCTGCTCGGCGCCTGCGCCCTGCTCTCCTTGCTCGCCGGTTGCGCCAGCAACGACATCATCGACCCGCACGGTTACGACCAGACCGGTGTCGCCTCCTATTACGGTGCCAAGCACCACGGTAAACGCACCGCCAGTGGCGAGCCGTTCAACCAGAATTCCCTGACCGCCGCCCACCGCCAATTGCCATTCGGCACACGGGTGAAGGTCACCAACCTGAAAAACGACAAATCCTGCGTTGTGCGCATCAACGATCGTGGCCCGCACACCCGTGGCCGCTTGATCGATGTCTCGCGTGAAGCTGCCGAACGCCTCGGCATGCTCGGCAGCGGCACGGCGCGGGTGCGCATACAGGCCCTCGACGACTGATGGAGCGCTGACCATTTTTGCTCTAGCCGACTTACCGCTGATCAACGTGATCGAGCTGCTCAGCGGCCTGATCCTGCTGATCCTCGGCGCCGAACTGATGGTGCGCGCCGCTGTGCGTCTGGCCGCGCGCCTGCATGTGCGACCGCTGATCATCGGTCTGACCATCGTCGCCCTCGGCAGCAGCGCCCCTCAGATGGCGGTCAGTCTGCAAGCGACCCTGACGCACAACCCCGACATCGCCGTCGGCAGCGTGATCGGCAGCAGTATCTTCAACATCCTCGTGACCCTTGGTCTGTCGGCGCTGATCATTCCGCTGCGGGTCTCGCGGCAACTGGTGCGTCTGGATATTCCACTGATGATCGGCGCCAGCCTGCTGGTGTTCGTCCTCGCCTGGAACGAACAGATCGGTCGCTTCGACGGCGTGCTGTTGCTCGCGGCACTGGCGTTGTATCTGGGCCTGCTGCTGCGCCAGTCGCGGCACTCGGCGCGCCCGCATTCGGAGTTGCAGCAAGCCCCGCAGGTGCCGTGGTTCAGCAGTCTGCTGATGATCGTTGTCGGCCTCGCGCTGCTGGTGTTCGCCGGGCATTTGCTGCTCGGTGCAGCGGTGGCGGTGGCGACGGATCTGGGCTTCTCCGAGCGGGTGATCGGCCTGACCGTGGTCGCGGTCGGCACCTCGCTGCCGGAACTCGCTACCTCGCTGATCGCGGCATTGCGCGGGCAACGCGATATCGCCGTGGGCAACGTGATTGGCGCCAACCTGTTCAACCTGCTCGGGGTGCTCGGGGTCACTGCATTGATCGCACCGACGCCGTTGTCGGTCTCGCCCAACGCGCTGGATTTCGACTTGCCGGTGATGCTCGGCGTCGCCGCGCTGTGCCTGCCGGTGTTCTATTCCGGCTACCGTGTGACCCGCGCCGAAGGTTTACTGTTGCTCGGTTTGTACGCGGCTTACGGACTGCACGTGGTGTCGTTCACCACCGGCATGCCGCTGGCCGGCAAACTGGAAAAGTTGATGCTGTTCTACGTGCTGCCGACGCTGCTGGCGTTTCTGTTGTTCACGTCCGTACGCGCCTGGCGCCGCCAACACCACAAGAGGGATGTGCCATGACCGATTCGCAGAAAACCGGGGTTGAAATCCGCCGTCAGGTAATGGGCGATGCGTTCGTTGATCGCGCGCTGGGCAACGCCACCGAATTCACTCAGCCGTTGCAGGATTTCGTCAATGAACATGCTTGGGGCGGCGTGTGGAATCGTGAAGGTCTGCCGCTGAAAACCCGCAGCCTGATCACCCTTGCTGCGCTGACCGCGTTGAAGTGCCCGCAGGAACTGAAAGGCCACGTGCGTGGCGCGCTGAACAATGGCTGCACGGTCGAGGAGATTCGCGAGGCGCTGCTGCATTGCGCGGTGTACGCCGGCGTGCCGGCGGCGATTGATGCGTTTCGCGCGGCGCAGGAAGTGATCGACAGTTACCAGAAACCCGAGTGATCGAACTGACGCTTTCGCGAGCAGGCTCGCTCCCACATTTGGAATGCATTTCCCTGTGGGAGCGAGCCTGCTCGCGAAGAGGCCCTTTCCGCCACTGAAGATCTGTCAGTCAGATCCACCCACCCCACTGCAACAGAAAGATCCCGATATTGGTGGTCACCGCCGCCATCAGCGTGGTCAGCACAATGATCGCCGCCGCCAGCTCATGATTGCCTTGCGCCGCCCGGGCCATGACGAAACTGGCCGCCGCCGTCGGGCTGCCGAAGTACAGAAACAGAATCCCCAGTTCCGCGCCACGAAAGCCCCACAGCCACGCGCCGAGCGTCGCCAGCACCGGCAGGCCGATCATCTTCACCAGACTCGAACTCAGCGCCATGCTGCCGCTCTTGCGCAGCGCCGCCAATGACAGCGTGCCACCGATGCAGATCAGCGCCAGCGGCAAGGTGGTTTGCGCCAGATACTGGCCGGAGGTTTCCAGCCAGCCCGGCAGGCTGATCTGGAAATAGGCGAACGGCGCCGCCGCAATCACGCTGATGATCAGCGGGTTGCTGAACACGCTTTTGCAGATGCTCCACGGATCGGACTTGATCACCGGGCTGTACACCGCGAGCACGACGGTCGACAGGGTGTTGTAAAACAGGATCACCAGCGCCGCGAGAATCGCTCCGAGGGAAATCCCGTAGTCGCCGTACATGCTCGCCGCCAGCGCCAGACCAATCACCCCGTTGTTGCCGCGAAACGCGCCCTGGGTGTAGATGCCGCGATCTTCGCGCGGGCACTTGATGATCGCCCAGCCCCAGGCCAGGGCAAAACTCACCAGCGTGGCGACTGCAAAATAGATCAGCAGCGCCGGTTGCAGCGCGGCGTGCAGATCCGCATGCAGGATCCCGAGAAACAGCAGCGCCGGCATGCTGACGTTGAACACCAGCGCCGAGGCGGTGTGGATGAAGTTGTCGTTGATCCAGTCGATGCGCTTGAGCAATACCCCGAGGAACAGCATGGCGAATACCGGCGCGGTGATGTTCAAGGTTTCGAGGAAGATTGCCAGCATGCCGGGGGAGCCTTTGGGTGAGCGTCGTCAGGGCTTAATGATAAGCCACTGAGTTGCTATTGAAGATCAAAAGATCGCAGCCTGCGACGGCTCCTACAGTGAAATTCGCATTTCCCTGTAGGAGCTGCCGCAGGCTGCGATCTTTTTTGACCTCAGGTAATCGGCGCCGGATTGAACAGGGTGATGTCGTTATGCAGCTTGTGCTTCTCCGCCCACGTCTGCTGCTTGCCGCTCGCCACATCCAGATAGTAGTGGAACAACTCCCAGCCCAATTCCTCGATGGTCGCGCGCCCAGTGGCAATCCGACCGGCATCGATGTCGATCAGGTCCGGCCAGCGCTGCGCCAGCTCGGTGCGGGTCGAGACCTTGACCACTGGCGCCATCGCCAATCCATACGGCGTGCCACGCCCGGTGGTGAACACATGCAGGTTCATGCCCGCTGCCAACTGCAAGGTGCCGCAGACAAAATCACTGGCCGGGGTCGCACAGAAAATCAAACCCTTCTGCTTGAAACGCTCGCCCGGGCCGAGCACGCCATTGATCGCGCTGCTGCCGGACTTGACGATCGAGCCCAGCGACTTCTCGACAATGTTCGACAACCCGCCCTTCTTGTTGCCCGGCGTAGTGTTGGCACTGCGATCCGCTTCACCTTTGGCCAGGTAACGGTCATACCAGTCCATCTCGCGCACCAGTTCCTGCGCCACGGTCTGGGTCTCGGCACGGGAGGTCAGCAGATAGATCGCATCGCGCACTTCGGTGACTTCGGAAAACATCACCGTCGCCCCGGCGCGCAGCAGCAAGTCCGAGGCATAACCCAGCGCCGGGTTGGCGGTGATTCCGGAGAACGCATCGCTGCCGCCGCACTGCATGCCGAGGATCAGCTCGGACGCTGGCACGGTTTCGCGACGGCGCTGGTCGAGCTTCTTCAACCGGACTTCGGCCAGCGCCATGATCTGCTCGATCATCTCGGTGAAACCGTGACTGGAATCCTGCAGGCGATACAGCCATGGCTCGCTGAGATCGACCGAAGCGTCGTCCTCGTGCATCACCTGCCCGGCCTGCAATTTCTCGCAGCCCAGACTGATCACCAGTGCTTCGCCACCCAGGTTCGGGTTGCGCGCCAGATTGCGCACGGTTCGGATCGGGATGTAGGCGTCGGTGGCGGTAATCGCCACGCCGCAGCCGTAACTGTGGGTCAGCGCCACCACGTCATCGACGTGCGAATACTTCGGCAGCAACTCGTCCTTGATGCGTTTCACCGCGTGATCGAGCACGCCGGTCACGCACTGCACCGTGGTGGTGATCCCGAGGATGTTGCGCGTACCGACGGTGCCGTCAGCGTTGCGATAACCCTCGAACGTAAAGCCTTCCAGCGGGGCCTGCGCGGCCGGCACTTCGGTGGACAGCGGCAAGCTGTCCAGCGGCGGCGCGGTCGGCATGCGCAGTTGATCTTCCTTGACCCAGCTGCCACGCGGAATCGGCTGCAACGCGTAGCCGATGATCTGGCCGTAGCGAACCACCTGGCCGCCCTCGGGAATGTCCTCGAGGGTGACCTTGTGGCTCTGCGGCACAAAATCCACGGTCACCAGACCGTCCGGAAACTCGGTGCCGGCCGGCACGCCCTGGTCGTTGACCACAATCACTACATTGTCCCGCTCGTGCAGGCGGATGTAGCGCGGCGAGTCGGAATGTTCAATCAACTGCATGACGCCGCTCCTCAGGAATGCGCTTGAGACAATTTGCCGGTGATTTCAGAACCACCGTTGGTTGGCGGCTCTTTGAGCACCACACGTTTGATCGGGCCGACAATCACCAGGTAGCTGAACACCGCGACCAGTGCGTTGGCACCGACGAACACCAACGCCCACTTGAACGAACCGGTGGAGCTGATGATGTAGCCAATCACGATCGGCGTGGTAATCGAGGCGATGTTGCCGAAGGTGTTGAACAGGCCGCCGCTCAAACCGGCGATCTGCTTCGGCGAAGTGTCGGACACCACCGCCCAACCCAATGCGCCAACGCCCTTGCCGAAGAAGGCCAGCGCCATGAAGCCAACCACCATCCATTCAACATCGACATAGTTGCAAGCGACGATGCTGCTCGACACCAGCAGCCCGGCGATGATCGGTGCCTTGCGGGCGAAGGTCAGCGAATGCCCTTTGCGCAGCAAGTAATCGGAAATCACCCCGCCAAGCACACCACCGATGAAACCGCAGATTGCCGGCAGCGAGGCGATGAAACCAGCCTTGAGAATGGTCATGCCACGCTCTTGCACCAGATACACCGGAAACCAGGTCAGGAAGAAATAGGTGATGCCGTTGATGCAGTACTGGCCCAGATATACACCGAGCATCATGCGGTTGGTCAGCAGCTGACGGATGTAATCCCACTTCGGCCCGTCGGCTTTTTTGCCTTGCTTGACGTCCATGTCGACCATGCCGCCGTTGTCGGCGATGAACTGCACTTCGGCTTCGTTGGCCAGCGGATGTTGACGCGGGCTGTGGATAACCTTCAACCAGACCAGGGAGAAGATGATGCCAAGAATGCCCATGACGATAAACACGTGCTCCCAGCCGAAGCGATACACGATCCAGCCCATCAGCGGTGCGAACAACACGGTGGCGAAGTATTGCGCCGAGTTGAAGATCGCCGAGGCGGTGCCGCGTTCCGCCGTCGGGAACCAGGCGGCCACGATGCGTGCATTACCGGGGAACGATGGCGCCTCGGCCAGGCCCACCAGAAAGCGCAGCATGAACAGCGCAACGATCGCCGTGGACATGCCGAACTCACCGACAAAGCCTTGCAGCACGGTGAACAGCGACCAGGTGAAAATGCTCAGGGCATAGACTTTTTTCGAGCCGAAGCGATCGAGCAGCCAGCCACCGGGAATCTGCCCGGCAACATAGGCCCAACCGAAAGCGGAGAAGATGTAACCGAGGGTGACCGCGTCGATACCGAGGTCTTTTTGCAGGCTGGAACCGGCGATTGCGATGGTCGCGCGGTCAGCGTAGTTGATCGTGGTCACCAGAAACAGCATGAGCAGGATCAAATAGCGGACGTGAGTCGGCTTGGACGATTGCATGTAGATGTACTCCCACTGATTATTTTTATGCGCGGGTGAATCTTCTTTGGTCTTGCATTTATTCCCTGTAGGAGCTGCCGAAGGCTGCGATCTTTTGATCTTCAAAAGCAAAGATCGCAGCCTTCGGCAGCTCCTACAGGGGGGCGGTGTCGGGGTCGACACCGCGTGCTCCTTCAGGAACCGATGTAGCTGGTCTTCACGACCGTGTAGAACTCTTGCGCATAGCGCCCTTGCTCACGTGAGCCATAGGATGAACCCTTACGGCCACCGAACGGAACGTGATAATCGACACCGGCGGTCGGCAGGTTGACCATCACCATCCCGGCTTGCGAATGGCGCTTGAAGTGGTTGGCGTACTTCAGCGACGTGGTGGCGATGCCGGCCGACAGACCGAACTCGGTGTCGTTGGCCATCGCCAGCGCCGCCTCGTAATCGGCCACGCGAACGACGTTGGCCACCGGGCCGAAAATCTCTTCACGGCTGATGCGCATCGAGGCTTCGCTGTCGGCAAACAGCGTCGGCGCGAGGAAGTAGCCTTCGGTGTCGCAGGTCACCAGACCACCGCCGCTGACCAGACGCGCACCCTCGGACTGGCCGATGTCGATGTACTTCATGTCCTGTTCAAGCTGCGCCTGGGAAACCACCGGACCAATATCGGTGCCGGATTTCAGCGCGTGGCCGACCTTGATCGACTGCATGCGCTCAGCCATGGCCTCGACGAATTTGTCGTGAATCCCGGCGGTGACGATCAAGCGGCTCGACGCCGTGCAACGCTGGCCGGTGGAGTAGAACGCGCTCTGCACCGAGAGCTCGACCGCTTGTTTGAGGTCGGCGTCGTCGAGAATGATCTGCGGGTTCTTGCCGCCCATTTCCAGCTGCACCTTGGCCTGGCGCGACACGCAGTTGACTGCGATCTGCCGACCCACGCCGACCGAACCGGTGAAGCTGATGCCATCGACTTTCGGGCTGTTGACCAGCGCTTCGCCGACTACGCGACCACTGCCCATCACCAGGTTGAACACGCCGGCAGGGAAACCTGCGCGGGAGATGATTTCCGCCAGTGCCCAGGCGCAGCCCGGCACCAGATCCGCCGGTTTCAGCACCACGCAGTTGCCGTAGGCCAGGGCCGGGGCGATCTTCCACGCCGGGATGGCAATCGGGAAGTTCCACGGGGTGATCAGGCCGACCACGCCGAGGGCTTCGCGCGTCACTTCAACATTGACGCCCGGCCGCACCGACGGCACGTAGTCGCCGGACAGACGCAGGCATTCACCGGCGAAGAACTTGAAGATGTTGCCGGCGCGGGTCACTTCGCCGATGGCTTCGGGCAGGGTCTTGCCCTCTTCCCGGGCCAGCAGGGTGCCGAGTTCTTCGCGACGAGCGAGGATTTCCGTGCCGATTTTATCCAGTGAATCGTGACGGGCCTGAATGCCGGACGTCGACCACGCCGGGAACGCGGCGCGGGCCGCATCGATGGCGGCGTTAACCTGAGTCAGGTCAGCCTTGGCGTAGTCGCCAATGGTGTCGCTCAACTCGGACGGGTTGATGTTCGCCGAGTAATCGGCACCGGCGACCCATTCACCGTTGATGTAGTTGTCGTAACGCTTGGAAGCAGCCACAGAAAATTCTCCTCTCTACGCAAAAGCCGCTGATTGCTCAGCGGCCTCTTGGGTCGGTGTTTATTGCGCGCCTTGCTTGTCGATCAGCGCAGCGAGCATTTCGTACTCTTCGCCGGTCAGGTCGGTCAGCGGCGCCCGCACCGGACCTGCGTCATAGCCGGCGATCTTGGCTCCCGCCTTGACGATGCTCACGGCGTAACCGGCCTTGCGGTTGCGAATGTCGAGGTACGGCAGGAAGAAGTCGTCGATGATCTTGCCGACGGTGGCGTGATCTTCGCGAGCAATGGCGTGGTAGAAATCCATCGCGGTTTTCGGGATGAAGTTGAACACCGCCGAGGAGTAGACCGGCACGCCCAGCGCCTTATAGGCGGCGGCGTAGACTTCGGCAGTCGGCAGGCCGCCGAGGTAGCTGAAGCGATCACCGAGGCGGCGACGGATCGACACCATCAACTCGATATCGCCCAGACCGTCCTTGTAGCCGATCAGGTTCGGGCAGCGCTCGGCCAGACGTTCCAGCAGTGGCGCGGTCAGGCGGCAGACGTTGCGGTTGTAGACCACCACACCGATGTTCACCGATTTGCACACCGCTTCAACGTGGGCGGCAACGCCGTCCTGGCTGGCTTCGGTCAGGTAATGCGGCAGCAGCAACAGGCCTTTGGCGCCCAGACGCTCGGCTTCCTGGGCGTACTCGATGGCTTGACGGGTCGAGCCGCCGACGCCGGCCAGAATCGGCACACTGGTCGCGCAGGTATCGACTGCAGTCTTGATGATTTCCGAGTATTCGCTGGCTGCCAGGGAGAAGAACTCACCGGTGCCGCCGGCGGCGAACAATGCCGACGCGCCGTACGGGGCCAGCCATTCCAGACGCTTGATGTAGCCAGCGCGATTGAAATCGCCCTGGGCATTGAAATCGGTGACCGGGAACGACAGCAGACCGGCGGAGAGGATGGACTTCAGTTCTTGTGGATTCATTTTTCGAACACCCTGGGTAGCAACATTTTTTGTGAGTTTTATGGTTCAGCCAGCGCTGAAGTTGTAGGTCATCGTACAACTTAAAAGATAACCGTCAACTGCATTTCATCGCTGCCCCGCACTTTTTGTCGGACAAGACTCGTTCTTGACGTAGGAAAAATCTGGGCTAGGCTCGATTTAACTGTATATCCATACAGCTAAAAATAAATCCACCGACGACATATCAAGGAGCCAGAAATGTCCGGACTTCACGCAAAACCACAGGAAAGACCCAAGCCGGTCATCGCCCGTTTCGATGATCTTTTCACGATCAATGGCCTCCACTTCAGCGCCGACAATCCGCATCTGCTGCTGCACATCGCCGACGCCCACAGCGATGTCGACCCGGCCACCGGCCTCGCCGGCAAAGCCTTGAGCATTCGACCGCCACTGCGCTTCGAAGGCGCGGAACACACGGCCATCGGCGACAACACCTTGCTGCGCTTCAGCGAAAACGCCGAACCGATTCGCGCGCAAAACGTGCCCTTGCACTTGCCCAACGGTCTTGCGCTGACCTACGGCCAGGTGGTGGCGCTGGCTGGAGATTTCTACGGCGTGGTTGATCGACCGATCAACGAAGGCGCGACCCCGGCCGATCGCCTGAACCGTTTCAAAGCCGCCTTCGACTCTCTCGCCGTGCTGCCGGACTCCCGCGCCGAGGCCACACAGATTCTCGCGGTCATGCAAAAAGAGATCGACGCGGTTAAACAGGCGATCAAAGACGGTAAACCAGCGCACGACGCCTACGACGCGCTCGGAGATACGTTGTCCGAAGAGTGGAACAAGATCACCGGTGGTGGCAGTTTTGTCTCCGCGCTGTTCCCGCTCGGGCGTTATCTGAAACTGGCGGCGAACAACGCCGACCACTTCGGCGAATGGGCCAGACTGGCCTACATCGCCGGGCACACCGCCGCCCTGCAAACCGCGGTCGCGGCCCGCGCCACTCACGATGCACAACAACTGGAACGGGCCTACGCGATGAACGCGTTCGCCGATCACTTTCTCACCGACCTGTTCTCTGCCGGCCACCTGCGGGTGCCGCGTAAAGAGATGGCGGCGGTGGTCACGCCGAGCGATCTCGGCTCGCTGGTAACCCGTTTCATGCACGACGAGGACAGCAAATTCGGCCTCAAGGTGCGCAACGCTCATGGCGATCAATGGCGCGCCTACGGCGACAAACGCTACTTCGACGCCAGCGATGCGGACAACCGCACCCAGGTCAATCTGGCGGTGCAGGCCTCGGCGGATGAAATCTTCGCCGCCTACCTCAGCGGCATCGTGCCCGCCCCTTCGACGTTTGCCGCGCTGCAACGGCTGCCGGATCTGACGGCGGTGCTGAATCTTTCCAGCAATTTCTCGCCGCTGTTCCGCGTCGAGGGCGGCAAGGTGCTGCGGCGCAAAGACGTGAACAACCTCAACGACACCGCCACAATCGATGACTGGTGGGGCTGGAGCACCTACCTGCTGCTCAAGGACTACCACCCGACGGGCAACGTCAATCAAGGAGAATGAGCATGACGATCACATTGAAACTGGAACTGGCGTCGGGGCAGTCGCTGCAAGGCGCACCGCTGGAGTTGCTGGCGGATGGCAAGCCAATTGCGCGAGGGGTTGTGAATCAATCAGGCGAGGTGGCGTTTGTTGCCAGGCCGGGGAAAGCGCAACTGGCGGTGAGGGTGGATCGCTCGATATTGCCGCGCTGAATTCACCGGCCCCTTCGCGAGCAGGCTCACTCCGACACAAAGATGTGATGAACACTGGGTGTGTGAACGACATCAATCATTGCAGGAGTGAGCCTGTTCGCGATAGCGGTGTATCAGCCCACATCTGACTCAGGCCTGCGGATTCATCCGCGCTGCGCCTGCGCCTCTTCATGCGCCTGACGCAACCGCTCACGGCTGTTGGTCAGGTGCAGGCGCATCGCCGCCCGCGCCGCATCGGCATCCTGACGGGCAATCGCCTCGTAGATTTCCTCGTGCTCACGGCTCAGGCGGTTCATGTAGTGCTGCTGATCATCGTGGGCCAGGCGCGCCGAGTTCAACCGCGTACGCGGAATGATGCTGGTGCCCAGGTGGGTCATGATGTCGGTGAAATAGCGGTTGCCGGTGGACAGGGCGATTTCCAGGTGGAAAGCGAAATCCGAGGCCACCGCATCACTGGCGTGGGCCACGCTGTCGTTCAGCGCATCGAGGGCGGCACGCATGGTCGCCAGTTGCTCGGGGCTGCGGCGTTGCGCGGCGAGGCCGGCAGACTCCACTTCCAGACTGATGCGCAACTCCAGAATCGCCAGCACATCACGCAGGGTGACGACCGTGGCCGGGTCGATGCGAAAACCGCTGGGGCTCGGCGTGTCGAGCACGAAGGTGCCGATGCCGTGGCGGGTTTCCACCTGGCCGGCGGCCTGCAACCGGGAAATTGCCTCGCGCACCACGGTGCGGCTGACGCCATGCTCCTGCATGATCGCCGACTCGGTGGGCAATTTGTCGCCGCGCTTGAGCAGACCGTCGCGGATCTGTTCGGTCAGCACCGTCACCAGCTCCTGGGCCAGGCTGCGGCGCTTGCGTGGGAGGCGTGGGGTGTCGATCGGGTTTTCCATAGTTAACGTCTGGTCTCGAAAATTCGGCTTGGTGAGCATCATAGCTCAGGCGGGTTGTACGATCACCGTCGAGTCAAAACACCGCCCCTGCCGCAGGCTGCGATCTTTTGATCTTAAAAACAACATCAAAAGATCGCAGACTGCGGCAGCTCCTGCAGGGGCATTGTGGTGTTTAAGCGGTCACGGCCTGTTCTACCAGATGCCCGCTGTCGATCCGCACATGCCGTGGATGGAAGCGTTTCAGGCTGCTGCGGTGGCCGACGCTGACGATGCTCAGGCCCGGCAACTGATCGATCAGCACCTGATACAGCGTCGCTTCGTCCTCTTCATCCATCGCCGACGTCGCTTCGTCCATGTACAGCCATTGTGGTGCGTAAAGCATGGCACGGGCGAAGGCCAGGCGTTGCTGCTCACCCGGCGACAGCATGCGCTGCCAGTGATTGGCTTCATCCAGGCGTGCGACCAGATGCGGCAGACGGCAAGTCTCCAGCACCTGCGCGTAACGCTCCGTCGCGTAGGTGTCGCCCGGTTGTGGATAACTCAAGGCCTCGCGCAGGGTGCCGATCGGCAGATACGGCTTCTGCGGCAGGAACAGATAACGCGCCGCCGGCAGGCGAATATTGCCGTGGCCCGCTGGCCACAAATGCCCCATCGCCCGCAGCAACGTGGACTTGCCGCTGCCGGAACGACCGCTGAGCATCACCCGCTCGCCCGGCTCCACCGTCATGTCGGCGTTGGTCAGCAGGTGACGACCATCGGCCAGATCCAGGCCAAGGTTGTGCACTTGTAATTCACTGCCCTGATTCTGCACATCGATGGCCGGAACGCGCTGCTCGTTATCGGTCATGGCCTGACGGAAGCTCAGCAGACGATCACAGGTGGCGCGCCAGGACGCGAGGCTCTGATACGCACTGATGAACCAGCTGAAGCTCTCCTGGACATTGCCGAACGCCGAGCTGATCTGCATCAGCTCACCGAGCTCGATCTTGCCGGCAAGGTAACGCGGCGACGCAACGATAAACGGGAAAATGATCGCAGCCTGGCTGTAACCGGCGGTGAAGAAAGTCAGACGCTTGGACACTTTCATGATGTCCCAGAAGTTATGCCAGACATTGCCGAAGCGGCCGCTCAAGCGGCGATTTTCGTTCGGCTCGCCGTTATACAACGCGATGCTCTCGGCATTCTCGCGAATCCGCACCATGGAAAAACGCAGGTCGGCTTCGAAGCGTTGTTGTTGGTTGTTCAGGCCGATCAAGCGACGACCGATCAAATGCGTCAGCCAACTGCCCACCACGGCGTAGACCAGCACGCACCAGAACATGTAGCCGGGAATGGTGACGCCATAGACTTCAATGCTGCCCGACACGCCCCACAGAATGATCGAGAACGACACCAGGCTGACGATATTGCGCAGCAGGCCAATCCCCAGCTCAAGGGTATTGGAGGTGAAGTTGTTGAGGTCTTCGGAAATCCGCTGGTCCGGGTTATCGGTGTAACCGCCCTGCTCCAGCTGATAGTAATTCTTGTCGGCGAGCCAACGGGAGAAATGCTTTTCGGTGAGCCAGGCCCGCCAGCGAATCGTCAGCATCTGGGTCAGATACAGCCGGTACACGGCACCGACAATCGCCACCGCTGCAATCGCGCAGAAATACAGAATCAGTTGCCAGAACGCCGCTTCATCTTTCTTCTGCAGCGCGTTGTAGAAATCCTTGTACCAGGTGTTGAACCACACCGAGATCCCCACGCTGAGCAACGACAGCGCGATCACGGCGATCAGCAATGTCCAGGCCTTGCCCTTCTCTTCACTGCGCCAGTAAGGCGTGATGATCCCCCACACCTTGCGAAAAAACTGCCCGCGCACAGCATCGTTGACCGCGGAATATTCAGCGTTCTGATTCATGAAAAAGGCTCGATAAAGAAAAGAACAGACACGCACCGATCATAGATGATCGGTGCGCGTTATCGCGAGAGCTGGCGATGGCCGTTCAGCGCAGGTTCAGCGACGAACCGGACGCTTCTGCAGTTTGCGCTGCAGGGTACGGCGGTGCATGCCCAGGGCGCGGGCAGTGGCGGAGATATTGCCTTCGTGCTCGGTCAGCACACGCTGGATGTGCTCCCACTGCAGACGGTCAACCGACATCGGGTTTTCCGGCACCAGGCTGTCGAGGTCGGCGTGCTCGGAGAGCAGCGCGGCCAGTACGTCGTCGGCGTCGGCCGGTTTGCACAGGTAGTTGCAGGCGCCGCGCTTGATCGCTTCGACCGCGGTGGCAATGCTCGAATAACCGGTGAGGATCACCACGCGCATTTCCGGGTCCAGTTCCAGCAGCTTGGGCAGCAGCACCAGACCGGAGTCGCCGTCCATTTTCAGGTCCAGCGCGGCGTAGTCCGGCAGATCGGCCTGGGCGATGGTCAGGCCTTCCTCGGCGGAACCGGCAGTGCTGACGCGAAAGCCACGGCGGGCCATGGCACGGGCCATCACTCGGGTGAAGGTCGCGTCGTCGTCGACCAGCAGCAAATGCGGCAGTTCTTCGCCTTCGACTTGGATTTCGTCACTCATGTTGGTCTCCTCGGGCGCCGTGGGGCAGGCGCAGCTCGGTGAGCGTGCCGCCTTCCTCATGACTATAGAGTTTCACTGAGCCGCCGGCGCGTGTCACGCTGGCCTTGCTCAAAAACAGGCCCAGGCCGAAACCTTTGCCCTTGGTGGTAAAAAACGGTTTGCCGATCTGCTCGGCGATGGCCAGCGGCACACCGGCGCCGTGGTCACGAATGCTGATGGTCAAGGTTTCCGCATCCCAGTCCAGCGTCACCTGGAGATTTTCCGGGCAAGCGTCGGCGGCGTTGTTCAGCAGATTGAGCAGCGCCTGGGTCAGATCCGGCGGCGGTGCCATGCGCGGGACTGCGCCCTGGCCGAGACGCTGGAAGCGATAACTGGCTTCCGGACGCATCAGGTGCCAGCGGTTCAGCGCTTCGTCGAGCCATTGGGTGACGTCCTGCATCTCCACCGCCATACGCCGGTTGGCTTCGGCGGCGCGCACCAGTTGCTGCAAGGTTTCTTTGCACAGTTTGACCTGATCCTGCAGCACCTTCAGATCGTCCTGCAGCATCGCGTCGGGGTGATCCTGCTGCATCTCCTTGAGCAACACGCTCATGGTCGCCAGCGGCGTGCCGAGTTCATGCGCGGCGCCGGCCGCCTGGGTGGCGACGGCGAGCAATTGCTGATCGCGCAGGCCTTCTTCGCGACGAATCGCGCGCAACTCTTCCTGACGACGCAGCTCTTCGGCCATGCGCGCAGCGAAGAACGTGATCACCGCAGCAGCGAGGGCGAAGCTCAGCCACATGCCGTAAATCTGCAGGTTCTCGCGGGCCACCGGCAGGGTTTCCAGCGGGTAGAAACGTGTGAGCATCACGGTGTACAGCGCCAGCGCGATGCCGGACAGAATCACCGAATAACGCCATGGCAGCGTCACCGCCGCGATGGTCAGCGGCACCAGATAATAGGAAACGAACGGGTTGGTCGAACCGCCGGAGAAATACAGCAACGCACTGTGGATCACCAGATCGCACGCCAGTTGCAGCGCATATTCGAGTTCAGTCACCGGCCACGATGTACGCAGCCGCACAGCAGTGAACACGCACAGCAGAATCGAGCAGCCGAGGGTCATCGCCAGTTGCACCCACGGCAACGGCAGCAGTTGCAGCCAGTAGGCCAGGCCAACAGAACCGGCCTGTGCGGCAAGCACCAGGGTGCGAATGAAAGTCAGCCGCCAGAGGTTCTGGCGAGTGGCGGAAGTCAGTTGTACGGGGGCGAGCATGAGCTCTCCTGATGAGCGCTCCAGGCGGATCGCACGGAGTATAACCAAGCCGCGGCTTTGAGAGGCGAAAGTGCGGCAAATGACCACATGGCGAAAACAATTTCGGCGGCTATGAGGACGCCTTCGCGAGCAGGCTCGCTCCTACAGGGGAATGCATTTCAAAAGTGGGAGCGAGCCTGCTCGCGGATGGCTGCGCAGCAGCCCCGGCTATCTGTATAGAAGTTGTAACTGGGCGAACCGGAGCATAAAAGCTAGAGTCTGATGGTTTCACGCAGGGACGAACCAACACCTGCGCATTATTCAAGGAGCTTTCATGCACACCTTTCGCCGCAGCGCCGCCCTTCTCGCCCTGACCGTCGGCAGTATCGCCAGCCTTCCGGCGCTGGCTGCCGATGAGCTGCACTACAATCAGATTTCCCTGCGCGCCGAAGTCAGCCAGGAAGTCGCCCGCGACCTGATGATCGTGACGCTCTACACCGAAGAGCAAAACACCGACCCGGCCAAACTCGCCGCCGACGTCAGCACCACCATGAACAAGGCACTGGCCCAGGCCAAGCAAATCAAAGACATCACCCTGCGCCAGGGCAGCCGCAACAGCTACCCGATCTACGACACCAAGGGCCAGAAAATCACCGGCTGGCGTGAACGCGCCGAACTGCGCCTGGAAAGCGCCGACTTCGCCGCCCTGTCCAAACTCACCGGCGAACTGCTGACCGACCTGAAAATGGGCGGCATGGACTTCGCCATCGCCGAACCAACCCGCAAGGCCAGCGAAGACCAACTGCTCAAGGAAGCCGTCAGCGCCTTCAAGGCCCGCGCGCAACTGGCCACCGATGCACTGGGCGGCAAGGGCTACAAAATCGTCAACCTGAACCTCAACAGCAACGGCTTCCCACAACCGTACATGCGCGCCCCGATGATGATGAAAGCCGCCGGCATGGCGGATTCGGCACCGGTCACGCCGGAAGTTGAAGCCGGCACCAGCCAGGTCAGCCTGACCGCCGATGGCTCGATTGAAGTGCTGATGCAGTGAATTGATATGGGCTGAATGAAAAACCGGCGATCAGAGGATGATCGCCGGTTTTTTTGTGCCTGGATTTTTGCAGACTCATCTGGCGCCATCGCGAGCAGGCTCACTCCTACAGGGGTAATCCATACCAAATGTGGGAGCGAGCCTGCTCGCGAAGAACGATGACGCGGTCTCAGGCTTGTGGATCAACCCGATCCAGCACCCGATTCACCGCCAGCTCGGCCAGCATGATGATCTGCTGAATCGCCAGCGCCGTATTGCGCTGCGGGCGACTGAGCTGATCGGCGAAATCACTGGCCATGGTGTTGGCCGACGCCAGGGACTCACAGGCATGCGCCAGCAGACTTTCGGTGTCGATGCCCGGATGGACGAGGAACATCGAACTGGGTGGACGCGGTTTTGCAGCTTCGGGGCTGAGGTAGAAGTCGAGGGCGCGCTTGATCGCTTCGCGGTTTTTTGCGAGGTCTTCGGCGTGGAGGGCTTCGGTGAGTGGGGTTGTTTCTGGAGGGGGATCGGGGACTGGCTTGGACATTGATAGCGTTCCTAATCAATAGCCATTCACTCGCCGTTTCTCACGCGGCGGAGTGGTGGCAGCAATGTGCGGGGTGAGAAACCGGTAGGAACAAGCCCGGCCGGACCGAAGCCCGCCCGCACACAGCCGCCATAGAACATTGCAGCAGCAGAAATGCCGGCGGCAATTATGGTGGTACTGATTGTGGATTAACAGTTCCTACGGGTTCTCACACCCGATCGCTGAATCTTCAGCGACATCTAAAGGCTAGAGAGCTGACGTCCGAGGGACAACCTGAAAACCTTGTGGGAAGGTTCTGGTTTGCTCACACACTTTTAAACACAACCCCACACACTGTAGGAGCTGCCGAAGGCTGCGATCTTTTGACTTTGACGTTGGCTCTGGCTCTCACAACTCAAAAGCAAGATCAAAAGATCGCAGCCTTCGGCAGCTCCTACAGGGGGACCGGGTTCAGTCAGTCAGAGACAGGTCGGCTGTCAGGCCGCCATCGCCAGCAAGCCAGCTCCCACAGAAGAGCAAAAGCAAAAATCAAGATCAAAAGATCGCAGCCTGCGGCAGCTCCTACAGGGAAGATAAGTACAACCCACATGCGGCGCAGCCGCCCCACTCCAGGATGAGCGCAAGCTCGGCTGCAGCTCTTGATCTTGATCCACGGGCGACGTCGGAAGGCTGAGTGGAGGGATTGATCCGGGGGTGGGAGCGCAGCGACCGTTTGGCGAAGCCAAACACAGCGAGAGGAGGTGCAGCGAAGCAAACCGTAGGCGCTGCCCCCGGATCAATCCCGGAGCGAAGGAACCCCGAGCTTTAGCGAGCGGGCCGAACGTAGGAGCAAGCGTTTTTGGTTACTTTTTAGGCGTTTGTAAAAAGTGACCCGCCGTAAGGGCGGAACCATAAGCCGCAGCACCCGAAGAAACGGATATGCCCAAACAGCGCTGGATATACCGAGATAGACGCACCCCCTCAAAAAACGATATTTCCGAACACCCCCGAATCCCCGCTAACCTCAAGGAACAACCACCTCCAGACCCACGGGCCAGACATGCAAAGATCCACCCTCAAACCACTCTTGATCACCCTGGCCCTGACCGCCATAACTCCAATCGCCAACGCAGCCACCACCCTGGTCTACTGCTCCGAAGCCAGCCCCGCAGGCTTCGACCCCAGCCAATACACCAGCGGCACCGACTTCGACGCCTCCGCCGAAACCGTCTTCAACCGCCTCACCCAATTCAAACGCGGCGGCACCGAAGTCGAACCCGGCCTGGCAACCAACTGGGACGTAAGCCCGGACGGCCTCCAGTACACCTTCCACCTGCGCCAAGGTGTGAAGTTCCACACCACCGACTACTTCAAACCCACCCGCGATTTCAATGCCGACGACGTGCTGTTCACCTTCCAGCGCCTGCTCGATCCGGATAACGCCTTCCGCAAGGCCTACCCCGCCGAGTCCCCGTACTTCACCGACATGGGCCTGAACACCACGATCAAATCGGTCGAAAAACTCGACGACAACACCGTGCGTTTCAACCTGAACAACGTCGACGCCGCGTTCGTGCAAAACCTCGCCATGAGCTTCGCCTCGGTGCAGTCAGCCGAATACGCCGCCCAGTTATTAAAGGAAGGCAAAGCCGCCGACCTCAACCAGAAACCGGTGGGCACCGGCCCGTTCGTGTTCAAGCGTTACCAGAAGGACTCGCAGATCCGCTACGCCGCCAACCGGGCCTACTGGAAACCCGAAGACGTGAAGATCGACAACCTGATCTTCTCGATCACCCCCGACGCCGCTGTACGCCTGCAGAAACTCAAGACCGGCGAATGCCAGGTCAGCGGCTACCCGCGCCCGGCCGACATTGAAGTGATGGAGCAAGACCCGAACCTGCGCGTACTCAAGCAGGCCGGCTTCAACCTCGGCTTCCTCGCCTACAACACCACCCATCCACCGCTGGATCAGCTCAAGGTCCGTCAGGCGCTGGACATGGCCATCGACAAACCGGCGATCATCAAAGCCGTTTACCAGAGTGCCGGACAGTTGGCGCAAAACGCCTTGCCCCCAGCGCAATGGTCATATGACCCGAACATCAAGGACGCACCGTACGACCCGGTGAAAGCCAAGGCGCTACTCAAGGAAGCCGGGGTTGCACCGGGTACAACCATCAACTTGTGGGCGATGACCGTGCAGCGTGCGTCCAACCCGAACGCGCGGATGTCGGCGCAGATGATCCAGCAGGATTGGGACAAGATCGGGATCAAGGCCAACATCGTCAGCTACGAGTGGGGCGAGTACATCAAACGTGCGAAAAATGGCGAACACGACGCGATGATTTATGGTTGGACGGGTGACAACGGCGATCCGGACAACTGGCTCGGCGTGCTCTACAGCTGCGCTGCGGTCAAGGGCAGCAACTACGCCAAGTGGTGCGACCCGGCCTACGACAAACTGGTGCAGCAGGCCAAGGTGACCACCGACAAGGCGCAACGGGTAAAACTGTATCAACAGGCGCAACTGATCCTTAAACAGCAGGTGCCGATCACACCGATCGCCAACTCCACGGTGTTCCAGCCGCTGCGCAAGGAAGTGACCGACTTCAAGATCAGTCCGTTTGGCCTTACGCCCTTCTATGGCGTGGGTATAAATAGGTAACACCAAGCCCCAAGGCGGCGCGCACAACGTGACTGCTGCACCGTTTTGGGGCTTGGTTTGCACCGTAAAAAACGGCCGCAAACGGTCAAATGCGTCAACTCTTATACAAATGCGACATTAAGGTACGTTCGTGCCACGCTTTGAGGCCGGCAGCCGCTCTGGATCTTGCATTGGGTATGGCCCCTGCATAAGTATCCGCAGGCACGACTCACGAGGTCGTACCTCAATATTAAAAAATGACAACAAATCATGAGGCCAACATGCTTAAACACGCGGTCATTCCGTTTTTAGTCGGCGCAGGCTTGTTAGCCTCCGCACCTTTCGCATCCGCTGCGACTAACCTGGTGTTCTGCTCCGAAGGGAGCCCGGCCGGTTTTGATCCAGGCCAGTACACCACCGGAACCGACTTCGACGCCTCAGCCGAAACCATGTTCAACCGTCTGAGCCAGTTCGAGCGTGGCGGCACCGCCGTTATCCCGGGCCTGGCCACCAGCTGGGACATTTCCCCGGACGGCCTGACGTACACCTTCCACCTGCGCGAAGGCGTCAAGTTCCACACCACCCCGTATTTCAAGCCGACTCGTGAGTTCAACGCCGACGATGTGCTGTTCACCTTTAATCGCATGATTAACAAGGATGACCCGTTCCGTAAGGCGTACCCGACCGAATTCCCGTACTTCACCGACATGGGGATGGACACCAACATCACCAAGATCGATAAAGTCGACGACCACACCGTCAAGTTCACGCTGAAAGAAGTCGACGCCGCGTTCATCCAGAACATGGCCATGAGCTTCGCCTCGATCCAGTCCGCCGAGTACGCTGCCCAGCTGCTCAAGGAAGGCAAGGCTGCCGACATCAACCAGAAGCCGATCGGCACTGGCCCGTTCGTGTTCAAGAGCTACCAGAAAGACTCCAACATCCGCTATACCGGCAACAAGGACTACTGGAATCCTTCCGACGTGAAGATCGACAACCTGATCTTCGCCATCACCACCGACCCGTCGGTCCGTATCCAGAAACTGAAAAAGAACGAGTGCCAGGTCACCCTGTTCCCGCGTCCGGCGGATCTCGCGGCGCTCAAGGCCGACAAGACCCTGAAGATGCCTGACCAGGCCGGTTTCAACCTGGGCTACATCGCCTACAACGTGATGGACAAGGTCAAGGGCAGCAACGAGGCTAACCCGCTGGCTGACCTGCGCGTACGTCAGGCACTGGACATGGCGGTGAACAAGCCGCAGATCATCGATTCGGTTTACCAGGGCGCCGGCCAGTTGGCCGTCAACGCCATGCCGCCGACCCAGTGGTCCTACGACACCACCATCAAGGACGCCAAGTACGATCCTGAAAAAGCCAAGCAACTGCTCAAGGAAGCTGGCGTCAAGGAAGGTACCGAGATCGTGCTGTGGGCAATGCCGGTGCAGCGTCCGTACAACCCGAACGCCAAACTGATGGCTGAAATGCTCCAGTCCGACTGGGCCAAGATCGGCTTGAAAGTGAAGATCACCAGCTACGAGTGGGGCGAGTACATCAAGCGCTCCAAAGGTGGCGAGAACCAGGCCATGATCATTGGCTGGAGCGGTGACAATGGTGACCCGGACAACTGGCTGAACGTGCTGTTCGGCTGCGACTCGCTCAGCGGCAACAACTTCTCCAAGTGGTGCGACAAGAAGTTCGACGGCCTCGTCAAGGAAGCCAAGCGCACGACCGACCAGGGCAAGCGCACCGAACTGTACAAACAGGCGCAACACGTCCTCAAAGATGCAGTCCCAATGACACCTATCGCTCACTCGACGGTGTACCAACCCATGCGCGCCAACGTGCAGGACTTCAAGATCAGCCCATTCGGCTTGAACTCCTTCTACGGCGTCAGCGTCAGCAATTAAGAAGATACAGCGGCGACGTTTCAGGCGGCGCCGCTGTTTTTTTTCTGCCGACTAGCCAGGAATTTGCCTACAGCCATTTCCACCCTGCTCTGACAGGGAGGTTCATGACATGTTGCTTTTTCCTACGAGTCTTTAGGACTCAGCGCATTTACTGCCAGACCCACGGCCCCTACCGTCGGGTTCTGACCAGTTTCTGCGTGGGCCATCGGCTTGCTGTACGTACTGGATTGAGCTCAATGCAACCTCAACGTCCCTGGAGGGGATCGCGGTGCATTGAACACCACAACAAAAAGAGGGAGCGTCATGCGCCATACCTTGGTTTTTTCCGCATTGCTGGGCGCCGGCCTGTTGGCCGCCACGTCCGCCAGTTACGCCGCCAGCGACAGCCTGGTGTTCTGCTCCGAAGGCAGCCCGGCGGGTTTCGATACCGCGCAGTACACGACCGCGACCGATAACGATGCCGCCGAACCGCTGTACAACCGTCTGGTCGAGTTCGAAAAAGGCGCGACCAACGTCGTACCCGGACTGGCAACCAAGTGGGATATTTCCGAGGATGGTCTGAAGTACACCTTTCACCTGCGTGAAGGTGTGAAGTTTCATACCACGCCGTACTTCAAACCGACGCGCGACTTCAACGCCGACGACGTGCTGTTCACGTTTAACCGCATGCTCGATCCGCAACAGCCATTCCGTAAGGCTTATCCGACCGAATTCCCGTATTTCAACGGGATGAGCCTGAACAAGAACATCGCCAGGGTTGAAAAGACCGGGCCGCTGACCGTGGAGTTCACGCTCAACAGCGTCGACGCCGCGTTCATCCAGAACATCGCCATGAGCTTCGCTGCCATCCTGTCCGCCGAATACGCCGACAAGCTGCTGGCCGAAGGCAAGCCGAGCGACATCAACCAGAAACCGGTCGGTACCGGACCGTTCGTGTTCAAGAGCTATCAGAAGGATTCGAACATCCGCTACACCGGTAACGAGCATTACTGGGACCCGAGCCGGGTCAAGCTGAAGAACCTGATCTTCGCGATCAACACCGACGCTTCGGTGCGCGTGCAGAAGCTCAAGGCCGGCGAATGCCAGATCACCCTGCATCCGCGCCCTGCCGACGTCGAAGCGCTGAAAGCCGACTCGAAACTGCAGCTGATTTCCAAGCCCGGCTTCAACCTCGGGTACATCGCCTACAACGTGCGCCACAAGCCCTTCGATCAGCTTGAAGTGCGTCAGGCGCTGGACATGGCGGTGAATAAACAAGGGATTCTCAACGCCGTTTATCAAGGCGCCGGGCAACTGGCCGTCAACGCCATGCCACCGACCCAGTGGTCCTACGACGACACCATCAAAGACGCCGCCTACAACCCGGAAAAAGCCCGCGAGCTGCTCAAGGCTGCCGGCGTCAAGGAAGGCACCGAAATCACCCTGTGGGCGATGCCGGTACAGCGTCCGTATAACCCGAACGCCAAATTGATGGCCGAGATGCTCCAGGCTGACTGGGCGAAGATCGGTCTGAAAGTGAAGATTGTCAGCTACGAATGGGGCGAGTACATCAAGCGCACCAAGAATGGCGAGCACGACATCAGCCTGATCGGCTGGACCGGCGACAACGGTGATCCGGACAACTGGCTGGGCACCCTGTACAGCTGTGACGCGATTGGCGGCAACAACTATTCCATGTGGTGCGATCCGGCTTACGACAAGCTGATCAAAGAGGCCAAGGTCGTCACCGACCGCGACCAGCGCACCACGCTCTACAAACAGGCGCAGCAGTTGCTCAAGCAGCAAGTGCCAATCACGCCTGTGGCCCACTCGACGGTCAACCAGCCGTTAAGCGCCAGGGTTGAAGGCTTCAAAGTCAGCCCCTTCGGTCGCAATGTGTTCTCGGGCGTCAGTATCGATTAACCCAACCGATTAGCCGCAACGCTGAGGGGGACCGTCTACCCCCTCACGCAAGCGCTTTGCCGAAATTCGCCAATCAGGTCTTTTGCAAACGTTTGCGATGTGTGAAATGAGTTCTAAACCAATAACCGGCCAACCCATAAAAGCCGGCATAAAAAGAAAGTAAAGGAGCTTCACCCATGAAACTGAGCAGCACCGCGATCCTGGCCCTGGCCATAAGCAGCATCACCGCTACGGCGTACGCAGAACCTGTAAGTCAGGAATTCGTACCGACCACTCTGGCCGGCAGCAGCGCCCAAAGCGAGGCCAAAGGCTTTATCGAAGGTCAAAGCCTGGGCGGCACCACACGCAACTGGTACGCCAACGAACTGAAGCGTCGGGATGACACCTTCAGCTACGTTAAAAACAGCGACAAGAACACATCGCCATTGGTGAAAACACCGACCCCACGTCGTATCAACTGGGTTCAAGGCACCATCGTCAACTACACCTCGGGCTTCACCCAAGGCACCGTCGGTGTCAGCACTGAAGTGGCCGCCTACAACGCCATCGTCCTGGACCGTGACCGCAAGGACATCGCCGGCGGCTCCAACCGCACCCTGGCGCACTCCGACGGCGACGCTGTCGACCAGTGGAGCAAACTGGGTCTGGCCAACGTCAAGTTCCGTGTTTCCAACACCACGCTGACCGCGGGTCGCCAGAACTTCAGCACACCGATCGTCGACGTTATCGGCAACCGTCCGCTGCCTTCAAGCTTTGAAGGGATCAGCCTGCACAGCGAAGAACTGAACAACCTGTCGTTCGACCTGGCCGGTTTCGACCGTGTTTCGCCTCGTACCGAGCAGAGCCTGTCGAAGTTCCGCACCGAGTACTCGGCCACTGGCGTTGAAACCGACAAGGTTTACACCGCTGGCGTGAACTACCAGCCTCTTAAGAGCCTGAAAACCAGCCTCTACGTAGCCAACGTTGAAGACTTCTGGAACCAGTACTACTTCGGCGGCACCCACGAACTGGGTGATAGCCAGGTGCTGAGCCTGACCACCGGCCTGAACTACTACAAGACCGTCGACGAAGGCAAAAAGTTGATGGGCAACATCGACAACGACACCTACTCGCTGTCGTTCGGCCTGACTCACCAGGCACACAGCCTGACCTTCTCCTACCAGCAAGTGAACGGTAACGAGTACTTCGACTACCTGCACGAAACCAACGGCATCTACCTGGCCAACTCCCTGCTGTCGGACTTCAACGGCCCGAACGAGAAATCCTTCCAGATCGCCTACGGCATCAACATGGCCGAATACGGCGTACCAGGCCTGAAGTTCAACATCTACCAGGCTCGTGGCTGGGGCATCGACGGTACTCACTACACCGGCACCGCCTACACCGATCCGGGCGCCAAGCGCGGCGACCTGAGCCTGATGGACGGTGAAAGCCACTACGAATACGGTGTCGGTGCTTCCTACGCTGTGCAGAGCGGCCCTCTGAAGGCCACCGCGATTCGCGCGACTTACACCACTCACCGCGCGAGCGAGCACCAGGCTGACGGCAACATCAACGAGTTCCGTCTCGTGACCACGATTCCATTCAACATCCTGTAAAAACCGCCAACCGACGGCTGGCTCATGACGAGTCGGCCGTTCGGTTTTTGTCTTCAACCGATTGCAGAGGGTTATCGATGAAAATGCTTCCCCTACGTGCGGCCGTTGCTGCCGCGTTGTTGAGCGCCGCCATCGGCGTCTCGGCCAAACCCTTGGTGGTCTGCACCGAAGCCAGCCCGGAAGGCTTCGATATGGTCCAGTACACAACTGCAGTCACTGCCGATGCGGTGGCCGAAACGATCTTCAATCGTCTGGCGGACTTCAAGCCCGGCACCACCGAAGTGATTCCGGCGCTCGCCGAGTCCTGGGACATCAGTGAAGACGGCCTGACCTATACGTTTCACCTGCGCAAAGGCGTCAAGTTTCACACCACCGAATACTTCAAGCCGACCCGCGACATGAACGCCGACGACGTGGTCTGGAGCTTCCAGCGTCAGCTGGACCCGAATCACCCATGGCACAAACTGTCGAGCGTGGGCTTCCCGTACTTTGAAAGCATGGGCTTCAAGGAACTGCTCAAAAGCGTGGAAAAAGTCGACGACAACACGGTCAAGTTCACCCTGACCCGCCGCGAAGCGCCGTTTTTGGCCGACATCGCCATGGCGTTTTCCTCGATCTACCCGGCCGAATACGCCGACCAGTTGCTCAAGTCCGGCAAGACCGGCGACCTCAACAACAAGCCAGTCGGCACCGGCCCGTTTATCTTCCAGCGCTACGCAAAAGATGCGCAGGTGCGCTTCAAGGCCAACCCGGACTACTTCCGTGGCAAGGCACCGGCCGACGCGCTGATCCTGGCGATCGCCACCGACAACAACGTGCGCCTGCAGAAGCTCAAGGCCAACGAGTGCCAGATCGCGCTGTATCCGAAACCGGACGACATCCCGAGCATCAAGAAAGACAGCAACCTGAAAGTCGACGAACTGGATGCGATGACCGTCTCGTACATCGCCATGAACACCCAGCACAAATACATCAGCGACGTGCGCGTGCGTAAGGCCATCGACATCGCCTTCGACAAGGAAGCCTACGTCAACGCGCTGTTCGGCAAAGGCAATGCCTCGGTGGCGGTCAACCCGTACCCGCCGACGCTGCTGGGCTATAACCACGACCTGAAGAACCCGCCACGCGATCTGGACAAGGCCCGTGCCCTGCTCAAGGAGGCCGGGGTTCCGGAAGGCACCGTGTTTACTCTGTTTACCCGTAACGGCGGCGGCCCGACCAACCCGAATCCGATGCTCGGCGCGCAGATGATGCAGGCTGACCTGGCGAAAGTCGGAATCAAGATCGACATCCGCGTCATGGAATGGGGCGAAATGCTCAAACGCGCCAAGGCCGGCGAGCACGACATGGTGTCGGCCGGATGGGCGGGCGACAACGGCGACCCGGATAACTTCCTGACGCCTATGCTCAGTTGCGAAGCGGCCAAGAACGGCGAAAACTACGCGCGCTGGTGCAACCAGAAATTCCAGGCACTGCTCGACGAAGCACGGGCTAAAGTAGATCCGGCCGAACGCGCCAGACTCTATGAACAGGCTCAGGTGCTGTTTAATCAGGATCAACCGTGGATCAGCATGGCCCACACCCGTATGTTTACCGCAATGCGCAACAATGTAGAGGGTTATCACATCAGCCCTCTCACAACCAATAACTTCGCCACCACCCAGGTGAAGTAGATAAGAAACTCCCGGCCTCCCTGACCCCAGGGTCGCCGGGCACGCCTAACCGGCTGATGAGGTACCACACACGATGTTTAGTTTTATTGCCCGCCGACTGGGGTTATTGATCCCCACGTTTTTCGGCATCACCTTGCTGACTTTCGCGTTGATTCGCATGATTCCGGGCGACCCCGTGGAAGTGATGATGGGCGAACGTCGGGTCGACCCCGAAATGCACGCTCAGGCAATGGAACGCCTAGGTCTGAACAAACCGCTGTATGCCCAGTACCTGGACTACATCGGCAAACTGGCCCACGGCGATCTCGGCGAATCCCTGCGTACGCGTGAAAGCGTATGGACCGAGTTCACCTCCCTCTTCCCGGCGACCCTGGAACTGTCCATGGCCGCCCTGCTGTTCGCCGGCATCCTGGGTCTCCTGGCCGGGGTGATTGCGGCTCTAAAGCGAGGATCCCTGTTCGACCACGGGGTGATGGGCATCTCCCTGGCGGGGTATTCGATGCCGATCTTCTGGTGGGGCCTGATCCTGATCATGTTCTTCTCGGTGAGCCTGGGCTGGACCCCGGTGTCCGGGCGGATCGACCTTCTCTACGACATCGAGCCGCGCACCGGTTTCATGCTGATCGACACGCTGCTGGCCGATGACATGGGCGCGTTCCTCGATGCCCTGCATCACCTGATCCTGCCGGCCATCGTGCTCGGCACCATTCCGCTGGCGGTGATCGCGCGGATGACCCGCTCGTCGATGCTCGAAGTGCTGCGCGAAGACTACATCCGTACCGCCCGGGCCAAAGGCCTGTCGCCGTCGCGCGTGGTGTTCGTGCACGGCCTGCGCAACGCGCTGATTCCGGTCCTGACCGTGGTCGGCCTGCAAGTCGGCACCCTGCTGGCCGGTGCAGTCCTGACCGAAACCATCTTCTCCTGGCCCGGCATCGGTAAATGGCTGATCGAAGCCATCGGCGCCCGGGACTACCCGGTTGTGCAAAACGGCATCCTGTTAATCGCCTGCCTGGTGATTCTGGTCAACTTCGTAGTGGACATCCTCTACGGCTTTGCCAACCCACGCATCCGTCATCAGCGCTGAGGTCCATACCATGAGCACTCCAACATCCTCAGTAGCCACTTCCGCGCCGAGCGCGGATCAAAGCCTGCTGTACCCGTCACCGTACAAAGAATTCTGGCAAGCCTTCTCCAGGAACAAGGGCGCGGTTGCCGGCCTGCTGTTCATGCTGCTGGTGATTTTCTGCGCGATCTTCGCGCCGTGGGTCGCCCCGCATAACCCGAGCGAGCAATACCGGGACTTCCTGCTGACGCCACCGGCGTGGCTCGAAGGCGGGCAGATGCAGTTCCTGCTCGGCACCGATGAACTCGGTCGTGACCTGCTGTCGCGGTTGATCCAGGGTTCGCGCCTGTCGCTGCTGATCGGTCTGTCGTCGGTGGTGATGTCGCTGATCCCGGGGATCCTGCTGGGTCTGTTCGCCGGTTTCTTCCCGAAAATGATCGGCCCGACCATCATGCGTCTGATGGACATCATGCTGGCCCTGCCGTCCCTGCTGCTGGCTGTGGCGATCGTCGCCATCCTCGGCCCTGGCCTGATCAACACCGTGATCGCCATTGCTGTGGTATCGCTGCCGTCCTACGTGCGTCTGACCCGTGCTGCGGTGATGGGCGAACTCAACCGCGACTACGTGACCGCCGCACGCCTGGCCGGTGCCGGTCTGCCACGCCTGATGTTCATTACCGTGCTGCCCAACTGCATGGCACCGCTGATCGTTCAGGCAACTTTGAGCTTCTCCTCGGCGATTCTCGACGCTGCGGCGCTGGGCTTCCTCGGCCTTGGCGTACAACCGCCAACCCCTGAGTGGGGCACCATGCTGGCCTCGGCCCGCGACTACATCGAACGCGCCTGGTGGGTCGTGAGTCTGCCTGGTTTGACCATTTTGCTCAGCGTGCTGGCAATCAACTTGATGGGCGACGGCCTGCGCGATGCGCTGGACCCGAAACTCAAGAACGCCGCCTGAGGAGATTCCCATGTCACTGCTAGAAATCAAGAATCTCAACGTTCGCTTCGGCGACAAAACCGCTACACCCGTTGTCGATGGCCTCGACCTGAAAGTCGACAAAGGCGAAGTCCTGGCGATCGTTGGCGAATCGGGTTCGGGTAAATCCGTGACCATGATGGCGCTGATGGGCCTGATCGAGCATCCCGGCATCGTCACCGCCGACTCGCTCAGCTTTGACGGCAAAGACATGCTCAAGCTGAGCAATCGTCAGCGTCGGCAAATCGTCGGCAAAGACCTGTCGATGGTGTTCCAGGACCCGATGACCGCGCTCAACCCGAGCTACACCGTCGGCTTCCAGATCGAAGAAGTGCTGCGCCTGCACCTGAAAATGTCCGGCAAGCAAGCGCGCAAACGCGCCATCGAACTGCTGGAAAAAGTTGAAATCCCGGGGGCCGCCAGCCGTATGGACGCCTACCCGCACCAGCTGTCCGGCGGTATGAGCCAGCGTGTCGCGATCGCCATGGCGATTGCCGGCGAGCCGAAACTGCTGATCGCCGACGAACCGACCACTGCACTGGACGTGACGATTCAGGCACAGATCATGGATCTGCTGCTGGCGTTGCAGAAAGAACAGAACATGGGCCTGGTGCTGATCACCCACGACCTCGCCGTCGTGGCTGAAACCGCCCAGCGCGTGTGCGTGATGTACGCCGGACAAGCGGTGGAAGTCGGTCAGGTACCGCAACTGTTCGACATCCCGGCGCACCCGTACAGCGAAGCGCTGCTCAAGGCGATCCCCGAACACAGTCTGGGCGCCTCACGCCTGTCGACCCTGCCGGGCATCGTTCCGGGTCGCTACGACCGTCCGCAGGGTTGCCTGCTGTCGCCGCGCTGCCCGTACGTGCAGGACAGCTGCCGCGCGCAGCGTCCGGCCCTTGATCCGAAAAGCAACAGCCTCGCTCGCTGCTTCTTCCCGCTGAACCAGGAGGTGGCGTAATGGCCGTCGTACTTACCGCCCGCGACCTGACCCGTCACTACGAAGTCTCCCGTGGCCTGTTCAAGGGCCACGCGACCGTGCGCGCCCTCAACGGCGTATCGTTCGAACTGGAAGCCGGCAAGACCCTCGCTGTCGTAGGCGAATCGGGTTGCGGCAAATCCACCCTCGCCCGCGCCCTGACGCTGATTGAGGAGCCGTCGTCCGGCTCGCTGAAAATCGCCGGCCAGGAAGTCGCCGGCGCCGACAAGGCCCAGCGCAAACAACTGCGCAAAGACGTGCAGATGGTGTTCCAGAGCCCGTACGCCTCGTTGAACCCACGGCAGAAAATCGGTGATCAACTGGCCGAGCCGCTGCTGATCAACACCAACCTGAGTGCCACCGAACGTCGCGAGAAAGTCCAGGCGATGATGAAGCAGGTGGGCTTGCGTCCTGAGCATTACCAGCGTTATCCGCACATGTTCTCCGGTGGTCAGCGCCAGCGTATTGCCCTGGCCCGGGCAATGATGCTGCAACCGAAAGTGCTGGTGGCGGACGAACCGACCTCGGCGCTGGACGTGTCGATTCAGGCGCAGGTGCTGAACCTGTTCATGGACCTGCAGCAGGAATTCAACACCGCCTACGTGTTCATTTCGCACAACCTGGCCGTGGTGCGTCACGTTGCTGATTCGGTGTTGGTGATGTACCTCGGCCGGCCAGTGGAAATGGGCCCGAAAGAGGACATCTACACCCGTCCCCTGCACCCATACACCCAGGCCTTGTTGTCGGCAACGCCAACGATCCATCCGGATCCGGACAAGCCGAAAATCAAGATCGTCGGCGAACTGCCCAACCCGCTGAACCCGCCACCGGGCTGCGCGTTCCACAAGCGCTGCCCGTATGCGACCGAGCGTTGCAGCACTGAGGAGCCGCTGTTGCGTGAATTGGATAATCGCCAGGTGGCCTGCCACTACGCCGAGCAGTTCCTCGACGGCGTCGTGTAGGCAGAGCCTGAGACCGACACCAAACCTGTAGGAGCTGTCGAGTGAAACGAGGCTGCGATCTGTTGATTTTCAGCATCAGGATCAAAAGATCGCAGCGTGCCGCAGCGCCTACAGGGATCGTGTCTATCCGAAAAATAATGGGTTAACCCAACCCCTTCGTCCTCGATTGCGCATCAGTCGTGGAAGAAGGGGTTTTCTTTTGCCTGCGATCTACGTCTGGCTGTCGCCTTCGTCGTCCGGCTCATCGGTGGTCGAGTCGTCATCATCGGCGCTGCCACCCTGCCCCTGATCGCCTGGCTCTGATTCCGACTTGGCGAGCATCAAGCCGTTGTGTCCGACCTGGCCGTTAAAGGCCTGGGAATCGTGATCCTCGCACTCGGCCCAGGCCGTCGCGGTGCCGAGGGACAGCATGACCATCACTTTCAAAAGCAATAAAAACCGTAGCAACCTGCTTTTCATAGCTGACTCCATCCATTTTCAGGTGAGACATGCGTGCCTGACTGGCGCTGTGTGAAATCTAGTTCCGATCCGGCGGCTTCACCAGATAGGACGCTAACGCGCGGGCAGAAATGCCCTTCGCAGACAGACAGGTTTCGAATAACACCTATCGCGGAATCAACTAAGCGGACGGGTCGCTTGCCACGTCAAGGGAATCGACATCAACACCAGTGCGGCGCTGGCCAGCCAGACACTGTGGCCACCGAAATTGCCGTACAACTGACCGCTGAGCACCGGCGACAACAACGCACTGGCGCTCCAGCTCATAAAGAACAGACCAAAGTACTGGCCGCTTTTGCCACGCTGAGCAAATTGCATCGCCAGCACATTCAGCGGCGGCATGAACAACGCCTCGCCCAAGGTCCAGATCACCGTCGACAGGCAGACGAACGCCAGCCCGGATCCGAACGGCAACATGCCCAATCCACCGGCCAGCAACAAACTCCCGGCGAGCATTTGCCGCCGCGTGCCCCAACGCTCGCCGCAGTGTGACAACGGAATCTGCAGCGCGATCACCAGCAACGCATTGAGCCCGAACTGCCAGCCGATCGCCTCGGTGCTCAAGTGGTAGTAATCACGCAGATAATTGCCCAGCGTGCTGTAGACCGTGTCGAATGCAATGCCAAGCACGGCCGTCGCCGCGAGCAGCCAGAGGAACGGCTTGTCGCGAAACGGCACGCTTGAGCCATCGACGGATTCGTCCTCAACCACCAACACCGGCCGCCGCCACGTCGTACGCATGAACCATAGCAGCGCCAGCATCGTCATCGCCGCACTGACAAAAAACACCCAACGGAAATCCGCCTGCGCCAGCACCCCGCCCGCCACCCCGGCAGCCGCCATACCCAGATTGCGCGCCACCCGGCTCAAGGCCTGCGCGCGAGAACGCTGCGCCACCTCGCAATATTCCATGATCAGCCGCTGATGCAACGTACGAATCGCCCCGTCGATCACACCGCTGAGCAACAACAAACCGGCGAGCCACGGCACCTGCGTCACCAGCCCCAACAGCATCAGCACCCACACCGACACGAAAAACAGCGCCGCCGTCAGCCGCGCCGTGCGCACATGATCACTGAGCCAACCGCCAAGCATCGAACCGACCAGCAACCCCGCGCCATAAGCCGAGAGCAACCAGCCGACGGTTTCAATCGCCAGCCCCAACTCCTGACGCAAGTACAGCGCCATGAAGAGTTTGACCATGGCGCTGAGGCGATTGATGAATAAAAGAGCTGCAAGGACCCAAGACATTGGGGAGAAATAGCCTTTCAGACGCATCAGTTGAGTCAGTCCTTTGATCATGTAACGTCCGCTGCGGCGAGGGTTCGCTGAACAGTAGACGGGTTGAATTGGAAAGTCGTGTGGGCGGAGGTTTTGAAATGTAAATGCAGAGCCGGATTACGCTCATGAAGCAGACAACTGACGGACATTTCCTCAAACGCACCACTCAACCGAGGTGAGTCGCCATTGCCGCAACAACATGGGTAATGTATCGCTGAACATTCGGAAAAAGGCTACTGCCATGGACCTGTCAAAAACTCTGCTGGATCTCGAACAATCTCTGCTATCGCAAGCTGTACGAAGCAATGCCGAAGATCTTTCGCGCTTGATCGCCGACGAGTTTGTCGAGATTGGTGCTCGCGGCGATAAATGGTCAAAGGCAGAAGTAATCGAGCAATTGCCACTACAGACCTTTACGCAGCGCACCATCAGTCAATTCAGCAGTAGATATCTGTCGGACGACATTGTGCTGGTGACCTATCACTGCCAGAACGTGGATAAGGCTCAAGGTGTCACGGTCAACACACTGCGTAGCTCGATCTGGCGCAAACAGGCCGAGCAGTGGCAGATGTTCTTTCACCAGGGAACACTGCTACCGGCGCAGTGAACCGGCACAACGGCCGGGATCAACAGCTCCCTACCCTAGCCATCGTCAATCGGGTGATATGACCCATGAACTGATGGCCAGCATCCAGTTTGTAGCGCTCAAGAGCATCGCAGCCACAAAAAAGGATCCGCCCCACAACCCTCTGTAGCCGTCGGTCGGTCGCTCGCTCGTTCGATTGAGTGCACTCAGTTAGAAAATGGTTGGCTGTCAGGTCGCCTTCGCCAGCAGGCTGGCTCCTACAGTGAGATTGAGTGCAGGCAGTTGGAAACTGGTTGGCTGTCAGGTCGCCTTCGCCAGCAGGCTGGCTCCTACAGTGAGATTGAGTGCGGGCAGTTAGAGACTGGTTGGCTGTCAGGTCGCCTTCGCCAGCAGGCTGGCCCCTACAGTGAGATTGAGTGCAGGCAGTTGGAGACTGGTTGGCTGTCAGGCCGCCATTGCCAGCAGGCTGGCCCCTACAGTGAGATTGAGTGCTGCCAGTTGGCGACTGGTTGGCTGTCAGGTCGCCTTCGCCAGCAGGCTGGCTCCTACAGTGAGATTGAGTGCAGGCAGTTAGAGACTGGTGGCTGTCAGGCCGCCATCGCCAGCAGGCTGGCTCCTACAGTGAGATTGAGTGCGGGCAGTTAGAAACTGGTTGGCCGTCAGGTCGCCTTCGCCAGCAGGCTGGCTCCTACAGTGAGATTGAGTGCAGGCAGTTGGAGACTGGTTGGCTGTCAGGTCGTCTTCGTTAGCAGGCTGGCCCCTACAGTGAGATTGAGTGCAGGCAGTTAGAGACTGGTTGGCTGTCAGGCCGCCATCGCCAGCAGGCTGGCTCCTACAGTGAGATTGAGTGCAGGCAGTTGGAGACTGGTGGCTGTCAGGCCGCCATCGCCAGCAGGCTGGCTGCTACAGTGAGATTGAGTGCAGGTAGTTGGAGACTGGTTGGCTGTCAGGCCGCCATTGCCAGCAGGCTGGCTCCTACAGTGAGATTGAGTGCAGGCAGTTAGAGACTGGTTGGCTGTCAGGCCGCCTTCGCCAGCAGGCTGGCTCCTACAGTGAGATTGAGTGCGGGCAGTTGGAGTGAGATTGAGTGCAGCCAGTTAACGCTTGGTCGGCTCGCAGGCCGCCATCGCTGGCAAGCCAGCTCCCACAGAAGAGCCAGAGCCGAACGCATGCTCTTCACCACTCAATGGCCGAGTGTCAGCTCGCCGAAAGCTTTTGATCTTGATCCACGGGCGACATCGGAAGGCTGAGCAGAGGGATTGATCCGGGGGTGGGAGCGTAGCGACCGTTTGGCGAAGCCGAACACAGCGAGAGGAGGTGCAGCGAAGCAAACCGGAGGCGCTGCGCCCGGATCAATCCCGGAGCGAAGGAACCCCGAGCCCCAGCGAGCGGGCCGAACGTAGGAGCAAGCCTTTTTTTGCTTACTTTTTTGAGGCGTTTGTCAAAAAAGTGAGTCGCCGTAAGGGCGAAACCCTAAGTAGCCATTACCCAAAAAACAGATATGTACACAAGAAAACCCAAAGCCTGGCCGGCCCAAAGGCCGCCAAGACCAAAGCCCAAAAAAAAGCCCCCAAGGCCTACACCTCAGGGGCTTTCGAACAAACCAGCTCAGCGCTTAATGATGCTCACGCGTCGCACGGAACTTCACATCCGGCCAACGCTCTTCCATCAACGCCAGATTAACCCGCGTCGGCGCGAGGTAGGTCAGGTGCCCACCGCCATCCAGTGCCAGGTTCTCCACAGCCTTGTTGGAAAACTCCTCAAGCTTCTTCTTGTCGCTGCATTCGATCCAGCGCGCGGAATAGACAGTGATCGGCTCGTAAGAGCACTCGACCTTGTATTCCTCCTTCAAACGACTGGCGACCACATCGAACTGCAGCACACCCACGGCGCCAAGAATGATGTCGTTGCTGCGCTCCGGGAAGAACACCTGGGTCGCGCCCTCTTCAGCCAACTGCTGCAGACCCTGACGCAATTGCTTGGACTTCAGCGGATCACGCAGACGCACACGACGGAACAGCTCCGGAGCGAAGTGCGGGATACCGGTGAAACCGAGGACTTCGCCTTCGCTGAAGGTGTCGCCGATCTGGATGGTGCCGTGGTTGTGCAGACCGATGATGTCGCCGGCGTACGCCTCTTCCAGTTGCTCACGCTCGGAGGAGAAGAACGTCAGGGCGTCGCCGATGCGCAAGTCCTTGCCGGTACGCACGTGGCGCATCTTCATGCCTTTCTCGTATTTGCCCGAGCAGATGCGCATGAAAGCGATGCGGTCGCGGTGCTTCGGGTCCATGTTCGCCTGGATCTTGAAGATGAAGCCCGAGAACTTCTCTTCCACCGGCTCCACGGTACGCTCGTTGGCGACACGGGCCAGCGGACGCGGGGCCCAGTCAACTACGGCGTCGAGCACGTGGTCGACACCGAAGTTACCCAGTGCGGTACCGAAGAACACCGGGGTCAGTTGACCGTCGAGGAACTCCTGCTGGTTGAACTCGTGGCAGGCGCCCTGCACCAGTTCCAGCTGTTCGAGGAAGCGCTCGTACTCGTCGCCCAGATGCGCGCGCGCCTCGTCGGAATCGAGCTTCTCGATGATCTTGGTTTCGGTGCGTTCGTGACCGTGACCGGCGGTATAGACAATGATGTAGTCGTCGGCCAGGTGGTACACGCCCTTGAAGTCACGGTAGCAACCGATCGGCCAGGTGATCGGCGCAGCCTTGATCTTGAGGACGGCTTCGATTTCGTCGAGCAGTTCTATCGGGTCGCGGATGTCACGGTCGAGTTTGTTGATGAAGCTGACGATCGGCGTGTCACGCAGACGGCAGACGTCCATCAGGGCGATGGTTCGTGGTTCAACACCTTTACCGCCATCGAGCACCATCAATGCCGAGTCGACCGCGGTCAGGGTGCGGTAGGTGTCTTCGGAGAAGTCTTCGTGGCCCGGGGTGTCGAGCAGGTTGATCATGTGTTCGCGATACGGGAACTGCATGACCGACGTGGTAATGGAAATACCCCGCTGCTTCTCCATCTCCATCCAGTCGGATGTCGCATGGCGGTCGGATTTACGGGATTTCACCGTGCCGGCCACTGCAATCGCCTTGCCCATCAACAGGAGCTTTTCGGTGATCGTGGTTTTACCGGCATCGGGGTGGGAAATAATGGCGAAAGTGCGGCGTTTCGCGACTTCGGCGGCCTGGTTGGTCATGGGAAATCGCCTGGCGGTGATTCAAAAAAGGGCGGCGAGTATAGCTTAAAAAGTGATCGCCAGACCACCGTCCCTCGGACCCGCTAAACCCTGCAGGAGCTGCCGCAGGCTGCGATCTTTTGATCTTGCTCTTAACAACAAAATCAAAAGATCGCAGCCTTCGGCAGCTCCTACAGGTGGCCAAACAGTGTCTAACGTGGGAACCTTTTAAAGCACGGAGACGTCCATCCCCTGTTACGACATTTCGTCAGGGGCTGAAAAATCAGCAAGTTAGCCTGACGAGGCTGCGCTCATGGCTCGCTTTCAGACCGCTTGTTGCCGGTGCTGAGGGAGCTGCTTCTCGCGAACGTTTATTTCCCGGCAGCCAGGCATGGCATGCCACTCGGGACGGCGTTCGCCGACTACAAGAAAAGGAGTCCGCCTGTGGCTATCCGCTATGGCAAAGGGCTGATGGGAGGTGCGGTGGTTATCGCGCTCCTGGCCCTGCTGGTCCACTGGATCGGCATCAACACGATCGAACACTACCGCGACGATTTGTTGTTTTACCTGCAAGCTCATCTGATTCTCGTCCTCGCTTCAATGCTGGCCGCCCTTGTCGTGGGCATCCCCGCCGGTATCTTCCTCAGCCGCCCGACCATGGTCGGCCGTGCTGAACGCTTCATGCAAATCTTCAATATCGGCAACACCGTGCCACCGCTGGCCGTACTGGCGATTGCCCTGGGGATTCTCGGCATCGGCAGTGGCCCGGCGATCTTCGCTTTGTTCCTCGCATCCCTGTTGCCGATTGTGCGCAACACCTACGAAGGCCTGAAAAACGTCCAGGGTTCGCTCAAGGAAGCCGCCGTCGGCATCGGTATGACACCGCGCCAGGTGCTGTGGAAAGTCGAATTGCCCAATGCGGTGCCGATCATCATCGGTGGTGTGCGCGTGGCACTGGCGATCAACGTCGGCACCGCGCCGCTGGCATTCCTGATCGGCGCCAACAGCCTCGGCAGCCTGATCTTCCCTGGCATCGCCCTGAACAATCAGCCGCAACTGCTGCTCGGCGCCGCGTGCACCGCGCTGCTGGCCCTGCTGCTCGATGGCGTGGTCACCCTCGCCAGCCGTCTCTGGCTGGAACGCGGTTTGCGCCCGTCTTAAGGCTCTTGCGAAGGAATATTTATGAAACGACTTAGCTTGATCTCAGGCCTGTTCCTGAGCAGTGCCCTGCTGCTTGCAGGATTGGCGCAGGCCGCCGAAAAACCGCTTATTCGCCTCGGCGCCCGGGTCTTCACCGAGCAGACCCTGCTCGCCGAAATCACCGCGCAATACCTGCGCGGCAAAGGCTACGACGCGCAGATCACTGGCGGTCTGGGCAGCAACCTGGCCCGCAGCGCCCACGAAAGCGGACAACTGGACATGCTCTGGGAATACACCGGCGTGTCACTGGTGGCCTACAACCATGTCACCGAAAAACTCGACAGCGAACAGTCCTACGCCCGAGTCAAAGAACTCGACGCGAAAAAAGGCCTGGTCTGGCTGACCCCGTCTAAATTCAGCAACACCTACGCCCTCGCCCTGCCGAAAAAAATCGCCGAGGAGTATCCGCAGATCAACAACATCAGCCAGTTGAACGAAGTCCTGCGCGCCGAAGCCAAGACCAATCATCTGGTGGCGCTGGATACCGAGTTTGCCAACCGCTCCGACGGTCTGGACGGCATGGTCAAGCTCTACGACATGAACCTCACCCGCAAGAACATCCGGCAGATGGACGCGGGGCTGGTCTACACCGCGCTGCGCAACGGCCAGGTGTTTGCCGGTCTGGTCTACACCACCGACGGCCGCCTGAATGCGTTCGGCCTGAAACTGCTGGAAGACGACAAGCACTACTTCCCCGACTACACCGCCGCGCCGGTCGTGCGTCAGGCCTACCTCGATGCGCACCCGCAACTGGCCGAGCAACTCAAGCCGCTGGCGCAACTGTTCGACGACGAAACCATGCGCCAGCTCAACGCGCGGGTCGACGTCGATCATGAGAGCCCGTCGAAAGTCGCCGCCGATTTCCTGCGCCAGCATCCACTCAATTAAGGAGGAAAAGTCATGGAATTTCTGAACGCCTTTTCCCACCTCGACTGGCAGCAGGTGATGCACCTGACCTGGCAGCACATCACTCTGGTCGGCATCGCCGTGACGCTGGCGATTGTCGTTGGCGTGCCACTGGGCATTCTGATGACGCGCTTCCCGAGCCTCGCCGGCCCTTTGCAGGCCAGCGCCACGGTGCTGCTGACCGTGCCGTCGATTGCGCTGTTCGGCCTGCTGCTGCCGTTCTACTCCAGGTTCGGCCAGGGCCTCGGGCCAATGCCGGCGATCACCGCGGTGTTCCTTTATTCACTGCTGCCGATCATGCGCAATACCTACCTCGCCCTGACCGGCGTCGAACCGGGTATCCGTGAAGCCGCCCGCGGCATCGGCATGACCTTCGGCCAGCGCCTGCGCATGGTCGAATTGCCGATTGCGGTGCCAGTGATCCTCGCCGGGGTGCGCACCGCCGTAGTGATGAACATCGGCGTAATGACCATCGCCGCGACCATCGGCGCCGGTGGCCTCGGTGTGCTGATCCTCGCCTCCATCAGCCGCAGCGACATGTCGATGCTGATCGTCGGCGCGCTGCTGGTCAGTCTTCTGGCGATCTTCGCCGACCTTCTCCTGCAGTGGCTGCAACGTACGCTGACTCCAAAAGGACTCCTCAAATGATCGAACTTCAAAACCTCAGCAAGACCTTCCAGAGCAACGGCAAAGATGTCAAAGCCGTGGACTCGGTGAGCCTGACCGTCAATGAAGGCGAAATCTGTGTGTTCCTCGGGCCATCGGGTTGCGGCAAAAGCACCACGCTGAAAATGATCAACCGCCTGATCAAGCCGACCTCGGGCAAGATCCTGATCAACGGCGAAGACACCACCGATCTCGACGAAGTCACCCTGCGCCGCAACATCGGCTACGTGATCCAGCAGATCGGCCTGTTCCCGAACATGACCATCGAAGAGAACATCGTCGTGGTGCCGAAACTGCTCGGCTGGGACAAACAGAAATGCCACGACCGCGCCCGCGAACTGATGAGCATGATCAAGCTGGAACCCAAGCAGTATCTGCATCGCTACCCGCGTGAACTGTCCGGCGGCCAGCAACAGCGTATCGGTGTGATCCGCGCCTTGGCCGCTGATGCGCCACTGTTGCTGATGGACGAGCCGTTCGGTGCGGTCGACCCGATAAACCGCGAGATGATCCAGAACGAGTTCTTCGAGATGCAGCGGGCGCTGAACAAGACCGTGATCATGGTCAGCCACGACATCGATGAGGCAATCAAACTCGGCGACAAGATCGCGATCTTCCGCGCCGGCAAACTGCTGCAGATCGATCACCCGGACACCCTGCTCGCGCACCCGGCAGACGATTTCGTCAGCAACTTTGTCGGCCAGGACAGCACCCTCAAGCGCCTGTTGCTGGTGAAGGCCGAAGACGCGGCGGACAACGCGCCATCGGTCAGCCCGGAGACTCCGGTGGCCGAGGCGCTGGAATTGATGGACGAGCATGACCGTCGCTACGTGGTGGTCACCTGTGCCGAGAACAAGGCACTGGGCTATGTGCGTCGTCGCGACCTGCACCGCCAGACCGGTACCTGCGCGCAGTTTCTGCGCGAGTTCAACGCCACGGCGGCGTACGACGAACATTTGCGCATCCTGTTGTCGCGCATGTACGAGTTCAATCGTTCGTGGCTACCGGTGATGGATGCCGAGCGGGTATTCCTCGGCGAGGTGACGCAGGAGTCGATTGCGGCTTACTTGAGCTCGGGTCGCTCGCGCGGGATGAAGACCAATATCGTCTCGCCGGCTGAGGCCGTGGTCGCCTGATCGATTAAAAAGTCGAACATCTACCCTGTGGCGAGGGAGCTTGCTCCCGCTGGGTCGCGCAGCGGCCCCTCTTTAAAAAAAGCGGGGACTGCTTCGCAGTCCAGCGGGAGCAAGCTCCCTCGCCACATTTTTTTGTGTTTTCAAAGACTGGAAAAAAATATCAACACCGAGGTGAGCTCTGTCACTGCTAAAGCACCCGCTACACTTATCAAAATCCCTCTCACACCCGCCTCTCGCCGCCAACGTCGCCGATGTTGCGCCGATCACACTTATCCACTAATTAGTCGACAAAAGCTGCGAACGTGCAGGTATTTTTAACACTCGAAAATTCTCGGGGAACATCTGTCCGTCATCTCGGTCGGCTACAAAGAGTGATATCCGCGACGCACGTCAGAAGCGTGCAAAAACGCGACATTTTTAGTTGATCTCAGGCCCCTCACGCCCTAAAGTTCGCGCCGAACGTCCATGCTGGAAACGATCCATCCGGCTCAAGTACTGACGACGAGACAGCAAGGCCAAGGGCAGTTACGCCCGTGGCCTTTTTGCTTTCGGCGACATGCCTTGGGAAGTAGGCGAACCAAAGTGGGGATACGGAGGGCGTTCATTTGCACCCATTGTTTTTACGAGTTTGCCCATAGGAGCTACCAGCATGTCGATCCAGGTCGAAGACTATTTCGCGCGCGAAACCTTTCAGAAAATGAAGGCGTTCGCCGACAAACAGGAAACCCCGTTCGTGGTGATCGACACCGCGATGATCAGCCAGGCCTATGACGACCTGCGCGCCGGTTTCGAATTCGCCAAGGTCTACTACGCGGTCAAGGCCAACCCGGCTGTCGAGATCATCGACCTGCTCAAAGCGAAAGGCTCGAGCTTCGACATTGCCTCCATCTATGAGCTGGACAAAGTGCTGAGCCGTGGCGTCAGCCCGGACCAGATCAGCTACGGCAACACCATCAAGAAATCCAAGGACATCCGTTACTTCTTCGAGAAAGGCGTTCGTCTGTACGCCACCGACTCCGAAGCCGACCTGCGCAACATCGCCAAGGCTGCACCGGGTTCGAAAGTCTATGTGCGCATTCTGACCGAAGGCTCGACCACCGCTGACTGGCCGCTGTCGCGCAAGTTCGGCTGCCAGACCGACATGGCCATGGACCTGCTGATCCTTGCACGCGACCTGGGCCTGGTGCCGTACGGCATCTCGTTCCACGTTGGTTCGCAGCAGCGCGACATCAGCGTCTGGGACGCGGCGATCGCCAAGGTCAAAGTGATCTTCGAGCGTTTGAAAGAAGAAGACGGCATTCACTTGAAGCTGATCAACATGGGCGGCGGCTTCCCGGCCAACTACATCACCCGCACCAACAGCCTGGAAACCTACGCCGAAGAGATCATCCGCTTCCTGAAGGAAGACTTCGGTGATGACCTGCCGGAAATCATTCTGGAGCCGGGCCGTTCGCTGATCGCCAACGCCGGCATCCTGGTCAGCGAAGTGGTACTGGTTGCACGTAAATCCCGCACCGCCGTCGAACGTTGGGTCTACACCGATGTGGGCAAGTTCTCCGGCCTGATCGAAACCATGGACGAAGCGATCAAGTTCCCGATCTGGACCGAGAAGAAAGGCGAGATGGAAGAAGTGGTGATCGCCGGCCCGACCTGCGACAGCGCCGACATCATGTATGAGAACTACAAGTACGGGCTGCCGCTGAACCTGGCCATTGGTGACCGTCTGTACTGGCTGTCGACCGGTGCGTACACCACCAGTTACAGCGCTGTCGAATTCAATGGCTTCCCACCGCTGAAATCCTTCTACGTGTAACCCGCTGTAATTTAAAAAAGGCCCATGTTTTCATGGGCCTTTTTTATTTCCTTCGATTATCACTATCGACTATTTAGTTACAACGCCGACCGTCTAACCCAGAACAAAACTTAATCAGCGCCGACAATTCGCGCCAATACGAAGCATTTCAAACAATCACAAACAATAACTAACAACCCGTCACACTCAATACATGTACTCAACTGCCACTTCGAATTTACCCTGAGGGTTCAAACCACACCTAAAGGGAATTTAAAGTGCAACCAAGCCAGAATCCGCTTATTACTAAAGATGACGTCAGAAAAATAAAAAACTACGTCTCCGCGACCAAAACATTGCCACGCAATATCGAGGATCTAGAAAAACAATTACAAACAAAACAGACAGGCATTGTCGGGCTTGAGCTGATCGACATTGTCGAACTCTATATATCGATCATCAATAACGCCAGTTCCTGGGCAGACATCGAATACTCGATGAAACGTGTGGCCAGTAGCCTGGCAACTTTTTCGGAGGACCTTGAAAGCTTCGGCCAGGACATTATCAATGCCATCATGACAATGCCGGGCTACGTCAACTATCTTGGCACCATCGATTCGCTGACCGAGGAAGAAATAAACAAACTTCCGCCATTGGAAATCGGCGAAGAGGAGAAAAATCGCTTTGGCTCCATTCAGGAGGCGCTGGCGTTCATCGCAAGTTCGATCAACCAGAAAAAACTCAGCAGCCAGGACGTCAGCGAGCGTCTGAAATACTTCAAGTCTGACCTTAACGATAAGGTTGCCGTCAATATTGGCAAGAAGTTGAAGTTGGCCGGCGATGAGCAAATCAACCAACAGTTGACTGAACTGAACGCGGCGATCGATCTGGCTCAGCAACGTATCGATGAAAAGGCCAAGGAAACAGAACCCAACTTTTTCGACCACATTCTTGGTTTTATCGTTGCTATCAACGGCAGCCCGTCAGTTTGGTATCAACATCTCGAACGTCAACAATCGATATATTTGAAGCCCTTGCTTGATCAACGAGAGTTACTGGCTGCGCAAGTCAAGCAGAAGAATATCCTTGCCGGCACACTCATGGAATTCCAGGCGGGTCTGGATAGCATGTCGCTCTATGTAGAGGGCGCGATCCAGAGCACTTCGCAACTGGAGACACTCTGGATTTCCATTACCGATTACATCAGTTCCTCGCAGAACAAAGTCATGGATATGCACGAGTTTCTGACGCTCAGAAGCTTTGTATCGAGTTTGAACGTTGTTCTGAAAAACTGGAAATCAGTGCAAATCAACGCAAACCAGCTTATCAGCGCTTTCGACTAAAAATCACTTAACCAACAAGGAAGAATTATCCATGACAACTGTTTCCTATATGCAACCCGACTTCTCCCGCCTGCAAGAAAGCCGCGAGGCTATCCGCTATCAGGCAATCGTAGGTTCTGCAAATCTCTATATCAAAGCCCTCAGCGATGAGTTGCTCGGTTTGAACGCTGCCATCGGTGAACTGGATCTCATGGCTGCCAACACCATCACGTCGGCCATTTCGACACTGGAGACTGACGAACTGCACGAAAACCTGCAAGCGTTGGGCAATATCAAGGGTGATGATGCCAACGCTGACGTCGAAAAAGCACGCCAAGTGTATTCGCAGATTGTCACGCAACTGATCAAGTTGAGCAGCGAGCAAATGACCCGCTTGCACTCGTCACTGCACAACGGTGTGTTTGGTGTACAGAGCATCACCATCAGCAATAACCGTTTCAGGCTCGAAGAATTGGCCGCTGCCAAAACCAGTCTGGACCGCGAATACAGTGCAGAAAGTATCCCACTGGCTCAACTGAAAGACGATGAGGCGGTTCTCAATCTGGCGATCACGGAGTTTGAAAAGCTGACATTCATTGATCGCGTCAAACCGTTGCTCGCACAACTGAAAGCCATCTTCGGCGGCAAGCCAAAAACCCCTGAAAGTGCAGCACTGGAAGCCGGACTGATTGTTGCCAACAAGTTTCTTGACGAAGCCAATGAGCTGATCAAGTACAACGACCTGATAAAGGCGCGGCAAATCATTCAGACCCGCCTCGCCCAGCGTGAGGAGCGTGTGGCCTCCCTGGCAAAACAACTGCGCGAAAACGACGACAAGACCCGCCAGTTGAACGACACGCAAAAGGTTGTGCCGCATCAGCAAACCTACGTCAGTGAGACCGGCAAACTGACGGACGCGTTATCTGCGTTTCTCGCTGCGGTCATCGCTACGCCGAACGAAGACGTTCAGCTGCATGGTGAACGAGTGCTCCAAAACAGCGAGGCCTTGCGCAATTACCTGATCCCGCTACAGGGTCGCTGGTTGCGCGGTTGACTGATGGCGCCTGCCCTTCATGACTGATGGAGGGCAGGCACCTCGGCGTCGAGGGTCGCCAGGCGCTGACGGTACTCGGCGCCCATGGCGCGTATCTGCGGATGCGCGGATGCCAGCAGCGATTCGCCGCTGATGCGCAAGAACTTCGCATTGCCAAGCAACAGCGCCTTGCGCAGCCATTGCAGCGCCTCTTCGATTCGCCCCGCTTGGGCCAGAATCGCGGCGTGACTGAACTGCCCACGGAAATCGCCGCCCTCGGCGGAGCGTCGATACCAGTCATGTGCCGCTGTCAGATCCCTCGGACACACCCGCCCTTCTTCCAGATAACGTCCCAACAGGTTCATTGATTTGGCGTGGCCGGCTTCAGCGGCGCGTCGATACAGGTCCAGTGCCTGAAGTTGATCCTCAGGTATCCCACGCCCGGTAGCGAGCAGATTGGCCAGGTTGTACATGGCCCAGTCCAGCCCATTATCTGCAGCGACCCGGTAATGCTGCGCGGCAACCGCAGCATTGGCGACACAGCCCCAACCATGCTCATGACAACGACCCAGCATGTTGCGCGCCATCAGATGCCCTTGCCCGGCGGCAATGCCAAACCAGCGTAGCGCCAGCGGCTGATCCTGAGCGATGCCACGGCCATCGAGCAGGATCTGTCCGAGCAGCGCCTGCGCTTCAACAATGCCCTGGCCGGCTGCAAGCAGAATCGCCTGCGCTGCGCGCGCCGGACTTTCTTCGAGCATGGCGCTGAGCTGCGGGCCGTCGAGCACTTCCTCGCGTCGCAGTTGAAAACTCATACCTCGACCCAGCGCCGCAGCAGATTGTGATAGGTGCCGGTGAGGCGGATCAGCGACGGGTGATCAGGCATGTCCTGGGTGAGCTGCTGGATCGCCCCGTCCATCTCGAACAGCAAGGCGCGCTGGCTGTCTTCGCGCACCAGGCTTTGCGTCCAGAAGAACGACGCATAACGCGCGCCGCGGGTGACGGCATTGACCTTGTGCAGGCTGGTGCCGGGATACAGCACCATGTCGCCGGCGGGCAGTTTCACCCGTTGCATGCCGAAAGTGTCCTGGATCTCCAGCTCGCCGCCGTCGTAATCCTCGGGTTCGCTGAAAAACAGTGTGGCCGACAGATCGGTGCGCACCCGCTCGATGCTGCCTTTGGGCTGGCGCACGGCGTTGTCGATGTGAAAGTCGAAACTGCCGCCCGCCGTGTAGCAGTTGAGTAACGGCGGGAATACCTTGTGCGGCAGCGCGGCGGACATGAACAGCGGATTTTTCCACAGCCGTTCGAGCATCGCTGCGCCGATTTCCTTGGCCAGCGGATGGCCTTCCGGCAGTTGCAGATTGTGCTTGGCCTTCGCCGACTGATAGCCGGCGGTGATCTTGCCATCAGCCCAATCCGCCTGCTCCAGCGCCTCGCGGATGCGCTGCACTTCTTCTTTGGCGAACAGGCCGGGGATGTGCAGCAACATGGCGATCGTACCTGATGGTAAAGGGGTGCCAATGGTATTGATTCTTATTGGCCGTGTAAAACCCGCACGACGGATGAATCGGCTAAAACCGTAAGGCTAAATTGTAAAGAATGTAAATTCGTCGCGAATAACAATGTTTCGCAATTGATACGAATACCCGTTTACCCTATATTCCGCGACCTCAAATCCTTGGGGAGGGGAATAAAAATGTCACGTCAACACGCACAATTGCCGGTCAGTTCACCACGTTTGCTCGCTTCGGCCATTGGTGTCGCCATCACTGCCGGTTCCGCTGGCCACATGGTGTTCGCCGCAGAAAAGACCGACAGCAAAGCCTCCGGCAATGCCATCGCTCTGGACGCTACCGCCATCACCGGCGAAGCTCAGGACCCGACGTCCTACCAGGTCGAAAAAGCCTCCTCGCCCAAGTACACCGCGCCGCTGGTCGATACCCCGCGCTCGGTCACCGTCATCCCGCAACAAGTCCTCAAGGACACCGGCGCCCTGAACATGCAGGACGCGCTGCGCACCGTGCCGGGCATCACCTTCGGTGCCGGTGAAGGTGGCAACCCGCAGGGCGATCGTCCGTTCATTCGTGGTTTCGACGCCCAAGGCGACACCTACCTCGACGGCGTGCGCGACACCGGTTCGCAGAGTCGCGAAATCTTTGCCGTGGAAAACATCGAAGTCAGCAAGGGCCCGAACTCGGCCATCGGCGGTCGTGGCGCGGCCGGCGGCAGCATCAACCTGGTGAGCAAGAAAGCGCACCTGGGCAACTCGTTCGACGGTGGTTTCACCTGGGGCTCCGACCAGACCCAGCGTTACACCCTGGATGGCAACTACCAGTTCAGCGACACCGCTGCCGGCCGCCTGAACCTGATGAGCCACGAGAGCAATGTCGCCGGCCGCGACAAGGTCGACTACGATCGCTGGGGCATCGCGCCGTCCCTGGCGTTTGGCCTGGGTACCGACACCCGCGTCAACCTCGACTACTACCATCTGGAAAGCAACGACACCCCGGACTCGGGCATTCCTTACACCATTCCAAAGGCGGGTTCGGCTGCCCGCACCAAGTCCAACCCGGACAAGCCGTACGCCGGTGGCGATCACAGCAACTTCTACGGTCTGGATCGCGATTTCCGCAAGGGCCGTACCGACACCGCGACCTTCGCCATCGAGCACGACCTGAGCGACTCGCTGACCATCAAGAACACCCTGCGCCACGGCACCAGCATGCAGGATTACATCCTCACCCAGCCGGACGACAGCAAGGGCAACGTCAACAATGGCAGCGTCTGGCGCCGTGCCAACACGCGGGTCAGCAACACCGAGACCACCACCAACCAGACTGACCTGTTCGGCAATTTCTACATCGCCGGCTTCAAGAACAGCTTCTCGACAGGTGTGGAATACACCCGCGAGGAAGGCCAGAAGTCTTCGTACAACGTCAACACCGACACCACGCCGCGCACCAGTGCCGTGACCAACACTTGCACCCCGTCGATGATCGGCGCGTCCAGCGGCTACAACTGCACCTCGTTGTCGAACCCGAATCCGAACGATCCGTGGAACGGCGCGATCTCACGCAACTACGCCGGCACCGACACCAAGGCCAACACTTACGCGCTGTATGCGTTCGACACCCTGGAGCTGTCCGAGCAGTGGCTGGTGAACATGGGCTTGCGTTACGACCACTTCGACACCGACTACAAGACCTACAACAACGCCGGCACCACCACCTCCAAGGGTGATGACACCAGCGAGTTCGTCACCGGTCAGTTCGGCGTGGTCTATAAACCGGCGCCGAACGGCAGCATCTACGCCTCCTACGCGACCTCCGCGACGCCACCGGGCAACACCCTGGGTGAAGGCCAGGAAGGCAACCCGCTGGGCGGCACCCCGGATCGCAATGGCAACCTGCTCAAGAGCGACATGGAGCCGGAAACCACCAAGAACTACGAAATCGGCACCAAGTGGGATCTGTTGAACGATCGTCTGTCGTTGACCGCTGACGTGTTCCGCACCGAGAAAGAAAACGCTCGCGTGCAAGTCGACACCACCTCCTACGAGAACGCCGGCAAGACCCGCGTGCAGGGTATCGAGTTGTCGGCCAGCGGCAAGATCACCGACAAGTGGCAAGTGTTCGCCGGCTACGCTTTCATGGACAGCGAACAAGTCGACGGCGGCCCGATGGGCAGAGCCAACGACGGCAACGAACTGCCGAACACGCCGAAAAACAGCGCCAGCCTGTGGACCACTTATCAGGTCACGCCAAAGCTGACCCTCGGTGGTGGTGCCTTCTACGTCGACGACGTGTACGGCAGCGTGGCCAACACCACGATGGTCGATTCCTACGTACGTTACGACGCGATGGCCGCCTACAAGCTGAGCAAGAACGTCGACCTGCAACTCAACGTGCAGAACCTGACCAACGAAACCTACTACGACAAGGCCTTCTCGACCCACTTCGCCAACCAGGCGGCGGGCCGTACGGCACTGTTGAGCACCAACTTCCACTTCTGATCCTGTAGGAGCTGCGGCACGCTGCGATCTTTTGATCTTGATTCTTAAAAACCAACATCAAAAGATCGCAGCGTGCCGCAGCTCCTACAAAGAACAAAGCCCCGGTCATTCATTTGAACGGGGCTTTTGTGCGTAATCAAAGAAGCTCTCGACAACCCACGGCATAATGCGCGCCGTGAAACATATTTCGAACGGACAAGGCGAGCGACGTGTTGAAGAAAACCCTGTTCCAGTTGCACTGGTTTTTCGGCATCACTGCCGGGCTGGTGCTGGCCCTGATGGGCATTACCGGTGCCGCCTATTCGTTCCAGGACGAAATCCTGCGGGCGCTGAACCCGTCGGTGTTGCAGGTGGAAAAGCAGGTCGCTGGCGTCCTGCCTCCCGTCGAGCTGGTGGAACACATCGAAGCGACTTCCGGCAAGAAAGTCGCGATGCTCTGGGTCGAGACCGACAGCGGCAACGCCGCACGCGTCTACTTCACCCCGCCCAAAGGCGAACGTCGTGGCGAGATGCGCTACTTCGATCCGTATACCGGCAAGTTCATGGGCGACGCGGTTGGCCAGGATTTCTTCGGCCTGATGCTGCAACTGCACCGCTTCCTCGCCATGGGCGATACCGGGCGCAACATCACCGGCGCCTGCACCCTGATCCTGCTGTTCTTCTGCCTCTCCGGGCTGTACCTGCGCTGGCCGCGACAGTGGAACAGCTGGCGCGTGTGGCTGACCCTCGACTGGAAGAAAAAGGGCCGCAGCTTCAATTGGGATCTGCACTCGGTGGCCGGCACCTGGTGTTTGCTGGTGTATCTGCTGCTGGCGTTGACCGGGTTGTCGTGGTCGTACGAGTGGTACAACAAGGGTCTGACCAAACTGCTTTCCGACGCGCCGCAAAACGAGCGCGTGCGCGGCGGTCGCGGGCCGGCGCCGGAAGGCCCGGCACCGACGGCCGACTACGCGGCGATGTGGAGCAGCATCTACAGCGCTGCCGGCCCGGGCCTGTCGGCCTACAACATCCGCATGCCGCCAGTGGCCGGGCAACCGGCGACCGTGTTCTATCTGCTCGACAGCTCGCCGCATGATCGCGCGCTGAATCAGATCACCCTCGACCCGGCCACCGGCGTCGTCAAACGCGTCGACCGCTATGCCGACAAGAGCTTCAAGGCGCAGCTGTTGACCAGCATTTACGCGCTGCACGTCGGCAGCTATTTCGGCCTGGTCGGACGAATCATCGTCACCCTCGCCGCCGTGTGCATGCCGCTGTTTTTCATTACCGGGTGGCTGCTGTATCTGGATCGCCGACGCAAGAAAAAGCAGATTCAGGACGCGCGCAAAGGTCTTCAGGCACCCGCCGCTGATGAACCGGCATGGCTGGTGGGTTTCGCCAGCCAGAGCGGTTTTGCCGAACAGTTGGCGTGGCAGACCGCCGGGCAATTGCAGGCCGCCGGCTTGCCGGTGAAGGTGCAGCCACTGGCGAATGTCAGCGCAGAAGATCTGCGCGAATCGAACCACGCGCTGTTCGTGGTCAGCACGTTCGGCGACGGCGAAGCACCGGACAGCGCGCGCGGTTTCGAGCGCAAAGTACTGCGCGATGCCGCCAGCTTCGACAGCCTGAACTATGCGGTGCTGGGCCTCGGCGACCGCCAGTACCAGCATTTCTGCGGCTTCGCCCGACGCCTGCATCAGTGGCTCGGCGAGCACGGCGGCAAGACCCTGTTCGCCCCGGTCGAAGTCGATAGCGGCGACCCGTACGCCCTGCGTCACTGGCAGACGCAGCTCGACCTGATCACCGGACAAGCGCCAGTCGACACCTGGCAAGCACCGAGCTACGACAACTGGACGCTGCTGCGCCGCCACCTGATGAACCCCGACAGCAGCGGCGCGCCGGTGTACCTGTTGGGCCTGAAGGCGCCGAGCACCAGCAGCTGGCTGGCCGGCGACCTGGTGGAAGTGCTGCCGCGCAACTGCCCCTGGGCCATCGAACACTTCCTCGACGGCCTCGGCATTCGTGGCGAAACCACGGTGAAGATCAACGGCCTCGAAGAGCCACTGGAAATCGCCCTCGCCAGCCGCCAGTTACCCGAACATCGTGCGCATCTGGTCGGCCTGCATGCGCAAGCGCTGGTGGATGCGATGGTGCCGCTGGCCATGCGCGAATATTCGATCGCCTCGATTGCCGCCGACGGCGTGCTGGAGCTGATCGTGCGCCAGGAACAACACGCCGATGGCAGCCTGGGCATTGCTTCCGGCTGGCTGACCGAGCATGCGTCCGTGGGCGGCAGCATCAGCCTGCGCGTACGGCGCAACAGTGGCTTCCACCTGCCGAACCAACCAGTGCCGATGATTCTGCTGGGCAACGGCACCGGCCTCGCCGGGTTGCGCAGTCTGCTCAAAGCACGCATCGCCGACGGTCAGCAGCGTCACTGGCTGCTGTTCGGCGAGCGCAATCGCGAGCACGATTTCCTCTGCCGGGCGGAGCTGGAAGAGTGGCTGATCAATGGTGATCTGACACGACTGGATCTGGCGTTTTCGCGGGATCAGGCGCAAAAGATTTACGTCCAGGATCGCCTGCGCGAATCTGCTGACGAACTGCAGAAATGGCTGGCTGAGGGTGCGGTGATCTACATTTGCGGCAGCCTGCAGGGCATGGCTTCTGGCGTCGATCAGGCACTCAACGACATCCTCGGCGCCACCGAAGTCGAACGCCTGATCGAACAGGGCCGCTATCGCCGCGACGTGTACTGACTGACTCCTGTAGAAGCTGCCGCAGGCTGCGATCTTTTGATCTTGTTGTTGAAAAATCAAAAGATCGCAGCCTGCGGCAGCTCCTACAGGTGGAGTGATCAGACGGGCTGCAATTTCTGCTCGAAAACCGCTACCCCATTCAAATCCCGCAACACCACACTCATCTCCCCGCTCTGCCCTTCGATGTTCACCTCGCCAAAGAACTGAAACCCGGCAAACGGTGAAGCATTCTGGGTCGGCGGGGCCTTCTGGAACACCACTTCCGGGCCGAAGGTCTTGTCCAGCGGATTAGGCCCGAAACTCCCGGCGTTCAGTGGCCCGGCGACAAACTCCCAGAACGGTTCGAAATCCTGAAACGCCGCACGGTCCGGGTGGTAATGATGCGCCGCGCAGTAATGCACGTCGGCGGTCAGAAACACGAAGTTGCGCACCTGCTGCGCCCGCAGAAAACCGAGCAGCTCGGCGACTTCCAGCTCACGTCCCTGCGCCGGGCCGGGATCGCCGTTGGCCACGGCCTCCCAACGTGCGACGCCCGGGCTGACCTCTCCGTCGGGCACGCCGAGGCCGATCGGCATGTCGGCGGCGATCACCTTCCACTGCGCCTTGGAGTGCTTCAAGCCACGCTTGAGCCAGTCCAGTTGCTCACGCCCCAAAAACGGTTTTGCCGCGCCGAGATTGTCGTCGTTGGCCCCGCGATAGCTGCGCATGTCGAGCACGAACACATCGAGCATCGGCCCGTAACCGAGCTTGCGATAAATCCGCCCGCCACCGTCGGCCGCCTGCAAACGCATCGGCGAATATTCCAGCCAGGCCTTGCGCGCACGGCCGACCAGGGTGTGGATATCTTTTTCCTGATAACGCTCGTCGAGCTGCTTGCCCGGCGACCAGTTGTTGACCACTTCGTGGTCGTCCCACTGCCAGATCTGCAGGACTTCGGCGTTGAAGCGACGGATGTTTTCGTCCATCAGGTTGTAGCGGTAATTGCCGCGATAATCGTCGAGGGTCTGCGCGACTTTGCTCTTGGCTTCGGTAGTGAGGTTGCGCCAGATCCGCCCGCCTTCGGTGGTCAGTTGCGCCGGCACCGGGCCGTCGGCGTAGATGGTGTCGCCGCTGTGGATAAAGAAGTCCGGCAGGCGCAGGCGCATGGATTCGTAGATGCGCATGCCGCCGATGTCCGGGTTGATGCCGAAGCCCTGGCCGACGGTGTCGCCACTCCAGACGAAACGGATATTACGCCGCGCCTTCGGAGCGCTGCGCAAATGGCCGAGCCACGGTTCGCTGGCGACGCCGGATTGTGCGTCCTTGAAATACACCCGATAGAAAATTGCCTGATCGGCGGGCAGCCCGGTGAGTTCGACGCGGGCGGTGAAGTCGGTGCGCGCATCGGCCAGTGGCGAGACTACACGGCGCGGGTGACGAAACTGACTGCGGGTGTCCCACTCGACCACCATCCGCGCCGGACGGTCGCTGCGGCTCCAGATCATCGCGCGGTCGCCTTTCAGGTCGCCGGACTGCACGCCGTCGGTGAGTTGCGGCCGATCCTTGACCGACGCGATCACCGCCGGCGCCAGCCCCGGCATCAGCAGCCCGGCACCGACAACCTGCATGACCCGCCGACGACCGATGTTGAAATCGCTCATGCTGTTCTCCCTGGAAAAAGGAAAACTTAAGCACGCCTGTATGAACTCGCCATGACACCACTAACCATTGTGGGAGCGAGCCTGCTCGCGAAAGCGGTGTACCAGTCAACATACATGTCGCTGGCAGATTGCATTCGCGAGCAGGCTCGCTCCCACAGGGGGATTTGCGTTGCCCGTCAGGCCTTCGCCGGTTCCAGCGCCAGCTCGACGGCTTCCGGGCGCTTGACCGTCGCATAGACAACGGCCGTCAACAAACTCCCCGCCACAATCGCCAGCAAATACAGCAACGCATGATTGATCGCATTCGGGATCGCCAGCACAAACAAGCCCCCGTGCGGCGCCATCAGTTTGCAGCCGAAGTACATCGACAAGGCGCCGGTCAACGCACCGCCGGCGATGCTCGCCGGGATCACCCGCAGCGGGTCTTTCGCGGCAAACGGAATCGCCCCTTCGGAGATGAAACACAGCCCCAGCACCAGCGCCGCTTTACCGGCCTCGCGCTCGGTCTGGGCGAACTTGCGGCGGGCGATGAACGTGGCGATGCCCAGCCCGATTGGCGGCACCATGCCGGCAGCCATGGTCGCGGCCATCGGCGCGTAACTCTGCGAAGCCAGCAGCCCGACCGAGAACGCATACGCGGCCTTGTTGATCGGTCCGCCGAGATCGACGCACATCATGCCGCCGAGCAATACACCGAGCAGGATCGCGTTGGTGGTGCCCATGCTGTCGAGAAAATGCGTCAGCGCCGCGAGCATCCCCGCGACCGGTTTACCGACCACGTAGATCATCACCAGACCGGTGATCAGGCTGGCGAACAACGGAATGATCAGAATCGGTTTCAGCGCTTCAAGACTTTGCGGCAAAGCGACGTAGCGACTGATGGCCTTGGCCGCATAACCGGCGATAAACCCGGCGACGATCCCGCCGATGAACCCGGCCCCCAGCGTACTGGCGAGCAAGCCACCAATCATCCCCGGCGCCAGGCCCGGGCGGTCGGCGATCGAGTAGGCGATGTAACCGGCGAGCAGCGGCACCATCAGCTTGAACGCGGTCTCGCCGCCGATCTGCATCAACGCCGCCGCCAGCGTGCCCTCTTCCTTGAACGCGGTGATGCCGAAGACGAACGACAAGGCGATCATCAGACCACCGGCCACCACCATCGGCAGCATGAACGAGACACCGGTCAGCAGGTGTTTGTAAACGCCGGTTTTCTCTTGCCTGGCCGGCGCCTTGCCGTCGCTCGCAGCGCTTTCCACCTGAGCTTCGGCGAGGGCTTTTTTCAGTGTGGCTTCGGATTGCTTGAGCGCAATGCCGGTGCCGCAGCGATAGATTTTCTTGCCGGCAAAACGCTCGGTGGCGACTTCGATGTCCGCCGCCAGCAACACCACGTCAGCCTCGGCAATCGCCGTCGCGCCGAGCGGGGTTTTCGCGCCGACCGAACCCTGGGTTTCGACGTGCAGTTCATAGCCCAGACGCTTGGCCGTCTGCTGCAACGCCTCGGCGGCCATGAAGGTGTGGGCCACCCCGGTCGGGCAAGCAGTGATCGCGACGATGCGTGGCGCACGTGGCGCAGCGGCAACCGGGGCGGCTTCGCTGGCGACGTAAACTTCGGCCTCTTCGGCACCGCGACGCAGCACCGCTTCCACATCCTGCAGGGCTTGCGCCGGGGCGATGCGGAATACGCGCTTGCCGGCAAAACGACGCATGTCGACGTCACCAGTGGCGACCAGCAACACCCACTCCGCCGCCTCAATGGTGGCGGCCGACAATTCGCGCTCCGGGTGCGCCGCATCGACCACTTCAACGCTGGTGCTCCAGCCCTGACGCTGGGCCGCCGCATCGAGCAGGCGGGCGCACAGCACACTGGTGACCATGCCGTTCGGGCAGGACGTGACAATGGCTAATTTCATGACAAACCCTCTTATTGTTCTGTCAGGGGACGCACGCGTACGCCCTGTTCGAGCTGCGCCAGTTGCGCCGCATCGTTGATGCCGAAACCGATCTGCGTCACCGCCATCGCGGCAATCGCCGTGGCCGTGCGCAGGGTCTGCTCGGGAGTATCGGCACTGAGCAGACCGTGGAGCATGCCGGCCAGCAGCGAATCGCCGGCCCCTACCGTGCTGGCAACAGTCACCTTCGGCGGCGTGGCATGCAGCGCCGAGCCGACGCTGAACCAGTTCACACCGTCGGCACCGTGGGAAATCACCACGTGCTCGATGCCCTTGGCGTGCAGGCACGCCGCTGCCTGCGCTTCGGCGGCGTGCGAAACCACATCGCAATCGAGCGCATCGGCGAGTTCTTCGGTGTTCGGCTTGATCAGCCACGGGCGCGCTTCAATGGCCGCGCGCAAGGCTTCACCACTGCTGTCGAGGGCGACCTTCAGACCGAGGCCGTTCAGGCGTTCGATCAACTCGCGCAACCACTGCGCGGTGACACCGCGCGGCAGACTGCCGGCGACCACCACCGCGTCATGCCCCGGGGCGATCTGCAGCAGACGCTCAAGCAACGCCTGCTGCGCCGCCGCGTCGACAACCGGCCCCGGGCCGTTGATGTCGGTGATGCGACCGTCGTGCTCGGCGACCTTGATGTTACTGCGCGTCTCCCCCGGCACGCGGATGAACGCGTCGATAAAGCCGCGCTTGGCGAACAGGGTTTCGAAGGCTTGCAGATTGTCTTCGCCGAGAAAGCCGCTGACCGTCAGTTGATGCCCGAGGTCTGCGAGTACCTGGGCGACGTTCACGCCTTTGCCGGCGGCGTGGGTGTGCATCTCGTCGCTGCGGTTGACCTGACCGGCCTCCAGGCGTGACAACTCGACCGTGAGGTCCAGCGCCGGATTGAGGGTCAGGGTGAGAATCTTGGCCATTACAGGGCCTCCACTAATGCACGCACTTCATTCGCGCTGCCCACGGTGAGGGCTTGTTGAGCAAGGGTTTGCGCCTGGGTCAGGCTGAGTTCGCGGATGCGTGCCTTGACCTCGGCGATGCTGCGACCGGACACGCTCAGCTCATCGACGCCAAGGCCGACCAGCACCGGCACCGCCAGCGGATCCGCCGCCAGTTCGCCGCACACACCGACCCATTTGCCATGGGCATGCGCGGCGCGCACGGTGATGTCGATCAGTTGCAACACCGCCGGGTGCAGGCCGTCCGCTTGGGCCGAGAGTGTCGGGTGACCGCGGTCGATGGCCAGGGTGTATTGCGTCAGGTCGTTGGTGCCGACACTGAAGAAGTCGACTTCCTTGGCCAATACCGGCGCCAGCAATGCAGCGGACGGCACTTCGATCATGATCCCCAGTTGCAAGTCAGCGACCGGGATTTCCAGGCGCAGACGCTCGGTCATGTCGCGGGCCTGACGCCACTCTTCGACGCTGCCGACCATCGGGAACATGATCCGCAGCGGACGGTTGTCCGCCGAACGCAGCAAGGCGCGCAACTGCGCTTCCATGACCTGCGGGCGCTGCAACGTCAGGCGAATGCCGCGCACGCCGAGGAACGGGTTTTCTTCCTTGGCGATCGGCCAGTACGGCAGCGGTTTGTCGCCACCGACATCGAGGGTGCGCACCACCAGCGGTCGCCCGGCAAGGCCGTCGAGAACGCGGCGGTATTCGGCTTCCTGAGTGGCTTCATCCGGCGCCTGCGGGTGGGCCATGAAAATCAGTTCGGTGCGCAGCAGACCGATGCCTTCCGCGCCCTGCTCCACTGCGGCGGCGACACCGGTGCTTTCACCGATGTTGGCGAACACTTCCACGGCGTGACCGTCAGTGGTGTGCGCCGGTTGATGACGTTGTTCGGCGGCAGCCTTGAGGCGCTGCTCACGGGTGTCGCGTTCTTCGGCGGCACGTTGCAGGGTCGCGGCATCGGCGTCGACGTGCAGGCGACCGCGCTGGCCGTCGAGCAGCAACGGCGTGCCCGGTGCCAGCAGCAACACCGCGGCACCCGCACCGACCAGCGCTGGAATTCCGAGAGCACGGGCGACGATTGCACTGTGCGCCGTGGCGCCGCCGCGAGCGGTGAGAATCCCCGCCACCCGCGCCGGATCCAGCCGTGCGACGTCCGACGGGCCGACCTCGTCCATCACCAGAATGTACGGTTGTTCAGGCTCGTTCGGCGTTTGCACACCGCAAAGTTGCGCCAGCACCCGGCGCCCGATGTCCCGCAGATCCGCCGCCCGCTCAGCGAGCAATGCGTCCTGCAGCGATTCCTGTTGCTTGGCCGCTGCTTCGATCACCGCCATCCACGCCGCTTCGGCGCTTTCGCCCTGCTTGAGGCGGGTGTCGACTTCGTCGGTCAGTTCCGGGTCGTCGAGCATTTCCTGGTGGGTGATAAAGATCTCGCGGATGGCCTTGGCCTTGCTGCGTTCGATCAGGCCTTGGATGTCACGGCGCACATCGCTCAGCGCTTGCTTGAGGCGCTCGCGTTCAATGGCGGCGGACTCACCGCGCAACGGGTAATCGATAGCCTGCTGCACCTGAATGTGCGCTGGCCCAATGGCGATGCCCGGTGCAGCAGGGATCGCCTGCAACTGCGCGCCGGACGCCGGGGCGATCAGCACCTCGGCGATTTCGGCGATGACTTCGCGTTGCTGGCTCACGGCCGGCAGCGGTTCGACTTCTTCGCCGAGGCCTTCTTCGATAGCGGCCAGCAGCGCCGGCAAGGCGTCGGCGGCGATGCTCGGTTCGGCGATCAACTCCAGCACCTGACCACGCCGCGCGCCGAGGCTCAGCAGCTTGCTCAGGCTTTTCACCGACACGGCGCTGTCTGCGCTGTCGACGATGCGCACACGGATTTCGCCGTCAAAACTCTTCGCCAGTTGCGCAAGAATCTTCGCCGGACGAGCATGCAGACCGTGGGCGTTGGCCAGGGCAATACGCGCGCTCGGCCAATCGGCGGGCAATTCGCCGCCGAGCACTTCAAGGACTTTACGACTGCTGGTGGCCCGGCCCAACTCATGGCCGCGCCCTTCAATGAGCAATGCGCACAGACGCTCAAGCAGCGCCTGATGCGCCTCACCCAAACTGGCCAGACAAAACAGACCGCTCAGTGGCTGACCGAGGTAACGCATCGGTTTGTCCGGGGTGACGAACGCCAGGCCCGGGCGCTTCACGGTTTGCTCGCTGTGCAGCCACCAGAGGCCATCGCCCAGCGGCAGCGCCTCGACTTGTTGCAACACACCGGCAAAACCGTTGCTCACACAATCGGCCTGCCGCAGCAGACGCGCACCACGCCAGACCAGTTCTTCGAAATCGTCAGCCGACACGCCGAGGCCGATCATCTGCGCATCCAGCGCCAGTTCCTGCGGCGCACCTTGCAACAGTTTCAGCAGCGCTTCCGGCGAGCTGGCGCGGCGCAGGGCCTGACCCAGATCGGTCTCGCCGAGGGCGCGAGTCAGCAGTTGCAACAGGCGCAGGTGTTCGTCGGATTTGGCGGCGATGCCGATCGCCAGATAAACGATCTGGCCGTCACCCCAATCCACGCCCTCGGGAAACTGCATCAGCCGTACGCCGGTGGCGAACACTTGATCGCGGGTCTCGGGCGTACCGTGGGGAATGGCAATACCCTGGCCGAGAAAGGTCGAGCCTTGGGCTTCCCGGGCCTGCAAGCCGGCGAGGTAGCCATCGGCGACCAGGCCATCGGCCACCAGATGATTGGCGAGTAGTTGCAGGGCGGCGGGTTTATCCATAGCCGATTGGCCCATGGATATCTGCTCTATAGTGAGCTCGAGCATGCGATCTCCTTTTTGGCACATGGATGCGCCAGGATATTGTTTTGAATGGTCACAGCTTAGGCGCTGGTCAGCCTGCTTTTCAGCGGAAGTTTTGGCGGTTTCACGGCAGAACCGGCCAAAGGCGTCTAAAACGTAGAAAATACGCTTGCTGAAACGTTTAATCTAGATTGATCGGCACGTTACTCGATAATGTCTCATCCTTGAAGTCCAACTTGTCGGATGCGCTGCGACAATAGTCGTCTGCCCGAATCGGGTAGGATTGGCGAAAATGTGGCGGCAAGCTCGAAAAAACAAGGAAATACCGGGTTGAAACTCAGTGATATCGCGCGGTTGGCCGGAGTGTCCGTGACCACCGCCAGCTACGTCATCAACGGCAAGGCCGAACAGCAACGCATCAGCAACGCCACGGTCGAGCGGGTGCGTGCGGTCGTCGAACAGCACGGCTTCACCCCCAATCCACAAGCGGCCGGGTTGCGCAGTCGGCACACCCGCACGTTGGGTTTTATTCTGCCGGACCTGGAAAACCCCAGTTACGCGCGGATCGCCAAACTGCTCGAGCAAGGCGCGCGCGCGCGCGGCTATCAGTTGCTGATTGCCAGCTCCGACGATGCGCCGGACAGCGAGCGCCAGTTGCTGCAACTGTTCAAGGCGCGCCGTTGCGATGCGCTGATCGTCGCCAGTTGCCTGCCGGCCGGTGACGACAGCTATCACCAGTTGCAGGCCAAGGGCTTGCCGATCATCGCCATCGACCGGGTCATGGAACCCGAGCACTTCTGCTCGGTGATCAGTGACGACCGTGAAGCCAGTCTGCACCTGACTCAGAGCCTGCTCGATCCGCAGCCGAAACAGATCGTGCTGCTCGGCGCGCGTCCGGAGCTGAGCATCAGTCAGGAACGTGCTGCCGGCTTCAAGCAGGCACTGGTCGACTTCAAAGGCGAAGTGCTGATCGAGCACGCCGAGTCCTTCAGTCGCGAATGCGGCAAGCAACTGATGGAAGAACTCCTGCAACGTCTGGGGCATTTGCCGGATGCGCTGGTGACCACGTCCTACGTGCTGTTGCAGGGCGTGTTCGATGCGCTGCATGACTTCCCGCTCAAATCCCGCCCGCTGCGTCTGGGCACCTTCGGCGACACGCAGTTGCTCGACTTCCTGCCGCTGCCGGTCAACGCCATGGCCCAGCAGCACCAGTTGATCGCCGACAAGGCCCTGGAACTGGCGCTGGCCGCCGTCGAGCAATCGCAATACAAGCCTGGCGTGCAGGCCATCGCGCGGACCTTCAAGCAGCGCATTCACCGGGACTGAACCGTGGAGCTGATCGACAGCCACACCCACCTCGACTTCCCCGACTTCGACGCCGATCGCTCAGCCTTGCTCGCCGAAAGCCGCGCCCTCGGGGTGCGGCGGATGGTGGTGCTGGGGGTTTATCAGGGCAATTGGCAACGGGTGTGGGAGCTGGTGCAGAGCGATGCCGACCTGTATGCGGCATTCGGTCTGCATCCGGTGTACCTCGATCAGCATCGCCCCGAAGATCTACGCGCACTCGGCGACTGGCTGACACGGCTGCGCGGCCATCGGCAACTGTGTGCGGTAGGCGAGATCGGTCTGGATTACTTCATCGAAACCCTCGACCGCGAACGCCAGCAGGCACTGTTCGAGGCCCAGCTGCAACTGGCGGCAGATTTCGAACTGCCGGCGCTGATCCACGTCCGCCGCAGCCACGCGGCGGTGATCGCCACGCTCAAACGCTTCAAGCTCAAGCGCGCCGGAATCATTCACGCCTTCGCCGGCAGCCGCGAAGAAGCACGCGAATACATCAAGCTCGGTTTCAAACTGGGTCTGGGTGGCGCGCCTACCTGGCCGCAGGCGTTGCGCATGCATCGGGTCCTGGTGGATCTGCCGCTGGCGTCGATCGTACTGGAAACCGACTCACCGGACATGGCGCCAGCGATGTTCCCCGGAGTACGCAATACCCCGGCGCACTTGCCGGCGATCTGTGCGGCGCTCGCCGAACTGATGAACATCAGCCCGAAACAACTGGCCGCGACCAGCACCGCCAACAGCTGCGAAGTGTTCGGTTGGTAACACAACCTCTGTAGGCGCTGCGAAACGCTGCGATCTTTTGCTCCTGGTTTTAAAAACAAGATCAAAAGTTCGCAGCCTCGTTTCGCTCGGCAGCGCCTACAGTCAGTTCGCGTGCGCCCTGTGGTGAGGGGATTCATCCCCGATGGACTGCGCAGCAGTCCCTGATCACTTACGGGCATGGGGAGACGCTTCGCGTCCCATCGGGGATGAATCCCCTCGCCACTGGGTCTTCCGCTGGGTCAGGATTCAGACGCGGAACGCGCTTATCAGTTGTTTCAGTTCCACCACCTGCGCCGACAGTGCCCGGCTGGCGTCTTCGGTCTGGTGCGCACCCTGCGCCGTGCGCTCGCCGGCGCGGTTGATCTCGACGATGTTCTGGTCGATGTCATGGGCCACGGCAGTCTGTTGCTCCACGGCGGCAGCGATCTGCTGGTTCTGATCGACGATCATGCCTACCGCGCCGAGGATGTTTTCCAGCGCCTGCTGAACCTTTTCCGACTGCCCGACCGTGCCGTTGGCCATCTGATGGCTGACGCCCATGGCTTTCACCGCCGCGCCGACGCCGCCATGCAGTTTGGCGATCATCTGCTCGATTTCTTCGGTCGATTGCTGGGTGCGCTTGGCCAACGTACGCACTTCGTCCGCCACCACCGCGAACCCTCGCCCCTGCTCGCCGGCCCGGGCCGCTTCGATGGCGGCATTGAGCGCCAGCAGGTTGGTCTGTTCGGCAATGCTTTTGATCACTTCCAGTACGCGACTGATCGACTGGCTGTCGCTGGCCAACTGGTTGATCACCAGCACCGATTGATCGATCTCGCTGGCCAGCGCGGCAATGCTGCCCTGCTGCGACTCCACCAGTGTGCGACCGCTGACGGTTTCATCGTTGACGCTGTGCGCGCTGCTCACCGCTGCCGCTGCGCTGCGTGCAACTTCCAGCGAGGTCGCTGACATCTGGTTCATCGCGGTCGCCACTTGCTCGATCTGCGTGCGCTGCCCGGCCACCGCCTGATTGCTTTGCGCCGAGACAGTCTGCACCTGCCCGGCCTGGCGTTCGACCTCTGCCACCGTATGGCCGACCCGCTCGATCAGGTCGTGGATTTTCCTCACCGTGCCGTTGAACACCTCACCCAGCTCGCCCAGTTCATCGCGGCTGCTGGCCTTGAAATTGACCGTCATGTCACCGGCGGCAACCTTGTCCATCATCGCGCCCAGGCGCTTGAGCGTGGTGCGGGTCGAGGCGTAGAAACCAGCGTAGAGATAGAAAATCAGCACAAACACCACCGCCAGCGCCACCGCTTGCAACACCATGTGCGTGCGGTTTTGCGCCAGGCGCTGCTGCAGTTGGGTATCAAGGAATTTCAGGGTCGCGTCATTGAGCTGGTAGGTCTGCGCCATCAGCCCGGTGACCTGATCGTAAAACGCCTGCCACGGGGTATCGAGGGTCTCGGCCACCACGACTTTCGCCTCAAACAGTTCACTGGCCTGTTTGAGCGACGCCTTGCTGCTGTCGGCCGGTGCGCTGAGGCTGGCGCGCGCGGCCTGGCTGGAGTCGAGGGCGTCCTGCAATTTCAACGCGTATTCGGCCTGGAGCTTTTCGATCTGCGCCAGCAACTCGTCGAAACGGGTGCTCGACGAACTGTTGAGAAAGCCCTGCCCCAACGAATACGACCCAATGGCCCGACCTTCGCCCAAGGTCTGGGACACGGCCGGGGTGATGTTGGTGAGCAGCTCGCTGAGCTGGCGGATGTCGCTCTGATTGTCGCGGCTCAAACCGGCCTGACTGGCGATGATCTGGCTGAAAATCTGCGCGTTGCCAAGCAGTTTGCCGATCATCGCGCTTTTGCTTTGCAGGGAGCTTTCCGCCTGTTGGGCCTTGAACGCGCTGGTCATTTCATCGCGTTTGCCGTCGAACAGTTTGATCTGCTCGGGATCGTCGGTCATCGCTTGCAGACCTTGCAAGCGTGCCAGCACGGTTTGCTCCAGGCTGCTGATCTGCGCTTCAAGATTGTCGGCTTTGCCGGACTGGCCGAGGGTGACGTTGATCTGCACCAGATTGTTCAGCGTCTCCAGATCCCGGCGCAGGCTCAGGCTGCTGCCCAGCAGATCGAGGCTCTGCAACTCGACCCGGGTGCCCTGAAATTCACGATAGGAGTCGCGCACCAGATAAAAATTGGTCACCAGCATCGGCACGAGGAACAGCACGCTGATCAGGCTGAACTTCATGCCGAAGCTCAGACGGTTCATCAGCGAGACGGCGGGATAGAGCAAGCTCTTCACTGGAAGTCTCCCTTGGCTTTTCTTGTTTTTATTGGCAGGCGCGGGGCGAAAGCAGATAGCCACTATCGGCGCTGTCTCTGTATAGCTCAAATCGGCGGGAGGTTTTGTAACTTAAGGTTAACGACAAAAAAGATCGCAGCCTTCGGCAGCTCCTACAGGAAAACCACGATCCCGGTGTAGGAGCTGCCGCAGGCTGCGATCTTTTGATCCTGCTTTAAAGTCAGTGGATCAGCACGGTCCACAAGGCAAAACCGGCATACCACAGCACCGCCGCGCGCAGCAGCAGTTCCCACAGGCAATCCAGCGTGTTGATGCCTTCAGGACCGACCACCGGCGGCGGGATCTCACCCGCTGCCAGCCCGACCTTGTTGATCAGCTGCGCGGCGCTGATGTTCCAGTTCAGCAGCTCATGCAACATCACCCGGCTGACCGCGACGAAGTTGCCGACCAGCGCAAGGCTGGCAGCCAGCAGGCGCACCGGCAACCAGTCAAAGGCGTGACGTAACTGGCCGGCACGTTCGGCGAGCGCCGGGTTCTGGCTGTTTTCTTCAGCCAATGCGAGCAAGCGATAAGCCAGCGCCGCGACCGGACCGAGCACGAAGTACCAGAAGATCACCGCGAAGAAACTCTGGTAAGCCTGCCACAACAGATGGCCTTGCACCTGATCCAGCAATTGCTCACCACTGTCGGCACAGATATCCAGATCACGCTTGGCCACATGCGCGGCCGCTTGCAGGTCTTCGCGCCGCCAGGCGTCACGAAATGGCCCGAGGCCACCGAGCAGATCACCGCGCCCCAGCGCGTAAATCACCACCAGCAAATGCACCGGCAATGCCAGCAAGCCGTACGCAACGGGTTCCAGTACCACCAGCAACAAGCCGAGCAGCGCCACCGGCAGCAACACCAGAATCGTCAGTACCAGCCATGGTCGCCGGGCCAGGCGCTCGCTGGTTTCGAGTTTGTGCAGTTCGCGGATCCATCCGCCATCGCGTTGAACCCGATGGCGCAGGGCCGAGAATTTCTCGATCCAGACCGCCAGCAGTAACACCAGAAAACTCATTGTCCTTCCTCTTGTGCCAGGGCTGCGCGGTAACGCGCCCAGTCGAATGCCGGGCCAGGATCGGTCTTGCGCCCGGGTGCGATGTCGCTGTGCCCGCAGATACGGGCGCCGGTGATGGCCGGAAATGCTGTTTGCAGCTGACGCGTCAGCGTGATCAGCGCCTGATACTGCGCATCGGTAAAGGGCAGATCATCAGTGCCTTCGAGCTCGATGCCCACGGAAAAATCGTTACAGGTTTCCCGGCCTTCGAACATCGACACGCCAGCATGCCACGCCCGCTCAAGACAGGAGACAAACTGGGTGACGCTGCCGTCACGCTCGATCAGAAAATGCGCCGAGACGCGCAGGTCGGCAATTCCTGCAAAATAGGGATGCTCGGTGACATCCAGACGATTCTGGAAAAATTCCTGCACCTTGCCGGTGGCGAACTGCGCCGGCGGCAGGCTGATGTTGTGGATCACCAACAGGGAGATTTCGCCCGCAGGGCGTTCATTGAAGTTGGGCGATGGGCAGACCTGTACCCCGTGACACCACCCGCTAGCGGGATCCAACTGCATACCGATTCCTTCAACGCCGACTGTGTTGGCGCCCAGTATGCCGTGATCGGCCCCCGGCGCGCGATCACTTGCCGCGATTGAGTCGCCGCAGATTGCCGAGCACCGACTCCAGCGCCCGATCGAACAGCAAGGTGTCATCCAGTGCTCGCACCGCGCCACGACGAAACTCAAGGGCCAGTTCGACGCGGCTGCGCTCCAGTACTTTCATCCCGGTACGGTCGACAAACACGTATTTGCCGGTGGCTTCGATGATTGCTGCCAGTTTGCAGCGCAGGCTGTGCTCGTCGTCTTCCTGGAACGCGACCCAACTGCCCAGGCGCAGTTGCTCCAACTGACGCAGCCCCGGGTCGTCATGCGCCAGGCCGCTGGCATTCAGGCCGATCGCGCCCTCATCAGCGCTGCGCAGGGTAATGTGCTGCGACACCTCCACCAACGCCGGCGCATCGGCCGGCGGCTGCTCGGTTGAGGGTTCAAGCACCCGCACATGCAGCGCTTCCAGCTCGCTGAAAAATTCGCTGGTGGCGAACGGATCAAACGCCGAACTGCTCAGGCCATCACGCAATGATTTGAGCAAACCGGGCACCAGCGCCAGCAACTGCAGACCGGCGTCCTCCTCGTCGTGACGCTGCACGCTCCAGATCAATTGTTCCATGGTCTGCACATCGGCCTGCCATTCAGCGCAGTGGTCGCCATGTTTGAGGCAGGTCAGCAGCAGCACTTTGCTCCACGCATCACGTACAAAGGTCACCACCGACGGCGGCAGGACTTTACCCAGCAACGCCTGATTCAGCACATGCTCGACTCGCTGCCGAGCCAGTTCGGTTTTCGCCCGCCCTTCCTCGGCATCGCGCAAACGCTGTTCGAGCAATTCGCTGCGCCGCCGCTCATCACTGGTGAAGGCCAGGAAATCAGCGAGCAACTCGGAGAAAATCGCCGGGTCGTCGACGAAGTCACTCAACAGGCGCTGCACCACTTGTTCAATGCGCAGATACAGGCTGTCGCGCGCTTCGCCATTGCAATCGCCCCAGCCCATGGCGGCATCGGCGATTTCATTGAGCAGGCGCCGAGCCGGGTGGCTGCTGCGGCTGAAGAAGCTCTTGTCGAGTACTGCCACCTTGAGCATCGGAATCTGCAAACGGGCGATCAACGCCTTGAGCGAACCCGGCAGGTTACGGTCTTCGAGGATGCAGTCGAAGACCATGGCGATCAGGTTGATCACGTCTTCATCCGCACCGTCGACGATGCGTGATTTGCCGCTCCTGACGCTGACCCGCGTCAGCAGCTGCTCAAGCTGATTGCGCAGATCGAAATCGTCCTGCGCCGCCAGCGCCGGGACGTATTGCTGCAAATGCGACAGCAGGCGCAGCAGGTCGCGGGTGGTAATCGGTTGCGCCGCCGCACTCGGTTCCAGGGTCGGCGCGACGCTGCCGCGCACGTGCAGCAGCAGTTCCTGCAACGCGGCGAAGACCTCCTGCACGCTCTCGTCGGCGGGCGCGGGTTCGTCACTTTCTTCACTGCTGATGCTTGCGGCCGCACGCTCGATTGCGCGGCGTGCAGGCGCCGGTTTCAACTCGGGCAACACGCCGGTGGCCACCAGCAATTGATTGGCTTCGGCGTACAACTGCTCGGTATCGGCCAGCACGTAGCGTTCGAACAGCTTGAGCAGGATCAGCTTGACCTTGATCTCCACGCCCAGGTTACGTCCGGCCTGCAGAAAGAACTCGCAGAGCATCGCCGGGCCGAGCGGGTTGTGTTGGTTATCGAAATCCTTGCCCAGCAACACGTTGAGCCGCGCGGTCAGCTGATCAAGGGCAAAACCGTCGCGCTTGAGCACCCGACCGACCATGGTTTCGACCGCCACGCTGCGCTCCATGTCATCGGTACGCGGTGCGCAATCCTCGAATATCAGCGTGCCGGGCAATGTGGGTTGTACGACTTCGTATTGAATCAGCGCGACGAAGGCTTCGAAGAATTGCTCGAGAAAACCCCGTTCGATGTTTTTGCGCTTGAGGCGCAGGTCGCGCATGGCTTCGAAAAAGATGTTCTGTTCGACATCGTTACGCGCCCGGTCGGCCATTTCGAACAGGGTGTCGTCAGCGTTATCAAACAACTCCTGCAAGCCGTGACGCAGTTGCTGGGCAGCCTTGTCGCGGACCTGAAGCAGAATCACAGGCAGGCGGGCGAGCGGCGAGTGATTCGCCTGATCGGTAGCAGCCTTGTGCAAAGGCACTACATTCCCGTCGTTCTGCATCCAAGCCTCCTGTAACGGTGATTTCACTGGTCGCAAACATCGAGTGCACCGACCACAACACACGTGTCGTGAACCAGCGCAAATCCCTGTAGGAGTGAGCCTGCTCGCGATAGCGGTGTGTCAGTCGCACCAATGTCGCTGCCAGAATTTCGCGAGCAGGCTCGCTCCTACAGTGGTGAATAGGGGCGTCAGATGAACGTCAAAGCTATGACGTCAAATGCAAGGCGAATTATCTTGCAAAACTTGTCCCCGGCGCTATAGCCGTCAGGGTTTCCCCTATGTCCGCGACACCTTCCAGTGACCACGAAAACGGCGCTTTGCTCACAGAAAATCGACCAGTTGCAGTCAGGCACGCGCGTTCTCGCCTTGGGTTGGCTCCTGCCATGCCCCTATAATCGGCGCACTTAGTTTGTGGAGCCCGTTATGCCGAATCTACATCTCGCCGATCTGACCGCCGAAATCGAAGCCAACGTGCGCCGTGCGTTGTTCGAAGATGTCGGCAGCGGCGACATCACCGCGCAACTGATCCCGGCCGAACGTCTGGCCAAAGCCACCATCATCACTCGCGACGAGGCGGTTATCTGCGGCACGGCGTGGGTCGATACGGTGTTTCGCCAGCTCGATCCGCGGGTCGCGGTGCATTGGCAGGTAAGGGACGGTGAACGGGTCAAACCCAATCAGCCGCTGTTTCATCTGGAAGGCCCGGCCCGTTCGTTGCTGACTGGCGAACGCAGCGCGCTGAACTTCCTGCAACTGCTGTCCGGCGTGGCAACGCGTGCGCAGTATCTGGCGGACTTCGTGGCCCAGACCCAGGTCAAGCTGCTGGATACCCGCAAGACCCTGCCGGGCCTGCGTCTGGCGCAAAAATACGCAGTGACCTGCGGCGGTTGCCACAACCACCGCATCGGCCTCTACGACGCGTTCCTGATCAAGGAAAACCACATCGCCGCCAGCGGTGGCATCGCGCAGGCCATCGCCGCCGCGCACAAGATCGCGCCGGGCAAACCGGTGGAAGTCGAAGTGGAGAGCCTGGAGGAGCTGAAGGAGGCGCTGGCAGCCGGCGCCGATATCATCATGCTCGACGAGTTGAGCCTGGACGACATGCGCGAAGCCGTCCGCCTGACTGGCGGCAAGGCCAAACTGGAGGCCAGCGGCGGCATCAATGAAAGTACGCTGCTACCGATCGCCGAGACCGGGGTGGATTACATCTCGATCGGTGCGATGACCAAGGATGTGAAGGCAGTGGATCTGTCGATGCGTCTGAGCCTCTGAGGCCGTCACGCCATAAAAAACGCCAGCCCGATTGAGGCTGGCGTTTTTGTATCAGACCACCAGATTATTCATCTCGCAGTACTCGTCCCACTCGACGCCCAACACTTCGGCCGCCTCCTTGTGCAGCTCCAGGCGCTTGGCCTCAAACTCTTCAGGGGTGCTGGTGTACTTGAGCGTCAACTCCCACGGCTGCAAGCCCTGGGCTTCAGCTTCGTCCTCGAATGCCCACTGGACCTGATCCTTCTGATCATCAGGACTCAAGTCCTTGATCTCTTCCAGCAGCTGGGGCGCGTCGAGCTTGTATTTCTCCAGCGCTTGTTCGTGACGTTGCTCTTGAGTTAATTCGGTCATGGCGTTCTCGCTGATCGTAAGAATGGAGGATGGATCTGGATCATCAAGGATCTCTCTGACGCGGATTGTCCGGCCTTCGGAACCATTCGGGATCATCTGAAAACTGCTAAGCGATGCTCATGCAGGCACCGAATATAGGACGTTTGCATGACGAATTACACGGCTCTTTACATCTCTCGCACAAAAACTTTGACCTGGGAGACATAAATCGCGGGATTGCGTGAGGGGATGGTGCCCGAGACAGGAATCGAACCTGCGACCTTCGCGTTACGAGTGCGCTGCTCTACCGGCTGAGCTACACGGGCGGTGGGCTAAACCTAGCACCGGTTTTCATAAAAGCAAAGATCGCAGCCTTCGGCTGCTCCTACAAAACAGGTGTGATACCGATCGTGTAGGAGCTGCCGCAGACTGCGATCTTTTGATCTTTAAGCCTGACAAAAAAATGCCCCGCCGTTTTCACGGCGGGGCATTTTCATTGCGCTAAAGCTGTGGGGTGATTAAACGCCCGAAGCCTTGGCCGCTGCCACGTCTTTGATGGACAGCTTGATACGGCCGCGGTTGTCCACGTCCAGTACCAGCACTTCCACTTCCTGGCCTTCTTTCAGGATGTCGGTGACTTTCTCAACGCGAGCGTCGCTCAGCATCGAGATGTGTACCAGACCGTCCTTGCCCGGCAGGATGTTGACGAATGCGCCGAAGTCGACGATGCGCTCAACCTTGCCGACGTAGATCTTGCCGATCTCAGCCTCTGCAGTGATGCTCAGAACGCGCTGACGAGCAGCTTCTGCGGCATCCTTGGTTTCGCCGAAGATCTTGATCGAACCGTCGTCTTCGATGTCGATCGAAGCCTTGGTTTCTTCGCAGATCGCACGGATGGTCGCGCCACCTTTACCGATAACGTCACGGATCTTGTCGGTGTCGATCTTCATCGCGATCATGGTCGGAGCGTTGGCCGACAGCTCGGTACGCGACTGGCCGATGATCTGGTTCATCTGGCCGAGGATGTTCAGGCGCGCTTCCAGGGCTTGGCCCAGAGCGATTTCCATGATTTCTTCGGTGATGCCCTTGATCTTGATGTCCATCTGCAGCGCAGTAACGCCTTTGGCGGTACCGGCTACTTTGAAGTCCATGTCGCCCAGGTGGTCTTCGTCACCCAGGATGTCGGTCAGAACGGCGAACTTCTCGCCTTCTTTAACCAGACCCATGGCAATACCGGCAACCGGCGCCTTCATTGGAACACCAGCGTCCATCAGGGCCAGGGAAGCGCCGCAAACGGAAGCCATCGAGCTCGAACCGTTGGATTCGGTGATTTCCGAAACCACACGGATGGTGTACGGGAACACGTCAGCGGCTGGCAGCATGGCCGAAACCGAACGACGGGCCAGACGGCCGTGACCGATTTCACGACGACCGGCACCACCCATGCGACCACACTCGCCCACCGAGAACGGAGGGAAGTTGTAGTGCAGCATGAACGGGTCTTTTTTCTCGCCTTCCAGGGTGTCCAGCAGCTGTGCGTCACGGGCGGTGCCCAGCGTCGCAACGACCAGAGCCTGGGTCTCGCCACGGGTGAACAGCGCCGAACCGTGAGTCTTCGGCAGAACGCCGACTTCGATGTTCAGCGGACGTACGGTACGGGTGTCGCGACCGTCGATACGTGGCTTGCCGTTAACGATGTTTTCGCGAACGGTGCGGTATTCGATTTCACCGAAAGCGGCTTTGACGTCAGCAGCCGAAGGCTGGCCTTCTTCGCCGGACAGCTTGGCGACAACCTGGTCTTTCAGCTCACCCAGACGTGCGTAGCGGTCAGCCTTGACGGTGATGGTGTAAGCCTGGGAGATCGCTTCGCCGAACTCGGCACGGATCGCGCCCAGCAGTTCGGTGGCTTCTGGAGCAGGCGCCCAGGTCCAGGTTGGCTTGGCAGCTTCAGCGGCCAGTTCTTTGACGGCGTTGATCACCACCTGGAACTCGTCGTGAGCAAACAGTACCGCGCCCAGCATCTGGTCTTCGGTCAGCTCTTTGGCTTCCGATTCAACCATCAGTACGGCGTCGGAAGTACCGGCAACGACCATGTCCAGGCTCGAAGCAGCTTGCTGCTCGTAGGTCGGGTTCAGCAGGTAGCCGGTGCTTTCGTGGAAAGCGACACGAGCGGCGCCGATCGGGCCGTCGAACGGAATGCCCGAGATGGCCAGGGCAGCCGAGGTACCGATCATCGCAGCGATGTCCGGATCGGTCTTCTTGCTGGTGGAAACGACGGTGCAGACAACCTGCACTTCGTTCATGAAGCCTTCTGGGAACAGCGGACGGATCGGACGGTCGATCAGTCGGGAAGTCAGGGTTTCTTTCTCGGAAGGACGGCCTTCACGCTTGAAGAAACCGCCAGGGATCTTACCGGCAGCGTAAGTCTTTTCCTGGTAGTGAACGGACAGAGGGAAGAAGCCCTTGCCCGGATCGGCTTGCTTGGCACCGACTACGGTCACCAATACGCTGACGTCGTCGTCAACGGTGACCAATACTGCGCCGGAGGCCTGACGGGCGATACGGCCAGTCTCGAGGGTAACGGTCGACTGACCGAACTGGAATTTTTTGATTACCGGGTTCACGGTGTCCTACCTTCTTTGTGGCTCTTGGGGGAACTGGTTTCTTGCGAAATTCTTGGGCAATGTCGGGAATCGGCCCGCTGACTGTCCGGGTAAAACGGTAGTGCAGATAAAACTTGAGGCTGGGAGCCTGCCAGCCACCAGCGGAAAACCGCTGATGCCTGACAGACAACCAACCTCATAGCGCAATCGCTGATTAGCGACGCAGACCCAGGCGGCCGATCAGAGCGCTGTAACGGCTCAGATCTTTGCCTTTCAGGTAGTCCAGCAGCTTACGACGCTGGTTTACCATGCGGATCAGACCACGACGGGAGTGGTGGTCTTTACCGTTGGCCTTGAAGTGACCTTGCAGTTTGTTGATGTTGGCGGTCAGCAGTGCAACTTGCACTTCTGGCGAACCAGTATCACCAACAGCTTGCTGGTAGTCGGCAACGATTTGAGCTTTTTCTTGAACGTCGAGAGCCATGAGGCAATCCTTTTATCAGGAAACTGTTTCAAAAACAGTTTCAACAGGCCAGGGACAAATCCCTGTATCTATAAATGAGTAGTGACCGTGCCTGTTAACAGCCACACTCGTTCGGTCATTCTGACCGAATCAGTCGACGCGGCGCGATGCGCCCGTCTTCGCTCACTTCACCGATACCGATGAAGCGACCATTGTGATCCTGTACCCGTACCATGCCGAACTTCGGAGCATCCGGGGCACGTACCGGCTGGCCGTTGAGCCAGTAGAACGCACTCGCTTCGGAGAAGTGCAGCAGCGGCCAATCCTGCAGGCCGCTGTCCGATGGCATCAGGAAGCGGTCGACCGCTTCGTTGCCGCCTTCGGCATGTACCGCTTCCAGCTCTTCGAGGGTCACGGTCTGCGCCAGGGTGAAAGGCCCGGCCTGGGTACGACGCAGTTCCGCGACGTACGCACCACAACCGAGTTGCTCACCGATATCCTCCACCAGGGTTCGAATATAGGTGCCCTTGCTGCAATCCACCGCAAGACGCGCAGTATCGCCTTCGAAGGCCAGCAATTCCAAGCGCGCAATAGTAACAGAACGCGGTTCGCGCTCCACTACTTCGCCTGCACGAGCCAGCTTGTACAGCGGCTGACCGTCACGCTTGAGCGCCGAGTACATCGGCGGTATCTGACTGATTTGCCCACGAAATTTCGGCAGAACCGCTTCGACATCGGCGCGACCAACGGTCACCGGACGCTCCTGCAAAACCTCACCCTCGGCGTCCGCCGTGGTAGTGGTCTTGCCCAGTTGCGCCAGGGTTTCGTAACCCTTGTCGGAGTCGAGCAGGTATTGCGAGAACTTCGTTGCCTCGCCAAAGCACAGCGGCAAGACACCGGTGGCCAGCGGGTCGAGACTGCCGGTGTGACCGGCCTTCTCGGCGTTGAGCAACCAGCGAACCTTCTGCAACGCGGCGTTGGAGGTGAACCCCAGCGGCTTGTCGAGCAGGATGATACCGCTGACGTTACGACGGATACGTTTGACCTGAGCCACCGAATTACTCCTTGGTGTCTTCAGGTGCAGCGACCACGTGCTGATTGTCCTCAGCCACGGCGCGCTCGATCAGGGCCGACAGATGCGCGCCACGCACGACGCTTTCGTCGTAGTGGAAGTGCAATTGCGGCACGCTGCGCAACTTCATTTCACGGGCCAGCTGCATGCGCAGGAAACCTGCGGCAGCGTTGAGCACCTTGATGCTTTGCGCGATGTCTTCGGCGTTGTCCTGCCCCATCACGGTGATGAAGATCTTCGCGTGACCGACGTCACGGCTGACTTCCACTGCGGTAATGGTAACCAGACCAACACGCGGGTCTTTGACTTCACGACGGATCAGTTGGGCCAGCTCACGCTGCATCTGATCGCCGATACGTTGGGTACGGCTGTATTCTTTTGCCATGATTTTGTTACCTGTTACTGCCCCACGGTGAAACCCGCAAGGTCTGAAAGCGGCAAACGCCCGGCCTGACAAAAGCCAGACCGGGCGTTGCGTTTAGAGTCCTGACGCCGTGGCGCGCATCTGCATGCGGCGGCTCGGCGTGGCCCTTGAAGTGCGCGAGTCAGAGGCTGCGAGCAACCTGAACCTTCTCGAAGACTTCGATCTTGTCACCGACTTTGACGTCGTTGTAGCTCTTCACGCCGATACCGCATTCCATGCCGGCACGTACTTCGGAAGCGTCATCCTTGAAGCGGCGCAGGGATTCCAGCTCGCCTTCGAAGATAACGATGTCTTCACGCAGTACACGGATCGGACGGTTACGGTGCACAACACCTTCGATCACCATGCAACCGGCGATCGCGCCAAACTTCGGCGAACGGAACACGTCGCGCACTTCGGCCACGCCCAGGATGTTCTCGCGAACATCGCTGCCGAGCATGCCGGTCAGGGCTTTCTTGACGTCTTCGATGATGTCGTAGATCACGTTGTAGTAACGCATGTCCAGACCTTCCTGCTCGACGATCTTCCGTGCGCCAGCATCGGCACGCACGTTGAAGCCGAACAGTACAGCGTTGGAAGCCAGTGCCAGGTTGGCGTCGGATTCGGTGATACCACCGACACCGCCACCGACTACGCGCACTTGCACTTCGTCGTTGCCCAGGCCGTTCAGAGCGCCCTGCAAAGCTTCCAGCGAACCACGGACGTCGGATTTGAGGACGATGTTGAGCGTCTTCTTCTCTTCCTGGCCCATGTTTTCGAAGATGTTTTCCAGCTTGCCGGCGTGAGCGCGAGCCAGTTTGACTTCGCGGAACTTGCCTTGACGGAACAGAGCCACTTCACGGGCTTTCTTCTCGTCGGCAACCACGCTCATCTCGTCGCCAGCGTCCGGCGTACCGTCAAGACCCAGGATCTCGACCGGAATGGCCGGACCTGCTTCCTTGATCGGCTTGCCGTTCTCGTCGAGCATGGCGCGCACGCGGCCATAGTTCGAGCCGACCAGCACCATGTCGCCTTGACGCAGCGTACCGTCCTGAACCAGCACGGTGGCCACCGGGCCACGGCCCTTGTCCAGACGCGATTCGACTACAACACCACGGCCAGGAGCCGATGGAGTGGCGGTCAGTTCGAGCACTTCGGCTTGCAGCAGAACGGCTTCGAGCAGTTCGTCAACGCCGGTACCCATTTTCGCCGAAACCGGTACGAATGGCGTATCGCCGCCCCACTCTTCGGAAGTCACGCCGTGAACCGACAGTTCGCTACGGATGCGATCGAGGTCGGCACCTGGCTTGTCGATCTTGTTCACCGCAACCACCAGAGGAACGCCAGCCGCCTGAGCGTGCTGAACAGCCTCGATGGTTTGCGGCATCACGCCGTCGTCCGCCGCAACCACCAGGATCACGATGTCGGTCGCCTTGGCACCACGGGCACGCATTGCGGTAAACGCAGCGTGACCAGGGGTGTCGAGGAACGTCACCATGCCGCGGTCGGTTTCAACGTGGTAGGCGCCGATGTGCTGGGTAATGCCGCCGGCTTCGCCTGCTGCTACCTTGGCACGACGGATGTAGTCGAGCAGGGAAGTCTTACCGTGGTCAACGTGGCCCATGACGGTCACGACGGGTGCACGGGAAACTGCCTCACCTTCAAACTTCAGGGACTCGGCCAGGGAATCTTCCAGGGCGGTGTCACTGACCAGGGTCACTTTGTGGCCCAGCTCTTCAGCTACCAGTTGAGCAGTTTCCTGATCGAGAACCTGGTTGATGGTCGCTGGAGTGCCCAGTTTGAACATGAACTTGATGATTTCAGCAGCCTTGACCGACATCTGCTGGGCGAGATCGCCAACAGTGATGGTCTCGCCGATCTTCACTTCACGCACGACAGGACCGGTAGGGTTCTGGAAACCGTGAGCGTTGCGCTTCTTCAGCTTGGCCTTGCCGCGACCACCACGACGGAAGCCATCGCTTTCTTCGTCGGTAGTGCGTGGCGCCACACGTGGAGCCGGCGCTTTTTCTTTGACCGATGCGCGATGCGGAGCGTTTTTGCGCTCGCCATCGCCACCACCGCGACGATTGTTATCGTCGGCACGTGGTTTGTCCGGGCGGCGCTGTTCGTCACGCTTGCGAGTGTCGGCAGCTGGCGCAGCAGCAACCGGCGCGGCGTCGCGCACAGGTTCAGCGACCGGCGCAGGAGCTGCAACAGCTTCGGCAGGAGCGGACGGCGCAGCAGCAGGCTGGCGACGCGCTTCTTCTTCAGCGCGCTGCTTGGCTTCTTCTTCAGCCTTCTGACGGGCAGCATTTTCTACTGCGCGACGCTCTTCCAGTTCACGCTTGCGCTCGGCTTCGATTTCTTCCGGGCTACGCTGTACGAAAACTTTCTTTTTGCGAACTTCAACGCTGATGCTCTTGCTACCAGCCACACGCAGGGTGCTGGTGGTTTTACGCTGCAGCGTGATCTTGCGTGGTTCTTCCACTTTCGCCTTGTGGCTGCTCTTCAAGTGAGTCAGCAGGGATTGCTTCTCACTGTCAGTCACATTTTCTTCGGCGGCGGTGTGCGGCAGACCTGCCTCACGCATCTGCTGCAACAGGCGCTCTACCGGTGTTTTGACCTCATCGGCCAGTTGTTTCACCGTGACTTGCGTCATGCACTTCTCTCCTCAGGCCGCGCCTAATTACTCGAACCAGTGGGCTCGGGCGGCCATGATCAACTTGCCGGCACGATCATCGTCAATGCCGTCGATGTCGAGCAGGTCGTCAATAGACTGCTCGGCCAGGTCTTCGCGGGTAATTACGCCGCGCACCGCCAGTTCCATCGCCAAATCCTTGTCCATACCCTCAAGCGAGAGCAGGTCTTCGGCCGGATGGGCGTCTGCCAGCTTTTCCTCAGTAGCGATGGCTTTGGTCAACAAACGATCCTTGGCACGAGCGCGAAGCTCGTTGACGATATCTTCGTCAAAGCCGTCGATGTTGAGCATTTCTTCCAACGGTACGTAGGCAATCTCTTCCAGGCTGGTGAAGCCTTCATCTACCAGCACCTGAGCCAGCTCTTCGTCGACTTCCAGCTCGTCGATGAAGTTGCGCAGGATGTCACCGGTTTCTGCTTGCTGCTTAGCCTGGATGTCCGATTCGGTCATCACGTTCAGGGTCCAGCCAGTCAACTGGCTCGCCAGACGCACGTTCTGACCACCCCGACCGATGGCCTGAGCCAGATTGTCTGCGCCAACGGCGATGTCCATTGCATGGGCATCTTCGTCAACGATAATGGCCGCCACTTCTGCCGGCGACATGGCATTGATCACGAACTGCGCCGGGTTATCGTCCCACAGGACGATATCGACACGCTCGCCACCCAACTCGCCCGACACGGCCTGGACGCGCGAACCGCGCATACCGATGCACGCGCCCTGCGGGTCGATGCGTTTGTCCTTGGAACGGACAGCGATCTTGGCACGCGAACCCGGATCACGGGACGCCGCCATTACTTCGATCAGGCCTTCAGCGATTTCCGGCACTTCGATACGGAACAGCTCGATCAGCATTTCCGGCGCGGTACGCGACAGGATCAGCTGCGGGCCGCGGTTCTCGGTGCGGATTTCCTTGAGCAGTGCACGCAGACGCACACCGACACGGAAGGTTTCGCGAGAAATGATGTCTTCACGGGCCAGCAACGCTTCAGCGTTGTTGCCCAGATCGACGATCACGTTGTCGCGGGTGACTTTCTTCACGGTGCCGGAGATGATTTCTCCCAGGCGCTCGCGATAGGCGTCGACCACTTGAGCGCGCTCGGCTTCACGCACTTTCTGCACGATGACCTGTTTGGCGGTCTGTGCAGCAATGCGGCCGAACTCGATGGATTCGATCTTTTCTTCGACGACGTCGCCGACCTTGGCGCCCGGATGCGTTTCGGCAACCTTGCTTGGCCAGGTTTCGATCGCAGGATCGTCGAGATCATTCTCTTCGACGACTGTCCAGCGACGGAAAGTCTCGTAGGAACCGGTGTGGCGGTTGATTTCCACACGCAGGTCAACTTCGTCTTCAAAACGCTTTTTGGTAGCAGTGGCCAGAGCCAGCTCCAGCGCTTCAAAAATCACGCTTGCCGGTACGCCCTTTTCATTGGATACCGACTCAACAACCAGCAGTACTTCTTTGCTCATCGTACGCCTCGCCTTTCGCAAGCCATTGGATCCGCGGGATCCGCGTCTCAGTCAAAACTGGGAATAATGTTGGCCTTGTCGATCATATCGATCGGCAACAGGAATTCATGGTCTTCTACCTGCACCACGACATCCTGTTCTTCTACACCGCGCAGAAGGCCCTGAAAGTTGCGTCGACCTTCAAAAGGCGAGCGCAGCTTGATCTTCACTTGTTCACCGGCAAATTTTGCAAACTGCTCAAGAGTGAACAGTGGGCGTTCCATGCCAGGCGAGGAAACTTCGAGGGTGTATTCAACGGAGATCGGATCTTCAACATCCAGAACACCGCTGATCTGACGGCTGACAATGGCGCAATCGTCCACCAGCACGCCACCCTCTTTATCGATATAAACACGCAACATCGAGTGACGACCTTGAGCCGAAAACTCGATACCCCAGCATTCATAGCCTAGGGCCACGACCACCGGGGCCAACAAGGCCTGCAACTCTTCTAGCTTGCTCGACACCTGAACCCCCTCGTGCATGTAAATGCATGCGCTGCAAAATAAAAAAATGGGCGAAACGCCCATCCTTGAAACGCCGTCGAACAGCGGCGCAGAAAGTGTCCAGCTAACAAAAAGCCCCTGAAAAGGGGCTCCTTAAACTGGTTGCGGGGGCCGGATTTGAACCGACGACCTTCGGGTTATGAGCCCGACGAGCTACCAGACTGCTCCACCCCGCGACAAAGCTGGGGCGGAAGTATACGACCGATCCCTTATAGGGTCAATGTAACCTTCCACCTGCAAGAAAGCCCGCAACAGCGGGCTCTCCTGACTAATTGGTACCGAGAAGGGGACTCGAACCCCTACACCCTATGGGCACAACCACCTCAAGGTTGCGTGTCTACCAATTCCACCACCTCGGCAAAACTACGTTTGAAACTCTTCTTACTTCTGCTCTTGAGCTGGAGGTACGTCAGTCGCTGGAGTAGCCGACTTTTGCTCTTGAAGCACCGGGACATCATCAGAAGCCGGTTGTTGTTGCTTAGGTACTTCCAACACTGCTGGATCTGGCAAACCTGCTTGAGTCAGCTGATGAGCCTTCTCTTTAGCAAAGTAACCTAACCCCAAGCTGGTTATGAAGAAACCGGCGGCAAGTATAGCAGTAAACTTACTAAGAAAGGTAGAGGAACCTTGGCTTCCGAACACAGTATTTGAAGCACCTGCTCCGAAAGACGCGCCAGCGTCCGCACCTTTACCCTGCTGCAGCAAAACCAGAGCAACTACGCCCAATGCACCCAGCAGATGAAAAACGACTACGACTGTTTCCAGCATTTTTTCAGTTTCCCGCGGCGCGACAAATCGCACCGAACTCATCTGCATTCAGGGAGGCTCCACCAATGAGCCCCCCATCGATATCCGGCATGCCGAACAGTTCGACCGCATTGGCCGCCTTCACGCTGCCGCCGTATAGAAGCCGCACACCTCGTGCGACTTCAGAATTCTCTGCCGCCAACTGCTCGCGAATGGCTTTATGCACATCCTGAGCCTGTTGCGGCGTTGCAGTCAGTCCGGTACCAATGGCCCAGACAGGCTCGTAAGCAATGACTGCCTTGGCAAAGGCACCAACACCCAGCTCCTCGATGATGCTGCCCAGCTGACGCCCGACAACCTCAAGAGTTTTTCCGGCTTCGCGCTGTTCGAGGGTTTCCCCTACACACAACACCGGAATCAAGCCACATGCCTGTGCCGCTGCGAACTTGCGATTCAGCATTCCGTCTCGCTCGCCCATTATCTGGCGGCGTTCGGAGTGCCCGACAAGCACCAGGGAACAACCTGCATCCACCAACTGACTCGGTGCAATTTCACCGGTCAATGCACCTTGCATGGATTCCACCGCAGAATTCTGCGCACCGACCGAAATCGATTTACCTTTCAAGCCATCAATCACTTGATTGATATGCAAGCAAGGCGGGAATACCGCGACATCAACACCGCTTGGCAAGGCCAGATGACGAAGGCCGTTGATCAGCTCAGCGACGCTGGCGCGGGTACCGTGCATCTTCCAGTTACCAGCTACCATAGGGCGACGCATGCTGTACCTCGTCGGTCAAAGTGGGCGCAGATGTTACCCAACACAATCATGGCTGGCAAGCCGAATCAGGCAGAAACTTCACTTACCAGTTTTGCCAGTTCTTCGGCATAGGTACGAACCTGAGTTTCATCCTCACCTTCGACCATTACGCGCACCAAAGGCTCTGTACCGGACTTGCGCAAAAGTACCCGGCCACGCCCCGCCATCGCCTGGGTGACACGCGCACTGGCTTCCTTGACAGCCGGATGCTCAAGCGGGCTTTCGCCGCCACCGAAACGCACGTTGATCAGCACCTGAGGGCACTTGCGCAAGGCCTGCCGCGTTTGCGCCAACCCTTCATTGCGAGCCTTCAGTGCCATCAGCACCTGGAGCGCAGCAATGATCGCATCACCGGTGGTGGTGTGATTGAAGCAGACGATATGCCCCGAGTTCTCACCACCGACCAGCCAGTTACGCTCGAGCAGCTCAGCGATCACATAACGGTCGCCTACGTTGGCGCGAATGAACGGAATCGAGAGCTCAGCAAGTGCCAGCTCCAGCCCCAGGTTGCTCATCAGCGTGCCGACTACGCCGCCCTGCAATTTGCCACGCCCGTGCAGATCACGCGCGATGATGAACAGCAACTCGTCACCATCAACGATGGCGCCCGTATGATCAACCATCAGCACCCGATCACCGTCACCGTCAAAAGCGATACCCAGATCAGCGTGCTCAGCGAGAACCGCGGCCTGCAGCTGACCCATATGAGTCGAGCCGCAATTGTCATTGATGTTCAGACCGTTGGGCTGAGCCGACAGCACGACCACTTCCGCACCCAACTCACGGAACACACTCGGAGCAACCTTGTAGGTAGCACCGTGTGCACAGTCGATCACGATCTTCATACCGGAAAAACTGGTACCGGTCGGTACACTGCTTTTGCAGAATTCGATGTAGCGGCCGGAGGCGTCATTGATGCGCGACACTTTGCCGATCTTGCTCGACTCAACCACAGTCATCGGGGTATCGAGCAATTCTTCGATCATCAACTCCAACTCATCAGGCAGCTTGGTGCCCTTGCCGGAGAAGAACTTGATGCCGTTATCGTCGTGCGGGTTGTGCGAAGCACTGATCACGATCCCGGCCTCGGCCTGGAACGTGCGCGCCAGATAGGCAATCGCCGGAGTCGGCATCGGACCGAGCAGCATCACATCGGCGCCCGCTGACGTCAGGCCTGCTTCAAGCGCCGATTCGAACATGTAGCCAGAGATGCGCGTGTCCTTGCCGACCAGCACCTTGCAGGCGCCCATCTTGCGAAAGGCCATACCCGCCGCCCAGCCGAGCTTGAGCATGAAGTCAGGAGTGATCGGATATTCACCGACACGACCACGAATACCGTCAGTACCAAAGTATTTCTTGCTCATAAGTGCTCCATCATTCTTATTCGGCTGATTCCACGGCCGCGAGCATGCGCACCACGTCTACCGTTTCCGCCACATCATGGACGCGCAATATACGCGCTCCCTTCACCGAAGCGAGTGCTGCGAGAGCCAGCCCACCATACAGACGCTCACCCACGGGGCGGTTCAACGCGTGGCCAATCATGCTTTTGCGTGAGACACCGACCAATAGCGGACGCCCCAGCGCGTGCAGAGCTTCCATATGCTTGAACAAGCTTAAATTGTGCTGCAGGGTTTTCGCGAAACCGAAACCGGGATCAAGAATGATCCGCTCGGCAGGAATACCCGCCACCGCACATTGAGTCATGCGCTCTGCCAGAAACTCTCCCACTTCCCGGGTAACGTCCTGATAATGCGGATTGTCCTGCATGTCACCCGGCTCGCCGAGCATGTGCATCAGGCAGACCGGCAACCCGGTCGCGGCTGCGGCATCCAGCGCGCCATCGCGGCGCAGCGAGCGCACATCATTGATCAACCCGGCACCCAGGCGCGCCGTTTCACGCATCACCGCAGGTGTCGAAGTATCAACCGAGATGACCACATCCAGCTCGCGATTGACCAACTCCACGACTGGAGCTACGCGCTCCAACTCTTCCAGGGGCGAAACCGCTCGAGCGCCAGGCCGGGTCGATTCGCCGCCGACATCGATCAGCGTCGCACCAGCAGCCACCATGGCTTCGGCGTGACGCAAGGCCACGTCGAGCTGGTTGTACCGGCCGCCGTCTGAAAAAGAGTCGGGAGTGACATTGAGAATGCCCATGACATGCGTCCGGGCCAAATCAAGAACCCGGTTGCCGCAAGGCAACCGGGTCAGGGACTGTACAGAAGTCATTTCAAACCTTAAACGTCAGCAGCCGGACCGCCGATCGGTGTTTCCGGACGCTCATCCTGGATCACTGGAGGCGGAGGCGTACCCGTGCCACCAGTCCAGTCACGCGGCTCACGAGGCGTACGACCCGCCATGATGTCGTCGATCTGCTCGGCATCGATGGTTTCGTACTTCATCAGCGCATCGGCCATGGCATCCAGCTTGTCACGGTTGTCCGTGAGGATCTGCTTGGCTGTGCCGTAGCACTGATCGATGATGCTGCGCACTTCGGAGTCGATCAGTTTGGCCGTCTCACCGGAGAAGCTTGCAGCCTGACCACCACCACCGCGACCGAGGAACACTTCACCCTCTTCTTCGGCGTACATCAGCGGACCGAGTTTTTCCGACAGCCCCCACTTGGTCACCATGTTCCGCGCAATCTGACTGGCGCGCATGATGTCGTTGGAAGCACCGGTGGTCACACCGTCGAAACCAAGGGTCATTTCTTCAGCGATACGGCCACCGTACAGCGAGCAGATCTGACTGATCAGCGCACGCTTGGACAGACTGTAGCGATCCTCTTCCGGCAGGAACATGGTCACACCCAGCGCACGACCACGCGGGATGATCGAAACCTTGTAGACCGGATCATGCTCAGGCACGACGCGACCGACGATGGCGTGGCCCGCTTCGTGATAAGCCGTGTTCTGCTTTTCTTTCTCGGACATGACCATCGATTTGCGCTCGGCGCCCATCATGATCTTGTCTTTGGCCAGCTCGAATTCTTTCATTTCGACGATGCGTTTGCCGCTGCGTGCAGCGAACAGCGACGCTTCGTTGACCAGGTTGGCCAGATCAGCACCGGAGAAGCCAGGAGTGCCACGTGCGATAACGGCAGGAGCCACGTCATCACCCATTGGCACTTTGCGCATGTGAACCTTGAGGATCTGCTCGCGACCGCGGATATCCGGCAGACCTACAACGACCTGACGGTCGAAACGGCCCGGACGCAGCAGCGCAGGGTCGAGTACGTCAGGACGGTTGGTGGCAGCGATCACGATGATGCCGTCATTCATTTCAAAGCCGTCCATCTCCACCAGCAACTGGTTGAGAGTCTGCTCACGCTCGTCGTGACCGCCGCCCATGCCGGCGCCACGGTGGCGACCGACGGCGTCGATTTCGTCGATGAAGATGATGCAAGGCGCGTGCTTCTTGGCCTGCTCGAACATGTCGCGTACGCGGCTTGCACCAACACCCACGAACATTTCAACGAAGTCGGAACCGGAGATGGTGAAGAACGGTACTTTGGCTTCGCCGGCAATCGCCTTGGCGAGCAAGGTTTTACCAGTACCCGGAGGACCGACCATCAATACGCCGCGAGGAATACGACCACCCAGGCGCTGGAATTTGCCCGGGTCACGCAGAAACTCAACCAGCTCGCCGACTTCTTCCTTGGCTTCGTCGCAACCGGCAACGTCAGCCAACGTGGTTTTCACCTGATCTTCGGAGAGCAGGCGTGCCTTGCTCTTGCCGAAGCTCATCGGCCCGCCCTTGCCACCGGCACCGCCCTGCATCTGGCGCATGAAGAACATGAACACCGCGATGATCACCAGGATCGGGAAGCTGGCCACCAGGAGTTGAGTCCAGATGCTTTGCTGTTCAGGCTGCTTGCCTTCGACCACAACGTGGTTGTCGACCAGATCGCCGATCAGGCCATTGTCCTGAATCGCCGGACGAATGGTCTTGAAGCTGTCGCCATCATTGCGTTTGCCGGTAATTACATAGCCGTCAACGGCTACGCGCTCGACCTTGCCATCCTTGACCTGCTGGATGAAGTCGGAATAGTTGAGGGTCTGCGGCTCGTTAGGGCTGGAGAAGTTGTTCATCACCGTCACGAGGACTGCCGCGATGATCAACCACAGGATCAGATTCTTTGCCATATCGTTCAATTAACTACCCTCTGAAGCAAGCTCCGCTACTGGCGCGCGCTTCGCATGATATTCACCGGCCTAACTTACTACATTACCTACAACTCTGGCAGGCGCCGTCTGTAACCCTTTGTGAAACACTTTCTACACAATATTCGCTTATGCACGCGGGGCAAAATACGAAAAACCTATCGCCCCGCCAAAAAACCTCGCTTTACTCGTTACCACCGCGGTAACCCCAAGCCAGCATGTATTGCTCGCGGGAGCTGCCACGGGAAGAATCCGGCTTGATCATCTGGATCTTGTCGAATTTCTTGCGGGCATCCTTCAGGTAAACATCAAACCCTTCGCCCTGAAAAATCTTGATCACGAAATTGCCACCCGGTTTGAGTATCCGCTCCGCCAGATCAAGCGCCAGCTCACAAAGGAACATGGCTTTGGGCATGTCCACTTCAGGCGTACCACTCATATTGGGGGCCATATCGGAAATCACAAGGTCAACCTGCGAATTACCCACCGCTTCAAGGATCCGCGCGAGCACTTCGTCCTCGGTGAAGTCACCCTGAATGAAGGTAACGTCCGGGATGCTGTCCATTTCCAGGATGTCAGATGCGATCAGACGCCCCTGACCGCCAATCAACCGACTGGTGACCTGCGACCAGCCGCCAGGCGCTGCGCCCAGGTCGACAACGCTCATGCCGGAACGGATCAACTTGTATTTTTCCTGGATCTCCAGAAGCTTGTAACTCGCACGCGAGCGGTAGCCATCCTTCTGCGCCTGCTTCACATAAGGATCGTTGACATGTCGTTTCAGCCAACCAAGGCTTGTCTTGGAACGCGCCATTGGGCACCTCGATAATAAGGGTCGTGATTAATTGGGCGGATCCACGAACCCTCGGGTAAAATGGCCGCCATTTTACAGAATCCAGACGAAAGGGTCAGATTATGCCGCTCACTCCAGAGCAGAAGAAACAGTACAAATCCATTGGCCACCACCTCAAACCAGTTTTGACGGTGGCGGACAACGGTCTGACTGAAGGTGTATTAGCCGAACTTGAACGCGCCCTGGCGGATCACGAGCTGATCAAGATCAAGCTCAATATCCTCGACCGCGAGTCGCGCCTGGCGCACATTGCAGAGCTGTGCAAGGTCGGCAAGGCTGACCTGGTGCAGGTCATCGGCAAGATGGCACTGGTTTATCGCAAGAACTTCAGCGTCAACAAGCAGCTGTCGAACGTTCATCGCTTCAAGTGATGACAAGGGTCAAGGGTGTGCTTCGCGCACCCTGCCACTCCATCCCGGCAGCGGTTGCAACACCAGCACCACACCGGAGAAGCCCAACACCAGAAAACTGAATTCCTGCCAGCGCTGCGCTTGCGGCCAGCCGACACGCACTGCGATAAACATCGCACACGCATACAACGCCATCAGCAACACCTGCCCGCGAAAATCCCGCCATAGACTGACAAGGCCATCGGCCTGTACCAGCACCAAAGCCTGAAAAGTCACGCATGCCGCGGCAAAACCCACCACCGGCACTTCGAATGCATCGGCAACCTCATCGATCAGCAACGGTGCCAGGCCAATCTTGCCCAATACCGGTCGCAAACCAAGATGAATCAACCAGAAGCCGCCGACCCACAACATCTGGGTCAGCTGCCAAAGCATGGCGCCCGCACGTAGCGGGCGCCGGCCTTCAGATGTGACGGACTTCGACAATCTCGTACTCGATAACGCCACTCGGCGTTTTCACGGCGACCACATCCCCCTCTTCCTTGCCGATCAAGGCGCGGGCCAGAGGCGAGCCAACCGAAATCTTGCCGAGTTTGAAGTCAGCTTCATCCTCACCCACGATGTGGTAAGTGACGCTTTCATCAGTCTCGACATTGGCGATTTCGACGGTGGTACCGAAAATCACTTTGCCAGTGTGAGGGATAGTCGTGACATCGATGATGACCTGATTCTGGATCCGGCCTTCGATGTCACGGATCCGCGCCTCGACCATGCCTTGCTGTTCGCGGGCAGCATGGTATTCGGCGTTTTCCTTCAGGTCACCCAACTCGCGAGCCGTACCGATATCCTGGCTGAGCTTCGGACGAACGACCTTGGTCAGATGAGCGTGTTCTTCTTCCAGGGCTTTCGCGCCCTGGACGGTCATTGGGTATTTGATCATGCCTTCAATCCTGCGTGTAGATCCTGCAAGCGGCGTACGGTCTTCTCGGGACCGAACTTCAGCGCTTCACAGATAGCTTCGCCCGCAGCAATGGTGGTGGTGCAGTAGATCTTGTGCTGCAGGGCATTACGACGAATGGAGTAGGAATCAGCGATCGACTGACGGCCTTCGGTGGTGTTGATGATCAGGGTGACTTCGTCATTCTTGATCATGTCGACCACGTGCGGACGACCCTCGGTCACCTTGTTCACACGGCGCACTTTCAGGCCTGCGGCTTCGATCAGCTTGGCAGTACCGGCAGTGGCGACCACTTCAAAGCCCAAGTTGATCAGATCACGGGCCACGCCTGCAACCAGCGGTTTGTCATCGTCACGCACACTGATGAACGCGGTACCGCCGGTCGGCAGCACTTCGCTCGCGCCCATCTGGGCCTTGGCGAATGCTTCACCGAAGGTGTCGCCGACGCCCATCACTTCACCGGTGGACTTCATCTCTGGGCCGAGAATCGGGTCAACGCCCGGGAATTTGGCGAACGGGAACACCGCCTCTTTCACGCTGTAGAAGTTCGGGATGATTTCCTTGGTGAAGCCGATTTCCTTCAGGGTCTTACCGGCCATGACGCGAGCAGCGATCATTGCCAGGGAAACACCGATGCACTTGGACACGAACGGTACGGTACGCGAAGCGCGCGGGTTGACTTCGATGACGTAGATGTCCTCGCCCTGCAGCGCCAGTTGCACGTTCATCAGGCCGACAACGCCCAGTTCCAGGGCCATTTTCTTGACCTGTTCGCGCATCTCGTCCTGGATGTGCGCCGGCAGCGAGTACGGCGGCAGCGAGCACGCGGAGTCACCGGAGTGAACGCCTGCCTGTTCGATGTGCTGCATGATCGCGCCGATCACCACGTCTTTGCCGTCACAGACCGCATCCACGTCCATCTCGATGGCGCAGTTGAGGAAGTGGTCGAGCAGCACCGGGCTGTCGTTGGACACTTGCACCGCATCACGCAGGTAGCGCTTGAGTTCGTCTTCCTTGTAAACGATTTCCATCGCGCGGCCGCCCAGTACGTAGGACGGGCGCACCACCAGCGGATAACCGATTTTCGCGGCAGCGCGAACGGCCTCGTCTTCGCTGCGCACGGTGGCGTTTGGCGGCTGACGCAGGTTCAGGCGCTCAACCATTTGCTGGAAGCGCTCACGGTCTTCGGCACGGTCGATGGCATCAGGGCTGGTACCGATGATCGGTACGCCAGCGGCTTCCAGGGCACGCGCCAGTTTCAGCGGAGTCTGGCCGCCGTACTGCACGATCACGCCTTTCGGCTTCTCGACGCGGCAGATTTCCAGTACGTCTTCCAGGGTTACCGGCTCGAAGTATAGACGGTCGGAAGTGTCGTAGTCGGTGGAAACGGTTTCCGGGTTGCAGTTGACCATGATGGTTTCGTAGCCGTCTTCTCGCAGTGCGAGGGCGGCGTGAACGCAGCAGTAGTCGAACTCGATGCCCTGGCCGATACGGTTCGGACCGCCACCCAGAATCATGATCTTGTCGCGACCGGACGGCGCGGCTTCGCACTCTTCCTCGTACGTCGAGTAGAGGTAAGCGGTGTCGGTGGCGAACTCGGCGGCGCAGGTATCAACGCGCTTGTAGACCGGGAACACTTCCAGTTTTTGACGGTGAGTACGCAGGTTCTTCTCAGTCACACCCAGCAGCTTGGCCAGACGCTGATCGGAGAAACCTTTGCGCTTGAGCTTGAACATCAGGTCGCGGTCGATGGCGGACAGACCGAGGGTCTTGACCTTCTCTTCGTCCTTGATCAGATCTTCGATCTGTACCAGGAACCACGGGTCGATCATGTTCATGCCGAAGATGTCTTCGACGGACATGCCGGCGCGGAACGCGTCCGCCACATACCAGATACGCTCGGCGCCCGGCACGGTCAGCTCGCGCTTGAGGATGCTCATGCTTTCCGGGTTGCTCAGGTCGAGCTTCTCGTCCAGACCGCAAACACCGACTTCCAGACCGCGCAGGGCTTTCTGCAGGGATTCCTGGAAGGTCCGGCCGATGGCCATGACTTCACCGACCGACTTCATTTGAGTAGTCAGACGAGCATCAGCGTTGGCGAATTTCTCGAAGGCGAAACGTGGCAGCTTGGTCACGACGTAGTCGATCGACGGCTCGAAGGACGCTGGAGTCTTGCCGCCGGTGATGTCGTTCGACAGTTCGTCGAGGGTGTAGCCCACCGCCAGCTTGGCCGCGACCTTGGCGATCGGGAAACCGGTGGCTTTCGAAGCCAGTGCCGAGGAACGCGATACACGCGGGTTCATCTCGATCACGACCATGCGGCCGGTGTCCGGGCAGATACCGAACTGCACGTTGGAACCGCCGGTCTCGACGCCGATCTCGCGCAGTACTGCCAGCGAGGCGTTACGCAGGATCTGATATTCCTTGTCGGTCAGGGTCTGTGCCGGAGCAACGGTGATCGAGTCACCAGTGTGCACCCCCATCGGGTCGAAGTTCTCGATCGAGCAGACGATGATGCAGTTGTCCTTTTTGTCGCGGACAACTTCCATCTCATATTCTTTCCAGCCGATCAGCGATTCGTCGATCAGCAGCTCTTTGGTCGGCGACAGGTCCAGACCGCGGGCGCAGATTTCTTCGAACTCTTCACGGTTGTACGCGATACCGCCACCGGTGCCGCCCATGGTGAAGGACGGACGGATGATGCACGGGAAGCCCAGACGCTCGAGGACGGCATTGGCTTCTTCCATGCTGTGGGCGATACCGGAACGCGGGCATTCCAGGCCGATGGATTTCATGGCCTTGTCGAAACGCGAACGGTCTTCAGCCTTGTCGATGGTATCGGCGTTGGCGCCGATCATTTCCACGCCGAACTTCTCCAGAACGCCTTCGCGCTCCAGGTCCAGGGCGCAGTTCAGTGCAGTCTGGCCGCCCATGGTTGGCAGCACCGCATCCGGACGCTCTTTTTCGATGATCTTGGCCACGGTCTGCCACTTGATCGGCTCGATGTACGTGGCGTCAGCCATGTCCGGGTCGGTCATGATGGTGGCCGGGTTGGAGTTCACCAGGATGACGCGGTACCCCTCTTCGCGCAGGGCTTTGCAGGCCTGGGCGCCGGAGTAGTCGAATTCGCAGGCCTGGCCGATAACGATCGGGCCAGCGCCGAGAATCAGGATGCTTTTAATGTCTGTACGTTTTGGCATGGGTTTGTCACTCAAATCCGCAGGTCAGTCGGCAAGCCGTCTTGATCGATTTCTGAAGCCCCGAGGGGCGCCACCGGTATCGGGGCCGCCCTCAAGGGCTTCTCGCTACAGTCTCAAGGCGAACGCTTAGCGTCGCTTGGCCATCTCGTTGATGAAGCGGTCGAACAGGGGCGCCACATCGTTCGGGCCCGGGCTCGCTTCAGGGTGGCCCTGGAAGCTGAACGCGCTCTTGTCGGTGCGCTCGATGCCTTGCAGGGTGCCGTCGAACAGCGACTTGTGGATCGCACGCACGTTGGCCGGCAGGGTCGCTTCGTCAACCGCGAAACCGTGGTTCTGGCTGGTGATCATCACGACACCGGTGTCCAGATCCTGTACCGGGTGGTTGGCACCGTGGTGGCCGTGGCCCATTTTCAGGGTCTTGGCGCCGGAGGCCAGAGCCAGCAGCTGGTGACCGAGGCAGATCCCGAAGACCGGAATTTCGGTTTCCAGCACTTCCTTGATCGCCTTGATCGCGTAGTCGCAAGGCTCCGGGTCACCAGGGCCGTTGGACAGGAACACGCCGTCCGGCTTGAGTGCCAGCACGTCGGCAGCCGGGGTTTGCGCCGGCACCACAGTCACGCGGCAGCCGCGCTCGACCAGCATGCGCAGGATGTTCAGCTTGACACCGTAGTCGTAGGCGACCACGTGATATGGCAGCTCGGACGCTTCGATGGTCGCGTGGCTGTCGGTCTTCAAGTCCCAGACAGTCGAGCGCCATTCGTACTTTTCCTTGGTGCTGACGACTTTCGCCAGATCCATGCCCTTCAGGCCCGGGAAGCCCTGCGCAGCGGCAATTGCAGCTTCTTCGGAAATATTGTCGCCGGCCATGATGCAGCCGTTCTGTGCGCCTTTTTCACGCAGGATGCGGGTCAGGCGACGGGTGTCGATACCGGCGATTGCCACAACGTTGTTGGCTTTCAGGTAGTCGGACAGGGACATCGTGTTACGCCAGTTGCTCGCTACCAGCGGCAGGTCACGGATGACCAGGCCAGCGGACCATACGCGGTCGGACTCGGCATCTTCCGGCGTGGTACCGGTGTTGCCGATGTGCGGGTAAGTCAGGGTAACGATCTGTTGGGCGTAGGAAGGATCGGTAAGGATTTCCTGATAGCCGGTCATTGCGGTGTTGAACACCACCTCACCAACGGTTTGACCGTCGGCTCCAATGGCTTCGCCGCGAAAAATGCTGCCATCAGCAAGGGCGAGTATGGCTGGCTTAGTCAAGAAGACCTCCCGTAAATAACGCATGAAAGGGCAATCGCAGGTTGTAAAAAAGCGGAGTGACGTATGGACACGTCACCCCGCTTCTTCACTGAATTATTCTGCGCGCTTTTAGTGGACACACTAAAGCTGTAGCTTACAGAAAAAGGCTTTTTTGGTCCACCGCTAAAGAGCCTAAAAGGCCGGAGAATGCGACAGGGCGTCACGCGGTGCAGAAAAACCAGCGCAAACCGGGCGTTTACGCTGGGTAAAACAGTCAATCAATGCAGCTCCAGCACGTCCTGCATGTCATACAGACCCGGCTCGCGAGCATCCAGCCACAACGCCGCACGCACCGCACCCTTGGCGAATGTCATGCGACTGGAAGCCTTGTGCGTGATCTCCAGGCGCTCGCCCTCACAGGCGAACAGCACGGTGTGATCGCCGACCACATCACCACCGCGAACGGTGGCGAAACCGATGGTTTCGCGCTCGCGCGCACCAGTGTGGCCTTCACGGCCATAGACCGCGACTTTCTGCAGATCACGATCCAGCGCATCGGCGATCACTTCACCCATGCGCAGCGCCGTGCCCGAAGGCGCGTCGATCTTGTGCCGGTGATGCGCTTCGATGATCTCGATGTCGGCATCGTCGCCCAGCACCCGGGCGGTCATTTCGAGCAGCCTCAGCGACAGGTTGACCCCGACGCTGAAGTTGGCCGCGAACACGATCGGAATATCCTTGCCCGCCTCGGCCAGCAGTTGCTTCTGCGCAGCGTCGAGCCCGGTGGTGCCGATGACCATGGCCTTGCCAGCCTTGCGGCAAAACGCGAGGTTTTTCAGCATCACTTCCGGCAGGGTGAAATCGATCAGCACATCGAACTCTTCAGCCACCGATTCGAGGTTGCCGGACAACGGCACACCGATGCGACCCAGCGAAGCCAGCTCACCGGCATCCACCCCGATCAGCGTACTGCCGGGACGAACGATCGCCGCGGTCAGGCCGGTCAGCGGCGCGCGCTGCTGCACGGCCTCGACCAGAATCTTGCCCATGCGCCCGGCGGCGCCCATCACAGCTATACGTCGCATGCCCGACTCCTTACAGATCGCCGAAGAAGCGCTTCACACCATCGAACCAACCAGTGGTTTTCGGCGAGTGACTGTTGTCATCCGCCAGCGAGCTGCGAAACTCTTCGAGCAGTTCGCGCTGACGACGATTCAGATTGACTGGCGTCTCCACCGCTACGCGGCACATCAGATCGCCCGCACCACCGCCCCGCACCGGCGCCACGCCTTTGCCGCGTACACGGAACTGCTTGCCGGTCTGGGTACCTTCAGGGATTTTCAGTTTGACGCGACCGTCGAGGGTCGGAATTTCCAGCTCGCCGCCGAGCGCTGCATCAACGAAGCTGATCGGCACTTCGCAGAACAGGTGTTTGCCATCGCGCTGGAAGATGTCGTGCTCTCGCACGTTGATCACCACGTACAGGTCGCCAGTCGGGCCACCTTGAGTACCCGCCTCGCCTTCGCCAGACAGACGAATGCGGTCGCCGGTATCGACGCCAGCCGGCACTTTGACCGACAGAGTCTTGTACTCTTCGACGCGACCGTCACCGTGGCAGGAATCGCACGGATCGGAAATGATCTTGCCCTGGCCATGGCAGCGCGGGCAGGTCTGCTGCACCGAGAAGAAGCCCTGCTGCATGCGCACCTGACCGATGCCGCCGCAGGTCGGGCAGGTCGATGGCGACGAGCCTTTCTTCGCGCCGGAACCATCGCATGGCTTGCAGTTGACCAGTGTCGGAACGCGGATATTCACGGTAGTGCCGCGCACCGCTTCTTCCAGATTCAGCTCCAGGGTGTAGCGCAGATCGCTGCCACGCTGGGCGCCGCCACGGGAACCGCCACGACCGCCACCGAAGAAGTCACTGAAGACATCGCCAAAGATGTCCGAGAAATTCTGCCCGCCGAAACCGGCGCCACCGCCACCCATGCTTGGGTCGACGCCAGCATGACCGTACTGGTCGTACGCCGCGCGCTTGCTCGAATCGGACAATACTTCGTAGGCCTCGTTGGCCTCTTTGAACAGTTCTTCCGACGCTTTGTCATCGGGATTACGGTCCGGGTGATGCTTCATCGCCAGACGACGATAGGCCTTCTTCAGGTCTGCATCGCTTGAACCACGCTCTACACCCAATACTTCGTAATAGTCACGCTTTGCCATAAGTCTTTTGCACTCTTGAGGACGTTCGGCAAACCCCTCCTGAGGATGGCCAAACTCGTTGAGCCCCAATACAGGCCCGGACCCAACTCACGTCAATTCAACGATCCTGGTCTTTGTTTCATTTGGTACTTGCGGCGCGAAAAGCAGGAGCATTCCCGGCCATACCAGCAGCAGGCGAACCTTGTCGCATGCTGTAAAAATTCGTGTATTCCAGATACGCCAACGCGGGAGCAAGCTCCCGCGCGGCGACATCCTACCAGTCACCGCCGCAAGGCAGTCAACCGGCCGACCAACAACTTACTTGTGGTCTTTGACTTCTTCGAACTCGGCATCGACAACATCGTCAGCCTTTTCAGCTTTCTCATCGTGTGGCGCCGCGCCTTCAGCAGGCTGAGCCTGTTCGGCGTACATCTTCTGAGCGACCGGAGCCGAGACTTTCGACAGCTCTTCGATCTTCGCTTCGATGGCAGCCTTGTCGTCGCCTTTCACAGCGGCTTCCAGTGCAACCACGGCAGCTTCGATCGCGGTCTTCTCTTCAGCGCTGACCTTGTCGCCCGCTTCGGTAACCATTTTGCGAGTCGAGTGAACCAGTGCATCACCCTTGTTACGGGATTCAGCCAGCTCAGCGAACTTGCGGTCTTCCTCGGCGTTCAGCTCGGCATCGCGAACCATCTTCTGAATTTCTTCATCCGACAGACCGGAGTTGGCCTTGATGGTGATCTTCTGCTCTTTACCGGTCGCCTTGTCTTTCGCGCCGACGTGCAGAATGCCGTTAGCGTCGATGTCGAAGGTCACTTCGATCTGCGGCACGCCACGTGGAGCTGGTGGAATGTCGGCCAGGTCGAACTTGCCCAGGGACTTGTTCTGTGCAGCTTGCTTACGCTCACCTTGCAGAACGTGAATGGTCACCGCGCCCTGGTTGTCGTCGGCAGTCGAGAACACTTGCGATTTCTTGGTAGGAATCGTGGTGTTTTTCTCGATCAGCGCGGTCATCACGCCACCCATGGTTTCGATACCCAGGGTCAGCGGGCTGACATCGAGCAGCAGAACGTCTTTCACGTCACCGGCCAGAACGGCGCCCTGAATCGCAGCACCCATGGCAACCGCTTCGTCCGGGTTCACGTCTTTACGTGCTTCTTTACCGAAGAAATCGGTCACCAGCTTCTGTACCAGCGGCATACGGGTCTGACCGCCGACCAGAATCACGTCGTTGATCGCGCCAACGTCGATACCGGCGTCTTTCATGGCGATACGGCAAGGTTCGATGGTGCGCTGAACCAGGTCTTCAACCAGCGCTTCGAGCTTGGCACGCGAAATCTTCACGTTCAGGTGCTTAGGACCGGTAGCGTCTGCAGTGATGTACGGCAGGTTTACATCGGTCGACTGAGCGGACGACAGCTCGATCTTGGCTTTCTCAGCGGCTTCTTTCAGGCGCTGCATGGCCAGCGGGTCACCTTTGAGGTTCATGCCGCTTTCTTTCTTGAATTCGTCAACGAGGTAGTCGATCAGACGAATGTCGAAGTCTTCACCGCCGAGGAAGGTGTCACCGTTGGTGGCCAACACTTCGAACTGGTGCTCGCCGTCAACTTCAGCGATCTCGATCACGGAAACGTCGAAAGTACCGCCACCCAGGTCATAAACGATCACGGTGTGATCGCCCTTGGCCTTGTCCATACCGTAAGCCAGAGCCGCTGCGGTTGGTTCGTTGATGATACGTTTAACGTCCAGACCGGCGATGCGGCCGGCGTCTTTGGTCGCCTGACGCTGGCTGTCGTTGAAGTAGGCCGGAACGGTGATCACCGCTTCGGTCACAGGCTCGCCGAGGTAGTCTTCGGCGGTCTTCTTCATCTTCTTCAGAATTTCAGCCGAGATTTGTGGCGGTGCCATTTTCTGGCCGTTCACTTCAACCCAGGCGTCGCCGTTGTCAGCCTTGGCGATTTTGTACGGGACCATCTTGATGTCTTTCTGTACGACTTCTTCGTCGAACTTGCGACCGATCAGACGCTTCACCGCGTACAGGGTGTTGTGCGGATTGGTCACTGCCTGACGCTTGGCCGACTGACCAACGAGGATTTCACCATCGTTGGCGTAAGCGATGATCGACGGCGTGGTACGCGCGCCTTCGGCGTTTTCGATAACTTTGGCTACGCCGTTTTCCAGCACGGAGACGCAGGAGTTGGTAGTCCCCAGGTCGATACCGATAATTTTGCCCATGTTCACTCTCCCGAAACTTTGGATTTTGTTGCCGCAGCAGTGGTGGCTAACTGCGGTAATACTTAAACACTTGACTTCTAAATGGGGGCCTTGCGGCTAATTTCAAGCCTTCTCGTCAATCGAAGGCGAAATTGGCGCAGGCGCCTTGCTGACCACAACCATGGCCGGACGCAACAGGCGACCATTGAGCTGATAGCCCTTCTGGAACACCTTCAGAACGCTGTTCGGTTCGACGTCGGCGCTTTCCTGCATGGCCATCGCCTGATGGTGAACGGCGTTGAACGGTTCGCCATGCGGATCGATCGCTTCAAGCTGATAACGCTTGAGGGTGTCGTGGAACATTTTCAGGGTCAGCTCAATGCCTTCGCGCATCGGACGGATGCTTTCGTCGTCCGGGCTCGACAGCTCGAGGCCGCGCTCCAGGCTGTCGACGATCGGCAGCAGGTCACCAGCGAATTTTTCCAGCGCAAACTTGTGCGCTTTTTCGACATCCTGCTCGGCACGACGGCGGACGTTCTGCAGATCGGCAGCTACGCGCAGCGACTGATCCTGCGCGGCGGCCAACTGCTCTTCGAGCACTTGTACACGGGTCGCCAGGTCGTCACCCGAAGTCTCGGGCGCCTGATTGGCTTCTGGATTTTGCGTATCTACTGTCTGTTCGTCAGCCATAGAATTCTCCTTTCAATTACGTCCGCGAGCTGTACTCGCGCTTCTGCCCCGATATATGGGGCCGCAAAATCAGGCTTCAAGGGCCTGCAATGATTAACCCTACAAAAAAGTGCTGCATTGTCATTCCCGCTCGGACTAAGCATTTGATCGGATCAAGCGAATCGAGCTAAGCGAGGGCATTGTCAGCCCGAAACAAAACACTGTATAAATAACCAGACCTAAAGCCTGGGAGCGGCCTTTATGCTGGTGCACCTGTCCGTACACAACTACGCCATCGTTGAACATCTCGATCTCGAACTTGATCGCGGGATGAGCGTGATCACAGGGGAAACCGGCGCCGGCAAGTCGATCATGCTCGACGCCCTGGGCCTGACCCTCGGCGATCGCGCCGACAGCGGCGTGGTTCGCCCGGGCGCCGACAAGGCCGACATTCTGGCCACCTTCGACCTGGTCGACATTCCCGAAGCCCATGCCTGGCTGGCCGAGCGCGATCTTGAAAGCGATGGCCCGTGCATCCTGCGCCGGGTTATCACTGCCGAAGGCCGTTCGCGCGGCTATATCAATGGCACGCCCTGCCCGCTCGGCGATCTCAAGGCCCTCGGCGAACTGCTGATCGATATCCACAGCCAGCACGAACACCAGTCCCTACTGAAAACCGATACACATCGCCGCCTGCTCGACGAATACGCCGGCGCTACCGATCTGGCCCGTCAGGTTCAACTCGCAGCGCAGCGCTGGCGTCAGACCCGCCAGGAGCTGGAGCGACTCTCCAACTCCGGCGACGAACAACGCGCGCGCCACCAACTGCTCAGCTACCAGCTCGAAGAACTGGAAAACCTCGGCCTCGGCGAAAACGAGCTGGAACAGCTGGAGCAGGAACACAAGAACCTGACCAACGCCGAAACCCTGCTCGGCATTTGCCGACAGGTGGTCGAGCAGTGCAGCGAAAGCGATTCCGGCAACGTACTGAATGCACTGACCGCCAGCCTCAATCGCCTGTCGAGCGTGAACAACTCGGTTGGCGCACTGGGCGAAGCCAGCAGCCTGCTGACCAGCGCGCAGATCCAGGTCGAAGAAGCCGTGGGCGAGCTCAATCGCTTCCTCGACAACTTCGATGCCGACCCGGCGCGCCTGCAATATCTGGAAGAACGCCTCGACGCGATTTACACCCTGGCCCGCAAACACCGGATACAGCCGACCGAGGTCGGCGAAATGCAGCAGAAGTTGCTGGATGAGATCGAAACGCTCAACGCCAATGACGAATCCATCGAGCGCCTGGGTGAAGAACTGGCGTCCTATGCGCGCCACTATCAGGAAAAGGCCCGAGAGCTGAGCGACTTGCGCCATCAGGCAGCCGGCAGCCTTGCCAGCGCCGTGGAACAGGAAATCCAGCGCCTGGGCATGCCGGGCGGGCGCTTCACCATCGAATTGCGCGCCAACAGCAGCGACGAACTACAGCCTAATGGCCTGGAACAAGTCGAACTGCTGGTCAGCGCCAACCCCGGCCAGCCGCTGAAGGCACTGGCAAAAGTGGCCTCCGGTGGCGAGCTGTCGCGGATCAGCCTGGCGATTCAGGTGATCACCGCACAGACCTCACGGGTGCCGACCCTGGTATTCGACGAAGTGGACGTGGGCATCGGCGGGCCGACAGCCGAAATCGTCGGCCAGTTGTTGCGGCGGCTTGGCGATCGCGGGCAGGTGCTGACCGTGACGCACTTGCCGCAAGTGGCGGCGCAGGGCCATCAGCATTTGTTTGTGCACAAGGTGCGTGGTGAACAGGCGACTCACACCGCCGTGTCCAAGCTGAGCAAGAACGACCGTATAGAAGAAGTGGCGCGGATGCTGGGCGGCATCGACCTGACCAAAGAGTCTTTGGCTCACGCAAAGAAAATGGTCGTTACCGCAAAAGTTTAAGCGCAGCAGAAAGCACGAAGGCGACCCTTGGGTCGCCTTCGTTCGTTTCGCGAACCTGAAATTCGCGCGACATGCTTACTTTTTCTTGCGTACGTACAGCACCAGATTGTGATCTACCAGATCAACACCGTGCTCCTCGGCGATTGCCTTCTGGAGCTTTTCGATTTCCGGACTGACGAATTCGACGACTTCACCGGTTTCCACGTTGACCATGTGGTCGTGGTGGCCACCGTCGGCCAGTTCGAATACCGCGTGGCCACCGTCGAAGTTGTGACGGACCACGAGGCCAGCGGCTTCGAACTGGGTCAGAACACGGTAAACCGTGGCCAGACCGACGTCCTCGCCCGCTTCCATCAACGCCTTGTAGACGTCTTCGGCACTCATGTGACGCTGCTCGGTAGAGTCGAGCATTTGCAGGATCTTGACCCGTGGCAGGGTCACTTTGAGGCCGGCTTTGCGTAGTTCGCTATTTTCAACCATGGTCAGCTTTCTCGCGATGCTGCTTCGCAGCTTCTCTTAATGCGGGTATGATCGGCGTTTACGTTGTCCCAGCCAAGATAGTGGAAGTCGCCCACCGATGCAAAACACCAAGCTCTTGCTAACCAGTTTCACCTTTGTGGGACTGCTCGCACTCGCCGGTTGTTCATTCCCCGGGGTTTACAAAATCGACATCCAGCAGGGCAATGTCGTCACGCAGGACATGATAGACCAGTTACGCCCGGGAATGACCCGTCGGCAAGTACGGTTTATCATGGGTAACCCTCTGCTGACCGACACGTTCCATGCCGATCGCTGGGATTATCTGTACAGCCTGCAACCTGGAGGCGGTGAACGCCAACAGGAACGCATGAGTGTTATTTTCAACTCTAACGACCAGCTTGTCAGCCTGTCCGGTGACTTCATGCCGGGCGTGAGCCGTGACGAAGCCATTCTCGGCAAGGACAGTGGCACCAGCGTGACCGCCCCTGCTGAAAACGCCGAGAAGCCGAAGCCGGAACAACCAGCCAAACCAGGCTCCTTGCTGGATTCGATCCAGAAGGACGTGGACGGTGTTGAAACCGTTCCGGTTCCGACGCCTGAGCCGCTGGACACCTCGCCGCAGTAATGTGCGAGGCAATAAAAAACCCGGAATCACCGGGTTTTTTATTGCCTGCTATTTGCTCAGCCTACTGATTTCGTGCCTTGGCTTCGGCAGCCTTGGCCGCCCGCAAGCGCCGAACCTCTTTCGGATCCGCCAGTAGCGGCCGGTAAATCTCGATGCGATCCCCCGCCTGACTCAAGCGAACCTGTGGATCAGCAACGACCTTGCCGAAGATCCCCAGCGGACATTCGTTCAGGTCCAGCTCCGGAAATTCATCGCCAATACCCGACTTGAGCACCGCCTCACGTACTGTCGCGCCCTCAGGGACGCGCAAAGTGCGCAGAACCTGACGATCCACGGCGGCATACACCACTTCAATCTCGATCACCGGATCAATCATGCATCTGCTTGGCACGCTGGCAGAACGCATCCACCAGCGTATTTGCCGCCTGATTGAACAGCGGGCCGAGTGTCGCGCGCACCAGCGGGCCGGCGTAATCGAAAGACAGGTCAAGACTGATCTTGCAGGCCTTCTCGTTCAAGGCCTTGAAGACCCAGACGCCATGCAGTTGGTTGAACGGCCCCTCTTCCAGGTTCATCTCGATCGACTGCCCCGGCACCAGCGTATTACGCGTGACGAAGTGCTGACTCAGACCGCCCTTGGCCACGCCAACGCTGGCGCGCATGTGCTCGGGCGAGCTCTCCAGCACCTCGGCGGACGAGCACCACGGCAGGAATTCCGGATAACGCGCGACGTCGTTGACCAGGTCGTAGAGGAATTGCGCCGGGTATGGCAGCAACGCCGATCGTTGAATATGTGTCGTCATGTAAGCGTTACTTCCAGAGCTGAGCGGCAAACACTACAAGAATGCCGATAGGCGCCACGTAGCGCATCAAGAACAAGGACAGGGCAAACAGCGCCGGGTTACGAATCGACAACTCGTCACGCACCGCATCACGCCCCATCACCCAACCGGCAAACAGCACGAAGCACAGGCCACCGAGCGGCAACATGATCCGCGAGGTGAAGAAATCGATCACGCCGAAGAAGTCCAGACCACCCGCCGCTCCCCATTGGTAGAGGTGGAACAGCCCGCCATCGTTCACGAAAAATTTGGCTTCCTTCCAGATATTGAAGGAGAAAACCGTACCCAGACCGACGAACCAGCAAATGAATGCCAGCCAGAAAGTCACCCAGCCACGGCTGATTTTCGTGCGTTCAACCAGATAGGCAACCATCGGTTCGAGCAAGGAAATCGCCGAGCTCCAGGCGGCAATTGCCACCAGGACAAAGAACACCACGCCCATCAACTGACCGAAAACCACGTTACCGAAGGCAAATGGCAGACTGACGAACATCAGGCCCGGGCCTTCGCTAGGGTTCAAACCGCCGGCAAACACAATCGGAAACAATGCCAGACCGGCCACCAGCGAAACGAAGGTGTCGAGCAACGCTACACCGACTACGGTGCCGGACAGCGAGGCTTCCTTGGTCATGTACGCGCCGTAGATCATGATCGAGCCAACGCCCACGCTCAGGGAAAAGAACGCATGGCCCATGGCGGGCAGCAAGCCGTCGAGGACTTTTTCCGGATGGAAATCGAACATGAAATGCACGCCTTCCATGAAATGCCCGGTGGTCATGCTGTAACCCAGCAGCACCAGCACCATCACGAACAGCAGCGGCATCATGATCCGCAGACTGCGTTCGAGCCCGGCGACCACGCCCTTGGCGATCACCACAGCCGACAACAGCATGAAAACTGTGTGCCAAAGTGTCAGGCGCCAGGGATCGGAGATCACATTGCCGAAATAAGCGCCGACCTGCTCCGCCGTGGCACCCTGAAAGTCCCCGCGCCCCATGTCGATGATGTAATCCAGTGACCAGCCGCCAACCACACTATAGAAAGACAGGATCAGCAACGCCGTGATCATCCCGGCAAATGCGCCCCACGACCACTTGCCCGAATGCCCGGCTTCCAGCGCCAGCACCTTCAGGGCGTTCGCCGGACTCTGTCGTGCGCGGCGGCCGATCAGGGTTTCAGCCAGCATGACCGGGATCCCGATCAGGGCGATACAGGCCAGAAACATCAGCACGAAGGCGCCGCCACCGTAGACCCCGACCATGTAGGGGAATTTCCAGATGCTGCCCAGTCCCACGGCCGAGCCGGTCGCGGCGAATATGAAAACCCAGCGGCTAGCCCAACTGCCGTGGACAGAAACCTTGTCTGTCGACATTGAATATCACGCCCAAGCGTTAGAAAAAGAGGCCGCATTGTCCGGGATTCACTCAACCTGCTCAAGCACGCAGCATCACCGTAGCCGAGGACCGTTTATCTCCATATAATGCCGCCCCTATGGCTAAACAGAAGAAACACCCAACAGGGACCATCGCGCAGAACAAAAAGGCGCGACACGATTACTTCATCGAACATCGTTTCGAGGCTGGTCTGGTCCTGGCCGGCTGGGAAGTAAAAAGTCTGCGGGCAAGCAAGCTGCAACTGGTCGACAGTTACGTCCTGCTCAAGGATGGCGAAGCCTGGTTGCTCGGCAGTCATATCACGCCGTTGATGACCGCCAGCACTCACGTCATCGCCGACCCAACCCGCACCCGTAAACTGCTGCTCAACAAGCGCGAGCTGGAAAAACTCGCCGCTGCCGTGCAACAGAAAGGCTACGCCTGCGTGTGCCTGTCCTTCTACTGGAGCAAGCACATGGTCAAGTGCGAGATCGCTCTGGGCAAGGGCAAGAAGGAATACGACAAGCGTGACACCGAGCGCGAACGCGACGCCGGTCGTGAGTTGCAGCGCGCAGTGCGCAACAAGGGCAAGGAAGAATAATTTTTTCTGCCTGAAAAGATCGCAGCCTGCGGCAGCTCCTACACAGGAATGAGAATGTCCCTGTAGGAGCTGCCGAAGGCTGCGATCTTTGTGCTTCTAAAAGCTACATTCCTTTGCGCCGCTCCGCCCGAGCCATGCGCTGAACTTCCTGCCGCACCTCCTCCAGCACTTCCTGCACATACAGAATGTGCCGACTGGAAACCTCGCGCGCCTGCTCCGCACGCCCCTCGATAATCGCCAGATACAGCTCCCGGTGCTGAGAGATCAGCATGTCGCGGGTTTCCGCGCGCTGTTTGTACATACCGCCGATATTGGTCACCACGTTGCGCTTGAGCAGATCGAACAGCCCGCGAATGGTGTGCAGCAGCACTGCGTTGTGGCTAGCTTCAGCGATCGCCAGATGAAACTTCGCATCCGCCGCGCCCTCCTCCGCCCGACTCACTTCGTCATGCCGCGTATAGCAATCCTGCAGCTCGTTGAACGCCACGGTAAGCCGCTCGCGATCCACGTCGGTAGCGCGCAATGCTGCGTAATAGGCGCACGATGCCTCCAGAGTGTGCCGAAACTCCAGCAAATCGCGCTGAGCTTCCGGGTTGCTCTCCAGCAGCAATAGCAGGGGATCGCTGAAGGTCGAGCCGAGCGTTTCCACTACATAGTTGCCGCCGCCCTGGCGACTGACCAGCAAGCCCTTGGCCGCCAGTTTCTGAATCGCTTCGCGCAACGACGGACGCGACACGCCGAACTGCTCGGCCAGGGCGCGCTCGGCCGGAAGCCGCTCACCGGACTTCAGTGTGCCCTCGAGGATCATCCCCTCGAGTCGCTCGACAATATCGTCAGACAAACGGCGCTGACGAATCTGATCAAACCCCATAACTCATTTCTCCACGATCCCGACCGCTCGCCGGGCTCTCTATTCTGGCCTATCGGGGACCCGCCGACACCTGTCAGAGCACATTCGCCCGACCGGATCAGATGCCATCTGCGCTGCTTATTCGACAAAAGTTTCAGGGCGACAAATTGACACACCGACATCAAGGCTTTTACCCTAGCCAACAGCGATTGTAAATTGGTATTACCAATTAACCAAGAACGCTGACAGTGCCTGACCAACAACAATTAGGGGCCACCCCATATGCAAACCTGGCAACAGCTCTATACCCCGCTCGGCAGTCTCGGCGTCTCCGCACTCGCGGCCGTCATCCCCATCGTGTTCTTCTTTCTGGCTCTGGCGGTGTTCCGCCTCAAGGGGCATGTGGCCGGCAGCATCACGCTCGCCCTGTCGATTGCCGTGGCGATTTTCGCCTTCCACATGCCGGTCGACATGGCCTTCGCCGCGGCCGGATACGGCTTTGCCTATGGTCTGTGGCCGATTGCCTGGATCATTGTCGCGGCGGTGTTCCTCTACAAACTGACTGTGAAGAGCGGTCAGTTCGAGGTCATTCGCAGTTCGGTACTGTCGATCACCGACGACCAGCGTCTGCAAGTGTTGCTGATCGGCTTCTGCTTCGGTGCGTTTCTGGAAGGTGCCGCCGGTTTTGGCGCACCCGTGGCGATCACCGCAGCACTGCTGGTCGGCCTCGGGTTCAACCCGCTGTACGCCGCTGGCCTGTGCCTGATTGCCAACACCGCGCCGGTGGCGTTCGGCGCTCTGGGCATTCCGATCATTGTTGCGGGTCAGGTGACGGGCATCGACGCGTTCAAGATCGGCGCCATGACCGGCCGCCAATTGCCGCTACTGTCGCTGTTCGTGCCGTTCTGGCTGGTGTTCATGATGGACGGCATGCGTGGCGTGCGTGAAACCTGGCCGGCAGCGCTGGTTGCAGGCTTGAGCTTCGCTGTGACCCAGTACTTCACTTCGAACTTCATCGGCCCGGAGCTGCCGGACATCACCTCGGCCCTGGCCAGCCTGATTTCCCTGACCCTGTTCCTCAAAGTCTGGCAGCCAAAACGTGCCGCCGGTCAACATATTGCCGGCGCCGTTTCGGCCTCGGTGGTAACTGCCAGCGCAGGAGGTTTCGGCCAGAAGCGCAGCACCGTGGCGTCGCCTTACAGTCTCTGGGAAATTTTCATTGCCTGGTCGCCATTCCTGATCCTCACCGTGCTGGTAACCATCTGGACCCTCAAGCCGTTCAAGGCCATGTTTGCCGCCGGTGGTTCGATGTACGCCTGGGTGTTCAACTTCGCGATTCCGCACCTTGATCAATTGGTGATCAAGACTGCTCCGATCGTCGCCACCCCCACCGCGATTCCAGCGGTGTTCAAACTCGACCCGATTTCCGCGACCGGTACCGCGATTTTCTTCTCGGCGCTGATCTCGATCCTGGTACTGAAGATCAACTTCAAAACTGGTCTGACCACTTTGAAAGAGACCTTCTACGAGCTGCGCTGGCCTATTCTGTCGATCGGCATGGTGTTGGCGTTCGCCTTCGTCACCAACTATTCCGGCATGTCTTCGACCATGGCGCTGGTGCTGGCCGGTACGGGCGCCGCGTTCCCGTTCTTCTCGCCGTTCCTCGGCTGGCTGGGCGTGTTCCTCACCGGTTCGGATACCTCGTCCAACGCCCTGTTCAGTTCGCTGCAGGCGACCACCGCCCACCAGATCGGCGTCAATGACACCTTGCTGGTCGCCGCCAATACCAGCGGCGGCGTGACCGGCAAAATGATCTCGCCACAATCAATCGCCGTGGCCTGCGCTGCGACCGGGCTGGTGGGCAAGGAATCGGATCTGTTCCGCTTCACCCTCAAGCACAGCCTATTCTTTGCCACGATTGTCGGCCTGATCACTCTGGCCCAGGCCTACTGGTTCACCGGCATGCTGGTGCACTAAACCTATAAACAAAACGGAAATAACCGACGCCGGCTGGTGATTCCGGCGTCAGCAATTCACCACCCGGTCTGTAAGGCTGCTGAAAGCAAGGCTCTTTATATTCAGCAGCCGCCACAGACGGATAACCGGGCCCACCCGGAGACACGCCTGATGAGCGAGCTTTTCTACAATGCTGTGCCCAACGCCACTCGCGTCGCACCGCCACTGCCAGAACCTCGGCAATACCCCAGCGAAAAACCGTCTCGGGTCTACCTGTTCGGCACCTGCGTGGTCGACCTGTTCTATCCCGAAGCCGGGATGGACGCGATCCACTTGCTGGAGCGCGAAGGCATCCGCGTCGAGTACCCGCAAGGGCAGAGCTGCTGCGGGCAACCGGCCTACACCTCGGGTTACACCGAGCAGGCGCGGACGGTAGCGCGCTCGCAACTGGCGCTGTTTGCCGGGGATTATCCGGTGGTGGTGCCGTCGGGTTCCTGCGCGGGCATGCTGCGCGAGCACTATGCCGACTTGTTCAAGGACGAGCCGCAAACGTTGAAACAGGTGCAGGCCCTCGCGGCCCGCACCTATGAGCTGGCCGAGTTTCTGCTGTTCGTTTGCAAGGTGCAGCTCAAGGACAGCGGCGAGCCGGTCAAAGTCGCGCTGCACACCTCGTGTTCGGCACGCCGCGAGATGAACACCCACCTGCACGGTCGCGAGTTGTTGGCGCAGTTGAGCAACGTGGAACGGGTCAACCACGACCACGAAAGCGAATGCTGTGGCTTCGGTGGGACATTCAGCGTCCGTATGCCAGACATTTCCGGCGCGATGGTGGCTGACAAGACCCGGGCGTTGAAGGAATCCGGCGCGCACAAGGTCTTGAGTGCCGACTGCGGCTGTTTGATGAACATCAACGGCTCGCTGGAAAAACAGCAGGAAGCACTGCGCGGGCAACACCTGGCGAGCTTCCTCTGGCAACGAACCGGAGGTGCGCAATGAGCACCTCCGCGATTATTCCTACGGTCGCCGTAGAAGAGGATTTCCGCACCCGGGCGCACAACGCCTTGGGTGATCAGCAGTTACGGAACAACTTCCGCACTGCGATGGATTCACTGATGACCAAACGGGCAGCGGCTTTCAGCGATGCCCACGAAAGAGAACACTTGCGCGCCCTGGGCAACTCGATCAGGGCGCGTGCGCTCTCCAAGTTGCCCGACCTGCTCGAGCAACTGGAAAAGAACCTGACCCGCAACGGTGTGACAGTGCACTGGGCGGAAACGGTGGACGAGGCCAACGGCATCGTCCTTTCGATCATCCGCGCTCACGAGGCGCGGCAAGTGATCAAGGGCAAATCGATGGTCAGCGAAGAGATGGAGATGAACCATTTCCTCGAGGCTCAAGGTGTTGAATGCCTGGAGTCCGACATGGGGGAATACATCGTCCAGCTCGACCACGAGAAGCCTTCACACATCATTATGCCGGCGATCCACAAGAATGCCGGTCAGGTCGCGTCCTTGTTCCACGACAAACTTGGCGTGGAGTACACCAAGGACGTTGACCAACTCATTCAGATCGGTCGCAGAGTCCTGCGGCAGAAATTCTTCGAAGCGGACATCGGCGTTTCCGGCGTCAACTTCGCCGTGGCCGAAACCGGCACCTTGCTGCTGGTGGAGAACGAAGGTAACGGGCGTATGACCACCACCGTGCCACCGGTGCACATCGCCGTCACCGGCATCGAAAAGGTTGTGGAAAACCTGCGCGACGTGGTGCCACTGCTGTCGCTGCTGACCCGCTCGGCGCTGGGCATTCCGATCACCACCTACGTCAACATGATCTCCGGCCCGCGCAAGGAACATGAACTCGACGGCCCGCAGGAAGTGCATCTGGTGCTGCTCGATAACGGTCGCAGCCAGGCCTTCGCCGACAGCGAACTGCGCCAGACCCTGAACTGCATCCGCTGCGGTGCCTGCATGAACCATTGCCCGGTTTACACCCGCGTCGGTGGTCACACCTATGGCGAGGTGTACCCGGGACCGATCGGCAAAATCATCACCCCACACATGGTCGGCCTGGCGAAAGTCCCGGATCACCCGAGCGCTTCGTCGTTGTGCGGTGCCTGCGGTGAAGTGTGCCCGGTGAAAATTCCGATCCCTGCCCTGCTGCGCCGTCTGCGCGAAGAAAACGTCAAAGCCCCGGACAGTCCAAATCAAGTGATGCGCGGTCAGGGCAGCAAGTACTCGCGCAAGGAACGCTTCATCTGGAACGCCTGGGCGAAACTCAACAGCTCGCCGACGCTGTATCGGTTGTTCGGCTTCTTCGCCACGCGCCTGCGCGCCCTGACCCCGAGCAATGTCGGGCCATGGACGCAAAACCACAGCGCACCGAAACCCGCCGCCCGCTCACTGCACGACATGGCCCGTGAGCACCTGGCCAAACAGGGAGACCGCTGATGAGCGCCAAGCAAAATATCCTCGCCAAGCTGCGGAAAAGTCTGACTGGCGCCACACCGATTGCCGACGACTTCGACGTCGATCTGGTGACCCAGCCTTACACCTACAGCGCCGAGCAACGCATTCCGCAACTGCGCAAACTGATGGAAGCGGTGCACACCGAGATCCATCTGACTACCGGCGCAGACTGGCCGGCGCTGCTCGCGCAATTGCTGCGTGATCGCCAACTGCCAAGCCTGCTGATCGCACCGACTACGCCCCACGGACTGCGCATCACACAGCACTGGGCGAACAATCCTGATCTGCCGACGCTGAAATCCTACAACCGGCCGATGGAAGAATGGAAAGCCGAGCTGTTCAACGACACCCCGGCCAGCCTCACTGGCACGCTCGGTGCGATCGCCGCCACTGGCAGCCTGATTCTCTGGCCCACTCGTGAAGAGCCGCGATTGATGAGCCTGGTGCCGCCCGTGCATTTCGCCCTGCTCAAGGGCAGTGAAATCCGCGACAACTTCTATCAGGTGCAACAGGAATTCGAGTGGGCCCATGGTATGCCGACCAATGCGCTACTGGTGTCCGGCCCGTCGAAAACCGCCGACATCGAACAAGTGCTGGCTTACGGCGCCCACGGCCCGAAAGATCTGGTGGTACTGATCCTGGAGGACCAATGACGCTTCCGGTGAACTTCCTGCGCGATGCGCAGCAACTGATTCCAGCGGAGCGCCGTTTCGACGATCCACTGTCGACATTGGCCTTCGGCACCGACGCCAGTTTTTATCGGCTGATTCCCAAACTGGTGATCAGCGTCGAGTCCGAAGACGAAGTGGTGGCGCTGCTGAAACTGGCCCAGCGTGATCAAGTCCCGGTGACCTTCCGCGCCGCCGGCACCAGCCTTTCCGGGCAGGCAATCAGCGATTCAGTGCTGATTGTGCTTGGGGATAACTGGAACGCTCGCGAGATTCGTGATCAAGGCCTGCAAATCCGTCTGCAGCCGGGCGTGATCGGCGCGCAAGCCAACGCGTGGCTGGCACCGTTCGGGCGCAAGATCGGCCCGGATCCGGCGTCGATCAACGCCTGCAAGATCGGCGGCATCGTCGCCAACAACGCCAGCGGCATGTGTTGCGGCACCGCGCAAAATACCTATCACACTCTGGCCGGAATTCGCCTGGTACTCGCCGACGGCACCCGTCTCGACACCGAAGACGCCGCCAGTGTCGCCGCGTTTCGCGCCAGCCACGGTGATCTGCTGGAGCGCCTGGCGACATTGGGCCGTGAGACTCGCGCCAATGCCGAACTGGCTGCGAGAATCCGCCACAAATACCGTCTGAAAAATACCACCGGCCTGTCACTCAACGCGCTGGTGGATTTCGACGAGCCTGTGGATATCTTGAGCCACCTGCTGGTCGGCTCCGAAGGCACCCTCGGCTTCATCAGCGCGGTGACCTACGACACGGTGATCGATCACCCGAACAAGGCCTCGGCTCTGATTGTGTTCCCGGATGTGGAAACCTGCTGCAACGCAGTCACCGTGCTGAAAAGCCAACCGGTGTCGGCGGTGGAATTGCTCGATCGGCGCAGCCTGCGCTCGGTGCAGGACAAACCGGGCATGCCGGATTTCGTACAGCAGCTGTCGAATAATGCCTGCGCGCTGCTGATCGAATCCCGCGCCGCCTCGTCCTCTTTGCTGCAGGAACAACTGGCGCAGATCATGGCTTCGCTGACCCGTTTCCCGGTGGAGAAGCAGGTCGATTTCACTGAAGACCCGGCCGAGAACGCCAGGCTCTGGGCGATCCGCAAGGACACCTTCCCCGCTGTCGGCGCCGTGCGTAAAACCGGCACCACGGTGATCATCGAAGACGTGACCTTCCCGGTCGAACAACTGGCTATCGGCGTCAATCGCCTGATCGAGCTGTTCGACAAACATGCCTACGACGAAGCGATCCTTTTCGGACACGCACTGGAAGGCAATCTGCACTTCGTCTTCACCCAAGGCTTCAACAGTCCGGAAGAAATCGCACGCTATCAAGCGTTCATGGACGACGTGGCGCAACTGGTGGCGGTGGAATTCGGCGGTTCGCTGAAGGCTGAACACGGCACCGGGCGCAACATGGCACCGTTCGTTGAGCTGGAATGGGGCAGCGATGCGTATCAGTTGATGTGGCAGCTCAAACGCCTGCTCGATCCCAACGGCATCCTCAACCCCGACGTGGTGCTCAGCGAAGATCCACAGATCCACCTCAAGCACCTCAAGCCGCTGCCAGCGGCTGACGAGATTGTCGATAAATGCATCGAGTGCGGCTTCTGCGAACCGGTCTGCCCGTCGAAAGGCCTGACCCTCAGCCCACGCCAGCGCATCGTGATCTGGCGTGATATTCAGGCGAAAAAACGCGCCCGCGTTGACACCACCGAACTGGAACAAGCCTACGAGTACCAAGGCATCGAAACCTGCGCCGCGACAGGCTTGTGCGCTCAGCGTTGCCCCGTAGGCATCAATACCGGCGAACTGGTGAAAAAGCTCCGCGCCCGTAACGCCACGCATCAGAAAACCGCTGACTGGATCGAAGGAAATTTCGCCAAGACCCTGCAAGGCGCACGCTTCACCCTGCACGTGGCCAACGGCGCACGGATGCTGCTCGGCGCACCGCGTCTGGCGAAGCTTTCGGCGACCCTGACACGTTTGTCCAAAGGCCAGGTGCCGCTATGGACCCACGCGATGCCGCAACCGGAAAAAGCCATTCGCTTCAGCCCGAGCGTGTCCGACGAACGTCCGCGCGTGGTGTATCTGGCGGCCTGCGTTTCACGGGTAATGGGCCCGGCAGCCGGTGACAAGGAGCAGATGTCGCTCTACGACAAAACCCGTGGCCTGCTGGAAAAGGCCGGTTACCAAGTGGTGTTCCCGGACAATCAGGACAACCTCTGCTGCGGTCAGCCTTTCGCTTCCAAAGGCTATGCCGAACAAGCCGAACACAAGCGTCAGGAACTGATCAGCGCCCTCCTCCATGCCAGTCGCGGTGGACTCGATCCGATCTATTGCGACACTAGCCCCTGCACCTTGCGCCTGGTGCAAGACGTGGGAAATGTGCGCCTGGATCTGTATGACCCGGTGCGCTTCATTCGTACGCATCTTCTCGATCGACTGGAGTTCACCCCGCAAGAGGCACCGATTGCGGTTCACGTGACCTGCAGCACGCAGCATCTGGGCGAGAGCCAGGCGCTGATCGATCTGGCGCGCAAATGCAGTAAAACCGTGGTAATCCCGGAAGGCATTCATTGCTGCGGGTTTGCCGGTGACAAGGGCTTCACCACCCCGGAGTTGAACAGCCATTCACTGCGCACGCTCAAGGACACGGTGCAGCATTGCAGCGAAGGCATTTCCACCAGCCGCACCTGTGAGATCGGCCTGACGCAACACGGCGGCATCGACTATCACGGACTGGTCTATCTGGTGGATCGGGTGACCCGGGCCAAGGCCTGCTGAAGAAAAATAGAACCCTTGCGTGCGACCGTAGTCCACAGAACAGACCCCGAAAATCGGGGTTTTTCTTCCACTCGGTTGCCCGTCCTGACGGCCAGCGCAGTCTGGATCCCTCAGTTCAAGGAGATACACATGAAACGTTCTGTACTGTTAGGTCTGTTCGTTACTGCCTCGATGATGGCCTCCACCTCGTTCGCCGCCGACAAGCCTGCCGACCTGTGCGATGCCAATATCCAAACCATCAACAATGCCAAGGGCCAGCTGTCATCGTCGCCGGAACTGAGCCAGCGTGCTGAAGCCAGCGTCAGCAAGGCACAGGCGCTGAAAGCCGAGGGCAAGATTGACGACTGTGTCGCGGAAACCTCGCAAACCATCGTGGAACTGCGCAAATCAACCGGTACCAACAACTGATTCACGCCCCGGCCAACCTTCGGGTTGGCCTCGGGGGTCGTTTGGCGTACACTGCGCAGGCTTGTTGCCTCACCTGATTTACGAGGCAATGAGTTCGGGGCCGATTAGGATTCGACGCCGGTGACGAAACTTTAGGTGCATGCCGACTTGGTAACAGAAGTCGTAAATCCACTGTTGCAACTTCTTATAGTTGCCAATGACGACCAATACGGTGCTGCTCTCGCTGCTTAATTGCAGCTGACATGCACTCCTGGCGCCTTCGGGCCCAGCAATCATCAGGGGATGTCTGTAAACCCGAAATGATTGTCATATAGAACAGAATCGCCGTGCAGTACGTTGTGGACGAAGCGGCTAAAACTTACACAACTCGCCCAAAGCACCCTGCCCGTCGGGTCGCTGAGGGTTAACTTAATAGACACGGCTACGCATGTAGTACCGACAGCGGAGCACTGGCGGACGGGGGTTCAAATCCCCCCGGCTCCACCACTTCATCATCTAAAGACGTCCACGGACGTCTTTTTTTGTGCCTGAAATCCAGTAAATGCGGGAGTTTCAGGGCTATTGGGGGCTTTCGAGGTTTTTTGAGTTCCAGGCGATTTGGTATTCCCAATGGTATTCCCGGCTACCCGGCGCTAATCTTGGGAATACCAAAAGGTGTCATGGAGTACTTCTCATGTGCGCTCAAACCACCCGCCTCTCCGACCGCCAGCTCAAGGCGGTCAAACCGAAAGACAAGGATTACGTCCTCACCGATGGCGACGGGCTCCAGCTGCGAGTCAGGGTCAATCGCTCGATGCAGTGGAATTTCAACTACCGGCATCCAGTAACCAAGAACCGAATCAACATGGCACTCGGCTCCTATCCCGAGGTTTCTCTTGCGCAAGCCAGGAAGAAAACCGTTGAGGCCAGAGAGCTGCTTGCACAGGGCATTGACCCCAAAGCTCAGCGTAATGAACTGCAGGAAGCCAAACGAGCGGAAACGGAACATACGTTCGAGAACGTAGCCACCGCGTGGTTCGAATTGAAGAAGGATTCCGTCACCCCGGCGTATGCCGAAGACATCTGGCGCTCGCTCACACTACATGTTTTTCCAAGCATGAAATCAACGCCGTTATCGGAAGTGAACGCCCCGATGGTCATCAAGCTGCTTCGTCCGATTGAGGCCAAAGGCAGCCTCGAGACGGTTAAGCGAGTGAGCCAGCGCCTTAACGAGATCATGACCTACGGGGTCAACTCCGGAATGATCTTTGCCAACCCTCTCAGCGGCATTCGAGCGGTATTTAAGAAGCCCAAGAAAGAAAATATGGCCGCGCTGCCACCTGATGAGCTTCCGGAGCTCATGATGGAAATCGCGAACGCCAGTATCAAGCGGACGACCCGCTGCCTGATCGAATGGCAACTTCATACCATGACCCGCCCCGCCGAGGCGGCCACCACTCGATGGGCAGACATCGACTTCGACAAACGCATCTGGACCATCCCTCCGGAGCGCATGAAAAAGCGGCGTCCGCATACAATCCCGTTGACCGAACATGCACTCTCATTATTGGAGACGCTTAAACCCCATAGCGGCCACAGGGAATATGTGTTCCCGTCGGATAGAAATCCGCGCACCCACGCGAATAGCCAGACCGCCAACATGGCGTTGAAACGAATGGGTTTTCAGGACCGCTTGGTCAGCCACGGCATGCGCTCCATGGCCAGCACAATCCTAAACGAGCATGGGTGGGATCCGGAGCTAATCGAAGTCGCGCTGGCGCATGTTGATAAAGACGAAGTTCGAAGCGCCTACAACCGGGCGGATTACATCGAACGCCGGCGTCCGATGATGGCTTGGTGGAGTGAACATATCCAGAAAGCAGCCACCGGCAGCCTGTCAGCATCAGCCATCAATCAAACCAGGGACCGCAACGTAGTGCCGATCCGCTGAGCATCCAAGGTTAACGATACCGCCGACAGTCCGTGTAGTGCCGCATGGCGACAGAAATGACGACTGTCGCTAAATCTCTGGTATGTCTGCGCTTGTTCAGCCAAGCCCCTGAGTATGGGAAGGCTCCGCATTCCCATACTCAGGGGCTCACGCTTAAAGGTCGATCAGGCAACCACGACTTTTGCCTTTCTACGGCGGATCAACCCTGCTGTTAACTCGTAGTAGTAGATGGTAACTGGAGCTGAGCATCGCAAATAGTGCTCCAGAAACCATCTCACGTGCTTTTCTCTCCAGAACCAGGGAGTCGCGCAACCCCAGCGTTCACGAATCACCTCGTGCATCCTTTCTGCTTGCCTGATGTGCCGCTGCTGCGTGGCATGTGCACCTTTGAGCACGGGGCGCAGGAACAACGCTATGTCGAACTCGGCCGTCATCGGCGGCATCCGATGTAGGCACTCACCACATCGATGCGGTTATGTCCCAACTCGTGGCTGATCTGCTTACGGGCTCGCTGATCAAGTGCTCGATCCTCTTGATGAACACGACCACCATTAACGGGTGCAGGAAAGCCGATTAGTTGCTCATAGCGCTCACAGGCGTAGGCCGCCCGCAGCTCATGAAAACCTTTCAATCCATACTCATGCAGGATGTCCCGTGCCGGTCGCACAACTGCCTGCATAAAGTCTTTATAGCTTTCGTCGGGCGCCAACAAATTCCGGCTGCCATTGGGTGAGGTCGCGCTGGCCCAATCCAGGGCATCGCGAACTTGATCCGTTGCCGTAATCCAGCGCGGTGCCGAGGCCCCTGATCGACCACCTTTGGTGCCATCCTGGATGTTGATCTTGCCCAGTTGCCGAACCTCACGTTGCAGTCGGGGCAGATCGGCCAGAATCGCTTCGCGCAGGCGCATACCAGTCTCACGGGCGAGGAGCACAATGGCACTCACCCTCGATTGCTGACGATCTGACAGCGCCCGCGCGATCAACTCGACCTGCGCACGTTCTTGGCCTTGCGGAGCCTCACTACGCACGCTTGAGCGCTGCAAGCCCAGCGCCTTACTCGGACTCGGGATTTTGACGTACTGATCACCGCGTAGCGCGGCCATCGTTCGGTTCACGCTGGACAGTCGGTTCTGCGCGGTGGCAATGCCGACGTTGCCCTGATCAACCTGCTCCCGCACGTGGACGGCGTACCGCATGAGGATCTCGCGGTCTATCTGGCGCGCGTCGTTGACCCTCGGTCCTTCATCGGAGCGACACCAATGCACGAACGCCTGCCAGCGATCACTATGGGCTTTGACGGTAGCAAAATGGCCGTCGCCGAACAGGTCTTTCAGTGCTTGCGGTCCAGCATAGCTAAGCTGGCGACCGAAGCCGAAATTGCGCCCCGCTCGCTTACCGACCCGAGCCATTTTTCTGTTCCTGATCAACTGCCGCGAGATCATGCAAAAGGGCTCGCCAGTGCGCACTTACAATCGCGAACTGAGCCCAATCAGTCGGGCGAAAACACAGCGTGTTGTCGGTGACGTAAAGATGCGCACCCTCCTCTTTCAACCATTGAATAATGGCTGTCGTAGAGGCGATAGCTTTATGGGTGGTGGCGACAGCGGCGACAACCCTTGTCCTGCCTGGGTTTGAGCGTGGCGACAAAGTGGCGACAGTAGCGGCGACAAATCGCGCTTTGGGCTCCTTTTGACGCTGAGCCAGATGGTTGCGCAGCGCTTCATCAAGATTAAACATGGCGCACCTCGAAGGTGTGGCCATCGGTGATCAACCACTGATGATCAATCAACTCGACCAGCAGCTTGGCGGCATGACGACTGCTCTTGCGGGCAAAGCGGGGACCGTTGCGATTCAATTCACGAATACTGAAACGCTTCCAATCTTTGACCTGTAGCCATCGCAGCAGCCGGTCTGCCTCCTCTTTTACTCGACACACTGGCTCCTGCTCAGTCAGGCGCTGGATCTCGGTGAGGTAGTAGCCGACTAAAGCGGAGGCCCGTTGGATATGGTCGACCTCCACGACGCTGCTCTCCTCCACAACTGCAAGAATGCCAGCGACGCGCAGCAGGTTATCGGCGGCCTTTGATCCGCTGGGCCGTACGCTGGCCAGTTCGCCAAACTCCCCCAGCTGAGCTTCGATAGCATCATGCAAATCAATCCAGCGACGACGCGCCAGCTGACTGAGGCTCAGCATTGACAGCTGCAAGGCACCGTCAGCGGAAAGTGACCACGGCTGATAAAACAGAGCCGAAAGGCGGTGATGATAGCGCTTTAGGGCGGCGTCTTTGGACAAATCGACAGCCTGGTAGCTGCGTTGTCCGGCCAGGCTAATGGGCCAGGTCACCAAGCAGCGCCCTAGAATCCCTTGCCCCTGCAGCAACGGGTCACTGAGTAACTGCATAGCCAAGTACGGTTGCAGCATTAGGTGCAGGCTCAAGCGTCGGTCGTAGGCTCGCAAGCTTTCACCAACCATGGAGCGCGCACGATCTATCGGACTGCCATCCCAGAGTGACGACAAGGTCGTAACCGCTTTCAAACGGTTATCCCGACTCATGGTGCTACTACCGAGGAATTGTCCGCCCTCGTCACAGAACAGTCCCATGCTCGGCAAGTCATGACAGAGCCCTTTGATCAGGGCCTCGATAGTCGGGTCCGTGGTGATCAGCCGAGGGGCCGAAGGCTCCGCTTCGAGCGGTGCGCTTTTTGTGGGGGCGGGATCGGCAGGATTGATACGCTGCGCCTGTCGCTGTGCGGCACGGTAACGGACAAGTTGTTCGCGATAGCGCTGCCACTGCTCACGCTCCCATTGCCGTGCTGGCAGCAATGCACATCGGTCTGCTGCGGTCTTGCGATCACCAGATGCGGCCACTGTGATCAGGTACAGCGACAGCGGATAGTTTCTCCCGTCGAGCTGTAAGCCTGCATGACCTTGGGTGGCCAGTGCCGAGGCGGACAATACCGATTGCGCGGCCAGTGCCCGGGGCACGCCGATGACCTCGGCCATGCGCTCAACCGCGGGCCCAAGAATTCCACCCAGTGCCTGGACAGGATAGGGCTCAGCCACAGGCTTCGCCTCGATTAACGGTCGGGGGGACCGTGGGAGTTCAAGCTTCGGATCTAACTGCTGCATGGGCCCTCTCCTCGTTCATTGCTAGTTGTCCTCACGTAGTCCCGCCACGGCTGTTGAGTGTTATCAGGGATCAAGGCCCCTGCGACCTGTGAGGTGTTCACTGACGCGGAACGAACGGCTCCTTACGACCGGGAGCAAGGGCATGACCCATGAATCTGGCCTCCTTAGACGCATCCGAAAATGCGGGCGGGTGGAGGCTGTGCCGACTGACGAGTTCGGCACCTGGAGATCCTGAGTGGGAGAAGGCAACGACATGGATACCTGGGGCATGCCTGACTATCAGTCAGGTGCAGCCTTTCCATTGGCTGCGGCACCGATGCCTGTGTCGTTGCGGATGGCGACGAATCGGATTTGTCAGGCCGATTGTCACGAGGAGAGTTGCGACAATGCCCTGTATGACGTGGCTTGCAGCAGTGGTACGAGTGCCCGTCTCTTTCCAGAAAAAAGAGACGGGCGCAGTCTGGCGCAGCGAATCACGTCGAGAGGTGAGGTTGCTGCAACGCAGCGAGGTAGGTCCATCGTCTGCCGCAGTGGACAGATCAGTCGAGTAGGCATCCATCACTCTTGGGGAGTGACCGTGCGAGCCGCCGGACGCTAATCGCACTTTGAGATAACCACCACGCAAGTGGCGTAGCCTTGAAGGTTCTGGCTACCTGGGCTGGTGCTGTCAACGACAGCGGTCCGTGCGTCAATTGTTATACCCACTCGAAAAGACGGTCAAGCATCACAGTCAAAGCGCTCAGAAAGTGGCGACTGTCGCCATTTTTGTCGCCACGCTCCAGGCCCCTTTCTGCGCGGGTTGTCGCCGGTGTCGCCGCTGTCGCCTCTTCTCTATTCCTGCTCTGACATTTCGGAACATCTCTGCGCGAGACAATAATCGTGAAGAAACCCTGGGGTAAACGACGGCGCCGCGATAATTAAATTCGAAGTGAGAGGGTGGAACGAGATAGTTCAAAAAAGAACGAGTGAACCCTCCGATCGGCGCGATCAAAGATCGCTGGATTGGAGGGTTTGGCGTGAAAAGCAAGTCCCAAACGTCAATTACAGACTCAAGCATCAAAGCTGGTTGATTTCGAGGTGACGGCTTCACGCTGCATGATCAGGGTCTGAAACCTGCTTCAAATGCTTCCCGCAGATCAACTGGACGACGATGCTTTCGGTTTTGCGCCAGCGCCAACCAGAGAGGTAATGATGAGCCTTCGAGCAACACTCAGCGCATCGCACGCCGTCCTCAATCATCGGGCGTAACTAATTGCCTCAGGGCGCTCAGATACCGGGACCGCCTTCAGCGGGCGGAATAGAAACGAACTCACCGATCGGTTGATGAACACGCTCCCGAGTCAGCGAAGAATTGCATCATCTTTCTCAGGTACGGAATGGTAACCTCGAACAAATAAGAAAAATATTGCGAAGCGTCTACCGCTGGTGTTTATCTGTTGCCTCAAGCGACAACACCAAATTCTGCCCGGGCTGAAATGGCACCTTCGTAAAAGGTGCGGCGTGGTTCAGGAAGCTCAGCGAGGATGCGGGAATTGCTACCCCGTAAATTATGTGATGGACGCTCTAAGGTATCGCTAGATACATAGGAGCTCACTGACTGGATGATTGGTTAACCGAGGGCAAGGAATGCATATCGTGGGCGGTCTTTACCGAGAGTTATGCGATATACCATTCTGGGACGCCACGATGGGTTCGGGAGGCCGCGCGGCGATGGCCATGATCGACCTATCACCAGGCTCTGAATTTCATACCTACGCCTCCCCCGCCGACGATGCTGCAATTCTGGCGCTTCAAAGCAGGGGGGTGGTTGCCACCACTGTTGCCCGTCCCTCGTCGATCGTCTTTGCCTATTTTCATCCTTTATCTTCTCCCCACGTCGAGCCGCCGCGAGAGGCCCTTAGTCGCCTGCCGGCATTGCAAGTGACAGGTGAAGCGGTGTTGCGATTCGGTTTTTTGGAGGGCGATGCAATCGTCACAGCCGACCGTGCTGTTTATGATCCACAGACATGGCGTAACCCACAGCCGTTTTCAGCAAATGGCTCGACTGCGGACGAATTAGCGCTGGTGCTCAACGAGCTTGAACTCCGTGAAGCTGCAGGCATGTACAACCTTGATCAAGCCGCACTTTGCCTGATAAACAAGGCGGGCGCTCAGGTGGTTGTTGTTAAAAGAGGGGCTTGCGGTGCGTCGGTCTATGACGCCGCGGGAAACGTCTCCCACGTGCCGGCTTACCGCTCAAGCAAGATTTTTAAAATCGGTACGGGAGACATTTTCAGTGCGGTATTTGCGGTGTATTGGGCGGAAAGAAAAATGCCTGCCGCCCAAGCTGCTGACTTAGCGTCGCGGTCAGTCTCGCTTTACTGTGAAACGCGCACATTTAAGTTTGACCCTCTTTCCCTTTCTCAGCGTCACCCCGTTGCTGCGAGAGTGGGGGCACGAATTTGTATTGAGGGGAGTACCGAGTCCATCGGCCAACGTTACACCCTGGAAGAAGCCCGTTTTGCCTTGCGCGAACTGGGAATGGAAGTGATGAACCCAGAAACGGAGCAAGAAGCCGGCGCTTGGAGCGCGGATGCCACGCTCGTCATTGATGATGGCCTATCCCCACAGGCGTTGATTCGAATTCGGAAACATCAGGTGCAAGGAAGGCCTGTCGTCGTGCTGCACGAGCGATCAAATACGACAATCTCGCTGAGCACGGATATTGAGACAACCGATGACTTCGCATCAGCCATCTACCTTGCAGCTTGGGCGGCAGGTGAAAGCGTAGCCTTGAGCTGATCACAACAATAAATGGCATCGCCCTAGGGTTGTGCAATGGAATGTAACCAGTGAGGCCCGACCAACCCATGGCGGACATTTACATCATTTATGCCAAGGAAAACCGTGACACTGCGGTGAAGATTCGAGACCTCCTCTTGTCCTCGTGGAGTGTCTGGTTGGACGACCTTATCGTTGGCGATTTCGACTCAGTCATAAAAGAGAACATTCAAAGTACGAGATGCGTAATCGCGCTGTATTCATCCTTCGCGAGTAAACCTGCCGTGAAGGGGGAACTCAGCCTTGCGGGTAAATACGGCAAAAAGGTCATTCCATTGATTCTGGATGACAGCGATCCGCCTTATCCGTATGGACACTTCAGCAGCGTTGATTTCCGCGCATGGCAAGGAGACGTAGATGCAGAAGCAGTGAAAATGCTGCAGGTGAAGATCGGCGAAGTCGTCAAACCTCGATGCCCGCCGACTCGGCTTGAGGCAGTTCATAACGGACTGTTGCCAATTCCGAACGTGTTCATGTCTGTTTCATCTCATGAGACCCAGTTCACACCCGCCGCGGCACTGAGCGTATTGAAGGCACACAACACTGGGTCAATCCTGGTGTCTGCATACGATCTGGTGAAATCCAAAGAGCGCAAAAAGATGGTCAAGGAAATTCAGGCCTATCGCAGGCAAGGTGGGTTCGTCCTGATTGATTCTGGGAACTATGAAGCCGATCGCATGGACGACAAGGATTGGACGCCCGCTCACTTCAAGGAGGCTTTGCTGGGGACACCGCATGACTGGGCGTTTTGCTTTGATAAAATGACGCCGAATAAGAATCCGGACAAAGCAGTTGAAGAGGTTGTTCGGGCAGTCAGACGAGATTCCAAGCATACCCAGGCCCCTGTACTGCCCATCGTCCATGTGTCGCAAGATGAACCCGGTTTAGCGCGCCTGCCTCAAATAGTGCGAGGCGTCTCCGAACAGCTCCGCCCTCCGGTTATCGCGATTGCTGAAAGGGAACTGGGGGCAGGTCTGGCGCTTCGGGCAAAAACGATGAAACGAGTAAGGACGGAACTCGACAAGCTGCCTTACTACCAGCCCATCCATCTGCTGGGCACCGGAAACCCATGGAGCATTGCAGTGCTGGTAGCTGCGGGAGCCGACACCTTTGACGGGCTGGAATGGTGCCGATTTTCCATCGACCCCAGACGGGGCCGCCTTCATCACTTCCAACATTTTGACTTTTTCAAGAATTCTGGGGACCGCACACCGTTTCTCGACATCGTGGACGCCAACCCTGATATTGAGTATGCGGGCCGGGTCGCCCTGTATAATCTCGAGTACTATGAAGAGTTTGGGCACATGATGCGTTCCATGATTGCAACTAAGGACGCCGAACTTTTCGCGACAGGCATCGTGCGAATGTTTAACGCCCAAGAGCTAAGAAAGCTCTTCCCGGAGATATTTCCATGACCAGCTATAGCGCCGAGGCGCTGTCTAGAGCGGTAGCCGCGGTCTGCCCTGACATCCGCTTGCGCATTGAGGAAGGTGTAGTGTCAGACGAACACCACCTTTGGTGGGAGTTGTCATGCTGCATCCTGAGCAGCCAGGTACCCTACCCGCTCGCCATGGCGGCAGCAGACGCAATCGACGCGCGCGGATTTCTTCATAAAACTGAAGGAAATCAGGAAGACCTCGCCGAGCGTTTGTTTGAGGTACTGAGTACCCCTCTGGATGTAGAAGGCAAAAAACGCAGCTACAGGTTCCCCAAAGCCAAAGCCGGTCACCTGGCATCGACTTGGGCTGCGGTAGCAGGCACTGGCGGCTCCCTGAAAGCCTTGATCAGCAGGGACGTTAACGACGTACGGGCATGGCTGGTTGCTCACGCCTGCGGCATTGGGCCTAAGCAAGCAAGCATGTTCTTGCGCAACTGCGGAGTCACTTATGACTTGGCAATCCTGGATCGGCATGTTCTCAATTACATGTCTGCACAAGGCATTTACTCAGGCGCTCAAACGTCCATTTCTGGGCTGAGCCAGTACGGTCGTCATGAACAGCGACTGCGCGACCACGCGCGGGAGATGGACTGTCCGGTTGGGCTGCTCGATTGGGCAATATGGATCGTCATGCGCGTCGCGAACCGCAAGCAGGAGGCTGTTTTAGTATGAGCATCGTGACACTCGTTTCCGGGGGCCTGGACTCCACACTGGTCGCAAAACTGGCGATTGAAGAAGGCCTGCGAATTTATCCGCTCTTCGTTGATTACGGCCAGCGGGCACGTGAGAGGGAGCTAGCTGCCTGCAGGCTGGCCATGAAGAAACTCGGCCTCCCCGAGCCCGAGATCGCCGATTTGTCGGGGTTCGGGAAATTGATACGTTCAGGGCTTACGGATCCGAATCTCCACATCATCGAAGACGCCTTCACACCTGGTCGAAATATGCTTTTCCTGCTGATTGCGGCTGCATATGCCCATCAGAAAAATGCAGATGCCATTTCAATAGGCCTGCTTCATGAAAGCACTAGCTTATTCCCTGATCAGACCTCTGGATTCCTGGCCGAGGCTGAGCGCATGATATGTCTTTGCATGGGCAAACAGATCAAGGTACTCGCCCCGCTGGCGCTGTTCACAAAACCTGATGTCGTTGTATTGGCAGCCGAAAAGGGTATTACGCAGACCTACTCCTGCCATCTGGGTGAGGAAGAGGCATGTGGTAACTGCATCGCCTGCAACGAATTCAAATTTGAGGAAAACCAGTAATGGGCGGAAGCAGCTCAGGTGGATGGAGCCGACTCGGCGATGTTAAATCGCTGGAGCAGAAAGCCAAAGCAGCGCTCAACGAGGGCAAGCGCAACGTATTCATCAGTTTCGCGACTGAGGATATGAATGAGGTCAATCTGCTACGAGCTCAGGCGAAAAATGACAATAATGATATCGAGTTCAACGACCACTCCGTGCGTGAGCCCTACGACAGCGTTCAGGCCGAGTACATCAAGCGCAAAATTTCCGAACGCATCAACCGCGCCTCGGTGACTGTTGTCTATATCTCCGACGACACTTCTCAGAGTAAATGGGTTAAATGGGAGGTTGAGAAGAGCCTTGAGCTTGGAAAGAAAGTGGTGGCGGTGCACTCGGGTAGTCGGTTCAACGGAACCGAACCCAAGTGGATCTCAGACCATGGGATCAAGACTGTTGCCTGGTCGAAACTCGCTGACGAGCTCAAGTAGACGAAGAACGCGCGAGGACATATGCCAGCTAACGTCTATCTGGACAGCCTGAAAACGTAAGCATCCATCCGTTCAGTTGTCCTTGCGCGCTTCCCACTGGGTATGTTCCCGCGAAAAGGCATTCTCAGCGTCGCCCACAAATTTCGACAAATCGTCATCTGCGACTAGCTCTTGCGCTTGCTCTCGGATGAGGGTGATTTCATGCGCCGTAAGAGCATAAGAGGCAGAGAGTTCGGTGAAGCGCTTCGCCTGCATCCACGTCAGTAAGCTGGCTGCGACAGCTATGAACACATCGGTAGGAAAATACTGGTACTGGACGTTGGCGACCTTAATTAACGCGCAGATGAAAGCGACCGCGTTCACCAAGATCAGGGCAGTGAAAAAATGCTTCGCCGCACGGGTGTTAAATCTTGCCTTTCGCGAATACCAATCCAACTGATCGTTGATACGAAACTCTACATACGTATCACGTCGCGAAGCGAAGTCACCGGCCCTTAGCTGCTTCATCACCGCTGTAAGTTGGTGCGCCGATAAATGACTGATCAGCTTGTCCGATACCCCCGGATTTTGCCGTACCACCTGCGTAAGCTTTTTTAAGAGGTGTTGCTTTGCAGTCTCATCGCTCTCGTGAAAAGGCTCTGCCCTAGAAACGTAGCGCCACGTTATCGTCTTGATGGACTCAGCGACTGCACGTCCAGAGTACCAAACCCGCTCCGGCCTCATGGCCGCTAGGTAAACGGAGCTGGCTAATGCCCCGGCGAGCAGCGCTGCTTGGATGGCAGCCGAGATCCAATGCGGATAATTGATAACGGACACGACCGCAGCTGCCACCAATAACACCAGATTAACAATCAGGGCGGTTAGGAAATGCGTCTGAGCATCCCCTGAGAGCTTGTCGGCCGCTTGGTAGAGACCCGGGAAATCAGAGCTTTGCATCAAACGGCCTCATAACCGAGATTTTTGTAAATGCTGTCTGGGAAATGGTAATTCCCGCGCTGGCTGTTGGTAGGGTGCCCTAGCGCATGAGCAATGATAGCGGCCGAGTAAGGAACGAAGATTGCTCCGACGTCCTGCATGACGGGTGGACAGAGGTCTGCGTTCAGGTAGCGACCTCCATCCAGGTTGACACCGATCAGATTGCACCCCTTCTCTATCGCAACTTGAATTTCCCAACGCACATATTTGTGTTTTGATCGGGTGTCTCTGCCGATCAAAAGCATGAAGGTGCCGGCCATGTCGATGCGCTCTCGGCATTTCCGTTTGATATAGTCCTCATCCTCTGACTCCAGGGCCATATTCAACTGGCAATCGGCGAAATTGAAATCTAAATGGGTGTTCTTTCGCCATGCGCCCATCAGCTCGTACATGTGCCGATCGGTGCTGCTGAAACCCACAAATGTTCTAGGTAATCCCATTACTTCTCCTTGATTATGTTGAGGCAACGCGCGAGCACTCGCGCACCAGCGGGCTCACTTTTCTGCAGGAGAGAGCGTTGCCAGCCGCTCTGGCCTGATGGCGAACAGCTCATCCTTGCCGGCCATATAGGTTTCGATTTCCCACTGTGCATCGGCTGCGCCCAAAAACTTGTGCTCGAACGCCCCGGCTTCGGTCGGATTTTCGATAGCGAAATAGCAATTGGCTAACGTAGCGTAGATCCAACGCTTGTCTGGGCGATCGAAGAAGTCCGAGGAGTCCAATAGGGGCAGCAGTGACTTCACAATCATCTGGCGAATTTTATGGGCGCACATGAAGTCGAACACCTTTTCAGAGTGTTCTGCCTGAACCTGGGCACGAAACTCGAAGCACAGCGCTAGGTTTTCACCATTGTAATAGTCGCGTTTCACCTCAAATCCGCGTCGATAAAACTGGATCGCTGCATCGAGCGACTCACGGTCGCCTTCACGCAACCAAAGTCGCTTGGTGATCGCACCGGCCACGCCCACAGTCTCGGGGTCGTTCGAGGCCTCAGGATCCAGCGAGCGGATGATTTCAAGCCCGGCGCGCAATGCCGAAGTCTCATCGGGGAGCTTTGCCTTGTACGTGGTTAATGCCAGTTTCTGCAGAATGTCAGGTTCGCCAGGCTTCATGTCCCTGGCTGCCGCGAACTCCTGGCTCGCTAGATCGTGTCTGCTTTGGCGCATGAACTTCTCACCTTCACGCATATGACGTGAAAAGCGCTGTTGTGCTTCCTCGGCTTCCCCCAGCAACTCTTCGTATTCTTCATCGGACATTCTTGGCGATAGGAGCTTGGGGAGAAATGTGTAAACGGGGCTGTCCACGGCTTGGGCAGCCATTACAGCGTCAATGAGTTCCCCAAGATCCTTAACTGCCCTTTTGGCTTCTCGCGCCAGAATATCGTCTCCGAAGTGCTGGTACCGAAATGTGCTGACATGGTTCAGGTCAAAGTACAGCTTGCCCTGATCCTCATTCATGATGATGGTTGAGTTGGGCCTGAGTGCGTGCCGCACGCCCAGCTCATAAACGGCATTTACGTTTCCAGTAGAAATGTCGGCTATGACCAGATCGGCCCTAAGGAGCATCTCGTACATTTTCACGTCGATGAACCCAGACTGCGTGATTTCATCGGCCCTGATACATCTCAAGCCTTGAGCAGTGACGGCAGGCTCGATAATGGTCTCGTAAGTGGCATTCAGATCAAGCGTGCGGCCGGTTTCATATTCGGTTTTCTTGCCGAAACCCATCACGACAAAGCATACCTTCATTAATAATCGTCCCTTGCCAGCAAAAAGTCCCAGGCAGGCTCGCAGACTGCTTGCCACCACCTTGTCGAAAACGTGCAAATACCTGCGAAAAGCATTAAGCGCTATCAGCCGGGCTGAGAGTAGGATCCATAGATATCAAAATGCCGCCTCCCGATCCACTGCCACGCCGGAGCGTCATGACAATTACTGTCCTGAATCCCTTAGCTAAATGGTGCTGGCACCGGCCACCTTACTCTCTGCCCTCACCGCTTGAACGGCATTTCTCGACTAGGCCGAATAAATAGGGGGGGTAATTGCGCTGACATCGTTCTATTGCCCGGCGGGACGTTCGAGGACCGTCACTACCCACGCGATGCGGAATCAAAGCTCCGCCAGACAGTAACACGCCATCATGATTGCAGAAAGCCATCACGTGCGAGACTATTTAGCCTGACGCTTGGATCCCAGGAGATGGAAAAGATGTTGGATAGACTCAAAGGCTCCAGCGGCCAGCCAGAAGCGCTACGACTGCTAAAGCGCCAGGAATTGGTACAGGAAGACAGCGAGCGTGCAGGCTTCCTACTAAGCAAGGGTGAGCTCATCGAGTTTGAGCCAGACACCCACCTCATCACTTATGGTGAAGCTTCGAGCGACGTATATTTTTTGCTCTCAGGCGACGTCAGGATTCTAAAGGGTAAGCACATATTGAATGAAAGCTTTCGCGCTGGTAATTGCGTCGGTGAGATCGCAGCCATTCAAGTCGTTCTGAGGACGGCCACAGTCATCGCAAACACCAGTGTGGTGGCGCTGAAAGTGGCACGGGAAGATTTTGTGTCATTTATCGATACCTTTCCTGCCGCGAGTAAGGCACTAGCTTTTGATTTGGCGGCTCGGCTGGAACGTAGAAATGATCGAATCGCCACGCCAGGCCGTAAGCACCGGATATTTGTGATTTCTTCCACCGAAGCGATGAGTATCGCGCTTACAGGCATACGCTTCTTCAGTCGCCATGATGAATTTGAATTTTGCCCTTGGCCGATCGAGACATTCCGGGCGTCAAGCTATCCGCTGGATGATCTAGAGGCTGAGCTAGAAACTGCGGACTTCGCTATTGCCATTGCTCAGGGCGATGACGTCACCGAATCAAGGGACTCTCGAAAGCCTAGCCCGCGAGATAACGTTCTGTTTGAACTCGGCCTTTTCATGGGTCGGCTTGGGCGCAAACGCACCCTATTGATGACTCAGGAGGGGTGTGACCTCAAGCTTCCAAGCGATCTCAGCGGGATGATGGTGGTGAAGTATTCGAAACAAATCTCAAGCACACCATCTGAGCAGCTCCAATTGTGGCAACACGCTAAGGATCATTTCGGAGCGCTTATCTAATGAACCACTCTGAGTTATCTCTGGTTGAAATCGCCGCGCGCGAAGGACTGAAAGCCGCGATACAAGGTTGGGAAAAGGTCGGGCACCTCATCAGAGCAAACGAGATGTTCGAAAGCATGGGGATGGAATCCTACGCCGCCGACAGCGCGATACCTGGCCACCCCTTTGTTGAACCGGGAAATCCAAAAGTAGATGAGTTTGTGGCGCTGGTGGTCGACATGCGCAAATCCTCAGCAAGGCTCAAGACTCATCTAAGCGGTACAAAGGTAAAAAGCGGCTTTCAGCGTATTTACTATGAAACCTCTGCCTTGCTTCCTGCGCTCGCTCAGACGGCGCTTTTCAAAAACGGCCACGTAACAGAATATCTAGGTGACGGTGTGTTGATCCTTTTCAAGGTCGACACAGACAACCGCGTCCAATCCGTGAAAGACGCTTATAACGTTGCAGCAAACTGCGTCAAAACCACTAGAAATATTGTTAACGACCTCATTCGCGAACAGTTGGATTTGCCACCATTGGATATCGGAGCGGGCCTGTCAATGAGCCAAGCTCTAGTGACGATGGTAGGCCTTCCTCCGAACCAGCAGCCGAAAGCAGTCGGAACATGCGTGTGGGAGGCATCGAAGTTGAGCGACGGAACCAACCAGGTTAACGTTGCCAAGACGTTGTATGACGCGTGGCCGTCAGAAAAAGGGGGTACCTTACGATTTGAGCCACTCAAGTCTTTGAAACACAACGTCGAGGGATTCAAGGTGGTAGCAGGCTCCTAACACCACGAGCAACAGGACATGCTTACCGCCCAACGGCTGGCATCGCAGACGCCAGCCGCACTCTCAATAGGGGCCAGAGTGATCCAAGCTCGAGTGTCTCGCAGAAGTTAAATTAGGGTGTAAGTTCGCAAGGTATTCCAATTGGTATTCCATATAAAAATAAAAACAGAAATTAAGCACAAAAATCAATAAGATAGCTTTTTGATTCAAGTTACCCCGGCCCACCAACTCTCGACGACAAAGCCCGCCCAGTGCGGGCTTTGTCGCATCTGGCGTTTCATTCCTGCTTCCAATGCCCATGCCGATGATGCACATCCGGAAAATGCGCATGCCTATGCCGTATCGGCGTGTGCACATGCCGATGGCTATGCGGCTCCACCCCATCCCACTCAAACCCATGTGTATGTTGGTGATGCTCATCGTGTGTATGCCGATGATCATGCTCAAGCGGTTCGTGCTGATGTTCATGAACATGGTTTTCCATCAGATGAATCCATACCCCCACGGCCATTAACGCCGCTGCGAGCAGGAACATCAGCGATATCGACTCGCCGAGCAGCAGAATCGAGATGCCTGCGCCCAGAAACGGTGCGGTGGAAAAGTAGGCGCCGGTGCGTGCGCTGCCGAGGCCGCGCAGGGCGAGGACGAACATTACCAGGCTGACGCCGTAGCCGAGAAAGCCGACCAGCATGATCGGCGCCAGCGAGGTGGCGGCGGGTAGTTGGGTGCCGATGAACAGGGCCAATGTGCAGTTGACCAGACCGGCCATGAGGCCTTTGCTGCCGGCGATGAACAGTGCGTCCGAGGCAGAGACTTTACGGGTCAGGTTATTGTCGATGGCCCAGCAAAAGCAGGCGAAGGCCACGGCCAATGGGCCGGTCCAGTCTTGCGCCGAGATGGCCTCTTGTGGCCAGGACAGCACGACGCCACCGGCGACGATGGCGAGCATGCCGATCACGATTCGTCGGTCGGCATTTTCCTTGAACACCACCCACGCCAGCAGCGCCGTGAGCACTGATTCGAGGTTGAGCATCAGTGACGCGCTCGCGCCGGACGTTCGGGTCAGACCGAACATCAGCGCCACCGGCGCCAGCACTCCGCCGAAGCCGATGGCACCGAGCAGCCATGGCCATTCACCGGTGCCGAGACCGGAAGGCTTCCAGCCACGATCGCGGGCAAAACGCAGGATGGTCAAGCCCAGACCGCTACCGAGATAGAGCAGCCCGGCCAGCAGAATTGGCGAAATCTGTATCCCCAGCAGTTTGGCGAGGGGTGTACTGGCGCCAAACAGCGCCGCCGCAATCAATGCGTAGAGAACGCTCATATTCATGCCGGAAACACTCGCTCGGGCCGATGGAATACCGGCACCTATCATGGCAACGATCATGGCAAAAATCAGGTGAGAATTATGTGAACAGCTGATTCGTCTCAGGGAACATCACCTCTGGCACGTGCTCAAATCCAGCAACATTTTATCCGCGCAATCTCTGGGCGGTCGCTCGAAGCAGGCTCTATGCTGCGAACATCGAGATGCAATGGAGTTGAAGATGAAGAGTTGGATCGCCGTAGCGCTGGCCGCGCTGATTTCCTTGTCCGTCCATGCGGCCGACGCCCCCACTGTGCACGCCGAACCGATTGCGTTCACTGCCAGCGCCGACAGCGCCCAGCGCAAACAGTCGATCAAGGGTGACCAGACCGCGCAGTACAGATTCAACGCCAAGGCCGGCCAGATACTGACCGTCGACTTCAAACCGTCCAACACCTCCGCTTACTTCAACATCCTCGCCAAGGGTGCCGATTACGCGCTGTTCAACGGCTCGATCATGGGCAATCACTTCCTCGGCACATTGCCCAGCGATGGCGAGTACACGGTTCAGGTCTACCTCATGCGCAACGCCGCACGGCGTAATGAAGTGGCCAACTATGAGCTGTCGCTGAGGCTGGTCAATGGCGATGCCATCAGCCGGCAACAGCCATTCGATCAGACGCTGGAATTGCACGGCATCGCCTTTCACGTCAGCACCGAGCAGGTCGATGGCAAACCGACGCTGCGCATCGCTCCCAAGGGGCTGGAGATCGACAACACGGTTATCAGCCAGGCGCTGACGGGTGATGTGGTGCGCGCCGAAGTCGCCGACATCAATAACGACGGCTCCCCCGAACTCTACGTTTTCACCCGCTCGCCCGGGCGCGGCATGCCGGGCGAACTGATCGCCTATTCAGCCAACAACAAGAAATCCCTGAGCGCAATCTACCTGCCTCCCGTCAGCGACAACCCGAAAACCGCCGAGGGTTATCAGGGCGAGGACTCGTTTGCGGTGGTGGAAAACACGTTGGTGCAACGCTTCCCGGTGTATGACAGTGCCGACGCTGGCGCCGGGCGTACGGGAAAGATGCGTCAGGTTCAGTACAAGTTGGTGGCAGGTGAAGCCGGCTGGATTTTGCGCGAGGACAAGGTCTCCGAGTTCTGAAATGACCTGGCTCGTCATGCCGATTTCGCCGCGGATCACCTGCCCTGAGCCGTTGCAGAGCGCTCGCTGCCGAGATGAATTTTTCTTCACTGCCCCGCTTCGATCAACGCGGTACAGTCCGCTCGCTCATTCAAGAAACTACGGTTCGCCCGCGCTCTCCCGCGGGCTTTTTTTTGCCTGGCGTTTGCTGCCGAAGCGATACACCCAGGTGTCCTGCACGCCGTGCTGCTGCGATTGCCGCGTCTGTGGGTGAACCCTGATCAGCGCAAACCCCGCCGCTTCAGCCAGACGCTGACTGCGGCTGTTGGCCGAGGATGTGGTCAGGTAAAAGGTGAACTCAGGCAGGCGCCTGACCAGTTGCTGGATAACTTCGCGCATGTAGCCCTTGCCGGCAAACGCGCTGTTGGCCCAATAACCGACGACATAGCGCTTGCGTCGACGCGGCACCAGGCCGATGCAGCCAACGACGGCTTGTCCGTCTTCAGTCACGATGAATAAGCGCCGCTCACCGGTCTCGCTGGTGAAGTCATCCCGCGCTTGCAGCATGGACGACAGCGCCCGCTCCTCACTGGTGTGTTCAACCGCCCACTCTAGAAAAGGCGCATGCTCGCGGTAACTGGCGTTCAGCGCCTCCCGCACCGGAGCGACCAGCGCTGGGTCCGGCGCCCGAACACACAGTGCCAACCCATTTACCGTCAATGCAAATTCCATTGCTTGTTCCTCCAACCCCAGAAATGCCGCAGTCGATAACCCTGTGCACTCAACCAAAGAAATTTACAGGACGCCAGCGCGGTTTGTTTTTTTCCGCCCCATGATCAATCCTGTCTCTCGACCCTGCCCACCGGAGCCCCCGATGTCACTGCTGAGCCTGCCCTGCCAACGCCTGACGCTCGCCATCCTCGCCCCGGAACAGGCCGAGCTGGAAAGTGACTTCTATGCACACAACCAGCGCCATCTCGCGCCATGGTCGCCGATCCGCACCACCGAATATTTTTCCAGCGAACAGATTCGCCGTCGGCTTGAAGTCCAGGCCAGTGCCTACGAGGCCGGACTGGCGATGCATTTCGCCCTGCTGACGCCGGATGGCCAACAGATGATCGGCGCGTGCAATTTCAGCGGGATCATTCGCGGCGCATTTCAGGCGTGTTATCTGGGTTATCACATTGACCACGCGCATCAGGGTCAGGGCCTGATGCAGGAAGGCCTGGAGGCTGGCATCGGCTACATGTTCGATACGCAGAACCTGCACCGGATCATGGCCAACTACATGCCCGGCAACGAGCGCAGTGCGCGCTTGCTGGAGCGCCTGGGTTTCGAGCGCGAGGGCTACGCCAAGGCCTACCTGAACATCGCCGGCCGCTGGCAGGACCATGTGCTGACGGCGCTGGTCAATCCGTTGTTCGAAACGCCGGAGAAGCGTTGGTCACGACAACTGGCTTGAGTTTCACAATTTGTTAAGCATTGGCGAAGTATGCTCAAGGCTCCTGCCCTTTCCGGTTGCCTGAAGTCCATGCCGCGTGCCGCCACTTCACTGTTTCTACTCGCCGCCCTGCTGTTTTTTTTCGCTTTGGGTAACCACCAGTTGCAAGGCTCCACCGAGGCCCGGGTCGCCGGGATCGCCATGGAGATGCATCTGGACGATGACTGGGTGACGCCGCGTCTGTTCGGCGAACCGTTTCTGGAAAAACCACCGCTGAGCCTGTGGCTGGACGCCGGCGCCATGCGCGTGTTCGGCGTTTCGCCGTGGGCGGTGCGGCTGGCATCCGCGGTTGCCGGGTTGCTCAGCGTGATGCTGCTGTACGGCATGCTGCGCCGCTTCGGCCGCCCGAAAGCGGTTGCCTGGACGGCGGGGATTCTGCTGGCGACCATGGCCAGTTACTGGAGCAACGTGCGCGGGGTCGGTGAGGATGCGCTGCTGGCGCTCGGCGTGACCACGGCGCTGCTGGCATTCTTTCAGGCGCAACGCGCACCGAGCGCGGGTAACTCGCTGCTGTTTATCGCCGGGATCGCCGTCGCCACGTTGAGCAAGGGCGTGCTCGGACTGGCGATGCCGGGGGTGGTGATTTTCGCCTACCTGCTGGCCGATAACCTGATCGACAAACGCCTGAAGTTCGGCGCCTGGCTGCGTCCCGGCCTGCTAACGGTTGTAGGTCTGATTCCGTTGCTGATCTGGCTCGCCGTGCTCTATCAGCGCGGTGGCTCGCACGCCGTCGCTGAAGTGCTACTGACCAACAGCGTCGGGCGCTTCAGCGGCTCGTTCGTCGAGGCCGGGCATTACGAGCCGTTCTATTACTACCTCGCCAAACTGCCGGAAGCGTTCCTGCCGTGGAACATTCTGGTGTACCTGGGCTTGTGGCATTTCCGTAAAGAATTGAAGGCCAACCGTTACCTGTTGTTTTTCAGCCTGTGGATCGTCGCGCAGTTCATCATGCTGACCCTGGCCTCGAGCAAACGCACGGTGTACCTGATGTCGATGACCCCGGCCGCTGCCGTGATCGCCGCTGAGTACGCGCGCGTGTTGTTCGAGCGCTTGCGGGCGCATGAAACCGCCGACCGCTTCATCGGAAAAGTCGCCCGTCATCGTCAGACGCTTGCCGCAGGGTTGCTCACGGTGGTGATCGTCAGCTACCTCGGCGCGGCCCAGTGGGCACTGCCCAACGCCGACAAGGAGCTGTCGTTCCTGCCGTTGACCCAACATATTCAGACCCTGCAAGCCAACGGTCAGCAGGTGGCGCTGTTCCAGGCCAATGAACGGGTCGGTGGCGCCAGCGTGTTCTACACCCAAAGCGTGCTCAAGGGCCTGGACACCGACGCACAACTGCACGACTTCCTCAGCGCTTCACCCTCGAACGTCGCGGTGATCTCGGCAGACAATGAACCGGTCGCGCCGCTCAGAGTGCTCAAGACCATGATGGTCGGGCGCCAGGCGTACTACTTCGTCGGCTACTGACGTCCTTCGCGCCAGACAATAAAAAACCCGCCGTCACTGGCGGGTTTTGTTTGGGCTGACGCTTTGCAAACTTCAGTTCACCGAGTACTCACTGAGTGCCAATCGGAGGCTTCGATGAAGCCAAGCACCCGCGGATCCGCTTTGTTTGCGGCAGACACAAACAGTGAGGAACCGTAGCCAGGGTCAGAAACCGGTGCGTTCAAGTCCTTTTCCAGCTCCGCCATGCACTCGCTGTGGGTCACCAGGATCAGGTTGCGCCCCGCAAGCTTGTGCGCCAGCGCTTCCTGCAGGATGTGGCCCTTGCAGCTGATAAGCCAGTCTTCGCCGCTGGCCGCGCGGTTGAACATATAACCGGCGGTCTGCACGGTGCGCAGCATCGGGCTGTTGTAGATATCGGCGTTATTCAGGCCCAGATGCTCGAACTGCGCACCGACACCGACCGCAACACTGCGTGAGCGGTCGGTGATGCCGTCTTCGCCACTCAGGCACGGCGCCGGCGAGTGATCGCAGCGCTCGACGTGACGCACCAGCACAATCATGTCGCCCTTGGCCCATCCGGCCGCCAGCGCCCGGGCTCCGGACACATTGCCATGGGCCAGGTCCGGCACCGCCGCCGGGGCGAGCAGCCACAAGGTCAGCGGAATCACCAATAACAAGGCGCCGAGCACGACCCAGGTATTGCGATAGCGGGCCAGTCCGCTCAGGGAAATCGAGCGTTTGACGCCGAACAGACTCAGTCTCAATTCCACATCGGGCCGCCTCGCCGGCATCCATCACAGTCAATTCGATGCGGCGAGGGTAGAGAAGCGGGCGTAAGTGACGAGTGAAACGCATGTGAAAAAAGTCTTGAAGTGCCCTTGTTACAAATTCCGTCGGACAAAAACCTTTCAGCTCTCGTGTTTGCGGCCGATACAGACCTGCTAACACCCTTGCTGGCTCAGAAAAACAACAATCTTCCAGCCTCACCGACGATCAAGTAGCTCTACGTTCCTGGAGGAATTGTGATGAATAGCTGGTTCGGCAACATCAGCGTGAACATGAAATTGGGTCTGGGCTTCGGCCTGGTCCTGGCCCTGACCTGCGTACTGGCCCTGACGGGATGGACCAGCCTCGGTGGCCTGATTGACCGCAGCAACTGGATGAGCGACATCACCCAGCTCAACGCCGGTCTGACCAAGCTGCGCGTGGTGCGCCTGCAGTACATGCTGACCAACGGCGACGAAACCGCCGCGCAGAATGTACAAACCACCCTCGAAAGCTTCGCCGCGCAACAACAGGCGCTGATCAACAAGTTCAAGAGCCCGGAAAACGTCAAGCTGCTCAAGCAGCAGGCCGCGACCATCGCCGAATACCAGACTTCGCTGAACAAGATGCGCAACGCCTACCGCACCGGCAACAGTGCCCGCGACGTGATGGGCAGCAACGCCGACACCGCTTACAACCTGATCGAAACGATCAGCAAGCGTGTGCAGCAAATGGACATGAGCGAGCAGCGCTTCGAGCAGTTCCAGGCCATCACCCAGGCCAAGGAAGCGTTCATCCTGGCGCGCTATGAAGTGCGCGGCTACACCGCCTCCACCAACGCCGAAACCGAGCAGAAAGCCGTTGGCCAACTGGACGCGGCGATTGCCAGCCTCAAGCAACTGAACGTGCATTTCGCCGCCACCCAGCAAGACGCCCTGCGTCAGCTGGAAACCGCTCTGACCAACTACCGCAGCGCGTTGCAGGCGTACAAGAACGCCAACAGCGAAGCGGTGCAGGCGCGTAAAGAGATGACCGATCAGGGCACCGCGATCGTCAACACCAGCGAGCAGCTGTACCAGATCCAGCTCGACCGTCGCGACATCGAAAGCGCCCAGGCCCGTACCTTCCAGCTGATCAGCACCCTGCTGGCGCTGTTGGTCGGTGTGATTGCCGCGGTGATCATCACCCGTCAGATCACCCGTCCGTTGCAGGAAACCCTGGCCGTGGTCGAGCGCATTGCCAGCGGTGACCTGACCCAGAACGTCACCGTCACCCGCCGCGACGAACTCGGCGTGCTGCAACAAGGCATCGCCCGCATGGGCGTGACCCTGCGCGACCTGATCAGCGGCATCCGCGACGGCGTCACCCAGATCGCCAGCGCCGCCGAAGAACTCTCGGCCGTGACCGAGCAGACCAGCGCCGGTGTCAACAGCCAGAAGGTCGAGACCGATCAGGTGGCCACCGCCATGCACGAGATGACCGCGACTGTGCAGGAAGTCGCGCGCAACGCCGAAGAAGCCTCGCAAGCCGCTGCCGCCGCTGACGGCGAGGCCCGTGAAGGCGACAAAGTGGTCAACGAAGCGATCGCGCAGATCGAGCGTCTGGCCAGCGAAGTGGTGCGTTCTACCGAAGCCATGAGCGTGCTGCAACAGGAAAGCGACAAGATCGGCAGCGTCATGGACGTGATCAAGGCCGTGGCCGAACAGACCAACCTGCTGGCACTCAACGCAGCGATTGAAGCCGCGCGTGCCGGTGAAGCCGGCCGTGGGTTTGCCGTGGTCGCCGACGAAGTCCGTGGCCTGGCCCAGCGCACACAGAAATCCACCGAAGAAATCGAAGGTCTGGTCGCCGGTCTGCAGAACGGCACCCAACAAGTGGCTGCCGTGATGAACAACAGCCGCGCCCTGACCGACAGCAGCGTGGCCCTGACCCGCAAGGCTGGCGACTCGCTGGAAAACATCACCCGCACGGTGTCGAACATCCAGTCGATGAACCAGCAGATCGCCGCCGCTGCCGAGCAGCAAAGCGCCGTGGCCGAAGAAATCAGCCGCAGCATCATCAACGTGCGCGACGTGTCGGAACAGACGGCGGCGGCGAGTGATGAAACCGCAGCGTCCAGCGTTGAACTGGCGCGCCTGGGTGGTCAGTTGCAGCAGATGGTCAGCCACTTCCGCGTCTGATCTTCACCTCTGCGCTGAACGAAAGATCGATTCGCGAGCAGGCTCGCTCCTACAGGTACGGCGTTGATCACGGATCATGTGAACAACGCCAATCCCTTGCAGGAGTGAGCCTGCTCGCGATGGCGTCAGCCCAGCCCCCTTCACGTCGCAGACAACCCGCCCTGCGGCAGCTCCTGCAGAGGTTGTCATACGCCTCTAGCGTGTCCCGCGTTGGCGCAACGCCGACGGCATGAAATACGCGTCTTCCGGTACCGGTTGCGAGAAGTCCACGGTGGAGGCTTCTTCGTTGTCGAGGTTCTGCACGTAGTAACGTCGTGCCTGCAAGTCGTGGAACACGTCCAGTGCGCTCCAGGTGGTGGGCAGGTCGTAGAAGTTTTTCAGGTAGGCCATCGACACCCGCCACAACTCCCCTCGCCCATCATATTGGTCGACCAGCGCCGCGCCCCAGCTGTCCTCGTCGAGAAACAACACGCGCTTGGAATAGACATGTCGCGCGCCCGGCTTCAGATTGCCTTCGACCACCCACACGCGGTGCAGCTCATAGCGAGTGAATTGCGGGTTGAGGTGGCCCGGGGTCAGCAGTTGTGCGTACTTCACGTCGGGGCTGCCGACCTTGTAGTTGTTGTAGGGGATGTAGATTTCCTGTTTGCCCTTGAGCTTCCAGTCGTAGCGGTCCGGCGCGCCGTTGAACAGGTCGGTGTCATCGGCAGTGCGCAGGCCATCGGATGAGGCGATCGGCGTGTCATACGCCAGGTTCGGCGCGCGGCGCACGCGGCGTTGGCCGGCGTCGTAGACCCAGGCCTGACGCGGGTCCTTGAGCTGATCGAGCATCTCGTGCACCAGCGCCGCACCACCGGCCAGTCGCGCCGGACTTTTCACGAAGGCGAGGTAGTAGAACAGGATGTTTTTCAGGTCAGCGTACTGCCCGCCCGGACGGTAGAAGTTGAACAGTGCTTCCTGCTGCGAGGTGACGAGTGCAAAGCTGCCGTTGCGCTGCACCGGTGCTTCGGAAGCACGACGCACCACGTAGATCCCGCGATAACGGGTGATGTGGTTCCACAGCACCTCGATGCCGTCCTTGGGCACCGGGAACGGTACACCGCCGTAGGCATCGGCGAATCCGCTGCCACCCTCCAGCAGTTTGGCCGAGGTCGCGTTCTTCAGAGTGTTGTCATACAGCCACTGCGGCGCCGAGCCCGAGCGGCGCGACGGATAGACCGGCATCTGGAACGTGTCGGGGTAGCTGGTGAACAACGCGATCTGACCGGGGCTGAGGTGGGCCTTGTACTGGTCGAGATTGGCCTTGGTGATGGTGAACAGCGGCTTGTCCGCGGCGTATGGATCCGGGTGATGTTGTCCAGGTTTGTAACCGGCCGGCGCCTGGGTGATGCCGCCGGTCCAGGCCGGAATGGTGCCGGCGGCGTTGCCGGCACGCTCGGCGCCCAGGGGCGTGAGGGTGGTTTTCAGTTGTTCGGCTTGTTGCGGGGTGATGGCGCCGAGTGCACTGCCGGCGCTCAGGCCCAGAACCAGCGCCAGCATGGTTTTGCTGAGTCGTGATGCGTAAAACATGATCGATCTCCGAGAGGGGAGTGAGGTCTGAAAATCACCGCAAGTCCCTTGTAGGAGTGAGCCTGCTCGCGATAGCGGTGTGTCAGACAACATTTACTGCGACTGAAAATCCGCTATCGCGAGCAGGCTCACTCCTACAAGGGGTGCGCCTGTGTTCTGGATATCAAAGGAAATACTTGAGGTTGAACCCGACGTTGTCGCGGTCGCGAATCCCGTTGTTCTGCCCGCCGCCCCAGAAGTTGGTGTATTGCACCTCGGCTTCGAGCTTGTTCTGGTAGTTGGCCTTGATCCCCAGGGTGTAGGCCTTGCGCCCGTCGATGGTGTTGCCGGCCTGATAGCTGTTGCCCTTGAAGTCATCCTTGTAGACGACGTAAGGCGAGACGTTGACCCCAGCGTACACGTCGTTCCAGGTGCCGTTGAACATCACCGTGTAGCTGTAGGAGTCGCGGTTGACCTGATCGTCACGATCACCGCCGGACACATAAGAAGTGTTGCCGGTACCCGCGTAATAACGCGTACTGCCATCGTAAGCGGTGTATTGCAGGCTGCTGCCGCGCAGGTGTTCGGAGGCCAGTTCGAAGATGCCGAACATCGAGTCGAACGACAGCGTCGGCCCGAAGTTGTAGATGCTGCCCAGCGAGGTGTTGAACGCCTCCACGCGCTCGGCGTTATTGATCTCGCTGTCGAGGGTGACCATCTGCCCGCCGACGTTGACGGGCTTGCCGGTCACCGCTACGGCGGCACCGTTGGCCAGGTCACCGATCAAATCGTTGGTGGCCGCCACACCGATCGGCAGGTTCGGTCGATAGGCGATTTCACCGAACACCGAAGCCTGGCCCAAAGTGGTGTTGAAGCTGAAACCGTACATGCGAATGTCTTCGGCATAACGCCGATGCGCCTGGATGTTGCCCATCACATCGGCCGTCGCCAGACCGTTGGCCAACGCTCCGGCCTGACTGCCGGCCACGCTGGAGAGCATGTTGGTCAGGGCATTCATGTCGATGCCCTTGTAGCCACCGAGGTCAGCGGCGATGGTCGGCTCCTTGGCGTGGTAGTTGACCAGATACAGGCCGAACTCGGTGCTGTTGAGTTCCTCGGCGATGTAGCGGAAGGCGAAGCCGAACTGACCGTCGTTGCGTGCGTTGTAGTCCTTGCCGATCGACGCCACCTTGAGCGTGTTGCCGTAGGCCGGCGTCACACCGTTGGCGTACAGGCCGGTGCTTTTTAGCGCCGGGCCGAGCAACGGGTTGTTGCCCAGTGCGCTGTACAGACCAATGACGTTGCCGAAGCCCGGCACCGGGGTATCAAGCGCGGTGCCGCCGAAGTTGTTGTAACCGGTGTTGCCGCCATCGGCGAACAGATCGGTCTGCGAGTAGAAAGTGCCAACCGGATCGATGCGGGTTTCTTTCCAGTTGGTCTGGTAGAAACTTTCCAGGGTCAGCGAATCGCTGAGGCCAATGTTGAAGCTCAAGGCCTCCACCGGCATCAGCACTTCCTTGACCTCGGCCCCCGGCAAACGGTACTTCGCCGCGTCCACCGGGTTGGTGGTGTTGATCCCGCCGCGATAGAAAATCCCCTCGCCCCAGTTGAACACCTGACGCCCGACCCGCGCAGTCACCGGCATCTGCGCCACGTCCCAGTTGCCGTAGACATAGGCGTCGAGCATCTCGATCCGGCTGCCGGCGATGTCGCGGGTCTGGCTGGTGAAACGGTCGTCCTGCGGATAGCTCTGACTCGGTTGCGACGGGTTGTTGTTGCGGTAGTAATCGTTGCGCTTGTCCATCAACTGGGTGTCGTAGAACGCCGTGCCGCGCAGGAACATCCCGTAGTTCTGGTAGTTGGCTTCCAGCTCCGAAGTGATCTTGTACACCTCGGAAACCAGCCCGGTATCGAAGTTGCGATTGCCGTCGTTGGTGTTGACGTCATCGTTGTTCTTGTCGCGCCCCTGCACCCGCCACAAACGACCATAGGACAGCGTCGTGTCGATCGAGCCGGTGACTTGATTGTCCAGCACGCTGAACTCGGCAGCCTGCACCGGATCCACCGCGCAGAGTTGCAGCAGCCCTGCCAGGCCGACACCGGGAAGTGCCACGCCGGTGAGGCGCAATCGAGTGTTGATCATGGGTTCCTCCTTGTTCTTATTGTTTTTTGCGTGGCCGCGATGGCTACGGTGCCAGCCCCGCGCGGACATAAATCCGGCTGTGCGCGCCGAAATGCCCGAGCAGTTTGAACAGCTGCTGATTGAGTGCCGGATGTTCGAAACGCTCGCGCTGCAACTGGTTGCCGCTGCTGAAATCACCGGTGACCGGAGCCGTCTCCAGCCACTGGCCGATGGCTTCATCGAACGCTGCCGAGTCCTCGACCGACTCGGCGCTGACCACTTCGCGCAAGTAGTCCACCGAGTACGGCGGATACTGTTGGTCTTGAGCGACATCGGCGTAGGCCGCGAGCATCGGATGCGCCTGACCGGTGCGCAGCACGCGACGCAGCCAGGTCGATTGATACTTCTCGATTTCCATGTGGCGGGTGGCGACGCGTTCGATCGAGGCTTTTTTATCATCGGCAAAACCAGCCAGCGCCTTGCCTTCCAGCAGCAACAGACTGGGCAGTTCGACCCCGGGCAGCGGCTTGGCGTGATACGGCTGGGTCAAGTCCTGCACGTGGTGCACGCCCCACCCGAGAAACCGGTAACCCCAGTAAGAATGGCCACTGGCGAACGCCAAACGCGCCAGCCCCAGGTATTGATAGGCGCGCCAGTCCGGCCAACTGCGCTGAAGAAATCCGGCAGCGGCATACACCACCGCGCTTTCATGGAAGAAGCCCATGTGGAACGGCGCCTGCGAGCTGTACTGAAAACGCGCATCGCCAAACGGCTGCAGGCCGAAGCCATACAGCGCGCCGACCTCGCCGGGGTTGTCGCTGAACAGGTTGATGTCGTGACCGTAATCCGGCTCGTCGGCAGCGCTTGCCAGTACCGCCAGCGGTGCGACTTTCTCGCCGTCCGCCACGCGAATGAAACGCTGGCGATTCCATGGCGAAAGCGTCTGCTCGACCATCACCTGATCGGCGCTGAGAGGTTCGCGTTCGGGCAGGTCTTGGCCCGGCAGCGGCTGAATGACCATCGCCAGATGAATGCGCGGATTGAGCCGCAACGCCGTGAGAAAGTCGTGGCGCAGATTGTCACCCGGCACCGCTGGCAACTTCAGATTGTCGGGGCGCGGCGGGTACTGGGTGAAGTGTTCACGGGCGAAGCTTTCCTGTTGCTCCAGCAGTGCAACCACGGCCGGATATTGCTCGGCGAGAAAATGCTCCAGCGGCTCGACCTCGACCGGCGGCGCATCACGCAGCGCCGGTAATTCCTGCAACGCCAGATAGCTGCCCACCGTGTGGTTCGACCAGCCCCACGCCGTCGGGGCCATTGCACAAAGCAGCAACAGGAGAAAGGTCAGCTTCATTGCTTTTAATTCTTATTGGAGGTGCTGTGGGGGTTGAGCCTAACAACCGCCCCCGGCGCTGACACTGTCCGATCTCACCAGAAAAAGTCTCCGATAGCGCCATTTCAGGATCACCACCCCCCTGTGTAGGAGCTGCTGAAGGCTGCGATCTTTTGACGTTGATTCTTTAAAAACAAGATCAAAAGATCGCAGCCTGCGGCAGCTCCTACAGGGGGATTGGTGGTGTTTCTTCAGGCGGGGTAACCGGTGATTTTGCGGATGCTCTGATAGAGCGGCTTGAGCTGGCGATACATGCGCAGGTACACCTCTTTGTACAAACGCTCATAGACCTGCTGCGCCTCGGGTTGCGGGGTGAACACCGTCCCGACTCGGGTCATCGCAGCAATCGCCGTGGGGAAATCCGCATACAAGCCCAACCCCACCGCACAACAAATTGCCGCGCCCAGCCCGGACGCTTCATACACATGCGGACGCTCCGCCGGCAGGCCAAAAATATTTGCCGTAAGCTGCATCGCTGCATCACTCTGCGAACCGCCACCGGCCACTCGCAGACGCTTGACCGACACCTTCGAACGCCTCTCGATGTTCTCCAGCCCCTGGCGCAAGGCATACGCCAGCCCTTCCAGAATCGCCCGGTAAATGTGCGCGCGAGTGTGCACGTCGCCGAAGCCGATCATCGCGCCTTTGGCCTCGACGCCCGGCTCACGAATCCCCGGCGACCAGTACGGCTGCAGCATCAGCCCCATCGATCCCGGCGGCACCGCGTTCACCAGCGCATCGAACAGTTGCTCGGGTTCAATGCCCTGCTCTTTCGCCTGCTGCATTTCGCGCAGGCCGAACTCGTTCTTGAACCAGCTGACCATCCAGTAACCGCGATAAATCATCACCTCGCAGTTGTACTGATCCGGCACCGCCGAAGGGTACGGCGGGATCAGCGGGACGATTTCCAGATAGCGCGAACGGGTGCTGGTAATCGTCGCGGTGGTGCCGTAGGACAGGCACACGGTGCTCGTATCGACCACGCCGGAACCGACCACTTCGCAGGCCTTGTCAGCGCCCGCGGCAATCAGCGGCAAGCCCTCGGGAATCCCGGTGTGGCGGCTGGCCTCAGCGCTGATGTAGCCGAGGGTTTCACCGGGTTTGTGCAAGGTCGGCAATTGCTCCGGACGTACCGCCAGCGCCTGCCATTTCCAGTCACTGGGCGCGGCCCATTTCAGGCGTTTGAAGTCGAACGGCAGATAGCCGACGCAACATCCGACAGAGTCGACAAAGCGCCCACACAGGCGATGGGTGAGAAAGCCCGAGAGCAGCAGAAACTTGTCGGTCGCCGCCCATACTTCAGGCTGGTGTCTGGCGATCCAGTTGGCCTCGGCCTGAGCACGAAAGTAATCCACGGTAGCCTGCGCGCCGACCAGTTTGAACAGCCAGCCCCACGGTCCCTTGATCCCGCCCTCGACTTCGCTCTGGCGTTGATCGAGCCAAAGAATGGCCGGGCGCAGCGGCTTGCCCTGAGTATCGACGTTGATCACCGTGCCGCGCTGAGTGGTCAGTGAGACGCCGGCAATCTGCGAGCGATCAATCCCGGTTTGCGCCCATACCTGCTGACAGGCCTCGCCGAGTTTCGCCCAGTAATATTCCGGGTCCTGCTCGGCCCAGCCCGGTTGCGTCGAGTAGTACGCCTGCAACTCGACCTTGCCTTTGCCGAGCAGATTGCCCTGCAAATCGAAGAGCAATGCGCGCACGCTCTGGGTGCCGTTGTCGATCGCCAGCAGGTAGCGCTTGTTCGAGTGGTTATCCATGGCGCTCTCTTCAAGGGGCATCAAGGCGTGGCATCCGGCAGGCCGTGATGGCGTTGCCACAACGCCCGGTAACGCTGCAGCTCTTGCTGCCAGTGTGCATCGTCCCAGCCCAGGCGAGGCTGGCAGAGTTGGCGGATGGCAACAAAATGCGCTTCGCCACCGCACGCCAGCAACAGGCCCAGACGGGTGCGGCGCAGCAATAGATCATCGAGGTGCAGAACCATTTCCGCCTCACAGGCGAAGGCCAGTTCTGCCCACAAGGTGTCGGTGTTGCCGACCGTTTCGTGGCCCAACTCGGTGATCAACTGCGCCAGTCGCGGCAGATCGCGACCGTGGCGTCCGGCCAGACGTCGCCACTGTTGCGGGCTGAGTCCGGGGATCGACAGTGGCGCTACGGCGGCAAAAACGGCGGCGCCATCATCTTCGAAATGGCGGCCAAGCATGTCGGCACAGGCCTTGAGCACTTCGATGGCTTGCGGACGAAATGTTGTCAGCTTGCCGCCGGCTAACGTGACGCAACCCGGCTCCTGCCACAGCACATGTTCACGGGTTTCATTCGACGGTTTGCCTTGCTGTTCACCCGCCGCGCTGCCCACCACCGGACGTACGCCGGACCAGGTCGACAGCACATCGTTCGCCGTCACTTCGGCACCTGGAAATTGTTGCGTGCAAGCCGCCAGCAGATAGTCGAGTTCTTCGGCGCTGATGCTCGCACTCTGGTCCAGATTCTCGCGATGATCGAGGTCGGTGGTGCCAATCACCGTTGCCCCTTCCCACGGAAAAACAAACACCGGCCGACGGTCACGCTCATGCAGAAAAGTGAAGGCCTGCGCCACCGGCAAGCGCCAGCCCGGCAACAGCAGATGACTGCCACGCAGCGGGCGCAATTGTCGCGGAGCCTCGGGCAAACGCAGGCGCTCAGCCCATGCCCCGGTCGCCACCGCCAGCACGCCGCAACGCAATTGCCGCGACCCGCCCGCCTCGCAATCCTCAACCTGAACCCCGCACACCCGGCCGTCTTCGCGCAGCAAATGTTCAACGCGCACCCCGTTAAGCACCACTGCGCCATCGGCCCGCGCTTCGTGCAACACGCGCATCACCAGCCGTGCGTCATCGGTCAGCGCATCAACGAAACAGGTGCCGCCGAGCAGGTGGTTTTCCTTCACCCCCGGCGCCAGAAAACGCAGTTGCTGCGCGTCATGAAAACAATGGCTGCGGCGTCCCGCCAACGCGTCGTACACCGACAACAAGCCACCGAGCACACGCGGCCCGGGAAAACCGCCGCGATAGTGCGGCATCATGAAACTCATCGGTTCCACCAGCCCCGGCGCTTCGTCGAGCAGGCGCTGGCGCTCGCGCACCGAATCACGGGTCAGACGCCACTGCCCTTTGGCGATGTAACGCAAACCGCCGTGAACCATTTTCGACGATCGGCTGGAGGTGCCCCAGGCGAAATCCCGTTGTTCCAGCAGCAGACAACGCCAACCGCGCCGCGCCGCTTCGCGCAGGATTCCGGCACCGCTGATGCCGCCGCCGATGACGATCAGGTCCCAGCTTGCGTCGGCCAATGTCGGCAAGGTTTGCTGGCGCCACGCAGCGTTCCAGTCCGGGTGCATGACCGTCACTCCTGCAACAGGGTGCCGGGGTTGAGGCGCCCGGCCGGATCGAAGTGCCTGCTCAGCGCCTGCAAGGTATCCATCGCCAGCGCGCCTTTTTCGCGCGGCAGGTACGGCGCGTGATCCTTGCCGACGCCGTGCTGGTGGCTGATGGTGCCGTGGTTGTCGACGATGGTCTGGCTGGCCGCGTGTTTGAGCGCCTGCCAGCGCGCCAGCGTCGTCGGATAATCCGCCGCCGGGCGAAACACGTAAGTGGTGTAGATGCTCGAACCTTCGCCGTAGACGTGAGACAGATGGGTGAACACATGCACCCGTTCGCCCTCCGCTGCCAAGGCATCGCGCAGACTGTTTTCGATGAGGTTGAGAAGGTTGTCGACGTTGCTCCAGTCGGTGGCGGTTTCCAGGGTGTCGACCACGTAACCGGCGTTCCACAGGTTCTCGCGCAGGTAGGGAAAACGGAAGCGGTTCTGCGCCCACTTCTTGCCAAGCAACGTACCGGTGAACACACCGCCGAAGGCTTTCAGATGCTGGCGCGCCTGGCTCAGCGACAGCGCATTTTGCCGACGATTGCCAGTCACGCCGAAGGTCAGCAGGCACTTGCCTTCACCGGCGCCGCGCAGGTTCAGATACTTTTCCAGCCAGGCGATTTGCTGCGGATGCCCGGCCAGCGCCAGTTGGGTTTCGGTCTCCACCGCGTTCGACAGGCGCAGCATCGACAGCGGCACTCGCGCCTGCGCCAATTGGCGGATCGCTTGCAGCGCTTTGCTCCAGCTCGGCAGGAACACCCCGTAAAAACGTTCATCAGCCGGCAGCGGGCTGACCCGCACCTTGACCTCGGAAATGATCCCGAAACGGCCCTCGCAACCGAGCACGACTTCGCGCAGATCAGGCCCCGCCGCCGAGGCTGGAAATGTCGGAATTTCCAACGGCCCGGCGAAGGTTTCCAGGGTCCCGCCGGCGAACAATTGCTCGATGCGCCCATAGCGCAGCGACTGCTGACCACTGGAGCGACTGGCGACCCAACCGCCCAGCGTCGACAACTCCCACGACTGCGGGAAATGCCCCAGCGTGTAGCCGCGAGCGCGCAGCTGACTTTCCACCTGCGGGCCACTGGCACCGGGACCGAGCGTCGCCAGTTGGCTCTGTTCGTCGAGGTCGATCAGGCGATTCATCCGCGCCAGCGACACCGTCACCACCGGCCGCGTCGAATCCGGCGGGTTGATATGCCCGGCCACCGAAGTGCCGCCGCCGTAGGGAATCAGGCACAGATCCTGCTCATGGGCCAGCGCCAGCAATTGGCGGATCTGCCCGGCGGTTTCGGGAAACGCCACCGCGTCCGGATAGTTGCCCAGCGCGCCTTCGCGCAGCGCCAGCCAGTCCGGCAGGCTCTGGCCCCGGGCGTGCAGCAGACGATCATGGGCGTCGACGCTGTACAAGGCGTGCGCCGCCAGCCGCGAAAGCGGCACCCGTGCCAATGCCGACTCCAGCGTGGCATCGGGCAACACGTGCCCGGCCCCCAGTCGTTCATGGAGAAAACTCGCGCCATGGGCCGGCAGTTCGACCACCGTGGTTGCCTCTCCCCAGCCGTTCCAGCGTCGCATGCGTGTGTCCTTCTTATGCAGTCTGATCAGTGATGTGGCAGGCCTCCATACTAGTCAGCGGCCGAAAAGTGTCACGGTCGCATCCGGCCAGTTCGAGTAGCCAATTGAGTCAAACGTCGCGCAAGTGCCAGCCATTTACTTTAGTCGGGGTTTCAAATTACCTTTCAGGCATTCATTCGCTCACGCAGGCCTTGATCAAGGGATTCGGATCATGCAATCGCTCGGCTTCACCTCGGTTCCGCCGCTGCTCAAATACGTGCGCCATGCCGAGCAACTGGGCATGGCCATCGAGCCGGCGTTGGCGGCAGCCGGATTGCAGGCGCAGCAACTGAGCGACAACAGCCTGCGCCTGCCGGGTGAAACCCATGAGCGCCTGCTCGACTATTTCTGCGAGCACTCGGGCGATCCGCTGTTTGGTCTCAATGCCGCGAACTTCGTCCTGCCCAATTCCTGGAGCGTGCTCGGTTACATCACCATGAACTGCGCGACTCTGGGCGACGCCATGAGCCGGATCATGCCGTTCGAAAAACTGGTGGGCGACATGGGCGTCAGCCGTGCCGAAGTGCAGGACGGCCACGTTCACCTGATCTGGACTTGCCGCTACGAGCGTCCGCGGATTCGTCGGCATCTGGTGGAAAACGTCCTCGGCTCCTGGCTGCAATATGCGCGCTGGATCGCCGACACGCAGATGTCGCCCGCCGCCGTGTGGCTGGAACATCCGTGCCCGACAGACGCCAGCCAGGCGCAATTCGAAGCGTTTTTCGATTGCCCGGTGCTGTTCGAGCAGGCGTATTCGGCGCTGATCGTGCCTCTGGCGTACCTGCAATTACCGCTGCGCCAGGCCGACGCGCAATTGCTGCGCACCCTGGAAGAACATGCGAAGGGGTTGATGGCGACACTGGAGGATGCGTCGCTGGAGCAGCGGGTCAAAAGCATCCTGCGCCAGTTGCTCAAGGAAGGCTTGCCGCGCAAGGAACAGGTGGCCGAGCAGCTCGCGGTTTCGGTGCGTACGTTGCAGCGTCAGTTGCATCTGGCGGGGACGTCTTATCAGCAGATTCTGGATGATTTGCGTCAGGAGCTGGCCGAGCATTATTTGCTCAACAGTACGTTGCCGATTCAGGACATTGCGCAGTATCTGGGGTTTACCGAGCCGCGGTCGTTCCATCGCACGTTCAAGAGCCGGCGCGGGATGCCGCCGGGGGAGTTTCGGCAGATGCATCGGGGGTGACAGGACTGGCGCCATCGCGAGCAGGCTCACTCCTACAGTGAGTCGTGCGGAACACAAAATCTGCGCTCACTGAAGATCAATTGTAGGAGTGAGCCTGCTCGCGATGGGGCCAGCCGCCATAACGCAATAAACATTTTTTAGCGCAGATGTTTAAGGACACTCAGCGTTACGCGAAACCACCCACAAATCCTTGCGCCGCTGCCTACGGCTACGCCAGAATCCGCCGGCTTGTGCGCCTTGGAGGCCGTCGGTAACTTGAGTCCATCACTGATTTCCAGTGATCGGGTTTAGTAGCCCGAGGTTCTTCCAGGGTGCATTGCACATCAAACAGTCAGGCATTTTCCGCCTGCACTCTATGGTGGCTGTGCGTAGGGCGCTTTCGAGCGCGCCGGTTTTCCCTGGGTCCCCGGTCTACTAACCTGCGCACAGCTGCCACCTCTTCTTATTAGTAGAGAAGCGGTGATGGCTCCTACTTCAGGACCCAAAATCATGTTCAAAGTTACACCCAACCCGCCATCCACCGACGCGGCCTCCCCCTACGAATCCCCCGATTCAAGGAAATTCCACGAAGCCGCCGAGCGCGCCCTCGACCACTACCTCGGCCCACCGAGGCCCGCCATCATGGCCACCCCATACCAGCCCAATCGTCTCTACATGGCCAATCCGGCCAGCGGCACCGAACCGTTGCTGGCCGACGCCTGCGAAAGCCTCGGCTCGGCCACCGTGATGCTCAACGACTTTGCCGGCCTGCTTGAAGGCTCGCACCGCAAGACCCTGCAAGGCATCGCACAAGTGGTGATGGTGGCGGAAATCGCCGTCAATCGGGTGCTGGATCAATTAGTGCCGACCGAATAACGAAAAAGCCCGCGGCCAGACCTTTGTGGTTTGGCAACGGGCTTTTTTGTCGGCTCGACTCAAACACTGATCGCGTTGGTAAACACCAACCGATTACCAAACGGATCAGCAATCGTCATGTCCTGACTGCCCCACGGCATCGCCTGAATCTGTGGGTGCGAGAACTTGTAGTCCTTGGCCAGCAACTGCTGCTGAAACGCCTCCAGCTCATCGGTCTCGATACGCAATGCCGAGCCCGGCGTCGCATCCCCATGATGCTCGGACAGGTGCAGCACGCACTCACCACGCGACACCTGCACATACAGCGGGAAGTTCGCTTCGAAACGATGCTGCCAGTCGATCTTGAAGCCGAGGAAGTCGACGTAAAATTCCAACGCCTTGGCTTCATCGAAGATCCGCAGGATCGGGGTGGTTTTGCCGAAGCTCATGGGGTGCTCCCTGACTTGTTTGGCCCAAAAGTGTAGCTGGGCGTGATGTCAGCAATTCGGCTTGGTTTCGACATTCTTTAATCTCAGAGTGCCACTATGAGACGCAGATCAAAAGATCGCGGCCTTCGGCAGCTCCTTCATTGGAATGCGATCTCCTGTAGGAGCTGCCGCAGGCTGCGATCTTTTGGCGTCATCACCATCAACGAAAACCTGCGCGCAGATCACCTTCGCGTGCCAGAAACCGCCCTTCCCGGCGACCATTCGCCTGCCCGTCGCGATAGCTCAACACGCCATTGACCCACACCCCATCAATCCCCTGCGCCGCCCGTTGCGGATCAGTGAAATCCGCCACATCGCGCACCGTCGCCGGATCGAACAACACCAGATCCGCCCAGTTTCCCTCACGAATCTCACCGCGTTCCTTCAAGCCAAACCGCGCCGCCGACAGGCCGGTCATCTTGTGCACGGCGGTGTGCAGCGGAAACAGCCCGACATCGCGACTGAAATGTCCGAGCACTCGTGGGAAAGCGCCCCACAGGCGTGGATGCGGGAACGGGTCTTCCGGCAGTCCGTCAGACCCGACCATCGACAGCGGATGCGCGAGGATTTTTCGGACGTCCGCCTCGTCCATGCCGTAGTACACCGCGCCCGCCGGTTGCAGGCGTTTGGCGGCGTCGGGCAGTGGCACATTCCATTCGGCGGCGATGTCGATCAGGTCGCGGCCGCTGACTTCAGGATGCGGCGTCGACCAGGTGATGGTGATGCGATGAGCGTCGGTGACTTGCTTCAGATCCAGTGTCGAAGAGCTCGCCGCGTAGGGATAGCAATCGCAGCCCACATGCTGGGTTTTCGCCGCTGCCTCCAGCGATGCGAGCAACTGCGGACTGCGCCCCCAGTTACCGACACCGGCGCATTTGAGGTGGGAGATGATCACCGGTGACCGCGAGTGACGGCCGATGCTGAACGCTTCTTCCATCGCCTCCAGCACCGGTTCGAATTCACTGCGCAGGTGGGTGGTGTACACCGCGCCGAATGCGCTCAGTTCTTCGGTCAGTTGCTTCACTTCGTCGGTGGAGGCGTTGTAGGCGCTGGCGTAGGCCAGGCCTGTGGATAAACCGAGCGCGCCGGCTTCAAGGCTTTCACGCAATTGCTCGCGCATCGCGGCAATTTCGTCAGGCGTGGCGGTGCGGAACAGGTCGTCGAGGTGGTTGCTGCGCAGCGCGGTGTGGCCAACCAACGCGGCCACGTTCAACGTGGTGTTCGCCGCTTCGACGGCGGCGCGGTAATCGCTGAAACGGGGATAAACGAACGCCGCTGCGGTGCCGAGCAGGTTCATCGGGTCCGGCGGATTACCTTGCAAACTGACTGGCGAGGCGCTGATCCCACAGTTGCCGACGATCACCGTGGTCACGCCCTGACTGAGCTTGGGCAACATCTCCGGCTGACGGATGACCACGGTGTCGTCGTGGGTGTGCACGTCGATGAACCCCGGGGCCAGCACGCGGTCGGCGGCGTCGATTTCTTCCGTGGCGCGGGCATCGTGCAAGTCGCCGATACGCTCGATGCGCCCGTTGAGAATCGCCACATCGGCGCGGTAGCCGGGCGTGTTGCTGCCATCGATGACGGTGGCGTTGCGGATCAGCGTGTCGTACAGCATCTCAGTCTCCCAGCGGCAGGTGATCGTCACCGCCACGGTATTCGTCGAGGGCGAGTTTGATCCGCCGCAGACGCTCTTGATTGTCTTCAGGATTGGCCAGCGCCAGCTCGGTCGCAAGCACATCGATGGCGAGCAACATGCCGTAGCGCGCCGCCGTCGGTTTGTAGATGAACGAAGTTTCCGCGCCTTGCAGCGGCAGAACGATGTCGGCCAATTCGGCCAGCGGCGAGTCGGCGCGGGTGATGGCCAGAATGCGCGCGCCATAGTTGCGCGCCAGTTCGACGGTTTCCAAAAGCTCCGGGGTGATGCCGGTCAGCGAGCAGACGATCAGCGCTTGCTCGGCACTGAGGCTGGCGGCGGTGACGCGCATCATCACCGCGTCGTGGCACACCGCAATCGGGTAGCCGAGGCGCACCAGGCGCACCTGCAACTCGTCGCTGCACAGGGTCGAGCAACCGCCCATGCCGAACGCATGAATCATCCGTGCCTGACCGAGCATTTTTACCGCATCGGCGAAGCGCGATTCGTCAAACCCGGCCAGATGCTGGCGCAGCGTGGTTTCGATGTCGCCGACAATCTGCCCGTAGAACGCCGACTGCTCGGGCGTGCCCGCCGGGTCGAGAAAGCGGCTGCCAACGCCGCTGGCCTGAGCCAGTTGCAGGCGCAGATCACGCAGGTCGCGGCAGCCCACCGTGCGGGCGAAACGCGACAGCGTGGCGGTGCTGACCTCGGCCCGTTGCGCCAGTTCTTCGAGGCTGGCGGAGGCGGCAAAACCGACGTCGTCGAGCATCAGCCGGGCGATGCGGCCCTCGCCCGCGCTGAAGGAGTCCTGACGGGCGCGGATCTGATAAAGGATGTCCATGGCGGCTGGCTCCGGTTACAGCAAATAAGAAAGACCGACGGTCAGACCGAAAGCGACCAGCGAGATCAGGGTCTCAAGCACGGTCCAGGTCTTGAACGTCTGCGCGACCGTCATGTTGAAGTATTCCTTGATCAACCAGAAGCCGCCGTCATTGACGTGGGAAAAGATCACCGAGCCGGCGCCGGTCGCCAGCACCAGCAATTCCGGGTGTGGATAACCCAGGCCGATGGCTACCGGCGCAACCACGCCGGACGCGGTGGTCATCGCGACGGTGGCCGAGCCGGTGGCCACCCGCATCAACGCGGCGAACAGCCAGCCCATGATCAGCGGCGACAGGTGAAATTCGTGGGCCAGACCGACGATCTGATCGGTGACCCCGGCGTCCACCAGAATCCGGTTCAGACCACCGCCGGCGCCGACCAGCAAGGTGATACTGGCGGTCGGTGCCAGGCACTCGTTGGTAAATTTGAGGATCGATTCACGATTGAAACCCTGGGCGATGCCCAACGTCCAGAAGCTCAGCAAGGTCGCCAGCAACAGCGCAATCACCGAGTTACCGATGAACAACAGGAACTGGTTGAACCCACTGCCCGGCGTGGAAATCAGATTGGCCCAGCCACCGATCAGCATCAGCACCACCGGCAACAGAATGGTCGCCATGGTGATGCCGAAACCCGGCAGCTTGTCGCGCGGTTCGCGGTCGAGAAATTGTTTTTCCAGCGGGTTATCCGCCGGCAACTGAATGCGCGGCACGATGAATTTGGCGTACAGCGGGCCGGCGATGATTGCGGTGGGAATACCGATGGCAATCGCATACAGCAAGGTCTGCCCGACCGAGGCCTGATACGCCTGCACCGCGAGCATCGCCGCCGGGTGCGGCGGCACCAGCGCATGCACCACCGACAGGCCGGCGACCATCGGCAAGCCGACCATCAGAATCGACACGCCCACACGCCGCGCCACGGTGAAGGCGATGGGTACCAGCAACACAAAACCAACTTCGAAGAACAGCGGCAGCCCCACCAGAAACGCGATGCAGACCATCGCCCAGTGCGCATTCTTCTCGCCGAATTTCTCGATCAAGGTGCGGGCCATCTGCTCCGCGCCGCCGGACTCGGCCATCATCTTGCCAAGCATCGTCCCCAGCGCCACCACCAGCGCAATATGCCCCAGTGTCTTGCCCACCCCGGCCTCATACGCCCCCACCACGCCCGACGGCGGCATCCCCGCCACCAGCGCCAGACCAATGGAAATCAGGGTGATGACAATGAACGGATTGAGCCGGTAACGCGCGATCAGCACGATCAAGGCGATGATGGCGACGGCGGCATACATCAGCAGCCAATAGCCGAAGGAAGGCGTCATGCGGTACTCCTCGGAAGGGTCACGTTCGAATGGGTTGTGAAACTCATAAATCATTTCGAGATCGAGTTTTCAAACCGCATGAAAGTAATTTTCGTGGAGAGGTAAGGCGTGTCGCTGCTGGATATGTCTTGTCGCGATTAATGAAAATCACGGGGCGGGATTTACACGGCTCTCGCGCAAACCCAAAGCCCTGCAGGAGTGAGCCTGCTCGCGATAGTGGTGTGTCAAAACACGATTGTTTGACTGACACGCCGTTATCGCGAGCAGGCTCACTCCTACAGTTTGATTGCATTCCGTCAGTCAGAATGTGGGAGCGAGCCTGCTCGCGAAAGGCTTGATGCGGTGCAGCAGGATTCACACCATTTCGTTACGAATCCAGTCCACCACCGACGTACGCTTCGGTACCCAGCCCAGCAGTTCGCGGGCGTGTTTGCCGCGTACGCGGCTGTTGGAGCCGAGGCCATAGTTGGCCATTTCGTAGCCCCATTCGGCTTCGGCGTCTTGCAGCGGCCAGTCTTGTGGCTTGCCGAGATTCAGCGCTTCGGCCATGGCAGTGGTCATGTCGATGAACGACGCTTCACCGCTTTCGACGAAGTAGAACGTGCCCGGTACGTTTTTGGTCAGCGCCAGCAGGTACAGGGCGACGACGTCTTCGATGTGCACGTTGGACCAGATGTTCTGGCCAGTGCCAACGTGGCGCACCACACCACTTTTGCGCGCTTGTTTGAGCAGACGCGGCAGCTGCACGCTGTCGCGATTGACGCCCAGGCTGTGGCCGTAGATCAGCGTGTTGCAGATCACTGCCGAGTTCACACCGTCCTGCGCGGCGGCGAGGATCAGGTTGTCGATGGCGACACGGGCAGCCTTGTCGACGGTCGGCTCCGGCAGGTTGTCTTCGTAGTAGATGACGTCGCTGGACTTGCCGCCCGACGCATCGCCGACGATGCTCGAACCGCTGGTGTGCAGGAACACTTTGTTCGAGCCGCGCAGGGCATCGAGCAACGCTTCGACCGCGCCGCGATGGTCGCTGCTGGCGGCGTTGATCACCGCATCGGCGGCGCGGGCCTGTTCCGCCAGCAGCGTGGCGTCTTCGAGGGCGCCGATCACCGGGGTGATGCCCAAAGCTTTCAGCTCATCAGCCTGTTCGGCGCTGCGCACCAGGCCCGTGACACGGTGCCCGGCCGGGACCAGACCGGTGGCGATGGAGCCACCGATAAAACCGGCGGCGCCGGTGATGAATACGTTCATGGAGAAACTCCCTGCGTGAATAAGTGATGCAACGAGTATCGACCGGCCACCCCGATGGAAAAACCCGCCCTCGCCCAAATCACTGTTGCGCAGGGGTCACGAATCAGCCCTTGAAATCCGCACTGGCGTACGCCGCGAGTTTGCTCTGGATGAAGTCGAGGAAGCACTGAATGCGCAGCGCCAGTTGCGAGTTCCGGTAGTACACCGCGTTGATTGGCTGGCGATAACCGCTGTTGAATTCCGCCAGCAGCACCTTGAGGCGCCCGGCGCGAATGTCGTCGATGGTCATGAAGTGCGACAGGCAGGCAATGCCCTGGCCTTCCAGCGCCAGATGGCGCACGGTCTCGCCGCTGGAGGCGCTGATGGCCGGGGTGATCGGCCAGCGGTCGCCATGCACGTAGCGCAGCGGCCATTGGTTGAGGCCTTCGTTGTGGGTGAAGCCGAGCAGGGTGTGTTCGCTCAAGTCGGCGACCTGCTGCGGCGCGCCGTGCTGCTCCAGATAGGCCGGACTGGCGACGATCAGCAGCGGACTGCAACCGAGCGAGCGTGCATGCAACGTCGAGTCGGCAAGGGTACCAATGCGGATGGCGATGTCGGTGCTTTGTTCCAGCAGGTCAATGATCAGGTCATTGCTGTTGAGTTCGAGCTGGATGTCCGGGTACAGGCCACGGAATTCGTCGATGTACGGCACGATGGCGTGCAGCATGAAGGGCGACGCGGCGTTGATCCGCAGGCGTCCGGACGGGGTTTGCTGGCGTGAGGACAGACGCTCTTCGAGCGCATCCATCTGGTCGAGAATCAGCTTGGCCTGCTCGAAGAAATACTTGCCCTCCTCGGTCAGGTCCATGCGCCGCGTGGTGCGGTTGATCAGCGTGGTGTCGAGCTTGGCTTCCAGCCGCGACAAGGTGCGGCTGACCGCCGAAGGGGTCTGGCCGACCTGCTCGGCAGCGGCGGAAATCGAACCGCACTCGATCACGCAGACGAAAATCTGCAACTCATCGGATCTGGCTTTCACGGGTGTCCTCTTTGAAATCGCCAAGATCGCAGCCTTCGGCAGCTCCTACATTGAAATCATTTCCCTGTAGGAGCTGCCGCAGGCTGCGATCTTTTGCTCTTACCGCCGATAGTAGCCCGAAACCATTCAAGCCTTGAGACCAAACACCTCTTTCAGATGCTGCTCATACCGCGCCACATCATTCTCGATGTTCGGCCGCTTCATCACGTCCACACACAGGAACGTCGGCAACCCGGTCATGCCCAAAAACTCATTGGCCTTGTGGAACGGGAAATACACCGCATCCACACCCTTGGCTTCAAAGAAATCGCTCGGGTCATCAAACGCCTGCTGCGGTGCGTTCCAGGTCAACGACAGCATGTATTGCTTGCCCTGAATCAGGCCGCCACTGCCGTACTTCTGCGACGCGTCGGAACGGGTCCGACCATCGCTGGCATAGAGGCTGCCGTGGCCTTCGGTGAAGACTTCGTCGAGGTACTTTTTCACCGTCCACGGCGCGCCCATCCACCAGCCCGGCATCTGATAAATGATCACGTCGGCCCAAAGGAATTTGGCCACTTCTTCGGCGACGTCGTAGCCCTCATCGATGAACGTGGTTTTGACATCCAGACCGCCGCGATCCAGCACGCTCAGCGCGGCTTCGTGCAGGGTGGCGTTGTAACGACCGTCGGAGTGAGCGAATTTCTTGCCACCATTGAGCAACAACACTTTTTTCATCAGAACGCCTCGCGCAGCCATGGGGCTGGGGAAAGATGGGAAAACGAATGGCGGCAGGTTAACCATCCACCTCGCGCGGAATAAGCCGCGTCGGCGCAAAATACATTTGATCAAAAAGCACGAATCGAATGCCGATTGTTGCAATAGCATTCTCGGCCATCTGCATTTGAGGAGTTGTTTTGATGAGTGAACGCCACGGTTTCATCCTGCACGCCAAGACCCGCCCGGAAAAAGCCGAGGCCTTCGAAGCGCTGTTTCGCGCCTATGTCGAGCCGAGCCGCGCCGAGCCCGGCTGCATCGAGTACCACATGCTGCGCGACAAGGAAGACCCGACGCTGTTCATCTTCTACGAGATCTGGGAAAGCCAGGCGCACCTGGACGTGCACTCGAACCTGCCGCACATGCGCGAATTTTTCGACAACCGCATGACGTACCTGGAGCGCGATTTCGATATCCGTCGGATCGACATGCTCAGCGCTTCTTCGGCTAGCCGCTGATCAGCAAGTGGGCGCCGAGTGCGCCCAGTCCGATAAAGAACACCCGCTTGAACAGCACGGCACTGATGCGCTGACGCAGCCATTGGCCGAGCCACATGCCCAGCATCGCAGGGATCAGCACCAGCAGCGACGCACTCAATTCGCCACTGCCCAGTGCGCCGCGCCAGAACAGGCCACCGGCCAGCGCCAGGGTCGAGACGGTGAACGACAGGCCCAGCGCCTGCACCAGCTCATTGCGCTGCAAACCCAGCGCCTGCAGGTACGGCACCGCCGGAATCACGAACACGCCGGTGGCCGAAGTGATGACCCCGGTGATCAGTCCGCACAGCGGACCGAGCCACGGCTCATGCCGAGGATTGACCTGCAGCGTCGGCAGCAGCAACCCGCTCAGCGCATACAGCAGCAACGCCGCGCCCAGCCCACGCACCACCCAATGCCCGCCTGCCATGCCGATCGACAACATGCCGACGGCGGTGCCGAGGAAGATCATCAGCAACAGCGGCCACAGGCGATTGATCAGCCCTTTCAGATGCCCACCAAAAGCCAGTTGCCAAACGTTGGTCAGCGTCGCCGGAATGATCAGCAGTGCCGCTGCCTGTGACGGCGCCATAGCCAGACCGAGCAGCCCCATGGCGACAGTGGGCAGGCCGAGGCCGATCACGCCTTTGACCAGCCCGGCCATGATGAAGGTGGCGATAACCAACAAGGACAGGGCCAATCCGAGGTTGTGGTAGAAATCTGCGAGTGCGTTCATGGCGCCACTGTGCGCTTTGGCGGGTGAGTTGAAAATCTGCCATATACTGAGGCTGCCTCTGCCTATGCAAGAGGCTGAATTATTCAATGGAGCGACCGGCCTCATCGCGAGCAGGCTCACTCCTACAGGTTTGTTCGCCACCCATTCTGTGCAGGAGTGAGCCTGCTCGCGATGAGGCCAGTCCTGCCCCTACAAAATCCGAGGCTGCCCATGCACTTCGACCTCACCGACCTGCGCCTCTACCTGCACATCCTCGACACCGGCAACATCACCGCCGGCGCCGCCCGCAGCCACCTCTCGCTGGCCGCCGCCAGTGCGCGCATCCGCGCCATGGAAGCCTCGCTGGGCACCGAGTTCCTGCAACGCGGACGCCGTGGCGTGAGCCCGACGCCGGCCGGCAAGGCTCTGGCGCAGCACGCGCGCATTCTCCTGCAACAGGCCGAACGCATGCAGCAGGACCTGGCCGAGTACGCCCAGGGCGTCAAAGGTCAGGTGCGGCTGTTGTGCAACACCACGGCGATCACTGAATACCTGCCGGAAGTGCTCGCGGACTTTTTGTGTGAGCATCCCAACCTCGACATCGATCTGCAGGAGCTGCCCAGCGCGCGAATCACCCACGCCTTGCGCCAGGGCGCAGCCGATATCGGCATCGTCTCCGATGCAGTGGACACTACCGATCTGCAGACCCAGCCGTTTCGCGACGATCCGTTGCGGCTGATCGTGCCGCCCGGGCATCCACTGGCCGGAGCCGCCGAAGTCAGCTTCAGCGATGCTTTGCACTACGATTTCGTCGGTCTGAGCACCGACAGCGCGCTGGCGATCTACCTCGAAGAACAGGCGCTGCACAGCGGCTCGCGCATGCAGGTGCGCATCCGCGCCGACGGTTTCGACGGGGTGCTGCGCATGGTCGCCCGAGGCGCCGGCCTCGCCATTGTGCCGCTGGCCGCCATCGAACGCGCGACGCCGCAAACATTCAGCAGCATCGCGCTGAATGAGCCGTGGGCGCGCCGCACCCTGATGCTCTGCGCCCGGGATTTCAGCGCCCTGCCCGGTTATGCCAAAGCCTTGCTGCAGGCCTTGGCTCTCCCGGAGGGCAAAGCGCGTTTCTGAGCAGCTTGATGTCGAGCACAGACAACTGAGCGGCAACCGGGCGCTATAGGGTGCGAGTTGGTTTCTTTGCCATCCGCCCACTGCCCGGAGTTCTCATGACCGCGACCGCCCCCATCACCGTTCTGCGCGACACCCACCCACTGCCGGTACTCGATGCCTGCAAATGGGAAAAACTCGAAGGTGACCCGCACACCGTCAACCTCAACGCCTACACCAGCGAAGACGGCAGCAAGATCATGGGCACCTGGATCTGCACACCGGGCAAGTGGCGGGTGGACTACGTGAAGTGGGAGTACTGCCACTTCCAGGAAGGCTACTGCATCATCACCCCGGACGGCATGGCGCCGATTCATCTGCGTGCTGGCGACATCTTCGTGGTTGAGCCGGGGATGAAAGGCACTTGGGAAGTGGTCGAGACCGTGCGCAAATATTTCGTCTTTGCCTGACAAGCAAAAGATCGCAGCCTTCGGCAGCTCCTACATGGACAAGATATACACCCTGTAGGAGCTGCCGAAGGCTGCGATCTTTTTTGCCTCACATAAAAAAACCGGGAAACCACCTGTGGCGAGGGAGCTTGCTCCCGCTCGGCTGCGCAGCAGTCGTAACCTCAGTAAATGCGGTTTTTATGAAGAACCGCATTGACCGGGTTTGGGTCTGCTGCGCAGACCAGCGGGAGCAAGCTCCCTCGCCACAAAAGCACTCTTGCCACCAGAGCATTGGTGATCCGAATTTACTGCGGCTTGCGATAGCTGTTGATAATCGCCGAGAAGTCCTTGCCGCCTTCCCCGCGCTGGCTCATCGCCTGATACAACTGCTGCGCCACCGCGCCGAGCACCACCGGCTGATGCGCCTGACGCGCCGCTTCGGTCGCCAGCCCCAGATCCTTGAGCATCAGTTCGGCACCAAACCCACCGGTGTAACCGCGCGAGGCCGGTGCCGTTTCGACGATCCCCGGCCACGGGTTGTACATTTCCGAACTCCAGCAACGCCCGGTCGAGCTGTTGATGATCCCGGCCAGCACCGAGGTGTCGATGCCCAGTGCATCGCCCAGCGCCATGGCTTCGCTGACACCGACCATCGAGATCGCCAGCAGCAGGTTGTTGCAGATCTTGGCGATTTGACCAGTGCCGACTTCACCGCAATGCACGATGTTGCGGCCCATCTGCGCCAGCACCGGTTGCAGGGTGGCGAACAGTTCCGGGGTGGCGCCGACCATGAAGGTCAGCGTGCCAGCGGTCGCGCCGCCAGTACCGCCGGAGACCGGTGCATCGGCCATGGCCACGCCTTGCTTGGCGGCTGCGGCCGCGACATCGCGGGCGGTCTGCGGATCGATGGTGCTGCAATCCACCGCCGGCACGCCTTTGCCGATACCGGCCAGCACCCCGTCCTCACCGAGCCAGACGCTGCGCACATGCACCGCCGCCGGGAGCATGGTGATCACCAGTTCGGCGTCTTCGGCTGCTTCTCGAGCCGAGGCGCGGGTGCTGCCGCCCAGTTGCTCCAGTTCCGCCAGCACCGTCTTGTTCAGGTCCACCAGATTCAGTGAATGGCCGGCCTTGATCAGGTTGCGCGCCATCGGCGCGCCCATGTTGCCCAGACCGATAAATGCGATTTTCATGGCTATTCCTCAGCGCAGGTTGATGGTGGTGTTGACGCCGTCGTTGACGCTGTCGTCATCGAACCAGCGCGCCGTGACCGTTTTGGTCTGGGTGTAGAACTGCACCACTTGCTTGCCGTACGGGCCGAGGTCGCCGAGTTTCGAACCACGCGAACCGGTGAAGCTGAAGAACGGCACTGGCACCGGAATCGGGATGTTGATACCGACCTGGCCGACGTCGATTTCCGTCTGAAATTTGCGCGCCGCTGCACCGCTCTGGGTGAACAGGCCCGTGCCGTTGCCGAACGGGTTGGCGTTGACCAGCGCGATGGCCTGATCGAGGGTGTCGACTTCCAGCACCACCAGCACCGGGCCGAAGATTTCCTGGGTGTAGATCTGCATGTCAGTGGTCACGCCCGAGAACAGGGTCGGGCCGACGAAGTTGCCTTGCTCGTAGCCCGGCACCTTGATGTCGCGACCATCGAGCTCAAGCTTGGCGCCTTCCTTGATGCCGCTTTCGATCAGATCGAGAATCCGCGCCTTGGCTTTCTTCGAGATCACCGGACCAACATCAGTGCCCGCCTCGCTGCCGGCGTTGACCTTGAGTTTCTGCGCCAACGCTTTCAGATCCGGCAGCCATTGTTTCGCCGCACCGACCAGCACCACCACCGAAGTGGCCATGCAACGTTGCCCGGCCGCACCGAAACCGGCGCCGACCAAGGCATTCAGCGCTTGTTCGCGATTGGCGTCCGGCAGCACCACTGCATGGTTCTTCGCGCCCATCATCGATTGCACGCGTTTGCCGTGCTTGCCGGCCAGGTCATAGACATGCGTACCGACCGCGGTCGAACCGACGAACGACACCGCTTTGATGTCCTTGTGAGTGCACAGGCCATCAACCACGTCCTTGCCACCATGAACCACGTTGAGCACACCGGCCGGAACGCCCGCCTCAATCGCCAGTTCCACCAGCAGCATGGTCGACAGCGGATCCTGCTCCGAAGGCTTCAATACGAACGTGTTGCCGCAAGCGATCGCCATCGGGAACATCCACAGCGGAATCATTGCCGGAAAATTGAACGGGGTGATGCCGGCGCACACGCCGATCGGCTGGCGCAGGGTGTAGGTGTCGACGCCACCCGCCACGTTTTCGGCGAACTCGCCCATTTGCAGGGTGCCAATGGAACAGGCGTGTTCGACCACTTCCAGGCCACGGAAAATATCGCCCTCAGCGTCTGCAATGGTCTTGCCTTGCTCGGCGCTCAGCACCACGGCAATGCGTTTGGAATGCTCGCGAATCAGTGCCTGCAGCTTGAGCATGATGCGCATCCGCGCGCCGATCGGGGTCAGTTTCCAGGTCTGGAACGCGCGGTGGGCGGCACTGATGGCGGCGTCGACTTCAGCGGCAGTGGCGAACGGGACTTTGGCCAGCACTTGCTGAGTCGCCGGGTTGACGATGTCGTGCCACTCGGTGGTCTGCGATTCGACCCACTCGCCGTCGATCAGCAGCTTGACCTTCTGGACCGTGGTTTCGTTGGGCGTAAGCGATGCGTTCATGCTGGTCTCCGAAACTTGTTTTTATCGTAGGAGCCAAGGCGAAGGGGTTCGCCTTGAGATGAGGCGTGTGTCACGAATTGGTTGTCGGACTGTTTTTGGAGTATAGATGTGCAAACTTCTAATAAGAACGCACATATAAGCCCGTCCATCATGCAAAAAAACATCACCTCCCTGGGGTCGCTGAACTGGGACGACCTGAAGTTTTTCCTCGAAGTCGCCCGCACGCGCAAGGCCAGCACCGCGGCCAAACGGCTGGCGGTGGACTACACCACCGTGTCGCGGCGCATCAGTTCGCTGGAAGCGGCGTTGGGCACATTGCTGTTCGAAAAATCGCGTACCAGCGGTTTTGTGCTGACCACCGAAGGCCAGCGCCTGCTGGGTTATGCCGAGTCGATTGAAAGCACGTTGCACATGGCTTGCGAGCAGGTCTCAGGCTCTGGCGTGGCGCTGTCAGGGCATGTGCGCATGGGCTGCACCGAAGGTTTCGGCAGCTTTTTCATCACCCCGCAGCTGAGCCACTTCGTCGACGCCTACCCGGCGATCTCGGTCGATATCCTGCCGCTGCCGCACTTCATCAGCCTGTCCAAACGCGAAGCCGATATCGTCATTGCGCTGGAACGCCCGGAGCACGGCCCGTACGTGTGCTGCAAACTCTGCGACTACCGCTTGCAGCTGTACGCGACCCAGGACTACCTCGACCACCACCCACCGATCCACCGCCCGGCCGATTTGGGCAAGCATCAATTCATCAGTTATGTGGATGACCTGGCGTTCAGCTCGGAGCTGCTGTACCTGGCGAACGTGCTGCCCGGCGCCAGCGCAAACCTGCGCAGCACCAGCGTGATCGCGCAGTTCGTCGCGGCGCAGCAAGGGCGTTCACTGGCGATTCTGCCGTGCTTCCTCGCAGCGCAGGATCCGCGTCTGCTGCCGGTGCTGCCCGAAGAAATCGACATCACCCGACAGTTCTGGATGTACTGCCGGGAGGATCTCAGGAAGTTAAAGCGGATCACCCTGTTGTGGGATTACATCCGTGAGGTGACTGAGCTGAATCGCCCGTTATTGATGGGTGAGACAAGAGACCTTTTATTTACAGCTTGAATGCCTACAGGCCGCAAAGAAGTTAGCTTCCGAGATGCCTGACTACCAAGAGCGAGAATACGATGACTGCAATAGCCATCTGGTGTAACGAAGAGGTTACCAACAATCCTTCACTCTGGATTGCGGCAGATAGCCGGGTAACTTCTGGGCAAGCCGTCCTCGTAGAGGACGCAGCTAAAATCATAGGCCTTCAAGTTTTATGCAGGTCACCTGCGGCCGACGGTTTTTTCTCAAATGTCTATCACGAACACACCATTGGCTATTGTTTCGCAGGGAGTACATTGATGGGGCAAAACTCATATTTGGGATTTGCGCCAATGCTGAACAATCTGATTTCCCCCACGCAGTATGTCCCCTCAATGGCTGACATTGCTCAACACGTATTGAGCTTTCTCCGTCTGACATTCGATGAATATAAGGTTAGGGCCGGACAAGGAGCAGTTTTTGAGGCCGCCATATTTGGTTTCTGCCCACGTAGCAACGTGCTATCGACTTATCATTTTCACCCCCAAATGATCGACACCACCCTTCAAATGACTTCGACAGCCTATGTAGGAATGAGATCTCGTGAGTTTGTTTACCTTGGGGACGAGGGAGCTACCATGCGCGAGAGGATTGCGAACGCCTTTGCTGGGGAAGATGCTCCCGATAGACCTGTCAACCGCGTTCCACGCTACGTGATCCAGGATCGAATAGATGATGAAGCCAGCGAAAGCATTGGTGGTGACATTCAGCTCGGAATAGCTGATCGATTAGGCTTCCACCCACTTACCCTATGCAAACCACGAGTACAAGGTCAGTCAGCCGCGTACATGAGCTATCTTGGACGTGATCTGACGGGAGGTATTGGACACGTTGGAGAAGCTACAGTCGGCATGCCTGGGATGGCATGAACACCTCTCGAACTTACGCAGCCCTTCCGCCCACTGTTGTGGGATTAGATCCGCGAAGTGACCGAGCGCAATCAGGGCCTGCTGATGGGGCAGACCCGCGAGATGCGGTTTGCCGATTAATCGGCGCTGACCACAATCGACACCCGGCGATTCTCGCTGCGTCCGGCGGTAGTGTCATTGGACGCCACCGGCTCGCTGCTGCCCAGTCCGCGCAACTGGATGTTCTCTTCCTTCATACCGACGGTGGTCAACACTTTGGCCACACTTTTGGCCCGACGCAGCGACAGTTGCTGGTTGTAGGTTTCTTTGCCCGAGGCATCGGTATGACCGTCGACCCGCACCCGCTCGATACCGACGCCGAGCAGCGCCTTGCCGATGCGTTCGACGATCTCGGTGCTCTGGTTGTTCAGGCTTTCGATATCGCTGCCAAACAGCACTTTGCCGGACAGGCCAAACTCCCAGCCCTCGTCGGTCGCCTCGAAGCCTTGTTGTTTGAGGACGGCGATCTGCGCCGGGGTCAGACCTTTTTGCGGTGCGGTCTGGCAGCCGGTCAGCGCCAGTACGGCGATCATCAGCAAAGCGGAAAACAATCGAGCGGGAAATGTGAACACGGGAATCAGCTCCTGGTTTGAAGATTGACGACCGGGCTCTCCGACCCGGCAGTGAATTGAGCACCACGCGACAGGCGCTTGGCCTGATACATCGCCGCGTCTGCCGCATTGAGCAAGGCGCCTGGCGTGACACCATGATCGGGAAAAACGGCTATGCCGATACTGAGCGACGTCACCACACTGGTATCGCCCGGTAGCGCGATGGGCACGTCCATGCTGGCGAGAATCTTGTCGGCAATGCGCTCGGCGTCTTCGATCTTGTGCAGCGGCGCGAGCAGTACGGCGAACTCGTCGCCGCCGAGCCGCGCCACCAGATCCTCTTCACGCAGCTGCGCGCGGATCCGATTGGCGACCGCCACCAGTACCGCATCGCCAGCGGCGTGACCAAAGTTGTCGTTGATGCCTTTGAAGCGGTCACTGTCGAGAAACAGCACCGCCACCCGTTCGTTGAGCTTGCCGGCATTGCGCAAGGCGCGAATCAACCGGCCCTCGAAAAACGCCCGGTTCGGCAGGCCGGTGAGGCTGTCGTGGCTGGCCTGATGGGCAAGAGTTTCGTTCTCGCTTTGCAGGTGGGTTTGCCACGATTCGAGTTCGTCGAGCAGGGCATTGAAGTCGTTGCCGAGGTTGTCGAGCTCGGCGATCTGCGCCGGCGGTACCCGGCGATCCAGTGCTCGCTCGCTGCGGGCAGCGTGGGCCACCGCCGCGAGGCTGCGAAGTGGGCCGGTAATGCTGCGCAGCTGTCGGCGCGCCAGATACAGCGCGACCCAGGCACTGATCGCGGTGCAGAGAATGATTCCCGCCAGACCGCTGAGCAAAAAGCGCATCAGGCTGCCGCCGTGACCGACCAGCAGGATGCGTCCGATTTCACGATCCTGATGGACGATCGGCAGGCTGATCGGCTTTTCCAGAATGGTCCGGGCCGCCTGCATTTCCAGCTCGGAAAACAGGCCGTTTTCGGGCCGCTGCCAACGTGCGAGCAACGTGCCCTGCGCATCGAAAACCTGAGCGTCCGCCACTTCTTCGGTGGACGCGATCAACGCCAGCGCTTCCGTCGCGGCAGCCTTGTCGTTGAACACTACCGCCGCTTCCACGGTGTAGCTGATCGAGCGCGCAATCAGGTGCAGGTTGTGATCGGCGTACACCCGCAGCGCGAGAACCCCCAACAGGGTCAGCGACACACTGGCCATCGTCACGGCCACCAGCGCGACAGTCAAATGTCCACGGCCGATGACCGAGCCCAGTGTCGGGCGTGTTCTGGAACCGAACAGTTTCATGGCGCCGCCGGTTTGCGGCGCGACAACTGCAACACGCTCGGGTGGATGCGTACGCCGCTGCGGGCGACGGAGTCGAGATTGACTTCGAAGGACACCTGCTCATCGCCGACGCGCAGGCAGAACAGGCTGCCGACCGTGCACTGATCGCCACCTTCGCTGATGCTCAGCACCGGATGGCCGATCAATGAAGTGAACAGCCGACTGCGTTCATCTGCGGTGAGTTTGCCGATGTACACCGCATCGCATTCGCTGACGATGGCCGGATTGTCGGCCAGCAATCGGCGCACAGCGACCGGACGACCAGTGGCTTGCGTGGTGCCTTTGACCAGATCGTCGGTGTACTCGGTGGGACCGACGATACACAGGCGCAACTGCGCAGGCTCGACCGGCCAGCGTGCGTAGCTGAGGATGCCCAGCACGACTTGCGTCACTGACCGGGCGCGTTGTTCGGCCATGCCCGCGGGCATTTGTGGCTGCGCCATGGCAACGCCCGTCAGCAAACAGAACAGACCGACAAGCAATACGTGCTTGCAGCGAACCACGCGCTCTGTCGCCCAGACTGCCACCTTCATGCAGGGATTCTCTTGGATCGTACCGAAATGATGCCGCAACGATAGCACAGCGGAGTAACACCAGCGAGACAGTGCCTTCTGACCGGCTGGTCAGTAACCGCCGCCAATCGCCAGATCTTTCATCCCCGAGCCTCGCCCCCCTCCTCCAGTTCCAGCATCAGTCCGCTGAGGCGCTTGACCTTGCGCTGCACGGCCTCTTCGAACACGCCTGCGCGAGTTTCGACCAGAGTGAACCAGTTTTTCGCGCGAGTGATCCCGGTGTAGATCAACTCCTTGGTCAGCACCGGATTCAGGGCATCCGGCAGAATCAGCGCGGTGTGCGCGAACTCCGAACCCTGGGATTTGTGCACGGTCATGGCGTACACCGTTTCCACGTCGTTGAGCCGACTCGGCAGCACGAAACGTACGCCGCCCTGCCCATCGTTACGCGGAAACGCCACGCGCAATACCGGTTTGCCCGCGTCGGGGCCCTCACGCTCGGGCAGCTTTAGCGCAATGCCGATGTCACCGTTCATCAGACCCAGGCCGTAGTCGTTGCGGGTCATCAATACCGGCCGGCCTTCGTACCATTGCTGGTCACTGTCGATCAGCCGCGCCTTGAGCAAGGCGTCGGTGATGCGCTGGTTCAAGCCTTCTACACCCCAAGGGCCTTTGCGCACCGCGCACAGCAACTGGAACGTATCGAATGCCTGCAGCACTTCACGCGCCCATTGAATCCAGTCCGGGTGTTCCAGCGGTCGGCCTTGTGGTGGTCGTTGATTTCGCAACACGCTCAGGTAATGGCGATAGCCCTGCGGACCGTCGCCATGGCCATCGAGCACCAGACGCTCGAACTTGTGGTTGTGTTCGCCATTGAGCGGCAGCGAGAACACGTCGGCGTAATGACCAGCGCTCAGCAATTGCCGCGCTTCCTCAGGCAACTGTTGATTGACACGCCGCGCGAGTTGCCCGATGCCGCTACCCTCGCCGAATCGTCGGGAGTGGCGCAACATCACCAGTTGCTGCGCCAGTGGATGCGAGCCGTCGTTGTCTTCGTGCAAACCGCTGTCCTCCAGCGATTCACCACTGACAGACTCCAGCCATTGTCGGGTTTGCGGGTTATACCAGCCAGCCTCGGCATCGCGGCACAGATCGCCGAGCACCCCACCGGCCTCCACAGAGGCGAGTTGATCCTTGTCCCCGAGCAGCACCAGACGCGCATGTGGCGGCAAGGCATCGAGCAGATTGGCCATCATTTCCAGGTCGATCATCGACGCTTCGTCGACCACCAGCACGTCCAGCGGCAAGCGGTTGCCCGCATGGTGGCGGAAGTGACGGGTACCGGGCCGACTGCCAAGCAGACGGTGTACGGTGGTCACGTCACAGGGAATTTTCTCGCGCACGGCTTCGGTGACTTTCAGCGACTGCACTTGCTGACTGATGGACTCGGTCAACCGTGCAGCAGCTTTGCCGGTGGGTGCCGCCAGACGAATCCGCAGCGGCTGACCGGCCTCCACGGCGGGTGCCTGGAGCAACGCCAGCAGGCGCACCACCGTGGTGGTCTTGCCGGTGCCCGGGCCGCCAGTGACGATGCTGAATGCGCCGCGCGTGGCAAGGGCGCAAGCAAGTTTCTGCCAGTCGACCACCGCATCCTGTTTTCTCGCCCCAAACAGCTCATTCAAGCGCTGCGGCAAGTCCGCCGGCGGCACTTCGCCCTGCGCCAGACGCAGACGCAAGGCGCTGTCGATCCGTCGTTCATAAGCCCAATAGCGGCGCAGATACAGGCGCTTCCCGGACAACACCAAGGGGCGTTCCTGCGCTGCGGCACTTGTGTCAGCCGCCAGCGCGACCAGTTGACTGCCCGCCAGCACCTTGCACCAATGAACGCCGTCGAGGGCTTCGAGCAATTGCGACGGCAGCAGCAAAGCCCCCCCTTGCACATCCCCTTCGGGTGGGAGCGACAAGGCGAAATCCGGAGCATTGAGGGTTTCGAACAAATCCAGACACACATGCCCGTGACCAAGCTGATGACTGGTCAACGCGGCGGCGAGCAGCACCAGCGGATCAGCCTCGGGCGACAACTCATGAAGGAACGCGACAAACGCCTTGTCCAGTGAACGCAGCCAGCCCCGTTCGACCCAGCGGGTCAGCAACAGCAGCAGATCGTCGGCGCGGGTCAGCGGTGACAAGGTCGACAGACTGTCGTCGGCCAACGGTGTCGGCAGCAGATCGGCGAAGGTTCGGTTCATAACAGGACTCCCTGTTCCCATGCGGGCTCGGCTTTGGCTGCAGGCTTGCCCTGGAACAAGCGATCCAGGCTTTCGATGAGCTCTCGTGGCGGACGGGCAAAATACACGCCGCGACTGTCCGCCCGCGTACCGCGCAGGAACAGGTACAGCGCGCCCCCCACATGCCGGTCGTAATCGTAGTCAGGCAGCCGCGCCTTGAGTTGGCGATGCAGTGCCAAAAGGTACAGCACGTATTGCAGGTCATAGCGGCTGTCGAGAATCGAGCGTTCCATGGCCTGCTCGGTATAAGCCATGTCGTCAGCACCCAACCAGTTGGATTTGTAGTCGGCCACGTAGTAACGGCCATCGTGTTCAAAGGTCAGGTCGATGAAGCCCTTGAACATCCCGTTGAGCTGCACCGGCTCGGCCGCCACCCGCGCGACGCCATTATGGGTGTGCTGGCGCACCAGCTCATCGAGTTTGAGCACGTCGACCTGATGGCTGGCGAACCAGAACTCCATCTCGACCCGGTACTGTGTCAGTTGCTCCAGTACCAACGGTGATCGGCCGGCACCTGCCGGCAACGGTGTCTTCAGCAGATGCTCCAGCCAGTCGCTCAACGTGGTGATCCAGCCCTTCCAGCCACGCAAGTTGCAGCGCCGGGCAATCGCGTCCTCCAGCGCATCGCGCTGAACGGCGAAACCTTCGTCGCCCGCCCATTCCAGCAAACCGTGGAGGAATGTCCCCGGATTGGGGCCGCGAGGGAAGCGATGGATATCGGCGCCACCGGCGATGATTTCTCTCGGGGCCTCAGGATCAAGGCGCTCATCATCAAACAGTTTTTGCGCCTGCGGACTGTCCGGCGCTTCATCAGTGCCGACACTCAATACATCACTGATGCGCAAGGCACTATAGGAAGCAATCCACCAGTTTTCACTGGCCTTGCGCTTGGGCAACAAGGTCGCGCTGAGCGTCGCTTCATTGCGCGGGGGCTGATAATGCTCATCCGTAGGTTGAGGCATGTCATCGATGGCAATGGCCGGGCAATCCTGTTGCAAGTCCTGCAGCCAGCGATTCAATCCGGTGGACTCGCCCAGCATCTCGCCACCACCCAGCAGGTATCCAAGTGCAGAAAGATGCAGCACTGAACTGTTGTTACTACCGCGTTTGAGATCGGTCACGCCCAGCCAGCAGGCATGCTGCGCGCGGGTCAATGCCACGTAGAGCAGTCGCAGGTCTTCGGCGAGACGCTCGTCATCGGCCAAGGCAATCAACTCGGCAGTCGGTTTCAGACTCAGCTGCGCCTTGCCTGACGCGTCGTGGTAATTGAGCGGCAAGCGGCTACCGTCCACTGGTTTTGCCGAGCAGATGAACGGCAGGAACACCAGTGGATACTCAAGACCTTTCGACTTGTGGATGGTCACGACCTTGACCAGTTGCTCGTCGCTTTCCAGACGCAGAATCTGTTCCTCACCCGCCTGGCCGGACAATGCCAGGTGTTCGGCCAGATGCCGGATCAGTGCCTGCTCGCCATCGAGTTCAGCAGCAGCCTGTTGCAGCAATTCCGACAAGTGCAGCAGGTTGGTCAGCACGCGTTCGCCGTCGCTGCGTGTCATGAGGATCTGTGGCAGCTGGAAGTCGTGCAGCAGGCGGCGCAACATCGGCAGCACACCTTGCTTGCGCCACAATTCACGATAACCACGGAACTGCATGACGCGGGCTTCCCAGACCAACTCGTCCTGGTTCAACCGCTCCAGCTCGACCAGTGGCAGATTGAGGGTGATGCAGGCCAGCGCGGCTTTCAGTGAGCGCTCGACGTCCGGCTCGGCGCAGGCCTTGAGCCACGACAACAAGTCATGAGCTTCCTGGGCGGCGAAAACCGAGTCCTTGTCCGAAAGGTAGACGCTGCGTACGCCTCGCGCAGCCAGTTCACCACGAACGGCCTGCGCCTCCTTGCCATCGCGAACCAGAATCGCAATGTCCGAAGGACGCAGGCCTCTGAACTCCTTGCCACTCTGAACAAATCCAGCGTTGCCGGTTTGCCCGCCGTTGAGCAACGCGGTGATCTGACTGGCACAGGCCGCCGCCAGTTGCTGGCGATAGACGGCACCCGACAGCGGCTGGTCGGTAGGCAGGTGCCAGACGTTCAGCGCCGCAACTTCCTGTCCGGCAATCTGTAGCCACTCTTTGCGACCCTGAGACTCGACGGGTTGAAACGGTACCGGGTTCTTGCCGGTTTTCTGCCGAAACAGAAACGCGCCGCGCCCCAGCTCTCGGGACTCGGCGCGTTCAAACACATGGTTGACCGCTTTCACCATGCCGTGGCTGGAGCGAAAGTTGGTACCCAGCGTGTGCAGTCGGCCGGCTGTAGCCTCACGTGCACGCAGATAGGTGTAGATATCGGCGCCACGGAACGCGTAGATTGCCTGTTTGGGATCGCCGATCAGAAACAGCCCAGTGTCCGGACTGTTGTCTTCGATGCGATAAATACTTTCGAAGATCCGGTACTGCACCGGATCGGTGTCCTGGAACTCGTCGATCAGCGCGACCGGAAACTGCTCGCGGATCAGCGTGGCAAGGCGCTCCGCGCCATCGGACTGCAGTGCCGCGTCAAGACGCAGCAACATGTCATCGAACCCCATCTCGGCGCGACGACGTTTCTCCTCCTCAAAACGCGCGCCTACCCATTTGGCCGCGTGTTGCAGGACTGCGGCATCAGGGGTCGGCAATGCATCGAGACTCGACTTGAGACCGGCCATTGCATCGAGTCCCGGATGGCTCGGCGCCTGGCCTTTCCAGGCTTCGGCCATACCGTCGGGCGTCAGCCGGGTGAAGCCGGTGCCGATGTCCAGTTGCTCCAGCGACTCGTCTTCAGCCCAGGCCTTGAGCTTTTCAAACCAGGGTTCAAAGTAACGGGCCTGCATCTTGCGGCCGTCGACGGCTTTGTTCGCAACGCCTTCATGACAAATGACGAGCAGCTCATCGGCCCATTGGCGCCAGGGCATCTTCAGCTCAAGCAAGGCCGCACGACGCTCCTGCAGACACTCGTCGATCAGTTCTGCCGGTGGCTTGCCTTCGTCGCTGTCGCGCTCGCTGGCAAACAGGCCACGCACTCGAGGCAGCAGCGCCGCGGGTCCGCCCCAGTTGTTGCGCACCCAGTTGAGGACATCGCCCTGCATCGGGTAGCAGAACAGGCGCCAGTAGTCGCGCAGCACCTCGCCGAGCAAATCGCTGTGATCGGTCTCGAGGGATTGAGTAAACAGGCTGCCGCTATCAAAGGCGTGCTCACGCAACATGCGCTGACACCAACTGTGAATGGTCGAAACGGCGGCCTCGTCCATCCATTGCGCGGCGATATCCAGACGATTGGCGCAACCGGACCATTGTTGCGGCGCATATTGTTCGCGCAGATCAGCAATCAGGGCATCAGGCGCCGGTATCTCATCACGGAAAAACCGGGCAGCCTCGGCCAGTCGTGTACGAATCCGCTCGCGCAGCTCCTTGGTTGCCGCATCGGTAAAGGTCACCACGAGGATCTGCGGAGGCAACAACTCACGACCGAAGCCATTCAGGTCGCCGCCATGGCCGAGGATCAGCCGCAGATACAGGGCGGAGATGGTGAAGGTCTTGCCTGTACCGGCACTGGCTTCGATCAATTGGCTGCCGTGCAGCGGGAAGGCCAGTGCAAGCGGAGTCTTCGAACTCATGAGCGCCCCCCTTCGCTTGCGAGTGAGCGCCAGGGCGCTTCGTATAGAGGGCGATATATGGCGTCGCACCAACCCGAAAATGTCTCATCGCTGAGTAGCGAATCAAAATCGACGAATTGCCGGGACAGCGCCGGGCTCTCTCGACGTTCGCCTTCGCTGGTCTGGCCATCCCCTTCATAGGCTTTGCGGGCCGCGGCTTGCGCCTTGAGCGGATCGGACTGGGACAGCCAGGCAAATGCCGTTTTTACTGCGATCGGCAGCGGCTGACGCATTCCAGCCTGCCAGGCGAGCAGCAGATCACCGAGGAAACGCAACGCCCGGCCCTGCTCCATGGGCTCGAGCAACAGCGTGTCATCACTGGCTACCAACGCAGTGGTCATCGACAGTCCGCTGGCACAAGCGACAAGATGATTGACCCACGGTTTGGTCAACCGGTGCCATTTTCGATTCTTGATCGAGCCGATGCTGTTGGGAATGGTCGTGACTGATAGCAGTCCTCCATCGGCACGCTGATGCAGGCTGGCGAGCCATCCTTCAAGGCGCAATCCCTGCAATTGGAGACTGATGGGAATTGCGCTGTTCAGCGGTGTTGGCCATAACGTGAGCAACTGCTGAAAGCGCTGAAGCAAATCCGGCAGCGGCTCGATCAACTCGCGCTGCAGGCACTCACCGAAACCGGCCATGGGCAGCAGACCACTGTTTTGCAGGCGACGCGCCTGCGCCTCGAGTGCCTGATCGATATTGTCCGGTTGCCGGAGTGCCGCGTCGAGCAAGCTGTCGCTGAGGGTATAGCGTTGCAATGCATCGAGTACGAAAGGCTCCTCGTCCGCCAATGGCGCTTCAGCGGCCTCGAAATACACCTTGAGTCGCTGCGTAAAGAAGTGGCGAACCGGGTTGCGCAGGAAGTCCTGTAGCAGGACCAGAGTGAGGGGTTCTTCCTGGACATAGGGATCGAGCAACTGCTCCGCAGTTTGGCTCTGAGCGGGTTGATGCAAGACCTGCCATTCTCTGGCATAGCTGAATAGCTGATTGCCCTCATGGAAGTAACGCGCGCTGAACGGTTGCAACGGGTGCTCCTCGGTTAACGCGTCCAGCAGATTCCCGCTTTCGTCGGCCAATCGCCAGCCACCGGCGAGATGGTCGCGCAGCTGCCCGATCAGCACCGACGCCGGGCGCTCGCTGTTGTCCCGAATACTGCGGCCGACCCAACTGATATAGAGCTGATTGCGCGCAGACAGTAACGCTTCCAGCAATAGATAACGATCATCCTCCCGTCGGGAACGATCTCCCGGACGGTAATCGCTACCCATCAGATCGAAATCCAGAGGCGGCTGCGCGCGTGGATAGTCACCATCATTCATTCCCAGCAAACAGACGAGTTTGAAGGGAATCGCACGCATCGGCATCAAGGTGCAGAAATTCACGGCACCGGCGAGAAAACGCTGGGACAAGCGGCCCTGATCCAGACCGGCAAGCCAGGCCTCACGTACCACTGTCAGCGGCAGTTCATCTCTCAGGCCTACCGATTCGCAGGTTTCCAGCCAGGTCTCGCGGAGCTCCTCAAGTTGGGTCAGCAAGAAGTCGTCATGTTCATTGCAGGCCTTGAAGAACAATTGCATCAGCGCCTGGAGACGTTGGCCCCACTCATTGGGTTGCGTCGGTTGCGTGAGCTCCTGATGCGCCAGTTCCAGCGCATCGAGCAACGCGACCAAAGGCCCGATCAGCGCAGCATCCAGCCCACCGATTTCATCATAGGGCTCGATGCCCGCACAGGCATTGGAGCTGCCGACAGCGTAACCGAGCAGCATCCGGCGCAAGCCAAAATGCCAGCTGTTTTGTTCGAGTTCATCCGGAAGCCCCAGACCTGCCCGTTGCTCGGCATTCATGCCCCAGCGCACGCCTGCGCCTTCAATCCAGCGATGCAGAGTCGGCAAATCACGTTCCTCAACACCGAATCGGGCACGTAAGGCGGGAACGTCGAGCAAATCGAGGATTTCACTCACCGGAAATCGACTGTCCGGCAACTTGAGCAGGTGCTCGACGGCAATCAGCAAGGGATCGCGACCGCGCTGCCCCTGATCGGCCAGGGTGAAGGGGATGAAGCGCGGATCGTGTCGCTCAAGCTGGCCAAAAACCGCGCGGATGTGCGGAGCATAGCTGTCGATGTCCGGCACCATTACGATCACATCGCGGGGACGCAATTCAGGGTTGGCGCTGAAGCGGGCCAACAACTGATCATGAAGAATCTCGACCTCACGCTGAGCGCTGTGGGCGATGTGAAAGCGGATCGACTCATCCTGCGTCAGATCGACAGCGGGCCAATGCTCACGCGTTTCATCAAGTGGTCGCAACTCCAGGATGTCGTCCTGGAGCTGATTCAGCAAGTTCTGCGGCAGCGTTTCGCTGAACAGGTCGATGCGCCCGTCACGAAATGCCGCGCGATAACTGTTTGGATCATCGTAGCTGTCGAGCAGGTTGATGTAGTCGCGACCTTGTTTGCCCCAGGCGGCGAGCAGTGGATGAGCATGTTGATGCAAGGTGTCAGGATCAAGTACGAACGGCATGCCGGTCTTGCGGCTCTGACGCTTGTATTGGTGGCGCAGCAGATCTTTGTCGGCGACGATATCGGCCCAGTGGTGACGGCAGGGGTTGTGTACACAAAGCAGGACCTGACTGAAACGTGCGAGTCCGGCCAGAGCCTCAAGCACTTGAGCCGGCAATGAAGAAATACCAAAAACGATCACACGTGAGGGCAGGCCTGCGGGGGCGACCTCGAGGGTGTTTATTCTTTCGATAAACCGCTGGTGAACACCCGCACGACTCTGGGCCATGCCTTGCTCGCCAACATCCTGCAATAGCGCTCGCCATAGTTCGGCCTGCCAGCAACTGGTCGGCGGCAGGGGTTTGATTTCGCCCCTGACGTTACGTAATTGATGGAAACCTTGCGCCCAGTCTTCAAGCCAATCCGCGCGATACACCTGATATTGGTCGAAAAGATCCGCCAGGCGTTCAGACAATTGATAGCGCTTGCGCAAGTCGGTGTCGTGGGTGAGAAAGCGCTGGAGCGGCTCGAAATGCGGACGGTCGATCAACTGGGGTAATAGACGCATCAATCGCCAGGTCAAGGGTGCCTTGTCGAGCAGGGATTTGGCAGGGATTTCATCTCGGCCCAGGACCATGCGGTAGAGCTGCCACATAAAGCTGCCGGGTAATTGCACGTCGATGGCTGCAGCAATTCCGCAACCACCGAGATCATCGTCCTGGGGATCCTCAGCCAATGCCAATTTGAGCCATTGGGCAATACCGTTGCTCTGCACCAGAGCGATTTCATTCTCCAAGGGCGCCAATGGATAGCGCCGCATAATGCTGACCACCAGGCTGCGCAGCTCGTCCAGGCTATTGCTCTGAACCACCATGAATGCAGCGTTGAGGGACGAGGCGTCCGGCATAAAAGCTTCCTTGGAAAAGTACAAAAGCCAAGGCAGAACCTTAGCACTGTCGGCAGGCTGTGACAGCCGGAAGGGCCTACCGCATGCTGTAGGAACTTTCCTGCGGGCAAAACAAAACCCCAACTGCTTTCGCAATTGGGGTTTCGGAATTTAATCTTGACGATGACCTACTCTCACATGGGGAAACCCCACACTACCATCGGCGATGCATCGTTTCACTTCTGAGTTCGGGATGGGATCAGGTGGTTCCAACGCTCTATGGTCGTCAAGAAATTC
>NZ_JFYN01000006.1 GCF_000631985.1 Pseudomonas sp. RIT288
GGCTTCAGCGGCGGCGGGGGCAGTTTCGGTGGCGGCGGTTCGTCCGGCGGCTGGTGAACACACAACAATAATGATCAGGCACTTTTCGACATGGCATTACTGACTGAACACGAACAACGCAAAGTCGCCGAGGCGATTGCCCGGGTCGAGCGCGACACCGACGCCGAACTGGTCACCGTGCTGGCGGCCCGCGCCGATGACTACGCGTACATTCCGCTGCTGTGGGCCAGCCTGCTGGCGCTGCTGGTACCGGGTATCGTCCATTACCTGACTGGCTGGCTGACGATGCACAGCCTGTTGCTGGTGCAGTGGGGACTGTTCATCGTCCTGTGCCTGCTGTTTCGCTTGCCGAAAGTCACCACCCATCTGATCCCGCGCCGGGTGCGGCACTGGCGGGCATCGAATCTGGCGCGGCGACAGTTTCTCGAACAGAACCTGCACCACACCGTCGGCAGCACCGGGATGCTGATCTTTGTCTGCGAGGCCGAACGCTACGTGGAGATTCTGGTGGACGAGGGGATTTCCCGGCGGCTGGACAACAAGAGCTGGGACGCGATTGTCGCCGCGTTCACCGAGCAAGTACGGCAGGGGCGCACGCTTGAGGGATTTGTCACCTGCATCGAGGCCTGTGGAGAATTGCTCAAGGTGCATGTGCCAGTGACGCAGGTACGCAATGAATTGCCCAATCGGTTGATTGTGTTGGGTTGACTCTCTGGCCGCAGTCATCCCCTGTGGCGAGGGAGCTTGCTCCCGCTGGGGCGCGAAGCGGCCCTGAACCCGGTTAACGCGGTTTGTCTGGTTAGTAATCGTCTGTTTTAACGACTGCTGCGCAGCCGAGCGGGAGCAAGCTCCCTCGCCACAGAAGCCCCGGTGTACTGGGTTCTTGTGCCGTTGGGTAAATAAGGACGTGTCCCCAACCCCTATCCCCCCTAAAATACCCGCCATTCCCGATTTCGCCCCGCCCGAGGCCGCTTGTTCATGTCCGTTACCGCCCCATCCGCGCCGTCCGCCAAATCGGCGCCCGATCATCACGCCCAGTTCATCGAGCTGCTGCAAACCAGCCTCGAACAGAACGGCTTCATCAAGCTGGTGCTGGCCAAGTACGTGGGGGAAGAGGCGGAGCTGCAGCGGATCATCATCAAAGCGGTGACGGTCAAGGCGCAGCCAAACCTGTCGTTCGTCTATCGCTACAAGACCCGCGACATCACCAAGAATCTGCCGCTGAGCGAAGGCGTGGCGGTGATTGCCGAGCTGTTGCCGGCCGCGTTCAAGAATGCGCATCTGCTGACCGTGACCGACGAAGCCCAGCTCGAATACAACAAAAAGGGCAAGAGTTCACTGTTCAAGAGCAAACCTCAGCAATTGCGTGAAGCGCCGTCCGCCGAGCACAACCGTGAGAAAAACCGTTTTCTGGACTTGAACCGGCCGTTCCTCAAGGATCTGGGCGTGACCAACGCGCAGCATGAGCTGATCCCGGCGATGTCGCGCAAGTGGAAGCAGATCAACAAGTTCATCGAAGTCTTCAGTCACGCCCTGACCTCGTCACCGCTGGCGCTGGACAAACCGGTGCGGGTTGCTGATTTCGGTTCGGGCAAGGGCTACCTGACGTTCGCCATCCACGATTACCTGCGCAACACGCTCAAGGCCGAAGGCGAAGTCACCGGCGTCGAGTTGCGCGAAGAGATGGTCAACCTGTGCAACGCCGCCGCGGCGAAGTTGGAGCACCCGGGGCTGGTGTTCAAGTGCGGTGACGTGCGCAGCGTGGCGCCGAGCGAACTGGACGTGATGATCGCCCTGCATGCCTGCGACATCGCCACCGACTACGCGATCCACACCGGCATCCGCTCGGGCGCGTCGATCATCATGTGCTCGCCGTGCTGCCACAAACAGATCCGCCTGCAGATCCAGAGCCCGGCGCTGCTCAAGCCGATGCTGCAATACGGTCTGCACCTGGGCCAACAGGCCGAAATGGTCACTGACAGCCTGCGCGCGCTGTTCCTCGAAGCCTGCGGTTACGAGACCAAAGTGTTCGAGTTCATCTCGCTGGAACACACCAACAAGAACAAGATGATTCTCGCGGTGAAACGCGCCGAGCCGGTGGATCCGGCTCAGCTATTGGTGAAGATTGCGCAGTTGAAGGCGTTCTACAACATCAGCGAGCACTGCCTGGAAACCCTGCTGCGCGCCGACGGCTTCCTCGCCTGACCTGGACCTTGTGGGAGCGAGCCTGCTCGCGAAGGCGGACTGCCAGCCACGGATGATGCTGGCTGTTATGGCCCCTTCGCGAGCAGGCTCGCTTCCACATGGGGTTTGATGGCGGTCTTGCGCCCGAGCATCACAGTGGCAATCACCCCGCAGGCAAACACCCAGGTGATCGGCTCGACATGTTCACCAAAGAACAGCGCCGAAAACGCGATGGTGAAGAAAATCTGCAGCAACTGGATCTGACTGACCCGCGCGATCCCGCCCATCGCCAGCCCGGCGTACCAGGCGAAGAAACCGAGAAACTGCGAGAACAGTGCCACGTAGCCGAACGCCCACCAGGTCTTGGCTGACACCGCGCCGTGATGCTGCAGCGCCAGGTACAGCACCGGGCCGATCAGCAGCGGCGTCGACAGCACCAGCGCCCAGCAGATCACCTGCCAGCCGCCCATTTCCCTGGCCAACCGGCCACCCTCGGCATAACCCAGACCGCCCACGGCAATCGCGCCGAGCATCAACAAGTCACCGGCCTGAATGCTCCCGGCGCCGGTGTACAACGCATAGCCGAGCACCAGCGCACTGCCCAGTGCGGCGCAGGCCCAGAAGGCTTTCGAAGGACGCTCGTGGGACAGCCAGGCGGCATACAGCGCCACGCACAGCGGCTGCAACCCGTTGACCAGCGCGCCATGGGACGCTGGCAAGGTCTGCATGGCCCACGCCGACAGCACCGGGAAGCCGAGAATCACCCCGGCGATCACCAGGCTCAGGCCTTTGATCTGCTGCCAGCTCGGCCACTTCTCGCGTCGCCAGAGCAACAGCGCCGCCGCAGGAATCGCCGCGAACAGCGCACGGCCGAGGCCGTTGAGCAGCGGATGCAGTTCCTGCACCACAATCCGGGTGAAGGGCAGGGTGAGGCTGAAAATCACAACCCCGAGCAGACCGAGGGCCATGCCGGTGTTTTCGCGCGAGGACATAGGAAGACCGAAATTGAAGGTGGCAGAGAACGACCTTCATCAAGCCATAAACCGTGGACTTCTGGCTGTTACAGCTAGGCACAGACTTAGGCGTACAGTTTGCGGACGCTATCGCGAGCAGGCTCACTCCTACAATTGGAATGCATTCCCCTGTAGGAGTGAGCCTGCTCGCGAAGAACGATAACGCGGTCTTCGAGGTAGTAGCCGGTTGTTACCTGCCCCAACGGATAAGGTCTACCTTGAATACTCCTGCAAGCCCATTCCCAGAGGAGTCCTGTCCATGGCTGCGAAAAAAATCCTGATGCTGGTCGGCGATTATGTCGAAGACTACGAAGTGATGGTGCCGTTCCAGGCCCTGCAAATGGTTGGTCACACCGTGCACGCCGTGTGCCCGGACAAGGCGGCGGGCAAGACCGTGCGCACCGCGATCCATGACTTCGAAGGCGACCAGACTTACAGCGAGAAACCCGGTCACCTGTTCGCCCTCAACTTTGATTTCGCCAAAGTCGCCGAGGCCGATTACGACGCGCTGTTGATCCCCGGAGGTCGTGCGCCGGAATACCTGCGCCTGAACGAAAAAATCCTGGAACTGGTGCGCGCTTTCGACAAGGCTGGAAAGCCGATCGCTGCGGTTTGCCACGGCGCGCAGCTGTTGGCGGCAGCGGGCGTTCTCGAAGGGCGCGAATGCAGCGCCTATCCGGCCTGCGCCCCGGAAGTGCGGCTGGCCGGTGGCACGTTCATCGATATCCCGGTGACCGACGGCCACGTTCAGGGCAATCTGGCAACTGCGCCAGCCTGGCCGGCGCACCCGAACTGGCTGGCCGGTTTCCTCGGCCTGCTTGGCACCAAGATCACCCTGTAACGAGGATTCGCCGATGTGCGAGCTCTACGTCAAGGCCGACCCGATTCTCTACGAATCCCGCTCGCGCTCGCTGCGCATCTGCGGCGTGGTGACGACGCTGCGCCTGGAAAACCAGTTCTGGGACATCCTCAGCGAAATCGCCGAAGTCGATGGCATGACCACCAATCAACTGATCGCCAAGCTGTATGAAGAGGTAATGGATTATCGCGGGGAGGTGGTGAATTTTGCCTCGTTTTTGCGGGTGAGTTGCACGCGGTATTTGAGTCAGCGGCGGGTGGCGGAGCCGCAGTTGTCGGTGGTGCGGGCGGTGGTGAAATAGCCAACACCGGGGTGACGCCTTCGCGAGCAGGCTCGCTCCCACAGTAGATCTCCAGTGAACACAAAACCTGTGAACACCCGGTATCTACTGTAGGAGCCAGCCTGCTGGCGATGGGGCCGGTACAGGCGACAGAAGTCTTGGGCTGGTCTTTACTCTGAAGCGCGAAACCTCTCAACCGCCAAGGAGAAACGAGTATGTCCGGATGGTACGAAGTGAGCAAAAGCAGCAACGGCCAGTTCAGGTTTGTGCTGAAGGCCGCCAACGCCGAAACCATTCTCACCAGCGAGCTCTACACCACCCGCGCGGCTGCCGACAACGGCATTGCTTCGGTGCAGACCAACAGCCCGCTGGATGAACGCTACGAGAAGAAGACCACCAGGGATGGCCATCCTTACTTCAACCTGAAGGCCGCCAACCACCAGATAATCGGCAGCAGCGAGTCCTATTCCAACGACGCCGCGTGTGCCAAAGGTATCGCCAGCGTCAAGGCCAATGGGCCGAGCAAAGTGATCAAGGACAAGACCTTGCCGGTGCTCTGAGTCCCGCACATCCCTCTGTAGGAGCAGCGGCACGCTGCGATCTTTTGATCTTGATTGTAAAGATCAGGATCAAAGGATCGCAGCCTCGTTTCACTCGACAGCTCCTACAGGGTTTTCAGGATGGTTTGCAGCTGCGTTTGTCCCGCCTCGCTCAACGGGAACACCGGTAGTCGTGGAGCGCCGACTTCCAGCCCGGTTTCACGCAATCCAGCCTTGATCGTCGCCGGCAAACCGCCCTTGAGGATGAAGTCCAGCAGCGGCAACTGGCGGTAGAACAACTCACGCGCCCGCTGCAGATCACCGGCCAGCGCAGCCGTATACAGATCCAGATTCAGCTGCGGGATCAGGTTCGGCGCTGCGGTGCACCACCCCCTGGCCCCGGCGGCAAACGCCTCCAGTGCCAGCGGATTGCAGCCGTTGTAGAACGGCACCTGACCTTCACCGAGCAATTGCAGCTTGTGCATGCGCTGAATGTCGCCGGTGCTCTCCTTGACCATGGTCACGTTTTCCACGCCATTGACGATGCGCAGAATCAGCTCGACTGACATGTCGGTGCCGCTGGTGGCCGGGTTGTTGTAGAGCATGATCGGCACGCCGATGCTGTCGCCGATGGCGCGGTAGTGAGCGAGGATTTCCGCTTCAGTCAGCTTCCAGTAAGACGCTGGCAGCACCATCACCACGTCGGCGCCGTGGGCTTCGGCGAAGCGTGCGCGGCGTACGGCTTTGGCGGTGGTCAGGTCGGACACGCTGACGATGGTCGGCACCCGTTTGGCCACGTGTTTGATGCTGAACTCGGCGACCTGATCCCACTCGGCGTCGCTCAGGTAGGCGCCTTCGCCGGTGCTGCCCAGCGGGGCGATGGCGTGGACGCCGCTGTCGATCAGGCGATCGATCGATTGGCCGAGCGCCGGCAGGTTCAGGCCTTCGCCATGGGCGCCGAACGGGGTGATGGTGTAGCCGATGATGCCGTGAATGTTGGACATGATGAGTCTCCGGAAAAAGCTGAAATCAGTTCAGGCAATCGGCGTGTTGGCGCAGGTTCTGCCGGGCGTAGTAGTTGAAGGCGGCGGCGTGGCGTTTGGGTTTCGACACCCAGTCATGGGCCTCGCGCCCCAGCGCCGGAATGATCGGCTTGATCGTACCGGCGGCCATCGCCAGCAACTGCAGTCTGGCGGCGCGCTCGATCAGTTGGGCGATGACACAGGCTTCTTCGATCGTGCTGCCGGTCGATAACTGGCCGTGGTGCGAGAGTAGGATTGCACGCTTGTCGCCCAGCGCACCGGCGATCAGTTCGCCTTCTTCGTTACCCACCGGCACGCCCGGCCAGCCTTCGAGAAACGCGCAGTCGTCGTACAGCGGACACAGGTCCATGTGGGAAATCTGCAGCGGCACTTCCAGCATCGACAGCGCGGCAATGTGCGTCGGGTGAGTGTGGATGATGCAGTTCACGTCTGGCCGGGCGCGGTACACCCAGCTGTGGAAACGGTTGGCCGGGTTGGCCATGCCGTGGCCTTCGAGCACTTCCAGGTCTTCGTTGACCAGCAGCAGATTGCTCGCAGTGATTTCATCGAAACCCAGGCCCAGTTGCTGAGTGTAATAGGTCCCCGGTTGTGGGCCGCGAGCGGTGATCTGCCCGGCCAGACCGGAGTCATGACCGCTCTCGAACAGGATCCGGCAGGTCAGCGCCAGCTTTTGCCGGTCAGTCCACGTATTATCCGCCAGGGTGTTTTGCATCTGGGTCAGCGCTTGCTTGACCAGTTGCGCTTTGGGTAGTGCTAATGTCTTGGCCATGTCTGTGTCCTTTGGGTGATTGCAAATGACACTAAAAAGCCTATATGACACAAAGTGTCATAAGCAAGCATAAATCGTCGTTTCCTTGATGGAATAACTGCTGCGCATGTCTATCCGTTTGAAATTGTTGAGAAAAAAACTTGGCGTAACGCTTGAGGCTCTGGCTGAAAAATCCGGAATGACCAAGAGTTATCTGTCGAAAGTCGAGCGTGGGCTGAACACCCCGTCGATCGCTGCCGCACTGAAACTGGCGAAGGCGCTGAACGTGAAGGTCGAGGAACTGTTCTCCGAAGACAACGTCAGCCTCGACAGCTACAGCCTGGTGCGCAGCCACGAACGCCAGTCACTGGCGGCCAACGATCAGAGCCCGGGGTATGCGGTGCTGGCGCATCAGGTCAGCGAACGCAACCTGCTGCCGTTCATCATCTACCCGCCGAGCGAGTTCACCGACAAGACCTTCAAGGAGCATTTGGGCGAGGAGTTTCTGTTCGTCCACGAAGGGCAGGTGGAAGTGGATTTCATGAGCGAGCGGGTGCTGCTGGAACGAGGCGATGCGCTGCATTTCAACGCGCAGAAGCCGCACCGGATCAGGTCGGTGGGCGAGGTGCAGGCGCAGTTGCTGGTGGTGGTGCACAGCAGCGAAGAATGAAGCAAAAATCAAAAGATCGCAGCCTTCGGCAGCTCCTACACTGATCTCTGTAGGAGCTGCCGCAGGCTGCGATCTTTTGGTCTTGCTTTAAACCTCGACGGGCACCGAAAGCTTCGGATTGCCCAACGCATGCGTCTTCGCATCAAAAAACCGCAACGCAACCCCGGTGCCCTCGAACACCTTCGCGTAATGCCGTTTCTGATGCTGGATGAACGCCGCACTGCGCGGATAAATCGAGATCGCCACGCTCGCCGGTTTCGCCAGGCGCAGCGCCCTCACGATGTGAGCATCCTGCTCGCCCAAAGCATGACCGAAGATGCACAGGTTCTGCGCGTGCCCCAATAACTGCTCATGACAGAACGACAGATAATCCGAACTGCGGATGGTCTTGAGCTTGTCCGCGCTCGGCCCTTCGTTGACGAACAGCGGCACGTCGTCGAGCGTCTTGATCGTGTTGTTGATTGCGAAACTGCCGAGCAGGGTGCCCTCGGTCGAGGTCAGTTTGCGCGCGGTGCCGTCCTGATTGCGCACCAGGTGCAGACCGCCGTGCAGGTACAGCAGACGCGGTTTGGCGCTGGCGCTGGCGCTCAGATCAAAACTGGCGTCGGGGCCATTGAACAGGTCGTCGATGGCCTCGCTGCGATGCTGGATCGCCCAGTAGCTGAGCAGGTCGTAATTGGTGGTGAACACCGTGCGATACCGCGCCAGCTCTTCATTGAGCGAGGCCAGGGTCGAGGCTTGCACCAGGCGCCATGGAATGTGTACCGCGTGCACGGTATTGATCAGCGCTTCCTTGATCGCGTAGTAGCGATTGCGCGGTGCGGCCGAGCTGACGGCCAACGCCTTGTTGACCCGGCTGGTGGTTTTCAGCGCGCCGAGTACCTGCTCGAAGCTGCGCGTCTGCATTGCATCGAACACGCTCAGTTCCGACGGGCTCAGCGGTTTCTCTTCCACGGTGCGCGCGTTTTCGAACAGCGAGTCGTAGCCGAAATCATCCCACACCGCGCGGCTGGCGCCATTGCCCACCAGCAGACCGTTGAAGTCGGCGGTGGCGCGCAGTGCGCTCCAGTCTTCGAGGGTGGCATCGACGTCCAGAAAATCGGTCATTGCGTGGGCAGTCTCAAAACAAAGGGCGGATGGACGGCGACTTTATCACGAGCGGGCATTGAGCCAGATCAACATCGGTGGTGACCGATCGGTCGATCCTGTGCACATCCGCCGTATCGGAGCAGTCGATTCGGCCCCAGTCCAGGAGACGCGCATGAGCAGCACCTTTTTTATTCCGGCCGTAAACATCATGGGCAACGGATGCCTCGACGAAGCCATGGTTGCGATCCGCAACTACGGCTTTCGCAAGGCGCTGATCGTCACCGACGCGGGGCTGGCCAAGGCGGGCGTGGCGACCATGGTCGCCGAGAAACTGGCGATGCAGGACATCGATTCGGTGATCTTCGATGGCGCCAAGCCGAACCCGAGCATTGCCAACGTCGAGTCCGGGCTGGGGCTGCTCAAGGAAAGTCGCTGCGATTTCGTGGTATCGCTGGGCGGCGGTTCGCCCCATGACTGCGCCAAGGGCATTGCCCTGTGTGCGACCAACGGCGGGCAGATCCGCGACTACGAAGGCGTCGATCAATCGAGCAAGCCGCAGTTGCCGCTGATCGCCATCAATACCACCGCCGGCACTGCCAGTGAGATGACCCGTTTCTGCATCATCACCGACGAATCGCGCCACGTGAAAATGGCCATCGTCGATCGCAACGTCACGCCGCTGCTGTCGGTCAACGACCCGGCCCTGATGGTCGCCATGCCGAAAAGCCTGACTGCCGCCACCGGCATGGACGCGCTGACCCACGCCATCGAAGCCTACGTTTCGACTGCGGCCAACCCGATCACTGACGCCTGCGCGCTGAAGGCCATGACCCTGATCAGCAACAACCTGCGCCTGGCCGTGCGTGTCGGCAGCGACCTTGCGGCGCGGGAGAACATGGCTTACGCGCAGTTCCTCGCCGGCATGGCGTTCAACAACGCATCGCTCGGCTACGTGCATGCGATGGCCCACCAGTTGGGCGGTTTCTACGACTTGCCCCATGGCGTGTGCAACGCCGTGTTGCTGCCGCATGTGCAGACCTTCAACGCGTTGGTCTGTGCCGAACGTCTGACCGACGTCGCCCACGCCATGGGCGCGGACATTCGTGGTTTCAGCCCGGAAGAGGGCGCTCAGGCGGCGATCAACGCGATCCGTTGCCTGGCCAGGGACGTCGACATTCCCGGCGGTCTGCGTGAACTCGGCGCCAAGCTCAGCGACATTCCGGTGCTCGCCACCAACGCGCTGAAAGATGCATGCGGCCTGACCAACCCACGGGCGGCGGATCAGCGGCAGATCGAGGAGATTTTCCGTAACGCGTTTTGAGCAGGGTACAGCCTCGACACGTTCCGAAGTTTTTCGCGCCACTTCTGACGCCATCGCGAGCAGGCTCACTCCTACAGGGGAACGCATTTCAACTGTAGGAGTGAGCCTGCTCGCGATGACTGTCTTCCAGACATCGAATAACCTCTGGATTAACCGGCAGGTGCCAGATTCCTGCTCGTCGCCCCACCAAACTGAATCAACACCACCCCGCCAATCAGCAACAACGCCCCCAGCACGCGCGACACCGTCAGTTGTTTTTCCACCAGCCCGAACAGCCCGAAGTGATCGAGCAGCATCGACGCAATCACCTGCCCTGCCAACGCCAGCGCAACAAATCCCGACGCGCCAAGCCTTGGCAACAACATCACCGCCAGCGCCACAAAACACACGCCGAACGCACCGCCAGCCCACATCCACAACGGTGCCTTGCTGATAAACCCCAGCGACGGCAGCGGCAGGCGCAACGCCAGAATCACCGGCAACAGCACCAAGACACTCACCAGCAATGAGGCCAAGGTTGCCCATAGCGGATGGCCGAGCCCGCGCGCCAGATTGCTGTTGATCGCACTTTGAAACGGCACCACCGCCCCGGCAAACGCGGCCAGCAGCAACAAACCGGTCCACTGCAATGTACTCATGATCACTCTCCAACAGGTTTTGCTGGACTCTAGAGTATTCGTCGCGCAGATTTAAATTCCGTTTTGTCATCCAGAACATGCACAAGATGAATGATCTGCGCCGTATCGATCTCAACCTGCTGGTGGTCCTCGACGCCTTGCTCAGCGAGCAACACGTCACCCGCGCCGCCGAGCGGCTGCACCTGAGTCAACCGGCGGTCAGCCATGCGCTGGCGCGTCTGCGCGACTTGCTCGGCGATCCGCTGCTGGTGCGCGCCGGCTCGACCCTGGTGCCGACGGCGCGGGCGCTGGAACTGGTTGCGCCACTGGCCGAAGCGTTGGCCCAGGTGCAGTCGCTGCTGGCGCCGAACACTTTCGATCCGGCCACTGCGCGGCGGACCTTTCGCGTGGCGATGTCCGACTATGGCGCGGCCATCATCCTGCCCGGGCTGATCCGCATCTTGCGCCACGAGGCGCCGGGCATCGATCTGCAGATCAGTCATGCCAGCCGCGAGGGCATGCTGGAGGGTGTGCTCAACGGTGACATCGATTTGGCCGCCGGGGTGTTCCCGGAAATGCCCAACGAATTGCGCAGCAGCGTGCTGTTCGAAGAGCGCTATGTGTGCCTGCTGGATCGTCGCAGCTTGCCGGCCAACGGCGTACTGGATTTGCCGACCTATCTGTCGCGCCCGCACGTTCTGCTGGAAATGCGCGGCAGCGGTACCCCGGAAATCGAACGGGCGCTGACCTCATTGCGCGAACGCCGCCGCGTTGCCATCAGCCTGCCGCACTGGAACGTCGCGCCGCAGTTGATCAGTGGTACGGATTTGATTCTCACCGTTTCGTCGCGCAGCGTGCGCGAGATCGATCAGCAGGAATTGATTGTGCTGCCGCCACCGTTCGAGATTGCGCCGTTCACCTTTGTACTGGCGTGGCACAAGCGGCGGGGGGCGGATCAGGCGTTGAACTGGTTGAATCACCGGATTGAGGAGGGGATAGTGCGCGGCTGAAAACGTTATCAAGGAGTGGAATGTGACAGTGAAGTCTGGATGGATCGGCTGGGTGGCCCTGAGTGGATGGTTGATGGCAGGGCAGGTGTTCGCCGAGTGCACGCCGTCAGCGGTGACAGGACAGTGGGATTTTTCTGTCTGCAAGGATTGGCCTGTCGATCCGGCCCTGACGATCAATGCGATAGCAAAATTTGAACCGGATCCGGTGTACGCCCATGGCGACAGAATCGGCACTTACGATCTGGATTTATCCGTGTCGTCAGCCGAGAACTTGAAACCGCTCGCTACCTTTCATCGACCGTCCGCATTCCAGACTGACGCCTTCGCGCTGGAGAGCCTGGAACTGGACACGGCGCGCTACAAACTCACTTCTGACCTTCGTGCCTTTGGCGTCCGGGCCGTTTTCAAAGGCTCCTCGCGCGTCAACCCTCTGGATGAAACCCAGCTGTCGCTCTATGTGAAAGAAGGCGGCAAACTGCGTCCGGTACTGGATCGGATGCTGGTTTACCGCTTCAGCGGCGAATGGGATGGCAATTGCGCGGGCGAACGTGCGACCACTGTCAGCACGATCGAAATAGGCAAAACCAGCTCTCACGGATTTGCCGACCTGATCGTGAAATCGGTCACCACCGGCGTGAGTGGCGAGGGGCCGCCAGACAATTGCGAAATGAAGACCACGAACAATAAACCCGTGCTGACCACTCTGCACTACGACGGAAAATCCTACGTTTTGCCAAACGGTTTCCAAGGCCTGTAAGCCGCCCGCCAAACACGACACCTATCAAGGAAGAACCATGCTCAACCCCACCAGACTCCTGATCGCCCTCGGTTTGCTGGCCATCACCACCCAGGCCCACGCCGCCTGCACCACCAAGAGTTTCGACGGCAAATCCATGTCGCGCTGCAATGTCTGGCCGGCGTTCCCGAGTCAGGCGATTTCGGTCAAGTCCACCTATCTTGCCGATTCCGCTGGCGACGATGCCGGGGCGTTCGATCTGGATCTGGCGCTCCTCAATGCGAGTAACGCCAAACCCATCGCCACCTACCGTAAGCCGGGCGCCTACAACTCCGATGCCGTGCGCCTGGATGATGTACGCATCGACACGGCGCGCTACCGATTGACGCCGGACATCCGCGCTTTTGGGCTGCGAGCGAAATTCGTGCACAGTTCTCAGGCCATGCCCTACGAGAAAACCGATCTGGCGCTGTATGTGCGCGAGGGTGACAGCCTGCGCCCGGTGCTTGAGGGGCTGGTGGTGTTCAAGAACAACGGTGAGTTCGTGAATGACTGCGAGGGCTACCGCAAAAAAATCCGCCGGACGCTCGAGATCGCTCCAACGAGTCACAATGGTTTCGCCGATCTGATCGTCACCACCAGTGGCAGCAAAATGAAAAACAACAAGTCCGGCAATCAGTGCGTTTCGACAAACACCGAGCTGAAGAAAAAGCAGATCACCCTGATTTACGATGGCCAGCAGTACAACGTCCCTGAAGATCTCCGAGGTTACTGACCCATGCTCACCGGTCTCAACCACCTGACCCTTGCCGTCAGTGATTTGCCGCGAAGTCTCGCGTTCTATCGCGATGTGCTAGGTCTGCGCGTCGAAGCCACGTGGGACGCCGGTGCCTATCTGTCGCTGCCGGGTTTGTGGGTGTGTCTGTCGCTGGACGCACAGCGCAGCGGCGAGCCGTCCGTCGACTACACGCATTACGCGTTCAGTCTGGCCGAGGCGGATTTTTCGTCGTTCGTGCAGAAGCTAAAAGTGGCGAACGTGCGGGAGTGGCGTGACAACCGCAGCGAAGGTGCGTCGTTCTACTTTCTCGATCCTGATGGCCACAAGCTTGAGGCTCACGTCGGCGATCTGGCTTCTCGACTGGCAGCGTGTCGGTTGAAACCGTACTCGGGCATGCGATTTTACGACGCGCCGTGATCAGGCGTTGCGGGCTGATATAGACTGGCCATCATTTGTACTGGCGCCAGCAGGTTTTTCATGACTCCATCGCTGCTAATGGCCGTTCTGGCCTCGGGTTTCATTTACGGCATCACGCCCGGGCCAGGCGTTCTGGCGGTGTTCGGCATCGGTGCGGCACATGGGCGACGGGCCGGGGCCGGGTTTCTTTGTGGGCATTTGCTTGGCGATGTGGTCTGGTGCAGCACCGCGCTGATCGCCATCGTCGGTGCCCGCGAGATCGGCAGCACCGCGTTCGATGTGCTGGGTGTGCTCAGCGGTTTGTACCTGTTCTGGCTCGGCTGGCGTGCAGTGCGGGCCAAGCGGCGCAGCGCTGATCAGCCACAGGGCGCAGCGCGTCAGCCGTTCTGGCACGGCATCCTGTTCGGCCTGACCAATCCCAAGGCTTATCCGGTGGCGGTCGCGACGTTTACCGCGCTGCTGTCGAGTCGCGCCGAACTGCTCAACTGGTCGATGCTGCCGGCGTTGATCGCCCTGAGCTTCTTCGGCGGGTTGCTGGCTTACGCTATCTTGATCGGCGTTGTTGGCGCCCGAGGGGTACGCACGCTGTATCAGCGTCACGAGCTGATGATCACCCGACTGTGCGGGGTAATGTTCATCGGTTTTGCGATCAACGCACTGATGCACGCACTACCGGGATTGCTGCCGAACAAGGCTTGAAGTTGTGTGCAGGGATGCGTGAACAAAGGGTCAGGGATGGTTGAACAGTGCTGCATTGTCCGGACACCCACGCTGAACCATGGAAAGCCGAAATTCCGCGCCGTTGGCGAGTTATATGGACCTGTTGCTGGATGCCGTCTGTGCAGTGGACAGACAGGGCCGTTTCGTTTTTGTCAGTGCCGCCTGCGAGCGTATTTTCGGTTATACGCCTGACGAGTTGATCGGCCGGTCAATGATCGAACTGGTGCATCCCGCAGACCGCCAGCGCACCCTCGCCGCCGCCCGCGACATCATGGGCGGCGAACCCAAGCACAATTTTGAAAACCGTTACGTGGGCAAGGATGGCCGCATTGTGAACATCCTCTGGTCGGCGCGCTGGTCGGAGGTCGATCAGCTGCGCATCGCCGTTGCCCGCGACATCACCGAGCGCAAGCAGGCGGAATCGCGTCAGGCTGCGCTGTATGCGATTTCCGAAGCGGCGCATGTCGCCGAAGACTTGCTGGCGCTGTTCAAGCGCATCCACCTGATCATCGGCGAGTGGTTGCCGGCGCTGAATTTCTCCGTGGCACTGTACGACGAGCACTGTGCGCAGCTGAATTTTCCTTATCACGTCGACGATCACGAATTGCAGCCCGAGCAACCGGGCACCGTCACCGGGCGTTTGTGTACGGAGGTCATCCGCAGCGGTCAGCCGATTCTGCTGACGCCGGACAGTCCCGACGCCTCGCCCGACTTTGCGGCGCTGGTGGCGGGGGAGGACTCACCCTGCTGGCTCGGTGTGCCGCTGAACTCGAAGAACGGCACCATCGGTGCGCTGATCGTCAAAAGTCTGCCGGGCGGCGAGCGTTACACCGAACAGGACAAGGAACTGCTGCAATACGTCTGCGCCCAAGTCGCCACCGCCATCGAGCGCCAGCAGCTGCACGCGCGGCTCAAACGCATGGCGCAGTACGATCAACTGACCCAGTTGCCCAATCGCGGCTTGCTCAAAGAGCGCCTCAAGGCTGCGCTGGCCGCTGCCCGCGAAACCTCGGGAAACATGGCGCTGCTGTACGTCGATCTGGATCGCTTCAAACAGGTCAACGACACCTTTGGCCATGCGGTCGGCGACATGCTGCTGCAAACGGTGGCGAGTCGGCTCAAGGGCTGCGTACGCGATACCGATACCGTGGCGCGCATAGGTGGCGACGAATTCGTGGTGCTGTTGCACAGCGTTCACGCCGCTGAAGACGCCGACAGCGTGGCCGGAAAAATTCGCCAGGTGCTGATGCAGCCGATGCGCCTGGACGGTCACAACCTGCACATCGAACCGAGTATCGGCGCGGCCCGTTATCCCGAACATGGCAGCGAGGAGCAGCAGCTGTTCCGGCATGCCGACCAGGCAATGTACGCCGCCAAACGCCTCAATCATCGGGCGGTAGATGGCTGAAACAGTGCGCGCCGTTCGTCGCGGCGCGGGCAACTTTTCTAAACCTTTGGCAGTTCGGCAATTCTCAATCCAGGCGGGCACCTGCTCGCCAACGATCAACACCAAGAGGAAGAGAATCATGCCTAATTCAAGAAACTCGAACTCGGGAAACTTCGCCAACGATCGAACGAAGGCCTCTGAAGCCGGTCGCAAAGGTGGGAAAACCACCACCACGACGGTCGACAAAGAGCCTGCGAAAACCGAAATGGGCCGCAAACCAGCTCAGAAATCGAAGTAGTCGGTGAGGTAGTTTTGATTGAGAGGCGGGGGCGCAAGCTCCCGCTTGAATTTGCAGAGAGAGGAGGGCGCGACCATGAGCCGGATGGCCACCCAGATACGTTGTTTCAGTTTTGCCACGCTGTTGGGATTGTTCGCGGGCACAGCATTCGCCCAGTCGCCTGCCGACTTCATCAACGATGCGTCCGCCAAAGGCATGGCCGACATCGAGGCCAGCCGTCTGGCGCACCAGAAATCCGAATCCAAAGAGGTCAAGGATTACACCATCGTTGTGATCAATGACCGCACCACGGCCAACCAGCATCTGGCGAAGATCGCGAAGAAACTCGATCTGCCGGTCGCTCCCCGTGAAGAAATCGCCGACAAGGCCAAGACCATGATCCCGCAGGTCAAGGACGGGGAAACCTTCGACCAGGCCTACGCCGCGAGTCAGGTGAAAGCGACCGAAGAGGCCATCCAGCAGATTCAGCAGGAAGCGCAGTCTACCGACGTGCCGGAAATCAAGGCATTTGCCGACGAGACATTGCCAAAGCTGCAAAGCCATCTCGAAATGGCGCGAGCGCTGCAGGCCAGTCGCTGATACCACCTGCAAATCAAAAGATCGCAGCCTGCGGCAGCTCCTACATGGAACGGTGTAGGAGCTGCCGCAGGCTGCGATCTTTTGATTTTTTTAACTTTACTTAGCAGTCATTCAAATCCTGCTTCGGCTTGCTCTTCTCCCCCAGCCCCTCAAGGTTGAACACCTCACTCTCGCCCAGGCTGCGGTAATGCTTGCGCAGCGCCTCGAGTTGTTTGAGATCCAGCGACTCCAGCCCGAGCATCGCGTTCTGCGCTTCCTTGTTCACCCGCAATAACTCATCAAGCTTCAGATGCAGGATGTCGGTATCACGGTTCTGCGTGTTCTGGATCAGGAACACCATCAGAAAGGTGATGATCGTGGTCGAGGTGTTGATGATCAGTTGCCAGGTGTCATTGAAATCAAAAATCGGCCCGCTCAAACCCCACAGAAAAATCAGGATCAATGCGCCCATGAAGGTTTTCGGGCTACCGGCCCAGAGGGCCAGGGTCTGGGAGATTTTCGCGAATTTCATTGCGGTGTTCCTTATTGGGGTTGCCTGAATTTCAGACAGTGACGGCGTTGCGAAAATTCTGTTTTTTGCAGGCATGCCCCTGAAAAACCGGTCTTGCGACCGGCTTCGATTGACATAGGCTCAGGACGTCACTTGGGCCTCAACCTCCCACTGAAAGAAACCCGCCACTTCGCACTGCTGATTGACCAGCATGAAACCCAATGCGCACTGGGCGGTGCCGGGTGTTTTCGGGGTGCATGTCCAGAAATGGTCGTCTGCCTTGTGGCTTCCTGGTAAGGACGGCGATTCAGGGTTGGGCGCGGGGACGGTGAGGCCGGTGTGAACTTGCAGTTGCGGGGCAGAAAGTACGCTGCTGTTATCGACGGTCAGGCGGTAGGCGACCACGCTGTGTTCGGCGATCAGGCTGACGCTTCTGACGCGAAAGTGAACGTCACGGCCCATCACGACCAAGACTTTAGTATTGCTGTCATTTGTAACTGTTTCTGTTGAGTTATTACCCGTGGCTAAAAAGATAAATCCATCGGCAATGTCTGTAGGGGTGGCCGGATCCAGGCCGGGTGCTGGATAGTGCGCAAGCAGAGATTCGGCATCGACGATCAGCAACACATTCTGCGCGCTGTCGACGGTGGAGGAAGGGGATGTGATCGGTTCGGAAGTCATCATGGATTCCTTTCATGACGTCGCTACAAGCTGGCGGCCGCATCGGTCAAGGCAAGACATCCTGTTCCGGCCGGGGCGGCAGCGGATCGGTGGAGCCCCTCGTTGCCAAGGGGCTCGCTACATCGTCAGTTGTGGATGGAGATGAACGGGTCCCACGAGCAGCAGCCGATGATCTGGCAGTTGCGGTCGACGATCAGGAAGTGGAAGTGATAGGTCACACGGCCGCAATCCAGGGTCTCGGATGACCAGTAATGGTTGTCGACTTTCTGGCAGCTCGGTACGGATGGATTTTCTCGGTTTGGCACTGCAACGCACGCCGTGGCCTTGCGCGGTGAGGGTGGGGAGATCAGGTCGGCCCCCGCGTTGCCGATGAATTTGTAGAAAATTACCGCCTGTTCGAAGCTCTGCGACAGGCTGGTTTCACGCCAGCGGATCAGATCGCCGACCTGCGCCTTGAGGTCCAGTTCACCACCGGCCTGGCCACTGACGACGTTGTCCTGGTTGGTGACCATGTACACATGATGCCAGTCGATCAGCGTGGGATTCTTCGGATCCTTGCTGATGTTGGGATACTTTTTCAGAATGGTTTCAGTGTCGATGGAAACCAGAATATCCGTAACTCGAGACATGGTGATGCTCCTTTTTCATAGTGAACGTCGGACTGCAATCCAGGCACGACGACGCTTGCTTGCCGTATGGCTTTTGCGAGCACACTACTGGGGGAACCCTTCGGTCATGAGGGACGGGCAGGCCGTGCTCCTTGCACGAGATTCTGTGTGATCGGGTTCCTTCCGACTGCCGCAAATTGACTATAGGTAGGATTCTTTAGCTGTCAAAAACGCTTGTAGATGGCTCGACGGACGGTCGAGAAATACATAGATATCGATGAATTGGCGATAAGCTGGTCGCTGCCTGAAACCGTTTGCAATGAGTCGCTCTGGAACTGCGCGCAGCGCTGCCTGTATCGTGACGAACCGCTGGAATGTCCCGACAGGAGAACGCAATGAGTTGGTCCGCCAGACAATACGTCGCTTTTGAAGATGAACGCACCCGCCCGGCCCGTGATCTGCTGGCGGCGATTCCCACGGTTCAGGCGCGATCGGTGGTCGATATCGGTTGCGGCCCAGGTAACTCCACCGAGCTGCTGGTGCAGCGTTTTGAGCAGGCGCAGGTCCGTGGACTGGACAGTTCGGCAGACATGATTGCCGCGGCGCGCAAGCGCCTGCCGCAGTTGCAGTTCGAGGTCGCGGAAATCGATAGTTGGGCGGATCGAGGGCCGTTCGATGTGATCTTCGCCAATGCCGTGTTGCAGTGGGTGCCGGATCACGCGACGTTGCTGCCGGCGTTGGCGGGTAAGCTTTCGGACGGTGGCAGTCTGGCGATCCAGATGCCGGACAACCTCAACGAGCCTTCCCATCGACTGATGCGTGAAGTCGCCGCCAAAGGCCCATGGGCAGCGAAACTCGCCGGCGCCGCGGGGCAGCGCACCGAGATGGCCAGTGCCAGCGATTACTTCTCGATGTTGCGTCCGTACTGTTCACGGGTCGATGTGTGGCGCACGACCTATCACCATCAACTGTCGGGCGGGGCAGCGGGGGTGGTGGAGTGGTTCAAGGGCAGTGGCTTGATTCCGTTTTTGAACCCGCTGACAGAAGAGGAGCGGGCGCAATACCTGCAGCATTATCTGGCGGCGGTTGCCGAGGCATATCCGGCGTTACCGGACGGTTCGGTGCTGTTGCCGTTCCCTCGGTTGTTTATCGTCGCGACTCGGTAAGGCAAACAGCAATTCTGTGGCGAGGGAGCTTGCTCCCGCTGGACTGCGAAGCAGGCCCAAGATCTTCGGGGCTCTTCGCGCCCCAGCGGGAGCAAGCTCTCTCGCCACAATGTATATGCCGCGAGTTAGCGCTGCACCCCCACCAACATCATCATCGGCCGCTCCCGCTCTTCAGCCAGCGCCGGTTGCGCGGCCACCTCTGCATCGCTTGGCCCCCATTCGTTGAGATGGCGAATGGCAAAGCCCGCCGCGATCAACGAATTCAACAGCGTGCCAATCGTGCGGTGCTGCTTGATCACCCCGTCGGCCAGCCAGTGAGTCACCCGCTCGCCTTCCATTTGATAACTGTCCAGCGGCCAGCGCTTGCGACCATCACTGTCGACCAGCCAGCCTGGATTGCGCGGGGCCATGAAGATCGGGTGCTCGATGGAGAACACAAAATGCGAACCCGGTTTCAGCGCCGCGTACAGACGAGCGAAAAGCCCCTGCAGATCCTTGATGTAGTGCAGCGCCAGCGAACTGTAGGCCAGATCGAAACTGCAGGCCGGCAGGTCGAGGTGTTCAAGATCGGCGCGTTCATAGCGGATGTTCGCCGCCGCGGTGGTTTCGCGCGCGCGCTCGAGCATCTTTTCCGAGACATCCAGCCCCAGCACATTGGCGGCGCCGTGTTCACTGGCCCAGCGGCTGAACCAGCCATAGCCGCAGCCGAGGTCGACCACATTCAAGTCGTGCATCGATGGCAGCAAAGCCTTGAGTGCCGGCCACTCCGGCGCGGCATCGAGGCCGCCGATGGAGCGGTTCATCTGGCTGTAACCCTGGAAAAACTCAGGATCGTCGTAAATATTTTGCGTCATGGGGGAAGTGCTCTTTTGAGTTCGGTCATCAGCGGCACAGTGGCCGCGCCATGGAGTCCCTCGAAAGTGAGAACGCGTATTCGTCGATGGCCGCGCAGGGGGAGGGATGGTGGGTGATGGGGAAATGCTAGCGGGTCGTGGGGACGGTGAGAACCGTGGGTGTGTTGTGGATCTGTAATGTCGGAAAAATCTTCAGGGTTTCAGAAAATTTGATTTGCAAGGATATGCAGTCATCGCAACAGCTTGAGGTTGTGATCAATTCGGCTTTGGAGGGTACGCGGGTTTCCTGAGTGATCACGCCAGGATAAAGATCATTTGCCACAGTCGAGAATTGGCTGGATACCTCGCAAAAGCGCTCAATGACAACTCTTGCCTCATAGGCTCCAACCTCCGCTTCTTCTGCCAGTCCAAGCATGGCCTTTCGGTCGATTCCAGCGCTTCGCCCATCACATCCATCTGGTGATACCCACCCGGCCCCTCGCAAAAGGTCACATCGTAGGCCGGGGCTAATTTCCAATCGCCAGCTCGCGACATGGTGTAGGCAAAATTCTTGGGATGATCATCCCGGTTGTGGAACGCAACGTTGAAAACAGCACGCTCGAACGCCCGTGCTTTTTCACGTACATCATTGGTACATCTTTGGGTGGCGCGCAGTAAGTTGACATAGTCCAATGCCCCCGGAGAGCAGAGAATCTGCACGGGTAAAGGCTGCGAGACTTTGCATGGGGACGCGTAGTCCGTCTTGTCGATCAAACCGTCTGCTGGCGAAGGAAGCCATTCCATCTGACAGACTGAAGTACTGCGTATCCGGCGTTTGAATGCAGCAGAGGCGCAGGCAATCGGCATAAACCATTTCGATGGCACGCACGTCGGGATGTTCGTGTTGGGCAGGGAATTTCACCCCTCAGGTGCTAAGGGTTTGAACGACAGGGCACCCATGGCATTGTTGCCGATGTAGGCGAGTCGCTCCAAAGCTCCGGTGCGTGCGGGATTCAGGCCGCGATGTTTGAATAGACGATCCATCAGCAGCATGCCCCAGCCGTCAGGCAACGAGTCATAGACGAGGCCTGGCAATCCCAACTGATGTGGCGGGAAATCCCGGCTTAATTTGGCGCCTTGCAAAGGAAGTTTCAGGGACGATAATTCCAGCCCTCTTTTTTTGCTTCGTCGCTGTACTCAAACACCACCACCAGCGGACGGCCGGTCAGCGCTGCGGTGGAAGCCAGTGCCCCATCGCCAATGTTCACCCCAACCCTCGTAGTAGACGTCTGCTTTCTCAAGCATTGTCGGATTTCCTTTTGATGCGGTAACGCTTGGCACTGTTTTCGTAGCGCAGGATGTCGTCCAGGGTTTCAAGCTTTGGCAAGAACAGGTTTTCGAGTTCCTTACTGCGCCCAAGTACCATGGCAGCACGTACCAGATTTTCGAAGCCCACATTACGCCCGGCTTCAAGATTGGATACCGTGTTGGTTCCGATGCCGGCACGTTCGGACACGTCCGCTTGTGTCATTTCCAGAGCGAGTCGATCAGTGCGCAGGCGTTCACAGATCCGCTTGACGATCTCACTCGGCTTGCTAAGGCTTAAATCCACCATAATGGGTGTTACACCTCAAAAGCTACTTTAAAGCCGGTAATCCTGGATTTATCCCGGGAACTTGTTATCCATGCATTATTCCTGAAAATCGTGGCTTATCTTTTGAAAGTCGCAATAACCCACAGATAAATGGAATTATTCAAATTTGGTTGAGGAGAGGTTCGAGTCAGGAGAATCATCATTCATGGTGCCTTCCCACAAATCCCGGACACAAAAAAACCGGCCCTGTAGGCCGGTTTTTTCTGTTCCTGCATCCCCCGTCATAACACGACGTGAGACCTGAATGAGTGGAGCGGGTAGAGGGAATCGAACCCTCAACTAAAGCTTGGGAAGCTTTCGTTTTGCCACTAAACTATACCCGCTCAGAACGGCTGACTTTGTACCAGAGTCGGGCGCAGATTTGAAGTTTTTCTTTTGCTCGCAGCGCGTTACAGCATTGAAGACGGTCATTCGCGGGCGAATCTGCAGGACAGTCCATGCTGGTTTTTCAGCCCTGCAGACTCGCTCGCGACGACGCTTTTTCAAATGGCCAATGCATGGTGATCCTGGACGAACGCGTAACGCGTTCGGCTCGACTGCGTTGAGGGTTTCAGGAAACCAAGCAGGGCGTTCTGGCTATCGCGGCACGCAGCCTTGTGTTCCATGTCGAGGAAGTGGCCGGTGGCCTGCAGCGTGGTGAAGGTGCTGTGCGCCACATGGTTGCCGAATATCCGGGCGTCTTCGGCGGCGGTGTATTCATCCCATTCGCCGTTGAGAAACAGCACCGGCACGTTGATCTTCTTCGCCACATTCAAATAGCACTGACGATCGCTGTGCAGTACGTCACTGATGTGGAAGTGCATCTGCCCGTATTCGTGCTCGGCCAGGCTGCTGACGTGGCGATAGTTGAAGCGCTTGAACAGTGACGGCAGGTGTTTGCCGATAGTGCTGTTGACCAGGTGCCCGACGCGGTCGCCGTCGCGCTGGCCGAGGTAATCGACACCGCGCTCCAGGTAATCAAGCATGTGTGCGTTGATCACTGGCGAGAACGAGCTGATCACTGCTTTCTCGATACGCCGCGGCTGGTGCGACAGGGCAACCAGGGTCGCCGCACCACCCCAGGAAAACGACAGCACGTGTTCGGCGCCGAAGTGGTCGATCAGCTCCAGCAGGATCTGCCCCTCGACTTCCTTGGTCAGATGTTTCTCGTGACGATTGTGGATTTTCGACTTGCCCGCGTAGGGCTGGTCGTAGCAAACCACGTTGAATTGTGGGTGCAGGTTTTTCACCGTCTGTGCAAACGACGCAGTCGTGGCCATCGAGCCGTTGACCAGGATGATGGTCTTTTCTGCGGCGTCTGCGCGATAGAACTCCGTGTAAACCCGATACTGACCCTGTATATCCAGCACAGCGATTTCTGGCCTCATGTCATAAGACTCCTGGCAAGCAAGCGGGTATGCGCGCAAATAGAGATTGCACGAGCTTTGTGACAGGTAGGCATACGCCTGGAAATTGCTTGGCCCATGTCGATCCATGACTGCGGTCGACGGGTGTTGTTATTGGCGGGCAGTCTGCCGGCTGAGGCGCAACCCAAGGGCTGACGACCGGCAAAAAGTTTCTTGGAAGTATGTTGTGACTAATCGGTCACAATTTGGCCGACGTCCTGATTCAAGCAGTGGGAGCGGGATCGCGCAAGTGTCGTTGGTAAATTGTTCGACAACTTCTGCTGAGCGGTAGCAGGCTTAGAGCAAATGGATCTCTTCGGTGCGCAAAGCGCGGTACTCGCCCGGTTTTAGCGCGTTATCGAGCAACAGCGGGCCCATTGATTCGCGGTGCAGGCGCAAGACTTTGTTGTTGAAGTGACCAAACATGCGCTTCACCTGATGGTAGCGACCCTCGACGATGCTCAGGCGCGCCGCTCTTGGGCCGAGCACTTCGAGTTGCGCCGGTTGCGTGGTCAGGTTTTCGAAGGCGAAGTAGATGCCTTCGGCAAACGTGAGCGCGTATTGCGGCCCGATCTCCTGTTCGGTCTCGACGTAATAGACCTTCGGCAGTTTGGTCTGCGGTTGGGTCAGGCGTCGCGACCAGCTGCCATCGTTGGTGATCAGCATCAGTCCGGTGGTGTTGAAGTCCAGGCGACCGGCGATGTGCAGGTCGTTCTTGTCCGGTTCATCGATCAGGTCAAGCACGGTCGGATGTTGCGGATCGCGGGTGGCGCTGACGCAGCCGGGCGGTTTGTGCAGCATGAAATAGCGTGCCGGTTTGCCGAGTTGCAGGACTTCGTCGTCGACTTCGACGCGGCTGAATTCCAGCACTTCGCTGTGCGGGTCGCTGACGACTTTTCCGTCAATCCGCACGCGCTTCTCTACCAGCAACAGGCGAACCTGCTGACGGTTGTAGCGGGGCAGGTTGCTGAGAAAACGGTCGACGCGCATGGTCAGGAATCGGTGGACAAAGGGCCGCGCATCTTACGGGATCGGCCGCGTCGCTGCTTGCAGTTGCGCTTCTACCTGAGCGCAACGCGGGCACAGGCAGGATTGATTGCGCAGTTCGGCCGGCAGCGCTTCGAGCACTGCCGGGTCGATGCTCACGCCAAAGCACCAGCAGGCCTGGTCGGCAGTGCGCGGGTCGGCGAGGGTGCAGTCGTTGCGCGCGCCACAGGCCGGGCAGAGGTCGGGTTTAATGTCGGAATCAGGCATAAGTCGAGTGAGGCATTTCCATGCAGGTGCGGTTACGGCAGGTTTGCCTGGCCCGGTACATCGCATGATCGGCCCGGTGTAGTGAACTGTGCAAGTGTCATCCGTTTGCACAGGGGGCAGCGATGCTCTCGATACCGCTGATCTGAAGCCGGGTCACATTTGGCACTTGCCCCAGACCTGACAGTCAAAAACTGTGTCGGCTGTGCTGTCCTGCTGCGGCCGTGGGTCTTTCAGGAGGCCGTCATGGGTATTTCAAAACTGTTGCGTCGAGTGCTGCTGGGAGCGGTGCTCGGTTCAGGCCTGTCCGGATGTTATTACTATGCCGGTCCCTACGATGTTTATCCCGCCACGTCTTACTATCCCGGCTACTACTCGCCTTATTACTATGGCGGATATTACGGACCGCGTTACTACGGCGGTGCTCATTATTACTACGGCGGCTACGGCTACCGCGGCGGTTACGGACGCGGTTATCACGGCGGCGGCTATCACGGTGGACACCACTGATTAGTGGCTGAATGAAAGTGATTTTCAGATGAACAGGATTTCATCAATCACATGTTTCAACTTGTTACGGAAGCGCACCAGATTCGGAAAACGCTGTCAGATGTTTCGTCAGTCACCGAATAAACGACTGATGCCTGCCAGCGTCGCTGGTGCGGCTACCCGCGGTCCAGGAGGCCGCCATGTATCGACGAATTCTTCTACTTGCTGCGATGATGTTTTCCGTTGCCGGTTGCGCTCCCTACTCCTACGCAGACAGTTATTACAGCTCGCAGGTCTACACCTCACCCGCTCCGGCGTACTACAACACTGGCGGCACCTATTACAGCGGTGGCAGCACTTACTACTCGGCCCCGCGTTACTACCAGGCGGCCCCGCGTTACTACCAACCGGCTCCGCGTTACTACTCGGCGCCGCGCTACTACCAACCAGCGCCGCGCTACTATGAGAGCCGTCGCTGGCACGACAATGATCGCGGGCGCTGGGACGGTCACCGTGGCGGTGGTTGGGATCGTGACCGTGGTGGGCGTGATCATCACGGTAACCGGGGTGACCACGGCGGGCGAGGCGGTCGCTGGTAATCATCAGCAAACAAGAAGCGGCGCATTGAGCGTCGCTTTTTTTGTGCCTGCGATTTGCCGGGCATTCAGTAAACCGTCAGATCCGCCAACGGATGCCGACCTTCCCAGACCTTGTGAAAATGCGCCTCGACCACCGCATCCGGGACATTGCTGATATCCGGCCAATGCCAGTGCGGCTTCTGATCCTTGTCGATCAATCGCGCCCGGACCCCTTCGCTGAACTCCGGATGCCGGCAGCAATTGAGGCTCAATGTGTATTCCATCTGAAACACTTCGGCCAGCGACAGGTAGCGGGCGCGTAGGATCTGTTCCCAGACCAGATGCGCGGTCAGCGGCGAGCCTTCGCTCAGGGTTTTCGCGGCGCGGGCGATCAGCGGGTCGTTGCTGTCGCGTTGCAGGCTGATGGCTTTCCAGGCGCAGGTGACGTCGCTGACGTCGAGCAGTTCGTCGATCTGCTGACGGCGCGGCAACCACTGCGCCTCGGGCATTTGCCCCACGGCTTCCTGTTGCAGGGCCTTGAACAGACTGTTGAGCTGCATGTCGGTCTGTTCCTGCCAGTTGAGTTGCAGCAGGCCTTCGATCAGTTGCGGTTGCTGCTCTTCAAGCAGAAAACGGTCGGCCAGATCCAGATCGATCGCATCCCGCCCGTTCATGTGCGCACCGGTCAGACCGAGGAACAAGCCGAGCTTGCCCGGCAACCGTGAGAGAAACCAACTGGCACCGACGTCCGGATACAGACCGATGGTGATCTCCGGCATCGCCAGGCGACTGCTCGGCGTGACGATCCGCGTGCTGGCGCCTTGCAACAGGCCCATGCCGCCGCCGAGCACGTAACCGTGGCCCCAGCAAATCAGCGGTTTGGGGTAGGTGTGCAAGCTGTAGTCCAATCGATACTCGGCGGCGAAAAACTGCGCCGCCAGTGGCGGGACTTCACCGGGGTGGGCCCGGCAGGCCTCCACCAGGCTGCGCACTTCGCCGCCGGCGCAGAACGCCTTGGCGCCGTTGCCGCGCAGCAGCACGCAGACGATTTGTCGATCCTTGGCCCAGGCGTTCAGCTTGTCGCTCAGGGCGTTGATCATCGGCAAGGACAGCGCGTTGAGCGACTTTTCAGCATCCAGGCTGGCGATCCCGAGGCGGGCGCCGTCGGTGCCAGTGAGTTCTTCGAAGTGCAGATTCATCGTGACCTCGATCGGGAAATTGAGCGTTCAGTATGATCGCTGTGTGGGAAAGTGCTGGATCTGTGTCAGATCAATTGACAAGCGTGGTCGGCTTTCCTAGGGTTCGCCCCATTGTTTTTGCCGGATATGACCATGACTGCTGACGACCGTATCAAACTCGAACCGAGCTGGAAGGAGGCACTGCGTGCTGAATTCGACCAGCCTTACATGGCAGAGTTGCGCAATTTTCTGCAGCAGGAGCGGGCGGCCGGCAAGGAAATCTATCCGCCGGGCCCGCTGATTTTCAACGCACTGAATTCGACGCCGCTGGATAAGGTCAAAGTGGTGATCCTCGGCCAGGACCCGTACCACGGCCCGGGCCAGGCCCATGGCTTGTGCTTCTCGGTGCAACCGGGCGTGCCGGCTCCGCCATCGCTGGTCAACATCTACAAAGAGTTGAAGCGCGACCTGAATATCGACATTCCCAACCACGGCTACCTGCAGAGCTGGGCCGATCAGGGCGTGTTGATGCTCAACACCACCATGACCGTCGAGCGCGCCAATGCCAACGCGCATAAGGACAAGGGCTGGCAGTTCTTCACTGACCGGATCATTGAACTGGTCAGCGAACGGCAGCCGCATCTGGTGTTCATGCTGTGGGGCGCGCATGCGCAGAGTAAACAGAAGCTGATCGACGCGACCAAACACCTGGTGCTGACGTCGGTGCATCCGTCGCCGTTGTCGGCTTATCGTGGCTTCCTGGGCTGCGGGCACTTCAGCCGGACCAACAAGTTTCTCGAGCAGAATGGTGAAGCGCCGATCGAGTGGCGTCTGCCGCCGGTTTGATGGGTTGAATGGGCGGGCCCCTTCGCGAGCAGGCTCGCTCCCACAAGAGAAAGCATTTCAATGTAGGAGTGAGCCTGCTCGCGATGAAGTCGACTCGGTGTTACTCGGGATCACGGTTCCAGTACTTGAACAACGGCTCCGCCAGAAACAGTACAAACAGCAGCCGCATCACCTGCATCGCCGTCACCAGCGGCACCGACAGTTGCAGGGTCTCCGCCGTCAGACTCATCTCGGCAATGCCGCCGGGCATCATGCCCAACGTCAGCGAACGCAGATCCAGATGGGTCAGTGCACTCAAACCCAAAGCCGCCAATGTGGCGATCAACATGGTCAGCGCCGTGCCGATCAATGTCCGGCCCATGAATGACGGTGCGCGGCGGAAGAACTGTCGATTGAAGTGACAGCCCAGGCCGCTGCCGATCAGCCACTGGCCGATCTGGCTGCCGCCGTCCGGCAGGCTGATGTGCAAGTCCCAGGCAATGCTCACCGTAGCACTGACCAGCAACGGGCCGAACAGCCACGGATTGGGTTGACGCAAACGCTGCCAGAGCCAGGCGAGCAGGGCGCCCGTAGGAAACAGAATCGCCAGCCAGCGCCAATCGACGTTGCCGGCGTGGGAAATCGGTGTGCCGTCGCCCAACAGATACTTGAACGCGGCCGGCACGCACAGCACCACCACCAGCACCCGCAGACTCTGCCCCGCCGCGACATGGCTGAGCAGCGCGCCATTGCGCGCGCCGAGGTTGACCATCTCCCCGGAGCCGCCGGGCATGCTTGAGAAAAACGCCGTGGCGCGATCTTCGCCGGTGCGGCGCATCAACCACACCCCGACCACCGCCGACAGGCTGGTGACCAGCGCACCGAAGAAGATCAAACCGAAATGACTCAGCACCTGCTCCATGACCACCGGGGTGAAGTGCAGGCCGATGCCGATGCCGACAATCCATTGGCCGCATTTGCGGCCGCCGGGGATTTCCGTGAGTTGCCATGGGGTCAGGCAGCGCACGAGGATGATCGCCAGTAACGAGCCGACCATCCACGGCAGTGGCCAGCCGATCTGGCTGGCGATAAAACCGCCAAGCAGACCGACCAGCGGGGTAGCCCACCAGCTTCGGAGGGAAGACCGATCAGACATCGGCGATGGCGCGTTGCGCCGCCGAACGCTTGCGCCAGATGCGCAGCAGCGGCATCAGCAACATGATCGCGGTCAGGATCCACACGCCGAAAGTGATCGGGCTCGACCAGAGGATTTCCAGCGCACCGTTGGAGATCGACAGCGCACGACGCAGGTTCTGCTCCATCAGACCGCCAAGAATGAACCCCAGCAGCACCGGCGACAGCGGGAAATCCAACTTGCGCAGGATGTAACCGAAGATGCCGATACCGACCATCAGGAACAGGTCGAAGGTGGTCGCATGCACTGCGTACACGCCGATCCCGGTGATGATCGCGATCACCGGCACCAGTGCCCAGTTCGGCACGGCGAGGATGCGGGTGAAGATGCGGATCATCGGGATGTTGAGGATCACCAGCATGATGTTGGCGATGAACAACGACGCGATCAGGCCCCAGACAATGTCAGGTTGCTGCTGGAACAGCAGCGGCCCCGGGGTGATGTTGTACAGCGACAGCGCGCCGATCATCACTGCGGTGGTGCCCGAACCGGGTACGCCGAGGGTCAGCATCGGCACCAGCGCGCCGCAGGCCGAAGCGCCGATCGCGGTCTCAGGAGCGGCGAGGCCACGGGCGTCACCCTGACCGAATTTGCCGCCGGCACCGGCGATGCGTTTTTCGGTCATGTAGGCCACGGCGCTGGCCAGCGTCGCGCCTGCACCCGGCAACACGCCCATGATGAAACCCAGCAGGCCGCAACGAATGTTCACCACGAACACCGACGCCGCTTCCTTGAAGTTGAACATCATGCGCCCGGTGGCTTTCACTGCTTCCTGGCCGCGATGGGTTTTTTCCAGCAGCAGGAGGATTTCACTGACCGAGAACAGACCCAGTACCAGCACCACGAACTGGATGCCGTCGGTCAGGTGAATGTTGTCGCCGGTGAAGCGGTATACGCCGCTGTTGGCGTCGATGCCGACGGTCGACAGAAACAGCCCGATCAGCGCCGCAATAAAAGTCTTCAGCGGGCGGTCACCGGCCATGCCACCGAGGCAGACAATCGCGAACACCATCAGCACGAAGTATTCCGCCGGGCCGAAGGCAATTGCCCATTTCGCCAGCAACGGGGCGAACAGCACCATGCCGCAGGTGGCGATGAACGCACCAATGAACGAACTCCACGCCGACAACGACAGCGCGACACCGGCCAGCCCCTGACGCGCCATCGGATAACCGTCGAGGGTGGTCATCACGGTGGAGGCTTCGCCCGGAATGTTCAGCAGGATCGAGCTGATCCGCCCGCCGTATTCGCAGCCCAGATACACCGCCGCCAGCAGAATCAGCGCCGACTCCGGTGGCAGGCCGAGGGCGAAGGCGATCGGGATCAGCAGGGCCACGCCGTTGATCGGGCCCAGGCCCGGCAACAACCCGACCACGGTGCCGATCAGCGTGCCGGTCAGGGCCGTGACCAGGTTGTACGGACTCAGCGCGACGCCGAAGCCCTGACCCAAATAACCGAGAGTATCCATATCAGTTCTCCAGAACGTCGAGCAGGCCCAGAGGCAGTGGAACGTCCATCAGACGGTCGAACAGCAGGTACAGACCGATGGCCATCAACGTTGTCACCACAATGCTCGGTAGCCAGCGACCGCCATACAGGCGCGCCATCGGGATACCGATCAGGATGCTGCTGAGGATGAAGCCCAGCGGTTCGAACAGGCCGGCGAAGACCAGCAACAACAGCACGCAGATGCCGATCTTGGTCAGGGTTTCGCGATCCAGCGGTGGCTCGTCTTCGCTGTGTTTGATCGGTGCCGGGCGGAACACCATGTACAGCAGCGCCACGCCCATCAGGCCGAGCATCAGCAGAGGAAAGGCGCGCGGGCCGACCGGTTCATAAGAAAAAGCCGCTTGATACGGCCACGCCATCAAGGCCAGGCCGACGCAGGCCAGCAATAGCACCGAGGCGAAAATACGTTGTAAGAGCATGGGAAACTCCTGTGCCGAGGCCTCGATGCGCGAGGCCGCAGCCGCTAGACAGAGACGATCACTGAATCAGGCCGAACTCTTTGGCCAGCACTTTGTAGTCCGCCACCTGCTTCTTCACGTAGGTGTCCAGCTCCGGGCCGGTCATGGCGAACGGAAACAGTTCACGCTGATCGCGCAGCTTGGCGAACTCATCGGAGGCCAGCAGTTTGTCGAAGGCGTCTTTCCACCAGGCGTAGTCTTCGTCGCTGACTTTTGGCCCGAGGTAGAAGCCGCGAACCACCGGCCAGACGATGTCGTAGCCCTGCTCGCGAGCGGTCGGGATGTCCTTCATTTCCGGCTCGTCGATGCGCTTGTCGGCGAATACCGCCAGCAGACGCATGTCACCGCTCTGGATGTGTGGCATGGAGTCGGAGATGTCGGTGCTGCCGACCTGGATGTGACCGCCGAGCAGCGCGGTGGCGATTTCGCCGCCGCCTTCGAGGGCGACGTAACGCAGGTCACGCGGGTTGATCCCGGCAGCCTTGGCGATCAGTGCGGTCTGCATCCAGTCCTGACTGCCGACGGTGCCGCCGGAGCCGATGACCACGGAGCTCGGATCTTTCTTCAGGGCTTTGACGAGATCGTCGAGGGTCTTGTAAGGCGAATCGCTTTTCACCGCGATGGCGCCGTAACTGGTGCCGACGGCGGCCAGCCAGCGCACATTGGTTTCATCGAAACGACCGAACTTGCCTTGCGCCAGGTTCAGCAACGAACCGCTGGACCACGCCACCAGCGTGCCGGCATCGGCCGGGCGCTGGGCGACGACTGCGTTGTACGCCACCGCGCCGACGCCGCCGGGCATGTAGGTCACGCGCATCGGTTTGGTCAGCAGTTTTTCGTTGACCAGTGCGCTCTGCGCCAGTTTGCAGGTCAGGTCGAAACCACCGCCGGGGGAGGCCGGGGCGATGCATTCCGGACGTTTCGGTTCGGCCATCAGTTGGCCGGCGAACAGCATGACGCCAGCGGCCAGAGCAACTTTACGCAGTGACAAATTCATTGGTTTCTCCACGGTTTCTTGTTGTATGGGCTTGTGTAGGAGCTGCCGCAGGCTCGGGCCACGATCGGACGATCTTTTGAACTTCAGTACTGCGGCATTTCAATCAATTACCAAAGGGCAACGCTATAGCTCACCAGCAGACGCACTTCATCGGCATCGCGAGCGGAGTAGTTGGAGCGGTAGGTGGCATTGCGCAGGCGTACGGCAACGTCCTTCAGGGCGCCGCTTTGTACTACATATTTGATCTCGGTGTTGCGCTCCCACTCTTTGCCTTCTTCGCCATTCTTGAGCTTGATGTTGTCACCGCTCAGGTAACGGCTCATGAACGACAGGCCAGGGATGCCGAGGCGGGCGAAGTCGAAATCGTAACGCGCCTGCCATGAGCGTTCTTCGGCGCCGGCGAAGTCGTTGATCTGCACGAAGTTGACCAGGTACGGGTCGCTGCCATCGACATACGGAAAGGCGCTGTCGCCGGACATGTGCTGATAACCGGCGCTGAACTTGTGGCCGCTCAGGGCATAGCTGACCAGACCGTTAAGCGAGCGGTTATCGATCTTGCCGCCACGGGCCGCGCCCTGATCGTCACTGACGGCAAAGCGCAGGTCGGTGGCGAACGTGCCCGGGCCCATCGGCCGCGAGGCGACCAAGCCGAAGAAGTGCTGGTTATAGACTTCGTCAAGCTGGGCGAAGTGGTAGCTGCCGGTGATCTTGTCGGTGAACTTGTAGTCCACGCCGGCAAAATCGAAATGCTTGCCGGCCACGGTGCCAGCGAAGCGGCTGTTCTTGTTGTTGAGGGCAATGTCCTCGAAATCGGTGCTGTCGCGATCCTTGGCTTTCTCCAGACGCCCGCCGGTGAAGGTCAGGTTCTTGATCTCTTTGGAGGTCAGCAAACCACCTTCAAACGTCTGCGGCAGGATGCGCCCGTCATTCGGTTTGAGGATCGGCAGTTCGGGAATCAGGCTGCCGATTTTCAGTTCGGTGGCGGAGATTTTCACTTTGCCGGTCAGGCCGACTTTCGAGTATTCGTTCGCCGCGCGTCCGTCATCGTGGGTCGGCAACAGGCCGGTGCCGGTACGATCCGGGCTCGAATCAAGTTTGACTCCCAACATGCCCAGCGCATCGACACCGAACCCCACGGTGCCGTCGGTGTAACCCGATTGCAGGTTGAGCATGAAACCCTGCGCCCATTCATCACGCTTGCTTTGCTGGGCACTGGTGCCGTCGCGAAAGTCGCGGTTGAAGTACATGTTGCGGGTTTCGAAGGTGGCGGAACTGTCTTTGATGAAGTCGGCGTAGCTCAGCGGCGAAAAACCGGCGAGGGCAGCAGTGCTGGCGAGGGTGGCGTGGCGCAAGCGAGAAGGACGAACAGGCGTAGGAGCCTTGGTCTGCAAGGACGGCATGCGGGTGTACTCCGTTTATTGTTCTTATTGGTCGAAAACGCTTCGAGGCGTTTTTCGTATCGCTGTGTGGCAGCAGCGACGGCAGTCGAAACTGTCCGTGACCGGACTCTAACGGGCTAACCTTTCACTAACCTTTCAGCTGGATTTCGCGGGTTTCGGGCTTCACAGCGGCGGTTGCGGCTGTAAACTCCGCGGCAAAGAGTGGCGTCGGCCATCCCTGAATGAGGTAGAGATCCATGCGTGTTCTGCTCGTCGAAGACCATCTGCAACTGGCCGAAAGTGTCGCCCAGGCGCTCAAGAGCACCGGCCTGACCGTGGACGTGTTGCACGATGGCGTGGCCGCCGACCTGGCGCTGGGCAGCGAGGAATACGCGATGGCGATCCTCGACGTCGGCCTGCCGCGCATGGATGGTTTCGAGGTGCTGGCGCGTTTGCGTGCACGCGGCAAGAATCTGCCGGTGTTGATGCTGACGGCGCGCAGCGATGTGAAGGACCGGGTCCACGGGCTTAATCTCGGCGCTGACGATTACCTGGCCAAACCCTTCGAGCTGACCGAACTCGAAGCCCGGGTCAAAGCCCTGTTGCGGCGCAGTGTGCTCGGTGGCGAGCGTCAACAGCGCTGCGGCGTACTGGCCTACGATCTCGACACCCGGCGCTTCAGCCTCGGCGAAGAACTGCTGACCCTGACGTCCCGCGAACAAGCCGTGCTCGAAGCGTTGATCGCCCGCCCGGGACGGGTGATGAGCAAGGAACAACTGGCGGCTCAGGTGTTCGGTCTCGACGAAGAAGCCAGCCCCGACGCCATCGAAATCTACGTGCATCGTCTGCGCAAGAAACTTGACGGCCAACCGGTAGCGATCGTGACTTTCCGTGGCCTCGGTTACCTGCTGGAAAGCCGCGATGCATAAGCCCAGCAGCCTGCGCTGGCGGTTGCTGTGGAACCTCGCGTTGCTGCTGGTGGTGTTGATGCTCGCCAGTGGGTTGAGCGCGTACTGGAACGGGCGCGAAGCCGCCGACACGGCCTACGACCGCACCCTGTTGGCCTCGGCGCGAACCATCGCCGCCGGCCTGTCGCAGCGTGACGGCACGCTCAGCGCCGACGTGCCCTACGTGGCGCTGGATACCTTCGCCTACGACAGCGCCGGGCGGATTTACTACCAGGTCAACGACATCCATCAGAAGCTGATTTCCGGCTATGAAAACCTGCCTGGACCACCACCCGGTACGCCAAGAACCGACGATTACCCGGCATTGGCGCGTTTCTATAACGCGACGTATCGCGGACAGAACGTGCGTGTGGTCAGCCTGCTCAAAGCGGTCACCGAGCCGAACATGAACGGCATGGCAGAAATCCGCGTCGCCGAAACCGACGAGGCGCGAGTCAGCATGGCCCGCAGTCTGGCGGCCGATACGCTGTTGCGTCTGGGCATGCTCGCCATCGGCGCCTTGTTGCTGGTGTGGTTCGCGGTGAGTGCCGCACTGCGCCCGCTGGAGCGTTTGCGCACGGCGGTGGAGGAGCGTCAGCCCGATGATTTGCGGCCGCTGCCGCTGGTGGAAGTGCAACATGAATTGTGGCCGCTGGTGCGCGCGCTCAATCACTTCACTGAACGTTTGCGCGGGCAATTCGAACGACAGGCGCAGTTCATCGCCGATGCCGCGCACGAGCTGCGCACGCCACTGGCCGCGTTGAAGGCGCGGCTGGAGCTGGGGCTGCGTTCGACTGAAGCGGAAACCTGGCGCAGCACGCTGGAATCCTCTGCGCAAGGCACCGATCGCCTGACCCATCTGGCCAATCAACTGCTGTCGCTGGCGCGGGTGGAAAACGGTGCCCGGGCGATAGCCGAGGGTGGTGCGCAGTTGCTCGATCTGAGTCAGTTGGCCCGCGAACTGGGCATGGCCATGGCGCCCTTGGCTCATGCGCGCGGGGTCGCGCTGGCGCTGGAGGCGGATGAGCCGGTGTGGCTGCGAGGTGAACCGACGTTGCTCAATGAGCTGCTGAGCAATCTGGTGGATAACGCACTGGCGCATACGCCACCGGGCGGCAACGTGATTCTGCGTGTCGCGGCGCCAGCGGTGCTTGAGGTTGAGGATGACGGGCCGGGGATTCCGCTGGAGGAGCGTGATCGGGTGTTTGAACGCTTCTATCGGCGCAATCAACAGGTCGCGGGGTCAGGGTTGGGGCTGGCGATTGTCGGAGAGATCTGCCGGGCGCATCTGGCGCAGATCACCTTGCATGATGGCGAACAGGCGGGTTTGAAGGTTCGGGTGAGTTTTATTGCCGGATAGCAGCCGAGAGGGCTTTTGTGGCGAGGGAGCTTGCTCTCGCTCGGCTGCGCAGCAGTCGTGATGAGTGCACGGTTTGCCTGATGAAGGGAGGCCGCCTGGTTTTGGGGCTGCTTCGCAGTCCAGCGGCCCCCTCGCCACAGGTCAGTAAAACATCGTCCGCGATTCTTCCAGATCCGCGCACAATTCCTTGTTCTCCGGATCGATCCCAAGCTTCCTGAACGCCGGCACGCTGAGCGGATCGATCCGCGCAATCGGATGATCGCTGTCCTTGTGGCAATACAGGCTCGCCACCTGCACCAGATCGACGTAATCAAGGTGTGCCGAGTCGCGTTTGAAATCCAGGTACAGCCCCGGCAACGCCACCAGTTGCTCGGGAAACTCCCAGACCCGCAACAGCTTGTCGCCCAGCAGCGGGTGAATGTGGTCGATCACATGGTTGAGGCTGACCGGGTCCGACAGCAGTTCGTAGTGATCTTCGGCGTAGGTCAGGATCGGCAGCACGCCGATCTGATGCACCAGTCCGCCCAGCGCCGCCTGATCAGGTTTGAGTTGGGTGTGACGGCGGCACAGGGCGTAACTGACGCCGGCGATTTCCAGGCTCTTGCGCCAGACTTCGCGCATCTTCTGTTCGACCACCTCGGAGCGGGCGTGGAAGATCTGTTCCATCACCAGCCCGATCGCCAGGTTGCTGCTGTAGTTCACCCCCAGCCGGGTGATCGCAGTGTGCAGGTCGGTGACTTCCTGGGTCGCGCGCAGCAACGGGCTGTTGACCACTTTGATCAGGCGCGCCGACAGCGCCGTGTCGCGGCCAATCACTTTGCTCAGGTCGCTGACACTGATCTCCGGGTCTTCGGCGGCCTTGCGAATTTGCAGGGCCACTTCCGGTAACGTTGGCAGAACCAGGTCATCGTTATCGATGGCCTCAACCAAATCCTGTTGGACCTTATCCGCCAGCTCGCTCATGTAGATTCTCTAGGGTGTTGCAACAAAAGCTGCGATCAGCGCTGGATTTCGCGGTCGCGATCCAGTTCATAGGGCAGGTCGAGCAAATGCAGGGCTGGCCCTTCGAGGGTGCCCAGGTGCAGATCACCCGCTTCGGCCGCTTCGGCCTGCAACACCGCCAGTAGTTCAATTTTTTCTGCGGTGCGGGCCGCAATCACCACTTCGCCGATGGCACTGCTGTGACTTGGGGCGAACAGCGGGGTACCCGGCTCAGGCAGTTCGCTCGTGTCCAGTTGCACGCGATAGAGGCGACGCTTGAGCTTGCCCAGGTACTGCATGCGCGCGACGATTTCCTGCCCGGTGTAGCAACCTTTCTTGAAACTCACGCCACCGACGGCCTGCAGGTTGAGCATCTGCGGGATGAACAACTCGCGGGTGGTCGGCATGACCTGACCGATACCGGCGCGAATCTGCCCCAGCAGCCATTGGTTCAACTCGCCCTCAGGCAGGGCAGCGGCCAGTTTGGCCTTGATGGCATCGACTTGATCGGCCGGTACCCAGAGTTCGGCGCGATCCGGGGAGACGCGAATCGCGATCAGGCCTGCGCTGCGCACCACGCTGTCGGTTTCGCTTGGCAGGTTCAGCCCCACGCTGGCCAACGCTGCGTCGCCGTGCTCCAGGCCAAAACGCACCCAGGCGGCGCTTTCGTCGGTCAATTTGGATTTGGAGAACACCGCGTACTTTTTCAGATCCGCCAGTTGCGGCTCCAGCAGTTCGCTGGCCATCGCCAGCAGCACGCCGTCACCTTCAAGCAGAATGCGGAAGCTCGACTGCATCCGGCCTTTTTGCGTGCAGCGCGCGCCCAGGCTGGCCTGGCTGTCGCTGAGGTAGTTGATGTTGCAGGTCAATTGGCCTTGCAGGAATTTGCCGGCATCCACGCCGCGAACCGCGAGTACGCCTTCATGAGACAGGGTGCAGAAAAAAGCTGAATCGGCCATGGGTCATCGCAGGGTAAAAAGTCTGGGGCACATCATAAGGGCGCGTTGTTGAAATGGGTAGTTGATAAAGGATCGGTGGTGCCCGACCAAAGCCGACTGTGCGACCCGCGCCGGGGCTGTATACTGCGCGCCTATTTGAGGAGGGCTCCATGGTCGAACAAGTTGAACTGAATCGCCTCTTTTGGCACAGCCGTCGCGGCATGCTTGAGCTTGACGTGTTGCTGGTGCCGTTCGTGAAAGAGGTTTACGCGAATCTCAACGAAGTGGATCGCGCGTTATACGTTCGCCTGCTCGAGTGCGAGGATCAGGACATGTTCGGCTGGTTCATGGAACGCAGCGAATCCGAAGACCCGGAACTGCAGCGCATGGTCCGGATGATTCTGGACCGTGTTCAGCCCAAGTAACACGTTCGAATGCCGCTGGCATGCCTCACGGCAGTTGCTGGCGGCGTATCTGTTGGCCCAGGCGTTCGCTCTGGGTGTGTTGTTTCTTTTGACGATTCCACTCTGGGCCAGTCTGCTCGGGGCTTTTGCCTGCCTGTTGCACGCCGCGTGGGTGTTGCCACGGCAGATTCTGCTGAAGCATCCGCAGGCTTTTTGCGGATTGCGCCGCGACGCCGATGGCTGGCAGTTGTGGAATCAGGCGGGCGGCTGGCTAGCGGTGCAGCTGCGCCCTGACAGCCTGGCGTTGCCGTTGATCGTGGTGTTGCGCTTTCGTTTGCGCGGGGAGCGGCGGGTGCACTCGATCTGTGTACCGCGAGACTCGCAGGCAGCGGATGTGCACCGACGCCTGCGAGTGCGGCTCAAGTTCAGCCGGCGTAGGTGGGCGGCACCAGAATAGTGTCGAGCGCCTCGGGCAGCAGGTTCGGATAGTCGAGGGTGTAATGCAGACCGCGACTTTCCTTGCGTTCCATGGCTGAGCAGATCATCAGTTCGGCGACTTGCGCCAGATTACGCAGCTCGATCAGGTCGCGGCTGACTTTATAGTTGCTGTAGAACTCGTCGATCTCGTCCAGCAACAGACGCACGCGGTGCTGCGCCCGTTGCAGACGCTTGTTGGTGCGCACGATGCCCACGTAGTCCCACATGAAGCGGCGCAGCTCGTCCCAGTTGTGGGCGATGATCACGTCTTCGTCGGAATCGGTCACCTGGCTGGCGTCCCACTCGGGCAGGGCGGTTGGCGCGGTGACGTCATCCAGTTGCGCAAGAATGTCCGCTGCCGCCGAGCGGGCATAAACGAAGCATTCGAGCAGCGAGTTGCTGGCCATGCGGTTGGCACCGTGCAGACCGGTGAAGCTGGTTTCGCCGATCGCGTACAGCCCCGGCACGTCGGTGCGACCATGTTGATCGACCATCACGCCACCACAGGTGTAGTGCGCCGCCGGTACGACCGGGATCGGCTGCTTTGTGATGTCGATGCCGAAGCCTAGGCAGCGCTCGTAAACCGTCGGGAAGTGGCTTTTGATGAAGGCTTCAGGCTTGTGGCTGATGTCGAGATAGACGCAGTCGACGCCCAGGCGCTTCATTTCATGGTCGATTGCGCGGGCGACGATGTCGCGTGGCGCCAGTTCGGCACGTTTATCGAAGCGCGGCATGAACCGTTCACCGTTGGGCAGTTTCAGGTGCGCACCTTCGCCACGCAGGGCTTCTGTGATCAGGAAACTCTTGGCCTGCGGGTGATACAGGCAAGTGGGGTGGAACTGGTTGAATTCCAGGTTCGCCACCCGGCAGCCCGAGCGCCAGGCCATGGCGATGCCGTCGCCGCAGGCACCGTCGGGGTTGCTGGTATAGAGGTAGACCTTGGCGGCGCCGCCGGACGCGAGGATCACGAAGCGTGCGCCGTAGGTATCGACTTCCCCGGTAGCGCGATTCAGCACATAGGCGCCGAGGCAGCGCTCTCCATTCATGCCCAGACGGCGTTCGGTGATCAGATCAACGGCAACTCGCTGCTCCAGCAGTTCGATATTGCTGCGCTCTCTGGCCTGGGCGAGGAGGGTGGTGAAAATTGCTGCGCCGGTTGCGTCGGCGGCATGGATGATGCGCCGATGGCTGTGGCCGCCTTCGCGGGTCAGGTGGAATTCGAAACCGCCGTCTTCGGTGCCGGACTGTTCGTCGCGGGTGAACGGCACGCCCTGATCAATCAGCCACTGGATGGCTTCGCGACTGTGCTCGACGGTGAAGCGCACCGCGTCTTCATGGCACAGACCGCCGCCGGCATTCAGGGTGTCATCGACGTGGGATTCGACAGTATCGGTATCGTCCAGCACGGCAGCGACGCCGCCCTGGGCCCAAAAAGTCGAGCCGTTGGCCAGATCACCTTTGCTCAATACGGCAATGCGCAAATGACCCGGCAGGGTCAGCGCGAGACTCAAACCGGCAGCACCGCTGCCAATGACCAGAACATCGTGTTGAAACTGTTGGCTCATTTCAGGATTCCGCTCAAAGCGACCCGGATCGGGGGTGGCGCAGGACAGCTGGATCAGCAAGTCAAGACAGCCACACAGCCCACTAGTATATAGAGGGGTGGAGCGGCACAATAGCCGGGCTCGTATGGCATTGTGAAACTACTGTGACGACAAAAGCTTGACGTTTCGTCGGACGTTTTTTTCTGTCGTTTTGGGAAAAGGCGACTGTATCGAGGATGAAACAGGCTTTTTCAGCACACGGTTGCTCAATGTCACTTCAGCACGGCTATAAATAATTGGAACTTTTGCCAGAGGCCCAAGATCAATAGTCAGTTGCCAGAAGCACGGGACAGTGTCGGCTTCAATGCAGAACCTGCGATTGGGTTTTTGCCGGCGAACCGATGACAAGATTATTCGCGCAGCCGGTTTATCCCGCGCTGCGTTTTTCGTGCGTGCCAAATCAGAGCCCGCAGGAAACTTGCCTGGAGGGGGAGAACTTTTGCGAAAAGCCCGAGTCTATGTTTGCAAGTCTGGTCGTTTAGTTATGCAAGCCTCCTCCATGCTTATCGAGGAGTGTTCATGCTAACCCAGGAAGAGGATCAGCAGCTGGTCGAGCGCGTTCAGCGTGGCGACAAGCGAGCTTTCGATCTGCTGGTGCTGAAATATCAGCACAAAATTCTCGGGTTGATCGTGCGTTTCGTGCACGACACCCATGAAGCCCAGGATGTGGCTCAGGAAGCCTTTATCAAGGCCTACAGAGCGCTAGGAAACTTTCGCGGAGACAGCGCGTTCTATACGTGGCTTTACCGCATTGCCATCAACACGGCAAAGAACTATCTGGTTTCACGCGGCCGCCGGCCGCCGGATAGCGATGTAAGTTCTGAAGATGCAGAGTTCTACGACGGCGATCACGGCCTCAAGGATCTCGAATCACCGGAACGTGCATTGCTGCGGGATGAGATCGAAGGCACCGTCCATCGAACCATTCAGCAACTGCCAGAGGATTTACGTACGGCTTTAACTTTACGTGAATTCGATGGTCTGAGTTACGAGGACATTGCGAGCGTCATGCAGTGTCCGGTGGGTACCGTGCGCTCCCGGATTTTCCGCGCTCGGGAGGCCATCGATAAAGCCCTGCAGCCGTTGTTGCAGGAAAACTGAGACAGCGGCGACAGCCAAGAGAGGAACGCCATGAGTCGTGAAGCCCTGCAGGAATCGCTGTCCGCAGTGATGGATAACGAAGCGGACGAACTGGAATTGCGTCGAGTGATCAATGCACTGGACGATGTTGAAACCCGTGAGACCTGGGCTCGTTATCAGATCGCTCGGGCAGCCATGCACAAGGATCTGCTGCTTCCGCGTCTGGACATTGCTGCGGCAGTTTCTGCTGCGCTGGAAGACGAAACGGCTCCAGCCAAAGTATCCCGCGGCCCTTGGCGCAACCTGGGTCGTCTGGCCGTTGCAGCTTCGGTGACCGTTGCAGTACTGGCCGGTGTGCGCCTGTATAACCAGGACGAAATCGCTGGCGTCGAGCTGGCCCAGCAGTCCAATCAGCCTTCGCTGGTTGCACCGCAGGTCAAAGGCCCGGCCGTCTTGGCTGGCTACAAGGAAAGCTCAGAAACCACTGGCCCGATGGCCAATGGCGTCCTGCAGGGTCAGCCAGGCTGGCACGATCAGCGTCTGCCAGGCTATCTGCGTCAGCATGCCCAGCAGGCTGCATTGAAAGGTACTGAAAGCGCTCTGCCTTATGCGCGTGCAGCAAGCATGGAAAACCGTTAAGGAGGATCATGCGCGCCATACCTCTACTTTCGCTTCTGCTCAGCGGCTGGTTTATTGTTCCAGCCCATGCCGACGAGGCCCAGGACTGGTTGATCCGCCTGGGTCAGGCCGAGCAGCAGCAAAGCTTCCAAGGCACTTTCGTATACGAGCGTAACGGTAGTTTTTCTACCCACAATATCTGGCATCGTGTCCAGAACGGTCAGGTCCGCGAGCGTTTGCTTCAGCTCGACGGTTCGGCTCAGGAAGTCGTGCGTGTTGACGGGCATACTCAATGCGTCAGTGGCACCCTGATTGCGGGGTTGGGAGATTCTCCCAACTCGACCGCTCGTTCGCTTGATCCCCAAAAGCTTAAAAACTGGTATGAGCTTGCCGTTATCGGCAAGTCGCGCGTGGCCGGGCGTGATGCGGTCATCGTATCGCTGACGCCTCGCGACCAGCATCGCTATGGTTTCGAACTGCATCTGGATAAACAGACCGGGTTGCCACTGAAGTCGTTGTTGCTCAACGACAAGGGGCAGCTACTCGAGCGTTTCCAGTTCACCAGCCTTGATACCGCTGATGTCCCCTCGGACAAAGATCTGCAAGCTGGCACCGAGTGCAAGGCCGTTACTATTGACAGTGACAAGGCCTCTGCCGTGAAGACGGCTCAGGTCTGGCATTCCGATTGGCTCCCTCCGGGTTTCGTACTGACCAGCAGCACCTCGCACAAAGATCCGGAAACCAAGACTCAGGTCAGCAGCCTGATGTATGACGACGGGCTTGCGCGTTTTTCGGTCTTTCTTGAGCCGTTGAACGGTGCAACAGTGACCGATACCCGCACGCAGTTGGGGCCGACTGTCGCTGTTTCCCGCCGCCTCACTACGCCAGAGGGCGAGATTATGGTGACGGTGGTCGGCGAAATTCCAATCGGCACCGCCGAGAGGATTGCCCTATCGATGCGCAACGATGGTGCTGCAACCAGCAAGCAGTGAGCTGATTTCAGTCATTTCCACTTCTTCTTCGAGACGTAGATGAAATGTTTGCTCAGCATTTTCATTTGCAAATCACCCGAAAGTTTTTTATAGGTCAGAGCCTCACGGCTCTGGCCTTGTCTGTTGTTCCCGGAACAAAAATACCGGCCCGCGGTTCCCGGTGTTCCTTGCTCCATATCGCTTAACCCTGCTCGTCGTAACGGGAGCTGTATGTCGATACTTAGCTTGAAGTCTTATCTCTCCATTTTCGCCACCGTGCTGGTGCTGGGTCAGGCTGTCCCCGCTGTCCAGGCGGCCGACCTGCCGGATTTCACCCAACTGGTTGAACAGGCCTCGCCTGCAGTGGTGAACATCAGTACCACGCAGAAACTGCCGGACCGCAAGGTGAACCAGCAGATGCCTGACCTGGAAGGCTTGCCGCCGATGTTGCGCGAGTTCTTCGAACGCGGCATGCCGCCTCAGCAGCGTTCGCCGCGCGGCGATCGCCAGCGTGAAGCGCAATCGCTGGGTTCGGGCTTCATCATTTCCTCGGATGGCTACATCCTGACCAACAACCATGTGATTGCCGATGCCGACGAAATCCTCGTGCGTCTGGCAGATCGCAGTGAAATGAAAGCCAAGCTGATCGGTACCGATCCACGTTCAGACGTGGCCCTGCTGAAAATCGATGGCAAGGATCTGCCGGTGCTCAAGCTCGGCAAGTCCCAGGACCTGAAGGCTGGTCAGTGGGTGGTGGCGATCGGTTCGCCATTCGGCTTTGACCACACCGTGACCCAAGGCATTGTCAGCGCCGTCGGGCGTAGCCTGCCGAACGAAAACTACGTGCCGTTCATCCAGACCGACGTGCCAATCAATCCGGGTAACTCCGGTGGCCCGCTGTTCAACCTGAACGGTGAAGTGGTCGGGATCAACTCGCAGATCTACACCCGTTCCGGTGGCTTCATGGGTGTGTCGTTCGCCATTCCGATCGACGTGGCGATGGACGTTTCCAATCAGCTGAAAAGCGGTGGCAAGGTCAGCCGCGGCTGGCTGGGTGTGGTCATCCAGGAAGTGAACAAGGATCTGGCCGAGTCGTTCGGTCTTGATAAGCCGGCCGGTGCGCTGGTTGCACAGATTCAGGATGATGGTCCGGCAGCCAAGGGCGGCCTGCAAGTGGGCGACGTGATCCTGAGCATGAACGGTCAGCCGATCGTCATGTCTGCCGACCTGCCACACCTGGTCGGTGCGCTGAAAGCGGGCGCCAAGGCCAACCTTGAGGTGATTCGTGACGGCAAGCGCAAGAATGTCGAGCTGACCGTCGGTGCGATTCCGGACGAGGACAAAGAGCTGGCAGCGCTGCCGAAATCCGGCGCGGAAAGCAGCAGCAATCGCCTCGGTGTGTCGGTGGTCGAGTTGACCGCCGAGCAGAAGAAAACCTACGACCTCAAAGGCGGGGTAGTGATCAAGGAGGTTCAGGACGGTCCTGCGGCCCTGATCGGTCTGCAGCCGGGTGACGTGATCACTCACCTGAACAACCAGGCCATCGGCTCGACCAAGGAGTTCACCGAGATCGCCAAGGCACTGCCGAAGAATCGTTCGGTGTCGATGCGCGTACTGCGTCAAGGTCGTGCGAGCTTCATCACCTTCAAACTGGCTGAATAACCCGGTTGCGGTGAAATAAAAACCGCCTCGAAAGAGGCGGTTTTTTTATGCCTGAAACTTTTATGTCGCTGATGAAAACTCAGCCCATCATGTCCTTGATCATGCGCTCCTGCTCCATCAGCTCACGCTGGCGTGCATCGATCCGCGAGGACAGCGGGAAGTTGCTGCCCGCCTTGCGTTTGGCGAAATCGAGCTGCTGGATCGCCTGACGATAATCGCCGACCAGCGCGAAGTACTCGGCGCGGGCCTGATGCAGACCAATGATGTTGCCAGAGAGGCCACGGGTTTCGGCGACCTGATACCACACGTCCGGATCATTCGGGCGGGATTTGAGCAGGCTGTCGAGGGCTTTCTCCGCGTCGGCGGTGCGATTCTGTTTCAGCAACAGATCGACGCGAACCTGATTCAGCGGGTAGTTACCCGGATACTGCGTGAGCATCCGGTCAACCCGTGTTTGCGCATCTGGCAGACGGTTGTTGGTAATGTCCAGGTCGATCTGCGCGAGGTTGTAGATGATCTCGTTGGGCGACTTGGCCAGCAACTGTTTGAGGTTCTCCCTGGCTTCATTGAGCTGGCCGCCCTTGATCTGGGCGATCGCCAGGCCGTAGCGCGCCACGTCGTTCTTCGGATTCTCATCCAGTTGTGCGCGGAAGCGCTTGGCGCCCAGTCCCGGGGTTTCTTCGTAGATCAGCTGTACGCGGGCGCGGATCAGCTGATAGCGCATGCTGTCTTCGATGCCGCCCGCTGGCGCTTGTTCTGCGCGGTTGCGGGTGTCGGCGATACGCGATTCGGTCACCGGGTGAGTCAGCAGAAATTCTGGCGGCTTGGCGTCGAAGCGATACTGGCGCATCAGGCGTTCGAACATCGTCGGCATCGAGCGCGGGTCGTATCCGGCCTTTTCCAGGTTGAGGATGCCGATACGGTCGGCTTCCTGCTCGTTCTGGCGCGAGAAGGTACGCTGCGACTGAATGGCTGCGGCCTGAGTACCGGCGATGGTCGCGATCCCGGCATCACCGCCACCGGCGGCGGCAATCACGATCCCGGCAAGCAGCGCCGCCATCATCGGCACCTGCATCCGCTGCGAAGCTTCTACACCGCGCGCGAAGTGGCGTTGCGACAAGTGAGCCAGTTCGTGGGCCAGTACCGAGGCGTATTCGCCTTCGGTCTGCGCGTTGAGGAACAGTCCGCCGTTGACCCCGACAACACCGCCCGGCGCCGCGAAGGCGTTGAGCTGCGGGCTATTGATCAAGATGAATTCCAGGCGACGATCGGTCACTTGGCTGGTCTCCACCAGCTTGTAGACGCTGGATTCGACATAGTCTTTGAGCTGCGGATCGTTGAGCTGTGCAACCTGGCTGCGCAACATCGCCAGCCAGGCGCGGCCCAGCTGATATTCCTGTTGCGGTGAGACAATGGCAGAACTGGCGTCGCCAAGTGACGGCAGATCGTCGGCAAAGCCCGGTGAGGCGAGCAGGCAAGCGAGCGTCAGCAGGGTAGGGCGCAGAAATGTCATGCACAAAGCCTTAGAAGACAAAGACCTTACTGTAGCCGGACACCGGGCTTGCGACCAGATATTCTAGGCGCCTCAACCACCTGAACCGGAGTGACGCAATGACTGACGCTGTAGCCCATGACTGTGAATTGGACGCCAGTGGCCTGAATTGCCCGTTGCCGTTGCTCAAGGCCAAGATGGAACTCAACAAGCTGCCCAGCGGCGCGGTGCTCAAGGTGATCGCCACGGATGCGGGTTCGCAGCGCGACTTCCGCACCTTTGCCCGTCTGGCCGGTCATACGCTGCTGCGCGAAGAAGACGAAGCAGGCGTCTACCGTTACTGGTTGAAAAAAGCCTGAACCGACAGCGTAAAAGACCTAAGGATTATTGATGTTCAAAGTGTTACGCGACTGGATTCAGCGCTACTTTTCCGACGAAGAAGCGGTGGTGCTGGCGGTGCTGCTGTTTCTCGCCTTCACCGCGGTGCTCACGCTCGGTGGCATGCTCGCGCCGGTATTGGCCGGTATGGTGCTGGCGTATCTGATGCAGGGGCTGGTACTCGCACTGGAGCGTATGCGCGTGCCTGCTGCGGCGGCGGTGGGTCTGGTGTTTGCGCTGTTCATGGGCGTGTTGCTGGTGTTCATCGTGGTGGTGTTGCCGCTGCTGTGGCATCAGTTGATCACGCTGTTCAACGAGCTGCCGGGGATGCTCGCCAAATGGCAGTCTCTGCTGCTGTTGCTGCCCGAGCGTTATCCGCATCTGGTTTCTGACGAGCAGGTGCTGCAGGCCATCGAAGCGGCGCGTGGCGAGATCGGCAAGTTCGGACAGTGGGCGCTGACCTTCTCGCTGTCGAGCCTGCCGCTGCTGGTCAATATCATGATCTATCTGGTGCTGGTGCCGATCCTGGTGTTTTTCTTCCTCAAGGATCGGGCCATGATCGGCGAGTGGGTGCGCGGCTATCTGCCCCGTGAGCGAGCGCTGATCACCCGCGTGGCGCAGGAGATGAACCGGCAGATCGCCAACTACATTCGCGGCAAGGTCATCGAGATCGTGATCTGTGGCGGTGTGACCTACATCGCGTTTGTCGCTCTCGGCCTCAACTATGCGGCGCTGCTGGCGTTGCTGGTCGGGGTGTCGGTGGTGGTGCCGTACGTCGGTGCGGTGGTGGTGACCGTGCCGGTGTTGCTGATTGCGTTGTTCCAGTGGGGCTGGAGCGATCAGTTCATTTATCTGATGGCGGTCTACGGGATCATTCAGACGCTGGATGGCAACGTGCTGGTGCCGTTGCTGTTTTCCGAGGCGGTCAACCTGCACCCGGTAGCAATCATTTGCGCGGTGCTGTTGTTTGGCGGGCTTTGGGGATTTTGGGGCGTGTTTTTCGCGATTCCGCTGGCGACGCTGTTCAAGGCCGTGCTGGATGCGTGGCCGCGCAAGGAGCCGGTTGTGGCTCCATTGCTATAAAAGCAAAAAGATCGTCCGATCGCGGCTCGAGCCTGCGGCAGCTCCTACATTGGAATGCGTTTCCCTGTAGGAGCTGCCGCAGGCTCGGGCCGCGATCGGACGATCTTTTGATCTTCAGGCTTTATTCAGGTCCTGAGCCGCAGCCAGCACCGCATCCACATGCCCGGGCACCTTCACGCCGCGCCATTCCTGACGCAGTACACCGTTCTTGTCGATCAGGAACGTGCTGCGATCAACGCCCAGATATTCCTTGCCATACAGTTTCTTCAACTTGATCACGTCGAACAGCTGGCAGACGGCTTCATCCTTGTCGCTGATCAGCTCGAAAGGGAATTCCTGCTTGCACTTGAAGTTCTCGTGGGATTTCAGGCTGTCGCGGGAAATGCCGAAGATTTCCGTGTTGGCAGCCTGGAACGCCGCGTACTGGTCACGAAAACCCTGGCCTTCGGTGGTGCAGCCCGGAGTGCTGTCCTTCGGATAGAAGTAGATCACCACTTGCTTGCCCTTCAGGGCGGACAAGCTGACGGTCTGCCCGCTGGTGGCAGGTGCTTCGAAATCCGCAACCGGTTGGTCGATGACAACGGCCATGAAAGCTTCCTTACATTGGGTTTTGTGGGCGCCAAGGTTCGATCAGCGCGTCCAGGTTCATTGCGTCGGCGAAGTCCAGAAACTGGTCGCGCAGCCAGCTGATCTGGGTGCCGGCCGGCAGCGTCACGGTGAACGTGGCGTTGAGCATGGTGCCGCCGGTCTGCGGGGCCTGATAGGTATCGCAGGTCAGGTTTTCCAGCTCGACGTTGTGATCCATGAAGAACTGGCACAGCTCGTTGATGATGTCCGGGCGATACGCCGAGCTGACATAAGCCACATAGGGCAAGGCCTGCGGGCGGTTTTCCAGTGCCGCGCTGCGCACCACGTTGACGGTGAAGGCGTGGCGCTTGGCCAGGGTCGGCAGGCTGCCTTCGAGGCGGGCCAGCGCATCCCAGCTGCCGGAGATTTCCAGCACCAGGGCGCTGCATTCGCCATGGCGAGTCAGGCGGGAGGTGACGACGGCGCAGCGATTTTCATGGCTGGCGCGGCACAGGACGTTAGTCAGCTCCATGGGGTTGGCGCCAAGGGCACTGATGACAAGGAATTGTTCGCGAACTGTGGGGGTGGACATGCAGCATTCCTAAAGCGATGAGCGGTCGGTAGGTCGATAGGCGTTGGCCGTCGGGATGCGTCTGCGCGTGCCTATTCAGAAAGCCCCGGGCCACGGCTCGCAATTCGCTCCAATAATAGTGGAGCGTGCAGCAGCGACGCTGGAACGGGACCTGGGAGGCCGAAAAGGGAGGCTGGAACCCGGCGTACAAGCTGATCTGTACCGATCAAAGTCTGAAGGGTAGCGAAAACCGACGCCAAGGGGAATGGCGGCGCAGTACTTCGCTTGTGCAAGCATCTTGGCGCCAGTACCATTACCGCTCTCTTTTTCCGGCAGGAGCGTTTTCATGATTCGGGGCAGTATGGTGGCACTGGTCACACCCATGGATGCACAAGGGCGTCTTGACTGGGACAGCCTCCGAAAACTCGTGGACTTCCACCTTGAAAACGGTACCCACGCCATTGTCGCTGTCGGTACTACCGGTGAATCGGCGACCCTTGATGTAGAAGAGCACATCGCCGTCATCAAAGCCGTGGTCAAGCAGGTCGCAGGCCGCATCCCGGTGATCGCCGGGACTGGCGCCAACTCGACCCGCGAAGCCGTCGAGCTGACCCGCAACGCCAAGGAAGCCGGCGCCGACGCCTGCCTGCTGGTCGTGCCGTACTACAACAAGCCGACTCAGGAAGGCCTGTACCAGCACTTCAAGCACATTGCCGAAGCAGTCGACATTCCACAGATTCTCTACAACGTTCCCGGCCGCACCTCCTGCGACATGCAGGCCGAGACCGTGATTCGCCTGTCTACCGTGCCGAACATCATCGGTATCAAGGAAGCCACTGGCGACCTGAAACGCGCCAAAGCCATCATCGACGGCGTAAGCAAGGACTTCATCGTGCTGTCCGGCGATGATCCGACAGCGGTCGAGCTGATCCTGCTGGGCGGCAAAGGCAACATCTCCGTAACGGCCAACGTCGCCCCGCGCGAAATGGCTGACCTGTGCGAAGCTGCGCTGAACGGCGACGCCGAGACCGCACGGGCGATCAACGAAAAACTGATGCCGCTGCACAAGGATCTGTTCATCGAAGCCAACCCGATTCCGGTGAAGTGGGCTTTGGTTGAAATGGGCCTGATGCACGAAGGCATCCGCCTGCCGTTGACCTGGCTGAGCGCTCCTTGTCATGAAACGCTTCGCACGGCCCTGCGCCAGTGCAGCGTCCTGGTTTAATTGAGGAAGTACAACGCATGAAGCGAATGGCCGGACTTTCCGCACTTGCCTTGATTATCTCCAGCACCAGTGGCTGCGGATGGGTCTGGGGCCCGGAAGGTTATTTCCGTGACCGTGGTAGCGATTACCTGGAAGCGCAACAGACTGCACCGATGCAACTGCCACCGAATGTCAGCACCTCCAAGCGTCTGGATCCGCTGTTGCCGATCCCGCGCAACGTGGCTGATGACACCGCCAAGGGCGAATATGTGGTGCCGCGTCCGCAACCGCTGACGGCGGTTGCCGAGGCGACCGACTACTCGCTGCAGAAGAGCGGTGACTCGCGTTGGGTCGTGGCCCAGCACCCACCGGCCGAAGTCTGGCCAGTGGCGGTGCAGTTCTTCCAGGACAACGGTTTCCGTCTGGATGAACAGCGTCCGCAAACCGGTGAGTTCACCACCACCTGGCAGCACTCCGACGAACTGTCCGCCGCTGTGGCCAAGCGCCTGAGCGCCGCCGGTGTCGGCGCCGACAGCGAAACCCGCGTGCGGGTGCGTATCGAGCCAGGCGTGCAGCGCAACACCAGTGAAATCTACGTGGTCAGCGCCGAGCGTCCTGCCGGCAGCACCGCCGACGTCGATTTCACCAACCGTTCGGTCAATACTGGCCTGGACGCAGCGCTGGTCGACGACATGCTCGCGAGCATGAGCCGGATCTCCGAGAAGGGTGGTTCGGTGTCGATGCTGGCTTCGCGTGACTTCGATACCCCGAGCCGTGTCAGCCTCAGCGAGGACGGCAGCGGCAACCCGGTACTGAACGTCGGTCCGGACCTGGATCGTGCGTGGTCGAGCGTCGGTCGTGCGCTGGAGCAAGGTCAGTGGCGCGTTGAAGACATCAACCGCAGCCTGGGCCTGTACTACATCAACCTGGCCGAAAAAGCCGAGAAGAAAGACGACAAGCCTGGTTTCTTCAGCAGCCTGTTCGGCAGTGCGCCGACCAAGGAAGAAGTTGAAGCCCGCGCCGAGCGTTATCAGGTTCGCCTGAGCAAGGTCGGTGAGAACGTTCAGGTGACCGTCGAGAAGAACATCAACACCGTCGCGCCGGCCGATGTGGCGCGCAAAGTGTTGAGCGTGATTCAGGACAACCTGGGCTGATCACATGCGCTTTGCCGTTCTCGGCAGCGGTAGCCAAGGGAACGGCACGCTGATTGCCAGTGCTGATACCTATGTGCTGGTGGATTGTGGTTTTTCCCTGCGGGAAACCGAAAAACGCCTGTTGCGTCTGGGGGTTCACCCGGCGCAACTGAGCGCGATACTCGTAACCCACGAACATGCCGACCACGTGCATGGCGTGGGTTTGCTGTCTCGGCGCTACAATCTGCCGGTCTACCTCAGTCGCGGCACATTGCGCGGGATGCGCAAACCGATCGAACCCGCCGGCTTTCTGGCCGGTGGCGAGCAATTGCAGATCGGCGCACTGAACATCGGGGTCATTGCCGTGGCCCATGATGCGCAGGAGCCGACCCAGTACGTATTCAGTGACAACGAGCAGCGGCGCTTCGGCCTGCTGACCGACCTGGGTTCCTACTGCGAGCGGGTGCTGGACGGTTACCGGGATCTCGATGCGTTGATGATCGAGTCCAATCACTGCCGCGACATGCTGGCCCGTGGTCACTATCCGTACTTTCTCAAGCAACGGGTGGGCGGCGAGCTGGGACATTTGAACAACCATCAGGCGGCATTCCTGGTGGCCGAGTTGGGGTGGCAGGGCTTGCAGCATCTGGTTCTCGCCCACCTGAGCAGCAAGAACAACCTGCCGCAGCTGGCCCGGCAATGTTTTGTCGACACTCTCGGGTGCGACCCGGACTGGCTGCAACTGGCCGATCAAGATTCAGGGCTCGACTGGCGCCATATCGCCTAGCCCATCTACTTAGCAAGCGGAGCCCATCATGGAAAAACGTGAAGAACTCTACCGCGGCAAAGCCAAATCGGTTTACAAGACCGACGACGCTGACCGCTTGATCCTGCTGTTTCGCAACGACACCTCGGCGTTCGACGGCAAGCGTATCGAGCAGCTCGACCGCAAAGGCATGGTGAACAACAAGTTCAACGCCTTCATCATGCAGAAACTCGAAGCGGCCGGCATTCCGACCCAATTCGACAAACTGCTGGGCGACAACGAGTGTCTGGTGAAGAAGCTGGACATGATCCCGGTCGAGTGCGTCGTGCGTAACTACGCCGCCGGCAGCCTGGTAAAACGTCTGGGCGTCGAAGAGGGCATGAAGCTCAACCCGTACACCTTCGAACTGTTCCTGAAGGACGACGCCAAGGGCGACCCGTTCATCAACGAATCCCACGTCGTGGCATTCGGCTGGGGCACCGCCGAGCAACTGGCGCGCATGAAAGAACTGTCGCTGAAGGTCAACGAAGTCCTGAGCAAACTGTTCGACGACGCAGGCCTCTTGCTGGTGGACTTCAAGCTTGAATTCGGCGTGTTCAGCGACGGCTCGATCGTCCTCGGCGACGAGTTCAGCCCGGACGGCTGCCGTCTGTGGGACAAGGACACCAAGAAGAAGATGGACAAGGACCGCTTCCGTCAGGGCCTCGGTGACGTCATCGAAGCCTACGAAGAAGTCGCCAATCGTCTGGGTGTACCGCTTTAATCGACGCAAGCATCTGATAGCACGGAGAAAATTTTCGAAAGAGGGTTTGCTTTCGGCAGAAGTGTTGTTATGATGCGCGCCGTTGGAGAGATGCCAGAGTGGCCGAATGGGACGGATTCGAAATCCGTTGTACCTTCACCGGTACCTAGGGTTCGAATCCCTATCTCTCCGCCATTACATAGAAAAAGCCCCGTAGCTGAAGAGCTACGGGGCTTTTTTGTTTCTGCTCGCTTGAGTAATCAGCAAATCCTGTCGCCGGAACCCGAGGTTGAACTCGATTGATGCCGGTTCGTACGTAACTCTCGGAGTCGACCTACAGCTCTATTTCAAATCACTCCTTATCCTGACTTGCGTGCCCAATATCGACTGGAATTCGGATAAAAAGACGCCGCTTTTCAAGCCTGGAGGGCGGCGTTGTCCGCTTGTTCAAGGGGGCGCGCTTCATGGATCAGCGATATGAATCGCGATTTCCAATTTTTCCTGCGCGGTATCATGGTGTAATACTATGAACAACAAACAGCTCGGTACGCTCGCAGCTATATTTTCACGACCCACACCCTCCACGTTGGAATGGGCGCGCATCGAGTCTCTTTTCAATGCGGTCGGGGCCAGAACCGTGGAAGGCAATGGTTCGCGAGTTCGGTTTGAATTAAGAGGTGTGGTCGCTACGTTCCACCGACCTCACCCGGATAAAGAAGCAAAGCCCTATCAGGTTCGTGATGCTCGGGCTTTTCTTGAACAAGCAGGAGTCACTCCATGAACGTGATGAATTACAACGGGTATGCCGCCCGAATTGAATACAGTGATGAAGATGGTCTTTTTGTTGGTCATATCGCTGGGATCAAGGATGTTGTAGGTTTTCATGGCGAATCTGTAAAAGAGCTTCGGTCAGCGTTCGAAGAGGCTGTTACTGACTATCTGGAGACTTGCGCAAAACTGGGCCGTGCTCCTCAAAAGCCTTATTCGGGCAATCTCAGTCTGCGTTTGGCGCCAGCTCTTCATGCGACTGTTGCCGTAAAAGCGCAATTGGCTCAAAAAAGCATTAATCAGTGGGTTGCGGATGTTCTTGACCGAGAGGCCCATGCCTAGTTTGATTCTGGTGTGGAACTACAGGGTTTTATGTACGTTGTTCCCGAACAGAGCAAAAAGCCCCGTAGCCGAGCAGCTACGGGGCTTTTTTGTTTCTGCGGGCTTTACCAGGCATCCGCCTCAGCCACTCACGGCTGCGAGTGCCCGAGCTTCTGTTTGATCAGGTCATACACTTCCTTGTGCGTCGAGTTGCGCAGGGTGTTGTCCTTGCAAGCCGAGGCCAGGAAGGTTTTCACTTCATCCTTGGCGTGCGGATAGAGGCTGGCGACGTAGTCAGCTTCATGCGTCTGGGTACAGTTGAAGTGCTTGTCGTCTTTCGCTTTGTCTCTAGCCATGATGCGGCTCCTTTAGAGTTTGAACGTCATTTGGCGAAACAGGGCTGGATGGCCCCGTACGCTGAAGAGCGCAGGGTCGCAAAGATGCTTTGCCAGTGATCAGGCGAAAAAGGAAGAGGCTGTAGGACACGGCTCCATGCCGGGCGGCGCGGTCAGATTTCCTTCACCGGCGTCTCCCCCCGCACACCCTTGATCAACTCGACCACATGTAAACAATCGGCCTTGTTCACATACGACTCGCCACTGGCAATCGTCTCGTGGTTCCCCGCCCGCAGCCTCCAGCGCCATTGGCCTTTGCCGGTGCTCGGGGTGCCTCGGGATTGCCTGTAGATCTCGAAATACATTCAGTTCGCTCCTTGCGATAGTGTTTGCGCCAACCTGTGTGGCGCATCGTCGCAAGCCTAGCGGAGCGAGTTTTTTTCGCTATCGGGCATTTGTTTCCAATCGTTGGAAGATGTTTCTGAAGAGCGCGGGCTAGAGCGCACGCATTGGCGTCTGGATTGGCCAAAATGTCGTCATTTGCGCCTTGCAAGGCTATCGACGCTACTGCTTAATACGGGACGGCTCATGGCGTTGAAAATGCTTCGACGACCGACAAACACTATAAAAAGAGCATTCCCTTGACTGAGCATGGAACGGCACAGGCCACACGGGTCACGTTATCGCTGGTTGTCCCGGTTTTTAACGAGGAGGACAGTCTCGACGCGTTCATTCAGCGCATCGATGAAGTCTTCCAGCACCAGGCGTTGATTGCTCTGGAGCTGGTGTTCATCAATGACGGCAGTACTGATGCCACGCTTGAGCGGCTGCTGGATCGTCAGCGGCATGATTCGCGGCTGCGCATCGTCGATCTGAGCCGAAACTTCGGCAAAGAGGCGGCGTTATCCGCTGGTCTGCAGATCGCCTCCGGGCAGATTGTGGTGCCTATCGATGCCGATCTGCAGGACCCGCCCGAAGTCATTCTGCAAATGATCGAGCGTTGGCGCGAAGGGTATGAAGTGGTGCTCGGTCACCGCATCAGCCGCGACAGCGACACTTGGGCCAAGCAGACTTCGGCGCACTGGTTCTATCGCCTGCACAACAAGATTGCCGAGCAACCGCTGCCGGAAAACGTCGGTGATTTCCGCCTGATGGACCGTTGCGTGGTCGATGCCTTGCTGACCTTGCCCGAGTCCCGGCGTTTCATGAAGGGCCTGTTCGCCTGGGTCGGGTTTCGCACCACTCATGTTGATTACGAGCGGCCCGAGCGTGTGGCGGGGCAGAGCAAGTTCAACGGCTGGCGGCTGTGGAACTTTGCTCTGGAAGGCATCACCAGTTTCAGTACCGAACCGCTGCGGATCTGGACTTACATCGGCGCGGCGGTCTCGCTGGTATCTTTTGCCTTTGCCATTTTTATTGTGCTGCGCACGCTGATCCACGGCGTCGACATGCCCGGTTATGCCTCGCTGATGGTGGCCGTGACGTTCCTCGGTGGCCTGCAATTGATTGGCATCGGCGTACTCGGCGAGTACCTCGGCCGCACTTATATCGAATCCAAACGCCGGCCGGTTTTTCTGGTGCGTCGCGTCTACGACCCCAAGGACTGAAACATGGATCTCAAGGAAACCGATATCCTCGGCGACAGCATCGGTGAGCATTGGTATTACTGCTCCAAAGCGGCGGCGACTCGTCGTCTGCTCGGTGATGCACCCATCACGCGGATTCTCGACGTGGGCGCCGGGTCGGGTTTTTTCTCGCACCATCTGCTGACCCAAACCTCGGCGCAGGAGGCGTGGTGCGTCGATATCAGTTACCCCGCCGATTCCGATGCGAGCACTGCCGGCAAACCGGTGCACTACCGCCGCGATATCGACGCCATCGACGCAGATCTGGTGCTGCTCATGGACGTACTGGAGCATGTCGACGATGACCTCGGTCTGCTCAAGGCTTACGTTGACAAGGTACCGTCCGGCAGCCGTTTCCTGATGACCGTGCCGGCGTTTCAGTTCCTGTGGAGCGGTCACGACGACTTCCTCGAACACAAGCGCCGCTACACCCTGCCGCAGTTTGAAACCCTGGCTCGTGACGCCGGTTTGACGGTGCAGCGCGGTGCCTACTATTTCGGTGCGGTGTTTCCGATCGCGGCAGCGTTGCGTTTGCTGCCCAAAGGCCCGCAGGCCGCAGCACCGCAGTCGCAGCTCAAGCGCCATCATCCGCTGGTCAACGGCGTGCTCAAGACCCTCTGCAGCCTTGAACTGCCGCTGATGGGCATCAATCGTCTGGCGGGTCTGAGCGTGTTTGTGCTGGCGCGTAAACCGTGACCTCAGCCGACAGATCGGCGTTGATCCAGCGCGGCTTGCGGTTTGCTGTGACCGGTCTGTTCGTCACCGCGCTGCATGCGCTGGTGGCGGTGCTGTTCATCAATTTCGTTGCACCGCAACCGCCACTCGCCAACGGTGTGGCGTTTGTCGTGGCGACGGTGGTGTCCTACGTGATCAACACCACCTGGAGTTTTTCTGCCCGTTTGCACGGCAAAACCCTGCTGCGCTTCATGCTGGTTTCCTGCGGTGGATTCTGCCTGGCGATGTTCGTCGCGTGGGCGGCGCAGATTGCCGGACTGCACTATTTGCTGGGCATCGGCGCCGTAGCGCTGATCATTCCGGCATTCACCTTCGTGCTGCATAACTTCTGGACGTATCGATGAGGGGCTTGAACAAACATCCAGCCTTGGCGCTGTTGCCAATCCTGTTGGGCGCGCTGGCGTTTTTTCTGGTGATTGGCCCGCGTGCGCTCGACCCGCAAAACATTGCCTGGCTCAGGGACGGTGATCCGGCGACGCATTACCTGGGCTGGGTATTCTTTCGCCATTCACCCTGGACTTTTCCCCTCGGGCTGAACCCGTCCTATGGGATGGAACTGGGCAGCTCGATCATTTTTTCCGATTCCAATCCGCTGCTGGCGCTGTTGTTCAAACCGTTCAATGGCTGGTTGCCGGAGACGTTCCAGTATTTCGGTTTATGGCTGCTGGCGTGTTTCATTCTGCAGGCCTGGTTTGCCTGGAAGCTGCTCGGCTTGATCACCGATAATCCCGTGTTGCGCCTGCTCGGCGCCGGGCTCCTGGTGTTTTCGCCGCCGATGTTTCTGCGCACCGGTGGACATCTTTCGCTGGTCGGGCACTTCCTGATTCTTGCGGCGTTGTATCTGGCACTCCACCCGGCATTCGAGCGCCGACGTTTGGCGTGGGGGGCATTGCTCGCCGTGACGGCATTGGTTCACGCTTACCTGTTGGGCATGGTGGCGCTGATCTGGGTCGCGGATCTGTTTGGCAAGTTGTGGGCTGGCAAGCTGACGCGCCGTCAGGTCCTTATCGAGTTGGGCGGCTTGTTCGCGTTGGTCAGCGCGTGCTGCTGGCAGGCGGGTTATTTCAGTATTACCGACGGCGCGGCGGGCGGCGGTTTCGGCTTTTATCGAATGAACCTGCTGTCGCTGTTGGATGCCGACGGCTGGTCGTTCGTCTTGCCAGGTATCCCCAAGGGCGCAGGCGATTACGAAGGTTTCAACTACCTGGGTCTAGGTGTCTTGTTGCTTCTGCCGCTGGCCGCTATCGGCGGGTACACAAGCGGCATCTCGCTGAAGGCATTGCTGTGCAGTCGACCTTTATTGCTGTTGGCGTTCATCGGATTGACGCTGTTCGCCCTGTCGAATCAGATCGGTTTCGGCCTGCAGACGTTCGGCTATCCGCTGCCAAAATTCGTGCTGCGTGCAGCGAGTATTTTTCGCGCTTCGGGCCGGATGTTCTGGCCGGTGTTTTACGTCATCGTGATATTGCTCACTTATCTGGTGGTGCGCGGTTATCGGCCGCGTATCGCCATGGGGCTGCTGGCGCTGGCGTTGGTGGTGCAAGTCGCCGACACCCGGATTGCCTGGGCAGGTTTGAGAGCAGCGAAAATGCTGCCCGAAGCCTCGGCCTGGGCCAGCCCGATGCATGATCCGTTCTGGGCCAGCGCGGCGGCGCACTACAAGAACGTCCGTGCCTTGTCACCGAAAAATCAGCCTGATCAGTGGCAGGCGATTGCCGATTTTGCTGGCACCCATGGGTTGAAAACCGACGCGGCTTACCTGGGGCGTACGAGCCCCAAGGCGCTGGAGAAGCTGTCGCGCACGACGCAAAGCCACCTCGCCAGCGGCCAGTACGACAGCGATTCGCTGTACATCCTCGATGACGACGCGCTGGAGTTGGCGGTCAAGAGCATCCGCAGCGACACCGATCTGTTGACCCGGGTCGACGACTTTGTCGTGCTGGCCCCGGGCTGGAAACACTGTAATGACTGTCTGGCGATGGTCGATCAGGGGCGGGTGCTGTCGTCGATACCCTTGAGCCAGCCGGGACTGGTGCAGACGTTCAACCGCAGCACTCGGCAACTGGTCAAAGGCTGGTCCACACCGGAAGCCTGGGGCACCTGGAGTGATGGACCGGATGCGGAACTGCTGCTGCGCGTCGCCCCCGGGTCGCATGCGCTGGTGATTGATGCCCTGGCCTTTGCCATGCCGCCGAACCTCAGTCAGCGGGTGATCGTCAGCATCAATGGTGTAGAGGCGTTGTCGACGCGGCTGACTCAGGTGCAGGGCAATCGGCTGGAAATACCGCTCAGCGCCGCGCAGGTGGCCGAGGAATATCTGAATGTCCGATTGCACCTGCCCGATGCAGTCAGCCCGAAAAAACTCGGCTTCAATGACGATGCGCGAGTCATGGGGCTGGGGTTGAAAACCCTGACGGTTCAGTGAAATTGTCGAACAAACCGCCAATCGTCTGATAGACGTCAGTCTCAAGGACTTCATACACTGCCGGCAGTCTGGGGAGCGAGGGCAATGGATGAATCGAAATGAATTACGCAAGGCCGACATCAACCTGATGGTGGTGTTCGAGACCTTGATGCTCGAACGCAACGTGACCCGGGCGGCGGAGAAGCTGTTTCTCGGCCAGCCGACCATCAGTTCGGCGCTCAATCGCTTGCGCGCGATGTTCAACGATCCGCTGTTCATCCGTGTCGGCCATCGCATGGAGCCGACTGCCCGGGCCGAAGAACTGTTCAAATACCTGTCGCCGGCCCTCGACTCACTGTCGGTGGCGCTGAGTCTGACTCACGATTTCGACCCGGCCGTGAGCAACATGACGTTCCGTATCGGCCTGTCCGATGACGTCGAATTCGGTCTGCTGCCACCGTTGTTGCGAGCGCTGCGTCAGGAAGCACCGAGCGTGGTGTTCGTGGTGCAACACGTCGATTACTGGCGCATCCCCGATCTGCTGGCCGCCGGCGACATTACCGTCGGTATCAGCCAGACCCGAGGTTTGCCGGCCAATGCCAAGCGCAAATTGCTGCGGCATATCCAGCCGAGCATCCTGCGCGCCGATGCCTCGGATTCGCCACTGACCCTTGATGAATACTGTTCACGCCCACACGTACTGGTGTCGCACACGGCCAACATCAGCGGTTATGCCGATGAGTGGCTGGCGGAAATCGGCCGCACCCGGCATGTGGTGTTGTCGGTGCCGCAATACAGTGCGCTGCCGGCATTGCTGGCCGGCACCGACCTGATCGCCAGCTTGCCGGACTACACCGCCGAAGCCATGGCTGCCTCTGGGCTGTTGTTCAAGGAACCGTTCCCGTTCAAGACGCCGATGCTGGATCTGTCGATGGTCTGGCTCAGCCACGTAGACAGCGACCCGGCCGAGCGCTGGCTGCGTTCGCGGCTTGAGGCATTCATGAGCGAACGGCCACTGACCGCGCCCTGAATCCCACCACAAATCTCTCTGTAGGAGTGAGCCTGCTCGCGATGAGGGCGTGTCAGTCACATCAATGTTGTCTGACACAGCGCTTTCGCGAGCAGGCTCACTCCTACAAGGGTTTGCGTTCGTCTGGTCCGCCTGCTTTGCTCAATGGCAATAACCTTGACGGAGGCCTGTCTCCATGAGCATTTCCCGTTCGTTGCTGCGTGGGCGCGGCAGTCTCGACAGTGGCAAGGTCGGCATGGTCGAGCTGTTTTTCGATCTGGTGTTCGTGTTCGCCGTGACTCAGCTCTCGCATTCGCTGCTCGCGCAGTTGACGATTCTGGGCGCGGTGCAGGTGGCGCTGTTGATGGTCGCGGTGTGGTGGGTGTGGATTTTCACTTCGTGGATCACCAACTGGCTCGACCCGGAAAAACTGCCGATCCGCCTCGGCCTGTTCGGGCTGATGATCGCTGGTCTGCTGCTGTCGTCCTCGATCCCCAAGGCTTTCACCGAGCGCGGGCTGATGTTTGCCTCGGCGTTCGTGTTCATGCAGGTCGGGCGTACGCTGTTTGCGATCTGGGCGGTGCGTGGCGAGTCGCTGAGCATGACCCGCAACTTCCAGCGGATTCTGGCGTGGTTGATGTTCTCCGGCGTGTTCTGGATCGCCGGGGCATTTCTTGACGGGCAGCAACGTCTGCTGTGTTGGGCGCTGGCGCTGCTGATCGAGCTGATCTCGCCTTCGCTGTATTTCTGGGTGCCGGGGCTGGGGCGTTCGTCGTTGAGTGACTGGAACGTCGAAGGCAATCACATGGCCGAGCGCTGCGCGCTGTTCGTGATCATCGCCCTGGGCGAATCGTTGCTGGTGACCGGCGCGACGTTCGCCGAACTGACGCTGAGCGCCACCGGGGTCATGGCGTTTCTGGTGGCGGTGCTGGGCAGCATCGGCATGTGGTGGGTGTACTTCGACAGCGGCGCCGAGCGCGCGCATCACCGCATCGCGCATTCGAATGATCCGGGGCGCCAGGCGCGCATCGCCTACACCTACCTGCACGTGCTGATCGTTGCCGGGGTGATCGTCAGTGCGGTGGCCGACGAACTGGTGCTGGTGCATCCGGATCACGCCAGTGACGCCGGGATCCTGGTGATCGTGGGCGGGCCATGGCTGTTTCTGTTGGGCAATGCGCTGTTCAAGTGGGTCATGTCGGACCGACCGCTGCCACCCTTGTCGCATGTGGCTGGGCTGGGGTTGCTCATGCTGGCGCTGCCGCTGGCGTTGAATCACTGGTTTTCGGCGCTGATGCTCGGGGCGCTGACCACGGCGATCGTGGTGCTGGTGGCGCTGTGGGAAAGCCTCGCATTGCGTCAGACGTCGGCCTCGATAACCTCGGAAAAAGCCGCAGGAGAGTAGGGCAGTGCTGTGATATATGTACGACCTTTCTGCCGAATGACTGGAGCACCCCATGCCACACCTGCACATGGAATACACCGCCAACCTGCCGCAGTTGAACGCTGATGTGGCGTTGATTCGCCTCAACAACGCCCTTGTGGGTTCCGGTCAGTTCGCTGCGGAGTTCGATATCAAGAGCCGGGCGGTGAAGGTCGAGACCTTCAAGGTCGGTACCGGTATGGGCGAGCGCGCTTTTGTCCACGTGAAGCTGGCGCTGCTCAGCGGTCGTTCGCCGCAGATCAAGAAGCAGCTCTCGGAGAGTCTGCTGGCGGTGTTGCAGGATTTGTGCGAGTGGCCGGCCGGGGTCGAAGTGCAGTTGTGTGTGGAGTTGCTCGATATCGACCGCGACTCCTACACCAAAACCGCCATCGGCGTGTAGGACTCAGGCCGCTTCCAGCTCACTGCACACCTTGATCACCTGCTCGCGCAGCCAGACGTTGGCGCTGTCCTGATCGGCGCTCTGGCTCCATTGCATGTCGAGGGTGAATCCCGGCAGGCCGTTCGGCGCCTCGCAGTGATTGAACACCGCGTCGTTGGTCAGCAGACGCTGGATGCGCCGGGGCAGGGTGAGGATGAAGTCGGTGCCGGTGATCATCTTCAATGCCGCGCTGTAGCTATTGGAGCGCGCGACGATCTGCCGTTTCTGCGCCTGACGCGCCAGCCAGCCATCGACCATGTTGGTGCTGGAAGTCCACGGCGTCGGGAACACATGGCGCCGTTCGGTGAAGGCCTGCAGGCTCAGGCGCGGTTCCAGCGGTGTGGCGCGTTTGTCGAAGACACAGACCAGATCGTCCTCCAGCAGCATTCGCGATTTAAGGTCGGTGTGGCTGCGGTGGAAGTTGGGGCCGAAGCAGATCACCAGGTCGAGGCTGCCGTCGCGCAGTTCGTCGGCGGGTACGTCAGTCTCGAACTTGTGCATGTTGACCACCACCGGCAAATCGTCGAAGTCGAAACGCTTCAAAAGGCGCGGCAACACCAGTTGCTCGAAGTATTCCGGGGCACAGATATTGAAAGTCACCGCTTGCCGGGTCGGATCGAAGGCCGGGGCGCCGGCGTGGCACAGGTTGATGCTTTCGAGGATCTTCTGCACATGGCCGTACATGGTGCCGGCCTTGTAGGTGGGGCGCATGCCCGTGCGGGTATTGATGAACAACTCGTCTTCGAAACTGGTGCGCAATTTTTTCAGGCAGTAGCTGACGGTGGACTGGCTGACGCACAGCGTCTCCGAGACATCCGTGACGCTGCTTTGCTCATACACGGCGATAAACACCATGAGGTCCTGCATGTCGAGCTTTCGAAGCAAGTTACTGTTCAGCATCCGTTCCGTCCCGCTGTGCTCCTTGCGCTGAATCCGCGCAAACGTGTGCGCATGATCGTAGCGGAACGATGGTGCCAGGACAAAGCCCTGTAGGACGTTTCAATGTCGCCAGTGGGACAGAAAGTTTTAGCAACACGACGTCGGCAAATAAACCGCAGAAAGATGGCAACAGGCCTCTAGCTCGGCGACGGCATTCTGCTTCAGCGAATGTGTCGGGCGTACTGCCGAGGGTCAAAGCGCAGCACTATCAACAACATCACCACCATCACTGCGGTCAGCGACCACCATGCCCATTCAAAGCTGCCGAGACGGTCGCGGATGATTCCGGCCAGCAGTGGCGAAAACCCGGCGATCAGGTAGCCGATGCCTTGCACGAACGCGGTCAGGCTGCCGGCGCGCTGCGGGTTGTCGAGGTGATCGAGCGAGACGATCAGGCTCATCGGGAACAAGCCGCCAATCCCCAGCCCCAACAGGCACGGCCACAGCAGGCTGAGATGTTGCGGGCTGAGGATCAATCCGCAGAAGCCGCCGATGATCAGCAGCAGCAATGCCGCGAGGACCGCGCGGCGATCACGGCTGCGGTTGGCGATGGCCGGCGTCACCAGCCCGGAAATCACCTCCATGGCGGTCAGAAAACCCAGCAGCAGTCCGGCGTGCTGTTCGCTCCAGCCCTGTTCCACGTAGTACGGCGCCAGCCAGGCGAGTACGCAGGTGTAGGACGCCGTGCCGAGGCCGAAGAAGAGGGCAAGCAGCCAAGCGCGGGAGCTACGCGTGAAGGACTCTTTTCCTGCAGGCGTGTTCTGGATGGATGACGGGGTCGACTGTGTCCACCAGACCAGCAACGCGAGCAAGGCCAGTGCCGCCCAGATTGCCAGCCCGATCCGCCAGCTGCCGGTCTGCAGCAGCACCAGTGGCGAAAATGAGGCGGCCAGTGCGGCGCCGCCCATGATCGACGTGACATACAGGCCCATGCACAGCGCCACATGGTCGGGGAAGCGTGACTTGATCAGCACCGGCATCAGCGCCTGAATCAGGGCGATACCCATCCCGGCCAGCACCGCGCTACCAATCAATTGCGGCGCCGAATCGAGCACCAGCCGCGACAGCGTCGCCAGTCCGATGATCGACAACGACAGGATTACCGTGCGTTGCTCGCCCAACCGTCGGCTGATACGGATGCCGAAAAACATCGCCAGCCCCATCGCCATCACCGGCAGCATGGTCAGCAGCGAAGCCACGCTGAAGCTCAACGGCATATCGCCACGAATCGCCGACAACAACGGCCCGACGGCGGCCATGGAGGGGCGCAGATTGAGCGCGACGAGAATGATCCCGGACATCAGCCAGACAGCGGGGCGGGTGGTGGCGCGGACGTTTTCCATCGGCAGGCTCTGATTGTGGAGGCTGTCGATTAGGCGGCGTGGCGCACGTATCGGCAAATCAGATTTCCCGAGCATTATTTAAAAACTAAATATGACTCTTCCCCCCTGTAGGAGCTGCCGCAGGCTGCGATCTTTTGTTTTTCAAGATCAAAAGATCGCAGCCTGCGGCAGCTCCTACACGGGGAGGTTCGTATTCCTCTTGCTGACCACGCTGTAAGACTATTCTTTGCCTCTGGCAGGACATTTCGTTACAGCTCTGGACCAGCGCAGGCGCGTAAAACGCCGGCGGCGATATATACTGCGCGCCATTCTTCAAGGGAGAGCCGTGTGGCCATCGATATTCACTGGATTCGCGACAACGAAAGCCTCGCGCAGTTTTGCGCCGAGTGGCAGCAACTGCCGTTCGTTGCCCTCGACACCGAATTCATGCGGGTCGACACCTTCTACCCGATTGCCGGTTTGCTGCAGGTCGGTGACGGCAAACGCGCCTACCTGATCGATCCGCTGACCATCGACGCCTGGCAACCGCTGGCGGCGTTGCTGGAAAACCCGGCGGTGCTCAAAGTCCTGCACGCCTGCAGCGAAGACCTCGAAGTGCTGTTGCGCCTGACCGGCAGCTTGCCGGCGCCACTGTTCGACACTCAATTGGCAGCGGCCTACCTGAACCTCGGGTTCTCGATGGGCTATTCGCGACTGGTGCAGGAAGTACTCGGTATCGACCTGCCGAAGGGTGAAACCCGCTCCGACTGGTTGCAGCGTCCGCTTTCCGACACACAAATCAGCTATGCCGCCGAAGACGCGGTGCATCTGGCGGAAGTTTTCGTACAACTGCGGCCGAAACTGTCTGACGACAAATTCGCCTGGGTGCTGGAGGATGGCGCCGAACTGGTGGCCAACCTGCGCCGCGAGACCGATCCGTACGAGGTCTATCGCGAAGCCAAACTGGCGTGGAAACTGTCCCGCGCGCAACTGGCGGTGCTGCGTGAGCTGTGCGCCTGGCGTGAGCGTGAAGCCCGCGCGCGCAATCTGCCGCGCAACCGCATCGTCCGTGAACACTCGCTGTGGCCACTGGCCCGCACGCAACCGGACAACCTCGCGGCGTTGGGCAAGATCGAAGACATGCACCCGCGTACCGTGCGTCAGGACGGCCAATTTCTGCTTGATCTGATCAAGCGCTCTGGCAGTGTGGGGCCTGATCAATGGCCGCCGGCGGTGCCGGAGCCATTGCCGGTCGAAGCGGCAGCGCTGATCAAGCAACTGCGCGCCCTCGGCCAGGTCGAAGCCGAATGCCTGGGCATCGCCCCGGAACTGATGCTGCGCAAGAAAACCCTCGAAGCGCTGGTCAAAAGCGGCTTCCCAGAGGGTCCTTATCAATTGCCTGAGTCGCTGCGTGGCTGGCGCCGCGAACTCATGGGCCAGAAGCTGCTCGACAGCCTGGCCACCGCCGGAGAACAGCCTTGAAACGTATTTGCTCCATTTACCAAAGCTCCAAGCGAAGCGGAATGTATCTTTATGTGCTCAAGAGCGATGCTCTGGAGCGTGTGCCGGAACCCCTGATGCTGGCGTTCGGCAAGCCGAAACATTCTTTCGATCTGGTGCTGTCGCCTGAGCGCAAGCTGGCCAGCGAGGACATCGTCGTGGTCCTGGAAAACCTCGACAAGCAGGGTTACCACCTGCAGATGCCGCCGGCCGAGGACGAGTACATCGAACACCTGCCGGAAGAATTGCTGCGACGCAACGACCCGGTCTGATCTGCGAGGCCCTGTTCTGGGCCTCTTGCCACCCTGGAACTGATTTTACGGCGACGACCGCCACGAAGGAGCGCGACTCCTTCGGCGGTTGCCTGCACGGTTTGCGAAAGGTTTGAAGATGCGCGTTCTGATTGCTGAACACGACCACGCGGTGTACGCCCGGCTGCTGCGTCAGGCGGCCCCCGAACTTGAAGTACTGACCAGTGGCGACTCTGCCGAACTGGCCCGTCAGGCTGCCGATTGCCCGGTGTGGCTGGGGCAGCCGGATCTGCTGGCGACGCTGCTGCGTCAGGGCCATCAGCCGCAATGGCTGCAATCGACCTGGGCCGGCATCACGCCGTTGCTCGCCGACGGTTTGCGCCGCGATTACCGCCTGACCCGCGCGGTGGGGATCTTCGGTCAGGTGATGGCCGAATACGTGCTGACCTACATGCTCGGCCACGAGCGAGAAGTGCTGGCGCGCCTGGTCAGCCAGGTCGAGCGCAAGTGGGACAACCGCACCGGCCAGAGTCTGGTGGGGCGCAAGGTGCTGATCGTCGGCACCGGCGACATCGGCCAGAGCGTGGCGCAGTTTCTGTTGCCATTCGGGGTCGAGCTGTACGGCATCGCCAGCAGCGCGCGCGAGCAGGCGCCGTTCGTCGAAGTCGGCTCGATGGCGGATCTGCCACGGCTGGTGGGCGCGGTCGATTACGTGGTCAACCTGCTGCCGAATACCGCGCACACCCACGATATCTACGACGCGGCGCTGTTCAAGCAATTCAAGCCGACCGGTTTGTTCATCAACGTCGGACGCGGTGTGGCAGTGGTTGACGCGGATCTGGTCGAAGCGCTGAAAGAAGGGCATCTGGCTGGCGCGGTGATCGACGTTTGCCGTCAGGAGCCGTTGCCGCAACGCCATCCGTTCTGGACTGCCTGGGGCCTGCTGCTGACCGGGCACAGCTCGGCACCAACCTCGCCGGCATTGATGGTGCAGTTGTTCGTCGAGAACCTGAAGGCGTATCAGGCGGGAGAGGCATTGCGCGGGGAAGTTGATTTCAACCGCGGATATTAAATCCAGCGCGATACCTGTAGGAGTGAGCCTGCTCGCGATAGGGTGTGTCAGTCGACATTGATGTTGTCTGACACTACGCCATCGCGAGCAGGCTCACTCCTACAGTGGTTTTTGCATGGTGGCTTACAGGGTGAAGCTGCCTTCTGCAGCCAGCTCGCTCAGCGGACGACGCGGGCTCGGCTCTTCACGGGCCTGCAAGTACTCGGCCAGGGTCGCCTTGTCACCCAGCTTGCCGATAGCGACCGCCGCGTGCAGCGCATAACCTTCAGGAATATTCAGCTCCTTGCGGGTCAGCTCCTGATCGAAACCGGCCATGCCGTGGGTGTGCCAGCCGCTGATGCTCGCTTGCAGCGCCAGGTGGCCCCAGGCCGAGCCGGTGTCGAAGGTGTGCCACAGCGCCGGGGACTCTTCGCTGGCACCGGGTGCGGTGAAGGTGGTTTTCGAAATCACGATCACCAGTGCCGAAGCGTGTTGCGCCCAGCTGCGGTTGAATTCATTCAGCAGACCCAGGAAGCGCTGCCAGTTCGGTGTATCCCGGCGCGCATACAGAAAGCGCCATGGCTGCGAGTTGTAGGCCGACGGCGCCCAGCGTGCTGCTTCGAAAAAGCTCAGCAGGGTTTCTTCCGGGATTGCTTCGCCGGTGAAGGCGCGGGGCGACCAGCGGTCGGTGAACTGCGGGTGAATGGCGTAATCGGCAACGCGAGGGTTGGCACTCATCAAAAGATTCCTTGCTGTGTTTGAGTCATGAATTCTTGGCAAAACCCTACTGGGCGGCGATTCGGCTGACAAGCGGGATTTACCGACAGTCGCCAGCGCTTGGCCCGCAAGGCCTTGGGCACTAGACTGGCGGCCTTTTCACCACCTGATGTTGATGCTTGAGCCATGGCCGCCAAAGTCGAACCGTTCTGGAAACGCAAAACCCTCGATCAACTGGATCACGAGGAATGGGAATCGCTGTGCGACGGCTGCGGTCTGTGCTGCCTGCAGAAACTCGAAGATGAAGAAGACAACAGCGTCTATTACACGCGCATCGCCTGCAAACTGCTGGACCTGAAAACCTGTCAGTGCAGCGACTACCCGAATCGCATCACGTTTGTCCCGGACTGTATCCAGCTCACTCCGGGCCAGGCCGAAGAATTCAAATGGCTACCGCCGACCTGCGGTTATCGTCTGGTCAGCGAAGGCAAGGATCTGCCGCTGTGGCACCACCTGGTGTGCGGCGATCGTGACGCCGTGCACCACGAAAGGATTTCCCAGTCCGGGCGCATGCTCGCCGAAGGCAGCGTGCCGGAGGACGACTGGGAAGATCACCTGATTTTCCGCGCCGGTTAAGCACCAAGGGTTCCAGGATTCAACAAGGAGTGTGTATGGCTGGGGGATTGCTGCGGGCATCGTTGATCGGCCTGCTGACGCTAAGCGCGCCAGTGTGGGCGGCAAAGAAAATCGATCTGGATTACCACGTGCGTCTGTTGCCGCAAAGCGATCAGGCCGAAGTGCGCCTGACCCTGGCCAAAGGCGAAGCGGTGCGCAGTCTCGACTTCGACCTCGGCGATGGCACCCATTACAGCGACTTCAAGGCCGATGGCCAGTGGCAACTGACCCCGGGCAAACAGACCCGGGGCCTCTGGCGCCCGTTCGGCGACAAGCCCAGCCTGACTTATCGCGTCAGTATCAGCCACGGCCGCAAGAGCGGCAGCTTCGACACGCGCATGACCCCGACCTGGGCGCTGCTGCGCGGCGATGATCTGGTGCCGCCGGCCCGGCTCGATCAGCAGGATGGCGTCGAGCTGGTGTCTCGTCTGCAATTCGAATTGCCCAATGGCTGGCAAAGCGTTGAAACCGCCTGGCCGCGCATCGGCAAGAAAAAATTCCGCATCGACAACCCGTCCCGCCTGTTCGACCGCCCGACCGGCTGGATGCTCGCCGGCCACCTCGGCAGCCGTCGCACGCGTCTGGGCGAAACCGAAGTCACCGTGGCCTCGCCGCAAGGGCAGGGCATGCGCCGCATGGATGTGCTGACCTTGCTGACGTTCGTCTGGCCGCAGGTGCAAGCGGTCTATCCCCGGCATCCGAAAAAACTGCTGATCGTCGGCGCCAACGACCCGATGTGGCGCGGCACCCTCGGCGCACATGAGTCAATTTACGTGAACACACGTTTGCCGCTGGTCAGCGAGAGCGGCAGCAGTGCGCTGGTACGTGAGCTGGCGCAGGTGTTCGGGCGCATCAATGACGAGCGGCGCAGCGACTGGATCAGCGAAGGGTTTGCCGAGTATTACGCGATCGAACTGGTGCGGCGCGCCGGGGGCATGAGCGATGAGCGATATCAGGCGTTACAGGCGAAGTTGACCCGGGACAGTCAGAAAGTCACGACCCTGCGCGGCGAACAGATCAGTGCGGCGCAGCTTTCAAAAGCGGTGCTGGTGCTGCAGGAACTGGATCGCGAGATTCGTCTGAAGACGCGCAACAAACGTTCGCTGGATGATGTGTTGCGCGGGGCGATGCATCTGGGGACGGTGGATACCAGGGAGTTTGTGCAACTGGCTGACAGCGTGCTCGGCGAGACCTCTAAAGTCCTTGATACCGAGTTACTCCAGTAAAGATCAAAAGATCGCAGCCTGCGGCAGCTCCTACAGAAATTGGTGTAGGAGCTGCCGCAGGCTGCGATCTTTTGTTTTCAGAGAATCAAACCCCGGCCTTCGGCGATTTCACCGAGTCATTGCCGGTCACCGTCGCAGTGCTGGTCGCCGCCTCGGCATTGGCCTTGAGCTGGCTCAGTTCTTCCCCGGCCCGCTCGATCTTCGCCCGCACGTTGTTGATGTCCTGACGGCTTTTCTCCAGCAGGCTTTTCACCGAGCTGTGCCCGGTGATGCCACGGGCCATCGCCACGCCGCCAATTGCCACCTGAATCAGACCGAACACGCCGCCACGGCGCAGGCCCTTGCCAACCATGATCACGCCACCGGCCAGCGAGCCGATACGCTCCCAGCCCTGTACGTTCTGCTCGGTCGGGCTCTGGAACGGGGTGGAATCGATACGTTGGACGCGTTTGAGTTCGGTCATGATCTGTCTCCCAGGCAATGTGCAATAGATAGATAAGCTGACTGCTGCAGCGGCCGGCTCGTTCCATCGAATGTGCGACGTTTCAGCGGAATTTCGGCCCGGAGCGGGTATTCAGGCCCTTGGCCATGCGGTCGTAGAGTACGACGTTGACCGTCGCCGCCAGATTCATGCAGCCGGTGGTCGGGATGTACACAACGTCTTCGCACCAGTCGCGGATCTCTTTATCCAGCGAGCCGTCTTCCGGGCCGAAGATGTATAGCGCACGGTCCGGGTGGGTGTATTCGGGCAGCGGGCGGGCACCCTCGACCAGTTCCACGGCGACCGGGACGCAGTTGAGCGGGAGGATCTTTTTCAGGTCGTCGATGCCGATCAGCGGAATGTCGTAGTGCACGCGTTTGGTATCGGTAACGAAATCGGCGGCGCGTTCATAACGCTTGCCGGTGTAGAACACCGATGCCACGCCGTAGCAGCCTGCGGCGCGCATCACCGAGCCGACGTTCTCCGGTGACTTGGGGTTGTACAAACCAATGCAGCTGTAACGTTTGTCTGCCACGAGCGGGGTGCCTTCGGGAAAAAGAGGGCGATTATACGGGGATTGGGGGAGGGCGGGCAGATTCGAGATCTGTTGTGTCTGGCCGGCCGCCTTCGCGAGCAGGCTCGCTCCCACATTGATTTTGTGTACACCACCGATCAAATGTGGGAGCGAGCCTGCTCGCGAAAGGGCCGGTTCAGGCGCTGAAGATCTTCAGTCTTCTTTTTTCATCAACCCGGCGAGGGCAGCAAACGGGTTATGCGTCGCCTTGGCGATTTTCGGCGTGCTCAGCGAGCCGTCGCCGAAGTATTGCTGGTCGGTGTAGCGTGAGTGTTCGTTGTCGTGGCAGTACAGGCATTTCTGACAGTGCACATATTTGGTATGTGACTCCGTCTTTGTTGATCTTCACTTTTAAACTCTGATCTGGTTGTCGTTGACAGGTCACCTGAGTGAACTAGCCTCTGAGGATGTGCCCTGGAGGATTTTCCATGCGAGTAATTTTTCCAGCCCCCGACAGAATGCATACGCTTGGGTATCCAAAGCTTGCGTATGTGCCTTTTCTAATAGCTGACGATGGAAGTTACCCAGTTGAAGCGAATCGCTACTTGAGAGAGAGGGCCTGTCTTGAGTGGAGGCCAAAAGTTGGATACGGGGAAGAGCGCTTTCGTTTTAACAGAAGCCTAACGATTAATAGCCTTGACGCGATGGCTCGTCGGCTGATGGAGTTTCTCCTGTGGTGCAATAAGGAAAAAAATTCCAACGCTTGGCGTGAAGTTACTTACCAAGATGATTTGATAGACAAGTGGCAGGTGGGGATGCTTGATGGCTCTGCTTCGCGTAGTCAAAAACGGCTTTCCAACGAAACAGTAAACGCTAGAGTTGCAGAGGCTTGTTACTTCCTAATTTGGGCGGCTGATCGAGGCTACAGAGAGAGTTTTGATGCTCTCGTCAGCCTAAGAGGAAGTCAAAATCAAAAATTACGGCGGCGAAATAATCTAGGATCTGTGCGAGTGGCGGCGCTTCCTCCAGAGAGAAGCAGATTATCCCTACCGACAGAGAAGGCACTATCGAAGTGGAAAACACTTTTAAAAATTCGTCATGGCGAAGTAATGTCGCTTTTTGCTGAGTTTCTCATTAAGACTGGTGTAAGGATCAGTGAAGGTATTGGATTGAGAGCTAATGATCTGCCAGGGAAAAATTTTGGGGAAGATAAAAATTCATGGCGAGATGATTGGGTCGCCGCTGGTGAGGTGCCGTGCACGATCTGTATGGGTATTAAAGGCCCCAAAGTTTTCCGCGGAAGCCAAGAGAGTGTTACACCTCGGCAGATATATATACCGATTGAGCTTGCTGATCGGATGGATAACTACAAAAGAGAAGGTCGTGCGACTCTAATATTGAGGTGGATCACTAGCGGAAAAAGTCGGATAGATCGAGATCGCAGAAAAAAAATCGCTAGGACCGATCAGTTCTGGATAGGTAAGCGCGGACGCCCGCTTACCGCAGGATGGGTTCGTCAGGCATGGTCATCTGTTGAATGTGGTCCGTGGAAATGGAGCCCTCACAGAGCTCGGCATGAATTTGCTGTAAACACTATTGTGGATTATACGCAGAGTCTTATTGATGTCGCTAAAATTCCTGAAATTCCTAGCGCAGGATGGCTTCATGGGCTCATGGCGGGCCAAGTTCAGATCATATTGAGCCCGCTGCTGGGCCATATAGACGAAAAGACTACGATGATTTATCTGGCAGCAGCTCGCGAACGCTTGTTGTCAAGATTTGTTCATCCAGTTCTAATTTGGCAAAAAGAATGTGATGAGTAAATTCTATTGATTGATGCAGTTCGCCGAGGCGGTGATTATGGAGTCTCGTTTTTTAATAAGAAGTGAGCATAAAGACTATGTTTCGGCGTCGGCGTGCGTTGATTTTGGAGAGTTGTGGTTAGGGGGCGAAAGTGCGAAATCTAAAAGAAAAGGGAACTGGGCGGGGGGATTTAACGGGCGTCCAGGCCTGGCTGAAGATATATTTGCAGCAATTAAGGTTATTGCTGTAACTAGGCGTCCCCAGGCGATTAGTGGCCTTCTCCACGAACTTCGATCTTTCTGGCGCTTTTTAGATGCTTTTGAAAGGTATCTGAAGGAAGCAGATGGTATCCGAAAAGTCGATGGCATCGCTATGATTGAAACAATCCACGGACTGCGGTGGTTGAGACCTGCTGATGGTAGTTGGTGCGCCGTTCGACCGGAAAAATATAGATCCGTACTTCTAATACTTCAAATGAGCCGGCGCTCAGCAGGACTGATGCCTTTACATTGGCCTGCGGCTAAAAATCCTAACAGGATACGTCGTGTTGATACGCCCTCCAGAGCGGAGGGGGTTACGATGATCAAACTATTAACGCGGAAGGCACATGCTATCTGGAAAAGGTGGGATGATGCAGATTCAATGGCAGAGCAAGGAAAATCGCTTGTAGGATTATCAAGGGAAGAACTAATAGCCGGGAATGTCACCGAAGCTGACATCCACGCAACGTATAGGGAGGTAATAAAAGTTAGTGGCGAGCCCGCGCCAGTTATGAGTACAGTTGCTAAGATAGTGGGATTTGGCAAAACTTTACCACGCTGGTGGCCAAAAAAACAGCTCGGCCAACCAAGAGCAGGCCAAGCTATTAATGTTGAAAATGACTTGTTGCCTGGTCTATATCCCACTGGGCAAGATATTTATTGCCTGGCATTGTTGTTTATGGCAAGAACTGGGTGGAATCCAACTACTGTATTTGCTCTAGATTGTTCAAGCGAACAAACGTGGTTTCGTAAGTATGGTGAGGACTACGTATGGATTCATAGTTATAAAGCACGAGGGAGAGAATGGCAAGATACTATCTCTCCTGTAAAAAGTACATCCCACTGCTTTCAAATAATCCAGAAATTGTTACATCGAACCGCGCCTCTTCGAGAAAGATTAAAGTTTGATGCGGGTCGTAGTAAATTCCCTGAATTAGCCGTTAGGTCTCCTTGGTTGTCAATTAATGATTCTACGACAATAAGGGTTCTTAGTGATGAGAACTTGAGTCGTATGCGAGGGTTTTTATCAGATCTTGTTCGTGCCTATAATAAAAATGCGATAGATAAACTTCCTGTGTTTAGGCCGTCTGATTTTCGGGATGTTTTCGCTGAAGTTGCTCATAGGACAGGTGGTTACTCTGTTTTTCTAACTCAGATAGCGCTGGGGCATAAAAGTGTTAACACCACTAGAAGATACCTTCGATCTCTAGCTTGGCGTAAGGAGTCGGAAAAAGATTTGAATAATCTAATGACTACGGTATTTGAGCAGATTGAGGTGCATCGTGTCATCGACTTTGCTCTATTGCGGGCGTCAGTGGACGGTATAAATGTAACAGAAGAGCAAATTGCTAGATTAGCGGCATATCGAAAGAACCGGACTTACAGCGGAATGGGTTGTACAACTCCTTTGAATCCTCCGGAGTCGATAGACCCGCTCCATCCAAGGGACGGGACAGCCGTCTGCGCCCAAGGTCAGAGGTGTGCTAGTTGCCCTAGAGGAGTAGTGTTTAAGGATAGTTTATCTCACTTGGCTAAGTGTCTGGCTGAACTGGAGTGGAAAAGAGGTAACGTCGGAGACGTTCGCTGGTATGAGTCGTCGGATAGTATAGATATGGAAATGATTCAAGCTACTCTGAAGCAGTGGCCTGAACCGGAGGTGACGCAGGCTGTATCACAGTGGAGGCATAAGATTAATATTGGGGAGCACCGGATATTGATTGCGGCAGCGGGAGTGCACTAATGGGTGGCTTTGTCTCGCCTTTATACGAGAGCCGCCGTGACGCTCTCAATGAAAAATTGAAAGCTGATGACCTTCTCAATATGGGAGTTCGGGATCTGCTTGACGTTCAGTATGCTCTCGGAGCTGGAGGTTCGTGGGGGAAGTGGGAGTTCCCTCCAGAATTTATGCCTGATGGACAGTTGCGAGGTTTGTCGCGGCGCAGTTGTTCGATCGAACAAATAACTAGTGATTCGGCTGTCGACGAATTAAAAATATCGCAGGCATGGACTGAAATCATCCGCTACGGAATAGTAAGATCCATTATGCCGGGCGCACGGGTCATCGCAAAGCCCTCCACAATAATGTCTGAGCTGCACTTGCTGATTAGGCTTGCAAGAAAAATAGTTGAACAGCCCTACAGCGCCACGATGTTTTGGAGTAACGCTGCCAGTAGGGAGCTTTCCAATATGAGTTCGATAGGGAACTCCATTGTTGATACGCTTAGGAGGTTTAAGGAAAGGGGCTACATATCTGACTGTTTGCGGGAGGAACCGCAGGTTGAAGGAAGAGCGGTAGAACGTAATCGTTATAACGAGGCTGTGCCCGACCAGAAATGCCAAAAGAGCGAAGCCTGGCTTCCGCTTCCTGATAAATTCACAAGCGAATGCGGGTGGAGATCAATTCGAATTATTCGATTGTTAGGACCTACTTTGCTTGCGGCATTGGAGGAAGCGATGCTGGTACCCGTCAGGAAACGACAGGATGGGGGAGATCTACATCCGAGAAATCAGCAGCTTGCTATCGCAGAGGCACGCGATGCGGTGATTTCCGGTTGGAGTTGGTTAAGTAAAGATGGCTCACCAATAGAGTCTTTAGAGTTGGATCTCTTGGTGAAGGAAACAAAAAACAGAGGTATGGTTCTCAGTGAAAAATTACCTTACCTGGCGTGGCCCCCGAAAACCTTTGCTGACGCGTGGGGTTTATTATCCGTACTTCAAGGTGCTCATCTTTTTCCGATATGCTTAGCAAGTGGTCCTAGGGCGTCAGAGGTATGTGGGTTTACAGTAAATTGTCTTGAAGAAGTTTCTGGTATTGGGCATAGAATTGTTGCGAAAACTTATAAGTTGGTAAACGATTTCGGAGGGCGACAAAGAGATTTTTGTGCGCCTGAGCTGGTTGTTGACGCTCTGCTGCAGCAGATCCGTCTTGCTCAGCTTGTAAAACAGCGAGCGGGTGTGTGCGGAGATCATCTGTGGGTTCATACTCGGACGTTTGGACGCGGTTTAATGGGGGAAAAGCATCTGCTGCTAACCCGGTTTATTGATGATTACGCATCCAAGATTGATGTCAGGCAATTCCTAGATAATTCAAGTCGCGTGCATGTCCACCGTTTTCGAAAAACTCTTGCACGTATCGTAGCTCTATCATTGGTCAACTCGCCAATAATTCTTATGGACTGCTTTGGTCATGAGGATTTAGATATGACTATTCGCAGTTATATTCTCAGTGATGAAGGGATTGCGCGTGAGGTATTAAAAGTTCAGAAAGAACTGGTAATTCTGATGGCTGTGGATGTGATCAATGATTCGGAAAATTTAGGTGGTGCAGTTGGTGAACAGCTACGAAATCGGAAGTCAAACTTTTTACAGCTCTTAGGTAAATCGGAGTTTGAGCCTCAGGATGCTTATGAATTTGCTGCGCGGGAAACATTTGATGGGCGATCGTGGATTATGGTTTCCCCGGGAGTGTATTGCACACTGCCGACTGGCAGCGGTGGGTTGTGTGCCAAGGGTCAGGGAAGAACTAATCCCGCATATTGCCAAAGCGGATGCCCATTCCAGTTGCTAACTGCCGCCCATCAAGAAAAGTGTGATGATGCTGTTGCGGAAATTATTATGAACTTGCAAAAGGCAATAGATGATGAGGAGGACATGATTGTTTCACTGTGGGCGGGCCAATTAAAAAATTGGCTCCATCGGTGGCCACAAGTAGAGAAGAAATGGCGGTCGCATCCGCTAGTGGAGGCGTATGGTCAAATCCAAGTCAAAAAATGATATCGTCAATGGTTCTTTAATTGCGCATGCTAAGTCTCGTTCAGATGCAGTCAGCGTAAAGCTCCATAAAGCTATGGCGACTATTGAACTTGAATTAGAAAGTAATGATGGCATCTACCCCTTCAACAAGGGCAGGCTATCAATGGCAGAGGTTTGTCGTCGCGCTGGAATACACAAGATTACATTGCAGGGCGAAGTTCATAAATTAACCAGTAGGGTCATATTAAAAGAGTGGCTAGAAACACTGGAGGAACAGCTGGTTAAAGGGTCCAAGACTGTCCGGCGCAAGGTTACATGCAAAATTGATGATTGGAAAGAAAGGTATACTGATTTGGCTAGATCTTATAACGAGATTTATGCCATTGAAATTGTATCTCGAGATGCGAAGTTGGAGGAGGCGCTGCTAAAAATAACTCAGCTCGAAGAAGAGTTGCTCATGCTGCGAGTGCAGTTGTCTGATAAGGCAGTAGTGTTAATTTCTGAATGCAGGAAAGGTACCGTTAAGACTCTTGACCAGAAGTAGGCGGTATAGGGAGTCGCGCATACGCTAAAATTATAGCGGCTCTGGGGGCGTAGGAGTGATTCTCAACACCTCGTCCAATATCTCTTTAATAGCTGGAAATGCGGTCGCGCCTCCGCATTTCCCTGCCTCTCAGCCTTTTTAGCGTTCAAAGTGTCAGAGATCCTATTCTTGAAGTCCATGATGGAGAATAAGTAGCCCTTTCCTATTTGATATCACTAGCTTTGTGGCATGCCATTTACCTCATCTTTTTTAGGTAGAAGCTGAGGCGCTAGACTCTCGCTGCACAATTTTCGATGTCATCACGCAATATCTCAGCAGTAGCCACCATGCGAATATGGCGTCTGTGCCAAAAAGGCCTTCATCATCAATCAGCCCATGTGCTACTTCGTTACGTAAATTCGTGCCGAGGGGATCAACGAGTAAACCTTGAAGCTCGAATATGCCATCTGCGCCGAAGACTTGAAGCGCTTGGGGTGTTTCTAGAAGTACACCTAATGGCCTCTCTGGCTGCACGCCACCAGGTTCTAGCATGGAGGTGGCACCGCCCATCGACTCCACAACATGACGAATGATTGCTTCGAGTTGTGGTATCACAAGATGCGAAGCAACGAGCATATCCCCGTGAAAACCTGCCACTAAAGCACGTAGAACGCTTTCCAAATGTCCTGGCGGGATCCAAGGACTATGCTGAATCAAGCCTAATATATCGATCCGATCCGGAAAGTGCGCAGCCAGTATCTCAGTTCGAGCGGGGTCCAAGGCGCCCTGTACTGTAAGACCTCTCCCCAATCGGGCCGTGCTAAACATCCTCCAACGAAGCCCGTCATGCTTGGGATCATCAGCTGCGTCATCAAGGCCAGGAGCACGAGCGACCACTCGACCGCGAGAGTTAACGATCTCGCTAGAAATCATACTGCCCAATATTGAGACGCGCGCCTGATCTTTGACGTCCCGGATCAGTTTTTCAATTGATGGAGGCTGCGCCATGCGAATCAAGGTGATGACAGCGTCATGCAAGCTTTTATTACGGACCGCCGCCCTGGCATTTATAACCATCTTGGTAAGATCGATGCTGGTCGAAATCGGCTTAAAATCATCCAACGACTCTTTCTGCAGTTTCAGCAGATGATCATGCAACTCTGTTGCACGTTCACGCCCACCAGGGGCTTGGCGCATGGCTTCTACTGCATCAGACAAAATTGACGCAGCGGTCATAGCTCCACGTCCAGTCTGTATTCGCGCTAGGTCAGACTCTTTAACTAAAGACTCTGCTGAATCTCTGAGTGCGGCACTTTCTCCCTCCACATCACCTGCAGCGCGAAGGCAATCCGCTGCCAGTTGATAATAGTCTTTCGCGCGCCAGTAATTTTTTTCTGCATCAGCGATAGTTGCTGCCACATGAGCGTACTCGGCGTACTGCCTCGGCTCACCATGTTTGAATTCCAGCAGTAGTCGTGTGAGGCGCAATGTTAGATAAAGAGGATCCTTTCCTTTGTGCCGATGCAGCATCGCCTCGATTTCGTTTAGCACTTTTAGCCGCAGCTCGGCTCCGCCTTTACCCAGACCTGCTGATAGGCGCAATGATCGCTCCAAGCGCTCAAGGCATTTCGACCAATCAGTTGGGCTTTCAAGTCTTAACGCCGACTCAAGATACGCGTCTATAGCGCCCAGAGCGGCAGGAAATGAGCGAGCTTGAATCCATATCAGATCCAACAATCTTGCTCGAATCTCGGGGTCTTTAAGAGTCAGTGCCCAGGCTAACAGTTCTCGTAGATTGTCTTTTGGGAAATCTGTCGGAATGGCGCTGCGACGACCGCCCATAACAAACATTGGGCCAAAAGGCTCAGAAGGCTGATCTGCGTGAAGCATCATAGACAGCGAGGCACCAATGAAGCGCAATCCTTCCAGTTGAGCAGGGCTCCACCGACCATCTTCCTTTTCCAGGCGGGAAATTACGCTTTGAAAACTGAGGCAGTCTAAGTCCGTGAAGCCCTGTAGCAGACTGTCCAAGTCGAGAGATGACAGGGTCTCTTCCGTGATGAGTTGCCAATTTAAAGGCATGCGTTGTCTCCATGTAAGTCTGTCGAAAAAATTTACGGTAGTTAGAGGGCATGGTGAGCCGCTTTGGGTCTCATGGGGCATACCCTCGTGTCCCTTATCTTGGGGTAGACCAAGGGGGAGCCATGATTTCGATCTCTTCGCGAACTTTTTGCAACAACGTGTCTGGGGAGACGCCATCCCGCTCTGCGTATGTGCACACCAGCAATGTTATGGGATGGATGTTCAAAATGGGCGCCAAGGCCTCTAGTCTCTCGATCGTTGGAGAATGAATTCCGCGTTCCAAGGTGCTGATGTAGGTACGCCCACTGACGTCGGAGAAATCCTCTTGGCTGAGTGCGTTTCTAGTCCGGCACCATCGGAACACTTTACCGAAAGCCTTTTTCAGTTCCATTTGCTCAATCCGCAAAAGGAACGATGAAGCCGTTTTGAATAGTATATCGCTACACAGTATACTGTTCATTTTGAGGCGTTTTGTATGTTCATTTCCGATAGCAAGGCGGAAGTCAAAGGTCTCGCATCGTTGCTTGAGCCAGGTCAGCGTGCTTGGCACGTCATGTTGAAGCCGCAGATCTCGCCTTGGTATCACGCCACCATGATCAGGTGCGATGAAGGCTTCGAGACCCGCCATGTGGTTTTTATCGACTCATTGCCGACACTCATTCATTTGGTGGCGCAGCGGCAAGACGAGACGCGGCTGGAGTCGCTTCAGCTCGTATCACCTGCGTGGCTGAATGGACATCAGTGCTGGGAAATGGATGTTCTGTTAGAGGTAGCTCAAAATCCTGAGGAAGGATCTGCAAGACTCTCCCTTAAGGATGGCAGGGTATTATATTTTCCAGACGTTGCTCCTATCACACGGGATGGCAATTTTAAAGTGATTTACCGCTTAGCCACGGCAGTGTGACGCAAGAATCGTGGTTAGCTTTATGGCAGCCTCTGACGGATAAATGATTATTGGTTAGGTAGGAAATTTCGCACCATACAGAGACAAGGAGGCTTTTGCTCGATGCCTACTCCGACTCACTTTGTCTCGACCCAAGTGGCAGAGGAAATAGCCAAGCTCTAGAAGGATAATTTGCCGGGCCCCGCATGGAGCTTGGCTTTTACGCGTCTTGTTAACCATTTTTTTTCGCTGTAAACCACAGTGGTTAACAATGAAAAAAAGTGGTTAACAAGGTACTGTTTAGGGTGGTTTTCGAGTAATGCCTGCAATAAATAATGGTTGTCAAAGCTATGGTCGCCTCCATGCATCAGGCGACCGCAATTCTTTATGTGTGCCCGATTTAAATCCCAGCGATCCATCCCAACGCATACGCTGAAAACAGGAGTCGGGAATCTCCCATCTTTATTTCTACTCGCCTTTTACTTCGCTGAACGGGATGATCTCGTTAGGCGGCGTGACGGCACAAAGCGGTTTGCGCCAGTAGCCCACGCTATGCCATTGGTCATGTTTGAACCCAACCTCAGGGTAAGTGCCAATGTGAGTGAAACCGAGCGTTTCATGAATACCTATGCTTCCCGGGTTGGGTAAGGCGATGCCGGCATAGGCTGCATGAAACCCCTGTTTCTCGAGGAGCGGTAGAAGTCGCTGATAAAGTGCACGACCAATTCCTTTTCGGTGTACGGCTGGGTCGATATAGACGGTGACGTCTACCGACCAGCGATAAGCTTCCCTTGCTCGATGCTGACTTGCATAAGCGTATCCAACGACCTTGTCTTCCACCTCTGCTACCAGATAGGGATACGTCGGCAGTGTTGCGGCTATTCGTGCGGCCATCTCATCAACAGTCGGTGGTATCAGCTCGAACGAGATGACCGTGTCCAAAACCATTGGCGCGTAGATAGCCTGGATGGCGGAGGCATCAGCGGGTGTGGCAACCCTCACGTTGTAATTCATGTCTTTTCTTGCTGCCCCTGTGAAGAGTTGTGTTTGAAGGGCTGACCCATGCAAGGCCCAGCCCTTCAGAATGTCGCGATAGAACCGTGAACTTTCCTTCAAACGGGCTCACCGCATCCACGTACCGCAGAAAGCACCGTTCACTGAATTGGGAGCTTCTGTTCGTGGAGACTACGCTGCGGGATATCTACGACGACGTCTTTGCCACCGAGAACCTTCGCCAGGAACAGTGCCGTTAGCCCACCGAAAAACTGCGCAATGATAAACGGCGCTACATCTGATATCCGTATCCCCGAGAACGTATCGGTGAACCCGCGAGCAATCGTCACCGCCGGATTCGCAAAGCTCGTAGAGGACGTGAACCAGTAGGCTGCGACAACATACGCGGCAACCACCTGAGGCACTTTTGCTTTGTGATATTTATCGCACAGCAGAATTGTCAGCACCAATCCCGACGTTGCCAGGTACTCACTGAACCACTGCGACGGCCCGGTACGAACATGATGGGAGAACTCGACCACAGGCAGCTCGAACATGAAATGCGCAGCGAATACTCCGAAGATTGCACCCGTTGTTTGAGCCGCCACGTAGGGGCCCAGTTGCTTACTGCTCAGTCCTCCGCGTAAATAATCGATTACAGAGACCACCGGGTTGAAGTGCGCACCGGAAAAAGTGGAGAAGCACACGATCAGTACATACAAGCTCGCGCCAGTTGCCAGTGCATTGGCAAGAAGCGCTAGCGCATCGTTACCGTTCGCTAGGCGCTGACCCATGATTCCAGAACCAACTACGGTGCACAGCAGAACTGCTGTACCGAGAAACTCAGCCAAGATCTTCCGTGAAGTACTCATTGGATAGGCTCTATGAGGAGAGATTTTAGGGGTAGCGGCTACTGAGCTGGCTCGTAGCCGCAGACGCTGTTACGAGCAGCAGGACTTGGGCTTAGCGGGCTGACTTCCCTCCACGACATACAGCGCATCGTCTGTGGAAAGGTAGGCATCCTGTGAGGCCAATTCAGTGGGTACACCGCGCTTGTAAACCCTGCCACTATCTCCGGTGAGTTCGCGGCCGGGCCCTCGGTAGATTACCGTCGCAGGTGTCCCATTCTGAACTTCGGGTTTGGTACCGGTGACAGTGACGGAGTAGAACCGTACAGAGCCAATTCTCTTGGTTGAGGCGTCGTTCCTGGCCTCAATCTTTATTCCCGTCAGACCGACCTCCTGAAGCTGCTTGTAGAACTCCTGCTCCTGAAGCACGCCTGAGTAGCAGGCCGACCACAGCTTGGTGTCTCGTTTCAATTCGTCAGGAATGGCGATATCTGAAATGTTGTCAGATATCGCGAAACGTCCACCTGGTTTAAGCACCCGAAAAATCTCAGCAAAAACGTTCTGCTTTTCGGTCTCGCCAACCAGGTTGATCACGCAGTTCGAGATCACCAGATCGACGGACTGACTTTCGACAAGAGGCTTGGACTGGGAGCTATCGCTGATGAACTGCTCGAAGTTTTTCCACGATGCCCAATCAGCACAAGGCTCCGTACGCAGGCGTTCCTCGGCCAGCTCCTGATCGATTTTCAAGTTGCTCGCGGAGGCCTTGTAGAAACGCAAAGGTGCGCTATCTGTTGCCTTCTGAAACGCATTCGCTTCTTCACGAGCGATTTGCAACATGCTTGGGTTGATGTCGATACCAAAGACAGCGCCCTTACTGCCAGCGATTTGGGCAGCGACGTAGCAATTCAGACCAGCCCCTGACCCTAAGTCCAGGACGACATCACCCTCACGCACATACTTGGTCGGGTTACCGCACCCGAAGTTGGCCTCGATGATCCGCTTTGGAATGTTCTTCAGGTACTGGGCACCATAGGCGTCGCTGCAGCAGCTATCAGTAAGCTGCGATTCAAGGACAACGTTGCCGTTGCTCAACGCCTCGGTGTAGTCCGCGATGATTGTGTTTTCAATTGCAGAAGTCATTACTCACATCTCCCGTTTAGCAGCACGAAGTACCATCAGCGCAGCACGATTCCTCGGCAGAGCCTGCGATGGGCACAAGCCCTTTGGTGACCTTGGGATCCCGGATTGAAGGCGTGTTGCAGTCGAAGAAGCCGCTCTTCTCCAAGGCTGGCTCGACATAGCAACGCACGGGGATGAATTGGCCTTGGTAAGGCGCTGACATCAGCAGGTTGAAGGTTTTCTCACACACCGCTGTACGGACGCCACGCTGGTAGGTATGGCCGTCGTCGTCGACCGTATGCTTCCAGGGACCTTTGTAGATAACGGCATGCCCCTGGTCGAGGCAAACGCCGGCCTTACCTTTGTATGCGCTCACGGTGAACAGTCGGAACTCAATGCCATCCTGAATGGAGACAGGCACTTCGGATGCCAGCTCATAAGTGATGCCATGAAAACCCGCTTCGCAAAGCTGCTCAGCAATAGCAGACTCTGTGAGCACGTTGCGGCACTCCAACCCCTCAACTGTGAAGGCCCTGAGCGATACGGCTTTCTCATCAGACAGAATCGCCGGGAATACCAGTCGACCATGACGTTGCAATCGCTCGTAGAGCGATTGCGCGATTCGGCCAAATTCGGGCTCAGCATTGAACCCTTCCCAGTAAATGTTCGCGAACACGGCCGCAGCGGGATCGGCTCCATTCGCACTCGAACTGAACGCTACGCCATCAGCCTGCCCCAACTGGACTCTGAGTTCGTCATAGCGGCTCGCGGAGCAGATGAACAGAGTGTCTTTGCCATCCTTCAGCGACCTGTTCAATGCCTCGTTATGCGCGCGCCAGGCAATATGGCCCGGCACCTGGAGACCATCAGTTTGGTTGGCCAGCCTGAGAGCTGCCTGCAACAAAGTAAGTGACGACATCTGTTATCTCCTTAGCATTTCAGGCAGCAACGTTTGAACACACCTTCTTCTGGCGGTGTGACCGAGTCCATGAAGAGCTTGTCCAGGCGGGAGTCCGAATGCTGCCAGTCGAAGTGAAACTCGTGCTCCTCCAACTGCAACTCCTTCACCGTGTCGTTGTTGAGCAGCGGTGAGCCTTTATAGAGATGCAGCCGAGTCTCAAACTGGATGGGGTCGACGATGTTCTCCAACTCGTTGCGAGCAATGAAATCGTGCAGCTCGGCCATGTCTTCAAGGCTCACCCAAGGGTTGAACGTGATGAAGGTCGGGTTAACCTTGACGCCGGCCTCCTTCAGAAACGCCAACGCCTCCTCGATCATGGGCACGTTCATTTCCTTGAAGACTTGGTCGAGAACTTCCTGCTTGGGGAACTCCAACGCGGTGGTGATGAAAGCAAGCCCGAGCTGCCCCATTTCCTTGATGGCGTCTTTGTTCTCCAGAATATGATCCACGCGAGTGGTGAAGTCGTACGTGAGGTCGGGGAATTGCGAATGCAGAGTCCGGATGATTTTCAAACCGTGCTTCTTGGCATTGAAAAAATCGGCATCCGTGAAGGTGAGGTGAGTCATTCCCTGTGCGACGAGGTTCGCCACGTCGCGCTCAACGAGATCGTCGGAGACCAAAAGCACCTTGCCGTCATAGGCCGCATACACCGAACAGTAGGAACACTTATGGTGACATCCGCGCGACCCTTCGACCCCACCCACAACTTTCTTTTCGCCGAGCAGCTTCTCAAGCTGAGGTTGGGGATATTTGTGTAGAGGCGGTGCCAGGTCCCTGCGCGGCAGGCGGAACCCGTCACGGATCAACTGAGGCACAACGATCTCACTGGAAAGGCCGCGAGTACGATCGATCACTCCACGCAGATCCTGCCCCTGTTCGCCACTGAGGTGTTTAGCCAAGCTGACAATGGGTTTTTCCCACTCGCCTGCGATCGCGTAGTCACCGTACTTAGAGGCCAGGCTTTTTGCATTGATGGTCGCGTATTGACCGAAGAAGCAAATTTTCTGGGAAGGCTTCGCTTCTTTAAGCTGCTTGGCCAGCTGCGTTCCGGCAGTCAGAGAGTCAAAAAGCGGTACGCAGATGAAGACCAAATCTGCGTCACTGAATCTCTCCAGGGAAAGTCCCTCGACGTAGATATCGATCAACTGCGCTTCGATATCTGCATCGAGTAGAGCTGTGGTTGCAGATATCGCGTTGAGCGGTTGATACCCCCCTTCGAATGTACTGGCGACCAGGTACTTCATTCTCTTTCTCCTTGAGCTCAGGCACGACGATTCGGTGACTGGAATCACTGATGGTTTTGTAGGAATTCGAAGTTAAAGCGAGATCAGCAGAAGGACTGCCAAACCTATCAATGCTTGTAGAACTGAGCCGGCGGTCACTAGGCGCATGTACCTGCCGGTGCTGTATTCGGGAAAGGCGTCGGTTTTGACCAACCAGTAATAGCTGTCGTTAGGGAGAATGGCGACGAAGGATCCCAGGCATACGGCGAACGTGACGCTCATCAAATCCACTCCGCTCGACGCCAAGATTGGCGAGAGAACAGGTGGGATGGCAGCAAAGGTCGCAAGCGAAGAACCATTCAGTGTTTTGAATACCGCTGCCAGCAGGAACACCCCAACCAAAATATGCGTGGTGCTGCCCGACGCGCTGAATGCCTGCTGAATCAGATCCTTGGGAAGCACCATACCGAGGGCTTGGCCCAACGCAGACGCACAACCTATGGTGAACAATAACGAGCTGGTTCTACGCATTGCTTTGGACAGCAGATCTTGAACCTCGCCAGGTTTGCAGCTAATCGCGATCAATAACGATGTAGCGATCAGCGCACCGGCGGGAGTAGTGAAGAACTCGATTACGGAATGCTGGTTCTTGGTGATGGTGTACCCGGCGATCAGGAGTGCAAAAAATACAGCCAGAGGCAGAATTACTTTGATAACCGAATCCTGAAGCACGGTCGGGTCAGTCGAATCCTTGGGAGATAAATAGTCTGTGCGAGTCGTCCAGTACGTCCAGATCGTTCCGGTAATCCACGTGACGACTGTGAGCAGCAATCCTAGATACAGAAACTTTGGGTCATGTGTGTTGGCTCCCAGCCCAATCCCGATGATCAGCGGGCCAGCGGGCATCAGAAGCTTGAACCCTGAGTAGCATCCGATCGCGATGTACTTCCTGTGTTGCCCCGCAATGGGAGCAAGAGAGGCGTAGGCCGTATCGGGACAAACCATCCCAGCACCCAGCAGAGGTGATAGAGAGATACCGAATTTTCCGAAAGACGCACTTCCTTGCGCCGAGATCCACCCGGCAATGAAAAACGCGCTCAGGATGACGATGGCGAAATAACCGAGGTTGTTTCCGAAGCCTTTGCTCAGCGACTGGAATACGTCCCCGCTGCTACTGCCGGCAAGAAGTGGGATCAGAATCGCGCCCAGTAGCATCGCTACAGGTAGAGGAATGGAAACACTGCTCCATAGGTTTCGTAACCGGGAGCCTGTTTTCGTCCTAAGCGTTTCTACCAACATCCCTGTACCTCCAAGCGTTACCGCAGCCGCCTCTGAAAAGCCCGCAAGCCATACCTCCAATTCACAATCGCAAAATACGTTGCGTGCCGCAACTAATATCTTGGAACAATTTCGTCGGCCCTTATGCCCAAAAAAATGTGTCGCTACGACTGCTAAGGTGGTATTAGCGTTTTCCCCGGAATTGCGAGCCGAGTGCTATGCCAAAGATTGATCAGATCGACCAGGATGCCGAACAGCTCTATGAAGCGTTGAGTCATTTGGTTCGCGTGTACCAGTTTCGTGACAGAGATCGCAGCTGCTGCGAAGGACTGTCCGTCACTCAATGCTACGCGCTGGAGCATGTGATCAAGGCTGGGCCTGTTCGGGTGCAATCGCTGGCCAGCGAGCTTTTTCTCGACAAGAGTAATGCCAGCCGGCTGGTCGATTCGCTTGCCAAACAGGGCCTGGTTCAACGTGTACCGGACGCAAGTGACGGCCGTGCGCTGGCAATCACCGTGACACCCGAAGGCATGGCCATCTACGAAAGCATTCGGTCGGACCTGGTGGGAGAAGCTCGTAATCTAGCTTGCGACTTATCGAAAGAAGCACGTGATGGCGCGATCGAAATGCTACGTCGCTTCGCCAAAGCCACCGAACAACGCTGCGGCCTGAAAGAACTTAGCCGTGACGAGTATCTGCCAAGCAAATGCTGCTGAATTAGTAGGCTGTGCTCCTCTCTCTGACGTTTTCACTGACTCTCCATCGAAAACGTTTCAGAGCCTAATCACCGATCTTCTGTGTACGGGAAGACAACGGGCGTGCGACCGCAAGAATTGCGAACACTCGTGAGGAGGTCTATGTGATTATAGAGTCAGTCAAGACTTGTTTCAGGGGCTTGAAATGATTGTGGAGCAAGATGTGGTCTGCGCATCTCGTGTAGAGATCAACAATGTTGAAGCCTGAAAGCCGGTCACCTGCTGCTAGCAGAAAATAGGCCGGAGGTTAGTGCAAGCATGGGCAGATGCACGAATCTAATCCGCTGGCCTATTTCAGCGAAGCTGGTGCGACATTAGTCAAAGACAATTGCGATTTTTCCGCACTTCGGTAACGCATCTAGGTATTTTAGGAAGGTGGTTCTACTTAGGTCTTCTTCTGTGATTCTCGTTTCGTTGTAATCGACTTTGTCACTCCCCTCATTGAGCAGGTAATTCGTTTTTATAAACTTAACAAGTTGCTCGGGGGTAAGAAGGTTTGGGATGCGGATCTCCTCACTCGACTCTGCAGGTACTGGTTCGGAGCACCACATCGGCTTATTGCCATTAACGTCTTTGAAAAATAGATGATGGGGAGTCGATCGAGCAAAATCAGGCGTATTAATCGTAACCGGCGTTCTAGTTAAATCATTTAGGGAGCGCTTATTTTCCTTGGGTATGCCCATTTGCTCATCAAACTTTGGGGTGCAGTAAAAAACTTCCGCGTCTTTAACTCGCGACAAGCGACATAGAGCTTCATGCTGGCTGAAAGGATGTTGGCGAGTGCCCTTCGCGTACATCTTCCTTACCGTGTCAAGCTTTGCCCTATAAGGCCTGCCATTTGGATCGTAGCCCGCATTGGTAAGACCAGTTCTGACAGTGGCATCTCTCAGTCTTTTTAAGTTGACAGGCGCTATTAGTTTGTACTGATAGAAATATGCAAAAATAAATGCGCTGTTGTTAGTACTGGTATCTATTAAGCGCTTCTTTATCCATTCAAAAAACTCCCCTTTTCTAAATTTGCACGTAGGGTCAGGCGCCGCAAATCCAAGGTCAAAACCTACGTGAACCTCTTCCTTGCCTGGAGAGAAAATTTCATATTGCCGTTTCTTATAAAGTTTGGCGAAGTGTTTCTCATAGAGTACGTGATAACTAAGTTCTACGAGCTTTTCGTTGAAGTTTACGCTCATGATTCTTCCCTAAATGTGAGGCGCCTTGCAGTAATTTTTTCTGGATTCCCCAGGATCTGGAGAACGACATTGTTCGTCGAGTTGATTATGGCAGTACCAAAGATCTTCTCGAATTTGGTGTGTGTGAACTCCATGGAGGGCAATTTTATGTCAGCGCAGAGTCCTGCAAGGTAGTCAGGAAGGCGTACATGCTCTGCATAGTCAGTTTTCCCATCCATGAATGGGTAGGCGAATATAAATTGAGGCTTATTGGGATCTTTTACATTTCCAGACTGATGACGAACGATAAGAAACAGCATGAAAGCGATGTCAAAAGCCACCTCATTGTACTTTTCAAAAGTAGCATCTCTATCAGTCACCCATCTGAGAAATGCCGGCTCCTTTAGCTTGTTAAGCGTCAAGAAGAGAAACGCTGCGAACGTAGAGGTCAGCAATACCTGCCTCGCCAGCTTCGCATTGAATTTCTTACGCTTCACTTCGTCCGCGAATTCCCCAAGCGCTTTGTCAATACGTTGCCAATACGGTCTATCGACGCCTGGGTCGTCTGACCATTCGCCGATCAGCTCACGAAGTCCTACACAGAATCCATGGATGTTGTCATCAGTGATGAAATCTCGAAGGAGCTTCGAATCTCGCTCAACGATGAACGAGACGCTGAAGGCCACAGGGCAGTTGAGGTAGGAAATCAGACCTTCCGAGGCCTGGCGTGTCTTCTTCAGGTCTTTTGGCGCAACGTTCGCGATGTACTCTGAAAAATTCTTGTCAGTCTCGTGCTTCAGAGTAATGACAAATGAAAAGCTGTCATTGGCCTTCTCTGTGTTGCCTACACAGTAGTCGGAATAGATGTTCCATGGGGCGTCTGGCGGGTACTGCTTGAACCACGCCTGCATGTCACTGTTGAGCGAAGGGCTGTTGTCTGTGAGCAGCTTGAGTAGATCGAACATGCGCTTCCCTGCCGACGATTCGAAAGTGCCATCGTATCAGCGTCAACGGGGAGGCGCACAGTTCGGAATGTGAGCTCGCCAGACGCTTACAAATCCCTAATCAGCAGTTTTCGCCTAACGTCGCGGAAAGGATCAGGCAGGCTCTCCTAAACACATTCGCTTTACCGTATATTCGAATTATCGTATATTCGATTTCCCATATGCGTGAGGTGTGGTCATGAGCGCCCCCATCAAAGTGCTTTTTATCTGCGTTGCTAACTCCGCTCGATCTCAGCTGGCTGAAGCATTGCTGAGAAACAGCGACGCGCGTTTTCAAGCGTTCAGCGCTGGTACCGAACCAACTGAGGTTGATTCACGGACCGTTGCAGCGCTGGAACACGTTGGCGTTGATGCAAAAGGGCTACGCAGCAAGTCTGTCGAAGAGTTTCGTGACGAGCATTTCGACTACGTAATTACCCTCTGCGACAAGTCTGCGCGTGAATGTCTGGCGATGCCCAAGGCAGGTGAAGTGCTTGCCTGGGACTTTGAGGATCCAGTGAGCAGCTCTCACCCGGACGCCTTCAAACGCGCCCTTCACGATATCCACGAACGCGTCAAATTATTTGTATTGGTTAAAACCAAACACCTGGAGGCCTCATGAACGAGCCAATCACTCCTACCGTTTTGTTCAAAAGCCTGGCAGATGACACTCGAACCAAAATAACGCTACTCATCGCCCGCGAGGGAGAACTCTGTGTATGCGAACTAACCGCCGCTCTTGAGCAGAGCCAACCAAAAATATCTCGACATCTCGCACTGCTGAGATCCTCCGGGTTACTGGCGGATCGGCGCCAAGGCCAATGGGTTTACTACCGACTCCATCCCGAACTGCCGACCTGGGTCACCGAAGTGCTTAAGGGTGTCGTTGATGCCAACCAGCAGTGGCTGGACACCGAAACCAAGCGGCTCTGTGAAATGAACGATCGCCCAGTTAATCAGACCGTGTGCGGCTGATCCAACCTTTCGAAACGAGCCGCTCGCATGCTAATCGCTCTACTTATTTTCATCGTCACCATCGTTCTGGTCATCTGGCAGCCCAAAGGGCTGGGTGTTGGCTGGAGTGCCTCATTGGGTGCCGTGCTTGCGTTGTTGAGCGGGGTGGTCAGTCTCGGCGACATCCCGGTGGTATGGGATATCGTGTGGAACGCCACGGCGACGTTCATCGCTGTGATCATCATCAGTCTGCTACTCGACGAGGCTGGTTTCTTCGAGTGGGCAGCCTTGCATGTCGCTCGCTGGGGAGGTGGCAGCAGCCGCAAGTTGTTTGCCTTCATCATCTTGCTGGGAGCCGCTGTGTCAGCACTGTTCGCCAATGACGGCGCGGCGCTGATCCTTACTCCCATCGTGATCGCCATGTTGCTGGCCCTGCGCTTTTCACCCGCAGCGACTCTGGCGTTTGTGATGGCCGCAGGATTCATTGCCGACACCGCGAGTTTGCCGCTGGTGGTTTCCAACCTGGTGAATATCGTTTCGGCCGATTACTTCAACATTGGCTTCAGCGAGTACGCGGCAATCATGGTGCCGGTCAACTTGGTCAGCATCGCTGCAACGCTGGGAATGCTCCTGTGGTTTTTCCGAAAAGACTTACCCAAGACTTATGACCTGGCACAGCTACATGCCCCAGAGGATGCGATCCGCGATCGCGCAACCTTCGTGGCAGGATGGTGGGTGCTGCTCGCGTTACTGGTCGGCTTCTTCGTTGTCGAGCCACTGGGTATCCCCATCAGTGCCATCGCCGCCGCCTGCGCATTGGTGCTCTACGTCATCGCCGCCAAAGGTCACGCCATCAACACCAGCAAGGTGCTCAAGGGTGCCCCGTGGCAAGTTGTGATCTTCTCGCTGGGCATGTACCTGGTGGTGTATGGCTTGAAGAACGCCGGCCTGACGGACTACATCGCTCAGTTGCTCAACGTGTTCGCCGGCTACGGCATTTGGGGGGCTTCGCTGGGCACAGGTCTTCTGACTGCAGTGCTGTCTTCAATCATGAACAACATGCCAACGGTGCTGGTCGGCGCTCTTGCGATCCATGCAGCGGACGCTACTGGCATCGTTCATCAGGCAATGGTCTACGCGAACGTTATTGGTTGTGACCTCGGCCCGAAAATCACCCCTATTGGCAGCTTGGCCACTTTGCTCTGGCTGCATGTGTTGGCCAAAAAAGACATCACCATCAGCTGGGGTTACTACTTCAAGACCGGTGTGGTGCTCACGTTTCCAATCCTCATTGTCACTCTGAGCGCCTTGGCTTTGCGCCTCAGCTTTTGATTCCAGGAGATCACGATGAAAGTCCTATTCATGTGCACCCACAACAGCTGCCGGAGCATCTTGTCCGAGGCGGTGTTCAATCACCTTGCTCCTGAAGGAATGGAAGCCGTCAGTTCCGGTAGCTTCCCAAGTGGCCGCGTAAACACGCGAGCGATTCAAACGCTCAAAGCAGCAGGTATTCCTACTAATGGCCTTAGCAGTAAAGCATCCGATGCCTTCGAAGGGTCGCCACCAGACATCGTGATCACGGTCTGCGATCGGGCTGCCGGCGAAGCCTGCCCGATCTTCTTCGGCCCGGCGCTCAAGGCTCATTGGGGGCTGGCAGATCCTTCCGAAGCTACGGGATCTGAAGCGCAAATCGAGGCGGCATTCCAGCAAACCCTGAGCAAAATCCAAGAGCGGGTAAACGCCTTCATTTCGTTGCCCATCGCTATGTTGAGCACTGAAGACCTTAAAGCTGAGCTAGCCCGCATCGGCACGTTGTAGGCCGTGTGTGGCTGGAGCCAGGAGTCACTATGAAAGACTATTTTCCAAACATCGAAGCAGATCTAATCGACGTCCCAAGCATGGAGCTACTCACTCCTCGTGAGCCGTCCACGCATAAACCGCGCATCCTTCTGATTTACGGGTCGACCCGCGAGCGTTCGTTCAGCCGATTGGTAACCCAAGAAGCCGCGCGGTTGTTGGAGCACTTCGGTGCGGAAACACGAATCTTCGACCCATCAGGTTTACCACTGCCTGATGATGCTCCGGATACCCATCCGAAAGTCGCGGAACTCCGCGAGCTAATGCAGTGGTCGGAAGGGCAAGTGTGGTGTTCTCCAGAGCGTCATGGATCGATGAGCGCTGTTTTTAAAGCTCAGATCGATTGGGTGCCTTTGGCGATGGGCGCAGTACGTCCAACCCAAGGTAAAACTCTGGCCGTCATGCAGGTTTGTGGCGGCTCTCAATCTTTTAACGTGGTGAATCAGTTGCGAGTTCTGGGTCGCTGGATGCGGATGGTGACAATCCCCAATCAGTCCTCAGTGCCCAAAGCGTTTACCGAATTCGACGAGGATGGGCGTATGAAGCCTTCGTCCTACTACGATCGCCTGGTCGACGTGATGGAGGAACTGATGAAGTTCACCCTGCTATTGCGTGACCGTCAGGATTACCTGGTAGACCGTTACTCGGAACGAAAGGAGTCGGCTGAAGAGCTGTCGAAACGAGTGAATCAGCGCTCCATCTAAGGATCTCATCATGTCTCACCCTTTCTCGATCCTAGTAATGCCAGACGGTGCGGGTACTCTCATCTTCACCCCGTGTCCGGGCACTCAGGGTGAGTCGCTCCAACAAGCGCTCGCCACCCTGAAAAACGCAGGCGCCAGTGCCATCGTCAGTTTGATGTCCGACGCCGAACTCACTCACAACGGTGTTGGTGAGTTAGGTCAGCAAGTCCAGGCGGCAGAGCTCGCTTGGTACCAGCTACCGATTGAGGACGATGAGGCTCCTGACGCTGAATTTGAGGCCCGGTGGCAGAAGGCTCTCCCAGAGTTGTCGAAGCTTCTGGACGCAAACCGGGCCATTGCGATTCATTGCAAAGGTGGGTCGGGACGTACTGGGTTGGTCGCCGCAAAACTCATGATCGACAGAGGGATGCCACGTGCCCGTGCTGTTGAGTTGGTACAGCAACTGCGGCCGCGAGCAATCCAAAAGCCTTCGCACGTCTCTTACATCGAGCGCCTTTGAGAGCTTTGTCTTAGCCAGAGGGAGTAGTTGATGGACACTCAAAACACACTGCTGGATGTGGTGGTCATCGGAGCAGGTCAGGCTGCGCTGACAACGGCTTACTTCCTCAAACGCACCGGCTTGTCGTTCGTTCTGTTAGATGCAGAAAAAGGCCCGGGTGGTGCGTGGCGTCACGGATGGGATTCATTGCAGCTGTTCTCACCGTCTGCCTGGAGTTCCATCGCAGGGTGGCCGATGCCACCGGTGAATGATGGCAATCCCGGTCGAGATCATGTTGTTGATTACCTGGCACAGTACGAAAGCAGGTACGGGTTTCCTATCGTACGTCCCGTAGAGGTCACGAGCGTTGAGCCTCAGAGTTTCGGTCTGCGGGTCCACTCAGAAACTCAGCATTGGGATGCCAAAATCGTAATCAGCGCGACCGGGACTTGGAGCAATCCCCGCATTCCCCATTACCCGAAGAGCGAGCTTTATCAAGGTCCGCAGATTCACTCAGCGCACTACCGTTGCGCCGAGTCGTTCCAAGGCAAACGGGTACTGGTTATCGGCGGAGGTAACTCAGGTGCCCAGATCTACGCCGAGATATCCAAGGTGGCGGACGCTACCTGGGTGACCCTGGACGAGCCAATGTTTTTGCCTGATGACGTAGATGGCCGTGTGCTTTTTGAGCGCGCCACTGAGCGTCTGAAAGCCCATCAGGAAGGACGTAACATACCCGAACCAACCGGCGGATTGGGTGACATCGTCATGGTGCCGTCGGTGAAAGAAGCGCGTGAACGTGGTGTTTTGAAAGCTGTACGACCATTTGAGTTTTTTACGCCAGACGGCGTTGTCTGGAAAAATGGAGATGAGACCACGGTTGATGCCATTATCTGGTGCACTGGTTTCGCTCCCTCTTTGAACCACCTGCGGGGGCTCGGCGTGGTCAACTCACAGGGGCGGGTCGACGTTCACGACAACCGTTCTTCAATCGAACCTCGGCTTTGGCTAGTTGGCTATGGCGACTGGACTGGCTTGGCTTCCGCGACGTTGATCGGGGTGACACGCACCGCTCGTAATATCGTGAAGGAGGTAAATCACTATCTCAAACAAGAACTCGTCTGAAGCGTGCCGCTAGGCCTTGAGGCCCTTTCCACGTATTGAGTCCAACGCGACGGCGTGAGCGGGGTCAGGCAGGGGAAAGGGCTTCGGCTGCGTCCAGCAGTCGCTCAAGAATATGAAATCCTTCTTCGCTGTTGATCAGGTAGGTCGTCAGATCCTCAGCACTGAACGTGAAGATCTCATTAATTTTAAAGGTATTGAACAGTTTGGATGCCAGCAGTATGCCTGCCGCATTCAATAACCCCTGTTCGTCCTCACTGGTGAGCTGCGGAAAAAATGTCGATACCGCCGCTGTACTCAATGGGCGTATCTCCAGAGAGATAGCGCAATATTCCCAATGCCAGATTCCTTTGGTGGGGCAAAAGGTCGGGCCGTCATCATTGAGCATGTAATTCCAACGATCGCTTTCCCACATCCACTTAGGAGGCTTTAGCAGGTAGGGTGCAGCTTCCTCAGAATAGACAGTGACTTCATGATTTTGAGGGTTGCCCCATAACGTTATTGGGTTCTTCCTGAGATAAGTATTGGCACGCTCTCGTAGCTTGAATGCGGCCAGCGTCTTATTGATACCGGATTGCACCACTGCCTGGCTGCAACCTTCCGCCAGATCCGCTAGCGTCATCCCGATATCTATCTTCCGCTGCATTAAGGGCTGAAGGTTTAGGTAAATGCGATTGATCAATGGATCAGGTAGGTGACCAGCGCATCCAGACTCAAGGATCAGCGGTATAACCCTGACACCAGGCTGATCAATTATTTCGGCCAGCATCTGTAGCTCACGAGACAGTCCGGAGCCTTCTTTCTTCGCCGATTGCAGATAGTCCAGATCACAGAGGCACAAAACCGTCAGTGGTCGCTTGGCCAACTGTTTGGATATGACAACGTCGGGTAGCTCGCCGTAGCCGATGTTGTCTCGATCCCAGAAGACGTCATGGTTCCAATCCAAATAGGAAACTATGTGTCGACGTATCCATTCCTTGTTTTCGAAGCTTTCGCCCCATGCGTATGAGATGAAGATAGAGCCATGGTTATCTGCTTCCGTCATATCTGCTCGCTTTCAATCGCGGTCATGAGCATTCGTTTGTTACGGCTAAAGTATCATTACCGGCAGGCCTTCAATGGGGCACCGTTGAGATTTTCGGGTCTTGCTTTTCGCCTGTGACAACCCCTTTATTTATTGCAATGGGCTCCATTTTTTGTGGGTATCGATTTTCCGACAGCCTTTATTTTCGATGTGTTTCTTTGAGCACCCTTGGAAACCGGGAAATCCCTGAGTGACTGTGACAATTTTTATCCCTTGCTCACAAGTAATTTGCATCAGGGGTTGGGTAGCGAGCCGCACTTGGACCGTGCAACAAAATTAACCATCATTCTGTCTGTGGAAGTTTTGCTTTTGAGGCTGGGCAAGAGTCCAGGTCCAGCGTGGCGGGTTTGATGGTTTTGGTCCGAATTCAGGTGGCGTCCTCGTTTCGCTCTGAACTGTTTAGGTGGTAAAGCAGCAGCTTCAGTTTGTCTAGAAGCTCGTCAAATGTGACGACCTCCACGTCCTTGCAGGCGTGCCGAAAAATATCGAAGCAGCGCCGCGGCTCGGGTTCTGTGGGAGTGGTGCCACAGATGATTATGCACTTGATGGCATCGGGTTGTGATCCTGGTAAGTCGGCTCGATGAACCAACCAGTTACTACGCAATGAGGTTTGTTGGTAGAGAACCTGAGTCATTGCGCCACTGAGCTCTTGGTGCGGCCCGAAGACTTTGTTGTTGCGATAGGCACTCGATAGCATAAGCGGACTGGATGGCTTTTTTATTTCAACGATAGCTAATGGCTGCCCCAACTCCCGGAAAAGAAAGTCGCCTATTTGCGCGCCAGCCCCATTGATGCTGGCTGCTTGAGCATGAAATTGGGTATGAAGTAGCTGGACTGGCCGAGCAAACAGCATGGACAAGATGAATATGTTGTCCTCAAAAAAACGCTGCCAGTGAGATTCGGAGAGCTGCTGATTAAGCTTTTTTTCAAAAAGCTCGATCATGTTTGCCAGCGTTACTCGTTCAATTTCCGCATGTAGACGCAGCAGCTCGTGCGGCGCGTTCTTTGCAATCTGTTTGGCATTCTGCCTAACGGTTCTTACTGATGCCTGTTGTTGCTGCTTCTCCATGGCCTGCGACCGCCTCGTGCTGGCCATTCGGTACTCGATCATTTCCCCTGTGCTAGTCACTTGCAGCAGCGCTGGAAATTTATCAGGTGCGAGCTTCGCCATTATTGCATTGCGAACGTGCCAGTGCTTCGCAGCCCGAATGCGCTCCTTTTGTCTGCGATCCGCTTTATAAAATGTCCGCCTCAAATCCTCAATCTGCCGCTCGGGAATACGCGCGCAGTTGCGGTCAATTTTTATGTGATCATCGTGCGTTACCACCAAGGTATCTAGCTCAGCCACTCGCATCAGGCCAGCGCATAGGGGCTCAAGATCTTTGATCAATCCTAGCCCAAAATTACAGCTGTTCCATGATCGAGAAGTTAGATATAAATCGATCAAAGTCAAAGCGGCATCCGAGGATTCCGGAAGTGCCTGTTCATACTTCATCTCGTAAATAACAGTATTGATTCGCCCATGCCTACGGGAGAGGTAGCGTTTTGCATGCGGATTGGTGAATACGGGATATGTGACGATGCGATTGGAAAAAATACTGGCGAGCAGATGCCAGCGGTCCACTGCGTGAGGGTACCAGGCATCTGGATCGTCGGGATCCTCTAGAGTGAAGAATGTTTCCATGTAAAGGTCTCTACATGGCTCTTGATTCGGCAGTCCGGGAATAAGGCGAAAGCTTGGATTGAAAACCGCTTCTCCATCGTACATAAGCGTACTTCTCCTTGCTGTACCGGCAGCTGATTTTGATTTAAGGAGGGAAGTATAATGCTAGACGCTGAAGTTAGAGGCAATGGCTGCAGGCGAGCGGAAATACACAACTGATCGTCCCATTCTCAAGATAGGTCCTTAAGCTGGCTACACTCTCCCAACCAACATAACAAGGAGCAGTACCCGTGAATCACTACGATCCGCATGCCAATTACGATGTGAATTATCAAGGGCGCAAGGTGGGCGAGCTGCGAAAAGGACGTTATTTTGAGGGAACTTGGGAGGTGGGCTATATGGACGGCGAAGTCTTCCACTACAACGGCAAGCCTAGGGGAAAGCGTGAGCACCTGACCCTCACCCGCGACGATCCCCCTGGCGAGTGGACCCAGTTCGAATTGGTGCTACAGGAGGCTGAGCAGGCGTGACGGTGCAGTGCCTATAGGTGGATGTATGATGGGCGCAGGCCTCCCCTTTCAGAAAGGTGGGGGCCAGTCTTACCTTCTTGCCACCGTATTTAATGTACTCGTTTAGGCGTTCTGCTCTCCGCATTTCCGCCAGGTAATTATCGCCCGATCATTGCGACGTTAGGGGAAAGGACCTCACTCCTAGTTCCCCAAAGTTGAGGCCTTTGGGGAACTAGGATGGGTTGAGAGACACAAGTTCTCCCTTGGTCGATGGGGCGAATCGATCCCGAAATATTACCTAGGTCATCGCTCTCAAGTGGAGGGTCCTTAGAGACATGCCATTCTGATATTCCATCGACGGCAATGGAGGAATTTACCACTCAAATGGTTTGTTTTACTTTATTGCGATGCAGAGGAGGGCGCAGTCTGCGCCCTATCATGAATTATAAGACTTCGATTTTCGTAACGTTCAACTTATCGCGGAAAATACGGTCTTGCTCGGCAAACCATTCCTTTGCTTTTTCTTTTCCGGAATCTTGATTTGCTTGTTCTAGCGCATATTTTGCCGACTTGTATCGTTCTACTTTGTCGGAAGTTATGTAGCACAGTAGACTTAAATCACTTGTCGCGAATCTACGCTCTTGTTCGATAAGTTGAAGCGCGTTTGTTTTTGCTTGTTCAATGGTATCCATTTTTTTTGTGAGAGCATTAAGTTTCAGCGTGGTGACGTTCTGCTCTAATTTCTCAGCTTCATCATAGGCTTTTTTGACGTCAGAGAGGCTGTGCAAAACGTCGCGGTATCTCTCCTCAAGAAGGAAGGAGGTGCTGGCTATCGTACCCAGTGTCATGCGCTGGGTACGACGATCAGTTTTCTTCTTCCCTTTCTTGTCTGTGTATTCCTTTATCGTCACGCCAGTTACTGACAGCGTGTACGCGCCGGTGCGAGCGATCGACTCAAGATGTCTCATGGTCTGGGGGCCGAGCTTTTCCCGCATTGCATGAACACGATTTTGGACTGTAGCCAAATCTGATTTCACTTGCAGGATTTCTTTTAGTGCAGAGTCTTTTTGCTCAACTAGCGCTCGAAGACGCTCAAGGCTTTCTTCATGTTTTTTCTGATTCAGATACTTAGTTCTATCAGCGCTAAGCCTTGACTCACCGTTAAATTTTGTTTTGGCGCATTCGTTGCCAACAAGAGTAATGCTATTGTCGGAAAGCACGGCAACAAAGCCCCATTTATGGCCCTCATTGCATAGCTTGTCATTGTCTTTCAGAAGACAACACCTAACTTCATCACTTAGAAAGTAATCTCCAAGCAAATGCTTATAGTTTTTCGGCGATACAGGGTTTTCTTTTTTGAAACCAGGGAGCGCCTCAATCTCAGAAATGGTATTGAATGTGCGGATCTCAACGTTTCTATCGAGTGTCTCGTGCATGCGGACTTGTACTCAAATATCAAGATTCTAGAGCTAGGCATCAGTCGACTGCGGGGCAGTGTCGTCTTCATGACTAGATTTTGTAACGCCATTAAGTGCTGATTGGAGCCGGAGTACGCTTCGGCGTTATTCGCCCAGTTGATCTATAAAAATCCATGCTCACTCGCAGAATCACTGTTAATCGATACAGTATAGCTTGATTTTTCATTGCTCGAGTCCTGGCCCCATCGACCTTGAGGTCGGTTGAACTGCGCGTCAACTGGATGACTTCAACCCGAACATGAGCACTATCGATGCGGGATCTAAGAAATCGATGACCTGAATAGTCCGAGCTGCTGTTGGCCGACTTCTGCTTTTCCCCACCGACCGCAATGGGTAGTTCTTTGCTTATCGTGGTCATGAAGCGTGCTGGTGGAGGGCGATGACACAACCCACCACTCAATCGGTGCGATCTCTATCGGGGAGCCAACTGAGGTGTAGCAGAGCAGATAACCAGTCGAGCCGATCCCCGCGTTATAGCGACGTACAAATGCTGAGCATTCATGGTCTCCGGCGCTGTAATCACGGCAACCTCCGACTCAAGCCCCTTCAATAACAACGTACTTCCAATAGCACGCCGAGCTATCTGTCGTGCTTCATGCCGATTACGCTCACGTTCTCGTACCGTGGCATCAGCTAAAGAACACTGCCCTCGCGATGCCGCCTGTAATGCTCTAAGACATCCATAGAGCACGTCCGGTCGGTATACACGTGCATTGGGTTGTTGCATTAACGATCTGAGGGCGGCTTCGGCGAGAGAAAATGACGGTGCAACCAAGTACGCCAGCAGCGCCGATTCTGCTGACGATGGAGGCGTACGAGCCCGTCCTCCAGAGAGAGAAACAAGTCGCTGCAATAGTCCTGCGGCACCGACTTGGGTCATCACTTCAGCAGCAAAATTAACTAGCACTGTTACAGAGTCGGGATGTTGTAGATCGAATGAGCGGCCGAAGGTTGTCAAATCAGCCAAGTCCACGGGCTCTACAGTACTGGCCCCTGGCGTTTGGCTGGCCATTCTCCTTCGACTCTCAGTACTCCGACTGTCTCCGATCACAAGCACCTGTCCGTTAGGGGATACTGGAGGGGTCAAGGCGGCAGCAATACGCTGCCTGTCGGCAGTGGCGGGATGCAGCTGTACCCAAGTGACTTCCGCCGGCGCTTGGGTCAGATCAATGCTGTGACCGGCCTGCAATGTATGCCGACAATTGAGTAGCCATTCACCAAATCCAGATTTACCCGCATTTATCCACCGCCACGGGTGGGTCAGCTCACCTATTGGTGGAAACTGCTGCAGTACATGTGCATGCCAATCGACTAGTTGATTACCACGAAAATTGAAAATGGCTTGCATTGGATCGCCAAGCACAGAGGTTGGCAGCACCGAAGAAAGTGCAGTTACAAACGCATGCTGCACCATATTGCAGTCTTGGTATTCATCTACGATTAGATGGGAATAAGACGCGGTCATAGTTGCAGCAATGTGGCCAGCCTGGATCAAGTGAACTGCAGCCAAACGGATTGCTGGATAGTCCGCGTTGGGGTTCAGCAAACTCAGCGTGTCGGTAGGTATGCCACTACGTGTGGGGAAAGTGCCAACTAGACGCATAGCGAACCCATCGAGGGTTGCGATTCGATAAGCAGCGGGCGGGACGTTGCCACGCTGCATGCGTAGGCGCAACGTTGTCACTCCGGCGTTTGTATGAGTCAGAACAAGCACCGGTTTCGAGCCCGCGTGCTGAGCGAGCGTGTCCGCAATTAGCTGCGTTTTGCCACACCCAGCGGGCGCTGTGATGGCGCCGAGTGAATGCGCTAGAAGATCGTACTCAGGCGGCATGTGCCCACCCAAACAGATTGTTTATTAGATCGATGAAGCCCTGCTCACACCCCCCTAAGTTAGGGCCGATAACGTCGCGCGCCAAGATCTCGAATTTCGTGAGCGATTTGTACCAGCCATGTTTTCTGTTTCGGGATGTGAGAGCTAGAAGCTGACGTATATCTGGAGGAAAAGGAATCTGTTGCTGACGCTGCAGATATATACCTTCGAGGGTAGCCGCCCCCTGAGACTGCGAACTGATGTGGGCGGTGATCAACTCTACATCAAGGAATTCTGTTGCACGCTGCAACAACAAATCTACGGCAACATCAGGAAGACTCAGAAAGAGTTCATCCTCCAAAGCCCGGCCTTCCCTCCATGTGATGAACTGACCTCCAGCCTCCCGGTAAGCTGCCACTACAGCTGGAGTCGGTGGTTTGTCGGCATCAACCAGAACCATAACCCGATACCCCAATCGGAGCAGCGCTAAGCCCCGCACAAAACAGCGATCCGGATCGCCCCCACCGACATTTACATAGGCCGTGCCCGCGGCGAGTAGTGAACGGTAGTTTAATGCTGTCCAGTATTGATCTAGGCCACGAATCAAACCAACTTCACTCGCTCCTTCACAAACAATAACGCTGCGCGCCAGAAAGGCTTCAGGATCCATACGGATTGTGCTTTGCACGTCGTCGGCGGTGCCAACCATGCTGACTATGTGTGCGCCATCTTGTCCCTTGCGCACAACGAAAATTTGGTCGCCCCGAAGCTCTCTCACTGCAACTGGAGAATGTGTGGTGAGGAACGCTTGAAGGGGATTAATGCTTTCCTTTGCCCCCAAGGAGTCGAGTAGCCGGATTAGCCGGTGTGGTTCAAGACCATATTCCACCTCATCCACCAATGCGATGGATGCACGCTGTGCAGCCGCTCGTTGCAAGCCTGAAACGAGCAACCTGGACGATCCTGTACCCAACGAACGCAACGGTACGCCTTGCTCATCGTGCAACGCTATTGCGCCATCTCCAATAGACACTGCATGAGCATCCAGCAGGGCTTGCGTTCGGGCACCAACAGGTACTCCCAGGGAGACCGCCTGTTCATAAACAATTTGCAACGTTGAGGCCAACTGTGCGCCGGCTTGGTTTCCGAACGCCTCACGCGCTCCGCGAGAAGCGCTCGCCAATTGAGCGCCCAATTCGGGACGCTCTTCAGTCAGGCGGTTGAGTACAGAGCCGCGCGTCCAAGAAAGATTAGAGCTGGCATAGGCACCGAGCCGAGCCGGCGCTAGTAGCAGCCGATCTTTCCAAGCAATGTTTCGTTCGAGCCCCGATGCTTGAGCGCGCAGCGAGACGAGCGTCCAATTCGGTTCAAGTTCGCTATCAACGGTTAATCGCAATGAGAGGACCGTTTCAAGTCCCTCAAACGGCTCGTCATAAACGACCCCGGAGGTGCGGTCGAATGCCTGAAGGTACTGACCATACGCATCGAAGTTCATCAAAGCATCAGGCAGAGAACCAATGATCAGGGTGATTTGGACAGGTTGTGAAACGTCGAGATTGAAAAAGTCCGTATCGGCAAATGAGGCGTTGCGGCGAGCGCCCATGCATAGATCAATTGCATCGAGGATCGTGCTTTTACCGCTGTCGCCAGGTCCAATGAGGCAGTTCATACCAGCAGAGGGCAACCAAGACATAGATCGTATGGATCTGAAATTATGAATATCCAGCTTCCGAATCCGAACCATACATTCTCTCCTGAGATTCCTTTTTTACCTTTTCGCCGCTGCTTCATGAGTAGCTCAAAAAGGCGCAGCTTAAGACGGTGCAGAGGATGATAGTTCGGAATGGCACTATTGGCCGTCCGGATGCCGACTGACTAAACTGGCATCGGAGCAGTCAAGAGACTTTCCGCAAAGGGGTATCTGCGTTTCCTAGGCGGTGACCGATACACTCCCAGCCCAAAAAATTGCCGCGACCAGATATCTTGAGCCAACTGCAAAAATATCAAATCTCAAAGGTTGCAGTACGCTTTAGCTCAGCATTTGAGCAGAACTCATTCACCCAGAACGCCACTTGGCTGGCAGTTGTATTATGTGTAGGCAGTTGCAACGCCAGCGCGGACTGGCAATCGACAAGTCTCCGCTCCGTAAGCCTATAGCCGTGGACTTCTTGGATTAGCCTGCCCCTTGAGAGCCAGTAACCCAAGGCACGTTTTTTCACCAAAAATTCCAGAAGCGGTTTTGACATGGCGATCAATGAGAGTTGATCACTAGCTTGGGCAACCCGAAAAGCCGCAATGGTGTAAGCACGAACTTCCGAATGAGCCGTGGGGAAAGCTTCAGGAGCAAAGAGCTGAAGGTTTCGCATGTTCGATCCTTGAAGTTGTAGAGGATTCCAGTAACTTCTTTGACTCTAGCCAATATTCCTCAAGCAGCAAGTATCAAGAACGCGGATAAGGGGTTCGTTTCCGCTTTGGAGACATAGAACACATTAGTGCATGTTTTCCTGGAAGAGCCCGCAAGGCGGTGCTATATACGCTTCCATTGCTTTATTCAGTATCATCTTGTTTGTAAGTGTCGTCTCGTTTTTGCTTTAGCGAAAAGAGTAAACTCGATACGTGCAGTATTCAAGAGTATCAAAAAAATTCTTTACCTAATATCGCCGTGGTTGTCCGTTGGTTCTCATGATTATAGTTATTTGGGTTTTGGGCTAAATGCTTGCTGTTGTTGCGAAGGTATACAGTGCGCACATTCGGGAGCGTAACCAACTTGTACTGATATTGAATATTTTCCTAGCGGCTGAGAAATAATGGTTTTCTCTCGAGAAGAGGTAGGATGCATCTTGCATTGCTTGTTTTCTAATAAACTTGCAAGGGTGTTATTGGCTGTTTTTTTTACATTGTGCGGAGTCACTTTTTCATAAGTTCAGCCAACGCTGCAAATGGGTTGTGAGTTGCGGATGCTTGTTTTGGCGAACTCAAAGAAGATTCGGAGAAATATTGCTGATCAGTGTAGCGTGAGTGTTCATTGTCATGACAGAACAAGCAGAGAAGCTCCCAGTTAGATCCATCCTGAGGGTTGTTGTCGTGGTTGTGGTCACGGTGGTGCACGGTTAGCTCGCTCAGGCGCTTGCCAGAAAACTCACGAGCGCATCGGCCGCAAACATGTGGATACATCTTGAGTGCTTTATCCCGATAACCTGATTCCTTATCGCGCTTCGCATCTGCGAGGATTCTATCCAGTTTAGAAAGGCTAGGTGTGGTTTTGTTGTTCATTTGAGTGTCCGGGATGAGTGCTTAGGAAGGATAAACCGTATCGAGACGCTCTGTAAGCGATAAGTCAGGGCTCACATACCGGAAAAAAATGGTATGTATCGTTGGGGCCTATGACTATTCATAGTCGGATACCATTTTTCTGGTAGATCCACACACAACAGCTCCCAGTTCGAGCCGTCCTGCGGGTTGTTGTCGTGGTTGTGATCGCGGTGGTGCACGGTCAGTTCGCTCAGGCGTTTGCCGGAGAACTCCCGGGCGCAGCGGCCGCAGACGTGCGGGTACATTTTCAGGGCCTTGTCACGGTAGCCCATTTCCTTGTCGCGCTGGTTGTCGGCAAGGATGCGATCGAGCTTCGACGTGTTGGTCGGGGTGGACGAACTCATGGGTTCACCTTAGTAAAAAGACTAATGACGGTTATGTGCAGAGTTTAGCTCAGCCCTTGAGCTTCTCGGCAATCCAGATCGTATGGCGGGTGCCCTTGTTGCCGTGGGCGAACACCTGGACTTCTTCGGCCTTGAACCCGGCCTTCTTCAATTTGTCGGAAAACTGCCGGTCAGCGCTGGCCGACCACACCGCCAGCACACCCTTGGGCCGCAGCGCCTTGGCGCAGGCATTCAGGCCAGCGGCAGAGTACAGCCAGCTGTTGGCCTTCTGGGTCAGGCCTTCGGGGCCGTTGTCGACATCGAGCATGATCGCGTCGAAGCCGTTCGGCTCGCTTTGCAGCACCTTGGCTACGTCGTCCTGACGGATCACCGTGCGCGGATCAAGCAATGGTCGCCCGGACTTTTCACCGAGCGGCCCACGATTCCACTCGACCACGCCGGGCACCAGTTCGGCGACCACCACCTCGGCGCTCTTGCCCAGATGTTTGAGCGCCGAGGCGAGGGTGAACCCCATGCCCAGACCGCCAATCAATACTCGCGAATTCGGCCGTCCGGCGACCTTGCGGCAAGGGATCTCGGCCAGCGCATCTTCCGAACCGTGCATGCGCGTGTTCATCAATTGCCCGCCGTCGCCGCCCTGGATCTTGATGACGAAATCCTCGCCATACTCGAACAGGCACAGGGCACCGCCGTTGTCAGGGATCGGCGTGGTGTCGAGCAGAACGAAACGTTTCATGGAAATCTCTACAAGGGGGAAGGCAAGCAGGCCCGTTGGGAGTAGCCTGAGCGCAGACTAAAGGCCAAACGGAGCCCTTGATGAAGCGCACCATTCTAACGGTCATTGCCCTGGCCGCGCTCTCGATTACTGCAGTGCAGGCGCAGCAGACCATTCCGGTCAGTCCGACGCCGCAACCTGGCTCGCCGGGAACCGCCACGCCGACGCCGTATCCGCAAATCACCCCGATCAGCGCACCGAAGGCCGGTGCCGGCAGTGGCAGCCCGCCGCTGGTGCCGATCGAAATGCCCAGCCCGCCGAGCAAGGATCAACCGGTGCCGGGCATCGAACCGGGCAGCACCAAGGCCAAATCCCCCGGCGGTTAAACCTGTTGCGCTGCCAGTTGGCCGTCGGCCATGCGCAGACGTTTGGAGAGGGAGACGGCGAGGGCGCGGATGATCTTGGCGGCGATCTTCGGTGCGTCGTTGAGCATCTTTTCCAGCGAGTCCTTGCCCAGATTGAGCAGTTGGCAGTTGCTCGCCGCGACGCAGGTGGCCGAACGGCGTTCGCCATCCAGCACGGCCATTTCTCCGAACGCCCGACCGCTGCGCAGGGTGGCCATGGTGATGACCTGGCCGTCGGGGCCAGTCTTCTGCACCGCGACCTGACCGGTGTGGAGGATGCACATGAAACTGCCGGCATCGCCCTCACGGAAAATCGCTTCGCCTTCAGCCACGGTGCTGATGCTGAAGTAGCCCGAGGCCGCGGCGAAGTCCGCCAGTTGCAATTGATCGAACAGGCCACAATCCATCAGCCAGTCGCGAATTTCGTTGTTCAGCAGGGTGGGTTCTGACATGTCATTGCGGTCTTTATTGTTTTCACATTTTCAAGGCACTACACGATCCCTGCGGCAGCTCCTACAGGGGTTTATGTGTATCGGCCCCTCGGGTCTGGAATTAAGACCCGAGTGACCGACGGAGTTCCTCAGGCCAGGCCCAAAACCTTGAACACAAATGCATATTCGAGCGCTACGTCACGTAATCCCTGATAACGCCCGCTCATTCCGCCGTGCCCGGCACCGAGTTCGGTCTTGAGCAGGAGCAGATGGTCGTCGGTCTTGGTCGCGCGCAATTTCGCTACCCACTTGGCCGCTTCCCAGTACTGCACGCGACTGTCGTTGTAGCCGGCGATCACCAGGGTTGCCGGATAATCCTGCGCGGTGACGTTTTCGTACGGCGCGTACGCCTTGATCCGCTCGTAGACGTCCGGCTCTTCGGGGTTGCCCCACTCGTCGTATTCGGTGACGGTCAGCGGCAAGTCCGGGTCGAGCATGGTGTTGAGCACGTCGACGAACGGCACTTCGGCAATCGCCACGCCGAACAGGTCCGGACGCTGGTTCAGCACCGCACCAATCAACAAACCGCCAGCACTGCCGCCGCTGATCGCCAGTTTCTCGGCGGTGGTGATGCCGTTGAGGATCAGGAATTCGGCACAGGCAATGAAGTCGCTGAAGGTGTTGTGCTTGTGTTCCTGTTTGCCGGCGCGGTACCACGCTTCGCCCAGCTCGCCGCCGCCACGCACGTGGGCGATGGCGAAGGCCATGCCGCGATCCAGCAGGCTCAGGCGGGCATGGGAGAACCACGGGTCGAGGCTGGAGCCGTAGGCGCCATAACCGTACAGATACAGCGGCACCGGTTTGCCGACCATTTCGCGTTTCATCACCAGACTGATCGGCACCTGCGTGCCGTCCGGCGCGGTGGCCCACAGGCGTTGGCTGACATAGGCGTCGGCGTCGAACGGGCCGAGCACCGGGGTTTCTTTCAGCACGGTTTGTTCGCCGCTGGCCAGCAGCAATTGGCGCACCTGCGCCGGACGATTCAATGCCTCGTAACGCAGGCGGATGCGGTCGCTTTCGAACTCCAGGCTGTTCTGCACATAGAGGCTGTAGGCCGCGTCCGGCAATTGCACGCGATACGGCGTCTGGCCCTGTGGGTGAACTTCGATGATCGGCAGACCGCCTTCACGCAGGCTCAGGGTCATGGCCGCGGTGTTCAGCGTCACGCCGTCGAGCATCACCGTGTCGCTGTGCGGGATCAGGTTCTGCCAGTCGGCCTCGCTCGGCACCACACCGGTGTCCGGCGCCTGATACAGGGCGAAGTTGATGCCGTCGCGATTGGTGCGGATGAACCAGGTCCACACGCCATCCAGCGCGCCGTGGTCGACATCGTATTCGTGATCCTCGACCCGTGGCGCCATGCAAGTGAAGGGCAGGTGCGGCTGATGCGCGTCCAGTGCCCAGACTTCGCTGGTGGTCTTGCTGCCCAGGGTCAGCAGCAATTGCTGCTCGGAACTGGAGCGGTAGCAATGCAGGAAGAAACGCCCGTCCGGCTCGTGGAACACCTCTTCGGCGGCGGTGCCGTCGAGACGATAGCGAAACAGTTTGTGCGGGCGATGGGTGTCATCGAGCACGCCGAAGAACAGCGTCAGGCTGTCGTTGGCCCAGGTCATGCTGCCGTCGCAGTCCTGGAATTCCAGCTCGCTGACTTTGTCGTTGGCCAGTTCCTTGACGAACAACGTGTAGATTTCGTCGCCCGAAGCGTCGACGCTGTAGGCCAGCCGCTGGTGGTCCGGGCTGATGCTGAACGCGCCGAGCGAGAAGAAACCGCCATTGGCCAGCACGTTCGGGTCGAGCAGCAGTTGCTCGCGGCTTTCGTCGAGGGTCAGGCTGTCGTCGGCCGGACGCGGGCAGCGGTAATGACGGGCGTATTCGTCACCCGCCGTGGTGCGCGTGTAATACAGATACGGGCCCCATGGCGAGGGCAGGGACAGGTCGGTTTCGAGGATCCGGCCCTTGATCTCTTCGAACAGGCTTTCGCGCAGGCCGGCCTGATCGGCAGTCTGTGCTTCCTGATAGGCGTTTTCAGCCTTGAGGTAGTCGAGCACCGCGTCGGTGTCGCGTTCCTGCAGCCAGGCATACGGGTCGGCACCGGCTGCCTTGCGGGCGATCGGGGCACGGATGACGTGGGCGGATTCGGGCATGGAAGGCTCTCGGGCAGTATTCGGAAGTAGGGTGATCGCAAGTCTTGAGACTGCCACTTTCCTTGTAGGAGTGAGCCTGCTCGCGATGACGGATTACCAGACAACATCAATGTTGAATGGGCTGACGCCATCGCGAGCAGGCTCACTCCTGCAGGTCGTGTGTCTATTGGGACAAGCCTGACGGGCGAAAAGTCGTTACTATAAGCGCCTCTTTGCCTGCCTTGCCATGGACACCATGACCGAGAACGACTATCTGATCGCCTGGGGCCTCTACGCCTTTGCTGCTGTGGGCTGCCTGTTGGTATGGATGCGCCTGACCCGCTGGATGTGGCGCTGGCTGCGCGAGCCGCTGCGGGTGCTGATGGCGGTGTTGCTGTTCAGCCCGACCATCATTGACCCGGTGAAAGCCAAGGTTGCACCGTCCATCGCCATTACCGCGCTGGACCTGGCCTTCAAGGTCGGCAACAACGCCTGGCGGGCGATTTCCGATCTGTTCATGTACGGCATGATTGCGTTCGGCATCTACCTGATTTTCGTGCTGATCCGCTTCCCGATCGAACGCGCCTCGCGCGCCCGACGCGAGCAGGCCGAAGCCGCCAAGGCTGCGGCGCGTGCCGATGATCGCGACGACGATCAGCCGTTCGGCGGTGCCGGTGATGACCGCTACGGTCGCCCGCCGTTGCCGAACAATCCGCAGCGCATGCGCGTCGAGCCGCGGCTGTAATCACGAGAGTCAGCACATGTGTGAACTACTGGGCATGAGTGCCAACGTGCCGACCGATATCGTGTTCAGCTTCACCGGCCTGATGCAGCGCGGCGGGCGTACCGGCCCGCACCGCGACGGCTGGGGCATCGCCTTCTATGAAGGGCGCGGTCTGCGCCTGTTCCAGGACCCGGCTGCCAGCAGCGAGTCGGAAGTCGCCAACCTGGTGCAGCGCTATCCGATCAAGAGCGAAGTGGTCATTGGCCACATCCGCCAGGCCAACGTCGGCAAGGTCTGTCTGTCCAACACCCACCCGTTCGTCCGCGAACTGTGGGGGCGCAACTGGTGTTTCGCGCACAACGGCCAGCTCGCCGATTTCACTCCGATCAAGAGTTTCTACCGCCCGGTGGGCGACACCGACAGCGAAGCGGCGTTTTGCGATTTGCTTAACCGCGTGCGTGCAGCATTCCCGGAACCGGTCGATATAGAAGTGCTGCTGCCGGATCTGGTCGCGGCCTGCGCCGAATACCGCAGCAAAGGCGTGTTCAACTGTCTGCTCAGTGACGGCGACTGGCTGTTCTGCTATTGCTCGACCAAACTGGCACAGATTACCCGGCGCGCACCGTTCGGCCCGGCGCGGCTCAAGGATGTCGATGTGATCGTCGATTTCCAGGCGGAAACCACGCCCAACGACGTGGTCACGGTGATCGCCACCGAGCCTTTGACCGAAAACGAAACCTGGACCCGTTACCAACCGGGCCAATGGAGCCTGTGGCGACGCGGCGAATGCGTCAGCCAGGGCACGACCGAATAAAGGATCTCTCCTCGATGTTGCTCAGTTATCTACGGCTGGTGTTGTTTGCGGCGGGCCTGTTGATCGGTGTCCAGGTGCCGGGGTTCATCAACGATTACGCGAAACGCGTCGAAGCCCATCTGATCGAAGCGCAGACCGGTCTGCGCGGTTTTCAGGGCACCGCCGAGCAGTTCTTCAAGGGCGATTTGCAGGCGCTGGTCGCGCATTACCGCGCCAGTGAAGACCCGGTGTTTCGCAGCGATGCCGACAGCCTGAGCACCTTGCTCAACCGCCAGATAGCGCTGGATAAACAGTTCCAGGCGATGCAGGGCCCGTGGTACATCCGTTTCCTGCAAGTGGTGCTGGCCGCCGATCCGGACATTCGCAAGGAAACCTGGAACGGCTACAGCTACCAGATCCTGCTGACCCCGGAAGCGATGATCTGGGGCATGAGCGGCGCGTTGCTGCTGTCGTTCGGCATCGAGTGCCTGATTCGTCTGATTGACTGGGTGGTGCTCGGCGGCCGGCGTTTGCGCCAGAGCCGGCCGATAGAAGATCGCGACGTGCGCGGCCTCTAAAAGATCAAGAGCCAAAGATCGCAGCCTGCGGCAGCTCCTACAGGGAAACGCATATTCCCGTGTAGGAGCTGCCGCAGGCTGCGATCTTTGGCTTTCAGGAACTCAAGACAATGTAGTTTTCACCGACCTTGCGCGCATACCCTTCCAGCACCTGCTGACACAACGTCACCATCTCCTCGACCCACTCCACGCCAACCCGCCACGACACCACCACCTGCAGATTCGGCGGGCGTTGGTCGATGTCGAGCAAGGTCAGTTCACCCCGCGCCAGTTCCTCGGCCACCAGCACCGGCGGCAGTACGCCAATACCAAAACCATCACGCAACAGCCGGGTAATCGCCGACACCGAATTCACGCAGTTCAGGTGCGGCGCCAGTACACCGTTGGCCTGCATCAATGCCAGCAGATCCTGATGCGGTCGGGAGTTTTTCGAGTAGGTGATGATCCGTTCCTGCGCCAGTTCGCCGAGGTCGGCGTAGTCGCGGTTGTAGATCGAACTGCTGGCGACGATCCAGCCCAGCGGATGGCTGGCCAGCTCCAGGCTGCGCACGCTTTCGTGGCGCACCAGATCGGTTTGCAGAACAATGTCGAGAAAGCCTTTTTGCAGCTGATCGCAGAGGTTCAGAGAGGTATCCGCCACCAGCTCGATTTCCACCCGTGGATACACATCGGTCATCTGCGCCACCAACGGGCTGAGCCAGGTGTGGATCACTGTGTCCATCACGCCGATGCGCACCCGGCCGACCTTGCTCGAACGGGTCTCGATCGATTGCTTCAGCGCCGACATCGTATCGAGCATCTGCTCGGCGTAATCCAGCACTTTCAGGCCTTCGGGCGTCAGGCTGACGCCGCGTGAATCGCGCAGAAACAGCTTCACCCCCAGCTCGCCTTCGAGCACCGCGATGCGGCTGGAAATCGATGCCTGGGTGGTGAACAGCTTGTCGGCGGTCAGGCGAAAACTCTTCAGCCGGGCGACCCAGACAAAGGTCTCGAGAAACTTCAGGTTCATGGCAACGGCTCGGGTGACAAGTTTTTCTTATGCCTAAGGCGGGTTTTTATTCGTTGGACGCAGCAGGGCCGGGCGGTGAAAAATCGGCGCATCCGGTTCCCACGATAGGCGTCGTCGGAACTTCGAACAAGACCAATAAAAGCCTGCGGAGACTTGCCATGCGTGCGCCCGACACCCTCGACCTCTCCAAGAGCACGGCCCGCCCCGGAACGTTCGACTGGTATCGCGACATCAATCAGCCAGAGCGTCGTATCTTCTGGAGCTGCAAGATCACGGCATGGACACGCAGATGCATGCGCAGTAACTGATAATCTGCCGGGCAAGCGTCCTACAGGTAAAAAGACCAGAAGCTACAGGAGTGTTCATCGTGAGCCGCCTGCTATTGAATTGCGACATCGGCGAGAGTTTCGGCAGCTGGACCATGGGTCTGGACGCCGAGGTCATGCCCTTCATCGACTGCGCCAACGTGGCCTGCGGCTTCCATGCCGGTGACCCGAGCATCATGCGCAAGACCGTCAGTCTGGCCCTGAGTCACGGCGTGCAGATCGGCGCGCACCCGGCCTATCAGGATCTGGTTGGCTTCGGCCGGCGTTCCATGGCCTATTCCGCCCAGGAACTGCAAGACATCCTGCATTACCAGATCGGCGCGCTCGACGGCATTTGCCGCGCGCAGGGCGGGCGGGTCGGTTATGTCAAACCTCACGGCGCGATGTACAACGACATGATGGCCAACCCGGCGCAATTGCGTGCGGTGATTCAGGCCATTGCCGCCTACGATCGCAGCTTGCCGCTGATGCTGATGGCCACCCGCGACAACGCGGCGGCGCAGCAGCTCGGTGACGAATACGGCGTGACCCTGTGGTTCGAAGCCTTCGCTGACCGCGCCTACGACAGTGCAGGTCGACTGGTCTCGCGGCAACTGCCGGGCGCGGTGCATCACGAGCCAGAAAAAATCATCGAACAGGCCCTGACCATCGCCCGTGGCGATGACCTCGTCGCCAGCGACGGCAGCGCGCTGTACCTGCAGGCCAACACCTTGTGCGTGCATGGCGACAACGCCAGTTCGGTGGCCGCCGTGCAGCGGATTCGCGAGGCCCTGAATCAGCAGAGCGCGCCATGAACCCACGGATTGAAGTGGTGGCCCTGGACTGCCTGATGCTGCGCCTGTTCGATGAAATTGCCGAAACCAACATGCCGTGGATGCTCGCCGCCAGTGAGCGTCTGCGAGCGGTGTTTGGCGCGCAGTTGATCGATCTGGTGCCGTCCTACACTACGTTGATGGTGCATTACGACCTGACTTTATTGAATCCGGGGCAGGCCCGTGAGTTGATCGCTGAAGCCTTGATCGACCTTTCGCCGAATGCGCGAACCAGCGGCCAGTGCCATGTCTTGCCGGTCTGGTATGACCTGAGTGTCGGTCCCGAATTGAGCCTGCTGGCGCAGCGCAGCGGGTTGGCGGTGGAGGAGGTGATCCGCCGTCACAGCGCTCGTGAATATCAGGTGTTCGCCCTCGGCTTCGCCCCGGGATTCGCCTTCATGGGGCTGGTGGAAGAAATCCTCGCGGCGCCACGCCTGGGCACCCCGCGCAAGAGAGTCGCGGCCGGCAGCGTCGGTATTGCCGAGCGGCAGACCGCTGCTTATCCGGTGGTATCACCCGGTGGCTGGAATCTGATCGGTCGCACCTCGGCGAAACTGTTCGACCGCCATCGCGATGGCTACAGCCTGATGCAACCCGGCGACACGGTGCGTTTCGAAGCGGTGAGCCACGCCGAGTTCATCAACCTGGGCGGTGATGACACGCCGCTGGAGGTGCTGGCATGAGCCAACTGACAATTGAAGCCAGCACGCCGCTGTGCCAGTTGCAGGACGCCGGGCGCTTTGGCGTGCGCCATTTGGGCGTGACCCAGGGCGGTGCAGCGGATTGGAGTTCGATGAGTTGGGGCAATTGGTTGCTCGGCAATGCGCTGGATCTGCCGGTGATCGAAATCACCCTCGGCGGGTTTGCCGTGGTGGCGCAGGAAGATTGCTTGCTGGCGCTGGCCGGGGCGGATCTTGGCGCGCAGATTGACGGGCAGGCGCTGGCGCCGTGGCGCAGTTTCAAACTGGGCAAAGGCCAGACATTGAAGTTCACCCAGCCGCTGCTCGGTGCCCGGGCTTATCTGGCGGCGCCCGGTGGTTTCGACGCGCCGCAGGTGCTGGGCAGCAGCGCCACGGTGGTGCGCGAAGAACTGGGTGGTCTTGATGGCATGGGGTTGCCGTTGGCCAAGGGCGCGACGTTGAGTTATCGCGGTGCGGCTCTGCAGGTGCGTGAAGTGCCGCTGGCGCATCGACCTGATTTGCGCCTCAATGCGCCGCTGGATCTGGTGCTCGGCGCACAGATCGGTCAGTTCAGCGGGCAGAGTCTGTTCGATGTGTTCAACAGTCCGTGGACGCTGGACAGTCGCGCTGACCGCATGGGTATTCGATTGCTGGGCAAGGCTTTGCAGTATCAGGGCCGCCCGATGATTTCCGAGGGCATTCCGCTGGGCGCGGTGCAGGTGCCGCCGGACGGACAGCCGATTGTCTTGCTCAATGATCGGCAGACGATTGGTGGCTATCCACGTTTGGGAGCGTTGACACCTTTGGCGCTGGCGCGGTTGGCGCAGTGTCTGCCGGGGGCGCAGGTGCGGTTGCGGCCGGTGGTGCAGGAAGTGGCGCACCGCGAGCATGTCGAGTATTTGCGGCGTTTTGGTTGAAGATCAAAAGATCGCAGCCTGCGGCAGCTCCTACATGGAAACGCGAATTTTTCTGTAGGATCTGCCGCAGGCTGCGATCTTTGGCTCTTATTTGGACAGAAACCGCATCCCTTCTTCCAACCCGCGCAGGGTCAACGGATACATCTGATCCTCAATCAAATCGCGCACGATATTGGTCGACGAGGTATAGCCCCACGTGTCCTTCGGATATGGATTGATCCAGATGAGCTTCTTGTACTTCTCCATGAAGCGCTGCATCCACAGGTAGCCCGGCTCTTCGTTCCAGTGCTCGACGCTGCCGCCGGCCTGGGTGATTTCGTAGGGCGCCATGGCGGCGTCACCGATGAAGATCACTTTGTAGTCGGCGCCATACTTGTGCAGCAAATCCTGCGTCGAGAAACGCTCGGACGTGCGGCGCATGTTGTTCTTCCACACCGACTCATAAATGAAGTTATGGAAGTAGAAGTACTCCAGATGCTTGAACTCGGTCTTGCAGGCCGAGAACAGTTCCTCGCAGATCTTCACGTGCGCATCCATCGAGCCGCCGATGTCGAACAGCAGCAATAGCTTCACCGTGTTGCGCCGTTCCGGACGCATCTGGATATTCAGCAGGCCGGCGTCCTTGGCGGTGTGGTCGATGGTGCCGTCGATGTCCAGCTCTTCCGCCGCACCCTGACGGGCGAATTTGCGCAGGCGACGCAGGGCGACCTTGATGTTGCGCGTGCCCAGTTCCACCGAGTCGTCGAGGTTCTTGTACTCGCGCTGATCCCAGACTTTGACCGCTTTGCCCTGACGCTTGCCGGCGTCGCCGACGCGGATGCCTTCCGGGTTGAAGCCGCCGGAGCCGAACGGACTGGTGCCGCCGGTGCCGATCCATTTGTTGCCGCCGGCGTGGCGCTCCTTTTGTTCTTCCAGGCGCTTCTTGAACTCTTCGATCAGCTTGTCCAGACCGCCGAGGGACTGGATCTGCGCGCGCTCCTCATCGGTCAGCGAACGCTCGAATTCCTTGCGCAACCAGTCTTCGGGAATCAGCGCCTGCAAGTGATCGTCGAGCTTTTCCAGGCCATTGAAGTAGGCGCCGAACGCACGGTCGAACTTGTCGAAATGCCGTTCGTCCTTGACCAGAATCGCCCGCGACAAGTAGTAGAACTCGTCCATGTCGGCGAAGGTCACGCGCTGCTTCAGCGCGTTGATCAGGTCGAGCAGCTCGCGCACCGACACCGGCACTTTGGCTGCACGCATTTCATTGAACAGGTTGAGCAGCATGACGATGCCCTTATCGAGAGCCGCGACGGCTCATGAATGCCAGGCGCTCAAGCAACTGCACGTCCTGCTCGTTCTTCACCAGCGCACCGGCCAGCGGCGGAATGGCCTTGGTCGGATCGCGTTCGCGCAGCACCGCTTCGCCGATGTTGTCGGCCATCAGCAGCTTCAGCCAGTCGACCAGCTCCGAGGTCGACGGCTTCTTCTTCAGGCCCGGCACCTTGCGCACGTCGAAGAACACGTCCAGCGCTTCGCTGACCAGATCCTTCTTGATGTCCGGGTAGTGCACGTCGACGATTTTCTGCAGGGTGCTGCGATCCGGGAAGGCGATGTAGTGAAAGAAGCAGCGGCGCAGGAAGGCGTCCGGCAGCTCTTTCTCGTTGTTTGAGGTAATGATGATGATCGGACGCTTCTTGGCCTTGATGGTCTCGTCGATCTCATAAACGTAGAACTCCATCTTGTCGAGTTCTTGCAGCAGGTCGTTGGGAAACTCGATGTCGGCCTTGTCGATTTCGTCGATCAGCAGAATCACCCGCTCTTCGGACTCGAAAGCCTCCCAGAGCTTGCCCTTCTTCAGGTAGTTGCGCACGTCGTGGACTTTTTCGTTGCCCAGTTGCGAGTCGCGCAGACGGCTGACCGCGTCGTACTCGTACAGGCCCTGATGGGCCTTGGTGGTGGACTTGATGTGCCAGGTGATCAGCTTGGCGCCGAACGATTCGGCCAGTTGCTCGGCGAGCATGGTCTTGCCGGTGCCCGGTTCGCCCTTGACCAGCAGCGGCCGCTCCAGGGTGATGGCGGCGTTGACCGCCAGCTTCAGGTCATCGGTGGCGACGTAGGCCTGGGTGCCTTCGAACTTCATCTGCTAATCCTCGAACGGTAACGCCGACCTGCACAGGCAGGGCGGGGGCGAAAAAATCGGATGCCCCGACTATAACGCGCAGCCCGGTCGACTGTGAACGCAGACGGCTTATTCAGTCTCTGAATGGGGCGTCACATGTTGACTCGGTTTCGGCCCAGGGCCAGCATTCAGGTATCGCCGATTTGGCGATAGCCTGTCAGGCATGACGACTAAATACCGATTTCGCGACAAATACCGCATTCAGTTGCGTGAGAAGGATCCCCCGCCACCTCATGTCCACTTGATCGGTGGCGGAGTGGAAGTGATGCTGAGCCTTGAAGCCGTCGACGTCATGACAGGCAAGGCACCGTCGCTGATTATCAAGGAAGCGCTGGTCTGGGTTGCGGCGCATCAAGCGCAGCCGCTGGAGGAGTGGCAACGATGTTACCCATGAAAAGGCCTCGTCTGACGGCTGTGCAGGCACTGTCAGGTTTTCGATTGAAACTGACCTATTGATGGTCAGGATCTGACCCTTGACCTGAGCCGAGATATTCACGCTTATCCAGGTCTGTAACCATTGCTTGATCCCGAAGTATTGGCGGCTGCGACCCTCGACCACTATGGCTGGACGGTCGAATGGCTTGAACCCGATATACAGATTGGCGCAGATACGCTTTATATGGATGCGCTGGCTCAAAACACTGCCGATGAAAACACTCGGATTTTCATCGATTGGCGCGCACGTACCGGACTCTCTCTTAATCAGGCAGCCGAGGCGCTGGGTTTCAGTGCCCGCAGCATCAGCCGATACATTAACGGGAGGGAGGCGGTGCCTAAGTCACTGGTGTTGGCTTGTCTTGGCTGGGACTCATTGCAGCAAAAGTCCACGCTGGCGGTTGAAGAGTCTGGCCGATATGTCGTTAATCGTAAGTCTTAGCCCGCCTCCGGCTTAGGCCGCTCATACCGCGCATTGAAGGCCTGAATGAAGCCATTGCGCAGAATCTGCAAAAACGCTTCGAACGCGCTGATATTTTGCTGATGCACGTTGCCGCTGAGTTCGACCTTGGTGGCGAACTGGTTTTTGGCCTGGTTCTTCAGCACGGTTTCCGTGCCGCCGACGATGGCCTCCCAGACAGAACGGAAGATGCTCTTGTCCTTGTTTTCCACGTCCTGCTGCCAGTTGAACACTTCGACATCGCGCAACAGCGGTTTGATGTAGCCGCTGACCTGGGCTTTTTTCGCCTGGGATTCGATGACCACGTCGCCGTGGCCGGCATTGAAGTCGAACTTGCCATAGGCCGAGGCAAAGTCGTTCATGCTTTTGAGTTCGATGTCGCGGGCGCGCAGGCGGAACTGGAAGTCCTCGAAATTGCTCAGCGGATCGAATGTGGCCGTGGTTTCCAGTGGGGCATGCCCCAGCAGCAGCGCCTTGCCTTCGAAGCGGGCGTCGCGCTTGCCCTGTTTGTCGACCACGTTGGTCAGGTTGTAGATGCTCGCTTCGACGTTGGAGGCATTCATGTTGACCGGTGGCTTGGAGTTGAAATTGCGAAAAGTGATTTTGCCCTCGTGAATCTGAACCTCGTCGAGAGTGATCGGCAGCAATTTGCCCAATTGTTCGCGCCAGTCGGTGCCTTGACCGGTTTGAGAGTTCTGCTTGTTGGCCCCACCATCAACGAAGTTGATTTCGGGATTGAAGAACTGCACCTGTGCCACCACCGCATGGTCGTACCACAGCGAATGCCAGCTGACCGCCAGATCAATCACGGGCGCGTTGACGAACGGTACCGGTACCTTGCCGTCGACCTTGACGATTTTCAGGCCATTGATCCGGTAGGCGCCACGCCACAGGGCCAGATCGACGTCGGTGACCTGGCCGCGGTAATCACCCATGTCTGCGAGTTTGCCGTTCAGGTAATCGCGCACCACGTAGGGCAGGGCGATGTGCAGGGCGATCAGCAGCACAACGACTACGGCAAAGATCCCTATTGGCCAGCTGTAACGACGCTTCATGGCAACAATTCCCGAACGATGTAAGCGATTGACTGTGACGCGGCGCAGACGTTCGACCCGACTGGACTGCGCCAGGCAACAGGCATACCTTGAAACGCTGAATTCAACGCTGCATAAGGACCCAGCCATGAGCCGTATTTTTGCTGACAACGCCCACTCCATCGGCAACACGCCGCTGGTGCAGATCAACCGCATCGCGCCGCGTGGCGTGACCATTCTGGCCAAGATCGAGGGGCGCAACCCCGGTTATTCGGTCAAGTGCCGGATCGGCGCGAACATGATCTGGGATGCCGAAAGTAGCGGCAAACTCAAGCCGGGCATGACTATCGTCGAGCCGACGTCGGGCAATACCGGCATCGGTCTGGCCTTCGTTGCGGCCGCCCGTGGTTACAAGTTGATGCTGACCATGCCGGCTTCGATGAGCATCGAGCGTCGCAAGGTCTTGAAAGCACTGGGCGCAGAGCTGGTCCTGACCGAACCGGCCAAGGGCATGAAAGGTGCAATCGAGAAAGCCGCCGAGATCGTTGCCAGCGACACCGACAAGTACTTCATGCCGTCGCAGTTCGACAATCCGGCTAACCCGGCGATTCACGAAAAAACCACCGGCCCGGAAATCTGGAATGACACCGATGGCGCTGTCGATGTATTGGTGGCCGGCGTCGGTACCGGTGGAACCATCACCGGTGTTTCGCGGTATATCAAGAATACCCAGGGCAAACCGATTCTGTCGGTGGCGGTGGAGCCGGTGTCTTCGCCAGTCATCAGCCAAGCGCTGGCGGGTGAGGAGATCAAGCCGAGCCCACACAAGATTCAGGGGATTGGCGCCGGTTTCGTGCCGAAGAACCTCGATTTGTCGATGGTCGACCGGGTGGAGCAGGTCACTGACGACGAATCCAAGGCCATGGCACTGCGCCTGATGCAGGAAGAAGGGATTTTGTGCGGTATCTCTTGCGGCGCGGCCATGGCCGTAGCGGTGCGCCTGGCCGAGAAGCCGGAAATGCAGGGCAAGACCATCGTAGTGATTTTGCCGGACTCCGGTGAGCGCTATCTGTCGAGCATGCTTTTCAGCGATCTGTTCACCGAGCAGGAGAATCAGCAGTAGTCGAATTGACTCAGATCAGCCGGGGTTCAGGATCGTTATGCTAATAAATGCTTTGTTGCGCAATTCTTAACACTGAATCTTGGGTTCAGCGGGTTTTTCCCGAGGCCGGTAGTGTTTATCATGGCCGGCTGCCATGCCGGGTAAAGGGCATTGCGCAGCGTTGTCTTTATTCAAGGAGTCGTTGATGACCTTTTCGTTAGCCGCCAAGGTGTCGGTGTTGCTGTTGTTTGCGGGCAGCATCCTCTATGTGCATTTGCGCGGCAAGGCGCGTTTGCCGGTTCTGCGTCAGTTCGTCAACCACTCGGCGCTGTTCGCTCCGTACAACGCGCTGATGTACCTGTTTTCCGGCGTTCCCTCCAAACCGTATCTGGATCGCAGCAAGTTTCCGGAGCTGGATGTGCTGCGCGATAACTGGGAAACCATTCGCGACGAGGCCATGCACCTGTTCGACGAGGGCTACATCCGCGCCGCCGAGAAGAACAATGACGCCGGTTTCGGCTCGTTCTTCAAGAAGGGCTGGAAGCGTTTCTATCTCAAGTGGTACGACAAACCGCTGCCGTCGGCCGAAACCCTGTGCCCGAAAACCGTGGCTCTGGTCAGTGCGATTCCCAACGTCAAAGGTGCGATGTTCGCGCTGTTGCCGGGTGGCAGTCACCTGAACCCGCACCGTGACCCGTTTGCCGGCTCGCTGCGTTATCACTTGGGCCTGTCGACACCGAACTCCGACGACTGCCGGATCTTCGTCGACGGTCAGGTCTACGCCTGGCGCGACGGCGAAGACGTGATGTTCGACGAGACCTACGTGCACTGGGTCAAGAACGAAACCGAGCAGACCCGCGTCATCCTGTTCTGCGATGTCGAACGTCCGCTGAGCAACCGTCTGATGACCCGCATCAACCGCGCCATCAGCGCCTGGCTGGGACGCGCCACCGCCCCGCAGAACCTTGATGACGAACGGGTCGGCGGTATCAATCAGGCCTACGCCTGGAGCAAGAACTTCAGCGACCGGTTCAGTGGCTTGGTCAAGCAGTGGAAACGCCGCAATCCCAAGGCCTACCGGGTCATGCGCCCGATTCTGGCGGTGGTGGTGCTGACGTTGCTGGGGTACTGGCTGTTTGGTTGAGGCTGGATGTTGAAATAAAAAAACCGCTCCTTGTGAGCGGTTTTTTATTGTCTGTGAGTCAGCGGCGTCCAGCAAGAATGTTTGGCTCGTCTTCAATGCCTGTAATCAGTAGCTGCAGAAAGTGCCGCTGATTGGCTGATAGCTTGGATGAGACGATCTTTTCTTCTGTTTTGATTGATCTTTTCTTAGCGGAGGATTTCTTGATTGATTTGCGCATGCTTCCTCCCTCATTGATCATTACTTGAACGGTTTTCACGATACTTTACTCTCCACTGCGAGGACAAGACGACCTTCGAAATCAAATTTGAAGCCGAGCTTCGTATAAACAGGAATTGCTCCTTGCATCGGCTCCTGGACTTCAATGAAGTTGCTGCCGATTATTTGAGCGAACTCATCGATGACCATCATCGCCAAGGTCCCGATACGATTTTTCAGCGGGTGAGAGTCTCCGGGTCGGCCTTCTAATCGCACGATTCGAACACGTTGGCGGCTTTTGTTCGGATTGACGAAACACAGTCCGCACAGCTGTTCTTCAAACCATATCGCGATATCCAGCGACAGGGGTTCTCGTGATTTCCATGCGGCAACCTCTCGCCAGCAAAAAAGTGGATTCTCCCAGCGCTCGAACGCGTTCAGTGCTATGACGTCGATGGGTTCGAAGCGTACTTTCGACAAGTCTTGCCCCGCTGGTAGCTGTAATAGAGCTTTGGCGATGCTTGCCTGTTTCCTGGCCTGCGACTTGTACAACTGATACCGCAAACTCGTCCGTTCCCTTGGCATGTGATCTCGAGCATTCCCTGTCCCCCATCAATGGGCCTATCCGTTGCTCATCAGCCTATGCGCCTGCCATCGAGCTGTCCCTGCTGGCCCTTTGTCCAAATCATTGCAATCCATGTCCCGCGCTGGTTATAGTCGGCGCTCGTGAATCAGCTGATTCACTCTTCAAACCCTTCAAAAAAGATCAGCCCCAATGCCTGCATCCCTCATCAACGCGGTAGTCGATTCAGCGGTCAACGCTGGCGTCGTGCCGTGCGGGAATCAGCAGCCTGGGCAGATCAGTCATTACCCTCCACCTGTCAGTAGCACGCCGGTGTGCGCCGTCGTATCACCGCCGGGCGTTGGCGTTTCGGGCTGATCGGCATTCTCTGCTGACCCCTGCGCCCGCCAGAAAAACCTACTGAATTTCAGCCTCGGCTGAATTGGCTATTTGCCTGACTACAGGTGGTATTCATGTTTGTCCTATCGAAAAAATCCGCGCTCGCGGCGACGTCCACGAGCCTGTTCGTTCTGCTGTGGAGCAGCGGGGCGATCTTCTCCAAATGGGGGCTGGCCCATGCATCGCCGTTTGCCTTTCTGCTGATTCGCTTTGTGATCGCGCTGTGCGGGCTGTTGCTGTTGACGCCGCTGCTCAAGTTGAAGCTGCCCAAGGGCGGTCGGCCGATGCTGTTTGCGATTGCAACGGGCGTGGTGTTGTTGGGGGCGTATCAGATTTTCTATCTGCTGGCCCTGAACACCAAAGTCACGCCGGGGGTGATGGCGACCATCATGGGCGTGCAGCCGATCCTCACCGTGGTGTTGATGGAGCGCCAGCGCTCGGCGAGCCGGATGTTCGGTCTGGCGCTGGGGCTGGCCGGGCTGATCATGGTGGTTTATCAGGGGATCGGACTGGCGGGGATGTCCTGGGCAGGGATGCTGTTCGGTCTGTTGGCGCTGGCGAGCATGACGGTTGGCTCGATCATGCAGAAGCGCATCACCGACAATCCCCTCGGCACATTGCCGGTGCAGTATCTGGCTGGGCTGTTGTTGTGCGGGATATTTGTGCCATTTCAGCCGTTCCACTTTGAACAGAGCACAGGTTTTATCGTGCCGGTGTTGTGGATGGGACTGGTGGTGTCGGTACTGGCGACGCTGTTGCTGTACCGCTTGATCGCCCGGGGTAATCTGGTGAATGTCACCAGTCTGTTCTATCTGGTGCCGGCGGTGACGGCGGTGATGGACTACGTGATTTTCGGCAATCGTCTGGCGGCGTTTAGTGTGCTGGGGATGCTGTTGATCATTGTGGGTCTGGTATTTGTGTTCCGCAAAACCGGCTGACTTATGACGATGGCGGCTGTTCGGCCGCCTTCGCGAGCAGGCTCGCTCCCACACTGGATCTGGGCTAAAGCATAAATCCCTGTGGGAGCGAGCCTGCTCGCGAATACGACCTTATTAACGCAACAAAATCATCGGGCTGTAACGGCAGAAGGCTTCACCACCGCCGGCTTCAACACCAGCCACAACGCCAGCGCAATCAACACCCCGCCATACAGGTGCGCCATCGACAACGGCTCATCCAGCAGCAACGCGCCCCACAACACGCCGAACGCCGGAATCATGAAGGTCACGGTCATCGATTTCACCGGGCCGATGGAGCTGAGCAGGCGGAAATAGATGATGTAGGCGAACGCCGTGCAGCCCAGGCCCAGGCCCAGCAGCGACAGCCAGACATTCCACCCACCCCAGCTTGCCGGAGGGGCGGTGATCACGCTGTAGCCGAACAGCGGCAACAGAAACAGCGAGGCGCCGAGCATGCTGCCCACGGCCGAGAGACGACTGTCGAGCCCGCCGCTATGGTCCAGCCAGCGACGCGTGAGGAATCCGGCGAAACCGTAGCAAGTGGTGGCGAGCAGGCAGGCGAGGGCGCCCATCAGCAATTGCAGATCGAAAGCCACGGGACCTGCGCGCGTCAGCACGCCGACACCGAACAAGCCGAGAAAAACCCCGGTCAGTTTCGCGACAGTGAGTTTTTCACTGAAAAACAGTCCGCCAATCAACACGCCCATCAACGGCGTGGTGGCGTTGAAAATTGCCGAGTAACCGGCCGGCAACACCTGCGCCGCCACCGAATACAGCGTCGCCGGAATCCCTGAGTTGATCACGCCCAGCAACATCACGGTTTTCAGTTTGCCCTTGAAATCCCAGCTGATGCGCATCAGCCCGAGAATCACCAGCAGACCGACTGCAGCAATCGAAACACGAAAGAACGCGGTCGGAATGGTGCCGATCACCGGCGCAATAATGCGCATGAACAGGAAGCTCGCGCCCCAGATGGCTGCCAGCGACAGCATGCGGAAAATATCGACAGCGCTCACGATGGCACTCCTTCCTTGATCGGGACGAGAGTGTTGCCGAGCGCCCTGTCGATGGCAACCGCTAAACCGGCATTTAATTTCTCGTCAGAGCACGAAGCGCGTGACCAAGCCGTTGAGGTCGATCGCCAGGCGTGACAGTTCCTGACTGGCGGCGGATGTCTGGGTAGCGCCGGCGGCGGTCTGGGTCGAGAGGTCGCGGATGGTCACCAGATTCTGATCGACTTCTCGCGCCACCAGCGCCTGTTGTTCGGCGGCACTGGCGATTACCAGGTTGCGCTGGTTGATCTGCGAAATCGACGCGGTGATTTTCTCCAGCGCCTGACCGGCACTGTTGGCCCGGCGCAACGTGTGGCTGGCCTGCTCGGCACTGCTTTGCAGTGCACCGACGGTGGCACCGGTGCCCTGCTGGATGCTGCTGATCATCAGCTCGATTTCTTCGGTGGAGTTCTGCGTGCGTTGCGCCAGGGAGCGCACCTCATCGGCGACCACCGCAAAACCGCGTCCGGCCTCACCGGCGCGCGCAGCCTCGATGGCTGCATTGAGCGCCAGCAGATTGGTCTGCCCGGCGATGCCGCGAATCACCTCCAGCACCTTGCTGATGTCCTGGGCCTGGGTCGCGAGGCCTTCGGCCTGCTCCGACGCACCAAGCACTGCGCTGACCAAATCCTGAATCGAGCTGATGGTCTCGCTGACCTGCACATGCCCGTGTTTGCTGTCCTCGTTGGAGGCTGCAGAGGCCTCGGCGCTGGACACCGCGTTGGCCGCAACTTCATCCACCGCCGTGCTCATCTCGGTGACGGCGGTGGCGGCCTGTTCGATCTGATCGTTCTGCTGCTGCAGGCCACGGGTGCTTTGCTCCATCACCGAGCTCATTTCTTCGGCGGCCGAGGCCAGTTGCTGCGCCGATTCGCTGATACCCCGGATGGTCGAGCGCAGGTTGCTCTGCATCTCGGCGAGGGCGCTGAGCAACTGCGCCGCCTCATCGCGACCGTGATCGGCAATCTGGCCGCTGAGGTCGCCGGCGGCAATTTTTTGCGCGACGGACAGGGCCTGATTGATCGGTGCGGTGATGCTGCGGGTCAGCAGCCAGGCCAGCAGCAGGGTGGCGATCAGGGCGACAATGATGATCGTCGCGACAATCCACAGCGCCCGCTGGTAAACCCCGGCAGCCGCTTCGGCGGCGCTGTCGGCGCCTTGCTGGTTGAAGCTGATCATCTGCTCCAGCGCCTTGTCGAGGATCCTGCCCTGTGGCGCCAGTTCATTGTTCAGACGGGCATAGGCATGTTCACTTTGCCCGGCGTCGATCTGAGCGATGATCTGGTCCAGGATGCTCATGTACTTGGCGACGTCGCCATTCAAACCGTCGAGCATCGCCCGTTCTGTATCGCTGGCCAGCAGAGTGGTGTGGTCCTTCAGGCGCTTCGACAATTCTTCACGCTGCACCTTGATGATGCCTTTGCTTGTGTCGCGTACCGCCGGCTGGGTGCTGGTGATCAGGCGCAGGGATTCGAGGCGGATGTTGGCGATGTTCGCCGCCGCATCGTGAATGCTCTCGATGCTGGGCATCCATGACTCTTCGATCACCGTTGCGCTCTCACGCAGGTTTTTCATTTGGCCCAGACCGAACAGGCCGACCACTACCAGCAGGCCGGCCAATACGGCAAAACTCAAGCTGGCGCGCAAACCGATGCGCAGATTGCGGATAGACATCAATGTGCTCCTTGATCTATGAGGGAGAGGTCGTCCTCGTGGGCCGAGGATCTTGTTGTGAGGTGGGTGCTGGCGGGCTATATATCAAAGTGCCACTATTTTGGTAAGACCAATCTGTGATCTGTTCAGCTGTTGCATCGGCAGGCCGAATCACGGTGGTACAACCGCGAGCCAGAGCGGCGGAGCGGCGATTGGATCCGAGCACCAGTGAATTCGCGGGCTGGCGTGGTGCGGCAGGTGAGACTGAGAGGGCGGTAAATTGACCGAACGGTCGACTCAAAAAACTTTGCTAAAAACTGTGTCGCTGTACAACCCTGTCGCGCTTTTGGCAGAAATTGCACTTCTCCTGCACAGGCATCCGTGGCTAAGCTCAGGCACAGATTTCCACTTGCACGCCGAGGTCTCCTCTATGCCGCAGCAATGGCCAGCCACCGACATCGCCCGCATGATCCTCGATGGCTTTGACGATTACCGCGAGCATTTCCGGCGGATCACCGACGGTGCGCGCGAGCGCTTCGAGCAGGCGCGCTGGCAGGAGACGCAGACCGCGTCGGCGGCGCGGATCAATCTCTACGAAGAAAAGGTCGGCGAAACCATCGCCCGCCTGCGCGAGCATTTCGACGACGAGACGCTGATGAATGTCGGCAGCTGGCCGCTGGTGAAAAGCGCCTACATCAGCGTCATTGACCTGCGTTTCGACGATGAACTGTCCGAGACCTGGTACAACTCGATCTTCTGCGGGCTGTTCAGCCATGACCTGATCAGCGACGGCTGCATGTTCATCCACACCACCCGGCCGAGCCTGCGCCGCGCCCGGGCTGCGCAAACCCGCACCTACAAGCCGCAAGGGCAGTTGTCGTCGATGCTCGCCAGCATCTTTGCCGACTACCGCTTCAGCGAGGATTACGCCGATTTGCCCGGCGACCTGCTGCGCCTCGAATCGCAACTGCGCGAGAACCTGCCGGACTGGGTGTGCAAGGATCCGGAGCTGAGCGTCGAGCTGTTTTCCTCGGTGCTGTACCGCAACAAGGGCGCGTATCTGGTCGGGCGCATCTACACCCGCGACGAGCAGTGGCCGCTGGTGATTCCATTGCTGCACCGCGAAGGCCGCGGGATTCAGATCGACGCGCTGATCACCGACGAAGCCGATGTGTCGATCATCTTCTCTTTCACCCGTTCGTATTTCATGGTCGATGTGCCAGTGCCGGCGGAGTTCATCGGCTTCCTGCGGCGCATCCTGCCGGGCAAGCACATCGCCGAGCTGTACACCTCGATCGGTTTCTACAAGCACGGAAAATCCGAGTTTTACCGGGCGCTGATCAATCATCTGGCCAACACCGACGACCAGTTCATCATGGCCCCCGGCGTGCGCGGCATGGTCATGAGTGTGTTTACCCTGCCGGGCTTCAACACCGTATTCAAGATCATCAAGGATCGTTTCTCGCCGTCGAAAAACGTCGACCGGGCGACGGTGATCGAAAAATATCGTCTGGTGAAAAGCGTCGACCGGGTCGGGCGCATGGCCGATACCCAGGAGTTTGCCGACTTCCGTTTTCCGCTGAGCAAGTTCGATCCGGCGTGCCTGGAAGAACTGCTGGAAGTCGCGCCGTCGACGGTCTCGGTCGAAGGCGACACGGTGCTGATCCGCCACTGCTGGACCGAGCGCCGGATGACCCCGCTCAACCTCTACCTGGAAAACGCCAATGAAGCGCAGGTGCGCGAGGCATTGGAGGATTACGGCCTGGCGATCAAACAACTGGCGGCGGCCAACATCTTTCCCGGCGACATGTTGCTGAAGAACTTCGGTGTTACCCGGCACGGGCGGGTGGTGTTCTACGACTACGACGAGATCTGTTTCCTGACCGAAGCCAACTTCCGCCACATCCCCGCGCCGCGCACCCCCGAGGACGAAATGGCGTCCGAGCCGTGGTACTCGATCGGGCCGCTGGATGTGTTCCCGGAAGAGTTTCCACCGTTCCTGTTCGCCGATGCCGGGCAGCGCAAACTGTTCGATCAACTGCATGGCGAACTGTACAACGCCGATTACTGGAAGGGCCTGCAGGAGGCGATCCGCGCCGGCAAAGTCATCGACGTCTTCCCCTACCGCCGCAAAGGCCTCGATAACGAATAACCCGTTGTCACCTCAACCCTGTAGGAGCTGCCGCAGGCTGCGATCTTTTGACTTTGATTCCTCAAAAACAACATCAAAAGATCGCAGCCTGCGGCAGCTCCTACAGGGGAAGCAGGTCAATCGAGGGCAAATCTGCGACAATCGGCCCCCTGCATAAACAGACGACCGAATTGCGTACCCGATGACCGACGAATCGCCCTCCATCGACAAACTGCTGAAAAACCTCGATCACGCCATGCTCGCCGACCGTCACCGGCTGCGGCGGCAGTTGCTTGAGCTGCGCAAAAAACCTGACGAGGCCAAGCTGGTCCAGTGGGTGGCGCGCATGCAGGCGTCCTGTGATCAGGTGCTGGCGCGCCGTGCCAGCCTGCCGGTGATTCGTTACGACGACAGCCTGCCAATTGCCGCCAAGCGTGACGAAATCAAGGCAGCACTGGAGAAGCATCAGGTCCTGATCATCGCTGGCGAAACCGGCTCGGGTAAAACCACCCAGTTGCCGAAAATCTGCCTGGAAATCGGTCGCGGCCAGCATGGCTTGATCGGCCACACCCAGCCGCGCCGAATCGCTGCGCGCAGTGTCGCCAGCCGGGTGGCCGAAGAACTCGGCACGCCGCTCGGTTCGCTGGTCGGCTATCAGGTGCGCTTCGAGGATCAAAGCGATTCCAACACCCTGATCAAACTGATGACCGACGGCATCCTGCTGGCGGAAACCCAGAACGACCGCTATCTGGAACGCTACGACACGATCATCGTCGACGAAGCCCACGAACGCAGCCTGAACATCGACTTCCTGCTCGGTTACCTGAAAACCCTGCTGCCGCGTCGTCCGGATCTGAAAGTCATCATTACTTCGGCGACCATCGATCTGGAGCGCTTCTCCAAACATTTCGATGATGCGCCGATCGTCGAGGTGTCCGGTCGCACCTTCCCGGTGGACACCTGGTATCGCCCGCTGACCCTGGAACAGGACGAAGAGGGCAACCGTGTCGAAGACGACCTGACCGTGGATCAGGCGATCCTCGCCACCCTCGACGAAATTGCCGCCTACGAACGCAGCGAACGCCGCAGTCCCGGCGATGTGCTGGTGTTCCTGCCCGGCGAGCGCGAGATTCGCGACGCTGCCGACATGCTGCGCAAGGCTCAGCTCAAACACACGGAAATCCTGCCGCTGTACGCGCGCCTGTCGCCAGCCGAGCAGCAACGGATTTTCCAGTCGCATCCGGGGCGTCGTGTGGTGCTGGCGACCAACGTTGCCGAGACCTCGCTGACCGTGCCGGGCATCCGTTACGTGATCGACAGCGGCACCGCGCGCATCAGTCGCTACAGCTATCGCGCCAAGGTTCAGCGCCTGCCGATCGAAGCGATTTCCCAGGCCAGCGCCAATCAGCGCAAAGGTCGCTGCGGCCGGGTCGAGCCGGGGATCTGCGTGCGCCTGTACAGCGAGGAAGATTTCCTCGGTCGCCCGGAATTCACCGATCCGGAAATTCTGCGCACCAACCTTGCCGCCGTTATCTTGCAGATGCTGCACCTGCGCCTCGGCGAGATCACCGCGTTCCCGTTCATCGAGCCGCCGGACGGCAAGGCGATCAGCGACGGTTTCAACCTGCTGCAAGAACTCTCGGCGGTGGATCGCAACAGTCAGCTGACCCCGCTCGGCCGCCAGTTGGCACGCCTGCCGGTAGACCCGCGCATGGGCCGCATGCTGCTCGAAGCAGCCAGGCTCGGCAGCCTGCAAGAGGTGCTGATCGTCGCCAGCGCGATGTCGATTCAGGATCCCCGCGAGCGCCCGCCGGAGCGTCAGCAAGCAGCCGATCAGGCCCATGCACAATGGAAAGACAGCGATTCGGACTTCGCCGGGCTGGTCAATCTGTGGCGCGGCTTTGAAGAACAGCGCCAGGCACTGACCGCCAGCCCGCTGCGCAACTGGTGCCGGAAAAATTTCCTGAATTATCTGCGTCTGCGCGAGTGGCGTGATTCCCATCGCCAGTTGAGCCTGATCTGCCGCGACATGCAGCTGAGCCTCAACAAGGAACCGGCGGATTATCCGAAACTGCACAAAGCGGTGCTGGTCGGCCTGCTCAGCCAGATCGGCCAGAAAACCGAGGACGGCGATTACCTCGGCGCCCGCCAGCGGCGCTTCTGGATTCATCCGTCGTCGGGCATCGGCAAGAAACGTCCGCAGTGGCTGATGACCGCCGAACTGGTGGAAACCACCAAGCTTTACGCGCGCATGGTCGCCAAGATCGATGCCGACTGGATCGAGCCGCTGGCCGGGCACCTGATCAAGAAAAACCATTTCGAACCGCACTGGGAGAAGAAGCGCGGCCAGGTCGTGGCCTACGAGCAGATCACCCTGTTCGGGCTGATCGTGGTCGGTCGCCGTCCGGTGCATTACGGCCCGGTGGATCCGGTGGTTTCGCGTGAGCTGTTTATCCGTGAAGGGCTGGTGCGTGGCGAGATTCAGTCGAAAGCCAAGTGCCTGACCGCCAACAAGCAGTTGCTCGAACAGCTCGACGAACTGGAAGCCAAGGCCCGGCGTCGCGACATCCTTGCCGACGAAGAAACCCTGTACGCGTTCTACGATGCGCGCTTGCCGGCGGAGATTCATCAGACCGCGACGTTCGACAGCTGGTATCGGGTCAACAGCCAGAAAGACCCGCAATTGCTGATCATGCGCGAAGAAGATGTGCTGGCCCGCGAGGCCAGTGAAGTCACCGCGCGCGACTACCCGGACACGCTGCACATCGGCGATCTGGAACTGGCGCTAAGTTATCACTTTGAACCCAATCACCCGCGCGACGGCGTGACCCTGCGGGTGCCGGCACCGCTGCTGCCGATGCTGCCGCCGGAGCGTCTGGAATGGCTGGTGCCGGGGCTGATCGAGGCCAAGTGCATTGCGCTGGTGCGCAACCTGCCAAAGGCCCTGCGCAAGAACTTCGTGCCGGTGCCGGACTTCATCAAGGCGGCGTTGCAGCGCATGACCTTCGCTGAAGGTTCGTTGCCACAATCGCTGGGTCGCGAACTGCTGCGCATGACCGGCGCCCGCGTCAGCGATGAGGCTTGGGCGGAAGCGGCGCAGCAGGTCGAAAGCCATCTGCGGATGAACCTGGAAATCGTCGACGGCCAGGGCAAATTCCTCGGCGAGGGCCGCGATCTGGCCGAGCTGACCGCGCGTTTTGCCGAAGCCAGCCAAGCGGCATTGGCCGTGCCGCAGAGTGCGAAAAGTCAGCAGCCGGTGGAGGCCAAGGTCTTCGCCCCGGTGGCGGAAAAGACGCAGCAGAAGATTGCCGGGTTGTCGATGACGGTCTATCCGGCGCTGGTGGAAGAGGGCGGCACGGTCAAGGAAGGGCGGTTTTCGACCCCGGCCGAAGCCGAGTTCCAGCATCGTCGCGCCTTGCAGCGGCTGCTGCTGCAGCAACTGGCGGAGCCGGCGAAGTTCCTGCGCAGCAAACTGCCGGGTATCACCGAGCTGGGCCTGCTCTATCGCGAACTGGGCCGAGTGGATGCGCTGGTCGAAGACATTCTGCTGGCCAGTCTCGACAGCTGCATTCTGGAAGGCGAAGACCCGTTGCCGCGTGACGGCGCCGGGCTGGCGGCATTGGCCGAACGCAAACGGGGCAGTTGGACCGAACACGCCGAACGTGTGGCGCGGCTGACGCTGGAAATTCTCAAGCTGTGGCACGGCCTGCAAAAACGCTTCAAGGGCAAGATCGATCTGGCTCAGGCTGTGGCGCTTAACGACATCAAGCAGCAGATCAGCAATCTGGTGTATCCGGGTTTCGTCCGGGAAACACCGATGCAATGGCTCAAGGAATTGCCGCGTTATCTGAAGGCGGTCGAGCAGCGTTTCGAGAAACTCGGTGCGCAAGTGCAGAAGGATCGGGTCTGGAGCGGTGAACTGGCCAGCCTCTGGGCGCAATACCAGACCCGCGCCGCCAAGCATGCCCAGGAAGGCAAACGCGATCCGCAGCTTGAACTGTACCGCTGGTGGCTGGAGGAATACCGAGTGTCGCTGTTCGCCCAGCAGTTGGGGACGAAAGCACCGATCTCGGACAAGCGGCTGAGCAAGCAGTGGAGTCAGGTCGAGGCCTGATCCCAAACCCTGCATCGCCCCTGTAGGAGCCTGCGGCAGCTCCTACAGTGATTGGGTTCGGCATGAGAAAGGGGCCAAAACCTCGGGTTTATGGCAAACTTCGCGACCATAAACGCCGTTTTCGTGACCCAGAGCCTTCGGCTGGGTCACGTGGCGGAATAAAGCGATGCCAGGTCAGCGTCCCGCGGACGGGAATAGACCCTTTGTGTGTTGGTACGTCGGTGCCAGCGCTTTCTGCCTGAACAGATTAGAGAAACGACCATGCATAACGTCGTCATCAGCGGCACCGGCCTGTACACCCCGGCCAACAGCATCTCCAACGAAGAGCTGGTGCAGTCTTTCAATACCTATGTTGCGCAATTCAACGCCGACAACGCCGACGCCATCGCCAGCGGTGAAGTCCAGGCGCTGACCGAATCGAGTGCTGCATTCATCGAAAAAGCCTCGGGCATCAAGAGCCGCTTTGTCATGGACAAGGACGGCATCCTCGATCCTGCGCGCATGGCCCCGCGCCTCCCGGAGCGCTCCAACGACGAATGGTCGGTCCTCTGCCAGATGGCCATCGGCGCCGCCGAACAGGCCCTGCAACGTGCCGGCAAGACAGCCGCCGACATCGACGGCGTGATCGTTGCCTGCTCCAACCTGCAGCGTGCCTACCCGGCCATCGCCATCGAGGTCCAGGAAGCGCTGGGCATTCAGGGCTTCGGTTTCGACATGAACGTGGCCTGCTCTTCGGCGACTTTCGGCATTCAGGCCGCCGCCAACAGCGTGCAACTGGGCCAGGCCCGGGCGATCCTGATGGTCAACCCGGAAGTCTGCACCGGTCACCTGAACTTCCGCGACCGTGACAGCCACTTCATCTTCGGTGACGCGGCGACGGCAGTGATCATCGAGCGCGCTGACCTGGCGACGTCCAAGTATCAGTTCGACGTGGTCAGCACCAAACTGCTGACCAAGTTCTCCAACAACATCCGCAACAACTTCGGCTTCCTCAACCGTGCCGCGGAAGAGGGCATCGGTGCCCGCGACAAGCTGTTCGTGCAGGAAGGCCGCAAGGTGTTCAAGGACGTCTGCCCGATGGTTGCCGAGCTGATCGGCGAGCACCTGGAGGAGAACAAGCTCAACGTCGGCGACGTCAAGCGCTTCTGGCTGCACCAGGCCAACCTGAGCATGAACCACCTGATCGTGCGCAAGCTGCTGGGCCGTGAAGCCACTGAAGAAGAGGCGCCGGTGATTCTCGATACCTACGCCAACACCAGCTCTGCCGGCTCGGTGATTGCGTTCCATAAATACCAGGACGATCTGGCCAGCGGTTCGCTGGCGGTATTGAGCTCGTTCGGCGCCGGTTACTCGATCGGTAGCGTGATTCTGCGCAAGCGCTGAGTGCGCCTGAAAAGATCGCAGCCTGCGGCAGCTCCTACACTGATCTCTGTAGGAGCTGCCGCAGGCTGCGATCTTTTGCTTTCGACCATCTGAAAACGAGGCGTGCATGGCCGCAACGAACGACCCCCAACTGCTCGAACGCCTGCTCGCGGGTGAGCAAAAGGCTTTCAAGGAACTGGTGAGCACCTATCAGAGCGCGATGCGCGCGGTGGCTTACGCGATTGTCGGCCAGCGCCATGTCGAAGAAGTGGTGCAGGACGCCTGGCTCTCCGTGGTGCGCCATATCGGTAGCTTCGAGGGACGTTCCAGTCTCAAGACCTGGCTGCTGACCATCACCGCCAATTCGGCCAAGAGCCGCTACAAACAAAACCGCCGCGAAGTATTGATGGATGATCTGCCGTCACCCCACGGCACCATCGACGATGATCGCTTTTCTCCCGGTGACGGTCATTGGCTGGTGGCGCCGTTCGCCTGGCATCAGGACACGCCGGAAGCCTTGCTCACCGAAAGCGAATTGCGTGATTGCCTGGAGCACACCTTGCTCAGCCTGTCGGAACTGCAAAGCAGCGTGTTGCTGCTGCGTGAGCGTCAGGGTCTGGAGCTGGAAGAGATCTGTAATCTTCTGGAGATCTCGCTCTCCAATGTCCGTGTTCTGCTGCATCGGGCGCGGCTGAAAGTCTTCGCCACGGTGGAGCATTTTGAGGAGACTGGCGAATGCTGACCTGCAAGGAACAAGTGGCACGCTCCAGCGATTATCTCGATGGCCAGTTGAGCTTTCGCGAAAAACTGATGGTGCGCCATCACCTGATGTTCTGCCCGAACTGTCGGCGCTTCATTCGTCAGATGCGTTTGATGCAGGCCACCCTGAAGGCGATGCCGGAGAAACCACAAGAGGGTGCAGATGCGCTGGCCGAACGCCTGGCCGAGCAACGCCGCAAAGACAATTCCCTGTAGGAGCTGCCGGAGGCTGCGATCTTTTGATCCTCAAAAACAAGATCAAAAGATCGCAGCCTTCGGCAGCTCCTACAGTTTTTTTTTGCTTCCTGCAGAATAGCCCGGCGCGGACGAAACGAACGGATGATGGGGATCGTCCCGCCCGCGTCAGGCTAGAGGGTGAAGCGTTTTAGAACTTGGCTTCCGCATCCAGCTGCAGGGTGTTGGTATCTGCGTCACGCTGGGTACGGCTGGAGAAGTCGGCCTTGGTCAGGAAGTACGTGGCGCCGATGGCGAAGTTCTTGTCGATGTCGTAACCGACCTTGAACTTGTGCCCGCGGGAACCGGTGGTGCCGTTGGCGAAGTCGGAGTCGGTGAAGGCGCCGACCACGGCGTTGCGCTGCACGTCACGATAGTTGTAATCGAGGTTCAGGCCGAAGACTTTCGACTTGGCACCCAACAGCCACGCGGTGTCCTGATCGGTCACGGCATCGTTGTTCTTCACGTACTGGCCGTAGAACGACAGTGGCATCGGCAGACCGCCGATGTCGACCTGGCTGAACCCTTCATACAGACGGAATTCGTTGTTGGCCGAGTTGCCATTGACCGACAGCGCGCACGGTGTGGACGTCCCGGTGCAGCGGCTGTCTTCGTCGTTCTGGTAGGCGTAGACGCTACCGCCCAGGGTCAGTTTCAGGTTGTCGGTGATCGCGAAACGGCTGCCCAATTGACCGGCAGTCAGGCGCAGGTCGTGACGGAATTGCACGCCTTCGCCGTCGACGTTGTCCTTGAGGGTGTAGTTACCCAGGCTGCCGAACAGTTCGGCGCTGCTGCCCAGTGGATATTTGTAGGTGACGGCCAGACCTTCCGGATTGATGTCGCTGTCCCAGATCACGTCGCCCATGCTGACCCACGGTTGCAGCATCTTGCCGCCGATCACGTGCAGGTTCTTGATTGCATCGGGGTGGTAGTCGATGTAGCCCAGGTCGAGCCAGATCTGCTTCTTGTCGAAGTAGTTGTCCATGTCCTGGTTGGTCGAACGGGCATCGTCGCCGCCGCCGGTGGCGATACGAATACCGGTGTCGACTTGCGGGTTGATCTCGGTGTAAGCACCCAGACGTGCGCGGATACGCTGGCGATCCTTGTCACGGCCACCGTTATTGGATTCGCCGTCGATCTTGACGGTCTCCTGACGAATACGCACGTCACCCTTGAACTGGGTCTTGGCGGCCCAGGCGAGTTTCTGGTCGAAGGAGCTCAGCTCGTTGGTTTTCTTCGCGGTCGCCGCGATTTGCTCGTTGGTCTCTTGCTGCGCCTGCTGCGCGATTTGCTGAGCCTTTTGATCCTTGGCCAGTTCAGTCTGCAGTTCGACGTACTGCGCCTGGGAAATGGAACCGTTGGCCTTGAGCATGTCGAGCAGTTTGGCGTCGACTGCAGCGCTGGCCGGAACGCTCATGGCCAGCAACAGGCCACCGCACAGGGCCGCCGCAGTTTTCGTGGAAGCAAGACGCATAGCAATCTCCGAAGATGAGAGGGGATGGCTGAACCATCCTGGGCACACCGACGCGCACGTCGGAAAACAGTGTCCGGGTAGAACCCGGCGCTCTAAAAACAGGAGCGAGTATCGCGATGGTTTATGACAGGGCAGTGGCTAAGTGATGTCATGTCGATGACGATATAAAGTTGTCCTGAACTATTGATCTAGAGCGCTGTCGTCCGAATGCTCGTGTGCAAAGGGCAGCGATAAGCGATACTCGCGGGGCTTTGAAGCCCGGAAGTGGAGAGTCAGTGGATGCCGTTGCAACGCCTGCAAAGCCTGTCAGAAATCGCCCCTGCGACCTGGGATGCACTGGTGCCCGAGAACCAGCCGTTTCTGCGGCACGCCTTTCTCTCGGCCCTAGAAGACAGCGGCAGCGTTGGCCCGCATTCCGGGTGGCAAGCCGAGCATCTGCTGCACGTCGAAGATGATCGGCTGATCGCGGCGTTGCCCAGTTATCGCAAGTGGCATTCCTACGGTGAGTACGTGTTCGATCACGGCTGGGCCGATGCCTGCGCCCGGGCCGGCATCGATTACTACCCCAAACTGCTGACGGCGGTGCCGTTCAGCCCGGTCAGCGGCCCACGACTGTTGGCAGCGAATGTCGAGGACGGTTTCGAACTGCTCAAGAGCTTGCCGGGTTATCTGGAAATCGAAGAGCTTTCCAGCGCGCACATCAATTTCACCGACCCGTTCACCGATGCCGCGATGGCCGAGCAACCAGGCTGGCTGCAGCGTATCGGCTGTCAGTATCACTGGCAGAATCGCGGTTACCGAGACTTCCAGGATTTTCTCGACGTGCTCAGTTCGCGCAAGCGCAAGCAGATGCGTAAAGAACGCGAGCAGGTGGCAGGGCAGGGCTTCGAGTTCGAATGGCTGCAGGGGCGCGAGCTGGACGAGGCGCAATGGGATTTTGTCTACGCCTGCTATGCCAATACTTACGCCGTGCGCCGGCAGGCGCCGTACCTGACGCGCGAGTTTTTCAGTCTGCTGGCTGCGCGGATGCCGGAGGCGATTCGGGTGGTCTTCGCCAGGCAGGGTTCACGTCCGGTGGCGATGGCGTTCAGTCTGGTCGGGGGCGACAGTTTCTACGGACGCTATTGGGGCTGTCTGGCCGAGTTTGACCGGCTGCATTTCGAGACGTGTTTCTATCAGGGCATGGACTATGCGATTGCCCAGGGGTATCAGCGTTTTGATGCGGGTGCTCAGGGTGAACATAAACTGATTCGCGGTTTTGAGCCGGTGATCACCCACTCGTGGCACTACCTGCGCCATCCCGGTCTGAAAGCCGCAGTCAAAGACTTCCTGCAACAGGAACGCGCCGGCGTCCTTGCGTACGCCGAGGAAGCCAGAACAGCCTTGCCCTACCGCCAAACCTAGATCCCTGTAGGAGCTGCCGCAGGCTCGGGCCGCGATCGGACGATCTGTTGATCTTGATCTTGATCTTGAAAAATAAAATCAAAAGATCGTCCGATCGCGGCCCGAGCCTGCGGCAGCTCCTACAGGGACGGCGGTGGTTTCAGGATTGCTCTTTGCCCAGCCAGCGATAAATCGTCCCACCGACTACCGCGCCCAGCAGCGGCGCGACCCAGAACATCCACAACTGCGCAATCGCCCAACCGCCGACCATCAGCGCCGGCCCGGTGCTGCGCGCCGGGTTGACCGAGGTATTGGTGACCGGAATCGAGATCAGGTGAATCAGCGTCAGGCCAAGGCCGATGGCAATCGGTGCGAGGCCCGCCGGGGCGCGTTTGTCGGTGGCGCCGAGGATGATGATCACGAACATCCCGGTCATCACCAGTTCGGTGACAAAGCCTGCGGCCATCGAGTATTTGCCGGGCGAATGCTCGCCATACCCGTTGGAGGCCAGACCGGCGGCGATATCGAAGCCTTCCTTGCCGCTGGCGATGTGCGCAATCAGCGCCGCGGCGAGAATCGCGCCGAGCACCTGGGCGATGATGTAGGCGGGTAGCTCCCTGGCCGGAAACCGCCCGCCGACCACCAACCCGACCGACACTGCCGGATTGAGGTGACAGCCGCTGATGTGGCCAATGGCGAACGCCATGGTCAGCACCGTCAGACCAAACGCCAGGGCCACCCCCAGCACCCCGATACCCAAGGGCGAGGACGCGGCGATTACCGCGCTGCCACAACCACCCAGAACCAGCCAGAACGTACCCAACAACTCAGTAACTGAACGTTTGAACAGAGACATGAGAGAGTCCTTGATAGGCGTGCTATCGAGACTGTATCGAGTTGTGCTTCCTTGCGATTTACGACAGGTTCCCTGCTGGAACCTTGGCTGAGTACAGCAGGGATTTTGTGGTTTTCCAGCGACCCAAAAGCAAAGATCGCAGCCATCGGCAGCTCCTGCAGGTGGGCACAAATACCCTGTAGGAGTTGCCGAAGGCTGCGATCTTTTGATCTTGCGTGATCAATCGATCCCGACAAACCCCCCGGTCTGGTGCGCCCACAACCGCGCATACAATCCGCGATGTGCCAGCAGTTCGGCGTGGGTACCGCTCTCGGCGATCTTGCCGTTTTCCAGGACCACCAGCCGATCCATGCGGGCGATGGTCGAGAGGCGGTGAGCAATGGCGATCACGGTTTTGCCTTGCATCAGTGTTTCCAGGCTTTCCTGAATCGCCGCTTCGACTTCCGAATCGAGTGCCGAGGTCGCTTCGTCCATGATCAGGATCGGCGCGTCCTTGAGCAACACCCGGGCAATCGCGATGCGCTGACGCTGGCCGCCGGACAGTTTCACCCCGCGTTCGCCGACGTGCGCGTCAAAACCCGTGCGGCCCTCCGCGTCCGACAGCAACGGAATGAACTCATCGGCGCGGGCCTTGTGCACCGCATCCCAGAGTTCGGCGTCGGTGGCGTCAGGCTTGCCGTACAGCAAGTTGTCGCGGATCGAGCGGTGCAGCAGGGAAGTGTCCTGCGTGATCATGCCGATGCGTGCGCGCAGACTTTCCTGGCCGACTTCGGCGATGTTCTGCCCATCGATCAGGATCCGTCCACCCTCGACGTCGTACAGGCGCAGCAGCAGGTTGACCAAGGTCGATTTGCCGGCGCCGGACGGCCCGATCAGACCGATTTTCTCGCCGGGTTTAATGTTCAGGTTGAGGTCGCCGATGATGCCTTTCTTCTTGCCGTAGTGAAAATCCACGTGCTCGAAACGCACTTCGCCACGGGCCACGGCCAGCGGTTTGGCCTGTTTTTGGTCGGTGACGCTGACCGGTTGCGAGATGGTCTGCAGACCGTCCTGCACCATGCCGATGTTCTCGAAAATGCCGGTGACCACCCACATGATCCAGCCGGACATGTTGACGATGCGGATCACCAGACCGGTGGCCAGGGCGATCGCGCCGACGGTGATCAGCGACTGCGTCCAAAGCCACAGTGCCAGCGCAGTGGTGCCGACGATCAGCAGGCCGTTCATGGTGGTGATTGCCACGTCCATGCTGGTCACCACGCGGCCGGCCATTTGCGCCTTGACCGTCTGCTCTTCGATGGCTTCCTTGGCGTAGTGCTGTTCGAAGTTGGTGTGGGCGAACAGCTTGAGGGTGGCGATGTTGGTGTAGCCGTCGACGATTCGCCCCATCAGTTTCGAGCGCGCGTCGGAGGCCTCCACCGAGCGATCTTTCACCCGTGGCACAAAGTAATACAGCGCGCCGATGTAGGCGGCGATCCACGTCAGCAGCGGGATCATCAAGCGCCAGTCGGCTTCGGCGAACAGCACCAGCGAACTGATCGCGTAGATCACCACATGCCACAGCGCATCCACCGCTTGCACCGCCGAGTCACGCAGCGAGTTGCCGGTCTGCATGATGCGTTGGGCGATGCGCCCGGCGAAGTCGTTCTGGAAGAAGTTCAGGCTCTGCTTGAGCACGTAGCTATGGTTCTGCCAGCGGATCATGCTGGTCATGCCGGGGCTCAGGGTCTGGTGCACCAGCAGGTCGTGCAGACCGAAAAAGATCGGCCGCAGCACCAGGGCGACCACCACCATCCAGGTCAGTTCGAGGGCGTGGTCGCTGAAGAAATTCGGGTTGGGCGTGCCCTGGGCCAGGTCGATGATGCGGCTCAGGTAACTGAACAATGCCACTTCGATCAGCGCGGCAAACAGGCCGACGACGAGCAGGGCGGCAAAACTCGGCCAGACCTGCTTCAGGTAATAGGTATAGAAGGGCCAGACACGATCCGGCGGGGAGGCCGTGGGGGCATCGCGGAATATGTCGATCAGTTGTTCGAAACGGCGATAGAGCATCAGATAACCGCCCGGATGCCGGGCTCTCCTTTTATCGGTGTGAGCGGCGTGGCGTCACGCCAGCGCCGCTCGAAATGCCCTGTACAGCTTAGTCGATGACTTTGGCCGACTTGATGATCACAGGGTCGGAAGGCACGTTTTGCATGCCCTGTTTGGTGGTGGTTGGCGAGTTGACGATGATGTCTACAACGTCCATGCCTTTGACTACTTTGCCGAAGACGGCGTAGCCATCACCTTGATCGAGGAAGTCGTTGTCCTTGACGTTGATGAAGAACTGGCTGGTGGCCGAATCAGGTACGGAGGTGCGCGCCATGGACAAGGTGCCACGCACGTTGGCCAGGCCGTTTTTGTGTTCGTTCTTGATCGGCGCCCTGGTTTCTTTCTGCTGCATCTGTGGCGTGAAGCCGCCGCCCTGAGCCATGAAGCCCGGGATCACACGGTGGAAAATGGTGTTGGTGTAAAAACCGCTGTTGACGTAATCCAGAAAGTTTTTGGTACTGATTGGCGCCTTGACCGGATCCAGTTCGATTTCGATCTGGCCGTTGGTGGTGTCCAGCAGCACGTGCGGCGCTTTGGCCGGGGTGGCAGCCATCAGGTTGGCAGCAAACAGCACGGTGCCGGCGGCGAGGGCGAGTTTTTTCAGCATGGGTCAGTGATCCTGAGATTGAGTATCGGCTGTGGCAAGGAACTCCAGCAGCGTTTGGTTGAAGCGTTCGGGTTGATCGAGCGGGGTGGCGTGGCGCGAATCGGTGATCACCACCAGCCGCGCATCGGGCAGCAGTTTTACATAGGTTTCTTTCAGTGCCACCGGTGTGTAGTCACGGTCGGCAGTGACGATGAGGGTTGGACAGGTCACCCGGGAAAGTCGTTCCTGAACGCCCCAGCCAACAATCGCATCGAAGCTGGCGAGATAAGCACGTTTGTCGTTTTTTGCCCAGCGCTCGGACATTTTCTGCCGCAAATCGGCCTGCTCGGGCTTGGGGAAAAGTTTGCCGCCCAAGGCCTTGCCGATGGTTGCCAGGCTCAGCACGCGCATCAGGCTCCAGCGCTTGAACCACTGCCAGTAATCGTCGCGGCTGCGGATCTTCACCTCGGGGGCGCTGTTGACGATGGTCAGGCTTTTCAGCATTTGCGGCTGATCGACGCCGAACTGAAAGCCGATCATCCCGCCCATCGACAGCCCGACGTAGTGCACCGGGCCGAGTTTCAGGTGCTCGATCAGCGCCAGCAGATCGGCGCTGAAACCGGCGATGCTGTAGCGCTCGCGAGGTTTGTCCGAGCGACCGTGACCGCGTATGTCGGGGACGATCACCCGGTAGTGCGCCGACAGTGCCGGGATTTGCATTTCCCAGTCCAGGGTGCTCGAACCGAGCCCGTGAACCAGCAGCAACGGGGTGCCGTGGCCATATTCCTCGTAGTGCAGGTTGCAACCTTCATGTTCGAAATACGCCATCGGTGAACTCCGTGTCAGGCTTGCTCAGGGGCGGCGAACGGTGCGTCCAGCGGCAAAGTGTCGAAGGTGCGCAGCAGTTCGATGAGTATTTGTGTCGCCGGGCCCAGCGGTTTGTCCTTGTTCGAATACAGATAGAAGCTCGGGTTACGGCTGCCCCCCTGATCCAACGGTAGCAGCTTGAGCGTGCCTTCCTTCAATTCGCGTTCGATCATGTGCCGCGGCAGCCAGGCAAAGCCCAGGCCGCTGCTGACGAACGTGGCAGCCGTAGCGAGGCTGCCGACGGTCCAGCGCTGTTCGGCGCCGAGCCAACCGACGTCGCGTGGTTGCTGGCGACCGGAGTCGCGAATCACCACCTGCATCTGGGTTTCCAGATCCTGGAAGCTCAGTTCGCGATTGAGCCGATGCAGCGCGTGATCCGGGTGGGCGACCGCGACAAATTCGACGTCGCTCAATTCCGCGCCGAGGTAGCCGGGGATGCTCAGGCCGGTGATTGCCAGATCGGCCACGCCTTCGAGCAAGACCTCTTCGACCCCCGACAACACCTCCTCGCGCAGACGCACGCGGCAGCCGCGACTCTGCGGCATGAATGCGGTCAGCGCCCGGACGATGCGTGCGCTTGGGTAAGCCGCATCGACCACCAGCCGCACCTCGGCCTCCCAACCTTGCTCCATGTGGTGAGCGAGGTCTTCCAGTTGGCTGGCCTGTTTCACCAGTTGTCGCGAGCGGCGTAGCAGCACGCCGCCGGCTTCGGTGAGCACCGCTTTACGTCCGTCGATGCGCAGCAACGGCACGCCGAGCTGGTCCTGCATGCGGGCGACGGTGTAACTCACCGACGATTGCGAACGGTGCAGAACCTCGGCGGCCTGGGCGAATCCGCCGTGGTCGACCACGGCCTGCAATGTTCGCCATTGATCAAGGGTCACGCGGGGCGCTTTCATCAATAGCTCCTCTTGTCCTAAGCTGGCCGTCCCTCATGGAGACTGGCGAATGAAAAAATTCTGTTGTGTGGTGCTGGCGCTGCTGCCGCTGACGGCGTTTGCTTACCCGATCGATGTGCAGAAGAACCTCAATGGCTTGAAGATCGACTACGAGACCTTCGACACCGACAAAGACATCGGCTCCATCCGGGTCGCCAACTACGGTGATGTCGACGCGACCTGCAAAGTCGTTTTCAACAATGGCCCGGAAGCACCGCGTACGCGCAACATCGAAGTCCCGGCCCGCAAGCATACGAATGCCACGGCCAAGTTCTCCCGCGAAATCATCAAGCTGCGCATCAACCTGAGCTGCAGCCCGAAATAACGGTCGATCCCCTGTAGGAGTGAGCCTGCTCGCGATAGCGGTGTGTCAGTTAACTCTGATGTATCGGACACATCGCTATCGCGAGCAGGCTCACTCCTACAAAGGTGCGTGTCAGCATCTAAACGAATTATTCGATACTTTGCAGCAATTATTTGCGCTTTTTCATCGATACAACCCTGTTTAACCTTCACTCCATCGACTTACAACATTCTCGGATGGAGACTACACACCATGTCCCGCGTTCTGATCATCGAAAGCAGTGCCCGCCAGCAAGATTCGGTTTCCCGTCAACTGACCCAGACCTTCATCAGCCAGTGGAAATCCGCGCACCCCAACGATCAGATCACCGTGCGTGATCTCGCCTTGAATCCCGTTCCACACCTGGACGCCAACCTGCTGGGCGGCTGGATGAAGCCTGCCGAGCAGCGCAGCGCCAACGAACAATCGTCGCTGGAGCGCTCCAACGAATTGACCGACGAGCTGCTCGCCGCCGACGTACTGGTGATGGCTGCGCCGATGTACAACTTTGCAATCCCGAGCACCCTCAAGGCCTGGCTCGACCACGTGCTGCGTGCCGGCGTGACCTTCAAGTACACCGAAACCGGCCCGCAAGGCCTGCTCAGCGGCAAACGTGCCTACGTGCTGACCGCTCGCGGCGGGATCTACGCCGGCGGCCCGGCCGACCATCAGGAACCGTACCTGCGTCAGGTCATGGGTTTCATCGGCATCCACGACGTGACCTTCATTCACGCCGAAGGCATGAACCTGGGCGGCGACTTCCAGGAGAAGGGCCTTAATCAGGCCAACGCCAAACTGTCCCAGGTCGCTTGATATGTTAATCGCCAGATAATCGCCGATTGTTTAAGTGACCTGGCGCAACCCCTTCAAGGCTCTACGCGCATCGAACCTCCCTTTGCACTTGTTGCTCCTGAGTGCTGTAGCCCGATTGAACGCTTTAGCGAGATCGGGCTTTTTTTTTGCCTGGGATTTCTCTGATTCACTGCTCTCCCTGTAGGAGCTGCCGCAGGCTCGGGCTGCGGCAGCTCCTACAGGGGATTTTGTGTTGGTTGCGGAATGTAAAACCGGCTATCGTCGCCGCCATTCAAATTAGGGGCGAGCATGGGCTATCTACTTTTTGTCACGCTGATTCAGGCGTTTTCCTTCAGTCTGATCGGCGAATACCTCGCCGGGCACGTCGACAGCTACTTCGCGGTGCTGGTGCGTGTGGTGCTGGCCGGGCTGGTGTTCATTCCGCTGACCCGCTGGCGCTCGGTGGAACCGGCGTTCATGCGCGGCATGCTGCTGATCGGCGCGTTGCAGTTCGGCATCACCTACGTTTGCCTGTACCTGAGCTTCCGTGTGCTGACGGTGCCGGAGGTGTTGCTGTTCACCATCCTCACGCCGCTGCACGTGACGCTGATCGAAGATGCGCTGAACCGCCGCTTCAATCCGTGGGCGCTGATTGCGGCGCTGGTCGCGGTGGGCGGCGCGGCGGTGATTCGTTTCGACAGCATCAGTCCGGATTTCTTCATGGGCTTCCTGCTGCTGCAACTGGCCAACTTCACCTATGCGGCAGGGCAGGTGATGTACAAGCATCTGGTGGCCAAACACCCGAGCGATCTGCCGCATTACCGACGTTTCGGCTTCTTCTACCTCGGGGCACTGGCGGTGGTATTGCCGGCATTTCTGCTGTTCGGCAAAGCCAACTTCCTGCCCGAAGCACCGCTGCAATGGGGCGTGTTGCTGTTCCTCGGACTGGTCTCGACGGCGCTGGGGATGTACTGGTGGAACAAGGGCGCGTGCATGGTCAACGGCGGCACGCTGGCGGTGATGAACAACCTGCATGTGCCCGTGGGGCTGCTGCTGAATCTGCTGATCTGGAATCAGCATGAAGAGCTGGGGCGATTGTTCCTCGGCGGCAGCGTCATCCTCGCCGCTGTATGGATCAGCCGATTGGGCATCCGCCGCACCGCATAACTGAATGTAGGAGCTGCCGCAGGCTGCGATCCTTTGATTTTAAAGATCAAAGGATCGCAGCCTGCGGCAGCTCCTACATGGGGATGGTGTTACATGAGGTGTTTTTGCGGCTCGGGGATATGCGCCGAACCCAGCACCGCTGGTAGCAACCCGGTACGCAAATCCCCACCACTCGGCTGCTGATACAGGCTCAAGCCAAACTCCGGCAGTACCGCCAGCAGATAGTCGAAAATGTCCCCCTGAATCCGCTCATAGTCGGCCCACACCGTGGTGGTCGTGAAGCAGTAGATTTCCAGCGGAATACCCTGCGCCGTGGTCTGCATCTGGCGAACCATGCAGGTCATGTTCGGCTGTACCTCCGGGTGGCTCTTCAGATACGCCAGCGCATAAGCACGGAAGGTGCCGACGTTGGTCATGCGCCGGCGGTTGGCCGACATCGCCGCGACGTTGCCCTGCGCCTCGTTCCACGCCTTGAGTTCGGCTTTCTTGCGGGCCATGTAGCCGGTCAGCAGGTGTACCTGGGAGAGCTTTTCTTCCTCATCGTCGCGGATGAAGCGCACGCCGCTGGCGTCGATGAACAGGCTGCGCTTGATCCGACGTCCACCGGATTGCTGCATGCCGCGCCAGTTGCGGAACGACTCGGACATCAGGCGCCAGGTCGGGATCGAGACAATCGTCTTGTCGAAGTTCTGCACCTTGACCGTGTGCAGGGTGATGTCGACCACGTCACCATCGGCGCCGACTTGCGGCATTTCGATCCAGTCGCCGACCCGCAGCATGTCGTTGCTGGTCAGCTGCACGCTGGCGACGAACGACAGCAATGTGTCCTTGTAGACCAACAGAATCACCGCCGACATCGCACCCAGACCGGAGAGCAGCAACAGCGGCGAACGGTCGATCAAGGTCGCGACGATGATGATCGCACCAAACACGTACAAGACCATTTTCCCCAGCTGTACGTAGCCCTTGATCGAGCGGGTGCGGGCGTGTTCGGTGCGGGCGTAGATGTCCAGCAGCGCATTGAGCAGGGCGCTGACCGACAGCAGCAGGAACAGGATGGTGAAGGACAGCGCCACGTTGCCGAGGAAGGTCATCGCGGTTTTGCTCAGTTCCGGCACCAGGTGCAGGCCGAACTGGATCACCAGCGACGGGGTCATCTGCGCCAGACGCTGAAACACCTTGTTGTGGCGAAAGTCGTTGATCCAGTGCAGGGCCGGCTGGCGCCCGAGCATGCGGCTGGCATGCAGGATCAGATAACGTGCCACTCGTCCGAGGACCAGCGCGATCACCAATAGCAACATCAGCGCCAGGCCGGATTGCAGGAACGGGTGCTGTTCGAGGGCACCCCAGAGGTCTTGGGCGTTGAGCCAGAGCTGTTTGAAATCCATGTGAGCAACGATTCTTCTGTAAGACGCGATGGGCGATTAGAGCATTTAAGACGCTGTGTATTACCGTTGGAGACAAATCGAGCAACAAAAAAGCCACTGATTACGCCCGTTTGTATAAAGAAACTCGGCCTGAGCGCTCGAAACCGGTAACCTATGCAGCTGTTTTTTTGCATATCTTCGAGGTAGCACCCGTGTTTTCCCAATTCGCCCTGCACGAACGCCTGCTCAAAGCCGTGGCCGAGCTGAAATTTGTCGAGCCAACGCCTGTGCAAGCAGCGGCCATTCCGCTGGCGCTCCAGGGGCGTGACCTGCGGGTGACGGCGCAAACCGGTAGCGGCAAGACCGCCGCTTTTGTCCTGCCGATCCTCAACCGCCTGATCGGCCCGGCCAAGATCCGCGTCAGCATCAAGACCCTGATCCTGCTGCCGACCCGCGAACTGGCCCAGCAGACCCTGAAGGAAGTCGAGCGTTTTTCGCAGTTCACTTTCATCAAGTCCGGCCTTATCACCGGCGGCGAAGACTTCAAGGTACAGGCGGCGATGCTGCGCAAGGTGCCGGACATCCTGATCGGTACGCCGGGCCGGATGATCGAGCAACTCAACGCCGGCAACCTCGATTTGAAAGAAGTCGAAGTGCTGGTGCTCGACGAAGCCGACCGCATGCTCGACATGGGTTTCGCCGAAGACGTGCAACGTCTGGTCGACGAATGCCCGAACCGTCAGCAGACCATGCTGTTCTCCGCCACCACCGGCGGTTCCGGCCTGCGCGAGATGATCGCCAAGGTGCTGAACAACCCTGAGCACCTGCAGCTCAACGCGGTCAGCCAGCTGAACTCGACCACCCGTCAGCAGATCATCACTGCCGACCACAACCAGCACAAAGAACAGATCGTCAACTGGCTGCTGGCCAACGAGACCTACCAGAAGGCCATCGTTTTCACCAACACCCGTGCCATGGCCGACCGCATCTACGGCCGCCTCGTGGCTCAGGAATACAAGGCGTTCGTGCTGCACGGCGAGAAAGACCAGAAGGATCGCAAACTGGCAATCGATCGTCTGAAGCAGGGCGGCGTGAAGATTCTGGTAGCGACCGACGTCGCGGCCCGTGGTCTGGACGTTGATGGCCTGGATCTGGTGATCAACTTCGACATGCCACGCAGTGGCGACGAATACGTGCACCGCATCGGTCGTACCGGCCGCGCCGGCAACGACGGTCTGGCGATCTCGCTGATCTGCCATGGCGACTGGAACCTGATGTCGAGCATCGAGCGCTACCTGAAGCAGAGCTTCGAGCGCCGCACCATCAAGGAAGTCAAAGGCACCTACGGCGGGCCGAAAAAGGTCAAGGCCTCGGGCAAAGCCGTCGGCGTGAAGAAGAAAAAGACCGACGCCAAGGGCGACAAGAAGAAAACCGCCGCCAAGACCCCGACCAAGCGCAAGAGTGCCAACCGTCCGAAGCCGGATTCGCTGGTGAGCAGCGACGGCATGGCCCCGCTCAAGCGTCGCAAGCCGGTTGAGCCTGCGGCTGAATAAGTCGCCTCAAATGGCCAATAAAAAACCCGGACAGTGTCCGGGTTTTTTTATGCGCAGGGTTTGTCAGTTCCCCAACTGTCCGCTGGTGTCTGCGTCAAAGCGCTGTTTGGCGCGATCTGCCGCCGGTTTGAGCAGCGCGAGCAGCGTGGCTTCGCTGTACAACCGCGAATCCCCGAGCTCTTTCGGCGTCGGCTCGATCGGGATCAGCACATCTTCACCGTCAGCGTGCAGCCAGATCGCCACGACGTGCAGCGCCGAGACAAACAGCACACGCAATTCGACGCTCTTGCCCTGCAGCTGCGGCGCCTGTTCCGCCAGTTTCAACGCGCCCACGGTGTCGGCGGCCCGGGTGCCGTGGTTCAGCGAAGCGAACTCGACATGGCCACGCACCTCGGCCAGTTGCGCATCGGCAATGCTTACGCCGTCGGCAAATACCAGGTAATGCCAGTCACCGATGCGTGCGTCTTTCAGACCCTTGCCCTGGCTCAGGTCGTCCAGCGTCAGCGAGTAGCCGCGATAGGCTTCGCTGAGGCTGACTTTGGCCGGTGCCGCATTGGCGAACTGGCGATTGATGCCGAAGCCCTGGTTTTGCAGCGCGGCTTGCAGCACCGGACGCAAAGTCTGTACGCCGTTGGAAGGCGCCTTTGGATAAGTCAGTTGCATGATGTCGCCCTCCTAGTTTTTCGCAGTGAAGTAAGTGTGAGTCCAGTTGCCGCCGCCGTTGTACGAACCCGGGAATGAGTTCAGCGCGCGGGTCGAGTAACCGTAGATCGAGTCGGCGACCAGCACGTAGTTGCCGTTGGTGCCGTAGATCGCCAGGAAGTGCGCACCGCCACCGTACCAGGCACAGCGCAGGCCAACCGGGCGACCCATGTTGATCTGGTTCTGAATGGCCGACATCTGCAGCGAACCCTGATTCATCCCGTTGTAGCTGCGGGTGGTCTGCAGGGCCGAATCCAGGTAGCCATAGACGTTGCACGGCCCCGGCTGACTGCAGCAATTGCGGTCCAGCTGGGTGCTGGCGACGCCGCACTGAGTCCATGACCCGGTGCCGTAGTAGTTGCCGACCGAGGCGGAAACGGCGGCCCAGCACCAGTTGGTCTGGGTCTGTTTCTGCATGCTGAAGTTGAGGCTGGCGGCGGCCAGTGGTGCGGTTTGCGCAGTGGCTTCAACCTCGACCAGTTGCGGGTCGAGCAGATGGCCAACGAGGCATCTTGGCAGGCTCTCGCCGGTGAACGATGTTGCTTGAGTGGTTAACATTTTCAGTCCTCCATGAATGAAAACAAGCGTCCAGCTTGTGAGTGTGTTGCGGTGCTGCAGAGCGATCGGTGGTTAACGGTTTTCATCTGCGATGAACGGTGCCGATCTCCTTGCTCGAGGTAACCTTAGTCAAGATATGCGTTTATGCAATAAAATAAATGCACTGATGCATTTTAACGGGTAAAAGATCGCAGCCTTCGGCAGCTCCTACAGGGATCGGTGTAGGAGCTGCCGAAGGCTGCGATCTGTAGATCTTGCGTTTAGCTCTCGGTTTTTTTCTCAGCCGTCCCCAGTTCCTTCAACCGCTGATCAATCAACTGGCACTTGTCCGGCAGATCGGCGCTGGCCGTGCCCAAGTCCATCTTCTGCAACTCGGCATTGATCTCCTTGGCCTTGGCCGGATTCTGTTCGGTGAGTCTGGAAACTTCCTTGGCCAATTGTTCACGTTTGGCGGTGGCTTCCTCGGGTGTGCACGCCCATACGGGCAGAGCGCAGGCGAGGGTGGCGGCGAGGGTGAGCTTGATCAGGGTTTTCATGGGGGCAGGCCTCCGTTCCGGTTAAGGCGGGTTAACCGGTGGAGGGGGACATTCTGGAAAAGTTCAGTGAAGATTGCCTTTGTACGCCGGCTTGCTCACCAAGTGCTCGCTCAGTAGTCCAATTCAACCAGCGAAGTACCTACGCAACGATCAAAGATGTCGGCAAGAGGTTGATCACTTGTGTAGAAAGAATGAATGCACGCGTCTATCCATTCCTGTCGGCCAATCGAACTCCAGTCAATTGAATAGCCCGCATTGACGATGATGTATTCGAACAAAATGCGCTGAGTTCGACCATTACCTTCCCTGAATGGATGGGCTACGTTGAGTGTCCCATAGGACTCGGCAACGGATACCACCAGTTGATCGCGGCGGTATCCTTCGAACCAGTTCGCAGCCTCGATCCTTTCAAATTCCTTCGCTACCTCTCGCTCAATGAATTCCGGGCTGCAGAATCGAGTGGTTCCTTTGCTAATTGCCAGTGATCGAATTTCACCTGCCCAAGAATAAACTCGTTCAAACAGGGTGCGATGGATTTGTTTCAACGTCGCAAGACTGTAAGGAGGCAGGATGAAATCGAGGGTTTCAGCGGCTACCTCGTTGATATAGCGTTCGGCTTCATCAAGGTCTTGCGCGTTTTGCAGGTTGAGCAAATTAATCAAAACGTCAGTTCCGGGGTAACAATCCGGAGCCTGGTCAGTACCGTACTTGTCAGTGCTCAAGCTTTCACGTGCCGCACAGCCCTCAAGGCTGCGTCTCTGGTGGGCAGCTTGATATCACCCTCACAAGGCGATGGTACAAAACCTTCCAAGCGCAAACTGGCTGCGAAATTGCCTTTTCGGTACTTGGCAAACCATACTTTTTTGGCTTGCAAACTGAGCTTTTCCATCTTGGCACCTTACTGACAGTCTGCAGTTATTATAGCGGGCCGAAGCCTTCGGAGTCGCTAGCATCGCACATTCAGAAAAACTGTTGTGTCCACTTGTCGGTATCTGAACCGCTCGGATGATTCGATTTGCTGCTGGTCCGACTGCGGTAAAGGGTTGATGTAGCTGGCGAAAATTCAGCTGCCCACATCGGTGAAAAACTTATATCAATCACTATGGCAGCAGATGGACTTCGTTCCTCCATCATACCGATCATGGTGCCGCACCCACTCCATGATGTCGTCCTCATTCCTGCCCTTGGGGGTGAGGTCGAGGTAATTGTAGGCGCCGACCAGCATGTCCAGACCTCGGGCGTAGGTTGAGTAGGTATGGAATATGTCGCCCTTCGCATTTCGATAGAAAACACTCAGCCCCGGCATTTCTTCCTCGGCGCTGTCAGTTTTTTCGTAGTTGTAGGTAGCCTTTCCGGCTTCGGCGTCCTCGGCTCTGGCGCAAACACCAAAGTCGTAGTTGAAATCGGAACCGTCTGACGACACCCAGTCGAATTTCCAGCCCATGCGCTGCCTGAAGGCCTGAAACTGTTCGAACGGTGCGTGGGAGACCGCCACCACCGCAATATCGTGATGCGCCAGATGCTGGTTCGCGCCGTCGATGTGGTCGGACAGGAACGAGCAGCCCTGACAGCCTTCTTCCCAGTCCTTGGCGAACATGAAGTGGTAAACGATCAATTGACTGTGTTGGCCGAACAGGTCGGCCAGTTTCAGCTCGCCGTGCAGGCCGTGGAAGCGGTAGTCCTTGTCGACTTTGACCCAAGGCAATGCGCGGCGTTTGGCGCTCAAGCGGTCACGCTCGCGGGTGAAGGCCTTTTCGTCGGTCAGATGCTGTTTGCGCGCAGCGAGCCATTCTTCGCGCGATACCACCGGATGATTCTCGACGTTCATGATGATTTCTCCTGCGGGGGTTGAAACCGTCTTTGTCAGACTAGTCGTTTAACCCTCGATCAATTCGACAGACCGCCGGTCGGTCGTGGCGAGAAATGCGGCTGAACGGCTACGTCACGCCCGGGTCACAACTTATGACAGTGCCCAATTCACGTGCACCGGAGGTTGAATCAGGATGACGACTTATAACTGGGATTTGATTGAACGCTTGCTGCATGAAGTGCAGAACAGTGCGGGTCACAGCTTCGCGCCGCGGGCTTATGCCGAGGACTATGCGGCGGCGAAAGCCGGTGCGGGTGAGCCGATCGAGAATCTGGATCACCTGAAAACGCTGGCTTGTGACTATGAGCGGTTGTTGCTCTTGCGCGGGTACATTGCACCGCGCCCGGATGATGAAGGCAGCACGGGCAACAATTTCGTTCTGACGCCCCGTGGGTCGAGTTTGTTGAGCCTGATCGACAGCAGCATTCCCGGCAATGACCACCCGCGTCAGGTGCTGGATGAGCAGGAAGATGCGCTGGATGAGGCGACGTTTGATGAACTGGCTTCAAAGGCGCAGATTGCCTGAATTTGCCTATTACCCCTGTAGGAGTGAGCCTGCTCGCGATAGCGGTATTTCAGTGCCAGTGATGTTGATTGACACACTGCCATGGCGAGCAGGCTCACTCCAACAGGGCTTTGCATCGCTCTCAAGATTTTTGTGCGGCTTTAAGGCACTTCAGATCGTTGAAGTCTTTGCGCACCCCTTCGATTTTCTTGAGCAACCGCTGACGCTGCTGCGGCGTGCTCTCGGCCATCAGATCAACCGCCAGCGAGCGCGCCTGTGCTTCGGTGTTGGCGTAGGCCTTCTGGTAATCGGGCGTCCATAAACGCTCGCGGTTGACCAGAAGTGTCTCGATTCGCTGTGGGAATTCGGGACTTTTACGCTGGGCAACGGCGTTACTGAATTGCTGCTGCCAATGTGCGCGGTTGGCGATCCATTGAGTGTTCTGATCACCCAGCGCCGTCGACCAGGCCATCACCCGTTGTTCCTGAGTGACGCTCAGCGGGCCAAGCCAATCGGTCAGGCGCTTGTCCATGCGTGCACCGCGTTCGGCGATCTGCTGCGCCAAGGGCGGTTTGACATATTCCTTTTCTCGCTTGCGCAGCTCCTTGGCGAACGCGTCGTTCATTTCCGCGACTTGTTTGTCGTCCAGCCCTTGCAGCAATTCGATGGCCGACGGGGTGATCTGGCGCGCGGTTTCGGCGATGGCCTGTTTGGCCTCGGCGGTTCGCGCTTGCAGTGCCGCGTCCGTCACCTGATTGGTTTCGACCATCGCCTGCAAGCGATCCAGCCAGTCGAGATAGCCCGGGAGCTGTGTGGTGCAGTGCCAGTTCAGGTGTTCCTTGAGCCGTTCGTTGAACCAGTCCTTCTGCTCGCCGTTCATGTCCAGGTAGTCGCCAAGCGTCCATGGAATGATCACGTCGAGATTGCGGTAGGCCAGGCCGACGCGGCTGCAGGCGCCGAGGGCGAGGGTGAAGATCAGCAGGGTGGCGAGGTGTTTGAACCAGCGAGACATGAGCGAATCCTTGCGAGAGCCTGACGTCTGATTCTTATGTGAACGCAGGGAACTCCCGGCAGTTCAGCCGATTAATAGAACGCGCGTTCGGCCTTGAGCGTCACCAGGCCGTCACACTGACTGTTGTGTCCCGAGTACGCCGAGCATTCGCTGCCGCTGAGGTTGGAATCACTGTAGATCAGGTCTAGGTCGACGCCCATGAACGGCCGGGAAAATTTCACCGACCAGTCGGTAAAACTGCTGACATAACCACCGTCCACCGACACCGGCGTGTTCAGTTGGTGGGTGGTGTATTTCATGCTGATCCCGATGCCGAACGGCTGATTGCCGCCAAGATCGGCGAACAGCGTGTTGTTCTGTTTGTCAGGGTCGTTACTGACGGCCACACCGAAGCGGCTGCCGAGCAGGGTCAGGCCGCCGAACAGCTCCTGGCTGTCGAGGGTGTCTACTTTGGGATAGCTGTAATGGATCATCCCGACTTCATAGCCGAGGGTCTGATCGAAAGGTTGTTTGAAACCGACGTAGGAGTCGATTTCAAGGTTCTTGCCCGGGGTCAGGCCCATGCTCGGTGCGTACTGGCCGACATACAGGCCGCTGTCGTGGCTCAGATCGAGGCCGCCGTGGAACGAGCCGACTGCTGCCGGTTTGACCAGACCTTGGGCCATGCTGCGGCTGGGCGTGGTGCCGAGTTTGAGGTCGAAGTCGCCGAGTTCACGCTGGAAAATCTGCGCGTGCGCGGACGAGCAGACCAGCAGGCTTAAAAGCAATAAACGGGAAGATTTGAGCATGCGTCACTCCATGAACAGCGAGGGCAGGGCTTGAGCCTGCTGAAACGCTTGATCCAGACGCGTGCAAGGATACCGACGAATGCTCGGCAATGATGGCCGTTCGTCGATTTTCAAAGATTGATTAAACAGATTGGAGAGTATTACGCGGGTGCCAGTCCAGACGCTTCGAAGCTCAAAGCGCCTCTGGACGGGTGTATTACCGGGTGTTACTTCTTGCCCAGGCTGATCTGCTTGGACGGACCGAACGTCTGGCCGCTGACGCCTTTGGCAATTTGCTGGATTTCACCGCCGGACTTGAGGAACGCTGCGATCTGATCGTTGATCGATTCGCTGGTTTCAACGGCTGGAGCTGGCTTTGCTTTGCTGGTGGATGCTTTTACACGCATGGCGGCCATTAACCTGTAGAAAAGTAACTCGGCCAGGCATCGTACAGGAATAACTTGACAATTGCTTGATAAATATCCCCCGGAATAACTGAGCGCGTGGGTGGAGTATTCTCGGTTAATTATTCGAAATATTCTCCTAAGCCACTGTTTTGAATAAGAACATTTATTTGTAATCAGTGAAAATATCCCGAGTGAAATGACGCGTCAGGCCGCGCGTTGGTCTGACGAGGGGCAACCCGGCGGCGTCAGATCGAGGAAAATCAAGGCGTCCCGCGGATTTTCTCGAACGGGTGCTCCGCCAGCGAACGGCAGAGGCAAAAACGGGTAGAATGCCGCCCACGCAATGAGGGTTTTGGAAAATGGCTTTAGTCGGGCGTTACAACAGTTTGCAAGTGGTTAAACACACTAACTTCGGTTTATATCTGGACGGCGGTGCTGACGGCGAAATTCTTTTGCCCAACCGTTATATCCCTAAAGATATTCCCAGCGAAGATGAAGACTGGCTCAACGTTTTTATTTATCTGGACAGCGAAGACAAACTTCTCGCTACCACTGAAAAACCAAAAGTTCAGGTGGGTGAATTTGCCAGCCTGAAAGTAGTTGAAGTGAACAGCATCGGTGTGTTCCTCGATTGGGGCCTGCCGAAAGATCTGTTGCTGCCGTACTCCGAAGAAAAGCGTCAGATGACCGCTGGCGAGTACTGCGTGGTGCACGTCTATCTGGACAAACACACGCGCCGCATCACTGCGACCGCGCGACTGGATCGCTACCTCGACAAGACCCCGGCCAACTACAGCGCCGGTCAGGAAGTTGATCTGCTGGTGGCCGAAGCCACCGACATGGGCTTCAAGGCGATCATCAACAACAAGCACTGGGGCTTGATCCACAAGAATGAAATCTTCAAGTTCATGCGTTCCGGCATGCGCGAGAAGGGTTTCATCAAGGAAGTGCGCGCCGACGGCAAGATCAGCCTCAGCCTGCAACCGGTGGGTCAGGAAGCGGCCAGCAGCCTGAGTTCGAAGATCCTCGCCAAATTGCGCGAAAACGATGGCTCGCTGGCCGTCAGCGACAAGAGCGATCCCGCCTTGATCAGCAGTCTGTTCGGTGTCAGCAAGGGCAACTTCAAGAAGGCGATCGGTTCGTTGTACAAGGAAGGCAAGATCGTCATTCATGCCGATCGCATTGAACTAACCTGAGTCACCGCAGGCCCCATGCAGGAGCTGCCGCAGGCTGCGATCTTTTGCCTTTTGAAGATCAACAGATCGCAGCCTTCGACAGCTCCTACATGAGGGTTCGCAGATGAAAAAAGCGTTGATTGCCTATGGCGCCACCCTGCTGGCGTTTCTGTTGCTCGACGGTATCTGGCTCGGCGTTTTGATGGCGCCGACCTATCGCGAACTGCTCGGTTCGCTGATGCTCGAAAAACCGCTGCTGTTACCGGCAGCGGTTTTTTATTGCCTGTACGTTTTCGGCTGTGTGCTGTTTGTGGTGTTGCCGGCGGCCAGTCTGCAGTGGGCCGCGAAGCGGGGGGCTTTATTTGGGCTGGTGGCGTACGGCACGTATGACCTGACCAACTGGGCGACATTGCGCGGGTGGTCGGTGCAGGTGACGTTGATGGATTGGGCGTGGGGGACCTTTGCCACTGCTGTGGCTTGTAGCGTCGGTTTTTTGTTAGCGAGGCGGTTGGGCAAGGTCTGATTCGAAATGTAGGTAAGCAATGCCGGCCTCTTCGCGAGCAGGCTCGCTCCCACCGGGGAACGCACTCCAAAGTGGGAGCGAGCCTGCTCGCGAATGGCGGCGCAGCCGACAGCCATTCACCCCTGACGTCACTGAAGCACAAAATGTCTTTTCCAGACGGCTTTTCCCGTCTGACTGACTGATAATCCCCGACACTGATTTCTGACCATTGGACGGCTGCCATGTTGTGTGTTTTCGAGGTGTTGCGGTGAATGTCGAGCGGCGCAATGCCGACGGGTTTGCCTTGCAGGTGATGATCGGCCTGTGCCTGATCTGGGGCGTGCAGCAAGTGATGATCAAGTGGGCCGCACCCGACATCGCGCCAGTGATGCAGGCGGCCGGGCGTTCGGGGATTTCCGCGTTGCTGGTGGGCTTGCTGCTGTGCTGGAAGGGTGGCTGGGATCAGGTGGGCAACACCTGGCGCGGCGGCCTGCTGGCCGGTGCGCTGTTTGGTCTGGAATTCTTCTTCATCGCCGAAGGCCTGCAACTGACCACCGCCGCGCACATGTCGGTGTTCCTCTACACCGCGCCGATTTTCACCGCGCTCGGCGTACATTTTCTGTTGGCCAGTGAACGCCTGCGGCCTTTGCAATGGTTGGGGATTCTGCTCGCGTTCGTCGGTATCGCCATCGCTTTTGCCGGCGGCGTATCATGGGACAACCTCGACCGGCGCATGCTGCTGGGCGATGCGTTCGGTGTCATTGCCGGTGCCTGCTGGGGCGCGACCACCGTGGTGGTGCGCGCCTCGCGTCTGTCAGAGGCGCCAGTGACGCTGACTCTGTTCTATCAACTGATCGTCGGCTTCGTCGGTCTGCTGTTGATCGCACTGTTCAGCGGCCAGATCAGCCACGTCAGCCTGACCACCGTGGCGGTCGCCAGCGTGTTGTTCCAGGGCCTGGTGGTGTCGTTCTTCAGTTACCTGATCTGGTTCTGGCTGCTGCGCCGCTATCTGGCGGCTAACCTTGCGGTGTTTTCGTTCATGACGCCACTGTTCGGCGTCACGTTCGGCGTGGTGCTGCTCGGTGAAGAATTGAGCGTGAACTTCGTCATCGGTGCGGTGCTGGTGCTGCTCGGCATCACCTTTGTCAGCGCTGAACAGTGGGTGCGTCGGCGTTTGCGCAAAGTCCTCGGCCAGCGCTGACCGATTGCAGCGCCAGCCCGCCGGCAATCAGCAGACCGCTGCCGGCAATGATCAGCGCCGGTTGCAGACCGCCGCTGAAATGGCTGCTAAGCGCCGCGAGTAACGGGCCGCTGAGCTGGCCGACGGCAAAGCACGCCGTCAGCAGCCCGGCGTTACGCTGGGTGCTGTGCGGCGCCAGTTCGCGCGAGCGTTGCATCACCAGTTGCATGCAGGCCAGGAACGGCATGCCGCACAACATCACCCCCAGCGCCAGGCCATAAGCACTGCCCAACAGACAGGCGAAGACCCCGAGCGCCTGCAACCACAACGTGGCGGTCAGCCAGTGCCGCGTGGTGTTTGGGTCGTGACGACGCAGGCTCACCAACAGCACACCAATCGCCGCGCCAAGACCGAAACACGGCCAGAACAGATCGGCCTGCCATTGCCCGTGAAACTGTGTGTTGGCCATTTGCGAGAGAAATGTGGCCGGAATGATGTAACCCACGCCATACAGCGCATACACCACTGCCAGTCGCGGGATGCCGCGATTCGAATGGCTGACATTGAGCGTGGCGACAGGCGTGTGCACGCCCGATTGCGGCAGGATCCGCACGATCCCCAGCAACATCAGCAGCGCCACGGCGGCGTAGATCAGCCACAGCGTTGCCGAGGTCTGCTGCAGCAGATGTGAGACCAGTGCCAGCAACCCGGTGAGAAAAATCCCCAGCCCCGGTCCGGCAAACACCAGTGCCCCCAGCCGTGGCCGGCCTGCCGCCGCTGCCAGTGGCTGACTCAGCGCCGTAATCATCACCAGCACCCAGGCACTCGCCACCCCGGTGCCAAAGCGCAGCAGCAAATGCGCCCAGAAGCCGTTGGCCCAGAACGACGCCAGGGTCAGCAGCACACACAGCCACAAACCGCCATGCAGCCGACGCTGCACTTGCTGCGGACGATGGGCGAACATCGCGTCCACCGCGCCCAGCAGATAGCCGAGGTAGTTGGCCGCGGCAATCAGGCCGGCGGCCGTCAGGTCGACCTGGCCTTCGCTGAGCAGGTGCGGCATTTGCGGGGTGAGGGCGAAACGCCCGATGCCCATGGCCATCATCAGGGCGACGAAACAGGCGGATAAGCGAATCAGTGGCGACATGGTCGGGATTCCTTTGAAGGAGCAATGACCGTCAGGCTAGAAGCGATTGACTTTCTTTAAAATTGAATAATAGTGAGTAACTTGTTCTGTTATGGAGAATGGTGGTGGAGTTCAGCCAATTGCGGATCTTTCAGGCGGTGGCCGAGGAGGGTTCGATCACCCGCGCCGCCGAGCGTCTGCACCGTGTGCCGTCCAATCTGTCGACTCGGCTCAAACAGCTGGAGGAGCAATTGGGCGTCGAGCTTTTCGTCCGTGAGCGTCAGCGTTTGCAGTTGTCGCCTGCGGGAAAAGTCCTGCTGGACTACACCGGCAAGCTGTTCGCTCTGCGCGATCAGGCCAGTGCGGCGGTGATGGGCGGGCAACCGGCCGGGGATTTCGTCCTCGGCACGCTGTACAGCACGGCGGCGATCCATTTGCCGGCGCTGTTGGCGCGCTATCACAAGCAATACCCGGCGGTGAATCTGCAAGTGCAGTCCGGACCCAGCGGCGAACTGCTCGAAGGCCTGGTCTCCGGGCGTCTCGATGCGGCGCTGGTGGACGGCCCGCCACAACTCGCCGGGATCGACGGCGTGCCGCTGTGCGACGAGCGTCTGGTGCTGATCAGCGAAGCCGACCACCCGCCGATCCGCAGCGCCAAGGAGGTCGAGGGCAGGGCGGTGTTCACCTTCCGCCATGGTTGCGCCTACCGCGCGCGGCTGGAGGCGTGGTTCGTTCACTATCAGGCGGCGATGGGCCGGGCGATGGAGATCGAGTCCTATCAGGGCATGCTTGCCTGCGTGATTGCCGGCAGTGGTGTGGCACTGATGTCGGAGTCGATGCTGGCCAGTCTGCCGGGGCGCGAAAGCGTCGCGGTGCACCCTTTGGCCGAGCCGTTCGCCAGTGCGACAACGTGGCTCATGTGGCGCAAGGGCATGGTCGGGGCCAACCTCAATGCCTGGATTGAACAGCAGCAAGCGCTCTATCCCGTGGCCGCGAATGAATCCCGGCAGACGGCGTGAACCAACCGATGGTAATTCTGTTCAATTCAGTAACAGATCATTGCGGATTTGGCCGAGCATTGCGTAGGACTTCGGACTATTATCAGTGCGAAGCGGCCTCAGAATTCCGGCCGCTCAGCACTACCCTGAAGGGGGCATGACGATGAAAGAGAAAATTCAGAACTGGCTGCACGATTTGGGTGTCGCCCTCGGCTTGATCGAACCGCCTCTGCAACCCGTACCGATCCGTACCGATGACGAACAGCGCCGGCGTCAGCCTCGCCGGCGGTAGTGCTCTATTCAAAGATCAAAAGATCGCAGCCTTCGGCAGCTCCTACAGGGCAATGTGTTTCCTGTAGGAGCTGCCGAAGGCTGCGATCTTTTGCTTTTGTGGTGGTGCTCAAACATCACGAATGCTGTTCGCCGTCCTGGCGGTCTTGAGCATCCGATCTCTCTTCGGCACTAAACGGTTCAGGCCTCAAGCGTGCCCGCGCAGCCATTCGTCAATCATCGAGCGCAAACGCTCCCCGGAAAAACTGCCGAAATGTTCGCCATGCACGGTGCGGATCGGCAGCGCCTGCAAGCGTCGCAGACTGGCGGCGTAATCCTGCAGATTGGAGTGGTAGGCGTCTTCGATCAACGGCCCGTCGTAGATGATGTCGCCGCTGAACAGGGTTTCCGTTGCTGCTTCATACAGGCTGATCCCGCCCGGCGAGTGCCCCGGCGTATGCAGCACCTGCAGGGTACGATTGCCCAGATCCAGCACGTCGCCATCCTCGACAAAACCGGTGGCCGGCGCAGCCTTGACCCGGTATTCGGCGTAGCACAGCGGGCAGTCCGGGTGCGCCTCGAACATGTCGTCGCCGACGAAGGCCCGGCTCAAGTCGTTCTCGCCGTTCGGCGCGGCGAGGATGTCGGCCTCGGCGCGATGCACCAGGCGCTCGGTGAATTCGTGATGCCCGGCAATGTGGTCGAAGTGGCAATGACTGGCGACGGCCACCAGCGGCCGCTCGGTGATCCACGGCAACTGCTCGCGCAGGCTGACCAGTCCAGAGCCGCTGTCGAGCAGCAGATCCTTGTCGCGGCCCTGAATGTGCCAGAGGTTGCAGCGGTAGAACGGGCGAATATACGGCTCGTGAATCAACCGAATGCCGTCGCTCAAACTCAGAACTTCGAACCACTGATCGCGCGAAACGATCTTCATAAACCATTTCTCCAGACGTAAAAAAACGGGTGTGGCAACCGACGCCACACCCGTCGAAGAAAGCATCAAGTCGTTACATCAAAGCTTAGATTGCACTCGCCACCGTCGCCGGGCGAGGGGAGACCAGGCTGACCACTACAAAACTCACCAGACCTACTGCGAGGCTGTAGTAGATCGGTGTGTTGGCGTCCAGACCGTCCTTGAACATGAACAACAGCGCGGTGGCGAAACCCAGGCCCATGCTGGCGATGGCGCCGGCGGTGGTCGCACGTTTCCAGAAGATCGCACCGATCAGCGGAATCAGCATGCCGCCGACCAACAGGTTGTAGGCCAGGGTCAGGGCGCTGATCACGTCATTCACCACCAGCGCGATACCCAGCACCACGACACCGGTGAGCAGAGTGAACAGACGGTTGATTGCCAGGCTCGACTGTTTGCCGCCGCGCAGTTTCGGCAGCAGGTCTTCGGTCAGGGTGGTGGCAGCGGCGAGCAGGCCGGCGCTGGCAGTGGACATCATCGCGGCCAGTGCCGCGGCGATCACCAGACCACGAATGCCGTCCGGCAGCGACAGTTTGACGATGGCGGCGAAGGCGTTGTTGACGTTGTCCAGATCCGGGATCAGCACGTGCGCAGCCATGCCGATCAGCGCGCAGGCCAGACCGTAAAGGATGCAGTAGATACCGGCGATGCTGCCGGCGTACTGGGCGACTTTGGCGGTCTTGACGGTGAACACCCGTTGCCAGATGTCCTGACCGATCAGGATGCCGAAGAAGTAGATCATGAAGTAGGTGATGATCGTGTCCCAGCCGATGGTGGTGAAGTTGAACGCCGCTGCCGGCAGCTTCAGCACCAGTTCGTCCCAACCGCCGACGCGGTACAGGCAGATCGGCAACAGGATGAACATCAGGCCCACGGTCTTGATGATGAACTGGACAATGTCAGTCAGGGTCAGCGACCACATGCCGCCGATCGCCGAATAGATCACCACCACGCCACCGCCGAGCAATACCGAGATCCAGAACGGCAGGCCGAACAGCACTTGCAGCACGGTGCCGATCGCCAGGATCGAGGTCACGCCGATCATCAGGGCATAGGCCAGCATGATCGCCGCGCTCGCCGAGCGGGCCATCGGGTTATAGCGTTTTTCCAGCACCTGGGTAACGGTGTAGATCTTCAGTTTCAGCAGCGGTTTGGCGAGAAACAGGTTCAGCGCGACAATGCCGCAACCCAGCGCGGCGCACAGCCAGAAACCGGAGATGCCATGCACGTAGCCCAGACGCACGGTGCCAACGGTGGATGCACCACCGAGCACGGTCGCGGCCATGGTGCCCATGTACAGGCTTGGGCCCAGGTTCCGCCCGGCGACCAGAAAGTCCTCGTTGGTCTTGGCCTTGCGCATGCCGTAGTAGCCGAGCAACAGCATGCCGGCGGCGTAGATGAGGACGACGAATAAATCCAAAGCCATGATGGCGTGTCTCCGATTGTCTTTTTTATGTGAAACAAATTTGGTTCGGTGTGGCTGCTCACTGTGGGAGCGAGCCTGCTCGCGAAGGCGTCGGCACATTCAACAAAGAAGTGACTGACAGATTGCTTTCGCGAGCAGGCTCGCTCCCACAGGGGGGGCGTCAGGCGGCCTGACGCAGTTCAGATTTTGCTACCACTTGGCTGCGGGCATCCGTGGGCCCGAACACTTCGCGCGGTTCCGGAAACAGGCTCAGCAGCGTCAGGTACACCACCGACGCCAGGCCCAGAGTCACCGGCAGGCTGATGTCGATGCCGCCGGCCAATTCACCCAGCGGGCCGACGAATTGCCCCGGCAAGTTGACGAAGCACAGGCCGACCGCCGCGCTCGGGATCCATGCGCCCAGGCCACGCCAGTTCCAGCCGTGATTGAACCAGTAGCGCCCGCCTTGCTCGCCGCGAGTGAACACCTGCAGGTCATCCGGGCAGTAGAAACCGCGACGCACCAGCAGGCCGATGATCATGATCACCATCCATGGGGTGGTGCAGGTGATGATCAGCACGGCGAAGGTCGACACGCTCTGCACCAGGTTCGCCGCAAAGCGCCCGATGAAGATGAAGGCAATCGACAGCACGCCGATCAGCAGCGTCGCCTTGACCCGCGACAGCACCCGTGGAAACACGCTGGACATGTCCAGCCCGGTGCCATACAGCGAGGTGGTGCCGGTGGACATGCCGCCGATCACTGCGATCAGGCACACCGGCAGGAAGAACCAGCTCGGCGATACCGCCAGCAGGCCACCCACATAGTTGTTCGCCGCGATGTAGTCCGGCGCCTTGATCGCGACGATGGTCGCGGTGCTCAGGCCGAACAGGAACGGGATGAACGTGGCGATCTGCGACAGCACTACAGCGGCCATGATTCGCTGCCTGGACGTGTCACTCGGGATGTAGCGCGACCAGTCGCCAAGGAACGCACCGAAGGAAATCGGGTTGCTCATCGCGACCAGCGCCGCGCCGATGAAGGCTGCCCAGAAGCCCGGTTGACCGAGGTTCACCGTGCCCACGTAGTTCACATCGAAAGGACCGGCGAAGGCGAAGATGCCCAGCAGGAACAACAGGCTGGCGCTCCACACCGCGATCTTGTTCACCCACAGCAGAAAGCGGAAGCCGTAAATGCACACGGTCAGCACCAGAATCGCGAACAGACCGTAGGCCAGGCCCAAGGTCAGGTCGGTTTCCGGCAGACCGATCAGGCGTTTCGCCCCACCGATCAACGCATCCCCCGAACTCCACACCGAGAGCGAGAAAAACGCGATGGCGGTCAACAGCGACAGGAACGAACCGACGATCCGCCCGTGCACGCCGAAGTGCGCTCCGGAGGACACGGCATTGTTGGTGCCGTTGATCGGGCCGAACAGGCCCATCGGTGCGAGGATCAGCGAGCCGAGCAGCACGCCCAGCACAATCGCCCAGACACCGGCCTGAAATGACAGGCCGAACAGCACCGGGAAACTGCCGAGCACGGCGGTGGCAAAGGTGTTCGAACCGCCGAAGATCATCCGGAACAAGTCCGTCGGGCCTGCGGTGCGTTCGTGGTCCGGGATCTGTTCGACCCCGTGGGTTTCAATCTGCGTAAGGCTTTGGTCGTTGTTGTTGTTATTCATGATCTGCTCCGATCATAAAGGCGCGCCTCATCGTGTGTGAGGCGTCACCTGTTTGGCTAAGGGGATGGCAGCCCTTCCGGCATTGCGGACAAATGTTCGTGGCAGGCCAGCCAATGGCCTTGTTGTTCTAGGCTCGACGCTTGTTTCCTGAAAACAATCGTCTCGCGCTCCTGGCTGAAATGTTGCTCCCCTTGCATGCGCAGCTCGGTGGCCACGTCATGGATAAACACCGCCACGTCACCTTGCAGGCTGACAAAGGCGTTGCTTGAAGTGCACGACAGCACTTCAAAGCCATCCTCGGCGCGCCAGCTGTCCCACAAGGCCTGATAGGCATCGCGCGACAGCAGCGGCTGTTCGAGGGTGTAAAACACGAAGCTCGCATCGGCGCTGAACGCGCCGAAATAAGCTTCGCGATCGTTACGAGCAAAGGCGGACACCAGATCGGCAGCCGCTTTCAATACCTGATCACGTTCGTTCATGGCCGAACCCTCAGCGGTGGACCACGCCAGGCAGTACGCAGAGCATTTCGTACAGCAGGTTGGCGGCCAGCAGCGAGGTGTTGCCGGTGGTGTCGTAAGCGGGCGAGACTTCTACCAGATCGCAGCCGATCAGGTCGAGGCCCTGGCAGCCGCGAACGACTTCAATCGCCTGAATGGTCGTCAGACCACCGATTTCCGGGGTGCCGGTGCCGGGCGCCCAGGCCGGGTCGATACCGTCGATGTCGAAGCTCAGGTACACCGGGCCACCACCGACTTTCTCGCGCACTTCGGCCATCAGCGGTGCCAGCGACTTGTGCCAGCACTCTTCGGCCTGCACCACGCGGAAACCCTGATCGCGGCTCCAGTTGAAGTCGTCAGCGGTGTAGCCCTGCGCGCGCAGACCAATCTGCACTACGCGGTCGCAGTCCAGCAGACCTTCTTCGACGGCGCGACGGAAGGTCGTGCCGTGGGCGATCTTCTCGCCGAACATGTGATCGTTGACGTCGGCGTGCGCATCGATGTGCACCAGACCGACCTTGCCGTGCTTCTTGTGAATCGCCCGCAGGATCGGCAGGGTGATGGTGTGGTCGCCACCCAGGGTCATCGGGATCACGTTGTGCTCGAGGATGTTGTCGTAGGCTTCTTCGATGATGCGCACGGCGTCGAGCAGGTTGAAGGTGTTGATCGCCACGTCACCGATGTCGGCGACCGACAGCGAGTCGAACGGCGCGGCGCCGGTGGCCATGTTGTACGGGCGGATCATCACCGATTCGGTGCGGATGTCGCGCGGCCCGAAGCGAGTGCCGGGGCGCAGCGAAGTGCCGATGTCCAGTGGCACGCCAACGAAGGCAGCGTCCAGGCCGGCAGCGGTCGGTACATGGGGGAGTCGGAGCATGGTGGCGATGCCGCCGAAGCGCGGCATTTCATTGCCGCCCAGTGGTTGGTGAAGAATCTTGTCCACGGGTAGGGCCTCATCGTCTTTGTTTTATTTATGTCGGCGCACCGTTGAGCACAGGTTCGGACGCCGCTGTGGGGCCGATTCTGCGAAATGTAGTGCGGGGGAAGAATCGCTACGGGCAAAAACTTAGTTCAGATTTTTCTAAACTAATGGTCAGGCCCGGGATAGACTTCTTGCCAAGTGAAACACCCTTGTAGGCGCTGCCGAGGACTGCGATTTTTTGATCTTGACCTTAAAAACAAAGATCAAAAGATCGCAGCCTTCGGCAGCTCCTACAGGGTGAAATCAACGGTGTTTGGAGAGCCGCATGGCCAACGCTTTACCCGACCTGAAACTATTGCGCATTTTCGTCAGCGTGGTCCGGCATCAGGGCTTCGCCAATGCACAGCAGGAGCTCAACCTGTCGACCTCGGCGATCAGCACCTACATGAGCCAGCTCGAAGCGGCGCTCGGTCTGGTGCTGTGCCATCGCGGGCGCGGTGGGTTCAGCCTGACCAGCAAGGGTGAGCTGTTCCATCAGGAAACCTTGCGCCTGCTGGCCGAACTCGAAGGTTTCGAGCAATACGCCGCCGCGCTCAAGGGCGAACTGCGTGGCACGCTCAACCTCGGGGTGATCGACTCCACCGTCAGCGACAAGGCCTTGCCGTTCGCCGAAGCCATCGGTGCCTACAGTCAGGAACACCCGGCGGTGCATTTGCATCTGTCGGTGATGAGCCCGTACGAACTGCAACTCGGCGTGCAGGACAATCGCCTCGATCTGGCCATCGGCGCGTTCTCCACGCGCATGAGCGGTCTGGTGTACATGCCGCTGTACCGCGAGCAGCACTGGCTGTATTGCAGCAGCCGGCATCCGTTGTTCAACGAGCGGCGGATTCCCGAGCAGGTCATCACCCAGCAACGCATGGTCGGCCGTGGCTACTGGAGTCAGGCAGAGCTGGCACGTCATGGATTCAAGCACAGCGCGGCGACCGTGGAGAGTATGGAGGCACAGCTGATTCTGGTGCTGTCCGGCGCCTACATCGGTTACCTGCCGGAGCATTACGCCCAGGCCTGGGCCGACAAGGGCGACTTGCGCGTGTTGCTGCCGGCGACCTTCGGTTATCAGGCGCCATTTTCGATGATCATGCGCCGTGGCCGCAGCCGCGAACCGTTGATCCAGACGTTCCGTGATCTGCTCAAAGCGCAGTTGAATCAGGCGTAAAAACTATGTCCAGACCCCAATGCCCGCGCTGCCTGCGCCCACTCACCCATTGCCTGTGCCCACTGATCCCGAACCTCGACAGCCGCACCCGGGTGCTGCTGTTGCAGCATCCGAGCGAGGTCAATCATGCGCTCAACACCGCGCGATTGGCGGCGTTGGGTTTGACCAATGCCGAGCTGATTGTCGGCGAGGTATTCGAGGATTTACCTGCGCTGCTGAACCGGCCGGGGTATCAGGCGCGGTTGCTGTTTCCCGCTGACGATGCGCAGCCGATGCAGGCTTATGGAGAATCCGATGAACCGTTGCTGCTGGTGGTGCCGGACGGCACCTGGCGCAAGGCACGCAAGATGCTCCACCTCAACCCGCTGCTGGCGGCGTTGCCACGGGTGACGCTGGCGCAGGGCGGGGTGTCGCGCTACCGGTTGCGCAAGGCCCCGGGGCCGGGGGCGTTGTCGACCATTGAGGCGATTGTGCAGGCGCTGGAAACCCTCGAGGCCCCGGCGACGTTTGCGCCGTTGTTGAAGCCGTTCGAGGCGTTGATCGAGGGGCAGATTGCGGCGATGGGGGCGGAGGTCTACCAGCGAAATCATGCGAAATAATAGTTGTTGATACGGGCCTCTTCGCGAGCAGGCTCGCTCCCACATTTGATCGCAGATGTGCACAAATTATGTGCTCGGCTCAAATTCCCTGTGGGAGCGAGCCTGCTCGCGAAGGCGTCGGATCAATCACCGCAAATCCCAACAATGCCTACCGCTCGCGCATCGCCTCGGTCCGGGCTTTGAGCACTGGTTTGAGCAGGTAATCCAGCACGCTTTTCTCCCCGGTAATAATGTCCACCGTCGCCACCATCCCCGGGATGATCAGCAGCGGTTTCACATCCCCGCCCAAATGGTTTTTATCGGTGCGCACCTGAATCAGGTAGAAGCTGTTGCCCTTGTCATCGGTAATCGTGTCGGCGCCGATCAGTTCCAGTTTCGCGCTCAGCCCGCCGTAGATCGTGTAGTCATAGGCACTGAACTTGACCATGGCTTTCTGGCCCGGATGGAGGAACGCGACGTCTTGCGGACGGACCTTGGCTTCGATCAGCAGGTTGTCCTCCAGTGGCACGATTTCCACCATGTCGCTGCCCGGCTGCACCACGCCGCCGATGGTGTTGACCTTGAGTTGCTTGATCACCCCGTGCACCGGTGAGGTCACGGTGGTGCGGCTGACCCGGTCGTCGATGGCGATGCTCGACGCGGTGATTTTCGACAGGTCGGTGCGCTTCTGATTGAGGTCCTTGGCGGCGTCGGAGCGGAAGGTCTGTTCCGATTCGTCGATCTTGCTCTTGATCTCGTTGATCGCCGATTCCGCCCGTGGGATCGCCAAAGTCGTCGCGTTCAGCGAGCCGCGAATTTCCACCGCGCTGCGTTTCAGTCGCAGGATCTCCACCGGTGACACCGCACCAGTGCCGACCAGCGGCGCCGACATGTTCATCTCTTGCTGCAGCAGCGCCAGGCTGGAACTGTACTGGCCTTGCTTGGAGCGAAACTCCGCCAGCTCCTGAGTCTTCTGCCGCAGCTGTTCGGTGAGGGTGCGTTGCTCACTGGCCAGACGGCGCTGGCGCTGGTCGTACAGCGCCCGTTCGTCTTCGGCGACCTGTGGCGCCTTGGCGATCACCTCGTCAGACAGCTTGAACGGACGGCCCTCGGCTTCGGCGGAAAGGCGTTCGACTTGCGCGGTCAGCGCGTAACGGTCGGCTTCGCTCTCACCCTTGTTCGACAGGAAGCGTGTGTCATCCAGGCGCAGCAGCTTGTCGCCCTTGTTCACCATTTGCCCTTCACGGACAAAAATCTCGGTGACGATCCCGCCTTCCAGGTTCTGGATCACCTGAACCTTGCTCGACGGAATTGCCTTGCCTTCGCCCATGGTCACTTCTTCAAGCACGGCGAACTTGGCCCAGACCAGCGCGCTGACCAGCAGCGCCGCGGCCAGCCACACGGTGATCCGCGACCAGCGCGGCGAATCCTGCAGCGAAGCGCCGGCGGTTTCCGGCATGAACTCGGCTTCGGCGCTTTTGCCGAAACTGTCGAAGTAGCCGCGCTCTTTCGAAGATGAAGCTGACATGCGGCGATACCCCTCACTCAAGAGAAACAGGTCAACACATTCCTTGTGGCGAGGGAGCTTGCTCCCGCTGGGTTGCGCAGCAGCCCCAAAGATCTTGTGGGCGCTGCGCACCCAAGCGGGAGCAAGCTCCCTCGCCACGGACAGTAGGTGGCCACCGGTTTATGTTGCATCGGCTAAACCGCCGCCGAGCCGACGCGGCCCTTGCGCAGTGCATCGATGACCGCTTCTTTCGGGCCGTCGGCGACGACCCGGCCGTTGTCCAGCACCAGCAACCGGTCCACCAGGCTCAGCATCGAGGTGCGGTGGGTGACCAGCAGCAGGGTTTTGCCTTGCACCCAGCCGTGGAGCTTCTGGCGCAGCAGGTCTTCACTGCTGTTGTCCATGGCGCTGGTGGGTTCATCGAGCAGCATGATCGGTGGGTCGAGCAGCAACGCCCGGGCGAGTAACACCGCCTGACGCTGGCCACCGGAGAGCAACTGCCCGCGCTCGCCCACCGGCCGGTCGAAACCTTGCGGATGCTGGCGCGCCAGTTCGGTGACGCCGGTCAGTTCGGCGACTTCGAGCATGCGCGAATCGCTGATGTAGCGAGCGCCGAGGGTCAGGTTGTCGCGCAGGCTGCCGGCCAAAAGCGGCAGGTCGTGGGCGACATAACCGATCTGCTGGCGCAGGTCGGCGACATCCAGTTGCCGCAGGTCGAGACCGTCGAGCAGCAACTGGCCTTCTTCGGGTTCATAGAAACCCATCACCAGCCGCGCCAGGGTGCTTTTGCCGGAACCGCTGCGGCCGATGATGCCGATCCGCTCGCCGGGTTTCATGCTGAAGCTGACGTTGCTCAGCGCCGGCGCGTTCTGGCCGTTGTAGTGAAAGGTCACGCCGCTGACGTCCAGCGCACCTTGCAGTTGCGTGCGTTCCAGTGGCCGCTGCTTGCCGTCGCGCTCCTGTGGCAGGCCCATCAGCGCGTCGGTGCTTTTCATGGTCAGTTGCGCTTGCTGGTAGCGCGTGATCAGCCCGGCGATCTGCCCCAGCGGCGCGAGCACCCGGCTGCCGAGCATGTAGCTGGCCACCAGCGCACCGACGCTGAGGTTACCGGCGATGATGCTGTAGACCCCGGCGACGATCGTCGCCATCCCCGAGAACTGTTGGATGAACAGCGTGCCGTTGGTCGCCAGCGCCGAGAGGTTGCGCGCGTGGCTGTCGAGGCGGGTGAGGGCGCCGTGGGTGCTTTCCCATTTGTGCTGGCGCTCGCTTTCGGCGCTGCAGGCCTTGAGGGTTTCCAGGCCGCCGAGGGTTTCGATCAGCAGCGCCTGCCGTTCGGCACCGAGGCTCAGGCTTTTCTGCACGGTGTCACGCAGGCGCACCTGAATCACCAGGGCAAAAATAATCGTGAGCGGAAATGCCAGCAGCGGAATCACCACCAGCCAGCCGCCGAGCAGGCCGATCACCACCAGCATCAACACCACGAACGGCAGATCGATCAGGCTGGTCAGGGTCACAGCGGTGAGGAATTCGCGCAGGCCCTGAAAGTCATGAATGCTCTGGGCAAAACCGCCGATGGTTGCCGGCCGCGCCTTCATCGCCATGCCGGTGATGCGTTCAAATAAAGTCGCGGAAAGGATCACATCGGTTTTCTTCCCGGCAGTGTCCAGCAGGTGCGCGCGCACCACCCGCAGCACCAGTTCGAAACCGGTGCCGATCAGCAGGCCGATCGACAACACCCAGAGGGTCGACGTGGCCTGATTCGGCACCACGCGGTCGTAGGTCTGCATGACGAACAGCGGCACCATCAGGCCCAGCAGGTTGATCAGGAAACTGGCGAGGATGGCGTCGCTGTACAGCCATTTCGACAACTTGAGGGTGTCGCGAAACCAGGCGTGAACCCGCGGCACCAGCGGTGAACGCAAGTCTTCGAGTTCGTGGCGCGGACGGGCGAACAAGGCCTGGCCGCTGTAGTGTTCGGCAAGTTCTTCGCGCTCGACCCATTGCTCGCCGCCATCGGCTTCGCTGGGCAGGATCAGCGCCTTGCCGTCGTCGGCGAAACGCCGCAGCACGGCGGTTCGGCCGTCCTTGAGCAGCAGCAGAATCGGCAGATTCAGCGCAGAAATATCCTTCAGCTCGCGGCGCAACAAGCGCGCCTGCAAGCCGGCCCGGGCGGCTGCGCGGGGCAGCAGATCCAGGCTCAGACGTTGCTTGTTCAGGGGCAGCCCGGCACTCAGGCTGGCACGACTGACCGTCGCGCCATGCAGTTTGCAGAGGATCAACAGACCGTCGAGTAACGGGTCATCGAAGCTCAGCCGCGGATCAATCCCGGCGTTGCCGCCTTCGGCCATGCTAGTCATTTTGATCGCCCCTGTTGAACTGACTCGGCTATCGACACATCGCCCCTGTAGGAGCTGCCGAAGGCTGCGATCTTTTGATGTTGTTTTTGCAGATCAAGATCAACAGATCGCAGCCTTCGGCAGCTCCTACAAGGGGTTACCTCATTTCAGTTCGGGCAGGCGCGCTTCGTTTTTCACCTCGGTCGCGGCGATCGCATCTGCTGGCAGCACCACCCGTTGCTTGCTCAGCAACTGGCCCATGTTCGCCAGCACGCGGTACATCGAGTATTCCTCGGTGTAGCGGATTTCGGTGTAGCGACGGTTGGCGTTGTAGAGCTCGTTTTCACTGTCGAGCAAGTCGAGCAGGGTGCGTTGTCCGAGACCGAACTGATCCTGATAAGCCGCGCGGACTCGTTTGGTGGTCTCGGCATATTCACGGGCGGTCGGAGTCTGTTTCTTCGCGTTGGTCATGGCGTTCCACGCCAGGTGAATGTTCTCGTTCAACTGACGCAGGGCATTGTTGCGGATGTCCATCGCCTGGTTGATCTGGTGCGCATCGGAGGCCAGACGAGCCTTGTCGCTGCCGCCGCGGAACAGGTTGTAGTTCATGATCACGCCCACGCGCCATTCGTTGTCGTGGCCTTCATCACCTTGCACGTTGTTGTTCGCGCCCACCGCCGCTTCGGCGTCGAAGCGTGGGTAGAACGGCGACTTGGCAACTTCGTACTGGCTCTCGGCCGACTGCACGTCCGCCTGCGCGGATTTCAGGTACGGGTTGTTCTCGACCATGCTCTGCTGGGCTTCCGGCAGGCTGGTGGGGATTTCGCCGCGAGTCGATGGTGGTGCTTCGAGCTCATCGGGCATGCGCCCGACCACGGCGTAGAAATTCGACTCGGCGTCGGCCAGATCGACTTCGGCGGTGTCGAGGTTGTTCTGCGCCAGCGCCTTACGGGCGACCGATTGATCGGAGTCGGCGGTACTGCCTATGCCGCGCTCGGTGCGCAGGCCGATCTGATCGTTGACGCGCAAATGCGCTTGCAGGTTGTTCTTGGCCAGGGTCACCAGTTCACGGCGCTTGAGCACTTCGAGGTAGACCTCGATGGTGCGCAGGGCCAGATCCTGAGCGGTGCCTTGCGCGTAGTAGGCGCGGGAGTTGGACACACCCTTGGTGCGCTCGACTTCGTTGGCGGTGTTGAAACCGTCGAAGATCATCTGCCGCAGCCGTAGCTCGGACTGGGTGTAGTTGAGAATCGAAGTGTGGTGATTACCCAGCGCACGGGTGTTGGTGTTGTCGCTGTAACCGCGCCCGTAAGCGGCATTCAAATCGACGGACGGATAGAAGCCGCCCTTGGCGACTTTTACCTGCTCATCGGCTGACAGTTTGGCGTCCACGCGCGAGGCGAGTTCCGGGTGGGTGGCGATGGTGCTTTGAATCGCTTCGGTCAGGTTCATGGCCTGGGCTTGGGAAGTGCAAGCCATGGCCAGCAAAACCGCGCTGCAGAGGGGGGTTAGTACGCGCATGGGTGCATCTCCCTGGGTCCTGATGGTGCGTTACTGTCGCCAAATATTTGACGATAATTTGAGGTGTAAGCGTTTCACTCTTGTAACAACAGAGCTAAGAACATCCTGAAGCGTAGCTAAGAAAAAATTTTCATAAGGCTTATGCCGAAAAAAACTTATGCGGTTCTCGAAAACCGGCACATTGTTCAGGGCGAAAGCCTTTGTTTCATGCGCTTTAGGGAGCACAAAAAGGCTTGAGGAAAGTTCCATTCACTTTGCGACATACGGCGAAGTACTGCTGAAGGGGAGGGACGCGTAGCGGCAGATGAGCGACAGATTTTTGTCACTCGGGTGATTCACCACCGTTACGTAGCGTTAGTGGGTGTGCTGCATTCATCAGGATTGCGAAGTGCTTGAAAGCACTGAGGTTTCCTTGTTTGCGCAACCTGCGACACGAACTGTCGAGGTGCGAGCGTCGCCCCGACAACCCGATTGAGCCATGGGCTGCTTCGCGAACCAGTGCCGACGGTGGTCGGCAGCGGAGGAATTTCACATGGCAACGCTCATCGGGATCGTCACTAAAGTCATTGGTCAGGTTTTTGCGCAGGGCACCGACGGCACACGCCGCGCCCTGGTCGAGGGCGACCGCCTGTATGCCGGCGATCAATTGATCACCGGGGCGGAAGGCGCCGTCGCCGTTCATCTGGAAAATGGCCGCGAGTTGACCCTGGGTCGCGACAGCAGCATGACCCTGTCCGGGCAACTGCTGGCCAATCAGGCCGTGCATGTCGATTCCCCTGAAGCGCTGACCCCAAGCCAGGCACAGCTGACTGACGTCGAGCAGATCCAGAAAGCCATCGCTGCCGGCGAAGACCCGACCAAAGCGGCAGAAGCCACCGCCGCTGGCCCGAATGCGCCGGGCGGCGCGCCCGGTGAGCTGGGCGGCGGCCACAGTTTTGTCCTGCTGACGGAAGTCGGTGGGCGAGTGGATCCGGTGATCGGCTTCCCGACCGCCGGTTTCAACGGTATTCCCGAGTTTCCCGAAGAGCGGCATAACGCGGTGATCGATAACGGCGATAACACGCCGATCGTGCCGCCGCCGGTCAACAATCCGGTGACCCTCAGCGGCCTCGCGGTGCCCGGGGGCGAGTTGACCCTCAACGAAGCCAACCTGCCTGCCGGCTCCTCGGCCAACCCCGGCACGCTGACCCAGAGCGGCAGCTTCACAGTGTCGGCGCCGGACGGGCTGAGCAGTCTGAACATCGGCGGTATCAACGTGATCAGCGGTGGCGTGGCGGCCGGGTTCCCGCAGTCGATCACCACACAACTGGGCAACACCCTGACCATCACCGGTTACAACGCCAGCACCGGAGTGGTCAGCTACAGCTACACCCTCAACGGCAACGACGCCCATCCGGCCGGTGACGGCGCCAACAGCCTCAGCGAACATTTCACCGTGACCGCAAGCGACAGCAATGGCGACAGCGCCACCGGCTCGCTCGACGTCAACATCATCGACGACGTGCCCAAAGCGGCGAATGACAGCAACGCCAACACCGCCTCGGAAACCCTGCTGACCCTGACCGGCAACGTGCTGACCAACGACGTGCAAGGCGCCGATCGCGTACCGACCGGCCCGGTCACTGCCGGCACCTTTACCGGCACTTTCGGCACCCTCGTATTGAATGCCAATGGCACGTACACCTACACCCTGAACACCAGCGACGCGGATTTCAAAGCTCTGCACGGTGGCGGCAATGGTACCGAGACTTTCACCTACACCCTCACCGATTCGGACGGCGACACCAGTACTGCGAATCTGGTTTTGCAGATTCACAACAACGACGATCCGGTGGTGATCAATGGCTTGAACGTCGAGGGGGGCGAGCTGACGGTCTATGAAAAAAACCTCGGCACCGGCAGCGAGCCGGACTCGAGTGCGCTGACCCAAAGCGGCACCTTCACCATCACCGCACTGGACGGCGTCACCACGCTGACCGTCGGCGGCATCGCGGTTGTCACCAATGGCGTCGCTGCAGGCTTCCCGCAATCGGTCACCACACCGTTGGGCAGTACGCTGACCATCACCGGTTTCAACGCGACCACCGGGGTAGTGAGTTACAGCTACACCTTGGTCGACAATGAGGCCCATCCGACGGCCAACGGCGCCAACAATCTGCCTGAACAATTCGCCGTCACCGTCGTGGACGACAACGGCACCACCGCCAATGCAACCCTCGATGTGAACGTGATCGACGACCTGCCCAAAGCGGTCGATGACAGCAACACGGGGACGGCTTCGGAAACCACGCTCACGCTGACAGGCAACGTGCTGACCAACGACGTGCAAGGCGCCGACCGCGTTCCGAGTGGCCCGGTCACCGCCGGTACGTTCACCGGCACCTACGGCACCCTGGTACTGAATACCGACGGCACCTACACCTACACGCTCAACACCACCGACGCCGATTTCAAAAACCTGCACGGCGGCGGCAATGGCACCGAGACTTTCACCTACACCCTCACCGATTCTGACGGCGATACCAGCACCGCGAACCTCGTCCTGCAAATCCACAACAACGACGATCCGGTGATCATCAACGGCCTGGATGTGAATGGCGGCGAACTCACCGTTTACGAAAAAAACCTCAGCGACGGCAGCGCCCCGGACTCTACCGCGCTGACCCAAAGCGGCACCTTCACCATCACCGCACTGGACGGCGTCACCACGCTGACCGTCGGCGGCATCGCGGTTGTCACCAATGGCGTCGCTGCAGGCTTCCCGCAATCGGTCACCACACCGTTGGGCAGTACGCTGACCATCACCGGTTTCAACGCGACCACCGGGGTAGTGAGTTACAGCTACACCTTGGTCGACAATGAGGCCCATCCGACGGCCAACGGCGCCAACAATCTGCCTGAACAATTCGCCGTCACCGTCGTGGACGACAACGGCACGACTGCCACTGCAACCCTCGATGTGAACGTGATCGACGACCTGCCCAAAGCGGTCGATGACAGCAACACGGGGACGGCTTCGGAAACCACGCTCACGCTGACAGGCAACGTGCTGACCAACGACGTGCAAGGCGCCGACCGCGTTCCGAGTGGCCCGGTCACCGCCGGTACGTTCACCGGCACCTACGGCACCCTGGTACTGAATACCGACGGCACCTACACCTACACGCTCAACACCACCGACGCCGACTTCAAAAACCTGCACGGCGGCGGCAATGGCACCGAGACTTTCACCTACACCCTCACCGATTCTGACGGCGATACCAGCACCGCGAACCTCGTCCTGCAAATCCACAACAACGACGATCCGGTGATCATCAACGGCCTGGATGTGAATGGCGGCGAACTCACCGTTTACGAAAAAAACCTCAGCGACGGCACCAGTCCCGATGCACCGGCGCTGACCCAGAGCGGCACCTTCACGGTGACCGCGCTCGACGGTTTGCAAACCCTGACCGTGGGCGGGATCAACGTTGTTACCGGTGGTGTGGCCGCAGGCTTCCCGCAATCGATCGTCACGCCGTTGGGCAGCACGCTGACCATCACCGGCTACAACCCGGCGACCGGCGTGGTCAGCTACAGCTACACCCTGGTCGACAACGAAACCCATCCGAACGCCAACGGCGCCAACAGCATCACCGAGAACTTCAACGTAGTTGCTACGGACACTGACGGCAGCACCGCCAGCGGCCAGATCAACGTCAACATCGTCGATGATCTGCCCAGTGCCCATCCTGATGCCGCGTCGGTGGCGGAGGGTGGCACCGTCAGCGGCAACGTGCTCGACAATGACATCGGCGGCGCCGACGGCCCGGCGGTGACCGGTGCGGTGGTCGGTGTGCGCGCCGGCTCCGACACCTCGACCTCGGCCATTGGCGGACTCAACAGCAACATCAATGGCACGTACGGTTACCTGACGCTGGACGCCAACGGCAACGCGGTCTATCACAGCAATCCCAATGCCGTGAGCGGCCCCGGCACGGTGGATGTGTTCACCTACACCGTGCGCGATTCCGACGGCGATGAAAGCACCACGACCATCACCATCGATGTCGCCAACAGCAAGCTGTATGCGACCAGCGACACCGACGTCACGGTCTACGAAAAAGCCCTGGACCTGACCAGGGACGGTGCCGATCTGGCCCCCGGTACAGTCACCGGCAGCGATCCGACCGATACGGGTGAAACCGCGTCCGGCACCCTCGTCGGCTCAGTCACCGGCGCGGTCGGAGCGATCAGCTATGCGCTGGTCGGCAGTGCCACCGGCAACTATGGGCAGATCGTGCTCAACCCCAACGGCACTTACACCTACACGCTGACCTCGCCGGCAACCACCACACCGCATGCCGATGACGGTGCCAATACCCTGACTGAAACCTTCACCTATCAGGCCACCGATTCGCTGGGCAATGTGGTCACCAGCACCATCGTCGTCAGCATCGTCGATGACGTGCCCAAAGCCCTCAACGACAATAACGCTAACAGCGCCTCGGAAACCCAACTGACCCTGACCGGCAATGTGTTGAGCAACGACGTGCAAGGCGCGGATGTGGTCGCCACCGGACCGAATGCCGGGCCGATCACCGCCGGTACCTTCACCGGGACGTACGGCACGCTGGTGCTCAACGCCAACGGCACTTACACCTATACGCTCAACCCGGCTGACGCCGATTTCAAAGCGCTGCACGGCGGTGGAAATGGCACCGAGACATTCACCTACACGCTCACCGATGCCGACGGCGATACCAGCACCGCCAACCTGGTGCTGAACATCCACAACAACGACGATCCGGTGGTGCTCAACGGGCTCGACGTCAATGGCGGTGAACTCACCGTCTACGAGAAAAACCTCAGTGACGGCACCAGCCCTGATACCCCGGCGCTGACCCAGAGCGGTACCTTCACCGTCACGGCCCTTGATGGACTGCAAACCCTCACCGTCGGTGGCATTGCCGTAGTGACCAACGGGGTCGCCGCAGGCTTTCCGCAATCGGTGGTGTCGCCGCTGGGCAGCACGTTCACCGTGACCGGCTACAACCCGGCGACCGGCGTGGTCAGCTACAGCTACACGTTGGTGGACAACGAAAATCACCCGACCGCTAACGGCGCCAACAGCCTCACCGAAAACTTCAACGTGGTCGCGACGGACACCGATGGCAGCACCGCCAGCGGCCAGATCAACGTCAACATCATCGACGATTTGCCGACTGCCAAGGCCGACACCGGCTCGGTGGCGGAGGGCGGTACGGTGAATGTCAGCGTGTTGGGCAATGACGTCACCGGCGCCGATGGCGCAGCGGCAGGCGGAGCAGTGGTCGGCGTGCGCGCCGGCGGCGACACCTCAAGCTCGGCGATCGGCGGCCTCAACAGCAACATCAACGGCACCTACGGCTACCTGACCCTAGATGCGGCAGGCAACGCCATCTATCACAGCAACCCGAACTCGGTGAGCCCACCAGGCGCCACCGACACGTTCACCTACACCATCCGCGACAGTGACGGCGATGAAAGCACCACCACCATCACCATCAACGTCGCTGACAGCAAGCTCGTGGCCTCAGTCGATCAGGACGTGACGGTCTACGAAAAAGCCCTCGACCTGACCCAGGACGGCCAGGATCTGGCGCCCGGCACGGTCACCGGCAGCGACCCGAGCAACACCGGCGAAACCGCCAGCGGCACGCTGGTCGGCGCGGTCACCGGCGGCAGCGGGGCGATCACCTACACCCTGGTCGGCAGCGCCACCGGCACTTACGGGCAGATCCAGCTCAACGCCGACGGCACTTACACCTACACCCTGACCTCGGCACCGAAAACCACGCCGAACGCCAACGACGGCGCCAACACCCTGAGCGAAAGCTTCACCTACAAAGCCACCGATGCGCTGGGCAACAGCACCACCAGCACCCTCGTGGTCAACATCGTCGACGACGTACCGAAAGCGGTGCCTTCGGATCGTTCGGTGGCGGCGGTGGAGATCGATTCCAACCTGCTGATTGTCCTCGACATCTCCGGCAGTATGGCCGACGCCTCCGGTGTACCGGGGCTGTCACGGCTGGCGCTGGCCAAGCAGGCGATCAGTGCCTTGCTCGACAAATACGATGACCTCGGCGATGTAAAGGTACAACTCGTCACCTTCAGCAGTAGCGCCACGGACCGGACTTCGGTGTGGGTGGATGTGGCGACGGCCAAGACCATACTCGCCGGTCTCACCGCCGGTGGCGGTACCAACTACGACGCTGCGGTGGCGGTGATGCAGACCGCGTTCAATACCTCGGGCAAACTCACCGGGGCGCAGAACGTCGGCTACTTCTTCTCCGACGGCAAGCCCAACGAAGGCGACATCAACGCCGCTGATGAGGCAGCGCTGAAAAACTTCCTCGATGCCAACAACATCAAGAACTACGCCATCGGTCTGGGCAGCGGCGTGAGCAACGCGAACCTCGATCCGCTGGCCTATGACGGCATCAGCCACACCAACACCAACGCGGTGGTGGTCACTGATCTCAATCAGCTCAACTCGGTACTGTCGGGCACTGTGGAAGGTGCGCCGGTCACCGGTTCATTGCTGGGCGAGGGCGGTACGTTCGGCGCCGATGGCGGCTTCATCAAATCCATCGTGGTCGACGGCACCACCTACACCTATGACCCGCGCGCCAACAGCGGCCAGGGTTCGTTGACCGCAAGCGGCGGCACCAACCACGGCACGTTCAACACCGTGAACAACACGATCAGCATCGCCACCAACAGCAGCGGCACGCTGGTGATCAACCTCGACACCGGTGATTACAGCTACACCTCGCAGAAAACCACGACCACGGTGATTACCGAGAACATCGGCTTCACCCTCAGCGACAACGACGGCGACCTCGCCAGCTCGACGCTGACTGTGAAAGTGATCCCCAACGCGCCACCGGTGGCCGTGGACGACCACGTCATCACCAACGTGCTGTCGGGCAATATCGTCGTGCCGGGCGAACTGTTGCTGGCCAATGACAGCGATCCGAACGGCGATACGCTCAACGCCACGCCCACCAGTTTCAACACGGGCTGGATCTCGAAAGCGGCGGACTTCACCGGCACCGGTGCGATCAACTTCACCGGCACTAACGCCAACACCGCCGCCAACCAGAACCTGGCCAACGTGCGTAATTCGTTCAGTGCCAACGCCGCGACAATGACTGCCGTGCTGGTGGTCAGTGGCTATCTCGGTGCGGTGACCAACAGCAACGCCAACGATGAAGACCGCATTACCGTCAACCTGCGCCAGGGCGAAACCCTCAACCTTGATCACAACCTGGCGGCCGGTCTCGTCACCATGGAGTACTCGATCAACGGTGGCGCCTACACAACCCTGGCGGACGGGCAAACCCTCACCGCGTCGGCCGATGGCGTCTATCAGATCCACATCACCAACATCACCAATCCCAGCGGCGGCGGTAACCCCAACGCGGCGGAAAACTATCAGCTGACCATGACCCTCAACTACGCCGGGGCGCATGACATTACCCCGGACTTCAACGGCACCTACACCGCCAACGACAACCATGGCGGCAGCGACACCGCCAATGTGAGCATCAGCTATCAGGACGGCCACACCCTCACCGGCACCTCGGGGGATGACGTGCTGGTGGCCGGCAGCGGCGACAACATCATCAACGCCGGCGACGGCAACGACGTACTGACCGCCGGTTCCGGCAACAACGAGATGCACGGCGGTGCGGGCAACGACTTGCTCTACAGCGGCCCGGGCAACGACATGCTCGACGGCGGCACCGGCATCGACACGGTCAGCTATGCCCACGCCACCGCCGGGGTCACGGTCAACCTCGGTCTGCTTGGTGCGCAAAACACCCTCGGCGCGGGGACGGACACCCTGACCGGAATCGAAAACCTCGTCGGCTCGAACTTCAACGACACCCTGACCGGCGACAACAATAACAACGTGATCAACGGCGGCCTGGGCAACGACATCCTCAACGGTGGCGGCGGTGATGACCTGCTGATCGGCGGCATGGGCAACAACACCCTCACTGGCGGGCCGGGCGCCGATACCTTCCAGTACCTCAAGGGCAACAGCGGCCACGACACCATCACCGACTTCACCCCCGGCACCGACAAGCTCGACCTGTCGCAACTGCTGCAAGGTGAAAACGGCACCACCGCCTCGCTCGACGACTACCTGCACTTCACCGTCACCGGCAGCGGCGCCTCGGTGCTCACCAGCATCGACGTCAGCGCCATGGCCGGCGCCACGCCGAACCAGACCATCGACCTGGCCGGCGTCAACCTCGCCAGCCACTACGGTGTAACCCCTGGGGCGGGTGGAGTGGTGGCCGGCGGGCACGACACGGCGACGATCATCAGCGGCATGCTCAATGATCATTCGCTGAAGGTGGACACGGTGTGATCAAGGCCTGAAACGACAAAACCCGCCGCTCCGGTTGATTGGAGCGGCGGTTTTTTTCTGCCTGACGGAATGTGTTGCCGGCGAGTCAGCCTTCGCGAACTCCCTCCTACAGGGGGGGCGGCGACTCTAACCTGCCTCTAACCAAATGCACCCAATCCCCTGTAGGAGCTGCCGCAGCCTGCGATCTTTTGCCGTTGCCCTTTTCGTCATCAAACAAGATCAAAAGATCGCAGCCTCGTTGCACTCGACAGCTCCTACAGAAGGGATGTCAGCCTGCGAGTCGACCCATCAATAAAGTCGTGGCGTTTTCTATTTATTTACGTTCCATTGAAAAGTAATCGAAGGCAATTAAATCCATTTGTGGTGTTGTGACGGTCATGCTCCAGATATTGTTTTCGTGGCTGTTGCCTTCTACCAACTGCGGGGGCGCTGTGTCAGAGAGATATTTTCGTTCTATCAGTTTTTTGTTGCTATCAAAAAAAGCGACTGGGATATTGCTGAATTGAGCGAATCGGCAATAGCAGCGAACTCTGGAGTACCCCCAGTTGAATTGAATGTGCATGATTTGCGTCTTGCCACTGCCTGATATATGCATTTCCAGAATCTGGCCGGAGCTTTGATTCGCTATAGGATAAAAAGGACCACCGCTGATCGGGCCTATGCTTGAAAGGGCTGTTATTCCCATATATCCAGTGCCTGTCAAAAAGCTGATGGTCATGCTCGGCAAGGTAATTTTGCCGCCCAGTGCCAAGACCTTCGTAGGATAACTATCGAAGTTTTCCGACAATATGGGGGTTCTGTTGATTTTGATGGTGTAGGGTCTGGAATTTGCGAATCTCAACATCTCTGCGTTGAAATATACGGTGGTTTCGACGTGCACGCTTGAACCATCCTGAAGCAAGTTCAGTTGTTGGCGTGAAGCAGGACGGCTGAAGCCACTGCGTTCTTCCTCCTGACTCAGGGATATACGTGTGGTGACAGGTATGGTGTAGCTATCGCCATTTTGGTCAATGCCGACGACGTTGACATCGACTGTGTAGCCACCACCGCTAAACGGCCAGTCGTTGAATATCACTAAAGGGGTGGTGGTGAACTCATTAAGATCAATGACGCTGAAACTATCAGCCGGCTCAATAATGGGGACTGGCAATCGTGGATCCCCATCGGCGATTTTCAACACCCTGACATTAAGTACCGGCGATTTACCGACTGGTTTACCGTCCCGGTTCAGGTTCCAGCGAAACAGGATCTCTTTGCCTTGCCGAGCGGCAAGATACGCCTGTGTCAGCACGGTATTGACTCGATTGTTTGTGTTGAACTGCACCAAAGGAAACGGCGTTGCGCCTGCTGGCGGCTTGACTTCGATCAGTCGTGCCCTATCCCCAGATTGGGCGCCCGGATAGTCGATCCTTATGGTCACGCCATTCTTATGGTTCAGTACGTCGATCGGATCAACCGCTGGCTTGACCAGGGTGGGGGGACTCAGCTCGACCTCAGCAAGGTGAATGTCCAGTGTCTGCACCCCCGAGGTGGCAGAGTTGCCCAATTGGTCGGTCACCACGAAATCGAGTTCGACCTTGCCGTCGCCGATTTTCTGGAAGTCCGCCGTGGAAAGGGTGATGGTCAGTGGTGTCTGAGGATCGCTGACTTCTTTGGTCAATGACTCGTTACCGATGCGAAAACGCACCACGTCATAGGCCTGCAAAGTGGTGTATCTAAACCCGAATACAACCCCTTGGGCCGCCCGTGCGGCACTCACACCATTGGCGACCACATCGGCCGGAATCACCAGTGCAAGGTTACCCGGCGCACGCAGGTGATAGAGCACCAGCAGGTCGCGCGAGCGCTCGACATTGCCGCTGCCCCGGGTGACTTTGTAGTACAGCTTATTGACGCCGTGAATCAAGTGTCCGTGGGGAATATTGAGGGCAATGCGTTTCTGTTCGTCACCGGGTTGAACGGTATCTCCGGCCACAGACGGGGCATCATCGTTGACATACAGGGCGACTGAATCGAAGGCCTTCATGCTCTGGTTGCGACGCTGCGACTCAGACCACGGATCAATTACAACCTGAAGCCCCGTGGGTTTGTCGTCGTACAGCGATCTCGGAATACCCCCGTGAGCGGGAGCGGGCGAATTCACGGGCGATACCCAGCCCGGTACGAAGACCGCGAAAAGCTTAAAGGTTTCGGCCAATGTTGAAGACTGAATATCCATGACGTGCACCCTGAGTGTTGGGAGTCTGTCCAATCGGACGTGGCTCATCTCACATCAGGTAAGAGCCGTTGCCTACTGTCAGATCTGACAGGTGGGGCCGGGTTTAAGACGAGTGGTGATGCTGGGGGCGTTGGCGGTGAATCAGGCGCTGGATAATGTTGTGCCGAAGGAACAGGCGCTGGTAGGTCTGGCCTCATCGCGAGCGGGCTCACTCCTACAGTGGATCTGCGGTGGCCACAGGGTTATGTGCTCGACAAAAAAGGTAGGCCTTCGCCTGCTCGCGATTGCGGTCTGTCAGACCCCGAAAATTCCAGATCGAAAACGAAAAGCCCGGAAGCTCTCGCATACCGGGCTTTCAGGTCGTGGCGTGCGGCGGTTCGTTGAGGTCAGGTGTCGAGCAGTTGCACCAGAATATCCTCCACCTGGTAATCGTTACCGACACCCGACTCGACATGGCTGACGATGGCCAGAACCATCTCGCTGGCGCGGGCGACAAAGCTGCCGGATAAACGCATCAAGGCCTGGTCAGTGAGAGTCACCGGCTCGGTGATGTCCTCGCCACCGGCACTGAGCGACAGCGAAGGGGCGGCAAAGTCGGTACGAAAACGGATGCAGTTGATCGTGAACGAATACCGACCACCGGGCTTCAGATTGGCAAATTGTTTCTGCAGCACCACCTCTGCCGAGTTGTTGCTGTAGGTGTAGTTCTGCGCCTTGTAATTGCCTTGTTCGAAAACGATGCTCCAGTCATTCGGATGCGTTGCCGGACCCCGGCGCCAGCCATTCCAGTCGTATTGATCGAAGTTCGTCAGGTCACGTTCCAGAGGGGGGGTAGCAGTCTCACCGATTCGCAGTTCAAGCGGCGCCGACTGCACCGACGCGCGTTCGGGATTGGTCACGTCGTAGTGCACGATCAGCGGATTGCCGGCAAAAGGCGCGATGTATTGGCTGGCGACATCGAAGGTCAGCGGCGCGTTCGGATCAGTGATGGTGCGTCCGAAAATAAAGCGCACCACAACCCCGAGTTGATCGACGACCTGCCAGTACAGTTGCACGGAGGCGCCGCTTTTCAAGGCCCAGTAATCGGGAATGAACACCTTGGCCACGCTGGTGTTGGCTGGCAGTTCGTCCTTCACGACTTGTTCGATGATTGGCGGGCGTACTGTGAAGGCGCCGCCCTGAATGGTGATGTCGGCAGGCTTTGAGCGTTGCGGCGCCTCGGCTCCCGCTTTGTTCACGGTATACGTCAGGCGCAGAGACCCGCGGATCAAGGCTTGCACGCGTTCGTTCTCGACCGCAAAGAACACGGTTCGGCCTGTCGCGGTGAGTGTCTGGAGATAGCTGTGGTTAACCGCTTCGCCGGTTTGTGTAAGTCCTTGCAGTGTCAACTCGATCTGATCGTTTCTGGCAAAAATACCCACGATCAGAACCGACATCGGGTCACCCGCGAGTTCCCCGTGGTCGACCCTGTTAAAAGCGTCCGCCTGTTCGACGATCGGGGCTGCCAGCAAAGTGATCCCCGGTTTGCTTTGCAGAGTCAGGGCGTCCGACCAGCCGCTCTGATTGTGCACTCTGTCCGTCAACTGGTAGCGCACCACCAGCGAATCGCTCGGCGGCAGGGTGGCGAGCTGCTGCGGTGTCAGTTCAAAAACAATATCGGCCGTCGCACGGGTGACTTTGAATGTCAGCGTCACTGTACCGAAGGCGAGGGTGACCACATCCTCCAGTGCCTGATGCAGGTAGCTTTTGATCGTCACGGTCATGCCGCTGTCGATCACACTTTGGTCAATGATCGTTTCCGAGGCGATGGGCAACGGCAAACCCTGGTTGAATGGCTTGCCACCGTCAGTGTCCGGATTGCCCGGCGGAAAACTTTTGTAAAACAGCGGATAGGGCGTTGAACCTTCGGCATTACCGCTGATGCGGCTCACGGTGAAACAGACCGGCTGGTTTCCCGGCTGCGGGTACCTGGACGCCATGTCGCTGGCCTTGATGTAGAAAGGCATGTTTCGGGCCACGCCGTCGGCATCGAAATGGTCGCTGGTAACAGGAAACGAGGCCACAGAGACAGGGGCATCGCCAAGATAGACATCAATGTGGTCACCGAGAGCCATATCCAGATAGCTGAGGATGTACACCAGCAAACCCTGAAGATCGCTGTGTACCATGCTGTAGTTGACCCCCAGTGCACCGTCGCTCAACGGTTTGTAACCGATGACATAGGGCGGCGGCACTGCCAGTACGCCAATGCCTGAGGACGGTGGAAAGACAATCACTTGTTCTTCTGATGCGTCGGCGCTGTTGGTTGCCTGGCTAGTCATGAGCAAATACCCATCTTCAGAGATGTGCGGATGCCCGTGGGGGCGACCGATCAGCCCCGATTAGAACCGTATTGCCTGGCACCGCCTACTGTCAGGATTGACAGGTAGACGCAGGTTTAAGACGAGTGGCAGGTGGGGCGATCTTTCAACGGTTCAAGACTTGTGCAAAGTCTTCTGGCGCAAGATATAAACCGTCACCAACACCGCACTGGTCAACATGAACCCCCGTGCCCACGGCAGTGGCACCAGGTAACACGAGAACAGAATGCTCGCCCACATCAGCCCGATCGCGTAGACCTTGCCCTTGAGCGGAATACCGTTGCCATCGAGGTAGTCGCGGATCCATGGTCCGAGCTTCGGATGCTCGACCAGCCATTGATAGAAGCGCGGAGAGCTGCGCGCGAAGCAGGCTGCGGCGAGCAGAAGGAAAGGGGTAGTGGGCAGAACAGGCAGGAAAATCCCGATCACCCCCAATGCCACGCTGAGCCAGCCAACGGCCAGCAGGAAGTAGCGCAACATCAGGGGGCGGTTGCCTATGGGGTTGTCCATAGGCTGTGTCTTAGTGGTGACGTGGCTTGAGGATCGCCGGTTTTTCGTCCGGGGCCTGGCACAGCAGGTACAGCGCGGTCAGGGCTTCCGGGATCTGCACGATCATGTCGTCCATCAGGTTGGCGTCCTTGGCGATGTCTTCGAACTCTGGCTGTTCGTCGAACAGGCCGGAACCGACCATGATCGGCAAAAGCATTTCGCTGACCTCTTCTTCGGCGGTCTCGAACCAGGCCGCTTCACGCAGGAACACGCCCTCCATGAAACCGATGCACCAGCCGCGCAGTTCGGAGTCGTCCGGCTCGTCGCCCAGGTCCAGGTCGCACGGCAGTTCGAATTCTTCGTCGGACGCCAGTTGACGGGCGATGTGCGCCTTGAGGCCGATCAGTGTGGCTTCGATCTCTTCGCGCTGGGCCTCGCTGCTGTAATGCGGCTCTTCAGCGAACAGGGCGTCGATCCACTCACGCTCCGGTACGTCTTCTGCACAGATCGACAGGGCGGTCAGGTAACCGTGGGCGGCCACGTAATCCAGCGCCTCTTCGTGCAGCTCGTCGGCGTCGAGAAAGACTTGCAGGCGGGTTAGTTGCTCAGCGAAGGACATTACGGGGCTACCTTGGGGGAATAAACAATGCGGGAATTCTAGGCCTTCTTGAGCGCTCAAGCCAGCCGCATGGCAGATTTGCCCCGCCACGGCCTGCAGGGGGGGGAAGGAATGAGTCTTCTCAGCGGCACCCCCTGCCGGGGAGGGCTCGGGTATACTGCCGCGTTTTGCGCTCCCTGCTCGTATTGCGGTGGTCTGGCAATGCGCTCTTACGTTTTGTTTAAGCAGCTGTGGCTGTCCTGAACCAGCCTGTGCAGGGATGTTTCGGTAGATTTTTGGAGTTTTTATGCTCGAACAGGCTCAACGCGTCCTCAAGGACATCTTCGGCTACGACAGTTTCCGTGGCCGCCAGGGTGCAATCATTGAGCGTGTGGCCAGCGGCGGTGATGCGCTGGTGCTGATGCCTACCGGTGGCGGCAAGTCCCTGTGCTTCCAGGTGCCGGCGCTGCTGCGCGAAGGCCTGGCAGTGGTGGTGTCGCCGTTGATCGCCTTGATGGACGATCAGGTCGCTACCCTCGAAGAGCTGGGCGTGGCGGCCGCTGCACTGAACTCCACGCTGAGTGCCGAACAGCAACGCGATCTGGCGGTGCGGATCAAACGCGGCGAAGTGAAAATGCTCTATCTGGCGCCCGAGCGTCTGGTGCAGCCGCGCATGCTGTCGTTCCTGCAAGGTCTGAACATCGCACTGTTCGCCATCGACGAAGCGCACTGCGTGTCGCAATGGGGCCACGACTTCCGCCCGGAATACCTGCAACTGGGCCAGTTGGCGGAAATGTTTCCCGACGTGCCGCGCATCGCCCTGACCGCGACCGCCGACAAGCGTACCCGCGAAGAAATCGTCACCCGCCTGCACCTGCAGAACGCCGAGCGCTTCCTGTCGAGCTTCGACCGGCCGAACATCTTCTACCGCATCGTGCCCAAGGAGCAGCCGCGCAAGCAGTTGCTGGCGTTCCTCGCCGAACGGCGCAGCGATGCCGGCATCGTCTATTGCCTGTCGCGCAAGAAGGTCGAGGAAGTTGCCGCGTTCCTCAGCGAGCAGGGCTTCCCGGCGCTGCCGTATCACGCCGGTCTGCCCAACGATCTGCGCGCCTATCACCAGAAGCGCTTCCTCAACGAGGAAGGCCTGATCATGGTCGCCACCGTGGCGTTCGGCATGGGCATCGACAAGCCCAACGTGCGTTTCGTCGCGCACCTCGACCTGCCGAAGTCCCTTGAGGCCTACTATCAGGAAACCGGACGCGGCGGCCGTGACGGCCTGCCGGCAGACGCTTGGATGGCCTACGGTCTGCAAGACGTGGTGATGCTCAAGCAGATGCTGCAGAACTCCGAAGGCGACGAGCGCCACAAGCGTCTGGAGCAGCACAAGCTCGACGCCATGCTCTCGCTTTGCGAAGAAACCCGCTGCCGCCGCCAGACGCTGCTGGCCTATTTCGACGAAGACATGCCCGAGCCGTGCGGCCACTGCGACAACTGCGTCGACGGCGTGCAGACCTGGGACGCCACCGAGCCGGCGCGCCAGGCGCTGTCGGCGATCTATCGCACCGGCCAGCGCTATGGCGTCGGCCATCTGGTGGACGTGTTGCTGGGCAAGGACAACGAGAAGGTCCGCAGTTTCGGTCATCAGCACCTGTCGGTATACGGCGTCGGCAAGGCGCTGAGCGAGAGCGAATGGCGCTCACTGTTTCGGCAACTGGTGGCGCGTGGTCTGGCCGATGTCGATCACGAAGGCTACGGAGGCCTGCGCCTGAGCGATACCTGCCGGCCATTGCTCAAGGGCGAAGTGTCCCTGGAACTGCGCCGCGACCTCAAGCCGCAGGTTACTGCCAAGACCGCCAGCAAGAGCCCGGCCAGCCAGCTGGTGCGTGGCGAAGAGCGCGAACAGTGGGAAGCCTTGCGTGCGTTGCGGCGCAAACTGGCCGAAGAGCATGGCGTGCCGCCGTACGTCATCTTCCCCGACTCGACCCTGCTGGAAATGCTCCGCAGCCAGCCGACCTCGCTGGCCGACATGGCCCGGGTCAGCGGTGTCGGTGCGCGCAAGCTGGAACGTTACGGCGAGGCCTTCCTCGAAGTGCTCGGCGGCGAGGCCGAGGCGCCGAAAGTGGTGGCCGATGTGCGCCACGAACTGATCACCCTGGCCCGCGCCGGCATGACCCCGATGCAGATCGCCGGGCAGTTGCAATGCTCGGAAAAGAACGTCTACAGCATGCTCGCCGAAGCCATTGGCAAGCAGCAATTGTCGCTGGAACAGGCGCTCGACTTGCCGGAAGAACTGATGGGCGAAGTGCAGGACGCGTTCCTCGACGGCGAGGGCGAGTTGCCGTCGGTCGCCGAAGTGGCCGAGCTGTTCGCCGGTCGCGTTCCGGAAGGCGTTCTTTACTGCGTAAGGGCTGCGCTGCAATCTGAATTCGAAATGTAATCCGACCCAAACCTCTCCCTCCGGGAGAGGGTCAGGGTGAGAGGCTTTCAAGATGTAACGATTCAGTACAGGTCGGCCCTTGCCTATAGCCAAATGTCATGCTTAGCTGACTAATAATTAGTTTTTCTCTATTTGTCAGTCTACTCATGAGTGTTTTATGCCGTTAACCGATCAACACCGCTTTGGCATGCAACTGGCCCAGATGTCCCGTGGCTGGCGTGCCGAACTGGATCGCCGGCTGGCCGGTCTGGGTCTGTCCCAGGCGCGCTGGCTGGTGCTGCTGCATCTGGCGCGTTTCGAAGACGCGCCGACCCAACGTGAGCTGGCGCAAAGCGTCGGTGTCGAAGGGCCGACCCTCGCGCGCTTGCTCGACAGCCTGGAAAGCCAGGGCCTGGTGCAACGTCAGTCGGTGATGGAAGACCGCCGGGCGAAAAAAATCGTTCTCTGCGCTCCGGCGCTGCCGCTGATCGAACAAATCGAAACCATTGCCACGCAACTGCGCCACGAATTGTTCGAAGGCGTCGACGAGGCGGATCTGAAGGTGTGCATGCGCGTTCACGGGCACATTCTGGCCAACCTGGAAAAATCTTGAGGCATAACTGCACAGAGGTTTTTTGAGGGATCGCGCTGAGCAGACTATAAGAACTACTGGGCAATATCGTGTTCGTACCGGATGTGCGAACGCATAGAAACCGGTTTTGCTTATTTAAGGGATGCTCATGCTCGCAAGTCGGCACGTGGTACTGCGCGGTGGCGCCAGATGGCTGCTGGTCGCTGGTGTATTCAGCTATTCGACCTGGTCGATGGCACTCGGGCTGGGCGACATCACCGTCCACTCGGCCCTCAATCAGCCGCTCAAGGCCGATATCGCGCTGGTGGATGCCGCGGGCCTCAGTGCCAGCGACCTCTCGGCCAGCCTGGCCACGGCGGATGAATTCGGCCGGGCCGGGGTCGAGCGGGTGTTTTTCCTCAATGACCTCAAGTTCACCCCGATCCTGCATGGCAATCGCCAGATGATCCGGGTGACCTCGCGCAAACCGGTCAATGAACCCTTTCTGAATTTTCTGGTGCAACTCGATCAGCCCAATGGCCGCTTGTTGCGCGAGTACACGCTGCTGATCGATCCGCCCGGATCGCCGAGCATCGTGCCGGCCACGGACGAGCCCGATCCACGTCCGCGATCCTCTGAATTCCCCACTGTCGAACCTGCCACGGCGACGCCTCAGGCTGCTCAGGGCAAACGCGCCGCCGCCCCATCAGCGCCAACCCCTCCAGCGGCGGCTGCGCCAGCCAACGATACCGTGGCCGAGCAATTGGCGGCCAGCGTGCTGCTCAATCAGCAACTGCAGAAAACCGTGGACGAACTCAACGCCAGACTCCAGGCGCAGGATGTCCAGTTGGCCGACGGCAAGCAGCAGATCAGTGATCTGCAAACGCGCTTGAGCGAATTGCAAAAGCCCCCGACGCCGGCCGTCACGCCGCCAACACCCGCGCCGGTCACCACCTTGCCTGAAGCAGCCGACAATGGCCTCGACTGGCCGCTGCTCGGTGGTTTGCTGGTGCTGCTGGGGTTGTTGGGCGCTGGGCTTTTCATCCGGCGTCGGCGTCAACTGGCAGACGATGCTGCACCGCTGGCGGTTGTGCCCGCCGCCCAGCCCATCGACCCTGAAGACCCGCCAACCACGCAATCCGCCAGCCTCCGAACAACCACCGAACACCGTGAGGAACCGGCGGCCGGCGACGTGCTGGAAGCGGTAGGGATCTATCTGGCCTATGGGCGTTTGAGTGAGGCGGTCGGGTTGTTGCGCAATGCCATGGACAAGGAACCCGAGCGCACCGAACTGGGTGTGCAATTGCTCGAAGTGTTGGGTCGGCAGGGGGACAACGCAGCTTATGAACAACAGGAAAACCGCCTGCGTGATGCAGGGCTGGATCCTCAGCAACTGGCCGCGATCCGTGAACGGCATCCCAAATTGAACAGCGTTGCGCCGATAACCCCGGCAGTGCCGATGGTCGCCGCCGCAGCGGTGGCGCCTTTGCCACCGGCGCCCGAGGATGATTTCGAATTGAATCTGGGTGAGCTGTCGATGGCATCCAGTTGGGATCTTGAAGACAGTCGTTCGACACCTGAGCAGCCCTTGGAACGGTCTGCATCGAACTCCGGCCTGGAAATCCTGCCGCCGGACTTCGAGTTGCCCGAAACAGTGGCCAGCGAACAGGCGGAGCTGGAGTGGATCCCCGAACCGGACGCGCAGCCGCTGGACGAAGATTTTCTCAAAGAGTTTGGCGACCCGGGCGAGTCGCTGGCGCTGGAGCCGCTGGATCTTGCGGCCACTGAGCCGGAGCACGGCGCGGAGAAACTGGAACAGGCGCAGACCTGCATTGATGACGGGGATATCGACAGCGCGATTGCCTTGCTCAATGAATTGCTCAAGGACGGGGACGAGCCCCTCAAGCAAACGGCACGGACGTTATTGGCGGGGATTCGCTAGCCAAGGTGGTTGATATTCATGTGTTTGGGCGCCATCGCGTGCAGGCTCACTCCTACAATTGAACTGTATTTACAGATCCATTGTAGGAGTGAGCCTGCTCGCGATGGCGGTCTGTCAGGCGACATCAAATCAGGACGATATTCAGAACGTCTGCCCCAGATTCAAATAAACCGCCTGCTCATTCGCATCATTCAAACCATAGGTGAAGTTCAGCGGCCCCAGCGGCGTATCGAAGCCGATAAACACGCTGGCGGCATTGATGTAGCCGCTGTCGAATTCATTGTCGTTGTTCCACGCCCGTCCACGCTCCAGCGAAGCACCGGCATACAGCGGGAAGTCCAGCGGCAGGTAGGAACGCGGCGTCAACCGTCGGTAGTACACCGCGCGCATCAGACTGACGTTTTGTCCGGAGATCGAATCCTCGCGAAAGCCCGATAACTGTCGCGCTCCGCCGAGCAGGAAGCTCGACGTCACCACGTTGGCGTCGTTCAGCGTTCGGCCGTAGCGCCCGCCGAGAATCAGCGTATCCGGACCATGGCTCATGGCTTTGTCGAGTTTGAATTCCCACTGCCGGTAGCGCGTGTCCGAGCCCAGCCCCGGTTCGAATTGCATCAGGGTCAGGCTGACGTCCTTGCCCTCGTGGGGGAAGTAGACGTTGTCCAGCGAGTCGAACGAGTACTTCAGCGAGTAGAAACCTTCAGTGAAGTTTTCCCTCGGCAGATCCTGATCGCCGATTCGCACGTCTGCCTTGCCCCAGGCCTCGCCGACCCCGAAGCGGATTTCGCCGTTGTTGCCGATCTGTCGGCCAAAATTGAGGCCGAAACCGTAGCGTTCGACGCGGTATTGGGCGATGGGGTCGTTGTCGAGCACGGCATCGACGTTCTGCGCTTCAAACGCGGCATACGGGGCGACGAAGTAGCGCGAGCCGACATCCAGCGGCTGATAGAACTCGGTATACAGTTCCTGCTTGTCGCCGATCTGCGCCCGGGTCAGCCATTCCGCGCCGAGGCGGTTGATGCCGTTGATGCGGTAACTGGCGCCGAGGTTGAAGGCGCTGTCACCGCGCATGTCGTCCGAAAGATTAAGGCCGACCCGCAGGTAATCGGTGCCGCTGCGTTTGCCCCGGGCGCTGATCACCAGCGTGTGATCCTGGCCCTTGTGCACCACGCGGTACTGCACCTGTTCGAAGTAATCCAGGCCGTACAAGGTGCCCATATCCGAGTGCAGCCGACCGAGGTCCAGCGGCTCACCAATGGGCTGGCGGATGTAATAGCGGATCACTTCATCGCCGACTTTCGAATCGTTCTCGACCCTGATCGCGGTGATGATTGGCGTGCGCTGGCCCGGGGCGCGGGCTGCGTTCAGTTCGGCGTCCTGGGATTGCTGAGGTTTGAGCTGAGCGAGGCGGGCGTCGAGAATCCGCGTGGCGCGGTAACCGGCGTCGATCATCTCCTGGGCCTTGCCGAAATCGGTCACGCCGAATGCCGCCAGCGCCGGCTGGATCAGCACATCGGTGGGTTTGAGGGCGGCCAATTGCTCTTCGGAGTTGCGCCGGGTCATCAGGGTGATCGACTGGTTCAGCACATCAACCACGGTGGCCAGTTGCTTGCGGTTGCGCAGCGGGGTGCCGATGTCGACCACGATCGCCACATCCACGCCCATCTCCCGCGCGACGTCGAGCGGGATGTTGTCGGTCATGCCGCCGTCCACCAGTAGCCGCCCGTCCAGTTCGACCGGGGCGAACACCGCCGGGATCGACATGCTGGCGCGGATCACCTGCGGCAGGTGGCCTTTGCGGAACACCACTTTTTCGCCGTTGGCGATGTCGGTGGCGACGGCGCGGAACGGGATCGGCAGTTTGTCGAAGTCGCGGGTGTCACTGGTGTGCGCCAACAGGCTTTCCAGCATCAGCGCCAGGTTCTGGCCCTGAATCACCCCGAGCGGCAGGCCGAGGCTGCCGTCATCGCGAAAACTCAGTTGCTGTTTCACCAGAAAGTCGCGGTCGTCCTGCTTGCGTCGAAACGGCACGTCTTCCCGCGGCGGCGCGTCGGAAAGCGCCTGCTGCCAGTCGATGTTCAGCGCGAGTTTTTCCAGTTCGTCGATCTTGTAGCCCGAGGCATACAGGCCGCCGACCACCGCGCCCATGCTGGTGCCGGCAATCGCGTCGATCTTGATCCCCTGTTCTTCAAGAGCCTTGAGCACGCCGATGTGCGCCAGGCCACGGGCGGCACCACCGGACAGCACCAGGCCGACTTTGGGGCGGGGGGCTTCGGCGGCATGCACGATGACATTAGCAAAGAGGGGCAGGAAGCCAAGCAGCAGGCAGAACAGCAAACGGCGCATGGTGAGTCTCGGGGCAAGCGATAAAGCCGGCTATTATAGCGGCGCCCTCTGTCTCAGGAGTTTCAGCAAACATGAGCGTCGCCAAAGCGGAAATCGTCATCACTTATTGCACCCAATGCCAGTGGCTGCTGCGCGCCGCGTGGCTGGCGCAGGAGCTGCTCAGCACCTTCGGCGACGACCTCGGCAAGGTCTCGCTGGTGCCGGGCACCGGCGGCGTGTTTCATATCAGCTGCGACGATGTGCAGATCTGGGAGCGCAAGGCCGACGGCGGTTTTCCCGAGGCCAAGGTGCTCAAGCAGCGGGTGCGCGATCAGATCGATCCTGAGCGCGACCTCGGCCACAACGACCGCACTCAGTGAGACGCGGCTTCGGCGGCGACGGTTTTCTTGTCGGCGCTGCCTGACATCCGCGCCGAGACCACGATGGCGACGATGATCAGCGCGCCACCGATCAGCATGCGTACGGTCGGGTTTTCATCGAACAGCAGCCAGGCGATGGTGATGCCGTAGACCGGTTCCATGGCGAACACCACGGCGGCGGTGCGCGCCTTGATCACCGCGAGGCTGGCGACGAACAGGCTGTGGGCGACGCCGGTGCAGAATACCCCGAGCAGGCCGATCCATAGCCAGTCCAGCGCTCGCACTTCGCTCAGTTGCGGGGCCGCGACCGGCAGCAGACACAGCGCCACCACCACGTTCTGGCACAGCGCCGCCTGCACCGCCGGGATGCGTCCGGAGCTGGCGCGATTGGTCAGCGACAGCAGGGCGAACAGCAAGCCCGACAGCACTGCCCAGAGCAACCCGGTGGTGGCGCCGCTGGCCAGATCGAACGCTGGGGTGACCAGCACCAGACCGACGCTGACCAGCACCACCAGCACGATTTCATTGGCGCGGATGCGTTCGCGGAAAATCAGCCCTTCAAGAATCACCGTGAACGCCGGGAAACTGGCAAAGCCCAGGGTCGCAATCGCCACGCCGGCGACCTTTACCGCGATGAAAAAACTCACCCAGTGTCCGGCCAGCAACACGCCGCTGAGCGCCAGGCGCCGCCAGTCGACCGCCTGCAGTTTCTGCCAGCCGTTCTGACTGGCGAAGCGGGCGAAAAAGGCCAGGGCGAGCACGGCAAACGCCGCACGTCCGAAGACGATCACCGCCGGCGAGGCAGCAGCGAGTTTGCCGAACACACCGGTCAGGCCGAACATCAAAGCGCCGATATGCAGGGCGCCGAGGGCGGTACGCGGAGTCATTGCAATCCTTAATCCGAACACAGATTCAATGTAGGAGCTGCCGCAGGCTCGGGCCGCGTTCGGACGATCTTTTGATCTTGAAAAGCCAAAGTCAAAAGAT
>NZ_JFYN01000007.1 GCF_000631985.1 Pseudomonas sp. RIT288
GTGTAATAGATCCGAGGTCTCTGCTTCATCTGCAACACTCCTTCTGCTTACACAGAATTTAGTTGTGTTGCATCGACCCGTTGAATCCACAGCCAAAAGCAGTCATCGAGTGATTACAAAATCAAGGGCAAATCATCATTGATATTTGCTACATCCAGAGATGGCCTACTTGATCTGCAAGCTCGCGCAAACCATCCTGTCGAGGGGCCCAAGCACAGGCCACTGACTAATCCCAGCATAATTTCATGAATAGCGGATATTCGACGATGAGCGAAGAGTGGATTCTCCAGACCAAGGAAACCCGCAGGGTATTTTCTAACGCGGCGTGGGTTCCTTTGAGAGCGTCAGTTGAGAACAAAAAAGGGGATATAAAAGAGGTAGGCCATGTCAGCGAATATTTCGGCTGTGGCTCCGTCGCATTCCCGCCAGAGCATCGCCAGCTGGTTGAGAAACGTCTTGGATGGAGCGATATAGGCATCGGGCACACGGTCGAGCCCTATGCGTACGAAGATGGATATTATGCGTCAATTGATCAATATCAATACAATGATAAAGAGCCAATAGGTGTCAATCTAATTTACGAACACCCGCAACCTGTTGTCGGTGGCAGAAAATGGATACTGAGCCCTGATCTAGTAGTCGCGCTGCACTTGGTAAAAGAGGGGGACGACTGGGTCAGACCTGAAGAAAACTTCGTTGTGGTAGCTCGCGAGACAGTGAGTGAAGATGGCGAATATCGTCAGATAGAAATAAAAAGAGAATTTTTATTAGACTATCTGGCGGCCAGAAATTTGTCGCTGCGCCTAGCATACTACCGCCAGCGGGTAGAAAACGTCCGCGTATTCGAGGACAGCGCATATTCAAATTTGCAGCCTCACAATAAGGAAAGAGATAACGGAAAATTCACCCTAATCGTTCGTAAGCTTGATGACGTGTTTGGCGGAAGCTGGGCGATGTTTCGAGCTTGGCGAACGGACGTAGATGGGGACGAAGATGCTCCTGTGATGGGCCCTGAGAATGATTCGAACACTGACCATGAGAGTTCAAACGGACATCGTGGAGGCTATACAGGTGTGCGGGTAGAGGGGGAGTTTTGGCGTGAGGAATGGATTGATCACCAATCAAAAAGCTTACGCGTCCGTGGAGATACAGATCCGAACCTCCCGCATTTCATCGTAGAAACCGATGGAGCGCGAATGAGATCAGCAGAGCTTGACAACGAGGATATTGGCCGCTGGCTATGGTTTCGGCCCAGCGTTATAAATGAGCTTCTGAATAGCCGGGGATTTAAGTTGGCATGGTACACGGCTGAAACTGGCGCTATTCACTCCACGTCAGGATATAAAACTCATTTCGGCATAAATAGCTCGGATCTCATCACCGTATATGCTTATGACATCGCACGACTTGCCGCATGGGAGCAGCATGTTTGGGCGGCGCATAACGTAGCTCCTGAAGGAAAGGTTTCAAGTGAGCTGCTCGAATCGCAGGTGAGGGCTAAACCGGCATCCACTTTTGCGGTTGAAGAAATGTTCTTTGGAAGCATGAAGCTTTTGGAAGACGGCTTCAGACATAAATACAAAATATCTCTATTCACCCATGATATTGATGACTCCGAAGCAGGTCAGCAGATATCCAGATTTGCAAGTAAAGACCGGGCGTCCCTACTCAGGTTAGCCAAGGACATCGTTCGCGTATTCTCGGACAGGCTCAACATAGCCGAGCTACGCAAGCTTTCTACGCATCAAGAGAAAGCCAAGCTCGGCTCAAACAAACTACTCCAAAGTATTTTGGCTGAGAAAATTGGAGACGAAAAAGCGAGGCGAGTATTTGCTGAGATTGTCGGTGCTTATGATATGCGAGTGGGAGATGCCCACCCTACTGGATCAAAGGTCACCGACGCGATCAAGCTCGCGGGCATCGATGAACGGCACTCGCCCTTGCGACAAGGAGAGCAACTCATCCACAACGTTGGAAGATCGATTTGGTACGCAGGGAAATTCTTGTTCGGCGAGACTGATGACTCGGATGAGTATCAATGATTGCCGGTAGCGGTCGCTTGTGAGCGTCCGCTAATGTCCGATTGCAACCCACGCGACAGACAGCAATCGGCCAAAAGCGGTCCTTTGAAGCGTCTACGGAAGAAGGACCGATTCAGTACTGTAAAAGAACGACAGGCATTCCTTCAGAGTGGTTGCCACTATTGCCAACAAGCTGCTCCACTCGACGGGCATGATTGAGTCTCTAAGATGGGCTAGAGTGCACCCTTTAACCAAACAGTAGAGCCACATCCCATGCATTTCGTCCGCCACGGAGAGTACCTTGCCGCTTCACGTGTTACTGGGCCTCGGCATAATCTCCTGCAACTGCGCCTAGGAGTTGGTGAGCAGCATGAGCCGATCTGTGAGTATCTCCCGCCGCAGGGAGCATGTAATCACGAACCATTAGTTGAGGCTGATATCGTTGCAAGCGTACTCGAAGGAACATCGGAGGCGAATCGACGCTTTGGCACCTCACATGTCGTTACCCACATCCGGTACGCTCGAAATGACACCAAGCCTGAAGTAGTCTATGGCCTCTTGGCTCTCAAAATAATTGAGCAGTTGCATGTAGGCGGCACATTCGTTGAGGGCAGCAATACTATTTAGTCCTTACCTCAAGCAGACTTCTGGGCAGGTAGTTAAGAGGACGAGTACAGCGCGGCCCTAGGGTGGAGTTGCATTGAGTCGTCCCCAATTTCAGAGAGCCTCTCAGGCCTCAAGGACGTCTATCAAGATACTGTGAGAATGTCAGCTTGTGGCCGATTTCTGCCTGTCATGAAGGACTGCATCCGACTCATAGCTGTGATTAAACTGAGGTAACGAAGCGGGTTTCGAGGCCTACACTTACTGGCGGTAGCGCATTAATAAAAACTACGGCATTGTCGCCCTGGTTAAGATAGATCAATGAGTCACCGGTCTCGAACGTAACTCTGAATCCGGCGAGCAAAGGCTCTTGCCCGTTGAAAGAGTCAAGAATTCCCTCAACTGCGCAAATTTTTGTGTTCTCGAGGTGGGTTGCTGATAGACCTGCAAGCAGATTTTCCGTTTTCCAGGAGCATGTCACGTTCGGCTCTATCTCGAAGGAAGCCGGCGTATCAGAGGGCAAGAAGTCCGCGCCTACACTTGCACCATCACTCAAGAGATACATGGATAGAAGTTCTCGCTCGCCAAAACGCCACTCTAGAGAACCTATGTCTCCCAGATCCTTCTCGTCGTTGAAATAGTACTGGTCGTGCAGCAGCGCACCCAGCCGCTTTCCCAAAAGTGAACGTGCGTTTTGCAGATCCAGGACGGCTCTCGTAGGGGATGGGGAGTGTCGGCTAGACATCGGGCACCTCTATACAGGTCGAAAGAGAAGCAAATACTACACAGGCGCCGTTACGTCCGCTTCTGGCCGATAACGGACAGTAGTGGACAGTCCGTTGCAATAAAATTCAGAAATTAGTGTTTGGATCCTGCCGGCGAAGCGTCGGGCGATTGCTAGCAATTAGAAGGCCTGATTGGGAAATTCCGAGTTCACGTCCTTGAGCTGGAATGGCACTATCAACCATACCCGAAGCAACCGATGATTATCGCAATAGAACGATGTTCAGGTATTAAATTTCCATCACGCTACGCCTTAAGGAAGCTTCATGTATGAATGCGTCATATAAGAATAGTCATATACAGGAAACGCTTGACGTCCTCACAGAACTTAGTCGGTGCAAACCTAGATCGGCTGCCGAGCGGCGCACCGGACTCGAATCCAGAGCTGAGCATATTTCCAACTGGAGTATGGGGATTGCTGTAGTGTTGATGATACCGGCGTGGGCATTGGCAGCATGGGCACACTTGGGAGGCTGGCTCTCTGAATGGGTTAAGCTCATCGCATTGGTAATCGTGACTCTCTCATGCGTGCTGGCGATCATGGCATTATTGATACCAATCTTGGCAACCGGCGTCATATTGTTTCGGTGGAAGGATATTTCGCTTCAAAACCTGCTGGATGACATCAAGCACGAACAAGCTATGGTTTATATTTTGTCCAATCACAACAATGATGCGCTTCTCGATGCCAAATGCTGGCTTGAGTTAAAGATCAAACGTATTGAGTCTCGGGTTGCTCACTTTTTCGGAGACAAAAGCGCAGTGCTGGGCTTGCTCGCGTCCGGTTATTTTTTTTCAAAAGAGTTTGGAGGTAAGGCCGGCGGGCTTAGCTGGATAGGGAGCACAATAAGCTCCGGAATGAGTTTCCAAAACTTTCCCAACATGGCGTTAATGATGATTGGCGCGGGGGTTGTCGGTCTTTCGCTTGGCGCCGTCATGATCAGACACATAGCGGCGCGCTATCGCTATCAGGTGCAATTGATCGAGATGGCCCAACGTTAGCAGACGCTCTGTCGGTAACGCCGGATGTTCTTCGGTCGAAAATTGCCAATCTTTAACTGGAGAAAAGGGGACTGATTTATTTTATGAGAAATAAATCAGTCCCCTTTTTCACTATGCCCGAACACAAGATTTCAGAGACCCTCTCGATATCTGCCGGTCACATGCCAGAGAATGTCATTTACTCATGGCATGATAATGTTCAGAATACCCACATCCCTCGAAAATCAACTTCAGTCCCTCCTTGAACACGCCGTGATCAAACTCCTTTATATCAAAAATATTCTGACCCAAGGAGTGCGACTCTCGGTTCATATAGCGATAGAAGGTAATGAATTTGTCCGTCGATAGCGCAGGTGTTTGGAATACGTTATTGAAATCTTTTTTCTGAACAAAATTAAAAAAATACTCAACGATATTCCGCATGCAGTTGGCAATTAGCGCAGGCGGCGAAGCCTGATCCTTTATGATGGACCAGTAGGACTGGTAGTCATTCTGAATCTCTTCGTATCTCATCGAAACCACAGCGCTACCATTTGCGTTTTTCAACACTCGGTACAGGTGCTGAGTCTCCCCGCGCGTTTTGTGGTTGGTTATCGTAAGTTCATAGAAAAAATACAAACTGTGGGTCAACACAATGAGCTGTTTGTAGAGCGCATCATTGATGAAATATTTTTTGATCAGCTGACCTATATTGAATACATAAAGGTGAGAAAGACTAGAGATAGGATCGTCGATCACCACCACTTTAGCTTGGGGCACCGCAGTCGCTGTTTTCTGCCCTTTGCAAAGCTCGATAAAGTAGAGAAAACTAATAACAGTTTTCTCACCCTCACTCAGCGAATGAAATGCATTTTCTTGATCAGTGGTCCTGGCAACCCGGTAGAAGTTCTCCCCATGGGGAACCACCGAGAAGCCATCAATGCCGATTTCCACTAGGCCCGAGTTAATATTCTCAATTGACTCTTCGATATTGACCGTTTGCTTTCTGAGAACTGCAATCTTTCCATTAGAGGCATTGACAGCATCGCTTATCTTCTTGGCCTCCTCATTGATTTTCTTAGACTCATTTTCGAAATCTGAAGCTGACTGCACATAGGCGGAAATTGTCTGATCATAATCCCATCGCATCAAAGCCCAGAACCGGGTTTTAATATCGTCTCTCGTCTTTTTCTTATTCGCCACTTTGTCATTATGCGTATCTATCAGCTGGTTCAAACCGCTGGTCAGCTCGTTGAGCACTTCAACGACGGATTCAGTATCTGCGAGGCTAACTGGCGTACTTGGGCTTTTAATTTTGTTGCTGATGAGCAAAGTATTTTCGCGTATTAATGCCTTCAGTGCCTCACTAGCAATATTCCATGCATCTATGAGTTCTTTACTGGCAAGTGGGGAGTTTGTAACACCTTGGAGGCTGAGGCCGGAGGTCAGAGTTTCATAGCTGGTTTTGATGGACTCCAGCTGCTTAACATCCTGTTCATATGCCTCATTGAAGACTTGGCGTATGGATTCAATGATATTTTTGGTGATCGTGTCTTGTTGGCAAAATGGACAGGCTTGAGGGTCTTTCCCATCAGAGAGGTACTGGAGCCCTTGCTTGACCCAATCGGAGTTACCCGCCTTGGCAATGAACTCTGCGACTGAACCTTCCTGGCTGCCGACGATTACTTTGGACCAGAGTGGGTCCGCCTCAATGCTCAGCCAGCCAGCGGTAAGCGTCGGAATCTTCATGAACGGAGCTGCGCCTTCTCCTTCAATTGACGAGGTTTCGGCCTTCAAATCATCAACCGTGTACTCAGGCGCAGTGTCCGGCAAAGGCAACCCAACAATGTGCTGAAAAAGCAGTTCCGTGCGTTTGAGGTTCTCCAAACAAAATTCCAGAACGCGGTCACCGCCCGAGAAGCTTGTCTTAATCTCCCAGACCTTGCCGCTCGCCTTGGTCTTTTCCTGCCCGAGCTTGGTGGCGTTGTCTGCAGCAAGTTTTGAATTTTCTTGCTGGGCGGACAGGTGCTTCTCTAACTCGTTCGTTTCGGCTTCAATTTGCTGAAGTGCGACCTTGTTCTCTTTGGAGAGCGTGAAGATTCCTTTTAAATTATCTTCTTCGTAAAAATAATCATTAAGGAAGCTTTGGTTGTACACCAAAATTTCGCAGGGCTGGCTGATTTTCATACTGCATTTAGCAAACCGAGGCGCCGTCGGGTTGTACAAATATTCGGAAATGGTGCTCTTTCCAGCACCGTTTAAACCGTAGATCAGCGACGTCTTGCTGGTGGGGGACAGAGTCGATTTGGATTTGTAGCTGGTAACGCCATCAATATTCAATTCCGTGATCATTACGACACTCCTGAATGCTATGTGGCTTTGCGCCATCTCTGTTGGCGAGAAGTAGCATAGGCGAGCTGGCAGGCACCTGCCACACAGACGCCGAGAGAGTCGGTCAATGCATTTCGGGTGACCTGCGGGCACCCCGTGGAGTTGATTACACAGCTATCCCTTCTATGTATCCGGTACGAAAGCCCTTTATCGAAATCCCGGCAGGCAAAAGTCCAGTTCCTGATCTATATAAATATACCCCGTCAAAGGAGCTGCACCATGAGCAAACCCCAAGACCGCACCATTTCCCAACGTCCGGATGGAAGGTGGGAAAACAAGCGCAACGATTCTGACCGAGCCTCAAGCGTCCACGACACTCAGGCCGAAGCGCAAAAGGTGGCCCGAGAAATGCTTCAGAACCAAGGTGGAGGTGAAATGACCACCAAAGGGCGAGATGGACAATTCAGAGCGAAGGACACGATCAAGCCAGGCAATGATCCCCGTGACATTAAAGGCTGACCGGCTGCCATTCTCGCTACTGTCATTTCAGGACAATGTGGCTTTCATTGCGTATCGCCCATAGGTGCCATGATCTGCCCTGTGTGCAGATAGGCTGAATAATCAGAAGCCTGAGGAAACACTTGGGGTCTTAACTCAACGCGAGCCAATGTGCGCTAAATCACTTCGCCAAACGAGTATGCTGAATCGTAGTTCCTTCCCCATGGAGTCCGCCTCTAACCCGGAGCCGAAAGTGGCGAACTATGTATTAGACAAAATATATGCTTCTGATGCTATCCAATATAATGCCTTATTGAAAAGCATTGATGAGCCCGAACGAGTAGTTTGACATGAAGGCGTTCCAGAGCGCCTTAATCTTAAGGTGCACAACCTATCTTGACTGTTAAGGCTTGCGCCCTAACTGCTCTCTAGGTTTCTCTGGATCCACCCGGGAGAGGAAAAATGTAGTTCAGCGATTAATATTCTTCGTCAAAAGCTCCACGCACCGACCATCCGGCTGTATACAAGATATGCCTGTAAGCTTTTGGCTTTGCTACAGTATGCTCGTCAAGTTTAACGCTTAGCCTGTTGATGTTTTTATGCTTGTAGGAGCTTGTCAATCCAAGTCCAATTTGTACAGGCCTGCGAGCGGGCTCTTTAGGTGTATTGGTACCTTCTGAAATTTGAGGATAAAGCTCAAGAATCCGTATGCTTTGATCATGAACTGACCTTAATCGACTGGCCCCCTCAAAATTTTCATGTACCAGGAAAGCATCGTCCTCAATGTTCATTCGATACAAAAGACTAAAGATCGGCAACATTACGGCTTGCCCATTATTTTTCTGAACCAATATTTCCTCCCAACTGCGTTGGAAAGATTCAATTGATGCTTTCGACCAATGGTTCGCCGCTAAGAAACCTGTACTAACGGCAAAATCGACAAAACCTGTCGGTAGTTCCCTTTCCATTGATCCTCCTACATTTTTAAAAGCGCTATTTGATTAATATTTAAATTTCGAATTCGGCCTCTGTGGGTGGATGCTACCGCATCCCTAACGCGTTTAGCCACGACCGGCAGGTATTGGCCGAAAGCAGCCCCACCCGTAATTCCCTATCAGCCCGAGTCCCGCCAGATCAACGGAATCTATTACCGGTATCAATCAGCAACGATCTCAAACGCAGCACTCCCCAAAACCTCCCCATTCACCAAAACCCTAACCCCATGCCGCCCCAAAAAATGCTTCCGCGTCGTAAAATCCTTAATCACCTGCCGCCTCCCCACAACCACCTCCCCAAATCCCGCCAACACCACCGTCTTCAACTTGAAAACCTTCCCCGAAACCCCGCCGTTCGCCTTCACATAGTCAATCGCATAATCAATCACCAACCGCTGTTCATGCGCCACCGTCGACTTCACCGTAAACGACAACGCAATCGCCTCACCCAACCTCACCACCGCTGGCTCAACCCGCACATCCAGCAACTCAACCTCTGCCTTGGCCCCCGCGCCAATCACCGTCAGCGCGCGCAGATCTCCCTGTTTGATCAAGCTGCGCAGCGCATGCTTGGCAATCCACGCCGTGTGTTTGTTCTCCAGTGGCCAGCCTTCAATCGTGTTCAGCACCCACTCCGGATGCTCTTTTGTCACGTCATTCAGATGGTTCGCCACGGACTTGCGTACGTACAAACTCTCGTCGGCTTTCAACCGGTCGAGGATGCCGGCGGCCAGTTGCGGGTTGGCTTGCACGGCTTCCAAGCGAAATGACCAAGGCAGGCGGGGGCGGGTGCCTTCGCTGGCGAGGCGGCGGACGTGGTGGTTTTCGTCTTGGGTCCAGTCGTGCATGAGTTCCAGCGAGCGTTCGAGGTCGCTGCGCAGGAAGTGGCGGATGGCGAATTCGGAGGAGCCGAAGGTGGTGAAGTATTTCAGTGCTTGCATCGAGGTATCGAAGGCGTGGCTGCCGTAGCTGGCGACGTAGTGCGGCAGGCACATGCTGACGAATCCGCTGTTGAGGCGGGGGGCGAGTTCGCGCAGGACTTCGAGGGAATCTTCGTAGTCCAGTGGCAGCACGGCGTGCAGGCTTTCGCTGACGCGGGCCATGCGTTGCATCACAGAGAGTTCGGCCAGCCCTTGGTTGGCGTGCTTGAGAAACGCCTTGGCCTTGAACGCCGGGTACACGGCGCTCATTTCGCTGGCGATGTGTTGCAGGCGTTCGGCGTTGAAGATTTCCTTTAACGCCGGGGCGGCGGTGTCGGTGGTGCTCATGGTCAGGTCATCGGGGTGCTGACGAACGCTTCGAGGGTTTCGGCGTACGCGGTGTATTGGGCGATGTGCGGGTAGCGGCGGTTGTCGATCTGGTCGGGGACGACGAGGTCGGTGAAGCTCCAGGCGACGGCGAGGCTGATGCCGGCCTGGGTCAGGGTGCCGTCGGTGGGCAGGCCGTTTTTTTCCAGTTCCTGTTCGAGGGCGGTGAACGCAGCGGCGAGTTGCCCTTCGACGCGTTCGACCCATGGCTGGTATTGAATGTCGGCCGGGCGCAGGTTGCGTTCGTAGTAGAGCTGCACGGCTTTTTCGCAGGCGGCGAGGCTGAGGCCGATCAGGCGCAGAGCGTGGGCGCGTTGTTTGAGGTCGCTCGGCAGCAGGCTTTTGCCGCTGGCGGCTTCGAGGTAGTCGAGGATGAGGGTGGAGTCCATCAGGACCACGCCGTCATCGAGGATCAGCGTGGGCGCCTTGACCACCGGGTTGATCTGCTGGAATTGCTCGAAGTGACGGAACACCGAGACCGATTCATGTTCGAGGTCGATGCCGAGGCGTTTAGCGGAGATCGCCACGCGGCGCACGTAAGGGGAGTCCAGCATGCCGATCAGTTTCATGACGCGTTCCTTCAAGTCGAACCGGTGGGAAGGCATAACCTAGCCGAGCCTGAGGCAAATGTCAGTCGTCAAAACCGGCTTGTTCGTGAATCTCGTCCACATTCAATTCCAGTCGATACGCCACCGCCACGAACAACGCCTGACACAAACACAAGGTCGCGCTCAACGAACGAAACGCCAATGCGCTGCCTTCATTCATCAGCAGCAGGCTGTTGGCGTTTTTAGCCAAGGGCGAAAGGTGGCTGTCGGTGAGAATCAGGGTGTTGGCCTGTTGCTGGCGGGCGTAGCGCAGGCAGTGTTGGGTTTCCTTGGCGTAGGGGGTGAAGCTGATCGCGATGACCAAATCACCGCTACGCACGCTGCGCATCTGCTCGCGATAACTGCCGCCCAGTCCGGAAATCAGGTGAATCCGCTTGTGAGTGTGTTGCAAGTTGTAAACGAGGTAGTCGGCGACGGCGAAGGAGCGGCGTACGCCGACGACATAGATGTTGTCGGCGTTGACGATCAGGTCGACGGCTTTTTCAAACGCGACGTCGTCGAGTTCGCGGCCCAGGCGTTCGATGCCGGAGCGGGTGGCGTCGATGCATTCGCGGGCGAGGTCGCCGTCGCTGACTTGCTGCGACTGGTTGGCGATCATGCTGCGGATGCGCTGCTGGTAGTTGTGTATCGGCGAGGCTTTGTGGGTGTAGGCGGCGCGGAACAGCGCCTGCATCTCGCTGAAGCCGCTGAAGCCGAAGCGCTGCGAGAAACGCACGATGGCGGACGGATGCACCTCGCATTCCCGGGCGATGTCGCTGATGCGATCGACCATGATCCGGTCGCTTTGCTGGCTCATGTAACTGGCGATACGCTTGAGTTGGCGCGGCAGGGTGTCGTATTCATCGGTGATCAGTTGCAGCAGACGCTCGGCATTGATCGGGGGGCTGGCGAGGGGACGCTCGTCGTTGGCCGGCAGATCGGGGCGGGGCATAAGTCTTCCTTTAGGCTGATCAAATCACACTGTGGCGAGGGAGCTTGTCGAATCGTCGCACCGTCCCGCTGGACTGCGCAGCAGGCCCACTGCTTTTGAAAGTTGAAGAGCAAGGGCCGCTTCGCGACCCAGCGGGAGCGAGCTCCCTCGCCACAGTTATTTGCGGTGTGCCTGATGATAGGCGGGGTGCGGGCAGTTGGCAGGGGAGATTTTCGGCGCCTGCGCAGCTGAAACGATGCACTGCGCGGGCGGCATGGCTGAAAAAAATGCGACCAACTGCCGCTCGGTTAGCCGTTTGTCTTCTATATACAGCCGCTCGACTGAATTTCTTGCTATAAACGCACTCCGATGACCGCCATGACGCCTGTGTCAGAGCTGTTTACGGCTGTTGTCAGACAAATTCCCGGTATTTACAGTTGCTGAGGCCTCAAACGGGCCTTAGACTGCCGCCCCTTCGTAAATTGAGTGCCGGGTGGCGTTTGCAATAAACGATGCCTTTTCGTCGACCGGACACGGTTCGCCGGAACGCTCCCTATTTCGCCTTAATGCACGTTTTTTTATAGAGATATCAATGACAAAGGACAAGTTGCTGGCCATGCCGGCAGATGACTACATGAATGCCGAGCAACACGCTTTCTTCACTGAGCTGTTGCAGAACATGAAAGTCGAAACCCACGAGCGCATTGAGCAAAACCGTATCGCCATCGAAAGCCTGGACACTCCGGCCGACCCGGCGGACGCGGCTTCGGTTGAAGAAGAGCGCACCTGGCTGGTGAACGCGATCGATCGCGACCAGCGCATGCTGCCGCAACTGGAACAAGCCCTTGAGCGCATCAAGGAAGACAGCTTTGGCTGGTGCGACGACAGCGGCGAGGCCATCGGCCTGAAACGCCTGCTGATCAGCCCGACCACCAAGTACTGCATCGAAGCTCAAGAGCGTCACGAGCAGATCGACAAGCACCAGCGTCAGGCCTGATTCCATGGCTGCCCCCTGAATGGGGGGCGCCTGCAAAAGATCGCAGCGTTCGGCAGCTCCTACAGTGGTTCACGTAAACCCATGTAGGAGCTGCCGAAGGCTGCGATCTTTGCTTTTGCTCGTCTGCACTATCCCGAGTGGTTCCATTGACCTGCTGCAGACTCCACGACTAACGAACCATGGATAATGGCGTTCTAGTGGCGTTTAATGCAGTCACAACAATGAGAACAAGCGTGGGGTGTTGATATGACGAGAGATGGATCTCTGGTTGGGGCTTTGCCCGCACCAGTGCTATTGCCGAAAAACCGCTGGATCGCTCCGACCCTGCAAAGCATCGCCCTGATGCTGTTGCTCGCCGGCATGACGCTGGGTGGATGGTCGCTGTACATCGGCCTGCCGCTGGCGGTGCTGATTGTCTGGCTGCCGCGCCTGCGCTCGCGGGCCATCCCCGATGTTGCGCCTGTCGATGCCGGCAGCGCGATTTCCGAACTCACTCGCGATCTTTCCTACACCACCAGTCATAACGCGCTGTCAGCCGCTGGTGTGGCGTTTTCCGTCCAGCAACTGGCGAGCAAACTCGAATCGCAACTCGACGCGGCGGCGCAGATTGTCAGCAACGCCGAAGTGATGATTGCCACTGAACATGCCACTTCGCAGCTCAGTCGTGAAGCGCTGGACGCCGCCAGCGAGGCGCATCACAGCAGTGCGGCGGGGCGCACCGAGCTGGTGGATTCGATTGCGCGCATGCATCAACTCAGTCAACGCGCCAACGCCAGCCGTGAATTGATCGAAGCCCTGAGCCTGCGCAGCGATGACATTCAACGGGTGACGCTGGTGATTCAGTCCATCGCCAGCCAGACCAATCTGCTGGCCCTCAACGCGGCGATTGAAGCGGCGCGGGCGGGTGAGCATGGCCGTGGTTTTGCGGTGGTGGCGGATGAGGTGCGTGGTCTGGCAGCCCGCACGGCCTCGGCGACCGGCGAGGTCGGGGAGATGGTCGCCGATATTCAGCAGCGCACGGCGCAAGTGGTGGAGCAGATCCGCGAGCTGTCCAGCGATCTGCAGACCGGTGTCGAACAAGTTGAAAACACCGGCCAGCATCTGGAAAACATCGCTCGGCTGGCAGCGGGGGTGGAAAGTCAGGTCGGTGAAATCGCTCGTGGCGCGGAAACCAATCGCGAGCAACTCGACAGCCTGTTCAAGGCCATCGAGCAGATGCGCAGTGATCTGGCGATCAGCGATCAGCAGACCCGACGTCTGGCCGAGGCCGCTGTGCAGATGGAGGGGCAGGCGGAAACCATCAGCGAGCGTCTGGCCGAAGTCGGTCTGGATGACTATCACCAGCGCGTCTATGACCTGGCGCGTGAGGGCGCGAGTCAGATTGCCGCGCGGTTCGAGGCGGATGTCGAGCAGGGGCGAATCAGTCTTGAGGATTTGTTCGACCGTCAATATCAACCGATTCCCGGGACGCAACCGGCGAAGTTTCAGACCCGTTTCGATCGCTACACCGATCAGGTATTGCCGGCGATTCAGGAGCCGTTGCTGCCGCGCCATGAGGGGTTGGTGTTCGCCATCGCCTGCACGCAGCAGGGTTATGTGCCGACGCACAATCTGGCGTTCAGTCAGCCGTTGACCGGTGACCAGCAGGTGGACGCGGTGGGTAACCGCACCAAACGCAAGTTCGCCGACCGCACCGGGATTCGCTGCGGCAGCCATCAACAAGCGGTGTTGTTGCAGACCTACACCCGCGACACCGGGGAGCTGATGCACGACTTGTCGGTGCCGATCATGGTCAAGGGCCGGCATTGGGGCGGACTGCGCCTGGGCTATAAACCGGAGAATCCGCACTGATCGATTGTTACCGCTCGCGCAATGAATCTGTGCACCGGCGTTGCTGTTTCCTCTGCGACGAAGTCATTAACATGGCCGTTAGTTAGGTAGCTAATGAAATCGAGAGGTCAGTATGTGCAGAGTCGATGTCGCGGTGATGATTGGCAGTGGCGTGCCCGCCGGATTGCGCGCAATGGGCCGGAGCGTGTGCTGGGTGGTGCTGCTTAATGGTGAGCGGCGCGGCACCGCGTTCGCCAGTCGCGACGAGGCGGAGGAGTGCAAGGCTGCCTGGCTCGCGCAACTGATGGCCGAGCCTGGCGACAGCCTGCACTGACATGCATTAACGTCCGTCGTGCAGGCGTACGTTCAATTCATCGACCATCCCTGCTTCTTCGCCGTCGGCGCGCAACCATTCCTTCAGAAGTTGCGCCTGTTGCGGCGTCCAGAAGTCGGCATCGATCAACTTGGTGTTGGCATCCAGCGGATGCGCCTCGATGAAATCGTCGATTGCCCCGTTTTCCGACGGCAGACCCAGTTGGTCGAACAGGGTTTTCAGATCATATGCAGGCAGTTCCATCGTGTACTCCTTTTTGCGTGTGCCGGAATGGCGCTGTCGCTCGCTCTTTATCTGAGGCAGCCGTTGGACAAGAGTTCGATCCGTGATTCAAGCGAGCGGGCGAGGGCGCACGCTTCGTTGTGGTCTTCGCGGAAACCTCTTACACGACCGGTGGAAGATTCCTTGATATGAAAGAACGCGTTTCCCGCCGGAACTACCTGAAATCGTGGTCTCTGGTTACCTGATCCGTGCCCTGCAAGTTCAGCCAAATGGGTGCCTTGCAGCACGAACGGCGAGTCAATGCCTGGGTTGGAAGGCTGGGCAAAGTGAGTCAGAGTGCACATATGAAGTCCTTTTCATGAGATAGCCGACGGTTACAGGTCGGTTCGGGTAGTCGGAAGGAGCATCGCTGCTCTAGAATCGCCAGTGTCTGGTGGCGACAGGTGCCTATCTAAAGCAATTTTTTACCGGCGATATGTCGGAAAAGGGCTTTTTTTCGTCAGTTTTTTCCCTAAAGTTTGTAGTCCGTCTTCGTTGCGCTTCAATGAAGATTTTTCCTTCAAGGTTTGGCGAACGTCGAGGCAAGTTTCTCGCCTGACTTTCCAGTAGTCTTGCGAACCCTTGATGAATGGGCGTTCTGTTTGTTTCAGGTTTACTGAAGTCGTTCGGTAACAGCATCGGCCTGGCCGTTTTTTTGCCGTGCGCGTTTTGGCGCAGGGTACTTTTCAGATGTGGGGATGTTTCTTTGGCAGTCAGTAATCTCGATATGCATGCTTTGTTCGTGTTGGGTGATTTGCGTGCAAAGCTGGTCAAGCTGTTTCAATCGCGTTTTGTTTACATCACCGAACAGAACGCCGAAGGTATTTACGTGGCGGAGATCGACACCGAAAGTGCATTGGTGGTCGATGACAAACCGGGGCTCAAGCTCAAGGTCGGCGATCATTTCAGCGCGGCCGTGCTGCCCAGCCGTGAAGGCGGCAAAATGGATATCCGCTTTCGCGAAATCAAACTGACGGTCTACGGCCTGGGCGACTACGCCTTTGTCGATACCGCCGATGGTCACGCGATCCTGTTCAAGGAAGGCCACAGCGTGGTGACGGTGTTTGCCGCGCACCAGCAACTGCAGGAAGGCCTGACCAAGACCCTGAAAGCCGTTACCGGTAAAGCGGCGAAGTGGCGCAAGGGCGAACTGATCACGTTCAAGGCCAGCGAGTGATCGGTGGCTTGAGTCGCGCCGACTTCCATTCGCAGAACCTCGACCGCGCGCGTGAAGAGGCCTTGCGCCTGTTCAACGCCAAAGCCGGATTGCAGGGCGCGTGGCTGAATTGGGTGGCAGCGCAGATCTACACCTTGCGGCCTGCGGAATACGCCAGCATGGTCAGACGCGAGCTGCAAAGCTTGCAGGAAAAGTCTGAAACGTAACCTCGTCGGGATGGGGCCCCGGAAAAAGCAGGAACCTCGGCTACAGTCAGTTGACTGAGTATTCAGAGGCTTGCGGTCTTCTGCCAGGCCATCCTGCTATTGCTGTGAACAGCACGAGGTGCAAAAGCATGAAAGGATTTCGACGGTTACTGGCCGCCAGTGTGGTCACGTTCGGTGTGCTGACATCGGCGCAACCGGTGACGGCGGCGCAAACGCCCATCCATTTTGCCGACCTGAACTGGGAAAGCGGCAGCCTGATCACCGATGTCCTGCGGATCATCGTCGAGAAGGGTTATGGCCTGCCGACCGATACGCTGCCGGGTACCACCATCACTCTGGAAACTGCGCTGGCCAACAATGACATTCAGGTCATTGGCGAAGAGTGGGCCGGGCGCAGTCCGGTGTGGGTCAAGGCTGAAGCCGAAGGCAAGGTCGCGAGCCTGGGCGATACGGTCAAGGGTGCCACTGAAGGCTGGTGGGTGCCGGAATATGTGATCAAGGGCGACCCGGCCAAGGGTATCAAGCCGCTGGCGCCGGACTTGCGCAGTGTCAGTGATCTGAAGAAATACAAGGACGTGTTCAAGGATCCGGAAAACCCGAGCAAGGGTCGTTTTCTCAACAGCCCGATCGGCTGGACTTCGGAAGTGGTGAACAAACAGAAGCTGACCGCTTACGGCCTGCAGGACGATTACACCAATTTCCGCAGTGGATCGGGTGCGGCGCTGGACGCCGAGATCAGCTCTTCGATCCGTCGGGGCAAACCGGTGCTGTTCTATTACTGGTCGCCGACGCCGCTGCTGGGCAAATTCAAACTGGTGCAGCTGGAAGAGCCACCGTTCGATGCCGAGGCGTGGAAGACCCTGACCGATGCCGATAACCCCAATCCGAAACCGACCCGTTCGCTGGCGTCGAAGCTGTCGATCGGGGTGTCTACGCCGTTCCAGAAACAGTATCCGCAGATTGCCGAATTCTTCAGCAAGGTGGATTTCCCGATCGAGCCGTTGAACAAGGCGCTGGCTGATATGAGCGAGAAGCACACCGCACCACGCCAGGCGGCGGAAGCGTTCATGAAGGCGCATCCGCAGGTGTGGCAGGCGTGGGTGCCGAAGGATGTGGCGGAGAAGGTATCCGCCAGTTTGTGACACTGCTCTTGTAGGAGCTGCCGCAGGCTGCGATCTTTTGATCTTGATCTTAAAAAATCAAAGTCAAAAGATCGCAGCCTGCGGCAGCTCCTACAAGGCATCGGGTTGAGTTCAGAACCTGGTTTGCACCGCCAATTCAAAGGTACGCGGCGTACCCAGATAGTAAGCCGGCGATACATGCGCAAACTCGGCATACACCTCGTTGGTCAGGTTGCGCACCCGGCCGGTGACGGTGGTGCGCGAGTCGACCTTGTAGCTGAGGAAGCTGCCGAACAGCGTGTACGACGGCACGGTCATGGTGTTCGCCGTGTCCGCATACACCGACGCCACATACCGCGCATCGACCCCGCCTTGCCATTGCGGCGAAAAATCATAAGTCAGCCATAGATTGCCGACCCGATCCGGGACGTTGGTCGGCGTGTTGCCCTTGCGCGACACCACCACGCCAGCGGCATTCTTTTCGGTGAAGTCGTCGTACTGCGCATCGACCCAGGCGAAATTGCCTTCGGCCATCAGCTTGTCGGTGATCCGCAGGGAACTGGCGATCTCGATGCCCTTCGAGGTTTGCTGACCTACCGGGATGCTGCTGGTCGGATCCAGCGGGTCAGTCACGGCGAAGTCCTTGCGCTCGATGGTGTAGGCGGCAACCGTCGCCGAGCCACGGCCATCCAGGTAGTCGAACTTGCTGCCGATTTCCCATTGTTTGCCGGTTGAAACATCGAAGTCCTGCGTGCCGTTCGGTTGTTCGGCGGCGGTGCTGTATTGCACGTAGACGTTGGCCGATGGAATGAACTGGTAAGTCAGGCCAACGCGCCCGGTGACCGGCTCCCAACTGCGTTTGAGGTGCTTCGGATTGGCGGCCGTCACCGTGCGGTGGTTGGTCACGTCGAGGTCGATGTCGTCGTACCGCAGGCCGGTGAGCAGCGCCAGTTTGTCGGTCAGTGCCAAGCGGTTTTCCACGAACAGCGCTTTGGTGGTGACCTCGTTGGTCTTGTCGCTGATCAGCGCCGGGTTGGTGCCGGGAATATCGTAGAAGTGCCCGGGCCGGTAGTTGTTCGGATCGACCGTGCTTGCGCCTTTGATGTTCAGCGGCGAGTTGGTGGTCTGGTTGACCTTGTATTCGAAGCCGCCGGACCAGGTGGTGTCGAGGCCGAACAGGCTGTTGTCGTGGCGCAGTTCGAACTGGTTGCCGTTCTGCTCACCCTGATGCCGCACTTGATAGGCGGTGGAGCGGTTCACTGCCGTGTTGTCGGCGTTGTACTGATAGGTCTCGAGGTTGCGGTAGTCGCGCTGGCTGTCGAGGTGATACAGCGTGTTGCGCAGGGTGGTGCTGTCGTTGATCCGGTAGTCGATGATCGAACGCACCCAGATCGTGCGCTGTTCGTAGCGCCCGTCCTCGACGTTGTAGTTGTTGAAGCGGTTGTGTTTGTCGATTTTCAACTCGCCGGCCTTGGGGTTGAGCACCGGCGTGCCCCAGTAGGGGCTGTCTTCGTGTTCGTCCTGATATTCCAGGGCCAGGGTGTGCGACAGATCCGGCGTGAGGTCGCTGAGCAACGAGAACGCCACGCTCCAGGCATCGCGCTCCTGACGGTCGATGTAGCCGTTGCTGGTGTTATGACTGACGTCGAGCCGCGCGTAGTGCTGCACGTCGGCACTCGGGTCGGTCAGCGCGTGGTTGAGGCCGAACGCGGTTTCGGTGGTGTCGTAGCTGCCATAGCTGACGCGACCTTCGGCGGCTTGTTCGTTGTGGGTCGCCAGTTTGGTCACGTAGTTCAACGAGCCGCCGACCGAGCCTGCGCCGTTGATCAGCGACGACGGGCCGCCCACCAGTTCGACTCGATCATAGATCCATGAATCCACCGGTCGGGCGAGGCCGCCAGAGACGTTGATGCCATTGAACATCTGGGTGATCTGGCTGCTGGTGAAACCACGGTAGGAGACGAATCCGCCAAAGCCTGGCGGCGCGCTGGCATTGACCCCGGGCAGGGTGTTGGCGGCGTCCTGGAAGTTCTGTGCGCCGTGGCGTTCGATGTCGTTGCGGTTGGCGACGGCCACTGACGCAGGTGTGTCGCGTACGCTGAGGCCGAGGCGCGAGGCCATGCCGCTGGATTGATCGAGGCTCAGGCCCGGTTCGCTGGTGGATTCGCCGTCGATGGTGATCGGCGCCAGATCGACAGTGGATTGCGCCCAGGCGTTAAGGGACAGGCAGCCGCACAGGCTCGCCAGCAGAGGAATATGTTTCATCGTTGAATCCTGAATGCTTGTCTGGGAATCAGCGCACAGGCGAACGCCGCGCGTTGGCGCAGTGAGCTGAAAAATCAAAAAGGCAAAGACACTCAGGCGAGCGGCGGGGCGCGAGGGTTGGCCGAGGGCCAGGTGAAGCGGGCAGGGAGGTCGGCGCTGACAATGGGCGCCAGCGGCGGGCTGTGCTGTTCCGGCAGAACCGCGAGGGTCAGGCTGGAGTTGAACGCGGGGCCCATGCCGCCGCCGACCGAGCACAGCGGGCAGCCGAATGCCTTGGACAGGGTCGGCAATTGTTCTTCGCTGGGATTGCTGGTCAGCGGCGCTTGAGTGGCCGGATCGACCGTACAGAACTGGCCGCCGATGCCGTTGAGCTGCATCCCGACCATTTGTCCGTGACCGATGCTGCAGGCGAACACGTTGAACAGGACACAGCAATAGAGCATCCAGGCCAGCAGTGAGCGATCGGAACGGGTGAATTTCATGGGGCGGCACTTTACCGTACCGCTGATCGGTCGTGCACTTCAAAAAATGCCAACTAGGATGTTTTGTTCAAATCCCTTGAAAGGATTCTCGACCATGACCTTTGTGTTGGCTCAATGGCTGGTGACGATATTTGCGGCAATCAGCCTGGTGCACGTGTATTGGGCGCTGGGTGGGCAATGGGCGGCGGTGGCGGCGGTACCGCAAGTGCCGGTGCAAGGACTGGTGGTGACGGTGCGACCGGCGTTCGAACCGTCAGGCTGGATTACCTTGCTGGTAGCGGCAGCGTTATTGGTGATCGCCGCGCTGGTGTGCATGCGTGTCGGCTGGGGCATGCCGGCGGTGCATCACAAGGCGTTGCAATGGGTGATCAGCGCGATTGCGCTGTTGATGTTTGCCCGGGCGATCGGCGATTCGAATCTGGTGGGTTTTTTCAAGGAAGTGAAGGGTTCGCGGTTTGCGCGGCTGGACACCTGGGTGTATTCGCCGTTGTGTCTGGTGTTGGGGGCCGGGTTGTTGGCGGTGGCTTGGGTTTGAGGTTTGAGATGATCTGGAGATTGCTATCGCGAGCAGGCTCACTCCTGCATTTGGAATGCGTTCCCCTGTAGGAGTGAGTCTGCTCGCGATGGCGTCATTACAGACAATATAAAACTTCAGCTGCCGCTCTCGGTGCGGCGGCTACTCACCTCAGCCGGCACATCATCCCCCGCCATGCGCTTGCGGAACAGCGCTGCCCGCGCCAGCAGCAACGTGGTCACGGGCACGGTGATCGCCAGCAGAATCGGAATCAGCCAGGCATGCATCACCGGCCCGGATTTCAATGCCGAGAAACAGATGATCGACGCCAGTGCCACGCACCACGCGCCCAGCGTCGAGGCTAGCGCCGGCGGGTGCATGCGCTGGAAGTAATCCTTCATGCGCAGCAATCCGGTCGCGCCAATCAGCGCAAACACTCCGCTGAGCACCAGCAGAATCGCCACCGGAATCTCGACCCACAATGACAATTCAGCATTCATTCGATCACCTCGCCACGCAGCAGGAATTTCGCCAGGGCAAACGAGCCGACGAAGCCGAACAGCGCGATCAGCAGCGCCGCTTCGAAGTAAGTGTCACTGGAATAGCGAATGCCCAGGGTCAGCATCATCAGCATGGCGACGATATACAGGTAATCCAGAGCGAGTACCCGATCCTGTGCCGACGGCCCCTTGAACAGGCGAATCAAGGTCAGGACCATCGCCAGTGAGAACAGGAACAGCGTCAGCAGAATCGCGTTCGACAGCAGCGGGCTCATTCGAAAATCTCCATCAACGGCTGCTCGTAGGCAGTCTTGAAGTGGTGGATGAAGTGCGCCTCGTCATCCAGATCCCAGACGTGCAGCAGCAGAATGCTGCGATCCAGCGCCAGCTCCGACCACACGGTACCGGGCACCACGGTGCAGATCATCGCCAGCGCCGCCAGACCGTTGGCGTCGCGCAGGTCCAGCGGGACTTTGACGAAGCGCGAACGCGGCGGTCGGCGACCGGCGTTGAGCACGCCCCACGCGACGATCAGATTGGAGAGGATCACGTCACGGCCGACCAGCAGGAACAGGCGCAGGATGGTCAGCGGGCGGCGAATGCGCACCTGTTTCGGGCGCAGCTTGCGCATCATCAACGGTGCGGCGAACCCGAGTATTGCGCCGAGCAGCAGGTTGCCCGGGCTGACAGACAAGTTCAGCGTCAGCCACAAAACCCACAACGCCAGTGACAGCAACGGAGCCGGAAATACGCGCTTCATGGCTGCACCTCCAGCATCGCCGCTTTGGCTTCCGGGCTTGGCACGGCGCGGGTACCGAGCACCGCCATCACGTATTGCTGCGGATTATTCAGCGCGTCAGCGGTGGCCTGGGTGTAACGCAGCAGCGGTTCGGCCTTGAAGGTCAGGGCGATGCTCAGCCCCAGCAACAGGAAGATCGGCGCACATTCGAGCTTGCGCAGCAGCGGTGAAGGGCGCTCCTCGGGCGTCCAGAAACGCTGGATGCCCATGCGCGCGAATGCCATCAACGAGGCCAGTCCGGACAGGATCAGCAGCGCCAGCAGCGCCCAGGCCGCGTTCGAGATCGGCGCATCAGTACCCAGCCCCAGTGGATTGAGCAGCGCACCGATCAGGTTCAGCTTGCCGATGAATCCGGACAGCGGCGGCATGCCGATGATCAGCAGCGCGCAGGCGATGAAGCTCAGGCCGAGAAACGCCATGGTCCACGGAATGACCTGACCGACCACGGCTTTCTGCTCGTCATCGAGGTTGATGCCCTTGGGCGGTTGCAGGGATTCCTGCGGACGCGGCAGCAACTCGCTTTCATCCTCCAGCGGGATTTCGTTGGCCGAACGCGAACGCTCGATCAACTCCGCCAGCAGGAACAGCGCACTCAGTGCCAGGGTCGAGCTGACCAGATAGAACAGCGCTGCGCCGATCAGGTTCGGCTGGGCGAAACCCACCGCCGACAACAGAATCCCGGCCGACACCAGAATGCTCAGGCTGGCCATCCGCTCCAGACGTTGCGCGGCGAGAATCGCCAGCGCCGCGCAGGCGATGGTCGCCATGCCGCCGTAGATCAGCCAGTCGCCACCGAAGAACGCCGAAGCCCCGGCCTGCCCGGAGAACAGCAGTGTCCACAGGCGCAGCAGAGTGTAGACGCCGACCTTGGTCATGATCGCGAACATCGCCGCCACCGGCGCACTGGCTGAGGAGTAGGCCGGCACCAGCCAGAAGTTCAACGGCCACATGCCGGCCTTGGCGAGGAACGCCACCGCGAGAATCCCCGCGCCGGCGTGCAGCAAGCCACGATCGGTTTCCGGCACCAGCGGAATCTTCAGCGCCAGATCGGCCATGTTCAGGGTGCCGGTGACGCCATAGATCAGCGCCGCGCCAATCAGGAACAGCGACGAGGCCAGCAGGTTGATCGAGATGTAGTGCAGGCCCGACGACACCCGCGCCCGACCCGAACCGTGCAGCAACAGACCATAAGAGGCGGCGAGCAGCACTTCGAAGAACACGAACAGGTTGAACAGGTCGGCGGTGAGGAAGGCGCCATACAGGCCCATCAGTTGAATCTGGAACAGCGCGTGGAAGCTTGACCCGGCGCCGTCCCAGCGCGCCATGGCAAACAGCAGGGCGCTGACGCCGATGATCCCGGTCAGCACCAGCATCAATGCCGACAGGCGATCGACCACCAGCACGATGCCGAACGGCGCCTGCCAGTTGCCCGGCAGGTACACGCCGATGGAACCGGGCACGCCGGTGGTTTGCGTCCACTGCAGCAGCATCACCGAAATGAACAGGCCGACGAGGCTGGAGAACAGATTGATTTTCGCCTTCAGCGGCCGGTGCTTTTCGCCGAGCATCAACATGATGGCGGCGGTCAACAGCGGCAGCAGGATCGGTGCGGCGATCAGGTGAGTCATCGCCATCATTCCTTGGGCTCCCGGCCGTCCACGTGGTCGGTGCCGGTCAGGCCCCGCGACGCGAGCAACACCACCAGGAACAACGCGGTCATGGCGAAGCTGATGACGATGGCGGTCAGCACCAGTGCCTGCGGCAGTGGATCGGTGTAGTGCAGCAGGTCCTGGGTCACGCCGTCCTTGATCACCGGTTCTTTACCGATGAACAGGCTGCCCATGCTGAAGATGAACAGGTTGACCGCGTAGGAAAGCAGGCACAGGCCCATGACCACCTGGAACGTCCGTGGCCGCAGCACCAGCCAGACCCCGGACGCGGCGAGCACGCCGATGGCGATTGCGATGACTTCTTCCATCAGACGGCTCCTTTGCTGGCGACGGACTTGGGCAGCGACGCGGTCTTGTGACCACGCACCGATTGGTGGGCGAGGGCGGTGAGGATCAGCAGCGTCGAGCCCACCACCACGGCGTACACCCCGATATCGAAGAACAGCGCGCTGGCGATATGGATCTCGCCCAGCAGCGGCAAGGCGAAGTGCCAGGTGTGGGTGGTCAGGAACGGATAACCGACCGCCATCGCGCCGAGACCGGTGGCGGTGGCGAACAGCAGCCCGGTGCCCATCCAGCGCAGCGGTCGCAGGCTCATTTGCGCCTCGACCCACTGCGTCCCGGCGACCATGTATTGCAGGATGAACGCCACCGACATCACCAGTCCGGCGACGAAACCGCCGCCCGGCTGGTTATGGCCGCGCATGAACAGGTAGCACGACACCACCAGCGCAATCGGCAGCAAAAGGCGCACCAGCACCGCCGGCACCATCATGAAGCCGAGCGCGGTGTCGCTGGCGCTGCGCGGGTTGACCAGATCAGTGACCACGTCCGGTGCGAGCAGGCGTTGCTGAGCCGGCAGCTGCAGGCTTTCTTTCGGCGGGCGGAAGCGTCGCAGCAGGGCGAACACGGTCAGCGCCACGGCCACCAGCACGGTGATTTCACCGAGGGTGTCGAAGCCGCGGAAGTCCACCAGCATCACGTTGACCACGTTACTGCCACCGCCCTCGGGCATGGCGCGACTGAGGTAGAACGAGGAAATGTCGTTGGGCGTCTGCCGCGTCAGCATCGCGTAGGACAGCAGCGCCATGCCGGCGCCGACGGCAATCGACAGCAGCAAGTCGCGCAAGCGCCGCACGCGGGCCTTGCGCAGGCTCGACGGCAGTGGCGAGACTTCTTCGATCCGCCGTGGCAGCCAGCGCAGGCCGAGCAGGATCAGCACCGTGGTTACCACTTCCACCGCCAGTTGCGTCAGGGCCAGATCCGGCGCCGAGAACCAGACGAAGGTCACACAGGTCATCAACCCGCAGACGCTGACCATGGTCAGGGCGGCGAGACGGTGATACTTGGCCTGCCATGCGGCGCCGAGGGCGCAGGCAATCGCCAGCAGCCACAGGGTGACAAACACGATGGAACCCGGAATCTTCGGCCGGTCACCCCAGCTGAGGCTGCTGTGCAACATCGGGATCAGGCCGGCGAGCACTGCCGCCAGGACCATCAGGAACAGTTGCATTTGCAGGCGACGGGTGCCGAGGCGGCGTTCTACCCGACGGGCCATGCGCATCATCAGCACCAGGCTGCGTTCGAACAGACGCTTGCCGTTGAAGCGGCCCACCAGCGGCGGGTATTTGAAGCGTCCACGCTTGAGCTGATTGCGCAGCAGCAGATAGACCACGATGCCGCCGGACATGGCGATCAGGCTCATGATCATTGGCGCGTTCAGCCCGTGCCAGATCGCCAGGCTGTACTCGGGCAGCGTGCCGCCCACCACCGGCAGTGCGGCGGCCGCGAGCAGCGGGCCGACCACTTGGGCCGGGAAAATCCCCACGACCAGACAGGTGAACACCAGCAGTTCGACTGGCGCACGCATCCAGCGCGGCGGTTCGTGCGGGGTGTGCGGCAGGTCGGTGGCGGTCGGGCCGAAGAACACATCGACGGTAAAGCGCAGCGAGTAGGCGACGCTGAAGGTACCGGCGATGGTCGCGACAATCGGCAACGCCGCTTCGACCCACGCAGTGGCGTTGATGAACACGGTTTCGGCGAAGAACATTTCTTTCGACAGGAAGCCGTTGAGCAACGGTACGCCTGCCATTGACGCGCTGGCGACCATGGCCAATGTCGCGGTGAACGGAATCAGTTTGATCAGGCCGCTGAGTTTGCGGATGTCACGGGTACCGCTTTCGTGGTCGATGATCCCGGCGGCCATGAACAGCGAGGCCTTGAAGGTGGCGTGGTTGAGAATGTGGAACACCGCGGCGACCGCTGCCAGTGGGCTGTTCAGGCCCAGCAGCAGGGTGATCAGGCCCAGATGGCTGATGGTCGAATAGGCCAGCAGGCCCTTGAGGTCGTTCTGGAACATTGCGCAGTAGGCACCGAGCAATAACGTACACGCACCGGCGCCGCTGACGATGTAGAACCATTCTTCACTGCCGGACAGCGACGGCCACAGGCGCGCAAGCAGGAACACCCCGGCCTTGACCATGGTCGCCGAGTGCAGATAAGCCGACACCGGGGTGGGCGCCGCCATGGCGTGCGGTAGCCAGAAATGGAAAGGGAACTGGGCGCTTTTGCTGAGGGCGCCGATGAGGATGAGGGGAAGCAGAACAGGGTAGAGGGCATGTGCGCGAATCAGATCGCCGGCGGCCAGGACCTTGTCCAGGTCATAGCTGCCGACGACATGGCCGAGGATCATGACCCCCGCCAGCAGGCATAGTCCCCCGGCACCGGTGACCATCAGCGCCATGTAGGCGCCACGTCGGGCATCGGAGCGGTGGTGCCAGTAGCCGATCAACAGGAATGAGAAGAGGCTGGTCAGCTCCCAGAAGAACACGATCTGGATCAGGTTGCCGGAGATCACCAGCCCGAGCATGGCGCCCATGAACGCCAGGAAAAAGGCGAAGAAGCGCGGCACCGGGTCGTCCGGCGACATGTAGTAACGCGCATATAAGGAGACGAGGGCGCCGATGCCCAGCACCAGCAGCGAGAACAGCCAGGCGAAGCCGTCCATGCGCAGGACGAAGTTCAAACCGAGGCTGGGCAGCCACATGAATTCTTCACGGATCACCCCGCCGTGGGCGATTTGCGGGTACAACAGCGCGACCTGCACGGTGCCGATCAGAGCGACCAGACCTGCCAACAGGGATTCGGTATTACGCGCGTTGTGTGGCAGCACCGCTGCCAGACAGCTGCCAATGAATGGCAGAAGCAGTAGAACTATCAGGGACATAGGCTTCTAATCTGCGGAAGTTTGTGAAGCATCATACGTGCCAGCTCCCTGATTACCAAACGCCAGGATGTCTCAGAATCCTACAAAGTAGTCTGGAATTTTCTGTTTGGCATTGTTTCAGGTAGATGGATGTTGCTTGGGATGGCCTCATCGCGAGCAGGCTCACTCCTACAGGGGAAACGCATTTCAATTGTAGGAGTGAGCCTGCTCGCGATAGCTACGGTTCAGGCACTCAAGATATTGCGGATCAGCCTTGGGTCTCCCGCTCCAGCTCAGCGTCTTCTTCGACAATCTTACCCTTGGTCTTCAGCTCACTGACAATCACGGCCGCCACAATCAACCCGGCGCCAACCAAGGCAATCGCCGGCAAGCGCTCCCCGGCAATCCGCCCGACGATCCCGGCCCACACTGGCTCACCGGCATAGATCAAGGTTGCCCGGGTCGACGAAACACTTTTCTGCGCCCAGTTCATCGCCACCTGAATCGCCGCACTCGCCGCGCCGAGGCCCAGTGCGGTCACCAGCAAGGTCCAGGAAAAATCCGGGAGCGCTTCGCCAGTCGGCACCACCAGCAGGAACGACAGCACCGAGGTCACCGCCAGTTGCACCACGGTCACCCGGCGCACATCGACCTGACCGGCATAGGTGCTGATCAGAATGATCTCGGCGGCAATTGCGATGGCACTGATCAGGGTGGCAATTTCCCCCGGGCTGAAATTCAGCGAAGCGCCGGAAGGCCCGGACAGCAGCATCAGACCGGTAAACGCCAGCATGATGCCAATGCTCGGCATCAACCCCGGTCGACGGCCCAGCACCAGCCATTGCAACAACGGCACGAAAGGCACGTACAACGCGGTGATGAACGCGGATTGGCTGCTTGGAATGCTTTGCAGGCCAACCGTCTGCAAGCCGTAACCGAGCATGATCGCCACGCCGATGAAGGCGCCGGCCTTGAGCTCGAACAAGGTGAGTTCACGTAAGTGACGCCAGGAGAACAGTGCGACAATGGCGGCCGCAGCGGCAAAGCGCAGGCCGACAAAGAACATCGGGCCACTGACGGTCATGGCGTGTTGCACCAGCAGGAACGTGCCGCCCCAGACCATGGTGATCAGCACCAGCACGCACTCGGCCTTGCTGAAGCGGGAGAAGCGAAGAGGCGTGGGGGAGCTGTTCACTGACGTCATGACCTTGCGCACTATAAAAGGCAGGACGCACAATGCGCCCAACGTTGCGCAGTATACTGCCCAACCCCACCGAGTGAGCAATATAGTGCACAAAGATTCCAGCCAACGAGCGTCCGTCCTGCAACACGTCAGCCACAACGTCCGGCGCCTGCGCCACGCTGCCGACATGAGCCAGACCGCGCTGGCGGAAAAGTCCGGCGTCAGTCGGCGCATGTTGGTGGCGATCGAGGCCGGGGAAAAGAATGTCAGCCTGACCACCCTCGATCGCGTTGCCGAAGCGCTCGACGTGGCCTTCAGCGACCTGATCCAGGCCCCCGACGCGCGCGATACCAGCCGCATCAACGAGGTGGCGTGGGCCGGGGTGATTCCCGGGAGCAAAGCGGTATTGCTGTCCAAGGCCACCGCCACCCGTGAAGTCGAACAGTGGGAATGGTGTCTGCAACCGGGTGAGGTCTATCCGTCGCAACCCGACGCCGATGGCTGGAGCGAGCAGATCTATGTGTTCGAAGGTTGCCTGACGCTAACGGTGGGCGAAGTGACCAATACCATTGCGACCGGCGAGTTTTTCATGTTTGCCAGCAACCAGCCGCACGGCTATCGCAATGACGGGCCGGTTGCGGTGCGCTTTGTGCGTAATGTGGTGATTTGAATGCATCAGAGCGCAGACATCCTGATCATCGGCGGTGGCCTCAGCGGCACGATGCTGGCCGTGCAATTGCTGCGACTGCCAGGCCAACGCCGGATCCTGATCATCGAATCGCGTGCCGAACTCGGCCGTGGCGAAGCCTACAGCGCCGTCGAGCTTGGCCACACGCTCAATGGCAATGCAGCGCGCATGAGTGTCGACCCCGATAACCCCGATGACCTGACTCAATGGCTGACCGCGCACATTGCCGCCGGTGGCTGGCCGGAATCTGCCGAGCAGAATGTGCCGATCAGTGAGCTGTTCCCGCCACGCGGGCTGTTTGGCGTGTATGTGCAGCAGCACCTGGCCGAGGCGCGATTCGTTGGTGCGCAGCACGGTTCGACCGTCGAGCACATCTGCGCCGAAGCCGTCGATCTGCAAACCGATACCGATTCGGTGCAAGTGAGCTTGAGCGATGGACGACGGTTGTGCGGCACCTACGCTGTGCTCGCCACGGGCATGTTCCCCGCCGCGCGCACGCCGCAGAAGGAGTCCAGCGGTCTGAATGCTGCTGCGCTCGATCCGTGGGATGTCGCAGCCATGCGCCTGCTTGATCCGCAGTCGACTGTGTTGATCATTGGCTCCGGCCTGACCATGGTCGATGCGGTGGTTTCGCTGGAACAGGCCGGGCATCGCGGGCTGATCGAAGTGTTTTCCCGTCATGGACTGTTGCCCCATGTGCGTCGGCAACCGCCGGCGTGGATGGATTTTCTTGCCGAAGATCCGAGCATTCGCACGCCGCGACAGTTGTTGCGCGAACTGCGCAGGCATTGCCGCGAGGCGATCGCTCAGGGCATTGATTGGCAGGCGCCGCTGGACACAGTGCGGGCCCATATCGGACGGTTGTGGAGTCAGGCGACTGACCTGCAGCGTCGACAATTCGTACGCCATGTACGGCCGTGGTGGGAGAGTCATCATCACCGTTCGCCGCCGTTGAGTGCGGCATTGGTTGAGCGCTTGCACCACGAGGGGCGGTTGCGGATTCAGGCGGCGTCGTTCAAGGGGCTTGAGCCGATGGCGGGCGAGGGTGTGAGCATTCGTATTCGGCGTCGCGGCGAGGCAGAAAGCTGTGTGGTGCAGGGTGCAGCGCTGATCAATTCCAGTGGCATCGAGTACGACTGGCGCCGCGTCGCGCGCCCGCTGCCGCAGCAATTGCTGGCGCGCGGGCTGGTGCGTCCGGGGCCGTTGGCGTTGGGGATTGCGGCGGCGGTGGACGGTGCGGTGCTGGACGCCGAAGGTCAGGCCGGCAGCCGACTGTTCGCGATGGGGCCACCGTTGCGCGGGATGTGGTGGGAGAGCACGGCGGTAACGGATGTGGCGTCGCAGGCCAAGCTGCTGGCGGCGCGGCTGGTGGATTGAAAGCGGGCCGGCTTGCACGGGTCTCTGTAGGAGTGAGCCTGCTCGCGATAGCGGTGGGTCAGTCACATCAGTACTGAAGGGGCTGACGCTATCGCGAGCAGGCTCACTCCTACAGTAGAACGGGGCAGCTCAGTCACCTCGGCAGTGCGTCCATCAGCCAGCGCTGGCGAATCTGCTCCAGGCGCCCTTCGGCGCGCAAGGTATCCAGCGCCTGTTGCCAGCGTTTGACCTGAGCCGGATCGGTCTGCAGCGAAAAGGCGATGTAGGTGTCCTGTTTCATCAGCGACATCTGATACTGCAAGCGTCCCGGTTCCATGCCTTGGGTGCGGGCCAGGGCGGCGGTGGACAGGGTGTCGGAGACCACGAAATCCGTCCGGCCCAGGCTGAACAGACGCATCATCTGTTCCGGGGGTTCGACGCCATCGAGGTTGTTCAGGTTTTGCCGTTGCAGGTAGCTGTAGATCAGCCATTTGCGCGGCACGCTGATGCGCCCGGCCTGATCCGCCTGTTGCAGGGTTTTTACCGGCGGCTGGTTGTTGGCACGGGCGTAGAGGGCGGTTTCGACTTCAATCAGCGGCCCGACCCATTGATAGCGCTCATCGCGCTCATCGGTACGCAGGACAGTGAACACACCGGTGCTGGCTGTTTCGCTGGCGGTGCGCAAGGCACGCAGCAAGGGCACCTGCTGCAGGTCGATCCGGTCGCCGGTCTGTTCCGCGAGCGCCCGCACTACGTCCACGCCATACCCCACCAGATGATCGCCTTGCTGGAAATGCAGGGGCGGGTGATTGTCGGTGAGCAGTTGCAGATCGGCCGCATCGGCCGCCAGGGTCAGGAGTGACAGCAGGCACGCGGCAATCCTTTTCATTAATCGTCCCTGAAAAATTGATCGCGAAGCTTAGTACGGGCCGAGGGTGGCTGTCGTGAGGAATGTACGGGGCTTTTGCGTCAGAAAACAGGACGGATTGGCAGAGCCGGCGTACGCAGAAACATTGTGGTGTGCCTGGTATTTGTGGCTGGCACACAACCTGTGGGAGCGAGCCTGCTCGCGAAAACGGTGGATCAGTCACCATTTGAAGTGGCTGACCTGGCCTATTCGCGAGCAGGCTCGCTCCCACTTTGGTTTTGTTGTGCCTGCATGGGTGGCTGGCACAGGGGGATGGGGGGCTGGAGGGTTACGCCACCACGCGATAGCACGGCACATACGCCGCACCGCCCGGCAGTTTCATCCGGTGCTGGGCGACGAAGGCTTTGAGCAGTGCATCGAGCGGTTGCATGATCGCCGCGTCACCACGGATCTGGTACGGCCCGTGTTCTTCGATCAGGCGAATGCCCTTGTCCTTGACGTTGCCGGCGACGATCCCGGAAAACGCCCGACGCAGGTTGGCGGCCAGTTCGTGGGGTGGCTGGTCGCGGTGCAGTTTCAGGTTGGCCATGTTCTCGTGGGTCGGATCGAACGGGCGCTGGAAGCCTTCGTCGATTTTCAACAGCCAGTTGAAGTGGAACGCATCGTTGCGCTCGCGGCGGAACTGCTTAACGGCTTTCAGACCCTGAGTCATCTGGCGCGCGACTTCGGCCGGATCGTCGATGATGATTTCGTAGTGCTGTTTCGCTGCTTCGCCGAGGGTGGCGGTGACGAAGGCATCGAGCTGTTCCAGATACGGCGCGGCATGTTTCGGCCCGGTCAGGATCACCGGGAACGGCAGGCCGGCGTTGTCCGGATGCATCAGGATGCCCAGCAGGTACAGGAACTCTTCGGCGGTACCGGCGCCGCCCGGGAAGATGATGATGCCGTGGCCGACACGGACGAACGCTTCCAGACGTTTTTCGATGTCCGGCAGGATCACCAGCTCGTTGACGATCGGGTTCGGCGCTTCGGCGGCGATGATGCCCGGCTCGGTCAGGCCGAGGTAGCGCCCACCGTGGATGCGCTGCTTGGCGTGGGCGATGGTCGCGCCCTTCATCGGGCCTTTCATCACGCCGGGGCCGCAACCGGTGCAGATGTCGAGGCTGCGCAGGCCCAGTTCGTGGCCGACTTTCTTGGTGTATTTGTATTCTTCGGTGTTGATCGAGTGACCGCCCCAGCACACGACGATTTTCGGCTCGACACCCGGACGCAGGGTGCGCGCGTTGCGCAGCAGGTGGAAGACGTAGTCGCTGATGCCTTGCGAGGTGCTGAGGTCGATGCGTTGGCTGTCGAGTTCGTTTTCGGTGTAGACGATGTCGCGCAGGGCGCTGAACAGCATCTCGCGGGTGCTGGCGATCATTTCGCCATCGACGAAAGCATCGGCCGGGGCGTTCAGCAGTTCGAGGCGCACACCGCGGTCCTGCTGGTGAATACGGATTTCGAAGTCCTTGTAGGCTTCCAGAATGGTCTTGGCGTTGTCGACATGCGCGCCGGTGTTGAGGATGGCCAGGGCGCACTGGCGGAAGAGGGTGTAGGTGCTGCCGGATCCGGCTTCGCTCAGTTGCTGAACTTCACGTTGAGAAAGGGTTTCCAGGCTGCCTTTCGGGCTGACCGAGGCGTTGATTACGTGTCGTTGGGTCATGCAATGATCCTTAAAACGATGTCATTCCAATGGCAGGCAAATGGCATCCGAATAGTGTGTATCCATGAATGAAGATGGCACGATCTGCGCTGTACCGCCATGTCCCCGTTGGACGCTGAAAAGATGAAAAGGGCCCCCAGCATAGCTAAATCCCCGAGAGAGGCGATAATGCGCAGCGAGTTTTTTCCGTTGCTCTTTTTATCGCTCAAGGAAGTCATGCCTGATGTTCGAGATCCAGCCGATGGACCCAGCAACGTTTCGCCAGCAGACCCGCCGCAGCACGCTGATCATTGCCGTGCTGTTCCTGGTGCTGGCGATGGTGCTTTCGACGGCGGCGGTGGCGCTGTTCGGCGAGCCCGGCGGGGATAACCTGCGTTTCAATGTCGGCGGGGTGTTCGTCGCGTTTCTGCTGACGGCGGCGCTGCTGCGTGGGCAGTTCTGGCAGCAGTCGTGGATGGCGCCGGCCGTCTATAGCTGGCGGCTCAAACGCAGCCTGATGAGCGTGACCAACGTGATGCATCAGGTGACCGTAGCGGTGGAACAGAACGATCCGGGCGCGATGAAGTTGCTGCGCTTCTATCATCTGGGGCTGACCCAGATGCACGAACTGGACGGTAACTCCAGCGATCATGCACAGTTGCGCCGGGAAGTCGAAGTGCACAAGGAGCGGATGCAGGCGCTGGGGCTGGAGATCGACCAGAAGCGCCTGGATCCAGCCTGGCTGCAAGCCTTGAAACCGGCTACGCGTTAAAACGGGATGCGGCTGGCGCGGCGCAGTTTCCACGCACGGGCCAGGCGCCCGTAGACCAGCAGGTTGATCACCAGTACCACACTGCCCAGCGCCAGTTGAATCTGCGGGGTGAGCCCGGCGGGGTAGATGATCGGCCAGATGTAGTGCTCGATGAAGCCGCCGGCGTATTCGGTCTGCCCGGCGGCGTGGCGCATCAGGTTCTCCCAGTAGGTCAGCGGACAGGTCAGGTGCAACACCTCGACCGCCACGCCCCACGCGGCCGCTGGCAAATGCAGCCACATCAGGCGTGGCCACTTGAGTACCAGCAGCCCGCCGAACAGCACGAACAGAATGAATGACAGATGAAACAGCACCAGCCCGTCGGCTGCGATTCGGTACAACATGTCGTCTCCCTGACGCGGTTGTGAAGGCCTCCATGGTACGCCGACAGCGACGCCGGGGCGCTGCGATTTAGCGCAAGTGCGCAAGATCGTTCAAGCCGCCAAGGGGCATTTGCTGGCAGAGTCTGCGACCGTTTCCTCGGTTGAAGAGCGTTATGTCTGACTCACTTATGCCGCGCAGTGCGTTTCTTCGCGGCGCTGCGGCGATCATGCCGTTATCGCTGGCGACGGCGCCGTGGGGGCTGCTGGCCGGCTCCATGGCGATCGAGGCCAATCTCACGCCTTTGCAGGGGCAGGGCCTGTCGAGCATCGTGTTTGCGGGGGCCGCGCAACTGGTGGCGATCGGTATGCTCAAGGGCGGTGCCGGGATTTTCTCGATTCTGTTGACCACGCTGCTGCTGACCTCGCAGCACTTGTTGTACGGGATGAGCATGCGTTCGGTGATCTCGCCGCTGCCCGGGCGATGGCGCATCGGCCTGGGCTTTTTGCTCACCGATGAACTGTTCGCCCTGACCAGTCAGCATGATCGCCAGCAGTTCAACCGCTGGTACGCCTTGGGCGTCGGCCTGACCTTCTATATCGCCTGGAACCTGTTCACCCTGGCCGGCATCGTGCTGGGCAGCAGCATTCCGGGACTTGAGCATCTGGGGCTGGACTTCTCGATTGCCGCCACCTTCATCGCGTTGATCACTCCGGTGGTGCGTAATGTGCCGACCGTGGTGTGTGTGGCGGTGTCGCTGTTCTGCTCGGTGCTGTTCAGTTATTGGCAGTGGGGCTCGGCACTGGTGTTGTCGGGCCTGGCCGGGATGACCGCAGGATTTGTCTGCAACAAGCTGTATCGGGGGCGCGCATGATGGTCTGGGCAGTGATTTTCGGCATGGGGATTCTGGTGTTCCTCAACCGTTACGTGTTTCTCGAACCACGCCTGCCGGTGCGCTTGAGCAGCAACGCACGGCAATTTCTCGGATTTGCCGTACCGGGAATGCTCACGGCGATCTGCGGGCCGATCGTGTTCATGCCGGACAAACAGCTGAATTTGCAGTGGGATAACCCGTATTTGCTTAGTTCGCTGGTGGCGATCGGGCTGGTGCTGTACACCCGCAATACCTTGCTCAGCATGCTCTTGAGCATGGCGTTTTTCTTTTTGCTGCGCTGGTGGTTGTAAGTTGGCGGGAAAAAACTGTTCTACGCTTGTTGGATGACTAGTTGCGACAAAGCGAGGTGCACATGACGACCGAGCAACAGCGTGCGGATGAAGATGAAGAAGTAGATGAGCCCAGCGAAGAAGAAATCGAGCGTGAGAAACGCAAGGAACAGACGTGGAAGCACGACGATGGCAAGGAACTCACCGGGCCAGACGTGAAACTCTGAGAGCCATCTGCATGAAGCCCCGCAGCAGCGGGGCTTTTTGTTGTTTCAGAGGTCTTCCAGGTGCGGGAAGTCCGGATGTGATGCCCGATAGCCCAGAGTCTTGTCGATCCACGCATTGAGTTCGTTGACCATCACCGGTGGGTGGCCGGGATAGCTTTCGAGAGTGGTGCGCAGGATGCGTTCGATGTCCGGCACTGAACGCAGGTTTCGGGTCTTGATGTAGTGGCCGATAAAACAGTCGAGTTGAAAGCGTTCTGTCATGGACAGATAAATACACTCCAGGTCGTTGGCCTGTTTGATTGCAAAATCGTCGCGCAACTTAGTTCTCTGCAAGGCTTGGTAAAAGTTGTAGGGGATTCCTGGTTTTGTTGACTCTTTGGTCAATTGGTATGCCAATTGGAAATGCGGCGCGCATGCTATCCGTAGTGCATCTAAATGTATGTATGACGGTTGAAATGTCAGACAGGCGGTTGGTTCGCTCAAACGACTGTTTTTTTCGAGCTGTCTCAGCGATGAAACACCACCTGTAAAGACTATGCGTCACCTGTAATCACCTGTAGGAGCTGCCGCAGGCTGCGATCTTTTGATCTTCATCTTTGAAATCAAGATCAAAAGATCGCAGCCTGCGGCAGCTCCTACAGGGTAAACGCGTGAGATCACGGATCTTTAAGCCACTTCGTCAATCAGCCCGGCACCCTGATTGCGTGAGTTGCCGACAGCTGTGCCGACTTTGTGCCAGGCGAAGGCCTCGCTGGCTTCACCTTCGAACAGCAGCATCTGTTCGGCGCGCTCCGCAGGTGTTGCCGGGTCGAGCCACTCGGCAGCCATGTCAGCGCGAAAAACCACGGGTCGGCGATCATGGATATCGAGCAGCCCCCCGATGCTGTCGGCGGTGATGATCACGAATCCATCGTCGTCCTGGGCATCGCTGTCGGGTGTCGGAAATTGTCCGATGGCGGCGCAGAAAACCGGCCCGTGATCGGCGCGACGGATCAGCCACGGCTGTCGGGTTTTATCCGGGCCGTCGACCCATTCGAACCAGTTGTCGATGGGCACGATCAGCCGATGACGCCAGATCGCCCGGAAGAACGGCCCATGAGCGACTTTCTCCACGCGGGCGTTGATCGGCGCCGCGTTGTAGCGCTCCAGCGCGGCGTCGCCGACGTGATTGATCAGCGCATCGGGAATGCTCAGCACCGCGACAAAGTCGTGAATGCCACGGTACTGCGAGAGTCTTCCGCACATGCGCCGAATCTCCGGTTGGACGCTTTCAGCTTAGTTGGCTCTGGCCAATCAATCCTGCGCCTCCTGACCGGTGAACGTGTCGCGCCAGACCAGCCAGCGGCGCTCCAGCACCGCGAGCAGGCCGTCGCTGAGTTTGCCGAGCACGGCGAGCACGATGATCGCTGCCAGCACGATATCCGGTCGCGAGGTTTCGCGGCCGTCGCTGAGCAGATAACCCAGGCCCTTGGTCGCGGCGATCAGCTCGGCGGCCACCAGAAACATCCACGCCAGACTCATGCCGCTGCGCAGTCCGGTGAACAGGCCGGGCAGGGCGGCGGGCAGCAGAATCCGCCGCACCAGTTGCCAGCGGCTGAAACCATAGATGTGTCCGACCTCGACCAGTTTGCGATCGATATTGCGAATCGCCGCGACCCCGTTGACGTACACCGGAAAGAACGCGCCAATGGCGATCAGCACGATCTTCGAGGTTTCATCGATGCCCAGCCACAGCAGCAACAGCGGCACCCAGGCCAGACTCGGAATCGAACGCAGCGCGGCGAACGTCGGTTCCAGATACGCCTCGGCCTCGCGGCTCAAACCGACCCAAGCGGCGAACACCAGCGCCAGGCCGGCGCCAATTGCAAACCCGAGCAACACCCGCAGCAGACTGGCGCCGATGTGTTTCCACAGTGCGCCTTCGGCGAGGTCGGTGAGGGTCAGGGCGATCTCGCTGGGCGCCGGCATCTGATAGGACGGCAGCCAGCCGAGACGCACGATGCATTCCAGGGCCACCACGATCAGCAGTGGCAGGGCCAGACCTTTCAGACGTCGGCGCCACGTCGGGTTGAGGGATGAAGGGCGCGGTCTCGACAAGCTGCGAGGCGGCGCGGGCAGTTCGTTACTGCGAGTGGTCATACGTGGGCTCCGCTCACAGCGAATCCGCGTCGGGCGCGGATGGGCTGTGAGTCTGGTCGTTTACTGGCGGGCGATGGCTTGCTGCACACCGCTGTCGAGCAACTGATCGATGACTTGATCGACATTCACTCCACGCCGCACCAGTTCCTCGGAGACCAGAATCGGTGCCGCAGCCTTGGACGCCTGCACATCGTTGGCGGTCAGTTGCGGGCTGTTGAGGTCGGTGCGCGACAACTGCAGTTTGGCCACGTCCAGCGGCAGGCCGGATTCCTTGGCGAGCAGGGCGGCGAACTCGTCGGGATTTTTCAGCACCCATTGCCGCGCCTGCTCGTAGGCTTTGATCACCGTGTCGATGGTTTGCGGATGCTCCTTGGCGTACTGCTCGGTGACGCTGACCACGCCGTAGCTGTTGAATGCCGGGTTGCGATACAGCAAACGCGAACCGGCCTGAACCTGGCTGGCGGCCATGTGCGGATCGAGTCCGGCCCAGGCGTCGACATCGCCTTTTTCCAGCGCGGTGCGGCCGTCCGGATGTTGCAGGTGCACCAGTTCCACGTCGTCTTTCTTCAGCCCGGCCTGTTGCAGGCTGCGCAGGGTGAACAGGTACGGGTCGGTGCCTTTGGTGGCGGCGATTTTCTTGCCCTTGAGGTCGGCGACGCTCTGATACGGCGAATCCTTGCGCACCACCAGCGCAGTCCATTCGGCGCGGCTGTAGACGTAGACCGATTTGATCGGGCTGCCGTTGGCCCGGCTCAGCACTGCAGCGAGGCTGGCGCTGGAGGCGAAATCGACGCCGCCACTGTTCAGGTATTCCAGCGAACGGTTACTGCCCTGGCTCAGCACCCAAGTGACTTTGGTCTGCGGCAGGGCCTTTTCGAGAAAGCCGAAATGCTTGAGTACCAGGCTCACGGGCGAGTAGTAGGCGTAATCCAGATGGACTTCCGCAGGCGGCGCTTCGGTAGCTTGGGCCAGAGGTTGCAGGCTCAACGCCATGGCGCTGGCGACCAGCAGCGTTTTGAGGCGGGTAAACGGTAAGAACGATGTCATGGGGCGCTCCGGCAAAGGCACTGGTTTTTATGTCCAAAAATATATTTTTATCGACTGCGTCCTGCATGAATGGAATATTGCAGGCTCTGTGCCATGTGCCTATCGGCCCATGTTTACGGGGTTTTCGCAGGTTTTCGCGCCTTTCAACTGTTGCTCGGGCAACACTGTGATATCGCACTGTTGCGCAGCGAACAGTGAGCATTCGAAGCGCTTAGCTTATGCATTAATCGAATTTAAAATTGGTTTATCAACAGCGTTATGGTCTATGCAAAATCCCGCCGCAGGACCCGCCATGAAGCTCTCCCGTTTGCTCCGCAGCACACTGATGACCGCCTTGTTCGCCGCACCGTTTGCCTACGCCGCTGAGCCCTTGGTCCTGCACGTCGGTGACCAGAACTACTACAACATCCGCGCTTCGGTCGAAGCTTCCGGCGTGCTGAAAGACGCACCGTACAGCGTCGACTGGAAGCACTTCCAGGCCGCCGCGCCACTGGCCGAGGCGTTGCAGAGCGGCTCGCTGGATCTGGGCTTTCTCGGCGATTCGGGTTTTCTGTTTCTCGCCGCCAAACAGGCGCCAGTCAAACTGATCGGTGTATCGCGGCAGAACCCGGATACCATCGCCTTGCTGGTGCCGAAAGATTCGCCGGTGAAAACCATCGCTGATCTGAAGGGCAAGAAAGTCGCCTACTGGCCCGGCGCCTGGAGCCAGCAACTGACCTTGCGCGCCCTGGAGCAGGGCGGTCTGCCGGAAAACTACGTCGATTTCGTCAAACTGATGCCGATTGATGCCGCGGCCGCGTTGCCGCAGGGCAGCATCGACGCGTTCCCGGTGTGGGAACCGTACATTTCCCAGCAAATCGTGTTCTCCGGTGCGCGGCCGATTCTCACCGCGAAAAACCTGATGCCGGGCCTCAGCGCGATTGCCGCGTCGGCGCCATCGATCGACAGCAAACGTGCAGCGATCGCCGATTTTCTCGGGCGTTTGAAGCGGGCGCGGGCCTGGGTCGACAGCCACACCGACGAATACGCGGACCTGTGGGCGAAGAAAGCCAATCTCGATCAGCAGGTTTCACGGCACTGGTTGCGCCAGGCGCACATGACCGTTGGGCCGGTGGACCAACAGGCGGCAGCCGACTTGCAAGGCACCGCGGACTTCCTGTTCAAGGTCAAGGCCTTGCCGGCGCCGCTGGCCACCGCCGGGGTCATCGATACTTCGTTTCAACAGGCACTGGCTGACTGAACGAGCGCCGGAACCAAAGCCTGTGTACCCTATCCAAACCTGGCTCGCGAAACCGGGCGCAGGGATGGATCAGGGCGAGGGAGTTTTGCCAGACGACAACAGGACCGCAACGGTCAGGCGCAAGGCAAAACATGAAATACGCGTTCAACCTTCTCTGTGCAGCAGCCATCGCGTTTGGGCTGGCCGGTTGCATTGCCGCGCCGATCGAAATGACCACGCAAACCGAAACCCGGCTCAAGGCCCAGGCCCCGGTGCGCTTTCTGCTCACCTTCGATGACGGCCCCAGCGCCTCGAGTTTCTGGAATCCGTCGACGACCGTGCTCGACAGCCTCAAGGTCAACCCGGTGCAACCGGACATCAAAGCGGTGTTCTTCGTCCAGACCCGCGCGCCACGCGCCGGCAACAGTGAAATCGGTCGTGGCATCATGCAGCGTGAGCATGCCGAAGGGCACATCCTCGGATTCCACACCGCCACCCATTGGCACACCAACCATCGCTCGCTCGATCCGCAAGCGCTGGAGCAGTCGTTGAGCAACGGCACGGCGGATATCGCCGCGATCACCGGAGCTGCGCCGATCCTGCTGCGTCCGCCATTCTGGAATTACGACAAGCGCACCTTCGCCGCCTATCAGCGACACGGACTGCATGTGTTGTTGACCGATTTGAGCGCCAATGACGGCAAGATCTGGGGCTTCAACGCCAGTCCCCGACGCCGGGCGAATATGCTGCGCCAGCTATCGGAAGTCCGCGAGCGAATTGCCCTCGGCGAATTTCCCACCGTGGACGGGGTGATTCCGGTGGTGGTGACCTTTCATGACCTCAATCGCTACACCGCGCGGCATACCCGCGAATACCTGCAGATCCTGCTCGACAGCGCCGCGGCCACTGGCGTGAGGCTGGCGAACAAACCGTTCTACGATGATCACGCGGCGCTGCAGAAAGCGGCGCTGGCGCGCACCGTTCAGCAGAGTTCGGAGCCGGTGCAGTTGCCGGGGATGTGGAACTGGATCTGGGATCATGACGCCCACTGAGGCCGCGCTGGAAATGTGATCGGGTTGGCACTTGCCGGGGCGGCAGGTTGCTGGTGGCTCATCTATGCTCAACGGGTCGACCGACTCATCGCCTGCGAGGCGTGCGCCCATGCTAGCCATTGCCGACATTTGCCGGATTGTCGAATCCGGCTTCCCGTCGCTTAAGTGCGAATGCACACAAGTGGAGCAGGGGCTGCTGCGGATCAAGGTGTATGAGCCTGAGTCCGGGCGAGTCGAGTTGCTGCTCAATGGTGTGTCGCCGGAACATCTGGTGACGATCCGCGATATTTCCAACTTCATCGGCGAATTGCGCACGGAAATGAGCGCCGGACGCCGGGCATTCGCCGGCTGATCTCTCACAAACGCCGCTGATACGCCTGCACGATGCGCAAGGTCGCGTCGCTGGTGGGCAGATTCTGTACCGAGTCCAGCGGATGCCAGATGCATTCGATGATCTCGTTTTGCGGACGCAACTGCTCAAGGTCGAGCACCGAGGCCTCGTAGACATGGTGCTGGGTGCTGCCGCTGTGCAGTTCCATCAGATACAACATCTGCTCGGCATCCAGTGCCGTTTCTTCCTGCAGCTCGCGCGTCGCCGCCCCGGCTTTGGTTTCCCCAGGCTCGACCTTGCCGCCGGGCAAGGTCCAGCGGCAGTGGGGTTTGCGCACCAGGAGAACGTGTCGATCCTGCTCGCAAATAACGGTTGCGCGTACTTTCATCTGTTACCTGTTTACTGCTTGTCACATAAATGAAATAAAACTGCAATATTCGAGCCGGCCCCCGGTTTAAAGGTTCCACGAGGTGTTTGATCGTTTGCTCGGGTTAAAAGTGCCAGAGCCTTGGCACATCGCGGGCTGCGAGTCAGGTGGGGCAAGGCGGGCTGTACAACGGCGACCGGTTCGCGTCATTGGGTAGCAGAGAGGAAGCGCGAGCCTGACCCGCTGCGTTGTCGGGTTACAGACAACGCTCTGCGCGGGCGCGAGGTCACACCGTCACTTTAAGCAGATGTAACGAAAGAGCCCCGGTGATTGCCGGGGCTCTTGTTGAGGGCAGGTCGCTATCAGTGAACCTTGCTTCGGCTGATGGAGCGCGTTTTCACTTCCTTGGCATAGGATTGCAATCGTTCTTCATCACTTTGCAGCACCTCGCAAGACCTCAGAACCGCTTGGGCATCCGCTTCATTACCGCTCTTGCGCAACTGTTCGGCAATGCGCTTGAGGTCGACTGCCGACCATCTCAGATCCGATGCAACGGCTTGCAGGTCACGCTGAAGTTCGTGTTCGTATTGATTGAGCCGCATGATCACCTCCGGTCATTCTCGGTAAAACAGAGTAGCCGCATTTTTCATCGTCGATGTGCAGCTCGTCTGTCACCAGGTGAATGGATGTAAATATTTGTCCAAATGCCCTTGTAGCGAGGTGTCGGGATGGATGTATAACCGGTTACACGTTACATTCGCGTTTTTTCAGATCAGGGAAACACCATGCGGATATGGATCGGGAGTTTGGCGTTGGCATTGCTGGCAGGTTGCTCATTGCCAGCATCGCTGGTGCCGGGCGAGCCAAATCTCAGCAAAACCACCACCAAGGCGCCTAAAGACTATGCCGCGTGCTTGTTGCCGTTGTGGCAGCAAGACGTTCCGAAGACCACGCAGACATCCATTTCCAACGGCTACCGGATCAAGGCACCGAGCCTCGTTACCGCCGACGAGATTCTCGACATCATCAAATACAAGGACGGCAGCCGCGTTTCCCTGTATCAGGGACCGCCATGGGCCAAGTCCGGGTCGTTGCGCAAATCGGTACGTGACTGCCTGTAGAGCACGGCCTCAGCCGCAAAAGCCCGCGGCCAAAAAAAGCAGAAACCGGATCAACGGTTTCTGCTTTTTTTTGCTTTGCGAAATGCGCTGTGACAGATCGACACGAGGCGTATTCCAGTGTGCGCTAGGCTTTTGAGTGCCGCCCGGTAACCGGAGGGGCATGCCTTTCAAGGAGCCACGGATCATGGATGATCTGGTCAAAGAAGTTGTTCCGCTGTTGCAGTATCTGATTCCCGGATTTGTCTCGACCTGGATTTTTTACACGCTCACCGCGTTCAAACGGCCTGATACGTTTGGGCAGATTGTGCAGGCGTTGATCTTTACGTTTGTGATTCATGGGGCTGTATTGGGGATAGGTGCAATCTGTCTATGGGTGGGGACGAAGGGATTTTCTGTAGGAATATGGGATGGCAAGGCGCAGACAATATGGGCGTTCTTTGTGTCAGTGACGCTCGGATTTCTTTCCTGCAATCTCGCTTCAAATGACAAGTTGCATGCTTGGTTACGGTTTCGAAATGTAACCAGAAAAACGTCATTTCCCAGCCAGTGGTACAGCACCTTTGCACGCCACGATCGGCTCATTACGCTGCATTTGAACGACGAAAGGCGCCTGTTTGGCTGGCCTTGTGAATGGCCTGCCGAACCTGCGAATGGACAGTTTGTGATGCAGAGCCCGAAATGGTTGGGTGACGATGGCGTTGCCCAGCCTTTTGACGCCGACCTGTTGGTGATAGATTCGTCGAAAGTTCAGTGGGTTGAATTCACCACCATAAAAGAGAGCCAGCCATGACCGCCGAAGCACCGAGACCCATGCCGCCAGATGTGGCACGCTACCTTGGCTCGAACGACAGGAACTCGCCGCAAACTGCCCGTGGTCCTAGCGCTCCACCACCTCCCAAGCGGTGAACGTTGCTCGGGCGAGACGATCTGTCATAACGATCGTACCAACCAGTCCCTGAACGCTTTCAGTGATGGCAACGCCTCATTACGCGGCGGATACACCAGGTAATAGCTGCGCCGGCTGGTGATCGGCTCCCCCAGTTGCAGCAGCTCGCCGTTAAGCAATTCATCCTCCACCAGAATCCGCGGCACCAGCCCCACGCCAATATTCGCCCGCACCGCCTGAATCAGGTGCGAGGTCATTTCAAAGCTCGGGCCGATGCGCATGCTGCGGTGTGGCAAACCATGATGCGTGAACCATTCCGCCCAGGCCTGGGCATTGCTGCTGACATTGAGCAGTAACTGTCCGGCGATGTGCTGTTCGGCTTCGTCGCGTTCGGCCAATGACAACTGCGCACTGGCAATCACCACCAGCTCTTCAGTGTGCAGGGGCAGGGCGCTCAGCCCTGGCCAGTCTCCCGCACCGACACAGATCGCCGCATCGATTTCGCTGGTGTCGAAGTCGATCGCTTCGATGCGCGAATGCAAGTGCACGGTCATGCCGGGGTGTGCGGTGTAGAAGTCCTTGAGTCGCGGCAGCAGCCATTTAGAACCGAAGGTCGGCAGCGTCGCCAGACGCAAACTGTGAATGCCCGAACCGAACGCCATGGCCTGCAACGTCGCGCTGCGGATCTGCCCGAGGGCTTCGGCCAGTTCGCGCTGATACATGCGCCCGACATCGGTCAGCACCACTTGCCGGCCTTCGCGGCTGAATAGACGCATGCCGAGCATCTTTTCCAGAATCTGCACCTGACGGCTGACCGCGCTTTGTGTCAGCGACAGTTCGTGGGCGGCGCGGGTGTAGCTTTCATGGCGTGCGGCGGCCTCGAAGGCCAGCAACAGCGACATGGAAGGGGTGAGGGTTCGCGGATTCATTCGTTTTAGTCATGGATTGCGGGTCGATTTTACGTTTGTCCCGACGGCGCCAAGCAATGAACATAAGCACCATGAGATGGCGGGAGCGTGACGCAATCATTCATTGCGCACAACTGTTCACCGCCACACGGCCCGATTTTGACCGAGATTTCCTCACCGATGATTGCCCAGCTGTCGCCCGCCACCGCATTGACCGCCGATTACCAGCAGTTCCTCAAAGCCCTGAAAGCCAGTGGGTTTCGTGGCGAGATCAGTGCCGATTACGCCAGTCGGGTGGTGCTCGCCACCGACAACTCGATCTATCAGCGTCTGCCGCAAGCAGCGGTGTTTCCAATGGATGCGGAGGATGTGGCGCGGGTCGCACGGCTGATCGCCGAGCCGGCTTATCAGCAAGTGGTGATCACTCCACGTGGCGGCGGCACCGGCACCAACGGCCAGTCGCTGTCCGACGGCATCGTCGTCGACCTGTCGCGGCACATGAACCGCATTCTGGAAATCAACGTCGAGCAGCGCTGGGTGCGGGTGCAGGCCGGGGTAGTGAAGGATCAGCTCAACGCCGCACTGAAATCCGCCGGGCTGTTTTTCGCCCCGGAACTGTCGACCTCCAACCGCGCCACCGTCGGCGGCATGATCAACACCGACGCCAGCGGTCAGGGCAGTTGCACCTACGGCAAGACCCGCGACCACGTGCTCGAACTCGACATGGTCCTGCGCGGCGGCGAACGCCTGCACGGCGCAGCACTGGCGGAAGAAGATCTGACAGCGCTGTGTGCCCGTGAAGATCGGGTGGGTGAAGTCTATCGCTGTGCGCGGCAGATCATTGATGAGCAGGGCGAGTTGATCAAACAACGGTTCCCTGACCTCAACCGCTGCCTGACCGGCTACGACCTGGCGCACCTGCGCGAGGCGGACAATCGTTTCAACCTCAACAGCGTGCTCTGCGGCGCGGAAGGCTCGCTGGGGTTTGTGGTGGAGGCGAAGCTAAACGTGCTGCCGATCCCCAAGCATACGATGCTGGTGAACATTCGCTACGCCGGGTTCATGGATGCGTTGCGTGATGCCCGGGCGCTGATGGCGCTCAAGCCACTGTCGATTGAAACCGTGGATTCCAAGGTGTTGTTGCTGGCGATGCAGGACATCGTCTGGCACGGCGTCGCCGAGTACTTCCCGGAAAGCGCCGCGCGCCCGACACTGGGGATCAACCTGGTGGAGTTCTGCGGTGACGATCCTGAAGATCTGCAACGCCGGGTCCAGGCCTTCCTCGAACACTTGAGCAGCGACACCACCGTCGAACGCCTTGGTCATACGCTGGCGGTCGGCCAAGCGGCGGTGAACAAGGTCTATGGCATGCGCAAACGCGCAGTGGGCCTGCTCGGCAACGTTGCCGGCGAAGCGCGGCCGCAGCCGTTTGTCGAAGACACCGCGGTGCCGCCGCAGCACCTGGCCGAGTACATCGCCGAACTGCGCGAACTGCTCGACAGCCACGGTTTGCAGTACGGCATGTTCGGCCACGTCGATGCCGGCGTGTTGCACGTACGGCCGATTCTCGACATGAAGGATCCGCAGCAAGCGGCGCTGGTGCGTCCGGTGTCTGACGGTGTTGCCGCGCTGACCCAGCGCTACGGCGGTCTGTTATGGGGCGAACATGGCAAAGGCCTGCGCTCGGAATACGCGCCGGCATTTTTCGGTGAGCTGTACCCGGCGTTGCAAGCGCTGAAAGCTGCGTTCGACCCGTTCAATCAGTTCAACCCGGGCAAGATCGCCACTCCGGCCAATACCGATGCGCAACTGTTGAAGATCGACGAAGTGACCCTGCGTGGCGAACTTGATCGGCAGATCGACGAAAAGGTCTGGCAAAGCTACGGCGCGGCCCTGCATTGCAACGGCAACGGCGCCTGCTACAACTTCGATCCCGACGACGCCATGTGCCCGTCGTGGAAGGCCACCCGTGAGCGTGCGCAATCGCCCAAGGGCCGCGCCTCGTTGATCCGCGAATGGCTGCGGTTGCAGGGCGAGGCGGGGGTGGATGTGCTGTCCGATGCGATCCGTCGTCCGGCGTTTTCCCGCAACCTGTGGACGCGCTGGCGCAACAGCCGTGGGCAGAGCGCGGATTTTTCCCATGAGGTGTATGACGCCATGGCCGGTTGCCTGGCGTGCAAGTCCTGCGCGGGGCAGTGCCCGGTCAAGGTCAACGTGCCGGAATTCCGTTCGCGGTTTCTGGAGCTGTATCACAGCCGTTATCTGCGCCCGGCGCGGGATTATCTGATTGCTTCGCTGGAGTACAGCATTCCGTACATGGCGCGGATTCCGGCGCTGTACAACGGTTTGATGGGCGCAACATTTGTGCGCAAACAGTTGGAGCGTCTCGGTGGCATGGTCGATGTGCCGTTGCTCAGCCGCTTCGATTTCCACGCCGCGATGCGCCGCTGGAAGGTGCAGCCAGCAACGGTCACCAATCTGTCGGCGCTGACCCCGGCCCAGCGCGAGCGTAGCGTGGTGCTGGTGCAGGATGCCTTCACTCGTTACTTCGAAGCGCCGCTGCTGGCGGATCTGCTGGAGCTGATTTCGCGACTGGGCTATCAGGTGTATCTGGCGCCATTCAGTGCCAACGGCAAGCCGCTGCATGTGCAGGGCTTCCTCTCGGCGTTCAATCGCGCGGCATTGCACAATGCCCGGCAACTGCGCGAGCTGGCGGACGTTGGCGTACCGCTGCTGGGGCTGGATCCGGCGATGACGCTGGTCTATCGCCAGGAATACCTGAAAGTGCCCGGCATGGATCACTGCCCGGAAGTCGCGCTGGTGCAGGAATGGTTGCTCAAGGTGATGCCGGAGCAAGCCGCTGCCGACGCGCCACAGTCATTCCGCCTTCTGGCGCATTGCACCGAGAAAACCAACGCGCCGGCCGCCACCCGCCAGTGGGAGCAAGTGTTCGAACGGGCCGGGTTGAAACTGGCGACGCAGGCCACCGGTTGCTGCGGCATGTCCGGCACCTACGGCCATGAGGCGCGCAACCGCGAAACCTCGGCGGCGATCTACGAGCAATCGTGGGCGCGGCAAGTCGAGGCACCGGCGGAGCAGGGCGAAGCACTGGCCACCGGTTATTCGTGCCGCAGTCAGGTCAAGCGCCAGTCGGATCGGGCGCTGCGCCATCCGTTGCAGGTGCTGCTTGAGGTGGTACGTCGCTGAGCGGTTCGTCGTCCGGGGCGTTGTCCCAGATCAGCCGTGGGTCGAAACTCATCGCCGAGAGCATGGTGAACACCACCACCATGCCGAAAAACAGGATGCCCGGGCGTGGTTCGATATCGCCCAGCGCCTGGAACTTCACCAGCGCCGCGACCAGTGCGACCACCAGCACGTCGAGCATCGACCAGTAGCCGATCAGCTCGACGAAACGGAACAGCTTCGAACGCTCACGGCGCGCCCAGTCGCTGCCCCGCTGCACGGTGATCAGCAGCAGCGACAGGGCGACGAATTTGATCCCCGGCACCGCGATGCTGGCGATGAAAATGATCAGCGCGATGTCCCACGCGCCGCCCTCCCAGAACTCCAGCACGCCGCTCATGATCGTGCTGTCGGCACCGTTGCCGAGCATCACCGTGTTCATCACCGGCAGCAGATTGGCCGGCACGTAAAACGCCAGCGCGGCGAACAGATAGGCCCAGGTGCGCGTCAGGGAATTGGTCTTGCGCCGATGCAGCGGCGCGTCGCAGCGCGGGCATTCGTGTGGCTCGTCGGTCATGTCACAGGCCAGCCCGCAGCTATGACACAGGCACAGATTCAGTTCGCTGGCGGTCGCGGGTCGCTTCATGGAATGTCCCACAGATCACGAATGTCGCGGCCGGCAATGCGGATCATCATCAGGCTCAGCACCGCCAGGGCAAACAGGCCGATACCGGGCAGCACATCGAGCAGCCCGGCCAGTTTGAACACTGCGACCATCGCCCCCAGCAGACACACTTCGAGCATGCTCCACGGACGCAGGGTTTCCAGCCAGCGCATGCACAGCTTGAAGCCCGGCGCCCGGCGCGATGACAGGGCGAAACTCAGCACCCAGATCAACAGCACCAGTTGAAACGCCGGGGCGATGATGATCGAAATCGCCGCGACCATCGCCATGAAGGTGATCGGCCCCTGACTCAGCGCCAGCACCGAATCCCACAGCGTCGCGCTGTTCTTCAAACCCTTCATGCTGATACTCATCACCGGGTAGAAATTGGCGAACAGCCACAGCATGGCGGCGGTGAAACTCAAGGCCAGCCGCTGCTCAACGGTCAAGCCGTTGTAGCGCTGCAGCACGCCGCCGCACCGCACGCAGAAGGTTTTCTGGTGTTTGCCGAGCACGACTTTTTCGTACACGCAATCGCAGTGCTCGCAGATGATCAGGTGTTCGGATGAGGTCATGGGCAACGCTCGACAGCAGGCGCAAAGGGCAAGGGGCGCCTGATCACTATAGAAGCCTGCCGTGATTGGGCAAATGTCGTTTGGCTTGGGAATCGACTTTTTATGTTATAGAGTAACGCCAATTTTTGGCGGGACGTGCAGTTGCGACCCCGATTTATTGACTCGATGGCGAAATGTCCATGACGATTACGTGTGCCCGTTCCAACCCGCCGCCGACCGGCCGCCTGCTGTCCATTGATGCGTTAAGAGGTCTGGTGATCCTGTTCATGTTGCTGGATCACGTGCGCGAGACGTTTCTGCTGCACCGTCAGGTGTCCGACCCGATGGACATCGCCAACACCGAGCCGGCGTTGTTTTTCAGTCGCACCCTGGCGCACCTGTGCGCACCGGTGTTCGTGTTGCTGACGGGATTGTCCGCGTGGCTGTTTGGCGAGAAGTACGCGGGCAAGGCCGATGTCAGTGCCTTCCTGTTCAAGCGTGGACTGTTTCTGGTGGTGCTGGAATTCACCTTGGTCAACTTTGCGTGGACGTTTCAGTTGCCGCCGAGCGTGATCTATCTGCAGGTGATCTGGGCGATTGGCTTGAGCATGATCGCCTTGTCGCTGCTGGTCTGGTTGCCGCGCTGGCTGCTGCTGACGCTGAGCCTGGCGATCATTGCCGGGCATAACCTGCTGGACGGGCTGCATTTTGCGCCGGAGTCGGCACTGCATGTGCCATGGGCGATCCTGCATGATCGGGGCTGGATCGACGTCGGTGACAGTCTGCGTTTGCGCACTTCGTATCCGCTGTTGCCGTGGATCGGCGTGATCGGTCTGGGTTATGCGCTGGGCCCGTGGTTTGCCCGCGCGGCCGATGCCGGTAGCCGTCAGCAGAGCCTTTTGCTGGGCGGTGTTGCCGGACTGCTGGGCTTCGTCGGGCTGCGACTGCTCAACGCTTATGGCGAAAAACCTTGGGCGGTTGAAGACACGACCGTGCAAACGCTGATGGCGTTTTTCAACATCACCAAGTACCCGCCGTCGCTGCTGTTCATCACCCTGACGGTGAGCATCGGATTGCTGTTGTTGCTGGTGTTCGAACGGCTGCAGACGCGCCGCTGGATTCGCTGGTTGACGGTCTTCGGTTCGGCGCCGATGTTCTTTTATCTGCTGCACCTGTACGTGCTGAAGGTGCTGTATCTGATTGCCGTGGCGCTGTTCGGTCTTAACCACGGTAGCTATTTCGGCTTCGATTCAGTAGCGGCAATCTGGCTGGTGTCGCTGCTGTTGGCGGTGGCACTGTATCCGGCGGTGCGCTGGTTTTCCGCGCTGAAATCGCGGCGTCGCGACATCGCCTGGCTGAAGTATCTGTAAGCCCTAGTGACCACTGCGCTCGCGCGCGAAGTCGATAAAAGCCTTGAGCGGCGCCGGTACGTGGCGCCGGCTCGGGTAGTACAGATGCAGGCCCGGATAGTAAGGGCACCAGTCGGCCAACAGCTGAATCAGACGCCCCGATGCCAGGTGTTCGCTGACCATGTCATCGAACACATACGCCAATCCCAGGCCTTGCAGTGCAGGGCCGACCATCAAGCTGACGTCGCCCAGGGTCAGCGGGCCGTTGACCTCGATTTCCTGGGCAATGCCATCGCGTTCGAATTCCCAGCGATACAGTGTGCCACTGGGGTAACGGTGGCGCAGGCAGGGCAAATCGTGCAGATCTTCGGGTTTTTGCGGCGCAGGATGGCGTTCAAGGAATGCCGGCGAAGCGACCACCACCGAACGCATCGCCGGGCCAATCGGCAGCGAGACCATGTCGGCCTCCAATCGATCGCCAAAGCGCACGCCTGCATCAAATCCGCCAGCGACGATATCCAGCAATGCTTCGCTTTCGACCACCTCCATGCGAATGTCCGGATACGTCTGCAAGAACTCGCTGGCAATCGGCAGCAATACCAGTTCGCACGCCTGGCGTCCGCAGGTGATACGCAGGTTGCCGGTGGGTTTGTCGCGAAAATGGTTGAGGTCTTCCAGTGCGTCGTCAATGTCGCGGAACGCCGGTTTCAGGCGCGCGTACAGGCGCTCACCGGCCTCGGTCAACGCCACGCTGCGGGTGGTGCGATTGAACAGGCGTACACCGAGGCGATTCTCCAAAGCCTTTACCGAATGGCTCAGGGCTGAGGGCGTGAGGCCAAGTTCGACGGCGGCCTTGCTGAAATTCAGGTGCTGCGCCGTACAGAGAAATACTGAAAGATCTGCTGCTGAGGGTGATTTCATCTGTGAATACCTTTCACAAAGTCATGCAAAATTGCTGGGATTATCACATCAGTAGCACGCCTTTAAAGTCCCAGCCTCGCAATTTCTTTAAAGGATGAATTCATGACAACTGTCGCTCAGCAGCAAGGCGCGCGTGACAAGCTGCTGATCCTCGCGGCCGTGTGCCTGTCGGCACTGGTACTGCCCTTGAGTTTTACCGGTGGCGCGGTGGCGACGCCCGCCATTGGCCGTGATCTGGGCGGCAGTCCCGTTGCCCTGACCTGGATCACCAACGCGTTCATGTTGTCGTTCGGCAGTTTGCTGATGGCGGCGGGCGCGTTGGCCGATGTCTATGGGCGTAAACGCCTGTTCAGCTTCGGCATGTTGCTGTTCACCGCTGCATCGATTGCGCAGAGCCTGGCACCGTCGGTGTACTGGCTGGATGGGTTGCGTGCAGTGCAGGGCGTGGCCGGTGCTGCGGCGTTGGCCAGCGGTTCAGCGTCGTTGGCGCAGGAATTCGAAGGCCATGCGCGGACCCGTGCATACAGCGTACTCGGCACCACATTCGGCATTGGTCTGGCTTTTGGGCCGTTGCTGGCCGGCGCGTTGATCGAGGCGTTCAACTGGCGGGCGATTTTCCTCTTCACCGCGCTGATCGGCGTGCTCGCCATGATCTTCGGCCTGCCCCGCATGCACGAAAGTCGCAACCCGGATGCCACGGGGCTGGATTGGCCGGGCACGATCACCTTCAGTGCGATGCTGGCGCTGTTCACCTTCGGCGTGATTCAGGCGCCGGAAAGCGGTTGGGGCAGCCCGCTGGTGGTCGGTCTGCTGGGCGCTTCGGCATTGTTGCTGGGGTTGTTCGTGATGATCGAAAGGCGCGTCAAACATCCGATGCTCGATCTGTCCCTGTTCCGTTTTCCACGCTTCATCGGCGTCCAGATGCTGCCGATCGGCACCTGTTTTTGCTACATCGTGCTGGTGGTGATGTTGCCATTGCGCTTTATCGGCGTGGAAGGCTTGAGCGAAATTGACGCCGGCCTGCTGTTACTGGCGCTGTCGGCACCCATGCTGGTGGTGCCGATGCTGGCGGCGTCGCTGACCCGGTTTGTCTCGGCGGGGATCTTGTCGGGGGTCGGTTTTCTGATCGCTGCATTGGGCTTGCACGAGTTGAGCCTGTACAACGTCGGCGAGCCAAAATCCGCCTTGGTCATTGCGATGCTGTTGATCGGGATTGGCGCCGGTTTGCCGTGGGGCTTGATGGATGGCCTGTCGGTCAGCGTCGTGCCGAAGGAGCGCGCGGGGATGGCGGCGGGAATCTTCAATACCGTGCGAGTGGCGGGTGAGGGCATTGCGCTGGCGGTGGTGGCCGCCGTGCTGACTTCGCTGCTGCATACCGATCTGACGGGTGCAGTGGCAGGCAGTGTCGATGCGGCGTTGATTGCCGAGACCGCGCACCGGGTCACCACGGGGGACATGGCGCATGCGCTCGACACGCTTCCTGGGTTGGCCAAAGAGCGTCTGGTGCAGGGTTATGCCTCGGCGTTTCAGTACCTGCTGCATATCCTTACGCTGATTACCCTGGCCTCGGCGGCGGTGGTGCTCGGGCTGTTGAGCAAAGAGCGCAAGATCACCGAAACGCAACAACAAACGACGTAAAACCCTGTAGGAGCTGTCGAGTAAAACGAGGCTGCGATCTTTTGATCCTGATCTGAAAAATCAAAAGATCGCAGCGTGCCGCAGCTCCTACAGGGACGATGTTGTCCCAGGTTATTTACGATCCAGCCACACCGTTTGCGCATTGCAGCACTCACGCACGCCGAAGTGCGACAACTCGCGGCATAACACTCTGTAGGAGCTGTCGAGTGAAACGAGGCTGCGATCTTTTGATCCTGATCTTCAAAAATCAAAAGATCGCAGCGTGCCCAGCTCCTACAGGGACGATGTTGTCCCGGGTTATTTGCGATCCAGCCACACCGTTTGCGCATTGCAGAACTCACGTACGCCGAAGTGCGACAACTCGCGACCGAAACCGCTTTTCTTCACACCGCCGAAGGTCACACGCGGATCGCTGGCGGAGTAGCCGTTGATGAATACGCCACCGGTGTCCAGTTCGCTGGTCAGTTGCTGGGCCAGTGCGACGTTGGCGGTGTAGATCGTCGCGGTCAGGCCGAAGTCGCTGTCGTTGGCCAGGGCCACGGCGTGGGCGCAATCGCGGGCGGTGATGATCGACGCCACCGGGCCGAACAGTTCCTGTTTGAACGAGGTCATGCGGTCGGTGACATCGGCCAGCACGGTCGGCTCGTAGTAGTTGCCCTGGCCTTCGGTCTTGCCACCGCCGAGCAGCAGGGTGGCGCCTTCTTCGAGGGTGTCACGCACTTGCTGATCGAGTTCGTCCCGCAGGTCGAAACGTGCCATCGGGCCGATGTAGGTGTCGGCGGACAGCGGATCACCGACTTTCAACTTGCGCGTGGCCTCGACGAATTTGCGGGTAAATTCCTCGACCACACCTTCTTCGATGATCAGGCGCTTGGCCGCGGCGCAAACCTGGCCGGAGTTCTGGTAGCGGCCAATGACGGCAGCCTGCACGGCTTCGTCGAGATCAGCATCATTAAGCACGATGAACGGGTCGGAACCGCCCAACTCCAGCACGCATTTCTTCAGCGCCGCACCGGCATGAGCACCGATGGCCATACCGGCACGGACGCTGCCGGTCAGGGTCACGGCGGCAATGCGCGGGTCGGCGATGGCAGTCGAAACGCCTTCCGGGGTGACGTTGATCACTTCAAACACGCCGTCAGCAAAACCGGCGCGTTTAAAGGCGTCGCGCAGCAGGTAGGCGCTGCCCATCACGTTTGGCGCATGTTTGAGCACGTAAGTGTTGCCGGCGATCAGCGCTGGAACGGCACCGCGCAGCACTTGCCAGATCGGGAAGTTCCACGGCATCACCGCGAGAATCGGGCCGAGTGGTCGGTACTCGATGCGGGCCTTGCCGCCTTCTACCTGAGTCGGTTCGGCGTCGAGCATGGCCGGGCCGTTTTCGGCGTACCACTCGCAGAGCCTGGCGCATTTCTCGATTTCGCCACGGGCCTGGGCGATCGGCTTGCCCATTTCCAGAGTGATCATGGTCGCCATGGCTTCGGCGGTTTCGCGCAGGGCGCCGGCGAGGGCGGTCAGGGCGCGGGAGCGATCCTGCAGCGGCTTGCGTTTCCATTTCGAGAAACCGAATGCGGCGCGGGTCAGCGCGGCGTCGAGGGCTTCGGCGGATTCAAAGGCGTAGTGACCGATCTGTTCGCCGGTGGCGGGGTTGATCGAGATGGCTTGGGTCTGGCTGGAAATCTGGCTCATGGCTGGCTCCTGCGAGTTCAGTGGATGGGCCTAGAGTAGGGTGGCGTTTGTTTTCTGGAAACTGAATAATAAAGATCGTTTCTTTCACGATTGGAGAATGACTGTGGATCTGGTGCAGCTGGAAATCTTCAAAGCCGTCGCCGAGCACGGCAGCATCAGCGCTGCCGCAGCGCAGATTCATCGCGTGCCATCGAACCTGACCACGCGGATCAAGCAATTGGAGCAGGACTTGGGCGTCGACCTGTTCATTCGCGAGAAAAGCCGTCTGCGTCTGTCACCGGCTGGCTGGAGTTTTCTCGAATACGCGCGGCGCATTCTCGATCTGGTGCAGGAAGCGCGGGCCACCGTCGCGGGAGAAGAGCCGCAGGGCGCGTTTCCCCTCGGCTCACTGGAAAGCACGGCGGCGGTGCGAATTCCCGAACTGCTGGCGGCGTACAACCAGTTGCATCCCAAGGTCGATCTGGACCTGTCGACCGGCCCGTCCGGAACGATGATCGACGGGGTACTTTCCGGGCGCTTGGCGGCGGCGTTCGTCGATGGCCCGGTGCTGCACCCGGCGCTGGAAGGCGTGCCGGCGTTCGAGGAAGAAATGGTCATCATCGCGCCGCTCAATCATGCCCCGGTGCAGCGCGCGGCGGATGTGAACGGCGAGAACATCTACGCGTTCCGCTCCAACTGCTCCTATCGTCATCACTTCGAAAAATGGTTCAGCACCGACGCCGCCGTGCCCGGCAAGATTTTCGAAATGGAGTCGTATCACGGCATGCTCGCCTGCGTCAGCGCCGGGGCCGGGCTGGCGCTGATGCCACGCAAAATGCTGCAGAGCATGCCCGGCAGCGCCACGGTCAGCGTCTGGCCGCTGGCGGCGGATTTTCGCTATCTGACGACGTGGCTGGTGTGGCGCCGGGGCACGGTGTCGCGCAGCTTGAGCATGTTCGTGCGTCTGCTGGAGGAACGCGGGGTGGTGCGTGCAGAAGAGTAGCGGTGTCGACGACGTCACTCATGCTTCAACGCCGCAACGGTCATGCTTCACGGCGTACCGTTTCTGCCATAGAGACGGAAGCCTTCGCGTTGACTCAGATGCTCGTAATACGCCCGGACAGCGGGATAGTCCGGATGCGCGAGCGGCGTTTCGAACCAGCGATTGACCGACAGCCCGATGGGGATATCGGCAAGGGAAAACTGCTCGCCACTGACGTAGGCGCCAGTCTTCTGCAACTGTTGATCGAGGATGCCCATGGTCTGCGACCACTGTTCGACGCCGTTGGCCAACGCGTCGCGGTCCTGGTAATCCGGTGACTTGCGTACCAGCGACATGAACGCATACGACCACGAACGGTTCAGCTCCGACGCCTGCCAGTCGATCCACTGATCGACCCGCGCGCGGGTTCGCGGCTCGGCGGGATAGAGGTCTGCGCCGCCATAGGTGCCCGCCAGATACCGAATGATCGTGTTCGATTCCCACAACGTGAAATCGCCGTCCTGAATCACCGGCACCATCGCGCAGGGGTTGAGGACGAGGAACTCCGGGGTGTCGGTGGGTTTGAAGCCCGAGCCCCAATCTTCTCGCTCGAACGGGATCTGCAGTTCAGCGCAGGTCCACAGCACTTTGCGCACGTTGATCGATGAGGCCTTGCCCAGAATTCGCAGCATGAGTTTTCCCTTTCTCGCGGGTACCTGGAGAACCTCGACAAATACCACACCACAACGCAGAAGGCCCGCGCATGGCGGGCCTTCTTTTTACATTGAATCAAACTCAGAGACTGCCCACCAGTTTCCCGCTCATCATCCGCCGCCGATAGGCGCTGTCACGACTGGCCAGCCAGAAGTACAGCGGCGACGTCACCAGCAGCCCGACCAGCCACGACAGGTCGGCGCCGTTGATGTGCGCCGACACCGGGCCGACGTACAGTGGCGTGTTCATGAACGGGATCTGCACCGCAATGCCGATCGCGTAGGCCAGCAGGGCTTGCGGGTTGTAGCGTCCGTAGATGCCGCCATCGACCTGGAAGATCGACTGGATGTCGTACTTGCCCTTGTGGATGGCGTAGAAGTCGATGAGGTTGATCGCGGTCCACGGCACCAGGACCACCAGCAGCACCAGCACCATGTCGACGAAGTGACCGATGAAGTCCTTCGAGGCGCCGACAGCGGCGAAGCAGCAGGCCAGCAGCACGATGATCGAGATCACCGCACGGCTTTTGGCGGTCGGGATCCAGCGGTAGGCGAAGGTCTGCACCAGGGTGATCAGCGACAGCACCGCGCCATACAGGTTGAGGGCGTTGTGGCTGATCACGCTGAGCAGGAACAGCACCAGCATCAGCGGCCCGATCGAGCCGGTGGCGAGTTTGACCGCATCCATGGTGTCCATGCCCACGGGTGTCGCGAGGACGGCGACGGCACCGAAAATGAACGCCAGACTCGAGCCCAGCGCGGAACCCAGATACGTGGTCCAGAACGTCGACGAGACTTTGACGTCGGCCGGCAGGTAACGCGAATAATCGGACACGTATGGGGCAAACGCGATCTGCCATAACGCGGCGAGCGACACAGTGGCGAGCCAGCCGGAGAGGTTGAAGCTGCCGCGTGTGAGGAAGTCATCGGTTTGAATATGGGTGAAGATGTAGCCGAAGCCGACGACGATGCCGATCCCCAGCACCCAGGTGCCGATGCGGTTGAGCACGTGGATGAAGCGGTAGCCGATGATGCCGATGATCCCCGACCCGAGGGCGCCGATGACGATGCCGACCGGCACCGGCACGCTGTCGACCACGCCGTGCAGCGACTTGCCGGCCAGCACGATGTTGGAGGCGAAAAAGCCGATGTACATGACCCCGGCTATCAGCACCACCAGCAGGGCGCCGAGCGAACCGAACTGTGCGCGGCTCTGGATCATCTGCGGAATGCCCATCTGCGGGCCTTGCGCCGAGTGCAGCGCCATCAGCACGCCGCCGACCAGATGCCCGACCAGAATCGCGACGATGCCCCAGACCAGATTCAGGTGAAACAACTGCACGCCCAGCGCGCCGGTGACGATGGGCAACGGCGCGATGTTGCCGCCGAACCACAGCGTGAACAGATCCCTGACCTTTCCGTGGCGATCTTCGGGGGGCACGTATCCTATCGTGTGTTTTTCAATAAGCGGGGCGGACGTTGTTGCAGAGGTGGACATGACGAACTCCAAGGCAAGGATGAGTACGTGGACGTACTTCGGTAAGCGCCGACACGGACGGCGCATTTCTTGTTGAAGCGATCATGTGCAAAGGCCCGGGATAGATAAATTAGTAAGTTTGTTGCTTCAGACCTTAAAAAATATATGCCGCGGGTTGGGGGGCTGTCCGGTATGTTCAGCCGTGATCAACAACAATAACTTTCAGAGGCCAACCCTTTCCTGTGGCGAGGGAGCTTGCTCCCGCTGGGCTGCGCAGCGGCCCCAAAAACGGCGCCATTCCCCCGATATTGTGAATGCTGCGCACTCAAGCGCGAGCAAGCTCCTTCGCCACAGACGCGTTGTCTCACTTGCAGAGGTTTTCCATGGCTGCCTACAACCTGCGCCAGCTCAAATACTTCATCACCACCGCTGATTGCGGCAGCGTCGCCGAAGCCTCGCGCAAGCTCTATATCGCCCAGCCGTCGGTCTCTACCGCGATCAAGCATCTGGAAGAAAGTTTTGGCGTGCAGTTGTTCATCCGCCATCACGCTCAGGGCGTGTCACTGACGCCCAGTGGCTCGCGGTTTTATCGCAAGGCGCTGGAGTTGCTGCGGGTGGCGCATGAGTTCGAGCAGAACGCGCTGGCGGACAACGATGTGGTCTCCGGGCAGATCGATATCGGCTGTTTCGAAACCGTCGCACCGCTGTACCTGCCGCGCCTGATCGCCGGGTTCAAGCAGCGTTGGCCAGGGGTGGAAATCCGCATTCGCGATGGCGAGCAGCAGGAGCTGGTGCAGGCGTTGACCGCCGGCAGCATCGATGTCGCGATGCTCTTCGAACATGACCTCGACAGCACCATCGAAACCACCTCGCTGATGCCGCCGCAGCAGCCTTACGCCTTGCTGCCGGCCGACCACCGCTTTGCGCAACAGGCGAAAGTCTCGCTGCACGATCTGGTGCTGGAACCGATGATCCTGCTCGACGTGGTGCCGAGCCGCACCTACTTCGTGAGCATTTTCGAGGAGCGCGGACTGACCCCGCACATCGTCTTCAGCTCACCGTCGATCGAGATGGTGCGCGGCATGGTCGGGCGTGGGTTCGGCTTTTCGATTCTGGTGACCCGGCCGTTCGGCGAGTACACCTACGACGGGCAGAAAGTGGTGTGCGTGCCGCTGGCGGAAAATGTGACCGGCTCGGGTTTGTCGGCAGCCTGGCTGCGCCGGGTGCAACTGACCAAACCGGTGCAGTTGTTCGTGGATCATTGCCGCGAGGAATTGGCCCGACTGCACGCCTGAAGGCAGTCAGTCAGGCCGAAAGGATCAGGCGCGAATCGAGGCCAACATCCGTTGCAGCATCGCATCGCAGGCATCGAGTTGCGCGCGACTGACAAACTCGTCCGGTTTGTGCCCCTGATCCATGCTGCCGGGGCCGCAGACCACAGTGGGAATACCCGCCGCATCGAACAGCCCGCCCTCGGTGCCGAACGCCACGGTGCCGAACGCCCGCGAACCGCAGAACGCCGCGATCAACTCCGCCGCCTGACTCTGCGCATCGGTGGCCAGGCCCGGGTAGGCCGACAGCTCACTGAAACGAATCGCGCTGTGCTCGCTGACCGCACGCATGCGCGGCAGCACTTGCTGCTCGGCGTAGGCCTGCAACTGCTGCGCGACCAGGCTCGGATCCTGGGAGGGCAGGGCACGGATTTCGAAGTCGAAGCGACAATCGGCAGGCACGATGTTCAAGGCCTTGCCGCCGCTGATCACTCCGGTCTGCACCGTGCTGTAGGGCGGGTCGAAACGCGCGTCGTGCTGCTCGGGCGCCTTCAGTTGTTGGCCGATGCGCCCGAGCTCGCCGATCAGCTCGGCGGCGTACTCGATGGCGTTGACCCCCAGCGGTGCGTAGGCCGAATGGCACGGATGCCCGTGCACGTCGCAGCGCATCGCCAGTTTGCCTTTATGGCCGAGCACCGGTTTCAGTTCCGTGGGTTCACCGATGATGCACAGCAGCGGTTTGACCGGGCGCTGCTGCAGTTCGGCGAGCAGCGAGCGCACCCCGAGGCAGCCGACTTCTTCGTCGTAGGACAGGGCGATGTGCACGGGCATGCGCAGTGTTGTCTGAACCAGCGCCGGCACCAAGGTCAACACGCAGGCGATATAGCCCTTCATGTCTGCGGTGCCACGCCCGAACAGCTTGCCGTCGTGTTCGCTGAGTTCGAACGGCGCTACTGTCCATGGTTGACCATCGACCGGCACCACATCGGTGTGCCCCGAGAGCACGATGCCCGGTTGCTCGGCCGGGCCAATCGTCGCGAACAGATTGGCCTTGCTGCGCTCGGCGTTGTAGATCAGCTCGCACGGCACATCGAAGCCAGCGAGGTAGTCGCGCACGAACTCGATCAATTGCAGGTTGGATTCGCGGCTGGTGGTGTCGAAGCCCACCAGCGTCCTGAGCAACGCGACGCTGTTCATCGATCATCACCGGCAACGCCATAGCCCGGTGCCTTGGCCGGGTCGAGCGCGCGGTCGATGTAGTCCTGCAACTGCGGCTGATAGGCGTCCCAGAGTTTTTGTAACTGGCCGATCGGGTCTGCGTCCGCCCAGTCGACCCGCAGATTGACGATCGGCCAGGTCTGTTCGCCGACCACCACCACGGCCGCCGAATGCACCGGCCCGGCTTCGCCACCGAGGGCTTGTGCGGCGTGCAAAGCCTTGAGCAGGCGATCGGCCAATTGACCTTCGCCGTCTTCAAAAGCCCTGACCATCGCCTCGATTACCGCACGCCCGGCGAGCATATTGCCGGCGGCCACGCATTGTTCGCCGGAGACCGCGTTGTGCACGCCGAGGGTCTGCGCACCGCTGAAATGCGCGGTCTGGCCGAGGTGGTTGATCGCGGTGATCTGTCGGTACTGGCTGTAGCCGTTGCGGGTCAGCACCTGGTCCAGCGCCGCGTCGGGCGCCTGGCCCTGTTCCATCAGCGCCAGCACTTCCGGGCCGAGGGACGGCAGGGTGATGTTCTGGCTCGACACCGCGCCGACGCCTGGCAGCAGCCACGGGCAACGCGCACCGACGGCGATGCTGGAGGAACTGATGGCGACACCGAACTGGCCGGTATCGGGGCAACGGGCTGCGATTGAAAAGGTCATGGTCTAACTCCTTGTGTGTCTGGGCCGGCCTCTTCGCGAGCAGGCTCGCTCCCACAGGGGATTGCATTTCAATGTGGGAGTGAGCCTGCTCGCGATGGCCGCAACTCGGTCTGCCGACTTACTCGGGAATCACCGCCACCACATCAATCTCCATCAGCCACTGCGGCTGCCCCAATGCCGACACCACCAGCCCGGTGGAAATCGGGAACACGCCTTTGAGCCACTTGCCGACTTCCTGATACACCGGCTCGCGGTAGCGCGGGTCGATCAGGTAAGTCGTGGTCTTGACGATGTGGCTCATGTCGCTGCCGGCTTCCTCCAGCAACTGTTTGACGTTGCGCATCGCCTGTTCGGCCTGCGCGCGCGGATCACCGAGGCCCACCAGATTGCCGTCGAAATCAGTGCCGACCTGACCCCGGACATACACGGTGTTGCCGGCGCGCACGGCCTGGCACAAATCGTTGTCCAGGGTCTGGTTCGGGTAGGTGTCCTTGGTGTTGAACATACGGATGCGGGTGTGGGTTGGCTTGCTCATGTACAGCTCCAGACTGAGTGTTCAGCGGCGCACCGGGCACCGCCGCGAAAGAGGGCAATCAAGCGTCGACGGTACCGGCGGCCTTGGTGCTGGCGGTCGAATGCAGGGCGGCTTCACGCTGCTCGGCATCCTTGTAATCGAGGTATTTACGCTGGGTGGCGATGTGATCGGCCACGTGTTTGGCGTCGTGCCACACGCCCCAGATGAACGACGAACCGCGTCGCGACTGCCATGGCAGTCCGAGGAAATACACCCCCGGCTCGCTGGATACGCCGCGCTGGTGCTGCGGTTTGCCCTTGTCGTCAAACGCTGCGACCTGCAGCCAGGAATAATCCACGGCGAACCCGGTGGCCCAGATGATCGAAGTGATCCCGGCTTCGGCCAGATCCAGATCGAGCAGCGGATTTTTCACGCACTCGGGATCCGGATAGGTTTCGCGCGCCTCGGGTTCTTCGGGCAGATCCAGGCCATTTCGCTCGATGTAGGCATCCGCGGCATCCAGCAGCGCCAGATAGTTCTCGTCACCACGTTTAAGGTTGTCGCGCAGATCCTGCTTGAAGGTCACCACGCCGTTATTGAACGACTCGGTCACGCCGACCAGGGTCATGCCGCGATGGGCCAGACCACGAAAATCGATGGTGCGCCCGCCATGGGCGCCGCTGACCGCGATGGTCACGTGCTCACGGCCGGGTTTCATCGCCGCCTGATCCCACTCGCCGAGCACCCCCAGCCACCAGCAGAAATCACGGTTGCGATAGGCACGCGGCGGACGGTCATGGGCGCCGACCGAGAGATAAACCTGCTTGCCGGAACGCTGCAATTCATCGGCAATCTGCACGCCGGACGAACCGGCACCCACCACCAGCACCGCGCCTGCGGGCAGTTGCTGCGGATTGCGATAATCAGCGGAGTGGATCTGCAACAGACGTGGGTCTTGCGGCGCGATCGGCGGGATCACCGGGCGCTGGAACGGGCCGGTTGCCGCCACTACACGGCTGGCCTCGATCACGCCTTCGGAGGTCTCGACGGTGAAGCCCGGACGCCCGACATTGCGCACCACGCTTTTGACCTCGACCCCGGTGCGGATCGGCGCGTTGAATTTCTTCGCATAGGCTTCGAAATAGTCCGCGACGCGCTCCTTGGGGGCGAAACCATCGGGATCGACATCATCGAATTCCAGCCCCGGAAAACGGTCGTGCCACGCCGGACCGTTGGCCACCAACGAGTCCCAGCGCCCGCTGCGCCAGCGTTCGGCAATGCGGCTGCGCTCCAGCACCAGGTGCGGCACGCCGAGTTTGCTCAGGTGCTCGCTCATCGCCACACCCGCCTGTCCGGCCCCCACGACAAGCGTGTCTGTTTTTATTATTTCAGTGGTCATTTCTACATCCTTCCTGGCAAGGCAAGTGGATTCGGATCGCTTCAGGCTTGTCCGTTTTGCTTGCGGTCAGACTAGGCAGGAGGGGGGTATCGGTAAAATATTATTAAGCTGGGCTGTGAATACAAATTGCTGAAGCAGACAGGAAAAGCCCAGTAAAACCGAGGGTTTCAGGGTAGGGGGGGAGAGTTGTCCCGGGCAGGAAAACCCGGGACAGAGAGGAGAAAACTCTACTTCAGGACGGGGAGCGTCGCCTCAGTTGCCGTCGGCCACCTTGCGTTCAATCGCATCGGTCTTGCGCTTGAGTTCCTCGGCGTCCTGTTCCTTTTCGCGAATGGACGTCGGTGTAATGACCTCATCCACGACGCGGGTGTCGTCGTCGCGGTCCTCCAGATCGCGGCGCACCACATCCACCGGTTTGCCGGAAGAGTCGAGCGGTGGCGCGTTATGCGGTGTTGCAGGCTTGCTGTCGTCGGTGCTTTTCATTTCTCATACCTCCATTGACTTACAACGTTGGATACGACGACATGACGCGAGTTCGAGAAATTTCACGGGTGACCGCTGCCGCCCTCGGCTGTGCGCTGCTGATCGCTGCCAATTCGGCACACGCCGCCAGTTTCGACTGCGCCAAGGCCAAAGCGGCAGACGAAAAAGCCGTCTGCGCCAACCGCACGCTGAACGATCTGGACGTAACCATGGGCGAGCTGTTCAGCCTCGACAAACGCTTGCTGCCGATGGGCGGACGCGATGCGTTGATCGGTGAGCAGCAGGACTTCCTGAAAAGCCGCAAGGCCTGCGGCGCCAAGGTCGGGTGTTTGACTGATCTGTATCAGAAGCGCGTCGCTGCGCTGCGCAACATCATCGAGACGCGAGTGATGACGCAGGGGCCGTTTTGACGGACTGATTGACCCTCAGGTCGATGCATAGCAGCATCCCGGGCAAACCATTCGCCAACAGGAAATTGCCACGATGTCTGGCTCTGATGATCTTGATGAGTTGCTGGAGCGTGTGAACGACGAGCAATCGTTCATTGCGTTTATTCAGGCACTGGGTGCCGATTTCGCCCTTGAGAGGACGATGAACGAACCGCTGTCACCCTATGGTCTGGGCGCCTTGGGTTGGGAAAATGGATCTGTGGATGCGTTTCTTGAAGCTGCGGGTGCCTGGGCGATCGACAGTTCCAGGCTGGTAGGGGCAGATGTCTCTTCAGCCAACGTATGGCAGCGCTGTGCGAGCATTTTGCTGGCCGGCAAGTTTTATGAGTGAGAGGGGGCGAGGGGATGTCAGTTTTGCGAGTCCCTGATTGCCTTGGCCAGTTGTGCAGCCTCGGCACGCAACGTGTCGAATTGCTCGTTCAACTCGATGTAGCCGGGTTTCCAGGTAAATACCCCATTGACGCGACTTTGCCCTAAAACCACATCATTGAACGAGCCCATACCACCGTAGGCCGATAACAAGTAGGTGATCCCGGAGTAATCAGAGGCAAGAAGACGCGCTCTTGTGTTGCGCATCCACTGGCTCCAGTGCATGTCTCCATCGTGTTCAAGTACCTCGATCAATTGATCAAGAACAATGAGCAGCTTTTGCGTCTTCGGTCCCATTTCCTGAAAACTCCCGTTTGATCGCGCTGGCTTTCACCGGATGAGCGAATCGTTAAACCCTTAAAGCAGACTCCACGACACCCCGACATAAACCCCGAGCCCTTCGCCCGGCGTGGACCGCGCCGCATCCTGGCCTTTGTCGTCATACCCCGGCGTCACCGTCGCGGCGTAGTGCTTGTTGGTCAGGTTGCGCAGGTCGAGCCAGGTTTGCCAGTCGTTTTTCGGCGCGTTGTAGCCGACGGTGGCGCCGAACAGTGCGTAGGGATCGGCGTAGTAGCTGTTGGCGTAATCCACGGCGACTTTGGACACCAGTTGCGTGTTGACCGCCGCGAAGAAGCCTTGTGGCCAGTCGTGGCGCAGTTCGCCCTGGTAGTAGTGCATCGGCAGGCCGGGCAGGCGGTTGTCGCCGAAACGCTGGTCATCGCGGTAGTGGAAATCGCTGAAGGTGTAGGCCTGGCGCAGGCTCAACTTACGTCCGTCGGCGGCTGACCATAGCGTGCTCTGCAGACTGGCTTCCACGCCTTGGTGCACGGTGGGGCTGGCGTTGAGTTCATATGGGGTGACGGCGTTGGCGTCCGGCAGTACCGAAAGCAATTCGTGGCGCACCTGGGCGTAGTACCACGCCAGGCTCCACTGGCCGAGTGCACTGTCGCCGCGACCGCCGAGTTCGAGGGTGGTCGCGGTCTGATTCTGCAGTTTGACCGGATCGCTCTGGGTGCCGGTCGCCGCACCGTTGCCGGTCGGGAAGCGGATGTTCGAGCTGTAGATCAGCGACCACGGGTGCGGTGCTTCGACCGAACGGCTGAGGTTGCCGAACAGTTGCAGGTCCGGCGTGACCTGATAGCGCAGGCCCAGACGCGGCGCGTAATCCCAGTCGTTCAGGCTGGTCTTGCCACCGCTTTGCGGGTAGGTGACGGCGCTTTCGCGGCGGGTGTAGATGGCGGCGAGGCCGGTGGTCAGCCACAGGTCGTCGGCGATTTCCAGGTCGTTGCCCACGTGCAGAACGGTGTCCGAACCCTGATAGGTGAAGTTGCGCATGCGGGTGCCCGGCGCATACGCGGCGGTGTTGCCGGACGGGATGCGCACGAATTCACTGGCGCCGTCGTTGGGCAGGTGTTTGGTGGTGCGCAGGCCGACAGTGCTGCGGCTTTCCATGCCGAACAAGGTGTCGCGGCGCTTGTAGTCGAACGTGCCGCTGACATCGGTGTAGGCCACTTTCAGGCGGTTCGGGCCTTCGCGCAGGTCCATCGGGTAGTCGTGATAGACCAGTCCGGTCTGGATGCTCGAATCATCGTCGATGTAGTAGGTGGTCTTGTTGCCGATGAAGGTGCTGCCCGGTTGTTTACGGCTGTCATCGCGCGTCACGTAGGCCGGGTTGGCCGCCCTTGGCGTGTGCTCGATCGAGTGCTTGGTCACGCGGCCGGCGAGGTCGTTGTCGGTCTCGCGATAGCGGAAGTAGAAGCGGGTTTCCAGGTTCGGATTGAAGCGATAACCGAAGTTGGCGATCACGCCTTGGCTCTCGCTGGCAGTGTGATCCTGATAGCCGTCGGCGTTCGAGTCGGTCAGCGACACGTAGTAATCGAAATCGCCCAGCACCTGCCCGGAACTCACCTGACGCTGCTGATAACCGTGGCTACCGGTGGCATAACGCACCTGCAGTTTCGGCGCGTCGTAGCCGGTGTGGCTGACGTAATCGACAGCGCCGCCCAGTGCCAGTGCACCGCGATCAAAGCCGTTGGCGCCGCGCAGCACCTCCACATGGTCGAGCCACAGCGGTTCGAGCAATTCGTAGGGTGTGCCGCCGGGGCCGGTCAGCGGCAGGCCGTCGAGCAGGGTGTACAGCCCCGAAGCGTGCGCGCCCGGTGCGCGGTTGATCCCCGAGCCACGGATGGAAATCTTTACTCCTTCATTGCCCGCCGACTGTGCGTAGACCCCCGGCTGATACGCCAGCACATCCTGATTGCTCGCCACCCGGCCCTGCAACGGCTGACGCATGTCGACCACATTGCTGCCGCCGGGCACTTGCGCCAGGCGCGCTTGGGCCTCGGTCACAGAGGCATCGGTGCCGCTTTGTTCCTCAGCCGAAATCAGCACCTGTCCCAACTCCATGCCTTTGGGTTCCTCGGCCATGACCGGGCAGGCGAGGGCCAGGCCCAGCAGGGCAGAGGGCAGGGATTTGGGCGCAGGCATCAAGGAAACTCCAGGCAGACGGGAACGGGCAATGAACAGTGCGACGCAAGAAGGAACGATGGAAACACATGGCAATTTTGCTTTTTTGCCTGGGGAGCGGGGCGATAGGTGGGGCAGGATTGCTCAGGAGGCGGCAGTCAGGGCCATACACGCAGACGACTGGTCGCGTTTTATCGCGGCCAGTCGTCCGGCGTATATCAGGATCAAGCAATCTTCAGTGCCATAAGAATGTCCAGCGGTGTCTGGGCAAATGCCCGGGCCCGTTCGGTCATCTCGGCAAGGTTTTCTTCAGCCGTCAGCAGCGGCTGGTCGCCCTTGTGCAGCACTTCGCCCTGCTCACCGATGACGGCCCACGCCAACTGCGCCCAGTCTTGCGGATCGGTCATGCCTTGCTTGATCGAAATCAGGAACAGCTGCTGGACGCGGCTGATCGGCACGCCACCGCCAGTGACCGGGCTGGCCAGCACCTGAATGTTGCTGTTGAACAGTGCGCGCTTGCACAGTTGCAGGTTGAGGGTGTCGCAACGTTCCTGCACCTGCCTTTCGGCGGATTCACTCTGGCACGGGGCGGCGACGCCCATGCCGATCAGCACGGTGACAGCCTGCACCAGATCGTCATAGGAAACGGTGCCGACGGCCATCGACAATTGCTGCAAGGTTTTCGCTTCGTAGGCATTGGCGGCAAGCGCTGCGAGCACCGGGAGGTAAATGTCCGCCTGTAAGGACGCCTCGCCCGCAGGGCCTGTGACCGTGCCGGGAATGCTGTCGATGGCTTGCAACAGGACAAAACGGCTTCTCAGCAAGCCATCGCGCTGCTCGGCGGCAGACAACCGATTGGCGCCGCGCACGTACAGATCCCGGCGGAAGTTCTGATTGATGAAATAGTCGCGCGCCTGTTCGCGCATGATCGGGTGCTCGATACCTTCCAGAAAGTCCATGCCTTCTGCACTCAGGTTCAGCGCGGCCACGGTGTCCAGCGGTACGGCCGTGGTGGCGTAGTCGAGTTTGGCCGCGGTCATGGCGTCGACCACGTCGATGAAATACATGCAGTCCCAGTTGCGATTGAAATACTCATGGGCCACGTACTGACGGTTCTGACCCTTGATGCTCTGCAGCTGGGCACCCAGGGCCGGCGCCGCTCTGGCGTACTTCGGATTGGCCGCCAACAGCGTCTCGGAAAATTGCACCGCGGCATCGATGCGTTTGGCCGGGCTGGTCGAGGCCTGGCTGGCAAAGCGGTTGTGCAGGCTGAAAAGATTGCGCAGGGGCGCCGACGGCGACCAGCCCGGGAAGCAGTTGTAGCTCACGTACAACATGCCCCCGGGCTTGAGGTGGCGGCGGGCGAACTCGACGATCAGTTGCTGATTGTCGCGGTTAACCCAGGACCAGATGCCATGCAGGCTGATGCTGTCGAAGGCCGGCAGATCATCGCGGGCCAGCAGTTGCTGGAAGCTGTCGTCATACAGACGGGCCTGGCTGTTCCAGTCGTTCGCCAGCGCCATGGCATGCGCGGCCTGGGACGGCGTGAAGTCGGTGCCAACGTAGTTGCCCGGGTTGGCGGCGGCGTGGATGTTGATCGAGACACCTTGGCCAAAGCCCAGTTCGCAGTGGTAGCCACCAGCGCTTTCCAGGGTGGCAAAACCACGCAACAACAAACAAAAACGCTGGAACACCGGGTTGATTTCCCGGCTGTACGAATAGGTGTAACCCTCGTCGGTAAAATACCCTTCGTTCCAGGCATTGCTCATGTGTACATCCTTAAATTCGCGAGTGAGAGCCGCTCTTATAAGGGGTTGGCATTGCACACGACAAGCGGAAAAACATGTAAGTGAATCTTACGCTTGCAGAGATGCGTAGACGTCCCTCTGCCATCGCTGCTGTGGGGCTGCGCGCCCGGGTTCGTTCGAGCGCCATGCTCTGTAGGAGCTGCCGCAGGCTGCGATCTTTTGATTTTGCTTTTGAAGGTCAAAGTCAAAAGATCGCAGCCTGCGGCAGCTCCTACAGGGAGCGGGGGGATTCAGCGGCCGTGCGCTGCGTCCGCCAGTTGGTGGGTATCGACCCGCACGAACACCGAATCGCCCACCGCCGTCAGCACTTGCCCGGCATACACCTCGCAGATCACCCGCGTCTTGCGCCCGACTTCGCCTTCGACCCTGGCGCGCAAGGTCAGGGTGACGCCCATCGGTGTGGGTTTGATGAACTTGATGCCGAGGTTGCCGGTGACGCAGTCGATGCGCGGCAGGCTGCCCGGTTCACGTTGTTCGTGGCGATAGTGGTAAGCCATCGCGGTCCAGTTGGAGTGGCAGTCGACCAGCATCGCCAGCAGGCCGCCGTACACCAGGTCCGGCCAGCCGCAGTATTTGTCGTCCGGCAGGTGTTCGGCCATGACGTGCACGCCGTCCTCGTGCCAGTAGCTTTTGACGTGCAAGCCATGGGGGTTGCGGCCGCCGCAGCCGTAGCAAACGCCTTCGGGGGCGGCGAGGTCTTGCAGGGGCGTCTCGGAACGGGTCATGGGTCTGGTCATCCTGAAGTGGTGAGCCCGGTCAGGCGCAGGCGGTTGCGGCCGCCGCGCTTGGATTCATACAGCGCTGCATCACCTTGTTCGATCAATGCCGCGAGGCTGGCCGGCGGCTGGTTGAACAGGGTGGCGCCGATGCTCAGTGTCACCGGTTCGGCGGTGGGGAATGCCTGGGCGGCGCTGCGCTGAAACTGATCGCGCAGGGCGTCACCCAGTCTGACGATGTGATCACTGGGCGCGTTGCTCAGCAAAATCACGAACTCGTCGCCGCCCAAGCGAGCAGCCAGCGCTTCATCGGCGGTCTCGGCGCGGATCATTTCGCTCAAAGCCACCAGTAAGCGGTCGCCGGCGCTGTGACCGTACTGATCGTTGACCGATTTGAAGTTGTCGATGTCGATCAGCAGCAGGGCGCCCGGATGCGCCGGGGAGACATCCTGCAGCAAGCGCGGCGCGCGCATGTCGAGGGCGCGGCGGTTGTAGAGGGCGGTGAGCGGGTCACGGGCGGCCAGTCGCGCGATCTGCTCCTCGCGTCGGTAGCGCTCGGTGCCGGTCATCGACAGTGCGATCAGCATGATCGCCATCGCGCCCTCGACCAGCGAGATCTGGATGATTACGCCACGGAACGCGGCCAGGTCGATCAGTGTGCCCGGGATCATCACGGTCAGCGCCTTGGCCACATAGAAAATCCCATGCCCGAGCAGCACGTAGCGCAATTGCACCGCGCCGACGCTCAGCGATTTGCCATGCGGGCGCAACAGCAAACTGGCCTTGAGCGTCGAGGCAGCCACCAGCAGCGAGTTGGCGGCGAGCATGACTTTCGACCACAGCGGCCCGTCCGGCAGTAACAGCAAAACCAGCCAGGTGACGAAAATCAGGTACCAGGCGCGTGACAGGCGGGTCTGCGTGAAGCGCGCCACCCCCAGCAGAAACAGAAAGTGCGCGGTCACCAGCAAGCCGTTGGCGAACCAGATGCCGATCAGCAAAAAGCCGTTGCTGCGCAGCAGGGCCAGGGTGGAACCGACGGTGATCGTGGCGAAACCGGCACTCCAGAACAGCAGCGAAGGTTCACGAATGCTGCGCCACTCGACCGCCAGATACAGCGCGGCAGCGGCTGCCAGAGCGATCGAGATGGTCAGCATCGTTGGTGGGGCGAGCGGCATTTCCGGGTGAGCCTGTCAGAAGGTCGGTAAGGCCGCCGATTGTAAGCGTTCGGGCCGGTTTTGGCAGGCTCCGCAGACGATCATCACCGACGGGCGTCCACGCTCATTCGTGAGGCGTGAGCCAGGTGTCGACGACCCGCCGATCCAGCTCTTCCCAATAAGCCATGCCCAGCACCCGTGTGGTGTTCAACCCGCGCAAATAGCCACGCAACTGATTGGCGGTATCGCGTTTGAGCTGCGCATCGGTGATGTCCTTGTCCAGCAACACGTTTTCGTACTGCACCAGGTATTCCGCCACCCGCTCGCGAAAGTCCTGCAAAACCGCGTCGCGGATCAGGTCAAAGGTTCTCAAATCGGCGTCCTCACTGTTGTTTTATTCATTGTGGATGAGTGTGTACCCGTCTTTATCGTCGGTAACTATCGCTAGAAGTAATAGTGACCATCACGAAACGCAAGTTCAGCTTTGCAGGCAATAGGCGGAAAATTGCCTTCATTGAAAACGCAGCTCAAGGAAATTGCGCGATGAAGACCCTGACCCGACTGGTGCTGACTGCTCTGCTGATGAGCGGCATGGTAGCCACGGCACCGTCTTACGCCGGCGACGCCTGTGCGTGTCGTCTTCAGCCCATCGCCGGCAGCAGCGCGACTTTGCAGCATTCACAGACCGTGGGTGTGCTGTACAGCGAAAACACCCGGGAAAACCTGCAATACCTGACGCGTTACCACGATATGGCGCTGCACGGTGCCAAGGATGCGCTGGATTCGCGAATCCGCGCCGCCTTTGTCAGCAGCTCCGACCCGGAACTGGCGATCGACTGGTTGCTCAGCTCGTTGCAGCGCCAGTTCATGTCGGTGACCGTTTACGACAACCTCGATGCCCTGATTCTGGCGCATCCGGACATCGTGGTGAAACTGGATACCTTCAACCGCTTGCTGACTCAGCAGAACAGTCTGTACGAGGCGCACTTTATCGCGCGTTTCTACGATGCCGACCTGCAATACATCGGCAAGGCCGAAGGCTCGGTGGAGAAACAGATCCCGGCGGTCTGGGTACACGACAAAGCGGCGCACGAAATTGCCGCGCAGATCGAGCAACAACGTGACCTGCAACTCAATGCCTTGAAGCAGTTCGACGCCTCGCTCAAGGCGCTGGTGGCTTCCAGCTGAACACTCAAAACCAAAAGGGCAGCGGCGGCGCCGTGACGCTGAACCGCTGCCAGTTGAACCGAACCTTTATTTTCAGGATTACCCCGATGCGTGCTTTGTTTGCCCCGACCCTGGCCGTTGCCTCCTTGCTGCTCGCCGGTTGCGCCTCCGCACCGAACGACCCGACGCTGACCTTGCACACCAGCAAGACCCCGGCACAATACGCCGATTGCGTGGTGCCGAAGCTGCAGGGCAGTGCGCTGAAACCGACCGTCTCGCAGACCCAGCGCAGCTACCGGATCGTGGTGCCAAGCAAGGTGTCTGCAGACAACGTGCTGGAAGCCTACAAGGCCGGCAACGGCGGCAAGGTGTTCATCTACGAGCGCCACTTGCTGGCCTCGAATTTCCTGCCTTCAAGTTTTGAACGCGCCGCCCAGGATTGCATCTGACCCGGCTGCGCAAACAGTTCTGACCGAGCTCCTTTGGTTGGCCGCAACCAACCAATACTTTGCCCCGCACCTCATTCGGTTGCGGGGCTTTTTTTTGCCTGACGTTTGCTGCTGTGGCGATGTCGACAATCGAACGCTTGCCCGGTGTCGTCGGCTTCTTGCACCGTCATATTGGAATATGGTTGTATAGTACAACCAATATTTCAGCGGTAATGTGTCATGAGTATCCCTACAGCCTTGATCGAAGAAATCCGTACAGCGTCGCGCACGATGGTGCGTGAATTCGGTTTCCTGCGCGCTACTCTGGCGGCGACCGATTATTCAGCCTCCGGCGTGCACGCATTGCTGGAAATCGAGGCCGGGGACGGCGTCAGCGCTGCACAACTGGCGCAAAGCCTTGGTCTGGAAAAATCCAGTGTCAGCCGCATGGTCGGCAAGCTGATCAAGGCCGGGGAGATCGAGGAGCGTGCCGCCGAGGACGCCCGGGTCAAGCGTCTCCACCTGACGGCGCAGGGCCGGCAGACCGTCGCCGACATTCATGCCTATGGCCAGGCTCAGGTCAGCAAGGCACTGAACACGCTCAATCCGTCGCAACAACAGAGCGTGGCGCAGGGCCTTTCAACCTACGCGCATGCGCTGAAGACCATCCGTCTGGGCGCCGACCGGCCACTCACGCCGAACCTGCACATCAGCGCCGGCTATCGCCCCGGCCTGATCGGCCGCGTGGCGCAAATGCATGCGGATTATTACTCGCGGCATTCCGGTTTCGGCGCGATCTTCGAAAGCCGCGTCGCCAGTGAAACGGCGGAGTTTGTCGGGCGCCTCGATCAGCCCTGCAACCAGATCTGGGTAGCCACGCTTGATGAGCGCATCGTCGGCTCGATCGCGATCGACGGGCAGGATCTGGGCCACAATCAGGCGCATTTGCGCTGGTTCATCCTCGACGACGGCTGCCGCGGCAGTGGCGTCGGCCGGCAACTGCTGAGCGCGGCGGTGGAGTTTTGTGATCAGCAGGGTTTTGACGCGATTCAACTCTGGACCTTCAAGGGCCTCGACGCCGCGCGCCGACTGTACGAAGCGGCCGGGTTCGAGCTGACCATGGAAGAGCAGGGCAGTCAGTGGGGCAGCGTGGTGACGGAACAGCAGTTCACCCGAGCAGCCGCCTCACATTGAAGGTTGATTCAGCGTCATCACGCAGGCGCTGAACATGTCCGCCATCCGGTTGGCGAAAGCCGTGATTTCCAGATCGCTGCGCGCAGTGCCGGAAAGGTCTGGACGAGGGCAAACCGCTACAAACGCATGCCCATTTCGACAGCCCGAGTCTCAAAGCCGAACTCCGCATACATTCGCGCGGCACGGCTATTGAACGGCCAGACGGTCAAACGCAGATCCTGGGCATCCTGTTCGATCGCCCAGTTTTTCACCAGATTCATCAGCCCACGGCCGATGCCTTGTCCCGAAAACTGTTCGGCAACACACACCGAGCCGATGCGAACGACATTCTGCGGTTGCATCAACGGCCCTGAACTTGCCGACAGGCTGGCCGTGATAAACGCCGCAGGTTGATCGTCGACATGAGCGATGAACACAACGTGACCGGGTTTTTCGAAAAGGCCTGACCAGTGGGGCAGGTCGCGGGAAAAATCCGCGGTGGGAGGGGCATAGATGTCGGGGCGGGCAGTGTGATGGACGTCGTTGAGCAATTGCCCCAGTTCACACATGCTCAACGCGTCGTCGCCCGTCGCGGTGCGGTAAGTGATTTGTTCCATGTCGTGCGGTGCTCCTTGATTACGCGCAAGCCGTGAAAGGCTCTGTTGATCGCTATTGTTCCAGCCAGTCAGGCTTCCTGCGCCTTTGCTCTGGCGATCGAAAACGCCTTCGGCAGGCTGGCGCCATTCTTCGCGGCCAGGATCTCGGCCATCACGCTGACCGCGATCTCCGCCGGTGTCTTGCTGCCAATGTAGATGCCGATTGGCCCGTGCAGGCGCTCGAGTGACGTCTGGGTCTCACCAAAATGCTCGATCAGACGTTCACGGCGCAGCTGACTGTTGCGCCGCGAACCGATGGCGCCGATGTAAAACGCCGGGCTGTGAAGGGCTTCGAGCAGTGCCAGATCGTCGAGTCGCGGATCATGACTCAAGGCGACGATGCAGGTGCGCAGATCGACCGCGAAGTCGCGTACCACGTCATCCGGCATGCCGATGATCCGCTCCACACCGTTCACCGCCCAGGTTTCGATGTATTCGGCACGTGGGTCGCACACTGCGACCTTGAAGCCGTTGAACAGGGCCATGGTCGCCAGATACTCGGCCAGCGCGCCGGCACCGATCATCAGCAGCCGATACCCCGGCCCGAGGGTATTGAGCATCTGTTCGCCGTCGAAACTGAATTGCTCAGGAGTTGCCGTGGCTTGCAGTGTGACGCGACCGTTATCCAGTGCCAGGCAGCGGCGCACCAGTTGCCCGGCATCCAGTTGCACCAGCAGTTCGTCCAGCACCTGCCACGACGGGTTGAACTCCAGAATCAGCTCAAGCGTGCCGCCACAGGGCAAACCGAAACGATGTGCCTCGTCGGCGCTGACGCCGTAGCGCACCACCTCGGGCGCACTGTCCTTGAGGCCGCTGCCGCCATGCGCGGTGGTGTAGCGATGGATCAGGTCGTCCTCGATGCAGCCGCCGGACACGCTGCCGACCACGCGCCCGTCGTTACGCAAGGCCATCATCGACCCTGTCGGGCGCGGCGAAGAGCCCCATGTGCGCGCCACGGTGGCGAGCAACACTCGCTCGCCGGCGGCGAGCCAGTCCCGCGCGGTGCGCAGGACCAGCAAGTCGATACTTTCCATCAAACGTTCCTCTAACGCATTTGCAGGATGATCGGGCTGCTGCTGGCCGGATCCGTGCGTTCACGCAGCTTGTTGACCGTCTGCGCCTCAACGGCACTGCCCTGATTGCCCCAGGTGCTGCGCATGAAGGTCAGCACTTCGGCGATCTCTTGATCCGACAACTGCTCACGGAAGGCCGGCATGCGATAGGCGTCCGGCACTCCGGCCGCCACCACCCGCTGCGAACCGTTGAGGGTGATGTTGATCGCCGAGGCACTTTCCTTGGCCAGTGCCGAAGTGGCGCCGGCCAGCGGTGGCATCCATTCGGACTGGCCCTTGCCGTCGAGGCCGTGGCACGAAGCACAGCGCGTGACGAAGGTATGAGCACCGGGCGCGTCCAGACGTTCCGTCGCCGAAACCGCTTGGTACTGCCATGGCTGGCCGTCGCGCTGACGGTCCCCCGGCAATGACTTGAGATAGCGGGCGATCGCGGTCAGATCGTCATCGCTCATGAACTGCGTCGAGTTGTTGAACGCCTCCGTCATCGAGCCGTAAACCACCGCGTGTTTATTGCGCCCGGTCTTGAGGAACTGCACGATCTCCGGCTCACTCCAGCGGCCCAGGCCTGTGTTGTGGTCATCACGCAGGCTCGGCGCATACCAGCCATCGAGCAAGGCGCCGGCGAGGTACGGCGTGGCGGATTCATCCAGGGCTTTCTCGTTGAACGCCAGACCGCGCGGCGTATGGCAACTGCCGCAGTGCCCGGCACCTTGAACGAGATAAGCGCCGCGATTCCACACGGCATCCTGCGACGGTTTGGTCACGTAAGGCTCGGTATCGGCGAAGACACCGTTCCACAGCGCAATCGGCCAGCGCAGGTTCAACGGGAAGGGAATCGCACTCGGGATATTCGCCTGCTTGACCGGTGCCACGCCTTTCATGAAGAACGCGTACAGCGCTCGCACATCGTCGTCACTGAGCTTGGCGTAGGACGGGTAGGGCATCGCCGGGTACAGACGACGGCTATCGGGTGCCACGCCGTGGCGTACCGCACGATCGAAGTCCGCCAGGCTGTAGCGACCGATGCCGGTTTCCGGCTCCGGGGTGATGTTGGTCGCGTGGATCGCGCCCAGTGGCGTGGCCATTTCCAGGCCGCCAGCGAACGGCGCACCGCCAGGCACGCTGTGACACGCCACGCAATCGCTGAGTCGGGCGACGTATTCGCCACGAGCGACCAGCGCCGGGTCGATATCGGCCACGGCGGTTTGGTTGTTTTCAAGGCGCGAGACAGGCTCACGGGTGACATACCAGGCCAGCAGGCCTGCCGCGACCAGGCACGGCACTGCCAGCCAGCCTGCGGTTCTTGCGAATCGGCTGTTATTCATGGACGCTCCGGCGCTGATCAAGTGAAGGTGTGTCGGCTCATGGGCAGGCTGCGCACCCGTTGCCCGGTCAGCGTTGCCACCGCATTGGCGACGGCGGGTGCGACGGCGGGCAGCGGTGGTTCGCCGATGCCGCCCATTTTTTCCCCGCTCTCGACAACACGCACGTGGACCCGAGCCATCCGCGCAGGCGGCAGGATCGGATACAGGTCGTAGTTGCGCGCGCGCGGTTTGCCATCAATCCACACGGCTTCCTCCACCAGGGTCTGCGACAGTCCCAGCGCCACCGCACCATTGACCTGGGCTTCGACAATCGCCGGATTGACGATGCTGCCGGGGTCGATTGCCTGCCAGATATCGTGCACCTTGACCTGACCGTTCTCGATGGAGACCTCGGCGATCACCGCCGTCTGGGTACCGAACGGCGACGCCATCGCCACGCCTCGGGCACGTTTGCTGCCGTCCGCCGCGGTAAACGGCCCACGCTTCCAGCCACCCGACAGCTCGCCCACTGCTTGCAGCAACGTGGTCAGTCGCTGGTTGTCGCGCAGCAGATGCAGGCGCAATTCGAACGGGTCCTTGCCGCCCTTGTCGGCCAGTTCGTCAAGGAACGACTCATAGAAGAAGTCGTTGAGCGAGTTGCCCACCGAACGCCAGTAACCAAGCATCGCCGGGCCTTTGGCGTAGATCTGCGCGATGCGCTTGTTGGGGATCGCATAGGACTTGCCCGACAACCCTTCAAGCGCCGTCGGGTCGAGTTTTTCACCCTGTTTGCCGGCCAGCGCCTCGGTCGGGCCTTCGGTGGCGCTGATCGCTTCGATTGCCAGCGGCCAGCCGTCATTGTCCAGCGCGGCGCGGAAATTCACCGCGGCTACGGGACGCAGCACGTCACGCAGGAACTCTTCCTCGCGGCTCCAGATCAGTTTGACCGGGCGACCAACCGCTTTGGACAACTCGATCGCCTGGGGGTAGGGACTGGCGGCGTCGTAGAGGAAATGCCGACCGAAGAAGCCCCCCAGCAATGGCGAATGCAAGGTGATGCGCGATGGATCCAGCCCGGTGCGTTTGGCGATGTCGGCACGAAACATGTCCGGCGCCTGATTCGGCAGCCAGACTTCCAGCGAACCGTCGGGATTGAATCGGGCCAGCGCCGACGGCGGCTCCAACTGGCCGTGGTTCAAGTACTGGTTGTGGTACGTGGCGTCAATCCGGGTCTTGGCGCTGGCCAGAACTGCAGCCACGTCGCCTTGATTTTCATCATCCTTGGCCGGGCCTTTGTCTTCAGCCAGGCGTTTGAGCCAGGCGTCGCTGGAAAAATCCGCGGGCATCGGCCGAACTTTGCTGTCGGCCGTTGGCTCCTGCCAGTCGACCTGTATTGCTTCCACTGCACGTTTGGCGTGCCACCAACGCTCGGCGACCACCGCCACGGCCCCCGGCAGGCGATGCACGGAATGCACGCCTTTCATCGCCTTGACCTGCTCTTCGTTGCGCAGGTTGCCCACGGTCATCCCCAAACGCGGGGCATGCTGAACGGCGGCATGCAGCATGTCGTCGACCTTCAGATCGATGCTGTAGAGCGCCTTGCCCGTGGACTTGTCGTAGGCATCGAGGCGCTTCACCGGTTTACCGATCCAGCGGAACTGGCTCGGATCACGCAGCTGCACCGAGGCCGGATCGGGAACCGGCAGATCCATGGCGTGCCCGGCCAGTTCGCCGTAGGCCAGCGAGCGGCCCGACTTGGCGTGCACGACTTTGCCGGGTTCGGTGCCCAGTTCGCTGACCGGCACCCCAAGTTTCTGCGCGCCCGCCTGCAGCAGCATGGCGCGGGCGAGGGCGCCGAGGCGGCGCATCACCGGGTAACTCATGCGCACCGACATGCTGCCGCCGGTGATGCGCATGCCGTTTTCCATCACCACATACGCTTCGCCGGGCGGTGCGGCTTCGACCAGGAACGTCGACGGGTCGGCATCCAGCTCTTCACCGACGATCTGCGCCATCGCGGTGAACGTACCTTGCCCGCCTTCCATGAACGGGCAAAGCAGGCGCACGCGGTTGTCCGGGCGAATTTCCAGAAACGCCGGCACCTGCGTGCCGCGCTCGGCAGTCGCGGCCGCCACTGCCGCTTGCACGCGAGTCGTGCCCAGCGGCAGGCCGAAACCGAGCACCAGTGCGCCGACGGCGGTGCCGGTCAGGAAACGTCTGCGCGACACATTGATCGGTTCGTGCAGAGCCAGTGCTGATGCTTCCTGAGCAGGATCGATACGCACGTTCATCAGGCATCTCCCTTGCCGGCCAGCTCATGCACGGCGGCATGAATGGCGTTGTACGTGCCGCAGCGGCACAGATTGACCATCGCCGCTTCGATCTGCGCGTCACTCGGCTTGGGGTTTTGCTTGAGCAGCGCCGTGGCGGCCATCACCTGCCCGGACTGGCAGTAGCCGCACTGGGCGACCTGCAGATCAACCCAGGTCGAGACCACCCGTTTGCCGACGTCATCGGCCTCGATCGCCTCAATCGTGGTGACCTCGCGGCCAACCACGCCGGCCACCGGCGTGACGCACGAGCGCACAACATTGCCGTCCACCAGCACGGAACAGGCACCGCACTGCGCCAGTCCACAGCCGTACTTGGTGCCGGTCATGCCCAGATCATCGCGGATCACCCACAGCAGGGGCGTATCGGCGTCGGCATCGACCTGATAGGTTTTCTGGTTGATTCGTAGTTCCATGGTTCACCCGCTCGATCATCGGTTGACGTGCATTTTTATAAGGCGGTGAAACGCTGCGAGGCGCCTCACCGGTAAAGCGTGTTCTTTGCTCAACTGGCCGCGTTGCCCAGTGCTTCTGCGGCGAAGGGTTCGACACGCAGCAGCGCGATGTCCCGACTGGGTGCGGTGCCGTACAGGCGTGCGTATTCGCGGCTGAACTGCGAGGGACTTTCATACCCGACCGCAAACGCCGCTCGCGAAACGTCCAGACGCTCCATCAGCATCAGCCGGCGGGCCTCGTTCAATCGCAGCCACTTCTGGTACTGCAGCGGACTCATGCCGGTGAGTTGGCGGAAGTGGTGGTGAAAGGTCGGCGCGCTCATCTGCACCCGCGCCGCCAGTTCGTCGATACGCAGCGCTGCGCTGTAGTTGAGCTTGAGCCAGTCGATGGCTTTGGCGATGCGATAACCCTGGCCATCGACGGCCGTGATCTGCCGCAGCCGTGCACCTTGATCGGTATTGAGCAGCCGATAATGGATTTCCCGCAGAATCAGCGGCGCCAGCACCGGGATCGCTTCGGGCTCGTCGAGTAATGCCAGCAGGCGTTCGAGCGCGCCTTCCAGCGCGGACGACAGGTTGCCAATGCCAGCGCCCGTGTTCATCGACGGCTGCCGTTTCGCAGGCAAGCCACCTTTGCTGAGGATCTCGGCGAGCATGCCGACATCCAGTTTCAGCACCAGCCCGACACAGGGCTGTTCGGGGTTGGCAAGCATCACTTCGGAATTGGCGGGCAGATCCAGCGAGGTGACCAGAAACCGCGAAGGGTCGTAGCTGTAACCCTCACCGCCGACCCACAAGCGCTTTTCCCCACGGCCCACCAGAATCAGGCTCGGCTCGATCATGCACACGGTCGGTGGTGCCGGCTGATCGCGACGAAACAGCGACAGGCCAGGTATCGACGTGGCGAAGTCACCCGCTACGCTCACGCGCGAGTCGATGTTCAACGCCAAAGGTGATTCGTGGCGCGAGGGGGTAGGGATCATGTCGGGCAACTCCTGTTGAGCTAACTCTAATCCGCTGCACAGACGTTTCCTATACACCACCCTGCAACCTCAGAGGATCAGGCAAGCATTCAAGAGGAATGCACTAGGGCAGAGGTGAATCGACCGGGAGAATGTGTCAAACCATTACAGGAGAGACGCTATGCAAGTCTTCGCTTATGGCGCCCATGCGGGCGACAAACCGCTTGAATCTCTGCGCATCACCCGTCGCGATCCCGGCCCGGAAGACGTGCAGATCGAGATTGCCTATTGCGGTATCTGCCACTCGGACCTGCACCAGGTGCGGGCCGAATGGGAGGGCACACAATATCCTTGTGTGCCCGGTCACGAGATCGTCGGTCGGATCACCGCCGTAGGCCCACAGGTCAGCGGCTTCGCCCCGGGTGATCTGGTCGGCGTCGGCTGTATTGTCGATAGCTGCAAGCACTGCGAAGAATGTGCCGAAGGCCTTGAGAACTACTGCGACGGGATGATCGGCACCTACAACTTTCCGACTGCGGACGCCCCCGGCTGGACCCTCGGCGGCTACTCGCAAGCGATCGTGGTGCATCAACGCTACGCACTGCGGATTCGCCACCCCGAGGCCCAGTTGGCTGGCGTGGCACCGCTGCTGTGCGCGGGCATCACCACCTGGTCACCGCTGCGGCACTGGAACGCCGGCCCCGGCAAGAAAGTCGGCGTGGTGGGCATCGGTGGTCTGGGCCACATGGGGATCAAACTGGCGCACGCACTGGGCGCGCAGGTGGTGGCGTTCACCACGTCGGAGGCGAAACGCGAAGCCGCGAAAAGCCTTGGCGCCGATGAGGTGGTGGTCTCAAGCGACGCGCAGCAAATGGCTGCGCACCTGAAAAGCTTCGACCTGATCATCAACACCGTGGCCGCCCCGCACGACCTCGATGCTTTGCTGGTGCTGCTCAAGCGTGACGGCGCGATGACGCTGGTGGGGGCACCGGCGTCGCCGCATCCATCGCCGAACGTGTTCAACCTGATCATGAAGCGTCGCACCCTGGCGGGATCGATGATCGGCGGCATTCCTGAAACCCAGGAGATGCTCGATTTCTGCGCCGAACACGGCATCGTCTCGGACATCGAGCTGATCCGTGCCGAGCAGATCAATGAGGCGTACGAGCGCATGCTCAAGGGTGACGTCAAATACCGTTTCGTGATCGACAACGCGACGCTGGCACCGTGAAAAACAGTGCGTCCGGGCAATCGCCCGGACGCCTCTCGCAATACAGGTAATTCCAATGACTTCCCTTTCTACAGAACAACGCGGCTGGAGCGCCGTGCTGGCCATGTCGCTGGCCGCCTTCGCCCTGGTCGCTTCAGAATTCATGCCGGTCAGCCTGCTGACACCGATTGCCGCAGAACTGCACATCACCGAGGGGCAGGCCGGGCAGGGGATTTCCGTGTCCGGTGCATTCGCCCTGGTGACCAGTCTGGTGATTGCAGCGGTCGCCGCTCGTGTCGAGCGCAAGAAGTTGCTGTTGGGGCTGACGTTGCTGATGATCGTCTCGGGCACGGTGGTTGCGTTCGCGCCGGGCTACCCTTCGTTCATGTTCGGACGGGCCCTGATCGGCATCGCCATTGGCGGTTTCTGGTCGTTGTCGGCGGCGACCGCAATGCGTCTGGTGCAGCCTGATCAAGTGCCTCGGGCACTGGCGATCGTCAACGGCGGAAACGCGCTGGCGACGGTAATTGCTGCTCCGGCGGGGAGCTTCCTCGGCGCGTTGATAGGCTGGCGCGGCGCGTTCTTCTGTGTGGTTCCGGTCGCCGCGCTGGCGGCCATATGGCTGCTGATCAGTCTGCCGTCCTTCAAGCTTGAGCGTCAGGCCGGTAGCGGCAACGCCCTGCGGCTGATGAAGCAGTGGCCGGTCGCTTTGGGGATGGTCGCCGTCAGCGTATTTTTCATGGGGCAGTTCATGCTGTTCACCTACCTGCGGCCCTTTCTGGAGGTGGTCACCGGGGTCAGCGTTGCAACCCTGTCCTTGATGCTGCTGGGGCTGGGGGTTGCCGGTTTCATCGGAACCTTTGTGATCGAAAGATTCCTCGGCACTGGCCTGTACCGCACGCTGACAGTTATCCCGCTGATAATGGCGGTCATCGCACTGGCGCTTGTCAACTTCGGCGCATCGCCGCTGCTGACCGCAGTGCTGCTCGGACTCTGGGGGCTGGTCGCCACGGCGGCTCCCGTGGGCTGGTGGACCTGGCTGGCGCAGACGCTCCCGGAGGATGCCGAAGCCGGCGGAGGCTTGCTCGTGGCCATCGTGCAACTGGCAATCGCCGGAGGGGCAATCGTCGGTGGCCTGGCGTTTGATCTGAGCGGTTATAAAGCCACCTTCGAACTCAGCGCGGCGGTGTTGGTGATTGCGTCGGTGCTCGCCTGGTGCGCCGGTCGCAGTGCGACTGAAGTTCATCTGGTCGAGTCGAACGCGGCCGGTTGACGGGGGCAGCCGGCCGCCGGGGACGCGTTGTCATTTGAGCGTAACAACGACCTTGCCCTTGGCACGCCCCTGCTCGACGTACTTCAACGCGTCTGCCGTCGAGTCAAACGAGAAGCTGCGGTCAATCACCGGTCTGATGATTGCATCCTCGACCAGCGTGGCGATTTTTTGCAGTTGTGCACCATTGGCCCGCATGAATACGAACGTGTAGTTGACCGCCAGCTTGCGCGCCTTGCGCCGGATGCCGAGGCTCAGCAGGCGCATGACCTGTTGCAATGGCCAGGACAAGCCTTGTTCTTGTGCGAACTGTGCAGTGGGCGGTCCCGAGATGGAAATGAGCTGGCCGCCGGGCTTCAGGACCTTGAGTGATTTTTGCAATACGTCCGGGCCGAGGCTGTTCAACACCACATCGTAGTCGTGCAGGACGTTTTCGAAGTCTTGCTGTTTGTAGTCGATGACCAGATCGGCGCCCAGTGCCTTGACCCATTCGACGTTCGCGGTGCTGGTGGTCGTGGCGACGAAGGCGCCGAGGTGTCTGGCCAGTTGAATGGCAATGCTGCCAACACCTCCGGAGCCCGCGTGAATCAGTACTTTCTGACCCTTTTTCAGCTGTGCGGTTTCGACCAGTACTTGCCAGGCCGTCAACGCAACCAGGGGCAGGGACGCGGCTTGTGCCATGGTGGTATTACCGGGTTTTCGTGCAACCGCGTTTTCGTCCACGGCGATCCATTCGGCGAACGTTCCGATCCGCGTTTCCGGCGGGCGAGCGTAAACCTCGTCTCCCGGTTTGAACCGCGTCACCTGTGAACCAACCTCAACCACGACACCCGCCAGATCATTGCCCAGTATCAGCGGTAATGCATAGGGCAGAATCAGCTTGAACTCGCCACTGCTGATCTTCGAATCCAGCACATTGACGCTGCTGGCGTGTACCTCGATCAAGACGTCACGGGCACCCACCACTGGGGCAGGCGCTTCGCCAATGCGCCCGGTGTTCTTTCCATAGCGATCAATCAGAAATGCTTTCATCGTAGTGCGGCTCTTGGCGGTTGTAAGGAGGGTAGCTGGCGCGTTGCGGTGTTGCTGCGCCGTGTCGTCAGGCGTCGAGGAATGCCTGTGCCTTGGCGACAAAATCAACGCAGTGCTGGAAAATGCCGCCGTGGCCGGCATCCTCATAAATCACCAGTTGTGCGTTGGGAATACGCTTGGCCAACGCCATCGAGTTGACGCTGGGCACCATGATGTCGCTGTCGCCGTTAACGATCAGCGTGGGTACGCGCAAGCGTCCGAGGTCTTGCGGCGGCTGTTGGCCCCACGCGGTGATCGCTTTCAACTGGCGCAGAAAAGCGCTCGGTGTCGGGCCTTTGTCGCGATTCTTTTTGCGTGTTTTCAGGCGTCGCAGATACTGCGACGCAGATCGACGGCCATTGGCTGTCGAAGTGAAGAACAGGTAGAACTTGGGATCGCGCAAGGTCAGCAAGCCTTTGAGAATCAATGGCCACGTCACCGAACCGACCTTGTCGATACCGCTGCCGCCGGCCGGACCGGTACCGGTCAGTATCAAGCGACGCACCCGATCAGGCGCCTTCAGGGCAATGTCCTGAGCAACGAAGCCGCCAAGCGAGAATCCCAGTACATCAACGGTTTCCAACCCCAGCGCCCGGATCAACTGAATGGCATCGTCAGCCATTTCGCCGATGGTCAGTGGCGCGGTTCCACCAGAGCCGCCAATACCGCGATAGTCAGTGGTAATGACCCGTCGGGTTTGTGCCAGGCCATCAATGATCGCGGGATCGAAGTTGTCCAGCACGGCGCCCCAATGGTTGAACAGCACCAGAGGCACGCCGATAGCAGGGCCGATGTCGCGGTAAGCGAAGCGAACGCCGTTGACCGTGATCGACTGGTTCGCCGCGTTGCTGAATGGCGTCGACGCGCCAGTGTGGCTATTTGCAAGGGTTTGATTCATTTCTGCTCCGGATCGCAGGCTGGATTCGATGCAGTGACTTGCGCCTGCATCGAACCCGCCGCGCGTGCTTGCTACCAAAAAATCACTGAGGGTTCAGGTAGCGCTGGGCAACCGCAGACTGACGGATTTGCCCGATCAGGCCCTGACGTGCGCCCTGCAGATCATCCCAGCGTTGCGCTTCGTGCAGCGGCGGGATGGTCACCGGTTCGCGGCGATCGAAACCGACCAGTGCAGCATCCACCAGATCGCCCACTTCCATGATGTCGCTCAAAGTGTTGATGTCGATGCCGGAGCGATCCCAGATCTCCGTACGGGTGGCGGCGGGGAGTACGGCTTGCACGTAGACGCCCTGAGGTGACAGTTCCAGGCTCAGTCCCTGGGACAGGAACAGAACGAAGGCCTTGGTCGCACCGTAGACGGTCATGCCGAACTCCGGTGCCAGGCCCACCACCGAACCGATGTTGATGATCGCGCCGTCACCGGCCTTGACCAGACGTGGAGCGATGGCGCTGGCCAGGCGCACCAGTGCGGTGGTGTTGAGGGCGACCAGTTGCGCAACGCTGTCGGTGCTTTGGTCGATGAAGTTACCGGAGAGGGCGGCACCGGCGTTATTGACGAGGATGCCGATACGGGCGTCGTCGCGCAGGCGGCTTTCAACGGTGCTCAGATCAGCGAGTTGGGTCAGGTCCGCTGGAATGACATCGACGGCAACGTCGTGTTCGCTGCGCAACCGGGCTGCAAGTGTGTCCAGACGTGCCTGGTCGCGCGCGACCAGAACCAGATCATGGCCGCGTTGCGCGAAGCGCTCGGCGTAGACCGCGCCAATGCCGGTGGAGGCGCCAGTGACAAGAACAGTAGGGCGAGTGCTCATGGGGAATCTCTCTTTCAGGATGTGGGAAACAGAACGCGCTCAGCTTGCGCTGACGCTCGATTCAGCCAGTGTCGGGTAGTCGATGTAGCCTGCCGCACCGCCGCCATAGAGGGTGGCGGGATTGAACGCGGACAACGGCGCGCCATGCTTGAGGCGCTCCACCAGATCCGGATTGCCAATAAACGGGCGACCGAAGGCGATCAGGTCTGCCTGGTCTTCGGCGAGCTGCGAAGTCGCCAGGTCCAGGTCATAGCCGTTGTTGGCGATGTAGGTGTTTTTGAAGCGCTGGCGCAGTGCGCCGAAATCGAAGGGCGCCACGTCGCGCGGGCCACCGGTCGCGCCTTCGACCACATGCAGATAAACCACGCCGAGGGCATCGAGTTGCTCGGCGACGTAATCGAATTGCGCCTGCGGATCGCTGCTGGAGACGCCGTTGGCCGGCGACACCGGAGACAGGCGCACACCGGTGCGATTCGCGCCGATTTCATCAACCACGGCCGCCGTCACTTCAAGCAACAGGCGCGCCCGATTTTCAATCGAGCCGCCATAGGCATCGGTACGCAGATTGGCGCTGTCCCTGAGGAATTGATCGAGCAAATAGCCGTTCGCGCCGTGAATTTCCACGCCATCGAACCCGGCGGCCATCGCGTTTGCCGCCGCCTGGCGAAAATCGGAAACGATCCCCGGCAGTTCACTGGTCTCCAGCGCGCGCGGCTGCGAGACATCTTCAAAGCGATCATTGACGAAGACTTTGGTGGCGGCGCGCAGCGCAGAAGGGGCTACGGGGGCGGCGCCGTTTTCTTGCAGATCAACGTGCGACACGCGACCGACATGCCACAGTTGCAGGAAGATTTTTCCGCCCTTGGCATGGACTGCATCGGTCACCTGGCGCCAGCCGTCAATCTGTGCCGGCGTGTAGATTCCCGGGGTGTCCTGATAGCCCTGACCTTGTCGGGAAACCTGCGTAGCTTCACTGATCAGCAAGCCTGCGCTGGCGCGTTGGCTGTAATAGGTGGTCGCGAACTCGCTGGGTACAAAGCCTGCGCCTGCACGGTTGCGAGTCAGCGGTGCGAGGACGACGCGGTTCGACAGCGTCAGGTCGCCAAGTGTGTAAGGGGTGAACAGAGTCTGGTTGCTCATCTGGTATTTCTTCCGTGCCCGTTGGAGAAGTCGCTGTGCCTGTAATTAGGATGATGATCGAAATCTAAACTGTCAACGGTTTTGATTATGACCAGCATCTATGTATGATTGGCGCAAGAATTCCCAATGAACGCGAGGTACTGCACGTGCGAGTGACCAAGGCCCAGGCGCAGGCCAATCGAGAACACATCGTCGAGACCGCTTCCGAGCTGTTCCGTGAGCGTGGCTTTGACGGCGTCGGCGTGGCGGATCTCATGGCGGCTGCCGGTTTCACCCATGGTGGTTTTTACAAGCATTTCGGCTCCAAGGCCGACCTGATGGCTGAAGCCGCTTCCTGCAGTCTTGCCAAGTCGCTGGCAGGTGCCGAAGCGCTCGACGTGCCTGGCTTCATCGATGTCTATTTGACGAGAGAACATCGCGACGGACGTGGCAGCGGTTGCACCATGGCCGCGCTGTGTGGCGACGCGGCGCGTCAATCGGATGATGTGAAAACGACGTTTGCCGAAGGGATCGAGCGCACCCTGCAGACCCTGGGCGACAAATATCCGACCGGGCCGGACGCCGTGGCGGGCGAGGGCAGAAAGAAAATGATCGACCTGCTGTCGCGGGCTGTCGGCGCGATTGTTCTGTCGCGCGCCTGTCCGGATGATTCCGCGCTGGCCGACGAGATTCTTGAGGTGTGCCGCGCGGAGATGCTGGCTTCGTTGCCGGCTGACGAAGAGGTGGTCTGAGGCGGCGCTGGATCGTCGTCTCGTTCAACGGCCGGTTGCACTGCGTACCAGCGCCTATGAGCAGATGGACCTGAAGCGCAGTCTCAGCGGCAACGCAAGGTCAGGAGTACCGTTTCAGACGCTCACGCCAGTTGCCACCGTGAGTACGCTGGCACGCCTCCTCGGAGTCGAAACGCACGTTGCGCTCTGAAAGGGACAGGTCGATATCGGCCTCCCTCAGCGCAGTGGCCGTCAGTGCGAAGAGGCGTACCTTGGCGTCAGTCAGGGCGCGGTTTTTGTCGGCCTCGGTGTCGAACACCCAGATGACGTTCAGGGTCGCGGCCAACGCGTTCAGGTCAGCGGTGTGGGTGAGCCAGGTGAAGCCCTTGATTTCAGCTTTTGCGGTTTCACACGCGTCAGTGAGCGTGGCAATCAAGCGTCGCTCGATCCGCGCCAGTTCACGTTTTCCAGGGGGCATTGCGGGTTCCTTTGCAGACGATGGAATTGCGTGGCATGCCTCACTCACCAAAGGTGTGCTGACCCGTCCTGCGTTGTCGCGTTGGGTCAGCCGGGTAGTGGGCACCACGTTCATCGGTTTTGGTGCGGCGATCCTGACCATGCGCCGGCAAACCGTCTGAGCGCGAGACTCAATCCAGATCGCTCGCCTGATGCCGTTCCGCAACCTGGCTCGCCTCGTCACCCCAGGTGCGATTGACGCGCTGGCCACGAATCACCGCAGGGCGTTGGGCGATGTCCTCTGCCCAGCGTTGCACGTGGGTGTACTCGTGGGCCGCTAGAAATTCGGCGGCCGAATACACGTTGTTGCGCACCAGTTGGCCGTACCACGGCCAGACCGCGATGTCAGCGATGGTGTAGCTGTCGCCGGCCAGATAGCGGCTTTCGCCAAGGCGTCGATCAAGCACATCGAGCTGACGCTTGGCTTCCATGGTGAAGCGGTTGATCGGGTATTCGAGCTTCTCCGGCGCATACGCATAGAAGTGCCCGAAGCCACCGCCCAGATAAGGCGCGGCGCCCATCTGCCAGAACAGCCAGTTCAGGGTTTCCGTGCGGCCAGCGGGATCTTTCGGCAGGAAGGCGCCGAATTTCTCTGCCAGATACAGCAGGATCGAACCGGACTCGAACACCCGAATCGGCGGCTGTGCGCTGCGGTCGAGCAATGCCGGAATCTTCGAGTTCGGATTGATCTCGACAAAGCCGCTGGAGAACTGATCGCCCTCGTTGATGCGGATCAGCCACGCGTCGTACTCGGCCTCGGTGTGGCCCAGTGCGAGCAATTCTTCCAGAAGGATGCTCACCTTGACGCCATTGGGCGTCGCCAGTGAATACAACTGCAGCGGGTGTTTGCCCACTGGCAGGGTCTTTTCATGCGTCGGCCCGGCAATCGGGCGGTTGATGCTGGCGAACTGGCCGCCGGACGGGGCTTGGTGTTTCCAGACGGCGGGTGGAACGTAGGGCGCTTTACTCATGAAATGGGCCTCATCGTGAACTTGCCGAGAATGACCTGATAGGTATCAGACACGACAGCATAAACGCTCTAGCTCACGACTGCGCAACCCCCGGAATGATCAAACACGCCGCCAGAGCCATCAGTGCGATCCCGATGACCTTGTCGACGATCCGCTGTTTTTCCAGCAGGCGCCGGCGTAGCCGTTCAGTGGAGAAAAACAGTGCGACCAGGCTGAACCACGCCCAATGGGCGATCGACATGAACAGGCCATAGGCGAAGTTCATCGTCAGCGAACTGCCTGGCTCCACCACCTGGCTGTACGCCGCCACCACGAACAACATGGTTTTCGGATTCAGTGCATTGGTCAGAAAGCCTGAGCAGAATACCTTCCAGGCACGGGGTGCCGAAGCGCTTGCATCGGTAAACGTCAGCACAGATTTATTAGTAAAGGATTTGATGCCCAGATAGACCAGGTACCCGGCGCCCAGCAGCTTCATCATCCAGAACAGCATGGGTGACTGAGTGATGATCAGCGCCACCCCGAACACCGTGTAGAACACATGAACCTGCACGCCACAGGCGATGCCCAGCGCGGCGAGCAAACCACTGCGTCGGCCATAGGCGTAACTGTTGCGGGTGACCATGGCAAAGTCCGGGCCGGGGCTGATCACGGCCAGAAGAGTGATGGCGATTACCAGAAACAACTCATTCATCAATACGCTCCGTCGCGTCATTTGCGCTACTTGATTTCACAGATACAGAGTCCGCAGTCACTTCCTTCATAAGCTTGGAAGGATGCAGCAGGCTCTGAATAGCGCCATGATGAAGAATTGTCACTGGCAAAAAAAACGATTTATAGTCGCGAAAATCTGTGAGAAATCATCGCCTATATGAACTTGCCTCCGCTGGCTGCCTTTCGCTTCTTCAACACCGCCGCCCAGACCCAGAGTTTCGTCAAGGCTGCCGAGCTGCTGCACGTCACCCACGGCGCGGTCAGCCGCCAGGTGCGCTTGCTGGAAGAGGCTATCGGGGTCGAATTGTTCGAGCGGCGCAACCGCGCGATTTTTCTCAATCACGCGGGGCGCATGCTGTTCAATGTCACGGCGCCGATGTTCGAGCAGTTGCAGAGCACGGTTTATCGCCTGCAACGTGAAGTCCACGACGATGTGCTGGTGGTGTCCTGCGAGCCAACCATCGCCATGAAGTGGCTGATCCCGCGTTTGCCTGACTTCCACAACGCGCATCCGCCGTTGCAGGTGCAATTGCTGACGGCCGGCGGGCCGATCGACTTCGCTCGTTCAGGCGTGGATCTGGCGATACGGCGCGACGATTTCCATTGGGACGAGACCGTGCATGGCGTGACCATTTGTGAAGAGTGGATCGGCCCGGTCTGCGTGCCGTCCAGTCGTCCTGGTAGTGATCATTTACGCGGCGCCTGCCTGCTGTACAGCAAGACGCGCCCGCAGGCGTGGGACAACTGGGTGCGACAGGCCGGGATTAGCGTGGCGGAGGTCAGTCGGGTCGATTACGAGCACTTCTATCTGTGCATTCAGGCCGCGCTGGCCGGGCTGGGCGTCGGTATGGCGTCGTTTCTGATGGTGCAGGACGAACTCAAGTCCGGACAATTGATCGCGCCGTTCGGCTTTGTGCGGGACGGTTCGAGTTATTGCCTGTTATCACCGCGACCCTTCGAACAGAGTGCCAATGCCATGCTTTTTCGTGAGTGGATCACGCAGCAGATGAGTGCGTGCAGCCAATGACTTGGGCATGATCAACGGGCTTGCATCGGCCAGCGCCTGTTCAAGTGCTCCGTCAGATAATCCATGAAGGCTCTGACCTTCGGTGTCATCGCCGCTCGTTCCTGCACGCATGCATAAATGTCCATCGGTTCGACATAAGCGTGAGCTTCACCTTGCAGATCTTTGAAAAGCGGCAGCAATTGACCGCTTTCAAGGTAGGGCGCAGCGACGAATTCGGCCAGGCGCGTGACACCTGCGCCGTTGACTGCCATTTGCGCCAGGGCATCGATGTCGTCGCTGATGGCGGTGGCGTTGATCGGGGCGTCGTAGTGCTGGCCGTCTCGGATGAAACCCCAACGCAGAAAGCGCCCATCCAACGGGTAACGGAATGCCAGGCAGGCGTGGTGTTGCAGGTCTTGCGGTGATTGCGGCACGCCGGCGCGCGCAAGGTAGGCGGGGGCGGCGCAGAAGATGAAGGGCAGGGAAACGATGCGGCGCGCAACGATACCGTCTTCCAGTTGTGGCTTGATCCGCAGACTCAGGTCGATACCGTTCTGGATGTGATTGATCTTCCCATTGGTAGTCGACAGCTCGACCAGCAGGCGCGGATGCAGTACGGCGAAACTGGCGAGTAGCGGCGCCAATACGTGGCGGCCGAACGCGCTGGTGGAGGCGATGCTCAAGCGGCCTTGCAGCTCGCCTTCGTCACCGATGATCGCGCTTTGCGCCGACTCCAGATCCGCGGCGATGCGTTTGACCTTCTCGTAATACAGCGCGCCATTTTCGGTCAGGGCCATGCGGCGGGTGGTGCGCTGCAGCAGGCGCACGCCGAGGTGCGTTTCCAGGCGATTGAGGGTTTGGCTGACCGCTGCCGCACTGACGCCCAGGGTCTTGGCGGCGCCGACAATGGAGCCGGCTTCGACCACTTTGATAAAACTGGCAATCGCCGCCAACAGATTCATTCAGGTCCTGCCGCGTGGGTTTGATTCGTAAGTTGTGCTTTATAAAGTACCTGTGGCGGGCCGTCTAGTTGAGGGCCGGGGGGCTTTGCTAAGGTGCCGGCTCCCTGTCAATGGATGGAAAAGCCATATGAATCAAAGAACCACTACCGAGGCCTTGTACTCGACGCGTCGCAAGTTGTCGTCACGGGCGACGCCCTACGTGTTTGCGTTGTACATGGCGACGATCATGGCGTTCCTGATGTCGCTGGTGATCACCGCCGCCAACTCCGGCATTGATAACGACTACCTGAGTAATGCGCTGCACGCCTACAAGCTGGCGATGCCGGTGGCTTTCCTTTGCATCCTTGTGGTGCGACCGATCGTGATCAAACTGGTGGCGATGACGGTGCACCCGCATCGTTGATGATCCCCGATCTTTTGATCTTCAAAAACAACATCAAAAGATCGCAGCCTGCGGCAGCTCCTACAGGGGGCGGTTCGGCGATGCCGTCGGGTAAAAACAATCGAAACTTCGCGGGCGACCCGACTGTCCAGACCCTTGTGCCTGCCCGGCGGATATCTCCCCGGGCAGGCTTCATGCATCGGTGACAGGCGAGGAACGAGATGACGACGACAGTGGGAGATTTTCTGGTTGAGCGGCTCAGCCAATGGGGCGTCACGCGGATTTTTGGTTATCCGGGAGACGGCATCAATGGTGTGTTCGGCGCGCTCGCCCGAGCCAATGGCAAGATCGAATTCGTTCAGGCGCGGCACGAAGAAACGGCCGCGTTCATGGCGTCGGCCCACGCCAAGTTCACGGGCGAGTTGGGCGTGTGCATCGCCACTTCGGGGCCGGGCGCTTCGCACCTGATCACCGGGTTATACGACGCTCGCATGGATCATCAACCGGTGCTGGCGATTGTCGGCCAGCAGGCGCGGACGGCGCTCGGCAGTCATTACCAGCAGGAGCTGGATCTGGTCTCGATGTTCAAGGATGTCGCCGGGGCGTTTGTGCAGCAGGCGTCGGCGCCGTCGCAAGTGCGCCATCTGTTCGACCGCGCTGTGCGTACGGCGGTTGGCGAGCGACGGGTAACGGCGATCATCCTGCCCAATGACCTGCAGGATCTTGAGTACGTGCCTCCGGCGCGGGCACACGGTACCGCGCACTCTGGCGTCGGTTATACCAAGCCGAAAGTGCTGCCCTATGAGGCGGATCTGCAACGCGCCGCCGACGTTTTGAACAGCGGTGAAAAAGTCGCGATTCTGGTGGGGGCCGGCGCGTTGCAGGCGACGGATGAAGTGATCGCTGTCGCGGAAAAACTCGCTGCTGGCGTCGCCAAGGCGTTGCTCGGCAAGGCCGCGCTGCCGGACGATTTGCCGTGGGTCACCGGCAGCATTGGCCTGCTGGGCACTGAGCCGAGCTACAAGATGATGCACGAGTGCGACACCTTGTTGATGATCGGCTCGGGTTTCCCCTATGCCGAGTTCCTGCCGAAGGAAGGTCAGGCGCGTGGCGTGCAGATCGACCTGCAGCCAGACATGCTCAGCCTGCGTTATCCGATGGAGGTCAATCTGGTCGGCGACTCCGCCGAAACCCTTGCCGCACTGCTGCCGTTGCTCGAACAGAAAACTTCGCACAAGTGGCGCAAGAAGATTGAAGGCTGGCGCAACAGCTGGGAGAAAACCCTGGAAAAACGCGCGATGTCCAAAGCCGATCCGATCAATCCGCAGCGGGTGGTGTATGAGCTGTCACCGCGTCTGCCGGAGCAGGCGATCATCACCAGTGACTCGGGTTCCTGCGCCAACTGGTACGCCCGAGACCTGAAAATCCGCCGCGGCATGCAATGTTCGCTGTCCGGGGGGCTGGCCTCGATGGGCGCTGCCGTGCCGTACGCGATTGCCGCCAAGTTCGCCCACCCCGAACGCGCGGTGATTGCGCTGGTGGGTGACGGCGCGATGCAGATGAACAACATGGCCGAGCTGATCACTGTTGCCAAATACTGGCGCCAGTGGGACAGCCCGAAGTGGATCTGCGCGGTGTTCAACAACGAGGATCTGAATCAGGTCACCTGGGAACAGCGGGTGATGGAGGGCGATCCGAAGTTTGAAGCCTCGCAAAGCATTCCCGACGTGCCATATCACCTGTTCGCCATTTCCATTGGCCTGAAAGGGATTTTCGTCGACCGCGAAGAGGACGTCGCCGCTGCCTGGGAGCAGGCGCTGGCCTCGGAGGTGCCGGTGCTGATCGAGTTCAAGACCGATCCCAACGTGCCGCCGTTGCCGCCGCACATCAAACTCGAACAAGCGAAGAAATTTGCCACGACCCTGCTCAAGGGCGACCCCGACGAAGCGGGCGTGATTGTGCAAGCCGCCAAGCAGGTACTGGCCAGCGTCCTCCCAGGCAAAAAATAACCCCTGTAGGAGCTGCCGCAGGCTGCGATCTTTTGATTTGTTGTTTCAAGATCAAAAGATCGCAGCCTGCGGCAGCTCCTACAGAGGGCCGTGAGGGATAAACCAATGAGCAAAACTGTCAGCGCCCACGATCTGCACATCAGTCTTGATCCGTTAAGCGAGGAGGGGTTGTTCAAATGGTTGCTCGCCAGTTTCCTGATGGGCAAGCGCATTCAGGCCGGCATTGCCGCCGAGGCCTATCGAGTGATTGCCGAGCGGCATCAGCGCGATACGCCGCGCAAACTCGCCAACTGCACGCATCGGCAATTGGTCGGCATGCTGGGCGAAGCGCATTACGTGCGTTACGACGAAACCACGGCGACGCGGCTGCTGGCCTTGGCGGTGCGGCTTAATGATGAATACGCCGGCAAGGTCGGCAACATCGTCAAGGCCAGCGCCGATCGCGCCGCGTTCGAACAGCGCCTGATGGCGTTCGACGGGATTGGTCCGAAGACCGTGGAGATTTTCATGCGTGAAGCGGCGAGGGTGCTTTTTTGATGTTCATCGGATGCGCAGGCTGGAGCCTGGGACGTGAGTATTGGCCGCAGTTTCCGCCCGAGGGTACGCACCTGCAGCGTTATACCGCGCAGTTCAACTGCGTGGAAATCAACAGCTCGTTCTATCGTCCGCATCGGCGTCAGACCTATGCGCGCTGGGCGGATTCGGTGCCGCCGGGTTTTCGTTTTTCAGTGAAGGTGCCAAAGCAGATCACTCATGAATGGCGTCTGCAGAACTGTGATCAGGCGCTGGACGAGTTTCTCGGGCAGTGCGAGGGCCTGGCCGATCGGCTGGGGTGTTTGCTGGTGCAACTGCCGCCGTCGCTGGCGTTTGATCCGGCAAGTGCAGCGGCGTTTTTCGTGGCGTTGCGCCAACGCTTCTCGGGTGCCGTGGTGCTTGAGCCACGGCATGAGTCGTGGGTGGCGGCGGCGCCGATGCTGCAGGCGTATCGGATTGCCCAGGTCGTGGTCGATCCGTCGCGGATCAGCACCGATGGTTCGGCGCAGGGCTGGGCGGATGTGCGTTATTGGCGGCTGCACGGTTCGCCACGCATTTACCACAGCGCCTACGATGAGCGCTATCTGCAAGCGCTGGCAGAGCAAGTGAAAGTCGCGGCAGCAGAGGGGGCCGCGACCTGGTGCATCTTTGACAACACTGCCAGTGGTGCCGCGCTGGGTAACGCGTTGGCACTGGCAGCGTTGATGGCGGATTGAGTCAGACGGACAACTATTAGTAGAAGGTTGTCGCGCCGACGAACATCAGCGGTTCAGGAAACCCAGCAGGTCTTCATTCAGCGCCTGGGCGTGCGTCACGGCAAAACCGTGGGGCGCGCCGGCGTAGACTTTCAGTTCGGCGCCTTTGATCAGCGCGGCGGCCTGTTTGCCGGTGGTTTCGAACGGCACGATCTGATCGCCGTCGCCGTGGATCACCAGGGTCGGCACGTCGATCTTCGCCATGTCCGGGCGGAAGTCGGTTTCGGAAAATGCGCTGACGCAATCCACGGTGCCCTTGAGCGAGGCCAGCAGCGCGACGTTGAGGGTCTGCGTGAGCACGCCGTCGGAGACTTTCTGGCCCTGATTGGTGCCGTAGAACGGAGCGGCAAAATCAGCGATGAATTGCGCGCGATCCTTGAGCAGGCCGGCCTTGATCCCGTCGAACACCGAGGTGTCGACGCCCTGCGGGTAGTCGGCCTTCTTGCCGAACAGTGGCGTCACCGCGCCGAGCAGTACTAGCCCGGCAACGCGCTCGCTGCCATGGCGAGCGATGTAGCGGCTGACGTCGCCGCCGCCCATGGAGAAGCCGACCAGCGTCACGTCGCGCAGGTCGAGGTGGTTGATCAGTTGCGCCATGTCATCGGCAAAGGTGTCGTAGTCGTAGCCGGTCCATGGTTGATCGGAGCGGCCGAAACCACGGCGGTCGAACGCAATCGTGCGGTAGCCGCGACTGCTCAGGTACTCCATCTGGTATTCCCACATGTCGGCATCCAGTGGCCAGCCATGGCTGAACAACACGGGTTTGCCGCTGCCCCAGTCCTTGAAATAGATCTGTGTGCCGTCATCGGTAGTGAATGTGCTCATGGAAACTCCTTGCTGTGGGCGATCGTTCAGGAAGGCCGGATGCCGCAATGGCCGCCAATCACTATCGGCGCAAATCGCTGCCGTCACTTGTACGCAAGTGCTGCATTGCCATGGCGGGTGGTGTGGTTCTTTTCCAGCGTCACAGTTGTAAGATGAAACCACACGCTGGATTTGATGGAGAAACACCCTGTGAAGCGCAAAAGCCTGCACGGCAACGCCTGCCCGGTCGCCCGTACGCTGGATCTGATTGGCGACTGGTGGTCGCTGCTGATCATCCGCGATGCGCTGGAGGGCATCCGCCGCTTCAGTGATTTTCAGAAGAATCTGGACATCGCCAAGAACATGCTCAGCGCCAGGCTCAAGGCTCTGGTCGAGCAGGGGATCCTGCAAACCGTGCCGGCCGCCGATGGCGGTGCCTATAAGGAATACGTGCTGACCGAACGCGGCAAGGCCTTGCAGACGGTGATCGTCGCGCTGTCGCAGTGGGGCGGCGAGCACCTGTATGCGCCGGGTGAGCAGGGTTCGGTGATGGTTGATGCGCAGCAGCGTCAGCCGATCAGGAAGCTGGAGTTGCGTTCAGCGGATGGTCGCTTATTGGCGCCGCAGGACGTGGCGACGAAGTTGGGCGTTGCGCACTGAACCAAGGATTCCCCCCCGGAAAACCGCAGCCGCGTCGATTGTTCAATCCCTGTTACAAACCCGACAAACGGTCGAAATGTTTGTTTGACGTCAAAATGATGGCCATCTAATATCGCGCCACTATTTTGATGTCATTCCGTCTCGAGGGATCGAACATGTATCCATCCGCCCTCGTGGCGAGGTTGTGCGCAGCTTTGCTGTGCCTGTCTCCACTTCAGATTGCCTTCGCTGCACCCACTCCCGGTGAAACCGACCTGATCCGCGATCGCCAGAATCGCTTGCTCGAAGAGCAGCAGCGGCGTCTTGAAGACCTGAAAAATCTGCCCGGCAAAGAGGCAGGTCCGGCGCAACCAGCGGCGCCCACCGACACCCGCTGTTTCCCGATCAAGGACATCGAGCTCAAGGGCGCCGACAGTCTGTCCGACAGCGACAAAACCCGCTTGCTCAAGCCCTACATCGACCAGTGCCTCGGGGTGCCGCAACTCAACGAGTTGCTCAAGGTCATCACCGACCATTACATCGAGAAAGGCCTGGTCACCAGCCGAGCCTACCTGCCGCAGCAGGATCTGTCCGGCGGGCATCTGAAAGTGCTGGTGGTCGAGGGCAAACTCGAAGGCATGAAGGGCGCCGAGAACAGCCAGCTTTCACAGCGCGAACTGGCCATGGCATTTCCCGGCAAGTCCGGTGAACTGGTCAACCTGCGCGAGATCGAGCAGATGGTCGATCAGCTCAATCGCCTGCCGTCCAATCAGGCAAAGATGGAGCTGGCGCCGGGCAAGAACGTCGGCGGCAGTGAAGTGCTGGTCACCAATACGCCGCAGAAGCCATGGCGTGCCGGACTGTCGCGCAGCAACGACGGCCAGCGCAGCACCGGCGAACAGCAGTGGGGCACCAACTTTGATTGGGACAGCCCGCTGGGGCTGGCCGATCAGTTGAGCCTGCGCGGCGGTCACGATGCGATGACCGACCACCAGCACACCTCCAGCAACGCCATGCTCAATTACAACCTGCCGTGGGGCTGGTGGAACTTCAGCTACACCTACAGCCAGAGCGATTACCGCTCGCAGATCGCCGCCAACGGCTACAACTTCAAGCAGACCGGCGACAGCGAAAACCATCAGTTGCGTGCCGAGCGGGTGATCCATCGCGATTCGGTGAGCAAGACCTCGCTCAGCGCCGGCCTGTCCTACCTGCGCACCAACAACTTCATCGAAGACAGCAAGCTCAAGCTGAGCAGCAATCGCATCAGCGAAGCGCAGTTCGGCTTCAACCACGGTCGCCGCATCGGCAGCGCCTTCGTCAACGTCGACGCCGGCATGCAGGAAGGCATCGGCGCCTTCGACGCACAGGGCAGCCACGATCCAGGCCCCGGCGAACCGGATGCACGCTACCGCAAATACACCGCGACCCTGAGCTATCTGCAACCGTTCAAGGTGTGGGGCGAATCCTTCACCTTCAGTAGCCTGATGACTGGCCAGCGCAGCGAGGACGTGCTGTTCAGTTCACAACGCACCAGTCTCGGCGGGCTGTCGTCGATCCGTGGCTACAAGGATCAGTCGTTGTCCGGCGACAGCGGCGGCTACTGGCGCAACGACCTGCGCTGGAGCCGTCCGGTGACGGCCGAATGGCTGCGCCCGGTGTTCGCTGAATACGGCACCAGCCTCGGTTACGACCAGGGCGTGATTCGCGGCGACCGCTACAACGGTGATCAGCACGGGCGCATGTCGAGCAACTCGCTGGAACTGTTCGCCCGTGGCGAGCACGTGGCCGCCAGTGTGACCTTTGCCCATTCCCTGGAACGCCCGGATGTACTGACCGAGCGTGAAGCGCCGATCTATTTCCGCCTCGACTTTTTCATCTAATTCAAATTCTTCGAGACCATCGACATGGATGTTCGTCAGTTCGCCTTCCTTGCAGGCCAGCCTTCTGCGGCCGTAAAAAACCGTGAGTCGTTTCTGGGCATGCCCAAGCGCGGGCTGGCGTTCCTGCTGGCGAACGTCATGTTCTGGCAACCGATGTGGGCGCAGGCCGACGGCATTGTCGTGGCCAACCCGAACACCGCGCTGGATCGGGCCGGTAATGGCGTGCCGATCATCAACATCGCCACGCCCAACGGCAGCGGGCTGTCGCATAACCAGTTCCACGATTACAACGTCGGCGCGCAGGGCGTCATCCTCAACAACGGCTCGACGCAGACCTCGAACACCCAGTTGGCCGGGCACATCATCGGCAACCCGAACCTGAAAAACAGCGGCTCGGCGCAAGCGATTCTCAACGAAGTCATCAGCGGCAACCCGAGCCAGTTGCGCGGTTACACCGAAGTGGCGGGGCAGTCGGCGCGAGTGATCGTCGCGAACCCGTATGGCATCACCTGTAATGGTTGCGGTTTCATCAACGCGCCGCGCGTGACGCTGACCACCGGCAAACCGGTGCTGGATGGCGCGGGGCGGCTGGATCGTTTTCAGGTTGATCAGGGTTCTGTTGCCATCGAAGGCACCGGGCTTAACGCGACCAACGTCGACCGCTTCGAAATCATCACCCGTAGCGCCAAAATCAACGCTGAGCTCCAGGCGCAGAACCTGACCATCGTTGCCGGGCGCAACGACGTCAACGCACAGACCTTGAACGCCACGGCCCGCGCCGACGACGGCAGCGCCAAGCCGCAACTGGCAATCGACTCTTCGGCACTCGGCGGGATGTACGCCGGGGCGATCAAACTGGTGGGCACCGAGGCCGGGGTCGGGGTGAAACTGGCGGGCAACCTGGCCGCCAGTGGTGGCGATATCCAGATCGATGCCAACGGCCAGTTGACCTTGGCGCAGACCTCGGCAGCCACTGCCGTGAACATTAAAGCCAACAGCCTTACTGCCCAAGGTCCGGTCTACGCCGGCACCGCACTGAGCGTGCAAACCCAAGGCGATCTGAGCAGCCAGCAAAACCTCGCTGCACGCGACAGCATCAGCCTCAGCGCCGGTGGAACCCTTAGCAACAACGGCATCATTGAAGCCGGGGTCAACGCCGACAACAGCCGTAACAGCGCTGGCGACGTGAACCTGAGTGCGCAGAACCTCAACAACAGCGGCAAAAGCGTGATCGCCAGTCGCAACCTGACGGCAACCGTCGCGCAAACCCTGAACAACCAGGGCGGTACGTTGAGCGCCCAGCAGAGCACGCGCCTCACAGCCACCACTCTGGACAATCAGAACAAGGGCAGCGTCCTCGGTAACTCGACGGTGCAGTTGAACGTCAGCAAGGTCATCAACACCCAGGGTGTGATCAGCAGCAACGGCAACCTCGGCGCCGATCTTGGCGACCTGAATAACCACGATGGCGAGATATCCAGCGCCGGCACCACCCGTATCGACGCCATCACGCTGGACAACAGCGGCGGCCAGGTGACGGGTGACGTAGCGCTGAACATCGGCTTGATTGGCGCGCTGAACAACCGCAACGGTGTGTTGGGCTCGGGGGTGAATGTCAGCATCACCGCCGCCAGCCTCGACAACAGTCACGAAGGCAGTCTCGTCAGCGACGGCAGTCTGACCGCGCGCATCACTGGCTTGTTCGATAACCAGAACGGTGAGCTGAGCGCCAAAGGTGCAGTCGATGTCCAGAGTGGCAGCCTCGACAACCGTGGCGGCAGCGTGGTTGGCAAGGATCGCCTGACCCTGCGCAGCAATTCAGTGGACAATCGCGGCGGAAAAATCCGCGCGACCAAAGACCTGCAACTCAATGTTGGCGCGCTCGACAATCGCGATAAAGGTCTGCTCGATGGTCAGGCCGCCGTCAACTACAGCGGCACACAACTGGATAACCGTGGCGGCTTGCTCAGTGCGGCAGGGCCGATGATTCTCGGCGTGACGCGCATCGATAACAGCGCCGGGCGCATCTCAAGCAAAGCCGATCTGAACGCCAACGTGACGCAATTGGTTAACCAGGGTGGTGAATTGGTCGCCCAAGGTTCGTTGTTGCTCAGTGGCCAGTCGCTCGACAACCGTAAGGCCGGTCTGGTCGGTACCACAAAAGCGCTGAAACTCACGGTCGGCGAGATCGACAATCGCGGTGGCGAAATCTCCAGCACCGTCGATGTGACCGTCATCGGTCAACGCCTGAACAACAGTGACAGCGGCAAAGTCCTCGCCGGAACCACCCTTGGCCTGACTGTGGCCCGGGTCATCAATCAGACCCTCGGACAACTGTTCAGTGTTGGCACTTCGACGCTGATCGGGCAGAGCCTGGATAACAGCGGCGGTAGTTTCGTCACCCGACAGGGCAATCTGGACATTCGTCTCGACAACGCCTTGAGCAATATCGAGGGTCTGATCAGCAGCGAAGGGACGCTGACCGTACACGCCGGCAGTCTCGATAATACGCGCGGTCACTTGACGAGCGCCGGCGCGCTGGCGCTGACCAGCACGGGCAGCCTGAACAATCAGACGGGTTCGATCGCCACCGACAGCGGGCTGATCCTTGCTTCAAAAAGTCTGGATAACAGTCAGGGCGGCTTGATCAGCGGCAAAAAAGCCACCGCGCTGACCACCGGCGTCTTCAACAACGCCTCCGGCGGCAGCCTGGTCAGCGGTGACACCCTTACGCTCAACGCCGGCGCAGTGAGCAACGGCATCGGCAGCCGGATCGCTAGCGAAAGAGCACTGACCGCAACGGTCACCGGCTTCGATCAGCAGGGCGGTCAACTGTTCAGCAAAACCTCCCTGAGCCTCGACCTCAATCACGGCCAGTTGAACAACCGCAATGGCCTGATCAATGCACCGTTGCTGGTGCTGAAAAATCTCCAGGACGTCGACAACCAGGGCGGTGAAATCTCCAGCGCCCAGGCCTTCACCCTGACCGCGCAAAACCTCGATAACAGCAACAACGGCAAATTGATCAGCAATCAGGGCCTGACCCTGCGCATCGAACAACTGCTGGCCAGCGTCAAGGGCCTGATTTCCGCGCAGAGCGTGGATGTCAAAAGCGCTCGCCTGGACAACAGCGGCGGCCTGATCACCAGCCGTGGCACCCTCGGGGTGACGGTGGACGGCCAACTGGTCAACCAGGGCGGTACGCTGATCGCTGATGATGAACTGAATCTGAAAGCCGACAGCGTCGACAACAGCGAAGGGCACATTGCCGGTAAAGCCGACGTTATCGCCAACGTCGCGACCCTCGATAACCGACACGGTGAACTGGTGGCAACCGACGGGCTGAAGCTCACCGGCAACAGCCTCGACAACCGTAACGGCGGTCTCGTCGGGGCGAATCAGGCGCTGCAACTGATGGTCGATGCCATCGACAACCGTGGCGGTGAGCTGTCCAGCCAGGCTGACGTGACGTTGGTCGGCAGTCGTCTGGACAACAGCGATGGCGGTAAGTTGATCGCACAAGGTGCTTTGAGCCTGACCGTTGATGAAGTGCTCAACCGTGCCAAGGGGCTGATCTCGGGCAAGACCGACCTGACCCTGACCGGCCGCAGCCTCGACAGCACTGCGGGTGCACTCCTGAGCCAGAGCAACCTGAAACTCGACCTGAGCGGCGACCTGAATAACAGTCAGGGCCTGATCAGCGCGGAAGGCAGCCTTGGCGTGACAGCGGCGAGTCTGACCAACAACCTCGGCAGCCTGTCGGTTGCCGGGCCGTTGACATTGACCACCAGCGGCGTGGTGCTCAACCGTGGTGGTCAGATCGTCACCGACGCCAGCCTCAACCTCACCAGTGCCAGCCTCGACAACAGCGACAATGGCAGCATCAGCGGCAAAGGTCCGGTGGTGGTGCATACCGCTACACTGGATAACAGCCACAACGGCCGCCTGAACAGTGGCGACACGCTGGAATTGAAAGCGACCCAAGTGACCAACCAGGACGGCGGTCGTATCGCCAGCGTTGCTGCGCTGACCGCGAACGTCACTGGCCTCGATCAGCAGGGCGGCCAGTTGTTCAGCAACACGTCGCTGGATCTGGACCTCAATCACGGTCAACTGAACAACCAGAGCGGCTTCATCAGCGCGCCGTTGCTGATGCTCAAGAACCTCCAGGACGTCAACAACACCGGCGGTGAAATCTCCAGCGCGCAGACGTTCACCGTGACGGCGCGCAGCCTCGACAACAGCAACGGCAAATTGCTCAGCAATCAGGCCGTGACGCTGCGCATCGACCAGGCGCTGACCAACATCAAAGGCCTGATTGCCGCGGCTGCGCTGGACATCAAGGCAGCCAGTCTCGACAACAGTGGCGGCACACTGACCAGCCGCTCGAGTCTGGACCTTAACCTCGACGGCCTGCTCACCAACCAGAACCTGGGTCTGATCAATGCCACCACCGGCCTGACCATCAACAGCAACGGCCTGAACAACCAGAACGGCTCGCTGCTGGGCAGTGCCATCGCCATTGATTTCGGCGCGGCCACTGCTGATCTGAACAACGACGGCGGCCTGATCACCACTGAAGGCCAGTTGAGCATTCAGCACCTGCGTGACCTCACCAACCGCAGCGGCAAGATCGCCAGCAGCCAAAGTATCGACCTTGTCGCCCGCAGCCTCGATAGCAGCAACGGCAAGCTGGTCAGCAACAATCTGCTGAATCTCAACACCGGTGCACTGGTCAACCAGAACGGGGTGATCTCCGGGGTGCAAGGCCTGACGGTCAACGCCGCGAGCCTCGATAACCGCAACAAGGGCACGCTCTCTGCCAGTGATGGCAACCTCAGCGTGACGTTGAGCGGGGATTTGCTCAACAGCGGCGCGGGGGCACTGGTCACCCAGAAAAATCTCAGCGTCACCGCAGCGAATCTGGATAACAGCAACAACGGTGTGGTCTCCAGTACGGGTGCGCAAACCCTGACCATCAACGGTCTGCTGAACAATGCGACGGGTGGCCTGATCTCTACCGATGCGAGCCTGGCGATGCAAGCCATGACGCTGGGTAACGCCGGCGGCACCGTCAATGCCACGCAGGATCTGAGCTTCACCGGCACCGCCCTGGACAACACCGGTGGCAGTCTCGCTGGTAACGCCGCCGTGACCCTCGACCTGCTCGGTGCCCTGACCAACACCAACGGCAAGCTCGCCAGTGGTGGCACGCTGTTGCTGCAACGCGCCACGCAGATCAACAACCAGGGCGGCCAATTGGCGAGCCAGAGCCTGATGACCCTGTTGAGCGGTGGTCTGGACAACCGCAACCGTGGCACCGTCGCCGCCAGCGGCCTGTTGACCATCACCACACCGGGCGCCATCCAGAACAGCGCCGATGGCTTGATCTACAGCCAGAACAGCGACCTGCGAATCCAGGCCGCCAGCCTCGCCAACGCGAAGGGCACCTTACAGGCGAAAGGTGCAGTCACCGTTGTCAGCAACGGCGATATCGACAACCAGAGCGGTCGAATCCTCGCCACCAACGGTGATCTTTCCATCGATGCCGGCAATCTGGACAGCCGTGGCGGTGTTCTCGCCAGCCTGCAAGCGGCGTTCACCGCACGCCTGACCGGAGTGCTGAAAAACGGCTATGACCTGAACAACAATCGTCAGGGCGGGGTGATCCAGGGCCAGCGCTTGAACCTCAATGCGGCGATGGGCCTCGACAACTATGGCGGCCGTATTTCCGCACAAAGCGGCGACGCCATCGTCGTGACCGGTAACTTCGACAACCGCAACGGCGGGCTCTACGCCAAAGGCAAAATCAACGTCACCGGCAACAACTTCGACAACAGCGGCGACAACGACGGCCAGATCGCCGGCCAGCAGATCGACCTCAATCTGACCGGTGAACTGAACAACCGCCTGGGCATCATCGAAAGCGACAGCACCCTTGCCATTAAAGCTGCCAGCCTCGATAACCAGACAGGCCAGTTGCGTGCTCTCGGCACCAGCGGCAAAACCAGCTTCCAGATTGGCGGCCTGTTCGACAACCGCAACGGCACACTGGAAACCGCCAACACCGACCTGACGCTCGACGCCGGCAGCTTCCTCAATACCGGTGGCAGCCTGTTGCACGTCGGTACCGGCACGTTCGACATCTCCACCAACAACGTCATCAACGCCGGCGGCACCCTCGTGACCCGCGGCGGCCTGACCATCAGCACCGATACCTGGACCAACAGCAGTTCGATTCAGGCCGGGCGCTTGACCGTCAACGTCAACCACCTGACCCAGACGGCCAGCGGCCAATTGCTCGCCTCCGACAGCTTCACCGGCACCGGCATCAACTGGTTCAATGAAGGCCTGCTGGCCAGTGACGGCAGCATGAATGTCGGCCTGGGTGCCGCTTATTGGGGGGCAGGGCGCCTCACCAGTCAGGGCGATCTGACCCTGAACGCTGCACAAGTGAGCCTCAACAGCGTCAATTCCAGCATCGCCGGGGGTGGCCAGACCACGCTCAATGTCAGTGGCCAACTGGACAATGCCGGTCGCCTGACCTCCGGTGCGGGCATGACCATCAATGCCGGCGGCGTGCGCAACTATGGCACCACGGCCGCCGGCACTGACCTGACACTGACCACTGGTAATCTGGTCAACGCCAGCGGTCTGTTCTTCAGCGGCAAGGACATGTCGTTGCGGGTCGCCGATCTGAATAACAGCTACGGCAACATTTACAGCCTCGGCAATCTGACGATTGACCGCGATGGCCGTGGCGGGTTGGCCAACTCCATCGTCAACCGTTCGGCGTCGCTGCAAAGCGATGGCAGCATGACGCTGGCAGCGAGCTCGATCCAGAACATCCGCGACGTGCTCACGGTCAACAACGCCGGCATCTACACTGCGCGGATCGGTGAAGTCACCTGTATCGAAGGGGTGAACGCCGGTGACTGCAGTGGCAAGCAGAACCACGCGTGGGAAATCGTACAGCGTGAAAAACTCGAGGTTACCTCGGCCAGCGCCGCGTCCAGCATTACCGCTGGTGGCAACCTGACCCTCAATGGCGGTGACCTGCTCAACCAGAGCAGCACCATTGCCACCGCGGGCAACTTCATTGCCAATGTGGCGAACCTGACCAACAGCGGCGTGGAGACCGGTGAAACCGAAACCACCCGGATCTACATGTCCCAGCGCACCAGCAATGCGGGTGGCTGGTACAGCGCCGCCAGCGCCTTCACCAATCAGTACTGGTATGAAAGCAGCGGCTACAACGTCAATAATCTGGGTGGCCTGCAGGGCGGTATCGCGAACTTCATCGGCATGACCGAACGGGAACTGCCGGAGCTGGGCAGCACCCGCAAAATTGCCTCCAGCGACCAGAGCTACGCCGCCGTGATCCAGGCCGCTGGCACGGTCAATATCACTGCCCAGAACAACATCGATAACAGTGTCGTGCGTCCGGGCTACACCTATATCGGCAGCGGTCCGCGAACCGGCACCGGGGCGGGTGGCAGTCAGTTCTCCACACGGGTTACCGTCAATCAGCAACTGCCTCCGAACCTTGCCCAGCAGCAAGTCAACCCGGTGGTGTTGCCTGGCTTTGCACTGCCGACCGGGCAAAACGGTCTGTTCCGCCTTAGCGGCCAGGAAAGTACCGCGCCGGTCGCGACCGGCCCGCAGAGCTGGACAATGGGCGGCGCCAGCGTCAACCTGAGCCAGCGCGATCAAACATTGCCAGGCGTGCAGACACGCAACATTCTCCTGACCAACAATGCCTCGGCTGCGGCCAGCAGCGTCAACCTGAGTACCGCCGATCACCAGGCCCAGCAACCGGGCGTTGGTACCAGTGCAATCGACGTCAGCACGCCAGCAACTGACGTCAGCGGCGCGACCCTGCCGGGGCGCTCCACTGCGTTCACCATCAACCGGGTGCAGGGTGTTCCGACCAGTGCGGGCACATCCAATCCGCAGAAATACCTGGTCGAAACCAACCCGGTACTGACCGACCTCAAACAGTTCATGAGTTCGGACTACCTGCTGTCCAAACTCGGTTACGACCCTGATCAAAGTGCCAAGCGCCTGGGTGACGGCTTCTACGAGCAGACCCTGGTCCAGCAAGCCGTGGTCGCCCGTACCGGTCAACGTTTCATAGATGGGCAGACGTCCAACGACGGCTTGTTCAAGTACCTGATGGACAACGCGCTCACCAGCAAAAACGAGCTTAATCTGGCGGTGGGCGTCAGCCTGACCTCCGAACAAGTCGCGGCCCTGACCCACGACATCGTCTGGATGGAAAACGCTGAAGTGAACGGCGAGCAAGTGCTGGTGCCGGTTCTGTACCTGGCCAACGCCAACAATCGCCTGGCCCCGAACGGCGCCTTGATCCAGGGCAGCGACGTGACCTTGATCGCCGGCAAGGACCTGAATAACGTCGGTACTTTGAAGGCCAACAACAACCTGTCGGCCACCGCCACCAACGATCTGGTCAACAGCGGCCTGATCGACGCGGGCAATCGCCTCGAGCTACTGGCTGGCAACAACCTGATCAACAAATCCGGCGGCGTTATCGCGGGTAAAGAAGTCTCGTTGACCACCACCCGTGGCGACCTCATCAACGAACGCACCGTCACCACCCACGAAAGCGACAGCGGCTACCGCAGTGAGCGCAGCGATTTTGTGGACAGTGCAGCGCGTATCGAGGCAGCCAACAACCTGACCATCAAGGCCGGGCAGGACTTCAACAACACCGGTGGCGTGCTTAAAAGCGGCCTGGACACCACGATCAATGCCGGGCGTGACGTCAACCTCGTTTCGGCTGAGCAGGTCTCAGGCGGGCAGCGTGGTTTGCACACGGATCAGACGATTACTCAGTATGGTTCGGCCATTGATGCAGGGCAGAGTCTGATCGTCAACGCCGGTCGCGACATCACTGCCATTGCCAGCCAGATTGGTGCCAAACGCGACGTAGACATGAGTGCCGTGGGTGACTTGACCCTGGCCTCAGCTGCGGATGAAGAGCACTCGTACAGCAAAACGAAGAAGGTGACGAGTCAGGAGGATCATGTCAGTCAGGTTTCCACGACCCTGACGGCTGGGGGGACTGTCTTGCTCAACGCCGGTAAAGACTTGAGCCTGATTGCCAGTCGTGTCAGCGCCGGGGATGAGGCTTATCTGACGGCGGGTGCCAATCTGGCGCTGCAATCGGCAGAAGACACCGATTACAGCTTCTACAGCAAGACCAAGAAAACCTCCTCCGGGAAGAAAAGCCGCCTTGACGAGGAATCCAGCACCACCAATATCGCCAGTTCGGTAACGTCGGGCGGTAATGCAACGCTGGTTGCCAATAACGACATGCTCATCAAAGGCAGTGAAGTTGCCTCTGACAAAGGTGGTGTGAAACTGGTTGCAGGCAATGACATGCAAATCGTTGCTGTCACTGACTCACAAAGCGTCCGCCATGAAAGCAGCTCCAGCAAAAGTGGTTGGGGAGGCTTGAAGTCGAGCAAGGTCAAGGATCAGGTTTCCGAGACGCAAACGACGGCGGTCGGCAGCATGATTTCGGGTAACACTGTAGATGTGGTGGCCGGCCGAGACGCGACGATTACCGGATCAGCCTTGGTCAGCACTCATGATCTGTCAGTGCAGGCCGGTCGCGACTTGACCATCAACGCCGCGGAAAACACCTTTACCCGTAATGAACTGCACAAGGAAAAGAACCGCGATCTGACCGGGGTACTGACCGCTAACAACCTTGGCGTCGATGACATCACCGGTAACCAGCACTTGTCTGTCAGCAGTCAGAATCATACTGGCCAATCGTCCCAGACCACTTTGACCGGTAGCACCATTGGCTCCAGTGCTGGCAACGTAACCCTTTCCAGCGGGCGCGAGTTGAGCGTGATCGCCAGTGATCTGGTCAGCACCAAGAACATGAGCCTGACCGGCTCCAAGGTAACCATCGCTGCGGGCATGGAAAGCTCGAGCCAAAGCAGTACCGACAAATCCAGCAGCCTGGGGGTAGGCCGGGTCATTGGCGGCATGATCGTTGATACGGTCAATACCATTCACAACTCGGTCGAAGCGGCGAAAAGCGCCGACGACCCGAGGCTTAAAGCGGTCAAATATGCTCAAGCCGCCATGGCGCTGAACGACCTCGGCGGGATGGGGGGAAGCGCCGAAGGTGCAGGTTCCGACTATGGCAAGAAACAGGGTTCCGCCAGCAATGGTTCGTTGATAAAGATCGGTACTGAACTGGCGAATACCCACAGCAAGAGCACTAGCGAGTACAACAGTCAGACAGCGAAACAAAGCACGATCAATGCGGGCCAGAACCTGCTGATCATCGCTGATGGCGGTGCGCCGGGAACGGCCGGTGATATTCATATTGTCGGCAGCAGCTTGAAAGCCGCCGATACTGCGTTGATTGCCAAGAACAACATCGTTCTGGAAAGCGCGCAGAACACCGCTGACTGGGCCAACAACGGCAGCAATAACAAAACCGCCATCGGGGCGAGCTTCAACCTGGGCGAACAGAACGGCTTCACCCTTGACCTCGGGGCGTCTGTTGCCAAAAACACAGGCACCGGCAGTTCGGTCACCCAGGTCAATACCACTCTGGATACCGGCTCTCTCTCCCTGCACAGCGGCAATGACACCACGCTGGCAGGTGCACAAGTCCGAGCCGACAGTATCAAGGCCGTGATCGACGGCAACCTCAACATCATCTCGCGTCAGGACACCGAGACCCAGAGCAGCAAGCAGGGCAGTGCCGGTATCGGCGCGAGCATCTGTATCCCGCCATTCTGCTATGGCGCAACTGTGACCGGGTCTGCAAGCCTTGCCGCCGGCAACATGAACAGCGACTACAAAGCCGTGATCGATCAGAGCGGTCTGTTCGCCGGCCAAGGTGGATACGACATCACTGTTGGCAAAAACACCACCCTGCAAGGCGCGGTCATTGCCAGCGAAGCGACACCGGAGAAGAACCTGCTCAGTACTGATCGCCTGTTCGTCAGTGACATCAAAAACACGAGCGATATCAGTGCCCAGTCGGCCGGTATTTCGTTGTCTTACGGCGGCAAGTCCGGCACCAGTGTCGGCGGCAGTATTCCGCTGGCGCTTGAAGATTCGGATCAGAGCAAGACCCGCAGTGCCGTCAGCGAAGGCACCATCATCGTTCGCAACGCTGCAGGCGTGAACGATCTGGTGGGTCTGAATCGTGATACAGCGCATGCGAATGAGGCACTGGACAAACCTGATCAAAAAGCCATTCAAGAGCGGATTGATCTGATTCAGAGCACGGTCTCGCTGTCGCGAAACATCATCGGCAAAGTGGCGAGCGCACAGCAGCAAGCGGCTGCTGACAAACTGAAGGCGGCCACCACCGACGAAGAGCGTAAGGCTGCACTCGATGAGTACACCAGTTGGGGGGTGGGCGGCGATAAACGCATAATGGCGGATGTCGCTGCTGGCTTGATTGCAGTGGGCTTGGGGGGCGTTGGCGGTACGACAGCGATCGGTGTCGTCGCCAATACCTCGGCTAACGATGCGTTCAAGAAAATCGGCGATTACGCCAGCCAACAAGAACGTGATGCTACCGACCCCGTGACCCGAGCAGCTTGGGCTGAAGGCGGGGCGGCACGCGTCATGTTGCACTCGCTGGTTGGCGCGGTGATGGGGTTGTCGGGCAGCAGCGTCGCAGCCGGCGCACTGGGTGCAGGGGTCTCAGCGGCTCTGATGCCGATGATTGCAAAAGCCCTGAAAGATAGTGACCTCAGCGCCAAGCAGCAGGATTCGTTGGCTACCTTGATTGCTTCGGGCCTAGGCGCGGCAGCGGGATCTGGTGGTGGAGCAACGGGCGCGACGACTGCGGTCACCAGTGCAACCGGTGTCGAGATGTTCAATCGACAATTGCACAAGCAACAGGAAATCCCGCTACTGAAGAAAAAAGCTGAGGAGCTGCAAGCGCGTGGAGGATCGCGCTCGGGCGCTCAGTGGGAAGATTTGTTACTGCTCGCAGCCGGTGCTGAAGTAGACGCTGCCGGTCTCGCACATCTGAAAAGCGTAATGCAAAACGCTGTCGGTAATGATCCGGAGTCCAGGAACTTCGCTGAAGATATGGGCGACGCCTATGCAGCAATCAGCCAATTGTCCGGTCAAAAAATCCCGCTGACCTGGAGTGATGGTCGACCGATTATTGCCAACGGAGCACCGGTTTACGCGTTCAGTGCGACAGATGCGCAATTCAATGACTCTACCTTGTTCAATGCTGCCGGGACCTATGGCCCGGGAGCTGTGTACCAGCACTGGAGTCAGTTCGGTAAAGACCAGACGACTCAGTATGAAAACGAGCTATCCAGCATTTCGACCTACGCGTCTGATTTAGCGAACACTGCTGAACGACTGTCGGCCATTTCGGGCAAAGGAATATTGTCATCCACAATTATTGATGATGTACTCCTTTCGATGACTGGGATTCGCAGTGGCAAGGTCGTTATCGATGCGGTTCTGGAGGCGCTGGCGAAGAAGCAGGTGGCGAAAGATGTCTTAAGGACCGCCGGTGCAAAAGACATAGGAGAAGCAACTGGTTCTGCTGTGAAGCCTACAGTTGAATTGTTTGGTGGGAAAAATGCGCAAACACCGGGAGCCATAAACGTTGATATAAGTGCGGATATTCAGTCTGGTATCCGTGCGGATGCAAGGCAGCTACCTTTTAAAGATGGCTCAGTGGGAGAGATTGTTGCAAGCAATCCATTCATTCCAAAAGAAGCGGGAGGAACCTTCTCTATGATGGATTATTTGCCGGAAGCAACTAGAGTGGTTGAGCCGGGTGGAAAAATTTTCATCAACGCGAACGCTGCAAACCCTTATGGAAAACTTCCCAGTGCATCTGATCTTGAGTCTTTGGGATTGAGAGTTTTGCAAGACGGTCCTCTAGACTCCCGGTTTTCAGGGCAGACCTTCCTTCGTACAGATGGGAGCGCTATTACAAATCTGGATAGTATGAAAACGATCGTTTTGGAGAAAATAAAATGAGAGTTTCAGTGGATTTCGAAGCGCTTGTTACATTCGATTGCACCTACGGGAGGTGGACTGTTGTGGGGGACTCACTGCGGGTTTTTGTTGAAAAGGGACTAGTTCTCCCACATTGTAAGCTTGTAAATGATATCAATGGCGTTTCTCTTGTGAGATGCGAGAAAGGTGAAAGTGCTCGTGTTGAGCATCTGTTTCCAGTGCACTATATTTACGATGCTGCGAGGCAGGCTGAATATGATGAGTGGGAATCTGTAGACGGGCTATTGAGGGCCCGTAGTCAAGGTGGGGAGTGGGTGCAATATATAAGCAAATCTGAAAGTTCATATGCTATGCATGAGTTTGTCGGTGGTTGTTGGTTTGTCTTTGTAGGTGTTTCTTCTTCAAAAAGCACAGTTGTTGAATATTCAGAGGATAGGAAGAGCTCCTCGGGGCTCAAGGTGATGCAAGAACTTGCTTCACCATATTTCTTGAGCGTGTCTTCTGAAAAGTATTTCCTGGAGGGAGTTCTCAATGCCCCGCCTGGGCCTGGCTGGATGTCTTGGGAGATTCATGCCAACTCATTTTACATGGAGTTTTCTGAGAATTGACGTTTCTGCGTTGGTGCAAACCGGGTAAAGGTGGCAGATTTTTTTTGTGCAGGACTTCGTCAGTTCCAATTCGCCAATTTTTTAATCGAAAATAAATCTGTCCCCATTTCCCCGATTCGACGTTGTTCAATGCTGCCGGGGTATTTGGGCAAGGAGCGGTTTACCAGCAGTGGGGCCAGTTTGGCCGGGAACAGACAGCACAGTATGGGAACGAGTTGTCGAGTATCTCGTCATTTGAATCTGTTGTGACAGATGCTGCTGATCGACTGGCGACAATTGGTAATAAAGGGGTACTGTCTGTTAGCGCCTTTGATGACGCCATCCTTGCGATGACGGGGATTCGAAGTGGTAAGTTTGTTGTAGACGCAATTCTGGAAGTCGTAGCGAAGCGGGAGGCAGCAAAAGTAGCCGCTGCTGAAACAGAATTGCTTCGGATCAAGTTGGCGGGGCTGGCGGACAGTGAAGCTGGGAATGCTGGTAGGTTCCTGAAATTTGAACCCGGTAGGTTTTCAGATGATATTGAGCAAGCATTGAAGTCGAGCTCTCCGGGAGAGTTGCTGGAGGGACAAGTAGGTAAAGCACTCTATGACAAGGGTGTGCTAGTGGATTATCAGAGTAAATTCAGGCATAAATTCGTAGGCGGGAAACCCTTGGGGCTTGGCGAAATTGATGCTGAAACGCCTAATTTCATTATCGAAGTGGCGAGCGGTACTAAACCAGGGAAACAGGAGCAATTGCTAAAATTCATAAACAATCCAACGCTGAATCCTGATCGCAAGGAAGTCATTTTATTTGCGCCGAATATGGATAAGGCGCAGCAGATAAAGTCCTACGAGAAATTAGGTGTCAAGGTGATAAATACTTTGGATCAGCTCTTTTTGTATGGTGCAAGCAGAGGAGGGTTATAACCATGTCGTTATCGGCAATGATCATTTCATCAGAAAAGTTGAACACAGAAGACTTCAAAGAAATCATCTTGGCGCACGGTGGGTTCGTGAGTTCCGGCAAGCCCTTTCGGGGCGGCGTTAGCGAGGGCAATTCGGAAATCTGGCTGGCATTGCATTCAAAAGATGTTCTTGAAGAATTTTACGATGCCGAAGATCTGCAAGGGTGGCAGGATGTCTTGGGGGGGGAGCCGCAGGTAATGATTGAGCTTAACCTCGATCATACCGAGCATGCGAAGTTAATTTACTTGAAGGTTTTTTTGAGTTTTGCGGAAGCTTGGCCTTGTGTTTTAAATGACGTGGATGATTCTATTCTTTCCCACAGTTCAGTTTGTGAGAAATACAAGAACCTTCTGGGGGGGTTATAAGAGGAGTGTCGCGATACAGATAGCACGTCGCCGCGGGTTCTGGTGACGTGGGTTATTGAGCCGTTCAATTACCCGTTGATGACTCGTGAATCTTCGTGGGCTCAATTGTCAGTGTTGGGCCGTTGTAACGCTGGAACGGAGTGTCAAAAATTGGCCAAAATGCCATTGTTGTTTATGTTGTTTCTCATACTTTCAGGCTGCAACACCCACGTCAGAGACTCTTCCCCCAGTCTTTTAAAGGAGGGTGTCCAACTTCAGCAAAAAACGGTAACGCCAGATGCACAACACGCCAAAGTCATCATGAACTCGACAGGCTACACATACCCTGTCGAGTTCTCGGTTCGCCGGGCTTCAGATCCCGATCAACGAATGGAAGTGCTGGGTACTGTGGTGGATTCCGGGCGAGGCAAGGTGTTCGGCTGGATCGCCAAGCTTAACGAAGCGGCCAATAGCGCCACGTTCAAGCACTTCCCTCAGCTGGAAACTCAAGCCAATGCTGACGAACCCTTTGAGGTGTCGGGGCGCTCCAACGGCATGGGCACTGGCAATACATACAGCTGCGGGCCGCTGATCAGTACCTTTACGCCGGAACGAAGCAAGGTCTACCTGGTCGAGTTTCAGTTTGTCGGGCAGGGTTGCGAGCAGCATGTTTACGATGTTAGCCGGCCGGATCAACGTGTTCTCATCGGAGCCCCACCCGTTTGAAATTAACCATAGATTTCCCTGAAAACCTGATCACTTATGATTTGCTCAAACAGCGACGAATTCCGTGCCTTTGCAAAGTTTCAACGCAATTCGAAATCTCCTTCTCGGATACAGTTCCTGAATCGTCCGGGGATCGTATCTGGCTGGAATCGTGAGGAGCTGGAACGACATGCGGTCGCCGGGGCGGGTGGTCAATACACTCACTATGCCAATAGTCTGATTACCTTGAGCAAAATTGGCGAAGGCCTTTACCAGATCATTGATCTTGAAATGTTCTGCCCAAGTTTTGGTTGGTGCGCCGTTTTCCGAGATGGACAATATGCGCCTGCCGGAAATTTTTGGGACGATGAGCCACGTAAAACTAAAACGCCCCGAACTCTCCCGGGGCGTTTTCATTTACCGGGCTGAACCAGCCATGTGTTTACCGAAACGCCGGCACCACATCCCTGATAAACAACTCCAGCGATTTCTTCTTCTCCGCATGCGGCAAACTGTTGTCACACCAGAAACTGAACTCATCCACCCCCAATTCCTGGTAGTACTTGATCCGCGGAATAATCTCTTCCGGCGTACCAATCATCGCCGTCTGGTGCAAACTCTCTAGCTCAAACTCCGGGCGGCCAGCAAACTTCTCTTCCGGGCTCGGAGCCAGGAAGCCGTTGACCGGTACTTCCTTGTTGCCGAACCACGCATCGAAGGTGCGGTAGAAGCGTGAGATCGCCTTGGCGCCGACTTTCCAGCCGTCCGGGTCATCAGCGGTGTGCACGTGGGTGTGGCGCAGCACCATCAGTTGCGGGCGCGGCACATCCGGGTTGTTGTCGAGTGCGGTCTGGAACTTGTTTTTCAGGTCGACGACTTCTTCGTCGCCCTTCATCAATGGCGTGACCATCACGTTGCAGCCGTTGGCTACGGCGAAGTTGTGCGAGTCCGGATCGCGGGCGGCGATCCACATCGGTGGGTTGGGCTTCTGAATCGGCTTCGGCACGCTGGTCGAGGTCGGGAATTTCCAGATGTCGCCGTCGTGGGCGTAGTCGCCTTGCCACAGGGCGCGGACTACCGGAACCATTTCGCGCAGGGCCTGGCCGCCGCTGGAGGCGGGCATGCCGCCGGCCATACGATCGAATTCAACCTGATAGGCGCCACGCGCCAGGCCGACTTCCATGCGTCCGTTGCTGATGACGTCGAGCAGTGCGCATTCACCGGCAACGCGCAGCGGGTGCCAGAACGGCGCGATGATGGTGCCGGCGCCGAGGTGAATGGTGGTGGTTTTGGCGGCGAGGTAGGCCAGCAGCGGCATCGGGCTGGGCGAGATGGTGTATTCCATCGCGTGGTGTTCGCCGATCCACACGGTGCTGAAACCACCGGCCTCGGCCATCAGGGTCAGTTCGGTCAGGTCTTCGAACAGTTGGCGATGGCTGACGCTTTCGTCCCAGCGTTCCATGTGGATGAACAGGGAAAATTTCATGACGCTTCCTCGGATCTTTTATTGTTGAGGCTACAAAACCTGTAGGAGTGAGCCTGCTCGCGATAGCGCTGTGTCAGCAAACACATCGACATCTGATAAACCGCTATCGCGAGCAGGCTCACTCCTACAGTTATTCCGTTCAGGCCAGAACGGGCAGGGCGCCCATCTTGCCGTGGCAATACACCAGCGGCCCGGTGTGCTGCTCCGGGACGATCAGATTCTTCACCGCGCCGACCATGATCGCGTGGTCGCCACCTTCGTATTCGCGCCACAACTCACACTCGATGATAGCCGTCGCGTTGGCCAGGATCGGGTTGCCCAGCTCGCTCAACGTCCACTCGATGCCTTGTGCCTTGTCCTTGCCTTTACGGGCGAAGGCGTAGGCTTCGCTCTGTTGGCCACCGGACAGGACGTGGATCGCGAAGCGCTTGTTCTTGATCAGCACAGGGTAGGAGTCGGAACTGTAGTTGGGGCAGAACAGCACCAGCGCCGGGTCCATCGACAGTGAACTGAAGGCGCTGGCGGTGAGGCCGACGATCTGGCCGTCATCGTCCAGCGTGGTGATAACAGTGACGCCGGACGGAAACGAGCCCATGACTTGTTTGTAGATGGCAGCATCGATCATTGGACGGTCCTCGGGTGTTGTGACGCGATTTTTATGTATTTGTTGGTCTGATGGTATACCAGTATTTTTTCTTTGCAAGGGCTTTTAGGCTGAACCGATAAACGTGGTGCTTTCGTCGGAAACTCAGCGTTTATTGGGCTTTAGGCTGGCCTGCAGGCCGCAGTATCAGTGAGGATGGCGGATCAGATCGCGCCGCAAACTACGGATCAGTCTTGTGAAATGTTTGGAATACCATAATATGGTCTGCATCTGAGGGGCGGCCACAGAGTCCCCCCGGTTTGGCTTCATACAAAGATAAGAACAGACAAACTCGAGTTCATGCATATGTCCCAGATGTCCTGGCAAGATCCGTTGATCGAGAATCACACGGTCGACTACGTCCCACTCGCGGAACGCCACGGGAAGGCCCGCGACCTTTTCACCTTATGGTTCAGCACCAACATCGCGCCACTGCCCATCGTCACCGGCGCCATGGTGGTTCAGGTGTTCCATCTCGACTTGCTCTGGGGGCTGCTGGCCATTGCGCTGGGGCACCTGATCGGCGGGGTGGTGATCGCTCTGGCGTCGGCGCAAGGTCCGCGCATGGGCATTCCGCAAATGGTTCAGAGTCGTGGCCAATTCGGGCGTTACGGCGCACTGCTGATCGTGTTCTTCGCGGCGCTGATCTACATCGGTTTTTTCATTTCCAACATCGTGCTTGCCGGTAAATCGATTGTCGGCATCGCACCGTCGGTACCGGCACCGCTGAGCATTCTGATCGGCGCACTGGCGGCCACGGCGATTGGCGTGATCGGCTACAACTTCATCCACACGCTGAACCGCATCGGCACCTGGGTGATGGGCAGTGCGTTGCTCGCCGGTTTCATCTACATCTTCGCCCACGACTTGCCGGTGGACTTCCTGACGCGCGGCAGCTTCAACCTGTCGGGCTGGCTGGCGACGGTGTCGCTGGGAATCATCTGGCAGATCAGCTTCTCGCCGTACGTGTCCGATTATTCGCGTTACCTGCCGGCGGATATCGGCATCGCCAAACCGTTCTGGGCCACTTATCTGGGCGCGACGCTGGGGACGATTCTGTCGTTCAGCTTTGGCGCCGTGGCGGTGCTGGCGACCCCGGAAGGCACCGAGGCGATGGCGGCGGTCAGGCAGTCCACCGGGTGGCTGGGGCCGATTCTGATGGTGCTGTTTTTGCTCAACATCATCAGCCATAACGCGCTGAATCTGTATGGCGCGGTGCTGTCGATCATCACCTCGATCCAGACATTCGCCAGTCAATGGACGCCGAGCATCAAGGTGCGTGTGCTGTTGTCGAGCGTGGTGCTGGCAGGTTGCTGCGTGGTGGCGCTGGGTGCCTCGGCAGATTTCATTTCGCAGTTCATCGGACTGATTCTGGCGTTGCTGCTGGTACTGGTGCCGTGGGCGTCGATCAATCTGATCGACTTCTACCTGATCAAGCGCGGCGCGTATGACATCAGCTCGATTTTCCGCGCGGACGGCGGCATTTACGGGCGCTTCAATCTGCACGCGATCATTGCCTACTTCATCGGGATCATTGTGCAACTGCCGTTCGCCAATACATCGCTGTACGTCGGGCCGTACGCCAATCTGGTCGACGGCGCCGATCTGTCGTGGCTGTTCGGCCTGGTGGTGACGGTGCCGTTGTATTACTGCCTCGCCACACGCGGGCAGACCCGGCAGAGCAGGGCGGCGCGGTTGAGTTATACCGACTGACTGATCATCAATAAAACCGTGGCGAGGGAGCTTGCTCCCGCTGGACTGCGGCAGCAGGCCTCTGCTTTTTTGAATCGAAGAGCGAGGTCCGCTGCGCGGCCCGGCGGGAGCAAGCTCCCTTGCCACAAGTGATGTTCGCCAAGCCCTTGTGCATTCCAGTGGTCATTCAAATTGGCCATTTCGATCCCCTTTTGGCCCATCCCCCACTGTGCCGCGACCGCGCGGTCGGCAAGAATCAAAGTCATAACGAAACGCTGGACTTTGCTTGCCCTTGGCTACCTTTACAGCCGCTGCCGTGTACAGAACATAAAAACCATCGATCTCACGTCGCAATCCGGGGAAACAACCATGGTCACGATGAAACGCATTCTGGGTGCCACCGTGTGTGGGCTGACGCTGCTGGCCAGCGCGGTACACGCCGAACAGCGCGAGCTGCGGGTGTACAACTGGGCGGATTACATTCTGCCGTCGGTGCCCAAGGATTTCGCCGCAAAGACCGGCATCAAAGTGACCTGGGACACCTTCGACACCAATGAATCGCTGGAAGCCAAGTTGCTCACCGGCAACTCCGGCTACGACCTGGTAGTACCGTCGAACCAGTTCATCGACACCCAGATCAAGGCCGGGGTGTTCCAGAAACTCGACAAGTCGAAACTGCCGAACTGGAGTCATCAGGATCCGGCGCTGCTCAAACTGCTCGACGCCAACGACCCCGGTAACCAGTACGGCGTGCCCTACATGTACGGCACGGTACTGATCGGTTTCAACCCGGCCAAAGTCAAGGCAGCGCTCGGCGACAACGCGCCGGTCGACAGCTGGGATCTGGTGTTCAAGCCGGAGAACATGGAGAAGCTCAAATCCTGCGGCGTAGCGATGCTCGATTCGCCGTCGGAAATTCTGCCGCTGGCCCTGCATTACCTCGGCCTCGACCCGAACAGCCAGAATCCGGCCGACTATGAAAAGGCCAAGGACCTGATGCTGAAGATTCGTCCGTACGTGACCTACTTCAACTCGGCCAAGTACATGACCGACATCGCCAATGGCGACATCTGCGTGGCCATCGGTTACTCCGGCAGCTTCTATCAGTTTGGCAACCGTGCGAAAGAAGCGGGCAACGGTGTGGTGGTCGACTGGCGTTTGCCGAAGGAAGGCGCGCCGATCTGGTTCGATACCTTCGCCATTCCGAAGAGCGCGAAGAATGTCGAAGAGGCCCACGAATTCCTCAACACCTTGCTCGATCCGAAAGTCATTGCGCCGATCAGCGACTTCCTTGGTTATCCGAACGTGAACAAGGACTCGATGCCGCTGGTGAACAAAGACATCACCGGCAACCCGAACCTGACGCCAACGCCTGAAGCCCTGAAAACCCTCTACGTCGTCCAGCCACTACCGCAGAAACTCGAACGCGTGCGCACTCGAGTGTGGACCAGCATCAAGTCCGACAAGTAACCGCACCCCCCTGTAGGAGCTGCCGAAGGCTGCGATCTGTTGATCTTGTTTTTCAGGATGCAAAGTCAAAAGATCGCAGCCTGCGGCCGCTCCTACAGGGATTGGGTTTGGTCTTCCTTGCGGGTGACGATCAGACTCAACACCACCGACCCCAGAATCACCCCGCCGACCACCGCCAGCGACCACTCCACCGGCATGTGAAACCACGGCATCAGCGTCATCTTGCCGCCGATGAATACCAGCACGATCGCCAGTCCGTACTTGAGTAGATGAAAGCGGTCGGCCATGTCTGCCAGCAGGAAGTACAGCGCCCGCAGGCCCATGATCGCGAAGATGTTCGAAGTGAAGACAATGAACGGATCGGTGGTGACTGCGAAGATCGCCGGGATGCTATCGACCGCAAACATCAGGTCGCTGGCCTCGATCAGCACCAATACCAGGAACATCGGCGTGGCCCAGCGCACGCCGTTCTGCAGCACGAAAAAGCGCTCGCCGTGAAATCCCTGAGTGATCCGCATGTGCCCGCGCACCCAGCGCAGCAGCGGGTTTTTGTCGAGGTCCGGTTGCTGCTCGGCGAACATCAGCATCTTGATCCCGGTGATGATCAGGAACACCCCGAAGGCATACAACAACCACTCGAACTGCGACACTAGCCACACCCCGGCGAAGATCATCGCCGCGCGCATCACGATCGCCCCGAGTACGCCGTACAGCAGCACCCGGCGCTGTAATTCCGGTGGCACGGCGAAGTAGCTGAAGATCATCACGAAGACGAACATGTTGTCGATCGACAGTGACTGCTCGATCAGATAACCGGTGAGGAACTCCAGCGTCTTGCGTTGGGCAATTTCGGCGCCGAACTCGCCGTGCAAATACCACCAGAGCAATCCGGCGAACGCCATGGCCAGTGCGCACCAGGCGATCACCCAACAGGACGCTTCCCGCACTGAAACACGGTGCGCCTTGCGTCCGCCGAAGACGAACAGGTCCAGTGCAAGCATGGCGAGAACGAAGACGATAAACGCGCCCCACATCCATGGTTCGCCGATATTGATGTTGGTGGTTGGCATGGCTGGCTCCCTGGCTTTTATTGAATTAGGGTCAGGCAGGGCCATGCTATCGGCGATTTTGGTTGTAAGAAAAATCGCTTATTTCTGAGAGACAGTTCGGGAATAACGAAGTGTCGCGATCAGGGAGGGGGGCAGCCACGACGGGCATTGAGACCTTTTGCGGTCTCAACCCCGCCGTTCCGATTACTTGCCGGCAGTCAACGCCGGAGTACGCGGCGGCACCTGACGCTTCGAACCGGTGGCTTCAAACGCCGAGGCCAGACGCAACAGGTTTGAGTCATCGTAGGCGCGACCGGCGAAGGTCAGGCCAACCGGCATGCCGATGTCGGCCATGATCCCCATCGGTACGGTGACAGTCGGCACGCCGAGGTGCCGGATCGCCAGGTTGCCGTTGGCGACCCAGATGCCATTGCTCCAGGCGATGTCTGCCGATTCCGGATTGATATCGGCATCTGCCGGGCCGACGTCGGCGTTGGTCGGGAACAGCACCGCGTCGAGTTTCAGCGTATCCATCCAGTCTTCGAGGTCGAGCTTGCGGGTCTTTTCCAGGCCGCGCAGGCCGTCCGGCAGGGTCGGGATCTGATCCCACGGGGTGATGCCGCGCTCGGCCATGCGCACGTATTCGTCCATGCCGGCGGCCAGATCACCTTCACGGTTGGGCAGGGTGCCCGGGTCGTGCGGGAAGATCTTCGGCCCGTCGACGTCGGCCAGTCGATTGAGCTTCGGATCGCCGTTGGCGCGCAGGAAATCGTCGAAGGCCCAGGCCGACAGATCCCACAGTTCGTGGTGCAGAAATTCCTTGGAGACGATGCCGCGATTGAACACGGTCGGTGCGCCGGGGCGGTCGCCCTCGCAGTTGGAGACCAGCGGGAAATCCACTTCGATGACTTCGGCGCCGGCCGCTTCCAGAGCGGCGCGGGCCTGTTTCCACAAATCGACCACCGAGGGGCGGGTGTTGATGCGCTGCCCGGTCGGGCCGCCGATACCCGGTGCTTCACTGGTGCCGGCTGCGGGGTCGGCGTTGATGTACATCTTCGGCACACCGAGGCGTTTGCCGGCCAGTGCATTGGGTTTCGCAGCCAGTTCGGCGTAGGAGGCCGGGCGCACCGAGGCAACGCTCGGGATCGGTACCCACGGCTGCAGGCGCCACAGATCGCCACGGGTGTCGGGGTCTTCGGCAACCACCACGTCGAGCACTTCGAGCAGGTCGGCCATGGTGCGGGCGTACGGCACCACCACGTCCATGGTCGGCGTCAGCGGCCAGTTGCCGCGCACCGAAATTACCCCGCGCGACGGCGTGTAGGCGCACAAACCGTTGTTCGACGCCGGGCCGCGACCGCTTGACCAGGTCTCCTCTGCCAGACCGAAGGCCGAGAAGCTCGCGGCGGTGGCGGTGCCGGCACCGTTGGACGAGCCGGAAGCAAACGGTGCAGTCAGATAAGCAGCGTTGTACGGGCTCTCGGCGCGACCATAGACGCCGCGCTGCATGCCGCCATTGGCCATCGGCGGCATGTTGGTCTTGCCCAGACAGATGGCCCCGGCAGCGCGCAGGCGTTCGATGGTGAAGGCGTCGCGATGCGCCACCAGATCGGCGAAGGCCGGGCTGCCCGAGGCGGCGGTCAGACCCTTGACCAGATAGCTGTCCTTGGCGGTGTAAGGGATACCATCGAGCGGGCCGAGGGTTTCGCCCTTGGCCCGGCGCGCGTCGGACGCCTGCGCTTCGGCCAGTGCTTGGGGATTGCGCACCACCACGGCATTCAATGCGGTGGCGGTGTTCGGGCCGTCGTAGGCGTCGATCCGGGCCAGATAGGCCTGCACCAGTTCAACCGCGGTGGTCTGGCCGGCGTCGAGCGCCGCGCGTAATTGAGCAATGGAGACTTCAGTGACTTCGATCATGCTGTTACCGCCGACAGGTTCGCTAAAGGGGTGGGTCATTATGGTTATCGTCGAAACGTGTGAAGAATTACCGATGGGCGAAACTCTACCCTGAACTTAGTCGAATGGCATGTTCTAATTCGATAAATATCGACAAAATTCAACGAAAAAACTCGCCCGGGGTCTCGCCAAACTGTTGCCGGAATGCCGCGATGAACGCCGAGGTCGAGTCATAACCGCAGGCCAGAGCCACGTCGGTGACCCGTTCGCCGCGTTCCAGCGGGGTCAGCGCACCCAACAGACGCAAGCGCTGGCGCCAGGCGCGGAAGGTCAGCCCGGTGTCGCGTAGAAACAGGCGGCTGAGGGTTTTCTCGGTGACACCGAATTTTTCGCTCCAGTGCTGCAGAGTCGTCTGCTGTTCCGGATGTTGCTCCAGGCTTTGATAGATCTGCCGCAGACGGCTGTCCTGCGGCAGCGGCAGCATCAGGTCGATCTGCGGCGCGTCGGCCAATTGATCGAGGATCACCTGGGCCAACCGGCCATGCGCGCCGCTCTCGTTGTATTCCACCGGAACCAGACTGAACGCGCGGATCAGCTCGCGCAACAGGTCGCTGACGCCCAGCACATGACAGCGCTCAAGCGCCCAGCCGGCCACGCTGCAATCGATATACAAACTGCGCATTTCGGTGTGTGGCGAGCTGAACACTCGGTGCGGCACGCCCGCCGGAATCCACACTGCGCGCTCCGGTGGCGCGACGAAACGTCCGGCGCTGGTCTGTACTTCGAGCACGCCTTGAATCGCGTACGACAATTGCACCCACGGGTGGCTGTGACGCCGGGTCAGTGCGCGATTGGGCAGCGATTCGGTGCGCCCGTACAGCGGACGCGGCAGGCTGGGTAGCCCGGGAATGCTGCGCCGGAAGCTTTTCTCATGTCCTTTGGGCGGCATCTGTTGGCTCTTCGGCGTTAGTCGGTAATTTCTACTCACGTTAGAGTCGCAATCACGTACTGGCAACCCCGGATGAGCAAACCCATGACCCGCCCAAGATTCCTGCCCGATAACTTCACCCTGACCCTGATCGGCGTCGTGCTGCTGGCCAGTTTTCTGCCGGCCAGCGGGCAGGTCGCGGTCGGGTTCGGCTGGCTGACCAACATCGCCATCGCGCTGCTGTTCTTCCTCCACGGCGCCAAACTGTCGCGTGAATCGATCATCGCCGGCGCCGGGCACTGGCGCCTGCACCTGTTGGTGTTCGGCCTGACCTTTGTGCTGTTCCCGATCCTTGGGCTGGCGCTGAAACCGCTGCTGTCGCCGCTGATTGGCGACAAGCTGTACATGGGCATGCTGTATCTCTGCGCGCTGCCGGCCACCGTGCAGTCGGCGATTGCCTTCACCTCGCTGGCCCGAGGCAATATCCCGGCGGCGATCTGCAGTGCGGCGGCGTCGAGTCTGTTCGGGATTTTCCTCACGCCGTTGCTGGTGACGCTGCTGTTGGATGTGCACGGTGACGGCGGTTCGACCCTCGATGCGATTGTGAAGATCAGTGTGCAATTGCTGCTGCCGTTCATTGCCGGACAGATCGCTCGGCGCTGGATCGGCGCGTGGGTGGGGCGCAACAAGAACTGGTTGAAGTTTGTCGATCAGGGTTCGATTCTGCTGGTGGTGTACGGCGCGTTCAGCGAGGCGGTCAACGAGAGCATCTGGCATCAGATTCCAGTCGTTGATCTGCTGGGGCTGGTGGTGGTCTGCTGCATCCTGCTGGCGCTGGTGCTGTTGGCGTCGACCTTGCTCGGTAAGGCGTTTGGCTTCAGCCAGGAAGACCGCATTACCATTCTGTTCTGCGGCTCGAAGAAGAGCCTGGCCACCGGCGTGCCGATGGCGCAGGTGCTGTTTGCAGGCGGCACGATTGGCGTGTTGATCTTGCCGCTGATGCTGTTCCATCAGATTCAATTGATGGTCTGTGCGGTGCTGGCGCAGCGTTATGCCAAGCGTCCGGAATCGGTGCCGGAGTTGATGGCGCAGGTAGATCCATAAACACCGCATTCCCTGTAGGAGCTGCCGCAGGCTGCGATCTTTTGATCTTGAAAGATCGCAGCCTGCGGCAGCTCCTACAGGGGATGTGTCAATCCTGCGTAACGTGTTTCGGGCCGGCCAGTGCCCAGGCAATCAGGCCAAACAGCGGCAGGAACACGATGGCGATAATCCATACGCCTTTGTTGCTGCCTTTGCCTGCGCTCTTGCGCACGCGGTTGATCGCCCACAATTCGATGATCACAAGAACGACGGCGAGTACGATCCAGACGGGTTCAATTTGCATGGGCTACCTCCTGATGGTCTTTCAGTTAGGTGAGCCCAAGCGCGCAGGGTTCATTTAAATTGCGCCACTGCCTCCCGAATATTTCACCGCAGCGGCCGCCCGCGACGGCACATTGAGCGTGCGCAGCAACGACGACACATGGATGCGCACGGTGAACGGCGAAATATCCAGTTCCCGGGCAATCTCTTTGTTGGTCTTGCCTTGGGCGATCAGCCGCAACACATCCTGCTGACGCGGTGTGAGGGCGGTGCCGGTCTCCAGCGGCAGCAGCCCGGAAGGGGCGAACCTGACCAGCACTTCGCCTTCGCGGATCGCCAGAATCGCCTCGCCGATCTCATCCGGGGCGATGTTCTTGCCGATGAAACCATCGATGCCGGCCGCCATCACTTCGCCGATCAACGCCTCGTCGTCGACCATCGACACCACAATCAGCGTGGTGCGCGGCAGTTTTCGGCGCAGCTCGGCGAGTTGGCTGATGCAGGTCAGGCCGGGAAAGCGCAGGTCGAGAATCAGCGTGTCCGGCTCGCTGCCGTCGGGCAGCAAGGCCAGCACGGCGTCGAGCTCGCCGGCCTCCTCGATGGTCGCCTCGGGCAGCAGGCGCTGTACGGTGCGCAGCATGGCCTCGCGAAACAGCGGGTGATCGTCGGCTATGATGATGCGGCATGTCATGACGTGATCCTCCCTGGATCAGCGTGGCTTACGGCATGCACCTTAGCACCGCAAACGCAGATTGCCTGCCGACCGTTGCTGAATCTGACGACTGTCGCACAAGGACGTTGCCCATGAAGTTCGAGAAAAACACCGAGCTGGATCAGGCCAATCTGCGCATCATCATCGCCAGCATTGCCATGGTTTACATCTGCGTGCTCGGTGTCTTGCCGGGGCAGCGCTTCGATACGTATCTGCCGGTGGTGGTCTACATCGCGCTGTTTCTGTTGGCGTCGATTGTCTTGCGCCAGGCCATCGCGCGCTGGCCCGGGCATTACCCGGCGCGGCGGATTTTCGCGATGATCCACGATTACACCGGCACCTGTTTCGGCCTGGTGCTCGGCGGTGAGGCGGCGTTGCCGCTGTACGCGGTGATCATCTGGGTCAACCTGGGCAACGGCATGCGCTATGGCTCGCGCTATCTGGCGATTGCCACCGGGTTGGCGCTGCTGGCGTTGCTGGCGGTGTATCGGTTGACGCCGGTGTGGCAGGCGCAACCGTATATGGTGCTGATGTTGATGCTCACCAGCACGGTGATTCCGTTCTACGCGCATTTGCTGCTGGAGCGCACGCGCAAGGCCTCTGAGGAGGCGGTTGCGGCCAATCTGGAGAAATCGCGGTTTCTCGCCCAGGCCAGCCATGATCTGCGCCAGCCGATTCACTCCATCGGTCTGTTCACGGCGTGCCTGCGTGAGTCGCGGCTGGGCGAGCAGGAGCGGCAACTGGTCGACAACATTGACCGTTCGCTGCTCAACGTCTCGCAGTTGTTCCGTTCGATTCTTGATCTCTACACCCTCGACAACGGGCGCATCCTGCCCAGATTGCAAGTGTTCAATCTCGGCGAGTGGCTGGCCGACCTGATCCGCCAGAACGCCGAGGCGGCGCGCTGGGCTGGCGTGGAGTTGCGTCTGCGCCCTTGCCGGCACTGGGTGCAAAGCGATCCGGCGTTGCTCGCGACCATGGTGCAGAACGTGCTTTCCAACTGCTTCAAGTACGGCGCGCAACGCCCGGTGCTGATCGGCGTGCGCAGACGCGGTACTGGGCTGGCCATCGTGATTTATGACCGCGGCAACGGCATTGCCGAGGAGCATTTGCCGAAGGTCTTCGAGGAGTTTTATCGGGTGCGTCAGGTGCGCGACAAGGACGTGGAAGGCGTCGGCCTCGGTTTGTCGATCGTCAAGCGTCTGGGGCAGTTGATCGGCGTCCATGTTGCGTTGCGCTCGCAGCTTGGGCGCGGCACGGCGGTCACGCTGTATGGCTTGCCGGTGGCCGTGGCGCCGCAGGTGCCGGCCATGCGTGACGATGTGCGGCAGGCCGGCCTGTTGACCGGACTGAAGGTGTGCCTGGTGGAGGATGATCGCAACGTCTTGCTGGCAACGTCGGCGCTGCTCGAGCGCTGGGGCTGCGTGGTGCAGGGCGAGTTGAGCGGGCAGGGTCTGGTCACCGATTGCGACATCATCGTCGCCGATTACGATCTGGGTACGCATTCCACGGGCATCGAGTGCATTGACGAGGTGCGGCGCCAGCGTGGTTTTGCGGTGCCGGCGATGATCATCACCGGGCATGACATGGAAAAAATACAGGCGGCCTTGCACGACCGCCAAATTGCCATCCTGTCCAAACCGGTACGCCCGGCCGAGCTGCGCGCGACCTTGCGCAGCCTGCGCGACCGGCAAACCGAGCCGGCCGAGCAGGTTTGACTCAACGCTTGCAGAGGTAGTCTTGAGTGATGGTGGTTTGCAGGCAGTTGTACTGGCCCATGGTGCGGCAGATGTTTTTCTCGGAGCCGGTCACCTCGGCATTCTTGTAGCCCCAGGTCTTGCAGCGCTCTGAGGCGACGGTCAGGCCTTGTGCGGCGCTGGTCTGGCCGCTTTCAAACTGGCCCAGTTCATACGAGACCTGAACCACGCCGTCGTTCTTGCTGCCACCGGTGGCTTCCCACTGTTTGGGCGTGGCGCAGCCCGTCAGGGCGAGGGCGGTGAGGGTGAGAGTTGCGAGCAGGGTTTTCATGATGAAACGTCGTCCTTTACCGGAGAAAATCAATTACTGAACGGGGATCGGTGAGGCGCCTTTGGGCAGGCACGACAGCGGCGGGGTCATGATGCCCATGCTCGCCACGGCGATAATCGCGCCGCTGGGCAACTCGCAGTTGTACTCGCCGGCCGGGGTGTACGCGGTGTAGTAGGTGAGGGTGCTGTCGCTGCGGATGTTGTCGATTTTCGACACCGGCTTGCCGATGACTGTCTGGGCGCGTTCTTTCATGCTGGCTTCGGTGGGTTTGGCGGTCTGGCAGCCGCTGGCGCCAAGCAGCAGAGCGCTGACGATGGCCACTTTGCACAGGTTGGAATGCAGTTTCATGGTGTTTCTTCCTTGGTGTTGTTCTGATTTCCAGGCACAACGATCCCGCGCACTGCACAGCGGCAATGTTGGGGAGCATCGGGGGTTGCGAGGGAATATAACGCCGGGTGGCAGGGCGGTCGATTAGCACAAATGTGCTAGTGCGGCGGAGAGAGAGGCGACCCAGTGGGTCGCCCCGCGCCGATTACTGAGGGGAGTTGAACTGGTCGGAATAGCTGCCGGTCATCAGCGCCGAAGCGACGCGATCAGAACCGACGCCGACGCGTGAGTAGGCATAGCGATTGGCGCCGACCTTGTCGGTGCCATCGGAAGCGACGGTATTGGCGCCGACGTGATCGGAGCCATCGGAGGCGACTGCACCAGCGCCGACGTGATCGGAGCCATCGGAGGCGACTGCGCCAGCGCCAACGTGATCGGAGCCATCGGAGGCGACTGCGCCAGCGCCGACGTGATCGGAGCCATCGGAAGCGACTGCACCAGCGCCGACGTGATCAGAGCCATCAGAGGCGACTGCACCAGCACCAACGTGATCCGAACCGTCCGAGGCCACAGCGCCGGCTCCGACATGATCCGAACCATCAGAGGCCACCGCCTGCGGCTGCGCTGCCCAAACCGTTGGCAACATCACGGTCGCCGCGACCACAAGGATGGCGCCTGATAAAAGCGTGTGTTTCATGATTTTCTCCACGACCCATCAGCCACACAGCATTCCGTTGGCCCGGGGTTGACCTGATTGGCGATTGGCACGGGCGCACGGTAACGCGCACGGGTGTCGACGTATTGCATGAAATCGCGAAAGCGAGCTGAAAAGTATAGATCGTCAAACACGGGCCATGGGTGGCCGGGGGAGCAAGCGATAGTCGGTTAACTTCCTTGCGCAGGGTCGCTAGAAGAAAATCAGTCTAAAAACACCGCCCGGGGCTCGACGGCTTTTGCTAGCCTCAAAGGTGTAGGCGAAGACGCAGACTGATGCGCAAGCGGATAGCAAGGGGACGTGGGGCGCGTTCCGAAGGGTACACGGTTAGAAAGATCTCCGCGCTGAGATCCAGCCCTTATGCCGTGTGAGGCAGCAAAGCACCGCTCTTTTTCCATGGTTGCTTTTGTACTGTGAGAGGCCCGATAAACCTTGTAAGCCAGAGACCAGCACTGGCCGCCTGCACGAACACCAAAGCCCGCATTGCTGCGGGCTTTGTCGTTGTTGCAGGATCAGATTTTCGTCAGCGCGTACGCCAGATCGGCGCGCAGGTCTTCGAGGTCTTCGACCCCCACCGACAGACGCACCAGGCCATCGCCGATGCCCAGTTTGGCGCGGGTTTCAGCTGGAATGGTCGCGTGGGTCATGATCGCCGGGTGCTCGATCAGGCTTTCGACGCCGCCCAGGCTTTCGGCCAGGGCAAAGATCTTCACGTTTTCCAGAAAGCGTCGTGCGCCCTCCAGATCACTGTTCAGATCCACCGAGATCATCCCGCCAAAACCATGCATCTGCCGCTTGGCCAGCTCATGCTGCGGATGCGACGGCAGGCCCGGATAGTAGACGCGTTTGACCTGCGGTTGCTGCTCCAGCCACTTGGCCAGCTCCAGCGCGTTGCTGCAATGACGCTCCATGCGCAGCGCCAGGGTTTTCACCCCGCGCAACGTCAGGAACGCATCGAACGGGCCGGAAATCGCACCGACCGCGTTCTGCAGGAAACCGAGTTTGTCCGCCAGTTCAGGGTTCTGCCCAACCACCGCGATCCCACCGATCACGTCGGAGTGACCGTTCAGGTACTTGGTGGTCGAGTGCAGCACGATGTCGAAACCCAGCTCCAGCGGCCGCTGAATGTACGGACTGGCAAAGGTGTTGTCGGCGACGCTGATGATCCCGTGTGCGCGGCAGATGCGCGCAATCGCGGCCAGATCCGACAGGCTCAGCAGCGGGTTGGTCGGCGACTCGACAATCACCAGGCGAGTGTCGTCCTGCAGCGCCGCTTCGAACGCCGACAGGTCAGTCAGATCGACGTAGCTGAAACGATGCCCGGCACTGCGTTGACGGACCTTGTCGAACAGGCGGAACGTGCCGCCGTACAGGTCATTGCCGGAGATCACGTGCGAACCGGCATCGATCAGTTCGAGCACGGTGGAAATCGTCGCCAGCCCGGAAGCGAAGGCGAATGCGCGGGTGCCACCTTCCAGATCCGCCACGCAACGCTCCAGCGCAAAACGCGTCGGGTTGTGCGAGCGCCCGTAGTCAAAGCCCTTGTGCACGCCGGGGCTGTCTTGCAGGTAAGTCGAGTTGGCGTAGATCGGCGGCATCAGCGCGCCAGTGGTTGGATCAGGCTCTTGCCCGGCGTGGATCACCCGGGTCGCGAAGCCTTGGGAATTCTTGTCGTGCTGACTCATGCGAGGGATCTCCGTAATTGGTTGAGCATGTCGGTGCGGGTGATCAGGCCGTGGAAGCCCGAGGCGTCGGCGATGATCGCCACGAGGCCGCGACTGAGCACCGCTTCCAGCTCGACGAGGTTGGCACCGGGGGCGAGGGTTTGCAGCTTGTCGGTCATCACGCTGGAGACCGATTGACTGAAGCGTGCGGCGTCTTCGTGCACCGCCAGCAGGATGTCGGATTCGTCGATCACACCGACCAGTTGTTTGCCTTCCACCAGCACCGGCAGTTGCGAGACATCGGCCAGGCGCATGCGCTGGAACGCGGTCAGCAGGGTGTCGTCGGGGCCGACGCTGATCACGCGGCCATCTTCGAAACGCCGGGCGATCAGGTCGCGCAGGTCGCCATAGCGTTTGCGCTGCAACAGGCCCTGATCGGTCATCCACTGGTCGTTGTAGACCTTCGACAGATAGCGCGTACCGGTGTCGCAGACGAAGCTGACCACGCGTTTCGGCTCGGTCTGTTCGCGGCAGTAACGCAGCGCGGCGGCGAGCAGGGTGCCGGTCGACGAGCCACCGAGAATGCCTTCGGCGCGCAGCAACTGGCGGGCGTGGTCGAAGCTTTCTTCGTCGCTGATCGAGTAGGCGTGGCGCACGCTGCTGAGGTCGGTGATCGATGGAATGAAATCTTCGCCGATGCCTTCCACCGCCCACGAACCGGGCGTCGGCATCGTGCCGTCGCGGCTGTACTGAGCCATCACCGAACCCACCGGGTCGGCGAGGATCATTTGCAGATCCGGCTGTACGCGTTTGAAGAAGCGGCTCAGCCCGGTCAGGGTGCCGGCGGAACCGACGCCGACCACGATCGCGTCCAGATCATGTTCGGTCTGCGCCCAGATCTCCGGCGCGGTGCTGCACTCGTGTGCCAGCGGGTTGGCGGGGTTGTTGAACTGGTCGGCGAAGAACGCGCCGGGAATGTCTTTCGCCAGTCGTGCGGCCACGTCCTGGTAATATTCGGGGTGACCCTTGCCGACATCGGAGCGGGTGATGTGCACTTCGGCGCCCATGGCTTTCAAGTGCAGGACTTTCTCGGTGGACATCTTGTCCGGGACTACCAGCACCACGCGGTAGCCTTTGGCGCGACCGACCAGCGCCAGGCCCAGACCGGTGTTGCCGGCGGTGGCCTCGACGATGGTGCCACCCGGTTGCAGGCGGCCATCGCGTTCAGCGGCATCGATCATCGCCAGACCGACGCGGTCCTTGATCGAGCCGCCGGGGTTTTGTGATTCCAGTTTGAGAAACAGTGTGCAGAGGCCGGTATCGAAGCGGGTAACTTGTACCAGCGGCGTATTGCCGATCAGCCCAAGTACGGCAGGGCGTGAATCCTTTGACATTTCTTCACCTCTTGTAGTGGTGTTGATCGCGTTCCATTCGCGGGGAAAAGCTCGCGTGCAACATAGGCTCAGACCTGATCCGTCGCAACCTTTAGTCGGCCGCAGATACAGCCATTTCGATCTAACCATAGAACAGAATCGCAGACTGCAAGGGCCCGGTTTCAGAGGGTTTACATCAAGGCGCCATTGAGTATTCAAAGGGCGTCGCAAGCGCCCCTCACCGCTTGATCTGCGGATGAATATCCTGCAGGGCAAACGGTGTTTTCAGCGGGCATACAGCTGACATCTGATCATGAGGAAAATTTGTGATCATCAAGATCAAAATGAGTTTGTCTCACTAGCGCTCGATCCCGACAATGGCCGCCATCAACAAGACATTGGAGTTGTTTGTCATGGCACTGGCCCATTCCCTCGGATTTCCGCGCATCGGTCGCGACCGCGAACTGAAAAAAGCGCAAGAGGCGTTCTGGAAAGGAGAGCTGAACGAGGCCGGCCTGCGTGATGTTGGCCGCGAGCTGCGCAAGGCTCACTGGGCGCTGCAGAAGGACGCCGGCATCGAGCTGCTGCCGGTGGGCGATTTCGCCTGGTATGACCAGGTGCTGACCCACTCGCTGATGTTCGGGGTGACCCCCGAGCGTTTCCGTCCGCAAGACGGCAAAGCCAGCCTGCAGACCCTGTTCGGCATGGCCCGTGGCGTCAGCGACAGCTGTTGCGGCGGTGCGCACGCCCAGGAAATGACCAAGTGGTTTGACACCAACTACCACTACCTGGTCCCGGAATTCAGCGTTGATCAACAGTTCCAGCTCGGTTGGGAACAGTTGTTCGAAGAAGTCGAAGAAGCCCGCGCTCTGGGGCATAACGTCAAACCGGTGATCATTGGCCCACTGACTTATCTGTGGCTGGGCAAGGCCAAAGGTGCCGAGTTCGACAAGCTGGAACTGCTTGATCGCCTGCTGCCGCTGTACGGGCAGATCTTCGCGCGGCTTGCCGCCCTTGGCGTGGAATGGGTACAGATCGACGAGCCGATTCTGGTGCTCGACCTGCCGCAGGAATGGAAGAACGCTTTCGAGCGTGCCTACAACCAGATCCAGCGCGATCCGCTGAAGAAACTGCTCGCCACCTACTTCGGTGGTCTGGAAGAAAACCTCGGGCTGGCCGCCAATCTGCCGGTCGACGGTTTGCACATCGATCTGGTGCGCGCAGCGGAACAGTACCCGACCATCCTTGATCGCCTGCCGGCCTACAAAGTGCTGTCGCTGGGTGTGGTCAATGGCCGCAATGTCTGGCGCTGCGATCTGGAAAACGCGCTGGCGACGTTGCAGCATGCGCATGAACGTCTGGGTGATCGGCTGTGGGTCGCGCCGTCCTGCTCGCTGCTGCACAGCCCGGTGGATCTGAACCGCGAAGACCAGCTCGATGCCGAGCTGAAAAGCTGGTTGGCGTTTGCCGTGCAGAAGTGCGAAGAAGTCGCCGTGCTGGCTCAGGCCGTTAATCACCCGGAGGCGCCGAAAGTGTTGCGGGCCTTGACCCAAAGTCGCTCGGTACAGACCAGCCGTGCCGCCTCGCCACGTATTCACAAACCGGCAGTGCAGGCTCGTGTGGCGGCCATTAACGCGCAGGACAGCCAGCGCCAGTCGCTGTTTACCCAACGTATCGCCAAACAGCGCGCCGGCCTCGATCTGCCACTGTTCCCGACCACCACGATCGGTTCGTTTCCGCAAACTGCGTCGATCCGGCTGGCGCGTCAGTCGTTCAAGCAAGGCAAACTGAGCGAGGCCGAATACACCGAAGCCATGTACAGCGAAATCCGTCACGCCGTGCACATCCAGGAGCAACTGGGTCTTGATGTGTTGGTGCACGGAGAAGCCGAGCGCAACGACATGGTCGAGTACTTCGCCGAGCAACTCGACGGCTACGTGTTTACCCGTTTCGGTTGGGTGCAGAGCTACGGTTCGCGCTGCGTGAAACCGGCGGTGATCTTCGGTGATTTGAGTCGTCCGCAAGCCATGACCGTGGACTGGATTCGCTACGCGCAAGGCCTGACCGACAAGGTGATGAAAGGCATGCTGACCGGCCCGGTGACCATGCTGATGTGGTCGTTCCCCCGCGAAGACGTCTCCCGTGAAGTGCAGGCGCGGCAACTGGCGCTGGCGATCCGTGATGAAGTGGTGGATCTGGAAGCCGCCGGGATCAGGATCGTGCAGATCGACGAGGCCGCATTCCGTGAAGGCTTGCCGCTGCGCCGCGCGCAATGGCAGCACTATCTGGACTGGGCCACTGAAGTGTTCCGCCTGTGCGCCTGCGGTGTGCGTGACGAAACCCAGATCCACACCCACATGTGCTACAGCGAGTTCAACGATGTGATCGAGTCCATCGCGGCGATGGATGCCGACGTGATCACCATCGAAACCTCGCGCTCGGACATGGAACTGCTCGATGCCTTCGAAGCCTTCGACTACCCGAACGAGATCGGCCCTGGCGTCTACGACATCCACTCGCAGCGGGTGCCGGATGCTTCGGAGATGGCCAACTTGCTGCGCAAGGCCGCCCAGCGGATTCCGCCAGAGCGGTTGTGGGTCAACCCGGATTGCGGACTGAAAACCCGTGGTTGGCCGGAGACTGAAGCGGCGCTGGTGCACATGGTTGCCGCTGCCCGGCAACTGCGCAAAGAACTGGCCTGAGAAGATAACTCAAAACCCGGTGGGAGCGAGCCTGCTCGCGAAGGCGGCGTGTCAGTCGAATAATGTTTCTCTGATACACCGCTTTCGCGAGCAGGCTCGCTCCCACAATGGGTTCAGTGATCGGTCAGTGACGGCTCATCAGTCCATGCAGCACGCCTAAGCGCAAACCCGGTTCCGACGGCACCATCTGCGAAATGCCGAACACCTTGAACGCCGCCAGCATCAACACCAAACCGCCGGGCAAAATGCTCTGGCGGTGTGGCTGCAAGCCTGCGAGCTTCAATTGCTGAACGTTCTTCACCTTCAGCAGCAACAGCGACAGACGCAACAGTCCGCCATAGGTAATGCCGTCCTGGCCGAAATCGTTCAAGCGATTGGCCTTGAGCACTTTCGCCAGCATCCGCGCCGTGCCGGAGGATCCGATGGTCTGTTGCCAGCCCTGCGCGCGATAGCGGCGGGCGACTTTCTCGAATTGCAGGATCGCCACGCGCTCGGCTTCCTGTAGTGCACCGGGAGCAATGTGCCCGTCGGAGAAGTAGCGCGCGCCCAGCGTACCGCTGCCGATGGCGATGCTTTCGGTGAGCAGTGGCTGCGAACCCTGGCCCAGAATCAGCTCGGTGGAACCACCGCCGATGTCGACCACCAGCCGCATGTCCTCCGCGCTCGGCAGAGAATGGGCGACGCCGGCATACACCAGTTGCGCCTCCTCATGGCCGGAGATGACGTCGATGCGAAACCCCAGATGGCGTTCGGCACTGTGCAGAAACAACTGCGCATTGTCGGCCTCGCGCACCGCGCTGGTCGCCACTGCCCGCACCTTGCCGGCCTCGAACCCGCGCAGTTTCCTGCCGAACCGCGCCAGCGCCTGCCAGCCTCGATCCAGCGCCATTTCGTCAAGAGCACCGCCGTCGAAGCCCTCGGCCAGACGCACCGGTTCACGCAGGGTTTGGACTTCCTGAATCATGAAGCCTTTTCGACTGCGAACCGACTGGCCGATCATCAGGCGAAACGCATTCGAGCCCAGGTCGATGGCGGCAAACAGCGAGGCGTCTACTTTCATGGGGATCCCTGCAAAACATCCGTCGAAGGCTCAAGACGGTTTGCGAGGATTCTGCGATGCGGTTGATGACATCCTGATGACGGGGCAGGGGAGGTTCAGTGAATTGTCGGCTGTCATGACACTGTCATTATTCGACGTCTATCCTGAACCCAATACATCGCGTGTTCTTAAAGTTTTTGCTGCCTCTTTTGGCAGCTTTTTTTTGCCTGAAATTCGGCATGCCCCCCCAAACCAACACCACATCCTGTAGGAGCTGCCGCAGGCTGCGATCTTTTGATTTTGTTTTTGAAGATCAAAAGATCGCAGCCTGCGGCAGCTCCTACAGGGTTATGTGAGTAGGTTTGCGGAGTGTATTTGCAATTCTTAGTGAGGGTTGGCTAATATACGATCCATATACACTTCGTATCGGATTCGCATATGGGTATCGTAAAAATTTCAGAAGACATGCACGAGAACCTGCGCATCTCCAGCAATGCACTCAGTCGCTCGATCAACGCGCAGGCCGAGCACTGGATGCGCATCGGCATGCTCGCCGAGCTGCACCCCAACCTCGACCACAGTGCCATTTGCCGCTTGCTGATCCGCGCCGAACAGAACGGCGGGCTGGATCTGCATCAACTGACTCAGGAAGCCGTCAGCGCATGAGAAACCAGATCAAGATAAACACCCCCGGCGAAATCGCCCAGTCCCGTGCTGCCGGCAAGCTGGCCGCCGAAGTGCTGGCAATGCTGGTGCCGCATGTGAAGGCCGGGGTGACTACCGATGAGCTGGATCGGTTGTGCAACGATTACATCGTCAACGTGCAGAAAGCCATTCCGGCCAACGTCGGTTATCACGGGTTTCCGAAAACCGTCTGCGCTTCGGTCAACGACGTGGTGTGCCACGGCATCCCGTCGGGCACACCGCTGAAAGACGGCGACATCGTCAACCTCGACATCGCGGTGATCAAGGACGGCTGGTTCGGCGACACCAGCCGCATGTACGTGGTCGGTGAGGCGACGCCTGAGGCACAGCACCTGATCAAGACCACCTACGATGCGATGTGTGCCGGCATTCGCACGGTGCGTCCGGGCGCGACACTGGGTGATATCGGCCATGCGATCCAGAGCCTGGCGGAGAAGGAAGGTTTCAGCGTGGTGCGTGAGTATTGCGGGCATGGCATCGGCAAGGTTTACCACGATGAACCGCAGATCCTGCATTACGGTTTTCCCAATCAGGGCATGAAGCTCAAGGCGGGGATGATCTTCACCGTCGAGCCGATGCTCAATGCCGGCAAACGCCATGTGAAGAACATGCCGGATGGCTGGACCGTGCTGACCAAGGATGGCTCGCTGTCGGCGCAATGGGAGCATATGGTCGCGGTGACCGACACCGGTTTCGAAATCCTCACCGCCTGGCCGGACGAGATCGAAGGTTTCACCCCGATCGTCTAGCGCCACCAAACCTCTGTGGGAGCGAGCCTGCTCGCGAAGAGGCCATGTCAGTCAACATCAACATTGAACGACACACCGCATTCGCGAGCAGGCTCGCTCCCACCGTTGAAATGCAATCTCATGCAGCCTGCGGCAGCGCCTACAAGGGTTCTCAGTGGGAACCGGCGGCTTTGTTAAGGTCGCTTTCAGCCCATTCGGTGTAGACGCAGGCATCCGCCGTAGCCCAGCGCACTCGCACCGGGTCGCCAGCCTTGAGCGGCATTCCCGCCGCCGACAGCGCTTTCACCGTCATCGAAGTACCGCCCGAAGTCACCACGCTGCAGGTCAGGCTCTCGCCAAGAAACAACACCTCCACCACCTGCGCCGACACCTCGTTCCAGCCCGCTGCCAGCGGCTCGTCGTTCGCCTGCTGCACGCTCAACGCTACAGCCTTTTCCGGCCGCACCATCAGCAGCACGTCCTGATCGGGGTGCAAGCTGGCGGTCAGGCGAATCGACAACGACTGCCCCTCGAAACTCGCCGCCGCATTGCCTTGGGCCTTGAGCTTGAGGAAGTTCGAATTGCCGAGGAACGACGCGACAAACGCGTTCGGCGGATTCTGATACAGGTCATAACCGCTGCCCAGACCGACAATCTTGCCGTGACTGAAAATCGCGATGCGCTGCGACAGGCGCATGGCTTCTTCCTGATCGTGGGTCACGTAGACGATGGTGATGCCCAGGCGCCGATGCAGTTGGCGCAGTTCATCCTGCAGGTCTTCACGCAGTTTTTTGTCCAGTGCACCGAGGGGTTCGTCCATCAACAGGATGCGTGGCTCATAGACCAGCGCCCGGGCGATGGCAACGCGTTGCTGCTGGCCGCCAGAGAGTTGCGAAGGGCGGCGATGAGCGAATTGTTCGAGCTGCACCAGTTTCAGCATCGCATCGACACGCTTGTCACGTTCGGCGGCGGCGAGTTTGCGGATCGCCAGCGGGAAGGCGATGTTGTCGCGCACCGACAAATGCGGGAACAACGAATAACGCTGGAACACCATGCCGATGTCGCGCTTGTGCGGCGGCACGTTGACCAGCGACTGACCGTTGACCAGGATCTCGCCGCTGCTTGGGGTTTCGAACCCGGCGAGCATCGACAGCGTGGTGCTTTTGCCCGAGCCGCTGGAGCCGAGGAAGGTCATGAACTCGCCGTCCTTGATGTCCAGCGAGATGTTGTCGACGGCGGCAAAGTCGCCGTAGTGCTTGTTCAGATTGCGCAGGCTGACCAGGGGTTTGTCGTTCTGCTGGGATGCGTCTTTGATCACGGCACTCATGTCGTACTCCTGGGCGCTCAGGCGCTGATTTCGTTGCGCCGGCGCAGCGCGGCGGCGATCACCATGACCAATACCGACAGGCCGATCAGCAGCGTCGAAGCGACGGCGATCACCGGGGTCAGGTCCTGGCGCAGGGTGGTCCACATTTTCACGGGAAGGGTTTGCAGGGTCGGGCTGGCCATCATCACGCTCAGCACCACTTCGTCCCACGAAACCAGAAAGGCGAAGAGGGCGCCGGCAACCATGCCCGGACGGATCGCCGGGAACGTCACCTTGAACACCGCTTGCAGGCGTGAGGCGCCGCAGATCACCGCCGCGTCTTCAATCGACTGATCGAACAGCTTCAGCGAGTTGATGATCGAGATGATGGTGAACGGCAACGCGACGATCACATGGCTGACCACAAACGCGAACATGGTCCCGGTGTAACCGAGCTTGAGAAACAGCGCGTACACCGCCACCGCGATGATCACCAGCGGCACGATCATCGGCAGGGTGAACAGGCCGTAGAGCATTTCCCGACCGGGGAAGCGCCCGCGCACCAGGGCGAAGGCAGTGGGCAAACCAAGGGCCACTGCGCAGATCGTGGTCAGCACGGCGACCTTGAGGCTGGCCGCGGCAGCGTTCATCCAGTCGGCGTTGGAGAAAAACTGGCCGTACCATTTCAGTGTCCAGCCCGGCGGCGGGAACACCAGCCACTGCGACGAACCGAACGACAACAGCACGATGAAGACGATCGGCAACAGCAGGAACAGGCCGATCAAACCGGTGGTGGCGTAGAGCCCGAAACGCATCCGCCGGCTCATGGCATTGGGAGTCAGGAGCATCTCGGCTTACCTCGCATTGCTGGCGCCAACCGGGGATTCCGGCTGAAGCTTCAGGTAGAAGTAGAACAGCACCAGCGTGATCGCGATCAGCAACGCGGCGCCGGCACTGGCCAGGCCCCAGTTGAGGAACGATTGCACCTGCTGAATGATGAACTCCGGCAGCATCATGTTCTGCGCCCCGCCGAGCAGCGCCGGGGTGACGTAGTAACCGAGCGACATCACGAACACCATCAACCCGCCGGACGCCAGGCCCGGCCGGCACAGCGGCAGGAACACCCGGAAGAAGTTGGTCCACGGGCTGGCGCCGCAGATCGAGCCGGCCTGCAGGATCATCGGGTCGATGGCCTGCATGGTCGCCTGCAACGGCAGCACGATGAACGGGATCATGATGTAGCTCATGCCGATCACCACGCCGGTCAGGTTGTGCACCATTTCCAGTGGCTGATCGATGATCCCCAGCGCCATCAGCGCCTTGTTGATCACCCCCGAGGCCTGCAGCAATACCAGCCACGAATAGGTGCGGGCGAGCAGGCTGGTCCACATCGACAGCAGCACGATGTTGAGGATCCAGCGGCCCCAGCCGCGCGGCACCAGAGTGATCGCCCAGGCCAGCGGAAAGCCCAGCAACAGGCTGAAAATCGTCACCAGCCCGGCCACCGAAAAGGTGTTGAGCAGCACCCGTGCATACGCCGAGTTGGCGAACAGTTGTTCATAGTTGCCAAGGCCCGGGGTCGGTTCGAGCACGCCGCGCAACAGCAGGCCAATCAACGGCGCGAGAAAGAACAGGCCGAGGAACAGCAGTGCCGGGACCAGGTTGCCGGCGCCGCGCCAGCGTTGTCTGAAGGTGGGGGTCGAGCCGGCAGCGCCCGTGGCGCTCCCGGTCACCGTTGCAGGACGGGGCGCAGCGGCCGCCATTTTCATTTGACCAGCCATTCGTTCCACCGTGTCGCGATGGCTTGACCGTTCTTGGCCCAGTACGCGAAATCAAGAGTGATCTGATCCTTGGCGTAGGCCGTCGGCAGGTTCGGGGCCAGCACCGAGTCCAGGCGCGCCACGCTGTCGACGTTGACCGGGGCGTAGGCAGTCAGGTTGGAGAAGTCGGCCTGGCCTTTGGCACTGCTGGCGTTGGCCAGGAACTTCATCGCCGCGTCCTTGTTTTTCGAGCCCTTTGGAATCACCAGGATGTCGGCCATGACCAGGTTCTGTTTCCAGCTCACGCCGACTGGCGCGCCGTCTTCCTGCAGGGCGTGAATCCGGCCGTTCCAGAACTGGCCCATGCTCGCTTCACCGGAGGCCAGCAGTTGCTGCGACTGCGCGCCGCCGCCCCACCAGACGATGTCTTTCTTGATGGTGTCGAGTTTCTTGAAGGCGCGATCCAGATCCAGCGGGTAGAGCTTGTCAGCCGCTACGCCGTCGGCCAGCAGCGCCAGTTCGAGCACGCCGGGGCTTGGCCATTTGTACAGGGCGCGTTTGCCAGGGTAGGTCTTGGTGTCGAACAGCGCGGTCCAGTCTTGCGGCTTGGCAGCGCCGAGCTTGCCTTCGTTGTAGCCGAGGACGAAGGAGAAGAAGAACGAGCCGACGCCGTAATCGCTGACGAAACGCGGGTCGATCTTGTCGCGCTGGATGACGTTGAAGTCGAGGGGTTCGAGCAGACCCTCGGCGGCGGCGCGCAGGGCGAAATCGGCTTCAACATCGACCACGTCCCACTGCACGTTGCCGCTTTCGACCATGGCCTTGAGTTTGCCGTAGTCGGTCGGGCCGTCCTGCACCACAGTGATGCCGCTGGCCTTGCTGAACGGATCGGCCCAGGCCTGTTTCTGTGCATCCTGGGTGCTACCGCCCCAGCTGACGAAGTTCACGCTTTCGGCGGCCATTGCAGCCTGGCCGGTCACGCTCAGCAGTCCCGCAAAAAGGATTGCGGTTGCAGCTTTGTTCAACACCATTTTTACGCCCTCATTGTTGTGTTTTTGAGCGGGCTTGCGTTGTTGCCCGCCTGTCGGGAGCAGTAGCCGGAAGGTTTTTCAGGTCGTCCGGTCTATGGAATATCATATTATGGTATTCCAAGCTTTGTGCAAGCACTTTGCCTTACCGGTTATCTGGCGAACGTGCTTTTTGTGAGCTCGGGTGAATCAATTTGAAGTGCAAAACCCTGTAGGAGTGAGCCTGCTCGCGATAGCGGTGTGACGTTCAGCGATGATGTTGGCTGATCCACCGCTATCGCGAGCAGGCTCACTCCTACAGTTGGAATTGTGGTTGGCGTGGGTTATTCGCTGAAGGGAATGCTCTCGACCACCTCCAGGTCATACCCGGTCAACCCCGCATATTTGAGCGGCGGCCCCAGATGCCGCAGCTTGCCCACCCCCAGGTTCTGCAGAATCTGCGCCCCGGTACCGACCTCGGAATAAATCCGCGATTGCGAGCGACTGAACTGCCGTGGCGGCTGGGTCAACTGCGGTACGCGCTCCAGCAACGCCTGCGACGATTCATGATTGGCCAACACCACGACCACGCCATGACCTTGCGCCGCGACCCGTTGCAGCGCCGCCCACAACGTCCAGTTGCTCGGCCCGCTGTACTCGGCGCCGACCAGATCACGCAGCGGATCAATCACATGCACGCGCACCAGCGTCGGCTCCTCGCGACGCAAATCACCCATGACCATCGCCATGTGCACGCCGCCCTCGATGCGGTCTTCAAAGGTGATCAGGCGGAAGGTGCCGTGCACCGTCGGCAGCTCGCGTTCGCCGATGCGTTCGATGGTGTGCTCGGTGCTCAGACGGTAGTGGATCAGGTCGGCGATGGTGCCGATCTTGATCCCGTGCTTGCGCGCGAAGACTTCCAGATCCGGACGCCGGGCCATGGTGCCGTCGTCGTTCATCACCTCGACGATCACCGAGGCGGGCGTGAACCCGGCCAGACGCGCCAGATCACAACCAGCCTCGGTGTGACCAGCGCGTGTCAGCACGCCACCTTCCTTGGCGCGCAGCGGGAAGATATGGCCGGGCTGCACCAGGTCTTCTGCGCGAGCGTTCGGCGCCACGGCGGCGGCAACGGTGCAAGCGCGGTCGGCAGCAGAAATGCCCGTAGTGACGCCGACCGCCGCTTCGATGGAAACCGTGAACGCGGTGCTGAACACGCTGCCATTGCTCGGCACCATCTGCTCCAGCCCCAGACGCTGGCAATGATCGTCAGTCAACGTCAGGCAGATCAGCCCCCGAGCCTCACGGGCCATGAAACTGATCGCCTCGGGCGTGCAACGATCGGCAGCCAGCAGCAGATCGCCTTCGTTTTCCCGGTCTTCGTCATCGACCAGCAACACCATTTTGCCGAGGCGATAATCTTCGATGATTTCTTCGATGCTGTTGAAGGCCATGCTGGACTCTCGATAGGGATGAAATTCGTGGTATACCATAATACAAATTCAACCAAGAGGTCACTATGAAGGCGTACTGGATTGCTCACGTGGACATCACCGATCCCGATCACTACAGCCAATACACCCAGCGCGCGCCGGCAGCGTTCGCCGAGTTCGGCGCGAAGTTTTTAGCCAGAGGCGGGCGCAGCGAAGCGCTGGAGGGCAGGGCTACTCCTCAGCGCAGCGTGGTGATTGAATTCGAGAGCTACGAGCAGGCACTGGCGTGCTACCACTCGGCGGCGTATCAGGAGGCGAAACGTTATCGCGAGGAGTGGGCGAGGGCAGAAATCATCATCGTAGAAGGCATCGCCCCACTTTAAGCAATACCCCACCCTGTAGGAGTGAGCCTGCTCGCGACAGCGGTGTGTCAGTCAGCAGTTCTTTACCTGATACACCGCTATCGCGAGCAGGCTCACTCCTGCAAAAAGCGAACTGCCGTCAGCGGATGAAGTGGATCTTGCCGCTGTCATCATTACCCATATAGATCCCATAAACACCGGCCTGACGCTCCTCGATGTAACGCTCGAGAATCTGCCGGATCGCCGGGTAGTAGATCTGCTCCCAGGGGATGTCTTCGGGGGCGAAGAATTTGTAGTCGAGGGTTTCCGGGCCGTACTGCCCGGTGATCTCCAGCGCGATCGCGCGGAAGATGATGTACACCTCGCTGATCTTCGGCACGCTGAAAATCGAGTACGGCGAGACGATTTCCGCACGCACGCCGCTTTCTTCCCAGACTTCGCGCAGCGCCGCCTGTTCGGTGGTCTCGCCGCTTTCCATGAAGCCGGCCGGCAGTGTCCAGGTGCCCGGGCGCGGTGGGATTGCCCGTTGGCACAAAAGGTATTTGCCGTCCTGCTCGATGATGCAGCCGGCGATGATCTTCGGATTGACGTAGTGGATGTAGCCGCAGCCGCGGCACATCAGGCGCTCGTGCGTATCGCCCGGCGGGACTTGCTGACCGAGGTCAGGGCCGCCGCATTTCGGGCAAAAGCTCGGGCTGAACATGTCAGTGACCTATGCGCGGTTCTTTCAGCGCGATCGGCAGGGTGATGTTCGGCGTGGCGCCGGTCTCTTCCTGTTTGCGCTTGAGGTAGTCGAGGGCCACGGCGGCGGCCGCGCGTACGTGATCGACGCAGGCCTGATGCGCCGCCAGTGCATCACCGCTCTTGATCGCCTCGACCATTTTTTCCATTTCCTGATTACTCGCGCCGCGACGGTTTTCCTGGGACACCGAAGTCGCCCGCAGGTAGCTGATGCGTGCCTGCAACTGGCGCAGCTGCGTGGCCGCAACATGGTTGCCCGAACCCTCGAGCAGCACGTCGTAGAAGCCCTGCACCGAGTCGATCACCTGTTGCAGTTCGCCGTCCTTGAGCGCCTTGCGGTTCTCGTCGAGGGCTTTTTCCAGGGCCTTGATGTCCTTGGCCTTGGCACGCAGGGTGAACAGCTGGACGATCAGGCCTTCGAGCACGCAGCGCAGCTCATAAATGTCGACTGCATCGGCGAGGGTGATGATCGCCACCCGTGGGCCTTTGGCATCGGCGAACTCGACCAGACCCTCGGACTCCAGGTGACGCAAGGCCTCGCGCACCGATGTGCGGCTGACACCGAGGCGATCGCACAGATCGCGCTCCACCAGACGATCGCCGGGCATGAGCTGGAAATTCATGATCGCGCTACGCAGTTTGTCCAGCACGATTTCGCGCAGGGTAACGGGGTTGCGATTGACCTTGAAGCTGTCGTCGAGTGGCTGGCGTTTCATGGGGTCCGCTCTTTAAGTTGGCTGTCCATGCCAGACGGGCATCTAAACAGCCGAGGGGTTAACTGGAGGCCTCGGCGTCGGCTTCGGCGAAGGCTTCACGGGCGAGCCGGAAACTGTCCACGGCTGCCGGGACGCCGCAATAAATACCGACCTGAAGCAGAATTTCGCGTATTTGCTCACGACTCAGGCCGTTACGCAAGGCGCCGCGCACATGCAGCTTGAGTTCGTGCGGGCGGTTGAGCGCCGAGATCATCGCCAGGTTGATCATGCTGCGCTCCTTGAGCGACAAACCCTCACGCCCCCAGACATGGCCCCAGCAGTATTCGGTGACCATTTCCTGCAGCGGGCGAGTGAAGTCATCGGCGCTCTCAATCGAGCGCTGCACATAGGCTTCGCCCAGCACCTGAGTGCGGATCTTCAGGCCTTTTTCGTACTTTTCGTTACTCATCATTCCTCCTCACACACATTGCCCTGTAGGAGCTGCCGAAGGCTGCGATCTTTTGATCTTGCTCTTGAAAATCAAAGTCAAAAGATCGCAGCCTTCGGCAACTCCTACAGGGATTGTGTTTATCCATCAGGCCAGGGTCGGCAACGGCCCGAGCTTGCCCTTGTGGTAAATCATCGGCGTCACCGGTTGTTCGGGCAGGATCAGGTGCTTCACCGCGCCGACGATGATCGCGTGATCACCACCGTCGTACTCGCGCCACAACTCGCACTCGATGATCGCCGTGGCCTTGGCGAGGATCGGGTTACCCAGTTCGCTCAAATGCCATTCGATGTGCCTGGCCTTGTCCTTGCCTTTACCGGCAAAGGCGTAGGCCTCGGCGGTCTGGTCGGCGGACAGCAAATGGATCGCGAATTTCTTGCTGTCGCGCAGCACCGGGTAGGTGTCGGAAGCGTAGTTGGGGCAGAACAGCACCAGGGCCGGATCAATCGACAGCGCGCTGAAGGCACTGGCGGTGATGCCGACGATGGCGCCCTCCGGGTCGAGGGTGGTGACCACCGTGACTCCGGACGGAAACGAGCTCATGACGTCTTTGTAAATGCCGGGTTCGATCATGTCGCAGTGCTCCTAGCGCATCACAAACGGATCAGGCATCGGTGCCTGAGAGAGATTGATCCACACCGTTTTCAGTTCGGTGTAGGCCAGCACCGAATCGATGCCGCTTTCGCGTCCATAGCCACTGTTCTTGAAGCCGCCGATCGGCGCCATGGCCGACACTGCGCGGTAGGTGTTGACCCAGATGATTCCCGAACGCACGTCCCGCGCCAGGCGATGGGCGCGGCCCAGATCGCGGGTCCAGATGCCGGCGGCGAGGCCGAACTGCGAGTCGTTGGCGATCGCCAGCGCCTCGGCTTCATCTTTGAAGCGAATCACCGAAGCCACCGGGCCGAAGACTTCTTCCTGCATGATCTTCATCGAGTTGCGGTCACACTCGAACAGCGTCGGCTCGTAGAACCAGCCGTCACCAAGATCCGTCGGACGCTTGCCGCCGGTGCGCAGCCGCGCGCCTTCGGCGATGGCATCGGCGACCAGGCCTTCAACCACCGCCAGTTGCTGCGCGGTGGCCATCGGGCCCATTTCGCTGTGGTCTTCCTGCGGGTTGCCGATGCGGATGCGCTGGGCGCGTTCGACCAGTCGGTTGACGAACTCGTCGTAGATTTCGTCCTGCACCAGCAGGCGTGAGCCGGACACGCAGCTCTGGCCCGAGGCCGCGTAGATCCCGGCGATGGCGCCGTTGATCGCGCTGTCCAGATCGGCGTCGGCGAAGATGATGTTCGGCGATTTGCCGCCCAGTTCCAGTGACAGCTTGGCGAAGTTCTCGGCGCTGCTGCGCACCACATGCCGCGCCGTGGCCGCGCCGCCGGTGAAGGCAATCTTGCGGATCAGCGGATGGCGGGTGAGGGCGGCACCGGTGCTCGGGCCGTAACCGGTGACAACGTTGACCACGCCCGGCGGGATCCCGGCTTCGAGGGCCAGTCGCGCCAGCTCAAGGATGGTCGCCGAAGCATGTTCGGACGGCTTGATCACGATGGTGTTGCCGGCGGCGAGGGCCGGCGCCAGTTTGATCGCGGTCAGGTACAGCGGGCTGTTCCACGGAATGATCGCGGCGACCACACCCATCGCTTCGTGCACGGTGTAGGCAAACAGGTCGGGTTTGTCCAGCGGCAGGGTGCCGCCTTCGAGCTTGTCGGCGAGGCCTGCGGTGTAGTGGAAGAACTCCGGCAGATAGCCGACCTGACCACGGGTTTCGCGGATCAGTTTGCCGTTGTCGCGGCTTTCCAGCTGCGCCAGTTGTTCCTTGTTTTCTGCGATCAGGTCGCCAAGACGCCGCAGCAGTTTGCCGCGAGCGGTGGCGGTGAGACCGCGCCAGGCCGGGCTGTCGAAGGCGGATTGTGCCGCCTGCACGGCGCGTTCGACGTCGGCTTCATCGGCATCAGGCAGCTCGGCCCAGGCCTGGGCGCTGGCCGGGTTGAGGCTTTCGAAAGTCTTGCCGGAGAGGGCGTCGACCCATTCTCCGCCGATGCACATCTGGAAGCGTGCGAGTGTCATGCAACGATCCCCTTTATATGGTTTTGTCGGGAGTGTGCGTAGTCGAGAAATTCCAGCAGCGTCTGGTTGACCAGGCGCGGCGACTCTACTGGCATCATATGCCGTTGCTCGGGCAGCACCGCAACCTTCGCACCGGGGATGCGCCGGGCCAGTTGCTCGGCCATTTCCGGGGTGGAACCGGGGTCGAGTTCACCGGTGGCGATCAGCGTCGGCGCCAGGATGCTGCCGAGGTCGTCGGCGCGGTACATGTCCTGAGTGGCGAACAGTTCGTAAGTGGTCAGGTAACCCTGCGGATCGTTGCCGGCCAGGGTCTGACGAATGGCCGCGATCTGCGCCGGGTTGGCCGCCTGATATTCACGGCTGAACCAGCGCGACAGCGCCGCTTCGGCGTTGGCATCCGGCCCGTGTTCGGCGGCCTGCGCGGTACGGGCGATAACCCCGGCGCGCTGTTCTTCACTGCGATTGAACACGCTGTTAAGCACCACCAGGCTTTGCAGGCGCTCCGGGTAGTGCAGAGCAAACGCCCGCGCCACCAAACCGCCCATGGAAAAACCGATCACCGCAGCCTGAGGCAGATTCAGGTGATCGAGCAACTCCAGCAACTGATCGGCATAACCGAGCAGGCCGATGCCGCTGGCCGGACGCGGGCTGGCGCCGTGGCCGAGCATGTCGTAGGCGATCACCCGGTATTGGGCAGACAGGCCAACGATCTGGCCGCCCCACATTTCTTTGTTCAGGCCCACGCCGTGGATCAAGACCACGGGCTGGCCTTGGCCGGTCGCCAGGTAACTGGTGCCAGCCGGGGTGAGTTCAGCGGTGAGCCGAATCATGGAGCGCTCCTGCAATGCCTTTTTATTGTGATTACTGGGCTTTTTCGGCGGCCAGTTCTTCCAGATCGATGTAGCGGTTGCCGATGCGCGGGTGCAGGCGACCACCGTCTGCGCACCCGAGCACCACGACGATTTCGTCGGCACGCGGCGCGTCTTCGATCTGCATTTCCAGAGTGATGTAGTGCGAACGCAGGCCTTCGTCGTCCTTGTGCATCATCGGGATCTGGATCGACGTGCCCGGGCCGCCGCGCTTGTTGGTGAAGCTCAGGTAGCTCTTGGCCTTGACCGCTTCGCGGTAGTGGTTGCCGAAGCGCAGGGTGTGGATCACCGCCGAGGCGTGTTCGATCTCGCCGTCGGCGCCGACCACTGCCGCTTTGCCGTATGCCTCGATCTTCTCGGCGCCGCCGATGATGCCCACCAGACGCTCGACCATCATTGCGCCGAGGTCGGAGCAATTGGCGCGGATCTGCGGTTTCAGATCCTCGACGAAGCCGTTGCCGACCCACGGGTTCTTCATCACCACGGCCAGCCCGACCATGGTCACTGGCTGGTCCGTGGCCTTGCCGCCTTCGATGAAGGTTTCTTCGACATAGCTGACGATCTTGCGAATTTCGAAACTCATGAGCTGCTCCGTAGGGAATTAAGAGTGTCTGTGCGTCTGATGGTATACCATAATACCGATCGTGCAAGTCCCCCACGCAAGATTTGCCGGATCCATCCGGCGAATGGCAGTGCATTCACCTGCCATCCTCATCAATCCGCCACGACGCGATATCGATGTAGGCGCTGCGGCACGCTGCGATCTTTTGATCTTGTTTTTAAAGACCCGGATCAAAAGATTGCAGCGTGCCGCAGCGCCTGCAGGGGTTTGTGTCGGGGGCATTTGGTTAACAAAAGATAACGTGGCGCCGATTGTCAGACGTTTCCAAAGCCCGATAGGATGAGCCAGCTTCCCAAGGCGCTCTGGACTGCGGGTTTCACGGCTATGCTTGTGACCTGTCAGTCACCATGAGCACCCTTGCGGCGCCCTAAGGCCCAATGGCCTAACAATAATAAATAGGGGAAGGTCTATGAGTCGTTGCCGCCCGCCGGCGTTTCGCAACACCGCGTTGCTGGCCACAGCCCTCACACTGCTGGGCTGTGCTGCCTTGTCGGCACCCGTGCTGGCCGCCGAAGCGCCCGCCGACGGGGTGTATTCCACCGAATCGGCCAAAGCCGCCAAAAGCCTGATACTCGATGTCGTCCACGCCGGCACCCGGTTGGTGGCGGTGGGTGATCGCGGGCACATTCTCTATTCTGACGACCAGGGCAAAACCTGGACCCAGGCCAAGGTGCCGACCCGGCAACTGCTGACGGCGGTGTACTTCGTCGATGACAAGCACGGCTGGGCGGTCGGCCACGACGCGCAGATCCTCGCCAGCGAAGACGGCGGCCTGACCTGGAATAAACAGTTCGAAGACCTCAAGCGCGAAGCGCCGCTGCTCGACGTCTGGTTCCAGGACGTCAATCACGGCATCGCGGTCGGCGCTTACGGTGCGCTGCTGGAAACCACCGATGGCGGCAAGAACTGGCAAGACGTCAGCGACCGCCTCGACAACCAGGACCAGTTCCACCTCAACGCCATCGCGGCGGTCAAGGACGCCGGGCTGTTCATCGTCGGCGAGCAGGGCAGCATGTTCCGCTCCCCCGACTGGGGCCAGACCTGGGAAAAACTCCAGGGCCCCTATCAGGGCTCGCTGTTCGGCGTGATCGGCACCGCGCAAGCGCAAACCCTGTTGGCCTACGGCCTGCGCGGCAACCTCTACCGCTCCAGCGACTTCGGCAGCACCTGGCAGCAGGTCGAACTCAAAGCCGCACGCGGTGCGCTGGAATTCGGCCTGTCCGGCGCCACGCTGCTCGCCGACGGCTCGATCGTGATCGTCGGCAACGGAGGCTCGGTGATCAGCAGCAGCGACAACGGCGAAACCTTCAGCGTCTTCAACCGCCCGGACCGCATCTCGCTGTCCTCGGTGACGGCGGCCGGCGACGGCAATCTGATTCTGACCGGGCAGGGCGGCGTGCACACCACGCAGCCCAACGGCGCCGAGATCAATAATAAGAAGGCGGGGCTATGACTTCCTTGAGCACTCATCATCAGGACAAGGCGACGTTCCTCGAACGTCTGATTTTCAACAACCGCCCGGCCGTGATCCTGATCTGCCTGGTGGTCAGCGTTTTCCTGTTCTGGCAGGCCACGTTGATCCGGCCGTCCACCAGTTTCGAAAAAATGATCCCGCTCAAGCATCCGTTCATCGAGAAGATGATGGAGCACCGCAACGATCTGGCGAACCTGGGCAACACCGTGCGCATTTCGGTGGAAGCCAAGGACGGCGACATCTTCTCCAAGGAGTACATGGAGACCCTGCGGCAGATCAACGACGAGGTGTTCTACATCTCCGGCGTCGACCGTTCCGGCCTCAAGTCGCTGTGGAGCCCGAGCGTACGCTGGACTGAGGTAACCGAAGAGGGCTTTGCCGGCGGTGAAGTGATTCCGCAAAGCTACGACGGCTCGCCGGACAGCCTCGACATGCTGCGCAACAACGTCCTCAAGTCAGGGCAGGTCGGGCGTCTGGTGGCCAACGACTTCAAGTCGAGCATCGTCGACATTCCGCTGCTGGAGTCCTACCCGGACCCGCAGGACCAGGGCAAGTTGCTCGCCCTGGACTATCGGAAGTTCTCCCATGAGCTCGAAGACAAGATCCGCAACAAGTTCGAAGCACAGAACCCCAACGTCAAGATCCACATCGTCGGCTTCGCCAAGAAGGTCGGTGACCTGATCGACGGGTTGGTGATGGTGGTGATGTTCTTCGGCATCGCTTTCGTCATCACCCTGATTCTGCTGCTGTGGTTCACCAACTGCCTGCGCAGCACCGTCGCGGTGTTGAGCACCACGCTGGTGGCGGTGGTCTGGCAGCTCGGACTGATGCACTTCTTCGGTTTCGGGCTGGATCCGTATTCGATGCTGGTGCCGTTCCTGATCTTCGCCATCGGCATTTCCCACGGCGTGCAGAAGATCAACGGTATCGCCCTGCAATCGAGTGAAGCGGACAACGCTCTGACCGCGGCGCGGCGCACCTTCCGGCAACTGTTCCTGCCGGGGATGATCGCGATTCTCGCCGACGCCGTCGGCTTCATCACCCTGTTGATCATCGACATCGGGGTAATCCGCGAACTGGCGATCGGCGCGTCCATCGGGGTGGCGGTGATCGTGTTCACCAACCTGATCCTGCTCCCGGTGGCGATTTCCTATGTCGGCATCAGCAAGCGCGCGATTGCCAGGAGCAAGAAGGACGCGAACCGCGAACATCCGTTCTGGCGCTTCCTGTCGAACTTCGCCAGCCCGAAAGTCGCACCGATCTCCATCGCCCTGGCGCTGATCGCCTTCGGCGGCGGTCTCTGGTACAGCCAGAATCTGAAAATCGGCGACCTTGACCAGGGTGCGCCGGAGCTGCGTCCGGACTCGCGCTACAACAAGGACAACAACTTCATCATCAATAACTATTCCACCAGTTCCGACGTGCTGGTGGTGATGGTCAAGACCGCCACCGAAGGTTGCTCGCGCTACGAAGCCATGGCGCCGATCGACGAGCTGATGTGGAAGATGCAGAACACCGAGGGCGTGCAGTCGGCGATCTCGCTGGTGACTGTGTCCAAGCAGATGATCAAGGGCATGAACGAGGGCAACCTGAAATGGGAAACCCTGTCGCGCAACCCGGACGTGCTGAACAACTCGATCGCCCGTGCCGACGGTCTGTACAACAACAGCTGTTCGTTGGCGCCGGTGTTGATCTTCCTCAACGACCACAAGGCCGAAACCCTCGACCGTGCGGTACACGCGGTACAGGAATTCGCCAAGGCCAACAACAAGGACGGCCTGGAGTTCATCCTCGCCGCCGGTAACGCCGGCATCGAAGCGGCCACCAACGAGGTGATCAAACAGGCCGAGCTGACCATCCTGATCCTGGTGTACATCTGCGTCGCAGTGATGTGCATGATCACCTTCCGCTCATGGGCGGCGACCCTGTGCATCGTCCTGCCGCTGGTGCTGACCTCGGTGCTGGGCAACGCGCTGATGGCGTTCATGGGCATCGGCGTCAAAGTCGCGACCCTGCCGGTGGTGGCGTTGGGCGTGGGGATTGGCGTGGACTACGGGATCTACATCTACAGCCGTCTGGAGAGTTTCCTGCGCGCGGGTCTGCCGTTGCAGGAAGCTTATTACCAGACCCTGAAATCCACCGGTAAAGCGGTGCTGTTCACCGGTCTGTGCCTGGCGATTGGCGTGTGCACCTGGATCTTCTCGGCGATCAAGTTCCAGGCCGACATGGGCCTGATGCTGACCTTCATGTTGTTGTGGAACATGTTCGGTGCGCTGTGGCTGCTGCCAGCGCTGGCTAAATTCCTGATCAAACCGGAGAAACTGGCGGGGCAGAAGGGCAACTCGCTGTTTGCCCACTGATCCGGATGCCTGAAACAACAAAGCCGCAACCTTAGGGTTGCGGCTTTGTTGTAGGGCAAGATCAAAAGATCGCAGCCTTCGGCAGCTCCTACATGAGGCCACATCAGTAATCTACGGGTGTATCCAATCCCTGTAGGAGCTGCCGAAGGCTGCGATCTTTTGACTTTGCTTCAAGAGAGCTCGGTACCAAGCACAACACTCAACGCACTACGCGCATCGTCCAGTTGCACCAGCGTCGCATGGCGGGCACCCAGAGCATCACGGTTCTCGATCGCCGTAAGAATTGCCTTGTGCCTCGGCAGCGCCAGTTCATGCAGGTTCGGTCGCTGGTTGGAATGCTTCAATGCCTCGGCAATCGCCACCGAGAGCATGTTGCACAGGTTGGCCAGCAGATCGTTGTGGGTCGCGTCAGCGATGCGGCTGTGGAAGTCCAGATCCGGTTGCAACAAGGCTTCCGGCGTCGGCGCTGCTTCCATACGTTGATAGGCCTCGCCGATGGCCGCGATGTCGGCCTCGGTCGCGTGCTGGGCGGCGAGGGCGGCAGCGGCCGGTTCGATGATGCTGCGCACACTGGTCAGCACATTGAAAAATTCATTCTGCGGGCTGCTTTGCATCAGCCAGTGCAGCACATCCGGATCGAGCATGTGCCATTCACGACGGGCCTTGACCACCGTGCCGACGCGCGGTCTGGAGTACACCAGCCCCTTGGCCACCAGCACCCGCGTGGCTTCGCGCAACACCGGCCGGCTCACCGCGTATTCCTCGCACAACAGCGCTTCGGCGGGCAGTTTGTCGTCGGGCAAAAAGCGTCCGGAGACGATCTGCATGCCCAGTTCCTGGACAATGCGCGAGTGCATGCTTTTACGGTCGGAGGGTTTGCGGTAATCCATGGGGAGCGGCGCGATCCTGAGCGATGGAGATGCCGCGCATCATAGCAGGCGTGCGGCGATCTTGAGGCCGATGCATAGCAAATGTAGGAGTGAGCCTGCTCGCGATGGCGGTGTGTCAGTCAGCATGTGTAACAACTGGCGGACCGCTATCGCGAGCAGGCTCACTCCTACAGTAGATCTGCGGGGTTAGTGGGAATGGCGCGGGACTTCCGCACCTCGGCAACCCACCAGGAAGTCGAAATCGCAGCCCTGATCCGCCTGCAGCACATGGTCGATGTACAGCTGACGATAGCCACCCACCAACAACTGCTGCGGCGGCTGCAGATCCGCCATGCGCGCTGCCAGTTCGGCATCCGGAATGTCCAGATGCAAACGCCCGCTGGCGCAATCCAGCTCGATCCAGTCGCCTTCCTGCACCACCGCCAACGGCCCGCCGGCCGCCGCTTCCGGGGCAACGTGCAAAACCACCGTACCGTACGCGGTGCCGCTCATCCGCGCATCGGAGATGCGCACCATATCCGTCACGCCTTGAGCCAGCAGCTTGGCCGGCAGGCCCATGTTGCCCACCTCGGCCATCCCCGGATAACCTTTCGGCCCGCAGTTCTTCATCACCAGGATCGAATCTTTATCGACCTCCAGTTCCGGATCATTGATCCGCGCCTTGTACATGTCGAAGTTCTCGAACACCACCGCACGTCCACGATGTTGCATCAGCTCAGGCGTAGCGGCGGACGGCTTGAGCACGGCACCGAGTGGCGCCAGATTACCGCGCAACACACAGATGCCACCGTCAGCGCGGATCGGATTGTCGAGGGTGCGGATCACTTCGTCCTCGCCGTAGATCGGTGCGTCCTTGGTGTTCTCGCCCAGTGATTTACCGTTGACGGTCAGCGCATCGGGATTGGGGATCAGATTGGCCTCGCCGAGACGGCGCAGCACCGCCGGCAAGCCACCGGCGTAGTAAAACTCTTCCATCAGGAAACGCCCGGACGGTTGCAGGTCGACGATGGTCGGCATGCCACGGCCGATGCGTGTCCAGTCGTCCAGATCCAGTTCGACGCCGATGCGTCCGGCGATGGCTTTCAGGTGAATCACCGCGTTGGTCGATCCGCCAATAGCCGCGTTGACCCGAATGGCGTTTTCAAAGGCTTCCTTGGTCAAAATCTTCGACAGACGAAGGTCTTCGCGCACCATCTCCACTGCACGCATGCCGGACATGTGCGCCAGCACGTAACGCCGCGCATCCACCGCCGGAATCGCCGCATTGTGCGGCAACGACGTGCCCAGTGCTTCGGCCATGCAGGCCATGGTCGATGCGGTGCCCATGGTGTTGCAGGTGCCTGCCGAGCGTGACATGCCGCCCTCGGCTGCAAGGAAATCATCGATGGTGATGGTGCCGGCCTTGACCTGTTCGCTGAGCTGCCAGACCACCGTGCCCGAGCCGATGTCCTTGCCCTTGTGTTTGCCGTTGAGCATCGGCCCGCCGGTAACGACGATCGCCGGCACATCGCAACTGGCGGCGCCCATCAGCAGCGCCGGGGTGGTCTTGTCGCAACCGGTCAGCAGCACCACGCCGTCAATCGGGTTGCCGCGAATCGCTTCTTCAACGTCCATGCTCGCCAGGTTGCGGGTGAGCATGGCGGTAGGGCGCAGGTTTGACTCGCCGTTGGAGAACACCGGGAATTCCACCGGAAAGCCACCGGCCTCGATCACCCCGCGTTTGACGTGCTCCGCGATCTGGCGGAAATGCGCGTTGCACGGGGTCAGTTCCGACCAGGTGTTGCAGATGCCTATGATCGGCTTGCCATGAAACTGGTGGTCGGCGATGCCCTGATTCTTCATCCAGCTGCGGTACATGAAGCCGTTTTTGTCGGCAGTGCCAAACCATTGGGCCGAGCGCAGGGTGGGTTTCTTCTCAGACATGATCGATTCTCTTATTGTAAGACTATTGTTTGCGAGTCACGGCTAAACATAAGCGCAAAATCGCCGCTTTGGAAGTGTTGTTGGGTAATTAGTATTACTATATAGTCGTTTTCGACGGAGGGATTGGCCCTGGCGGTGTTCCGCGAGAGGCGTCCCCCGAGGTTCTATAAAAACAACAATCGGAGACCGACCCCATGAGCCAGGAACTGCGGCTTGTTCGCCGCATCACGCTGAAACTGATTCCCTTCCTGATCCTGCTGTACCTGATCGCCTATGTGGATCGCTCCGCCGTCGGCTTCGCCAAGCTGCACATGGGCGCCGACATCGGCATCGGTGACGCGGCCTACGGTCTCGGTGCCGGGCTGTTTTTCATCGGCTACTTTCTTCTCGAAATCCCCAGCAACCTGATGCTTGAACGCTTCGGTGCGCGGCGCTGGTTCGCGCGAATCATGATCACCTGGGGCGCGATCACCATCGGCATGGCGTTCGTCCAGGGGCCGCACAGTTTCTACGTGATGCGCTTTCTGCTCGGCGCGGCGGAGGCGGGGTTCTTCCCCGGCGTTCTGTACTACATCACCCAATGGTTCCCGGTGCGCCATCGCGGCAAGATCCTTGGCCTGTTCATCCTCTCCCAACCGATCGCGATGATGATCACCGGCCCAGTGTCCGGTGGCTTGCTGGGCATGGATGGCATTCTCGGGCTGCACGGCTGGCAGTGGCTGTTCATCGTCATCGGCACCCCGGCGATCCTGCTGACCTGGCCGGTACTGCGCTGGCTGCCGGACGGCCCGCAGAACGTGAAGTGGATGGATCAGGCCGAGAAAGACTGGCTGACCGGCGAACTGAAAAAGGATTTGCAGGAATACGGCCAGACCCGTCACGGCAACCCGCTGCATGCACTCAAGGACAAACGCGTATTGCTGCTGGCGCTGTTCTACCTGCCGGTGACCCTGAGCATTTATGGCCTCGGCCTGTGGCTGCCGACGCTGATCAAACAGTTCGGCGGCAGCGATCTGGTGACCGGTTTTGTCTCGGCGGTGCCGTACATTTTTGGCATCGTCGGTCTGCTGATCGTGCCGCGCAGTTCCGACCGCATGAATGACCGCTACGGCCATCTGGCGGTGCTCTATGTGCTGGGCGCGATCGGTCTGTTCCTCAGTGCATGGCTGTCACTGCCGGTGGCGCAACTGGCGGCGCTGTGTCTGGTGGCGTTCGCGTTGTTTTCCTGCACGGCAGTGTTCTGGACCTTGCCCGGACGGTTCTTCGCTGGGGCGAGTGCGGCGGCGGGGATCGCGCTGATCAACTCGGTAGGGAACCTCGGCGGGTACATCGGGCCGTTCGTGATCGGGGCGTTGAAGGAGTACACCGGGAACCTGGCTTCGGGGCTGTATTTCCTCAGCGGGGTGATGGTGTTCGGTTTGATTCTGACAGGAATCGTCTATCGAGTGCTTGAGCGCAAACACGTGCTCCCGGTCGAGCAGTTCGCCGCCAGTGCACGCGGTGCCACTCGAACCTGACTGACTGACACCGACCCTTGTAGGAGTGAGCCTGCTCGCGATGAGGCCGGCACATTCAATATTTATGGTGATTGATACACCGCATTCGCGAGCAGGCTCACTCCTACAGGGGGCTGCGGTGTTCCGACTAAAACAGGAGAGGACATATGCATCTGGTTCAATTCGAATTGATTGACGGCAAGCGCCGCGTTGGCGTGGTCGACAACGGGCTGATCCGCGAAGTGCAGGACGCCCGCAGCGTACGCGATCTCGCGCTGGCCGCGATTGAGGCCGGCGGCACTCTGGAGCAGCAAGTACAAACCCACGGCCTGGGCATCAGTCATGACTATGCGCAGTTGCTCAAAGACCTGCGCATCCTGCCGCCGCTGGATCACCCGGATCCGGCACACCTGCTGGTCAGCGGTACCGGCCTGACGCACCTGGGCAGCGCTTCGGCGCGGGACAAGATGCATCAGCAGGCCGGCGACGAAGCACAAATGACCGACACCATGCGCATCTTCAAATGGGGCGTGGAGGGCGGCAAACCGGCGGCGGGGCAGGCGGGCGTGCAGCCGGAATGGTTCTACAAGGGCGACGGCAGCATCGTCGTGCGTCCGGGCGAAGCGTTCCCGTTGCCACCGTTTGCCGAAGACGCCGGCGAGGAACCGGAAATGGCCGGGCTCTACGTCATCGGCCACGACGGCAAACCGTATCGCCTCGGTTTCGCGGTGGGCAACGAGTTCTCCGATCACGTCATGGAACGCAAAAACTACCTGTACCTGGCCCACTCGAAACTGCGCAGTTGCAGTTACGGCCCGGAACTTCGCACGGGTGAATTGCCTCAACATCTGGCCGGCAGCAGTCGCATCCTGCGTAACGGCGAAGTGCTGTGGCAAAACGAATTCCTCAGCGGCGAAGCCAACATGTGCCATAGCCTCGCCAACCTTGAATACCACCATTTCAAATACCGCCAGTTCCTGCGTCCCGGCGACGTGCACATTCATTTTTTCGGCACCGCGACCCTGTCGTTCGCCGATGGCATTCGCACCCAACCGGGCGACCAGTTCGAGATCAGCCAGGCCGAATTCGGCGCACCGCTGGTCAACGGCATCGCCCCGGCGGCAGCGGCTTTTCAACCGGACAGCATCGGCACCCTTTAAGGAGCTCCCATGACTCAGATTCTCGGTCACAACTACATTGGCGGACAGCGCAGCGCAGCGGGCAACGTCAAACTGCAAAGCGTCGACGCAACCACCGGCAAACACCTGCCGTACGATTTCATTCAAGCGACTGCAGCCGAAGTCGATGCCGCCGCCAAAGCCGCCGCCGCAGCGTACCCGGCCTATCGCAGCCTCAGCGCCGAACGCCGCGCGCAATTTCTCGACGCGATTGCCGATGAACTGGATGCCTTGGGTGATGACTTTGTCGCGCAGGTCTGCCGCGAAACCGCGTTGCCTGCGGGGCGGATTCAGGGCGAGCGCGGGCGCACCAGCGGCCAGATGCGCCTGTTCGCCAAAGTCCTGCGGCGCGGTGACTTCTACGGTGCGCGAATCGATTTGCCGTTGCCGGATCGCCAGCCGCTGCCTCGCCCGGATCTGCGTCAATACCGCATCGGCCTCGGCCCGGTGGCGGTGTTCGGTGCGAGCAACTTTCCGCTGGCGTTCTCAACGGCCGGTGGTGATACCGCTGCGGCGCTGGCCGCCGGCTGCCCGGTGGTGTTCAAGGCGCACTCGGGTCACATGGCGACCGCTGAACTTGTCGCCGATGCACTGATTCGTGCCGCCGAAAAATCGGCGATGCCAGCCGGTGTGTTCAACATGATCTACGGCGCTGGCGTCGGTGAATGGCTGGTCAAGCACCCGGCGATTCAGGCCGTCGGCTTCACCGGTTCGCTCAAGGGCGGTCGAGCACTCTGCGACATGGCGGCGGCGCGGCCGCAACCGATCCCGGTGTTCGCCGAGATGTCGAGCATCAACCCGGTGATCGTTCTGCCTCAAGCCTTGGCCGAGCGCTCGGAAACCATCGCCCGCGACCTGACCGCTTCGGTGGTGCAGGGCTGCGGCCAGTTCTGCACCAATCCCGGGCTGGTCATCGGTATCCGCTCGCCGCAGTTCAGCGCCTTCGTCCAGCAACTCGCCGGGCTGATTGGCGACCAACCGGCGCAAACCATGCTCAACGCCGGCACCCTCGGCAGCTACGGTAAAGGCTTGCAGAAACTCTTGGTGCATTCCGGGATCGAGCATTTGGCGGGCCAGCCGCAGCAGGGTAATCAGGCGCAGCCGCAATTGTTCAAGGCCGATGTCAGTCTGTTGATCAACGGCGATGAAGTGCTGCAGGAGGAAGTGTTCGGCCCGACCACGGTGATCGTCGAAGTGGCGGACAAGGCCGAGTTGAGCGCAGCGCTGCAGGGGCTGCACGGCCAACTGACGGCGACGATTATCGGCGAGCAGGCCGACTTCGAACGCTTCCCGGAACTGACGCCGTTGCTCGAGCAAAAGGTCGGGCGGATCCTGCTCAACGGTTATCCGACCGGGGTCGAGGTGTGTGATTCGATGGTGCATGGCGGGCCGTATCCGGCGACATCCGATGCGCGCGGCACCTCGGTGGGAACGCTGGCGATCGATCGCTTCCTGCGTCCCGTATGTTTCCAGAACTACCCGGACAGTTTGTTGCCGGAGCCGCTGAAAAACGCCAACCCATTGCGTATCCAGCGCCTGGTCGACGGCAAGCCCTCACGCGACGCCCTCTGACACACAAACCCTGTAGGAGCTGCCGAAGGCTCGGGCCGCGTTCGGACGATCTTTTGACTTTGATTTTAAAAAACAAGATCAAAAGATCGCAGCCTTCGGCAGCTCCTACAGGGGGAATATGGATCTTTGGGCTATCATTGCCGGTTTCCCCCCTGAAAGACTTGATTGCCATGACTGCCCAAACCCTTCTCGACGTCCTCGAACACTGCGATATGGTCGAAATCGATGGCTTGCACGCCTTCGAATTCGCCCTCGACGAAGACGACAACCTGCACATCGAATGCATCGACGGCCGAGCGGCCAAGCATTGGGAATTCACGCCGGCGCAGGTTACGGCGGCGACGTTTGACGAAGATCTGCAGAGCTGGCTGATCATTGGCTACGCCAGCGACACCAAAACCACCGGCGAGCACCGTCTGGTTTGCCTCGGTGATGTAGTCAGCAGCAGCGACGACGAGGATGACAATTGATGAACATGCGTAAATTCTGGCCGCTGCTGATGGCCGGCGGCGTCGGTGCGATGGGCCTTTCCAGTGCCAGCGCCGAGAGCTATCAATTGCTGGTTGGCTCCTACACCGCGGGCACCAGCCAAGGCATCTATCGAATGAGTTTCGATAGTGCTACCGGCCAGATTGCCGCCAAGCCGCTGCAAGTGGTGAAGAGCGAAAACCCGTCGTGGCTGACCTTGTCCAAAGACCAGAAACAGCTGTTCGTGGTCAACGAAAACGGCCCCGGCCAGAAAGATCCCGTCGGCCGCGTCAGCAGCTACTCGATCGATCCGAAGACCCACGCCCTGACCCTGATCAATCAAGTGCAGAGCCTGGGCAACGAGCCGACCCATTCGAGCCTCAGCGGCGATGCCAGCCATCTGTTCGTCAGCAACTATTCGGTGGTGGAAGATCCGGGTGGCACCCTCGCGGTGTTGCCGGTCGGCGCCGATGGCAAACTCAAACCCGTGGTGCAGATGAGCGCGCACCCGGCGAGCCGGGTCAATCCAGAGCGTCAGGCCTCGAACCACGTGCACTCGACGGTGTCTTCGCCGGATGGTCGCTACGTGTTCTCCAACGACCTCGGGGCGGACAAGGTCTTCATCTACCAGTTCGACCCGAAGGCCAATCCGGACCTGCCGCTGACCCCGGCGAAAACCGCTTCGGTGAGCCTGCCGGCCGGCAGCGGCCCGCGTCATCTGCTGTTCAGTGCTGACGGCAAACATGCCTGGCTGAGCATGGAAATGAGCGCGCAGATCGCGGTGTTCGACTACCACGACGGCGTGCTGACTCAGACACAAATGGTCGATCTGGCTGCCGGTCAGCCGACCTCGGACAAAGCCGCCGCCGCGCTGCATGCGTCGGCCGATGGCAAGTTCCTCTACGTCAGCAATCGCGGCACTGCCAATCAATTGGTGGTATTGAGCATTGACCCGGCGGCCGGTCAGCTCAAGGAGCTGCAAAAGCGTTCGGTGGAAGGTGATCACCCGCGTGAGTTCAGCCTTGATCCGAGTGGCAAGTTCCTGCTGATCGCCAACCAGAAGAGCAACGAAATTGTCGTCGTCGAGCGCGATGCCAAGACCGGTCTGCTCGGCAAAACTGTGCAAAAACTGCCGATGGACGCCCCGAGCGACCTGAAGTTTCTGGTGCGACAATAAGCCACAGGTCCCGGTTTGCGGGGCCTGACTTGTTGTATTAATCGCGCTGATATCCGGTAATGCTACAAAGCATTTCAAGCGATCAACCCTCGAGCGTTAAGTTTGCTTCACGGCCCTACCGGGCAAAGCAAGCCAACCGAACACGAGGGTTACCGCCATGAACTTCAATCTCTTCTCCATCATCGCCGCTTCCGCCATCTCCGCCACCGTCGCACTGCCAGCCAGTGCCAACGTTGAAATCGCCGGCAAAAAATCCCACACCCAGAGCTACACCCAGAAATACCTGCAACAGAGCGCCAACTTCTACGCCGCACTGGATCACAAAGCCCAACACTGAAATGCCCGCTTCGAACAACTCCCTGTAGGAGCTGCCGAAGGCTGCGATCTTTTGATCTTGAAAGTCAAAAGATCGCAGCCTTCGGCAGCTCCTACACGTTTGTGCGTTGGACGACTTGATAGGTTTCTTCAAACACGCGAATAGAAGGCCTAAATAATCAACCAGGCTGATGTTTACTATGGCAAACCCTGAGTGGTTACCGCGGTTTTTTTGATTGATCCTGACGGCACTGAAACATGCCCACGGAGCACATCATGGCCAGTTCAATCATCACCTCAGCCAAGCGCGGCGCCTACCTGGCCATCGGTCTTTACCTGGCACTGGTGCTGTTTGTCAGCATCGCCGCGCAAACCCAACACAGCTTCGATGCACCGATCGAGGTCGCACACCCCGGCATCCAGTTCGAACACCGCGCAGACGTGCTGGTTGATCGTACTGAACTCGCAGGAGTGGGCGGCGCATGAAAGGTTACAGACTTTGGGTCATCGCCGGACTGGCACTGATGACCAATGGTGCTGCGTTACTCGGCTTCGGCCAAGGTTCGGTTGGCGCCCTGGCTCGGGCCATAGAGGCCAATCACAGCATCGCGCACAACATCGAACGGGCCAACTCGCAGGGGTTGCTGGCGGGTAATCCGCCGATCAAGGCTGAGGTCGACTTTCTTGGGCCGTTTGAAGTGGATTGCATGGCACTGGGCATGTGCAACGCCCTGGCCTGAAACACACTTCCCTGTAGGAGCTGCCGCAGGCTGCGATCTTTTGATCTTGTTTATTAAGATCAAGGTCAAAAGATCGCAGCCTGCGGCAGCTCCTACAGGGGTTACTTCTTCATGATTGAGGTGAAGAGGTTGGATTCGAGCTGGCGCTGCAACCAAGCCTGCAGCCGCACGTAAGGCGTCTGCGCAAACCACTCGCGATCAACATGCGCAAACTGCCGAACGAACGGCAGCAAAGCGATATCCGCAAGACACGGATGATCGGCCAGCAAGTAATCGCGATCCGTCAGCAACTCATCCAGCTGCTGCAAAAACAACGCCCCCGCAGCCCGATAAATTTCCATCGGCTGCTCGGGATAACGCTCGGCGTATTTATAGCGGTTCAAATGCACCTTGAACCCCTGATCGTTAGCCTCGATCAACTCGGCAATCCGTGAATCCCCGTCGAGCAGCCAATCGTCCGGATCATGCTGCGCCAACGCCCAGCGCATGATCTCCAGGCTCTCATCGATCACCCGGCCATCCGCATCCAGCACCGGCACCGTGCCTTTGGGTGAGATCGCCAGCATCTCGGCCGGTTTGGCCTTGAGGCTGACTTCGACGATCTCCACCGGTACGCCCGAATAACGCAGGGCCATCCGCGCGCGCATCGCATACGGGCAGCGGCGGAATGAATACAACGTGTTCATTTCACCTCCAGGGTACTCAAACCGTTGCCCAGGCGTTGCACTTGAATCTGCACCGGAATCCGTTCGTGCATTTCCTGCACGTGGGAAATCACTGCGACCTTGCGTCCCTGCGCCTGCAAACCGTCGAGGGCGTCCATCGCCAGTTGCAGCGATTCCGGATCGAGGCTGCCGAAGCCTTCGTCGATGAACAACGATTCGATTTTCAGCGTGCTCGAGGCCATCGATGCCAGCCCCAGTGCGAGGGCCAGCGACACCAGGAAGGTCTCGCCGCCGGACAGCGAATGCACCGAGCGCAATTCGTCGCCCATCTCGGTATCCATCACCAGCAGGCCGAGCATGCTGCCGCCGCGTTTCAAGCGATAGCGTTTGACCAGTTGGCGCAACTGCACGTTGGCATGATGCACCAGCAAGTCGAGGTTGTAGGCCTGGGCGATCTTGCGGAACGTGTCGCCGGTGGCCGAGCCGATCAACGCATTCAGGCGCGCCCAGCGCTGGTACTCGGCATAGGCGTCGGCAATCTGCTGCGCGAGTGCCTGATTGGCGTTTTGCCGGCGCTGATCTTCAGCCTGTTCGGCGCGCAATTCGGCGCACTGTTGCTCGCCGAGGTTGAACTGGTTCTGCAGGTCGGCGAGGGCGCTGGCGAGTTGCTCGGCATCGAGGTTGCCGTTGTGTTGCGCCTGATGATCGGCCAAGCGCTGATCCCGCTCCTGCAGCAGCACCTTGGCCTGTTCGATGGCTTTTTCGTTGTGCTGCAGGCGTTGGCGCAGTTCGCTGAGCTGCGTGTCATCGACGCGCAGCAGGTCTTCGAGACCGCCGTCATCCAGTTCAGGATGGCGTGCGCGCCAGTCGGCTATCTTCTGCGTCAGTTCGCGGTCTTCGTTTTGCAGCGCCTGCAGGCGTTCTTGCTGAGCCTTGAGTTCGGCACTGATCTGCACCCGTTGCGTGCGCACGCTCTGCAGTTCCGCAGCCGTGCTGGTTTCGGCGTTGCGCGCCTGCTCCACGGCCTGTTCCAGTTGCTGCTGCCAGTGCTCGGCGCTGCTGTGTTCGCCCAGCAGTTGCGCGAGTTTCCCCTGGCAGGCCTGTTGCTGCTCGGCCAGTGCGCTGAATTGCTGCTCGGCGCTTTGCAGCTGCTGTACGCGGCTGAGCTGGCGGTCCTGCTCTTTCTCCAGCGTCTGCTGGCGTTGCTGCTGTTCGGCCAATTCTTCCTTTTGCTGCTCGACCTGCGCCAGGCGTTCGGCAATCTGCCGATCGAGCTGCATGAAGGTTGCCGCCGGCTCGACGCGCAAGGCTTCGAGGGTGTCGGCCGGCAGCAAACTGGCGAACGCGGTCAGTTCCTCGTCGAGACGCTGACGGTCGCTGCTCAGCTCGCGTTGTTGGTTGCTCAGGTGCTGGGCCGCTTGCTGATGCGCGGTTTCGGCGTTACGCAGTTGCTGGGTCAGGCGCGCCGCGTCCTGTTGCAGGGTGAGCAGGGCGCTCTGGCGTTGTTCGTCCTGAGTGATGCTCTGGTTCAGTTGATCGTTCTGCCGGGTCAGCCAGGCGTCACGCTTGTCGGCGTCCTGATTCAGCAACTGAGGCGCCAGCGGATGCGCCTCCAGACTCGGCGCCAGTGCCTGGAGCTGGGCGCTCAATTGTTCTTGCTGTTGCAGCAGCTCTTTCTGACGGGCGATCACGCCACCGACATCGGCGCGCAGCTCGGTGAGCTTTTCCTTGAGCTGATCCACCGCGAGCTGCGCGCTGGCCTGCTCGGATTCATCGTGACGGCCGAGGCTTTGCAGCAGCGCTTCCGGTTGATGATACGGATGCTCGTTGCTGCCGCAGACCGGACACGGCTGATCGTCCTGCAACTGCGCACGCAACTCTTCGACACTGGCGCTACGGGCCAGGCGCTGGCGCTCGAGGAGTTCACGGGTGACGTTGAGGGTTTGCTCGGCGACGGTCAGCTCGGCCTTGGTTTTCACCCCGTCCTGGGTCAGGCGTTCGCGCTCCTGTTGCGCATCGAGCAAGCGCTGCTGGAGCTCGGCACCGCGTTTTTCCAGTTCCTGCTGACTGGCCCAGAGCCGCGTCAGGTCTTCGATGGCGCGCAGTTGTTTACGGTTGTCCTGCAACAGATTGCCGAGGATACCGATCTGCTCGGCGACCGCATCCGGCTCGGCACCGGCCTCTTTGAACAGTACTTCCAGTTGCTGTTTTTGCGTGGCCAACGCGTCGGCGCTGAGCGCGGCGTTCTGTTCGAGGGTCGCCAGTTCGGCCTGGCCCTTGTTCAGGCGATTGCCGATCAGCATCAGCTGTTGCAGGCGATCGCGATAGGCATTCCACGCATCGCTGAGCGGTGCCAGCGGGGCGCTGTGTTCCAGCTCGACGGCAATTTTTTGCAAGCGCTCGGCGACTTGCACCTGTTTATCCTGCAAGGCCTGAATCGCGCTCTGGCCCTCGCTGCAGGCCTGCTCGGCGGCTTGCCGTGCTTCGGCGCCGAGGGCGGTGTCCTTGGCGAGGCGGGCGAGGGTACTTTGCTCTTCGAAGGCCTGACGCAGTAGCGGGGCGCTTTCGCTGTGCCGCTGCTGCGCTTCGCTCAGGGCGATGTTTGCCGTATTGAGCGCCTGTTCCAGTTGCGTCTGGCGCTCGTTGAGCTCGCCGTGCTGCTGGGTGTGCACGGCGATCTGTGCCGCCAGGGGCGTCAGTTGCGCATCGAGTTCGGTCTTGCGCGCGAACTGGTGACGTTGTGGGGCGAGTTGCTCCAGGCGCGTCAGCTTCAGGCGCTCGCCAGCCAGACCTTCCCACTGTTGCTGCGCACTGTGCAGTTGCTCGGCGGCGGCTTGCTGCGCGTCCTGCAACTGGCGCAAATCTCTGAGCCAGCTGTGCTGTTGTTCCAGTTGCTTGAGCTGCGCCTGCTGCAACTTCAATTGTTGCTGGGCGGCGTGGAAACGTTCGTCCAGCTCGGCCCGCGCCTCGGGCGCCAGCGGGGTAACCCCGGTGGCCTGATCCTGCAGCAGCTTGTGCGCTTCGCGGGCCTCTTTGGTCTTGTCGAAGGCGCGGCGGCCGAGACGGGTGTAGAGCGCAGTGTCGGTGAGTTTTTCCAGCAGTTCGCTGCGGTCGTTGTCGTCGGCCTTGAGAAACGCACTGAACTCGCTCTGGGCCAGCAGCACGGCGCGGGTGAACTGTTCGAAGTTCAGGCCGAGCGCGGCTTCGAGTTGGGTCTTGTACTCGCCTTTCTGACTGGCTAGCAGTTGATCCTGATCGATGTCACGCAGGCTCTGACGGCTGATCTGCAACTTGCCGCCAGCCTTTTCCCGGGCGCGGTTGGCTTCCCAGCGCGCGCGATAACGCCGACCATCGACGCCGACAAAATCCACTTCGGCATACCCTTCACCGGTGCCACGGCGCAGCAAAGTGCGCGGGTCGCCAGTGGCGATTTCGCCGTCGGCATCCGGAACCTTGGCGTCGCGCCCGGTATTGTTCAGACGCGGCACCGCGCCGAACAGCGCCAGGCACAACGCGTCGAGCAAGGTACTTTTACCGGCGCCGGTCGGCCCGGTGATTGCGAACAGCCCGGCACTGGCCAGCGGCTCGGCGGTGAAGTCGATTTCGAACGGACCCGCCAGCGAAGCGAGGTTCTTCAAACGAATGGCGAGAATCTTCATGGCTGCTCGCCCTCCATCTGTACGTCCTGCAGCAGTTCGGCGAAGTCCTTGAGCGTCTGCTCATCGACCTCGTTGCCATAATTGTCGAGCCAGGCACGACTGAACAGTTCCTGCGGAGTGAGTTGATCCAGTTCGACCAGCGCGCTGCCGTCGTCGCTACCCTCGGCGCCACGGTTGCCGGCGTACTCGGCGGCGATCCGCACCAGGCGCACGGCTTTGCCTTGCAGGGCGTTTTCCACCTGATGGCGCAGGTCCGGCTGCGGCTCGTCGAGGGTCACGCGCACTTCCAGCCATGGCTGGCGCTGGGTTTCAGCGAGCAGATCGATGTTCGGCAGGTCAGCCAGTTGCAGCAGAATCTCTGCCAGTGGCGCCGGGCCGATGCGTTGCAGGTTGACCGAGCGCGGGATCAGTTTCGGTTCGACGCTGACCAGGGTTTCGCCGTCGAGGGTGACGTCGAGAATCTGGTGCTGATAACCGATTTCCGAGAACGACAGCGGAATCGGCGAGCCGCTGTAGCGGATGCGTTCTTCACCGTTGACCTTCTGCGGCTTGTGCAAATGACCGAGCGCAACGTAGCTGATGCTCGGCCCGAACAGGCTGGCGGGCAGCGCTTCGGCGTTACCGATGATCAGGCTGCGCTCGGAGTCTTCCGAGACCGAGCCACCGGCCATGTGCGCGTGGCTGATGGCAACCAGCGCCTGACCCGGCTGACGCTTGGCATTCGCCGCTTCGATCAGCCACTCATGCACCTGACCGATACCGCGCAGATAGTTGTCGCCCAGATGCGCACCGGTCACCTCGGCTGGACGCAGGAATGGCAGCGCCAGGCACCACGCGGCGATCTCGCCTTGGGCATTCGGCAGCGGCAGCAACAGCCGTTCGGCGTCGAGCTGGCCGTCATCCAGCCACAACACCCGCCCCAGCGCATGGGTGCGCAAGCGGCGCATCAACGGCGCCGGCAGTTCGATGCGCGAGCCGGAATCATGGTTGCCGGCAATCATCACGATGGTCAGCAGCGGCTGCTGCTCGTGAGCGCTGACGATGAAGTCGTAGAGGCGTTCCTGGGCTTTGACCGGCGGATTGACCGTGTCAAAGATGTCACCGGCAATCAGCAGCACATCCGGCTGCGCCAGTTGCAGTTGGCGCAGCAGCCATTCGAGAAAGCACGCATGCTCGAAATCGCGCTCCTGGCCGTGCAGGTTTTGCCCAAGGTGCCAGTCGGAGGTGTGGAACAGACGCAAGGTGGACTCCGCAACAAATAAAGAGGTGATGGCCGCAGGAAAATGATGGGCGGCTAAAGAGAGGGGAGTTTACAGATTATTGGGGAGTGAGGGCTTGTCTGGGTAGGTCGAGGCTGGGCATTTCGATGATGCCAGAAAGCGGTTATCGGGTGTTTGGCCATTATATTGATATCATTTGCGGCGAGTGCGGTACGGATGGCGCCGAGGAAACTCCGCCTTTGCCCAGTCCAGGGGGGGTAAAAAGTGATCACTGAAGATATAAAGATCGTCGAGGAAATTTTCCAGGAAGTCGAAGTCGGTATCGTCTATGGCTATGACGCTTTCCGCTACGGTGTTGAACTGGGAGAGGGCTACATAGAAACGGAATTGGCCGTCGAAAAAGATGGAGTTGAGGACTGGAATGCCGAAACCGACATAAACGACGCGAAAATTCTCCGTCTGGTGGACCAGTTACAGGCAGCCGCCGTCAGCCGCGGTGAACCATGGAAGTCATTTGTCCTGTCTTATCGCGAAGGCGAACAAGTGAAAATCAAATTCGACTACTGATTTCAGCGTCTGATTGAGGCGGGGACCGATGACGAGGAACTGAAAGCCATTCAGTCACTAATGAGAATTCGGTCTGTCGTGTCCCGAATAATGAAAGACCCTTTCCGCAGGAAATAGAGTGATTACTGAAGAATTTGAAATCGTCAAAGCAATTTTTCAGCTGGTTGAAGGCGGAATTGTTCACGGTTATGACGCCTTTCGATACAGCGTCGAGTGGGGGGGCAACTATATGGAGGCAGACCTCGCCGTTGAAAAAAATGGTTCAGAAATCTGGGACGCTGAGACTGATTTCAACCATTCGAAAATCTATGCGTTTGTAGAAAAATTACACGCGAATGCAGTCGCTCGCGGCGAGCCATGGATATCCTTTGTCCTGTCCTATCGCGAAGGCGGGCAAGTGACAACGAAATTCAACCATTGATTTGATAAAAAACGTGATCTGTCCCGGTTTTACCGGTTTTATTGCCAGGAAATGATAGGCCGCTAAAGAGTGGAGTGTCTGCTGGCAAATTAAAGACTTGAAAATCAAAAGATCGCAGCCTGCGGCAGCTCCTACAGGGAATAAATGTCCACTCTGTAGGAGCTGCCGCAGGCTGCGATCTTTTGCTTTTACTTCGGGTAAAGCGGCGGCAACCCGCTGTCCCCGACCGGATCCTGCACCCGCTCGGCCGCCGGAATGGTACGGATTGCCCGCCACAGGTCCTCGCCCTGCCAATGCTGCCCCGTCTCGCTGTACAGCGCTCCATTGAGCCCGTCCAGCGCATCCGACAACGGCACAAACCGCGCTGCCATGTCCGCCAACGTTTCCGGCTGCTGTCGCGCCCACGCATCGAGTGCCTGCCGGGTCGCTTGCGGATCGTTGGCCTGGCTCGCGCGCTTGATGTCGTCCAGCAATGTGCGCGGGCTTGGGCCGGTTTGGGCGGCACGATGCACCGCCGGTTGCCAGCGTGCACGCCACCACAGGCCGAAGCCGAGCAGGGTGGTGCAGGCGAGGATCAGCGTGCTGAGTTTCCACCACCACAACACATCGTTATCGGCGGCGTTCACTTGCAGGGTACCGGCCGGGGTATCGACCTGCAGGCTCGGGTTGTTTGCCACTTGCAGGGTGCGCGCCGGCAGGCTGGTGTGTTCCAGATGATCTTCGAAGGTGTTCCACCAGATCACGTCGACGGTCGGCAACTCGATCGCGCCGCTGCGGCTGGGTACCAGCGCTTCGCGTTCTTCACGGCTGCCGATCAGGCCGCGCTCGCCGCTCTGGTTACTCAGCACCGGCTGATCCGGGTAACGGCGCAGGCCGTTGGCTTCAGTGCCGGGCAAGGCCGGCAACTGCGAACTGGCCAGGCCTTCGGCTTTCAAAGTCAGGCTGCGAGTCAGGGAGTCGCCGACCTGAAGATGATCCGGCTCCGGGTTCCAGCTTTCGCTCAGGCTCAGGCTGCGTGCGGGTAACCACGGCGCATCGGCCGGGTAGGTCAGCGGTTTCGGTTTGACCGTCAGTGCGATCTCGGCGGAATTGACGCGCAACAGCTTGCCCGGTTTTGGGCCTTGCGCAGTCGCGTCCTGGGCGGGTTGAGTGTCGACCAGAGTGGCGCTGAAGGTCTGCGGGGCGATGAGCAGCAAGCCGCTGTGCTGCGGGTAGATCGCATAGCGCATCTCGATCACGCCATGGCGCACGCCGTTGATGTCTTTCTCGTAGGTGCGCGTGTCGCCCAGTTGCTCGATACGCGCATCGGCGATTTGCAGCGGGGTCAGGCTGCTGTCGTCATACAGCGACACCGAATGGTAGATGCGCAGGGTCAGGATCGCCTGGGCCTGCACGTACACGCTGGACTGGTCGAGGCTGGCTTCGATGAACACCGGATCCAGGTTGTTTTTCTCTTCGCGGGTGTCGCTCTCGACCACTTGCACGGTGATCGGCTGGCTCTGCACCTTACCCAGTTGCAGCGGCGGAATGACCACACTGCCGTTCTCTTTCGGCAGCAGGGTGATGATCCAGCGGGTGGTGGCACGGTTGTCGCCATTGAGGGTGTTCAACTGGTTGACCTGACGTGTGCCGCGCACCTCGAACAACGGTTCCAGCGGCGCCAGGTCAGGTTTGCCGAACTGGGTGACATCATCCGTTTCGAGGGTGAGTTCGACCGTCTCGCCGGAGTTCAGGCGACTGCGATCCACGCTGGCCGTCAGCTCGGCCGCCTGGGCGGTGGCTGTGCAGAACAGCAGGGGCAGCAACAGAGCGGTGAAGCGGGTCATCGAGTTTTTTCCTGATCCTGATGTTGTTGCTGTTCGTACCAGAATTTGCGTCGCAGCAGTTCGCCCGGGTCGTCCGGGATCTTGCCCAGCCATTGTTCCAGTGCCTGGCGTTGCTCGCCTTCGAGGTTGTCCTCGCCAGGTTGCAGCGTCGGGGCAGTATTCGGTGCTTCGTCCGGCGGGTTGCCCGGCACCTCGTTGGGCCCCGGTTGCGGGGGCGTGGTCGGCGGCGGTTGGTTGGCCGACTCGCCGGGCTGCGCCTCGCTCGGGGTGTCACTTTTCACCGCGGGTGGCGGCGCGGTCGCTGGCGGTGGTTCATCGCCGGGCACGCTCGGCTGCGCCGGTTGCGGTTGCGGCTGTGGTTCGGCCGGCGGCGGGGTGTTCTTCTGCTTGAGCAGGTTTTCCACCAGGGCCTTGTTGGTCAGTGCCGGGCGCAAATCCGGTTGCAGTTCCAGCGCTTGCTCATAAGCATCGATGGCGGCTTCCAGCTCACCACTTTTCGCCAGCGCGTTGCCACGATTGTAGTGGGCGCGGGCATCGCTGCCTTCGGCGAAACGCTGAGCGGCGCCACTGTAATCGCCGGCCTCGTACAACGCCACCCCTTGCCACTGGTGATCTGCGAAGTGTTCGGCAGCTTCGGCCGGACGCTTTTGTTTGAGCAGGTGCAGGCCCCGTTGGTCGGGACGCAGCCACAGGTCTTCGAAGTCGAAAGCGTAGCTTGGCTGCGGCAGACACAGCAGCAATGGCAGGCAGAACAACCAGCCACGCCGTCCGGCGCAGGCGGCGAGCAGCAATAGCGGCAACAACAGCCAGTAACCCTGATCGGCCCAGGTGTCGAGGCGCACGGTCTGGCCATCGTCGCGCAGGCTGCGCGGGCCATCGAGCAGCCCAAGTGTGCGCAAATCGGATTCGTCGAGACGCGCGCTATGGTACTCACCGCCGACACTGGCGAGGAATGCGCCAAGGCTCGGGCTGTCGAGTTGCGGCACGCGGATCGCGCCTTGTTCGTCCTTGAGGAAACTGCCGTCCTCCTGAGCGATCGGCGCGCCTTCAGCGGTGCCGATACCGAGCATCAGCAGTTGCGCCGATTGCTGGCCGAGGGCGCGGCGAATGCCTTGGCGTTCCTCTTCGGTCAGTGAGGAGCCGATGAGCAGAATCCGCCCCTGGCCGAGCGCGCCTTGCTTGAGCAGGGCCAGCGCCTTGCTCACGCCGAGATCAGCGCGATGGCCGCTTTCCGGCATCAGCGACGGCTTGAGGGCGTCGAGCAGATTGTGGCTGGTCGCCAGGTCATCCGACAGCGGCACCAGCGTGTGCGCGCTGCCGGCGTAGACGACGATCGCGGTCTGCGCATCGCTGCGTGCCTGCAACAAGTCGAACAGCTTGCGCCGGGCCTGTTCCAGTCGCGTTGGCGGCGAGTCGGTGGCGAGCATTTCCGGGGTCAGCTCCAGCACCACCACCAACGGGTCGGCAGGTTTCTGGCTGGTCTGTTCAACCCGTTCCCAACTGGGGCCGAGCAGGGCGACGATGGTCAGCAGCCACGCCACGCCGAGGGCGACCCACGGCAGCTTGCTGGTGCGCCCATTGCCACCGCTGAGCAGCGTCGCGTGGAATGCCGGCGGCAGAATCATCTGCCAGCGTCCGGCGCGTTTCTGCCGGTGCCAGAGTTGCCAGATCAGCCAGCCGAGCAGCGGCAGGAGCAGCAGCCACCAAGGGCGGAACCAGTGCGGCCAGAGCGCGATCATCGGCGCCTCCGCAGACGCAGGCGTTGCAGACGCTCACGCCAGTCAGGCAACGGACTTTGCAGATACAGCTCCTTGGTAAACAGGCGTTGCAACGGGTTGTCCGGCCATAATTCGCGGGCGACCAGCAACAGGCTCAGTAGCAGGGCAAAGGCTAGCGGCCACTGATACAAGGCTTGCGCCGGGCGTGCCTGGGTCGGTTGCTGGGTCACCGGCTCGAGTTGATCGAGGGTGTCCCTGATCGCTTGCAGCTCTTTGCCGTCGCGGGCGCGGAAGTATTGGCCGCCGGTGGCGTTGGCGATGGCCTTGAGGGCCGGCTCGTCGAGGTCCAGGCTCGGATTGACCCCGAGCAGGCCGGTGCTGCCACTGTCTTGCGGGTCGGCGCCGATGCCGATCGGGTAGATTTTCACCCCTTCGCTGGCGGCCAGTTTCGCCGCAGTCAACGGATCGATTTCGCCGCCGTTGTTGGCGCCGTCGGTGACCAGAATCAATACCCGGCTTTGTGCCGGACGCATGCGCAGGCGCTTCAGCGCCAGACCGATCGCATCGCCGATGGCGGTGTTCTTGCCGGCGATGCCGATACGCGCTTCATCGAGCCAGACGCGCACGGTGTGCCGGTCGAAAGTCAGCGGTGCCTGCAGATACGCCTGGCTGCCGAACAGGATCAGACCGACGCGATCACCATCGCGGCTTTCAAGGAAATCCCCGAGCAGATGCTGGACCAGCGACAAGCGACTGACGTCTTCGTCCTGCCACTGCATGTCGGGGAAATCCATCGAGCCGGACACGTCCACCGCCACCAGCAGATCGCGGCCGCTGGCGGCAATCGGCAACGGTTCGCCGAGCCATTGCGGGCGGGCGGCGGCGCTCAGCAGCAACAGCCACAGCAGCAGGAACGGTGCTTGCTGGCGCCACGCCGGCAGGTTGGCGCGGGCCCGGCGCCGCGCCAGGCCTTCGAGGTCGGAGAGGAAACTCACGCGCAGCGCCGGCTCGCCGCTGTCGGCCACCGGCAACACCAGACGCATCAGCCACGGCAGCGGCAGCAGCACGAAGATCCACGGCCAGGCGAACTCAAACATGCTTGCGAATCCAGGTTTCAACGGCTTGGGTCAGGCCGGCGATGGCTTTGTCGTCGAGTTTGCATTCGGGTTTGTAGGCGCCTTCGACCAGCACCATCCAGCGCGTCAGGCCGGCGGCCGGGCAGCGGTTGTCGAGAAACGCCAGCCATTTGCGCCCATTGAGCGTGTGGCTCTGGCTGTAGGGGTAGTGGTTGCGGCACAGGCGTTTGAGCAGGCCGTTGAGCTGCTGCAGCCAGGCCCCGGCCGGTGCGCCGTCGTAGGGTTTGGGCATTTGTGCCAGTTCCGCCAGTGCGGCGATGCGCACGGGATCGAGCGGTTGTTCGGCGCGCACGATCGGGCGTTTCTTGATCGGAATGAACCGGCGCAAACGCCACACGGCGAAGCCCAGCAGCGGCAGCAATAACAGCAGCAGCCACCAGCCCGGGGCCGGAGGCCAGAAGTCGATCGGCGGCGGGGAAATCAGCGGTTGCAGTTGCTCGATGCCGTTCATCGACTGCTCCCCGGACGCTGCGGATTGAGGAACTCGCGCATCTGCTCGACCATCTCGCTTTGCGTGCTCAGCGGCATCAGCAGTACCCGCAGTTTTTGCGCGAGCAATTCCCAGCGGGCGATGCGTGCTTCGGCTTGGGCGCGATAGGTCTGGCGCAGCTCGAAATTCAGCGTGTCGAGTTCCAGTTGTGCGCCTCTTTCCGCGAATCTCAGCAGCCCGGCGGCAGGCAGCGCGTGATCCAGCGGATCGGACAGCGGCAACAGCAACAGATCGCAGTGACGCGACAGCAGGCTCAGTTGCTGCTCGGCGCTGTCGGACAGCGCGCGCTCGTCGCAGATCACGATCACCAGGCTGCCCGGGCGCAACACTTCACGCGCCCGGCGCAGCGCCACGCCGAGGGCGTCGCGGTCCGGCTCGCGTTCGCTGTGCAGCGATTGATTGACCTTCACCAGGCGGTTGAGCAATTGCAGCAGGCTCTGCTTGCTGCGGCGCGGTTTGATTTCGTAATGCTCGTTGTCGCCAAACACCAGCCCGCCGACCCGGTCGTTATGGCCCAATGCGGCCCAGCCGATCAGCGCCGCCGCTTGCGCTGCAAGCACTGACTTGAACATCAGTCCGGAGCCGAAAAACAGCCGCGTGCTCTGCTCGACCATGATGAAAATCGGTCGCTCGCGTTCTTCATGGAACAGCTTGGTGTGCGGCTCCTGGGTGCGCGCGGTCACGCGCCAGTCGATGGTGCGCACGTCGTCGCCGGCCTGATAGACCCGCACCTGATCGAAGTCCACCCCGCGACCACGGAATTTCGAGTGATGCAGGCCGATCAGCGGGCTGCGCTGGCTCGGCGTGGAAAACAGCTGCACTTCGCGCACACGGTGACGCATCTCGATCAGATCGGTGAGGCTGATGCGGATGCCCGGTTCGGACGGCAGGGGGGCGTTCATGGGGGTCAAGCGACGGCTACGACGTCGAGAATCCGCTGCACCACCCGATCCTGATCGATGCCGGCGGCTTCGGCTTCAAACGACAGAATGATGCGGTGACGCAACACGTCGAACAGCACCGCCTGAATGTCTTCCGGGCTGACGAAGTCGCGACCGGCCAGCCAGGCGTGTGCCCGGGCGCAGCGGTCGAGGGCGATCGAGCCGCGCGGGCTGGCGCCATAGGCGATCCACTCGGCCATTTCCGGGTCGAACTTGGCCGGCGTGCGCGTGGCCATGACCAGTTGCACCAGGTATTCCTCCACGGCGTCGGCCATGTACAGACCGAGGATTTCCTTGCGCGCGGCGAAAATCGCCTGCTGGCTGACCCGGCGCTCAGGCTTGGTTTCGCCGTTCAGCGCTTCGCCACGGGCCTGCTGGAGGATCCGGCGTTCGACGGCAGCGTCCGGGAAACCGATTTTCACGTGCATCAGGAAGCGGTCGAGCTGGGCTTCGGGCAACGGGTAGGTACCTTCCTGCTCGATCGGGTTCTGCGTGGCCATCACCAGAAACAGTGGCGACAGCTCGTAAGTGCTGCGCCCGACACTGACCTGACGCTCGGCCATGGCTTCGAGCAGCGCCGATTGCACCTTGGCCGGCGCCCGGTTGATTTCGTCCGCCAGAACCAGGTTGTGGAAGATCGGCCCTTGCTGGAACACGAAACTGCCGGTTTCCGGGCGATAGATCTCGGTGCCGGTGATGTCGGCCGGCAGCAGGTCCGGGGTGAACTGGATGCGATGGAACTGGGCTTCGATGCCCTCGGCGAGTTCTTTGATCGCTTTGGTCTTGGCCAGACCCGGAGCGCCCTCGACCAGCATGTGGCCGTCGGCGAGCAGGGCGATGAGCAAACGCTCGATGAGTTTTTCCTGGCCGAGAATCTGCGTTGAAAGAAAGGTTCGCAGCGCGAGCAGCGCTTCACGATGTTCCATCGGTGACTGTTCCTGGAAAGGGTGGCCGCAGGCGTTCGGATAACGCCGGGGCTGGGGGCGTTACTTTAATCCATCGAGGGGGGCGGCGACTAACGGCATTTTGCGCAAAGTGCGGGAAATGACTGGGGCAATTGTTGGAATTTTGTAGCCCGAGAAAGGTGCAGTGTTCTTTCGGGCCTCTTCGCGAGCAGGCTCGCTCCCACATTAGAACGGCGTACACCCGTCAAACTGGGAGCGAGCCTGCTCGCGAAGGGGGCAGTCCAGACGACATCAAATTTCGCCTCATCGCTGGCAAGCCAGCATCAAATCTGGCTGATATAGGTTCCGGTGCCATCAAGGATGTTCTTCAGGGTTTCTTCAACTTCAGCCAGATCAACCATGTCCGGATTGAAGGTAATTTCCAGCACATCATCGCCATTCAGCGCATCGGCATCCGCCGCCGCGATTTCAATCTTCAGCAGAGTCTTGGTCAGGGTGACTTTCACGCCGTCCAGCGTCGAAGGCTCGCCATCCAGGGTGATCTCCAGCTCGTCCTCGTCCGGATAGCGGCTCATCAGAAACATCTCGCCCTTGTCGCTATGGCAGCAGAGCATGGCCATGTTGTCTTCTTCGTCGTCGCACGGGTTGACGATCAGTAGGGCGGTGGTCATTTGCATGGGGGAATTCCTGCCTCGGCGGGCGTGTTGGTCGCAATTGGGCGCGATTCTGCCAGCCCTCGGGAATTTCTGCATGTCAGAGTGTCAGAGGATGTGTCGTGAACGCGACACAGGTCAATGGTCATTTATGGCACGCCTGTACCGTAAAAACGGGCATTCAAGCCGCCGTTCTTCTCCATGACTGCTAGTGTTTATCGGTGCCAAATCCCTTGTTTACGTGCCAATGACCGAATATGTCGCAGCACCGCAAGCAGACACATTGTCGCACCCATTAAGCTGCGCAACGGATGAGCACCCGTAAAGACATTGTTGGCAGCCTCGACAGTCGTTTTTGCAGATGCCCATTCAATGGAAGGTGAATGTGACCTGAGTGTCCCGTCCAGCTTCACCCACCTGTCCCCTGTTTCCTCTGCCCGAGAATCAGGAACAGGGCGACACAAGCCCCGAAAGGGGTGTTGCACGCGACGCTTTCCATCAATAACAAGCTTAAGCGGAGTACCACAGATGGCGTTCTTCACCGCAGCCAGCAAAGCCGACTTCCAGCACCAACTGCAAGCGGCACTGGCGCAGCACATCAGTGAACAGGCACTGCCACAAGTGGCGCTGTTCGCTGAACAATTCTTCGGCATCATTTCCCTGGACGAGCTGACTCAACGTCGTCTCTCCGACCTCGCTGGCTGTACTCTTTCCGCGTGGCGCCTGCTTGAGCGCTTCGATCACACGCAACCGCAAGTGCGCGTCTACAACCCTGATTACGAACGCCACGGCTGGCAGTCGACGCACACCGCGGTCGAAGTGCTGCACCACGACCTGCCGTTCCTGGTCGACTCGGTCCGCACCGAGCTGAACCGTCGCGGCTACAGCATCCACACCCTGCAGACCACCGTGCTCAGCGTGCGTCGCGGCAGCAAGGGCGAACTGCTGGAAATCCTGCCGAAGGGCAGCACCGGCGAAGGCGTGCTGCACGAGTCGCTGATGTACCTGGAAATCGACCGCTGCGCCAATGCGGCCGAACTGAATGTGCTGAGCAAAGAGCTGGAGCAGGTGCTCGGTGAAGTGCGCGTCGCGGTCGCTGATTTCGAGCCGATGAAGGCCAAGGTGCAGGAGATCCTCACCAAGCTCGATCACAGCGCATTCGCCGTCGATGCCGACGAAAAGACCGAAATCAAGAGCTTCCTGGAATGGCTGGTGGGCAACCACTTCACCTTCCTCGGCTACGAAGAGTTCACCGTTGTCGATCAGGCCGATGGCGGCCATATCGAATACGACCAGAATTCCTTCCTCGGTCTGACCAAACTGCTGCGCACCGGCCTGACCAACGAAGACCGTCACATCGAAGACTACGCGGTGAACTACCTGCGCGAACCGACCCTGCTGTCGTTCGCCAAGGCTGCGCACCCGAGCCGCGTACACCGTCCGGCCTACCCGGATTACGTGTCGATCCGTGAACTCGACGCTGACGGCAACGTCATCAAGGAACACCGCTTCATGGGCCTGTACACCTCCTCGGTGTATGGCGAGAGCGTGCGGGTCATCCCGTTCATCCGCCGCAAGGTCGAAGAAATCGAACGCCGTTCCGGCTTCCAGTCCAAGGCTCACCTGGGCAAGGAACTGGCGCAGGTGCTCGAAGTGCTGCCGCGTGACGACCTGTTCCAGACCCCGGTCGACGAACTGTTCAGCACCGTGATGTCGATCGTGCAGATCCAGGAACGCAACAAGATCCGCGTGTTCCTGCGCAAAGACCCGTACGGTCGCTTCTGCTACTGCCTGGCCTACGTGCCGCGCGACATCTATTCCACCGAAGTGCGCCAGAAGATCCAGCAGGTGCTGATGGAGCGCCTGAAGGCCACCGACTGCGAGTTCTGGACCTTCTTCTCCGAGTCCGTGCTGGCTCGCGTGCAACTGATCCTGCGTGTCGATCCGAAGAACCGCATCGACATCGATCCGCTGCTGCTGGAAAAAGAAGTGGTACAGGCCTGCCGCAGCTGGCAGGACGACTACGCCGCACTGACCGTCGAAAGCTTCGGCGAAGCTCACGGCACCAACGTGCTGGCGGATTTCCCGAAAGGCTTCCCGGCGGGTTACCGCGAGCGTTTCGCGGCGCATTCGGCCGTGGTCGACATGCAGCATCTGCTGAGCCTGAACGAAAAAAATCCGCTGGTGATGAGCTTCTATCAGCCGCTGGGCCAGGTGTCCGGCCAGCGCGAGCTGCATTGCAAGCTGTACCACGCCGACACCCCGCTGGCGCTGTCCGACGTCTTGCCGATTCTGGAAAACCTCGGCCTGCGCGTGCTGGGTGAGTTCCCGTACCGTCTGCGCCACACCAATGGCCGCGAGTTCTGGATCCACGACTTTGCGTTCACCGCGGCGGAAGGTCTGGAGCTGGATATCCAGCAACTCAACGACACCCTGCAGGACGCGTTCGTCCACATCGTCCGTGGCGATGCCGAGAACGATGCGTTCAACCGTCTGGTGCTGACCGCCGGTCTGCCATGGCGCGACGTGGCACTGCTGCGCGCTTATGCCCGTTACCTGAAGCAGATTCGTCTGGGCTTCGACCTGGGTTACATCGCCAGCACCCTGAACAACCACACCGACATCGCTCGCGAGCTGACCCGGTTGTTCAAGACCCGTTTCTACCTGGCGCGCAAGCTGGGCAGCGATGATCTGGAAGACAAGCAACAACGTCTGGAACAGGCGATTCTCACCGCACTGGACGACGTTCAGGTGCTCAACGAAGACCGCATCCTGCGTCGTTACCTGGACCTGATCAAAGCCACCCTGCGGACCAACTTCTATCAGACTGATGCCAACGGCCAGAACAAGTCGTACTTCAGCTTCAAGTTCAACCCGCACGCGATCCCTGAGCTGCCGAAGCCGGTACCGAAGTTCGAAATCTTCGTTTACTCGCCACGCGTCGAAGGCGTGCACCTGCGCTTCGGCAACGTTGCGCGCGGTGGTCTGCGCTGGTCCGACCGTGAAGAAGACTTCCGTACCGAAGTCCTCGGCCTGGTAAAAGCCCAGCAAGTGAAGAACTCGGTCATCGTGCCGGTGGGTGCGAAGGGCGGCTTCCTGCCGCGTCGCCTGCCACTGGGCGGCAGCCGTGACGAGATCGCGGCCGAGGGCATCGCCTGCTACCGCATCTTCATTTCCGGTCTGCTGGACATCACCGACAACCTGAAAGACGGCGCGCTGGTGCCGCCGGCCAACGTTGTGCGTCATGACGACGATGACCCGTACCTGGTGGTGGCCGCGGACAAGGGCACGGCGACCTTCTCCGACATCGCCAACGGCATCGCCATCGACTACGGTTTCTGGCTGGGCGACGCGTTCGCCTCCGGTGGTTCCGCCGGTTACGACCACAAGAAAATGGGCATCACCGCCAAGGGCGCGTGGGTCGGCGTACAGCGCCACTTCCGCGAGCGCGGCATCAATGTTCAGGAAGACAGCATCACGGTGGTCGGCGTCGGTGACATGGCCGGTGACGTGTTCGGTAACGGCCTGTTGATGTCCGACAAGCTGCAACTGGTCGCTGCCTTCAACCACATGCACATCTTCATCGATCCGAACCCGAACCCGGCGACCAGCTTCGTCGAGCGTCAGCGCATGTTCGACCTGCCGCGTTCGGCCTGGACCGACTACGACACCAGCATCATGTCTGAAGGCGGCGGCATCTTCTCGCGCAGCGCGAAGAGCATCGCCATCTCGCCGCAGATGAAAGAACGCTTCGACATCAAGGCCGACAAGCTGACTCCTACCGAACTGCTGAACGCCTTGCTCAAGGCGCCGGTGGATCTGTTGTGGAACGGCGGTATCGGTACTTACGTCAAGGCCAGCACCGAAAGCCATGCCGACGTGGGCGACAAGGCCAACGACGCACTGCGCGTGAACGGCAACGAGCTGCGCTGCAAAGTCGTGGGCGAGGGCGGTAACCTCGGCATGACCCAACTGGGTCGTGTGGAATTCGGTCTCAATGGCGGCGGTTCCAACACCGACTTCATCGACAACGCCGGCGGCGTGGACTGCTCCGACCACGAAGTGAACATCAAGATCCTGCTGAACGAAGTGGTTCAGGCCGGTGACATGACCGACAAGCAACGCAATCAGTTGCTGGCGAGCATGACTGACGAAGTCGGTGGTCTGGTGCTGGGCAACAACTACAAGCAGACCCAGGCTCTGTCCCTGGCGGCGCGTCGTGCCTACGAGCGCATTGCCGAGTACAAGCGTCTGATGAGTGATCTGGAAGGCCGTGGCAAGCTGGACCGTGCGATCGAGTTCCTGCCGACCGAAGAGCAGATCAACGAGCGCGTTGCGGCGGGCCATGGCCTGACCCGTCCCGAGCTGTCGGTGCTGATCTCGTACAGCAAGATCGACCTCAAGGAACAGCTGCTGAACTCGCTGGTGCCGGACGACGACTACCTGACCCGCGACATGGAAACGGCGTTCCCGCCGACCCTGGTCAGCAAGTTCTCCGAAGCCATGCGTCGTCACCGTCTGAAGCGCGAGATCGTCAGCACCCAGATCGCCAACGATCTGGTCAACCACATGGGCATCACCTTCGTTCAACGACTCAAAGAGTCGACCGGCATGAGCCCGGCGAACGTGGCCGGCGCTTACGTGATCGTGCGTGACATCTTCCACCTCCCGCACTGGTTCCGTCAGATCGAAGCGCTGGACTATCAGGTCTCCGCTGACGTACAGCTGGAGCTGATGGACGAGCTGATGCGTCTGGGCCGCCGTGCTACACGCTGGTTCCTGCGTGCCCGTCGCAACGAGCAGAACGCTGCCCGTGACGTCGCGCATTTCGGTCCGCACCTGAAGGAGCTGGGTCTGAAGCTCGACGAACTGCTGAGCGGCGAAATCCGTGAAAACTGGCAGGCGCGTTATCAGGCCTACGTCGCGGCCGGTGTGCCGGAGTTGCTGGCGCGTATGGTGGCGGGTACCTCGCACCTGTACACCCTGCTGCCGATCATCGAAGCGTCCGACGTCACGGGCCAGGATCCGGCCGAAGTGGCCAAGGCCTACTTCGCCGTCGGCAGTGCGCTGGACATCACCTGGTACCTGCAACAGATCAGCGCGCTGCCGGTTGAAAACAACTGGCAGGCCCTGGCCCGCGAAGCGTTCCGTGATGATGTGGACTGGCAGCAACGTGCGATCACCATCTCTGTCCTGCAACAGGGCGACGGCACTCAGGACGTGGAAGCACGCCTGGCGCTGTGGATGGCACAGCACGAAAGCATGATCGAGCGCTGGCGCGCCATGCTGGTGGAAATCCGTGCTGCGAGCGGCACTGATTACGCCATGTACGCCGTTGCCAACCGTGAGCTGCTTGACCTCGCGTTGAGCGGTCAGGCGGTGGTGCCTGCGGCTGCTGCGAATGCCGAGCTTGAACTGGCCTGAGTAGTGGTTGAATGAGAAAGCCCCGGTGTCGTGAGATGCCGGGGCTTTTTTGTGTCTGTTGGTTTTGTGGTGGTCGGGCTGGCCCCTTCGCGAGCAGGCTCACTCCTACAAGGGAAACGCATTCCAACTGTAGGAGTGAGCCTGCTCGCGATGAGGGCCTGACTATCAATACAACTTATGTGCTTGTTTGTTATCAAGCATCGACACTTTATCTGCCGGTCTGGTCAATAAATTACTCAGCGACTGATCAAACTTCTGCAATGCCCGAACTTGCACATCCTGCTGTTGATTAATATCCGCTACGATCTCGTCCGAACCTTTGAAGTCCGCCCACACCGGCGTCAGTTCCTTCGCTTCCGAACCTTTCGCCGTACCGATGTAGTTCAACTTCGCATCATAAAAATCCGCACTGACATCAGCCTTGATGTCGGAGCTGCGCGAGGTGATCAACTGGCTGTGGGTATCGACGATTGCCACCACATCGGGGTGCGCCGCGCGCAGGCTCTGCATGTCCGGGTACACCGTGACTGAACCGAACTGGCGTTGCAGCGAGGCCTTGACCCAGTCCACGGCCATGTCCGGTTTCGAGGTGTTTACGTAGGCGTCGTGGATCGGCTGCACCAGCAGGCTCTGGCCGAAACCGGTGCCGGCGTTGGCCTGGTAGTTACGCAGGTATTCGCGGTTGGTCAGGGTGCTGGGGCTGTAGACCACGCCCAGTGACACGCCGGGACCGCTTTGCACATGGACGGCGCTGCTGCGACCGACCGGTTGGGTGAACAGTGTATCGAGGGACGAAACCGCTTTCGGTGCGGTGGGTACTGAACAGGCGGACAAGGCTAAAACCGATATCGCCAAGGTACTGGCAAACGCAAGTTTCATGGTGAGTCTCCCGTGAAACAACTTCAGTCGGAAAGTCAGAGTTGTCGCGGCTGTGGGTGACGGGCGCACGACAGTTGACTCAGACTAAACCCGCCAACCTGTAAATAAGCTGACAATTTTTCGAGTTGTGGCGATGCATTAGTTTGATTGGCTTTAAGGCAAATCGGTTAATTGCCTCGGGAAATAAACAGGCGCAAAACAGTGTTTTGCGCCTGTTTATTTATGGCTGTGCAAATAACCATCAGTTTTTCAAGGGGATCAGCACTTGCTCGTCTGGGGCCAACACCATGAACACCAGCAACTTCGCCGGTTTGCTTTTGCTGGCGTTTTTCGACACCAGGTGTTCGGAGCCGGCCGGCTCATACCAGAACTGGCCTTTCTTGTAGGTGATCGGCTGTTCGCCCTTGACCTGGGAAATCACTTCGCCTTCGAGCACGTAGGCCATGGCGGTGCCGTCGTGTTTGTGGGCGATGGAGGATTGGCCGGGTTTGTAGTCGACTTCGATCATCATGGCTTTCTTGCCGGGGGCGTTTTTCAGCATCTGGTCTTGCAGCACTGTGACTTTCTCGGACGGGTCATGGGCCAGTGCAACGGCGGACATGGACAGGGCGAGAACGGCGGTGAAGAGGTGCAGGGCTTTCATGGTGGATCACCTGGAGGAGGAGGGGGTGGTGATCACAGTAGTCTGCGGGTTAGGTCAAGCAAACGGCCAATATTCGGGAAGATCGGGTGACCAATCGGCTGTGTCCAAAAGCAAAAGATCGCAGCCTTCGGCAGCTCCTACAGGGATTGCGTAGGAGCTGCCGAAGGCTGCGATCTTTTGATCTTGCTTCTAAACGATAGGGAAACTGTTGAAATCCACACTGTTGGCCAGACGGCTATCGATCAAGTCGATAAACCCCTGCGCCTCGGGGCGGTTGAAGTGCGCCTGCATCGCCGCCTCGGACTGCCAGTGAGCGCTGACTGTCCAGCGGTGGCTGTCATCGGGGCAGCGGTCGACCATATAAGACTCGCAGCCCGGTGTCTGGCGCAAAGTGTCGACGATCTTCTGCAACTGCCGGCCAAGCTCATCCGAACGGCCGGCGGCCGCTCGCACCTCTACGGTGTTGATCACTTCGTTGGACATTGCTCACACTCCTGAATCAGGCCGGACGAATCCTGCTCATTGAGGGATAACGCCTGTGCAGAATAGGCCTGCACCTGCTGATCACCAATAACCAATCGGCGGTTAATCGCCCAGACCAATCATTCACGCCACTTGTTGCAGGATGTCGCGCAGGCGATCCAGAGCGGTGTCGATATCGAGGGTTTCAATGGCGCCGAAGCCGAAGTACAGGCCGCTCTTCACCGGCTGTTGATAATGAAAAATGTCGATGGAATACAGCCCGACCTCGACTTTTTTCGCCAGTTCGATCACCAGCGCCAGGTCGATCGGCACCTTGCACAGTACCGCCATGTGGAACCCGGCACTGGGCGGTATCGCCTCCAGCCATGGCGCCAGATCCGTGGCCATGCGCGCCAGAATCCGCTCGCGGCGTTGGGCGTAAATCCCGTGGCAACGGCGGATGTGCTTGAGCAGGCAGCCTTCGGCGATGAACTTGGCCAGCGCCCATTGCGGCAGGGTCGAGGCGTGCAGGTCGGTGAGCTGCTTGGCGCGGATCACCGCTTCGAGAATCGCCGGCGGCAGGATCGCGTAACCCAGGCGCAACTCCGGCAGCAAGGTCTTGGAGAAGGTGCCAACGTAGGCCACGATGCCGCGCTGGTCGAGGCTGAACAAAGAGTCCGTCGGCCGCCCTTCGTAGCGGAACTCGCTGTCATAGTCGTCCTCGATGATGATCGCGCCCAGCTCATGAGCGCGGGCCAGCAAGGCCTCGCGGCGTGCCTGGCTCATCGGCATGCCCAACGGGAACTGGTGCGACGGCGTGACGTAAATCAGCCGCGTGCCCTCGGGAATCTGCTCGACCACAATCCCTTCGGCATCCACCGGCACGCCGACCACCTCGGCACCGTGGGTGCCGAACAGCAGACGCGCGGGCGGATAACCCGGGTCTTCCATCGCCACCCGACTGCCGGGGCTGATCAGCACGCGGGTGATCAGGTCCAGCGCCTGCTGCGCGCCGTTGCACACCACGATGTCTTCGTCCTGACAGTTGATCCCGCGCGAAAACGCGATGTGCCGGGCAATCGCATTGCGCAGCGCCGGCAGGCCTTCAGGCACGCTGTAGAAACCTTTGGAACCGGCCATCTGGCGCATCGCGTGCGACACGCAACGGCGCCAGTCGTCATGCGGGAACTGGCCCTTGCTGGTGGCGCCGCCGATGAAGTCGTAACGCAGCGAGCCTTCCAGCGACGGGTGGCGCAAGAACACCGGCAGATTGCGCCAGCGCTCGATCACCTCGGCGCTGGCCAGTTCGGTGTGGCTTTGCTTGCGCTGGATCTGCGCCGGGCGGGCGTTGACGTAGGTGCCTTTGCCGATCACCCCGGTGAGAAAGTTTTCGTAAGTCAGCTGCGCGTAGGTGTCAGAAATGGTCTTGCGCGAGATCCCCAGTTGCTCGGCCAGCAGACGGCTGGGCGGCAACTGCGTGCCGGCAGCCAGCCGCCCGGACTCGATGGCGCCGCGCAGTTGGTTGTACAACTGGCCGGCCAGGTCCTTGCGGCCATTGATCACGACGTGAAGTTCCATACCGACGCGGCTCCGGGGGGCGATTGAGGTGTCGGCCAGATTAACGCTGTTGCGTGAATGGCAGTAGTTGCGCAGCACAAAAACCCGAAATTGGTCACCGTCCCCCTTGTAGGAGTGAGCCTGCTCGCGATGACGTCGGCACATCCAACATGGCGGTGACTGAATGACCGCTATCGCGAGCAGGCTCACTCCTACAAGGTTGTGTGTTTGGCCGGGGGGCAGTGGTGTAGCGATATTCCGTGGAATTGGGGCTGTAACGCCGGCAGCACTGCGCTTACCGTGAACTCATCATTCCGCTTCCCGAGACCTGCCATGTCCCCGCGTCTGGACTACTACAACGCATCGCCCAAGGCGATGAAAGCGATGATCGCCATGGAGGCGCTGACCAGCGACCTGAGTATCGAGGCGCCGCTGTTGCAACTGATCAGGATCCGCGCCTCGCAGCTCAACGGCTGCGCGTTCTGCACCGACATGCATTCGGTGGACGCACGGCGGGCCGGGGAGAGCGACCGGCGTTTGTATGCGATTGCGGTGTGGCGCGACAGCAGCTTTTTCAATCCGCGTGAGCGAGCGGCGCTGGCCTGGGCGGAGGCGGTGACGCTGTTGGCTGAAAGCCATGTGCCGGACGATGTTTACCAGATGGCCAAAGCGCAATTCAGTGAGGCTGAACTGGTGGATTTGACCATGGCCGTGACCACCATCAATAGCTGGAATCGTCTCGCAGTAAGCTTTCGCCAAACCCCAAGCGATTGACGTGCACATCACCTGTGGCGAGGGAGCTTGCTCCCGCTCGGCTACGCAGCAGTCGCAAAACCTTTGCATGCGGTCTGTCAGTTAAAACCGGTTCGGCAGATTTGGGGGCGCTACGCACCCCAGCGGGAGCAAGCTCCCTCGCCACAAAGTTTGGTTTTCAGTTTGGCTGCGATCTTTTGACTTTGATGTTTCCCTAATTCGGTGGGCGTTGCGGTTTGACTGAAGTGCCGAAGGTATTGCCCATGCGTGTGCCCGTCGCCGCCGGGGTCGCGAGGCCAACCTGATTCGGTGGCCGCTTGTTCACCGGCACGTTCAGCGCTTCCTGATTCTTCTGCGCAGCGGCAGCGCCCTCGGGATTGTTGCCCATCTGTTGGCTCAGGCAATCGTAATTCGGCGCCTTGTAGCCGCCCACCGTCACCTCTATACAGCCCAGTGGCTGTTCGGCGTGGGCGCTGGCGAAGGCGCTCAGCAGCAGCCCGCCGAGGGCGATTTTCCACAGTGATTTCATGCAAGCCTCCTGGCCGGCCCGAAATGGCCGTTGTCTGCTTGCAGTCTAGTGCAAGCCTTGCGCGAATCCCGTGATGGTTTTTTTGCACCGCCCGTCACACCAGATTCATATACAGCCATCAGGATGACGGTTTTCAGGGGTACGTCAGCCGTGCAGCGAGGCAGTTCCAGGGACGGTCTTCAGCGTTCAGCGACTCTCGTGCGCCGGGTGAGTCTGGGGCTGCTGCTTGGCTGGTTCAGCGGCGCTGCGGCAGCCGAGCCGGTACCGGCCGATATGCGCATGACGCTGCACATCCCGGCGCAGGAGCTGGCCCGGGCGCTGGATCAGTACAGCCATGCCACGGGCGTTGCGGTGCTGGTCGACAGCCAGTTGAGTCGCAGTCGGCGCTCGTTGGCGGTCGATGGCGAATACACCGCTGCCGATGCGCTGCGCCGTTTGCTCGGCGGCAGCGGCCTGATGGCGCGTTATGCCCGTGACGATGCGTTCACCTTGCAAGTGGCGCAGGTCGAGGACGTGCCGTCGGCCCTGGACAAAACCACTCCGGCCAGCGCCGCCGTCAGTCGCAGTTACGCCACCGCGGTGCAAGCGGCGATCGAGCGCAACCTGTGCCGTTCGCCACTGACCCGTCCGGGCAGTTATCGCGCGGTGTTGCAGGTCTGGGTCGGGCGCGACGGCGTGGTGCAGCACAACCGGTTGGTCACCACCACCGGTGATGTACAGCGCGATACCGCGCTGGTGGAGAGCTTTCGCAATCTCAGGATCGACCGACCGACGCCCAGCGCGTTGCGTCAGCCGGTCACGTTGCTGTTGTTACCGGAGTCGTCAGGGAAACGCATGGAATGCACCAAATGGGAAGGAGTTTCCGGGGGATGAAAGACACCGGACAAGGTTCGATGGTCCAGCTGTTCCTGACGTCCTACGAGGACTTTCGGGTGCGCTTGCGACGCCGTCTCGGCTCGGAAGACCTGGCCAACGACGTGCTGCACGAAACCTACCTGCGGGTCGACCGCATGGAGACGCCGCCGAACCTGCTGCGGCCCAATGCCTACCTCTATCGCATGGCCCTGAACATCGCCGCCGACCGTCGTCAGGCCGATGCGCGCCTGCTCACCGGTGAGGAAGTCGAGGAGTTGCTGCAGATCGGCGACGAAGCGCTGGACCCGGCGCGGGTAGTCGGTGGGCAAAAGGAAATTCAGTCGCTGCTCAGCGCCCTTTACGAGCTGCCAGCGCGGCGTCGCAGAATCTTCATCGCGGCGCGGCTGGAGGAGGCGCCGCACCTGGAAATCTCCCAGCGCTTCGGCATTTCCACGCGCATGGTCGAAAAGGAAATCAAAGCTGCATTGGGCTTCTGCGCGGCGAAACTGGAAAGAAAAGTGTTTCAGCGGTTCGGTCGCGGGGCCGGAAAACCGTCTTCTGAATAGTGCCCGATCAATTCGTTGAGAATCTGCGCGTTTGAACATCTTTCGACTGACACCTGCCGAGCCATCGGCGGCCGACAATCTGCACAGTGAAGCCCACGACTGGTTGGTCCTGTTGACCTCCGGCCGCGCCACCGTGGCCGACGCCCGGGCGTTACGCCAGTGGTGCGCGCAGAGCGCCGAACATGCCCAAGCTTTCGAGCAGGCCAAGGTGTTGTGGCACAACCTGCAGCCTGCGGCTGAAATGCTGCAGTCGCCTCGGCGCTTCGGTCGCCGGGCCTTTCTCGGCGGGGCGATTGCCGCGTCGGCGGCGTTTTTGCTGGTGCGCGGGACGATTCCCGGTGGCTTTGAAGGGCTGGGCGCCGATTACATCACCGATGTCGGCCAGCAGAAGCGTTTCGAACCGGCCGATGGCGTGAGCCTGGAACTCAATACCCAGACTCGCATCAACCAACGCGCCGGTGACGATGGTGTGCAGGGGTTCGAACTGGTCAGCGGTGAGGTTGAAGTGCAGACCGCAAGGCTGCCATTGGCGATGCAGGCCGGGGGCGGGTGGTTGCGTGCCAGTCAGGCGCGGTTCAATTTGCGCAATACGGATCATCAGGTCTGCGTGACCTGTCTCGACGGCGCGGTGGAAGTCGACGTAGAAGGTCGCAGCCTGCGCCTGGAACCGGGCCAGCAAGTGACCTACGACGCACGGCAAGTCGGCAGCGTACAAAGCGTCGACACAGCCGCAGTAATGAACTGGCGCCAACAGGTACTGGTATTCAACGGTGCAACCCTCAGCCAGATGATCGACGAGATCAACCGCTACCGCCCCGGCATGTTGCTGCTGCTCAACCGCGAACTCGGCCAACGCCGCGTCCAGGCCCGCTTCAGCCTCGACCAACTCGCCGGCGTCGCACTGCTGATCCGCGACGCCTACGGCGTCAAATGCACCGAACTACCGGGCGGCGTCGTCGTCCTCAGCTAACCCAACCCCACCAACCACCCTTCAACTGACTACCCCAACCCCTATGTAGGAGCTGCCGAAGGCTGCGATCTTTTGATTTTGAAGATCAAAAGATCGCAGCCTTCGGCAGCTCCTACAAAAATACGCGATGCGCAGGGATATCGGCATAACAGGCATGCATCACTCCAACGGCCCCATCACCTGCCGATACCGCTCCACCCCCTGCGCCGTCTCCCGCGTCAACCGCACCTCCAACCCCAACGGATCCTCCCGCCGATTCCCACTCAACTGCCGCCACCCCTTGTCCACCTC
>NZ_JFYN01000008.1 GCF_000631985.1 Pseudomonas sp. RIT288
CCACCACCACCACCACCACCACCACCACCATCCTTGGCGTAGGCAGAGCCCATGATGGACAGTTCAGCAGGCAGTAACGGCGCAGCCGCAAACATCATTACGCAAGATACGGCAACAACGAGGTTCTTCTTTTTACAACGCATGATGGCATCCACAAGGTCTGGTTGTACTGCCATCTAAGACGCGCCTGGCTGGATCTGGTTCAACCACAAGCGACTGGCGGAAGCGAAAGAGCTCACATTTAAAGTGAGTGCGAATGTATTGCTTTTACTACCGATGAAATGCTCGAAAACGAGCGCTCCGAAACAGGCTAATCCAAAGCGCCATTGAGCACTTCGTAGATGATCCCGCTCGCGATAGCCACCAGAATCAAGTCTCCTCCCGCCTGCTGCCACTCATATCCGTCGTAGTGCGGCAGCCGCCCCAATAGTCGGCTATCCAGCTTTTTGGCGATGCCCGGCGGAAGAGGCTTTCCACGCGCCAGGTTCTTCTGAATGCCGGGAGGTAGCGAAGGACCTGGGCTCCAGTAGTCTCTATAGCCATTGACCACCCCCAGGACACCACTTCGGTCAATAACGGGGGCGTGGTCCCAGCTGCCCGCGCTGGATCCCTTGTTTTTACCACCTTGATTGCCATGCCCCTGACTGTTCTGTGGCCCACCCTTCCCGTTTCCTTTGCCATTGCCGTTGCCATTACCGGGATCGGCCAATGAGGGCACCGAACTCAACGCCAGAGCAAGGCAAGTAACAGACGCTACAAACAAGCGAGCTTTAAACATGATCGTTCTCTCGATATGGGCAATGCTTTTTGTAATGTAGACGGCATTGCTGGATTTAGCTCTATCAACGGCTCGCCTCGTTCCCGAACTGATGACCGTGTGCGGCGCCTGACAGACAGCTCCCTCGTACTGGCAGCGGGTTCGTTATCCTCCGCCATACAACTGCCGCATAACTTATGCGACAATGCGCGCAATGTCTGGCATGAATCCCGCCTTTATTGCCCAACAGCTTGGACACCGCGTCCAGAGGCTGCTCTCGACCCATGCCTGCTGGCTCTACGCCAACAGTGACCGGGCCCGGGAAGAAAACGCTTCAAAATGCCCCAATAATGGCCCAAGCGCCAAATGTGCGGCTCGCAACCCATTGATAGGTAAAGCAATTGATCTCCACAGCTAACATCACGATGCGATCTTAGATGCATCGCGATGCGGCAAAAAGCGCAATTAAATCAATCAGTTAGCGCGCATGAGATCGCACCAGAATACGCCTTCTAGCAGCTGATGGTATCAAAATTGGTATCAGCTTTAGCCCTGCAAGCTTGCCATATGCCGGCTGCTGGATAGGACGCAGGTCTGTAAAAATGGCCTAGAAACTGTTACCGGTTGCAGCTCGACACTGAATCCACTCAAGCCCACCCCTTCAGCGAAACGCCCTACGTCGGTCAGGCGGTCCAGGTGCGTCACGACTCACGTCGTGAGCGCACCGGCACCCAGCGGGCGCCTCTGCCGCCCACGCGAATCGACAACCACCAGTCGGGGCCACCCTCGACTCTGGCCACCAGGCATTCGCGCACCGCGTGTTGCTAGACCAGGCGCGCAACACCCTTTCATGAATGTCCTCGCCGATGACTGTTTGTGCTCCTGACGCCGCGCCGTGGCAGCAATGTCGAAGACTTCATACAACGCCCGATGCCCACCGCGTCCAACGCCTCGACCGTCTCCAGTCCCAGGACAAAACCTTCGGCGCGATCACTGGCGCGGAACAGATCGTCTGCCGTGTGCGCCAGGGCAATCTGCTGCAGGAGTTTCAGGGTTGTAATTTGCACAGCCTGTGGCAGGTCTAGCGCGGCCAACTCTTTCTCAGGGCTATCTGTTTGCGAATCGGGCTAGGCCGCCAGCGGCGCAAACTTCAGATCGCCGGGTTCGACGTCGATCAGCAACCAGCCGCCCAACGGTGCGTTGCAGCCATCAATGATCGGGCCTTGCACCATCCGCCCTTCGGGCAGGATGACCCGTAAGACGTTGGCATCCTTGGGGCCTTCCAAATAGCGCGCGAGTTCGACGCGGGTGCGATCCGTGCCGGCCGTTTCCAACCGTACCGGACATTCGAGTGTCGTCAACTCGGCCTGTGGCTTCCCCGCATAGCGGGCAATCACGGTGACAGTGGCCAGGCCTTCAAAGACGTGAGACATGAGTCGGGTTCCTAAGCGAGTCAGTAGACGTCGAGGAGAAAACCAGGGGAGGCATTAATGGTAGACCAGCCTTGGGAGGCCTGGTTTCCACGGCCGGGACAAAAGGCCCCCACACCGGGTTCAGGTGTGGGGGCCGATTGAACATAGGGCGGAATTATGTAAAGGCCGTCTAAAGCCGTAATCGGCCCAAAGCACATCATGGAAATTCGAGTCATCCAATTTGGCTAACCACAGCAATGACGACACTCCGCACGTCTTAATGTGCGGTAGTGGAGCCAAAAATAAAAGTTCAAGGTTGAGTTTCTTAGACTACGCTGGTCAACAGACTAACAAAAAAGATAAACATTTAAGTTAAAGATCGCGTCATCAATCATCACTAAATGATTCCAAGGACGTATCATGAAAAAACTTAAAATAAGCCTGACCAATTGTTATGGAATCCAATCCTTAGAATATGATTTCGATTTTGATACAACCAAAATCAAATCAAAGGCCTACGCAATATATGCGCCGAACGGCTCTATGAAAACTTCCTTTTCAAAAACCTTTGAAGATATCGCACAAGGTAAAAAACCAATAGAAGAAAGGTATGGACGCGAATCGCTCTATGTAATTGAGTCTGACGGCGAAGCGATTCAACAGGACTCCATATATGTTCTAAAATCCGAGATAGATATCAGAGAAGACAGCTCAGCCATAACAGACATCCTTATTAACCCCGAGAGCAAATCCAGATACGACGAACTTCTTGTAAACCTTGACAAACTAAAAGCCAACCTAACCAAATCCCTTCAAAAAAAATCAAAGATAAAACAAACAGACATTGAACAAACACTATTAAGAGACTTCAATGAAAAAAACCTCTCATCATGCATAGAACAAATAAACAAACTACCAATTGAAAGCGACTTATCCTCCTATGAATACGCTACAATTTTCGACTCAAAAGTGATGGATGTTTTAAAAAACGAAGACTTTATCTCTAAGGCCAACGAGTTCAGCAAACGCTATCAGGACTTATTCGATCAACCTGGAACAATATACGAAAAAGGTGTTTTCAACCCTATTAAAGCAGAATTATCCTTTGGAACTTTGAGCAAGCAAGGTTTTTTTGCGGGCGGTCATCGCGTTCATTTGAGAGGTGATGAAACCTCAATAGACAAAGATGAATTAGACAAAAAAATTCAAGAAATTCACGCACGCATTGACGAAGACAAAACACTAAAAACCCTGCAAAACAACCTTGCAAAAAACGCACAAACACAGGCTTTAATTGAACTTATTGAAAACCAGTCAGCATCGCAAACTGAGTTACTTCTCGGCAAACTACGACCAGAAAACCAAGAGCAACTGCGGAAGGATCTTTGGATTAACTATATCCAGAACAACACCGACGCCACTGCTTACTATGATTCGTATGCAGGTAGCAAATCTGAAATTGATTACATTGAAGCAATTGCAGCAGAGGACGCCCCTAGATGGACGCTCGCTGTAGACCTCTTCAATGATCGTTTCGTGGATATGCCTTTCACACTGTCGGTGGCGAACCAAGCAAAGGCTGCTTTAGGAAAAGAGAAAGCCCGGCTAAAGTTAACGTTCAAAGAAGGAACGGATAAGGTAGAGTGGTCGCGCCAAGAAGTAAAAACTCTGAGCCAAGGTGAAAGACGTGCACTTTATCTTCTTAACTTTATATTTGATGTTGAAGCAAGGAAAACCTCCCAAAAAGACACCCTATTCATTATCGATGACGTTGCAGATTCTTTCGACTACAAAACAAACATGCAATCATCCAATACTTAGAAGACCTAAACAAAACCCACAGCTTTCATCAGATAATCCTGACACATAACTTCGACTTTTTTCGAACACTTTCGACCAATTTCGTTCACCGCGATAGATGCCTAATGGCTAACCGCAACAAATCTTCTATCTGCCTTACCAAAGCCGAAGGGATAAATAATTATTTCATTGGCAAGTGGAAGAGAAAAGTTGCGACTGACAACTTCATTCTTTGCGCCACCATCCCATTCACCCGAAACTTGATTGAATACACAAAGGAAGATTCTGATAGCGATTACTTAACACTCACAAGCCTGCTTCACTGGAAGTGCGACACGGCCAAAATCACAATCGGTAATTATTACGACATCTATAACAGGCTATTTGGTACGACCCATGACGCCACCAACACTTCACTTGTAATAGATCTACTTTTTAAGAGCGCTGATGAGATTTGTAATTTTGCTGAGCACGACGGATTAAATCTTGAAAACAAAGTTCTGTTATCTATCGCCATACGAATTCAGGCGGAAATTTTCTTGACCTCTGAGATTCGGAGAATCAAAAATGATGAAAACTATTGGAATGAATCTAACAGTCAGTTTGGCGCATTAATTAATGAGCATTCAGATTTAGGCGCGACAGGTTCCGCTATACGCGTACTGGAGAAGGTGAGTATCACGGTCAGCTCAAACATTCACCTCAACTCGTTCATGTACGAGCCTATATTAGATCTAACAATAGAGCACCTTATATTACTTTATAAAGAGGTTCATGCTTTAAACTGCAAGGCCACCTAACGCGCGACAATACAATTTTTCTTTATGGGAGATATGTGGTCGTGCCAGCTCCCCTTCTGAGAACAAAGGCCAAGGGCGTGGAGTTGTAAGCGATAGCTTCTGGCCCATTGCTCTCAGAGGGAGACTGCCCTAGAACTGCCGTAGCCGCGTAATCGCCTCCGTAATCGCTTTCGCGTTTGTATCCAGGGTTTCCATGGCCACGACCGCGTTTTCTGCAACCGTCTCTACACCATTTTCTGAAAGCCACTTGGTGACCTCCTCTATCGCAGCCGCCAAGGCATGCTGGTTGTGCAGAAGCAGTGTCAGAGCATCTGCCGCGGCAATATTGGAATCTGAGTCAGATGGCATGGAAGTCGTCCTTAGAGTTCGGTTCGCAAAAGCCTAGCTCATCGTATCGCCGGCGAAGGTCTGTCAGCCACTGGGCGGCCTCTATTTGCGCACCAAAATAGCGCACCAGTCCCATCTCAGTCCCATATGGCCTTTTTTCGGACGCCAAAAACCACAAACCCCCGACTTTCTCTAGGAAAATCAGGGGTTTGCGCTTTCAGAATTTGGCGGTGAAGGAGAGATTCGAACTCCAAACCCCTAGCGACTATCGATATTCATCAGAACACCTTGGCAACGGCGGCTTTCGGCCATTAGCGGACGCTCACAAGCGACCGCTACCGGCCATAAGCGGCCCCTCACGAGAGCCCCCTTTCGGTCGAAGTCATTCATTCCAAGAATCTATGAAAGCGGCGTGATTAAAACAACGCGAAAAAACTCTAACCTATATAGCAAGGCTTTCACATAAACATGAGGACAAGGAGCGTGCGCATCAGTAAAGATTGTAATTAAGACCAGTTTCGATTAGGACAGCATTGAATTCTTTGTTTGATTTCAAGTAATCAGTGGATGGGAACTGCATAAATTGCGCACTCATCATTACTAGTCGCAATAGCGCGAAATCTGTGAAATTTATAAGAGTGAGATAATGAGAGGCCCTGTCTTCCAAGGAAAACCCATTAGAATCACTTAATTTCTCAGAAATCATTTTCACCATATTATAAAACACTCTGGTAACTCCGAATATTTGATCGGTAGCATCAGCATTTTCTAAGTATTCGATTGCACTATTAACCTCAGGCGAATTTTTTCTTAAAAACTCAATATCATCTTCAATTTTAATAATGGCATCAGCTCCGTACATTATCTCTAATGAACCCTCATTTTCGAATTCAATTTTTAATGTATGCAGCGAGGCCCGCTGAGAATCAATCATGTTAAAAAGCTGTACCTCGAAGGAGCGCAGTCTTTCAGATTTTCTTGTGTTGCTTATTTCATTTCTGAGGTCTTGGTTAGCTTGATTTTGCAACGTCAATGATTTGATGAGAAGCACAAGAGAGATAAAACTAAGCATGGGGTTTAGGAGACCACCAAAGTAGTCTCCCAGCTGTCCCCAGACAGCCGGGTCGTTGGATACCCCGTACCCTAGCTTAAAATGAAATTGAAGGAGGTACGAGGCGAAAACACCAAAAAGCAATAATGCCGCCGCCGCTGCGTATCTGTTAATCATTATAAAAACCTGTGACAATATATTTTACAATCTTTCCGTCTCGAAGCTTTATGGGTCTAGCAATGATTTTTAAATTCTTCCACTTGGAACTATCTATTCCATTGTTGTGATCTAGGTTTTCAGAGAACTTTTTCTTGGCCTCTAACCTAACTTCTTTATACTCAATTCCAAAACCAAAAGCCACTGTTTCGTCCGCTCCTTCAAGAAGAAGCCTGCCGTTCCCAGTGTTTATATTCAGCCTAGTAATGCTGGCAGTAATATCTGTACTCTTATCAGACTCCGTAGCCTGTAGCGCTAAAACAGTTGACTTGTTGAAACTGGCTATAACCACTTTTTCATTCAGGCTTTTTCTGTATCTAATTTTTACATCATGATCAAATTTTGTTGAAACTTTATGAAGGTTTTCCATTGAGGAAACACGCAATTTTTTTATTAAGGCTTCGGCCGAGTCGCCTAAATTATCTACGATTTTCTGAGCTTTTGCTGAGAGGTCGGCAGACTCAAGATAAAGAGACTCCTTCATAAAGTAAGACATTAACTCGACAAATGTTGTATTGCCAATCTTCTTGTATTCTCTTTGTAATTCCTCATCAGAGATTTCAACGGCGAAAACCTGCCCATAAGAACCTTTGAAGGTTCTTTTTAGTATTGTTCTCACACTGCTAACGCCTCTATGCCTTAAGGCGACTTTTCCAGTCACAAGAGTTTCTACAATGCTCAAGGTTGCCTCGGAAGCTCCTTGTAAGGTTTCTAGGCCTGCCTTCATGTCAACTTCGTAATCTACTGTTTCAATGACAATATCAAGATTTAGCGGCATATGTATCCCTGCTTACACCATTAATTTAATAGTAACCATTTCATAGAAGCAGTGACTATCAAGCGAAAAAACACCCAAACCAAGTGGCAATAGGCCATGCAAATATTTATACCCTACTGGACGTTCAGGTGCACGTGGTAAAAACTTGAGGTCAAAAAGTGCCGAAATCAGAAGCGACAAAAGAATGGCAGTGGTCAAAAATTGTAACCACAGCAGCGTAGATTGCTAATTAGCGGCTAGAGAATAGTCGGGGCAGATCACCTATCTGTGTTGCTGACCGCTAACCTTGGACCTGCATCGATCCTTCCGACCTGTCGCTTCTCACTGAACGGCTACAAACGTAGTCTCAAGCGGATCGTGCCAAGTGAGCTATGGTTGATCACGGTTGAGCCAAACTGCCGTCGATCATAGACTCTTGAGCCACGCTGATGTCATCTGAGCCCTTAGCGCAGAACTGTACATCCCGTGTGAAAGTCTCTCCCAGGTGACCGATCCTAAAAACGCCGCCGGTAGCTAACCCTTGAGTCAGATGATTCTCACTCAGCTCATAAAACTCACTCAAGCAAATCCAAGTATTCTTCTGAAAGCATTTTGAACTGGCGGGAAAGAAGAAAGCGGCAAACCTGTTGCCGCTTTGGCAGCCAAAGTCATTGCGGTAGTGGTGTCCCTGAGATGTGGTTTTGGCCACTAGGACAATCCCATTTTTCAAGTTTCCCAGCACAACCAAGTACTTGTCTTTGGCTGTGCCGTCAGAAAACACGAAATCTTTATGGAGATAGATCGTCCCTGGGGTCACATTATTTCCTTAACGTAGCGACCATATCTGCTCGATCGGCGGCGAGCCCCATAACGGCGTCCTCCTCTTGTTTACGCACAGCCATTCGGTATGGGATTTTGTGTTGCTTTCGCCCCTGAACTTCATAGATCTGATGCCAAGGCAGATTTTCTAGGTGGGTTTCCTCCACCATTTGCTCTGCATCAGAGTTTTTAAACTGATCCGCCAGGCTTTGCATAATGCGAAGCTCACGCTTCGAAAAATGCGAAGGATCGAATTTGCTTAAAGCCTCAACTCGAAACATCTGCCCCTTTGCTATTGGAATAAATTCGAATGAGCAATTACCCCCCCAATCTTGCTGAGGAGTTTTTAGCTCCTCGAAAAGCTCGGTGGGCACCGGCCCCATTGGCCACGCAAAATACTCAAGCCCGGTGACAGGTCGTCCGGTATCTCGAAAATGAGAAAAATCAAGGAAATACAGGAGCTTAAATAGCTTCGTCTTTCCCAGCTTTCGTGTGTTTTGAGCAAAAAACTTGACCGCTTCGATCAGTTTTTCACGTTCATGGTCTATTAGCATGGGTACAAGGATAGCTCACTGCGAGTTCTCGACTCCACTACGCCGGACAATTGGTTCTGCAACCGACTATCAATGCGAATAATGGTCGAGGTGCAGTCGCATTGGAGAAGCGATGAAAGCATAATTTTGGGGACGTAAGGGTGCCAATTCGGCGTATCGCAGTCTGGCATGCGTTCGTAAATGTCGTTCTGAGCCAATTCAGCTGTGATTGCCTTGTGATGATATGGAACCGATTTCGAGACAAACAAATTCTGCCAGTCACTGACAGCCTTCAGGGTCCTTTATAGGTCGAAAGCTCCCGAACCCGAACGCCTGCTGGCTCAAAACCGTTGTTCACGTACGGCATTAATAGACCCAAAGCCGCCTCTCGCAGATGGCAGGATTTATCCAGGTAGACATCACGAACGGACGCGTTAAGCTATTTTCAGTCATAGACACACTGCCGGTGTTTTTGTAGGCTCGGGCAAGGTCACGTCGCTTGTTTTATTCTGATCATGCGGCGTTTCTACCTCTTGACGCAATTGGCTCAAGAGGTTCCGACAATTAAAATTACGCGACACAGATGGCTGATAACATCACGCCTTCTTTTCGCTCACCGATTGTTAGAGCGTCTCTAGTTTATGGATATTATTGCGACCCTTCGAGGAAAGATCGATCAAGCTGGTGCGGGTGATCATACGCTTGGACTGATGGCGATGCTCGCGCACGTAGAAGTTGCTTATAAACATTTGAAGAGGGGGCAAAGGGATACCGATGATTCGGCATTCACCGATGCAGTGTATAGAACAAATCAAGCATTCGAAGGTGGCCTCAAAGAGGCTTATGGTGTTCTAGCCAAGAAAAACCTTGATAAGGCGCGAATATTTGATATTGAGCAATTCTTTAGCAAATCCAATGTATTCAGGAAGAGAGTACTGGATCAATTTACAAACTACAGACAGGAGTGGAGAAACCCATCTACTCATGATCATAAATTGGACTTCAGCGAGAGTGAAGCGTTCCTCGCCATCGTGTCGGTAACAGCGTTCTCTTGCCTTCTTGTTGACGAGATGGCCTTACAGCTGGCACGCGACCGAGAAGAGGAAGCCGCAAAGCTATTGGCGCGAACGATAAAAAGCAAGTTCAATTTTGCGGAGGGGGATCTTTTGGGGCGTGTTACTGAGGCCCTTAAATCATATTTTACTCTCCGTTCCGTGGAGGAGTTGGAAAGCAACTCGTACCCTCAGTGGCTAGGGTCGGTAGCGGGTTTTTTGTCCGCTATCTTTCCTGATGCAGAAGTGTTGTCTGAAGCTCAAATTGGCGGGGAAAAAAGGAAGCTTGTTGCAGACGTCCTAGTGAAGAGTATTGGTCAGTCAGTAGTTGTGGAGATCAAGAATAGAGTAAATATTCGCACATACGAATCGATGCTAATTCAGCTTGAGAGCGTGATCGCCAGTTCCGGGCATCGAGACGGAATCGTTTTCTATCTCCCAACAATGGTTACTTCTGGGCAGGTATTTGAACAAGATAGACTTTTCAACGGCGGAGAAGGCCGTCTTAAAGTGCTCAGCGCGGTCCCCCTAAAAACGCGTTTCGAGTGACATGTATTTTGCATCAGAACGTCGCCATTACATGCCACAAATCGATAAAAATTCATATATGTGTTAATCGAAAAGCGGCCTTACGGAGCGGCCGCTTTTGGCCGTGAGCAGCCGCTCAGGAACGTCCGCTTTTGGCCGAAAGCAGGCGGGTATTACCTTGTTTCAGCTTCGTCAGGAGGCCAGCTCTCATAGAAAGAGCCGCCTACAGGGATCGGGTTGCCATCCATATGGTATGCGGCCCATGCCAGTACGTGTGCCATGCGTTCGGCAGCAACTGGCGACAGTCCGCAAGATTCTCTGACTTCGTCTAGCCGTACTCGGCAAACATCGAGGTGGCGTCGAACCCCGGAAAATCCACCAAGATAGAGAAAGAACTCGTCGAGAAGGATACCCACGCCTGGAACACCATAGGTGCCGGCCACACCTGGTGCCTCCTCATATATGGCCTTCACATCATGGCCTTCCAAGGCCGCGATAGCGGTGAGTACCTCGCAAAAAGTATCTTTCATGCTGTTGCTGACCCAGAGGTCATAGCTGTTGCCGATAATGATGGGCGCGCCCATGAGTCTTACTCTGATGTCGATAATGGAATGCTGAAGAAGAGGCGTATTCAGCCATGTAGCCAATTTTCAATAGGCCGTCTCCGCTCCGATTATTATCTTTTGGGGCTGGAAAAGGCCATGCGTGGACGGCTGCTTTTGGCCGGTTGCTGCCGTTGCGGCTTAGGGCAAAATTAGGGCATATGGGAGGCCGCTTGAGCCCACTGTACGCCAACGGCGAAGCGCGAAAGCGCCGTTTTTGGTGGGCTAAAGCGGCCTGCAAGGAATCCAGAAGGGGTTCGAATCCCTATCCTTCGTCGTGGCCCTAGCAGTGGGAGAATAGAAAGTATCCACTGTTGTCTGTCCTGATCTACGCTAATCGGCCTCAACCCTAGGAAGTGCCTACATGTCCCTGCCGCAAACCCCGACCTACCAGCAGCGCCTCGCCGAACTACCCCTCGACGTGGCTGTACTTACCTCCGATATCGCCGCCGCCTTGCGCCCGGAACAGCAACCGCTACCCCCGGAGGATCTGGAACGTGTGCTGTTCGAGCATGCGAATGCCGTAGCGCAGAAAATCCCTTCCTGTGCCACCCGTCTAGCCGTCTGGCTCAACATCCTGGCCGATGCCAAGTTACAGGCCCTGGAGCCCCGCGAGGTGGCAGCCTTCGTTAACACGGCGGCGACATTGGGCGGTCCGTCCAGCGTGGCGCCGGCATAGGCGTCCGATACGCTAACATAGCGCCTTGAAGTTTTGCCTATGTTGCACTAACCCTGCACATGCCTTGGATTACCAGGTGTGACCGAAAGTTAGAACTGCATGGATGTCAGAAGCGCTAGACGACTTGATAGTGGTGAGCTGTTTTTGTGTGTGTGATTTCAGGAGAATCGACTGTGCCTGACGCTTTCTATAAATATATGAGTTTAAGTACGGCAAAAATCGTTCTCGAGAATCAAACTCTCCGCTGGACGACCCCCGCGACTCTAAATGATCCTTATGATATCCAATTTGATTTAAGGGTGGATTTTAATAGAGATAAGGTGATGCAGGACGCGCTAGAAAAAACTTGGAAGGTTTATACGGGAGAGTATGTAGGTGCGGAGGGCAACGGCATGAACGCCGTAATTCAAGCGTTTCGCGAAGTCTGCCCAGGCATGACGAAAAATTTTTTTATTACGGGGTTGGCCGAAGGTATCGCAGAATCCTTTAAAGTTTTGGATGAGGGGATCACTGAAGTAAATAACTTTGCCCGACGCTGTCTCTCTACTTCTAAAATATTATGCTTGACTGATTCGCCGAAAAATCAACTTATGTGGGCCTACTACGCAGACAGCAACAAGGGCGTTGTACTCAAGTTCGAGCAAGAGCATGGCGCCGATAGTCCGTACTCCACAGCGAAGCCTGTCAAATATCGAGAGGAAATTCCGAGTCTGTTCAGTGAAGATGAACTCTCAGACTTTTTAGCTGGGATGATAAGATTCGACCAGCAAAGAAGAGTCGATGACCTGATTTATACTAAGTCTGATGCTTGGGCTCATGAAAGGGAGTGGCGTATTTATTCGGGGGATGGGCGTGATAAATTGGCGCCGCACGAAGATGTTAAGTTTGGGAGTAAGGAGTTGACTGCCGTTATACTCGGTTGCCGAATGCCAGAGGCTGATCGTGTCGATTTAGCTGGTTTAGTAAAACGCTCGTATCCTCACGCCGAAATTTTACAGGCAGCCACCATGAATCATAAATATCAGCTTGAACTTAAAAAAACCGAGTACTGATCTCTTCAAAATAGGGTCGAAATTGCGCAAGTAATCACCACGCATGGCGTCGGCTCCTATCGAGAAAAAGTATAAGCCATAGTACCGGCAGTGCCCGCGTCAGGCAGTGATTGCAGCTTGCTTAGAAATTGCTACAAAGCGAAGAGGTTACAGCGGGATAGCCAAGCAGATTGGCACCTTGGTGGATGGCTACGCCCAATCCATCATCGGAGCCAGCCAGCGTCCGCTTTCGGCCAAAAGCGGACGTTCTGGAGCGACCGCTGTCGGCCAAAAGCAGCAGCTCGGGAGCGTGGTCTTTCGACCAAAAGCAGACATAGTCAACTTCACAAGCAGCCTAGCGGATGGCTACATTACTGACGAAGAAACAGGATCTATTACCCTAGTGCGGCGGCAAATGCTTCGGGCGTCGGGCTCTCATCCCATTGCGCGACAGTCCCCGACAGCACCAGCCATGGTTGCTTGCGCTTTGTCCAAATATGCGCAATCGGTTCGAAACCTTCAGAGCCTGCCAAGATGCCGGCCCGCAACACGCGCATGTCGGGCGCTGCCGTGGTCTCGTTGAACAACCGAGTGTGACAGGTACCGCAGGCGTGTTGGGTGGACGATTGAGCATGGTGTTCATGTTCAAAGGTCGCTGTTTCGCCCGTCACCTGAACAGCTGAAGCTGCTGTCAGCATGTGCAGACCGAACGCACTGCCACTCCAACGCTGGCAGTTCAAACAGTGGCAGGCATACAGTGGCGGGAACTGCTCAGCTACGATCTCAATGGTGACTTTCCCACATCGGCACTGCCCGGTGAATCTCATGTGTTGGCTCCTTATAATGACACCCGGAAAAATGTGGGCGAATGATCCCTTTTCACGGGCTCGAGCAGAAGAGCAAATTAGGAGCAACAGTTGGTTAAGAATGTATGAGCGGCATTGAATGGGAAAGTCAGCGTGTATTTCTCGCCGTGCTGCGCTCTGGCAGCCTAAGCGGCGCGGCGAAGTTGCTTGGTATCGCCCAGGCCACGGCGCGCCGACGCCTCGACCATCTAGAACACGCTCTCGGTGTGAGTCTATTCACCCGCACACCTCTTGGTCTGACGCCTACTGGCGGAGCACAACGTCTGATTGAACATGTGGAGGCCATGGATCTGGCCGCGCAGACTTTCAACCGCATGGCCAGCTCAGAAGCGTCGTTGGATCACGGTACGATTCGGCTGACCTGTGGCGAGTTGCTTGGCGTCCAAGTCCTACCCGATCTGCTCCGTTCTTTCCATTACGACCACCCGGGGCTCAGACTCGAATTGAGCATAGGCGATGCCCTTGAAGACATCGCCAGGCTGCAATCGGATATTGCAGTGCGGCTCACGCGGCCCAATGAAGCTGATATCACTGTGCGGCGTCTTGGCAGTTTGCAGATTGGCATTTATGCCAGTGCCGGGTGCTTGGAGCACTACGGTACTCCCGCTAATTTGCTAGCGTTGCGTCAGCGGCCGATGATCGGACCGGACAGGCGCTTAGCAGATTTGCGTCGGTTGGTCGACGCAGGTCTGTGTGATGCAGACCAGCATTTCACCATCGCCTCTGATAATCACCTTGCTCAGCTGGCAGCTCTGAAAGCCGGCCTAGGCTTCGGACTATGCCCAACGCAAATAGCAAGATCCCACGGCTTGTTACATGTGCTGCCACTCGACTTTGGCTTCGAGGTCGATGTGTGGATCGCAATGCATAACGACCTGCGCAAAATTAACAAGTTCGTTCAGGCTTATGAGGTGCTTGGAGAACATTTGCATCAGTATCTGTGCTTGGTCGATTAGTAGTAAGCGTGGCACCCCTTGGTTAGCCTCAACGGCAGCTATCGGCCAGAAACAGACGGTTAAAGCAAATTGGCGGGCCATTTTGCACCCGCTCGGTAACAGTGAAAAACTATTTGCCCATCTGTGGATGTCATGGACAACGCCGCCCGCGCGTTCAACCGACGCGCCAGCACGGGCGCTGGCAGCGTGCGCATCACCAGCAGTGAGCTTCTGGGTGTGGAAGTGCTGCCGCCGCTGTTGGCGGGCGTGCGCCAGGCGTTACCGCAGTTGCGCCTTGAGCTGAGCATCAGTGATCGTCTGGAGGCTCTTGCGCGGCAAGAGTCGGATATCGCCGTGCGCCTGCAGCGCCCCTCCGAGGCCAATGTTGTCACCCGTCGGGTGGGCGCATTGCGGGTGGGCCTTTACGCGACCCCGGCATGCATCAAGTGCCATGGCTTGCCGCCCTCGCTGGTCGCGCTGAAGGACATGCCGGTGATTGGCCCGGACCGCCGTCTGGTGCAAGAAGGTGCGTTCACAGCGGAGCAAACCTTCCTCATTTGTAGCGATAGCCACCTGGCGCAGTACGCCGCGTTGCGTGCTGGCCTGGGTTTCGGCCTGTGTCCGCAACAGCTGGCTGAGCCGGCGGGCCTGGTTCAGGTACTGGCGGGCGAGGTGGAAATGGAAGTTGATATATGGATTGCCATGCACCATGACCTGCGCCGGGTAAAGCGTGCGGCGACCGTGTTCGATGTGCTGTCGGGGGCGCTGGAAGACTTCCTTGCCGGCGCCGTGCGCCAGCCGCCACGCCCGGTGCATTCGCCTTAGCACGGTAGCTCGGCAAACTGCGGTGCATCGTCGGGCTGCCCATTTTCGATCCACTCCACCTTGCCTCGCAGAAACACCAATGCCGCGTCGATGGCCGTGCGTTTTTCTTCCAGGCGGGCAATCTGCTGGTTGAGGACTTCGCAGGTTCGCGCCGCCGAGCGTGCGCTGTCGCGGTATTCGGCTTGCAGCTCAGCGATCTCGCGCAAGGAATAACCCAGTGATTGCTGCAGGCGAATCATGCGGGCGGTGGTGAGGTCGGTAGCGGAAAACCGCTGGTAAGTATTTTCCCCAACCTGTTGCCCCCGTGTTGGTGCCAGCAAGCCCTTTTTGATGTAGAACCGGATGGTTTCGACGGGCAAGCCTGAGGCCCTGGAAAATTGAGAAATCAGCATGCTTGGGCTCCTTGACCCTGGAGTAAGGTCCGGTGTTAGAACGTCACCTCCAAACTGTGGGGGTAACCAATGATGCCTGCTGTTATTGCGATGACGCACCTGGGAAATCGGGGGCCGCTGGTCGGCGTGCAAGGGCTGGGTTGCATGGGCATGAGCGAGTTCTATGGGGCAACGGACGAGGCGCAGGCGCAGTCCACGCTCGAGCGCGCCTTGGAACTGGGGATCAACCTGTTCGACACCGCCGACATGTACGGCTGTGGTGCCAACGAAAAACTGTTGGCGACCTTTATCAATAAACACCGTGACCAGGCGGTGGTGGCCACCAAGTTCGGCTATGTGCGCAGTACCGCCAACCCGGATGACTGGAGCCTGAGTAACGAGCCCCATTACATCCGTGCAGCCGTTGACCGTTCGCTGCTGCGCCTTGGCCTCGACTGCATCGATCTGTATTACATGCATCGGCGCGTCAGCGATGTACCACTGGCTGACTCTGTAGGGGCGATGTCTGACCTGGTTGCCGAAGGCAAAGTGCGCTGGCTGGGTTTGAGTGAAGTCAGCGCCGAGGAACTACGCGCCGCCCACGCGGTGCATCCGATTACGGCCTTGCAGTCTGAGTGGTCGCTGTTTACCCGCCAATTAGAAAACTCGGTCATTGCGGCGGCCTCCGAACTTGGCGTGGCCCTCGTACCCTACGCACCGCTGGGCCGGGGCCTGCTCACCAGCAGCACGTTCGCCAACGGCTTATCCGAGCAGGACTCACGACTGAACTTCCCACGCTTTACAGCGGCGAACCAAACGACCAACCAGGCGCTGGTCGAACAGGTGGAGCGACTGGCGGCACAGCGTGGCATCACTGCCGCGCAACTGGCCCTGGCCTGGCTTTACAGTCGAGCGGAACAACTGCACGTTACTGCGGTGCCGATTCCCGGCACGCGCAGCCGTCATCGTCTTGAGCAAAACGCGGCTGCCTCGGGCATGCGATTGAGTGCGGCGGATATGCAGTTGCTGGATTCGATTGCGACCCACGTACAAGGCGTGGCTATTTAGGCAGTCAATACTGAAGCGCGGCAGGTGACCAGAGGGTCTCTAATTCCCCCTAACTCCAAAGAGGCTGCTTTTTCAGTATTCAAAGTCTGCACATGCAAGCGACCGCTTCTGGCCGATAGCAGTCGTTCGTGAACGACTGCTATCGGCGAAGAGCGATCGAATGGTGAGTGTTCTGCTATTTTGCCCTGGGGAGACCATGCTGGTGGTTCTCGGTTCGCATACAGGCCGTGGTCTTGGAGACTATTTAGCACGGTCATGGAATGCAGAACTCTTTGCAAATACATCCGCCATAAAATCCATGAAAACGATGGCTCGCTGGGGCAGCAGCCTATTCGCGAGGTATACGAATTGGATCGGGACAGGTGGCGCTACGTAGTCTTCAAGCAGCAATTGAAGATTGCCACTTTTCAGTCCTTCCTCGTAAAGCCATTGAGGCCCCTGCGCGATTCCCAATCCTGCGTTGACGTACTCACGTATCGCCTCAGGCGAGTTGACACGCAGTCGCCCGGAAATCGGGACATCGACATCCTTGAACCGCCAGTTGGTTCCAGTGGATAGGAGGGTATAAACAAGACAGTCGTGTTCTTTCAGGTCATCAGGTGAAGAGGGAGAACCACGTTTCTCCAGGTACGCACGGCTGGCAACGCACACACGCTCGAACCACGCCAGTGGCCGGGCTCGCATTGCACTGTCCTCCAGGTGCCCAATACGAATCGCAAGTTCTGCGCCCTCGTCGACGAGATTTACATAGCGATCATTGATTTGAAGATCAAGTGACAAATCGGGATAGTGCCCTAGAAAGCTCGCGACGTGCGGTACGATGAAGGTGTGGGCCAAGGCGGTCGGGCAAGCCACGCGCAGTAGTCCAGACGGCACTACGTTTCCTCTCAGTGAAGACTCTGACTGTTCTACTGAGTCTAGGATACGCCGCGCATCTGCGTAGTACCGTTCACCCTCGGGCGTGAGCATCAGCTTTCGTGTGGAGCGGTGAAGCAGCCTGGTTTGCAAATGGTCTTCAAGAGCAGCAACGTAACGACTGACGCTCGGTTGCCCTAGTCCTAGATCACGTCCCGCAGCGGAAAAACTACCTGTCTCGACAGCGCGAACAAAACAGCTCATCAGTAACAACCGATCCATCACGCCCCTTTTCATGCGGATTTCGCATGAGATCTATTCTATTTATTCATCTTATCAGCGCGACGGCATGAATACATAGTTGCTCTGAGTAGGTCAGCCGTCCCGGCTGGCCGTCCTTAACGAGAGTAAATTTATATGTCCCGTCTACTAGGCAAGCGCACCCTCATCACTGGCGGCACAAGCGGCATCGGTCTGGAAACCGCCAAACAATTTCTCGCCGAAGGCGCACGCGTGATCGTCACAGGTGTTAATCCTGAATCCATAGCAAATGCTCAAGCTATTTTAGGTAGTGAAGTCCTGGTGCTGCGAGCCGACTCTGCGAGTGTCGCAGCTCAGAAAGAGCTGGCGCAGGCTGTCCAGTCTCATTACGGGCAGCTCGACGTAACCTTCCTCAACGCCGGCGTATCCGTCTGGATGCCAATCGAAGACTGGACCGAGGAGATGTTCGATCGTTCCTTTGACATCAATGTCAAAGGTCCTTACTTCCTCCTGCAAGCACTGCTACCAGTTTTTTCTAATCCTGCATCGGTGATTCTTAATACCTCGGTCAGTGCGCACCTGGGCGACGCGCGCTCATCCGTTTATGCTGCAACGAAGGCTGCGTTTCTGAACATGTCGAAAACGCTTTCTGGCGAGCTTCTCCCGCGTGGTGTTCGAGTAAACGCCGTCAGCCCTGGCCCGATCGATACACCGCTGTACGACAAGCTGGGCATCCCCGATGCGTACCGTGAGCAAGTCAACAAAGATATCGCCGCGACCATCCCTTTCGGCCGTTTCGGTACGCCTGAAGAAGTAGCTAAAGCGGTTCTGTACCTTGCATCGGACGAGTCTCGTTGGACGGTCGGAACGGAGATTATCGTTGATGGTGGGCGCTCGCTGTAGTCGGCTAGTCACGACTTCGCGTCTTCACAGCCCGCTTCCTAATTGGAAGCGGGGTTATCGAAATAATATCGGATATTCGAATGTCTCAATCTCAGCTCACGCTTGTCAGCCACGGGCTTTGTCCGTTTGTACAGCGAGTGGCAATTATGCTCTTTGAAAAAGAGGTTCCATTTCATCGTATCGACGTGGATTTAAAGGTCAGGCCCGACTGGTTTCTGGCCATATCTCCAACAGGAAAAGTCCCACTCTTAAAGATGCAAAACGGGGCCGCGGAGGCGAAGGTGCTCTTCGAGAGCGTAGCAATCTGTGAATATATCGAAGAGGCGTATCCGAACCCTGCTTTGCACCCGGAAGTTAAAATCACTCGAGCTCAGCACCGTGCCTGGATCGAGTTCGCCACTGCTATGCTTGCTGATGCGTGGGGATATCTGAACGCAGCGGATCCGCAGACAGCACTTGGTAAGTCTTCATCGCTTAGGGGAAAGCTGGAGAGACTAGATGATGAAAAGACAAGGGGGCCGTACTTCGCTGGCGAAACTTTCAGCATGGTAGATGTTGCTGTAGCCCCAGTTTTTCGCTACTTCGACATACTGGGATTCGAAACAATCCATCCATTGTTTGATGGTCTTGGTCGCATTGCTGAATGGCGGCATGCGCTGGCCAACCGAGCTAGCGTTCAGGCTGCTGTCGCCGAGGATTATGCAGACCGGTTCCTCAAGCATCTAGTCGAGATGAAGGCCATTTTAGTCAGCTGAGTCATGTATATAAATAACTCGTATGGTGCCACTTGGCCTGGTGCGATCGTGTATCCGTGTTTCCGTTTGCAAATATGCAAGAGGCCACCATCCAATTTTTCAGGAATATGCCTAATCAATGGAAAGCGATGCTTCGTCTTCGTTGACGCTCTAAGTCTACTTTTGGCCGGTAGCGGTCGCTTGTGAGCATCCGCTAATGGCCGAAAGCCGCCCCTCAAGCCAAACTCAGAGAGTCGATCAATGATGCAGGAGAGGCGCATTGTCAACTCGGAATGAAACAGTTAGTCGCATACCGAGGCAATGGGGCCAAAGATGAAATCAGATGATCAACTGATCACTGCGCCTTTCGGGCCGCTGGCAATCAGCGCAGCGCCACAGGCGGTCTTCATGCCGTCGAGCGCGATGGGCACGCCATCGACGGCATAGGTGCTGCTGCCCTCGGCAATCGGGAAAATCCCCTTGCACAGCGGACAACTGACCTTGTGCCCGACCCCAGCAATCGGCTTGCCGTTGAGGTCGGTCCGGGAGAACGCTTCAAGGACCTTACCACCGTGAGTGGTGGAGTCGCCCAAGCGAATGACGTCTTTCACTTTGCATTTCCTTGATCAGAAGTGATCGCCATAAAATGAAACGTTTTCAGCTGAAGTGGTGTCGTCGGACACCAGCTTGCATTCATAACTCATTGCAAAAACAAATCCGCCCCCACTATTGTCCAACCTGCATTGTGTATTTGTCCGGGGTTGTTTTTGAGCCTTGCGATTAAAATTTCTCATGAACCGATTGCACTATTTTTGTAGTTTTGGGCCTGAGTAATGCTGGAGAGTCTCTCTCCAGCCATTATTATCTGAGCCCGACAAAAAAAACAGAGAATGGCTTAGCTGCGCCCTCCAAGGAATCGATTAAAACTACTAATAAAATCTTTCCTCAGACCCGGCAATATTTTTTTCAGGATCAAAAAGTAAAGATAGATAGGGGTTGGACCATCCCCCTCCTCTTCCCAAACCTCCTCTGTCCCATAGCAATAGAGCACACCTCGGATGAAATTTGCAAAATCTTCATCTTCCTTGCGACTTTGCTGCTCCATTTTCCAGAGATCGACAGTGAGCTTCTTTCGAAGTACCTCATCACTTTCGATACGCTCGCGCAAGATGGCCTCTTTCAGGAACGGCACCAACTTCTCCAACTTGCTGGCAGCAATAGTTTTTAATTCACCTCTTTGGATAAGACCCATTAGATAACTAGCGTACTCACGCGTCATCTCGCTATAAGAAACATTCGCATCAAGCAACTGCTCCTCCAGATCATCAAACTCTTTAACTTCTAAACTATCAATCATTGTATGGCTCCATCTTCCATTTCTAGCCTACCCATAACTTGTTTACATGACTTACAAAATGGCTTCAAAACGCCATCATTCCTGTGCGTCGTTGATCTGCCACCTTTAGTTAGAGCCTTCAACTCATCGACTGTCTGAACGTTGTGTTTTTTCGCAATATTGCTAAGGGCGTCCGCCTCGCCGCAATCACCATGAAAGACAGAACGATCGTCAATATGAACATCCTCATAAAGTTCAGCCACTACTGGATGATGGATACCATTGCCTAGAGCACGCTTGCTGAAACCTATCTCAGTTTGTGGAAGGTTGTCACTTTCTACGGTTGTGCGGGTTCCCTTATTATTCGGCGTTATCCCCTTAACACGAGCCAACCCAAGTGGATCCACCCATTGGATAGGATTTGGCGCGTAGGCATAAAAATTCAGCCCTCCTGCCCAGCGGGCAGGGTCTTTACTTATAAACCGCCCAACGCTTGGGTCGTAATACCGATGCCTGTTGTAATGCAGCCCTGTCTCATGATCGTGATACTGCCCCTGGAACCGTATCGGATTCGTCACACCATGCTGCCGCGCCCATTCTGAACGCTGTTCCGTCACCTGCCCCCACGCCTTGTACTGCGCGGTCCACGCCATGTTGCCGTGCGAGTCCGTCAGTTCCTGCGGCGTTCCCAAGTGATCGCACTGGTACCAGGCCAACGCATCAAACGGTAATGCCGTTGCCTTGTGATTCCACACAGGATCTTCATCAAGGCTGTATTCACCGCTGTAATCCGGTAGCCCAATCAGATTGATCGGCGCATGCCGTACAGCCTGCGCAACTGGGACAAAAGTGCCCGGCTCGAAAACATAGTGCACCGTGCGTCCCGGCTCGCCATCGCTCTGCGCCGGGCTGCTTTCCCAAGCGAGGTTGTCGCCATCCCAGCCGTATAAGGTAAAGCCGCAGCCGAGTTCGCGCTGCTTGCGGGCGTGTTCGTTTCTGTTCCAGAGGGAACCTGCTTCAGGCCGCTGTTTGTAGTGGGCGCGGGAGTTTTTGTGCAGGCGGCGTCCCAGTGCGTCGTAGGCGAAATCCACGCTCAGGAGCGGGTCCTCAAAATGCACCAGTCGATCAAACAGGTCCCAGCGCATATCGGAGCGTTGGCCGTTTTGCCAGCACTGGATCTGGTTGCCGCGTTCGTCGTAGTCGTAATGCGTGCCGGCGTATTCGCGCAGCAGGTTGTCGACCAGTTTGCTGCGCGGTGGCGTCAGATCCAGTGGACGACGGATTTCGGCAGTCTTGTCATCCAGCAGGTTGCTGGCCGGGTCGAAGGCGAAGGTTTCCACGCCTTGGCGGGTGGTGGCGCTGAGCAGTCGACCGACCGGATCATAGCGATACGCGAGCGGGCCGCGACGACTGTCGTTGATGTCAGTCAGTTGGCCGGCAGCGTCGTATTTGTATTCGCGCTTGAGCAGAGTGCTTTTGTCATCGCTGCGCCCCAGCAGTTGCTCCTGCAAGCGTCCGGCCGGGTCCCAGCTTCGAGTTTGCAGCAGGTGATTGCCTTGATGGCGGGCGATTTCGCGGTGCAGGTCGTCGCGTTCGTAGCCGATCAGTTCATGTTCATCCAGGCGCATGCCCAGCAGGTGGCCGCTGCCGTAAGTGAGCCAACTGACGCGGTGGCCGTCGGGGCGAACGGTGGCGACACGTTGGTTGAGCACGTCGTACTCGTGCTGCCAGATCGCGACGGTGGGCTTTTCCAGTCCAAGGTAATGTTGGTGTTCGCGCAGCAGATTGCCGGCCGGGTCGTGGAACCATTGCAGGCGGCTGTCGGCATTGTCGGCCAGCACCATGTTGCCGTTGCTATCGTAGGCGAAGGTTTCGCTTTGCGACTGCTCGCCCAGGGTGGCGCGACGCTCGGTCAACCGACCCATCGGGTCGAAGCTCACCGAGATGATGCGTTGGCCATTGATCGATCGGGCAAGGCGACCCGTTTGAGCATCGTATTGATAGCGCGTGGTGCGGCCGTCGAAGCCGCGCTCTTCCAACAGGCGTCCGACCGGGTCGTAGTGGAAGTGTGCTCGTTGTTCGTTTTCGTTTTCCAGGGCGGTTAACCGTCCGAGGCGATCCCAGCGATAGCGCAGGGTTTGCTCGGCGGCATCGACACGTTCGGCGATCAAACCGGCAGCGCTGTAGCTCCAGGTGGTGCAGCGATCAAGACCGTCGACATGCGTCAACAGCCGGCCTTCGGCGTCGCGTTCAAAGCGTTCTTCAGTCTTGTCCGGGTGCTTGATCAGCACCAGTTGGCCAGCCTTGTATTCGAATTCGGTGGCGTTCCCGGCAGCGTCCGTGAAGCAGATCATCTGCCCCAGTTCGTTGTATTCCCAGGCGCTGGTCTTGCCTGAGCAGTCGACGTACTCGACCAGTTGCCCGGCGTCGTTGTAGTCCAACGTCTTTTCGTTGCCGTTGGCGTCCTTGATCGCGGTGGGCTGACCGGATTTGTTGTAGGCGTATTCGGTTTTGTTGCCCAGCGGATCGAGCGCTTCGACCAGGTTGCCTTGGTCGTCATAGGCGCGTTGCCACTGACCGCCCTCGGCGTCGCTGATTTTGATCAGCATGTCTTGGTCATCGTAGGCGTAATGCATCACCGTGTGATCGGCGCGGATGTGTTCGAGCAGGTTGCTACGTTCATCGTAGCTGTAGCGATCGGTGCTGCCATCGGCATTGACGCGGCGTACGATGTTCTTGGCCTCGTCGCGGAAGAACCATTCCGAACGCTCGTCCGCGTAACGTATGCGGTAGGTGTAGCCAAGGATGTCGTAGTAGTGCCAGGTCTCGTTGCCGAGGGCATCGGTGACGTAGGTCAGACGAATGTTTTCGTCCCACTCCAGTCGCGAGTCGAAGCTGCCGTCATCGGCCCATTCGCGAATGGCTTTGGCCTTGGCGCCCGGACCGTCCCACTGCAGGTTCATGCCGCGCCCGGTGCGGTCGGTGTAGCGGGTGATCAGGTGATGCTCGAACTGATACGACCAGACTGCGCCGTTCTCGTCCTGCGCTTGAACCAAGTCGCCATAGGTGTCGTATTGGTACGCACAAAGTTGTCGAAACGGTTCGCCATCAACGATCTGCCAGAGGCCGATAAACCGGCCGTGATCGTCGATCATCGTGCCGAGGTGCAGGTGGACTTTGCTGGTGTCGTTTTCCTGATAGGTGATCAGGTCGGAGAGCACCGAGTGTTCGCCGTAGCGATGCTCGTAATGCAGCATGATTCCGGCGCCGTTGCGCAGCGAGATGTTGGTCAGTACATAACGCTGGCCACGGCGGATGTAGGTTTCCTTGCGTTCGAAACCACGGCACAGCAACAGCTGATCTTCGCTGGCACGAACCAAGGTGATGTTTTCGATGGCGTCGTAGTGAAACAGGCCGACTTTGGGTAACGGATAGCTGTGGTCACGACCGTCGGCGTCGTAGAAGGTCAGGCCATCGTCCACGCAGTCGAAACGCGTAGTGAACTCGCTGATCCAACGGGCGCCGAGTTCGCTCTGATCGTAGGCGTCGAGGCGTGAGTTGTAAGTGCGTGTCCATTCGATCGGGAATGGGCCGGGCAAGCTGAAATCGCTATGGCTGAGGCTTTCCGAACCCAAGGCGAAATTGATGCTGAAGTCCGTGGCACATTTGCAAGGGCCTTTCTTTGGATTGGGCGCGCCTTTCGCCGGTGCCTGTTGGCCGTGGGCGGCCAACTGCCCCTCAGATGCCGTACGCTTCGCCTGTCCGGTCTTCTCCGGATGGACGGCGGCGTTCTGGCCATGGGCATTGCGCTTGCGCCACAACGTCACGGCGCTGGAAAGAATCAGCAGCAACCAACCGATGGAGTTCTGAACGGACTCGTCGTCCAGCTTGCTCAACTGGGTGCGCAGCTCCGGACCCATCGCCCGCAGTTTCGCGGTTTCCGTGGCAACCCGCTTCTTCACCTCATCGGGCAGCAGGTGATCGGCCGCACTGTTGGCCAAGCCTTTGCCTGCGGCCTTATAAGCGCTGCACGCGGCGCCGAAGATGTTTCCGAACGATGCAAGGGGATCATTCTTGAATTGATCGACCGCCGCACTCGCTTGTGCGCCAGCCGCGTTTAGGTCGCCCTTGGCATCAAGCTTGCCATTGGCCACCGTCTCGAGGCCTTTGGCAATCTCGTTGACGACGTCTTCGCCCAGCTTGCCAGCGTCCGCCAAAATGCCCGGCAGCTTGCCTTTGGCCTGTTCAACAAAATCATCCAGCGTGCCGATAATCGAGGCGTTCAGGTGACCTACCAGCACCTCGATCACGGAGGTGCTGAGCAACAACTTGCTGCTGGCCCTCATCTCCTGACGCACCAGAAACAGCGTCGGGCGCAGGGTCATTCGGGCTGCCGCCATCGCCGGTGGCAACGGCAAAACACCGATCAGGTTGATGCCCAGACTGGCCCAGGCGAGCAGATCACGCTTCTGCGCATTCGACAACGTGACGATGTCACCCAGCGCATCGACCAGTGCCATGATGTTGCCCACCACGGGTAAGGCGCCGGCGACGTTCTTGATCCGATCTAGGGTGACCACGCCGCCACTGGCCGATTGCAGCCAGGCATCGAAAGTCGCCGCACCGCTGGCGACGTCCTGAATGTCGATGGCATTCAGGGGAACAATGGCAACCTGAGGTTCACGTTTTACAACAGCATTTTCAGTCGTCATGACAGCATCTCACCCGCCAGCAGGCCCGGGGTTTTCAAGGAAGTTTTTGGAAGTGACGGCGCCGGCAGACTCGGCAACTTGCCCGCCTTGCTCGCTGCGCCGAGGATCCCCGACGCACTCGGCATCGCCGCACTCGCCAGTTTCGGCAGCCCGGCCACCCCGCCCTGCACAACGCCCTTCACCTGCTGCGCCGTTTGCATAGCGCCTTGTGCGGTCTGCATTGCACCCATCCCTGTCTGTGCCAATTCCTTGCCCCTCTCCAACATCTCCCAGCTCTTGCTCGGCAGCGCCTGCGCGACCATGGCCTGCACCTGGCTCGGAATGTCTTCCGCACCCGGCGGATTCAACGGCCATTCTGGTTTGCCGATGTAGCTGCCATCGCTCCAGGTGTCCGCCGGGTCCTTGCCGAACAGCACGCGCGCCGGGCCCGGTGCGGCGCCGGCGACGCTGGCGAAGCCCTTGCCGTCGAGCTTGCCCTTGATGCTTTTGCCGAGGGCATCGATGACTTCGTAATCGCCGTCCTTGATGCCCTGACGCCCGGCGTATTGGTTGAACAGTTCGAGGCTGCCCTTGCCCGGTTTCGGCGGTTCCGGGAACACGCCCGCCAGGGATTTCGCCCCGGTGTAGGCGAAGTTCGCCGCGTGGGCGGTGTACGGGCCGCTGGTGGCGTGGGTGATGCCGCCGGCGTTGTAGGTGGTGGCGCTGCCGCCGCCCTGGATCACCAGTTCGGTTTTCGCGGTGATGGTGATGCGGTCGGCGTTGGCGGTGATGTTGAGCTTGGCCAGCAGGTTGATGCTGTCCTTCAGCGCACGCACGTCGATATCGCCGGACGCTGCGACCAGCCGCCAACCCATGCTTTGCACGAACAGGCGCATGCCCCGACTGGCGCTGGCCAGCAGGCGTTTGCCGATCGACAGGCTGGTGTGGCCGGTGCTGCTCAGCGCCAGGTGTTCGCCGGTGGCGATGTGGCTGGAACGCGGCGTGGTCAGGGCAATGCCGGCGGGACTCGCCAATACCAGATGCGGTTCGGTGAATTCGGGGAATTCATTGGCGGTGAGGTTCGCCGGACCTGAGCCGAGCACGCCTTGATGCTGGGCGTGCAGCGCTTTGGCCACGTCGTCCTGGTCGCCCGCCTCTTGGGCTTGCAACTCTTTGGCTTGAACGGCAAAACCGTCTTGCTGATCGCTGGCAGTGGCGAGGCGTTCGGCAGTTTCCGGCAGGTCCTTGTGGTGCTTGGATTCGTTCGGACGCGGTTCGGTGGTGATCAGCAAACCGGCGGCGGCACGCACTGCGCCGTGGCGGTCGGTGCGTAACTCAAAACCTTCACCGCGCGGCTGACCACCGCTAGGGCGCGGATGGGTCAGATAACCGAGGTTAATCGCACTCGCACCGTGGTCGCTGCGCAGCGCAATGCTGATCTCGCTGGTGGTGTCGTCGATGCGTAATTCGTTGGCGCGACTGCCCTTGTATTCCTTGCTCTTGACCGTGGCCAGGGTCTTGAAGTCCGGCAGCTTGTACGGCGGCAGATTGGCGCCGTGGTACAGGCAACCGGTGATCAGCGGCTGATCAGGATCGCCCTCCAGAAAGGTGATCAACACCTCCATGCCGACCCGTGGAATATTGATCGAGCCAAAGGTCTCGGCCGCCCAGCTCGATGCGACGCGCATCCAGCAACTGGTCATGTCGTCGTGCTTGCCTTCGCGGTCCCAGAAGAACTGCACCTTCACCCGGCCGTATTGGTCGCAGTAGATCTCTTCACCTTCAGGGCCGCAGACCACCGCGCTCTGCGTGCCGAGGACTTTCGGTTTCGGGTGATCGAGCGGCGGACGGTACGGCACGTCCCACGGAATCGCGCTGAAGCGGTTGCGGTAGCCCTGGTGGAAATCGTCCTTGAGGTCGGTGGTGTCGCTGGTCACCGACTCTTCCAGCACCTGCGGCTGTTTGCCCTCGTGGAAAATTTCGGTGAGCAGCCACAAGTCATTCCAGGTCGGATTGGCGTGGTCGGTCAGGGCGAGGAAATGCCCGCTGACCAGAATCGGCTGATCGCTGTTGCCCTCGGCCAGACGGTAGTCGCTGCGATGACGTTCCAGTGCGCGATTGGCCAGATGCTTGCCACGCTCGCGATCGACGAAACGGCCCGGGTAATCGTAGTCTTCGAGGTCCGGTTGCGCGCTGCTTTTGGCATCGCTTTCCAGCTCGATCTTCGGTTTGACGAAGTCGTAATCGCGCCGCGTGGTGCGGCTGGTGCGGGTGGCCAAACGCAGGCCGAAGCGCTTGACCACCGGTTTGTCGGCGACCAGTCCGGAGTCCTGCTGATAGGCCACCGGCGCCAATTTCGGGAACACCGTCTGGTCATCACCGAATGTCAGCTTGTGGCCGCTGGACGTGTGCTGGAAGTGGTAGTGAATACCTTCTTCCTCGCACAGCCGCTGGATGAAATCCAGGTCCGACTCGTCGTACTGCACGCAGTAGATGCGTTCGGGGTAAATCGCGCTGAGTTGGAAGTGGTAATCGCTGGCAAGGATGCCGTGTTCTTCCAGCACCTGGCTGATGATCTGCTGCACGGTCATCTGCTGGAAAATGCGCTGATTGACCCGGTGCGCGAGGTACGCCAGTTGTGGGCGCAGGGAGATCTTGTAGCGCGTCAGGCGCTTGCCCGCCTCGCCCTGGGCGATGCTGTAGACCAACCCGTGGATCCCGCTGCCGCTGGGCGACAGCTGAAGAAACGCCAGTTTGTGCAGCACGCTTTCGAGGTTGATCGAGGCCTTTTCGCTGACCAGTTCCAGCTCGAATTCGAACGGCGTGTTGAGGGCCTCACGACCGGTGAACGACAGCACCTGGAAGTCGCTGTCGATGCCATCGACGGTCAGGTTGAAATGAGGCTGGTTGGCCGGTGAGAACATTCCCTTGTCCCTCGCGCAGTGCTGCAACGCGCCTCAGGGTGCAAGAGCCTGAGGCGAAGAATTCCTTGATCGAACAGTGAACTCGACCAGTCAGACTGGTCGAGTCGGTATCACTATCAGCCGCGATTAAACGACTGGAGCACGCCAGTCATCGGAACCCGAAGTACCGGAGACTTCGTGGGTCCAGGTGATTTTGCGGTAGGTGAACTGCACTTCTTCCAGGTGGGTGAAGTGCGCGTTGCCTGGGTCTTGGCAGTTGTGCATTTTGTTGTTGATGGCGACGATGATCGCGTCTTCCAGTTTAGTGGTGTAGTAGTGCTCTTGGGTGCCTTGCGCCGAAGTGCGGTACCACTGGATAACGATTTCGCTCATGCGCTCGCCGGAAGTCAGCGCCGCTTGCAGCAGAGGCGAAGCCTTGTCGTAGACCTTGGTGATGACCACTGGCTTGTGCACGCGCTGACCGGTTGGCTGACCGGATTGTGGGTCACGCGGGATGATCACGTCGTGGGTGAAAGCCTGAACCATAACCTGGTCTTCGTGGCCTTCCTGGTAGGTGTTGCCTACGGAGTCAGCGGTGAAAGCGCCTGCAGTGATCAGGCCTTGTTTTTCGCCGGTAACCGACATGTACGCGGGTGTTGCCATGGGATGCTCTCCTTGCTGGATCAGTGGGTGCGTCATAGGTGAAATCACCTAAGAGGCGGCCATCTGCCATCAAATAACATGCCAACTTTTTTAGAGCCTTGTAAATCGGGGGTCAGAGAAGAGTTTCTTCGCAGATTCAGTGAGAACTCAGTATGAATTCATTGAGAGGTGCGCAAGAAGTTGCGCAGTGGTGTGCAAGAAGTTGCGCACTTGGCTAGAGACCACGACGTACTTGGGCTGCAGCGATTTATCGATGCGGAATATCCGGAACAAGTGCGCAAGAAGTTGCGCACTTTCAAAAAAGGCCGCCCCAACACATCACCGGCTGAAATTGTGATGGTGCCAGGTCATGACTGCACTTCAAGGCGGCCAAATATCAGAAGTACGACTTTCCACAAACCATAACAACTCCTAAGCCAGGCAATTCTCAGCACTCGCTCAATACGACGCCAAAATCGTCGCTGGACACTTGAGCCGCTTCGTTGAGCCGTTGACGTAGTGCAGCGGTCAGCTGTCGTTCCACTTCCCATGGATCCGACAGCGCAGCCAAATGCGGCGCCAATTGAGGCGACAAGCTCATCAGCGATTGGTTGAGCGAACGTGCCGTCTCATAGGCAGCCTTCTGCACGAAGCTGATCTCGACCAGTTCACCCTGCGCCTTGCGAAACTCCATCTCAGCCATCCGCGCCAGGTAATGCTCTCGATGCGCTCGTGCTTTCTGAAAGTCCGGAGTCTGCCCCTGAGCAGGGTCAACGGGCGGCGGCGCAGCCATGTTAGTCGGCTCGGATTTGTCTGCGACGTGACTGTACACATCACGCTGAAGCCGGTCCTGTTGGTGGCGAGCAGCGACGGCAGCCTTGCTTGGGTCGGCGGTTTCGCGGATCAACGCTTCAGTGGCCAGCACGTCGACCTGCTTGCCGTTGGGTGACAGAACCAGCCGGCCATTCTCTTTCAGCCAGGTGATATAGCTCGGTGATCGGCCGATGTGCGCAGCGAAGGCGCTCTTTGTCAGGTACGTAGCTGTGCTCATAAGCCCTCCTTTTCAGCGGCTTTTCAATGAATCCTTTCAAGATTTCAGTGGATTGAAATTTCAGTAAGCTGGCGGGCCTCCCACTAACACGATCCCGCGGGTTTCCGACCCCGTGTCCTTTGAAAGTCCTCAGGGTCCCCGGCGACTTTTCGGTGGCCTGGGCTGCAGATCCGCCTCGCTCGACTAGCATCAGTGGACGATCCGTCATAGGGAGAGATGTCATGGACATGATTGCCGTGCGTTCCAGTGCGATGACCGCCGTTGGCTATGACCCAGCAACGAGACGAATGAGGATCCGCTTTGAACAGGGTCACCCTTACGATTTCTGCGGCGTCCCATCGGCCATACACAATGGCTTGATGGCCGCGGTGTCCAAAGGCGCCTATTACAACCAGCACATCCGTGATCGTTATCAGTGCTGAGGCCCGTACTCCACTTGGAAAGACGGACATCCCTGCGAAGGTTTCAGCTAGAGAGATTCCGCGAGTTCGATAACCCGTGTAGGGGGCGGCCCTCAGGGAGGACCCGTGAAATTTTCGCCCCGTCCGGCCTCCTCGGCTCATGCCTTCGGCTCGGCCTCGTTCAGGTCCAACCGCTTGGCGACCCAGCGTTCGTACAAGCCGATGGCGACATCGGCGCCGGCCATCGCGGTCAGGCATCCCAGGGCGCCCGCCGTCCAGATCGACAGGCCCGCACCGAACAGCAACATCATCGCCGACACGCCGCAGACGATGCAGGCACCGGAGCGAAGTGCTAGGCGGCGCAGTAACGCCCAACCTCGTGCTCCGTCCTTGTCAGCGCGCCACATCTCGCCGGATACACCGCCCACCAATGACAGGGCAATCACCAACCAGATCGGCATCTCTGCCAGCGCCTGTTGCTCGTTCGTCATTGCCCTGCCCCTTAAACAAAAAGACCCGGCGCTATGGCCGGGTCAGGTAGTGGGTGGCCTGCCGCGCTTGGCGGTCGCACCCATCGAAGATGGCCCCTTTTTACAGGTCGATTCTGGTGGCAGCAAGACCGTTTTAATGCCCTCCGGTGAATGTGTGGGTGACGCCCGGTGAACGGCTGGCGAATGTCGGTGAATATCTCAACCCGGCTGGCTTCTGCTTCTGGTGTTTCGGCGGCGTCCCATGTGTCCCACCTCTGTAAAACAAGGTGGGACGTCTGAAAGCCCCGCAGATTGGGGCTTTGCCCCACCGTCCTACTTTTCTTTCTCTTTTCTCGTGTATAGAGAGAAATTTAAAAAGCACGCGTGCGCGTAAACGCGCGTACCTGTACCCGCTACGCACACACGGGCGGGAGGCATGAAAAAGGTGGGACGGTGGGACAGCCCAACAACGACGGGGCCTGCGCCCGTCCCACCACTGCAAAAAGCAGTGGGACGGAGGCGGGCCGGTGGGACGGCGTGAGCCAGAGGGATACCCACGATCAAGCCGCTTCCCCCAGGAGGAAGTGCTCGACCACGATGTGAGCGTCATGCAGGCGCTGGTAGTAGAGGTTGCGTGTGCAGCCACTCTCGGCCAGACGTGCCGCCAACGGCGCATCAGGCTGAAAGTAATGCACCCGGACCACCGTCATCAACTCGGGATCAAGGCGTTTCTTGACGATGCGCTCGATGTCCAGCGAGGCTTCCAGCGGCACCTTGCTCCCGCGTCTGCCGCGCACGAGCTGGCCACCGCTCTCCATCATCATCGCGACCATGTTGCCGCCCGAATAACCGGCGGCGACCTCGTCGCTGTGCAGCTCCTGCGCCCATTGCTTGAGGGCCATGTCGATCGCTTTAATCATCGAAGCACGGCTCCTCGAACTGAGGTTGCTCCAGCGCAGGTGCCCTGCCCCAACCCTCAGGTTTCTTGTACGCCCAAGGCCGCTGGCCGCTCTTGCTCAAGGCACCCAGACGGAACCGTCGCCAGCCCAGTCGATGCAGAATCGCGCCCACACGCATCTGCTCGGGTTTGCCCCAATGACCGGGATCGAGCTTGAGCGCCTGACTCATCACCTCACTGCCGGTGGTGGTCTCGCCGATCTGCGACTCTTCGAGCCAGGTCAGGATCGGCGTTTCCCATTCGTCCACGACGAAGCGTTCGTCCTGCTCCTCGCTGAACATCGGCGCTTCCTCTCGCGTTACCCACCAGAGATCGCCGGCCTCAAAACAGAACATTGCTTCGGCCCACAGCTGGTCGCGGATCTCGCGCAGCAACGCCACATCGACCTTGGTACAGGCCACCGGCCAATAGCGACGGTTGCCGGTGGCGTCCTTAAGGTACTCGTCCTGGTTGGTAGTACCGACGAAGACACACTGGCGTGGCACGTCCAGCGTTCTGCGGCCATAGCTTTCGCGGTAGGTGTCGGTGGACGCCGAAAAGAACTGCTTGGCCTTGGTGCTCTCGGCCTTGTTGAAGCTGTCCAGCTCGCCGAGCTCGACAATCCACTTGCCGCGAATCGCCTGAAAGCCGTCCTTGTCACCGAGGGCGAAAGGCGTATCCATAAACCACTCACCGCCGAGCACGCTCATCGCGGTCGACTTACCGGCGCCTTGTACGCCTTCGAGGATCATCACCGAGTCGGCCTTGCAGCCCGGCTTCATCACCCGCGCCACGGCGGAGATCATCCAGCGCTTGCCGACCTTGGAGGTGTAATCCGTTGCCTTCACCCCCATGACATCCGTCAGCCAACGCTCCAGGCGCGGCACACGATCCCATTCGAGTTTTTTCAGGTACTCACGCACCGGATGAAACGCGTGGTCGTGGGCCACGACGCTGACCGCTTCGATCACGTGCGAGGATTTCACACGCAGGTTGTACTGCTGTGCGAGCCACTTCATGACGCGCACGTCGTCGATGTCGGCCCACTCCCCGGTGCCACCGCCATAAGGCGCCGCACGCAGCTTGACGATCTTCGAGCTGAAAGCGCAGTAGCTGATCACCCCGGCCCAGCGTTCGTCGTGAGCGAGGATCAGTTCGACGTTCTGCATGTGCGCGATCAGGGCGCCGCTCTCGCTGCGGGCCAGTTGATCTTTCCAGCCTCCGGCCGCCGGCGGACGGACCACCGCGAGCACTTGTCGACGCACCGCGTCCAAACCCTCAGCGACGTGCAGGTCGTTGAAGTCGGTCCACTTGTCGTGACGCTCGAGCGCGAAGATCGGTGCAACGACCTGGGCACCAACGATCAGCGCGGCATTGCTCGCCTTCTCTTCGCCGGGGTTCCAGGCATCGCCGTTGGGCTTGGTGGTTTTCCAGTCGTCGTCGCGGCAGATGATCAGCGGGCAGCCGGCAAAGCGCTCGCGCATGACCTTGCACACGGCCAACAGGTTGCCCGCATCGAAGGCCACGGCCACGGCGAGCGACGTCGCCATGTGCAGGCTGGCGCCGGTAGCGTAACCCTCACAAACCAGCACCGGTTCGCCCGGCACCGGATGCGGGCCGAGCAGGTGAAAGGTGCCCTCCTTTGCCATCCCGTAAGGCCAGTAAGATTTGTCGCGGCCGGTGTCTTCCTGTTTGTTCGGGAAGATCACCTGCAGGCCCATGATCTGATCACGGGCGTTCTTCATTGGGACCAGCACGGCACCGGTGCGCGGCGCGTAACGCACATTGATGCCAACGATCTGTTTGCGGTCCAGGTAATCGCTGCGCCCGGTGGTCGGCATGCGCTCGAACAAACCCTGCGCCCTTTTCGCGGCCCGCCGCGCAGCGTTGTTCGCGATTTCGGCGGCGCGGCGCTTGGCTTCTTCCTGACGGGCGCGCATCACTTCGCGTTCTTCCGGCGACATGCGGCCGGCCTTGACCTTGATCTTCTGCGTCTCGCCCGAACGCCAGTCACCGAAAGCGCCGAAGATCAGCGTGTCGCCCTTCTCCGTGCGCTGCTCGTGGACCACGTACCAGCCGTTCTTTTCCTTGCCCTTGTCCTGCGATGTCTTGCAGCGGGTCAGCTTGCCGAACACCAGTGGTTGCGCTGGCTCCAGACCGTAATCGGCGAATTGGCCCAATACCTCATCGAGCATGCTGAATCCCCCGCTCAGAGAGGGACTGGCAGCTGATGCATTGCGAGCAACCCGGCTGGGCCAGACGACGGGCTTCCGGGATCGGATCGTCACAGGCTTCGCAGAACAGCAAGGAATGGGCAGCGCTTTCGGCCTTGGCAGCGCTGCGCGCGGCCATGGCCTGATCGATACGTTCCTGCACCAGATCGTTGGCGAAATCGGCGATGTCAGCCACGGTCAGCACCTCGCGTCGTCTGGTTGACGTAGGTGGCGCGGTTGAACAAACCCAGCAGCCCCTGAATGCCCCGGAACACCTGCAGACGAATAGCCGCGAGTTCCTGATCGGTGACGACACCGTCGCCGATGCTCTTGGCCCAGGTCTCGGCGAGATCCGCGACCTGGCGGAAGTATTCAGCGATACCCGAGGTCAGGGTCTCGGGCATGTCGTTGGTGTAGGTGTCGGCCAGCTCCTGCCAGATCGTGTCACCGACCAGCGCATGCACCGCATCGAGAATGCGGCGATCCTTGGTCAGTTCGAGGATCTCGCCGAATTCCTGAATGTTGATGGAGTGGCTCGGGTGGGTCGGCGACAGTTTGTGTTGCAGCGTGGTCGGGTTACGACCGGTCGTGGCAGCGATGGCAGCAGCGCCGCCCGGGTAATCGCGAGCGGCGTGGTACAGCGCTAAATCGAGCGGCAGGATTTCCCGCTGCGCCCGTTCCAGAGAACTGAGAGCGATACGGCTCATGGCATTAATCCTAAAAGTTGCCAGTGCCGCGCGACAGAAGTTGGTGATACATTTGCCGCGTGGTCTGGAGAGGCCCAAAGCCGGCTAGGTTCGTAAGACCAACACCGGCACCGTGCCGGGGCGAACAATCCGTTGTTCCCCCCTGGCGCAACAGCTGCCAGCTCTGTGGTAAGAACGGCAGCAACGCCAAGGCTTCCGAGCCTTGGAAACGCGGTGAAAGTCGGCGGCATGTGGTGTGCTCGCCTTCCGACATCGCGACCCGACTGCGTTGTGGTGATGCTGTCGGGAGAAACTGGGCGACCCTAGGGTCGCCTTTTTTCTATGCAGCTTGTATTTCAGCGTCGGATTCGGCTGGGAATATCTCGGGTAAATCCGGCCTAAGCTGATGAGGTAGCAGCGCTCCAGAAAGTGCTTTCGATAGATGTCGAACCTGTGCGACTGGAATACCTCGCCGACGCCAATTGAAGAATCTCTGAGGGCTGATTTTGCACTCTCGCGAAAGCTGGGAAGGGCTTTTGCCGGAGGCCTCAGCAACCTGCAGTACTAAATCGAATATCTGAGCAGGTGTACTCATGACGTCATCCATACCAAACATTTTGAGCGGCAAGACCAAACAATACGTTTGTTATCATCTGAATGCAAGCGCTGTAACATTCTGTTTATGAGTAAACAAACGCAAAACCTCAAAGGCCAACGCTTCCGTGAAGCGCTCGAAAACTCCGGATTGACGGGGGCCCAGCTCGCTCGAATTCTCGATCTCGAGAACGACCAGAACATCACGAACTGGAAAGCTAGGGGCGTCCCCGCTTATATGGTCGGCGAAGTTGCGCTGACACTTGTCGTGGAGCGCGAGTGGCTAGAAGGGAAGGATGTACCAATGCGGACCAAGAGCACTGAGCGAAACCCATTACGCCCGGCTGCTAACGATTCGCCGCTTTACGTGCTGGAGCCAATGGCTCCTTGGGATTCAGAAACACCAATAGACAATGACGAGGTGGAGCTAAGGTTGTACAAGGAAGTGGAATTATCCTCTGGACCTGGAAAGGTTGCGCGTACAGAGGTGCAGGAGATCGCTGGGCCGAAGCTTCGTTTTTCACGAGCTACGATGAGGACTTGCGGAGTAGATCCCTCAAACGCTGTATTTGCCACCAACAGCGGGAACAGTAATCACCCACTGATTCTTTCGGGAGCGACAGTCGGCATTGATACGGGAATGACACGAATCGTTGACGGCGAAATGTACGCAATCGACCACGACGGGCATTTTCGGATTAAATTTCTTCAACGTACTGCCAACGGCATCAAGATGAGGAGCTTCAATTCACAGGAATACGCTGACGAAGACTATGACTTCGATCAGATCATGGCTCAGCGGGTGGTAATTCTTGGCCGCATATTTTGGTGGTCATCAATACGTCCATTGAAAGGCCCATCTCTGATCTGACACCAAACAAAATGTGTTGACCAAAAACCAAACAGATTGTTTACTTGCCTCACTCTCCAGCCACAGTGAGGCATCACCATGCGCGCCACCGCATCCCTACATGTCCATCCGGCATGCGTCAGCAATCGCAAACTGATCGAACAGCTGCAGCTCGCCACGGGCTGTCTGGTCGTCATTCATAACAGCAAACCCAAGCTTGTTGCCAAGTCCTGCCAGCCCTCTCCTATCGATCCGAACGGTGGAGGGCATGCGGCATGATCAAGTACAAGATCGACAACCGCACCCTGCAGTTGCTCAACGCCCAGGTCAACCTGACCGAAACCTTCAACCACGTCCTGCGAACAGCACCGAAACGTGAATGCCTGGCGTTTCGCCTCAAGGCTGAGCGCGGCACAGTGGAAAGCACTTTTGTCGTCGAACTCGGTAGCGAACGCCACACGCTGACCCTGCAGAACGACAAGAAGATGCACCTCAAACTCGCCGACTTCATCGAAGAGATTGCCAACGGTCCGTTCGACGCGAGCAACTCCAGCGACCTGGTGCATCGCCCGCATGCCGATCGTCAATACGGCCGTTTTGATGTCCAGGACAAGCAGCGCGTGTTCGAACTGGTGCACACCGGCGGCGTGCTTAGCCTCGACATGGGTTTTCAACTTCCCCTGCATGTGGCGCTGCATCGCACCCATTCGCGCCGCGGCGTCACCGCTATCTTGAGCATCGGCAACAAGAGCCCGCATACGCGCTGCTTCACCTTGTACGACTCCGATGCCGAGATCTACGCAAAGGTCATTGAGTCCATCAACCACCTTGCTGCAGCGGCCACTCCAGCTGCGCACGCAGCATAGGAGGACGTTATGGAACGCACCCTCGCCCAAGCAGCCGCTCAACTCGGCCTCACTCGCCCCAAACTGATCGCTCTCATGCGAGAAAAAGGTTTGCTCAAGAGAAACCTGCCGGCGGCCCCGAAGCGCGACAAAGCGTACCTGCGAGTCAAGGACAGTCCCTGGTATGACGAGAAACACGGAATGCAGTACAGCCAGTCGACTCGGGTGAAGCAGGCCGGTATCCGCTGGCTGGCCGAGCAGTTGGACATCGACCTTCCTGCCATCCCGGCAGATCGCCGTGACGTGGCCTAGGGAGTACGCCCGCCAGATCGTTGCCATGCGCACACGCGAGGAGCGCAACGCCGCGCTCCTCGAAGTGCCCGAACATCTGCGCGAGCTGACCAGACGCCACTGCCTGAACGCCTGGAACCACCCGGCACGACAACAACGCAAGGAGGCTCGACAAGGCCATGAGTAACGCTGCACAGAATCCGCTTCGCCTGCATCCGGCGCCCGAATCGGCCACCGTTGAACTGCTGTATCGCATCTTCGGTGATGTCCTGATCCCGCTGGAAAAAGTCCGCGAGCAGTACTTTCGCAATCTCAACGAGCAATCGTTCGTGACGGAGATCAACAGCGGCCGGATCCAGCTCCCGATCACCACGCTGGACACCAGCCGCAAGGCCCTGAAGTACGCGCACATACGCCATGTTGCCTCACTGATCGACATCCGCGCCTACAAGGCTGATGAAGACATGCAGCGACAGCAGGACGGCCAACGCCAAGCGGCCCCCACACCACTGACGGCTGTCACCACCAGCCAACGACAATCCCGGGAGCACACCACATGATGACCCCAATACAAATCGGTGCACTGATCATCCTGATAGCTTTGGCCGCCCTGCTGCTCTGGGGCGGTTACATCATGGGCCGCAGCGATGGCCTGGAGACCGGCCAGCGCGAGGGTGAAGACATCCAGCGCGCCGCAAGCGCCAAAACCATCCGCGAGCTCCAGGCCTCCCTGCAGTTCATCCGAGCCGATCACACGCGCTTGGCACACACCTGCAAACGATTTGAAGCAGGTCCGCTCTTCGGCCCGGCCGAGCACCAGACGCTGGTCGATATCGGCGAGCTGCTGCGGATCGCCGCCGAGACCTTCAGCGCCTTTCGTACCGGCAAGAAGCTCGAGCGTGATGCCCGATCGCTGCGCGAACAGGCGCTTGCAATGGCTGCGCAGCTGCAAACAGGAATCCAGGGCAGCTTAGTAAGACAACCACTTGGCACCGCCAACCAATTTACTGTGGAGGCTACGTGATGTGGTTACTTTTCCCTCAGACACAACGGACGGAACGTCCGGCCCCGGGCTCATTGGAAGAAGCACCTAACTCACATCGAAGGGAGGGTTAAGGAAATGACTAATAGCAGTTTGGAATCCGTACCTCACCCTGACGTAGATAAGGTGTCGGAGGAAGTTATGGCCCATTTCCTAGGCATTTCGTCTAGGGCTCTTGCGACGCGCCGCGCACGCAAACAGATACCCGAAGGGGTCTGGAACAAGCAGGGACATCGCATTATGTATAGCAAAAGAAGGTACGAGGAATGGCAAGAAGCACAATGGATTTGCCCAGTGGAGTGGAACTCTTCCGCAAATCCCTCAGGATTCGTTTTACTTGGAACGGGGTCCGCAGATGCGAAACGCTCCCCTACCCCGCGACGCAGAAAGGCATTAAAGCTGCATCCCAACTACGCGATCAAGTAAAAAGCCTGATCAAGCTCGGTCTTTTGGATGATACCAAGTACGCCGAGCTGTTCCCCGGCTCAGCCGTTCTGCTGAACAGCATTCCAACCTTTCACGAATACGCACAGCTTTGGCTTGATGGTCGAGTCATCACAACCGGCACGCGCAACAACTACAAAGGTGCACTGAATCTGTACTGGATTCCGCCACTGGCACTGATTCGCATAGATCAAATCACCACCACACTCCTTCGCCGCATCATTGCGGCCACGGAGTGGACATCGCCAGGTGTTCGGCGTAACGCCCTGGTCAAACTGTCGACGATTCTGGAAGCAGCAGTAGCTGAAGAATTGATCAAGAAGAACCCGGCCGCGACGATAGACCGACCCAAGCGATCGCGAAAGGAGATCAGCCCGTTCTCCTTGGATGAAGCGAACCGCATCATTGCCCACTTGTACCAGACAACGCACTGGCCCAGCGGTATCTATGCCGCATTCTTTGAGTTCGCATTCTTCACGGGGCTTCGGCTGTCGGAGATCGCGGCGTTGCGCTGGGATGCTGTCGACCTGGTGAAACGCCAGGTACATGTCTGCCGCACCGTAGCGCTTGGCCTCGTCGAGGAGCGAACCAAGACCAACAAGGACCGCTTTGTTCTGCTAAATGAACGAGCGCTGCACGCGCTCGAGTTCGCCCGTCAATACGCAGAGCGTCGTGCAAACGGCATCGGCAAGATCAAAACAACGCCTTACGTGTTCCCGCCTTCGAAGAACAGCGAGTACATCAAACAGACGTCGGACCTGCACAAACAGTGGAGGCCAGCGCTGAAGGCTTTAGCGCTGCCTCATCGGCCGCCGTACAACTGCCGTCATACTTATGCGACAATATGCTTAATGTCCAACATGAACCCCGCATTCATCGCTCAGCAGCTTGGCCACAGCGTCCAAATGTTGCTGACGACGTATGCGCGTTGGCTCAACTCAAGCTCAGACTGGGGGGAGCTGGAAAAGCTCCAGATTGGTATCAAATCGGTATCAGGCAAAAAAGACCAGCTCTAACCCATTGATAGGTAAGGTAATTGATCTCCACAGCTAACATCACGATGCAGTTCGGCGCCAAGCCGCTCTTCGAAAACGTTTCGGTCAAATTCGGCGCGGGCAACCGCTACGGCCTGATCGGCGCCAACGGTTGCGGCAAGTCGACCTTCATGAAAATCCTCGGCGGCGACCTCGATCCGTCCGGCGGTCAGGTCATGCTTGAGCCGAACGTGCGTCTGGGTAAATTGCGCCAGGATCAGTTCGCCTACGAAGAATTCACCGTGATCGATACCGTGATCATGGGTCACGAAGAGCTGTGGAAGGTCAAGGCCGAGCGCGATCGCATCTACTCGCTGGCGGAAATGAGCGAAGAAGACGGCATGGCCGTGGCCGAGCTGGAAACCGAGTTCGCCGAGATGGACGGCTACACCGCCGAATCCCGTGCCGGTGAACTGCTGCTGGGTCTGGGTATTCCGCTGGAACAGCATTTTGGCCCGATGAGCGAAGTCTCGCCAGGCTGGAAACTGCGCGTATTGCTGGCGCAGGCGCTGTTCTCCGATCCGGAAGTGCTGTTGCTCGACGAACCGACCAACCACCTGGACATCAACACCATTCGCTGGCTGGAAAACGTTCTGACCCAGCGTAACAGCCTGATGATCATCATCTCTCACGACCGTCACTTCCTGAACAGCGTGTGCACGCACATGGCTGACCTGGATTACGGCGAGCTGCGCCTGTTCCCGGGCAACTACGACGAGTACATGACCGTGGCGACCCAGTCCCGCGAACAATTGCTGTCGGACAACGCCAAGAAGAAAGCGCAGATTTCCGAGCTGCAATCGTTCGTCAGCCGCTTCTCGGCCAACGCCTCGAAAGCCAAACAGGCCACTTCCCGCGCCAAGGCGATCGACAAGATCCAGCTGGCCGAGGTCAAGCCTTCCAGCCGCGTGAGCCCGTTCATCCGCTTCGAGCAGAACAAAAAGCTGCACCGCCAGGCGGTCATGGTCGAAAAAATGGCCAAAGGTTTCGACGGCAAGCCACTGTTCAAAGACTTCAGCTTCCAGGTTGAAGCGGGCGAGCGCGTAGCGATCATCGGCCCGAACGGTATCGGCAAAACCACCCTGCTGCGTACCCTGGTCAACGAACTGACCCCGGATGCCGGTAGCGTCAAGTGGACCGACGCTGCGGAACTGGGCTACTACGCTCAGGACCATGCGCACGACTTCGAAGACGACGTGACGCTGTTCGACTGGATGGGTCAGTGGACGCAGGGCGAGCAGATGATTCGCGGTACTTTGGGCCGCATGCTGTTCTCCAACGACGAGATCCTCAAGTCGGTCAAAGTGATTTCCGGTGGTGAGCAAGGCCGCATGCTGTTCGGCAAACTGATCCTGCAAAAGCCGAACGTGCTGATCATGGACGAACCGACCAACCACCTGGACATGGAATCGATCGAGGCGTTGAACCTGGCTCTGGAAAACTACCCGGGCACGCTGATCTTCGTCAGCCACGACCGTGAGTTCGTGTCGTCCCTGGCCACGCGCATCATCGAGCTGAGCGCCAATGGCGTGACTGACTTCAGCGGCACTTACGATGACTACCTGCGTAGTCAGGGTGTGGTGTTCTAAAAGTAGCTACGAGCCTCCAGCTCCAAGCTCCAAGCTCCAAGCTCCAAGCTCCAAGCTTCAAGCGAAAGCCCTGTCGGCGTGACAGGGCTTTTTGCATTTCAAGGGATAGTGATTTTGTGCTGCGAAGCCCTTCGCGAGCAGGCTCGCTCCCACAGGAAACGCATTCCAAATGTGGGAGCGAGCCTGCTCGCGAAGAGGCACTCAAAAACACCACCGACTCCAGTAAATTAGTTAGCCTGCTTCCTTTTATTTCAACGCCAAGCCATGATGCCGACTCTCCCACCGCCGCCCGCGAACGAGTTCACATGCCTGCGCAGCAACCGCCTCCGCAAAGCTCCATGGCGATCACCCTGCAGATCGTCTCCATCGTGTTCTACACCTTTGTCGCCTTCCTGTGCATCGGCCTGCCGATTGCGGTGTTGCCCGGTTATGTTCACGAACAACTGGGTTTCAGCGCCATTATTGCGGGGCTGGTGATCGGCTCGCAGTATCTGGCCACCCTGCTCAGTCGGCCGATGGCCGGACGCATGTCAGATACGCTGGGCACCAAACGGGCGATTGTTTTTGGCTTGTCGGGGATCGTGCTCAGCGGGTTGCTGACGCTGATTTCGACGCTGTTGCAGGCCTTCCCGCTGCCGAGCCTGATCATTCTGATCATCGGTCGACTGCTGCTCGGCGTCGCGCAGGGCCTGATCGGCGTCGGCACCATCAGCTGGTGCATGGGCCAGGTCGGCGTCGAACACACGGCAAGGTCGATCGGCTGGAACGGCATTGCCTCCTATGGCGCGATTGCGATTGGCGCGCCACTGGGCGTGGTGATGGTCGCCGACTACGGCTTTGCCAGCCTGGGCATTGCCTTGTCGATATTAGCCGCGGGCGCCCTGGTGTTGATCCGCAATAAACCTTCGGTGCCGGTGGTGCGCGGCGAACGGCTGCCTTTTTGGGCTGTCTTCGGGCGGATTGCACCGTATGGGGCCAGTTTGAGTCTGGCGTCGATCGGTTACGGCACGCTGACCACCTTCATCACCCTTTATTACCTCAACCGAGGCTGGAGCGGCGCGGCGTATTGCCTGACGGTATTCGGCGTGTGTTTCATCGTGTCGCGGCTGTTGTTCATTTCGGCGATCAGCCGCTTTGGCGGCTTCAATTCGGCGATTGCTTGCATGAGCATCGAGACCGTCGGGCTGGTGTTGTTGTGGCTGGCACCCTCCACCGCATTCGCCTTGATCGGCGCGGGACTGGCGGGGTTTGGCTTGTCGCTGGTGTATCCGGCGCTGGGGGTCGAGGCGATCAAGCAGGTGCCCAGTTCCAGCCGTGGTTCGGGGCTGGGGGCTTATGCGGTGTTCTTTGATCTGGCACTGGCGATTGCCGGGCCGCTGATGGGCGCGGTGGCGTTGAACCTGGGGTATGCGTGGATTTTCTTCAGTGCGGCGCTGTTGTCGGTGATCGGGCTGGGGTTGACCTTGCTGCTCAAGCGCTGGGCGATGAGCTGAAAAACCAAATCAAAAGATCAAAGTTCAAAAGATCGCAGCCTTCGACAGCTCCTACAAAAATCCAATGTAGGAGCTGCCGAAGGCTGCGATCTTTATTGATCTGCAGTCTGCATTCCCGCCCGGCTCGGCTTGCCTAGCGTGCGCGAGAAGAACTGTCCGGCTTCGGAAATCAGGTTGCGGTGAATGTCTTCGCGATCCACGCCATCGGCGTCGGTGCACAGCGCCGGCATGGCGCGGATCTGCTCTTCGTTGCACGGCGCCATGAACACGAAGTGCCCTGCCCCGGCCAACAACTTGAAGTCCGGCGCGGTCGGCAGTTTGCGCGCCAGAGCGGCGGCGTTTTTGTCGAAGGCCACCAGTTTGTCGCCATCGCCGCTGTACAGCAGCACCGGCACATGCACGTCCGCCAGGGTGCTACGGCCGAATTTCAGGCTCAGCGGCGCCATCAGCAACAGCGCATGCACGCGCGGATCGGCCACTGGCTGCAAGTCATCGCGGTCGACGATCAACTCCCCCTGGGTGTTGCAGGCATCATGGTCGTCCGGGCGCTCCTGGCAGTAACGGCGCAGGCGATCCAGATCCGGCTGCGCGCCGGAGAGGATCAACGCGGTTTCGCCACCGGCCGAATAACCAATGACCCCGACCTGGTCAGCGTTGACGAACGGCGAGAGCATCGGGTCGCCGAGGGTGGCGGTGATCGCTTCGGAAATCTGGATCGGCCGCCCATACAGATTGCTCAGAGTGCCGAGGCGGCTGTGGTCTTTGGAGTTGTCGCCGGGATGAATCACCGCGACCACCACATAGCCTTTGCGCGCCAACGAGGTAGCGAGGTCATGCAGCGCCAGCGGCGTGCCGGTGTTGCCGTGGGACAGCATCAGCATCGGGAAGCGGCCGATCGCTACCTTGGTGTCAGCGCCGGCCTCGACGGTATAACCCTCAAGCAGGCTGCTGTGTTCGCGGTCGCTGGAGGGATAGAAGGCGATGGCGCGCATCGGTTGCAGATCCAGCGGATCGAGGAATGTCATTTCGTGGTAACCGACACTCCAGACAGGGTGTCGCCCGGGCGCGGCATGCACTGAACCGAGGCTGCCGAGCAGGCAAATCAGTAACGTTGCACAAAGACGCATCATGGGATGGCCCACCCTGTGTTACTCAATCGAAAGATCCTTTGTGCTCCGACAGGCCCGAAACCCGGTGGCTCGGTAATCCGGCGCGGCGTTGCACTCAGAAGTTGATCGTTTGACTGCATAACCCGGGCCAGACTATGCAATAGTCAGAAACAAAAAACTCCGCATCTGGCCCTTGCAGAACCAGAATACAGAGTTTTTTGAGCGGCTACCTGAACGGCAGCTGGTCTTTACGCAATGCTTACGCGGCGGCGAACAATTGCTCGCTGATCTTCGCCTGAGCAGCGCTCATCGCGTTGTTGCGCACTTCATCACCGTAGGCCAGGCCTTCGGCACGGACGATTTCGATGTCGGTGATACCGAGGAAGCCCAGAACCAGCTTCAGATATTCTTCGTGAGCAATGCCGCTCGCTTGACCGGCATGAATGCCGCCTGCGGTGGAGACGATTACCACTTTCTTGCCACCGCAAAGGCCTTCAGGGCCGGCTTCGGTGTAACGGAAAGTCTGGCCGGCAACGGCGACGCGGTCGATCCAGGCCTTGAGCTGGGTCGGAACGGTGAAGTTGTACATCGGCGCGGCGATGACGATGGCGTCGGCAGCGATGAATTCTGCCAGGGTCGAGGCGCTCAGTTCGGCTTCGTGCTGTTGTGCGGCGTTGCGCAGTTCAGCGGTAGTGCCGGCAGCCACCAGGGTGGTCGACGAGAAGTGGCTGATGGCGTCGGCGGCCAGGTCGCGGTAGGTGACCACGGCTGTTGGCTCGGCGGCTTGCCAGGCTTTGACGACTTGGCTGCTCAGCTGACGGGAAGCGGAGTTGTCGCCCAGAATGCTCGAATCGATGTGCAGCAGTTTCATGTGGAATCTCCTGGAAAGAATCGCCGGCGGCGACGGAATGGAGACAATCCTACGGAAGAAACCAATAGCTGATTAGCCGCCGACAATGCGATAGTTCGTCCCACTGATAGAACGGTGGACTTTTCATGCAGGATCTCAACGATCTCTACTATTTCGCCAAGGTGGTCGAGGCCGGTGGCTTCGCCGCAGCCGGGCGTTTGCTGGGTATTCCCAAGTCCCGCCTGTCACGGCGCATTGCCGAACTCGAAGAGCGCCTCGGCGCTCGTCTGCTGCAACGCACCACCCGCCAGCTGAACCTGACCGCTGTTGGCGAGCGCTACTTGCGTCACTGTCAGGCGATGTTGCTGGAAGCGGAGATGGCCGACGAAGCGGTCGCCAGCATGTCCAGCGAGCCGCGTGGCCGCTTGCGCGTGTCCTGTCCCACCGGTCTGGCGCGGGAAATGTTGCCGTGGGTGATCAGTGAATTCCTCGGCAAATTCCCTCAGGTGCAACTGGAGGTAGTGCTGCTCAATCGCCGCGTGGATCTGGTTGCCGAAGGTTTCGACGTTGCGTTGCGTGTGCGCGAACTCGGTGACGAAGATCCGTTGCTGGTCACCCGCCGTCTGCGCCAGGCGCAAATGGTCGTGGTGGCCAGCCCGGCCTTTGTCCAAGGCAAAACCATCAGCCACCCGCAAGACCTGAAGTCGCTGCCGGTGCTCGGCGCGCTGGAAGCCGACCGCATGGTGCATGTGCGCTTGCTGGACGAGCAAGGCAATAGCGTCGAACTGAACATGGAGGCGCGGCTGGGCATTGATGATTTCATCGTGCGCAAGGCCTGTGTGCTGGCCGGCCAGGGTTTCACTCTGCTGCCGATGATGTATTGCGAAGCCGACCTTGAGATCGGCGCGCTGGTGCAACTGTTGCCCGAGTGGTCGTTGCCCGGCGGCTGGTTGCAGGCGGTGTATCCGCATCGACGCGGGGTGATGCCGGCGGTGCGGGCGTGGATCGATCATCTGGTCGAATCGTTCAATGCGTGTGGGGAGCGGTTGTTATGAACAAGGGAAAAATGAACGAAGCGGATGTCGCCGCCTTCTGCCTCGCCTTGCCGGGCGCGCGGGAGGATTACAAATGGGGCGGCGTGCGGGTGTTCTCGATTGCCGGCAACAAGATGTTCGCCCTGCAAGGTCTGCGCGGGGATTCATTGGCGTTCAAAGTCGACAAAGACCTGTTTCTCGGCCATTGCGACCGCCCGGGGATTCACCCGGCGCCGTATCTGGCGCGGGCGCAGTGGATCATCATGCACCCGCCCTACCCGCTGGGCGCGGAGGAACTGCAAGGATTGCTGCAGCGTTCGCATCAGTTGGTGGTGAGCAAGTTGCCCAAGAAAACCCAAATCGGATTACTGCTCTAAACCCGCCCATTGTAGGAGCTGCCGAACGCGGCCCGAGCCTGCGGCAGCTCCTACAGGGGATTCGTGGTGATTCAGAGCAGGGAAAGCAGGTTCGACCCCAGAAACAACTGGTCGATCCAGAACACCTGATGCAGCGCCACGATCACCCAGAACAGAATCTGAAACGACACCTTGCGCGTCTTGTGCCGGAACACCTGTTGGGCGATCAGCGCACCGGGCCAGCCGCCAGCCAGTTCCAGCGCATGCAGGATGTTCTCCGGCGTGCGCCATGCATCGGCGCGGGCCTTGCGCTTGTCTGCCCAGTACATGAAAAACGCCAGCACGCTGACCACGCCATAAGCAGTCAACGGCACCAGCGAGATGCCGCGCAGCCACATCGACAGCGAGCCGAACAGCGGCAGCGCGCAGACGATCAGCAGCACCGCCAGTTTCAATTTCAGATGTTGAATGCCGCCACCGGACGGGCGTCCATCCGGGCGGCGCGTGCGGGAATCATTCATGGCTTGACCGCCGACCAGTCCACCCAGCCGAACTGCCAGGTCGCCAGAATCACCAGACCGAAGACGATTCGGTACCAGGCGAATGCCGCGTAACTGTGGCTGGCGATGAACTTGAGCAGACCGCGCACGGCGATCATGGCGAAGATGAACGCAGTGATGAAACCGATGGCGAACACCGGAAAATCCGCCGGCACGAACAAATGGCGATACTTGTAACCGGAGTACACCGCCGCACCGACCATGGTCGGCATCGCCAGGAAGAACGAGAACTCGGTCGCGGTCTTGCGCGACAGGCCGAACAGCAGACCACCGATGATCGTCGAGCCGGAACGCGAGGTGCCGGGAATCATCGCCAGACACTGGGCGAACCCGACTTTCAGGGCGTCCTTCCAGGTGATCTCGTCCACGGTTTCGGCATGCACTTCATGTTGCCGACGCTCGGCCCACAACATGATCACACCGCCCACCACCAGCGCGGTCGCGACGGTGATCGGGTTGAACAGGTATTGGTGAATCAGGTCGGCAAAAATCACCCCCAACACCACCGCCGGCAGAAACGCGATCAACAGGTTGGCCGTAAAACGCCGCGCACTCGGCTGCGTCGGCAAGCCAATCACCACGTCGAGAATCTTGCGGCGAAACTCCCAGACCACCGCGAGGATCGCGCCGAGCTGAATAATGATGTTGAACGCCATGGCCCGTTCGCCGCCGAAGTCGAGCAAGTCGGCAACAATGATCTGGTGTCCGGTACTGGAAATGGGCAAAAACTCCGTCAGCCCCTCTACAACTCCAAGAATCAGTGCCTGCAAGGCGGTCCAAAGATCCATCAGTCCCCCAAAGAGCGATGCACAACGGCATGCCCCGATAGTATTTTTTTACGTTCACTGCGATCAGCGTAGCTGTTTGTAGCTGTATCGATTCCGCGCGCACAGGATCCACACGAAACGGTCAAAATTCCGTGAAATATCAATTTGGATTCAGGTTTTCACGCGCGGGGCCGAAATCCTAACAGACAAGCCTTAATAGTGCTGCGGCGTTATTCGACTTGGGTCGCGTATGCCTGACCACCCAAACGTGGTTGGATGCTGGCGTTGATTTATTACAAGAACAAGAAATCGGAGTGACAGCGTTATGAACAGCTTGCGCAGTGTGTCGATCAGCCGACGCTTGTGGCTCATTTTGATTGTGGCCGTGGTCATGTTGTTGACCTTGGGCGTGTTGATGCTCAAGCAGATCCACGATGACCTGTACCACGCCAAGGCGCAGAAAACCCAGCATGTGGTGCAGACCGCCAGCGGCCTGCTGACCTACTACCACGAACTGGAAACCGCCGGCACCCTCTCCCGCGACGCCGCACAGAAACAGGCGCTGACCGCGATTCGCGGCCTGCGCTACGACCAGAGCGACTATTTCTGGATCAACGACCTCACGCCTGTGATGGTTATGCACCCGACCAACCCCAAGCTCGAAGGCCAGAACCTCTCGGCGATCCGTGACCCGGACGGTTTCGCGGTGTTCAATGAAATGGTCGCGATCGCCAAAAACAAAGGCGCGGGCATGGTCGATTACCGGTGGCCGAAGCCTGGCGCCAGCGAGCCGGTCGCGAAAACCTCCTACGTGAAACTGTTCGAGCCGTGGGGCTGGGTGCTCGGCTCCGGGGTTTACGTCGATGATGTGCAGAGCGAGTTCCGGGGGCAGTTGATCAAGGCTTCGGTGATCGGCCTGGTGATTGCGCTGATCATGGCCCTGCTGGTGATTTTGATTGCCCGCAGCATCGTCCGACCGTTGCAGGAAACGGTGAACGCCATGGCCAACATCGCCAGCGGCGAGAGCGACCTGACCCGCAGCCTCGATACCCACGGCCAGGATGAAGTCACACAGTTGGCGCATCACTTCAACGCCTTCACCGCCAAGTTGCGCCGGGTCATCGGTGACTTGCAGGTTTCGGCCAGTGCGCTGGGCCAGTCGTCCAGTGAACTGGGCAACGATGCGACCCAGGCCCAGCAGCGCAGCCAGCAGCAATCGCAGCAGATGGAGCTGGTCGCGACAGCGATCAACGAAGTCACCTACGGCGTACAGGACGTGGCGAAGAACGCCGAACATGCTGCCGCTGAAATGCGCGATGCCGAAGCTCAGGCGCAGCAGGGTCAGATCAACATCGACGGCAGCCTGCAACAGATCGACAAATTGTCCGGAACCATTGACCAGGCAGTTGAGGTGATTCGCACCTTGGCAGCAGAGAGCACGCAGATCGGCAGTGTGCTGGAGGTAATCCGTTCGATTGCCGAGCAGACCAATCTGCTGGCACTCAACGCGGCTATCGAAGCGGCCCGCGCTGGTGAACAGGGCCGGGGCTTTGCGGTGGTGGCCGATGAAGTGCGGTTGTTGGCGCAACGCACGCAAAAGTCGACGGCGGAAATCCAGGCCATGATCGAACGCTTGCAGAATCATTCCGAAGCCGCGGTGAAAGTCATTGGTGACAGCAGCAAGGCCTCGCAACTGACCATCGAACAAGCGGGATTGGCCGGCGCGAGCCTGAATGCCATCGGCCAGGCACTGCGCAACCTCAATGGTCTGAACGCCTCGATTGCCAGCGCTACGTTGCAACAGGCGCACGTGGTCGAGGACATCAATCAGAACGTCACGCAGGCGGCCGGTCTGTCTCACAGCACGGCGCTGGCGGCGGAGCAGTCGAGTGCGGCGAGCGTCAAGCTTGGGCAGTTGAGCGAGCAGTTGAATCAGCTTCTGCGCCAGTTCCGCGTCTGACACCCCACACCTGCAGGAGCGAGCCTGCTCGCGAAGGCGTAATTTCAGTCAGAATCTGCATTGCTGACACACCGCTATCGCGAGCAGGCTCACTCCTACAGGTTTTTGGGTACAATCCGCTCCCTCGTCAATTCCCCCAAGGAACCCCCATGTCCGGGCTTGAACTGTTTGCCGCCGCCCTCGGTGTGATCGCCGTCTGGCTGACGGTCAAACAGAATCCGTGGTGCTGGCCGATCGGCCTGGTCATGGTGTTGCTGTACAGCTGGATCTTCTATGACGTGAAGCTGTACTCGGACATGTTGCTGCAAGTGATTTACGCCGCGCTGCAAGTCTACGGCTGGTGGCAATGGACCCGCGCCGGGACGATGCATGACGGCCGTGAAGTCACGCGTCTGGATCGACGCTCGATCCTGCTCGGCCTGAGTGTTGGCGCGCTCGGTAGCCTGCTGCTGGGCGCGGCCATGGCGCACTGGACCGACGCGGCGCAGCCGTGGCTCGATGCGGCGCTGACGGCGTTCAGCCTGGTTGCGCAATTGTGGATGGCGCAGAAACGTCTGCAATGCTGGGCGCTGTGGTTCGTGCTGGATGTTATTTTCGTCGGCCTGTTCCTTTATAAAGGCCTGTACCTCACCGCCGCGCTGTATGCCCTGTTCACCCTGATTGCGCTGCAAGGCTGGCGCGAGTGGCGCGCCGATCCGGCATTGCAGCGATGAAGGTGGTTGTCCTCACCGGCCCGGAATCCACCGGCAAGAGCTGGCTGGCCGCAGGCCTTCAGGAGCGCTTCGGCGGCCTGCGGGTGGACGAATACGTGCGCTGGTTCATCGAGCAGAATCCACGCGATACCTGCCTCAACGACATCCCCGACATCGCCCGCGGGCAGTTGCAATGGGAAGATCAGGCACGGGCGCAGCAACCGCAATTGCTGATTCTCGACACCCATTTGCTGAGCAACATCCTGTGGAGTCAGACCCTGTTTGACGCCTGCCCGACGTGGCTGGAACCCGAGTTGCTGGCCCGGCATTACGACTTGCACCTGCTGTTGTCGCCGGAGCAGATCGACTGGACCGACGACGGCCAACGCTGCCAGCCGCAACTCAGCGAACGCATGGCGTTCTTTCAGGCCACCCGCGACTGGCTGGAACAGCACGGGCAACCGCTGCAGATCATTCAGGGCGATTGGGATCAACGCCGCATCCAGGCCTTTGACGCCGTCGCGCGGTTATTGGCTGATTGATCCATCGAATAGCTCCGCTCAGGGCGAAAGTGTCCATTCCTGAAACACCTCCCTCAGCGCAAAGCGGCCAATTCAATGGCCTTCATCGTTTTGTCAGAACATCTGTTACGTCAGTGAAACAGTCTTCGGCAAACCCCTGTTCCAGAGCTTTGCGCCGCCCTTGACCGTGTGGCTGCCTGCGCGACTGTTTCAATGCTGAAACAGCTTTTGTATCAGCGCTGCACGGCGCATCGCCAACCCGTTGAAAATCAACAAAAACTCAAAAGCGGCACAGCTTTCGCTCTCTCCTTCCCAACGCTGACAAGAGCCAGCCCACTGAAGAAGGAATTGCCGCCGTGGGGAATATCAATAAAGGCCTGACCTGCCTTCTGCTGATTGGATCAGCAGCCAGCACATTCATCAGTTTCAACGTTCAGGCCGAAGGCAATGGCGTGATCGTCCTCAACCGCGACGTCCAGCCCATTCCCATCGGGCGCAGCGGTGGCAAAGACCCCTACCCCACCACGGTTAACGCCAACCCTTCGGCTCGCATCAATCAGGCGATGACCAGCACCGAGCTCGATGACGGTGAATTTGCCAGTGTAGCCAGTGGCTCTTCGATTCGCGGCAATATCACCACGCCCACCGCCAACATGCCTGGCATGAATACCCTGACCAATCCCAACGGCCTGCCCGGCATGGGCGGCGGTCACGGTGGTGGCGCGGGCGGTTCGATTTCCAACACGGTCAACCGTGCAATGAGTTCCGGTCTTGCTCCACTGACCCGCATGGCCGGAGGTCAATGAGATGAATCGTTCCCTTCTGCTGCTTGCCCTCTTCGGCTGCGCCAGCGCCATGGCCGATCCAGGCTCCGTGAATAACGCCGACATCCAGAACAGTGGCATGCAGTACCGCGGCAACTTCAACGTCAACCAGGCCGCCGGCGACCAGATGCAACAGACCAACACCAAGGCGGTCGCCATTGGCACCAATGCCAGCGCCACGACCATTGTCAGGCAAAAGCTGGATACCCCCGCCAACCCTTCGATGAACGCCAGCGCCACCATCGGCGGTAACTCTTTCAGTAATGGCAACGGGATCCTGGGCGTGAACCAGGGTGCCGGGGCCAATAACCAGATGGCCAACGTGACGCGCGTCAGCATCAGTGCTGCCCCGCAAAGCGTTGACGACAGCGCCCTGTCGCAACAGAACGTGGCGCTTTTACCGAGCTCAGGAGCAACTGGCACCTCACCCGGCAGTCGCCAGGTCACGACAAGTGATCAGGCCTTCACCGGCAGCCGAGGGGTGATTCAGGTGAACCAGAGTGCCGGGGTGGGGAACCGTATGGCTAACACCCTGAGCATCCGGGTCGCTGACTGACCCAAACAACAAAAGCAGTGCAATTAGAAAGTACCAACACTTAACCAACTAATAAGCACGATGGAGAAACACCATGAAACCTACAATGGCTCTCAAACCACTGGTTTTCGCACTTGCAGCAGTAATGGCAATGGCGGCTCAGGCAGGCGGCAATGATCATGGTAACGGGCACGGCAATGGCCATGGCAACCATGGACCAAAAGGCCCAACCCTCGAACAGCTTCTGCAGATCGGCGCAGGTGCCGGGGCGGCAGTGCTCGACGAACAAAACAGCGATGGCAACGTGGTGAAAAACCAGGGCACTCTCAACAACGCCAACGCCAGCGACTCGCTCAATGGCTCTAACGGCAACATGGGCGCCAACGTTGCTGCCGGCGACGGCAACCAACAAGACAACGCCGCCGCCTTGGCTACCGCCGATGAAAGCTTCATTTTCGGCACTGCAGTTGCTGCCTCCAGCGCAACTCAAGTCAACAACAACAACTATGTGAAAAACTCGTCGACCTTCAATAACGCTACGCTCAACAACGCAGGCAACAATGGTTCCGGCAACATCGGCATCAACGTGTCCTCCGGCAACTTCAACCAGCAGAAAAACAACCTGGCGATCGCCGTATCCGGTGGCCGTGTAGCCACTGCCGCCGCGTCCGCCAATCAGTCCTCCACTGGTCTGGTTGTAGAAAACAAAGGCGTGCAGGCCTACAAAACCGACACCCTTACCGGCACCTACGCGGCCGCTGGCGTGTTTAAAGCCAAAGGCACTGCAACCATCGAAGACGACAACCACGGCGGTTGGGATAACCGTGGCGGCGGCCACGGCGGCAACGATGACCAGAAAGCCAAGTTCGAAGCCGTGGGTACCTTTGGCCTCGCTGGCGTCACCACTCAGCAAGTGCTGACCAAAGATGGCTGGAAAACGCCTGTCGTCAACAATGCCAACATGACCAACTCGATGAACAACTTCTCCGGCAACGGCGGAGCCAACGTCTCGGCGGGTGTGGGCAACCAACAAAGCAACTCGCTGTCCATCGCTGCAGGTTGCAAAGCCTGCATGTAATCGCGATCGAAACGAAAGCCCCGGAAACGGGGCTTTTCCTCAGTCCGCAAAGGCGTATCGATCATGCGTAAGACTGCCCTTCTCGCTCTGCTTTGCCTGTCCGGCCTGACTCAGGCTGCCCAGATGCCAGTGGCCGCCCTGCCGGGTGGCGTGTTGGTCTATAAGGACGTGCAAAGCATTCGTGAGCGCAAGTTTGCCGACATCGTCGAACAGAAAACCGATTTCAGTTGCGGCGCCGCCGCACTGGCCACGGTATTGCGCCAGGCCTATTGGCTCGACGTCGATGAGGAGCACATCATCAAAGGCATGCTGGTCAACGCTGACCAGGACCTTGTTCGTACTCAAGGGTTTTCCATGCTGGACATGAAGCGCTACGTAGAAAGCATCGGCATGCGCGCCAGGGGTTACAAGATTCCGCCGGAGAAACTCGAAGCAGTCACGATTCCGGTGGTGGTACTGATGGAAATTCGCGGCTACAAGCATTTCGTGGTGCTGCAGCGATCGGACAAGGACTGGGTTTATATCGGAGATCCCGTCTTAGGCCACAAACGCTACGCCCATGATGACTTTGTCAAAGGCTGGAACGGCATTGTCTTCGCCATCGTCGGCCCCGGATACGACAAGGCCAATGCCTTGCGCAGCCCGCCGAATCCGCTGACGGCCAAGAACAAGCTGGATGGCTTCAACCCGGTCAAAGATGCTGAATTGATGGACTTCGGATTCATACAGAGCGACTTCTTTTAATCGCCGATTATAAAGAATGGGGCTGGATGTCCCGGGAGCAGCAGATGAAAACCTCATACTGGCTGGCCGCCGCCTGCCTGGCAGCGAGCGCGTCAGGCTATGCCAATGCAGGATTCAAACCCATCGAAATCAAGGACCAGGAGCTCGCCGAGCTGCGTGGTCGTTACGTCATGCCGGGGCGGATCATCAGCTTCGGCATTGTCATGAGCAGTACCTGGCGCAATGCCAGCGGTGATCTGATCGGCGCTGCGACGTCGATGCAAATCCAGGCCGCCACAATCAAACCGGAATTTTATGTCTCGACCATCAAGGAACAGGGCAACGGCAGCACCCCGACTCCGGGCACTGGCAATGTCATTGGTGGTGCGGCACTCAACAGCAGCCAGGGCGTGACCCAAAGCGTACGCGCCGCCGGCGACGGCAACACCGCCAGCAACAACGTGGCGATCAACGTCAAAGAAGCCAGCACCCCTCCGCCACTGGCCCCCGCACAAGGCCAGGCCCTGATGGCCGGACAGACCATCGGTGCCAGCAATGCCGCCGGCAGCGTCGCCGTTTCGGCCAGCAACAGTGGCGTGCAAATGGCCATTCAGGCCTCGGGCAATCAAGGCACCGCCCTGCAACAAGTGGCCCAGGGTGGCCTGCTGCAGAACACCCGTCTGCTCGGCAGCGCCAACGTGGTCAACAACATGACCCAACTCAATGTTGTGCTTAACAATAACGGCATCAGCCCCGGCGCACTGGACTGCAACCTGACTCAACTCAGGGCACTACGCAATATTGGATATTGAACTACGCTGAGTCTCGATCATTGGGCTTAAAGGGACGGCTTATTCATGTATCGATCAGTATCACTGCGTGCCGCTGTATGTTTGAGCACTCTTCTACCCGCGGCGATGCTGCAAGCAGCACCCGACGCAGATGTGGAGACCCTGAAACAGGAACTTCTGGAGCTGAAGCAACGATACGAAGTACAACAAAAAGCCCTGGCGGTGCTCGAACAACGGGTCCGTCAGGTCGAAGATCAACCGGCAGCCCCGCAACCCAAACGCCTGGCCAAGTCGCCAGCCGACATGAAGGGCAATCCAAAAGTCGCTACCAGTACCGGAGCGCCTGGTACCGGTGCCGCAGCAGCGTCGGGGGGCGCGGCCGGGGGGAGTGGCGCTTCCTATGGACAGTCGCTGGCCGATGATTCGCAACCGGCACAGAGTGTGTCCAACCTCTACGACGAGGCCAGCGGCTTCTTCGGCGGCGGTAAATTCAGCTTTGAAACTGGTGTGACCTACTCGCGTTACGACACCCGGCAGCTGATCCTCAACGGCTTCCTCGCGCTGGACTCGATCTTTCTGGGCAACATCAACCTCGACCGGATCAAGGCCGACACCTGGACGCTGGACCTGACCGGGCGCTACAACTTCGACAACCGTTGGCAGTTCGACGTGAACGTGCCGGTGGTTTACCGCGAATCGACCTACCAGTCCGGTGGCGGCAACGGTGGTGCGTCCAACGTCACGACGGAACAGGATGTTTCGCGTGATCCGACCATCGGCGACGTCAACTTCGGTATTGCCTACAAGTTCCTCGACGAGTCGGTCAACACCCCGGACGCCGTGGTCACCCTGCGAGTCAAGGCACCTACCGGCAAGGACCCATTCGGGATCAAGCTGCGTCAGACGGACGCCAACTCCAACCTGTTCGTACCTGACACGCTGCCAACCGGTAACGGTGTCTGGTCGATCACACCCGGGGTTTCGCTGGTCAAGACGTTCGACCCGGCAGTGCTGTTCGGCAGCTTGTCCTACACCCACAACCTGGAGGAGTCGTTCGACGACATCAGTTCGACCGTCAACCAGAAAACCCCGGGCAAGGTGAAGATTGGCGACAGCTTCCAGATCGGCGCCGGTATCGCGTTTGCGCTGAACGAAAAGATGAGTATGTCGTTTTCGGTGTCTGACCTGGTGCAACGCAAGAGCAAGCTGAAACAGGACGGCGGCGATTGGGAGTCGGTGGTGTCCAGTGACGCCAACGCCGGTTATTTCAACGTCGGCATGACCATTGCCGCCACGGATAACCTGACCATCGTGCCCAACCTGTCGATCGGCATGACCGACGATGCCCCGGACTTCTCCTTCAGCCTGAAATTCCCGTACTACTTCTAAAGCCCAAGATCGCAGCCTGCGGCAGCTCCTACAGAGGTAATCCCTGTAGAAGCTGCCGCAGACTGCGATCTTTTGAGCGTTGTTCTCTAGCGAATCTGATGTTTATGCAGCAGGCGATAAAACGTCGGCCGCGACACGCCCAGCACTTTCGCCGCCACACTGAGGTTGTCGCTGTGACGGTTCAACACATCGCACAGCGCCTGGCGTTCGGCGCGCGTCTTGTAGTCTTCCAGCGTACCCATCGGCGTAGAAATCGAGTGCTGGCTGATCAGCCCCAGATCCCGTGCCTCGATCTGGCGCCCTTCCGCCAGAACCAGGCCCCGTCGCACGCGGTTGGCCAGCTCCCGCACGTTGCCCGGCCAGTCATGCTTGCCCATGGCGATCAACGCATCCTCACTGAAGCTGCGCGGACGGCGGCCGGTTTCGTGGCTATAGAAGTGGGAGAAATGGTTGGCCAGCATCGACAGATCACCATGGCGCTCGCGCAATGGCGCGGTCACCACTTGCAGCACATTGAGGCGGTAATACAGGTCTTCGCGAAAACGCTTTTTCTCGATCGCCGCCTCGAGGTCGACGTGGGTGGCCGCCAGCACGCGAACATCAACCGGAATCGGCTGACTGCCACCGACGCGCTCGATGTGTTTCTCCTGCAGAAAACGCAGCAGATTGGCCTGCAATTCCAACGGCAGATCGCCGATTTCATCGAGAAACAGCGTGCCACCATTCGCGGCCTCGATGCGCCCGACCTTGCGCTGATGCGCACCGGTAAAGGCGCCTTTCTCGTGGCCGAACAGTTCGGACTGAATCAAGTGTTCGGGAATCGCCCCGCAATTGATCGCCACAAACGGCTTGCTGTGGCGCTGGGACTGGCGGTGCAGCGTGCGCGCCACCAGTTCTTTACCGGTGCCACTTTCACCGCGGATCAGCACCGGGGATTCGGTCGGCGCCAGTTTGCTCAATAACTTGCGCAGCTCGCGGATCGGTTTGCTGTCGCCGAGCAACTCATGTTCCGGCTGGTGGACATGAATCGTGCCTTGCCCGCGCAGACGCGCCATGCCGAATGCGCGCCCCAGGGTCACCTGGACGCGCGAGACATCGAACGGCAAGGTGTGGAAATCGAAAAACCATTCGCAGACGAAGTCACCGACGTTCTGCAACCGCAGGACTTCCTGGTTCAACACCGCGATCCACTCGGTGCCGCTGCGGCTGATCAGTTCCTTGACCGCTTCGGGACGTTCAAGGTGAAAAGGTTGCAGTCGCAGCAGCCCGACATCGCATGTCCGATCGGCGGCATTTTCCAGGGTACAACTGTCGACATCCCAGCCCACCGAGCGCAATCCGGGTAACAGGCGATGGCAGTCGTCACAAGGGTCGACTACCAATAAACGTCGTAACGCTGGCGCTTCGATCATGACTGTTCCTTGGCGCCAAATTTAAGGAAATTATTGTAAAAACAGTCATTTGGCAGACCCGACTGTAACATTAGCAAGAAATTGACAGGGCCTTGTATCGATTGCTTATAGGTGTACAAGCTAACGAGTTATAAGAAGCAAGTTTATTAGTCAGCTATCGAGTTGCTATCTTTCGCCAGGCTTTCAAAAACGTTCGGAATGTTGAGCCTGAGTAATTAAGTTGAAATTTCTTTGTTTCGTGTGTGACCTGCCACGGGGTTGCGTGCATCAGTACAAGTAACCAGCCGAACGGTAAGCCCAACCGACGGCACATCACTTGATTGGGCACGACAGAGAGAAGACCCCAATGACCGCCCCGCTCCGTATCAACGAAGCTCTTTTGATTGCCAACCACGCGTTCAAACCCTTTCAGTGCGTGGCCTGGGCCCCACAAGACGGCAATGGCGAACTGAACCTGACCGTCATCGATCGCACCAACTCGCACATTGGTCGCCAGCAGATTCCGAGCAGCGCCTACTCCGACCCGGCGCAACTGGAACTGCTGTTGCAACAGGCCCGCGCCGAATTGAGCAAAGAAGGTTACCTGCTGCAATCGTGGTCGATGCCACATTGATCAGAGAGTCGTGCGGATGACGTCCAAGTCATCCGCCCACTGTTCTGTTAGTTATTTTCAGCAGTTCATCTCGAGTACGTCTGTACAACTTCCTTTAAAGCATCAGGCGCCACTGCTTGGCATGCTTTCATTTGAGTCAAAAAGACACTGTTATGGCACAGTGCGACCCTCCGCCTGTTAGTTCTGTCAGTTGAACTTGCGTGTATTCAGGGATTGAATGTTCCGCTCATGCAGTTACCCGTCCGATTCGGGCCTGGTCAACTTGCAAGGAGAAGCATGCATGTCCTCCGAGAACGCCTTTGCGCGACCGGCACTACTCAATCGCTGCGGACAACTGGACAGACAATTCGCCAAGACTGGCGTTGCTCTGGTCTATTTCGCTGGCAGTGTTTCCAGCATGACCCAGGGTGTTGCGCTGGATCGAGAGGGGCGCGTGTTGGTCGCCGCCAAGATCGGTACCGCTCAGGGCAGCCGGTTTGGTCTGGCGCGAATACTCGCTGACGGTTCGGCCGACCTCGCTTTCGGCCAGCAAGGCAGCGTCATCGGCGAATTTGAACCCGGTTTCGAAGCCACCGCCGGCAAAATCCAGGTGTTACCCGACGGACGAATCCTGCTGGCCGGTCTGCATTATCAAACCGCCCACCGCACCCTGCCGGCCCTGGCGCTGTTCAGCGCTGACGGAATCCCCGACCCCGGCTTTGGTGATAACGGGCGCAAAGTGGTGCGCCTGCCCGGCGACCTGTCCATCGGCTCCCGCGATCCCTGGCTGCCGCCCGGCGTACCGGGTGCTGAAGCCTGTGACATTGCCGTGCAGGACGACGGGCACATTCTGCTGATCGCCAACCACCACTTCGAACTCGCCGACCATGCCGGAATACTGATTCGCCTGATGCCGGACGGCGAACTCGACGCAAGCTTCAATGGCCGCGGCTTCGTGATGATCCGCCATCTGCTGCTCAACACCTGGCTCAGCAGCCTTTTATTGCAGCAGGACGGGCGGATACTCGTCGCCGGCTCCATCGACTTCCCCCAAGAGGGGCTGGTGGCGCGCTATCTGCCTGACGGGCGTCTGGATGACCGTTTCGCGGTGGATGGCTTCCTCGCTTTCAAGGCCCACGGCCAAAGTGCCCTGGTCAGTCAGGTCATCGAGTCGCAGGAGCATCTGCACTGCTTTGGCAGTAGTCGCGACCCAATCCGCTGTCTGGCACTGAGCCTGCACAACAATGGCCGACCGGAATTGCGCAACAATGCCGGGCATCCGCATCTGCTGGAAATCGGCCCCAGCGGATGCCAATGGAGTGCGGCCCACTGCATGGCCGATGGACGAATCATTGCGGTGGGTGCGACGATTGGCGGGATCGAAGCGGACTTCATCGTCGCGCGCTACCTGCCCGACGGACGACTCGACGCGCAGTTCGGCAGTGGCCACGGCTGGCTCCGCACGCGCTTGGGACACAGCCTGGACACCGCCAACTCCCTCGCCGTGCAGGCAGACGGACGAATCCTGGTTGGCGGCTATTCACTCGACGGCAACTACCGCGCCATGGTCGCGCGCTATCTGAATCAATAATTCCCCCCAGACTTGAACTTGCCAGGCACTTGCGGCAACTTGCGCGCTTCTTAATACAAGGAGCAACTGATGTCCGGTTCACTGGCCCAGGCGTTCGCGCACAATTTTCTCGGGCATTCGCCCCGCTGGTACAAGGCGTGCATCGTCGGGTTCCTGATCCTCAATGCCGCGGTGCTGTTCACTGTCGGCCCGGTCGCCGCCGGCTGGCTGCTGGTGATCGAATTCATTTTCACGCTGGCCATGGCCCTCAAGTGCTATCCGTTGATGCCCGGCGGCTTGCTGCTCATCGAGGCTTTACTGCTGAAGATGACCACGCCGCAAGCGCTGTACGACGAACTGGTGCACAACTTCCCGGTGATCCTGCTGCTGATGTTCATGGTCGCAGGCATCTACTTCATGAAGGATCTGCTGCTGTTTCTGTTCTCACGGTTGCTGCTGGGCGTGCGCTCCAAGGCGCTGCTGGCGCTGATGTTCTGCTTTCTCTCGGCTTTTCTGTCGGCGTTTCTCGATGCCTTGACCGTCACTGCGGTGATCATCAGCGCGGCGGTCGGCTTCTATTCCGTCTACCACCGTGTGGCCTCGGGCAATGATCCGCGTCAGGACAGCGAATTCAGCGACGACCGCCACCTGCCGGCCCTGCACCATGAAGACCTGGAGCAATTTCGCGCATTCCTGCGCAGCTTGCTGATGCACGGCGCGGTCGGTACTGCACTCGGCGGGGTCTGCACCCTGGTGGGCGAGCCGCAGAACCTGCTGATCGGTCATGAAATGGGCTGGCATTTCGCGGAGTTTTTCCAGAAAGTCGCGCCGGTCTCGCTGCCGGTACTGGTGGCCGGCCTGGTGACCTGCGTGCTGCTGGAAAAACTGCGCTGGTTTGGCTATGGCACCCTGCTGCCGGACAACGTCCGCGCCGTGCTGGCCAATTACGCCGCCGAAGACAACGCCGAACGCACCCCGCGCCAGCGTGCTGCCCTGCTGGTGCAAGGCACTGCCGCGTTGATCCTGATTGGTTGCCTGGCATTTCACGTTGCCGAAGTCGGCTTGATCGGTTTGATGGTGATCGTGTTGATCACCGCGTTCACCGGCATCACCGACGAACATCGTCTGGGCAGCGCGTTCAAGGACGCCATGCCGTTCACCGCGTTGCTGGTGGTGTTCTTTGCCGTGGTCGCGGTGATTCACGATCAACAACTGTTCGCCCCGCTGATCCAGTGGGTGCTGGCGCTGCCGGCGGAGCAACAGCCGGGCATGCTGTTCATCGCCAACGGCCTGCTCTCGGCGATCAGCGACAACGTGTTCGTCGCCACGATCTACATCACCGAAGTGAAACAGGCCTTCCTGTCCGGGCACATGAGTCGCGAGCATTTCGAGACACTGGCGATCGCGATCAACACCGGTACCAATCTGCCAAGCGTGGCGACACCTAATGGCCAGGCGGCGTTCCTGTTCCTGCTGACCTCGGCGATTGCGCCACTGGTGCGCCTGTCGTACGGGCGGATGGTGTGGATGGCGTTGCCGTACACCTTCGTGATGGGCCTGCTGGGCTGGTACGCCGTCAGCTACTGGCTCTGACAACAACCTCATGTAGGAGCTGCCGAAGGCTGCGATCGTTTGATCTTGCTGCATAAAAACAAGATCAAAAGATCGCAGCCTGCGGCAGCTCCTACAGGTGTTACTGGAGGATGTACTTCTCGATCGCCTGCGCCACGCCGTCGTCGGTGTTCGGCGCAGTCACCACATCGGCCTGGCGCTTCACCGCCTCTTCCGCCTGCCCCATGGCAATCGACAATCCCGCGCAATGGAACATCGCCGGGTCGTTGCCGCCATCGCCAATCGCTGCGGTCTGCGCCAGCGGGATATCAAGGTGCGCGGCAATCGTCGCCAGTGCGGTGCCCTTGTTGGCCTCCAGCGCTGTCACGTCCAGATACACCGGTTGCGAACGAGAAACCTGAGCCATGCCGCTGACCTTGGCCAACAGGCGCGCCTCAAGCTCGATCAGCAGATCGGTGTTGTTACTGGTGGCGACGATCTTGTCGATGCGCTCCAGGTACGGCTCGAAACTCTCGACCACCACCGGCGGATAACCGAGGCCGTGTTGTTCGCGCGGCACCATCGGCCCGTGCGGATCCTTGAGCAACCAGTCGCCACCGCTGAACACCCAGATCTCCACATCCGGCTGGTCAGCGAACAACGCCAGGGCAATCAGTGCGGTCGGCACCGGCAGGTAATGCGCCACCAACAGGCTGCCATCCGGATTGACGATGGTGCCGCCATTGAAGGCGGCGGTCGGCAGATCGACGCCCAAGGCTTCGATCTGCTGCAACATGGCTTTGGGTGGGCGCCCGGTGGCCAGGCTGAACAACACGCCGGCCTCACGCAGCGAACGAACGGCATCGATGGTGCGCTGGCTCAGGCTGTGATCGGGCAGCAACAGCGTGCCGTCCATGTCACTCAGTAAAAAGCGGATCGAGTCACTCATCCCAGACCATGCCAGACGCGACCATCGCGAGTCAGCAGATCATTGGCGGCTTGCGGGCCGTCTTCCCCGGCAGCGTAAGTCTGCACACTCGCATCCTGTTGCCAGGCATCGAGGAACGGTTGCACCGCGCGCCAGCCGTTCTCGATGTTGTCGGCGCGCTGGAACAGCGTCTGGTCGCCGGTCAGGCAGTCGTAGATCAGCGTTTCGTAGCCGGTGGACGGCTGCATCTCGAAGAAGTCCTTGTAGGCAAACCCCAGCTCGATGTTGGCCATGTTCAACGCCGGCCCCGGCCGCTTGGCCAGCAGGTCGAACCACATGCCTTCGTTGGGCTGGATCTGGATGCGCAGATAGGTCGGCTGCAACTCGTCGACTTCGGTATCCCGGAACTGCGCGTACGGCGCCGGTTTGAAGCAGATGACGATCTCGGTGTCGCGCACGCTCATACGCTTGCCGGTGCGCAAGTAGAACGGCACCCCGACCCAGCGCCAGTTGTCGATCATCACCTTCAGCGCGACGTAGGTTTCAGTGTTGCTGTCAGGCGCTACGTTGGCTTCCTGCCGATAGCCATTCAACGCTTTGCCATCGACCTCGCCGGCGCGGTACTGACCACGTACCGAATTGGCTCGTGCCTCTTCAACGCTCCATGGGCGGATCGCGCCAACCACCTTGGCCTTCTCGCCGCGCACGGCGTCAGCGCCGAACGCGGCCGGCGGCTCCATGGCGACCATCGCCAGCAACTGGAACAGGTGATTGGGCACCATGTCACGCAGCGCACCGGTGTGCTCGTAAAAACTGCCACGGGTTTCGACGCCGACGGTTTCGGCGGCAGTGATTTGCACGTGGTCGATGTAATGGTTGTTCCAGAATGCTTCGAACAGGCTGTTGGAGAACCGGCTGACCAGAATGTTCTGCACGGTTTCCTTGCCCAGATAATGGTCGATCCGATAGATCTGTTTCTCGGACATCACCTTGAGCAGACAGGCGTTCAACGCTTCGGCGGTTTGCAGGTCGGAGCCGAACGGCTTCTCGATCACCACCCTTCTGAATGCTTCGGGGGTTTCCTCCAGCAACTTGGCCGCGCCGAGACGGCGTACCACTTCACTGAAGAAACGTGGCGCGGTGGCCAGGTAGAACACCGCATTGCCAGTGCCGCTGTCGGCAATTTTTGCCGCCAGCGCGGAATAAGTGCTGTCGTCCAGGAAGTCGCCCTGGACGTAGCTGATACCTTTGGCAAGCTTGGCCCACAAGGCCGGATCAAGCATCTGATCGCCCTTGCCGACTTTCGCCGCCACTTCGGTACGGATGAAGTCTTCGAGTTTTTGCGCGAAGGCCTCATCGGTAATGGCGTTGTGATCAACGCCGACGATCCGCAGATTCTCGTCAAGCAAGCCGTCGCGACTGAGGTTGTACAGCGCCGGCATCAGCAAGCGCTTGACCAGGTCGCCGTGGGCACCGAACAAAAACAGCGTGGTCGGTGGTGCGGGTTCTGCCTTGGATTTTCTGCGGATCGTATGGGTCATTTCTTCGGTGTCTCCACGTGGCCGCCGAAGCCGAAGCGCTGGGCCGAGAGAATCTTGTCGCCAAAAGTGCCTTGACCGCGCGAGCGGTAGCGCGAGAACAGCGAGTTGGACAGCACCGGAACCGGCACCGCCTGCTCCATGGCCGCTTCGATGGTCCATTGACCTTCGCCGCTGTCAGCCACCGAACCGGAGAAGCCGTCGAGTTTCGGGTCGCTGGCCAGTGCGTCGGCGGTCAGGTCGAGCAGCCATGAGGACACCACGCTGCCACGGCGCCAGACTTCGGCGATGTCGGCAACGTTCAGGTCGAAACGCTGATCTTCCGGCAGACGCTCGCTGGACTTGGTCTTGAGGATGTCGAAGCCTTCGGCGAACGCGGCCATCATGCCGTACTCGATGCCGTTGTGAATCATCTTCACGAAGTGCCCGGCACCGGCAGGACCGGCGTGAATGTAGCCGTGCTCGGCACGGGAATCCTCGGACTTGCGATCCTTGGTGCGCGGAATGTTGCCCATGCCCGGTGCCAGCGCAGCGAACAGCGGGTCCAGACGGTTCACGGTCTCGGCGTCACCGCCGATCATCATGCAGTAGCCGCGCTCCAGGCCCCAGACGCCGCCGGAGGTGCCGACGTCGATGTAGTGCAGGCCCTTCTCCGACAGAGTCTTGGCGCGGCGGATGTCATCCTTATAGTTGGTGTTGCCGCCGTCGATGATGGTGTCACCGGCTTCCAGCAAGTCGCTCAGAGTGTTGATGGTGTCTTCGGTCGGCGCGCCGGCCGGCAGCATGACCCATACGGCACGTGGCTTGGCCAGGCCTGCCACCAGAGCGGGCAGGTCAGCAACGCCGGTGGAGCCCTCGGCGACCAGGTTATCGATGAAAGCGGTATTGCGGTCGTAAACAACGGTGGTATGACCGTTGAGCATCAGACGTCGCGCAATATTGCCGCCCATGCGGCCCAGTCCAATAATCCCGAGTTGCATGTGCTGATGCTCCTTACTACAAATAAATGTGTGTCATTGGTTATAGCCCAACGCGACTGATGGAGGTTAGTCCAGAGCGTTGCGATGAAGTTTCCGGGCATTGTGCCCGATCCAGAGTGATAACGCCCCGAATCCTGCCGAAGACACACCGACCATGAAAAATAAAAAAGTTCCATTCATGGGCAAAAGAAATCAAAATTGGCGCCGATAGCAAGTCAGTAGCCCCGACGCGGGGACGATTTGCAGTTGAGACACGCCATTTGCGAGGTGAGCAATGGGCACAGTACACACAGCAATGCCGCCACAAACCCTGTACGTCACGATCCGTCGCGATGAATTGCGCCAGTTGAAAGACGAGCGCGACCAGTTGAAGCAGGAGCTGGCGCAGCTGCGCTCGCTGACTCAGGGCGCTCAGCCCAAACCTCTGCCGGTTGTCCAGCGCAATCCGCACGCCTGACCTGCCCCGCCTGCTTCGGGAACGGCGCCTGTCGTTCCCGACATGATGCTTCCCTGCCCCTGATCAGCAACTAACGAAGTTTTCACATTGCCTTGGTGATACTCCGGCCCATTCTGGCCGTGCGTTTGCGCGCGGCTTCCGTTCGTCGGTTTCATGTAGTGTTCCGGCGGTGGTTAGTGACGATGAGCTGGAGTGCTGAATGGCATTGTTCAAACGCAGCAAAACGACTGCGACAGGTTTCGACTGGGCCGGGGTTCTCTGGCTGTTCGCTTTCTTCTGGTATTTCTCGGGCATCACCCAACTGTTGATTCAGCTGACCGGCACTTCCGGTTTCAGCGGTTTCCGTCAGGCCTTCGTGATGAGTGCGCTGTGGCTCGCCCCGATGCTGGCGTTCCCCAAGCGCACCAAACTGCTGGCCGCGCTGATCGGCGTAGTCCTGTGGGCTTGCTCGATGGCCAGCCTGGGCTATTTCTTCATCTATCAGCAGGAATTCTCGCAAAGCGTCATCTTCATCATGTTCGAGTCGAACATCTCTGAAGCCGGCGAATACATGACGCAGTACTTCGCCTGGTGGATGGTTCCGGCATTCCTCGCTCACACCGCTTTCGCCTACTTCCTGTGGACACGCCTGCGCCCGGTGTACATGCCCCGAGGCCGCGCATTCGTGGCCGCTCTGGCGATTCTGGTTGCCGTGGTCGGCTACCCGCTGATCAAGCAGACCCAACGCACCGGCAGTTTCGCCGGCGGTTTCGAGAAGTTCGAAGACCGTATCGAGCCAGCCGTGCCTTGGCAGATGGCGGTGGCCTACCACCGTTACCTCGACACCCTGGCCGGCATGCAAGACATGCTGCACAGCGCGAGCAAGGTTCCGCCGCTGCATAACCTGAAAGTTGCCGACGCCGATAAACCGTCGACCCTGGTGCTGGTGATCGGCGAGTCGACCAACCGTCAGCGCATGAGCCTGTACGGCTATGGACGCAAGACCACACCTGAGCTGGACAAGCTCAAGGATCAGCTCGCGGTGTTCGACAACGTCATCACCCCGCGCCCTTACACCATTGAAGCGCTGCAGCAGGTCCTGACCTTCGCCGACGAAGAAAACCCTGATCTGTACCTGTCCACGCCGTCGCTGGTCAGCATGATGAAACAGGCCGGTTACAAGACCTTCTGGATCACCAACCAGCAGACCATGACCAAGCGCAACACCATGCTCACGACCTTCTCCGAACAGGCCGACGAGCAGGTGTACCTGAACAACAACCGCAACCAGAACGCCGCGCAGTACGACGGCGACGTGATCGAGCCGTTCAACAAGGCGCTGACCGACCCGGCGCAGCGCAAGCTGATCGTCGTGCACCTGCTCGGTACTCACATGAGCTACCAGTACCGCTATCCGCCGACCTTCGACAAGTTCCAGGACCGTACCGGAGTGCCGGCCGGTGTGCGTGACGATCAGGTGCCGACCTACAACAGCTACGACAACGCCGTGCTGTACAACGATTTCGTGGTGTCGAGCCTGATCAAGGACTACGCCAAGTCCGATCCGAACGGTTTCCTGCTGTACCTCTCCGACCACGGTGAAGACGTGTTCGACTCCGCCGGCCACAACACTTTGGGCCGTAACGAGAACAAACCGACCGCGCCGATGTACACCATTCCGTTCATGGCCTGGGCTTCGCCGAAATGGCGCGAGAACCATGACTGGAACTTCGCCGCCGACCTGGGCCGGCCGTACAGCAGCTCACACCTGATCCACACCTGGGCGGACATGGCCGGTTTGAGTTTCGATGAACTGGACCGCAGCAAGAGCCTGGTCAGCGACAGCTTCAAACCGCGCCCGCTGATGATCGGCAACCCGTACGAACGCGACCAGCGCGCCTTGATCGACTTCAGCCTGATGAAGCCGAAAAAGGTCGACCCCACCGCTGCGAATGTCGTGCAACAGTAACCACTTGGAAGACGCCGGCTTCGAGAGATTGCAACCGGTGTAACGCCTGAAGAAAAAGCTCCGTATCGCAAGATGCGGAGCTTTTTTCGTTCTGGGCGGACAGGTTGCCCGCTTTTAAGGGGCTCTGCTGTGCCGCCTGCGGGAAATCGGAGCGGCCAGCATGCTCGCACGCCCCCTCCTCCTTGAAAAAGCAGCCAGCGCGCTCAGAGCGCGTCAGCGAATCGCGCCGCCGGGCTCAAGGATTTTTCCAGCACAAAAACAAACGCCCCGAACAAGTCGGGGCGTTTGTGGGGGCATTCGCTTGGGTGCTTTCACACCCTTCACGTTGCAGAACCGGCGTTATCAGTAAGCCTTGCCGGTCTTGTAGAAGTTCTCGAAGCAGAAGTTGGTCGCTTCGATGTAGCCTTCAGCGCCACCGCAGTCAAAACGCTTGCCCTTGAACTTGTAGGCCATGACGCAGCCGTTCTGGGCCTGCTTCATCAGGGCGTCGGTGATCTGGATTTCACCGCCCTTGCCTGGTTCGGTCTGTTCGATCAGGTCGAAGATGTCCGGAGTCAGAATGTAACGACCGATGATCGCCAGGTTCGACGGCGCGTCTTCCGGCTTTGGCTTCTCGACCATGCTGTGTACGCGGTAGATGTCGTCGCGGATCATCTCGCCGGCGATCACGCCGTACTTGCTGGTTTCCTGCGGATCGACTTCCTGAATGGCGATGATCGAGCAGCGGAACTGCTTGTACAGCTTGACCATCTGGGTCAGTACGCCGTCGCCTTCGAGGTTGACGCACAGGTCGTCCGCCAGCACCACGGCGAACGGCTCGTCACCGATCAGCGGGCGACCGGTGAGAATCGCGTGGCCCAGGCCTTTCATTTCGGTCTGACGGGTGTAGGAGAACGAGCACTCGTCCAGCAGCTTGCGGATGCCGACCAGGTATTTCTCCTTGTCGGTGCCTTTGATCTGGTTTTCCAGCTCGTAGCTGATGTCGAAGTGGTCTTCCAGAGCGCGCTTGCCACGACCGGTCACGATCGAGATTTCAGTCAGGCCAGCGTCCAGAGCTTCTTCAACGCCGTACTGGATCAGTGGCTTGTTTACCACCGGCAGCATTTCTTTGGGCATGGCTTTAGTCGCTGGCAGGAAGCGAGTACCGTAACCGGCTGCTGGGAACAAGCATTTCTTGATCATATAAGTCCTTGAAAGGGCTGTGTGTACGAGTTTCGGCGCAGTCTAATCAGGCGGCGTGCACCTTACAATGCCCCGCACTGGCTAACCGATGCCAACATAGAGAAATATTCTCGCCGATAGTTCCGTTGGCGACTTCGACCCGCGAAAACAGAGTAGCTCAAACACGCAAATGCGCTGCATCACCATACGCTCATCATCCCCCAATGTGAGGATTTGTCGGTATCATGGCGCCTTTGAACCAGCGAACGAGACAGATAGATGGCCGCGGTAAAAATCATCAACGGGTATGTGATCGACAAGAAAGACGGCAAGTGGAACCTGACCACGACCAATGGCGAACACATCGCCGGTCCGTTCGACAGCGAGCAGCTGGCGACTGATGTAGCGTCGGTGTTCACTGACACCCCTGCGTCGTCCAAACGCCGTGGCAAAGATCAGGACTGATCGGTTGCGACACACGCCGAGCCCTGCCCTTGTGCAGGGCTTTTTTGTCGCCGCTCGCAGCCCGATGAAAACAAGTGGCCAATCGCTATAACCATTTCATGCTGGCGCTGTCAGAGCGTTTAGCCCCTCCCTCGCTGAAGACGACACACTTATGAACATGAACAGAATGCTGCCGCTGATCGCGGTATTGGCCCTTGGTGGCTGTGCCACCTCGGAAACCACCTACCTGAACAACGGCGAACAGGGCTTGAGCATCGACTGCTCCGGGGAAGCCAACTCCTGGGCCACTTGCTACGAAAAGGCTGACGCCTCCTGCGCCGGCACCGGTTATCGCATCGTCGGTACCGACGGCACGCCGGCGCCCAAGGAAAGCGACAAGACCCTGGGGGTCGATGTCGGCAACTACAAGAATCGCAGTGTGGTGGTGGTCTGCAAATAGACCCTACATGTGGATCTCGGCGAACTTGATCCCGAGCCCGCGCACGATCTCGATCAGGTCGTCGAGCCGGGCGAAGGATTCGACTTCGTCGTTATCGTCCACCAGAAAATAGCTGCGACCGGCGCTCTTCTTGAAAAACACGATCCACTCACCCGAGTTCGCCGGATTTTGAATCACATGCGTGGCAGAGATAAGGCCCTCTGCATGCCGTTCCCGTACTTGCTCTCGCTTCATGCGCGACTCCAGAAATGAAAATGCCGTCACAGCATGACTGTGACGGCATCGGTGCTGATGAGCGCTATTCTATCAGCCGGAAATACACGCATTGGCGGCGTTTTGCACGTCACGGGGACGAACCGGCACATTGGACATCCGCTCATGCAGCTTGATGCTGCTGCCGCCGGAGCGGTCTTCGATATCAAACACCGCAGCCGCGCCGGTGGAAAATTTCCCGGGAACAATCACTCGCACGCCATCCTTGTGCGGCTGCATCTGCAGCGCGCCTCGGCTGTTGGCAAGCTTGTCGGCCAGGCACTGAGCATACTCATGGGGTTTCTTGCCGGAAATCACGCTCATGGTGGGCAACGTTTCGTTGATTTCGGAAACACTCGCGCAACCACCCACGACCAACATCAACGGCAGACACACCACACCCCACTTCATACAAATACCTCCCATAAAGACCCTCGGACAGCAGTAATGCCATTTTTCTCCGAGGCTTACTCCATTAAACCCGCATGGAATCGCGAATAACTGTTTTTAATTGTCAAAGCAGCGCCCGACGGCGGGATAATAACCCGTTCGGGCTGATAAACTGCGCCAATCGCACATGCTATCGTTTTGATTTAGTAGAAAAAGCCCTTCTGGAGGCGCCCATGAAATTCATTCACCAGCGCGAGCACCTCAACGAAGACGACATCGTCGTCATCCAATGCTCGCAAACCTGCAACATCCGCTTGATGAACGACGCCAACTTCCGTGCGTTCAAGAACGGCGGCCGCCACACCTACCACGGCGGCGCCTTCGACACGTTTCCCGCGCGCATCACCGCACCGAGCACCGGTTTCTGGAACATCACCATCGATACCGTCAACCGCCGCGCCATCAGCGTCACGCGCAAACCGACCCTGACTCACTCGATCAAGATCATCCGCCGCTCCAGCTCCAAACTGAGCTGAGTCGCCCCTAACGCAAAGGTAAGCACGACCGTGGCCCAAACGACCAAATACGTCATCAAATACAAGCTCAATGGCGAACGCCGCTTCGAATTCGCACAGCTGGAAAACGGCACCGTCGAAGAGGCCAAGGCCGCACTGGACGCCATTCACGGCCAGACCCAAGACGAGATCAGCGATATCGCCGTCAGCAAAGCGCTCTAAGTGCCAACCGGGGAGAAACGGCATACCCTTGGCACTGTCTGTCACGAGGTTCAATGACCGCCATGCACCCGACCACCCTCGATCTGTTTGCCGACGACGCCCTCGAACAACAGCCCCGCGATGAACAGATCGGCGAGCAATCCTGGGTGTTGCGCGGCTTCGCCCTGCCGGTGATCGATAAACTGTTGCCAGCGCTGGATGGCATTCTCGCCGCAGCGCCGTTACGCCACATGATGACCCCGGGTGGCTTCAGCATGTCGGTGGGCACCAGCAGTTGCGGCGCGCTGGGCTGGATCACCGACCGCAGCGGTTATCGCTATAGCGCTGTGGATCCGCTGACCGGAAAACCTTGGCCAGCCATGCCTGAGATGCTGTCCGAGCTGGCGCAGGCAGCGGCGCAACGCGCAGGGTTTGCCGACTTCCACGCCGACTCCTGCCTGATCAACCAATATGTCCCCGGCGCGAAGATGTCTTTGCATCAGGACAAAGACGAAAATGCCTACGCCGCGCCGATCGTCTCGCTGTCTCTGGGCCTGCCGGCGATGTTCCTGTTCGGTGGGTTTTCCCGCAGCGACAAGAGCCAGCGCATTCCTCTGCTGCACGGCGACATGGTGGTCTGGGGCGGGGTCGATCGCTTGCGTTTTCACGGGGTGCTGCCGATCAAGCCAGGCCAACATCCGCGCCTGGGCGAACGTCGGATCAACCTGACCTTGCGTGTCGCCGGGTGATCAGAAAAATTTGACCGCAAGGCCCGGAGTGTTGCCAGGATCGTCGCTGGTTAACCTGAATCAAACAGGTCAACGGACTACTTGCCATGAAAAAGCTGTCGCCCATCCACAATGTCGAAACCGATCCACGCTGGGCTGCCGTCGTTGCGCGCGATCCACAGGCCGACGGGCAGTTTGTCTATGCGGTGAAAACCACCGGCATCTATTGCCGCCCCAGCAGTCTTTCGCGATTGCCCAAGCCGCAGAACGTCGAGTTTTTCGATAGCGCGGAAGCTGCCGAAGCTGCCGGGTATCGGCCGAGCAAACGTACAAGCAAGGATCAGACGGCCGTTGCCAGCCAGCACGCTGCGACCGTGGCAAACGCCTGTCGGCAGATCGAGTCTTGCGAAACTGCGCCCACGCTCAATGAACTCGCCGAATCCGCCGGCCTCAGTCCTTTCCATTTTCACCGCATATTCAAGGCCGCAACCGGCCTGACGCCCAAGGGTTACGCGGCGGCGCAGCGCTCGCGCCGGGTGCGGGAACGGCTCGCGGATGGCGGCTCGGTGACCGATGCGCTGTACGACGCGGGCTTCAATTCCAACAGCCGTTTTTACGAGTCGGCCGACCAGGTGCTGGGGATGAAACCCGGTGACTACCGAGCTGCCGGTCGCAACAACGACATTCATTTTGCCGTTGGCCAATGCTCGCTCGGGGCGATTCTGGTGGCGCAAAGCGAACGCGGAGTGTGCGCGATTCTGATGGGTGACGATCCGCATCAACTGGTCTGCGACCTGCAGGATCAGTTCCGCAACGCAAACCTGATTGGTGCCGACGCCGGATTCGAGCAACTGATTGCCAAGGTGGTAGGTTTCATCGAAGCCCCGGCGCTGGGCCTGGATTTACCACTGGATGTGCGCGGTACCGCGTTTCAGGAACGGGTGTGGCAGGCACTGCGGGAAATCCCGGCGGGCCGCACCGCCAGTTACGCCGAAATCGCCCAACGCATTGGCGCACCGACCTCCATGCGCGCCGTGGCGCAGGCCTGCGGCGCCAACCGTCTGGCCGTGGCAATCCCTTGCCATCGCGTGGTGCGCAGCGATGGCAATCTCTCGGGGTATCGTTGGGGTGTGGAGCGCAAGCGCCAGTTGCTGGAGCGCGAAACCCAGCCTTAGCGAATCTTGCCGGGAATGCTCTCGGCTTGCCATTCGCTGAAACCAGCTCCACACCGGGTCGCAATGGTGCTTGCGCTGTCAGCGATTGACGTCGACCACAACCCTGCCGCGCAGCTGTCCGGCAAGCAGTTTCGGCGCCGCGTCGATGGCTTCGCTCAGCGCGATTTCATGGCTGATCAAGGGCAACAGGGCGAAGTCCAGATCCTTGGCCAGACGCGTCCAGGCCTCAATCCGCCGCGCCTTGGGCTGGGTCACGCTGTTGATCCCGGCCAACGTCACGCCGCGTAGAATGAACGGCGCCACCGACGCCGGAAAATCCATGCCCTGGGCCAGACCGCAGGCCGCCACCGTGCCTTCGGCGCGGGTGCTGGCACAGGCGTTGGCCAAGGTGTGACTGCCGACCGAATCGATCACTGCAGCCCAGCGTTCCTTGGCCAGCGGTTTGCCCGGTTCCGACAAGGTTGCGCGGTCGATGATCTCGCTGGCGCCCAGTTGCTTGAGGTACTCATGCTCGGACACCCGGCCGGTGGACGCCACCACGCGATAACCGAGCTGGCTGAGCAAGGCGATGGCGAAACTGCCCACTCCGCCATTGGCCCCGGTCACCAGCACTTCGCCCTGATCCGGAGTCACGCCGTTACGCTCCAGCGCCAGAATGCACAGCATCGCCGTGTAGCCGGCGGTGCCAATGGCCATGGCTTGCGCCGCAGTGAAGGCTTTGGGCAACGGAATCAGCCAGTCGCCATTGAGCCGCGCCTTTTGCGCCAAACCGCCCCAGTGACTCTCGCCCACACCCCAGCCGTTGAGCAGCACCTGGTCACCGGCCTGGTAGTTGGGATGCGAACTGACTTCGACCGTGCCGGCCAGATCAATCCCCGGCACCATCGGAAACTTGCGCACCACCGGGCTGCTGCCGGTAATCGCCAGACCGTCCTTGAAGTTCAGTGTGCTGTAGGCGACCTTCACCGTCACGTCGCCTTCGGGTAGCTGCGCTTCGCTGATCTGCTGCAGGCTGGCGCGATATCCGCTGTCGTCTTTGTCGATCAAAATGCCGTTGAACATGGCTGCCTCTCAATCAATGGGTTCAAATCCTCGTGCCCTGAAATAACACAAAGCAACACATTGCCCCACTCGACTTTGCGCCAATGCGCAAATCCGCCCAGTAATTATGAAACGGGCGGCTATGCTTTTTCGACGGTCGAACTTTCGCTGCCATCCTGCTGAAAGCGGCCCTGTCGATGGAGCTGACAATGTCTTACCCGCGCTCGTTGCTTGCGATACTGATGCTGTGCCTGCTGACCGTTGGCCATGCCTGGGCAGCATCCACCCCGGGGACCAAAGCCACTGCGGCCGACACCGCCCCCAGCGCGCCGACGTGGCCGCAAGTGATCAGCAGCGGCAAGGCCAAACTGACCGTGTACCAGCCGCAACTCGACAGCTGGGATGGCTACACCCTCAATGCCCGGGCTGCCGTCGAAGCCACCGGCGCCGACGGCAAACCCACCTTCGGCATCGTCCAGTTCAGCGCACACACACTGGTCGACAAGGCCACGCGCTGGGTCGCGCTGGATCAATACAAAATCATCAAGGCCGATTTCCCTGCCGATGCCAGCCAGGCCGACGTCTGGCTCGGCGCGCTGCAGAAAGATGCCGAAAGTCGCAAGAAAACCATTCCCCTCGATCAACTCGAAGCCGCCGTCGGCGTGCTGTCGGCCGAGCAGAAAGCCGACAGCGCCCCACTGGAAAACACCCCGCCGACGATCATCAGTTCAGACGTCCCGGCCCTGCTCGTCTACATCGATGGCGACGCCGTGTACCGTGCGGTCGATGGCACCGCGTTGCAGCGGGTGATCAACACCCGTCCGCTATTGCTCAAGGACGCCGAGGGCAAGCACTACCTGCACGTGTTCGATGGCTGGATGGCCGCTGACAGCCTCGGCGGCGAATACACCCGCCTGATCACTCCGCCGGCCGATCTGGAGAAGGCCAAACAGGCGGCGATTCAAAGCCGTCAAGTCGATCTGCTGACCGGGCAAAGTGATCCGAAAGACAAGGTCCCAAATCTGGCCAAACCGCCGCAGCCGAAAATCTTCATCGCCACCATGCCCACCGAACTGATCGTCACCGACGGCGCAGCGCAGTGGCTGCCAATTCAAGGCACCAGCCTGCTTTACGTGAGCAACACCACCGGGCACATCTTCAAGGAAATCGGTGACCAGAACAGTTACGTGCTGATCTCCGGCCGCTGGTTTCGCGCCGCCGACATGCGCGGGCCATGGACGTTTACCCCGGCGGACAAACTGCCGGCAGATTTCGCCAACATCCCCGACGACAGTCCGAAAGAGAACGTCAAGGCCTCGGTCGCCGGCACGCCACAGGCCAAGGAAGCCGCGATCGCGGCGACCATCCCGCAAACCTCGGCGATCAAGAAAAGCGCAGTGAAAATGACCGCACCGCAGTTCGATGGCGAACCGCAGTTGAAGGCAATCAACAGCACGTCGCTGCAATACGTGGTCAACAGTGCCACCCCGATCATCCGGGTCGACAACGACAGTTGGTATGCGGTGGAAAACGGTATCTGGTTCAGCGCTACCTCGGTGAACGGGCCATGGGCCGTGGCCAGTTCGGTGCCGGCGGTGATCTATTCGATCCCGCCGAGTTCACCGATGCATTACCTCACCTACGTCAAAGTCTATGAATCCAGCGGCGACACCGTGGTGGTCGGCTACACCCCGGGTTATCAGGGGTCGAATCTGGATCCGGCCACCGGTGTGGTGGTCTACGGCACCGGTTATCCGTACACGCCGTGGGTCGGCAGCGTCTGGTACGGGCCGCCGGTGACCTATGGTTTCGGCGTCGCCATGCGCTACACGCCGTGGACTGGCTGGACCTTCGGTTTCGGCTTCGGCTGGAGCTGGGGCGGCAACACCGTGGCGATGGGCTGGGGCTGGGGCGCTTATCCATGGTGGGGCAATTATGGCTGGGGTTACGCCTGGGGGCCCCGCCTGTATCCGGCGCCACTGGCCTGGGGTGGCGCCGCTTATGGTTATCGCGGCGGTGCCGTGGCGTGGGGGGCCGGTGGTTGGGCTGGCACCACCGGCAACATTTATCGTCAGTGGGGCGATCGCGCGACGGTGAGTCGTTATGGCGCCGGATACAACGCCTGGACCGGCAATCGCTGGGCCGGTCAGGTCGGTTCTTCCTACAACTCGCGCACCGGCATTGCGGCGGCAGGCCAGCGTGGTGCCGTACACAATGTCTACAACGGCAATTACGCGGCCGGGCGCAGCGGTGAGGTGGTCGGCCCAAACGGTGGCGCCATCGCCGGTGGACGGGTCACCGCGGGCAACGCTCGCAATGGCACCCAGGTCACCGCCAATCGTGGCGCGGTGTACAACCCCAACACCGACAAGACCACGCAATACGCCGGCGTGAAAGGCCGCAACGGCGGCGCCGCCCGGGTCGGCGACAACGTCTATGCCGGGCGCGACGGCAACGTCTACAAGAAAACCGACAACGGCTGGCAATCGATGGTCAAAGGCAGCCCGGCCCGCACGGCGCCGGTCAACAACAATGCGCAACTGCAGAACCTCAATCGCGAGTCTGCCGCGCGCAACTTCGGAAACCAGCGCACCAACAACTTTCACAACTCCTCGCAAGTCATGAACCGTTCATTTGGCGGCGGTGGCGGCGGTTTTCATCGACGCTGACGGCGCACGACTGTCGGTGCGCGGAAAATTCGGGCTGGCCCCGAGTCCGGTTTTGCTGTTAAAAAACCGGCTCTGCCGTCCCTGCCCCGCTTCATCGTTCGGAGAAACGCTTCCATGAGCCAATGGCCTGACACTCGCATTCTTGACCTGCTCGGCATCGAGTTACCGATCATCCAGGCCCCGATGGCCGGTGCCACGAACTCGTCCATGGTGATCGCCGTGTGCAACGCCGGCGGCTTGGGTTCGATGCCTGCGGCGATGCTGAGCATCGAGCAACTGCGCGAAGAGCTGAAGACCATTCGCGAGCACACCCGCAAACCGTTCAACGTCAATTTCTTCTGCCACCAGCCACCGGTCGCCGATGAACAGCGCGCGCAAGAATGGAAGAATCTGCTGGAGCCGTACTACCGCGAACTGGGCGTCGATTTCGACGCACCGACACCGGTTTCCAACCGGGCGCCATTCGATGCCGCAGCGTGCGCCGTGCTCGAAGAGTTTCGTCCTGAAGTAGTGAGTTTTCACTTTGGCCTGCCGGAAAAATCCCTGCTGGATCGGGTCAAGGCCACGGGTGCGAAAATCCTCTCTTCTGCCACTACTGTCGATGAAGCGGTGTGGCTTGAACAACACGGTTGCGACGCGATCATCGCCATGGGTTACGAGGCGGGTGGTCATCGCGGGATGTTTCTCAGCGACGACCTGAGCAGTCAGGTCGGTACATTTGCCTTGGTGCCGCAGATCGTCGATGCGGTGAAGGTGCCGGTGATCGCTGCCGGCGCCATTGCCGATGCCCGCGGTGTGGCCGCAGCATTGGTGCTCGGTGCGTCAGCGGTGCAAGTCGGCACCGCGTATCTGTTTACCCCGGAAGCGAAAGTCAGCGCCGCGCATCACCAGGCGCTGCGCACCGCCAAGGAAAGCGAAACCGCGATTACCAACCTGTTCACCGGCCGCCCGGCCCGCGGCATTCTCAATCGGGTGATGCGCGAAGTCGGCCCGATGTCAGCGAAAGCCCCGGCCTTCCCGCTGGCCGGCGGGGCGCTGATGCCGTTGCGTGCCAAAAGTGAAGCGCAGTTCAGCAACCTCTGGGCCGGTCAGGCCTTCCCATTGGGTGAAGAAGTCAGCTGCGCCGAGTTGACCCGGCAACTGGCGGATGGCGCTATGGCAAAACTGCTCGGCCGCTGATCCGGCGCAGGGTGAGGCATGGCACACCTCACCCTGTCTTCACCAGCACTTCCTGTTTAACGGCATTTCGCTATATATTTCGCTATATAGCGTTTCACCCTTCGCATCGGTGCAGTCCACCGCCAACAATAAACTGCCCTCTGCACTCGCCCTTCACGGAGCCGTTACATGACCATTCGTGCCTCACGTTTTGCCCCGACATGCCTGGCCACCCTGCTTTCGATATTCGCCTTCGGTTCCGCTCAGGCTGATGAAGTGCAGGTGGCGGTTGCCGCCAACTTCACCGCGCCGATCCAGGCGATTGCTGCCGATTTCGAAAAAGACACCGGGCACAAACTGGTCGCCGCCTACGGTGCCACCGGCCAGTTCTACACCCAGATCAAAAACGGCGCGCCGTTCGAAGTGTTCCTCTCGGCGGACGACACCACGCCGGAAAAACTGGAAAGAGAAGGCGACACCGTCAAGGGTTCGCGCTTCACCTACGCCATCGGCACCCTGGCCCTGTGGTCGGCGAAAGAAGGTTATGTCGACGCCAAAGGTGAAGTCCTGAAGAAGAACGAATACCAGCACCTGTCCATCGCCAACCCGAAAGCCGCGCCATACGGCCTGGCCGCCACTCAGGTGTTGGAAAAACTCAAGCTGACTGAGGCGACCAAAGCCAAGATCGTCGAAGGCCAGAACATCACCCAGGCCTACCAGTTCGTGTCCACCGGCAACGCCGAACTGGGCTTCGTCGCGCTGTCGCAGATCTACAAGGACGGCAAGGTCACCAGCGGTTCGGCGTGGATCGTTCCAGCGAGCATGCACGACCCGATCAAACAGGACGCGGTGATTCTCAACAAAGGCAAGGACAGCGCCGCCGCCAAAGCGCTGGTTGAATACCTCAAAGGCCCGAAAGCCGCTGCGGTGATCAAGTCTTACGGTTATCAGCTCTAAATGTCGCTGACGAGTGCCGACTTCGCGGCGATCTGGCTGACCCTGAAACTGGCGTCCCTGACCACCGCTATCCTGCTGGTCGTCGGCACGCCGATTGCCCTGTGGTTGTCGCGCAGCCGTTCCTGGCTGCGCGGCCCCATCGGCGCAATCGTCGCCCTGCCCCTCGTGCTGCCGCCGACCGTGATCGGCTTCTATCTGTTGCTGGCGATGGGGCCCAACGGCTTTCTCGGCCACTTCACGCAATGGCTTGGCCTGGGCACGCTGACCTTCAGCTTTACCGGGCTGGTGATCGGTTCGGTGATTTACTCCATGCCGTTTGTGGTGCAACCGTTGCAGAACGCGTTCTCGGCCATCGGCACCCGCCCACTGGAGGTGGCCGCAACCTTGCGCGCCAATCCCTGGGACACTTTTTTCAGCGTGATCCTGCCGTTGGCCCGCCCCGGCTTCGTGACGGCGGCGATCCTCGGTTTCGCGCATACCGTCGGTGAGTTCGGCGTGGTGCTGATGATCGGCGGCAACATTCCCGACAAGACCCGGGTGGTCTCGGTGCAGATCTACGACCATGTCGAGGCGATGGAATATGCCCAGGCCCATTGGCTGGCCGGGGCGATGCTGGTGTTTTCGTTTCTGGTGTTGCTGGTGCTCTACTCCAGCCGCAAAACCCGCGCGGGCTGGAGCTGATCGATGATTGATGCACGTCTGAAAATCACTTATCCGGGTTTCCGCCTGGATGTCGATCTGCAGTTGCCGGGGCGTGGCGTGACCGCGCTGTATGGCCATTCCGGATCGGGCAAAACCACTTGCCTGCGCTGTATCGCCGGGCTTGAGCGGGCTGAACAGGGCTTTATCAAAATCAACGACGAAGTCTGGCAGGACAGCGAACGGCGGATCTTTGTCCCGCCGCACAAACGTGCGCTGGGTTATGTGTTTCAGGAAGCCAGTCTGTTCCCGCATCTGTCGGTGCTGGCCAACCTGCAGTTCGGCCTCAAGCGCATCACCAAGGCCCAGCGCCGGGTCGACATGGCGCAAGCCACCGAACTGCTGGGCATCGGCCATCTGCTGGAGCGCCATCCGCAGCACCTGTCCGGCGGCGAACGCCAGCGTGTCGGCATCGCCCGCGCGCTGTTGACCAGCCCGAAACTGCTGCTGATGGATGAGCCATTGGCTGCTCTCGACAGCCAGCGCAAAAACGAAATCCTGCCGTACCTGCAACGTCTGCACGACGAACTGGACATCCCGGTGCTTTACGTCAGCCACGCGCAGGATGAGGTGGCCCGACTGGCCGATCATCTGGTGTTGCTCAGCGACGGCAAGGCCCTGGCCAGTGGCCCGATTGGCGAGACTCTCGCCCGGCTGGACCTGCCAATGGCGTTGGGCGATGACGCCGGGGTGATCATCGAAGGCCAGGTCAGCGCCTACGATGCCGAGTACCAGTTGCTGAGTCTGCAATTGCCCGCCACCGCCATGAACATCCGTGTGACTCACGCGCCGATGGCAGTCGGTCAGGCCCTGCGCTGCAAGGTGCACGCCCGGGACATCAGCCTGGCTCTGCACAACAGCGAAGCCAGCAGCATCCTCAATCGCTTGCCGGTGACCGTGGTCAGCGAGCTGGCGGCGGACAATGCGGCGCATGTGCTGATTCGTCTGGATGCCGGCGGCACACCGCTGCTGGCGCGGATCACGCGATTTTCCCGGGATCAACTCGGCATCCACCCGGGCCAGCATTTGTGGGCGCAAATCAAGGCCGTCGCCGTGCTGGCCTGAATTGGTTGGCACGACGGCCACGGCGCGCGGTCAATCGCTGTAACAGCGCGATTCGCCAAGGACACCGCCATGCCCGACACCGTAATAGCCGACGTCTTACCGCCCGACCTGCACTACGTCGACGATACCCAACCCGGCCTCACCCGTAAAAAACTGCGCGGCAAGTTCGCCTATTTCGATTCGGCCGGGCAGCGCATCACCGACCCCGATGAGATCAAACGGATCAATTCACTGGCAGTGCCGCCGGCCTACACCGACGTGTGGATCTGCGCCGATCCGCGCGGCCATTTGCAGGCCACCGGGCGCGACGCCCGGGGCCGCAAGCAGTATCGCTATCACCCGCGCTGGCGCGAGGTGCGCGATGCCGACAAATACTCGCGCCTGCGTGAGTTCGGCCTGGCACTGCCGAAGTTGCGCAAACAGCTCGAAACCCTGCTGGACGCACCTGGCTTCAACCGCGACAAGGTCATGGCCACGGTCATCACGCTGCTCGACGCCACATTGATTCGTGTCGGCAACACCCAATACGCGCGAGACAACCGCTCCTATGGCCTGACCACCCTGCGCAGCCGGCATGTCGAGGTCAACGGCAGCGCGATTTTGTTCCAGTTTCGCGGCAAGAGCGGCATCGAACACCAGATCACCGTCAAGGATCGACGCCTGGCGCGCATCATCAAGCGCTGCCTGGAAATCCCCGGGCAGAATCTGTTTCAGTATCTGGACGAAAACGGTGAGCGGCACACCGTCAGTTCGCACGACGTCAACAGCTATCTGCAAACCCTCACCGGCGCCGATTTCACCGCCAAGGATTACCGCACCTGGGCCGGCAGCGCACTGGCCCTGGCGGTATTGCGCGAACTGCAATGGGAGTCGGAAGCCGAGGCGAAACGGCACGTGGTGGAGATGGTCAAGAGCGTGTCCAGACAGCTGGGCAACACCCCGGCGGTGTGCCGCAAGTGCTACATCCATCCGGCGGTGGTCGAGCGCTTCCTGCTCGGTGCGCTGGCTGAACTGCCTCGTCCGCGCGTGCGCAAGGGTTTGCGCTCCGAGGAGGTGGCGCTGGCGATGTTTCTCGAGCAAATGATGGACGCGCCTTGATCGCGGCGGATGGGTGATCTAGGCTAGCCACCTTTCCCCCTTCAGGACGACCGCAGACAGTGAACAATCAAGCCTTCTGAAAATGTAATCGCGATAAGCGCTGAATAGCGCCTGTCAGTCTTCACGACATTTTTCGGAGGTGCCGATGACTCACGTCTCGCGTACGCCTGCCCTCGTCTCCCTGAATCAAACGACTTTTCAGTTCGCCAATGGCGAGACGATTTTCAACGACCTGAATCTGCAATTCGATCACACCCACACAGCCATCGTCGGGCGCAATGGCGTCGGTAAAAGCGTGCTGGCCAAGCTGATTGCCGGATACTTGCAACCAACCGCCGGCAGCGTCACCTGCTCGGTTCCATTGGCCTATGTGGCGCAAGCATTCTCCGCCGATGCGGGGCAGACCGTGGCCGATGCCACGGGCACCGCTGCTGCCCTTTGCGCATTGCAACGGCTGCAGTGTGGCGAGGCGATGGTGGAAGATTTCGACATCCTTGGCGAGCGCTGGGATCTGCTCGAACGTCTGCGCCAATCGCTGGATAACGCCGGTCTGCCGGACATTGCCGCCACGGATCTGACCCAACCGCTGAGCGGCGGTCAGCAGGCGCGACTGGCGTTGATCAGGGCGTTTCTGAGTCCGGCGCGCCTGTTGGTGCTGGATGAACCGACCAATCACCTCGACGGCCCTGGCCGCGACTGGCTGATGAAAGAACTGGAACGCTGGCGCGGCGGATTGATCGTCGTCAGTCACGACCGGCAATTGCTTGAGCGCATGCAACGTATCGTCGAACTGACGCCGCTGGGTGTCACGGTGTACGGCGGCAATTTTTCCGCTTATCAGCAGCAACGACAGATCCATCAGGCGGCGGCGCAAGCGTCGCTGGATCAAAGCCGAACGGAGCGCCGGCGCGAGCAGCAGCGCTTGCAAAACGAGCACGACACCATCCAGCGGCATGCCGCCCGCTCACTGCGCAATGCCAAAACCGCCAACGTCTCGGGCTTCGAACGCGCCGGCCTCAAAGGTGCTGCGAGGCAGATCATGGGCCAGGTGCGTCATGGTCATCAGCAGCGCAAATCGGCGCTCGATACACGGGTGCGCGATGCCTGCGCCAAAGTGCTCGCGGATGATGCGGTGCTGATGAACCTGCCCGGCAGCGCAGTGCCTGCTGCGCGCAGAGTCTGCTCGTTGATTGATACGTGCCTGCCATGGCTGCCGGCGCAACCGTTCAATCTCACGCTGAGCGGTCCTGTGCGTGTCGCCGTCAATGGTCCGAATGGCTGCGGCAAATCGACGTTGCTCAGAGTGCTCGCAGGTCAACTGCATCCCGCCAGCGGCGAATGCATCACCCATGTTCCTGCGGCTTATCTAGACCAGCATCTGAAGCTGCTGGATGACCGTCTCAGCGTCATCGAGCAACTGCTCGCTCTGCAGAGTCCGTTGAGTGAAAGTGCATTGCGCGGGCATTTGGCTCATCTGCAACTGGACTCGCAACGGGTCACCCGACCGAGCGCTTCACTGAGCGGTGGAGAACGTTTGAAAGCCGCGCTGGCGGTGGCCTTGTGGGGCAAGACACCTGCGCAATTGTTGCTGCTCGATGAGCCGAGCAATCACCTGGATCTGGCATCGGTTCAGGCTTTCGAGCAGGCATTGCAGACATTTCCCGGAGCAATTGTCGCGGTTTCCCACGACTCTGAGTTTCTACAAGCGTTGAAACCGACGCATCATCTGGATTGGCATGCCACAGAATGGCGGCTGCAACCGACGAACTGACTGGCTATTTTTTGCACGATTGGCCAAGGCTTCTATAGTTGATCTGACACCCATTTGCTGTGGTGACGCCATGGAAGACATCTTTGTCGTGAAGCGCTGCAACAAGATCATCATTCACGGCCGCCGCGCCGGGGAAAGTCAGCATGAACCCGCCGAAGCCAGCAGTTGGTTTCGAATCAACGACACGCGCACCGGCGGTTTCATCGGCGATGGCTACGATCTTGAGGAAGATGCCCGACGCGAATGCCGAAGGCTCAATGCGGCCAGCTCGCCGCTGTCGGCGCGACAATCGGCCGGCTGATGCAATGACAGGCGGGGTCTATACTCAAAGCAGCTGACGGACCAGCGCCCCAACGGTAGAGAGCTCGCAGCCCGCGGGCTTTTTGCTGCCTCTCAACGGTTTGTCTGAACGGAGGTGTTCCATGTCCGAAAAAGAGTCCATCACCACCCTCCTCACCCTGCTCGACTCCCGTCAGGCTCGCCTGGCTGCGGCCTGCAAGGAAATCGCCGACTGGGTCGATCATCAAGGCGGCCATCCGACTGCCCTGCGCATCCGCGATCGACTGAACGACATCGAAAAAGACACACCGCTGATCCGCAGCACCCTGTCGTCGCTACAACCGGTCGAGCGGCCACTGCCACGTTTCAGATGACTGCCTAGAGGTAATCGACAGTTTCCGGGCGTACCAATGGGCCGATCCGGCGAACGCCTGTGGTCGTGGGAGGTCAAAACCTGTACACGTCACCCAGGAGACGGTTCATGGTTATCCATTTCAAAACAGACGGACATCTGGCTTGTGGTCACAAGGGCAACAACCTTGCCTCAAGCCTGGAACTCAATCGCGTCAAATGCCGCAGCTGCCGCAACACCGACGCCTACAAAGAAGCACGCAAGACCCAGCGCAATGCCGCACGCCGCGCAGCGCGCCACACCAAGGCTGATCACGGTGCGTCGAACTGGCGTTCGGAGTGGATCGAACGCCTGACCGCGCTGGCCGGGCCGCAGCGCCTGCCACGGGGCTTTTTCGGGCAAGCGTTTGTATAACCGCTTGATGTCGTGTTTTTAGTACATCACTCGACGCGAAATGTCCCGAATTCACAGCTCGAACCCATCAATGCCCTGACCTTATCGTCGGGGCTTTTTGTTGAAGAAACAGTTCGAGCAACCTGTAACCCTTAGTCAAGCTTGCAAATAGCCAACGTGCCCTCATAAACAGAACCGTATCCACAGTCACCGAGAGGCTAAAAAGATCATGACCGGACAAACCGAAACCGCGATTCTCGCCGGCGGCTGCTTCTGGGGCATGCAGGACCTGCTGCGGCGTTATCCCGGCGTGCTGAAAACCCGCGTCGGTTACACCGGCGGCGAGGTACCGAATGCCACCTACCGCCACCACGGCAACCACGCCGAAGCCATCGAGATCGTTTTCGACCCGGCGGTGATCAGCTACCGGCAGCTCCTCGAGTTCTTCTTCCAGATCCACGACCCCAGCACGACTAACCGCCAAGGCAACGATCTCGGCCCCAGCTATCGTTCGGCGATTTATTACCTCAGCGACGAGCAACGCGACATTGCCGAGGATACCGCCGCCGACGTTGACGCCTCCGGTCTTTGGCCGGGCCGAGTAGTCACCGAAATCGAACCTGCCGGGCCGTTCTGGGAAGCGGAACCGGAGCATCAGGACTATCTGGAACGGATCCCGAATGGCTACACCTGCCATTTCATCCGCCCAAACTGGAAGCTGCCGAAGCGCAGTTGAAAACACACCTGCGTAATCACTCCACGCACGGCGTTGGCCTCAACTGAAGGCCGGCGCTTGCGCACCTCTGGAATCGATCATTTCGGTGAGTCCTCCGTAGCACAGTTCAAGCGCCCAAGAATGAACATACGTTCATCGCAAGCAAGGTTCAAAGCGTCTAGCCTGCGGGTTCCAACATAGTGCCTACAGGAGTACCCCACCATGTTCTCGCACGAAAGCCTCCCGCTGATTGCCATTTTCATCATCTTGCTGCTGTGCGTACTTGCGGCGTTTTTACACCCGGTACATGCATTCTTCAGCTGGCTGCGCAGGCGCAGGGAAAAAGCGTCGGCCCGGACTCAGGAAGAAGTAAATTCGCGCTGAGGTTTGCTCTGAGAGGCCCGGATACGTCCGGGCTTTTTGTTGTCCGCCAATTAGCACAAAATTATTCACAAAGGTGGAGCTGCCTTGTTCACGTGACCACTTCGATCTGAGTAATTCCCATCACTTCCGCTTGCTGGAGAATCTCTTCAGCGGTCGAGTCCGCAGTCGGCATGACCAAGCTGTTCTCACCATCGCCAAAATGTAGCTCCACCAGATGCATCGCAGCATCAGCGACCGATAGCTCCGACTGATTCAACTGAAGCTGATGCGTGCGAGGCGCGTCGTTGAACAAATATTGGATCGTGTAGTTGCGCATAGATGACCTCAGTATGAAGGGACGACTCATCATCCCGACTTACCGGTCAGCTTTTAGTTCAAGGTATCGGTGTCTTGCGGAAGATGTGCGCTTGGTCGGATGGCGGGCACAAAAAAACCCGGAGCTGAGCCGGGCTTTCAGTTTGTGTGCGTTTCGCGTTATCCATGTTCTCACTCTGATGCGCCATGCACCTTCCCTTGAAGATCGTTCCGACCCAGTGAGTTGCACAGAGCGCTCAACAATTGCAGGGTACAAATGGTAAGGGCCTGCATGAGAAATCTCATACAAGCCCTTGATATTCATGGTGCCCGAAGCCGGAATCGAACCGGCACGCCCTTACGAGCGGGGGATTTTAAGTCCCATGCGTCTACCAGTTTCGCCATTCGGGCGGTAGCGCTGTGTAGTGCTCAAATCAGCCGACCATAGAATCTGTCTGTGTTGAGCCTTTGAAGCAGAGCGGGAAATATATACATCACGTCCCGGTGAAGCAAGTTCACAGTGGCTGATTTCAAGACTAAATCTTGTAGCGCACTGAAAATAAAAAAGCTCCGTAAATCATGGATCTACGGAGCTTGTTTATAGTGGATCCCGAGGTCGGAATCGAACCGGCACAGGTAGATTGCAATCCACCTATAAGTCTCTGTAGATCAATAGGTTAGCACTATATGCGTTGCGCAAGCTACTGATTTTTATCAGGCTACAGGCCACGTAATGCAAGGGTCGCGTTTTGGGATGCGGAACTCATTTGACTGGCTCGGCTGTCCGGCGCCGCTCGAACATGCCGGCACCAGCTTGACCTCTACGAGTACGAGTTTGAGAAACTGACTCTGCAGTTGCGTCAAGCGCGAACGTATTTTCAAGCTATTCGAGATGCACGCCGAAGCAGTCCGTCAGCGTGATGAGGCAATGACAACAGTTAGTGAGAAAGCAGCGGAGACGGCAAAGATCCGCCGGAAACTGTACGACTTGCGAACCTCAGGGAATGCATACAGGAGCGACGCTGAGAACCGTCAGTCGGGCTCGTACGGCAGCATGATTCACGCCGCCGGCGCCGACGGTGGTTGGCACCCCACAGCCTTTAGCAGCGTCGGTTGCGTCGAGGAGGACTGACAGCCGTAGATCAGAAGTGGCAAGGCGATCGCGCAGGCGATCTTGTTCACGTTGGGCATCGGTCATTTTCCTGAAGTGGGTTTGTTCACCGGCAGCCAGTCGTTGCTCGAGCGCCAACCGGTCATCCAAACCATTCAATCCGCCATTGATGCGGCGAGTGATCGTATTGAACTGATCCCGATCAGCGAGATCGTTCAGGTCCCTCCTGTTTCCAGAACCAAGCCGCCGACATTGACGCATCCTATGGCAGCTCCAGCAGTTCAGGGTGATTGATCAGATCGAGACCCTGCGCCTCGCCGCATTTAGCGTAGTTCGCGCGTCCGGTGATCTGGATCAGGCCGCGCCGGCAATACTTCCCCCCACCGCCCGGCTCAGTATTGCCCAAATCTTCGCGACCTTCGTATCCACGCTAAGCAGCGATGGGCCCTTAAATCTCACGCACATAGTGAAGCTGGCCAGACTCATGACCGATCTTTGCAATGAACGCGGCAGCGCGCTTCGGGCCTACTATCTGGTAATGCTGCGTGGCGGTGTTCATGGCGGAAACAAAAACGCCCGCTTGGGTGCGGGCGTTGGGGAGGATCTGCAGCAACTGCTGCTGGGTGATGGACATTGCTTTTCTCCTGGCAAAAAAAAACCTGCTCACGGCAGGCTTTTTTCAGCGAAATGAATCAACAAACATTCATTAGGACAATTTCAGGCCAGACCTTAACCATCCCTTTAGTAAACTCTCAGTTCTTGAAGCACACTATAAAATCAGCCACTCCAATAAACATTAACTAGAAGTGACTTTTACAGGCTCAGAGCTTACGGATGAGTTACTCAGCTTAATTCGACTAGCCACGCGCTTACCATAATCTCTAAATGGAGTTTCCACAAACCTGAACATCAGCTCTACCAATACCATAAAGGTGATCAAGCTGAGACCTGCCAACAAAACTGCCAATGTATTATTTTCTTGCCCGGTGGCAAGTAATACGCGACCCATGGCAAAAAAGAAAGTCAGATGCAGCAAGTATACCGTATAGGAGCGCGACCCCAGATAAGCCAAAGCCCTGCCAATCAATGGAAAATTGAATACATCACTATCCATAACCGCGAAAATAACGAGAATCACGCAGCACGCCAACGGGATCGTCTGAGCACCAAAGAAACCGGCTACCGGAAACAGATACCCCAACGCGACCGGAATAAAGAAAGCCAATAATGCGAGCCCTACTACCTTCCCAAAAACTTTTGGAAGGCGTATTTTTTTTATATAAGGAGATGCGCATGCCAGCAGCACGCCACAGCAAAGCCCGTCAAATCGGATAAACCAAAATAGGTTAGGAATCACGGAAAATGCCAGCTCAATCCCTATTACGCCAGCAATCGCGATCATTGCAAGTCGTCGTTTTGTCGAAACGACCAACACCAGAAGAGGGAATATTACATAGAACTGTTCTTCGAGCGAAAGACTCCAGTACGGCTCCAACATCCCAACGCTCACACCATTAACTAGCGCATGAAGAAGATAGAAATTAAATACATTAAAGAGCGCAGCGAATGCTGCCTTTAACATTACAAATAGATTCTCCCCGTAGACCAAGTGTGAAAGCGCGGTGGACACAGCGATACAAACAATAGCTGCCGGTAACAATCTAAACGCTCGGCGAACCCAAAACCTATACAGAAAAAATCTCGTCGGTTCATTTGCATCACGATTATCGAGCTCGCGAAAAATTGACATCGCGATTACATATCCGCTGATCACAAAGAACAAATCAACGCCAATTTGGAAATGATAACCAGTGATTAGTTGCTGAAACTTTAGCCAAGAAAAAAGCACTTGTCCATGCGACACTAGAACAAGAAGCACAGCAACAGCTCTTAACCTTTCAATGTCTTGATTCACGCGCCCGCCATCTGGTCGCCCCCCAAATTTACTAGCTAAACGCTCCGCGCTAAAAAAATCACGCATGATTCCCCCCTCCCAAAAATGGGGGAAATCTACGCGATAGTTTTCAAAATTGAAACAATTTGATTGATAAAACGTACAATCTGATAAATAAAAACGTCCCTCTGCATAGGCGCCACCACCGCGGTGGCTACCGGTGGACACTTGATCGGCACCAGCCGCGTTCTCCCCACCTCGACCTCGACCTCCACCGATACACTCAACAATGAACGAGGTAGTCCGGAAGTCGGGTATAGGTGCAAGAAGAAGTAACAACCTGAACGCCGAGTAGCCGCCCAGTCACCTGACCAAGTAGAAGCGCATGCTGCGATTTTGTCGCGGGGGAACGAACAGGCTGGGGAGGATCTCAGGGACGCAATGGACTTGGCATACCTGACCGGGCAACGCCAGGCCGACTTGCTGAAGGCTTAGATTACCGATCTGAATAATGGCTTTCTGATGGTTGGTCAAGGTAAGGCGGAAAAGCGCCTGAGGATCCGCCTCTATGACGGTGACAGGGAGACAGACCTTTGCGTCTTCATCAATCGCCTGCTTGATAGCCGCGTACAGGCTGGAACCAGGACATCGATCCTGATCACCAACCAGACAGGGCTACGCATGAGCTACAACATGTTGCGCGATCGCTGGGACGAGGCCCGAGATAAGGCTGCTACGAAGGCGGCAACCAAAGGTGACAGTGAACTGGCCACCACAATTCGGAAGTTTCAATTCAGGGATATACGACCGAAGGCTAGCAGCGAAATCGAAGACATCGGCGAAGCTAGCCGCATGCTTGGACACTCTACTGAAGAGATGACAAAGAAGTTTATCGTCGAGTCGGGGAAATAGTGAAACCTACAAGGTAACGTTTTATTAATTAGTCAATACGTGTCGCGAACAATTGCAGAAGCAACAGGTGGCGCCACATGATTCATTAACAAGACATTAACTTTAACTTCCAGCCCCTGAACATGATCTTCTATATCCTGAATCACGGCTAACAAAATCGAGTGATAGTCCCTAAGCGAGCTTATCGAATCATTTCCCCGCTTAGACCCATGTTCAAAAGCCATAAATCGGGAGCTAACTTTAAGGTCTCGCTCAACTCCAACTTGATGCATCCTTAACGCCATATCAGGATAACTCAAATAGGAGTGCCCTAACAAATCACTTAAACGCTTCAATATTTCTACAGGGAGCGCAAAAGAAAATTTTGTAATATAACCATCCAGGGCAGTCTTGAAATTACTATTATCTTCGTTTAGAACCGCAGCCAAAAGACGATTATCACCATAGCGATTATTTCTTGAATACATATCCAGAAAGGATATTTGATCAAAATAATCATCCGTAAACAGATCCCTTGGTCGTATCTCGTAAGCAGCCCTTTCCGCTGAACTAGTAACTTTATAAATTTCAGCTATAGACCTTAAATTTATATTTAAAATTGGCTGCAAAATAACCATTAAGCTTGCAACGCGTGACCTGCGCTCTGCCTCCTGCGCTAATAATGTTTGAGCATCTTTATGATCACTTAATTTTTGAGATAACGAATTAAGAAACAGCCCGACCAATATCACACCACTCAACACCTGAGAAGTGATAGCTAAAATCAATCCAGTACTAGTCAGGCACGGTATGATATCACCAAAACCAAGAGTCGTCACTGTTACGACGCTAAAGTAAAAAGAAGCAATTACACCTATCTTCTCCTTGAAGTCCGCTGAAAAAACAAATGCGTACATCAAAGCAAAGCAAACTATATTAATCAAATAAATTGCCGCATAAAAAGCCGGCTTTCTATGCACAACCCAAAATAACGCATCGCCAAGTGGCTTGAATAACTTCATCCTTAAAGCTCCTACCAAGTACTAAGCAAAATTTAAAAAGGTCAACTTCCGCAAGCTTTATGATCCGAGCATAAACTCTAGACTCATACTCGATTAAGTCCTAATCACTGTAGCTCCGCTTGCTAGAAAGCCAGACTGAAAACCACCTGCTTGGAGTCATTTCGTCATCGCGTGCAACAGGCTATGGCCTAGCTGCGGAACACAACGAAAAAATTGCGGAACGCCTCCATTATACGGAAGCAAAAAAACCCCGTAGATCATTGATCTACGGGGTTTTTAATAGTGGAGGCCGAGGTCGGAATCGAACCGGCGTAGGTGGATTTGCAATCCACTGCATAACCATTTTGCTACTCGGCCTCAAACGATCGCTGTTGAGTAGCACAACAACAACCGCGTACAAACTGGAGCGGGAAACGAGACTCGAACTCGCGACCCCGACCTTGGCAAGGTCGTGCTCTACCAACTGAGCTATTCCCGCTTGGTGTGGCGCATTCTATAGATTTCAGATGCCCCGTCAACCCTTTGATTCAAAAAAGTTTTATTTCTTTTCAACGTCGGTTTTCAGATGCGGCCAGGCGGCCCGCAGGTATTGAACCATCGACCACAATGTCAGGCCTGCCGAGATCATCAGCAAGGAGTAGCCCAGCAAGACCCAGAAGCTGAAGTCGCGGGGATTGGCCAGCAGGATCACCAGCGCCAGCATCTGCGCTGCGGTTTTCCACTTGCCGAGATTGGACACTGCCACATGAGCGCGGGCACCGAGTTCGGCCATCCATTCACGCAAGGCCGACACGACAATCTCGCGGCCGATGATGACGGCTGCGGGAAGTGTCAGCCACAAATTGCCATGTTCCTGAACCAGCAATACCAAAGCGACAGCCACCATCAGCTTGTCGGCAACCGGATCGAGAAACGCACCGAACGGCGTGCTTTGTTCCAGGCGGCGGGCAAGATAGCCATCCAGCCAGTCAGTTGCCGCCGCGAAGGCGAATACCGAGGCGGAGGCCATGTAGCTCCACTGGTAAGGCAGGTAAAACAACAAAATGAAGATCGGGATGAGCAGGACGCGGAGAACGGTAATCAGATTAGGGATATTCATCGGCACAACTGGCTACGAGGTGAGTTGGCATTCTACTCGCTATGCAGGTTTGCATAAATCGACTCTGCGAGCTTTTTACTGATCCCCGGTGCTTTGGCGATCTCTTCGATGCTTGCACGAGACAGCTCCTGCAATCCACCAAAATGTTTCAACAAGTCCCGACGTCGGGTCGGCCCGACACCCGCAACGCCTTCCAGCGTGGAGGTACGGCGGGTCTTGCCGCGCCGCGCACGGTGGCCGGTAATTGCGAAGCGGTGAGCTTCGTCACGAATCTGCTGAATCAGGTGCAGTGCCGGTGAGTCACCGCGCAAGGTGAACTCATGGGCGGCATCATTAAGATACAAAGTTTCGAAGCCGGCCTTGCGTGTTGCGCCCTTGGCCACACCCAGCAGGATCAGATCCGGCACCGCCAATTCATTGAGCACGTCACGGGCCATCGACAATTGTCCCTTGCCACCGTCCACCAGCAGAATGTCCGGCAGCTTGCCCTCCCCGTCCTTCAGTTTGCTGAAGCGCCGAGTCAACGCCTGGTGCATGGCCGCATAGTCATCGCCCGCCGTGACGCCTTCAATGTTGTAGCGACGATAGTCGGATTTGATTGCGCCTTCCGGGCCGAACACGACACAGGAAGCGACGGTGGCCTCGCCACTGGAATGACTGATGTCATAGCATTCAAGCCGCTGCGGCGGCTCATCCAGGTTCAGCACTTCAGCCAGTGCATCGAAGCGCGCAGCCGTGTGTTGACGGTTGGCCAGGCGTGCGCCCAGCGCTTGCTCGGCATTGGTGACCGCCAACTGCTGCCAGCGCGCCCGTGTGCCACGCACCCGATGGCTGATGGTCAGTTCACGACCGCGCAACTCGTGGATGGCTTCGATCAGGGCCGTGGCATCTTCCGGCACCACGTTGACGATCAGTTCGCTCGGCAGGTCGCGCTCCGGACTGCTGATGTAGTACTGACCGAGGAACGCCGCCATGACTTCGGCAACTTCCTCCTCGATACCCACTTGCGGAAAAAAGTTCTTGCTGCCCAGCACACGACCGCCGCGCACGCTGATCAGATGAACGCAGGCGCCGCCCGGGTTGACGAAGGCTGCAATGACATCGATGTCGCCCGTGCCGCCTTCCATGCTTTGCTGATCCTGGACCCGGCGCAGCAAGGCAATCTGGTCACGCAACTCGGCGGCACGCTCGAACTCCAGATTGATCGCCGCCTCTTCCATCGCGGTTGACAGCTCATTGGTCAGGGCGTGACTGCGCCCCTCGAGAAACATCACCGAATGGCGTACATCCTCGGCGTAGATCTCAGGTTCGACCAGGCCGACACAAGGCGCCTTGCAACGTTTGATCTGATATTGAAGACACGGGCGCGTGCGATTCTTGTAGTAGCTGTCTTCGCACTGACGGACGAAAAAGGTCTTTTGCAAGAGGCTGAGGCTTTCGCGAATGGCCCCGGCGCTCGGGTACGGGCCGAAATACTTGCCCTTGGCCTTCTTCGCGCCACGGTGGATGCTCAGACGTGGGAATTGACCGTCAGACAAGAAGACATAGGGATAGGACTTATCGTCGCGCAACAGAATGTTGTACGGCGGCCGCCACTCCTTGATCAGCGTCTGTTCAAGCAGCAACGCCTCGGTTTCGTTGGCGGTGATGGTTGTTTCGACCTGCGCGATACGCCCGACCAGCGCAGCGGTTTTCGGCGCCAGCCCGGTCTTGCGAAAATAGCTGGCAAGGCGCTTCTTGAGGTTCTTGGCCTTGCCGACATACAGCAGGCGCGCCTCGCTGTCGAACATGCGATAGACGCCGGGACGCCCACTGACTGTCGCCAGAAAGGCGCCGGAATCGAATGTTTCAGTCATGATCAGGCGCTGGCATCAACCATGCCGTGGCGCACAGCCAACAGCGTCAGCTCTACGTCGCTGCTGATCGACAGCTTTTCGAAGATCCGGTAGCGGTAAGTGTTCACCGTTTTCGGCGACAGGCAGAGTTTGTCGGAGATGATCTGCACCTTCTGGCAGCCGACAATCATCAAGGCTATCTGGATTTCCCGCTCGGACAAGGCATCGAAAGGTGAATCGTTGGTAGGCTGGAACGATTTGATCGCCAGTTGCTGGGCAATCTGCGGGCTGATGTAACGCTGCCCGGCAAATACCAGGCGAATCGCCTGAACCATTTCCGGCAACCCTGCACCCTTGGTCAGGTAGCCGGCGGCGCCTGCCTGCAACAGACGTGTAGGAAACGGATCCTCCTCACACACCGTGACAGCGACAACCTTGATGTCCGGATGACTGCGCAACAGCTTGCGCGTGGCCTCGAGACCACCGATACCGGGCATCTTGACGTCCATCAGGACCACATCGGGTTTCAACTCACGAGCCTTGATCAGGGATTCTTCCCCGGACTCGGCCTGTCCAACCACCTGCAAGCCATCGATATCGGCCAGCATACGTGTAATGCCTGTACGAACGAGATCATGGTCATCGACCACTAGCACCCTAATCAAGCAGACACCTCGCGATATGGTCTTATTGGGATGCCGGACACCTTAGCAAAAAGTGCCGGACAGACCTAGCGGCAAGCGTCATTTAAAAAGTTTCAATTCATCATCGAGGGCTTGCCGGCCGTGGGTTTCAGAGCACATGTGTACCGAAATCGAGCTGCATCCTCAGGAAACACTCGTCCTCGCCACACACCTTGAAGCCTTTTCTCTTATACAGACTTTGTGCCGGATTATTTTTGAATACTGTCAAACGCAGTGCCGGGAGTTTTTCGCTGCGAGCCAGGGCGACAACCTGATCAATCGCCCAGGATCCTGCGCCCTGCCTGCGAGAGGCCTCGGCTATTTGCAGCTCGCGCATATACAAGGCCCGGCGATCGCGACTGAGGCTGAAAAAACCCACAGGAATTTCACCGAGAAGGATCAGCCAGTTGTCTCGGCCATCCCAGGCAACGTCGAACGCTTCGTCCTGCCACAGCAGATCGTGGTCAATGTAATAGCGCAGCATGTTCTGACACGTCAGCTCTCGGGCAAATACCCGATCAGACGGTTCGGCGCGACGCAACCGGTAAGTCATTGCCCCGCCGCCACGGGTACTACCCGCCCCTGCCATTTGCCGGCATCACGTCGCGCGACGACCAACAGTTCACCAGGGCTTGGCGCCGCGGCGACCAGCGTGCCATTTTCAGACCAGACTGCACTGCGACCCGCCGATTGCCATCCGCCCGTGAGTCCGGCGTGATTGGCCATCAGCACCGCCATTGAGTGGTTTTGGGCATAGCCCTGAAGTATCGCGCTATCCACGCCATAGCCTTTCTCGCCAATCAGCACGCCTGCTGCGTACAGGTCGGCGCCAGCAACCGCGGCCGCTGCCGCGTGACTGGCGTGGGAAAAATCAGCGCAGACCGCCAGCGCGACGGTATCGCTGCCTATACACAGCGTCGAACCACCAGCCCCAGGGGCATAAAAGAGCTCTTCGCCACTGTGCAAATGTTGTTTGCTGTAAACCTTTAGAGAACCGTCCCTGCCTAACGTCAGCGCGCCGATCAATACCTGCGCGCTGTCCTCGTGGCGAATCGGCATGCCGACGACAGCGGTGAGGCCAAGCTCGCGAGCGCAATCGCGCAAGGGTTGCAGCACAGCATCCTGCGGATCGATTGCCAGGTCTGCGGCCATCTGGCCTTCGTAGCCTGTCAGGGACAACTCCGGGAACACCAGCAGCTCGACGCCCTGCTCCGCCGCCACGGCCATGAAGCGCAAATGACGGGTGATGTTCGCCGCCAGATCCCCGGCAACGGAAAACGATTGGGCTGCTGCGATGGTGAACGTCGACATTATTCATCCTTGGGGTTGCGCAAAATCTCAGTGTGTCACAACGCCCGAGGCACTAGAACGATAGGTAACGCCTTGAATGAGCGATAGCAATTTCTGATTGCTCAGGCGTACGGGCCTCTAGTAAGCTCGGCGCATTCATCGGAGACAAACCATGTTCAACGCCCTCTCACAGCTTCGTTCCGACAGCGCTCTGCGCTCGGTTGCGGCTGTCCGGGCGAATGACGTTTGCGCTCCAGCGAGCTTTTATTTTGGGTATTGGTTTAGCCACTGGCGCGCCTGATACCCAAACGGCGCCCATGAAAACGGGTCGCCTACCAGAGAATTCTCAACCCCCGGTCGGCCTCCCGACCGGGGGTTTTGTTTTTTCAGGCCCGAAATTTTTCAGCAACTCACCAGACACTTTGAGGAATCACCACATGAACTACGCCACTTATTACCGTTACGACACTTTTACCGCCTGGCGATTTAGCAGCCTCCGCTCGGGACAGCCTGCCGCCTCCGATCGGTCACCCATAGGTGGCAAGCACACACACGCAGCCAATACGGCCAATTGTCGAACACCCCAGTAGGGCCGAGTGAGCGGGAAGCACCCGCCGCCAGCCCAGGAATCCCGAATATGAACTCGTCTGTTTCTGCTTTGCCACTGACCACCCTGAACTCTGCCAACGAAGCACTGACCCTGCGTCTGCCCAGCTCGTTGCAGCTCAAACAGCAATTGCCCCTGAGCAATGCCCTCGCCCAGCAAGTCGCAGCCCACCGCCAGGCGGTCCGCGCGATTCTCAATGGCGAAGACCATCGCCTGCTGGTCGTCGTCGGCCCTTGCTCGATTCATGATCCGCGCTCCGCACTCGAATACGCCGAAAAACTTTCCCGCCTGGCCCATGAAGTCAGCGACGAGATGCTGCTGGTGATGCGCGCCTACATCGAAAAACCACGCACCACCGTCGGCTGGAAAGGCCTGGCGTACGACCCGCACCTCGATGGCAGCGATGACATGGCCACCGGCCTGACCCTGTCGCGTGAATTGATGCTTGAGATGATCCGCCTGGGACTGCCCATCGCTACCGAACTGCTGCAACCAATGGCTGCCGGCTACTTCGACGACCTGCTCAGCTGGGTTGCCATCGGTGCCCGCACCACCGAGTCACAGATCCATCGGGAAATGGCCAGCGGCCTGAGCATGCCCGTTGGCTTCAAGAATGGCACCGACGGTGGCGTAACCGTGGCTGTCGATGCCATGCGTTCGGCAGCCCACCCGCATCGACACTTCGGCGTCGACAGCCAAGGGCACCCGGCGATCATTCAGACACCGGGCAACCCCGACACTCACCTGGTACTGCGCGGCGGTCATCAAGGCCCGAACTACGATCGCGAAAGCGTCGCCCGGATACATGCCGACCTTAACCGCCTGAAGATTCCGAGCCGCATCATGGTCGACTGCAGCCACGCGAACAGCGGCAAGGATCCACTGCGCCAGCCTGATGTGTTCAACGAGGTACTCGAACAACGCCTGCAAGGTGATCGCGCCTTGATCGGCATGATGATTGAATCCCATCTGTTCGAGGGCTGTCAGCCTTTGAGCCCTGCCCTGCGCTATGGCGTATCGGTCACCGATGGTTGCCTGGGGTTCAGCGCAACGGAGCAGTTGTTGTCGAACGCAGCCATACGGCTTAGAACCTGACGGTCAGAACCACCTTTGCGGGTCGAATCAAAACCCGCAAAGGTCGAACCATCGCCAATCCAGGGTTACGCCCGCACCCGAATGCGGGCAATACCGGAAGCCTGACTGGCATCATCCAGTCGCTCCACCGAATACGATACCTGCACTACGGTTTCCCGATGCTCGCGCCAGAAGCGGTACGGCACGATGAATACCAGGGGTTGCCCGGCGTTTTCCCGAGTGATGTCCCGGTCATCGCGATGACTGAAGTACTCGCCATCGCATTTCAGGTACACCAACTCTCCTTCCTCGGCCTGGGCATCGCCGATCACCACGGTAACCCCGTCCACGGTGTCTGCTGCCTCCAGCTCACCGTCTTGCGCTTCCAGCACCTGTGGCGCCGCAAGATCTCCTCGAATCAACGGTGCGATCAAAACTCGTGAGTTCACAGAGTTCCTCACCTGCGCCGCTGCTGATTCGACCCGGTAACTGACGTTCACCTCTTGTGTGGAATGAGCCGAGATGCAATCGGCGGTTATCCAGAAAGACAGCGCTTGGCCAACGGCAAACGGTTCTACGATCAACACATCATTGAACTCCGGCGTCCCCTCGGCGCCCTGCCAGGACAGGCTGATGCGGTCACCGGCGGCCATCCGGGCATAGGGCCGGACGATGACACTTGTCCCCTGCGGAACACGGGATGGATCGAGCGTTCCACCGACTGTTTCTTCAATGATTGGCGCAAGCAGCCCAGGCTCGGGATCGCCCACATCCAGTTGCAGGCGACGGGATGACACCGGTTGGGACAGTGCAACGCTGTGCAGCGTCCAGTAAACCTCCAGTGAGCCACGCTCCAGCGCCGCAACGTGCTGACCTTTTATGACAAAAACGATTTCCGCGCCCACCTGACCTTCGCTTACCGAGCGAGTGGCTTCATGGCTATAAGCCAATCCTTCGTCGTCGAGCCCTTGCCAGCTCAGCACCAGTTTGTCGCCGCATAGCATGTTCGTATAAGGCGCAATCCTGACGAATGCGTTGCTCAGAGAAGGATCAAGCATCCCGCCCTCCAGCACTTCGATCACCGGGGCAGACAGGTACAGGGCTGGCGATGACGCCAGTGCAGGTATCGGCCGATAGCTGAATTCGAGATTCTCACCGTCCACCTTCAAGCGCAGATGGCCAGCCCCTTCGGTGGCAACCGACAAGGGGAAGGTATTTGCTGCCGGCATTGCACAAGACTCGCTAGTGACTTCATAGATAGACATTCGCAGCTCCATTCCTTGGATAGAACGCCACCGTCGAGGCAGCGTCGAACGAATTCCATTGAACATCATCCAGTGAATGGGCGAAGTCAGCCCGAAGCCCCGCAACCCCGAGGTAAACACACCGCATGACGTAGGCAGACGGCAGCAAATCTGTCGATACGCGGCAAAAGATTGCCAAATGTTCCGACTAGCCCCTCAAGCAGAAACGAAAATTCGCACCATTTTTAGTCCAGATTCCCCTTCACTCCGAGGATTTTTCAGACATCGCCAACCCGCAGGCCTGTTTTACAGTGGCACGCACCAACCACTGACAAGCATCAGCAAAAGAGGCAGGAACATGCAACGGAATGCGACAACCCGCTACCCCATCCTTTTGGTCCATGGCCTGTTCGGGTTTGACCGTATTGGCCGTTTCGAGCTTTTTCATGATGTCAAGCAAGCGCTGAGAGAGGCAGGCGGACAAGTGTTTGTGCCGCAGCTGTCTGCGGCACATGACAACGAAGTACGCGGCCAGCAATTGATGTCGCAGATCGAACGCGTTCTGCAAGGAACAGGTGCCGGCAAGGTCAACCTGATCGGACATAGCCAGGGCGCGTTGGCCTGTCGTTACGCCGCTGCGCTGGCGCCGGAAAAAATCGCTTCGGTCACCTCGGTCAGCGGCCCCAACCACGGCTCGGAACTCGCTGACGCATTGCGCCGCGCATTGATTCCAGGGAGTCTGCCGGAGCAGGTGGCGGAACAACTGGCAAGCCGATTCGCGGATCTCCTGTCGCTGCTCAGTGGTCAACATGCCCTGCCACAGAAAGCCGTCGCGGCACTCAACGCTCTGACGACCACAGGCGTCGGCCAATTCAACAGAAAGTACCCGCAAGGCCTGCCCGCGACCTGGGGCGGTCAGGGTGCGGAGCGGGTCAACGGCGTTCATTACTACTCCTGGAGCGGCACGCTGCAAGACGATTTGCTACAGACACTCGATCCGGTACATGCCGTCTGCCGGGCATTGGCGGGCCATTTTGTCATCGAGACCGGGCAGAACGATGGTTTCGTCGGCCGCTACAGCTCACATCTGGGCCGGGTCATCCGCTCCGACTATCCCCTCAATCACCTCGCCAGCCTGCGTCGACCAGACGGCTTGCGTAAACCCGGTATTGATTCCATCGGACTCTATGTTGAGCACGCAATCCGCCTGAAGGCCGCGCAACTGTAGGTATACGTCAATGTACCGAGTGGAACTTTGCCGAGAAATCGCTTACTGAATCCGGTAGGCTCCACACTTTACTGAAATAGATTGGAGAATTTCCCCATGGCTAAAGCCACTGCCCGCCACATCCTGGTTTCCAGCGAAGACAAGTGCAACGAACTCAAGGCCCAGATCGAAGGCGGTGCTGATTTCGCCGAAGTCGCCAAGGCCAACTCCAGCTGCCCATCCAGCCGTCAGGGCGGTGATCTGGGTTCGTTCGGTCCAGGCCAGATGGTCAAGGAATTCGATACCGTGGTATTCAGCGCGCCGATCAACGTCGTGCAAGGCCCGGTGAAGACCCAGTTCGGTTATCACCTGCTCGAAGTCACCAGCCGCCAGGACTGATCCCGCGTCCGGTCTGCTGTGCAACGGCCCGCCTTTTGGTGGGCCGTTGTGTTTTGGTTACAGGATACGGCTGGCGACTGACGCGCCGCTCGCGTACAAATTGCGCTTATCGATCACCCGGCTTTAAGGCTGACAATGCGACTGGCTTTCCCGACTTTGCTGTTCACTGCCGTGGCCCTGCTGTTGGGTGCCGCTGGTGTGAACGCCACCCCGCAACATGCGTTGACCGTCTATGGCGAACCTGCCAAATACCCGGCCGGCTTCAGCCACTTCGACTACACCAATCCGCAGGCGCCCAAGGGGGGCACCATGCGCCGTTCGGCGATAGAAATCGGGCATTTCGATCACATCCTGCCTTATATAGACAAAGGCATCGGCGTCACCCAGATCGACGGCATGCTGTACTCGCCGCTGGCCCAGCGTTCGATGGACGAGCCTTACACCGTCTACGGCCTGGTGGCGCAAAAGATGGAGCGCTCGGAGGATGGCCTGTCGCTGCGCTTCTTCATAAATCCCAAGGCGCGTTTCGCCGACGGCAAGCCGATCACTGCCGAGGACGTGCGCTACACCTATGACCTGTTGATGACCCAGGGCAGCCTGCGCTATCGAACGCAGTTCGCCGACGTCAAAGGCGTGGAAGTGGAAGCGCCGCTGACCGTCCGATTCGATTTCAAGAGCAACGAGAACCGCACCTTGCCGCTGGACATCGCCACCCTGCCGGTATTCCCCGAGCACTGGTGGAAAACCCGCGACTTCGCCGGCGGTGGTGGCTATGAACCACCACTGGGCAGTGGCCCATATCGGGTCGGCAAGGTCGACTCCGGGCGCAGCATCACCTTTGAGCGCAACCCCGACTGGTGGGGCAAGGATCTGCCGGTCAGTCGCGGCCTGTACAACTTCGATCACTTCAGCATCGAGTATTTCGGCGACACCGATGTCGCACGCCAGGTGTTGCGCGGCGGTGCCTATGACTACAACCGCGAGTTTTCCGCCACCGGCTATTCGATCGGTTACGACAGCCCTGCGCTGAGTGACGGTCGTTTGCAGAAAGCCCACCTGGCCACCGAGGCGCCGCAATCGGCTCAGGGTTTCGTGTTCAATCTGCAGAAACCGATGTTTCAGGATCGTCGGGTGCGCCAGGCGCTGGCGATGCTCTGGGATTTCGAGTGGAGCAACCGGCAGATGATGCGCAACATGTACATCCGCCAGCAGAGCTATTTCTCCAATACCGCACTGGCCGCCCGCGAGTTGCCGGATGCCGCCGAACTGAAAATCCTCGAGCCGTTGCGCGGGCAGGTTCCCGGCGAGGTCTTCACTCAGGTTTTCGAGGCGCCGAAAACCGATGGCAGCGGACTGATCCGCGACAAGCAACTGCAAGCCCTGCAACTGCTCGAACAGGCTGGCTGGAAACCCGAGGGCGACCAACTGGTCAATGCCGAGGGCGAACCGTTGAGTTTCACCTTTCTGGTCAGCCAGAACGGTATGGATCGCCTGCTCCTGCCTTACAAACGCACGCTGAAACAGATCGGCATCGACCTGAATATCCGCCGCATCGACTCTTCGCAATACGTCAATCGCCTGATGAGCCGCGACTACGACATGATCGTCACCGGCTACCCGGTCAGCACGTCTCCGGGTGGCGAGTTGCTCAACTACTTCGGTTCGATTTCGGCCAACGACCCCGGCGCCAACAACTACATGGTGCTGAAAAATCCGGCAGTCGACACATTGATCAATGGCCTGATCCGCGCCTCGACCCAGAGCGACATGCTGCACTACGCACACGCGCTGGATCGGGTGTTGCAATGGAACTACTACTGGATTCCCAACTATTACCCGCCGGGCACCTCCACCGTCTGGTGGAACCGTTTCGGCATGCCGGCGATCCAGGCCAGCAATGACGAAGCCATCGAGAGCTGGTGGGAAATCAGCAGCACGCCATTGACCAACCAGCAGATGACCGCCGAAAAAATCGGGCGTGGCAGACCCGGAGGACCGCACTGATGTGGGCATACATTCTGCGGCGCCTGCTGCTGATCATTCCGACGCTGGTGATTATCCTGCTGGTCAATTTCGTGATCATCCAGGCGGCACCCGGCGGCCCGGTCGAACAGGCTATCGCCCACCTGCAAGGGATCGGCGGAGCGAGTGTCGGCGGCAGTTCCAGCGAGACCATGAGCAACACTTCGCGTGCCAGCCGTGGCCTCGATCCGCAACTGATCAAGGACATCGAAAAGCAATACGGTTTCGACAAACCGGCGCATGAACGCCTGTGGCTGATGCTCAAGAACTACGCGCAGCTGGACTTCGGCAAAAGCTTTTTCCGCGGCGCGACGGTCACCGATCTGATTCTGGAAAAAATGCCGGTGACCATTTCCCTGGGCTTATGGGCGACGCTGATCACCTATCTGGTGTCGATCCCGCTGGGCATCCGCAAGGCCGTGCATCACGGCAGCCATTTCGACATCTGGAGCAGCACCGCGATCATCATCGGCTATGCGATGCCGGCGTTTCTGTTTGCGATGTTTCTGATCGTGGTGTTTGCCGGTGGCACGTCATTGAACTGGTTTCCGGTGCGCGGACTGGTCTCGGACAACTTCGAATCGCTGTCGACCCTGGGCAAGATTGCCGATTACTTCTGGCACCTGGTGTTGCCGGTGACGGCCCTGGTGATCGGCGGCTTCGCCACGTTGACGATCCTCACCAAGAACTCGTTCCTCAATGAAATCACCCGCCAGTACGTGGTCACCGCTCGCGCCAAAGGCCTGAGCGAACGCCGCGTGCTTTATGGTCATGTGTTCCGCAACGCGATGCTGCTGGTGGTCTCGGGGATTCCGCAGGCGTTCATCAGTGTGTTCTTTGCCGGTTCGCTGCTGATCGAAGTGATCTTCTCTCTCGACGGCCTCGGCCGCATGAGTTACGAAGCGGCGGTTTCCCGGGACTATCCGGTGGTGTTCGGCTCGCTGTTCATCTTCACCCTCTTCGGCCTCCTGATAAAACTGATCGGCGACTTGTGCTACACCCTGGTCGACCCCCGTATCGACTTCGCCGCGAGGAATGCCTGATGTTCAAGCTCTCGCCTCTGGGCCGTCGCCGTTTTGCGCGATTCAAGAAAAACCGCCGTGGCTGGTGGTCGCTGTGGCTGTTTATCGGACTGTTCGTGGTGACGCTGGGCGGTGAACTCATCGCCAATGACAAACCGCTGATGGTCAGCTATCAGAACCAACTCTACTTCCCGGTCTTCAAGCGCTACACCGAGCAGGAGTTTGGCGGGCAACTGCCATTCCAGGCCGATTACCGCAGTGACTATGTGCAGAATCTGATCCGCAAGGACGGTGGCTGGCTGCTGTTCCCGCCAATCCCGTTCAGCGACGACACACCCAATTACGACCTCAATCAGCCAGCACCGAGCCCGCCCTCCAAGGTCAACTGGCTCGGCACTGACGATCAGGCGCGTGATGTGTTGGCGCGGGTGATTTTCGGTGCCCGGGTATCGATCCTGTTTGCTCTGATGCTGACCGCCGTCAGCGCGCTGATCGGCATTGCCGCCGGCGCCCTGCAAGGCTATTACGGCGGTTGGGTCGATCTGCTCGGGCAGCGTTTGCTGGAGGTCTGGAGCGGATTGCCGGTGCTGTACCTGCTGATCATCCTGTCCGGTTTCGTCGAGCCGAATTTCTGGTGGCTGCTGGGGATCATGGCGCTGTTTTCATGGCTGGCACTGGTGGATGTGGTGCGCGCCGAGTTCCTGCGCGGGCGTAATCTGGAATACGTCAAAGCGGCGCGCGCTTTGGGCCTGAGCGACCGCAAGGTGATTTTCCGCCACATCCTGCCGAATGCGATGAACGCGACGCTGAGTTACCTGCCGTTCATTCTGACCGGCGCGATTTCCACCCTCACCGCTCTCGACTTCCTCGGTTTCGGCATGCCCGCCGGCAGCGCTTCGCTGGGCGAACTGATTGGTCAGGGCAAGCAGAACCTGCAAGCGCCGTGGCTCGGGCTGACGGCGTTCTTCACCCTGGCGCTGATTCTTTCTTTACTGGTGTTCATCGGCGAAGCGTTACGTGACGCGTTCGACCCTCGATCCTGAAGTGTGACCATGACTGATAACCTGATCGAAATCCGTGACCTGAACGTCGCCTTCCATGGCCAGCCGGCAGTGCGCAACCTGTGCCTGGACATCCGCCCCGGCGAGTGCCTGGCGCTGGTCGGCGAGTCGGGCTCGGGCAAATCGGTGACCGCGCATTCGATCCTGCAGTTGCTCCCCGAAGGCGATGCGCAAACCAGTGGCAGCATTCGCTATCGCGGTCAGGAGCTGATCGGTACCGATCCGAAGGTGCTGCGTGAACTGCGCGGCAACCGGATCGCGATGATCTTCCAGGAACCGATGACCTCGCTCAATCCGCTGCACACCATTGAAAAACAGATCGGCGAGACGCTTCTCGTGCATCGCGGCCTGGGCGGTAAAGCGGCGCAGCAGCGCATTCTTGAACTGCTGGAACTGGTGGGCATCCAGAAGCCCAAAGAGCGCCTCAAGGCCTATCCGCATCAACTGTCCGGCGGCCAGCGGCAACGGGTGATGATTGCCATGGCGCTGGCTTGCGAGCCGGAACTGCTGATCGCTGACGAGCCGACCACGGCACTGGATGTGACGGTGCAGCGCAAGATCCTGCTGCTGCTCAAATCCTTGCAACAACGCTTGGGCATGTCGCTGCTGCTGATCAGTCACGACCTCAATCTGGTGCGCAGCATTGCGCAACGGGTGTGCGTGATGAAGGCTGGCGAAATCGTCGAGCAAGCCCCGTGCGAAATCCTCTTTACCGAACCGAAACACCCTTACAGCTGCGTGCTGCTCAACGCCGAGCCGGAAGGCGAAGCCCTGCCCCGGGACGAACGCGAGAACGTGCTGGAGGTGGATGATCTGCGGGTCGAGTTCGTCGTCGGCGGCGGGCTGTTCCAGCGCAAAGAATATTTGCGCGCGGTGGACGGCATCAGCCTGAATATCCAGCGCGGCAAAACCCTGGGCATTGTCGGTGAGTCCGGTTCGGGCAAGTCGACCCTGGGCCAGGCGATTCTGCGGTTGCTCGACTCCGAGGGCAGTATCCGTTTCCAGGGCACCGCCCTCGACGGCCTTGATCAGAAGCAATTGCGACCGTGGCGTCGGCAAATGCAGGTGGTGTTTCAGGACCCGTTCGGCAGCCTCAGTCCACGGATGTCGGTGGCGCAGATCATCAGCGAAGGGCTGGAGGTGCATTGCCAGTCCAGCGCCGAAGAGTGCGATGCACAGGTGATCCGCGTGCTCAAGGAAGTCGGTCTCGACCCGCAAAGCCGTCATCGCTACCCGCACGAATTTTCCGGCGGCCAGCGCCAGCGCATCGCCATCGCCCGGGCACTGGTGCTGAAACCGGCGCTGATCCTGCTCGACGAACCGACGTCGGCCCTCGACCGTACCGTGCAGAAACAAGTGGTCGCCCTGCTCCGCGACCTTCAGGAAAGACATGGCCTGACCTACCTGTTCATCAGCCACGACCTGGCGGTGGTGCGGGCGCTGGCGCATGACATGATCGTGATCAAGGACGGCAAAGTGGTTGAGCGCGGTGCCAGCCATGAAGTGTTCGACTCGCCGCAGCATCCTTACACCAAAGAGCTGTTGGCGGCGGCGCATCCGGGGTAGGCATAATCTGGCGCATGCCTTGATACCGAGTAGCATCTATCGCGAGCAGGCTCACTCCTACATTTGAAATGCGTTCCATTGTAGGAGTGAGCCTGCTCGCGATGGCGTCGCCAAAGCCGAAAGATATTCAGGATCTGTCAGATGAACACCACCGAAAGCCTCAAGGACTACCAACGCGTTCGCACGCTGGCGATCCGCTCGCTGTTCGAGATTATCGAGCAGTCCAGCGAGGGCACGGTGATTGTCGATCGTGATGCAAACATCGTCTGGATGAACGAGCGCTATGCCCGGCGTTTTGGGCTGGAGTCGGCGAAAAAAGCCATCGGCAAACCTTGCGAAAGCGTGATTCCCGGCAGCCTGCTGCGTGAAGTGGTGCGCACCGGCCGGCCGATCCTGCTGGACATGCAGGACACGCCGAAAGAGCCGCTGGTGGTGATGCGCCTGCCGATCCACGACGATGCCGGCGCGGTGATCGGCGCCATCGGGTTTGCCCTGTTCGATGAATTGCGCAGCCTGTCGCCGATGCTCAAGCGCTACCTGAGCATGCAGGAAGAGCTGGCCTCGACCCGCTCGCTGCTGCGAGCCCGGCAGACCAAATACAACTTCGCCCATTTCATCGGCACCAGCAGCGCCAGCCTCGAAGTCAAACGCCGCGCCCGCCGCAGTGCGAGCGCCGAATCTCCCGTGTTGCTGCTCGGCGAAACCGGCACCGGCAAGGAGTTGCTAGCCCAGGCGATTCACAGCGCCTCGCCACGGGCGCACAAGGCGTTCGTCAGCATCAACAGCGCGGCAATTCCCGAAGCGCTGCTGGAAGCCGAATTCTTCGGTACTGCCCCCGGTGCGTTTACCGGCGCCGACCGCAAGGGCCGCACCGGCAAGTTGCAGATTGCTCAGGGCGGCACGCTGTTTCTCGATGAGATCGGCGACATGCCGTTGCCGCTGCAAAGCAAACTGCTGCGGGTGCTGCAGGAAAAGGAGTTCGAACCGGTCGGCTCCAACGACGTGATCCAGAGCGATGTGCGAGTGATCGCCGCGACTTCGACTGATCTGCAGGCCGCGATCAAGCGCGGTGAGTTCCGCGCCGATCTGTATTACCGTCTCAACGTGCTGCCGATCCAGGTGCCGCCGCTGCGCGAACGTCTCGACGATCTGCCGGCGCTCAGCGAAGCAATCCTTGAAGAGTTGCGCAGCCAGCATGAGCTGAGTCGCGCAGCGCTGGAATTGCTTGGACAACATGCGTGGCCGGGCAACATCCGTGAGTTGCGCAACGTGCTGGAACGCGCGGCGCTGCTCAGCGATGACCTGATCCTTACCGAAGAGGATATTCGCGCGGCCATCGGCACCTTTACCCCGGTTGAGCGCCCGTCGGTGTCGACACTGGAACCGTTGACGAACGAGACTTTCGCCCAGGCGCGTCAGCGGTTTGACCGGCAGCTGATCGAATCTGCTCTCGCGCAATGTGCGGGCAATGTGCCGAAGGCGGCGGCTCGTCTGGGGTTGGGGCGGTCGACGTTGTACAAGAAGATGTTGGTCTTGGGCATCGCCGAGTCTCAATAATGAGACGCTGTCTTGCTAACGAGATTTTAATGTCAAGAGCAAAAGATCGCAGCCTTCGGCAGCTCCTACAGGGTTGATCTGGAAATTCCATGCAGTAGCTGCCGAAGGCTGCGATCTTTTCGCCCCAAAGAAGTCTCTCTATCGAGACAGTCCATCGAACAGCTGACTGCAAATACCAATAAACCCCTTAATTTTCAATGCGTTACAAAACTGGCACGCATCTCGCTATCGCTACCTCCTACCTAGCAACACCCACAAAAATAACAATCCCTGGAGACACTCCATGAGTGTGATCATTGCCTTGGCAGCCCTCGCGCTGCTGATGCTCGCCGCCTACCGTGGCTACAGCGTCATCCTCTTCGCCCCGATTGCCGCCCTCGGCGCTGTCCTGCTCACTGACCCCTCTGCCGTCGCCCCTGCTTTCACCGGGGTGTTCATGGAGAAAATGGTCGGTTTCATCAAACTGTATTTTCCGGTGTTCCTGCTCGGCGCCGTGTTCGGCAAGTTGATCGAATTGTCGGGGTTCTCCCGTTCGATCGTGGCCGCAGCGATTCGCTTGCTCGGCACCCGTCAGGCGATGCTGGTGATCGTGCTGGTCTGCGCCCTGCTCACCTACGGCGGCGTGTCGTTGTTCGTGGTGGTGTTTGCGGTGTATCCGTTTGCCGCCGAGATGTTCCGCCAGAGCAATATCCCCAAGCGCCTGATCCCGGCGACCATCGCCCTTGGTGCGTTCTCGTTCACCATGGACGCCCTGCCCGGCACGCCGCAGATTCAAAACATCATCCCCAGCACCTTCTTCAACACCACCGCGTGGGCGGCGCCGTGGCTGGGGGTGATCGGCACGATTTTCGTGTTCTGCGCCGGCATGCTGTTCCTGCAGCGCCAACGCAACAAGGCCCAGCGCGCCGGCGAAGGTTATGGCACCGAGTTGCGTAACGAGCCGGAAACGGCCGAAGACCTGAAACTACCGAACCCATGGCTCGCCCTGTCGCCGCTGCTGGCGGTGGGCATCATGAACCTGCTGTTCACCCAGTGGATTCCGCAGTGGTACGGCAAGACCCACACCCTTTCATTGCCGGGAATGGCCACGCCGGTGACCACGGAAATCGCCAAGCTCACGGCGATCTGGGCGGTGCAGGCGGCATTGCTGATCGGCATCCTGATGGTGCTGGTGTTCGGCTTCAAGGCGATTCGCAGCAAACTCGCCGAAGGCAGCAAAAGCGCGGTCAGCGGCGCACTGCTGGCGGCGATGAACACCGCCTCGGAATACGGTTTCGGTGCGGTAATCGCTTCGTTGCCGGGCTTTCTGGTGCTGGCCGACTGGCTCAAGCAAATCCCCAATCCGCTGGTCAACGAAGCGATCACCGTGACCCTGCTGGCGGGTATCACCGGCTCGGCGTCGGGCGGCATGAGCATCGCGCTGGCGGCGATGTCCGAGCAGTTCATCGCGGCGGCGCACGCGGCAAACATTCCGCTGGAAGTGCTGCACCGCGTGGCAGCGATGGCCAGCGGCGGCATGGACACGCTGCCGCACAATGGCGCGGTAATCACCCTGCTGGCAGTGACCGGCCTGACCCACCGCGAAGCCTATAAAGACATTTTCTGTATTACGCTGATCAAGACCCTGGCGGTCTTTGTAGTGATCGGCACTTTCTACGCCACTGGCATTGTGTGAGGTATTCATGACGACTCTTTCGGGCAAGACCGCACTGGTTACCGGTTCCACCAGCGGCATCGGTCTGGGCATCGCCCTGAGCCTGGCCAAGGCCGGCGCCAATCTGATTCTCAACGGTTTCGGTGATGCCTCGAGGGTGATCGCCGAAGTCGGCCAGTTCGGCGGCAAGGTCGGTCATCATCCGGCGGACGTCAGCGATCCGGCGCAGATTGCCGAGATGATCGCTTACGCCGAACGCGAATTCGGTGGCGTCGACATTCTGGTCAACAACGCCGGGATTCAGCATGTGGCGGCCGTGGAGGAGTTTCCGGTGGAGCGCTGGGACTCGATCATCGCGATCAACCTATCATCGGTGTTCCACAGCACCCGCCTGAGCCTGCCGGGCATGCGCGCCAAGGGTTGGGGACGAATCGTCAATATTGCCTCGGTGCATGGTCAGGTGGGATCGACCGGTAAAGCCGCGTATGTCGCGGCCAAGCATGGGGTGATCGGCTTGACCAAAGTGGTTGGCCTGGAAACGGCTACCAGCAATGTCACTTGCAACGCGATCTGCCCGGGCTGGGTATTGACGCCGCTGGTGCAGAAACAGATCGATGATCGCGCCGCCAAAGGCGTCGATCCGCAGCAGGCGCAGCATGATTTGCTGGCGGAGAAGCAGCCGTCACTGGAGTTCGTCACGCCGCAGCATCTGGGGGAATTGGTGTTGTTTTTGTGCAGCGAGGCTGGCAACCAGGTGCGCGGGGCGGCGTGGAATATTGATGGGGGCTGGTTGGCGCAATAATGCTGCGCCCTTGTGGGAGCGAGCCTGCTCGCGAAAGCGGTGTATCAGCCAACATCAATGTTGAATGCAATTCCGCTATCGCGAGCAGGCTCACTCCTACAAGTGATGTGTCATGAACAACACAACAAGAGGCAAACCAATGTCCGACCTCCTCTGGCAACCCGATGCCGAGCGTATCGCCCAATCGCGGATGGATCAGTTCCGCCGCGATATCAATCAGCGTCATGGCCTGGCGCTGAGCAGCTACACCGACCTGCACCGCTGGAGCGTGGATCAGCGCGAAGCGTTCTGGCAGGCGATCGTCGACTTCTTCGATATCCGCTTTCACACCCAGCCCGACGCCGTCCTGCGAGAAGGCGCGCAAATGCCCAGTGCCGAATGGTTTCCCGGCGCTACCCTGAATTTTGCCGAACACCTGCTGCGCCGTCGTGACGATGCTGTTGCAGTGATCGCCGTGGCGGAAAACGGTCAGCGCGAACAGCTGACCTGGGCCGAACTGGCCGAGCACGTCGCCGGTTTTCAGGCCAGCCTGCAAGCCGCCGGTGTCGGCCTCGGCGACCGCGTGGCCGCGTGCATGCCCAACACCTGGCAGACCCTGGTGGCGATGCTCGCGACCACCAGCCTCGGCGCGATCTGGTCGTGCTCGTCGCCGGACTTCGGCACCCACGGCGTGATCGACCGTTTCGGCCAGATCGAACCCAAAGTGTTGATCACCTGCGCCGGTTACCGTTACGCCGGCAAAGACATCGACCAGACCACCAAGGTCAACGAAATCCTCGCGCAACTGCCATCGCTGCAGCAGTTGATCATAGTGCCCTACGCTCGTGCGCAGGCTCGTGCCGAGGATTACCAAACCCACGCCAACGTGACGTTGTGGGACGATTTCTACCAACCCGGCGGCGAACCGCGTTTTGTCCCGGTGCCGTTCAATCACCCGTTGTACGTGTTGTATTCCAGCGGCACCACCGGCGTGCCGAAATGCATCGTGCACAGCACCGGCGGCGTGCTGCTGCAGCATGCCAAGGAGCACGGACTGCACGTCGATCTCGGCCCCGGTGATCGGTTGTTCTACTACACCACCTGCGGCTGGATGATGTGGAACTGGCTGGTCTCGGCCCTCACGGTCGGCAGCGCGGTGGTGCTGTATGACGGCTCGCCGTTTCACCCCGGCCATGAGCGACTGCTGGATCTGATCGACGACGAGCGCATCAGCGTCTTCGGCACCAGCCCCAAGTTTCTCGCGACACTGGAAAGCAGCGGTTTGAAGCCTGCGCACAGCCATGATCTGAGTAGCCTGAAGACCTTGCTCTGCACCGGTTCCGCGCTGTCGCCGCAGAGCTTTGACTTCGTCTACCGCGACTTCAAGCGCGATGTGTGCCTGGCGTCGATGTCCGGCGGCACCGATGTGGTGTCGTGCTTCGTCAATGGCAACCCGATGTCGCCCGTGCGCCGAGGCGAGATCATGGGCAAGAGTCTGGGCATGGCGGTTGAAGTGTGGAACGACGCCGGCGTTGCCGTGATCGGCGAAAAAGGCGAACTGGTCTGCACCCGGCACTTCCCTGCCATGCCCGTCGGTCTGTGGCACGACGCTGACGGCGAAAAGCTGCGCAAATCCTATTTCAGCCTGTTCCCCGGTGTCTGGGCCCAGGGCGACTATGCCGAGCAATTGCCCCACGGCGGGATGCTGATCCACGGCCGCTCCGACGCCGTGCTCAACCCCGGCGGCGTGCGTATTGGCACGGCAGAAATCTATCGTCAGGTCGAGAAAGTCCCGCAGGTGCTGGACAGCGTGGCGATCGGGCAGCAATGGCAGGGCGATGTGCGGGTGGTGCTGTTTGTCCGTCTGCAGGATGGCGTGACGCTGGATGACGCCCTGCAACAGCAGATCCGCCAAGTGATCCGCGCCAACACCACGCCGCGCCACGTGCCGGCGAAGATCGTCGCTGTGACCGATATTCCGCGCACCATCAGCGGCAAGGTGGTGGAACTCGCGGTGCGCAATGTGGTGCATGGCGAGCCAGTGAAAAATACCGATGCGTTGGCCAATCCTAAGACATTGGAGCAGTTCCGCAATCGCCCGGAACTGTCGGATTAACCTTGATCCCCTGTAGGAGCCAGCCTGCTGGCGATGGCGGCGCATCTGTTGATATTTGCATGGATGACACTCCGCTATCGCCAGCAGGCTGGCTCCTACAGGGAACCGGTGTTCAGTCCATCAGGCCCCAATCGCCTGATGTTGTGGGTGCGGGCGCCGGCCCCGCCTCGGCGTGCAGCTTCAAACGCAGGCGCAGATTGTTCTGCGAATCGGCATGTTTGAGCGCTTCGTCTTCACTGATCACGCCCTCCACCACCAGCCCGTAAAGCGCCGCGTCGAAGGTCTGCATGCCGACCTCGCCGGACTTCTCCATGATGCCTTTGAGTTCGCCCAACTCGTTGCGCCGGATCAGGTCGGCGATGGTCGGGGTGCCGAGCATCACTTCGACCGCCGCCCGGCGCTGACCGTCCACAGTGCGCACCAGCCGTTGCGAGACGAACGCCTTGAGATTGTTGCCCAGCGCATGCAGCAACTGCGGGCGGCGCTCTTCGGGGAACAGATTGACGATACGGTCCAGCGCCTGATTGGCGTTGTGTGCATGCAACGTCGACAGCACCAGGTGCCCGGTGTCGGCGAACGTCAGCGCATGTTCCATGGTTTCGCGGTCACGGATCTCGCCGATCAGCACCACGTCAGGAGCCTGGCGCAGGGTGTTTTTCAGCGCCGCATGGAAACTGCGGGTATCGACGCCGACTTCGCGTTGATTGATGATCGAGCGCTGGTGTCGATGGATATACTCCACCGGGTCTTCGATGGTGATGATGTGCCCGCTGCTATGGCGATTGCGGTGATCGATCAGCGCGGCCAGCGAGGTGGATTTACCGGAGTCGGTGGCGCCAACGAACAGGATCAGACCCTGTTTGAGCATCACTGTTTCCAGCAGCACCGGCGGCAGTTTGAGGTCTTCGAAGCGCGGGATATCGAGTTTGACGTTGCGGATCACGATCGATACGTCATTGCGTTGTTTGAAGACGTTCACCCGAAAACGCCCGATGCCCGTACGGGAAATCGCCAGGTTCATTTCCAGATCCCGATCGAACTCGCGCCGCTGCTCGGCGTCCATCAAGGTGTTGGCGATGGCCTCGACTTCACCGGGCTTGAACGGCCGCTCGCTGAACGGCGTCAGCACGCCATCGATGCGCGCACTGGGTGGCGCTCCCGTGGACAGGAACAGGTCAGAGCCGTGCTGGCTCGACAGACGGAGCAACAGTGCATCGATTTCCATGGCAAAAAGCACCCGCGAAGCATTCAATGAATAGAAATGACCCGCTGTCGTGACGTAACGGGTCATACAGCGTCTACCGCAAGTGCAAGAATAGTAGATGCCAACGCACTGACCGACGCTCAGGATACATGTGATGAACGCAACACCCTCCCCCGATGACGCCCAAGCCCTGATCGCCCGTACCGACTGGAGTCGCACTCCGCTGGGCGCTGCCGGCACCTGGCCACAAAGCCTGCGCACCGCGGTGGACATCGTAATTCACTCGCCGATGCCGATGCTGCTGTTGTGGGGGCCGCAGCTCACGCAGATCTACAACAATGGCTTTGCGATGCTCGCCGGGAGCAAGCATCCGCACGCTTTCGGACAGCCGGCGCACCTTATATGGCCAGAACTTCAGGACTTTACCGACCCGATTTATCGAGCCGTCCTACAAGGCCAGGTGCGAACCTACAGCGAACGGCGATTTACCCTGCAACGCGAAGGCATAGAGTCCGACTTCTGGCTGGACCTGACCTACAGCCCCATCCGTGATGAAAACACGCAGGTGGCGGGGATTCTGGTAACGGCCATCGAAACCAACGAACGCCGACGCATCGCCCTCGAATTGCAACGCCGTTCCGAAGAAAGCCTCAAAGCCCAGCGCGATACCGAAGAACGCCTGCAACTGGCGCTGGCCGCCACCGATGCGGTCGGCACCTGGGACTGGGACATCGGCGAAGACCGCTTCATCGCCGACGCCCATTTCGCGCAATTGCACGGCATCGATCCGGCACAGGCCGGCCAGTTGCCGATCAGCGACTACCTGCAAGGCGTGCACCCCGAAGACCGCGCGCTGATCGCCCGCAGCATCAAGCACTGCATCACCCACGGCACCGAATACGCCGAGGAATATCGCCTGCTGAAAGCCGACGGCGAACTGCGCTGGGTGTTTGCCCGGGGCCGCTGTTACAAGGATCACCACGGGCGACCGGTGCGCTTCCTCGGCGCCGCGCTGGACCTGACCGAGCGCAAGCACACCGAGCAGGCGCTGCGTCAGAGCCAGACGGAATTGCAGCTGATCATCAATGCAATGCCGATCCTCATCAGTTACGTCGACCACGAAGAGCGCTTCCGCCTGAACAACGCCGCGTATCTGGACTGGTACGGCCTGACGCCACAGGAACTGTATGGCCGCACCATTCGCGAAGTGATTGGCGAAGAAGCCTACTTTCTGCGCGCGCCCTATATTGCCGAGGCGCTGGCCGGGCGGCCCTGCTCGTTCAGCCTGTACACCCCGCATCGCGACGGCAGCAGCCGGCATGCGCTGATGAATTACCTGCCGCGCCACGGTGCCGACGGCTCAGTCAATGGCTTCTATATTTTCGTGATCGACGAATCCGAACGGAAGAAGACCGAAGAAGCGCTGCGCAATCTCAATGAAACCCTGGAGGAACGGGTCAGCGCCCGTACCGAACAACTGGCCCAGGCCAATCAACGTCTGCAGAACGAGATGTTCGAACGCGAGCGCGCCGAAGACGCGTTGCGCCATGCGCAGAAGATGGAAGCGGTCGGCCAGCTCACCGGCGGTATCGCCCACGACTTCAACAACATGCTCACCGGAATCATCGGCAGCCTCGATCTGATGCAACGCTACATCGCCGACGGCCGTGCCGATGAAATCGGCCGTTTCACCGAAGCGGCGGTGTCGTCGGCCAACCGAGCGGCCGCGCTGACCCATCGCTTGCTGGCGTTCTCGCGTCGGCAGTCGCTGGACCGCAAGACTCTCAACGTCAACGAGCTGATTCATTCGCTGGAGGATTTGATCCGCCGCACCAAGGGCGACCCGATCGAACTCACGCTGCGCCTGGCCGACAATGTCTGGCCGATCAGTACCGACGTCAGCCAACTGGAAAATGCCCTGCTCAACCTGGTGATCAACGCCCGCGACGCCATGCCCGAAGGCGGCGAGCTGCTGATCGAGACCGCCAACGTCTACCTCGACGGCAACGACATCACCACCCTCGAACCGGTCAAGGCCGGCGACTACCTGATGCTCGCGGTCAGCGATAACGGCACCGGCATGACGCCATCGGTGCGCGCCAAGGCGTTCGATCCATTCTTCACCACCAAACCGATCGGCCAGGGCACCGGGCTGGGGCTGTCGATGATTTATGGCTTCGCCCAGCAGTCGGGCGGCCATGTCAGCCTCGACAGCCTGCCGAATCAGGGCACCTGTGTGCGCTTGTATCTGCCGCGCCTGAACCTGCTGGAGCCCGAACGGCCGGTCGTCGAAACCCTCAGTGCCGCGCCGACGGCCACTTGCGGGGAAACCGTGGTGGTGGTTGAGGATGACCCGGCGGTGCGCATGCTGGTGCTCGATCTGCTCAAGGAGCTGGGTTACCTCGCCCACGAAGCCGCCGACGCCAGCGCCGCCCTGCCGCTGCTGGAATCGGAGCTGCGTGTGGATCTGCTGGTGACCGATGTCGGCCTGCCGGGGATGAACGGCCGGCAACTGGCGGAAATTGCCCGCCAGCATCGTCCGGGCCTGAAAGTGCTGTTCATGACCGGTTACGCGCAGAAAGCCGCCGAGCGTCAGGGCTTTCTGGAGGATGGCATGGACATGGTGGCCAAGCCGTTTTCGATTGAAGTGCTGGCCAACAAGATCCGCGAGATGATCAACCAAACGCCGTCACTTGAGGCATAATCCCGCGCCCCGCCGTCACCCCGTTACAGGTATCGCACGATGAAAGCCCAAGCCCGCCATATTCTGGTGAAAACCGCCGAAGAGGCCGAACAGCTCAAACAACGCATTGCCAAGGGCGAAGCGTTCGATGTGCTGGCGAAGAAATACTCGACCTGCCCGTCCGGCAAGCGCGGCGGTGATCTGGGTGAAGTGCGGCCGGGGCAGATGGTCGGCGCGATTGATGCGGTGATCTTCAAGAAGCCGCTGCGTACGGTACATGGGCCGATCAAGAGCAAGTTCGGCTATCACCTGGTGCAGGTGTTTTTCCGCGATTGACCTGTTTCCACTGTTTCGCTGTAGGAGCTGCCGAAGGCTGCGATCTTTTGATCTTGAAAAAGCAAAATCAAAAGATCGCAGCCTGCGGCAGCTCCTACAGGGATAGTCGTCAGCCCTTAGGGATCAACGCCCCCGGGAACTGGATGACCCGACTCGCCAGCCAATGCCCCGCCTGCGCCGCCTCGACCGGACTGCCCCCCAGCAAACGCCTGGCCAGATACGCCGCACTGAACGAATCCCCCGCCGCCGTCGTATCCACCACCTTCTCGACCTGCTGCGCAGGCACTTCGAACGCCTCGCCATCACAACGAATCAGACACGCCTCGGCGCCGCGCTTGAGCACCACTTCTGGCGTGCCGATCTGCGCGTACGCCTCGAACACTGCGTCGCAATCGGCAAAATGGAACAGCGCCTGTTCGTCATCCACGGTCAGCAACGCCAGATCGACATGCGGCAGCACGCTGCGATACGCCGCCCGCGCCTCTTCCGGTGAGGCCCAGAGGCGTGGTCGATAGTTGTTGTCGAAGACGATCCGCGCATCGCGCTGGCGGGCTTCGATCAGGGTCTGGATCAAGCGTTCGCGGCCCTTGGCCCCCAGCACCGCGAGGGTGATGCCGCTGAAATACAACACGTCGTAGTCCGGTAGCGCCGCCAGAATCGGCTCGGCCGCTGGGGTGGTAAAACAATCGCGCACCGCCGCTTCATTGCGCCAGTAGAGGAACCGCCGTTCACCGTTGGCGTCGGTCTGGATGCAGTACAGGCCCGGCAAACGACCGGGCAGACGCTGCACGAGATCCAGGCCAATGCCTTCATCGGCCCAGCTCTGGCACATGGCGTCGCTGAAGCTGTCGTCGCCGAGCGCGGTGACGTAATCGACCCGGGCCTTGTCGCCGAGCGCGCGGGACAGGTACACCGCGGTGTTCAAGGTATCGCCGCCGAAGCTTTGCTGCAGGCTGCCATCGGCGCGGTGCTGGAGTTCGATCATGCATTCGCCGATCAGGGCGATGCGTGGGGTGTTCGGGCCTAGGGGGCTGAGGCTGGTCATCGGGTGTGTCTCTGGTTGATCGTTGGTGTCTGGACTGGCGCCTTCGCGAGCAGGCTCACTCCCACAATTTGGAAGGCGTTCCCCTGTGGGAGCGAGCCTGCTCGCGAATGGCCGCGACTCGGTCTCAAGCCCTAGAAACAGGTCTCCATGCTCTCGACCACCATCAACTCCTCATCCACCAGCAAACCCACCCGCCATTTGTCGAAGGTCAGGCACGGGTGCGAAGTACCAAAGGAAATGATGTCGCCCACCCGCAACTCAACCCCAGGCGCCACGCTCATGAACGCATGCTGGTCCATCACCGCCGTCACCTTGCACGCGCCGACATCGTCGCCCTCCGCCGGCAACACACCGGCCTTGTAGCGCAGTAACGGCACCGGCAGGCCGGCATCGAACGCCACGTCGCGCTTGCCGAGGGCGATCACCGCAAAACCCGGCTCCGGCAGTGACTGCACGTGGGCCCAGACTTCCAGCGCCGGACGCAGGCCTTCGTGCAGATCGCTGCGACGATCCAGCACGCAGCACTGCGCTTCCTTGTAGATGCCATGGTCGTGGGCGACATAACTGCCTGGACGCAGCACGCTGAGGAAGCGTCCGCTCGCGCTCTGCGCTTCGAACGACTCGGCGATCAGGTCGTACCACGCCGAACCCGATGCGGTGATGATCGGCTTGGCAATGGCAAACGCGCCGCTGTCCTGCAACTGCACCGCCAGGCGCACCAGCGACGCGGCAAACTCACGAATGCCGCTGACCGCGTGATCGCCGTGGATCACCCCTTCGTAACCCTCGATACCGGTCAGGGCCAGCGCCGGTTGCGCGTTGATCGTCTGGGCCAGCGCGATGACTTCCTGCTCGCTGCGGCAACCGCAGCGGCCACCGACCACGCCGTACTCGATCATCACGTTCAACTTCACGCCGCGCGAGGCGAAGTAGGCACCGAGATCGGCGACGTTGTCCGGGTGATCGACCATGCAGTAGAAATCGAAATCGGCATCGGCCAGCAGATCGGCAATCAGTGCCATGTTCGGCGTGCCGACCAGTTGGTTGGCCATCAACACCCGGCGCACGCCGTGGGCATACGCGGCGCGGGTCTGGGTGGCGCTGGCAAGGGTGATGCCCCACGCCCCGGCATCGAGCTGACGCTGGAACAGCGCCGGGGTCATGCTGGTCTTGCCGTGGGGCGCGAGCTCGGCGCCGCTGTCGCTGACGAATTTCTGCATCCAGCGAATGTTGTGCTCCAGCGCCTCGCGGTGCAGCACCAGCGCCGGCAGGCTGACGTCACGCACAAGGTGTGCGCCAATGGCAGCATCGCCCTTTTCCACAGCGGTATTGATGGCAGTCGTCATGGTCAAACTCCTCGCATTCAGTCGCGGCCGCAGGCAGCCGCCGTTATTCGTTGATGCGCCGGGCGAGGCTGTTGGCGCTCTCGATCAACACCCGGCGATAGTCGTCATAATTGTTCTTCGCGTCGGCCCGTGGGGCGACGATGCACAAGGTGCAGATGGCCACGCCGCCGGGGTCTTTCACCGGAGCGGCAAAGCAATGGGTGAAGGTGTCGGCCACGCTGTCGAACGAGAAGAAACCGTCGATGCCGGCCTGGCGGATCTCCGCCAGAAAGCGCTCCAGCGGCAGGCGCTCGCCGTCGGGCAGGATGTAGTCGTCTTCGTCGATCAGGTCGATGATTTGTTGATCACTCAGGTGCGCCAGCAGCAGGCGTCCGGACGCGGTCCACGGGATCGGCGCGTTTTCGCCGATGTCGGACGAAATGCGGAAATGCCGCTCGCCCTCCTTCATCAGCGCCACCGTGTATTTGCGCCCGTTGAGCAGACACATCTGCGCGGTTTCCCGGGTCTGGCTGACGATTTCCTGCAAGGCGTGATCGGCCTCGCGACTGAGGTCGAAATGGCGCAAGTGCGCCTGCCCGAGGAAATACAACTGACGCCCGAGATAGACGTGACCGTCCTTGCCCACCGGCTCCAGAATCCGTCGTTCCAGCAGCGACGCCACCAGTTCGTAGACCGTGGATTTCGGGCTGCCGATACCGTTGGCGATGTCGTTCGGACGCAGCGGCTGGCCGATCTCCTTGAGGAAATCGAGGATATCGAACGCCCGGTCCAGACCGCGGGCCCGGCGTTTGATGGTGTCTTCGGTCATGTCAGTACTCACTCAAAATTCCTGTGCAGGAGCTGCCGCAGACTGCGATCTTTTGATCTCAGCGTTGTGGCGTATCTGAAATTGCCAAAAGATCGCAGCCTTCGGCAGCTCCTACAAGAGCCAGCGAGAATCAGGCTTTTTTCTTGTAGGCGATGCAATCGATCTCGACCTTGCAATCGACCATCATGCTCGCCTGCACACAGGCCCGTGCCGGAGCGTGCTCAGGCTTGAAGTACTCACCGAAAACCTTGTTGAAACTGCTGAAATCCCGCGGGTCGTCCAGCCATACCCCGGCACGCACCACATCCTCCAGACCATAACCGGCCTCTTCGAGAATCGCGATCAGGTTCTTCATGGTCTGGTGGGTCTGTTCGACGATGCCGCCAACGATGATCTCGCCATCCACCGCCGGCACCTGGCCGGACACGTGCAGCCAGCCATCCGCTTCAACGGCGCGCGCGAAAGGACGTGGCTGACCGCCAGCGGCCGTGCTGCCGGTGCCGTATCGAGTAATGCTCATGGGTACTTCTCCTGATTACAAAGCAAAAATTAGAACCGCGTGCTCTTGAGAAACTCAGCCAGACGCGGCGATTGCGGGCGTTCGAACAGTTCCTTGGGAGGCCCCTGTTCTTCGATACGCCCCTGATTCATGAAAACGATCTTGTCCGAAACCTCGAAGGCAAAACGCATTTCGTGGGTCACCAGCAACATGGTCATGCCGTCTTCGGCCAGGCCCTTGATCACGCTCAACACCTCGCCGACCAGTTCCGGGTCGAGGGCCGAAGTGACTTCGTCGAACAGCATCAGGCTGGGGTTCATCGCAATCGCCCGGGCAATCGCCACACGCTGTTGCTGCCCGCCGGACAACTGCCCGGGAAAGTGATTGCGCCGCTCCAGCAGGCCGACCCGCTCCAGCCATTTCTCGGCCAGCACCACGGCTTCGTCCTTGTGCATTTTCTTTACCTTGAGCAGACCGAGGGTGACGTTCTGCAAGGCGGTCAGATGCGGGAACAGGTTGAATTGCTGGAAGGCCATGCCGGTCATCGCGCGATGGCGGGCGATGACTTTTTCGGCGTGACGCACACGTTTACCGCCGACCTCGTCATAGCCGATGGACTCGCCGTCGAGCAGGATCTGCCCGCCCTGAAACTCTTCGAGCATGTTCACGCAGCGCAGCAAGGTGGTCTTGCCCGAACCGCTGGAGCCGATCAGCGTCACGACGTTGCCGCGCTGCATGCTCAGGTCGACGCCCTTGAGCACTTCGACTGCGCCGTACTGCTTGTGCAGGCCACGGATGTCCAGCAGCGGCTGACCGTGCTGAACGTTGGAAACTTGAGCTTGAGTCATGGCAGGGCCACCCGTTTTTCAATGTGCCGGCCGAGTAATTCGATGCCGTAGTTGATGACGAAGAACAGAAAACCGGCGAACAGGTAAAACTCCAGGGTCATGAAGGTTCGGGCGATGATCTGTTGGGTGCTGAGCAGCAATTCGGCAACGCCGATCACCGAGAGCAAGGTCGAAGCCTTGACGATTTCGGTGGACGAGTTGACCCAGGTCGGCAGGATTTGCCGCAACGCCTGGGGCAACAGCACGTAACCGAGTGATTGATAAAACGTCAGGCCGATCGCCTTGCTCGCTTCCATCTGCCCGCGCGGCAATGCCTGCAAGGCACCGCGCACAATCTCGGCGACGTGCGAGCCGCAAAACAGCGTCAGGCCCAGCGCACCAGCCTGAAACGCGCTGATCTGCCAGCCCAGCGCAGGCGCCATATAGAAGCAGGCCAGCACCAATACAAACACCGGCGTGCCGCGAATAATGTCGACATAAAAGCGGAACGGCGCGCGCATCCAGAACTTGCCGTAAGTCAGCACCAGCCCGGTGACGACGCCGAGCAGCGTGCCGAACAGAATCGCCAGCGCCGATACCTGGACACTGGTCAGGAAACCTTGCAGCAACGTCTCGCGCGCCACCCACAATTCATGCAACCAACTGGAAGATTCGTACATGGCAGCCTCCTATCGGCGGATCGCCAGACGCTGCTCGAGGTAACGCAGCAGCATGGCAATGAGGTAACAGGCCGCGACATACAACGCCGTGGTCACCAGCCAGGTTTCGATCACCCGGTAGCTCTCGACGTTGATCTTGCGCGCGTAATAAGTCAGCTCCGGCACCGCAATCGCGGCGGCCAGCGAGGTGTCCTTAAACAGCGAGATGAAGTTGTTCGACAGCGCCGGCAACACATTGCGCAGCATTACCGGCACGGTGACGTAGGCCTTGACCTGCCACTCACCGAGACCGATCGCCAGCCCGGCTTCGCGCTGGCCTTTGGGAATGCTCAGCAAGCCGCCACGGAACACTTCGGTCAGATAGGCACCGGCATACAGCGACAAAGTGATGATGAACGACGGGATCTTGTCCAGACGGATCCCCAGGCCCGGCAAGGCAAAGTAGATCAACAGAATCAACACCAGAATCGGCGTATTACGCACCACCGTGACGTACACCGAGGCCAGCACCCGCAAGGCGCGATGCTTCGAGAGCAAGGCAAACGCCATCAGCAGGCCGATCACGCAGCCGATGGCGATCGACACCAGCGCCAGTTCAAGGCCCAGACCGAGCCCCGCCAGCAAGGTGTCGAAGTCGCGCCACACGGCAGCAAAGTTCAACTGATAGTTCATGGTCAGCAGTACCTTGAGCGGGGCGCGCGCAGGCGCCCCACTCTCACGGGATCATTTGAATTCGACAGGGAAACCGATCGCCGGCGACGGCAGGTCGACACCGAACCACTGCTTGAACGACGCCGCGTAAGTCGGGAACTCAACGCCGGTCATGGCTTCATGCAGGGCGGTGTTGACGAAATTCAGCCAGTCCTGATCGCCGCGTTTGACTGCGCAGGCGTAGGTCTGCGGACTCCAGGCGTAGGTCGGGCTGCGGTAGCGGCCAGGGTTCTGCACCATCAGGTATTTGACCGACGACTGATCGGTCGCAGCGGCATCGGCGCGGCCGGAGTTCACCGCCTGATACATCAGGTCAACACTGTCGTACTGGTCGACCTTGGCCTTGGGCAGCGCCTGATGCACCAGTTCTTCGGCGTAGACGTTTTGCAGCACGGCCACGGTAACGCTGTCACCAGCTGCCTGCAGGTCTTCGATTTCCTTGTATTTGCTGTTGGCCGGCAGCAGCAGGCCGACGCCTTCGCGGTAGTACGGCAGCGTGAACGCTACTTGCTGCGCACGGCTGGCAGTGACGGTGATGAACTGGCAACTCATATCGACCTTGTCAGTCAGCAGGTTGGGAATCCGCGCGTCGGAGGACTGCACGACGAATTCGACCTTGCTCGGGTCATTGAACAACCCCTTGGCCACCATCCTGGCGATGTCGATATCAAAGCCCTGCAACTTGCCGTCCGCACCCTGAAAGTGCCACGGCGCATTGGTGCTGCCGGTGCCGACAATCAGCTTGCCCCGGGCCAGAACACTGTCGAGCTTACTGTCGGCTGCCTGGGCCAGGCCCATCACAGCGGACGAAGCCGCAAGAACAAAAATACACGCTTTGAACAACGAAGGACGGCGATGCATGGCAAGCACTCCAGGATGATGTTTATTCCGCTATACCGGAACACGGTTTGTTACTACGGAATAGACAGCAGAAAGTGTGCCACAGGAATCAAAGGGAATCTGTAGCGGAGTGAAATGTTTTTAGAATCAATGGGATGCGAATAGCCTCAGGGAGGTGTTACTCGCTATGGATTTCTCAGACGCTACCGTGGGCCACATCGCTCGGGTACTCGGGCCACATTTGAGTGCGCACTCACCGAAAACGCGCACGGTCTAGTGTCAACTCTGACAGTAGAGGAAAGCTGCCCATGGGATTAGCGTCAGCAACGTTGAGAATGCGTCTTCAAGGAGGTTCCCATGAGTTCGACGACTCGCTTTCCAGACCTGCCTGCTACCTACCGCAAAGCCCTGAAAACCTGGCGCCCGGTGATCCTGTACTTCGCCAACGAACACTGTCCTGCCTGCGAATGGGCCGGGCCGGTGTTTCGTGAGGTGGCCGAGCCGTACCGGCATCGCGCCAATATCTACATGCTTAACACCCGTGAGTCGCCACGCCATCCGTTGGTCACCGGCACGCCTACCGTGCTGTTCTACAAGAACGGCAAGTTGCTGAAGAAGCTCAAAGGGATTGGCACGGAGGAAACACTGACGGCGGACTTTGCCCGGCATATTGGCAGGACCAGGGCAACGGTGGTGCAGCAGAAACCACGGCATGACCTGGGCTGGCTGCGTCGCACTTTGCGAAACCTTTGCACCATCCCGCGTGCGCAGTCACGTCGACAGCACGCGACATCCCTGTAGGAGCTGCGGCACGCTGCGATCTTTTGATCTTAAAAAACAAAATCAAAAGATCGCAGCGTGCCGAAGCTCCTACAGGGGGAGATCGGTATTCAAGCGGTATCGCGCACCAGCAACACTCGCGTCACCCGTCGTTCCTCAACGGCTTTGACGGTCATCTGCCAGCCTTCGTACTGCAACTGATCGCCAATCATCGGCAAGCGGTCCAGCAGGCTCATCACCAGTCCGGCCAAGGTCTGATAGTCCTCGGTCGGCTCAGCGCCAAACCCGGTGCGCTGGCGAACACGGGTCAGGTTCAATGCGCCGCTGACGATGAACCCGCTCTGCTCCTCGATCACGTCCGGACCTTCGATTTCGCTGGCATCGGGCAGTTCGCCGGCAATCGATTCGAGGATGTCGGTCATGGTCAACACACCGACGAAGTCACCAAATTCGTTGACCACGAAGGCGATGTGGGTCGACGCCGAGCGCATCTGTTCCAGCGCATTGAGGATCGAATAGTTGTCGAGCAGGTTGATGGTCTTGCGCGCCAGGTGCTCCAGATTCGGCTCGGTACCGGCCAGGTATTCCTTGAGCAATTCCTTCTTGTGCACGAAGCCCAGCGGCTCATCCACCGCGCCGTCGCGAATCAGCGGCAGACGCGAATACGACGAGTGCATCAATTTTGTGCGAATCGTCTCGGCGTCGTCGGCCAGATCGATGGCGTCGACGTCGGCACGCACGGTCATCAGGTTCCGAATCGGCCGCTCGGCCAGTTGCAGCACACCGCTGATCATCACTCGCTCACGACGGTCGAACAGCTCCGCACTTGGGGCTTCACCGTCATCCAGCAGGTCGGAGATCTCCTCGCCAACCTCTTCCGCCTCCAGCTTGCGCCCGCCCAGCAGACGCATCACCGCGTGGGCCGTGCGTTCACGTATGGGACGCAGGCCTTGCATCGAACGTTTGCGTCGGGCTCGAGCGATCTGGTTGAACACCTCGATCAGGATCGAGAAACCAATCGCCGCGTACAGATAGCCTTTCGGGATGTGGAAGCCCAGACCTTCGGCTGTCAGGGCAAAACCGATCATCATCAGGAAGCCCAGACACAGCATGATCACCGTCGGGTGCGCATTGACGAAACGGGTCAGCGGCTTGCTGGCGACGATCATCAGGCCGATGGAAATGATCACCGCGATCATCATCACCGCCAGTTCATCGACCATGCCGACGGCGGTGATTACCGCGTCCAGCGAGAACACCGCGTCGAGCACCACGATCTGCGCCACGATCGGCCAGAACAGCGCGTAAGCAGCGTTGGTCGAGCGCTGGCCGACGTGGCCTTCGAGTCGTTCGTGCAGCTCCATGGTGGCCTTGAACAACAGGAATACACCACCGAACAGCATGATCAGGTCACGACCGGAGAAGCTCTTGTCGAACACCTCGAACAACGGCTGCGTGAGGGTCACCAGCCAGGAAATACTCGCCAACAGGCCCAGGCGCATGATCAGCGCCAGCGACAGGCCGATGATCCGCGCACGATCGCGCTGATGCGGCGGCAGCTTGTCCGCCAGGATCGCGATAAACACCAGGTTGTCGATACCCAGCACCAGTTCCAGCACGATCAGAGTCAACAAGCCTAACCAGGCCGTGGGATCCGCTAACCATTCCATAAAATGTCTCGATCTCTCTTCAGTGAATTCAGGCTGCCGGACACGGCAAAGTGCAACGCGAAGGCTCTGAAGCCGCGTTGTCAACGATAGACGGAAGTCGGAAAACCGGATGCTGCGAGTACGTCAAGACCGCGCCATGGCGCGAGGAGAAGGTACGACTGGGAGGCTCCAAGAGGGTGTTCATGCAAATCCTGAATGAAAAATGGCCTTGGAGCGTACAGGCTCTGACGACAATTCCTACAGCGCGAAATCATTTCAAAATCTGTATCAACTGGCCACTGTCCCCCGTAGGAGCTGCCGCAGGCTGCGATCTTTTGATCTTGACCTTAAAAAAACAAAGTCAAAAGATCGCAGTCTGCGGCAGCTCCTACAGTGGCTGTCATCGTCCGGCAAAGCGCAATCGTGACAACTGGCGTAAGTCGCCCTCTACGTAATAATCGTTGGTCCAGCTGTCATCCACCGCCAACGGACTCACCTGCTTCAATTCAAGCTTCTTCGCGAAATAGCGAAAGCGGTAATGCTCGTAGAAGCGCAGCAGTTCCAGGCCGTAACGATCGGCCAGATCGGTGTCGCCGCGAATGATCAGGAAGTTCTCGTCATTGCCGTTACTGGCCGAGGTGCTGAAGTTGTGGCTGCCACTGATAATCGTCGGGGTATCGCTGGTGAAATCGGTGACGACCGCTTTGGTGTGCACCAGCAGATTGCCCTTCTGGCCTTTCATGTTTTCCTTCAGCCAGCCTTCCAGACCGGTGTTCAGCAATGCCGTAGCGGCGAATTCGGCGGAGCGATCGGCGTGAAATCCGGTTATACGGCTCGCGGTATTTTGCAGGCCGTAACGCAAGATATCGTCATGCGGTTTGCCGAGCAGCGCGTTGAGAATCGCGTCCGGCAAGATGAACGCCGTGACAAACAGCACGTCCTTCCTGGCCGCCTCAATGATCTCGACAAACTCACGCAAATCGCCGCCACCGCTGCGTGGCGAGAACCCGGCGAACAGCGGTTGCGTGGGGTCCATCGGATTGTGCCCGGTGATCCAGTTGCGCGTCGCGCCGACGTCGGCGGGGTTGGCCCAGACCTCTTCGAACACTTGCAAATACCGCGCGGCAATCATCACGTCGTCGAGCGTATGCACCACGTTGGCCTGGCGATAAACACCGTTGGCGGTGAAATTGGTGCTGCCGCACAGCACGGCTTGCGGTTGCCGCTGACCCGCGCCATCGACGCGGCTGAGAACAATGAATTTGTCGTGAAAGATGTTATGGGTGACCCGGCCGCGCTTGTTCACCGCCGGCAATTTGGCAAGGTTCGTTTCGTTCAGGGTCGTATCGGGATCATCAGGCTGGGCGTGATACAGCACGCGCACCTGAACCCCACGGGCAAATGCCGCATTCACTGCGTCGATGATCGCCTGCAACTGATACTCGTAGATCGCGATGTCCAGCGCCCACTGCGCGTCCACCGCACGTTCGATAAAGCCCAGCAATCGCTCCAACAGCCCGTTCTCCAGCCACAGGCGCGCCGCGTCGGGCCAGGCTTCGATGGGCAGGCTCTTGTTGGCGCTGATCTGCGCGTCGAGGTCGGGAAACTTGCGCTGGAAAGCCTGACTGGCGGCCACGGCACGGTTGAAGATCACGCTCTGGTTGGCCGGATGACCGTCGTCACTGGTGATGCTCAGCGCCAGTGATTCGCCCAGTTGCGGCGCGTCCGCCGTGCCGTAGGCCAGGTGCACGCGATAGTGCATCGTCGTGCCCGGATTGACCGCGTAATCGGCCCAGCGGAATTTCTGCAGCGGCGCTTTATCGCTGGGCGTGGCGTGGTATTGCGCGAAGGTGTGAGCCTTGCCGGGGAACGTCAGGCTGTTGAACAGGAACAACCACGGTTTGTCGCCCTGCTGCTTTTCGATGGCAAACCCGAGCAAACCTTTGCGCCGGGGTTCGGCCAGGTCCATGGCGAGCAACACGCCGTTGGTGCCAGCATAGGCTTTGACGCGAAAATCGTCCTGAGGATTGGCGACCAATACCCGCATGGTTCACTCCTTGTGATTGGGCTGGGCTGGAGCATAGAGCAGCGCTGCGGTTTTTGGTGATCCTGCATGATCCGAGGCGATGCCATCGCGAGCAGGCTCGCTCCCACAGAGTAAGCGGTGTTCACCAACCTTGTGGGAGAGCAGCGCTGCGGTTTTTGGTGATCCTGCATGATCCGAGGCGATGCCATCGCGAGCAGGCTCGCTCCCACAGAGTAAGCGGTGTTCACCAACCTTGTGGGAGAGCAGCGCTGCGGTTTTTGGTGATCCTGCATGATCCGAGGCGATGCCATCGCGAGCAGGCTCGCTCCCACAGAGTAAGCGGTGTTCACCAACCTTGTGGGAGAGCAGCGCTGCGGTTTTTGGTGATCCTGCATGATCCGAGGCGATGCCATCGCGAGCAGGCTCGCTCCCACAGAGTAAGCGGTGTTCACCAATCTTGTGGGAGCGAGCCTGCTCGCGAAGAGACCCGCTCAGACTTCACATATCATCAATATGCCGATAATCCGCATTCAGCGCCGCCGCCAAGTCCCGCGCCCGTGCCAGGCGGATCGGTCCACGCTCGATGTCGATCAACAATCCCGGACACTCCAGCGGCGACAACCCGGACAGCTCCTTCAAACGCCCATCCGTCACCACCAGCATGCGCTGCTGTTCGGCCGGGAAGCGCTTTTTTCGCTGCATCAGCCATTGCTGCGCCTGCGCCAACGCCGCCACCAATGGCGTGCCACCGCCCGCCCCCAACGCCTCCAACCAGACGCGCAGGCCACTCGACGCCTTCAACCCTTGCACCTGCCATTTCGGTGCACTGCCGCTGGCGGTCAGCAATGCCAGCCGTGCCCGCTGCCGATACGCGTCATCGAACAATTGCGCGAGCAGGCCTTTGGCATCACTCAGCGCCTGATGCCGACGCGTGGAAGCCGAAGCATCGACGATCACCAGCCACAATTCATGGGCAGTACGTGTGCGCAGTTGGAACTGCAGATCTTCATGAGCCTGCGGCCGACCGTTGAGCAGCGTCGCCGGCCAGTTCACCAGGCCGCTGCGCGCAGCGTGACGCTTGCCCTGGCGTCCGTGGTCGAGGCGTCCGGCGTGGGGTCTGGCATTCGCCCCCGCGTCGGATCGGGGACGAATGCCGGTTACTTTTTTGGCCAGCTCGGTACTTCGCGGCGAGCCCCCGTGGCCAGTGCCGGGGCGGGCATATCGCCCCACTGCCCCTGCCCCTCGCTCGGGTCGATTTGGGTATTGGCCGAGGTTTGCGCGGGTGGCTGCGGACTGGAAGAAGAGGACTCTTTACGGCGATGACGCAGGGCGAATTCCGCCACGGCATCGATGTCCTGCTCGGCAATCGCTTCGGCGCCGCGCCATGCCGCGTGCGCACGGGCCGCCCGCAGCCAGACCAGATCGGCACGCAAGCCATCGACACCCGCCGCAAAGCAACGCTCGGTGATGCTCGCCAACGCGTCGTCATCCAGCGCAATGCTCGCCAACAGGATGCGCGCCTGTTCACAGCGTTCGCGCAGCGCTTGCTGCTGAGCTTCCCACTGCGCGCAGAACGCCTGGGGATCGCTGTCGAAGTCCAGTCGGCGGCGAATGATCTGCCCGCGCTCGATTGGTGCGGTGTGGCCGCTGAGGGCGACGTTCAGGCCGAACCGGTCGAGCAGTTGCGGACGCAGTTCGCCCTCTTCCGGGTTCATCGTGCCAATCAATACAAATCGCGCCGAATGTCGATGGGAGATGCCGTCGCGCTCGATCAAGTTAGTGCCGCTGGCCGCCACATCAAGCAGCAGATCCACCAGATGATCGGGCAACAGGTTGACTTCATCGACGTACAGCACGCCGCCGTCAGCCTTGGCCAAAACACCGGGAGAAAACTGCGCACGGCCCTCGCTCAGCGCGGCGTCGAGATCGAGGGTGCCGACCAGACGTTCTTCGGTGGCGCCCAGCGGCAGCGTGACGAACTGACCGCTCGCCAGCAGATCGGCCAAGCCACGGGCCAGGGTCGATTTGGCCATGCCGCGCGGGCCTTCGATCAGCACGCCGCCGATTTTCGGGTCGATGGCGGTGAGGCACAGCGCGAGTTTCAGGTCATCGGCGCCGACCACGGCGGAGAGCGGGAAATGCGGGGTGTCGGTCATCTTCGGTACTCGGTCATGGTCGGTGATCTTTCGAAAATCGTTGGGAGCCACGTTGATCCCTGTGGGAGCGAGCCTGCTCGCGAAAGCGGTGTGCCAGCTACAAAAATACTGTCTGACACGACGCCTTCGCGAGCAGGCTCGCTCCCACAGAGTGAGGCGGTGTGTCAGGTGTCTTCTTCTATATCCAGCAGCAGGTTTTCGAGGGCTTCTTTATAGGCCCCGGGTTCCTGCCACATCCCGCGCTGCTGCGCTTCGAGCATGCGCTCGGTCATATCACGCAGCGCATGCGGATTGTGCTCGCGGACAAAGTCGCGGGTCGCCGGGTCGAGCAAGTAGGCGTCGGCCAGCAACGCGTACTGATGATCGTCGATCAGTTGCGTGGTGGCATCGAAAGCGAACAGGTTATCAACCGTCGCCGCCAGTTCGAACGCGCCTTTATAGCCGTGACGCTTGACCCCGTCGATCCATTTCGGATTGGCCGCTCGCGAGCGGATCACCCGATTGAGTTCTTCTTTCAGGGTGCGGATTTTCGGCAGGTCCGGCTGGCTGTGATCGCCGTGATAACTGGCTGCCGCTTCGCCGCGCAGGGTTTCCACCGCCGCGAGCATACCGCCCTGAAACTGGTAATAGTCGTTGGAATCGAGCAAGTCGTGCTCGCGATTGTCCTGGTTCTGCAGCACGGCCTGCACCTGACTCAGGCGCTGGACGAACTGTTCGCGGGCGGCGGTGCCTTCGTCAGAACCACCGTACGCGTAGGCGCCCCAGTTCAGGTAGACCTCGGCCAGATCTTCGCGGCTCTGCCACAGACGCCCATCGATGGCGCCCTGTACGCCCGCGCCATAGGCTCCGGGTTTGGCGCCGAAAATCCGCCAGCCGGCCTGGCGCCGCGCCGCATCGGCATCCAGCCCCGATTGCAAAAGCGCCTCGCGCTCGGCACGCACTTTCGCCGCCAGCGGGTTGAGGTCATCCGGTTCGTCCAGCGCCGCCACCGCTTGCACAGCCGCGTCGAACAGGCGAATCAGATTGGCAAAAGCATCGCGGAAGAAGCCCGAGACCCGCAGCGTGACATCGACCCGTGGCCGGTCGAGCAGACTCAGCGGCAGAATCTCGAAATCGTCGACGCGCTGACTGCCGGTGGCCCACACAGGACGCACGCCCATCAACGCCATGGCCTGCGCGATGTCGTCACCGCCGGTGCGCATCGTCGCGGTGCCCCACACCGACAGGCCGAGCTGGCGCAGGTGATCGCCGTGATCCTGCAAATGCCGTTCGAGAATCAGCGTGGCGGACTGGAAACCGATGCGCCACGCGGTGGTGGTCGGCAGGTTACGCACGTCCACCGAGTAGAAATTACGTCCGGTGGGCAGCACGTCGAGACGGCCACGACTGGGCGCGCCGCTTGGCCCGGCGGGGACGAAGCGGCCGTTCAGGGCGTCAAGCAGACCGCGCATTTCAGCGGGGCCGCAGGCGTCGAGGCGTGGGGCGACGACTTCGCTCAGGTTTTCGAGGATTGCGCTCACTTCAGTCCACCGCGGTCCCTGTAGGAGTGAGCCTGCTCGCGAAGGCGGTGTATCAGTGAAAGATGCGTTGGCTGACACGCCGCCTTCGCGAGCAGGCTCGCTCCCACAGGGGATTTGTAGTACTTGGGAGATCAGGTGGGTGGCGAACAGTTCGAGGCGTTCGCGGGTGTCGCCGGCGGTGCGCCAGGTTTCGTCGCTGACGCTTTGCAGCTCCGCCGGGCGCGGGCCGTTCCACGGATCGGCAAGCGCACAATCCAGTGGATCAAAACCCAACTCGAACGCCTTGGCCAACGCCCGCAGCAGACTCGACTGCGCCCCCTTGCCGTCGCCACGCGGGATGCGCAGTAACGCCAGTAGCGTGTCGATGCGCAAACGTCCGGTCGGCGACTCGCCGAAAATGTGCAGGCCATCGCGGATCTGCGATTCCTTCAGGTCACACAGGTAGGTGTCCAGACGCGGCAGCCAGATCGCTGCGTCGGCGTCGCTGTCCAGACCGGCGTCGAGTTGCAGCTCACGGTCGATCTGCGTCTCGCGCACCAGTTGCAGAATGTCGCGCTGCAGCTCCCGCGCACGACGCGGATCGAGCAACTGAGCCTCGTAATATTCGTCGGCCAACAGTTCCAGATTGCGCAGCGGGCCATAGGTTTCGGCGCGGGTCAGCGGCGGCATCAGGTGGTCGATGATCACCGCTTGCGTGCGCCGTTTGGCCTGGGCGCCCTCGCCCGGGTCGTTGACGATAAACGGATAGATGTTCGGCAGCGGCCCGAGCAGTGCGTCCGGCCAGCAATTCTCCGAAAGGCCGACGCCCTTGCCCGGCAACCATTCGAGGTTGCCGTGCTTGCCGACGTGAATCACTGCGTGCGCACCGTAGGTGTTGCGCAGCCAGAAATAGAACGCCAGATAGCCGTGCGGCGGCACCAGATCCGGGTCGTGATACACCGCGCTCGGATCGACCTGATAACCGCGCGCCGGTTGAACGCCGACGAAGGTCAGGCCAAAACGCAGCCCGGCGATCATCATCCGCCCGTCGCGGCACATCGGATCGTTTAGCGGCGCGCCCCAGCGTTCCAGCACTGCCGCGCGATTGGCTTCCGGCAGCGCATTGAACATCGCCAGATAGGCGTCCATCGCCAGGCTTTGCTGGCACGGACGCAAGTCGATGCTGTCGAGGTCGTTGCTGACGCCGCCGAGCAATTGCTGAATCAGCTCGGTGCCGCTGTCCGGCAACTCCGCCGTCAACGGGAAGCCTACCGCCTGTAACGCGCGCAGGATATTCAACGCCGCCGCTGGCGTGTCCAGGCCGACGCCGTTGCCGATCCGACCATCGCGGGTCGGGTAGTTGGCGAGGATCAGCGCGATGCGTTTTTCCGCGTTCGGCAGTCGCGCCAGATCGCTCCAGCGCCGGGCCAGTTCGGCGACAAAATCCATGCGCTCGGGTTGCGCCCGGTAGCAGACCACGTCGGACTGGCTGCGCTCGCTGCGCCAGGCCAGATCCTTGAAGCTGATCGGCCGGCTGATGATGCGCCCGTCGAGTTCCGGCAAGGCGATGTGCATCGCCAGATCCCGTGGCCCCAGGCCCTGCTCGCTGTCACGCCAGCCCGGCTCGTTGTCCTGGGCGCAGATCGCCTGAATCACCGGAATATTGCGCCGGAACGGGCGCAGATGCGGCGCTTCCGGACTGGATTGCGCGAAACCGGTGGTGTTGAGAATCACCGCTGCTTCGACCTCGTCCAGCCAGTCCTCGACCACACTCAGACAGCCTGGTTCTTTCAAGCTGGCAACCGCGATCGGCAACGGATTGAGCCCCGCCACCTGCAAGCGCTGGCAGAACTCGTCGATGAACGCGGTGTTCGCCGCTTGCAAATGCGAGCGATAAAACAACACCGCCGCGACCGGTTGACCGGGCAGCCATTCGGCTTGCCAGTCGCTCAGTGCGGCGGTGTTTTTCTGTGGCTGGTAAATCGCCGTGCGCGGCAGCGCTTGCGGCTCGCCCCAGGCGTAGTCGCGCGCCAGCCAGCGGTTGGCCAGGCAATGGAAGAAGTCCAACGCATTGCCCATGCCACCCTGACGCAGGAACTGCCAGAGGCGGTCGCGATCTTCGGCGGGTACGGTGCTCAGGTCGCTGAGTTCCGGGTCCGGACGATCATCGCCCGGCACCAGAATCACCTGCACCCCGCGCTCGGACAACTCCACCAGTCGCTCGACGCCATAACGCCAATAAGCGATGCCGCCATGCAGCGAAATCAGAATGACCTTGGCGTGACGCAGCACTTCATCGACATACAGATCGACCGAGGCGTGATTCTGCACCTGCATCGGATTGGCCAGGCGCAGGCTCGGGTAATCCTCGGGCAATTGCTGCGCGGCTTCGGCGAGCAGCGCCAGGCTGGAGTCGCCGCTGCACAGGATCACCAGCTCGGCGGGGGTTTGTCCAAGGTCGGCAATGTTGTCATCCGACACGAAACCGCCGGGCTGGGTCCTGAGCAGGTGCATGGCTTAAACGCTGAGCGCGGCGCGCAGTTGCGCTTCGAGTTGCGCGGCGTCGAGTTCCTGACCGATCAGCACCAGACGGGTGACGCGCGCTTCGTCAGCGCCCCACTGGCGGTCGAAGTGCTTGTCGAAACGCGTGCCCACGCCCTGGATCAACAGGCGCATCGGTTTGTTCGGAATCGCCGCAAAGCCCTTCACACGCAGGATGCCGTGCTTGACCACCAATTGCGTCAGCGCGTCGAGCAGCAGGCTTTCATCGGCTTGCGGCAGTTCGATGGAGATCGAATCGAAGGCGTCGTGATCGTGGTCATCGTGGTCGTCATCGCCGTCATGGTGGTGATCGTGATGACTGTGGCGGCTGTCGATGTGCTCTTCGGAACCGGCACCGAGACCGATCAGCACGTCCAGCGGCAAGCGACCGTTGCTGGCTTCGATGATCTTCACTGCTGGCGGCAGTTCTTCGGCGACTTCAGCGCGCACGCGAGCCAGGTCTTCCGGGCTGGTCTGATCGGCTTTGTTGAGGATCACCAGGTCGGCGCTGGCCAATTGGTCGGCGAACAGTTCGTGCAGCGGCGACTCGTGATCCAGGTTCGGATCGAGTTTGCGCTGGGCATCGACCTGATCCGGGAACGCGGCAAACGTGCCAGCGGCCACGGCCGGGCTGTCGACCACGGTGATCACCGCATCAACGGTGCAGGCGCTACGGATTTCCGGCCATTGGAACGCCTGCACCAGCGGTTTTGGCAGGGCCAGACCGGATGTCTCGATCAGGATGTGATCGAGGTCGCCGCGACGGGCAACCAGTTCACGCATCACCGGGAAGAACTCTTCCTGCACCGTGCAGCACAGGCAACCGTTGGCCAGTTCGTAGACGCGGCCGGTGGCTTCTTCTTCAGTGCAGCCGATGGTGCATTGCTTGAGGATCTCACCGTCGATACCCAACTCGCCGAACTCGTTGACGATCACCGCGATGCGGCGGCCCTGAGCGTTGTCGAGCATGTGCCGCAGCAAGGTGGTTTTGCCCGAGCCGAGGAAACCGGTGACGATGGTGACGGGGAGTTTGGCCAGTGTTTTCATCGGATGCCCTTTGGCAAGGTGGCGGGCATACGGGACGAGATCCGCTGCGAGCGTGCGCGCGGAAGAATTCGCCACCGGATCACCCCGCCCGGTTGTAGTGAGAAATCTGTGACGAGGCAGGTCTCCTGGCTGACGGTGTTCGGGCCTTGGGCCCGGCATTCGCTGCGCCTTCCCGCGGGCTCTGTGGATTGAGCTGGCAGTGGCGTGGCAACGAACTTCACCGTTCACAGTTGCGGGGGCAGCCGCGGCTTTGACCGCGTTCCCTTCTTAGCTTCGGCGTGGGCCGAAGAACCTCGAAGGCGCAAGGCTACGCATCGGGTGGTGACCGGTCAATGGTTGGATTGGGGACATATCCGTTGCTGCGGGTGTTGCTGCTGGCGGTTTCGCTCTTACAGCGAGTCACCTTTTCCAGACGCCGAGTTATAGGTTTTGGGTGGATTGGGGGCTTATCCGTTGCTGCGGGTGTTGCCGCTGGCGGTTTCGCTCTTACAGCGAGTCACCTTTTCCAGACGCCGAGTTATAGGTTTTGGGTGGATTGGGGGCTTATCCGTTGCTGCGGGTGTTGCCGCTGGCGGTTTCGCTCTTACAGCGACTCACTTTTCCAGACGCCGAAAAGTAAGCAAAAGGCTTTGCCCCCGGCGTACGGCACTTCGCTTAGGCTCAGTGTTCCCTCGCTACGGTGTCCATCCGGGGGCATCGCCTACGGTTTGCTTCGCTGCACCTCCTCTCGATGTATGCGGCTACGCCGCATGGCGCTGCGCGCCTAACCCCCGGATGGACACCTTCGCTCGGCCTGCCGAAGGGGCTGAAGATCAAAAGCCACATCAAGAGCCAAAGCCAAAGCAGATCAAAAGATCGCAGCCTTCGGCAGCTCCTACATGGGATTGGGTGTGTTCAGTTGGAGTTTGGTCGGCTGTCAGGCCGCCTTCGCGAGCAAGCCCGCACACAGTTGGAATGGGTGTGTTCAGTTGGAAATTGGTCGGCTGTCAGGCCGCCATCGCCAGCAGGCTGGCTCCTACAGTTCAGATTGCGTGCTGCCCCTGCGGCGGAGCCGCCCCACTCAATGGCCGAGTGTCAGCTCGCCGAAAGCTTTTGATCTGAGGGCCCGTCGGCAGGCTGAGTGGAGGGATTTATCCGGGGGTGGGAGCGTAGCGACCGTTTGGCGCAGCCAAACACAGCGAGAGGAGGTGCAGCGAAGCAAACCGTAGGCGCTGCCCCCCGGATGAATCCCGGAGCGAAGGAACCCGAGCCCAGGCGAGGGCCGAACGTCAGGGCACAGACTTTTTGGTTACTTTTGGGGCGTTTGCCAAAAGTGACCCGCCGTAAGGGCGGAACCCTAAGTGGCCGTTACCGCAGCAATGGATATCCCCCCATACCCATCCGATTGACTCAAATCCCCAACCCATGCTCTCCTACACAACTTGTTACGGGTGCCCTTCACAGGGTGAAACGGGAAACCGGTGAATCATGTGCTTTACTCAAAGCCATGTCAGTCCGGTGCTGCCCCCGCAACGGTAAGCGAGCGAAGCGTCAGATCCACTGTGCCCATGCGGCATGGGAAGGTGACGCTTGCAGGTCGGCCAGACGCCAACCCCTCGTGAGCCCGGAGACCGGCCCGCAACACACAGTGCGCATTTTGCGTCGCTGAACATAACAAACCCGCGGTGGGCGGGCGCTGTTCGAAGCTCTGCGTGCCCGACTCGCAGGGGTTTTCTTGCGCTCCATACACCCGCTGACACTCCAGAGGGAAGCGCCATGTCGATCATCAGCAGCACCGGCAGCAACACCGACAAAATCTCCAGCACCGCCACCTTGAGCCAACGCCTGACCGCCGCGATTTTCGCGTCGATCCTCGGTGCCGGCCTCGTCTACTTCGCCGGTTTCTCGCACATCGAAGCGGTGCATAACGCCGCCCACGATACCCGCCACAGCGCTGCGTTCCCGTGCCACTGAGACCTGCCGACATGATCAAGCGTATCGCGCAAACCGCAGGTTTCACCGGCCTGCTGGCCGCACTGCTGCTGACCTTGCTGCAAAGTTTCTGGGTCTCGCCGCTGATTCTGCAGGCCGAAACCTTCGAGAAATCCGAACCTGTGGCCGTTCACGAACACGCCGCCGGCACGGCCGCACACACCCATGACACCGAAGCCTGGGAGCCGGAAGACGGCTGGCAACGCGTGGTCTCGACCACCGGCGGCAATCTGGTGGTGGCAGTCGGTTTCGCCCTGATGCTGGCCGGCCTGTACACCCTGCGTGCACCGACCAAAACCTCGCAAGGCCTGCTCTGGGGCCTGGCCGGTTACGCGACCTTCGTGCTCGCGCCGACCCTGGGCCTGCCGCCCGAACTGCCGGGCACCGCTGCAGCCGACCTGGCTTCGCGGCAAACCTGGTGGATCGGCACCGCCGCTTCCACTGCTGTCGGCCTGGCGTTGATCGTGTTCAGCCGCCACTGGTTGATGAAGCTGCTGGGCGTGGCGATCCTGGCCGTGCCGCACGTGATCGGCGCACCTCAACCGGAAGTGCATTCGATGCTTGCCCCTGAAGCACTGGAAGCCCAGTTCAAAATCGCTTCGCAGTTGACCAACGTGGCGTTCTGGCTGGCCCTGGGCCTGATCAGCGCCTGGTTGTTCCGCCGCAAAAGCGATGGTCAATACCACGCATGACCGATGACCGCGCAGCACCGACCTTCGTGGTCGGCCTGGGCTGCCAGCGCGGCTGCCCAGCCAGTACGCTGCGCGCGTTACTCGATCAGGCGTTGCAGGCGCATCGTATAGAACTTGAAGCGGTCAAGGCCTTGGCCAGCATCGATCTTAAACGCGATGAACCCGGCCTGCAGGAACTGGCCAGCCAATTGGCGCTGCCGCTGTTGTATTTCAGCAGCGACGAACTGGCCAGTTACCAGCAGCGACTCAGCCACCATTCTCAGATTGCCTACGAGCGCACCGGTTGCTACGGCGTGGCGGAAAGTGCCGCTCTGGCCCTTGCCGAGCAGTTGATTCAGGCACCGGCAAAATTGCTGATTTCCCGGCAAAAATACGCTCAGGCAACCTTGGCATTGGCCGGCGCTGCGTAAATTCCCGATAATCCCCCTGTTTGATCATGAGCAATCTTCATCTGAAGCGTTGCCCTGCCCCGTTTTTCACAGGATTTCTTCATGACCGTCTACTTCATCGGCGCCGGCCCCGGCGACCCGGAATTGATCACTGTCAAAGGCCAGCGGCTGATCCGCAGCTGCCCGGTGATCATCTACGCAGGCTCGCTGGTACCGGCTGCTGTGCTGGAGGGGCATCAGGCCGAAACCGTGGTCAACAGCGCCGAATTGCATCTGGAGCAGATCATTGAATTGATCAAATCCGCGCATGCCAATGGCCAGGACGTGGCGCGGGTGCACTCGGGTGATCCGAGTCTGTATGGCGCGATTGGAGAGCAGATTCGTTATCTGCGTGAGCTGAATATTCCGTTTGAGATCATTCCCGGCGTGACCGCGACCGCAGCGTGTGCGGCGTTGCTTGGCGCGGAACTGACACTGCCGGACGTGTCGCAGAGCGTGATTCTGACCCGCTACGCCGATAAAACCGCCATGCCGGCCGGTGAGGAATTGGGCAGCCTGGCGCAGCACGGCGCAACCATGGCGATTCATCTGGGGGTCAACCATCTGCAGAAAATTATCACTGAATTGCTCCCGCATTACGGCTCGGATTGCCCGATTGCGGTGATTCACCGGGCGACGTGGCCGGATCAGGATTGGGTAGTGGGGACGCTGGCGGATATTGCCGGGAAGGTTGCGGCCAAGGGGTTTCGGCGTACAGCGTTGATTCTGGTGGGGCGGGTGTTGGGCAGTGAGGTGTTTAGCGAATCGTCGCTATATCGCGCGGGGCATGCACACCTCTACAGGCCCTGAAAGCAATTGTGGCGAGGGAGCTTGCTCCCGCCGGATCGCGGAGCGATCCCAAAACCAGACAATCCATTCATCACGGGTAAATGCATTGTCCGGTTTGTGACTGCTCTGCAGTCAAGCGGGAGCAAGCTCCCTCGCCACAGCGCCGTTTTTCATGTTCGCAGCGAACACCTTAGTAGTAGGCGTTTTCTTTCTGCGTGTGGTCGGTCACGTCGCGAACGCCCTTGAGCTCAGGAATACGCTCGAGCAAGGTGCGCTCGATGCCTTCCTTCAGGGTCACGTCGGCCTGGCCGCAGCCTTGGCAACCGCCGCCGAACTGCAGCACGGCAATGCCGTCTTCGACCACATCGATCAGGCTGACCTGACCGCCGTGGCTGGCCAGCCCCGGGTTGATTTCGGTTTGCAGGTAGTAGTTGATGCGCTCATTGACCGGGCTGTCGGCGTTGACCATCGGGACTTTGGCGTTTGGCGCCTTGATGGTCAGCTGGCCGCCCATACGGTCGGTGGCGTAGTCGACAACGGCATCGTCGAGGAACGCTTCGCTGAACGAGTCGATATAGGCAGTGAAGCTTTTCAGCCCCAGCGCCGTGTCTTCAGGTTTCTCTTCGCCCGGCTTGCAGTAGGCAATGCAGGTTTCGGCGTACTGGGTGCCAGGCTGGGTGATGAAAACGCGGATGCCGATGCCCGGGGTGTTCTGCTTGGAGAGCAGATCGGCCAGGTAATCGTGGGCGGCGTCGGTAATGGTAATAGCGGTCATGGAAACTCCTCGCAGGCTTGGGCGCAGTTTACGCCAATCATTGCGCCGGACAAAGTCCTAGTATTTTTGTCGGGAAAGATTCTCGACAGATGCACGCACCGGTTCGCCATCGATCCGCGCTTTAAGCCACTGATAGCTGCGTTTTTCCACCCATTCGTAGCTCAACCATGACCCCACGCCGATCGCCAGAACGCAGATGATGAACATCAGATACGGGTTGATCCCGAAGCGCCGCGCGATAAAACCACCGGCCGACAGCACCAACACGTGCATCAGATACACCGAATAAGAACAGTCACCTAGCAGCTTCATCACCCGGTTACGCTCGACGTAGCGCTCCAGCGCCATGCAGGCCATCACCAGCACCGCGCTCGGCACGCCCCAATTCAATAGCCTTGGCGCCGGCGCCAGGTGATAGATCGCCATCACGGCGGCCCCCATCGCCAACAGCGGCAACCACAGGCCGGCGCTTATCCAGCCCCGGCGATACAGCACGCCAATGCCGATCCCCAGCAAAAACTCGTAGACGATGTCCGAACGGTAAAACTCGTTGAGCCAGCCGAACGCCTGACACGCCGAAAACAGCAATGCGGCGACCACCAGTAAACGCACCTGCCAGCGGAACACCAGCGCGCATGCAAACAACACATAAAAAAGCATTTCGTAGTTGAGCGTCCAGCCGACATTCAGCGTCGGATAGATCCCGTAGCCGCCGGGGTTTTGCGCAGGAATGAATAACAGCGACGCGAGGAAATGCACCCAATCCACGGTCTGATCCGGCAGCATCGGCCGCGCGAACAGCACCAGCAACGCCATCAACAGCGTGTACAGCCAGTACGCCGGGACAATGCGAAACAGCCGATACAGCAGAAACCGCGCCGGGGGCAGCGCTTTGCTTTCGGTGGACAGGAAAATCACCAGGCCACTGATGACGAAAAAGACATCGACGCCGACTGCGCCTTTGTCGATAAAGAACTGTCCGACCGGGCCGCGCGCCTTGAAGTCGAAAAAAATCTGCATGAAGTGGTGGCAGACCACCGTCCACGCGGCAAGCGCCCGCAGGGCCTGCACTGAAATCAACATTGAAGGCTCCCGTCCACAATTCCTGAAACACCAACGGCCCCCTGTAGGAGCTGCGGCACGCTGCGATCTTTTGATCTTGAGGTTAAAAGATCAAAAGATCGCAGCCTCGCTGCACTCGACAGCTCCTACAGGGGCTTTGCGGTGTTGCCTGGAGTTGGGACAGCAGGTTGCTCTCAAATGATCAAAGATTCTGGTAGCGGTTCATGTCCAGCACGCCCTCTTCCACCGGATCGGTTTCGTGCAGGTATTGGCTCAGGTCGTGGAAATAGAACCAGAATTGCGGATGACTGCGACGTATCCCCCAGCGTTCGACGATTTTCTCGAAACGATCGGCATCCTTGGCATTCTCCATGGCATCGACAAACTCCGGCACTTGTTCGGCTGGAATGTTGAAGATGAAATTCGGATAGCTGCTCAGTACGCCCGGGTAGATGGTCAAGGTGTCCAGCCCTGGCTGATAGCGCAGCGACTCGCCCAACAGAAACGCCACGTTACTGTGCGCACGGTTGCGCAGCAGGCTGTACATCTCGCGTTTGCCGCTACGGGTTTCGATGCGCAGCATGGTTGCTTCCGGCAATTGATCGATGACCTTCAAACCGGCGGCCGGACGCGATGTCAGGCGACTCAGCGCCTGCTCGGCATTCTGCAGCGCCGGGTCGATATTCGGCCGCGAGCAGTACGCGCCGTCACAGCGGTTGATCGGATCCGGTCGCGCATTCAGATCGCCGTAACGCGCCAGCAACTGCATGGCGAAGTCGTATTTCGGGTCCTTCGGATCGAGTTTCAGCGCGGTCGGCTTGTCGTCGTCGATAGCCTCATAGTCGAGCCACATCTTGAACTGGCCGCCGCTTTGGTACCAATCGTCGAGGTAGTCCTCGCGGGAATCGGCCGGCATCAGGCGCAGGAAGTTCTGTTCGGCGCCGTTGCGGATCAGGTCGAAATACAAACGGGTCTGCGCCTGATGGGAGACGTTGCCGAACACATCGAAGTTGACCGCCAACTGATAATAGGTGCGCTCCAGCAGCGGATAGTCGAACAGCCACATGGTCTGCGGCACCTCGCCGATCAGGCCTTTGGTCACCGAAGCACTGTCGAAGTGGCGGAAAATGCTCAGCAGCGCGTTGTCGTTACCGGCCCACAAGGTTGACCAGCTCGGTGCCGGCAGTTCGGCGTAGCTGTCACGGCGCAGGGCTTCGTATTCGTTGCGCTTGTTGCGGTAGTTGTGCCACAGGCTCAGCACACTGCCGACGTCGTCGTTCTGCCCGGGCATTGCCAGCAACGGCGTGGCCTGGCCACGATAGTTGGGATCGGTGATGTACAGATCATGTTCCGGAGCCTGGAACAGCGCCCAGAAGTTATCGCGGATCACATCCGTCGCAATCTGCCCACGACACACTGGCCCGCGAATAAAGGTGCGCACGAAGTATTCGGCGTTATCGAGCATGAACTGATAACGCGCCTGCGCCGGAATCGCCTCGAAGGTGGCGAACGGGTTGGCCCGGCTCTGCGGGCCGTATCCCGGCAACGCATTGACCTGCCAGTTGCCGCTGTAGAACAGGCTCTTGATCCGCGCCATCTTCGCCGCACTCAGCGGATAGGTGATGTGGGTCTTGTGCACGATCACCCCTTGTACCGGCCACAAGCGGTAATACACCTGAGTGCCCGGGTCGTCATTCGGACGACGAGTGGCGATCAGGTCGATCGGCTGCCCTGTCGGCGTGCGCGAACGCACCCACTGGAAGTAGTGCCCCGGTTCGCCGTCCTTGAAATAAAGGTGCGCGAGGAACCAGTGTTCGAACAGCCAGCGCCCGACCAGACTCTGCCGCGCCCCCGGCGCATTGAGCAGGTTTTCCCACTGGACGATTTGCAGCGCTTCTTTGGCGCTCGGCGCCAGCCCCTGCTCGTCGATCGGAGCACCGGACGCCAGCCAGCGTTGCAGGGTCTGGTATTGCTGATCGGTCAGCCCGGTCACCGCCAGCGGCATGCCTTCTTTCGGGTGGGCGCCGGCATAGCCGTCAAACTCGGCGGGCATCGCGCACATGTTTTCCCGTTGCAGGCCGAGGACGATATCTTCCGGCAGCTTGGCATTCGGGGTCAGCGGGGTTTTGTGGCCCAGTTCCAGCATCCGCGCCATCAGCGCCGCCTGGCTGCCCTGGGCATCGAGTACCGAATAAAAGCCCTTCTGCTGCCAGGCACGTTTGCCGAAGGCGTCGTAGAACAGCCGAGTGGTCGGCGCTGCCTGAGTGCGTTCGCCATCGTAGACTGGCATCTTGCTCGCGCCCCGCCCTGCGCCTTCGCCGCTGCCCAGATTGAGCTGGCACGCCGAGTCGTAACAGGCGTGGCAGGCCACGCATTTCTCGGTGAAGATCGGCTGGATGTCACGCGTATATGAAATCGCGGATGAGATCGCGGGTTCCTGCGCAATGGCGCCCCAGCTTAAAAACAGCATGAAAATGCTGATGACGCGGTACGACATGCCCTTGATCCCGATCCTGAAAAAAACGCCCGCGATTCTACAGTATGACGCCCGTACCAACATGAACGATATTCATGCAAAAGGAGCATGTGCTCCAAAAGCGCACAGGTTTGTTATGATCCCGGCCCTTCGTCATGGTCTTTTCGAGTAGTCCCAATGTCCGATCGCAGCGTCCGCCTTCAAGCTCTCAAGCAAGCCCTCAAAGAGCGCATCCTGATTCTCGACGGCGGTATGGGCACGATGATCCAGAGCTACAAGCTCGAAGAGCAGGATTATCGCGGCAAACGCTTTGCTGACTGGCCGAGCGACGTCAAGGGCAACAACGACCTGCTGGTGATCACTCGTCCCGACGTGATCGGCGGCATCGAAAAGGCCTATCTGGATGCCGGCGCCGACATTCTGGAAACCAATACCTTCAACGCCACGCGCATTTCCATGGCCGACTACGGCATGGAAGAGCTGGCGTACGAATTAAACGTAGAAGGCGCGCGACTGGCGCGCAAGGTGGCCGACGCCAAGACCGCCGAGAACCCGGACAAGCCGCGTTTCGTCGCCGGCGTGCTCGGCCCGACCAGCCGCACCTGCTCGCTGTCGCCTGATGTGAACAACCCCGGCTACCGCAACGTCACCTTCGACGAACTGGTCGAAAACTACACCGAGGCCACCAAGGGCCTGATCGAAGGCGGCGTGGATCTGATCCTGATCGAAACCATCTTCGACACGCTCAACGCCAAAGCCGCGATCTTCGCCGTGCAAGGCGTGTTCGAAGAGCTGCACATCGAACTGCCGATCATGATTTCCGGGACCATCACCGATGCGTCCGGCCGTACCCTGTCGGGCCAGACCACCGAAGCATTCTGGAACTCGGTGGCCCACGCCAAGCCGATCTCGGTCGGCCTCAACTGCGCGCTCGGCGCCAGTGAACTGCGTCCGTACCTGGAAGAACTGTCGAACAAGGCCAGCACCCACGTGTCGGCGCACCCGAACGCCGGCCTGCCGAACGAGTTCGGCGAGTACGACGAGTTGCCGGTGGACACCGCCAAGGTCATCGAAGAGTTCGCCCAGAGCGGTTTCCTCAACATCGTCGGCGGTTGCTGCGGCACCACCCCGGGCCACATCGAAGCCATCGCCAAAGCCGTGGCCGGTTACGCGCCACGGCAGATTCCGGACATTCCCAAGGCCTGCCGCCTGTCGGGTCTGGAGCCGTTCACCATCGATCGCAGCTCGCTGTTCGTCAACGTCGGCGAGCGCACCAACATCACCGGTTCCGCCAAGTTCGCCCGTCTGATCCGTGAAGACAACTACACCGAAGCCCTGGAAGTCGCCCTGCAGCAGGTCGAGGCCGGCGCGCAGGTGATCGACATCAACATGGACGAAGGCATGCTCGATTCGAAGAAGGCCATGGTGACCTTCCTCAATCTGATCGCCGGTGAGCCGGACATTTCTCGCGTGCCGATCATGATCGACTCCTCGAAATGGGAAGTGATCGAAGCCGGTCTGAAGTGCATTCAGGGCAAGGGCATCGTCAACTCGATCAGCATGAAAGAAGGCGTCGAGCAGTTCATCCATCACGCCAAACTGTGCAAACGCTACGGCGCTGCGGTGGTGGTGATGGCGTTCGACGAAGCCGGCCAGGCCGACACCGAGGCGCGCAAGAAAGAAATCTGCAAACGCTCCTACGACATTCTGGTCAACGAAGTCGGCTTTCCGCCGGAAGACATCATCTTCGACCCGAACATCTTCGCCGTGGCCACCGGCATCGAAGAACACAACAACTACGCTGTGGACTTCATCAACGCCTGTGCCTACATCCGCGACGAGCTGCCGTATGCGCTGAGTTCCGGCGGCGTGTCCAACGTGTCGTTCTCGTTCCGTGGCAACAACCCGGTGCGTGAAGCGATTCACTCGGTGTTCCTGCTGTACGCGATCCGCGCCGGCCTGACCATGGGTATCGTCAACGCCGGTCAGCTGGAGATCTACGACCAGATCCCGCAGGAGCTGCGCGACGCCGTCGAAGACGTGATCCTCAACCGCACGCCGGAAGGCACCGACGCCCTCCTCGCCATCGCCGACAAGTACAAGGGCGACGGCAGCGTCAAGGAAGCCGAGACCGAAGAGTGGCGCAGCTGGGACGTCAACAAGCGTCTGGAGCATGCGCTGGTCAAGGGCATCACCACGCACATCGTCGAAGACACCGAAGAGTCGCGCCAGTCGTTCGCGCGCCCGATCGAAGTCATCGAAGGCCCGCTGATGTCCGGCATGAACATCGTCGGCGACCTGTTCGGCGCCGGCAAAATGTTCCTGCCGCAGGTGGTGAAATCCGCCCGCGTGATGAAACAGGCCGTGGCGCATCTGATCCCGTTCATCGAACTGGAAAAAGGCGACAAGCCGGAAGCCAAGGGCAAGATCCTGATGGCCACGGTAAAAGGCGACGTGCACGACATCGGCAAGAACATCGTCGGCGTGGTGCTGGGTTGCAACGGCTACGACATCGTCGACCTCGGCGTGATGGTTCCGGCGGAGAAGATCCTCCAGGTCGCCAAGGAAGAAAAGTGCGACATCATCGGCCTGTCCGGCCTGATCACCCCGTCGCTGGACGAGATGGTCCACGTTGCCCGCGAAATGCAGCGTCAGGATTTCCATCTGCCGTTGATGATCGGTGGCGCGACCACGTCCAAGGCGCACACCGCCGTGAAGATCGAGCCGAAGTACAGCAACGATGCGGTGGTCTACGTGACCGACGCCTCGCGTGCGGTGGGCGTGGCGACGCAGTTGCTGTCCAAGGAACTCAAGGCCGGTTTCGTCGAGAAGACTCGCCTGGAATACGTCGATGTGCGTGAGCGCACCGCCAACCGCAGCGCCCGTACCGAGCGCCTGAGCTACGCGGCGGCGATTGCCAAGAAGCCGCAGTTCGACTGGGCGAACTACGCGCCGGTCAAACCGACCTTCACCGGCACCCGCGTGCTGGACAACATCGACCTCAACGTTCTGGCCGAGTACATCGACTGGACGCCGTTCTTCATCTCCTGGGACCTGGCCGGCAAATTCCCGCGCATCCTCGAAGACGAAGTGGTCGGTGAAGCCGCCACCGCGCTGTACAAGGATGCGCGCGAGATGCTCACCAAGCTGATCGACGAGAAGCTGATCAGCGCCCGTGCGGTGTTCGGTTTCTGGCCGGCCAATCAGGTGCATGACGACGACATCGAACTGTACGGCGATGACGGCCAGCCAATGGCGCGCCTGCATCACCTGCGTCAGCAGATCATCAAGACCGACGGCAAACCGAACTTCTCGCTGGCCGACTTTGTCGCGCCGAAAGACAGCGAAGTGACCGACTACGTGGGTGGTTTCATCACCACCGCCGGCATCGGCGCCGAAGAAGTCGCCAAGGCCTACCAGGACGCTGGCGACGACTACAACTCGATCATGGTCAAGGCACTGGCCGACCGTCTGGCCGAGGCCTGCGCCGAATGGCTGCACCAGCAAGTGCGCAAAGAGCACTGGGGTTACGCCAAGGATGAGGCGCTGGACAACGACGCGCTGATCAAAGAGCAGTACTCCGGTATCCGTCCGGCACCGGGATATCCGGCCTGCCCGGATCACACCGAGAAAGCCACGTTGTTCACCCTGCTCGATCCTGAAGCCAGCGAAATGCGCGCTGGCCGCAGCGGCGTGTTCCTCACCGAGCACTACGCGATGTTCCCGGCAGCGGCGGTCAGTGGTTGGTACTTCGCCCATCCGCAGGCGCAATACTTTGCCGTGGGCAAGGTCGACAAGGATCAGGTGCAGAGCTACACCTCGCGCAAAGGTCAGGAGCTGAGCGTGACCGAGCGCTGGCTGGCGCCGAACCTCGGTTACGACGAATGATCGCAGCGGTCAGTCCCCGGACCTGCCGGGGATTGACCGTTCACAGGGTTTTACACACCTGACAATTGCCCGGAGGAACCGGGCATTTGCGCGTTGTCGGCAGACAAGCCGATCTGTTCAATTTCCTCTCGCGACAATTCGATGAGCCTGGCATTTCGCGCGGCCGCCTGATCGAACAGCCTGCTCAGATAGAGCGGATCGTCAGCACTCAGGCCTTCATCCTCGCCCTCCTCCATCAACTGCAGTTCATCCATTTGCCTGAACGCTTCGGGCTGCTGCTCCTTGAGATAGTCCAGCCAGTAATCGCGCTGGATCAGGTCCTCCAGAAATCTCTCGGAGCGCTCCGCGTTGACCACCTCGGCCCGCGCATTGACCAACTGCTGCGGGGTGACACCGGAGACAAATTTCATGTTTTTCGGCTGCCCCGGCAACTCCAGTCCATCGTCCCAGCCCCCGGTCAGACCGATCCGGTAACCGAGGCGGACTTCCGCTTCGTCGAAACCACTGCGCGCAGCCGCCGCTTTTGCCAGTTCATCGACCTTGTCCAGCCGGAACAGCTGCCGTGACAGGGACAACAAGGCCTCGCCGCGGATTCCCGGGCGACCGGCCGGTAAATTGAGCAGGGCGTTGTAGGTGAAGACCTTGCTCTCCAGACCACTGAACGTAAGGATGCGCCCGTCCACGCAAGTACCGTGTGTGGCCGAGCCGGCGAAAATCACCTCGCGCAGCTCAGTGTTGGCGGCCGCCGCCTCCATGACCATCCACACCCGTCGGGTCAGATCGGCATTGGCCACGCGAAACTCCTGGGTGTCCTGCAATCGATCGAGTAGATGGAAGAATGCCGCGCTATCCGGTTCGGCAGCGAGTTGATCCCAGAGCCTGTCTCTTGCCGACGCCTGCTCCGCCGGCAGATTCGCCAGCCACGGCGCCTTCTGTTGCGCATGGGCCTGTTCGCCCGGGAGGGTTTCGTCGGACTCGATGCTGTCGGTGGTTTCACTGAGCCCGCCGGCAACGTCGTCAGCCATTTCCTCCAGATCGGAACTGGAGAAACCGAGCACTCGCGGGCGGTTACCCGCAGCCTGATAGGTTCTGAGCCTTTCAAGCGACGCCTCCGACAGGTTGTAGTTATCAGTCAGGTCGGTGCCGTCCATCAGCTCATCGTGCTGACCGTCCAGCGCCTGATCGGGGATGGCGGTGATGTCGTTGCGACTGAGGTTGAGTGTCCGCAGGTGCTGCGCATCCAGCGTCCCGGCCGGCCATTCGGTGAGGTTGTTGTTGCGCAGATCCAGACTTTGCAAATGCTCGAAATAGCTGACGTCGAACGCATCGAGAGGGTTGTAGCCCAGGTCCAGTGCCTGCAGATATGGCAGACCGGATAGCGCCGCATACAGGTGCTCGGTGTCACTCAAGTTGTTGCTGGCAAGCTCGAGTCGCTCGAGCTCCGGCATTTGCCGGACGGCATCAGGCAGCGCTGTGAGTTCATTGCCACTGAGGGTCAGACTGCGCAGGTGAGTGAAAGCCTTGAGAAAGCCGTTGCTGCCCTCGGCCGTCACTCGAGTGCCTGTCAGATTCAAGCTGCCGACATGCCCGAAATCCTCGGGCAGCGGCGGTAGATCGCCCAATTGCAGGCCGTTGAGATCCAGAACCGCATCGACCCCGGCAACCGATAACCGTGCGCGCCAGCAGGTGAGGATGCGCCACGCCGCCAGGCTGCGTGATTGCGAGGAGATGACCCAATCGACGCCACGGGTTTCCCGGGTATACAGCCAGCCATTGAGCCGGCGAACGAGGGTTTCAAAGGTCTGGCTCCAGCCCGCGATCCGCTCGCCGATCTGCACATCGGTCGCGCCATCATTACGCAGCACCTCGATCACCTGCATGGCTTGTTCATCGGTAAAGGCCGGCTGCATTCGCTGCAGGTTCTGGCGCATCAGTGTCAGCCCGGTACTGACCGGAGCCTGTGTCAGCGGCAGCAACTGGCGGGCCACTGACAAACCGTTCTCCGCCGGCGGAAAAGTCGCCGGCACCGGTTGCCGGGCAAACGCATCCAGCGCGCCGGCAGGCAGGCCGAGGGTGTGTTCCAGCCGCCGGTGCGCCAGACGCAGTTCTGTGGCCGCCGCGGCGGTCAAAGGCGCACCGGTCAGGTTGGCATTGAGCAATGCGGTGCTCTCGAGCACGGCAGGCGGCAGCGTGCTGATACGCGTGTCGCGCAGGTCCAGCCACGCCAGTTGCGGCAGACCTTCGGCCCCTGTCGGCCACTGTTGCAGGTGCGTTCCCTGCAGGTCGAGGGCCTTCAAACGTTGCAGGCTGTCGACGTTCAGCGCGCTCAGCGGGTTGTTCCGCAGATTCAACTGTTCGAGCGCGAACAATTCACTCAATCCGCTCTGCAGGCGTGAAGCGTCGGTCAACAGGTTGTCGGCGAGGTCCAGGTGCATCAGGCGCGAAAGACTCTGCGACTCGATCGGCCATTCGTGCAAGGCATTGTCACTCAGATCAAGGGTTCGCACTTCGCTGAACGCACTGAGAAAACCGCGCATCTGCGCGGCTGCAACGCGCTGGCCACTGAGCAGCAGCGTGCGTACATGCGCAAATGCGTTTGCCGGTAACGTCGGAAGTTCGCTGAGCATCAGCCCGGACAAATCCAGGGTCAAGGCGCTGATCGTCGCGCCATAGCGCTTGAACATTCCCTTGCGCCAACTGGTTTTGAGGACGTGGGCCAGGTTTGATCGCGCGACAAGTTCGCGCAGCGATTCTGCCGACACCACCACCCGCTGCTGCCACTGATTGAGCTGGCTATCCAGCGCAGCATATTGATCGCTCAAGGTATTGATGGCGGCGAAACGCTGCTGCTCATCCGGCCAATGCTCGAAGAAACGATTGAACACCCCCTCGGGTGATTGATTCACGCCCTCGCCCAGACGCCGTAACTCGCCGCGGCAATAATCCCTGACCATCGTCTCACGGTCGATCAGGTGTTCTGGATGGGTCTTGACGTACTCGTACACGCCCGTGAAGTTTTCCCGGGAGAATCTTGACCAGTCCAGCGACAGCCCCGACCAGAGTTTTTCATGCCCCTGCAACAGTGCTGCCGGCACGGCGCTGATTCCGGTGTCCCTGAGGTTCAGACGCTCCAGGGCCGCCAACTCCAGCGCACCCGCAGGCCATTCGAACAATGAATAGGCAACGATTTCCAGTGTGCGCAGATTACGCATGCCGCTGACGTCGAAGGCCAGCGGCTGATAGCTCGCGGTGCTGACACTCAATGCTTCAAGACGGGTCAGTTGAGCCAGGCGTACCGGCATGTCAGCGGCAAAGGGCATTGCGCTGTAGAGCGTCAGATCAGTGAATTCCGGCATGCTCTGCAACACCGCCGGCACGTTGGTGAACGCTTCTGCGGTGGCGTTGATGCGCAGCGCCTTGAGCCTGGGGAAACTGCCCAACAGTTCATCGACGTTGGCATCGGTGATGCACCGCCCCCTGACTCGCAGATCGCGCACATGCGAGAAATCCGCCGTCAGCACCGGCAACGGGTCGTCGCACGTCAGATCGAGGCGTGCGGCAGTCGCGTGGCTATCGGCCAGCGGCGAATTGCGCCAACTCTGCTTGAGGCTGCGCACCACGCTGGATCGGCCGCCGATCATCGATTGCAGCGTCGGCTCCGGGGGCGGCACACCTTCCCATTGCGCCAGCGTCGATTCGAGTTCCTGCCATTCACGCATGCGCCTTTGCAACAGCTCGTAGATCTGCGCGTCAGTCCGCCCCGCGGCCAACTGTTTGAGGATGAACCCGCCCGCCTGCTGATCCGTTAGCGCCGGATACACGTCCTGCACGCGCGTCACCAGCAGCGGGTTGACGCCTTCGCCACGACCGCTGGCGTAATAACCCAGCCCGTGCTGGCGTACCCGCACCGGCGCCTTGAAGCGCTTCTTGTGCCCATGGCGTCTGCTCGCCAGTCGAGCCAGTTCGGCACGGTGTCGGGCCACATACCGGATCAGTGCCCGGCGCAGTCCGGCGCTACGCGTAACCTGGGTAAAGCCCAGGGCCTGTCGCGCCTGATCGGGCAACGCATGGAGGATTGAGGCAAGGAAGTTGTCGCCGTGACGCGGAACACTGTTCAGCTCTTCCCCGCGCTCGTTGTACGCCTGACAGACCGGCCCGCGCTTGACCAGATATTTGGTTTGGCCGGCACTTTCGCTGCCGACACTGTCGATCAACAGACCTTCCAGGCTGCCTTCGCGCACTTCCAGACGCACTTCGTCCGACCAGCCCGGCAGCCGTTCCAGCGCGCGCAAGGCCAGCCATTGGCTTTCGCTGCCGCTCGAATTCTCCATATGCAGGCCGGCGACCGCGTGGTTGAAGCGGCGCTGCCGGGCATATTCACGGGAGACCTCCAGCAGGCGCAACGGTACCCGCTCACCGCTTTGCAGGCGCGCCAGTTCCTCGGCGTTCGCCTCCAGCAGCACGCGGATTGCCGCCGAGCTGCCCAACCCCGGTGTGGCGGCTTGTAGTCTGGCGATTTGCGGGTTGTTCAACGCGGGCTCGTCATAGAGCCTGTCGAACATCGCCGGCTGCCGGGTTCGCAGGTAATCGGCAATCTGTTTGCGCAGTTCCAGCGGCCGGGATTCGATCACACGCGCCGGCTCGGCGCCCAGCAACCAACGTGTTTGCGGCTCATCCAGCGCTGCCAGAATGCGCTCAGGCAATTGGCCGTCGAGCACTTCGGCGCGGGTCACCTGGATCGGCGTGCGCATCTGGCCCTCGATTGAGCCAGACTCCGCGCCGAACAGCCGGCTGGGACCGGACAACTGTGCTCCGTCGAAGACTTCCAGAATCTGTCCGCTCGGCCAGCGCGGCATTTGCGTGAGCATCGGCAGCGTCAGCAGATACGAATCATCCAGGCTGGTTCCTCGTTCGACCTGATCAATCAGCCGCCCGACCTGCTGATCCGCCTCATACAGACGCAGCGTGTCGGCCAGGGCCAGTGGCGTCGGCTGATGATCGAGGTGCATCTGACGCAGGGCATCATCACTGACACCACTGACATCAGCGATTTCGAGCAGTTGCGCGTCCGAAAACGCCTCAGTCGAGTGACCGATGCGCCGCAGCAGGGTCAGTCGATCCCAGCTCAGCGGTCGCTCCAGATTGTGACGCCAGGCACCCAGTCGATTGTGCTCAAGGATCGGTTGATACACCGCAGGATCATGCGGGTGGCGGATGCGCCAGCTTTTCAAGGCCTCGTCGTAGTGCGTCTGGTAGACCTTGCCCTGCTGGCGAATGAAGGTCTTGCCGTCGATTCGATACACGCCCTGCGCATCGGGCACGGCACTCGCAGGCAGGACACTATCGCTGACGTAAGCATCAAGGTCAGGCTTCCACAAGCGAACCGAGCCGTCTGGCCGTTCGACCGGGTGCAGATGCTCGATCACGGGCTCGGCGGAGGCCGCCTGGAGTCGGCCTGCGCCCTTGCCGACCGCGCCCATCACGCCAATCAGCGCCAGGTTCTGCGCGACATCGACCAGATGCGCCTTGGCAGCCTGGCGATCACCTTCCGACCATTCGATGGCGCCTTCGAACGACTCATAGAGCAGTTGCCCCGCCATCACGGTCATCATGATTTCGCCCAGTACCGGGACGAACATCGACACCATGTTCAACGCCATCATGCCGAGTTCGAGCAGATGACTGAGTTTTTCTGACCGTACCCGGGCGTCGACATCCGCAGTGGGGACGGCATGGGCCCGCGCGTCGGCGATGAACCTGGCCCGGTGCTGTTCGTAGAGGTACTCCCAAAGATCGGTGTTATCGGCCCAGATCCCGGCTACGCCTTTGCGCGTGGTCGGCAACGGGTCGAGATACGGGTCAGGCTGCGGCTCGCGTTTGCCGGGGGCTTCGGGTGGCAGCTCCTTGATCCGTGCGATGGTGGACAGTGGCGGTATCAGCTGTGCGACCTTGACCCAGATCGAATGCAGCGGGTCACTCGGGGAGTCCGCAGCCTTTTGGGTGAACTGACTGAAATAGTAAGGACGGTCGGCATAGGCCACGAACTGACTGAAAAACTGCTGGTAAGCGGTCGGGCCTGGCCCGGAAGCCGTAGGGTCAGAAGCGGTGAACTTGCGTTTGAACACCTCACGCATCTGCGCCATGGTGTAACGCTTGAGCGGGTGTTGCGGGTCATGGGGAATGTAGACGATGAACTCGTTGGTGTAGCGGTAGCGCTCGCTGATGCTGAACACCACGCAACCGGTCATCCGCCGCTTCATCAGGCTCAGATCACGAAACCACACGGCCTTGCCGCCGAGCTGCGGGTGGATCTGGCCGTCCACCACCGACAGAATCATCCGGTAGTCGGCGGGCTCGATGTCCTTTTTCAGCAGCGCCCATTCAGCGGCGGCATGCAACGCGGTTTTCTGGCTGGCAATGAAGTGCCGGCGCAAGGTGTCGGTTTTCTCGAAAAACGCTTTGATTCGTACCTGATAACGGGCACCGACGTCCAGCGAACGACACAGCGTCAGAAACTGCCTGACCGTGATGCCGATTTCTGCTGCCTGAAACTCGCCCGGGGTCGCCGTCTCGACCACGAAACCGGATCGGGAGTGATAGGCATCCGCCTCACATTCCGACGCCTCGAAGTTGTGCAATACCGCTTGCAGCAATGGCAGTTTCAACACTTCGAACGTGGAAACTTCAACTTCCAGCACCCCGAGTTCGAGGGGGCGTCTGAGACACAGCAAGGTCTTGTCGAGATCGACCGTCACGTTGAACTGATCCTTGAGTGCCTTGCCGAGCAGCGCTTGGGCAAATGCATCGATGCCTTCAAGGCCGGCCATGGTCTTGTCGAGTCGGGTCTGGGCGACAAAGGCTGCCATGACCCGGTCTTTCAAGGCTTGCTGCTGATCATTCGGGAATTCGTGATCGCCGTGCGCTGGCCGGGTATTGACTGCTTTCATCGCGGCTTGCCGTGCGGGCGAGGCGGCAATCAGCCAATCGGGGATCATCTGCTCCAGCAGCTTGCCGTGAAGGCTGGCGCTGACCGGCGCGCGGGGCAATGTCGGGGGATGAATGGACATCCTGTCTCTCCTGAAAAATGGGAGGACAGGACACCATGTCCGCCGCGGTGATCTGCGGTACATAGTTATCGTATTGGCGTGGACGTGTTACCGGACAAGTCTGGAACCGGCGTGCGACCACAGCACAACCCGCTGGATTGACTATGCTGTCGGGACAGCCTTTCGGACGGGGGATTTATGGACGATCCAGTCGACAACAAGCCACCGAGCTTCTGGCAGATGCTGCACAGCGTCATGGCGGCGGCATTCGGCGTGCAAAGCGGGAAAAACCGGGCAAGGGACTTCTCCCATGGCAAGCCCAGCCATTTCGTGATCCTGGGGATCGGTTTCACCGCCGTGTTCGCCTTGACGCTGTTTGCCATCGTCAAGCTGGTACTGCATTTCGCCGGGGTCTGACGGGGTTCAGTGCATCAGGATCTGCAGGCTGAACGGGTAGCGATACGACGTGGGGTGGCCCTTGGCCGACAACTTGCGAAAACTCACGCCGTAATCCGGCGACGCGCCCATCGCCAGCATTTGCTGTGCCTGATGCTTGTCGATCAGTTGCAGCAGCGACAATTGCCGGTCACGTCCGCCATAACGATCCAGATCGACGCCCTGCTCATAATCGTGCAACTCCACCAGCGCCCAGCCGCCAAGGGTGAAGTGACCGCCCACCAGCGCGCTCAAGCGCCCATCGACCACCGCCTGCAACGCCTCGGGTGAGGTATTGACCGCGCTGAACAGCACATCCTTGCCAGGGACTTTGCCGGCTTCGGCAAACGCATGCATGGCGCCGAACGCCATTTCATCATTGGCTGCCCACACCAGCGACACCTTCGGATAACGGCTGACCAGTTGCCGCGCCTGCTCGTAGGCACGCTGCCGGGTCCAGCCGCTGTACACCAGTTGCCGCAGTCGCACCTGCGGATGCTCGGCCAGAGCACGTTGCATGCCCTGCTCGCGCAATTGCGCTGACGGGGTGATCTTCAGGCCGGAAAACGCCAGCACCTCAATCTGTTCGCCCCGCGCAACGGGAGGATGCAGGCGAATCAGCTCTTTCATCATCAGGTAGCCGCCCTCCTCGTCATTCGGCACCAGGCTGCCGATGCGATCGGCACGCTCGCCGACCAGCGCCTGCTGATCAGGGGTCAGCACCGCATTGACCATGAACAGCTTGACCCCGCTGCCCTGCGCCATACGCAGGATCTGTGGTGCAACATATTGCTCGTTGACGAACATCAGATAGTCGGGACGATTCGGCCCCTGCAAGGCAATTCTGGCCTGGGCCAGGGTGAATTCGGGCTGGCGCCGGGAATAGAGAATCTGCAAATCGACGCCCAGGTCACGGGCGGCCGCCTGCATGAATTGCGAATAGCTGACCCAGAAGGCTTCCTGAGTCGACCCGGGATTGAGGAACAACACCGACTCGGCCCGGGCCGCAGAGCCGAAAACCGCACCGAACAGCAGAAGGCTGAGGTGGAAAAACTTCAACATGAATGATCCGGGCCCAAGGAAAAAAGGCCGCGCATTATAGCCCCCTAATCAGCGGCTATTGACGCCTGATCCCGTTTTTTGTCCGACAATCGTCGGAAGCAGGCCCGAATCGGTCGTTTACTGATGACTGACCCAGAATACCGCTGTCCCAACGACCAGAATGATCAGGAACAGAATGGCCCACGCATCGACACTGCTATCGCTTTTTCTCGCCTTGGTCGGATTGCTCATTGCATCGCCTCTTGTCGGTTTTATCGGTGATTGCAGAAAGACTCGATCACAGTTAAGACGATGATTGTCCCCGCGACAAATGTGGGTTAATCAACAACTATTCTCGTTAGGCGATTTGGTTCTTTACATATACTCAAACATCACTTTTGCGCATAACTGCAAACGGGTATATTGCCCCGGCTCCATTAGGGAGTGCGCGGCCGTGCGCGCGTAATTGCCGAGGCACCATCGGACTCCAGCAAGCGAAAACGCAGCGTTTTCCGAGTAGCCCAAAGCCTGAGAACAGGACTTATATGTACGTATACGACGAGTACGATCAGCGGATCATCGAGGACCGCGTCAAGCAGTTCCGTGATCAGACCCGACGCTATCTGGCAGGCGAGCTGAGCGAAGAAGAATTCCGCCCCCTGCGCCTGCAAAATGGCCTCTACATCCAGCGTTTTGCGCCGATGTTGCGCGTGGCGGTGCCTTACGGCCAGCTGACTTCCCGTCAGGTGCGCATGATGGCCAGGATTGCCCGCGACTACGACAAGGGCTACGCCCACATCAGTACCCGGCAGAATGTGCAGTTCAACTGGCCGGCGGTGGAAGACATCCCGGACATCCTCGCGGAACTGGCCACCGTGCAGATGCACGCGATCCAGACCAGCGGCAACTGCCTGCGCAACGTCACCACCGACCAGTTCGCCGGTGTCGCCGCCGATGAAGTGATCGACCCACGCCCATGGTGCGAAATCGTCCGTCAGTGGACTACCTTCCACCCGGAATTCGCCTACCTGCCGCGCAAATTCAAGATCGCCGTCAACGGTTCGACCGCTGACCGTGCGGCCATTGAAGTCCACGACATCGGCCTTGAGCCGGTACACAACGCCGCCGGCGAGCTGGGTTTCCGTGTACTGGTCGGCGGTGGTCTGGGCCGTACCCCGGTGGTCGGCGCATTCATCAACGAGTTCCTGCCATGGCAGGACCTGTTGAGCTACCTCGACGCCATCCTGCGGGTGTACAACCGCTATGGCCGTCGCGACAACAAATACAAGGCGCGGATCAAGATCCTCGTCAAGGCGCTGACCCCTGAAGTGTTCGCACAGAAAGTCGATGCCGAGATGGAGCACCTGCGCGGTGGCCAGACCACGCTGACCGAAGCCGAGCTGCATCGCGTCGCCAAACACTTCGTCGATCCGGACTACAAGGCGCTGGAGAACCAGACCGCCGCCCTGGCCGAACTCGACAAAGAACATCCGGGTTTCGCCCGCTGGCGCTCGCGCAACACCCTGGCGCACAAGAAGCCGGGCTATGTGGCCGTGACCCTGTCGCTGAAACCGACCGGCGTTGCTCCGGGCGACATCACCGACAAGCAGCTCGACGCCGTCGCCGATCTGGCCGAGCGCTACAGTTTCGGTCAGCTGCGCACCTCCCACGAGCAGAACATCATTCTGGCCGACGTCGAGCAGAGCCAGTTGTTCACCCTGTGGGGCGAACTGCGTGAAGGCGGTTTCGCCACGCCGAACATCGGCCTGCTGACCGACATCATCTGCTGCCCGGGCGGTGATTTCTGCTCGCTGGCCAACGCCAAGTCGATCCCGATCGCCGAATCGATCCAGCGCCGTTTCGACGATCTGGACTATCTGTTCGACATCGGTGAGCTGGACCTGAACATCTCTGGTTGCATGAATGCCTGCGGTCACCACCACGTCGGCCACATCGGCATCCTCGGGGTGGACAAGAAAGGTGAAGAGTTCTACCAGGTGTCCCTCGGCGGCAGCGCCAGCCGTGACGCAAGCCTGGGCAAGATCCTCGGCCCATCCTTCGCCCAGGACGACATGCCGGACGTGATCTCGAAGCTGATCGACGTGTACGTTGAGCAACGTACCGAAGACGAGCGCTTCATCGACACCTACCAGCGTATTGGCATCGACCTCTTCAAGGAACGCGTCTATGCAGCGAATCATTAAGAACAACGAGGTTGTCGACGAAACCTGGCACTTGCTGCCCAAGGACGCGACCCTCGACGGCATCTCCAACTGCGACGACCTGATCGTGCCGCTGGCCCTGTGGCGTGATCATGCTCACGCGCTCAAGGCCCGCGACGGCGGGCTGGGTGTGTGGCTGGACGCCGATGAAGAAGCCGAGGAAATCGGTGACGACGTCGCGCAGTTCCAGGTGATCGCGCTGAACTTTCCGGCCTTCACCGATGGCCGCAACTACTCCAACGCCCGTCTGCTGCGTGACCGTTACGGTTTCAAAGGTGAACTGCGGGCGATTGGCGACGTGCTGCGCGACCAACTGTTCTACATGCGCCGTTGCGGTTTCGATGCGTTCGCCCTGCGCGCCGACAAGGACCCGTACGATGCGCTGGAAAGCCTGAAAGACTTCTCGGTGACCTACCAGGCCGCCACTGACGAACCGCTGCCGCTGTTCCGTCGCCGCTGATCGAATACGCCTTGAGCACCTGCTCAAGGCGTACTCCCCTCCTCCTCTGTATCCGACCTGGCCAGCTCATTGGCCGGATGGCGCACCAGTGCCTGATCGGTGAGCTGGCGAATCAGCGCCTGACGCTCATTTCTGAAATTGTCGTGAATCGCATTCATCTGCACCGCCGCCTGATTGCGCGTCAATTCCGCCTCCTCCAGACGCGCCAATGCCTGCGAGGTTCGAACATAGACAAGAGCGAAAGCGTCGGGATAGGCCGACTCGAGAAACTCGACCCAAAATCGCTGGCCGATACACCAGTCGGGAAACGCCGAAGAGCCTTCAATACGCATGACGGCCTGATAGGCCTGATCCAGTTCTACCTGCGATACCTCGACATTCAACGGGCTGCTCATCGCCCTTGGCTGCCCAGGCAAATTCAGGCGCTCCGCCAGCCCCACCCGATAGGCCAGACTGAATTCGAGTGCATGCTCGTAGACTCTCGGCTGGGCGCGGGTGTTGATCTGCGCCAGCGTCCGTTCTTCCAGCGTTTGCAGGCGAAACAAGCCCCTGAGCAAATGCGTCAATTGCCGCTCCAGCGGCGCGCCACCGACCCCAGCCGCGACTGTGGCTCGATAACACAGAACCTGGACTTCCATCTCACTGAACACCGCAGAATAACCATCGACACTGGTGGCGACGCGCGCCGTGCGGAACAATTCGCTGCGCAACCGCGTGTCTTCAGCGGCCGCCTCGACCACATTCCACACACGCTGGCTGAAATACGGGTACAAGCGGGTGTAATCGGCCGTGTGGATCAATTGTGAAAGTACATTGAAGAAATCCCGCGAGCCGGGCGCTGCCCTTACCGCCTCCCAGGTAACGCTACGCGGTATCGCTTCGACGGCAGGCCTGCCGGTCAGCCAGCGCGCACTCTGGCCTTCATACGACGCGCTGGGTAGCGGCTGATGTCGATAGACCCGGGCCATTACACCGAAACTGACGCTGTTCGCCTGCTGATACGTCGCAATCTGTCGCAAGGTGTCAGGCGACAAGGGGTTTCCCATCAGGCGAACGGCGCGGGTGACCATCAGCGGAGCCCTGAGTACCGCCTCCGGTACCGTGCTTATCTGGTTATCGCGCAGATCGATCAGTTGCGGTCGTTGCAAACCGGTGGTTCCCTCGGGCCAATGATCGATTGCGCAACCGCGCAAGCGCAGTCTTTCCAGATCCGGCAGCGCGCTGACATCCGGGGCATGCGCAAGGTCAACATTGAAGTCCAGGCTCAGCACCCGCAGCTTTTTCAATTGCGCCAGTGGCGGCACCGATGCAGAAGATAGACGAATACGGTTCTCGCTCAGATCCAGATGCGTCAACCAGGGCATGCGTTCCAATGCCACCGGTAACTGGGTCAATTGGTTCCCTCTCAGGGAAAGGCTGCGCAAATTTCTGAAATGACGCAAAAATGCTGTCAGCCCCAGCGGCGTAGTGCCGTCCATGACCAGATGCGTGACGTGGCTGAAATCCCCGACCAGCACTGGCAACTCTCCCAAAGGCTCCGGGGCGAAGATCAAAGTGTCGGGTGGCGCGTCGCCCGAGGCCCCCGGCTCTCTGCGCCAGCAGCGGATGATCGCGCGCATGGCACGGGCCTTCGCCGACTGTGGAACATCAAGCAATGAGCCATCGATCCCGTTGTACTGCGTTTGCCGCGTCACCCAACGATTCAAGACTTCGCGAATACCGAGAAACTCCAGGCGCAGTAATTCCAGCTTCATCAGCACCAGAATCTCATTGCGACCCAAGACGTTGAGTAGCGCATGGATCTGTGCAGGGGAATGGGCCGGATAGAGCTCCTGAATACGGCGCACCATCACTGAAACGCTCACACCTGAGTTCGCCCAGGGCCCTGCCGGTGGCCGGTCAGCCAGGGCCATGGGCGAATAATCGCCGGGACGTTCGCCCATGGTTCTGGCAAACGTTGTTCGCCGTTTCATGGCAAGTTCGGTGATTTTCTCCCGCAGCCCGTTCGCCCCGGTCTCGAACGACAGGCCCAACAGAACCTTGCGTTGCGCCGACAACCCATGCCAGAGGGCCTGGAAATAATGTTCGCGGGTGCGCCCGGAAAATGTTTTCAGCGCAGCATCAGTACCCTGCAGAACGCTGATGCGATCCGCCAACACATTGATGATCACCCGCTCACTGGATGAGCTTGACGCCGTCGTCGCAACACTGTCGTGGCTGCCCGACCACTCCTGTATCTCGATCGCTGAAGCCCCTGACCAGCCCGGCAAATGCTCAAGGGTATCGAGCACCAGGCGATTGGTACTGTGACCACCGCCACTATCCAGGTACAGGCCTTCATAGGCTCGACACACAGCAATCGCCTGTTGATAGCGGCGCACCTCTTGCGCCAGCCGCAATGGTACGCGGGCAGCGTCCAGCTCCTGCGCTTCGCCATCCAGGGCACTGTCCGCCAACTCCTCGGCAACACGGGCAGGCAGATCGGCAAAGGTCTTCATCAGCAACGCCACCCGCCCATTGCTCGGCGCTTCGTGGCGTCGATAGATTCGCTGGAACAACGGCTGCCGTCGACCTTGTGCCTGTTCGCCGACGATATGCACCAGCTTGCGCGTCTGAACCGCCGAATCCTGGCTTGTCAAACCGAGCAAGGTCTTGCACCGCTGGCTGCCGAGTGCAGCCAGCAGAGAACGGTACAGTTTCCCCCGATGCACATCCTGCTGAGTTATCTTGAGGGTCGTGGTGGCGGTGGGTGCGCCATAACGATTGATTGGCGTGCCCGCTGCATCGACCACACTGATGACGCAGTCTGCCGGCCAACTGGCCGATGTCGTCAGCAGGTGCAATTGCAGGTCAGCATCCGCCATGGGTGCCGACAACGGAATCTGCAGTTGCTCGATAAACTCCGTCACCGCTGCATCGGCGCGAAATCGCAACACCGTGTCGAGCAGCAAGGCCGGCGGATGACCGCGATCTACATGGATCTGACGCAACACGCTGTCTTCGATACCGCTGACAGCCAGAGCCTGCAGCGCACTGGCATCCGACAGCTCCTCGCGGGGATAGCCGAAGCGGCGCAGCAGCGTCAGTCGATCCCAGTCCTGAACCAGCTCGCTGTCATGACGCCAGGCACCCCGATCGTTGGTCTCGAGCAGCGGTGAATAGCGGCTCGCCGATTCCGGCGGTGCCTGCACTTCCCACAGCCCGGTCTGAGGCTCGGGGCGCACCGCATAGTGCAGGGCATCGAGCGTCAGGTACGCCTGGCCACCGACCCAACGCAAGCCGCGGCCATCGCGACGCACTCCGGCTGGCAAAGCCCGACGCTGTTGATACATGTGCAGGTCAGGCTTCCAGAGGCGAGACTGCCCCGAAGCCAGTTTGACCATGCGAAGGCGCTCGATAAAAGCCGATGACCTGACGACTTTGAACGCTGCGCCCACCGCCCTGGTACTCGCAGCGAAAGCCGCCATCAGAATCAGGTTTTCGACGACATCGAAAAAGTAATCCGTCGCCTGCTCCTGCTCGCCTCGGGACCAACTGGCAATCCCTTCATAGACCTGTGAGAGCAACTGCACCGCAGTAACCGCCAACAACGCCTCTCCTGCTACAGGTATGAACGATACAGCGATCAACAGCAGGTCAATCCCGATGGCCTTATAGGTGTCCAGTCGGGCCAGCCGGGTTTTCTCGTCTTCATCGTCCGTTGGGACCACTACGAGCCGAGCGTCGGCCATGGTCTGTTCGGCGTGCTGGCGATACATCAGGGTGAACGGGTCACCCGCAAAATCGATGCCGGACAACGTCACGTAGAACGCGGCACGAGGCAGGATTGAATGACTGTGCGGATACAAACGCCCATCGAGTTCGGTCACCCACGCTGCGCGCTCACTGATCTTGATGTAGCGCATGAAGAATTGGCGAAACGCTGCGCCTTTCAACCGCTGGCTCAACTGTTTCTCGAAATCGCTGAAGGATGAATACTCCTTGAGCGGGTGCAACGGATCACCTGGCAGGTAAACAACGCATCTATAGTCGTCATCGGCGTGCTCACTCACCGGGCCGATAAACAGCACACCGTCAAGTGTGACACCCAGCATCTGCAAGGCCTGATAACCCAAGGTATTGTTGCCCAGTTTGATCGTGTCCTGGTTATCCTTGACTGCCTGCAACATCTCATGCACTTCGACACTGATGTGTTTCTTCAGCAATGCGACGTGCCGATCCACCTCGAACCGACACCGCAAGTTCGCAGTAAACTTGTTGCGCAACGGATTGGCCTCGGCATCCACATTGAAGATTGCACGAAGATGAGTCTGATAGTGCTTGCCCAAGTCGAGGGTTCGACACAACAGCGCAAACTCGTGGGGCTGGACCGATAATATATTCGCCTCTCGACCGGTTACTTTTTCGGGAATATAGATCAAGGAGGTATCGTTATAATTTGTGGCCTGAGTCTCGCTGAGTTCGAAGTTTTCGCAGGCGGCCGTGAGCAGATCGCGATCGATTGGCAATACCAGCTTCCTGCGCAACCCCAGCAGACTGGAAGTGGAGCGCACGTGCTGAAAAATCACCCCGCTGATATCCAGCGAGTTGCCGAGCTTTTGCGACATGGCGCTGGTCAGTAACGGGGCGCAAAACGCTTCGGGCGACTTGAGCGTCTTCAGAAACGGGTCCACTTCACTCTGGGCGCGGTGGCTGGCCATTATGCTTTGATAAAGTGTTTGACGCAGTTCATCCGATGCTGACAGCAGCCAGCCGGGAGCATTGTTCTTGATCAACTCAAAGAACATGCCTTTTTGTTCGGGTATTAATACAGGCGTGACAGCCTGGACAGGTAAAGAAGACATACTGAATATCTCGAAAGCTGAAAGTAACAACAGCTTATCGAGCAGGCCTTTTTATAAAAGCGCGAATTACCGATTAAAAACCCTGAATTCAAATCAACTATTCAAACTCAAACTATACATATATACCGCCACCATAAAAAAAACCCTTTCACCGTTACAGTAAAAGGGGTTTTTCCTTGGCCTTTTCTTACCAGAAGCGTTGCTGGGTCAAGCGACTCCACCAGCTCAGCAGCACGCGATCCACTGAGCCGCTGGCGGCCATGCCGATGCGCTCCTGCAGACTTTTGCGCTCGGCGTAATGCAGGTGATAAACCTCGGCTTTCTTCGCCCGGTCTGCCAGGTATTCATCACTGGTCTTGAGCTCGTCGACCAGTTGCTTGTCCAGCGCTGCAACACCAAGCCAGACCTCACCGGTGGCCACTTCATCAATGGCCAGTTGCGGGCGATAGCGCGAAACGAAGTTCTTGAACAGCTGATGGGTGATGTCCAGGTCTTCCTGGAACTTCTCCCGACCTTTCTCGGTGTTTTCGCCGAACACGGTCAGGGTGCGTTTGTACTCACCGGCGGTCAGCACTTCGAAATCAATGTCGTGCTTTTTCAGCAGACGGTTGACGTTGGGCAACTGCGCCACCACACCAATCGAGCCGAGAATCGCGAACGGCGCGCTGATGATCTTCTCGCCAATGCACGCCATCATGTAACCGCCGCTGGCCGCGACCTTGTCGATGCACACGGTCAACGGCACGCCGGCCTCGCGAATACGTGCCAGTTGCGAAGACGCCAGGCCGTAGCTGTGCACCATGCCGCCACCGCTTTCCAGACGCAGTACCACTTCGTCCTTTGGCGTGGCGAGGGTCAGCAGTGCGGTGATTTCGTGACGCAGGCTCTCGGTGGCCGAGGCCTTGATGTCACCGTCGAAATCCAGCACGAACACCCGGGATTTGCTCTCGGGTTTGTTCTTCTGCCTCTTCTCGGATTTTTCCGATTTGGCCTGGCCCTTGCGCAAGGCCTTGAGCTGATCCTTGTCGAGCAGCGTCTGCTCCAGACGTTCGCGCAAGCCTTTATAGAAATCGTTGAGCTTGCTGACCTGCAACTGCCCCGCCGATTTGCGCCGGCCCTTGCTGCGCAATGCAGCAAAACTGGCGAGCACCACCAGGATGGCGACCACCAGCGTTACGGTCTTGGCCAGGAAGCTGGCGTATTCGGTGAAAAACTCCACAGAGACTCCTTAAAACAATGCGCGGATGCAAAACACGCGCGGGATGGTTGCAGCATACCCATGCCTCGCCCCGTCGGCCAGCCGTGAAACCTCTGGCAACAGGCCTGTAACGAGCATTTCAAACAAGCGTATGTTTTTTCATTGACAGCACTCCGTCATCCTCATAACCTCGCCAAACCTTCAACGTACCGGGATGACGCGGACGTGGGCAGCATCTATCTGATTCGACATGGCCAGGCCTCCTTTGGTGCAGACGACTATGACGTCTTGTCGCCGATCGGTGTGCGCCAGGCAGAAGTCCTCGGCCAGCACCTCGCCGAGCTGGGAATCTGCTTTGATCGCTGCCTGGCGGGCGACCTGCGTCGTCAGCAACACACGGCCAGCAGCGCGCTGGAGCAATTCAGCGCCAAGGGCCTGTCGGTACCGACGCTGGAGACCGATTCCGCGTTCAACGAGTTCGACGCCGACGCGATCATCCGCGCTCTGATCCCGGCCATGCTGGAGGACGAACCGGAAGCCATCGACATCCTGCGCAACGCGGCGCAGAACCGCGCCGAATTCCAGCGCATCTTCGCCCTGGTCATCGAGCGCTGGCTGGCGGGCACCTACGACACCCCCGGGCTGGAGAGCTGGCTGGGTTTCGTCGAGCGAGTACAAGGCGGATTGCAGCGCATTCTCGAACAGGCCGACGGCAACCAGAAAATCGCCGTGTTTACCTCCGGCGGTACCATCACCGCCCTGCTCCACCTGATTACCCAAATACCTGCCCGGCAGGCGTTTGAACTGAATTGGCAAATCGTCAACACCTCGCTCAACCAGCTGAAGTTCCGCGGTCGCGAGGTGGCTTTGGCCTCCTTCAACAGTCACGCACATCTGCAACTGCTGAAGGCTCCGGAACTCATCACTTTCCGCTGAGTCCGGATAACTGTGACCCTTGCTGTAATCAACCAGCGCCTATTACCCAAGAAAGGATCGAACCATGACCTCCGTAGCTGATGCCGTACAAGCAATGAAAGCCAAGTTCAACCCAGCCGCTGCTGCCGGTCTGGATCTGGTCTTCGGTTTCCGCATCGACGAGACCAAAAACTTCTCGCTGATCGTCAAGGACAGCACCTGCGAGCTGAAAGAAGGCGAGAACCCGGACGCGCAGGTCACTCTGGTGATGGACGGCGAAACCCTGGAAGGCATCGTTGACGGTTCGACCGACGGCATGCAAGCGTTCATGGGTGGCAAACTGCGCGCTGAAGGCGACATGATGCTGGCCATGAAACTGTCCGAGCTGTTCCCGTCGTAAGACGTGCGTTCGGTTTGAAGAAAATCCCGCCCCGGTGGCGGGATTTTTGCGTCTGGCCCCTGTAGGAGCTGCGGCACGCTGCGATCTTTTGCTTATGAAAATCAAAGTCAAAAGATCGCAGCCTCGTTTCACTCGACAGCTCCTACAGGATTTACGCCAGCCTCGCCTCCACATTGGATGCCGCCAGCAACTCCTGCGTGTAGGGATGTTGCGCCGCACTGAACAGCGCACTGGTCTCGCCACGCTCCAACACTTCGCCATCCTTCATCACAATCAGGTCATGGGCCAACGCCCGCACCACCGCCAGGTCATGACTGATGAACAGGTAAGTCAGCCCGTGCTCTTCCTGCAGGCGCCGCAATAAAGCAACGATCTGCTTCTGCACCGTGCGATCCAGCGCCGACGTCGGCTCATCGAGCAAGATCAGGTCCGGCTTGAGCACCAGCGCCCGAGCGATGGCAATCCGTTGCCGCTGGCCTCCGGAGAACTCGTGCGGATAGCGATGTCGGGTGGCCGGATCCAGACCGACCTCACGCAGCGCATCGATCACCGCCTGCTCGCGCTCGGCAGCATTCAAATCGCTGTGCACCTGCAAGCCCTCGGCAATGATCTGCTCCACACAAAGGCGCGGGCTGAGGCTGCCGAACGGATCCTGAAACACCACTTGCAGGCGTTTGCGCAGTGGCCGCAGCTGCTTGCCGCTCAACTGCTCCAGCGCCTCACCGGCAAAGCGAATGCTGCCCTCGGCGTCGATCAGGCGCAAAATCGCCTGACCCAAGGTCGACTTGCCCGAGCCCGACTCGCCGACAATCCCCAGCGTCTTGCCACGCTGCAGATTCAGATCGATACCCTTGACCGCCGCCAACCAAGTCTTCGGCCGCAGCCAACCACCCCCGAGACGAAAACGCACATTCAGATCGCGCACCTGCAACAAATCCTGCGCGACATCCCGACGCAGCGCTTCGCCCCCCGGCTCGGCGTTGAGTAACTCGATGCTGTAGGGATGCTGCGGCGCACGGAACAGTTGCTCGCACGCCGCCTGCTCGACGATCCGTCCACCGCGCATCACCGCCACCCGCTGCGCAATGGTGCGCACCAGATTCAGGTCATGGCTGATGATCAGCAGCGCCATGCCGAGCCGCTGCTGCAAGTCCTTGAGCAACAGCAGAATCCTGCGCTGCACGGTCACATCCAGCGCGGTGGTCGGCTCGTCGGCGATCAATAACTGCGGCTCGCAGGCCAGCGCCATGGCAATCATCACCCGCTGGCGCTGGCCGCCGGAGAGTTGATGCGGATAGGCCTTGAGCCGTTCGCGCGGTTTCTGAATGCCAACCAGTTCGAGCAGTTCAAGAATCCGTTCCCGGGCTTGCGCGCCTGCCAGGCCTTTGTGCAGCGCCAGGCTCTCACCGAGTTGCCGCTCGATCGTATGCAGTGGATTCAGCGAACTCATCGGTTCCTGAAAAATCATCGCGATACGGTTGCCCCGTAACTGGCGCAGATAGCGCTCGTGCACGCCGAGCAACTCTTCCCCGGCATAACGAATGCTGCCGTCGATCCGCGTGATGTTCGGGTCAAGCAATTGCAGGATGCTGTGAGCAGTCACCGATTTGCCCGAGCCGGACTCGCCGACCAGCGCCAGGCATTCGCCGGGACGAATATCGAGGTCGATGCCATGCACTACTGGCTGGCCGTTGAACGCCACACGCAGGTCGCGGATTTCGATCAGGTTATCGCTCATCTCAAGCCCTCGGATCATAAGCATCTCGGCAGGCCTCACCGATGAACACCAACAAAGAAAGAATCAGCGCCAGAGCAAAAAACGCCGTCAGCCCCAACCACGGCGCTTGCAGATTGCTCTTGCCCTGGCCAATCAGTTCGCCCAGCGAAGCGCTGCCGGCGGGCATGCCGAAACCGAGAAAATCCAGCGCCGACAAGGTCGCGATCGCCCCGGTGAGAATGAACGGCAGATAGGTCAGGGTCGCGCTCATGGCGTTGGGCAGGATGTGCCGGCAGATCACCTGCACATCGCCAACCCCCAGCGCCCGCGCAGCTTTCACGTATTCCAGGCCGCGGCTGCGCAGGAACTCGGCGCGCACTACATCGACAAGACTCAGCCAGGAAAACAGCGCCATGATCCCCAGCAACCACCAGAAATTGGGCTCGACGAACCCGGACAGAATGATCAGCAGATACAACACCGGCAGCCCCGACCACACCTCCAGCAACCGCTGCCCGAGCAGATCGACCCAGCCTCCGTAAAAGCCTTGCAAGGCACCGGCCGCAATGCCTATCAGCGCACTGGCGGCGGTCAGTGCCAAGGCAAACAGCAGCGACACCCGCGTACCGAAGATCACCCGCGCCAGCACATCCCGCGCCTGATCGTCGGTGCCCAGCCAGTTCTCGCCGCTCGGCGCACTCGGCGCCGGTTCAGTCAGGTCATAGTTGACCGTATCGAAACCGAACGGGATCGGCGCAAACCACATCCGCCCGCCCTGCCCCTCGATCAGTTGCCGCACCTGCGCGCTGCGATAGTCCGGCTGGAACGGCAATTCGCCGGCGAAATCCTGCTCGGTGTAGCGCTTGAACGCCGGGAAATACCACTGGCCCTGATACTCGACCAGCAGCGGTTTGTCATTGGCGATCAACTCGCCGCCCAGGCTCAGGCCGAACAACAGCAAGAACAGCCACAACGACCACCAGCCACGCCGGTGCGCCTTGAACCGCGCCCAGCGCCGCTGGCCGATGGGAGATAGAGTCAGCATCAGGCAGTCCTCGCGGTGAAGTCGATGCGCGGGTCAACCAGCGTGTAACACAGGTCGCCGAGCAGTTTTATCAGCAGGCCGAACAGGGTGAAGATGAACAACGAGCCAAACACCACCGGATAGTCGCGCGACACCGCTGCCTCGTAGCTGAGACGGCCGAGGCCATCGAGGGAGAAGATCACTTCGATCAGCAACGAGCCGCCGAAAAATACCGTCACCAGCGCCTGCGGCAATCCGGCGACCACCAGCAGCATCGCGTTGCGAAACACGTGACCGTATAAAACCTGGCGCTGGCTGAGGCCCTTGGCCCGTGCCGTCACCACGTACAGGCGCGAGATTTCGTTGAGAAAGCTGTTTTTGGTGAGGATCGTCAGCGTGGCGAATCCGCCGATCACCAGCGCGGTGACCGGCAGCACCAGATGCCAGAAGTAATCGGCAACCTTGCCCCACGGCGACAGCTCGGCGAAGTTGTCCGAGACCAGCCCGCGCACCGGAAACCAGTCCAGTGCGCTGCCGCCCGCGAACACGATGATCAGCAGCAGCGCAAACAGGAACCCCGGCATCGCGTAGCCGATGATGATCGCCACGCTGCTCCAGACATCGAACGTCGAGCCGTTGTGTACGGCCTTGCGGATGCCCAGCGGAATCGACACCAGGTAAGTGATCAACGTGGCCCACAAGCCCAGTGACAAGGTGACCGGCAGCTTCTGCCAGATCAGCTCGGTGACGCTGGCGCCACGGAAAAAGCTCTGGCCGAAATCCAGTTGCGCGTAGCTTTTGAGCATCAGCCACAGGCGCTCGCCGGCGGGTTTGTCGAAGCCGTACTGGCGTTCGATATCTGCCACCAGTTTCGGGTCGAGCCCCCGGGTCGCGCGGGATTCACCGCCGATGGTTTCGACATGACCGCCGCCCACCGCCGCGCCGACACCAATGCCCTGCAAGCGCGCGATCGCCTGCTCGACCGGTCCGCCGGGGGCCGCCTGCACGATGATGAAATTGACCAGCAAAATGGCGAACAAAGTCGGCACGATCAGCACCAGACGCCGCAGGCTATAACCCCACATGGGCGAACTCCTTTTGCTGTTGCTGCATCTGTGTGGCGGTCAACGCGGTCGGGCTGATTTCCCACCAGGTATCGAGCCCGGCGTCATACAGCGGCGCCGTCGCCGGACGGCCGAAACGGTTCCACCACACCGTGGAAATCCCCGGCGGGTAATAGTTGGGAATCCAGTAATAACCCCACTGTAATACCCGATCCAAAGCGTGAGCATGGCGCAGCAGGCTTTCGCGGTTGTCGGCCTGCACCAGCCCTTCAAGCAAGGCATCGACGGCCGGATCGCGCAGCACCATGTAGTTGTTCGAACCGGGATCGTCGGCGCCGTCGGAGCCGAAGTAATTGAACATCTCGCGCCCCGGCGCCTGACTCACCGGGTAGCCGACCACGATCATGTCGTAGTCGCGATTGCGCACGCGGTTGGTGTATTGCGCGGTGTCGACCTGGCGAATATCGAAGCCGATACCGATCTGCGCCAGGTTGCGCTTGAACGGCAGCAGCAGCCGTTCAAAGCCCTTCTGACCGTTGAGAAAGGTGAACTGCAGCGGCTCGCCGTTGGCATTCACCAACTGATCACCACGGGGTTTCCAGCCGGCGGCTTCCAGCAGTTTCAAGGCCTGCAACTGCTCGGCGCGGATGTTGCCGCTGCCGTCGGTTTTCGGCGCTTCGAAGACCTCGGTGAACACCTCATCGGGGATCTTGCCGCGCCACGGTTCGAGGATTTTCAGTTCCTCGGCGTCCGGCAACTCGGTGGCCGACAACGCACTGTGCGAGAAGTAACTGCGCTGGCGCAGGTACATGCTGCGCATCATCTGCCGATTGCTCCACTCGAAATCCCAGAGCATGGCGATCGCCTGCCGCACCCGGCGATCCTGAAACATGGGTTTTTGCAGGTTGAACACGAAACCCTGCGAACCTTGCGCAGCACCCGGCGCCAGATGTTCGCGAAGCAATTTACCCTGCTCCAGCGCCGTCCCGGCATAGCCGATGGTGTAACTGGTCGCGGAAAAGTCGCGGTTGTAATCAAAACCGCCAGCCTTGAGCACTTGCCGGGAAACATCGGTGTCGGCGAAGAACTCGACACTCAAGTGATCGAAGTTATAGAGGCCGCGCGTGATCGGCAGGTCCTTGGCCCACCAGTCGGCGACGCGCTGAAATTTCACGCTGCGCCCGGCATCCACCGCGCTGATCCGGTACGGGCCGCTGCCCGGCGGGATCTCGAAACCGGCGCCGTCGGCGAAGTTTCGTGTGCGCCACCAATGTTCCGGAAACACCGGCAGCGTCGCCAGATCCAGTGGCAAGGTGCGGCTGTCGTTGTTCTTGAAGTTGAAGCGCACTTGCGTCGGCGACTCCACCACTACGTCGGCAACGTCACGAAACTGTTGGCGGTATTTGAGGCTGCCCTGAGTGGTTAACAGTTCGAAGGTGTAACGCACGTCTTCGGCTGTGATTGGCGTGCCGTCGTCGAACCGCGCCTTGGGATTGAGGTAGAAACGCAGCCAGCGGCGATCCGCATCCAGTTCCATCTGCTGCGCCACCAGGCCGTAGACGCTGTAGGGTTCGTCCTTGCTGCGACAGGCCAGCGGCGCGTAGAGCCAACCGTCGATGTCGGCGACGCCGGTGCCTTTGTCGATGTACGGAATCAGGTGATCGAACGGGCCGCTTTCCAGTGAGGAGCGCCGCAGCGTCCCGCCCTTGGGCGCGTTGGGGTTGGCGTAGGCCAGGTGGTGAAAGTCCGCGGCGTATTTGGGGGCTTCGCCGTAGACCGTGAGTGCGGGTTGTGGAGCGGCCCAAATGAAGGGGCATGGCAGCGCAAAAACGCTGAACAGAATGAGCCTGGAGAGCATTGGCAGATCCTTTTTTGCACGGTGCGGCTACTGGCCTCTTCGCTAGCAGGCTAGCTCCCGCAGGCTCTTGCGCTGGACACAGAACCCCGTGGTAGTCAGCCTGCTGGCGATAGCGACGCAACAGTCACCTATCATCCTGCCTACCTGTGATGTGCAACAGGCCGGCGATTTTTATAGGGCAGGCTTAGATCAATAAGTGACTAAAACCCGCCCCTTCCATGAAATCCGATCCTTGTAGGAGCTGCCGCAGGCTCGGGCCGCGATCGGACGATCTGTTGATCTTTAACGTCAAAAGATCGTCCGATCGCGGCCCGAGCCTTCGGCAGCTCCTACACAGAGCGGGTCAGTACACAGAGCGGGTCAGAATTTGTAATTGACCCGCGTGTATAGCGTCCGCCCGAACGGGTCGCCGTATTTCGGGTCGTAGCCGCTCTGGAAGGTGTAGGTCTGGTTACTGAATGGTGGCTCGCGGTCGAACAGGTTCTTCGCACCGAGGGTCACGCTCAGGGTTTTGCGCCAGGTGTAGGTGCCTGCCAGATCCCAGACGTTGTACGAGCCGACGTAATCGTGGGTCTCGCGGTCGGAGTCGTGGTAACCGCTGGTGTAGCGGTTGGTCAGGGCCACGCCGTAGGGGCCGTAGTTCCAGCTGCCGGTCAGGCTGTGACGCCAACGGGCCACGGCGCCGGCCGAGGAAAAGTCGCCGCCACGAAAATCGCCGAGCTTGTCGATGTAGTCGCCCTTGAGCTGCTGCTGGTACTCGTAGCGGCTGACATAGGTGCCTTGCAGGCCGATGCCGAAGTTGCCGTACGGGGTGCTCGGCAAGCGGTAGTCGAAACTGACATCGACACCATGGGTCTTGATCTTGCCGAGGTTGGCCAGCCCCGTGACGATGTGATCGATGGAGCCATCAGGCTTGCGCACCAGGCGATCAGGGTACAGCTCCGGGTTCTCGAACACCGCCGATTCCGGGAATTCGGCGATCTGGTTGGCGATGTTGATCCACCAGAAGTCCAGCCCGGTGGTCAGCCGCTCGAACGGCTGATAGACGAAACCGAGGGTGACGTTGCGCGCGGTTTCCGGGCTCAGTTCAGTATTGCCACCGGTGCGACTGTAGAACTGCTGGGCGCAGTCGCGGTTGGCGATCCCGCCGTTGCTCGGGTTGCCGCCGGCACACAGCCGCGGGTCGTTGTAGTTGGCGACGGTGAACGTGGTGAAGTTCGGGCTGTACAACTCGTACAGCGACGGCGCACGAAAACCTTCACTGTAGGCGCCGCGCACCACCAGTTGCTTGAACGGCTGGAAGCGGAACGAGTATTTCGGGTTGGTGGTGCTGCCGAAATCGCTGTACTTGTCGTGGCGCACAGCGGCGGACAACTCCAGGCTGTCGAGCACCGGCACGTTGACCTCGGCGTACTGCGCCGAGACGCTGCGATCCCCGGCGACGCTGGCATTGGGGTCGACGCCAAGGCTCTGCACATCGGCAGCGAACTGGGCGAAATCCTGATGAAAATCCTCCTTGCGGTATTCGCCACCCAGCGCCAGTGCCGAAGGACCAGCGCCGAACCAATCACCGATCTCACGACTGACACGCCCGTCTATCGCCTTCACCCGCCCTACCGCCGTCGAGTAATCGCCGTCCACCGCATTGGCCGCCAGCAGCGCCTGCCCGGCAGCGGTCTGTGCGCCAAACGGGTTGATGACGCCGTTGGCAATACCGGCGCTGACGGCGCGGTCGTTGACATAGCCGGCCTCGATGGCATTGATCACTTTGTTCTGGTTGTACGACGCGCCGACGTTGTAGTCCCAACCAACCACGCTGCCGTCAAAGCTCAACAGCAAACGCTGGCCGGTGTTGTCGTCTTCGTGCTGGCGCGCGCCAACGGCGGTTTCGCGCCAGTTCACATCCACCGGTTGCGTCGGGTCGAGGGCGAAGCCGTTGGGGCCGGGGGTAATACCGTTACCGGGATAGAACGTCGTGCCGGGATTGACCTGATTGCCCATCAGCGTACCGGGGCCGATCTGCGTGCGGTTTTCGTTGCGTGCCCAGAAGTATTCGAGGCTGACGTTGTGATCATCCGCCAGCTTGCCGGTGGCTTTGGCGAAAGCCGAGGTCTTCTCGGTTTCCGGCACCAGATCGAGGTAATTCCACAGGCTCTGGCGGCAGATGCCATTGCGCGCCAGCAGGCCCGGGGCGCTGCAGCCGGAACTGGCCAGCGGGTTGGTGGCGTTGCTGCCCTGACTCCAGTTGGCCGGCGATGCGGTGCCGGAGGTGTAATCGAGGCCGCGTCCCGGCTGATAGTTGTAGGTGTAACCACGGTCTTCGGCAGCCAGGCGTTGCTGCTTGTCATGACTGACCACGCCGAACACGTTGAAACGATCATCCTGCAAATCGCCGAAGCCCCAACTGCCGCTGAAGTTACGACTTTCACCACCGCCGGCATGGGTCGGTGTGTCGTAGTTGGTGCTGAGCTGGCCTTCCGTGAGGCTGGTCTTGGTGATGAAGTTGATCACCCCGCCAATCGCATCGGTGCCGTACAACGCCGAAGCACCGTCACGCAGGACTTCGACGCGATCAATGGCGGCGAACGGAATGGTGTTCAGGTCAACCCCGGAGCCATTGATCGCGTTGGTCGCGTTGTTGCTCAGCCGCCGGCCATTGAGCAGCACCAGCGTCTTGTTCGGGCCGATGCCACGCAAATCGGCATACGACGCCCCGCCGCTGCTCGAACCCACCGAACGACCGGAGCCGACCGAAGACTGATTGGCGGAAATCCGGCTCACCAGCTCCTCGGTGGTGCTCACCCCCTGCTCGCGCAGTTCTTCAACTCGCAGAATGGTGACCGGCACCGCAGTTTCCGCATCGACCCGGCGAATCGCAGTACCGGTGACTTCCACCCGTTGCAACTGGGTCGTGGGTTCGTCGGCAGCAACTGCCGGCAAGGTATTGATCGCCAGCAGCAAGGCCAGGCTCAAACGGGATCTAACGGGTGAAAAATGGATCATGAACGGCCATCCCTGCGTTTTGGTTTATGCAGGGATGTGCAATGGACAGCAGGGTTTTATAGAGCCCGATTTAGACCGTTGGGTGATGAGGTTATGCAAAAAAATGGCATGTGTGGATCAAGCCAGCTCCATCTCCCTCAGCAACCGGGTATCCAGCCCAAACCGCTCCTGGGAAACCATCCTGAACTGCCCCTCCGCCAATTCGCAGCTCACCAGCAGATTCCACGAGTGCCGGGTTGCCGCCGAGGGGATCAGTACAAACGGATGCTCTGCCAATAATGCATCGGCGAACAGTTGTTGATTGGGTGAAGGCTTGGCGGGGCTCAACCAGTAAGGATTCGGCACATCCTCCGGCTGCACGATTTTCACTTTTGCTTCGCTGATGACCTCAAAACACGTGAGGACATAAGGTTCACTGTCCAGCGCGTCAAAGCTGTGATTGGCTGCCACCTCCAGAATGGCCGAGGATGGATCGACTGATGCATAAACGACTCGCCGCCCGGGTATGTTCCATCGGCCTCCATTGAGATTTGAACCCATCCCGCTGTCCCACGTCCCTCCGTAAACCTCGGGGTCCAGCCGCCATGCATACCAGTGCTCGTCCCAAGGCAAGGGATTCATGTGTAAACCCCGTATATCAGCTGCCCCAGATACTGCTCGACCATCTGAAACCCCAGTGAATGCCGGATCAACTCCACGGGTACGCGACCGTTCAGGTAGGTACTGGGTTTGCGCAGCCACTCCTCGGCCCGTGACTGGCGCCCGAAGGCACGAATGGCCTTTTCCAGCACCAACGCATATTGGTAGGCGATGACGCTTTGCTGCGGGCCAAGCCGTACCGTTTTACCTTCCTTCAGTAATCGCCGTACGGTTCTGACCGACTTGCCGGTGATACGTTTGACCATATCGTCTTGCAGATAAAGCTCAGAGGTTGAAAGCATGTTGACGACATCGTTCAGCTCAAAACCTTCGTCGGTCAGGTCAACGATCAGAAAGGCGTCGTCACCGATGTTCTGGCCATTCACGAGCAAGTCGACAGGTCTGCCCTCGGCCCGCTTCACCCCCGTCAGTCGGGTTACCTTGACGCTGGGCATCGCGACCTCCTCCATGGGGCACCTGGCACGATCGGTGCGCCATTGAAGGCGATGGGAATAAGCAGGCGTTTCGTATTCGAGGTGGGGCGTTCGCATAATCCATCCGTTATCAGAGGCCTGAGCGTCCAAGCCGTTTACGACTTCAATGTCATGTCCGATGCTATAGATCATGCTTCCGACGACCAACCTGAGAATGTCGTCGGAAATATCCCCGCTTCTGCGAAATTTCGGCCCGTTTGCGTAGGACGTTACTCACGCATACCGCGTGCTCAACTGCCGAAGTGATAACTCACATCCAGCCACCACTGCCGCCCGTACGGGTCATAGTTGCCGGTCGGGTAATACGGCCAGCCGGCCGAGTCATCGTGTTTGATCTGGTTGAGCACGTTGTTCACGGTCAGGCCGACGCTGGCACGGTCATTGAGCTTGTAGCGGGCGCTGGCGTTGAACACCGTCCAGGGCGACAGACGCCCGTCACCCGCGCCGTTGGTCACCGAACCATAGCGAATGCCCATCAGCGTCGCCGTGGCTTTCTGGTAATCCCAGGTCAGACTGGCGTTGACCTTGCTGCGCCAGTCGTAGTTGGTCCGCGAAGTGCGCCAGTCCTGAGTCGGCGCCTCGTCGGACTCCTTGTAGAAATGCGAAAGCACCAAGGTATAGCCCAGCGCCGAACTGAACGCGCCGTACTGCCCGGCGCCCCAGCGGATGTTGCTCTTGAAGTCCAGACCGCTGACCCGCTCGCTGGCGGCGTTGATCGCATTGACCCGCACTCGCTGCAACTGATTGGGATCAACCGCGGCATTGCCCGGGTTGCGGTCGATGCGCGCCAGGGTCGACTGGCAGTTCGCCGAGTTGATGTCCTGGGTGCCGTTGCGGCATTCGTTCTCTTGCTGCAACAGGCGGTTTTCGTCGACGGTGGTCAGCAGGTCGTCGATCTCGACCCGCCAGAAATCGGTGGAGAAATCGAAATTGCGCGACGGCGACCAGACAAAACCATAGGTCCAGGATTTGCCGCGTTCGGACTCAAGATCCGGGGTGCCACTCTGGGTGTAATCGACCCGCCCACGATCACACGCGCCCTGCACGCCCTGGCTGCAACCGTAGTAGTCGATCTGCGCCGGGTAGTAACCGTTGCTGTCCGACTGGTAGATGTAGTTCAGGTCCGGTGCACGGAAACTGGTGCCGTAACTGCCGCGCAGCAACAGACTGGTGATCGGGCGCCATTCGAGGCCGAGGTTGTAGGTTTTCTGCTGCTCGCTGCGACCGCTGAATTTGTATTGGTCCCAACGCCCGGCGGCGGTGGCCAGCACGGTGTCGGTCACCGGAATGCTGAACTCGCCACCGGCGGCGTAGCGCTTGCGCGAACCGCCGGAGCTTTGCGCCGGGCTCACGCCATAAAAAGTGCCGTCATTCAGACCGTCATCCGGGTCGACGCGATATTCCTGCTTGCCCGCTTCCAGCACGCCGGCAAATCCGACCGGGCCGGCCGGCAGGTCAAACAGGTCGCCATTGATCGACGCGTTGTAGCTGGTGGAAACCGACTTGCTGCGCTGGGTCAGATTGCTGCGAAACTGCTCCCACTCTTGTGGCGTCAGCGGGCGATCGAGACGCGAGGCGTCCGGGGCGAACACCGGGTAACCGCCACTCACGCCCAATTGCGGGCCGAGGTAGAAATCCTGAATCGACGACAGCGGCGTGTAGCGCGTGGTTCTGACGCTGCGATATTCCGAACGGTTGGCCGCCAGATCGTAGCTCCAGCCGGTGTCGGCGATCTTGTCCGAGAGGCCGAGGGTGCCGGTCCACGAAGTGTCGGTCCACTTGCTGTTGTTGCTGGTGCGGCCACCGATTTCCTCTTCACCGTAACGCCGATACCAGCGCTCCAGATTGCCGCTGTTCTGGTTGATGAAATCCGGTGAAGTAAACGTCGGGCCACGGGTGTTGTTCTGGATGTGGTCGAGGCCATACATCAAGTCGGCAAACACCTGACCGCTGTCGCTGAAGTGCCAGGTGCCGCGCGTATAGCCGTCGTAGTTTTCCTTTTGCGTCTGGATCGTCCAGTAATCGTTGTACATCTGATCGGTGCGGCAGCGTCCGCCGTTGTTCAGCAGCTTGTTGTCGAAGGTGCCTTGATAGGCGCCGCAACCGGGGCCGAGGTAGCGGTTGTTGCTCAGGTCGCGACGGTAACCGACATCCGCCAGCGGGCCGCTCTGCATGAAGCCGCGATCGTCGGCCCAGATCGGGTCACGGTTGGTCAGTTCCAGGCCGAACAAGCCGTCGAAGTCGCCCCAACTGCCGCCGCCGCTGATTTGCAGGCGCTGATTGTCGCCACCGCCGCGCTCACTGGTGCCGCCCTTGAGATTGACGTCGATGCCATCGATCTGCTTCTTGAGGATGATGTTGACCACCCCGGCAATCGCGTCCGAACCGTAGATTGCCGAGGCGCCGCTGCTGAGAATTTCGATGCGTTCGATGACCGCCGAGGGAATGTTCGCCAGGTTGGTGAAGTTGACCTTGCCGTCGTATGGCGTCGGGTAATCGGCGACGCGCCGGCCGTTGATCAGCACCAGCGTGTGATTGGGGCCGAGGCCACGCAGGTTGATTGCGCTGGCCGCCGGTTGCCAGGTGTTGCCGTAGTCCTCGCCCTGGGTCATGCCGGTGTTTTGCGTCTGCGTCGCCAGGGCGTCATAGACGTTCTTGTAGCCGCGCGCTTCCATCTCTTCGTGGGTGATGACGTTGACCGGGGTCGCGCCATCGCTCTGCGCGCGGGCGATTCGCGAACCGGTGACGGTGACTTTTTCCATACGGTAATCGGCGCTGGTCGCCGGGGCCACGGCACTGACTTTGGCCGCCACCGGCGCAATCGCCGCCCCTTCGCGCACGCTCAGGCCCTGAGCACTTTGCTCGACGTGCAGCCCGCTGCCGAGCAACGCCTTCTCGACGGCCTGACGTCCGCCCAACGCACCGCGCACGGCACCGCTGCGTTTGCCTTGCACCAGATTCTGGCTGAAGGAAATCGGTACGCCGGTCTGGCGCGAGATGTCCAGCAAGACCTCGTCGAGCGGGCCGCTGGCGATGTCGAAAGTGAATACCTGAACGGCAGAATCCTGCGCATACACCGCGATCGGCGCCAACCCCATCGCCAATGCGGTGGCGAGGGTCAGGCGCGGTAATTGTTGTTTGAATGAAATCATCAAGGGCTTCCCTGTTGAAGGCGTCTGCAGGGAATGAGCAGCGGGCCGGCGTTTTTTATAGGGCGACAATTAGGCCAAGAAGTCATAAACCTATAACCGGACTCCACACACATCATGTAGGAGCTGCCGAAGGCTGCGATCTTTTGATCTTTAAAAGCGAAAATCAAAAGATCGCAGCCTGCGGCAGCTCCTAGAGGGATATGCGGTGGGCTTAAGGGCGGGGCTGGATGCTGACCCAATAGGGGTTGTGCCAGGTGACGCGGATCGGCAGTGAGCGCTCCAGCAGCTGCAAAGTGCGGTCACTGTCGTCCAGCGGATAGAGGCCGCTCAGGCGCAGATCGGCCACTTCGGGACTCAGGTGCAGAATGCCGCGGCGATAGCGGCGCAGGCTGTCGATCACTTCGCTCAGCGGCCGGTCGCGCACTTCCAGGCGACCTTGTACCCAGGCGCTTTCCTGGCCGTTGCTGCGCTCCAGAGCCAAAATGTCCCGGGCGTTGAACAGCAGACTCTCCCCCGCCTCCACCACCTGCCGCGCGCCGCTGGCGGTGACCACTTCAACCTGCGAATGCAGCATCACCAGACGGGTAAAATCGTCGCTCTGTTGCACGAGGAATTTCGTCCCCAGCGCCCGCATCCGACCGTGCTCGGTCGCGACCACGAACGGCCGCGCAGGATCCTTGGCCACATCCACCAACAACTCGCCGGTGCGCACCACCAGCAGACGCTGAACCGCATCGAATTGCGCCACCACCCGTGTACGTGCATTCAGGCTCAGCGCACTGCCATCCGCCAAAAAGAAATCGCGCCGTTCGCCGGTGCCGGTGGCCAACTCGCCGGCTTCCGGCAGCCAGCCGTAGCGGCGCCCGAGCAGACCGGCCAGCACAGCGATGCCGAGCACACTCAAGCTGCCACTGACAAAGCGCCGCCGACTCGATGGCGCATTCAGGCTGTGCAGCAGACTGTTGCGCGGCAGCCCGCGCAAGGTCGGGTTGCGCAGCAGGTTCAGGCCGCCGCCCATTTGTTCGATGATCCGCTGATGGCGCGGATCAGCCGCGCGCCACGCTTCAAATGCCGCGCGCTCGCCAGCGCTGGCCTCGCCGGACTGCAACAGCGCCATCCACTGCGCCGCCTCATCGATCAGCGCTTCGTCCGGCCTCATGCCTGCATCGCCTGATAGCAGCGTTTGAACGCCTCGACCATGTACTGCTGCACGCGACTGGTGGAAACCCCGAGCCGTTCGCCGATTTCGCTGTAGGTCAAACCGTCAAGCTGATGGAAGAGAAACGCAGCTTTGGCCTTGGCCGACAAGCCATTGAGCAAGCGATCGACTGCCAGCAGCGCTTCGATCACCAGCGCGCGTTCTTCCGGTGATGGATGCACCGGTTCCGGCGCCAGCGCCAGGCTTTCCAGATAGGCACGTTCGAGATCCTGGCGGCGCCAGCCTTCATAGACCAGGCGCCGGGCGATGGTGGTCAGCAGTGCCCGTGGTTCACGAATGGCGCTCGGGTCCGGCAGGGCCAGCACCCGTAAAAAGGTTTCCGAGGCGATGTCCTGTGCGCTGTGCGGGCAACCCAGCGTACGGCCAACCGCAGCGCACAGCCAGCGATAGTCCTTTTGGAACATGTGCCCAATCATCCGGTAATGCGGGTTCTGAACATCACCCATGCCTTGCTCCCTGAAACGGGTCCCACCCGCTGCGAAAATCCGTGGTTCTGCCGGGATCGTCCGGCTCTTGATCAGGCGCGACTGTGCAATAGCGCTGCGCACATTTGAAGTAATTAAAAATCAGGATAAGCAAACCTTTGAGAATAAGGCGTTCCGTCGCGGTAGAAATATTGACTGACACAACGTTGACCCTGATCAGTTGCCAGCGCGCAAGCACTCTCTAATCTGCGCGCTCCATCGAACGCCAAGGACGGCTCACCGGGAGCCCGCGGCTATCCCTTCAAGGAAGAAAACCATGCGATCACTGAAGATTATTCTGCTGTCCTCGGCCTTCAACGGCTTGACCCAACGCGCCTGGCTGGAACTGCGTCAGGCCGGGCACTCGCCCAGCGTTGTGGTGTTCACCGACGAGGCGTCGGTGTGCGAACAGATCGAAAACAGCGGCGCCGATCTGGTGATCTGCCCATTCCTCAAGGATCGCGTGCCGCAGGCGCTGTGGAGCAATGCGCGGCGCCCGGTGGTGATCATTCACCCGGGCATCGTCGGCGATCGTGGCGCCAGCGCGCTGGACTGGGCGATCACCCACGAACTGACACGCTGGGGCGTGACTGCCCTGCAAGCGGTGGAAGAAATGGACGCCGGCCCGGTCTGGGCCACCTGTGAATTCAATCTGCCGTCGGACTTGCGCAAATCCGAGTTGTACAACGGTCGGGTCAGCGATGCGGCGATTCGCTGTATTCGCGAAGTGGTCGAAAAGTTCATCGAAGGGGTGCAACCGGTCGCACTGGATTACACCGACCCCAAAGTCCGGGGCCGCTTGCAACCGAACATGAAGCAGGACGACCGCACCTTCAGCTGGCACGACTGCTCGCGCTTCATCAAACGCTGCATCGACGCTGCAGACGGCCAGCCCGGGGTCTTGGCGAGTCTGGCCGGCGGGCAGTATTACGTGTACGACGCGCACCTCGATCAGCGCACCGGCATTCCCGGCAAAATCCTCGCCGTACATGACGACGCGGTGCTGGTCGCCACCGGCGATCACAGCCTGTGGATCGGCTCGCTGCGGCGCAAACCACTACCCGGCGAAGAGACCTTCAAGCAACCGGCGCGACATGTGCTGGCCGGGCAACTGGCAGGCGTGCCAACCCTCGACTGGTCGATTGCCAGCGAGCCGTTCAACGACGAGGCGTATCAGCCGATCCGCTACCGTGAATCCGGGCATGTCGGGGAGCTGACGTTCGAGTTCTACAACGGCGCGATGAGCACCGAACAGTGCCAGCGCATGGTCGAAGCGTTGCGCTGGGCCAAGTCCCGTGACATCCGCGTGTTGCTGATCAAGGGTGGGCGCGGCAGTTTTTCCAACGGTGTGCACCTGAACGTGATCCAGGCCGCGCAGGATCCGGGCGCCGAAGCGTGGGCGAATATTCAGGCGATCGACGATGTCTGCGCCGAGCTGCTCAGCGCGCAGCAACTGGTGGTCAGCGGCGTGACCGGCAATGCCGGGGCTGGCGGCGTGATGCTCGCACTGGCCGCTGACATCGTGTTTGCCCGGGCCGACGTCGTGCTCAATCCACATTACAAGAGCATGGGCCTGTATGGCTCGGAATACTGGACCTACAGCCTGCCCCGCGCCGTCGGCCCGGCGATGGCCGAGCAACTGACCCAGGCCTGTCTGCCGGTCAGCGTCACGCAGGCGCTGCAACTGGGCATGGTCCAGGAAATCGGCCCGCGCTGCCCGGATGAGTTTTCCTTGTGGCTGCTGCAACGGGCCAACGCGGCACTGACCGATCCGACCTATGCCGCCGTGCGTGAACGCAAGTTGCGCGTGGATCAGGTGCTGATCGAGCAATGCCGGGAAAGCGAGCTGCAGGAAATGCAGGAAGACATGCTCTACAACCGCAACCAGTTTGCCGAGAAGTGCCGTAATTTCGTCTACAAGCGCAAAGCCTGCGGCACGCCGGCGCGGCTGGTGGAAGACTGGGCGCGGGTGCGCAAGGTTGAGTGGGCGGGCTGAGCTTCACCGCAGACCAGCGATGGCGGTGGGTCAGGCGGCACTGTTTTTGGCAGGCAGACCGCAATCGCGAGCAGGCTCACTCCTACAGGGTTTGTGTCGTTCGCGAAATCGATGGCCACCGCAGAACCTTGTAGGAGTGAGCCTGCTCGCGATGAACGATGACGCGGTGACGAGCCGGCACTTACAATGCCCGCACCTCAGACATCGGCCCGCCCATGGACATCGACCTCGCCCGTACCTTTCTGGAAATCGTCCGTCACGGCAGTCTTGCCGCCGCGGCGCAGAAGCTGTTCGTCACGCAGACGGCGATCACCGCCCGGGTGCAGAAACTCGAAAGTCAGCTGGGCAGTACGCTGTTCGTGCGCAACCGCGCCGGGGCGAAACTGACCGCCAATGGTGAGGCCTTCGTGGTCTACGCCAATCAACTGGTGCAGACCTGGGAAGCCGCGCGCCGCGACCTGCCGTTGCTGGATGGCTATCACAACGTGCTGCACATCGGCGGTGAAGTCAGCCTGTGCAACCCATTGATGCTCAGTTGGGCCGCCGAACTGCGCGAGAAAATTCCCGGGCATGCCCTGCGCATGGAAATCCGCGACGGCGAAAACCTGTTGCGCCAGCTCGAACTCGGCGTGCTTGATGCTGCGCTGGTCTATCAGCCGGAGTACTGGCCGGGTCTGCAGGTCGAGCAGGTGCTGGAAGAAAAACTGATTCTGGTGCGTGCGCCGAACCGCCCGGATCCCTACGTCTACATCGACTGGGGGCCGGATTTCCGTCGTCAGCACGACGCCGCCCTGCCGGACAAGGCCAAAGCCGCACTGAGCTTCAACCTTGGCCCGCTGGCCCTGCAATACATCCTCGAACATGGCGGCAGCGGCTACTTCCGTACCCGCGTGGTGCGCAGCTATCTGGAAACCGGCGCACTGGAAGCGGTCACCAAAGCCCCGGAATTCGGCTATCCAACCTATCTGGTGTATGCCCGCGAACGCGACTCGGCGACGCTGCAACAGGCGTTCGATCTGCTGCGCCAGGTGATCGCCACCGATGACGACTGGTCGCAACGCTGGAACCCGTTGAGCTGAGTCGGCCGCTTTAGACCGGAGCATGGCGCAAGTGACCTCAAGGTGCGGGCTGCACAAACGGCCGGATCGGCTAATCTGCCGGGTATAACAACAATACCCATAGGTGAGCGCAGTGAGGCAGACCACCGAGGCATTCCGCAGTCGCTATCGTGCGGCCATTCATCCGCTATACAACCCGTGGCTGCACGGCGCCTTCGTGCTGCTGTTCGGCGTGCTGGCGATCGGCGCTTTCTGGAGCAGCGTGTATCAGGTGCAGCCGCTGGAATGGCTGAGCGTGCCGCTGACCCTGCTGTTGTTCAACTTTGGCGTGTACATGGTCCATCGCCATCTCGGCCATCACAAAAAGACGTTCGCCAAACTGTTCTACGCCCGGCATGCCGGCGACCATCACAGCTTTTTCACCCCCGGCCACATGACTTATGACGGCGCCCGCGACTGGCGGGTGATTCTGTTTCCGGCCTGGCTGATTGTCGTGCATACGCTGGTTTTCACCCTGCCGCTGTGGTGGCTGCTCGCGCAGTTCAACGCCAATGTCGCCGGGCTGTTCGGCGGCTGCATGGTCTTGGGTTATCTGACCTACGAGGTGTTTCACGCCTGCGAGCATTTGCCACCGAACAACTTGCTGACCCGCCTGCCGTGGATCCGCCAGATGCGTCATCTGCACGAACTGCATCACCGCCGCGAGCGCATGCAGGAGCGAAATTTCAATATCGTTTTTCCGCTGATGGACTACCTGTTCGGCACCCTGTACTGGGAGCCGCAACCCACCCCGTTGCGCTATTCGAGATCGCCCATGACCCGCATGCAGCACCAGATCGATATCGCCGGCGAACCGGTCGCCGTGCTCCGCTACGCCGCCAGCGTCAACCACTGGCCCGAGTGGCACCCGTCGTCGCTGAAAATCAACGGCCCACAAGGCCCGCTGCATGCCGGCGCGCGTTTCGAAGAAGACATTCATGCCGGCGGGCGCGCCGGCCATTTGCGCTGGGAGGTCACCGAGTATCTGCCCGGTCGCCGCTGGTGCGCCCGGGCGCGGGGCGATCATGGCTTGTCGCTGCTGCTGAGCTACGAGTGCACGGCGCAAGGTGACGGTACGCGGTTCGTGCGCACCCTGGATTATCAGTTCGAGGGGCTGGGCATGCGACTGGCCAATCTACTGCTGCTCAAGCGCCGCATCGAACGTGAATCGGCGACCTCGATGCAGGCCCTGCGCGACATGGCGCTCAGGCACCTGACGCTGACGGGGCACCTTTCATGAAGCGCCTGCTGTTACTGCTGGTTATCCTCGTCATCGCGTTTCTGCTGCTGATGCCGACCAAGGTGCAGCCGGTGGCGTGGAAGCCGCCAGCAGCACCGTCGCTGAGCGCAGGTCCGTACGCGGAAAACCAGCGGCTCAAGGCTGCCGAGCAGGTTGGCCCGAGCGACATCGACGGCCCCGAGGCACTGCTGCTGGAAGGCGACTTCCTGATCACCGGGCTGCATGACGGACGATTGATCCGCACCAGCCTTGACGGCAAGGCGCGCCAAGTCCTGAGCGACACCGGCGGCCGGCCGCTGGGTCTGGCGCGGCATCCCAACGGTTTACTGGTGATCGCCGATGGCATCAAAGGTCTGCTGTCGCTCGATGCCCAGGGCCAGTTGATCCCTCTGACCACCGAGGCCAACGGTGTGCCTTTCGGTTTCACTGACGATGTGGCGATCGACAAGTCCGGGCACTACGCCTATTTCAGCGATGCCAGCAGCCGTTGGGGTTACGGCCATGACGGTGAGGCGATCATTGAGCATGGCGGTGACGGGCGCCTGCTGCGCTATGACTTTCAGACCGGCAAGACCAGCGTGCTGCTGGACAAACTGCAGTTTGCCAACGGCGTGACCCTCGGCCCGGATGACGCTTATGTGCTGGTCAACGAAACCGGCGCCTACCGCATCAGCCGTTACTGGCTGACGGGGCCCAAGGCCGGCACCCATGACCTGTTCATCGACAACCTGCCCGGCCTGCCCGACAACCTCGCCTTCAATGACAGCAACCGCTTCTGGGTCGCGCTGTACGCACCGCGCAGTGCCTTGCTCGACGGCACCGCCGGGCATCCGAGGGTGCGCAAGATGATCGTGCGCGCGCTGACGGTGTTGCCGAAACCGGTAGAGAAGCGCGGGTTTGTCCTGGGGCTGGACCTTGAGGGCAAGGTAATCGCCAATCTGCAGGACGCCAGCAGCGGCAATTACTCGCCGATTACCACGGCGCGGGAGTATGGGGACTGGTTGTATCTGGGGTCACTCAAGGCGACCCACATGGCACGGTTGCCGTTGGCGGAGGCGTTGAAGTGAGCCTGCTGGTTTTGTGTCAAATCAACTGACGTCATCGCGAGCAGGCTCACTCCTACAGTGACCGCATTCCTCCTGTAGGAGTGAGCCTGCTAGCGATAGCGGTGTGTCAAGCCACGATGATGTTGAATGTGCAGGCCTCTTCGCGAGCAGGTTCGTTCCCACGGTTGAAAGGTAATCCTCCTGTAGGAGAGAGCCTGCTCGCGATAGCGGTGTGTCAAGCCACGATGATGTTGTATGTGCAGGCCTCTTCGCGAGCAGGTTCGTTCCCACAGTTGAAAGGTAATCCTCCTGTAGGAGCGAGCCTGCTCGCGA
>NZ_JFYN01000009.1 GCF_000631985.1 Pseudomonas sp. RIT288
GCCGCTGCCTTGGCTGGCTTGGTTTCTGCCGCTGCCTTGGCTGGCTTGGTTTCTGCCGCTGCCTTGGCTGGCTTGGTTTCTGCCGCTGCCTTGGCTGGCTTGGTTTCCGCCGCTCGCATCACAATTTCAAAACTCCTTGCGAGGGAACTGCCATTCTGAATCAAACTAATAGATTGCATGAGTTTAGACATCCTTATTAAGTAAAGAGCACGCTTGCTATTACGGTCACATCCTTACAACTTCACCTATGCTACAGATTTGGCTTCCAAGTTTCTGGACGCACATCCTCTTATTATAATTCGCAAAAAAAATACGATATTTCATCGCAACCAATAATGGAGCAACCTAGAAAGACAGAAAACCAGAATATTCCTTATTAACTAAGACCTTTAACCATAGCGACCAGCACGCCAATCAATACGAGTATGGCGGCACACCAGTACGTGGCTCCATAACCCACGGCAAGAAGCGACGTCCCGATTAATGGGCCGATCACGTATCCCAGCGCCGCTGCCCCAAATGAAAGTCCAGCAACACTTCCTTGCTCCGACTCTTTTACAGAGCTCGAAAGGCTTCCTTGAAGACCGGGAAATAAGAACGCAAATCCAGCCCCTGCGAGAGACGCTCCCACCGTAATCTGCTCAATCGTGACAGCGCCAAGCGCGATTGATGCAAGACCAGTAAATGCAAGTGCACCACCGATAGAAATTGCTTTGAGGGGGCCTGGTTTAAAATACTGAATTATAAAAAATTGAGTTACCACCATTGCTACGGCAAGCCCAAATACCACAACTCCTGTTTGTTTTACAGTTTCAGCTGCATTCAAGTGCAATGTGTCTTGGACATGAAAGGCGATAGACTGCTGTAGGGCTGAAAAGCCTACATAAACCAGAACAGTAGCCAGCAAACCTCCGATAACTCTAGAATCGAACAGGTGCAATGCATTGGTTTTATGAACAGCTTCAGGTGAAAGATTTCCATTTGGCCTGTCTAGCAAAAACATTCCTAACAGGACATTTAAAAAGGCGAGAGCTCCAACAACGTACAGCGGGCAGAGCAATCCGTATCCTCCAAGGCCGGCGCCCAAAAGCGGCCCCAGTGTAGACCCCAACCCAAAACAAGCAGACATTAGGCCCATCTTCGCCGGACGCTTTTCTTTCGGAGTGACCATCGCAATGCTTGCCATCGCTGCTGGATGAATTCCGGCAGTCATCGATGCGTAAATAACACGAACAAAAATCAAAAGACCCAACACACTTAGTGCGGAGAACGCTAAATTCATCCCAGCATTTAAAACCAATGCAAAGCACAATGAGCCCGCAGCGTAACTGAACATACCGATCAAATAAACGAGACGACTTCCTGAACGATCGATCACCCTCCCCCAAATGGGCGAAGCGAAAGTAAGTATAAAGGCGGAGATGGCGACGATAGATCCCGTTTGGACATCGGACAGCCCAATCTGACGAGCCGCCGGCCCCAGCAACGCATAGAGAAGTGTCTGCCCCGCACCAACTAAAATCAGCCCCATTGCCAATATCAGTTGACCTAGTGGCAATCTAGAAGAACTTTTAACTTCAGAAATTAATTCAAAAGGCGCTTCAGCCATATTTACCCTTCCTTAGGTATCGGGAGTAATTCTAATCGAACACATCGCTCAGCCCGATGTGTTCCCGGCGCAATTTGTAACAACTCCGATCACCCTGTCAAAGTATTTTTTTCCGCACCAATTTAGCTCTTATTTTTTAGGGCCCGACCCCAGATCTGTTTAGAAAATTTTCTGGGCGGCTCGAAATGGTGCGCATTTTCCAATTTAGTGCACGCGAAAAACTACTCAGTTTTAAATAAAAAATACCGGAATGGCGCTTTGATTTAGGTACAACGATCGTGCGCACGTTGCCCGTGATACGACCAGGCGCTATTACAGCGAAACTGAAGAAGCACTCGGCACGAGGTGTCCCTCATCGCGAACACGCTCCTTTCCCTCCACGACGCACTCTTAGTTGGCTCGCTTGCCAGGTATCTCAGGTGCGAGATCAACACTCCTCCTTCCGTTAGCACACCGGGCAACTGGATCTCACGTCCCGTATCGTCATTCCGGTACCTAACCTTCACTTTGGCTACGTAAGCCATTGTCTTCTCTCCCCGGCGGTTCCTAAACACTTATAGTACTGAGTACTTATTATGCGAATCTTGCATATAGCTTAAGGGAGAGGAATGCCGAAAAAACCACCCGCCTTCGAGAGAGGATCGGGATAATTAGTATGTATTTGGCAGGAGTGCTAATACACCTACGGCAAGAAAATGCTGCGCGAGATCGACAGCCGCGTGCGTTTTCTCACCAAGCGTCTCGAAGCACTGAAGGTCGTCAGCGAAAAACCCAGCGATCCGAACAAGGTCTACTTCGGCGCCTGGGTAACCATCGAGGACGAAGACGGCAAGCAATCGCGCTACCGCATCGTCGGTCCGGATGAACTGGATCTGAAACTGGGTCTGATCAGCATCGACTCACCACTGGCTCGCGCCTTGATCGGCAAGGCGCTGGACGCCGAAGTCCGGGTACAGACGCCAACCGGTGAGCAGTTTGTCTATATCGTGGCGATCGATTATCCCTGAGCGTTTCAGCGGCGGGTGATCAACCCCTGCCGCGCGACGCGAACCAGTTGCTTGATCATATCCGGAGCGTCTTCAGCGCTGGGTGCCTGAATCACCGCCAGATCGAAACTGTCGCTGGCAAAACGTGCCAGGGACTCGCCATCCTCGACAAACTGGATCAGGAACGCGGCGGGACCACCGCTGCGACGTGGCCAGCCATCGAGATAACGCAACAGCGTCGGCTGATGTTTGCCGCCAAGCAGGATTTTCGGGTTGCGCTGAGTGATATGTGCCGTGATCGGCGCGGGACGTGCTGGAGGGCGTAGTGCATTCATCGTGTCGTGTCTCTGCCTCAAAAGTCTGCATGGCAGGTGAGAGGCAACACCGAACCAGCGCTTTAGCGGTATTTCGAAGCCCTGTTCCGGCTTCTGACGGCAACTGTCTGAGTCACCTGGCGCCCCGCAAGTAGCTGTTTAAATCGGCGCATGAGCAACATCCTAGAGAACGTGACCGATGAGTGTCAAGAATCGGCCGCAACAAAAAAGGCCCGCACAATGCGGGCCTTTTGCTTGATCCAGAGCGCTCAACCGGCGATGGCGCGATCCACCGACAGCTTGCCGGCGCCTTCGATCATCACCGCGAGGCTGCCACCGAGCAGCGCCAGGGCGAACTCGTAACCGTTGTTGGCCATGAACAGACCATTGCTGATGTGCACGGTGAAGATCGCCACCAGCGACAGGAAGGTCAGACCAAGCGCCGCCGGGCGCACCAGCAGGCCGATGATCAGCGCCAGACCAGCGAAGAACTCGGTACCGCCGGCCAGCGTGGCCATCAGGTAACCCGGGTGCAGACCAATGCTGTCCATGTATTGCGCGGTGCCCGCCAGACCATAACCACCGAACAGACCAAACAGCTTTTGTGAACCGTGGGCGGCGAAGATCACGCCGACTGCGATGCGCAGAATGGTCAGGCCATAACCGGCGCGGGTGAACAGAACCTTGTTGATCAGAGAGCTCATGGGGCATTCCTTGTTTTGCGATAAGTGTGTTGGGATTGGCCGCTATATTAATCAGTTAAATTCATGTTAAAAGCGCAATTATTTCGCCATAACAATCAAATTATTAGATCATTTTCGTGAGGCGACTTTCTGGCCCCGGGGCTCCAACGACTCCCGCTCCCGGTCGAACGCCAGGTAATACTTGTTCACGCTATTAACATAGCTGACGGGGCCCATGCCCACCTGTTCCATGGCAATGCGCTCAACCTGAAAGAACCACTGGTTCGGATTCAGCCCGCGTCGCCGTGCCTCGGCGCGCATGCCTTGCACGCGCTCCGGGCCGATGTTGTAGGCCGCCAGGGTGAACGCCATGCGCTCGCGCTCATTGAGTTTCGGACTGTTGAAAAACTTGCGACGGATCATCGCCAGGTACTTGGCCCCGGCCTGCACATTCGCATCGAGATTCTGGATGTTATTCACACCGACCCGCTGCGCTGCGGACGGGGTAATCTGCATCAACCCGGTCGGGCCACTGCCGCTGCGGGCGCTGGGTTGCAGGGCCGACTCCTTGAAGGCCAGCGCCGCCAGATTCAGCCAGTCCATGCTTTGCGCATCCGCGTGTTTTTGCAGGGTCGGGCGCAGTTTCTCCAGACGCTGGCGGTTAGCCTTGGCCAACGGATAATGCACTTGGTAGAGCCGCCGATAGATCCGCAGAAACTCTGCATCCTCGTTCGCCGGTTTCTTGTAGCCGACCAGAAAGCGATCGATACTCGCCCGCAGCATCGAGGCATCACGGCGTACAAACCAGTATTCCTCACCCGGCTCGCTAATCATCAACTGCCGGTCGAAACGCAGCTTCGGCAGGATCTTGCCCCAACGCTCGGCGATCGGTTGCTCGACGATGGTCAGGTGGAAAATCCCGCCCTGCACCATCTCCAGCACGTCCTCGACCGCCAGCGTCGGATCGACCCATTCGATCTTGATCGGCGCCAGTTTGTGCAACGCCAGTTTCTGATTGAGCTGGCTGACCGCCTCCCCCGCCGCACTGCCGGTCGGCAAGGCCAGGGTCTTGCCGGAAAGCTGCTCGACCTTGGTGTAGCGACGCTCGCCCTTGATACCGACCAGCACCAGCGGCACGTTGCTGGCGATTGGCTCACTGCTGGCAACCGCGTAGCCGGGTTGCAGATCGAGCAGCTCACCGGGCGCCACCAGATCACCTTCGCCGCGCTGCAACGCGCCAAGCAGTTGATCCTTGGCTTTGGGAATGATCTTGAGGGTGATTTCCTGGCCATCGCGAGCGTGGCCATTGAGGTATTGCTCGAAGGCGCGCAGGCGATGGTATTCGACGCCGATGGCCTGGCCTTGAACTTCACCGGAGCTGTTGCGGCTCTGATTGACCAGCACTCGCAACACGCGACTGCTGCGGATTTCCGACAGGTCGCGAACCTTGGCGGCCGGCACGGCTTGCTGTGGCCCGGGCAGGCGCGCAACCGCCGTTATCGGCAGTAGCAGCGACGCACACATCAGGAGCAAAACCGAGGGACGATGCATCCACTCTCCGGAAAGAATACGGGGTGATTTCACCGCTGAACGGTCGAAATCACCGACGAAAACAGAGCGCCTGGAGCGCTGGCAAAGTGCGAGAGACTGGCACAGTGATGGCATTCCTGCCAACCCGGGCTGCGTCGCGGCATCAAAAGACAGCTATAACTCGTTGTAGTTCTTGGCTTTTCTTATAAATCTACAGCTCTGGTATGCTTTCCGGCCTTCGGCCCGAGGTAGAACCATGCAACTCATCGATATCGGCGTCAACCTGACCAACCCCAGTTTCGCCGAAAAACATCAGGCCGTGCTCGACCGCGCCTACGCTGCCGGGGTCTGCCAACTGGTGTTGACCGGCACCAGCGTCGAGAGTAGCGAACAGGCGCTGGAGCTGTGCCGGCAACTGGATGAACGCGGCCAGCAGCTGTTTGCCACCGCCGGTATTCACCCGCATTCGGCCAGTGACTGGAATGCTGACAGCGCGCGCCGTTTGCGCAGCCTGCTGCAAGAGCCGAACGTGGTCGCCGTGGGTGAATGCGGGCTGGATTTCAACCGTGATTTCTCGCCACGCCCGCAACAGGAAAAAGTCCTCGAAGAACATCTGGCGCTGGCGGTAGAACTGCAGTTGCCGGTGTTCCTGCATGAGCGGGATGCCAGTCAGCGTCTGCTGGAAATCCTCAGGGACTTCCGCGATCAACTGCCCGCCGCCGTGGTGCACTGCTTTACCGGTGAGCAAAAAGCCTTGTTCAGTTACCTCGATCTGGACCTGCACATCGGTATCACCGGCTGGATCTGCGACGAGCGCCGCGGCACGCATCTGCATCCGCTGGTCAAGGAGATCAAGCGCGGACGACTGATGCTCGAAAGCGACGCGCCGTACCTGCTACCGCGAACTTTGCGTCCGAAGCCGAAAAACGGGCGCAATGAGCCGGCGTATCTGACCGAAGTGTTGCGCGAAGTGGCGCTGCATCGCGGCGAAACCGAGGAAGATCTGGCGGCGCATACCACAGCCTGCGCCCGAGCGTTCTACAACCTTCCGACATTGGTTTAAGCCAAAAAGATCGCAGCCTTCGGCCGCTCCTGCATTGAGATAGCGAGCACCCTGTAGGAGCTGCCGAAGGCTGCGATCTTTTGATCTGTTGACCCACATCAACCCCGACTTCCAAGGTAGCGGCACAATGATGGCACCTTGCCAAAACTGTTTCCGCTATCAGAGAAGACCTCCATGGGTGCCTGGCTTAGCAATATCTCGCTGAAATACAAATTCTGGGCGGTCAATGCGGTCGCCTTCGTCACCACCCTGCTGCTGGTGTTGTACGCCGTGCAACTTGAGCAGCAGGCCCGCAGCCAGGCGTCGAAAACCTCCGCGCAGGCCCAGGCGCAATTGCTCAAGGCGTGGCCGGCCGGGCAGGCGCTGCCCAAGGCCGATCAGGTGCTGACGTTCAAACGCGGTGAAGTGCCACGCCTCAACGATCAACCCGTGTTGGAGATCAGCGACAACAACGGCTGGAACGAGATCAATCATCTGCCGCTGTTCGGCAACAACCCGCTGCTGGGCGCCGAAGTGTTCAGCCGCGCCGACGGCGAGCAAGTCGCGGTCATCGCCTATGGCCCAAGCCTGGCGCAAGTATTCAGCGAACGCTTTGCCAACTACGCGGTGGCGGTGTTCATCCTGATGCTGGCGATGCTCGGCGCCTCGCAGTTGCTGATCCGCTTCCTGCTCAGTCAGCTCAACACCTTGAAAGATGTGATGCTGCATGTCGAGAACAGCGGTGACCTCTCGGCCCGCGTGCCGCTGGCCTGCAAGGACGAAGTCGGGCAGATGGCCAATGCGTTCAACGCGATGCAGGCCGGTTATCAACGCGTGGTCACCACCGTCGCCAACACCGCGCGGCAACTCGACGTCGGTGCTGCGCGTCTGGCGGCGAGCATGAACGAAGTGCGCCACGGCATGCTCGGTCAACAGAGCGAAACCGATCAGGCCGCCACCGCGATCAATGAAATGACCGCCACGGTTTATCACATCGCCCAGCATGCTGGTGCCACCCGTGATCTATCGCAGACCGCCGATGGTCTCGCGGGCAGCGGCCAGCAAGTGGTCAGCCGCGTGCAGCAGTCGATTGCCGGACTCTCCAGCGGTGTGCAACAGACCGCCGAGATGATTCAGCGCCTGGCCGAGGACAGCCAGAAGATCAACGGTGTGGTCAGTGTGATCCACAGCATCGCCGAGCAAACCAACCTGCTGGCCCTCAACGCCGCCATCGAAGCGGCCCGTGCCGGCGAGATGGGCCGCGGTTTTGCGGTGGTCGCCGATGAGGTGCGCAACCTGGCGAAACGCGTGCAGACCTCCACCGATGAAATCACCACCATGGTCTCGGCACTGCAGGCCGGCACCCGCGACGCGGTGGACTTCATGCAGGAGAGTTCGTACAAGGCCGACGACTGCGTGCAGCAGGCGCAGGAGGCTGGCGAGGCGCTGGCGGAAATCACTGGCGCCGTGGCGCAGATGCGCGAAAGCAACACGCAGATTGCGGTGGCGGCCGAGCAGCAGAGTCAGGTGGCGGAAGAGATGAATCGAGCGGTGGTGAGCATTCGTGACGTGACCGAAAACACCGTGCAGCAGACGGTGGATTCGGCGACCACCAGTAATGAGTTGGCGACATTGGCCGGGGAGCTGAGCAAGGCGATAGGTCAACTCAAACTTTAAGGGACTCATCGCGAGCAGGCTCACTCCTACAGGGGATTTGTGTGCGCAGCAGATCCTTTGTAGGAGTGAGCCTGCTCGCGATGGCGTCAATTGCAACACCATTGAATCCAGCCATTGCGCCTATCACCACCATAGCCAACCTTGATTCGCCGCCCCACCCGCCCCGGCCTATTCTTCAACCATGTGTTCAACATGGATCGAGGAGTAGCCAACATGGGCAAACGTCACCCCAATCTTCCTGCGTGGCAATGGCGCGCGTACCCGAACAATCATCAGCACCCGACCAATCTGGTGTTGCATCTGATTGCCGTACCGCTGTTCATCGTTGCATTTCTGCTGATCGTGTCCGGGGTGTTCAGCCTGAGCCTGGCCAGTGTCGCCATCGGCGTGATCGGTATCGTCGCGGCGCTGGGTCTGCAGCGCCACGGCCACAGCCTGGAGGCGCAAGCCTCCGAGCCGTTCAGCGATCGCAAAGATGCCGTGTCACGCTTGCTGGTCGAGCAGTTCCTGACCTTTCCACGGTTCTTCCTCAGTGGCGGCTGGTGGCGCGCCTGGCGGGAACGCCACCGTTGGCACTGAGTCACTCAGGCAAAAATCGTCACGGTCTGCCGACTCATGGCGATCAACTCTCCCTCTGCGCTCCACAGCTTGGCGGCGACATGTCCGTAACCATCAGCGGCGTACTCGATGTCTGCCAGGTATTTGCACCAGTCCAGCGTGCTCAGGTCGCGTAACGGTTGCACGAATTCGATGGTCCAGGTCAGCGTGCTGCCCGGTGCCGGTTTCTTCAGGTACGGCAACAAGGCCGGTGGCCACGCATCCACCAGCGCCAGCAGATGCGCCTCATTGACCGGTTCTTCCTTGACGTCCCCCCGCAAACGCACCCAGCCGCCCATCTGTCGCGATGTGTTGCCGGTGAACGGCATGCCGCCAACGCTCCAGCGCATCGCCAGGTGACGCATGAACTCCGGGGTCACGCCCTTGATGTAGGGCAACTCCTGGCATTCTTCCCAGTGTTTCATTTCAGCTGCCGGATAGGCGGCAACGCCCACTTCCGAAGGTCGCGAAGCGCCGAAGCTGCCCTGCACAATCGTCACCACCTGACCGTTCTGCATGGCCCGGCCCAGCACTTGGCTGACTGCTTTGCCTTCGCGCAACACATCGACCTCGAAACGCACTGGCACTTGCGGCTCGACCGGGCCGACAAAAGTGATTGCCAGCGAACGCACCGGGCGATCCGCCGGCACTTTCGCGCGCATGGTTTCGTATTGCAGCGCCGCGACCAGGCCACCAAAACTGGCCCGACCCTGACCCCACTCGGCAGGAATGGTCACTTCAGGTTGGCGACGGACCGCCTCGATCAGATCGGAAAAGCGCATGACAACCTCGGCAAGCGAATAAAGGAATGCAGCGATCTTAACCAGCATGGCAGAGCGCCGCAGCGTCTATTCCGGTCAAATGGACTGACAGAAAGGCCTTACATCGATTTCCCACTCAAAGAAAAACCCCTGTAGGAACTGCCGCAGGCTGCGATCCTTTGATTTTAAAAAGCAAAGATCGCAGCCTTCGGCAGCTTTTACAGGGGCCGGGTGATATCGAGATTATTTGAAGCAGCTTGAACTGAGTTTTTCCAGCACCCGATCCGCCTTGGCTTCAGCCTTGATCAGGCCCGCCTGCCAGGTCGCGACGCACGGTTGCAGATCGCTTTCCAGCTCCGCCCGCGCCAGCCACTGCCAGCAATCGTGCCAGTCGCCCAGCGCGCCCTGCGCCGACTTCAACCGCGCCAGCGCCGCCTCGGGCAGGCGATCAAGTTCCGGATAGGCTTCGATGCCATAACGCACGCGCTTGATCAGCAAGCGCAGACGATGCCGGTCGTGGGCCGGATCGTGCAGGGCCTCGTCGAGTTTTTGCCATTGTTTGTGCAGGCGTTTTTCGATGCGTTTGCCCAGCCCCCTGAGCAAGCCCTGGCGCTCGGAGGCACGCAAAAAGCGCGGAAAGGCATCGAGGATGATCAGCAGTGAAGCCACTTCGGCACTCGCCGCCAACGTCGGATAGGCCTCGGCCATCTGCGCCAGGCGCCGTTGCGCCGCGTGCGGCTGATCGTGCGCCAGCAGATAGGCCGCCAACACCTCGCGATCGCGCCACGGCGTGGTCAACTGACCGACCGCCGATGCGGCACCTTCCAGTTGCTCAACACCCGGCAAACCACGCAAGGGTCGCAACAGGCTGCGCAAGCGCCGCACCGTGGTGCGCAAGTCGTGCAGCGCCTCGGGATCGGTCCGCGCAGTCAGGCGCGCCTGACAGGCCAGCAGTCGCACTTCCAGACTCAGGACATGAGCCACCAACCGATCCACCAACGCAGACATCACTTGCTCCTGATTCACATGGCTTGAAGGATGAGTCTGCCGTGAGAAGGCAGGCGCATCCTTGCGTCAAGTCAGCAGCTTAGCGCCCGGCGCGGGATTCGCGAATATAGAAACGGGCTTTCTCGGCCTTTTTGCTGCAGCCTTCAAAGCCTTCGAATTGCTGCTGAGTCTTGGCTGCCGTCAGCAACGACAGCGCCTTGGAGTAACTGACCGTACCGGCGAAACCTTCGGCCTTGGCCAGGTCCAGTTCATGCCACGCCGCATCGAGCTGACTGCCACAGCTGTCACGATAAGCAGTCTTGCCAGCGCAACCGGCCAATGCCAGCGCGATCAACGGCACACAGATCCAGGCTTTCATCACTCACACCTCAAAATAGGTCAACAGTCGTGCAGGTAAGACGTTACAGCGCGGGAAAAGTGCCTTGGCGCCCCATGAATCTGCGGTGACCAAAGCATAGCGCCGAGTGGTCACGGAGTATCGAAAAAACGACGCCCCGGCGGCCCCCAGCGACCCTGGCGATTGTCGCCCGCCCCCGGATGGGTGCATTGTGGGGGCCTTGTCGGGAGGAAGTTTGATGAAAAAGCGTGTCGCACTGGTGCTGGGCTCCGGTGGCGCCCGGGGCTATGCCCATATCGGGGTCATCGAGGAGATCGAAAGACGCGGTTACGACATTGCCTGCATTGCCGGTTGTTCGATGGGCGCGGTGGTCGGCGGAATCTATGCCGCAGGCAAACTCGACGAGTACCGCACCTGGATCGAAACCCTCGATTATCTGGACGTGTTACGACTGGTGGACGTGAGTTTTCGCTTGGGGGCGATTCGCGGCGAGAAAGTCTTCGGGCAGATCCGCAAGATCGTCGGCGAGATCAACATCGAAGACCTGCGCATTCCCTACACCGCGGTCGCCGCCGACCTGACCAACCAGCAGGAAATCTGGTTTCAGGAGGGCTGCCTGCATCAGGCGATGCGCGCCTCGGCGGCGATTCCCAGCCTGTTCACTCCAGTGATGCAGGGCAACCGGATGCTGGTCGACGGAGGCATTCTCAACCCGTTGCCGATCGTGCCGGTGGTCTCCAGCCACTGCGACCTGATCATCGCGGTCAACCTCAACGCGACCAACCAGCGCCACTACAAACTGCCGGTGATCCAGCGTCCGCCAGCGTTTCGTTCGCGCTTCGACAGCCTGCTCAGTTCGCTGGGTTCGAAGATGCCGTTCCGCCGCAAACAGGCCGAACAATTGCTGTTGCTCGAACAGGAAGCCTTGCGCGCAGAGGCGGCAGACATCAACCCATGGCTGGAAGGCAGCGAGCCGGAAAGTCAGCAACCGGCAGCGGCTCCCGAACGCGAAGGCGCACCGAAATCCGCCACCGGTTCGTTCATCATCGACAACGTCGGGCCGGCATCACTGCTGGACCTGATCAACCAGAGTTTCGAGGTGATGCAGACCTCGCTGGCGCAATACAAGATCGCCGGCTATCCGCCGGACATCCTGATCAATGTACCGAAGCGCGTGTGCCGGTTTTTCGAGTTCTACAAGGCGCCGGAACTGATCGCGCTGGGACGGGAGATTGCGCGGGATACGCTGGATCGGTATGAGAGTGAGCAGGGTTGATCGGGCCTGATTTCTCGGGTGTGTTTGATGACATCTTCGCGAGCAGGCTCGCTCCCACAGGGGATTTTTGAACGACGCAGATTCAGTGTGGGAGCGAGCCTGCTCGCGAAGAGGCGAGATCAGCCAACATCACTCAACAACCGATACCCAACCCCCGCCTCAGTGACGATAAACCGCGGCCGCGTCGGATCATCCGCCAGCTTCTGACGTAAATGTCCGACCACAATCCGCAGGTAATGACTGTCCTCGGTATGCGTCGGCCCCCAGATATCCTTGAGCAATTGCTGCTGGGTGATCACCCGTCCCGGATGCCGCGCCAGTTGCGCCAGCACCGCGTATTCCTTGCGGGTCAGCGCCACTTCGACACCGTCGAGCAGCACTCGTCGATAAGCCAGATCCACGGTCAACGGGCCGAACGTCAGCGCCGCTTGCTGGGCCTCGCCTGCCGGCGCCTGACGCAACAACGCGCGGACCCGGGCGAGAAACTCCTGAATGCCGAACGGCTTGGTCACGTAGTCGTTGGCGCCGCCATCCAGCGCCTGGACTTTCTGCCCCTCGCTGGCCCGCACCGAGAGCACCAGCACCGGCGCGGTGGCCCACTCGCGAAACTCGCGCAGCACCTGCTGGCCGTCCATGTCCGGCAGCCCGAGGTCGAGCACCAGCAGGTCGGGTTTGTTCAGCGCCGCCTGGGCCAGGCCTTCGGCACCGGTGCCGGCCTCGAGCACTTTGTAGCCTTGTGAAGCGAGGCTGATACGCAGAAATTTACGGATCTGCGGTTCGTCGTCGATGACCAAAATGGTCGCGGTCTGGCTCATGAATTCACATCAACACAAAAGATTGGCAAGAGAGTAGCGCAGTCGCGATCAGGCTTCATTGTCCATCCCCGGTTGCGTCTGCAACGGCAGGTGCAGGGTGATGCTGGTGCCGCGCCCGTCGATGCCCTCGGCGACACTGATCCGCCCGCCATGCGCGCCGACCATGCCCTGACAGATCGCCAGGCCCAGCCCTGTGCCCTGCCCGCCGCGATCACCACGTGCGGCGGTGTAGAACATGTCGAAAATCTTCGCTCGCTCGTCCTCGGGAATCCCCGGGCCTTCGTCGCTGACCGTGAAGAAAATCTCGTCCTCACTCGCCCCGGCACTCAGTTGCAAACGTCCGTGTGGTGGCGAGAAGCGCGCAGCGTTTTCCAGCACATTGACCAGCGCCTGTTCGATCAGCGCCGCATGCACGAACAGCAGCGGTAACTCGGACGGCACGTCGGTGCTGACCTGCAACGGCGCGAGCACCGCACGCAGGCGATTGAGCGAACTGCCGACGATGTCCGCCGGCGCCACCCAATCCCGCGCCAGTTTCAACGCCCCGTGGCCGAGACGGGTCATGTCCAGCAGGTTCTGAATGTAGCGGTCGAGACGTTCGGCTTCGTCGCGGGTACCTTCGAGCAACTCGCGGCGATCCTCCAGCGGGATCGCTTCGCCGAGGGCCAGCAGGCTGTCGATGCTGCCGCGCATGGCGGTCAGCGGTGTGCGCAAATCATGCGATACCGAGGCCAGCAGCGCACTGCGCAATTGTTCGGTTTCACCGTGCAGGCGCGCGGCTTCCAGATCATCCGCCAGTTGCGCCCGGGCCAGTGCCTGCGCCAGTGGCTGACTCAACGCGGTGAGCAGGCGTCGACGCTGGCCGCTCAAGGTCTGGCCCTCTTTGGCGCAGACCCCGAGCAGCGCCAGCGGCCCGTCCTCCACCGACAGCGGCCACCACCACCAGCGACCGAACGGCAGCGTGCCGGTGCCCATGCCCGCCGGTTGATCGTGCTGCCAGGCCCAGTCGGCGGCGGCCCGTTCGGACTCGCTGAACTCCAGCGGCCCGCCGGTTTCGACTTTCCAGCCACCCTGCCCATCCCGATTGAGCAGGCACAATTGCAGATCGCTCCAGCCGTTGAGGTGCTGGGCGGCGGCGCTGATCACCGCCTGACGATCCGTCGCCGCAGTCAGTTTGCGCGACAGGTCGAGCAGCTCCGTGGTCTCTTCCTGCGTATCGCGCAACGCCTGCAACTGCCGTCGCTGACGCGCCGCGAGATTGCCGGTGAGCGCCGCCATCAGCAGGAAGAACAGCAAGGTCAAAACGTCTTCTTCGCGCTGGATGGCGAAGGAAAAATTCGGCGGAATGAACAGGAAGTCGTAGGTCAGAAACGATAGCGCCGCGCAGGCCAGCGCCGGGCCCAGACTGCTGCGCACCGCCACCAGCAGCACCGCCGCGAGGAACACCAGCGAGATGTTCGGCAGCGGCAAAATACTCGATACCGCCCACGCCAGGGCGCAGGCCAGCACCGTGGCAAGCAGTGCCAGCAGATAGTCGAACCAGACCAGCGTCGGCGTCACCCGCAGACGCTGCTGCGGGTGTTCATGGTCGTTGTCGAGGACGTTGATTTCCAGGCCATGGGCCTGGCGCAGCAAACGCGCCGCGAGCCCGCCACCGAACAGCCGACGCCGCAGACTCGGCCGCGACTGGCCGACCAGCAGCAGACTCGCACGGCGTTCGGCGGCATGCTGGATCAGGGTTTTCGCCACTTCGCCGGCGCGCAACAACACCACCTCACCGCCGAGGCGTTCGGCCAGTTGCTGGGCATTTTGCAGGCGCAGGCGCGATTGCTCGTCGCGCACCGTGCCGTTGTCGACATGCACCAGACTCCATGGCAAATGCCGACGCTGGGCTACCCGGCTGGCGTGACGTACCAGGCGTTCGGCATGCGCATCGCCGTCAACGCCGACCAGCAAACGCCCACGCACCGCCGGAGCCGCCTGACCCAGTTGGCGATAGCCTTGAGCGAGATCGTTGTCGACCTGCGCGGCCGCCGTTTGCATCGCCAGCTCGCGCAACGCGGTGAGGTTGGTCTGGGTGAAAAACGCATCGATCGCCGCCCGCGCCTGTTCCGGCACGTAGACCTTGCCTTCACGCAGACGCTCCAGCAATTCACGCGGCGGCAGGTCGATCAGCAGCAGTTCGTAGGCTTCCTGCAGCACCCAGTCCGGCAGGGTTTCGCGCACCTGCACACCGGTGATGCCGCGCACCTGATCGTTGAGACTTTCCAGGTGCTGGACGTTGACCGTGGTGTACACGTCGATGCCGGCGGCGAGCAGTTCCTGAATATCCTGCCAACGCTTGGCGTGGCGACTGCCGGGAGCGTTGGTGTGCGCCAGTTCGTCCACCAGCACCAGTTTCGGTTTGGCCGCGAGCAAGCCGTCGAGGTCCATTTCTTCGAGCATCACGCCACGGTATTCCGAGCGCACCAGCGGTTGCTGCGGCAAACCGCCGAGCAGCGCTTCGGTCTCCGCGCGGCCATGGGTTTCGACGACGCCGGCGATGATTTTCACGCCCTGGCGCAATTGCGTGTGCGCCGCCTGGAGCATGGCGTAGGTCTTGCCGACACCGGGGGCGGCACCGAGGAAAATCTTCAGCCGGCCACGGCCGTCGCGGGGCAGGTCTGCTAACAGCGCGTCGGCGCGGCCGGAGTCGCTCATCGGGGATTGCCTTGTTCGGTTTGAAATGAGGGTGAAATGTTAAAAGATCGCAGCCTGCGGCAGCTCCTACAGGTCGATCCAGTGTAGGAGCTGCCGAAGGCTGCGATCTTTTGATCTACAGTTTTTCCAGCGCCATGTTCAGCTCCAGCACATTCACCACCGGCGGCCCCACCAACGGCTGTTCGATGTGCGCATCGAGCAGTTGCTGCAAGGTCGACACCGGCAGGTTGCGCGCCTGCGCGACACGCGCCAGTTGATAGGCAATTGCCGCTGGTGGCAAGTGCGGATCGAGGCCACTGCCGGAGGTGGTCAGTAACGCCAGGGGCACAGGCCCCTGGCCGGGCACCTGCAACTTGTTGGCGTCGTCGATCACCCGAGTGGCCAGCGCCGGATTGCTCGGCGCGAGGTTGCTGGCGCTGCTGGACACGGTCGCGAAGGCGCCCGCCGAAGGACGCGGATGGAACCAGGCATCACCGACGAAATCCTGGGCAATCAGTGACGAGCCGCGCACCTTGCCGTCGGCATCGTGCACCAGGCTGCCGTTGGCCTGTTCAGGGAAAGCGACCTGCGCAACGCCGGTCACCACCAGTGGATAAGCCACGCCGGTGATCAGGGTCATCAGCACCAGCAGGCTCAGGGCCGGACGTATCATTGTGGACATTGCAAAATCCTCGAATTCAGAAAGCGGGTACCGCATTAATTCAGGTGGACCGAGTCGACTTCATCGCCAGCAGGCTGGCTCCCACAATGAATCGCATCGCAAATGTGGGAGCGAGCCTGCTCGCGAACGGATCAAACCAGGTGCAACGCCGTGAGCAGCATGTCGATCGCCTTGATCCCCACGAACGGCACCAGAATCCCGCCCAGTCCGTAGATCAGCAGGTTGCGCCGCAGCAGTGCCGCGGCACTCGCCGCTTGCACCCGCACACCACGCAATGCCAGTGGAATCAGCACCACGATGATCAGGGCGTTGAAGACGATGGCCGAGAGGATCGCGCTCTGCGGACTGGTCAGGTGCATGATGTTCAGCACGCCCAGTTGCGGATAAATCGCAGCGAACAGCGCCGGCAGAATCGCGAAGTACTTGGCGACGTCGTTGGCGATGGAAAACGTCGTCAGCGCACCACGGGTCACCAGCAATTCCTTGCCGATCTGCACCACGTCCAGCAACTTGGTCGGGTCGCTGTCGAGGTCGACCATGTTCGCTGCTTCGCGTGCGGCTTGGGTGCCGTCGTTCATCGCCATGCCGACGTCAGCCTGGGCCAGCGCCGGGGCGTCGTTGGCGCCGTCACCGCACATGGCGACCAGACGACCGTCGTTCTGCTCAAGGCGGATGCGCGCCAGTTTTTTCTCCGGGGTGGCTTCGGCGAGCACGTCATCGACGCCCGCTTCTGCCGCGATGGCCGCAGCGGTCAACGGGTTGTCACCGGTGACCATCACGGTGCGAATCCCCAGTTTGCGCAGCTCGGCAAAACGCTCGCGAATACCTGGCTTGACCACGTCCTTGAGATGGATCGCACCGAGCAGCTTGCCGTCGGCGCAGACCAGCAACGGCGTACCGCCGCTCTGCGCGATCTTGTCGATTTCCCGGGACAGCGCCGGGGCCAGATCAGAGCGTTGTTGACCGAGGAACGACAGCAGCGAATCGACTGCGCCCTTACGGTAAACACGGCCCTGATAGTCGACACCGGACAAGCGGGTTTCTGCACTGAACGGCACGGCAGTCAACGTATCCAGTGCCGGCTCGGTTTGCGGGTGCAGACCGCGCAGGTATTCGACGATGGATTTACCTTCGGCGGTTTCGTCCGCCAGCGAAGCGAACAGCGCGCCTTCGGCCAACTCGCGACCATTCACGCCCGGCGCGGCATACACCGCGCTGCAACGACGGTTGCCGAAAGTGATGGTGCCGGTCTTGTCCAGCAGCAGCACGTGCACGTCACCGGCCGCTTCCACGGCGCGCCCGGATTTGGCGATCACGTTCAGGCGTACCAGACGATCCATCCCGGCAATACCGATGGCCGACAACAGGCCACCGATGGTGGTCGGAATCAGCGTGACCAGCAGCGCCACCAGGAACACCAGCGGCAGATTGCCGTTGGCGAAGTGGGCGAACGGTTGCAGGGTCACCACCACCAGCAGGAAAATCAGCGTCAGGCCGATCAGCAGGATATCCAGCGCGACTTCGTTCGGAGTCTTCTGGCGTTTGGCGCCTTCGACCAGCGCGATCATGCGGTCGAGGGTCGATTCACCCGGGTTGGCGGTGATCTTCACCAACAACCAGTCGGACACCAGGCGCGTGTTGCCAGTGACCGCCGAGCGATCGCCGCCGGACTCGCGAATCACCGGCGCCGATTCACCGGTGATCGCCGCTTCGTTGACGGCGGCAATACCTTCGATGACTTCGCCATCACCCGGGATCATCTCCCCCGCCTCGACGCGCACCACGTCACCTTTGCGCAGGCTGGCGGCGGGCACCACCTGGAAGCTGCCGTTAGCCAATTTGCGCCGCGCACTGAGGCCTTCGCTGCCAGCCTTGAGGCTGTCGGCGCGGGCCTTGCCGCGACCTTCGGCCAAGGCTTCGGCGAAGTTGGCGAACAGCACGGTGAACCACAGCCACAGAGCAATCTGCGCGGCGACAAAAGTCGGCACGACGTTGTCCGGGATGAAGCACAGCACGGTGGTGAAAATCGCCGTCAGTTCGACCACCAGCATCACGGGCGAACGCACCAGCTGGCGTGGATCGAGCTTGACGAAGGCTTGCACCAGCGCCGGACGCCACAGGGCCGAGATCGCGGTTTTCGGTGCTTCTGCCGACTTGGTCGGCACCGCAGGTTTTGCAGGAACATGCATATTCATGATGGATTCCTTAGAAGCCCAAGCTCAGGTGTTCAGCAATCGGACCGAGCGCCAGAGTCGGCAGGAAGGTCAGGCCACCCACCAGCAAAATGGTCACGGTCAACAGGGTCACGAACAGCGGGCCGTGGGTCGGGAAGCTGTTCTGGCCGATCGGTGCGGTTTTCTTCATCGCCAGGCTGCCGGCCAGAGCAAGCACCGGCAGGATGTAGCCGAAGCGACCGATCAACATGCCCAGACCGAGCATCAGGTTGTGGAACGGCGTGTTGGCACTCAGGCCACCGAACGCCGAACCGTTGTTCGCGCTGGCCGAGGTGTAGGCATAGAGCAACTGGCTGAAACCGTGCGGGCCGGGATTGCTGATGGTCGCCGCCGGGCCAGGCAGAGTGGCGGCAATCGCACCGAGCACCAGCACGCCGATCGGCATTACCAGCAGGGTAACGACCAGCAATTGCACTTCCCGCGCCTGCAGTTTCTTGCCGAGGTATTCCGGTGTACGGCCGATCATCAGGCCGGCGAGGAAAACCGCGATCAGCACGTTGAGCAACATGCCGTAGAGCCCGGCACCGACGCCGCCGAAGATCACTTCGCCGACCATCATGTTGACCAGCGCCACCATGCCGCTGAGCGGGTTGAGGCTGTCATGCATGCCGTTGACCGAACCGTTCGACGCCGCAGTCGTGGTCACCGACCACAGCACAGTGGCCGTGGTGCCGAAGCGCGCTTCCTTGCCTTCCAGCGGCGCGGTCTGTTCGACCGCAACGTTGTTCAGCGCAGGGTTGGGCTGATATTCGGCCCACAGCGAAGTCGCGCCGCCGATCAGGAACAGAGCGAGCATGCAGGCGATGATCGCGCGGCTCTGACGCAGGTCCTTGACGTAGTGGCCGAAGGTGAACACCAGCGCCACCGGGATCAGGATGATCGACGCGAGTTCGAACAGGTTGCTCCACGCGGTCGGGTTCTCGAACGGATGCGCCGAGTTGACGCCGAAGAAGCCACCGCCGTTGGTGCCCAGTTGCTTGATCGCAATCTGGCTGGCCGCCGGGCCGAGCGGGATCACTTGATCGACGCCCTGCATGGTGACGGCATTGACGTATTGCGCGAAGGTCTGCGGGACGCCCTGCCACACCAGGTACAGCGCCAGCAGCAGGCACAGCGGCAGCAGGCCGTAGAGGGTGGCGCGGGTCATGTCGACCCAGAAATTACCGAGGGTCTTGGCCGACTTGCGACCGATGCCACGGCACAATGCAACCAGCACCGCGAGACCGGTGGCGGCGCTGACGAAGTTCTGCACGGTGAGACCGACCATCTGGCTCAGGTAGCTGAGGGTCGCTTCACCACTGTAGGACTGCCAGTTGGTGTTGGTCATGAAACTGACCGCGGTATTGAATGCCTGGGTCCATTCCTGGCCCGGCAGGTTTTGCGGGTTCAGCGGCAGGTGATCCTGAAACAACAGGATCGCGAACAGCAGCAGGAAACCGGCGAGGTTGAACGCCAGCAAAGCCAGCGTGTACTTCTGCCAGCTCTGTTCAGTCTGCGGATCAACCCCGGCAATCCGATAACAGCCGCGCTCGACCGGGCCGAGAACCGGCGTCAGCCAGGTGCGCTGACCCTCCATAACCTTGTAGTAAAAGCGCCCGAGGAGCGGCGCCGGCAGCAAGACCACCGCAAAAAACGCGAGGATCAGCCAATAGTCATAACTGTGCATAGCCGCTCCTAGTTCCGATCCGCGCGCAACAGCGCAACCAACAGATAAATGAACAGCCCGGCTGCCAACAGCAGGGACACCCCGTCCAGAACGCTCATGGAAGATCTCCGTGTTACGGCGTATTGCCGCGTGTGGAGGCATTGTCGGAAAAGAGGCTGTAAAGGAACGAGACCGAGGGGGTTGGCTGGGCATAAAGAAAGCGTAAAGAGTGGGTTTATGCTGGCGTTACAGCAGGGTTTTGTCCTGTCAGGCCGGGCCTCTTCGCGAGCAGGCTCGCTCCCACATGTTGAAGTGCATTCCCCTGTGGGAGCGTGTCTGCTCACGAAGACGGCATAACTGCCAGCATCGCACCCAACTGGCGCACAAAAAACGCTCATCCAGCTGCGAACATCCCCGATACGACAGCTTTCAGCGCATTACGACCTGACTCACAGCTATGGCACGCCCACTGCACACGCCCTCCCCCGAGCTTTCCAAACCCTTCCGGGAGCATGCGCATGAACACACAACTCAAACCCACGCTGGGCACCTTGCACCTGTGGGGCATCGCCGTCGGGCTGGTGATTTCCGGCGAGTACTTCGGCTGGAGTTACGGCTGGGGCGTGGCTGGCACGCTGGGCTTTCTGGTGACCTCGTTCATGGTCGCGACCATGTACACCTGCTTCATCTTCAGTTTCACCGAACTGACCACGGCGATTCCCCATGCTGGCGGACCGTTTGCCTACAGTCGCCGGGCATTCGGTGAGAAAGGTGGGCTGATCGCCGGGCTGGCCACACTGATCGAGTTCGTCTTCGCACCGCCGGCGATCGCCTTGGCGATTGGCGCTTATCTGAATGTGCAGTTTCCGGCGCTCGATCCGAAACACGCAGCGGTCGGCGCTTACATCGTGTTCATGACCCTGAACATCCTCGGGGTGAAACTGGCCGCGACGTTCGAACTGATCGTCTGCGTGCTGGCGGTGATCGAATTGCTGGTGTTCATGGGCGTGGTCGCACCAGCGTTCAGTTTCGCCAGTTTTGCGATGAATGGCTGGGCCGGTTCCGATGTGTTCGGTGCGCCGGCGATTGCCGGGATGTTTGCCGCGATTCCGTTTGCGATCTGGTTTTTCCTCGCCATCGAAGGCGCGGCGATGGCCGCCGAAGAAGCCAAGGATCCCAAACGCACGATCCCCAAGGCCTACATCAGCGGGATCCTGACCCTGGTGTTGCTGGCGATGGGCGTGATGTTCTTCGCCGGCGGTGTCGGCGACTGGCGCACCCTGGCAAACATCAACGATCCGCTGCCGCAGGCGATGAAAACCGTGGTCGGCGACAACTCCGGCTGGTTGCACATGCTGGTGTGGATTGGCCTGTTCGGGCTGGTGGCGAGTTTCCACGGGATCATCCTCGGCTACTCGCGGCAGTTCTTTGCCCTCGCCCGCGCCGGTTACTTGCCGGCGTCGCTGGCGAAACTCTCGCGCTTCCAGACCCCACACCGGGCGATCATCGCCGGCGGCATCATCGGCATCGCCGCGATCTACAGCGACGGCCTGATCAACCTCGGCGGCATGACCCTTACCGCGGCGATGATCACCATGGCCGTGTTCGGCGCGATCGTGATGTACATCATGAGCATGCTCAGCCTGTTCAAACTGCGCAAATCCGAACCCAATCTAGAGCGCACTTTCCGTGCGCCCTGCTATCCGCTGATTCCGCTGATCGCACTGGTGCTGGCGGTGGTGTGCCTGATTGCCATGGCCTGGTTCAACGCACTGATCGGGCTGATTTTCCTTGGCTTCATGGCGGTCGGCTTCGGCTACTTCCTGCTCACCGGGCAACTGCGCGCTGACGCTCCGGCCGATGCGATGCTCACAGGGCGATAACCCATGCCTTCTGTAGGAGCTGTCGAGTGAAACGAGGCTGCGATCTTTTGATCTTTAAACGCCAAAGGATCGCAGCCTCGTTTCACTCGACCGCTCCTACAGGGAATTAAGGTGCGTCGGGGATATCGGGCCTAGAATGGAACCACTGCGAACTCACTTCGCTCATAAGTGGTATGCAGCGTCGCTGGCGAAACCCTCGCCCGTCGAACTGCCATTAAGGAGAGCCGTTATGCCCTGGTATGCCTGGTTGATTCTGGTCGTTGCAATCGGCTCGATCGTTGGCGGACTGATGATGCTGCGCGACACCGCCAACAAGGTTGAACTGACCGACGAAGAACGAAAACGCGTTGCGCAGCGAAACGCCGAAGCGGACATCAAGGACGCGCAGGATCGCTGAACGAAAAACCCCGCCGGATCAGGCGGGGTTTGTTTTTTGTGCGGAGTATTACCTCCAAGGATCGTGTTGGACTCAGCGGCGCGTTTTTAAGAAGTAGAAGTACAGTCACCATGTCATTTACCTTGGTTAAGATGGTGGTCTTGTTGCGGAGAGTTCCACATGCGTTACTCGCAAGATCATAAAGCTCAAACCCATCAACGGATCATCAAGGAAGCCTCGGCGCGATTTCGCAAAGACGGCATCGGTGCTACCGGCCTGCAACCTCTGATGAAAGCACTGGGGCTGACTCACGGCGGCTTTTACTCGCACTTCAAATCCAAGGACGAACTGGTCGAGAAAGCCTTGCAGGAGGCAAGCGATCAAGTCGATGGCCTGTGCGCCGAGATCTTTGCCCAGGAACATCCGCTGCAGGCGTTTATCGACACCTACCTGTCCGAATGGCATCAGACCTCCCCGCACGAAGGCTGCCCGCTGCTGACCATTTCCTCAGAGCTGGGTCTGCGCGGCCAGCCGAGCCCGACCAGTGATGCGGTACTCAATGCCCGACTGAATCAAATCGAAGGCACCCTCGAGGGTGACAACAGTGCCGACCGGGCCATCGTCATCATGTCGACGCTGGTCGGCGCGCTCCTGTTGTCACGCAGTGTCGCTGACGTCGAGCTTGCCCAACGCATCCTCGACGTCACGCGCGATCACCTCAAGCAATCGCAGGACTAGGCCTGCCAGCGCTTGAACAGCACACTGGCATTCACCCCGCCAAAACCGAAACCGTTGGACAGGGCATATTCGATCGGCATAGACCGCGCCTGACCGTGAACGATATCTACACCCGCACTCGCAGGATCGGGATTGTCGAAATTGAGCGTCGGCGGGACTACCTGATCGCGGATGGCCAACAAGGTGAAGATCGCTTCCAACCCTCCGGCAGCGCCGAGCAAATGCCCTGTGGCGGATTTGGTCGAGGTCACGGCGATTTTATTCTCCGTACCGAACAGCGCCTTGATCGCTGCCAATTCACCAAGATCGCCCACCGGCGTCGAGGTCGCATGCGCATTGAGATGCTGCACCTGATCTGGCGCGACACCCGCCTGAGCCAGCGCCAACTGCATCGCGCGTCGTGCACCACTGCCGTCCTCCGGCCCGGCGGTGAGGTGATAGGCGTCGGCAGTGGTGCCGTAACCGACCAGCTCAGCCAAAGGTTGCGCGCCGCGGGCCAGCGCATGCTCCAGCGATTCGATCACCAGCAGACCGGCGCCCTCGCCCATCACGAAACCATCGCGACCGCTGTCGAAAGGGCGCGAAGCGCGCTCGGGGGTGTCGTTGTAACCGCTGGACAGCGCCCGCGCCGCTGCGAAGCCGGCCAGGCTGACCCGATCGATGCAGGCTTCCGCCCCACCGCAAACAGCGATATCCGCCTCACCGGCACGAATCATCCGTGCGGCATCGCCAATTGCCTGCACTCCGGCAGCACAGGCGGTTACCGGTGCGCCGAGCGGGCCTTTCAAAGCGTGCTGGATCGACACATGACCGGCCGCCAGATTGACCAGAAACGATGGAATGGTGAACGGCGACAGCCGACGCGGTCCACGACTGTCCGTAGTGCGTACCGCGTCGGCGATTGCACCGAACCCGCCAACACCGGAGCCGATGATGGTCGCAGTGCGCTCCTGATCCTTGGCCTCGGACGGCTGCCATCCGGCTTGCTCCAACGCCTGGCGCGCCGCTTCCATGGCGAACAGGATGAAGCGATCCATCTTCTTTTGCTCTTTGGGTGGCGTGGCAAGGTCCGGATCGAAACCGGCCTCGACGTCCTCCGCCGTCGTTGGCACCATCCCGGCGACCCGGGTCGGCAGATCTGCGCTCACCGCGTCCGGCAAATTGCGCAAGCCCGAGCGCCCGGCCAGCAAGCGCTGCCAGACCCTCTCGACGTCACTGCCCAAAGGAGAAACCAGACCCATACCGGTGACAACAATTCGACGCTGACTCATACCGCAGTTACCTCTGATCAATTTTTGTAGCGTTCAGCCGCCGAACTGCGCGACAGATTCGGTGCCATGGCATGTCGTGCACGCACAAAGGCCTGCCATTCACCCTCGTCAGGCAGCGACGGGATGGTAATCAACTCGCCCTGATCCAGACCGGCCAGCGCCGCATCGACCATCTCGCCAGCCTCCATCACCATCTCCGCCGGAATGCCGCTGGCGTCGATGCCGGAACGCTCCCAGATTTCAGTGCGAGTAACGCCGGGCAACACCGCCTGCACCTTCACGCCAGTACCTTCGAGCTCGGCGTTGAGCGATTGAGTCAGGCTCAACACATAGGCTTTACTCGCGCTGTAGGTTGCATTGAAGCGTTCAGGAAACAGCGCCACCACCGAGGCGATGTTGATGATCGTGCCGCGTCCGGCCTTGGCGAAACTGGCGGCGGCTGCCGAGGCCAGCAACGTCACGGCGGTGACGTTCAACTGAATCAGACGCTCCAGTTGCTCGGCATCGGAGTTGGCCAGCAAGCCATCGGCTGCAACTCCTGCGTTATTTACCAACAGAGTGATGCTCGAGTCACTGCGCAGGCGTTGCTGGAGTTTGAGGACATCGTCCTTTTGCGTCAGGTCGGCCTTGAGCACTTCGACCTTTACACCGTGGGCGTCGCGCAACTGGCTGGCAGCGTTCTCCAGACGCTGTTGATCACGGGCCACCAACAGTAAATCAAAACCACGCGTTGCCAGCCGTTGCGCGTAGATGGCACCGATACCGGACGATGCGCCAGTGACGACAGCCGTACCTTGAGACTGGACTGAACCCATGAGAGCGCTCCTGAAACATATTGGGAGATAGGCCTCCAACGCTCACTGGCGTGGAGGCGACGGAAATTATTATAGGCATAATCCAAAGAAAATATGATACCTATAATTTTCAGCTCACCGACAAACGCGACGCCGCTCCCTCTGTCGCATCGCTGCCACCCAGAAAGCAGAAAGGCCGGTCAATGACCGGCCCCTTGGCGTTAAGTAATCAGCTTAGTTCACTTCCAGCTTGTCGCGGTTGCGATCGAGGATCGCCTTGCCGATGCCCTTCACTTCCAGCAGCTCATCCACCGAGGCGAATGGCCCATTAGCATCACGATACGCAACAATGGCTTTGGCTTTCGCCTCACCGACTCCAGCCAACTGCTTCTGCAGAGTCGCGGCATCGGCACCGTTCAGATCGACCTTCTCACTTGGGAATGCCGTCACCGCCTCCGCCACCACCGTTGCCTTTTCCGCTTGAGGGACAACGACAGGTGCTGCGATAGCAGCGATTGAAGCACTGGTGAGGAAGGCGAAAACCAGAGAGTAGAAAAAACCGTTACGCATAAATGACGCTCCATCATCGTTTGAGAAAGCAGCTTTTCCGAAGCTGCTCTCCAAACTTAGGCGATGGTTGGCGGGTGTCAAAAATGCGTCTATTACAGGATGTGAAACAATCAGGGTTCGAGGCGGCGCTGCTGATAGATCCAGTCGACGATTTCGCCGTCGGGGGTGTAGCCGCTGACAGTTTCTCGCAGGAGTTGGCGGACGCGGGCATAATCGTCCTGCTCGACGGCAGCCAGCAAATCCGTCAGACGAAGCTTGAGCAAGTCCCACGGTAAATGATCTTCGCTGGCACTCATGATCATCGGGTGCGGTGTGGCTGCCACGTTGTCACCGATCAGCAGCTCTTCGTATAACTTCTCTCCCGGACGAAGCCCCGTAAAATCAATGGAGATGTCTCCTTGTGGATTACGCTCGGAGCGAATGCTCAATCCAGACAGGTGAATCATTTTTTCCGCCAATTCGACGATTTTCACCGGCTCGCCCATGTCCAGGACAAATACATCCCCGCCCTGCCCCATCGAGCCTGCCTGGATGACCAGTTGCGCAGCCTCGGGAATGGTCATGAAATAGCGGGTGATCCGGGGATGCGTGACTGTCAACGGTCCACCGGATTTGATTTGACTATGAAACAACGGAATCACTGAGCCCGAGGACCCTAGAACATTACCGAACCGAACCATGGTAAAGCGGGTTTTATTGACACGGGAAACGTTGGCCTTGTCACCAAACATCACGGGGGCAACCTCCCGGCTCAGCGCCTGGAGGATCAACTCGGCCAGACGTTTGGTACTGCCCATGACATTCGTCGGCCGCACTGCCTTGTCTGTAGAAATCAGGACAAAATTCGAGACCCCGGACTGAAGCGCAGCCTGAGCGGTATTGAGGGTTCCGATGACGTTATTGAGGACACCCTCTGCAATGTTGTGCTCCACCATCGGCACATGCTTGTATGCTGCCGCATGGTAGACGGTGTCGATTTTCCAGGTTTTCATCACATCAAGCAGCTTGTCCTGATGGCGAATGGAGCCCAGGATCGGCAACAACCGCACGGAAACCGACTGCCGAGACCCACGCTGCTCCAACTCGGTCAAAATGCTGTAAAGGTTGAATTCACTGTGTTCGAACAACAATAGCGCCATCGGCTCCAGTGAGAAGATTTGTCGGCACAACTCCGAACCGATTGACCCACCGGCACCGGTCACCATTACAGTTTTTCCTTTAATACAACGCTCTAGCAGGTCTGGCTGTGCTGGCACCGAATCTCGTCCAAGCAGATCGGCAATGTCTACTTCCTGAATATCTTCAACCTTTACTCGACCGCTAGCCAGATCCGTGAAATTGGGAACGCTGCGTATATGAAGGGGGAATACTTCCAGCAGATTCAGAATCTCCCTGCGTCGAGCACGCGTCGACGACGGAAGCGCGAGAAGGATTTCCTGCGCCCCGGTGGCGTCAATCATCTGCTGAATATGCTTGGGCTTGTAAACCTGCAGACCTGAAATTGAACGATCGGCAATACTGGAATCGTCATCTATGAACGCTACAGGGCGCATGGCTCGCCCCATGCGCAACGCGGCGACCAGTTGGTTACCCGCAACGCCGGCACCGTAGATAGCTACCTTCGTCAGACCATCATCCCGGGACGTAAAGGGTACGTGTTGGGCTGCTGTGAACCAGTCCCCCATAAAATACTGACGCATGCACAGGCGCAAACCACCAATGATGACAAGACTAAGCCACCAATAGTTGAAAACGATAGACCGAGGAACAACAGCCTCGTGGTTGCTATACCAATAAACCACCAGAGCCAGAAACAGCGAGGAGAGACTTACGGCCTTGATGATCGCGATGAGCGCATCGTTGCCAAAATATCGCATGACAGCGCGGTACATGCCAAAACGGATAAAAAGCGGGATGGCGATGATCGGTGCGCAAGCGAAGAGCCAGAAATGAACTTTCAAGGGGTTGTACATGTCGTCTATGCCCAGACGAACGATGAACGCAAGCCAGAGCGCGCCCCATACAAGAACGACGTCGGTGGCAACCTGTATCAGGCGTTTCTTGCGCCGCGGTAGCCCCAACAAAAAAGATCGAATTTTATCCATTAGCATAATGGCTTAGTGCCCACTCCTTTCACCGAGGTCAGCATTTCACATTGTAACCGTCTACCAGGACTCCAGGTGAACTCAAATTGGTTACCGGCCCACCACGGCCGACGACGCTCGCACACCAAATATCCCGCAACTCTGACAACTGAAATGTAACCTTTGATGCATAGAATGTCATATTTTGAGAGAAGTCAGGGCGAAAAAACGGAAATGAAATTGAGACGCAGAGGGACATCAGCTACACTTGAGGTCATTCGAAATGCTATTCAGAATAAATGTAAGCCCTCTAGAAAACATTAGTAATATATATTGTTTGCTTATCAAATAAATCCGCGCTCGTAACCAATTTGTTGTAAAGAGATATCATGATCAGAAATCTTACCTCACCGCCTCAATTGGTAACATCTGAAAATCGAACAGCCCTTAAAGGGCAGAGGCCGGTCGTTATATGGCTGACAGGATTGAGTGGCGCAGGTAAATCAACCATTGCCAACGCCTTGGAACTTGCACTATTAAAAGCCGGACGACACACTTATCTTCTTGACGGAGATAACATTAGGCTAGGTCTATGTAATGATCTTGGATTCTCCGATCAAGACCGAGAAGAAAACATTCGAAGAATCTCAGAAGTTTCAAAACTATTTCTAGACGCTGGACTGATCGTAATAACAGCATTCATTTCCCCCTTCAGACGCGACAGAGCCTTGGCGCGCAATGTCATAGGCGACCAAAATTTCATTGAAGTCCATATCGATACACCTTTGACCGAGTGTGAGCGACGCGACCCGAAAGGTTTGTACGGAAAAGCAAGACAGGGATTGATCAAGAACTTCACTGGAATTGATTCAGCCTATGAAGCGCCTCTAGCGCCTAAAATAAGAATCAACACACTTGAAGAGGATCTCGAGAAATCTGTTCAGCGCATTCTCGCTGTCCTTCAAGAAAACCTGGAAGCATGAACACATTCGTTGTTGTTGGAGCAGGCTTTAGCGGAACCGTTGCTGCTATCGAGTTTTTGAATCGAGTACAACACGAAGCTCAACTGCTCATCATCAACCGGTCTGGACTAATTGCTCGCGGGCTTGCTTATGGCACCAATAGTCCACTGCACCTTTTAAATGTACCAGCTGGCAATATGACAGCTCTTGCAGATGAGCCAGATTCCTTCCTGGAGTATTGCCTCGGGCGCAACATGAAAGTGACGGCGAGCTCGTTTGTTTCGCGGAAAGTGTACGGCGATTATCTCGAACACTTGCTAACTCAGGCGATTGAACGCTCATCTGCTCGCGTCAAAACAACTCAGATCAGTGCCGAAGTTGTCAGCCTGACCCCTAACGGTCAAGGGGCCACAATTGAATTAGACTCGGGAGATATATTCAAAGCTGATCAAGTCACATTGGCTTTCGGACATTTCCCTCCAAGCAACCCATCGGGCCTCGGGTCTGTTAGCGAAACGCACTACTATCAGCAAGATCCCTGGGAGCAACGATCTGACTCAAAAATCCAGAAGGATCAGCCAGTACTTTTGATCGGAGGCGGACTCACGGCAATTGATGTCATCAGCAACTTGATGAAGTCAAAGCATACCGGCAAGGTCTATATGCTTTCTCGACGAGGCTTGTTACCGAAACCTCATCGTGTCGCGAGAGGTCAACATACGGATCACATGCAAACGCGTAACCGCCTTCTTGAGTCAAAGCCATCAATACTGGGCTATCTGAAAATCGTCCGAAACGCGATAAAAACCGGACTGAATGAACAGATTGACTGGCGAGATATCATTGCATCGATTCGTCCCGTGACAGCAGAGCTCTGGAGACGTCTTCCCGACACCGAACGCCGCCGATTCCTGCGCCACCTCCAAAGCTATTGGGACGTACATCGCCACAGGGTCGCGCCGGATACATTCCAGATATTTGAGGATGCACTGAATCGTGGCCAACTAATCCCCCTGGCCGGACGCATTGTCTCGATGGATGTAGTGAACGGTTCTGTGACTGCGGTGATAAAGGAACGACGCAAGGCATCAAATAGATTACTGACAGTCAACCTGATTGTGAACTGCACCGGTCCCACTTCCAATCCTGAAAAAACGAAAAGTCCGCTTATCAAAGAGCTATTGAAGGAGGGGTTGATAGTTTCGGACAACTTGGGATTGGGTATTTGTGCGAATGAGCACTACTATCTGAAAAATGCTCAAGGGGAGCCTAATGACTGGCTAAGCTATGTCGGCCCTATGTTAAAAGCCGATCATTGGGAGCTTACTGCGGTTCCCGAGTTGCGTGTGGCTGCACGCTCGGTAGCATTAAGTGTATGCCAGAAGTTTGAAAGTTAGCGCACCGGCATTAGCACCTGCGTAGAAAACACAGAAAAAAAAGGGTGATCAGTCGATCACCCTTCATATATCAGACGATTTTAGGCTTTAGCGCCGTCATCAATCCACTTGCAAAGGATGTGTACACCCTCTTCAACCATAATCTTTGGCGACCAGTTCAGAACTTCTCTGGTCTCGTCAATGGTGCAAGAAGCGTGACGCACATCACCATGACGATACTTGCCATTGATGTGATGCTCAGGAGCTTTGTAGTAGCGAGAAATGATATCCGCCAACTGGGCTACGCTGGTCGCTTCGCCCGAACCCACGTCATAAGGCTTGGTGGTACCATCAGAATGGATGGTCGCCGCAAAAATTGCATTGGCCACATCGTCGATAAAAACGAAGTCTCGAATGATTACGCCATCTTCATAGACCGGGATGCTCTTCCCTTCTTTCGCCATACGCGCGAACAAGGAAACAATACCGGTATAAGAGTTGATCAGCGACTGACCCGGACCGTAAACGTTTTGCAGACGCAACATTACAGGCGTCACACCCAGGGCAAGACACCAAGAGCTGAGGATATGCTCTTGAGCAAGCTTGGTTGCGCCATAAACGCTTGTTGGGTCAGGCGTTGTAGTATGAGAGTTAAATGGCAAAGCCTTGAGGCCAGGGAAATCCCACTCAGCACGCTCTAGTTGCTCACGGGAACGCTGACCCGGGTAAACGATTGCGCCGTTAGCATCTTTCCACGCACCCTCACCATAAACGGCACGGCTGGAAGTCAGAACGATGCGCTCAGGCAACGCTTCTGGATTGTTGCGCACGAGCGCATCCAGCATTTGGGTCGTACCGGTGACGTTGACATGAGCGTGGCGGCTCGCTTCCATCAATGATTGGCCGGTACCTGTTTCTGCTGCCAAATGAATAACAACATCGGGTGCAAACTCTTTCAAGACGCGATCCCAGTCCTCTGGACAGGTGACATCGCCCTTCACAAACTCAACACGCGAATCCAGTGCCGCCGGACGCTCTGCGCTTGGATGCACCTGAGGGTGGAGATTGTCGAAAGCAACAACTCGGCTGAATTGCCCGGCCAACAAAGGAGACAAAGCACAGCCAATAAAGCCTGCGCCACCGGTAACTAGACATGTCTTGCTCATTAACCACTCCTGATCTTGATTCAAAAAATTACTTCGCGTCCTGCACAACCATGGAAACCTTGCCCAGGCTCACCTGAACAGAAGGATCCAGATTTTCAAAACTGACTTGAGCCCCATCAACCTCGGAGGTCAGGCTCAAAAAAAGTTCATTATCTCCCTGTGCGTAGCGTTCGGCAAACTCCACCGGTCGCCCGTCCTTCACCCCTTTAATCTTGAATACACCTGAGGCGCTCGCCTTCAGGAAAACCCGCACAGTTCGCAACCCTTTCGACGAATCCGCCCACGTAAGAGCGAAGGGTCCCTTCAGATCCGAATTACCGCTCGTGATGAGGGCTGGGGATTCGTTCGCAACGTTGACGGCGGCGCCCTGGCTCACAGCAAGGTCATAGTTATTAGCGGATAACCACAAATAACTCTCGCTCAAAACGTTATCGAGATGACGCTCAGTCATCACGTAGAGCACAACATCCGGCTTGTACTTTTCAATCAGAGCCGGAACATTGGGAGCCAGCGACTGATTGTCAATGTTATGCCGAACCTGAATCGTTTCATAAAAAGCAGCTTGCAAATATGGCGATAGCGAGTCGCCCATCGAATCCCGTAATACCAATGCTCTCAAGCGTTTTTTCGCCGATTCATTGCGGGTATTTCTTGGTAGATCCAATAGACCTGTGTGCGTACTCCCAGGCACGACCTGAGCTGAGCCGTCATCACCCACGATCGCAAATTCTGGCAAGGGAGAAGCCAGCTTCGGCATGGTCCAGGGATTAGGCTCCGGCAGGCTGATCATTGCCTTGAATTCACTACCGTAATCGGGATTGACGACAGCACCATCAGCTGGAGGAACGTACAGATCGTTAAATTTCGGATTGAGGGTGGCCAGTTTTTTGCTGATTTCCTTCCAGCCTACCCAGGCACCAAAATCCGTCCAATGACTATTGAATGGGGAATACGTATCTCCAATTGAGCGAGCCTGTTGCAGGCTTGGTCGCAAATCAATCAATGGCAGATGCTGCTGTGAACTGAGTAACTGATCGAATATGTGAGTGCCAATGCGCCCTTCGGACCACTGAGGGAGCTTATCCGGATAAATAGACCACTTGGCTGGCGCGACAACAAACAACATCGGGATATTGCGTTGAGCCAACCACCGCTCTTGCCCCCCAACTGTCCCGCTCCAAGCGTTCAGCTCAACTTCATTATAGTGACGACGACCGAGGGCTTGTGACATGTTCTTGTTGAAGAAGTCCCCAAGAAAAACCCAGCCATCACGCCCCACAACAGCAATAGCCTTGTCATTAGTTGTTCCGAGAGCGTAAAGAAAACTCGAATAGCCCTCGACGGCGTTATTCCAAAGCGGCGTGGTTCTGCGAATTCCGTCACGCAGATTTGCCCACTCACCAGGATGCTTGATGACGGATTTTATCGCAGGAGCGAATTGGGGAGAAAACATCACCGCAATGCCGGGCACGCACAGGGCGAGCATGAACAACCCAATGATGACCCGTGGCTTAAATACTGATCTCATATATTAAAACCGGAAGTAGAGAAAAGGGCTGTATGCGCCGGAAAGAACTTTCATGCTTGCAAGCAGGAAGAGTGAACCGAGTCCAAATACGCCAACAACAACTCGTTGGCTGGATGATAGACGATCACACAGCCACTTATAAACTGGGAAGCTGAGAATTGCTCCCGCCACCAAGGCCAACAACAATCCGTTGCTCATATACTCGGCGACAACGTAGTTTTCCGGGCCGCTCCGAAGGTTCAACATCAAGGCACTCATGTGGAACGCATGCTCGAATGTTTCGGAACGAAACAGTACCCAGCCGAAAACCACTACTGCAAGGGTGTATAACCAACGCAATACGAAAGGTATGCCGCGACTCTCCATATTAGTGAAGCGCTCTATAACAAGGAAAAGACCATGCCATAGGCCCCAAGCGACGAATGTCCAAGAAGCGCCGTGCCATAATCCTGTCAGAATGAAAACCGCCATAAGATTAACGTAAGTTCGAGCGGCGCCAACTCGGTTACCACCCAAAGGTACATAGACGTAATCACGAAACCACCCGGACAAGGTCATATGCCAGCGGCGCCAGAAGTCGCGAATAGATGCCGCCTTATAAGGGTAGTTGAAGTTTTCCGGAAACCGGAACCCCATCATCAAACCTAATCCGATAGCCATGTCAGAGTAGGCGGAAAAGTCGAAGTATATTTGCAACGTATAACTGGCAGCACCCAACCAGGCAGTTCCGAAATTCAGTTCGGACGAGGGCAGTGCGAAAATGGCGTCAGCAGTGATTGCAAAGGTATCAGCCAACAACACTTTTTTTGCAAAGCCGATAACAAATCGCGTAATCCCCTCAACGACCATATCGGGATTGACAGATCGATCCGGAAGCTCTGCTGCGATATCACGGTAACGGACAATAGGGCCAGCAATAAGTTGTGGAAACAACGACTTGAATGTACCGAAAATCAATAGACTTTTGGTTGCCTGAATGGTGCCCCGGTACACATCGACCAGGTAGCTGATACCTTGAAAAACAAAAAAACTGATACCTAGAGGCAAAAGAACGGATATAACCGGAACGGCTGACGGGTGACCAAATTTCTCAGCGATGACATTGATGTTCTGCGTAATAAAACCAATGTACTTAAAATAACCTAGCACCGACAAGTTGAAAAAAAGACCAAGAATAAGAAAGATCCTGGCAGTTTTATTCGCCCCTTCATCGCTGCCCGACTGTCGATATATAGCAATCAAGTAACCGAACGCATAGTTGCCGACAATGGCAGCCAAGAGAATCCAGACCCCTTTTGCGTCCCCCAGGTAGTAGAAAAACAGACTTGCAACCAGAATCAGAATATTTCTGAGTCGATGCCCAACTAGCTTGTAAGCTATTAAAAAGGCGGGCAAAAACAGAAAAATGAATAGGTAAGAACTAAAAACCATAATCTACTTTCCAGTTAGTAACGATGGCACTGTTGCCTACGCAAGAGAGTGGCGAGATCGACATCCTCTCGGCATTATTATTTTTTCAACACCCAACGGTAGCCACTACGTAGAAGTGGTGCAAGCCGTGGAAATCTGAACATTATAGAGCGCTTCAAAGAAATTATTACTCCCCCTGCAAAGCGTGCCGTCCTGGCGATTTGCATCTGTTCACGTAGGTCTCCCGAAGGAAAACAACTAGACAGCGCCTGCACCTTATATTCTAGCTTGACATAATTCTTCGACGCCTGCGCGGGTGTCATTATGCACCGGCTTATAAAACCAGCATCTTGAGCACAATACGTAACTAGCCGTTCAAGCACATGGGGAAGGTCTCCATCTCCATAGTGCTCTTCATCAAAGTCACTCCATTTCCACTCATGCTCAAACAGCTTTTTCAACGCTTCCGGTTTGAACCAATACATCGAGCCATACGTTGCGATGGGAGTCTCTACGTCTAGAGGGACGTTCAAGCCAATTTTTCTCGCAACGTCTACAGCTCGCCCTCTATTGAGAAACCATCCGTGACCTAGGGTGGGATAACCAATATGCACTGCAGGCGGCATTGCAACCCCCACCCACGGCTCCGCTTCAAACATCTCAAGCACATTGGTTACATATTCATTACTGGAAAGAAGGTTCTCAAACAAGTGGCGTTTGAACATCGACGCTTTTGCCCAACCATCTTGCGGTGACTTCTTGCTATGAAGCCTGCAAATATAATCAAATTCGCCTTGGAGCACGACATCGCGGCAAGTAATAAATAATGCAGATGTATCTCTGCCAAAATTGGAAGCGCAAACCAATACCGAAAAATCACACACATTCAAATCAGTGAGAGCATTGATGATCTGCGTTTTCTTTTCTTCGGAATCGGTAGTGACAAATAATGAACAGCTCAACGGAATATTTTTTATCAAACCCATTATCTCATCCAGCATATCGACATAATAAATATGCGCGATGACTGCAATTCTCTTCTGGGAGAGCCGAGGAATAATGGAATTAGCATGAGTATCCGAAAGAATACTCAATTGCTCGAGATTTGTATAAATCGTACGCAACGGCGTGGTACGGATCAGGTTTTTCCAGATCAACGCTTCATCATAATCTGACCTCTCCCGTACAATATCCAATGCACGTTTGACATCAATTGCCTGGGATTCGAGAAAGGCGGGATCGTGAAAAAAAGGCCGTCGCTTTAAAATCGGCGAACGTCGCTCGATGGTTAAATCAATTTCGGAAAAAACCGGATGATCGGTGTTGTAGGTTGCAGGATCTAGATAAACAGCACATTGAAAACCCAAATCTTTGAAATACTGGGTAAAACGCCCCTCATGCTTTAAAATAGAGTCTTCATAAGATTTGATCATTGGCATTTCATGCCAATACTTATAAAAACTATCAGAGCAAAGCATCTCATTACGCACAGCGATGAAGTGCGATTGAATATGAAACGGCAAATTGCCTTTACCGGTAAATGGATTTGGCGAAACCTGATTATGAGCAGAGACCCCCCAAAAATCCACTTTTGCTTCACTCATCGAATCAAACAGTTCCGAAAAAGGAAAAACCGGAGCGTAGAAGGTATAGTTTAAAAACAGCGCCTCGTCGTACTGACGGAGTTCCTCCCAACCAAACTTCTCTATCGCCTCTTTATAAGCCCAAACATCAAAACCGATATTTTTCCGGCAGTAAACAGTATCGACTAATTGCTCAACCTTCTCGAGACAACCCGAAGCAACTTCAGAGTTAGAAACGAAAAATATGGTATCGACGTGCGCACGAAGCTTACGAAGCTTATAGACTATATAGTCATCCACAACTCCGTCATTATCATAAAAAAGATAAAAAGCAACTCTACGCATATTCAATCTGATTCCGTTAAGCTCTCAAACAAACCGTATGTACTCTACACTCAAAAGCACATGCGTAGACTTATGATAATGGCGAACCGTTAGATTCGCCATTATCATTGCTGGTTACTTACCTCTGAACAACGATACGAGTCGATTCAATACTCGTCGTTGAACGGACAGCTTCGCTCGATCCACCCAACGCAGGCGGGTCAAAACATCCGAATCGCCCATGAAAGAGTTCAATTTGTCATTCAAGAGGCGAGCCTGATCCAAAGCCCCCATCTTTTCACGAAACGTGCCACCTGGCAAGAATGTTACCAGTTTCTCATGCAGCTCTCTCGCTTGATCCAGCCACTCGGCAGGCGGCACATAAGTATTGTTCGCTGAAGAATAATGGTCTACGCGATTACAAATATCCCTGGCCTTATCCAACCATTGAATTTGATACTGTATATTTCCGTTAGGCAACATAGAACCAAGCCGTTGAAGCTTGTATTCCAGCTTGGTGTAATTGATTGATGCCTGGTATGTGTTAATGACACACCTCATGTGATAGCCATCACTCATCACCGAATAACCTAGCAAGCGCTCTAGTACGTGAGCCAGACCACCGTCCATATGATTCGGCTCAGGATCAAAGTCGGACCATTTGAATGGATAGGTTGAAATTTTCTTGATGGCCTCTGGCCGGAACCAAAACATCGTTCCATATGGCGCCACTGGTGTTGAGTCATCAAATGCGGTGGTAATGCCTAACTTTTTCGCCCACTCCGTCGCGGGCTTGCGGTTCTCGAACCAAGCATGTCCCAATGTAGGGTAGGCAATATGCACAACGGGAGGAAAAACCATCCCCAAACTTTCATTTTTTTCAAACAACCCAATAACGCGCTTTACATATCCAGGACTGTGCAAGAGGTTGTCGAACATGTGCTGCTTGAACAGCAACGCCATATTATGACCATTTTGCGGGGATTTTTTTGAATGGACCCGGCACAGATAATCATATTTATCTGACAAAAGAACATCACGAAGCGTCATGAATAGGGACCCCATGTCCCTTCCACGATTCTCCTCAGTAACGCGCACTTCAAACTTATTCACATTATACTTTAGCAGAGCAAGTTCGATATTCTTTTTCTTCTGCTCATCACTAGTAGTGATATAAAGATCATATGCATACGGAATATTAGTAATATACGACATAGCTTCTTCAAGCATGTCATCATAATACAAATGAGCCAGCACCGCGATACGGCGCGGCTTACTATTCAGCTCTTCAAAATCCTCGCCTGGAAGAACCTCTAGCAAATCCATATTGGTATGAAGCGTTCGCGGCTGAGTACTGCGGACAACATTCTTCCAAATAAGAGAAGTGTCGTAATCACTATCCTCTTCTATTTTTTTCATTACCCCTTTCAGGGTCATTGCGTTTTGTTCTAGAAATATTGGATCGTGAAAAAACGGGCGTCGTTTTAAAATTGGGCTGCGATTCTCAAACATCAACTCAATACTCTGGAACGCGGAGTATTCAGTTGGATAATCTTCTACAGGAAATGTAACCTCAAAGCTGAATCCGCAATCACTAAAATGCTTAGTAAAGCGAGACTCATGCTGAAGAATAGAGTCCACATAGGAGTTGATCATTGGCATTTCACGCCAATACTGCTTGAACTCTGGAGATGTGAACATTTTCTTACGCACAGCAATCCAGTGCGAGTTTAAGTGAAGCGGGAGTTCATCACGGCCAGTGAATGGGTTGGGCACCATCGCCTTATGCGCAGTAATACCCCAAAAATCACACTCCATCGCGTCCATTTTTTCAAACGTTTCAGAAAACGGAAAAATTGGACCGAAGAACGTGTAATTCATCAGAATCAGTTCATCATATTCTTCTAGCTTATCGAGACCAAAAGTCTCCATAGCTTCTTTATATCCCCAAACATCAAAACCGATATTTTCACGGACATAAACGACATCAACAACATCTTCAAGCTTTTTTCTCGACTCAACTGTCAGCGCAGAATTTGACACGACAAAAATTGTATCAATACTGTCCTTCAACGATTTCAATTTATGAGTAACATAGTCATCGACCTGACCCTGCTCATCATAGAAAAGATAAAATAATACGCGCTTCATATAACCACCAATTCAAATAAGGCTTATTTTTTTGCAATCGAAAAGATTTTTTTTACCAGCCACGTCCTCCTAGCCGTAAGCGCAAGGAGGTCCGCGTAACTCGCTTGGGTATCATGCAACTGCTGCTGGCAAGTTTTTTCTCGCGCGGCCACGACGCCAAGCTCACATGAAACTTCATTGAGTGAATTTATCAATCTAGATATCTCAACCCTGCTTTCGGAGAGCGCTTCCTCCATCTTCTTGTGCGATTCTTTCAGCTCGCTCAACTCAGTATGTTGTTTATAAAAAACATCGTTATGATGCTGTCTCAGCGCCTGGAGTTCAGCCTGCTGCAAGAGATTCTGTTCATCTCGTTGCTCTAGAGCCCTATCAACTGCCTCACGCATTGGCGAAGAGAAAAGAGCCAGCATTTCGGAGAATTCGATCTGTGAATTTTCGATAACCTGCCAGTAATCACTCCGCATTTCATTGCACACAGAATACACACGCTCTGCAAAAGTTCTGTCTTTGCGTTGCGGATCTGCGTTTGAGTTGTGATCATGATGACGATTCTCAACTCCCAAATAAGCATCAACTTCTTGCTTCGAATCTTCGATCGAAACGGGCCACTCAAGCTCCAGTTCGGCCGCAACCCGCTCCACACTGACAGCCCAATCCATCAACAATTGATCATAGGTAATTATTGATCGAGGAATTTCACGCGTAGCTTTTTCAGCTTCAAAAAAGTATTCAAGCCACAAAATTTCAGTATGTTTGGCCCCCCACTTATCCTCACCGACCATTCGAGCTACAGAACTCGCAACTTCATCCGGATGGCGGGTTACCAGTAACGCACGGGGCGCAATGTTCAGCGAGCGAAGCACTCTGAGCCATAGAGGAACAATACGACACATTCTGGGCTCTTTGATAATCCAGAGCGCTTGGTCGCCATATTCACGTTGAACCAGTTCGACCAGTTCTTCATGTGCCTTCTGGGTCGCTGGATGCTCAAGCCATCCTTCAGGCATCTCACTGACATCAAACCAAGTGCGCCCTAAAGCCGTTAAGAGCCGCTCATGAATGGCCAACGCGTCTGCGCTTTCAAAAAAACCTTTAGGGTTGGGTTTGGCTGCAGGCAACAAATTTCCCGACAACGCCGCCCCGCGTAGATTCAGCACACGGGTTACTGCCGAGGTACCGCTACGAGGCATTCCCAATACTAAAATTGCTGTAGGGTTATTCATGATTAGTTACCGATAAATCTATCGAGGAAAACCATAAATCGGGCGATTCAACCAAATCTGTCAAACCGGTAGAAAGGCGTGATGGGTTAGGCAGCACTCGAAACATTCCGATATCGATTTTTCGATCCAAGAACTGCTCTTGTCCATCTAGAACAGCCAGCACCCCAGCGTTCAAAAAATACATTGCAGGCATTAACTGACAAACAAAAGGAAAAACAGCCTTGACTCGAGTTCCCTTTTCTACAATATCAATCGCATCCTGGATCGTGGAGCTGACTGCACCGCTCAGTTCCAGCCCGGATGTAGTACGAATCATCATCCCGAATCTTACCTTCTCGGCAGACTCTGAAAAGTCTGCTTCGTACACAAAATTATAGGCCTCACCTTCCTGAATCACGTTGACTCGGCGACCATCGAGAGTCTCGATTTGAGGATTAATTATGGACACGCCGTTGGACTTGTAACTTAATGTACTTTGAGGGACCATGCCCTCATCGTAATAAGCATCCTCTTTGGCCTCAGCATCTTTCTTAGCACTGATTACCAACTTTGAGTCGACTCTATCGGCGACTGAAACAAACTTATCAGTGCCTTGCAATTCATCACTTACTTGCAATTTTATTTCTGCCCTCAGTGCCTCTACAGAGTCAGCAGGAGAATAAATTAGCTTATGATACTTGGAGACAACCGACTTTGGACCACCAAGGGCAAGTAACTCCCCTTGATCCAGGAGAATAGCTCGGTCACAAAGCTCTGTTACGATCCCGGCAGAATGAGATACGAACAGAATCGTAGAACCGTCATCTCTCAGACGCTGAATACGTGCAAAACACTTACGCTGGAAAGCTTCATCACCAACGGCCAGCGCCTCATCTACAATAAGCAAATCCGGGCTCACGTTGATGGCTACGGAGAAAGCCAAACGGACATACATTCCGCTTGAATAACTCTTTACCGGCTGTTCTATAAAATCGCCTATATCGGCAAATGCTGCGATTTCCTCAAATCGAGAATCGATCTCTTCCTTGGAAAGGCCAAGTACAGAACCATTCAAGTAAACATTTTCACGGCCGGTAAAGTCCGGATTGAAGCCAGCACCCAATTCAAGTAGTGCAGCGATTCGTCCGTTAACCTTTATCTCACCTTGACTAGGAAATAACGTGCCGCAAATTAGCTGCAGTAAAGTTGACTTACCGGAACCATTACGACCAACGATCCCAAAAGTCTCTCCACGCTTGACTTCAAAGCTAATGTTTTTTAGAGCATGAAACTCTCTAAACCATATCTTTTTCTTACTTACTGGAGAAAGCATCTGCAGAAGTCGATGATGAGGTTTGTCATACACAGGAAAGCTTTTACTTACATTGCTCACAATTACTGCAGAATCAGAGCACATCGCCAAACCCCCTTCTTGTCGCTGAAAACCATGTATAACCGACTAATGCAAACAGAGAACTGGCCAAGGCATACAGCCCCAATCCGCTCCAATCAGGCATCCCCCCCCAAAGAGAAACCTCTCGAGCCTGATCGATAATAAAGGTCAATGGATTGAGCGAAAATACAAATCGATATTGCTCTGGGATGGCATTAACCGGCACTACAGCCGAAGAGGTAAACAACAGTGCAGTGGACAGCACTCCCGTAACCTGACTGACATCACGAATATAAACACCTAGCGCTGAAAGAAACCAGCCAACCCCCAGCATCAATATGACCAAGGGTAAAAACACTACCGGCAAAAGAACAATACTCCAAGAAAATTGATGATCGACTGCCAGCCTTAGTATGATTAGAACTACAACATTCATAAAGGTATGAAACAACGCCGAGACCACCATCGGCCAAGGAAGTATTTCAATCGGAAAAATAACTTTCTTAACATAACTTACATTACTGGTAATCAGCATTGGAGCACGAGTGAAACACTCCGCAAAAAAACCATGAACGATAAGACCAACGAAAAGAATTATCGCAAAACTATTGACCGAACCGGCTGGCTGAGGCCAGCGGCTATTAAGAATGCTGCCGAATGCAAAAGCGTAAACACACAACATCAAAAAAGGGCTTAAAATAGACCATAACAGGCCAAAACTAGCCCCCCGATATCTGCCAAGCACTTCACGCTTGCTCAATGCAAGAATCAAAGAACGATTACGCACAACCGAAACAACCGGTGCAAATACACTTGCTTTTAAACTTCCAACAAAACTGGCCATAGCCACTCCAAGAAGCATCACACTATCTAACAAACAAAATAATTTCAATAATCAAAGAAACTACTTATATAAACTGCATAGACCAACACTGACAAACGGGGAAAAACCTCCAAACTCCGCTCCGAAGCTGATGATTCTTCCGCTAAAGCCTTAAATCTATACACCTGCATACATAATCCTATTCAAATCCTATTAAGCAGCACGGCTGCCCAGAGAGCCAAATTCCCCTGCAATGTTTGTCTATAAACACCTGAACGTATTAAAAAGATACAGCGCTTCAATAACGGCGAGCATCTAGCCCTTTCAAAATTCTCCAGGACCATCAAATTTGAGGGCGGCATACGCTCTTTTAATGGATCAACCGCTTTAAGGTTGCGTCTATTCCACTCAAGAAAACGACCACCGAGCATTTTCCTTAAGCGCGTAAAACCGGATAAAACACCTGCATTAGCACCGATAACATTATCTGAATGCTGCCTATAGCTGACATGCGACTCGAAATCGTAATAAACTCGACCACCACAAGCCGTCACCAGTATGTAAAACCACCAATCATGTGAAATGACGTCTGAATTGGCGGTAACGCCAGCTATTGCTTTCAACGCATGGTTGAACACCATCGTATTTCCACCCGCAAGACTTTGTACCAGGGCATTCTTAAAACTTGGCGGATATTTAAAAAGTGGTGAGTTACCAACCTTCACTCCAAATTCATTGACCAGCGCTGTTCGCCCGCAATAAAGTGAAGGGATGTCAACCGCGCAATTTTTTAGCCACTGAATAGCAACGCAGAGTTTATCTTCTGACCATATATCGTCCTGATCACAGAACGCATAATATTCCGCTGAGATATCCTGTTTTTTGACTAAAGAAATAAAATTATTCGCGTAACCTTGCTGCGGACCGGAGAGTATAAAAAATCGTTCTGCGCCTATCTTTTTTTGATAGAGACGCAAAATCTCCAAGGTATGATCTTGTGATCCGTCATCAGACGCATAAATAACCCAATTATCATAAGTTTGGCTGATAATAGAGTCTATCTGCTCCGCGAGATAGCGCTCCCCCTGATAGGTGCAAAGTAATATCGCGACCTTCCCAATCGTCTCATTACTAACGCTCACCGCATTGCTTTCCTTGACTAAAAAAGAGTCACTCACCGTACGCAGACCGCTTTTCCAAGGTGCAAAACGTTTTTCGGGGGGAGCATGTTCGATACCTTCGGGGCTTTTGTCAAAAAACGGAGGCCACTGTCAGAAATCATTGGTTCTGACATCAGCAGCTTGGGGATCCTGAAATCGAAGGAAATACGAATATCAGGGTGTCCGATCTTATCAAACCCACGCCTGGATCTCAAAATATCACCGCTGGACCGTGATTCTTAGAAACATTCTGGCCAACGTTGCCCCTCACGGTAGATAACCCTCGAAAGTCACGAAAGCCCCCCCCTATTGGGGTGAAGCCGCTCCCGCCTCAAACCTCCAGGCAAGAACAGCGATTGGAAAATAGGCCAGCAAAATTCCTACCACACCTTCCAAGGCATTAAGGGCGACCAGCACAGCAATGGGTAGGAGCCAAAGTATGTTAATTGCGAATACAGCCAACGTAACAAACCGATGGCTCTTAAAGTACCTTGAAGCATTTTGATAAGCGTGGCTGCAGTGAGCCTGATAAATTTTTTCGCCTCGGGTAATTCGGCGCAAAAGTGTAAACGTGGCGTCTACCACAAAGACGCCAAGCAATATCAACCAACACCATAGAAAATGAGGTGAATGCCAAGCTGAAACAAGAGAAAGCCCACCTATCGCAATACCAAGAAACCCGCTACCGGCGTCACCCATGAATATTTTCGCAGGAGGAAAGTTCCAAAAGAGAAACCCCATGGCCGCTGCAGCCAGTAACAAAGGTGCACCGACAAGTTCTGGTGTTCCCGCAACGTAGTAAATGACACACATCCCTAAACAAGCACAAACAGCCTCTATACTTGCAAGACCGTCAATACCATCCATAAAGTTATATAGATTGAGAACCCAAACCAGATACATCGCGCCCAATGCTGGTCCAGCCCACCCCATATCTAATACTTGGGAAAAAAATAAAATGGGTGCCAACCCGTTCAACCAGAACAAAACCCAGGCAGCAGCGATAAAATGCCCCAGAAGTCGCCATCTAGCAGCGATATGCCCATGATCATCAGCAAAGCCTAAAATGGCTACAAGTAAGCCTGCGCCGCCAACTGCTGCTGCCTCAGACAGCGTTAAAGAGTCAAACCTGACAAGTATCGGAAGCACTGCAATGAAAGAGATAACAATTGCAACGCCCCCGCCTCTAGGGGTAGGTACTGTGTGGGAACTTCGCTCATTCGGGACATCCATTATGCTTGCATTGAGTGCGTAATGGCGCAACGCCCACGTCAACACGAGGGAGATGCAAAGAACAAATATTAATAGCCAACAGAAAATCATAACTTCCGATTATCCTGAAAGTGAAGCGCACTGCGGCGAAACGCTAGATCCCTTGTAATCGGAGGAAACCACCCCAACAAACTGCATGTTTCACTGATATCAACTTGCAGTGAACTACAAAGGCGTTGAATCACGGCTCTGCGCCCTGTCAAAAAGCCCGCCAATTTCAATAGAGTTGCCGGAATGGGAAGCAAGCGACTTTTTTTCCCTAAAGCTTTTGCCATTAATCCAAGCAACTGTGATGTGGATATATCTGCACCATCACTGACCATCAATACACGCCCCTTAGCGGAAGGGTGACTGATACAGGTGACAATCAAATCCACCAGATTTTCAACAAATACCAGGCTTCGCTGGTTATGAATAGCACCTAGCGGAAGAGGAACTTCCCTGTCCAGCCAGTTCATCATATCGAGAAAATTCGCTTTGACGCCTGGCCCATAGACTAGCGGAGGTCGAATAACGACCAACTCCATACCTGTTTCTAAACTTATTTTTCTTAGCCCCTCTTCTGCTTCGAATTTTGATAACCCATAAGGATCTTTCGGCACTGAGCTTAGAGCAGGCGTGAACGGACAACCTGGAAGAGTACTTTCACCATTAACTTTAATTGAGCTTATATATATAAAACGCTTTACGCCCGCACGGGCGGCATTTCGCGCCAGATTCAACGTACTGTTGACATTGATTTTCCGGAACTCCGCCAGAGCGTCCGGTGCAGTTTCGTCCATAACATGAACCCTGGCAGCACAGTGAACGATTGCGTGAACACCATCAAGAGCAAACCCGATATCAGGTGAATTCATATCCCAGTAAACAGTTTTACACAGCCCACTGATTTTTGACTGGGAACGCACGGTAGCTAGTGGCGTAAATGCCTTATCAATAAGTAACTTAAAAACTACCGCCTCACCTACGAACCCTGTTGCCCCCGTAACCAAGACCAACGGTTGATTCATCTTTTCTTCGTCCCTGACAGCGCTGCAACCCAGCATAAAATAAAGAAAAGCGCTTTATCGCGTTTACGTCGCCGACACTGGCATGAACTCAATGACAGAAAAATCAACTCTCTACGGCTAAAGCCGATCCACTGACGAACAAATCGCTCCTCAAGCAGATCCAACAACTCTACAATTATTCGTACCTGCTTGAACCACCAACCGTCCCGCACTGTTTTGTAACGTGCGATTAATGTCTTGAACCCGGTATTCGCACCGACTTGATTACGCTCATGTTGTCTGTATTGCATAGTGGACACAGGATCAATCACCCACTTGAATCCACGACTACGAGCAAACGCATAACAGTACCAATCGTGCAGATCAACACACTGTAGCGCGAACCAATTAGTAAGGAGTGAGACTTTAAGAGCGTCTGCCAGTCTGCGTCCTAACACATAGGTGCAGCCCGGCCCTGCTGCCTCGAACAAGTAGTCCCATTCGACTTGGGGTTGGGCCTTATCTAACAAGCGAGCATTTCCGCCTGCCCAAAATGCAGTGACGTTGCTCGAATATGCGTCAAACTGATGATCAATCAGCGTGCGTGTCGCCCGAACAAGCTTCTCTTCATGCCAAATATCATCTTGATCGGCAAAGGCAACAAAGTCGTGCCTGGAAAAGTCGACATCCCGTATCAGGCGAAAGAAATTACGTGAGGCCCCACCGAACTTGCCTTGCGGTGGCAGAACAACCACATTGGAATGACGTGCTGCATAGGCAGCACACCAAGCCTCAGTGCCATCGGTGGACGAATCGACACTGATGTAGATCGATACATCGGTCATGGATTGGGCTTGAATCGAATCAAGTTGTTGCTCGATCCAAAGCATACCGTTATAGGCAGCCAGCAAAACTGCAACGCTTTGATTTTCTACTGGCATGCGAATCCTGCATAGACGGTGCTGGATTTACTAATCCAGAGTGTGCTTCGCTCTATTTACAGCGAGCCATGATCCAATAGTTTTTGTAGATATTGGCCGTACCCGGTTTTTTTCAGGCGTTCTGCCTGAGCCCCAAGTTGCTCAGCGTTAATCCACCCATTGGTATAGGCAATTTCTTCAAGACACGCAATCTTGAATCCTTGACGATGCTCAATGGTGTGCACAAAGTGGCTGGCTTCGAGCAAAGAATCATGAGTCCCTGTATCAAGCCATGCAAAACCACGCCCAAGCATTTGAACACTAAGCGCTTTTTGCTCAAGATAAACTCGGTTGACATCAGTAATTTCCAACTCGCCTCGTTCTGACGGCTTGATGCTTTTGGCGATATCAACAACCTGATTGTCATAGAAGTACAAGCCAGTTACTGCATAGCTGGATTTTGGCTGATCAGGCTTCTCTTCAATACTCAAGGCACGGCCAGAATCATCAAACTCAACGACACCAAAGCGCTCAGGGTCAGAAACATGATAGCCAAAAACTGTAGCCCCACTTTCCTGATTACTGGCAGCGCGCAGGTTGTCCGAGAAATGATGCCCGTGGAAAATATTGTCGCCAAGAATCAAACAGCAAGGATCTTTGCCAATAAATTCCTCACCGATAATAAATGCCTGAGCCAAACCATCAGGACTTGGTTGCTCCGCATAGGTCAACTTTATGCCATACAGGCTGCCATCTCCCAGCAGCTTGCGGAAACAAGGCAAATCCTCAGGTGTAGAAATAATGAGAATTTCCCGCATACCCGCAAGCATTAGCACCGACAGCGGATAGAAGATCATTGGCTTGTCGTAGATAGGCAGCATTTGCTTGGATACGCCAAGGGTAAGCGGGTGTAGGCGCGTACCCGAACCGCCAGCGAGAATGATACCTTTACGATTTGTAGTGATCATTTATTTAAAACTTCCATAAGCATTCTGGTCACACCACCTTGCCAATCCGGCAAGTGCAGAGAGAAATTGTCGCGGATTTTTTGAGTATTCAAACGCGAATTCAATGGCCGGCGAGCAGGGGTAGGATAGGCCGTCGTTTCAATCGGACTCACATTCTTGACTGCCAGTTCCTCACCCACCGCTCGCGCGAAGTCAATGACGTGAACCGCATAACCGTGCCAAGAAACCTCACCACCGGCGGCCAAGTGATACAGGCCACCCAGTTCAGGTGCTTGCTGTACTTTCTGAATAGCCAAGACAGTAACATCAGCAATGAGATCTGCACCTGTAGGGGCGCCGATTTGATCAGCGATGACATTGAGGCTTTCGCGGTCTTTCGCCAGGCGCAACATCGTTTTGGCGAAGTTGTTACCGCGCGCGCCATATACCCAACTGGTACGGAAGATCAGGTGCTTGCAACCGGACTCCAGAATCCCCTGCTCACCCGCAAGCTTGCTGGCTCCGTAATGATTTACCGGAGCCACGCCGTCTGTCTCCTGCCAAGGATCCACACCGAGACCGCTGAACACGTAATCGGTTGAATAATGAACCAGCCAAGCATCCAGAAGCGCTGCTTCCTCTGCCATCACACGGGTCGCCTCACCGTTGACCCGATCAGCCAACTCCTTGTCCGACTCAGCCTTATCTACCGCGGTGTATGCCGCGGCATTCACAATCACATCGGGCTTGATCTGACGAATAGTCGAGCGCAGTGTGTCGAGGTTTGCCAAATCACCGCACAATTCACCAACCGCATTACGATCCAGTGCAATCAAATCACCAAGGGGGGCGAGAGCGCGTTGAAGCTCCCAGCCAACCTGGCCATTTTTGCCGAGCAACAAGATTTTCATTTTTCCACCGAACGGTCGCTGTAGTTGGCATCAATCCACTGCTGGTAGCTGCCGCTTTTCACGTGCTCCACCCATTCGGTATTAGTCAGATACCACTCGACAGTTTTACGAATTCCCGACTCGAACGTTTCTTGCGGAGTCCAGCCCAACTCTTTCTGGATCTTGCTGGCATCAATTGCATAACGCTGATCGTGGCCCGGGCGGTCCTGGACGTAAGTGATCAGGCTCGCATGCGGTCGATGGGCTGAATCAGGGCGCAACTCATCAAGCAAAGCACAAAGGGTGTGCACCACTTCGATGTTTTGTTTTTCGTTATGACCGCCGATGTTGTAGGTCTCACCGATTACACCTTCAGTGACGACTTTGTACAACGCACGAGCGTGATCTTCGACATACAGCCAGTCACGAACCTGGTTGCCCTTGCCGTAAACCGGCAGCGGCTTGCCCTCCAGCGCATTGAGAATGATCAACGGAATCAATTTCTCAGGGAAGTGGCAAGGGCCATAGTTGTTTGAGCAATTTGTAACCAGCGTCGGCAGACCATAAGTACGAGCCCATGCGCGAACCAAATGATCGGAGCTGGCCTTGCTGGCCGAATAAGGCGAACTTGGCTGATAAGGAGTAGTCTCGGTAAAGAGATCTTCTGGCCCTTCAAGATCACCGTAAACTTCGTCGGTCGAAATATGGTGAAAACGGAAGTTGGCTTTACGCACATCATCCAGTGCAGCCCAATACTGGCGCGCAGCTTCCAGTAGCGTGTAAGTTCCGATGATGTTGGTCTGGATAAATTCCGACGGGCCGGTAATCGAGCGATCGACGTGGGACTCTGCAGCCAAGTGCATGATGGCATCGGGTTGGTGTTCACGCAGAACACGGTCAATCTGATCACGATCACATATGTCGACACGCTCGAACACGTAGCGAGGATCACCGCTAACTTCTGCGAGGGACTCGAGATTACCGGCATACGTCAGTTTATCGACGTTGATTACTGCGTCGCTGGTATTGGAAATGATGTGACGGATGACTGCCGAGCCGATGAACCCGGCGCCGCCGGTAACTAGAATTTTCACGCGAAACCATACCCTTGAGCTGCGGACAGTGACACCAACGAGCACTGTCTAATCCATGAATGCAGAAGCCATCAAACCTGAGGCTTCCGTCAGAGTCAGTCTAAATCGACGTGGAAATAAGCCACTATCGAACAAGGGTTGCATTTTACAGCTTAATGAACGTTTTACTAATGGATATGGATAGGTTGGAGCGCAATTTCGACAGGCGCCCTGCGCCTGTCATCTTCAGACAAGACGCTTGCGCGCAGCTCTGGACGAACGTCCCAGAAACCAACCCAGAATCGGACCAACCAGCATGCCAGCAAGCAATGCGATGACCACCACCAATGACACTGGAAGCTGCGGCCCGGCCAACCCAAGAAACATCAACGAGATTGGCTGCTGATTCTCAAGCACAAACGCAAGAATCACCAATACCAGCAACAATATGAAAGCACCTAGAAGTATGCGTTTGAGGTTACGCACGAGTAACTCCTTGCAGGGCAGCGACTGTCAAACCCCCTCCTCCTCTTCCTCATTCACCCGGTCACGCAATTCCTTGCCCGGCTTGAAATGCGGAACGAATTTGCCGTCAAGACTGACGGACTGGCCAGTCTTAGGATTGCGACCTACGCGCGGCGCACGATAGTGCAGGGAGAAGCTGCCAAACCCACGGATTTCGATGCGATCACCGGTGGCCAGGCATTGGGACATTTGTTCAAGCATGGTCTTGATGGCCAGCTCCACATCCTTGGATGAGAGTAGCCCTTGATGGGTGACAATTCGTTCGATCAACTCCGACTTCGTCATATTTTTCCCTTCTTTTTCAAGCAGCTAGATCAGCGCTTGAAAGGTTTTAGCACGCCCGGAAGATTTTGAACAGCCCAGGGATTGACATATCTTCCTTGGCGCCGAAACGCCCGTTTTCCGCGCACAAAGCACAAGCCGAAGCCGCGCACATTCAACGGCACATGACTAGCATGGTTCGAGTGACGTAGCCTGCCGGATTGAAGCCAAACGGATATTCATCTTCATCCCTGGCCTGATCAGATCGGGTGATTACCTTGTAACCCGCCCCCTTGCACTCCTTCGCTGCGCGCTTTTGGCACTTCTCCCACCCCGAACCCAGACCAGAGCAGTCAATCTCGATACCGCTGACGCCACGCACGGCATGCGTTTTGGCACTTGTGGTACATCCAGCCAAAACCAACACCGCAAACAACACAATAAATCTGTTCATCCACTTCCTTATGCCAGGCAACGCCCGACTACCGCACGAGTAATACCCAGCTTAGTCGCGAATAGGCGATTGATCCGATTAAAGAAACAGACAACTCGTTGAAGAGATTGGTTTCACCGTAGCCCCGACATACGCAAACCGCGGCACACCTCACCAAATCGCAGGCACAAAAAAGGGCGACCGAAGTCGCCCTTTTTCATGATCAAGCAGAACTTAGTTCTGTTTGGCCATTGCTTGACGCAGCAGTGCCGCCATAGTGGTGTCAGCTGCTTCACCTTCCGGAGCTGCTTTCAGGCTCTGGATGGCTTCTTTCTCTTCAGCATCGTCTTTCGACTTGATCGAGAGCTGGATTACGCGGCTCTTGCGATCAACGCTGATGATCTTGGCTTCAACTTCCTGGCCTTCTTTCAGAACGTTACGCGCGTCTTCAACGCGGTCACGGCTGATTTCGGAGGCTTTCAGGGTCGCTTCGATGTCGTCAGCCAGAACGATGATGGCGCCTTTGGCGTCAACTTCTTTCACGGTGCCAGTAACGATAGCGCCTTTGTCGTTAACCGAGACGTACTCGGAGAACGGATCGCTTTCCAGTTGCTTGATGCCCAGGGAGATGCGCTCGCGCTCTGGGTCAACCGACAGGATGACAGTATCCAGCTCGTCGCCCTTCTTGAAACGACGTACGGCTTCTTCGCCCACTTCGTTCCAGGAGATGTCGGACAGGTGAACCAGACCGTCGATGCCGCCGTCCAGACCAATGAAGATACCGAAATCGGTGATCGACTTGATGGTCCCGGAGATCTTGTCGCCCTTGTTGAACTGGCCAGAGAAGTCTTCCCATGGGTTCGACTTGCACTGTTTGATGCCCAGGGAGATACGACGACGCTCTTCGTCGATGTCCAGAACCATGACTTCCACTTCGTCGCCGACTTGTACGACTTTCGAAGGGTGGATGTTCTTGTTGGTCCAGTCCATTTCCGAAACGTGTACCAGACCTTCAACGCCCTCTTCCAGCTCAGCGAAGCAGCCGTAGTCGGTCAGGTTGGTTACACGAGCGGTAACGCGAGTGCTTTCTGGGTAACGGGCTTTGATAGCAACCCATGGATCTTCGCCCAGTTGCTTCAGGCCCAGGGAAACACGGTTGCGCTCGCGATCGTATTTCAGAACCTTGACATCGATTTCGTCACCAACGTTGACGATCTCGGAAGGATGCTTGATGCGCTTCCAGGCCATGTCGGTGATGTGCAGCAGGCCGTCCACGCCACCCAGATCGACGAATGCGCCGTAATCGGTGAGGTTTTTGACGATACCTTTGACTTGCTGGCCTTCCTGCAGGGATTCCAGCAGAGCTTCACGCTCGGCGGAGTTCTCGGCTTCCAGGACACTGCGACGGGAAACGACAACGTTGTTGCGCTTCTGGTCCAGCTTGATGACCTTGAATTCCAGCTCTTTGCCTTCCAGGTGCGTGGTGTCGCGCACTGGACGGACGTCAACCAGGGAACCTGGCAGGAACGCACGGATGCCGTTAACGTCGACAGTGAAGCCGCCTTTAACCTTACCGTTGATAACGCCCTTGACCACTTCCTCAGCTGCGAAGGCTGCTTCCAGAACGATCCAGCATTCAGCGCGCTTGGCTTTTTCACGGGACAGCTTGGTTTCACCGAAACCGTCTTCAACCGAATCCAGAGCTACGTGAACTTCGTCACCGACATTGATAGTCAGGTCACCAGCATCGTTGTAGAACTGTTCCAGCGGGATGAGTGCTTCAGACTTCAGACCAGCGTGAACGGTTACCCAGCGAGCTTGGTAATCGATATCAACGATAACACCGGTGATGATGGAGCCTGCCTGAAGGTTCAGGGTCTTTAGGCTTTCTTCAAAGAGTTCCGCAAAGCTTTCGCTCATTTTAATTCCTGTAGATGAGGGCGAAGAATACGCCCATCTCCACACCCCAGACGGTGTGGGTTAGTTTCATTTAAAAGAAGCGCTGCAGGACTATGACTGGTCCCCTGCGGCCTTCTTGGTCACCCGGCGATATCGCGAATGGCGATCTCGCTCATGATGCGTTCAAGCACCTGATCGATGGACAACTCCGTGGAATCCAGCTGGATCGCATCAGCCGCCGGCTTGAGCGGGGCTACTGCGCGCTGGGTATCACGCTCGTCGCGTGCACGGATCTCATCTAGCAGACTCGACAGACTAACACCCTCGACTTTGCCCTTCAACTGCAAATATCGGCGGCGCGCCCGTTCCTCGGCACTGGCGGTGAGGAAAATCTTCAGCGGCGCATCCGGAAAAACCACCGTACCCATGTCGCGACCATCGGCCACCAGGCCCGGCGCTTCCTGGAAAGCACGCTGGCGCTGCAGCAGCGCCTCACGTACCGCCGGCAATGCCGCCACCTGGGAAGCGCCGGAACCGACACTTTCAGTACGGATGACATCGCTGACTTCATCACCCTCAAGGATGATTCGCTGCAACTGACCGTCGGTCGCGGCGATGAATTGCACATCCAGATGAGCGGCGAGTTTCTTCAGCAGCTCTTCATTGGTCAGGTCGACACCATGGTTGTGCGCAGCGAACGCCAGCAGGCGATACAGCGCACCGGAGTCCAGCAGGTTCCAGCCCAGACGCTTTGCCAGGATCCCGGCGACCGTGCCCTTGCCCGAACCGCTAGGCCCATCGATGGTGATGACCGGTGCAATGTTTTTCACGACTGAGCCTCTTGTGCCACACGAATGCCAACCTGGGCGCACAGCGCGAGGAAATTCGGGAACGACGTCGCGACGTTGGCGCAATCATGGATGCGGATCGGCGCAGTGGCGCGCAGCGAGGCGACGCTGAAGGCCATGGCGATGCGGTGATCACCGTGACCATGCACTTCCCCGCCACCGATCTGGCCGCCATCAATGATGATGCCGTCCGGGGTCGGCTGGCATTTGACGCCCAGCGCCAGCAAGCCGTCCGCCATCACCTGAATGCGATCCGATTCCTTGACGCGCAGCTCTTCAGCACCGGTCAACACAGTACGACCTTCGGCACACGCCGCCGCCACGAACAGCACCGGGAATTCGTCGATGGCCAGTGGCACCAGCGCTTCCGGAATCTCGATACCTTTCAGTTTAGCTGCCCGAACGCGCAAGTCAGCTACAGGTTCGCCGCCGACTTCACGCTGATTTTCCAGAGTGATATCGGCACCCATCAGACGCAGGATGTCGATGACGCCGGTACGGGTCGGGTTGATGCCAACGTGCTCCAGCACCAGTTCGGAACCTTCGGCGATCGAGGCCGCCACCAGGAAGAACGCCGACGACGAGATATCGCCCGGTACTTCGATGTGAGTCGCGGTCAGCTTGCCACCGGACTCGACCGACGCGGTAGCGCCATCGACGCTCACCGGATAGCCGAAACCACGCAGCATGCGCTCGGTGTGGTCACGGGTCGGCGCCGGTTCGGTCACGGTGGTCTTGCCTTCCGCGTACAGCCCCGCCAGCAGCAGACAGGACTTCACCTGCGCACTGGCCATCGGCATGGTGTAGGTCAGACCTTTGAGTTTGTGCCCGCCACGAATGGTCATCGGTGGACGACCTTCGGCAGCGGTTTCGATCACGGCACCCATTTCACGCAGCGGGTTGGCCACGCGATTCATCGGACGCTTGGACAGCGACGCATCGCCGGTCAGGGTGCTGTCGAAGCTCTGCGCCGCCAGCAGGCCGGACAACAGGCGCATCGAAGTGCCGGAGTTGCCCAGATAGATCGGACCCGGCGCCGGCTTCAGGCCATGCAGGCCGACGCCGTGAATGGTCACGCGACCGTGGTGCGGGCCTTCGATGACCACGCCCATGTCGCGAAATGCCTGCAAGGTGGCCAGGGCATCTTCGCCCTCGAGGAAACCTTCAACCTCGGTCACGCCTTCGGCCAGCGAGCCGAGCATGATCGAACGGTGGGAAATCGATTTGTCACCTGGTACGCGAATCCGACCGGACAGGCGGCCACCAGGTTGAGCCAGGAAAATCAGATCGTTGGAATTCATAGCGTCCACATAGGCCCTGCGGGCCAGGATTTTACTGAAATGCTCGCGGGCAACCCGGGCGCGCGTGAAGACGCCCAACAATTGGTGCCCATCCCCTGCATCGACCGCGTCGCGCAAAGCGTCGAGGTCGCTGCGAAATGTATCGAGTGTGCGCAGGACAGCCTCGCGGTTGGCGAGGAAGATGTCGTGCCACATCACCGGGTCGCTTCCGGCGATTCTTGTGAAATCGCGGAAACCGCCCGCAGCGTAACGGAAGATCTCAAGGTTTTCATTGCGTTTGGCCAACGAGTCGACCAGACCAAAGGCCAGCAGGTGCGGCAGATGACTGGTCGCGGCCAACACTTCGTCGTGGCGCTCGACCTGCATGTGCTCGACGTCGGCACCCAGTTCGCGCCACAAGCGATCAACTACCGCCAGCGCGGCCGGGTCGGTTTGCTCGAGCGGCGTCAGAATCACCTTGTGCCGACGGAACAACTCGGCGTTGGAAGCTTCCACCCCGCTCTGCTCGGAGCCGGCAATCGGATGGCCCGGGACGAAACGCGCCGGCATACCACCGAACACCTCGGTCGCCGCGCGCACCACATTGCCCTTGGCGCTGCCGACATCAGTCAGTATCGCCTGCCCCAGGTCGACACTTGCCAGACGGGCCAACACTTTTTCCATGGCCAGGATCGGCACCGCCAGTTGAATCACGTCGGCGCCCTGACACGCAGCGATCAGGTCCTCTTCACAACGATCCACCACACCCAACTCGACCGCCAGCTTGCGCGATTGCGGGTCGAGATCGACCCCGACCACTTCGCGGCAAAGACCGCTTTCACGCAAGCCTTTGGCAAACGAACCACCGATCAATCCCAGACCAACCACTACAAGGCGACCGATCATAGGTGCAGCAGATTGCAGAGCAGTGACATCACCCACGAGCCAGAACCTTACGCAGCGCTTCGAGGAAGCGGCTGTTTTCCGCTGGCAGACCAATGGTCACCCGCAAGTGGTTAGGCATGCCGTAGTTGGCTACCGGGCGCACGATTACGCCTTCGCGCAACAAGCCCTGGAAAATCGGCGCAGCTACCTGACCGAGGTCGACACAGATGAAGTTGCCTTTGGACTCGATCCAGCTCAAACCCAACTCACGGAAACCTGCCTGCAACTGCAGCATGCCGGATTCATTGAGCTGACGGCTTTGCGCCAGATACTCCTCGTCTTTCAGCGCCGCACAAGCCGCGGCCAGGGCCAGGCTGTTGACGTTGAATGGCTGGCGTACCCGGTTGAGCACGTCCGCCACCACCGCAGTGGACAGGCCATAACCGACGCGCAGCGCCGCCAGGCCGTAGGCCTTGGAGAACGTGCGCGATACCAGCAGGTTCGGGTACGCCGCGAGGAAATCCAGACCGTCTGGCAGATCACTGCCTTCGGCGTATTCGATGTACGCCTCGTCCAGCACCACCAGCACGTGCTCCGGCACGTCCTGCAGGAACTCGTCCAGCGCTTCGGCGCCAAACCAGGTACCGGTCGGATTATTAGGGTTGGCGATGAATACCACGCGAGTGTTGGCGTCGATGGCCGCGAGCATCGCCGGCAGGTCATGCCCCCAATTCCTGGCCGGAACCACTTTGGCTTGCGCACCGACCGCCTGAGTGGCGATCGGGTAAACGGCGAACGCGTGCTCACTGAACACGGCGTTCAGGCCCGGCGCCAGATAGGCGCGCGCCACCAGCTCGAGGATGTCGTTGGAGCCGTTGCCCAGGGTCACCTGGTTCAGCTCGACGCGGCACTGCTCGGCCAGCAGCGATTTCAGCGCAAAGCCGTTGCCGTCCGGATAACGGGTCAGTTCGGCCAGCTCTTCGCGGATCGCCGCCAGCGCTTTCGGGCTGGCACCCAGCGGGTTTTCATTGCTGGCCAGTTTGACGATTTTCGCCGGATCCAGATCCAGCTCGCGCGCCAGTTCGTCCACAGGCTTGCCCGGAACGTACGGCGAAAGTTGTTGCACGCCCGGCTGTGCCAGAGCGAGGAAGTTGCCACTCATTTGCTACCGCCCCTTAAAGAACTGCTTTCGGGTAGGAACCCAGCACTTTGAGTGCTACTGCTTCCTGACTGATCTTTTCCAGCACACCCTTGATCAGCGGATCACGGTGGTGGCCGACGAAGTCGATGAAGAACACGTAGGTCCATTTGCCGCTGCGCGACGGACGGGTTTCGATCCGGGTCAGGTCGATCCCGTTGTCATGGAACGGCACCAGCAGTTCATGCAGCGCGCCAGGCTTGTTGCTCATCGAGACGATGATCGAAGTCTTGTCGTCGCCGGTCGGCGGCACTTCCTGATTACCAATCATCAGGAAGCGCGTCGAGTTGTCCGGACGATCTTCGATCTTCTCGGCCAGACGCGTCAGGCCATACAAGCCTGCAGCCATGTCGCCGGCAATCGCCGCCGAGTTCCACTCACCCTTGACCCGCTTGGCCGCTTCGGCGTTGCTCGACACCGCCACGCGCTCGACATTCGGATAATGCGCATCCAGCCACTTGCGGCACTGGGCCAGCGACTGGGCGTGGGAGTAGATGCGGCTGATGCTGTCGGTCTTGGTATTTTCACCGACCAACAGGTGATGGTGGATGCGCAGCTCGACTTCGCCGCAGATCACCATGTCGTGTTCGAGGAAGCTGTCGAGGGTGTGGTTGACCGCGCCTTCGGTGGAGTTCTCCACCGGCACCACGCCAAAGTTCACCGCACCCGCCGCGACTTCACGGAACACTTCGTCGATTGCCGCCATCGGCTTGCTGATCACCGCGTGACCGAAGTGCTTCATGGCCGCCGCTTGGGTGAAGGTGCCCTCAGGGCCGAGGTAAGCCACTTTCAACGGCTGCTCAAGCGCCAGGCACGAGGACATGATTTCGCGGAACAACCGCGCCATCTCTTCGTTGCCCAGCGGCCCCTGATTGCGCTCCATCACGCGCTTGAGCACCTGAGCTTCACGCTCGGGACGATAGAACACCGGCACTTCGCCTTCGGCCAGCGAGGCCATCTTTACTCGCGCGACTTCCTGGGCGCACCGCGCACGCTCACTGATCAGCTCCAGGACCTTGCTGTCCAGAGCGTCGATGCGAACGCGCAGTGCCTTGAGTTCTTGCTCGGACATCAGCCGTGTTCCTTCTCGAATTCAGCCATGTACGCCACCAGCGCGTTGACGGCGTTGATGTCGACGGCGTTGTAGATGGAGGCGCGCATGCCGCCCACGGAGCGGTGGCCCTTGAGGTTGAGCAGGCCGCGTTCGTCGGCACCGGCGAGGAACGGCTTGTCCAGGCGATCGTCAGCCAGACGGAATGGCACGTTCATCCACGAGCGGTCCGACTTGTTGATCGGGTTGCTGTAGAGACCGCTGGCGTCGATGAAGTCGTACAGCGTGCGCTGCTTGACGTCATTGAGTCTGGCGATCGCTTCAACGCCGCCCTGCTCTTTCAGCCACTGGAACACCAGACCGGACAAGTACCAGGCCAGGGTCGGCGGGGTGTTGTACATCGAACCGTTATCGGCCGCGACCTTGTAGTCGAGCATGGTCGGGCACAGCGCACGAGCCTTGCCCAGCAAGTCTTCGCGGATGATGTTGACGACGATGCCGCTCGGGCCGATGTTCTTCTGTGCGCCGGCGTAGATCATGCCGAAACGCGAGATGTCGACCGGACGCGAGAGAATATCCGAGGACATGTCGGCGACCAGCGGCACATCACCGGTTTCCGGGATCCACTGGAATTCCAGACCACCGATGGTTTCGTTCGGCGCGTAGTGAACGTAAGCGGCGTCTTTCGACAGGTTCCACTCGTTCTGCCCGGGAATGGCGAAATAGTCGTAAGGCTTGGCGGTGGCGGCAACGTTGACGTGGCCGTAGCGCGAGGCTTCTTCGATGGCTTTCTGCGACCAGATACCGGTGTCGATATAGTCGGCGCTGCCGTTTTCCGGCAACAGGTTCAGCGGGATCTGCGCAAACTGCTGGCTGGCGCCCCCCTGCAGGAACAGCACTTTATAGTTCGACGGGATATTCAGCAGGTCACGCAGGTCCTGCTCGGCCTGGGTGGCAATGGACACGAACTCATCGCTGCGATGACTCATTTCCATGACCGACAAACCCTTGCCGTGCCAATCAAGGAGTTCCCCCTGGGCACGTTGCAGGACAGCTTCAGGAAGCGCCGCAGGACCGGCACAGAAGTTATAGGCTCGCTTGCTCACATCCAATCTCGCTCTGACTTGGTGATACACAAAAAATCTGTAAATCGGTGATTCTGCACATCGAAATCTGTACATCGCCCCATGTAGGAGCTGCCGGAGACTGCGATCTTTTGATCCTGCCTTGTCCAATCAAGATCAAAAGATCGCAGCCTCCGGCAGCTAATACAGGGATCATGTTTCATACCGGACAAATAACAAGGGGGCGAATTTTCATCCGCCCCCTCGATTGTCCGCTTATTCCTGCGGCTCTTCGTCAGCTGCGGCGTCGAGTTGCTGGTCCTCGGCAACGTCGTCGATCACGACATCACCGTCGAACTCGACACCCTCTTCACCTTCAAGCTCTTCGCCTTCGACTTCCGACGGCTCTTGAACCCGCTCCAGACCGACCAGGGTTTCATCCTTGGCCAGTTTGATCAGGGTCACGCCCTGGGTGTTACGACCCAGGCTCGACACTTCGTCGACACGGGTACGCACCAGAGTGCCCTGATCGGAGATCAGCATGATTTCTTCGCCGTCGAGCACCTGAACCGCACCGACCAGACGGCCGTTACGCTCGTTGCTGACCATGGCGATCACGCCCTGACCGCCACGCTTGTACTCAGGGAACTCGGTGATCGCGGTGCGCTTGCCGTAACCACGCTCGGAAGCGGTGAGGATCTGGCTGCCTTCTTCCGGGATCAGCATCGAAATCAGCTTCTGCCCTTCCGGCAGACGCATGCCGCGTACACCACGAGCGGTACGACCCATGGCGCGCACGTCGGATTCCTTGAAGCGCGTCACTTTGCCGCCATCGGAGAACAGCATCACTTCGCGCTCGCCATCGGTAATGGCCGCGGAAATCAGCACGTCGCCTTCGTCCAGCTCCAGCGCGATCAGACCGACGCTGCGCTGACGACTGAAGGATTCCAGCGGGGTCTTCTTCACGGTGCCGTTGGCGGTCGCCATGAAGATGTAGTGACCTTCGGTGTATTCCTCGACCGGCAGCATGGTGGTGATGTATTCACCGTCATCCAGCGGCAGCAGGTTGACCAGCGGACGACCACGGGCGGCGCGGGATGCTTCCGGAATTTCGTAAGTCTTGAGCCAGTACACCTTGCCCTTGCTGGAGAACAGCAGCAGCGTGGTGTGACTGTTGGCTACCAGCAGGTGAGCGATGTAGTCCTCATCCTTGACGCCGGTCGCCGATTTGCCTTTGCCGCCACGACGCTGAGCCTGGTACGCAGCCAGTGGCTGAGTCTTGGCGTAGCCACCGTGGGAGATGGTCACGACGCGCTCTTCTTCCGGGATCATGTCGCCCAGGGTCAGGTCGAGACGCGCATCGAGAATCTCGGTGCGACGCACGTCGCCGTATTCGGCACGGATCACTTCCAGCTCTTCGCGGATCACTTCCATCAGGCGCACGGCGCTGTTGAGGATGCGGATCAGCTCGCCGATCTGGTTGAGGATCTCTTGATACTCGGCCAGCAGCTTCTCGTGCTCCAGACCGGTCAGACGGTGCAGACGCAGTTCCAGAATGGCTTGCGCCTGCTCTGGCGACAGGAAGTACTTGCCTTCACGCAGACCGTATTGCGGATCGAGGTTTTCCGGACGGCACGAATCGGCGCCGGCACGTTCAACCATCGCCACCACCGCCGAGGATTCCCAAGGGGTGCTGACCAGCGCTTCCTTGGCTTCCGACGGGGTCGGCGACGCCTTGATCAGGGCGATCACCGGGTCGATGTTCGACAGGGCAACGGCCTGACCTTCGAGGATGTGACCACGCTCGCGGGCCTTGCGCAGTTCGAATACGGTACGACGGGTGACCACTTCACGACGGTGACGGACGAAAGCTTCCAGCAGATCCTTGAGATTCAGAATCCGCGGACGGCCATCGATCAGCGCCACAATGTTGATGCCGAATACCGATTGCAGCTGAGTCTGGGCGTAGAGGTTGTTGAGGATCACCTCAGGCACTTCGCCGCGACGCAGTTCGATTACGACGCGCATACCGTCCTTGTCGGACTCGTCGCGCAGCTCGGTGATGCCTTCAAGCTTCTTCTCTTTGACCAGCTCGGCGATCTTCTCGATCAGACGCGCCTTGTTCAGCTGGTACGGCAGCTCGGTGATGACGATCTGCTGACGGCCACCGACCTTGTCGATGTCTTCGATGATCGAACGGGCACGCATGTAAATGCGGCCGCGACCCGTGCGGTAGGCTTCGATGATGCCGGCACGACCGTTGATGATCGCGGCCGTCGGGAAGTCCGGACCGGGGATGTATTGCATCAGCTCATCGACGGTCAGCTCGGGGTTGTCGATGAGGGCCAGGCAACCATCGATGACTTCACCGAGGTTGTGCGGCGGAATGTTGGTCGCCATGCCCACGGCGATACCGCTGGAACCGTTGACCAGCAGGTTGGGGATGCGTGTCGGCATCACCGCCGGGATCATTTCGGTGCCGTCGTAGTTCGGCACCCAATCCACGGTTTCCTTGTGCAAGTCGGCCAGCAGCTCGTGCGCCAGCTTGGTCATGCGCACTTCGGTGTATCGCATGGCTGCGGCGTTGTCGCCGTCCACCGAACCGAAGTTGCCTTGACCGTCAACCAGCAGGTAGCGCAGGGAGAAAGGCTGAGCCATGCGGACGATGGTGTCGTACACCGCCGTATCACCGTGCGGGTGATACTTACCGATCACGTCACCGACAACACGGGCAGATTTCTTGTACGGCTTGTTGAAGTCGTTGCCCAGCTCGCTCATCGCGAACAGTACGCGACGGTGCACGGGCTTGAGGCCATCGCGCGCATCCGGCAGTGCACGGCCGACGATTACGCTCATCGCGTAGTCGAGGTAGGACTGTTTCAGCTCGTCTTCGATATTGACCGGGAGGATTTCTTTGGCCAGTTCGCCCATGAGAAGCCTGATTCCTTTTTCTGGTGAAACTTCGTCATGTCCATATGGGATGAACGAAGCTCGTCGGGGCAGGCTGAGTGCCATGCGCCGACTTACGACAAATCAACAAATTGAACCGTGGATTTGCGCAGTAAAGACAGCTCCGTGAAGCTGCCTCGGAAAACGCCGGATGTTATCACAAGAGCCGCCACGCACCTATCCCCCAGATGCGCATGGAGCATAGTTAGTTGACCGATGACAGGCGCAAAGGGGACGAGAGAGGCTCAGAGCTTCTTTGAATGCAGATTTGAGGTCAGGTTTGGGGATGTTTATTGACTTTCAGGCCCCCTTCGCGAGCAGGCTCGCTCCCACATTGTTCTGTGGTGATCACAAAATCTGTGGGAGCGAGCCTGCTCGCGAAGAGGACGACGCCGACATCAAGCCAATCAATGCAGGCGTTTGCGGCACATCAACTGGGCCATTTTCGCCGTATCCGGACGTTCGACGATGCCCTTTTCAGTGACGATCGCGTCGATCAGATCCGCCGGCGTCACGTCGAACACCGGGTTGAATGCCTCGACGTCCGCCCCCACGCGCTTGCCGCCCACCTCCAGCAACTCGGCGCCGTCACGCTCCTCGATCGGGATTTCGTCGCCGCTGGCCAGAGTCATGTCGATGGTCGAACTCGGCGCCACCACCATGAAACGCACGCCGTGGTGCATGGCATTGACCGCCAGTTGATAGGTGCCGATCTTGTTCGCCACATCGCCATTGGCGGTGATGCGGTCAGCGCCGACGATCACCCAGGTCACACCTTTGGTTTTCATGATGTGCGCGGCCGCCGAGTCGGCATTCAGCGTCACCGGAATACCTTCGTTCGCCAGCTCCCAGGCCGTCAGGCGTGAGCCCTGCAGCCATGGCCGGGTTTCATCGGCATAAACCCGCTCGACCATGCCTTCCAGATAGGCCGCACGAATCACCCCCAGCGCCGTACCGAAACCGCCGGTAGCCAAAGCGCCGGTGTTGCAGTGGGTCAGGATTGCCTGGGCATTGCCCTGATGCTTGCGGATCAGATCGACACCGAGCTGAGCCATGGTCAGGTTGGCTTCGCGGTCGCTCTCATGAATGGCAATGGCTTCGGCTTCCAGCGCCACCAGCGGATCGGCATTGTCCTTCAGGCGATCGAGCCGATCGTGCATGCGATTCAGCGCCCAGAACAGGTTGACCGCCGTCGGCCGCGAGTCGGCCAGCAGAGCGAAATCCTCTTCCAGCGCCGCGTACCAGTCGCCGCCTTCGGCCACGCGGGCGCGGGCCGCCAGCACAATGCCATAGGCCGCGCTGATGCCGATCGCCGGCGCGCCACGCACCACCATCGAACGAATGGCTTCAGCTACACCGGCAGCGCTGGTGTAGGCAATCCAGGTTTCCTCGAACGGCAAAATACGCTGATCCAGCAGGTGGAGCGCGCCATCTCGCCAATCGATGGCCTTTACTTTCTCCGCAGCCAACAGTCGATCGCGCATCCCTCACCCCGCACTCATGAACAAAAGCCGCCGATTATAGCGATCCCCCCGCGAAGACGCTCGGGTATACTTCGCCATCCTTTACAAAAGCACTGGAACCGACCCTCGATGCCGAAACCTGCCATTGCGCTCGACTTATTATTGCTGCCGACCTGGCTGGTACCCGTCGAACCTGCAGGCGTTGTGCTCAAGGAGCATGGCCTGGGCATTCGCGACGGTCGCATCGTGTTTATCGGCCCGCGCGCCGAAGCATTGAAGTGTAACGCCACTGAAGTCCGCGAATTGCCGGACGTACTGCTCGGCCCGGGCCTGATCAACGCTCACGGGCATGCGGCGATGACCCTGTTCCGTGGCCTGGCCGACGACCTGCCACTGATGACCTGGCTGGAAAACCACATCTGGCCGGCCGAAGCCAAATGGGTCGATGAGGATTTCGTCCGTGATGGCACTGACCTGGCGATTGCCGAGCAGATCAAGGGTGGCATCAGCTGTTTCTCGGACATGTACTTCTTCCCGAAAGTCGCCAGTGAGCGCGTGCACAACAGCGGCATTCGCGCGCAGATCGCGATTCCGATCCTCGATTTCCCGATTCCTGGCGCCGCCAGTGCCGATGAGGCCATTCGTCAGGGCGTCGAGCTGTTCGGCGATCTGAAGCATCACGAACGGATCAAGATCACCTTCGGCCCACATGCACCCTACACCGTGGGCGACGAGAACCTGGAAAAAATCCGCGTGATCGCCGAAGAGCTGGACGCGTCGATCCACATGCACGTCCACGAGACCGCCTTCGAAGTCCAGCAATCGCTGGAGCATCGCGGCGAGCGGCCATTGGCCCGCCTCGGTCGTCTCGGCCTGCTCGGCCCGCGCTTCCAGGCGGTACACATGACCCAGATCAGCGATGACGATCTGGCATTGCTGGTAGAAAGCAACACCAGCGTGATCCACTGCCCGGAATCGAACCTGAAGCTGGCCAGCGGTTTCTGCCCGGTGGAGCGCCTGTGGCAGGCTGGCGTGAACGTTGCCGTCGGCACCGATGGCGCAGCGAGCAACAACGACCTCGACCTGCTCGGCGAAACCCGCACCGCCGCGCTGCTGGCCAAAGCCGTCGCCGGTTCGGCCACCGCGCTGGACGCCCATCGTGCGCTGCGCATGGCCACGCTCAATGGCGCACGGGCCCTGGGCATCGAGGCGCAAGTCGGTTCGCTGGAGATCGGCAAGGCTGCGGACATCGTCGCGTTCGACCTGTCCGGGCTGGCCCAGCAACCGGTCTATGACCCAGTGTCGCAGCTTATATATGCCACCGGCCGCGACTGCGTGAAACACCTGTGGGTCGCCGGCAAACAATTACTCGACGACCGGCGCCTGACCCGCCTGGACGAACAACAGCTGGGCGCCACCGCCCGGGCCTGGGGTCAGCGCATCAGCGGCCATACCGAATCGTAAACACCGCGGAGCAGACTCCGCGGCTACAACCCTTTTCAAGTTTTTCGAGGAATAGATCATGAGCAACGTCGACCACGCCGAAATCGCCAAATTCGAAGCCCTGGCCCATCGCTGGTGGGACCGTGAAAGCGAATTCAAACCGCTGCACGACATCAACCCGTTGCGCGTCAACTGGATTGACGAGCGGGTCAACCTGGCCGGCAAGAAAGTCCTCGACGTCGGTTGCGGCGGCGGCATCCTCAGCGAAGCCATGGCCCAGCGCGGCGCCACTGTCATGGGCATCGACATGGGCGAAGCGCCACTGGCGGTTGCGCAACTGCATCAGCTGGAGTCCGGCGTCAGCGTCGAATACCGGCAGATCACCGCTGAAGCCCTGGCTGAAGAAATGCCTGAGCAGTTCGACGTCGTGACCTGCCTGGAAATGCTTGAGCACGTACCGGACCCGTCGTCGGTGATCCGTGCCTGCTACCGCATGGTCAAGCCCGGCGGCCAGGTGTTCTTCTCGACCATCAACCGCAACCCGAAGGCGTACCTGTTCGCCATCATCGGCGCCGAATACATCATGAAGCTGTTGCCGCGCGGCACCCACGACTTCAAGAAATTCATCCGCCCGTCCGAGCTGGGCGCCTGGAGCCGCATCGCCGGCCTGACCGTCAAGGACATCATCGGCCTGACCTACAACCCGCTGACCAAGCACTACAAGCTGGCCAACGACGTTGACGTCAATTACATGATCCAGACCCTGCGCGAGGAGTAAGCCGATGGCCATCAGAGCAGTCCTTTTCGACATGGACGGCACCCTGCTCGACACCGCGCCGGACTTCATCGCCATCTGCCAGGCGATGCGCGCGGATCGCGGCTTGCCGCCGATGAACGACAAGCACATCCGCGACGAAATCTCCGGCGGTGCCAAAGCCATGGTCGCGGTGACTTTCTCGATGGACCCGGAATCGCCGGGCTTCGAGGAGCTGCGCCAGGAATTCCTCGAGCGCTATCTGGCCGGTTGCGCCGTTCATAGCAAGCTGTTCGACGGCATGGGCGAGCTGCTGGCCGACATTGAGCGGGCCAACCTGATCTGGGGCGTGGTCACCAACAAACCGGTACGGTTTGCCGAGCCGATCATGCAGCAACTGGGGCTGGCCGAGCGCTCGGCACTGTTGATCTGCCCGGATCACGTGAAAAACAGCAAGCCGGACCCGGAGCCGCTGATCCTCGCGTGCAAGATGCTTGATCTGGATCCGTCGACGGTTTTGTTTGTGGGCGATGATCTGCGCGATATCGAGTCGGGCCGCGATGCCGGCACCAAGACCTGCGCCGTGACCTATGGCTACATACACCCGGACGACAACCCGCGGCACTGGGGCGCGGATGTGGTGGTGGATCATCCGCTGGAATTGCGCAAGGTGCTCGACAACGCCCTTTGCAGCTGCTGACCTACCCCCTGTGGCGAGGGGATTTATCCCCGATGGGTTGCGAAGCAGCCCGCGCAATCTTTCAGGTCGATTCGATATGCAGGTTTCACGACTGCTTCGCAGCCGGTCGGGGATAAATCCCCTCACCACAGGGAAGCAGGTCTTCATGAATGGATTGTGAGGTTCTTATGTTTGATTACACCGCCCGTCCCGAATTGCTCAAGGATCGGGTCATTCTGGTCACCGGTGCCGGTCGCGGCATCGGTGCGGCTGCCGCGAAAACCTACGCCGCCCACGGCGCTACCGTGCTGCTGCTGGGCAAGACCGAAGCCAATCTGACTCAGGTCTACGACGAGATCGAAGCCGCGGGTCATCCGCAACCGGCGGTGATCCCGTTCAACCTCGAGACCGCCCTGCCCCATCAATACGATGAGCTGGCGGCGATGATCGAAACCGAGTTCGGCCACCTCGACGGCCTGCTGCACAACGCCTCGATCATCGGGCCGCGCACGCCGATCGAACAGCTGTCGGGCGAAAACTTCATGCGAGTCATGCAAGTCAACGTCAACGCCATGTTCATGCTGACCAGCACCCTGCTGCCACTGCTCAAGCTGTCTCAGGATGCCTCGGTGGTGTTCACCTCCAGCAGCGTCGGGCGCAAGGGCCGAGCCTACTGGGGCGCCTATGGCGTATCGAAGTTCGCCACCGAAGGCCTGATGCAAACCCTGGCCGACGAAGTCGATGGCGTAGCACCCGTGCGCTCCAACAGCATCAACCCGGGTGGCACTCGTACCAGCATGCGAGCACAGGCCTATCCAGGGGAAAACCCGCTGAACAATCCGACCCCGGAAGAGATCATGCCGGTGTACCTGTACCTGATGGGCCCGGACAGCACGGGCATCAATGGCCAGGCCTTCAACGCACAATAACTGCCATACGTCGCTTTTGTTGCCGCGATGGATTACCGTCGCGGCACACAATTGCCGCCTCGCGCCGTCACACTTCAGTCAAATATCCGCCACCCGCCCTCGCAGCAAAAAGCCATCCCGTTGATTCATAAAGGTTTTAATAAACCTGAACTGAATGGCACGACTTTCGCTCTAATTTCCCTCAAAGCATGCCGTGTGAAGGCACTGGGGCCAGGCCGATTTCGATAGCTGACTAATCGTCATCAGGCAGACTAAACTTACGCCAAATGTCCTACGGGACTGATGGATCAGTATGACGCGCAGCCCATAGCCGCTCTCACCCAGCCTGTAAGACAGACTTACTGCTTAGGGGCTCACGCCATATGAAATCACCCTCCCAGACCAATGCAATTGACTTTGACAGTGCCAAATTGCAACGCCTGGGCTTTGGTCAGCTGCCTCCGCTTCTGGAACGCCCGGCCAGCCTGGCGCAACTGCGTCAGCAAATGAGCCTGCAACTGCAAACCAGTCTTGAGCCGCAACGAATCCTTGGTCTGTTTTTCCGCGAAGTTCAGCGCCTTGTGCCGCTGGATGCCTTGAGCTACGTGCATTCGGCCAGCGACTTGCGCCTGGAGTTCGGTGCCCGCGGTCACCATTCGGTCAGCTACAGCCTCAGCCACGAAGGCGAGCACTTGGGCGAACTGGTCTTCCGCCGCAACCAGCGCTTCAGCGAGCAGGATCAGGGCAACCTTGAGTCACTGCTGTCGTCGCTGTTATTCCCGATGCGCAACGCCCTGCTCTACCGCGCGGCAACGCAAAGTGCATTGCGCGACCCGTTGACCGGAACCGGCAACCGGATCGCCATGGAGCAGACCCTGCAACGCGAGATCGACATGTCCCGCCGGCACCTGCAACCGTTGTCGGTGCTGATGCTCGACATCGACCACTTCAAGCGGGTCAACGACAGCCACGGCCACAGCGCCGGGGATGACGTACTCAAAGCGGTGGCAGCGTCGATCAAGGATCAACTGCGCAACGTCGACATGGTGTTTCGCTATGGCGGGGAAGAGTTTCTGATCTTGCTGTGCAACACCGGCCGGGAAGCGGCGGCGATGGTCGGCGAGCGTCTGCGGCATGCCGCGCAGACTGCGGAATACTTCGCGGACGGGCAGTTGATCGACCTGACTGTGAGCCTTGGCTGCTCGACGCTGTTGCCGGGGGAGTCGGCCGACAGCCTGCTGCGCCGGGCTGACAGTGCGCTGTATGTGGCCAAACGCGAGGGACGTAATCGGTTGGCAATGGCGGGCTGAGTTCTTCCAGACACCCAAAAACCACTGTAGGAGTGAGCCTGCTCGCGATCCGGTGTGTCAGTCACCCTCTTTGTTGACTGACACACCGTGATCGCGAGCAGGCTCACTCCTACACTTTTGCGGCGTTATGGGCTATCAGCTCTCTACGAGTGTCCGGCGTTCACGCCCGTGCAACGCACGCTCGGCGGTTTCCAGTTGCATGCAGCGCTCCAGGAACAGGTACATGTAGTCGTAGCTCTTGCACACCGCCTGACGCAGTTCGGTCTGCAGTGCCTTGCTCGGGTTCATGCCTGCCAGCGTGCAGATGATTTCCAGCGCTTCCCACGGGTGCGCGTCGTCATATTGGGCGTGCATCTTCAGCCACTTCATCGCGCGCTTGCGCTCTTCTTCCGGGAACGCCGCTGCGTACACGCCGCTAGAACAGACCAGCGCCGACCACTCCCCAGTCGCACCCTCGATGGCGTAGTTAGTGGCGGCGATGGCAACGATCAGCGAATCAGCCGAGCTCGTATGCCAGCACCAGTGACTCAGCGCATGCAGTTCCGGTGGTACTTGCTGGGCCTGCAGATCCTCCAGGCTGACGCCATGCGCGCGGCTCCAGTTCAGCCAGTAGTCGGCATGATTGAGTTCAACGCGGATGTTGCGCATCAGCCAGCGGCGCGCCATGTCCTCCCCAGGATGGCGGGCAAACCTGGTCTTGGTCAGGTTTTGCGCCATATACAACGCAAACTGTTCAACCACTGGCCAGCCCCCGATCAAGTACTGGCGCATGGTTTTGGCGCTGAGCTTGTTATCGCGCATGCGCAGGTACAATTCATGTTCGACAACCCGGCGCTTGCTCTCGCTGCAATCCGTAATGAGCTGTTGCGCCCAGGCAGGATAACTTGCAGCTTCCATGAGTGGTCCGGTTCGGTTGAATGTGTCGATCACTGTTCGGCTCCTTTTGATTTGTGATTGTAAGGATCGGCAAGAGATTTCAACGGAACGTGCCAGGCGCCTTGAACAACAGCGGCTGCGGTCTGGCGGGCCGACTTTGCAAACTGTCGCAGGTAAACAACTGCGGGCGTTCGATGACATAACCCTGAGCGTAATCCACCCCGATTTCAAGCAATGCCTGCTCGATCTGAGTTGTTTCTACAAACTCGGCAATTGTCTGCTTACCCATGACATGCCCGATGTGATTGATCACCTCGACCATAGCGCGGTTAATCGGGTCGTCCAGCATATCCTTTACGAAACTCCCGTCGATCTTCAGGAAGTCTACAGGCAAATGTTTCAGATAAGCGAATGAAGACATTCCGGCACAAAAATCATCAAGTGAGAAGTAACAACCTAAGCCTTTGAGTTCATTAATAAATCGAATTGCACTGCCAAGATTCGCAATTGCACTGGTTTCAGTAATTTCAAAACAAATCATTTCAGGGGGTATAGCGTAACTAACAAACTGTTCACGCAGAAAGTGCAAGAACGCGTCATCTCCGATAGTAATGCCTGAAAGATTAATCGCACACATTGCCAACGGAGCTTCATGTTGTTCGGCAATACATTGGGCAATCACTTTAAAAACATTCTCGACAACCCAACGATCCAGTTGACTCATCAGGCCATAACGTTCTGCCGCCGGAATGAAACTGTCCGGCAGGATCATCCGTCCGGCTTCGTCGTGCAGACGCAAGAGTATTTCGATGTGCCCACCGCCATGGGCTGTAGCGCCCAGCGGAGCAATTTCCTGGGCATAGAGGCAGAAGCGGTTTTCCTCCAGCGCCATGTGCAGGCGCTGCACCCAAGCCATTTCGCCGAAGCGCAGGGACAGTTCGGAATCGTCGGCATGATAGACCTGGACCCGGTTGCGGCCCTTTTCCTTGGCCATGTAGCAAGCCATGTCGGCGGCGCGCAATGACGCTTCGAGGGTGGTCGGGGCCTGGGCGATGTGCACCAGGCCGATACTCACGGTGGTCAGGAACGGCCGCCCCTTCCACACAAAGTGCAGATTCTGCACGGTCTGGCGCAGGCTCTCGGCAATTTTCTCGGCGGCATCCGGGGCGCAGTTCTCCAGCAGAATGCCGAACTCGTCGCCCCCCAGCCGCGCGAGGGTGTCGCTCTCGCGCAAGCCCGATTGCAACAGTGTGCAGATGTGCCGCAGCAATTCATCGCCGGCGGCGTGACCGCACGTGTCGTTGACCAGTTTGAACTGGTCCAGATCAAGGAACATCAGCGCATGCCGACCGGACTGGCGCGTCAGGTTGTGCAAGGCCTGCTCCAGGCGATATTCGAACTCGCGGCGGTTGGCCAGACCGGTCAAGGCATCGTGGGTCGCCTGCCACGATAGATTGGCGATGTACTGCCGCTCCTGAGTCATGTCATGCAGCACCAGCACCGTGCCACTGACTTTCTCGGCATTACGGATCGGCGCCCCCACCAGCGTCACCGAGACCGTACTGCCATCCAGACGCTGAATCAGTTTGGAGTGCTCACTGCCGCCGACCAGTTGTCCGCTGAGAATATGCTCGATCAGCGTCAGCCCTTCGGCCTGGGCGTTGTCATCCAATAGATTGAACAACGCTGCCAACGGAAGACCCGCCGCGTGCTCGGACTTCCAGTGCGTCATGGCCTCCGCCGCCGGGTTCATGTAATCGATCGCGCCATTGACGTCGGTGGTGATCACCCCGTCGCCAATCGATTGCAGGGTGATGTGTGCCCGATCCTTCTCCAGCTGCAACGCCTGAGCAAAAGCATGCCGCTGCTTGAGCAGTTTGTGGGTACGCAACAGGGCCAGCACGATCAACCCCAGCGCCGTGGCCAGGTTGGTGAACAGCAGCAGGCGCAGGATCATCCGTGAACCTTCGCCCAAAGCATCGCTGAACGCCTTGGCTGCCGGCGTCACACCGTCGTTGATGGCAAAGATCTGCGCTTTCCAGTGCTGGATATCAGCCGGCGTCGCGATGTTTTCGCTGATGCCCTGATGCATCTCGCGCGCGACATTGTCCAGTTGCACCAGATAGGCGTCGCCGATGGTCCAGCGGTCGATCGCGGTTTCCAGATAACTGAAATGACGGAAATTGAGGTACAGCCAGATCAGGCTAGACACATCATCGGGATGGTTGCCGCCCTTGAGGATCCCCTCCCGTGCCGCCTGCAGATCCGGCGGCTGACGATCCAGCGCCAGACGCAACTGGTGACCGCCCTGAGGCACGGCAATCGCTTCCTTGAATTTGAGAAAGATCGCCTCGTCGCGGCTGTCGGCATACAGGTTCAGGTAATAGATGGCGTCCTTCTGGCCCTTGGACCAGAGACTCTCACCGGCGACATAACCGCGAACGGCCGACAGGACGTAAAGACTCACGCCCCCCAGTAAAGCCTGAAATAACACGACGGCAATAAATGGCCAGACGATGCCCAACAACCGTGGCGTTCCGAGAGTCCTTTTATGCTTCATGAGGTCCTTTGCGTACGCACTGTCATCTTCAAGGGGAGACCGCCAGCGCCGGATCAGGGGGTGACCCCTTCCAGCAAACCAGGACATTTTCAACCGGCGATACGTATGTACCGCACCCGCTGTTCGCCATGCTTCGACACTGACGGCTTTCAATCATTCCAGAGCCGTTTTCCATGCAGTCACCTTCCGCCACGCTGCAACGCCATACTGCCCAACAGAGCGAATACCGCGCAATGATCACCGCCCTGCGCGCCGTGCTCGGCGCATCGACTTCACTGCAGACCTACTACCTGGCGCCCCAGGCACATTCACGCCTGGGTGCAGCACACGCCCAGGCGCAGAACCTTCTGCACGCACTGTTCGAAGACAGCGCCGAACCACAATTGGCGGCGTACCTGCAAACGTCCAGAGGATCACTGCTGCAAGTCGACGCCGCAGCCGGTCACTGCAGCTTTTCCTTCGACCGTCCCGATGGCAGCTGCGCCCGCTACGCCATCGAGGATGTCACCCGGGCCTCCAATACGTTTCATGAATTTCAGCGAGCGTTGCTGAGTATAGGCGCACACCTGCGTTCCGACAGGCTGCTGCCGTTGTCACAACTGCTGCGTGAGTCCGGGTTCACATTTGCGGACGTACAGGACGCCACGGCACTGGCCCGGCTGATCGGCAAGGTCGAAGAACAACGCGCCAGCCATCGACTGAATCTGCGACATCAACCGGCGCTGACGGTACTGATGAGCGACGATGACAAAGCCGCGATTCACGACCTGATTGGCGACTGGCTTACCGGCAAAACCCTGTCGGCCATCGACAGCCTGGCCAGCGAAGTAACGCCTGCCTTCACCCGCCAGCAACTGGAACAGCAGCCCGCCGCCTGCCTGGAGCGCCTGCTCGACACGCCCAAGGCGCGCGACCTGGGCCAGCGCTTGCTGCAGAAACTGCAATGGTATGGCGCGCGGCCCGATGAGCCGACCGTGCCCGATATCGGCCTGCGTTTACTGCTCGACGCGTTGTGCCTGTGGTACGAACTGCCCGGCGACGGCAACTCGACCGAAGTGGCCGGTTTCGCGCTGGAACAACGCACTCATCACGGCGCCAGCTACGCCGCCATTCGCCAGGACTTTTTACAGCACCTGGAGGATTCTCACCGAACCTCGACCCCAACCGAAAAACATGTGCTGGGATGGGTATGCCTGGCGCAGTTCGGACTGGGTTTTCAAGTGCGCGATATTCCTGACGACCTGCCGTACGCCAGCTCGGTGGTCTGGGTCAATTTCGTGCATGGCGTGCACCTCGCCCATGCCCTTGATCCACAGTTGCTGGAACATCTGAGCTTTCAGCAGCTGGTCGATCTGCCGCTGCACAAAAGCGAAAACGCCAGCACCCACCTGCAGATGCTGATCGCCATGACCCGAGCGCCTGCCGCACAGACCTGGACACTGAACACCGGAGCCCAGACCGCAGCGAACGAGACATCCGGCGATGACGCGGCGCTGCAAGCGCTGGAAGACCACAACAAGCAAATGAACGCGGCGATCCTGCAACTGGACATCGAGCCGCCACGGCGACTCGCCCTGGCAAAACAGCAACTGGACAAGGCGCTGGCCAACGAGCTGTACGATCACACGACGATTCGCCTCAAACGCCACCATCCTTCAGCGCCCAACCGTAGCCAACGCAGCATTATCGACACCCCGGAGGTGGCATTGCCGATCTGGCCGTTGCTGGAGGTCTACGCCTCTGGCGGGCTGAGCGCCGACTCACGCTGGTACGTCAGCGACGATGGCCGCAGCGCCAGCGAATGGATCAGCCTGAACGCAGCAGGCAAACTGCAAAGCGGTTTTGTCGACACCGGACATCCAGGACGACGCCTTTCACGGTTTCCGAGCAACCGCACCTTGCCTGATATCAAGGCCTTGTTCGACCAGCAGTTCGATGACTATCTGAGCGAGACCCGCAAAGCCTATGAATATCTGATCAAGTCGCTGCTGGTCACACTCCCGTGGGATGACCGCCGGGCACTGGAGCACGGCGACGTGCGGATTCACTGCCTCAGGGATCCGACACGGCACATCGAATCTCATCTGGAAACACTGAAAAACATCCTGCCGTACAGGGCACGCATGGGCTTCGTGCTGCAGGCGACGTATCAGGGCCCGCCACAATTCTACGAATGCCTGCCACGCGCCGGCATCATTCGTAAACGTCCGGATCTGGATGGCACACATGTTGGCGGTCTGTTATTGCCACCCCTGCCGCCCAAACGTGGGCGCACCAAGGGCCAGAGCATCAGCCGCATCGTCGCCCGCCGCCTGCCGTTTGATCGAAAAGCACACTGGGACGGTTCGATTCTCGACGCCGACGCCAAGTGTGTCGCCATTCTCGAACCGCTGGGCGCCTCCCTCCCGGTTTCGATGATCCCGGCGGCCCATCACGACAGTTCGCCGAACCTGACCTTCACCTCGCCGCGCACGGCGCAAATCACCTCGTTCATCGCGACCCGATTGTTCTATGTCGATGAGCAGGCGCTGCGCAGTGAGGCCTGGGGTGATACCCGTTTCGAGCGCGACAGCCGCAAAAAGCACTGGACTCAGGCTCTGAAGGGCTTTATCCCGTTCTGGGGCAGTCTCGAAGACCTGCAATCGGACAGTCCGGGCAAACGCGCACTGGGGGTACTCGGCCTGCTCCTCGATATCGTCTCGTTCGCGATTCCCTTGGGCAAGTTCGTCGCCGGCAGCATTCGCCTCGCTGCCGTGGCCGGGAAAATGGCGATTCGCGTCGCCCTGCCACGCATGGCGCAATTGTCGAAAAACCTGCTGGTTTCGAGCTTGAGAAACCTCAATCCGCTGGACGCTGCGCCTGCTTTGCTCAAGCTCGGCGGCCGAGGTGCGATCGGCGCAGTGCGGGCCGTGGCGCATCTGGAACACCGCGCGGTTGCACGTCTGAAAAGGCTGGCCGGCAGAAGCGCTGACTATGACCTGCTGCACAGTCTGCCCCAGGCACTGGATGCCGGGCGCTGGAAAGCGCTGAACCCTGCCGATCATCTGGCCGTGGTCAGGGGCATTGACGATGTGCCGGTGCGCAACGTCGGCGGCTCGCGGCATCACTTGCTCGATCCGCTGTCCGAGCGCGCTTATGGGCCGCAGTTGCTCGCACACGAGCATGATTTTTCGCTGGGGCGTTCGCACTACAGCGCCGTGAAAAAAACCGACGATCAGATCGTTATCGAACTGGCGCCGAACAGCCGCGTCGAGCTTGTCCCCGAGGCTGGCGGACGCACCACGGTATTGATCGATGATGTGCCCTATCGACTCGACGGCGATGAACTGCGCCGCGTTGATCTGCTCGATGACAGTCAGCACTGGACGTTGCTGCCGTGCCGGATACGTCGCGCACCGGGCGCGGGCGACTGCCGCGTCAGCTACATCACCGCAGAACCCGCCCCGACGCCCGCCGTCGGCACCATCGACAAGGAAAAGGGTTACGCGCCATGGTTCGGCGAGCGGGCCTCGGAGCCCGCCATGCTGCCCCATCAAGACGGAACGTTCCTGGCGGTCGATGACAAGCTTTATCAAATCATCGATAACCGCCCGAGGCTGTTCACCGGCGATCTGCAACTCCTTGGATTCCATCAAGGCAGGCTGGTACCAAGACAGCAGATTCAAGCCACGCTGCAGTTTCGCAAAGGCATTTATGCGCGGATAAAAACCGGCGGCAGCTATGACGGGATCAATGACTCACATCAGGTTGGTGCGGTGCTAATGCCGGCCATCGACGACTCGGCCTCCTACGTGTTCTTCCGAATCAACATCCATGAGTACTACCTGGCCACCATCGCCAAGGGTAAAAAAGCGCCCGATCAATTGACCTTCAGGCGCCTGGCACCCGCCGAACTGGCCGACGGCACCCTCGGTGCTGAACTGCTGACCGTCTACACCGGCTCGCTACACGCCAACAACATCGTGCGCATCCATGGTCTGGAATCGGTGCAGCGCGCGATGAAGACCATGGAGCAGATCGCGATTCCAATCGGCACCACGCCAATTCCTGCAAACAACATGAAATGGCTGAAAGTCGACACCAGCCCGGGCGAGGCGCTGATGTTCGACCACTCGACGCGGATGATCGTTACCCGTCTGCCTGAAGGCGCCGCTACCTGGGCGCGCAGCAAGGAAGCGCCGGAAGCCTTTCGGCAGAAAACCGCAGAGATTTTCGACACGTTGTTTCTGTCTCCAACGATCAATCCGGCCAAAACCAATGCGGCACTGCGCATTGATGGCGCCATGCAGAAACTGCACAACCTGTTACCCGTGCGTGAGCGGCAGGCCAACGCACGTAACATCGCCTATGCCGAAGTCACCACGACCAGCGGTAAACGAGAGATCTACGTCAGCGTGTCCGGCGCTCAAGGCAGCACCCAGCGTCTGCCGTTGTTTCGCCACATGGGTGCCAATCATGTGCGGATCGGCGACACCACTTACATCAACATCGACTACAACCCAAGCTTCCCGCGCACCTCGCTGGAGGTCACCGAGCAAGGGCAACTGCTGGCCGTGCCGCTGACCATCAAGGAGCTGAAAACCTATCAGCCGACGCAGACCAGCCGGCCGACCTCGCTGGACAGCGAAAGCAAACTGATCAGCGTGCTGCGCGAGAAATATCCCGACCCGACAGAGATCCGCTCGGTCGACATCGCGACGACCATGCGCCCGTGCGAATCCTGTTCGGTGGTGATGAAGCAGTTCGGCCATGACGGCGGCGAGGCGGCGTTGCAGGTGCTGTGGGGCTGATTACAGGCGCTGCAGATGGCCGTAGAGTTTGGCGTAGAGACCGCCATCGGCGATCAGTTGCTGGTGGTCGCCATCCTCGGCCACGTGCCCGCCATCGAACACCAGCACCCGATCCGCCTGCTTCACCGCCGACAGGCGATGGGCAATGATCAGCGTGGTGCGGCCGTTCAGGAAGCGCGCCATGGCCTGATGCAGGTTGTATTCGGTGGCAGCGTCGAGGGCCGAAGTGGCTTCGTCGAGAATCACCACTTTCGGCTCGGCGAGGATCATCCGCGCAATCGCCAGACGCTGGCGCTGACCGCCGGACAGGCGCACGCCGGAACGTCCGACGATACTGTCGAGACCGTCCGGCAGCGCCCGGATGGTCGCCTCCAGCTGGGCGATTTCCAGTGCCTGCCAGCAGGCTTCGTCACTGCGGGTGCGGCCCATGGTCAGGTTGGCGCGCACGCTGTCGTTGAACAGCGCCGGATGCTGCAGCACCACCGCGACGTTTTCACGAATCAGCTCCAGACCGATTTCCTGCTGGGTCGAACCGCCGAAACGAATGGTACCCGCCGACGGTGTGTACAGCCCCAGCAGCAGCTGCACCAGAGTACTTTTGCCGCCGCCACTGGCACCGACAATCGCGACTTTCTCACCGGGGGCGATCGACAGGTTCATCTGATCCACCACCAGCTCATCGCCGTAACCGAAGCTCAGTCCCTGCACCTCGATGCCCACGGTATCCCGGCCCTTGAACGGATCGACGCCGCCCGGGTATTGCGGTTCGTCAGCCCGCGCCAGCAGTTCGTTGATCCGCGACAGTGCGCCACCCGCCGCGTAGTAGGCGTATTGCAGATTGAGCAGTTGTTCTACCGGGCCGATCATGAACCACAGGTAGCTGAACACCGCGAGCATCTGGCCGATCGACAGGTCGGAGAACAGCACCGTGAGCATCGCCGCGGCGCGGAAGATGTCGATGCCGAACTGGAACAGCAGACCGCTGGCGCGGTTCGAGGCATCGGTCTTCCACTGCGAGTTGACCGCGTAGTTGCGCACTTCCTGCGCTCGCAAGCCGAGCCGCCCGAGGAAGAAGCCCTGGCGGTTGCCGGCGCGCACTTCCTGGATCGCATCGAGGGTTTCGCTCAAGGCCTGAGTGAAACGCGAGGTGCTGTCATTCTCCAGTTTCTTCAGGTGCTTGACCCGTTTGCCCAACTGCACCGTGGCGTAGATCACCAACGGATTGAACAGCAGGATCAGCAGCGCCAGTTTCCAGTGCATCCACATCAGGATGCTCGCGGTGCCGACCAGGGTCAGCATCGCCACCAGAAACCGGCTGAGGGTTTCGCCGACAAACTTGTCGAGGGTGTCCAGATCGGTGACCAGATGGGTGGTCACGGTGCCGCTGCCGAGGCTTTCGTATTCGCCGAGGGAGATGCGTTTGAGGCGTTCGATCAGGCGCACACGAATGCGGTAGACGATGTCCTTGGCCAGCCGCGCAAACAGCCGCGCCTGCAACACGCCAAAACACAGGGCACTGCAACGCAGGGTCAGGGTGACCAGCAGCATCAGGCCGATGTAACCCGCCGCTTGCTGCCACATCGACGGCAACACGTGATTCATGACTTTCAACGCAGCGTCGCCATGCCCGAGCAGGACCTCGTCCACCAGCAAAGGCAACAGCAACGGAATCGGCACGCTGCACAGCGTCGCCAGCACGGCCACGCCGTTGGCGATCCACAGGGATTTTTTGTGATGCAGTGCCAGGCGCCGGACTTCTGCCCAGCTCAGCCGGTCGACACGCTTTACGGCTGGCGTGTCATCGGCCCGGTCAGGCACAGGCTGCGCGCTCCAGCCAGCGGCCGAGCAATGGCGAGAGTTCACTGAGCGGTTGATAGCCGTTGGTCAACAGCGCCAGTTGACCGTTGCGCTCGGCGAGCAGGGTCGGGAACCCGGCGATGCCCAGATCCTGCACCCAGCTGAAATCAGCCTGAGTCGCCTTGTGCTGATCGGCATGATCGAACAGCGCGGCAAACTCGATACGCGGCACGCCGGCCTGTTCGGCCAGCTCCACCAACACACTGGCCTGGGTGACATCGCGGCCTTCAGCGTAAAACGCCTGCTGGATCAGGCCGACCAGTGTCCACGCGCAATCCGGCGCCAGGCTGCGCGCGGTGACGATTGCCCGGCAGGCCGGCTCGGTGTCGTAGACGAAACCATCGGGTAGCGCACCGTCGAACTTGAACGGCTGACCGGTGGCCTCGGTGACCGCCTGCCAATGCTCAAGAATGTAGCGCCGCGTGGTCGGCTCCAGCGCCGCACCGCTGCCGGTACGCAACCCGCCGACCACCAGGTGCAGCTCCACCCCGGCTGCCTGCGCCTGCTCGACCAATGCCTTGGCGACCGGAGCGAACCCCCAGCACCAGGAACACATCGGATCCATCACATAGAGCAGGCGCGCAGTCATGATCAGGCCTCGGTGGATGCTTGTTTATAGTTGTAGCCGATCGGGTGCGGCATGTTGCGAGCCTTGGCCAGTTCGATCTGCTTCTGCCGATCGATGGCGCTGCGGCGGGTTTTCTCGCTCAGCTTGTCCCAACAATGCGGGCAGCTGATGCCGGCCACGTAGTGCTCGGAGGCGCGATCTTCAACGCTGACCGGTGTGCGGCAGGCATGACATTGATCGTAGTCGCCTTCGCTGAGGTCGTGACGCACGGTCACGCGGTTGTCGAACACGAAGCAGTCGCCCTGCCACCTGGTTTCTTCCTGCGGCACTTCTTCGAGGTACTTCAGGATGCCGCCCTTGAGGTGGTAAACCTCTTCGAAACCCTCACCCAGCATGTAGCTGGAGGCTTTCTCGCAGCGAATGCCGCCAGTGCAGAACATCGCGACCTTCTTGTGCACGGCCGGGTCGAAGTGTTCTTTGATGTAGTCGGGGAATTCGCGAAAACTGGTGGTTTTCGGATCGATGGCGCCTTCGAAGGTGCCGATCGCCACTTCGTAGTCGTTGCGGGTGTCGATCAGCAGCACTTCCGGATCGCTGATCAGCGCGTTCCAGTCCTGCGGCTCGACGTAGGTGCCGACCTTTTTGTTCGGGTCCACGCCTTCGACGCCGAGGGTGACGATCTCTTTCTTCAGCTTGACCTTGGTGCGGTAGAACGGCTGCTCGTCGCAGTACGACTCTTTGTGGTCGATGTCGATCATGCGCGGGTCGTTCTTCAGCCAGGCGAGCAGCCCGTCAATGCCTTCGCGGCTGCCGGACACGGTGCCGTTGATGCCTTCTTCGGCGATCAGCAAGGTGCCTTTGATACCGTTGTCGACCATCGCTTGCAGCAGGGGCTCGCGCAGGTCAACGTAATCTTCGAGGGTGACGAACTTATACAGTGCCGCCACGACAATCGGTTGTGTCATGGGTATTTCTCCAGGTGGCTACCCTCGCAAAGGGTGAACCGGATTCAAAAAAAACGCGCCGGGTGAGCGGCGCGTTGCGGATTCTAGCAAAAACACGGTGGATTTAGGATCTGTCGAAACTCTGTGGCGAGGGAGCTTGCTCCCGCTCGGCTGCGAAGCAGTCGCAAAACTCGCATTTTGGGAGTGCTGCGCACTCCAGCGGGAGCAAGCTCCCTCGCCACAGCAGTCCTCGCAATCCTCAGTGTTTGCTACCGCCGGCACAGGTCGGCGACGCCGGGGCGGCGCCCACTTCTGCCCATTCCTGCGGGGTGTAGGTGTGCAGCGCCAACGCATGAAACTCGCCCATCAGCTCGCCGAGCGTGCCGTAGACTTTCTGGTGGCGCTTGACCCGGTTCAGGCCTTCGAACTGCGCGCTGACCACCACCGCCTTGAAGTGCGTCTGTAACCCGCGACTGTGCATGTGGCTTTCGTCCAGCACTTGCAGATGCTCAGGCTGCAGCAGGCCCAGCGTCGATTCGATGCGTTGTTGCATGGTCATCACGAACTCCGCTTACTTCTTCTTGGCCGCAGGGGCTGCAGGGGTCAGCTCTTTGGTCATGTCGTCGAGCAACTTGTTGACGACAGGCACAGCGCTTTCCAGCTTGCCCTGGGTCATCTGGGCCGATTGCTGGGTCAGCTGCGGCATTTTTTCCAGGACTTTCTTGCCCAGTGGCGACTGGTAGAACGCGACCAGGTCTTTCAGCTCCGATTCGCTGAAGTTGCTGGTGTAGAGCTTGACCATGTCAGGCTTGAGCTTGTTCCAGCCGATGGCCTGGTCCAGGGCGGCGTTGGCCTTGGCCTGGTAGGTTTCCAGTACGGCTTTCTTGGATTCCGGGGCTTTGGTCTGTTCAAAGCGCTGAGCGAACATTTGCTGCACTTGCATGTACACCGGAGTGCCCAGCTTGTCAGCGTGCGCCAGGGTCAGGAAAGCTTCAGCACTGGCGTTGTGGCTGGCGGTATCGGCAAGCACCTGGCCGCTGGCGCAAACCAGTGCAACCGCGGTGCAGATGGCACGAAGACGAGTCATCGAGTTTCCTTTTCAGCTAGGCGAGGTCAAACCCCAAGGGCGACCATTCTGCGCCTAAAAAACCTCGTGGCTCAACCCCCGAGCCTTGCCGCGCTTGATTGGCCGGGTTTTACCGGTCAACAATCGGTCCGAGGGAACCACCTGGGCCTGACCGGGCCTAAACTGCGCAAACGAACCAACAGGAGTGTGCACGATGAGCCGTATCGAAACCGACAGCCTGGGCCAGATTGAAGTCCCGGACGACGCCTACTGGGGTGCTCAGACGCAACGCTCGCTGATCAACTTCGCCATTGGTCAGGAACGCATGCCGCTGCCGGTACTGCACGCCCTGGCCCTGATCAAGAAAGCCGCCGCCCGGGTCAACGACCGCAACGGCGACCTGCCCGCCGACATCGCCCGCCTGATCGAACAAGCTGCCGACGAAGTCCTCGACGGCCAGCACGACGACCAGTTTCCGCTGGTGGTCTGGCAGACCGGCAGCGGCACCCAGAGCAACATGAACGTCAACGAAGTGATCGCCGGTCGCGCCAACGAACTGGCCGGCAACCCGCGCGGCGGCAAGACGCCGGTGCACCCCAACGATCACGTCAACCGCTCGCAAAGCTCCAACGACTGCTTCCCTACCGCCATGAGCATCGCCACCGCCAAAGCCGTGCAGGAGCAATTGCTGCCGGCCATTGCCGAGCTGTCCGGCGGTCTGGCCGAGTTGGCGGCACGCCACATGAAACTGGTGAAGACCGGTCGCACGCACATGATGGACGCGACGCCGATTACCTTCGGTCAGGAGTTATCGGGGTTTATAGCGCAACTGGATTACGCCGAACGGGCGATCCGCGCCGCGCTGCCGGCGGTGTGTGAACTGGCGCAGGGCGGCACTGCCGTCGGCACCGGCCTGAATTCGCCGCACGGCTTTGGAGAAGCGATTGCTGCTGAACTCGCCGCCCTGTCCGGCCTGCCGTTCGTCACTGCGCCGAACAAGTTTGCCGCGCTGGCCGGGCATGAGCCGCTGACCAGCCTGTCCGGCGCCCTGAAGACCCTCGCCGTGGCGCTGATGAAAATCGCCAACGACCTGCGCCTGCTCGGCTCTGGCCCACGCGCAGGCTTTGCCGAAGTCAAATTGCCGGCCAATGAACCGGGCAGTTCGATCATGCCCGGCAAGGTCAACCCGACCCAGTGCGAAGCGCTGTCGATGCTGGCCTGCCAGGTGTTGGGCAACGACGTCACCATCGGCATCGCGGCGAGTCAGGGTCACCTGCAACTGAACGTGTTCAAACCGGTGATCATTCACAACCTGCTGCAATCGATCCGCTTGCTTGCCGACGGTTGCAGCAACTTCCAGCAGCACTGCATCGCCGGTCTTGAACCCGACGCCGAAGTCATGGGCAGACACCTGGAACGCGGGCTGATGCTGGTGACGGCGCTGAACCCGCACATCGGTTACGACAAGTCGGCGGAAATCGCCAAGAAGGCTTACGGCGAAGGCCTGACCTTGCGTGAGGCGGCGCTGCAGCTGGGCTATCTGACCGATGAAGAGTTCGATGCCTGGGTGCGGCCGGAGAACATGATCGAGGCTGGCGCCAAGGGCTGATTACTGTAGCGCCTGAAAGTCCGTCTTCGCGAGCAGGCTCGCTCCCACAGTGAACCGCATTCTCATGTTGGAAAAGCGCTCAAATGTGGGAGCGAGCCTGCTCGCGAATGGGAGCAGCGCGGTCTAACTGGCTGCAATGCGCAGGCGCCGCGCCTTCAGCCCGGCAATCAACGACGGCCCCAACGCCACCAGCGCCGAACCCAGCACCACCAGCACCGCCCCGCCATAACCCAGACCATTGATCTGCTCGGCATGCACATACTCCGGCCACACCCCGGCGGCAATCGCCACCGCGCCGAAGGTCACCAATGGCGTGATCGCCAGCGTCGCACTGACCCGCGAGGCCTCCCAGTGCGCCAGTGCTTCCGCGAAGGCGCCGTAGGCAATCAGCGTGTTCATGCAGCACGCCAGCAACAGCCAACCTTGCAGCGGGCTCAGTTCCAGTGCTTCGAGCGGATGCACCCACGGCGTCAACAACAGCGCGCAGAACAGGTAGATCACCATCATCACCTGCAACGAATTCCATACCGTGAGCAATTGCTTCTGGCCCAGCGCATAGAAGGTCCAGACCGTCGAGGCCAACAGCACCAGCAACACCCCGGCGGTGTAGTCCGACAATGAGGTGAGCAGTTCAGCCAGACGCTGATTGAAGAACAGCACAAAGCCGATCAGCAGCACCGCCAGGCCAATGCCCTGACCGATGCTGAAGCGCTCCTTGAACACAAACAGGCTGGCAATCAGCAACATGATCGGCCCCATCTGCACCACCAGTTGCGCGGTGCCGGGGCTGAGCAGGTTGAGGCCCATCAGGTACAGCACGTAGTTGCCCACCAGCCCGAGCACCGCCATCAACACCAGCCAGCCGCCCCGTGGGCCGAGCACCTTGCGGCTCGGCAGCCGTCGGGTGGCCGCCAGGTAGATGAACAGACAACCGCCGGAGACCAACAGGCGAAACCAGGTCACGGTGATCGGGTCCATCACCTGCAGCACCTGTTTGAGTTTGATCGGCAGGATGCCCCACAAAAACGCCGTCAGCAGCGCCAGGAACAGACCGTAAACCCAGCGACCGGATGAAATGTGCATGCGAACCCCAATGCCTGCTGACGAGAGCGATCATTCTAGGCCCGCCGTCAGACGCAACACAGGGACAGTTCGGGCCAGGCCGCGAATGAAACTGTGCAGGTCGCAGCATTAAATTGACACTTCGCCGTTGATCGGCTGACGAGGCGCGCCAAGTGCTTCAGGCATAAGCTCATTGGATATCTTTCAGCGCATCAACCAAGGAGACCGGTCATGTCAGGACAGCGCGCCCAGGACAGTGCCCCGCGCACTCGTTTTCGCAGCAACCGGGTGTGTCGGGTCAATGGCGAACTGTTTTTCTGCACGCGGGAGAACACCCTTGAAGGGCCGTTCGACAGCGCCGAGAAGGCCGAGCAGGAAATTCAGGCGTATATCGCGCGGATGCAGGCGCAGACAGCATAAACCTGTGGCGAGGGAGCTTGCTCCCGCTGGGGCGCGCAGCGGCCCTCGTTTCAGGCTTTACCGGGACATTCCAGGTCTGTTCCGCAGCCCAGCGGGAGCAAGCTCCCTCGCCACAAGGATTGTGTTGGCCCGTCAGCGCACCGCCTCAAACAACCCCGTCGCCCCCATCCCGCCCCCCACGCACATGGTCACGATGCCGTAACGCAGATTACGCCGTTGCAACTCACGCACCAGATGCCCGACCTGCCGCGACCCGGTCATGCCGAACGGGTGACCAATGGAAATCGAGCCGCCATTGACGTTGTATTTGTCGTTATCGATCTCCAGCCGGTCCCGGGCATACAGGCATTGCGAGGCAAACGCCTCGTTCAGCTCCCACAGATCGATATCCGCCACTTGCAGGCCCTTGGCCTTGAGCAGTTTCGGCACCGAGAACACCGGGCCGATGCCCATCTCGTCCGGCTCGCAACCGGCGACGGTGAAGCCACGGAAAAACGCCTTCGGCTTGAGCCCCAACTGCAGGGCTTTTTCCAGGCTCATCACCAGGGTCATTGACGCGCCGTCGGACAGCTGCGACGAGTTGCCGGCCGTCACCGAACCGTCCTCGGCAAACACCGGTTTCAGTCCGGCGAGACTTTCGTAAGTGGTGTCCGGGCGGTTGCAGTCGTCGTGATCAACGATGCCGTCGAAGATCTGCACCTCACCACTGTTTTTGTCCTCGACCCGGTATTTGACCGCCATCGGCACAATTTCATCATTGAACAGTCCGGCCGCCTGCGCCTGGGCAGTGCGCAGCTGGCTCTGCAGCGCGTAACGATCCTGCGCCTCGCGGCTGACGTCGTAACGCCGCGCAACCACTTCGGCGGTCTGGCCCATGGTGTAGTAGATGCCCGGCACCTGTTGCTTGAGCAACGGGTTGATCAGGTGATCGGTGTTGACGCTTTTCAGGGTCAGGCTGATCGACTCGACGCCACCGGCAACAATGATGTCGCTGCAACCGGAGGCGATCTGGTTGGCGGCAATCGCAATCGCCTGCAACCCCGACGAGCAGAAACGGTTAAGGGTCATGCCGGCCACATTCGTGCCCAGGTGCGACAGCACCGCCACGTTGCGGCCGATGTTGTAACCCTGCGCGCCCTCGTTGGAGCCGGCGCCGACAATGCAGTCCTCGACGCTGGCCGGGTCGATGTCGTTGCGCGACAACAGCGCGTTGACGCAATGGGCCGCCATGTCGTCGGGGCGGGTCTGGTTGAACTTGCCGCGAAAGGACTTGGCCAGGCCGGTCCGCACGCTGTCGACGATCACCACTTCACGCATGGAATACCTCAATTGTTGTTGTCGGAGGAGAGTGAACCGAGCATAAGTCCACACCGCCGCCGACCGCGACAATCATTCACCTCGCGTATGCGTGTCCATCGGCTCAGTCCTTGTGTTTTTTCGCGCGTTTGTCGGACTTCGCGAACGCCTCTTCGAGGGCACGGTTGATCGTGCGCAGCACCTTGACCCGGGCCCAGCGCTTGTCATTGGCCTCGACCAGCGTCCACGGCGAAATCTCGGTGCTGGTGCGGTCGACCATGTCGCCCACGGCGGCGCGGTAGGCGTCCCACTTGTCGCGGTTGCGCCAGTCGTCCTCGGTGATCTTGAAGCGCTTGAACGGAATCTGCTCGCGGGCCTGGAAGCGTTCCATCTGCGTGTCCTTGTCGATCGCCAGCCAGAACTTGACGACGATGACCCCGGCGTCGGCGATCTGCTCTTCGAAGTCATTGATCTCGCTGTAGGCGCGCAGCCAGTCAGCCGGGCTGCAAAAGCCCTCGACCCGCTCCACCAGTACCCGGCCATACCAGGAGCGGTCGAACACGGTGAATTTGCCCCGCGCCGGCAGATGTCGCCAGAAGCGCCACAGATACGGCTGCGCGCGCTCCTCTTCGGTCGGCGCGGCAATCGGCACGATGCTGTACTGACGCGGATCGAGCGCCGCCGCGACCCGGCGGATCGCCCCGCCCTTGCCCGCCGCATCGTTGCCTTCGAACACCGCCACCAAGGCGTGGCGGCGCATGCGTTTATCGCGCATCAGCCCGGACAGCCGCGCCTGCTCGGTGATCAGTTGTTCTTCGTAGTCTTTCTTTTCCAGCCGCTGGTTCAGGTCGAGACTGTCGAGCAGGTTGAGTTGATCGACCGCCGTGCCCAACGGGGCGGCGTTGACCTCTTCGGTATGCACCTCTGGGCGCTTGAGCGCATTCTGCAGGCCCTCCAGCAGGATCTTGCCGACCGCGAGACTGCGGTAGTTGGCGTCCATGCCTTCGATGATGTGCCATGGCGCGTAGTCGCGACTGGTACGGCGCAGCACGCGCTCGCCGTATTTGACGAACTTGTCGTAGGTCTGCGATTGCTGCCAGTCCAGCGGGCTGATGCGCCAGCTGTGCAAAGGGTCATCGGCCAACGCCTTGAGCCGCGCTTTCATTTGTTTCTTGGACAGGTGAAACCAGAACTTGAAGATCAGCGCGCCTTCATCGCAGAGCATCTTTTCCAGACGCTCGGCGGCGTTGATCGCCTGATCCAGGCGTGGATCCTTGAACAGTCCGTGAACCCGCCCCTGAAGCATCTGGCTGTACCAGTTACCGAAGAACACGCCCATCCGTCCCTTGGCCGGGAGCATCCGCCAGTAGCGCCAGGCCGGTGGCCGCGCCAGCTCTTCATCGGTCTGCTGATCGAAGGTGCGCACCTCGATCAGGCGCGGGTCCATCCACTCGTTGAGCAACTTGACGGTTTCGCCCTTGCCCGCGCCTTCGATGCCGTTGATCAGAATGATCACCGGAAAACGCTTCTGCTGCTGCAACTCGAACTGCGCTTCCAGCAGTGCTTCACGCAGTGCAGGCACAGCCGCGTCGTAAGTCTCTTTGTCGATGGCATGGCCGATTTCGGCGGATTCAAACATGGGTACGGCTCCTTCCAGGATTCAGCAAGACTAGCGGATTCGGCATGGCGAGGGAGGAGAATTTCCCCCACAAAGTTGAGTTGAATGAATGAAACCTGTGGCGAGGGAGCTTGCTCCCGTTCGGCTGCGCAGCAGTCGCAGGACCTGCAACCACGGTCCTTCAGGACAATTTGCGGTCGCAGGTTTTGGGGCTGCTTCGCAACCCGGCGGGAGCAAGCTCCCCCGCCACAAAGAAACCCGCCTTTCGTCTCAAATCATCGATTGTCTTCGACACTGCAAAGCCAGGCCTTGCCATGGATCAAGCACCCTCCGCACGATCAGCTAGAATGGCCGCCTTGTCGTTGCCGAGCCTGCCATGAAACCTGTATTGCCCCACGCCCAACTCGACTGGGATGACCACGGACGTCCGCGCTCGCGGGTGTTCGATGATGTGTATTTTTCCGACCAGTCGGGGCTGGATGAAACCCGTTACGTGTTCCTCGAACAGAATCGCCTGGCCGAGCGCTTTGCCGCGTTGCCGGCACACGGGCGGCTGGTGATCGGCGAAACCGGCTTCGGCACCGGGTTGAATTTTCTCTGCGCCTGGCAGTTGTTCGAGCAGCACGCGGTGGCCGGTGCGCGGCTGCATTTCGTCAGCGTCGAAAAATACCCGCTGAGCCCGGCAGATCTGCAACGGGCGCTGGCCTTGTGGCCGGAGCTCAAGCCGCTCGCCGATCAGCTGCTGACCCATTACGTGGCGATCCATCAGGGCTTTCAGCGGATCCTTCTCGGCAATGGCCGGGTGACGCTGACGCTGCTGATCGGCGATGCGCTGGAGCAATTGCCGCAACTCGATGCACAGATCGACGCGTGGTTTCTCGACGGTTTCGCCCCGGCGAAAAACCCCGACATGTGGACCGCTGAACTGTTCGTCGAACTGGCTCGACTGGCCGCGCCCGGCTCGACCATCAGTACCTTCACCAGCACCGGTTGGGTGCGGCGTCTGCTCAACGCGGCCGGGTTCAAGATGAAACGCACGCCGGGCATCGGCCACAAGTGGGAGATCCTGCGCGGCGAGTTTCTCGGCTGGCCGCAGGACGTCGCGCCACCGCTGCCGGACAAACCGTGGTTCGCCCGCCCTGCCCCGCTGACCGGTGAGCGGCGCGCGCTGGTGATCGGCGCCGGCCTGGCCGGTTGTGCGACCGCGGCCAGTCTCGCCGCGCGCGGCTGGCAAGTCAGTCTGCTGGAGCGTCACGAGGCGGTGGCGCAGGAAGCGTCGGGCAATCCGCAGGGCGTGCTGTACCTGAAGTTGTCGGCCCACGGCACCGCGTTGTCGCAACTGATCGTCAGCGGCTTCGGCTACACCCGCCGTCTGCTGGAAACCCTGCAACGCGGTACGGACTGGGACGATTGCGGCGTGCTGCAGCTGGCTTTCAATGCCAAGGAAGCCGAGCGTCAGGCGCAACTGGCCGCGGCGTTCCCGGAAGATCTGGTGCACTGGCTCGATCAGCCGCAAGCCGAAATCCAGGCCGGGATTGCGGTGGTCCACGGCGGGCTGTTCTACCCCGAAGGGGGCTGGGTGCATCCGCCCGCGCTGTGTCAGGCGCAAGCCGCGCAAGCGAACATCGAACTGCTCAAGCATCACGACGCGCTGGAACTGCGCAAGGTCGAGGGTCAGTGGCAAGCCCTCGACGGCGACCGCGTGCTCGCCAGCGCGCCGGTGGTGGTATTGGCCGGCGCGGCGGAGATCAAACGCTTTGCGCAAAGTGCCGAACTGCCGCTCAAGCGCATTCGCGGGCAGATCACGCGCCTGCCACAAACCGCCGAGAGCCAGGCGCTGCGCACCGTGGTCTGCGCCGAAGGCTATGTTGCCCCCGCACGCTTGGGCGAACATACCCTCGGCGCCAGCTTCGACTTCAACAGCGATGACCTGACGCCGACCACCGCCGAACATCTGGGCAATCTGGCGATGCTCGAAGAAATCTCCAGTGATCTGGTGGCGCGTCTGAATATCGATCGACTGCCCCCTGAAACACTGGAAGGACGCGCCGCATTCCGCTGCACCAGTCCCGACTATCTGCCGATCGTCGGCCCCCTCGCTGACCGCGAAGCCTTCGCTCAGGCCTACGCCGCGTTGAGCAAGGACGCGCGACAAGTGCCGGACATCGCCTGCCCGTGGCTCGATGGCTTGTACGTCAACAGTGGCCACGGTTCACGCGGGCTGATCACCGCGCCGCTGTCCGGTGAGCTGCTCGCGGCATGGCTGGACAACGAGCCGCTGCCGCTGCCCCGAAGCGTCGCCGAGGCCTGCCATCCTAACCGTTTCACCTTGCGCATGTTGATTCGCGGCAAATGAAAAATCGCGACTGGCCGCTGGTCAGTCGCCCCCTCTTATAACTCATCGTTCTAAAACTCCCACATCTGCAGCGGGTCAGTTTCTGAGTACCGGCCATTTTGGCCAGACTTGAATCACCCCTCCCCAACGGAAAAACCGGTAAGGACTTTATGTGCGGATTAGCTGGCGAGTTACGTTTTGATCATCAACCTGCAGACCTTGCAGCGGTAGAGCGAATCACCCATCACCTGGCCCCTCGCGGCCCCGACGCGTGGGGCTTCCATGCCCAAGGGCCGATTGCCCTGGGTCATCGTCGCCTGAAAATCATGGACCTGTCGGACGGCTCGGCGCAGCCGATGATCGACAGCCAACTCGGTTTGTCCCTGGCCTTCAACGGCGCGATCTACAACTTCCCGGAACTGCGCGCCGAACTCGAAGCACTCGGCTACGCCTTCTATTCCGGTGGCGACACCGAAGTGCTGCTCAAGGGCTACCACGCCTGGGGCGAAGCCCTGCTGCCGAAACTCAACGGCATGTTCGCGTTCGCCATCTGGGAGCGCGATGCCCAGCGCCTGTTCATCGCTCGCGACCGTCTCGGCGTGAAGCCTTTGTACCTGTCGCGCACCGGCCAGCGTTTGCGCTTTGCCTCGGCCCTGCCGGCGCTGCTCAAGGGCGGCGACATCAACCCGATCCTCGATCCGGTGGCGCTTAATCACTATCTGAATTTCCATGCGGTGGTACCGGCTCCACGCACCTTGCTCGCAGGCATCGAAAAGCTGCCGCCAGCGACCTGGATGCGCGTCGAAGCCGATGGCCGCACCGAGCAGAAAACCTGGTGGACCCTGCCCTACGGCCCACACGACGACGAGAAAAATCTGACCCTCGAAGACTGGCGCGACCGCGTGCTCGACAGCACCCGCGAGGCAGTGGCAATCCGTCAACGCGCGGCGGTAGATGTCGGCGTGCTGCTTTCCGGCGGTGTCGATTCAAGCATGCTCGTTGGCCTGCTGCGTGAAGTCGGCGTGGAAAACCTGTCGACCTTTTCCATCGGTTTCCAGGATGCCGGCGGTGAGCGCGGTGACGAATTCCAGTATTCCGATCTGATCGCCAAACACTACGGCACTCAGCATCATCAATTGCGCATCGACGAAAAAGAGATCATCGAGCAACTGCCCGCTGCGTTCCGCGCGATGAGCGAGCCGATGGTCAGCCACGACTGCATCGCCTTCTATCTGCTGTCCCGCGAAGTGGCCAAGCACTGCAAAGTGGTGCAGAGCGGCCAAGGCGCCGACGAGCTGTTTGCCGGTTACCACTGGTACCCGCAAGTCGACGGTGCGGCCGATCCATACGCGGCCTACCGCGCGGCGTTTTTCGACCGCAGCTATGACGACTACGCCGCCACCGTGCAACCGAAATGGTTGACCGCGAATGACGCGGCCGGCGACTTCGTCAAGGAACACTTCGCCCAACCCGGCGCCGATGCCGCAGTCGATAAAGCCTTGCGTCTGGACAGCACGGTGATGCTGGTGGATGACCCGGTCAAACGTGTCGACAACATGACCATGGCCTGGGGGCTGGAGGCGCGCACGCCGTTCCTCGACTATCGACTGGTGGAACTGTCGGCGCGGATTCCCGGCCAGTTCAAGCTGCCCGATGGCGGCAAACAGGTGTTGAAAGAAGCCGCGCGCCTGGTGATTCCGAGCGAGGTGATCGACCGCAAGAAGGGCTATTTCCCGGTACCGGGCCTCAAGCACTTGCAAGGCGACACCCTGAACTGGGTGCGTGAACTGCTGCTGGATCCGAGCCAGGATCGTGGCCTGTTCAACCCGGCCATGCTCGACAAACTGCTGACTGATCCGCAAGGCCAACTGACGCCATTGCGCGGCTCGAAACTGTGGCAACTGGCGGCCCTGAACCTGTGGCTCAGTGAACAAGGAATCTGATTGATGAAACCTCACGCCACGGCTATCAGCCAACGCCTGTTGCGCGGTCAGACACCGTCGTATGAACGCTTGCAGGCGCGTCTGGCCGAAGACGGCAGCGAACTCGGCGCCGACCCCATTGCCGTGCATTGCGGCTGGGGCCGGCTGCTGATCGGCCACACCTTTCCTGACCCGGCGACGCTGGCGCGGGAACTGCTCAACGAGCAGCCGGGTGAGCGCGATATCGCTCTGTACGTCGCCGCACCGCAGCAGATTCTCGGTCTCGAACCGACGCAGCTGTTTCTCGATCCGTCCGACACTTTGCGTCTGTGGTTCAGCGATTACCGCCAGGCCACCCGCGTGTTTCGCGGCTTCCGCATTCGCCGGGCGCAAAGCGAGGCGGACTGGCAGGCAATCAATCTGCTGTATCAGGCACGCGGCATGTTGCCGATCGATGCGACACGGCTGACCCCGCATCATCAGGGCGGCCCGGTGTACTGGTTGGCTGAAGATGAAGACAGCGGCGCGGTGATCGGCAGCGTCATGGGCCTCAATCACCAGAAAGCCTTCAACGATCCGGAACACGGCAGCAGCTTGTGGTGCCTGGCGGTGGATCCGCAGTGCTCGCGGCCAGGCGTCGGCGAAGTGCTGGTGCGGCATTTGATCGAGCACTTCATGAGTCGCGGCCTGAGTTATCTGGATCTGTCGGTGCTGCATGACAACCGTCAGGCCAAGAACCTCTACGCCAAACTCGGTTTTCGCAACCTCTCGACCTTCGCGATCAAACGCAAGAACGGCATCAATCAGACGCTGTTCCTCGGGCCCGGGCCGGAAGCCAATTTCAACCCTTACGCGCGGATCATCGTCGAGGAAGCGCATCGGCGCGGCATCGACGTGCAGGTGGATGATGCCGAAGCCGGGCTGTTCACCCTCAGTCATGGCGGGCGTCGGGTGCGTTGCCGCGAATCGCTGAGCGACCTGACCAGCGCAATCAGCATGAGTCTGTGCCAGGACAAGAGCCTGACCCACAAAGTGTTGAAGGCCGCCGGCCTGAAGCTGCCTTCGCAGCAACTGGCAGGCAATGCCGACGACAACCTGGCATTTCTCGATGAGCATCAGCGCGTGGTGGTCAAGCCACTCGACGGTGAACAGGGCCAAGGGGTGGCGGTCGATCTGCAGAGTATCGAAGAGGTGCAGCAGGCCATCGAAGCCGCCAAACATTTTGACAGCCGCGTGCTGCTCGAAAGCTTCCACGAAGGTCTCGACCTGCGGATTCTGGTGATCGGTTTTGAAGTAGTGGCCGCAGCGATTCGTCGTCCCGCCGAGGTGGTCGGTGACGGCCATCATTCGATCGGGGCATTGATCGAGGCGCAGAGCCGTCGTCGGCAAGCCGCCACTGGGGGCGAGAGCAAGATCCCGCTGGATCACGAAACCCAGCGCACCCTGCATGCGGCCGGTTATGACTACAGCAGCATCCTGTCGGCGGGCGAGCATCTGTTCGTGCGCCGCACCGCCAATCTGCACACCGGTGGCACGCTGGAAGACGTCACGGCGATTCTGCACCCGACCCTGGTCGATGCAGCGGTGCGCGCTGCGCGGGCGCTGGACATTCCAATGGTCGGCCTCGACCTGATGGTGCCGGCAGCGGATCAAGCGGAGTACGTGTTTATCGAAGCCAATGAACGCGCCGGCCTGGCCAATCATGAACCGCAGCCGACGGCGGAGCGGTTTGTCGATTTGTTGTTTCCGCACAGTCAGCCGGCTGTTTCTTGATTCTGCTTTGTCTGGGCTGATGTCTTCGCGAGCAGGCTCGCCCCCACAGGGGAACGCCTCCAAATGTGGGAGCGAGCCAGCTCGCGAAGGGGCCGAATCAGGCGCCACAAATCCTTCTCATCGAAACCATCGATGCGCCTCAACTCATCAGGAGTTTCCATGACCACACAAATCCCTGAACCGGATCTGAACTACCTGCAAAAAGTCCTGCTGGAAATGCTCGCCATTCCCAGCCCTACGGGGTTCACCGACACCATCGTGCGTTACGTCGCCGAGCGTCTGGAAGAACTTGGCATCCCTTTCGAAATGACCCGTCGCGGCACCATTCGCGCCACGCTCAAGGGCAGGAAAAACAGCCCCGACCGCGCCGTCTCCGCGCACCTCGACACCATTGGTGCCGCCGTGCGTGCAGTAAAAGACAATGGCCGTCTGACCCTGGCCCCGGTCGGTTGCTGGTCGAGCCGGTTTGCCGAGGGCAGCCGGGTCAGCCTGTTCACCGACAACGGCGTGATTCGCGGCAGCGTGTTGCCATTGATGGCGTCCGGGCACGCGTTCAACACCGCCGTGGACGAGATGCCGATCAGTTGGGATCACGTCGAACTGCGTCTGGATGCCTACTGCGCGACCAAGGCCGATTGCGAATCGCTGGGCATCAGCGTCGGCGACGTGGTGGCGTTCGACCCGCTGCCGGAGTTCACCGAGAGCGGCCACATCAGCGCCCGTCACCTCGATGACAAGGCTGGCGTTGCAGCCCTGCTCGCTTCGCTCAAAGCCATCGTCGACAGCGGTCAGGAGTTGATGATCGACTGTCACCCACTGTTCACCATCACCGAAGAAACCGGCAGCGGCGCGGCGGCAGCATTGCCATGGGATGTCAGCGAATTCGTCGGCATCGACATCGCGCCGGTCGCGCCCGGCCAGCATTCCAGCGAACACGCGGTGAGCGTGGCGATGCAGGATTCCGGCGGGCCTTATGACTATCACCTGTCGCGGCATTTGCTGCGTCTGGCCGGTGAAAACGAACTGCCGGTAAGGCGCGACCTGTTCCGTTATTACTTCAGCGACGCGCATTCGGCGGTGACCGCCGGGCACGACATCCGCACGGCCCTGCTGGCGTTCGGCTGCGACGCGACTCATGGTTATGAACGTACGCACATCGACAGCCTGGCAGCGCTCAGTCGTTTGCTCGGCGCTTACATTCTGAGCCCGCCGGTATTCGCCAGCGATGCGGCGCCAGCCAATGCTTCACTGGATCGCTTCAGTCACCAGATCGAACATGAGACGCAGATGGAGAGCGATACGCGAGTGCCGTCGGTGGACAGTCTGGTGGGGCAGCGTTCCGACAGTTGAATCCTTGTTGTCTGAACTATGGCTATCGCGAGCAGGCTCACTCCTACAGCCGGAATGCATTTCCCTGTAGGAGTGAGCCTGCTCGCGATAAGGCCGGCACAGGCAATACAAAACTGGCAGCCCAACATCAATCGCCGTAGCATCCCGCCATTGATTTAGCCGAGGTGCCCATGCTGATTCCCTACGACGCTCTTGAAGTCGACACCCTCACCCGCCTGATCGAGGATTTCGTCACCCGCGACGGCACCGACAACGGTGATGACACACCGCTGGAAACTCGCGTGCTGCGCGTACGCCAGGCATTGACCAAAGGTCAGGCGCTGATTGTTTTCGACCCGGAAAGCGAGCAATGCCAGTTGATGCTCAAACACGATGTGCCCAAGCATCTTTTCGACTGAGATTTCAGCGGACTTTTTCAGTGGCCTGTTTGCGCTGGATCCGCTGGTAGACTTCAGAGCGGTGCACATTGACCTTCTGCGGCGCCTCGACACCAAAACGCACGCTGGAACCGTTGACTGACAACACGCGCACGGAAATGTCGTCACCGATGGAAATCAACTCGCCCACAACACGGCTGAGTACAAGCATGGAGTTCGTCCTTCAGGGTTAGCCAGCCCTGAAGATGCGCGGTGGGCACGCGCTCTACAATGGGTGGTGAGCAATTCAGTTTTGCCCTACGCGCGCAGGCGCCACGCCCTTCAGACGTTTCCTGCAAATGACTAAACAGCCTCGCCTCAAGCGGCGGAAAACCGCGGCCCGAACAGGATCACGCTGGCGCCGATCACGCACAGCGCCACGCCGATCCAGTCCGAACCCAGCGGGCGCACGCGCTCGACCACCGCCAGCCAGCCGATCGACGCGACGATGTAGATCCCGCCATACGCAGCATAGGCGCGCCCGGCATAAGCCGCTTCGACGCGGGTCAGCAACAGGGCGAACAGGGTCAGGCTGAGCAGCGCCGGGATCACCCACAGGGCACTTTTGCCCTGGCGCAACCACATGAAAAAGGCGAAACAGCCGGCGATTTCAAACAGCGCCGCGAGGAAGAACCACAGGTAATTGAGCATTGATGCATCTCGACAGGGTGACCATTGCGGCCACCCTAACGACGCGACACCCTTCGGGCAAGTTCAGCCGTTGGTTTGTCTGGCCTTGGCGCGCATTTTATCGGCCATGGTGGTCATTTCGTTGTAGATCAGTTGCGGGTTCTTCTGTTTGATCGCCCAGGCCATGCGCCCCTGCTCGTGCGGCAGGATCATGAATTCGCCGGCGGCCACTTGCTGGTAGATATAGTCAGCGATGTCGGCAGCCGTGATCGGCGAACTTTCCAGCAACTTGCCGACCTGGGCTTTCATGGCCGGCGTCGGGCCACGGAACGAGTCGAGCAAGTTGGTCTGGAAGAACGACGGGCAGACCACATGCACGCTGACTTCCTGCTGTGCCAGCTCGATCAGCAAACTTTCCGACAGCGCCACTACACCGGCCTTGGCCACGTTGTAGTTGCTCATTGCCGGGCCTTGCATCAGTGCAGCCATCGAAGCGATGTTGATGATCTTGCCTTTGCTCTGCTCCAGCAGCGGCAGGAACGCCTTGCAGCCCTTGACCACCCCCATCAGGTTGATCGCGATCTGCCAGTCCCAATCCTCCAGCGACAGTTCGCTGAAGAACCCGCCGGACGCCACACCGGCGTTGTTGACGATGACATCGATGCCACCCAGTTTCACTTCGCAAGCCTGGGCAAACGCCGTGAGCTGGCTGTAATCACGCACATCGCAGCGCTGGATAAAACCGTCGCCGCCCGCCTCGCGCACCAGTTTCAGGGTTTCCTGCAGGCCGGGCTCGCTGACGTCGGACAAGGCCAGCTGCCAGCCTTCACGCGCCCAGCGCAGCGCGATTTCGCGACCTAAACCTGAGCCCGCACCCGTGATCATCATGCGATTTTGCATAGCAGACAGCCTTGTTGTTCCGTAGGAGATGCGCGGAGTGTAGCGAAGGATCCCGGGTATCCCACGCTCCATCAGATTGCTGAATACAGGATCAAAAGATCGCAGCCTTCGGCAGCTCCTACACCGATTCCTGTAGGAGCTGCCGAAGGCTGCGATCTTTTGATCTCGCGCTTTAAAGGAAATAAACGAGCAATCCAAATACATTAAAAAAACTTTGAATTTTCTTTCATTCGCACCAGTCGGAATTTGTAAGCCGTCTGGAATTAGTTAGCCTCCAGTCGCCCTTGAACACCAAGACTTCTCGAACGCTATAAACAAGGAAATCGACATGGGCACAATTCTTATCATTATCCTGATCCTGTTGCTGATCGGTGGTCTGCCGGTCTTCCCGCACTCCAGAAGTTGGGGTTACGGTCCTTCGGGCATTATCGGCGTGGTGTTGGTGGTGCTGTTGGTCTTGCTGTTACTTGGCAGGATATAAAACCCCAAGACAAAAAAAAGAGGCCCTCAGGGGCCTCTTTTTCATGCAGCGGTTTTATCAGTCCGGCTTGCCGTTGACGACACCAGCAGTGTTGTCCATCAGGCTCTTGGTCGCCGTTTGCAAGAACGCTTCAAGCTTGAGTTTCAGTTCCGCGGTACGCGGTGCGTCCGCAATGATCTCGGCAGAAGGGTTCGCGCCCAGTTGGTACTGGTAGAGCTTTGGCGCCATTTCCTTCTCTTTCGGCAGCACCAGGATCTGGTCGGCGGTGACGATGGCGGTGGTCTGCTCGCTGCCCGACGGCTTGATCACACCGACACCGGTGTCGCCGGCCGGCAGGTTGAGCAGGTCGCGACCCCAGCACTGGTGACGCACTTCGCCACCCAGACGACCCATGATGGTCGGCACGATGTCGATCTGCGTGCCCACGGTGTGGTCACGGGTACCGAACTTCTCCTGGATGCCCGGGGCGATCATCAGCATCGGCACGTTGAAGCGGCCCAGGTCCATTTCGGTGATCTGGCGCTCGTTGCCGAAACCGTGGTCGCCGACGATGACGAACAGGGTTTCCTTGAAGTACGGCTCTTTGCGCGCCTTCTCGAAGAACTGACCCAGAGCCCAGTCGGAGTAACGCATGGCGGTCAAATGTTCGTTCAACGAACCGCGGTCGGTCACGCGCTCGACCGGCAATGGCGTCGGCAAGGCATACGGCGTGTGGTTGGACAGGGTTTGCAGCAGCGCGTAGAACGGCTTGCCGTTTTCCCGCGCCTTCAGCTCCTCCAGACCACGGTTGAACATGTCCTGGTCGGACACGCCCCAGGTCGGATCGGAGAACACCGGGTTGACGAAGTCATTACGACCCACAAAGTTGGTCATACCCTGGTTGCTGAAGAAGCCCGACTGGTTGTCCCAGGCGAAGTCGCCGTTGTAGACGTACACGTCGTCGTAGTTTCGGGCGCTGAGCACCTGCGGCAGACCGGACAGCTTGTGGCTACCTTCCGGAGTCTGCATCAGGTATTCGAAGCCAGGCAGGTTCGGGAAGCAGGCCATGGTCGCGAACATGCCCTGATGGGTGTGCGTACCGTTGGAGAAGAACCGGTCGAACAGCAGGCCTTCCTTGGACAGCTTGTCCAGGTAAGGCGTGATATTGCCCGGCGCGCCCAAGGCACCCACCGAGTGACCGGCCATGCTTTCCATGAGGATCACAACGACGTTCTTGATCGGCAGGGTCTTGTCAGCCGGTGGCGTGTAATCACGGCGCACGGCGGCAATATCGGCATCGACCAGTTTGTCGTCAGGCATCAGCAGCATGTCACGCACGACTTTCTGCGCTTGCTCCTGCGGCAGCGTGGCTTTCCAGATGTTATCGCGATCCTCGCCCATGCGGGACTTGGCGGCTTCGATCAGCGACAGCGTGCCGTTGAGGCCGAGCTGGTTGGCGAAGTTGGAATCGGTGGTGTACACGTCACCCCAGCGCATCGGTGGACCTTGACGCAGGGTGCCACGGGCAGCCACCACGCAGATCAGCAGGCAGACCACGAACACCGCCAGGCGGGTGTACCACGGCGCCACCTGACGGGTGCCGACGTTGCCGCCGCTGAACGGGCCGCGTGGACGGGTCGCACGATCGGCGCCCTTGAAGGCCAGGGTCAGGATCACGGTGCCGATGACCCACGCCAACAGATAGCGCACCACCGGGAAACCGTACCAGAGCATGCTCATCACGGTTTTCGGGTCTTCCTTCACGTACTGGAACACCAGGCCATTGAGGCGCTGGTGGAACTCACGGTAGAAGTCCATCTCCATCAGGCCGAGGAACAGCGCGATGCTGGACGCCACGGTCAGCCACAGACGGAAGAAGCCACGCGCAGCCATCGCCCGCGCACTGAACAGTGCCAGCACCAGCGGAACGCAGACATAGACCACCAGGCGCAGGTCGAAACGCAGGCCGTTGGCGAAGGCTTCGAGGAAGGTCGAAGCCGGGGTATCGAGGATCATCTCGCGGTTGTAGACCAGCAGCGCGAGGCGCAGCACGGAAAACATCACCATCATGACCAAGGCACACAACAGTGTGTAGGCCAGATGCGATTTGACGGTCGGTTGCAGCAGGCGAGTGGAAGATCGCTGCTGATTCAGGGCGTCCGGGTTTGCCATGTCGTTTTAGGACCCATTGGAAGTTGAAGTTGCAAAATACAGCGGCGCCATGCCCTCTATTGGCCATTCCAGGCCCCGGGGCGTGCGCGGTGCGCAAATGTTGCACGATCAACGGCAGCATTGCCATTGATTACTGTCCCGCTGCCCGACTCTTTCATAAAAGCAATCGTTCGCAGACAACATGAGTTGCGCGGGCGAATTGTCGGGAAAGGTTTGTGAAAATTTCGTGCAGCGCATATCTGGAAACACAATATAACGACAAAACAAAACGCCCCGAATCGGTCGGGGCGTTTTGCTGTGAACGTACGAATTACTTCTCGGCGCGTTCTTTCAGGGCTTTGAGGGTATTGAAAGGTGCGTCGACCACAAATTTGTTGGCTACCATGGCCGGTACGCTGCCGCCCGGCTCGGTGTGCACCTGATAGGTCACTTCGACCTGATCACCTTTGGGTACGAACTTCCAGAAACCCTTGACCTGAGCGACACGGACAAAGCCTTTCTCTTCCGGAACGTACTTCGGCACGCCTTCGAGGTTGCGGGTCAGGCTGCCATCGGCGCCTTCGACAGTGGTGATGTGCAGCACCGAATCACGCGAGGTGACTGGCCACGGCGTGTTGAATTGGGTGTAGGTCCAGCTCTGATCGCCCTCGTGCTTGAGCAGCTTCTGGGTCTTGCACTCGTAGATCCACGCGCACGCGCCAGAGACGTCTTCCTGCAAGGCGCGCAGTTTGGCAATGGTGGTTTTCATCAGGGTCACGCCCTGATAGGACTTGTAATCGGAGCCCGCGACTTCGGCCAGCGAGACCTTGATCCCGTCCTGCTCCTTGGCGACTTTCCAGTCCTCAGCCTGAGCAACCGAGGTAGCCAGCACAGCGGTCAAACCACACAACACAGCGATACGATGCAGCGAACCCATAGTCTTATTCCTTATTGTTGAAGTTCCGTTCGATTGACACATCACGCCGCCGTCATCTGCTCCCACCAGCCGATCAACCTGATCGCCTCTTCCGAGTTGCTGCCACAGACTTCGACATCGGCGGCAAATCCTGAACAGACCGCCGGACGCTCCGGCTGGCCAAAAATGTTGCACAGATTTTCGACCGAAAGTTGCACGCAACGTTCGCCGGCAGGTTTGCCGTTGGGCATGCCCGGAATGGCAGAACTGATAGAAGGGGCAATACAGCAAGCGCCACAGCCTTCACGGCATTTCATGACGAGCAAGTCCTCGCGACGGGCAATGTGTTAAAGAGACACGGACAGAGTAACCGCTAAAACGGTTGTTTCAAATTCCCTGAACCGGGGTTTTTACCGATAACTGAATGTGACTGACCAGTCTCCGACAAAGCGTCTGGTCTGCGGGTCACGGATCGATTGAATTTACTGTTTGAACTCGAAATCCAGCGCCGCGCCTTCGACCTCTCGGCGCTCTTCGTTGCGCAGTTGCAACTGCATTTCGTTGCTGAGCAGGCGGCCATTGAGCTGAAAGCCGCTGTTCTTCTCGCCGAACATCTGCGGCAGGATCGCCTCGTGCTTGGGCAGCGACAAGGTGCCGGCGGGTTTGAGTTGCTGAACCATGTCCTTGGGCAGACTCAGATCGAGCTTGGCCGGCGGCAATCGGGTTTTCGCCACCTCACTGGCCGGTTTTGACTTGGAGGCGACCGGGGGCCGCTTCTTCACCGGGGCCGCCTTCTTCTGCGGGGCTTTTTTAGTCTGAGCTTTCTTGTCCGCAACGGCTTTGTGGCTGGCCGTTTTGCTCGCCGGTGCTGACGCCGCAGGCTTTTCCTGAACGGCGGCTGCCATGACACCGGGCCCATGGCCCATCGTCAACACACCAAGCAAAATCCAGGCAGCAGGCAAAATCGCTTTCATGAGCCCTACAACACTAACGGCAGAGGGCCATATGCTCGCTTGTTGAGCGTCACAAGACAAGCGTGACGCACCAGTCGTTCAGAAACCGCCAGCGGTTTCCTGACACAGTTGAGTCGCCAGCAAACCGAGGGTCATCAGCGCCCTTTCCGCCTCGCGATTCCACGGCGTGCCGCAGTTCAGGCGGATGCAGTGATTGAACTGCTCGGTATTACTGAAGATCAGCCCCGGTGCAATGCTGATGCCCTGCTGCAATGCGCGGACATGCAATTCCTGAGTATTGACCCTGCCCGGCAGACTCACCCAGAGGATGAAACCGCCCGTGGGCCGGGTCATTTGCGTGCCTTCGGGGAAGTACTGCTGCACCGCCAGCTGGAACGCGCTGAGGTTCTTTCGGTATTCCTGGCGGATGTACCGTAAATGCCGGTCATAACCGCCATTTTCCAGATAAGCGGCAATCGCCATCTGGGTCACACTGCACGCCGAATGCGTGGTGAACGTCTGCAGACGCTGGATTTCCTGCTGATACTTGCCGGCGATCATCCAGCCGACACGCACACCCGGCGACAACGTCTTGGAGAAACTCGAGCAGTAGATCACCCGATCCAGTCGATCGTAGGCCTTGAGGGCTTTGGTGCGGCCCTGTTCGAACATCAACTCGCCATAGATGTCGTCTTCGACGATCTGGATATCGAAGTCCGAGGCCAGCCGCAGCAGTTGCTTCTGCCGCTCTTCGGGCATGGTGCCGCCCAGTGGATTGCTTAATCGGGTAGTCAGCACCAGCGCCTTGATCGACCATTGGTTGGCCGCCAGTTGCAGCGCTTCGAGGCTCATGCCGGTGGCCGGATCGCTGGGGATCTCGATCACTTTCAGGCCCAGCAGGTCGGCCAGTTGCAGCAGACCGTAATAAGTTGGCGATTCAGCGGCGATCAGGTCGCCGGGACGGGTCAGCACTCGCAGCGACATCTGCAGCGCATCGACGCAACCGTGGGTAATCACCACTTCCGACGGATCGACCACCACACCCGCGTCGCGCATGCGAATCGCCACTTGCCGGCGCAGCGGTTCAAAACCGGGGCTGAACATGTAACTGAACGCGCGTGGACTATGGAATCGGGTGACTTTGGCCAACTGCTGATGCAGCGCACGCACCGGGAGGTAATCGACACTCGGCACCGCAGCGCCCAACGGGAAAACCCCCTCGCGCCGGGATTCGACCAGCACTTGCTGAATGATGCTGGCGCGGGTGACCAGCCCTGGGCGTTCGACCCGGGCGATGTCCGGGGTCGGCGCTGTCAGTGCCGGGGTCTGGTGTACGTAGTAACCGGATTGCGGCCGTGCTCGGATCAGGCCCTGATCTTCGAGATTGGCATAAGCCTGCAACACCGTTGCATGGCTGACATTGAGCTGCGAACTCATCTTGCGCACCGACGGCACGCGTTCTCCGGGCTGATAGACACCGCGCCGGATGTCTTCCGCCAGTTGTTGAGCAATACGTTGGTAGAGCAAGAGGTTGGTCATGACGCAGCACTCGATTTCACGGGCATTTTATTCTTGTGTGAAACAATACCGGAACAGTTTAGAAGTGTACTGGGACAGTTGCCACCATAGTCGACCGTACAGTGCAGTGTCAGCTACAACTGTACGGATTTGCGCGCTATTCGACAGACGTAAAAAAGCCCGGCGCTGCATGACAGGCCGGGCCTTTGTAGGCGCTGTCGAGTGAAACGAGGCTGCGATCCGTTGATCTTGCTTTTCCAAGATCAAAAGATCGCAGGCTTCGCCAGCTCCTACAGGGGTACGCGTCGTTCAGGAGACTGCGCCGAACCCGCAATTCAACGGGCAGCGCCGAGCTGGCCTTTCTCGTCGGAGAACACAATTTCCACCCGACGGTTCTGTGCCCGACCGCGCTCGGAAGCGTTGGCGTCCACCGGGTACTCGTCGCCGTAACCTTCGACCTGAATGCGCTTGTCCTCAATCCCGAGGTCCATCAGCACATCGGCCACCGCTTGCGCGCGATCACGCGACAGTTTGAGGTTTTCCTGTTTGCCGCCGGTGCTGTCGGTGTAGCCCTCGATACGCACCACGCGCTTCGGGTTGAGTTGCAGGAACTGCACGATCTTCAACACCACGCGATTGGCCGAGTTCTTCAACTCCGCCTCGCCAGTGTCGAACAGCACGTCACCGAGGGTCATCACCAGACCGCGATCGGTTTGCGTGGTGGCGAGCGCGACGATCTGTTCTTCAAGCCACTTGCCCTGCTGCTGCACGCTCAGCAATTTGGACTCACGCAGGGCCAGTTGCAGGCGCTGACGTTCCAGCTCCAGCTTCGCCGCGCGCTCTTCGTTGAGCACCAGATTGGTGTGTTCGCGGGCGATTTCGCTGTAGCGCTGACTCAGGTAGGCGTAATGCACCACGTCCGAGCCACTGCCCCAATAGGTCGACAGGCGATCGGCACGGGCCAGCGATTCACCGGCACGAATCACGTCCTTGGGCGCAATACGCAGCACGTTGGAATCTTCCTTGACCTTCTGGAAGTCGCTGCCGGCCTGTTGCAAGGCGGCTTCGCTGTGTTGACCGGCGCAACCATAGAGGCTCGCGCAACCGGCCAGAAGCAAACCGCCGAGGGCTTTGGACTTGAGGCTCATTGTGCATCTCCCAGTTGCTTGCGCAGTCGGATGATGCGGGTGTTGAGTACGTTCAGTTGCTCTTCGCTCTTTTGTGTCAGCACCTTGGCTTCTGCCAAACGAGCGTCCAGCTCGGCCTGTTCGGCACGCATGCGGGCGTTCTTGAAAGACTCGTCGGTCATGTTGCCCTTGGCCCGATTGAACTTGTCTTCGGCCAGTTTCATTTCCGGCAGTTCATCGGCGGTCGCACCCACAGCCTTGGCCTGGGTGATGGCCTGCTCGGTCAGACGCATTTGCTCATTGGGCGCAGGATCGTTGGCGCAGCCGGCCAGGGCCAGAACGGCCATGGCCGCGAAAAGAGGTCGAATACTCACTAAGAATCCCTACTGTTTTGGGGTACTGACAGATGGCTGCGGCTGTTGCTGCTGAGCCTTCCAGCGCTCGATGTTGCGTTGCAGCGCGGCTTCGGTCAGTCCGGACGCGGGCAATTCTGTCATCTTTTTAGCGAACTGTCCGCGCAACCACGGATCGTTGCAGGCCGAGTTGTGCGAAACCGCGAGGAACAATCCCGGTCGGTCGATCGGTTGCTCGAACGCCAGCAGATCATTGGCCATGCCCAATGCCTGCGCGGCGGCCATGCCCGAGTAGCGACCGGCGAGTACATATTCCACCTCACCCAGCAGAAGTTTCTGAAAGGCCTGAGTGATGTTTGCCGTCCGGGTCAGGGTCAGATTCTGCTCGGCGAAAGTGCCGAATGCCTGGGTCATTCGAGACTTTTCCGACAGCCCGCCAGTGTGCCCGTGCAGATCCCTGGCTTCGCTGTAGACCAGCGTCGAGCCTTTGCGCGTCCACACCAGATAGTCGTTTTCCAGCAACGGCGGATAGATGTAGTCGAGGTTTTCCAGTTCGTTGAACATCAGCGGTGTGTCGGCCAGCATGTCCATGCGCCCGCTGCGCACTTCATCAAGAGCCTGCGAGCGTTTGCCGGCGTAGAGCAGCTCGACCTTGATCCCCAGATCCTTGGCCACTTGCTGCAACAGGTCGGCACTGGCGCCGATCAACTGCTTGGGATTCTGCGGGTCCTGCCACAGGTACGGCGGCGCATCCGGGCTGCCGGTGACGACGAGGCGCTCGCATTTGCCGGCGGCCGCAGCCATCCCCGGCAAGAGGATCAATCCCAATAACAGCCAGTGGCGCAGATCCATGGCAAAACACTCCCACTCAAATTCGAGACAAAAAAAAGCCCGACCAGAAGGTCGGGCTCTTTATAAGTGAAGCTGCCGGATTAGACCAGCTTCTCCAGCTCAGGTACGGCTTCGAACAGATCCGCCACCAGACCATAATCGGCCACCTGGAAGATCGGCGCTTCTTCGTCCTTGTTGATCGCAACGATCACTTTGGAGTCTTTCATGCCGGCCAAATGCTGGATCGCACCGGAGATACCGACGGCGATGTACAGCTGTGGTGCAACGATCTTGCCGGTCTGACCGACCTGCATGTCGTTCGGTACGAAACCTGCGTCGACGGCGGCGCGCGAAGCACCGACGGCAGCGCCCAGCTTGTCGGCCAGGGCGTACAGGTGTTTGAAGTTGTCACCGTTCTGCATGCCGCGGCCGCCGGAAACGACGATCTTGGCAGCGGTCAGTTCAGGACGATCGGACTTGGCCAGTTCTTCGCTGACGAAGCTGGAAGTGCCGGCGTCGTGCGCAGCAGCGACCGCTTCAACAGCCGCCGAACCACCTTCAGCGGCAACCGGGTCGAAACCGGTGGCACGCACGGTGATCACTTTGATCGCAGCGGTCGATTGCACGGTAGCGATGGCGTTACCGGCGTAGATCGGACGCTTGAAAGTATCGGCGCTTTCGACCGAGATGATCTCGGAGATCTGGTCAACGTCCAGCGCAGCGGCAACGCGCGGCAGGATGTTTTTGCCGTTGGACGTGGCGGCAGCCAGGATGTGGCTGTAGCCCTTGCCCAGCTCTGCTACCAGCGGCGCAACGTTTTCCGGCAGCTGATGCGCGTAAGCGGCATTGTCAGCGTTCAGGACTTTGCTCACGCCAGCGATTTTCGCAGCGGCTTCAGCCACGGCGCCAGCGCCCTGACCTGCAACCAGCACGTGGATGTCGCCGCCGATTTTGGCAGCAGCAGCCACGGTGTTCAGTGTGGCCGGGGCCAGCACTTTGTTGTCGTGTTCAGCGATTACCAAGATAGTCATTTTTAGATTACCTTCGCTTCGTTTTTCAGTTTCTCGACCAGTTCAGCCACCGACTTGACCTTGATGCCTGCGCTGCGTGCAGCCGGCGCTTCGACTTTCAGGGTCTTGTTGGTGGAGGCGGTGGAAACGCCCAAAGCGTCCGGAGTCAGCACTTCGAGAGGCTTCTTCTTGGCTTTCATGATGTTTGGCAGGGACGCGTAGCGCGGCTCGTTCAAACGCAGGTCGGTGGTGACGATGGCCGGCAGTTTCAGGGAAACGGTCTGCGCGCCGCCGTCGATTTCGCGGGTCACGGCAACGCTGTCGCCGGAAACTTCGACTTTCGAGGCGAACGTGCCCTGACCGTAGCCGCTCAGTGCAGCAAGCATCTGGCCGGTCTGGTTGTTGTCGCTGTCGATGGCCTGTTTGCCCAGGATCACCAGTTGAGGCTGTTCCTTGTCGACCACAGCCTTGAGCAGCTTGGCCACGGCCAGCGAAGTCAGGTCTTCAGCGGATTCGACGAGGATGGCGCGGTCGGCACCCAGAGCCAGTGCGGTACGCAGCTGTTCCTGAGCGGTGGTCGGGCCGATGGAGACGACGACGATTTCAGTCGCAACACCTTTCTCTTTCAGGCGTACGGCTTCTTCCACTGCGATTTCGCAGAACGGGTTCATCGACATCTTGACGTTGGCGAGGTCTACGCCGGAATTGTCCGCCTTGACGCGAACCTTGACGTTGTAATCCACAACGCGTTTGACAGCTACAAGAACCTTCATGGATTCCTCGTTACTCTCCGGTGAAAAGAAAGTCGCCTAGGCGAACCTGGCGGTTGATGCTCATCGGGCACAAGGGCACCTCTAAAAACGCCGGCTGGGGGCTATGACCGTTCGTCAGTGGTGACTGACGGGTCATTGATTCGCACGGTGTGTAAACTGCGCGCCGGACTTTCGCTGCGCATCACCTTGTGCTGCCTGTGCCCTGTCTTTAGAGGTGCTCTTGAAACCGCCAGTCTGCCTACGGCGAGCGCAAAACCGCCCGTATCTTGACCGGAACGCCTATTCCGGTCAATACGGCAAAATGGCCGTTCATAAGCCGCGCTTCTTTGATTTCTCTGGGCTGGAGCCGATTCAAACAAACGTTTGTATTGGACGCTAAGAGTGGTGTAGATATAATGCGCCGCCTAGAGAGAAAGCTGGTTTGCCCATTATTACCCTTGACGTTAACGTAAAGGCAATAACGGATGCGACACCGAACCTCCAAATTAGAAAAAAAACTGTTGAGCCTTGAGTAGGAGATAGCCTGTGGAACGCGAATACATGGAATTCGACGTGGTCATCGTCGGTGCCGGCCCCGCTGGCCTGTCCGCCGCCTGCCGTCTGAAGCAGAAGGCCGCCGAAGCCGGTAAGGAAATCAGCGTCTGCGTGGTCGAAAAAGGCTCCGAAGTCGGCGCACACATCCTTTCCGGTGCCGTGTTCGAACCACGCGCTCTGAACGAACTGTTCCCGGACTGGAAAGAACTCGGCGCCCCGCTGAACACCCCGGTCACCCGCGATGACATTTTCGTGCTGAAAAACGCCGACAGCGCGCAGAAAATTCCTGACTTCTTTGTGCCCAAGACCATGCACAACGAAGGCAACTACATTATTTCCCTGGGCAACCTGTGCCGCTGGCTGGCGCAGCAGGCCGAAAACCTCGGTGTGGAAATCTACCCGGGCTTCGCCGCTCAGGAAGCCCTGATCGACGAAAACGGCATCGTGCGCGGGATCATCACCGGTGATCTGGGCGTCGACCGCGAAGGCAACCCGAAAGAAGGCCTGTACACCCCGGGCATGGAACTGCGTGGCAAGTACACGCTGTTCGCCGAAGGCTGCCGTGGCCACATCGGCAAGCAACTGATCAAGCGTTACAACCTCGACAGCGATGCCGACGCCCAGCACTACGGCATCGGTCTGAAGGAAATCTGGGAAATCGACCCGGCCAAACACCAGCCAGGTCTGGTGGTGCACACCGCCGGCTGGCCGCTGGACATCATGGGCACCGAAAACACCGGCGGCTCGTTCCTCTATCACCTGGAAAACAACCAGGTAGTGGTCGGTCTGATCGTTGACCTGTCCTACAGCAACACCTACCTGTCGCCGTTCGACGAGTTCCAGCGCCTCAAGCACCACCCGGTGCTGGCTCAATACCTGGAAGGCGGCAAGCGCGTCAGCTACGGCGCTCGCGCGATCTGCAAAGGTGGCCTGAACTCGCTGCCGAAAATGGTCTTCAAGGGCGGTGCGCTGATCGGCTGCGACCTCGGCACCCTGAACTTCGCCAAGATCAAGGGCAGCCACACCGCGATGAAGTCCGGCATGCTCGCCGCGGAATCGGTGGCCGACGCGCTGTTCGCCGAGAAGGATGGCACTGAAGAGCTGACCTCCTACGTCGACGCGTTCAAGAAGAGCTGGCTCTACGACGAACTGTTCGCCAGCCGTAACTTCGGCCCGGCGATCCACAAGTTCGGCGCGATCGTCGGCGGTGGTTTCAACTGGCTGGACCAGAACATCTTCGGCGGCAAACTGCCGTTCACCCTGCACGACACCAAGCCGGACTATGCTTGCCTGAAGCTCGCGGCCGACTGCAAGAAGATCGACTATCCGAAGCCGGACGGCAAACTCAGCTTCGACAAACTGAGCTCGGTGTTCATCTCCGGTACCAACCACGAAGAAGAACAGCCGTGCCACCTGAAGCTGACCGACCCGAGTATCCCGATCAGCAAAAACCTGCCGCTGTACGACGAACCGGCGCAGCGCTATTGCCCGGCCGGCGTCTACGAAGTGATCACCAAGGAAGACGGCGAAAAACGCTTCCAGATCAACGCCCAGAACTGCGTGCACTGCAAGACCTGTGACATCAAGGATCCTTCGCAGAACATCACCTGGGTCACGCCGGAAGGCGCTGGCGGCCCGACTTACCCGAACATGTAAGGCGTATCGCTGAACAACGAGGCTCCCGAAATGGGGGCCTTTTTGTTGCCCAAAATTCCTGCATTCCACTGTAGGAGCTGCGGCACGCTGCGATCTCTTGACGCTGATCTGAAAATCAAAAGCTCGCAGCGTGCCGCAGCTCCTACAGGGATCGCGGGTCCATCAGGAACGTTGCCACTGACTCAGGCCGCGCGTTCGTCGCCTGGGCTGCGCTCAAAGTAACGCTTGTACTCGCGACTGAACTGCGACGTACTCTGATACCCCACCCGATGCGCCACCTGCGCCACCCCAAGCCCTTCGACGACCAGCAAGGTCTGCGCCTTGAGCAGGCGCAAGCGCTTCAGATACTGCACCGGCGACAACAGCGTGCTGCGCTTGAAGTGCTCGTGGAAGGACGACACGCTCATGTTGGCACAACTGGCCAAAGTCTCGACATTCAACGGCTCAGTGTAATGCGCATGCAGATGACTGATCGACGCCGCCACCCGGGCGAACTGCCCCTGCTGTTCCACCAGCGCGCGCAACACATCGGCCTGCGGTCCGCGCAGTGCGGTAAACAACAATTCACGCACCCGCGCCGGCCCGAGAATCTGCCGCTCCAGCGGATCGTGCAGGCAGCGCAACAAACGTTCGACGCAGCCACGCATGTCATCGTCGAGCACCACCGAGGTCATCGACTCCGGTGTCTGTGCCGGAATGTGCCGCCCCGGCGCCAGTCCCATGGCCAGCACCAGCTCGCCGAGCAACACCCGGTCGATGGCCACCGACACTCCGAGCAACGGCGCATCCGGCAAGGCAAAGGTTTCGCACTCGAACGGCACCGGCAGCGCCTGAATCAGGTAGTGCCCGGCGCCATATTCCATGGTGCGCGGGCCGAGGAACGCCAGTTTGCTGCCCTGGGCGATGATCATCAGGCTCGGCTCATAAATGTGCGGGCCACGCGCCACGTCGCAACTGGCGCGCAATACCTGCACGCCGGGCAGACCGGTCTGGCTGTAACCATCGCAAAGCGCCAGCGGCTCGATCAGCGAAACCAGCGTGGCATTGGCATCAAGGTGGCGGGTCAACTGCATCGGAGGGGTCTTCAAAAAAGTCACGGAAAAAGGCATGCAAGCATCATCGCAGATCCTTTCGTCAATGCGCTTGCCCAGACCTGCATGCCGGAGGATTAGGCATGAGAGCCGGAGGAATTGTCATGGCCGCAGCGGCAGACGGCGCCCAAAATGCGCCACCTCACCTGTCACTGCTTTTGCGAGGTTCTCATGTACACCGCTATCGGTTATGCCGCTCAATCGGCCACCACTCCCCTCGCCCCGATGAAATTCGAACGCCGCAGTCCACGCGCTGATGATGTGGCGATCGAGATCCTGTATTGCGGCGTCTGCCACTCCGACATCCATCAGGCGCGCAACGAATGGGGCATCGCTGTTTATCCGTTGATGCCCGGCCATGAGATCGTCGGCAAAGTCACCGCCGTGGGTGCGAACGTTACCCGACATAACGTCGGCGATCTGGTCGGTGTCGGCTGCATGGTCGACTCCTGCCGCTCCTGCGCCGCCTGCCAGCAGAACCTCGAGCAATACTGCCTCGAAGGCCCGACCATGACCTACGCCACCCCGGACCGGGTCGATGGCAGCAACACCATGGGCGGCTACTCCGACAGCATCGTGGTCAGCGAACACTTCGTGGTGCGCATCCCGGAGAAACTCGACCTGGCCAGCGCCGCGCCGATCCTCTGTGCCGGCATCACCACCTACTCGCCGCTCAAGCATTACGGAGTCAAGGCCGGTGACAAGGTCGGGATTCTCGGCATGGGCGGCCTCGGCCATATGGGCATCAAGTTCGCCAAGGCCATGGGCGCGGAAGTCACGCTGTTCACCCGTTCGGCCAGCAAGGCCGAAGAAGGTCGTCGTCAGGGCGCCGATCATGTGATCGTCTCCACCGATGCCGAGCAGATGGCCGCCGCCGCTGGCCGTTTCGACTTCCTGCTCGACACCATTCCGGTGCAGCATGATCTCAATCCGTACCTCGACACCCTGCGCTTCGACGGCGTGCACATCATCGTCGGTCTGATCGAACCGGTTGATCCGCCGATACACGCCGGCAAACTGGTGATGAGCCGCCGCGTACTCGCCGGCTCCTTGATCGGTGGCATCGCCGAAACCCAGGAAGTGCTGGATTTCTGCGCCGAGCACAACATCACCTGCGACATCGAAATGCTCGACATCCGCCAGATCAACGAGGCTTACGCGCGGATGATTGCCGGTGACGTGAAGTATCGCTTCGTGATCGACATGGCGACGCTCAAGGTTTAAGGCCTCAGACCTTCAAGCCAAGCTCCGCCGAGAGCCGGGCTGTGACCCCTTTGATCAGGGGGATCAGCTCGGCCATTTTTTCCAGCGGCATGTACGGCACGGTGCTGGCGATACTGATCGCCGCCACAATGCGCTTGCTCGCATCACGAATCGGCGCCGCCACACAGCGGATCGACGGCTCGTTATCTTCCAGATCGAAGGCGTAGCCACCGGCCACGTACTCGGTCATGCGCTGTTCGAGCTGTTCCCAGGACTGCTGCGGATGCTGCGGCCAGAACTGACTTTTCCCACCCGCCGGCAGGCTGATGTCGTACAGGCGCTGCCAATCCTGCGGCGAATCATCGAGCATCAACGCCTTGCCAATCCCGGTGCGTGCCAGCGGCATGCGATGGCCGACCCGCGAGCGCATTTCCGGGCCGTTGCGCCCCGGATTCTTCAGCAGATACAAGACCTCGTCGCCCTCGCGAATGCCCAAGTGCACGGTGTCGCCGGTCAGCGCCGACAACTCGTCCAGATACGGCCCGGCCAGACTCACCAGCGGTAACTCTTCGCGTGCCTGAAACCCCAGCTCGATCAACTTCGGCCCCAGCAGATAGCCGATTTGCGGCACCACGCGCAGGTAGCGCTCGTCCACCAGGCAACTGGCCAGACGATGGGTGGTGCTGCGCGTGGTGCCGATCAGCCGGGCGATCTCTTTCAGATCGCGGGCGCCACTGGCCACCGCCTGCACCACACCCAGTCCGCGAAGCAGCGTCTGAGTACCGGTGGGTGCGGCGTCCTTGGTTTTTTCCGGGGCGTCTTCCTGCATATCCAGCCTTTACCGTTGAGCGAGGGAACGGGCGGCATTATGGTCGCCCGACGCAGACCACTACAACTCGATACGTTCGACCTTGCCCACCAGCAACACGTAGGACAATGCACCGATCAGCGCCAGAACCGCGATGTAGGTGATCGCCGGGGCAAACGAATCACCACGGGCGAGGAACCCGATGACAATCGGCGTGGCAATTGCCGACAGGTTGCCGATGAAGTTGAACACCCCGCCGGTCAACCCCAGCAACCGCGCAGGCGCCAGGGTCGAGACCAGCGACCAGGTGATCGAGGCCAGCCCGTTGCCGAAAAACGCCAACGCCAGAAAGGCGATCACCAGCGGCGTCGATTCAACAAAATTGGCGCCGATGATCGAGGTGGAAATCAGCAACCCGCCAATGATCGGCAACTTGCGCGCAAAGCCCACGCTGCAGCCACGCCGGATCAGCAAGTCAGAAAAGAATCCCGAGCACAGCACGCCGACAAAAGCCGCGAGAAACGGCAGCGACGCCAACAGGCCGGACTTGATGAAGTCCATGCCACGGTATTTCACCAGATAGGTCGGGAACCACGTCAGGAAGAACCACAGCGTCGAGTTCAGGCAGAACTGGCCGAGGTAGATGCCCCACAATTTGCGTTTGCTCAGGACGATACCGAGGTCGGTCCAACTGAACGAGGCCTTGGCCGTCTGCGCTTGAATATCCACCAGTCCGCCACCCTCGCGGATCAGGTCGATCTCCGCGTCGTTGGCGCCCTTGAAGTCTCGCGGTTCGCGATACACCGCGTACCAGATCGCCGCCCAGATGATGCCCGCCGCACCGGTTGCGACAAACACCATGTGCCAGCCGAATTCATGTTGCAGCCAGGCCAGCACCGGGGTCAGAAAGGCCAGGCCGACAAACTGTCCGGAGGTGTAGAAACCTATCGCCGTGGCCCGCTCGCGCTCAGGAAACCAGGTGGTCACCACGCGGCTGTTGATCGGATAGGCCGGGGCTTCCAAAGCGCCGACTGCCATGCGCAGCACGAACAGCGCAATGAAACTCGCAGCGAAGCCGAGCAGCACCGTGGCCAGCGACCACAGCAGTAGCGCGACGCTATAGAGGATGCGCGGCGGCACCCGATCCACCAGCCAGCCGCCGGGGATCTGCATCGCGGCGTAGGTCCAGCCGAATGCGGAGAAAATCAGCCCGACGTGAACCGGGTCGATGCCCAGTTCGCTGGTCAGCGCGGGCGCGGCAATCGACAGGTTGCTGCGGTCGAGGTAGTTGATGACCACGGTGATGAACAACAGCACCATGATGAAAAACCGCCTGCGGCTAGGCGTGACTAAAGACGCCTGCCCGGTGAGGGTTTGCGTTGGCATGGGGGGTGCCTCTTCTTATGATTATTTGAGGTTGGCCTATGGCCTTGCACTAGTCCCTGTAGGAGTGAGCCTGCTCGCGATTCGGTAGCACATCCGGCATTGATCTGACAGACAAGACGCCATCGCGAGCAGGCTCGCTCCTACAGGGGATTTGTGGTGGTCCAGAAGGGAATCACCACTCGGCAAAACTGCCATCGGCATGGCGCCAGATCGGGTTGCGCCAGCGGTGGCCGACGGCGGCGCGTTCGATCACGTATTCCTCGTTGATCTCGATGCCCAGCCCCGGCCCGTTCGGAATCTTCACGAAGCCCTGGTCGTAGTCGAATACCCGCGGATCCTTCACGTAGTCGAGCAGATCGTTGCTCTCGTTGTAATGAATGCCCAGGCTCTGCTCCTGAATGAACGCGTTGTAGCAAGCCGCATCCAGTTGCAGGCACGCCGCCAGCGCAATCGGCCCCAGCGGGCAATGCAGCGCCAGCGCCACGTCGTAGGCTTCAGCCATGTTGGCGATCTTGCGGGTTTCGGTGATACCGCCGGCATGAGAGGCATCCGGCTGGATGATGTCGACGTAACCTTCGCTCAACACCCGCTTGAAATCCCAGCGCGAGAACAGCCGTTCGCCCAGGGCAATCGGTGTGCTGGTCAACGGCGCCAGCTCTTTCAGCGCTTCATAGTTTTCGCTGAGCACCGGCTCTTCGATGAACATCAGTTTGTACGGGTCGAGTTCCTTCATCAGCACCTTGGCCATCGGCTTGTGCACCCGACCGTGGAAGTCCACGCCGATACCGACGTTCGGCCCGACGGCATCGCGCACCGCAGCCACGTTAGCCAGGGCCAGATCGACTTTTTCGAAGGAGTCGAGGAACTGCAGCTCTTCGGTGCCGTTCATTTTCACCGCAGTAAAACCACGGCTTACCGCCTCTTTCGCGGCACGGGCGGTGTCGGCCGGACGATCGCCACCGATCCACGAATACACACGAATCTTGTCGCGCACCTGACCGCCGAGCAGATCGCTGACCGACACGCCGAGGGCCTTGCCCTTGATGTCCCACAGCGCCTGATCGATACCGGCCAGCGCACTCATGTGGATCGCACCGCCACGGTAGAAGCCGCCACGGTACAGCACGGTCCAGATGTCCTCGATGTTGCGTGGGTCTTTGCCGATCAGGTAGTCGGACAATTCTTCAACGGCAGCGGCGACGGTGTGGGCACGGCCTTCGACCACAGGCTCGCCCCAACCGGTCACGCCCTCATCGGTTTCGACCTTGAGGAAGCACCAGCGCGGCGGGACGATGAAGGTGGTGAGTTTGGTGATTTTCATCTGCTTGTCTCTCTTGTTAGATGCAGCGCACGCAGCGCCGGATAAATCTCAGCGAAGGGCTTTCCAGGCAGCCACGTAGGCCTTGGCATTGGCCGCCACTTGCTCAGTCGTCATGCCCGGTTTGAACAGGCCGGAACCGAGGCCGAAACCTTTCACGCCAGCGTCGATGAACGCCTGCATGTTGTCCGGGGTGATCCCGCCGACCGGCGCCAGCACCGTCCCGGAGGGCAACACCGCGAGCCACGCCTTGACCACCGCCGGGCCCATCTGCTCGGCCGGGAACAGCTTGAGAATGTCCGCGCCCTCCTCCAGCGCCGCGAACGCTTCGGTCGGCGTGGCGACACCCGGCGACAGGTACAGCCCCGCCGCTTTCGCCGCACGCAGCAATTTGGCGTCGCTGTGCGGCATGACAATCACTTGGCCGCCCGCCTCTTTCACCCGCTCGACCTGCTCCGGGGTCAACACCGTGCCGGCACCGATCAGGCAATCGGCAGGCAAGGTCTGACGCAGGATGCGGATACTGTCGTACGGCGACGGAGAATTGAGCGGTACTTCGATGACGCGAAATCCGGCGGCATACAGGACTTTTCCGACAGCAGCGGCTTCCTGCGGTTGCAGGCCACGCAGGATTGCGATCAGACCGTTTTGTGCCAATGCTTGCTTGAGCATGTCAGGCCTCCAGTCAGGGTTAACGGGATGAGGAATCGAGCAGCCCGGCGGCCAGCGCCAGTTGCCACAGACCACGCTCGGTGGCCTGCTCGGCCAGCGTGACGCGAGCGAAACCGCAGGCATCGAGGGCACGGCCGTAACGGGCGCAGAGTTGCGCGTTGCCGATGAGGATGATCGAGGGCAGATGCACGCTGTTGCGGCGGCGGCGCTGAACTATGGCGAGTGCCGCCAGCTCATGGCCGATCATCAGCCCGGACAGGTAATCCACTTGCGCCGTCGGGGCCAGTTCGCCGGTCAGGCCCAGGGTGCGGGCACTGAATAATGTGGAGAGCACGCCCAGTTCGCCGTCCGCCGACAGCGCCACTTGCACACCACGGTCAAATGCCACGCCGTCGAACGTTGCACCCTGTTGCTGGGTACGCCCGAGAATGCTGTGTTCACTGAGCACGGCGAACACTTCGCCGGTCATGAAGGTGTCGAAATGAGTGATGCGGCCCTCGACCACTTCCACCCATTTGGAGTGGCTGCCCGGCAGACCAATCAACAGATCGCCGCCCGCCTCGGCCGGCAGGTTCTGCAACACGCCGAGGACCTGGGTTTCTTCGCCGCGCATCACGTTGGGCAGCCGCGATCGCTGAATCACGCCAGGCACGATGTGCACCCGCGTGCCGCGCAGACTGACCAGTGTTTGCAGGGAATTTCCGAGATTGGCGACGTTCGCCGGCGTCTCGCAGTAGGCCACTTCGCGCCAGCCCTGGGCGCTGCCGACCATGCCGCAGGCGATCACAGGCAGATCCGGCTGCGCATCGAGCCAGTCGCCGCACGCCTCTTCGAAGGCCAGTTCAAAACCGTCGGCGCATTCACCACCGTTGATGACTCGCGGCGTCTTCGGTAACTGCATGATCCCGGACGACAGCGCACGCTGCTCCAGCACCATCCCGCCCGCCGCGAGTTTGTAAGCACGTAATGAGGTCGTCCCCCAGTCGAGCGCGATCAATTGCGCTTGCATCGCTTCACCTGTTTTGTTTTTGGCAGTGAGTGCGACGGACTATAAACCTTGGCGCAGGAAAATCTCAATATATAAATATCATTCCCATATTATGGGATTTACAAGTGTAACAGCCGTTTCTCTGCCAAATCTCTAAAATGCCGATCCCACTCACGCGACGACCGCTCTCGACAGGTTCAAGGAAGACAAAATGAAAACCGCTTTAAAGGCGTTACTGCTCTGCAGCGCACTCTGCTTCGCGGCGATTGCCAGTGCCTTGCCCGCTATCAGAGAGGGCGATATCTGGGCCTACAAAACCCGGCCGGGTGAAGAAGCCTCGACCTTGACCATCCTCAAAATCGAAAGCTATCCGCACTACGGCACCGTCGTGCATATCCGCGTTGATGGCATTCGGATGACCAACCCGGTCACCGGAGGCGAGTTCACCGCAATGCCCCACCTGCCTTTTCAGACCGAGGCTTTGCGGCGTAGCCTGACTCGCCGCGTGGGAGAGACGGCGCAGATTCCGGATTTCAGTCAGGGCTACACCTACTGGAAAGCGGCCTTCGATGAAGAGAAGGCCGGGGCTTTCAAGATTTCCGTGCGAAAGACACTTGATGGATTGCTCAGCGGTCATTGGGAATCCGCAGAGAAGTGAGCATCAGAACAAGGCTTCTTGTGATCAGGCGAGAAGCCCGATCTCAATACTGGTCAATTTCCTTTAGCAGCTCGGCAACAGGAATATTCATCACGTCTGAATAGTAGATTTTGTAGGAGTAGGAGTTGATTCTGACTTTGCATGCGATTGTTTTTCGCCCCGCCAATACAGCGCTTAAGTCCTTGCTGCTCATCAGCGTTTCACTCGTTGAGTCTTTCACACGATAAAACATGAGATCCGCTTTGAAAGTTGATCCGTCTGCAGGCTTCAGAGGCTCAATCCATCCTTCACCATATTCATTCAGATTGCGCGACTGCGAAAAATCCCTACTCTCCCCCAACGCGCAAAGCAGCGACTGACTTATCTTGGACTTGAAGAGTTTGTCGACATCGACGTCGGAGGAAAAACTGACTTGGTAAATGTTTCGATCCAAGTAGCGCTCTACCCCCAAATACTCGATTTTGGCAGTAGGTTTTCCGTGGCTGATCGCACATGAAGCACACATCGAAAACATCAAAATCAGAATTAACTTACGCACATTTCCTTCCTTTAAAATGCAACACCACCGATTCCATCATGCTCTACACGCCCATCGCCGCGTTGAATCGCGTAAGGATGATTAGCCATAGGCTCCCCCGTTATCTCGTTAATCACTTGCATCCGATCATCGAAATGCACTGGCATCGGCAACAGTCCACTAAACGCCGCCCCTCCACCACTTTGTCCAATAATCACCGTGCCCGAACCACCGACCACGACATTGCCGTGCCCACCGGTGCTGTCGAGCGTGGCGGCGTTCAGGCCATTGATGAATACAGTCCCGGAAACAGCGCCGGTGATCGCGCTGCCACAGGCTGATTTATCGGTCATGCGCGCAGCGGCGAGGCCAGCGAAGAAGACGTCGGGCGAGCCGGAAACGATCGGGTTGGTACCATGGCCTGGCAATGGGCAGGCGGTCGGGTCGGTGACGCGGGCGGCGGGTTTACCACTCAGTTCAAAGCTCCTTGCTTCAGAGGTTGGCGGGGGCGACGAAACCGCAACAGATGTGCAGCGTCAGCCAGCCCTGCTGCGCTTCGATAAACGCGTCCGGTTCGAATTGGCGCAATGCGATCACACGGTATTCATCCAGGCCGGCGCTGCGTGCCATGAGCTCGGCGTCGAGCCGCGACACAAACGCGCAAATGGCTTTGTCACCCGTGCGATTGACGATGCACAGGATGTCTACCGGTCGACGCTGAGGGTTGTCAGAGCCTTAGTTTTTCACCAGGCCATACAGACGCATTGACGCCCGCAGTCCACTCATCGCCGCTCACTCAGTGACGCAGCGAAGGCTCCACGGGCGTGGAGAAGTTTTGCCAGAAGCATTGCAGGTGTCGTCCGTGAGCGCGCAAAAATCGCGCGTAGAATGCCGGACTAGAGCGGTGGCAGTAATCAATTCAACATTGGATTGCCATCATGCCCTCAGCCTTCGGCAAATTCACGCAACACCTTGCCATCCATGCGATAGCGCACCCACTCTTCCTGCGGTTGCGCACCGAGGGATTTGTAGAATTCGATGGCCGGGGTGTTCCAGTCCAGCACGCTCCATTCGAAGCGGCCGCAGTCGTTGTCGCAGGCGATTTTCGCCAGATGCCGCAACAGGGTTTTACCAGCACCGCCTCCGCGTTGCTCGGGGGTGATGTAGAGGTCTTCGAGGTACAGACAGTTGCTGCCAAGCCACGTCGAATAGCTGAAGAAGAACACCGCAAAACCGATCGGCACACCGTCACGCAGGCAGATCAGGCCGTGGGCGGTAGCGCCTTCGCCGAACAGGCTGCGCTCGATGTCGGTGACGTTGGCGATCACTTCGTGGCGGGCCTTTTCGAAATCTGCCAGTTCGGTGATGAAGGCGAGGATTTGCGGCGCATCGCTGGGGGTCGCCGGGCGGATTTCGATCGTCATGGACGGGCCTTGTCGGAAAATGGAAAGCGCCATATTAAGGCCGTGGACGGCGCTCGTCACATTCCATACCTGGTAGAGAACCTTGTGATGAGGGGATTTATCCGCGATGGGGAGCGCAGCAGCCCTGAAAAATGGGACTGCTTCGCACGCCATCGGGGATAAATCCCCTCACCACAGAAGTATCATGCGCTTCAAAAATTCGGGTAAGTCTTCAAGGATGCTCATGAACGCCACTGCTTTCGCGCCGCTCACCTCACTCGCCGCCGAGTTGCTGCCCCACGCTCTGGAGCCGTGCGACGACGGCGCCCATGACCTCGCGCACCTGCAACGGGTCTGGCACAACGTACGCACGTTGCACCAGACAGAAGGCGGCGATCTGCAGGTGTTGCTCGCTGCTGTGCTGCTGCACGACTGCGTGGCTGTCGAGAAGAACTCGCCCCTGCGCGCGCAAGCTTCGCGTCTGGCAGCGGAAAAAGCCTCCATGGTCCTGGCGAACCTGCACTGGCCCGACAGCACAATCAGCGCCGTCACCCACGCTATCGAAGCCCACAGTTTCTCCGCCAACATCACCCCACTCACCCTCGAAGCGAAACTGGTCCAGGACGCCGACCGGCTCGACTCGCTGGGCATGCTCGGTGTCGCCCGCACCTTTTACGTTGCCGGACGCATGGGCAGTGCGTTGTACGACCCGCTCGACCCTGAAGCCAAGGAGCGCGACTACGACGACACACGCTTCTGCCTCGACCACTTTCAGACAAAACTGCTGCACCTCGCCGACGGTTTCCAGACTGCCACCGGTCAGCGTCTGGCGCAGATCCGTCATCAACGCCTGAAGGGTTTCATGGAGCAGTTCAAGGAAGAAATCGGTATCGATGCCGCGCCTCGCCAGTAGACCGTTCGTCGTTCATCAGGCACCAATCCGATTCAAGAGCAGACCAACGACAGGTAAGGATTCCAATCACTGGAGAAGCCCTATGATCCCGTCAAGGTTGACTGCCCTCGTTTTCGCCGCCCTGCTTAGTCCTGCGGTTTTCGCCGCCTCCACTACCGCAGCGGGCACTGGCCCCACCGACCCGGTTCCACCGCCACGCGCGCCCGCCATCAACAGTGCCCCCGGCATGAACACCGATGGCTCCGGCGTACCCTTGATCAACCAGCCACCTGCCACTGGCACCGACCCACGCACCCAAGGCAGTGACCCCGGCCGCCAGGGTGGCATGAACACCCCTGACTCCCCCGCCACACCCGATAACGCCGGCCCCGGCATCGGCTCGAAAACCACCACTGGTGGTTCGGGTTCCGAGGGCGGCGGCCAGTAGTTCGCCGACGCGAGCGTCCTATTCACACCCATGAAGAGGTAACCATGAACGTCGATAAAAACCTGGAAAAAGAAGTCCTCACTCGTCTGCTGCACGCCCATCCGAGCGGACTGGGCAAAGAGGTGCTGGACAACTATCGCGGTGAGAAAGTGGTGGCCAGCGCCCTCGCCGCCCTGCAGGAGCGCGGACTGATCCACCACGGTCATGTGACCTGCAACGAGGCCGGCGAACACTCGTTGAACCTGCCGATCAAGCTCAGTGCGGCTGGGGTTGAAGCAGCGCGAAAGCTTGATGTCTAGAAGCTGTGATTGTGTGAACGCATGATCATGCAGGAGCTGCTGCAGACTGCGATCTTTCAAGATCAAAAGATCGCAGCCTGCGGCAGCTCCTACACCCAAACTCATCTACCGATGCAAGGAGAAATCCCATGCCTCGTGGAAGCAAGGACAAATACACCGCCGAACAGAAGCGCAAGGCCGAACACATCGAAGACAGCTACGAGAAAAAAGGCTTGTCGAAGGATGCAGCCGAAGCGCGGGCCTGGGCGACGGTCAACAAACAGTCGGGCGGTGGCGAAAAGGCTGGTGGTTCCGGACGCAAGAAACCGGCGAGTGCCAAGTCCAACGATCGCAAGGAGTCGTCACGACGGGCAGTGGCCAGTCGCGAGGGACATGCGCGTGACGGCAAGGCCTCGCGGGAAACGCAGACTGTCGATAGTTTGCGCAAGGAGGCGCGAGCGAAGAATATTGCCGGGCGTTCTTCGATGCGCAAGGATGAGTTGATTGCGGCGTTGCGCAAGGCGGGCTAATCCAGATTATGTGCCGGGCCGTATGGCCCCTTCGCGAGCAGGCTCGCTCCCACAAAGGGACTCGTGAACGATGCAAATCCGCCTGTGGGAGCAAGCCTGCTCGCGAAAGCGATGAATCAGTCGCCGCACAACTCGCGGATAAACCCATCCACTTCAGCCGCCCCCGGCGCAGTCGCCGGCCCCCACCGCGTTACTGCCAAAGCCGCCGCGGCATTCGCCCGCCGCGCCGCCTCATGCGCATTCAAACCCTGCGCCAGCCCGGCGACAAACACCCCGGTATGGGCATCACCTGCCCCGTTGCTGTCCACGGCTTTCACAGCAAAGCCCGGCACATGCCGACGCTCGCCACGCTGCTGAATCCAGCAACCCTGTGGCCCATCGCGCACCACCATCAGCACATCCTTGGGCAGATGATCCGCCAACCGATCCAGCGCTTGAGCAATGTCAGTCGCCTGGCTAAAGCGCAGCGCCTCGACGCTGTTGCTGGTCCACACATCGATGCGCGGCAGCAGCGCCTGCATCAACGGCGAGTCCGGCGACTCGACCAACGGCCCCGGATCGAACACCACGTTGATCGCCTGCGGCAGCGCCAGCGTCCAGTCCAGCAGGCCTTGCGCCTTGCCTGCATGCAGCAGGCTGTAACCGCTCACATAAACGTAATCGCCCGCCTCGGCGGCCACGCTGTTCAGGTCGTCTTGCGTGACCTCGCCTTCGGCGCCGATATAGGAAATGAAACTGCGTTCGGCCGATGAGTCGGTCAGCGCCACGCACAAACCGGTGTCGCGCTGTGCCGGTTGTTCGATGCCGATTTGAATGCCTTCAGCATTCATCGCCTGACGCGCCAGATCACCAAAACGCCCAGTGCCGTGGCGACCGAGATAGACCACTGGCAAACCATTACGCACGGCAGCCGCCATCACGTTGAAACCGCCGCCAGCCTCGAAAGCGGCAGACTGCGCCAACACATCGCCACCGATTTGCGGCAACTGATCCACGGCCATGACCAGGTCGATGATGACCTGGCCGGTGTGCAACATCTTAGGCATGAGCATTCTCGATTTGCGCAGCACGGCGATCTTTCGCCCCGCCGAGAACCAGGTAAATGCCACCGGCCACCACGAAGGTCACGATCCAGCCCAGACCGTTGTGGCCCAACCAGGAGTCGGACAACAAGCCCTTGAACCAGACGTTCTCGGCGGTGGTGCCGATGGTGGTGAAACCGAAGCCGAGCACGATGGCAATCGCCCACGCGCCGAACGCGCGCCACTCGATGCCACCGCGATACCAGTAGGCGCTGCTCGGGCTGACATCGAGCAGGTCTTTGGGGCTGTAGTAATGACGGTGAAGCAGGTCGACCACGAAGATCCCGACCCACGCAGTGATCGGCACCGCCAGCAGGGAAATGAAGGTAATGAACGGGCCGTAGAAGCTGTCGGCGATCAGCATGAAATAGATCGAACCGGCGAAGATCGCCACGATGTCGACCACCACCGCGTAGACACGTTTGACCTTGAGGCCGAGGGTCAGCGTGGTCAAACCGGCGGAGTACACCGAGAGGTTATTCGACAGCAGCAGACCGCCGAACGCGGTGATCAGGTACGGCACAGCCATCCACGTCGGCAGCATGTCGCGGATCGCCACGATCGGATCTGTCGCCGATGCCAGATCGTTGTTGCCCACCGACAGCAGGCCGCCGAGGGTAATCAGCAGCACCAGCGGAATCCCCGCGCCGAACGCCGCCGAAGCGACCAGCCGTACAGCCTTGACGCTGCGGTGCTGATAGCGCGACATGTCCGCACCGGCGTTGGCCCAGCCGATCCCGGTACCGGCAGCCATGGTGCCGATGCCGATGATCATCGCGCTCATTGGCGCCGGTGTAGCGTTGAACACTGCGCTCCAGTCGATGGTGGCGCAGAGGAAGCCGCCAACCAGAATGTTCAGCGCGCCGAACACGTAGGTCGCCCACTTCTGGATCACCAGCAAGGTGGCGTGACCGAGGCCGGAAACCGACAGGGTCAGCAGCACGAAAATCGCGATGAAGATCAATGTCAGCAGCGGTGCACTCTTCGCTTCAACCGGCGAGCCGAACAGGATCGAACACAGCGACAGCAGCACGAATGCCGCGGTGGTGGTGTTGACGGTTTCCCAACCCAGACGCGACATCAGCGAGACCAGCGTCGGGCCGATATTGCCGCGTACGCCGAAGATCGCCCGGGATAAGGTCAGACTCGGCGCACGGCCACGGCGGCCGGCAATCGAGATGATCCCGACCACGGCGAACGAACCGGCGGCGCCGACGATGGCAACGATGATCGCCTGCCAGATCGCCAGCCCGCGAAACGCCACCAGCGTGGCGCCCAACGGCAGTCCGAGAATGGAAATGTTGGCGGCAAACCAGACCCAGAACAGCTGCAACGGATGACCGTTGCACTCGGCTTCCGGCACCGGCTCGATCCCCCGGGTTTCCAGTTGCCCGGCACCTTGCCCGGCGTTTGATGAACTCATGAACAGTGCTCCTGTTTGCCATTCTTGTGTTTATGGGCAATTCAATAACCCGCACATCTCCTGTAGGAGCTGCCGCAGGCTGCGATCTTTTGATCTTGATTTTCCGGCTGCCTGAAGACTGCTGAAGATCAAAAGATCGCAGCCTTCGGCAGCTCCTACACGGGGTCCTCAGCGTAAAGTGAGGAGTCCTTTCACCAACGGTTCAAGCTCCAGATGATTGACCGCCTTGACCGTGGCAATCATCGGCGCCGGCCAGCTCTCAAGGCCCAGGCAGGCCCCGAGCATGGCGCCAAGAATCGCCGCGATGGTGTCAGTGTCGCCGCCAAGGCTGGCGGCCATGCACAACGCATCGAACGCGCTCATCTCGCCAACGGCCACTTGCTGCGCCAGGGCGAACGAGACCACCACCGATTCCTGCGATGCCACCGAAGTGCCGATCACGTCGTACAGCAGATCCGCCAGCAGCGCCTTGTCACTGTCGACACTGATGGTTCGCGCCCAACTGATGCGCGAGGCGATGCGACCGCCGGCCACCCAGTGACCATGTGCCTCGGCCTGTTGCGCAATCTGCTGACCGAGGTTCAGCGCCTCGCCCAGATCCATGCCGTTGATCCCGGCCGAAACCACCGCCGCCACCGCCGCCGCGCTGGAAATCCCCAGCGTGGTGTTGTGGGTGACCTGACAGGCCTGCACCACGGCCGCGATGAAACGTTCGGGATCGGCGACGTTTGCGGCAATGCCCACCGGAGTGATGCGCATCGCCGCGCCGTTGGTGGTGCCGTAACGCCCGGCCTCCTCCGGCGAGTGGCCGGCGAGAATCATTTCAATGGCGCGTTTGGTCGATGGTCCGAGCAGATCCTGCGAACCCTTGGCCTGCATTTCCGCTTCCCATTCGATCAGTCGTTGGGCGAGGACTGCCGGTTCGATCCGGCCCTTGCCTTCGACCAGCAACTGACCGACCAGAATCGCCTGTTCGGTGTCGTCGGTGATCGAGCCTTTGGGCATGTTGGCGGCGATCGGTTGCAGAGGACCGGCGTCCTGCAAATCAGTGATTTTGCCGAAGCGGGTCTTGATCGTTTCGCGGTTCAGCGATTGCGTCGGCATGCCCAGCGCGTCACCGAGGGCCAGGCCATAAAACGCACCAAGGGCACGGTCGAGCGCGGTCATTTCGTTTCTCCAAATTGCAGGTGCAGGCGGAAATGCACCGGGTCGAGCAGGCTTTCGACCTGCTCCATGAAACGGTTCTGCCGGTCGTAGGTGGTACGCAGGGCCTTGAGGAACACGGTTCCCACCGGGCGCCCGAGCAGCTCAGCGTCTTCGGCATTCAGCGGTTCGGCGCCGATCCACTGATCACCGCGCTCGCCGATGTAGCCGTAGGCCGCCAGGGTGATGGTCAGCGAGTTGTCGATCAGACCGACGCGCGGCAGGCTTTCCAGGCCGCCGGTGGCCGGCATCAAAGAGCGTTCGAGGGACACCAGCGTGCCGTCGTTGGCGCGGCGACGGCGGTCGAGGGTGATGAATTGGTCAGTGCCGAAGCGCGAAAGCAGATCGGGACGCGTCACCGCTTCCAGACGCAACACTTCGGTGTTGATCAGCGCCCCGCTGTCGGCCAAGGCCTGCGCCCAGCCACTGCGCTGGTCGAGCGCGACACCGTCGAAAGTGACGATGGAGCCGACCCCGCTCTGCGTAGCGATGTAATTGCGCCGCTTCAGTTCAGCCAGCGCTTCGCGCAACGTGCCACGGCTGACGTTGAATTCCTGAGCCAACTGATGCTCGCCGGGCAACAGAAAGCCGTCCTCCATGAGGCCGCTTTCGATGCGCCGGACGAGTTCGTCGACCACCCGTTGTTTCTTGTCAAATCGTACCTGTCTAATCATGTACAAAGTGATACCCGAAACGGGCGTGAACGGGCAAGGAGAATTTAGGAGATCAGACGGAAGGCGGGGGGACAGATGCGGTTCCTTGTGGGAGCGAGCCTGCTCGCGAAGACGTCGGGTCAGTCAATATTTCGGCGACTGATTCAGCGCTTTCGCGAGCAGGCTCGCTCCCACAAGGATGAGAGGGTGTCAGCGTTGTTTGAGGCGGTCGATCACCACCGCCAACAGCAGAATCGAACCGCGAATCACGTACTGATAAAACGTATCGATGTTCTTCAGGTTCATCGCGTTCTCGATGATCGCCAGAATCAGCACCCCGGCAATCACGTGGCGGATCATGCCGATCCCGCCGCTCAGCGACACACCGCCGAGCACACACGCCGAGATCACCGTCAGTTCAAAACCCTGGCCGATCATCGGCTGCCCGGAGGTCATGCGCGAAGCGAGAATCACCCCGGCCAGCGCACCGATCACGCCGTGCACGGCGAAGATGATGATCTTGGTCCGATCGACATTCACCCCGGCAAGCAACGCCGCTTCCTGGTTGCCGCCGATGGCCATGGTGTTGCGCCCGTAGGTGGTGTAGTTCAGCAGCCAGCCGAAAAACAGGAAGCAGACGATGGTGATCAGGATCGGCACCGGCACACCGAACAACTGGCCGTTGCCGAAGACGAAGAACGACTCCTGCGACACGCCCACCGCTTTGCCGTTGGCAAAAATGTAGGCCAGACCGCGAACGATCTGCATGGTCGCCAGCGTGGTGATCAACGCGTTGACCCGCAACTTGGCAATCACGATGCCGTTGATCAGCCCGACAATCAGGCCCATCACCAGCGCCGCGCTGACGCCGAGGAACACGCTGTTGGTGTCACGCATCACCACCGCCGCGACGACCCCGGCGCAGGCGATCACCGAGCCCACCGACAAGTCGAAGTGACCTGACGCCAGGCAGTAGAGCATGGTGCACGCGGCAATGCCGGTGGTGGAAATCGCCAGGCCCAGCCCGCGCATGTTCAGCGGCGAGAGGAAGTTGTCGATCAGCAAGGTACAGGCGACGAAGATACCGACGGCCGCCAGCAGCATGACCCAGTCATCGAGGAAGCGCCGCAGGTCCAGCGGTTTGCGGGGAGTCGGCAGCGCCTTGTTTTGGATGGTCATCATAGTCACCTCTCAGTTCGCCACGCCGTCAGCGCGATGGCGCGGCAAAGCCAGTTGCAGCAGGTTGGATTCATTGGCCTGGTCGCGGCTGACTTCGCCGCGCAGCGCGCCTTCGCAGAGCACCAGAATGCGGTCGGAAATGCCCATCACCTCCATCAGGTCGCTGGACACCACGATCACCGAAATACCGTCGGCGGCCAGGTTATGGATGATCTGGTAAATCTCGGCCTTGGCCCCGATGTCGATGCCGCGAGTGGGCTCGTCGAGCAGCAGCACCTTCATCGGCATCGACAGCCAGCGACCGAGAATCGCCTTCTGCTGATTGCCGCCGGACAGGAATTTGATCTGCTGACCGGCGTGCGGGGTTTTGACTTTCAGCGCCTTGATCTGCTTGTCGGCGTTGCCCTTTTCCCACAGCCCGCGCAGCAGGCAGCCGAGGCTCGCATTGGCACCGCGCGCGCTGATGTTGATGTTCTCGGCAACGCTGGCCAGCGGGATGATCCCCTCTTTTTTGCGGTCCTCGGGGCACAGCAGGATCCCGGCGGCAATCGCGTCACGCGGTGAGCGCAATTTCAGTTCATGCCCGCGTAATTCAAGGCGTCCGGCGGTGTTGCGCTCAAGCCCGCTGAGCAAGCGAAACAGTTCGGTGCGCCCGGCCCCGACCAGGCCGAACAGCCCGAGAATCTCGCCCTTGTGCGCCTCGAAACTCACCGGCTCACGCAGCCCAGGGCCGAGCAAACCGTCGACCTTCAACGCCACCGCGCCGCGTGGACGGCTGCGGTAATCGTAGATGTCCTGAATGTCGCGCCCGACCATGCAGGTCACCAGTTGATCGTGGGTCAACTGGCTCATGTCATCGAAGGTGCGCACATAACGGCCATCCTTGAACACCGTCACCGCGTCGCAAATGCGGAACACTTCTTCCATGCGATGCGAGACGTAGAGCACCACTTTGCCCTCGTCACGCAAGCGGCTGATGATCGCCATCAAACGGTCGATTTCGCGCGCCGAGAGGCTGCTGGTCGGCTCATCGAAGGCGATCACATGCGCGCCACGGGACAGCGCCTTGGCGATTTCCACCAGTTGCCGCTGGCCGAGCGACAGGCGCCCGACCTTGGTCTGCGGATCTATTTCATCGGCCAGGCCCTTGAGACAGGCCAAGGCATTCTGGCGCAGGACGCCACGATTGATCAGGCCAAAACTGGCCGGCAGATGGCCGAGAAACAGGTTCTCGGCCACGCTCATTTCCGGCACCAGATGCAGCTCCTGGTGAATCACCGCGACGCCGCTGCCGATGCTGTCGGCGGTCGACTTGAACGCCATGGTCTGCTCGCCGATCTGCAACTCGCCGCTGCTCGGAATGTAGGCGCCGCCGAGGATTTTCAGCAGGGTCGATTTACCGGCGCCGTTCTCGCCCATCAAGGCGTGCACCTGCCCCGGATGGGCAACGAAGCTGATGGCGTCCAGCGCCTTGACCCCGGGGAAGGTCTTGCCGATCCCGTTGAAGCGCAGGCTGCCGCCGGCGCTGCTTTCATGTGTCTGTACTTGCGCGTGCATCTGAGTCACCTCTTCACACCGATCGAGCAGCCATCAATTCCACAGGCCGATTTTTTCCAGCTCTTGCTTGAAGTTCTCGCGGGTGATCAGGGTGACGTCGTCCATCGCCGTGTATTTCGGCGGTTCTTTGCCGGTGGTGACCCACTCGTACATCATCTCGGCGGTCTTGTAGCCTTCGATGTGCGGGCTTGGCAGCATCGAACCGAAGAAACCGCTGTTAGGTTTTTTCAGCTCGCCGATGGCGTCAGTGCCATTGATGCCGATGCCAATCACGTTGGCCGCAGCGAACCCGGCGGCTTCGGTCGCGCGTACGCCGCCGAGCACGGTGTTGTCGTTCATGCCGCCAATGATCAGGTTCTTCGCTGCACTTGGCAGCTTGACCAGCGCCGAGTTGGTGGCGTCCATGCTGCCCGGCACGTCGAGGGTTTTCAGCGCCGCGAAGAGGATGTGATCCTTCGGCAGGCCGGCGTCCTCCAGGGATTTGACCGAGCCGTCGGTGCGCTTCTTGCCGGTGTCGAGCTCGTTGTAGGTGTTGACCACCGCGTAGGTGTCTTTCCAGTCCCAGTTGCGCTTCTTCGCTTCGGCAACCATCGCGTTGCCCTGCTTCTGGCCGACTTCGAACGCCGCCATGCCGAGGTACGGCACGTCTTCCATGAACTTGCCGTTGGCGTCGACGAAACGATCATCGACGGCAATCACTTTGAGGTCATTGAGTTTGGCTTTGGCCATGATCGCCGGGCCGAGCGAAACATCCGGCGGGCAGATCACGAAGCCTTTCGCGCCATTGGCCGCGAGGCTGTCGATGGCCGAGAGGGTTTTCTCGCCGTCTGGCACGGCGATCTTGATCAGTTCGAAGCCTTTGTCCTTGGCGGCTTTCTCGGCGAAGGCCCACTCGGTCTGGAACCACGGCTCTTCAGCCTGTTTGACCAGAAAACCGATTTTCACGGCATCGGCAGCGAGCAGCGTACTGCTCAGACTGAACGCGGTGACCGCCAGCGCGGCACTGCACAGGGTACGAATCCCGAAACGACGTTTCATAAGCTGACTCCTTGTTATTTTTTTTGAGCAAATTAAACAGTTTGTGGCGAGGGAGCTTGCTCCCGCTGGGCTGCGAAGCGGCCCTGAAACCGGTTACCTCGGTCAATCAAACACACCGCGCAGCCCGAATTTACGACTGCTGCGCAGCCGAGCGGGAGCGAGCTCCCTCGCCACAGGTGTGGTGGCGTGACACGTACTGCTGCAAAGCCTGTTGAAAATAGTCATATCGTATGATGATTGGATTTCACGCGGAGTTCACCTCCTGAAACCCGATCGATTCAGTCGTGGTACATCACCGAGCGCCCACCATCGATGGTGATGCACGAGGCGTTGATGAACGGCGCTTCATCACTGGCCAGGAACACTGCGGTCATCGCCACTTCGAGCGGCTGGCCGATGCGTTTCGGCGGATGCAGATCGAATGCGCGTTGACGCTCGGCCTGCGGATCGGCAAAGCCGTTCCAGTAATCGACGTTGAGTTGCGTCTCGATATAGCCCGGCGCGATGGCATTGACCCGAACGCCCTTCGCCGCGTATTCGATGCCCAGTGCCCGGGTCAGCCCAAGCAGACCGTGCTTGGCCACCGGGTACGGGAAGCAGCCGGGAATGATGTGGCTGGAATGGGTCGAAGCGATGTTGATGATGCTGCCAACGCCCTGCTCGATCATTTGTGGCAGCACAGCTTTGCAGCCGTACCAGGCGCCGTCCAGATCGATGGCGAAGCAACGACGCCAGTCTTCTTCGGTCATTTGCAGCGGGTCGCGGAACACGTTGACCCCGGCGCAGTTGACCAGCACGTCGATGCGCCCGTGCAGCTCGATCGCCCGTCTGGCCATGGCGTGCAGGTCTTGCTGGCGCGAGACGTCAGCCTTGATCGCCTGCACGTCGTAGCCCTTGTCGCGCCACTGGGCGGCAACCTTCTCGACCTTCTCTGCCTGAATATCGCTGATCACCAGTCTGGCCTGCTGCGAGGCGAACGTGGCAACAATGGCTTCACCGATGCCTTGCGCGGCGCCGGTCAGCAGCACCACTTTGTTTTTCAAACGCTCACCCTTCGGCGGCGCGGGCACCGGCGGCAAGGAAAGAGGTTCAGCCATGGATCAGGACTCCTGTTCGTCAGCACAAAAAAACCGGGCATCTGCCGATGTCCGGTCTGGAAAACTGTGAAAACGAAACAGGCAGGCGCGGCGAGCGACGCCGGGCCGTTGCGAGACGCTGACCCCGCTGAGGAGTGCGATAGAGGTTCGCTGCATCACTTCACCTGTTTTGTTCTTTTTAAGTGTGAGTGCGTGTTACTGCTGGAGCCGACTATAAACCCGACCGACAAATAATCTCAATATATAATTTTGCATCCCATATTTTGGGATTCAGCCCGCAAACCGCGTACAGAGTTTGCCCGGTACATCGACCCGCATCGACAGGACTGCGCCATCCAGCGGATGGTTGTGCGGACTCTGGGCGCTGGTGATGTACAGGGTTTTCAGGTCTTCGCCGCCGAATACGCAACTGGTTGGCCGGCTGACAGGCAGATCGATTTTGCGCTCGACTTGCCCTTCGGGCGTCAGGCACAGCAGGCAACTGCCATCCCAACGGGCATTCCATACGAATCCCTCGGTGTCGATTGCCGACCCGTCCGGGCCGCCATTCTGGTCAGGGCCATACCAGATCTCGGCGTTATCCAGGTTGCCGTCGGTGTGAATGAAATAGCGATTGAGCGCCCCGTCGAGGCTATCGCCGAACAGCAGTCTGGTGCCGTCGTCGCTCCACAGCAGCGTGTTGGGAATCCCCAGACCGCGCAACAATGGCGTGACGCGCTGATCGGGATCGATACGGAACAGGCCACCGGAGCGGCGCACGATCGGCAGGTCTTCGCCGTTGTTGCCGATGTTGTTCTGCATGGTGCCGAGCCACAATCGCCCCTGACCATCGCAGCGCGCTTCATTGGGCCGATTGCCCGGTTGCGGGTCGGCGATGCAGAACAGCGTCAGGTGCGGCTCAAGGCCGGGGGAATCAAGATCCAGTCGATACACGCCGCTGCTCAGGGTCACCAGCGCATCGCCGCTGGCACACGGGATGAACGCGGAAACGTGCTCGGGCATCTGCCAGATCTGCACGTTGTTGCCGATCAGCCGCAGCGCCTGTTGGCCGGCGATATCGACCCAGTACAGTGCCTGGGTCGGGGCGTCCCAGAATGGCCCTTCGCCGAGCTTGGCGCGGTGTTGGGTTACGGCGGTCAACGGCATATGGAATCCTTCATGTTGTTTTAACTGTAGGAGTGAGCCTGCTCGCGATGGCGGTGGGTCAGTGACATTGATGGCGACCGGCACACCGCCATCGCGAGCAGGCTCACTCCTACAGGGGGATTGGTGTTCTCAGCTGGCTTTTTTGTCGGCCATCACCTGTGGGTAAAAGCGTTTGATTGCCAGGTCGGCGTTGTCAATCAGGGTCATGCAGGCCCACACGCCGCGCGCGGAGTCACGGGCGGCGATGGCGTCGGCCATGTCTTTGTGGATCGGCAATGTGCGACGCAGTTCATCGGGGTCGGCGGCCGAGACCTCAAACGACACGGCGAGCAAGGCGCCGAGGGCGGGAACCATTTGCTCGATGAACTGATTGTGGCTGGCCGCCAGAATGCATTCGTGGAAGGCCTGGTCGGCACGGTTGTAATCGATGCCGCTGTCGACCGCCCGCTCCAACGCGTTGTAGGCCAGTTGCACCGCGTGAATCTGCTCCAGGCTGGCGCGCTCGCAGGCCCAGCGCACGGCCATCGGTTCGATGGTGCGGCGCAGGTCGAGCAGGTCATCGACGAAATTTTCCGGCAAGCCGTTGCGTGAGAGCCAGCCGACGACTTGCGGATCGAACAGGTTCCAGCGCCGCACCGGTAACACGCGAGTGCCGACCTTCGGCCCGACTTCGAGCATGCCTTTGGCGACCAGGGTCTTGATCGCTTCTCGAATCACCGTGCGGCTGACGCCGAGCTGCTCGCCCAGATCCGCCTCGACCTTGATCGCCTGCCCCGGCTTGACCTGGCCAGCGGCAATCCAGCTGCCCAGCCAATCGACCGTTGACGCATGAAAGCTGCTGGACATGGAAACCTCAAAGCAGTTGGCGATGGGTGTCCACGCTAATGATCATATGATTAACAGTCAATCGGGATTTTCTGCTGAACCATAAACCCCCTGTAGGAGTGAGCCTGCTCGCGATAGCGGTGTGTCAGTCACCATCAACATTGACTGATCCACCGCTATCGCGAGCAACCTCACTCCTACAGGGGGTTGTTTTAAGGTTCGAGGCCGATGCGGAAGAACTCGCCGCCGCTCCACACGCCCAACCAGCGCTGCCCGTCGATTTCGCGACTGACCGCCAGTTCCACCAGTTGGTAAAACACATTGCGGTGAATCAGCGCTTCGAGGTTGGTGCGCACATGCACGTAAGGCGCAGGTTCCTGGGTTGTTGGGTCGATCTCGACGCGGATCGGATGTTCCGGCCCGGCCTCGGCGGTCTCTTCAACGTTGGTGGTGAAACGCAGGACCTGCGCCTCGCCCTCGCCTTCGACCTCAACGGCAATCGCCACGAACGGCGCATCGTCGACTTTGATCCCGACCTTTTCGACCGGGGTAATCAGGAAGTAATCATCGCCGTCGCGGCGAATGATGGTGGAGAACAGCTTGACCATCGGCTTGCGCCCGATCGGCGTGCCCAGGTAATACCAGGTGCCGTCGCGGGCGATGCGCATGTCGATGTCGCCGCAGAAGTCCGGATTCCACAAGTGCACCGGCGGCAGGCCTTTGGTTTTGGGGATCTGTCCCAACAGGTCATTGGCTTTTTGCGGGCCACTCATGGCGTACTCCTTGGTTTATTGGTCGCCGACTCCCAGCAGGCTACGCGCATATTGCGCCAGCGGCGGGCCGATCAGGTCTTCCGGCTTGTTATCGTGGAACGTCAGTAAACCGCCACGACTCTTGATGCGTGCAGTATCAATCAAATACTGGGTGCTGGTCTCGATCAACATGATCTGAATCACGCCGCCGTCGATGCCGAGGCGATCCACGGCTTCCTGATCGAGCCACTCGTCAGAGTTGCCGATGCGGTCGTCAGCCTTGGCGAAACGGGTGTACAGCAGGTAGTGCGCGCCGGCATCGCGGGCCTCGCCCATCGCCTGATCAAGACCTTCCGGGGCACGGGCACGGCGGACCATCGGGAAGTATTCGACAAAGCCCTTGAAGGCTTCTTCGGCCACCACGTTCGGGCGCGGATACGAGCCACCCGGCGGTGCGAATGCGCCCTGAGCGATGTAGATGAACGAATCCGGCTGAATGCGGAAATTGTTCACCCGGCGACTGTCGCTGTGATCCAGCAGCCCCGCGTCGCTCATCTGATAGCGAGTGCCTTCGGCCATATCGCTGACAGTCATACAGCCGCCAAGCGCCAAAACGGCCAGCAGCAAAACCAGGCTACGCATCCTCATCCTCCAGAAGCCGGTGACGGAAAACCGGCGAATGGCCGTTGGATGCAGCTTTTGCGCCAGCTCAGGATCTTTGTCGAATGATGGACTGCTTTCGCGAGCAGGCTCGCTCCCACAGGATTGCGAAAAACCCTGTGGGAGCGAGCCTGCTCGCGAAAAAGAGGGATCAGCCGCCGATAATCTTCATGACGGTCGCACCACCGGAGAATGCCACTTCCTGCTTGTCGCCCAGCGCCTTGACCAGAAGACGCTGCAAAGCCGGCAATGCCTGATGACGCGGCTTGTCGAGCAGATCACCGACATAGTGGCGATTGCTCGACGACAGGCAGCCATGCAGCCAACCGGTCGACGACAGACGCAAACGCGAACAGGTTCGGCAGAACGGCACGCTTTCGTTGGCGATCACGCCGAAATGGCCGAGGCCCGGAATCGCATAGCGCACGGCGGTGGCATCCACCGGCGCATCGGCCTGGGCGTACTCGTAGCGCTCGCCGATCAGGCTCAGCAGTTGCTGCAGGCTGACGAACTGTTGCAGGAAGGCATTGGAGTCGGTGGCGAGGTGGCCCATGCGCATCAACTCGATGAAACGCAGCTCGTAGCCACGCTCCAGGCAGTAATCGAGCAGCGGCATCACCTGATCAAGGTTCTGTCCGCGCAACGGCACCATGTTGACCTTGATCTTCATCCCCGCCGCTTTCGCCTGCTCCATGCCATCGAGCACGGTCGCCAGATCGCCGCCACGGGCGATACTGCGGAACGCGCCGGCATCCAGGGTATCGAGGGATACGTTGATCCGGCGCAGACCGGCGTCCACCAGCAACGGGAGCTTTTTCGCCAGGAGTTGACCGTTGGTGGTCAGGCTGATGTCTTCCAGCCCCATCTTGCCGACAGCGCTCATGAAAGATTCGAGTTTGGGGCTGACCAGCGGCTCGCCACCGGTGATGCGCAAGCGTTCGATGCCGGCGGCTTCGATCAGATAAGCCACACCGCGGGCCATGGCCTCGGCCGACAGTTCATCCTGCGCAGCCACCAGCCGCTTGCCGTTGGGCACGCAGTAGGTACAGGCGTAATTGCAGGCTGAAGTCAGGCTGATGCGCAAATTGCGAAAACGCCTGCCTTGACGGTCAACGATCATGATCACTCCGGCGATGAGTTTCGAGCCGCTAAAACTTGACTCACAAATCAAGTTTTAGCAAGCCCTATGCCTGAGTATATTCCTGCAGTACTGCGTCATGTAGCGAAATCATGGCGCAATAAGACCGCTGAATGATTCAGCTGCTTGGCGTTTCCGGATCGCGCTTGCGCTTGTTGCCCATACGCACGCCGATGTCCATCAGGAACTGGAAGAAACCTTCCTGATCTTCCAGCACATTGCTCCAGAACGGCGAGTGATACAGCGCCACCGCACCGTGCACCAGCGCCCAGGACGCGCAGTAGTGGAAGTACGGCGGCACGTCTTCGAGCTTGCCTTCGCTGATCCGGCCCTTGATGAGCAAGGTCAGGCGTTCGAAGTTCGAGGCACGGATCTTGTGCAGCTCCTCGACCATTTCCGGCACCTGATTGCCTTTTACGACCTTCTCTTCGAGACGGTCGAACAGGCGATAGCGCTGCGGGTCGCGCATGCGGAATTCGAAGTAGGCACGGGACAGCGCTTCCTTGTCCTTGTCGACATCGGCCGAATGCAACAGCTCGTTCAAATCACGCTCGTAATCGAGCATCAGGCGTAGATAGATCTCGGCCTTGGATTTGAAATGCTTGTAGATCGTGCCTTTGCCGATACCCACGGCATCAGCAATCATCTCGACGGTGACACTGTCTTCACCTTGTTCGAGGAACAGCTTGAGCGCGGTATCGAGAATTTCTTGCTCGCGGCGACGAAACTCACGGACCTTACGAGGTTCTTTGTGCATAAGAAAAGGTCTGTAGGGGTCAAAATTCGAAGCCGCGTATTATGCCTAACTTGCACAGAAATGCACGGATCATCCGACCATATCTGTGTTTCCTGTTCATTTTGCGAACGCCAGGGGTGCAATGAGAACTCAACTGAAGCGCACGTATTCCAAATTTGTTTAAAAACCCCGACCGGCTAACTGGACTGGACGCCAGACTGATCAATACTTGAACTGTCGGGCGGCATCTCCCCCAAGTGCCGTGCCGATAAAGGTACCAAGGGACCGCGTGCCTTTGTTTTACTCCTAATGGTCTTAACCCGGATTCACCCCCCAGAACCCGGGTTTTTTTTGCCTGCGATTTGCCGAAAATTCCTGTCATTTACGCCCATCGCACCGGTAGGAGCTGCCGCAGGCTGCGATCTTTTGATTTTGATTCTTTAAAAACAACATCAAAAGATCACAGCCTGCGGCAGCTCCTACACGGTCAGCCTTTTACATGCGCCAAGGGAAACAGCCGCTTGAAGTTTTCGGTGGTCTGCTCGGCAAACCGCTCGTAGTTTTCCCCACGCAGCATCGCCAGAAACTCCGCTACTTCACGCACGTACTGCGGCAGGTTCGGTTTGCCGCGATAAGGGATCGGCGCCAGATACGGCGAGTCGGTCTCCACCAGCAGGCGATCGGCCGGCACCTTGCTCGCCACATCACGCAGGGCGTCGGCGTTGCGGAAGGTGACGATGCCCGACAGGGAAATGTAATAACCCATGTCCAACGCAGCCTTGGCCATATCCCAGTCTTCGGTGAAGCAATGCAGCACACCGGCCTGGGGCAACGCGGCTTCGCGCAGCAGTTCGAGGGTATCGGCACGGGCGCCACGGGTGTGGATGATCACTGGCTTACCGGTCTGCTGTGCGGCTTGCAGATGCAAACGGAAGGATTCCTGCTGCAGCTCGGCAGCTTCCGGTTCGTAGTGATAATCCAGACCGGTTTCACCGATCGCCACCACTTTCGGGTGATTGAGTTCGTGTAGCAGCCAGTCCAGCGCCGGCGCCGCGCCCGGTTGCACATCCAATGGGTGCACACCGACCGAGCAATCGACGTCGTCATAGCGCTCGGCGAGGGCTTTGACGTCAGCGGCGTTGTCGGCACTCACGCCGATGCACAGAAAGTGCCCTACCCCGCGCTGGCGAGCCGCATCGAGTGCAGCATCCAGCGAGCCGTCATGGGCGGCGAGGTCGAGGCGATCAAGGTGACAATGGGAATCTACGAGCATAAAAGAGACGGCTACTTACATCGTATGAGTGGGACGGTCGGATTTCAGTGCTCCGGCCAGATGGGTTTCGATGCGACTGCGGGCGGTGTTGTCGCCCTCGTTGAATTGCACGCCGACGCCGGCGGCACGATTGCCCTGCGCGCCTTTGGGGGTGATCCAGGCGACCTTGCCGGCCACCGGAATCTTCTCGGCCTCGTCCATCAGGTTCAGCAGCATGAACACCTCGTCGCCCAACTTGTAGCTCTTGTTGGTCGGGATGAACAGGCCACCGTTCTTGATGAACGGCATGTAGGCGGCGTAAAGCACCGATTTGTCCTTGATCGTCAGGGACAGGATGCCGTTGCGCGGCCCCGGGCTAATGGCTTCATTCATGTTGACCTCCACTGCTGATGTTCAGAGTCTAGGTACACATTCTTATCTTTGGCCAGGCAATCCCGCCCATTGCACCAACAACGCTTCCAGCAGCAGTGCCGGGTTGAGGTTGGCTTTGCTCAGGACTTTCTGCCGCTGGGCGAGAATCCAGTCCTGAATATCGAGGACTTTGCCCTGGGCGCTTTTCTGCGCCAGGTACTGCACGACTTTGCGCATATCGGTCAGGCCGAGACCGTTTTCATCCTGGGTCAGTTGATAGCGCAGGATCAGGCTCGACCAGTCGCAGAACCAGTCGAACAGGCGCAGCATCGGAATGTTTTTCCACTCTTCGGCCAACTGCGTCGGCGATTGCTGTTGCTTGAGCAGCTTCTTCACCCCTTCGACCACCTGCGCCCGCTGTTCGCGCACGCCCTGGGACTGCAGGTTGACCGCCGCCAATGGCGAGCCGGCTGCCAGCGTCAGCAATTCGACGCGCTCCTCTTCAGAGCATTCCGGCAGCGCCTGTGCCAGCCATTGCAGGCTCATGGCCTCACCCGGCAGCGGACACGCCTGCTGCACGCAACGGCTCTTGATCGTCGGCAGCAAACGGCTAGGCTGGTGGCTGACCAGCAACAGCACCGTATCGCCGGACGGCTCTTCGAGGCTCTTGAGCAAGGCGTTGGCGGCGTTGATGTTCATCGACTCCACCGGCTCGATCAGCACCACCTTGCGCCCGCCCAGTTGCGCGGTCTGCACCACGAAACTGACCAGATCGCGCACCTGATCGACCTTGATCGCCTTGTCGGCTTCCTCCGGCTCAAGGATGTAGTTGTCCGGATGGCTGCCGGCCTTGAGCAGCAGGCAGGACTTGCACTCGCCGCACGCTTGCGGTGTCGGACGCTGACAGAGCAGGCTGGCCATCAGACGTTCGGCCAGCGCGCGCTTGCCGATACCCGCCGGGCCGTGCAGCAGGTACGCGTGGGCGTGCTGGCTACGTCCGGCCAGTTGCTGCCAGAGGCTGTCCTGCCATGGATAGGCCTCAGCCACGAATCAGCTCCAGCAAGTTCGGAATCAGGGTATCCAGCGATTGCTGAACCTTGACCAATGGCTGACCGGCATCGATGCGCACATAGCGCGCAGGATCGGCTTCGGCGCGCTTGAGGAACGCACTGCGTACCGCTTCGAAAAACGCCCGGCCTTCCAGCTCAAAGCGATCCAGCCGACCACGGGCAGTGGCGCGAGCCAGGCCGATTTCCACTGGCAGATCGAAAATCAGCGTCAGATCCGGACGCAGGTCGCCCTGCACGAACGTCTCCAGCGCAGCAATGCGTTCCAGCGACAAACCGCGACCGCCGCCCTGATAGGCGTACGTCGAGTCAGTGAAACGATCACACAGCACCACAGCGCCACGAGCCAGCGCCGGGCGGATCACTTCAGCCAGATGCTGGGCGCGCGCGGCGAACACCAGCAACAGCTCGGTGTCGGGGTTCATGACTTCATCGGCCGGGGCCAGCAGCACGTCGCGGATGCGTTCGGCGAGTGGCGTACCGCCGGGCTCGCGAGTCAGCAGCACTTCGATACCTTCGGCGCGCAGGCGCTCGGCGAGGTATTCGCGGTTGGTGCTCTTGCCCGCGCCTTCCGGGCCTTCCAGGGTAATAAACAAGCCAGTCACAGGCAGTCCTTAATCAAAGTCATTGCGCGTTTTGCGGTGCCGCCGTCTCAGGCTCGGCAGCAGGGGTCGGGACTGGCGCAGGATCCTGAGCTGGAACCTGTGGCAGCGCCTCAGGAGCGGTATCCGGGGAAGCAGCGGGAACCGCTTCATCGGTAGCCGGAGCGGCCGGCGCATTCGCCGGGGCCGGGCTGGAGCGGTAATCGGCGCGGCGCTTGAGCTGGAACTCGCGCACTGCATTGTTGTGCGCATCCAGATCATCGGAGAACACATGGCTACCATCGCCACGGGCGACAAAATACAGACTGTTGCCTTCCACCGGATTGAGCGCGGCATGAATCGCCTCGCGGCCGACCATGGCAATCGGCGTCGGCGGCAATCCGGGGATCACATAGGTGTTGTACGGCGTCGGCTCCTTGAGATGAGCACGGGTCAGCTTGCCAGTGTAGCGATCGCCCAAGCCGTAGATCACGGTCGGGTCGGTCTGCAACTGCATGCCCAGCGCCATACGGCGCACGAACACGCCGGCAATCTGCCCACGCTCCTGCGGCACACCGGTTTCCTTTTCCACCAGCGAGGCCATGATCAGCGCTTGGTAAGGCTCACTGTACGGGGCATCGGCCGAGCGGTTCTCCCACTCCTTGGCCAACACTTCATCGAGACGATCAAAGGCTTTCTTCAGCAAGTCGACGTCGGAGAAACCCCGCACGAAGCGATAAGTGTCCGGGAAGAATCGACCCTCGGGGAACAATCCGCGATGACCGATTTTCTCCATCACTTCGCTGTCGCTCAAACCCTTGAGGGTCTGCTCGATCTTTTCATCTTTGGCCAGCGCGGCGCGGACCTGGTGGAAATTCCAGCCCTCGACCAGCGTCAGGCTGTATTGCACCACGTCGCCACGCTTCCACAAGTCGATCAGACCGTTGACGGTCATGCCCGGCTGCATGCGGTATTCGCCGCTGTGGATCGGCGTACCGGCCAGGTTGAAGCGCCAATAAATGCGCAACCAGAAGGCGTCCTTGATGACCCCATCGGTTTCGAGTTCAAGAAAGGTACGGGTCGGCGTCGAGCCTTTCGGCACATCCAGCAGTTCTTCCTGCGTGATGTTCAGGGGCTGTTCCAGCGCCGAATGAATTTTCCAGGCGCTGGCGCCCATCAGCAGCCCTGCCAGAACCAGTCCGGTTTCCAGCAGCAGCAAGAGTTTACGTCTCACGAATCAGGCATCCAGTAGCGCACGGGCAATGGTTTGCAGTTTACGGGTGAGCGGGCCAACCGGCCAGCTCAGTGCAGCGTAGGCGCGTACCGGCCAGACGCCATACACGCTGTTGCACATGAAGACTTCATCAGCCCATTGCAGCTGTTCGAGGCTGATGTCGGTGATTTGAGTGGGGATGGCCAATGACTCGGCCTGAAACAATATTTCAGCACGCATCACTCCGGCTACACCACAGCGCTTCAGATCCGGGGTGATCAGCACGCCGTCGCGCACCAGAAACAGATTGCTGAACACGCCTTCGATGACCCGCCCAGCCTGGTCGAGCATCAAGCCTTCAGCGTGTTCGCCATCGCGCCATTCGGCACGGGCGAGCACTTGCTCCAGACGATTCAGATGCTTGAGCCCGGCCAGCAACGGCTGATTCGACAACCGTGTGACGCAGGGAAACAGGCGCACGCCCTGCTCGCCATGCACGGCAGGATAAACCGCAGGCGGGTTGCCTTGCAGAATGCGGCGGCCCTGCGCCGCAGGATCGGACGCGTAGCCGCGCAAGCCATCACCACGGGTGAGAATGAGCTTGAGCACGCCCTCGCCCATTGCCACGGCATAAGCCAGCAGCTCGCTGCGAATCAGTTCGATATCCACGGCGATGGCCAGACGTGAGCAACCCTCGGCCAGACGCGTCAGGTGACGATCCAGCAAGACCGGCTGGCCGCCGTGCACGGCAATGGTCTCGAACAGACCATCGCCGTAAGCCAGGCCGCGATCTTTCAGCGACAGAGCGTCAGCCGGCTGACCGTCGACCCAGCTGTCCATCACCCAGCGAACCGACGGAACGCCAATGTGCCGTTGGTGCCGCCAAACCCGAAGGAGTTGGACAGTACGACGTCGATGTCCATGTTGCGCGCAGTGTGCGGCACGAAATCGAGATCGCAGCCTTCATCCGGCTCGTCGAGGTTGATGGTTGGCGGGGCTACCTGGCTGTTGATCGCCAGCACACTGAAGATCGCCTCGACCGCGCCCGCCGCACCCAGCAGGTGACCGGTCATGGACTTGGTGGAGCTGACCGCCAGGTTGTAGGCGTGCTCACCGAACACGGTCTTGATCGCGTTGGCTTCGGCAAGGTCGCCGGCCGGGGTCGAGGTACCGTGGGCGTTGATGTACTGCACCTGGTCGATATTGATCTTCGCATCGCGCAGCGCATTGGTGATGCAGCGCGCTGCCCCGGCGCCGTCCGCGGGTGGCGACGTCATGTGGAACGCATCGCCACTGGTGCCGAAGCCGATCAGCTCGGCGTAGATCGTGGCCCCACGGGCCTTGGCGTGCTCGAGCTCTTCGAGGACCAGCGCACCGGCACCGTCAGACAGCACAAAACCATCACGGCCCTTGTCCCATGGACGACTGGCGCGGGTCGGCTCATCGTTGCGCGTCGACAGCGCACGGGACGCGCCGAAGCCGCCCATGCCCAGACCGCACGCGGCCATTTCGGCACCGCCGGCGATCATTACGTCGGCCTCGTCGTACATGATGTTGCGCGCGGCCATGCCAATGCAGTGCGTACCGGTGGTACAGGCAGTGGAAATGGCGTAGTTCGGCCCCTGTGCACCCAGGTGGATGGACAGAAAACCGGAAATCATATTGATGATCGAGCCTGGCACGAAGAATGGCGAGATTCGACGCGGGCCCGTCTCATGCAGGGTACGGCTGGTTTCTTCGATGTTGGTCAGACCGCCGATGCCCGAGCCCATGGCCACGCCAATGCGCTCACGGTTGGCGTCGGTGACTTCCAGACCGGCGTTGCGAACAGCCTGAAACCCCGCGGCCAGACCGTACTGAATGAACAGGTCGAGCTTGCGTGCTTCCTTGACCGACAGGTATTCCTCGACATTGAAGCCCTTTACCGAGCCGCCAAAACGGGTGGAATAGGCAGAAAGGTCGGTGTGTTCGATCAGACCAATGCCACTGCGGCCAGCCAGAATGCCCTGCCAACTGCTCGGCACATCCGTACCCAGTGGCGACAACATACCCATACCGGTGACTACGACGCGTCTACGCGACACAGCACTCTCCTTTTTCAAATGACGACTTTGCATCAGGCCTAAAGAAAAAACCGCACGCCATGATGGCAGTGCGGTTTTTCCATGACAGCAGACAACGATTACAAACTATTACGCCTGGTGGCTAGTAACGTAGTCGATTGCAGCTTGTACAGTAGTGATCTTCTCAGCTTCTTCGTCAGGGATTTCGGTCTCGAATTCCTCTTCCAGAGCCATCACCAGCTCAACGGTGTCAAGGGAGTCAGCACCCAGGTCTTCAACGAAGGAAGCAGTGTTGACCACTTCTTCTTCTTTAACGCCCAGTTGCTCGGCAACGATTTTCTTGACGCGCTCTTCGATGGTGCTCATACCTTGTTTTCACTCCTAATGGACAAATTCAGGCAGCTGGCCAGTGGGTAAGTGTATAGAAAGGCTTTTCAGCTTTTCAACTGAAAGCTTCACTCCTCAAACCCTGCGGCCCTCTGCCTATAAATAGATTGCAGCTTTATAACGGATTTTAGACAGCTCGTATGACATTTTTTTGAAGCAATCCGTCACATTTTACTTACATGTACATCCCACCGTTCACCGGGATTGTAGCCCCAGTGACGTATGCCGCACCGTCGGATGCAAGAAAAGCGACCACCGAAGCGATCTCTTGAGCTTGTCCCAGACGGCCCAGCGGAATCTGCGTCTGCAAGGCTTCACGCTGTGCTTCCGGCAGTTCGCGGGTCATATCGGTGTCGATGAACCCCGGGGTTACCGAGTTGACCGTAATCGAACGCGAACCGACTTCACGCGCCATCGCACGGCTGAAACCTTCCAGACCGGCCTTGGCGGCTGCATAGTTTACTTGGCCTGCGTTGCCCATGGCACCCACCACCGAGCCAATACTGATAATTCGGCCCCAGCGCGCCTTGGTCATGCCACGCAAAACGCCCTTGGACAGGCGATACAGACTGTTCAGGTTGGTATCGATCACGTCGTACCATTCATCGTCTTTCATGCGCATCATCAGGTTATCGCGGGTGATACCGGCATTATTGACCAGAATCGCCGGCGCACCGAACTGTTCCTGAATGCTCGCGATCACGGCGGCAACAGATTCGTCGCTGGTGACGTTCAGTTCCAGACCGGTACCTTGAATGCCGTGCTCCTTGAGCGTGGCAGCAATCGCCTCGGCACCCTTGGCGGAGGTCGCGGTGCCAACAACGATGGCGCCCTGACGACCCAGTTCCAGTGCGATAGCCTGGCCGATACCGCGGCTTGCACCAGTGACCAGTGCAACTTTACCTTGCAGACTCATGCAAGTTTCTCCTGATTCAGGCCAGCGCTGCACGGGCGGCAGCGAAAGCGTCTGGGGTATTGAGATTGGAAGTCGAAACGCCTTCGGCGCAACGTTTGTTCAGACCGGCCAGGACTTTGCCCGGACCGCATTCGATCAGATTGGTCGCGCCTTTGGCAGCCAGGGTCTGAACCGATTCAACCCAGCGAACGGGCTTGTACAGTTGTTCAAGCAGATCACGCTTGAGGGTTTCCAGATCGGCTGGCACTTGCGCGCTGACGTTCTGTACGACCGGGATCTGCGGTGCCTGCCAGTCGATGGCGGCGATGGATTCGGCAAAGCGCTCGGCAGCCGGACGCATCAGTTCGCAGTGCGACGGCACGCTCACCGGCAACGGCATGGCACGCTTGGCGCCACGGGCCTTGCAGCCTTCGATGGCACGCTCGACCGCAGCCTTGGCACCGGCAATCACCACCTGGCCCGGCGAGTTGAAGTTCACCGCGCTGACCACTTCGCCTTGCGCCGCTTCAGCACAGGCTGCCAGCACATCAGCGTCTTCCAGACCGAGGATGGCAGCCATGCCGCCCTGCCCGGCCGGAACGGCTTCCTGCATCAGCTGGCCACGGCGCTCAACGAGCTTCACCGCGTCAGCCAGGCTCAGACTGCCGGCAGCAACCAGCGCGCTGTATTCACCCAGGCTGTGACCAGCAACAAATGCCGGACGCGCGCCGCCTTCAGCCAGCCACAGACGCCACAGGGCGATCGAAGCGGTCAGGATGGCCGGTTGGGTTTTGTCGGTTTGATTGAGCAGCTCTTCCGGGCCCTGCTGGGTCAGCGCCCACAGGTCATAGCCCAGAGCCTCAGAGGCTTCTTTGAATGTTTCGAGGATCAATGGATATTCCGCGCCCAGCTCGGCGAGCATGCCGAGGGACTGCGAACCCTGTCCTGGAAAGACGAATGCGAGGGAAGCAGACATGTAACAAGCCCCTAATGATCTTGTCGTCGAAAAATGACGCCCCGCAGGGGGACGCAAGAAACTGACAGTTGGATGGCCCTTTGAACCGGGCGGTCACATTTAAGCATTGTCGGACGAAAACGCCTAAGACAACAAATCCTCCAGACGACCGTGGAGGCGTTCGGGCAGGTTCTCCTGAATTTCGATCAGCGCGCGCTGAATCGCACTCTGAAAGCCCTGAACCCCGGCCGAACCGTGACTTTTCACCACGATACCCTGCAAGCCGAGGAAGCTTGCGCCGTTATGTCGCGCCGGCGCCAGATCCGCCTGCAGACGCTTCATCAATGGCAGGGCCAAAGCACCTACCACGCGGGAAGCAAAATTTTTCTTGAACAAGGCCTCGATGCGCGCCGCGATCATCGTCGCCACGCCTTCGCTGGACTTGAGCAGGATATTGCCGACAAAACCGTCACAGACCACCACATCCGCCTCGCCGCGATACAGGCCATCACCCTCGACAAAACCGATGTAGTTGATGCCGCGCGCTGCCTGCAGCAGGGTCGCCGCCAGCTTGACCTGCTGATTGCCCTTGATGTCTTCGGTGCCGATATTCAGCAATGCGACACGCGGCCGGGCAATGCCCAGCGTCTGCGCGGCCACCGACCCCATCACCGCGAACTGCAACAGATGCTCGGCGCTGCAATCGACGTTCGCGCCCAGATCGAGCAACTGGCAATAACCCTCCTGCGTCGGAATCGCCGCCACCATCGCTGGCCGGTCAATACCCGGCAAGGTCTTGAGCACGAATCGCGACAGCGCCATCAGCGCCCCGGTATTGCCTGCGCTGACACAGGCCTGAGCCTTGCCGTCACGCACCAGTTCCAGGGCGACACGCATCGACGAGTCCGGCTTGCCACGCAAGGCCTGGGTCGGCTTTTCGTCCATGGTGATGACTTCGGACGCCGGGACAATCGTCAGGCGTGCGCGATCGGCAGCCGATTGGCCGTTGATCAGTTCTTCAAGTAGGGAGGGTTGACCGACGAGGGTCAGGTGCAGCGAGGGCGTAGCAGAAAGGCAAGCAAGGCTGGCCTGAACAATGCTGCGGGGACCGAAGTCCCCGCCCATTGCGTCAATCGCGATGACTTGAGCGGACAAGTGATTACTCGTCAGCGCCCTTGTCGATCACTTTACGGCCACGGTATACGCCTTCTGGCGATACGTGGTGACGCAGGTGAACTTCACCAGTGGTTTTTTCTACAGACAGGGTGCTAGCCTCGAGAGCGTCGTGCGAACGGCGCATGTCACGGGCAGAGCGGGATTTTTTGTTCTGCTGAACAGCCATAATTGATTAACTCCTAAACGTTTGGGTCACGCTTTAACTGCGCCAATACACTGAACGGGTTGGACCGCGTTACCTCGTCCTCGCTCGGTTCGGGCTCATCTGCTCCCGCCGGCTGCTGGCATTCTTCCGGATGATGAGCAGGCACAATGGGCAAGGCGAGCAGAAGCTCCTCCTCGATCAGTGACTGCAGATCCAATGGATCTTCGCCCAGTTCCAGCACGTCATAACCTTTCGGTAACGACTGGGTATTCGCACCCTCCTTCACTACAGCGTAACTGCATTCGCTGTGGATCGGCAGGGTGACCAGCTCAAGACAACGCTGGCAAACCATTTTGACTTCGGTGTCGATAAAGCTGTGGATCACCACAGATTTACGTTCATCTCGTTCAAAAACGAATTTGGCCTGCACCGTACCGACATCGTCGGAAAGCGGGTCGCAGAGTCTCTTCAAATCGGCCAGCAGCAGTTCACCTTGAAGGGTGGTGCCACGGTCAGCCAATTTGCGCGGGTCAACGTGAGGTGGAATCGGGTCATTCAACATAGGCGCAGCATTATAGGGATGCCCCCACCCATGTCAAAGGAAATTGTGCCCTGTCCGTCACTTGCGTGCCTCCGCTAGAATTCGCACCTGCCTCAGGAGACGCCAATGCTGCCTTTATTACTCGCCTCAAGCTCGACTTATCGCCGGGAATTGCTCGCCCGCCTGCACCTGCCGTTCGTCTGCAGCTCGCCGGATATCGACGAAAGCCACCGACCGGGCGAATCCGCCATCGAACTGGTCAAGCGCCTCGCCGAACAGAAAGCCCGGGCACTGGTCGCCAACCACCCTGCTCACCTGATCATCGGCTCGGACCAGGTCGCAGTGCTCGGCGAACGGATCATCGGCAAGCCACACACCTTCGACAAGGCTCGCGAGCAACTGCTGGCCGCCAGCGGTGCCAGCGTGACCTTCCTCACCGGCCTGGCCCTGCTCAACAGCCAGACCGGCCAATGCCAGGTCGACTGCGTGCCGTTTACCGTGCACATGCGCCAGCTCGACGAGGCGCGCATCGAACGCTACCTGCACCTGGAGCAACCCTACGACTGCGCCGGCAGCTTCAAGGCCGAAGGTTTGGGCGTGAGTCTGTTCCAGTCCACCGAAGGGCCTGATGCCACCAGCCTGATCGGTCTGCCACTGATTCGCCTGATCGACATGCTGCTGGCTGAAGGCGTGCAGATCCCTTAACGCAAAGATCGCAGCCTGCGGCAGCTCCTGCAGGTTTCATGTCCGATCGCGTTTTTGCGGTGACATGAAACCTGTAGGAGCTACCGCAGGCTGCGATCTTTTGATCTACCGGTAAATTAACGCAACGATGGCCCGTGAAACCCCATCCACATCGCCAACTGCTCAGCCACACTGGCACCGAGCTTCTTCGAGAAGCGATCAAACGGCGATTCCTGAACAGTAAAGTCCACCAACTCCTTCTCGCCAATCACATCCCGCGCCACCGAGCTGGCATTGCCCAACCCATCGATCAGCCCCAACGGCAGCGCCTGCTCGCCCGACCAGACCAGACCGGAAAACAACTCCGGATGCTCCTTGTCCTTCAGGCGATCGCCACGACCCTGCTTGACGCTATTAATGAACTGTTTGTGCGTGGTATCCAGCACGGTCTGCCAGAACGCGGTTTCGTCAGGCTTCTGCGGCTGAAACGGATCCAGAAACGACTTGTGCTCGCCCGAGGTGTAAGTGCGACGCTCGACGCCCAGCTTGTCCATGGTGCCGACAAACCCGTAACCGGCGGCCGTTACACCGATGGAGCCGACCAGACTGGCCTTGTCGGCATAGATCTGATCCGCAGCACTGGCGATGTAATAGGCACCGGACGCACCGAGATCGGAAATCACCGCGTACACCTTGGTATCCGGGTGCAGGCTGCGCAAACGCTTGATCTCGTCATACACATAACCCGACTGCACCGGACTGCCACCAGGACTGTTGATCCGCAGGATCACGCCCTTGACCTTCTTGTCCTCGAAGGCTGCACGCAGGCTGCCGACGATGTTGTCAGCGCTCGCGGGCTCCTTGTCGGCAATCATGCCAGTGACGTCGATCAGCGCGGTGTAGTTCGGCCCACGGGTGGCGCTCTTTTCCATGTCCATCAGCGGCGTGAACAGGATCAACGCAACAAACAGATAAACAAACGTCAGCAGCTTGAAGAAAATCCCCCAACGCCGTGAGCGACGCTGCTCCTGCACACTGGCCAATAAAGTCTTTTCCAGCAGCTTCCAGCTTTTCTCGTCACCGCCGTCGGCACTTGCCTTGGCCGGTGCTTTCCATTCGTCGGTCATGCGCTACCCCAGCAAAAACGTATTAAGCCTGCTGCCCCAGCCAGGCGTGCAATTCACTAAAACGGTCGATCGACAGGCGCGGTTCGAACTGCTGCAGCGACTCGATCGACTGCGCGCCATAGCTGACCGCCACCGACGCCATGCCCGCATTGCGTGCCATCAGCAGATCGAAGGACGAATCCCCGACCATCAGCGCCTGCTCGGGCCGCACGCGACAATGCGCGAGAATCTGCTCGAGCATCAGCGGGTGCGGCTTGCTCGCGGTCTCGTCCGCGGCGCGGGTAATATCGAAATAATCTTCCCAGCCATTGGCCTTGAGCACCCGATCCAGTCCGCGACGATTCTTGCCGGTCGCAACCGCCAGGTGATAACCCTGCTCGCGAAACGACGCCATCGACTCGACTACACCTTCGAACAACGGCGAAGGCACGGCTTCTGCTGCGATGTAGTGATCAGCGTAATACTCGCGAAACAAGGTCATCTCGGCATCGCTGATGTCCGGATACAAGGTGCGGATCGCCTCGGGCAAGCCCAGACCGATGATGCCCTTGACGGCAAAATCATCACGCAACTCGAAACCGGAACGCCCGGACGCAGAATGCATCGCCTCGACAATCCGACCAATGGAATCGGCGAGGGTGCCGTCCCAATCAAAAATCAGCAGTTTGTAATCAGATGGGCGCACTCAATCGCTCCACGGTCTTGGCCCACATTTCATCCACTGGCGCCTGCAACTTGAGCTCACCGCCATCGGGCAGCGGCACGGTCAGCATGTAGGCGTGCAGGAACAGACGCTTGCCGCCCAGATCACGGATTTCCTTGCTGAAACCGTCGTCGCCGTACTTGGTGTCGCCCGCAATGCAATGCCCGGCGTGCAACGTATGGACGCGGATCTGATGCGTGCGACCGGTGATCGGCTTGGCTTCGATCAGAGTGGCAAAATCGCCGAAACGGCGCAGGACCTTGAACACGGTCACCGACTCCTTGCCCTCCTCCTCGTCGACCTCGACCATCCGTTCGCCGGAGCGCAGGTTGCTCTTGCCCAGCGCGGCACGGACTTGCTTGATCGAGGTCGCCCAGTTGCCGCGAACCAGCGCCATGTAGCGCTTGTCGACACCATCGCCGCGCAAGGCGGCGTGCAAATGGCGCAACATGCTGCGCTTCTTGGCGATCATCAGCAGGCCGGAAGTGTCACGGTCGAGACGGTGAACCAGCTCCAGCTCCTTGGCATCGGGGCGCAACTGACGAAAGGCTTCGATCACCCCGTAATTCAAGCCACTGCCGCCGTGAACCGCAATGCCGGCGGGCTTGTTGATCACGATCAGGGCTTTGTCTTCGTAGACAATCGAGGCTTCCAGGCGCTGCAACAGGCCTTGAGCCAATGGCACCGGCTCGTCGCGCTCAGGCACACGAACGGGCGGCACGCGCACGATATCGCCGGCCTGCAGCTTGTATTCGGGCTTGATCCGCCCCTTGTTCACGCGCACTTCACCTTTACGCAAAATGCGGTAAATCAAGGTCTTGGGCACGCCTTTGAGCCGGGCAAGGAGGAAATTGTCGATTCGTTGGCCGGCATACTCCGGCGAGACTTCAAGCAGTTGAACGCCTGGAGTCGAAGGGGCAGTAGTTGTCATGCCGCCGATGATAACAATTTTTATGGAATTGAAGCACTTAATCATTGCTGCTATAGTCGCGAACGCCGCCAAAAGCGGCCTGGACAGCGGAACCACGGTCAAAAACCGGCCCTGACCAACGCAATTCACCAGGACGCGAGGCCGTCCTACGGGGCTTTCGCTACGTAACGGTGGAGTTTGCAGTTGTAACAAGCGCAGGTGACATGAGGCCTGAATTACACCGTCGAGCAGAGTTTTCACTCGCCTGACAGGCAAATATTCGAGGCCAGTTCACAAAGTGCAGTCAGCTGCAGATGACCCCGAGCGAAGGCTTCGGAAACATCGCCTGAATTAGCCATGATGCGTGACCTCCCCTTTCGGAGCTCACGGTAAATGCCAACCCGCTGCGGATTCTGCGCGCGGCAGCACCCGAATTATCAGGGATACGTGTAGGGTGGAGATGCACAACCGCCGGACTGTGTAGCAATAGGCTTTATCAAGACGCTTCATCTCGTCCACAGCCGCTGGTTGATTCCTCCTCCTGACTGAGTGCTTAAGTAGCCACAGCAAGCAGGACGCGTACGTCGCGATATCGGCCCAATTGGCCTGACATCGCTGGACACGGGAATGGCCAACCACTCCCGACGCACCTGACACCGACCGTGAGAAGTCGTGTGTGCCGAACGCCGTTTCCGGCAGCCCGGAAACCGACGGTACTACATGAAAAGAATGCTGATTAACGCAACTCAACCCGAAGAGTTGCGTGTTGCACTGGTAGATGGCCAACGCCTCTACGACCTGGACATCGAATCCGGTGCACGCGAGCAGAAGAAGGCCAACATCTACAAAGGCCGTATCACTCGCATCGAACCAAGCCTTGAGGCTGCCTTTGTCGATTTCGGCTCCGAGCGCCACGGCTTCCTGCCCCTCAAAGAAATCTCCCGCGAATACTTCAAGAAAGCCCCTGAAGGCCGCGTCAACATCAAGGACGTCCTGAGCGAAGGCCAGGAAGTCATCGTTCAGGTCGAAAAAGAAGAACGTGGCAACAAGGGCGCCGCCCTGACCACCTTCATCAGCCTGGCCGGTCGTTACCTCGTACTGATGCCGAACAACCCGCGTGCCGGCGGCATCTCCCGCCGCATCGAAGGCGAGGAGCGCAACGAACTGCGTGAAGCGCTGAACGGCCTGGTTGCACCAGCCGACATGGGTCTGATCGTGCGCACTGCCGGCCTGGGCCGCAGCAGCGAAGAAATGCAGTGGGACCTCGACTACCTGCTGCAACTGTGGACCGCCATCAAAGAAGCCTCGCTGGATCGCTCCGCGCCATTCCTGATCTACCAGGAAAGCAACGTGATCATCCGCGCCATCCGCGATTACCTGCGCCAGGACATCGGCGAAGTGCTGATCGACAGCGTTGAAGCCCAGGACGAAGCCCTGACCTTCATCCGCCAGGTGATGCCGCAGTACGCCAGCAAGATCAAGCTGTACGAAGACAGCGTTCCGCTGTTCAACCGTTTCCAGATCGAAAGCCAGATCGAGACCGCTTTCCAGCGCGTCGTCGAACTGCCTTCCGGTGGTTCCATCGTCATCGATCCGACCGAAGCCCTGGTGTCCATCGACATCAACTCGGCGCGCGCCACCAAAGGCAGCGACATCGAAGAAACCGCTCTGCAGACCAACCTTGAAGCCGCCGAAGAAATCGCCCGTCAGTTGCGCCTGCGCGACATCGGCGGCCTGATCGTCATCGACTTCATCGACATGACTCCTGCCAAGAACCAGCGCGCCGTGGAAGAGAAAGTCCGCGAATGCCTGGAAGCCGACCGCGCTCGCGTGCAGATCGGCCGCATCTCGCGCTTCGGCCTGCTGGAAATGTCCCGTCAGCGCCTGCGTCCATCGCTGGGCGAGAGCAGCGGCATCGTCTGCCCACGCTGCAACGGCACCGGCATCATCCGTGACGTCGAATCGCTGTCGCTGGCAATCCTGCGCCTGATCGAAGAAGAAGCCCTGAAAGACCGCACTGCCGAAGTGCGCGCTCAGGTGCCGATCCCGGTCGCCGCGTTCCTGCTCAACGAAAAACGCAACTCGATCACCAAGATCGAACTGCGCACCCGTGCCCGTATCGTCATTCTGCCGAACGATCACCTTGAAACCCCGCACTTCGAAGTTCAGCGCCTGCGTGACGACAGTCCGGAAGCTGCGACCAACCAGTCCAGCTACGAAATCGCTGCTGCCGCTGCCGAAGTCGAAGAAGTCCAGCCAGCCGCTGCGACCCGTACCCTGGTTCGCCAGGAAGCTGCGGTCAAGACTGCTCCGGCCCGCGCCAACGCTCCGGTGCCGACCGAAGCTGCCGCGCCTGCCGCTGCTGCACCGGCTCCGGTTGCCGCGCCAGAGCCAAGCCTGTTCAAGGGCCTGGTGAAATCGCTGGTCAGCCTGTTCGCGACCAAAGAAGAGCCTGCCGCTCCGGTCGTCGTTGAAAAACCGGCCACCGAGCGTCCGGCCCGCAACGAAGAGCGTCGCAACGGTCGTCAGCAGAGCCGCAACCGTAACGGTCGCCGCGATGAAGAGCGCAAGCCGCGCGAAGAACGTGCACCGCGTGAAGAACGCGCCCCACGCGAGCCGCGTGAAGAGCGTCAGCCACGTGAAGCCCGTGAAGTTCGCGAGCCGCGTGAAGCACGCACCGAGGCGCCAGTCGCCCGAGAAGAACGCGCACCCCGCGCTCCGCGTGAAGAACGTGCACCACGTGCTCCACGTGAAGACCGCAAGCCACGTGGCGAGCGGGAAGAGCGCGTGCGTGAACTGCGCGAACCACTGGACGCCGCTCCGGCTGCACCCGTAGCTGCTGCCGCTGCCGCTGTGGTCGCAGAAGAACGTCCGGCCCGTCAGCCACGCGAAGAGCGCGCACCGCGTCCGCCGCGTGAAGAGCGTCAACCGCGTGCCGAGCAGGCCGCTGCCGCGGTCGCTGAAGAAGAAGTGAACAGCAACGAAGAGCAACTGCCGGAAGACGGTCAGGACAACGCCGAAGGCGATCGTCCACGTCGTCGCTCCCGTGGTCAGCGTCGTCGCAGCAACCGTCGCGAGCGTCAGCGTGATGCCAACGGCAACGTGATCGAAGGTTCGGAAGAGTCCGAGTCCGGCGAAAACGCTGAACCGGCACCAAGCGCTGCCGATCTGGCTGCCGGCCTGGCCGTGACCGCCGCGGTTGCCAGCAGCGTGATCAGCGCCCCGGCCGAAGCACAGGCTCACGAGCAAGCCGAACGCGCCACCGCCGCTGTTCAGGAAACCGCTCCAGTGGAAGCGCCGGTTGTTGAGGCCACTACCCCAGTGGAAGTGGTTGCTGCTCCGGAAGTCGAAGTGGCACCGGTTCAAGAAACTCTGCCTCAGGTTGAAGCCGCTGCAGAACCTGCCGTTGAAGCGCCAGTCGTGGCCGCAGAGCCGGTTGCTGAAACCGTCGCTGAAACCGTGACCGAAACCGTGCGTGAAGTTCGCGAAGAACAGACCGCGTTCAACTGGGTTGCCGAGCCTGCCGTCGCTGAAACGCCAGCGCCAGTGGCAGAAGCCCCAGTGGTTGAAGAAGCCAAGGCTGCCCAGCCAGTGTTTGAAACCGCTGAACCTGTTCCAGCGCCAGTCGTTGAAGCACCGGTGGTCGAAGCGCCAGTGGTTGCCGAAGAACCTGCTCCAGTGGTTGAAGCCGCACCGGTCAGCGCCCTGACGCCAAACGGCCGCGCACCGAACGATCCACGTGAAGTGCGTCGCCGCAAGCGTGAAGCCGAGCGTCTGCAGAAGGAAGCCGAACTGGCTGCCGCTGCTGCTCCGGCTGCTGAAGTCGTAGAAGTTGCTGCTTCCGTGACTGAAGAAGCGGTGGTTGAGTCGGTGATCGCCGAAGCACCACGCTCCGTTCAGGACGCGGTCGAGCATCACCAAGCAGCCGAGGAAAAAGAACACGAGCCTAAACCGCTCGTCTGATTCCGAAAGCCAATAAAAGGCCCCGCCCGGTGAAAACCCGGCGGGGCTTTTTTATTCCATTTAGAAGATCAAAAGATCGCAGCCTTCGGCAGCTCCTACAGGAGACCTATGCCGAAGGCTGCGATCTTTTTATCTGGCTTTACTTGAACACCAACGCTTCTGGCACATCGATATCCCACAACACCCCGGGATCATCCACCGACACTTCAACCACCCGCCCCTGCTTGAACAACGGCCTGGCGCCGCGATCACCACTCAACGCCTGCAACCCCGGCCCGAACGAACGCCCGAACCCCACCGGATGCCCAAATTCGCCGTCCTGCACCGGTACGCTCACGGCGTCGTCGGCCATCGCCGCCACCACCCGCTCAATACTCGATGGCAAGATAAACGGCATATCGCCCAACACAATCAACCATCCGTCTGCATCCGGACAAGCCGCAACGCCCGCCGCAATGCTGTCACCCATCCCCGTCGATTCAATCGAGACCACCTCACAACCATAGGCCTGCGCCATACGCATGGCTTGCGGCCGCGCTTCAGTGGTCACCAGCACCCGCTGGTCGAGATTGGCCGGCAGATTCACCAACACCTGCTCGATCACCGAGCGCACCGCGCCATCGCGCCCGGCGCAATCGACCAGCAGCTTGTCCTTGTCGGCACCGGCGACCTGGCGAAAACGACTGCCCTCGCCCGCCGCCAGCACAATCACTGCGATGGATCGACTCATGCACCCTCCAGGACTTTCTTCTGTTTCAACTCGACGCCGTTCTTGATCGCCACAATCTCCGCCAACAACGACAGGGCAATCTCCGCCGGTGAATGACTGCCAATGTGCAGACCGATCGGCCCGTGCAATCGCGCAATGGCGGCTTCTGACAAGCCTAGCTGAGCCAGATTGTCCCGACGCTTTTGGCTGTTGACCCGCGAACCGAGTGCACCGACATAAAAGGCCGACGAATCGAGTGCAGTGAGCAACGCCATATCATCCAGACGTGGATCATGGGTCAGCGCGACGATGGCTGTGCGTTCGTCCGTCTGAATGCTCAACACCGCGTCATCCGGCATGCCCGGGACAAGGCGACCGTGGTGCTCTTCCCAATCGTAGACGAACTCGGTGCGTGGATCGCAGATCAGCACTTCGAAATCCAGCAACCGGGCCATGTCCGCCACGTAACGCGACAGCTGTCCGGCGCCGATCAACAGCAGACGCCAGCGTGGGCCATAAATGGCGCGCAAAGTCTTGCCGTCGAATGCCAGCACATCGGATTTGCTCGCCGCTGACAGCACAACTTCACCGGTTTCGACGTTCAGCTCGCGAGCGACAATCTCGTGCGCTTCACATCGCGCGAGCAACTCGGCGACCCATGCCGGATCAGCGACCCGTTCTTCGGTCAGGCGTAACGTGCCACCGCACGGCAAGCCGAACCGTGCGGCTTCTTCCCGGGTCACCCCGTAGGTAATCAGTTGCACTGGCGGGCCGTCGCTGGCGATGCGCCCGTCGTGCAGGCGAGCGATCAAGTCATCCTCGACACAACCGCCCGACACCGAGCCGATCACCACGCCGTCCCCGCGCAACGCGAGCATCGCGCCGGGTGCCCAGGGCGCGGTGCCCCAGGTCTGCACCACGCTGAACAGCACCACCCGCTGCCCGGCGCGGCGCCATTCGAGCACGCTGCGCAAGACGTTGAGATCGGCGCTGTCCATCAGGCTTGCGCCTTCTGCCAGCCCTGCAACTGATAACGCACCGGCAAGTTGCGGATGCGCTGGCCGGTGGCGGCGAAGATCGCGTTGCACAGCGCCGGCGCAATCGGCGGCACGCCCGGCTCACCGACTCCGCCCAACGGCACGTCACCCGGCGGCGTCACCAGATGCACGGCAACTTCCTTCGGCGCCAGCGACATGCGCGCCACTTCGTACATGTGGAAGTTGTCCTGCTGGACCTTACCGTCCTTGAAGCTGATTTCACCCAGCACTGCGTTGCCGAGGCCCATCACACAGGCGCCTTCAAACTGCGAGCGAATGCGTTCAGGGTTGATCTGCGGCCCGCAATCGACGGCGATGTCAGCCTTGTGCACGATCAGCGTGCCGTCATCCTTGACCTCGACTTCGATCACCGCCGCCACATAGGTGACAAAGCTGTAATGCACCGCCAGACCCAGACCTCGGCCCTTGGGCAATTGACGCCCCCAACCGGCAGCCTTGGCCGCGGTTTCCAGTACCGTGCGCATGCGTCCGGTGTCGATCGGGTAGCGTTCGGGGGATTCGCCGTAGTTCCACTCCTCACTCAAGGTGCGCGGGTCGATCTGACGATCCGGGCCGAGCAACTTGATCTGATATTGGAGCGGATCGACGCCGGCCTTGTGCGCCAGTTCATCGACGAAACTCTGGATCGCAAAACCGTGAGGAATGTTCGACACCGAGCGATACCAGCCGACGCGGGTATGCACCGTGGCTTCGGGGTTTTCCAGGCGCACGCTGGGAATCGCGTAGGCCATGTTGGTAAAGCCCATGCCCAGTTCGAACGCCGCTTCATGGTTCATGCCCGGAGCGAACAGCGCAGTAATGCTCGGCGCCACTGTGCGATGCAGCCAGCCGGACGGCATGCCGTCCTTGCCGACAGCAGCTTTCAGATACTCGGCGGACACCGTGTGGAAATACGAGTTGTGGATGTCATCTTCGCGGGTCCATTGCACCCGCACGGCTTTACCGGGGAACTCTTTGGCAAGGATGGCCGCCTCAACCACAAAATCCGGCTTGGATTTACGGCCGAAACCACCACCGAGCAGCGTGACGTTGAAGGTGACGTTGTCGAACGGCAAACCCAGGCGCTCGGCGATGCGTTCGCGAGTCACCTGCGGCGCCTGACTCGGCGCCCACGCTTCACACACACCTTTGTCGTAGCGAGCGATGGCAACCATCGGCTCCATCGGTGCCTGGGCCAGATGCGGCAGATAGTAAGACGCTTCGAGACTACTGGCAGCGCCGTTCAGGGCTTTGTCGATATCGCCAGTGTTGCGCACCACTTTGCCGGGCTTGCGCGACGCCGCTTCCAGTTCCTTGCGGTAAGCGATCGAGTCATAACTGGCGTTGGGGCCGTCGTCCCATTCGATCTTCAGCGCCTCGCGGCCCTTGATCGCCGCCCAGGTGTTGCTGGCAATCACCGCTACGCCGCCCAGCGGCTGGAATTCCGAAGGCAGCGGACGGCTTTCGATCTGCATCACCTTCAGCACACCCGGAACCTTCAGCGCCGCGCTGTCATCCAGCGACTTGACCTTGCCGCCGTACACCGCCGGACGGGCAATGGTGGCGTAGAGCATGCCGTCGAAATGCACGTCGGCGCCGTACACCGCGCGCCCGTTGACGATGTCGGCACCGTCGATGGCTTTGGTACCTTCCTTGCCGATGTAGCGAAACTCCGACGGCTGCTTGAGGCGCAAGCTGTCACGGGCCGGCACCGCCAGCGCGCTGGCTGCGGCGGCAAGTTCGCCGTAACCCAACTCGCGACCGGATGGTTTGTGCAGGACTTTGTGCAACTGCGCATGGCACTCGCCCACCGGCACCTGCCACTGCGTGGCGGCGGCTTGTTCGAGCATGGTCCGGGCCGCCGCGCCGCAACGACGCATCGGTTCATACCAGTGACGCATGCTGCGCGAACCGTCAGTGTCCTGGTTGCCGAAACGTACTTCGTCACCCGGCGCTTGCTGGACTTTGACCTTGGCCCAATCGGCGTCCAGTTCGTCGGCAACTACCATGGTCAGGCTGGTGCGCACACCCTGGCCCATTTCCGAGCGGTTGCAGACCACGGTGACCGTGCCATCCGCGGCGATGCTGACGTAAACCTTGGGATCGTCAATCCAGCCGTTGGGCATGCCATCAGCGCCGAACTTCTTCGGCGCGTCTTCAGCCAGTGCATCCTGCCAGCCCCAGCTCGCGGCCAGCACCAATGCGCCCGTAGCGCCAACGCCTTTGAGAAAACCGCGACGGCTGAGATTGCTCAGGGCGAAATCATTCGGCAAGCGGCTCATGCCTTGGCCTCCTTCAGGTGAGTGGCGGCCTGACGGATCGCGGTCTTGATCCGGTTGTACGTACCGCAACGGCAAATGTTGCCGACCATGGCCTCTTCGATCTGTTCGTCACTCGGATTGGGGTTGGTCTTGAGCAACGCGGTGGCGGACATGATCTGCCCACCCTGACAGAAACCGCACTGCGCCACGGCGCTGTCGAGCCAGGCCTGCTGGACAACCTGGCCAACCGGATCGGCGTGCAGATTGTCGATGGTGCTGACGTTCTGCCCGATCACCGAACCGATCGGCGTGATGCAACTGCGCGCCGGCAAGCCGTCGATATGGATGGTGCACGCGCCACACAGGCCCATGCCGCAGCCGAATTTGGTGCCGTTGTAACCGGCGACGTCACGAATAGCCCACAGCAGCGGCATGTCTTCGGTGACATCCAGTTGATGGTTCTGGCCATTGAGTTTCAGGGTAATCATGGGCACGCCCGCATATTCTTGGTGGTTATGGGGTCGAGCAGAACTGGCGGTGGTTCACGCAGATCGACTCAGGCTAATGGGCCAATACACATCAGTGAAGCCAAACACTGAACCTGTGGCGAGGGAGCTTGCTCCCGCTGAACTGCGCAGCAGTTCTTTGCTTGAAGCGAGGGCCGCTACGCGCCCCAGCGGGAGCAAGCTCCCTCGCCACAGAATTCATCGCTTGCTGATTTGCATCTGGCCACGGGCTCTCTTGTGCCGACGCGAAAGTCTGCACCGGGCCTTTGGTGAAGCAAATGACGGTTATCGTTAGCTGGCTAAGTTAACCCACCGTTAACAAAAAAGCCCTGCACTTTTTTATCAGTGCAGGGCTTTGGATACCGACCTGAAGCGTAGCTTCAATAGCGGTTCGGCTCCATTTCCAGCTCGACATTGAAACGTTCGGCAATATCTTTCTGGATACGCTGCGCCAGATCGAGCAACTGCAGACCGGTCGCGGTGCCGTAGTTGACCAGCACCAGCGCCTGCAATTTATGCACGCCGGCATCGGCCTCGCGGAAACCTTTCCAGCCAGCGCGCTCGATCAGCCAGCCGGCGGCCAGCTTCATCTGCCCGTCCGGTTGCGCATAGGCCACCAGATCCGGATGCTGCGCCTTGATCTGTTCGACCAGCGCCGCTGATACCAGCGGATTCTTGAAGAAACTGCCAGCATTGCCGAGCACCGCCGGATCCGGCAGTTTTTCGCTGCGGATACTGCAGATCGCACGGCTGACATCGCTGGGAGTCGGTTGCGCGATGCCCTGCTCGGTCAGGCGCTGACGCACCGGGCCGTATTCCAGATGCAGATGCGCGACCCGATCAAGCTTGAAGCGCACGCGCAGGATCAGCCAACGCCCCGGCTGCTGCTTGAACAGACTGTCGCGGTAGGCGAAGTTGCACTCTTGCAGACTGAAGTCACGCAGTTCGCCGGTCTGGCGATCCAGCGCGGTCAACCCGGCGAACACATCCTTGATCTCGACGCCGTAGGCGCCAATGTTCTGCATCGGCGCAGCGCCAACGGTGCCAGGGATCAGGCTGAGGTTTTCCAGACCGGAAAAACCCAGCGCCAGCGTGTGCTGCACGAACGGATGCCACGGCTCGCCGGCTTCAGCCTCGATCACCACGCGGCTGCCGTCATCGCTGATCAGTCGAATGCCTCGGGTCGCCATGCGCAGCACCAGCGCCGGGATGTCAGCAGTCAGCAGCAGGTTGCTGCCGCCGCCGATCACCAGCAATGGCACATCATGGGCAGTCGCGTAGGCCAGCGCTTCGCGGACATCGGCATCGCTGTGGGCCTCGGCGAACAACTGCGCGCGAACGTCGACGCCGAAACTGTTGAACGGTTTCAGCGAAACCTGGGGTTGCACCTGCAAACTCATAACCGTCCCTTCACTTCGATCAACAGTTGGTCACAGGCGGCTTCGATCAGGTCCAGCACCTGCTCGAAGCCCTGATCGCCGTCGTAGTACGGATCCGGCACTTCATCGACCACCCCGGCATAACGGCGCAGGAACAGGTCCAGCTCGGCCTTGCCGGTGGGCGGTTGCAGCGCCTTGAGGTTGCGCAGGTTGCTGTTGTCCATGGCCAGAATCAGGTCGTAACTGGCGAAATCGGCGCGGCTGACCTGCTGCGCGCGCTGCGTCGACAGGTCATAACCACGCACTTTGGCTGCAGCCTGGCTGCGCTTGTCCGGCGGATTGCCGACGTGCCAGTCACCGGTGCCGGCGGAGGCCACTTCGACCTGATCCGCCAGCCCCGCTGCGCGCAATTTGTGGCGCAACACACCTTCGGCAGTAGGCGAACGGCAGATGTTGCCCAGGCACACGAACAGAACGCGCATCAAGCCCCCAGCAGGCGACGAACGCGCTCGAGGTCTTCAACGGTGTCGACCCCGGTCGGCGGCGCGATCAACGCATCGGCGACATGAATCCGCACGCCATGCCACAAGGCACGCAGTTGTTCGAGGGATTCAGTGTTTTCCAGCCAGCACGGGCCCCAGCTCACGAAATCCTGGAGGAACCCGGCACGGTAGGCATAAATGCCGATGTGGCGACGATACGGCACACCTTCCGGCAACTGCTCGCGGCTCTTGGCGAACGCGTCGCGGGCCCATGGCAGGGTTGCGCGGCTGAAGGTCAGCGCCAGGCCATTGAGGTCGCTGACGACCTTGACCACGTTCGGGTTGAACAGGGTTTCGACGTCTTCGATCGGCTCGGCCAGGGTGGCCATGCGCGCTTCGGTGTGGGCGGCGAGGTTAGCCGCGACCTGATCGATCACGCTCGGCGGGATCAACGGCTCATCACCCTGCACATTGACCACGATCGCGTCCGGCGCAAGGCCCAGCTTCGCCGCGACTTCCGCCAGACGATCGGTGCCGGAATTGTGGTCTTCACGGGTCAGCACCACTTCAGCACCGAACGCCTTGCAGACCTCGACGATGCGCGCATCGTCGGTCGCGACCACCACACGGCTGGCACTGCTTTTGCTCGCCTGTTCCCAGACATGCTGGATCATCGGCTTGCCGGCGATCTCCAGCAGCGGTTTGCCCGGCAGGCGGGTCGAGGCGTAACGCGACGGGATGACAACGGTGAAAGCAGTGGTCATTTATCCAGACGCTCGTCAGTGGTCAGGGTACGCGCTTCGCTTTCGAGCATCACCGGGATGCCGTCGCGGATCGGATAGGCCAGACCGGCGCCCTTGCTGATCAGTTCGGTCTTGTCGGCGCTGAGCTTGAGCGGGCCTTTACAGATCGGGCACGCGAGGATGTCGAGCAATTTGGTGTCCATGAACATTCCCTGGATAAAGAGTTAAGGCAAAAGATGATCGGGCAGCAGGCGCATCAGCTGGGTGTCGAACCAGGTCACGAAGGCCGGTGACGGCACGGCATCGACCGCCAGGTACCACCAGTCGTCTGCTGCGAAGGCACGGCACTTCACCGCATCCTTTTCGGTCATCACCAACGGCAATGACGGTGTGAAATTCAAGGCCTGCACGCTGTATTCGGCGTGGTCGGCAAACGCATGGGGGACTGCTCGCCAGTCTAGCGCTTCGAGGGTATTGAAGAAACGTTGCGGATTGCCGATCCCGGCCACCGCGTGCACCGATTGACCGGGCGCAAAATGCGCCAGCGGCTTGCGCTCGCCGCTGCGCAGATTGACCAGTGCAGTTGGTTGCAGGTGAAAGGCAAAACCGTCTTCACGATCCGCAGTGGCACCGTTGAACAGCACGCCATCGACGCTTTGCAGGCGCTCGATCGGCTCGCGCAACGGACCGGCCGGCAGGCAGCGTTTGTTGCCCAAACCACGGGCGGCGTCGATCAGCACCAGCTCCAGATCCCGGGCCAGGCGGTAATGCTGCATGCCGTCGTCGGAGAGGATCAGATCCAGCGGTTCACTGGCGAGCAAGGCTTTGACCGCCGCGCTGCGATCAGGATCGATCATCAGCGGCACGCCGGTGCGCTGCACGATCAACAGCGGCTCGTCGCCGGCGATGTCGGCGCTCTGCTCGGCGGTGACCCGCCACGGCAGGTGCGGCGGTTTGGCGCCGTAACCACGACTGACCACACCAACCCGCAGGCCGGCGCGTCGGCAATGATCGATCAGCCACAGGATCATCGGCGTCTTGCCGGTGCCGCCAACGGTAATGTTGCCGACCACGATCAACGGCACCGGCGGCTGATAAATCTGGCCTTCACCGGCGAGAAAGCGCTGACGCTTGTTGACCACCACGCGGCGGTAGAGCAATTCCAGCGGCCGCAGCAGCGTCAGGGCCGGATGCCCCTGATACCACGCGGCGAGCAAACGATCGGACAGGCTCATCAGGATTTGGGCGCCGCCTCGACCGTGGTCATGCGCAGATGGCTGAAACCGAGCTTGCCGGCCGCGTCCATGGCGGTGATCACCGATTGGTGTTGGGTCTTGCCGTCAGCGCTGATCGACAACGGCATGTTGGTGTCACCGTTGGCTTCTTTCTGCATGGCTTCCATCAGCGTCGCCAGGTCGTTTTTCGGCAGAATCTTGTTGTTCACCGAGAACACGCCCTCGGCGCTGATCGCGACGTCCAGCTGCTTGAGCTGCTGGTCTTCGGCGGGCGATCCGCTGACCGACTCCGGCAGATCGACGCGCAGTTGGGTTTCGCGGGTGAAGGTGGTGGTCACCACGAAAAACAGCAACAGGATGAACACCACGTCGATCAGCGACGCGAGGTTGATGTCGATCGTTTCCCGGGGTTTGCGACGGAATTTCACGCTTTTTCCCCGGCCAGATCGACGTCACGGTCGCCCTGCACCACTTCGACCAGTTTGATCGCTTCCTGCTCCATGCCCACCACCAGCTCATCGATGCGGCGTTGCAGGAACCGGTGGAAGAACACCGCCGGAATACCGACCATCAGGCCCGCAGCGGTGGTGATCAGTGCCTTGGAAATACCGCCGGCCAAGACCGAGGCGTTGGTGGTCATGCCGGAACCGGTGAAGGCGCTGAAAATGTCGATCATGCCCAGTACCGTGCCCAGCAGGCCCAGCAACGGCGACATGGCGGCAATCGTGCCCAGCGCGTTGACGTAGCGTTCGAGCTCGTGAATCACCCGCGCGGCGGCTTCTTCGATGCACTCCTTCATGATCTCGCGACCATGCTTGGAGTTGGCCAGGCCCGCGGCGAGGATTTCACCCAGCGGCGAGTTGGCGCGCAATTCCTTGAGCTTTTCTTTATTGAGCTGCTTGTCCTTGATCCAGACCCAGACCTGGCCCAGCAGATGCTCGGGGGTGACGCGGCTGGCGCGCAGGGTCCACAGGCGCTCGGCGACAATCGCCATGGCCGCGATGGAACTCAGAATGATCGGCAACATCATCCAGCCGCCGGATTTGACCAATTCCCACACAGTGACAGTCCCCTCGAAAAAGTGCGCCACTTTACCATACCGGTTCGCGATTAAGACCCGCCGCCCCGACGACCTGATGCCGCATTCGGCAATCCCGCGATCAATGGTGTTTCAACGCCAGAAACGCCGCTGTTGACGCATCAGCCACGGCGCCTGAAAGCTGCCCAGGCGCAGATGGATGGCGCCGTGCTGCGCGCTGTCGTAGATGCGCAGCCCTTGCTGGCGGTAGCGCGCGAGCACCAGCGGGTGTGGATGACCGAACGAATTGCCCTGTCCCCGGGAGATCAGTACCGAGTGCGGCCTTAATGCCCGAAGCAGCGCCATCGAAGATGAACTGCGGCTGCCATGATGTGGCGCTTGCAGCCAGTGCGTCGGCACCGCCAACGGACTCTCCAGCAAAACCCGTTCGGCAGCCGTGTCGATATCGCCGGTCAGCAGCAGACGCTCGCCATTGGCCTCGATCTGCAACACGCAGGAACGCTGATTGCTGTCATGGGCCGCCGACCATTGCCACAGCTGAAAACGCACCCCGTCCCACTGCCATTGGCGCCCGTTTTCACAGGCCTCGGCCCGCAGGATGGCCGGCAGCCCCGGCGGATCGCCGCTGATCACCCGAGTCACTTTCAGGCCCCGCGATACCGCCAGCGCACCACCGGCATGGTCGGCGTCGGCATGACTGAGCAGCATCAGATCGATGCGGTTGACCCCCAGTTTGTGCAGCGCCGGCAGCACCACCCGCTCCCCCAGATCGAAATCGCCGAAGCGTGGACCGGCGTCGTAGAGCAACGCGTGATGACGCGTGCGGATCAGGATCGCCAGGCCCTGACCGACATCGAGCTGCCAGATCTCGGCCAGGCCCTCGGCCACCCGCTCGCGAGGCGGCGCCAGCAGAATCAACAGCAACGGCCAGCCCAACGGTCGCAACGGCACCCCGCGCGGCAACAGCAATAACCCAGCGCCGAGACTGCCGAGCAGCAAGCCCCACCACGGCAGCGACGGCGAGATCCACGCTGGCCACACCCCGGCGATCAGCGACAAGCCGCGAAACAGCCAGTCGATCAAACCACCGGCCAGCCACAGCAAGCCTGCACCGACGTAAGGCACCGGCAACAACAGCGTGCCAAGCAGCGCCGGTGGCAGCACCAGCAGACTGACCCACGGCACCGCCAGCAGATTCGCCAATGGCCCGCTGAGGCTGATCGGCAGGTTCAGCGCCAGCAACACCGGGCACAGCCCCAGCGCAATCAGCCATTGCGCGCGCGTCCAGGTCTGCCACCATTTCCACGCACCGAGTCGCCCGCCGAAGGTGAAAATCAAAATCCCCACCGCGGCGAACGACAGCCACAAACCGGGACGCAGACTGGCTAACGGATCGAGCAACAGCAACGCATCGAATGCCAGCAACAGCGGCCACCACGCGCCGAGATGGCGAAAGCGCAGACGCCACAACAACACCAGCCCGACCATCACGCAGGCCCGTTGCACCGGCACGTCAAACCCGGCGAGCAAGCCGTAACCGAGCGCCGCGGCAAACGCCAGCCCACAGGCCCAAGGCAGCCAGGGCCAGCGCAGCGGCCACCAGCCGTAGCGCGCCAGCCCGGCGACCAACAGATAGATGACCGCCGCCAACATCCCGATGTGCTGACCGGAAATCACCAGCAGATGCACGGTGCCGGTGTCCTGCAGGATCTGCCAGTCCTCGCGACTGAGCCCGGAGCCGTCACCGAGCACCAGCGCCGCCAATGCACCGCCCCGGCCCTGCGCGTCCACTTCAAGCAAGCGTTGCCGAATGCTGTCGCGCCACGCCCGACTGGCCTCGGCCAGGCGCTGACCATCCTTGATCGTGCCGGTCGCGCCGATGCGTTGCGCCAGCAGCCAGGCTTCGTAATCGAAGGCATCGGGATTGAGCAAACCACCGGGGCGTTTGAGCTTTACCGCCAGCCGCCAGCGCTCGCCGCTGTTGAGCGGCGGCCCGGCGTACCACGCCAGACGCATCAACGACGGCAGTTTCTCGTGTCGCGAGCGAGCATCGGCCATCTCGAAACGCACCACGCCGTCGCTGGTTTGCGGCAAGCCGACCACCCGCCCTTCGACCCAACGGGTTTCGCCGTCAAGCGCTGCGGGCAGCCGATCATTCAACGCCCCCTGCGCACTGACGCAAGCCCAGGTGAAACCGAATAGCAGAAGCGCCACGGGATAGCTGCGAAACGGCAGCAACACCAGACCCACCAGCGGCAACAACATCATCAACCCGACCGGCGGTAAAACCGGCAAAAAAACCGGTACCAGCAGACCGACTGCCAGCGCCATCATCCCTGTGCGCATAAGCCCGTCCTTGAGAGTTCCTGCATTAGGCTTAGCTGGTATGAAGGCGGGTCGTCGTCAACAATTGTCACAAAGTCTGAATGGGCGCTTCGTAGAATCCAGACATACTTGCCGCCTTAACCGACCGAGAAGCCTTATGCCCCGGCGCTTATTCAAACGTTACATGCCCGATCCGACGAGCATCAGGGAACACAAATCCTTACGCTTTCTCGGCAAGTTGCTGCATGACCCGAACCTCTGGCACCTCAATCGTCATTCGGTGGCCCGAGCGATGGCCGTCGGCCTGTTCGCGGCGTTCCTGCCGATTCCGGCGCAGATGCTGGTGGCGGCCGCTCTGGCGATCACCGTGCGCGGCAACATGCCGATTGCCGTCAGCCTGGTCTGGCTGACCAACCCGATCACCATGCCGGCGGTGTTTTTCTGCACGTACCAGACCGGGGCCTGGTTGATAAATGTGCCCGCCCGCACCCTGCCCGATTCGTTGACCTGGGAATGGATCAGCGGAGAGTTATCGACCATGTGGCAACCGTTTTTGCTGGGGTCAGTGGTATGCGGACTGCTACTCGGCATCCTCGCCTACTTCACGGTGATGCTGTACTGGCGCTGGTGGGTGGCGCGGCAATGGGCGCGGCGCAAGAAAAGCCGCATGCGCTGAATGCAAAACGGCCTCCGCAGTGGAGGCCGTTTTGTTTTGTGCAGTCTGGCCTGAGCTCC
>NZ_JFYN01000010.1 GCF_000631985.1 Pseudomonas sp. RIT288
GGTTGGGACGGTATCTGACGCCGGATCCGGTGAGGCTCGCAGGTGGGTTGAATCAGTACCGGTATGTGCCGAGTCCGACGGGGTGGGTGGATCCGTTGGGGTTGAGCTCGAATTGCCCGCCGCCGAACAAGCCGGGTTGTTCATCACCGGACAGGGTTGATGGTTCAATTGTTGATGAGGCTAACCCAACGCTACCCAAACCGAATTCCCGCCCTCAATATTTTGGAAGTGACGAAAAGCTCTTAGGCCATTTTGAAAAGCATGGCGCCGAATTCAAGGCGATGAACAAGGGGGAATATTTACTCGTCGCACGAGAAGTAGTGAATCAAGGTACTCGTGTGGAGTATTTATACAAAGGAGAGGTGCGATCAGGGTATTTGCTATTGATGGGAAACAATCGGAAAGGTGAAGCGAAATTTGCTTTCGTGGGCACTAACACGAATGATGAAATTACGACGTTACACACCAAAAGTGGAAAGGAGTTTTGGCGGACAATCAATGGCAACGCACAAGATAAAACTGTGAGGCCTGCTCATGACTAAGACATACAAAGCATTAGTGGTCGGAATAGATCAATTTGTAGAAGACGCTATTGACCTGGTAGTTGAGGGCTTTTCGCTCAGGTGTTTCGTCAGCTACAGTCCGTCAAAAATAGTGGTGGGAAGTACTTACGACGTGGAGTTCGAAATGCTGCTGCCTGATGAAGAGTGCGTGATAGCAACCGAACGCGAAAACCAGCAGATTGAGATGCTTGACGGCGGGTTCTCCTGTGACATTTATGGCTACTTGGATGGAGACACCTTCCGATCGTTTGTCGATTTTTCGGACCAGGATATCCACTACGAATATCCCCATCTGAATGGGCGCTACGTTAAAGTCAGCGCAGACAGGATTGATGTTTCTTTTTCTGTTCAATAGCCAATGAAACGATGCTTGGGCTGGCCCTTGCGCTTGCAGGCCATCCAGGAATCACACGATGAGCACTACTCCTCTGCGTCTTCATCCTCCAACGGTAACTCATCCAGCCCCAAAGGATCCGTAGGCGAAGGCAACGGATACTCCGGCGTTTGATCGACATCGTCATCCTTCTGCTCACCACTCATCTCACACCTCGCAAGGGCCTGACCGAACCCCAGGCCATGAAGACTCAAAAGCAGCACTGACGCGCGCAATCAAAAGAACAAACAATCACTGCTCATCCTCATCCTCCTCATACTCCATATCTGCCTCATCCGCATCATTCAACGGCACCGTCGCATCATCCATCAGCGACCCCGGATCCTCGTTCCCCGGATCATTGATAAACGGCAGACCGCTCGGGCCTTTTTCTTCCTTGCCTTCGGTTTCGGGCGTCATGGCAAACCTCTACATCTGTTGGGTTGTATAACGTTCGAAAAGTCTCACAGCCAATCGTTCCAGTGTCCGACCACCAGACACGAAAAACCCGGCACCAGGCCGGGTTTGTTTTCGAATATTCAATCAATGATGGCGTTTTTTATGTTTGTACTTGTTGTGCTTGTGACCACCACCGGAGTGGGCTTTGCCGCCGTCATCCCCCAGATTGTTGCCCACCGCACCACCGGCCGCACCGCCCAAACCAGCACCGATGGCTGAACCGGTGGAGCCGCCCAGGCTGTTGCCGAGCACTGAACCGCCGGCTGCGCCGAGACCACCGCCGATGGCGGCTTCGGTGCGATTGTGTTTATTCGCCCCGACCGCGCTGCCCGCCGCGCCACCGACGCCTGCGCCAACCGCGGCACCGGTGCTACCGCCGAGCTGGCCACCGACCACGTTACCGAGTACACCGCCCAAACCGCCACCTACGGCGGCGCTACCATCTCCGGCGGCCATGGCGCCTTGAGCGACCAGTAATCCGAAAAACAGTGCAGACAATGACAAGCGCATTTGAACCTCACAGTTCCCGAATCGGGAGGGTATGCCCACAGGGGCCTATGTCAGATTGGAGACATTTTTCGGGAAAACGTTCAGCCATGAAAAAGCCCGACATCGAGCCGGGCTATTTCTGACAAACGTCCGTTATCAGTGACGCTTGTGCCCCTTGGACAGGTTGGCGCCGACGGCACCACCCGCAGCGCCACCGAGACCGGCGCCAATGGTCGCGCCATTTCTGCCGCCCAGGCTGTTGCCGATTACCGAACCACCGGCCGCGCCAACACCACCGCCGATAGCGGCTTTGGTGCGGCTGCCCTTGCCGGCTGCCATGGCACTGCCGGCCGCACCTGCAACACCGGCACCAATCGCGGCGCCCGTGCTGCCGCCCATCTTCTGGCCGACCACGTTACCCAGCGCGCCACCCAGACCACCGCCGAGTGCAGCAGTGCCTTCACCGGCGACCACACCTTGAGCAACCAGAAGCCCCAGAACCAGAGCAGGCAATGTTAGACGCATGACGAAAACCTCAAAAATAGGGAGATCAAAAGGGGCCGAGATTGAAAGCTGCCGACGCGCTGAAGTCCAGAAAAATCAGCTATCGCCGCGCACTTGGCGCCGATTGGACAGCGATTTGGCAAAAGGTTTTATCGCAGGCAAAAAAAAGCCCGCTGGGGAGACGGGCTGGAGACTTGCTTTCTAACGGATGGCTTCACCCTACGACCGTGGACGTGAAAAGTTTGTGAAAAAAACAAAACCAGCCCAATAGTTTGTAGGAGATTTTCTTTTCATAAACAGCAGGCATAAAAAACCCCGCTCATAGACGGGGTCGTTTGGTGTCTTCCTTACTTTCTCAAGCGAGCCGAAACCTTCGGAAGAAATTTGGCTTTCGGGCCTTTGGGCACCGTGGACTTGATCTTGCCGGTCTGCACCGGATCCTCGCCAAAGCCCGACTGGTACTCCGTCTGACCGCAACGGACACAGTTGTTGAATGAAAATTCGGCTCCATCGTCTTCGATATACGGACCAGTCATAGCCTCTCCCCTTCGTAATGGATCGATACCGGCCAAGCCTTTTTGCCCGAAAAATATCGACCTCTCAGGCTTTTGAGACTAGCTGGTCATTACTGGACTTGCGGTTCAGCTCGACCGATGCCCGACGAATGGCCTACTCCGATTCAACACCCCACGAGCCGTTGATCTCACAACGCTAAAGATTCCCGGCGACAGGCCGTTGCCCTTTTTCATACAAATAATTCTCAAGGAGAGAACATGAAAATCAACGGATTCCCGGAAATGCCTGTCGTAAAACTCACGGACGAACAGATCGCTGCCGGCAAAGCCGCCGGTGAGAAATTCAAGGAAAAGCTCGCTTCAGGCGACATCACCATCACCTACCCGGACAAACCGGTTCTGACCCCCGGCGTTATCTACCACCCGAGTCAGCCGGCCGATCCGACGCCCGCCACCGGCACCCCGCCTCTGGTCGCAATCGATACGCCCCTGACCTACGACGCACACGGGCTTGTCATCCTCAAGCCACAGGGCTGATCGAAAGCAGAAAAACAAAAAGCCCATTCATCGTCTGAATGGGCTTGCTTGAACACGGCGACGGCATCAACGCAACTTGACCGCCGTCCCTGTCGCAAAGACAACAACCATGCCGCCCTTGCCCGCCGGCATGCTGATCTCGAAATCCAGCCCGACCACCGCATCCGCCTGCAACGCCCGCGCCCGCTCCTTGATCTCGTCCGTCGCCTGAACCCGCGCCTCTTTCAACGCACGCTCCAGCGTCTGCGACCGCCCACCGAAAAAGTCGCGCATGCCGGCAAACAGGTCACGGATCACATTGACGCCCTGCACCGACTCCGCGCTGACAATGTCCAGGTACGCGGTGATCTGTCGGCCTTCGATGGCGTGGGTGGTGGAGATGATCATGGGAGCAATCCTTTTTTCTACTGATAAAGCGGCGATTGTAATGCGCTATGGGAAATCAGACCGAGCACTTGCACGTATCACCTGCGCAGCGGATTAAAATCCAGACGCCAGAAACCACAAAACCCCTGATCTCTTTCGAAATCAGGGGTTTTGCGTATTGAATGTGGCGGTGAAGGAGAGATTCGAACTCTCGATACAGTTTCCTGTATACACACTTTCCAGGCGTGCTCCTTAAGCCACTCGGACACTTCACCGTATCTCTTCAAACATGTTCTGTCTGTCGAGGCGCGCTAATGTAGTCGAAAGCTTTTCTGATGGCAAACTTTTTTTCAGAATTTTCATGCGGTTAAGACAAAAAGGCGTTTCGCCCCACCCTGGGCGATGGCAAACCGGCCAATCTCTGGTGACGGCCGCCCTTCTATATAGAAGCAGAACGGCGTGCTACGCCGGGCGCGGCCGGAAACGGTGACCGGCGAGTCAGTCACAGCGCTTTACCTGGCCTACGGCGGTGGGTAACGTCTGCCCATCTTTCTTACAAGGAATAGCGTCATGAGTGAGTTGATTGCCTACCACCTCGAAGACGGTATCGCGACCCTGACCTTGAACAACGGCAAGGTCAATGCCATTTCCCCGGACGTGATTGCGGCGTTCAATGCGGCGCTGGATCAGGCGAAGACTGATCGTGCCATCGTGATCATTACCGGTCAGCCGGGGATTCTGTCTGGCGGCTATGACTTGAAGGTGATGACCGCCGGGCCTAAAGAAGCCGTGGCGCTGGTGACTGCGGGTTCGACACTCGCCCGTCGCCTGCTCTCCCACCCATTCCCGGTGATCGTTGCCTGCCCTGGCCACGCCGTGGCCAAAGGTGCATTCCTGCTGCTGTCCGCCGACTACCGCATTGGTGTCGACGGCCCTTTCAGCATTGGCCTGAACGAAGTGCAGATCGGCATGACCATGCACCACGCCGGCATCGAGCTGGCGCGTGATCGTCTGCGTCGTTCAGCGTTCCACCGTTCGGTGATCAACGGCGAGATGTTTGATCCGAAAAGCGCGGTGGATGCCGGTTTCCTCGACAAGGTGGTGGCTGCCGAGGAGCTGCAAGGCGCAGCCCTGGCAGCAGCGCGTCAGTTGAAGAAGATCAACATGAACGCGCACAAGAACACCAAGCTCAAAGTGCGCAAGGCGCTGCTCGAAACCCTCGACAACGCGATCATCCAGGACCAGGAGCATCTGGGCTAAGCCCGCGCTTCCCGAGCCGAAGAAAAGCCCGACCGTCGTGTCGGGCTTTTTCTTGCGCGTTCGGTTGATCGAGCGTCGACTGCTCTAGCACGGGTCTGACAATCAACTCGGAAACATGCGCTTAAACATCGCCTATCTCCGGACTCTATAGCAGCAATTGCCGAAAACAGTGCACATCCGTACACTGCGCCACCTTTTGTCCCGGTGGGGCCTGAAAATGCTGTTTGTGTTTCGTATGTTATTGATGGGCCTGCACTTTATTCTGGCCGGCGTGCTGGGAGTGATCCTCGGGTTGTGCCGTCCGTTCAATCCGGACAACAGCCGACTGTGCGCCCGCCTCTATGCGCTGCCGGCCATGTGCATTCTGCGCCTGCGGGTAAAAGCCGACGTCGCCCCGTTGATGAACAAGCCTGACAGCTGCGTAATCATCGCCAACCATCAGTCCAACTACGACCTGTTCGTGTTCGGCAACGTGGTACCCCGGCGGACCGTGTGCATCGGCAAAAAGAGCCTGAAATGGGTGCCACTGTTCGGCCAATTGTTCTGGCTGGCGGGCAACGTGTTGATCGATCGTGGAAACGCGCACAAGGCGCGCAAGTCGATGCTCACCACCACCCACACCCTGCAACACGAAGACACGTCGATCTGGGTATTCCCGGAAGGCACGCGCAACCTCGGAGAAGAGCTGCTGCCGTTCAAGAAAGGCGCGTTCCAGATGGCGATCGCCGCCGGTGTGCCGATCGTGCCGGTGTGCGTCAGCAGCTACATCAAGCACATGCGCCTGAACCGCTGGCGCAGCGGGAAAATTCTCATACGCTCGCTGCCGGCGATTCCTACAGCCGGGCTGACCATGGATGACATGCCCATGCTCATGTCCCAGTGCCGCGAGCAGATGCGCGAATGCATCGCCGCGATGGATCAGCAGCTGCAGGCTGCGTGAAAAACAAACCCGCCTTGTGCGGGTTTTCTTTTGCCGGGTGAACTGTGCAGATTTCACTGACTCTCAAGCAGCGACACGGCTAAGCTGAAGCCTTGCATTCCCTGCCATCTGCCAAGAAGAAGTGAACCACCACCATGGGTCGAGTTGTTGCTGCTGCGGTTTACAGCGCCGGTAAGAAAGTCACCAATATTACCCTCGATGAGGGCGCCGCCTGGGCCGCGAAAACCGGGCACTTTGTCTGGATCGGCCTGGAAGAGCCGGACGCTCAAGAGCTGGCCAATCTGCAGCGCCAGTTCAACCTGCACGAACTGGCCATCGAAGACGCTCTGGAAAAACACAGCCGGCCGAAGCTGGAAACCTTTGGTGACGCTTTGTTTATCGTCATCTACTCGCCCATCCGTGAACACGGGATTTTGCAGTTCATCGAAACGCATATCTTCGCCGGCAAGGGCTACATCATCACCGCCCGCAACGGTCACTCGGCGTCCTACGCGCATGTCCGCCAACGCTGTGAGGCGCGTCCGCTGCTGCTGGAGCACGGCGAAGATTTCGTACTCTATGCAATCCTGGATTTCGTCATCGAAAACTACCAGCCGGTGGGCGAAGCGATCCATGCCGAGATCGACGAACTGGAGCGCAACGTGCTGTGCAGTGCATTGAACGAGCATGACATTCAGAAACTCCACGGCCTGCGCCGTGACGTGTTGCGCCTGCGCCGCTATGCAGCGCCGATGGTCGAGATCGGCGAGGAACTGCAGAAACTGAGTTTCCCGTTCATCGACAAGAACATGCGCCCGTACTTCCGCGATGTGCAGATTCACGTCACGCGGCAGATGGAAGACCTGACCACGCTGGCGGACATTGCCAGCCAGACCATCGAGATCGGCGTGTTGCTGGAGGCGTCACGGCAGAGCGTGGTGCAGCGCAAGTTTGCCGCGTGGGCGGCGATTCTGGCGTTCCCGACGGCGGTGGCGGGAATATACGGGATGAACTTCCAGAACATGCCGGAGCTGAGCTGGCACTACGGCTATTTCGGTGTGCTGGGGTTTATCACGGTGGGGTGTGTGAGTTTGTGGGCGAGTTTCAAGAAGTCGGGGTGGTTGTAGTCCCTGTGGCGAGGGAGCTTGCTCCCGCTGGGGTGCAAAGACCCCCATACAGACATCAAGTTGCCGCAAATTACGGCTGCTGCGCATCCGAGCGGGAGCAAGCTCCCTCGCCACATAGATAAATGTCAGGTCTTAAATCGCTTCGGCTTCTGGCTTGTGCGCCACAAACCGCATCATCCACTCTGCCACGGTCGTGCCATGGTGCTCCTGCTCCAGACTGGCCACGCCTTTCGAGTAGATCTGCGAACCCAGCGCTTCCTGGCGCAGATCCAAGAGCGCCCGCGAATAGTCGTGAATGAATTCCGGGTGGCCCTGGAAGCACAGCACCTGATCGTTGATGTGGTACGCGGCAAACGGGCAGAAATCGCTGGAGGCAATGACCGTGGCGTTTTCCGGCAGTGCGGTGACCTGATCCTGGTGACTGATCAGCAGCGTCAGCTCTTCACGCACCGGGCTCATCCACGGCGCCTTGGCCGCCAGTTTGTAGTTGTGGGTGCCGACGCCCCAGCCCTGGCTGGCGCGCTCGCTCTTGCCACCGAGCAGCAGCGCCAGCAATTGATGGCCGAAGCACACGCCGAGCAGCTTGTCGCCACGCTCGTAACGGGTCAGCAGGTATTGCTTGAGGGTCTGGATCCACGGGTCGGTGCCGAACGAATCGGCCTTGCTGCCGGTGATCAGGTACGCATCGAAGGTCAGGTCGTCGCTCGGGTATTCGCCCTGCATCACGTTGTACACGGTGAACTCGGCGGCAATCGGTTGCTGCGAGAACAGGCGCTGAAACATCTGCCCGTAACCCTGATATTGATCGACCAGTTCCGGACGCAGGATGTCGGTTTCCAGAATGCAGATGCGTAGCGACATAAAAAATACCTGACACGTGATGGGAATAATGAACACCCCAGAGCCTGCCTTGAAACACCCCGGCAAGGCAAGCCCCGCAGCGCTCAGCCGATCACTTAAAACAACTCGCCTTTCGCGGCTTTTTCCAGCAGCAGCGCCGGTGGTGCAAAGCGCTCGCCGTACTGCTCGGCCAGATACTGCGCGCGTGCGACGAAGTCCTGCACCCCGTACTGATTGATGAATTGCAAGGCGCCGCCGGTCCACGGCGCAAACCCGATGCCGAAGATCGAGCCGACGTTAGCATCCGCCGTCGAAGTCAGCACGCCCTCCTCCACGCAGCGCACGGTTTCCAGGGCCTGCACGAACAGCAGACGATCACGCACATCCTTCGGCGAAATCTGCCCGTCGGCCTGCTCGAAACACGTCCTCAACTCCGGCCACAGATGCTTCTGACCACCCGGCGGGTAATCGTAGAAGCCACCGCCGGCGGCTTTGCCCGGACGCTTGTATTCGTTGAGCAGCAAGTCAATCACGGCGAACGCCGGATGTTCGATCGGCGGTTTCCCTTCCGCTTGCAGGTCTTTGGCCGTTTGCTGACGGATATGGCTCATCAGGCTGAGGGAAACTTCGTCGGAGATCGCCAGCGGCCCCACCGGCATCCCGGCCTTGCGCGCTTCGGTCTCGATCATCGGCGCGCTCACACCCTCGCCGAGCATGGCGATGCCTTCATTGGTGAAGGTGCCGAACACTCGCGAGGTAAAGAAGCCACGACTGTCGTTGACCACGATCGGGGTTTTCTTGATCTGCAGGACGAAGTCGAAACCCCGCGCCAGGGTTTCAGCACTGGTTTGCGCACCTTTGATGATTTCCACCAGCGGCATTTTGTCCACCGGGCTGAAGAAGTGCAGACCGATGAACTTGCTCTGATCGGGTACTGCGCTCGCCAGCCCGGTGATCGGCAACGTTGAAGTATTGGAGGCAATCACCGCCTCGCTACCGACTACCCGCTGCGCCGCTACCGAAACCTTGGCTTTCAGTTCGCGATCCTCGAACACGGCTTCGATGATCAAATCGCAACCCGCCAGATCAGCATCGCTCTCGCTGGTCTGGATCCGCGCCAGCACCGCCTCGCGATTTTCAACCGTCATCTGCCCACGGGCGACTTTCTTGTCCAGCAGCGCCGCCGAATGGGCCTTGCCCTTCTCGGCCGCCGCCAGGTTGATGTCCTTGAGCACCACATCGATACCGGCCGAAGCACTGACGAAGGCAATCCCGGCCCCCATCATGCCCGCGCCCAGCACACCGACCTTGCGCGTGACATACGGCGCAAACCCTTGAGGGCGCGAGCCACCGGCGTTGATTTCGTTGAGCTGGAACCAGAAGGTGCCGATCAGGTTTTTCGAGATCTGGCCGGTGGTCAGTTCGGTGAAGTAACGGGTTTCGATCAGGTGCGCGGTGTCGAAATCGACCTGCGCGCCCTCCACCGCCGCACACAGAATCTTCTCTGGCGCTGGCAGCGTGCCCTGGGTTTTGCTGCGCAGGATCGACGGCGCAATCGCCAGCATCTGCGCGACTTTCGGATTCGACGGCGTGCCGCCGGGGATCTGATAGCCCTTCACGTCCCAACGCTGCACTGCCGTCGGGTTGGCGACAATCCAGGCGCGCGCCTTGGCCAGCAGCTCGTCGCGATCCACCGCCAGTTCATCGATCAGACCGGCCTGCAATGCCTGTTGCGGGCGCACCTTCTTGCCTTCGAGCAGGTACGGCAAGGCTTTTTCGATACCGAGCATGCGCACCATGCGCACCACCCCGCCACCGCCCGGCAACAGACCGAGGGTCACTTCCGGCAGACCGAGTTGCACCGCCGCATCGTCCAGCGCTACTCGGTGATGGCAAGCCAGACAGATTTCCCAGCCACCGCCGAGCGCGGCGCCGTTGATCGCCGCGACCACCGGTTTGCCGAGGGTTTCCAGGGTGCGCAATTGCCCCTTGAGGCCCAGCACCATGTCATAGAAAGTTTTGGCTTCGGGTTTGCCGACCTTGATCAGCTCATTGAGGTCGCCGCCGGCAAAGAAGGTTTTCTTCGCCGAGGTGATGATGACCCCGGCGATGTTGTCTTTGTCCGCCACCAGCCGCGCAACGCAGGCGCCCATGGCCTCGCGATACACGGCGTTCATGGTGTTGGCGCTCTGGCCCGGCATGTCGATGGTCAGCACGACGATGGCGTCCTGGCCTTTTTCGTAACGAATGGCTTCGCTCATAACAAGGTTTCCTTGAATTCAGGGCTCAGAGGCGTTCGATGATGGTGGCAATGCCCATGCCGCCGCCAACACACAGCGTCGCCAGGCCGTAGCGCAGGCGCCGGGCTTCCAGTTCATCGAGCAAGGTGCCGAGGATCGCGCAACCGGTGGCGCCCAGCGGATGGCCCATGGCGATCGAGCCGCCGTTGACGTTGACCTTGTCCGGGTCGACCGCCATGTCCTTGATGAACTTGAGCACCACCGAAGCGAACGCCTCGTTGACCTCGAACAGATCGATGTCCTCAACACGCAGACCCGCCTTGGCCAAGGCCTTGCGCGTGGCCGGCGCCGGGCCGGTGAGCATGATGGTCGGGTCAGTGCTGGTGACCGCCGTGGCGACGATGCGCGCCCGCGGTTGCAGGCCGAGGGCGCGACCCTTGGCTTCGGAGCCGATCAACATCAGCGCCGCACCGTCAACGATCCCGGAACTGTTGCCCGGCGTATGCACGTGGTTGATCCGCTCGACATGGCTGTAGACCCGCAGCGCGGTGGCATCAAAACCCATCTGGCCGATCATCTCGAAGCTCGGCTTGAGTTTGCCGAGGCCTTCCATCGTCGATCCGGCGCGAATGAATTCGTCGTGATCGAGCAGGATGATGCCGTTCTGATCCTGCACCGGCACCAGCGACTTGTTGAACGAACCGTCGGCCCGCGCCCGCGCGGCTTTCTGTTGCGAGTGCAGCGCGTAGGCATCGACGTCCTCACGGCTGAAACCTTCCAGAGTGGCGATCAGATCCGCGCCAACGCCCTGCGGGGTGAAGTGGCTGTGCAGGTTGGTCTGCGGGTCCAGCGCCCACGCACCGCCGTCACTGCCCATCGGCACCCGCGACATCGACTCGACGCCACCGACCACCACCAGGTCTTCGAACCCGGAGCGGACTTTCATCGCGCCGAGGTTGACCGCTTCCAGCCCCGAAGCGCAGAAGCGGTTGATCTGCACGCCGGCCACGCTGACGTCCCAATCCGCCACCTGCACCGAGGTTTTGGCGATGTCGGAACCTTGATCGCCGATCGGCGTGACACAGCCGAGCACCACGTCATCGACCTGGCTGGTGTCCAGCGCCGTACGGCTCTGCAGAGCGGTCAACAACCCCGCGACCAGATTCACCGGTTTGACGCTGTGCAGCGCGCCATCGGCCTTGCCTTTACCGCGGGGCGTGCGCAACGCATCGAAAATCAAAGCTTGGGTCATGACGGCCTCGAACCTGTGCGGTGAGTGAAATTCGTGGTGTCACTGTTGTCCCGCGCCGTCGAGGATTCAATGACCACAGCGCTCAATGACGTTGACGCGCACGCTCAGACGGACGGTCATCCACCCTCAGGTGAACCGGTTCAGGTCGGCGAGTTGTCTAGCAAGCGGGCGGCGCAGAAGCTGGCAATACGCCTCATGCCGTTTTTATCGTAAACGGCAGCAAATACATATGAAATGGATCTAAGCCAAGCGTGACGCGGCCTCTAAGGTAGTACATGTACGTCAGGGTCGTCGGGTTTTGCCGGGGCCGACGTTCTTCAACAGGAAGTGCAGCGTTTGCCGTCATGGATATGCAGGCAAACATCAGGAAATAACAAAAAAGGCGGTCAAGCCATGTTCAAACAACCGAAAGTTCGTCAAGCAGGACTCATTCTTTTCGCCACGACGCTGTTATTGATTTTGCCCAATCTGACCAAGGTGATTGGCTGACTCAAGCGGCAGGCGCCCGTATCACCAGACAAAATGTGACTGGCCCGCTACCCGGGCCAGCGTGGCTGTGCGAACCTTTGCACACTTCCACGACAGGGATTGCGATCTTTTGAAAACGCTCATTGTGTTCTGGGCCTTGCTGTTGAGCATGCCCTTGTCTGCCGCACAGCTGGAGCTGCAGCTGGGAGCAACCAGTCGCACCTGGCAGACCGAGGAATTGCTCAAGCATCCGCAAGCACAAACGCTGACCATCAAGAACGATGTGTCCTACAAGAAGGACATGATTTATCGCGCCGTGCCCGTGGCGGCGCTGCTCACCGGGATCAAGCCGGACGATCACCTGCAAGCGGTGGCGCTGGACGGGTTTGCCGCCGAATTGAGCGCTGCACCGTTGCTCAACACAAAAGGCGCGCGGGCCTGGCTGGCGATCGAAGACCCGACGCAGCCATGGCCGCCGCTGTCCGAAGGCAAGCACAGTGCGGGGCCATTCTATTTGGTGTGGACTGACCCGCAGGCCGGCACCATCAGCCCTGAGCAATGGCCGTTCCAAGTGGCGAGCATCAAGCGCATGGCCCCGGTGGCCGAGCGCTTCCCGGCGCTGTTGCCGGATCCCAAGCTGAAAGCGGATGACCCGGTGAATCAGGGTTTTGCGCTGTTTCAGAAGAACTGCCTGGCCTGTCACCGGTTGAACGGTGCGGGAGATGCGCAGTTCGGGCCGGATCTGAATATTCCGTACAACCCGACCGAGTACTTCGGCGCGGATTTCCTCAAACGCTACATTCGGGATCCGCAGAGTTTGCGCCAGTGGCCACAGGCGAAGATGCCGGGATTTTCGGCGGATGTGTTGCCGGAAGGGGATTTGCAGTTGTTGGTCGGCTATTTGCAGCACATGGCTGGACGCAAGGTTAAGCCCTGATCCTGTTCAAAAACTCCTTGTTCACCACAACCTCCTGTAGGAGCTGCGGCACGCTGCGATCTTTTGACCTTGAATGTAAAAGCAGAATCAAAAGATCGCAGCGTGCCGCACCTCCTGCAAGGGACGGCGCTTATTGTTGTTGCACGGAGATAACCGGCGTCGGCGACACGAACACCTTCGCATGCATCTGCTCACACCCCCCGCCCCGGCGCATGCCGCGTACCGGGCAGGCGTCCAGATAATCCAGGCCCACCGCCAGCTTCAGGTGCCGCTCAGGCCGAGCCAATTGATTGGTTACGTCAAAGCTGTACCAGGCGTCATCCAGCCACGCTTCGGCCCAGGCATGACTGGCCAGGTGCTCGGCGTCCTCGCTGTACAGATAGCCCGACACATAACGCGACGGAATCCCCAGACTACGTGCACAGGCGAGAAACGCATGGGTGTGATCCTGACAAACCCCGGCGCGCCCGGCGAAGGCTTCGGCGGCGCTGGTGTCGACTTCAGTCGAACCCGGCGTGTAGCTCATGTGCTGGTTCAAACCGTGCATCAGGTCGATCAGCGCGGTGCGATCACGTCGCTGCTTGCAGGACTTGTCGGCAAACCCCCGTAGCGCTTCGTCCGCCTCGGTCAGCCGGGTAAAACGCAGAAACGGCAGCGCCGACTGGCTTTCATGTTCGGCCTCGCGCAATTCGTCGATATCGACCTGGCCACGGGCGCCGATGATGATCGCTTCATGCGGCTCATCCATGGTCAGCACGTGCAGGATGTTGCCGAACGGATCGAGTTGGGCGCGCACCGGACGCGGCAGGTCGAGTTGCCAGCTCAACACGTGCTGACGCTCGCTGTCGTGCGGGGTCAGGCGCAAATACTGGATGCTCGCCCGCACCTGATCTTCATAGTGATAGGTGGTCTCGTGGCTTATGGAAAGTCTCATGCAGCCTCCAGGTATGAACTGTGAATCGCGTTGCCCAACTGGCGCACCAGCGGGATGAATTCGGTGAGCCAGGCGTGCAGGCCTTCGGCGAGGATTTCGTTGATGCCGGTGTAACGCAGACGCGCGTCCATTTCGGCGGCGAGGCGTTGTGCCGGACGGCCATTGGCGCCGGGCAACTGGGCGAGGATCTGGTCGATTTCCTCGGTGCAGGCACGCAACGAACGCGGGACATCGGCGCGCAACAGCAGCAGCTCGGCGACATGCCGGGCGCCGGGTGCGTCGCGGTAGATTTCGGTGTAGGCCTCGAACGATGACAACGCCCGCAGCAGCGCACTCCATTGATAATAGGCGTGCGCAGTACCGTCGCTGACGGCCTCGGCCTGATCGCCGGCCATTTCATAACGCGCATCCAGCAGGCGCAGTGTGTTATCCGCACGCTCGATGAACGTTCCCAGACGAATGAAGCGGAACGCATCGTTGCGCATGATCGTGCCGTAGGACGCGCCACGGAACAGGTGCGAGCGCTCCTTGATCCACTCGCAGAAACGGCTCATGCCGTACCGGCTGAGGCCTTGCTCGGCAATGCCGCGAATCTCCAGCCAGGTGGCGTTGATGTTCTCCCACATGTCTGCGGTGATGCGCCCGCGTACCGCATGCGCACTGGCTCGCGCTGCGCCGAGGCAGCTGTAGATGCTTGCCGGGTTGGCCGCGTCAAGGGCGAAGAAGTGCAGCAGGCGTTCGGCATGCAGTTCGCCGTGACGCTCGAGATAATCGTCGAGGGTGCCGGTGATCAACAGCGGCATGGCCAGTTCGTGCAAACCGTCGCCGCGACCGTCCTGCGGCATCAGCGACAGCGAATAGCTGATATCGAGCATCCGTGCGAGGTTTTCCGCCCGCTCCAGGTAACGCGACATCCAGTACAGATCCGAGGCAGTTCTACTTAACATGGCAAGCTTCCTTCAATCCTCGACCACCCAGGTGTCCTTGGTTCCGCCGCCCTGAGAGGAGTTCACCACCAGGGAGCCTTCACGCAGGGCGACACGGGTCAAACCGCCGGGCACGACCCGGGTTTCGCGGCCAGACAGTACAAACGGACGCAGGTCGATATGGCGCGGCGCAATGCCGTTTTCGACAAAGGTCGGACAGGTCGACAGCGACAGTGTCGGCTGCGCAATGTACGCATGGGGCTTGGCCTTGATCCGTTCACGGAACGCATCGATCTGCGCCGTGGTAGACGCCGGCCCCACCAGCATTCCGTAACCGCCGGAACCCTGGGTTTCCTTGACCACCAGATCCGGAAGATTGGCCAGTACATGGGAAAGTTCCGAGGGGTTGCGGCACTGCCAGGTCGGCACGTTCTTCAGGATCGGTTCTTCGTCGAGGTAGAAACGGATCATCTCGGTGACAAACGGGTACACCGATTTGTCGTCCGCCACGCCAGTGCCGATGGCATTGGCCAGCACCACATTGCCCGAACGATAGGACGACAGCAGCCCTGGCACGCCGAGCATCGAGTCGGGGTTGAATGCCAGCGGATCGAGGAAGGCGTCGTCGAGACGGCGGTAGATCACGTCCACCGCTTTCGGCCCGTCGGTGGTGCGCATGTACACCTTGTCGTCACGCACGAACAGATCGGCGCCCTCCACCAGTTCGACGCCCATTTCCCGTGCGAGGAAAGCATGTTCGAAGAACGCACTGTTGAAGCGTCCCGGCGTCAGCACCACCACGCTCGGGTCGTCGATCGGGCTGGAGCTCTTCAGGGTGTCGAGCAACAGGTTCGGGTAGTGGTCGATGGGCGCGATGCGCTGGGCGGCGAACAGCTCCGGAAACAGGCGCATCATCATCTTGCGGTCTTCGAGCATGTAGCTGACACCGCTCGGCGTGCGCAGGTTGTCTTCGAGTACGTAATAGGTGCCGTCGCCATCGCGCACCAGATCGACGCCGGAGATGTGCGAATAGATGTCGCGGTGCAAATCCAGGCCCTGCATCGCCAACTGGTACTGCTCGTTGGCCAGCACCTGTTCGGCAGGGATGATCCCGGCCTTGATGATGCGCTGCTCGTGATAAAGGTCGGCGAGGAACATGTTCAACGCCTTGACCCGCTGGATGCAGCCGCGCTCGACGATCCGCCACTCGCTGGCGGGAATGCTGCGCGGAATGGTGTCGAAAGGAATCAGGCGCTCGGTGCCCTGCTCGTCCCCATAGAGCGTGAAGGTGATGCCGGCCCGGTGGAACAGCAGATCGGCCTCGCGTCGCCGTTGTGCCAGCAACTCGTCAGGCGTGTCGGCCAGCCAGCGGGCGAACTCGCGGTAATGCGGGCGAACCTGGCCGCCGGCATCGTACATTTCATCAAAATAGGTGCGGATCATGCCGTACTCCTTGTCACCCGGACCTACAGGCCTTCGCAAGGCCCGTGCCATCGGCATAAACGCTTTGATTTCAATCGCTTGGATAATCACCCCGCAAGCACCGCACCATTCCTGTGCGGCAAATGCCCCAAGCTGATTGCCCCCGCCTCATTGCGACGCAGTGCTGTCGCCTATCACCAGCATAGTCAGAGTTGATTTCACTGCCTGGGCCGGGCTGCGGATAATCGGCGCATCCGCTGAAAACTTCCCCCGGTGAAGGCTTCAGCTCCACTGATCCGGACTGCCCGCGCAGTCCCCGCAGGCCGTAACCCTGACCGGTTTCCTCTCCTTATCGGTCTTCCCTTTTAGCCACCCTCTCCGGTGGCTTTTTTTTGCCTTTCTGAAATGTTTTGAAAGCAAAAGCAAAAGATCGCAGCCTCCGGCAGCTTCTACACCAATCACCTGTAGGAGCTGCCGAAGGCTGCGATCTTTTGACTTGAAAAAGCTGATCAGAGATCAATTCAGACGATGGCGGTTGCGCACCTCCTGCTTGACGCCCCAACCCTCGATGATGCCGCCCAGCGGCTCGACCACGGCAGAGAAACCCTGCTCGAAATCGCCAATGTCGTCATAGGTCGCGTACATCACTTTGCTCAGTTCCAACGACCAGGCGCCATCGTCGCGTGCACTGACCTGGGCATTGATGGATTCACCACGAAATTTGCCTGCCGCCCTGCGCGCCCGCTCCTCGTCCGGGAAAATGGCGTAGAACTCGATGGGATGGAAACGGGAAAAGTCGAAACCGCCTTCTTTCATGCGGCGCAGCACGTTGCTGCTGATGTCTTCTTGATAGGCTGTGCTCATGAATCGTCCCCCTCGGATAGATGGATAGACTTTCCGTATTCCCGCCCCGGGCCTTACAGGCCAAAAGTACATCGGCAAACGGGTTGCCGGCGGGAAACAAGCATGTAGCTGACAAGACCAGACCTTAGCGATTGTTTCGCTGATCTCGCTTGCAGAGTAGCCCCAAGATAGAGCTGCTGCCAAGGTCTGGTGCTTCAAGTGACAGGAAGAATTTCAGATTGGAGTGATGCTGCGGATCTTGATGCTGTTTTGGGTTTCGAGGCTTTTGACGCCAGCATCGGGGGTTCGCCCTTCCAGATCGTTCAGATCCAGTTTGGCGGCCACAGGCAGAAGCCGTTCCTTGATCAGGCGTGCAGCCTCGTCATCGCTGGGGCATTCCGCGCGCTCGAACACCTCATCGACAATTTCACCATGATCGTCCACGAAAGTGACTTTCCACTTTTGCATCGGTGCCTCCTCGATCAAACCCGCAAATGGGCTTACTTCTATCTCGACTTTTGGCGAGATTGATCGTTCAAAAGGATTGCAGCGCACGAACATGAAAAAAACATCATTTTCATGGCTGGAAAATTTCGTGGCGAGGGAGCTTGCTCCCGCTGGGCTGCGGAGCGGCCCCAAAATATTTAGAAATCGCAGATTTTGTGAGTGCTGCGCACTCAAGCGGGAGCAAGCTCCCTCGCCACAAGGAATCCATCGACCTGGTCAGTCGTTGCTTGGCTTGTTGATCGCCTGCAGCACGTACTGCGGCAGCGCGAATGCGCCGATGTGGATTTCCGGGTTGTAGTAGCGGGTGACGATGCCGCTGCCGATGAAGCGCTGTTGCAGGGTTTCACGGCTCAGCTTGCGGTAGGCCGGGTTGGTCGAGCCCCAGGCGAAGGTCATCGAACCGCCGATGTAGGTCGGCACGGCCGCCTGATAGAAGTGCCAATCCGGGAACAGGCTGCGCAGGCGACCGGCGGTGGTTTTGACTTCGTCGATCTGCATGAATGGCGTGCCGTTCTGGGTCACGAGGATCCCGCCTTCGTTCAGGCAACGGTGGCAGGCCTGGTAGAAGTTCTCCGAGAACAACACTTCGCCCGGGCCGATCGGGTCGGTGGAGTCGGAGATGATCACGTCGAATTTTTCCGTGGTGGTGGCGACGAAACGCATGCCGTCGTCGATCACCAGATTCAGGCGTGGATCATCGTAGGCGCCCTTGGAGTGGTTTGGCAGGAATTCCTTGCACATGTCGACCACGGTGCCGTCGATCTCGACCATGGTGATGTGCTCGACGCCGGCGTGCTTGGTCACTTCGCGCAGCATGCCGCCGTCGCCACCGCCGATGATCAGCACGCGCTTGGCGGTGCCGTGGGCGAGGATCGGCACGTGAGTGAGCATTTCGTGGTAGATGAATTCATCGGCTTCGGTGGTCTGGATCACGCCGTCCAGCGCCATCACCCGGCCCATGCGCGGGTTCTGGAAGATCACCAGGTGCTGATGTTCGGTGCGCACTTCGTGCAGCAGTTTTTCCATGCGAAAACGCTGGCCGTAGCCTTCGTAGAGGGTTTCCAGGTACTCGCTGGTTTTGGTGACGGTCATGGTCAAGTGCTCCGATGAATGCGCGGGCGCCAATCGTGGGGGACGATTGCCCGGGAAAGGCGCGCATTCTACGTTGCCGAAGATGACAGGTCGAACCTCACAACCACAATCCCTGTAGGAGCTGCCGAAGGCTGCGATCTTTTGACTCTGTCTTTTTAAAACGAAGATCAAAAGATCGTCCGAACGCGGCCCGAGCCTTCGGCAGCTCCTACAGGGGGATTACGTTAGATTCTGACGTTGCCCCGCGGCCCGGCGATCGCCCAGATGATCAGGCCCAGTACCGGCAGGAGGATGATCAGCAGGACCCAGAGGATTTTCATCCCGGTCTCGGCGCCGCTTTTCAGCACGTTGATGATGGCCCAGATGTCGAGGGCAAGAATGATCAGGCCAATCAGACCGTTGAACGTGGAACCCATGGTGTCGCTCCAGAATAGTGGCATGCACTTTTAGGATAGACGGTCGCGCGCAGGGTTCCCTTTTATTGCGTTCAGACGTGAACGGCGACTTTCAGCGCTTCCAGCGAAGGCGCCGCAGCGATGCCGACTTCGGCGCACAGCTCCAGCACCCGTGGCACGTCGTTGCCGTAGACCAGCACCACTTGCAGCTCGTCGTCGAGCAGATGGCTGAAATTCATCAGCGTGTAGCCGCCGTTTTCCTTGTTCAGGCTGCTCATCTGCACCTGAATGCGGTTGAGTGCGGTCAGCGCTTCGGTCTTGGCCAGTTGCTTGGGCTTGAGATTGAAATCCACACCCGGGCCGAACGACGCAACGATTTGCGCGAACAGATCGACGTAAGTGTCAGCCTGGAACAGTACGGTTTCCGGCAGGCTGCCGACCACCACCCACTCGCCCAGCGGAATCGGGAAGCTGTCGTCGTAGTTGATGTCCGGGTTGGCCGTCAGAAAGGCATCGGCATCGGCGTAGGCCTGCGCCGCTTCGTCGGCCACGCTCAGGATCTCGTCCTCGCCCATGCAGCCGGAGCTGATTTTGCTGATGAGTTCGACGAGTGCGGCTTTCATGAGGGCGGATCCTGTGGAAGGTTGAATTTGAGGGCGCGGAGGATAACGTACAAAGCAGAAGATCGCAGCCTGCGGCAGCTCCTACAGGTTCCGCGTCCATTTGGCGAACGAATGTGAGACCTGTAGGAGCTGCCGCAGGCTGCGATCTTTTGACCTTATCAGGCCAGCAGTTTTTCCAGCTGCGCCGTGGTATCGACCGCGCCCATGGTGCGGGCCGCATCCAGCGCGGTGATGCCGTTGGCATCCTTGGCTTGCGGGTCGGCGCCTTTGCTGATCAGGTAATCAACGATTTCAACGCGGTTGAACATCGCCGCCATCATCAGCGCGGTGCGACCGTCAAAGGACGAGCCTTCGATCTCGGCGCCCGCTTCCACCAGCGCCTTGACCACCGCCAGATCGCCCTTGAACGCGGCACCGGCAATCGGGCTCTGGCCGTTGCCGTTACGCATTTCCGGGTCGGCCTTGTGCTTGAGCAGCACCTGCACCGCGTCAACATGGCCGTAGTAGCTGGCGAGCATCAGCAGCGTGTCACCCTTGCTGTTTTTCAGGTTCACCGGCAAACCGGCGCTGATCAGCCGATCAAGCATCAGCGCATCACCGTCGCGTGCCTTGTTGAAAACCTGCTCGGTGAATTCGGCAGCTTCTTCAGGGGTCATCTGGCGGCTTTGGTCAGACATGGGCAACTCCACTTTCGGTTATTCGCAAAGCCGACAGTTTCCCGAGCGCGACGATAGCTGTCACCCCCTTTTTCTCAAGTCATGCCATAGCCAATCTCAATAGCGGTATTTGCCCTGATGAATATCGGCCAGAATTTCGTCCGTCACCTGCACGTAAGTCTGCGAGCCAGGCAGCCACGCGTAGATTGGGTCATCGCCCGTCTGGGCGGGGTCGAAACCCTCGTTTTTCAGCCGGGTCTTCCGGTATTTGAAGGTCCCGGTGGTTTCCATTTTCACCTTCACCCGCAGAAACAGCGGCACCGCATAGGCCGGCATGCGCTGACGGGCGAACGCGAGCAATTCGGCGAAATCCAGGGTCGCCAGTGACTCGGCGGGCGTGATTGCCGCCATGCCGGCGCGACCGTTGGTGTTGCGCACTTCGACGCCGTAGGCGACGGCCTCGGAGATATGCGGATGCTGTAGCAGCAGGTTTTCGACTTCAGTGGTCGAGACGTTTTCGCCCTTCCAGCGATAGGTATCGCCGAGTCGATCGACGAACTGCGCGTGGCCGAAGCCGATATTGCGCAGCAGGTCGCCGGTGTTAAAGAAGCGGTCGCCCTTGCTGAACACATCGTGCAGCACCACCTTGGCGGTTTTCTGCGGATCGGTGTAACCGTCCAGCGGGGCCTTTTCGTCGATCCGTGCCAGCAGCAAGCCCTGTTCGCCCTTGCCGACCTTGCGCATGAAGCCGTCAGCGCTGCGCAGCGGCTGCCCACTGTCGTGGTCGTATGCCACCAGCTCCCAGGCCATCAGCGAGAACCCGATGGTGTTGTCGAAGTTGAGAACGTTGCTGAAGCCGATGTTGCCGTCGCTCGCCGCGTACAGCTCGCAGATGTGCTCGACGGCAAACCGGGTCTTGAACTCGGCCCAGGCGCCGGGACGCAAACCGTTGCCGATCATCTTGCGCACCGCGTGACGGCTGTCATCGGCGCTGGCCGGTTGATCGACCAGATAACGGCACAATTCGCCGACATACCCGAGGGTGGTCGCGTTGTAGCGACGCACGTCCGGCCAGAACTGGCTGACGCTGAACTTGCGGCGGATCGCAAACCCGGAAGCGCCATTGATCGCCGAGCCCCAGCACACACAGAGGCCGGTGGCGTGGTACAGCGGCAAGGTGCAATAGACGACGTCGTCGGGCGTCATGTTCAGCGCGATCATGCCGAAGCTGGCCGAGCTGCGCATCCAGCGGCCGTGCTTGAACACCCCGGCCTTGGGCAGGCCGGTGGTGCCGGAGGTGTAGATGTAAAAACACGGATCGTTGAAGAACACTTCGCCGCTGCTGGACGGGTTGTCACCAGGTGCATCGGCGCTGGCACTGATCAAGTTTATGTAGCCCTCGGGCGCAATGCCCGGGTGGCTATAGGTGTCACGGTCGGCGATAAACCAGGTGCGCTGCGCCGGGATCGACACTTGCTCGCGGATCGCGGCAAACGCCGGCTGCAATTCCTCACCGAGGACAATCGCCACCGGCGCCACCAGATTTATGCTGTGAATCAGCGTGTCGCGGGTCTGCGAAGTATTGAGCAGCGCACTGACCGCGCCGACCTTGGCCAGCGCCAGAATGGTCACCAGCAGTTCCGGACGGTTCTCGATGAACACCGCCACCACATCACCCTTGCCGATCCCCTGCGCGCTCAGGTAGTGGGCGATACGATTGGCCCACTGATTGACCTGCGCATAAGTCAGCAAGAGGTTGTCCTGCAAGATCGCCACCCCCTCTGGATTGCGCAGCGTTGCTTGCTCGAAGGTCCAGCCGAGGCCACACGTTTGGGTCGGATCCGTGACGTTGGCGACTTTCATGCCCTTGACCACCCGCGGGATGGCTTTGGCGATCGTCGGCAATTTGCGGAGCATCATGCTCCAGGTAATCGTGTCGCTCGACGCATGACTCATGGCAGCTCCCCGGTCGGCCTGATCGGCCGGTTTTTTTATTGTTCGGGCTGTGGGCATGACCTGCGTTGTGGGCTAGGTCGAGTCGAAAATACGTCAGCGCTTCTCGGCCTGTACACGCGGTTTTTGCAATGTTTTGTATCCGCCCTGTCACGCCTGGCAGCGGTGATTGCGCCTTTGCCATTTGGTTCCGTTCAGCTCGGGAGAATCCCGCAAAATGCAGGGTGCACGATGGCCATTCATGCAGATTGCACGACGCGTGCAAAACTCACGAATTTTAACTTATTGATTTGTAAGGATTTTTTATTTTTCAAATGCTGGCACAATCGCTGCAACCTCCTCTGCATGCTTGCCATTCAAGTGCATACGGAGCTGAAAGACATGAGCCTGATCCAAGAAAAATTTACCTCGCTGTTCTCCAACTTCAACGTCACCACTGCGCCACGTCCCGATGGCGGCATCCTGCTGACCTTGCGCAGCAGTGAAGGCAAAGTGTTCAAGCGCGCCCTGACGTATCAACAAATGCACAACGCCGACCAACTGTCGTGGGCGATCAGCGCGATCCGTCGTGACCTGGCGGAAGAAGCCAGTGAGCTGCCGCAAATTGCAATGCTGCAAAGCCAACAGCGCTTTGCATTGCCGACGTATCATTCGCTGTAAAAATGTAAACGCATTAAACAAAAAAGGCCGTGGAGCATCTGCTCCACGGCCTTTTGTTTGTACGCGACTCTTATGTAGGGGGGTTGTGGGTTAGAAGGCTTCCGGTTCGATTGCGGTGAAGCTTGCGACGGTGACATGCCCTTCCAGTTCTCCACCCTCGCGGGCCAGGCCGCAGGTCTTCAGACCTGCCGACTGAGCGGCGTCGAGTTCCTGCACGATGTCGGACAGGAACAGAATGTCCTGCGGCTCGACGCCAATCGCTTGTTGAATATTGGTGTAAGACTGCGCCTCACGCTTGGGCCCCGACGTGGTATCGAAATACCCACTGAACAGCGGTGTCAGATCCCCCGCCTCGGAGCAGCCGAAGATCAGCTTCTGTGCCTGAATCGACCCCGACGAGTACACAAACAGTTGATAACCGGCCTGATGCCATTGCTTGAGTGCTTCAACAGCGTCCGGGTAAACGTGGCCTTTCAACTGGCCGGCCTGGTAGCCCTGCTCCCAGACCATGCCTTGCAGTGCTTTAAGCGGCGTGGCCTTGCGGTCTTCGGCGATCCAGCTCAGGAGGATTTCAACCACCCGTTCAACATCGGCCTGCAGCTCGTTGCTGTCGCGGCGCACGGCGGCGATCTGTTCGGCGACATCGGCGCGCTCGGCGTTGTTTCGCACGAAGTCCGGCAGGTGTTTGGCGGCGTATGGGAACAGCACGTCGAACACAAAGCTCACCGCGCTGGTGGTGCCTTCGATGTCGGTGAGGATGACTTTGATCGACATCGGCTCAGTCCTCCAGACGCGGGAAGCGCCCGGCGATGTCTTCGCCGGTGAAGTTGGCGACCCAGCCTTCAGGGTTGTTGAACAGACGAATCGCCACGAAATGCGGGTTCTCGCCCATGTCGAACCAGTGTTTGGTACCGGCCGGCACCGAGATCAGATCGTTCTTTTCACACAGTACCGCGTAGACGTAATCGTCAATGTGCAGAGTAAACAGGCCACGCCCGGCAACGAAAAAACGCACTTCGTCTTCGCCATGGCGGTGCTCTTCAAGGAACTTGGCGCGCAGCTCGGCTTTTTGCGGGTGATCGCTGTTGAGGCTGATCACATCGACGGTGATGTAACCGCGCTCGGTCATCAGTTTATCGATCTGCTCCTGATAGGCGCTGATCACTTCTTCCTGACTGGCGCCGGGCTGGATCTTCGCGGCGGCTTGCCAGCGGTCGAAGCGCACGCCCTGCTCGGCGAGCGTCGAGGCGATGTCTTCGAAATGGGTCAGCACCTTGTTCGGAATCTCGGGGCTGGATACGTGATAGACGGACAGGCTGCTCATGGGCAATTCCTCGGTATCGGCCTTGCCGTCCGGCTCTTGCAGACCGGTCGGGCAGTGCATTTCATCAGGCAAATGGGCGGCTTCTGGTGAAGTCAGCCTTGGCGGTTCATGACGCTGCGGGTTTTCAACTCGCATTCAAACAGAAATTCGAAGGCCTCGATCTGCCGCAGGGCATCGCTCATCTGCGCGCCCCAGGTGTAGAGGCCGTGGCCGCGAATCAGGTAACCGACGCAATCGGGATGAGCGTCGAGCCAAGGCTGCACCTTGGCGGCGAGGCGCGCAATGTCCTGATCGTTGTCGAAGATCGGCACGCGCACCCGCGATTCGTGGGTCGAGATGCCGCTGAAGGCTTTTTGCAGTTCGTAGTCTTCGAACTCGATAAAGTCTTCCGGCGTCAGGCGCGACAGCACCGTGGCGTTCACCGAATGGGTGTGCAGCACCGCACCGATCTGCGCGCGCCAGCTGTAGAGCTGGGTGTGCAGCAGGGTTTCGGCCGAGGGCTTTTTGCCCGGTTCCAGGCTGTTGCCGGACAAATCCGTGGCGAGCACGTCGTCCAGGCCCAACTGGCCCTTGTGCTTGCCGGACACGGTCAGCAGCGCTTCGCTCGTCGACAGACGCGTCGAGTAATTGCTGCTGGTGGCCGGCGACCAGCCGCGACCATAAAGAAAACGCCCGGCGTCGACGATCTGCTGGGCGAGCTGTTCACGCGTAAGGCTCATGGCCTGTCCTCTTGCATACGTGTGGCAATGATAACGGCAGCGGCGAACGCCGCGACACTGGCAATACTAAAGGTCAATGTCGCACCGAGGGCATTCCAGCTGTAACCGGAATACAACGCGCCCAGCGCGCCACCGGTGCCGGCCAGCGCCGCGTACAGCGCCTGGCCCTGACCTTGCTGACGCGCCCCGAAGCTACGTTGCACGAAGGCGATGGCAGCCGCATGAAAGCTGCCGAAAGTCGCCGCGTGCAGCACCTGCGCGAACAACAGCACCCAGAGGAATTCGGCGAACGAACCTAGCAGCAACCAGCGCAGCGCCGCCAGCAGAAAACTCGCCATCAGCACCCGGCGCAAGGAAAAACGCGCGAGAATCCGGCTCATCGCTATGAACATCAGCACCTCGGCGACCACGCCCACGGCCCAGAGCGTGCCGATCACGCCACGGCTATAACCGAGTCGTTCAAGGTGCAAAGTCAGAAAGGTGTAATACGGGCCGTGGCTCATCTGCATCAGCGCGACGCAGGCGTAAAACGCCAGTACACCGGGGCTGCGCAGTTGCTTCAGAAAGCCCTCCCCGCTCGACCGATTGCCTTGCGGCGGTTGCGCATTCGGCACCCACAGGCTGCTGAGGACGATGCCGGCCATGATCAGCACCAGCGCCGCCGGGTAGATGTCGAGGCTGAGCCATTCGAACAGTCGGCCCAGCGCGACCACGGTGATGATGAAACCGATCGAGCCCCACAGGCGAATCTGGCTATAGCGCGAGGTTTGTCCCTGCAAGTGCGCGAGGGTGATGACTTCGAACTGCGGCAGCACCGCGTGCCAGAAGAACGCGTGCAACGCCATGACCATCGCCAGCCAGGCGTAGGTCTTGCTGACGAAAATCAGCGAGAACGTCAGCAGCGTGCACACCGCGCCAAAGCGCACGATGGCCAGGCGTTTGCCGGTGTAATCCCCGAGCCAGCCCCAGATGTTCGGCGCCACACAGCGCATCAGCATCGGGATCGCCACCAGCTCGCCGATGCGCGCGGGGCTGAAACCGAGGTGATCGAAGTACAGCGCCAGAAACGGCGCTGTCGAACCGAGCAAGGCGAAATAGAACAGATAGAAACCGGACAGCCGCCAGTACGGGAGCGCCGCCACGGTCAGACCGCGACGGCTTGGCGATCAACCATCAAAGCTGACCCAGCACCGGGGTGCTGACGCGCACGTCGGCGTTCTGCCCACGGTGACGCAGCAGGTGATCCATCAGCACGATGGCCATCATCGCTTCGGCAATCGGCGTGGCGCGGATGCCGACGCACGGGTCGTGACGGCCCTTGGTGATCACGTCCACCGGGTTGCCGTGGATGTCGATCGAACGGCCCGGGGTGGTGATGCTCGACGTCGGTTTCAACGCCAGGTGCGCGACGATCGGCTGACCGGACGAGATGCCACCGAGAATGCCGCCGGCGTTGTTGCTGAGGAAACCTTCCGGGGTCAGTTCATCGCGATGCTCGGTACCGCGCTGGGCGACGCAGGCGAAACCGGCGCCGATTTCTACGCCTTTGACCGCGTTGATGCTCATCAGCGCGTGCGCCAGTTCAGCGTCGAGACGGTCGAAAATCGGCTCGCCCAGGCCTGGCATCACGCCTTCGGCAACTACGGTGATCTTCGCCCCGACCGAGTCCTGATCGCGGCGCAATTGATCCATGTAGGCTTCCAGCTCCGGCACCTTGTCCGGATCCGGGCTGAAGAAGGCGTTCTCTTCCACCGAATCCCAGGTTTTGAACGGGATTTCGATCGGGCCGAGCTGACTCATGTAGCCACGGATGACGATGCCCTGGCTTGCCAGAAACTTCTTCGCAATCGCACCCGCCGCCACACGCATCGCAGTTTCCCGCGCCGAGCTGCGACCGCCACCACGGTAGTCGCGCTCGCCGTATTTGTGGTGGTAGGTGTAATCGGCGTGCGCCGGGCGGAACAGATCCTTGATCGCCGAGTAGTCCTTGGACTTCTGGTCGGTGTTGCGGATCAGCAGGCCAATCGAGCAACCGGTGGTGCGCCCTTCGAACACGCCGGAGAGGATTTCGACTTCGTCGGCTTCCTGACGCTGGGTGGTGTGGCGGCTGGTGCCTGGCTTGCGCCGATCGAGGTCGCGCTGCAGGTCTTCGAGGGAGATCTCCAGGCCCGGCGGGCAGCCGTCGACAATGGCGACCAACGCCGGACCATGGCTCTCGCCAGCGGTGGTGACAGTGAACAACTTGCCGTAGGTATTGCCGGACATGCAGGACGCTCCGTGAAATCAAACCCGAATTCGTGATGCGCGCCAGTATACGCAGGCTAACCGAGTAGTTCATCCTCGAACCTTAGTGGTGTTGGTGAGTCCAACCGGCACCTTGGCGAATGATGGCGTGATGATGCTGCGAGCTCTGATCTTGAGTCTTACCCTGTTTACCGGCTTTGCCCACGCGACTGTCCTGCAGCGCCCGATCTCTCTGGACACCGGCAACGGTGAGCTTTTCGGCTCGCTGTTGCTGCCGAAATCCGACAGCCCGGTGCCGGTTGTCCTGATCCTTGCCGGCTCCGGTCCTACAGATCGTGACGGCAACAACCCCGATGGCGGGCGTAATGACAGCCTCAAACGGCTGGCCTGGGTGCTGGCCAAGCACAACATCGCCAGCGTGCGCTACGACAAGCGTGGCGTGGCCGCGAGCCTCGCGGCCACGCCCGACGAGCGCAATCTGTCAGTGGAAGCCTACGTCAACGATGCGGTGGCCTGGAGCCAGAAGCTGAAAAGCGACCCGCGTTTCGGCCCGTTGATTCTGCTCGGTCACAGCGAAGGCGCACTGATTGCCACCCTCGCCGCTACGCGCGCCGACGCCGCCGCGCTGATTTCGCTGTCCGGCAGCGCCCGCCCGGTGGATCAGGTGATCCGCGAGCAACTGGCACGCAGCCTGCCACCGCCGTTGGTGCTGCGCAGCAACGAAATTCTCGACAGCCTCAAGGCCGGCCACACCGATGCCAATGTACCGGCACCGCTGCAGGCGATTTTCCGGCCAAGCGTGCAGCCGTACCTGATCTCGCTGTTCCGTCAGGATCCGGCCAAGGCCTTTGCACAATTGAAGATGCCGACCCTGATCGTTCAGGGCAGCAACGACATGCAGGTCGGCGTGGGCGATGCGCAGGCGCTCAAAGCCGCCAATCCCAACGCTGAACTGGTGGTGATCGAGGGCATGAACCACGTCATGCGCATCGTCGCCGCCGATGTGAAGCGGCAATTGGCCTCCTACAAAGACCCGAATTTGCCACTGGCGGCGGAACTGGGAGGCAAACTCATCGAGTTTATTGACGGACTTCACACCCGTTAAACGGCGTTTACCCTCTAGTCCTGCAAAAAGCGGCCGATAAGCCTTTGTCGCCAGCGTACTGGCTGGCGACAAGCAGAGCTTGGACAGGATCTCGCCGTTATGACTGATACCCAGACTTCACCTGACACCACCGCTGAAAAAGACGCACCGCCAGCGGTCGAGCTGCCATGGGCGGACGTCAGCGTCGAGCACCACAAGATGCTCCGCCTGGCCCCGCTGCAGACTGACCGTCACACCGGTGGCCGGCCGTTGCGCTTTGTCGAATTCGGCTATGCCGAGCGCAACAGCAAAGAACACAGTCTGATGCGCATGGCGATCAAACTGCCCGGTCAGCGCGTGCGCAAAGAGCAGAACCAGCTCGACGTGTGGGTTGATCACACCAGCAAACGCTTGCACTTCGGCCCCGAGAGCGGCTTGCAGATCGAACCGCTGAATCGTGGGATCGGTCGTTTCATGGCCGCGCAAGGCATCAATTGGGCGAAAAAACGCTGGCCCGCCTACACCGTCGAAGGCAAGGACTTGAACAACAAGGACGCGCTGAACGAAGACACCCGCCTGCGTCGCGATCACTTCCTGCGCGTGCATGGTTTTGACGTGGTCTACGCCGACGCCCAGCATTTGAAGGGCAGCGTCAAAGAGGTGCAGGTCGGTGACCTGCTGGGCGACTGGAACAGCGAGAAGCTGCAGATCGTCGAGATTCTCGAAGCGGCGCAGATGCTGCAACAGGCCGAGCAGAACCTCGCCGAGCAGGAAGTGAAGCTGAAGAAGCAGGAAGAGAAGGTCAGCAAGTTCAAGCGTGAAGACGCTGGACTGCGCTTTACCATTACCTGTCTGGTGGCGTTTGCGGTGTTTCAGGCGGGGTTGTTGATCTGGATTGCCACGCACCGCTGATGGCTTGAGACCGCGGCGCGGCTATTCGCGAGCAGGCTCGCTCCCACCTTGGAATGTACTTCCCTGTGGGAGCGAGCCTGCTCGCGAAGCTTTTAGCCTTTAGACGCGGGAAGCGAACAGCGCCTGATGTTCGCGGCACTGCTCCGCCGTCAGCATGAACACGCCATGCCCGCCGCGCTCGAAATCGAGCCAGGCGAAGTCGACTTCCGGGTACAGCGCTTCGACGTGCACCTGGCTGTTGCCCACCTCAACGATCAGCAAACCCTTCTCGGTCAGGTGATCCGCCGCTTCGGCGAGCATCCGCCGTACCAGGTTCAGACCATCATCACCGCAGGCCAGGCCCAGCTCCGGTTCGTGCTGGTATTCATCCGGCATGTCGGCGAAATCTTCTGCGTCAACGTACGGCGGATTCGACACGATCAGGTCGAAACGCTGCCCCGGCAGACCGTCGAAACCATCGCCCTGCACGGTGTACACGCGCTCATCGACGCCATGACGCTCGATGTTCTGGTTGGCCACTTCCAGCGCTTCGAACGACAGATCGGCCAGCACCACTTCAGCGTTCTGGAACTCGTAGGCGCAGGCGATCCCGATGCAGCCCGAGCCGGTGCACAGATCGAGGATGCGTGCGGGCTCGTCGCCGATCCACGGTGCGAAGCGGTTTTCGATCAGTTCGCCAATCGGCGAACGCGGGATCAGCACGCGCTCATCGACGATGAACGACATGCCGCAGAACCACGCCTCGCCCAACAGGTACGCAGTCGGGATGCGCTCTTCGATGCGGCGCTTGAGCAGGCGTTGCAGGTTAACCAGTTCGTCGTCTTCCAGCGCACAGTCGAGGTAGCTGTCGGCGATCTCCCACGGCAGGTGCAAGGCACCGAGCACAAGCTGACGAGCTTCATCCCAGGCGTTGTCGGTGCCATGGCCGAAAAACAGATCCTCCCCATGGAAGCGGCTGACGGCCCAACGGATGTGGTCGCGCAGGGTACGAAGTCGGGAAGTGATCACGGGGCAGAACTCCAGAAAAAACGACTGGCGATTCTACCAGCCAAAACGCCCGCCGACGACGCAGGAAAATCAGTGGGGCGATGGTAGGACTTTTCTGATTTTTGCATCAGCTATTGAACAGAATGTGTAACTTGACAAGGCTGCAGGCCAATAAAGACGGTGCTTACGATGGTAGCGGTTCACAGAACCGCTCAGCCAGAGGACAATGCCGCAAAAGCCCCACCCCAAGGAGCCCCGAATGTCCGTTCCAAAAACGATGTTTCAACTCAGCGGCCGCGGTTACGCAGCGGCCACACTGAGCCATGCCACCGTGGTCATCATCGATGCCCAGAAAGAGTATCTCAGTGGCCCGCTGGCCCTGAGCGGCATGGACGCGGCCGTCGCGAACATCAAACAACTGGTCGCCGCGGCCCGTGCAGCCGGTCGGCCGATCGTGCACGTGCGTCATCTCGGCACCGTCGGTGGCCTGTTCGACCCGCAGGGCGAGCGTGGCGAGTTCATCCCCGGCCTCGAGCCGCAGGGTGATGAAACCATCATCGGCAAATTGCTGCCGAGTGCGTTCCACGGCACCGAACTGCTGGACCGTTTGCAGAATCTTGGCTCGCTGGACCTGATCGTCTGCGGCTTCATGAGCCACTCCAGCGTCAGCACCACCGTGCGCGCGGCGAAGAACCTGGGCTTCCGTTGCACCCTGGTCGAAGATGCCTGCGCCACCCGTGACCTGCCGTTCAAGGGCCGCGTGCTCAGCGCCGCCGTGGTGCAGGAAGCGGAAATGGCGATCATGGCCGACAACTTCGCCACCCTCGCCCTGACGCAAGATCTGATCTGATCTGCTCTGATGAGCGGCTCACCGCGCCGCTCATCCGCAAAAGCCTCGCATTTGCTTCAATTGCCTTAGCCTCAGGAACAACCCGGTCAACTCCCGGTCGAAGGGCCGATACCCATTGAGGAAGGTCGGAATGAAGTTATCCGATGGATTTGACGCACGCCGCTTGCGGCCCAAAGGCCAAAGCAACTGGCGTTTTCGATTCGGCGCAGCGATCGCCGCCATTCTGGCGACGTTTGGTGTGCTGCTGGCGATGGCCGGTGCCGCCAGCCTGCTGGGGCGCCCGCCGGCGCTCGGCGACTTGAATGCCACGCCGATGGGTTCGGCGATCATTCTCGCGGTCGGCTTGTTGTTCCTGTACTTCGGTGTTGCGCTATGGCGTCGATGCCGGCGCCGCGCCCGGCAATCGCGGGAACTGAACATGTCCCCGCACCTGATGAAAAAACACGACTGACTCCACGGCCTGGCTTTTTTGCCGGGCCGTTTTGTTTCGACTTGGGTAAACTGGCCGCCCTTCGCGGAGGCTGACATGCAAGACGACGATTTTTCCCTGTTCAAAAGTGCGATCCAAGGCGTCAAGCCGATCAAGCACGACCGCGCCGACACCGGCAAACCCAAGGCCGACCGCGCGCAGATCGCCAAGCTGCGCCAGTCCGCCACCGTGCGCACCGACAACACCACCGTGGATGGCCTGTCCGATCAGTTCGTGATCGACGTCGGCCCCGAAGACGAGTTGATGTGGGCCCGCGACGGGGTGCAGGAAAGCCAGATGCGCAAGCTCAAGATCGGCCAGATCCCGTTCGAAGGCAGCCTCGACCTGCACGGCATGAACGTCGAAAAAGCCCGCGAGACGCTCTGGGCCTTTCTCGCCGAGGCGACCAAATTCGAAATCCGCTGCGTGCGCGTCACCCACGGCAAGGCCGTGCGCCTGGACGGCAAGCGGCCGATGATCAAAAGCCACGTCAACACCTGGCTGCGCCAGCATCCGCAAGTGCTCGGTTTCACCTCGTGCCAGGCGAAACACGGCGGTGCGGGTGCGGTTTACGTGATGCTCAAACGCACGATGATGGAAGGCCGCGACGAATAATCGCGTTACACCGAACTTGCAGGGTTGTGTCCGCCACCGTACCCTTGCCCTTTGCGAAAATCCCCACAGGTAGTTTCATGTCCCTGGAACAGAATTACACCGCCATGTTTAGGGGGGTTAAGTAGGTTCTCAGGGTCAATGAAATCAGGGACTTAGCACCCAGGAAAACCCTGATTTTCATGCTAATACACAGCTATTGGTACAGAAATTGGTACGGGATCACTGTCCCACCTACACCGAAAAAGCCCCGCATCGCTTAAAACGATGCGGGGCTTTTTTCATTTTTGAATGATGGCTTGACCGTAATCGAATGGCTGCTTTCGGCCAATAGCTGCCGTCCGTGAGCGACAAGCTTTCGGCCAAAAACAGTCGTTCAATGCGCTTCAATATACTCAACCGCTGAGTATCAAGGTGCGTTGATGAAACACTGCTTACGTTTTCAACTCTTTAGGAGAGTGGACACAGCATCGGTGCTTGCAGATTGTCCGCTTACGGACATTCAGGCTTATGGCGGTCAATGCCTTTTGACGTTTTCAGGATGTCAATAGGGGGAATCCTTTGCATGAGGTCTAAAGGAGCTACGGTGGAAATGTGTACCGCTTCATATCTCACCTCTATGTTGATGGTGATATGCTTCAAGCCGAAAGATTAAGCTGGGGTTATGGGCATTTCGTTACTTGCAAACGATATCTGCGCCCTAAATCAAGCAGCAAGAATCTGCGCAACGCTAATAAAGGCCGGCTCGACGGAAGCAAAAAATGCCTAGTTATGATTTCAAACAGCTTTCCCCTAACGACTTCGAGGAGCTTGCTCGAGATCTCATTCAGGCACGAGACCAGATAATTCTCGAATCTTTTAAATCTGGAAGAGATGGAGGGATTGATTTTCGAATCGCCCGCGCCTCGCTCAATACCATTGTACAATGCAAACACTACAGCGGCACAGGGTTTGCTGGGCTTTTGAGCAGTCTTAACAAAGAGAGCATTAAAGCTAAGAGCTTAAACCCGGATCGCTATATTTTAGTAACATCAGTTGGTTTGACGCCAGATAACAAAGCAACCATCGCACAAGTATTCAGTCCAGCGCTATCCACGGCCGACATAATCGGCCAGGACGACTTAAACAATCTCCTCACTCTTTATCCAAGTGTAGAGATGACCCACTACAAATTGTGGCTCGCAAGTAAGGTCGTTCTAGATCGCGTTATCCATAACGCATCAATTACTCAAAGCGAGTTCGATGTTCAGCGTGTGCACAGGGATATACAGCGCTATGTAAGCAGTGCCGCCTTCCCCAGAGCTATAGGGATGTTAGATAGTGAGCATGTTGCAATTATTTCAGGCGCACCGGGGGTTGGCAAAACCAGCCTAGCTAAAATGTTGCTTTTCAATTACCTTGAGCAGGGCTATGAAGTTGTATCTATCGTCGATAGCTTCCGAGTTGGTCGAGAGCGGTATCAACCGGGGAAGAAACAGATTTTTTATTATGACGACTTCATCGGAGCCACGTTTCTAGGCGAAAGTGGATCAACTTTCACACGCAACGAAGATAGAGAGATCCTCGATTTCATTGAGTTGATACAAAGCTCGCCATGCTCACGACTTATACTAACCACCCGTGAACACATACTCAGGCAAGCGATCACGATTTCAGAAAAGTTAAAGCACTCTACAATTATAGATCAACACTGTATCTTAGAAATATCGGACTACACTCAGCATCAGCGCGCTCTGATTTTGTACAATCATATATATTTCAGCGACTTGCCGAGAAGCTATAGATCAGCGCTACTGAAGGATCGCTTCTACGCATCCATCGTGCAACATGCTAAATTCAACCCTCGATTAATTGAATGGCTATCATCGTTTAATCGTCTGAAATCAGTTTCCGCTGACGAATACCAAGACTTCATTACAAAATTACTAGCCAATCCTGCGGAAATCTGGTCTCACGCATATGAACGACAGATTAGTGATGCAGCCAGAAGCATTTTGCTAGCGCTGTATCTTTGCGGCGGCAAAACTGATTTGAAGAACCTGGAAAAGTCGTACTCATCCTTACATACCCATAGATCGAAACGGTATGGATTTCCCACTCAGCCGTCTGATTGGCGTAGGGCTTTAGCGGAGCTGAACGGGTCTTTCATCCGGCCTGGCGACAAATTTGAGTTCATTAATCCCTCTGTTCTGGATATGCTGAACGAAGTGGTTAGGCAAGACTTATCCAATTTGATCGATCTGATAGATACTACTTATAGTTTTCCGCAAATTCGACGCATTTGGTTTTTTGCCCAGGCGCAAGAAAGCGCTAGCGTTTTAGAATGCTTAGTGCGCGAATTCGATCACCTAGCACAAGCACTGAAAAGACTACTCCACACCCCTACTGTCGCAGAGTACAATACAGGTTTATCGCACTACTACTCTAACTCCCTAGAATCAAGAGCAGATATTATACTGCAGATAGCGACATCAATACCCACCCCCTGCATGCAAGAAGTCGCGCTCGAAGCGCTTAGAAAACTCACTAATTCATGGGTACAAACCACTCCAGATGTTACCGGCGGGGTGGCCGTATTTAAACAACTGCACGAAAGCAAATCAATTCTAGTAAAAGACAGAGATTTTTTCCTAAATCATATTATTGACTTTCTAATAAACCATTCCCTTTGCGAATCCCGTTCGGACGAGCTATGTTCACTATTGAGTATCACACGAAAACTGCCTAGTCCCTCACGAACAGATTTGCTCTCGATTGCGATAGAGCAATTCTTGAACGATGGTTTCAGGGATGAGCTATCCGACCTTGGCTCCTTGTCAGAGTGCGAATCTTTTGAACAAGATATACTAACTTTGAGTGAGGCTATTGAGATCGATGTCTCTATAGAACGTGAGTACATCGCAGAAAAAATGAGTGAAATTGAGGCCTCTAACGCTGAACAAACCGAACATGGAGACGATAACTGGCAGGAGAGCAGAGGCTTGTACCATGAGACCGGGTCCTCCATTGACGAATTATTCAACACACTGAGCAGCTCAGAACTGTAAAATTCGATTTAGGGCCCTCATCTATCCTAGAGCGACTATCCGAACCACGGCTACCCTTTTGTGGGTGTGTCGCTATACCGCCATTCGTTAAAAAAAGTGATTTCTGCTCCGTTTGTCAGCCTTTTGGAGTGGAACGTTAGAATAGTAATGCAATCAACGCACAGTAAGGGGCGGGCTTTAGCCCGCCCCAGTGAGCGAAGCGAACGATTTTAAGCAGTTGTTATATCTATTTCGGATCTTTGGGGTTGTTAGTTTTCTGTATCGGAGGCTGATAGCTTTCAGTTGCGACTACCAGTGGTGGTGCTGCAACCTCAATTGGTTTTTGAGGCTTTTCTGGTTTGGGTGATTGGGTTTTTTCGTTGCTGCTCATTTTAATTGCTCCATCGACTTGCAGAAATTAGCGCTACAGAAATAGTTAGCGACCACGCGGTAAATGTTATTTCCGAGTATGTTTTAATTACAAGGTAAAGTTTGTCCCTGTATGCTTTTTCAATTTCAATTATTGCTTCCGAGTACCTCCTGGATAGGCCAAGCAGTACAGTTCCCCTCAGATTATCAGAGAAATATTCGATAAGCGCTGTGTCAGATGGCATTCTTATGATGTCTGATAATTTTGTTGCTCTGAAAGAAAAGCTCCATGAAGACATAAAAGACACAAATGTAAGAATTATTGAAATAATAACAAGCCAATCTATTAGATTTTTCGGTGGAAGTAGACTTTCGACAGCCCACCTCACCAAAAATAGGTAGGCACCTACAGCAATTGTCATAGAGCCAAAATATTTGGTCGCTTTTTCCTCAAGGCGCCGAAAACGCTCAACTTCTTTTTCGAATTGGTTCTTCTGATGCTCGTATAAAATCTTAAATTTTTCCAGATCGACTTCATCCATGAGCAAGCTTCCAGGTTAGAAAAAAATTATTATGAGGTTACGCATTGTCTGCTTGTGATATCACGTTTGCTTGAGCGGTGGAAGTTAGCCCGTCCAGTGAGCGGAGCGAAAGATTTTAACACTGGTTAGATTTTTGGGTTAAACATCTTAAGGGTTCGATCCTCGTTTCCTGTCCAGTATCGTCGGCACGCACAACCTTGACGGCAGGCACGGCGTTCAATCGGGATATTAAGCCCCGCATCTTGCATTGCAAGTCGAAGAGCTCCTACAGCCATACTATATGTGTCTATTCCATCGCCATCTTCGTGACGCGGATCATCTAATACAATTTTTCTCAAGTGCCCTTTGAATGGAAGCTCTCCGCCACTGTGACGAGCTATAATCATTTGATCGAACTGCCCTAGCACAAAATTATTATTTAGATCTTCTTTACTTTGAAACCATCGCTGTTTTTCTGATTTGCCAGCCCATTTTGTCGGATTTAGTTTAGTTACCCATAGTCGCCCAGTTCCTGTTCTATCTATGAAGCCAATATCGAAAACGAAAAGCACAGGACCATATACATTTGCGCGGCGCGCACGATGATGGATGTCAACAGAATCCATAAATACATCGAACCAGATACTATACCGGCGATCAATATCATCGGACTCCTGAGGCGTTTGGGTTATACCCAAACGCTCAACTGTGCCTCTGGATAAAAGCGCGCGCGACCTTAGGAACTGACATGCGGTCGCGACACTGTTTGCATGGTGAAGTTGGTCAACGCCCTTCTCTACAAGGGCTTCAAATACGTGACCAGATGGTATATGCATAGAAAAATCCAATTATAAATAGGCACCAAATGGTGCATAACTAACCGGACGGGTGTGGTGTATAACACTTCTTGTCATCTGGCTATCCGTGTCTAGGGGAAGGCTTCCAGCGTTCCGATGATCGTATGAGGGAGTTATACACCATTTTGACTACAGACCAACCGGCAGATTCTAGCCGATAGCTGTCTGTCGCTTTGCTCTTAAGTTATGCGACGATTCGCTTGCCTCGGAGGGTAAAGCTTTGCGATGTCGAGTGAGTCTTTCGCAGTTGCTCAATTATCTCTGACATGAAATACGTGGCTCTGAGAACGGTTGGGCGCGACTCCGATACACTCGCCATTTCTCAGGATTGGGATCTGCAACCGAAGCCAGTCACGCTGGCGATTTTCTGCCTGCCACGAACGTCCGGAAATGGCCGAATGCGGTCGTTTGTGAGTGGCAGCTATTGGCCGAAAGCGGACGCTGGCTGGCTCCGATGATGGATTGTGCCTAGGCACCTGCCTCCCCTAAGCCTGCCTGGCCATGCCCTAAAAACACGGTGCTTTGTAGCAATTTCTAAGCATCCGCACGTACCGCCCACGAAGGGCACTACCGGTACTATGCTTTCCTTTTTCTAAGGGAGTCGATGCTGTGGCTGACGAATATTCGTTATCGGATGTGCTGGAAAGGATCTACCAGAATCAGCTAGGCCTGGAAGCAGCTCTGATGGAGCTGACGCTTCATGTTGAACAGCAAGGTTTCACTGAAGTCGGAGACAACGTCCGCGGGGCCTTGTGGGCGATTGGCGAAAACGCTGGATACATCAAGCAAGGACTGGCCAAGCTGAAGGGAAAGAGTGGGAGCTAACCCTCACTCCCCCAGGTCTGCTTTCGGCCAATAGCGGACGGTAATGCGTGGTTGAGCAGACCCTTCTTGATGGCTCTAAGGCGTCTATTAACTAAGATCGATTCAACAAAGCTTATGATCAGTTTCTTTGCACCACTGTAGCTAATTCAACGGCGAGCCCCCCCCACCACTGGCTCAATTAGTCTAGACTGTAGACATTGTTTTTTGCGCGGTATAGGTTACGGCTTAGGAAGCAAATTTCAGAGATCGGCCGCAATGCTAAAAAATGAGAACAACAAGGAACGTTTTTATGATTCAGCAGATAGTGAAAAATCGAAAGATAGAACACTTGATACACTTCACTCGAACTTCCAACCTGACTAGCATCTTAGCCAATGGGCTGATCTCTCGCTCCATATTACAAGCTAATAGAATTCAGTTTGCCCACAATGATGACCATCGATTTGATGAGCGTGAAAATAGAACTTGCCTATCCATTACATTCCCAAACTGCAAAATGTTTTACCCTATGACTCTAAATTACCCTGCTGATGATTGGGCTGTAATCAGGCTTAGCCCAAATATTCTTTGGGAGCTTGACTGTTTGTTCACAGAAACCAATGCAGCGACAAAGTACATAAAGGACACTCCAGATAATGATCTGCGTGGGCCGACAGCATTAGAAAAGCTTTTCGCAGGCGAAGAGAGTCGACTGCAACAAAAATTAAAGAGTTTTGATACCACCGACGTTCAAGCAGAGGTCATGGTTTCAGGTACTATACCACCAAATTATTTTATCGACTTTAACTTTAACTATCAAAATAAAATAAAAGACTTGGTTGGATTGCAAGCATTAGCCAAAGCTTTTCCTCAGTATGATTGGAAGATCAGACCAGAGTATTTTTATCAGAGGTAACCATGGCTGAAAGACCTGTTTTTATTCCCATATCAGATGTTGACTGCCTAGTCAAAACTACATTTGTAAGCTTTGACTGGTTTCCAGGATTCTCTGTGGCGCAGAAGCAGAGAAGCATTTCTTCCCTTCACAAAAATATATGTGAAAAACTCAGTATAGATAGGATACTTGAGATTTCTTCAAAATCTCCAAATGAAGAGGGTGTTAAAGCTAGCGCATTTAACTTGATGATTCAGACGAAAAAATACAATAAGAAATTTAGCGTAGAGTGCGCCTTTCAGGCGAGCAAAATATTTGAGTGCGGAGGGCCGTTTGTAGACATATTGGATAAATCCTCAAGAGAGGCGAAAAAAGACGAGAGACTGAAAGTGAGCGGGCGCTTAAAGGCGTTCAAATTTTATCAGAGTACTTGGCCACTTGAGCCAAAAACACTTTTTTACGACTGGCTTTACATAAATGCACTTAGCAACAATGAAGAAATTGCAAAATCCATACTCAATTATCAATGCTTCACTGACATAGAGTTCAATCATGAACGTTCAATAAATTGCCAAGCTTACTCGGCGGCGCTCTATGTATCTCTATCAGCAAGAGGTCTTTTAGAGCAGGCATTAACATCTCCAGAAAATTATACCGAGATCATAAACAGCTACAAAGTTGACGGCGCAAGAGACAATATTTCAAATACACAGAAGCTTTTATAGCTTGTTTTTATATTTTATTTTCGAATATATAAAATGCCAATGAGGCGATTTCTTAAAACTAGCATCATATAGCCAATTGCAAAAACTTACTCACTCCGACGCAGGATCGGATATAGCAGTCAGTCTAAGCCGCGGCGAGACCGCCTCAGGTTCACGTCATTCAGATTTGCTACGCCGTAAATTTACACGGCGATCAAGACGACTGCTAGGCTTAGCTTGATCGGGTTGATTCTTTTGTTCAACCTTATCAGGAACAAGCGTTGACTGCTTTTCCGCAGCGGGCGCCCCTGGAACTTGGGGCGTTTGGAGAGGAGGCGCTCCACTATTCGATAATGATGCTTGAACGAAAATCGCGTTACCGACACAGAAACCGGCAATCAGCAGTGCGACTATGACCAACCAAACCTTGACATAACGCCTCGACTGAACACTCAAGTATTCACGATTGCTGATACGAACCGGCTTCAGTGCATCATCGATCTCAGTAGATTGGAGAACGCCGTGGTAGTTTCGTTTTAGCAACTCGTCAATCGAATCAAATGCCCTATCAAACTGGCTGAGCGCGCTAGATCGTGCGACAAACACCCAAATACTCATTAGAAGGCATAAAACAACCACGACCCAAATGTAAGCCGGAGAAAATATTGCGCTAGCATTGGTATCTTTAAGCCCATTGACAACTACAACAGTCAAAACAAATGTCAATAATACAAGTATTCCATTTTTTAACGAGTCGACAAATGAGTCAACAAGATCATGAGTCTTTTTCACAGCATCAATGAGGATGTCGGCAATTTTACCTTTAACCTCCAGATAACTCTCTACGTTTTCTTTCAAATAAATTTGATAGTTTGAGTGGATCGCGTGAAGTATTTCCGGGTGCTTAGGAAGATCCTGTAACTTGGTGATATAAAGCGACAAGACATTCCGGGAAAGTCCAATCTTATCTGCATTTCCACCATCTCCGTAAGCCCAGGTAGCCATTTTATATAGCATGTCGGCAGCATCGTCCAAATGGACCAAAGGCACCACTCCTGCTATCGTTTTATATCCACAAATCCGATATTCAAGTTTCTCATTTTCATCTAGCTCGGCGGTGCTCGATATAAATATGGCCGACACTAATGTGCGCGTCTTCTTAAAAAATCTATCGATCTCTGCTACGCCAGTGGCTGTCGTTAAATTGAAATCCTGCGGCACAAAAAAATCTGGCAGCGATCTGCTAAAGCTATTATCTTTAAAAATATCAAAAACATATTTACGATTCACAATCTGTTGCTGTTTTCCGGTACCGGCTCCTGTATCACCAATGCTTTGAAACGAAATGCTTGAGCTACTAGAAGTTAATATCGGCGTCATGCACTCGAAAACTAAATTTTCGCCTATCCGTCCGGCCAATACTTTTAACACTTGAAGAGTTGGTGTGTTTTCTAAGTAAACACCAAACAAAGCGGGCACGTACAGAGATAATCGCTGATTTTTCACCGTCTTATGTACAACGAACTCCACTGACATGCGGCTTGCATCATCTTCGTCACTGAGTTCGAATAGTTCATTCACGAGAGCATGGCTTGTTTCAGAGAAGTCAGTTATACCTTTCGAGTCCTCATCGTAGCCGAAGGTTAGGGAAAATCTATCTCGTAGTGAAATCATTACATGCAAGCGTTCAAACGCATCTTTCACTATAATTCTGGCTTCAGAGACAGTGCAATTCCCACCTGCGCTGAGTCGATACTGGTCGAACCGTTCTTCCTCCAAAGAAATTGTTAAGCGAGAAGTGAAAAGAGCGCTTAGCATTTATTTCAAGTTCCAAGGCTTTTCGATAAATCCCCCAGCACCATTCGGTGCGTCTAATACCAAAACAGATTGGCCTGCTGGTGTTTTCGAATACCAGATCTTGTCTGGAAGATCTGGAATATCTTCATCGTACGCCACACTTATTTGTTCGGAGACTTTGATGGTTTGCCGGCGAAACGGTACGGCAGAGGGAACTAACGTGAACTGCCCATCAAAATTTCTTTTTTCCGGTAGAGAACGCAAATTTGTCACTATACTGGGAAGCAGATCGGTGAGTGCGGCACTTACTGGGACATAGCTAGCAAAAGTTTTTGTCACAAAATCATCGAAACTCAAAGTTTCGTTCTGTTTAAATGCCGCAATTGTGGCGTTCCGAAGGATCGAGTAATCAACTGGAGATACGCTCTTGACCTTGCCAAGCGTCTTCACCACCGATTTAACGGCCATTTCGGTATTCAATGCATCACTACGTAACTGTTTGAGCTCCAGAACTTCCTTCCACCAATAGGTTGATGGTCGGGAGTGTGTGTCAAACACGAAAACTTGTCCCATTTTACCTTCAGCATCCATGCTTACTTTGCAGGCCTTATAAATTTTGTTGGATTCACCAAGACCAATTTTTCGTTTCAAATCCGTTTCATCAATGAATCGCTGATGCTCGATTTTGACACCCAAGTAGGACAGCGAACCTCCATCTTGGTATAAAAATTGGAGAAAGCTGCCTTTATTAACAAGTCCTTTTCCGGATTTATCTAAATGCCCATAGCGCTCCTCAGTATCGACCTCGATGCGTAACAAGCGAGAGGCGAGTGTCTGTGTTTCGGGCGCGGCTATCAAATCTTTGCTACCGAAAAATGCATTGAGTGAGGTCGCGAATTCGGTTGTAGGACTGACAAGGGTGTATAGGCGGTTTTGCGGACGCCCATGAATTTCCAGTAGCAACGCGCTCAGGTAGGCTTCTAAATCTGCTTTATCAACCGGAATTGCAACGGAATTACATGTTCCCGTCTCAATATCGAGGTGATGCAAACTTGTACTGAGTATTTTAGCGTCGAGTTCCGAAGCGACTCCATTCATGATCCTTCCTCTTTAGGGTAAAGTCCGCTGTAATGACACCCGATCCTAGCGCTTTTGCCGACGCTCGGCGATTACATTTTGATATCATCAGTAAATCATTCTAGTACCTAATACCCGATTCGTTTGATGGTTCTCTGCTCAGTATGCCGGCCTCTGGCCGATAGCGGACGTCTTATTAGCTACAGTTGACCGTCCACAATTGATCCAAGCGAGTTGTGTAGCTCTGGCTCATCATTTCACGCCGCATGGCCCACTCTGGCTTGCTAGGGACGCTCGCCGCTCGCAGCGTCCCCCTTCCCCACCGCTCGTTGATCTGGTCCAGTACGGCCATGACCTTGGTAGATTCGGTCGGTTGAGAAGCCGCAAACAGATCGTCCGTGTACTCACCTGGCTGACACAGGTTCATCAGCAATACCTCCGCCTTGCTGTACTTGAACCCAGGGCGATACAACCGATCCAGCGCATCGACTGCAGCCTTGATCAGTAACCGGACGTCATCCGTGGGGTAAGGCATATCGATCACCACACCATTGGCGTACTTCGCCTCCTCCGGGTTGAACATGCCGGTGCGAATGCTCACGCGCACTTTCTTGCACAGCGAGTTTTGCGCCCTGAGCTTTTCTGAAGCGCGCATCGCGTAAGTGGCCACCGCTTCCTTTATCGGTGCCAGTTCCGTCAGGCGGGTGCCGAACATTCGACTGCAGCAGATCTCCTGTTTCGGCGGATCGGGTTCATCTAGCTCCAGACAGGGAGTGCCGGCCAGTTCGCGCGCCGTCTTCTCGATCACCACACTGAAGTTTTTGCGCAGTGTCCAAGGGTCCGATTTTGCCAAATCCATCGCACTCTTGATTCCCATAGTATCCAGATGCGCTTTCATTCGACGCCCTACACCCCACACCTCTGAAACGTCGGTATTTCGCAGTACCCAGTCACGCTTAGTCGGGTCGCAAATATTGACGACGCCCCCCGTCTGCGCCTGCAGGCGTTTAGCCGTATGGTTGGCCAGCTTGGCTAGGGTTTTGGTGTGAGCAATCCCCACGCCCACCGGTATGCCGGCGCACCTCAGTACCTGGTTCCGGATCTGCCGTCCGAGGCTATCTAGAGCGTTGATGCCGGTCAGGTCGACGAACGCTTCGTCGATGCTGTAGACCTCGACTGCGGGCACCATGCACTCAATCAGCGTCATGACGCGCTCACTCATGTCACCGTACAGCGCGTAATTCGAGGAGAACGGGACGATGCCGTGCTGCTTAAGCTTGTGTTTGATCTGGAAGTACGGCTCGCCCATTTTCACGTATGGCTTGGCGTCGTAGCTGCGGGCGATGACGCAGCCGTCGTTATTCGATAAGACAACGATGGGGACCTTGGCCAGGTCAGGACGAAATACTCGCTCGCAGCTGGCGTAAAAGCTGTTGCAATCGATCAGGCCGAACACCGGCACCTGCTTAGACATGACTGCGCACGCTACCAATGATCACGCCCCAGATCGCCAGTTCATCGCCTTCCAAGACGTAACGCGGTGGATACTTGGGATTTTCAGACAGCAGGATGACCTCTTTCCCACGGATGCATAGCCGCTTGCAAAGTGGGTCGTTGTTGAGCAGCGCAACAACAATATGCCCGTGCGCCGGCTCTAGTGAACGATCCACTACCGCCAAATCTCCGTCAAAGATACCCGCCCCCTGCATGCTCTCTCCGGCAATTTTCACGAGGTAAACATGCGGGGCACGAATGTTGAGCACTTCGTCGAGCGAGATGTGGGTTTCAATGTGATCCGCTGCCGGCGAAGGAAAGCCTGCCGGCACTCGAAAAAGGCAAAGAGGTAATTTCCGACCGGCCACAGCCATAGGGCCTAGGATTGAAAAGCTCATGACGCACGACTTCCGATACTGTACGAATGTACAGTTAACGTTCAGAACGGCATTCGGTCAATTTCTGTAGGAAATATCGGACAGACGGGAGGGTGGGAAGTAAAGAAATGATACCCGGCAACTGTCAGAACAACCCACCCAACGCTGCCGGTTCCCAGTTCATGATCACCAACTCGCCACTCATTTCGGCCTTCCCCTGCCGCTGATTGGCTGTGGTGTAACGGATGTCCAAGGTCTCGAAGTGAAAACCTTCAAACACGCGGCGGATGTCCGGGTGGTCGTTGATACTGACCATCACTTTGCCTTTGCAGCGGCGCATGAAGTCGGCCATCCGCTCATAGTTCTCGAATGGAAAGTCCACGCCATATCCGGCGGTCTGCCAATAAGGCGGATCCATGTAGTGGAAGGTGTGGGCACGGTCGTAGCGTTCGGCGCATTCAAGCCATGGGAGGTTTTCGACGTAGGTACCCGACAGGCGCTGCCACGCGGCCGAGAGGTTTTCTTCGATCCGTAGCAGATTGATGGCCGGTGCGGTGGTCGCCGTGCCGAATGTCTGACCGGAGACCTTGCCGGCGAAGGCATGGTGCTGCAGGTAGAAGAATCGGGCGGCGCGCTGGATGTCGGTGAGGGTTTCGGGGCGGGTCATTTTCTGCCATTCGAACACCTGCCGAGAACTGAGCGCCCATTTGAATTGGCGTACGAACTCTTCGAGGTGGTTCTGCACGACGCGGTAAAGCGTGACCAGGTCGCCGTTGATGTCGTTGAGGACTTCGACCGGCGATGGCTGAGGCTTCATGAAGTACAGCGCGGCACCGCCGGCAAAGACTTCAACGTAGCATTCGTGTGGCGGAAAAAGCGGAAGTAGGCGGTCGGCAAGGCGGCGTTTGCCGCCCATCCAAGGAATGATGGGTGTAGACATGAAAGCAAGACCTTTACTGTATGGATAAACAGGTGCTAGGCTCGCCGCGCTTTGTGCACGGAGCAAGAGCCTTGGCTGGACTTGCAGGGACCATCTGCAGGGACGGCGGTCGATCCGGATGTTGACGCATCCGGACCGGCCGCTCTTTTTTACTTCGGTGTTGAGACTTCTTTGGCGTATGTCTGACAGGCCGCGAGGGCAATCAGCCCCCGGTCTCCGTCATCGGTGACGCCGATAATTCGTTGAGCATGCGCTGGGTCAAGTTCGGCTCTTGTGGGGCCATGAACCACGCCGCCGGTGGCGGTGGCGCCTGACACCGATCCGTTGCCGGCGCCGCTGGTGGCGTCGAGTAGGACTGACAGGCGCAGATCAGCAGTGGCAAGGCGGTCGCGCAGGCGACTTTGATCACGTTGGACATCGTTCAAGGCTCGGTAATGGGTTTGCTCGCTGGTAGCCAGACGCTGTTCGAGCGCGAGGCGGCTGTCTTGTTCGGCACGCTGCTGTGCGACGGAAGCCAAGGCCAGTTGATTGAGGGTTTCGGTATGGAGGCGCTCCTGCTCGGCGAGCTGTTTGCCGTAGCGCCAATCCTGCACTTGCCAGGTAATGGACGCAGAACCACCGGCCAAAACGATCAGCACCAAGCCTTTGGCCAGGAGCCGATACGGTGCAGGGATCAGTTCACCTATACGCATAAAACCGCCCTCGCCCGCTCCCACAGCTCCAGCCGATCCTGCAGGCCGTTGAGACCGCCGTTGATCCTGCGGGTGATCGTGTTGAATTCGTTCTGATCGGCCAGCGCGTTCAGCCCATTCACGGACCAGAACCACGCAGCCGACTCGGCGGCCCACTGCGGGAGTTCCAGCAGCTCAGGCGTGCGCAGCAATCGCTCGTCACCGAACAGCGCCAAGCTGCAGCGCAGGTAATTGTTGTGGCCGGTGACCTGGATCAGACCCCGACCGCGATAACGCTGGCCATCACCATCCGCTGCCGGGGTGTTACCCAGTTTCGCAGCCAGGGTGCCAGTGTCGTATTTGCTCAGGTACTGGTCGCCGCCCAGTTCCCGAACGTACTGCAGCTGACCCGACTCGTGACCGACTTGCGCCAGGAACGCGGCTTGCCGTTTCGGTGTGTTGATCTGCCGATGGGCCATGGCTGCGTTGAGCGCGGATACAAAAACGCCCGCTTGGCGGCGGGCGTTGGGCATGATGGATTGCAGTTGCTGTTCGGTCAGTGACATCGATGTCTCCTTAAGTTGTGAGAATGGCGCTATTACTTGAGCTGAACGACCTTCAGATCCTTCGCCGCTTTTTTCTTCTTGCCCTTGGCTTTGGCTTTACCCTTCTTGCCGCCGTTGCACTCAACTGTTGTGCTCCAGCCCGCCTGGGTTAATACCTGCTCCACCGAGTCGACCAGGTACTCGCCGTCGAGTCCAAGCTTGAAGCCCTGGGCGTTGATCGAGCGCTCGGCGAAGAGGTCAGTGCGCCCTGCCATCTCCAGCCGGACGCCGGCCGTGGAGCGGTTGAACGCGGTGAGACGTGCCTTAGCGGCGGCTTCGGCTGCGGACTTGTTCGGGTAGATGTGGCGGTCGCTGTGCACCGGCGGCAACCCGTCAGGCGATTCGTCGTTATCCAAGGTGACCACCGCGAGCTTTCCGGTTTTCTTGTCCTGGTGCTTGGTCGATACCGCCTTGTGCGTGTTGCGATCACCAAGACGAAATTGAAAGCGACTGACGTCGCGCCGTTGGATCAGGACCACACCGAAAGACTTGCCCGAGGCGCTCTGCCCGCCTTGGCGTGACATCACCAGCAGCTTGCCGTCGGCGACTTTGGCGGTGCAGTCGTACTGCTTGGCCAGGCGCGTGATGAAATTGAAATCCGATTCATTGAGCTGATCGGCACGCGGCACTTTGGTTTGCACTGGGCACACAGGCTGCCAGCCATTACGTGCAGCGATATCACCCACGATTCGCGACAGCGGAACATTTTCCCAACTGCCGCTGCGCACGGTCTTGCCACTGCCGCGCATGTCGCTGGCCTTGCCAGTGATCACCAGCGTATCCGGCGGGCCGGATAGCTCGATCTCATCGACGACGTAACGGCCGATGCGAGTCAATTTGGTTTCTGTATAGCCGAGGAAAATCTCGATGCTGGCCCCGCGTGGAGGCAGCACCACCGCGCCGTCGCGGTCGTCGACTCGCAGTTCGAATTCGTCGGATTCCATACCAGGCTTGTCAGTGGTTTTGAGTTGCAGCAGTCGGTCGTTGATCCGCTGCGTGATGTCGGCGCCGTCGGCGACGATGCGAAAGGCGGGGGTCATTTATTTTTTCCATAAAAAAACCCGCACGAGGCGGGTTCTGAAGGAGTCGTAACTGCAGGAGCTTCAAGCCCTACGCGCTGACTATAGTCCATCAACTCCATAGCGATATGCCTTCTTCAATGGGACCAGGCAGATCTGGTAGCTCGATCACGATGCCGGCGCGATAAGGTTGCGCCTCATCAGCCAGCCCTTGATTGGCGTCGAGCACCGCCTCAAGTGTGCCTTCAAGGTGCCCATATGCGTGGTAACACAGGGTATCCAGCAGATCCCCGTCAGACGTTCTGCAGGTCGTCGCCATATCGCACAAACTCCAAAGTGAACGCCTGCTTGCGCGGGATCCCGCCCTGCAGCAGCGCGCTCTGTTCTTCTTCAACGCTCTTCAAGCACCAGGTGCCGAGCACGTCGCCATAGCCGGTGGTCAAGGTCAGCGGCTTGAGTTGGGCACCGAGGCTGCGCAGAGTGTCCAGTTGTTTGATCCCGCCTTTGAAGCCGGGAAAGATCGCGCCCTTGAGCGTGATCTTTTCCTCACCGATACCGACCGCTTGCTGTGCCGGCCGACGGGTGAGTCGCTCCTGCGAAGCCCATCTAAACTCAGTCGAGCGCCGCAGTTCATCAAAGGCTGCGGTGTCCAGATTGAAGTAGTAGGGCTGCGCCTGCGGATCCTGTGGTTGCACGATCAGTAGATGCGGGAACGGCTTCACCGCTTCCGGCAATGGGGTGGTATCACCACCCAGCGAACCGGTCGGCACGATGTTGGCCAGCGACGGGCTGACCTTGCCGGCGACCTTGTTGATTGCGGTGGACGCCCGGGCGGCCTGTTCCTTCAGCTCACCCATGCGTTCATCGATCTGCGATACAGCACGCGTGGCTTTGTTGTACGTGGCCACCACCTGGCCGACCTTGGCCTGAGCGGCATTGACGCCACGCATGACACGCTGCAGCTTTGCCCCCATCGCCGGACCAACGAAGGGAATGCCTTCCAGCTCCGAGGCCGCGCCGCTGATCTCGCTGATGGCACCGTTGACTGGCCCCATCATGCCGTCGAGGCTACGCCGACCACTCTCTCCCGCTGCTGCAAGATTCTTCAATCCCGATTGCAGCTGTTCCATGTAGGCCATTGGCTCTCCTCGTTACACATGCGGTTCGTCGAACAGCGAGCGGTTTTGCAACTGCTGGGTGGACTGACGCCACTGCTGATCGATGTAGGGTTGAAGCTCTCGCGCCAGTTGCGCCGGATCCTTTACGTCGCCCTGTACGGTGACATGCAGAGGCGCCTGAATATCGAATCGCTGCTCAACCTTGGTCGACTGGGGTTTAGCAGCAACAGGCGGTGCGAGCATCGCCGGTACCGCCGGGGATGCCGGCTGATTCAATGCACGCGTGACATCCCCCAATGCTGTTGCAGTCGGCTCCCGCTCAGGCAACAGAGGCTTGGAAACAGGTGACTTTGGAACCTGTACCGGCAGCGCTTGCATCGGAGCCGGTAGCGGCTTGGGACTGTCGAGAGTCGCTTGAGGTACGGGCGCAGCACCGGTCAGCAGCGGCAACATTTTCGGTTGCGGCTGAACCATGTCTTTGACGACCGGTACCGGCGCGAATGAACGGGCGACATCGCCCATTACCGGCGGAATGTTCTGCCCGGCATTGACCATCATCAGCGGCCCGGCATCCGGCACCTTCTTGAGTGAGTCAGGGGTTCCGAACAGCTCTTTGCCCGCAAAGCCGCCGAGCGCGTCGCCGCCCATGTAACCGAGATAACCACCAATCAATCCACCGACCATGGTGCCAATGATGGGAATGGCCGATCCGATAGCGGCCCCAGCTGCAGCACCGGCCAGTGTGCCGGCCAAGCCACCCGCCGCTTGCCCGTACCCTTCGGCTTTTTCATCCTGAGTTTCGGCATTCTGATAGGTATCCCAGGCCTTGTATCCCGCTTCAGCGATGGCGACCACGGCGGTTCCTTTCACCACAGAGCCAACGCTAGGACCACCCCCGCCTCCACGGGTGATACCCTCTTTGCCGCCGCCCTTACCGCCTTTTCCGCCCTTTCCTTTTTTCCCATCGCGACCGGTATCGAAGTCGCCGGCATCCAGTCCGCCGCCCATCGCCGAAAGGTTGGTGACGATGACCTTTTGCGGAATGTTCGGGTTGCCCATCAAGGTGCCGCGCCCGATATTCATCAGGCCCTTACCCATCTTGAATGCGCTGACGGCACCCTTGAGCGCGATCATGCCCGCCACAGCGGTACCGATAGCCGTCACCAAACGCGGTGACTCATCGGACAGTCCCGCGAGCTGACGGCTGACATTCGTGATCCCATCCGCCACCGCATCAGTGACCGGGCGAATCGCATCACCGATGCTGCGCATAGCATCATCCATGCTCTGGGCCATCTCGGACCACTTTTGCGCAGACGTTTGCCGGCGCTCCGCCAGGTTCTTGTCGAGGATCCCGGTGGCATTGGCCGAGTCTTTCTTCAACTGCTCATACAGATCCTTGTTCTGCATGTACGCTGTCAAAGCGGCCTTGACCTGCATATCAGCGAACAGGTCACCGGTACGCAAAGCCTCCTCCAGCGACTTCATCATAGCTTTGGCTTTCTCGGGATCAGCCTCTTTACTGATCGCCGCTGTGGCCTTGGCCATCTCGGCCGCCCGCTTCGGATCGGTCGCTTCAATGTACTTCTGGGCCAGGGCAAAACTGGATTCCAGTGTGGATTTGCCATTCTGCAAACCTGTCTGCATCGACCCCTTATAGTCGATCCCGGCCTTCTGGTAGGCCTTGACCGTTTCACCCGAGCCTATTTTCTCCATCCAGTTTTTGAGGTTGTTCGCCGCCTCGTCGGACCCACCGGCCGTTTTCATTTGCACCTGCAGCATCGCGCCCAGCTGCGTCACCGAATCCATGCCGGTGATACCCAGTTTGCCCATACCGGCCAGTAACTCAGGAAACCACTTGGCCATGTCGACCGCTTCAAAACTGCCCGCCTGGCCCTGGTAAGCAATGGCCTCCAGCGCCTGCTGCATTACCTTGGGGTCAGTGATCTTGGCGTTCTGCCCCAAAGCGTTGATCATCTTCGCCGTTTCAGTGCCTTCCGATCCTTGGCCCACCGCGAATTTGGCTGCGGTCGGTGCATAGGACAGCGCCTTGTCCAACTCCATACCGGCGCCGACCAGGGCGTTGACTACCTCGGCCACCTGATTGCGCGCCATGCCAGTATCCCGCGATGTGTCGATCACGGTTTTGGAGAGCTGCGTTTCTTCTGGTGTGTTGGCAATATTGGCCTTGATCGCTATGTCACGAATGATCGCGCCGTAATCCGCGCTGACCTTGGTAGGAATCGCTACGGCAGCAGTAAGTGCACCGGCCTGGCCGAGGGTGGTTTTCATCCCCTGCCGACCTTCGTCCAGTTGCCGATGGCCGATCGCCTTGAGTTCAGCGCCGGCCGCCACGCGACCCATCGTGGCGTAGGCCTTACTCAGCCGTCCGACCTCGACGCCCTGTTTCTTGAGAAGGTCGAGGTTCTTTTCGTATTTGGACAACAGCTTGTCGGCACCGGCGGCGCCAGTTGCGTGCGCCTTGCGCCATTCCTCACGCAGACGCATGGTGTCGCCGATTGTGTTCTGCAGCACCCGGGCTTTACTGCCGACCGTGTCCAGGTGCTTGATCTTGCTTTCGACGTCCTTGAACGCTTTGCCCACCGTCGGATCGACGGCGCCGCCGATGACAAAGCCGAGTGCGAGGTTCTTCGCCATGTGCGTGTCCCTGGGATCGAGGATGATTGGAAATGGCTCAGTCCGTGAGCCACCACACGATGTCGTTGAAGGGCATGGCCATGATCTCGGCAGCCGAGAAACCGGTCTCCTTGGCCAGACGCTTGGCCAGCCCCTTCAACGTTGGTCCATCAAACCTAGTCGTCTTGGACCAGACGAAAATAGCCTTTTTGCAGGCGCATGTAGTCGACCAGCTTGAGGGCCATCAGATCCTGTTCCGGGGTCTGCGTTAGCGAGGAGAACAGCGACATTTCGCGCTTTTCTTCATCGCCGTTGCAGGTCGCTTGCGCGGCCCGAATGTCACGCACGCATGGCGCACGAATGGTCAGCGTGTCGACCAGCACACCCGACAGTTCGGTGGGGTGTCGCAGTGAGATGCGAAAACCTTCCTCGGTCAGTTGCAGCCAGCTTGGCAGTGGTTTTTCTTGAGTAGCTTGATTGGTTTGCGTCATTTCATCGTGTCCTTAAAGGCCAAGGGCCGAACGTTCGTCAGCGAGCTGGTCGACGCCATCGACGACTAGGACCATCCCCAGCATGTCGATCTCGTAAACCACCCGACCGGCAACTTCGAGTTTGTAGTAGGTCAGTGCCATGTTGTGTTTGGTCTCGGCCTTGTCGCCGGGCTTCCAGTCGCCCATGTCGACTTCCTTGATACCGCCACGCATGGTGACGATGACTGGGGTGACCTTACCTTTCAGGCCTTTAAATGAGCCTCGGAAAACCGCGCTGCAGGCGGTGCGGTCAGACAGGCCGAAAAACTTCAGCGCTTCGCGGCGCACACCGTTGGTGGTGAAACCGGCTTCAAGCTTTTCCACGCCGGTCGGGATCTCGACCTCGCCGGCCATGCCGCCGCCTCGGTAGGCTTCGGTTTTCAGGACCACCTTGGGCAAGGTGAGGCTCGGCATTTCACCGGCAAAACTGACGCCGTCGATAAACCCGGCGCAGTTAGAGAGAACTTCAGGAATCATCAGGGTGCCTCCTTAGGCAGCTTCAAGCACTTCGGTCATCCACTCGTTGGTGACCTCGAAAAGGAAGTTCGGGTTTTCAGCCGGCGGCACATCGGTGAAGCGGATGCGCCAGTACACCTTGCCCTGCTCGATCTGGCTGGCCGTGTTCAATTCGTGATCCGGGAACACCTCGAAGTTGATCACCGCGCCTTGGTTTTTCAGGTCGCGCATGAACGCTTCCAGGCCGTCGGTGACGTCCTTGACGTAGGTCTTGGTGATCGAGCGGTCGACCGCCCATTTATGGCCGGCCTGTACGGCATCCATGAGGATGAACAACGTGCGCACGCGGGTGACGAACGCCCATTTCGGGTCGCTAGACAGCGTGCGGTTGCCCCAGAGACGGAAACCATCGTCACGAATGATCGTGGTGATGTTCGCGTTGTTGAGCAGGTTGGCTCGGCAGGTCTCGTCACCGTCCAGGTACTCCACCGCACGGGTGGTACCGGTGATGCCGGTAAACTCCTTGTTCGACGGCGAAGCCCAGAAGCCGTAGGTCGAATCCGTCCAGGCAAACAGGCCGGCAGTCCATGCAGAACCCGGCGCGTCCACCGTCTTGCTTTCACCGTTGTCCCAGAACTGCACACCGGGGTCGACCATGAACAGGTTGCGACTGCCAAAGTTTTTCGCGTAGGCCATGGCGGCCTCATCGGTGGTGCATGGCCCGTCGATGATCCCGATAGCCCGTAGCTTTTGCGCCAGACTATCCATGGCCGTGGCCACTGCTTGCGTAGCCGAATGGCCGGGGGCGATCAGCAATCGCGGCTGTGCGTTGAACAGACTTTTGCCATCGAGCAACGCCTGCAGGCCAGTACGTTGACCGGACTCCAAAACACCGCCAATGATGGCCGAGGTCTGCAGCGCCGGGTCGTCCATCTTCGGCACACCGATGGCGACGATCACCGCCTTGGCCTTGGCGTAAATCGCCCTGCAGGCCTTGGTGATCGCTGAATCGGCGCCGAACGCTGCAATGGCTTCACGTTCGGTGGTGATCAGCTTGAGTTCGCCGGCCTTGGCCGTACCGCCACCCACCAAGCCAGGGCTGAAGGTGTCGCACAGGCCGATGATCGACGAGGACGGCAGCGAGATAGTGCGTGCGCCGGTATCGACCGAGGTGGTCGTGACGCCGTGAAAGAAACTCATAAGGCTCGTTCTCCAAAAACGAAAAAGCCCCGCATAAGCGAGGCTGTGAAGGGGGTTCGTGTTACGCGTAACGGAAAAGAAAACGCCCCGTCAGTGCGGGGCGTTTATTGAGGCGGCTCGGTCAACCACTGCGGCGCAATCGGTCGATGCTCGGCGAATGGGAATTGCGAACCTTGCGGCCAGTCGCGCAACTGGCGGCGGTAAGCCTGCAGCTCTGCGTACTGCTCAGCGGTGATCGAGGTCACACCGCCCTCCTCGATCTCGTCGCGGTGCCGGGAGACCAACGGATCGGTCAAAGCCAACTGCGCATCGCGCCAGGCGCGCTCACCCGCCGCCAGTTCCTCAGCATCGAGCGGCGGCGGATCAATCAGCACTGGTTGACCGTTGGGCCGAGACGACATTTTTTTAGGGCTAACCGCCAACTCGTCCAGCAGCGACTGCCAAACACTTTCCGACACCTCGACAACGTCCGGCGGCATGTTCGCGCCATGAATCTCTGCGCGATAAGCCCCGCACACGGACGGACTGAAAAACACGGTTTTGCTCATCATCAATTTCCTACTGCTCGCCATTGAACCGACCAGAGCGCCTGGGCAGTACCCGCCGCATTTTGCACGCGCAACGTACAGCCGGACGCACCCAGTCCCGCCCCCATGAGCGCGTGCATCAAACACATTGACCCGACGTGCGTGAGCGTGATGTTGCGCGGCGCGTTAGGGAACGGAATAGGGAAAGTAACGTAGACGTAACCGTTCGCGTCCGTTACGCCTGTACCCCATTGCTCAATCGCACCGGATGGCAATCGTTGGTAACCACTATTCCCAAAAGAGCTGCCGAACTCAGGCGCATATTTCAAAGCGGACATACCGTTCTCAACAACCCACTGCCCATTGCCTGCGGTGATCACGATGGTGGACAGGGACTGAAGGGGCACAGAGGTCATGGAACTAACAGACAGCGCGGAAATAACGTCTGTACCCTGCCGGACAATGTTGACCACGCCCGGCGTCGTGTTGAACAGGAAAAAATTGGTGCCGGTGGGTACAGAACTAACAGGCGGCAGGGTCAATGTCCCCGATGCAGAAAGCACAATACGCTGGCCAGCAGCCGCGACACTCAATGTCGCCGGCAGCGCTGCAATATCGAAACGCCCAGAGAAATTACCCATTGCCCGCTGCACAAACTCAGTAGTCGCCAATGACTTGCCGTTATCGAATTGCGGCTGCGTCTCCCAATGCGCCCCCCGCAAAATCGGCGAATACTTCAGCGCGCCATCGCCCCCTTCCAGCGCCCAGCCTTGACCGTTATTCAAGCGCCGGAAGGCCGAGATTGTCGATTGAGGCTGAGTAAACGGCCCCAACGCGCCGTTGATCGCAATCAGAGACTGCCCGGCCTTCGCCTTGAAGGTCGCACCATTCAAGCCCGCGAGAACCGTTACGACCGCCCCCTGAGGAACAGCGCTCGCATCCGGCAGGGTGACAGTCGAACCCGACCCGCCGGGCGCGACCAAGCGCCCAACATCAGCCGGCGACAAATCAACGCTCCCGGGATAGGTCACCAGATCCGCATAACTCCCCTGCGCTCGCTGGGCAAACTCGGTCGTCGCAAGCGACTTACTGTTATCGAACAGCGCCGGCGTCGGGGCTGTCGGGTTGCCAGCGAAACTCGGCGAAAACAACCGGGCAAACCCGTCTGTAATGTCCTTGAACGTCAGCGCAGTAGTTCCTACAACAATCGGGGCATCTGTCACCAGTTGCCAAATCGTATCAGCCTGCGTCGAGCCGGCTTCGACCGCCACTGTCAGGTTGGGCGTTATCTTGGCATTGCTATCGGCATCCTTGGCCCGCACCCAAGAACCCACGGCCACGACATATGGCCCGTTATCCTTGGCGGCCGCCTGATTTTTTACCAGCACCCGATCACCGACCGCGAGCGCTACACCGTCAATCGTCTGTAGACCGACCAGACTGATGTTGGCGGTGGTAGCAGCGCGCACCGACTGCTTGATGTCGAGCTTGCTAAGCTCGTCCAGAATGCGCGAATCGACGTATTCACGCGTCGCCAGCACCACCGCCGGGTCGATCTTGAGGGTGATGTTCCCGGTACTGGATACCACAAAATTCATCCGCACCACTTGCGTGCGGCCGGAGCCTTGCGACAGCAGCGGCTTGAAGCTCGGCGCACAGTTGGCCACCGCCACCAGATCCCCGTCCGCGTCGTAAAGGCCGATTTCGCGAATCCATTTACCGCCCTCATCGGCCGGAATGATTTGCTCGGCGATGATCACCGCCGGGTTGACCGGGTCAACGCGAAGTTGATTTAACGGCTTGCGGCGCCACTCGCTGAGCAGCTTGGTCTGAGTGGCCGCCGGCACTGGGTTGGGCGGGTCGGCCAACCCTCCCGGGTTGGCATCGCCGACCCCCATTTCGGTGATTCTCCAGGCAACGCCGAGCGCGTCGGCGTTCGCCTGTTTGGCCATCCCCACGTTCGTGAGGATCGCGAAAAACTGCGAATTCGCATCAATCATGATAAACGTCCAGAGTGTCTATGGTGTGTTCGCGGCCGACCACGCCAATGCTGCCGGTGACCTCAATGTCACGCATGACGGGCGGGTAAACGTCGATTTCGTCGCCGTCGTAGAGGGACACGGCGATGTCTAAATTGCCTTGGGTTTCCAGGCTGATGGCCAACCCGGTAAGTTGTCGGCTGACGGGCTTGGCGTCGTCGATCAAGCGTTCAAGTTCGAGATACATTTCCTCGGTGATGCCGGTGTCCAGCACCCCCACCTTCAGCGCGAAGGTGCCGGGTATGCCCTGCGGAACGGTGTTGAACCATTCAACGATCTCGATCAGGTAGCCCAGCGGCTCGACCACTCGGCGTATAGCGCCGATGGTGCCCTTGTGCTTGTGAATGAAGAACGAAGCCTTGATGGCGGCACGCTTGACCGACTCCGACCACGAAGGATCCCAGCGGTCGACCGACCAGGCCCAGGCCAGATGCGGTAGCAGGTGTACCGGGCAGGTGTCGGGGTTGTACAAGGTGCGCAACGGAATCAGCGTGGTTTCGGCGAACGTTGCCTCGATACCCCGTTCCAGGGGAGTGCTGTTGAGCGGCAAGAGACTGCGCATATCAACCTCCCAGCACGACGGAATAACCGGTGCAGTACGCCGCCTGCGCCTTGGTCGGTTTGAGATCCAGCCAGTCCGTCAGCTCCACGCGGGCCACGCCGGCAACGTGCAGCTGCGCATCGACGCCAGAGCGCGCCACTTCGAGGCCCAGCCGGCGGCGTGGATTGATCCAGGCCTCAAGCCGCTTGATCGCCTCGGCAAGCGCGGCGTCGTTCTCCGGGCCAGCACCTTTCATGTGCAGCACGGCGTCGACGCGGTAGCGCAGGATCTGCGCACCGCGCACCGTGACGCGGTCCCCCACCGGGCGCACGTCGTCGTCATTCACCGCCGTGGCAACCAGCTTCAACAGTTCAGGACTGGCCGTGCCGTCACCTTCAAGGCCCAACACCGTGACATCCACACAGGCCGGTGACGGGCTTTCCGCCGTTGCATCTGCCACCAGCGCTGATGCATTGCGCGCATGCAGGATGTAACTGTTACGCGGCCCTGCCGTGGTCAGTCCCTCATAGGCCAATTGCACGCGCTCGCGCAGAGCGTCGTGTGATTCCATCACCGCCTCGACCGGTGGTACCGCCAGCGGATCGGCAGGTTGAATCACCAGGCGCTTGAGATTGACGTTAGCCGCAAGGTGCTCCAGATCGGCGCCCGTCGCATAGGCCAGGAGTTGCGATTTGGCCGCGTCGTTGACCCGTGCCCGGTTGCCGAGCTTGATGTAGCTGGCGACCTCCAACAGCTTGGTCACCGGATCACTTTCCAGAGAGGCCGTCCAGTTCCCACCCATGTGGCCGCGAAACACGTCGAGTGCCTCGCCATACACTTCTTCAAAATCCAGCGGTTCCAGCACGTCCGGTGCCGGCAGCTCCGACAGATCCACCAGGGTACTCATACCCACACCTCCAACGTGCCGCGCACACCGAGGTATTCGCCGCTGACTTGTATGTTGATTTTGCCGCCCAGCACGGACAGCACACGCACCCGTTCCAGCTTCAACCGTGGCTCCCACCGACCCAGCGCCCGGGCGGCTTCAGCCTGGACGGCGCTTTTCCAGCCCTCGTTGACAGGCAGGTCAACCATGCGCCGCAGCTTGCTGCCGTACTCCGGACGTTCACGGCGGCTCACCAATGGCGTGCCGAGGATGTCCCCGATGGACTGGCGTAAATGCTCAATGCCGGAGATGGGTTGCCCGGTGTGGCGATCCATTCCGATCATCGGGTTTACTCCTTGAGTTGCTCGAACTCGGCATGGGCTTTAAGCGTTCTTAACGCCACATCGTCGGCGCTATCGACCGTGACTTTGTTCTTCGCCACGGCGAGCGTGCGGCCGTCCGGCAGGACAACCGTGCGCGAGGTGTAGTGCTTGTCGCGAAAGGTCACGGTCATGGGCATCAGCACTGGGCTGATGGGAGTGGACTCAGACGCAGTCGTTTCATCTTGGTGTTTGGCCATGGGAACTCCAGGCATGAAAAAGCCCGCACGCGGCGGGCTGAGTAAATGTTGAGTTAGTGCTTGTGATGGTTGTCGCTTTGGCGGGCAGCCAGGATATCGGCATCGCTGGTGATGCTTTGGGTAGCGTGCAGCGGGCCGTCGATGTTGACCTGCCCTTTGATATTCACAACGCCCTCCAGATCGATCGTTCCGGACTTCACCACGATGGCATTGTCGGTGACTTCGGCCAGGGTTGATCCGACCTTGATCGTGACCGTACCGCTTGGCACGCTGACGGTGTAGCTACTCGTCTGCCAGTCGTAGACCAGAGATCCGCCATCGTCGAAACGCCAGACTTCAACGTGATCGCGATTGTCCGGCGGCGCGCCGCCACTCCCATAAAGGCCGGGAATAAATGTGCCCTGCGCCACCTCGCCACTGGCACTGATCAGGGTGCCCTGCTCGTTGAGGCTCGGCGCCCGCCAGTGCCGCGCCTTGCCTGCGGCGATGCTGTGCCAGCGTACCCAGCCACTTACCCACTCACCGTCCGACACCCGGCACACCGGTGGTGACGCTGCGAGATCCACCGCCACGACATAGCAGTCCTTCACAAGCCCAGCGAGCATGCGGTCATGCTGGGCGCTCACATAGCCACCACTCATGCCAGACTCTCCGGCGCAAAGTACTTGTCCCGGTTGGCTGGCCCCGCATCAGGATCAACGCCTAACAGCAGCGTGCCCGGTGGCTGATCCGGCCATGGCCATTCGGCGTCACCGAGGTAGATCTGCTGTGTCCACTCCACGACCCAGACGGTATAGCCGTCCAGTTCGGGTTTGGTCCAGTCCTGCATGGCCTGAACGAACTCAGCCGGTTCGACCTCAACACCCCAGCACTGCATGCGCAGCAACGCGGCGAGGTGGCCCGCTAGGAACACCGCTTGTTGATGATGATCCGACTGAATCGGATCGGTGATCACCCGTGCCTCGAACTTGCAGGCCAAGCCGGTTTCACCGGTTCCCGGATCGAGCCCCGGCTCCATCTCAGCCAATTCGATCAGTATCGCTGGCAGCGGTAAGCGATCCAAATCATCCGGCCACATGCACACCGCCTGCAGGCCCGGGAAGTGTTCCTGAATGCGCCGCTCGATGGCGTGATACAGCTGTTCAAGACTGAACGGCTCGTCGACTTGATCCGTCACATCACTTCCCCTTCAAGTGCTTCTGCACTTCGAAATTGAGTTCCTGCTGCAGGACATGCACCAGGTGTTCGTCAGCTTTGCGCACCCAGCTTTCGAAGTGTGGTCGGACCTGCTCCAGAGACACCTTGGCTTTAGCCAGCGGGAAGCGGTTGTCATGTTCGGCGATCCAGCCCGAACTCGCGCCGACCGCCCTGCTGACATCGCTGTCGGGATAATCGCTCGCCCTGAAGTGCTTGCTGCCGGTACGGATCCAGACGTCAGCGCTGTTGCCGTAGACCTTTTTGAAGAACGCACCTTGAAAGCGCCGGCCTGCCACTGAGACACCGGAGCGACTCTGCCGAGGCCGGCCGATGCGACTCGCCTCCATGGCATTGAGGCCGAACCACAGCTTGCCGCTGTTCGCTCCACCGCTGACCGGGTACGCTCGCAGGCGCTGCCGCACAGCAGCAACCGCAATCCGTTCCTGCCGCCCAACGGCGCGGGCGATTTGTGTGGCAAGCCAACGCAGGGTTTTGTTGATGGCTCTACGCTGAGCGTTGGCCGCTGCTTTTGGCAACACGGCGGCAAAGTCCTGAAATGCTTTCAGGTCTGCCGCCGAGGTCTGCAGCGAGATCATCCCGCCGCCGGCCGAGGATTTGAAGTGACTGCCAACGCTCATGCTTTAGGCCTCAATAGCAATGCCACCCAGCCGGAGCCATCTGGCTCAAGTTTGACCAAGTCGTACTGGCCTCCCCCGTCTTGCTTTGCAAGATCAACGACCACCAGCTGTCCTGGCTCTAAACCTGCAGCATCGACGACGCGAATCTCAAATTGCGGCTCGCGCAACGCGGTGTTGATTCGCCCCATGCGCGGCTGCAACCAAGGCGCGGAAAAGAAACCGGCGATCTCTCGACCGCCGACCGTTGCCATATCGCCCAAGCCATCCAGAACCAAGGCATCCATGTCGTCGCTTAATTCGCGAAAGCCCATCACTCACCTCCGCTGTTTTCGTCCTCATTGGCAACGTTCGACAGTTGGCGCAGCAGTTCTTGTGCTCGCGGATCCTTGAGCGGGGCGATGCGCCCCTCAGCGAGTAACGCTTCCTCGATTTCTTTATGTGGCGGACTGTATGGCTCGCCCTTTACGACAACGACGCGGCCATCCTGCACGCAACCATCAATCACCAGAAACTCGGCTTTCTTGGCCATGTCACACCACCTTGGCGTAGATGAAGGCATCCGGTTCGAGCAGGCCAGCCAGTGCCGCACTCTGGAGCTTCAGCCAACGAGCGCTTGGCTCTTGGGTCACCCAGCTTTTCGGGAAGCGCGCCGCTTCGACCAAGCCGCTTTCCACGGCTTCTAGATCCTGGATCGCGCCATACAACATGGCGTTGCGCGTCGAAGTCGAACCGAGAATCAGGCCGCCAGCCGGAATCATCGGCTGTTCTTCTTCGTCGTCATCCAGGTACCACTCGTCATAGCCATAAAGGTCGACGCCGGGATCATTCAGATAGCCGAGGTACGTCACACCGTCGGGCAGCTCCTCGGGTTTGATTAGCCCCATATCCACACGGCGAGTATTGAGCTGTTTCATAACCGTTGCGTTCGACTGGAAGGCATCCAGTGCCTCACCGCTCATGGCGACGGTGTTGGCTGTACGTCCAGAGTCCTTGGCGATTTTGCGTTTCCAGCCACGCAGATTGGCAATAGGGTCACCGTCAGAACTGTTCCATTGCCCGCTGCCCAGGCTGATCTTGTGATCACTGGACATCAGGAAGTCGATGGTGTCATCCACGCCTTCGCCGATCACGCGGACTTTGCCGGTGGTGAGGGCTTGAGCACACATCCACTCCTCACGGCGTACGATTTCATCGTCCAAGTCACGCAGATCTTTGCCGAGCAACTGCCCTGCCCGCTCCAATGGAGTACGCGAAGAAAACGGGTTGTCACCAGCCGAACGTTTGAGTACCAACTCGGCAGTGGTTTCGCGCTTGGGTTGGATGTAAGGCGGGGTGTAGTTGCTGGTGGTGTAGCCCTCACGCAACGACACACTGCCAGGCAGACGCGGGTGAACAAAGGGGGCCATTTTTCGCTTGCCCTTGATAATGTCGATGTCGACCGTTTTGGTTGGAAACGTTACTGGGCTGCCACCGTTGAAAAACGTGTTCAACAAAAAACGGCGCGCAGTTGGCATCTGCTCAACCGCTTCGAGCATGGTGCGGGTATCAAAAATATCCATTTAGAACTCCGAATTAACGAACGAACAGGCTCAGGGCACGTAGCGCGGCTTTCGCCTGCACCAGGGTGAAGCCCTCGCCGAGAGTGAGTTGGTTGGCCAGCACTTCGCCGGTCAGGCGTATAGGCGCGATCTGGGCGCCTTTGGTCGAATCGGTGGGCTGATCGAGGATTGCCACTGGCGTCTCGGAGCCATCAGTTGCTGCCGCTTTGGCCAGGACAAACTCACCACTGGTTTTGACCTGACCGAGGACGGCGCCACGGTTGAGTTTTTGTCCGGAAGCAATCACGACGGTATCGATGATCACCGGAAAGGCGCCCGCCGACAGTTGGTCGGGGACGTAGGTTTGGCGTTCAGGATTACTCATGAGGATCTCCAATCAGCGGCGCGAGGCGCCTTCAACAATGGCGTTCACAACTGCTTTACGTTCACCCTGAGCCGCATCGCCCGTCGGAGTAGATGTCGACGCGCCGGTGGCATCAGCCTTGATCGCACTCAGTGAAATACCGCGATCCTGCGCCGCCTTAAACAGCTGCAGAGCGGTGGCCTCGACCGAGGTGCCGGCATCGATGGCGGCGGCGATCTCGGTCTCGAAACCCTTGCTGGCCATGGCGTTGATAGCGGTGATGCGCTGTCGCTCGGCGGTAGCACCCTCCTCACGGCTTTGGGTGCGAACACTCTCAAGATCCGGTTGACCGGCTTGAGCGATCTCGATGGTTTGCGGATCCGTGCCGGCGGCCAGCGCCTCACGCAACTCCGCCGTGCTGCTGACGGTGGTCATGTTGTATTTCCTCGGTTGGGTTGCGGCCGGTTTGGCCAGTTCTGTAATCAATGTTTCGAGTGAGCCAAGGCGGTGGGCCAAGCCGGACTCAACGGCGGTGGCGCCCACGCGCAAACCGCCGAAGTCGCCCATCTCAGGAACGCGCTCAGGATCCACGCCCAGGTTGCGGGCCACTTTGGCCACGAACACGTCGCCCATGGCGTCGACCGTCTCGCCGACTTTGGCCCGACCTTCTTCGGTGGCCAGATCCACTCGCTTGTTGGGCGCGTTGCGACTGACGATCTGGTAGCGCTTGCGACCGTTGGCTTCTTCACCGCCGACGACAGCCTCAACGACTACACCGATGCTGCCAGCGAGTGCGGTTTCGTCGATAACGATCTCGCTGGCCGCTGAAGCAATCCAATAAGCCGCGCTGGCACCAGTGCCGCCGATGTAGGCGACAATGCGTTTACGATCACGGGCCGAATGGATCTGGTCGGCCAGCTCGTTGATGCCAGCCGCTACGCCGCCAGGGCTGTCGATGTTCAGGATGATTGCACTGACCTTGGGATCATCCAGCGCCGTTTGCAGGTCGGTGGCTAACACCTGAGTGCTCGTCGCGCCGCTGATCTCAGTGAATAGATTGGCGTAACGAAACACTGGGCCAACCACCGGAATGATGGCCACGCCATTGCGCACACTGACGGTGCGGCTGTTATCCAGCCGCATGCCGGTGCGGGTTTCCAGCGCTGCCGGATCGCCCATCCGATCTGCAATGGTCAGCAGGTTGTCCAGGGCGCCAGGCAGCATCAGCCAAGGCTGCGATGCAGCCAGCTCAAATGCGCGGGGCATGGTTATTCCTCGTTGGGGTTATTGGGCAGTGGAGTTTCCTGCTCGCGACCTTTGGGCAGGACATGCAGGCCATCCTTGCGGCGTTGCTCGACCTCGCGGACACGCTGTCGGTACACCTGCTGCCACGGTTCACCGGTCATTGCGGCTGTTTCCAGCGTTTCATTGCTGACGCCGATTTCGATGCGCTTGCCGGCGGCGTTGGCTTCCTTGAGTTCATCAATAGCGCCACGGGCCGGACCGATCCAGATCGCTTGGCAGTACGCTTTGCGTTTTGCGGGATCGGCGTAGCCCGGCAATTTGATCAGCCCCCTCGCCACCGCTTCATCAATCAGCAGCTCTCGACTGGGCTGACAGAAGTCACAGATCAGCCACCAACGACGCAGGCTGTAGAACCGCCACGCCTGCAACATGGCGGCGCGGGCAGCGCTATAGCTGCTGCTGTAATGCAGCAAAAGCTCTTCCATTGGCTGTTCGAGCGCGGCGCCAATTTCCTTAACTACGGCGGTAAAGAACGGATCGAATTGCGCGTTGGGTCGCGCTGGGTTTGCGATCACTGGCTCTTCACCTTGGCCCAAATCGACAATGGCGCCCTCGCCCAAGGCCAACTCACCATCGCCGGTAGTGTCGCCTCCAACGCCGTCACCTTCGTTGGCCAGTGCCGTCAGCGGCAGATTGCCCACCTGAAAGTCATTGGTCTTTTTGATGAACACGGTGAACATCGCCGAGATCACCGCCGCCATCAGTTCGGCACTGCTGTAGCGCTCCAACTTCTGCAGCGGCTCCAGCACCGGAGCCAAATAGGGCGCGCCACGCTTTTGCCCTGGCCGCTCCTTGTCCGCCATGACGTGCATCACACGGCGCCGGCCAGTGGCCTCTCCGAAGGCCGGCAACCGTTCCCACTTAAGCGCTTGGCCGGAGGTGTATTCGTTCTGGTAGCCGCTGCAGACGTGATAGGCCAACGGCGCGCCGAGCCGGTCAAACTCGACACCATCCACTAGGTACGCTCCATCCAGTTGCCCAGCCGGATTGCACACCCGATCCGATTCGATCAATTGCAACCGCGTACTGAATACACAGCCTGGACGCTCATCGTCGGGACTGGCCACCAATACATCGCCGCCTACCATCGACGAGATCAACACCAATGCCTGTAGCTGGTAGTGATTGAGCGACGCCTCGGCGTCACATTCCCGAGGGTCATCGGCATACAACGACCACAAACGATCAAGCTGAGCGTTGATTGCATCGGCCTGCAGTTCGTCGAGTCCAAGCGCGTCATGGTCGATCTGTGCGCGGCAAACCAGTCCGGTGCCAACGACATTGGTACGCAAGCGAGTGATGGCTGCACGGGCGATCAGGTGATTGCGCATGGCATCCCGCGAGCGAGCCACCAGCATTCGCCGCTCATTGTGATCGAGATCCCGACGCGGGCTACCAAGACCGGGTATCCAGCTGGCCATGCTACGCAGCACACGGGAGGCACCGCGCCACCGCGTCTCAACACCGCCACCGCCGCCTTGAGCGACGATAGGTCGGGCTTCGTTTGCCGACTTGGCGAGTTTGATCGCCTCACGCATCAGCAACTCGGCCGGGTCTTTTCGAAAAAATCCCATAGTCAGATCTTCATGTAGGAGATGCGGTTACGACCGCGTCCCTGGTGTTGGGCCTGTTCCAGCGCAACCTCCTTCGCATATTGCTGCTCTAGCAAGCGAAGGCTGTTCAGCTCGGCGCGATACAGTTCGCGATCCGCACGACGCAAGCGTTGGCCTTTCTTCAGGACGTCAGAGATCGCCGCCCGGACTTCCGCGAGGCGCTGTTGTGCGTCTGTCATGTTTGTTTTCCTAGTAGCCCGCGCGACTGCGGGTGCCCCGCCCACGAGCGACGGCTCGGCGCGGTACCGGTGCGACCGGTTGTTCGGTGGTGAACAGAGTTGGCTGTAGCAGTTGCTGCTCCAGCTGGTCCCATTCGTGATCGCGCAGCAGGTGGGTTTTCAGACTGCGCGCCGCATGCAAGGCGTACACCTCGCAGTCGAGCGCTTCGTTGCGCCGTCCGGCCTTTTTCTGCCAAACCATCTTGCTGGGGTTGCGTGGGTGCGGCGCCAGCACTTCGTTGGTGAGCTGCTCGTAGTAGTCCGAGCGGATCTCGCTATACCAGTGCATTCGGCCAGGCCCTGCGCCTTTCAGCCGAAGTCGGCCGTCGATCAGAGTCTTGGCTTTGTGCGTGCCAACGATGTGGACCCTCAGCCCGTATTTGGCAGCCTTGGTGTTGTCTTGCGAGGTGTCCACCGACTGCGGCGGCTTGGTAAAAATCTCCTTGTCACGGCTGTCAACGGAAGCACCTTTGATCGCCATAACGTTGTAGCGTTGACGATCACGCACATACGCATAAACCGCATCGCTGGTATTACCGTCAGAGCTGTCGATGCTGACCGCCGACACCGCCAGTTGGGCGCCGCTTGCGATGGGAATCGGTCTGGAGATGACCCTGTCCAACTCTTGCCAGACAGTGTCATGCGGATCGATGGGGTTGCCGTGCAGCTCGCCCCAATACAGACGCCATGACTCTTCACCCCGACCCCATCCAGTGATCACTAGCGCCAAGCGGTCGCCTTGCACGTCGACGCCAACGGTGACCAAGAGCACACCTTGGGGCGCGGTGAGTTCCGCGTAGGGTTCGGCGCGCTTCTCCAGTTCGTCAGTCTTCGGAGCATCGCTCTGGTATTCGTAGCTTTCGCCTTTGGAGCTATTGACGAAGGCGATCATCGGGCCGATGTTGCCCTGCGCTGCAGCGTGCTCAGCCTGGAGTTTCTTTTCCATCAGCACCTCAAAGCGAGATCCCCAGAACGTTGCGTAGAGTTCGTTGAGGATGTAGCCCGCGATACCGCGAAACTCTGCTGTAGCTGACCAGCGCCCATGCTTGAGGTTGGCGTTTTTCTGGTTATCGTCCCAGATCCCGCCGCAGTGCGGGCAGGAGTAGAACGTCTTTTCCGGACGCTTCTTGCCGTACACCTCATGCTGGTACTCAGGATCCTCATCGCAGTGCAGGTTGTCGAAGCTCAGCGCGTGCTCTTGCCCGCACTCGTGACAGGGCACCAAGCCAACACGCTTGTCTGATAGCTCCAACTCCGCATCGATGGCCGATAGACCTTTGATGGTCGGTGTGCCGCCGATGATGATTTTCGAACGACGAAAGGTTTTGAGTCGCTCCTTCGCCAGCTTGATGCTATCGCCCTGCCCACGCAGGTTGAGGTTGCAGTCGTCCGGTTCCTCAATGGCCACCCGTGGCACTGGCGTGGACTTCACGCTAGCCGGGCTGTTGGAGCCAACCATTTTCAGGAAGCCACCAGGGAAACGCTTGAAGTCCTGCCTTTGTTGAAGCTTGCGGCTGCGCAGGTCGACTTTCTTGCGCAGCCGTGGCGTGGCTTCAATCATCGGTTCGAGCTTTTCGCCGACGTACTGTTTGGCCGCTTCGGCTTTGGGAAACAACACCAGGATCGGGGACGGGTCAATGTCGATCCATTTGCCCAGGGCATTTCCCAGAACGCCAGACGTCCAGGCCACCTGCGCCGATTTGCGTCCGACGATCTCGCTAACAGTCGGATCATCCAGTGCCTCCAATGGCCCACCGGGCCAGATAAGGTGAGGTGTCACGTCAAAGCGATACTTGCCGGGGCGTGCCGCTTCTTCAGGTGCGAGCCAGCGGTACTTGTCCGCCCACTCGATAATGCTCATGCGGGGCGGCGGTGCCCACTTGCGGCAGGCGCCGCGCAGCGCTTTAGTCGCCGTCTTCCTCAAGGCCCTCCGTATCGTCCGGTTCGTCAGAATATCCATCTGACGGGGCATCATCCTTGTCATAGTCAGAAAGCCTCCTCAGGATGGCTTCAATAGGGTCGCGAATGAGCTGCTCGTCAACTTCCACGTCGTAGCGCGCCGACAATTCGGCGGCTAACGCGTCCGGAAAGGAATTGAGCAGCTCCACTTTGGCTGCGGTGATCATGGCTTCGAAACGCTCGACCAGATCAGCCGCAATCACAACCTCGCCCAGATCCTTGGCCATCGCGAGTTCTTCGCGGTCGGCACGGATCCGGTCGAGCCGGTCGCGTGAAGATTCTTTTTTGCCGTTGAGTGCAGCCTGGTGCATCAGCCACTGAATGACGGCTTCGGTGTCGTATTGGTTTTCGTTGCCCCGACCGAGGCCGAACTCGGTCACAGGCATGCCGTCGTTCTGCCATCGGGTCAGGGTGCGTTCATCACGGCCGACGATCTCGCTCAAGTCGGCCTTGCTAACTGACCTGCCCATATCTAACCCTTTGAAAAGACGGACATCCCTGCCAAATTCTCAGCTGCAGAGATCCCGCGAGTTCGCTAACCCGTGTAGGGGGCGGCCCTCAGGGAGGACCCGGAAAAATGGCGCCCCCCACCCGGCCGCCGACCTAGCTGCGGTCGACCGATGTCGACTCCGAAACGCCCAGCCGCTTGGCGGCCCAGCGTTCGTACAACCCGATGGCCACATCGGCACCGGCCATCGCCGTCAGGCAACCCAAGGCGCCTGCCGTCCAGATCGTCATGCCCGCCGCGATCATCAGCATCATCGCCGACACTCCGCAGACAATGCAGGCACCAGACCGAAGCGCGAGGCGGCGCAACAACGCCCAGCCCCGCGCCCCATCTTTGTCGGCTCGCCACATCTCTCCCGATACGCCGCCGACCAGGGCCAGGACGATCACTAACCAGATCGGCATCTCTGCCAGCGCTTGTTGCTCGTTTGTCATCGCCAACCCCTAAACGCAAAAACCCGGCGCAATGGCCGGGCTTGGTGGTGTGGTGACTGCCGCTATCTGCGGTCGCACCTATCGAAGATGGGTACTTTTTACAGGGCGATTCCGGTGGCAGCAAGCGAGTTTTAATGCCATGGAACAATACGGGTGCAATATGGGTACGACGCAGGTGCGACAGGGGTACAACGTATTCACTCGGCTATCGCTTTTGATTCGGCGTCCCATACGTCCCACCTCTCAAAATCGAAGTGGGACGCCTGAGAGCGCCTAGATTCGGGGCTTCGCCCTACCGTCCTACTTATTTATCTCCTTTCTCGTGTAAAGGGAGAAATTTAAGAACACGCTTGCGCGTGAAACGCGCGTGCAATGTGCCTGCTACGCATATGCGGGCGGGTGACGCTGAAAGGTGGGACGGTGGGACAACCCAGTAAAGACAAGGCCCGCACCTGTCCCACTACGTCAAAACATAGTGGGACAAGGCGGGCCGGTGGGACAGCAACTGCCGGAGCCGTGCCTGGGGTCAAGCAGCCACCCCCATCATGACTCCAAGAATCTGCAGGTGTGCGTCATGCAGGCGCTGATAATAAGTGTCACGACCGCAGCCGCAGTGCGCATATCGCAAGCGCATGCCGACATCGAGGGTGCAGTAGTGCTCTCGCACCACCGTCACAAGCTCGGGCGCGAGGTGCTTGTTCACGATCAGCTCGATATCTAACGAGCTCTCCAACGGCGCACGGAATGCACGCCGCCCACGGATCAACTGGCCATTGCTTTCCATCATCATCGCGACCATGTTGCCACCTGCCAGCCCCCCTTTCGAATGATCGGAGTGCAGCTCCTGAGCCCACTTCTTCAGCAACGAATCAATCTCCTTAATCATCGAAGCATGGCTCCTCGAAAGCAGATTGTTCCAAAGCAGACGTCTTGCCCCAGCCCTCAGGTTTCTTGTAACCCCACAAACGAATCCGACTCTTGGTCATCGCACCGAGCCGGTAACGACTCCAACCTAGCCGGTGCAGAATCGCACCGACCCGCATCTGCTCCGGTTTGCCCCAATGCCCCGGATCGAGCTTGAGTGCTTGCGTCAGAATCTCGCTGCCGGTGGTGGTCTCGCCGATCTGCGACTCTTCAAGCCAAGTCAGGATCGGCGTCTCCCATTCGTCCACCACGAAACGCTCGTCCTGCTCCTCGGCGAACAATGTCGCCTCATCCCGAGTCACCCACCAGAGGTCGCCCGCGTCATAACAAAACACGGCCTCGGCCCACAGTTGATCGCGAATGGAGCGCAACAGCTCAAGGTCTACCTTGGTACAGGCCACCGGCCAATACCTCCGGTTACCAGTGGCATCCTTCAGGTATTCCTCTTGGTTGGTGGTGCCGACAAATACGCACTGACGCGGCACGTCCATGGTGCGACGGCCGTAACTCTCGCGGTAGGTATCGGTGGACGCCGAGAAAAACTGTTTGGCCTTTGTACTTTCCGCTTTGTTGAAGCTGTCCAGCTCGCCAAGTTCGACGATCCACTTTCCCCGGATCGCCTGAAAACCGTCTTTGTCGCCCAGGGCGAACGGTGTGTCCATGAACCATTCACCGCCGAGAATGCTCATCGCCGTCGATTTACCAGCACCCTGCGCACCTTCGAGGATCATCACCGAGTCAGCCTTGCAGCCCGGTTTCATAACCCGCGCTACAGCCGAAATCATCCAGCGCTTGCCAACCTTGGACGAGTAAGCAGAAGCCCTAACGCCCATGACGTCCGTCAACCAGCTTTCCAGACGCGGCACACGATCCCATTCCAGCTTTTTTAGGTATTGCCGCACTGGGTGAAACTCGTGGTCATGCGCCACGACACTCACCGCCTCGATCACATGTGACGCTTTGACCCGCAGGTTGTAATGTTGCGCGAGCCATTTCATTACCCGCACATCATCAATGTCAGCCCAGTCGCCCGTACCCCCGCCATAAGGCGCTGCACGTAGCTTGACGATCTTCGAACTGAACGCGCTGAAACTGATGACTCCGGCCCAGCGAGGATCATTGGCGAGGATCAATTCAACGTTTTGCATGTGTGCAATCAGTGCGCCGCTGTCACTACGGGCCAGGAGATCTTTCCACCCGCCTGCGGCCGGCGGCTTAACCACCGCCAACACTTGACGGCGCACCGCCTCCAGCCCCTCTGCGACGTGCAAATCGTTGAAGTCGGTCCATTTATCACCGCGCTCACCGGAAAAGATTGGTGCAACCACCTGGCCACCGACGATCAGTGCCGCGTTATTGGCCTTTTCTTCACCAGGGTTCCAGGCATCACCGTTCGGCTTGGTAGTTTTCCAGTCATCATCGCGGCAAATGATCAGCGGACAGCCCGCGAACCGCTCACGCATGGCCTTACAGACCGCAAGCAAGTTACCCGCATCGAATGCTACGGCGACGGTAAGCGAGGTCGCCATGTGCAGGCTGGCGCCAGTCGCGTAGCCTTCACACACCAGCACGGGATCGCCCGGATCGGCGTCCGGTCCTAGGAGGTGGAAAGCCCCCTCTTTCGACATCCCGTAAGGCCAATACGTCTTGTCCCGGCCAGTGTCTTCCTGTTTGTTCGGGTAAATCACCTGAAGCCCGACGATGTCGTCCCGCGCATTGCTCATGGGGACCAAGACTGCCCCGGAACGCGGCGCGTATCGGACCCGGATACCAACAATTTGCTTGCGGTCCAGGTACTCGCTGCGGCCTTTCTCTGGCATCCGCTGGAATAAGGCATCCGCTCGCTTCGCCGCCCGGCGCGCCGCATTTGCCGCAACCTCAGCAGCACGACGCTTGCCCTCTTCCTGCCGAGCGCGCATCACTTCGCGTTCTTCGGGTGACATCCGGCCGGCCTTGACCTTGATCTTCTGCGTCTCACCCGAACGCCAATCGCCGAATGAACCGAAAATCAGCGTCTCACCTTTCTCGGTGCGGTGTTCATGGGCGACGTACCAGCCGTTTTTCTCGGTACCCTTATCCTGCGCCGTCTTGCACCGGGTGAGCTTGCCGAACACCAGCGGTTGCGCTGGTACAAGGCCGTAATCCGCGAACTGCGCCAAAACTTCATCGAGCATGACGAGCTCCCTTCAATTCCGAGAGCGAAAGACAGTCCACACAATGGGTGCAGCCTGGTTGCGCGACACGACGTGCCTCTGGAATCGGATCTTCGCACTCTTCACAGAACAGATAAGAGTGCGCCGTCAATGCAGGTTTGGCGGCGATGCGACGTGCTGCGAGCGCTTGGTCGACACGCTCTTGGACGAGATCATTAGCAAAGTCTGCGATGTCAGCCACGGTCAGCACCTCGCGTCGTCTGATTGACATAGGTGGCGCGGTTGAACAACCCGAGCAGCCCTTGAATACCCCGGAACACCTGCAGACGAATCGCGGCGAGTTCCTGATCGGTGACGACGCCGTCGCCGATGCTCTTGGCCCAGGTATCGGCGAGATCCGCAACCTGCCGAAAGTACTCGGCGATACCAGTCGTGAGGGTTTCAGGCATGTCGTTGGTGTAGGTGTCGGCCAACTCCTGCCAGACCGTGTCGCCGACCAATGCATGCACCGCATCGAGAATGCGGCGATCTTTGGTAAGTTCGAGGATCTCGCCGAACTCCTGAATGTTGATGGAGTGGCTCGGGTGGGTCGGCGACAGCTTGTGCTGCAGCGTGGTCGGGTTGCGACCGGTCGTGGCGGCGATGGCCGCAGCGCCGCCTGGGTATTCGCGAGCGGCGTGGTACAGCGCTAAATCGAGCGGCAGGACTTCCCGCTGGGCCCGATCTACGGAACTCAGAGCGATTCGGCTCATGGCATTAATCCTTGAATGTTGCCAGTGCCGCACGACAGGGAGTGGTGGTACATTTGTCGTGTGGCGTGTAAGTGCCCAAACGCCGGCGAGGTTTCATAGACCAACACCGGCACCGTGCTGGGGCGAACAATCCGTTGTTCACCCCTAGCGGAACAGCTGCCAGCTCTGTGGTGGAAAAGGCAGCAACACCAAAGCTTCCGAGCCTTGGAAAACGCGAGAAGAGTGGGTGGTTTGCATTTGGTTTGCCCCCTACTCTTAACGCGGCCCGACAGCGCTGTGGTGGTGCGTGTCGGGAGGAACTGGGCGACCTTTGGGTCGCCTTTTTTCTAACTATGCTGCTTCGCTCGGCGAGACATCGTCCATGATCCCAAAGTGTTCAAGTACTTCTGAGATCGTCACGCAGCCATCACTTTCGCGGGCCAATGACTTGATTAGAGAAACGCTTGGATCTTTGCTCGCATATTTCACGTGTAATCGAAGGTAGCTATCAGCTATACGGCAGCGCTTCGCATAGGCCTTTAGTTTTTCCTTATCCATGTTGCTGATGTAATCACGCAGGTTCATTGAGTAATCCTCCGAGCGCTAAATTAACCTTTGAGGTTATTTTTTGCAATACCTGTGGAGACATTCACCTCAAAGGTTAATGAAGCCAAAATCATCACATGAAAATTTCAGATACCCGGCTTCACAACTTTCGACGAATCATCGCTGAGCGGAATCTTCGCTTGACGGACGTAGCTGAGCGCCTAGGCAAAGCGCCTGCGCAGGTCAGTGCTTTCGGAGGGAAGAATCCTACGAAAGGAATTGGTGACCAGATTGCACGCGAGCTCGAAAAAGCTCTGAACTTGCACGAGGGTTACCTCGACATGCCATACGGTGTTGGTGAGTTCAATAACGCTACTGTGCTAAGCCATACAGGACGTAAGCTTCCCGTTATAGGCTCCATTGCTGCGGGTTCATGGTGCGAGGGTCAAGGGAGTTTTGATCCAAGAGATGCGGAGGAATGGATTGATGCTCCGGGACCAGTGGGCCCAAGCGCATTCATTCTTAGAGTTGAAGGTGTGAGCATGGAGCCAAAGTTTATGGAGGGTGACAAGATCGTGATCGATCCATCCCTCGAAGCTTTACCAGGCCATTTTGTTGCAGCTAAGCGAGTTAGAGATGAAGCAGCAACACTCAAGCAACTCAGACAAGAGGGTAGCGAACGTTATCTCTATGCAGTCAATCCTGATTGGCCGGAACGCATAATTCGAATGACTGAAGAATGGAACATATGCGGCCGAGCTAGGTGGAAAATTTCCGACCTTTGAAAATTAACCCTGAAGGTTACTTTTTCTTGACCAAATAACCTTTAGGGTTAATATTGCCTCACTCTCCACCATAGAGCGAGGCTTCACCCATGCTACCTAGCGCTACCCTCCACGTTCACCCGGCGTGCGTCAGCAACAAAAAAATGATCGAGCAGCTGCAGCTCGCCACGGGCCGCCTGGTCGTCATTCATAACTGCAAACCCAAGCTTGTCGCCAAGTCCTGCCAGCCCTCTCCTGTCAATCCGAACGGCGGAGGGCACGCGGCATGATCAAGTACAAGATCGACAACCGTACCCTGCAGTTGCTCAATGCCCAGGTCAATCTGACCGAGACCTTCAACCACGTCCTGCGTACAGCACCGAAGCGCGAGTGCCTGGCATTCCGTCTAAAGGCCGAACGCGGCACATTGGAAAGCACTTTTGTCATCGAGCTGGGCAGTGAACGCCACACGCTGACCCTGCCGAACGACAAGAAGATGCACCTCAAGCTGGCCGACTTCATCGAAGAGATTGCCAACGGCCCGCTTGATCCGAGCAGCACCAGCGACCCGGTGCATAGCGCGCATGCCGATCGCCAATACGGACGCTTCGACGTCCAGGACAAGCAGCGGGTATTCGAGCTAATTCGTACCGGCGGCGTGCTTAGCCTCGACATGGGCTTCGATCTGCCACTGCACGTGGCTGTTCATCGCCCGCACACTCTCTCCTGCATCACCGCCATCCTCAGCATCGGCAAAAAGAGCCCGCGCACCCGGTGTTTTACCGCTTGCGGTACCGACGTCGAGATATACGGCAAGGTCAGTGAATCCATCAGCCAAATTGCTGCAGCGGCCACTCCTGCTGCACATGCGGCTTAAGGAGGGAGACATGGAACGTACCCTCGCCCAAACAGCCGCTCATCTCGGCCTGACCCGGCCGAAGCTCATCGCCCGCATGCGCGAAAAGGGTTTGCTCAAGGGAAACCTGCCGGCGGCCCCGGAGCGCGACAAAGCCTACCTGCGGATCAATGTCAGCCCCTGGTACGACGAGAAGTACGGCATGCAGTACAGCCAGTCGACCCGGGTAACCCAGTCCGGCCTTCGCTGGCTGGCCGAGCAGTTGGACATCGACTTGCCTGCTATCCCGGCAGACCGCCGTGACGTGGCCTAGGGAGTACGCCCGCCAGATCATCGCAATGCGGACACGTGAGGAGCGCAATGCCGCGCTCCAGGAGGTGCCCGAACATCTGCGGGAATTGACCAAACGCCATTGCCTGAACGCCTGGAACCACCCATCACGATCCAAACGCAAGGAGGCTCAATAGCCCCATGAACAACGCGAACCAAACACCGCTGCGACTGCTTCCAGCGCCTGATAACTGCACCGTTGACATGCTTTACCGTCTTTTCGGCGACGTACTCATTCCACTTGAAAAGCTGCGTGTCCACTACTTCAAGAACCTCAACGAAAAGACGTTCACAGAAGCGATCAATAGCCGTCGGATACAAATTCCCGTGACCACTATCGACGAAAGCGGAAAAGCATTGAGGTATGCCCACATCAAGCACGTCGCGGCTCTGATTGATATCCGCGCCTACAAGGCTGATGAAGAGATGCAACGACCGCTAGACGACAAGCCGGAAGCGTAATACCCACTCGAGATCAAGCGACACCCCTATTTGGCTGCCACCACCAGCCAAGCGAACCTAGGAGCAAACCAAATGACAGCAATTCAAATCTGCGCACTCATCGCCCTAATCACTCTGGCCGGCCTGTTGGTCTGGGCTGGATACTTCATTGGCCGTACCGACGGTATTTCCGCTGGCATGAAACAAAGTGACGACATCCTGCGCGCCGAAAGCGCCAAGACCATTCGCGAGTTAAGGGCCTCCCTCGACTTCATCAAGGCCGACCACGCTCACTTGGCGCAATTCAGCAAACGCCTGCAGAAAGCGTTGACACTCGGCGATCCCGAACGCCAGTCGCTGCTCGAGATCGCCGAAAAGCTCCGCATTGCCGCTGAGACTTTCGCTGCCTTCCGCACCGGGAAAAAATTGGAACGCGAAACCCGCGCCCTGCGCGACGAGGCGCTCGCCATGGCCGAATTACTGAAACCCGCCGAAATAGCAGGCCGTGCAAAGGTAGAAAAGGTGTCTCCTCGCATTTCTCTCTGCAAGGAAGATGCAGAAAAAGCTGCTCTTTTTTTCCAGCAGCTATCTCAAGACGAAACCGCACACGCAGCAATTGGTGGTGCAGCATGAGCTGGATCCTCACCTTCACCGGCAAGCAGTTCGACCTTTACGACCCATACGTCGAACTGATCGACCCGCGAGACATTGCTCATTCGCTCGCCAATCTGTGCCGATTCAACGGCCACACCCGCGAGTTCTATAGCGTGGCGCAACACTGCTGCCTGGTAGCCGATCTGGTGCCAGAGGAAGACAAACTGGCTGCCCTGTTGCACGACGGAACAGAAGCCTACGTCGGCGACATGGTGCGCCCACTAAAGCAGTGGATGGCTGCTTATCAGGACGTCGAGGAATGGATCTGGGAGCGCATATGCACCCGGTTCAAGCTCGACACCGAACTGCCTGCAACTGTGCGACAGGCCGACCTGATAGCACTGGCCACCGAGCGCCGCGACCTCATGCCAACCGATTCGGCTAGCTGGGATTGTCTAGTAGGCATCGAACCTGCTGCCGAAACCATTCGCCCTTGGTCACCTAACGAGGCGCGACTCACGTACCAGCAGCGCCTGATGGATCAACTCGCTATCGAGCACCGGAGGAAAGCGGCATGAGAAACGTACAGAACACCACCGAGACTCTGCCCGCTTTGCTCCGCATAAACAACGGGATCGCCACGCCTGTAAACAACAGCTGCTGCGCAGCAGCACGCATTATTGCCTCTTACAGCAGCACTGCCGAGGGTCTGATACCCCACGAAAAGCTGCGCGAGGCAGCCATCCATAATGCGACGCTGAACGCTCAGAAACGCTCGCCCGCGCAGCTTGTCGAGGGGTATACGCAATGTGATGAGGCGGCAGAGCCATCGTTGCCAACCTATCACCTCGACAAGATTCCAGAAGACAAGATGGCCGAACTGGTCGGTACCACCCGCCGGGCATTACAAGGCAAGCGCGCGAGAGGCGTCATACCGAAAGGGGTTTGGAACAGCATCGATAGCCGCATTTACTACAGCCTAAGGAGATACGAAGCATGGCTCGAGAGCCAATGGGATTGCCCACCGGAGTTGAATTTGCTGGACAGTCCGTCCGCATTCGCTTCACCTGGAACGGGCAGCGCCGTTGCGAAACCCTCCCCTATCCCCAAACGCCGAAGGGGATTAAGGCTGCCGCCGACCTACGCGCTAACGTAACCAGCCTGATCAAGCACGGCGTTCTGGATGATCAGCGCTATGCCGAACTGTTCCCCAACTCCACCTATGCCAACTACTCGGCGACTCCCCGCTTCGGGGAGTACGCCCAGGAGTGGCTCAACAGTCGCGAGATCGTGGCCGGGACACGCAAGAACTACCTCGGCTCGCTCAATCTGTACTGGATGCCGTATCTGGCAATGCTGCCCATCGACAGCATCACATCGGTGATGCTGCGCAAGGTGGTGGCCAATACCGAATGGCCGACGCCGGGTGTGAAGCGCGCGGCGATCCAGCGCCTGACCACAGTGTTTGGTACCGCGGTAAAAGATGGCCTGATCAACCGTAACCCCGTGGAATCCATCGAGCTGCCGGTAAAGGCAAAAAAGCCCATCGATCCGTTCACGGTTGGCGAGGCCAACCAGATCATTGATCACCTATATAAGTCGCTGACCCATTCGATGCGGATCTACGCGGCGTACTTCGAGTTCGCCTTCTACACCGGCATGCGCCCCAGCGAGATTGCGGCGCTGCGTTGGGAAGAGGTCGACAAGGAAAAGCGACTGGTCAACGTGTGTCGGATCGTCGCGGACTACAAGATCGAGGAGCGCACCAAAACCCGGAACGTGCGACAGGTCATGCTCAATAGCCGCGCGCTGCAAGCCCTCGAGCAGGCCGAGCTGGAGGCGCAACAACGCGCCCTGCAGAGCCGTCGTAAACGCGCCGAATCGCCCTACGTGTTCCCGCCAACCAAGAACTTCGAGTTCATTCAACAATCGAGCGTGACCGACAAACACTTCCAGGCTGCATTGAGCGAATTGGGGATTCGCGCCCGCCGGCAATACAACTGCCGACACACATACGCTACCATGTGCCTCATGGCGGGTATGAACCCTGCGTTTATTGCCACTCAGCTCGGTCATAGCGTTCAGATGTTGCTATCGACTTACGCCCGATGGATCAATTCCAGCACTGACTGGGGTGAACTCGGTAAGCTCGAAAACAGCTTGATTGGTACAAAATTGGTACAGACTGAAACAGTACCCCTCTGAAACCCTTATGGAATCAGCCCCTGTGACACTGGAACAGAACTACACCGCGATTCTCGGCCAATTGGGCGAGGACGTCTCCCGCGAGGGCCTGCTCGACACGCCAAAGCGTGCCGCCAAAGCCATGCAGTACCTCTGCCGCGGTTATGAACAGACGCTCGAAGAGGTCACCAACGGTGCCCTGTTCAGCTCCGACAACAGCGAAATGGTGCTGGTCAAGGACATCGAGCTGTACTCGTTGTGCGAACACCACCTGCTGCCGTTCATCGGCAAGGCGCACGTCGCGTACATCCCGAGCGGCAAGGTGCTGGGCCTGTCGAAGGTCGCGCGGATCGTCGACATGTACGCCCGCCGCCTGCAGATCCAGGAAAACCTCAGCCGCCAGATCGCCGATGCGGTGCAGCAAGTCACCGGCGCGCTGGGCGTGGCCGTGGTGATCGAGGCCAAGCACATGTGCATGATGATGCGCGGTGTCGAGAAACAGAATTCGTCGATGATCACTTCGGTGATGCTCGGTGAGTTCCGCGAAAACGCGGCGACTCGCAGCGAGTTCCTCAGCCTGATCAAGTAATCGGCTGCAGAAAAAAACCGGCGTTGATCGCCGGTTTTTTTTCGTCCGTGAAAAATCGGGTAAGCTGCGCGCCCTTCTCTCTTTGCACCGTGAGGCTTTCAACGTGTTCGTAAAAGCGCTTCGTGTCGGCCTTGGCCAACTGATCATCTTCATCGACTTCATCACCCGCCCGGGCAAGAAACAGCGTCCGGCCGAGGTACAGGCGCAAGTCAACGCCGCCGCCAAAGGCCTGACCCTGTATCAGTTCCACGCTTGCCCGTTCTGCGTGAAAACCCGCCGCACCCTGCGTCGCCTGAATGTGCCGGTCGCGCTGAAGGACGCGAAGAACAACGAACAGGATCGCCAGACCCTGCTGGACCAGGGCGGCAAGATCAAGGTGCCGTGCCTGCGCATTGAAGAGAATGGGCGGACGACGTGGATGTATGAGTCCAAGGTGATCATTGATTATCTGGATAAGCGTTTCGCGGCTATCTGAGATTTTTTGGGTGCATTTGAAGGTCCTATCGCGAGCAGGCTCACTCCTACAATTGGAATGCGTTCTCCTGTAGGAGTGAGCCTGCTCGCGATGAGGCACTTGAGGGCAGCCTAAATCCCAGACAAAAATAAACCGGCCCTCGAGCCGGTTTTTTTGTTTTCACGCCGCTTGATTTATCTGCGCCTGACGCACCACCGCCGCCAGTCGCTTCAATCCTTCATCCAGCCGCGCCGGGTCGATGTGACTGAAATTCAAACGCAGGTGCCCAAGGTTTTTATCCGGTTCGGGAAAGAACGGCTCGCCCGGCATGAACGCCACGTCATTGGCCAGCGCCTCGCTGAGCAACGTCCGCGTATCCAGCGGTTGCTTCAGCGTCAGCCAGAAAAACAGCCCGCCCTGCGGCACGTTCCAATCGGCCAGGTCGCAAAAGTGCGTTTCCAGCGCTGACTGGAAAGCATCGCGGCGCTGCCGGTAGAAACTGCGCAGTTCGCTCAGGTGCTGCTGATATTTTTCACTGCCGATCCATTGCAGCGCCTGCCACTGGCCGATGCGGTTGGTGTGCAGATCCGCCGATTGCTTGAGCTTGAGCAAATGCGGAAACAGATCCGGGCTGGCGATCAGGTAACCGACGCGCAAACCCGGCAGCAAGGTTTTCGACACGGTGCCGGTGTAGATCCAACTGGCTTTCTGCAGACGCCCGGCAATCGGTTTGGCGCTGCCGCCATCGAAAGTCAGTTCGCGGTACGGCTCGTCTTCGATCAGGGTCACGCCGAATTCATCCAGCAATGCGGCGACGGCCGCGCGCTTGGCTTCGCTGTAGCGCACGGCAGATGGATTCTGGAATGTCGGGATCAGGTAAATGAACGCAGGTCGGTGCTGCTCAAGACGACTGCGCAGCTGGGCCAGATTCGGGCCGTCGGCCTCTTGCGGCACAGTCAGGCAATCGGCGCCGAACAGTTGGAAGATCTGCAGCGCGGCCAGGTAGGTCGGCGCTTCCAGAAGAATTTCGGTGCCTTGGTCGATGTACAACTTGGCCGCCAGATCCAGGGTCTGCTGGGAACCGCTGACCACCAGCACCTGACTCGCCGTGCACTCCAGACCCAACGCCCGCGCCTGCGCCGCCAGCGCTTCACGCAGCGCCGGCTCGCCCTCGCTCATGCCGTATTGGCCGAGAGACAGCGGCATGTCGGCCCATTCGACTTTCGGCAGCATGGCTTCGGCCGGCAGGCCACCGGCAAACGACATCACCTCCGGGCGCTGGGCGGCGGCGAGGATTTCACGGATCAGAGAACTTTTAAGGCGCGAGACACGTTCGGAAAAAGCCATGGGAGTCACCGGTAGCGAGGCTTGGGAAAAATGAGTCAAACTGGTTGACTGAAACTACGACACCTTGAGCGAGTACGTCAACATGCTTGACCTTAAAAACCCCGCCAGCCAGCAACAGGCGATGGAAGCGTTTTTCTTCGGCTATCAGGCGTTCACCGCCAAGGCCGATGAAATGCTCGAGCGGCGCGGTCTGTCCCGGGTGCATCAGCGGATTGTGTTTTTCATCGCGCGTTATCCAAATTTGAGTGTGAAGGAATTGCTGGGATTGCTCGGCGTGAGCAAACAGGCGCTGAACATGCCGTTGCGCCAGCTGCAGGAAATGCATCTGGTGGAAAGCGTTGCGTCAGAGACGGACAAGCGTAAGCGGCTGCTGGAGCTGACCGTGGAAGGTACGAAGTTTGAGCAGGCGCTACGGCGTGAGCAGGTGAAGTTGCTCGAACGGGTATTTGCCGAGGCTGGGGAGGCGGCGGTGAATGGGTGGCTGGCGGTGAATATGGCGTTGGGAAAAAGCCAGACAGCTCTCGATTGAATAGGGCGGCCTCTTCGCGAGCAGGCTCCCACAGTGGAACGCATTTCAAAGGTGGGAGCGAGCTTGCTCGCGAAGGGGCCCGCACAGGCGTTATATCCCTATCGCCTGACCTTTCGTAAACAAAACCAAAAACAATATTTGCTTTATTTGTACACAAAAGCATAATCCACTGCGTGCGAGTTCCTGACCTAACGGTCAACAAATTCGCGTATGCCTCAAAGGGCTGCTGCCACCCCTCATGGGTCCGGCCCTGGAAATAACAATAAAACTCTTGAGGAGTACTCGCTGTGGAAAGCCGCAAATCCGAAGCATCGACGCTGGAACTCTCGCCGCCCTTACGCACAGGCGTGCTGGAGCGCCTCTTCAAACTCAGCTTGCACGGCACCACGGTGAAGACCGAGCTGATTGCCGGTCTGACAACCTTCATCACCATGGCTTACATCATTTTCGTCAACCCGAACATCATGGCCGATGCCGGGATCGATCACGGTGCAGCCTTCGTCGCCACCTGCATCGCCGCCGCGCTCGGCTGCCTGCTGATGGGCCTGTACGCCAACTGGCCGGTGGGCCTGGCACCGGGCATGGGGCTCAACGCTTTCTTCACTTACACCGTGGTCGGCACCATGGGCTACAACTGGGAAACCGCGCTCGGTGCGGTGTTCGTTTCCGGTGTGCTGTTCATGATTCTGACCTTCTCACGGATTCGCGAATGGCTGCTCAACAGCATCCCGGTCAGCCTGCGCTTTGCGATGGGCGCCGGCGTCGGTCTGTTCCTCGGGCTGATCGGTCTGAAAACTGCGGGCATCGTTGTCGACAGCCCGGCCACTCTGATCAAACTCGGCTCCCTGCGTGAACCCGGCCCGTTGCTGGCGGCGATCTGCTTCCTGATGATCGCGATCCTCAGCTACCACAAGGTGTTCGGCGCGATCCTGATCAGCATCATCACCGTGACCCTGGCCGGTTGGGGCCTGGGCATCGTGCACTACGAAGGGATCATGTCGACCCCGCCAAGCCTGGCACCGACCTTCATGGCAATGAACGTCGCGGGTGTGTTCAACGTCAGCATGATCAGCGTGGTGCTGGCGTTCCTTTTCGTGCACATGTTCGACACCGCCGGCACCCTGATGGGTGTGGCCCAGCGCGCCAATCTGGTCAACGCTGACGGGCGTATCGAAAACCTTTCCCGGGCGATGAAAGCCGACAGCGCCTCCAGCGTCTTCGGCGCGGTGGTCGGCGTTCCTCCCGTCACCAGTTATGTGGAAAGTGCCGCTGGCGTAGCGGCTGGTGGTCGGACTGGTCTTACCGCAGTCACCGTGGGTGTGCTATTTATAGCCGCGATGTTTTTCGCACCGCTGGCTGGAATGATTCCGGCTTACGCCACCGCCGGTGCGCTGATTTATGTCGCGATGCTGATGATGGGCGGCATGGCGCACATCGAATGGGATGAAGCCACTGACGCCATCCCGGCGATCGTCACCGCGATCATGATGCCGCTGACCTTCTCGGTCGCCGACGGCATTGCGCTGGGCTTCATCACCTACGTGGCGTTGAAGGCCGGCACCGGCAAGTACAAGGAAATTTCCGTCAGCCTGTGGGTGCTCTGCGCGATCTTCATTGCCAAGTTCATCTTCTTGTAAGCGTCACGCGGTTCAAGCGTCAAAACGGCCTCACCCTCGCGGGTGGGGCTTTTGTACATTCTTGAGTACAACAAAAAAAGGAGAAAAGTGATGAGTCTGGAAACCTGGCTGCTGTTCAGCGGCGCTGCATTGGTGGTGATCCTGATTCCGGGGCCGCTGTCATTGCTGATGATCAGCAACAGTCTGAACTACGGCTTGCGCCGCTCTTACCCGGCGTTTCTCGGCGGCGTGATCGCTTCGATCTGCCTGCTAAGTGCGTCGGCGCTGGGGCTGGGCGCCCTGCTGCTGGCCTCGGAACAACTGTTCAGCGCCTTGAAGATCGTCGGTGCACTCTACCTGTTCTACCTCGCCTGGCAGAGCTGGCAGCAATCGCGTCAACCGTCGGTAGGCGCCGAAGTGCCGCAGGCCGCGCCGGTGCCACGTTTCCGCACACTGTTCGGCCGCGCGTTTGTATTGGGCGCGAGCAATCCGAAGGACATTCTGTTTTTCGCCGCGTTTCTGCCGCAGTTCCTCAGCGCACAGCGGCCGTTCCTGCCGCAGTTATTGATCATGATCGCGACCTGGGTGGTGCTCGACCTGTGCTGCAAACTGGCTTACGGGCTGGGTGCGCATGGTGCGGCGCGTTATCTGCGTAGCGGCAAGGGGCAGAGCTGGTTCAACCGGGTGAGTGCCGGATTGTTCAGTGGTGCTGGCGCAGCTTCACTGTTGAGCCGTTAAAGAGCAAAGGATCGCAGCCTGCGGCAGCTCCTACAGGGGATTGCATTTCAAACTGTAGGAGCTGCCGAAGGCTGCGATCTTTTGACTTTAAGGCAGGCGAAAAAAAGCCCGCAGTGTGAGCGGGCGAAAGACCAAAGAAGCTATATGCGCAGTCGCTTCCCGGTGGGGGCAGCTGCTTGGGGTCAGCTGCCCCGGTAGGTGGAATAGCTGTAAGGCGAGATCAGCAGTGGTACGTGATAGTGATCCTGCTCGGCAGAGATGCCGAAACGCAGCACCACCACGTCGAGGAACGCCGGTTCCGGCAGTTGCACGCCACGGGCACGGTAGTAATCGCCGGCGTGGAACTGCACCTGATAGACCCCGGTGCGGTAGTCATCGCCTTGCAGCAGCGGCGCGTCGACCCGGCCATCGCTGTTGGTAACGGCACTGGCGACCAATTCCAGATGCGAACCTTCAACGCGGTACAGCTCGACCTTGATCGAGCTGCCCGGGCAACCGTGTGCAGCGTCCAAAACGTGTGTTGTCAAACGTCCCATTGATTCTGCGCGCCTGGCCGCAAGGAGCAGTCAGACTTCGCGCCTCCCGAAGTCAGGTAAAAAGGAGACCGCACCGATTCGGAGCACGAAAAGTTGCGGCGAGCGACTGATTAAGACACTTTTCTAAAAAATTGTACACAATAAAAACGACATTTTTCACCTCACCCCCGCCATTCGGGTGTTTACCCCTGATCTGCCCCTCAAGCGCCTGACTATTGAACCTCACATCCATTAGCTGACTGATCAGGCAGGTTTCTTGCAGGTTTACGCCATTAGCCGCAAAAGATGACAGTCGGTGAAAAATGCGAAAATTCAGGCTTACAAATTGCGAATAAAGTTGTATACAATTAGCCCATCGCTGTGACGCCAGCCTGTGCAGGCCGTTACACAAACCTGTCAACGAATAAGAAGGAAGACTGCAGTGAGCGCTGACTACCCACGCGACCTGATCGGTTACGGCAGTAACCCTCCTCACCCACACTGGCCGGGCAACGCGCGCATCGCGCTGTCCTTCGTGCTCAATTACGAAGAAGGCGGCGAGCGCAACATCCTGCACGGCGACAAAGAATCTGAAGCCTTCCTCTCCGAGATGGTCGCTGCTCAACCGCTGCAAGGCGCACGCAACATGAGCATGGAATCGCTTTACGAGTATGGCAGCCGTGCCGGCGTCTGGCGGATCCTGAAACTGTTCAAGGAATTCGACATTCCGCTGACCATCTTCGCCGTGGCCATGGCCGCCCAGCGCCACCCGGATGTGATCCGCGCGATGGTCGAAGCCGGTCACGAGATCTGCAGCCATGGCTACCGCTGGATCGACTACCAGTACATGGACGAAGCGCAGGAACGCGAGCACATGCTCGAAGCGATCCGCATCCTCACCGAACTTACCGGCGAGCGCCCACTGGGCTGGTACACCGGCCGCACCGGCCCGAACACCCGGCGCCTGGTGATGGAAGAAGGCGGTTTTCTCTACGACTGCGACACCTACGACGACGACCTGCCCTACTGGGAACCGAACAACCCGACCGGCAAGCCGCACCTGGTGATCCCTTACACCCTCGACACCAACGACATGCGCTTCACCCAGGTGCAGGGTTTCAACAAGGGCGACGATTTCTTCGAATACCTCAAAGACGCGTTCGACGTGCTCTACGCCGAAGGTGCCGAAGCACCGAAGATGCTTTCGATCGGTCTGCACTGCCGCCTGATCGGCCGTCCGGCGCGTCTGGCGTCGCTCAAGCGCTTCATCGAATACGCCAAAAGTCATGAACAGGTGTGGTTCAGCCGTCGCGTCGACATCGCGCGCCACTGGCACGAAACCCACCCGTACCAAGGGGCCGCCAGATGAGCCGCTTTCAAACCCTGCAACCGTCGACCCTGAGCCGTGACGCTTTCGTCAAAGCCTTCGCCGACATCTACGAACATTCGCCATGGGTGGCCGAGAAGGCCTACGACCTGGGCGCGGACGCGTCGATCGACGAGATCGAAACCCTGCACCAGCGCATGAGCGATATCCTGTTGAGCGCCGATCACGCCAGTCAACTGGCACTGATCAACGCTCACCCGGACCTGGCCGGCAAAGCCGCCGTCCAGGGCCAGTTGACCGAAGCCAGCACCCATGAACAGGCTGGCGCCGGTATTCACCAATGCACGGCCGAAGAGTTCCAGCGCTTCACCGAGCTGAACGACGCCTACAAGGCCAAGTTCAAGTTTCCCTTCATCATGGCGGTAAAAGGCAGCAACCGGCATCAGATCCTCGCGGCGTTCGAAACGCGCATTCACAACTCGGTCGACACCGAATTCAAATGCGCGCTGGCGGAGATCAACAAGATCGCCCTGTTCCGATTACTGACTCTCTAGCGAACTTGGCCCGAGCACCATCAAACGCGGAAGTGCCCAGGGCCCTGCAAGCATCCCAAGCCAACTAATTAAAGGCAGACAAGAAGAATGAAAGCTTACGCCGTACCTTTCGAGAAGTTCGTCAACCTGGCCGATGCCCGCCTGGGCACCAAAATCATCTCGGTCACCGATGACTGGTTCGCAGACGCCAATCGTCTGTTTCAGCCGACCCCGGCCGTGTGGAAGGAGGGTGTGTTCGACGACAACGGCAAGTGGATGGACGGCTGGGAATCGCGCCGCAAGCGCTTTGAAGGCTACGACAGCGCGGTGATCCGCCTGGGCGTACCGGGTTCGATCAAAGGCGTGGACATCGACACTTCATTCTTCACCGGCAACTACCCGCCATCGGCCTCGCTGGAAGCGTGCTTCCTGGCCTCGGGCGAGCCGGACGAAAACACCCAGTGGACTGAAGTGCTGTCGGCCGTCGAGCTGCAAGGCAACAGCCACCACTACCACGAAATCAGCAACGACAAAGCGTTCAGCCACCTGCGCTTCAACATCTACCCGGATGGCGGCGTGGCCCGTCTGCGCGTTTACGGCATCCCGTTCCGCGACTGGTCGGCGGTTGGCGACAACGAGCAAGTCGATCTGGCTGCAGCCCTCAACGGTGGCCGCGCCCTCGCCTGCTCCGACGAACACTTCGGCCGCATGAGCAACATCCTCAACCCGGGCCGTGGCATCAACATGGGCGACGGCTGGGAAACCGCACGTCGTCGCACCCCGGGCAATGACTGGGTGATCGTCGCGCTGGGCCACCCGGGCGAGATCGAAAAAATCATCGTCGACACCCTGCACTTCAAGGGCAACTACCCGGACACCTGCTCGATTCAGGGCGCGTTCGTCAAGGGCGGCACCGACAGCCAGATCGAAACCCAGTCGCTGTTCTGGCGTGAACTGCTGCCGAGCCAGAAACTGGAAATGCACGCCGAACACACCTTCGTCGAGCAGATCAAGGCACTGGGCCCGATCACCCACATCCGTCTGAACGTGTTCCCGGATGGTGGTGTGAGTCGCCTGCGCGTTCTCGGCAAGGTCGCGAAGTAATGCTGAGCCTGTAGGAGCTGCCGCAGGCTGCGATCTCTTGATCTTGATCTTAAAAAACAACGTCAAAAGATCGCAGGCTTCGCCAGCTCCGACAGGGATCGCGCAAGACGCACTGACAAGTTGAACAACACAGAATTCGGAAAAGAACAGCATGCGCACACTAACGATTGAACCGCTGACCAAAGAAGCCTTCGCCCCCTTCGGTGACGTGATCGAAACCGACGGCAGCGACCACTTCATGATCAACAACGGTTCGACCATGCGCTTCCACAAACTGGCGACGGTCGAAACCGCTACGCCTGAGGACAACGCGATCATCAGCATCTTCCGCGCCGACGCGCAGGACATGCCGCTGACCGTGAGCATGCTGGAACGCCATCCGCTGGGCAGCCAGGCTTTCATTCCGTTGCTCGGCAACCCCTTTCTGATCGTGGTCGCGCCACTTGGCGATGAACCTGTATCAGGCTTGGTCCGCGCCTTCGTCACCAACGGCAGGCAGGGCATCAATTACCATCGCGGCGTCTGGCACCACCCGGTGCTGACGATCGAAAAGCGGGATGACTTCCTGGTGGTTGATCGCAGTGGCACAGGCAATAACTGCGATGAGCATTTTTTCAAAGAGGATGAGCGTTTGATCCTCGCCCCCCACCAATAAGAGAAGGTCTGATCACTCGACAACAAGAGTGACAGGCGAGAGGTAAAGACTGTGGAAGCACATCTGTTGGAATGGCTGAACCTGAGCGTGCGCTGGGTTCACATGATCACTGGCGTGGCCTGGATCGGCGCGTCGTTCTACTTCGTCTGGCTGGAGAACAACCTCAACCGCGTCAACCCGAAAACCGGTCTGGCCGGTGATCTGTGGGCGATTCACGGCGGCGGTATCTATCACCTGGAAAAATACAAACTGGCCCCGCCGTCGATGCCGGAGAACCTGCACTGGTTCAAATGGGAAGCCTACTTCACCTGGATGTCGGGGATCGCGCTGCTGTGCGTGGTGTTCTACTCCAATCCCGTGCTCTACCTCGTGGCACCCGGCAGCGGCCTGACCGGCCCTGAAGGCGTGGCCATCGGCATCGGTTCGCTGATCGCCGGCTGGTTCATCTACGACTTCCTCTGCGACTCGGCCCTTGGCAAGAAACCGGCCCTGCTCGGCTTCATCCTGTTCGTGCTGATCATCGGCGCGGCGTATGGCTTCAGCAAGGTGTTCAGCGGTCGTGGTGCGTACCTGCACGTCGGCGCGATCATCGGCACCATCATGGTCGGCAACGTGTTCCGCATCATCATGCCGGCACAGCGTGCACTGGTCGCGGCCATCGCCGAGAACCGCACACCGGACCCGGCGCTGCCCGCCAAAGGCCTGCTGCGTTCGCGTCACAACAACTACTTCACCCTGCCGGTGCTGTTCATCATGATCAGCAACCACTTCCCGAGCACTTATGGCAGCCAGTACAACTGGTTGATCCTGGCCGGGATCGCGGTGTTGGCGGTGTTGGTGCGTCACTACTTCAACACCCGTCACGACAGCCACAAGTTTGCCTGGACCCTGCCCGTGGCAGCGGTGGGCATGATCAGTCTGGCTTACGTCACCGGCCCTGCGCCGATGTCGACCGCGCCGGACGTGGCCAAGGCACCCGCGAAAATCGAGTACCAGCCGCTGCCGGAAACGGCATTGGGCGGTGGCGCGAAACCGGCTGAAGCGGCGGCACCTGCAGCGCCAGCAGCAGCCCCTGCTGCGGCACCGGCGCAAGCATCCAACGCAGGTCCTGCGTTCGACAAGGTGCACAACGTGATCCAGGAACGCTGCGCGGTCTGCCATTCGGCCAAACCGACCAGCCCGTTGTTCAGCGCGGCGCCCGCCGGTGTGATGTTCGACACCCCCGAGCAGATCCGTCAGAACGCGGCGCGGATCCAGGCGCAAGCCATCACCACACAGATCATGCCACTGGGCAACATCACTCAGATGACCCAGCAGGAACGTGACCTGATCGGTGCCTGGATCGCGCAGGGAGCACAGACCAACTAAGCCAGACAAAAGCCTGTGTAAAAGCAGGCTTTTGTGGCGAGGGAGCTTGCTCCCGCTGGGTCGCGAAGCGGCCCCTCTCTTTGCCTGAAGAACAGGGACTGCTGCGCAGTCCAGCGGGAGCAAGCTCCCTCGCCACAAACAAGCTCTGCAGCCACAAATATGAATGATGCAAAAGGACAGCTGTGAGCCACCCGGCAGCTGTTCAATCACAAGAATAAAAAAGATCCGAGGTGTTGCATGTCCGAGCTGTCCAAAGCGCGCATCCCCGACGCACCCGCCATTCAGCGTTTGCCCCTTTTGCAACTGATCCTGGTCGGTTTGCAACATGTTCTGCTGATGTACGGCGGTGCCATCGCGGTGCCGTTGATCATCGGACAGGCCGCTGGCCTGAGTCGTGAAGAAATTGCCTTCCTGATCAACGCCGACCTGCTGGTCGCCGGTATCGCCACCATCGTTCAGTCGCTCGGCATCGGCCCGATGGGCATCCGCATGCCGGTGATGATGGGCGCCAGTTTCGCGGCGGTTGGCAGCATGGTCGCCATGGCCGGCATGCCCGGCATCGGTCTGCAAGGGATCTTCGGCGCGACCATCGCCGCCGGATTCTTCGGCATGCTCATCGCACCCTTCATGTCCAAGGTCGTACGTTTCTTCCCGCCTTTGGTGACTGGCACGGTCATCACCTCGATCGGTCTGTCGCTGTTCCCCGTGGCCGTTAACTGGGCCGGTGGCGGTGCCGCTGCGGCGCAATTCGGTTCGCCGATTTATCTGGCCATCGCCGCTCTGGTACTGGCGACCATTCTGCTGATCCACCGCTTCATGCGCGGCTTCTGGGTCAATATTTCCGTGTTGATCGGCATGTGCCTGGGCTACGTGCTCTGCGGTGCGATCGGCATGGTCGACCTGAGCGGCATGGCCAGCGCGCCATGGGTTCAGTTCGTCACCCCGCTGCACTTCGGCATGCCGAAATTCGAACTGGCGCCAATCCTGTCGATGTGCCTGGTGGTAGTGATCATCTTCGTCGAGTCCACCGGGATGTTCCTCGCGCTGGGCAAGATCACCGGTCAGGAAGTCTGCCCACGGATGCTGCGTCGCGGCCTGCTGTGCGATGCCGGCGCCTCGTTTGTGGCGGGTTTCTTCAACACCTTCACCCACTCCTCGTTCGCGCAGAACATCGGCCTGGTGCAGATGACCGGCGTGCGCTGCCGTTCGGTGACCATCGTTGCCGGCGGTTTGCTGATCGTGCTGAGCCTGCTGCCGAAAGCGGCGTTCCTCGTCGCATCGATTCCACCGGCAGTGCTGGGTGGAGCGGCGATTGCGATGTTCGGCATGGTCGCTGCGACCGGGATCAAGATTCTCCAGGAGGCCGATATCGGTGACCGTCGCAACCAACTGCTGGTAGCGGTGAGCATCGGCATGGGCCTGATCCCGGTGGTGCGTCCGGAGTTCTTCGCGCATCTGCCGCTGTGGATGAGTCCGATCACCCATAGCGGCATCGCCATGGCCACGCTCAGCGCGCTGACCCTGAACCTGCTGTTCAACATCCTCGGCGGCGCCGAACGCGCAGCGATCAACGACTGCCACGCGCATCAGCACTAAAGCAACCCTTTATCCCCCTGTAGGAGTGAGCCTGCTCGCGATCGCGGTATGACATTCAACACATGAGTTGATTGAAAGAACGCTATCGCGAGCAGGCTCACTCCTACAGGAAAAGCTCTGCGCCTCAACAATAAAAACAAGAGGGAGCAACCGATGATTCGCACGCAAACCAACGTTCTGTTGAGTGGCGGCCTGCTGGCCGCGAGTCAGGCCATGGCCGGCGATTTACTGCTGTGGCAGACCAACAGCCTGAGCTACCTGTACGGCAAGAACTTCGCGATCAACCCGTCGATCCAGCAGACGGTGACGTTCGAACATGCCGACAAGTGGAAGTACGGCGACAACTTCCTGTTCGTCGACAAGATCTTCTACAACGGCCAGGAAGACCGCAACAAAGGCCCGCACACCTTCTACGGCGAATTCACCCCGCGCTTCTCGTTCGGCAAGATCTTTGACCGCAAGCTCGAGTTCGGCCCGATCAAGGACGTGCTGCTGGCGATGACCTACGAGTACGGCGAAGGCGACAGCGAGGCTTACCTGATCGGCCCCGGCTTCGACCTGAAAGTGCCCGGTTTCAACTACGTGACCCTGAACATCTTCCGCCGCCAGACCGAAGGCCCGCGCCCCGGCGACGGCGTCTGGCAGATTACCCCGGGCTGGTCGTACAGCGTGCCGCTGGGCAACTCCGACCTGCTGATCGACGGCTATCTGGACTGGGTCGTCGACAACGACCAGAACTCGCGCGGCACCTACCACGCCAACCTGCACATCAATCCGCAGATCAAATACGACCTCGGCAAAGCCCTCGGCTGGAGCCACAAGCAGCTGTATGTCGGCACCGAATACAGCTACTGGAAGAACAAATACGGCGTCGAAAGCAGCCGCAACCTCGACACCAACCAGAACACCGCCAGCCTGCTGGTAAAGGTGCACTTCTGAGATGGCCCGCAACCGTGCCCCATACCTGTCGTCGGTGCTCTGTTGCGGGGCACTTGAGAGCTGGCCGAGGAGTCAGTATTCTCCGCGGCCTCTTGAATTCGGTCTAAAAAAAAGCCCGGATTTAATTCCTGACCGACGAGCCAACTTATCCCGGCCCCGGTCAGTACCGAGGCATCCCGAAAACACGCGCAATCGACTGTTTTTCAGCAGCCGAACGGGCGTTTTTTTGCTTTTCGAAAGCGTTGGCCCAGCTCTTGCTATCACCAGCGAAGCTGACCGATCGGATGACTTTTTCAGCGACGAAAAAAGGCGCCACACCAGAGCGCCGATCTTAAAAAAATAAACGTGGAACACCTACTTTGGGAGCAACCGAATGAAACGTATGTGCACCAGCCTGATGCTTGCGGGATCGATGCTGGCCGGCGGCCAGGCCATGGCCGACGGCCTGCTGCAATGGCAGAACAACAGCCTGACCTACCTGTATGGCAAGGATTTCCAGGTCAACCCGCGCATCCAGCAGACCGTCACCTTCGAGCACGCCGATGCGTGGAAGTACGGGGATAACTTCTTCTTCCTCGACAAGATCTTCTACAACGGTGGCAAGGACTTCAGCAACGGCCCGAACACCTACTACGGTGAGTTCAGCCCGCGCATCTCGCTGGGCAAAGTGCTCGACCAGAAGATTGAATTCGGCCCGATCAAAGACGTCCTGTTGGCGATGACTTACGAGTTCGGCGAAGGTGACACCGAGTCGTACCTGATCGGTCCGGGCTTCGACCTGGCGATCCCGGGCTTCGACTACTTCCAGTTGAACTTCTACCAGCGCCACACCCAAGGCGCTCGCGCCGGTGACAACGTCTGGCAGATCACCCCGGTCTGGTCCTACACCATCCCGGTCGGCAAGTCGGACATCCTGATCGACGGCTTCATGGACTGGGTCACCGACAACGACGTCAACAAAAAGGGCGAGTACCACGCCAACCTGCACTTCAACCCGCAGATCAAATACGACCTGGGCAAGGCGCTGAGTTTCGGCGAGAAGCAGTTGTATGTCGGTGTTGAATACGACTACTGGAAAGACAAGTACGGGATCGACGACACCGGTGCGTTCAAGACCAATCAGAGCACCACAAGCTTCCTGGTGAAGTTCCACTTCTGATCTTAAAAGCTTCGCGAGCAGGCTCGCTCCCACATTCGACCGAGTTCCAATGTGGGAGCGAGCCTGCTCGCGAAGGCTTCACCGCAAATCTCAGACTGGAACCACCGACTCGGTGATCCCCAGAAACCGGCACAGCTCCTCACGCTTGGCCAACGCATCGCGCCGTCCCAGGTCGATCAGCTCGCTGCAATACCCTGCCTCGAACAGCAGATAACTCAGCACCCCCGCCCCACTGGTCTTGGTCGCCCCCGGCCCGCGCAAGAACAGACGCAACGCCGCGGGTAATTCCTGGCGATGTCGCGCCGCGATCTCGTCGATCGGCTGACTCGGCGAAATCACCAGCACCTCCACCGGCGCCACGCCCAGCTCGCGGGTCGGAGTGCCCTCGGGCATCAGGCGACTGAACTGGTTGAGGCGCTGCAGCAACTCGATGTCGCTCTCCAGACTGTCAATGAACGTGCTGTTGAGCATGTGTCCGCCGATCTGCGCCAGCGTTGGTTGCTGACCGGTGTAGGCGCGCTCCAGAGGCTGCCGGGGATCAACACCACGCGGGTTGCCGCTGACGCCCACCACCAGCACCCGACTTGCACCCAGGTGCAGCGCCGGGCTGATCGGTGCCGATTGGCGCACTGCGCCGTCACCGAAAAACTCCTCGCCGATTTTTACCGGGGCAAACAGCAACGGGATCGCCGAACTGGCCAGCAGGTGATCCACCGACAATTGCGCCGGCACGCCGATCCGCCGATGGCGCAACCACGCATCGATCTTGCCGCCGCCCTGATAGAAGGTCACCGCCTGCCCCGATTCGTAGCCGAACGCGGTCACCGCCACCGCATGCAATTGCTTGCGGGCGATGGATTCGGCGATGCCGGGCATGTGCAGTTTTTCATTGAGCAGCTCGCGCAGCGGCGAACTGTTGAGCAGCGCCACCGGCAGTTGCCGACCGATGCCGAGCAGGCTGTGGCTGACGAAGCGGCTGGCCTGACGGATCACCCCCGGCCAGTCGCTGCGCAGCACTCGATGGCTGCGAAAGCCCTGCCAGAACAGTGTGAGGCGTTCGATGGCCGCGCGAAAATCGCTGGCACCACTGGCGAGGCTGACCGCGTTGATCGCCCCGGCCGAAGTGCCGACGATCACCGGAAACGGATTGTCCGCGCCCAGCGGCAGCAATTCGGCAATCGCCGCCAGCACCCCCACCTGATACGCCGCCCGAGCCCCGCCGCCGGAAAGAATCAAACCTGTGACCGGTTCAGCTGGGCTCATCGCAACGCTCCATGGTGCTTGAAAGGGTAAGTGAATCAGCCGCGCCGTTTGGGATAAAGCTTCGGCTCGCCCGGTGGACGGCTCTTGAAGCGGCGGTGCGCCCACAAGTATTGCTCAGGGCAGGCGCGCAACGCACTTTCCACCCACTGGTTGATGCGGAGGCAGTCGGCCTCTTCGGTCTCGCCCGGGAAGTCTTCCAGCGGCGGATGGATCACCAGCCGGTAGCCGCTGCCATCCGCCAGACGTTCCTGAGTGAACGGCACCACCAGCGCTTTACCCAACCGGGCAAACTTGGTGGTCGCGGTCACGGTCGCCGCCTGAATGCCGAACAGCGGCACGAAGATGCTTTGCTTGGCGCCGTAGTCCTGATCCGGTGCGTACCAGATCGCCCGGCCCGAACGCAGCAGTTTGAGCATGCCGCGCACGTCATCACGCTCCACCGCCAGCGAATCGAGATTGTGCCGCTCACGGCCCCGACGCTGGACGAAGTCGAATAACGGGTTTTTGTGTTCGCGGTACATGCCATCGATGGTGTGCTGCTGACCGAGCAGCGCCGCGCCGATCTCCAGGGTGGTGAAGTGCGCAGCCATGAGGATCACGCCCTTGCCTTCGCGCTGGGCGTTTTGCAGATGCTCCAGGCCTTCGAAGTGGGCCAGTTTGGCCAGACGCTCACGCGACCACCACCAACTCATCGCCATTTCAAAAAACGCGATGCCGGTGGAGGCGAAATTTTCCTTGAGCAGGCGCTTGCGCTCGGCGGCGGATTTTTCCGGGAAGCACAGCTCGAGATTGCGCTTGGCGATGCGCCGCCGGTCGCCGGCCACGCGATACATCAATGCGCCCAAAACACGACCGATCGTCAGTAAAACCGCATACGGCAACTGCACGACCAGCCACAACAGCCCCAGACCGCACCAGAGCGGCCAGAAGCGGGGAGAAAGAAAGGCTCTTCGAAAACGCGGGCGATCCATTAAAGCTTCCGTAAATTCAGTGGCCGCGCATTCTACATCGTTCGACCCGGCTTGCGGCTCGCGGGCGTTCTCGTTATAAGTCTCGGCACTTTTAGTGACAAGCCGTTGTATGCCGATATGAGCCAAAACGAATCGCCAGACCGAGATCCCGTGTTCCAGTTGAAGGGCAGCATGCTGGCCATCACGGTGCTGGAACTGTCCCGCAACGACCTCGACAGCCTTGATCGGCAACTGGCCGCCAAAGTCGCCCAGGCGCCGAATTTCTTCAGCAATGCACCGTTGGTCCTGGCGCTGGACAAACTGCCGCCCGGCGAAGGCGCGCTCGATCTGCCCGGCCTGATGCGCGTGTGCCGCCAGCATGGCCTGCGCACCCTGGCGATCCGCGCCAGCCGTATCGAAGACATCGCCGCCGCCATCGCCATCGACATCCCGGTGCTGCCGCCGTCCGGCGCCCGTGAGCGACCGCTGGAAGCCCCGGAGCCGGAAGTCAAAAAGAAGCCGGAAAAGCCACCGGAGCCGACGGTCAAACCCACCCGCGTCATCACTACGCCAGTACGTGGTGGCCAACAGATATATGCCCAGGGTGGCGATCTGGTCGTGGTTTCCTCGGTCAGTCCGGGGGCGGAACTTCTGGCCGATGGCAACATCCATGTATACGGCCCGATGCGCGGTCGCGCACTGGCCGGCGTCAAAGGCGACACCAAGGCCCGGATTTTCTGTCAGCAATTGAGCGCTGAACTGATCTCCATCGCCGGGCATTACAAGGTTTCCGAAGATTTGCGCCGCGATCCACTGTGGGGCTCCGGCGTCCAGGTCAGCCTGTCGGCCGACGTGTTGAACATCATTCGGCTTTAACGGATACTGCCGCATTTTCCAAGCATCTCTAAAACGTAGCGAAAACGGCTCAAACGAAGTAGGAAAAAGGATCAAGGAGCGTTTGCCCCCGGCAATTGCGACTTGCGCCGAATTCCAGCCAAGGCTGTCCGACTGCAGTAGTTTTCAAGAGATGTTTTTCAGGGGCTAAAAAGTCCTTCTTCCTTAGGGGTGAAACACCTTGGCCAAGATTCTCGTGGTTACATCCGGCAAGGGTGGTGTGGGTAAGACCACCACCAGCGCCGCTATCGGTACCGGCCTCGCTCTGCGCGGCCACAAAACAGTGATCGTCGACTTCGACGTGGGCCTGCGTAACCTCGACCTGATCATGGGTTGCGAGCGTCGCGTGGTGTACGACTTCGTCAACGTGGTCAACGGCGAAGCCAACCTGCAGCAGGCCCTGATCAAAGACAAGCGCCTGGAAAACCTCTACGTGCTGGCCGCCAGCCAGACCCGCGACAAAGACGCGCTGACCCAGGAAGGCGTGGAAAAAGTCCTGATGCAGTTGAAGGAAGACTTCGACTTCGTGGTCTGCGACTCCCCGGCGGGCATCGAGAAAGGTGCGCACCTGGCCATGTATTTCGCCGACGAAGCGATCATCGTGACCAACCCGGAAGTGTCCTCGGTACGTGACTCCGACCGCATGCTGGGCCTGCTGGCCAGCAAGTCGCGTCGTGCCGAACTCGGCGAAGAGCCGATCAAGGAACACCTCCTGCTGACTCGTTACAACCCGCAGCGCGTCAGCGATGGCGAGATGCTGGGCGTCGAAGACGTGAAGGAAATTCTGGCCGTGACCCTGCTGGGCGTGATCCCTGAGTCGCAGGCGGTCCTGAAGGCTTCCAACTCGGGCGTCCCGGTGATTCTCGACGACCAGAGCGACGCCGGTCAGGCCTACAGCGATGCCGTTGATCGTCTGCTGGGCAAAGAAAAAGAACATCGTTTCCTCGATGTTACGAAGAAGGGATTCTTCGAGCGCCTGTTTGGAGGTAGGTAATGAACCTTTTTGACTTCTTTCGTGCCAACAAAAAGCCAAGTACCGCCTCGGTAGCGAAAGAGCGTCTACAGATCATCGTGGCGCATGAGCGCGGCCAGCGCAGCACGCCGGATTACCTGCCAGCCTTGCAGAAGGAACTGGTCGACGTGATCCGCAAGTACGTCAACATCGGCAACGACGACGTACACGTTGCGCTGGAAAGCCAGGGCAGTTGCTCGATTCTGGAACTCAACATCACCCTGCCCGATCGCTGAGTCGATCCGGCAGTCGCTACGGCGGCTCAGATCCCTGAAGCCTCTGCAGGAGCTGCCGAAGGCTGCGATCTTTTGATCTTGTTTCTGAACATCAAAAGATCGCGGCCTTCGGCATCTCCTACAAGGGCATTGGGGGTTCTGAGCCGCCGTTGGCATTTGTTACGAGGCTGTTTTAATGCCGTTGTCCAACATCCGCATCATTCATCAGGACGCCGCCGTACTGGTGGTCGACAAACCGACGTTGCTGCTCTCGGTACCCGGTCGAGCCGACGACAACAAGGACTGCCTGATCACCCGCCTGCAGGAAAACGGCTACCCGGAAGCGCGCATCGTCCATCGCCTGGACTGGGAAACCTCCGGCATCATTCTGCTGGCCCGCGACGCCGACACCCACCGCGAACTGTCGCGGCAGTTTCACGATCGTGAAACAGAGAAAGCCTACACTGCCCTGGCCTGGGGTCAGCCGGAACTGGACAGCGGCAGCATCGACCTGCCCCTGCGCTACGATCCGCCGACCAAACCGCGGCACGTGGTCGACCACGAATTCGGCAAGCATGCACTGACCTTCTGGCGCGTACTGGAACGTTGCGGCGACTGGTGCCGCGTCGAGCTGACGCCGATCACCGGGCGCTCGCACCAGTTGCGTGTGCACATGCTGTCCATCGGTCACCCGCTGCTGGGCGACGGGCTGTACGCCCATGAGCAGGCCTTGGCGGCGTGGCCGCGTCTGTGCCTGCACGCGAGCATGCTGAGCTTTACCCACCCGCAAACCGGCGAGCGTTTGCGCTTCGAATGCCCGGCACCGTTTTAAGCGCTGCCTGAGTGGCAGCGCTGTTTTTTTGAGCAAGGATTTTGTTTTCGGATGAGTTGTATTGATTCCCTGGTAACCCCCCTCACGAAAGTTCGTCATCAACTGCTTTACCTGATTTACGGCAATCAGGATGTGTACCGGCGCGAAGCCAAGTTCAGCATCCTGACCGTGCTGTCCCAGGCCAAAAACGGTGAACGTCCGGCCATCCGCATTCTCACCGATCGCCCCGATGACTATGCGGGCTGGCCGGTCGACACGGTGTTGCTGGACGAAGCGACTCTGACCCGCTGGCAAGGCACCCACGGCTATCACCACCGTCGCAAGGCCTGCGCCATCGCCGCGGGCATGCAGTGGGCGGAAAAGACCCTGTTCGTCGACACCGACACCCTGTTTACCCGCCATCCGAGCCAACTGTTCAAATTCATCGAGCCGAACCGCTCAGTGATGGATCGCTTCGAGTACGACTGGAACGATGTGCACCAGCGTCCCGACTATCAAAAACTCGGTCGCGACCTGCGCCGCCACGGTGTGACGCCGGATAACGGTTTCAAACTCTACAACAGCGGTTTGTGCGGCGTGACCGACAGGGATTCGGCGCTGTTCGAAGAGTCGATTCGCCTGATTGATGAATGGACACTCGGCGGCTTCGAAATCCACACCATCGAACAGATCGCCCTGTCGTACGCCATGCGCGGGCGTCAGGTGGTGGAAGCGCGCAAACACGTCTACCACTACTTCGCGGAAAAACGTTTCTTTCACGCGATGCAGACGTACTTCTTCTCCCAGCACGGCGAGCAGTTCAGCCAGCGCCTGGTGGATCTGTGCAGCGATGTGCCACGGGTCAAACCGTTCCCGTCGGCCTGGCGCCGATTGAAAATCAAATGGAAGCTGCGTCACCAGAGCGGCACGCTGCGCAAGGTCGGTCGCGACCTGCTGTACGGCAGCGCTGCGCCGGAAGATCCGTACTACAGCGCCTGCCGCCACGAATGGTGGGAATGCGCCTCGCGGGAGATACTCCGTTGGGACGAAAGCCGTCAGAAAAAACTGCTGAGCCAGAATCCCTGGCCGCAACAGCTGCCGCGTCCGGATAAACCGGAGGACGAAAAAGTCATCATGAGCTACCTGAAAAAACGCGTAGCCGCGGCCCGCTGAACACCACCTTTGTGTAGGAGCTGCGGCACGCTGCGATCTTTTGATTTTGATTTCAACAAACTGAATCAAAAGATCGCAGCGTGCCGCAGCTCCTACAGGAATCCGGTTCAGATTCAATTCCCCGGCCGATGCGTTAAACTCCCGCCCATTGCTGTCTGGAGCTTCTTATGCGCGAAGAGTTGAACCAAGGCCTGATCGACTTCCTCAAGGCCTCCCCTACCCCGTTCCACGCCACCGCCAGCCTTGTTCAGCGTCTGGAGGCCGCCGGTTACGTGCGCCTCGACGAGCGCGAGCCATGGACCACCGAGGCCAACGGCCGCTACTACGTCACCCGTAACGACTCCTCGATCGTCGCGATCAAAATGGGCCGCAACTCGCCGCTGCACGACGGTATCCGTCTGGTCGGCGCCCATACCGACAGCCCGTGCCTGCGGGTCAAACCGCAACCGGAACTGCAACGTCAGGGCTTCTGGCAACTGGGCGTTGAAGTCTACGGCGGCGCCCTGCTGGCGCCGTGGTTCGACCGCGACCTGTCGCTGGCCGGGCGCGTCACCTTCCGTCGTGACGGCAAGGTCGAAAGCCAGTTGATCGACTTCAAGGCTCCGATCGCAATCATTCCCAACCTGGCAATTCACCTCAACCGTGAAGCCAATCAGGGCTGGGCGATCAACGCGCAGACCGAGCTGCCGCCGATCCTCGCGCAGTTCGCCGGTGACGAGCGCGTCGACTTCCGCGCGGTACTGACTGATCAACTGGCTCGCGAACATGGCCTGAACGCCGACGTGGTGCTCGATTACGAGCTGAGTTTCTACGACACCCAGAGCGCGGCGGTCATCGGCCTGCATGGCGACTTCATCGCCGGTGCGCGCCTGGACAACCTGCTGTCGTGCTACGCCGGCCTGCAAGCCCTGCTCACCGCCGACACCGAAGAAACCTGCGTGCTGGTGTGCAACGACCACGAAGAAGTCGGCTCCTGCTCGGCGTGCGGTGCCGATGGCCCGATGCTCGAACAGACCCTGCGCCGTCTGCTGCCGGAAGGTGACGAGTTCGTCCGCACCATCCAGAAATCGCTGCTGGTCTCGGCCGACAACGCCCACGGCGTGCACCCGAACTACGCCGAGAAGCACGACGCCAACCACGGTCCGAAACTCAATGCCGGCCCGGTGATCAAGGTCAACAGCAACCAGCGCTACGCCACCAACAGCGAAACCGCGGGGTTCTTCCGCCATCTGTGCATGGCCGAAGAAGTGCCGGTGCAGAGCTTCGTGGTGCGCAGCGACATGGGTTGCGGCTCGACCATCGGCCCGATCACCGCCAGCCACCTGGGCGTGCGCACCGTCGACATCGGCCTGCCGACCTTCGCCATGCACTCGATCCGCGAACTGTGCGGCAGCCACGACCTGGCACACCTGGTCAAAGTGCTGAGCGCGTTCTACGCCAGCCGCGAGTTGCCTTAAAAGCTTCGCGAGCAGGCTCGCTCCCACAGTTTGGAATGCATTCCAGGGTGGGAGCGAGCCTGCTCGCGAAAGCGCCAGTCCAGACAACACAATTTCATCATTGGACTGACTCAATTCTGATACACATCAGAACCGCTCCGCCAAAAGCGACCTAGACTTAAATCATTCCCTTCGACAAGGCAGTCACCATGATTTCGATGTCCTCCTTCCATGCCATGCTCATTCCGATCCTGTCCGGGATGATCCTGCTGGCGATCGGTTTCAACTTCCGCGACAAGAACGCCGGTGTGTTTGCCATGTGGGTCGGCATGCTGATGATCCTGGCGACGGTGGTCTACAAGATCCTCGCCAAACTCAACGAATAAATCCGCGCCCGGCTCGCATTGATTCTGGCTGCCTCGTACACTCGCTCAATTCGCCCCTTTGCGAGGTTGACCGCCTAGTGTTCGCTCGTCTGTTTGCTCTGCCCTGCCTGTTCCTTGTCTGCCTGATGACGCTGCTGCCGCTGGCCCCTGCCCATGCGGTCGGGTTGCCGGGCCTGATTAACACCCCCAAGACGCAGCCGGAGGCGCAAGAGCCGCTGGGCCAGTCGCTGGATGAAGTCATCAAGTCACTGGAAAACGACAAGCAACGCGCACAGTTGCTGAGCGATCTGAAAAAGCTGCGCGACGCCACAAAGAAAGCCCAGGCCTCACCGGAAGAAGGCGTGCTGGGGCTGATCGGCGGCACCCTGGCCAGTTTCGAGAAGCAGTTCTCCGGTGAAGACAGCCCGCTGACCCGCTGGTCCGACGAGTTCGATCTGGCCAGGGACGAACTCGACAACCTGATGTTGCCCGCCAGCGAATGGCTGCCGATCATCTTCGGCTTCGCCGTGATCCTGATGGTCTGGAGCCTGCTCGCCGCCGCGCTGATCTGGCTCGGTCACCGGGTGCGCATGCGCTTCGGCCTGACCGAAGAACTGCCGCAACACCCCAAGGCCCTCGACATGCTGCGCTTCGCCCTGCGCAAGCTCGGGCCGTGGCTGATTGCATTGGTCATTACCGTCTACATGAGCTACGCGCTGCCCTCGTCATTGGGCAAAAGCCTGGCGATGGTGCTGGCTTATGCGCTGGTGGTCGGCACCTGTTTCTCGGCGATCTGCGTGATCGCCTTCTCGCTGCTCGACGGCCCGCACCGGCATCGGGCGCTGTACATCCTGCGGCATCAGGCCTTCCGTCCGTTGTGGCTGATCGGCAGCTTCGCCGCATTCGGTGAAGCGTTGAACGACCCGCGTCTGGTGGAAAGCCTCGGCGTGCACCTGGCGCACACCACCGCGACCGTCACCAACGTACTCGCGGCGCTGTTCACCGGGCTGTTCATCCTGCGTTTCCGCCGGCCGATCGCGCACCTGATCCGCAATCAGCCGTTGTCCCGCCGCCTGACCCGCCGCGCCCTCAGCGACACCATCGATATCCTCGGCACCTTCTGGTACGTGCCGGCGCTGGTGCTGGTCGGGATCTCGCTGTTCGCCACCTTCGTCTCCGCCGGTGACACCAGCACCGCCCTGCGCCAGTCACTGATCTGCACGGTATTGCTGGTGATGTGCATGGTGATCAACGGTCTCGTGCGTCGTCATTCACTCAAACCGCAGCGCGGGCCGAAGCGTCACGCGCTGTATTCGGAGCGCCTGAAAAGCTTCTTCTACACCCTCGCCCACCTGTTGGTGTGGCTGACCTTCATCGAACTCGGCCTGCGCGTATGGGGCAAGTCGCTGATCGGGTTTGCCGAGGGCGAAGGGCATGACGTCAGCGTCAAACTGTTCAGCCTGATCGGCACGCTGATTTTCTCCTGGCTGATCTGGATCCTCGCCGACACCGCCGTGCACCACGCCCTCACCCGCTCGCGCAAAGGTCTGGCGAATGCCCGCGCGCAGACGATGATGCCGCTGATCCGCAACGTGCTGTTCGTGGCGATTTTCATCATCGCGCTGATCGTCGCCCTGGCGAACATGGGCATGAACGTCACACCACTGCTGGCCGGTGCCGGTGTGATCGGTCTGGCCATCGGTTTCGGTGCACAGTCGCTGGTGGCGGACCTGATCACCGGCCTGTTCATCATCATCGAAGACTCGCTGGCGATCGACGACTACGTAGACGTCGGCGGCCACCTCGGCACTGTCGAAGGCCTGACCATCCGTACCGTGCGCCTGCGCGACATCGACGGTATCGTCCACACCATCCCGTTCAGCGAAATCAAAAGCATCAAGAACTACTCTCGGGAATTCGGCTACGCGATTTTCCGCGTGGCAGTGCCGTACAACATGGAGATCGACGACGCGATCAAACTGATGCGCGAAGTCGGCCAGAAAATGCGCACCGACCCGCTGCAACGGCGCAATATCTGGTCGCCGCTGGAGATTCAGGGCGTGGAAAGTTTCGAGTCCGGCAGCGCGATCCTGCGCGCCCGGTTCAAAACCGCACCGATCAAACAATGGGAAGTTTCCCGAGCGTTCAACCTGTCGCTCAAGCGCCATCTGGACGAAGCCGGCCTCGATCTGGCGACGCCACGCATGAGTGTGCAGGTCATCACTGCCGGTGGTGGCCAGCCGAAGGAATAGCACTTCGCGCAGACACTCGGGTCACAGGCAGGGAAGCCAGAAAAACAATAACCATGGAGACACCCGATGCAGCTGACACGTATCGCCCAGGCCGTTCTGCTCACTCTGCTGGCCGGCACCGCCAGCGCCGCCACTCAGGACAGCACCCGCGAACAGATCGCCGCGCAAGCCAAGGCACTTGAACCGGAACTGCTGGAAACCCGCCGTGACATCCACGCGCATCCGGAACTGGGCAACAGCGAAAAACGCACCGCGGAACGGGTCGCCAAGCAACTGAAGGCCATGGGCCTGGAAGTCCAAACCAACGTCGCCCGCACCGGCGTGGTCGCCATCCTCAAAGGCGCCCTGCCCGGCCCGACGGTGGCCCTGCGCGCCGACATGGACGCGCTGCCGGTCAAGGAAGTCGCCGACCTGCCCTTCGCCTCGAAAGCCAAAGGCACCTACCTCGACAAAGAAGTCGACGTGATGCACGCCTGCGGCCACGACGCCCACACTGCGATCCTGCTGAGCACGGCGAAAATTCTCACAGGCATGCGCGACACCCTGCCCGGCACCGTGGTCTTCTACTTCCAGCCCGCCGAAGAAGGCCCGAGCGACTTCATCCCCGACGGCAAAAACACCTGGGGCGCGAAAATGATGGTGCAGGAAGGCGTGATGAAATCACCCAAACCCGACGCCGTCTTCGGCCTCCACGTCTGGGCCGGCGTCCCCGCCGGTCAGATCGCCTACCGCCCAGGCGCCACCCTGGCCAGCTCCGACGACCTGCGCATCAAAATCCTCGGCAAACAAACCCACGCCGGCCGCCCGTGGGACGGCATCGACCCGATCACCGTCGGCGCGCAAACCATCGTCGGCCTGCAAACCGTGGTCAGCCGGCGCACCGACATTTCGTCCTACCCTTCGGTGGTCAGCATCGGCACCATCAACGGCGGCACCCGCTACAACATCATTCCCGAGTCCGTGGACATGAGCGGCACCCTCCGCTCCTACGACTACGGCATCCGCCAGAAACTCCACGCCGACGTGCGCCAGACCATCGAAAAAATCGCCGAAAGCGGCGGCGCGAAAGCCGACGTGACCATCATCGAAAAATACGACCCGACCATCAACAACCCGGCACTGACGGAGAAAATGCTGCCGACGTTGAAGTGGGCAGCCCAGGATGACGTGGTCAATGCTCCGCTGGTGGGCGGCGCGGAAGACTTCTCGTTCTTTGCCAAGGAAGTGCCGGGGCTGTTTGTTTTTTTAGGGGTGACGCCACGGGATCAAGACATGAGCAAGGCGGCGCCGAATCATAATCCGGGGTTCTTTGTGGATGAGTCGGCGCTGGTGGTGGGCGTACGCACACTGGCCTCACTGGCAACAGACTACCTCTACACCAACACCCACTAACCTGTAGGAGCTGACGAGTGCAACGAGGCTGCGATCTTTTGATCGGCTAAAGATCAAGATCAAAAGATCGCAGCCTTCGGCAGCTCCTACACAGGATGAGCGCAAGCTCGGCTGCAGCTCTTGATCTTGCCGTGCCGGCCCCTTCGGCAGGCTGAGTGGAGGGGTTCATCCGGGGGTAGGGAGCGCAGCGACCGTTTGGCGAAGCCAAATGCATCGAGAGGAGGTGCAGCGAAGCAAACCGGAGGCGATGCGCCCGGATGAATCACGGAGCGAAGGAACCCGAGCCTAAGCGAGGGCCGTACGCCGGGGCCAAAGACCTTTGCTTCCTTTGGGGCGTTTGCCAAAGGGAGTCGCTGTAAGAGCGAAACCGCCAGCCGCAACACCCAAAAAAACGGATATTCACCCAAACCCCCAAGAACCTGGTCGGCCCAGAGGCCGCCAAGGCCAAACGCTCAAACAACATCAACCCCAACGTGAATCGCATCATGCCGCCAAAACTCCAGATCACAATCAATCAACCGCTCATGCTGATCATAATTGACCCGAGCAATCCTTAACCCCGGACTCCCGACAGAAACCCGCAAAGCCGCCGCCGCATCCACCGACAACGACGTCGGCACAATCTCGAACCGCACCCGCCCATAGCGCAAATCGTAATGCCGCGCATAAAGCTCGGTCATCGACTGATTCAAATCAAATCCCAGAATCCCCGGAAAATACTGCGGATTCAGATAATGCTCGACATACAACACCAGCCGCCCGTCAATCCGCCGCGACCGACAAATCTGAATCACGCTCGACAAAGCAGGTAACTGCAACAACGCACACACCGCCACCGACGCCGGCTGCAACCGCGCCGAAATCACCTCGGTCGACGGCACCCGCCCCTGCGCACTGACCATCGCGTGAAAGTGACTGCGCTGCATCAGGTTGTACGCCAGACGCGGCGGTGAAACGAACCAGCCACGGCGCTCCTCGCGATAGATCTGCCCCTGCGCCTCCAACTGCAACAGCGCCTCACGCACCGTAATGCGCGTGGTGCCGAACAACTCACTGAGCTTACGCTCGGCCGGCAACTTGCTCCCGGGCGCGAGCAGGCCGTGATCAAGTTGCTCCTGCAGCACCTGACCAATCGCTGTCACCGCTTTTGTTGCCTCATCGCGCATCAACGTTACCTATCTGGACTAGACCAGCACTGTTTCGGGGCAAAAACCGTACGGCCTGCAAGCCGTTTTCATGTATTGCAAGCCTAGGCAGTGCAGATGACCGAGAGATGACAAACCCGCCCGACGGTCGCCCTCATGACTTGCAATACATCGGCCAAGTCCCTTGTCCGCCGGGGCTTTGACCTTGGTCTACGCTTACCGGGCAAGCGCCGAAACCGGGCCAATAAAAGGCCTGCCGGGCGACCGCCGACATCAAAGTGTCATCCAGCCCCCTTAAATTGGCTCAGGTATTGCTGACCTAGACCAACACAAACCGCAATCGCAGCGTTGAACACGACCAAGGAGCTTCGGAATGAAACAGCTTTTCCTGGCAACACTGTTAGGCTCGACCATTGCAATGTGCACCTCCGCCATGGCGGCGGGTACCGACCTGAAAACCCTCGAAGCCGCTGCGAAAGCGGAAGGCGCCGTCAACAGCGTCGGCATGCCCGATGACTGGGCCAACTGGAAAGGCACCTGGGAAGATCTGGCCAAGACCTATGGCCTGAAACACATCGACACCGACATGAGCTCGGCCCAGGAAATCGCCAAGTTCGCCGCCGAAAAAGACAATGCGACCGCCGACATCGGCGACGTCGGTGCCGCCTTCGGCCCGATCGCGGTCAAGCAAGGCGTGGTGCAACCGTACAAGCCAAGCACCTGGGATCAAGTCCCGGACTGGGCCAAGGACAAGGACGGCAACTGGGCACTGGCCTACACCGGCACCATCGCCTTCATCGTCAACAAGAAGCTGCTTCACGGTTCCGAAGTACCGACCAAATGGGCTGACCTCAAGGGCGGCAAATACAAGGTTTCCATCGGTGACGTAAGTACCGCCGCGCAAGCCGCCAACGGCGTACTGGCCGCTGCCCTGGCCAACGGTGGCGACGAGAAGAACATCCAGCCGGCCCTGCTGCTGTTTGCAGACATCGCCAAGCAAGGTCGCCTGTCGATGGCCAACCCGACCATCGCCACCATGGAAAAAGGCGAGATCGAAGTCGGCGTGGTCTGGGACTTCAACGGCCTGAGCTACAAGGCCAAGATGGCCAACCCGGATGACTACGTGGTGCTGATCCCGTCGGATGGCTCGGTGATTTCCGGCTACACCACCATCATCAACAAATACGCGAAAAACCCGAACGCCGCCAAGCTGACCCGCGAATACATCTTCAGCGACGCCGGCCAGACCAACCTCGCCCGCGGCAACGCCCGTCCGATCCGCGCCGAACACCTGCAACTGCCGGAAGACGTGAAAGCCAAGCTGCTGCCGAACGAGCAGTACAAGAAGGTCACGCCGATCAAGGACGCCGACGCCTGGGAAAAAACCTCCAAGGCCCTGCCGCAGAAGTGGAACGAAGAAGTCACCGTAGAAATGAAGTAAGACGACGAATCACCATCGTGTGATTGGTCGAAGATCCAAATGTGGGAGCGAGCCTGCTCGCGAAGACGGTATCTCGGTCAACATCATTGTTGAATGAACCACCGCTTTCGCGAGCAGGCTCGCTCCCACAGGGGATCCAGGTTGAATCTGAAATTTCCTGTTTTCGCGGAGTTTTTGCCCCTATGAAGCACAACGTCATCCTTGTCGTGCTCGACGGTCTCAACCACGAGGTCGCGCGTCACGCCATGGGGCATCTGCAGGCTTACGTTGGCGCAGGACGCGCCGCGCTCTATGAGTTGGAGTGCGAGTTGCCGGCCCTGTCCCGACCGCTTTACGAATGCATCCTTACCGGCGTACCGCCGATCGACAGCGGTATCGTCCACAACAACGTTGCACGGCTGTCCAATCAGCGCAGCATCTATCACTACGCCCGCGACGCCGGCCTGAAAACCGCCGCAGCGGCCTATCACTGGGTCAGCGAGCTGTACAACCGCTCGCCGTTCGTAGCGGCCCGCGACCGGCATACCGACGATCCAGCGCTACCGATCCAGCACGGGCATTTCTACTGGAGCGATCACTACCCGGATTCGCACCTGTTTGCCGACGCGGAACACCTGCGCCTGCGGCATGCGCCGAATTTCCTGTTGATCCACCCGATGAACATCGACGACGCCGGTCACAAGCACGGCCTCGACTCTGCGCAATACCGCAACAGCGCACGCTCGGCGGACATCATCCTCGCCGACTACCTGCAAGGCTGGCTCGACGCAGACTATCAAGTGCTGGTGACTGCCGATCACGGCATGAACAACGACCGCTCGCACAACGGCCTGCTGCCGGAAGAGCGCCGGGTGCCGCTGTTCGTCCTCGGCGACGCCTTCAGCCTGAATGCTGACGCCGCGCCGAAGCAGACCGAGATCTGCGGAACCGTCTGCGAACTGCTCGGCGTACCCCACGACAAACCTGTGTGCCGGGAGCTGCTCAAGTGAATGCCATGACTCGCGGCAAATGGCTGGCGGCCCTGTGTCTGGTGCCGTTCGCGCTGTTCTTCATCGTGTTCGAAATCGCCCCGCTGGTCTGGGTGATGATCAACAGCCTGCAATCGGAAGAGTTCGGCTGGGGCTTCGCCAACTTCAGCAAGATCTTCAATTCGAAGTTCTATCTGCAGGCGATCCAGTACAGCCTCGAGATCAGTTTCTGGTCGAGCGTATTCGGCATCATCATCGCCGTGCTCGGGGCGTATTCGTTGCGTCGGGTTGATTCGAAACTGCGCAACTTCGTGAATGCCTTCGCCAACATGACCAGCAACTTCGCCGGTGTGCCGCTGGCCTTTGCGTTCATCATCCTGCTCGGTTTCAACGGCAGCATCACCATCATGCTCAAGCAGGCCGGGATCATTGAAGACTTCAACCTGTACTCGAAAACCGGTCTGATCATTCTCTACACCTACTTCCAGATTCCCCTCGGCGTGCTGCTGCTCTACCCGGCCTTCGACGCGCTGCGTGAAGACTGGCGCGAATCCGCCGCGCTGCTCGGCGCCAACGGCTGGCAGTTCTGGCGGCACATCGGTCTGCCGGTGCTGACCCCGGCACTGCTCGGTACATTCGTGATCCTGCTGGCCAACGCCCTCGGCGCCTACGCCACGGTGTACGCGTTGACCACCGGCAACTTCAACGTTTTGCCGATCAGGATTGCGGCGATGGTTTCCGGGGATATTTCCCTCGATCCGAATCTGGCCAGCGCCCTGGCCGTGGTGCTGGTGGCGTTGATGACCATCGTCACTGTCGTGCATCAACTGCTGCTGAAGAGGAGCTACCATGTCTCGCGCTGAATCCGGCCCGGCCGGCGTCTACCACCGCGTCGTGGTTTATCTGTTGTTCGCGATTCTGCTGCTGCCGTTGGTGGGCACGCTGATCTACTCAATTGCCAGCAGCTGGTCGGCGACCATCCTGCCCAGCGGTTTCACCTTCAAGTGGTATCTCCAGTTGTGGAGCGATCCGCGCTTCCTGCATGCCTTCGGCCAGTCGCTGCTGGTGTGCGTCGGTGCGCTGGTGCTGTCAGTGGTGCTGATTCTGCCGCTGCTGTTCGTGGTGCATTACCACTTCCCGAAACTCGATGCGCTGATGAACATCCTGATCCTGCTGCCCTTCGCGGTGCCGCCGGTGGTGTCATCGGTGGGTCTGTTGCAACTCTACGGTTCCGGGCCGCTGGCGATGGTCGGCACGCCGTGGATCCTGATCGGTTGCTACTTCACCGTGGCGCTGCCGTTCATGTACCGGGCGATCACCAACAACCTGCAGGCGATCAACCTGCGCGACCTGATGGACGCCGCGCAACTGCTCGGCGCCAGCACCTTTCAGGCGGCGTTTCTGGTGGTGCTGCCAAACCTGCGCAAAGGCCTGATGGTCGCATTGCTGCTGTCGTTCTCGTTCCTGTTCGGTGAGTTCGTGTTCGCCAACATCCTCGTCGGCACGCGCTACGAAACCCTGCAGGTGTACCTCAACAACATGCGCAACAGCAGCGGCCACTTCACCAGCGCGCTGGTGATCTCGTACTTCTTTTTCGTGCTGGTCCTGACCTGGATCGCCAACATCTTGAACAAGGACAAAAGCGAATGAGCTATGTCAGCGTCCAACACCTGCAGAAAAACTACGCGGGCACGACCGTGTTCAGCGACATCAACTGCGAGATCAACAAGGGCGAATTCGTCACCCTGCTCGGCCCGTCCGGTTGCGGCAAGTCCACGCTGCTGCGCTGCATAGCCGGGCTGACGCCGGTGGATGGCGGCAAGATCCTCCTTGATGGTGTCGACATCGTGCCGCTGAGTCCGCAGAAACGCGGGATCGGCATGGTGTTCCAGAGCTACGCACTGTTCCCCAACATGACCGTCGAACAGAACGTCGCCTTCGGCCTGCGCATGCAAAAGGTCAACTCGGACGAAAGCCACAAGCGTGTCGCCGAGGTGCTGAAACTGGTCGAACTCAACGACTTCGCCAGCCGTTATCCGCATCAGCTCTCCGGCGGCCAATGCCAACGCGTGGCCCTCGCCCGCTCGCTGGTGACTCGTCCACGCCTGTTGCTGCTGGATGAACCGCTGTCGGCGCTGGATGCGCGAATTCGCAAACACCTGCGCGAGCAGATCCGGCAGATCCAGCGCGAGCTCGGCCTGACGACGATTTTCGTCACCCACGATCAGGAAGAAGCGCTGACCATGTCCGACCGGATTTTCCTGATGAACCAAGGGAAGATCGTGCAGAGCGGCGATGCCGAAACCCTCTACACCGCACCGGTCGATGTGTTCGCCGCCGGCTTCATCGGCAACTACAACCTGCTCGACGCCGACAGCGCCTCGAAACTGCTGCAACGGCCGATCAACCACCGTATCGCGATTCGCCCGGAAGCCATCGAGCTGAGCCTCAATGGCGAACTCGATGCGCAGATCCGCAGCCACAGCCTGCTCGGCAATGTGATCCGCTACCGGGTCGAAGCCCGCGGGGTGGAACTGGTGGTGGACGTGCTCAACCGCTCGGCGGCGGATCTGCATCCCGACGGTCAACGTCTGGCGCTTTCCATCGATCCGACGGCCCTGTGTGAAGTAGCCTGAAGGCCGCTGCGAGCTTCGAGCTATGAGCTTCAAGCTGTAGACTGCGGCGTACTTGAATTCAATCTTGCGGCTCGAAGCTTGTAGCTCGCAGCTGTTCTCGGAGAGAACCGATGGCTTTGGCAATTTTTGATCTGGACGAAACCCTGATCCACGGCGACTGCGCCACCCTCTGGAGCGAACAGATGGGGCGCTTGGGCTGGGTCGATCCCGAGTCGTTCATGCGCAAGAACAACGAGCTGATGGACGCCTACAGCCATGGCAAATTGCGCATGGAAGAATTCATGACGTTCAGCCTCGAACCGATGATCGGCCGTACCCAGGAAGAGGTCGAGCACTTGGTCGGCCCGTGGGTCGAAGACTTCATCGAACCGATCATCTTCAGCGACGCCACCAAAACCATCGCGGCTCACCGCAAGGCCGGCGACCGGATTCTGGTGATCTCGGCGTCCGGCACGCACCTGGTCAAACCGATCGCCGAGCGCCTGGGCATCGACGAAATTCTCGGCATCGAACTGGAAGTCGCGCACGGCGTTTACACTGGCCAGACCGTCGGCACGCTGACCTACCGCGAAGGCAAGATCACCCGCCTGCTGGAATGGCTGGATGCCGAGGAGGAGAACCTGGAAGGCGCGAGTTTCTACTCCGACTCACGCAATGATTTGCCGTTGCTGCTGAAGGTGGATTTCCCGCATGTGGTGAATCCTGATCCGGTGCTGCTGGAGCACGCCGAAAAAGCAGGTTGGCCGATTCATCTCTGGAAATAAAAACAAAGCTCGCAGCCTGCGGCAGCTCCTACAGGGTGTACACCCTCCCACTGTAGGAGCTGCCGCAGGCTGCGATCTTTTGATCTTGCCCTTCCAATCAGCTCAGGCTGTCGTCAATCACCAGCACCACTTTCCCCGAAACCGTATTGCTCGCCAGCTCGGCAAACGCCGCTTCGGCATCTTTTACCGGAAAGGTTTTCGCCAGTTGCGGACTCAGCCGCCCTTCGGCAAACAGCGGCCACACATGTTGGCTCAAGTCGCTGAACAGATCGGCCTTGAACTGATCGTCGCGACTGCGCAACGTCGAACCGAGCAGTTGCACACGCTTGGCCAGTACCTGTGCCAGATCCAGTTTCGCCTCCCGCCCGCCCATCAAACCGATCAGTACCCAGCGTCCGTCCAGCGCCGTCAGCTTGAGGTTCAGCGCCGCATAGTTGCCACCGACCGGATCAAGGATCACGTCAAACGGCCCGAAGTCGCGCAGACTTTCCAGGTCATCGCTGCGCACCACGCCGCCCTGGGCTCCCAGCGCCTCACAGTAGGCCAATCGCTCGGCAGACCCGACGCTGACCCAACATGGATTGCCGAACGCCTTGCACAGCTGAATGGCGGCTGAACCAATTCCACTCGCACCGGCGTGCAGGAGAACTTTTTCGCCGGGTTTCAGCGCCGCCAGTTGAAACACGTTGAGCCAGACCGTTGCATAAACCTCGGGTAATGCCGCGGCCTCGATCAACGAAACACCCTCGGGCACCGGCAGCACGTGCCGTCCGTCGACGACCACTTCCTCGGCCATTCCGCCCCCGGCCAGCAAGGCGCAGACCCGGTCGCCGACCTGCCAGGACGAGCCGGCGCCGACTTCGCTGATCACCCCGGAACACTCCAGACCGAGCACCTGACTGGCGCCCGGCGGCGGCGGATAAAGCCCGGCTTTCTGTAATAAATCGGCGCGATTGAGGCCCGCAGCCGCCACGCGAATGCGCACTTGTCCTACATCACATGCCGGGCTCGGCTCTTCAACCCATGCCACTTGACCTTCAACGCCTTGCAATGCCTTCACAGTGCCTCCATAGTGAGTCTGGACTGAGCCCGAAGCTGTAGCGCCGGGCTTTTTGCATTATGCGACCGGCTCTCGTAGAACCGGCGACTTCAAAGACGGCCTAATATGCGTTATCAATTGTCCCCGCGTCGAATCAGCATGAAGCATCTGCTCCCCAGCACCGCCCTCGCTCTTTTCATCGGTATCGGCTTGTTGCCGGTGTCGGGCACTACATTCGCAGCCAACAGCTGGGACAAGTTGCAGCCGGATCGCGACGAAGTGATCGCCAGCCTCAACGTCGTCGAGTTGCTCAAGCGTCACCACTACAGCAAGCCGCCGCTCGACGATGCGCGCTCGGTGATCATCTACGACAGCTACATCAAGCTGCTGGACCCATCGCGCAGCTATTTCATGGCCAGCGACATCGCCGAATTCGACAAATGGAAGACCCAGTTCGACGACTTCCTCAAAAGCGGCGACCTCAACGCCGGGTTCACCATCTACAAGCGCTATCTGGACCGCGTGAAGGCGCGTCTGGACTTCGCCATTGCGGAGCTGAACAAGGGCGTCGACAAGATGGACTTCACCACCAAGGAGACCTTGCTGATCGATCGCAAGGATGCCCCTTGGCTCAAATCCACCGCTGAACTCGACGACCTGTGGCGCAAACGCGTCAAGGACGAAGTGCTGCGGCAGAAGATTGCCGGCAAGGATTCCAAGCAGATCCAGGAAACCCTGACCAAGCGCTACAAGAACCAGTTGGCGCGTCTGGACCAGACTCGCGCGGAAGACATCTTCCAGGCGTACATCAACACCTTCGCCATGTCCTACGACCCGCACACCAACTATCTGTCGCCGGATAACGCGGAGAACTTCGACATCAACATGAGCCTGTCCCTCGAGGGCATCGGCGCTGTGTTGCAGAGCGACAACGATCAAGTGAAAGTCGTGCGTCTGGTGCCGGCTGGCCCGGCCGACAAGACCAAGCAGGTCGCACCGGCCGACAAGATCATCGGCGTTGCCCAGGGCAACAAAGAGATGGTCGACGTGGTGGGCTGGCGCCTGGACGAAGTGGTCAAGCTGATCCGCGGCCCGAAAGGCACCGTGGTGCGTCTGGAAGTGATCCCGGCCAGCAATGCGCCGAACGACCAGACCAGCAAGATCGTGCCGATCACCCGTGAAGCGGTGAAGCTTGAAGACCAGGCGGTGAAAAAATCCGTGCTGAACCTGAAACAGGACGGCAAGGACTACAAGCTCGGCATCATCGAGATCCCGGCCTTCTACCTCGACTTCAAGGCGTTCCGTGCCGGTGATCCGGACTACAAGAGCACCACCCGTGACGTCAAGAAACTGCTGACCGAACTGCAGAAAGAGAAAGTCGACGGCGTGGTCATCGACCTGCGCAACAACGGCGGCGGTTCCCTGCAGGAAGCCACCGAGTTGACCAGCCTGTTCATCGACAAGGGCCCGACCGTGCTCGTGCGTAATGCCGATGGCCGCGTCGACGTGCTGGAAGATGAAAACCCGGGCGCGTTCTACAAAGGCCCGATGGCACTGTTAGTCAACCGCCTGTCCGCCTCGGCTTCGGAGATCTTTGCCGGCGCCATGCAGGACTACCATCGCGCATTGATCATCGGTGGCCAGACTTTCGGCAAAGGCACCGTGCAGACCATTCAGCCGCTGAACCATGGCGAACTGAAACTGACCCTGGCCAAGTTCTACCGGGTTTCCGGGCAGAGTACCCAGCATCAGGGCGTACTGCCGGACATCGACTACCCGTCGATCATCGACACCAAGGAAATCGGCGAAAGCGCCCTGCCGGAAGCCATGCCGTGGGACACCATCAAGGCAGCGATCAAGCCGGCCTCCGATCCGTTCAAGCCGTACCTGGCGCAGCTCAAGTCCGAGCATGACGCACGCAGCGCCAAAGACGCCGAGTTCGTGTTCATCCGCGACAAGCTGGCCCTGGCGCAGAAGCTGATGGAAGAAAAAACCGTCAGCCTCAACGAAGCCGAACGCCGTGCCCAGCACGCGGACATCGATGCCAAGCAACTGGCGATGGAAAATATCCGTCGCAAAGCCAAAGGCGAAGAGCCGCTCAAAGAGCTGAAGAAAGAAGATGAAGATGCGCTGGCCGCGGCTGAGCCGGACAAGGTCAAACCGGAAGACGACGCCTACCTGAGCGAAACCGGGCGCGTCCTGCTGGATTACCTGAAGCTAAGCAATCAGGTGGCCAAGAAGTAAGATGATGGCAATTTAGTGGTCACGCTCCCCGGAGCGTCATCAAACAGTCATCATTCTGTCGTGAAATAAAGGACTGGGAGCGCCTCTTCAAGCAAGAGCGCTCCCAGTCCTTTTTTTATCGCCAGAGATTGCCATGACCACGACCGAACAGCTGAGTGCCTTGAGCTCGATCCTGACTCAAAGCGGTTTGCACAGCCTGTTCCAGCCGATCATCTGTCTCTCCGAGCGTCGTATTCTCGGCTACGAAGCCCTCACCCGTGGCCCGTCCAACAGCCCTCTGCATTCGCCTATCGCGCTGTTCTCCGTGGCGCGTCAGGCCGGCCGCTTGAACGAACTGGAAATTGCCTGCCGCCAGTCTGCCTGCCGTCGTTTCAACGAGCAGCAACTACCGGGCAAGCTGTTCCTCAACGTCTCGCCGGAATCCCTGCTCGAAGCCGCGCACCAACCGGGGCGCACCCTGCAACTGTTACAGGACTTCGGCATTCCGCCGAGTCAGGTGGTGATCGAACTCACCGAACAGACGCCGATCGACGATTTCCAGTTGCTGCAAACCGCCCTGCATCACTATCGGGCGATGGGCTTTTCGATTGCGCTGGATGACTTGGGTGCCGGTTATTCGAGCTTGCGCCTATGGTCGGAGCTGCGCCCGGATTACGTGAAGATCGATCGCCACTTCATCGACGGCATTCATCAGGACGCGTTAAAGCGAGAATTCGTCGGCTCGATCCTGCAAATCGCCAAGGCTTCGCGGGCGCAGGTGATTGCCGAGGGCATAGAGTTGCCGGAAGAGTTGGCGGTGCTGACCGAAATGGGCGTCGATCTGGTGCAGGGTTACCTGCTGGGTCGTCCACAGGAACATCCACCCCGCGATGCCCGAGCCTTGATGCCGAAACACGACAGCAGCGCCGTGGCGTTGAACGACGAAGGCAGCGACCTCAGCGCCCTGCTCAACGACCAACCGGCGGTGCATCGCGACACACCGACCGCCACGGTGCTGGAAGCCTTCCGCCGCCAGGCCAATCTGAACTCACTGGCAGTGCTCGACGAACAAGGTCAGCCGTGCGGCATCGTCCATCGCCACTCGTTGTCCGACGCGCTGCTCAAACCATTCGCCACCGACCTGTTCGCGCGCAAACCGATCAGCCGCCTGATGAACGACGACTTCCTCGCCGTGGAAATGAGCCAATCGCTGCAACAGGTCAGCCGCCTGATCACCAGCCGCGCCCGGCAGCGCATCGAAGAAGATTTCATCATCACCCTCAACGGCGGTTATCTCGGCCTCGGTCGGGTGATCGACGTGCTCAAACTGATCACCGAACTGAAAATCCAGCAAGCCCGCTACGCCAACCCGCTGACCTTGCTGCCCGGCAACGTGCCGATCCAGCAATGCCTGACCCGTCTGCTGCAACAGGGCCGCGAATCGATCATCTGCTACGTCGACATCGACAGCTTCAAACCCTTCAACGACATCTACGGCTACGGCCGTGGTGACGAAGTCCTGCTGTGCCTGGCGCAATGCCTCAACGAACGCGTCGACCCGTCCCGCGACTTTGTCGGCCACATCGGCGGCGACGACTTCCTCCTCGTCCTCGGCCCGGAAGACTGGCGCAAACGCCTCAACCAACTGCTCGACGACTTCCAGAGCCAATGCCGGCGCTTCTATCGCCCTGAGCATCTTGAAGCTGGCTGCTTCATCGCGCCGAATCGCCAAGGTGTACGGCAGGAGTTTCCGCTGCTCTCGTTATCAATCGGCGTAGTCCACCTGCAACCCGAGGCCTGCGCAGAACTGGATGCCAGCCAACTCGCGGAAATGGCTTCGCAGGCGAAGCATCATGCGAAGAATGTTCCGGGGTATAGCGTGCATGTGATTGATAGTCTCGCCTCTGCCGAGCTACATCGATTGCAACTTAGCGTACAACGTTGACTTGATTTTTAGTTTACCAAGCCGACTTATCTTCACTTGCAGCCATCAACAGATCCTCTTTCCAGATTTCTGTCGCTAGTTGATAGACATCTTGAAAAAACCTACGTGGACTTTCTAATGAATACCATTCCTCACGCGGCCAACTGTTTGTCTCGCATTCATCTATTTCAAATATAGCTTGAAAATCGAAGTTTGGATCCTTAAGCACCGCCTCTAGATTTTCAATGAGAGCCAATTTATGCCTATGTGATAGATAAGGCTGATTCAAGCAATACTTTTTTATTAGCATACTTCTATCAGCTTGATCATTCGGATCATAAGCCTCGAGTTCTACACCCTTGGTCTCCTCTCTATCATAAACATCAAATATCCCAACAAACCACATTAAGTCAGGTTCGAAGCGTTCATTTAAAAATGGGTCTTTCAGCATCATTTCCCCTCCGCGGGGAAGCCCGTAAAAGGCTCCTGTGTATTCACTTTGTCGAATTTAAACTCAAACCAATTCATATCCTCATTAAGCCCCGGATTTTGTGAATCTTTTTTATTGGGTCTGTAACCGCGCCCTGCTCCAGGCAGTTCCAACCTAACTATTGGATTTTTCTTCTGATCCTTTCCTGTATGCCGAATCAAACCGTTTTTATCCTTCGTCATCGCTTTATTCAAGGCACCCAAATGCATGCGCCAGCTATGAAACTGAGAGCTTGGATTACCTTTGGCACCTTTCGGGACCTCACCGGTATGAGGATCCGCTCCATTGATCGCTCGCTGTTTGAGAGCTGGATCAGAAATTTCCGAACTATGTTTTTTCACAGTGTGCATGTCATAAATTTTTTCATACTCACTAACACGCCGCTTTGCATTTTCCTCGGCTAGTTCATCAACCCTCGCCCTCCGCTCTTGCGCCGTCATCTTCGGCAGCGCTGGCTCACCCTCATCAACCTTAGCGCCACTTACATCACCCGGCACCGTACAACCCGGCTTGTTCGGCGGCGGACAATTCGAGCTCAACCCCAACGGATCCACCCACCCCGTCGGACTCGGCACATACCGGTACTGATTCAACCCACCTGCGAGCCTCACCGGATCCGGCGTCAGATACCGTCCCAACCTCGGGTCGTAATACCGATGCCGGTTGTAATGCAGCCCACTTTCCGC
>NZ_JFYN01000011.1 GCF_000631985.1 Pseudomonas sp. RIT288
CACCGTACAACCCGGCTTGTTCGGCGGCGGACAATTCGAGCTCAACCCCAACGGATCCACCCACCCCGTCGGACTCGGCACATACCGGTACTGATTCAACCCACCTGCGAGCCTCACCGGATCCGGCGTCAGATACCGTCCCAACCTCGGGTCGTAATACCGATGCCGGTTGTAATGCAGCCCACTTTCCGCGTCGAAATACTGCCCCTGAAAGCGCAGCGGCTGGTCCAGGTAGTCCTCGCCGGCCAGGGTGATCGCCGCGACTTTGCCGTAGGCGTCGTATTGCGCCGACCAGACGATTTCGCCGCTGTAGTCGGTCAGTTCCTGCGGGGTGCCGAGGTGGTCGAGTTGGTAATAAAAGGGGCAGGCCTTTTTCGGGCCTTTGCCGTCGAGCAGCGCCAGCGGGCGGAAGGTGCCGGGTTCGTAGACGTAGCTGCGGTGGTGGGTTTTGCTGCTTTCGGCGACAAGGTGGTCGCCTTGCCAGAAGAATTCGGTGGTCTGGCCGTCGACGGTTTTGCGGATGCGCCGGCCGAAGGCGTCGTATTGGTAGGACGCGGTTTGGCCGTCGGCGCGGGTCAGGCCGATCAGGCGGTGCTGGCAGTCGTAGCGGTATTCGGTGACGAGTTGCTGGTCGCGGCCACGGCGTTCGCGGATCAGGTTGCCGAAGGCGTCGTAGTCGTAGTGTCGGTCGCCCTGCATCAGCAGGCGGTTGCCCTTGATCCGGGTCGGGCCGGTGCGTTCCTGCATCAGCAGGTTGCCGGCCGGGTCGTGAGCGAACGATTCCGGCAGTTCGTCACGCGAGTGGCGCACGCGGATCAAGCGGTCGAGGGCGTCGTAACCGTAGGTGCGCTGGCCGTGGCGGCTGTCGGCGATGTGCTCCAGATTGCCGTTGGCGCTGTAGGCGTAATCGCGGCGATACAGCGATTCGTGCTGATGACCTACAGCGTGGGCGAGTAAACGGCCCTGCTCGTCGTAGGCATAGTCGCTGAGCAGCAGGCCTTGTTGCCGTTGTTGTTCGCGACCCGATTGATAGACGTGGCTGCTCAGCCGCGTGCCATTAAGGTCGATAGCCGTCAGCGCACCGCCCTTGACGTAGTGGAAATCGAGCGTGCTGTTGTCCGGCAGACGCTGGCGCTTGAGCTGGCCGCAGGCGTCATACGCATAACGCAAGGTGCCCCAGCCCTGATGCTCGGTGATCAGCCGATCCTGCAAGTCGTATTCGAAGGCCAGTGGATGTTTCTGACTGTCATCGACCCCGGTCAAACGGCCCAGTCGGTCGTAGGTGTAAGCCACCTCAACCCCGTCGGGCAGGGTCTTGAGCAGCAGACGCCCGGCCGCATCACGCGTGTAAGTGGTGACCAGCGTCGAGCCGTCATCACCGAACTCGGTCTTTTCCAGCAGGTGCCCGTTGCGGTCGTAGGCGTAAGCGGTGCGCCGACCATCGAAGCCGGTTTCCTGTCGGATCAATCCGGTGGACGTGTAGTCCAGTCGGTACTTTTCCCCGGATTCGTTCTCGATTTCCGTCAGCAACAACTGCGCATGGTCGTAGCGATACTGCACCCGCGTGCCGTCGGGGTTGATCTTGCGCGAGACCCGATGCAGGTCGTCGTCATACTCGTAGCGGGTGATGCGCCCGAGCTCGTCGCGCTCGGCAGTGACCTGGCCGTAGGCGCCGTAGCTGTAGGCACGGGTGGCGCCGCCAGGCAACGTCGTCTGCAGCAGCCGGCCAACGGCGTCCCACTGTTGATGGGTGATCGCACCGTGTTCGTCGCAAGTGGTCGTCCGGCGCCCCAGCGCATCGTAGGAAAAGCGCCGCACTCCACCGTCGGGCAGGGTTTCCTCGATCAGTTGGCCGAGGTCGTTCCATGACAACGTGTGCCGGCTGCTGTCCGGGTAGCGGATCGACAGCAACTGCCCGCGTGTGTCGTAGTAGTAATGGGTGACCTGGCCGTCAGGATCGACCGCCTCGGTGACATCCCCCTCGGCGTTACGCCGAAACGTCCAGACCGCTTCACCGCGGGAACGGCTGTGCAGGAAACCGTTGCGGTATTCGTAGGACGTTGGCTCGTCGTCCGGCGGAAGCAGCGCAATCAGCCGTCCGACGTCGTCGTAGCGGTATTCAGTGACCGCGCCCAGCGGGTCCTGCTCGGCGATCAGCCGGCCCTGATCGTCATAAGCCTTGAGATGCTCACCGCCATCGGCCTCGACCTTGCGCACCAGCCGTGCGCTGTCATCGTGGACGTAGGTTTCTTCGCTGCCATCGACGTAGTGCACCGCGACGCTGCCGTCATCGGCCCAGACGTAACGCGTGTCCATCTGCGCGAACGACGCCCAGTGCCGCACGCAACGCGCCGCCTTGCCCGAGCGCTGCCACTCCCAGAAAAAGCTCGAACCACCGGTCAGTTGCCGCTGCAGGATGACGTGCTGGTCGTCGTAGTCGTAACGTTCGCTGTCACCGACGGCGTTGGTCGCGGCCAACAAACGCTGACGGGCGTCGTAGCAATAACTGACCAGCGTTTGCTCGGTGCGCCAGTCGCTGTCGCGCCAAACCTGATAATCAACGCCGATCAGATGCGCCCGGTCGTAGCGCAACAGCAGCGAGCGCCCCGCGCCATTGTCCAGCCGGAAAATCCGCTGCTGATGATCGCGAGAAACGGTCAGACGATTGCCATACGCATCACTGACCGCCACCAACCGCCCGGCGCGAAAGTGATAAAACCGCGCCGCATCCCCCGCTAGCGCAAGGATCAATTCCTCCGGCTCATCGCCGAGAAAAATCGCCGCCCGCGACAGGCTGTTGTGAATCTGCGGCCGCTCAACACTGGGCAACGGAAACCGCGTTCGGCGATTCTCGTGATCGACCCAGATCACCGCATCGCCATCGAACTCCAGCCGATGCGCCAGCGAATGACTCCAGCCAAACCCCAGCCCGACATCGATCTCCACCGCGCTGGTGCGGTACAACCGGGTGAACTCGAACGGAAGGCGCCCATCGAGCGTGCCGTCGGTCAGGGTCAGCAGTTCTTCACCGGTGACCATCGACACCGGGCAACCGTTGGTACAGGTCAGCGGCGCGCAATCGGCGCTGTCGCCGTTGGGGTTTTTCGCCTGGTTCGAAGCGTCGTCGTGAGGTTCGTGACGCTCCATCCGGGTCGTGCCACGGGACTTGTCCCGTGCTATCGGTACCGGATTCGGCACGGACAAAACCACGGCGTCCGTCTGACGAATGTTCAACGGGATCGCCGGCGTCGGCTTCAACGGCACGTCGCGCGCGTGCACCATCAACGGCTTCAACGCACTCGCGTGCTTGCTCAGATCCGCAGTAGAGGGCAGTTCGCTCAGGCGCAGCGCCGACGCTGCCAGCCATTCCCGCGCCCGGGGCGACTTGATCTTGCTCAGCACCTTGCTGCTCAGTCTCACGGGCACGCCAACGCCGCCGGAAACGCGCATCAGCAAAAAGCTGATCAACAGCTCGACCCGAACTTCTGCCACCACTTCCGCCAGGTACTGCGGCGGCAGCATCTTCAACCAACTGCTAAACGCTGTCAGATGGATAAACAGCAACGGCTCGTCACTGAGGATCAGCAAGCCATTGGCGATGGCCTCGCGGGAGGCGTCGAGCAGCGCTTGCAGCTCGACATCGCTCAGGTACTGCAGGAGTTTTTCGCTGTTGGCCTGCAGGTCGGCGAGCAGGCCAAACAGCTGTTTAACGTCATCCCAGATGTCGTGCAGGGCTTTCTCGAAACCGCGCCAATCGGCCTCTTGCAACTGCTGGTAACGATCAGCGAAACCGGCGCCGGAAAACTCCGTCCACAGCGGCTGAAACCCGTGCCACTCCTGACGAAGCCAGACCACCAACCCATCCAGAATCTCTTCATAGGAGGCGTACAGCGCTTGGATATGGTCGGTGGAAACATCAGGAAAGAAGGTGATGCGATAACGCTGGCCCCGGTCGCAGTCGCGCACTTCCAGAATGCCGCTGGGGCCGATGGTATGGCGCAGCGGTTCACCGAAACTCAATACCCCGTCGACTTCGCTGATCACCGGCTCGAGCATCACCGGGGTATTGCCGATCGGTACGAAGCGCGCCGTCTCGAACAGGTGCACCAGGGTCAACGGGCCGCTGGCGGGGCACATGACCACCGAGGTCTGGAGCGGCTGGCGGGATTTGACGGGCGCGCTGAGGTGCACGTCGTCGCCGACCTTGAACACCTGCTCGACCTCCAGCGCCGACCCGGTCCAGAACTGCTCGGCCCAGGCCTCGTAGTTGTTCAGGCTCAGGCGGAACTCGCGGATCAGTGTTTCGAAGTCCGGGTGTTGCGGGTTCAGGGCGGCGACCACCAGCAGGCCGATGCTGTTGTTCAGGGCCAGGAGCCGATCGGTTTGGAACATTTGCAAGCACTCGCGCACGTGAAAGAGGTGCGCGGACTTTGCGGGGGATCAAAACGGAAAGAAGTCGGGAAAGTAGGCGTTATCTGTAGGGTATTTCGCTAATTGTCAGCGAGACATTCCACGGCCCGTAAACATTGCCCGTTGCTCAATGTCCGCTGGCCTCGCTATGCTGCTGAACCCATTAATCAGATCCGCGCAGCGGCGCCGGCTGGGCCGCCCGGGATGTTTTTGATAACGGATCCGATGATGAATGCACCGATGAAGACGTTTGGCCCGATCAAGGCCGTGATTTTCGACATGGACGGTTTGCTGCTGGACACCGAAGGCATTTACACCGAGGTCACCTCGCTCATTGCCGAGCGTTACGGGCGGACCTTCGACTGGAGCGTCAAACAGAACATCATCGGTCGTGGCGCCAATGATCTGGCGAACTACGTGGTGCAGGCGCTGGATCTGCCGATCAGCGCCGAAGAGTTTCTGCTGATCCGCGAACCGCTGATGCGCGAACGCTTTCCCAAGGCCCAGGCGATGCCGGGCGCGGAGGAGCTGATTCGCCACCTCAAGGCGCACAACATTCCGATCGCCGTGGGCACCAGTTCGTCGCGGCAGTCGTTCGGTCAGAAAACCACCTTGCACCGCGACTGGTTTGCGCTGTTCGATTTCATTGTCACCGCCGATGACCCGGAAGTTGGCGCAGCGAAACCGGCGCCGGACATTTTCCTCACCGCCGCCCGGCGTCTGGGCGTCGCGCCTGAGGATTGTCTGGTGTTCGAGGATTCGCCGTTTGGCGTCACCGCCGCGAAAGCGGCGGGGATGACTGCCATTGCGATTCCCGACGCGGCCATGGCTGATGAAAAATACGCTCACGCCGACGGGATTCTGCGCACGCTCAAAGCGTTTACCCCGAGTGCCTGCGGTTTGCCGGCGCTGGAGTGGGCTTGATCTGCCGATAAGCGCCGATAAAAAAAACGCCGCCCTCTGCAAAGAGGCGCGGCGTTTTTTGTTCCCGGGATTCAGCGCAATCAGGCGCCAAAACCACCGTCGATGGTCAGGCTGGCACCGGTGATGTAACCGGCCTCCGGGCCCACCAGATAAGCGACGAAACCGGCAATTTCATCGGCAGTGCCGTAACGGCCCACCGCCATCAGCGGGATCAGGCTCTCGGCGAAATCGCCATGGGCCGGGTTCATGTCAGTGTCGACCGGGCCGGGTTGCACGTTGTTGATGGTGATGCCGCGCGGGCCGAGATCACGGGCCAGACCTTTGGTCAGGCCGACCAGCGCCGATTTGCTCATCGCGTACACCCCGCCACCGCCGAAGGGCATGCGGTCGGCGTTGGTGCTGCCGATGTTGACGATGCGTGAGCCTTCGCCCATGTGCCTGGCGGCTTCCTGAGAGGCGATGAACACGCTGCGTACGTTGATCGCCAGGGTCTGGTCGAAGTCTTCCAGTTTGAAGTCTTCCAGCGGCGCGATGGCCAGGACGCCGGCGTTGTTCACCAGAATATCCAGGCGGCCAAAGGCTTCGACGGTGGCGCTGACGGCATTGCGGATTGCGGCTTCATCGGCGCTGTCGGCCTTGATCGCCAAGGCTTTGCCGCCGCTGGCGGTGATGCTGTTCTGCAACTCTTCGGCCTTGGCGGTGGAGCTGACGTAGGTGAATGCGACAGCGGCGCCTTCGGCGGCCAGACGTTTGACGATGGCGGCACCGATACCACGGGAACCGCCTTGAATCAGAGCGACTTTGCCGCTGAGGTGTTGATTGCTCATGTTCGATCTCCAGAAAATTCAAGGCGGACTGCCTTGTTGTTGGAGCCGAGTATCGGCCTCGCATCGACAACCGTGTAGGCCATGATTGCTATAGTCTGTGTAAACCAGAAGTTTATAGTGGCGATCATGGAAACTTTCAGCAGTATCGAATGCTTCGTGCGCAGCGCCGAAGTCGGCAGCTTTGCCGAAGCCGCCCGGCGCTTGAGCCTGACCCCGGCCGCCGTCGGCAAGAGTGTGGCGAAGCTCGAGGTGCGGCTCGGTGTACGGCTGTTCCAGCGTAGTACACGCAGCCTGACCCTGACCGAGGCCGGTCAGCTGTTTTTGAGTCAGGTCAGTGGCAGTCTGACGACGATTCAGAATGCCGTGGCCAATCTGTCGAGTGTGGAAGGGCTGCCGGCGGGGACGTTGAAAGTCAGCATGGGCACGGTATTCGGGCGTTTGTACATCGTGCCATTGCTGCAAGAATTTTTACGTCGGTTTCCGGCGATCAACCCTGACTGGCATTTTGATAACCGTCAGGTCGATTTGATAGGGCAAGGTTTCGATGCGGCGATTGGCGGGGGCTTTGAATTGCCCCAAGGCGTGGTCGCACGCAAGTTGACACCCGCGCATCGCGTGTTGGTGGCGTCTGCTGACTATCTGCAAAGGCACGAAGCAATCGCCGAACCGGATGACCTGCAACGTCACGATGGCATCCTGATTCGTTCGCCGCAGACCGGTCGAGTGCGCTCCTGGCAGTTGATCAGTGGCCGCAGTCAGCTCTGTCAGCCCTTGACCCTAAAGACGCGAATGACCATGAGCGACTCCGAAGCCGCCTGCGCCACGGCAGCACAGGGGCTGGGGATCGCACTGGTCAGCATGCCGTTTGCCGTGAGTTACCTCGACGCGGGCACTTTGCAACGCGTGCTGCCGGACTGGTACATCGATGACGGCAACATTTCGATCTACTACGCCGAGCATAAATTGTTGCCGGGCAAGACTCGGGCGTTTGTGGATTTTGTGATTGAGCAGTTTGCGGAGCGGGGGTTGGCTCGGCGGTTCAGTGCTGTCTGAGTTTGGCTTTTGACCGAGTTGCGGCCATCGCGAGCAGGCTCACTCCTACAGGAGATTTTTGGACATCATAGATCCAATGTGGGAGTGAGCCTGCTCGCGAAGAACGATAACGCGGTCTACCGGGCAAAACGCTCCGCCCAGCCAATGATCTGCTTCGGCCGTGGCGTCGCATAAGTCCGCACCTTGGACGTCGACAACCCCAGCCGCACCAGCGATTCAGCAATGGTCACCGCCGCCGTCACGCCATCCACCACCGGCACCCCGGTGCGGCGACGAATCTGTTCATCCAGCCCGGCCATGCCGCCGCAACCCAGGCAAATCACTTCGGCCTTGTCCTGAGTCACCGCCAGTTCCGCCTGTTGCACGATGGCTTCCAGCGCGCGCTGTGGTTCGTGCTCCAGTTCCAGCACCGCCAGGCCACTGGCCCGCACTGAGGCGCAGCGATCCCACAGGCCCGAGAGTTTCAGCCGGTCCTCGATCAGCGGCACGGTGCGATCCAGCGTGGTTACCACCGAATAGGCGTGGCCGAGAAACATCGCGGTACTGGCAGCAGCGTCGGTGATGTCCACCACCGGGACGTTGAGCAGTTCCTGCAAACCTTCGCGACCGTGTTCGCCATAACCGGCCTGAATCACCGCGTCGAACGGTTGATCGTAGGACATCACCCGGTCCATCACGGCGATGGCTGCCAGGTAACTTTCGAAATTGCCTTCCACCGAGTCGGCGCCGAAGAACGGCGTCAGGCCGACGATTTCCGTACCGGGGGCGGCGACCGCTTGCGCCGAGCGGGCGATGGCCTGAGTGATGGATTCGGTGGTGTTGACGTTGACCACAAGAATACGCATGAGAAGTCCTTATTGCGGGCAGTTCAGCGGCCCAAACCCGGGCCGCAAGGAAGTTAATGGCTGACGTTGTCGACGGCGATCGATTCGCCGCTGACGTCGGCGTAGTGCGGCTGACGCTTGGCGATGATCAGGTAGAGCATCGCGGCGATGCCGGCGCCCACCAGCCAGGAGAACGGCGAGATGCTGTGGAAGCCCGGCACCAGTGCCAGGACTATGGCGATCAGCGCTGCCGGAATGAACGCCGCCACGGCGCGGAAATTCACTCCACGGCTGTAGTAATAGGCGCCGTCGGGGTCTTCGCTGTACAACTGCGGGACGTTGATCCGGCCTCTGCGGATCAGCCAGTAGTCGACCATGATCACCCCGTAAAGCGGGCCGAGAAGGGCGCCGAGACCTGAGAGGAAATACACGATCACCAGCGGGCTGTTGTAGAGATTCCACGGCAGAATCAGCACGGCGATGGTCGCGCTGATCAGCCCGGCGCGGCGGAAGGTCAGGTACTTCGGCGCCAGGTTACTGAGGACGAAGGCTGGGGCGACGAAGTTGGCCATGATGTTCACCGCCACGGTGACGATCAGGAACGCCAGGCAACCGAGCACCAGAAAGAACGTATTGGGGATCGAAGCGATGACCTCGGTCGGGCTTTCGATGATCCGCCCGTTGATCTGAAATTGCGCACCGCAGAGCAGGACGGTGATGGCGGCGAACACCAGAATGTTCACCGGCAGGCCCCAGAAATTGCCGACCTTGATGGTCTTGCGGCATGGCGAGGAGCGGGCGAAGTCGCAGAAATTCAGGATCAGCGTGCCGTAGATCGCCAGCCAAAGGGCACCGCCGGCAAATATGTTGCGCCACATCTCGCCACCGCTCAGCGGTTCGCGGATCGACCAGGCAATCGTGGCGTTGGCCTGGGTGTACATCCACGCGGCGAGGGCGGCGACGGTCAGCAGAATCACCGGGCCGGCGAACGCTTCGTAGCGGCGAACCATTTCCATGCCGTAGGCGAGGATCGCCAGTTGCACGAACCAGATCGCCACGAAACACACCCAGCCCAGCGTCGACAGGCCGAGGATCGAGTTGTGGTCGTAATCGGCGAAACCGGGATGAATCGCCGTCAGCAGCACTCGAAATACCACTGACGCCAGATACGTCTGAATGCCGAACCAGGCAATGGCGATCACCGCGCGAATCAACGCCGGAATCTGCGCGCCGTGGATGCCGAAACTGATCCGGCTGATCACCGGAAACGGCACCCCGGTTTTCTGTCCCATGTAGCCGGACAGGTTCATGAAAAAGTACACCAGCGCCGCGCCGATCCCCAGCGACAGCAGAATCTGCCAGCCCCCCAGACCCAATGCATACAACCCGATGGCGAACGAGTAGTTGGCGATGTTGTGCACATCGTTGGTCCACAGGGCGAAGATGCTGTATTTGCCCCAGCGCCGACCTTCGGCCCGGGTCGGTGCCAGGTCATTGTTGTGCAGGCGCGGGCTGAGTTGTAACGGTTGAGCCAGCCCCGCGTCGGGCAATGGCTGGTCGAGGGCAGAGGCGGGCAGATTCAGCGCGATGTTGTTGGAGAGACTTGTACGCATTCCGGCAGGCTCCTGATGGGCGGGGCCGCGATGACTGTGCATGAGCTCAGGGCTCGACAAATCTTCGTCGCGGCCAGCAGGCATCACTGGTTACGGGGCATCTGCAGCCTGTACGGGATAGGGCGCTTCAGGCATGCGGATCGAAAGTGTGGATTGATGTTTTGCAGTTTTGTATACAAAACATGTATGCACTAAAGCCAGATCTGTGCCAATCAGCGATCTATGCAGCGCTGCGCTCATTTCGAAAAGTTATCGATGAGCGCTAACTGTTTGAAAAAATGGGGTTATAAATTGACCGATTGAACAGGTATTTATTTTTGCGGGGGATTTTGCGCAGATGGCAAAGCGCAGGGGAGTTCAGCAGGGATGTAACTTTTCAGGGCGCGAAAACAAAAAGTGCACACATAAATGGCACCGATGGTGACGTTCGTGTGTACACATTTTTAAGGTCGCGCAGGTGAAAAATGTGGGAGCGAGCCTGCTCGCGAATGCGTTGGATCAGTCAACGAAGATGTCGACTGAGACTATGCATTCGCGAGCAGGCTCGCTCCCACAGGGGATGTCGCTGGAATTGGAGATCAGGTCTTGCTGATGATATTCCCCGCATGCAGCCCGCACTCTTTCTGCGTCGCTTCTTCCCACCACCAGCGGCCTTCGCGTTCGTGCTGGTTCGGCAGCACCGGGCGGGTGCACGGTTCGCAGCCGATGCTGATGAAGCCGCGTTCATGCAGGCTGTTGTACGGCAGTTCGAGCATGCGGATGTAGCCCCAGATCTCTTCGCTGGTCATCTGCGCCAGCGGGTTGAACTTGTACAGGGTGCGCTCGGGCGTGGAGAACGCGGTGTCGATCTCCAGCACCGCCACGGCGCTGCGGGTGCCCGGGCTCTGGTCGCGGCGCTGGCCGGTGGCCCAGGCTTTGACGCCGGACAGTTTGCGGCGCAGTGGTTCGATCTTGCGGATGCCGCAGCATTCGCCATGGCCGTCCTTGTAGAAACTGAACAAGCCTTTTTCCTTCACGAACGGTTCCAGTTTCGTGTAGTCCGGCGACACCAGTTCGATATCGATCTTGTAGTGCTCGCGCACCTGATCGATGAAGCGATAGGTTTCCGGATGCAAGCGGCCGGTGTCGAGGCTGAACACCTTGACGTTCTTGTTCAGCTTCCAGGCCATGTCCACCAGCACCACATCCTCGGCGCCGCTGAAAGATATCCACAGCTCGTCACCGAACTCGGCGAACGCGAGTTTCAGGATGTCCTGGGCGGATTTGTTGGCATAGGTCGTGGCGAGTTCCACGACATCGAACGTTGGGCTCATCAGGGCGGCTTCCTACAGGTCGGTGGCGCTGGGCGCTCTATATGGCGGCGATGTTAACAAAAAGCGGCGGGATAGGGGGCGTCCGCTGCGTTGCGCGGTCGCGGGGGAGTCGCTAGAGTTCGGGCTCGCTCGACTCAATAATCACTACAAACGGGAGTGTCTTGTGGAAATTGCTTGCCTGGATCTTGAAGGGGTACTGGTGCCGGAAATCTGGATCGCCTTCGCTGAAAAAACCGGAATCGAATCCCTCAAGGCCACCACCCGGGACATTCCCGATTACGACGTGTTGATGCAGCAGCGCCTGCGCATCCTCGACGAGCACGGCCTGAAGCTCTCGGACATTCAGGAAGTGATTGCCACGCTCAAGCCGCTGGATGGGGCGGTGGAGTTCGTCGACTGGTTGCGCGAGCGCTTCCAGGTGGTGATCCTCTCGGACACTTTCTACGAGTTCTCCCAGCCGCTGATGCGTCAGCTGGGCTTTCCGACCTTGCTCTGCCATCGCCTGATCACTGACGACAGCGGGCGGGTGACCAGCTATCAACTGCGCCAGAAAGATCCCAAGCGTCAGTCGGTGCTGGCGTTCAAAAGCCTGTACTACCGGGTGATTGCGGCCGGTGATTCGTATAACGACACGAGCATGCTCGGCGAGGCGGACGCGGGGATTCTGTTCCATGCGCCGGACAACGTGATTCGCGAGTTCCCGCAGTTCCCTGCGGTGCATACGTTTGCCGAGTTGAAGCAGGAATTCCTCAAGGCCTCGAACCGCGACCTGTCCCAGTAAACCCGATTCCTGTAGGAGCTGCCGCAGGCTGCGATCTTTTGATTTTGATTTTTTAAAACAGGATCAAAAGATCGCAACCTGCGGCAGCTCCTACAGGGGTTGTGTCATTCAGAGGCTTTGCAGGGTATCGAGCAGGACTTTGACCTTGGTAATCGACTCCTGATACTCCGCCTGCCAGCCCGAATCAGCAACGATCCCGCCACCACCCCAGCAGCACACCTGCCCATCCTTGACCAACAGACTGCGAATCGCGATGGAGCTGTCCATCTCGCCGCGTACGTCCAGGTACAGCAACGAACCGCAATACAAACCGCGCCGGGTCGGCTCCAGCTCGTCGATGATCTGCATCGCACGGATCTTCGGTGCGCCGGTGATCGAGCCACCGGGGAAGCTGCCGGCGATCAAATCCAGTGCGTCGCGGTCATCCGCCAGTTCACCGGTCACGCTGCTGACCAGGTGATGCACGTTGGGATAGCTTTCCAGGCTGAACAGCTCCGGCACCCGCACCGAGCCGATGCGGCAGGTGCGGCCGAGGTCGTTGCGCAGCAGGTCGACGATCATCAGGTTCTCGGCGCGATCCTTGGGGCTGGCCAGCAGTTCGGCGGCGTTGGCGGCGTCTTCGACAGGCGTCAGGCCGCGCGGGCGGGTGCCTTTGATCGGGCGGGTTTCCACCTGGCGCTGGCTGACTTTGACGAAACGCTCCGGCGACAGGCTCAACACCGCGTCGCCGTCGGGCAGGCTCTGGAAGCCGGAAAACGGCGTCGGGCAGGCCTCGCGCAACGCGCAATAGGCCAGCCACGGATCGCCCTGACACGGTGCGCGGAAACGCTGGGCGAAGTTGACTTGATAGCAGTCGCCGGCCTGGATGTATTGATGAATGCGTTCCAGCGCCCGGCGATAGTCATCGGCCGACAGATCGGCAGTCATCGGCGTGTCCAACTTGAACGGCGTCAGCGTCACTGAAGTCGGTTGGCTGAACAGCGTGATCAGCCGTTGCCGCTCGCTGTCGGCCAATGACGGGTGAAATACCAATTGGCTGGTGGCGGTCTGGTGATCACTGATCAGCGCCCAGTCGTACAGACCGAACCGCGCGTCGGGCAAATGCAGATCGTCCCGGGCCTGGCTCGGCAGGTGTTCCAGATGCCGGCCAAAGTCGTAGCTCAGATAGCCGATCAGGCCGCCGGCGAATGGCAGGTCATATTCGGCAGGCAACTGCGCTTCGCCCAGACGGGTCAGATTATCGCGCAGGCGTTGCAGGAAAACGCTGCCGCTTTCGTCGGGCAACACCGCCAGTTGTTCCAGCGGCCAGGCGCTGAGCAGGTCATAACGGCCACGGTCAGCGCTCGGCCGGCCACTGTCGAGCAGCACGGCGCCGGGCGCATGGCGGATGGCCGCGAAGTAGTCGGCGGGGTTGGCGCGGTAGGGTAGCGGGTGTACAGAACAGGTCAACATGGGCGGGGCAGATCGGCCATCGAGGCGGGGTGGGGATTGTAGTCCTCTGCGGGAGTTGCTCCTAGAGGGGATGTCGGGGATGAGCAGATTGGGGGCAGCGTTGAAACATGCGGTGACCGGAAGTCCGCCTTCGCGAGCAGGCTCGCTCCCACATTGGAACGCATTTTCCTGTAGGAGCGAGCCTGTTCGCGAAGGCCGCGACTCGGTGTGGGATCAGCCCTCGACCGCCGGAATATGCCCAAACATCTCCTGAGTAAACGCCACCCGTTCCTCGACCGACTCGGTCACCCCACGCGCCTTCAGGTCTTCCAGATGCGCCTCGACCGCGTGCGTACGCAGGGTCAGCCCGCAGTCGTTGGCAATCTGGATATTCAGCCCCGGCCGCGCATTCAGCTCGAGAATCAGCGGGCCTTTCTCCTGATCCAGCACCATGTCCACACCGATGTAGCCCAGGCCGCACAGCTCATAGCAACCAGCGGCGAGTTTCATGAAACCGTCCCAGTAGGGCAGTTGCACGCCGTCCACCGCGTTGGTGGTGTCGGGGTGTTTGTTGATGATGTTGTTCAGCCAGGTGCCGCGCAGGGTCAGGCCGGTGGCGAGGTCGACACCGACACCGATGGCACCCTGGTGCAGGTTGGCCTTGCCGCCGGACTGACGGGTCGGCAGGCGCAACATCGCCATCACCGGATAGCCCATCAGCACGATGATGCGGATGTCCGGCACGCCTTCGTAGCTGATGCTTTTGAAGATCTGGTCCGGGGTCACCCGGTACTCGATCAGTGCGCGGTCGCGGTGGCCGCCCAGCGAATACAGACCGGTGAGAATGCTCGAGATGTGGTGCTCGAGTTCTTCGTGGGCGAGGATCTTGCCCGAGACCGTACGGTAGCGGCCCTCGAAGCGGTCGGCGATCACAATGATGCCGTCACCGCCGGCGCCCTGGGCCGGTTTGATCACGAAGTCGTTACGCCCGCCGATGATCGCGTCGAGCTTGTCGATTTCCTTCTCCGTGGAGATCACGCCGTACAGTTCCGGCACGTGAATGCCGGCAGCGATGGCGCGCTCCTTGGTGATGATCTTGTCATCGACGATCGGGTACAGGCTGCGCTTGTTGTACTTGAGCACGTAGTCGGCGTTACGCCGATTGATGCCCATGATGCCCCGCGCCTCCAGAGCTTTCCAGGTCTTCCAGAAACCGAACATCAGGCGTCAGCCTTCTTCAGGAAAGCCTTGAAACGCACCAGCTCGGTCAGGCGGTAGCCGCGATAACGCCCCATCGCCAGCATGAAACCGACCAGAATCAGCAGGATCGCCGGGAAGGTGAACACGAAGTACACCAGTTCCGGCACGGTCATGATCAGGTGTGCCAGCGAGGCGGCGAACAGGGTGCCGATCGCCACTTTCATGGCATGGCTGGCGCCGCGTTCTTCCCAGGTGATCGACAGGCGTTCGATGGTCATGGTCAGAATCACCATCGGGAACAGCGCCACCGACAGACCGCGCTCCAGACCAAGCTTGTGACTGAACAGGCTGATGGCGGCAATCAGCACCACCACGAAGGTCAACACCACCGACAGACGCGGCAGCATCTGCAGCTTCAGGTGTTCCAGGTACGAACGTAACGACAGGCCCAGCGCGGTGATCACGGTAAACAGCAGGATGCCGAAGCCCAGTTGCGTTTCGCGGAAGGCCAGGGCGATCAGTACCGGGGTAAAGGTCCCGAGGGTCTGCAAGCCGATCAGGTTGCGCAGGATCAGGATCACCAGCACCCCGATCGGGATCATTACCATGATCATGAACGTCTGCTGGGTCTGCAGCGGCAGGCCGTAGAGCGAGTATTCGAGGAAGTTGGCGTCGGTGTTTTCGTCGGTCAGCTTGGCCAGACGAATCGCGTTCATCTCGCTGTTGTTCAGGCTGAAGGTCACGTTGGCTTTTTTCGCGCCCTCGATGGTGATCAGGTTCTCATCACCGGTCCACCACAGTAGACGGTCGGTCGGCAGGCCTTGCTCGCCGGTTTCCGGGTTGAAGTACAGCCAGTCGTTGCCATTGAAGCTGCGCAGCCACAGCTCCGGGGTTTGCGGCTGGTCGGCGACGAGGCGGATGGTGTGGACTTTTTCCACCGGCACGTGGGCGATGGACAGCAGCAGTTCGACGATCTTCGCCTTGTGCGGCGTCGACGGGTCGCCTGCCAGCAGCAGTTTGACGTTGTCGTCGTTGGCGTTGTTGACGCGTTTGATCGCTTCGCCGATGAAGGTTTCGACGTCGGCCGAGTGCTGGCGGATCGGCGCGAGCAGGGCTTCGGCGGCGATTTTTTCCGGGCCTTCGATGGCAATGCTGTCGCGGAAGGTCGGGCCTTTGATCTTGGATTTTTCCGCGGTGTAGCGTTTGGTCAGCACCAGGCGGTAATAAAGGGTCTGGTTGCCCTTGGCCCGGCGCGCCGACCAGGTGACCTTGCGGTTGCCGTCGACGCGGTTGACCGCCACACCGTAGTTATTGGAGATAAAGCTTTCGTTGAGGCTGACGTAATCGCGGCTCAGCGGCGGCACGAACATCTGGACTTTCACCGGATCCTTGGTGCTGGCGACGAACTCGACTTTGGCGTCGATGTTCCACAGGTCGTCGGTGGCGTCTTCGGTCACCGGGATGCCGAGCACGAAAATCTGATAGGCCGTAACCGAAACGCCCAGGAGCACCAGAATGGTGATCAGGATTTTCAGGTGGAAGGTTAGAGAACGCATGGAAATTACTCGGCGGTATGAGCGGCGATGGTGCAGGCGGGTTTGCCGGCAGCGTATTTAAGACTGGGGTCGACCAGCGCGTCGAAGCGTTTCAAGGCTTCGGAGCCGATCAAAAGCGGATATTGGAACGCACTTCGGTCGGTCAGGTTCACTTCGATGCTGCGCAGCGCCGTGCCCATGCAGATATCCAGCTCGATCACCGGGCGCGCAGTGTACTTTTTACCTTCTTCCGGGTCGTAGTCGCCGGCGCGGCGCTTGATCTTGCTGACCCGGGCCAGCGGCCTTTCGATCGGGTGCGAATGCGCAGCGTCGATCGCCAGGTAGAAACGCACCCAGGACTCGCCGTTGCGTTTGAAGCGTTTGATGTCGCGGGCACTCAGCGAGGCGGTTTTGGCGCCAGTGTCGAGTTTGGCCGCGACCTGCAGATTGATGCCGTCAAGCGATGCATATTCGTTGAGGCCGTACACGGTTTTTTCCCCCGCCGCGGCGAGGCCGGGCAGGCAAAACAGCGCAAAAAATGTGGGGAAGGGCTTGAGTCTCATAAATCCTGGTGCGCAGCGTTCCGTTTTCGGTTCAGGTTCCTGGCAATACTGCGCAATCCCCTTCGTGTGCCTATCAGCTTTTTATGACAAGCCGTACAAATGGCCAGCAAATGCGGGCGGCATTCTAGCACGGTGGTTTTATGGCGCCAGCGCTGGGGCCGGTCTATAAAAGATCAAAAGATCGCAGCCTGCGGCAGCTCCTACAGGGGGTACGCGAATCCAATGTAGGAGCTGCCGAAGGCTGCGATCTTTTCGGCTTATTAGACGATTGTCGACAATGTCTATTTTTCCTTTGACTGATGCGGGCTAATTGACTACTTTTTGCCGCATTGGATTTAAAGGTGTCGACAATCATGCTGGATCAACTCGATCCCCCGGTCATCAGCGGCGACGATTCCGAGACGCTCTCGGAAAACGTCTTCCGGCGTATCCAGGCAGCCATCGTCAAAGGCGAGATCGCCCCGGGCAGCAAGATCTCCGAGCCCGAGCTGGCGCGCACCTACGGCATCAGCCGCGGGCCGCTGCGCGAAGCCATTCATCGGCTTGAAGGCCAGCGCCTGCTGGTGCGCGTACCGCATGTCGGCGCGCGGGTGGTCTCGCTCAGTCACGCCGAATTGCTCGAACTCTACGAAATTCGCGAATCCCTTGAAGGCATGGCCTGTCGGCTGGCGGCTGAGCGCATGAGCGTCGAAGAAATCGACGAACTGCGCCGGGTGCTGGAAACGCACGAGCGCGACGCGGCGTTTCAGGCCGGGGTCGGCTACTACCAGCAGGAAGGCGATTTCGACTTTCATTACCGGATCATCCAGGGCAGCGGCAATCGCACCCTGACCCAGATGCTCTGCGGCGAGCTGTATCAACTGGTGCGCATGTACCGCATCCAGTTTTCCACCACGCCCAACCGGCCACGCCAGGCCTTCGCCGAACACCACCGGATTCTCGATGCCATCGCCGACCGTGACGGCGAACTCGCGGAATTGTTGATGCGCCGCCACATCGGCGCCTCGAAACGCAACATCGCCCGTCATTACCAGGACGGCGCCGACAATAAGACAGCCACTGAACGAGGTGAGTCATGAGTTCCAAGCAGAACACTCCAGGCCAGCGTTTCCGCGATGCGGTCGCCAGCGAGCATCCTTTGCAGGTGGTCGGCGCGATCAACGCCAACCACGCGCTGCTGGCCAAGCGTGCCGGTTTCAAGGCGATCTACCTGTCCGGTGGCGGGGTGGCCGCAGGCTCGCTCGGCGTGCCGGACTTGGGTATCACCGGCCTGGATGACGTGCTGACCGACGTGCGGCGCATCACTGACGTCTGCGATCTGCCGCTGCTGGTGGACGTTGATACTGGTTTCGGCGCCTCGGCGTTCAACGTGGCGCGCACCGTGAAGTCGATGATCAAATTCGGCGCCGCGGCCATTCACATCGAAGACCAGGTCGGCGCCAAGCGCTGCGGCCACCGTCCGAACAAGGAAATCGTCACCCAGCAGGAAATGGTCGATCGCATCAAGGCCGCGGTCGATGCCCGTACCGACGACAGCTTCGTGATCATGGCGCGTACTGACGCGCTGGCGGTTGAAGGTCTGGAATCGGCTCTGGATCGCGCCGCCGCGTGCATCGAGGCCGGCGCCGACATGATCTTCCCGGAAGCCATCACCGAGCTTGAGATGTACAAGCTGTTCGCCAACCGGGTGAAGGCGCCGATCCTCGCCAACATCACCGAGTTCGGCTCGACGCCGCTGTACACCACCGAGCAACTGGCCGGCGCCGACGTGTCGCTGGTGCTGTACCCGCTGTCGGCGTTCCGCGCGATGAACAAGGCCGCGGAAAACGTCTACACCGCGATCCGTCGCGACGGCACCCAGCAGAATGTCATCGACACCATGCAGACGCGCATGGAGCTTTACGACCGTATCGACTACCACACCTTCGAGCAGAAGCTCGATGCGTTGTTTGCACAAAAGAAAGGCTGAACAAGATCCCCTGTGGGAGCGAGCCTGCTCGCGAAAGCGGTGAGTCAGGCAATAACAAAGTGACTGGCACGACGCTTTCGCGAGCAGGCTCGCTCCCACACGTTTCCCATACAAATTCAAGAAAACTGGAGACAGCAATGGCCGAAGCAAAAATACTCAGTGGCGCCGGGCTCCGGGGCCAGGTTGCCGGGCAAACCGCACTGTCCACCGTGGGCCAGGCCGGTGCCGGGCTGACCTATCGCGGCTACGACGTGCGTGAACTGGCAGCAGACGCGCAGTTCGAAGAAGTCGCGTACCTGTTGCTGTACGGCGAACTGCCGACCCAGGCGCAACTCGACGCTTACCAGCAAAAGCTGAGCAAGCTGCGCGACCTGCCGCAGGCACTGAAAGAAGTGCTGGAACGCATCCCCGCCGACGCCCACCCGATGGACGTGATGCGCACCGGTTGCTCGTTCCTCGGCAACCTCGAACCGGAGAAAGACTTCTCCGAACAACGCGACAAGACCGACCGTCTGCTCGCCGCGTTCCCGGCGATCATGTGCTACTGGTATCGCTTCAGCCACGACGGCAAACGCATCAACTGCGTCAGCGACGAGCGGTCGATCGGCGGCCACTTCCTGCACCTGCTGCACGACAGGAAACCGAGCGAACTGCACGTCAAAGTGATGAACGTATCGCTGATTCTTTACGCCGAACACGAATTCAACGCCTCGACCTTCACCGCTCGCGTTTGCGCATCGACCCTGTCGGACCTGTATTCCTGCGTCACCGCCGCCATCGGTTCGCTGCGTGGCCCGCTGCATGGCGGTGCCAACGAAGCGGCGATGGAAATGATCGAGCGCTTCTCGTCGCCGGAAGAGGCGATCAAAGGCACCCTCGGCATGCTCGAACGCAAAGACAAGATCATGGGCTTCGGTCACGCGATCTATAAGGACAGCGATCCGCGCAACGAGGTGATCAAGGGCTGGTCGAAAAAACTTGCCGACGAAGTCGGTGACAAGGTGCTGTTCGCGGTTTCCGAAGCCATCGACAAAACCATGTGGGAGCAGAAAAAACTGTTCCCCAACGCCGACTTCTACCATGCCTCGGCGTACCACTTCATGGGCATCCCGACCAAGCTGTTCACGCCGATCTTCGTCTGCTCGCGCCTGACCGGCTGGGCCGCGCACGTCTTCGAACAGCGCGCCAACAACCGCATCATCCGTCCAAGCGCCGAGTACGTCGGCGTCGAACAGCGCAAGTTCGTGCCAATCGAACGTCGCTGAATGGTGAGGGCCAGCCACAAAGCGTAACCCCTGTAGGAGCTGCCGAAGGCTGCGATCTTTTGATTTTGTTTTTCAAGATCAAGATCAAGATAAAAAGATCGCAGCCTTCGGCAGCTCCTACAGGGGATCGGTGTGGAGGCCCCACCCTTTGAAACTACCGTGACCCGAGTCCTGACCCGATGAACACAGAATTCCGCAAAAACCTGCCCGGCAGTTCCCTGGATTATTTCGACGTCCGTGCGGCGGTCGAGGCGATTCAGCCCGGCAGCTACGACACCTTGCCGTACACCTCCCGCGTGCTGGCGGAAAATCTCGTGCGTCGCTGTGACCCGGCCACGCTCACCGATTCCCTGAAACAACTGATCGAGCGCAAACGCGACCTCGACTTCCCGTGGTTCCCGGCGCGTGTGGTGTGCCACGACATTCTCGGCCAGACCGCACTGGTCGACCTCGCCGGCCTGCGTGACGCGATTGCCCAGCAGGGTGGCGACCCGGCGCAGGTCAACCCGGTGGTGCCGACGCAACTGATCGTCGACCATTCGCTGGCGGTGGAAGCGGGCGGTTTCGACAAGCAGGCGTTCGAGAAGAACCGCGCCATCGAAGACCGGCGCAACGAAGACCGTTTCCACTTCATCAACTGGACCAAAAAGGCCTTCAAGAACGTCGACGTGATCCCGCCGGGCAACGGCATCATGCACCAGATCAACCTGGAGAAAATGTCCCCGGTGATCCAGGTGCGCGACGGCGTGGCGTTCCCCGACACCTGCGTCGGCACTGACAGCCACACCCCGCACGTCGATGCGCTGGGCGTGATCGCCATCGGCGTCGGTGGTCTGGAAGCCGAGAGCGTGATGCTCGGCCGCGCCTCGTGGATGCGCCTGCCGGAAAGCGTGGGCGTCGAACTGACCGGCAAGTTGCAACCGGGCATCACCGCCACCGACATGGTGCTGGCGCTGACCGAATACCTGCGCAAACAGAAAGTCGTCGGCGCCTGGCTGGAGTTCTTCGGCGAAGGCGCCTCCGCGCTGACCCTCGGCGACCGCGCGACCATCTCCAACATGGCCCCGGAATACGGCGCCACCGCAGCGATGTTCTACATCGACCAGCAGACCATCGACTATCTGAAACTCACCGGACGCGAAGACCAGCAAGTGCAGCTCGTCGAGCAGTACGCCAGACTCAACGGCCTGTGGGCCGACAGCCTGAAAGGCGCGCAATACGAGCGTGGCCTGAGCTTCGATCTGTCGTCGGTGGTGCGCAACATGGCCGGCCCGAGCAACCCGCACGCCCGTGTGGCGGTAGCGGATCTGGCGGCCAAAGGCATCTCCGGGCAGTGGGATGACGTGCCGGGGCAAATGCCCGACGGCGCGGTGATCATCGCCGCCATCACCAGTTGCACCAACACCAGCAACCCGCGCAACGTGATCGCCGCCGGTCTGTTGGCGCGCAACGCTAACAAACTTGGTCTGACCCGCAAGCCCTGGGTCAAATCCTCGCTGGCACCGGGTTCGAAAACCGTGGCGCTGTACCTCGACGAAGCGGGGCTGACCACGGAGCTGGAACAACTCGGTTTCGGCGTCGTCGCGTTTGCCTGCACCACGTGCAACGGCATGTCCGGCGCCCTCGATCCGGTGATTCAGCAAGAGATCATCGACCGCGATCTGTATGCGACTGCCGTGCTCTCCGGCAACCGCAACTTCGACGGCCGCATTCACCCGTACGCCAAACAGGCGTTCCTCGCTTCGCCGCCACTGGTGGTCGCGTACGCCATCGCCGGGACCATCCGTTTCGACATCGAGAAAGATGTGCTGGGCGTGGTCGACGGCAAGGAAATCCGCCTGAAAGACATCTGGCCGAGCGACGAAGAAATCGACGCCGTGGTGAAGTCGTCGGTGAAGCCGGAGCAGTTCCGTCAGGTCTACATTCCGATGTTCGCCGTCCACGAAGACACCGGCCCGAAAGTCGCGCCGCTGTACGACTGGCGCGAGATGAGCACCTACATCCGTCGTCCGCCGTACTGGGAAGGCGCACTGGCCGGCGCGCGTCCGCTGAAGGGCATGCGCCCGCTGGCGGTGCTGCCGGACAACATCACCACCGATCACCTGTCGCCCTCCAACGCGATCATGCTCGACAGCGCCGCCGGCGAATACCTGGCGAAAATGGGCCTGCCGGAAGAGGACTTCAACTCGTACGCCACGCACCGCGGCGACCACCTGACCGCGCAGCGCGCAACCTTCGCCAACCCGAAACTGTTCAACGAAATGGTCCAGGAAAACGGCAAGGTCAAACAGGGTTCGCTGGCCCGCGTCGAGCCGGAAGGCAAGGTGATGCGCATGTGGGAAGCCATCGAAACCTACATGCAGCGCAAGCAGCCGTTGATCATCATTGCCGGTGCCGACTACGGTCAGGGTTCGTCCCGCGACTGGGCGGCGAAGGGCGTGCGTCTGGCGGGCGTGGAAGCGATCGTCGCCGAAGGTTTCGAACGCATCCACCGCACCAACCTGGTGGGCATGGGCGTGTTGCCGCTGGAATTCAAACCGGGCACCGACCGTCACACGCTGACCATCGACGGCAGCGAAACCTACGACGTGATCGGCGCCCGAACCCCGCGCGCCGACCTGACGCTGGTGATCCACCGCAACAACGGCGAGCGTGTTGAAGTGCCGGTGACCTGCCGTCTGGACACCGCTGAAGAGGTGTCGATCTACGAGGCCGGCGGCGTGTTGCAGCGCTTCGCCCAAGACTTCCTCGAAGAGTCGGCGGTTGCCGTTTAAAACAAGTTAAGCGTCCAGGGGATGATGAGTCCCTTGGGCCTTTGAGGAGCAACCATGGCTCACGCACCACAAATCAAAATCCCCGCCACCTACATGCGCGGCGGCACCAGCAAAGGCGTGTTCTTCAGCCTCAAGGATCTGCCTGAAGCGGCGCAGATTCCTGGCCCGGCCCGCGATGCCTTGCTGTTGCGGGTGATCGGCAGTCCCGACCCGTATGACAAGCAGATCGACGGCATGGGCGGCGCCACCTCGAGCACCAGCAAAACCGTGATCCTGTCGAAAAGCATCAAGGCTGATCACGACGTCGATTACCTGTTTGGTCAGGTCTCCATCGACAAACCGTTCGTCGACTGGAGCGGCAACTGCGGCAATCTCTCGGCAGCGGTCGGTTCGTTCGCCATCAGCAACGGTCTGGTGGACGCCAGCCGCATTCCGCACAACGGTGTCGCGGTGGTGCGCGTGTGGCAGGCCAACATCGGCAAGACCATCATCGCCCACGTGCCGATCACCAACGGCGAAGTGCAGGAAACCGGTGATTTCGAACTCGACGGCGTGACCTTTCCGGCGGCCGAAGTGCAGGTCGAATTCATCGATCCGGCGGCGGAAGAAGAGGGCGGCGGCGGTTCGATGTTCCCCACCGGCAACCTGATCGATCAACTGGAAGTGCCGGGTGTCGGCACGTTCCAGGCGACCATGATCAACGCCGGGATCCCGACGATTTTCGTCAACGCCGCAGACATCGGCTACACCGGCACCGAGCTGCAAAGCGCGATCAACAGCGACCCGAAAGCCCTGCAGATGTTCGAAACCATCCGCGCCTACGGTGCGTTGCGCATGGGCCTGATTTCGAATCTGGACGACGCGGCCAAGCGACAGCACACGCCGAAAGTCGCGTTTGTCGCCAAGCCTGCGGATTACATCGCGTCCAGCGGCAAGGCGATTGCCGCCGCTGATGTCGATCTGCTGGTGCGTGCGTTGTCGATGGGCAAGTTGCACCACGCGATGATGGGTACGGCAGCGGTGGCGATTGGCACGGCGGCGGCGATTTCCGGGACTCTGGTGAATCTCGCAGCAGGCGGTGTCGAGCGCAACGCTGTGCGCTTCGGCCATCCCTCCGGAACCTTGCGCGTGGGTGCCGAGGCCAGTCTGGAAAACGGTGAGTGGGTGGTGAAAAAAGCCATCATGAGCCGCAGTGCACGGGTGTTGATGGAAGGCTACGTGCGCATCCCCGGCGACGCCTTCTGACCCTGCACATAACCCTGTAGGAGCTGCCGAAGGCTGCGATCTTTTGATTTTGATTGTTTAAAAACAAGATCAAAGGATCGCAGCCTGCGGCAGCTCCTACAGGGATTGCATTTCAAAAATAAAAATCCAGCGCCTGAACCGAGGTCCCCTCAACGAACCACTGCCAGAGTGAATCGAACATGAGCGCCAACGTCGACCTGAACAACCGCCCCGACTACGACCGTGTCCTGCAGGACATCGCCGATTACGTCCTCACCTTCAACGTCGAATCTGCCGAAGCCCTCGACACCGCCCGCAACTGCCTGATGGATACCCTCGGCTGTGGCCTGCTGGCGTTGCGTTTTCCCGAGTGCACCAAACACCTTGGCCCAATCGTCGAGGGCACCGTCGTGCCGTTAGGGGCGCGAGTGCCGGGTACTTCCTATCGCCTCGACCCGGTAAAAGCCGCTTGGGACATCGGCTGCATCGTGCGCTGGCTCGATTACAACGACACTTGGCTTGCCGCCGAATGGGGGCATCCGTCGGACAACCTCGGCGGGATTCTCGCGGTGGCCGATCATCTGTCGCAGAAGCGTGTCGCCAACGGCGAAGCACCGCTGACAGTGCGCGACGTGCTTGAAGCGATGATCATGGCCCACGAGATTCAAGGCGTGATCGCTCTGGAAAACTCGTTCAACCGCGTCGGCCTCGACCACGTTCTACTGGTGAAAGTCGCTTCGACCGCCGTCACCGCCAAACTGATGGGCGCCAATCGCGAGCAACTGCTGTCGGCGTTGTCCCATGCCTTCGCCGATGGTCAGGCGCTGCGCACCTATCGTCATGCGCCGAACGCCGGGTCGCGCAAATCCTGGGCGGCGGGGGATGCGACCAGTCGCGGCGTGCGTCTGGCCGACATTGCTCTGCGTGGCGAGATGGGTATTCCCGGGGTGTTGACGGCCAAACAGTGGGGCTTTTACGACGTCTCGTTCAGCCACACCAACAACGATCTGGCGCTCAAGCCCGAAGGCAAACGCGCCTTCAGTTTCTCGCGGCCCTACGGCAGCTACGTCATGGAAAACGTGCTGTTCAAGATCAGCTTCCCCGCCGAGTTCCATGCGCAGACTGCCTGCGAAGCGGCGGTGACCTTGCATCCGTTGGTGCGCAACCGCTTGCATGAAATCGATCGTATCGTCATCACCACCCATGAGTCGGCGATTCGCATCATTTCCAAGGTCGGGCCGCTGGCCAACGCCGCCGACCGCGATCACTGCCTCCAGTACATGACCGCCGTGCCGCTGGCGTTCGGCAATCTGCTGGCCGAGCAGTACGAGGACGCTTTCCACGCCGCGCATCCGATCATCGATGTGCTGCGCGAAAAGATGGTCATCGTCGAAGATCCGCGATTCACCCGCGAGTATCTGGAGGCCGACAAGCGTTCGATTGCCAACGCGGTGCAGGTGTTTTTCAAGGACGGATCGAGCACCGAAAGCGTCGTGGTCGAATACCCGATCGGCCACCGTCGCCGCCGCGCCGATGGCATCCCGTTGCTGGAGGACAAGTTCAAGGCCAACCTGGCGACGCGTTTCACCGGCCAGCGCAGCAACGAGATCTTCACATTGTGCAAGGATCAGGCGCGGCTTGAATCGACTCCCGTAAATCGCTTCATCGACCTGTTCGTCATTTGACGCCAAACGCTGTCGGAGCTGCTGCAGGCTGCGATCTTTTGATTTTTCGAGATCACATCAAAAGATCGCAGCCTGCGGCAGCTTCTACACGGATGGTTTTCGCCTTTTTTCGATGGGCAATTTGGTGATCGCAAAGCCGCTCAACAAAATCGCCGAATAGATCATCAACTCGCGGGACAAGGTCTGCCCCTCGTACCAGGCGCCGATGATCACGGCGAACACCGGAAAAATGATAAACACGAACGACAGAATGATCGGGCTCAGGCGTTTGAGCAGTAAAAAGTAAACGATGAATCCGCCGACCGATGCCACCAGTCCGAGGTAGAACAGTGCGCCCCAGGACCGCGCGGTGACGTCCTTGAAAACCGGTGTTTCTACATTCAATCCGACAATAAATAACATCAGCCCGGCGATGCCGATCGGCAGGGTGTTGTAGGTGATCACGCTGATCGCACGGCCGTGTTTCTTGGTCACCACGTAGCACAGCGCATGCAGGATCGCCGCGCACAGAATGGCCAGTACGCCGAGCCACTCCGCCTGATCCAGATGCAGGCCCTGGCTGCGGATGATCATGAACAGACTGGCGAAACCGATGGCGATACCGAGCATCTGCGTGGGGAGGATTTTCTCGCGCAGAAACAGCGCGGAAAACATCAGGATAAACACCGGCATGCAGCTGAACAGCAGCGCGGTCAGGCCTGACGAAACGTGCAATTCACCGTAGTTGAGCAAGTAATACGGCAGGCTGAAATACGACAGGGTGACGAACACGAAGAACCAGTGACTCTGCCGTGGGAACAGCAGTGGCTCCTTGCGCAGCACGGCGAAGCTCAGGAACAGCGGAAAGGCGATCAGGAAGCGCAGACCCGCGGCAGTCAGCGGCGGCACGCTTTCCACGGCAATCTTGATCCCCAGCCATGTGGTGCCCCAACTCAGGCAGACGATCAGAAACAACGTGCTGGTGAGCAGCCGGGCGAGCCATGGTTTGCTGGCGTTCAACGGTGCGCTGATGGCAGTCGACATGCTGGGTGCTCCGCATTGACCTGGTTATTGAAAAGGGCTATCCCTGATTGAACCTGTTTTCAGCACGCTATTCGGGGCGACAATGACTGTCAAAGTAAGTATTGCCATGGTGTCAATCCTGCGCGACGGCCTCGCCAACGGGGTCGGCGTGAAATACAAGCGTCTGGCGGATGCGGTGCAGCAGGCCATCGCCGAGGGCGTGATTGCGGCGGGAGCGAAATTGCCGCCGCACCGGTTGTTGGCCGACAGCCTGGGCGTGACCATCGGCACTATCAGTCGCGCCTATGGCGAGCTGGAACGGGTAGGTCTGGTCGTGGCGCGGGTCGGCGATGGCACCTACGTGCGTGAGCGCGGGATGGAGCGGCCGCAGGACAAGGGTTTTCGCAATGTCAGCGATGAGCCGCGCGCCTGTTTCGACATGAGCCGCAATCAGCCGATCCCCGGGCAGGAGGCGCTATTCATGAGCCAGACGATGCAAAGTCTGGCCAGCGATCCGCGTGGCTTGCAACAGTTGACCGGCTACACCGTCGAAAGCGGTTTGCTGCGGCACCGGCAGGCGGGGGCACGCTGGTTGAGCCATGGTGCGTTTCAACCGCAGGCCGATCAGGTGTTGTGCGTCAACGGCGGCCAGCATGGCTTGCTGTGCGCCTTGATGGGCCTGCTCAAGGCCGGCGACACGCTGGTCACCGAGCATCTGACCTACCCGGGACTGATCAGCGTTGCCCGCCAGTTGGGGATCAAACTCATCGGGGTCGCAATGGATGACGAGGGTTTGCTGCCGGCGGCACTGGAAGAGGTCTGTCGTCAGCATCGCGTCTCGGCGTTGTACTGCACGCCGACCATTCAGAACCCGACCGCCGCGGTCATGTCGGTGCCTCGGCGTGAGGCGATTGCCGACCTCTGTCGCCAACACAATCTGCTGATTTTCGAAGACGACGCGCATGCGGTGCTGGCCCGCGAGCGGCCGTTGCCGCTGAGTCATTTCGCCGCCGAGCGAGCGGTGTTGATCGGCAGTCTGAGCAAGGCGGTTTCAGCCGGCCTGCGGGTCGGTTACCTGCAGGCACCGCAAGCGCTGATCGGGCGCCTGAGCGCGGCCATTCGCGGCACCTGCTGGATGGCCAATCCGTTGGCGATGGAGCTGGCGAGCCGCTGGATCGACAACGGCATGGCCGAGCGTTTGCTGGATGAGCAGATCAGCGAGATCGGCCGGCGCAAGGCCTTGGTCGCGCCGGTGTTGGCGGGGCTGAATGACAAGGCGGATGCGCACAGTCCGCACTTCTGGATCGAGGTACCGCAGTTGTGGCGAGCATCGCAGATTGCTGCAGAGCTCAAGGAAAACAATTACCTGGTCGCCACCGCCGAGGCCTTTGCGGTCGGGCATGCGGCGGTGCCGCAGTTCATTCGGGCGAGTGTCTGCAATGCGGTGGGGGATGATCGGTTGTTGCTGGGCGGGTTCGAGGCCCTGGCACGGGCTTTAACGGAAACCGTGTAATCGTTCTTCGCGAGCAGGTTCACTCCTGCAGGGGAATGCACTTCAAATGGTAGGAGTGAGCCTGCTCGCGATAGCGATGTTGCAGACACCGAGAAGCTATTTGAAGCGCCGCTCCACACCTTTCTCCACCAGAATCTTCGCCGAAATCTCTTCCACCGAAAAATGCGTGGAGTTGATGTGCGGGATGTTCTCGCGGCGGAACAGGTTTTCCACTTCGCGCACTTCGAATTCGCACTGGGCGTAGCTCGAATAGCGGCTGTTGGGCTTGCGCTCGTTGCGGATCGCGGTGAGGCGGTCCGGGTCGATGGTCAGGCCAAACAGCTTGTGCTGATGGGTGCGCAGGGCGGTCGGCAGGGTCAGGCGCTCCATGTCGTCTTCGGTCAGCGGGTAGTTGGCCGCGCGGATGCCGAACTGCATCGCCATGTACAGACACGTCGGCGTCTTACCACAACGCGACACGCCCACTAGTATCAGATCGGCCTTGTCGTAATAGTGGGTGCGCGCGCCGTCATCGTTGTCGAGGGCGAAGTTCACCGCTTCGATGCGCTCCATGTAATTGGAGTTGTGGCCGATCGAGTGGGACTTGCCGACGGTGTAGGAAGAGTGCTCGGTCAGTTCCTGCTCGAGCGGGGCGAGGAACGTCGAGAAAATGTCGATCATGAAACCATTGGACGTTGCGAGAATCTCACGGATGTCCTGATTGACGATGGTGTCGAAGATGATCGGGCGGAAGCCGTCGGTTTCAGCGGCTTTGTTGATTTGTTGTACCATGGCCCGCGCTTTGTCCGCGTTGTCGATATACGGCCGCGTGAGCTTGGTGAAGGTAATGTTTTCGAACTGCGCCAGAAGGCTTTGACCCAGGGTTTCGGCGGTAATGCCGGTGCCATCGGAGATAAAGAAAGCAGATCGTTTCATTTGCACCTTGGGCCTTAAGCTAAAGAGTATTTCTGGATATGATAGGCGCGATTTGCCGGCCGCCATTGGCCCGCATTCTCACTTATTTTCCAGGTCCAGGCCATACAGCCGGCCAACGCTCCCCCGAGCTGCCGGTTTCTGAGCTTTTCCAACACAGTTAGTGGAGAGATCACCTTGGTAGAGTACGTAGTTTCCCTCGATAAGCTCGGCAAACACGATGTTGAGCATGTGGGGGGCAAGAACGCATCCCTGGGCGAGATGATCAGCAACCTGGCGGGTGCCGGTGTGTCGGTCCCCGGCGGCTTTGCCACCACCGCGCAGGCCTATCGCGACTTTCTCGAACTGAGCGGCCTCAACGATCAGATCCACAAGGCTCTCGACGCCCTGGACGTCGATGACGTCAACGCGCTGGCCAGGACCGGTGCGCAGATTCGTCAATGGATCATGGACGCCGAATTTCCTGAAAAACTCAATGCCGAGATCCGCACCGCGTTCGCCGCGTTGTCGGCCGGTAACCCTGACGTGGCCGTGGCCGTGCGTTCTTCCGCCACCGCCGAAGACTTGCCGGACGCATCGTTCGCTGGTCAGCAGGAAACGTTCCTGAACATCCGTGGCGTGGAAAACGTTATCCGTGCCGCCAAAGAGGTGTTCGCATCGCTGTTCAACGACCGGGCGATTTCCTACCGCGTGCACCAGGGCTTCGACCACAAACTGGTCGCCCTGTCGGCTGGCGTGCAGCGCATGGTGCGTTCGGAAACCGGCACCGCCGGCGTGATGTTTACCCTCGATACCGAATCCGGTTTCCGTGACGTGGTGTTCATCACCGGCGCCTATGGCCTGGGCGAAACCGTCGTACAAGGCGCGGTCAACCCGGACGAATTCTACGTACACAAAGGCACCCTGGAAGCCGGTCGTCCGGCAATCCTGCGCCGCAACCTCGGCAGCAAAGCGATCAAGATGATCTACGGCGACGAGGCCAAGGCCGGTCGTTCGGTGAAGACTGTTGATGTCGACAAGGCCGAACGCGCGCGTTTCTGCCTGACCGACGCTGAAGTCAGCGAGCTGGCCAAGCAGGCGATGATCATCGAGAAGCACTACGGCTGCCCGATGGATATCGAGTGGGCCAAGGACGGTGACGACGGCAAGCTGTACATCGTGCAGGCCCGTCCGGAAACCGTGAAAAGCCGCACCCAGGCCAACGTCATGGAACGTTACCTGTTGAAAGAAACCGGCACTGTGCTGGTGGAAGGTCGTGCCATCGGCCAGCGCATCGGTGCGGGCAAGGTACGGATCATCAAGGACGTCTCGGAAATGGACAAAGTCCAGGCCGGCGACGTGCTGGTCTCCGACATGACCGACCCGGACTGGGAACCGGTGATGAAACGTGCCAGCGCCATCGTCACCAACCGTGGCGGGCGTACCTGCCACGCGGCGATCATCGCCCGTGAACTGGGGATTCCAGCGGTTGTGGGCTGCGGCAACGCCACCCAACTGCTGAAAGATGGCCAAGGTGTGACCGTGTCCTGCGCCGAAGGCGACACCGGTTACATTTTCGAGGGCGAGCTGGGCTTCGACGTCAAGAAGAACTCCGTTGACGCCATGCCGGAGCTGCCGTTCAAAATCATGATGAACGTCGGCAACCCGGACCGTGCCTTCGACTTCGCGCAACTGCCGAACGCCGGTGTCGGCTTGGCCCGCCTGGAGTTCATCATCAACCGCATGATCGGCGTACACCCGAAAGCGCTGTTGAACTACGACGGCCTGCCGCAGGAAATCAAGGACAGCGTCGACAAACGCATCGCCGGTTACAACGATCCGGTCGGCTTCTACGTCGAAAAACTGGTGGAAGGCATCAGCACCCTCGCTGCAGCGTTCTGGCCGAAGAAGGTTATCGTCCGTCTGTCGGACTTCAAGTCCAACGAATACGCCAACCTGATCGGCGGCAAGCTGTACGAGCCGGAAGAAGAAAACCCGATGCTCGGCTTCCGTGGTGCTTCGCGTTACATCAGCGAATCGTTCCGTGACTGCTTCGAACTCGAATGCCGCGCACTGAAACGCGTGCGCAACGAGATGGGCCTGACCAACGTCGAAATCATGGTGCCGTTCGTCCGTACCCTCGGCGAAGCCAGCCAGGTGGTCGATCTGCTCGCCGAAAACGGCCTGGCCCGTGGCGACAACGGTCTGCGCGTGATCATGATGTGCGAACTGCCATCCAACGCGATTCTCGCTGAAGAGTTCCTCGAATTCTTCGACGGCTTCTCGATCGGTTCCAACGACCTGACCCAGTTGACCCTGGGCCTGGACCGTGACTCCGGGATCATTGCGCACCTGTTCGACGAGCGTAATCCGGCGGTCAAGAAGCTGCTGGCCAACGCGATTGCCGCGTGCAACAAGGCCGGCAAGTACATCGGCATCTGCGGCCAGGGCCCTTCGGACCACCCGGATCTGGCCAAGTGGCTGATGGAGCAGGGTATCGAAAGCGTGTCGCTGAACCCGGACTCCGTACTGGAAACCTGGTTCTTCCTCGCCGAAGGTCAGGCCCAGGCTTGATACCTATGTGAACGGCCCGTTCCCCTTGTGGGAGCGAGCCTGCTCCGGGCGGCGTTCCGACGAAGACGGAGCAACATTCAGCAGTGATGTTGGCTGATACTCCGCTTTCGTCGGAACGCCGCCCGGAGCAGGCTCGCTCCCACAGGAGGCGGGTTTGAGATTTGAGTAGGGCGGGCTCCTGTAGATGCCGCCCTTTTTTGTGCAAGAGCATTATGCAAAGCAGCAGCAACCTGTTTCCTGTCGCCCTGATCAGCGCCGAACGTCGTGGTGATCTGAGCGAAGATGTGTATCGACTCAAACCCGGCAACAGTCCCGACTGGTCCGTGGAAATCGCCGTGACCCGCCTGGGCATGGCCGACGACACGGCACCACGCGGCGTGCCGGTGATTTTGCTGCACGGCAGCTTTTCCAACCGGCGCTTCTGGTTTTCCCCGAAGGGTCTGGGGCTGGGCGCGTACCTGACGCGTCTGGGCTTCGACGTGTGGATCCCGGAGATGCGCGGTCACGGCCTGTCGCAGCGCAATGAGGACTACCGGCGCAACCGCGTGGCCGACTACGCCCGTTACGATCTGCCGGCGATTGCCGCGTTCGTTCGCGAGCAGAGTGGGCAGGTGCCGCACTGGATCGGCCATTCGCTGGGTGGCATCACCTTGGCAGCAGCGCTGGGTGGCGAATACCTCGGCGAGCCCGCCGTGGCCTCGGCGGCGTTTTTCGGCACGCAGGTCAGCCGCACGTACTGGCCGCTGAAGATTCCACCGGTGGAGTGGAGCGGGCGCTTTATTCTCAAGCGTTTCGCGCAATTGTCCGGCTCGCGCCTCAAGCGCGGTCCGGAAGACGAGCCGATCGGTCTGGCGCTGGAAAGCATGCGCTGGTACGGCCTGTTCGGGCGTTTTGGCGACAAGGACAAGGACTGGTGGGCAGGGCTTGCCGAGGTTCAGGTGCCGGTGTTGGCCGTGACCGCGGCGGGCGATCATCAGGATCCGGCATGGGCCTGTCGCAAACTGTTCGAGCAGATCGGCTCCGAGCACAAACAGTTCGTCAATCTGGGGCGCGAGCAGGGCTTCAGCGACAACTTCGGGCATGTCGAGATGTTGGTAAGCAAAGCGGCGCAGGCCGAAGTCTGGCCACTGGTGGCACGCTGGCTGAACGATCAGCAGACGTCGTTGCTTGGCGGCAAGCCCGATCTGGCCGCTGCGGTCTGAGCCGGGTGCTCTGAAAAGGGCATTTCGTTCAGGTCTGCTTGCGGCTAAGATATGACGCATTGTGCGATTCTGGTCATATTTAGTGGCTGTTTAGTTATTACGTTTCAGCGTTTGTTCAGGTTCACTCAGCGACCATTGCATGAACTAAGGTAAACAGCGACTGCCGGAGCTCGTTTCAAAAGAGTGCGACATCCTTGATCGTCTTCCTTTTTACAGGAGTTTTTCGATGAACCATTACCTCACGCCTGATTTGTGCGACGCCTATCCGGAGCTGGTGCAGGTGCTGGAACCGATGTTCAGCAATTTCGGCGGCCGTGATTCTTTCGGCGGCGAAATCGTCACCATCAAATGTTTCGAAGATAACTCGCTGGTCAAAGAGCAAGCCGAACTCAAGGGTAACGGCAAGGTGCTGGTGGTCGATGGCGGCGGTTCGCTGCGGCGCGCGCTGCTCGGTGACATGATCGCCGAGAAAGCCGCGAAAAACGGCTGGGAAGGGCTGGTGATCTACGGTTGCATCCGTGACGTCGACGTCATCGCCCAGACCGATCTGGGTGTCCAGGCCCTGGCCAGCCATCCGATGAAGACCGAAAAACGTGGCATCGGCGATCTCAACGTACCAGTGACTTTCGCCGGCGTGACGTTCCACCCGGGCCACTACATCTATGCGGACAACAACGGCGTGATCGTTTCGCCGAGCCCGCTGCAGATGCCTGAATAAATCGCGGTACCGACAGGGGTGAGGATGTTCGAGGAAGAAAACGCGCAGTGGGGGCTGGTGCACGCCCTGGTGCTGGACGGAAAAGGCGGCGCGCGTTCGATTGCCCGGACTGAACTCGACGATCTTCAGTTGCAGGCCCATGAGAGCCTGTGGCTGCATTGGGATCGCAGTCATCCGCAAACCCAGACCTGGCTGCGCAAATCCAGCGGCCTGAATGAATTCGCCTGCGACCTGTTGCTGGAAGAAAACACCCGGCCGCGCCTGTTGCCGTTGCCGGATGCCGAACTGCTGCTGTTTTTGCGCGGGGTCAATCTGAACCCCGGTGCCGAGCCGGAAGACATGGTCTCGGTGCGGATTTTCGCCTCGGCGCAACGGGTCATCTCCCTGCGCTTGCGTCCGCTGCGCGCCACCGATGAACTGTTGGCGCTGCTGAGCGAGGGCAAGGGCCCGAAAACCTCCTCCGAACTGATCCTGTATCTGGCGCAATTCCTCACCAACAAGGTGCAGGATCTGGTCACGTGCCTGTCGGAACTGGTCGATGAAGAGGAAGAAAAACTGGATGCCGACGAACGGTATACCCCCGAACATGGCTCGATTTTGCACATCCGCCGCCGGGCTGCCGGACTGAAGCGTTTTCTGGCACCGCAGCGGGATATTTTCGGGCAGCTGACACGGATAAAACTGCCGTGGTTTGTCGACGATGACGCCGACTACTGGAACGAATTGAACAACAGCCTGACGCGCTATCTTGAAGAGCTGGAATTGACCCGAGAGCGCATGGGGCTTGTGCTGGAGGCTGAGGACCGGCGTTTGAACGTGCGCATGAATCGCACGATGTACCGCTTCGGCATCATCACCTGCATCTTTTTGCCGATGAGTTTTCTCACCGGCCTGCTGGGCATAAACGTGGGCGGCATTCCGTTCTCGAGCAGCCCCTATGGTTTCCTGATTGCCTGTCTGACGGTGCTGGCGATGGCCTTCGGTCAATGGTGGTTATTCCGCCGTTTGCGCTGGGTGTGAATATGCAACATGTGACCCGACCAAATTTGCCCGCGTCTTTCACAGACATCACGAGAGGTGCGTATGCACGATCCGTTTGAACAGTCTTTGCGCGACATGCTCAACGCCTCGCCGTCCAGCCGTGACGACGACGCATGCCTGGGGCGCGTACTCAAAACCGCCAACCGCCAGGTTGGCGCCGGTGATCTGTTCAGCCTGCTGGGCCGCTGGCTGCCCGCGCTGATGATCGCCCTGAATAACGGATCGGCCCATGTTTCGCCGGTTTCCCGTCTTCGTAAAACTACTGCACGCACTGCTGATAAGGCTGATTGAATATGGAACTTGATCTCTGGACTCAGAGCCTCGTCACTGCAATGACTGCGTTGTGGACCAAAGTCGCTAATTTCATTCCGAACCTGTTCGGCGCACTGGTTGTGCTGCTGTTGGGTTTCGTGGTCGCCAAGCTGCTCGATACCTTGCTGTCCAAATTGCTCGCCAAACTGGGACTTGATCGCCTGATGGGCGGCACCGGTCTGACCAAGTTGATGTCGCGTGCCGGCCTGCAAGTGCCGATCTCGACCTTGATCGGCAAGATCGTCTATTGGTTCGTTCTGCTGATTTTTCTGGTTTCTGCAGCAGAGTCCCTTGGACTTGAGCGAGTTTCAGCTACGCTGGACATGCTGGCGTTGTATTTGCCGAAAGTTTTCGGCGCCGCGCTGGTGTTGCTGGTGGGTGTATTGCTCGCGCAATTGGCCAATGGCCTGGTGCGCGGGGCGGCGGAAGGCGTAGGGCTGGACTACGCTTCGGGTTTGGGCCGAATCGCCCAGGGGCTGGTGATCATCATCAGCATCTCGGTCGCGATCAGTCAGCTCGAGGTCAAGACCGACCTGCTGAACCATGTGATTGTCATCGTATTGATTACCGTTGGTCTGGCCGTTGCGCTGGCCATGGGTTTGGGAAGCCGGGAAATTGCCGGTCAGATTCTTGCGGGAATCTATGTGCGTGAGTTGTATCAGGTTGGGCAACAAGTGCGTGTTGGCGAGGTCGAAGGCCAGATCGAAGAGATCGGCACGGTTAAAACCACATTGCTGACCGATGAGGGTGAGCTAGTCTCACTTTCCAATCGGATCCTGCTGGAACAGCATGTGAGTAGCCGCTAACCCGGCAAACCCTGCTAATGTATGCCGCCGCAAAATGCCCTGAGAGGGGTGCGGCGGACATTGACCTGACTGTCGGCACGACTTGTTTTGAATAAAGCCCAAACGCTATCCACGCGCTATGACCCCCGTGAGCTCTCTGATGAGGAGTTGGTCGCGCGCTCGCATACCGAGCTGTTTCACGTGACGCGCGCCTATGAAGAGCTGATGCGGCGTTACCAGCGAACATTATTTAACGTTTGTGCGAGATATCTTGGGAACGATCGCGACGCGGACGATGTCTGTCAGGAAGTGATGCTTAAGGTGTTGTACGGCCTGAAGAACTTCGAGGGGAAATCGAAGTTCAAAACCTGGCTCTACAGCATCACGTATAACGAATGCATCACGCAGTATCGGAAGGAACGGCGAAAGCGTCGCTTGATGGACGCCTTGAGTCTGGACCCGCTGGAAGAAGCGTCGGAAGAAAAGGCGCCGAAACCCGAGGAGAAGGGCGGACTCGATCGCTGGCTGGTGTATGTGAACCCGATTGACCGTGAAATTCTGGTGCTACGATTTGTCGCAGAGCTGGAGTTTCAGGAGATCGCAGACATCATGCACATGGGTTTGAGTGCGACAAAAATGCGGTACAAACGTGCTCTAGACAAATTGCGTGAGAAATTTGCAGGCATTGCTGAAACTTAGTTCAGCGCAAATATCTCTTACGTGTAGGCAAGTTCTGATAGACTTGCCGCCGAGTTGTCCCCCGGTTTGCGGGACTGCTTCACAATCACCAGATGGGGATTTAACGGATGAAACTGAAAAACACCTTGGGCTTGGCCATTGGTTCTTTGATTGCCGCTACTTCGTTCGGCGCACTGGCACAAGGCCAAGGCGCAGTTGAAGGCGAACTGTTCTACAAGAAGCAGTACAACGACAGCATCGATCACGTCGAAGACGGCTTCAACCCAGGCGCCTCTATCGGTTACTTCTTGACCGACGACGTAGCGTTGAACTTCACCTACGACCGTAACAACCACACCCGTTCGAACGACGGTACCGGTAGCCAGAAGCTGCACGGCGACAACTTCGGTCTGATCGCTCAGTACCACTTCAACAACGCTGGCGACGCTCTGCGTCCTTACATCGCTGGTGGTGTTAAGCACGGTAGCCTGACCAACGTTGAAGCTGACGGCCACAGCGGTCGCGATCAGTCGACTTACCTGAACGCCGGCGCTGGCGTTAAGTACTACTTCGCTGAAAACTTCTACGCCCGTGCTGGTGTAGACGCTGACTACAAACTGGACAACGGTCGCTGGAACTACGCTCCAGTTGTTGGCCTGGGTGTGAACTTCGGTGGCGGCAACAAGCCTGCTGCTGCTCCAGTTCCAGCTCCGGCTGAAGTCTGCTCCGACAGCGACAACGATGGCGTTTGCGACAACGTTGACAAGTGCCCGGACACCCCAGCCAACGTAACTGTTGACGCTGATGGCTGCCCAGCAGTTGCTGAAGTTGTTCGTGTTGAGCTGGACGTCAAGTTCGACTTCGACAAGTCGGTCGTCAAGCCAAACAGCTACGCTGACATCAAGAACCTGGCTGACTTCATGAAGCAGTACCCAGCCACTCACACCACTGTTGAAGGTCACACTGACTCCGTCGGTCCTGACGCTTACAACCAGAAACTGTCCGAGCGTCGTGCAAACGCCGTTAAGCAGGTTCTGACCAACCAGTACGGTGTTGAGTCGTCCCGCGTTCAGTCGATCGGCTACGGCGAATCCCGCCCAGTTGCTGACAACAAAACTGAAGCTGGCCGTGCTGTTAACCGTCGCGTAGAAGCGCAGGTTGAAGCTCAAGCTAAGTAATTAGCTGCCGCTACGAGAAAAGCCCGGCTCAGGCCGGGCTTTTCTTTGTTTGCGATTTGGCGTTGACGCTCTAAAGATCGCAGCCTGCGGCAGCTCCTACACGGTATCCGCACACATCCTGTAGGAGCTGCCGAAGGCTGCAATCCTTTGATTTTCTGCGACAGCCGCAACAACCCCAATCACCAGAATCGCCGGACTCTTCAAGCCAAACCCCACCGCATCCTCTTCCATGGCCAACAGATTACTGCGGCATTCGCGCTGCTGTGGTAGCGATGCATTCTCGATCATCGCCACTGGCATATCCGCCGCCATCCCGCCCGCCAATAGCTGTTCGCGAATTTCGCCCAGTTTGGCCACTCCCATGTAGATCACCAGCGTCGTCCCGCCCTGCGCCAGGGCCTGCCAATTCAACTGGCTGTCGTCCTGAGTGTGTGCGGTCACCAGCGTTACGCCGCGCGCCACACCGCGCAGCGTCAGGGGAATATCGCACTGTGTCGCGCCGGCGAGTCCGGCGGTAATGCCGTTGACCAACTCGACCTCAACCCCACGTTCGCGCATCCACTGTGCCTCTTCGCCACCACGGCCGAAAATGCACGGGTCACCGCCCTTGAGTCGCACCACGCATTTGCCTTGGCGTGCATAACGCAACATCAGCCGATGGATGAACGCCTGCGGTGTCGAGCGACAGCCGCCGCGCTTGCCCACGGCAATGATTTGCGCCGTGGGACAATGTTCCAGCACTGCGGCATTGACCAGATCGTCAATCAACACCACGTCCGCTTCGCGCAACGCACGTACCGCCTTGAGCGTCAGCAACTCGGGGTCACCGGGGCCTGCACCCACCAGCCAGACTTTTGCACTCATGGTGTTTTCCTTTTCAGATGACCGCTACCGGCTGCACATCGGCCGCCAGCAAGCGCTTGATTTCGGGGACACACGAACCGCACTGCGTGCCGCATCCCAGTTGTTGTTTGAGGCCTTGCAGATCGAGACCCTGGCGAATTCCGGCACACACCGCGCTATGGCTGACGTTTTGGCAGTTGCACAGGGTTTTGTCGGCTGCGGTCCGGACTCCGGCGCTGCCCGGCGGCGCGCTCATCGGCGCCAGCAGCCAGCGTCGCAGTTGTTCATCGGCGCGGCCCTCCAGCCACAGCCCCTGCAGCCAATGCTGGGCCAGGGTTTCGCCGGCCAGGCGGATCGCGGTGATGCGGCCGTTTTCGATGCGCACCCGTTTGCCGATGGCGCGACGCGGGTCGTCGTAGGCCAGCACCGGGCCGTCGAGCAGTGACAGACACTGGTCGATATCGCGCAGCAGTTGTGGCTCCGGCGCCGTGGCGCTGGCTGCGCGTATCAGCAGCGCGGGCCGTTCACGTCCGGCAAGGCTGAGGCTGACGTAGGAAAACGCCTCACACAGCGGTCGTAGCGTCTCGAAATGCCGTTGAACATCGCCTTCGATGAGTGCGAAGAGCTGCCATGGCAGCTTCACAGGCTCCAGGCGCACGCCGCTGTGCTTGAGTTCGGGCTGCTTCGACAGCGGGTCGAAGGCCGCCACGGTCAGGCTGTTTACTCCGCCCTTGAGAAAGCGCTCGCCCCAGTGCATTGGCAAAAAGGCCTGGCCCGGACGCACGCCGTCATCGCTGCCGACCGCCACAATCACCGCACCGCGCCGACTCTTCAGGTTGACCAGATCCCCCGGCTGCAAGCGTTGTCGGCGTAATTCGTCCGGGTGCAGGCTTAACAGCGCTTCGCCGACGTGACCGAACAACTGCGCCGCGGTGCCGGTGCGGCTCATGCCGTGCCATTGATCGCGCAGGCGGCCGGTGATCAGGGTCAGCGGAAACCGTGCATCGCGTTGTTCTTTGGCCGCGCAATAAGGATCGGCAACAAACTGCGCACGACCGTTGGCCGTGGGAAAAATCCCGTCGCCATACAGGCGTGCCGTACCTTGCCGGGCGCCGGCGGGGAAGGGCCATTGCTGCGGCCCCAGTTCATCGATCAATTGATGGCTGATGCCCGACAGGTCCAGATCGCGTCCATGGGTCAGTTGTTTGTATTCGTCGAACAACTGCGCCGGGTGTTGGAAAGCAAACAGGCTCGGCTGATGCGGGCGCAGACGTTGCTCCAGCCGTTGTGCGAAATCCACGGTGATCGCCCAGTCCGGCCGCGCTTCACCGGGTGGGAGAATGGCCTGGCGCACGTGGGAAATGCGCCGTTCGGAGTTGGTCACCGAGCCTTCCTTTTCGCCCCAACTGGCAGCAGGCAACAGCAGGTCGGCGAAGGGGGCGGTTTCGGTGGTGCGGAAGGCTTCCTGCAACACCACGAACGGACAGGCCTGCAGCGCCTCGCGAACCGCGTGTTGATCTGGCATGGACTGCGCGGGGTTGGTGCAGGCAATCCACAGCGCCTTGATCTGGCCACTGCGCATCTGCTCAAACAGCTCGATGGCGCTCAGGCCGCTGTTTTCAGGCAGTTGATCGACCCCCCAATAGGCTGCCACTTCGGCGCGGTGCTCGGGGTTGGCTGCCTCACGGTGACCGGGCAGCAAATTGGACAGGCTGCCGGTTTCCCGCCCGCCCATGGCATTTGGCTGACCGGTCAGGGAGAAAGGTCCTGCACCCGGGCGGCCGATTTGGCCGGTGGCCAAGTGCAGATTGATCAACGCGCTGTTTTTTGCACTGCCAGCGGTGGACTGATTCAGGCCCATGCACCATAGCGACAGGAAACTCGGTGAGGTGCCCACCCATTCCGCGCACTGCTGCAGTTGTTCGACACTGATCCCGCACAGTTGCGCAACCATTTGCGGGGTGTAGTCGCGCACCCGATTTTTCAGCTCAGGCAAACCGTCGGTGTGCGCCTTGATGAAGTCGCGGTCGATCCAGTCTTCCCACAGCAGCAGATGCAAAATCCCATGGAACAAAGCGACATCGGTGCCGGGTAGAATCGCCAGATGCAAATCTGCAAGCTCACAGGTGTCGGTGCGCCGGGGATCGATGACGATGACTTTCATTTGCGGCCGGCGCGATTTTGCCTCTTCAAGGCGTCGGAAAAGAACCGGGTGGGCGTAGGCCATGTTACTGCCGGCGATCATCACACAATCGCTCAGCTCCAGATCCTCATAGCTGCACGGCGGCGCATCGGCGCCGAGGCTGCGCTTGTAACCGACCACCGCCGACGACATGCACAGCCGGGAATTGCTGTCGATGTTGTTGGTGCCGACCAGCGCTCGTGCCAATTTGTTGAAGGCGTAATAGTCCTCGGTCAGCAACTGGCCGGAGATGTAGAACGCCACGCTGTCCGGGCCGTGTTCGGCGATGGTCTCGGCAAAGACCTGGGCCGCGTGATCCAGCGCCGTATCCCAGTCACAACGGCTGCGGGCCAGGCTTTTGCCCAGACGCAGCTCCGGGTACAGCGCCCGGGCGGCCAGATCGCCGGTCAGGTGCAGGGTCGAGCCTTTGCTGCACAATTTGCCGAAGTTGGCCGGATGCGCCGGATCGCCGCTGACGCCGAGAATGCGCTCGCCGTCATGCTCGATCAGCACGCCGCAGCCGACGCCGCAGTAGCAGCAGGTCGAGGCGGTCGTCTGCCGGTTCATCAGACCGCATCCCGCAGTGCCAGCTGCACGCGGCCGTTTTCGACTCGGGCCGGATGATGGTGCGCGCAGCCGATGTCCGGAGCCTGGGCCTCGCCGGTTTGCAGGTCGATCTGCCAGTTGTGCAACGGGCAGGCCACGCGTTTGCCGTAGATCAAACCCTGTGACAGCGGCCCGCCCTTGTGCGGGCAGCGATCGTCGAGGGCGAAAACTTCGTCGTCGCTTGTACGAAAAATCGCGATGTCACCTTTCGGCCCGGCAATGATCCGCGAACCGAGGGCGTTGATCTCTTCCAAGGCACAGATATCGAGCCAATTCATGCCGGCACCTCCAGGTTTTTCACAGGGATCACGTCGAATTCTTTCTTCAATTGCGGCTGCGCCAGACGTTCTTTCCACGGGTCCTGTTCGAACGACAGGGAGAATTGCAGGCGCTCATTCAGGGCCTTCCGACGCTCCGGGTCTTCAAGCACGGCTTGCTTGATGTGCTCCATGCCGACCCGTTGCAAGTAGTGCACGGTGCGTTCGAGGTAGAAGGCTTCTTCGCGATATAGCTGCAGAAACGCGCCGTTGTATTCGCGAACTTCCTCGGCGGTTTTCAGCTTGACGAAGAACTCGGCGACTTCGGTCTTGATCCCGCCGTTGCCGCCGATGTACATCTCCCAGCCGGAGTCGACACCGATGATTCCTACGTCCTTGATCCCCGCTTCCGAGCAGTTGCGTGGGCATCCGGAGACAGCGAGTTTCACTTTGTGCGGCGACCACATGTTGAACAGGTCGTGCTCCAGTTCGATGCCCAACTGCGTCGAATTCTGCGTGCCGAAGCGGCAGAACTCGCTGCCGACGCAGGTTTTCACGGTGCGGATGGATTTGCCGTAGGCGTGGCCGGAGGGCATATCGAGGTCCTTCCAGACGCCCGGCAAGTCCTGCTTCTTGATCCCCAGCAGGTCGATGCGCTGACCGCCGGTGACCTTGACCATCGGTACGTTGTACTTGTCGGCCACGTCGGCAATCCGGCGCAATTCCGAGGGGTTGGTCACGCCGCCCCACATCCGTGGCACCACCGAATAGGTGCCGTCCTTCTGAATGTTGGCGTGGGCGCGTTCGTTGATCAGGCGCGATTGCGGATCGTCCTTGGCTTCGCCGGGCCAGGTGGAAATCAGGTAATAGTTCAGCGCCGGACGGCAGGTGGCGCAGCCATTCGGGGTGCGCCAGTTGAGGTAGCTCATGATTCCGGCGATGGTCAGCAGATGTTGTTCGCGGATCGCCTGACGAATCTGCCCGTGGTTGAGGTCGCTGCAACCGCAGATGGCTTTTTCGCTTTTCGGTTTGACGTCCGCCGCGCCGCCGACGGTATTGATCAGGATCTGCTCGACCAGCCCGGCGCAGGAGCCGCAGGAACTGGCAGCCTTGGTGTGCTTCTTCACTTCATCGACGCTGAACAGGCCGTGTTCCTGAATCGCCTTGACGATGGTGCCTTTGCATACGCCGTTGCAGCCGCAGACTTCGGCGGTGTCGGCCATGGACATGGCTTTGTCCTGGCCCTGATGTCCTACATCGCCCAAGGCGTTTTCACCGAACATCAGGTGATCGCGGATCTCGCCGATGGCGTGATTCTCACGAATCTGCCGGAAATACCAACCGCCATCTGCCGTATCGCCGTACAGACAGGCGCCGACCAGCACGTCATCCTTGATCACCAGTTTTTTGTACACACCGCCGATCGGGTCGGAGAGGGTGATGGTTTCGGTACCTTCGCCGCCCATGAAGTCGCCGGCGGAAAACAGGTCGATGCCGGTGACTTTCAATTTGGTCGAGGTCACCGAGCCCTGATAGCGGGCGAAACCCAGTTGCGCAAGGTGGTTCGCGCAGACCTTGGCCTGTTCGAACAGCGGTGCCACCAGGCCATAGGCGATGCCGCGATGGCTGGCGCACTCGCCGATGGCATAGATGCGCGGATCGTAGGTCTGCAGGGTGTCGTTGACCAGAATCCCGCGATTGCAGGGGATGCCGGCCCGTTCTGCCAGTTCGGTGTTGGGGCGGATGCCGGCGGCCATCACCACCAGATCGGCAGGGATGATCTCGCCGTTCTTGAATTGCACCGAGCCGACCCGGCCATTGCCCGCGTCGTGCAGGGCCTGGGTCTGCTCGCACAGACGAAAGTGCAGGCCACGGGCTTCAAGCGCCGTTTGCAGCAGTTGGCCGCTGGTCTTGTCCAGCTGTCGCTCCAGCAGCCATTCGCCGATGTGCACCACGGTGACGTGCATGCCACGCAGCATCAGGCCGTTGGCGGCTTCGAGGCCGAGCAGGCCGCCGCCGATGACCACCGCGTGTTTGTGGGTTTTGGCGGTGTCGATCATCGCCTGAGTGTCGGCGATGTCGCGGTAGCCGATTACGCCCTGCAAGTCATTGCCCGGAATCGGCAGGATGAACGGTGTCGAGCCGGTGGCGATCAGCAGGCGATCATATTCAGCCTCGGTGCCGTCCTCGGCGATCACCCGGCGTTTGACCCGGTCGATCTGCACCACCTTGCGGTTGAGCAGCAACTTGATGTGGTTTTCCAGGTACCAGTCGAGGTCGTTGAGGACGATCTCTTCGAAAGTCTGCTCACCGGCCAGCACCGGCGACAGCAGGATGCGGTTGTAGTTGGTGTGCGGTTCGGCGCCGAAGACCGTGATGTCGTACAGCTCGTTGCTCAGCTTGAGCAGTTCCTCCAGGGTGCGAACCCCGGCCATGCCATTGCCGATCATCACCAGTTTGAGTTTTTTCATCAGGTTCTCCGGGGAGCGGTGGCTGGCCTCTTGTGGGCAGTCAGGCCTTGCTCGACAAATGTTGCGCAAACAAAAAAAGGCGTCCCGCTAGTTGCCTAGCGAGGACGCCTTTGTCCTGGTCCCGTTCTCTCGGGAAGCCCGGCCTTCGTCGTTGAAGGCTGGGCTTTATGTATGGTGAAACGAGTAATGCAGTGGTTGTGCCAACTGGCTGGAGAGCCGTAATTGCTGGGTTACTTGATTGATTGGAGATGTCTCGCTGCACTTTCTGGAGGCGTGTTGCGCTTTTTTGGAGCGCCGGATCAAAAGATCGCAGCCTTCGGTAGCTCCTACAGGTGTACGCAATTCCCTGTAGGAGTTGCCGAAGGCTGCGATCTTTCAAGGGTGATGAAACAACACAACCAGCAGCACCAGATTCCCCAGCAAGGCCAACAACGCCAGCGTTCGCCAGACCTTCAACGGCTCACGTTCCAGCAAAGGCCTGGGTCGCACACTCAAACTGCGCCGCTCACCTTGTTCAAGCACCAGCAACCATTCCTCAGCCGTTTCAAAGCGCTGTTGCGGATCCGCCGCCACGCCACGCTCCAGACTTTGCGCAATCCATTCCGGCACGTCCGGGCGGTAGCGAGCGGCACTTACCGGCAGGCCAAATCGCGGCCGTTGAAAGGCTTCGACTTCGCCATAGGGAAAGTGCCCGGTCAGCAGGAAAAACAGGGTCACGCCCACTGCGTACAAATCCTGTTGCGCACTCGGTGGCTCGCCGCGAAAGGCTTCCGGGGCGATGAAGCTGGGCGTTCCCGGCAGTGTTGACGGTGCGTCTTCGGACAGACCGGGGCAGTACGCCAGACCGAAATCCAGCAGCCGCAACTCTCCATCGTCACCCAGATGCAGATTCTCTGGCTTGATGTCGCGGTGCAGAATTTGCCGTCGATGCAGCAGGCCCACCGCCCGCAGCAGACGCTCGGCAATGTCCTGCCATTGCGCCAGCGGTAATGGCTGGTGGTGTTGAAACAGTTGCGCCAGGGTCATCCCGGAATATTCGCGCATCACGTAGTACAAATGCTGACGCTGAGTGCCGGCATGGACTTCAGGAAAATGCCGACCGGCGACACGCTTGAGAAACCATTCTTCCGACAGCAAGGCTTGCCCGGCCAGAGGATCATCGGCCAGTCGCGCCGGCAATGTTTTCAACAACCAGCCTCGACCTTGGCCATCGATCACTCGATACAGCAGCGATTGCTGGCTCTGAGCGACAACGCCCTGCACCTGCCAGCCGTCGAACATCTGCCCGGTTTTCAGCGCTGGCGGCAGCGGCCATTGCTGTAAGTGAATCAGCGCATCGCCGATGTTCGCTTCGCCGAGCGCATCGACCCGCACCAGCAGCGCACTGGCATTGTCCTGACTGCCGGCCAGATGCGCGGCATTGACCAGCGTGTGTGCGGCGCTGTCGAGATCCGTTTGATCGCGCAGAATCGCCGCAATCGCGGTATCGCCCAAGGTCGACCACACGCCATCGCTGAGCAGCACGAAACATTCGCCCTCGCGTAATTCACCGTCGAGGAAATCCAGCACCAGATGCTGATCCAGCCCCAGCGCGCGTTTTAGCACGTGCTGCATGCCCGGCTGCTCCCAGACATGATCCTGCGAGATCCGCTGCAAACCGTCGGCCTGCCAGCGATAGACCCGGCAATCACCGACGTGGGCCAGGGTGAAACGCCGACCGCGCAGGACCAGCGCGCTGACCGTGGTCAGCAGCGGTTGCCCGCCGCCATTGGCCTGTAACCAGCGATTTTGTGCGAGCAGCAGGCGATCCAGCGCCTGGGCCACGCTCCAGGTTTGCGGCGTGGCGTAGTAGTCCAGCGCCAGTGCTTGCAGGGTCGAGCGTGCAGCCACGCCGCCGTCGGCGCATTGGCTTACGCCGTCGGCGATGGCGACCAGATAGCCTTTGCTCGCGGCCAGCGCCGGGGCGGGCGTCACCAGGCGCAGGGCGTCCTGGTTTTCCGCGCGCGGGCCGGTGGCGCTGGCTTGGGCAAAGCTCAGTTGCAGGGGCATCGACGCCTCAGACTCGCGCAGCGGTAACCGCCGCCGAACCCCAGGTGGTTCTCCAGCGGCGCTTGACCCCATGCAGACCGAACCACGCCAACACGCCGAGGCTGGCGAACAACCACAGCGCCAGTTGATAGCTGCCGGTGCTTTGCTTGATCGCGCCCATGCCGGCCGCCAGGGCAAAACCGCCAATGCCCCCGGCCATGCCGATCAGCCCGGTCATCACCCCGATCTCCAGGCGGAAACGTTGCGGCACCAATTGGAACACCGCGCCGTTGCCGGCACCGAGACCGAGCATGGTGCAGACGAACAACGCCAGTGCGGCGTAGGAACTGGGCAGGTTGAAACCGACGACGGCGATGCAGATTGCCGCTACGGTGTACATCGCCAACAAGGTGCGGATGCCACCAAAGCGATCCGCCAACGCGCCGCCCAGTGGACGCATCAGGCTGCCACCAAACACACAGGCAGCGGTGTAGTAACCGGCGGTCACCGGGCTCAGGCCGTATTGGTCATTGAAATAGCCGGGCAGGGCGCTGGCCAGACCAATGAAGCCGCCGAAGGTGACGCTGTAGAAAAACATGAACCACCAACTGTCGCGGTCGCCGAGGGCCTTGAAGTAGTCGGCCATGGCTTTGGCCTTGGGCCGCTGAGGTGCGTTTTTTGCCAGCCAGGCGAACAGCACCAGCGTCAGGATCAAGGGAATCAGGGCGAAACCGAAGACGTTGCTCCAGCCGAACGCCGCAGCCAGCACCGGGGCAATCAGTGCGGCAAACACGGTGCCGGAGTTACCGGCGCCGGCGATGCCCATGGCCTTGCCCTGATGCTGCGGCGGATACCACTGCGAAGCCAGTGGCAGCGCGACGGCAAACGAGGCACCAGCCATGCCGAGGAACAGTCCCAGAATCAGCGCCTGTTCATAACTATGGATACCGAGTTTCCACGCGCCGAACAGTGCGCAGATCACGATCACCTGACCGATCAGGCCGGCGGTTTTCGGCGACAGACGATCCGCCAGCATGCCCATGACAAAGCGCAGCACCGCACCCGCCAGAATCGGCGTCGCCACCACCAGACCACGTTGTTGCGTAGTCAGGTGCAGGTCGGCGGCGATCTGCACCGCCAACGGGCCGAGCAGGTACCAGACCATGAAACTCAGGTCGAAATACAGAAAGGCTGCGAACAGGGTCGGGGTGTGGCCGGATTTCCAGAAGCTTGAATTCATCGCGCACCTCAGCTGAAAAGAGTCTCGAAAGGAGTCACAGCAGGTGGAGCGCCGCCACGGCCGCACCACCGGCCCCGAGCTGTGGGGCCAAAACGCAAAAACGCCGCTACCTGATACGCCGGTGGGGCGAACGGGTGAGCGACGTCTTTGTCGTGGGTGGGCAACCGCCGTTGGTTACCTGTGCTGAATGCCTAGCCAGATTTGTGCCAAGGATCAAAAGATCGCAGCCTTCGGCAGCTCCTACAGGAAATTGAGTGCCTCTGTAGAAGCTGCCGAAGGCTGCGATCTTTTGCTCTTCAATCAGCCGAGCAGCTCACTCATGGCAATGATCTGCTCCGCCACCTGAATCAGTTTCTGCTGGCGGCTCATGGCCTGGCGGCGCATCAGGGTGTAGGCCTCTTCTTCGTTGCAGTCCTTCATCTTCATCAGCAGCCCTTTGGCCAGTTCGATGCGTTTGCGCTCGGCCAGTTGCTGGTCGCGGGCCACTAGTTGCGCGCGCAACGCCTGATCGCTTTCGAAGCGCGCCATCGCCACATCGAGAATCGGCTGCAAGCGCTGAGCGTGGATGCCTTCGACGATGTAGGCACTGACTCCGGACTTGATCGCCTGACGCATCACCCCCGGGTCATGTTCGTCGGTGAACATCACGATCGGCCGGGGCTGGTCGCGGCTGACCAGCACCACTTGCTCCATGACATCGCGGCTCGGTGACTCGGTATCGATCAGAATCACGTCCGGGCGCACCGTTTCGACGCGCGCCGGCAGGTCGATGGTCAGGCCGGACTCATCGATGACCTCGAAACCGGCCTCGGTCAGCGCGGCCTTCAAGCGGCCGACTTTTTTCGCGGTGTCGTTGATCAGCAGAATGCGCAGCATATTGGCGGTCTCCTGTCAGCGGCGGGCGAGAAGGGCAGCGCTGTCGCTCATGGCGTGCAGCTTGAAACTGCGAGCGTAAGCGGCGGGATCGCTGCCGTCCCAGACTTTGCCATCGAGCAACTGGCTGCTGCGCATTTCCTTGCCCCAGGCCGCGACACCGACGGCGGTGGCCGCTTCGCGGTAGATGTCCAGTTGCTGAACCTGACGCGCAACGGCGAGGTAGTCGGGATCCTCGCGCAACAGGCCCCAGCGGCGGAATTGGGTCATGAACCACATGCCGTCGGACAGGTACGGCAGATTTACCTCGCCGTTGCCGTGGAAGCGCAGGGCGTGCGGATCCTGCCAGCGATTGCCGAGGCCATCGGCGTAATCACCGAGAAAACGCGGCTCGATGCAGGACAGCGGGGCATCGAGGTATTCCGGGGCGCTCAGCAACTGCGCGGTGCTGCGGCGGTTTTCCGGGTTTTGCTCGATGAAACGGCTGGCCTCGAGGATCGCCATCACCAGCGCCCGTGCGGTGTTGGGGTATTGCTCGACGAACGCGCGGGTGCAGCCGAGGACCTTTTCCGGGTGGTCGGGCCAGATGCTCTGGCTGGTGGCGAGGGTGAATCCCAGATCCTGTTGCACGGCGCTGGCCGCCCACGGCTCACCGACGCAGAAGCCATCGATACGCCCGGCTTGCAGGTGCGCAACCATTTGCGGCGGCGGTACCACCACGCTGTCGACGTCCTGCAACGGATGAATGCCCTGACTTGCCAGCCAATAATAAAGCCACATCGCATGGGTGCCGGTGGGGAAGGTCTGGGCGAAGGTCAGTTTTGCGCGGGTTTGGTGCGCGTGCCGATCCAGCGCCTCAGGACTGGTCATGCCCAGTTGCTGCAAACCGTGGGAGAGGTTGAGGCTCTGGCCGTTCTGGTTCAGCCCCATCAGCACCGCCATGTCGCTCGGCGCTACGCCGCCGATGCCCAGATGCACCGCGTAAATCAGCCCGTACAGGCTATGGGCGACATCCAGTTCACCGCTGACCAGTTTGTCGCGCAACGTCGCCCAGGACGCCTGCCGCTTGAGGTTGATCGTCAGGCCGTAGGGCTGGGTAAAGTCTTGCGTGGCGGCCACGACCACCGATGCGCAATCGCTCAGGGCCATGAAACCAAGGTTGATCACACTCTTTTCCGGGGCATCACTGCCATGGACCCAGGCCAGCGGCCCGACGGACGAATCACTCATATAAAGCCACCTTCAAAAAAAACGCCGTCCCAGGCTTTGCTCAGGCAAAACCTGCGAACGACGCCATTGTCCGTGCCCTCACGCCGTCATTGGCCGGTGGGCTGATAACCCTGAAAGTGCAAGGCATATGCCAGTCAGTCTGATTTGCCTGTGCGCCTCGCGCCGGGGGGCGATGCCCGGCTATAATCGCCGCCTCTTTTCGCCGCCCGAGTCATCGCCGCCCATGTACACCCTGGCCCGTCAGCTGTTGTTCAAACTTTCCCCGGAAACCTCCCACGACCTGTCGCTGGATCTGATCGGCGCGGGTGGACGTTTGGGCCTCAACGGCATGTTGTGCAAGAAGCCGGCGAATGTGCCGGTGACGGTCATGGGCCTGGACTTCCCGAACCCGGTGGGTCTGGCGGCCGGTCTGGACAAGAACGGCGCGGCCATCGACGGTTTCTCGCAACTGGGTTTCGGTTTTGTCGAAATCGGCACCGTGACCCCGCGTCCGCAGCCGGGCAACCCGAAACCACGGATCTTCCGCCTGCCGGAGGCCGAGGCGATCATCAACCGCATGGGCTTCAACAACCTCGGTGTGGATAACCTGCTGGCGCGGGTCGCGGCGGCCAAATACAAGGGCGTGCTGGGGATCAACATCGGCAAGAACTTCGACACTCCGGTCGAGCGCGCCGTTGATGACTACCTGATTTGCCTGGACAAGGTGTATGCCCACGCCAGCTATGTCACGGTCAACGTCAGCTCGCCGAACACCCCGGGCCTGCGCAGCCTGCAGTTCGGTGATTCGCTCAAGCAGTTGCTGGCGGATCTGGCCACGCGCCGCGCCGAACTGGCCCTGCGCCACGGCAAGCACGTACCGCTGGCGATCAAGATCGCTCCGGACATGACCGACGAAGAAACGGTGCAGGTGGCTCAGGCACTGATCGAAACCGGGATGGACGCGGTAATCGCCACCAACACCACCCTGAGTCGCGTCGGCGTCGAGGGAATGGAGCACGGTGACGAGGCGGGCGGTCTGTCCGGCGCCCCGGTTCGTGACAAGAGCACGCATACCGTGAAGGTGTTGGCGGGTGAGCTGGGTGGTCGGTTGCCGATCATCGCGGCCGGTGGCATCACCGAGGGCAAGCATGCGGCCGAGAAGATCACGGCGGGTGCGAGTCTGGTGCAGATTTACTCGGGCTTCATCTATAAGGGCCCGGCGCTGATTCGTGAATCGGTAGACGCGATCGCTGCCCTGCGCTGATCCCCTTGTGGGAGCGAGCCTGCTCGCGAAGGCGTCCGTTCAGCTAACACTTCACTAAATGACACGTCGCTTTCGCGAGCAGGCTCGCTCCCACAGGTTTTGTGTTCCTGCACAAATAAATAGTGTGTCAGGCATAAAAAAGGGCTCCTCGAAGGAGCCCCTGGGCCGCAGCCCGCCGTCCGGGAAGGACGTGCATGGTAAGTCGCTACAAATTCAGATTGTCGTGTTGCAATAAGTGCCCTGTGTCAGCCGACGGCGTGAAGTTCGTTGAGTCTGTGGATCCCCGCAGTGCCGGTCATACCGTCCCAGTTGTCGCCGCGTCCTTCTCGCCAGCCGTTGATCCAGGCTTGGCGTACCGACGGTAGAGTAAATGGGCAAAGCTCGCGGGATTTGCCACCAACGCCATATTGATATCCGCGCAAAAATGCTCTTTCCAACGGATCACGCTTAAGTCTTCTCATAGGGTGTTTCCCTCACTTGTTGACTGTTTTCGTCGCGTTGACCTCAATCGAGGTCTGGCAGAAAAAACTCTGCCGTTGGGCGGCTCGCTGCCGGCGTGGCGAGCCAAGGTGTTGACGCCGTTGCGACGTCAACCTGTGGTCAGTTCTAACCAATGAGTCACACCGAGGGAATGATCGTTTTGTCATAAGGACGTAACGAAAATAGTGCTACAGCCATAAGTAACGACCGGTTTCATGAACGTTTTTTCAGCAAACCCCGGTATGATCGGCCCCGCGCTGGATGATGGGGTTAATCCTTTAGTGAGAATGACCCACGTTTACGCTCGGTTACTAAGCGACGAAGGGTCGCTTTAAGACTTTTTGTTTCATCAACTATTTTCTCTGTCCCGGCATCTAAGCTCTTTTAACCCGAGCAGCGGGGATGGAACGGCACACCTTCGTGCCACGCGGGCGCTCTTTTAGAAAAGCGCCTGATTGAAAACCGGATCGGCAATGCGTTGCCGGTTCACTAGCCAAAGGCTCTGGAAATACCATGTCCGACCGTTTCGAACTCTTCCTCACTTGCCCCAAAGGCCTTGAAGGCCTGCTCATCGAGGAAGCCGTCGGGCTTGGCCTTGAAGAAGCCCGCGAGCACACCTCCGCCGTGCGTGGCATGGCGACCATGGAAACCGCTTATCGCCTGTGCCTGTGGTCGCGTCTGGCCAACCGGGTGTTGCTGGTGCTCAAGCGCTTCCCGATGAAAGACGCCGAAGACTTGTACCACGGCGTGCTAGACGTCGAGTGGCAGGATCACATGCTCTCCGACGGCACTCTGGCCGTCGAATTCAGCGGCCACGGCTCGGGCATCGACAACACCCACTTCGGCGCGCTGAAAGTCAAAGACGCCATCGTCGACAAGCTGCGTACTCCGCAGGGCGACCGTCCGTCGATCGACAAGCTCAACCCGGACCTGCGCATTCACCTGCGCCTGGATCGCGGCGAAGCGATCCTGTCCCTCGACCTTTCCGGCCATAGCCTGCACCAGCGCGGTTACCGCCTGCAGCAGGGCGCGGCACCGCTGAAGGAAAACCTCGCGGCAGCGATCCTGATCCGTTCCGGCTGGCCGCGCATTGCGGCCGAAGGCGGCGCACTGGCTGACCCGATGTGCGGTGTCGGTACGTTCCTCGTCGAAGCGGGGATGATCGCCGCCGACATGGCGCCGAACCTGCGCCGCGAGCAGTGGGGCTTCACCGCATGGCTCGGCCACGTTCCGGCGCTGTGGAAAAAACTCCATGAAGAAGCGGTCGAACGTGCCGCTGCCGGTCTGGCCAAGCCGCCGCTGTGGATTCGCGGTTACGAAGCCGACCCGCGCCTGATTCAACCGGGCCGCAACAACGTCGAGCGCGCCGGTCTGAGCGAGTGGATCAAGATCTATCAGGGCGAAGTCGCGACCTTCGAGCCGCGTCCGGACCAGAACCAGAAAGGTCTGGTGATCTGCAACCCGCCATACGGCGAGCGTCTGGGCGACGAAGCCAGCCTGCTTTACCTCTACCAGAACCTCGGCGAGCGTCTGCGTCAGGCCTGCCTGAACTGGGAAGCGGCGGTGTTCACCGGCGCTCCGGATCTGGGCAAGCGCATGGGCATTCGCAGCCACAAGCAGTATTCGTTCTGGAACGGCGCGCTGCCGTGCAAGCTGCTGTTGATCAAGGTGCTGCCGGACCAGTTCGTTACCGGCGAGCGGCGGACTCCGGAACAGCGTCAGGCCGAGCGCGAGCAAGCGGCCTACGATCAAACCCCGAACGAGCCGCAAGAGCGCAAGTTCAACAAGAACGGCAACCCGATCAAACCGACGCCAGCCCCGGCCCCGGTAATCGAGCAGCCACGCCTGAGCGAAGGCGGGCAGATGTTTGCCAACCGCCTGCAGAAAAATCTCAAGGCGATGAGCAAGTGGGTCAAGCGCGAGGGCATCGACTGCTACCGCGTCTACGATGCCGACATGCCGGAATACGCCATGGCCATCGACCTGTATCACGACTGGGTGCACGTGCAGGAATACGCCGCACCGAAGTCGATCGATCCGGAAAAAGCCTCGGCACGCATGTTCGACGCCTTGGCGGCGATCCCGCAGGCGCTGAACGTCGACAAGAGCCGCGTGGTGGTCAAACGCCGCGAGCGTCAGAGCGGCACCAAGCAATACGAGCGTCAGGCGGCGCAGGGCAAGTTCAATGAGGTCAGCGAAGGCGGCGTCAAGCTGCTGGTGAACCTCACCGACTACCTCGACACCGGGCTGTTCCTCGATCACCGGCCAATGCGCATGCGCATTCAGAAAGAGGCCGCCGGCAAGCGCTTCCTCAATCTGTTTTGCTACACCGCGACCGCCAGTGTGCACGCGGCCAAGGGCGGTGCGCGCAGCACCACCAGCGTCGACCTGTCGAAGACTTATCTTGACTGGGCGCGGCGCAACCTGTCGCTGAACGGTTTCTCTGACAAGAACCGCCTGGAGCAGGGCGACGTGATGGCGTGGCTGGAAAGCAGCCGCGACGAGTACGACCTGATCTTCATCGACCCGCCGACCTTCTCCAACTCCAAGCGCATGGAAGGTATCTTCGACGTGCAGCGTGATCAGGTGCAGTTGATCGACCTGGCCATGGCACGTCTGGCCCCGGGTGGCGTGCTGTACTTCTCCAACAACTTCCGCAAGTTCCAGTTGGAGGAAAACCTCGCCGAGCGTTACGCGGTCGAAGAAATCAGCGCACAGACCATCGATCCGGATTTTGCGCGTAACACCAAGATCCACCGCGCCTGGAAAATCACGGCTCGTTGACGCTCGGGCTGGTTGGATCCACAGAGCCTTGATTTTTAAAGGCTCTTGGATCCGATCAGCGCTAGCCAAATTAATGGCTAATAGCTATAACTCAACGCATGGCCAATGGTTTTTTCCCCGAAACAATGGCGTCGTGAGTTGCCCCTATGTCGTTGCACCCCGTGCGCCCGAAGATTCTGGGTTTTATCAGCGAAGACGTCTCGGCCTGGCTGGTCGCGCTGCTGGTATTGCTCGCCGGCGGGATTCTCACGGGGCTGCTCGCCTGGGCCACCCTCAATCAGTTTCACCATCAACTGCGCCAACGCTTCCAGCTGTTGGCCAATGAGCGTTACAGCCGCATCGAAGAACGTTTCCAGGATCAGGAACAACGTCTCGACGGCCTGCGCCGTTTCTTCGCCAACTCCGACTCGGTCTCGCGTAGCGAATTCGATGGCTATGCCAAGCCGCTTTTATTACGCACCCAGGCCTATTCCTATGCGCCGCGGATCAGCCGTGCCGAACGTCCGGCGGTCGAACAGGCCGTGCGTAACGAAGGCTTCAGCACCTTCACCTTTCGTGAGCTGACCGCTGACAATCAGTTGCAGACCGCCGCTGATCGCCCCGAATACGTACCGGTGATCTACACCCAGAGCCTCAGCCGCTTGCCCACGCCGCTGGGTTACGACTTGCTGGCGCAACCGCTGCGCCGGGCGACGCTGGAACGCGCCGACCGCACCGGGCACATGGTGGTGTCGCAGCCATTGCATCTGGTGGGGATTGATCCGGCGTATGCCCGGGGCGTCTTGCTGCTGGCGCCGGTCACCCGTGAAGGAGGGGCACCGAAAGGGCCGCCGCAAGGCTATGTGATGGCGGTGATCAGCATGCAGCAGTTGCTGGCCGACGGACTGCCGGAGGAGCACCAGGACTTCCTCACCGTGCGTATTCTCGACCTGTCCACCGATGATCAGCATGAAGTGCTCTACGAGTCCGCCAACCAGGCCGGGGCCAGTGATCTGTCCGCCACACGTTTGGTACGAATGGCCGACCATGACTATCAAGTGGACATGCAGCCCAGCGAAGCGTTTCTGCAGGCCAACCATTCGTCGATCAGCAGCCTGATGGTGCTGGGAGCGCTGCTGAGCCTGTTGCTCAGCGCATTGCTCTACGTGCTGGTCAGTCAACGCCAGCGCGCCTTGCGCATGGTCGAACTGCGCACGCAGGAACTGCACGCCCGCGAGCAGGAATTGCGCGGCACCCACGGTCAGTTGCGCGGCGTGCTGAATGCCGCGACCCAGGTGGCAATCATCGCCACCGACCTGCGCGGGGTGATCAACACCTTCAACCCCGGCGCCGAACAGATGCTCGGCTACAGCAGCGCCGATGTGGTCGGCCACATGACCCTGGAAAACCTGCATCTGCCGCGAGAACTGGCGGCGCGTTCGGCGGAATTGAGTGCACGTTACGGCAAGAGCATTCCGACCTGCCACGCGATGTTGGTCGAGGGCGGCGAGGTCGGCGGCCATGAGGCACGGGAGTGGACGCTGGTGCGCAGCGACGGCAGTCATCTGCCGGTGAACATGCTCGCCACCCCGGTGCTCGATGAGCAGGGTTTGTGGGTCGGGCATCTGGCGATCTGCATCGACATCACCGAGCGCAAGCGCGTGCACGAAGCGCTGGCGGCGCGGGATGTATTGCTGAAAAAACTCAGCGCGCACGTGCCCGGCGGCATCTACCAGTTCAAGATGGAATTCGACGGGCGCTTCAGCGTGATCTACGCCAGCGATGGCATCCGCGAGATCTACGAGCTGGAGCCGGACGTGCTGCTACTGAATGCCGAGGCGATTTTCACCCGCATCCATCCACAAGATGTCTCGCGAGTGCGCACCTCGATCCGTGCCTCGGCGGACAACCTCAGCCCATGGCGCGAGGAATACCGTGTGCAATTGCCCGAGCGCGGCCTGCGCTGGGTGCGCGGCGAGGCGACGCCAGAAGAGCTGCCGGGCGGCGGCGTGCTGTGGCACGGTTACATCTCGGACATTTCCGACTTGAAACGGGTGGAAGAGGAATTACGGGCGCTGTCGGTCACCGACTCGCTGACCGGCATCCACAACCGCCGCTACTTCCAGGAACGCCTGACCACCGAAATGGCCCGGGTCGAGCGCGGCGGTGGTGAGCTGTCGGTGATCATGCTCGACATCGACCACTTCAAACGCATCAACGACCAGTACGGCCATGCCGTGGGCGACCGGGTGCTGCAAGCGGTGTGCGAGCGCATCGGCCATCGTTTGCGGCGTACCGACGTGTTCTGTCGTCTCGGTGGTGAAGAGTTCATGGTGCTGTGCCCGGACATCGACGGCGAGCATGCGTACATGCTGGCGGTGGAGTTGTGGCAAGGCCTGCGCAGTGCGCCGGTGGATGTGGTCGGGGTGGTGACGGCCAGCTTCGGCATCGCCAGCTGGCGCCCGGGGGAGGGCGCGGATGCGCTGCTGCTGCGGGCGGATTCGGGGGTGTATGCGGCGAAGCAGGGCGGGCGCGATCGAGTGGAGCAGATGAGCTAAGCCGTTACGCCAATCCTGCAGAAGATCAAAAGATCGCAGCCTGCGGCAGCTCCTACAGGGTGTACATCATTCCCATGTAGGAGCTGCCGCAGGCTGCGATCTTTTGTTTTTTATTACAGGGCCGCAGCGGTCTGCGGCAAGCGCGGCTGCTTGTACAGATCCAGCAGCACCTGATCCAGCACCGACGACGCGCCGAACGGCGCCTTGTCGTTGAGGATCGCCACCACCGCCCAGGTGTTGCCGTTGACGTCACGGCTGAAGCCGGCAATCGCCCGCACGGTGTTCAGGGTGCCGGTCTTGACGTGGGCTTCACCGCGCATCGCGGTGGTCTTCAGGCGTTTGCGCATGGTGCCGTCGGTGCCGGCAATCGGCAGCGAGCTGATGTACTCGGCGGCGTACGGGCTGTGCCAGGCCGCTTGCAGCATGTTGGCCATTTCGCGGGCGCTGACGCGTTCGGCGCGCGACAGCCCCGAACCGTTCTCCATCACCAGATGCGGCGCGGTGATGCCTTTCTTCGCCAGCCACTGGCGGACTACCCGTTGTGCAGCCTTGGCGTCGTCACCGTCGGCTTCATTGCGATACCTCTGGCCGAGGCTCAGGAACAGCTGCTGGGCCATGGTGTTGTTACTGTATTTGTTGATGTCGCGGATGATTTCCGCCAGATCCGGCGAATAGGCGCGGGCCAGCAGCTTGGCGCTGCTCGGGGTCGCGGCGAGGCGATCCTTGCCCTGGATGCTGCCGCCCAGTTCTTTCCAGATCGCGCGCACGGCACCGGCAGTGTAGGTCGCGTGGTCGAGCAGCGACAGATAAGTCTGCGAGCTGCAGCCTTCGCCCAATTGACCGGCGACGGTCACGGTCACGCTGCCGTCCGCCTGGGTCACCGGGTTGTAGCGCACGCCACCGGTGCATTGCTTGGAGTTGAGCGCCTTGACCGTGTTTTCGATGCGCACGCTGGCAATCGGCGGCTCCACCGAGATCAGCACCCGGCCCCCGTCATTGCGCGCGACGAAGCGCAGGGCCTTGAGGTTGACCAGCAGCGAGTCGGGTTTGACCAGGAACGGCTTGTTCTCGTCATTGCCGTCGTCGTTGAACTCGGGCAGTTGCGGCTGGATGAAAAAGCTGCGGTCGAGGATCAGGTCGCCGGTGACCTGGGTCACGCCGTTGGCGCGCAGGTCGCGCATCAGCAGCCAGAGTTTTTCCATGTTCAGCTTCGGATCGCCGCCACCCTTGAGGTACAGGTTGCCGTTGAGGATACCGCCGCTCAGATCGCCGTCGGTGTAGAACTCGGTTTTCCACTGATGGTTGGGGCCGAGCATTTCCAGCGAGGCGTAGGTGGTCACCAATTTCATGGTCGAGGCCGGGTTGACCGAGACGTCGGCGTTGTACACGGTCGGATTGCCCGGGCCATCGAGCGGAATCATCACCAGCGACAGCGCGGTCGGTTGCAGTTTGCTGGCCTTGAGGGCTTTTTCGACGTTAGGGGTGAGGGCGGTATTGATAGTGGCCGCAGAAACCGGCAGGGCCAGGGGCAGAAGAAGGCCGGCAAGAAACAGTGGACGCAACGATTTGATCATATGAAATAAAACCCTGCAGAAGAGGGGGAAATAACGAGAGCATGGATGAAAAAGCCCTCAGTGGTCATGAAAGTGTCGGCATTATGCCCCAAGGTGTAACAGCTTGTGCCTTGCCCGAGGCGGCCATTTCGTTATTTTTTTTACAGGCGGTCGGCCACCGAGCCCAGAGAGTCGGGCAATTGACCGCTTAAACTGGTAAAGTGCCGGCCGTTATTACTTAAGAGGATTGTTCCAATGGCGACTAACCGTTCCCAGCGTCTGCGCAAAAAACTGTGCGTTGATGAATTTCAAGAGCTGGGTTTCGAACTGAACCTGGACTTCAAAGAAGACTTGTCCGAAGAAGCCATTGACGCTTTCCTCGAAGCATTCATCAAAGAAGCCATGGAAGCCAACGGTCTGGGTTATGTTGGCGGCGATGACTTCGGTCTGGTTTGCCTGCAGAAGCGTGGCTCGGTCAACGAAGAGCAGCGCGCTGCCGTTGAAGCCTGGCTGAAAAACCGTAGCGAACTGACCGGCATGACCGTCAGCCCGCTGCTGGACGTCTGGTATCCGGAAAAGCCGATCAACGCGGCCAAGTGATACTGAAAAAAAACGGCGACCTGAGGGTCGCCGTTTTTTTTTGGAAGATCAAAAGATCGTCCGAACGCGGCCCGAACCTGCGGCAGCTCCTACATGGGAATGGTGTACACCTGTAGGAGCTGCCGAAGGCTGCGATCTTTTGCTTTAAGCTTTACGCCAATTCAGAATCAGCAACGTCAAAACCCCCGCGACAATCCCCCAGAACGCCGACCCAATGGAAAACAGCGTCAACCCCGACGCCGTGACCATAAAAGTGATCAGCGCCGCCTCGCGTTCCTTCACCTCGGTCATGGCAATGCTCAGGCCGTTGATGATCGAGCCGAACAGTGCCAGCGCGGCAATCGACAGCACCAGCTCTTTCGGCAGCGCGGCAAACAGCGCCGCCAATGTGGCGCCGAACACCCCGGCGATCCCGTAAAAAATCCCGCACCAGACTGCGGCGGTGTAGCGTTTGTTGCGATCCTCATGGGCGTGCGGCCCGGTACAGATCGCTGCACTGATTGCTGCGAGGTTGATGCCGTGGGAGCCGAATGGCGCCAGCAACAGCGAGGCGATGCCGGTGCTGGTGATCAGCGGTGAGGCCGGGACGTTGTAGCCGTCAGCGCGCAGCACGGCGATGCCGGGCATGTTCTGCGAGGTCATCGCCACCACGAACAGCGGAATGCCGATGCTGATGGTCGCGGCCAGCGAGAAGTGCGGGGTGGTCCACACCGGCGTCGCCACTTCCAGATGGAAACCGCTGAAATCCAGCAGGCCCATGAAGCCCGAGAGTGCGGTGCCGATCAGCAATGCGGCGAGCACCGCGTAACGCGGCGACAGGCGCTTGACCAGCAGATAAGTGAAGAACATCCCCAATACCAGACCGGTGCGGTGTTGCGCGGCGACGAAGATTTCGCTGCCGATCTTGAACAGAATCCCCGCCAGCAATGCCGCCGCCAGCGATGCCGGAATCTTTTTCACCAAGCGTTCGAAACTGCCGGTCAGCCCACAAATGGTCACCAGCACCGCGCAGGTGATGTAGGCGCCGATGGCCTCGCCATAGCTGACGCCACCGAGGCTGGTGATCAGCAGGGCTGCACCCGGTGTCGACCAGGCAATGGTGATCGGTGTGCGATAGCGCAGCGACAAGCCGATCGAGCACACCGCCATGCCGATCGAGATCGCCCAGATCCACGAGGAAATCTGCCCGCTGCTCAGGCCCGCCGCTTGCCCGGCCTGGAACATCAGCACCAGCGAACTGGTGTAGCCGGTCATCATCGCGATGAAACCGGCGACGATTGCCGAAGGCGAGGTGTCGGCGAGGGGGCGCAGGCGGGTGTAAGTGGCGTCGTTCATGACGGCGGTGTTCCTTATACAGATGGAGATCCCCGCAATTACGCTGAACCCTGTGTAGGAGCTGCCGAAGGCTGCGATCTCTTGATCTTGCTGCTAAAAATCAAAGTCAAAAGATCGCAGCCTTCGGCAGCTCCTACATAAGAGCAGTTGTGCGCAAAGGCGGATTCTGTGATCAAGCCTAAACTCAATCGTAACGGATCGTTGCAATACAGCCGTGGTCACAAACAGCCATACAGTCGTGTTGCCACCATCCATTGTGTACAATCGCGCTGTTTTTTACGCGATACTTGCCAGCGACCTACTGTGCCGTATTACAGTCACGGTCTATTCGCCGCAGTTCTCCCGACTCGAGTGCCCATGAACGAACAGTTGCAACCCCTCAAGAAACAACCGCGAGCAGGCAAAGCCGGCCGCAGCGGAACCCAGGACGATATTGTCTACGCGCATATCTTCGAGGCCATCCTCGAACAGCGTCTGGCGCCCGGTACAAAATTGAGCGAAGAAGCGCTGGGGGAAATCTTCGGGGTCAGCCGCACCATCATTCGCCGCGCACTGTCGCGTCTGGCCCATGAAGGCGTGGTGCTGTTGCGGCCGAACCGTGGCGCCGTCGTCGCCAGCCCGAGCGTTGAAGAAGCGCGTCAGGTGTTCATGGCCCGTCGTCTGGTGGAGCGCGCGATCACCGAACTGGCCGTGCAGCACGCCACTGCCGAGCAGATCGCCGAATTGCGTCAGATGGTCAACGACGAGCGCGACAGCTTCTCCCGTGGCGATCGCGGTGCCGGTATCCGTCTGTCGGGCGAATTCCATCTGAAACTGGCCGAAGCGGCGAAAAACGCGCCACTGATCAGCTTCCAGCGCAGCCTGGTCTCGCAGACTTCGCTGATCATCGCCCAGTATGAAAGCGGCAACCGCTCGCATTGTTCCTACGACGAGCACACCCAGTTGATCGACGCCATCGAAGCGCGCAACGGTGAACTGGCGGTGGACCTGATGATGCACCACATGGATCACATCGACAGCAAGCTCAACCTCGATGAGGAAAGTGCTTCGGATGATCTGCATGCGGTGTTCTCGCATTTGTTGCAGACCAAGAAGCCTGGGCGCCCGGCGGCCAAGCTTTAAAAGATCGCAGCCTGCGGCAGCTCCTACAGGGACGTGCGATCCAATGTAGGAGCTGCCGCAGGCTGCGATCTTTTGATCTTCCTGACAGGCAACAAAAATCCCCCAGGCTGAAAGGCTCTGGGGGATTTTTTATGCCTTGGGAAAACTCAGCGCTGATGCACCAAGGCCCCCGCCGCATAAGTCTGCTGCACCGTGCGGTCATCGCCCAGCGTCATCAGCACAAACAACGTTTCAGCAATGTTATTGGCCTGCTTCAGGCGATAGCTCAGCAGCGGTGTAGCGTTGTAATCCAGCACCAGGAAGTCCGCATCGGAACCCGGTTGCAGGTTGCCGATCTTCTCTTCCAGACGCAGTGCCCGCGCACCGCCGAGGGTCGCCAGGTACAGCGACTTGAACGGACTCAGGCGCGCACCCTGCAACTGCATGACTTTGTAGGCTTCGTTCAGCGTTTGCAGCAGCGAGAAACTGGTGCCGCCACCGACGTCCGTGCCGAGGCCGACGTTGAGCTTGTGCTTCTCGGCCATCGGCAGGTTGAACAGGCCGCTGCCGAGGAAGAAGTTCGAGGTCGGGCAGAACGAGATCGCCGAGCCGGTTTCCGCCAGCCGCGCACATTCGTCGTCACAGAGGTGCACGCCGTGGGCGAACACCGAACGCTCGCCGAGCAGCTTGTAGTGATCGTAAACGTCCAGGTATCCCTTGCGCTCCGGGAACAGTTCCTTGACCCACTCGATTTCCTTGAGGTTCTCGCTGATGTGGGTCTGCATGTACAGATCCGGGTATTCGGTCAGCAGTTGGCCGGCGAGGGTCAGTTGCTCCGGGGTGCTGGTCGGGGCGAAGCGTGGGGTGACGGCGTAGTGCAAACGACCCTTGCCATGCCAGCGTTCGATCAGCGCCTTGCTCTCGACGTAGCTCGATTCGGCGGTGTCGGTCAGGTAGTCCGGGGCGTTGCGGTCCATCATCACCTTGCCGGCGATCATCCGCAGGTCGAGCTTCTCGGCGGCTTCGAAGAACGAGTTCACCGATTGCGGGTGCACGCTACCGAACACCAGCGCGGTGGTGGTGCCGTTGCGCAGCAGTTCCTTGATGAAGATATCGGCTACATCGTCGGCGTGGGCCTTGTCACCGAACTGGCTTTCGCACGGGAAGGTGTAGGTGTTGAGCCAGTCCAGCAGTTGCTCGCCGTAGGCCCCGACCATGCCGGTTTGCGGCAGGTGGATGTGGGTGTCGATGAAGCCCGGGGTGATCAGCGCGTCTTGATAGTGGGTGATCTCGATGTCCGCCGGCAGGGTCGGCAGCAGTTCACTGGCGTGGCCGAGGGCGCTGATCTTGCCGCCATCGACCACCAGCAGGCCGTCCTCGAAATATTCGTAGGAGGCTTCGATCCCGACTTCGGCGGGGTCGGCGATGCTGTGCAGGATGGCGGCGCGGTAGGCTTTGCGAGTCAGAGGCATGAGGGTTCTCTAATCAGTTTGAGGCTTTGAGTTTGGCGGCCTGACTGCGCCGGGAAACCGGCAGCAGTCTGGCAATCGGTTCGGCGCTGGCGCTGTGCTGGCCGAAATTGGCGTTATAGGTGGCGATGATTTCGCCGGCGATGGAGATGGCGATTTCCACAGGCAGTTTGCCTTTGACTTCGCCGATGCCCATCGGACAGCGCATGCGTTGCACGACGCCGCTGTCGAAACCGCGATCACGCAGGCGATGTTCGAACTTGGCGCGTTTGGTCTTCGAGCCGATCAGGCCGAAGTAGGCGAAGTCGTTGCGCTTGAGGATCGCGGCAGTGAGTTCCAGGTCGAGCTGATGGTTGTGGGTCATGACGATGCAGTAGCTGCCGGCAGGCAGGTCGTCGATTTCATCCACAGGCTCTTCGGCGACGATTTTACGCACGCCGTGGGGGATGTGTTCGGGGAATTCCTCGTCCCGCGAATCGATCCAGCGCACCCGGCACGGCAGGCTGGCGAGCAGCGGCACCAGCGCGCGACCGACATGCCCGGCGCCGAACACCGCGATCTGCGCCTGCACCTGGCCCATCGGTTCGAACAGCAGCACGGTGGCGCCGCCGCAGCACTGGCCGAGGCTGGCGCCGAGGCTGAAGCGCTCCAGATGAGTGTCCTGCCTGCCGCTGGCGAGCATCTCGCGGGCGATCTGCATGGCTTTGTATTCCAGATGCCCGCCACCGATGGTGTCGAAGGTCTGTCTGGCGCTGACGACCATCTTCGAGCCGGCATTGCGCGGGGTCGAGCCGAGTTCTTCGATGATCGTCACCAAAACACAGGGTTCGCCCTGATTCTGCAGGTCGGCGAGGGCGTCGATCCAGTTGTACATATTCACCTCGACATTTGTCGTTGTCTGTTCGGGCCTCTTCGCGAGCAGGCTCGCTCCCACAAGGGAATGCATTCCAAAGGTGGGAGCGAGCCTGCTCGCGAAGGCCGCGCCTCGGTCTAGAGCGGAGCCAGCTCAGTTTCAGCTTCGACTGCTTTCACAGTCTTGAGCTGGCGCATCTGCTCACACCCCCACAGCACCCGCTCCGGGGTCGCCGGCGCATCGATCTGCGGTTGATGCTTATAGTCACCGAGGCTCGCCACCGCGTCCTTGATCGCGCACCACGCGGCAATCCCGAGCATGAACGGCGGCTCACCCACAGCCTTGGAATGGAACACCGTGTCTTCCGGGTTCTTGCGGTTTTCCACCAGTTTCACCCGCAGGTCCAGCGGCATGTCCGCCACGGCCGGGATCTTGTAGCTGGCCGGGCCGTTGGTCATCAGCTTGCCCTTGTTGTTCCAGACCAGCTCTTCCATGGTCAGCCAGCCCATGCCCTGGACGAAACCGCCCTCGACCTGACCAATGTCGATCGCCGGGTTCAGCGAGGCGCCGACGTCGTGGAGGATGTCGGTACGCAGCATCTTGTACTCGCCGGTCAGGGTGTCGACGATCACTTCGCAACACGCCGCGCCGAAGGCGAAGTAGTAGAACGGCCGACCACGGGCCTGGCTGCGGTCGTAGTAGATTTTCGGGGTCTTGTAGAAGCCGGTGCTCGACAGCGAGACCTGATTGAAATACGCCAGCTGGATCAGCGCTTCGAAGGTCATGATGTGGTCACGCACGCGCACATGACCGTTGTGGAATTCCACGTCTTCTTCGCTGACCTTGTGGTGCCGCGCGGCGAATTCCACCAGACGCTGCTTGATGATCTCGGCGGCGTTCTGCGCGGCCTTGCCGTTGAGGTCAGCACCGCTGGAAGCCGCAGTCGGCGAAGTGTTCGGCACCTTGTCGGTGTTGGTCGCGGTGATCTGTACCCGATCCATTTCCACCTGGAACACTTCGGCCACCACCTGCGCGACCTTGGTGTTAAGGCCTTGGCCCATTTCGGTGCCGCCGTGGTTCAGGTGGATGCTGCCGTCGGTGTAGACGTGGATCAGCGCGCCAGCCTGGTTCAAGAAGCTGGCGGTGAAGGAAATGCCGAATTTCACCGGGGTCAGCGCCAGGCCTTTTTTCAGGATCGGGCTGTTGGCGTTGTAGCGGCGGATCGCTTCGCGGCGCTCGGCGTACTGGCTGCTGTCTTCCAGTTCGGCGGTCATCTCTTCGAGCATGTTGTGCTCGACGGTCTGGTAGTAGTGGGTGACGTTGCGCTCGGTCTTGCCGTAGTAGTTGGCCTTGCGCACCGCCAGCGGATCGAGGTTGAGGTGACGGGCAATCGCGTCCATCACTTCTTCGATGGCGACCATCCCTTGCGGGCCGCCGAAGCCACGGTAGGCGGTGTTCGACGCGGTGTTGGTCTTGCAGCGGTGGCCGTTGATGGTCGCGTCACCGAGGTAGTACGAGTTGTCCGAGTGAAACATCGCCCGGTCGACAATCGAAGCTGACAGGTCCGGCGAGCAGCCGCAGTTGCCGGCCAGGTCCATGGCGATGCCGTGCAGACGCCCGGTGCTGTCGAAGCCGACGTCGTACTCGACATAGAACGGGTGGCGCTTGCCGGTCATCAGCATGTCTTCGACCCGTGGCAGACGCATCTTGGTCGGCTGGCCGGTGAGGTGCGCGATCACCGCGCACAGGCACGCCGGGCTGGCGGCCTGGGTTTCCTTGCCGCCGAAACCACCGCCCATGCGGCGCATGTCGACGACGATCTTGTTCATCGACACGTCGAGCACTTCGGCCACCAGTTTCTGCACTTCGGTGGGGTTCTGCGTCGAGCAGTAGACGATCATGCCGCCGTCTTCGGTGGGCATCACCGAGGAGATCTGCGTCTCCAGATAAAAGTGTTCCTGGCCGCCGATGTGCAGCGTGCCTTGAATGCGATGTTCAGCGGAGGCCAATGCCGAAGCCGAATCGCCACGCTGATGGGTGTGGCTGTCGAGCACGAAGTGGCGTTTGCGCAAGGCTTCGACCACATCCAGCACCGGCTCGAGATCTTCATATTCGATGATCGCCGCCATCGCCGCTTTGCGTGCGGTTTCCAGGTCTTTCGCGGCCACGGCCAGCACCGGTTGCCCGACGAATTGCACGTCATCAATCGCCAGCAGCGGATCGCCCGGCAGCAGCGGACCGATGTCTTTCAGGCCCGGCACGTCTTCGTGGGTGATCGCAATGCGCACGCCTTCGAAGGCGTAGCAGGGGCTGGTGTCGATGCGGACGATTTTCGCGTGGGCGCGGTCCGACAGTCGTGCGTAAACGTGCAACTGATTGGGAAATTCCAGCCGATCATCGATGTACTGCGCTTCACCGGACACATGCTTGGCGGCGCTGTCGTGTTTGACGCTGCGGCCGACGCCGGTGGTCAGGTCCTTGGCGAACAGTTCCGCCAATTCGGCTTGAGTCTTCTCTACGGCGTGATGGTTAGACATAAGCGGTCACCCGAGTCTCGATGTGCGGTGTTTGCAGTTCGATGAAGTATTTGCGCAGCAGGTTCTGTGCGCTGAGCAGGCGGTATTCCTTGCTGGCGCGGAAGTCCGAGAGCGGCGTGAAGTCTTCGGCCAGCGCAGCGCAGGCGCGTTCGATCACGGCGTTGTTGAACGGCTGACCGAGCAGCACGGCTTCGCAATGGGCGGCGCGTTTCGGAATTGCGGCCATCCCGCCGAAAGCCATGCGCGCGTCACTGATCACGCCGTTTTCCACGCGCAGATTGAATGCGGCACAGACGGCGGAGATGTCATCGTCCAGACGCTTGGAGACTTTGTAGGCGCGGAAACGCTGCTCGGCGGTGGCACGCGGGACGATAATCTTCTCGATGAACTCGCTTTCCTGGCGGGCAGTGACCTTGTAGTCGATGAAATAGTCTTCCAGGTTCAGGGTGCGCCGGGTTTCACCCTTGCACAACACCACCTGCGCACCGAGAGCGATCAGCAGCGGGGGCGAGTCACCGATGGGCGAGGCGTTGCCGATGTTGCCGCCGAGGGTGCCCTGGTTGCGGATCTGCAGCGAGGCGAAGCGGTGCAGCAGTTCGCCGAAGTCCGGGTACTCGGCAGTCAGCGCTTCGTAGCAGTCGGAGAGGGCGGTGGCGGCGCCAATTTCGATACGGTCATCGAAGCTTTCGATGCGCTTCATTTCGGCGACGTTGCCGACGTAGATCATCACCGGCAGGGTACGGTGAAACTGGGTGACTTCCAGCGCCAGATCGGTGCCGCCGGCCAGCAGCCGCGCTTGCGGGTAAGCGTCATACAGATCGGCCAGATCGGCGACGGTCAGCGGCACCAGGCAGCGCTTGTCGCCACTGTTGAGTTCACCGATATCGGTCGGGGCGATGGCTTTGAGGCGGGCGATGGTCTCGGCTTCGCGGGCATCGAACTGGTCCGGCTGTTTGCCACAGCAGGATTGTTCGGCGGCGGCGAGGATCGGCCGGTAGCCGGTGCAGCGGCAGAGGTTGCCGGCCAGCGCTTCATGCGCCTTGGCCTGATCCGGTGCATCGCTGTTCTTTTGCAGGGCAAACAGCGACATGACGAAGCCGGGGGTGCAGAAGCCGCACTGCGAGCCGTGGCACTCGACCATGGCTTTCTGCACGCTGTGCAGTTCGCCCTTGTGCTTGAGGTCTTCGACGCTGATCAGTTGTTTGCCGTGCAGCGACGAAACAAAGGTCAGGCACGAGTTGAGGCTGCGATAGCGAATGTGTTCGCGGCCGGCGTCATCCGTTTGCAACTCGCCGACCACCACGGTGCAGGCGCCGCAGTCGCCGCTGGCGCAACCTTCTTTGGTGCCGGATTTGCCCACATGTTCGCGCAGGTAATTGAGCACGGTCAGATTCGGGTCCAGGGCGTGCTCGCTACGGAGTTCCTGGTTAAGTAAAAACTGGATCACGGAAGGCCTCGCAGACTCATTATTGTTGTTAACCGACTTGAGCCGAATTTAGCAGGTCTGACTTTTCGGTCAATGGTTTTCTGACTTAAAGGTCAGGAAAAACGGTTTTGTCGATTAACGCGTGCTCTATTGAGTATTGACCCTGAGCGGATCCACTGCTTTTTTGCTTGAATCGTGCCAAAAAGCGCCGTGCGGGCACTCCGCCATGCACCTGCATTTGCGCTACACTGCGCCGCTTGTGCAGATCGAAGAGTTTGAAGGACAACCATGACGTTCAAGGCGCCGGACAGCCTCGCCGAGCAAATCGCTCACCACCTCGCCGAACGCATCATTCGCGGCGAAATGAAGCCGGGAGAGCGCATTCAGGAACAGAAGGTCACGCTGGCCCTCAATGTCAGCCGCGGATCAGTCCGCGAAGCCCTGCTGATCCTCGAACGCCGCCACCTGATCGCGATCCTGCCGCGGCGTGGCGCCCATGTCACCGAACTCACCGCGCACAAGGTGCAGAGCCTGTGCACGCTGATGAGCGAGCTGTACATCCTGCTCGGCAATGCGGTCGCCAACGGTTGGCAGACCCAGGCCGACATGGCGACGTTCGTACAGATTCAGCAGCGTCTGACCGCCAGCTATGAGCGTCAGGACATCCGCACCTTCGTCGACGACAGCTTCGCCGTGATGCGCGCTGCGTACCCGTTTGCCAACAACCCGTACCTGCAAGAGACCGTCGAGAACCTGCAGCCGGCCATGAGCCGTGCGTATTTCCTCGCCCTCGAACAGCGCAAGGCCGAAATGAGCGAGTTCCTCGAACTGTTCGAACGCCTGCTGGCCGCTGTGCTCGCCCGTGATTTGCCGCAGATCCGCATCGTGCTGACGGCTTACGCCCAGCGCAGCTGCGATCTGGTGGTCTCCGCCCTGACGGTTGCCTGAGCGTGCGGCTAAAGTGCATCAAACTGGCGGGGTTCAAGTCCTTCGTCGACCCGACCACGGTGAACTTTCCCAGTAACATGGCGGCGGTCGTCGGGCCGAACGGTTGCGGCAAGTCGAACATTATTGACGCCGTACGCTGGGTGATGGGCGAGAGTTCGGCGAAGAACCTGCGTGGCGAGTCGATGACCGACGTCATCTTCAACGGCTCGACCAGCCGCAAACCGGTGAGCCAGGCGAGCATCGAACTGGTGTTCGACAACTCCGACGGCACCCTGGTGGGCGAGTACGCGGCTTACGCCGAGATCTCCATTCGCCGCAAAGTCACCCGCGACAGCCAGAACAGCTATTTCCTCAACGGCGCCAAATGCCGCCGTCGAGACATCACTGACATCTTCCTCGGCACCGGCCTCGGCCCGCGCAGCTACTCGATCATCGAGCAGGGGATGATCTCCAAGCTGATCGAAGCCAAACCGGAAGACTTGCGCAACTTCATCGAAGAAGCGGCGGGCATCTCCAAGTACAAGGAGCGCCGGCGCGAGACCGAAAACCGCATCCGCCGCACCCACGAAAACCTGGCGCGCCTGACCGACCTGCGTGAAGAGCTCGAGCGCCAGCTCGAACGCTTGCACCGGCAGGCCGAGTCCGCCAAGAAGTATCAGGAATACAAGAGTGAAGAGCGCCAGCTCAAGGCGCAACTGTCGGCCCTGCGCTGGCAGGATCTGAACGATCAGGTCGGCCAGCGCGAGTCGATCATCGGCAATCAGGAAGTCAGTTTCGAAGCGCTGGTCGCCGAGCAGCGCAATGCCGATGCGGCCATCGAACGCCTGCGCGACGGGCACCACGAACTGTCCGAGCGCTTCAATCTGGTGCAGGGCCGCTTCTATTCGGTCGGCGGCGACATCGCCCGGGTCGAGCAGAGTATCCAGCACGGCCAGCAGCGTTTGCGTCAGTTGCAGGACGATCTGAAAGAAGCCGAGCGCGCGCGTCTGGAAACCGAATCACACCTGGGCCACGACCGCACGCTGCTGCTGACCCTCGGCGAAGAGCTGGACATGCTCATCCCCGAGCAGGAAGTCACCAGCGCCGCCGCCGAAGAAGCCGCCGCCGCGCTGGAAGATTCCGAAAGCGTCATGCACGGCTGGCAGGAGCAGTGGGACACCTTCAACCTGACCGCCGCCGAACCCCGGCGCCAGGCCGAAGTGCAGCAGTCGCGGATCCAGCAGCTGGAAACCAGCATGGAGCGTCTGGCCGATCGGCAAAAGCGTCTCGCCGAAGAGCGCGATCTGCTTTCCGCCGACCCGGAAGACGCGGCGATCATGGCGCTCAACGAGCAGCTCGCCGAATCCGAAGCGACCCTCGAAGACTTGCAGACCAGCGAAGAAGCGCAGGTCGAAAAACTTGAACAGCTGCGTCAGGAATTGCAGCAGGCACTGACCGCGCAGCAGCAGGCGCAGGGCGATTTGCAGCGCCTCAACGGGCGACTGGCCTCGCTGGAAGCCTTGCAGCAGGCTGCGCTCGATCCGGGCACCGGCACCGCCGAATGGCTGAAGGAACACAACCTCGCCGAGCGTCCGCGTCTCGCCGAAGGCCTGAAGGTAGAGGCCGGTTGGGAGCTGGCGGTGGAAACCGTGCTCGGCGCCGACCTGCAAGCGGTGTTGGTGGATGACTTCAGCGGTTTCGATCTGTCCGGGTTCACCCAAGGTGATCTGCGCCTGCTCAGCCCCGCCAGCGACGGCGTGCGCGTGGCGGGCAGCCTGCTGGATAAAGTCGAGGCGCAGATCGATCTGTCGCCATGGCTCGGTCAGGTCAAGCCGGTCGACAGCCTTGAGCAGGCCTTGGCCTTGCGCGGCCAGTTGAGTGCCGGGCAGAGCCTGATCAGCCGCGACGGTTACTGGGTCGGTCGACACTTTCTGCGCGTACGTCGCGCCAGTGAAGCCGAGAGCGGCATGCTCGCCCGTGGCCAGGAAATCGAGACGCTGCAGGCCGAGCGCGAAGAGCGCGAAGCCACGGTCGAAGCCATGGAAACCCGTCTGCAGACCCTGCGTGCGCAACAGCGGCAGCAGGAAAACGGCCGCGAACATTTGCGTCGTTTGCTGCAGGACGAAGCCCGTTCCCAAGGTGAATTGAAAGCCCAGTTGTCTGCCGGTAAAGCCAAGGCCGAACAACTGACGCTGCGCCGCACCCGCCTCGATGAGGAACTGATCGAACTCGGCGAGCAGCGCGAACTGGAACACGAACAGGTCGGCGAAGCGCGCATGCAGTTGCAGGAAGCGCTCGATGCCATGGCGCTGGACACCGAGCAGCGCGAATTACTGCTGGCTCAGCGTGACAGCCTGCGCGAACGCCTCGATCGCGTGCGTCAGGAAGCCCGTCAGCACAAGGATCACGCCCATCAACTGGCGGTGCGTCTTGGTTCGTTGCGTGCGCAACACGATTCTACGCGTCAGGCGTTGGAACGTCTGGAGATGCAGGCCGAGCGTCTGACCGAAAAACGCGAACAGTTGAGTCTGAATCTGGAGGAGGGCGAGGCACCGCTGGAAGAACTACGCCTGAAACTCGAAGAGCTGCTCGACAAGCGCATGACCGTCGACGAAGAGCTGAAGACTGCGCAGATCGCGCTGGAAGACGCCGATCGCGAACTGCGCGAGGCGGAAAAGCGCCGGACCCAGGCCGAGCAGCAATCGCAACTGATTCGTGGCCAGCTCGAACAGCAGCGCATGGAATGGCAAGCGCTGACCGTGCGGCGCAAGGCGTTGCAGGATCAATTGCTCGAAGACGGCTACGATCTCAATGGCGTGCTCGCGACATTGACCCCCGAGGCCAGTGAACGCGCCGCCGAAGAAGAACTCGAACGGATCAATGCGCGGATTCAGCGCCTGGGTGCGATCAACCTCGCGGCCATCGACGAATACACGCAACAATCCGAGCGTAAACGTTATCTGGATGCGCAGGACGCCGATCTGGTCGAAGCATTGGAGACCCTGGAAAACGTCATTCGCAAGATCGACAAGGAAACCCGTAACCGCTTCAAAGATACCTTTGATCAGATCAATGGTGGATTACAGGCGCTTTTCCCGAAAGTTTTCGGTGGTGGCAGCGCGTATTTGGAACTGACGGGCGAAGATCTACTCGATACAGGGGTGACGATCATGGCGCGGCCGCCAGGAAAGAAGAACAGCACCATCCATTTGCTCTCCGGCGGGGAAAAAGCCCTGACTGCGCTGGCACTGGTTTTTGCGATCTTCAAATTGAATCCGGCGCCGTTCTGCATGCTCGATGAAGTTGACGCGCCACTGGATGACGCTAACGTTGGACGCTACGCACGATTGGTTAAAGAGATGTCGCAGACCGTGCAGTTCATCTATATCACTCACAACAAGATCGCCATGGAAATGGCCGATCAACTGATGGGCGTGACGATGCACGAGCCGGGTTGTTCGCGACTGGTTGCAGTGGATGTCGAGGAGGCGATGGCGATGGTGGACGCCTAAAGGCGCTGCTGTGAGCGACGAGCTTTGAGCTACAAGCTAGAAGCTTATGGCTTGAAGCCTGAGCGAAGCGAGCCACAATTTGCGCAGCGATTTCGACAGACGGTGTAAAGTTGTCTTTGGTCGTGCTAGTTTAATGTCAATTTTTCGTATACGTGGGCAAAACGCCTGTCAGAACATAGAGTTGGCGCCACGTTTTAAAGCGGTTTGCACAATGTAAACCCCTTATTTTTCAGCATTTTTTATAGAGGCACGGGATTACATGGAAATCGGTCTGCGCGAGTGGCTGATCGTCATCGGCATCATTGTGATAGCCGGTATTCTTTTCGATGGCTGGCGCCGTATGCGCGGCGGCAAGGGAAAACTGAAATTCCGTCTTGACCGAAGTCTGTCCAACTTGCCGGACGAGGACACCAGCGCTGAGCTGTTGGGCCCGGCCCGCGTGCTGGATACGCATAAAGAGCCACAACTGGACGAACACGATCTGCCGTCGGTGAGCATGCCGGCCCGCGAAGCACGCGAGCCTCGCGAATCCGGTTCGAAACGTGGCAAGCGCGGCAGCAATGGTCCGGCCCAGGGCGACTTGAACCTCGATCTGGACCTGGACGGCGGCCCGAGCTTCAGCAGTCGTGATGATGACTTCGTCGACGACAGCAAGCCTGCGCCAGCGGTGGCTGACAAGGATCAGCCGCAAGCCGAAGAAGTCCTGGTGATCAGCGTGATCTGCCGCGACGCCGCCGGCTTCAAAGGCCCGGCCCTGTTGCAGAACATTCTCGAAAGCGGTCTGCGTTTCGGCGAGATGGATATTTTCCACCGCCACGAAAGCATGGCCGGCAACGGTGAGGTGCTGTTCTCCATGGCCAATGCGGTCAAGCCGGGCATTTTCGATCTGGACGACATCGACCATTTCAGCACCCCGGCGGTGAGCTTCTTCCTCGGCTTGCCAGGCCCGCGTCATCCGAAGCAGGCCTTCGACGTGATGGTGGCGGCGGCGCGCAAGCTGTCGCAGGAACTGAACGGCGAGCTGAAAGACGACCAGCGCAGCGTGCTGACCGCGCAGACCATCGAGCACTACCGTCAGCGCATCGTCGAATTCGAACGCCGCGCCCTGACCCAGAAGCGCTAAGGCCAAGATCAAAAGATCGCAGCCTTCGGCAGCTCCTACAGAGGAACGCGATCCCTGTAGGAGCTGTCGAGTGCAACGAGGCTGCGATCTTTGAATGATGAAACTGGAGCAGCCTCGGCTGCTCTTTTGCTTTATGAGAGAACACCCATGACCGCCGCCAAAAACCGCATTCTAGAGCTGCGCGCTGAACTCGATCAGCACAACTACCGTTATCACGTCCTCGACGAGCCGAGCATTCCGGACGCCGAGTACGACCGGTTGTTCCACGAGCTCAAGGCGCTGGAAGCGGCCAATCCGGAATTGATCACCAGCGACTCGCCGACCCAGCGCGTCGGCAGTGTGGCGCTGACCGCGTTCACCCAGGTGCGTCACGAAGTGCCGATGCTCAGCCTCGGCAATGCCTTCGAAGAAACCGACATGCGCGAGTTTGATCGCCGGGTGACCGAAGGTCTGGATCTGCCGGCTGGTGATCTGTTCGGTGGCGGCGCGGCGGTGGAATACAGCTGCGAGCCGAAACTCGATGGCCTGGCGGTCAGCCTGCTGTATCAGGACGGTGTGCTGGTGCGCGGCGCCACCCGTGGCGATGGCACCACCGGTGAAGACATCAGCGTCAACGTGCGCACCGTGCGCAACATCCCGTTGAAGCTGCATGGCACCGGCTGGCCGGCGACCCTCGAAGTGCGCGGTGAAGTGTTCATGTCCAAGGCCGGTTTCGAGCGCCTCAACGCCTCGCAACTGGAAGTCGGCGGCAAGACCTTCGCCAACCCGCGCAACGCCGCTGCCGGCAGCCTGCGTCAGCTGGATTCGAAGATCACCGCCAATCGCCCGCTGGAATTCTGCTGCTACGGCATCGGTCAGGTCTCCCACGATATTTCCGACACTCACATCGGCAACCTCAAGCAATTGCAGACGTGGGGCATGCCGATCAGCCACGAGCTGAAACTGGCCAAAGGCATCGGCGAGTGCCTGGATTACTACCGCGACATTGGTTTACGCCGTAACGCGCTGGCCTACGAAATCGACGGTGTGGTGTTCAAGGTCAACAGCATCGCCGATCAGCGCGAGCTGGGCTTCCGTGCCCGCGAACCGCGCTGGGCGATTGCGCACAAATTCCCGGCCATGGAAGAACTCACCGAGCTGCTAGACGTGGAGTTCCAGGTCGGTCGCACGGGCGCCGTCACCCCGGTGGCGCGGCTGAAACCGGTCAAGGTCGCGGGCGTCACCGTGGCCAATGCCACCCTGCACAACATGGACGAAGTGGCGCGCCTGGGCCTGATGATCGGCGACACCGTGATCATCCGTCGCGCCGGTGACGTGATCCCGCAGGTGGTGCAAGTGGTCACCGAACGCCGCCCCGAGAATGCGCGTCCTGTAGCGATTCCAGAGAATTGCCCGGTCTGCGGCTCCCATGTCGAGCGCACGCAACTGGTCAAGCGCAGCAAGGGCAAGGAAACCATCAGCGAAGGTGCGGTGTACCGCTGCGTTGGTCGTCTGGCCTGCGGTGCGCAACTGAAGCAGGCGATCATTCACTTCGTCTCGCGTCGGGCGATGGACATCGAAGGCCTTGGCGACAAGAGCGTCGAGCAACTGGTCGATGAAGGTCTGGTCAGTTCGCCGGCCGATTTGTACGCGCTGAAGTTCGACGACATTGTTGATCTGGAGGGCTTTGCCGAGGTCTCCAGCAACAAGCTGCTGGCGGCCATCGAAGACAGCAAGCAACCGGGACTGGCGCGGTTCATTTATGCGCTGGGCATTCCCGATGTCGGCGAGGAAACGGCCAAGGTGTTGGCGCGCTCGCTCGGTTCGCTGGAGCGCGTACAGCAGGCTTTGCCGCAAGTGCTGACCTACCTGCCGGACATCGGCCTGGAAGTAGCCCACGAGATTCACAGCTTCTTTGAAGATGCGCACAACCAGCAAGTGATCACCGAGTTGTTGGGGCATGGCCTGCAGATTCAGGATCAACGCGAGCTGGGCGCCGAGTTCGCCGCCAGCACCACGCTTGGCGGTCTGCTCGACAAGCTGCACATTCCCTTTGTCGGCCCGGGCGGCGCGCAGAAACTGGCGGACAAATTCGGTTCGCTGGACGCGGTGATGAATGCCGACTGGCTGGACATGCGTCAGGCGCTACCGGAGAAACAGGCCAATTCGGTGCGCGAGTTTTTTGCTGTGCCCGAGCATCGGCAGATCGCCGAGGCCGCCGAGAAACAGCTGCGTGTTTTCGGCATGCACTGGCTGAGCGAGAAGAAAGTCGTCGAAGGCCTGCCGCTGTCCGGCGAAACCTGGGTGCTGACGGGCAAGGTCGAGTTGATGAGTCGTGATGTCGCTAAAGAGCATCTGGAAAGCCTTGGCGCCAAAGTCGCCGGCTCGGTATCGGCGAAAACTCATTGCGTGGTCGCAGGGCCCGGTGCCGGTTCGAAACTGACCAAGGCCAATGAGCTGGGCGTGAAGGTGATGGATGAAGAGGCGTTTATCGCTTTCCTGAAGGGACACCGCTTGTCCGTTTAAGAGCAAAAGATCGCAGCCTGCGGAAGCTCCTACAGGATTAGTGTTTTGCCACATTGATCCCCTGTAGGAGCTGCCGCAGGCTGCGATCTTTTGCTTTTCCCCACACAAAGCGTGGGAACGATCAGCGCACGAGGATGATCTAGTCTTGGCAAGCCCCAGGGAGAGATCGCCATGTACCGCTTTTTCGAGCAGCTCAGTTCTCGCATCGTCGCGCCGTTCATGGGCGAGTCTTCACGCAACAGCAAAATCTGGCAGTGCCGCTGCGGCCAGTCGCTGTTCTTTCGCAACAGTCAGTGCCTGGCCTGCAACGCCGCGCTGGGTTATCAGCCCGAAGAAAGTCGCCTGACGTCGCTGCAGCCCGGGCCGCAGGACGGCAGCTGGACACTCGATGCCGATCCCGACGCCGGATTGTTTCGTCGCTGCGCCAACCTCGACACTCCCGCCGCGTGCAACTGGTTGCTGGCGGATAACGGCCGTGACAGCCTGTGCATCGCTTGCAGCCTCAATCGCACTATCCCCGATCTGTCGGTGCCGGAAAACCCCGAACGCTGGCGCAAAGTCGAGATCGCCAAGCGCCGGCTGGTCGCACAACTGATCACCCTCGGGCTGCCGGTCATCCCGAAAACCGTGGATGAGACCACCGGTCTGGCCTTCGACTTCATCGGCGTCGACCTTGAAGGCAACGCGCCGATGACCGGCCACGCCAACGGCCTGATCACCCTCGACATCAAGGAAGCCGACGACGTCCATCGCGAGCAGGTGCGGGCGGCGATGCATGAACCCTATCGCACGCTGCTCGGGCATTTCCGGCATGAGGTCGGGCATTATTATTGGGATCGTCTGATCGCCAATGGGCCGTGGCTTGAACCGTTCCGCAATCTGTTCGGCGACGAGCGCGCCAGTTACGCCGAAGCGCTCGACCGTCATTATCAACAGGGTGCACCACTGGACTGGCCGCAATACTACGTCAGCGCCTACGCGACCATGCACCCGTGGGAAGACTGGGCGGAAACCTGGGCGCATTACCTGCACATGATGGACGCAGTGGACACCGCGCTGGGTTTTGGCATGAGTGCGCGGGAAATGGATTTCGATTACCAGCCGTTTCCACCCAGCACTCTGTACGATCCGGAGCACCCCGGCGGCGCGGCGTTCCTGTCGTTCGTCAATGCGTGGATCGAGCTGGCGGGCATGCTCAACGAACTGTCACGCAGCATGGGCCAGCCGGATTTCTACCCGTTCGTGCTGCCGGCGGCGGCGATTGCCAAGCTGCACTTCATCCATCTGGTGATCCAGCAGGCGGGCGGCAAGGCGGACGAGGTGCTGACCCTGTAACAGCTGTCGCAGGCTGCGATCTTTTCGGGCACAGCGCATGTCCTTGAACCCGTTCATATTTTTTATCTGAAACCAACGGTTGTAACTTCATCTCAGATAGGTACAATGGCGCGGCTCGCCGACAGGTGAGTGTCGTTATGGTGACCCCATCGGTCCCCCCGCAACGATTACCCGTGAACCTGGTCAGATCCGGAAGGAAGCAGCCACAGCGGGAACATTGTGTGCCGGGGTGTGGCTGGTGGGGTTACCACCTTGACGAACAACCAACGCTTCAACAGAACTGCATGGGTTTCGCCCACTGCGGTTTTTTTATGCCCGCGATTTGGGCCTTCATGCCAGCCCTGTAGGAGCGAGCCTGCTCGCGAAGGCAGCCACCCCGATGCCTGTTCAGCCACCAAGGTTGAACAGTGGCATACTCCACCGTCTTGCTGCGCGCGTCGTTGACAAGTTCGCGCCCTGGCTACGAGGTTGTATGCACCCGGAACATCACGATTTATCCACCGCCGTGTACTTGCCCGTGACGGACGAGACTTGCGCGAGCCTGTTGCAGCCCGATGGCGCGAAAACCCTCGGCGAGCTGACGGATGCGCAACTGGCCGCCGTGCTGGTCATCCAGAATCTGGCCCAGGCCGCCGAAAAGGATCTCAGCGCCGCAGCGGCGGAGAAGGTGCTGGCGCGCCTGATCGCCTGGGCGGTCGATGGCGGGGCAGGGCTGCTGTCCGAGGCGCAACGGCTGTTCGACCCGCGCCAGTTGTATTTCGGCCTGAACGCCATCAGGGGATTGAACCTGCGATTGCTGTTGGCCGAAGAGGTGTCGGCGCAGGATTACCTGCTGCCCAGTGGCAAATGGGATGACGAGTTCAAGACGCGCCACCACGCGGTCAACAATCCGTTCAGCCAGCAGATGATCAGCCCCGCGCACCGCGAGCGCTGGCTCAGCGCCGCGCAGGACAAGCTGGTCAGAACCTTCCGCGCCAACCTCGATGAAGACCTGCACGTGCAAGGTTATGCCGGGATCGGCAAGAGCCACCTGGTCGGTGCCTTGACCGAGTGCCTGGACCCCGGGAAAACCCTGTTGCTGGCACGCACCCCGGAAAAACTTGCGACCCTGTGCCAGCGCATGGGCGCTGCCAGTGAGCGCAAGCCCGGCATCACCTTTGAGGTGTTCGCGCGCGGGCTGATTTATGGGCGCAAGCCACAGCCGGCAAGCGCCGCCGGCCGGGTCGCGAGCAAACAGAGTCTGGCGCAGGAACTGAACATCCTCGGCTTTCGCGAGCATGACGCGCAACGAACCCTGAACGTCTGCCTGGAAACTCTCGAGCGTTATTGCCACTCCCGGGATTACAGCCTGTCGGCGCATCATCTGCCGTATTTCAAGCTGTCCTTGTCCGGTCTTGAGTCCAAGGTGCTGCTGGAGTATTCAAGCCGCGTCTGGACTTACCTTGAGGCCAACCCGGCGTGGGGCCGGCAGAGCGGCTTCGAAGCGTTGTTGCTGATCAAGCGGGCAAGCCTTGCGGGCTGCGTGGTGCCGCCGCGTTATACCCACGTGCTGATCGACGAGAGCCAGGACATTCCCGCTTCGCTGCTGCAGATTATCGAGCGCGGCCGACAGGTGCTGATCACATTGGGCGATGAGTACCAGCACGCCGAGCGCGACCTGGTGAAAAGAAAGCGTGAAGTGCGCCAGAGCGATATCACCTACTCGGTGCGTTCGGGGCGCAATGTCGAGCGTCTGGTCAATCCGCTGATTTCCCGGCACTCGGAAAAGAGCAAAGTGCCCTTTGAAGGCGCGCGTGAGGCGGACGTCGGCATCGAGTTTTATCCGCAGGGCTTTGTCCCGCCGGAAGGCTGTGTGGTGTTGACGGCGTCACCGTGGGACACGATGAAGTGGGCGATGCAACTGCACGATGCCAATTGCCTGTTCTGCTTTGCCGACATGAAGGCGCAGCGCGATCTTGAGCACTTCATGACCAGCGCCATCGAGTTGTTCAAGGTCGATTACTACAGTTCCACGCACAGTGAGAAGGGGCCGCATCGCTATTTCAGCGACTTGCCCAAGTGGCAGCAGGTGCGCGATGCCAACCAGTTCGACGAAGCGTTTTTGTGGGTCGAGGCCGAGCTGGAGAAAGGCTTCAAGGTCGCTGATCTGACCCGGCTCAACCGGATGATCGGCGGCCCCGGCAAGAGCTGTCTGCTGATGCAGGCGCACGAGGCGGGCGGCATGGAGTTCGACCGGGTTCTGCTGACGCCCGAGCTGCTGACCAATGTGCAGTTCAAGGACGCCTACGCGTTCGATCAGCGGATCTGCGCCGTGTACATCGCCATCTCCCGCGCCCGGCAGCAGCTTTATCTGCCGTACGATGTGGTCGAATGGATCGAATTTCACGACTGCCAGAAATTCCGCGAGTCGCACGGCTACTGATCCCCCCTGTAGGAGTGAGCCTGCTCGCGATTGCTTCGGTTCAGTCAACATCGATGCCGACTGACATGACACTATCGCGAGCAGGCTTACTCCTACAGGGCGTTATGGGATGTCCTGGTCCCGATCCCGAGCCGAAATTTCCCCGCCAACAGCTGCTTGGCCAGATTAGACGAGGACACCGGATGCAATTTTGCCCTTGCTCCGCTAGCATTAGCCGCTTCAGCTTCCTTCGTTGCGACGGTTTTCGATGAGTTATCAGGTTCTTGCACGTAAATGGCGTCCGCGCTCGTTCCGCGAAATGGTCGGCCAGACCCATGTGCTCAAGGCTCTGATCAATGCCTTGGACAGCCAGCGGCTGCACCACGCGTACCTGTTCACCGGTACCCGCGGGGTCGGTAAGACCACCATTGCGCGGATCATTGCCAAATGCCTGAACTGTGAGACAGGTATCACTTCCAGCCCCTGCGGCGAGTGTTCGGTGTGCCGCGAGATCGATGAAGGCCGCTTCGTCGACCTGATCGAGATCGACGCCGCGAGCCGGACCAAGGTCGAGGACACCCGCGAGCTGCTCGACAACGTGCAGTACGCGCCGAGCCGCGGGCGCTTCAAGGTCTACCTGATCGACGAAGTGCACATGCTCTCCAGCCATTCCTTCAATGCGCTGCTGAAGACCCTCGAAGAGCCGCCGCCGTACGTCAAGTTCATCCTGGCGACCACCGACCCGCAGAAACTTCCGGCAACGATTTTGTCGCGCTGCCTGCAGTTCTCCCTGAAGAACATGACGCCCGAGCGCGTGGTCGAGCATTTGACTCACGTCCTCGGCGCCGAAAACGTGCCGTTCGAAGACGACGCGCTGTGGCTGCTGGGCCGCGCCGCCGATGGTTCGATGCGTGATGCCATGAGCCTGACCGATCAGGCCATCGCCTTCGGTGAAGGCAAGGTATTGGCCGCCGACGTGCGGGCGATGCTCGGCACGCTGGATCACGGCCAGGTCTTCGACGTGCTGCACGCCCTGATCGAAGGTGACGCCAAGGCGTTGCTCGAAGCCGTGCGCCACCTGGCCGAGCAAGGCCCGGACTGGAATGGCGTGCTCTCGGAAATTCTCAATGTGCTGCACCGTGTCGCCATCGCCCAGGCGTTGCCGGAAGGCGTCGATAACGGCCATGGCGACCGCGATCGGGTGTTGGCGCTGGCGCAGGCGCTGCCGGCCGAAGACGTGCAGTTCTATTACCAGATGGGCCTGATCGGTCGCCGCGACCTGCCGCTGGCGCCGGATCCCCGTGGCGGTTTCGAAATGGTCCTGCTGCGGATGCTGGCTTTCCGGCCCGCGGACACCGCGGACGCCCCGAGGCAACCGCTAAAGCCAGTGGGGATCAGCCAGGCCACAGTTGATTCCGCAAACTCAGTGGCTGCCGCGCCCAAGCCTGCGCCGGTAGTCGCTGCGGCTGTTGCGCCTGCACCGGTTGTTGCTCCAGCGCCAGCCCCGACTCCTGAGCCAGCCCCTGTGGTGGCCGCTGCACCGGCCCCTGCGCCAGAACCAGAGCCAGAGCCAGTCGCTGCCGAAGAAGTGGTTGACCTGCCGTGGAACGATCCGGTCGAGCCCGACCCCGAACCTGTGCAACAGCCGGCCGTCGAGCCGGTACTGGAAACCGCCAGCGAGCAGCCCGAGTTGCCGCCGATGCCGCTGCCGACCCCGGACAGCGTGGTGCCGGATGCGCCGGAGTGGGCAGCCGCGCCGATACCCGAGCCGTCGGTCGCCGACGTCGATGCCGCCACGCCGGGCATGGACCTCGACGACGAGCCGCCACTGGACGAAGACTACATCGAGCCGGACATGGATTCGGCCTACAGCTACCTCGACGACCTGGCCAGCGAACACACCGCCGAGCCGGCCCCGGAGCCCGAGCCGGAGCCTGCCGCCGCGCCGGCCACCGGTCTGGCGTTGCAATGGCTGGAGCTGTTCCCGCAATTGCCGATCTCCGGCATGACCGGCAGCATCGCCGCCAACTGCACGCTGATCGCGGTCGATGGCGACCACTGGCTGATGCACCTGGACCCGGCGCACAGCGCGCTGTTCAACGCCACGCAACAGCGGCGCCTGAACGATGCGTTGAACCAGTTCCACGGTCGCACGCTGACCCTGACCATCGAACTGATCAAGCCCGAACAGGAAACCCCGGCGCAGGCCGCGTCCCGTCGCCGGGCCAACCGTCAGCGCGAGGCGGAGGAGTCGATCCACGGCGATCCGTTCATCCAGCAGATGGTCCAGCAGTTCGGTGCGGTCGTGCGACACGATACTATTGAACCTGTCGACGCCTTGGTCGCCCAAGGCTAATAACTGAGGGCGTCCGGCCTCGCTGGCCGGGCGCTGTTTTGATCCAAGTACTTTTGAGGTGATTCCCATGATGAAAGGTGGCATGGCCGGCCTGATGAAGCAGGCGCAGCAGATGCAGGAAAAAATGGCCAAGATGCAGGAAGAGCTGGCCAACGCCGAAGTCACCGGCAAGGCCGGTGGCGATATGGTCACCGTGGTAATGACCGGTCGTCACGACGTGAAAAGCGTCAGCATCGACCCAAGCCTGGTTGAAGGCTTGAGCGAAGACGACAAGGAAATGCTCGAAGCCGTGGTCGCCGCCGCCGTCAACGACGCGGTGCGCAAGATCGAAGCCAACAGCCAGGAAAAAATGGGCAGCATGACCGCCGGCATGAACCTGCCAGCGGGTATGAAACTGCCATTCTGATTCGCCTTTGCGGGTTGGATGAGCTACACAAAATGCCAGGCATCGTGCCTGGCATTTTTGTTTCTGCCTCCTGGGCGTTCAGTATTCATTTGTGGCGAGGGAGCTTGCTCCCGCTCGGCGACGAAGTCGTCGTAAACCCTGAAAACCCGGTATACCTGAAAGAAAGCAGGGGGAGCGCTTCGCACTCCAGCGGGAGCAAGCTCCCTCGCCACAGGAGTCGAGTAGAAACATCGAACGCTGCGATGTCACCAAGGTCTGCTCCCTATATCCCCGAATTCATCATTCACAGGAGACGCTGACATGTCCGACCCTCTGACCCTCAACCAACGCTTTGTCCTCGCCTCGCGTCCGGTGGGCGCGCCGACTCCGGAAAACTTCCGTCTGGAGCGCGAAGCGTTGCCGGATCTCGAAGATGGCCAGGTGCTGCTCAAGACCCTGTACCTGTCGCTGGACCCGTACATGCGCGGACGCATGAGCGACGCGCCGTCCTACGCCGCGCCGGTGCAAATCGGCGAAGTGATGACCGGTGGCGCTGTCAGCCGTGTCGAGAGTTCCCGTCATCCTAAATTCCACCAGGGTGATCTGGTGGTCGGCCTCACCGGCTGGCAGAGCCACAGCATCAGCGACGGACGCAACATCATGCCGATCCCGTCCGGCCTGCCAAGCCCATCAATGGCGCTCGGTGTGCTGGGCATGCCGGGGATGACTGCGTACATGGGCCTGATCGACATCGGTCAGCCGAAAGAGGGCGAAACCCTGGTGGTCGCTGCGGCGTCCGGTGCCGTCGGCTCGGTGGTCGGTCAGGTAGCGAAAATCAAGGGCCTGCGCGCCGTCGGTGTGGCCGGTGGTGCCGACAAATGCAAATACGTGGTCGAGGAGCTGGGTTTCGATGCCTGCATCGATCACAAGGCACCGAACTTTGCCGAACAACTGGCCAAGGCCTGCCCGAACGGCATCGACATCTATTACGAAAACGTTGGCGGGCATGTGTTCGATGCCGTGGTGCCGTTGCTCAACCCCAAGGCGCGGATCCCGCTGTGCGGACTGATTGCCGGTTACAACGCCACTGAAGCGCCGCAAGGCCCGGATCGTCTGCCGATGCTGCAGCGTACGTTGCTGACCAAGCGTGTGCGGATTCAGGGCTTCATCGTCTTTGATGACTATGGCGACCGCCAGCCGGAATTCATCAGCCACATGGTGCCGTGGGTGCGCGACGGCAAGGTGAAATTCCGCGAAGACGTGGTGGAAGGCCTGGAGCAGGCACCCGAGGCGTTTATCGGTCTGCTGGAGGGGCGCAACTTCGGCAAACTGGTGGTGAAGGTTGCGCAGGACTGAGCATTTGACGCTGGCCAGAGGCGCGGGTATAAACCGCGTCTCGTTGTTTTGTCGGACTTTTTACCCATGAGCTTCAGCCCTTTGATTCGCCAACTGATCGACGCCCTGCGCACGTTGCCGGGCGTGGGTCAGAAAACCGCCCAGCGCATGGCGTTGCAGTTGCTCGAACGTGACCGCAGCGGCGGCACGCGCCTGGCCCAGGCCTTGAGCCAGGCCATGGAAGGGGTTGGCCACTGCCGCCAGTGCCGCACGCTGACCGAAGACGATCTGTGCCCGCAATGCGCCGACACGCGTCGCGACGACACGCTGCTGTGCGTGGTGGAAGGGCCGATGGACGTGTACGCGGTGGAGCAAACCGGTTTCCGTGGGCGCTACTTCGTGCTCAAGGGCCACCTGTCGCCGCTCGACGGTCTGGGGCCGGAAGCCATCGGTATTCCGCAGTTGATGGCGCGCATTGAAGAGGCGGGCACCTTTACTGAAGTCATCCTCGCCACCAACCCGACGGTGGAGGGGGAGGCGACCGCGCATTACATCGCTCAGCTGCTCAACAACAAAGGCCTGATCGCCTCGCGGATTGCCCATGGCGTACCGCTGGGTGGGGAGCTGGAGTTGGTGGATGGCGGGACGCTGGCGCATTCGTTTGCCGGGCGTAAACCGATTTCCCTCTGATCAAAGCAAAAGATCGCAGCCTGCGGCAGCTCCTACAGGGACGCATTCCAAATGCAGGAGCTGCCGCAGGCTGCGATCTTTTGCTCTTTTAAACTTCTGCATCTTGAAAACCAAGCAAGCGCTCGGTTAACGTCGGCCAACCCCTCAGTGGAGTTCGCCGATGCCTGCCTTCCAGGAATACTTCGACCCCAGCCACCAAATGGTCCGCGACAGCGTCAGACGTTTCGTCGAGCGCGAGATCCTGCCGGACATCGATGCGTGGGAAGAAGCCGAAGGCTTTCCCCGTGAGCTGTACCTGAAAGCCGGGGCGGCGGGGATTCTCGGCATCGGTTATCCCGAAGCGCTGGGTGGCAGCCACGAAGGTGATGTGTTCGCCAAAGTCGCCGCCAGCGAAGAACTGATGCGCTGCGGCTCCGGTGGTCTGGTTGCGGGCCTCGGTTCGCTGGATATCGGCCTGCCACCGATCGTCAAATGGGCAAGGCCCGAGGTGCGCGAGCGTGTCGTGCCACATGTGCTCAGCGGCGAGAAGATCAGCGCGTTGGCGATTACCGAGCCCGGCGGCGGATCCGATGTCGCCAACCTGCAGACCCGCGCCGTGCGTGACGGCGAGTTCTACCGGGTCAGCGGCAGCAAAACCTTCATCACCAGCGGCGTACGTGCCGATTTCTACACCGTCGCGGTGCGCACCGGAGCGCCGGGTTTCGGCGGCATCAGCCTGTTGCTGATCGAGAAGGGCGCCCCAGGCTTCACCGTAGGCCGCCAGCTGAAGAAAATGGGCTGGTGGGCCTCGGACACCGCTGAACTGTTCTTCGACGATTGCAGGGTGCCTGTGGGCAATCTGATCGGCGGCGAGAACATGGGCTTCGCCTGCATCATGGGCAATTTCCAGAGTGAACGACTGGCGCTGGCGCTGATGGCCAACATGACCTCGCACCTGGCGCTGGAACAAGCCCTGAACTGGGCGCGCGAGCGTGAGGCGTTCGGCAAACCGATCGGCAAGTTTCAGGTGATCAAACATCGGCTGGCCGAGATGGCCACGGCGCTGGAAGTATCGCGCGAATTCACCTACCGCCAGGCGGCGAAGATGGCGGCGGGGCAGAGCGTGATCAAGGAGATTTCCATGGCCAAGAACTTTGCCACGGACACCTCGGACCGGATCACCAGCGAAGCGGTGCAGATTCTTGGCGGCCTGGGTTACATGCGCGAAAGCCTGGTCGAGCGGCTGTATCGGGATAACCGCATTCTGTCGATCGGCGGCGGGACGCGGGAGGTGATGAACGAGATCATCAGCAAGCAGATGGGGCTTTAAAAGCAAAAGAACGCAGCCTTCGGCAGCTCCTGCAGGGAAACGCACATCCCTTGTAGGTGCTGCCGAAGGCTGCGATCTCTTGATCTGTACTATTTATCCGTCAGCGCAAACTGCGTCAGACAGAAAGTAGGGATGCCCATGTCCTCAAGACGCTGCGAACCCCCCAGCTCCGGCAGATCAATGATCGCCGCCGCCTCATGCACCCGCGCACCCATGCGGCGGATCAGGTTGGCCGCGGCGATCAGCGTGCCGCCGGTGGCAATCAGGTCATCGAACATCACCACCGAGTCGCCTTCACACAGGCTGTCGGCGTGCACTTCGAGGAACGCTTCACCGTACTCGGTCGCGTAACCTTCGGCCAACACATCCGCCGGCAGTTTGCCCTGCTTGCGGAACAGTACCAGCGGTTTGTTCAACTGGTAGGCCAGCACCGAACCGATCAGGAAACCGCGCGCATCCATCGCGCCGATGTGGGTGAAGTCGGCTTCCACATAACGGTGGGCGAAGCTGTCCATCACCAGGCGCAGGGCCTTGGGCGACTGGAACAGCGGGGTGATGTCGCGAAAGATCACGCCCGGTTTCGGGAAGTCGATCACGGGGCGGATCAGGGATTTGATGTCGAAGGAGTCGAAGACCATCGTCGAGGTGTCCTTGGCAGGGCTGCAAACGGCGCAGTATACCCGCGGCTGAAACGCTTCGCTCAACCGCGGATCGAGATCAGCCCTCGAGGGAGCCGCCGGCCAGGGCGCAGAGCTGGATCGGGTCGAGGATGTGGATCTCTTTGCCCTCGGCGGCGATCAGTTCGTTCTGCTGGAAGCGGGTGAATACCCGCGACACGGTTTCCACCGCCAGGCCCAGGTAATTGCCGATTTCGTTGCGCGACATGCTCAGGCGGAACTGGTTGGCCGAGAACCCGCGAGCGCGGAAGCGGGCCGACAGGTTGACCAGGAACGTGGCGATGCGCTCGTCGGCGGTTTTTTTCGACAGCAGCAGCATCATTTGCTGGTCGTCGCGAATCTCGCGGCTCATCACCCGCATCAACTGGCGGCGCAGCTGCGGCAGTTGCAGGGCCAGTTCGTCGAGGCGTTCGAAAGGAATTTCGCAGACCGAGGTGGTTTCCAGGGCCTGAGCCGACACCGGGTGTTTTTCGGTGTCCATGCCGGACAGGCCGACCAGCTCGCTCGGCAGGTGGAAACCGGTCAGTTGTTCTTCGCCGCTGTCGCTCAGGCTGAAGGTCTTCAGGGCGCCGGAGCGTACTGCATAAACGGAATCGAAGGTGTCGCCCTGGCGGAACAGGAACTCACCCTTTTTCAACGGGCGGCCACGTTTAACGATTTCGTCCAGCGCATCCATGTCTTCCAGATTCAGAGAAAGTGGCAGGCAGAGAGGGGCCAGGCTGCAATCCTTGCAATGGGCCTGGTTGTGAGCGCGCAGTTTGACTGGCTCGGACATTTCTTAAATCCTTGTGGGAAAACACACATAAGACGTAAGGGTAACCCACGGGGGGACATTCAGGCCAGCCTATGGCGAGTTTGTCCCGCAGGCGTAAAGCCGCAGAGCAAGTGGCCGATAAAGGGGTATCACCACGCATGCAAGGAATCGCTTCGATGGCCGTCATTGACACGCTGAACCCCGGTAACAGCGGCGTTGCGTCTGTGCCGAGCACCGCCAGGACAGGGACCGACAGCGAGCAGAATGCCGCCTCTGCGCCGTTGGCAACCCCGACCTTGGTCGAAGGCGTCAAAGTGTCGCTGTCCGGCGCCTCCATCGAAAAATCCTTCAGTGTCGGTGGCGAGAACAGCGACATCGAAGACAGCGGCTTGCCCGAGAACGTCCAGCAGTTGCTGAAGATGATCCGCAAACTGCAAAAAGAGATCGCCGAGAAAAAAGCCCGGATGGCGGCGGTCATGTCCGACAGAACCCTGACCAATGAAGCCAAGGTCAATATGCTCGCCGCGCTGCACGGTGCCATCGCTGCGCTGAATACCGGGCTGATCAGCGCCAATCTGGCCCTGTCCAAAGTCATGGATCAGTCCGGTCTCACCTCCGAGCAGAACCTCAAACTCGGCTCACTGCTGACGAAGAACTAGATCACCCGCGAAAAACGCTGGCGGTTCTGCTGCTCCAGATAGGCGTCGAACACCATGCACACCGAGCGCACCAGCAGGCGTCCGGCCGGCAACACTTCGATGCGCTCGCGTTCCAGCTTGATCAGCCCATCGTTGGCCATGCCTTGCAGTTGCGGCCACAGCGCGCCGAAATAGCCCTGAAAATCGATGTTGAACGCTTGCTCGATTTCGGCGAATTCCAGGCTGAAATTGCAGATCAGTTGCTGGATCACCGCGCGGCGCAGGCGATCGTCGGCATTGCACACCAGGCCACGGCTGGTCGCCAGTTGCGCGGCGGCGAGGGTGTTCTGGTACTGGTTCAGATCGCTGTTGTTCTGACAGTAGAGATCGCCGATCTGGCTGATCGCCGACACTCCCAGACCGATCAGATCGCAATGACCGTGGGTGGTGTAGCCCTGGAAATTGCGTTGCAGGGTCTGTTCTTCCTGGGCAATCGCCAGCTCATCGTCGGGCAGTGCGAAGTGATCCATGCCGATGTAGCGGTAGCCGGCGGCGGTCAGTTGTTCGATGGTGCGCTGGAGCATCTCGAGTTTTTGCGCAGGGCTCGGCAGCTCGTGGCTGTTGATCCGCCGCTGCGGCATGAAACGCTCTGGCAGGTGTGCATAGTTGAACACCGAGAGCCGGTCCGGTTGCAGGCTGATGACTTCCTCGACGGTGCGCGCGAAGTTTTCCGGGGTCTGCTTTGGCAGACCATAGATCAGGTCGATGTTGATCGAGCGAAACTGCAGGGTGCGTGCCGCATCGATCACCGCGCGGGTTTCTTCCAGGCTCTGCAGGCGATTGACCGCCCGTTGTACCGCCGGATCAAGGTCTTGCAGGCCGATGCTGACCCGATTGAAGCCGAGTTCGCGCAGCAGGCCCATGGTCGACCAGTCGGCCTCGCGCGGGTCGATCTCGATGCCGTAGTCACCGGAATCGTCATCCAGCAGATTGAAGTGTTTGCGCAGGTGCGCCATCAACTGCCGCAGTTCGTCGTGGCTGAGGAAGGTCGGGGTGCCGCCGCCGAAGTGCAGCTGCTCGACTTTCTGCGCCGGCTCCAGGTGACAGGCGATCAACTGGATTTCCTGCTCCAGCCGTTGCAGATACGGCTGTGCGCGCCCGCGATCCTTGGTGATGACCTTGTTGCAGGCGCAGTAGTAACAAATGTTCGCGCAGAACGGCACGTGCACGTACAGCGACAAAGGGCGCAACGCCTTGCGGCTGTCGCGCAGGGCGTGGAACAGGTCGAAGGTGCCGACCTGACTGTTGAATTGCACGGCGGTCGGATACGAGGTGTAGCGCGGCCCCGCCAGGTCGTAGCGGCGGATCAGATCAGTGTCCCAACGAATGGCGTCGAGCATGCGGGCATTCCCCCGGATAGGCTGGCAGTGTGGCGAGTCTATCGGGGTGCGGCGACGGGGCTGTTGATTTGCATCAACGGCGGATTGGTAGTGACTGCTTTTGTGGCGAGGGAGCTTGCTCCCGCTGGACTGCGCAGCAGGCCCCTGGTTTTGCTGTCAAATCGGGAGGGGGCGCTTCGCACCCCAGCGGGAGCAAGCTCCCTCGCCACAGTTTCAGTGACCCATCAACCAATGTTGGTGAGGGCCGGGAAGCGTCCAGATCCCGAACACAATCACCAACAACCCCCCGGCCATGCGCACGCTGCGTTTGCGCAGCAACGCCGTCACCCGCTCGGCCGCCAGCCCTGTCGCCAGCAGCACCGGCCAGGTCCCCAGCCCGAACGCCAGCATCAACAGCGCACTGTCCAACGCATTGCCCTGGCTCGCCGACCACAGCAGCGTGCTGTAAACCAGTCCGCACGGCAGCCAGCCCCACAGCGCACCGAGTAATAACGCGCGGGGCAGTGTCGACACCGGCAGCAAGCGATTGGCCACTGGCTGAATGTAACGCCACAAACCGCGACCAAGGCTTTCGATGCGGGTCAGGCCGCTCCACCAACCGGCCAGATACAGGCCCATGGCGATCAGCAGCAACCCGGCGAGGATGCGCATGAGCATCGCCGCCGGACTGTTCGCCACCGCCCAACCGGCCAGGCCGATCAGCAAACCTGCCGTCGCGTAACTGAGGATGCGTCCGAGGTTGTACGCCAGCAGCAGACGAAAGCGTCGGCTGCGCTGCTCCTTGGGAATCGCCAGGGTCAGCGCGCCCATCAGCCCGCCGCACATGCCCAGGCAATGCCCGCCACCGAGCAGGCCGAGGATCAGTGCCGAGACCAGCAGTGGCGCCAGCTCAAGCATGGGGTGGCGCCTTGTCCTGCGGTTTGTCGGATTTGGCTTCGTCCACGGCGGCGGTGTGGTTCGGGTCCTGATCGTCGAACAGGATGCTATGGGCCGGGCCGTCGAGGTCGTCGTACTGCCCGCTGTCCACCGCCCAGAAGAAGATGTACACGGCGATGGCCACGATCAGCAGGGCGGCCGGGATCATCACGTAAAGAGCTGGCATCGGTACTCCAGGCCCGCGCGGCTCAGGCCGGCAACGGGCGGGTTTCTGAACGGGGGCCGGCGACCGGCGCGCTCGGCAGGCGAGTCAGGCGCAGGGCGTTGAGCACCACGGTCAACGAACTGATCGACATGCCGACCGCGGCCCACACCGGGGTGATCCAGCCGAGGGCGGCGAACGGCAACATGAGGCCATTGTACAGCGCCGCCCACAGCAGGTTCTCGATGATTACCCGACGGGTTCTGCGCGCCAAGGTAAAGGCTTGCACCAGCGCGTCGAGGCGGTTGGACAGCAGCACCGCATCGGCACTGGTTTTCGCCAGATCGGTGGCCGACCCCATGGCCACGCTGATATCGGCAGCGGCCAGCACCGGCACATCGTTCACGCCATCGCCGAGCATCAACACCTTGCGTCCTTCTTGATGCAACTGTTGCAGCACCTGCAATTTGTCGTCCGGGCGCAGACCGCCACGTGCCTCGTCGATGCCCAGTTCGGCGGCGACACTGGCGACCATCGGCGAGCTGTCGCCGGACAGCAGCAGTGTGCGCCAGCCACGGGCCTTGCAGGCGGCGAGCAGGGCGGGCGCATCGTCGCGCAGGCGGTCGTCGAGAACGAACCACGCCAACGCTGCCGAGTCATCGCCGAGCAGCAGCCACTGGCCCGGTTCATCCGGCATCGCGGGCAGCGGCGAACCGCTGAGGGCACAGACAAACTCCGCCTGACCGATGCGCAAGCGCTGCGTGCCGACCCGTCCTTCGAGGCCGAGTCCCGGCGTGCTGTGCACTTCGTCAGCAGCCAGTGGCGCGCGACCGAAGGCGCGGGCAATCGGGTGTTCCGAACGATTTTCGAGGGCGGCGGCAAGGCTCAGGTACTGGTCGCTGTTCAACGTGCCCAGTGGGCGGATCGAACGCAAAACCAGCCGCCCCTCGGTGAGGGTGCCGGTCTTGTCGAAGATCACCGTGTCGATCTGGTTCAGGCCTTCCAGCACATGGCCGCGCGTCAGCAACAGGCCGAGTTTGTGCAGCGTGCCAGTGGCAGCGGTCAACGCCGTCGGGGTCGCCAGCGACAGCGCGCAAGGGCAGGTCGCGACCAGCATCGCCAGGACGATCCAGAATGCCCGCGACGCATCCAGCTGCCACCACAACAGGCCGATGGCCGCCGCCGCAATCAGCGACAACAGCAGAAACCATTGCGCGGCGCGGTCGGCGATTTCTGCCAGTCGCGGCTTCTCGGCCTGGGCGCGATCGAGCAGGCGGACGATGGCCGACAGGCGCGTGTCCTGACCCAGCGCCAGTACCTCGACGGTGAGCGCGCCCTCGACGTTCAGCGTACCGGCGGTGACCGCATCGCCCAGCGTGCGCGGTTGTGGCAGGTATTCGCCGGTCAGCAGCGATTCGTCGATGCTTGACTGGCCGTCGAGGATCTTGCCATCCGCCGGCAGGATCGAACCCGGTTGCACCAGCACCCGGTCGCCCAGGCGCAGTTCGCTGAGCAGGATGCGTTCGCTCTGGCCATTGGCGTCGAGGCGCAGGCATGAGGCCGGCAACAGGTTCACAAGCTGCGCGGTGGCAGCGGCGGTGCGTTCGCGGGCACGGCGTTCCAGATAGCGCCCGGCGAGCAGGAACAGCGCAAACATCCCGACCGCATCGAAATACAGCTCGCCGACGCCGGTGATCGAGGTCCAGATCCCGGCGATGTAGGCGCTGCCGATGGCTAAAGACACCGAGACGTCCATGGTCAGGTGGCGGGTGCGCAAGTCACGCATGGCGCCTTTGAAGAACGGCGCGCAGCTGTAAAACACGATCGGTGTGGTGAGGAACAGCGCGACCCAGCGCAGGATAGTGTGCAGTTCGGGGCTGAGGTCGATGTTGAATTCCGGCCAGGTGGCCATGGTCGCCATCATCGCCTGGAACCACAGCAATCCGGCGACGCCGAGCTGGCGCAGGGCCTGACGGTTTTCACTGGCCAGTTGCTCGCTGGCGCGGTCGGCCTGATACGGATGGGCGGCGTAACCGATGTGGCGCAGCTCGGCGAGGATCTGACTCAGCGGCAACTGCCCGTCGGCCCACTGCACATGCAGGCGATGGTTGGACAGATTCAGCCGCGCCTCGGACACTGCCGGCAGGGTGCGCAAGTGTTTCTCGATCAGCCAGCCGCAGGCGGCGCAACTGATGCCTTCCATGAGCAGGGTGGTTTCGGCGAGTTCGCCCTCGTGACGGACGAAGGGTTTTTGCACGTCGGCGCGGTCGTACAGCACCAGTTCATCGGTCAATTGCACCGGCAAGGCTTCGGGGTTGGCCGAGGCTTCGCTGCGATGCTGGTAATAGCTTTCCAGGCCACCGGCAACGATGGCTTCGGCCACGGCCTGGCAGCCGGGGCAGCAGAACTCGCGGGACTCCCCGAGCACGACGGCGGTGAAGCGACTGCCCGACGGGACGGGCAGGGCGCAGTGGTAGCAGGGGAGTGGGGTGGTCATCGAATATTCGCTAATACTGCTGAATCAACACCATCCCTGTAGGAGCTGCCGCAGGCTGCGATCTTTTGATTTTGTTTTTTTAGAGCAAGATCAAAAGATCGCAGCCTGCGGCAGCTACTACAGGGTTCGGTTTACTTCTTCAGGTCTTCGGCGCCCTGCAGCGGTTCGTCACCGAGCAGCAGATCCTTGTCGTGGCTGACCTGTTCTTCTTCGAACATGCGCCACACGTGGTCGTCCTGAGTGCCCAGCAATTCGACAAAACGCCGGCCTTCGACCTTGTCGCCCAACTGGCCGATGTAACGGCCGGCTTCGGTTTCGCTGCGGGTCAGGACGATCTTGCGATCCTTCTCCGGTTGGGTCGGCGAGATCAGGTTCAGTTCCAGGGTTTTCGGCTGGCTGTCACCGCTCAGGCGCAGGTCGACTTCGCCGGTGAGCTCATCCAGATGCACGCTGGCGCGCATCTTCAGATCCTGCGCCAGCAGCTCGCGATCCAGTGAGCGGTTGATGCCTTTGCCGGCCTCGTAGTAGTTGTCGTTGACCAGGTTGTCCGGGTTGTTCACCGCAATGGTCACCATCGACAGGGTCAAGGTCACCGAACAGGCCAGAATCCCGATGATGATCCATGGCCAAAGGTGCTTGTACCAAGGGCTGGCGGCGTTTGCTGCGGGCATGTTCAGTTCTCTCAACGGGTTTGTGGGCCGATGAATCGGCTCTTGGCTTCAACGTGGACGCTGTCGTCGTCGGCGTCCTTGAGGATGAATTTCACCTCGTTGGTGCTCGACGGCAATTGTTCCGGAGCGCTCGACAGTTCCACCGGCATGCTGAAGATTTCGCCGGCCGGCACCTTGATCTCGCGTTTGCCTTGCAGGCGCAGATCCGGCAGGCCGGCGGCTTCCAGCACGTAGGTGTGGTCGCGCTGATCCTTGTTCATGATCTTCAGGCTGTAGACGTTTTCGATTCTGCCTTCGGCGTTCTCGCGGTATAGCACGCGGTCTTTACTGACGTCGAAACCGACCAGCGAACGCATGAAGAACGCTGTCACCAGCAGGCTGATCATCGCCAGCAGCACCACTGCATAGCCGATCAGGCGCGGCCGCAGTTTATGGGTTTTCTGGCCGGACAGGTTGTGTTCGGTGGTGTAGCTGATGAGGCCGCGCGGGTAGTCCATCTTGTCCATGATTGCGTCGCAGGCGTCGATGCACGCGGCGCAACCGATGCACTCGATCTGCAGACCGTCACGGATGTCGATACCGGTCGGGCACACCTGAACGCACATGGTGCAATCGATGCAATCGCCCAGACCCATGGCCTTGTAATCGACACCTTTCTTGCGCGGGCCACGGCTTTCGCCGCGACGCGGGTCGTAGGAAACGATCAGGGTGTCCTTGTCGAACATCACGCTCTGGAAACGTGCGTACGGGCACATGTAGATGCACACCTGCTCGCGCAGCCAGCCGGCGTTGCCGTAGGTGGCGAGGGTGAAGAAACCGACCCAGAAATACGACCAGCCATCGGCCTGACCAGTGAAGAACTCGAACACCAGTTCGCGGATTGGCGAGAAGTAGCCGACGAAGGTCATGCCGGTGACGAAGCCAATCAGCAGCCATAGCGAATGCTTGGCGAGCTTGCGCAGGAACTTGTTGCCGCTCATCGGCGCTTTATCGAGCTTGATGCGCTGGTTGCGGTCGCCTTCGGTGACCTTCTCGCACCACATGAAAATCCACGTCCACACGCTTTGCGGGCAGGTGTAGCCGCACCAGACGCGGCCGGCGTAAACGGTGATGAAGAACAGACCGAACGCCGCAATGATCAGCAGCCCCGACAGCAGAATGAAGTCCTGCGGCCAGAAGGTCGCACCAAAGATGAAGAACTTGCGTTCCGGCAGGTTCCACCACACCGCCTGATGCCCGCCCCAGTTCAGCCAGACCGTACCGAAATACAGCAGGAACAGCGCGGCGCCGCCGATCATCCGCAGATTGCGAAACAGGCCGGTGAAGGCACGGGTATAGATTTTTTCTCGAGAGGCGTAAAGATCGACGCTGTTGTTCGCGTTTTTGCTCGGTGGTGTGACGTCGTGTACCGGAATCTGGTTGCTCATCATTGCATCCCACGGCAGTGGACAAATGCCTCGGTCGATACGTGCCGACCGCGGTCAGAAAGGGGTGTCGCAGTGGCGCAATGATACGCCTGTCGCTCTAACTCAAGGGTGCGACCTTTGGTCGCGTTGGGGAAAAAGCATTATTGGTGTAGCGAATGCAGTAAAGCCTGATGCAGATCAATTGACTTGTTGAGTATGGACGGTTTTGGGGTGGCGGCTAATTCATTGTTCCCACGGGTTGATCAGGGCGACGCCGCTCGAACGGAAATCACTGACATTGCGCGTGACCACCGTGAGTCCATGCACCAGGGCCGTGGCAGCGATCAACGCATCGCTTTCATTGGCCTGGTCGGGCACATGCAGGCTGGCACAACGCAGTGCCACCGCGGCATCGACCGGCAGGATTCGGGCTTCGAATGCCGGCATGACGTGACGCGTCAGCCAACTGCGCAACAGCTTTCCTTGAACAGGATCACGCCGTTCCATTCGCAGTACTCCGGTTTCCAGTTCTTTCAAAGTAATGGCGGAGATGTACAGGCGTGGGGCGATGATGCCTTTGGCCCAACTGACCACATTGGCATCGGCTTGCGGCTTGCGAAGTTCGGAAATCACATTGGTGTCGAGTAAATACATCAGGACAGATCCACGGGACGATGAATGATGACTGCGCGCTCGGTTTCGAAATCGATGTCGGCAGCCTCCGGCATGACCAACAGATCGACAATGCTCGTGTTTGCGCCACTCAGTTTCTGATATTCCTCAATGCTCAACAGGACATGAGAGGCCTTGCCACGGTCGGTGATGATCACTGGACCCAGACGCGCAGCCTTTTTGGCGCTGCTGGTGTCCTGATTGAATTCACGGCTGGAGATGGTGGTGATTGCCATCATGGTTGACCTCTCGCAATACAGATGTAGCAACGTTACTACTTCGCCTTGGGGGCGGCAATCGAGGAAGACAGAACTCAGCCGTCCGTTGGTCGGTCCGTGGCTGGCATTAGTCGAGCCACCCTCGCACAAGGCGCAGGCCGGATCGGGTTGATTCAGACGTGGCTTCAAGACTCAGGGAAGCCTGCCGCCTAGTCTCTCGAGACTGTCGGTATTTCTGTGGGGGTTTGTGGTGCTCTTGGAATCGGGTTGCAACGGATTACCGAGTGTTACGGCAATGGATTTCACGGGGTTTTCCGATGATTCGATTGGCTGATCAGATTCAGTAAGAGGCTGATCAACCGGGAGACGGGTCTTGTGGTGATTCAACATGGAGGCTTCATCCTTGAAGTGGCTCCGATGCCGATCATCGGGCTGCGGAAGACCCTACAGAGCATGGTGGATCGAGTCCATCAGGCATGTGTCTCAAGGTATGAAACGCAAGGGTGTCGCCCATAAAAAAGCCCCCGCCAGAGCACTGGCGGGGGCTTTATTTTGCGTCAGGCGTTGGCCTTACCGGGTCTCGGCTTCCGGCGCTTTTTCACCGTGGGACAGGCTGTAGACGTACGCTGCCAGCAGGTGCACCTTGTCGTTGCCTTGCAGTTGTTCCTGCGCAGGCATCTGGCCCTGACGGCCGTAACGGATGGTCTGCTGCAGTTGTGCGAAGCTCGAACCGTAGATGAACGCGGCCGGGTGGGTCAGGTCAGGCGCGCCCATGGCCGGGGTGCCTTTGCCTGATGGACCGTGGCAGGCCACGCAGTTGGCGGCGAACAGTTTCTGGCCGTTGGCCGGGTCAGCCTTGGTGCCTTCCGGCAGTTTGCGGCCATCAAGTTGAGTCACCACGAAAGCTGCGACGTCGGCTACGCCTTGTTCGCCAATGACTTCGGCCCAGGCCGGCATCACTGCGTGACGGCCGCCCATGATGGTGGTCTTGATGGTTTCCGGCTCGCCGCCCCAGCGCCAGTCGGCGTCGGTCAGGTTCGGGAAGCCGTAGGCACCCTTGGCGTCGGAACCGTGGCAGACCGAGCAGTTGGAGGCGAACAGACGGCCACCCATCTTCAGCGCTTGCGGATCCTTGGCGACTTCCTCGATCGGCATCGCCGCGAACTTGGCGAAGATCGGACCGAACCTGGCGTCCGAGCGGGCCATTTCCTTTTCCCATTCGTGCACGCCGGTCCAGCCGGTCTGGCCGTTGGCGAACGCGGTCTGCTTGTCGGTATCAAGGTAGTTGTAGCCCGGCAGCAGGCCTTTCCAGTTGCCCAGGCCCGGGTACAGCACCAGATAACCGAGGGCAAACACAATGGTGCCCACGAACAGCATGAACCACCATTTCGGCAGTGGGTTGTCGTACTCCTCGATCCCGTCGAAGGAGTGGCCCACCGTCTCTTCCGTCTGCTCGCTGCGCTGGCCCTTGCGGGTCGACAGCAGCAGCCAGGTCAGGGAAAAGATCGTACCGAGACTGAGGACTGTGACGTACAGACTCCAGAATGTAGTCATTCTTTGTTACTCCTAGAAGCTTGCTCGACGTGCTTGATGGCTTCGGGATCATCCGCAAAAGGCAGCAAGGTTGCGTCTTCAAACTCCGACTTGCGCTTGGGGCTGAATACCCATAACGCCAAACCGATGAAGGCCACCATCACGACAACGGTGCCCAGGCCGCGAATCATCCCGATATCCATGAAGAATCACCGTTTGCTTTTGATGATGGTGCCCAGGCCCTGAAGGTAGGCCACCAGCGCGTCCATTTCGGTTTTGCCCTTCACGGCATCTTTTGCACCGGCGATGTCTTCGTCGGTGTAAGGGACGCCGAGCGTGCGCAACACTTCCATTTTCTTGGCCGTGTCTTTGCCGTCGAGCTTGTTTTCCACGAGGAACGGGTAAGCCGGCATTTTCGACTCAGGCACCACGTTGCGCGGGTTGTACAGGTGCGCACGCTGCCAGTCATCGGAGTAACGACCGCCCACGCGAGCCAGGTCCGGACCGGTACGTTTGGAACCCCACAGGAACGGGTGGTCCCAGACGCTTTCACCTGCGACCGAGTAGTGGCCGTAGCGTTCGGTTTCAGCGCGGAACGGACGGATCATCTGCGAGTGGCAGCCGACACAACCGTTGGCGATGTAGACGTCGCGGCCCTCCAGTTCCAGTGCCGAACGCGGCTTCATGCCCTCAACCGGCTTGTTGGTGACGTCCTGGAAGAACAGCGGAACGATCTGGGTCAGGCCGCCAATGCTGACGGCGATGACCATGAAGAAGGCCAGCAGGCCAATATTCTTCTCGACAGCTTCATGCTTCATCAGTGAGCTCCAACGACAGCGATCTGGGCGGCGGCTTCGGCTTCAGCCGGGTTCGAGGCGCGCACGGTGCGCCAGACGTTGTAAGCCATCAGGAACATGCCGCTGGCGAAGAAAGCACCGCCCAGGGCACGGACGATGTAGCCCGGGTGGCTGGCTTGCAGCGCTTCGACGAACGAGTAGGTGAGGGTGCCGTCATCGTTGATTGCACGCCACATCAGGCCCTGAGTGATGCCGTTGACCCACATCGAGGCGATGTACAGCACGGTGCCGATGGTCGCGAGCCAGAAGTGCGCGTTGATCAGGCCGACGCTGTGCATCTGCGCACGGCCGAACAGTTTCGGGATCATGTGGTAGATCGCGCCGATCGAAATCATCGCCACCCAGCCCAGCGCGCCGGCGTGTACGTGGCCGATGGTCCAGTCGGTGTAGTGCGAGAGCGAGTTGACGGTCTTGATCGCCATCATCGGACCCTCAAAGGTCGACATGCCGTAGAACGCCAGCGACACCACGAGGAAGCGCAGGATCGGGTCGGTGCGCAGCTTATGCCAGGCGCCCGACAGGGTCATCATGCCGTTGATCATGCCGCCCCAGCTTGGCGCCAGCAGGATGATCGACATCGCCATGCCCAGCGACTGTGCCCAATCCGGCAGTGCGGTGTAGTGCAGGTGGTGCGGGCCGGCCCAGATGTACAGGGTGATCAGTGCCCAGAAGTGCACGATCGACAGGCGATAGGAGTAGATCGGACGTTCGGCCTGTTTCGGCACGAAGTAGTACATCATCCCGAGGAAGCCGGTGGTCAGGAAGAAACCCACGGCGTTGTGGCCGTACCACCACTGGATCATCGCGTCGGTCGCGCCCGAGTAGGCAGAGTAGGACTTGAAGAAACTCACCGGCAAGGAGGCGTGGTTGACGATGTGCAGCATTGCGGTCACGACGATGAAGGCGCCGTAGAACCAGTTGCCGACATAGATGTGCTTGGTCTTGCGCTTGGTGATGGTGCCAAAGAACACCAGCCCGTAGGAGACCCAGACAATGGCCAGCAGAATGGCGAGCGGCCATTCCAGTTCGGCGTATTCCTTGGTGGTGGTGTAACCCAGCGGCAAGGTAATGATTGCGCCGACGATAACCGCTTGCCAGCCCCAGAAGGTGAAGGCGGCGAGGCTGTCGGAGATCAGTCGCGTCTGGCAGGTTCGCTGCACGACATAGTAGGAAGTGGCAAACAGTGCACAACCACCGAAGGCGAAAATCACCAGGTTTGTGTGCAACGGGCGCAGGCGTCCAAAGCTCGTCCACGGCAGACCGAAGTTCAACTCCGGCCAGACCAGTTGCGAGGCGATGAAGACACCGAGCCCCATGCCAAGGATCCCCCAGACCACCGTCATGATGGCGAACTGGCGGACTACCTTATAGTTATAAGCAGTCGGACTGATTGCTGTGCTCATTCTAAGGTTCCACGGTTTGGGTGTTTTATTAGGATTAAAATCGGCCGCAAGTATGCAGAGAGCAGGGGGTCATTGCAACGCGCCATGACCTGGGTCAATGCTTTCCAACGCTGATTCTGCGGCCTTTCCATACGCCGCGTAAGGTCAAAATTGGCCTCGGACAAAATGTCGCAGCGGACGAAAAAAGCGAGGGGATCAGGTCGCTTGTAACGGGGTGTGTTCAAACGCTCAGTTCGGGTGACGGACGGTAAATGGCACGACAGCCGGTATCTACCGGCGTTTGCGGCCACATCAGTCAGCCGGTTCGCAGAACACAGCAGTCAGCGTTGACCTGGAACCAGCACAAGCCAGTCCGCATCGAGCAAGCGTAGACCCGAATCCGGGGAACCGAAAGGAGAGGGTGTGACGGGGTGCGACAATGCGTCGCAAAGGGGCGGGGTGCTGCCGCACCGAGAACGGCGCGGCATATTTGTGTGCAATGCTTACTGTTTGTTGTCTTCAGTAATCAGTTTTTCTGTATTCAGTCCGTGCGAAAGGCTGTACACATAAGCGGCCAGTAATTGCACTTTATCGTTGCCCAGCAGTTCGTTCTGTGCCGGCATGTGGCCCTGGCGACCGTGGCGAATGGTCTGCTCAAGCTGCGTCAGACTCGTGCCATAGATAAATCCGGCCGGGTGCGTCAGATTCGGCGCCCCCATGGCTTCAGTGCCGTGGCCGGTTGCCCCATGACAGGCTACGCAGGTGGTGCTGAACGCTTGCTGTCCGGCTTGCAGGTCAGCCTTGCTGTCTGCTGGCAGCGGCAGGCCGGCCAGTTCGCGACGCACATACGCCGCGACGTTCTTCACCCCGGCTTCGCCCAGCACTTCGCCCCAGGCCGGCATCGCCGCCATCCGGCCACCCATGATGGTGGTCTTGATGGTTTCGGCATCGCCGCCCCAGCGCCAGTCCTTGTCGGCCAGGTTAGGGAAGCCGAAAGCGCCCTTGGCGTCGGAACCGTGGCACACCGAGCAGTTGGACGCGAACAGCCGGCCACCCATTTTCAGCGCCTGCGGATCCTTCGCCACTTCTTCCACCGGCATGGCGGCAAACTTGGCGAAGATCGGCCCGAACTTCGCGTCAGCCTTGTTCATTTCCTTTTCCCATTCGTGGACGCCGGTCCAGCCGTCCTCGTAGCCGGGCAGAACGCCTTTCCAGTTGCCCAGGCCCGGATACAGGATCAGATAGCCCACGGAAAACACCAGCGTGCCGGCGAACAGCATGAACCACCACTGCGGCAGCGGGTTGTCGTACTCCTCGATGCCGTCGAAACTGTGGCCCATGGTCTGGTCGACGCTGCCCTTGGTCTCGCCCCGGCGGGTGCCGATCAGCAGCCAGGTCAGGCCGATCAGGCTGCCGATGGTCAGTACGCAGATCCACGTACTCCAGAAGGTGGTCATGGCCGGGTACTCCTTGGTTCAGATGCTGGGGTAATGTCGGGTTGCGGCTCGTCGGCGAACGGCAGCAGGCGCGCTTCGGCGAACTCCGGGGTGCGCTTGCGGTTGAACACCCAGATCGTCAGGCCGACGAACGCGACGAACACCACGACGGTGCCGAGGCCGCGAATCAGCCCTGCACTTATTTCAAAGCCCATTTCAGTGACCATGGCTCACCTCTTGCTCTTGATCGCAGTGCCAAGCACTTGCAGGTAGGAGACGAGAGCGTCCATTTCGGTCTTGCCCTTGAGGCTGGCGACCGCGCCGCTGATGTCGTCGTCGGTGTACGGCACGCCGAGGGTGCGCATGGTCTTGAGCTTGGTTTCGGTGTGGCTGCTGTCGACCGCTTGCGTCACCAGCCACGGGTAGGCCGGCATCTTCGACTCAGGCACGACGTTGCGCGGGTTGTACAAGTGCGCGCGGTGCCAGTCATCCGAGTAACGCGCGCCGACCCGGGCGAGGTCCGGCCCGGTACGTTTCGAGCCCCACAGAAACGGGTGATCCCAGACGCTTTCACCGGCTACCGAGTAGTGCCCGTAGCGCTCGGTTTCGGCGCGGAACGGACGGATCATCTGCGAGTGGCAACCGACGCAGCCTTCGCGGATGTAGATGTCGCGGCCTTCCAGTTGCAGCGCGGTGTAAGGCTTCATGCCTTCCACCGGTTTGTTGGTGACGTCCTGGAAGAACAGCGGGACGATCTGGGTCAGGCCGCCGATGCTCACGGCGAACACCATCAGCAGCATCAGCAGGCCGACGTTCTTTTCAATCGTTTCGTGTTTCATGGCGGACTCCTCAGGCCATCTGCGCGGCAGCAACGACGTCAGCAGGCTGCGAGGCCCGCACGGTGCGCCAGGTGTTGTAAGCCATCAGGAACATGCCGCTGAGGAAGATCGCCCCACCCACCAGACGCACGATGAAGCCTGGGTGGCTGGCCACCAGGGTTTCGACGAAGGAGTAGGTCAGCGTGCCGTCCTCGTTGACTGCGCGCCACATCAGGCCCTGGGCGATGCCGTTGACCCACATCGAGGCGATGTAGAGCACGGTGCCAATGGTCGCGAGCCAGAAGTGCGCGTTGATCAGGCCGATGCTGTGCATCTGCTCTTTGCCGAAGACTTTCGGGATCATGTGGTACAGGGCGCCGATCGAGATCATCGCCACCCAGCCGAGAGCGCCGGCATGTACGTGGCCGATGGTCCAGTCGGTGTAGTGGGAGAGGGCGTTGACGGTCTTGATCGCCATCATCGGACCTTCGAAGGTCGACATGCCGTAGAACGCCAGTGAGACCACGAGGAAACGCAGGATCGGGTCGCTGCGCAGCTTATGCCAGGCGCCCGAGAGGGTCATCATGCCGTTGATCATGCCGCCCCAGCTCGGTGCCAGCAGAATCAGCGACATCACCATGCCCAGCGACTGTGCCCAGTCCGGCAGCGCGGTGTAGTGCAGGTGGTGCGGGCCGGCCCAGATGTACAGGGTGATCAGTGCCCAGAAGTGCACGATCGACAGGCGATACGAATACACCGGACGCTCGGCCTGTTTCGGCACGAAGTAATACATCATCCCGAGGAAACCGGCGGTGAGGAAAAAGCCTACGGCGTTGTGGCCGTACCACCATTGCACCATCGCATCGGTCGCACCGGCGTACACCGAGTAGGACTTGGTGAAGCTCACCGGCAACTCAAGGTTGTTGACGATGTGCAGAATCGCCACGGTGATGATGAACGCGCCGAAGAACCAGTTGCCGACGTAGATGTGCTTGGTCTTGCGCTGCATGATCGTGCCGAAGAACACGATGGCGTAGGCGACCCAGACGATGGTGATCAGGATGTCGATCGGCCATTCCAGTTCGGCGTATTCCTTGGAGCTGGTGTAACCCAGTGGCAGGCTGATCGCCGCCAGCAGGATCACCAGTTGCCAGCCCCAGAAGCAGAACGCGGCGATTTTCGGCGCGAACAATTGCGTCTGGCAGGTGCGCTGCACCGAGTAGAACGAACTGGCGAACAGCGCGCAGCCACCGAACGCGAAGATCACCGCGTTGGTGTGCAACGGGCGGAGACGGCCGAAACTGGTCCAGGGCAAATTGAAGTTGAGTTCCGGCCAGACCAATTGGGCCGCGAGAAAAACCCCGAGCCCCATGCCGACGATGCCCCACACCACCGTCATAATGGCGAATTGGCGGACCACCTTGTAGTTGTAGGCGGTACTGATAGAAGTGTTCATGGTTCCCCATCCACGGTTCAGCCGAAGTGAGCGCGCGCAGAAAACGCCGCGAATCCTTCGTCTGGAGTTATAGGCAGACTAAAAGCGAGGCAAGCATGGACAAACAGCACAAGGCCAGTATTGACGGGGATCAATGGGCGCAGTGCGTGCGTGATCATGGGTGGCTTTGGGATGCGGCTGTTGGCGAGGCTTCGGCGACGCTGATCCTGGCTCATGGTGCGGGCGCGCCGATGGACAGTGACTGGATGAACGATACGGCTGGGCGCCTTGCCGGGCTTGGTATCAACGTGTTGCGGTTTGAGTTTCCTTACATGGCGCAGCGGCGTATCGACGGTGGCAAGCGTCCGCCTGATCCGGCGCCGAAACTGCTTGAATGCTGGCGTGAGGTTTATGGCTTGGTGCGACTTCATGTCGCTGGGGTTTTGGCGATTGGCGGCAAGTCCATGGGCGGGCGGATGGCCAGTCTTTTGGCTGACGAGTTGGGCGCTGATGCGTTGGTTTGCCTGGGTTATCCGTTTTATGCGGTGGGGAAACCGGAAAAGCCTCGGGTTGAGCATCTGGTTTCTTTGCGGACTCGGACGTTGATTGTTCAGGGGGAGCGGGATGCGCTGGGTAATCGGGACGCTGTCGAGGCTTACGATCTATCGCCGAATATTGAGGTGTTCTGGTTGGCCTCTGGGGATCATGATTTGAAGCCGTTGAAGGTTTCCGGGTTTACGCATTCGGAGCATTTGGATTCGGCGGTGGAGAAGGTTGCCGGGTTTCTTCGTTGAGGTTTGGTTGGGGGGGTATATCCGTTGCTGTGGTAACGGCGACTTAGGGTTCCGCCCTTACGGCGGGTCACCTTTTCCAAACGCCGAAAAGGTAACCCAAAAGGCTTGCTTCTGCGTTCGGCCCGCTCGCTGGGGCTCGGGGTTCCTTCGCTGCGGGATCCATCCGGGCGCATCGCCTCCGGTTTGCTTCGCTGCACCTCCTCTCGCTGTGTTTGGCTGCGCCAAACGGTCGCTGCGCTCCCACCCCCGGATGAATCCCTCCACTCAGCCTTCCGACGTCGCCCGTGGATCAAGATCAAAAGCCGCAGCCGAGCTTGCGCTCATCCTGTGTAGGAGCTGCCGAAGGCTGCGATCTTTTGATCTTGATCTTGTGGGAGCAGGCCTGCCAGCGATGGCGGCCTACGACCCGACCATTCCCTTACTGATGCACCCGACCCAACTGTAGGAGTGAGCCTGCTCGCGATGGCGCCCTGACATCTAACTAATTCCTGACAGAATGCACTCAATTCATTGTGGGAGCTGGCTTGCCAGCGATGGCGGCATTACAGCCGACCAATTCCTTACTGATGCGCCGGGTCCAAATGTGGGAGCGAGCCTGCTCGCGAAAGCTGTCTGACAGACACCATAAAAAAACAGGCCGTTTGCGGACTTTTCTGTCGGTAAACGCAATCCTGCAGGTTTGTTTAAATCACACAACCCGTTACGCCACCGGACCTACAACGCCTTGCGCCGTTGCCTACGCGTACGCCAGAATCCGCCGGCTTACACGGCTATGGGCCGGGCGATATCGTTTCCCTGTCACTGAAAATCAGTGATCGGGTTTGGTAGCCCGTCTGTAATAGCTGTATGGCAACACCTATACAGTCCCTTTTTTGGGGCTCGGTTTTATGGTGGTCATGCGTGGGGCTCATTCGTGAGCGCCGGGTTCCTATTGCAGCCGGTCTACCAACCCGCGTATGGCCGCCACCCATCGTTTGGTAGCGTGGGTGATGGCTCCTTGAAATCTGCGATAGGAGTTACATCTATGTTCAAAGCCACGCCCAACCCACCAGAAACCGATCCAGCCCCTCACGACCCAGAGCTTGAGTCCCAGAAGACAAAAGACGCCGCCGACCGCGCACTCGACTATTACCTCGGCCCCGATATCCCGAAGTACTTCCCACCCAAGGCCCGCCCCATCTACATGGTCGATCCCACGCTCGATGACGAAACACTGCTCGTCGAAGCCAGTGAATCACTGTCATCAGCCAACGCCATGGCCGGCAATATCGCCAACTCGGTGAAAGGCCCGGAGCGCAAACCGCTGCTGGCGCTGCAACAGGTGATTATGTTGAACGAGCTGCTAGTGAATCGACTGTTGGATAAGCTGCGGTTGCCTCAATAATTTTGCTGGCCGTTATGGCCTCATCGCGAGCAGGCTCACTCCTACAGGGAATCGTGGTCGGACAAATAATCTGTCGTCACCGCATAACCAATGTAGGAGTGAGCCTGCTCGCGATTGCGGTCTGCCAGGCACCATCAGTTTCAGACTGGCAATAAAAAACCCGGACGCTTTCGCCATCCGGGCTTTCAAGATCAAAAGATCGTCCGAACGCGGCCCGAGCCTTCGGCAGCTCCTGCAGGTGATCGGTGTAGGAGCTGCCGCAGGCTGCGATCTTTTGCTTTTAGCGGTTAAACCGCTCCACCAACGAGTATTGCGTGTTGGCAGTCTTGGTCAGCTCTTCACTCAGCAGCGCCGAGTTATGCGCTTGCTCGGACGTCTGGTCCGCCAGTTCCGAAATGTTGCTGATGTTGCGGCTGATCTCCTCAGCCACCGCACTTTGCTCTTCGGTCGCTGCAGCGATCTGGGTGGTCATGTCGGTGATGTTGGCCACCGCTTCGCTGATGCCGACCAGTGCCTGATCCGCTTCCAGAACCCGCGCCACACCTTCTTCCGCCTGGCGATGCCCGGCTTCCATGGTTTGCACGGCGCTGCTCGCAGTCTGCTGCAGCTTGGCGATCAGGGCATGGATCTGTCCGGTGGATTCGCTGGTGCGTTGCGCCAGTTGACGGACTTCGTCAGCCACTACGGCAAAGCCACGGCCCATCTCGCCGGCACGTGCGGCTTCGATGGCGGCGTTGAGCGCGAGCAGGTTGGTCTGGTCGGCGATGCCTTTGATCACGTCGACCACGCCGCCGATTTCGTCGCTGTCCTTGGCCAGTTGCGTGACGGTCAGGCCGGTTTCGCCGACCACCACCGACAGACGCTGGATGGCTTCGCGGGTTTCCCCGGCGATGTCGCGGCCGCGACCGGTCAGGCGGTTGGCTTCCTGCGTCGCGTCAGCGGTGCGCTGCACGTGGCTGGCGACTTCCTGAGTGGTGGCGGCCATCTGGTTGACGGCGGTGGCGACCTGTTCGGTTTCCACGCGCTGACGCTCCAGACCGCTGGAGCTGTTGTGCGCCAGGGTGTCGGACTGCTTGGCCTGATCGGTCAGGTGCTCGGCAGTGTCCTGCAGACGGGTCAGGCAGGTTTTCAGACGCGCTTCCTGGCTGAGGATCGACATTTCCAGACGCGCCTGCGCGCCACGGCTGTCGGTGTACATCTGCGCGATCAGCGGGTCGGAGGTGGTCTGCTCGGCCAGGCGCAGCAGGCGCTTGAGCCCGCGTTGCTGCCATTGCAGGCCCATCAGGCCCAGCGGCACCGACAGGACGGCAGCGAGGGCGAAGCCCCATTGCGAGTTCAGGGTTGCGCCGATCACGAAGCTCAACTGGCTGACCAGAATGAATGGCAGCCAGTCTTGCAGCACCGGCAGCCATTTGTCGCTGGAAGGAATCGCCGACTTGCCTTGGTTGATGCGTTGGTAGAGCGCTTCGGCACGGCGGATCTGTTCGGCGGTGGGTTTGATCCGCACCGACTCGTAACCGACCACCTGATTGCCGTCGAACACCGGTGTCACGTAGGCGTTCACCCAGTAGTGGTCACCGGATTTGCAGCGGTTCTTGACAATGCCCATCCATGGCAAGCCTTGTTTCAATGTGCCCCACATGTGCGAAAACACTGCAGCCGGAACGTCGGGGTGACGAACCAGGTTGTGCGGCGCACGGATCAGCTCTTCACGCGAAAACCCGCTGATTTCGACGAAAGCGTCGTTGCAGTAAGTGATCACGCCTTTAGCGTCGGTTGTGGAAATCAACCGCTGCTGAGCCGGGAAAGTCCGTTCGCGTTGTGTAATGGGCTGGTTATTACGCATGGTTTTTCAATCCGCAAGGCTTTGAAAGGTTGTCGGCGCTGTCACGAAATTATTGAAGTTTTTTTTCAGATATAAGTACGGCGTCGCAAAACCGCTCTTGCTTCAACCGGCCAGCATCGGATAGGTGAACAGCGCAAAATGCAGCAGGTTCAGCCCGAAGTGCGTGGCGATCGCCGCCGCAAGGCCACCAAAACGGTAGGCCAGACCATAGCCGACACCTGCCAGACCCGCCAGCAGCACCCAGTGCCATCCAGCGCCCAGATGTGCGAGGGCAAAGATCAGCGACGCCAGCAGCAGAGCGAGGTTGTCGCCGTGGGGCAGGTGCTTGAACAGCCGGCTCAAGCCGCCCTGTATATAGCCGCGAAACAGCGCTTCCTCGACCAGCGTCACCAACAGCAGATTGTTCAGCAGCCACAGCCACGCCTGATCGGGCCACTTCGGCGCCCAGGCAATCATGCCGAACAACAGCGCACCGCCCAGCGCCAGGACGGCGCTCAACGTCAGGGCGAGGACGCTGGCGTACACCGTCGGACGCAGCGAGCGTGCCGCGACAATCCACGGGCAGACGAGCAACAGCCAGAAGCCGAGCAAGGGTTTGTCCAGATTCAGATACATCGCGAACGGCACGGCGTCGTCGGTGAAACGCAGCGGGGCGATGGCCCGGCCATTGTCGAACCCCGGTAACCAGTGCAGCGCCAGCGACAGGGCGAGGAAGATAAACAGCGCGTGCCCCAGCAACCGCGCCACCGGCACCTGCTGCTGGCGCACGGCGAAACCGGCCACCAGCAACAGTCCGAAGGAGATCAGCGCGAGCCAGCCGAGTTGGCCAAAGCTCAAGGCCAATCCATAACCGAGGCTGAGAAGTGCCAGATAGAGCCATGGCAACGCCTTCATCGAAAGTCCTTGTGCAGAATTTTGTGGAAGGGCTTTCTACACGGGTGAGGGCGTCGGGACAAGTAAAGGTGTGGCGGGAAACGGTGACACGCCGCAATCCTCCCTGTAGGAGCTGCCGCAGGCTGCGATCTTCTGACTTTGGCTTTTCAAGATCAAAAGATCGCAGCCTGCGGCAGCTCCTACAGGGTTTTGTATTTGGCGGAGGATCAGCGCAGGTCGAGTTTCGCCGCCGCGCGCTCGGTGATTTCCGTGCGCAGTTTCAACGACGGCGCTGCACGCAGGCGGGCCTCGTCGATGACAGCACTCGACGCCGTCTGCGGGCTGCCCGACTCAAACGGCGGCGCCGGAGCATACTCAAGTTGCAACTGAATCAACTGCGCCGCCTCGGCTCCCACCAGTTCGGCGGCCAGCACCAGCGCAAAGTCGATGCCTGCGGTAATCCCGCCACCGGTAAACAGATTGCCGTCGCGCACCACCCGATCCTGCACCGCAATCGCGCCGAGCTTCGGCAGCAGTTCGTGATAGGCCCAGTGGGTGGTCGCGCGTTTGCCTTTCAGCAGACCCGCCGCGCCCAGCACCAGCGAACCGGTGCACACCGACGTCACATATCTGGCCTGCGCCGCCTGACGCTTGATGAACGCCAGCGTCTGCTCATCCTCCATCAGCGGCCCGACCCCGGCGCCACCGGGAATACAGAGCACATCCAGATCCGGGCAGTCCTCGAAGGTGGTGGTCGGTTTCAGCAGCAGGCCGGTGCTGGCGGTGACCGGCACCAGATCCTTCCAGATCAGATGCACCTGCACGTCCGGCAGCGAGGCCAACACGTCATAGGGACCGGTCAGGTCGAGTTGCTGCACCTGCGGAAACAACAGAAAACCGATCTGCAACGCCATGGTTTTTTCTCCATTTGAGGGGTGGACGGCTTCACTGTAGGCGCGTAGGTTCTGGCGTATACGCCAATAACCCCACGAATTACGCCAAATGCCCAAAGCCATTCACGTTCTCGCGTTCGCCAACATGCAGATCCTCGACGTCACCGGCCCGCTGCAAGTGTTCGCCTCGGCCAACGACATCGCCCGCCAGCGCGGCTTGCCGGTACCGTATGCGCCGTCGGTGATTGCCAGTGAAGGCGGCGCGGTGATGTCGTCGGCGGGGCTGGCGGTGCTCGCCGAACCGTTGCCGCAGCAGGCCAGCGATACCTTGATCATCGCCGGTGGCTGGGGCATTTACCCGGCAGCGGAAGACGTGCCGCTGGTGGACTGGGTGCGCGAGCATGCGGCGAAATGCCGACGCGTGGCCTCGGTCTGCACCGGCGCTTTCCTGTTGGCGGCCAGCGGCTGGCTCGACGGACGTCGCGTGGTCACCCACTGGACCCGTTGCGAACAACTGGCGCAGCAGCACCCGAAGTTGCAGGTCGAAGCCAACCCGATTTTCATCAATGACGGCCTGGTCTGGACCTCGGCGGGCGTCACCGCCGGCATCGATCTGGCCCTGGCGATGGTCGAGGAAGATCTGGGCCGCGACATCGCCCTCGACGTCGCCCGGCATTTAGTGGTGTTTCTCAAACGTCCCGGCGGGCAATCGCAATTCAGCGTGACCCTGGCTCTGCAGAATCAGGGCAATCGCTTTGATGAACTGCACGCCTGGATCGCCGAAAACCTCACCTGCGACCTCGGCATCCCGACCCTGGCCGAACAGGCCGGCATGAGCGAACGCAGCTTCGTTCGCCACTACCGCGCCGACACCGGCCAGACCCCGGCCCGCGCCATCGAACTGATCCGCGTCGAAACCGCCCGCCGCTTGCTGAGTGACACCGGGCTGCCGGTGAAACGCATCGCCGCCAACTGCGGGTTTGGCAGTGAAGAAACATTGCGCCGCAGTTTTCTGCGCGCGATTGGCGTGACGCCGCAGGCATATCGGGAGCGGTTTTCGGTCAGTGCTGGAGCGGATACGGCGCGTTTATAGAGCCACCTGAGAGTTTTTAGAGTATCGATACTTGAAGCGATCACCATAAATCGATTTGAAAACCAATTCATAGTCCACCCGCTCGTTGGCATATTTTTGCAGCATCAGGTTACTTAATGCGCATGTTTTGGGGGCTTTCGGATTGGCTTCAATAAGGCGTTCCTCGCTGCCTACTTGGAAAGCGTCGTTCGGGCGCGGGCCACCGATTAAAAAACACAGTGGATCCAGCCCAAGGGCGTTGACGGCAGAGAAGAACTTTCCGTACGGATGATCCGCGACTGCTTTTCCGTCCACGTACACTTCAAGGCTTTCAACAAAAGCGTTACCCATACCGTTGTTAAAGGCGTAGATGCCCCACTGGTCTTTGTTCCCGTTGTTGGAAAAGTACGAAGTGATTCGCGGCTCTATCGAGACGTGGTTATGTTTGATCTGGGCTTGTCCCTGCCAGATGGTTGCCCCTAGTGCTAGTGCAGCAACCGTAAGGGCGAGCTTGTCCATGTATGTTTTTGTCACACAGTAATCCGTAGCCGATAAGTTGAAAGGTACAAAAACACTCGTATGAATCAGACCTGCCTACAAAATGTGCGCTTTCTATGACTCGGCTTCCGCCACCTGATTGAAATACTTCGTCCGATCCGGCGTAAACGTCACCCGCATCTTCGTCCGCGAGCAGGTCAGTGAACGCTCTTCACCCAGGTCAATATCCAGATCCTCGCCACGCAACCCCTGCCACTGCGCCAGGTATTTCAGCGAGCCGTATTTCTCGTTTTTCTTCAGGCTGCGGCTCACGCCACCTTTCCAGCCGAGCACCGGCAGTTCGCCGGCGAGGCATTGGTGGGCGAGGTCGGGGAAGCGGGTGGCGCGCTGGCGGCCGATTTCCCAGCATTTGATCAGGCCTTTGTCGGCGGCTTCCCAGAGTTGGGTGCGAGTAAGGCCGCTGCGCAGGGGCGTGGCGATGGGGCGGTGGACGTGCTGGGTCATTCTGGTTCCTTGAATTCGGGTTTTATTGGACAGCTCCGCTGTGCCCGTTGCGGTGGATGGTAGGGGGGGATGTAACAGCTGGCAACAGGGTATTTCAGGGTGTAAGTGCAGGTTGCGGGGGAGGGATTGGGCGGGGATTGTTTAGACGAAGTAGGGGCTGAATGACCTGGCGTGTGGCGAGGGAGCTTGCTCCCGCTCGGCTGCGAAGCAGGCGCAAAGCCAGACAATACGGTTCTTCTGGAGAAATGATGGCGCAGGGATTGGGGCCGCTTCGCGACCCGGCGGGAGCAAGCTCCCTCGCCACAGAAGTTCACCAACGTTTATTTTTGTGTAGGAAATCGTCCTGCAAAACCCGAGTTGAAGGGATATTTCCGACAGAGTGCGGCGAATTTACGGCTGCCAAACACTCTTTTCCCCACTCAAACGCCGATCAAGAAAACTCGCCGCACTGATCAGCGCCAGATGCGTCAGCGCTTGCGGGGTGTTGCCCAGATGGCGGCCCTTGCTGTCGAACTCTTCGGCATACAGGCCCAGCGGGTTCGCGTAGCGCAGCAGTTGTTCGAACTCCAGGTGGGCCTTTTCCACCTGACCGGCCCGGGCCAGACATTCGACGTACCAGAACGAGCAGGCGGCAAAGGCGCCTTCGGTGCCGGCCAAACCGTCGATGTTGGCGTCATCGTTGCGGTAGCGGTAAACCATGCCGTCGCGCACCAAGTGTTTTTCGATCGCTTCAAGGGTCGACAGCCAGCGTGGATCCTTGGCGCTGACGAAGCGCACCAGCGGCATCAGCAGCATCGAACCGTCGAGCGCAGTGCCGCCCTTGTACTGGACGAAATGCCCGCGCTCTTCGTCCCAGAAGTTGTCCCAGATGTCGGCGTAGATCGCCTGCCGGGTCTGATCCCACTGGACGAACGGCGCCGGCAGCGAGCGTTTCGAGGCCAGGCGGATGGCCCGGTCAAGCGCCACCCAGCACATCAACCGCGAGTGCAGGAAGTGATGCTGCTCACCGCGCATTTCCCAAATGCCTACATCGGTGGTCTGCCAGGTCTCACACACCTGATCGACCACTTCGCGCACGTGTTTCCAGCCTTGGTGGGAAATCGCGTCGCCGTATTTATTGACCAGGTACACCGCGTCCATCAGTTCGCCGAAGATATCGAGCTGAATCTGATCGTACGCGCCATTGCCGATGCGCACCGGTTGCGCGCCGCCATGGCCGGAGAGGTGAGAAAGTTCGGTTTCCGGCAGTTGTTGACGGCCGTCGATCGCATAGAGGATGTTGAGTTTGGTTGAATGTCCCTGACAATCGCTGACCCGCCCACGCAGCCAGCCCATGTAGGCGTTGGCCTCGTCAACAAAACCCAGGCGCATGAACGCGTAGACGGTGAACGAGGCGTCGCGGATCCAGGTGTAGCGATAGTCCCAGTTGCGCTCGCCGCCGGGGGTTTCCGGCAGGCCGAAGGTGGCGGCGGCGAGGATCGCGCCGTGCTTGCGCGAGGTCAGCAGCTTGAGCGCGAGGGCCGAACGATTGACCATCTCCCGCCAGCGTCCACGGTAGTTGGACTGGCCGATCCAGTCGCGCCAGAACTTCAACGTGCGCTCCAGGCACATTTTGGCGCCGTCATCCCTGAAGCGCGGATCGTCGGCGCCACCGAGGACAAATTCGGCGTGCTGATCCTGTTTCAAACTGAAGGAAGCAATGGCCGATTCGCCATCGATGCGCAGCGCCTGATCCGCCACCAGCCGCAGTGACGGCTGGTCCTCGGCGCTGAAAATCACCGATTGGTCATCCATCTGCGCCCGGGTGTTGGCACGCGCGTAGTCATGCCGCACCGCGCAGCGCATGTGAAACGTCGCTTCACCGCTGACCACCCGCACCCGGCGCATCAGCAGCGGCAAATCATCGACACTGTCGCCGATCGGCAGCAGGTCGGTGATTTCCACCACGGCCTGTTCGCTGAGCCAGCGCGTCTGCAAAACATTGGTGTCCGGCAGGTAGATCTGTTCGCGCCGGGCGTCGGGCAAGTCCGGGGCAAGCTGGAAAATCCCCGCCTCGGGCGTGTCGAGCAGCGAACAGAAGATCGACGGGCTGTCGAATTCCGGCCAGCAGAAAAAATCCACGCTGCCCTTGTCGTTGACCAGTGCGGCACTGCGCAGGTCGCCGATGATGCCGTGGGCGTCGATCGGGCTTTGTCGTTCAGGATGATGCTCAGCCATTGCCACGAAACTCCGGATAAAGACTCATGCCGCCGTCGATGAACAGGGTGGTGCCGACGATGTAGTCGGCGGCGTCGGAAGCGAGAAACACCACCGCGTTGGCGATGTCCTCGACATCGCCGATGCGACCGTAGGGGATCAGCTCCAGCAGCTTTTCGCCGGCGGCGCCTTCGGTGGCGTCCTGATTGATTGCCGTGCGAATCGCCCCCGGCGCGATGCCGTTGATGCGGATGCGCTGATGGCTGACTTCCTGGGCGAGGGTCTGCATCAACTGATCGACGCCGCCCTTGGACGCCGCATAGTTGACGTGCCCGGCCCACGGAATGCGTTGATGCACCGAACTCATGTGAATGATCTTGCCGGCCGCGCGGGACACGCCTTCACGCACCCCTTGTCGGTTGAAAATCCGCAGCGCGGCGCGAGCGCAGAGGAACTGGCCGGTGAGGTTGACGCCGATCACCGTGTTCCAGTCATCCAGGGTCATGTCCACCGCCGGCGCATCTTTTTGCAGGCCGGAGTTGGCCAGCAGAATGTCCAGCGCACCAAAGGCGTCGAGGGTCTCGGCGAACAGCCGTTCGACTTCGTCTTCCTTTGAAATATCGGCGCCGATGGCCAGTGCCTGACCGCCGTCGGCGATGATTTGTCGCGCCAGCGCTTCGGCAGGTTCGGCCTGACGGTTGTAATTGATAACGACGGCTGCGCCGGCAGCGGCCAGCGCTTTGGCGGCGGCGTGGCCGATGCCGGAGCTGGCGCCGGTGACCAGTGCCACTTGGCGGGCGAGGGATATTTGCATGCAGGGTCGCGCCTTGAGTGAGGGCCTATTTAGCTGACTGGTCGCAAGCGGAGAGAGTTCAGAGCAAAGAGCAAAAGATCGCAGCCTTCGGCAGCTCCTACATGGAAATGCGTTCACCTGTAGGCGCTGCGGCACGCTGCGATCTTTTGCTCTTCCGGGCCTTCACATTCCACCAACAATTGCATGCTTCCACGCTCATCAACCTTTATGGCAACTTGGCGGCCCCTGATGAGGCTGTACCCATGGCAAACCCCTATCGCGAATTATTCACCGCCCCCGGCGCCCGTGCTTTTGTACTGGCCGGGATGATCGCGCGCATGCCGATTTCCATGACCGGCATCGGCGTGATCACCATGCTCTCGCAACTCAAGGGCGGGTACGCACTGGCCGGTGCGGTGGCGGCGACGTTTGCCCTGGCCACGGCGTTTTGTGCGCCGCAGGTCTCGCGGCTGGTGGATCGTTTCGGCCAGGGCAAGGTGCTGCCGTTGTCGGCATTGATCGGTGGCGGGGCGCTGTTGATGTTGTTGCTGTGCACGCGTTTGCAGGCGCCGACCTGGACGCTGTTCATCTTCGCCGCGCTGGCCGGGTGCATGCCGAGCATGTCGGCGATGGTGCGCGCACGCTGGACCGAGATCTATCGCGGCCAGCCGCAATTACAGACTGCCTACGCGCTGGAATCGGTGCTCGATGAAGTCTGTTTCATCGTCGGCCCGCCGCTGTCAGTGGGTTTGTGCGTGGTGGCGTTTCCCGAGGCCGGGCCGTTGGCCGCGCTGCTGGCGCTGGCGATCGGGGTGACGGCGTTTGTTGCCCAGCGCAGCACCGAGCCGGCGGTGCACCCGCAGGAGTCGCAGCATCAGGGTTCGATCATTCGCTCGACCGACGTGCAATGGCTGCTGGCGTTGATGCTCGCGATGGGCGTCATCGTCGGTGTGATCGATGTGGTCAGCGTCGCCTTCGCCCAGCAGCAGGGCCAGCCGGCGGCGGCGAGCATCGTGTTGTCGGTGTATGCGGTCGGCTCGTGTCTGGCCGGTATCGCGTTTGGCGCGATGCGTTCGAAACTGCCGTTGCCGCGGCTGTTTCTCTACGGCGGGGTGGCGACGGCGGTGACCACACTGCCATTGCTGCTGGCGAGCAATATTTTCGGTTTGTCGTTGGCGGTGTTTGTCGCCGGGTTGTTCTTCTCGCCGACGCTGATTGTGGCGATGGCGCTGATCGAGCGCATCGTGCCGCCGGCCAAACTCACCGAAGGCCTGACGTGGCTGGTGACGGGGCTGAGCATCGGCGTGGCGATTGGCGCGGCCGGCTCGGGCGCTCTGGTGGATGCGTTTGGCGCACGCAGCGGATTCTGGCTGGCGATTGTGGCGGGGGCGGTGGTGTTGGCGTCGGCGTTTCAGAGTTATCGGCACCTGAAATAACCCGGCATTGATGAGCGGTTGTGGTGAGGGAGCTTGCTCCCGCTCGATTGCGCAGCAATCGCAAACCAGTCGGCCCGATTTCAGAAATCATTGAGACTCAGAGCTTGGGATCGCTCCGCAGTCCAGCGGGAGCAAGCTCCCTCGCCACAGTTATCGATACCTTCAGGAGTTTGGTGGTGTCGGTTACCAACCCCGGCCCGAATTCACCCAGAAATTCACCGACAGTGATGTCGACACCGATTCCACCTGATGGAACCAGCCCTCTGGCAAAAACAGCAGATCTCCGGCCTCCAGCGTCACGCGCAGGAATGTCACATCGCGTGCTGCAGGAAAGCGCTCGTAGTCCGGCGCATCGGGGTTGAAGTCGCAACCATCCAGGCCACCCTTCGGCGCCGTCGACCAGGTGCCCAGTGCTTCGCGGTGATGCGGGGCGGCGAGGGTGAACTGCTTCTGGCCCCAGACCTGCGCGAACAAGTTGTCGGTGTCGTCGCGGTGCAGCGGCGTCAGCGTACCTTTGGGGCCGATCCAGATGCGTGGCGGGATGAACAGCGACGCATCGAAGTAGGGCGGGTACTTGATCTGCTGCAGCAATTGCGCCGGCAGGATGTTGTTGCCCATGTAGGCCGGCGGTTCGCCGTCAGCCCGTTTGACCGCCGGTTGGTCCAGCGAGGCAATGAACTCGGCCATCGACGTCGAGCGGAAATCACGTTCGGTGGAAAAGGTCTTCTTCACGTAATCGCCGTGGCGGGTGATGCCCTGCAGTTCGGCGAAATGCACCAGCGATTCTTCACGACTGAGCTTGAACAGCGGCCAGTCGTGCAGGGCATTGCTGATCACTACCGGGATGCCGTTGGGCAAATACTTGCTTTTGAATTCGCTGACCGACAATTCATTGCGCGGAAGACGCTCGATGCGGGTCTGGATCGGCAGGCCGGCGGTGAGTTGTTCACTGAAGCGTGGCGGCGTCGGGTAGCGCTTGTTCATGTCGACCTTTTGCGCCACTGCACCACCGTGCATCGCGTGCTCGATGATCTGCGGCAGCAGCGTCGCCAGGCCCATGTTGCCGCCGATTTTCAGGCGCCCGCTGGCGAACAGTTCTTCGACATTGACCCGGCCGCCCATGATCCCGAGAAAATCGCTCTCGGCCACTTCAATGGTCACGTCGGGGCTGGGGTGGCGTCCGGGCGCGGTGCGGCTGCTGGCCTTGACCTCCGACCAGTAGGCCTGCTGCGGGCCAAACACGAATTGAAAAACGCCTTCGATGCCGACGGCACCGGCGTTGGCGAACAACTTGCCCAGGATGCTCTGCAGGTCCACGGTGAATCCTCATTATTGGTTTTGGCCTGAACAGTTAACGAGCGCCCGTTGGCGCAATTTACCGGCGCGCGACTAATTTGCCGGGCGGGTAATCCGTTTCTCTCTACAGACAAATTTTTCGAGGAAAGCCGGGTGAACAAGCTGACCCTGCTGTGCCTGCCGTACTCCGGCGCCAGCGCCATGGTCTACAGCCGCTGGCGGCCAAAACTGCCGCAATGGCTGCAACTGCAACCGGTGGAACTGCCGGGGCGCGGCGCACGTTTCGACGAGCCGCTGCACACGGATATGCGTGCGCTGGCGATGCAGCTGGCCAAGGAATTGCGGCCGAATCTCAAGGCGCCGTATGCGTTGTTCGGCCATAGTCTGGGCGCGCTGCTGGCCTGCGAAATCGCCCATGCACTGCGCCTATTGGGCTGCCCGGAACCAGTGGCGCTGTTTGCCTCGGGCACGGCGGCGCCGACGATGCGCGCCGATTACGATCGCGGTTTTGCCGAGCCGAAAACCGACGCCGAGCTGATCGATCAGTTGCGCACACTCAACGGCACCCGCGAAGAAGTGCTGGCCAATGCCGAGCTGATGAGCCTGACCCTGCCGATCCTGCGCGCCGACTTTCTGCTCTGCGGCAAATTCGAGCCGTTGCAGCGGCCGTTGCTCAACTGCCCGGTGCACGTTCTGGGCGGCAAGGCGGATCGTGCGACCACCGAACAACTGATCGGCTGGAGCAAGGAAACCCGTGGCAGCTTTTCGGTGGACATGCTCGCCGGCGGGCACTTCTTTATTCATGAGCATGAAGCCAAAGTGCTCAAGGTGATCAAGGATCAGCTGGAAGGGCATCATCGCCGGCACAGCCTGATGGCCGTCGTGTAAACCGATTCTGCGGATTCATCCGAGACCCTGTGGGAGCGAGCCTGCTCGCGATAGCGATAGATCAGTTACTGCAACATTGACTGACAGGTCGCTATCGCGAGCAGGCTCGCTCCCACAGGGTTTTGTCTGTCTGACAGTTGTTCTCATTCGCTAATTTTTCCGGTCTGCATTCGTTTTATAGGGACGACGTGCCTTTGTGCTTCCTGCCTACTGATCCGGATGCTGAGAAATGAATGCTGAAGACTCCTTGAAACTTGCTCGCCGGTTTATCGGGTTGCCCCTGGAAAAGCGCCAGATGTTCCTCGCGGCCCTGCACAAGGAGGGCGTGGATTTCGCGCGGTTCCCGATACCGGCCGGCATCGCAGCCGAGGATCGTCAGGCGCTGTCTTACGCGCAGCGACGCATGTGGTTCCTCTGGCAACTCGATCCGCAGAGCGGCGCCTACAACCTGCCCGGTGCGGTGCGGCTCAACGGGCGGCTGAACCTGGCGGCACTGGAGCAAGCCTTCGCCAGCCTGGTGGAACGCCACGAAACCCTGCGTACGGTGTTCCAGCGCCAGGCCGATGACAGCCTGCTGCAGGTGCCGGCCACGGCGCCGCTGCTGATTAACCGGGAAGACTTCAGTGCGCTGCCGGCCGGTGAGCGCGAGCAGGCGGTGATCCGCGCCGCCGAACAGCAGTCGGTGTTGCCATTTGATCTGGCGGTCGGCCCGTTGCTGCGAGTGACCTTGCTCAAGCTTGCCGAGCAGGAACACGTGCTGCTGCTGACCCTGCATCACATCGTGTCCGATGGCTGGTCGATGAACGTGTTGATCGACGAATTCATCCGTTGCTACGACGCGTTCGACGCCGGTCAGGCGCCGCAATTGCCGCCACTGCCGATTCAGTACAGCGACTATGCGCTGTGGCAACGTCGCTGGCTGGAAGCCGGTGAGCAGGCGCGCCAGCTCGACTATTGGCAGGCACAACTGGGCGACGAACACCCGGTGCTGGAGTTGCCACTGGATCATTCGCGCCCGGCGATGCCGAGCTATCGCGGTACCCGTTACGAATTCGCGGTCGACGGCCAATTGGCCGAGCAACTGCGCAGCACTGCGCAACAGCATCAGGTCACTGTGTTCATGTTCCTGCTCGGCGCTTTCAATGCGCTGCTGCACCGTTACACCGGGCAGACCGACCTGCGCGTCGGTGTGCCGATCGCCAACCGCAATCGCGGCGAGATCGAAGGGCTGATCGGCTTCTTCGTCAACACTCAGGTGCTGCGCACGCAGTTGCACGGTCAGACTCGGGTCGATGAACTGCTGCGAGCGATCAAGGAAACCGCGCTCGGTGCCCAGGCGCATCAGGATCTGCCGTTCGAGCAACTGGTCGAAGCGCTGAAGCTGGAACGCAGCCTCAGCCATACGCCGCTGTTCCAGGTGATGTACAACCATCAGCCGCACGTGGCCGATATCGCCACCATCAGCACCGCATCCGGCCTGTTGCTCGACAGTCTCGACTGGCAGAGTCGCACCACCCAGTTCGACCTGACGCTGGACACTTGGGAGAAGGGCGGCAAGTTGCACGCCGCACTGACCTACGCCAGCGACCTGTTCGATGCACCGACCATCGAACGCATGGCGCGGCACTGGCTGCGCTTGCTGACGGCGATGGTCGCCGATCCGTCGCAGCGTATCGGTGAGTTGCCGCTGCTGGAGGCTGACGAGCAGCGCACGCTGGTGCACGACTGGAACAACGTCCACGCGCAGTACCCGAGCGACACACCGATTCATCAACTGATCGAAGCGCAGGTCGCGCGCACACCGCAGGCACCGGCGCTGGTATTCGGCGAACAGACGCTGAGTTACGCCGAACTGGATGGCCGGGCCAATCGCCTGGCGCATCTGCTGCGCGAACAGGGTGTGCAGGCGGACAGCCTGGTCGGCGTCTGCGCCCTGCGTTCGGTGGAAATGGTCGTCGCGCTGCTGGCGATTCTCAAGGCTGGCGGCGCCTACGTGCCGCTGGATCCGGAGTACCCGCAGGAGCGCCTGGCCTACATGATCGAGGACAGCGGCATCACCTTGCTGCTGACGCAACAAGCGTTGCTGGCAACGCTGCCGACTGACGGCGTAAACGTCATCACCCTGGATCAGCCGGGGCTGCTCGACCGCTACAGCGATAGCCGTTCCGACGTCAGTGTCGATCCGCTGAACCTGGCCTACGTGATTTACACCTCGGGTTCCACCGGCAAGCCAAAGGGCGCCGGCAACAGCCACGCGGCGCTGGTCAACCGTCTGTGCTGGATGCAGGAAGCCTATGCGCTGCACGCCAGTGATTCGGTGCTGCAGAAAACCCCGTTCAGTTTCGACGTATCGGTGTGGGAGTTCTTCTGGCCGCTGCTGACCGGCGCGCGGCTGGTGGTGGCCGCGCCGGGCGCGCACCGTGATCCGCTGCAACTGATCGATAGCATCAACCGCCACGCCATCAGCACGCTGCACTTTGTGCCGTCGATGTTGCAGGCGTTCATCCACGAGGCCGGCGTGGAAAGCTGCAGCAGCCTCAAGCGGATTGTCTGCAGCGGTGAAGCGTTGCCGCTGGATGCGCAGCTGCAAGTCTTCGCCAAACTGCCGAACGCCAGCCTCTACAACTTGTACGGCCCGACCGAAGCGGCCATCGACGTCACCCACTGGACCTGTGTCGATGAAGGCGCAGACAGCGTGCCGATCGGCCGGCCGATCGCCAACCTGCGCACCCATGTCCTCGATGCCGAATTGCTGCCGGTACCAAGCGGTGTCGCCGGTGAGCTGTATCTGGGCGGCGCCGGGCTGGCGCGCAGTTACCACCAGCGCCCGGCGCTGACGGCCGAACGTTTTGTGCCGTGCCCGTTCCATGACGGCGCGCGCCTGTACCGCACCGGCGACCGTGTGCGGCAGCGTGCCGACGGCGTGATCGAATACCTCGGCCGTCTCGACCATCAGGTGAAGTTACGCGGTTTGCGCATCGAGTTGGGTGAAATCGAAACCCGCCTGATGCAGCACACGCTGGTGCGTGAGGCGGTGGTGCTGGTGCAGGGCGGTAAGCATCTGGTGGCTTATCTAGTCCTGGAAAACCCGCAGTCAGATGAGCAATGGCAGCAGGAGGTCAAGGCGTGGCTGCTCGGCAGCCTGCCGGAATTCATGGTGCCGACCTACCTGATCACCCTCGATAAATTGCCGGTCACCGCCAACGGCAAGCTCGACCGCAAGGCCTTGCCGCAACCGGATGCCGCGCCGCAACAGGCGTTCGTGGCGCCCCAGGACGCCATGCAGAAAGCCCTCGCGGCGATCTGGGAGGCTGTGCTCGGCCTTGAACGCGTTGGCCTCGAAGACAATTTCTTCGAGCTGGGCGGCGATTCGATCATCTCGATTCAAGTGGTCAGCCGTGCGCGGCAGGCCGGGATCCGTATCAGCCCGCGTGACCTGTTCCAGTACCAGACGGTGCGCAGTCTGGCGCTGGTCGCGAGCCACGATAATCTGTCCTCGGTGGATCAGGGGCCGGTGACCGGCGACGCCGTTCTCGGGCCGATCCAGCAAGATTTTTTCAGCCGCGCGATGCCGGTGCGCGAGCACTGGAACCAGTCGTTGCTGCTGACCCCGCGCGAGGCATTGAACGCGCAATGGCTCGATGCGGCACTGACGCACCTGATCAATCACCATGACGCCTTGCGCCTGCGCTTTGTCGAAGGCAGCGAAGGCTGGCAGCAAAGCCACGGCCCGTTGCTGACGGGCACTGAGCTGTGGCAACGCGACGCCGAATCTGCCGAACAGTTGCAGGCACTGTGCAACGAAGCTCAGCGCAGCCTCGACCTGCAAAACGGCCCGCTGCTGCGCGCGTTGCTGGTGACGATGGCCGACGGCTCGCAACGACTGGCACTGATCATTCATCACCTGGCGGTCGATGGCGTTTCCTGGCGGGTGCTGCTGGAAGATCTGCAGCAGGCTTACGAGCAACTCGCGGCGGGTGGCGGCATTCAGTTGCCGGCGAAGACCAGCGCGTTCCAGAGCTGGACTGCGCGTCTGGCGCAAGAAGCGTCGCGCTTCGATGACCAATTGAGCTATTGGAAAGCCCAGCATCAGGGCGCCAGGGATCTACCGTGCGACCGCCCGGATGGCAGCCTGCACAACCTGCATGGCGAAAAAATCGAATGGCGCCTCGACGCCGAGCGCACCCGTCGGTTGCTGCAACAGGCGCCCGCCGCGTATCGCACCCAGGTCAACGATCTGTTGCTTACCGCGCTGGCGCGCACCATCAGCCGCTGGAGCCAGCAGCCGGGCACGTTGATCGAACTGGAAGGGCATGGCCGCGAAGACCTGTTCGATGACATTGACCTGACCCGCACCGTGGGCTGGTTCACCAGCCTGTTCGCGCTCAACCTGACCGCCAGCGCTGATCTCGACGGCTCGATCAAGGCGATCAAGGAGCAACTGCGCGCGGTGCCGGACAAAGGTCTGGGTTACGGCGTGCTACGTCATTTGGCCGCGCCGTCGGTGCGCGCCGAACTGGCCGCGCTGCCGCAACCGCGCATCACTTTCAACTACCTGGGCCAGTTCGACCGCCAGTTCGACGAGGCGGCGCTGTTCGTGCCGGCTGTTGAAACCAGCGGCGTGGCGCAGGATCCGTCGGCGCCTCTGGGCAACTGGCTGACCGTGGAAGGTCAGGTGTATGGCGGCGAATTGTCGATGAGTTGGGGCTTCAGCCGCGAGATGTTCGACGTTGCCACGGTGCAGCAACTGGTCGATCAATACGCCATCGAGTTGCAGGCGCTGATCGAACACTGCTGCACGCTGCCAACCGCGCAAGCGACGCCGTCGGACTTCCCGCTGGCCCGCGTGACCCAGGCGCAACTGGATGCGCTGCCGGTGCCGGCCGGTCAGCTCGACGATGTCTATCCGCTGTCGCCGATGCAGCAGGGTTTGCTGTTCCATACCCTCTACGAGCAAGCGGCGGGTGAATACATCAATCAGTTGCGCGTGGATGTGCAAGGCGTTGACCCTGAGCGTTTCCGTGCCGCGTGGCAGGCTACCGTCGCTGCACAGGACATTCTGCGCAGCGGTTTCGTCTGGCAGGGCGAGCTGGCGCAACCGCTGCAGATCGTGCACAAACAGGTGCAGTTGCCATTCAGCATTCTCGACTGGCGCCAGCGCGACGATCAGCCGGCAGCCCTCGCGGCGCTGGCCGATGCCGAGCGTCAGCAAGGATTCGATCTGAGCCATGCACCGTTGCTGCGTCTGGTGCTGGTGCAGACCGCTGCCGAGCAATGGCACCTGATCTACACCCATCACCACATTCTGATGGATGGCTGGAGCAACTCGCAGTTGCTCGGCGAAGTGTTGCAGCGCTACAGCGGTCGCACCCCGGCCCATGGTGGCGGACGGTATCGCGATTACATCGCCTGGCTGCAGCGTCAGGACGCGCAACTCAGTCAGGACTTCTGGAGCGGCCAATTGGCTGCCCTGCAAGAGCCGACCCGACTGGCCCGCGCCGCCACCGGCGGCGAGCGCGACAGCGGCCACGGCGACCATTATCTGACCCTGGACGTGCCGCGCACCCAGGCGCTGGAAGCGTTTGCCCGGCAGCAGAAAGTCACCGTCAACACTCTGGTGCAAGCCGCGTGGCTGCTGTTGCTGCAGCGCTACACCGGTCACGAAGCGGTGGCGTTCGGTGCGACCGTGGCCGGGCGTCCGGCGGATTTGCCGGGCATCGAGCAGCAAGTCGGCCTGTTCATCAACACCTTGCCGGTGATCGGCGCGCCGCGCCCGGACCAAAGCGTTGGCCAGTGGCTGCAAGCGGTGCAGGCGCAGAACCTCAGCCTGCGCGACTTTGAACACACGCCGCTGGCGGACATCCAGCGCTGGGCCGGGCAGGGCGGTGAAGCGCTGTTCGACAACATTCTGGTGTTCGAAAACTACCCGGTCGCCCAGGCGCTGAGCCAGGCCGGGCAGGGTCTGACATTCGGTGATGTCGGCAACCTGGAGCAGACCCACTACGCCCTGAGCGTGGCGGTCACCCTCGGTCAGCAACTGGCGCTGCACTACAGCTTCGACCGCAGCCAGTTTGCCGGTGAGGTGATCGAAGGCATCAGTGCCCACCTGCTGCAATTGCTTGAACAGTTTGCGCTGTCGGCCGAACGCAACCTTGGCGAAATCGCTCTGGCCAGCGCGCAAGAGCACGCCCGCCAGCAAGCCGAAAACCATCCGCAGCCATACCCGGTGGACATCGCTGTGCATCAGCGCATTGCCGCGCTGGCGGTCGAGCGTCCGCAGCGCACCGCGGTGATCTTCAATGGTCAGCACTTCAGTTATGGCGAGATCGAGCAGCGTGCCAATCAACTGGCTCACGCGCTGATCGCCCGTGGTGTCGGCGCCGAGACTCGGGTGGGTGTGGCCCTGCCACGCAGCGAGGCGGTGATCGTCGCGCTGCTGGCGGTGCTCAAGGCCGGCGGTGCCTACGTGCCGCTGGACACCAGTTATCCGCGTGAACGCCTGGCCTATCTGATTGAGGATTCAGGGCTGGCGCTGCTGATCAGCGATTCATCGGTGTCGGCGCAGTTGCCGGTCGGCGAGTCGGTGCCGTTGCTGGAACTGGATCGTCTCGACCTGCGCGAGTTGCCGAGCACGGCGCCGCAGGTGCCAGTCGATCCGCACAACCTCGCGTACGTGATCTACACCTCCGGTTCCACCGGCAATCCGAAAGGCGTCAGCGTTGCCCACGGCCCATTGGCGATGCATTGCCAGGCCATCGGTCAGCGCTACGAAATGCGCGACAGCGACTGCGAATTCCACTTCATGTCGTTCGCCTTCGACGGCGCCCACGAACGCTGGCTGACCAGCCTGACCCACGGTGCTTCGCTGCTGATTCGCGACGACACATTGTGGACGCCGGAGCAGACCTACAACGCGATGATCGAACACGGCGTGAGCGTGGTCGCGTTCCCGCCGGTTTACTTGCAACAACTGGCCGAACACGCCGAGCGTGTCGGCAACCCGCCGAACGTGCGGATCTATTGCTTCGGCGGCGATGCGGTGCCGAATGCCAGTTTCGAACGGGTCAAACGCGCCCTCGATCCGGACTACATCATCAATGGCTACGGCCCGACCGAAACCGTGGTCACGCCGTTGATCTGGAAGGCTGGCCGTGAAGAGCCGTGCGGCGCTGCTTACGCACCGATCGGCAGCCGGATCGGCGACCGCAGCGCCTATGTGCTCGACGCCGATCTGAACCTGTTGCCACAAGGCATGGCCGGTGAGTTGTACCTCGGTGGTACCGGGTTGGCGCGGGGTTATCTGAACCGTCCGGGGCTGACCGCCGAGCGTTTTGTCGCCGACCCGTTCAGCGCCCATGGCGGCTTGCTCTATCGCACCGGTGACCTGGTGCGCCAGCGCGTCGACGGCACCTTTGACTATCTGGATCGCATCGACAATCAGGTGAAGATTCGCGGTTTCCGTATTGAACTGGGCGAAGTCGAAGCGGCGCTGCAAGCCCTCGACGGCGTGCGTGAAGCGGTGGTCGTGGCGCAGGAAGGCAGCGCCGGCAGTGGCAAGCGTCTGGTGGCCTACGTGGTCGGTGATTCAGCGAGTGCCGAGTTCACCGAAGACCTGCGCGCGCAGCTCAAGGCCAGCCTGCCGGCGCACATGGTGCCGGCGTATGTCCTGCGTCTTGAGCGCATGCCGCTGACGCCGAACGGCAAGCTCGATCGCAAGAACCTGCCAAAACCGGACGTCAGCCAACTGCAACAGACCTACCTCGCGCCACACACGGCGCTGGAGCAGCAACTGGCGGCGATCTGGCAAGACGTGCTCAAGCTTGAGCAGGTCGGCGTCAGCGATAACTTCTTCGAACTGGGCGGCGACTCGATCATCTCGATTCAAGTGGTCAGCCGGGCGCGGCAGGCCGGGATTCGCTTCAGCCCCAAAGACCTGTTCCAGCACCAGACCATTCAGGCCCTGGCCACGGTCGCGCAGACCGGCGAAGCCGTGCAGCCCATTGATCAGCTCGCGCAAACTGGCGAAACCGCGTTGCTGCCGATTCATCAGGCATTTTTTGCCGAGGCGATTCCCGACCGTCACCACTGGAACCAGGCGGTGATGCTCAAGCCGACGCAGGCGCTGGACGCTCAGGTACTTGAGCAAGCGCTGGATGCGTTGGTCGTTCAGCACGACAGTTTGCGTCTGGACTTTGTCGGGCAGGCTGCGGGTTGGTCGGCGCATTACCGCGACGTCGCCACGCAAGCGGGGGAAACCATCCTCTGGCAAGTCGAGGTCGCTGATCTCGCCGCCCTTGAAGCACTGGGCAACAAGGCCCAGCGCAGCCTGCAACTGAGCGGCGGTTCGCTGATCCGCGTGGTGCTGGCGAACCTGGCTGATGGCAGTCAGCGCCTGCTGCTGATCGTCCATCACCTGGTGGTCGATGGCGTGTCGTGGCGGATTCTGTTCGAAGACCTGCAACGTGCCTACCGGCAGATTCTCGCTGGCCACGCCGTGCAGTTGCCGGCCAAGACCAGTGCGCTCAAGGCCTGGGCGGCGGCGTTGCAGGACTACGCCAAAACCCCTGCGTTGCAGGCCGAGCTGGGCTTCTGGCAGCAGCAGTTGCAGGGCGCTTCGGCGGCTTTGCCTTATGACCGTCCGCAGGGGGGGCAGCAGCACGATCAGGCACTGACCCTGCGCAGCAAACTCGATCAGACCCTGACCCGTCAGCTGTTGCAGGAAGCGCCGGCGGCCTATCGCACCCAGGTCAACGACCTGTTGCTGACCGCACTGGCGCGGGTGCTGGTGCGCTGGACCGGTGACAACAATGCGTTGGTATTGCTTGAGGGCCATGGTCGCGAAGACCTGTTCGAACACATCGATCTGACCCGCACAGTAGGCTGGTTCACCAGCGTATTCCCGGCACGCCTGGCACCGGTCGCCGAACTCGGCGCATCGCTCAAGCAGATCAAGGAACAGCTGCGGGCGATCCCCCACAAAGGCATTGGTTTCGGCGCACTCGCGCGCCTCGGTGATGAGTCGGCGCGTGCCACCCTGCAAGCCTTGCCGGCGCCGCGCCTGACCTTCAACTACCTTGGCCAGTTCGACGGCAGCTTCGATGCTGCCAGCGATGCCCTGTTCGTGCCGACCAGCGAGTCCGGCGGCGCAGAGGTCAATCTGCAAGGGCCGCTGGGCAATCCGCTGGCGCTCAACAGCAAGGTCTTCGGCGGTGAGCTGGACCTGAGCTGGACCTACAGCGGCGCGATGTTCGACACCGCCACTATCCAGCGTCTGGCCGACGACTATCTGCAGGAACTGACTGCACTGATCGGCCACTGCTGCGACAGTGCCAACCGTGGCGTGACGCCGTCGGACTTCCCGCTGGCGCAACTGTCGCAAGAACAACTCGACGCACTGGTGCTCGAGCCGCAAGGCATCGACGACATCTATCCGCTGTCGCCGATGCAGCAGGGCATGCTGTTCCACACCTTGCTCGAACACGGCAATGGCGACTACATCAACCAGATGCGCCTGGACGTCGACGGTGTCGATCCGCAACGCTTCCGCGCAGCGTGGCAGGCCGCGGTGGATGCCCACGACATCCTGCGCAGCGGCTTTTTCTGGCAAGGCGATCTGCCGCAACCGGTGCAAGTGGTGCAGCGTCAGGTCGAGGTGCCATTCAGCGTGCTCGACTGGCACGGCAGGACTGATCTGGAGGCAGCGCTGCAGACTCTCGCTGATGAGGAGCGCGCCCTGGGTCTGGATCTGAGCTGTGCACCGCTGATGCGTCTGGTGCTGGTGCGCACCGCAGCCGATCGTTATCACCTGATCTACACCAACCATCACATCCTGATGGACGGCTGGAGCAGCGCGCAGTTGCTCGGCGAAGTGTTGCAGCATTACAGCGGCGAAGCGGTCGCCCGTGGCGCGGGTCGCTACCGCGATTACATCGCCTGGCTGCAACGTCAGGATGGCGCGGCGGCGCAAGCCTACTGGCGGGCAACGCTGGGCACTCTGCAGGAGCCGACACGCCTGGCCAATGCCATCGCGCGACCGCACGCCGGTTTGCCGAGCGTGGGTTATGGCGATTATTACCAGGTGCTGGACGCTGAGCTGAGCCAGCGCCTGGGCGAGTTTGCCCGGGCTGCAAAAGTCACCGTCAACACAGTGGTGCAAGCGGCCTGGCTGCTGTTGTTGCAGCGCTACACCGGCAAGGATTACGTGGCGTTCGGCGCCACCGTCGCCGGGCGTCCGGCGGATCTGCCGGGTGCCGAAACGCAGATCGGCCTGTTCATCAACACGCTGCCGGTGATCGCCGCGCCGTCCGCGCAGCAGAGCGTGGTTGCCTGGCTGCAAGCGGTGCAGGCGCAGAACCTCGCCTCGCGCGAGTTCGAACACACGCCGCTGGCGGACATTCAGCGCTGGGCCGGGCAGGGTGGTGACGCACTGTTCGACAGCCTGATGGTGTTCGAGAACTACCCGATCGGCGAAGCACTGGAGCGTGGTGCGCCGCAGGGTCTGCGCTTCGGCGCGGTGGCCAATCAGGAGCAGACCCACTATCCGCTGACCCTGCTGGTGAACATGGGCGCGCAACTGTCGGTGCATTTCAGTTATCAGCGCGACAGCTTCGCGGCGGCCAGCGTGGCGCAGTTGGGCGCGCATCTGCAGCGTCTGCTGAGCCAGATGGCGGATGGCGGCGAACGCACGCTCAGCGCGCTGAACCTGATCGAACATAACCCGCCGCTGAACAGCGATTTCGCCACCGAGCAGTGCATCCATCAAGCCATCGCCCATCAAGCGGCGGTGACCCCGGATGCCTTGGCGGTGACCTTCGCCCATACTCAACTGGCCTACGCCGAACTGGACGCGCAGGCCAATCGTCTGGCACACAAACTGGTAGAGCTAGGCGTCGGCCCGGAAGTGCGCGTCGGCGTGGCCATGCCGCGTTCGGAGCAATTGCTGATTGCCTTGCTGGCGGTGCTCAAGGCCGGCGGCGCCTATGTGCCGCTGGACCCGGATTACCCGGCGGATCGCGTGGCTTACATGCTGGAAGACAGTCGGGCGCGGGTGTTGCTCACCGAACAGGCGGTTGCCGCGACTCTGAGCCTGCCGGGCGATACGCAAGTGCTGCTGATGGATCAGCTGTCGCTGGGCGGCTATTCGACTGTTGCGCCACAGACTGCGGTGCAGCCGGACAACCTCGCCTACGTGATCTACACCTCCGGTTCCACCGGCAAACCAAAAGGCGTGGCGATTGCCCATCGCAACGTCATGGCGCTGATCGACTGGTCGGCCAAGGTCTACAGCCGCGACGACATTCAAGGCGTGCTGGCCTCGACTTCGGTGTGCTTCGACCTGTCGGTGTGGGAACTGTTTGTCACCCTGGCCAACGGCGGCTCGCTGATCATCGCCCGTAATGCACTGGAGTTGGCGCAACTGCCGGCTCGTGATCAGGTGCGCCTGATCAACACCGTGCCGTCGGCGATCGCCGCGCTGCAGCGTGCCGGGCAGATTCCGCCGAGCGTGCGCATCATCAATCTGGCGGGTGAACCGCTGAAACAAGCCTTGGTGGATACGCTGTATCAGCAATCGACGGTCGAGCACGTTTACGACCTGTACGGCCCGTCGGAAGACACCACTTATTCGACCTGGACCCGCCGCAGTGCTGGCGGTCAGGCGCGGATTGGGCGTGCGCTCGATTACAGCGCCAGCCATTTGCTGGATGCCGATCTGCACGCGGTTCCGCAAGGCGTTTCGGCCGAGCTGTACCTGTCCGGCGCCGGCATCACGCGCGGTTATCTGGGACGTGCGGCAATGACCGCCGAGCGCTTTGTGCCAAATCCTTTCGTCGGCAACGGCGAGCGCATGTACCGCACCGGTGACCTGATTCGTGAGCGCGAGGAGGGCGAGCTGGAGTACATGGGCCGGATCGACCATCAGGTGAAAATTCGTGGATTCCGCATCGAACTGGGGGAGATCGAGGCGCGATTGCTCGCGCAACCGGCAGTCGGCGAAGCGGCGGTGCTGGCCGTCGAAAGCGACACCGGCGCGCAACTGGTGGCGTATGTGGTCGCCCCGCAACTGGAGATGCACGACGGGGACGCGCAGCGCCAACTGCGCGAGGGACTAAAGACTGGCCTCAAGTCTTCGTTACCTGACTACATGATTCCCGCGCACCTGCTGTTCCTTGAGCAGTTGCCACTGACCCCCAACGGCAAACTCGACCGCAAGGCCCTGCCGGCGGTCGATGCCAGCCAGATGCAGGCCGCGTATGTCGCGCCGCACAGTGAGCTTGAGCAGCAGGTCGCGGCGATCTGGCAGCAAGTGCTCGAAGTGCAACGCATTGGTCTGAACGATCACTTCTTCGAACTCGGCGGGCACTCGCTGCTGGCGGTCAACGTGGTGTCGCGCATGGCCCTTGAACTGGGTCTGACGCTGACCCCGCAACTGTTATTCCAGCACCCCGTCCTGAGCGATTTTGTCGCTCGACTCGATACAGGAGGCGGGGCAATCAACGAACAGAAACTGAGCAAGCTGGAAGCCCTGCTTGACGATATGGAGGAAGTCTGATGGACAAGAGTGTTGCTTTGAGGGTAGCCAAGCGCTTTATCACTCTGCCGCTGGACAAACGTAAGCTGTACCTGGAAAAGATGCTCGAAGAGGGCGTCTCTCCGGCCAACCTGCCGATCCCGGAAACACGTTCCGGGTTTGCGGCGATTCCTCTGTCGTACGCTCAGGAACGTCAACTGTTCCTCTGGCAAATGGACCCGCACAGCACCGCGTATCACATCCCCAGCGCCCTGCGCCTCAAGGGTCGGCTGGATGTGGCCGCGCTGGAACGCAGCTTCAACGCAGTGGCGGCGCGTCACGAAAGCCTGCGCACCACTTTCGCCGAGCAGGGTGAAAGCTTTTGCCAGGTGATTCATCCGCAGCTGCCGCTGAGCATCAGCCTGACGGCATTGCCTGAGGGGCTCGACGCCACCGGGGAAGACGCGGCGATCAAGGCCTTCGTCGAAAGCGCAACCGCGCGCCCGTTCAATTTGCAGCAGGGCCCGCTGCTGCGGGTGGCGCTGCTGAAAGTGGCGGAAGACGACCACGTGCTGGTGCTGATCCAGCACCACATCATCTCCGATGGCTGGTCGATCAAAGTCCTGGTCAACGAGCTGATCCAGCATTACGCCGCCGACACCGCCGGGCAGCCGCTGAGCCTGCCGGAGCTGGAAATACAGTACGCTGACTACGCGATCTGGCAGCGGCACTGGCTGGAAGCGGGCGAGCGTGAGCGCCAGTTGGCCTACTGGGTCAAGACCCTGGGTGGCGAGCAGCCGGTGCTGGAGCTGCCGATCGATTTCCCGCGTCCGGCGCTGCAAAGCCTGCGCGGTGCGCGACTGGAGCTGAACCTGCCGGCAGACCTCGGTGACGCCCTCAAACAGCTGGCGCAGCGCGAAGGTGCGAGCCTGTTCATGTTGTTGCTGGCGTCGTTCCAGGCGTTGCTGCATCGCTACAGCGGTCAGGCGCAGATTCGCGTCGGGGTGCCGACCGCCAACCGCAACCGCGTCGAGACTGAAGGCCTGATCGGCTTCTTCGTCAACACGCAGGTGCTGAGTGCCGAGGTCAGCGGGCAGCTGCCGTTCAACCAGTTGCTGGCTCAGGTCAAGCAGGCGGCGATGGCCGCGCAGGCGCATCAGGATCTGCCGTTCGAGCAACTGATCGAAGCCCTGCAACCAGAGCGCAGCCTGAGCCACAGCCCGGTGTTCCAGGTGATGTTCAACCACCAGACCAGCCGTGATCAGGGGCGCAGCGCGGCGCAGTTGCCGCAGCTGAGTGTCGAGGATGTGCGGTGGGAAGGGCGCACCGCGCAGTTCGACCTGACGCTGAATACCTACGAGTCCAGCGACGGCTTTGCCGCCGAGCTGACCTACGCCACCGATCTGTTCAAAGCTGAAACCGTCGAGCGTCTGGCGCGTCACTGGCAGAACCTGCTACGCGGTATCGTCGCCGCACCGAGCCAGCGCGTTGGCGAATTGCCGTTGCTGGAAAGCGCCGAGCACGGCGTGCTGTTGCAGGACTGGTTGCGCATCGCCGACCGCAGCGCGCAAGCCGAATGCGTGCAGCAGGATTTCTCCCGGCGTGCGCAGCAAACACCGCAGGCCACCGCCCTGATCATCGGCGAAGACGTGCTGAGCTATGGCGAGCTGGAGGCTCGCTCCAGTCAGCTGGCGCACAAGCTGATCGAGGCCGGTGTCGGCCCGGATCAGCGGGTCGGCATCGCCGTCGAACGCAGTGTGGAAATGATCGTCGGCCTGCTGGCGATCCTCAAGGCTGGCGGTGCTTATGTGCCGCTGGACCCGGCGTATCCGCAGGATCGTCTGGCCTACATGATTGAGGACAGCGGTCTGCAATTGCTGCTGACCCAAAGCCATTTGCAGGCGCAACTGCCGATCCCGCCGGGCGTACAAACGCTGTTGCTCGATCAGCCGCACGAGTGGCTGGCGGCTTATCCACAGAGCGCGCCGGACGTTGCCGTCAATGGCGAGCACCTCGCCTACACGATCTACACCTCCGGTTCCACCGGAAAACCGAAAGGCGTGATGGTGCGCCACGCGGCGCTGAGCAACTTTGTCGCAAGCATGATCAAGCAGCCGGGTATCTGTGCCGGCGATCGCATGCTGTCGCTGACCACGTTCTCGTTCGATATTTTCGGCCTGGAAATCTACGGCCCGTTGCTGGCCGGCGCCTGTGTGGTGCTGACCGGCAAGGATGTGCATCAGGATCCGCAAGCGGTGCTCGAACTGATCGAGCGTCACGCCGTGACGGCGCTGCAAGCCACGCCCTCCACTTGGCGCATGCTGCTGGACAGCGAACACGCGCAGATCCTCACCGGTCGCACGTTCCTCTGCGGCGGTGAAGCACTGTCGCAGGAACTGGCGCAACGCATGCTGGCGCTGACGCCGAGGGTGTGGAACCTCTACGGCCCGACCGAAACCACCATCTGGTCGGCGCAACACGCCTTGAGTGCGGATAACAGCCGTCCATTCCTCGGCACGCCGATCGACAACACCGCGTTGTACATCCTCGGCAGCGACCTGGAGCTCAATCCGCTCGGCGCCCCGGGGGAACTGCTGATCGGCGGCGACGGCCTCGCTCGTGGTTACTTCCAGCGCCCGAGCCTGACTGCCGAACGTTTTGTCCCGGATCCATTCTCGAAAACCGGCGCGCGTCTGTACCGCACCGGCGACCTGACCCGCTATCGCGCCGAAGGCGTGATCGAGTACATCGGGCGAATCGACCATCAGGTGAAAATCCGTGGTTTCCGGATTGAACTCGGCGAAATCGAAGCGCGTTTGCTCGCCCTCGACAACGTGCGCGAAACCGTCGTAATCGCTCAGGATGGTCCGACCGGCCCGCAACTGGTCGGTTATGTGGTGCCGACCGCCGACGATATTGATGAAGTCGAACTGCGCGCCGCAGTGAAAGCCAGCCTCAAGGCCGAGCTGCCGGAATACATGGTGCCGGCGCACCTGTTGTTCCTCGCGCAGCTGCCGCTGACCCCGAACGGCAAAGTCGACCGCAAAGCCTTGCCGGCACCTGACGCCAGCCAGCTGCAATCGACTTACCTCGCGCCACAAACCGCCACTCAGCACAGCGTCGCCGAGATCTGGCAAGCGGTGCTCAAGCTTGATCGCGTGGGTCTGAGTGACAACTTCTTTGAACTGGGCGGCCACTCGTTGCTGGTCACGCAGGTGGTCTCGCGCGTCCGTCAGGCGCTGAACGTGCAGGTGCCGCTGCGCACTTTGTTCGAACACAGCTCGCTGGAAGACTTTGTCGCCGCGCTGGGTGTCGATCAGGCGCATCGGGAGCCGCCGATTGTTGCCTTGCCACGCCTGCAACCACTGGCGCTGTCCTATGCCCAGGAGCGTCAGTGGTTCCTCTGGCAACTGGAGCCGACCAGCACCGCTTATCACGTGCCGGCAGCCTTGCGTCTGCGCGGTGAACTGGATCTGCCGGCGTTGCAGCGCAGCTTCGACGCGCTGATCGAGCGCCATGAATCGCTGCGCACCTGTTTTGTCGAACAGCAGGGCCAGACCCTGCAAGTGATCCAGGCTCACGGCACGCTCGATCTGCAGGTGCAGAACGTGGCGGCGGATCTCGACGAGGCGGCGCTGCAAGCGCTGGTCGCCGCCGAAACCCTGCACCTGTTCAATCTGCAGCAAGGCCCGTTGCTGCGGGTAAAACTGCTGCGTCTGGCCGCCGATGACCACGCGCTGGTCATTACCCTGCATCACATCGTCTCCGATGGCTGGTCGGTGAATGTCATGGTCGATGAGCTGGTGGCGTTGTATGCCGCCTGCAGCCAGGGTCAGAGCGTGCAATTGCCGGCGCTGCCGGTGCAATACGCCGACTACGCCGTGTGGCAGAAACAGTGGATGGACGCCGGTGAACGCGAGCGTCAATTGAGCTACTGGACCGCACAACTCGGCGATGGTGATCAACCGCTGCTGGAGTTGCCGACCGACCGTCCACGCCCAGCCGAGCAGAGCTATCGCGGCGCCCGTCGCGATATCCCGCTAAGCGTCGAACTGGCCACCGCGCTCAAGCAACTGGCGCAGCGCGAGAACGTCACGCTGTTTGCGCTGTTGCTGGCGTCGTTCCAGACCTTGCTGCATCGCTACAGTGGTCAGGCCGATATCCGCGTCGGGGTGCCGGTGGCCAACCGCAACCGGGTCGAGACCGAAGGCCTGATCGGTTTCTTCGTCAACACCCAAGTACTGAAGGCTGAGTTCGACAGTCAGCAGACGTTCCGCAGCCTGCTGCAGCAAGTGAAAAACACCGTGCTCGGCGCGCAGGCGCATCAGGATCTGCCGTTCGAGCAATTGGTCGACGCACTGCAACCGGAACGCAGCCTCAGTCACAGCCCACTGTTCCAGGTGATGCACAACCACCAGAGCCAGGTGCGTCAGGCGCAGGGTGCCACGCGTCTGCCAAAACTGGCGATTGAAGGCTTGCCGTGGGCGTCCAGTACCGCGCAGTTCGACATGACCCTGAACACCTTTGAATCGAGCGACAACGTCTGGGCCGAGTTGACGTATGCCACCGACCTGTTCGACGTCGAGACCATCGAACGCCTGGCGCAACACTGGACCCATCTGCTGCAAGGCATCGTCGCCGACAGCACTCAGCGCATCGCCGAACTGCCGTTGCATGACGCTGCCGAACACGCGGCGACCTTGCGTCAGTGGAACCCGGCCATCCGCGATTTCCCGAGCGAGCAGTGCCTGCATCAACGGATCGAACAACAAGCCGCCCGCGCCCCGCAAGCGATTGCCGTGAGCTGTGCCGGGCAGTCCCTGAGCTACGGCGAGCTCAACAGTCGCGCCAACCAGTTGGCTCACAAGCTGATTGCCAGCGGTGTCGGCCCGGACGTGCGCGTCGGTCTGGCGGTGGAGCGCAGCCTCGACATGCTGGTCGGCCTGCTGGCGATTCTCAAGGCCGGCGGTGCCTATGTGCCGCTGGACCCGACGTATCCGGAAGAACGCCTGAGCTACATGATCGGCGACAGCGGCATCGCCTTGCTGCTGACCCAGAGCCATTTGCTGGGTCGTCTGCCGGTACCGGATTCGCTGCGCAGCCTGATGCTCGATCAGGAGCGTGATGGTCTGGAAGGCTACAGCGACAGCAATCCGCACGTGCGCATGAGCCCGGACAACCTGGCTTACGTGATCTACACCTCCGGTTCTACCGGTCAACCGAAGGGCACGTTGCTGGCCCATCGCAACGTACTGCGCCTGTTTGAGGCCACTGATGCGTGGTTCGATTTCGGCGCCACGGATGTCTGGAGCCTGTTCCATTCCTACGCTTTCGATTTCTCGGTGTGGGAGATTTTCGGGGCACTGCTGTACGGCGGCAAACTGGTGGTGGTGCCTTACGAGGTCAGCCGCTCGCCGGAAGATTTCTTCGCCTTGCTCTGCCATGAAGGCATCAGCGTGCTCAACCAGACGCCGTCGGCGTTCAAGCAATTGATGCAAGTGGCCTGCGCCCCGGAGCACGCGGCGCAAGCACTGGCGCTGCGTTACGTGGTGTTCGGCGGCGAGGCGCTGGAGGTCAAGAGCCTGCGTCCGTGGTTCGAGCGTTTCGGCGATCAGGCACCGCAACTGATCAACATGTACGGCATCACCGAAACCACCGTGCACGTGACCTACCGGCCGATTTCGCTGGCCGATTTGCAGCGTGACGCCAGCAGTCCGATCGGCGAACCGATTCCCGATCTGTCCTGGTACTTGCTCGACGGTGATCTGAACCCGGTCGCCAAAGGTTGCATCGGTGAGCTGTACGTCGGTCGTGCGGGCCTGGCTCGCGGTTACCTGAACCGTGCGGATCTGACCAGCCTGCGCTTCATTCCCGACCCGTTCGCCGCCGATGGTGGGCGCTTGTACCGTACCGGTGACCTGGCGCGCTACTGCGCCGACGGCGTGATCGAATACATCGGCCGGATCGACCATCAGGTGAAGATTCGCGGTTTCCGTATCGAACTCGGCGAGATCGAAGCGCAACTGCTGGAACAGGCGGCGGTGCGTCAGGCCGTGGTACTGGCGCAGCCGGGCCTCAGCGGTCAGCAACTGGTGGCGTATCTGGTGCCAGGCGACGCCGAGCTGCTCGACGCAAGCCCGGCCGAACAGGCGCTGTGGCGCGACAGCGTGCGCGCCGAACTCAAGGCCAATCTGCCGGATCACATGGTTCCGGCGCACCTGTTGCTGCTGGCGCAATTGCCGTTGACCGCCAACGGCAAACTCAACCGCAACGCCTTGCCGTCACCGGACGCCAGCCAGGCGCAGCAGACCTATCAGGCGCCGCAAAGCGCGATGGAGCAGGGTCTGGCCGCGATCTGGCAGGACGTGCTGAAGCTGCCGCAAGTCGGCATCCACGACAACTTCTTCGAATTGGGCGGCGACTCGATCATCTCGATTCAGGTGGTCAGCCGCGCCCGTCAGGCCGGCATTCGCCTCAATCCCAAAGATTTGTTCCAGCACCAGACCGTGCAGCGTCTGGCACTGGTCGCGCAGTGGGGTGACGACGAGTCGAGCATTGATCAGCAAGCCGCGAGCGGTGCAGCGTTGCTGCTGCCGATTCAGCAGCAGTTCTTCGCCGACGAGATTCCACAGCGTCATCATTGGAACCAGTCAGTGCTGCTGCAACCGCGGCAGGCGCTGGACGCTGAAAAAGTCGAGCAAGTGTTGCGCGCACTGGTGGCCCATCACGATGCCTTGCGCCTGAGCTTCACTCAGCGCGATGGCGTGTGGCAGGCCGAGCACCGTGCGGTCGAAGCGCTGCCGCAGAACCTGCTCTGGCAGGAACACGTCGCTGATGCCGCGGCCCTTGAAGCCTTGGGTAATCGCGCCCAGCGCAGCCTCGATCTGCAACACGGGCCGTTGCTGCGAGCGGTGCTGGCGAATCTGGCTGATGGCACTCAGCGTTTGCAGTTGGTGATTCATCACCTGGCGGTGGACGGCGTGTCGTGGCGGATTCTGCTGGAAGACCTGCATAACGCTTATCAGCAATTGCTTAATGATCAGCCGTTGAGCCTGCCGTCCCGGACCAGCGCGTTCAAGGACTGGGGCGAGCATTTGCAGCGTTACGCCAACAGCCCGGCGTTGCAGGCCGAACTGGATTATTGGCAGGCTTGCCTGAGCGATGTGAGTAGCGATCTGCCGTGCAAACGCATTGACGCCAGCCAGGACAATCGTCTGGCCCTGACCGTGCAGACCCGGCTCGGTGCCGAGCTGACGCGGCAACTGCTGCAAGAGGCCCCGGCGGCGTACCGCACGCAGGTCAACGATCTGTTGCTGACGGCATTGGCGCGGGTCATTGGTCGCTGGAGCGGGCAGGCGTCGACGCTGATCCAGCTCGAAGGTCATGGTCGCGAAGAACTGTTCGACGGTGTCGATCTGACCCGCACGGTGGGCTGGTTCACCAGCCTGTTCCCAGTGCGCCTGACGCCGGCAGATACGCTTGACGAGTCGATCAAGCTGATCAAGGAACAACTGCGCTCGATCCCCAACAAGGGCATCGGTTTCGGCGCCTTGCGTCACCTCGGTGATGCCCGCGCGCAACAGCGCCTGCAGGCCTTGCCGAGCCCGCGCATCACCTTCAACTACCTCGGGCAGTTCGACGGCAGTTTCGCTGGCGACGAGGCTGCGCTGTTCGTGCCGTCGCCGGACAACGCCGGTCTCGATCAGAGCCCGGAGGCGCCGCTGGGCAACTGGTTGACCCTCAACGGTCAAGTGTATGGCGGTGAGCTGCGGGTGGGCTGGACGTTCAGCCGCGAGCGTTTCGACAGCGCGGTGATCGAAGCCCTGGCGGAAGATTACGCCGCAGAACTCGCGGCGTTGATCGGCCATTGCCTGACCCCGGGCGTCGAAGGCCTGACCCCGTCGGACTTCCCGCTGGCCGGCCTGACGCAGGCGCAGCTCGATCAGTTCCCGCTGGCGCCGCGCCAGGTCGCCGATGTGTATCCGCTGTCGGCGATGCAGCAGGGCATGTTGTTCCACAGCCTCTACGAGCAGGCCACCGGCGATTACATCAACCAGGTCCGGCTCGATGTCGAAGGCCTCGATCCGCAACGCTTCCAGCAAGCCTGGCAAGCGGCGGTGGACAACCACGACATCCTGCGCAGCAGCTTTGTCTGGCAGGGTCAACTGGCGCGTCCGGTGCAGGTGGTGCACAAGCAACTGAACATGCCGTTCCGCGTCCTCGACTGGCGTGATCGTGACGATTGTCAGAGTGATCTGAATGCACTGGCGGCGGCCGAACAGGCGCAAGGTTTCGACCTGAGCCAGGGGCCGCTGTTGCGCATGGTCGTGGTGCGTCTGGACGAGCAGCGCTGCCACTTGATCTACACCAACCACCACATTCTGATGGACGGCTGGAGCAACTCGCAGTTGCTCGGCGAAGTCCTGCAGCGTTACAGCGGGGTTGCCCAGCCGCCACTGGCCGGTCGTTACCGCGATTACATCGAATGGCTGCAGCGCCAGGACGTGCAGGCCAGCGAGCGTTACTGGACTGCGCAACTGGCTGACCTGCAAGCGCCGACCTTGCTGGCGCAAGCGTTGCAGGCGCAGCGCGGCGATGCACCGTGCGACGGTCATGGTGAACATTTCTGCGTGCTCGACGCTGAGCAGACGCGGCGTCTGGGCGAGTTCGCGCGCCAGCAGAAAGTCACCCTCAACACGCTGATTCAGGCGGCATGGCTGCTGCTGTTGCAGCGCCTGACCGGCCAGCCGTGTGTGGCGTTCGGCGCCACGGTGGCGGGGCGTCCGGCTGAACTCAAAGGCGTCGAGCAGCAGATCGGTCTGTTCATCAACACCTTGCCGGTCATCGCCAGTCCGCACTCGCCATCGAGCGTTGGCGAATGGTTGCAGAGCGTGCAGGCGCAGAACCTGGCCTTGCGTGAGCATGAACACACCCCGCTGTTCGATATTCAGCGCTGGGCCGAGCGCAACGGTGAGGCGCTGTTCGACAACATTCTGGTGTTCGAGAACTACCCGGTGTCCGAGGCGCTGGCGCAGGGCGCACCACAAGAACTGCGCTTCGGCGAAATCCACAATCATGAGCAGACCAACTATCCGCTGACGCTGCTGGTGCACTTGAGCGACGAGTTGTCGATGCACTTCAGCTACCAGTGCGAAAGCTTTGCCGCGCACAGCGTGGTGCAACTGGCTGGGTATCTGCAGCGCCTGCTCGGGCAGATGAGCGAGTCGGGGGAGCGTTCGCTCAGCGAGCTGAACCTGATCGAACATACCCCGCCGCTGAACAGCGATTTCGCCACCGAGCAGTGCATCCATCAAGCCATCGCCCATCAAGCGGCGGTGACCCCGGATGCCTTGGCGGTGACCTTCGCCCATACGCAACTGACCTACGCCGAACTGGACGCGCAGGCCAATCGTCTGGCACACAAACTGGTAGAGCTAGGCGTCGGCCCGGAAGTGCGCGTCGGCGTGGCCATGCCGCGTTCGGAGCAATTGCTGATTGCCTTGCTGGCGGTGCTCAAGGCCGGCGGCGCCTATGTGCCGCTGGACCCGGACTATCCGGCGGATCGCGTGGCTTACATGCTCGAAGACAGTCGGGCGCGGGTGTTGCTCACCGAACAGGCGGTTGCCGCGACTCTGAGCCTGCCGGGCGATACGCAAGTGCTGCTGATGGATCAGCTGTCGCTGGGCGGCTATTCGACTGTTGCGCCACAGACTGCGGTGCAGCCGGACAACCTCGCCTACGTGATCTACACCTCCGGTTCCACCGGCAAACCAAAAGGCGTGGCGATTGCCCATCGCAACGTCATGGCGCTGATCGACTGGTCGGCCAAGGTCTACAGCCGCGATGACATCCAAGGCGTGCTGGCCTCGACTTCGGTGTGCTTCGACCTGTCGGTGTGGGAGCTGTTCGTCACCCTGGCCAACGGCGGCTCGCTGATCATCGTCCGTAATGCACTGGAGTTGGCGCAACTGCCGGCTCGTGATCAGGTGCGCCTGATCAACACCGTGCCGTCGGCGATCGCCGCGCTGCAGCGTGCCGGGCAGATTCCGCCGAGCGTGCGCATCATTAATCTGGCGGGTGAACCGCTGAAACAAGCCTTGGTGGATACGCTGTATCAGCAATCGACGGTCGAGCACGTTTACGACCTGTACGGCCCGTCGGAAGACACCACGTATTCGACATGGACCCGCCGCAGTGCTGGCGGTCAGGCGCGGATCGGACGGGCGCTCGATTACAGCGCCAGCCATTTGCTGGATGCCGATCTGCACGCGGTTCCGCAAGGCGTTTCGGCCGAGCTGTACCTGTCCGGCGCCGGCATCACGCGCGGTTATCTGGGGCGTGCGGCGATGACCGCCGAGCGCTTTGTGCCGAATCCTTTCGTCGGCAACGGCGAGCGCATGTACCGCACCGGTGACCTGATTCGTGAGCGCGAGGAGGGCGAGCTGGAGTACATGGGTCGGATCGACCATCAGGTGAAAATTCGCGGCTTGCGTATCGAGTTGGGCGAAATCGAAGCACGCCTGCTGGCGCATGCCGCCGTGCGAGAAGCGGTGGTCGTGGCCAGCGAAGTGTCGGGCAGTCAGCAACTGATTGCCTATCTGGTGCCGAGTGATCCGGCGATCATCGACGCCAGCGCCGAACAACAGGCAGCGCTGCAGCAAACCCTCGGCAACTGGCTGAGCGCAACCCTGCCGGATTACATGGTGCCGAGCCACCGCCTGTGGCTGGCGCAGCTGCCGCTGACCCCCAACGGCAAGATCGACCGCAAGCGCCTGCCAGCACTGGAACTGAGTGCCGCGCAGTTGCATGTCGAGCCGGAGAATGCCACCGAGCAGGCGTTGGTGGAGATCTGGAAAGAGGTACTGGGCCTTGAGCAGGTCAGCACCCACGACAGTTTCTTTGCCTTGGGCGGTGACTCGATCATCTCGATTCAAGTGGTCAGCCGCGCCCGTCAGCAAGGGCTGGAGTTGAGCCCGAAAGACCTGTTCCAACAACCGACCATTCAGCAACTGGCCCTGTGCGTGCAGTCCGCCGGAGGTCGCGAGGCGCCGGAGCCGGCGCTGATCGACCTGCCGCTGCACGGCTTGAGCGAGGCGCAAGTCGCGCAACTGCCACTGCCAGCCGGGCAACTGGACGGGCTCTATCGCTTGTCGCCGATGCAGCAGGGCATGCTGTTCCTCGGATTGAATTCGCCGGAAGCGGATCTCTACGTCAACCAGTTGAGCGTTCCGGTGCAGGGCCTTGAGCCGTTGCGTCTGCAAGCCGCGTGGGAAACCGTCAGCCGTCGCCACGACATTCTGCGCACCGGTTTCCTCTGGCAGGACATGGCCGAGCCGCTGCAATTCGTGCTCGCCGATCCGCAGTTGCCGTTCAGTCTGCTCGACTGGCGTGAGCAGGATCATTCGGCCGAAGCCTTGCAAGGTCTGGCGGATGCCGAGCGGGCCAAGGGCTTCGACCTTGACCAGCCGCCGCTGCAACGGCTGACGCTGGTACAAGTCAGCGAGCACAGCTATCAGTTGATCTGGACTTACCATCACATTCTGATCGACGGCTGGAGCAGTTCGCAGTTGATCGGTGAGGTGCTGAGCCAGTATTCCGCACGACCACTGGCCGACGCGGTGCCGTACCGCGGTTACATCAACTGGCTGCAACAGCAGGACGCGAATGCCAGCGAAGGCTTTTGGCGTCAGCACCTGAGCCTGCTTGACGAGCCGACCTATCTGGCGGACGCGGTGACGCGCACCGGCAGCGGTCGCGGTCACCAGGCGCTGTACAGCCGTTTGGGCGCAACCCGCACCGAACAGTTGAAAGCCTTTGCCCAGTCGCAGCAGGTCACCCTCAACACCTTGGTGCAGGGCGCGTGGCTGGTGCTGCTCAGCCGTTACAGCGGCCAGCGTTGTGTGGCGTTCGGCGCGACGGTGGCGGGGCGTCCGGCAAGCCTGCCGGCCTCGGAATCGATCCTCGGCCTGTTCATCAACACCTTGCCGGTGATCAAGGACGTGCCGGCCGAGCAGGCCGTGGGCGCCTGGTTGCGCGAATTGCAGGACTTCAACCTGGAACTGCGCGAGCGCGAGTACACCCCGTTGACCGACGTCCAGCGTTGGGGCGGGCGTGCCGGGCAGTCGCTGTTCGACAGCATCATCGTGTTCGAGAACCACCCGATCGATCAGGCGCTGCGCGAGTGGCGCGATGATTCGCTGAAGTTTGGCGAGATCAATAACTCGGGCCTGACCAACTTCCCGATGGACCTGATGGTCACCCTCGAAGAAGGGTTGGTGATCGAGTACATGTTCCTGCGCGAACATTTTGATCTGGCGACCGTGGAAGGCATCCGCAGCAACATGGAAGGCCTGCTCATGGCATTGGTTCAGGACGCCGGGCAGGCGCTGGGACGCATCGGTCTGCCGACCGGGCGAGTCTCGCCCGCGCCGCACGTTGTCGCGCAACCGCAGACCATGCTGGTGCACCAGCGCATTGCCGGGTGGGCCGCGCAACGTGCCGAACAAACCGCAGTGATCTTCAATGAGCAAGCCTTCAGCTACGGTCAGATCGAAGCGCGGGCCAATCGTCTGGCGCATGCGTTGATCGCCGAAGGTGTCGGTCCGGAAGTGCGGGTCGGTGTGGCCCTGCCACGCAGCGAAAACATGATCGTCGCGCTGTTGGCGGTGCTCAAGGCCGGTGGCGCCTATGTGCCGCTGGACGCGACTTATCCGCGCGAGCGCTTGAGTTATCTGATGCACGATTCGGGCATCGCCTTGCTGCTCAGCGATTCGAGTCTGCGTCAGGTGCTGCCGACCCAGGCCAACCTGCATGTGCTGGAACTCGATCAGCTGGATCTGCGCACTCAGCCGCAGTCGGCGCCGCAAGTGGCGGTGCAGCCGGGCAACCTGGCCTACGTGATCTACACCTCCGGTTCCACCGGTCAACCGAAAGGTGTCGGCGTGGCGCACGGGCCGCTGGCGATGCACTGCCAGGCGATCGGCCAGCGTTACGAAATGAGCGCGGCCGATTGCGAGTTGCACTTCATGTCGTTCGCCTTCGACGGCGCGCATGAAAGGTGGCTGACCACCCTGACGCACGGCGCCCGTTTGCTGATTCGCGACGACAGCCTCTGGACGGCCGAACAGACCTACGACGCCCTGCATCAGCATGGCGTGACCGTGGCCGCGTTCCCGCCGGTGTACCTGCAGCAATTGGCCGAACACGCCGAGCAGCACGGCAATCCGCCGCCGGTACGGATCTACTGCTTTGGCGGGGATGCGGTGCCGGTGGCGAGTTTCGAACTGGCCAAACGCGCACTGCAACCGCAGTACATCATCAACGGCTATGGCCCGACTGAAACGGTGGTCACGCCGCTGATCTGGAAGGCCGCGGTCGACGATCAGTGCGGCGCGGCCTATGCGCCGATCGGCAGCGTGGTCGGCGAGCGCAGCGGTTATGTGCTCGACAGCGATCTCAACCCGCTGCCGGCCGGCATTGCCGGTGAGTTGTACCTGGGTGGTGCGTTGGCGCGCGGTTATCTGGGGCGTGCCGGCGGCACTGCCGAACGTTTCGTTGCCAACCCGTTCAGTGCCGATGGCAGTCGCCTGTACCGCACCGGCGACCTGGTGCGCCAGCGTGCCGACGGCACCGTCGACTACCTCGGGCGGATCGATCATCAGGTGAAGATCCGTGGGTTCCGCATCGAGCTGGGTGAAATCGAAGCGCGCCTCAAGCAGCAGCCGGGCGTGCGTGACGCCGCCGTGGTGGCCCGCGAGGGTCTCAGCGGCAAGCAACTGCTCGGCTATGTACTGGCCGCTGCCGAGACGCCGGCCGACGGCTTGGGCGAACGTCTGCGCGAGCAACTCAAGGCCAGCCTGCCGGATTACATGGTGCCGGCGCACCTGATGGTGCTTGAGCGCATGCCGCTGACGCCGAACGGCAAACTCGACCGCAAGGCCCTGCCGAATCCGGACGCCGAACAGCGCCTTGCCTACGTCGAGCCGCGCACCGAGCTGGAAAAAGCCCTGGCGAAGATCTGGCAGGAGGTGCTGAAAATCGAACGGGTCGGGCTCACCGACAATTTCTTCGAACTGGGTGGCGATTCGATCCTCAGCCTGCAAGTGGTGGCCCGCAGCCGCGTGCTCAAGGCTCAGGGGCTGAGCCTGAAACTGCGCGATCTGATGCAGAAGCCGAGCATCGGCGAACTGGTAGCGAGTGTTCAGGGCACGGCGGAAAAAGCCTCCGGGTTGCTGGCGATGAACGCCGAGGTCAAGGGCGTGGCGCCGCTGTTCTGCCTCCACGCCGGTTTCGGCACGGTGTTCGACTACGAGCCACTGGCGCGGCGCTTGAGCGGTCAACGTCAGGTGTTGGCGATTCAGTCGCGGATGCTGCTGGATCCGACGTTCAACGACACCTCGTTGCACGAGATGGCGAGTGATTACCTGGCGCAGATTCGCCAGAAACAGCCGCACGGGCCGTACCACCTGTTGGGCTGGTCGCTGGGCGGTACGCTGGCGATGTTGATCGCCGCGCAACTGGAACAGGCCGGGCAACAGGTCAAGTTTGTCGGGCTGGTCGACAGCTTCGTGCCGTCGGCGGCGGTCGATGCCGGGGCTGTCGATGACTGGCAAACCGACCTGCGCGATTTCCTGCAAGTGACGCTGCCGGACGCCGCACCGGGCCTGTCCATCGACGGTGAAGAAACACCGCACAATCTGCGTGCGCTGTTCAAGCGTGCCATGAGTGCCGAGCGCGGGGCGTCGACCTACGTAGCGCTGGGTGCCGAAGAACTGGCGCATGTGTTCAGCGTGGCGCGCCGGCTCAAGCAGTTGTCGCTCAAGCTTGATTGCTGTGCGCCGCTGAGCGTCAACCCGATGTGCTGGTGGACCCTGGGTCGCGAAGCCGAGGCACTGGAGCTGGCGGCGCAACTCGGCCAGCCGGGCATGGGCGGCGAATGGCTGGATTGCGGGCACTTCCAGATCCCGCGCGATGAAACTTTCCTGTCCGAGGCTGAAGAAATGCTCGGCCAGATCGTTGAATCAGTAGTCATGTCCTGAACCCTGCTGTGAAACCCAAGTAAAACCGATCGGGCGCTGATGGCGCCCGATCGGTTTGGAGATTTGAATGTCATTGAATCCTGATATCGCCGCATTTCTGCAACTGGTCGGCAACGGCCGGGCCAGTGGCAAACGCGTCGGCATGCATGAGTTGAGCCCGACCGAGGCCCGTGAACAATTCGATCAGTCGTCGTTGCTGATGGACGCCGGCGGTGAAGAACTGGCCGTGGTGGATGAGCTGCAATTGCCGGTGCGTGACGGTGCACTGTTGAACGCACGGATCTACAGCAATCATCCGTTGCAGGCGGGCGCCGGACGTCCGGCACTGTTGTATTTCCATGGTGGCGGCTATGTGGTCGGCAGCCTCGACTCGCATGATTCGCTGTGCCGCGCGCTGGCCTCGCTGGCCGATTGTGTGGTGCTGTCGGTGGCGTATCGACTGGCACCGGAACATCGCTTCCCGACAGCGGCCGATGATGCCCGCGATGCCTGGGACTGGCTGGTGGCGAGTGCGGCTGATCTGGGCATCGATACCGCGCGGTTGGCGATTGCCGGTGACAGCGTCGGTGGCAGCCTGGCCACGGTGCTGGCTGCGCAACTGACGGATGCCGTTGTGCAGCCGCGCTTGCAGGTGCTGATTTATCCGGTCACTGATGCCAGTCGCAGCACGCCTTCCATCGAGCAGTTCGGGGAAGGGTATCTGCTGGAGAAGGCTTCGCTGCAATGGTTCTACGAGCACTATCAGCGTGATGCCAGCGATCGTCTTGATCCACGTTTCTCGCCGTTGCTCGGCGAAGTCCCGGCCGATGTCGCGCCGGTGTTGATGGTGTTGGCCGAGTGCGATCCGCTGCACGATGAGGGGGTAGCTTATGCCCGGCATTTGCAGGCGGCGGGGGTTGCTGTGGATTTGCAGGTGTACGTGGGCATGACCCATGACTTCATGCGTATGGGGGCGATTGTTGATGAGGCTGAAGAGGCGCTGGGGTTGATTGCTGGGCGCTTGGTAGAGGTGTTTGCTTTGGCTTGACGGGGTGGGAGGG
>NZ_JFYN01000012.1 GCF_000631985.1 Pseudomonas sp. RIT288
GAATTTCTTGACGACCATAGAGCGTTGGAACCACCTGATCCCATCCCGAACTCAGAAGTGAAACGATGCATCGCCGATGGTAGTGTGGGGTTTCCCCATGTGAGAGTAGGTCATCGTCAAGATTAAATTCCGAAACCCCAATTGCGAAAGCAGTTGGGGTTTTGTTTTGCCCGCAGGAAAGTATATTTGCTTAGCCAGCGAACAATTTTGCACAGTTATTTTCGAATCAGAACACTAGAATAACCCCCATCTTTTTCGGAGCCAGAGCCTTTATGTCAGATCCGGTTGACGCCCAAGGGCTGTCAGATTTACCGCTGGAAGACTTGGTGGCCTGTCATGAGTGCGACCTGCTGATGCGCAAGCCCAAGCTTGCCCATGGCGAGAAAGCACTCTGCCCGCGCTGCGGTTACGAGTTGTACGCCCATCGCCATAATGTGGTGCAGCGCAGCCTTGCCTTGGTGATCGCAGCATTATTGCTGTATATCCCGGCAAACTTTTTACCCATCATGCAACTCGATATCCTCGGACAATCTTCGCAGGATACGGTCTGGAGCGGCGTGCTCGGCTTGTTCAATACGGACATGCAGGGCGTTTCGATCGTTGTATTCCTGTGCAGTATGGCTATTCCGTTGCTGAAGTTGCTGTGCCAGTTATTCGTTTTGCTGACGATTCGATTCAACGTCGGACGCAGTTACGGCTTGCTGCTCTACCGCATTTATCATCACCTCAAAGACTGGGGAATGCTCGAGGTCTACCTCATGGGCGTCCTCGTGGCGATCGTAAAACTGGCGGACATGGCGGCCATCACCGCCGGCCTCGGTCTGGCGTGTTTTATCGGTTTGTTGTTGGTTCAGGTCTGGCTGGAAGTGGTGATGTCACCCCATCAGATCTGGCAGGCGTTATCAGGAGAGGATGCCCATGCGGGCGATTGATGCGGGCATTCTGATCTGTACCGAATGCCATGAATTGAACAGACAGGATACGGACACCGACGTGCAAACCTGCACCCGCTGCGGTGCGCTGGTTCACGCTCGTCGTCCGAACAGCCTGGCCCGAACTTGGGCCCTGCTGATCACGGCTGCGATTATCTACATCCCGGCCAATGTGTTGCCGATCATGACGGTCAGTTCGCTGGGGCAGGGCGACCCCAGCACCATCATGTCCGGCGTGATCCAGTTGGTGCAGCACGGCATGATCCCGATTGCTGCCGTGGTGTTCATCGCCAGTATTCTGGTGCCGACCTTCAAACTGGTCGGCATCGCGCTGCTGCTGTTTTCGGTGCAGCGGCGTCAACCGTTGTCCGCGCGGCAGCGGATCTGGATGTACCGCTTCATCGAGTTCATCGGTCGCTGGTCGATGCTCGACATCTTTGTGATCGCCATTCTGGTGGCGGTCGTCAACTTCGGCCGGCTTGCCAGTGTCGAAGCCAACCTTGGCGCCATCGCCTTCGCCAGTGTGGTGATTCTGACGATGCTTGCCGCAGTAACTTTCGATCCCCGACTTATTTGGGATAACACGGAGTCGGACGACGACCATGACTGATTTGCCTGTAGCGAAAACCCGACCGGCCTCCAACTGGTCTGCCATTTGGGTACTGCCTCTGATTGCCCTGATCATTGGCGGCTGGCTCGGCTGGCGTGCCTATAACGAAACCGGCATCGAGATTCAGGTGCGTTTCGAAAGCGGTGAAGGCATCCAGGCCAACAAGACCGAAGTGGTCTACAAGGGCATGCCGGTGGGTAAAGTGAAGACGCTCAAGCTTGATGATGAGGGCAACTCCAAAGGGGTGATTGCCACCGTCGAAATGAACAAGGACGTCGAGCAATACCTCAAGACCAGCACGCGTTTCTGGCTGGTGAAACCGAGCGTGACGTTGGCCGGCATCACCGGTCTGGAAACCCTGGTTTCAGGTAACTACGTGGCCATCAGTCCCGGTGAAGGTGAGCCGACCCGCAAGTTCAAGGCGCTGGCCGAGGAGCCGCCGCTGTCGGACTCCAAGCCTGGCCTGCACCTGACCATCAAGGCCGATCGTCTCGGTTCGCTGAACCGTGGCAGTCCGGTGTTCTACAAGCAGATCAAAGTCGGTCAGATCAAAAGCTACGTGCTGTCTGAAGACCAGAGCACCGTTGAACTGAAAGTGTTCATCGAGCCGACCTACGCCAAACTGGTGCGCAAACACACACGTTTCTGGAATGCCAGCGGCATCAGCATCGACGCCAACCTGTCCGGGGTGAAAGTACGCAGCGAGTCTCTGGCGAGCATCGTCGCCGGCGGTATTGCCTTCGCCACTCCGGAGAATCGCAAGGACAGTCCGCCTACTGATCCAAGCCTGCCGTTCCGTCTGTATGAGGACTTCGACGCCGCCGCTGCCGGCATCCGGGTCAAAGTCAAACTCAGTGACTTCGAAGGCCTGCAGGCCGGTCGTACGCCGGTGATGTACAAAGGCATTCAAGTCGGCAACATGAAAGCGTTGAAAATCGATCCGGATCTGAACAGCGCCACGGCCGAGCTGACGCTGGATCCTCTGGCGGAAGACTATCTGGTCGAAGGCACGCAGTTCTGGGTGGTCAAACCGTCGATTTCCCTGGCCGGTATCACCGGGCTCGAAGCGTTGGTGAAAGGTAACTACATCGCCGTGCGTCCGGGCGACAAAGGTGCCGCGCCGAAACGCGAATTCGAGGCACGGCCAAAAGCGCCGCCGCTGGATCTGCGTTCGCCGGGGCTGCACCTGGTGCTGTTCACCGACGTTCTCGGTTCGATCGAAGTCGGCAGTCCGATTCTGTACAAACAGGTCAAGGTCGGTTCGGTACAGAGCTATCAGTTCTCCAAGACCAAAAAGCAAATCGTCATCGGCGTGCATATCGAGAAGGAATACGAAAACCTGGTCAACGCGTCGACACGTTTCTGGAATGTCAGCGGCATCACCCTCACCGGTGGTCTGACGGGGGGTATTCAAGTCAAGAGCGAGTCATTGCAGACGTTGATGGCCGGCGGCATTGCCTTCGAAACACCGCAAGCCAAGGCGCCGTTGCAGAAGCGTATTCCGCGCTTCCGTCTGTTCGCCAACCATGATGAGGCCAATCAGAAAGGCACGCTGGTGACGATCAAGGTCGACCGCGCTGATGGTTTGCGCCCGGGGACCCCGATTCGTTTCAAAGGCCTGGATGTCGGCAAGATTGAAGACGTCGATCTGACCGACGATCTGCAAGCCGTCATGATTACCGCGCGGATCACCGAGGTGCCGGAGCGCATTGCGCGGGTCGGCAGTCAGTTCTGGGTGGTCAAGCCGGAGTTGGGGTTGATCAAGACCCAGAATCTGGAAACCCTGGTCACCGGGCAATATGTGGAAGTGCAGCCGGCGGCGAAAAATCTTGGCCCGCAGAAGAACTTCGTTGCGCTGGCCAATCCGCCGGAAGCGAGCAAGCAAGAGGCCGGCTTGAGTCTGGTGTTGAGTGCCGCGCGTCGTGGCTCGCTGAAACCGGGTGTACCCGTGACCTACCGCGAAATCACCGTGGGCAAGGTCACCGGTTACGAACTGGGCCAGACGGCTGACCGGGTGCTGGTGCACATTTTGATCGAGCCGAAATACGCGCCGTTGGTGCGTAGCGGCAGCCGATTCTGGAACACCAGCGGTGTCGGTTTCGACATCGGTTTGTTCAATGGCCTGACGGTGCGCACGGAGTCGCTGGAAACCGCGATTCAGGGTGGCATCGCCTTCGCTACGCCGGACGGTGAGCGCATGGGCAACCCGGCACGGCCTGAGCAGACGTTCCCGCTGTTCGACAAGTACGAGGATGAGTGGCTGACCTGGGCGCCGAAGATTTCGCTCGGTAAGTAATTCTGTGGTGCCTGAAGTGGCGCCATCGCGAGCAGGCTCACTCCTACAAGGGGAACGCGTTCCAAATTGTAGGAGTGAGCCTGCTCGCGATAGAGCACTAAAAGTCAGCACAAATCCAAAGCCATAAAAAAGGGCCGCGATCCCAACAGATCGCGGCCCTTTTTTTGCCTTCAGCTAACGCCGGTCAAACCTCATCCAGCTCCGGCTCATCGGCTTGCACATTGATGGTCGCCTTCACTGCATCGTGCCGACGGATGTACTTCCAGTCCGCCTCATCGATGTAGATCCCCGCCGGGCCGCTGCCGCCTTCCAGGTCGATCGCGACACTGGCGCAGACCTGCGGCTTCACACTCGCCAGAATCGGCACGAAGCCCAGTTGCAGGCTGGTTTCCAGCAGCGCGGCCTGGTTCTTCTCGTCGATGTCCGCCGCCTCGTCGAGGTAGTACGGCAGGCGCACGCGACCAGCGAGGTCGCGATCCATCAAGTGCAGCAACAAGTACATGTTGGTCAGCGCCTTGATGGTCATGGTGGTGCCGTTGGAGGCCGCGCCGTCGATGTCGGTGTGAATCACCGGCTGACCGTTGACCTTGGTGATCTCGAACGCCAGTTCGAACAAGTCCTTGAGGCCGAGCTGGTTGTGGTTCGCCGCCACCAGCCGCGCCAGGTATTCCTTGGCCTCTTCGTTCTTGTTGTCCTGTTCGGCACTCTGGCTCAGATCGAACACCGACAGGGTTTCGCCTTCTTCGTACTGACCGGCGCTGTGGATGATCTGGTCGATGTGCTTGAGCGCTTCCTTGTTCGGCGCCAGGACGATGCGGAAGCTCTGCAGGTTGGACACCTGCCGCTTGTTGATCTCGCGGTTGAACAGCGCCAGTTGGTGCTCGAGGCTGTCGTAGTCGCTGCGGATGTTGCGCAGGGTCCGGGCGATGTCGGTGACCGCCGCACGCCGTGCCTTGCCCAGCGTCAGGGCTTCATCGGTGCGGTGCGCGTAAGCGTTGATCAGCAGTGACAGACGACGCTCCATGTCGTCTTCGCTGTCGAACTTGGCCACGCCTTTGAGGCGCACCTGCGCGTACAGTGCTTCGATCTGCCCGTCGGCGCGCAGCAGGCCCTGCCAGCTGTCCTGATAGTCGTTGAGCAGCGGCAGCAGGTTGTCCATCGAATCGTCGACCGGATCCATGAACGGCGTACCGAACGGCAGGTCCGCCGGCAGCAGCTGACGGCGGCGCAGGGCGTCGTCGAGGGTGCGCTGTTTGGCTTCCATGTCGGCGATCTGCCGGCCAACCAGTTGCAGCTTGGCCGACAGTTGCTGGACGCGTTCGGTGAACGCATCGCTGGAGCGCTTGAGTTCGTCCTGCGCGGCTTCCATCTGTGCCAGTTGCTCGAGCTTGTCGCCTTCTTCGGCGCTCAGGGTCTGGGTGCGACGGAAATCTTCCAGGGCTTTCTGCGCATCCAGCACTTGCTGGTACAGCGCTTCGGTCTGGGTCTTGCTCGCGGCGCGGTCGGCGGCCACGGCTTGCTGGGTCTTGAGCTGCTTGAGCTCTTTTTCCAGACGTTCTTTCTGGTCACGCAGCGCGGCGCGGTCGGCCAGCGCTTGCAGAGCCGGCGGCTCGATGTGCGAGATGTCGATCGACAGCCCCGGCACTTCGAAGCGCTCGCCCTTGAAGCCATCCAGGATCAGCTCGACCGATTTGACCCACTCGCCATCCTCGTCGAGGGTGATGCCGTGCTCGCCCAGCGGCAGGCTGAACAGCGCGCTGTTGAACAGGCGCATCAGGCGCTCGACGTCCTGCTGCGAGAACTCCTCACGCAGACGCGCATAGCTGTTGTTGTCGGCGTGATCGAGTTGCTGCTTCACCGACTTCAGGCGTTTTTCCAGATCGCGCAGACGCTCTTCCAGATCCTCGGCGCTGAACTGCCGGGACTGTGCCAGCGCACCGGCCAGTTCGTCGTGGGCGTCCTTGGCCGCGAGCAGTTGCTGCTCCAGCACTTTGACGTCATCGACCAGCGCGAAGCGGTTCTTCAGCACCGACAACTCACCGAGCCAGCGCTGGATGCCGGAAATTTCCCGCTCCAGACGCATCAGCTCCTGCGTGCCGCCGCGCTGATCGTTTTGCAGATCATCCTGCTCGCGACGGTAGTGTTCGGCCTGAATCGTCAGCTCTTCCTTGCGCGCCGTGGCGTAGTCCGACCAGGTGCCGAGCAACGAGTCGAGCAGCGGCGACAGGCGATGCAGCTTGCCGCGCAGCACGTCGCGCTGTTTCACGCCATTGGCCAAGGCCTCGACCAGCGGGCCGGCGGCGACCAGCGAGTTGTAGTCCTGCTCCATCCGGCGCACATCGCGGAAGGCTTCTTCGCACGCGGCGATGTAGTCGACACTGCCGGAACGCAGGCTGTGCTCGAAGGCATCGAGGAACAGTTGCTTCAACTTGGCCGCAGTGATTTCGCGCATGTGCAGCAGATTGATGAACAGCGCGCGGAAAGTCTTCAGGCTCTGCTCGCTGGTGGAGCGCAGCGGGATCAGGGTCAGGTCCAGCGGGATCGAGGTGTGCCCGCCCACCAGCAAGCGACGCAGTTCGTCCGGCTTGAGTTCGTAGGCCTTCAGGCCTTCTTTCTCAAGGTTGCTGAACAGTTCTTTTTGACGCAGGCAGGTGTCGTTCTTCTGGTAATGCGCCAGGTCAAGCTTGCCGGCGTAGGCGAAGAACTGGTGACCGAAACCACCGCCCGGGCCACGACCGACCACGCCGATCACGTGCGGGCCGTGGGGCAGATTGACTTCGACGAGGATGTAGCTGGTGTCGGAGGCGAAGTAGAAACGCCGCGATTGTTCCAGGCTGTACTTGCCGAAACTCATGTCCGACATGCGCGCCAGGATCGGGAACTGCAAGGCGTTGATCGAGGCGGATTTACCGAGGTTGTTCGCGCCGTAGACCGACAGCGGTTCTTCCAGCGGGAACAGGCCGAGGCTGTAACCGGCGGTGTTCAAAAGGGCAAAGCGGCGGATGCCGTAGCGTTCCTGGCTCATGCGTCGGACTCCTGTTCTTCGGCAATGGCTCTAGCCAGTGCGTCTTCTTCGCTCTCTTCTTCAAATTCGCTCAAGTCGAGCGGATCGTCGGTCTCGAGGAATTTGGCTTCGGCTTCTTCGTCGATCAGCACCGGTGCCGGCAGCGGCAGCACGCTGTGCACGCTGGCCGCCAGATCGCGGTCCTGCTGAACCGACAGGCACACGTCGAGGAAACGGTGCATCGGCGGCAGGAAACGGTACACGCCGTTTTCCTCGCTGGCGAAACCGAGCTGAGTCATGCGGCGCATGATCTTTTCTTCGAGCTCTTCAACGGTCTGCACTTCGGCCTGGATGAACAGGTCGCGGTACTTTTCCAGCAGCGATGGCAGTTCTTCACGGCCGAGGCTGCCGCCGTCGAGCACGGCGATCGGGTCGCGCCCCTGATCGGCCAGGTGCTCGACGAGGATGAAGGTGAACAGCGCCAGGCGCTGAGCGGTCTTGTTCACCGCCGCAGCGGCCATGTCCGGCACGAAGTAGTAGAAACCACGGGTGTCGCAGACCAGTTCGAAGCCCAGTGCCTTGAACAGCGTGCGGTACTGGTCCTGGAAGTTCGACAGTTGCGCGTACAGCTCTGGATCGCGGCGGCTGACGTGGTAGCCCTTGAACAGCTCGCGAAAGATCGGCGCCAGCTGAGACAGTTCGGATAGATCAAGATGCATTGGGGATGCTCGCAGAATCCTCGGCGGCGGTGTCGCCGGCCGAGAGCAGGGCGAAGGAGCGCAGGCTGACCTGGTGCTCGTGAGTGTGGTATTCGCGGCGTTCCAGACGCTCGCGCTTGAAGCGTTTTTCTCGCGACAGGCGCGAGAACCAGTAAAGCAATTCGTCGGTCGCGCCGTCCGGCTCCTGTTCCAGCAACCAGGTCATCAGATCCGGCATCGGCAGGGACTCTTCGCAACGCTCGACCATTTCGCGCACGGTGCGCGGTGCACGCGGGGCATCACCTGACTTCTGGGTCTTGTGTGCCTTGGGGAAACGCGCCGGTTTCGGTTCGAAACGCGCCAGGGCATAAACGTAGGCTTCGACCTGACTCGCGCTGCCGAGGAAGGTGCTTTGCGGCCGGGTGAACAGCGGCATCGCGGCTTGCGGCACGGCATCGATACCTTTGCGGCGAATCGCCGCCAGCGCCAGCGCAGCACCACGGGTCACGGCGTTGTGGCGACGCGCTTCTTCACGCAGCGGCAGCAGCAGTTCGCGGGCGTGACGCAGGGTCAACTGGGCGCTGGTCTGCATTTCGAGGATGCGCGCGTGGGTGCGCAGCAGCATGTCGTCATCGACCAGATGGCCGAGGCGCTGCTGTTCGCTGAGCATTTTCAGCAACACGGTTTCGACCTTGCGCACGCCTTGTTCGAAGGCGCCGTCGGCGTTCACCAGATCGATCATCGGCTCGACGTATTCGTCCCAGGTCGCCAACACTTCGGCGTAACGCTGACGCAGCGGAATCTGTCGGTCGCTGGTCTTGGCACGCTCGGCGACGGCCACCAGGGCCTGTTCGTCGTTGTCGAGTTTCTTCAGCACGTCGCGTACGCGCATGTCGAGCAAACGCAGCTGACGGGCGAGGTCGTTGCCGTCGCGAATGTCGAACGCGTCCTGAATGTAGCCGGCCAGCCGTTCGAGGTGGCGCAGATAGGCTTCGATTTCCAGGCACAGGCCCAGACGGTGTTCACGGCGCAGGTAGGCGAGGAAGTCGTGGATCTGCGCGTTGAGCTCGAAACGGTTCGGGCTTTTCGCCACGGGCACCAGAATGTCGAGGCGAATCCACACGTCGAGCAGGCTGGTGATGTCCTGCGGCGTGCTGTCCAGTTGTTGGGCGGCCAATTGCGTGCGCAGTTCGTTGAGGCTCAGTGTGCCCTGGTCGAAGTGCTCGCACAGTGGCTCCAGAAGTGCCCAGTGTTCAGCGAGGGCGCGCAAGACGCGCTTGGGTTCGATCATCGGAATGGCCGGCTGGTTGGCGATTAAAAGCGGCGATTGTACTGCATCAGGAGGGATGCGATTCACTCTCGGGACGGGCTGTCGCTTTTTCTGCAATAAAGAGCTGCGATAAAGAGCAGGGTTCAAGACTATCGATCAACAACGGGCGATCTTGAGCGAAGGGCGGTAGAATCAGCACACTTTCAGTTATCCACAAGTGGCCGACCTTTGCTTATCGAGTCCCGCCGCCGCGCCTATTTGAACGCCATGCAGGTGGTCAACTGGCTGCCGCGCACCGAATTGCCTTTCGCCGCCCCGTCGCGGCCCGAGCTGCTGGACATGCCCGAGCCTGAGCCAGAGGTGGCGCTGATGCCGGTTGTTCAGGCCGAAGCCCCGGTGCAGAGTGCTCCGCGCCCGGCCGAACGGCCGAAGATCGAAGTGCCACGCCCGTCGCTTGCCAGCACCCGCACCGGTGCCAAACCGGTGGCAGAGGTCGAGGAGGCGCCGGTGGTGGTCAAACCCGCGCCTGTGCCGCCACCGCGTTTCGCCCTGCAATTGCTGCGCGCCGGGGCTTGCCTGCTGCTGGTCGAGTTACCCACAGGCGAAGCGTTCCAGAGCCGCGATCCGGCTTATCTGCTGCTTAAAGACATGCTGCGCGCCGCCGGTCTGCCGGATGCGCCACAGATCGTCGGCGAGCCGGTGCGCTGGCCGTGGCTTAACCGTGGCACCCTGGATCAGGGCCCGGAAGCAGCGCGCGACTTCGTTCAGGGCTTCCTCTCGGTACAAATGGAAGCGGCACCCTGCTCCTGCCTCTGGCTGATCGGCCTGCCGGCAGTACGGTTTGCCGGTGAAGCGGACGCCGAAGCGTTCAATAGTGAATTGCAGATCGAAGGCCTGGGCCTGGCCTGGGCCATCCCCGGTCTGGAATTGTTAATGGAAGAGCCACAGCGCAAAGCCGCTGTGTGGCAAGCCATGCGTCGGCTGATGGCGCGCTGGAAACCATCGAATGAGTGAAGCTGTATCGTTCCGCCCGATGACCGAGGCGGACCTGGACGCGGTATTGAAGATCGAATACGCGGCGTACAGCCATCCCTGGACCCGCGGGATTTTTCTCGACGGACTGGGCAAATACCAGATCTGGCTGATGTTCGAAGGCCAGCAGCAAGTCGGCCACGGGGTGGTGCAGATCATTCTCGACGAGGCGCATCTGCTGAATATCACGGTCAAACCGGAGAATCAGGGGCGTGGGCTGGGGCTGACGCTGCTCGAGCATCTGATGTCGCGGGCGTATGCAGCTGAAGCGCGTGAGTGTTTTCTGGAAGTGCGGGACAGCAATACCGCAGCGTTCAAGCTGTATGAGCGCTATGGCTTCAACGAGATTGGCCGGCGGCGCGATTATTATCCGGCGGTGGGCGGGCGTGAAGATGCGGTGGTGATGGCCTGCACTTTGGTCGACTGAATACCTGTAGGAGCTGTCGAAGGCTGCGATCTTTTGATTTTGCTTTTAAAAACAACATCAAAAGATCGCAGCCTGCGGCAGCTCCTACAGTGAGTCGCTTCACATCAGGAGATCAGCGGTTACCATCCAGCGGATCGCGCCGCGCCAGCTCCGCCTCATCCAGCCCGTTACCCCCGCCAATGTCGTCCTCGTCGACAATGCTCAGATCCCAATCTGCCTGATTGCCTTCGCCAGCCTCTTCGGCATCGCGCGCGCCATCTTCATGAATCAGTGTTTCCGGGCTCATATCGTCGTCGGTCGGCTCATGATCCGCCGTCGATGCGCCGGTAAACCCGGCCTCACGCACTCTTTCGTCGGGCATCAGTTGCTCGCGTTCACGTTGCGGAATCTCGTCGCCGATCTTGGTGCTGGGTTCGTCTTCATCGAAATCCAGCTCGTGCACCGAGCCCATGCGGTCTTCGTTGTCATCGATGGGTTCCGGTTGCACCGCATCGAACGGACGTCGTGAATCAGTCATGGCAAATCCTCATACTGTGGGCCTTACTGAGTGGACTCACCGGGCACCCGAGAATTCCAAAGAAAAACACCTGCGGTTCTTGCGTGACCCCGACGGGCGGTCGTCTGTCATACCAGCGCATCTTTCTTGAGGCCTTAACCATGCACGACTTACAAGACCTGATTGATAACAACGAGCGTTGGGCTGACGCGATCACCAAGGAAGACCCGGATTTCTTCGCCAAGCTGGCGCGCCAACAGACCCCGGAATATCTGTGGATCGGCTGCTCCGACGCACGGGTGCCGGCCAACGAGATCGTCGGCATGCTGCCGGGCGATCTGTTCGTACACCGCAACGTCGCCAACGTGGTGCTGCACACCGACCTCAATTGCCTGTCGGTGATCCAGTACGCGGTTGATGTGCTCAAGGTCAAACACATCCTCGTTACCGGCCACTATGGCTGCGGCGGTGTACGCGCCTCGATGCAGGATCGCCAGTTCGGCCTGATCGATGGCTGGCTGCGCTCGATCCGCGATCTGTACTACGAAAAACGTGAAGAACTGGCCAAGCTGCCGACCGAGGAAGAGCAGGTGGATCGGCTGTGCGAGCTCAACGTCGTCCAGCAAGTGGCCAACGTTGCCCACACCAGCATCATCCAGAACGCCTGGCATCGTGGCCAGAGCCTGTCGATTCACGGCTGCATCTACGGCATCAAGGACGGTCGCTGGAAAAGCCTGAACACCACGATCAGCGGTTTCGAGCAACTGCCGCCGCAATACCGTCTGCGTCCGGTCGGAGCGTTGTAATCCCGATCAGTGCGCGGGTCGCCAGTGCTGCAAAAAGTGCTGGCCCTCGATACTGGGTGGCTCGTCGTAACCGGTGATCCACCCCCGACAGCGCGGCGAGCCACAGGTGCAGGCGAATTGCTGCAACAAACGGTCTTCGGTGGCGGCGAAGTCGATGGTCAGGCGTTCACCCGGTTGAATGTCGCGCAGCGCCCACAGCCACAGTTCACTCATGTCCAGAAACACATTCGGATCGCAGGCATGTTCGAGCAACCCGCAAAAACGCGGGTCGTAGAGATGGATGCCGGCCAGTAGCTGGCGGGTCTGTCGACAGCGATAGGGCAGCAGTTGCCCGGACACCCGACACATCCGGGTGATGCGCAAGAACGCCCGGCGGGCCACCACTGCCGCACGGCCATGGCTGTCCTGAAGGATTTGGAAATCCTCAGTCGAGGGGAAACCCAACCGTACCGGCAACCCGGCAAACGGGTAGATACCCGGTGTGTCGGGGGGGATGGGGTGTTGATGTGCCTGGTTGTTCATAACGATCCCTGTCGGCAAATGCTGCGACTTCCCCGGTCTGACGTCCTGTCAGCGCTGCAACATGTTTGAATCGAATGTTCCGGTGTATCCCTCAAACCGTCTACTGTCAGATTTGACAGGCGTAATCCGCTGCTTCCCGCGTCAGCATTGACTGACACGGGAAGCGTTTTCAGCGGATCAGAGGTGTGGTGCGGGAACGGCGGCGTCCGGCAATTCGCCCTGAAGCTGTTGCAACTGCGCCTTGATCGGCGTGGTCGAGCACTTGGCGGCAGCCTGGGCCGGGGTCAGATTACGGATCGAGGTGTAGAACAACTCGCAGGTTTTGCCCTTTTGCGTCACCTGCCAGGTCTGGGTGCAGCTATCAAGCAGGGTTTTCGCATCGGTGCCCGGTTTACGGCCCATCCCGGCCTGCCAGCAAGCGGCGCTCAAGTCCTGGCCCATGACCTTCAAACCGGCGGCATCGGCTTTTGCTTCATCGCCGTCGTAACTCGCCGGATCGGCGGCGTACCAGATGTAGCTCGGGTGGTTCGAACCCAGTACTGGCACGTTCACCCCCGCACTCGGGCTGATAGTCGCCAGACCCAGTACGGCAACGGTCGGGCCGTATTGCTGCTTGATCCAGTTACGCACCGGCGCACCGAAGGCGACCATCGGCAGCGTGGTGCCGGCGCTGGTCTGGCTGAACTGCTTGACCAGCGTGGTCTGGTAATCCTTGAAGTAGTCGTACACGCCCTCCAGATCACTGCCGGCGTTGGACGGCGCCGCGATTGGCGCGATGTCGATGATGGTCTGATAGGCCGGCGTCTGGTCAGCCGGGATGCCGTTGGCGGTCAGCAGCGTGGCCCAGCGGTCGGTGGTGTTCGAACGCAGATAATCCTGGGCCTGGGTCAGCGAGTAATCCGGCGGAAAGTGCAGCAGTTCGACGCTCTTGCGGTTTTCCAGGGCCATGCCCAATGGCAGGAACAGATACCAGCTGTACGCCCATTTGCCATCGGCATTGAGCTTGCTGGCGCCGGTATAGGCCAGATCACCGGCGTCCAGCAGCGCCGACAGCGGCTTGTCGTAGCCTTCGGGAACGCCGCTGATCTCGGCGTAAATCTGCCCGTTATCATTCTTCACCAACACCTTGGCATTGCTGTAGCCATCGCGCTGCACACTCTGGCTCAGGTAATGGGCGACGGTCTGCTCCAGCGACCAGTTGCGATAGCAGATCACGCTGCAGTTGTTGGGGTAGGCGAAGAGGCGGGTGACGCGCTCGGTGCTGCCCAGCTTCAAATCGACATCGGCGTGGGCGGCCGCGCTCAGTGTGAGCGCGGCGAGGGCCAGTGCGGTGGGGGTAAATCCTGCGAGTTTGAACATGCTCAGATCCTTTTCAGCGTGGGTTCCCCGGGGGTTCGGGGCGCTTCATATTGGATCAGCCGTGTTGCACAGAGAAGCGGTCATTCACGGATTTTTGCGTCAGCTCGCAGGACGGGGTTTTCAGGCCTGAAAATGCAGGCCGTTGGTCAGATCGCCCATCGGTTTCTGGCCACGGGCGATCATTGCCTCATCGCGCTGCTTGAGGCCGTCGAGGGTTTCCAGCTGGAACACTCGGGTGATCAGGCGCAGGATCGACGCCGTGTCGTAGACCGTGTGATCCACCGTGCCTTTACGGGCGAATGGCGACACCACCAGCGCTGGCACCCGCGACCCCGGGCCCCAGCGATCACCCTTGGGCGGCGCCACGTGATCCCACCAGCCGCCGTTTTCATCGACCGTCACGACCACCACCATGTTTTTCCACTGCGGACTTTCGCGCAGCACCTTCAGGGCGCGGACGATGTGCCGGTCGCCGGAAGCCACGTCGGCATATCCGGCGTGCATGTTCAGGTTGCCCTGCGGTTTGTAGAAACTCACTGCCGGCAGCTTGCCGGCTTCAGCATCGGCGAAGAATTTGTTGCTGCTCGACTCGTCACCCAAACCGGCATCGCGCAGGCGTTTGCTGCGCTCTTGCGGGTTTTCCGGGCCTTGCTGCTTGAAGTAGTTGAACGGCTGGTGGTGGTACTGGAAGTTGGGGATTTTCGGAATGCCACCCGAATCCTTGTATTGATCCAGCGTCGCCTGCCAGGCGCCGGCGTACCAGGCCCAGTCGACGTTCTTTTTCGACAGCTTGTCCCCGATGTGTTCGTGGGTCTGCGGCACCAGCACGTTGGGCAGATCCGGCTTGGAGTAGGCCGGACGCTCCGGGTCGCGGATCCACGTCGGCCAGTACGGTGGGGCGAGGGTGTTGACGCCGAAACCATCCGGGGTCAGCGCACTCGGGCCGAACTGCGGCGGACCGGTCATGGCGCTGGCCGGTGACTGCTCCAGCGGCTTGAGGCGCGGATCGGTCGGGTCATTGCTTTGCAGGGCGGCGATCTGTGATTTGGCCACTGAATTGGCCGCGTCCGGGTAGAACGGCGCGGTGGCGCTGATCAGGTACTGGTGATTGAGGAACGAGCCACCGAAAGCGCCCTGGAAGAAGTTGTCGCACAGCACGAATTCCCGGGCCACGTCCCACAGCCGCAGGGAATAACGGCTCTGGGCGTAATGACCCATGGTCAGCCCACCGGAATCGGCCCAAGCGACGAAACCATCGTTCTTGCCGCCGTTGATCTGCATCTGGTTCTGATAGAACACGTGCCACAAATCACGGGTCACCAGACCGAACGGCAAGTCTTCACCATTCGGGCCCTTGAGGGCGAACGGTGCGTTGGGCAGGTTTTCCTGAAACTGCGTGGCGGCGGGGTAGGTCACGCCATCGAGGGTTTGCGGGCCGATCTGCAACACGCCGCCCCAGACGGGCGGCAGCGTCTGCAACAGACTGCCATCGCGATCACGTTGCTGGTAATCGGCAGGCTTGAGCGCCGATAGCGGCTGTTCGACACCGGGGAAGTCACCGAACAGGTTGTTGAAGCTGCGGTTCTCGGCGTAGATCACCACCACGGTTTTCACCTGCTCGCGCAAGGCCTTGTCCAGCTCGGTCGGGCTCAGCGGGCGCTCGGCCGGTTTGCCCGGCTGGTCGCTGGCGTTACCGCAGCCGGCGAGCGTGGCACCCACGCCGAGGACGGCAACACCGCCGAGGAAGCGGCGGCGGCTGGTGTCGGTGGGGGTGTCGGATTCAGGTGCGTCAGTGCCGTCTATCTCGTCTTTCATCTGTCAGCCCGTTCAGCTTAATTGTTTCAGTTTGTTTCGGACGGACGCTAACAAGCGGATGTGACGGTTGGGTTACAAAATGGTGCGACCCCTTGGCACTGCTAGACTGCTGCACTATCGAAACTGGCCTGAGTGAACCATGAAGCCTTCCATTGCTCTTGATCTGCAACGAACTGCCGTTCGTGAGGTTGTCGGAAGATTCCGTGTGGCCAATCCGCGCGTGTTTGGCTCGACGGTGCTGGGCACCGATATGGAAGGCAGTGACCTTGATCTGTTGGTCGATCCATTGCCCGGTGCCACCTTGTTTGATCTCGGCGGGCTTCAGGTTGAGCTTGAAGATTTGCTGGGCGTTACCGTCGACCTGTTGACCCCAGGAGATCTTCCGCTGAAATTTCGTCAGCAGGTCCTTGAACAGGCCCGTCCCTTATGATCGAGAGCCGGCTCGGCGATTACCTTGAGCATATGCGTCAAGCTGCAAGCGACGCGCTGGTCTTCGTCGAAGGTCTGAGCAAGGAAGAGTTCGTCGATGACAAACGGACGCAACAAGCGGTCATCATGAGCCTGGTTATCATTGGCGAGGCGGCGACCAAAATAATGGATCGGTTTCCGGAATTCGCGGCTCAGAACACTCAAATTCCCTGGCGCAGCATGCGCGGGATGCGATTGCTTATGGCTATTTCGACATCAATCTGGATGTCGTCTGGGAAACGGTTCAGGTTGCCTTGCCTGAGCTGTTGAGAGTCCTGCCCTCCGAGCAACATTGATTGCACCTGCCCTAGGGCAGGTGCAACCTCGTCAATCTACGGCATCACCGGCGGCGTATACGCCAATGTCGTCCCCAGCACCCACAGCAAGAACAGCACCAGTGGCGTGTGCACCAGCAATTGCACGAACGAGAAGCCGATCAGATCCCGCGCCTTCAAACCGAGCACGCCCAGCAGCGGCAGCATGTAGAACGGGTTGATCAGGTTCGGCAGCGCCTCGGCGGCGTTGTAGATCTGCACGGCCCAGCCGAGGTGGTACTGCAGATCGTTGGCGACTTGCATCACGTAGGGCGCTTCGATGATCCACTTGCCGCCGCCGGACGGGATGAAGAAGCCGAGAATCGCCGAGTACACGCCCATCAACAGCGCATAGGTGTCGTGGGAGGCGATGCTGACGAAGAAGGTCGAGATGTGATGCGCCAGCGTTTGCGCATCGGCACCTTTGACCGTGGTCAGCAGCGCGGCGATCGAGCCGTACAGCGGGAACTGGATCAGTACGCCGGTGGTGGTCGGCACCGCACGGGCCACCGCATCGAGGAAGCTGCGCGGGCGCCAGTGCAGCAGGGCGCCGAGCATGATGAACAGGAAGTTATAGGTGTTCAGCCCGGAAATCGCGGTGATCGCCGGTTTGCTCGAGAACTCGTGGAACAGCCAGCCGGCGGCCAGCAACACCAGCAGAATGATCAGCAGCGGACTGTGCTCCAGCCATTCGCCGGGTCGGGTGCGTGGTTGCAGTGGTGGCAGGTTGAACGCCGGGTCGATGCCGCAATCCTTGGCGTCGCGCGCGGAGTTCGGGCCGGGCGCGGTAGCGTAAGCAACGATGATCGAAATCACGATCAGCGCCAGCAGCATGGCGCCGGACTGCCAGAGGAAGATGGTCTGCGTGAACGGAATCACCCCGGTGATCGACAGGATCGCCGGCGGCAGGCTGGCCGGGTTGGCCTGCAACTGCGCCGCCGATGATGACAGGCCCAACGCCCAGACCGCACCGAGGCCCAGATACGCCGCAGCGCCGGCTGCGCGGTAATCCATTTTCAGATCGGTGCGGCGGGCGAGGGCGCGCACCAGCAAACCGCCGAACACCAGCGACAGGCCCCAGTTCAACAGCGAGGCGACCATCGAGATCAACGCGACCCAGGCCACGGCGGAGCGGCCGTTTTTCGGGATGCGTGCCAGTTTGTCGATCAGTTTGACGGCGGGTGGCGAGCTGGCGACCACATACCCGCCAATCACCACGAAGGCCATTTGCATGGTAAACGGGATCAGGCTCCAGAACCCGTCACCGAACGCCATCGCGGCATCGGTGGGTTTGGCGCCCATGGCCAGCGTGGCCAACGCGACAATGATCACGGCCAACGCGGCGAACACCCAGGAGTCGGGGAACCAGCGTTCGGCAAAGCTTGAACAGCGCAAGGCAAAGCGTGCGGAGCGGCTATCTTCGATATCAACGGCCACAGGGAGTACCTCGGATTTTTATGGTTATTGTGGGTCAGCAGGAACGGTCGCCCATCTCGAAAACACAGAGATCCCTGTGGGAGCGAGCCTGCTCGCGAAGAGGTCGGCACATTCAACATCGAAGTTGGCTGGGCTGACGCCTTCGCGAGCAGGCTCGCTCCCACACGGGGTTCGCTTCGGTCAGTCGGCGTTGGCCTGGTTCCTCCGGACAGGCTTAAACAGTAAATCAAGCCAAGCCATTTTGTGAGCAGGTTTTGCCCATCCGGGACTATGGTCTAACGGGTTGTCCCCAGGTGGATTTGCGTAGACCATGGGCGCCTTGGTTTTTTGCCTGCCAGAGTTCTTTGCCATGACTGCCCAATCCACAGCCCGACCGGCGCCGTTCAGCCGCTCCGACTACAAGACCCTCGGCCTTGCGGCCCTCGGCGGGGCGCTGGAGATCTACGATTTCATCATTTTCGTGTTCTTCGCCCTGACCCTCAGCCAATTGTTCTTCCCGCCGGAAATGCCCGAATGGCTGCGTCTGCTGCAAAGCTTCGGGATCTTCGTCACCGGTTATCTGGCGCGTCCGCTGGGCGGTATTCTGATGGCGCATTTCGCCGATCGTCTGGGCCGGAAAAAGGTTTTCAGCCTGAGCATCCTGATGATGGCGCTGCCGTGCCTGCTGATCGGGATCATGCCGACTTATGCCCAGATCGGTTATTTCGCGCCGCTGCTGTTGCTGGCGCTGCGCATCCTGCAAGGCGCGGCGGTGGGCGGGGAGGTTCCGAGCGCCTGGGTGTTCGTCGCCGAGCATGCGCCTGCCGGGCATCGCGGTTACGCGCTGGGCTTTTTGCAGGCCGGGCTGACCTTTGGTTACTTGATTGGCGCGTTGACCGCGACTTTCCTCGCGCAAGTGTTTACTCCGGCGGAAATCCTCGATTACGCCTGGCGGTATCCGTTCCTGCTCGGTGGTGTGTTCGGCGTGATCGGTGTGTACCTGCGCCGTTGGTTGAGCGAAACCCCGGTGTTCATGGCCATGGAAGCCCAGCGTGAAGCGCGGGTCGAACTGCCGCTGCGTACGGTGCTGCGCGAACATCGTCTGGCGATGCTGCCGGCGATGCTGCTGACTTGTGTGCTGACGTCGGCGGTGGTGGTATTCGTGGTCATCACCCCGACCATGATGCAGAAAACCTTCGGCATGACCGCCAGCCACACCTTCGCCCTGAGTGCGCTGGGCATCGTCTTTCTCAACATCGGTTGTGTGATTGCCGGATTGCTGGTCGATCGCGTCGGTGCCTGGCGCACGGTCATGCTGTATAGCCTGCTGCTGCCCTTGGGCATTGGTGTGCTTTATAGCTGTCTGATCATGGGCGGCAATTGGGTCGGGCTGGCGTATGCCGTCGCCGGCCTGGGCTGTGGTGTGGTCGGTGCGGTGCCGTCGGTGATGGTCGGATTGTTTCCGGCGCGGATTCGCGTGTCGGGCATCTCCTTCACCTATAACATTGCCTATGCCGCATGGGCCAGCATTACACCGCTGTTGCTGATCGGTCTGATGCCGTGGAGTCCGTGGATCTGCGTGATGTTCTGTGCGGTGATGGGCGCGGTCGGTATCGTCAGTGCGGCGTACTTCGGTGTGCGGATGCCCGGTGTCGGACGCCAATCCGTGGCGCCCTGTTCCTGACGAGTGTCAGGTCAGCCAGTGCCACCAGAGCAACGTCCCGACCAGTCCCACCACCGAGACAATGGTTTGCAGGATCGACCAGACCCAGATGGTCTGTTTGAGTTGCAAGCCAAAGTACTCGCGAACCATCCAGAAGCCTGCATCGTTCACGTGGCAGAAGAACACTGAGCCGGCGCCAATCGCCAGCGCCACCAACGAACTTTGCGTCGCGGCGAGGCCCGCCATCATCGGCGCCAGAATCCCCGCCGTCGTCGTGGTCGCGACGGTCGCCGAACCCGTAGCCTGACGCAGTGCCACGGCAATCAGCCAGGCCAGCAGCAGGTATGGCATGTGCGCGCCTTCGGCGACTTTGCTGATGGTCTGGCTGACGCCGGCGTCCAGCAAGGTCTGCTTCAAACCGCCGCCGGCGCCGATGGTCAGAAGCAATACGGCAATCGGCGCGAGGCTTTTGCGCAGCGTGCCGCCGACCTGTTCGCGCGGCATGCCGTTGGCCCAGCCGAGGCAGATCACCGCCGCCATCACCGCAATGCTCAGCGCCACCAACGGTTCGCCGAGGAACTTCAGGGTCAGGGCGACGCTGCTTTGCGCAGGCATCGCGACTTTCGCCAGGGTGCTGCCGAGCATCAGCAGCACCGGCAACAGAATGATCAGCAGCGACAGGCCGAAGCTCGGCTGGCGCGGCGCTTTCGGCGGGGCGCTGAACAGTGCGCCGAGCTCTGCCGGCTCATCGATGTGCATGCGTTTCGACAGCCAGTTGCCGTAAATCGGCCCCGCCAGAATCACCGCCGGAATCGCGATGCTGAAGCCCAGCAACATGGTCAGCCCAAGGTCGGCATGCAACGCACTGACCGCGATCAGCGGCCCGGGATGCGGCGGCATCAAGGCATGCAGGGTGGTCATTCCGGCCAGTGCCGGAATAGCGATTTTCAACAGTGGCTGTCCCGAACGGCGGGCCATGACGAAGATGATCGGCACCATCATCACCAGCCCCACTTCGAAGAACAGCGGCAGGCCAATCACCATCGCCACCAGCGCCATGACCCACGGCAGGGATTTGCCTTTGCCCAGCCCGAGCAGGGTCGAGGCGATACGGTCGGCAGCGCCGGACTCGGCCATCAGTGCGCCGAGCATCGAGCCCAGGGCAATGATGATCCCGGCCTCACCGAGAATCGCCCCGGCGCCTTTGCTGAACGCCTTGGCCACCTCTTCTGGCGGCAGACCGGCGCCGACACCGGCAATAAAAGTGCCGATCAGAATCGAGAGAAAGGGTGGAAGTTTGGTAGCGCTGATCAACACGATAATCGTCGTAATCGCCAGCAGGCAGCAGAGAATCAGGCGGGTGTCATGCACCATCCAGGCAGCGGTCGATAAATCCAAAACGGCACTCCTTATCGGGCGTATACCTGCAACATGTTGTTGCAATTTTCCCTGAGAATACCTGAAGTGGCCGGGCCAGAGCGGCGGCTTTTGTAACCGGCCTGCGGCGTGATGGTTAGAGCAATGGCCTATTGAGATTATTTTTGACTGACCGGTCTCAAACACTCTTCAGAAAAGTTTTCCAAGGCCGATGGTTAGGCTGCATCCCGCTTTCTACCCTGCCTATCGGTACTTTCCCATGTTCAACAAACGCCTCAAGCAAGAGCTGGCCACTCTTCGTGAAGAACTCTCCAGCCTGCTGCAGGTGAAGGAAAGCCTGGAAAGCGAGATGCTGGTGCTGACCCTGGAACCTGATGGCCGGATTCAGTCGGTCAACCAGAACTTCCTTGGCGAGATGCTCTACAAGAGCCAGGATCTGGTGGGGCGCGCCATTGAAGACATCGTTCCGGCGCATGTGAAGGCCGACGACTTTCATCATCGTTTCAAGGCAGCACTGACCCGGGGCGAGCATTTCGCCGGGGCCGTACGCCTGTTGCGTGGTAATGGCGAAGAGGCGTGGCTGCGTTCCATCGTGCAGCCGGTGCGCTCTTCGGACGGGCGGATCAAGCATTTCTCGATCTTCTCCAGTGACCTGACCCGCACCATCGAAGCCTCGCGCGAACACGAAAACCTGATCGGTGCGCTGGTGCGTTCGACGGCGGTGATCGAGTTCGACCTCAATGGCAACGTGCTCAATGCCAACGAGCGCTTTCTGCATGGCATGGGTTACAGCCTGGCGCAGATCAAAGGCAAACATCACCGGATGTTCTGCACACCCGAGGAGTACAACAGCGCCGAGTACCAGAATTTCTGGCGTCGCCTGAACAGCGGCGAGTTTGTCGCCAACCGCTTCAAACGAGTCGACAGCCATGGTCATACGGTGTGGCTGGAGGCGTCCTACAACCCGGTGGTCGATGCCAACAACAAACTGTACAAAGTGGTGAAGTTCGCCACGGTGATTACCGATCAGGTCAACCGCGAACAAGCGGTTGCCGACGCGGCCAGCATTGCCTACAGCACTTCGCAGCAAACCGACAGCACCGCGCAACGTGGCACCACGGTGGTCACCGAGGCCGTGAATGTGATGCGTGATCTGTCGCGCCACATGCAGGCGGCCGGTGAGGGCATCGAAGCACTGAACGAGCAGTCGCAGGTGATCGGTAGCATCGTCAAAACCATCAGCGGCATTGCCGAACAAACCAACCTGCTGGCGCTCAACGCCGCCATCGAAGCGGCCCGCGCTGGCGAGCAGGGCCGAGGCTTTGCGGTGGTGGCCGACGAAGTGCGACAACTGGCCTCGCGCACCAGCCAGGCGACCGAAGAGATCGTCACCGTGGTGCGGCAGAATCAGGAAATGGCGCGCAACGCCGTGGCCCTGATGACCGATGGCAAGCTGCAGGCCGAGCAGGGCCTGGCGCTGGCGGCGGAGGCGGGCACGGTGATCGTCGAGATCCAGGACGGCGCGCAGAAAGTGGTGGATGCGGTCGGGCAGTTTGCCAACCAACTGACCCACTGATTCATCCGCCAATACCTGTAGGCGCTGTCGAGTGAAACGAGGCTGCGATCTTTTGATGTTGATTTTAAGGATCAAGATCAAAAGATCGCAGCGTTCCGCAGCTGCTACAGTTTTTCACCAGCAGGTCTTTTGGTGCTGGCGCTACAATCTGTTCCTTTTTCCCCGGAGCAGATCCCCATGAGCGCTTCTCACCGCCGCCCGGTTCCCTTGAACAAAGCTTACCGTCTGCTCAATCACGGGCCGACCGTGCTGGTCAGCGCTGCCCATGACGGCCAGCGCAATATCATGGCCGCCGCCTGGGCGATGCCGCTGGATTTCGAACCGCCGAAAGTCGCGGTCGTCCTCGACAAGTCCACCTGGACCCGCCAGTTGCTCGAAGCGTCCGGCACTTTTGTGCTCAACGTGCCGTGCGTCAATCAGGCTGACATCGTGCAAACCGTCGGCAATACCTCGGGTCTGGAAATCCAGCAGAGTCAGGGGCAGGACAAGTTTCAGGCTTACGGCTTGCAAACCTTTGCCGGTGAAACCGTCGAGGCGCCGTTGCTTGAAGGCTGCGTGGCCTGGCTCGAATGCCGCTTGCTGCCCGAGCCGCGCAACCACGAGCAATACGACCTGTTCCTCGCCGAAGTCATCGCCGCTCAGGCTGATGAGCGTGTGTTCAGCGACGGCCGTTGGCATTTCGACGGGCACGACGGTTTGCGCACGCTGCACCACGTGGCCGGCGGGCATTTCCTGACGATTGGCGATGCGGTGGACGGTAAAACCCTGCCGTTGTGATCTGAACCTGATGGAAACCCAGCGCGGGATGTAGCAAGGTGTGGGGCATTGTCGAACCAATCAGGCGCCCGCCCATGGACCTTTCCCCTTCGAGTTATCTCGCCCCGTTGCTGTCGCTGGCGCTGTTGTGGACGGTCGCGGTGGTTACGCCCGGGCCGAACTTCTTCAACATCGCCCAACTGGCCGTCAGTCGCTCACGCCGTCATGGCGTAGTCGCGGCGCTCGGCGTCGCCACCGGGACGGTGTTGTGGGGACTGGCCGGCGGGTTGGGGGTTCAGACCCTGTTCAGCGCGGTGCCGACGCTGTACCTGAGCTTCAAGATCGCCGGCGGCTGCTACCTGATCTACCTCGGCCTCAAGCAGTTCAAACGTAAAGCGCCGATTGCCGCCGGTACGCTGGATGAGTCGCAGCAAACCTTGCTCGGCGCTTACGGGCGAGGCCTCCTGGGCAACATGACCAATCCCAAATCGGCACTGTTCGTCGCCACCATCTTCGCCACCGCGATGCCGGCCCATGTACCACCGCTGCTGCTTGCGCTGGCGGTGTTGACCATGGCCACGCTGTCGTTCAGCTGGTATTGCAGCGTCGCGCTGTTCTTCGCCAGCCGCCGGATCGCAGGTGTTTACGAACGTTCACGGCAATGGCTGGATCGCTTGGCCGGTGGTTGTTATTTGCTGTTTGGGGCGCATTTGGTGGCTAATCGCTGAGCCGTAGTTCCTGGATGGGGAAACTGTTTGGCCTCGTAAGTTTCGATAAGGCTGATCATGCTGTCAAAGTGATCACCTTCAGGAGTACCCGGTACTGGCTCGTTGTCGAAAAGTGCAGACACGTCTTTGAGCGCCGCACGATAGTCTTCTTCGTTATGAATTGGGCGTGCGTTCATGGATTACTTCACTTCAAAGGGGGGCTGCCTCTAGGGCAATAAGGCACGCCAGGTCTATTCTGGACAACGCCAGGAATTAAGAATCCGATGCCTGCCCGGCATCGGATTTTTTATGCATTGCGATAACTACGCGACCGGCTGAACGTTATCCAGCGCCTGATTCACCGCCAGCTCACTGAGCATGACGATTTGCGCGATGCCTAGCGCGGTCTTGCGGTGCGAGGTGTCCAGTACGGCGGCGAAGTTGTTGAGCATTTCGGTGACCGAGCCTAGTGTTTCGCTGGCATTGGCCAATAGGGATTCGGTGTCATACACCGGGTTGGCAAGGTACATGGGTTCGTAACTGCGCGTAGGCGCCATGATGTGGGCGGCGGGTTTGAGGTAATGATCAAGGGCGCGGTCGGCGGCTTCGTGGAGCTTTTTGCTGTCGATGGAGGCGTAAGGAGAGGTTGGGTCTATATCTGTTTCGGGGGGGGGGGGGGTGTTGGCTTTTTCATGGTGCTCTCCGATCAGGATTGGAGATGACCCATTCGGTTTCCGAACGAAAGGGTGGCAGCTGTACGCAGGTTGGAAACCCGGGGAACGGAGAACCCGGTTGACCCGAAGGTCTCCCGCGCACAGCCGCCATAACGGAGTGCACACATTGAAGTGCGCAAGGATACGTTATGAAAGGAGCTTGTGCGCTCGGTTCTACTCGGGGTTTCCAATCCCGGCCGCTGAATTGGCAGCGACGTTCACAGGCTAGAGAGCTGACGTCCGACGGACAACCTGAAAACCTTGTGGGACGGTTCTGCGTTTGCTTGGTCGCTATTAAACATCCTGATTTGAAATACGCAGTGTGTTGCGCAGAAGGCCTGCCTTGCGGCAGGCCTTTTCTTCAACCCTTGCCACCTCAATCCCCCAACGCTTCCCCTTCACGCCGCGGATCCGCGCCACCTTCCAGCGAGGCTTTCCCTTGCGCATCCTTGACCCGCACGATCGCCTGCGTGCCGCTGGTCATGTCGATTTCATTCACCGCATGTCCTTTGTCTTTCAACGCTTGAATCAACGCCGGGCTGAACTGGCCTTGTTCCAGTTCGGTCGGGCCGTTGCGGCTGCCGAAGTTGGGCAGGCTGATGGCGCTTTGCGGGTCGAGGCTCCAGTCGAGCAGGCCGACGGTGGTCTTGGCCACGTATTCGATGATCTGCGAACCGCCCGGCGAGCCGACGCTGGCGAGGAATTCGCCGCTGTTGCGATCGAAGATCAGGGTTGGCGCCATCGACGAGCGTGGGCGTTTGCCGGGTTCGACGCGGTTGGCGACTTTCTGCCCGTTCTCTTCGGGGATGAACGAGAAGTCGGTCATCTGGTTGTTCAGCAGAAAGCCCTGAACCATCAGGTGCGAGCCGAACGCCGCTTCGATGGTGGTGGTCATCGACACCGCGCCACCGAGGTCATCCACCGCCACGACTTGCGAGGTGGAGATGCGCAATGGCGAGCGATCCGGCGCGTAGGCCACCTGCACGCCCGGCGGTGTGCCCGGTTGGGCGCTGCCCATGCTGCGTTCGCCGATCAGGCTGGCGCGGCTGGCCAGATAGCCCGGGTCGACCAAGCCTTTGACCGGCACCGGGATGAAGTCGGTGTCGGCCACGTATTGCGCACGGTCGGCGTAGGCCAGGCGTTCGGCTTCGGCGATCAGGTGCACGGCTTGCGGTGCCGGTTCGATGCCGGCGGGTTTGTCGGTCTTTACCGGTTTGAGCGGCGTCAGCGACAGGCGCGGGTCGCGGCTTTCCAGCGCCTGCAAGGTGCCGAGAATCTGCGCCACGGCGATCCCGCCCGACGACGGCGGCGGCATGCCGCAGACCTGCCAGCGTTTGTAGTCGGTGCACAGCGGTGCGCGTTCCTTGGCCTGATAGCGCTGAAGATCATTCAGCGACAGGCTGCCGGGGTTGGCGTGGCCCTGCACTTTGGCGACGATCTCTTCGGCGATCGGGCCTTTGTACAACGCGTCAGGACCTTCGTTGGCGATGCGCTTGAGCACGGCGGCCAATGCCGGATTCTGCAGACGCGTGCCGACGGCTTTGACGCTGCCGTCGCGGTTGAGGAAGTAGGCGGCCATGTCTGGTGATTTACGGATCACCGGGTCGGATTCCAGCAGCGAATGCAGGCGCGGCGAAATCGCGAAGCCCTGCTCGGCGAGTTTGATCGCCGGCTCAAACAGCGTGGCCCACGGCAGCCGACCGTGTTGTTTGTGTGCCATTTCCAGTGCACGCAACACGCCCGGAGTGCCCACCGAGCGACCGCCGATCTGCGCCTGCGGGAACGGCATCGGTTTACCGTCGGCCTGCAGGAACAGCTTCTCGGTGGCACCGGCCGGCGCGGTTTCGCGACCGTCATAAGTGCGCACCTGTTTGCCGTCCCACAACACGATCATCGCGCCGCCACCGATCCCGGAGGATTGCGGCTCGACCAGGGTCAGCACTGCCTGCATGGCAATCGCCGCATCAATCGCCGAACCACCCTTGCGCAGCATCTCGCGCCCCGCTTCGGCGGCCAGCGGATTGGCGGCAGCGGCCATGTGTTTACTGGCGTGACGGGTTTGCAGATCGGTGCGGTAACCGGAAGCGGCTTCCGGCGCCAGCGGCAAGGTCGAGGAGGGCGGGGCGTTGCAGGCGGTGAGGGTCAGGGCGCTGATGATCAGCGTCAGGGCAGGCAGGCGAAAGCGGCTCAAGGGCAGGGCTGGAAACACGTTGGGCTCTCCGTCCGTGGGGTGAAAGGTCTGACGGACTTTATCGACCGGTCGGTCGCGACGCAAACCGGTGAGCATTTTTGTCTTTCTTTTCCGGGCGGATGTTCGCTAGGGTCAACCTCAATCGAACGACCGCAAACATCCCCCTGTAGGAGTGAGCCTGCTCGCGATGGCGTCATCACATTCAACATCCAAGTTGACTGACCCACCGCTATCGCGGGCAGGCTCATTCCTACAAAGGTCAAGCCATAAAAATCACAAGAGGCCGACATGCACAGCGAGTTTCCCACCGAGTCCAGTTACCGCGATCAACGCGAACAGTTTCTGACCGCCGCCCAAACTGCCGGAGCCACGCTCACCTCCTACGCACATCCGCGTTGCGGCCCTTTTGGCGAACCGCTGTGATGTCGCGGTGCTCGGTGATCCGCAGGCAAAGCGCCGGCTGGTGGCGCTCAGCGGCACTCACGGGGTCGAGGGCTATTACGGTTCGGATTGCCAGATCGAATGGCTAAAGACCTTCGTGCCCGGTTCGCTGCCCAAGGATGTCGCGGTAGTGATGATCCACCTGATCAATCCATGGGGCACCGCGTGGCTGCGCCGGGTCAACGAAGACAACATCGATCTCAACCGCAATCACCTGGATTTCACCGCCCCGTTGCCGGATAACCGCGCCTACGCCACGCTGCACGAGATCTACGCCTGCACCGATTTGCATGGCCCCGAGCGTAAGCGCACCGATGCCTTGCTCGACACGCAGATTGCCGAACACGGCTGGCCGGCGGTGATGTCAATTGTCGAGGGCGGTCAGCACAGCCATCCCGATGGATTGTTTTACGGTGGCCGCGCGCCGAGTTGGTCGAATCGCACGTTGCACCAGATCATCGACGCACATGTGGCTGGCGCTGAAACCGTAATGTGCTTCGACCTGCACACCGGCGCCGGTGAATACGGTCATCCGATGTTGCTGACCATCACCCAGGCGCCTTACCCGGCACTCGCGCAGGCGCAATCGATCTACGGCCCATGGCTTTACACCTTGCACACTGGCGCCGAAACGTTGAGTGAGACCGGTGTCGCGGCGACGGCTACCGGCTACACCTCACAGGCATTGCTCAATGCGTCGCCGGGCATGCAATTGATGCCATTCGTGATCGAATGCGGAACGTATCCGGGGCCGGAGGTGCATCGTTATTTGCGCGATGACCATTGGCTCCATCTGCATGGCGATCCGCTGGATGCGACGGGGCGGGGGATCAAGTTGAAGTTGTTGGAACAGTTCTATCCGGCGGATCCGGACTGGCGAGCGATGGTTGGGTTGCGCACTCGGCAGATCTGGGCGAAGGGGTTGATGGCCCTGTCGGCAGAGCAGCCTGAATAGGTCAGGCCTGGCAGTGTGGTGAGGGGATTTATCCCCGATGGACTGCGTAGCAGTCCCATTCGGTTTTAATGGGGAAAAGGGCGCTGCGCACCCTATCGGGGATAAATCCCCTCGCCACAGGCATAAAAAAACGGCCTACCTTTCGGTAAGCCGTTTTTAGTACTTGGTGGCTACACAGGGACTTGAACCCCGGACCCCAGCATTATGAATGCTATGCTCTAACCAACTGAGCTATGTAGCCAAGTGGCGCGCATTATTCCCCTGAAATAGAAAAGCGTCAAGCGTAAATTTAAAATATTTCTTCTTATTTTCAACCGCTTATCCTCCGACCCCGGAAATCGGGGCTGGGCAGGGCGTCAACGCAGCTGGAATCTCGCGGTATTGGCACTCAACGCATGGCTGCCCTGGCTCAGCGTGTCCGCTGCGAGGTTCACCGCCCGCGCACCTTCAAGCAAACGCATCGCCGCCTGATCGACCTGCTGGATATTGCCGCTGACTTCATCGGCGGTGCTCGCCTGTTCTTCCACGGCGGTGGCGATTTGCGCGAGGGTATCAGTGACACTCTGCACCGCGCTGGCGATTTCGCCGAGACGCTCACCGAGACCGGTCACGGCTTCGGCATCCGATTGCGCCTGGCCGCATGCGGCTTCCATCAGACTGACCGCTTCGTTGACCGTGGCGCGCAGGCTATCGACTGTGCCGGCGATCTGCGCGGTCGATGACTGGGTGCGCTGCGACAGGCTGCGCACTTCATCGGCGACCACGGCAAAGCCGCGTCCCTGTTCGCCGGCGCGTGCCGCCTCGATCGCAGCGTTGAGCGCCAGCAGGTTGGTCTGCTCGGCGACGCCACGAATGGTGTCGACCACCAGTTGAATCTGCTGGCCTTGCTCGCTGACTCGACCGAGTGCGGCGGCGGTGTCGTTCAGGCGCTGATTGAGCTGCTGAATGCTGGCCGTGGTGCGCTGGCTGTCGCGGCTGCTGTCGGCGGCGATGCGCCGGGTGTGCTGGGCGCTGTCGGAGGCCTGTTCGCAACTTTGCGCCACACCCTGTGAAGTGGCGGCCAGTTGCGTGGCGGCAGCGGCAATCTGGCTGATCTGCAGCTGCTGCGCTTCGACTTCGCTGAGTGCACCGCTGGAATGATCGTTGAGACTGCGCACCGCGTGGCTCAGTTGCGAGGTTTCGTGATCGACCCCAAGCATGCTGGTGCGCAGTTGCACGACGGCGACGTTGAGTGCGGTGCTGATCGCCGCCAGTTCATCGCGGCCCACCACCGGCACTTGCAGGCTGAGATTGCCGTCACGCAGGGCTTCGGCCAGAAGAGTAATGCCGCTGGCGCTGCGCCGGATCGAAGCCTGCAGACAGACGAACAGGTACAGCGCCGCCAGCAGCAGGCAACCGAAGATCGCCGCGACCATGATGAACTGGCGAATCGCCGAAGCGTGATAGGCGTCCAGACGCTGATCCAGCGACAGCAGCGATTGCTGGCGCAACGATGCAAGATCGCTCAGCAGGGCGTCGAGGCTGCGTTCGAAGTCTTCAGGTTTGAGCGTAATGCTGCCGCCGAATACGCCGTCATCCAGCACCTTAAGACCAGCGTCCAGGCGCTTCAGACTGTCGTGGTACTGAGCGGCCCAGGTTTGCAGATCGCTCGGCAGACGCGCTTCGAGCAGACCTGCCGTTTTGACAAGCTGTTCGCGGGCGTCGCCGATGCGGCCACGCAGATCGCGCAGCTGCAAGCGACTCTGCAAAGTGAACTGCCCCGAGACCACCGAAGCCTGGCCGACCGCCGCCAGGCGACCCACCCGCTCGATCAGATCCGGTGCGTGCTGCGTAGAGATCTGCGTCAGCAGATAGGTTTCCAGCCATGGCGCCAGCGTCAAGCGGTTGTCCATGACGATTTGCTCGCGCAAGGCTTGCAGGGCGCTGAGGGCGTTGGTGAAACGGTCGTAACCGTCCGGCCACCAGCCGACGCTGCTCAGGCTTTTCGAATCCAGACCGCCGAGCGCGGTTTGCAGGGCTTGATAGCGGGCGAGGGTTTCGCCTTCGGCGCCTTCCTTGTTCAGGGCGTTGCCCAGATCGCTGGTGGCTTGCTGGACGGCCGGTTGTACGGCGTCAAACGCAGCCATGGCGGCGAGGGTGGCCGGGGTCGGCTGGCGATTGGTTTCGGTGGCGCGCCAACGGGCGGCGCGGTCGCGTTGGGCGGCGAGCAGGTTGTCCAGCGCATCGAGGCTGAGCAATTGGCGCACGCCGGCACGCTCGCCGGAAATCAGATTGAGCTTGTCGCGATAGTCCTGGCCGATCATCAACAGGCTGGCGGCCAACGGCAGAATGAACAGCAGAAACAACAGCTGGAATTTACCCGCGAATCCAAACCGCCCCAGCAATTTGATCCCCGGTGACAAGAAAGCCTGCATGCCTCATGACTCCTCTGGACACCACGCACCAATGGCGTGCATCGCGGTCGTGCGACCTTGATGTCGTGCCCTGCTAAAAGGCCTCGAAAGTTCACCCTCGCCCGCTCTGTAGGCCGGCTCTGTAGCGAAACTTCCCATTCTCGGCGACCTTTGTAAGGCCACCGCGTTCGAGGGAAGTAGCAAGGCAAGATTCAGACCATGGCGTTGCGCTATCACCCTTCTCCCTGTAGGAGCTGCCGCAGGCTGCGATCTTTTGATCTTGCCCTTTAAAAACAAAATCAAAAGATCGCAGCCTGCGGCAACTCCTACAGGATCAGGTCGCTCGGTTGGTTAGTTAGCTGGCTAAGGGGATGGCGCTGGCGCACCGAAAAATGGCACATTGACGCACCTGCCTGCGTGCACCCATCTGCTGTACGGAAACTTTCATGGCTATCAGCAACGCTCAGACCGCCGCTGCCTCGGCGTCCGCTCCTCCCCAAAGCAGCCCGTTGGTGATGCGTATCATCGGCGCGGTGGCGCTGGCGCATTTGATCAACGACCTGATTCAGTCGGTGCTGCCGTCGATTTATCCGATGCTCAAAGCCAATTACGGCCTGACGTTTACTCAGGTCGGCCTGATCACGCTGACCTTCCAATTGACCGCGTCGCTGTTGCAGCCGTGGGTCGGTTACCACACTGACCGCCATCCGAAACCGTGGCTGTTGCCGGCGGGTTCGATCTGCACGCTGATTGGCATCGTGATGATGTCAGTGGTCGGCAGTTTCCCGTTGATTCTGCTGGCGGCGGCGCTGATCGGTATCGGTTCGTCGACTTTCCACCCCGAGGCTTCGCGGATCGCCCGGTTGGCTTCGGGCGGACGCTTTGGTCTGGCGCAGTCGACTTTCCAGGTCGGCGGTAACGCCGGTTCTGCGTTCGGCCCACTGCTGGCGGCGGCGATCATCATTCCGTTCGGTCAGGGCAACGTGGCGTGGTTCGGTCTGTTCGCAGTGTTTGCGCTGTTCGTGCTGTACCGCATCAGCCGCTGGTACGCCCATCACCTCAACCTGTTCAAACTCAAGGCCGGCCAGGCGGCGACTCATGGGCTGTCGAAGGGCAGGGTGACGAGTGCGTTGGTGGTGCTCGGGCTGTTGGTGTTCTCCAAGTATTTCTACATGGCCAGCCTCACCAGCTATTTCACCTTCTACCTGATCGAGAAGTTCGACCTGTCGGTGGCCAGCTCGCAACTGCATCTGTTCCTGTTTCTCGGTGCGGTGGCGGCGGGGACGTTCTTCGGCGGGCCGATTGGCGACAAGATCGGGCGTAAGGCGGTGATCTGGTTTTCGATCCTCGGCGTGGCACCGTTCACGTTGCTGATGCCGCACGTCGATCTGTTCTGGACGACCGTCCTCAGCGTGGTGATCGGCTTTATCCTCGCTTCGGCGTTTTCGGCGATTGTGGTGTATGCGCAGGAGCTGGTGCCGGGTAACGTCGGGATGATTGCCGGGGTGTTCTTTGGCTTGATGTTTGGTTTCGGCGGGATTGGTGCGGCGTTGCTGGGGCATCTGGCGGATATACACGGGATCGAGTACGTGTACTTCCTGTGTTCGTTTTTGCCGTTGTTTGGCGTGCTGGCAATCTTCTTGCCGCGCACCAAAAAGGCCTGACCCCACACCCTTTCAATTGTAGGAGTGTGTTTGGCCTTAAATTTCAGGCACAAAAAAGCCGCGTATCAAACGCGGCTTTTTCTTGGGCGTGTCGCTTACACGTTGAAGCGGAAGTGCATCACGTCGCCGTCTTTGACGATGTAGTCCTTGCCTTCCAGGCGCCATTTACCGGCTTCCTTGGTACCGGCTTCGCCCTTGTACTGGATGAAGTCGTTATAGGCGATGACTTCGGCGCGGATGAAGCCTTTTTCGAAGTCGGTGTGGATCACGCCAGCAGCTTGTGGTGCGGTGGCACCGACGCGGACGGTCCAGGCGCGGACTTCTTCGACACCGGCGGTGAAGTAGGTCTGCAGGTGCAGCATTTCGTAACCGGCGCGGATCACGCGGTTCAGACCAGGCTCTTCCAGGCCCAGGGCCTCGAGGAACATGTCTTTCTCTTCGCCGTCGTCGAGCTCGGCGATTTCCGCTTCGATCTTGTTGCAGACCGGAACAACCATGGCGCCTTCTTCTTCGGCGATGGCCTTGACCACGTCCAGGTGCGGGTTGTTCTCGAAACCGTCTTCAGCGACGTTGGCGATGTACATGACCGGTTTGGTGGTCAGCAGGTGGAAGCCCTTGATCACCGACTTTTCGTCAGCGCTCATGTTCTTCATCAGGCTGCGCGCAGGCTTGGCTTCGGTGAAGTGCGCGATCAACTGCTCCAGCAGAGCTTTCTGAACGACTGCGTCCTTGTCACCGCCCTTGGCGTTGCGCGCAACTTTCTGCAGTTGCTTCTCGCAGCTGTCGAGGTCGGCGAAGATCAGTTCCAGGTCGATGATTTCGATGTCGCGCTTCGGGTCGACGCTGTTGGACACGTGAATCACGTTGTCGTCTTCGAAGCAGCGCACCACGTGAGCGATGGCGTCGGTTTCGCGGATGTTGGCCAGGAACTTGTTGCCCAGACCTTCACCTTTCGAGGCGCCGGCCACCAGGCCTGCGATGTCGACGAATTCCATGGTGGTCGGCAGGATGCGCTTCGGATTGACGATGGCCGCCAGGGCTTCCAGGCGCGGATCCGGCATCGGCACGATGCCGCTGTTCGGCTCGATGGTGCAGAAGGGGAAGTTCTCGGCCGCGATACCGGATTTGGTCAGGGCGTTGAACAGGGTGGACTTGCCGACGTTAGGCAGGCCGACGATGCCGCAATTGAATCCCATGGTGTTTCCCCTCGGATTAGAGTCAGGCCTTCTGGCTGTGCAGGTTTTTCATCGCGCGGTTCCATTCACCGGCGAGGATATCCGGCAGCACGCCGAGGGCAAAGTCGATGCTGGCATCGAGTTTTTCCTGTTCGGCGCGTGGCGCACGACCCAGGACGAAATTTGAAACCATACTGGCGACGCCCGGGTGGCCGATGCCAAGCCGCAGGCGGTAGAAAGTATTCTGATTGCCCAGTTGCGCGATGATGTCGCGCAACCCGTTGTGACCGCCATGGCCGCCGCCTTGCTTGAGCTTGGCGACGCCCGGAGGCAGGTCGAGTTCGTCATGCGCCACCAGGATTTCTTCAGGCTTGATGCGAAAGAAACCGGCGAGTGCCGCCACGGCCTGGCCGCTGCGGTTCATGTAGGTGGTGGGAATCAGCAGGCGAACATCCTGACCCTGATGCGAGTAGCGCCCGGTCAGGCCGAAATATTTGCGATCGGCCACAAGGTTGACACCTTGCGCGGCGGCGATGCGCTCAACAAAAAGGGCCCCTGCGTTATGCCGGGTCTGTTCGTATTCAGCGCCTGGATTTCCCAGGCCAACGATCAGTTTGATGGCAGTCACGATAGGGGCCCTTCCTTGGAGTGGTGGTTAACATCGCCGCGATCAGTGAAGGCGGCGAAAGTGGACGAAAATTGCTCATTTACCATGAATGTAAACTCCGCGTTCTCGCCCGCTTTCTCGCTACGTTCCAGTCCGCGATGTTTCACTCACTCCGACGAACAGAGTGAAATTACTCTGCTGCGCCTTCTTCGGTAGCTTCTGGAGCAACACGTGGAGCGTGGACGTTGGCTACTGCCTTGTCATCGCCGTGTGCCAGAGCAACGAACTCGACACCTTTAGGAGCTTTGAGGTCCGACAGGTGAACGATGGTGCCGATTTCAGCGTTAGCCAGGTCGACTTCGATGAACTCAGGCAGGTCTTTTGGCAGGCAGGAAACTTCGATCTCGGCAACAACGTGCGAGATTTCGCCGCCTTTCTTCACTGGAGCAGCTTCGTTGATGAAGTGCACAGGAACGATAGCGGTCAGTTTCTGGCCAGCTACAACGCGTACGAAGTCAGCGTGCATCACGTGGCCTTTGGCCGGGTGACGTTGCAGAGCTTTGATGACGACGTTTTGTTTCTTGCCACCAACGTTCAGCTCGATGATGTGGCTGTAAGCCGCTTCGTTTTCGAGCAGTTTGGCAACTTCTTTGGCCAGCATGCTGATGGATTCAGGGGCTTTGTCGCCACCGTAAACAACAGCTGGAACCAGAGCGGCGAGACGACGCAGGCGGCGGCTCGCACCTTTCCCCAGGTCGGAACGCACTTCAGCATTCAGAGTAAAATCGTTCATTTTGTATCTCCAAAATAGCCATGACCGAGTGGCGTTTGCGACCAGCGCCAAACACGGTATGGGCAAAAAAGCCCCGCCCCGACAGGAATGCCGGGGCGGGGCGCTTTTCGTCAACGAGACATTTCGAGAAGGGCAGGGCCCTTAACGGAACATCGCGCTGATCGATTCTTCATTGCTGATGCGGCGAACCGCTTCGGCAACAACCGGTGCGATATCCAGTTGACGGATACGTGCACAGGCTTGTGCTGCAGCGGACAGCGGGATGGTGTTAGTCACCACCAGCTCGTCCAGCACGGAATTTTCGATATTCTCGATGGCCCGACCCGACAGCACAGGGTGTGTGCAGTAGGCAAAGACCTTGGCTGCGCCATGCTCTTTCAGGGCCTTGGCCGCGTGGCACAGAGTGCCGGCGGTATCGACCATGTCATCGACCAGAATGCAGGTACGCCCTTCGACATCACCGATGATATGCATCACTTCAGAGTGATTGGCTTTCTCACGGCGTTTGTCGATGATCCCGAGATCCACGCCCAGGGATTTGGCAACAGCCCGTGCACGCACGACGCCACCAATGTCCGGGGACACGATCATCAGGTTTTCGAAGCGCTGATCTTCAATGTCATCCACCAGAACCGGGGAGCCGTAGATGTTATCTACCGGAATATCGAAGAAGCCCTGAATCTGGTCAGCATGCAGATCAACCGTGAGAACACGGTCGATGCCGACTACGGTGAGCATGTCAGCAACGACTTTCGCGCTGATAGCCACACGTGCGGAACGCGGACGGCGATCCTGACGGGCATAACCAAAATAAGGAATAACAGCAGTAATACGAGTAGCCGAGGAGCGGCGGAAGGCATCAGCCATCACTACCAGTTCCATCAGGTTATCGTTGGTCGGAGCGCAAGTCGGCTGAATAATGAAAACGTCTTTACCGCGAACGTTTTCATTGATCTCGGCAGTAATTTCGCCGTCGGAGAATTTGCCGACAGAGATGTCACCGAGAGGGATATGCAGCTGACGTACAACACGCCGAGCCAGATCGGGGTTAGCGTTCCCCGTAAAGACCATCATCTTGGACACGCGCAGTACCTAGAGGCTGAGGGTAACCTGGATGAGTATAGAAAATGGCAGGGGCGGCTGGATTCGAACCAACGCATGGCAGGATCAAAACCTGCTGCCTTACCGCTTGGCGACGCCCCTGTATCTGTTGCTTCAAGTGCCTGGCACTTGATTCCTTTTAGAGCAGACTTTGCAGCTTGCGATGCAACATCGAAACGTTGCTTCCTTTTGCTACAAACCCTGTAAGGGTCTCTGTCAGAAGGGCCGAGACTTTATCAGCTTCAGCTTTGCTTGGGAAGCCCCCAAACACACAACTTCCAGTTCCGGTGAGTTTTGCTTCGGTAAATTTACCTAACAAATCCAATGCGTTACGTACTTCTGGATAACGCCTTGCAACCACCGGCAAGCAGTCATTTCGACTGTTTCCCTCGGGAACGGGGCGCACTTTAATGGGCGGCGTGTTACGTGTCAACAAAGGATCGGAAAAAATTTCTGCCGTACTTACAGAGACTTGCGGCACGAGTACCAGATACCACGGTTCTTCGGGGTCGACCGGGGTCAGTTTCTCGCCCACGCCCTCGGCAAAAGCCGCGTGACCACGAACGAAAACCGGCACGTCAGCGCCAAGCGCCAGGCCCAGTGCAGCGAGGCGATCTTCATCCCAGCCCAGTTGCCACAAGTGATTGAGGCCGAGCAGGGTGGTCGCCGCGTTGGAGCTGCCGCCACCGATGCCGCCGCCCATGGGCAACACCTTGTCGATCCAGATGTCGATGCCGAGTGTGCAGCCGGACTGTTGCTGAAGCATTTTCGCCGCGCGCACGATCAGGTTGCTGTCATGGGGCACGCCTGCGAATTCGGTGTGCAGATGAATCACGCCGTCATCGCGCACGGCGAAGGTGATTTCGTCGCCGTAATCGACAAACTGAAACAGCGTCTGCAATTCGTGGTAGCCGTCAGCGCGGCGCCCGAGAATGTGCAGCATCAGATTGAGCTTGGCCGGCGACGGCAGCGTCAGACGTGGAGCGGTCATGCTTTATTGCCCCAATTTACGCGGTTGCCAGGTCTTGATCACCAGCGTCACGTCCAGATCGGTGCCGTGCAGCTTGATCCGCTCGGGCAGCCAGTAACCGTTTTGCTCGGCGTAGCTGAGGTACTCGACCTTCCAGCCGTCCTGTTCCAGATTGGCCAGGCGACTGTCGTTATCGAGGGTCAGACGGCTTTTGCTGCTGGGTGCCGGCAGGCCACGGACCCACCAGGCCAGATTCGACACCGGCAGCTTCCAGCCGAGTTGTTCTTCCAGCAGCGCTTCCGGCGACTCGGAGTCATAACGGCCCTGATTGGCGACTTCCAGCGAGACCTTGCCCGGACGCCCGGTCAGGCGTGCCGCGCCACGACCCAGCGGGCCGGACAGGCGAATGTCGTAGTAGTCCTGGCGTTGCAGCCAGAACAGCGTGCCGCTGCCGGAATCTTTCGGCGCGCGAATGCCGATCTTGCCGTCGATCTGCCAGCCGTCGAGGCCGGTCAGTTGTTGTTTGTTCGCGGCCCACTGAGCCGGACTGCCGTGGCCCTCGACCGATTCGCGAGCGCTGAAACCCGCGCAACCAGCGAGCAGGGCGATGAAGCTGAAAACAATAACGTGGCGCAAAAACATGAGTTAAAGAGTCTCGGATCCGGTCAGGCGCTTGATGGTGCTGCGCAGGATGGTGCTGTCGGGCTGATCTTTGAGGTACTTGCCCCAGACTTGCTTGGCCTCGCGCTGATTGCCCTTGACCCACAGAACTTCGCCCAGGTGCGCGGCGACTTCGTGGTCCGGGAAACGCTCGAGAGCCTGACGCAGATATTTCTCGGCATCGTCCAGATTGCCCATGCGGAAATTCACCCAGCCGAGGCTGTCGAGTACCGCCGGGTCTTCCGGATTGATCTGGTGCGCCTGTTCGATCAGGGCCTTGGCTTCAGCGTAGCGGGTGGTGCGATCGGACAGGGTGTAGCCCAGCGCATTGAGCGCCATGGCGTTGTCCGGGTCGCGCTTGATGATCAGGCGCAGGTCTTTTTCCATCTGCGCCAGATCATTGCGTTTTTCCGCGAGCATTGCGCGGGTGTAGAGCAGATTCAGATCGTCCGGGTATTGCTGCAAGGCTTTATCCAGAGTTTTCCAGGCCTTGTCGTCCTGTTTGTTGGCCGACAGGGTTTCGGATTCGATCAGATACAGCTGGATCGCGTAATCCGGCTGGGCATCGCGCTCGGCCGCCAGTTTGCTCTGGGCTTCAGCGGTCTTGCCGTTGTTCATCAGAATATCGGCCTGACGCAGTTGTGCCGGCAGATAGTCGTTGCCCGGGCCGACCTGAGCGTATTCGATCAGCGCGCCTTGCGGGTCATTGCGTTCTTCAGCGATGCGCCCCAGGTTCAGGTGCGCCGAATCAACATGGCTTTCACGAGCGATCAGGTCTTCCAGATAACCCTTGGCCTCGTCCCAGGCCTTGGCTTCCAGGCACACCAGCGCCAGCGAGTAACGCAGTTCATCGTCTTCGGGGTATTGCTGAACCAGGGTGGAGAACTCGGCCTTGGCGTCGTCCATCCGGTCCTGTTCGACCAGCGTGCGCGCATAGGTCAGGCGCAGGCGTTTGTCGTCCGGGTATTTCTTGATGCTTTTCTGCAACAGCGGCAGGGCTTCGTCGCCACGATTCATGGTTTGCAGCAGGCGAGCGCGCAGCAGGATCGGAGCAATCTCGCCTTCTTCCGGCGGGTTGTCTTCGAGCAGGGTCAGTGCGGCTTTATTGTCGCCGTCCTGTTGCAGCAGCAGGGCCTTGCCGAAAATCAGCTGGCTGTTTTTCGGGTGGCGCTGCAGCAGACGGTCGAAACTTTTCATCAGGCCGTTGCGGGTTTCCTGATCGGTATCGGCCGCCGACAGGGCGAGGAAGTCGAAATGGGTGTCGCCCTTGCCCTGCAGGACTTTCTCCATATAGACCATGGAGTCGTCGTAACGCCCGGCGCGGGCCAGTTGCACGGCGGCGGCGCGTTGCGCTTCGAGGTCGTCCGGAGCGTTTCTCGCCCAGATCAGCGCGGTATCCAGCGCAGGCTGGTCCGCCCCCAGATACTCGGCGATACGGAACGCGCGCTCGGAAACCCCCGGGTCCTGAGTATTGATCGCCTGGGTCACGTAGTTGTCCAGGGCAATGTCGAACCGATTGCGCTGGCCGGCGAGTTCGGCGCTCAGCAGGCTGAAAACGGTTTCCTCGCTGAATGAGCTGTAAACCTTGGGTTTTTCAGGCGTGGACGCGGTGTCTTCGACCGGCGGGGTACCGTCCGGCGAAACGGGTGCCATGGCCTGGCAGCCGCTGAGGAAGACAAAAGCAAGGAGCAACGCGGAAGATCTATTCATATAGGAGAAGGACGACTAACCTGCGGTCGGATCATCATGACACAAGCCTTCGGTCAAACATAACCGCTCAGGCAATTTACGCTGATCCCTGTAGGCGCTGCCGCAGGCTGCGATCTTTTGATCTTGCTTTTGATCGGTAAAAACCAGAATCAAAAGATCACAGCCTGCGGCAGCGCCTACAGGGGTTGTGTGTACATGAACGAGAATGGATCGCAGCACGATGTGGAGACAATAAGGGCGATAGATATCCAATAGTTGTTCTGAATCTGACGAAGTAGGACAATTGCCGGCTTCACGTCACCATCAGCGACCTTGAATGGCCTTCCTTGCACTCGGTATTAACCACAAGACTGCTTCAGTAGACGTCCGCGAGCGCGTGGCCTTTACCCCTGAGCAGTTGGTTGAGGCCTTGCAGCAGCTCTGCCGACTCACCGACAGCCGCGAAGCTGCGATCCTCTCCACCTGCAATCGCAGTGAGCTTTATATAGAACAGGATCAGCTGTCTGCTGATCTGGTTCTGCGCTGGCTGGCCGATTATCACCATTTAAGCCTCGATGAGCTGCGCGCGAGTGCTTATGTGCATGAAGATGATGCGGCAGTTCGTCACATGATGCGCGTCGCCTCCGGGCTCGACTCGCTGGTGCTGGGCGAACCGCAGATTCTCGGCCAGATGAAGTCGGCCTACGCCGTGGCGCGTGAGGCCGGCACCATCGGCCCGCTGCTGGGGCGGCTGTTTCAAGCGACGTTCAATGCCGCCAAGCAAGTGCGCACCGACACAGCCATTGGCGAAAACCCGGTGTCCGTGGCGTTTGCCGCCGTCAGCCTGGCCAAACAGATTTTCAGCGACCTGCAACGCAGTCAGGCCCTGCTGATCGGCGCTGGCGAGACCATCACTCTGGTCGCCCGCCATTTGCATGAGCTGGGGGTCAAGCGCATCGTGGTTGCCAACCGTACGCTGGAGCGCGCGAGCTTGCTGGCCGAACAGTTCGGTGCGCATGCGGTGCTGCTGTCGGACATTCCGGCGGAGCTGGTGCGCAGCGATATCGTGATCAGTTCGACCGCCAGCCAGTTGCCGATCCTCGGCAAGGGCGCGGTGGAAAGCGCGCTGAAACAGCGCAAGCACAAGCCGATCTTCATGGTCGACATCGCCGTACCCCGCGACATCGAGCCGGAAGTCGGTGAACTCGACGACGTGTATCTGTACAGCGTCGACGATCTGCACGAAGTGGTCGCCGAGAACCTCAAGAGTCGTCAAGGCGCAGCCCAGGCGGCGGAAGAGATGGTCTCGGTCGGCGCCGACGATTTCATGGTGCGCCTGCGTGAGCTGGCGGCGGTCGATGTGCTCAAGGCCTATCGGCAACAGAGCGAACGCCTGCGCGACGAGGAGCTGCAAAAAGCCCTGCGTCTGCTGGCCAACGGCGGCAACGCCGAAGACGTGCTCGGGCAACTGGCCCGTGGCCTGACCAACAAACTGCTGCATGCTCCAAGCGTGCAGCTGAAAAAGCTTTCTGCCGAAGGCCGCCTCGATGCGCTGGCCATGGCCCAGGAACTCTTTGCCCTCGAGGGCTCACCGGATAGTTTTTCGGATAAAAAACCGCAATGAAAGCGTCACTGCTCAACAAGCTGGACACCCTCCAGGACCGTTTCGAGGAACTGACCGCGCTGCTCGGCGACGGCGAAGTCATTGCCGATCAGGCCAAATTCCGCGCTTATTCCAAGGAATACGCCGAACTTGAGCCGGTGGTGCAAGGCTATAAAAAGCTGCTCGGCGTACAAAGTGATCTCGAAGGCGCCCAGGCGCTGCTCAAGGACAGCGACCCGGACATGCGTGAAATGGCCGTGGAAGAAGTCCGCGAAGCCAAGGAATTGCTGATCAGGCTGGAAGATGATCTGCAGCGCATGCTGCTGCCCAAGGATCCCAATGACGGGCGTAACGTCTTTCTCGAAATTCGCGCCGGTACCGGTGGCGACGAGGCGGCGATCTTCTCCGGCGATCTGTTCCGCATGTACTCGCGTTACGCCGAACGACGTGGCTGGCGCGTGGAGATCCTTTCGGAAAACGAAGGCGAGCACGGTGGCTATAAAGAGGTCATCGCCCGCATTGAAGGCGACAACGTTTACGGCAAGCTGAAATTCGAGTCCGGCGCGCACCGCGTACAGCGCGTGCCTGCCACCGAATCCCAGGGCCGTATCCACACCTCGGCCTGCACCGTGGCGGTGTTGCCCGAGCCGGACGAACGGGAAGCCATCGAGATCAACCCGGCAGATTTGCGTGTCGACACTTACCGCTCCTCCGGGGCCGGTGGTCAGCACGTCAATACCACCGACTCGGCGATCCGCATCACGCACATACCGACCGGCACCGTCGTCGAGTGTCAGGAAGAACGTTCCCAGCACAAGAACCGCGCCCGGGCGATGGCCTGGCTGTCGGCCAAGCTCAACGACCAGCAGACCGCCGCAGCCGCCAATGCGATTGCCAGCGAACGTAAATTGCTGGTCGGTTCCGGTGATCGTTCCGAGCGCATTCGCACGTACAACTTTGCCCAGGGCCGGGTCACTGACCATCGCGTCAACCTGACCCTGTACTCCCTTGATGAAATTCTCGCCGGTGGCGTTGAAGCGGTGATCGAGCCTTTGCTGGCCGAATACCAGGCCGACCAGCTTGCAGCGATAGGTGAATAAATGACCATCATTGCCAGTCTGTTGCGCGCCGCCGAACTGCCGGACTCGCCGACGGCGCGCCTGGATGCCGAATTGCTCCTGGCCGCGGCACTGGGCAAGCCGCGCAGCTTCCTGCACACCTGGCCTGAGCGCATCGTGCCCAGCGAAGCGGCGCTGCTTTTCGCCGAGTACCTGCAGCGGCGTCGCGGCGGTGAGCCGGTGGCCTATATTCTCGGTCAGCAGGGGTTCTGGAAACTCGACCTGGAAGTGGCGCCGCACACGCTGATCCCGCGCCCGGATACCGAATTGCTGGTCGAGGCCGCGCTGGAGCTACTGGCAGCAACGCCGGCGAAAGTTCTCGATCTGGGCACCGGCAGCGGCGCGATTGCGTTGGCCCTGGCCAGCGAGCGTCCGGCGTGGAACGTCACGGCGGTGGATCGTGTGCTGGAAGCGGTGGCGCTCGCCGAACGCAATCGTCAGCGCCTGAATCTGAACAACGCTACGGTGCTGAGCAGCCACTGGTTCGGCGCCCTGGCAGGGCAGCGATTCAATCTGATCATCAGCAACCCGCCGTACATTGCCACCGCCGACCCGCATCTGGTCGAGGGCGACGTGCGCTTCGAGCCGGCCAGTGCGCTGGTGGCCGGTGTCGACGGGCTCGACGATCTGCGCCTGATCGTCGCCCAGGCCCCGGATCATCTGGAGGCCGGCGGCTGGCTGATGCTCGAACACGGCTATGATCAAGCCGAGGTCGTGCGTGATCTGCTGCTCACTCGCGGTTTTGAACAAGTCCACAGCCGCACCGATCTGGGCGGCCATCAACGGATCAGCCTGGGGCGCCTGCCGTGCTGAATGATCAGGAATTGCTGCGCTACAGCCGGCAGATTCTGCTGCAACACATCGACATCGACGGGCAACTGAAGCTGAAAGACAGCCGCGTGCTGATCGTCGGCCTCGGCGGTCTCGGTGCGCCGGTCGCGCTGTATCTGGCGGCGGCCGGTGTCGGTGAGTTGCATCTGGCGGATTTCGACACGGTCGACCTGACCAATCTGCAACGCCAGATCATTCATGACACCGACAGCGTCGGCATGAGCAAGGTCGACTCGGCGCTCAAGCGCTTGAGCTCGATCAACCCGGAGATTCAACTGGTTCCGCATCGTCAGGCGCTCGACGAAGATTCCCTGGCCGCCGCCGTCGCTGCGGTGGATCTGGTGCTCGACTGTTCCGACAATTTTTCCACCCGCGAAGCAGTCAACGCCGCGTCCGTGGTCGCGCGCAAACCGTTGGTCAGCGGCGCGGCGATTCGTCTGGAAGGGCAGTTGTCGGTGTTCGACCCGCGTCGCCCGGAAAGTCCGTGCTACCACTGCCTGTACGGGCATGGCAGCGAAGCCGAACTGACGTGCAGCGAGGCCGGTGTGGTCGGGCCGCTGGTGGGGCTGGTCGGCAGCCTGCAGGCGCTTGAAGCGTTGAAGGTGCTGGTGGGCTTTGGTGAGCCGCTGGTGGGGCGTTTGCTGTTGATCGATGCGCTGGGTTCGCGCTTTCGTGAACTGCGGGTCAAGCGCGATCCGGGTTGCAGCGTCTGTGGTTCGCAGCATGCGTGAGGCGCCGATCGCGGTGTTCGATTCCGGTGTCGGCGGCTTGTCGGTACTGGCTGAAATCCAGCGTTTGCTGCCCCATGAGTCATTGCTGTATTTCGCCGATTGCGGGCACATTCCCTACGGCGAGAAATCCCCCGAGTTCATCCGCCAGCGCTGCAACGTGATGGCCGGTTTTTTCCGCGAGCAGGGCGCCAAGGCCCTGGTGATCGCCTGCAACACGGCGACGGTGGCCGCTGTCGCCGATCTGCGCCGGGATTTCCCCGATTGGCCGATTGTTGGCATGGAACCAGCGGTCAAACCCGCTGCTGCCGCCACCCGTAGCGGTGTGGTTGGCGTACTCGCCACCACCGGCACGTTGCAGAGTGCCAAGTTCGCCGCGTTGCTCGACCGCTTCGCCGCTGACGTTCGTGTCATTACCCAGCCGTGCCCCGGTCTGGTGGAACTGATTGAAAGCGGTGATCTGCACAGCGCCGAGTTGCGCACGTTGCTCAAACAATACGTCGATCCGCTGCTGGCCAACGGTTGCGACACGATCATTCTCGGCTGCACTCACTATCCGTTTCTCAAGCCGATGCTCAAGACGATGATCCCCGACAGCATCAGTCTGATCGACACCGGCGCGGCGGTGGCGCGGCAACTGCAACGGTTGCTGGCCGAACGTGATCTGCTCGCTGAAGGGGCGAACCGCCCGGTCAGATTCTGGACCAGTGCCGACCCCGAGTTCTTCCGCAAGACCCTGCCCCTGCTGGGCCAAGTTGCCGGCGACGTCGAAAAATTCAGCTTGTAAAAAAAATGTGAAATAACTAAAAAACAGCTGAACTTCTAATCAGGCGCTAGCTTCTATAGCGATGAGTTATCTAGAAAACCAAACGATCGTTCCGGAAAAGGAAGTTTCAACGTGAAGCGACTATTCTGCTTGGCCGCGATTGCGGCCGCACTGATGGGGCAAAGTTTTACCGCACAAGCCGCAGGCGTCGAGTTTGCAGTGGGTGCGACCAGCGATTCGACCATGACTTATCGTCTGGGCATGAATTTCGATTGGGACAAGAGCTGGCTGCAAAGCGACGTTGGTCGCCTGACCGGTTACTGGAGCGGCGCTTACACTTACTGGGAGGGTGACAAGACTTCCAGCAACAACAGCCTGTCGTTCTCGCCGGTATTCGTTTACGAGTTTGCCGGTCAGTCGGTCAAGCCGTACGTTGAAGCGGGCATTGGTGTGGCAGCGTTCTCCAACACCAAATATGAAAGCAACAACATCGGCGGCTCTTTCCAGTTCGAAGACCGTATCGGTTTTGGTCTGCGCTTCAATGGCGGGCATGAAGTGGGGATTCGTGCGACGCACTATTCCAACGCCGGCCTGGCCAGCAGCAACGACGGTGTAGAAAGCTACGCGCTGCACTACACGATGCCGCTGTAAGCAAAATCCAAAGATCGCAGCCTGCGGCAGCGCCTACAGGAGATTGAGTTTTTTCCTGTAGGCGCTGCCGCAGGCTGCGATCTTTTTGCATCTAATCAACGGTAGGCAGTGGCAATGCCTTTGCGTTCTTCAATGCACTCCGGTGCGCCCATCTCGAATTCGCGACAGATCAGCGGGCGTCTTTCGTAGATCGTGCACATCATGCTGTCGCGATCCAGCGCCGCGCACCAGCCGTCGTCCAGACGCAGCATCACTTCACCACCCCACTCATCGGTATCGATAAAGCGTTCGGGCACGCCGGTGTCGGTGATCAGCATCACTTCGAGCTGGCAACAGCACGCAGCGCAGGTCGAACACGTGACCGCTGGCTCGATGATTTGCTGGTGGGGAATGGTTTTCATGGTGCGCAGTGTAAGGCAGCCGCCGGTTGCTGTGTGAAAGGCCTGACAGACGCTCAGTGCGCCAGCCGCCGAGCCATCGCATGCAGCAGCGGAAACAGCAGTGCCCAGAGCAGGCCGATGCCGATCAGGGTCGGCAGTTCACCGTAGGGAAACTGCACCCCGGCCAAACGTCCACCGCCGTAATAGGAGATGGCGCCACCCACCGCGCCGAGCACGCTGGCCAGCCACCATGGCCGGGCGCTCCATTGCAGGCAGTGCCGCAACGTGGTGGCAAGCAAGGCCCAAAGCAACATCAGCCAGAGCGGAATCAGCGGTGCCGGATCCTGAAAGTCGAAAACTCCCGCTGCGCGCAATACGCTGTCCACCGCCGTACCGACAATCACCACGCTGAGGATCAAACGGCCTTCCGCCGCCCAACTGCTGATCCAGCCCAGATGGATCACCAGCACCGCCAGGGCCAGCAGCAACCACAAACTGTTGCCGCCGAGCACGCAGGCCAGCCAGCCGACCTGGAACAGCACGGCATTGGTCAGCCGCTCAAGCATCGAAGCGTCCGAGCAACGGCGCCGGCATTGCGGCCGGTTTGGCCAGCAGCAGTTGCGCGGTGCCGATGGTGCGCTCGAGGAACCCGCCTTCGCAGTAGCACAGGTAAAACTCCCACAACCGCAGGAAGTAATCGTCGTAACCCAGCTCGCTCAAGCGGCCATGGGCGCGGCGAAAGTTTTCGTGCCACAGGCGCAGGGTCCGGGCGTAGTGCAGGCCGAAATCTTCCATGTGCAGCAGGTTCATGTCGGTCTCGCGGCTGACCACTTCGAGCATCTTCTGCACGCAGGGCAGGGCGCCACCGGGGAAGATGTAGCGCTGGATGAAGTCGACGCCGCGCTTGGCCTGCTCGTAACGTTGTTCACGGATAGTGATCGCCTGTAACAGCATCAGGCCGTTGCTCTTGAGCAGGTGCGCGCACTGTTTGAAGTAAGTCGGCAGGTAGCGGTGGCCGACCGCTTCGATCATCTCGATCGACACCAGTTTGTCGTATTCGCCGGTGAGGTCGCGGTAGTCCTTGAGCAGCAGCGTCACCCGATCCTGCAACCCCAGTGCTTCAATGCGCTTGGCGGTAAACGCGTACTGCTCTTTTGACAGCGTCGTGGTGGTGACGCGGCAGCCGAAATGCTGCGCGGCGTAGAGCGCCATGCTGCCCCAGCCGGTGCCGATCTCCAGCAGATGATCCTCGGGTTTGAGCGCGAGCTTCTGGCAGATTCGTTCCAGCTTGTTCAACTGCGCCTGCTCCAGGCTGTCGTCGGGGCTGAGGAACTGCGCCGCCGAATACATCATGGTCGGGTCGAGAAACTGTTCGAACAGATCATTGCCGAGGTCATAGTGCGCCGCGATGTTTTTCTGCGAACCCTTGCGCGTGTTGCGGTTGAGCCAGTGCAGGCCTTGCACCAGTGGCCGGCTGAGGCGGGCCAGACCGCGTTCCATGGCGTCGAGAACGTCGAGGTTGCTGACGAACACTCGCACGACCGCCGTCAGGTCCGGCGAACTCCAGTAACCGTGGATAAACGCCTCGCCGGCGCCAATCGATCCGTTTCCGGCGACCATGCCCCAGACCGCTGCATCCTGGACATGGATTTCGCCGAGCAGGTGGCTGCCCGGCGTACCGAACATCAGGCGTTCGCCGTCCTCGACCACCAGCAATTGCCCGTGTTTGAGTTGACTGAGTTGCCGCAAAACGCCGCGACGCAGCAGCGAACCGGTCAAACCGTTGGTGCTGAGGCGACTGACCGACAGGCTAGAGGATTTCATGGCGGTGCTCCTTGGGCGGCACAGTGGCGATCTGAAAGCTGCCGTCGGCAGCCTGATGAGCAAAAATCGGGGCACGCTTGAGCAACAGGCGCAGGGCTTGCCAATAAATCGCCAGACAGGTTTTCGCGGTCATCCACGGAAAACGTCGCAAATAGCGATGCAGGCTGCGGCGGTCGAGGGGTTCGCGCTGCAGATTGAGCGTGGCGTCGAACAGCTTGTGCTCGCCTTGCCAGTCGGCCATATGCACGCCGAGGGTTTGCGCGGCCGGGCTGAAACTCATGCGGTATTCGAGATCGCGCGGCAAAAACGGCGAGACATGAAAGGCCTTGGCCACGGCAAAGTGCTGGTGAAAGTCTTGCAGGTCGGTCAGTGTCCGGGCCGGCAGCACGTAGTGATAACGTTCGCGCCACGGCGTGTTGGTGACTTCGCAGAGAATCGCCGCCAGTTGTCCATCGGCCTCGTGGCAATAAAAGAAACTCACCGGATTGAACGCCAGACCCCAGCTGCGCGGTTGGGTCAGCAGGCAGATCGAACCTTGCGGTTGGTGGCCGATGGCGACGCCGACTTGCTGGCGCACCGCATCGATCAGGCGCATGCCGCTGCCGGTGAAGGTTTTCAGGTAGTCGGTTTCGCGAAACGAAAACGGCGCAAAGCGGCTGCGACTGGCAAACGGCGACAGGCCGAACACGGCGTCCTGTTCCGCCAGATCGAGGTACAACAAACCGATCCGGTAACGGAATTCGTGGCGTCTGGGCGAAAAGCGCCGATGGCCGATCCAGCCGCTGTACAGGGCACTGTTCATAAGTTTTCGCCGAAGGCGGCGGCTACGCGCAGGGCGCTGACCACACCGTCCTCATGAAAGCCGTTGGCCCAATAGGCGCCGCAGTAGTGGGTGTGCTGCTGACCGTCGAGTTCGGCCCAGCGGTTCTGCGCCGCCACGGCCGCGAGGCTGAATTGCGGGTGGGCGTAGGTGTATCGGGCAAGCACCTTGAACGGGCTGATCCCGGCGCTCTGATTGAGGCTGACGCAGAAGGTGGTGTCGCTCTGAATACCCTGCAGGATGTTCATGTCGTAAGTGACGGCCGCGTGCGTATGGCCCGCGCCGCTCAAGCGATAGTTCCAGCTGGCCCACGCCAGTTTGCGGGTTGGCAGCAGACGGGTATCGGTATGCAGCACAACTTCGTTATCGGCATAGGGCAGGGCGCCGAGGATCGACCGTTCCGCCTGGCTTGGCGTGCCGAGCAATTGCAGGGCCTGGTCGCTGTGGCAGGCGAGCACGACTTTATCGAAGCGCTCGATGCCCGCCGGGCTGTGGATAACTACGCCGTGTTCGTCGCGATCGATGCGCGTCACCGGGCAACTGAGGCGGATCTTGTCCTTGAACGCTGCAGTCAGTGGCGCGACATAGGCACTTGAGCCGCCCTCGATCACCTGCCATTGCGGGCGATCACTGACTGACAGCAGGCCATGATTCTTGAAGAAGCGCACAAAGAATTGCAGCGGGAAATTGAGCATCTCGGCCATCGGCATCGACCAGATCGCCGAGCCCATCGGCACGATGTAATGCAGGATGAAACGCTCGCCATAACCGCCGGCCTTGAGGTAGTCGTCGAGCGTGGTATCGGCAGCAATGCGTTGTTCGGCGAGGTCGCGCTGGGCTTCTTTATTGAAGCGCAGAATGTCGCGCAACATGCCCCAGAATCCCGGTGACAGCAGGTTGCTGCGCTGGGCGAACAGGCTGTTGAGGTTGTTGCCGTTGTATTCCAGGCCGGAGTCCGGGTCGGTGACCGAAAAGCTCATTTGCGTCGGTTTGAACGGCACGCCCAGTTGGCCGAGCAAACGAATGAAGTTCGGATAGGTCCAGTCGTTGAACACGATGAAACCCGTGTCCACGGCGTATTCGCGGCCATCGACGGTCACCTGCACGGTGTGCGTGTGACCGCCGACCCAGTCGCTGGCTTCGAACACCGTGATGTCGTGTCGGCGATTGAGCAGGTGGGCGCAGGTCAGGCCGGCGATCCCGCTGCCGACAATGGCAATCTTCATGTCGGGTCTCGCAGCGGTGGGTTGCTGCGCACCATGCGCTTGCCGATCGCCAGTTGCAGGCGCGCCGGCAGCTTCGACAAAGGCCATAGCGCCGCCATGAACAGCGCCGGAAAGGCGATTTCCAGTGGCCGGTTACCGAGGTGGCTGAAGATGTGCCGCGCGGCTTTATCCACAGGCCAGCTCAACGGCATCGGGAAGTCGTTCTTGGCGGTCAGTGGTGTTTCGACAAATCCCGGGCTGATGATGGTGACATCGATGCCCTCGACGGCCAGGTCGATGCGCAGTGATTCGAACAGATAGCGCAGCCCGGCTTTCGACGCGCCGTAGGCTTCGGCCCGAGGCAGCGGCAGGTAGGTCACGGAGCTGGCCATGCCGATCAGATGCGGCGCGGTGCCTTTGCGCAGCAACGGCAGGGCTGCTTCGATGCAGTAACTGCTGGCGAGCAGGTTGGTGCGCACCACGTGTTCGATGATCGAGGCATCGAACTGGCGGGCGTCGACGTACTCGCAGGTGCCGGCATTGAGAATCACGCTGTCCAGCGAGCCCCAGGCCTGTTCGATCCGCTGGCCGATTTCGCGCACGGTCTGACTGTCGGTCAGGTCGCCCGCGACCACCAGCACTTGCCCCGGATAACGTTGCGAAAGCACTTTGAGCGGTGCCACCTGGCGCGAACTGACAGCCAGATGCGCGCCGCTTTTCAGAATCTCTTCAGCCAGTGCTGCGCCGATGCCACTGCTGGCGCCGGTCAGCCAATAACGCCGTAGAGTTGTACGACTCATCCCATTCTCCTTTTCAACCAGGCGATCACCCGGCCCAATACGGGTAAATGTTCATACAAAAGGGCACCGGCATCGAAGTAATCCCGGTGGCGATAAACCTTGTCGCGCCAGAGCAGGTGCGAACACCCGGCGACGCGAATCAATTGACCACCGGCCAGACGCGGGTGGCGGTAACTCATGACCCAGCGCAGGTAACCTTCACCGTCAGCGATCTGGTCGAAGCCGTGGAAATCGAAGCGTAGCTCGCTGACGTTGGCGTACAGCTCGCTGAAGTAATGTTGCAGTTGCACCAGCCCCTGCACTTCATGCAGCGGGTCGGTGAAGTGAATGTCATCGCTGTACAGCTCGCCCAGGCGCTGCAAGTTGTCTTTGTCCAACCCGGCAAACTGGTGGGCGAAGCGGCGCAGGAATTCACTCATGGGCCTCTCCGAGAGACGAGCGCGACGGCAGGTTTTTGAAGGCGGCCAGCGCGCGTTCGCGTGAAGCCCCGAGATTGACGATCGGCGACGGATAGTTGGCGACGCCGAACAGCCCGCCGACACTCGCCGGGTTGTGCACTTCCTTCTTGTTCAGGCCGGCCAGTTCAGGCAGCCAGTGCTTGATGAACAAGCCTTCGCTGTCGAATTTTTCCGATTGGCTCAATGGATTGAAGATGCGGAAGTACGGCGCCGAATCGGTGCCGGTCGAGGAGCTCCATTGCCAGCCACCGTTGTTCGCCGCCAGATCACCGTCGATCAGGTGACGCATGAAAAAGCGTTCGCCTTCACGCCAGTCGATCAGCAGGTTTTTGGTCAGGAACATCGCCACAATCATCCGCAGACGGTTGTGCATCCAGCCGGTTTCCAGCAGTTGGCGCATGGCCGCATCGATGATCGGCAAACCGGTGCGCGCCTCTTGCCAGGCCGCGAGATCGTCCGGCGCATCACGCCAGGCCAAGGCTTCGGTTTCCGGGCGAAACGCGCGGTGACGCGAAACTCGCGGGTAGCCGACCAGGATGTGTTTGTAGAATTCGCGCCACAGCAGCTCGTTGATCCAGGTCACCGCGCCGACCTTGCCGCTGTCGAACTCGCCCTGATTACTTTGCAGGGCCGCCTGCAGGCATTGGCGTGGCGAGATCACCCCGGCGGCCAGATAGGCCGAGAGTTGACTGGTGCCGGGTTTGGCCGGGAAGTCGCGTTCGCTCTGGTAGTAGTCGATTTGTGCGTCGGCAAAGGTGTCGAGACGGCGCCGGGCTTCCTGTTCACCGGCCGGCCATAGCGCGCGCAAGGATTCGCTCGGCATTGCAAAACCTTCGACGGATGCCGGTACCGGATCGCTGTCGATGTTCAGCTTTGCCTGTTTGCCGGGCGTCTTCACCAGCGCCGGCATCGAGCGATGCAGGCGTTCATAGCAGACCTTGCGGAACTGGCTGAACACCTGAAAGTAGGTTTCGGTTTTGGTCAGTACCGTGCCGGGCTTGAACAGCAGTTGATCAAGATAGCTGTGGAAAGCGATGCCTTTGCTCTTCAGGGCCACGGCCACCGCAGCGTCGCGCTGGCTTTCGTGGATGCCATATTCTTCGTTGACGTGCACGGCCTGGACATTCAATTGCACACAAAGCTCGAGCAGCACCGCCGGGGCCTGATCCCAATGATTGGCGGTGCGCAGCAACAACGGGATGTTCAGCTCGCCGAGGCGGCTGCTCAGCTCACGCAGATTGCGCAGCCAGAAGTCGACCTTGCATGCGGCGTCGTCATGGTCCAGCCATTGCTGCGGGCTCAGCAGATACACGGCAACTGTTGGCCCACGCGCCGCGGCGGCCGCGAGAGCGGTGTTGTCATGTTGGCGCAAGTCGCTGCGCAGCCAGATCAATTGCATCGCGGTTTCCATTAAATCAGCCCACGCTGAACCAGTTCCTGATGCACCGAAAGCGGATCTTCGGCCAGGATCAAATCAGCGGTTTCGCCAGTTCTTACGGACAACTCGGTCTGGTGGATGCATACCGTTGGTCCGACCAGCAGTTTGGGAGCACTGACGCCATTCAGCAGTTTTGGCAGCTGCGCCAGATTCATCGCCTTGCTGGAATACAGCAGCACGCCGCGTGCTTGCAGATGATCGACTGCCAGCGCCAGTTCTCCGGCCGTTAGTGGCCAGTCGAACACTTGCACCGGGCAATCGGCGCTGCTGATCAGCCACGCGCACAACCACAAGTGCGGTTCCAGTGGCAGGTCGGAGTGATTGATCAACAGCAGGGGCGCGGTGTGTAACTGTCGATTGTTATGGTAGATGCGCGCGCCGAATTTGCTGCGCAACCACGAATAAAAGAACACCCGTTCCATCTGCGCACCGAACTGGCCTTGCCAGCGCTGCTCGAGTTCGGCCAGCAGTGGCAGCAGCAATTGCTCGCACAGGGTGCGCGGCGGATACAAGGCCATGGCCTGATTGATGCTGTCGTCGAGGCTGCGTTCGTTGAGGCGGGTGACGGCGTCGAGCAACACCTGGCGCTGGCGCTGCCAGTCGTTTTCCACCGTCTCGGTAAAGGCTTGCGGAGTGTCGAGAAGCGGCTTGACCTGACTGACCGCCACGCCGCGGTTGAGCCAGGTCAGGATGGTCAGGATCCGTTGCACATGTTCGCTGGAATACAGGCGATGACCCTTGGGCGTGCGTTGCGGCACGACCAACCCGTAACGGCGCTCCCAGGCGCGCAGGGTGATGGCGTTGACCCCGGTCTGCCGCGCTACTTCGCGAATCGGCAGCCAGCCCTCGTCGAGGGCTTTCTTGAAGTCGGCGCCGAGGTCTTCCTGGGCGCTGGTGTCGAGTTTATCGTTCATCAAATGGCGTTTCGCAGGCTGAGGTTTTCCGGATGCGGCTGCAGGTAAACCTGCTGCGCAATGTAGGGATCCGGGTGTTGGCGAAAGTGGTGCTTGAGCAAGGTCAACGGCACCACCAGCGGCACGATGCCGTGGCGGTACTGGCCGATCACCTGCTGCATTTCCTGTTTGTCTTCAGGGCTGATTGCCTGTTTCAGGTAGCCGCTGATGTGCTGCAGGACATTGCTGTGGGTGCGGCGGGTGGCGCATTTCTTCAAGGCGCTCATCAACTCGCTGAAATAGTGCGGGCCGAGTTCGACCGGATCGGTCTTGCCCATGTTGCCCAGCAGTTTGCCCAGGGCTTTGTATTGCTCCGGGTTGTGCGCCATCAGCAGGTATTTGTAGCGTGAGTGGAATTCGGTCAGTGCGCGGCGGCTCAAGCCTTGTTCGAGCACCTGCTGCCAGGCGCTGTAGGCGAGCACACGGGTGATGAAGTTTTCCCGCAGCACGGGATCGTTCAGGCGCCCGGCTTCTTCCACCGGCAGGTCAGGGTGCTGCGCGCAGAACGCCTGGGCATAGATGCCACGGCCACCACCGTTCACCGGCGCGCCGTTGGCGTGATAGACCTTGACCCGCTCCAGGCCGCACGAAGGCGACTGTTGCATGAAGATGTAGCCGCAGATGTCATCAAGTTCTCTGGCCATTTTCTGCCCGTAGGCGGCCAGCGGTTCAGTGACATTGATTTGCGAATTGACCGTACCGATGGCTTCAGGAGCATCGGGATCGCCAACCAGGCGGATCGGTTCACGGGGGATGCCCAGGCCGATGGCAACTTCCGGGCATACCGGCACGAATTCGAAATGCTCGGCAAGGGTGCGGCTGCACAGCCGCGATTCTTTGTGCCCACCGTTGAAGCGCACTTCAGCGCCCATCAGGCAGGCGCTGATGGCGATTTTGGGCCGGGAAGCAGAAAGGTCGGACATGCACACCTCGAATCTATTCCTGTACAGACAGTTATATCTGTACAACTTTTCCTCAGCATAGATTCATGCGTGTACAAGTCAAATCATTTGTATAAGTTTTTGCGGATTCCCCAATCCCCGTAGGAGTGAGCCTGCTCGCGATAGCGGTATGTCAGCAGCCTTGATGTTGCCTGATACGACGCAATCGCGAGCAGGCTCACTCCTGCAGGATGTTTATTTCCAGCCTGGTAGCCAGTGATCGTTGTTCTTCAGTGTCTGCCAATCGAGGCGTTCGGCGCGCTTGGTCAACACCGCCTGCAACTCAATCTCCAGCACCGTGCCTTCCTCATCACGGAACAGTTCGGTGACCAGAAAATGTTTTTCGCGGTTTTGCGGGTGGGCTGCTGTCCACTTCGACAGCAGCAGCTTTTGCGGATTGATGCGGTTCATTGCAGGTGTTCGTGCAAGCGCCGTGCAGCTTCCTGACCGCTGAGCCAGGCGCCTTCGACGCGCCCCGACAGGCACCAGTCGCCGCAGGCGTACAAGCCCAGGTCGGCGTCGGCCAGCGTGCCCCATTCGTGGCCGGTCGCAGGGCGTGCGTAGAGCCAGCGGTGGGCGAGGCTGAAGGTCGGAGCGGGCATCGCACTGTGCAGCAGTTCGGCGAATGCACCGTGCAGTTGCTCGATGACGGCTTCCTTGGACAGGTCGATGTGTTGCCGGCTCCAGGCGCTGCTGGCGTGCAGGACCCAGGTATCGCACGTCGTATCGCGCCCCGGCTTACTGCGGTTGCGCGCCAGCCAGTCGATGGGGCTGTCCTGCACGAAGCAACCTTCGATCGGCGTATCCAGTGGCGTATCGAAGGCGAGGGCGACGGCCCAGGTCGGGTCCATTTTTACCCCGGCGGCCGCACCGGCCAGTTTCGGTGCCGCGGCCAGCAACGCGGTGGCTTGCGGCGCTGGCGTCGCAATCACCACGTGACTGAACGGGCCGTGGGTGAAGCCTTCGGCGTCCTGCAGGTGCCAGTGTTGTTCACCGCGAAACACCTCGGTGATGCGGCAGGCAAAGTGCACTTCCAGACCGTTGAGCAAGCCTCGAGTGATGGCGCTCATGCGCGGCGTGCCGACCCAGCGGGTCTGCTCGTCCGGCGACAGGTTCAGTTGCCCGCCCTGAAAGGTGTAGAGCTGCGGCGTCCACTCGGCGACCCAACCCAGACTTTGCCAGCGTTGCACCTCGGTGACGAAACGCCGGTCACGGGCGGTGAAGTATTGCGCGCCCATGTCCAGAGAACCGGCGTCGCTGCGTTTGCTCGACATGCGTCCGCCACTGCCGCGGCTTTTGTCGAAGAGCTGGACGGTGTGTCCGGCCTCTGTCAGCGCCTGGGCGGCGGAGAGTCCGGCGATGCCGGTGCCGATGATTGCGATAGGTACAGTCATAGGGGCCTCGTTTACCTTTCTGTACAGACTACGCCGTGAATGAAACCTGTACAATTTTGTTTTTTGGTATAACTTCTAGCGTTCTCGTTCTGACAGTTTGGCCTATGGTTAAACAATAGAGCCTGCCCGATAGAAAAGATCCCTGCTTATAAAAATAGACTAGTGATCCGGGTAAAACGCCACGCGAGGGAGATGTCATGCACATATTGCTGACCGGCGGTACTGGTTTGATAGGCCGTCAGCTCTGCCGACACTGGTCGGGGCAGGGCCATCAATTGACGGTGTGGAGTCGACGCCCGGAAAAGGTCGCGAAAATCTGTGGCGCGCAGGTGCGTGCGATTGCGCGTCTCGAAGACTTCGGCAACGAGCCGCTGGACGCGGTCGTCAACCTGGCCGGTGCGCCGATCGCTGATCGGCCATGGACCCATCGGCGCAAGGCGTTGCTGTGGAGCAGCCGCATCACCCTCACCGAAACCCTGCTGGCCTGGCTGGAAACACGCGAGCAGAAACCGGCATTGTTGATCTCCGGTTCTGCTGTCGGCTGGTACGGCGACGGCGGTGAACGCGAGCTGACCGAGGATTCGCCGCCAGTGATCGACGATTTTGCCAGTCAGTTGTGCATTGCCTGGGAAGAAACCGCCCAGCGTGCCGAAGGCCAGAGCATTCGCGTGGTGCTGGTGCGTACCGGGCTGGTGCTATCGGCCGAGGGCGGCTTTTTGTCGCGGCTGTTGCTGCCGTTCAAACTCGGGCTGGGCGGGCCGCTGGGCAATGGTCGGCAGTGGATGCCGTGGGTTCACATCGATGATCAAATCGCCCTGATTGATTTTCTTCTGCACCGCGATCAGGCAAGCGGTCCTTATAATGCCTGCGCACCGAAACCGGTGCGCAATCGCGAGTTTGCCAAGACGCTGGGCAGCGTACTGCGCCGCCCGGCGTTCATGCCGATGCCAGCCCTGGCGCTGAAGGTCGGGCTTGGCGAAATGTCATTGCTGTTGCTGGGCGGCCAACGTGCCATGCCGGCACGCTTGCTGGAAGCGGGTTTCACTTTCCAGTTCACGGATTTGCGCGCGGCCCTGGATGATCTCTCCGGCCGCCTTTGAAATAGGACGATGCATGACCGATCACGCCTTGCTTCTGGTCAACCTGGGTTCCCCGGCCTCCACCTCCGTGGCCGATGTACGCAGCTACCTCAATCAATTTCTGATGGACCCGTATGTGATCGACTTGCCTTGGCCGGTGCGGCGGCTGCTGGTGTCGCTGATCCTGATCAAGCGCCCTGAGCAATCGGCCCATGCCTACGCTTCGATCTGGTGGGAGGAGGGCTCGCCGCTGGTGGTGCTCAGCCGCCGTCTGCAGCAGCAGATGACCACCCAGTGGACCCATGGCCCGGTGGAACTGGCCATGCGATACGGCGAGCCGTCGATTGAAACCAAATTGCTGCAACTGGTGGCTGCGGGGCACAAGCGCATCACGCTGGCACCGCTGTATCCACAGTTCGCCGACAGCACCACGACCACGGTGATCGAACAAGCCAGGCGGGTGATTCGCGAGAACAGACTCGATGTAAAACTCTCGGTGCTGCAACCGTTTTACGATCAGCCTGAGTACATCGACGCGCTGGTCGCCAGCGCCACCCCGCATCTGCAGCAGGACTACGATCACTTGCTGCTGAGCTTCCATGGCTTGCCGGAGCGGCACCTGACCAAGCTCGATCCGACCGGCAGTCACTGCTTGAAAAACGCGGATTGCTGCAAGAATGCCTCGCCGGCAGTCCTTGCCACCTGTTACCGCGCCCAGTGCATGCGCACCGCCGCCGAGTTCGCCAGGCGCGCGGGCATTGCCGATGGCAAATGGTCGGTGTCGTTTCAGTCGCGTCTGGGGCGGGCCAAATGGATCGAACCCTACACTGAAGCGCGGCTGGATGAACTGGCACAAAGCGGGGTGAAGAAGATTCTGGTGATGTGCCCGGCGTTTGTCGCCGATTGCATCGAAACACTGGAAGAAATCGGTGATCGCGGCAAGGAACAGTTCCGCGAAGCGGGGGGCGAGGAGTTGGTGCTGGTGCCGTGCCTGAATGACGACCCGCAATGGGCGAAGGCGTTGGCAACCCTCTGCGAAAGAGCGCCTTTGGCCCTCTGAAAGCATCGCGAGCAGGCTCACTCCCACAGGTACTATGTTGCCCTTGTGGGAGCGAGCCTGCTCGCGAAAGCTATCTGTCAGACAATAAAGATCTAAAGCCTTAGATCAGCGGCTCATCCGCCTTCTTGTTCTTCCAGCCATCATTGCCCGGCAGAATCAGGTTCAGCGCAATCGCCACCACTGCGCACAGCGCAATGCCTTTGAGGCCGAAGTCGTCCGGGCCAGTACCGGTGCCGACCAGCACGCCGCCGATACCGAACACCAGGGTCACCGAAACGATCACCAGGTTGCGCGCCTCGCCCAAGTCGATCTTGTGGCGGATAAGGGTGTTCATCCCCACGGCCGCGATCGAGCCGAACAACAGACACAGAATCCCGCCCATCACCGGCACCGGAATGCTTTGCAGCAGTGCGCCGAACTTGCCGATGAAGGCCAGGGTGATGGCGAAGATCGCCGCCCAGGTCATGATTTTCGGGTTGTAGTTCTTGGTCAGCATCACCGCGCCGGTCACTTCGGCGTAGGTGGTGTTCGGCGGGCCGCCAAACAGACCGGCCGCCGTGGTGGCGATGCCGTCACCGAGCAGGGTGCGATGCAGACCCGGCTTCTTCAGATAGTCACGACCGGTCACGCTACCCACCGCGATCACGCCGCCGATGTGCTCGATGGCCGGAGCCAGCGCCACCGGAACGATGAACAGGATCGCCTGCCAGTTGAACTCGGGTGCGGTGAAGTGCGGCAGGGCGAACCATGGCGCCGCCGCAATCTTCGCGGTATCGACCACGCCGAAATAGAACGACATGGCAAAACCGACCAGCACCCCGGAAATGATCGGCACCAGACGGAAGATGCCTTTACCGAACACTGCCACGATCAACGTGGTCAGCAGTGCCGGCATCGAGATCATCATTGCGGTCTGGTAGTGGATCAGCTCGGAACCGTCACCCGCCTTGCCCATCGCCATGTTTGCGGCAATCGGCGCCATGGCCAGGCCGATGGAGATGATCACCGGACCAATCACCACTGGCGGCAGCAGCCGGTCGATGAAACCGGTGCCCTTGATCTTCACGGCGAGGCCGAGGAAGGTGTAGACAAAACCGGCCGCCATCACGCCGCCCATGGTCGCGGCGAGGCCGAACTGGCCCTTGGCGAGGATGATCGGGGTGATGAACGCAAAGCTCGACGCGAGGAACACCGGCACCTGACGCCCGGTGACGATCTGGAACAGAATCGTCCCCAGACCCGCGGTAAACAGTGCCACGTTCGGGTCAAGACCCGTGATCAGCGGCATCAGCACCAGAGCGCCGAAAGCCACGAACAGCATCTGGGCGCCGGACAGCACCGTGCGCCAGAGCGGATCGTTGAACTCTTGCTGCATGCTCACGCGTCCTTCTGCTTGGTACCGAAGATCTTGTCACCGGCATCGCCAAGCCCTGGGATGATGTAACCGTGTTCGTTCAGACGCTCATCGATGGAAGCGGTGTAGATGGTCACGTCCGGGTGAGCCTGTTCCACAGCGGCAATGCCTTCCGGCGCGGCAACCAGCACCATCGCGCGGATGTCCTTGCAACCGGCTTTCTTCAGCAGATCGATGGTCGCGACCATGGAGCTGCCGGTGGCGAGCATCGGGTCGATGATCATCGCCAGCCGTTCGTCGATTTCCGGAACCAGTTTTTCCAGATAGGTGTGCGCTTGCAGGGTTTCTTCGTTGCGGGCGACGCCCACAGCGGAAACCTTGGCACCCGGGATCAGGCTCAGCACGCCTTCGAGCATGCCGATGCCGGCGCGCAGGATCGGCACGACGGTGATCTTCTTGCCGGCGATTTTCTCCACCGACACAGTGCCGCACCAACCTGCGATATCGTAGGATTCGAGCGGCAAATCTTTTGTAGCTTCATAGGTCAACAGGGCGCCGACTTCCTGAGCAAGCTCACGGAAATTCTTGGTGCTGATATCGGCGCGGCGCATCAGGCCGAGTTTATGGCGGATCAGCGGGTGGCGGATCTCGAGGATGGGCATGGAAAAACTCCGGCGGCGGGCAAAAAAACCGGCCTAGATTAATCTATCCGAGGGTGATGTCCTATAGGACATTGAGTACGTTAGTCCATTAAGGCTTGATTCGACCTCACGGGATGCGTACCTTTGCCCGCTTTTCCGAAAACATCCCCCTGGAGAGCGCCATGTCCGCTGATCTCGAGCATATCCGTCAAATCATGCGAGAGGCTGACTGCCTGTACACCGAATCTGAAGTCGAGGCCGCCATCGCCCGCGTCGGTGCACAAATCAACGAACAGCTGGCTGACAGCAACCCGGTGGTGTTCTGCGTGATGAACGGTGGCCTGATCTTCTCCGGCAAGCTGCTGACTCACCTGCAATTCCCGCTGGAAGCGTCCTACCTGCACGCGACCCGTTATCGCAACGAAACCAGCGGCGGCGACCTGTTCTGGAAAGCCAAGCCGGAAGTCTCGTTCATCGACCGCGACGTGCTGATCATCGACGACATCCTCGACGAAGGTCACACCCTGGGCGCGATCATCGACTTCTGCAAACACGCTGGCGCGCGCAAAGTGCACACCGCCGTGCTGATCGACAAGGATCACGACCGCAAGGCGCGTCCTGATCTGAAGGCAGACTTCGTCGGCCTGCCGTGCATTGACCGTTACATCTTCGGTTACGGCATGGACTACAAAGGCTACTGGCGCAACGCCAACGGGATCTTTGCCGTTAAAGGCATGTAAGAACCCTGCACTATCCCTTGTGGGAGCGAGCCTGCTCGCGATAGCGGTCTGTCAGCAATGTTGATGTTGACTGATACGACGCTATCGCGAGCAGGCTCGCTCCCACAGTTGTTTTGTGTGTGCTGATCCATCCGCGTTCCCCATGCTAGAGTGCTCGGCCCCGCCCCCGGAGCCTTCCATGAGCCTCTTGATCCGCAGCCTTGCCGCCCTGTTGCTGACCCTCAGCCTGCCCCTGGCCGCCGCCCCGGCGCCGATGCACAGTCAATTTCTGCCGCCGGATGACCTGACCCTGCGCGATGCCGAACCCGAGCAGCAACAACTGTTGCAAGTCATCGATTATTCGGTGGTGGTCGGCGCGCAACGTCAATCCAATCAGCAGCCGATTCCGGTCACATCGCCGCTGATGATCCGTCTCAAGGGCAAGTCGCTGAACAAGGGCGCAACCATCACCCAGGTGCTGGTCAATTTCGATGGCGAAAGCAAAAGCCTGAAAAAACCGGTTTATGACGACAAGAGCAAAAGTCTGACCCTGTATTACCCGCTGGCCCAGTACCGGGTGGTGATCGATTTGCTGCGCAACGACACCGTGTATGTACAGTTCCTCAGTTATGCCAACGGCCACATCTGGGCCGATCTGCACACCGGGGCCGTTCGTTCGCGTTGAGCCTGGTGGCAGGGCAGGGGTAAACTGCCCGCCCCGTGTAATGTCTGCGAGCTGGAGTCGGCAATGCGTAAAGATAAGAAACAGGTGATTGGTGACGAGATCGGCGATGAGCAGATCAAGCTGTTCCTCGATTTTGAGCCGGTCGACGCCACTTCGCCGTCGCTGCACAAATTGATCAAGGCCTACCGTGGCCTGCGCATCGATGACTTCGAACGCTTCCTCGGCTTCTTCGTCGAGGCGGGCTATGACGTTGATGGCAAGGACGAGCAGGGCAAGACCTTCGTTGAGCTGATCGCCGATCAGCGCAACGCCCCGGACTACATCGAGCTGATCGATAAAGCTCGCGCTTAAGATCAAAAGATCGCAGCCTTCGGCAGCTCCTACAGAGTGAACACAGAACCTTTGTAGGAGCTGCCGCAGGCTGCGATCTTTTGCTTTTCATGGACATAAAAAAACGCCCCGCACTCACTGAGTACGGGGCGTTTTTTTATGCCGCAAGATCAAGCGAAGCTTGGGGTCTCGCTGCTTTCTTCAACCAGTTCCAGGGCGATGTTGTTCTGCGTGTTGATCTTGCGATACAGCGCAGCATCGGTTTCCAGAACCTTCTCGCGGGCCGGGAAGATCTCCGCCAGTTTGGCCGCCCACTCACCCTTGGCCTTGGCCGGGAAGCATTTCTCGATCAGCTCGAGCATGATCGAAACGGTCACCGAAGCACCTGGTGAAGCACCGAGCAGGGCGGCGAGGGAACCGTCCTTCGCTGCGACCAGTTCGGTACCGAACTGCAGGATGCCGCCTTTTTTCGGGTCTTTCTTGATGATCTGTACCCGTTGGCCAGCCACTTCCAGGCGCCAGTCTTCGGCTTTCGCCTCCGGGTAGAAGCGGCGCAGGGAGTCCAGACGCTGCTCCATCGATTGCATCACTTCGCTGACCAGATACTTGGTCAGGTCCATGTTGTTCTTCGCCACCGCCAGCATCGGGCCGATGTTGCCGGCGCGAACCGACAGCGGCAGGTCCATGAAGGAGCCGTGCTTGAGGAACTTGGTGGTGAAACCGGCGTACGGCCCGAACAGCAGGGATTTCTTGCCGTCGACCACGCGGGTGTCCAAGTGCGGCACCGACATCGGTGGCGAACCGACTGCAGCCTGGCTGTAGACCTTGGCCTGGTGGTGCTTGACCACTTCCGGGTTATCGCAACGCAGCCACTGGCCGCTGATCGGGAAGCCGCCGAAGCCTTTGCTTTCTTCGATGCCCGAGGCCTGCAGCAGCGGCAGGGCCGCACCGCCGGCGCCGAGGAAAACGAATTTGGCGTCGACCTCACGGTTGCTGCCGCTGTTGACGTCCTTGATGCTGACGGTCCAGCCGGCGCCGTTACGCTTGAGGCCAGTGACGCGCTTGCAGTATTTGACCTGGGTGTCCGGTGCGCTGGTCAGGTGCTTGAGCAACTGATTGGTCAGGGCGCCGAAGTTGACGTCGGTGCCATTCATCACGCGGGTAGCGGCCAGGACTTCGTCCGGCGAGCGCCCCGGCATCATCAGCGGCATCCACTCGGCCATCTTGGCCTTGTCTTCGGTGTATTCCATGTCGGAGAAGGCGTGGTGCCTGTGCAGCACGTTGAAGCGTTCCTTGAGGAACGACACGCCTTTGTCACCCTGAACGAAGCTCAGGTGCGGCACCGGGCTGATGAAGGATTTGCACGAGCCGAAGGTGCCTTTTTTGGTCAGGTACGACCAGAACTGCTTGGACACTTCGAACTGGGTATTGATGTGCACGGCTTTCTTGATGTCGACGCTGCCGTCGGCTGCCTGCGGCGTGTAGTTCAGCTCGCACAGGCCGGCGTGGCCGGTACCGGCGTTGTTCCACGGGTTGGAACTCTCCGCAGCACCGGAATCCATCAACTCGACGACTTCCAGCTTGATCGCCGGGTCGAGCTCTTTGAGCAGTACTGCCAGGGTGGCACTCATGATGCCGGCCCCAACCAGAACTACGTCGACTGCTTCGTTATGCGCCATTTAACGCGTCTCCAAAATCTGCAGCACCAAATTGTCGGCATGGCTGCCAGGGAGTGACGGGGCAGGTCAGTTACGCCCCGGATACCCATGGTCAGGTTCGTCATGTCCGAATCTTCGCAATTTTTCGCAACTTCGACGGATGCATGCGGCCTGGCTTCAAGAGCTCCATGAACTCATTTCAGCACGCGGCTGGCAATTCGACTTATGGTCGAGACATCCGTTTTTGTGCAACCAAATCCGTAGCGGACAGGCTTCAGGCTCCGATATTCGAGGTATACCCGGTCCTGTGTCGTTGGGCTGTTTCAGACGCTAATGGTGCATGTTCAGACGCAAAACTTTTCATTTGCTCGCCACACTCTTGTGAAGTTGTGAAAACCCGTTTTTTTCACGCTCTTTTGAAGACGTGAACCTCAAAAAAGGGCTGTCCAGGCCTGGCACCCTGCCCGCAAGGGCAAAACAACGCGGTGGCCGAGCGTCGTGACAGCTCTGCAGATTCGCGAAAAGCGGGGTTTTTGCCGGAAGAACAGGCAAGCGCGCCAACTTCACTCGATCTGTGTGGGCGGCTCTCTGTGGGCGATTTGAGTGTCGATGCATGCGCATTGACGGTGTTGCGGGGCCCGATCAGGAGACGTCCTTATAATCGGGGGGAGATTGTATCGAAGAAATGCGGGCAGTTGCTCGTGTTTAATGACTTTTATTAGGCATCCGGTCAGATGCTCAACATCGCTTGCACGCGTGCGCGGGGCTGCGACGCTATGACGCGGGCGCTGGCGGGCAGTGGCTGGTGCAACCAGTTGAGACGGATTTCTTCGATTTCCACCCAGCCATCGCCCATCGGTTGCAGGCTGCACTGCTTGAATGCCTGGCAATGACCGTTGCGGTCGAGCAGGGCAAAGCTGCGGTGCAGCGGACGTGGGGCGAACAACGAGATCAGATAGCGCATGGCGAGTACCTTGTTGGGGACTGGTTTGAAGCTTGCCTGGCGGCCGTGACGCCAAGGTGTATGGGCGGTGAATAATCTGTGACAGGAACCGCATTCCCACGGCCGGGTCAGACATTTGAGTATTCACTGTCGGGTGCTGGTGACCCGCAGTGGCCCACCGCTATACTGCCGGCCTGTTTGTGCCTGATTCTGGAGAAAAGAGCATGTTGCAACGCCTGTTGTTCGGTTTGATCACTGTGACCAGTTTGACCCTGGTTGGCTGCGCCCACAGCCCGCAACAACTGAGCCCGGAACCGAAGCTGACCACGCAGTTGGCCCCGGTCGGCCATGGCCAGCAAGTGGTGGTGCGCGTGGTTGACGGTCGTCCGTCGCCAACCCTTGGCACCCGCGGCGGCCTGTACCCGGAAACCAGCGCGATCACCGTGCAGCGCGAGCAGATCCTGCCCAAGTTGCAGGCTCAGGCTGAAGCCGCCGTGCGTCTGCTCGGCTTCACCCCGACCAGCAACGGGATGAACGCACCGCAACTGACCGTGACCCTGACTGAGCTGAAGTACCAGTCGCCGAAAGAAGGCATGTACGTGACCGAAGCCACCATCGGCGCGACTTTCCGCTCCGACGTGCAGAGCGGCAACCGTCGCTACAGCGGCCGCTACGGCGCTTCGCTGGACCAGCGTTTCGGCATGGCGCCGAATCAGGAGACCAACACCAAGCTGGTCAGCGACGTGTTGAGCGATGCCTTGACCCGTCTGTTCAAGGACCCGACCGTGGGTCAGATCCTCGCCGAGTAAGCTGTTCGGCAGATGTGAAAAAGCCCGGCGCCAGTGATGGTTCCGGGCTTTTTCATGCCCACTGCGGCCCCGCTGATCCCTTGTAGGAGCTGCCGCAGGCTGCGATCTTTTGGTCTTGTTTTTGAAAATCAAAGTCAAAAGATCGCAGCCTGCGGCAGCTCCTACAAGGGGGCGGTGTGGTTCAGGCGGCTTGCGAATAGAAGTCGAGGACACTCACACCGGTCAGCAGATCAGTCTCCGGCAGATCCGCATGCTGATGCCCGCCGAGGGCGCAATACACCAGCCAGTGGCGATCCTGGACATTGAAGGCAAGGCTGCCGACGAGGCTTTGTTGTTCGTCGGTCGGGGTGATGAGGTACAGGCGATCCTGGTTTTCGGCGTGAAGCATGTCGCGTTCCATGTGTGTTTCGAGGCGCGCATGGTGGCCGATGTAAATGACGATGCCGTGACACAGGACAGCCATCGGTCGATTGTCAGGTTATTTGTCGCAAAGGGTAGGGCAGTGGCGGAGTGTTTCGGTAGAATTCGCGCCGCGGTCGTCGATCTGGGCGCCTGCCACACCGATTCAGTTCCGAGGTCTGTGATGTCGCTGCACTTGATGACGCTGTTTACCGCCCATCCCGCCAAATTGATCAACCTGCTGGCGCTGGCACTGGCCTTCCCGGGCAGTTGGTTGCTGCACGCGACCCGCCGTCGTGAACAACGTGCCATGGCCAGCATCGCCGCGCAACGCCAGGCCCAGCCCAACGCCGAACCGATTCTGGATTGGGCGACGTTGCGCATGAACCGCTTTTTCTACCGTTTTGGCTTTGCCTGCCTTGGCCTGGCCCTGATCGTTTCCTGGATCAGCACCCGCTACTGAAAGCAAAAGATCGCAGCCTGCGGCAGCTCCTACAGGGTGTACATCATTCCCCTGTAGGAGCTGCCGCAGGCTGCGATCTTTTGCTCTGGCTGTTGCTTTACAACGGCAACCCAGCCTTGACCCGGTACTGATTGCGCACCGGCGTCGCATATTGCAGCACCAGATACGGACGATGCTCTTCAGGGCAGGCGTCCAGGCGGCGCTGCCATTCTTCCTGCGCCTTGGCCAGTTCGTCGGCGGGGAACACCTCGGCAGCCTTCGGCACGTTCAGTTGCGGATCGGCATCGGCCCATTGCGCGTACGCCAGGTAATGCACCGGGAACAGGCGATAACCGCCGAGAATCTGCTTGTCCATCTCGACCGCCAATTGCTTGGTGTCTTCGAACAGCTCGGTGATCGGCGCGGCAAAGTTCACGTGCACCCGGCCCTTGTAGCCGGTGATGCCCTTGGCGATGCTCACGTCATCCTCGCCCGGCGCCTTGGCGTAGGTGCCGGTGGTGGCGCGGATATACAGCTCGCGAGCCTTGGCCTGGTCGCACGGGTCGTATTCGTAGCTGATCGACACCGGGGTCAGGTTCAGCGACTGGATGACCTCGCCGAACGGCTCGTCCTTGCGGCTCATGTGGAACATCTTGAGGATCGCCGACTCGGTACGGTCGTCGCCATCCTTCGCCCGGCCTTCGGCCTGCGCGATCCAGATCGAGGCGCAATCGTTGCGGATCGAGTGGTTGATATACGCCGAGAGCAATTGATACGCCGCCATCTTCTCGCGACGCCCGGTGATCGAGCGATGCACGATAAAGCTCTTGTTCAGGCGCATCAGGTCGCTGACGAAGGGCTTTTGCAGCAGGTTGTCGCCGATCGCGATGCGCGGGGTCGGCAGGCCGGCGTGGTACACCGCATAGTTGACGAAGGCCGGGTCCATCACGATGTCGCGGTGGTTGGCAATGAACAGGTAGGCGCTGCCGGACTTGAATTGCTCGACACCGGTGTAGGTCACGCCATCAGTGGCGCGCTCGATGGTGTGGTCGACGTAGAACTCGACTTTGTCCTGCAAAGTGGCCACCGAGGTCACGTCGGCAAACTCACGACGCAGCCGATGGGCTATAAGTGGTTTGAGCATCCAGCCGAAGGCACCGGCAAAACGCGGGAAGCGGAAGTGGGTGAGGATATCTAGAAACGCCTTGTCGCCGAGCAGTCTTGCCAGTACCGCAGGTACTTCGCTGTCGTCGTAAGGTCGGATGGCATCGAATTCGCCCATCATGCTCTCTTGTTGGAAACGGCTAGGGTAAGAAAAGGTTTTGATCGAAAACCAACGGGGCACGGTCTGAAAAGGTAGCCAGACAAAAATAGCCCTGCAAATAGACCGGCGATTATACGCACAAGTCACCTGGGAGACCGCGATGCTGGAAAGCGCTGAATACGAATGTCCTTATTGTGGGGAAACGGTCGAGACTACGCTGGACCTGTCCGGTGGCGATCAGACCTACATCGAGGACTGTCAGGTGTGTTGTCGACCGATCAGGTTTGTATTGCAGGTTCACGAAGATGAGTGGCACCTGGAAGTGTTCAGCGAAAACGAGTGAGGGGCGCCCATGCAGCGAATCTACGAGCCGGAAAACCTGATGGAAGGCGAGATGCTCAAGGGCATGCTCGCCAGTGAAGGCATCGAGGCGCATCTGGTGGGTCGGGATCTGCTCGGTGGCACGGGGGAGCTGCCGATTTTTGGCCTGCTGGGCCTGTCGGTCGATAATGATCAGGCCGAATACGCCCGTGAACTGATCACCGCGTACAATGCCGCGCTGCCGCTGCCCGGCGATGAACCGGAGAGCTTTCCCGGGACGCTGGTCTGTTAGGCTGGCGTTCGTTTTACTTCTGAGTCGTGTTGCCCCATGTGTGGACGTTATGCCCTGTTTCGCTGGAACCGCGACTTCGCGGCCCTGCCCGGATTTCCCGCCGATCAGCAGGCGCAGTGGAACATTTCTCCCAATGATTCGGTGTTGATGCTGCGTGCCGAGGCCGACGGCCAACGCACGCTGGCCCGCGCCCGTTGGGGCCTGACGCCGCCGTGGCTGACCGATCTGTCGAAAACACCGGCGCATGCCCGGGCGGAAACGGTGGCCGAGCAACCGATGTTCCGCGAGGCGCTGCGCCTGCGCCGCTGTCTGCTGCCGGCCAACGGTTTCTACGAATGGCGCGGCAATCTGCGCAAGCGTCCTTACTGGCTGACGCCGGGGGAGGGTTCATCGCTGTTTTTCGCGGCGATCTGGGAGGCGTATCCGGTGCAGGAGCAGGTGTGGCTGAGCACCGCGGTCATTACGCAGCCGGCGGCCAGTCAACGCCGACCGCTGATTCTCGATGAGGCGGGGCAGGCGGCCTGGCTCGACCCTGCGACGCCGTTGCATGTGCTGCAGGGTTTGCTCGCCAGTGAGCCGGCGGCATTGCGCGAGCGGGTGCTGGCGAACCTGGTGAATGATCCGAAGCTCAATGGGCCGGAGTGCCTGACCCCGGGTTAAGTCAAAAGCGAAAAGATCGCAGCCTGCGGCAGCTCCTACAGGATCGGTGTAGGAGCTGTCGCAGGCTGCGATCTTTTGATCTTGCTCTTAAACCTTGAACTGATTGATCAGCCGCCGCTGCTGCTCCGCCAGTTTGGTCAGGCCGGCACTGGCCGAACTCGACTCATCCGCACCGCCCGCCACTTCATTGGCCACTTGACCGATATTGATCACGTTGCGGTTGATGTCATCCGCCACTGCGCTTTGCTCTTCAGCGGCACTGGCGATCTGCGTGTTCATGTCATTGATCACCGACACCGCCTGCGTAATCGTCTCCAGCGCCTCCGCCGCTTTCGCCGCGTGCTGCACACTTTCGTCAGTGCGGTTCTGGCTGTCCTCCATGACCCGCACCACATCGCGGGTGCCCTGTTGCAGTTGCTGAATCATGCTCTGGATTTCTTCGGTGGCCTTCTGGGTTTTCTGTGCCAGATTGCGCACCTCGTCCGCCACCACCGCAAAGCCGCGACCCTGCTCGCCGGCCCGCGCCGCTTCGATCGCTGCGTTCAGCGCCAGCAGGTTGGTCTGCTCGGCGATCCCGCGAATCGCGGTGAGGATCGCGTTGATGTTTTCGCTGTCCTTGGCCAGCGTCTGCACCACCTCCACCGCTTTGCCGATTTCCACCGCCAGCACGCCAATCGAGTTCGAGGTATCACGGACGATCTGCATGCCCTGGCCTGCGGCCAGATCCGCATGGCTGGCGGCTTGCGCGGCCTGGGTGGCGTTGCGCGCCACGTCTTGCGCAGTCGCGGTCATTTCCTGCACCGCGGTGGCGACCTGATCGATCTCGGCCATCTGTTTCTGAATGCCGATGTTGGTGCGAATCGCGATGTCGGCAGTGTGTTCGGATGAATCGCTGACGCTCTGCACCGACGTCACCACCTGCGTGATCATCGCCTGCAACTTGGCGAGGAAGGTGTTGAAACCCTTGGCAATCGAGCCCAGTTCATCGCTGCGATCACTGCTCAGGCGACGGGTCAGGTCGCCTTCACCTTTGGCGATGTCATCGAGCATGGCGACCATCTGCTTCAGGGGGCGGGCGATGCCGTGACCCACCAGCCAGATCACCAGCAGACCGATGGCAGCAATGATCAGGCCGACCATGGCCATGCCGAAGGTGTCGGACTTGCGTTGTGCATCGAGGTCGGCCTGGAGTTTTTGCAGATCCGCCATCACCGCGTTCAACGGCAGTTGCAGCATCAGGGTCCAGCGCGCGTCGGTCTGGCCGATGCCGAACGGCAGGTACAGCTCGATGCGGCCCTTGTCCTTGTTGACGGAGTAGGTGACTTCGCCGCGTTTGAGATTGGCCATGTTGGCGATCTGCTCGGCATCGAGGATGTCGCTGACCTTTTCACCGAATTTGCTGGTGTCCTTGGTGTAGGCCACGATTCGGCCGTTGCCGCCGATCAGGGCCATTTGCCCGGCGCCGCCGTACAGCTTCTGGTTGGCACCGAGGAGCATTTCCTGGATGAAGTTCACCGACAGGTCGGCGCCGACGATGCCCTGGAATGCGCCGTTGAGCATGATCGGTTCAATAAAGGAGGCGAGCATGACGATCTTGTCGCCGACCTTGTACGGCGCCGGATCGATCACGCAGGGTTTTTTCGTTTCCTTGGAGCAGAGGTAATACTCACTGGCGCGCACCCCGGTGGACAGGGTTTTCTGATCGTCGACATCGGCCAGTTTGTCCACGCCCAGGCTGCCGTCGGTATTGCGGAACCACCACGGCAGGAAGCGTCCGTTGGCGGGATCGATACCGATCACGGCGCTGCCGACGTAGGCTGCGTCATTGTGGTCCAGTGCGTTTTTTTCCCAGCCGATGTAGGTGCCGAGAATCTTCGGGTTCTTCTCGACGTTCTCCTTGATCAAGCTGATCAGTTGCTCGCGACTGACGCTCAATCGCGGCTGGCCGTCGGCGCCTGGTGTGCCGAGCAGGGCGTTGACCCGCACCAGTCCGCCGGCAATCAGCAGTGGCGCTTCGAGTTCGCGCTGGATCTGGCTGGCCTGGGTCTGCGCCAGTGAGGTCAGGCGTTGTTCGATGACTTGTTCGAACTGCGCCTGGGTGCGCTGTTGCACCATGTCTTGAGTGCGGGCGCCGGAGAACAGCGCGTACAGCACCAGCGCGGCAACCACGCTGAGTACGATGGCGCCGGCCAGGGCGGCGACGGAAAACTGGATCGACTTGAACTTCATGGGAGCTCCGCACGCAAGAGGACGTCTGCGCTGTTGTATCGGCAGCAGGCATTGCGCCATGAGCGTTGAGCGGAACAAAGGGTGGAGGATGTCGCAAATGGATCGGTGCGCGACGCAGCGGCAGCAGGCTTGCCGGTTGCTGTGAATTTTTTACGACAGCGGTGGTGGGAAATTTCCGAAAGACACTGCAACACGTCTGTTGTATCTGGCGTCGATACAATTACCCGCCTAGGATACGCGGCAGGTTTTCAGGGAGCTTTTGAATGAACAAGACATTGGTTGTAAGTGCACTGAGCGCAGCGCTGTTGCTGGCCGGTTGTCAGTCGGTCAACACCACCAGCGGCGGAGCCGTGGGAGTGGAGCGCAAGCAGTACATGTTCAGCATGCTGTCCTCGCAAGAGGTCGACCAGATGTATGCGCAGTCCTATCAGAAGACCGTCGGCGAAGCGTCGAGCAAAGGCGTGCTGGACAAGACCAGTCCGGAGGCCAAGCGGGTTCAGGCGATTGCCAACCGGCTGATCGCCCAGGCGCCGAACTTCCGTCCGGATGCGGCGCAATGGCAGTGGGAAGTCAATCTGATCAAGAACGATGAACTCAACGCCAACTGCGGCCCTGGCGGCAAGATCATTTTCTACACCGGGCTGATCGACAGCTTGAAGCTGACCGACGATGAAATCGCTGCGGTCATGGGCCATGAAATCGCCCACGCCCTGCGCGAGCACGGTCGTGAAGCGATGTCCAAGGCTTATGGCATTGAAATGGCCAAGCAGGGTGCCGGTGCGTTGCTCGGTCTGGGTCAGGACAGTCTGGCGCTGGCCGACACCGTGGCCAACTACGGCATGACCTTGCCCAACAGTCGTGCCAACGAAAACGAAGCCGACCTGATCGGTCTCGAACTGGCTGCCCGCGCCGGCTACAACCCGAATGCGGCGATCACCTTGTGGAACAAGATGAGCAAGGCCTCGGAAGGCGCGCCGCCGGAGTTCATGAGCACTCACCCGGCATCTACCAGCCGGATCGCCTCGCTGCAGGCGGCGATTCCGAAAGTCATGCCGCTGTACGAGAAAGCCCCGAAGTCTTGAGTCCGTCGGGGCTTGAAGGGAACTGGCTTTATTGTGGTGAGGGGATTTATCCCCGATGGGCTGCGAAGCAGCCCCAAAACCTATGACTGCGGTGTACCGGGTGCACCGAGGTGGTCAGCTTGGGGGCGCTTCGCGCCCCATCGGGGATAAATCCCCTCACCACAGGTTTTGGGTAGTTCAGTGGACGGGGGTTAAACCCAGCCACTGCTCTGCATCGCCTTGTACACCGCAACGATCGCCAGAATCAGGAACGCCGAAGCCGCCAGGCGACGGATCAAGGTCAGTGGCAACTTCTCCGCGGCAAAGTTGCCCGCCAATACCACCGGCACGTTGGCAATCAACATGCCCAGGGTGGTGCCGATAATCACCAGCCACAGCTCTGGGTATTGAGCCGCCAGCATCACCGTGGCGATCTGCGTCTTGTCACCGATTTCCGCGAGGAAGAACGCGATCAGCGTGGTCAGGAAGGGGCCGAACTTGCGTGCTGTGCTGGCTTCATCGTCGTCCATCTTGTCCGGAACCAACGTCCACAGCGCCGTGGCGGTGAAGCTCGCGGCAAGAATCCAGTGCAGAACAGAATCGGAGAAGAAGCTGCCGAACCAGGCGCCTACCGCACCGGCTGCCGCGTGGTTGGCCAGGGTCGCGGCGACGATACCGGCAATGATCGGCCAGGGTTTGCGAAAGCGAGCGGCGAGAATCAGCGCGAGCAGTTGCGTCTTGTCGCCGATTTCGGCCAAGGCAACGATTGCGGTAGGAACGAGTAACGAGTCCAGCATCAGGATTTTCCTAAGGGGCGGGTCGACACGGCTATGACACGTACAGCCTTCCCGCCCCGGGTAAGGTGTGCGTGTCATAGGTCTTGTCAAACCCTGCGATCCGTCTGGTGCGGACGCTTGGGTCGCATACGCCATGATCTGAGGATCAAGTATGTTGACGTATGCCGGACGAGCTTGGCGCTCGTGGGAGACTACTCCCCTAGGACGGAGCGGATTCTGCCTTCGCAAAACCGATAGAGCAAGAACAAATTTTCAGCCGCGCTTGGCCCGGTAAATCCGGAAACCATTGCCTTCGGCCTTGATCGCACACACGCCCAGATGCTCTTCGATCAGCGGTTGATACTTCAGGAAACTGTTCGCAACCAGGCGCAGTTCGCCACCGTTTTTCAGATGTTTGGCTGCTTTTCGCAGCAAGTTCTCGGTAGCGAAATAATCGGTGTGCACGCCGACATGGAACGGCGGGTTACTCAGAATCGCGTTCAAACCCATCGGTGCAGCGTCGATACCGTCCCCGGTCAGCACTTCAGCTTCCAGACCGTTGGCCGCCAACGTCAGGCGACTGCTGGCGGCGGCGAAGGCGTCGACGTCGAGCAGGGTCACCTGATTGTGCGGATAACGCCGTTTGACCGCCGCGCCCAAAACCCCGGCGCCACAACCGAAATCGAGCAGATGACCGCTCGGCAGTTTGTCCAGATGCTCCAGCAGCAGGGCGCTGCCGCGATCCAGTCGACCATGGCTGAACACGCCCGGCAGGCTGATGACTTTAAGCGGGCCTTCGGCCAGCGGCAGCTCATAAGTCTGCGCCAGGCTTTCCAGCGATTTTGCTTCAGGCGCATTGGCCACGGTCACTTGCCACAGTTGGCAGTGACGGGCGCTGTCGAGTTTGCGTGGCTTGCCGAACGGGTTGAGCTGCTTGGACGCACCCTCGATGCCGCTGCGTTTTTCCCCGACCAGAAACACCTCGCGCCCGGGCAGACGCGCGGCCACGGCGTTGAGGATGTAATCGGTCAGGTCCTTGGACTTGGGCAAAAACACCACGGCGCTGTCGAACTCGCGCTCCGGCACGTTTACGCCGAAATGGCTGCGATCTTCGAAGCGCGCATCGAGGGCGGCCTGATCGCCGGCATGCCAGCACCAGCCGAACGCATTGGGCAGGCGCCCGAGCAGATCGTCGGCAGGCAAACCGGCCAACAACAGTGCACCCTGGAATAACTCAGCCTGACGAAGCAGTACTTCACTGCGCGGATCCATAACTGCTCCTTGGAAAAAAAGTGCCGCAGTTTATCAACTGACGACCCGCAGCGCTGTACCGCTGAAGAACGCCTGGGCGTTTTCGGTCAATTGGCCGACGATGCGTTGCCGCGCCTCGCGACTGCCCCAAGCGTTGTGCGGAGTGACGATCAGCCGCGGAATATCGGCCGCCAGCAGCGGATTGCCATTGACCGGCGGTTCGACACTGAGCACATCGGTGGCGGCGCCGCCGAGGTGACCGTTGCGCAAGGCATCGGCCAGGGCTTGCTCGTCGATCAAGCCGCCACGGGCGGTGTTGACCACAAAGGCGCCGGGTTTCATCGACGCCAGCTCGCGGGCACCAATGAAGTGCCGGGTGTGTTCGTTGAGTGGGCAGTGCAGGGTCAGAGCGTCGATCTGCGGCAGCAATTCGTTCAGCGGCAGACGATCCGGGCGGGCAGGGCGGCCGGGTATCTGCCCGAGCAACACACGCATGCCAAACGCTTCGGCGAGGCGCGCGACTGCGCCGCCGAGTTCACCATGACCGAGCAGGCCGAGGGTTTTACCCTCCAGTTCGACGATCGGGTAGTCGAGCAGGCAGAACTGTCTCGCCTGCTGCCAGCGACCTTCGCCGACGGCTTTTTGATAATCCGCCAGACGGGTGGCGAGGTTGAGCAGCAACATGATCGTGTGTTGCGCCACCGACGGTGTGCCGTAACCCTGGCAATTGCACACCGTGATACCGTGGGCGCGGGCCGCGTCCAGATCGACGTTGTTGGTGCCGGTGGCAGTGATCAGGATCAGTTGCAGATCGGGGTTGGCGGCCATCGCGGCGGCGTCGATGCGGATCTTGTTGGTGATCGCCACGCTGGCGCCTTGCAGACGCTCGGCGACTTGTTCAGGGGCGGTCTGGGCGAACAGTTGCAGGTCGCTGAAGCAGGCACCCAGCGGGCTGAGGTCAAGATCGCCGAGATCCAGAGACGGGTGATCGAGGAATACGGCGCGGCGCGGGTTCGTCATCAACTGTACCTTTTGTGCTTGGAACGGAAGGCGTAATCTGCCGAGCCTACCAGATGAAACAATTGGTTACTCACTGCCATGGGCTGGCGCAATACCTGTGGCGAGGGAGCTTGCTCCCGCTGGGCTGCCAAGCAGACCCAAACAAAAATAAGGAGCCCCTATGTACTGGACCGAGTTCTTGACCGTTGCACTGATCCACCTGTTGGCCGTGGCCAGCCCCGGCCCGGACTTTGCCGTGGTGGTGCGCGAGAGCGTGACCCATGGTCGCCGCGCCGGCACCTGGACCGCGCTGGGCGTGGGCACAGCGATTTTCCTGCACGTGGGTTATTCGCTGCTCGGCATCGGCCTGATCGTTTCGCAGTCGATCGTGCTGTTCAACGCCTTGAAATGGGCCGCCGCCGCTTACCTGCTGTACATCGGCTTCAAGGCGTTGCGCGCGCAACCGGCGAAAGTCGTGGCCGATGATCTGCACAAAGAGGCCGGCGTACGCACGGCGCGCGGCGCGTTCACCTCGGGCTTCGTGACCAATGGTCTGAATCCGAAAGCCACGCTGTTCTTCCTGTCGCTGTTTACCGTGGTGATCAACCCGCACACGCCGCTGGCGGTGCAGGCCGGTTACGGCGTCTATCTGGCCGTTGCGACAGCGATCTGGTTCTGCCTGGTGGCAATGCTGTTCAGTCAGCAACGCGTGCGCGCCGGCTTCGCCCGCATGGGCCACTGGTTCGACCGCACCATGGGCGCGGTGCTGATCGCTCTCGGCGTGAAAATCGCGTTCACCGAGATGCATTGATCAACACTCACTGTAGGAGTTGCCGCAGGCTGCGATCTTTTGATCTTCTAAAAGCAGAATCAAAAGATCGCAGCCTCGTTTCACTCGACAGCTCCTACACGAGTTCGCTCAGCTTGCTCAGGGTCTGCAGATAATCCCGGGGATTGTCCCCGAGCAAACGGCGAAACATCGCGCTGAACGCCCGCGCGCTGCCGTAACCCAAATCCTGCGCTACACGCTGCACGCTGTCCCCTGCGAGCAGGCGCGGCAGGGCTTCCATCAGGCGCAGTTGCTGGCGCCAGGCGTTAAAACTCATCTTCAGTTGTCGATGGTTCGACCGCACCATGGGCGCGGTGCTGATCGCTCTCGGCGTGAAAATCGCGTTTACCGAGATGCACTGATCAACACTCAATGTAGGAGTTGCCGCAGGCTGCGATCTTTTGATCTTCTAAAAGCAGAATCAAAAGATCGCAGCCTCGTTTCACTCGACAGCTCCTACACGAGTTCGCTCAGCTTGCTCAGGGTCTGCAGATAATCCCGGGGATTGTCCCCGAGCAAACGGCGAAACATCGCGCTGAACGCCCGCGCGCTGCCGTAACCCAAATCCTGCGCTACACGCTGCACGCTGTCCCCTGCGAGCAGGCGCGGCAGGGCTTCCATCAGGCGCAGTTGCTGGCGCCAGGCGTTGAAACTCATCTTCAGTTGTCGCTGGAACAGCCGCGCCAGAGTGCGTGAGCTGGCGCCGACCTGCTGTGCCCAGTCTTCCAGGGTGTTGGGGTGATCCGGAGTGTGCAGCAACGTCAGGCAGATGTTCTGCAGGCGTCGGTCGGTGGGCATCGGAATGTGCAGCGGCAGGTTTTCCAGGCTGGCGAGCTCTTCCAGCATCAACTGCTGGATCAGCGGATTGTCCGCGTGCGGCGGGCCTTGCACGGCGCGCAGGATCAGCTCGCGCAGCAGCGGCGTCACTGCCAGCACGCAGCACTGTTGCAGACTGGCCGGTGACCGCTCCGGGGCGATGAACAGCGAGCGCATCTGCACATCGCCGGACATGAATATCTCGTGCGCGACTTGCGGCGGAATCCACACTGCGCGGCTTGGCGGAATCACCCAGGCACCGAGGTCGGTCACCACCCGCATGATCCCTCGGACGGCATACAGCAACTGCGCCTCGCGGTGCAGGTGCAGCGGCTGGTGCTCACCGTCCAGATAATCCCGGGGATAGGCACTCACCGGGCCGTGTTCGAAGTGGCTGATCAACATGTCTGATTCGATGACCTGGTTGGCAGGTATGCGCTTTTTCGCCAACTTAGCATAAAGCCGCTGACAACCTTCCGCCCATAACAAACACAAGCGTGCTGCCATGAATCAATCTCGAAACGTCATACGCTACGTCAACGCCGCTCATGTGATCGATCACATGTTCATGCTGATTTTTCCCGCCGCCGTGCTCGGCATGACCCAGGCCTTCGGCCTCGACTACGCCGCGCTGATCGGCCTGTCGCTGGGTGGGTTCATTGCCTTTGGCGCCTGTTCGTTACCGGCCGGCTGGCTGGGCGATCACTGGAGTCGGCGGCAGATGATGCTGGTGTTTTTCTTCGGCATCGGCGCCTCGGCAATCTTCACCGGGCTGAGCACCAGCCCGACGATGCTGGTGATCGGGTTGACCCTGATCGGAATTTTCGCCGCGATCTACCACCCGGTGGGCACCGCGATGCTGGTGGCTTACGCGCAGAATCGCGGCCGGGAGATTGGCATCAATGGCATGTGGGGCAACCTCGGCGTGGCGTTCTCGGCGCTGATCACCGGGTTGCTCGTGGCGCAGTTCGGCTGGCGGTCGGCCTTTGTGTTACCCGGCGTGGTGGCGATCTTGCTGGGAATCGGCTTTGCCGTTCAGGTGCGGGAAGAGCCGATCCCGCAGCGTCCACACACCGCACTGAAGGGCGCTGCCGGGCAGCGGATTTCGATGCTCATGGTGTTCGGTGTGCTGGCACTGGCGACGGCCACCGGCGGGGTAGTGTTCAACGCCACCACCATGACCTACCCGAAGCTGTTTCAGGAACGTCTGCATGACTTGTTCGCCTCGCCGCAAACCCTCGGCGTGGTGGTCAGCCTGGCGTATGCCTTTGGTGCGGTGGCGCAGTTGAGCATTGGCCAGGTGCTGCATCGAGTCAGCCTGAAATGGCCGTTTATCGTGTTGACGCTGTTTCAGGCGCCGCTGTTGTACGCCATGGCGTATGTCGATGGCTGGGCAGTGATCGTGCTCGGTGCGGCGTTCATGTTCGTGGTGTTCGGTCAGGTGACGGTAAACGACTCGATGGTCGCCAATTTCGTCGCGCCGCAGTGGCAGTCACGGGTCTTCGCCCTGCGTTACTGCCTGTCGTTCGGCGCCAGTGCGACGGCGATTCCACTCATTGCCTACGTCGAACCGCGCCATGGGTTTGTCGGGCTTTACTTGATTCTGGCGGGTTTTGGCGCGTTGACCTTCCTCGCGGCTGTGGTTTTCCCACGCACACCTTCCGAAGCGGCTGTCGGGCAAACAGCCTGACCGACGCTGAATACCGACAAATGCTGGCGCAAAGCTAGCATTTGTACGGCTGTGCAAATCATTCCTTCGGCTGATTTTACTGGGGTATAACGGCTCTAGAGTAATGCGCTCTACGCCAACACCGTGCAGCCAGAAAAGGGATTCATATGTTGCAGACTCGCGTCATTCCCCCGGCCGATGGGGCCTACCAGTATCCACTGCTGATCAAACGGCTGCTGATGTCTGGCGCCCGTTACGAGAAAACCCGCGAGATCATCTACCGAGACCAGTTGCGCTACAGCTATCCGACTTTGATCGAGCGGGTGGCGCGGCTGGCCAACGTGTTGACGGCGGCCGGGGTGAAGGCGGGTGACACCGTGGCGGTGATGGACTGGGACAGCCATCGCTACCTCGAATGCATGTTTGCCATTCCGATGATCGGCGCGGTGATCCACACCATCAACGTGCGTCTGTCGCCGGAGCAGATCCTCTACACCATGAACCACGCCGAGGACCGCTTCGTGCTGGTCAACAGCGAGTTCGTCGGGCTGTACCAGGCCATCGCGCCGCACCTGACCACGGTGGAGAAAACCCTGCTGCTGACCGACCTGCCGGAAAAGACCGCCGAGCTGCCGAACCTGGTCGGCGAGTACGAGCAACTGCTGGCCGCCGCGAGTGCGCAGTACGACTTTCAGGATTTCGACGAAAACTCGGTCGCCACCACCTTCTACACCACCGGCACCACCGGCAACCCGAAAGGTGTGTACTTCACCCATCGGCAACTGGTGCTGCACACCATGGGTGTGTCGACGATCATGGGCGCGATCGACAGCGTGCGCCTGCTCGGCACCAACGACGTGTACATGCCGATCACCCCGATGTTCCATGTGCATGCCTGGGGCTTGCCGTACGTGGCAACCATGCTCGGGCTCAAGCAGGTTTATCCGGGGCGTTACGACCCGGAATTCCTGGTCGAGCTGTGGCGCAGGGAGAAGGTCACGTTCTCCCACTGCGTGCCGACCATCCTGCAGATGCTGCTCAACGCCAAAGGCGCGCAGGGCACCGATTTCGCCGGCTGGAAAATCGTCATCGGTGGCAGTGCGCTGAACCGTACGCTGTATGAAACTGCCAAGGCCCGGGGTATTCAGCTGACGGCGGCGTACGGCATGTCGGAGACCGGGCCACTGGTTTCCTGTGCGCATTTGAACGACGAGCTGATGGCTGGCACCGAAGACGAGCGCACCACTTACCGGATCAAGGCCGGTGTGCCGGGGCCGCTGGTGGAAGCGGCAATCGTCGACGCCGAGGGCAACTTCCTGCCCGCCGACGGCGAAACCCAGGGTGAACTGGTGCTGCGTGCGCCGTGGCTCACCGAAGGCTATTTCAACGAGCCGCAGAAGGGCGCGGAGCTCTGGTCCGGCGGTTGGCTGCACACCGGCGATGTGGCAACGCTCGACAGCATGGGCGTGATCGACATCCGCGACCGCATCAAGGACGTGATCAAGACCGGCGGCGAGTGGATCTCCTCGCTGGACCTCGAAGACCTGATCAGCCGTCACGTAGCGGTACGTGAAGTAGCAGTGGTGGGCATCGCTGATCCGCAGTGGGGCGAGCGGCCGTTTGCGCTGCTGGTGATCCGTGAAGGGCACGAGATCGGCGCGCGCGAACTCAAGGAACACCTCAAGCCGTTCGTGGAACTGGGGCACCTGAGCAAGTGGGCGATTCCAAGTCAGATCGCCCTTGTTACGGAAATTCCCAAGACCAGTGTCGGCAAACTCGACAAGAAGCGCATCCGCCTCGACATCACCGAATGGCAGGCCAACAACAGCACCTTCCTCTCGACGCTCTGAGCGTCCGCTGGCGCGCCGAAAACGGCGCGCCAGACCCACCAAGCAAGCGCTTGGCTTGTGAAATCGAAAAAATCAGCCATCCTTGCCGGGCCGACATCTGTCGGACTGGCGAAAGGACTGTTCCAGAGTGGCCGGCAGCTGCAAATCACACTTTAGAGGGATCAAGCAGTACCACCTGCTGGCTATAGTCCGCTCAAGGATTTTTAAGAACGGGGCGCACGCACAAACGCGGCGATGCAATTTTGGAGTGACGTCGGGTGGCTACTGGCTCCCGGTCTTCCAGGCGTTTTTAAAAGTACTCACTGCCATAACAATAATGCACATGGAGTAGCGTCGATGACATCAGTAAACCAGTTCTGGCGCCGGGCTAAACTGCCTCTGGCCGTCAGTCTTGCCTCTACGCTCGCCGGGCCCGCATTCGGCGTCAGTTTCAACGTCGGTGAAATCGAAGGTCAGTTCGACTCCTCGCTCTCCCTGGGCATGAGTATCTCGACCCAGCAGCCGAACAAGGACCTTATTGGTGTCAACAACGGCGGCAAGGGCCTGTCCCAGACCTCCGACAACGGCCACCTGAACTTCAAGAGCGGGCAAGCCTTCTCGAAGATCTTCAAGGGCATCCATGATCTGGAACTGAAATACGGCGACACCGGGGTCTTCGTCCGGGGCAAATACTGGTACGACTTCGCACTGCAGAACCAGGACCTGGAATACAAGGACGTCAGCAACCATAACCGCGATATCGCGGCGCGCTCTTCCGGTGGGCAGATCCTCGACGCCTTCGTTTACCACAACTACTCGATCGCCGATGAGCCGGGTTCGGTGCGTCTGGGCAAGCAAGTGGTGAACTGGGGTGAAAGTACCTTCATCGGCGGCGGCATCAACTCGATCAACCCGATCGACGTGTCCGCGTTCCGCCGTCCGGGTGCCGAGATCAAGGAAGGCCTGATCCCGGTCAACATGTTCTACGTGTCCCAGAGCATCACCGAGAACCTTTCGGCCGAAGGTTTCTACCAGATCGACTGGCAGAAGACCGTGACCGACAACTGCGGCACGTTCTTCTCGCAGCCGGACATCGTGACCACCGGCTGCGACGATAATCTGCGGGTCCTGAACAAGCGTTCGACCATTCCGGGCATTGCGCTCGGGCCGTTGGCCAACGCTGGCGTCGACGTCAACGAAGAAGGTGTGCTGGTGCGCCGTTCACCTAACCGCAACGCCCGCGACAACGGGCAGTGGGGCGTTTCCGCCAAGTACATGTTCGACCCGCTGGCCACCGAGTTCGGTGCCTACTTCATGAACTACCACAGCCGTGCGCCGATCTTCAGCGCCACCGGCGCGCCACAGTCGATCTATAACGGCGTGGCAGCATTGCCTGGCCCGTTCCGGGCGCTGGGGCCACTGGTGGTCGCGGGCAACTCGGAATACTTCATCGAATACCCTGAAGACATTCGCCTGTACGGTCTGAGTTTCTCCACCACCCTGCCTACCGGTACGGCGTGGAGCGGTGAGGTCAGCTACCGGCCGAATGCGCCGGTGCAGTTGAACTCCACCGACATCCTGTTCGCCGGCGTGCGCCCGCTGGGTGGCACGTTGAGCAATGCATCGGTCCTCAACGGCGTGCCGGGCCAGGATCTGCACGGTTACAACCGCAAAGAGATCACCCAACTGCAAACCACCCTGACGCACTTCTTCGATCAGGTGATGGGCGCCAACCGGCTGACCCTGGTGGGTGAGGTCGGCGTGACTCACGTCGGTGGGCTGGAGAGCAGATCCGAAGCCCGTTACGGCCGCGATCCGGTGTTTGGTCCGGGCGAACTGCCGTCGACCGGTGGCCTCAATACCTGCTCGCAGATCCTCAATACTTCCACCGTCAACGGTGCCGGGCCGGGAGCTTCGCGCGATAACGTTTCCAGCAACTGCAACAACGACGGTTTCACTACTTCGACCTCGTGGGGCTATCGCGCTCGTGCGATCTGGGATTACAGCGACGTGTTCGCCGGTGTGAACCTCAAGCCGAACGTGGCTTGGTCGCACGACGTGAAAGGTTACTCGCCAGGCCCTGGCGGCAACTTCGAGGAAGGTCGCAAGGCCATCAGCCTCGGTCTGGACGCGGAATACCAGAACACCTACACGGCGAGCGTGGCCTACACCAACTTCTTTGGCGGCGACTACACGACCGTGGACGATCGTGACTTCGTGGCCTTGAGCGTCGGCGTGAACTTCTAAGCACAGTTTTTTCAGGACGAACATACATATGAAAATAACAAAGAGTCTGTTCCACGCCGGTGTTCTGGGGCTGTCGCTGCTGGCGACCAGCGTCATGGCGGCCGTACCCGCCGCCGAAGCTGACAAGCTGGGCAAGAGCCTGACCCCGATGGGCGCCGAGATGGCCGGCAACGCCGACGGTTCGATCCCGGCCTGGAAACCGCTGCCGAAAAATGCCGGCACGGTCGACAGCAAGGGCTTCCTGTCCGATCCGTTCGGCAGTGAAAAGCCGCTGTTCACCATCACCGCGCAGAACGTCGAGCAGTACAAGGACAAGCTTGCACCGGGCCAGTACGCAATGTTCAAGCGCTACCCGGACACCTTCAAGATTCCGGTTTACCCGTCCCATCGCGGCTCGACCGTGCCGGATGCCGTGTTCGCCGCGATCAAGAAAAACGCCACCACCACCAATCTGGTTGCCGGTGGTAACGGTCTGGAAAACTTTGATACCGCCGTGCCGTTCCCGATTCCGAAAAGCGGTCTGGAGGTGATCTGGAACCACATCACCCGCTATCGCGGCGGCAGCGTGACCCGTCTGGTCACCCAGGCGACGCCGCAAACCAACGGCTCGTTCAGCCTGGTGTATTTCCAGGACCAGTTCGTGTTCCGCGACAAGATGAAGGACTACGACCCGGCCAACCCGGGCAACATCCTGTTCTACTTCAAGCAGAAAGTGACTGCGCCGGCCCGTCTGGCCGGTACCGTACTGCTGGTGCACGAAACCCTCGACCAGGTGAAGGAGCCGCGCAAGGCGTGGGTCTACGCCACTGGTCAGCGCCGTGTACGTCAGGCACCGCAAGTGTCCTATGACGGCCCGGGCACTGCCGCGGACGGCCTGCGTACCTCCGACAACCTCGACATGTACAACGGTGCACCGGATCGTTACGACTGGAAGCTCGAAGGCAAGAAAGAGATGTACATTGCCTCCAACAGCTACAAGATCGACTCGCCGACCCTCAAGTACGCCGACATCATCAAGGCCGGCCATATCAACCAGGACCTGACCCGTTACGAGCTGCGTCGTGTCTGGCACGTGGTCGCCACCCTGAAACCGGGTCAGCGCCATATCTATGCCAAACGTGACTTCTACATCGACGAAGACACCTGGCAGGCAGCGGTCATTGACCACTACGACGGTCGCGGTCAGCTATGGCGTGTGGCCGAGGCGCATGCCGAGGACTACTACGACAAGCAAGTGCCGTGGTACGCGCTGGAAGCCCTGTACGACCTGCAATCGGGCCGCTACCTGGCGCTGGGCATGAAGAACGAAGAGAAATCAGCGTATGACTTCGGTTTCTCTGCCTCCAAAAGCGAATTCCAGCCGGGCAACCTGGGCCAGGACGGTATCCGCTAAGCTTTGACCCGAGGCCGCATCCTCGAAAAAACGCCCCGACTGGTTCGGGGCTTTTTTTGCGTCGGGATTTTGTGTAGGAACTGCCGCAGGCTGCGATCTTTTGATCCTGAAAGATCGCAGCCTGCGGCAGCTCCTACAGGAGGGGCGCCGGCTGGCTGATGGTCTTTTTGTAGCCATTTGTAGCAGCAACCTTCATAACCGCTACGTTTAAGGCTAGGCTGCGGACATCTGCTACGCCGCCAACAGCCATTCAAACAAGAGCCGGCCATGACTGATCTGTCCCCGCTTCCGGATCCTGCAAGCGCTGCCGTCGCAACACTGGACGGGCGTTTTTTTCGCCCGCCACTGCCCGACGGTTACGTTTTGCGACCGCGTCTGTGTGAACGCCTGAGCGCCGGGCTCGGTGGACGTCTGTTGCTGGTCAGCGCGCCTGCAGGGTTCGGCAAGAGTTCGCTGGCGGTGGAGTTCTGTCAGAGCCTGCCGGCGCACTGGCAAAGCCTGTGGTTGGGATTGAGCCCGCGGGATAACGATCCGGGGCGGTTTCTCGAGCGGTTGCTGGAAGGGCTGCAGGACTACTTTCCGGATCTGGGCAGTCGCGCGCTTGGCCTGTTGAAGATGCGCCAGCGCCATCAGCCCTTTGCCTTCGAAGAATGGCTCGACGGCTTGCTCGATGAGTTGGCCCTGCAACTGCAACCGACGGCGCCGCTGTTGCTGGTGCTCGACGACTACCATCTCGCCCAAGGCCCGGTACTCGACCGTTGCCTGCAGTTTTTCCTCAATCATCTGCCCGATGGCTTGCTGGTCATGGTCACCAGTCGGCAGCGCCCGGACTGGCATCTGGCGCGCCTGCGCCTGTCGCGGCAATTGCTCGAACTGCATGAACAGGATCTGCGCCTGACCCATGACGAAGCCCTGGCCCTGCTTGATCGGCATAGCACATCGCTGCGGGGTGAAGCCCTGGAAAACCTGATTGAGCGCAGCGAAGGTTGGGTGGCCGGGCTGCGTTTCTGGTTGCTGGCGGCATCCGAAGCCGGCAACGAGGCCGCATTGCCGCAAGCGCTGAACGGCGGGGAAGGGCTGATTCGCGACTACCTGCTCGAAGAAGTCATCGATTGCCTGCCCGCCGAGGTGCAGGCGTTTCTTTACGACACCGCACCTCAGGAGCGCTTTTGCAGCGAGCTCTGCGATGCGGTGCGTGAAGCCCACGACAGCGGCGAAATCCTGCGGTTTCTGTTGGCTCATCAAGTGTTTCTGGTGCCGCTGGACGAGCACGGGCACTGGTATCGCTATCACCATCTGTTTTCCGATCTGCTGCGCAGCCGTCCTGTCGCTCAACCGCTGGTACCCGCTGCGACCTTACACCTGCGCGCCTGCCGCTGGTTCAATGCGCAGGGCCTGCTCGATGAAGCGGTCGAGCAGGCGTTACGCGCCGGCCATCTGGATGTGGCAGCGAATCTGGTGCAGAACCTGTCCGAGGAACAACTGCTCGCCGAGCAGAACGTCGGCATGTTGCTGCGCTGGAAGATGGACTTGCCCGACAGCCTGCTGATCAGTACGCCACGCTTGATCGTGCTCTATAGCTGGGCGCTGGGGCTGGCCTGTCAACTGGATGCCGCTGAAGAGCTGGCCAGTCATTTGAGTCGCTTCCTGCCGGCGCCTTCGGCTTCGGCGCAGAAGTCGATGCTTGCACAATGGCTGGCGCTCAGCGGGATCATCGCTCGTGGGCGTGGTCATCGTGAATTGACTCAGCGCTATTGCAGCGAAGCGCTGGAAAGCCTGCCGGTGAAACGTTACGGGCAACGCCTGATGTGCCTGTCGACCCTGTCCAATCTGGCAATTGCCGATGGCGACCTGTGGCGCGCCCGGGGCTTGAACCGTGAGTCCCTCGAGCTGGCGCAGCGGGTTGGCAATCCGTTGTTCGAAGCCTTGGCGCATTACGACCGGGCGCGGGTGTTGCAGGCCCGTGGCGAGATACTGCGTGCACTGGATGAAGTGCATCAGGGCCTGGAACGGTTGCGTGGACTGTCCCCGCAACGTCTGTATGCGGTGCGTGCGCGGCTGACGTTGTACCAAGGTTTTCTGTTGTCCATGCGCCTGCAACCACAGCAGGCCCGTGCTCGATTGTTGAGCGGTCTGGCCGAAGCGCGGGCCTGTCGCGACATCAGCGTGCTGATCGGCCACTGCGTGATCGCTCGTCTCGACGGCAGCTCAGGCGAGTTTGCCAAGGCCTTTGCCGAACTCGCTGAAGCCGAGCGCCTGATGCACATCTGGGACGTGCCGCCGATCTACTACCTGGCGATGATTACCCTGGTCAAATGTGAACTGTGGCTGGTGCAGGGACGCACCGATCTGGCGTCCGCCTGGCTGGCGCGTCTGGGCCAGACCTACACCGGCGAGCGTGCAGCGGCGCCACCGGAATTTCATCCTCAGCTGCCATTGCACGTCGAACTGCAGCAAGCGCTGCTCGATGTGATTCAGGGGCAGTCGATGCTCGCCGAAGGGCGGTTGAATGTGCTGCTGGAAAACGGTCAGCAAACCGGTCGACAGTTGCTGTGTGTGATGGCGCTGGCGCAGAAGGTCGCCTTGTTGCTGGGCACTGGCCGCGAACCGGAAGCACGCAAGGTCTTGAGTCAGGCGCTGGAAGCGGCGGGTGGCGGCGTGATACAGCCGTTTGACGCACTGATCCGAGAATATCCGGACTGGTTGCGCAGCCAATTGCATGCATCGCCGGCATTGGCAGGACAACCGTTACTGGCGCATTTTCCACTGGTGGCGACTCGTCCAGTGGTCGAGTCCACCGCAGCCGAACAACTCAGCAGCCGAGAGCTGGCGGTGCTGCGTTTGATTGCCCAAGGCTGTTCCAATCAGGAAATCAGCGAACAGCTGTTCATTTCGCTGCATACCGTGAAAACCCATGCGAGTCATATCAACAGCAAGCTTGGCGTTGAGCGGCGCACGCAGGCAGTGGCCCGGGCGAAAGCGTTGGGGGTTCTGACGTAGTCTTGATGTGACACTCACACAAACCAAAACGCCCTGAATCAATCAGGGCGTTTTGGTTTGCACCCGATCCGCAAGCAGATCGGGTGTCGAGCTGGATCAGGCCACCAAGTCGTTGGCGCTGAAACTGTTCACACCCACCAACTGGATTTCAAAGTCGGCACCGGAATTCCCGCTGACGTTACCCGAGAGTACGTGGTCAACGAAGCGAATTTGGCCCGCACCAGTGAAATCATTTGCACCGATGAAGTTGAAACCGTTGATGCCTGCGCTCAACAGGTCGGCATCAAACTTGGTCAGATCGATCTTGTCGCCTTGCGCGCTATTGAAGTCGGTGATGACATCGCGCAGGTTACCGACTCCGGACTCGTTCCAGTTATTGAACACGAACCGGTCCGCACCACCTCCGCCCGTCAGAGAGTCGGTGCCCAGGCCGCCGATCAATGTGTCGTTCCCCAAGCCGCCTTCAAGGGTATCGTTCCCCAGGCCGCCGTCGAGGATGTTCGCGCCATCGTTGCCCACCAGGCGGTTGTTGCTTTCGTTGCCCGTGCCTTTGAGGTTCGCGCTGCCAGTCAGGAGCAGATTTTCGACATTGGCAGTCAGGGTGTAGTCGATGGAGGCGAATACCCGGTCGGTTGCCCCTGGGGTCGCGTCGGTTTCGATCACCACATCACCGACGTTATCGACGTAGTAAGTATCGAAACCACCGCCGCCGATCATGGTATCGGCCCCCAGGCCGCCGTCCAGGGTGTTGGCCTGGTCATTACCGGTCAGGGTGTTGTTCAGGTTGTTGCCGGTGCCGTTGATCACGTCGTTGCCGGTCAGGACAAGGTTCTCGATATTGGCACCCAAGGCGAACGCCACGGAACTGCGGACCGTGTCGACTTCGCCAGCCAGGGTGCTGGTTTCGGTCACGGTGTCGCCGTAGTTGTCGACGATGTAGGTGTCGTTGCCCAGGCCGCCGATCAGGGTGTCGGCACCGAGGCCGCCATCGAGAATGTTGTTGCCGTCGTTGCCGGTGATGCGGTTGTTGGCGGCGTTGCCGGTGCCGTTGAGGTTTGCATTGCCCAGCAGGATCAGGTTTTCGACGTTCTGCACCAGGGTGTAGTCGATGGTCGAGAACACGCGGTCGATGGCGGTCAGCGAGGCGTCGGTTTCGATCACCACGTCACCGACGTTATCCACATAGTAACTGTCGAAGCCACCGCCCCCGATCATGGTGTCGGCACCCAGGCCGCCGTCCAGGGTATTGGCCTGGTCGTTGCCGGTGATGCGGTTGTCCAGTTCGTTGCCGGTGCCGTTGATGATCTCGTTACCGATGAGGATCAGGTTCTCGACATTGGCAGTCAGGTTGTAGCCGATGGAGGCGAACACCCGGTCGGTCGCGCCGAGCGTTGCGTCAGTTTCGATGACGACATCGCCGTAGTTATCGACGTAGTAAGTATCGAAACCACCGCCGCCGATCATGGTATCGGCCCCCAGGCCGCCGTCCAGGGTGTTGGCCTGGTCATTACCGGTCAGGGTGTTGTTCAGGTTGTTGCCGGTGCCGTTGATCACGTCGTTGCCGGTCAGGACAAGGTTCTCGATATTGGCACCCAAGGCGAACGCCACGGAACTGCGGACCGTGTCGACTTCGCCAGCCAGGGTGCTGGTTTCGGTCACGGTGTCGCCGTAGTTGTCGACGATGTAGGTGTCGTTGCCCAGGCCGCCGATCAGGGTGTCGGCACCGAGGCCGCCATCGAGAATGTTGTTGCCGTCGTTGCCGGTGATGCGGTTGTTGGCGGCGTTGCCGGTGCCGTTGAGGTTTGCATTGCCCAGCAGGATCAGGTTTTCGACGTTCTGCACCAGGGTGTAGTCGATGGTCGAGAACACGCGGTCGATGGCGGTCAGCGAGGCGTCGGTTTCGATCACCACGTCACCGACGTTATCCACATAGTAACTGTCGAAGCCACCGCCCCCGATCATGGTGTCGGCACCCAGGCCGCCGTCCAGGGTATTGGCTTGGTCGTTGCCGGTGATGTTGTTGTTCAGTACGTTGCCCGTGCCATTGACCGTATCGAAGCCGGTCAGGACGAGGTTTTCGACGTTAGCACCCAATGTAAAGGCCACCGAGCTACGGACCGTGTCGATTTCACTGACAAGGGTACTGGTTTCCGTGACCGTATCGCCGAGGTTGTCGACGATGTAGGTGTCGTTGCCCGCGCCGCCGATCAGGGTGTCTGCACCCTGACCACCGTCGAGGATGTTATCGCCGACTGTGCCGATGATTGTATTGTTCGATGCGTTTCCGGTGCCATTGAGGTTGGCGGCGCCAGCCAGCGTCAGGTTCTCCAGATGCGCCCCGAGAACGTAATTGATGGAGGAAACGACGGTGTCGGTGCCCATGCCCGGATAATCGAAAATAACGTCTCCGGCGTTGTCAACGTAGTACGTGTCGTTGCCTGCGCCACCGTACATGGTGTCTGCGCCGGCATTGCCGTTGAGTACGTTATCCAGCTCGTTGCCGTACAGAATGTCATCGAAATTCGAGCCGATGGCATTCTCGATTTTTGCGCCGTAAGCAATCGCCAGGCCGTTATTGATGAGACTCGACGTTGACTGGTCGACGAACGCCTTGCCGATCTGGCTGAACGTACCTTCATTCAGATTGAGGGTCACGGACGCCAGTTGGTTGCTGCCATCGAGAGTATCGATACCGCCAGCATCCCATATGGTTTCGAAGATTGACTGGTCTGACGCCCATGAGTAGACGTTGTTACCGGTCTGCCACTGCATATTGGCGCCGTACAGGCTCTGAATCGCCAAGATGTCGAGCAACATCGGCGTAGTCGGCTGATAGGAGTAGTTGCTGTTGTAGCTCATTACCGTGAAATGAACATCATCGAGCGACGAGTCCAGCAATGTTTTATTTGTCGAGCTGACATCGAATGGATGTTTGAGTCCGAGCGCATGACCGATTTCGTGGATGAAGGTCAGGTAGTCGTAGGAGCCATTACCCGGATTTGAGTTGTTCGTCTCCGGGCCGATCCAGACATCGCCCCCGCTAGGGTTGTTGGCCGGGAAGTAGGCCCAGGCAGCTGTCTGGTTATCCATCAACCGATAAGCGCCAAAGCGAAGGTCACCCACGTTGTTGATGTCATCGCTGGTCAGCGTGAAGCTGAGGTTGGCGACAGCACTCCAAGTGGCCAAGGCATTGGTCACCGCGCTTTTCTGCCCGCTCGTCAGTTCGTACAGCGCGTTGTATTCATTATCAGAACTGTAATTAGTGACGAAGTACGACGTGTTGGGCGCCATGAAGCTATAACTAAGGCTGGTCGAACCCGAAGCAGGCCAGTTTGCCCCCAGCCAATAAGTTCCGGAGATCAGGCTGTCAACGTACTTGTTACCGGTCAGTGCTGAAGGAAACGCAATTGAATACGACGAAGGGGTAGGCATGGTTTTTCCTGGGTAATATGCGACTATTCCTGAATGCAGTCGCTACAAAAAGAACGCGATTCTGTACCAGTATTTACTGATTTGACATCATTTGGCCACTATTTTCAGATTGGTGGCGTCAAATTACTGGCCTGGAATTCTGTATCGGCTCCTACAGTAGAATTCTTAGCAAACTCCATCAGCCATTTGCCAAGGGTTCTTATGCCTGCAACTATCCCGTCGCTCATCCGCGAAACCTTCCCCGTCGGCCCGCTCCAGTGCAACTGCACGATCATCGGCGACCCCTTCACTAAAAAAGCCATCGTCGTCGATCCGGGCGGCAATCCTGACCTGATCATGGCGCGCCTTGATGCTCACGGTCTGAAAGTTGTCAGCATCATCCACACCCACGCGCACCTTGATCACTTCCTCGCTTCCGGCCAGATGAAAGAGAAAACCGGCGCAACCTTGCATCTGCACAAGGAAGACCAGTTCCTGTGGGACAATCTCGAAATGCAATGCCAGATGTTCGGCGTGCCGTACACCCCGGTACCGTCGCCGGATCGCTGGTTGAGCGACGATGAAGAACTGGCGTGCGGCTGTGGTGTCGCGCTGCATACGCCGGGACATACACCCGGTTCCATGAGCTTTTGGTTTTCCGAGGCTAAGCTGTTGATTGCCGGCGACACGTTGTTTCGTCGCGGGGTAGGGCGCACGGATTTGTGGGGCGGCGATCAGGCGACCATCGTGCGGTCGATCAAGCAGCGGCTGTACACGCTCGACGAAGACGCAATCGTGGTTGCCGGACATGGTCCGGACACGCGTCTCGGAGATGAAATGCGGGAAAACCCGTTCGTGCGCGCCTAAACATTTTGTCATGAGTGTGCGGCGGAATTTTTCGGCATTGTCATGATCCAACGCCCGCACAGGTCTATTGCCTAGGGCCGCTGCCACACAGAATGCGAAAAAACCAGGAGCTCTTCATGTTCACCACGCCTCGTTTGATTATTGTTGCTACCGCTGTAGCCATGTTGGCCGGCTGCGCCTCGCCCAACCCGTATGACAATCAGGGGCAGGCCGACGGTGGCTCGCAAGGCATGAGCAAAACCGCCAAGTATGGTGGCCTCGGCGCTCTGGCCGGTGCCTTGGCGGGTGCCGCCATCGACCACAACAACCGCGGCAAGGGTGCCCTGATCGGCGCGGCGGTGGTCGGTGCGTCGGCCGCCGGTTACGGTTATTACGCCGACCAGCAAGAGAAAAAGCTGCGCGCCAGCATGGCCAACACCGGGGTTGAAGTGCAGCGCCAGGGCGATCAGATCAAGCTGATCATGCCGGGCAACATCACCTTCGCCACCGATTCGGCGAACATCGCCCCAAGCTTCTATCAGCCGCTGAACAACCTGGCGAACTCGCTGAAGGAGTTCAACCAGAACCAGATCGAAATCGTCGGCTACACCGACAGCACCGGCAGCCGCCAGCACAACATGGACCTGTCCCAGCGTCGTGCACAGAGCGTGGCAACTTACCTGACCTCGCAAGGTGTCAGCGGTGCCAACCAGTCGGCCCGTGGCGCCGGCCCGGATAACCCGATTGCCAGCAACGGCGACGTCAATGGCCGCGCGCAGAACCGTCGCGTCGAGGTTAACCTGAAGGCGATCCCGGGTCAGCAGTATGGTGGTCAGCAGCAACAGCCGGGTACGGTTCAGCAGTATCCGTAAGCGATTGTCCGAATGAAAAAATGCCCGGTCTGAACCCGGGCATTTTTTATGGCCTGAACGCAGTCACCCTGTAGGAGCTGCGGCACGCTGCGATCTTTTGATCTTCAGCTTTCAACAACAAGATCAAAAGATCGCAGCCTCGTTTCACTCGACAGCTCCTACAGGGTTGCTGGGCCGGTGCAGGTACCACAAACTCAACAGGCACAAAAAAGCCCCCGGACAACCGAATTGTCCGGGGGCTTTTTGTTGGGCGCGAAACCCGATTACTTCTTCAGGCCGTAATGCTCATCGAGCATGCCCGGCGAGTTCGGGGCTTTCGGCGCGTAGTCGCGTGGCGGCTCCTGATCGCGCGGCGGCGTCAGGCGTTCGCGCGGTGCCTGCGCGGCATCGGCGTGCAAAGCGGCAATCAGGCGTTGACGGGTCTGCTCGTCCAGAGCCAGACGGTTGGCACCCTCGGCGAGATGATCCTGCACTTCCTGATAGCTCTGGGTCAGCTTCTTGACCAGCATCGCGGTGCTGTTGAAGTGGGTGACCACCTCGTTTTGATAGCTGTCGAAACGCTCCTGGATATCATCCAGTTGACGCTGCGTGCGGCTCGGCGCGGCATTCGGTGCGACGCGAGCGATCAGGAATCCAATGGCGACACCCACAACCAGGGCAAGAGTCGGTAACAACCAAACTAAGAGCGAGTGTTCCACGAGTCCTTCCTCTATAAACGGCTTTGCTTTACGTTAACGGCTCGAACCTGCGCTGTATACCGCGATTCACTCGCAATAGATTGGCACAGACAATTTGCTAGACGAGTCGACCCGATTCGAGGTCACGGAGTTCCTTCCTTGCTGATGCGTGAAACCCCTGTAGTGATTGATGGCCCAGTCGGCCAAATCGAAGCGCTGTACCTCGATAACGAGCAGCCAGTCGGCATCGCGCTGATCTGCCATCCGAACCCGGTGCAGGGCGGCACCATGCTCAACAAAGTTGTCTCGACCCTGCAGCGCACCGCGCGCGACGCAGGTTTGATTACCTTGCGTTTCAACTATCGCGGTGTCGGCGCCAGTGAAGGTACGCACGACATGGGCAGCGGTGAAGTCGATGACGCCCAGGCTGCTGCAGCATGGCTACGGGAAAAACACCCGGATCTGCCGCTGACCCTGTTCGGTTTCTCCTTCGGCGGATTTGTTGCAGCAAGTCTCGGCGGTCGTCTCGAAGCGCAGGGCGTACAGCTCAAGCAGCTGTTCATGGTCGCGCCGGCGGTGATGCGTCTGGGCGATCAGGATCAACTGCCACAGCACGGCGAGCTGACCGTGATCCAGCCGGAAACCGACGAAGTGATCGATCCGCAGTTGGTCTACGACTGGTCGGAAAAACTCCAGCGCCCCCATGAGCTGCTGAAAGTGGCAGAATGCGGACACTTTTTTCATGGCAAGCTGACCGATCTCAAGGATCTGATCCTGCCGCGTCTCTCGAATTGATTGCAGTCTGACAAGCGATTACCCATGACGAACCGTACCCGTATCCTCACCGGCATCACCACCACCGGCACGCCGCACCTGGGCAACTACGCCGGCGCCATTCGCCCGGCGATTCTCGCCAGCCGCGACAGCAATGCCGATTCGTTCTACTTCCTGGCCGACTACCACGCCCTGATCAAATGCGATGACCCGCTGCGCATCCAGCGCTCGCGTCTGGAAATCGCCGCGACCTGGCTGGCCGGTGGCCTGGATGTCGACCGTGTGACCTTCTATCGCCAGTCCGACATCCCGGAAATCCCTGAGCTGACCTGGCTGCTGACCTGCGTCGCCGCCAAGGGCCTGCTCAACCGTGCGCACGCCTACAAGGCCTCGGTGGACAAGAACGTCGAGAGCGGTGAAGACCCGGATGCCGGGATCACCATGGGTCTCTACAGCTACCCGGTGCTGATGGCGGCGGACATCCTGATGTTCAACGCGCATAAGGTGCCGGTCGGTCGCGACCAGATCCAGCACGTGGAAATGGCCCGCGACATCGGCCAGCGCTTCAACCACCTGTTCGGCCAGGGCAAGGAGTTCTTCACCATGCCCGAAGCGCTGATCGAGGAAAGCGTGGCGACCTTGCCAGGCCTCGACGGGCGCAAGATGTCGAAGAGCTACGACAACACCATCCCGCTGTTCTCCAGCGCCAAAGAGATGAAGGACGCGATCTCGCGGATCGTCACCGACTCCAAAGCGCCGGGCGAAGCCAAGGATCCGGACAACTCGCATCTGTTCACCCTGTTCCAGGCCTTCGCCACACCTGTGCAGGCGGACGAATTCCGCAGCGAACTGCTCGGCGGTCTGGGTTGGGGCGAGGCGAAGAATCGTCTGTTCCAGTTGCTCGACAATGAACTGGGCGAGTCCCGCGAGCGTTATCACCAGTTGATCGAGCGCCCGGCAGATCTGGAAGACATCCTGCAACACGGTGCGAAAAAGGCTCGTGCGGTGGCGACGCCGTTCCTCAACGAACTGCGTGAAGCGGTCGGCCTGCGTTCTTTCGTCAATCAGGTGCAAGTCGCGGCGACCACCAAGAAGAAAGCCGTGAAAGCCGCGCGCTTCGTCAGCTTCCGTGAAGACGACGGCAGCTTCCGCTTCCGTCTGCTGGCGGCCGATGGCGAGCAACTGCTGCTGTCGCGCCACTTCGCCGACGGCAAAACTGCAGGCCAGGTGACCAAGCAACTGCAATCCGGTCAGGCACTGGACATCCGCAATCAAGACCTGAGCTTCAGCGTGTGGCTGGAAGGCGAGTGCGTTGGCGATAGCCCGGCGTTCGCTGATGCTGCTGCGCGGGACGCCGCGATCGATGCTTTGCGCGTAGCAATGACCCCGGTTCTGGACTAATCCGCGGCGCGGCCCGACCAAGGGCTGATTGCCATTCCTACGGGCCGTCGCTACAGTGACGGCCCGTTTTTGTTGCCTTGCTAACGAATTATGACGCCCCTAGAACGATATCAAGCTGATCTGAAACGCCCGGACTTCTTCCATGACGCCGCGCAGGAAACTGCCGTGCGCCATCTGCAGCGCCTGTACGACGATCTGATCGCGGCCGAGCAGAACAAGCCGGGTTTGCTGGGCAAGCTGTTTGGCAAGAAGGATCAGACGCCGGTCAAGGGCCTGTACTTCTGGGGCGGCGTGGGTCGCGGCAAGACTTACCTGGTCGACACCTTCTTCGAAGCGCTGCCGTTCAAGGAAAAGACCCGCACCCACTTCCACCGTTTCATGAAACGTGTGCACGAAGAGATGAAAACCCTCGGCGGCGAGAAAAACCCGCTGACCATCATCGCCAAGCGTTTTGCGACCGAGTCGCGAGTGATCTGCTTCGATGAATTCTTCGTCTCGGACATCACCGACGCGATGATCCTCGGCACGCTGATGGAAGAGCTGTTCAAGAACGGCGTGACCCTGGTCGCGACCTCGAACATCGTTCCGGACGGCCTGTACAAGGACGGCCTGCAGCGCGCGCGTTTCCTGCCGGCTATCGCGCTGATCAAGCAGAACACCGAAATCGTCAACGTCGACAGCGGCGTCGACTATCGACTGCGCCACCTCGAACAAGCGGAGCTGTTCCACTATCCGCTGGACGAAGCCGCGCACGAAAGCCTGCGCAAGAGCTTCAAGGCCCTGACACCGGAATGCACGGCGGCGGTGGAAAATGATGTGCTGATCATCGAGAACCGCGAAATCCGTGCCCTGCGCACCTGCGACGACGTGGCCTGGTTCGACTTCCGTGAACTGTGCGACGGCCCGCGCAGCCAGAACGACTACATCGAGCTGGGCAAGATCTTCCACGCCGTGCTGCTCAGCGGCGTCGAGCAGATGAGCGTCACCACCGACGACATCGCCCGGCGTTTCATCAACATGGTCGACGAGTTCTACGACCGTAACGTCAAGCTGATCATTTCTGCCGAAGTCGAGTTGAAAGACCTGTACACCGGCGGGCGCCTGACGTTCGAATTCCAACGTACGCTCAGCCGTCTGCTGGAGATGCAATCGCACGAATTCCTGTCGCGGGCGCACAAGCCTTAAACAGATTCGGCATACAAAAAAGGCCTGCAATTGCAGGCCTTTTTTATGCGCTGAAGAATCAAAAGATCGCAGGCTTCGCCAGCTCCTACAGGTGCATCCCATTCTGCAGGAGCTGCCGCAGGCCGCGATCTTTGGCTGTCAGGCGGCCTGCTGAAATTGCTGCCGATACTGATTCGGCGACAGCTCGGTGTGCTGGCGGAACAGCCGCGCAAAGAAACTCGCATCGTCGTAGCCCACCTCATAACTGATGGTCTTGATGCTCTTGCGGCTGCCGGACAGCAAGCCCTTGGCGGTCTCTATGCGCAGCCGTTGCAGGTAGTGCAGCGGCTTGTCGCCAGTGGCGGTCTGGAAGCGGCGCATGAAGTTGCGGATGCTCATGCCGTGCTCGCGGGCCACGTCTTCGAAGCGGAACTTGTCGGCGAAATGCTCTTCGAGCCAGTGCTGGATCTGCAGGATGATCACGTCCTGGTGCAGCTTCTGTCCGCCGAAACCGATGCGACCCGGCGAATAACTGCGCTGTACTTCATACAGAATGTCGCGGGCCACGGCCTGCGCCACGTTGGCGCCGCAGAAGCGTTCGATCAGATAAATATAGAGGTCGCAGGCCGAAGTGGTGCCGCCGGCGCAATACAGATTGTCGGCGTCGGTCAGGTGCTTGTCCTGATTGAGGTACACCTTGGGGAAGCGCTCGGCGAAGGCATTGAAGAAGCGCCAGTAGGTGGTCGCTTCCTTGCCATTGAGCAGTCCGGCCTCGGCCAGCCAGAACACCCCGGTGGCTTCGCCGCAGAGGACGGCGCCGCGAGCATGTTGCTCGCGCAGCCACGGCAGGATCTGTGGATAACGACCGCAAAGCGTTTCGAAGTCGTCCCAGAACGCCGGGAGGATGATGACGTCGGCGTTTTCCAGGCCGCCGTCCACCGGCATCATCACGTCACTGAAGCTGTTCACCGGTTTGCCGTCGGGGCTGACCAGGCGGGTTTCGAACGCCGGTGTCAGGCCGTGGCCCAGTTGTTTGCCGTAACGCAGGCTGGCCAGATGGAAGAAATCCTTGGCCTGCATGAGAGTGGATGCGAAAACCCGGTCGATTGCCAGGATGCTGACGCGCCGCAAGGGCGTGGAGACTTGCTTGGACATAATTCAACTTTTGTTTTGTTTTTATAAGGGAAAGTGGTCACCAGACGGCTGGATCGTCTTATTTTTTGTCGGATGTGTCCAGTGTCCTGTGTAGGAGGTGAGGCTTAGTCTCTGAAGGCCATATTCCTCCCAACAAGAATGAAAGGTGCCGCATGATCCCCAGAACCTTGTTCAGCTCCGAGCACGAATTGTTCCGCGACAGCGTACGAACCTTCCTCGAAAAAGAAGCCGTGCCGTTCCATGCGCAATGGGAGAAACAAGGCCACATCGACCGTAAATTGTGGAACAAGGCGGGGGAGGCGGGGATGCTTTGCTCGCACTTGCCGGAAGAATACGGCGGCCTGGGCGCGGACTTCCTGTACAGCGCTGTGGTGATCGAAGAGGTCGGTCGCTTGGGTCTGACCGGTATCGGCTTTTCGCTGCATTCGGACATCGTCGCGCCGTACATCCTGCATTACGGCAGCGAAGCGCTGAAGCACAAGTATCTGCCGAAACTGGTCTCGGGCGAGATGGTCAGTGCGATTGCCATGACTGAACCGGGTGCGGGCTCCGACCTGCAAGGGGTCAAGACCACCGCAGTGCTGGACGGCGACGAGTATGTGATCAACGGCTCCAAGACTTTCATCACCAACGGCTTCCTCGCTGATTTGGTGATCGTCGTCGCCAAGACTGATCCTAAGGCCGGCGCCAAGGGCACCAGCCTGTTTGTGGTCGAGGCGAATACGCCGGGCTTCGAGAAGGGCAAACGCCTGGAGAAGGTCGGAATGAAGGCCCAGGACACGTCGGAACTGTTCTTCCAGGACGTGCGTGTACCGAAAGAAAACCTGTTGGGTCAGGCCGGGGCAGGGTTTGCCTATCTTATGCAGGAATTGCCGCAGGAACGTCTGACGGTAGCCATCGGTGGCCTGGCCTCGGCCGAAGCTGCGCTGAAATGGACGCTGGATTACACCCGTGATCGCAAGGCGTTCGGCAAGGCGATCGCAGACTTCCAGAACACCCGCTTCAAACTGGCGGAGATGGCTACGGAGATTCAGATCGGCCGAGTATTTGTCGACAAGTGCCTGGAACTGCATCTGCAAGGCAAGCTCGACGTTCCGACAGCAGCGATGGCCAAGTACTGGGGCACCGACCTGCAATGCAAGGTGCTCGACGAGTGCGTGCAGTTGCATGGCGGCTACGGCTTCATGTGGGAATATCCGGTGGCACGGGCGTGGGCGGATGCGCGCGTGCAGCGAATCTATGCCGGCACCAATGAGATCATGAAGGAGATCATTGCGCGGTCGCTGTGAGTTTTGCAGTGAATTGATGGGCCCCTTCGCGAGCAGGCTCGCTCCCACAAGGATCACGCTGTACCTGTGGGAGCGAGCCTGCTCGCGAAGCTTTTAGCGGTCGATCAAGGCGCCGGATTCGGATGATCCTTGTGAATCGCCTCGATTCCCGCCAGCACTTCATCGGAAAGTTTCAGATCAAAACTGGCAATGTTGCTGTCCAGTTGCTCAAGTGTCGTCGCACCAATGATGTTACTGGTGACGAACGGTTGCTGGGTGACGAACGCCAGGGCCATTTGCGCCGGATCCAGACCGTGTTCACGGGCCAGGGCCACATATCGGCTGCAGGCTGCTTCCGATTGCGCGTTGAAATAGCGGCTGAAGCGGCTGTAGAGGCTCAGGCGACCTTTCGGTGGACGAGCGCCACCTTCGTACTTGCCGGACAGGAAACCGAACGCCAGCGGCGAGTAGGCGAGCAGGCCGCACTGTTCGCGGATGGCGATTTCCGCCAGGCCGATTTCAAAGCTGCGGTTGAGCAGGTTGTACGGGTTCTGGATCGACACCGCACGCGGCCAGCCACGGGCTTCGGCCAGGGCAAGGAAACGCATGGTGCCCCACGGGGTTTCGTTGGACAGGCCGATGTGGCGAATCTTGCCGGCCTTCACTTGTTCGTCGAGGGCTTCGAGGGTGTCTTCGAGCGGCGTCAGGTTGGCTTCGATCTTGTGCTTGTAGCCCAGCTGTCCGAAAAAGTTGGTGCTGCGCTCCGGCCAGTGCAATTGATACAGGTCGATGTAATCCGTCTGCAGGCGTTCGAGGCTGGCATCCACCGCGGCGGTGATGTGCTGGCGATTGTGGCGCAGGTTCTTGTCGCGGATGTAATCGATGGTGTTGCCGGGGCCGGCGATCTTGCTGGCGAGGATCCAGTCGGCGCGATCGCCGCGACGCTTGAAATAATTGCCGATGTAGCGTTCGGTGGTGGCGTAGGTTTCGGCTTTCGGCGGCACCGGGTACATCTCGGCGGTGTCGATGAAATTGATCCCGGCTTCCTTGGCCCGCTCGATCTGGGCGAAGGCTTCAGCTTCAGTGTTTTGCTCACCCCAAGTCATGGTGCCGAGGCAGATTGCACTCACGTTCAGGTCGGTACGGCCTAGCTGGCGATAGTCCATCGGGTACTCCTTGGGCAAAACAATCATAAAAGCAGGTTGAAAAATTTTTCGCAATCTGCATAATTGCCGACCTCTTTCTGCAGTGGAAGTGATGCGCCGCCGCCGAAGAATCTTGCCGTTGAACGGACGCGCCGACCCGAGCCCCCGAAAGCGTCTGTATCCGGCTGCCTTTGACTTGTCAAAGTACGCACTATTCAGTAAGATCCGCCGTCTTATTTACAGGCGGCCCCTGAGGCTATAAAGAATGAAAACTTTTACTGCTAAACCGGAAACAGTAAAGCGCGACTGGTTTGTCGTCGACGCTGCTGGTCAGACCCTGGGTCGTCTGGCCACCGAAATCGCGAGCCGTCTGCGTGGCAAGCACAAGCCTGAGTACACTCCTCACGTTGACACCGGCGACTACATCGTCGTAATCAACGCCGAGCAGATCCGTGTAACCGGCGCTAAAACCACTGACAAAATGTACTACTCCCACTCCGGTTTCCCGGGCGGCATCAAGTCGATCAACTTTGAAAAGCTGATCGCCAAAGCCCCTGAGCGCGTGATCGAGACCGCGGTTAAAGGCATGCTGCCTAAGAACCCGCTGGGTCGTGACATGTACCGTAAGCTGAAAGTCTATGCGGGCGCTGCACACCCTCATACTGCTCAGCAGCCCCAAGAACTGAAGATTTAACGGAATAGTTCATTATGTCGGCGACTCAAAATTACGGCACTGGCCGTCGCAAGACCGCAACCGCACGCGTTTTCCTGCGTCCGGGTACTGGTAACATCTCCATCAACAACCGCTCCCTGGACTCGTTCTTCGGCCGCGAAACTGCCCGCATGGTAGTTCGTCAGCCGCTGGAACTGACCGAGACTGTCGAGAAGTTCGACATCTACGTCACTGTCATCGGTGGTGGTGTAAGTGGTCAGGCTGGCGCAATCCGCCACGGCATCACTCGCGCTCTGATGGACTACGACGAAACCCTGCGTAGCGCTCTGCGCAAAGCTGGCTTCGTTACTCGCGACGCCCGTGAAGTTGAACGTAAGAAAGTTGGTCTGCGTAAAGCGCGTAAGCGTCCGCAGTACTCGAAGCGTTAATTCGTTTCCACGTTCAAAAAAGAACGCCCGATTCCTCACGGAACCGGGCGTTTTTTTATGCCTGCGATTTATTAAAGAATTGCGCTGTGACAACTTGCCACATTCGTAGACCCCCTATACTACAAGGCTTGAGGGTGGGAGCTCCGGGTAATTCCCTTGTCAGAATTGGGGCTTTTCATTACCATCTCGGCAAAATTTTTATAAGTAACATTGATTTATTTAGTAGATGCCTGATTTAACAGGCCACAAAGCTGATGGGAGAGGACTGAATGAGCAATGACGGCGTGAATGCAGGCCGGCGTCGCTTCTTGGTAGCAGCCACATCCGTGGTGGGTGCTGCAGGAGCGGTGGGGGCTGCGGTCCCGTTCGTGGGGTCATGGTTTCCCAGTGCCAAGGCGAAAGCCGCCGGTGCACCGGTGAAAGTGAATGTCAGCAAGATCGAGCCAGGACAGCAGATGATTGCCGAGTGGCGCGGCCAGCCGGTGTTCATTGTCCGCCGTACTGCGGAAATCCTGGGGAATCTCAAGAAGATCGAGGGCCAGCTCTCCGATCCGACTTCCAAAAACTCCACGCAACCTACCTATGTCGATCCTGAAGTGCGTTCGATCAAGCCGGAAATTCTGCTGCTGATCGGGATCTGCACTCACTTGGGTTGCTCACCAACCTTCCGTCCCGAAGTGGCGCCTGCGGATCTGGGTAAAGATTGGGTCGGTGGCTATTTCTGCCCTTGCCACGGCTCCCACTACGATCTGGCTGGCCGCGTCTACAAGTCGCAACCTGCGCCTTTGAACCTGCCAGTTCCCCCGCATTCCTATGAGACCGATGACCTGATTGTCATTGGCGTCGATACGGAGAAAGCGTGATGAGCAAATTCATGGATTGGGTTGATGCGCGCTTCCCCGCGACCAAAATGTGGGAAGACCATCTCAGCAAGTATTACGCGCCAAAAAACTTCAACTTCTTCTATTTCTTCGGCTCCCTGGCGTTGCTGGTGCTGGTCAACCAGATCGTCACCGGTGTCTGGCTGACGATGAGCTACACGCCGTCGGCAGAAGAGGCGTTCGCTTCCGTCGAATACATCATGCGCGACGTCGAGTACGGCTCGATCCTGCGTCTGCTGCACTCGACAGGCGCTTCGGCGTTCTTCATCGTGGTCTATCTGCACATGTTCCGTGGCCTGCTCTACGGTTCGTATCAGAAACCACGCGAACTCGTCTGGGTGTTCGGCATGCTGATCTACCTGGCGCTGATGGCCGAGGCCTTCATGGGTTATCTGCTGCCGTGGGGCCAGATGTCCTACTGGGGTGCCCAGGTGATCATCTCGCTGTTCGGTGCGATTCCGGTAATCGGTAACGACCTGACCCAGTGGATTCGTGGTGACTACCTGATCTCCGGAATCACCCTGAACCGCTTCTTCGCCCTGCACGTCGTGGCGCTGCCGATCGTGATTCTCGGTCTGGTGGTGCTGCACATTCTGGCGCTGCACGAAGTCGGTTCGAACAACCCTGATGGCGTCGACATCAAGAAGCACAAAGACGAAAACGGCATCCCGCTGGACGGCATTGCTTTCCATCCGTACTACACCGTGAAAGACATCGTCGGCGTGGTGGTGTTCCTGTTCATCTTCTGCTTTATCGTGTTCTTCTTCCCGGAAATGGGCGGCTACTTCCTCGAAAAGCCTAACTTTGAACAAGCCAACCCGTTCAAGACGCCTGAGCACATTGCCCCGGTCTGGTACTTCACGCCGTTCTACGCGATCTTGCGTGCGATCCCGGACAAACTCATGGGCGTTATCGCCATGGGCGCCTCGATTGCCTTGCTCTTTGTCTTGCCGTGGCTGGATCGCAGCCCGGTCAAATCGATGCGCTACAAGGGCTGGATGAGCAAGATCTGGCTGCTGGTGTTCTGCATTTCCTTCGTGATCCTCGGCATTCTGGGCGTACTGGCTCCGACGCCGGAGCGCACGCTGGTGTCGCAGATCTGCACCTTCCTGTACTTCGCCTACTTCATTCTGATGCCGTTCTACACCAGGCTCGAGAAGACCAAACCGGTTCCGGAAAGGGTGACTGGCTGATGAAAAAGTTATTTTTTGCTCTGATTTTTGCTGCGCTGCCTGTGCTGTCTTTTGCCGCCGAACACGGTGGTCCGGAGCTGGAAAAAGTCGATATCGACGTGTCCGACAAGGCTGCTCTGCAAGATGGTGCGCGTACCTTCGCCAACTATTGCATGGGTTGCCACAGTGCCAAGTTCCAGCGTTACGAGCGGGTAGCCGATGACCTCGGCATTCCCCACGACATGATGCTCGAGAAGCTGGTGTTCACCGGCGCCAAGATCGGCGACCACATGAACATTGGCATGCAGCCGGCCGACGCCAAGACCTGGTTCGGTGCTGCTCCGCCGGACCTGACCCTGGTGGCTCGCGTACGTGGCACCGACTGGCTCTACGGTTACTTGCGCTCGTTTTACGAAGATCCGGCGCGCCCTTGGGGCGTGAACAACAAGGTCTTCCCGAACGTCGGCATGCCTAACGTGCTGGTCGGCCTGCAGGGGCGCCAGGTAGTTGGCTGCAAGCAGGTGCAGATCGTCGAGGACGGCAAGAAGCAATACGATCCTCTGACCGGTACGCCGCTGACACATGAAGCGTGCGATCAGTTGACCATCGTGCCGAAATCCGGTGCTCTGAACGAAGAGCAGTTCGATGAGAAGGTCAAGAATCTGGTAACCTTCCTGGCTTACTCGGCTAACCCGGTTAAGCTGCAACATCAGCGCATCGGTACTTACGTCTTGCTGTACCTGGCGTTCTTCTTTGTGTTCGCCTACCTGCTCAAGCGTGAATACTGGAAAGACGTGCACTGATACGCTTCAAGCATTGCTGTTAATCGCGCGCGCCCAAGGGTTCCTCCGATAACGCAATGTCTGGTTCGCCAGACATTGCGGGAGGTGCCTTCTGGGCGCGCGCGTTTTTCCGGTTCCGATAATTTCAACAAGCGAGGAGGATCGCCATGGGCGTGACCAATCGGTTGGCCTGTTACTCCGACCCCGCCGACCACTATTCCCACCGAGTGCGCATCGTGCTTGCAGAGAAGGGTGTCAGCGCCGAAATCATTTACGTGGAAGCTGGTCGCCAGCCGCCTAAACTGATTGAGGTGAACCCTTACGGCAGTCTCCCGACACTGGTCGATCGCGACCTGGCGTTGTGGGAGTCGACCGTGGTGATGGAATATCTGGATGAGCGTTACCCGCATCCGCCACTGATGCCGGTTTATCCGGTGGCGCGTGCCAACAGCCGTCTGCTGATTCATCGTATTCAGCGTGACTGGTGTGGTCTGGTGGATCTGATTCTTGATCCCAAGTCCAAGGAGGCCGCGCGTGTCGTGGCGCGTAAGGAATTGCGTGAAAGCCTGACGGGCGTGTCGCCGCTGTTTGCCGACAAGCCGTTTTTCCTCAGTGAGGAACAAAGTCTGGTGGATTGCTGCCTATTGCCAATACTCTGGCGTTTGCCGATTCTGGGTATTGAACTGCCGCGGCCGGCCAAGCCGCTGCTTGATTATATGGAGCGCCAGTTTGCGCGTGAGGCTTTCCAGGCGAGTCTGTCTGGCGTCGAACGCGATATGCGCTAAGGCTTAAGGAGCCGCTATGAACTCCAGTCGACCTTATCTGGTCCGCGCGCTCTACGAGTGGATTGTGGATAACGATTGCACCCCGCACATGCTGGTCAATTCCGAATACCCGGCGGTGCAAGTGCCGCAGGGTTTCGCCAGTGACGGGCAGATTGTCCTGAACATTTCGCCCAGCGCCGTGCGGCATCTGCACATGGACAACGATGTGGTGACCTTCGAGGGTCGCTTCGGTGGCGTTCCGCACAGCCTGTATGTGCCGATCAGTGCGATCCTGGGTATCTATGCCCGAGAGAACGGGCAGGGCATGGTGTTCGATCTCGAGTCGCCGATGGATGACGAAGACGATATCGAACCCGATGACGACTTGCCGCCGCCGGACAGCGAGCCGCCGCGCCCAAGCGGCCGGCCAAGCCTGAAAGTGGTGAAGTAATAAAAAGGCGACCCGAGAGGGTCGCCTTTTTTATTGCGCGGGAGCTGCCGAAGGCTCGGGCCGCGTTCGGACGATCTTTTGATCTTGTTTTTAAGATCACGATCAAAAGATCGCAGCCTGCGGCAGCTCCTACACTGTGTACGTCAGTCGATGTATTCGAACAACTTCACGATTTTCTGTACGCCGGAAACGCTCTGCACCAGATTGGTCGCCTGTTGGGCTTCCTGTTTGGTCAGCAAGCCCAGCAGATAGACGATGCCGTTCTCGGTCACGACCTTGATGCGAGAGCCGGGAATGCTGGCATCGGTCAGCATCTGGGTCTTGATCTTGGTGGTCAGCCAGGCGTCGTTCTGGCGGGCGAGGAAGCTCGATGGCGCAATCACTTGCAGCTCGTTGTGCACCTTCTTCACGCGCTGGACGTTGGCGGCGGCCTGTTCAGCCTTGGCCTTGAGGTCTTCGCGCGGCGTCTGGCCGGCGAGCAGCACCACGCCGTTGAAGCTGGTGACGACGATATGCGAGTCCTTGTCCAGGCCGGGGTCGGCCTTGGCCACGTTGACGCCGACTTTGGTCTCGATCAGCGAGTCGTCGATTTTGCTGCCGAAGGTTCGGGTGCCGCGGTCGTCTTCAATCGGCGCCTCACGGCTGGCATTCACCACCGAGGTGCAGCCGCTGATGCCGAGGCACAGGGTCAAGGCCAGAAGGCCAAGGCGATTAGGGGTCATTCTTCACTCCCGAACAGTTGGCTGTCGATCAGATCGCAGAGGCAATGGATCGCCAGCAGATGGACTTCCTGAATACGTGCAGTGACATGGGCCGGTACGCGAATCTCGACATCTTCAGGCAGCAGCAGCGAAGCCATGCCGCCGCCATCGCGGCCAGTCAATGCTACGACAATCATTTCGCGATCATGTGCGGCCTGGATCGCCTGAATAATGTTTGCCGAGTTACCGCTGGTCGAAATCGCCAGCAATACGTCGCCTGGCTGACCCAGTGCGCGGATCTGCTTGGAGAACACTTCGTTGTAGCTGTAGTCGTTGGCGATCGAGGTGATCGTCGAGCTATCGGTGGTCAGGGCGATGGCCGGCAAGCTCGGGCGTTCGCGTTCGAAGCGGTTGAGCAGCTCCGAGGAAAAATGCTGGGCGTCGCCGGCAGAGCCGCCGTTGCCGCACGAAAGCATTTTGCCTTCGTTGAGCAGGGCGTTGACCATGATCTGGCTGGCTTGCTCGATGTGCGGTGCAAGTACGTCCATCGCCTGTTGCTTGGTGTCGATACTGGCCTGGAAAAGCTGGCGAATTCGGGATTGCATGTCCATCTGTGTGACCTTAAGTAGCGCGGCTGTTCGGCACGTGAATGTGCAGCCCGCAAAGCAAAGAGCAAAAATTGTCGGTGAAAGTGTCCGGGGTGGTGTGCAGAGAATCAACCATCGAACGCATTCTGCAACCAGTTCAATTGATCCGGGTGCCTGTCGATGGCCACCACGTCGAAGCGGCAAGGGGAATCGGCCCAGCGTGACTCACGCTGAAGAAAATACTGCGCGGCGAAAATCAGTTTCTGCCGTTTGCGCTCATCGATGCTAGCGAGTGCGCCACCCCATTGAGTGTTTTTTCTGTAGCGGACTTCGACGAATACTACTGTATCGCCATCAAGCATGACCAGATCAAGCTCGCCCCGTTTGCATGACCAGTTCTGCGCCAGCAGGCGCAGACCCTGGTGTTGCAGATGCTCGAGCGCCCGGCGCTCGGCATCCTTGCCGCTTTGCAGGTGCGAGCCGTCGGGCATCAGCGTGGGGTGTCCGGCAGGCGTTGAACCTGACCGTTGACGAACTGCGCCCATGGCAGCTGACGTACGACGCGTTGGGTCTGGGTCATGCCCAGGCTACCCGACTGACCTTCGATGCGGCTGTCCGGCAGCGCCTTCAACTGACCCAGGCGCGGTGCCAGGCGGTAGGCGTCGACGCCCATGGCGTACAGACGACCAAGGCTGCCGGCCGCTTGTGGCCATTGCGCGGTGACTTGCTGGCGCAGCGGGTCATTGGCTTCCAGCAACCATGGGGTTTCGCAGAAGCGCACGCCGTTCATGTCGTTGTACTGGTTCACATCGCCGCTGGCGCTGTAGACGTGGGAAGTTGCGTACACCGGAACGTCACCCGCGTACTGGAAGTTCAGGGTCGGCTTGATCTGCTGCGCCTGTTGCGGGGTGGCCGCGAGGAAGATGAACTCGATGTCCTGACGACGCGAAGGCTGTGCGGCGACGTTGGTGCCAGCAGCATTTTGCAGACTCTTGGCGCGGGCTTCGCTTTGACGCAGTTGGAACATGTCGGCGATCTGCTGGGCCAGTTGCACCGGCTGATCGACACGTTCGGTGGCGACGATGCTACCGCCATTGGCCTGCCAGTCCTGGCTGAACGCACGCAGTACGCGGTCGCCCCATTCGCCTTTCGGCACCATGATCGCCGCGCGATGCAGGCCGTCGGCGCGGGCACGACGCGAAACTTCGCGAGCTTCGTCTTCAGCCGCCAGACCGAACTGGAACAGTTGCGCCGGACCTTGATCGCCTTCGCTGTAGTTCAGCGCGAGGGTGGTGATTGGCAGTTGCGGGCGGGTGCTCAGTTGTTTGACCAGCGGTTTTTCCAGCGGGCCGACGACCAGTTGCACGCCATCAGCCTGGGCCTTGCGGTAGAACTCGTCCATCGAGGTCAGCTTGGAGCTGTCGTAGAACTCGATGGCGGGCGGCTTCTGGCCGGCCTGTTGCGCTTGATAGTGCGCCGCCATGAAACCTTCACGCAGGGCCTTGCCGACCGAGGCCAGTGGGCCGTCTTGCGGCAGCAGCAGGGCAATCTTGCTCAGGGGCTGGCTGGCCAGTTCCTTGAGCTTGGTCAGGGGCAGCGGCAGGTTGATCGCTGCCGGGTGTTTTGGATTCTGCGCGCGCCAGGCATCGATCGCCGCTTGCTGCTGTTCCAGGGTGCCGGCGGTTTTCACGGCCAGGGCCAGGGACATCCAGCCGCCGAGATCGTCGGTGGTGTTGGGTTGCAGTTGATCGGTCGGCAGCGAAGCGATCAGGGTCCAGATCGCTTCGTGGTTCTTGCTCGCGACTTCGCCTTTGAGCATCGGTGCGATGAAGATCCGCTCGCGAGCGGCAGCCAGGGTCTGGCCGTCGGCTTCCAGTGCGCGGGCATGCACGGTGCCGGTGCGGACTTGCTGATCTTCCGGCATTTCGCTCAGGTGCTGCAGGCTTGGATGGCTCAGGGCGGTCAGCGCAGCTTTCGGCTGATTGCGGGTCATCGCCAGTTCAGCGGACAGGGTGCTGGCGAAGATCTGCTGGCCTGGCTTCAACTGCTCCATCGGCACTTGTTGCAGGATCTGCGCAGACTGGCCGGCGTTGCCCTGGCGATAAGCCAGGTCTGCCGCGCTCAGGCGCAACAGGGCGGCTTTTTCCGGCGTCTTGGCCTGGGTAGCCTGTTCGAGCAGTTGCTCGATGCTGGCATCCGGAGTCCGTGGAAGTTCGCCAAGGCTGGAGGAGGGGGAGCTGGCGCAAGCCGCCAGCAAGGCAGCGAGGCAGAGGGCAGTGAACAGCCGCAGGCAAGCGATCATGTAAGTGTTCCTGATACTCGATCAAATTAGCGTGGAATTGTACCCAAGCACTGGCCGGGGCGCGATGTTACTGGCGTGAATCAATCAATTTAGCTGGAGTAAATGTTGCGGCGGCGCACAACTGCGTGCAAAACCGCGCTCGGCTCATACGGTTCGCAAGCCTCGTGACGCGTTACAATGCCGGCTTTTACCGAACACGAGGTGTGCGCTTTGACTGCTCCAGGTCCTTTGAATTCCGCTGCTGGCTCGCTTTATGTGGTGGCGACGCCCATCGGCAACCTGGACGACATCAGCGCCCGGGCCCTGAAAATCCTCCGCGAAGTGGCGCTGATCGCCGCTGAAGACACGCGGCACTCGGCGCGGTTGATGCAGCACTTCGGCATTTCCACGCCGTTGGCCGCCTGCCACGAACACAACGAACGTGATGAAGGTAGCCGCTTTATTACTCGTTTGCTGGCGGGCGATAACGTCGCGCTGATTTCCGATGCCGGGACACCACTGATTTCCGATCCGGGTTATCACTTGGTGCGTCAGGCGCGGGCGGCGGGGATCAATGTGGTGCCGGTGCCGGGTGCCTGTGCATTGATCGCTGCGCTGTCGGCGGCGGGTCTGCCCTCCGACCGGTTCATCTTCGAAGGCTTCCTGCCGGCCAAGTCGGTAGGGCGCAAGGCGCGACTGGAAGCGGTAAAGGAAGAGCCGCGCACGCTGATTTTCTACGAGGCCCCGCACCGTATTCTCGAATGCTTGCAGGACATGGAAGCGGTGTTCGGTGGCGAGCGTCAGGCGTTGCTGGCCCGGGAAATCACCAAAACCTTCGAGACGCTCAAAGGCTTGCCGCTGGCTGAGTTGCGCGCATTTGTCGAGTCCGACAGCAATCAGCAGCGCGGCGAGTGCGTGGTGCTGGTGGCGGGCTGGTCTGCACCGGAGTCCGAAGATGCGGTCAGCAGCGAGGCGATGCGCGTGCTCAATCTGCTGCTCGAAGAGATGCCGCTCAAGCGCGCTGCCGCCCTGGCTGCGCAAATCACCGGCGAGCGCAAAAACGTCCTGTACCAGGTCGCACTCGATCAGCAGAAGGGCGAGTAACCCGTCGCGCAGACGGGTTTCACGGCTATTAGCGCTTGTTCTTCGGGCGCTCTGCCGTTAACCTGCGCGGCGGAGAGTCGATCGGACAGTCGCTGCCCTCTATGAAAATTAGGGGGGGGAGGAAAGTCCGGGCTCCATAGGGCGAAGTGCCAGGTAATGCCTGGGAGGCGTGAGCCTACGGAAAGTGCCACAGAAAATAACCGCCTAAGCGCTTCGGCGCCGGTAAGGGTGAAAAGGTGCGGTAAGAGCGCACCGCACGTCTGGCAACAGTTCGTGGCTAGGTAAACCCCACTTGGAGCAAGACCAAATAGGGTCCCAAGGCGTGGCCCGCGCTGGGACCGGGTAGGTTGCTAAAGATGTCCAGTGATGGCCATCGTAGACGAATGACTGTTCAAGACAGAACCCGGCTTACAGATCGACTCTCCACCTTTTTCTTTCCCTGCTTGAATCAATGGCATCAGGGCTGGTTATTATCGGCAGTCCTGCGCTAAAGTCCGGCAGCGGCAAATGCAGTAATAGCCATTTCCCACCTTGCTTCAATCAACAGCAGAAGCGCTTTTGTAATACCGAAAAAATCTTACTCTTAACAAATTACTTTAACTTCCGAGCGCAGCTTTCCGTGCTGCATCAAGTTATTGGTCAAAAGTATCCGCCAAATTGTCGTTACCCCTCCTTTTAAGCTCCTAAATCTCCGTTCTGTAAGGGTTTTCCTTTGATCCGCGCCTTGACGGTGTGGTGGGCGCATTCCTATAGTGTGCGCAAGTGGCGGAAAGTGGCATGAAGTGGGTTTTTTGAGCTCAAAACGATAAAAATTGGAGAAACGCTGACGTGTTTCGCGGAGCTAACGCTATCAGTCTCGATGCAAAGGGCCGTCTCGCCATGCCGAGCCGGTACCGTGACGAGCTCGTTTCGCGTAGTTCCGGCCAGTTGATCGTGACCATTGATGCCGTTGATCCGTGCCTGTGTGTCTACCCGCTCGACGAGTGGGAAATCATTGAAACCAAGTTGCGTGCGCTCCCTTCGCTTCGCGAAGAGAACCGTCGCCTGCAGCGTTTATTGATTGGTAATGCCGTCGACCTCGAACTCGACGGCAGTGGTCGTTTTCTGGTTCCACCGCGTCTGCGCGAATACGCAAAGCTTGATAAGAAAGCGATGCTGGTGGGCCAACTGAACAAGTTCCAATTGTGGGACGAGGATGCATGGAACGCGGTGTCTGCCGCTGACCTTGCTGCTATTCAACAACCGGGCGCCATGCCTGACGAACTGCGTGATTTGATCCTGTGACTATTGATAGCGGCTTTAACCACATCACCGTACTGCTTGACGAAGCCGTCGAGGCTCTCGCCGTACGTCCTGATGGCTGCTATCTGGACGGTACGTTCGGGCGCGGCGGGCACAGTCGGCTGATCCTCAGCCAGCTCGGGACGGACGGTCGGCTCATCGGGTTCGACAAAGATCCACAAGCGATTGCCACCGGGCAAACGCTAGCGGCCGAAGACGGCCGCTTTGTCGTTGTGCAGCGCAGCTTTGCCGAGCTGGGGTCGGTGGTTGCCGAGCAAGGTCTGAGCGGCAAGGTCAGCGGTATCCTGCTCGACCTCGGCGTTTCGTCGCCGCAACTGGATGACGCCGAGCGCGGCTTCAGTTTCCTCAATGACGGCCCGCTGGACATGCGCATGGATCCGTCCCGTGGCATCAGCGCCGCCGAGTTCGTCAACACCGCGCCGGTAGAAGAAATCGCCCGGGTGTTCAAGGAATACGGCGAAGAACGTTTCTCCGGGCGCATGGCCCGTGCCGTGGCCGAGCGCCGCGACATCAAGCCGTTCGAGCGCACCGCTGATCTTGCCGAAGTCTTGAAAGTCGCCAACCCGGCGTGGGAGAAGGGCAAGAACCCGGCGACCCGTGCATTCCAGGGTTTGCGCATTCACGTCAACAACGAACTGGGTGATCTGGAAGCCGGCCTCGAAGCCGCACTGGATGCTCTGGAAATCGGTGGCCGTCTGGTGGTCATCAGCTTCCACTCGCTGGAAGACCGCATCGTCAAACTGTTCATGCGCAAGCTGGTGAAAGGCGAAGCCGACAACCTGCCGCGCAACCTGCCCGTGCGCCACGTGGCGTTCGAACCGAAAATCAAAATTCACGGCAAAGCGCAGACGGCCTCCGACGCCGAACTCAAAGCCAACCCACGTTCCCGTAGCGCTGTCATGCGTGTCGCGGAGAAGTTGCGGTGAGCAAGCTTTTCGCCAAGCCCCTGCCGGGCGGCAGCTTTATCATGCTGCTGCTGTTTATCGGCGTGCTCGTGTCGGCCATCGGCGTGTCTTACAGCGCGCACTGGAACCGGCAGTTGCTCAACAATCTTTATAACGAACTCAGCGTACGCGACAAGGCGCAGGCCGAGTGGGGACGCCTGATTCTCGAGCAAAGCACCTGGACTGCGCACAGCCGTATCGAAGTGCTGGCCACCGAACAACTGAAGATGCACATCCCCGGCGCGGCTGACGTGAAGATGGTGGCGCCATGATGAAACTCGAAGGGGCACTCTTCCCGTGGCGCTTCCGCTTGATGGTGGCACTGCTTGGTGTAATGGTCGCGGCGATCTGCTGGCGCATCATCGACCTGCAAGTGGTTGACCGTGACTTCCTGAAAGGTCAGGGCGATGCGCGCAGTCTGCGTCATATTCCGATTCCTGCTCACCGTGGTCTGATCACCGACCGTAACGGCGAGCCTTTGGCCGTGAGTACCCCAGTGACCACGCTGTGGGCCAACGCCAAGGAAATGCAAACCGCCAAAGAGAAGTGGCCAGCACTGGCCGCCGCGCTGGGTCAGGATCCGAAAGCCCTGACTGAACGCCTCGAAGCCCAGGCCAACAAAGAGTTCATTTATCTGGTGCGCGGGCTGACCCCCGAGCAGGGCCAGGCTGTGCTCGATCTGAAAGTGCCGGGCGTTTACGGCATCGAAGAGTTCCGCCGTTTCTACCCGGCCGGTGAAGTCACCGCGCACATGGTCGGCTTTACCGACATTGACGATCACGGGCGCGAAGGCGTCGAGCTGGCCTACGACGAGTGGCTGGCCGGGGTGCCGGGCAAACGGCAGGTCATCAAGGATCGGCGCGGTCGGCTGATCAAGGATGTTCAGGTCACCAAGAACGCCAAGGCCGGCAAGCCCTTGGCGTTGTCGATTGACCTGCGTCTGCAATACCTGGCCAACCGCGAACTGCGCAACGCGATCATCGAGAACGGCGCCAAGGCCGGCAGCCTGGTGATCATGGACGTGAAGACCGGCGAGATTCTCGCCATGGTCAACCAGCCGACCTACAACCCGAACAACCGTCGCAACCTGCAGCCGGCGATGATGCGTAACCGCGCGATGATCGACGTGTTCGAACCGGGTTCGACCATGAAAGCGATCTCGATGAGTGCCGCGATCGAAACCGGCCGCTGGAAACCGAGCGACACTGTCGAGGTGTACCCGGGCTCCCTGCAGATCGGCAAGTACACCATCAAGGACGTGTCGAAGACCGAAGGTCCGGTACTCGACCTGACCGGCATCCTGATCAATTCCAGTAACGTCGGCATGAGTAAGGTCGCGTTCGATATTGGCGGTGAAACCATTTTCCGCCTCGCACAGAAAGTCGGCCTCGGCCAGGACACCGGCCTCGGCTTCCCGGGTGAGCGCGTCGGCAACCTGCCGAACTACCGTGAATGGCGCAAGGCCGAAACCGCGACGCTGTCGTACGGCTACGGTATTTCCGTGACCGCGATCCAGTTGGTGCATGCGTTCTCGGCGCTGGCCAACAACGGGCGTCTGGCGCCGCTGACCCTGATCAAAACCGACAAGCCGCCACAGACCACTCAGGTGCTGCCGGAAGCGGTCGCGAAAACCATGCAAGGCATGCTGCAGCAAGTGATCGAAGCACCGCGCGGCGTGTTCCGTGCGCAGGTGCCGGCGTATCACGTGGCCGGCAAGTCGGGTACTGCACGTAAGACTTCGGTGGGCACCAAGGGCTACGCCGAAAACTCCTACCGCTCGCTGTTCGCCGGTTTCGGGCCGATGAGCGATCCGCGTTACGCCATCGTGGTGGTGATCGATGAACCGTCCAAGGCCGGTTACTTCGGTGGTCTGGTGTCGGCGCCGGTGTTCAGCCGTGTGATGTCCGGCACCCTGCGTCTGATGAACGTGACCCCGGACAACCTGCCGACCACCCAACAGGCCAACGCTACCCCGGTCGTTCCGCTGAAAGCCAATGGAGGGCGCGGCTGATGTCTCTGAGTCTGAACAAGATATTTCCCCACGCCGGCCACGATCTGTTGATCCGTGAATTGGCGCTGGACAGCCGCAACGTACGCGCGGGTGACCTGTTCCTCGCCGTGCCGGGCGGCAAGTTCGATGGCCGTGCGCACATCGCCGATGCCTTGCAGCGCGGCGCGGCGGCGGTTGCCTATGAAGTGGACGGCGCCACCGTGCTGCCGATCACTGAAGTGCCGTTGATTCCGGTCAAAGGCCTGGCGGCGCAGTTGTCGGACATCGCCGGGCGTTTCTACGGCGAGCCGAGCCATCACTTGAACCTGATCGGCGTCACCGGCACCAACGGCAAAACCAGCGTGACCCAACTGGTTGCGCAGGCACTCGATCTGCTCGGTCAGCATTGCGGCATCGTCGGTACGCTGGGTTCCGGCTTCTATGGCGCGCTGGAAAGCGGCCTGCACACCACGCCGAATCCGATCGCCGTGCAAGCGACCCTTGGCGACCTGAAAAAGGCCGGGGCCAAAGCCGTGGCCATGGAAGTTTCGTCTCACGGTCTGGATCAGGGCCGGGTCACTGCATTGGCGTTCGACGTCGCGGTGATGACCAACCTGTCCCGCGATCACCTGGATTATCACGGCACCATGCAGGCATACGCCGAGGCCAAGGCCAAACTGTTCGCCTGGAATGACCTGAAGTGCCGCGTGGTCAACCTCGACGACGATTTCGGCCGGCAACTGGCTGCCGAAAAACGCGATTCGCGCCTGATCACTTACAGCCTGCTCGACAGCAGCGCCTACCTGTTCTGCCGTGAAGCGCAGTTCGATGACCACGGCGTACGCGCCACGCTGGTCACGCCGCAGGGCGAACATCATCTGCGCAGCACGCTGCTCGGCCGTTTCAACCTGAGCAACGTCCTGGCGGCGGTCGGCGCCTTGCTCGGTCTGGATTACGCGCTCGACGAAATTCTCAAGGTGCTGCCGAAACTCGAAGGCCCGGCCGGACGCATGCAGCGTCTGGGTGGCGGCACTCAACCGCTGGTGGTGGTCGATTACGCCCATACCCCGGATGCCCTGGAAAAGGTTCTGAGCGCACTGCGCCCACACGTCAAAGGCCAGTTGCTGTGCCTGTTCGGCTGCGGCGGTGATCGTGATCGCGGCAAGCGTCCGCTGATGGCCGAAGTGGTCGAGCGTCTGGCTGATCGCGTACTGGTCACCGATGACAACCCGCGCACGGAAGACCCGGCGCAGATTTTCGACGACATCCGCGCCGGTTTCACCGCTGTGGATAAAGTGATCTTCGTCGCCGGCCGCGGTCAGGCGATCGCCCAGCTGATCGCCGGTGCTTCGGCGGATGACGTGATCGTACTGGCCGGTAAAGGTCACGAGGACTATCAGGAAATCAACGGCGAGCGGCACGCTTTCTCCGATCTGGTCGAGGCCGATCATGCCCTCACCGCGTGGGAGGTGGCCCATGCTTAAGGCCCTGACATTGAGCGAGCTGACCAACGTGCTCGACGCACGTCTGATCAGCAGCGATGCCAGTTTCGATGGTGTCAGCATCGACAGCCGCGCGATCACTGCTGGCCAACTGTTTATTGCCCTGACTGGCCCGCGCTTCGATGGTCACGACTATCTGAACGATGTCGCCGGCAAAGGCGCGGTGGCGGCACTGGTCGAGCGCGAAGTGCCCGACAGCACCTTGCCGCAGTTGCTGGTCAAGGACACCCGCCAGGCCCTCGGCCAGTTGGGTGCCCTGAACCGTGCCGCGTTCACCCAGCCAGTCGCGGCCATCACCGGCTCCAGCGGCAAGACCACGGTCAAGGAAATGCTCGCGAGCATCCTGCGTACCCGCGGTCCAGTGCTGGCGACTCGCGGCAATCTGAACAATGACCTCGGCGCACCGCTGACCCTGCTCGAACTGGCGCCGGAACACACCGCTGCCGTGATCGAACTGGGCGCTTCGCGTCTGGGTGAAATCGCCTACACCGTCGGCCTGACCAAGCCACACGTGGCGATCCTCAACAACGCTGGCACCGCCCACGTTGGCGAGTTCGGCGGGCCGGAAAAAATCGTCGAAGCCAAAGGCGAGATCATCGACGGTCTGGCGGCGGATGGCGTCGCTGTGCTCAATCTCGATGACAAGGCCTTTGGTATCTGGAAGCTCCGCGCCGGCGCACGCAAGGTGCTGACCTTCTCCCTGAACAATCCGCAGGCAGACTTCTACGCCAGCGACCTGAGCACCGATGCCCGGGGTTGCCCGGCCTTCAACCTGCATACACCTGAAGGTGTGGAGCACGTTCAGCTGAATCTGCTCGGCACCCATAACGTCGCCAATGCCATGGCTGCCGCCGCAGCCGCTCACGCCCTGGGCGTGTCGCTGTTCGGCATTGCCACGGGGCTTGGTGCGGTACAACCGGTCAAGGGTCGCACCGTCGCGCAACTGGCGAAAAACGGCATGCGCGTGATCGATGACACTTACAACGCAAACCCCACCTCCATGTGCGCTGCCGTTGATATACTCGCCGGCTTTTCCGGCCGCACCGTCCTGGTGCTCGGAGATATCGGCGAGTTGGGCGACTGGGCGGAGCAGGGGCACCGCGACGTGGGCGAATACGCCCGGGGCAAGGTTTCCGCGCTTTACGCGGTCGGGCCGAACATGGTTCACGCCGTGAACGCATTCGGTAAAGAGGCGCATCACTTCGGCACGCAAGCCGAACTGATCAAGGCCCTCGACGCCGAGCAGGACACAAACACCACCATTTTGATCAAGGGTTCGCGCAGTGCAGCGATGGAAAACATCGTTGCGGCTCTGTGCGGGTCCAGTCTGGAGAAACATTAATGCTGCTGCTGCTAGCGGAGTATCTGCAACAGTTCTACAAAGGCTTCGCGGTCTTCCAGTACCTGACCCTGCGCGGGATCCTCGGTGTGCTGACCGCGCTGGTTTTGTCGCTGTGCTATGGCCCGTGGATGATCCGCACCCTGCAGAACCGTCAGATCGGCCAGTCCGTACGCAATGACGGCCCGCAATCGCACCTGTCCAAGTCGGGTACGCCGACCATGGGCGGCGCGCTGATTCTGTCCTCCATCGGTGTCAGCACCCTGCTTTGGGCTGACCTGAGCAACCGCTACGTGTGGGTCGTGCTGCTGGTGACTCTGCTGTTCGGCGCCATTGGCTGGGTCGACGATTACCGCAAAGTGATCGAGAAAAACTCTCGCGGCCTGCCAAGCCGCTGGAAGTATTTCTGGCAGTCGGTGTTTGGCCTGGGCGCAGCGATCTTCCTTTATATGACCGCCACCACGCCGGTGGAAACCACGCTGATCCTGCCGATGCTCAAGGACTACAGCATTCCGCTGGGCGCCGGTTTCATTGTGCTGACCTACTTCGTGATCGTCGGTTCGAGCAACGCGGTCAACCTGACTGACGGCCTCGACGGCCTGGCGATCATGCCAACCGTGATGGTCGGCGGCGGTCTGGGGATTTTCTGCTACCTGTCGGGTAACGTGAAATTCGCCGAATACCTGCTGATCCCTTACGTGCCGGGCGCGGGCGAACTGATCGTGTTCTGCGGCGCACTGATCGGAGCCGGCCTGGGCTTCCTCTGGTTCAACACCTACCCGGCGCAAGTGTTCATGGGCGACGTCGGTGCTCTGGCACTGGGCGCGGCACTGGGCACCATCGCAGTGATCGTGCGTCAGGAAATCGTCCTGTTCATCATGGGCGGCGTATTCGTGATGGAAACCCTGTCGGTGGTTATCCAGGTTGCCTCTTTCAAGCTGACCGGTCGCCGTGTATTCCGCATGGCTCCGATTCACCACCACTTTGAACTCAAGGGCTGGCCCGAGCCACGCGTGATCGTCCGTTTCTGGATCATCACCGTGATTCTCGTGCTGATCGGCCTTGCCACCCTGAAGCTGAGGTAGAACGAGTGTCTCTGATCGCTTCTGACCACTTCCGCATCGTTGTCGGCCTCGGCAAGAGCGGCATGTCCCTGGTTCGCTTCCTGGCGAACCGGGGCGTGTCGTTTGCCGTCGCCGATACGCGGGACAATCCACCGGAACTGGCCACGCTCAAGCGTGACTATCCGCACGTGGAAGTGCGTTGTGGCGAGCTGGACGTCGAATTCCTGTGCCGTGCCGACGAGCTCTACGTGAGCCCCGGCCTGGCGCTGGCGACCCCGGCCCTGCAAGCCGCTGCAGCCCGTGGCGTGAAAATGGCCGGCGACATCGAGCTGTTCGCGCGTAACGCGCGGGCGCCGATCGTGGCCATCACCGGTTCCAACGCGAAAAGTACCGTCACCACTCTGGTCGGCGAGATGGCGGCTGCGGCCGGCAAACGCGTCGCGGTGGGCGGTAACCTCGGTACGCCAGCGCTGGAATTGCTCAGCGATGACGTCGAGCTGTACGTGATGGAGCTGTCGAGCTTCCAGCTGGAAACCACCGACCAGCTCAACGCTGAAGTGGCCACCGTGCTGAACATCAGCGAAGACCACATGGACCGCTACAGCGGCCTGCCGGCGTATCACCTGGCCAAGCACCGGATCTTCCGTGGCGCGAAGCAGTTCGTGGTCAACCGTCAGGATGCACTCAGCCGTCCGCTGATCGGCGAGGGCCAGCCATGCTGGACCTTTGGCCTGAACAAACCGGATTTCAAGGCCTTCGGCCTGCGCGAAGAAGAGGGCGAGAAGTACCTGGCCTTCGAATTCCAGAACCTGATGCCGGTGCGCGAACTGAAAGTACGCGGCGCGCACAACCAGGCCAATGCCCTCGCGGCGCTGGCGCTGGGGCATGCGGTGGGTCTGCCGTTCGACGCCATGCTCGATGCCCTGCGCAATTTCACCGGTCTTGAACACCGCTGCCAGTGGCTGCGTGATCTGGACGGCGTGGGTTACTACAACGATTCCAAGGCCACCAACGTCGGCGCCGCTCTGGCTGCCATCGAAGGCCTGGGTGCGGACATCGACGGCAAGGTCGTGCTGATCGCCGGTGGCGACGGCAAAGGCGCTGAGTTCAACGACCTGCGCGATCCGGTGGCGGCCAACTGCCGCGCCGTGATCCTGATGGGCCGGGATTCGGACAAGATCGGCGCAGCCATCGGTGACGCCGTGCCGCTGATTCGCGCCAGTTCGCTGGTCGACGCCGTCGAGCAATGCCGCGCGGTCGCCCAACCGGGTGACGTGGTGCTGCTGTCGCCGGCCTGCGCCAGTTTCGACATGTTCAAGAATTACGAAGACCGTGGTCACCAGTTCGTCCGCGCCGTGGAGGATCTGGCATGAGCCTGCGCAATATCATCAAGCCGTACCCGTCGCCGATCATCACCGGCCGTGGCATCGACCTCGACTTCCCGATGCTCGCCGGTTGCCTGGCGCTGCTGGGCCTTGGCCTGATCATGATCGCCTCGGCCTCCACCGAAGTGGCGGCGGCGCAGTCGGGCAGCGCGCTGTACTACATGATTCGCCACCTCATCTATGTGGCGCTGGGCCTGGGTGCCTGCATCGTTACCATGATGATTCCGATCGCCACCTGGCAGCGCCTGGGCTGGATGATGCTGATCGGTGCATTCGGTCTGCTGGTGATGGTGATCATCCCGGGGATCGGCCGTGAAGTGAACGGATCGATGCGCTGGATCGGTTTCAGCTTCTTCAACGTGCAGCCGTCCGAGATCGCCAAGGTGTTCGTGGTGATCTACCTCGCCGGTTATCTGGTGCGTCGGCAGAAAGAAGTGCGCGAGAGCTGGATGGGCTTTTTCAAGCCGTTCATCGTGTTGCTGCCGATGGCGGGCCTGTTGCTGATGGAGCCGGACTTCGGTGCCACCGTGGTAATGATGGGGGCTGCGGCAGCGATGCTGTTCCTTGGCGGGGTCGGGCTGTTCCGTTTCTCGCTGATGGTGGTGCTGGCAGTCGGGGCCGTGGTCTTGCTGATTCAGATGCAGCCGTACCGTATGGCGCGTCTGACCAACTTCGCCGACCCGTGGGCCGACCAGTTCGGCGCCGGTTATCAGTTGTCGCAGGCGTTGATCGCCTTCGGTCGCGGTGAGTGGCTGGGCGTCGGCCTCGGCAACAGCGTGCAGAAACAGTTCTACCTGCCTGAAGCACACACCGACTTCGTGTTCTCGGTACTGGCCGAAGAGCTGGGCGCCGTCGGTTCGCTGTGCACCGTGGCGCTGTTCGTCTTCGTGTGTATTCGCGGCATGTACATCGGTCTGTGGGCCGAGAAGGCCAAGCAGTTCTTCGCCGCGTATGTGGCTTACGGTCTGTCGTTCCTGTGGATCGGTCAGTTCCTGATCAACATCGGGGTGAACGTCGGCCTGCTGCCGACCAAGGGCCTGACCCTGCCGTTCCTCAGTTATGGCGGCAGTTCCCTGGTGATCTGCTGCGCCTGCCTCGGCTTGTTGCTGAGGATCGAGTGGGAGAGTCGAACCCACCTGGGCAGTGAAGAGATGGAGTTCCATGAGAGCGACTTCGCCGAGGAGCCGAATCATGGGCGCTAACGTATTGATCATGGCCGGCGGCACCGGTGGCCACGTGTTCCCGGCACTGTCCTGTGCCCGCGAATTCCAGGCGCGCGGCTACACCGTGCACTGGCTCGGCACGCCACGCGGGATCGAAAACGAACTGGTGCCGGCTGCAGGTCTTGAACTGCATCGCATCAATGCCACGGGGTTGCGTGGCAAAGGCAAGCTGTCGCTGCTCAAGGCACCGTTCATGTTGCTCAAGTCGGTGTGGCAGGCGCGGGCGGTGATTCGCAAGCTGCGTCCGGTCTGCGTGGTCGGCTTCGGTGGTTATGTGACCGGGCCTGGCGGGATTGCCGCGAAACTGGCCGGTGTGCCGGTGATCGTTCACGAGCAGAACGCCGTGGCCGGCACCGCCAATCGGTTGCTGGTGCCGTTCGCCGCTCGGGTGTGTGAAGCGTTCCCCGACACCTTTACTCTGTCGGACACCCGCCGTACCACCGGAAACCCGGTGCGCAGCGAGCTGTTCCTCGAAACATCGCGACCGGCTCTGGCCGGTCGCAAAGCGCGTTTGCTGATCCTCGGCGGAAGCCTGGGCGCAGAACCGTTGAACAAGTTGCTGCCTGAAGCCCTGGCGCAGGTCCCTGCCGATTTGCGTCCGGAAGTGTTTCATCAGGCCGGCAAAAACCACGATGAAGTGACTGCAGAGCGCTACCGCGCCGCCGGCGTGGATGCGCAGGTGCAGCCGTTCATCAAAGACATGGCCCAGGCCTATGGCTGGGCTGACCTGGTGGTGTGCCGCGCTGGCGCGCTGACCATCAGTGAGCTGGCTGCCGTTGGTCTGCCCTCGATGCTGGTGCCTTTGCCCCACGCGATCGACGATCACCAGACCCGCAACGCCGATTATTTGGCCCGTGAAGGCGCAGCCTTCGTGATGCCGCAAAGAACGACTGGTGCCGCGGACCTTGCCGCGCGCCTGACAGAGGTCTTGATGCAACCGCAACGACTCGAAGAAATGGCCCAAGCGGCCCGCCGTCTGGCCAAACCCGATGCCACCCGTAGCGTGGTCGATACCTGCCTGGAGGTGGCCCATGGTTGAGAATCAGAAAGCCATGCCACAACCGGAAATGCGCCGCATCCGTCGCATCCACTTCGTCGGTATCGGCGGCGTGGGCATGTGCGGCATCGCTGAAGTGTTGCTGAACCTGGGCTATGAAGTGTCCGGTTCCGATCTGAAAGCTTCGCCGGTGACCGAGCGTCTGGAATCGTTCGGTGCGCACATCTATATCGGCCACCGTGCAGAGAACGCCGCCAACGCTGACGTGCTGGTAGTCTCGAGCGCCGTCAACACCTCCAACCCGGAAGTGGCGACCGCCCTTGAGCGCCGCATTCCGGTGGTGCCGCGTGCCGAGATGCTCGCCGAGCTGATGCGCTATCGCCACGGCATCGCCGTCGCCGGTACTCATGGCAAAACCACCACCACCAGCCTGATCGCTTCGGTGTTCGCGGCCGGTGGCCTGGACCCGACCTTCGTGATCGGTGGCCGTCTGAATGCGGCGGGCACCAATGCCCAGCTCGGCACCAGCCGCTACCTGATCGCCGAAGCCGATGAAAGCGATGCGAGCTTCCTGCACCTGCAACCGCTGGTGGCCGTGGTCACCAACATCGACGCCGACCACATGGCGACCTACGACGGTGACTTCAACAAACTGAAGAAAACCTTCGTCGAGTTCCTGCACAACCTGCCGTTCTACGGTTTGGCGGTGATGTGCCTGGACGATCCGGTGGTGCGTGAAATCCTGCCGCTGGTCAAGCGTCCGACCGTGACCTACGGCTTCAGCGAAGACGCCGACGTGCGCGCGATCAATGTGCGCCAGCAGGGCATGCAGACCTTCTTCACCGTGTTGCGCCCGGATCGCGAGCCGCTCGATGTGTCGGTGAACATGCCGGGCAACCACAACGTGCTCAACTCGCTGGCGACCATCTGCATCGCCAGCGACGAAGGCGTCAGCGACGAAGCCATCGTTCAGGGCCTGTCCGGGTTCCAGGGCGTTGGCCGACGCTTCCAGGTCTACGGCGAACTGCCGGTGGACGGCGGCAACGTGATGCTGGTCGATGACTACGGTCACCACCCGACCGAAGTCGCGGCCGTGATCAAAGCCGTGCGCGGTGGCTGGCCGGAGCGCCGTCTGGTGATGGTCTACCAGCCGCATCGTTACAGCCGCACCCGTGACCTGTACGACGATTTCGTCAATGTACTGGCCGACGCCAACGTGCTGTTGCTGATGGAAGTCTATCCGGCCGGCGAAGAGCCGATCCCGGGCGCGGACAGCCGCAAGCTGTGCAACAGCATCCGTCAGCGCGGTCAGCTCGACCCGATCTACATCGAGCGCGGTGTCGACCTTGCGCCGCTGGTCAAGCCACTGCTGCGTGCCGGCGACATCCTGCTGTGCCAGGGCGCCGGTGATATCGGCGGTCTCGCGCCGAAGCTGTTGAAAAGTGAATTGTTCGCCGGCGCCGTGGCTGCGTCGGTCGAGGGGAAGTTGAAATGACTGCTGCCTACGCCAACCTGTTCTCCACCATCGCGCCGAAAGACTTCGGCCGTGTCGCCGTGCTGTTCGGTGGCATGAGTGCCGAGCGTGAGGTTTCGCTGAAATCCGGTAACGCCGTGCTCGACGCGCTGCAAAGCGCGGGCGTGGACGCGTTCGGGATCGATGTCGGCGAGGATTTTCTGCAGCGTCTGCTGAATGAAAAAATCGACCGCGCGTTCATCATTCTCCACGGTCGTGGCGGTGAAGACGGCTCGATGCAGGGCCTGCTCGAATGCGCCGGCATTCCGTACACCGGCAGCGGCATCCTCGCTTCGGCACTGGCAATGGACAAACTGCGCACCAAGCAGGTCTGGCACAGCCTCGGGATTCCGACGCCGCGTCACGCCGTGCTGTGCAGCGAAGCCGATTGTATTTCCGCGGCGACGGAACTGGGCTTCCCTTTGATCGTCAAACCGGCGCATGAAGGTTCAAGTATCGGGATGGCCAAAGTGAGTTCTGCGTCCGAGTTGATCGACGCATGGAAAGCGGCCAGTACCTACGATTCGCAAGTCTTGGTTGAACAATGGATTCAAGGTCCGGAGTTCACCATCGCCACCCTGCGTGACCAGGTGTTGCCTCCTATCGCCCTGGGTACACCGCACACGTTCTACGACTACGACGCCAAGTACATCGCCAACGATACCCAGTACCGCATTCCGTGCGGGCTGGATGCCGCCAAGGAACAGGAACTCATGGATCTCACGGCCAAGGCCTGTGAGGCGCTGGGTATTGCCGGTTGGGGCAGGGCGGACGTGATGCAGGACGCCGACGGGCAGTTCTGGTTCCTGGAAGTGAACACCGCACCGGGCATGACCGATCACAGTCTGGTGCCGATGGCGGCCCGTGCTGCCGGTCTGGACTTCCAGCAACTGGTTCTGGCCATTCTGGCCGCCAGTGTTGAAGGCTCCGGTAATACAGAGGCGCGAGGTTAAGACCATGCAAGGCGCTCATCTCAGACATCAGCCACCCGCACCCGGCCGCAAGCCGGTGCCGCGGGGTGCCAGCCGAATGGTGGCCAAAGAGCCGATGTCCGCGCGCCTGCCGAAAGCCAATTTCGGCTTTCTGAAAAGCCTGTTCTGGCCGGTGCTGCTGGTGGCGCTCGGGTTCGGTACCTACGAAGGCGCGCAGCGTTTGCTGCCGTACGCCGACCGGCCGATCACCAAGATCGCCGTGCAGGGCGACCTGAGCTACATCAGTCAGCAAGCGGTGCAGCAGCGAATCGCCCCGTACGTGGCGTCGAGCTTCTTCACCATTGATCTGGCCAGCATGCGGACCGAGCTTGAGCAGATGCCATGGATCGCCCACGCCGAAGTACGCCGGGTGTGGCCGGATCAGGTGGTGATCCGCCTCGAAGAGCAACTGCCGGTGGCCCGTTGGGGCGACGAGTCGCTGCTCAACAACCAGGGCCAGGCATTCACGCCAAAGGAGTTGGCGAACTACGAACACCTGCCACAGCTGTTCGGCCCACAACGGGCCCAGCAGCAAGTGATGCAGCAGTATCAGGTGCTGAGCCAGATGCTCCGGCCGCTGGGCTTCTCGATCGCGCGCCTGGAACTGCGTGAACGTGGCAGCTGGTTCCTGACCACCGGTGCCGGCAGCTCCGGCCCCGGCATCGAGTTGCTGCTGGGACGCGGCAACCTGGTGGAAAAGATGCGCCGCTTCATTGCCATCTATGACAAGACGCTTAAAGACCAGATTACGAACATTGCGCGCATCGATCTGCGCTACGCCAACGGCCTCGCTGTTGGCTGGCGGGAACCAGTAGCGCCGACGACAGCCCAACCCGCTGTCGCAAAGAATTAAGAAGAGGCAGGACCCATGGCAAACGTGCAAAGCGGCAAAATGATCGTCGGTCTGGATATCGGCACCTCCAAGGTGGTGGCGCTGGTAGGCGAGGTCGCGGACGACGGCACGCTGGAAATCGTCGGTATCGGTACTCACCCGTCCCGCGGCCTGAAGAAGGGCGTGGTGGTGAACATCGAGTCCACCGTGCAATCGATCCAGCGCGCGATCGAAGAAGCCCAGCTGATGGCGGGCTGCCGCATTCACTCGGCGTTCGTCGGCGTGGCCGGCAATCACATCCGCAGCCTGAACTCCCACGGCATCGTGGCGATTCGTGACCGCGAAGTGAGCTCGGCTGACCTGGAGCGCGTACTCGACGCCGCCCAGGCCGTGGCGATCCCGGCTGACCAGCGCGTGTTGCATACCCTGCCGCAGGATTACGTGATCGATAACCAGGAAGGCGTTCGCGAGCCACTGGGCATGTCCGGCGTCCGTCTGGAAGCCAAGGTTCACGTGGTCACCTGCGCCGTCAACGCCGCACAGAACATTGAAAAATGCGTGCGTCGCTGCGGTCTGGAAATCGACGACATCATTCTCGAGCAACTGGCCTCGGCCTACTCGGTACTGACCGACGACGAAAAAGAGCTGGGCGTGTGCCTGGTCGACATCGGCGGCGGCACCACCGACATCGCGATCTTCACCGAAGGCGCGATCCGCCACACCGCGGTGATCCCGATTGCCGGTGATCAGGTGACCAACGACATCGCCATGGCGTTGCGCACCCCGACCCAGTACGCCGAAGAGATCAAGATCCGCTACGCCTGCGCCCTGGCCAAACTGGCCGGTGCCGGCGAAACCATCAAGGTGCCGAGCGTTGGCGACCGTCCACCGCGCGAACTGTCGCGTCAGGCCCTGGCCGAAGTGGTCGAGCCGCGTTACGACGAACTGTTCACCCTGATCCAGGCCGAGCTGCGTCGCAGCGGCTACGAAGACCTGATCCCGGCGGGCATCGTCCTGACCGGCGGTACGTCGAAGATGGAAGGCGCCACCGAACTGGCCGAAGAAATCTTCCACATGCCAGTACGCCTGGGCGTGCCGCATGGCGTGAAGGGCCTGGATGACGTGGTGCGCAACCCGATTTATTCCACTGGCGTTGGCTTGTTGATGTACGGCCTGCAGAAGCAGTCCGACGGGATCTCGTTCTCGGGCATCGGCAGCCGCGACAGCTACAGCAACGATGAGCCACAGGCGCCGTTGCTGGACCGATTGAAGAAGTGGGTTCAAGGCAACTTCTAAAGCTTTACCGCAACACCGCTACAAAAATGCAGTAGGCGAAAAAACTAGAGAATGTAAGGAGAGGGAAAATGTTCGAACTCGTAGACAACATCCCCGCAAGCCCGGTAATCAAGGTTATCGGTGTTGGCGGTGGCGGCGGCAACGCTGTCAACCACATGGTCAAGAGCAACATCGAAGGCGTTGAATTCATCTGCGCCAACACCGATGCTCAAGCGCTGAAAAACATCGGCGCGCGCACCATCCTGCAACTGGGCACCGGCGTGACCAAAGGTCTCGGCGCTGGCGCCAACCCTGAAGTAGGTCGTCAGGCCGCTCTCGAAGACCGTGAGCGCATTGCCGAAGTCCTGCAGGGCACCAACATGGTGTTCATCACCACTGGCATGGGCGGCGGTACCGGTACCGGTGCTGCACCGATCATCGCTGAAGTGGCCAAGGAAATGGGCATCCTGACCGTTGCGGTCGTGACCCGTCCGTTCCCGTTCGAAGGCCGCAAGCGTATGCAGATCGCCGACGAAGGCATCCGCATGCTCTCCGAAAGCGTCGACTCGTTGATCACCATTCCGAACGAGAAGCTGCTGACCATCCTCGGTAAAGACGCAAGCCTGCTGTCGGCTTTCGCCAAGGCTGACGACGTACTGGCCGGTGCCGTTCGCGGTATCTCCGACATCATCAAACGTCCGGGCATGATCAACGTCGACTTCGCCGACGTGCGTACCGTGATGAGCGAAATGGGCATGGCGATGATGGGCACTGGCTGCGCCAGCGGTCCGAACCGTGCACGTGAAGCGACCGAAGCGGCCATCCGCAACCCGCTGCTGGAAGACGTGAACCTGCAAGGTGCACGCGGCATCCTGGTGAACATCACTGCCGGTCCTGACCTGTCCCTGGGTGAGTACTCCGACGTGGGTAGCATCATCGAAGCCTTCGCTTCGGAGCACGCGATGGTCAAGGTCGGTACTGTTATCGATCCGGACATGCGCGACGAACTGCACGTCACCGTGGTTGCCACCGGTCTGGGCGCGAAAATCGAGAAGCCTGTGAAGGTCATCGACAACACCGTTCACACCTCCATGGCTTCCGCTCAGGTTCAACAACCGGCTCCTGCGCGTCAGGAAGCTCCGGCGGTGAACTACCGTGACCTGGACCGTCCGACCGTCATGCGCAACCAGGCTCAGGCCGGTGCTGCGACTGCCGCGAAGATGAACCCGCAGGACGATCTGGATTACCTGGACATCCCGGCATTCCTGCGTCGTCAGGCCGATTGATGGAATGTATCAGGGCTATGACGGTGATTGGTGTTCAGCAAAGGCTCGGTCTGCTATTATCGCCAGCCTTTGTTGATACCAGTTCGCAATTTGCGCTGAAGCGGCCCAAGCCATGATTAAACAACGCACACTGAAAAATATTATCCGTGCCACAGGTGTAGGCCTGCACTCCGGGGAGAAGGTCTACCTGACCCTCAAGCCTGCGCCTGTCGACACTGGCATTGTGTTTTGTCGCGCTGACCTCGACCCTGTGGTGCAGATTCCTGCCCGCGCGGAAAACGTCGGTGAAACCACTATGTCGACGACGCTGATCAATGGCGACGTCAAAGTGGACACGGTAGAGCACTTGCTCTCGGCCATGGCTGGCCTGGGCATCGATAACGCCTACGTCGAGCTCTCCGCGTCCGAAGTCCCGATCATGGATGGCAGCGCTGGACCGTTCGTATTCCTGATTCAATCGGCTGGCCTGGAAGAGCAGGACGCCGCCAAGAAATTCATCCGCATCCTGCGTGAAGTGACAGTGGAAGACGGCGACAAGCGCGCCACTTTCGTCCCTTTCGAAGGGTTCAAGGTGAGCTTCGAGATCGATTTCGATCACCCGGTTTTCCGGGACCGCACCCAAAGTGCAAGCGTGGATTTTTCCAGCACTTCGTTCGTAAAAGAAGTCAGCCGCGCCCGTACTTTCGGTTTCATGAGTGACATCGAGTACCTGCGCAAGCACAACCTCGCACTCGGCGGCAGCGTTGAAAACGCGATCGTGGTGGATTCCGATGGTGTACTGAACGAAGACGGCCTTCGCTACGAAGACGAATTCGTTAAGCACAAGATCCTCGATGCGATTGGCGACCTGTACCTGCTGGGTAACAGCCTGATTGGTGAGTTCAAAGGCTTCAAGTCCGGTCATGCACTGAACAACCAGCTGCTGCGCAAGTTGATTGAGCAGACAGATGCGTGGGAAGTCGTGACGTTCGAAGACGCCAGCACTGCACCGATCTCTTACATGCGCCCGGTTGCGGCGGTGTAAGTAAAAAACCTCTCTAGTTTTTTGAAGGCCATCCTCGGATGGCCTTTTTTTATGCCCCAATTAAAAGCAGAAGATCACAGCCTTCGGCAGTTCCTACAGGGAAATGTATTCCAAACGTAGGCGCTGCCGAAGGCTGCGATCTTTTGATCTTACGAACTGACTACGCGATTGCGCCCGCTCTCCTTGGCTTGATACAACGCCTTGTCCGCCGCAAACAGCAGTTGTTCCAGCGACATCTCGACGGTTGCCGTCCAGGTGCTGATACCGATACTGACGGTCATCGCCACGTCCGCGCCCTCGACCCTCGGCATCTGCTCGACCGCCTGACGGATATGTTCGGCAATCTGCCGGGCGCCGCTACTGTCGGTTTCAGCGAGGATCACCGAGAACTCTTCGCCGCCGTAACGGGCGACCAGATCCCCTGGTCGTCGTACGTTCGCGGTGATCACCCTGGCCAGCTCACGCAGCGCCTGATCACCGGCCTGATGCCCATGACGGTCGTTGAAGGCCTTGAAGTGGTCGGCGTCGATCATCATCACCGACAGCGGCTGGCCCGAGCGCTGGGCGCGGAACCATTCGTGGCGCAGAGCCTGATCGAGCATCCGCCGGTTGGCCACGCCGGTCAGCGCATCGGTGGCCGCCAGTTGTGCCAGTTCGCGTTCCGCGCGCTGGCGCAAGCGCAGCTCACGGGCGAGCAGCCAGGTCAGCCATAGCAGCCCGGCGCATAGCACGCCGGTGGCGCCGCTGATCAACAGCGCGGTGCGGCGCCAGGTGCCGAACACCTCATCACTGGAGAGCGCGACCATCACCGTCAGCGGCAGATTGCCGACCCGAGAATAGGTGTAGAGCCGTTGCTGATGATCCATGCTCGAGGTGCTGGTGAAACTGCCACTGCCATCCTTGTCGCCGAGAATTCGCACCACGTTGGGCCGGTTGCCGAAGCTCTTGCCGATGGAGTCGCTTTGCAGATAAGGCTTCTGCGCCAGCAGCACGCCGTCGCTGTTGATGATGTTCAGCGTGCTGTCTTTGCCGATGTCGAGGCTGTTGAACAACTGATCGAAGTAGTCGAGCTTCATCGAAGCCACCGCCACGCCGGCGAACTCACCGGTGTCCGAGGAGATCCGCCGGCTGAAGCTGATGCGCCATTGATTGGCTTCGTCGCAATCGCAGCGGGTCTTGAACGGGCGGCTGATGAACATGCCGGTATCGCGGTTGAAGGCATGGGCGAGGAAGTAATCGCGGTCGGCAAAGTTGCCTGGCTTGGGTTCGATGCGTGATGAGTCGGCCACCACATCGCCCTGCTTGTCGAGCAGCAGGATGTCGCCCTTGAAGCGTGCGGTGGTGGAGCGGTCGAACAGTGCCAGATGGCGGATCTGCGGGGTGACATCGCGCAAGTCGCCGCGCTGGGCGGCGGCGATCAGGCCTTGCAAGGTCAGGTCGTACAACTCGACCGTGCGCAGGACGTCGGCGTCGATCAACTGGGCGATGGTGGTGGCGCTGCGGGTGGCCGCTTCCTGAGCGTTGGCGTGCTCACGAATCAGCAGAAAAGTGACGATGCACAGAATTGCGATCACGGTCAGCGTACTGCCGCAGATCAGCAGCAATTCGGGGCGTCCGGTCTTGCCCGCCAGAGGTGGGGTACGGCTCGCGATCATGATGGGGGCTGTCGGTTGGGGGATCTTATAAGCGTAGGAGCTGCCGGAGGCTGCGATCTTTTGATCTTGGTTTTTTAAAAACAAGATCAAAAGATCGCAGCCTCCGGCAGCTCCTACAGGTTCAGTGTTAACTGATTGATCTTAGAAGACGTTGATCGGGTAGTCGACAATCACACGGTATTCATCGGTATCCGTATCAATCGCGCCGTAACCGTTGCCACCCCGGTTGGTCGCCCATTGCAGGCGTACCGCGAGGTCTTTTGCCTGGCCGCTCTGCACCACGTATTTCAGATCAAGGTCGCGTTCCCAGTGTTTGGCGTTGCGACCGTCAGCGCTGTACCACGAGGCATAGCCTTTGCTGTCCGGATCGACCTTGGTCAGGTCCACGGTGCCACGCGAATAGGAAACTGCCGGGGTCAGGCCCGGCAGACCGAGACCGGCGAAGTCGTAGGCGTACTTGAGCTTCCACGAGCGCTCGTTCGGGCCGTTGAAGTCCGAGTACTGCTGCGAGTTGTCGAGGTAAACGCTGTCGCCCTGGCTGATGTAGTCGAACGGCGTGTTGCCGTTGACCCGCTGGTACGCAGCCGTGACGCTGTGGTTGCCGATGCCGACGGTGAAATGCAGGCTGTAGGTGTTGTTGTCGATGTTACCCAGCAGCGCGTCGCCGGTGTCCTGCGTGTGATAGAAGTGCAGGCCCGGGTTGAGGCTGACCAGATCGTTCAACTGCCAAGTGTAGTCGAGATCGTAGTAGTACTGGTTCCAGATGTCCTTGAGCTCGGCGGCGTACAGGTTGCTGGTCAGGCCTTCGACGCCGCTCCAGGACACGCCGGCCCAGTTCAGGTGACGGCTTACGTCGCCATCCGCGAGTTTGCCGTAGGACGTGCCGATGCGCTGGCGACCGCTCTGGTTGTACGGCTTGGTGAAACTGGCCTGGCCACCTTCGATCATCCAGCCGTCGAAACTGTGGTTGTTCAGACTGACGCCACGGAAGGTCTGCGGCAGCATGCGCGATTCACCGCCGGCGATCACCGGGTTGGTGAGGAACAGGTCGCCGGCCTTCAGCTCGGTATCGAACGCGCGCATTTTCAACGTGCCGCCCGCGGTCGAGAACGAGCCCGGCGCTTTGCCGTTGCCATCGCTGATCGGCAGGATGCTTGAGCCATCGGTGCCGCCACCGCCGTCGAGCTTCAGCCCGAGCATGGCGTGGGCGTCGATGCCGAAGCCGACCGTGCCTTCGGTGTAACCCGACTGGAAGATCCCGAGAAAACCCTGGCCCCACTCGATGTTGTCGTCCGTCTGCTGCAGACGGTTGCGATTCATGTAGTAGTTGCGAGCGTTGAGGTTGAGGCTCGAGCCTTCGACGAAACCTTCCCTGGCGGCTTCGTCGGCATGGGCGACAGGGGCAATCGTTGCGGCAATTGCAATGAACAGCGGGGTGACGCGGACTGGGTAACGCACTTGCGATGGAGCTCCTTGGGTCAACTGACACTTCAATGTCTTGAGGTGCGGGATGTTTCTTGTTTTTTACAGACGAACCAGACGGCTTTCAGACCACAACGAAAAAAGGCCGCTGAAAGGCAGCGGCCTGGAAGGACGACGGTTGAACGGGAAGAGCCAAACAACCGCGTCGAGGGAAAGGTTTCGTGGTGCGCGACTCAGCTGTCTTTCTCGGATGCTTGAGCCTGGGAAGTGGCGGCTTGAGGGGCTTGCGAGGCGTCCTGCGACTTGACCATCACTTCTGCCTGAGACTGTTCGAAGGCGTGAGCGCGAGCGGCATTCTGCGCTACGAACGACTGCGATTCTTCAGCCATCGCCATTGGCGACAGGATCAACGAGGACAAAACGAAAGCGCTGGCAATACCCATACTGTTGGACATCTTGAAAACCTTCTTGCTTGGCAAGTGCTGTTTGGTGCGGGCAAAGATAAGGTCGCCGGGCGTTGGGAAACAGCGTGATTTTCATAAATGACTGTTACAGCAGAAGCAAAGATCAACCACGGGTGAACGCCATTCCTTGTGGCGAGGGAGCTTGCTCCCGCTGGGCTGCGAAGCGGCCCTAAACCCGGCAATCACGTTCATTCAGACAAACTGCGTGTGCAGGATTTACGACTGCTGCGCAGCCGAGCGGGAGCAAGCTCCCTCGCCACAGGGATTTTGCTTTTCAGTTAGACCGGGAGGTGGATGCCGAAAGTATTCATCCCCCGATCACTGCGCACAAACACATCTCCACCGTGCATCAGCGCAATCGCCTTGACGATCGCCAACCCCAATCCATGGTTGTTGCCGCTGTTGCTGCGCGAGGCATCGACTCGGTAGAAGCGCTCGAACAGACGCGGCAAGTGCTCGCTGGCAATCGGCGATCCCGGGTTGGCCACACCAATGCTGACCTGATGGTCTTCAACTTCGATGTGCACTTCGATCACCTTGCCCGGCTCGGTGTGCTGCACGGCGTTGCTCAGCAGATTGATCAATGCCCGGCGCAGATGCGCGATCTCGATCCGCACCTGCGCATCGCCACTGACGTGCACCTGCACTTGCGCGTCTTCGAGGATGAAATCGAGGTACTCAAGGGTCGTCGCCACCTCATCCGCCAGCGACGTGGACGTCAGTTTGGTCGCCTTGCTGCCCTGGTCGGCGCTGGCGAGGAACAGCATGTCGTTGATGATCGAACGCAGGCGTTCCAGCTCTTCGAGGTTCGATTGCAGCACTTCGAAATAGTGTTCGGCGGAGCGCCCGCGCGTCAGCGCGACCTGGGTCTGGCCGATCAGGTTGGTCAATGGTGAGCGCAGTTCATGGGCGACATCGGCGTTGAACGATTCCAGTCGCGAATAGGCCTGTTCGACCCGCTCCAGCGTCGAGTTGAACGACTCGACGAACTGTTCCAGTTCCGGCGGCAACGGCGACATCCGCAGGCGTCCGGCCCGTAATGGCGGCGCCAGGCGCTGGGCTTCGTGGGACAGTTTGATCAGTGGCTTCAGACCAATTCGGGCCACCCAATAACCCAGCGCCGAGGCCATCAGTACACCGACAATGGCCAGGCTGACGAGAGCGATCAGCAGGTTGTGTTGAGTCTCATGAAAGGTCTCGGTGTTGATGCCGATCATGAAGCGCAGCGGCGGGCGTTGATCCTTGGCCGGCAACTCGGTCAGCAGCACTTTCAGCGGATAAGGATGCTCGGGCAACTGCAGGTCATGCATGCCCGTCGGGCCTTGGGCGAAGGCGCGGATCCTGGCGTCCGGCGCACCGTACTCGTAACCGGGATCACCGCTGACCACCCAGAAACGAATGCGCTTGTCTTCCTCGCCGAGCAGCTTGAGCTTGGCATTGATCTTCACCCAATGCTCGGGTGTGCCATACCGGTTGAGGGCCGACTCAAGCACGCTGTAACGCGCATCCAGCTCGGCTTCCGGCAGCAGGCCCAGGCCCTTGTCGACCTGCTGATACAGCGCGCCGCCGATCAACAGAAACACCAGCAGTGCCACCAGGGTGAACATGCCACTCAGGCGCAGCGCGATGGAATTACTGGACACCACGGCTCTCCAGCACATACCCCATGCCGCGAATGGTGTGCAGCAGTTTCTCGTCGAATGGCCCGTCGAGCTTGGCTCGCAGACGCTTGATCGCGACTTCGACGACATTCGCGTCGCTGTCGAAATTGATGTCCCAGACCATCTCGGCAATCGCGGTTTTCGAGAGGATTTCACCTTGCCGGCGCGCCAGTACGCTGAGCAGCGAGAATTCCTTCGCCGTCAGGTCCAGTCGGTTGCCGGCGCGGGTCGCCTTGCGGCTGATCAGATCAATCCACAGGTCGGCGATGCTCACTTGCACCGGTTCATGGCCGCCGCTGCGCCGGGTCAGTGCTTGCAGGCGGGCGACCAGTTCAAGGAAGGAAAACGGCTTGCCGAGGTAATCGTCGGCGCCGTCACGCAGACCCTTGATCCGGTCTTCGACGCGCTCGCGGGCGGTGAGCATGATCACTGGGGTCTGCTTGCGCGCACGCAATGCGCGCAGCACGCCGAAGCCATCCAGGCCCGGCAGCATCACGTCGAGGACGATCACCGCGTAGTCGCTTTCCAGCGACAGGTGCAGGCCTTCGACGCCGTCGCGGGCCAGATCCACGGTGTAACCCTGTTCCGTCAGACCTCGGTGCAGATAGTCCGCGGTTTTTTCCTCGTCTTCGATAATCAGAACGCGCATGACCCTGCCTCAGTCTGTGGTCGCCAGTGCCGTCGTGGGCATTGGTCTGGGCCTGTGAAATAGCCGCTCAAGCCACAAGTATATGACCGGCGTGGTAAACAGCGTCAGCATCTGGCTGACCAGCAAGCCGCCCACCACCGCAATCCCCAGCGGCTGGCGCAATTCGGCGCCGGTGCCGTAACCGAGCATCAGCGGCAACGCGCCAAGCAGCGCGGCGAGGGTGGTCATGATGATCGGCCGGAACCGCGTCAGGCACGCTTCGAAAATCGCATCCTGCGGCGCGAGTCCGCGATTACGCTGGGCTTCCAGCGCAAAGTCGATCATCAGGATGCCGTTCTTCTTGACGATACCGATCAGCAACACCAGCCCGATCAACGCCATGATCGAAAAGTCCTGACCGCAGATCCACAGCATGATCACCGCACCGAGACCGGCTGCCGGCAGCGTCGAGATGATTGTCAGCGGATGCACGAAGCTCTCATAGAGCACGCCGAGAATGATGTACACCGCCACCAGCGCCGCGAGAATCAGCCACGGCTGACTGGCCAGCGAACTCTGGAACGCCTGCGCCGCGCCCTGAAAATTGCCGCTGATCGCGGTCGGCATGCCGATCTCGGCCTTGGCCTGATTGAGCAGGATCACCGCGTCGCCCAACGCCACGCCGGGCGCCAGGTTGAATGACAGGTTGGCGGCGGGGAACATGCCGTCATGGGCAATCGACAGCGGGCCGATGGTCGGCGCATCGAATTTGGCCAGCGCTGACAGCGGCACCATCTCGCCACTCAGCGGCGAGCGCAGGTAGAAATAGTTGAGGCTTTCGGCTTTGCCGCGTTGCTTGGTGTCCAGTTCCAGAATCACGTTGTACTGGTTGACCTGGGTCTGGAACTCGTTGATCTGACGCTGACCGAACGCATCGTACAGCGCCTCGTCGACATCACTCGCAGTGAGGCCGAAACGTGCGGCGGCGCTGCGGTCGATGCTGATGTGGGTGATGCTGCCGCCCAGTTGCAGGTCGTTGGAAATGTCGCGGAACGCCGGGTTACTGCGCAGTTTTTCCGTCAGGCGCTGGGTCCAGGTGGCGAGGGTTGCGCCGTCGTTGCTCTTGAGCACGTATTGGTACTGCGCGCGGCTCGGGCCGGAGCTGAGGTTGATGTCCTGGCCGGCGCGCAGGTACAGCACAATGCCCGGGACTTTCATCAATTGCGGGCGGATGCGGTCGATGAACTGGCTGGCCGATACGTCGCGGTCGCCGCGTTTTTTCAAAGCAATCCAGAAGCGCCCATTGGCGATGGTCTGGTTGCTGCCGGACACCCCCACCGAATGCGAGAACGCCTGCACGGCCGGATCGGCGGCGACGATTTCGGCCATCGCCAAGTGTTTTTTCACCATGTCGCCGTAGGAAATATCCGCAGCGGCTTCGGTGGTGCCGAGGACAAAACCGGTGTCCTGTACCGGGAAGAAGCCTTTGGGGATAAAGATGTAACCGGCAATCGCCAGTGCCAGCGACAGGCCGAACACGCCGATCATCAGTTTCTGGTGGGCGAGGGCGCGGCGCAGACCTTTTTCGTACCAGCCGAGCAGGCGTTCGCTGAAGCCCGGTTTGTCGTGGGCGTGGTGCACCGGTTTGCGCATGAACAACGCCGCCAGCGTCGGTGCGAGGGTCAGCGACACCACCACCGAAATCAAAATGGTCGAGGTCGCCGTCAGGGCGAATTCCTTGAACAGTCGCCCGACCACGCCGCCCATGAACAGCAGCGGAATGAACGCCGCCACCAGCGAAAAACTGATCGAAACCACGGTGAAACCGATCTCGCCGGCGCCCTTGATCGCCGCCTCGCGCATGCTGTCGCCGGCCTCCAGATGCCGGTGGATGTTCTCTACCACCACAATCGCATCGTCGACGACAAACCCGACCGCGACGACGATCGCCACCAGCGTCAGGTTGTTCAGGCTGAACCCCAGCAGGTACATCAGGGCGAAACTGGCGGTCAGCGACACGCCGAGTACCGCCGAGACGATCATGGTCGCCGACAATTGCCGCAGGAACAGCGCCATCACCGCCACCACCAGCAGGATCGCGATGAGCAGGGTGATCTCGACTTCATGCAGCGAGGCGCGGATGGTCTGGGTGCGGTCGATCAGGGTTTTCACCTGCACCGAGGCCGGGAGCATGGCTTCGAGGCCGGGCAGGGCGGCTTGAATGCGGTCGACGGTTTCGACGATGTTTGCCCCCGGTTGTCGCGAGATCACCAGGTTCACTCCGGGTTGATCACCGGCCCAGGCCTGCACGTAGGCATCTTCCGAACCGTTGACGACTTTGGCGACGTCACGCAGGTGAACCGGGGCGCCGTCCTTGTAGGAAACGATGAGTTGGCTGTAGTCCTCGGGTTTGAACAACTGGTCGTTGGTCGACAGCGTCGAGATGCTCGATTCGCCGTACAACGCGCCTTTGGCAAGATTAAGGCTGGTCTGCTGGATCGCCAGGCGAATGTCGGCCAGGGTCAGGCCGATCGCCGCCAGTTTGTCGGCCGAGGCTTGCACGCGGATCGCCGGACGTTGCTGACCAGTGATGTTGATCTGGCCTACACCGTCGATCTGACTGATCTGACGTGACAGCAGGGTTTCCACCAGATCGCTGAGTTCGGTGCCGGGCATTTGCGTCGAGCTGACGCTGAGGATCAGCACCGGGCTGTCGGCCGGGTTGACCTTCTTCCAGGTCGGCAGGGTCGGCATGTCCTTGGGCAGCTTGCCGGCGGCGGTGTTGATCGCTGCCTGGACTTCCTGGGCGGCGGTATCGATGCTCTTGTCGAGGGTGAATTGCAGGGTCAGCAAGCTGGAGCCGAGCGCACTGCTGGAGGTCATCTGGGTCATGCCGGGGATGGCGCTGAATTGCACCTCCAGCGGCGTGGCCACGGACGAGGCCATGGTGTCGGGGCTGGCGCCGGGCAACTGCGCCGAGACCTGAATCGTCGGAAATTCCGCTTCCGGCAGTGGCGCGATCGGCAGGCGCGGGAAGGCAATCACGCCGACCAGCACCAATGCGATGGTCAGCAGAATCGTCGCGACCGGGTGATCGATGCACCAGGTGGAGACGCCTTTGTGCGCCTTCATGGTTTCGGCTCCGCTTGCACTACTTGCGGCGGTTCACTCATGACCTGCACGGTCGAGCCGGGTTTGAGCCGCGACTGGCCATCGGTCACCAATACGTCACCGGCCTTCACACCTTTGATGATGTCCTGGCCGCTGCCCTGATACACCATCTGCACTTGTACGGCTTCGACTTTGTCACCATTCACGCGGTAAACGAAGTGTTGGTCGAGACCGCGCTGTACGACGGTGGGCGGTACCACCAGCGCATTCTTATCCAGCGCCGTCTGAATTTTTACCGTCACCAGCAGGCCAGGCCAGAGCTTCTGGCTGGCGTTGTCGAATTCGGCTTTGGCGCGGATGGTGCCGGTGTTGGCATTGATCTGGTTGTCGATCAGGGTCAGGTGACCTTCGCCAAGCAGGTTGCCGGTTTCGCCGTCGGTGTCGGCACCGATGTAGGCCTTGACCTGTGCGTGTTGCGGATCGTTGATCAGGCCCTGCAGGGTCGGCAGCATTTGTTGCGGCAGCGAGAATTCCACGGCGATCGGGTCGATCTGGGTCACGGTGAACAGGCCGGCGGTGTCGGTCATGCGCAGGAAGTTGCCTTCATCGACTGTACGAATACCGACGCGGCCGGTGACCGGGGAGCGGATCTGCGTGTAGGAAAGTTGTACTTGCGCCGCGTCGATCGAAGCCTGGTTGCCTTGGGCGGTGGCCTTGAGTTGGTTGACCAGCGCTTGTTGCTGGTCATAGGTCTGCTTGGAGACGCCGTCGTCGACGCTGAGCAGTTTGTAGCGCTTGAGGTTGACCAGGGCGACTTGCAGTTGTGCCTGGCTTTCGCCCAGTTGTGCGCGGGCCTGGTCGAGGCTGGCGCGGATCGAGCGGTCGTCGATGGTGGCGAGCAGGTCGCCGGCCTTGACCAGTTGGCCTTCCTTGACGAGGATTTTGGTGAGGATGCCGTCGACTTGCGGGCGCACTACGACGCTGTGTAATGAGAGTACGGAGCCGATGCCGGTGGTGTAGCGGGGGACGTCTTTTTCGCTGACCGCTATGACTCGCACCGGGATTGTGGTGGGGGTGGCGAGTTTGGTGGGGGCGGGTTTCAGGGCGTACCACAGACCTGCGCCTGCGAGGACGATCAATAGGATGGCGAGCAGGGCTTTGTTCTTTTGGATTCGCATGCGGGGTTGGCGCCGGACGGAGTTTGGGCTGGGTTGTTGTCTTTATAAACCTGTCTGCAGGTCAGTAGGGTGACGGCTGGCTGTCAGCGCTGTCAGTTTCGCCGGGGTGTATATCCGTTTCTGCGGGTGTTGCTGATTACGGTTTCGCCCTTACGGCGACTCACTTTTTTACAAACGCCTAAAAAAAGTAAGCAAAAAAACGCTTGCTCCTGCGTTCGGCCCGCTCGCCGGGGCTCGGGGTTCCTTCGCTGCGGGATCGATCCGGGCGCAGCGCCTACGGTTTGCTTCGCTGCACCTCCTCTCGCTGTGTTTGGCTTCGCCAAACGGTCGCTGCGCTCCCACGCCCGGATCAATCCCTCCACTCAGCCTTCCGACGTCGCCCGTGGATCAAGATCAAGAGCTGCAGCCGAGCTTGCGCTCATCCTGGAGTGGGGCGGCATGCGCCGCATGCGGGTTGTACTTATCTTCCCTGTAGGAGCTGCCGCAGGCTGCGATCTTTTGATCTTGCTTTTGCTCTTTTGTGGGAGCTGGCTTGCCAGCGATGGCGGCCTGACAGCCGACCAATCTTCAACTGAATGCACCCAGTCTCCCTGTAGGAGCTGCCGAAGGCTGCGATCTTTTGATCTCGCTTTTGAGTTGTGAAAGCCAAAGCCAAAAGATCGCAGCCTTCGGCAGCTCCTACAGTGAGTGGGTTTGTGTTTAAAAGTGTGTGAGCAAACCAGAACCTTCCCACAAGGTTTTCAGGTTGTCCGTCGGACATGCGGTCTCTAGTCTTTGGTTGTCGCTGCCAATTCAGCGATCGGGTGTGGAAACCCGATTCAAGTAGAAACAATGCACCAGCACCGTAATCGTTGCCGACGTCTTTTTTCGTCTGCAAACTGCGTCGCGGCGGCTGTGCGTGGGCAGACTTCGGTCTGGCCGGTTGCCTACTTATCGGTTTTCCACCCCGCGCACAGTCGCCACCTTTTGTCGTGTGGAAACGACAAAGGCTGGCTCCCCAATACAAGTAGGAGCTACTCATGGATAAATTGATTCCAGACCCACCCCCCGAAACCACAACCCCGCTCGCCGAAGCCATCCGCGCTGAAGACCTCGCCCAAAACCGCGAAGCCATCAAACGCGCGCTCGACTTTTACCTCTGTCCGCAACCCGCCCAGCCGCGACAGCCAAGCACAATGTTTCTGGTCAACCCAGCTATCGACACCGAAACCCTGCTCGCCCACGCTTACGAATCGTTGGCCTCTGCCAGTGCCATGGCCAGTAACTTCGCCAATGAACTCGGCGGTCCGCAACGCAGCACGGCGTTGGCGATCCAGCAAATTGTCATGCTCGCCGAACTGGCGGTGAACCGGGCGCTGGATCGGGTTGATCCACGCACTTGATCCGTCCGAGTACCGCGTCATCGTTCATCGCGAGCAGGCTCACTCCCACAGAGAAACGCGTTCCTCCTGTGGGAGCAACTGTCTTACTGCCACCGTTCGTCACCGCCACTCTTTGCCGACTAAGCCTCTAAGCTTGAGCCCCAGTGCGCAGATAAACGTTGCACCGTCACGTCCCTGTAAACCGTTCGGCGTGCGCTGCAAATCTTCAGGTGCCGAGTCTGGGCGCGCAGGTATACTGCGCGCCTTCGCGGCTCACTGTTCGGGCCCGACTTTTTGCTTTGCGGAGCTTTTATGACTTCCCCGACCCAACCGCCGGTTGACGACGCTGTGAGCGATGTCCCGGCCGAGCTGACTGACGCCAGCGAAACCAAACCCGAGATCCCGGCTTTCAAGTTCCCGTTCAAACCGGGTGAGCTGGCGGCCGCCAAGGGTTCGAATCAGCCGTGGTACAAGAACGGCGCCAAGAATGGTCACACCAAAACCCCGGGCATGGCGCCGCCGGGCACCCGGCGTTCGATGGGCAAGCGCTGAGTATTCGCAGAGCGGCGTGGGGATTTGTGTTTGTTGGCAAGGGAGTTGTGGGACGACGGCAGGTTCAGGATTGAGGTTGTTCAAGCTTGGCCTATCGCGAGCAGGCTCACTCCTGCAGAAGAACGCATTTCAATTGTAGGTCTTCACCTGCTCGCGATGAGCCACGGCGATCTCTGCAAAATCCGGATCAAGCCGCCCGCAGCGAAATAAACGCATACGTCTGCGCCGGCTCAGTCACCACCTGGGCCCCGGCGGCAAGCAACTGCCCGGCCACATCAGCCCCGGACAAATGAAACAACCATTCACTGGGCGTTTCACTCGGCGGCTGTGCTGAAACCTGATCGATCACTGCCGCAAAAGCGTCCATCTGCGGCAAATACGCGGTAAACCCGTCGCCCTTGAGCGCCGTGGTGCGAATCCCCAGCGCCGCGCAGATCGCATCCTTGATGCGGATGTCATCGCGATCCGCCTGGCGCGAACGCTGGATCAGCTCCAGCACTTCCTGATCGACCAGCTCCCCGCCGACAATCAGCAGGGGCCCCTGTTGCCACGACTCTGGCGGGCAATCCTTGGCCGCCGGGTTGAGCGGGATGTGCGGGTTGATTTCTGCCGGATAAATCCTGCACACCAACGGTCGGCGCTCGTAGATACGGCACAGGTTGTCTTCGTCAAGATTCCGGCAGCGACCGACGTTGTAGGCGGCGAAAGTGATTGCCACGTGGGCCTCGGTGGTACCGCTGCGCACTGCCGCTGAACGTCGTTCGGCGTGTTCACGCTGCTGCGCCGGCAGGCCCAGGCCGTTGCCGAGAAAGGCCTCCACCAGCACGATCACCTGACCGCCATCCGCCGCCCACATGCGGGCTTCAGCCAAGGTCAGGGGCACATGGTGGTCGGTGCAGCATTTGCCGCAACCGACGCAGGAAAATGTCGTATTCATTGCACGATCAATCTTCAATCAGAGTGTGAAGCGGCGACATAAAGTCGCCAGGTTGAAGCTGATCGAAGCAAGTTGTGCGCCAGTCCTCAAGGCTTACTGGTCGGACGGATCGAGTCCCATTCGGTGACGAAGGCTGTTTTCGACTTTTTGCTGTACAGGCACAGCTCGCTGCCTTGCTGGCCTTTCATGTGCTTTTGCGGGTATTGGCCTTGCAGCAGCACGGCGGTGTAGCCAACGCGGTCATCGAATTGCGCGGGTGTGCCGACCGGCTTGGCGTCTTTCAGCCCGCTGGCCTTGGTGCAACTGGCGAGCACGGTTTTGTCGTAGGCAGCCCAGGCGTCGGGGCTGGAGGCGTGGGCCTGGGAGGCGAGGGCGGTGAGGCAGAGCAGGCTCAGGGTGAGGGTTTTCATGGTTGGGCATCCTTGGTCGTGGTGGGCCAAGGTTGGAGTCTGCCTGAGTAGGGAAGTTGCCTGTTCTGGCCTCTTCGTGAGCAGGCTCGCAGTTTGAAATGCATTCCAGGGTGGGAGCGAGCCTGCTCGCGAAGACGGTCGATCAGTCCGTTACAAGTTCCCGGCGAACCACATACATCCCGGCACTTTCATACAAACGCTGCGCCCGCAGATTGTCTTCCAGCACCTTCAGATCGACAAATCCTTCACGGCGTTGCTGAAATACCTTGAATGCATTCAGTAGCAACGCTCGACCCAGTCCACGACGCTGCGCGCGCGGATGCACCACCAGATTCTTGATGTATGAACTGGTCCAGCATTGCGCCACGCCGATCACGCCTTCGGCGTCCGTGGCAATGAAGCACAATTCAGGATCGTATTCGGGATCGCTCTCGAAGCGCTGCTGCCACTCCTCCAGTGCCGGCACGCGGCCGCCACCCTCGCGGTAGCCGAGTTGCATCAATTGATGCACGGCCGCCGCCAGTTCCGGACGATAAGTGTTCAGCTCAATGCCTTCCGCCCAATGGATCGGTGGCACGTCCTGACGAAGGTCGCGCCGCATCAAAAAGCAGTACGTCTGGCCCAAAACTCAGTGACCGTTGGCGGCGACATGTTTGGCCGCTTCGATCAGGCGCTGGGTCAGTTCCGGTGAGGAGAACTTGGTCAGCACCGCGTTGGCCCCGGCCAGGCGTGCTTTCTCGCTGTTCATCGCGCTGTCGAGCGAGGTGTGCAGCAGCACGTAGAGGTGGGCGAAGTCCGGCGTCTCGCGCAGGGTACGGGTGAAGGCATAGCCGTCCATCTCGGACATTTCGATGTCGGAGACGATCAGGTTGATCTGTTGCGCGGTGCCTTGCAGGTCCAGCAGGCAGTCGATGGCTTCCTTGGCACTGCGCGCGGTGTGGCATTGCAGGCCGAGGTTGCGCAGGGTGTGCACCGATTGCTGCAACGCTACCTGGCTGTCATCGACCACCAGAATCCGTGCGTTGCCCAGCACTTCGGCGTCTTCCATGCTCAGATCGGTCGGGGCCATCTCGATCTGCGCCGGGGCGATGCTGTGGATAACTTTCTCGATGTCGAGCACTTGTACCAGTGTGCCGTCGACCGAGGTCACGCCGGTGATGTAGGCGCGCGAACCGCCGGAGCCGAACGGCGGCGGCTTGATGTCGGTGGTCAGGCAATGGACGATTTTGCTCACTGCCTGCACGTGCAGACCCTGCTTCGAACGGCTGACGTCGGTGACGATCAGGCAGCCGCCGTTCGGGTCTTCCAGCGGTCGCTCGCCGATGGCGCGGCTGAGGTCGATCACCGACAGCGCCGCGCCGCGCAGGGTGGCAATGCCTTTGATGTGCGGATGCGACTCGGGCATTTTGGTCAGCGGCGGGCAGGGGATGATTTCACTGACTTTCAGCAGGTTGATCGCCATCAGCTTGCCGCTGCGCAAGGTAAACAGCAGAAGCGAAAGTGAATCTGCGCGGGCTTTGTTGGAAGACATAAAAACCTTCTGTGGAAAAAGGTGATGGGCGAGGGTGCAAATCGCCAGAAACTATTGATGCCGGGTTATCGACTTGTCGGGGGCAGGCTTTAGGCTCAATCCCCAATCCGGGTCAAACGGTGTGGCGAGGGAGCTTGCTCCCGCTGGAGTGCGAAGCGCTCCCATAACCATCCACCGCGGTGTATCAGGTTGGTCATGTCCGCTGCTTTTGCGACTGCTGCGCAGCCGAGCGGGAGCAAGCTCCCTCGCCACAATGGAGGTCTATCTCATTCCAAGGCGTTTAGCCAGCCGTCCCAGATTCGCCCGATCCAGCCCCAGCTCCCGCGCCGCACTGGCCCAGTTATCCTGATTGCGTTCCAGCGCCGCACTGATCAAGCGGCGCTGATATTCCTCAGTGGCGCTGCGCAAGTCGCCATTGATCAGCGGCGCCACGGCTAAAATATCGGCAGCAGGCGCGGGCGAGTTATCCACAACCTCGCGTGGCAAATCCAGATCCGCCGCGCTCAAGCTGAGGATCTTCGGTCGCACCTTGCAATTGCCCAGCGCCTTCAACGCACTGCGCCCGATCAAGTGTTCCAGCTCGCGCACGTTGCCCGGCCAAGTGTAGGCGAGCAACGCGTCCTGGGCGTCGCTGCTCAAACGCAGGCTGTTGAGGCCCATGCGCGAACGGTTCTGTTCCAGAAAAAAGCCGCTGAGCAGCAACACATCGCGCCCGCGATCGCGCAGCGCCGGCACTCGCAGCGGGTACACGCTCAGGCGGTGATAGAAGTCGGCGCGGTAGCGGCCGCTGCGCACTTCTTCGGCCAGATCGCGGTTGGTCGCGGCGATCAGGCGCACGTCGACCTGATGTTCCTTGTCCGAGCCGAGCCGCTGCAACTGGCCGCTTTGCAGCACCCGCAGCAACTTGGCCTGTACGGTCAGCGACAGCTCACCGACTTCATCGAGAAACAGCGTACCGCCATTGGCCAGTTCGAACTTGCCGCGGCGGTCGCTGGTGGCCCCGGTGAAGGCGCCGCGCACGTGGCCGAACAATTCGCTCTCGACCAGGGTGTCGGGCAGGGCCGCGCAGTTGAGGCTGATGATCGGTTTGTCGGCGCGCGGGGAGGCGGCGTGGATCGCTTGCGCCACCAGTTCCTTGCCGACCCCGGTTTCGCCGGTGATCAGCACCGTCAGGTCGCTGCCACCGACCAGATTGATTTCCTCCACCAGATGTTTGTGCGCCTTGCTCTGGCCGATCATTTCGCGCTGCTGCTGACCGCTGGCCTGGCGGTAGACCTCGGCCCGCTGGTGTTCGTCTTCGGCACGCAGCGCCAGGCGTTCGATGCGCTCGGCAGCGTTGACCGTGGCCGAGGCGAGGCTGGCGAAGGCGTGCAGGGCGTCGAGTTCGACCGGCTCGAAACGCTCCGGATCGAGCGCATCCAGGGTGATCAGGCCCCAGAGTTTTTCATCGACGAACAGCGGACAGCCGAGACAGTCATGTACTTCAAGGTGATCGCCCAGACCATCGACCAGGCCGTCGTAAGGATCGGGCAAGTCGCTGTCGGCGGCAAACCGCGTTGGCCCGGCGCCGTCCAGCAGGATCTCGAAGCGGGGATGCTCGCTGACCTTGAAGCGCCGGCCGAGGGTGTCGGTACTCAAGCCGTCCACCGCAAGCGGCACCAGCCATTCGCCGTCCAGGCGCAGCAACGCGGCGGCATCGCACGGCAGCAGGGCGCGCATGGCTTCGAGCAGGCGTCGGTAGCGCTCGCCTTCGGGCAGTTCGCGAGACAGGTCGGAAACCAGTGGCAGTAAAGCGGTGAGCAAGGATTTGGCGGTCATGGTCTTGTAGTCAAAGAGACTCGATGTAGTCGAGATGACTATAAATCGCTTTGCGTCTAAATGACTATGTAAAAAATAAGTAATTGATTTATAAGGATAATTAATCTGGCACGAAAACTGATAAGCCTAAGGTAATTCTCAAAAAGCTCAGGAGTTACTCTTATGCTTAGCGTCCAGGATCGTGCCATCATCAAATCCACTGTGCCACTGCTGGAAAGCGGTGGTGAAGCGCTGATCACCCACTTTTACCGCATGATGCTCTCTGAATACCCTGAGGTTCGCCCGCTGTTCAACCAGGCGCACCAGGCCAGTGGCGACCAGCCGCGTGCCTTGGCCAACGGTGTATTGATGTACGCCCGACACATCGATCAGCTCGACCAGTTGGGCGATCTGGTGGCGAAGATCATCAACAAGCACGTCGCCCTGCAAATCCTCCCGGAGCACTACCCGATTGTCGGCACCTGCCTGCTGCGCGCCATTTCCGAAGTACTCGGCGACGAGATCGCTACGCCTGAAGTCATGAACGCATGGGGTGCGGCTTACGGGCAACTGGCCGAGATCCTGATTGGCGCCGAAGCAGCGATTTACGACCAGAAAGAACAAGCGGTCGGCGGCTGGCGCGGGGCGCGGGAGTTCATTGTGGTGGACAAAGTCGAGGAGAGCGCGGAGATCACGTCGTTCTACTTCGAGCCGGCGGACAAAGGTCCGATCCTTGCCGCCGAGCCGGGACAGTATATCGGCATGAAGCTGATTCTTGATGGCGAAGAAATCCGACGCAACTACTCGCTGTCGGCGCTGGCCAATAAAGGTCAGTACCGCATCAGCGTCAAACGCGAACCGGGTGGTCGTGCGTCCAACCACTTGCATGACCAATTGCACATTGGCGCGAGCATTCAGCTGTTCCCGCCATCGGGCGAGTTCACCCTGACTGCCAGCGACAAACCGTTGGTGCTGATCAGTGGCGGCGTCGGCATCACGCCGACCCTGGCGATGCTCGAAGCAGCGTTGCAAACCGAGCGCCCGGTGCACTTTATCCACTGCGCGCGCAACGGCAGCGTGCATGCGTTCCGCGACTGGATCGATGGGCTGGCGGCGCGTCATCCGCAGCTCAAGCGCTTCTATTGCTACGCCGAAGATGACGGCGTGAGTCCGGCGGCGGACAAGGTCGGGATCCTCAGTCAGGAGCAGTTGGGCGAATGGCTGCCGGTGCAACGTGACGTCGACGCTTACTTCCTCGGGCCGAAGGGCTTCATGGGCGCGATCAAGCGGCATCTGAAGGCGCTGGGTGTGCCGGAGCAGCAGAGCCGTTACGAGTTCTTCGGGCCGGCTGCGGCTTTGGAATAATCCAGAATCGGGTTGCCTTCATTCGCGAGCAGGCTCACTCCCACAGGATTTGTGTTCTATGCAGATCCAATGTGGGAGCGAGCCTGCTCGCGAAGGCCGTTACGCGGTCTCGATTCTTAAATTCTGTTTAAAGGTTAATCGTTTCTTAACCGGTTTATCGTTTATTCCCCGATGCTGATGATAGGCGCTCGTTCGTTTAACTGATCAGGATCGCCCCCATGTCGCACATCATCTTCTCCTCTCGTTCGAGCCTGGCAACACTTGGCTTGTCGGCTGTTTTGTTGGCCAGTCCGTTTGCTTCGGCCGAATCGGCCTTGATCGCACCACAGACCCTGGTCGTCGATCAGAGCCTGCCCAAGGCTCAGCGCGATGCAATGGAATTGGCGGCGCGACGTTACGGCAGTTTCTGGAACAGTGGGGAAGAGGCGCTGGCCACGGCAGCCTTGTCGCCGCAGTTTGTCGACAAGACCCCGCCCGAAGGTCGGGTGCAGGGGCCGACCGGGCCTTTGCTGGCGTCGAAGTTCTTTCGCACGGCGGTGCCGGACCTGAGCTGCGAGATCGAGCAAATGATCATTGCCGGTGACCGCGTGGTGGTGCATCTGCACTTTCGCGGGCACTTCAGTGGAACGTTCAAGACTCTTAAAGGGCAGGGCCAGCGTGTAGACTTCCGGGCAACCGATATCTATCAGATCGACAACGGTCGCATCGCCGCCAATTGGCATATCGAAGACAACATCAGTCTGATGGCGCAACTGCAAGCGCAGCCGCCAGCCAGCTGAACCATGGACATACAAGGGAAACGCGATGAGCGAGGAAACGATTCGACTGGGACGTGAGCGGCGCTTTCTGGTGCTGCTGGGCATCATCTGCCTGGCGTTGATTGGTGGCGCGCTGTACATGCAGATCGTGCTGGGCGAGGCGCCATGCCCGCTGTGCATCCTGCAGCGTTATGCGTTGCTGCTGATTGCGCTGTTCGCCTTTATCGGCGCGGCGATGCGCACCCGCCGCAGCATCACGGTGTTCGAAGTGCTGGTGGTGATCTGCGCGATCGCCGGTGCCGGCGTCGCCGGGCATCATGTGTACACCCAGTTCTATCCGGCGGTGAGCTGCGGCATCGATGTGTTGCAGCCGATTGTCGATGACCTGCCGCTGGCGAAGATCTTCCCGCTGGGTTTCCAGGTCGATGGTTTCTGCTCGACGCCGTACCCGCCGATCCTCGGTCTGTCGCTGGCGCAATGGGCACTGGTGGCGTTCGTGCTGGTGGTGATCCTGGTGCCGCTGCTGACCTCGCGTAACCGAAAAGCACTGCGCTGAATCAACTCTTCGGCAGATTGGCCGATACAGAAAACGCCCCGATTTGCGGATCAGCCGCTCGGGGCGTTTTGCATTTCAGAGTGTTTGTGAAATCACCGTGACGAACGGCAATGGAGAGTGCGACAGGTGTGCGACATGTTGTCACACGCGCCGTGTCGCAGGGCGTTTCGGCGACCCGGATTGGCGTAATGTTACAAAAAAAGATTGGTCTGTTTCGGCATTTTTCTGGTTTTGCACGCAGGTGCCAGATCAGGCAGTTTTAACAGGCTTTGGCAGATGGCCAGAGGCCTTTGAATATCGGGCTTTGCGCCGATTCGGCGCAGGGAAAAAGCCTTCGGAGCTGTCTGAACTGAGGTGTATAGACCTACATTTTTTGGTGTTTTTGTTGAGAATCGATTTCGATAACATGCGGAACTTTTGCAAAAACGGTGATGGATTGTTGCTCTGAGCGATAAAAATTATTTCGGGATAAGACATGGTGTATAGGGCGCTACCTATCTACAATCGCCCGCACTGAATTCCCGGCACTGTTCAACCTTTATTAAGGAACTGGACAGGAAGTCGGGTGTCGAGCGGGCCGAAAGGCTTTTGAGACACCCAGGTGTCGGTGCCTTCCAACTTTCCGCACCAAATGGAATTGGTCTGTAACAAGGCCTTTGACCACGAATTCGAATAAGAACTGACCGCTGTCCCAAGGTTTTGTCGAGCGTCTGACGCGCGACGGGCGGCCCTTATTCAATCCAAAGAAAATGCCAACCCTTGGCAGGGTGAAGTGTTGGCGATCAAAACCCAACTGCATTGCGCAAGCTGCTTTAGAGGTCGTGAGATGAGTAAAAACAGGTACCCCAGATTACTAGGCCTAGTGCCGCTGCTCGGCACGTTGTTGCTGGGAGGCTGCAACATGACCCTGCTCAATCCAACGGGCCAGGTCGGCCTGGAACAGCGCAACCTGATCATCACCGCCACGCTGCTGATGCTGTTGGTCGTTGTGCCGGTTATCGTCATGACCTTCCTGTTCGCCTGGAAGTACCGCGCGTCCAACAAGGATGCCGTCTACACCCCGAAATGGTCGCACTCGACCAAAATCGAAGTGGCGGTCTGGACCATCCCGGTTCTGATCATCATCGCCCTGGGTTACATCACCTACATTTCGACCCACAAACTGGACCCGTACCGTCCGATTGAATCCGACGTCAAGCCGGTGACCATCGAAGTCGTTGCGCTGGACTGGAAGTGGCTGTTCATCTACCCGGAACAAGGCATTGCCACGGTCAACAAGATCGTGTTCCCGGCGCACACCCCGGTCAACTTCCGGATCACCTCCGACGCCGTGATGAACTCGTTCTTCATCCCGGGCCTGGGCGGCCAGATCTACGCGATGGCGGGCATGACCACCAAGCTGCACCTGATCGCTGACCGCAACGCTGAAATGGACGGTATCTCCGCCAACTACAGTGGCGCTGGTTTCACCGGTATGAAATTCAAAGCGATCGCAACTTCTCAGGAAGATTTCGACGCCTGGGTAAGTGAAGTCAAAAAGGCACCTAAACAGCTTGAACAAGCTGAATACGCAGCCCTTGCCAAGCCAAGCCAGAACAATCCAGTCGAGCTCTACTCCTCGGTCACGCCGAACCTGTTCCAGACCATCGTCGACAAGTACGAAGGCATGAAACCGGGCAAGCCGCTGAAGCACGAGAAGAAAGAGAAAGAAGTGGCGGCAACGGACATGGACTCGAATTCGCATTCAGCTGCCGGGGCAGAGGAGTAAACGATGTTTGGTAAATTAAGTTGGGAAGCGATCCCTTTCCACGAGCCGATCGTGATGGTCACCATCTCGATGATCGCGCTCGGTGGTCTGGCGTTGTTCGCTGCAATCACCTACTTCAAGAAGTGGACCTACTTGTGGACCGAGTGGCTGACGTCGGTCGACCACAAGAAAATCGGTGTGATGTACATCATCGTTGCCATGGTCATGCTGCTGCGTGGCTTTGCCGACGCCATCATGATGCGTACCCAGCTGGCCATGGCCACCGAGGGTTCGCCTGGCTACCTGCCACCTGAACACTATGACCAGATCTTCACCGCTCACGGTGTGATCATGATCATCTTCATGGCGATGCCATTCTTCACCGGCCTGATGAACCTTGCAGTGCCGCTGCAGATCGGCGCGCGTGACGTTGCCTTCCCGTTCCTGAACTCCCTGAGCTTCTGGCTGCTGGTGTCCGGCGTGGTGCTGATCAACCTGTCGCTGGGCGTCGGCGAATTCGCCAAGACCGGCTGGGTTGCCTATCCGCCGCTGTCGGGTCTGCAGTACAGCCCTGGCGTGGGGATGGACTACTACATCTGGGCGCTACAGCTATCCGGGTTAGGTACGACGCTGACGGGGGTCAACTTCCTCGCCACCGTGCTGAAAATGCGTACCCCTGGCATGAAACTGATGGACATGCCGATCTTCACCTGGACCTGCACCTGGGCCAACGTTCTGATCGTGGCTTCGTTCCCGATCCTGACCGCTACCCTGGCATTGCTGACCCTCGACCGTTACATGGATTTCCACATTTTCACCAATGAACTTGGTGGCAATCCAATGATGTACGTCAACCTGTTCTGGGCCTGGGGCCACCCTGAGGTTTACATCCTGATCCTGCCGGCATTCGGCATCTTCTCGGAAGTGATCTCGGCGTTCACCGGCAAGAAACTGTTCGGCCACCACTCGATGATCTACGCTTCGGGCGCGATCTCGGTACTGGGCTTCATGGTTTGGCTGCACCACTTCTTCACCATGGGTTCGGGTGCCAGCGTCAACGCCTTCTTCGGTCTGGCGACGATGCTGATTTCCATCCCGACGGGTGTGAAACTGTTCAACTGGCTGTTCACCATCTACCAGGGCCGTCTGCGCTTCACCAGCCAGGTTCTGTGGACCCTGGGCTTCATGGTGACCTTCGCCATCGGCGGCATGACCGGCGTACTGCTGGCCATCCCGGGTGCTGACTTCGTTCTGCACAACAGCCTGTTCGTGATCGCGCACTTCCACAACGTGATCATCGGCGGCGCAGTATTCGGCTACATCGCAGGTTTCGGCTTCTACTTCCCGAAAGCGTTCGGCTTCAAGCTGCACGAAGGCTGGGGTAAAGCAGCGTTCTGGTTCTGGATCTCGGGCTTCTTCGTCGCGTTCATGCCGCTCTATGCACTGGGCTTCATGGGCATGACCCGTCGTCTGAACGCCACCACCAACCCTGAGTGGGTACCGTACCTGTACGTTGCCATGTTCGGTGCGGTGATGATCGCTGTCGGTATCGCCTGCCAACTGATCCAGCTGTACGTCAGTGTGCGTGACCGCAACAAGCCAGAGAACATGTGCGAACACGGTGACCCGTGGAATGCCCACACTCTGGAATGGTCGACCTCGTCGCCACCTCCGTTCTACAACTTCGCTGTGCTGCCTAAGGCTGACTGCATCGACCCGTTCACCGAAGCCAAGGAAAACGGTACCGCGTACCAGGCTCCGGCCAAGTACGAGCCGATCCACATGCCGAACAACACCGCCACTGGCGTGGTGATGGGCGCACTGCTGACCGTCTTCGGTTTCGCGATGATCTGGCACATCTGGTGGTTGGCGATCGCCAGCCTGGCCGGCACTGTCATCTACTTCGTGATCCACGCGGCACGTGACGACCAGGGCTATATGGTTCCGGTTGAAACGATCGAACGCATCGAAGCCGAGCAGCACAAGCGTCTGGTCGCGGCAGGGAAAATCCCGGCCAATGCCACCCGTGTAACCTCGTTGGAACAGGCTTAAACCATGTCGAACTTAGTGACCAATGTTGGACACGCCCATGGTGACCATGGGCACGATCACCATCACCACGACTCGGGCGAGATGACCGTATACGGTTTCTGGCTCTACCTGATGACCGACTGCATTCTGTTTGCGTCGATCTTCGCGGTGTATGCAGTACTGGTAAACAACGTCGCCGGTGGCCCGTCGGGCCACGACATCTTCGAACTGCCATACGTGCTGGGCGAAACCGCTCTGCTGTTGTTCAGTTCGATCACCTACGGCTTCGCCATGCTGGCGTTGTACAAAGGCAAGAAGCAGCAGGTTCTGGGCTGGTTGTTCATGACCTTCCTGCTCGGCGCAGGCTTCATCGCCATGGAGATCAACGAGTTCCACCTGCTGATCTCCGAGGGCTTCGGTCCTAGCCGTTCGGGCTTCCTGTCGGCGTTCTTCACCCTGGTCGGTACCCACGGTCTGCACGTATCCGCGGGTCTGATCTGGATGGGCATCATGATGTACCAGGTCAACAAGCACGGCCTGACGGCGACCAACAAGACCCGTCTGAGCTGCCTGAGCCTGTTCTGGCACTTCCTGGACGTGGTGTGGATCTGCGTATTCACCGTTGTTTACCTGATGGGGACTCTGTAATGGCTAATGCACACTCCCATGACAGCCATGATGCTGGCCACGGCAGCGTAAAGTCGTACGCCATCGGCTTCATCCTGTCGGTGATCCTGACCGTCATCCCGTTCGGCCTGGTGATGTTCCCGACCTTGCCGAAGTCGACCACGCTGGCAATCGTCCTGTTGTTCGCAGTAATCCAGGTGATCGTTCACCTGTACTACTTCCTGCACCTGGACCGTTCGATTGCACAACGTAACAACGTGATCGCGTTTGTCTTTACGGCCATCGTGATCCTGCTGCTGGTTGGCCTGTCGCTGTGGATCATGTTCAGCATCCACACGTACATGATGGCGAAGTGAGGTAGACCCGATGTCGCTCAAGCACTTTATCCAAATCACCAAACCGGGGATCATTTTCGGTAACGTGCTTTCTGTGGCAGGCGGGTTCTTCCTGGCCTCGAAAGGGCATGTAGATCTGGCGGTGTTCCTGGCCGCCATGATCGGCACATCCCTGGTTGTGGCCTCCGGTTGCGTGTTCAACAACTGCATCGACCGCGACATCGACCTGAAGATGGAACGCACCAAGAACCGGGTGCTGGTGCAGGGCTTGATCTCCCTGAAACTGGCCCTGGTCTACGCGACCATCCTTGGTGTTCTCGGCGTTGCCTTGTTGTACAAGGTGGCCAACCCGTTGGCCGCCCTGTTCGCGGTAATCGGCTTCATCATCTACGTCGGCTTCTACAGCCTGTACCTCAAGCGCAAGTCGGTTCACGGCACGCTGGTGGGCAGTCTGTCGGGCGCCATGCCGCCAGTGATCGGTTACGTTGCCGTAACCAACAGCTTCGACATGGCTGCACTGACCCTGCTGGTGATGTTCAGTCTGTGGCAGATGCCGCATTCCTACGCCATCGCGATCTTCCGCTTCAACGACTACCTGGCCGCATCGATTCCGGTGCTGCCAGTCAAGCGCGGAATCGAAGTGGCCAAGAAGCACATCCTGCTCTACATCCTGGCGTTCCTCGTGGCGACCTTGATGCTGACCTTCAGCGGTTACGCCGGCATGAGCTACCTCGCCGTTGCCGCGGCCATGGGCATGTACTGGCTGTACATGGCCTGGACCGGCTACAAGGCGGTGGATGACACGGTCTGGGCACGCAAGCTGTTCGTGTTCTCGATCTTCACCATCACCGCCCTGAGCGTCATGATGTCCCTGGACTTCAAGGTGCCGGCCGAGCTGCTGCTGACGTACGCGCCGTAAGGCTGGATGGCTTCACGAAAAACCCCGCACATCGAGAGATGTGCGGGGTTTTTTGTTGATCGGAGGTTTATCAAAGGTGGAATTTGTTGATAGTCTGTCTATAGGCAAGTTGCCTATAGTTTGCCCATGCGAACCGTATTTTTTGAAACCACAATATTCACCGCGAGCGTTGGTCGTTACCTGACGGACAATGAGTATCGGGAGTTGCAGAATTATCTGTAGTGCAATCCAGCGGCGGGCGACGTAATACCGCGGACTGGTGGCTTCCGAAAAGTACGTTGGTCTGATGCACGACGTGGCAAAGGCCGACGAGGCGGCTTGCGGGTCATCTACTATTGGCTTATGAATGATCGCCAGTTCTGGATGTTTGCGATTTATGACAAAGATGAGCTTGATAATCTGTCCGCCGAGCAAGAGAAGGCGCTCAAAAAAGCCATTGAGATAGAGTTGAGAAAAAGAGGTGCCCCATGAAAAAACGCGACCTGTTTGCGGAATTGATGCAGGGCGTTGAAGAGATGGCCGCCCATCGCGAAGGTAAAATTACGCTGCGCAATACGGTCGTCGAGGACAAACCTGTTCCCGAGGTTGGTGCACAAGAGATCGTTGCACTACGTGAAAAATTGCACATGTCACAAGCGGTATTTGCAAAGCGAATCAGGACCAGCCCGAGCACATTGAGGAATTGGGAGCAGGAGAAGTCCAAGCCCAATGCTCAAGCGGCACTGTTGATCCGCTTGGTGGAGAAATTCCCTGATATGGTTGAGCGGTTGGGCGCTGTGTAGATAGTTCGTTGATATACGTCATCAAGCCCCGCGATTCGATAGAGTCGCGGGGTTTTTCGTCCAGAACGGCAGGTTGCGGTATCGCCGCAAACCACCTAGATTTGGATCCAGTCCTTAGTGATAGCGCCATGCCACTTCCTCGGCGCTCAACTGTTCCACTCCGCGATTCTTCATGCACTGATCAAAAGGCTGGGCGAAATGACTGAGAGGATGACCTGCGACGAACGCTTCATTGCCCTGGCACAAGAGCTGAACTACGACATCTATGGCGAGAACACCGCCGGCGGCAATTACGCGCCGCTGATCCGTCATCACGATGAGTTGTACATCAGCGGCATGGTGCCGAGGGTCAATGGCAGGATTCTGTATCCCGGTCGCGTCGGGTTGGAGTTGACGCTGAAGGACGCCCAGGCTGCCGCGAGCATCAGTGCCATGCGCTGCCTGGCGCTGATCGTCGATGCGGTCGGTTCGCTGGACAAGATTCGGGCGTTATTGCGGGTCACGGTGTACGTGAAGTCGACCCCGGACTTCGTTGACCTGAGCGAAGTGGCCAACGGCGCATCGGACGTGTTCAGCCATGTGCTCGGCGATGCCGGTCGGCACACCCGCACCACGGTCGGTGTCTATCAGTTGCCGAAGAACGCCGCGATTGAAGTCGACATGATCGCCGCGGTGCAGCCAGAAGTCTGACCGCCGCGCCGCTCAACAAAAAGCCCCGCCTGAATCTCAGAGCGGGGCTTTTTTGTCGGCGCCGGGATTACTGTGCGGCGATGCTGTAACCATCGAACGCGGTCTGCTGTTGCAGGGCGGTGATGATGTTCTTGCGGTTGATTGCGTGTTCGGCGCCAGCGTTGTCGACGAAGGTTTCGCCTTCCAGCTCGGCTTCTTCGCCTTCACCGACGAAGGTGAAACCGAGGAACTCCAGCGCTTCACGGTCAACGTTCAGGCGCGAACGCGGAGTGCGCAGCGGCAGGGTCACGCTGCTGCCGTCCTTGCTGATGGTGAAGATTTCCAGTTCTTTCTTCTTGGCAGCCTTGCCCTTGCCGCCACTCGGGTTACTGATCGCCTGATGGGTCTGATTCAGCACCTTGAGGGCCAGGCCGTAAACGATTTCCTGGAACGCCGGATCGTCCTTGAAGCAGGACAGGATGCGACCGATCGAGAACTTGCTGCTCAGGTCGTCAAGGGCGGCGAGGTCTGCGGCTTCGGCGTCTTTCAGCGCCTTGAGCTGACCCATCAGCTCGTAGGCCTTGTCATCATCGAAGCTGTCGTGCGCCTGACGGATCGCGGCGCGCAGCTCGCGGATCTGGTCGCTTTCGCGGGTCGACTGGAAAGCATCCAGCACCATCTCGCTGATGATTTTGGCTTGTGGAAGGTGTTGTGAAAGATTGATGGAGTTTTCGTATTCCGCTTTGGACGATTCGGTGACTACGGATTCAGCGGTGTTGAAATCGGACATTGAAATTTCACTACTTTTTAACTTGAGTGGAGACGAGAAAGCGCGAGGTCTTTTTCAGGCCGGTTAATTTAGGGGAGCGGGGCGGCGTTGTCACGGACCAACCGGTCTGCCGGTCGGTTTTTCTATCGGCCTCCCGCACATGAGCCGTAATGCGCCGCGCTATTTCAGGCGCGGACGCTCCATGGCTATTACCGATGACTGAAACCCCAGGCTCGCAAAAAAAGCATCCGCACCCTCTCGCCCTGCACGCAGCATCCAGGTTATTTCAGAGTTATCGCCCATGACGTGCTCGACGAGTGCGCGCCCGACGCCAGCGCGGCGATGCTGGCCAGCAACCACGACCATCGACAGATAACCGTTGGATAAACCATCGGTGAGGCCTCGGGCGAAACCGATGATCTGCTGGCCGCTCAGTGCGACGGCAGTGCGTTGGGAGTTTTCGATCAGTTGAGCGAAGTAATCGCTGGAGCCTGTTCGGTGTCCCCAGCCATGTTGGCCGAGAAACAGCCGGACTGGCTCCACTTCAGCGCGCAGCAGATTACGTATGGTGATGTGAGTGTTCATAGTCTGACAGCGTCCTTGGTGGCAGTTATTCGAGCGTAGTGGGTCGCGACCGGCGTCAGGCTCTGCCCCACGTCTGCATCGCGAATTCGACAAACCGACGCAGCTTCGGCAAACGATATCGATCCGGCGCGTACAGCAGATGCAATGGGCGGCTCGGGGGCTGGTAATCGGGGATCACCGTCACCAGTTTGCCGTCGCGCAGATCCTGCTCCACCAGCGCATCCGGCAGCATGACGATGCCCATGCCGGTGCGCGCCGCCTGATGCAGACCGGCAGAAGTGTTCATCAGCATCGGCCCGCTGACATCCACCAGAATCTCGCCGTCCGGGCCGCTGAGGCGCCAGCGTTTTTCCACTGATTGCCAGTCATCGCCGGCAGGGTAGGCGAACGACAGACAATCGTGTTGTTGCAGGTCTTCCGGGGTGATCGGCATGCCGCGTCGGGCGACGTAGGCCGGCGAGGCGCACACGGTCAGGGTGTAGTCGATCAGCGGGCGGGCGATCAGGTTCGACTGCTCGAAATGCCCCAGCCGAAACGCTACGTCGAGGCCGCTTTCCAACAGGTCCGGACGACTGTTGGTCAGCACCACGTCCATTTTCACCTGCGGGTATTGCAGGGAAAACTCGCTGAGCGCCGGGGCCAGACGTTCGACGCCAAAAGTCAGCGGTGCAGTGATGCGCAGCAGGCCGCGCGGCTCGTCGAGGGCCTGTTCGGCCAATCGCTCGGAGTCGGCCACCAGACCCAGTACGTCCAGACAGCGCTGGTAGTAAACGCTGCCGAACTCGGTCAGTCGCTGCCGGCGGGTGGTGCGCTGCAACAGTTGCACGCCAAGCCGTTGCTCCAGTGCGCGCAGGTGATTTCCGACCATGGTTGTGGACATTTCGCACTGCAACGCCGCTGCCGTCATGCTTCCGGCTTCCACGACTTTCACGTACACGCTCATCGCCTGCAACAGGTCCATTATCAAGTCCTGCTTTTAAATGATTGAAGTTTTTCCGAGTTTATCCAGTTCTGGTGGCTAACCATACTGCAAACACACCGACCTTCACTGGAGTTTGAAGTCATGACCGCCGCCCTGATGAACACCTACCAACCGCTGGCCTTGAGCTTCACCAGAGGCCTGGGCACTCGCCTGTGGGATCAGGCCGGTCGTGAATACCTGGATGCCGTCGCAGGCGTCGCGGTGACCAATGTCGGGCACTCGCACCCACGCATCGTCGCGGCCATCAGTGAGCAGGCCGCAATGCTGCTGCACACCTCCAACCTGTACAGCATCGACTGGCAGCAGCAACTGGCCAAACGGCTGACTGAACTGTCGGGCATGGATCGCGCATTCTTCAACAACTCGGGGGCTGAGGCTAACGAAACCGCACTGAAACTGGCGCGGTTGTACGGCTGGCGCAAAGGCATCGAACAGCCACTGGTGGTGGTCATGGCCAACGCATTTCATGGCCGCACCTTGGGTACCTTGTCGGCCAGCGATGGCCCGGCGGTTCGTCTGGGTTTCAATGATCTGCCGGGGGATTTCGTCAAAGTGCCTTTCGGTGATCTGGCGGCGCTGGATCAGCTGCAGCAAAAGCACGGCGAGCGCATCGTGGCGATTCTGGTCGAGCCGATCCAGGGCGAAAGCGGCGTACAACTCGCGCCACCCGGCTACATCAAAGCCCTGCGCGACCTGTGCAATCGGCACGCCTGGCTTTTGATGCTCGACGAAATCCAGACCGGCATCGGCCGCACCGGCCAGTGGTTCGCGTTCCAGCATGAAGGCATCGTGCCGGACGTCATGACCTTGGCCAAAGGCCTCGGCAACGGCGTGCCGATCGGCGCCTGTCTGGCGCGGGGCAGGGCGGCGGATCTGTTCACCCCCGGCAGCCATGGCAGTACGTTTGGCGGTAATCCGCTGGCCTGTCGGGTCGGCTGCACGGTGCTGGATATCATCGAAGAACAGGGACTGCTGGAGAACGTCAGAGTGCAGGGTGAGCGCTTATTGAGCCGCTTGCGCGCCGAACTGGCAGACAACCCCAATGTGTTGGCGATTCGTGGGCAGGGTTTGATGATCGGCATCGAGCTGAAACAGCCGATCCGCGATCTGACGCTGATTGCGGCGCGGGATCATGGGTTGCTGATCAACGTCACACGCGGCAAGACGGTACGGCTGCTGCCGCCGCTGACGATTGATGAGCGGGAGGTGGGGATGATTGCCAGGGGTGTTGCTCTGGCGGTTTCGCCTGACTGAGGGGCACGAAATCGAACGAAAAGGCGTCCGAATTTGCGCGAATTCCTTTGTGCATTTCTGCGATGGATTTCAGCAGCCTTCCAGCATTTGCCGGCGAGCTTAAAAGGTAAGTCGTTGTATCGATTTTAAAGGGTTTGGCTTTCTTTTTCGCATGGCCCTGCTTCCTGTGTAAGGGAAGCAAAGTATGAATCAGCGATTCAAGAGACGTTTCCTTAAAAACTGTAATCCCCCTTCCGACTACTTTGACGTCTTAAATCCGCTGTATTTGTCAGGAAGTTCGGCGCCTGTTAGCAGGCAGTCGAAAACAAGCTCCGGATCTACCTGGCACCAATATACAAACCTCAATTCTTCCAGATTGACCAGTGTCGACTGGGCATTGACCAGAAAACGAGGCTCCTGCCATTGCTGGGCAACTACGGCAAGTGCCTGAGGGCCGCGTACGATCCATGTCGCACATCCGCCAGCAATGCTTGGCAGATAACCATTGTGCAGCAGTAGATGCAGAGCATCCTCCAGGGTTTCACTCTCTTGCAGGTCGATCCAGCGCGCATGTGGCGCGTCGGAATCATCGCCGGCATGTACGCTGTCGCGGGTGATAAGTAATCGCGAAGGTGTCGTCATTGCAATCTCACCATTGGGCAATGGAGGCCATATCAATCAGGATAATCCGCCAACTCAGGCGCCAGCATCCGCGTCTTCACCGCCCCGTTCGAATTGTGCTGAATGATCTCGCTCGGCTGTCCTTGAGCATTGAAAAACACCTGCCCGATCCCCGCCGAATTCCACAGCCGCTCACCCGCTTCGGCATGTTCCGGGGTATAGGGCACGATGCGCATGCGTCGGCGTTTGGTAAACCAGTTCAACGGCGAGCGCGGCGAATAGAGCCAGCGGTTGAGGCGGTCGAACCATTCCAGCAGGTTTTTCGGAAACTCGTTCTTGATCCCGCTGCTGGTGATTTGCCAGATCCGTGGCCCGGCCTTGCGGTGTCGGATAAGCACTTCGTAGACGAAGGAATAATGCACATCGCCGGACAGCACCACGTAGTTCCCGGGTGTGCGGGTGTGTCGGAAAATGTTCAGGATCACCTGCGCGGCACCACGATGTGCCATCCAGTTTTCGGCGTCGACCAGCAGCGGATAGCCGCACCAGCTGAAAACCTTTTGCACGGTCTCGATCAGCTTCACGCCGAAGATCGGCGCGGGGGAAACGATGATTGCTGAAGGGTGATCGAGCAGTTCCTGTTGCAGTTCGCTCAGGGCTTCCCAGTCCAGCAAGCCGGAAGGTTGCTTGAGCGCCATCTCGCTGCGCCAGCGACGCGTGCGGGTGTCGAGCACCACCAGCGCGGGGCTGCTCGGCAGCACGAAATGCCAATGCTGAAAGCGCAACAGGTCGTCGATCAGCGCGTCCTGCACCGGGCTGTCGAGATACTGATCGTCACCACTGGCGCTCAGGCGTCGAGTGTTCTCCAGCACATCCTTGAACGCATCCGGATTGTTGCCCCAGCCCTGGCACAACATGTACGCGATCAAGGCGTTGCCGATGATGCGTTTGGAGAACGGATGGCCGTAGGCGGTTTCCTCCCATTGCGCGGAAAGATTCCAGTCATCGGTGATGTCATGGTCATCGAAAATCATCAGGCTCGGCAGGTGCGCCAGCGCCCGGGCGACATTGGTCAACCCGGCCTTGAAGCCCTCAATGCGGGTTTGCTCCAAGGTGTAGCGCTTCAAGCGTTCAGGCGTCAGCGATGGAACTGCAGGATTGATCAAAGCCCAGGCAACCGGCGACCACACCAGCAAATACATCGCCATCACTTCGGCGAACGTGACCAGATGATTGTCGGCGCTGCTGCTGGTGAAAATCGGCTTGCGCGCACCGCCGAAAAATCGCTCGCGCAAGGTCTCGTTGCTTTCCAGCGCGGGTAACAGATCCGCGCGGTGGTAGTAGCTGGCCGGGTGTTCGTAGAGCTTGGCGCTGTCGCTGACCACCGCGCCTTCGAGGTGTTCGTCGAACAGACCGAGGCGTTCGATCAAGGCATGAATGGCGCGCAGCATCGGGCCGGCTACGTCGTCGGCATAGACCTGATCGCCGCTCATCATCAGCAGCGCTGGGCGTTGTTGCGGATCGGTCTCGCCAGACAGCAGTTGATCGACGCACAGTAGGCCGTCTGCCGCCGGATGATGCGGCTTGCGGCAGGAGCCATGCAGTAACTGATCAATCCGCGAGCGCACGACAAGGTTCGGGCAGCGGGCATCGCCGTACAGCAGATGCGGCGCCCACTCGGCGATGGGCGTCTGGCCGTCGATCAGCAGGTCATAGTCGATGCGCGTGTCGCAAGGCAGGGCGCTGTCGAGCACAACGTCAATCAAATGGACGAACGCATGACGGCCTACAGGAATGACCGTGCATTTCCCGGCATCGAGAGGAATGTCTCCTACACCCTGCAAGCGCAGGGTCAGCGCCAGTTCGCGGGTGCCGACCAGCCACAGCACCACGCGCGTCGGTTCCAGGCGGCGCAGCAGCGGGCCGGCCAGGACGGGAGGCAGCGAATTCAGGTCAGCAGGTATCGAGGACATTCAGGGGCAAAGCTCAAGACGCACAGGCTGGCGATGATAGCGCAGCCGGCGCCTTGAACGCTTAAACGAGGCTTAAGAGGCAGCCTTCTGCAGCTTCAGCGCCAGCAGTCGCCATTCGGCGGACGCGGGTTGCTCCTGTACCGAGCAGTCGAAGCTATAAGTGACGTCATCGCCGTTCATGTTGCGCGCGGTGACCTTGTTGCTGAGGGTGTAGACCTGATCCTTGAAGCGCTTGGTGGCAATGGCAGAACTGTCAGCGAAGCGCACCGATGCCGGGAAGCGCAGCGTGCTGGTGACCAGTGTGCCGCACATGACATACGCGAGCATCGATTTATCGCTGTCGGCATTTTGCCCAAGCTTGTCGCGCAGCGCGGTGAGCGCTTTACGGCCCTGCGCGTCGCTCTGATCCAGGACGGTTTTTTCCGATATCGATTTCGGTGCCCGGCTGGCGTAATTCGGCAGCAGTGCGGAATCCGGCGGAGAAGGTTGGTTATCCGGCTCGATCGCGGCAAAGCCCGGCGCGTTCTCCAGCACGGCGGACGTCGAGTCCGACTCGGCTTCGGGCAACAGACTGGTGGCCACATCGCTCTGTGCGATCACCTCTTCGGCGGGCGGACGATCGTATTTATGCGCCGACGGGAACAGCGACAGGAAGATCGACAGCACCACCAAACCGACGATAAAACCGCCCGCCGCGCCAACGATGTTGCCGTAAAACAGATTCCAGCTGCCGCGGTTTTTCACCACCCAGCGCCACATGAAACCCCAGGCGGCGATAAATGCCAGAAAACTCAGAAACGCCATTGATCCTTTCCTTAAACCTGCAAAAACCTGAAATCAGCACACCGCGGATGATGAACCCTGACGATGGGCGGCAAGATACCAAAATAGAAGTCTGACGCCACGAAGACATTCACATGCCGAGTGTGGGCGGATCGATCTGTACAAAAAACACGATCGTCGTTATGCCCGCCACAGTGCCGCAAAGGCCGGCCAGCATTTGGCGAAGAACCGGATGTTCGACCTGCGAGCGATGGGCTACCAACATCCATACACCGATCACGGCGGCAGCGAGCGACAGCACTTCCAATACTGTTCTCATGAAGCCGAGTACAGGCGGACTGGAGGATCCGAACAGGCCGATGTAAAGCTGCCAGACCACCAGACCCACCATCAATCCGCTGGCGGCGCCCAGCAAGTTGGCGAGGAGCAGATTCCAGCCGCTACGGTTGCGGACGACCCACACCCACATGCCTGCCCAGGCGATAAAGAAAAACAAAACATCCATCGTATCCATCCTTCGCAATCAGTTGCAGTGCCTGTCTTAGACACGCTTACCGGCAGTGGACGGCAAGATAACAAAATAGTAGCGTCGCGCCACTTTCTTGATTCCTGTAATGGACTACTCATGTCAAAAGTCGCTTCTGCTTTGCGCACGCTCTGTGCAATCACACTCGCCAGCGCCATTACCCCGGCATTCGCCGACCGAAAAGAGCCACCGGAAAGCAGCTGGGAGTATTACCTCGCCAACTGCAAGCGAATGCAGGAAAAAATCGCCGACGTCCAGAGCGGTCGGATACCCAGCGCCTATGAGGTGATCGGTGATCTGGAGAACAGCCTGCGGAGCATCAATCAGCGCCGCTCGAACCTGACGCCCCAATACCTCGGCTCCCGCGAATTCGCTCAATGCGAAAACGTCGCCGCCCAGGCCGAGGCAACCATTGCTCAAGGCAATGCCCAATTCGCCGCCAGAATGAACCAGGCCGCCGAGCAAGGCCGCATCGCCCACCAGAACTCCCCCGAATACAAACGCGCGCGGTCACTCGGCTACAGCGACGTCGGCGACATCTCCTTCCTGAAACTCCACGAAGACATGGACGGCGAAGCCCGCCTGAAAACCATGCTGATCACCGTCGACGAAATCTGCGGCCAACACTTCCGCGCCACGCAATATGTGAAGCCATACGTGATCTACACCGTTCGCCCGTCGGATGGCGGCTGCGGCGAGGAAAAACGTGTGGCGATCGTCGGTGGCCGGTCGGTGGAGAAGGGCGATTACATCGATGAGCGGGGCGAGTTTCAGTATGTGGGCTGGAAGAAGCTCGTGGGGGCGGATGGGTTTCCCACGGATATTCGGGTGTTGAAGGCTCGACGCTGAAAGCTCAGCGCTGAAAGTTCAGCGCGTGGCGCAACTGATCAGAGAATATCTTTCAGATAACCCTTGAGTGCCAGGAGCGGCTGATCAAGCTGCTCCAGCGATTGCGCCTGACGGAAATCGGCTGACAGCTTGTGCAACTCTCGCCCCAGCGGTTTCTCAACACCGCCCAGCGAATCCAAGGCCAAGCCCAGGCACTCGTTTATCTTGAACTGAATCGTCTCGACATCCCCGCGGCGCACCAGTAATTCGAACACGTCTTTCTGATAATCACCCATGACCATGTCATCCCGCAGAATCGGGCTCAGGCCTTCTTCTTCGTAAGCAAGTTTGAGGGAGAACAGGGCGACGGTTTCCAGTGACGTTTCCATGGTTGGCCTTGGATGTGCTTGAGCATGAGTCTTGAAAGTCGGTACGACCAACGAAAGCTGCAACGGGCGGCAGACCGCCTGCGGGCGGGCGTGATTATACTGAGTGGACGCATCAGGTGCAGTCCCTGGGCAAAACAGGTCGCACCAACAGCGCCGGGATATTCAATGACCAATATGACTACGTGGCGGATAAGGTAAGAGGCGTCGCCCCTGAAATACTTTACGAAATTCTCTATTCAGAGGTCGCGCCGGTGTGCTTCACCAATCTCGTTGCAGCTGTGCCTCCGGTGTGGATCTGGTTCGATCCCGACAGACTGAGACAGTCGATTGGAATGTCGAAAAGTGATGATCTTGTCGCTGAATCAACTGGCGTGTTTACTGCTCTGTCGATAGCGCGACTTTGGCAAAAAAATTGCTAGTGTTTACCTTCGTGCCAAGACGGTTTCAAGTGCATTATTTTTAGAACAGGTTCGGATGCCCATGACGAATGCTATGCCAGCAATCAAACTCAGCACACTTAGGCAAATCGCCCCCTATCTAAGTATGCGAGGGGTGTCGCCACTGGAGTTCTTTCGGCGTTTTGGTATTTCCCCGCATGTTTTTCAAACCCCTGAAGCTTGGGTGCCGCGAGCAGCCTGCTTTCATATCGCCAATGAAATGGCCGCTATCGCACAGGACCCCTTCGGCGGGGCGGTTATCGGGCACCTGACCGATGTCCGTTCAACCGGCATGTGGGGCGAATTGATATTGGGCTCGACCAACCTCGCTCAGGCATGTGCGGCGGCGGCGGTTCATACGGATTTAGTGCATCAGGGAAGCGAAGTAAAAATCGTCACCGAAGGCCGCACGACGAAACTTGTCCAACACTTTACAGGGCACCACGGGGCTGATCCGAAGCAGGTCATTTTCGGCACCCTTGCGGTGCTTAGAAAAGTGCCGCTCATGTCCGGCGCGCCTGGTGCTATACGAGTACATCTAAAGAACCCCAGAGAGCGAGGCGACGAGGCGCTTGAAGAGTACCTGGGCCCGAATCTCGTAATGAATGCTGAGCACAACATGATCGAGTTTGATCGTGAGTTGCTCGAGATTCCCCTGCAGCCTGTTAGAGATGTTGCCTGGAAAACCACCCAAGCCTTGAAGTCGACCGCTGACGTCGCTGACGTGCTCGTCCAGCAGATAGCCGATCAGGAACTTTCCAAACTTGTCACTATTTCAAGAGAAATTGGACTGTCTGCTCGAACACTACAGCGGCGTCTCGAACATTGCGGCATCGACTTCGACGCTTTACGTGACGAGACACGTCGCAGTGAAGCCGTTCAGTTGATTGCCAGTGGCAGATACAGCGCGACCGAAATTGCATATATGGTCGGCTATAGCGATCCAGCTCACTTTACCCGTGCCTTCAAGCGTTGGATGGGGAGTACGCCGTCGCAGTATCGCAACCTCTTGAAACAAATCCGTTAACATCCGCGTCTAACCCACTCCCCCAAACATTTTGCCTCTTTCTGCGGCAGCCTTTGCGTGCGTGCGTGCATCGCTTTTGTCACCAAATGGCAAGTTTGCGCCAGGTCGTTCTTATACAGTCAAAAAAACCACGCCAACTTATAAGATCAAGAGGTTGAAATGTCTCTTTTATTAAAAACCTGCATCCTCACTATGGCGCTGTTAGCTTTCTACATGGGGAAGATGGCGGCAAGTGGCAGTTTGGGCCGGTTTATCCGTTGCCGTGAAGCGGTGCCCAACGACATCCAGAATGTGGTCCGGAGGAATCGGGACGCGCTCTATTTGTCAGCAGTGTTCGATCTCGATGCAGACCCCGTCAGGATTACTTTGCCTGAGACCGTTGATGTCGATGGCAGTGATCAATGAAGGTCACTACGTCCCTGTTGTCGCTTACGGCGTCGTATGCCGAAACAAAATAGGCTATCGGCACACGCTATCTATCTATTTGTTGCTGTACGCACGCTCTTCGATCCGGCAGATCGCAAAGACCTTGAAAAGTTACATTCACTGCATGATGCAGATGGGGGCGTCCTCCGTCGCAATATCGCACCGTAAAAAAACGCTCCAACTCTTCCCTTAAAACATTTGGCCCCTTTCCGGGTCGGCCTTCGCGTAGGTACTCGCTTTGCTTTTGGCACCAAATGGCAAGTTTGCGCCGAGGCGTTCTTATACAGTCAAAAAATTAACGCCAACTTATAAGACCCTGAGGTTTAAATGTCTCACTCATCCACCGCCTGCGTCCTTGCCATCGCACTGGCAACGTTTGGAAGTGCGAACGCCCAGTCATCCCCGGAGGCGGTAATACCGGTGGGCGTGGATAACTTTACCCGTGCCGAGTCCGATCTCTACCTGGGAAAAATGGTCGCGAGCGGCAGTTTGGGCCGGTTTGTTCATACCCGCGAAGCGGTGCCCATCGACGCCCAGGATGTGGTGCGGATGAACCGGGACACGCTCTATTCGTCAGCGGTATTCGACCTCGATGCAGGCCCCGTCACGATCACGTTGCCTGAGGCCGGTGGGCGGTTCATGTCGATGGCGGTGATCAATGAAGATCACTACGTCCCCATCGTCACTTACGGCACGGGCCGCCGGACACTGACGAAAGAGGCAATTGGGACACGCTACGTATTTGTGGCGGTGCGCACGTTCTTCGATCCCGCAGACCCCAAAGACCTTGAAAAGGTACATGCACTGCAGGATGCAATCACCGTCAGCCAGGCCAAGGTCGGGGAGTTTGTAGTCCCCAAGTGGGATCCGGCGAGCCAGACAAAAGTGCGTGAGGCCTTGGAAGTCCTCGGCTCGACGATTCCTGACTACAACCAGTCTTTTGGCCCCAAGGGCACGGTCAACCCTATCCATCACTTGATCGGCACTGCAACAGGCTGGGGCGGGAACCCGGCCAAGGATGCTATCTACCTCGGCGGCGTGATGTCGCACAACGACGGGAAAACCATTTACCGACTTAAAGTTGGGGAGGTCCCGGTCAATAGTTTCTGGTCTGTCAGTGTTTATAACGCCGACGGTTACTTCCAGAAGAACCCCTATGACGCCTATTCGTTGAACAACCTCACCGCCAAGAAAAGTGAGGACGGTTCGATTGTTATCCAGTTCGGTGGTTGCGACGGGAAGATCGCCAATTGCCTGCCCACTCCCCCTGGCTGGAACTACACCGTCAGGCTTTATCAGCCGAGCGAACAAATACTGAATGGCAAATGGAGCTTTCCAAAACCACAGCCCGTCGCACTCTAATCAGTAAATCCCGACTTTTATAACTTAAAAAAATTGCCAATACGTTTGGTTTTACACCAAGGAAAAAAGCGATGACAGCCCTCTATGGCTCAAACTTTCTCAAGTACACGGTGACGCTCATGACAGGCGCAACGATCGCCTTTGCGATGGTGTTACCTGCACACGCCGACGATTCAAGTGAGCCGTCCGTGACCGTCGGTGGCGGACTTGCCGTTGGCCCGCTGTACGAAGGCTCCTCACACTACGCCGCCTTCCCGTCACTGAAACTCAAAGCGTTTTTGCCTACCGAAAACTGGGGCAAATTTACCGCATCCTTCCCGGACGGACTGCGCTGGGACCTGCCGGGGTTGTCCCCTTTCGGGATCGCCCTATTGCTGGGTTACGACCAGGGCCGCAAGGAAAGAATCCACACCCTGGGCGGTCGTGATGACTACCTCAAGGGCATGGGCAACCTGGACAGCACCGCGCTTGTCGGGGCGGAAGCGTATTGGATGCTGCCGGCCGGACGCCTGTTCGTGCGCGGCCTGCAAGCCAGCCAGAGCCGCGATTACGGTGGCGAAAGCCTGGGGCGTACCGCGTTCCTGGAGGCCGGTTTCGCCACTGCCTACGCGCTGTCGTCCACATTGACCCTGGACTCGACCCTGTACGGCACCTGGAGCAATGAGAAAGACATGATGGCGCGCTTCGGCGTCACCGACCAACAAGCGGCACGCACCGGCTTCGACGAATACCACCCGGGCGGCGGCATGCGCGACGTGACCTTGAAGATGGGCCTCACCTGGCAATTGCAGCCACAGTTGGCACTGGAAGGCGGCATCAAGACCTACGCCCTGGTCTCCGACGCCCGCAACAGCCCGCTGACGGGTGAAAACGTGGGCGCAGGCGCCTATCTGAATGCCCTTTACCGTTTTTGATCAGGGAACACTCGATGAAAACAGTACATAAGCAGCTGGGTTTGGCCGGTCTGCTCTGGTCGGGGCTGGTACTTGCCGACGATGCCGCCACCAAGGTCACCGACCCTCACTTCAAGCTGGCCCCAGGCTATCTGAACTCGGCGGACTTGCCACTGCGCCTGGCATTGCTGGGCGCCCCGCCAAAGCCTGACTCTGCGGCGCTTGCACGGGATGAAGAAGCACGGAGAACCGCGCTGTCGCTGCGCGGGACGGCCCGGGAGAAACTCGCCGCAGCGGATGCGGAGCTGTCATTCCCGGGCCCGGCCAACGCATTCGTCTGCGCGATGGGCGCGCCGATCACCGAGAAAAGTACACCGCACCTCTACACCCTGATGCAGCGCACCCTGAGCGATGCGGGCGGCTCCACCTATGCCGGGAAAAATGCCTACAACCGCACCCGACCTTTCGTGGCCCATGACGAAGGAACCTGTCGCAAAGACATGGAACCGTTGCTGCGTACCGATGGCTCCTGGCCGTCCGGCCACTCCGCGGCGGGCTGGGCGTGGGGCCTGATACTGGCGGAAATCAACCCTGCACGAGCCACCGAACTGATGACCCGCGGGTTGTCCTTCGGCCAAAGCCGGGTCATCTGCGATGCGCACTGGCAGAGCGACGTGGATGCAGGCCGCATCATGGGCGCCGCCACGGTGGCGAGTCTGCATAGCAATCCGGCATTCCTGGCGGACCTGGCGGCGGCGAAGGAAGAGGTCAAGGCCGCTCAAAAGGCAGGTCTGAAGCCTGCAGAAGACTGCGCAGCCGAGAGCGTAGCGCTCTCGCTGACCCAGCACTGATCGGGGAAACACCATCATGCACAGCAACAACCCCCGCTCGGCCCTACGGTGCACGCAAGCGCGCCTGGCACTGCTGGCTGGAGCCTTTGTCGCCGCCGGGCCTGCCCTGGCGGCAGACAACGAAGGCTGGACATTCAACGGCGGACCTTACGTATGGGGCGCCGGCATTCGTGGGCACGTGGGTCACAGCAGCACCGGAACACAGTCCATAAAATCCGACTTCTCCGACATCGCCAAGACGGTCGATATGTCGGTGATGCTGATGGGGGAAGCGCGTCGCGGCCCCTACAGCGTGCTCGCCGACCTGATGTACATCGACACCGACACCCGCAACCGCCTGCCTGGAGGCGCCAAGCTTGAGGTAGAAAGCAAGACTGCCTCCGGGTTCCTGGGTGGCGGCTACACCGTGCTGGGTGATGAAAGCCGTCGACTGGATGTCGCCGGTGGCGTGCGCGTCTGGTACAGCGGTACGACCCTCACCTTTCATGGTGGACCTCTTGGTGGCTCATCGGGCTCTGATAATGCAACCTGGGCGGATGCCATGGCGGGACTGCGCGGGCACTATGCCGTGAATGACCGGTTCTGGTTGTCATCCTGGGGAATGGCGGGCGCCGGGCAGTCTCGGGAGGACTGGGACCTGGCCGCGCTGGCCGGTTGGGAGTTCTGGCCGGGATTTTCAGCGGTGGCCGGGTACCGGGCCATGGGGGTGAATTATCGTCACGATGGGTTTGTGTACGACATTGTCCAGAAGGGTCCACTGCTGGGTATTAGCGGGAGATTTTGAGGCGTTCATCGTATAGCTCCTACACAGCCCAAGGAGCTGCCTTTCCCAACTGTGAACAGGATGGATGTCCACTATTCAGCAGGCCCTTTAACCACGTCGAAGAGCAAAATGCCCCGAGTAGTCGGACATTTGCTTTAACCCGCAGCTGAGTGCGTCTCACACATCCTGGAATGCGGGCCTTTTTGTTGCCTGGAATTTACCCTGGCCGCAAATAGGTGTCGGGCTAAGTCGTAATCTTGTTTCGATTTCACTTGAAAAGACTGTCGCGGAGACCCGGAATATGGTTCAAGGATTCAATCACCATCGTGAATGGATAGCAGCGCTTGATAAGTACGAGAAACTTCTAATTGAAAACCCCGACCTCCGCTGGGAAGGGCTACCGGGCGATCAGCACACCCGTATGGCACTAGGTTTGTACAAGCTTAAGTGTTTCGCCGAACGGATGCTCGAAGGCAGCACGGCAATCTGGGCCAGACTGGACGCCATGGACGAACTTCGGCTCCATTTGATCAGCGAGCACCACTGGACCCTGCAGGAGGTGCGGCAGATACAGGACGAAGAGGATTTTGTGTTCCTTCTGCATGATGAGTTGCAACAGATGAAGCTGACCGAGCAAGAGGCTGGACCTGTTCGGCAGTGGACGGATCATCTTGGGTCAAGGGGTGAGTACCAGCAGCACTACAGGGATTCTGCTTCATAGCGGTACTCGACGTTCCAACTCGCGCCAGTTGGAAGCCTCCCGCTCATACCAGGCGACCCTGCTTTCTCGACTAGAGTCGTTCGGCTAATGCCCACCCCCGAACAGATCTTTCAGCGCTTGCGGCCCGGCATGGCTCCGTTGTCGGTCATAACCGAAACTCTGTCCATTCCGTCAACCTACCAAAGCCATGAATAAACATCTCGTTATCGCGATCGCGTGGAGTAGTTCGGAGGCTGGATTGTATTCGCACAGGCCGCGTGCAATGGCTTGACTGAAAATCTGTTTCAGCCAGGTCCGGGTCTTGTCCGCAACATTGAAGGCGCCTCGTTTTTCGATGCTGGCCTGCAGTTTTGCGCAGTCGCTTCGACTGATGAGCTCCAGTTGCTTCTCGCCGAGAGCGGGCAGTAGATCCTTATCGAGATAGTCGCGGATCTTCTTCAGCGTCGCGCTGCTGCGGCCGGATTCCGCTTTGAATTGGTACCAGTACTCCACGGCTCGCCTGAAGGTGTTGAGCCCGGCCTCCTGCTATCGCAGCTTGTCATCGCGACGTTTGGCGCCGGGGTTGGTGCCTTGCTTGAGTAAGTTGCGGCATTCTGCAGCCCGTTCACGGGCTTCCTGCAAGGAGATATGCGGATACACGCCCAGTGACATGCGCGCCGCCCGACCCTGATATGTGTACCGGAAGTGCCAATACTTGCTGGCGTTGGTTTTCACCACAGAGCAAGACTCGAACTATCACTCAACGTGAACGGTCTGTCGGCAGGCTTGGACGCTTTGATTTGCAAGGCGGTCAAAGGCATTGCTGTACACCTCCGGTTCTCGAACTGGAATATGTACAGAAAATGTACCCAAAAGAGACGGGCTTGCAAGAGACGGGGGTGGGATCCCGGAGACCAAAAAGCCCGCAGTTAGCGGGCTCTAGGGGGGTGCGTAGACGACTGGTAGTCGTCTATGTATTGCAAATGGTGCCGAGGGAGACTGTAGTGTTCCAGTAAACTCAAGGCCTCCAGAGAGGTTTGCTATCTCGGGATACATGTGGGGATACAGGATCACGTTCGCTGCCTAGTATGAATAGTCTATAGGGCATCATGCAAACCCTTCGATAGATCCATGCATCGTCTGAACTGAAGGCGATCACGCACGGTTTTTTGATATGGAGTGGCAGCGAGGATTTCTTCAAATCGGCTTCAATCTGCCTTTAGGATAAGGCTCGTTGAGCCACCTCGACATAGCGCCTCGGGCCTTGTGGTATCGATAAGCCCTTTCAAAATTCACTCCGCTAAACTCGAGATCCCAGCCTCTTTTTGATGGGAAAACTACCAGGTTGCGCCCACCGTCATACTCCGCACTGGGATAAATTAATCCGGCCAGCCTCCCGCCCGTGTTAGGTTCAAAAACCTGAGCCAAGTATTCGCACACGACCTGGCTTGGAACGTACTCGATATGCTCCTGGCCATTTTTGGTTACCGGAGTAGAAATCTCATCAGCGAACCCTTGTGCGAAGAGCCACTTTTCACGGTCTCGTTTTTTATCGACCTCAAATATTGAGGGAGGAGGAGGAAGTTTTGTTAGGTCCACTACCTGAATGGAGTTTGCCAATGTGAAGCTGGCGACGTAAATCCGATCAGTGGTGCGCTTATGAGCTCCAACCTCATGCAATGCAGTCTCTGCATCGAACGAGGTGTAAAGATACGGTATGCCAGCCGGGTTCATCCTGCCAGCGCTAGGGGAGGGAGGCGGCCCCATAGTCGTTTCATCCGGCAGCCACGTATCTGCCTGCTTACAGCGACGGATACGAAACACCTTAGTTCCGGCAGGTAGGGTGCAAACCAAAGCTTGCAGATGACGCCCTAGGACTTGGAGCATCGAGCGTGGATCAATTTCAAACGGATCTAAATCATCGGGTGCGACACTACCGAAGTGATAGCGCGTAACGTGCTTAACCAACCGTGCGAAGTGGTTCCAGGAGGATAGTAGAGATTGATGCTCGTGCTCTCCTAACCAATGGCCTTCAGCCGCAGGTACCCAAGCTCCATTTGTATCCGCTTGGATGATGTCATCAATAAGTGACTCCTCACCCTCGAAACCTAGGCTGTCGAGTACATCGCCGAGATAACAGGGTTCGAACACGGGACCGCCGTCATACGGTATCCCTGCTGCTTCGGGGCTTGCGTAATAGGTGTGAATAGTTTCAAACAACACCTCAAGGAGATCATCAACCGGTGCCGCTATGGGAACCTCTTCAGTTCTCTCGCAGTAATCACAGGTTGCGGAAACAAGGTTGTTTTCAATGATGTCCTTAAACTCGACGAGCTCAACACAGTCGGTGCAAACAAACCTGTCGATTGAGGTCCAGCCTCTTTCTTGAGCCTGCTCCCACTCTCTTTTTGATCCACCCATACCCGCACCTTGCTTTCCTAGGAATAGCGATATTGTGAAATTGTAGTCACCGTTGATCTTGGCCTCAGTAGCGTTCGCTCAGTGGCCAGCATCGTTGCGATTTTGTCCTTGCTCCATCTCTCCGTCGAGCTTCTCTGCACTGGGTTCCAGTAATAGCGTGAAGGGGAGGCCTTCCGGAAGAGAAAACCTGTGGGGACCCTGAGAGATTCCGTGATACACGGGGTCGGAAACCCGCGGAGCTTTGGTAGCGGGAGGTGCCCCAGCTTACTGAAATTTCAATGTTGAAATTGAAAGGATCTTGAAGAAAAAAGGGCATCGTTACCGTTTCGGTAATGGTGACCTCAGATCTGTTGTTTCGTAGGGCAAATGCACAGGTGAACAGGCAGTTCACCGGGTTCACCTGTTCACTAAGCTGGGAGTTCTCCCGCTAACAAGGTCCGGCGGGTTTCCGACCCCGTGATGAGCTGAAGCCCCCAGGGGCCCCCGGCATCTGCGGGAATCTCTTCGCTGGTGGAACTCAATTCCTAGGGGAGTGGGGCAGGTACCTCTCGAATCGCGTGTAACGCGTGTTACTGGTGTAACGAATTATAATAACTATTTGATTTTAAAGATAAAAATCTTCGTTACACGCGCTGAGCGCGTTACGTGTGCATGGTGTAGCAACGACGAATCGTGTAACGCGTTCATTTTTAAAGTTAACACCCAGACTCCGGTGACGCCGCGCTTTTGGCAAAGCACCCCACGGCCACCAAATTCGTCATGTATGCAACGGCTCACCTCGCGAGGGACCGGAGCCCACTGCGCCCGCTGCCGCTCATTCGAATCGACAAGCTCCAATCAGTGATGTCGGCGCCCCCCACCAATCTTGACCACTAGGCACTAGCGTTTCTTGAGAGAGAATGTCACCTCTCGGATGCTTCTGGCTCCTCGAAAGGTCTTGCTCGCTCACAACGAGTAGCTACCATAAAACAGCTCTGTGATGTGGCCCCCTAAGGTAATATGCACTGCATGACCGAGCGTCATCCTAAATTGAGCCTCCTGAGACCCAAATGAAACAGCACAACGTCGTCCAGAAAATATGGAGCCTCTGTAATATTTTAAGGGGTGATGGGATAACCTATTACCAATATATCGCAGAGTTGAGCTACTTATTATTCCTGAAAATTGCTCGCGAGAATGGCTCTGAGGAGCTGATTCCTGAAGGTTTCCGATGGGCTGATTTAGACACCCATGGTGAAGATGGACTGTTGGGCTTCTATCAAGAAATGCTAACTCATTTGGGAGCGACTGCCGGTAATGAAGTCGTCAGAACAATATATGCCTTCCCTACGACGGTTTTTTCGCATTCTGCTAATCTTAAAGCAGTTATCAGCGGTATATCAAAAATAGATTGGCACCAAGTTGATCAGGACGGTTTCGGAGATATTTACAGTGGCTTAATAGATAAAAGTGCTCAAGATACTCGTTCTGGAGCAGGACAATACTTTACGCCGCGTCCATTGGTAGAAATGATTGTAACGCTGATGCAGCCAAAAGTAGGTGAGCTTATACAAGATCCATCTGTAGGAAGTGGTGGATTTCTGGTCGCTGCTGATGAGTTTATACGGCGTACGGCTCTTGATGAGGATTATCGTTCCAATCCACCGAAGTATCAGGGTGTGGAAATAGAGAAAAATACTCGTCGTATTTGTCTTATGAATACTTTTTTGCATGGTTTGAATGCGGATATTATATATGGAGATGCTCTTACGGATGATGCGAAGGCTCTTGAGTCTGCGGATCTTATACTGGCTAACCCGCCATTTGGTAGCAAGGCGGGAAGCAAGCGCTCCATGCGAAAAGATATTCCATTTCCGAATTGTAATAAGCAGTTGGCTTTTTTGCAGCATATCTACTTAGGGCTCAAAGAAGGCGGGCGTGCTGCAGTTGTTCTCCCAGATAATATTCTATTTGAAGAAGGCGTTGGTAGAGCAGTCAGGCAGCATCTCATGCAAGTTTGTAATCTACATACGATTTTACGTTTGCCAACGGGTATATTCTATGCTGCTGGTGTAAAGACTAATGTTTTGTTTTTCTCGAAAGAAAAAGGGGGGGGGACCAATAATATTTGGATATATGATATGCGTGTGAATATGCCAAGGTTCGGGAAAACTACACCTCTGGAACTAAAGCATTTTAAAGATTTTGTAGAAAATTTCGGCGACGATCCGCACGGTAAATCTCCTCGTAAGGAGCTGGGGAGAAATGCTAATTTCCGATGCTTTACTCGAGAAGAAGTTGCAAACCGTAACGACAATCTCGACATTTCATGGATTAGTGAAGACGAGGCGGCTAACGAGGAAGGACTCACTGAACTTGAGGAAATCTCTGCTGCCATTATCCGCCACCTTCGTTCGGCCCTTGTTGAAATCGAGGCTGTTGACGATGAGTTTGCAGAGTCGATCGAGGTGGAAGAATGACCTCTACGAGAGTCTTCGCTCAGCCATGCAGTCACTTCGCTGACGATTCTGCTATCGTAATAGTCGCCCATACATGGTCTTGGGACCGCGAAGAGCCAACAAGGGGGCCAGGAGTGCCGTCATTCCATTGCTTCGAACGGGGAGCCCTCGGATGAGCGATCTACCGGAGGGATGGATAGAGGTTGATTTCAAAGATGTAGCAGAGGTTAATCCACGAAAGTCGGTTCACTTAAACAGTGACGATGCCGTTACATTTGTTCCTATGGCAGCAGTTAGTGAACAGATTGGCGCAATTACCGATGGTGTTGTGAGAACCTTAAAAGAGGTTAACAAAGGCTTCACCCAGTTTGCAGAGGAGGATGTGATTTTTGCGAAAATTACCCCGTCAATGGAAAATGGTAAGTCTGCGGTGGCTGTCGGTCTAAAAAACGGTATTGGCTTCGGCTCTACGGAGTTTCACGTATTGCGAAGTAATGGCGCTGTTATGCCAAAATACCTGTGGTACTTTATTCGCCAAAAAAGATTTCGAGAAGATGCGCAAAAGGTTATGTCGGGTGCGGTTGGCCAGCAGCGAGTGCCCGCAGACTACTTAAAGAATTGCAAGTTGCCGCTACCTCCTCTTAGTGAGCAAAAAAAGATAATTGATAGAATAGATGGTCTAATTGCTCGTACCAATCAGGCACGCAATGATCTTGATGTTCTTCCGGGGTTGGTAGATAGTTATAAGAAGCGTCTTTTGTCCTTGGCTTATACTGGGCACCTACTGAAAGGTTCGGTTGGTGCTTTTCAGTCGAGCCCACAGAAAATGGCGAATCTTAGTACGTTTGTTGAAAGTCTGCGCTATGGAACAGCCCAGAAAAGCGTAGTGGAAAAAGTTGGTGTTCCAGTTTTACGTATTCCCAATGTGGTGTCGGGGAAAATAGATCTTCATGATCTGAAGTACTCGGATCTTAGCGAGAAGGAACTGGATACTCTTAAGCTAACTGCGGGAGATATTTTAGTTGTTAGATCTAATGGCAGTACAAGCTTAGTTGGGCGTCCTGCAGTCGTATCAAATGAGGCGTTAGGGATGGCTTATGCAGGCTATCTGATTCGACTTCGACCGTTACTCAGTAAAGTGGTGCCAGAGTTTCTCGCTTTGATGTTGCAAGCTCCTGAAGTCAGAGGGGTGATTGAAGCCGGAGCGCGTTCAACAAGCGGTGTTCATAATATAAATGCAAAAGAACTAGGCTCACTTGCAATACCTTTATTTTCTTTAGAGGATCAGGTGGAAATTGTTTCCAGGGTCGAAAGCACACTTGCTTGGCTTGAGCGCGTGTTATCCGAACATAACGCTATGATGGAACTGTTGCCTAAATTGGATGCTGCGATCCTTTCAAAGGCCTTCCGTGGTGACTTGGTTAGCCAGGAGCGAGGCGATGAATCCGCCCTCGCCCTTCTTGCCCGCATCCGCGCTGAACGCGAAATTGCTCCTAAGAGGCAGACGCAAATGCGTACTAAAGATAAAACGCTTATCAAGGATCCGAAAGACCGCCTTCTTCTAGACAGCCATGACTGGCCAGACGAAGGATTACCATTTGCGGAAGTGGCAAAGCGTGTCCCTCTCCCATATGACGAGATGAGGGATGCCATATTTAAACTGCTGGCCGAAGATAGACCGCAACTGCGTCAGGTCTTTAATAATGAAGCCGCTTGTATGCATTTGCAGCGGGTGAAAGTATGAGGCTACGCCGTCTCCAAATTGAAAGTTCCTCGGCGAGTGGGGGGCTGTTTGATGGGTTAGATGTTTGGTTCGGAAGGGGAGCAGATGGTAAGGCAAGTGAACCCCTTGCGCCCTTGTGTATGATCGGACCGAATGGGTCGGGTAAGTCTCAGTTTCTTCAGCTGTTGGCCGAAATTTTTCAGGCAGCATGGCATGCACATAATCCTACCGAAGAGCGCAGAAGTGCTAACGAGGATATACTTTTCGATCTAAGTTATCTGATAAATATCCCAGGGGCTGACACTCCGGAAGAAGTTAGGCTGGTACGTACTAAAAAGGGTCGTTTAGTAGGGGGTATCGAGCTTTATAGTGGAAGTTCTGAATCAGCGATAAAGGCAGGCTCTCCTGAGTTTGAGAAGCGTCTACCCTCAATAATCGTAGGATATACCTCCGGTGACAATGAAACCCTTAGTTTGCCTTTTTTGGTTAGTCGAAGCGGATATGCGCAGGACGTGGCGCGGGCTGCTTTCGGCGATACAGTAAAAAATACTGTTCCTGACAACCGCTTAATGCTTATTGACTACGGCACAAATCTTGAGGTTCTATTTTCAAATCTTATCCTGGGCCCTAAAGAGGCGCGTGAAGAAATAATACGGCATGCTCGACTTTCCGATCTCGCTTCTTGCCGCTGCGTTGTACGATTAGCCCATTCTGTTATCAATAAAGCTCCCAAAAAAAGGACGGATATAACGGGTCGTAAAGGCATACAGTTGACCGATGAGCTCGAAAGCATCATACACTCACTTAAACGTACAGCGACATGTTGGACGGAAGACGAAAAGACTGAAACTTATACTTTCGATTTTTTTGTAGATGATGCCACTCGAGTGGCATTTGCTAATTTTTGGAATGATGCGTTTTCGCTCTACCGGGCTTTGCATAAACTTGCGCTCTTGAACGATCTGGCGATTCCAAGGCCTGCGCGGAAGCGGTTAGATCGTGCTGTGAAGGAGCGTCGGTTCGCTTCACGATTGCCAGAACCTCAGCAGGAGGACATGGTATTCGGCTTTGAAGAGGTTCGATTTTGGCCAGATGATGAAAGACGGGAGGCAGTGGACTACGTCTCTCTCTCGGATGGTGAGCATCAGCAAGCATTGATCCTGGGTGCATATGCAATGATGACAGACACTAATGCACTATTTTTGCTAGATGAGCCTGAGTCGCACTTCAACCCTCAATGGCGAGTGAAGTTTGTTCAGCGGTTGATGGAGCTCACAGGATCGAGAGAGGGGCAAGAGTTGCTACTTACATCTCACGCACCTTTTGTTCCTTCTGATATGCCACGAGAGCAGGTTCTGATTTTTAGTCGGGATAATGGAAAGATTATCGTTAAAGAGCCTCAGGCAGAGACTTTTGGGGCGACATTTGACCGAATATTAGAGGCTTGTTTTGATATTCGACCACCCATTTCAAGGATCGCGGAGGAGAAAATTAATGAAGTACTTATGTCGGAGAATATCGACGAGGTAGAGCAGGTATTGAGTGAGCTTGGTCAATCAGTAGAAAAAGCATTCCTGGCAGATCATTTGCGTCGATTAAAGAATAAAAAACTATAATGCTATTTACATATTCTCCTCAAGCGCTTGCAGAAAATTGGCTGAATCAGACTTTCATTCAAATCTTGAGTGAGGGTATGCGACGAATAATTAGTGGGCACCAGGTTGATGTGTGGCCATCGGTGATACCAGTAGCGCGTCGATCAGTCCTGAGAGGGCGCTCGGGTATTCGAAAGCGTCTAGAAGAGTTCTGGAAGGAGTTCTTAACTCTTAATCTCGCAACGCAAGAGGTATTACTTGCGTCGTTGAACCAACAGTCACGCTTGCCTGATGCACTATTTGACAATTCGGCATGTGTTGAAATTGATAGATTTCCCGACGGTATACGAAAAGCTACGATAGACCTATTTAGATTCCTTTTTGAAGAGCAGCTAACTAGTATAAAGGTTGGCGCTGAATGCCTTCGTGATTTGCATTATACTGCGATATATGATCAAGTTCCTTCGCGTGTTTGTCCTTTTTGTGGTCTTGGCCATTTTAGGGCGCCAGGTGCGCCTAGGCACGCACTTGATCATTATATGCCTATTACTAGATATCCTTTCATGGGTGCTGATCTTCGTAATTTGCCCCCAATGTGTAGCGAATGTAACTCTGACTTCAAGAAGAATATCGATATTTTGCGAGATAGGCGTGGTCGCAGGCGTAGGTGCGTAGATCCTTACAATGGACCATTCTATATAGTTAGTTTGGCGAAAAGTTTACCTTTTGCTGGCTCTGTTAAAAATGGTATACGTTTGCCAAAGTGGAATATTCAATTTAAAGGCGGCCCTCAAAGCGAAGCTGAGAATTGGGATCGAATCTTCAAAATTCGAGAGCGGTATCAGAGAGATGTTCTAAACGCTGAGTTCAGGTCTTGGCTTGAACATTTCGTACATTGGTATGTACGAGGCGGGCATGGTGGTGGAATAGGAGACGAGATTGCTGCTGCGATTCCTAAATATATTGATACTGTCATCCAGGATGGCTTAGCTGATAAGGCTTTTTTGAAAGCTGAAGTCTTTCGTATGTTGCTACGTGAATGTACCAATTATCGGCGTGGCGGGGAGATGAAGGCTTTTTTGGAAATCTTGATTGCTAATGTTTGAAATGCATTTTATTGTTAATTGATAAGGGTTTGGATTAATTGCGGGAGAGTATCTGATTTGGTGCCTTAATGTGGGGGGAGGCAGCTTGCAGTCGTAAGCTGCTTCAGGCTTGACGCAGTTATTAACTAATTGGATATATGTCGCATTGCACTGTCCCCAAATCAGAGATCAAGCATGGAGTTCTAAGGTTCGAGGCTAGAAACTTCTCTGAATAAAGAAGCGCCTTTTAAGGCGGTTTTTTTGAGAGTATGGGCATTGTGTGTTCCTTATTCGTTGTGGTGGCGTGCTTTGTTATTAAGCAAAAAATCTGTCTATAGGTTCGCCGTTATTTTTGGCGATTGAGTTCGTTTTCAATGTTCGCCATTTCCGCATCAATCGCTTTGATCGCTAACGCTTGCAACTGATTGTTTTTGCCTGGCCCTGATCTGAAAGTTTTCAATAGCCCAGTCAGGTGCTCCTTCCGCGCTTTAAGTGTGTCAGACCAACTCGTGCTGTTCTGTAGTGGTTTGCTCATTGTTTTCATCCTTGCGTTGTTCCAGATGGTTTACCTGTACAGCCTGTTGATGTGTCGGAATATCGTTGAGTTGAAGCAGATCCTGCGCGCCGTATTTGCGTGCGCGGTCGGAAAGTTCATGCCACGTCCAGTTACCGAAGTTTTCGCCTTCCTCAGGAACGGCCAGCTTCATCAGGCCCACTTGATCGAGGCCCAGCAAGTTGTAGTTAGCCCAAAGCTTTCCGCCCACCTCGAACAACGCTTTTGCGGCCTCGTTCCACTTCTCCTCCAGCACTGTGTAAGAGAGCCACAGGGCGTTGCGTTCGATCCCTTTATGCTTTGCCTGTGCTTCGGCGATGTATTTATCTACGGTGACCAACTCTTGCTCCAGAGCAGCCATGATCAAGGTTTGCCGACGATTGTGTTCGGTGGCCACCGTGAGGTTCTTTGCTGCCTTTTGCGCATCGGCGTTGGAGGTCTTCTCGCCTTCGGTGTCACCCCATGCGACGGCCTGCGCGTATGCCGTGGCAGCGTCTGTTTCGGCCTGACGTGCCTTGGCCATGTCCTCTACCGCCTGTTGTTGGATCTGCTCCAGGCGGGTGGTTAGGCTTTGGCGCTTTCCGTTGAGCTCTTGCTCATCCGCTTTCCAGTTATTCATCGCTTCGATGTAACCCGCCATCAGGGAATCGCAATTGGCGAGATTCTCGCGGCGGCTGATCTTCCGATCTAAAAGTTCTGCGTTGTGCTTGCGCGAATCGAAATTCCTTTTCAACTCGTTGTACTTGTCGCGCAGTTCACGTTCGTGGGTCGGCTCGACGTGTTCCTCGCTTTCCAGCACGGCCTCAAGGGGCAACATCTGGGCTTGCAGTTCGTCGGCCTCGCTCAGCAGTTGATTGCGGAGGTCTTTCAATTCCTGGATCTCATTCATTTTTCTTGACTCTGTTCAGTTCGATTGTGGGTTGGTTGAGCGGCTGGCGAGGCCGTAAATAAGCCGGCGCTACCTCAATTGGCTGAGATGCTCTCAAGCAGCCCGAGTCTCGCTCTCAGCCATTCCCGGAATCGTCTTCACGATGTAACAGCGTTGTGTGCCGAGTCCGGGCAAGCGGATCAGGCTCGATGCCTTGCCGTCGTTCCCCGGTTCCAGCACACCGCGCTGTAGTAGTTCCTTATTCACGGCATTGATGTTCATGCCCCGGAATACCTCGGAGCGCCACGCCTCGGGCAGCACGTAATAGGTGTTCGTGGTGTGCATGTTGTCGCCCATACCGTGCTCCAGCGTCTTGCGAAAGCCGAGGCGGTCGATGGTGCGCGGGCCGTGTTCGTCGATCTTGGCTGCCGCCGATTCCCAGCGGGTGAAGCGGCTTTCGCCGAAACGCTCGATGACCTGGCGCAGGCGCGCCAAGATCGCATCACCCTCGAAGTTACCGGCGCCGCCGCGCTCATTCAGCCAAGCGTTCAAGCAGACGCGAGCGGCGGTAGTGGCGGTTCCGTCCGGCCAGCCGGTGATGCCCATCGCGGTGGCCAGCTCACCTGCTGCCGCGGCGAGACCGAAGCGAGCTGCGGCACGGTGCGCTTGTCCGCTGGCGGACGCTGGGAGCGACTTGGCAATAAAGCCTTCCAGCGTGCGGCGGAGGATCGCTGCCCAGCCGTGACGCTTGCCCGGCTCGCATAGGGCGGTGAGGAACGCTGTGATTGGTGTGCCGTAGTAGTTCGCCACGCGGGCCTTGAGCGAGTCCGATAGGGCGGCCGCATCTTCGAAACCATTGAGCGTGTCGAACATGCCGAGGCCTTTGCTGGCATCTGCCGGGACGGCGAGCATCCGCACCTCCATGCCCGCTTTAAGCTCCTTGTTGGCTTCGGCCATGTGCTGCGCCAAGGTCTTCTCGCCCGTGGACAAAAACAGCAAACGCCACTCCTGCACCTGTCGGCCTGCTTGGCCTCGATCATTGGCCCGAGCCTTACCGGTGCCATTGCCGAGCATATAAACCGTCTCGCCAATGATGCGTGGATCGCACATGCCGATTTCATCGAGTACCAAGAGGCCGTCGGAATGTGCTGCAGCGATGGATTCCAGCGCGTTGTCGGTCGAGCGCCACGAACGCACTAAGCGCGGTCCGCCATAGATCGAGGCGGCGACTTGCAGGTGAGTAGTCTTGCCGCCGGAACTGTCGCCGTACAAATGAAAGCCACCCGATTCGTGGCCAAGCATATGCAGTAGGGGACCGGCGAAGGCGACACCGACGACAAACGCCAAGCGGTGATTGCCGACGCACAGTGCGCCGATCTGCTGTTGCCATTGTTCGAGCGTGCCCGCTTCGCTTATCGGTGGAAGCTGCGCACCCGCTTCGTAGAAATGCAGATGCTCGCTGTGCGTGCCGACCTGCTGCTCAGGCAGGAGAAAGGCGCTGTCATGCCATCCTAAACGAGTGACCAAACGCGCACGTTGTGCACTGTCGAAACCGCCGAGGTAACTCTGCAGGTCGTTGCGTGCGTTGCGCCCCGAACGACTACCGGCGAGGCGCAAACCCATGTCCACTAATGGACCGAGCACGTCCTTGCCGAAGTCGCCGGTCATGGTGCGCGCCGGGATGTTCCAGCGCTTCTTGGTGCCATCGGGATCATCGAACTCGACCAGCAAGCCCCAGTTGTGTCCCTTCTCGTCACGGGTACGGGCGAGGATCGCCATAGGCGAACACACTGGGCGTGCTTCGCCATCGTCACCGGCATAAAACACACCTTCGGATGTCAGGCGGAAGCCTCCCGGCATCAGGTCGTTTTTCGATTTTGTAGAGCGCTTGGCCGCTGCTTTAGACTTCGGTTCCGGCTCGGGTTTAACCTGGGTAGCAACCGCCTTTTCCTCGATCACGCCGAATAGCTCGCCGCTGCTTTCCAGCTCGGCAAAGTGGGCGGCTGTCCAGCCTTTGGCCAGCGCATCGGCGGCATCATCACCGTCATTCCATTGACCACCTTTGGCAAAAGCGGCGCGGTCGTTCTTCAGCGTGGGCTTGCGCTTGAACACTTCCAGTTCGATAACCCGAACCGAGTCGGCGCCGATTTCGCGCAGCTTCTCGGCGACGGTGTCCATGCAGGCTTTACCGCTGTCGTCGTTGTCTGGCCACAAGACAACATCGCGCCCCTTGAGCGGTGTCAGATCGGCTTTGTGCCAAGAGTTAGAGCCATTCGGCCAGCAGGTGGCCACGTAGCCCGGTAGCAGTTCAGTGGCGGCGTCAGCGGCTTTCTCGCCTTCGCACAGAACAACCGGCGTGTCACTGTGCTGGACTAGTTCATCAAGGCGCAACAGGGGACGCGGATCTGGCAGCCCCTGCCAGCGCCATTGCTTGGTCTGGCTGTCTGCGCGCTGACACCACGTCAATGGCGCAAAGACCTTCTTTGGCTTGCCGTCTTCATCGGGGCCGAGGTCAAAGCGGTAGAGCGCCATGAGAGGCTGGCCCTGAGCGTCGCGGTAGATCCACACCTTGGACGGCACACCATGATCCCGGTGCTTGGCCGGGCACTTGTTCATGGCCTCGGTCGGGATTGGCTGGATGGCGTTCCATGTCGTTGCTATGGGCTTGCTAGGTGTTGCCTTTGACTGTGCAGCGCCGGGCGAAACACCCAGCAAGTCAGCCAGCTTGTTGCAGGCTTCGATGTCAGTGCCGCCGTCCAGATAACGCACCAGATCGATCAGGTCGCCGCCCTTGTCGCCGGTGGCGAAGTCGGCCCAGGTACCCTTGCTCAAGTTGATTTTGAGCGATCCGGCGCGCTTGTCGCTGCGGGTAGGATTCGGGGCTGTGTATTCCTTACCGCCGTCTACGCGCTTGCCATTGGGCAGCCAGTGCGAAAGGACACGATCAATGTCTTTCAGCGCGGCTACCTTCACGTCGGCAAAGCTTGGACGTTTTGCGTTGCTGTTTGGGCGTTGGCTCATGTATCGGCCCTCTGCAGAAACAGCGCGTCGCTGATGTCATCGATCAAAGCTTTGGCCATCTCGCCCAGATACAGAGCTGGCCAGCTGAAACGATCGCCGTGATCGCTCATGGCTGCGTCGAAAGTGAGCTGGTTGGCGTGATGCTGCAGCAGCGACACCATCTCCAGTGCATCCTCGACTGGAACTCCGGCGTTCACCCGAAACAGCTTTAAGTCTGTAGCGTTGACGCGGGAAAAGGTGGCGTGGCCAAGGGTGGTGGAAGTGCTCATAGCGCACCGCCTTTCTGCACAGCAGGAGTCGAGGTGGTGTCGCCGTGCAAGGCGAGCGTCTTGATCAAGCCTAGGGTACCGCGCACGTCCCAAAGGACGGCAGCAATGACGTGATTGGCAAGGCGCGAAGATTCGCTTTCGAAGTGGTCCTCGAGCAGCGTCAGTACCGAGTCGGCGCGTTCAATGGCACAGGTGATGGCGTCGATAGGCACGCCGGCTTCGACGGTTTTGCTGACGCACAGAAGGTCTTCGGGCAGGGCACAACTCAGGGGGCTGTTCATTGGGCACCGCCTGCGGCTTCGAGCGCGCGAGCTTTGGCCATGTGGTCGTTGTAGCGGGTGAGGCGTGTTGCGAGGCTGGAATTGGCGTGTAAAGCGGCGAGAGCCATTGCACGGTGTGCAGCGGCGCGAATTTTGGACGGATTGAGGGTGTGCATGTAGAGCTCCTTTTGCTGAGGAGCTGCCACCGCTTGCGGCCAAGCAAGGAATGGTGGCAGCTGTACGCAGGTTGGCCGACCGGGGCAAAAGGGACCCGGCACACCCGAAGGTGTCCCACGCACAGCCGCCATAACACGATACGACGGGCACAAAAAAAGCGCCTGCTATCGGATGGAGGGCGCTTGTGCGCCTTTTGCAGTTCGGACGGCCAAGTCCGGTCGCTGAATTTGCAGCGACGGCCAGAGAGTAACGTCCGTTTTTCGAAAGTGCAACCGCGCTGATGGCTTGCGGATTTTTCGGGTGCGGCATAAATTGTCTTTGCATGTAGATTTACCTCAACGCCTCCGGATCGCCCCCGGAGGCGTTTTCGTTTCAGGCATGTGCTTCCCAGCGCAGGGAAAGTAGGGGCAGGAATCCGCCACTCAGCATGGAGCGGGCGTCCTCGTAGGCTTGCGTTTGCTGGCCTTCGTCGACGATCACGGCTCCGGTCTTTTCGCAGTGGAGGGAGAGGGCGCACCAGGTGCCGTCGGCCCAGCTCAGTACGCTGACCACGCGGCCTCGCTTTTCCTGTTGGCTGCGGTGGCGTTCAAGGCGCTGCATGAGGCGAGTAGAAAATCCGATCCGGCGCAGTACGGAGAACGGATGCATCAACGCGTTATCAGCGATCTTTCGATTCATGCCGCCTCCTGCGCTCGGGCGAAAAGTGGCGCTGGAGTTTCGCCTTTGAGCCAAGCCAGGATCTTGCTGTCCTCAACGCAGCGACGACGGTGCTCAACGGCCATCTGCTCGCGGCGTTGTGCGACACACTGTTCGACGTAACCGTCCAGGTCGGAGGTCAAGCGCATATCTTTGTGAACGCGCTCGCTTGTCGTCTTCTCGACGGCAAGATCCTCATCCGTGATGCGTTGCCATACCGCTGGATCGTTCGCGAATCCTGCCGATTGATCCACCAGCCAGTAGGTGACCCAATCCGTCATGCCGCGCGCCTTCAGCGAGGTGAGGCGGCTTTCGCTCATAGCAAAATAGCCGGAGCCGTGGACGCTCGAAAACTCTCTGCGCACCGCATTTTTGCGGATCAGTTCTGGCAGCTCCCAAGGGTTGGCTTTGAGTGGAAGCACGAGACCGTCAGGAGTGAAAAAGAACGCTTCCTGCTCTTCGCCGTTCCAGCTCACGCCCGCGATGGTGCGGTGACGCCAGTTGATCGCGCCGGGTTGATAGAGGCGGAATCCGATGCTGTACGAGTCGAGAAACGGCCCTTTGAATGGGCAGTAGTTACGCTTCATGCTGCCACCAGATCACGGGCGGCGATACGCGCTCGTGTCCACGCCTGTACCTCTCCCAATACCCATGCAACTGGAGCACTTCGGGCGTTGCTGTTACTCAGCTTCACAGGCAGCGGGAATCCGCTCTCAGGTTGGCGCATGAGCTTGTAGATGGTCGGGCGGGCAAGCCCAACGATTGATACCACCTCGGGCATACGGATGAGAGTCGTGGCGGGGTCGTGTGAAGCAAGGTGTTTTATTGCGGTAGTCATAGCGATCCAAACCTGCGTTTATTGAGACGACAGGCCATACGCTACGGAGAGGGAGGGGAACGGACTGTGTCCGTTCCCTTTTTTATTTGAGTGGTCGAAGACCTAGCGCGGTCAAATGATCGCGGATGGTTTTCTTGGTGCCGTGAACGGCTTGGTCGAACAGCAGGTTGGTTAGCTCTGCATCTGTCAGGTTTCGTTTCTCGATTCGCCGGCCTGCAATAATTTGCTCTGCGGCTGCCTTTATGTTTGAGCGCCGATCCATCGTTTCTATTTGCGTTTTAGAGCCTGCCTCTTGATTACCTTTGCCAGCCTCTTGCCCGCGTTTAGATGCCTTCGCTGAGAAGGCTTCGTCAAGTAGTCGAAGCATCAGACTTGATGTGTTGAAGCCATTTTTGGATACATCGATGCTCTCCACCTGGCGATAGAGGCTTGCCATCAACAATGTCTGATTAGCCTCCCCTTTCAAGACTGCAAACTGCTCTCTCGCTTCTATTTCAAAGCCGGCGCGGCGATCTCGTTCTTTATCGATTAGGGTCGCGTATTGGCGGGGTGAGTCCTTTCTTAGCCCCTCTATCAGATCCGCATCTATATCGTAGGTAGCGACCTCGAGCTCGAAGAGCCAATTTGCAAGTATTTCCACAGCTTGTACGCCGAGTACCAGGGCAAAAGCTGCAGTGAGTTGTGAATCTGTAGCTGGATGATCGACCCCGAGAAAGCCTCGAATGACGTTAGGCATTGAAGCTGCTTCCGCAGAGCTTGCACGTTCACCGATGGCATCCCGGAGTCGAAACAAGGTTCTTGTGACTGATTCTGCACTGGTCGCGTAGGAGCCATCCTCAAGCCAGAACGAAGTTGCCACGCCGATGAGGTCGAAAGCTTCTCGGAAATTCTCGTGAAAATGGGGATACAACGCTAACTCACGCACTGCTAGTTCGGCGTCATCCATGTCCCAAATCAGACACTTCACGTCGGTCCCTGCGATTTCTAGTTCTTCAGGTTCAATACCTAGCTCGATATCCATTTAGGCCGCCCCTCGCCCCGAGACAGGCGCGCTGTTCCAGCGTCGTGGATTGAATAAAGCCGCTGCCGACAGGAAGGACTCGGGGATATTTCTGTTACACGACTTCATGTCGTTACACTTGAGGCATTCGAGGTGAAAACAACGTGTAGAAGATAAATAATTCATTATTATCAATTAGTTATATGGATTCGTTATACCTGTAACACGCGTTACACCGATTTTTGAGGGGAGGCGATTACGTGCGCTCATACCGCCTTCCCAAACTGTCCCTGCACCACATTACCCGCTGCCATTTGCTCAAGGTGGTCGGCATACCACTGCATCATCACTACACGCTGTTCTAGGTACTGAGCCTTGTTATATACCCCTGAAATACCTTCCTCTTTGTGGGCAAGCTGCGCCTCAACGTGTTCTTTAGGCCAGCCATGTTCTCGAAGCAATGTGCTCGCTGTGTGGCGAGTCCCGTGTCCAACGAGACGACCTTTGTAGCCTATGGTGGCGAAGACCTTGTTGATTGTGTTTTCACTGATGGTCGGATTTTTTGCGCCGACTCCGGGGAAGAGCCAGCGGCTGCGACCGGTTAAGCATTGCAGCTCTTTCAGCGCCACAACGGCTTGGTGGGGAAGGGGGCATACAAAATCCCGGCGCATCTTCATTTTGGCAGCAGGTGTGGTCCAAATGGCTTTCTCAAGGTCGAATTCTTTCCATTCGGCCAATCGAACCATGCCGGGTCGTGATGCTGTCCAGATACAAAGCCATGCAGCGGTACGGGCTGTCAGTCTGCTTGGTGTGTTTCTGAGCGCCTGGAGGAATTCAGCCAGCTCAGGCTCAAGCAAATGTGGATGCTGCTGAGTCTTCGGGGCTTGGGCTGCAATGTCACGTAGGCGGCTGCCCGGATCGTTTTCGGTGAGCCCTAAGCCGATGGCTCGGCCGAAGATCTGATTGATCCAGGTTTGGCACTTTTCCGCCACGTTGTGTGCGTTTCGGGTTTCGAGGGATGCCTGGAGTTCTGCGCAGTCGGTACGGGTGATTTCGTCGAGGGGCTTATCTCCCAATGCCGGTAGGATGTCCTTGTCGAGGTAAGTGCGGATCTTGTTAAGAGTGGAGGGAGCGAGGCCCTTTTCTTCTTTGGCCTTGAGCCAAGCTTCAGCAGCAGCTCGGAAGGTCCGAGTCCTGGCAGCGTCAATGGCAGCTTTGGCGGAGCGTTTCTGTTCGAGAGGATCGGCGCCGCTGCTAACTACCTTGCGTAGTTCGGCAGCTTTGTCCCGTGCCAATGCACCGCTTACTTCCGGGTAGCCCCCGAGCCCCATCCAAGCCCAATTGCCCGCCGGACGTTTGTAGCGGAGCTGCCAGGATTTACCACCATCAGGCTTGACCCTGAAGTAGAGGCCGTTTCCGTCCAGTTCCCGGTATTCCTTTGATTCCGGCTCCAGCCCCGCAAGTGTCGTGTCTGCGAGAGGGCGGCGCTTGATGTCTGCGCGCTTCATCCTTGTATCCCAAAGTTCGGTATTTTTCTCAGGATACAAGCAGGGATACAGGGATACAACGGATAAGGGGATACAGAGGTAGATAGCCAGACACAAAAAAACCGGCTCAAGTGGCCGGTTTCTCTGGGTCTGAGAGTCTGGTAGAGACTTTCAGATACTGCTATATGGTGCCCCGAGGGAGACTCGAACTCCCACTCCTTTCGAAAACGGATTTTGAATCCGCCGCGTCTACCAATTCCGCCATCAGGGCTCAATGGCGGCGAAGTATAGAGAGGTGATTACCGTTGGTCAATCACGTTTCATGGTCAATTTTTGATATTTCCGCTAGACTTTCCGGCCCTGCTAGACGAACCCCATCATGCGCGTTGCTGACTTTACCTTCGAGCTTCCTGATTCGCTGATTGCCCGCCACCCTTTGGCCGAGCGTCGCGGTAGCCGCCTGCTGACCCTTGATGGGCCGAGCGGCGCCCTTGCACACCGTCAATTCACTGATTTGCTTGAGCATTTGCGCCCGGGCGATTTGATGGTATTCAACAATACCCGGGTGATTCCGGCGCGGCTGTTTGGGCAAAAGGCTTCGGGCGGCAAGCTGGAAATCCTCATTGAACGCGTGCTCGATTCGCATCGCGTGCTGGCCCATGTGCGCTCCAGCAAGTCGCCGAAGCCGGGTTCGAAGATCCTCATCGACGGCGGTGGCGAAGCCGAGATGCTCGCGCGTCACGATGCGCTGTTCGAGTTGCGCTTGGCTGAAGAAGTGCTGCCGCTGCTCGATCGCGTCGGGCACATGCCGTTGCCTCCTTATATAGATCGCCCGGACGAAGGCTCGGATCGCGAGCGCTATCAGACCGTGTACGCCCAGCGTCTCGGTGCGGTGGCGGCGCCGACGGCGGGGCTGCATTTCGATCAGCCGCTGATGGAGGCGATTGCCGCCAAGGGCGTCGAGACCGCGTTCGTCACGCTGCACGTCGGTGCGGGGACGTTCCAGCCGGTACGCGTCGACAAGATCGAAGATCACCACATGCACAGCGAGTGGCTGGAAGTCGGCCAGGATGTGGTCGACGCCGTTGCCGCGTGCCGTGAGCGTGGCGGGCGAGTGATTGCCGTCGGCACCACCAGCGTGCGTTCGCTGGAAAGTGCCGCGCGCGATGGCGTGCTCAAGCCGTTCAGTGGCGACACCGACATCTTTATCTACCCGGGCCGGCCGTTCCATGTGGTCGACGCCCTGGTCACCAACTTCCATTTGCCGGAATCCACGCTGTTGATGCTGGTTTCGGCGTTCGCCGGTTATCCCGAAACCATGGCCGCCTATAAAGCCGCCGTCGACAACGGGTACCGCTTTTTCAGCTACGGTGATGCGATGTTCATCACCCGTAATCCCGCCCCGACTGCCCCTGAACAAACAGGCCCAGAGGAAACAGAATGAGTCGCGAATGTCGCATGTCCTTTGAACTGCTTGCCACCGATGGCAAGGCTCGTCGTGGTCGTCTGACCTTCCCGCGTGGCACCGTCGAGACCCCGGCGTTCATGCCGGTGGGCACCTATGGCACGGTCAAGGGCATGTTGCCGCGTGACATCGTTGCCACTGGCGCGGAAATCATTCTGGGCAACACCTTCCACCTGTGGCTGCGTCCGGGCACCGAGGTGATCAAGGAGCACGGCGACCTGCACGATTTCATGCAGTGGAAAGGCCCGATCCTCACCGACTCCGGCGGTTTTCAGGTGTTCAGCCTGGGCGCGATGCGCAAGATCAAGGAGGAGGGCGTGACCTTCGCCTCCCCGGTCGACGGCTCGAAAGTGTTCATGGGCCCGGAAGAGTCGATGCAGGTGCAGCGCGACCTCGGTTCCGACATCGTGATGATTTTCGACGAATGCACGCCGTATCCGGCTGACGAAGACGTTGCTCGCGTATCGATGGAGTTGTCGCTGCGTTGGGCCCAACGCTCGAAAAATGCCCATGGCGACAACACCGCGGCGCTGTTCGGTATCGTTCAGGGCGGCATGCACCAGGATCTGCGCATGCGCTCGCTGGAAGGTCTGGACAAGATCGGCTTCGATGGCCTGGCCATCGGCGGTCTGTCGGTGGGCGAGCCGAAGCACGAGATGATCAAGGTGCTGGATTATCTGCCGGGCATGATGCCGGCTGACAAACCTCGTTACCTTATGGGCGTTGGCAAACCGGAAGATCTGGTTGAGGGTGTGCGCCGCGGTGTGGACATGTTCGATTGCGTGATGCCAACCCGTAATGCCCGCAATGGGCATCTGTTCATTGATACAGGCGTGCTGAAGATCCGTAACGCGTTCCATCGCCATGATGATTCGCCGCTGGATCCGACCTGCGATTGCTATACCTGCCAGAACTTCTCCCGCGCTTATCTGCATCACCTGGACAAGTGCGGCGAAATGCTCGGCAGCATGCTCAATACCATCCATAACTTGCGCCATTATCAGGTGCTGATGGCTGGTTTGCGCGAGGCTATTCAACAGGGTACATTGGCCGCCTTTGTCGATGCCTTCTACGCCAAACGCGGGCTCCCCGTTCCGCCTTTGGACTGAGTTTTCTGACCCCAAGATTCAACATTTGCAACTGGAGTGCTAAATGAGCTTTTTTATCTCTAATGCCATGGCTGACGCAGCTGCACCGGCTGCTGCTGGCCCAATGGGCGGCGGCTTCGAGTGGATTTTCCTGGTCGGCTTCCTGGTCATCTTCTACCTGATGATCTGGCGTCCACAGGCCAAGCGCGCCAAAGAGCAGAAGAACCTGCTGAGCAGCCTTGCGAAGGGCGACGAAGTGGTCACCACCGGCGGCATCGCCGGCAAGATCACCAAAGTGGCCGATGACTTCGTGGTTCTGGAAGTTTCCGACACCGTGGAAATGAAGTTCCAGAAGGGCGCCATCGCCGCCACGCTGCCAAAAGGCACGCTGAAAGCGATCTAAGGTTCCAACTTCTACTCAATCGACGGGGCGCGCAAGGCGCCCCGCGTTCATAACGGGCGGCGTGATGCTGAACAAATATCCTCTGTGGAAATACATTCTGATCCTGGCGGTGCTGGCGATCGGTCTGATTTATTCCGCTCCCAATCTATACCCCGATGACCCGGCCATTCAGATCAGCGGCGCCAGCACGGCACTGCAGGTCAATCAGGCCGATCTGGATCGCGTCAGCACCGCGCTGCGTGAGTCTGGGATCAACGTCAAGGCAGCCTCGCTGGCCGCCAATGGCAAGGGCGGTCTGGTCCGCCTGACCAAGGCTGAAGACCAGCTGCCGGCCAAGGACGTTGTGCGCAAGGCATTGGGTGATGACTACGTCGTTGCATTGAACCTGGCACAAACCACCCCGCAATGGCTGCGCAATCTGGGCGCGCACCCGATGAAGCTGGGTCTGGACTTGTCCGGTGGTGTGCACTTCCTGCTGGAAGTGGACATGGACAAAGCCCTCGACGCCCGCCTGAAAGTCTATGAAGGCGACGTCAAGAGCCTGCTGCGTAAAGATAAGCTGCGCTATCGCAGCCTGCCGCAACTCAATGGTGCCATTCAGTTGGGCTTCAGCGATGCTGACTCCCGCGAACAGGCCCGTGCGCTGATTCGCAAGAACTTCAACGATTTCGACATTGTTCCGGCCGACCTCAACGGTCAACCGGTGCTGCGTCTGGCGATGACCCCGGCCAAGCTGGCGGAAATCCGTGAATACTCCATCAAGCAGAACTTGACCACGGTACGTAACCGCGTCAACGAGCTGGGTGTTGCCGAACCGATCGTTCAGCGTCAGGGTGCCAACCGCATCGTGGTTGAGCTGCCGGGCGTGCAGGACACTGCCGAAGCCAAGCGTATTCTCGGCAAGACCGCCAACCTGGAATTCCGTCTGGCTGCAGAGCCGGGTGCTTCGAAAGCCACTTCCGAATCGTTCGAGTTCCGTGAGGGCAACCGTCCTCCGGCGCAGATCGAACGTGGCCTGATCATCACCGGTGACCAGGTGACCGATGCCAAGGCCGGTTTCGGCGAGCACGGCACACCTGAAGTGAACATCCGTCTGGATGGTCACGGTGGCGAGCTGATGAGCCGCGCAACCCGTTCGAACGTGGGCCGCAGCATGGCGGTGATCTTCATCGAACAGCGTCCGGTGACCACCTACGTCAAGCAGGTTGTCGACGGCGTCGAGAAAGACGTGCCGGTGCAGACCTTCAAGGAAGAGAAGAAGATCATCAGCCTGGCGACCATTCAATCGCCGCTGGGTGCACAGTTCCGCATCACCGGCCTGAACGGCCAGGGCGAATCGTCCGAACTGGCACTGCTGCTGCGTGCCGGTGGTCTGGCCGCTCCGATGTACTTCGCGGAAGAGCGCACAATCGGTCCGAGCCTGGGTGCTGACAACATCACCAAAGGTATCGATGCATCGCTGTGGGGCATGCTGTTCGTCTCGCTGTTCATTATCGCCATCTACCGCTTCTTCGGTGTGATCGCCACGGTCGCACTGGCGGTGAACATGGTGCTGCTGCTGGCGCTGATGTCGCTGCTGGGTGCAACGCTGACCCTGCCGGGTATCGCCGGTATCGTCTTGACCATGGGTATGGCGGTCGACGCCAACGTGCTGATCTTCTCGCGGATCCGTGAAGAGATCGCCGCCGGCATGACCGTGCAGCGTGCAATCAACGAAGGCTTCGGCCGGGCATTCACTGCGATTCTCGACGCCAACCTGACCACTCTGCTGGTCGGCGGCATCCTCTTCGCCATGGGCACCGGCCCGGTGAAGGGCTTCGCAGTGACCATGTCCCTCGGGATCTTTACCTCGATGTTCACGGCCATCATGGTGACCCGCGCAATGGTCAACCTGATCTTCGGCGGACGTGACTTCAAGAAGTTGTGGATTTAAGGGGCTGCCATGTTACGTACAATCAACTTCATGGGCGTTCGCAACTTTGCGTTCGGCGTCACTGTGTTTCTCACCGTCCTGGCCTTGTTCAGCGTTTTCCACAAGGGCATGAACTGGGGTCTGGACTTCACCGGCGGTACGCTCATCGAGCTGACCTACGAGCGTCCGGCTGACGTCACCAAAGTGCGCGAGCAACTGGTGACGTCCGGTTACCACGAAGCCATCGTGCAGAACTTCGGTGCGACCACCGACCTGCTGGTGCGCATGCCGGGTGAAGACCCGCAACTGGGCCATCAGGTAGCAGACGCGCTGCAGAAGGTCGGTGGCGACAACCCGGCGACGGTCAAGCGTGTCGAGTTCGTCGGCCCGCAGGTCGGTGAAGAGCTGCGCGACCAGGGCGGCCTCGGCATGCTCCTGGCGCTCGGCGGCATCCTGATCTACCTGGCTTTCCGCTTTCAGTGGAAATTTGCGGTCGGCGCCATCGTTTCGCTGATTCACGACGTGATCGTGACTGTCGGTATCCTGTCGTTCTTCCAGATCACCTTCGACCTGACGGTGCTGGCGGCGGTACTGGCGATCATCGGTTACTCGCTGAACGACACCATCGTCGTGTTCGACCGGGTTCGTGAGAACTTCCGTGTGCTGCGCAAGGCTTCGCTGATCGAGAACATCAACATCTCGACCACTCAGACCCTGCTGCGGACCATGGCAACGTCGATCTCCACCTTGCTGGCGATCGCTGCGCTGCTGTTCTTCGGTGGCGACAACCTGTTCGGCTTCTCCATCGCCCTGTTCATCGGTGTTCTGGCGGGTACCTACTCGTCGATCTACATCGCGAACGTGGTGCTGATCTGGCTGAACCTGAGCACCGAGGATCTGATTCCTCCGGCCAACACCGAGAAGGAAGTCGACGACCGTCCGTAACGGCCATCGCTTCACCGGTTGTCAGCCCAGAAAAGGCGCGAGTTGAACTCGCGCCTTTTTTTATGCTCCAAGGCTGGGAGAAGCGCGGGCGCGTCCCGCATGTGATGGTCAGGAGGTTCATGTGAACAAGTCGTTGCTGGTTGGTGCGGTATTGGGTGCTGTCGGTGTGACTGCCGGGGGTGCTGTTGCCACCTACAGCCTGGTTAAAAGCGGCCCTGAGTATGCGCAAGTGCTGGCCGTAGAACCGGTCAAAACACAGATCAAGACTCCACGTGAAGTGTGCAAGGATGTTGCTGTAACCCGCCAGGCGCCGGTCAAGGATCAACACCAGATCCTCGGTACCGCGATTGGTGCGGTAGCGGGTGGTTTGCTGGGTAACCAGATCGGCGGCGGTACCGGCAAGAAGATTGCCACGGTCGCTGGCGCGGTGGGTGGCGGATATGCCGGTAACAAGGTGCAGGAAGGCATGCAGAACCGCGACACCTACACCACCACGCAGACTCGCTGTAACACCGTGAATGACATCAGTGACAAGGTTGTCGGTTACGACGTGCGTTATTCGCTGGATGGCAAGGAAGGCAAAGTGCGGATGGATCGTGATCCGGGCAACCAGATTCCGGTCGACAAGGAAGGCAAGCTGATTCTGTCGCAAAATCAGCCGGCTCAGTAACGCTCTGATCGTTTTAAAAAGAAGCACCCTGCGGGGTGCTTTTTTGTGCCTGCGATTTTTGGCTACACCGTCCCCTCCTTGTGGGGGCGAGCCTGCTCGCGAATGCGGTGTGCCAGCCGACGACAATGTTGATTGTCAGAATGCATTCGCGAGCAGGCTCGCTCCCACATGAAGATTTTGGTGATCTGAAGATCGAGTTACAGGCATAAAAAAAGCACCCCGAAGGGTGCTTTTTGCGTTTCGCGGGAAGCTTAGCGCTTCAGCGAAGCCGGCAGGTGCGGCTGGATCGCCGTCAGCACTGCCTTGAAGCATTTGGTGTTGCCGGCAACGATGTGGCCTTTTTCAAGGAAATCGTGACCGCCGGTGAAGTCGCTCACCAAGCCGCCTGCTTCCTGGATCAGCAGAGCGCCTGCAGCCATGTCCCACTCGGACAGGCCCGATTCCCAGAACGCGTCGAAACGACCGGCAGCCACGTAAGCCAGGTCCAGGCTGGCGGAGCCGGCGCGGCGGATGCCGGCAGTCTGGCCAACCAGGGCGCGGAACATGCCCAGGTAGTTGTCGAGGTTGTCCATCTGGTCGTCACGGAACGGGAAGCCAGTGCCCAGCAGAGCGCCTTCGAGGCTGGTGCGACCGCTGACGCGCAGGCGACGACCGTTCAGTTGAGCGCCGCGACCACGGCTGGCGGTGAATTCTTCCTGGCGAACCGGGTCCAGAACCACTGCGTGTTCCAGGCGGCCGCGGTATTTGCAGGCAATGCTGACAGCGAAGTGAGGAATGCCGCGCAGGAAGTTGGTGGTGCCGTCCAGTGGATCGATGATCCACAGGTACTCTTCACCTTCGATGCCGTTACCCACGTGCATGCCGGTCTCTTCACCCTGGATCGAGTGATTCGGGTAAGCCTTGCGCAGAGCATCGATGATTTTCTGTTCGGCGGCGCGATCGACCTCGGATACATAATCCTTGGCGTCTTTTTCGTCGACCTTGATGGTATCCAGGCGCTCGATGGAGCGGAAGATCAGTTCACTGGCGCTGCGGGCGGCGCGCAGCGCGATATTCAGCATGGGCTGCATGGATGTGTCACCTAAGGTTGTTAAAGAAAGCCGCGCATTCTATCAGAACTTTTCTTCAGGTGAAGGTCGCTGTTCGCTTTCATAGCTTAACGGTAGGCTGTTCTGTAAGATTTGCACCCCTTTCCTGTGTCCGAGAGCGCCTCCCTTGCTGCAGAACATTCGTGTCGTCCTGGTCAATACCAGTCACCCCGGCAACATCGGCGGGGCCGCGCGCGCCATGAAAAACATGGGTCTGTCGCGGCTGGTGCTAGTCGAACCGCGGTTGTTTCCGCATCACGAAGCCGATGCACGAGCTTCCGGTGCCGGGGATATCCTTGAAAATGCGCAGGTCGTCGCCACCTTGGAAGATGCCTTGGTCGGCTGCAATCTGGTGCTCGGCACCAGCGCCCGTGACCGCCGCATTCCCTGGCCGCTGCTTGATCCCCGCGAATGCGGGAGCAAAGTGGTCGAGGAGGCGGGGCAGGGCGCACAAATCGCTTTGGTATTCGGTCGTGAAGACTCCGGCCTGACCAACGAGGAGCTGCAGCGATGTCACTTTCACGTGCATATCCCCTCCGATCCTGAGTTCAGCTCGCTGAACCTCGGGGCGGCGGTGCAGGTATTGAGCTACGAAGTGCGCATGGCCTGGCTGGCCGCTCAAGGGCAGCCGACCAAGATCGAGAAAGAAGAAGTGGCTTCGGTGAAAAGTGCCGAGCTCGCGACCATGGATGAGCTGGAGCGCTTTTATGAGCATCTGGAGCAGACGCTGGTCGCCATCGAATTTCTTGATCCGGAAAAACCGCGGCATTTGATGGCGCGCCTGCGCCGGTTGTACGGACGCAGCTCGGTCAGCCGGGCGGAAATGAATATTTTGCGTGGCATCCTCACGGAAACCCAAAAAGCGGCCCGTGGTGAGCTTCTTAAGCGGAAGGACTGAATGATGTTTGAGCGTTTGCGTGAAGATATCCAGAGCGTATTCCATCGAGACCCGGCGGCGCGTAATGCTTTTGAAGTCCTGACCTGCTACCCCGGTATGCACGCGATCTGGATTCACCGGTTGGCCGGGATGCTGTGGCGCAATGAGCTGAAATGGCTGGCGCGGCTGGTGTCGAACTTCGGTCGTTGGTTGACCGGGATCGAGATTCATCCGGGCGCCAAAGTCGGCCGGCGCTTTTTCATTGACCACGGCATGGGCATCGTCATTGGTGAAACCGCCGAGATCGGCGATGACGTGACCATTTATCAGGGCGTGACCCTCGGCGGCACCAGTTGGAACAAGGGCAAACGCCACCCGACGCTGGGTGACGGCGTTGTCGTGGGTGCCGGCGCCAAAGTGCTCGGGCCGTTCACGGTAGGGGCTGGCGCCAAAGTCGGTTCCAATGCCGTAGTGACCAAGGAAGTACCGCCGGGCGCCACGGTGGTGGGGATTCCGGGGCGGATCATCGTCAAATCCGATGAAGAACAGGACGCCAAGCGCAAGGCGATGGCCGAGAAGATCGGCTTTGACGCCTACGGTGTCAGCGAAGACATGCCCGACCCGGTGGCCCGTGCCATCGGTCAGTTGCTCGATCACCTGCAAGCGGTGGATGGACGACTGGAGGGGATGTGCGGCGCGCTGAAGGATCTGGGCAGTAATTACTGTGCTAAAGATCTGCCCGAGCTGCGCGAAGAAGACTTCGCCTGCGTCAAAGGCAAAGACGAATCCAAAGCCGGCTGACAGGCTTTTGTAGGAGCTGCCGCAGGCTGCGATCTTTTGATCTTTTTCAATGCAAAATCAAAAGATCGCAGCCTGCGGCAGCTCCTACACAGGCATCCGGTAACCGGTGTGCCATTAGGCCGCAGACCCTGCTATCATTCGCGCGCTCTTTTGCGGGTAAACCCGACTAATGCACTAGGTCTTATAGTTGACTTAAATGCTCGGGAATTGCATACTCCCGCCCATTCCGAACTCCGTGGTAATTGTCCATGCGACTGACTACAAAAGGCCGATACGCCGTGACCGCCATGCTTGACCTGGCGTTGCACGCGCAGCACGGGCCGGTGTCCCTGGCCGATATCTCCGAGCGCCAAGGCATCTCCCTGTCCTATCTCGAACAGCTTTTCGCCAAGCTGCGCCGCAGTAACCTGGTTTCCAGTGTTCGCGGTCCAGGCGGTGGTTACCAGCTGTCGCGCGATATGCAGGGCATCCAGGTGGCTCAGGTGATCGATGCGGTCAACGAATCGGTCGATGCTACAAAGTGCCAGGGCCAGGGCGATTGCCATTCCGGCGACACCTGCCTGACTCATCACCTGTGGTGCGATCTGAGCCTGCAGATTCACGAATTTCTCAGCGGTATCAGCTTGGCCGACCTCGTAACTCGCCGTGAGGTGCAGGAAGTGGCCCAGCGTCAGGATCAGCGTCGTTGCAATGGCAAGGCGCCGCGCCTGGACAAGATTGAAGCGTCCGCCGTCGAATGACAGCCAAAGAGCTAGCGGCACGCCAGCCAGCCTGATTTAGGAGATAGTCCATGAAATTGCCGATTTACCTTGATTACTCTGCGACCACCCCGGTCGATCCGCGCGTTGCGCAAAAGATGAGTGAATGCCTGCTGGTCGACGGAAACTTCGGTAACCCGGCGTCCCGTTCCCACGTGTTCGGCTGGAAAGCTGAAGAGTCCGTCGAAAACGCCCGTCGTCAGGTGGCCGACCTGGTCAACGCCGACCCGCGTGAAATCGTCTGGACGTCCGGCGCCACCGAGTCCGACAACCTGGCGATCAAGGGTGCGGCGCATTTCTATGGCTCCAAGGGCAAGCACCTGATCACCAGCAAGATCGAACACAAGGCTGTCCTCGACACCATGCGCCAACTGGAGCGTGAAGGTTTCGAAGTGACCTACCTCGAGCCGACAGAAGACGGTCTGATCACCCCGGCGATGATCGAAGCGGCACTGCGCGAAGACACCATCCTGGTGTCGGTCATGCACGTGAACAACGAAATCGGCACCATCAACGACATCGCTGCCATCGGCGAACTGACCCGCTCCAAGGGCGTTCTGCTGCATGTTGACGCGGCTCAGTCCACCGGCAAGGTCGAGATCGATCTGCAGAAGCTGAAAGTCGACATGATGTCGTTCTCCGCCCACAAAACCTACGGCCCTAAAGGCATCGGCGCGCTGTACGTCAGCCGCAAGCCGCGTGTGCGCATCGAAGCGACCATGCACGGCGGCGGTCACGAACGTGGCATGCGTTCCGGCACCCTGGCGACCCACCAGATCGTCGGCATGGGCGAAGCGTTCCGTGTAGCCAAGGAAGACATGGCTGCCGAAAACGTGCGCATCAAAGCGCTGAGCGACCGCTTCTACAAGCAGGTCGAGCATCTGGAAGAGCTGTACGTCAACGGCAGCCTGACCGCCCGCGTTCCGCACAACCTGAACCTGAGCTTCAACTACGTTGAAGGCGAGTCGCTGATCATGGCGCTCAAGGATCTGGCGGTATCGTCCGGTTCGGCCTGCACCTCGGCGTCCCTGGAGCCTTCTTACGTACTGCGCGCTCTGGGCCGCAACGACGAACTGGCACACAGCTCGATCCGTTTCACCTTCGGCCGTTTCACCACCGAAGAAGAAATCGACTACGCCGCGCAGAAAGTCTGCGAGGCCGTTACCAAGCTGCGCGCTCTGTCGCCGCTGTGGGACATGTACAAAGACGGTGTCGACATTTCGAAAATCGAGTGGGCGGCACACTGATTTCAAGTCGCCGCGAACCGGCCCTGCGACCCCAGGTTGCAGGGCTTTAAGAGCGACTCTCTGATGAGTGAGGATTAAGCACCATGGCTTACAGCGAAAAGGTCATCGACCACTACGAAAACCCGCGCAACGTCGGCAAGATGAACGCGGAAGACCCGGATGTCGGCACTGGCATGGTCGGCGCCCCGGCGTGCGGCGACGTGATGCGCCTGCAGATCAAGGTCAACGATCAGGGCGTTATCGAAGACGCCAAGTTCAAGACCTACGGCTGCGGTTCGGCAATCGCTTCCAGCTCCCTGGCCACCGAGTGGATGAAGGGCAAGACGCTGGACGAGGCCGAGACCATCAAGAACACTCAGCTGGCCGAAGAACTGGCCCTGCCGCCAGTGAAAATCCACTGCTCGGTACTCGCTGAAGACGCTATCAAAGCGGCTGTTCGCGACTACAAGCAGAAGAAAGGCTTGATCTAAGCATTGCGCGACGAGTAAGGAGTCAACGATGGCTATCAGCATGACAGAAGCGGCTGCTCGACACGTGCGACGCTCCCTCGACGGGCGCGGCAAAGGTGAAGGGATTCGTCTGGGTGTTCGCACCACGGGCTGTTCCGGCCTTGCCTACGTGCTGGAGTTTGTCGACGAGGTGGTTGCCGAGGATCAGGTGTTCGAAAGTCACGGCGAGAAAGTGATCATCGACCCGAAAAGCCTGGCCTACCTGGACGGCACCGAGCTCGATTTCGTCAAGGAAGGGTTGAACGAAGGCTTCAAGTTCAACAACCCCAACGTACGCGGTGAGTGTGGCTGCGGCGAAAGCTTCAACATCTGAGGCTTGTCGTGGGTATTCCTTGTCATTTCGCTTTATTCGAGCTGCAGCCGAGCTTTCGCCTGGATCTCGAGCAGTTGGCCACGCGCTACCGTGAGTTGGCGCGCGGTGTTCATCCCGACCGCTTTGCCGACGCTTCCGAGCGCGAGCAGCGGTCTGCGCTCGAGCAGTCTGCACGGCTCAACGACGCGTACCAGACGCTCAAGAGTCCTGCCCAGCGTGCACGCTACCTGCTGACCATCAGCGGGCATGAAGTGCCGATGGAAGTCACGGTCCATGATCCCGAGTTTCTCTTGCAGCAGATGCAATGGCGCGAAGAGCTCGAAGACCTTCAGGACAGTGCCGACCTCGACGGTGTCGCGGTATTCAAGCGGCGCCTGAAAGTGGCTCAGGAAGAACTCAACGAAAGCTTCGCAGCCTGTTGGGATGATGCGGCGCAACGCGAACAGGCCGAACGCCTGATGCGGCGTATGCAGTTCCTCGACAAGCTCACCTACGAAGTGCGCCAGTTAGAAGAGCGCCTCGACGATTAACCCAGTGCCGCTCCGGTCGCACGCCTGATATACAGATAAGTCCTGATCACGATGGCCCTACTGCAGATCGCCGAACCCGGCCAAAGTCCTCAACCGCACCAGCGTCGTCTGGCTGTGGGAATCGACTTGGGCACTACCAATTCGCTGGTCGCTGCGTTGCGCAGTGGTCTTTCCGAACCACTGGCCGACGCTGACGGGCAGGTCATCCTGCCGTCCGCCGTGCGTTATCACGCCGACCGCGTCGAGGTTGGCGAGTCGGCCAAACTGGCCGCGTCCTCCGATCCCTTGAACACTGTGCTGTCGGTCAAGCGCCTGATGGGTCGTGGTCTGTCCGACGTCAAGCAATTGGGCGAGCAACTGCCGTACCGCTTTGTCGGCGGCGAATCGCACATGCCGTTCATCGACACCGTGCAAGGCCCGAAGAGCCCGGTCGAAGTCTCCGCCGATATCCTCAAGGTGCTGCGTCAGCGTGCTGAAGCGACCCTGGGTGGCGAACTGGTCGGTGCGGTGATCACCGTTCCGGCGTATTTCGACGATGCTCAGCGCCAGGCCACCAAGGATGCGGCGAAACTCGCCGGTCTGAACGTGCTGCGCCTGCTCAACGAGCCGACCGCTGCCGCCGTGGCGTATGGTCTGGATCAACACGCCGAAGGTCTGGTCGCCATCTATGACCTGGGCGGCGGAACCTTCGATATTTCGATTCTGCGTCTGACTGGCGGCGTATTCGAAGTGCTCGCCACCGGCGGCGACAGCGCCCTGGGCGGCGACGACTTCGATCACGCGATTGCCGGCTGGATCATCGAGAGCGCCGGTCTGTCCGCCGATCTCGATCCGGGCGCACAGCGCAATCTGCTGCAAACCGCCTGCGCGGCCAAAGAAGCCCTGACCGAAGCCGCCAGCGTCGAAGTCGCTTACGGTGACTGGAAAGCGCAGCTGAGCCGCGAAGCCTTCGATGCGCTGATCGAGCCAATGGTTGCCCGCAGCCTGAAAGCCTGCCGTCGCGCCGTGCGTGATTCCGGTATTGAGCTGGAAGACGTGCATGCTGTGGTCATGGTCGGCGGATCGACCCGTGTGCCGCGCGTTCGCGAAGCGGTCGCCGAAGCCTTCGGTCGTCAGCCATTGACGGAAATCGACCCGGATCAAGTGGTGGCCATCGGGGCTGCGATCCAGGCGGATACGCTGGCTGGCAACAAGCGTGATGGCGGTGAACTGCTGCTGCTCGACGTGATTCCACTGTCCCTTGGGCTGGAAACCATGGGCGGGCTGATGGAAAAGGTGATTCCGCGCAACACCACCATCCCGGTTGCCCGCGCGCAGGATTTCACTACTTATAAAGACGGCCAGTCGGCCATGGCGATCCACGTGTTGCAGGGCGAGCGCGAGCTGATCAGTGACTGCCGCTCTCTGGCGCGCTTCGAGCTGCGCGGTATTCCAGCAATGGTGGCCGGTGCGGCGAAGATTCGCGTGACCTTTCAGGTTGATGCCGACGGTCTGCTCAGCGTGTCTGCCCGTGAACTGGGTTCGGGCGTTGAGGCGAGCATTCAGGTCAAGCCGTCCTACGGTCTGACCGACGGCGAAATCGCCAAGATGCTCAAGGACTCGTTCCAGCACGCCAATGACGACAAGGTCGCCCGCGTTCTGCGCGAGCAGCAAGTCGATGCCCAGCGCCTGATCGAAGCGGTGCAGGGCGCTCTGGAGGCCGATGGCGAGCGTTTGCTCGACGCCGAAGAGCGCATGGTCATCGAGCTGCAGATGCAGGAACTGGCCGAATTGATGAAAGGCACCGATGGTTATGCCATCGAGCAGCAGACCAAGCGTCTGTCGCAAGTGACCGATGCTTTTGCTGCCCGCCGCATGGATCTGACGGTGAAAGCCGCTCTGTCGGGGCGCAATCTGAATGAAATCGAGGATATCTGATGCCGCAGGTCATTTTTCTGCCCCACGAGAAGTTTTGCCCTGAAGGCATGGTCGTCGAGGCCGAACCCGGCACTTCGATTCTCGAGCTGGCTCACGAGCACCACATCGAGATGGAAAGCGCCTGCGGCGGCGTCTGCGCCTGCACCACTTGCCACTGCATCATCCGCGAGGGTTTCGACTCGCTGGAAGAGGCGGACGAGCTGGAAGAGGACTTCCTTGATCGCGCCTGGGGTCTGGAAGCGCAATCGCGTCTGGCCTGTCAGGCTATCGTTGGTGAAGAAGACATCACCGTCGAGATCCCGAAATATTCGCTTAACCATGCGGCCGAAGCGCCGCACTGACTGGTAAGACTGTCATGAGCTACGGTTGGAATGATGTTCAACGCATTGCCGAAGAATTGGCCGAAGCCAAGCCGGGTGTAGACCCGTTCTCTGTCAATTTCGTCGACTTGCAGCAATGGATCAAAGAGCTTCCTGATTTCGACAATACCTCTGGCCGGGTTGGCGAGAAGGTGTTGGAAGCGGTTCAGACGCTCTGGGCCAAAGAATTGGACTGATCGTCCTCGCAGGTTAGGCAATACCCAAGAACCCGCGTATAATTCGCGGGTTTAATTTTTCGCAAATTACCGTTTCTGGAGTTACACCATGGCTGTTCAACGTACTTTCTCCATCATCAAGCCTGACGCTGTTAAAAAAGGCGCTGCCGGCGAAATCGTTACCCGTTTCGAAAAGGCTGGTTTGAAAGTGGTTGCTTCGAAAATGAAGCAGCTGTCCAAAGCCGAAGCTGAAGGCTTCTACGCTGAGCACAAAGAGCGCGGTTTCTTCGGTGAACTGGTTGCTTTCATGATCTCCGGTCCAGTGGTTGTTCAGGTTCTGGAAGGCGAAAACGCTATCGCTCGCAACCGTGAGCTGATGGGCGCTACCAACCCTAAAGAAGCTGCTGCCGGCACCATCCGTGCTGACTTCGCTGAGTCGATCGACGCCAACGCCGTTCACGGTTCGGACTCCGAAGCCGCTGCTGCTCGCGAAATCTCGTACTTCTTCGCAGCTACTGAAGTAACCACTCGCTAAGCATTGCTTAAAGAGTGAAGGTGAATCCATGACTACATCGACTGTTAAAACAAACCTGCTGGGTCTGACCCAGCCGGAAATGGAAAAATTCTTCGACTCAATCGGGGAGAAGCGTTTCCGTGCCGGTCAGGTAATGAAATGGATTCACCACTTTGGCGTCGATGATTTCGACGCCATGACGAACGTCAGCAAGGCCTTGCGCGACAAGCTCAAGGCTATTGCTGAAGTCCGTGGTCCCGAAGTGGTCAGCGAGGACATTTCCAGCGACGGCACCCGCAAATGGGTGGTGCGCGTGGCGTCCGGCAGCTGTGTCGAGACCGTGTACATTCCTCAGGGCAAACGCGGCACTCTGTGCGTTTCGTCCCAGGCAGGCTGTGCCCTGGACTGCAGTTTCTGCTCCACCGGCAAGCAAGGCTTCAACAGTAACCTCACCGCCGCCGAAGTCATCGGTCAGGTGTGGATTGCCAACAAATCCTTCGGCAGTGTTCCCGCCACCATCGACCGCGCCATCACCAACGTGGTGATGATGGGCATGGGCGAACCGCTGCTGAACTTCGACAACGTCGTGGCCGCCATGCATCTGATGATGGATGACCTGGGCTACGGGATCTCCAAGCGCCGCGTGACCCTGTCCACTTCGGGCGTGGTGCCGATGATCGATGAGCTGGCCAAGCACATCGACGTCTCCCTGGCGTTGTCCCTGCACGCACCGAATGACGCATTGCGTAACCAATTGGTGCCGATCAACAAGAAATATCCGCTTAAGATGCTGCTCGAGTCGTGCCAGCGCTACATGTCCGCCCTGGGCGAGAAACGTGTGCTGACCATCGAGTACACCTTGCTCAAGGACGTCAACGACAAGCTTGAGCACGCCGTGGAAATGATCGAGCTGCTCAAGGATATTCCGTGCAAGATCAACCTGATTCCGTTTAACCCGTTCCCGCATTCCGGTTACGAGCGGCCGAGCAACAACGCCATTCGTCGGTTCCAGGATCAGTTGCATCAGGCCGGCTTTAACGTCACTGTCCGCACCACCCGTGGTGAAGACATCGACGCTGCGTGTGGTCAATTGGTAGGGCAGGTGCTGGATCGCACCCGTCGCAGTGAACGTTACATCGCCGTGCGCGAGTTGAGCGCCGACAGCGATCTGGCACAGAACGCCGCGAACACTAACTAAGAGAGGATCTCTATGTCCCTGCGCTTTGCGCTGCTGTTGCTGATGGCCAGCCTGTGTGCTGGTTGTGTCCTGTCGGGTGACTACAACCCGATGAAGACCAGCAAGGGCCGCGACGAAGCGCGTGCCGCCTACGTGCAGCTGGGACTGGGATACTTGCAGCAAGGGATGACCGAGCGCGCCAAGGTGCCGCTGAAGAAGGCGCTGGAACTGGACGGCTCAGATCCTGATGCCAACGCTGCCCTCGGGCTGGTGTTCCAGGCCGAAATGGAACCGAAACTGGCCGACGAGCATTTCCGCAAAGCCCTGTCCTCGCGTCCCACCGATGCACGAATCCTCAATAACTACGGCAGTTTTCTCTACGAAGAACAGCGTTACAAGGAAGCCTACGAGCGTTTCGAGCAGGCAGCCGCCGATACCCTGTATCCTGAGCGTTCTCGAGTCTTCGAGAACCTTGGCATGACCGCTTCAAAGCTCGGGCAGCGGGATCTGGCGCAGCAGCAACTGGAAAAAGCCCTGCGGCTGAACCGTCAACAACCGCGCGCTTTGCTGGAAATGGCTGAGTTGTCCTTCGAAGACAGGCATTATGTGCCCGCGCGCGACTATTACGACCGTTTCAGCCTGCTAACCGAGCAAAATGCACGTAGTCTATTGCTCGGCGTTCGGCTGGCAAAAGTGTTTGAAGATCGCGACAAGGCCGCCAGTTATGGCCTGCAATTAAAACGACTCTATCCCGGTACGCCGGAATATCAGCAATACCTGTCGGAGCAATGATGAAAGCGGCGCATCCCGAAGTTGTAGCAGCGACTCGCGTTAATCCCGGTGAGACTTTGCGCCAGGCCCGCGAAAGCAATGGCTGGTCGCTGGCCGAAGTGGCCCTAAAGCTCAACCTCACCGTGACTTCCCTGAGCAATCTTGAAGCTGGCGCTTTCGACAAGCTGCCGGGGCATACCTTCGCTCGCGGTTACATTCGCGCGTATGCCAAGTTGCTCGGCATGGATCAGACCGTTCTGGTCCAGCAATTCGATCAGTCCACCGGCACCGACTCACAGGGCAGCAACGTGCATGCGCTGGGTCGTATCGAGGAACCGGTGCGGGTTTCCCACACTATTTTGCGTATTGTCAGCCTGCTGTTGCTGATCGCGGTCATCGGCGGCGGTTTCGTCTGGTGGCAGGATCAGACCTCGCAGCGCAGCAAGGACGTGACCAGCCTGGCTCCGGAGCACGTCGAGGTCGAAGGCGCCGACGGCACCACGCAGATTCACCCGATCGACGAGCCGGAAGACCAGGCCGTTGCCGAAGGTCAGGCCGAGGGCGCAACTGCGCTGGCACTGCCACAAGCGGAAACCACCGCTGAATCGACCGGCGCCGAGCCGGTTGCTCCGGCAACCGCACCAGCCGCCCCGGCTGCAACCACGCCAGCCGCACCGGTACATACACCGGGCCCGGTTGTGGCCACTCCGGCGACGCCGGCACCGAATGCCCCGGCCACACCAGCGCCGACCGTCACCGCCCCAGTGGTCGCGGCCACCCCTGCGCCAACCGCAGAAGCAGCTGTTCCAGCGGCCGGCGATGGCCAGGTGCAACTGCAGTTCACCGCTGATTGCTGGGCACAGGTTACCGACGGTCGCGGCAAAGTGCTGTTCAGCGGTCTGAAACATAAAGGCGACAGCGTTTCGGTTTCCGGCAAGCCGCCACTGGCGGTGCGCCTGGGCGTGGCTCGCGCCGCACAGGTCAGCTACAACGGCCAACCGGTCGATATCGCTCCGTTCACCAGTGGCGAGACTGCTCGCCTGAAGTTGGGTCAATAAGTCATGCACGGCGAATCTCCAATCAAACGTCGCGTTTCGCGCAAGATCTGGGTCGGTAACGTACCTGTTGGCGGCGATGCGCCTATCGCTGTGCAGAGCATGACCAACAGCGACACCAATGATGTGGCGGCCACCGTCGCGCAGATCAATCGTCTGGAAGCCGCCGGCGTCGACATCGTCCGCGTTTCGGTACCGGACATGGACGCCGCCGAGGCGTTCGGCAAGATCAAGCAACTGGTCAAGGTGCCGCTGGTTGCCGACATCCACTTCGACTACAAGATCGCTCTTCGCGTCGCCGAACTGGGTGTGGATTGCCTGCGCATCAACCCGGGCAACATCGGTCGCGAAGACCGGGTGCGCGCCGTGGTCGATGCCGCCCGTGATCGCGGGATTCCGATCCGCATCGGCGTCAACGCCGGTTCGCTGGAAAAAGACCTGCAGAAGAAATACGGCGAACCGACCCCGGCTGCACTGGTCGAGTCCGCGCTGCGTCACGTCGAGCACCTCGAGCGCCTGAATTTCCAGGACTTCAAGGTCAGCGTGAAAGCCTCCGACGTGTTCATGGCCGTCGAAGCCTACCGTCTGCTGGCGAAAGAAATCGTCCAGCCGCTGCACCTGGGCATCACTGAAGCCGGTGGATTGCGTTCGGGCACAGTGAAATCCGCCGTGGGCCTAGGTATGCTGCTCGCCGAGGGGATTGGCGATACTATCCGCATCTCGCTGGCGGCCGATCCGGTCGAGGAAGTGAAGGTCGGTTACGACATTCTCAAGTCTTTGCATCTGCGTTCCCGTGGCATCAACTTCATCGCCTGCCCGAGCTGCTCGCGGCAGAACTTCGATGTGGTCAAGACCATGAACGAGCTGGAAGGGCGCCTTGAAGACCTGCTGGTGCCGCTGGATGTCGCGGTGATCGGTTGCGTGGTCAATGGCCCCGGCGAAGCCAAGGAAGCCCATATCGGCTTGACCGGCGGCACGCCAAACCTGATTTACATCGACGGCAAGCCGTCGCAGAAACTGACGAATGACAATCTGGTGGACGAGCTGGAAAAGCTGATCCGCGAGAAAGCGGCCGAGAAGGTCGAAGCTGACGCAGCGGTCATCGCGCGCGGCTGAGCCTGACTGAAAGCCGAACGAATTTAAGGATTTAAAGTGAGCAAGTCTCTGCAAGCCATTCGTGGCATGAACGACATCCTGCCCGAACAGACCCCGCTGTGGCGTTATTTCGAGGGCACTGTCGCGCGTCTGCTGGATAACTACGGTTACAAGCAGATCCGCATGCCGATCGTCGAATTCACCGAGCTGTTCAAGCGCTCGATCGGTGAAGTGACCGACATCGTCGAAAAAGAGATGTACACCTTCGAAGACCGCAACGGCGATTCCCTGACCCTGCGTCCGGAAGGCACCGCGGCGTGCGTGCGTGCGGTGCTCGAGCACGGCATCACCGGCGGTGGCCAGGTGCAGAAACTCTGGTACATCGGCCCGATGTTCCGTCACGAGCGTCCGCAAAAAGGCCGTTATCGCCAGTTCCACCAGATCGGTCTGGAGGTGTTCAACCTCGACGGTCCGGACATCGATGCCGAGCTGATCATCATGACCTGGCGCCTGTGGGGCGAGCTGGGCATCCGTGATGCGGTCAAGCTCGAACTCAACAGCCTGGGCACCAGCGAATCCCGTGGTCGCTATCGTGAAGCGCTGGTCGAGTACCTCTCGGCGCACCACGACAAGCTCGACGAAGACAGCCAGCGTCGCCTGAAAACCAACCCGCTGCGCGTGCTCGACACCAAAAATGCCGACACCCAGGCGGTATTGGTCGATGCGCCGAAAATGGCCGACTACCTGGATGACGAATCCCGTGCGCACTTCGAAGGTCTGAAGGCGCGTCTGGACGCGGTTGGCATCCCGTACGTGCTCAACCCGAAACTGGTGCGCGGCCTCGATTACTACAGCAAAACCGTATTCGAATGGGTCACCGACAAGCTCGGCGCCCAGGGTACTGTCTGCGCGGGCGGTCGTTACGACGGTCTGGTCGAGCAGATGGGCGGCAAGCCGACTACCGGCGTGGGTTTCGCCATGGGCATCGAGCGTCTGGTGTTGATGCTCGAAACCCTGGAGCAGATCCCGGAAGAAATCTCCCGACAGGTCGACGTCTACCTCTGCGCCTTTGGCGAGCAGGCCGAACTGGCCGGTCTGGCCCTGGCCGAGCGTGTACGTGACCAGCTTCCAAACCTGCGTCTGCAAGTCAATGCCGGCGCCGGCAGCTTCAAAAGCCAGTTCAAGAAAGCCGACAAGAGCGGTGCGTTGTACGCACTGATCCTGGGTGACGACGAAATGGCCCAGCAAGTGGTAGGTTTCAAACCCCTGCGTGGCCAGGGCGAACAACAAAGCATTGCCTGGGATGCGCTTGCCGCTCACCTGGCCACCTGCGTCGTGCAGGGTTGAAGCTGTCTAAACAGCCGATTTAGCGATTAAGGAGTATTGGGGTGTCGAGTACCGAAGACGAACAGTTGGCGGATTTGAAGGACTGGTGGACACGCAACGGCAAACCTCTGGTCACCGGCGGCCTGTTGGCGCTGGTCATCGTGTTCGGCTGGCAGGCTTTTCACAAGTATCAGAGCAACCAGTCGCAAGGCGCCTCGGTGCTCTATCAGCAACTGCTGGAAACCACGCTGACCCCGGACGGCAAGCCTGACGCTGCCCGCGTTGCGGATCTGGCCGGCAAACTCAACAGCGAATTCGGCGGCACCGCGTACGCGCAGTACGGCAGCCTGTTCGTGGCCAAGGTTGCGGTCGACAGCGGCAAGCTGGACGACGCTGCGACTGAACTCAAGGCTATCGTTGCCAAGCCGGCCAACCCGGCGCTGGGCGAAATCGCCCGTCAGCGTCTGGCGCAGGTGCTGGGTGCGCAGAACAAGGCCGATGAAGCCCTGAAGCTGCTTGACGGTGATGCCGACAAGGCGTTCCTGGCCACTCGCGAAGAACTCAAGGGTGATCTGCTGGTTCAGTTGGGTCGTACCGACGAGGCGAACACCGCGTATCAAAAAGCCAAGGCGGCACTGTCGGATGAAGCGGCAGTCGGCGGCCTTCAAATCAAGCTCGACGACCTGGCCAAAGGGGATGCGTGACGTGATCCGTTGGAAGCATGCAGCATTGCTGGCTCTGGCCATTCTGGCCGCGGGTTGCAGCAGCAACAGCAAAAAAGAACTGCCACCGGCCGAGCTGACCGACTTCAAAGAAGAAGTGGTCCTGCAAAAGCAGTGGAGCCGTTCGATCGGTGACGGTCAGGGCGAAACCTACAACATGCTGGTGCCGGCGATCGATGGTGACACCATCTACGCGGCAGATGTGACCGGCGTGCTGATGGCCATGGATCGCAGCAATGGCGACGTGAAGTGGAAAAAAGATCTTGAACTGCCTGTCTCCGGCGCCGTTGGCGTGGGTTACGGTCTGGTCACGATCGGTACCCTCAAGGGTGAAATCGTTGCGCTCGACGCCATCAACGGCGAAGAGAAGTGGCGCGCCCGGGTTTCCAGCGAAGTGCTCGCGCCGCCGGCCAACAACGGTGACGTTGTCGTGGTACAGACTCAGGACGATCGTCTGATCGGCCTGGATGCTGCCACCGGCGACCGTCGCTGGACCTACGACAGTACCCCTGCGGTCCTGACCCTGCGTGGCACCAGCGCCCCCGTCGTGACCAACCGCCTCGCGGTGGCTGGCCTGTCGACCGGTAAAGTGGTCGCCCTGGACATTTCCAACGGCGTGCCGGTCTGGGAACAACGGGTCGCGATTCCAACCGGTCGTTCGGAACTGGAGCGCGTGGTCGACATCGACGGCGGTCTGCTGCTGTCCGGCGAAACGCTGTACGTTGCCAGCTATCAGGGCCGCGTCGCGGCACTCGATCTGCAAAGCGGTCGTCAACTCTGGCAGCGCGATGCATCGAGCTATGCCGGTGTTGCCCAGGGTTTCGGCAACGTCTATGTGAGCCTGTCTTCGGGCACCGTTGAAGGCGTTGACGAGCGTTCGACCACTGCACTGTGGAGCAACGACTCGCTGGCTCGCCGCCAACTGTCGGCACCGGAAGTGTTCTCTAGCTACGTAGCCGTTGGTGACCTGGAAGGTTACCTGCACCTGTTGAGCCAGGTGGACGGTCGTTTTGTGGGTCGTGAGCGTATCGACAGTGACGGCCTGCGTGCCCGTCCGCTGGTGGTGGGCAACACGATCTATGTGTATGGCAACAGCGGCAAACTGGAAGCCCTGACCATCAAGTAACAACTATGCTTGGGTTGATCCCAAGCGGCTCACCGGTGGGTATGAATGTGGGAGCGAGCCTGCTCGCGAAGGACGTCAACGATAACGTTTACGGCCTGAACAAACGCGGTGTCATTGCGTTTTTCGCGAACAGGCTCGCTCTCACAGAAAGCGCCCACAGTGTTGCCCCGAGCACCAGCCGCTGCCTCGCAGCGGCTTTTGTATTTTCTGAAATAACGAAGTGGAGAGCCGCATGGTTCCCGTAATCGCCCTGGTGGGCCGACCGAACGTCGGCAAATCCACCTTGTTCAACCGCCTGACCAGGACGCGTGACGCCATCGTTGGCGACTTGTCCGGTCTGACCCGTGATCGCCAGTACGGTGAGGCCAAGTGGCAAGGGCGTTCCTACATTCTGATCGACACCGGCGGTATCTCCGGTGACGAACACGGTATGGACGAAAAAATGGCCGAGCAGTCGCTGCTGGCCATTGAAGAAGCGGATGTTGTGCTGTTCCTGGTAGATGCCAAGGCCGGTTTCACCGCCGCCGACCAGATGATCGCCGAACACTTGCGCAAGCGTAACAAGCGTTCCCACGTGGTTGCCAACAAGGTCGACAACATCGACCCGGAAATGGCCCGCGCCGAATTCGCTCCGCTGGGCATGGGCCACGCGATCCCGATCGCCGGTGCTCACGGCCGTGGTATCACTCAACTGCTGGAAGCGGCACTGAGCGATTTCCCGCGTGATGATGACGAACCGGCGGAAGGCGAAGAGGAAGAGATCGTTGCCGAAGGCGAGGAAGCCAAGCGCATTCCTGGCCCGAGCGAAAAAGACGGGATCAAGATCGCCATCATCGGCCGTCCGAACGTCGGCAAGTCGACTCTGGTCAACCGCATGCTCGGTGAAGACCGGGTAATCGTCTACGACCAGCCCGGCACCACCCGCGACAGTATCTACATCCCGTTCGAGCGTAACGACGAGAAGTACACGCTGATCGACACCGCCGGTGTGCGCAAGCGCGGCAAGATCCACGAAGAAGTCGAAAAATTCTCCGTGGTCAAAACCCTGCAGGCGATCAAAGACGCCAACGTGGTGATCTTCGTGATGGACGCCCGCGAAGGTGTGGTCGATCACGACCTCAACCTGTTGGGTTTTGCCCTCGAAGCCGGTCGTGCGCTGGTGATCGCGATCAATAAATGGGACGGCATGACCCCGAGCGAGCGCGACTTTGTGAAGGTCGAGCTGCAACGTCGTCTGTTCTTCGTCGACTTCGCCGATATTCACTTCATTTCGGCATTGCACGGTACTGGCGTGGGCAACCTCTACGCCTCGGTGCAGAACTCGTTCAAGTCCGCGGTTACCCGCTGGCCGACCAGCCGCCTGACGCAGATTCTCGAAGACGCGGTCAGCGAGCACCAGCCGCCGATGGTCAACAGCCGCCGGATCAAGCTGCGTTACGCTCACCTGGGTGGTGCGAACCCGCCGATCATCGTGATCCACGGTAACCAGATCGAGAAAGTGCCGAAGTCGTATGTGCGCTATCTGGAGAACACTTACCGCCGTGTGCTGAAGTTGGTCGGTACGCCGATTCGCATCGAGTTCAAGGGCGGCGAGAACCCGTACGAAGGCAACAAGAACACGCTGACCGACCGCCAGGTCAACAAGAAGCGTCGCTTGATGTCGCACAACAAGAAAGCCAGCAAGAAGCGCCGCGACAAGAAGTGATCCTGTGGTGAGGGGATTTATCCCCGACGGGTTGCGAAGCGACCCCAAATACCTGTCATAGGGTTTGCGACTGCTTCGCAGCCGATCGGGGATGAATCCCCTCGCCACAAGGTTGCTGCGCTATAAATGAAAGAAGGGTGCTCAGTTGGGCGCCCTTTTTTTATGGGCGTCGGATGGGCTATTCTCGGGCTCTCCCGCGCCGCCGTCAGAGCCGGGTGTAGAGCAGGGAACCCCTCGATGATCACCAGTAAGTTGCCGAATGTCGGCATCACTATTTTCACGCAGATGTCTCAGCTCGCGGCGCAGACCGGAGCGATCAACCTGTCCCAGGGTTTTCCTGATTTCGATGGCCCGCAGTCCCTGCGTGACGCGGTCGGCCGACATATCGCCAGCGGCCATAACCAGTATTCACCGATGACCGGCCTGCCGGCGCTGCGCGAGCAGATCGCGGCGAAGATCGCGCGCAGCTATGGCGTGAAAGTCGATGCCGACAACGAAGTGACCGTAACGCCGGGTGCGACCCAGGCGATCTTCTGTGCGATTCAGGCGGTTATCCACAGCGGCGACGAAGTCATCGTGTTCGACCCGTGCTACGACAGCTATGAGCCGGCGACGCAGTTGGCGGGTGGTCGCTGCGTGCATGTGCAACTGAACCCGAACGATTTCTCCATCGATTTCGACAAGCTCGCCGCGGCCCTCAGCCCGCGCACGAAAATGATCGTGATCAACACCCCGCACAACCCGAGCGGTGCACTGATCAGCCGTGCCGAGCTTGATCAACTGGCGGAGTTGATCCGTGGTCGTGACATCTACCTGATCAGCGACGAGGTGTACGAACACCTGGTGTTCGACGGCGTGCCGCATGTCAGCGTACTGGCCCACGAAGAACTGTATCAGCGAGCGTTTGTGGTCAGCTCGTTCGGCAAGACTTACCACGTCACGGGCTGGAAAACCGGCTACGTGGTTGCGCCACCGGCGCTGACCGCGGAGCTGCGCAAGGTGCACCAGTACGTCAGTTTCTGCGGCGTCACCCCGCTGCAATACGCCCTGGCCGATTACATGGCCGAACACCCGGAACACGTTGAAGAGCTGCCGGGTTTCTATCAGGCCAAGCGCGACCTGTTCTGCGATCTGCTGGCGCCGTCGCGCTTCACCTTCACCCGCGTCACCGGCACGTATTTCCAGCTGGTTGATTATTCGCAGATCCGCCCTGACTTGAACGACGTCGACATGGCGATCTGGATGACCCGCGAGCACGGCGTGGCGAGCATTCCGGTATCGGTGTTCTATCAGAATCCACCGCAAGGCCAGCGTCTGGTGCGCCTGTGCTTTGCCAAACGCGAGGAGACGCTGCGCGAGGCAGCGGCAAAACTATGCGTGATCTGAGTGCATTGCCCGATCTCAATCTGGCGCTGATCCAGACCAGCCTGGCCTGGCATGACCGTCAGGCCAACCTCGAGCACTTCGAGTTGCTGCTGGAGCAGGCCCGGGGCGCAGACCTGATCATCCTGCCGGAGATGTTCACCACCGGTTTTTCCATGGAATCGGAAACCCTTGCCGAAGCCGAGCATGGCCCGACCAGCAAGTGGATGAAGGCACAGGCCGCGAAACTGAATGCGGTGATCACCGGCAGCGTGATCATTCAGGCGGCGGACGGCAGCCATCGCAACCGCCTGCTGTGGGCGCGGCCGGACGGCGAAGTCTGGCATTACGACAAACGCCACCTGTTCCGTATGGCTGGGGAGCACAATCACTACACCCCCGGCGAGCGCCAGGTGCAGTTCGAACTCAAGGGCTGGCGGATTCGGCCACTGATTTGCTACGACCTGCGTTTCCCGGTGTGGAGTCGCGACGCGCAGGACACCGATCTGCTGCTGTACACCGCCAACTGGCCGGGTGCACGGCGTCTGCACTGGAACCGATTGTTGCCGGCGCGGGCGATTGAAAACCTGTGTTATGTGGCGGCGGTGAACCGGATCGGCACCGATGGCAAGGGCTTTGCCTATACCGGCGACAGTCAGGTGCTGGATTTCCAGGGCGAGACGTTGCTGGCGGCGGGGGAGGCGGACGGCGTGTTCAAGGTTGTGCTGGAAGCCGCACCACTGGCGGCGTATCGCGAGCGCTTTCCGGCGAATCTGGATGCGGATACCTTCGAGTTCACCTGAAAAGCAAAAGATCGCAGCCTTCGGCAGCACCTGCAGGATGGATACTATCCCGATGTAGGAGCTGCCGAAGGCTGCGATCTTTTGATCCTCAACAAAAAGGCCCCGGAGTTCACACTCCGGGGCCTTTTGCATTTCAGCGAAGGCTTAAGCCGCTTTCGCTTCCGGCTGGCTCAACGAGCGGTTCAGCGCACTGAACAGTGCCTTGAAGCTGGCAGTGGTGATGTTTTCATCGATACCTACGCCGTGCACCGCACGCTCACCGTTCACACGCAGCTCGATGTACGCGGCTGCCTTGGCGTTGGTGCCCGCGCCGATCGCGTGTTCGTTGTAGTCCATGATTTCCACCGGAATCGGCAGGCCGGCCACCAGTGCTTCCAGCGCGCCGTTGCCCTTGCCGCGCCAGTGCAGGTTGGTTTCACCCTGACCCTTGCTCGCCACTTCCACTTCGACGGCGCTGTTGCCGTTTTCTTCCTGCAGGCGATGGCTGACCAGCGCGTACGGGGTGTTGGCTTGCAGGTATTCGCTGATCAACAGCGAGTGGATCTGCTTGGCGGTCATTTCCAGGCCGAGGCGGTCGGTTTCACGCTGCACCACCTGGCTGAACTCGATCTGCATGCGACGCGGCAGGCTGATGCCGTATTCCTGCTCCAGCAAGTAGGCGATACCGCCCTTGCCCGACTGGCTGTTCACACGAATCACCGCCTCGTAGCTGCGGCCGATGTCGGCCGGGTCGATCGGCAGATACGGCACTTCCCACAGGGTGTCCGGTTTCTGCTGGGCGAAGCCCTTGCGGATCGCGTCCTGGTGCGAGCCGGAGAATGCGGTGTGCACCAGGTCGCCGACGTACGGGTGACGCGGGTGCACCTGGATCTGGTTGCACTCTTCGACGACTTTGCGCACGCCGTCGATGTCGGAGAAGTCCAGCTCAGGGTCAACGCCCTGGGTGTACATGTTCAACGCCACGGTGACGAGGTCGACGTTACCGGTACGCTCGCCGTTGCCGAACAGGCAGCCTTCAACGCGATCCGCGCCGGCCATCAGGCCCAGCTCGGTGGCGGCGACGCCGGTGCCACGGTCGTTGTGGGTGTGCAGGCTGATGATCACGCTGTCACGACGGTTGATGTTGCGGCCGAACCATTCGATCTGGTCGGCGTAGACGTTCGGGGTCGCGCATTCAACGGTGGCCGGCAGGTTGAGGATCATCTTGTGCTCAGGCGTCGGGTTCCAGACCTCGATCACCGCGTCACAGACTTCCTTGGCGAACTCCAGCTCGGTGGCGCTGAAGGTTTCCGGCGAGTATTCGAAGGTCCACTCGGTGTCCGGCTGCATCGCCGCGTATTTGACGAACAGCTTGGCGGCGTTGACCGCGATGGCCTTGATGCCGTCCTTGTCCTGGTTGAAGACGATGCGACGGAAAGACGGCGAAGTGGCGTTGTACAGGTGAACGATGGCTTTCTTCGCCCCGCGCAGGGATTCGAAGGTGCGCTCGATCAGGTCTTCACGGCCCTGAGTCAGCACCTGAATGGTGGTGTCGTCCGGGATGTGGCCTTCTTCGATCAGGGTGCGCACGAAGTCGAAGTCGGTCTGCGAAGCGGCCGGGAACGAGGCTTCGATTTCCTTCACGCCAACCTGCACGAGGGTTTTCCAGAAGCGCAGCTTCTTCGCCGCGTCCATTGGCTCGATCAGCGACTGGTTGCCGTCACGCAGGTCGGAGCTGCACCAGATCGGCGCGGCGTCGATGGTTTTCGACGGCCAGGTACGATCCGGCAGATTGATGACGGGGAAAGCGCGGTATTTCGAAGACGGGTCTTTGAGCATGCTCATCGGGAAAATCCTTATTGTCTGGGCCGAAAAGAGGCGGCCTGCCGGTGGAACGAATGTTCGGGGAACAGCTTGGGACGAGGCGCAGCGATTCAGCCCGGCAGTCGTGCGCTGACGAGGCACAAACTACGGTGCTGGCGAAGCTGAATAAGGGTATGAGAGGTTTTCATGCCTTCAACCCTAACCGCGAGGGGAGAGGATGGCAAGCAGTCGAAAAAAATTGAGAGGAATACTCGAAAAGCGCGGATTTGCGCGATTTTATTGTGCTTCAGGCAGCGGATCGTTTTTGTTTTTGCGCAGGGGGTGATTGGGGCGCAATTGAAACTGGTGGGGTGTCAGCGGTGTTTGCAGTATGGGTTGGGTCGCCTTCGCGAGCAGGCTCGCTCCCACATTGGATGTGTGTCGCTCAAAGATCCTTTGTGGGAGCGAGCCTGCTCGCGAAGGGGCCGTCTGCCTCAAACAACTATCAAGGCTGGAACGCACCAATGAAAATCGCCGGATCCACCCGCGCATCATTCAGGCTGATGTTCCAGTGCATGTGCGGCCCAGTCGCCCGGCCGGTCGAGCCGACCTTGCCAACCACCGCGCCCCGGGCCAGTTGATCGCCAACTTTCACGTCGATTTTCGACATGTGGCAGAACATGCTGATAAAGCCCTGTCCGTGATCGACAAACACCGTGTTGCCGTTGAAGAAGTAGTTGCCGGTGAGAATCACCTTGCCCGCCGCCGGGGTCTTGATCGGCGTGCCGGCCGGCACCGCAAAGTCGAGACCGGCATGGGGGTTGCGCTCTTCACCATTGAAGAAACGGCGCACACCGAACTTGCTCGACAGCGGTCCGTTGACCGGTTTGTCCAGCAGCAGGTTGCTCGGGGTATTCGGGCTGAAGCTGCGGTAAGCCTTGATCTGCTCGGCCAGTTCACCCTCGATGCGCTTGAGATTGGCCGGGTTCGGATTGACCTGTTGGGTGTTCTTCAGGGTGATGTGCTGTTCCGGGTATTTCTTGTTGCCGACCGTGAACGGCAGATTACGCCCGCCGCTGCTGATCTGCTGGCTGCCGGGTTTGACCGTCAGCGGCACGCCGACAATCGCCAGCCAGTTGTTCTGTTCTTTCACCACCAGCACCGGTTTGCCCTGATAGGTAGCCTTGGGCGCCTGCGCGGCGCTGCCCAGATCAATCACCGCCACGCCGCCCGGCACCGGTTTGTTCAACAGACGAGTGATGTAGCTGTCGGCGTGGGCGTTAAAGGTGGTCAGGCACAGCAACAATAACGGAGCAAAAAAACGCGGCATGGATCAGTCCAGTAAAGAGAGGGTGACAGGCGTAAGGTGATTGTCCTCGACGCGCACTTGCAGTTCGCCTTCGCCCAGTTTGGCCTTCAGGCGTTGGCCGGTGTGGGTCTGCGCGGCGTTGCGAATGGCGTGCCCGCGCTCATCCAGCAGAATGCTGTAGCCCCGGCCGAGGGTTGCCAGCGGACTGACCACATGCAGCGTCTGCATCTGACTGTGCAATTGCAGGCGACGGCTTTTCAGGCCTTCACGCATGGCTCGCGGCAGGCGTTCGGCGAGGCTGTCGAGGCGCTGGCGCAGCATCGCCAATTGGCGTCCCGGATGTTGCCCGGCGAGGCGGGTTTCCAGACGGATCAGGCGTTCGCGGCGGGTATTGAGCTGGCGCTCGAAAGCCCGGCGCATGCGCATGTCGAGGTCATCCAGGCGTTGCGCTTGCTGACGCAGGCGTTCGCCGGGATGACGCAGACGCCGGGCCATGCCTTCCAGGCGCAGACGATCGCGCATCAGCCGGTCGCGCATGCGCATCACCAGACGCCGGTGCAGACTTTCGACCTGACGGATCAGGTGACTCGAATCCGGGGCCAGCAGTTCGGCGGCAGCGGAGGGCGTTGGTGCGCGCACGTCAGCCACGAAGTCACTGATCGACACGTCGGTCTCATGCCCGACGGCGCTGACAATCGGCGTCACGCAGGCATCGATCGCGCGGGCCACGGCTTCTTCGTTGAAGCACCAGAGGTCTTCCAGCGAGCCGCCGCCACGGGCGAGGATCAGCGCGTCGAAACCACGGGCGTCAGCCATTTTCAGCGCGCGGACGATTTGCGCGGTGGCTTCACGGCCCTGCACGGCGGTCGGGATCAGCGTCAGTTGCACCTGCGGCGCCCGGCGGCGGAACACGCTGATGATGTCGCGAATCACCGCGCCGGTCGGCGAACTGATGATGCCGATGCGCTGCGGATGCGCGGGCAGCGGGACTTTGCGTTCGGCACTGAACAGACCTTCGACGCTGAGCTTTTCCTTCAGCGCATCGAAGGCCAGACGCAGCGCGCCGTCACCGGCCGGCTCCACGGTGTCGAGAATCAGCTGATAGTCGCCACGCCCTTCGAACAGCGAGACCTTGCCGCGCACCTTCACGGCCAGACCGTCCTTCAACGCCTGACGCACCCGCGCCGCGTTATTGCGGAACAGCGCGCAACGCACCTGCGCACCGCTGTCCTTGAGGGTGAAATACACGTGACCGGACGCCGGGCGGGCGAGGTTGGAGATTTCGCCTTCGACCCAGATGTTGCTGAACACGTCTTCGAGCAACACCCGCGCGCGGCCGTTGAGCTGGCTGACGGTTAGGACTTCACGGTCCAGGCCAAGTCTTGCAAAGGGATCTTTAATCATGGGGCGCAGTTTAAAGCTAATTTCCGACGCAATACACGAATCCCTGTAGGAGCTGCCGAAGGCTGCGATCTTTTGATCTTTTTTTGGAGAGCAAGATCAAAAGATCGCAGCCTCGTTGCACTCGTCAGCTCCTACAGGGGGATTTGTGAAGGTCTGGATGAAGTGTTGAACCAGTGACGTGGGGTGCTGGCGATAGGCGAGGGCGACGGTGCTTTGGCAATCGGGATTGCTCAGCGGCAGAAATCGTACGCCGACTGGAGCAATGTCCTGCATCGATTCGGGCAGCAGGGCGATGCCGAATCCCGCCTGGATCAACTGCAACTGCGTAGTCTTGCGTGACATCACCCGCGCCGCTTTCGGGAAAAAGCCCTGACGCATGCACAGATCGGCGCACAGATAGCTGAGCCCGCCACGCTGGGGATGCGGGATCGAGATGAACGCTTCGTCCCTCAGTTGCGCCAGTTCGACAGCGGATGAGTCGGCTAATCGATGATCGTTCGGCACCGCCAGCAGCAGGCGCTCGGTGAACAGCGGCACAACCTGAATGCCTTCGCGCTGACGCAACACCGGCAGGCGCAACAGGCCAATGTCCAGATGTCCTTCGGCCAACTCCTCAAGCTGCGCTTCTGAGGACAACTTGCCGATGTCCAGCGACACGCCGTGCTGCTGATCGAGATAAGTGCTGATCCGACGTAATAAATACCCGCTGATCGACACGGTGCTGGAATGACTCAGGCGCAAAGTACCCAATTGTCCGTTACCGACTTCGGTCGCCATCGCGCTGGCTTTGTTCAGTTCATTGAGCAGGTTTCTCGCCCGCGGCAAAAACGCCTCACCGGCCGCCGTGAGTCGGGGCTGGCGTGCAGTGCGTTCGAACAGTGAGGTTTGCAGGCGCGCTTCCATGTCCTTGATCTGCCGGCTCAGCGCCGACTGCGCGATGAACAGGCGCTCAGCGGCGGCGCTGAAACTGCCGCATTCGGCGATTTCCACGAAGTAGCGCAGTTGACGGGTTGAAAGCACCAGGTATGCCTTTTCGAGATGAGTGAGCGACTTTGATCATATTAGTCGCAAGGCTTGGCGCTGGCTAAAGTCATCACAGGCTTATAAAGGAAGCGGACCGATGAGCGTGGCGGGGTTGTTGAGCGAGTGGACGTGGAGCGCGGGCGGCTGGGTGGTGATCGGCTTGGGAATCGCATTGGCCTATATCGTGTTCGGGGTTGCCGGATTCGGCACGGCGTTGGTCGCGGGGCCGATTCTGATTCTGTTCATGCCGTTGTCAAAAATCGTGCCGCTGCTGGTGCTGCTGGATTTCGTCGCGGCGTTCGGCAATCTGCTGCCCTCGCGCCGGGACGTGGCCAAGCCCGAGTTGTTGCGGTTGCTGCCGTGCATGGCGGTGGGGTGCACGTTGGGGGTGATTTTCCTGCTCAACCTCAAATCCGATCTGTTGTTGCTGTTGATGGGGTTGTTCATCAGCGCCTACGCGGTTTACAGCCTGTGGGTGAAAACCCGGCCGACTCAGCTGTCCGCCGCATGGGCGCTGCCGATGGGCACGGTGGGCGGGCTGTTTGGCGCGCTGTTTGGCAGTGGTGGTTTTTTATATGCGATCTATCTCAACAGCCGTTTGCCCAAGGACGCGGCGCGGGCCACGCAAAGTGCGCTGATCAGTTGCAGCACGGTGGTGCGTTTGAGTCTGTTCGCCATCGCCGGGGTGTATGCCGAGCTACCCTTGTTGATGCTGGCGCTGTGTCTGTTGCCGGCCATGGCGCTGGGCTTGTGGATCGGGCGGCGGTTGACCCTGCGTTTGTCGCGCGAGGCGTTTGTACGATTGGTGACCTGGCTGGTGCTGGCGAGCGGGATTGCGTTGATCGGGCGCTACATTATTAGTATGGCGTGAGCACTTGACCGGATTTCGTCAGGGATTAAGCTGCCGGCCGCAATTCCTTTGTAGGAGTGAGCCTGCTCGCGATAGCGGTGTATCAGTTGATCTTGATGTGTCTGACCCACCGCTATCGCGAGCAGGCTCACTCCTACAGGGGTAAATCTCGGTATTTGCAGCAGGCTTGCACCATGAATTCGCAAAGCATCATCGTCCCGAAAATCTCCACCCTGCCGGTCCACGAACCCCGGGCGCGGGCGATCGTACGCTGGCTGGTGCGCAAGAACATCATCGAAGAACAGCTGACCACCTGCGGCCGCACCGGCAACCGCATGGCCCACGCCATTGCCGACGGCGCGCGTGCGGTGGTGCTGCACCCCGAGGCATTGCCTTTCGGTGAACCGATCAATGGCCTGGAGATCATCGTCAAGCGCTGCATCTACACCCCGGCCAAAGGCTTTCTCGAAGAAGCCGGGTGCGCCGAATGCCGCCGCGAAGTCGGCGAAGCGCTGTTCGACAGCCTGGAAGACTGGATGCCCGGGCGCACCGACAACTTCACCTGCCCGGAATGTGGGCATGAAGACGATATCAACGGCTTTCTGTACTTGCAGGAATGTGCGTTTTCCAACCTGGGGTTCATCTTCAACAATTGGCTGGAAGCCGGGTTCAAGCAGAGCTTTATCGATGAGTTCGCCGACTGGCTCGACCAGCCTGTCAGCTGGGTAAAAGTCGAACTCTGACCCTGAATTTGTCCCTGTAGGAGCTGCCGAAGGCTGCGATCTTTTGCTTTTGTTTTCGAGAATCCAGAGCAAAAGATCGCAGCCTTCGGCAGCTCCTACAAAAAGCAGGGTTTTCCGTATATCAGTAACATTGATATCAGGTTGAGTTTTACATTGAACAGCAGGGGGTGTCTGACTATAATGGCGCGCTTCCATTTTCCCGCTCGGGAGCCCCCGCGATGCTGCGTATCAGCCAAGAAGCTCTGACATTCGACGACATTCTCCTAGTGCCTGGTTATTCCGAGGTGCTTCCTAACGAAGTCAGTCTCAAGACCCGCCTTACCCGTGGCATCGAGCTGAATATTCCTCTGGTTTCTGCCGCCATGGACACCGTCACTGAAGCCCGTCTGGCAATTGCCATGGCTCAGGAAGGTGGTATCGGTATCATCCACAAGAACATGACCATCGAGCAGCAAGCTGCCGAAGTGCGTAAGGTCAAGAAGTTCGAAGCCGGCGTCGTCAAGGATCCGATCACCATCGAGGCTGATGCCACGGTGCGTGACCTGTTCGAACTGACCCGCATGCACAACATTTCCGGCGTTCCGGTGCTGCACGATGGCGACCTGGTCGGCATCGTCACTTCCCGTGACGTACGCTTCGAAACCCGTCTGGAAGCCACCGTACGTGAAGTGATGACGCCTAAAGAGCGTCTGGTCACCGTACGCGAAGGTGCCGACAAGAACGAAGTCCGCGAGCTGCTGCACAAGCACCGCCTGGAAAAGGTCCTGATCGTCGACGACAAGTTTGCCCTCAAAGGCATGATGACCGTCAAAGACATCGAAAAAGCCAAAGCCTACCCGCTGGCCAGCAAGGACGATCAAGGTCGTCTGCGCGTGGGCGCTGCTGTCGGTACCGGTAAAGACACCGGTGACCGCGTTGCCGCGCTGGTCAATGCCGGTGTGGACGTGGTGGTGGTCGACACCGCACACGGTCACTCCAAAGGCGTGATCGACCGCGTTCGCTGGGTCAAAGAGAATTTCCCTGAAGTGCAGGTGATCGGCGGCAACATCGCCACCGGCGCAGCCGCCAAGGCCCTGGCCGAAGCTGGCGCCGATGCGGTCAAGGTCGGTATCGGCCCTGGCTCGATCTGCACCACCCGTATCGTCGCCGGTGTCGGCGTGCCGCAAATCAGTGCCATCGCCAACGTCGCCGCTGCGCTTGAAGGCACTGGCGTACCGTTGATCGCCGACGGCGGCATCCGTTTCTCCGGTGACCTGTCCAAGGCCATCGTGGCCGGTGCGTCCTGCGTGATGATGGGCTCGATGTTCGCCGGTACTGAAGAAGCCCCGGGCGAGATCGAACTGTTCCAGGGCCGTTCGTACAAGGCTTATCGCGGCATGGGTTCGCTGGGCGCCATGTCCCAGGCGCAAGGTTCTTCCGACCGTTACTTCCAGGACTCCTCGGCAGGCGCCGAGAAGCTCGTTCCTGAAGGGATCGAAGGCCGTGTGCCGTACAAAGGCACCCTGACTGCGATCATTCACCAGTTGATGGGTGGTCTGCGTTCCTCGATGGGTTACACCGGCAGCGCCAACATCGAAGAAATGCGCACCAAGCCTGAGTTCGTGCGGATCACCGGTGCCGGTATGGCCGAATCCCACGTTCACGACGTGCAGATCACCAAAGAAGCGCCAAACTACCGCGTAGGTTGATGCTTCAAGCAAATCGTTAAGCAACCGGGGCTGTTTTATTCAGCCCCGAGTTGTTTCTGAATCACGACTGTTTCTGAATTACTTAGACGAGACTGAATCATGGCCCTCGACATTCACGCTCACCGCATCCTGATCCTCGACTTCGGTTCGCAATACACCCAACTGATTGCCCGCCGCGTGCGCGAGATCGGTGTGTACTGCGAGTTGCACCCGTTCGACATGGACGAAGAGGCGATCCGCGAATTCGCACCTAAAGGCGTCATCCTCGCCGGCGGCCCCGAGTCCGTGCACGAAGCCAACAGCCCGCGCTGCCCACAGGCAGTCTTCGATCTGGGCGTACCGGTCTTCGGTATCTGCTACGGCATGCAGACCATGGCCGAGCAACTGGGCGGCAAGGTTGAAGGTTCCGAACTGCGTGAGTTCGGTTATGCCCGCGTTGACGTGGTCGGCAAGAGCCGCCTGCTGGACGGCATTGAAGACCACATCGACGCCGACGGCCTGTTCGGTCTCGACGTGTGGATGAGCCACGGTGACAAAGTTACCAAGATGCCGGAAGACTTCCACATCCTGGCCAGCACCCCGAGCTGCCCGATCGCCGGCATGTTCAACGACGAACGCGCTTACTACGGCGTGCAGTTCCACCCGGAAGTGACCCACACCAAGCAGGGCGGTCGCATCCTCTCGCGCTTCGTGCTCGACATTTGCGGCTGTGAAGCTCTGTGGACTCCGTCGAAGATCGCTGAAGACGCCATCGCCAACATCCGCGCACAGGTCGGCACCGACAACGTGCTGCTGGGTCTGTCCGGCGGCGTTGACTCCTCGGTGGTTGCGGCGCTGCTGCACAAGGCCATCGGCGACCAGTTGACCTGCGTCTTCGTCGACAACGGCCTGCTGCGTCTGCACGAAGGCGAGCAAGTGATGGCCATGTTCGCCGAGAACATGGGCGTCAAGGTGATCCGCGCCAATGCTGAAGAGCAGTTTTTGGGCAACCTGGCCGGCGAAGCCGATCCAGAGAAGAAGCGCAAGATTATCGGTCGTACCTTCATCGACGTGTTCGATGCCGAATCCTGCAAGCTGGACAACATCAAGTACCTGGCGCAAGGCACCATCTACCCGGACGTGATCGAGTCGGCTGGCGCGAAAAGCGGCAAGGCGCACGTGATCAAGTCGCACCACAACGTGGGCGGCCTGCCGGAAGAGATGAACCTGAAACTGGTCGAGCCACTGCGCGAACTGTTCAAGGACGAAGTCCGTCGTCTGGGTCTGGAACTGGGCCTGCCGTACGACATGGTCTACCGTCACCCGTTCCCGGGCCCGGGTCTGGGCGTGCGCATCCTCGGTGAAGTGAAGAAGGAATACGCCGACCTGCTGCGTCGTGCCGACCACATCTTCATCGAAGAACTGCGCAAAGCCGACTGGTACCACAAGGTCAGCCAGGCATTCGTGGTATTCCAGCCAGTGAAATCGGTTGGCGTGGTCGGCGATGGCCGTCGTTACGCCTGGGTCGTGGCCCTGCGCGCCGTGGAAACCATCGACTTCATGACCGCACGTTGGGCACACCTGCCTTACGAACTGCTGGAAACCGTCTCCGGCCGCATCATCAATGAAATCGAAGGCATTTCGCGCGTCACTTACGACGTGTCGAGCAAGCCGCCGGCGACGATTGAGTGGGAATAATGCCGAGCAAGCCGTAAAGGCTTGATCGCTGTAACAGAAAAGCCGTGTGAAATCCGTTTCACACGGCTTTTCGGTTTTTGCATTACAGCGGTTTTGACCAGCCACCCAGTTGCATGCCCATGTCATCCAGTGCTTGCAGCAGCGCTTTCATGCTCGGGTAGCGTTTGCCGCTGACCGAGGGCCAGCCGGGGCGTTCAATGTAGAAGCGCCTGCCGTCGGTTTCGATGATGGTCCGCACCAGCTCTCCCGTGCGACTGCGATGCACGATGAACGTCAGGTTGGGTTGCTGCTTGAGGGAATACATGCCGTAGCGAGGCAGCAGGGTTTCGAATTCCGTCATGGTGTGCGCGGTCCAGGGAGTTTCGATTTGCAGGCGCAAGTCGCCTCTGACCAGCGCGGAACGATCATGCGCCGTACCGCCCAAGGGCAGGATTTTCCCGGGATCGACTTCAATGCCCCGTGAAATCCCTTCGGCGACATCCTCGACGCGAATGCCGATCGCCTCTTCCAGTTCGCTGACGCCGGCAACCCCATCAAAAGTGTTGGAGTGAGAGTTGCCCATCAGCGCCACCCATTTGTGTGCGCCGCGTGCGGACTGGTCAGCGCGGATCATCAGACGGGCGAAGTAATTCATCATTTTCTGCCGCGCGGTGTCGTTGCCAGAAGGCAGGTCCATGCCGTTGAGCCGGTAACTCGCCATGCAATCGATGGCCTGGACATGGATCCCCTGCTTTCTGGCTTCCTTGATCAGTTCCAGAAACGTGTAGCGCTCCAGCGGATCGGTCAGGTTGCCGACATCCAGCGCCTTGAGATACGCCTCGAGTTTTTGCGGCATGTTGCCGGTGCGGAAGAACTCATCCAGCGCGACTTGATGGAAGTCGCTCAGCAGGTGCTCCATGTACAGGCTCTTCACCTGTTTGCTGGCGAGCAATTGCATGTTTTCGATCAACCATTGCTTGCTGCCGATGGCTGTGTGGCTTTCGCCGATTACCAGGCCCCGGGCATGTTCGAGGATTTTCTCGATGATTTCCTCGGCGGTTGCGTCTGCCGCCAGCGCGGGTACCGGAGGACGATCGGGCAGGCGCAAGGTGCTGTAAAAATCCAGCGCGTCGCGATACAGGCGTTTGCGGATGACCTTGAAATCGCGGTAGGCATCGAACTCGTTCAAACTGTCGTAGAAGTCACGCAGGGCTTCGTCATTCAGTCCCGCTGCGCCTTCCTCCAGATGCGCCTTGAGCGGTGCGGGTACGTCGTATTGCGAGGCGGGCAGGGCGGCCACCGGGCTGCGGCTGCTTGATCCGGCCAGACCCGAAGACTTGCCGCCGCCGCTGAGTCCTGCGCGGGACATGGTTTCCCATTCACCCTCAGGGTTCAGGCGTACCGGGATCGAGCGAGTAAAACCGTGGGGATGCTCGGGATCGATGACCGCCCAGTGTCCGCTGCCGTTGATGTCGGCTTCGTAGCGAACGTAATAGGCGGTGTCATCGATCAAGATGGCGGTCGAAGGGTTTGAATCGAGCAGATAAATGCCCTGGAATTTTCCGGGTTCGCTCACCGGCGTAATGCCGTCGAGCAACTCATTGGCTTGCCAGCTCGGCGGAATGACCGGTCGCGGGGTGTCTTCAATCAGTGTTGTGGCAATCGGCTGAGGCCCACCCATCGACGTCCCGCCTTTATCGGTGAGGTCGGTCATTTCCGCCGCTTCGGCGGCATCCACCTCGGGGCCGACCTCGGCCAGCGTTCCCGGGCCCTTGAGTACCAGCAGATTGAACAGCATGTCGATGCCGCTGAGCACCGCACCGACAATCCCGGCCTTGCGCTCGGCGGCGGTTTTGCCATTGACCGCCTGATCGATGTTCAGCCCCATGTTGGCAATGCTGGCGCCGATCACCGGCAATGCGATTGGCCAGCCGACCACGGCCATTGGCCCAAACACCTTGACCCCAGCGCTGAGGTAGCCGATCCACAGCTTCTTGCGCAGGTCACCGTTGGAGGTCAGGGACAGGCTGGCCTCGGCAAACATCGCCGCGCGGGTCGAGTCACTCAGCCAGGTGAAGGCGTCGCCACTGACCGCGCGGTTGTTCTGATTGATCAGCGAATGATCGTAGCGGCCCCACGTGGCCACCAGGCGATTCATCAGGTCACCAAGATTGGCGCTGATCTGCTGCCGGTCGGCCAGCGAGAAATGCGCAAGGAATGTCTCGCGCGCGGCGGGTGTGTTCATCCGCTGCAGGATCCAGAAGTGCAGGTCGGTGTTGCTTTCCAGTACCTGGAAGGTATCGCTGTCGCCGGGCAGGTAGAGGATCTGCCGACCCTGGGGCGCGACGAAGCGCAGGACGCTGGTAGCGGCGTAACCGGTCAGATCCAGTGTGCGCACACTGTTCGGGCAAGGGTGTCGGGCCTGCAGCATTGGCAGGCTGACCGGCCACGTCAGCGGGCCGACCACCGCTTGCGTGACGAACTGGAAATCCTCGCCACTCAGCTGACGTTTGTTCCGCGCCTGCAGCGCTTTGATCAGGAAATTGCACTTGGCCAAGGTACGAAAGTCGCTGCCGCTGGTGTTCCAGAATGCGTTCAGTTGAGCGTCGTACAGCGCGCTGAAGTTGATGCTCCAGAAGTCCTTGAGCACGTCGTTACCGTGCAGGCGCACTTCATTGCGCTCATCGAAGGTGCGGGCATCGGGACCGGCAGTATAGAAACCGCCATAGACGTCGAGCAGGTCGGCGTTGTCTTGATCGGCCGCGCGGAAGCGGTGAATCACCAACTGGGTCAGGGTCATGCTTGAAGTGGGCGTGGCGTGCACATGCTCCCAGCCGGTGAAGGCTTTCGGACTGCTTTGCGAGGCGTTGAAGCGGTGGAAATACACTTGATCCGGATCCAGGCCGTGGACCTGGTATTTGTTCAGCAGGTCGCTGGCGACCTGTCGAGCGGCGTCCTGCAGGCTCGGGCAGGTCTGGATGACGGTGGCGGCAATCGCCTTGAGCGCGGCCTTGTCGGCGGCGTTGGGCATCGGGTTGGTCATGTGATCGGGCTCTCTGTCCTTGAGAAACGGGTGGCACAGGATGGCCCGGCTGTTCGATGCATGTGCACTACATAGTTATGTCACCTGAGCAGTTGAAATCGTGTACGCGCGAGGCGCAACTGCGTCCATCCGCCGCGCTGCCCTTACTGTTTCGCAATTGCAGGTGTATCGTATTTGCCTTTTGCGGGCCCGGTGCCCGACGCAGATACGTGAGGTAGTTGAGTTCATGTCCTTTACCCGTCGCCAAATCCTCGGTGGCCTGGCCGGTCTTGTTGTCGTTGGTGTCGGAGCGGGAGGCGCGTCGCGCTACTGGCTGGGCAAGATGGCCGATGCTGACGCGGGCCACGACTACGAGCTGATCGCGGCGCCACTGGACGTTGAGCTGGTGCCGGGGCACAAGACCGAGGCCTGGGCGTTCGGCCCATCGGCGCCGGGCACTGAATTGCGCGTGCGTCAGGGCGAGTGGCTGCGGGTGCGTTTCATCAACCACCTGCCGGTGGCGACCACCATTCACTGGCACGGTATCCGTCTGCCGCTGGAAATGGACGGCGTGCCGTACGTCTCGCAATTGCCGGTGCTGCCCGGTGAATACTTCGATTACAAATTCCGCGTGCCGGACGCCGGTAGCTACTGGTATCACCCGCACGTCAGCAGCAGCGAAGAGCTGGGGCGCGGGCTGGTCGGGCCGTTGATTGTCGAAGAGCGCGAGCCGACCGGTTTCAAGTACGAAAAGACCCTGAGCCTGAAGAACTGGCACATCGACGAGCAAGGCAATTTCGTCGAGTTCAGCATTCCCCGTGAAGCGGCGCGTGGCGGTACGGCGGGGCGCTTGTCGACCATCAACGGCGTGCCAACGCCGGTGATCGAGTTGCCGGCCGGGCAGATCACCCGTGTGCGTTTGCTCAACCTCGACAACACCCTGACGTATCGCATCAACATTCCCGGCGTCGAAGCGCAGATCTATGCGCTGGACGGCAACCCGGTCGAGCCGCGCCCCTTGGGCAAAGAATACTGGCTGGGGCCGGGCATGCGTATCTGCCTGGCCATCAAGGCCCCGCCGGCCGGTGAAGAATTGTCGCTGCGCAATGGCCCGGTACGTCTGGGAACCTTACGCTCGGTGGCCAATAACGATGCACCGACCGAGTGGCCGAAAGCCTTGCCCGCCAACCCGGTGGCCGAACCGGATCTGGCGAATGCCGAGAAACTCAACTTCAATTTCGAATGGGTCGGTTCGGTGTCGGTGAATGTCGACAACGGCAAGCCGCCGAGCCTGTGGCAGATCAACGGCAAGGCCTGGGACATCACGGACAAGACCTGCGCCGATCGGCCGATCGCCAGCCTGAAGCTGGGCCAGAGCTACATCTTCGAACTGAAGAACATGACCCAGTACCAGCACCCGATTCACCTGCACGGCATGAGCTTCAAGGTGATTGCGTCGAACCGGCACAAGATCACTCCGTACTTCACCGACACTTATCTGCTGGGCAAGAACGAGCGTGCGCAAGTGGCGCTGGTGGCGGATAACCCGGGGGTGTGGATGTTCCATTGCCACGTCATCGACCACATGGAAACCGGCCTGATGGCCGCCATCGAGGTGAAGTGATGCGTCAGATTCGCCCCGCCGCGATCATCGACCGCAGCCGTGACCGCGATTTCATGCGTGAAGCGCTGGAGCTTGCTGCCCAAGGCGCAGCCCTTGGCGAAGTGCCGGTGGGGGCGGTGCTGGTGCAGGACGGTGAAATCATCGGTCGTGGCTACAACTGCCCGATCACCACCAGCGACCCGAGTGCCCACGCGGAAATGGTCGCGATCCGCGCCGCTGCGCAAGCGGTGAGCAACTATCGCCTGCCGGGCAGCACCCTCTATGTGACGCTGGAACCGTGCAGCATGTGCGCCGGGCTGATCGTGCATTCACGCATTGCGCGGGTGGTGTATGGCGCGCTGGAGCCGAAGGCCGGGATCGTGCAGAGTCAGGGACAGTTCTTTACCCAGGGCTTTTTGAATCACCGGGTGTTGTATGAGGGCGGGGTGCTGGCCGAAGAATGTGGTGCGGTGCTGACCGAATTCTTCCGCGCCCGTCGGGCAAGTCGGGATTGAGATCAAAAGATCGCAGCCTTCGGCAGCTCCTACAGGGATCGATGTAGGAGCTGCCGAAGGCTGCGATCTTTTGATTCTGCTTTATTTGCGGGCGACGATGACCGCACGCATCGGCGCCGGCAGCCCTTCGATGGTCTTGCTGTGATCCTCGGGATCAAGGAAGTCGCTCAACGATTGATACTTCATCCACTCGGTACCGCGCTGTTCTTCAACGGTGGTGGTGCTGACGTCCACACATCGAATATCAGTGAAACCGGCGCGGCGCAGCCACAATTCCAGTGCCGGTACCGAGGGCAGGAACCACACGTTGCGCATCTGCGCGTAGCGATCTTCTGGCACCAGCACTTGATGCTTGTCGCCTTCAACCACCAGCGTTTCCAGCACCAATTCGCCGCCCTTGACCAGGCAATCCTTCAGCGCCAGCAAATGCTCGATCGGCGAACGACGGTGGTAGAACACGCCCATCGAGAACACTGTGTCGAAGCCTTCAAGGTTCGGCGGCAGGTCTTCGAACGGGAACGGCAGGTGCCAGGCATTCGGTTCCGACAAATAGCGCTGCACAGCCTGGAACTGGCAGAAGAACAGCCAGTTCGGATCGACGCCGATCACGCTGTCGGCACCGGCGCCGAGCATGCGCCACATGTAGTAGCCGTTGCCGCAACCGACGTCGAGGATGCGTTTGCCCTTCAGGTCCAGATGTGGGGCGACCCGCGACCACTTCCAGTCCGAGCGCCATTCGGTGTCGACGTGCACGCCGAACAGGTCGAACGGCCCCTTGCGCCACGGCGACAGGCCCATCAGCGCGGTGCGCATTTGCGCGCGGGTTTCGTCGTCGCAATCGGTATCGAGTTTCAGGCCGTTGAGCAGATCGACTTCGCTCGGCTGGAGTTTCGGCAACGCGTCCAGCGCACTCTGCCAGCGCTCCAGATCGCCGTGGCCCTTCTGCATTTTCTTGTCGAGTTGCACTTGCAGGGTGTTGGCCCAATCGGCCAGCGGGGTGCCAGCCAAACGGCGGGCGAGGGGGGACAGATCAATCATGGCAAGGCAATCAACGAGGCAAAGTTAAGACACTGGAACCACGGCACGACTTTCGAGAACCCGGCGGCCAGCAGGCGTTCACGGTGTTCTTCGAGGCTGTCGGGCTTCATGACGTTTTCGATGGCGCTGCGCTTCTGGGCAATTTCCAGTTCGCTGTAGCCGTTGGCGCGTTTGAACGCGACGTGCAGATCGGTGAGCAGCGCGTGCTCTTGCGCATCGTTGAAGCGCAGCTTCTCTGACAGAATCAGCGCGCCGCCGGGCAGCAGCGACTGGCGGATACGCGAGAGCAACGCGGTGCGCTGATCCGGGGCGATGAATTGCAGGGTGAAGTTCAGCGCCACCACCGAGGCCGGTTTGAATTCGAGCGCGAGAATGTCGCCTTCGATCACCTCGACCGGGAGCAGCTCCTGGAACATCGAATCCTGACCGTTGAGGTATTCACGGCAGCGTTCGACCATCGCCGCCGAGTTATCCACCGCGATCACCCGGCAACCGTCGGTGCGCACGTGACGGCGCAAGGCCTGAGTCACGGCGCCGAGTGAGGCGCCGAGGTCGTACAGCACGCTGTTCGGTTGGGCGAACTGCGCCGCCAGCACGCCGAGGTTTTCGACAATGGTCGGGTAACCCGGCACCGAACGCTTGATCATGTCCGGGAACACCCGCACCACGTCCTCGTTGAAGGCGAAGTCAGGCACCTGGGCCATCGGCTGGGCGAAAATGCGATCGGGTTCTTTGCTCACGGTGGTTCCGGCGGTGTCGGTGGAAAAGGCCGGCATTTTAGCCAAAGTGGCGCTGGGATGCTTGGGTTGTCTGATAAAGCGCCGCACGCAAGCCTTAAGCACACGCCTGTGGCGAGGGAGCTTGCTCCCGCTCGGCTGCGCAGCAGTCGCAAAACCTGATTACGAGATATACCTGCAGTCGCGTGCACCGAGTTTGGGGTCGCTTCGCAACCCAGCGGGAGCAAGCTCCCTCGCCACAGGGGTTAGTGGGTTTTTTGGGAGAAAGCTGAGGCCGTGATCCCCCACTGCCCCAGCCAGTAACTGAGGATGATCACGTATGGCGCGGCGTGGAATGGGGATACGAAGCGATCGATACCGATCACACTGTCCGAGAACACGAACGCCAGCGCACCCGCCGTCGCCAAGAGCGCCGAACGCTGCGGCACATCGGTGCCGAGACGGGCGAGGGCGCGCCAGAGCATCGCGCTGATTGCCGTGCCGTAGACGATCACTGGCACCAATAAAGGCCCAAGACCGCTGGAAATCAAAAGTCCCAGCAATATCGCGCCAACGCCAAGGGCAAGCACCAGCGGCAGCACCGCCAAACGCTTGCAGTCACTCAGGTAAGCCTTGAGATACGCCAGATGCGCCACCAGAAACGCACCGAGGCCAAACACAAACAAATCCCCCGGCCACGCCAGCAACACGTCACCGAGCACAGAGAAAATCAGCCCCAGACTGATCCAGCGCCGATAGTCGCTGGGCGGTGCATCATGCAGCCAGCCGAGCAGCGCCAGCACCGGTAACGGTTTGACCAACAGGCACAGCAACGCCGCATGGGTACTTACCCCATAAAGGAACGTCACCGCGCCCATCAGCGCCAGAATCAGCCAGCCCACGATCAGTTCACCGAAATGGCGCAGTCGAAGGTTTCTGCCGGCTCGACTTCCGGTTCCCAGGGCTGCTGCGAAGTCAGGCGCAGGCGTCCGGTGCCGGTGGCGAAGGCCTGAAAGCGCCAGGTGGAAAAACCGCCCGCACCGACCATGCCCGAATCTTTCGGACTGCTGTAAACCTCGGGGCTGAGGGCATGTAGCACGCCGCCGGCCGAATCCTGAATAGCCCAGCGATAGCCCGTGGTCGGGTTGCTCGGCAGCATGACGATCAGGTTTTGTCCGTTAGTGAGACGCACGGGGCATTCGCTCTGGTTTTCCACGGTCACGTTCTGTTTTGGCTGCGTGGCGCAGGCGGCCAGCAAAGAGAGGGCGAGAGGGACAAGCAGGCGAGTGGCGGACATAGGCTCAGTGGCTCCGGCGTTGACGACGAACGGCGAGCATAACTGAAGATGAGACAAAGTGTGACAGTCGGGCAGGTTCAGTGTTGTCAGCACCGACGCCATCGCGAGCAGGCTCACGCCTGCAAGGGTAGGCGGTGTTCACAATATTTGTGTTCACTACAAAACCCTGTAGGAGTGAGCCTGCTCGCGAAAGCGCTGTATCAGACACTACATGATGATCAGAACAACACCTTCGCCACATCCGCAAAGCGCTTGGCAAAGTGCACGGTAATGCCTTCCTTCAGATAGTCCGGCAATTCCTCGAAGTTGCCGCGGTTCGGCTCCGGCAGGATCAGTTCGAAGATCTTCTGTCGCCGCGCCGCAATCACCTTCTCGCGCACTCCGCCAATCGGCAGTACATGCCCGGTCAGCGTCAGTTCGCCGGTCATCGCCACGCCTTTTTTCGGCGGTTGATTGCGGGCAAGCGAGAGCAGGGCGCTGGCCATGGTCACGCCGGCGCTCGGGCCGTCTTTCGGTGTGGCACCTTCCGGTACGTGCAGGTGGACGAAGGCTTCGTCGAAGAACTTCGCATCGCCCCCGAACTGCTTCAGGTGCGAGCTGACGTAGCTGTAGGCGATCTCCGCCGACTCTTTCATCACGTCGCCCAGTTGCCCGGTGAGTTTGAAGCCGCGATTGAGCGTGTGAATTCGAGTGGCTTCGATCGGCAGGGTCGCGCCGCCCATGCTGGTCCACGCCAGGCCGGTGATCACACCGGTGCCGGACAGCACTTGTTCGTTGCGGAACACCGGATGACCCAGCGAAGCTTCGAGGTCTTTCGGGCCGAGCTTGATCACCGCTTTCGGGTCGTCGATGAGTTTCATCACCGCTTTGCGCACCAGTTTGCCCATCTGTTTTTCCAACTGGCGCACCCCGGCTTCACGCGCGTAACCGTCGATCAAGGCCTTGAGCGCGCTGTCGCTGATGCTCAGGCTGCCTTTGGACACGCCAGCCTTTTCCAGCAGCTTCGGCCACAGGTGACGCTTGGCGATGGCGACTTTTTCTTCGGTGATGTAGCCCGACAGGCGAATCACTTCCATGCGGTCCAGCAACGGCCCGGGAATCGAATCCAGGGTATTGGCGGTGCACACGAACAGGACTTTCGACAGGTCCATGCGCAGGTCGAGATAGTGGTCGAGGAATTCGACGTTCTGTTCCGGGTCGAGGGTTTCCAGCAGCGCCGAGGCCGGGTCGCCCTGGTAGCTCTGGCCCATCTTGTCGATCTCGTCGAGCATGATCACCGGATTCATCACTTCGACGTCCTTCAACGCCTGCACCAGTTTGCCCGGCTGCGCGCCAATGTAAGTGCGGCGGTGGCCCTTGATCTCGGCTTCGTCACGCATGCCGCCGAGGCTGAAGCGGTAGAACGGCCGGCCGAGGGATTCGGCGATGGATTTGCCGACGCTGGTTTTACCCACGCCCGGCGGGCCGACCAGCAATACGATGGAGCCGCTGATCTCGCCTTTATAAGCACCGACCGCGAGGAATTCGAGGATGCGATCCTTGATGTCGTCGAGGCCGGCGTGGTGTTTGTCGAGCACTTTGCGCGCGTACTTGAGGTCGAGTTTGTCCTCGCCGTACACCCCCCACGGCACCGAAGTCGCCCAGTCGAGGTAATTGCGGGTGACCGCGTACTCTGGCGATCCGGTTTCGAGGATCGACAGTTTGTTCATTTCCTCTTCGAGGCGTTTCTGCACCTGTGCCGGCAGCACTTTGCCTTCCAGGCGTTGCTCGAACTGTTCGAGATCGGCGCTGCGGTCGTCCTTGGTCAGGCCGAGTTCCTGCTGGATCACCTTGAGTTGTTCTTTCAGGAAAAACTCGCGCTGATGCTCGCCTATCTTGCGGTTGACCTCGGCGGAGATCTCTTTCTGCAGGCGCGCGACTTCGACTTCCTTGCGCAGCATCGGCAGGACTTTTTCCATGCGTTTGAGCATTGGCACGCAGTCGAGCACTTCCTGCAGCTCATTACCTGTCGCCGAAGTGAGGGCGGCGGCGAAGTCGGTCAGCGGCGACGGATCGTTGGGGCTGAAGCGGTTGAGGTAGTTCTTCAGCTCTTCGCTGTACAGCGGGTTGAGCGGCAGCAGTTCCTTGATCGCGTTGATCAGCGCCATGCCGTAGGCCTTGACCTCGTCGGTCGGCTCGGTCGGCTGGTGCGGGTATTCGACTTCCACCAGATATGGTGGACGGTGGTGTTTGAGCCAAGTCTTGATGCGCACGCGGCTCAGGCCTTGGGCGACGAATTGCAGTTTGCCGTTTTCGCGGCTGGCGTGGTGCACCTTCACCAGCGTGCCGTATTCCGGCAGGGCTTTGGTGTTGAAGTGGCGCGGGTCCTCCTGGGGCGTGTCCATGAAGAACAGGGCCAGGGAGTGGTGTTCGGATTTGCTGACCAGATCGAGGGTTTCGGCCCAGGGTTCTTCGTTGACGATGACCGGCAGTACTTGGGCCGGGAAGAACGGGCGGTTGTGGATCGGGATGACGTAGACCTTGTCCGGCAGGTTCTGGCCGGGCAGGGCGAGGCCTTTGCCGGTGGAGTGATGTTCGATGTGCTCAGCTTCGGTGTAGTCGTCGGGGTTGTCGGGGAATTCTTGCTGGTCGCTCATTGGGGCACCTGCGCAATGGGGTATGGGTCTTAGATGGGGCAGGCTTTGGGTGGTTTCAATGGGGGGCGGTGTTTCTGCTTGGGTGTTCAGGGTTTTGACAGGCGTCACGCTTTGGGCTTGGCGGCCTTTGGGCCGACCAGGTTCTTGGTTTTTTGTGTACATATCCGTTTTTTCGGTAACGGCTACTTAGGGTTTCGCCCTTACGGCGACTCACTTTTTTGACAAACGCCTCAAAAAAGTAAGCAAAAAAAGGCTTGCTCCTGCGTTCGGCCCGCTCGCTGGGGCTCGGGGTTCCTTCGCTGCGGGACTGATCCGTGGGGCAGCGCCTCCGGTTTGCTTCGCTGCACCTCCTCTCGCTGTGTTTGGCTGCGCCAAACGGTCGCTGCGCTCCCACCCCCGGATCAATCCCTCCACTCAGCCTTCCGACGTCGCCCGTGGATCAAGATCAAGATCAAGATCAGGAGCTGCAGCCGAGCTAACGCTCATCCTGGAGTGGGGCGGCTGCGCCGCATGGGGCATACACAAATCAAAACTGTGGGAGCTGGCTTGCCAGCGATGGCGGCCTGACAGCCGACCATTCTCCAACTGGCTGCATCCAATCCCTCTGTAGGAGCTGCCGAAGGCTGCGATCTTTTGATCTTCAAAATCAAAAGATCGCAGCCTTCGGCAGCTCCTACGCAGTTACATCGTGTAATGGCTTCGCTTCGCGAGCGGGATCGCTCCCACTGGGGGATTAGTTGTGTGTGGGAGACTGCGAGATTTCGTGGTTATCCAGCACTCGGTTCACCGCCAGTTCGGCGAGCATGATGATTTGCTGAATGGCCAGAATCGTCCGGCGCTGCGGGATGTCGATGTACTTGGCGATGTCGCTGGTCATGAGGCTGGCTTGGGCCAGTGATTCGCAGGCGTGAACCAGCAGGCTTTCGTTGTCCATGTCCGGGGCGACCTGGAACATGTTGCTGGGGTTGTGGAATCTCACCGCGGCGGCGAAGGGTTTCAGGTAGTGGTCGAGGGCGCGTTCGGCGGCGTCGTGGAGTTTTCTGGAATCGAGGGATTCGTAGGGGGACGTGCTTTCCGCTGCGGGCGGATCAGGGGTTGGTTTGATCATGGTGAAGCTCCGAATGAGAAGTGGAGCTGCCACATATAGCCGCGACGCGATAACAGGAGGCAGCTGTACGCGGGTTCGCGGACCGAGCCATTCGGCAATCTCGGCATACCCGAAGGTATCCCGCGCACAGCCACCATCAAACCAAACACAGAGCACCTGAGCGCTCCCGTTTGGGCTGGCGATTATGCATCAAATCGAATGGACTACGGGCCGCGACGCCCGGCCGCTGAATTTCCAGCGACCCTCAGAGCCTATCCAGTCGATTTCCGAGGCACAACCGACGCGACCTGTCGGAAAACTCCGTGCAATCACCAGCATTTGTAGGACGAGCACATTTCCCACAGACAAACACTTTTCAACCTGTGGGAGCGAGCCTGCTCGCGAAAGCATTGTGTCAGGCACCGTAGATGTGGAATGTGCTGACGCCTTCGCGAGCAGGCTCGCTCCCACAGGGTTCTCAGGTGTATGCAGAAATGGTGTGCACAAAAAAGGCGATGCCCCTCACGGAACATCGCCTTTCCTTTACCGCCGCTAAAACTTATTCCGGCAGTTTGTACGCAATCACATAGTCACCCATCTTGGTGCCCAGCGAGCCGTGACCACCCACAACGAGCAGCACGTATTGCTTGCCGTCCTTGCCGGTGTAGGTCATCGGAGTCGCTTGGCCGCCCGCAGGCAGACGCGATTTCCACAGTTCTTTACCGGTGTTCACGTCGTAGGCGCGCAGGTACTGGTCGAGGGTGCCGCTGAGGAAACCGACGCCGCCGGCAGTGACCATCGAGCCGCCCATGCTTGGCACGCCAAGGGTGAAGCCGATCGGGATTGGCGAGCTGTCGCGGCTGGTGCCGTTTTTGCGTTTCCACACGACTTTGCCGGTGGTCAGGTCGATACCGGCGACGTAGCCCCAGGCCGGGGCCTGGCACGGTACGCCCAGTGGCGACATGAACGGGTGCATGATCACCGCGTATGGCGCGCCGGTGTTTGGCTGCACGCCAGCGGTTTCGCTCTCGCGTTTGCTGCCGGCGGCGACTTTCTCGCGTGGCACCATTTTCGAGACGAAGGCCATGTAGTTCGGGCTGGTGAACAGCATCTGGCGAACCGGATCGACCGAGACGCCGCCCCAGTTGAACACGCCGACGTTACCCGGGTAGATCAGGCTGCCCTGTTCCGATGGAGGCGTGTATTGGCCTTCGTAGCGCAGTTCCTTGAACTGGATGCGGCACAGCATCTGGTCGAACGGGCTGGCGCCCCACATGGCTTTTTCGGTGAGTTCCGGGGCCAGCAGGTTGAGGTCCGAACGGGCCTGGGTCGGTGCGGTGTGGTCGCCTTTCACGGCGCCTTGCGGTACCGGGATTTCCTTGATCGGGATGATCGGCGTGCCGTCACGACGGTCGAGGACGTACAGGCTGCCCTGTTTGGTCGGAGCGATCAGCGCCGGTTTCACGCCGTCGGCGGTTTTCATGTCGAGCAGGGTTGGCTGGCTGCCAACGTCCATGTCCCACAGGTCGTGGTGGGTGAACTGGTAGTTCCAGCGCACTTTACCGGTGGCCAGGTCGAGGGCAACGATGCCGGCGCTGAATTTCTCGGCGCCCGGGGTGCGGTCGGCGCCCCACTGGTCAGGGGTCTGGTTGCCCAGTGGCAGGAAGACCATGCCGAGTTTTTCGTCGACGCTGGCCAGCGACCACATGTTGGCCGAGTTGCGGCTGTAGGTTTCGCCCGGCGCCAAAGGCTCGGTGGCGTCTGGCTTGTCGCTGTCCCAGTTCCACACGAGGTGGCCGTCGCGCACGTCGAAGGCGCGGATCACGCCCGATGGCTCGTTGGTCGACTCGTTGTCGGTGACGTGACCGCCCATGATCACCAGATCACGGGTAATCGCCGCTGGCGAGGTGGAGTAGTAGCCACCGGCGGTGAACGGGCCGATGCCTTGGGTCAGGTCGACCACGCCGTTTTTGCCGAAGCCTTCGCAGATCTTGCCGGTGTCGGCGTTCAGGGCGATCAGGCGCGCATCAGCGGTTGGCAGGTACAGGCGACGCGGGCAAGCCTGAGCAACGGCTTTGCCGGCGTCGGAGATGACGGCGGAAGCGGCGTTTTCCGACTTGGCGTAAGCGGCTTCGTCGTAGTACGACACGCCACGGCAGGTCATGTGGGCAAAGCCCTTGAAGCCGACCGGGCTCTTGATCTGCGGGTCGAAGCGCCAGATTTCCTTGCCGGTGTCCGGGTCCAGCGCCAGCACTTTGCTGTGCGCGGTGCAGGCATAGAGCATGCCGTTGGCTTTGAGCGGGGTGTTTTCGTTGGTCAGCTCCACCGGGTCATCAGCGGTCGGCAGGTCGCCGGTCTGGATGCGCCAGGCTTCTTGCAGCTTGCCGACGTTGGCCGGGGTGATCTGCTTCAGCGGCGAGTAGCGGTCACCGAACTCGGTGCGGCCATAGGCCTGCCAGTCACCATCAGGCATGGCTGGCGCGGTGCTGGTCATGTCCGCGGTGTCACGGCCCAGTTCGCCAAAGGTTTCGCCCGGGTGGGTGAACAGGCTGGCCAGGGCAGTGACGCCGGCCAGAACCACGGCCACACTCAGACCGCCAGTGCCCGTCGGCGCCGGGCCGTTGAGCAGCAGCGGACGACGGAACCACGGCAGCAACATCACGATACCGAGGACGAACCACAGCGCCAGTCGCGGCACCAGTTGCCACCAGTCCAGACCGACTTCCCACAGGGCCCAGACCGTGCTGGCGAACAGCACGATGGCGTACAGGCCCAGCGCGGCACGACGACGCAACAGCAACAGAATGCCGCTCAGCGCAATGCCGATACCGGCCAGCAGGTAGTACAGCGAGCCGCCGAGCATGCTCAGCTTGACTCCCCCGGCCAACATGGCCAGGCCCATCAGTAGAAGCAGAATGCCGAGCAGGCTCGGTAGCAGACGGCCCCGACTCGAAGCACTTTCGGTGCTCATAGTGTGATTCTCCGTGACGTTTATGTAGTCCCGCGCTGTAGTCACTTTAGATGACGATTGGGCACAGGTATGGTTCAGATAAAAACTTGTCTAGCTAACGAATTTCTTCTGTAGGAGTGAGCCTGCTCGCGATAGCGGTGTGTCAGTCACTGGTAATCTCGCCTGAAACACCGTTATCGCGAGCAGGCTCACTCCTACAATGGATTTGCGTCAGTCGTTTAGAACGACGACTGGATCTTGATCCCCGCGATCAGTGCGTCATCAACCTGATCCACGCCGCCCGGATGGCGGATGTATTGCAGGTTCGGGCGCACGGTCAGCCAGTTGGCGAGGTGCACACCGTAATAGAGCTCGGCGCTGTATTCAGTGTCCTGCGGTGGCAGGAAGGACGGATCGTCGTAGTCGTAAACGGCGTGCGCTTGATTGCTCGCTTCGGCGTTCTTGCGAAAAGCCGGGTTGACGTGGACACGGGCCAGGGCGAAACCGATGTCGTCCTTGGCGCGGGCATCGAACGGGCCTTTGTAGACCACGCCGGCCTGCACGTAGTTGTCGATCGCGTTGGTTTTCTTGTCGTGCATCGTCGCGTTGGCGAACACGCTCAAACCGCGCGAATGGTCGCTGGCGATGCTGGTGACTTGCTGCTGGGCACCGAACCACACGCCGTGTTTGCTCGACGCGCTGCGGTAGGCTTCGCCGCTCAGTGCGGCAGGCTGGCCGTTCTGGTCTTTATAGACGTCAGAGGCCTTGGCGCTGCTGTAGTAGTAACCGGCGCGGTATTCGCCCGGCAGGCCATTGAGCTTCGGCGTCCACACCAGCTCCACCGGCAACACGGCGCCCTGGGTGCCGCTGCCGCTGAGCTTGAAGCCGTTGCCGCGATCGAGGTTCGACGGGTTCTGTTCGTAGGCGCCGACCTGCGCGTACAGCTCTGGGGTCAGGTGATATTTGACCCGCAGCGCCCATTGGCTGACCGGCCAGTTGTACCAGATGCCGCCGACCCAGTTGCCGACCTGCGAGCCGCAGAATGCCAGGTTCTGGAAGTCGCACGGGAAGCTGTTGAAGTCTTCGCCTTCACCGAAACGGCCGACCTTGATGTCGAGCTTCTGGTCGAAGAATTTCTGCTGGTACCACATCTGCGTCAGGCGCGTGGTCTGGCCGCGGCCCCAGACTTCCTGGGCCGAAGTGAAGCCGCCAACGCGTGGATCGTTGATCCGGTCGTTGCTGATGTTGTTGCCGCTGCGCTTGGTGATGGTCAGCTGAAATTCGGCATCGTCCCAGCCGAGGATTTTTTGCAGGTCAAGATGCGTGCCCAGACCGAACTGATCGCTGTAGCGTGCGGTGCGATCGTGGTCGTAGCCGCCGTGCAGGTTGCTGCCCATTTCGCCGGTGTAGTCGAGTTTGAAGTCGTAGCCTTTTTCCGCCAGTTCGGTACGGCTGCCGTTCCAGTCACCGAGCATCCACGGTGAGTCGCTGTCGAAGGCGGGGGCCGTCTGGGCGTAGGTGGCGAAGCCTAGCGCGGTGCAGCCGCCGATCAGGCGCAGGGCTGAGATAGCGCTGTCTCGGGAGAAGGAAAAATCAAGCATGGGTCAGTCTTTTTTTGGTGTTTTCCGGGGGTAAACCGAGCGCTTCAATTTGACGCAGGCAGTGAAGCGATTCAGCTGAAGGGCGGCAGGATAATGATCTGTAACAAAAAGACAAAGCGGTTTTGTGGACATGCAGCTTTTCGCAATCTGTAACAGTGGCAAAAGATCGCAGCCTGCGGCAGCTCCTACATTGAAATGCATACATCTGTAGGCGCTGCGATCTTTTGACCTTGACCTACATTTGAAGGAAGACCTTCCACCGCGCCGGCCCCTCGGCTAAGGTGCGCGGCTTGTGCATTTTCACTCCGTCCAAAGGCCTGGCATGAACGACCACACTCCCGATCCGCTGCATGGCGTAACCCTCGAACAGATCCTCAATGCGCTGGTGGCGCATTACGAGTGGGCGGGGTTGGCCGAGCGCATCGATATCCGCTGCTTCAAGAGCGATCCGAGCATCAAGTCGAGCCTGACCTTCCTGCGCAAAACCCCGTGGGCGCGGGAGAAGGTCGAGCGCTTGTACGTGAAACTGATGCGCACCAAGCGTCCGCTCTGAGATGGACGCCGTTGCGCGGCGACGCCTGATCACACTCATCGCCACCCTCGGCTGGGCCGGGCTGAGCATTCAGTTGTACCTGATTTTCCTTGCGCGACTGAGTGTCGATGCCAGCCTGCTGGGCGGGCTGGTGAGTTTCTTCAGTTACTTCACGGTGTTGACCAACACCCTGGTGGCGACCGTGCTGACCTGCGCGGTCACCCGGCGTGAATCCGTTGCGCAGCGCTGGTTTCTGCAGCCGTGGGTCAGTAGCGGGGTGGCAGTGAGCATTGCTGTGGTGGGGCTGGCCTACAGCATTTTGCTGCGGCATTTGTGGCACCCCGAAGGCTGGCAGTTTATTGCCGATGAATTGCTGCATGACGTGATGCCGCTGCTGTTTCTCGGCTATTGGTGGTGTTGCGTGCCCAAGGGGACGTTGCGCCTGAAGCACCTGGCGCTGTGGCTGGTCTATCCGCTGGTGTACTTCGTTTACGCCTTGCTGCGCGGGCATCTGCTTGGCGCCTACGCGTATCCGTTCATTGATGTGGCGATGCTCGGTTATGCACAGGTGTTCATCAATGCCGGGGGGATATTGGTGGGATTTGTGGTGATTGGGTTGTTGGTGATTGGCTTGGATCGCTGGAGATTTGCACGAAGTTAGAGCACCTGTAGGAGCTGCCGCAGGCTGCGATCTTTTGACGTTGATTGTTCAAAAACAAGATCAAAAGATCGCAGCCTGCGGCAGCTCCTACAGGGGATATCACTCTTCTGCGCAACCCTCGGCGCGCCAGTAGCCGACGGCTTTGATGAGCTGTTCATCCAGCCCATGCTCATCCAGCAGCACCCGGCGGATCTGCCGCGAGACCTTGGTTTCGGTCGCCACCCATGCATACAGATTGCCCTTGGGCACTTGCAACTGTTTGACGGTGGTCAGCAGGTTGTCCTTGCCACCTTCGCGCAGGACCCAGATCACGTTGATCTGCGCTGCACTTTCCAGCCGTTGTTGCTCGGCACCATTTTCCACTTCGATGACCACCAGCGCCTTGCGATTGCTCGCCAGACCTTCGAGGCGGCGGGCGATGGCGGGCAGGGCGGTTTCGTCGCCGATCAGCAGGTAGCTGTCGAAGATATCCGGCACGATCATCGAACCGCGCGGCCCGCCGATGTGCAGGAATTGCCCCGGTTGGGCCTGTTCGGCCCAGGTCGAGGCAGGGCCGTCGCCATGCAGGACGAAGTCGATGTCCAGCTCGAGTTTGTCCAGGTCATAGCGACGCGGGGTGTAGTCGCGCATCTCGGGCAGCGGGCCGTTGTCCTTGCCGGCGCCGAGCACCATGGTCTCCAGTGCTGCAGCCTGTTCGGCGTTCTGCGGGAACAGCAGTTTGACGTGATCGTCGGTGCCCAGGCTGATGAACCCGGCCAGCTCCGGCCCGCCGAGGGTGATGCGGCGCATGCGCGGGGTCAGGTCGACCACGCGCAGGACTTCGAGTTTGCGACGTTTGATTTCGTGCATCACGCGGTGAATGGTTTGGGTATCGACTGCAGTCATTCGGCTTTCTCCGGGGCAGTTTGAACGGCAGGGCCGTCGACGATGGCTTTGGCGGTGTCGTTGAGCAGCGTGGCAACCCGTTGGATTTCTTCCGCGCTCCAGCGTCCGTGGTGCAGTTGCAAGGCGTGACGCAGGTTGTGCACTGCCTCGTGGATTTCCGGCGGCCGGTCATGGCCGCGCAACGAACGTTTGCTGACGTCGATGCGCATACGCACGCCGTCCAGTGCTACCGCTTGCTCGCTTAAAGACAAACGACCGGCGTCGGTCACGCTGTAGCGTTTTTTGCCGGCCTCGGCGTCGCCGCTGATCAGGTCGCTTTCTTCAAGAAAGGTCAGGGTCGGGTAGATCACGCCGGGGCTTGGGCTGTATGCGCCGTCGAACATGCCTTCAATCTGGCGGATCAGGTCATAGCCGTGGCACGGCTGCTCGGCGATCAGCGCCAGCAGCAACAATTTCAGATCACCGGGGGCGAAGACCCGTGGGCCGCGTCCGCCGCGTTCACGGCCGGGGCGTTTTTCAAAGCCGTCACGGCCGTCGCCGTGTTCGCGGTGATGGTGGGGGGAATGATGGTCTCTCATTTGCCTGCTCTCTCGTCGTGTTTAGATACAACTTAAGATATATCTTTACGTACTGGCAAGGGGGCCTGACCAACGGCACACACCTGACCGATCGAATCTGCGGCGGCAAAACCCGGAAAATGATCAAGAAAACGCAGTATTAAATCCCCCGGCAAAGGCGCAGATTAGTGCTGATTCTCTAATATTCCGTTTCGCCCTTTATTTACGGGAAAGTGTGGTACATGTCTTACGGAAGTTGCTGCGAAGTTGTGGCGCGTGCAGTCATTCGGCTGGCGCGCTGTAGTCTGGTTCTTACAGTTGGACAGGAACTTTCCTGAATTTCACGGTTTTTTCTTTCTCATCTAATGGCGTCCAGGCTACAAGGTCGCAGGACGTTGCCTGCTTACTTTAAAGATAAATTGGTTGAACATTCTTCGGCGTTGAAAGTTAACGGTGAGCACTGACTGCTCGTGACTGTTCTGTTCGCCTTGACTGCTCGACGACTCAACTAATTTATATAAGACAGGTATTCAATGATGCTCAAGAAACTCGCCTTTGCCGCCCCTCTGACTGTCCTGGCCATGAGCGCCTCGATGGCGTTTGCCGCCACTGAAGCCAAGCACTCCATCAGTCTCGTGGCGCACGTACCGGCTGACGACTTCTATGCGGTGCCGGTGGATGCCGACCTGGTCAACAAGGATCAGGACATGAGCTACAACCCGGCCACCAATTCGATGCGCGAAGTCAACGGGCACTTCGACGTGCTGCACACTGCCGGCAAGGTTCATGCACGTCTGGAAGGGGTGCCGAAGCTGATTGGCGGTAACAACACCATCGACCTGAAGGTCGAACTCAACGGCAGGACGCTGACCACCACTTCGCAGGAAGTCGTGGGCGATACCGAGTCCAATACACGTTATCGCGCGCCGTTCAAGATCAGCGCCACCGGTGCCAAACCGGCCGCTGGCGACTACACCGGTGTGGTCATGCTGGTCGTCGAACCTTCGGTTTGAGTCATAACGGCAATACCTGACGTTACTTGTCCAGTAACGTAACCGGCCGGCAACTTTCAAGTTGCCCGGCCGGGCTTTTACTTCCGGTAATCAGAGTATTAATCCATGTATCCGATGACGCCCATCGCGGCTGCGCTTGCGTTGCTTTTGAGCAGCAGCGTACTGGCGGCGCCGCCTCCAGTCGATAATACCCCGCGAAGTTTGCTGGCTCAGGCGAAAGGTCTTCCGGCGGACTTTGAAGAGCATTTCTTTGATGTGCCTTTGGCGGTTCGTGTCGAACTTGATCAACAACCGCTGGGCGAGGCAATGATTGTATTGTCGCGCGATGATCGCATTACCTTGCTCGACTTCACCGACACCAGCGACAGCCGTATCAGTGCCGCCGAGCGCGAAACCTGGGCCAGCCTCCTCAAATCCGGCGTAGCCCTGGGCAGCTGCAGCGGGCAGTGCCCCGAGCAACTGCTGGCGGTGCATTACAACCTGGAAAATTCACTGCTCTCGATCGCCACCGAAAACGCCGAGCGCGATCTGCAGACGCAACGCTTCCATGAGCAGCCCGAGGGGGGGAGCAGCGGTCTGATGCTGCGTAATCAGTTGAACCTCAATGGCGGCCAGAACCAGGATCTGGGCGGACGTTTCGGTCTGGAAGCCAGTGCCAGTCTCGGCAACTGGAGCCAGGCCTTCAATATGCAACTGGCGCGCCTCGGCGGGCCGGACACCAAGACCTATCATGCGGTACACGAGCTCTACACCCAGCGCGAACTGCAGGGCAGTTTTTTCCGCCTGGGCTATTTCACCCCCAATTCCGAAGGCCTGACCCGCCAGCCCCGTTCGTTCGGCACCAGCCCCGACACGGCGGTCGGCGTGATGTATGGCAGCTCCGACAGCCTGGCGGTCGACAGCCCGCGGCCCAGCGTCTACCCGATATTCGTCACGGCCAATCGCCAGGCGTCGGTGGAAGTCTATCGCGATGGCCTGTTGATCAACACGCAAGCCGTGCCGGCCGGTTTACAGACGCTGGATACCCGGCCCTTGCCCGGCGGCATCTACGAAGTCGAAGTCCGCCTGATCGAGGATGGCCAGACCACTTCAACCACTCAGGAGCTGGTCTACAAACCGGTCAACTGGCAAAACCTCGACCAGCGCTGGCGCTATAACGTGTTCGCCGGGCAGGAAAGTAAACTGCTGAGCAATTGGGAGGAACAGCAAAGCGGTGATCTCACCGCCGGCGCCGCGCTCAACTACCTGCTGCACCCGCGCGTGATCCTCGGCCTGTCGGCGCGTCAGGTACGCGACACCTTGCAGTACGGCACCTCGATCGACTGGAGCCTGGCCGACAGCATCAGCCTCTTCGCCAACCTCTATCAGACCGAAGACCACGGCACCGGCGCCGATGTGCAGGGCCTCTATAACTATGGCGCCGGCAGCCTGGTGGTCAGCCACAACCGCAGCTGGCTCGACACACGCAACATCTACGACACGCTACCCGACGGGACTCGCGTACGTCAGCGCAATGTGTTCACTGGCGAAACCAGCAACTCGTCGCTGGCGCTCAACCATCGCATCAGCCGCAAGGACTCGCTGAGTGCGCGGGTCTCGCACAGCACGGGCAACGTCGAAGGCGTGGGCATGGACCTGGGCTGGACGCAACGCACCGAGCTGTTTGGCAGCGATGCCAACTGGCGCTTGTCGCTGTTCGACCGGCCGGGCAGTTACAGCAGTGGCGAGGCCCGTAATCGTGGGGTCGACCTGAGCATCAACATGGCGCTGGGCGGGCCGGGCCAGCAGATTTCCGGCAGCATCGGCAGCCGCACCGCCCGCGATGGCGGGCGCGACAACAATGGCTCGATCGGCTATCGCAAGGATCTGCAGAATCACATTCTGCAAAGCGTTTCGGTCACGGCGCTGACCGACACCTACGGCGTCGGTCTTTCGAGCCTGGCCAACTTCCGTACCGATTGGGTCAATGGCGACGGCTTCGTGCAGCGCTCGTCCTACAACGGCAACTTTACCGGCGGTGTGAACCTGGACAGCAGCGTGATCGTCGGCGGTCAGCAACTGGTCATGACCAGCCAGCATCAGGGCCGAGGTGCCGGGATGATCGTCGATGTCGAGTCGGATATCGCCGACATCGCCCTGCGCGCCGACGACCTCAGCGGCGGCAGTTCAGCGCTGCGGCCAGGGCGCAATTTCATCCCGCTCACGGCGTACCGCAACAGTTCGGTGAGTTTCGATTTCGAAGGCAATCACGTTCCGGCCGCCAACATCGAACCGTCCCGCGCCCGCTATCACCTGAACAAGGGCGGCGTGGCGTACCGCAAGGTGCGGGTGATGAAAACCGTCACCGTACTCGGACGTCTGCTCGATCCGCAGGGCCAGCCGCTCAAAGGCCATCACGTGATCAATCACGCCAGCCGTGGGGTCAGCGAAGTCGACGGGTTTTTCTCGATGGAAATGCACGCCGGCTCACCGACCCTCGAAGTGCGCTACGCCGATCAACTGCTGTGCCAGTTCCGGCTCGACCCCGACCAACACCGTAGCGAAAACAACGTGCTGATGATCGGCGATTTGCGCTGCTCGCCGGACACGTTGGCCGACGTCACCCAACAGGCCCACACCGCGGGTTGATACGGCCTGCTTCAGGAGATTTTGCAGACATGAACGTCTCACCCTTGGCTACATACCTGCGTCGCGGGCTGGCCGCTGTTGTGCTGGTTGCCGGCACGGTATCTGCGGCTCACGCCGAACAGGTGTCGATCACCGCCGAGTTCAAGCCGGACTCGTCTTATCCGCACCGCAACAAGTTCCAGAACACCACGCCCTCCAGTGGTTACTGCACCTACGACCCGGCGCAGTGCGAGCAGCACGAAATATTCAGCTTGCAGGTGCCGATTCAGTTCAACGCTCGTGTGCCGATTGCGGCGAATCATCCCTCGCCGCGGCAAGGGGCAACGTTTCAGGTACCCGTGCAGTGGCGTGAGCTGACGGTCTATCACGAGACCACCCGCGAGCCAAAAATCGTCAAGGTGCGGATCGTCGGTATCGGTTCGCGCTATGTGACCGAGAATGTGATGAAACTGGTGGAGGGCGCCGAAGACGATCGCAGCGCCCACAACCTGTTGTGGGGCTTGAGTTGGGTCTATGCACCCGAACCCTGTCAGTACAGCGGTGTGGGTTGGTACTCCCCCGATTCATACTCGTTTTTCTGGAAGACTCCCGCAGCCACTGCCTGCACCAAACAGGCGAAGTTCGATGTGCCGTGGTTGCGACTGGAACACCTCGATTTTGCCTATGAACTGGTCACCCCCGACCCGCTGGGCATGTCGTCGGGGGACTACAGCGGTTCGCTGACCTACCGCGTCGGGCCGAATGCGGATTTCGATTTTGGCGATGTGATGTTGCCGTCGAGTTCGTCTCTGACCTTGAATTTCAATCTGAATGTGCAGCACACCCTCAAGGTCGACATCCCGCCCGGTGGCGAGAAAGTCCGCCTGGTTCCCAACGGTGGCTGGCAGAGCTGGCTGCAGGCCGGACGGCGGCCGGTCAGCCTGTTTCGAGACCAGACTTTCAACATCTCGGCGTCGTCACGCTTCAAGATGCTGATCAATTGCGGCCCCGGAATAGGTGCCGAGTGCGGATTGCAGGACAGTAATAATTACCGTCGAGTCGAGCTGCACGTCAGCGTCAGCATGCCCAATGGCATAACCGATCTTGCCGGCCAGCCGGTGCGGCGCATGCCGTTGAAGCCCGGCGCTGGGAGTGCTCTGTATTTCAAACCGGGTTTTTATGTGGATCGAGCCCCGGGAACCCTGCATTTCGAAGTTCCGCCGCATTCGATGGAAAGCATGCTGCAGCCCGGCGTGAGCGACAGCTATTCCGGCACTGTCATTGTGATCTGGGATTCGGATATCTGATGGGCCATTCAGCGATGAGTCGATTCGGCATTGTGTTCAACGACCAAGGAATCAAGGTGATGAAACGTCTGGTGTTATTGATGGTTTTGAGCGGGCTGCCCTTTGCCCTGCAGGCCGGCCCGCAGATCAATGTCGGGACGGTCTACGACTACCTCGACGGTGACAAGAGCACGTACCTGAAACGGGTATTCAACAGCGGCGACAGCACCGCATTCGTCAAGGTCAACATCCTCGAAATCCTCTACGACGCCGACGGCACCTCGCGGGAAATCGAGGTCAGGAGCCAGGCTGACATGAGCAGTCGAGACGGCCTGATGGCCAGCCCCGCGCGGCTGATCGTGCCGGCCAACGGCATGCAGGGTACGCGTCTGTTGATGATGGGCGAGCGTGACCAGGAACGCTATTTTCGCGTGCGGTTCATTCCGGTGGTCCCGGAAAAGGAAGACGAATTCGCCGTGTCCGCCGAGGAGCGTGAGCAATACAAAAACACCTTGTCGGCCGGGGTCAACGTCATGACCGGTTTCGGTACGGTGTTCTTTGTGCGCCCGAAAGACAGGCGTTTCGACAGCGTGATCGAAGAGACTCCGGCGACGTATCGAGTGCGCAATAACGGCAACACCGTGGTGCTGATCGACGAGTTTCGCAATTGTGCGCTGAAAGACGAAACCGCCTGCCAGCCAACCACCAAACACCACATCCGCGCTGGCAACAGTTTCGAGTTCGACAAGCAGGCCGGACGTGAATACCGCTTCAATCTGGTGGAAGGCGACAGCAAGAAGTCCCTGCGCGTAGCCGGCCTCTCATCACGGGGTGACCTGAGATGATCAAGCCATCGTTGATGACTCTGTGCGCGGGCGTTCTGACCCTGTTCAGCGCAGAATCGTTTGCGGCACGCGAAGAGCACCGGTTCGAGGTGTCGGTGGATATTCCGACGCTGGGTTTTTATGTGATACCGGCCGAAACGGACTGGATTCATCGTGCGCAGATCCTGCCGTGGAATATCAGCACCAAGAGCCTCGGCGGATTGCGCAAACACTTCGACCTCAGGCACGACACCAGTGCCATCGAGGCTCGCCTGGAGAACGTAGCGTTTCTGTCCAATGGTCGCGAGGAGCAGAACATTTATCTGCGCGTCAGCTTCGCCGATACCGTGCTGACTCACGAGACGCCACGTCAGGTGGTTTCTGCGGAGCAGGCCAGGGCCGGCGGGCGTTACGCGCTGGAGATCCAGCCGATCACGCCCGCCGGCGGCTACAAACCGGGGAATTACTATGGCAACGTGCACCTGATCTTCAATGCGGCGGCGCCCTGAGATTGCCCGGCCTGCCCGATGTGCAACGGGCAGACCGGCGCGCCGTTATCAAAGACCGGCGCGGGTCAGGGCTTCACGGGTCAGGCGACGCGCGAGCTCTTTTTCGTCATCCGCCAGATCGACCAGCAGCCGGTCGAACAGCGTGTCGCTGATCGGTTCCTCATTGAACACCACGGTTGCCGGCGCCGGCAGATCGTTCATCAACGTCTTGAGCTGTTCGCGCAAGGCTGCGCGTTCCTCGGCCACGGTCGATTGCACCCACTGGTGCTGGATTTCGCGCAGCGATTCAAGGGCTTCGTAGCGGTGCTGGAACAGACGCTTGTTGCTTTCCAGGCGCACGGGATAGCGCTCGCTCAGGTACTCTTTCCAGAAGTCGAGCTCAAGCATCTGGTTGACCAGACCATCGCCTTCACTCAGCGCCAGTACCGTGTCGCAGGCCTGATCGATCATCGCGTCAGTGACGCCGGACACCGGCCGGTACAGCATGCCCTCGGACTGCCAGGGCAAGCCGAGACGTTTGGCCAGGCCGGTCTGGTAGGCCAGATAAACCTCCACGTCGTCGGGATTGCCGCCCCGGCTGGCAACATCGGCCCGGGCGATTTCGTTGACCTGCTCCAGGCGCGCTGCGCCTTTGGCCAGCGTCACCAGCTTCAGTTCCAGTTCCTTCGGCTCGACCGAATAGGCATGCGCCTCGTAGGCCAGGACGTTCACCCCCATGTGGTTGAACAGCTGCGCACCGGCATCGGCGCAATCCACCGGCGCCACCACCATGGTGAACAGTTTTTCGCGCAAGCGACTGTCGACGTGCACGGCATCGAGCATGCGCCAGACGCGTTGCATCAACTGCTCGCGCGCCGTTCCACCCGCACGGAAATCGGCAAACTCACGCACGCTGAGTAACGTCGCCATGAACGGTTCGGCCATGGGATCTTCCACCAGCTCTGTCCACGGTGTTTCGCGATCAACGCCCCAGCCCGGTACGTCGGCCCAGTAGTCGGCGCCATAGTTGGAGATGATCGAGGTGCCTGGGATGGCGACCGGCATGATCGGCTCCGGTGGCAGTGCCATCGAACGGCGGCTGTCCTGGTAGCGCAACTGGTTGAGGTCTGACAGGGCGGCGACGTCCAGACGCGTGCGCGCCACCAGCCATTGCCCATCGGAACCGCTCGGCACGTCGGGGATAACCGTCAGCGGGTTGCCGCGCAGATCGAGCAGCAAACCGCGTGGCCGTGGCTTGGCCAGAATGCCGTCCGGCCAGGTGGTCAGGCCGGTGTTCTTCAGCGCCACCACCTTGAGGCGCGGCATGCGTGACAGATCGGGCGACAGCCCCAGCGGGTTGTCGTCCATTCTCAGCACTTCGAGGTAGGTCAGGTTGCCTAGCCGTTCGACGGCGGCGCGGTCCAGCACAATGTGGTTGTTGTTCAGACGCAGACGTTCGAGGCGGGGCATCGTGATCCCGACGCGTTCCGGCAAGCGCGTCAGCTCGCAGTATTTGGCACTCAGCTCGACCACGTTCGGAAAATCCTTGAGCAGGCCGTTGGCGTCGGGGGAAAACCGCGCGTTGTCGAGATTGAGCAGCGTGACCTTGTCGAGAAACTTCTTCAGCGGCGGACGTTTCGCCCACCAGGTTTCCAGATCCGTGGAGAGCAGTTCCCGCGACAGGTCCAGCGCATAGGCCGATGGGTCGGCGCGGTTGCCCAGGTGCGCGTTCTTGCGTTCGAAGCAGTTCAGCAGACTTTCGTAGATATGCAGCCCGCCACCGTCACGGAATCCCTGACTGCCCGGCCCCCAGGTCTGCGGTTGCTGATAGCGCCAGCGATGGACGATGACCCGCAGTTCATCGAGTTCATCTTCATGTGCCTCGATGGCCTTGAGCGGCTCGCCGCGTTCGGTCAAGGCATTGGCAAACGCTTCGACCTCGCTCGGGCTGAAATGCGGATGCAGATCCTGGATGCGTTGCTCCAGCGTGGCGGCATTGCGGCTCAGGCCCGGGCCGCGCACCAGAAACAGGGTGTTGTATTCAGCGATCGGGCGGATCGGCGGACTGGCGAGTAGAGTGCGCCGCTCGCTGGGGGCCTGGGTTCTGGCGATGATCCACTGCTTGAACGGTTCGATGTCGTCGGTTCGATACCCCAGGGCACTGCGGCCATCGTGATTGATCGCCTGCAGGATTGCCTCGTACAGGCCACTGGCGGGGTGGATCGGCAGGTTCGCGCCATCGCGCACTTGATAGCGATCGGCAGCGACCCGCACCAGCACCCGGATGCGCTCGGCGATCGCCGCACCGGCCTCGCAACGCAACTCGCCGTCGAACGTGCCTTCACGGATTTCAATCCGCAGCGCCCCGAAGGTATCGCTGTAATGCCGCAGCGCGCCGAGTATCAGCCGTTCGCTGTCGATGTTGCTCAGGGCTTCCTGCTGCAGACCCTGGGCGGCGCGCACGGACTGCAATTCAAACTGCACCTCGCGGGCGGTCGTGCGCAAACGCAAGGGCAAACGGCGTTGCGTCGTGGCTTGCTGCTGTTCCATCGGCCGGGCATGGGTAACCACCCGTTCGGCGAGAACCGGCGTCAATTGTGGACAATCCACCAGCACCTGGCTGGCCGCCGGCGACAGTGGCGCGTCGGGCTGCACCGGACGCGCCGGGCCGAGTCGATCCAGCATGTCGCTGAGCAACGGCGGCGGCGGGGTGTTGTCGACATGCATGCGGCGTAGCATGTCCTCGTCGGTACCGCTCAGCAGGCGCATGTGCTCCAGTTGCGCGTCGCTGAAACCATCGGTGCGATGACCGATGCGCCGCAGCAGTTTTCGCCCGTCCCACAGACGCGGATTTTCCGTTTCACAGACCCAGGCGCCGTCGGCGTTGTGTGCAAGCGTCGGCGCGTAGGCCCGGGGACGTCGCGGATGGCGCAGGCGGTGTTTCCCGGAAACCGGATCCTTGCTCACCTCGAAGACGTGTTGATCCAGGCGCAGCAGGTGTTTGTCCCCCAGCGTATGAACGCCGTTCGCATCGGGACGGGGCGGGCTCGGCAGTGTCTGTTCCGGCAGGCGATAGGGCGCCAGATCCGGGTGCCAGAGGCGGGTCTGGCCATCGCCCAACTGCACCGGTTTCAGGCCTTCGACAAACGAGGACAGCTTGACCCGTGCGACACGTCCCAGGCTGGCGCCAGCGGCGAAGGCGCCGAGCTGGACGATGCTTTGCAGCACGCCGATGGCTTGCTCACCCGCTTCGGCCAAGTGCCCTTCGGCCATGTCGACGATGCCTTCAAAGACGCCGTCGAGCAGTTGATACGTGGTGTAGGCCAGCATCAATTCGCCGAGCCCCGGCACCAGCGGGGTGACTACCAGCAGCGCCACGTTGAAGATGTCCGAGAAGATTTTCCCCAGGTTGTCCCACCAGGCCCAGCGGGCCATGCGGTCGGCATACTCGGTCGAAATGGCGATCTCCCGCGCGTCATTGAAAATCTTGTTGAGCTTCTGCTGATGGAAGTAAGCCCAGAGACTGCCGGTGTAGCGGGTGTCGCGGTCGTCCTGGATTTTTGTCAGGCGAAAGCGCAGGTCGGGGTGATCCACAGGCGTTTCGCGCCAACTGGGCAGGTGGGTTCCCGGCGGTACGGCGTGCCATTTCACGGTGCTCAGGCGGGCGTTCAAGCCTGCAAAAAAATGCCCGCGCTGCTGATGGTTCACGAACTGGCTGAAAAACCGCTGATAGCTGCCGGAAGCGTCGCGGTCGCGCAGTTGTCGCGTCAGTTCCGCCATGAAGTCCAGTGCCGAGGGGTATTGTCTGAGCGGGTGCTCCGGGTCATGGGGCACATAGGCAATCACCGGGACCGGGGCATCGGCGGAGTCCACATCAGGGGCGATGAGGGTGATACCGGTCAGCGCCGTATCCATCATGGCGAGGTTGTAGTAGTTGATGGCGCGCCCGCGCCAGCGCAGGTTGCGGCGATCATCGAGCATGCCCTGGATGACCTCGTAGGCGTCGCGGTCAATGTCCTTTTTCGCCAGGGCCAGTTGGGCACAGACGCTCAATGTACTTTTCTGACTGAAGATGACCCGGTACTGCAAAACCTGGTGGGCCACACGGTTGCCCGAGCGCAGAAACTCGTGCAGATGCTGCTCGTATCGGGCGCCGATATTCAGCTCGCGGCACAGTGACTTGAACTGCTCGATACTCAGTTTGTGCTTGAGCGGCCTGACCGTGAAGTGGCCGTTGGCATCGGGGCGGGTGGTGAACTCCGAGTCCGGGCTGAACGCTTCGTCGCGGGAAAAATTATGCAATGCAGCGTCGAGCAGCGAGACGGTCCGGCTGGTGGTTGCACCGACAAAGTCATGGGCCCACCACGCACTGTTGACGGGGGCGTACAGACGCAACCAGGTGTTTTCGACGTCGTCCTCGACGCCGAAGCGCTGTTGCAGCGCCTGCTGCAATAACGGCCTGGCGAAAGCGTAGACGTCTTGCAGACGGCTCAAGGCCTTGTCCACTTCGTTTTGTGCTTTCCAGGCATTTTGCATCTGTTGTTGCAGACGCCGATGTTCGGCGTCCGATACCTGTTGATACCAGGCTGGCAGCTTCAGTCGGTGCAGCTGCAACTCATTGACCCGAGCCGCTGAGCTTGCGCGCAGCCAGGCCGGAATGGCTTTTTCGATCGTCTGATAATGAACACTGACATCCGGTGAGACGAGGTGCGCCGTGCGTGGCGGTTGCCCCTGCGGGGAAAGGGTGGGCATTGCTGGATCGTCCTTGATCAAAAATGGAGCGATCAGCCTAGGCAAGGACAGTGGGTGAAAAAAGCGCAAATACCCGGTTGAAACCGCCGGGGTTGCGCACGGAGCCTTCGAAAAACACGGAGTGAAAAATACACAGTTACCACCCCGTCACAGCGCTTTCGTGCTTAGCGGGCGGCAGTGACCTCCGGTGCCTGGCACATCGTGTGCGTACCCGGTTGCAGGTACGGCGAGAGGATCGGCGCCATGCCCTTGAGCACCTGCACCGGCAGCGCCGAGGTGAACTTGAAGTTCTCCGCCGAGCGCCCGGGGACGAATGCGGTGAGCGTGCCGAAGTGGTTGTTGCCGATGTAGAACACGAATGTCGCGGTACGGTTGATCGACTTCGAACTGAGGATCCGCCCGCCGGAGCCGATGGCTTCGATGCGGTTGTCGCCGGTGCCGGTCTTGCCGCCCATCACCAGCGGGGTGCCGTCGGCGATTTTGAAACTGCCGGAAACCCGTTTCGCCGTACCCGAGTCCACCACTTGCGAGAGCGCCTCGCGCATCGCTGTGGCGACCTCCGAAGGCATCACCCGTTTGCCCACATGCGGGTCGTTGGTCAGGCGCGTTTCATAGGGTGTGCCTGCGGCAAAGTGCAGGCTGTCGATGCGCAGCGTGGGCATGCGCACGCCATCGTTGAGGATGGTGCCGATCAGTTCGGCCAGCGCGGCAGGGCGATCGCCGGAGCTGCCGATGGCGGTGGCCAGCGACGGCACCAGATGGTCGAACGGATAGCCGACTTTCTGCCAGCGCTGGTGGATTTCCAGGAACGCTTCGATCTCGAGCATGGTGCGGATGCGGCTGTCACGGGCGCCCTTGTGCTTGCTCTTGAACAGCCAGCTGTAAACCTCCTGACGCTCGAACTGGCTGGCCTTGACCACCTGGCTGAAGGTGGCGTCCGGGTTGTGCAGCAGGTAGCCCATCAGCCACAGATCCAGCGGGTGCACTTTGGCAATGAAGCCCTGATCCGGCAGATCGTAGGTGCCCGGGCCGTAAGCGTCGTACAGCCGGATCAGGCGATCGTCGGTGAGTTTTTCAGTGAGCTTGGCGCCTTTGAGGTGCGCGCGCACGAAACTGTTGAAATCTTCCTGACTGGCATCGGGCAGCAGATAACGGTGCACGGCGGCCATGCGGATCGGGGTCGGGCGCATGCTGTCGAGGAAGGTGTCGAGGCGCGCCTGAGTGTCCTTGTTCTTGTACTTCTTCCAGAACTTGAGCAGGAACGAAGTCCCTTCGCGATCGGCAAAACTGGCGAGGTATTCCTGACGCCGCGGGTCACGGTCGTCCTTGAGCAACTCGGCGCTGCTGTTGGGGCCGGAGTAGGTGACGTAGCGCACCACATCGCGCATCAGGCGAATGAATGGCAGGTTGATCGACTCGCGCAGCGCATCGCGCAGGGTCGGCAGGCGGCCGTTGTCTTCCTTGCGAAAGTTGTGGAACACATGCAGGCCGCCACCGGTGAAAAACGCCTCGCCGGGGCTGGCCGAATACTTGCGGTCGAGTGCGGCGCCGAGCATTTTCGACAGATCATGGTCCTTGTTCTGGATCAGGTAGTCGATCACCCACTGGCTGAGGCGGTCCTGATCCGGCACTTCGACTTTCTTCAGTTCCGGCACGCTCATGGCGCCGTACTTGTCGTGCAGTTCAGAGATGATCTGCAGGTAAGTGGTGAGCACGCGCATCTTCGCTGTCGAGCCGAGCTCCAGTTTGCTGCCTTCATTGATGTCGAACGGCTGGTCGGTGCTGTCGGTCTGCACGCGCACTCGCGAGCCGTCCGGCGTGAGTTCGAACAGGGTGAAGCTATAACGCACCTGGGTGGTGCTGGTCGGGGTGAGCAGGCGTTCGCCGATCAAACCGATCTGCCCGGCAAACGTGGGGTCGGCGAGTTTTTTCAGGTAGTCGGTGGTCTGGGTCTGCAATTCGCTCTGCAAGGTGCTGGTGGCCGACAGGTCGAGGCGATCGAGGTCATACAGCGGACGGTTGAGCATACTCGCCAGACGGCTGCGGGCGACGCTGATGCCTTTGTTGGTTTCGATCGGTTGAATGGTCGGCTGGGTCTGCCAGTCGCGGTAAGTGACCTTGCTCGCCAGTGCGGCATCGGCCAGCGCGCCGTCGATTACGCCGTTCTGCTTGAGCAGGCGCAAGTGGCTGTCGGTGAGGTTGGCGAGTTCTTCACGGCCCTTGTTCAGGTAATGCGAAGGGCGACGCTGGGCGATCATCAGCGAGAGCATTTCGCGCAGGGCCAGACCTTTGTCGGCCATGGTTTTCGGATCGGTGGCCGGGCTGTTCAGCTGTGCATTGGCCTGGTTGAAATCGCTGCCGTACCAGACCCGCAAACCTTCGGCCATGCCATGTACTTCGCCATGCCCCGGCACGGCGGAGAGGGGCACGCTGTTGAGGTAGTCGCGGATGATGTTCTGCCGCGCGCCGAGGGTTTCCGGCCCGGGCTGATAGGCGCGCACGCTGGCGGAAATCATCTGACGGATCTTCTCGGCGCCGGACACCGTCAGGCCATCGGGTGAGTGCCGGTACTTCTCCAGTTGCGTCGCCAGGGTGCTGCCCCCCGCCGATTGCCCCGGCAGGCTCAGCAACTTCGCCACCTGCGACCAGGCGGCCATGCCGAAGCGCGGCCAGTCCACCGCCGGGTTGGCCAGCGGTTGTTTGGGGTCGAGCAGAAAACGGTTTTCGATGAACAGCAGACTGCTGACCACTACCGGTGGAATCGCCGCGAAACTCGAATACAGCTGCTGCGGGTACTTGTACTGATACAACGGCGCAGCGCGGCAATCGGTAATCGACAGCCCGGCCTGGATCTTTTCCGAATAGGGCACGAACAGGCCTTTGTCGGTGTAGCTCAGCAGCGCGGGTGAAAACCGGGATTGCTCGGTGATCACATAATTGCGCTTGAGCAGACGCGGCAGGAATTCATCGAGGGCGCTGTAGCCCAGACGCAGATCGAACGGCCCGTTGCCCGGATAGCGGATCGCTTCGCTGGGGCCGGGCTCCAGCTGATATTTGAGCGAGGCGGCGTACTGGCTCAGCTCCCGGGACTGGAAACGCGAGGTGCGCATCTCCTTGCTCGCGGCCAGACCCACCACGATGGCAATAATCAGCAGCAATAACCAGAACGCCTTCCAGCCATGCCGGTTGCGGCGTTTTTTGGGGGGGACAGGCGCTTCATCCACACGTTCAGTCGGAACCACGGCTTTACTCGAATCGGTTTGCCACAAAGCGCCCATAGTCGATTGATCCATTCACGCAGATTGATCGGACTTGACTGAAGCTTAGACGGTGGTTGGTGATGGGGGAAAAAAAGTGCGGGGTTTGAGTGGGGTGGTTTCTGAAGAAAACTGCACCTGTGGCGAGGGAGCTTGCTCCCGCTGGACTGCGCAGCAGTCCCAATCCCTGTAGTCGCAATTTGTCTGAAACACCGCCTGCGCGGGTATTACGACGGCTCCGCCGCCGAGCGGGAGCAAGCTCCCTCGCCACAGGGAGAGTGGGAGGTTTAGAGCCAGCAGGCGTCCCAAAGCGGGTAGTCGCCAATCCGCTCCACCAATCCTGCCCGTAGCGGATTGGCGATGATGTATCGGGCGAAGGGTTTCAAGTCTTCGCCATCACGGATGGCGCGGTCGTGGTAGCCGGTTTGCCAAAACGCGCCTTTTCGGTTCAGGGCGCGATTAATCGACAATGTGCTGCGGGACTTCACCGCTTGCATCAGGCCTTCCATGTGCATTGCTTCCAGCTGGACCAACCAGTGGAGGTGATCAGGCATCACCACCCAGGCGATCGAGTCGACCCATCGCTGATCATGAGCTCGCCTGAGCTCCGCTACCAATAAACGGCCTACCTGCCAATCGCTGAATATCCTGCGGCGCTGATACACCACTGCAGTTATCAGATAGGCACGTCCCGATTCCGAATAGCGCCCTCGGCGTAGCCTGTGTGAATGTAGATGTTTACGCATTCCGTTGCGTCCTTTGCGAGTTCAATCCTTATTCACGCTAGTCGCAGCATTCAAGAATTGGGTCGGCGATGACTGTACGAAATTTCCGAAAATTTCCAGATGTCGGATCCTCTGTGGCGAGGGAGCTTGCTCCCGCTGGGTTGCGTAGCAACCCCAATCCCCCTAATCGCGACGTGTTTGAAACGCCGCGTGCGCAGGTTTTACGACTGCTTCGCAGTCTTGCGGGAGCAAGCTCCCTCGCCACAGGGGATTTGACAGTCAATTCATCGAAACCGCTGTGCTAGAGCCATTCCCCATGCAATACCACCAACGCAGGGGCATGACGGTGCACCCATGCTGTGCAATACTCGGCGGCCTTTTTGGTGGCGACTATTCCTACGTAAAGCAGTTAATGCCTCTCCGTAAACCGGCTTTCTGCCGAGAGTTCCCGCTGAATGTTGTGGTTTATAGAGTGAAAAGCCCTGTCACAAGCTTTTTATACTGCACGCCCCGCTGATCTTGCAGGTCGGGACCTGCAAGGCGCGTTTGCCCACGAGGCCGGCGCGGTTTCGGCAAGCCAGGGCCTATCGGTCGACGCTTCGCCACTCGGTGGTCATATCCAATAACAAGACGAGGTTGTATCCCTATGCCAGTCGGCAATCACCTGCCCCATGGCGAGACCGCTCACGGCGGCTCGCTCAAACGCGAACTCGGTGAACGGCATATCCGCCTGATGGCGCTCGGCGCCTGTATCGGCGTCGGCCTGTTCCTGGGTTCGGCCAAGGCCATTGAAATGGCCGGTCCGGCGATCATGCTGTCGTACATTCTCGGTGGCCTGGCGATCCTGGTGATCATGCGCGCCCTCGGTGAGATGGCCGTGCACAATCCGGTGGCCGGCTCGTTCAGCCGCTATGCCCAGGATTACCTCGGTCCGCTGGCGGGCTTTCTCACAGGCTGGAACTACTGGTTCCTGTGGCTGGTGACCTGCGTCGCGGAAATCACCGCCGTCGCCGTGTACATGGGCATCTGGTTCCCCGATGTGCCGCGCTGGATCTGGGCCCTCGCTGCGCTGATCAGCATGGGCTCGATCAACCTGATCGCGGTCAAAGCCTTCGGTGAATTCGAGTTCTGGTTCGCCCTGATCAAGATCGTCACCATCATCGCCATGGTCATCGGCGGCGTCGGCATCATTGCCTTCGGTTTCGGCAACGACGGCGTGGCACTGGGGATTTCCAACCTGTGGGCCCACGGCGGCTTCATGCCCAACGGCGTGACCGGTGTGCTGATGTCCCTGCAAATGGTCATGTTCGCCTACCTCGGTGTCGAGATGATCGGCCTGACCGCCGGTGAAGCGAAGAACCCGCAGAAGACCATTCCCGATGCGATCGGCTCGGTGTTCTGGCGCATTCTGCTGTTCTACGTGGGTGCGCTGTTCGTGATCCTGTCGATCTACCCGTGGAACGAAATCGGCACTCAGGGCAGCCCGTTCGTGATGACCTTCGAACGTCTGGGCATCAAGACCGCCGCCGGCATCATCAACTTCGTGGTGATCACTGCGGCGCTGTCGTCGTGCAACGGCGGCATCTTCAGCACCGGGCGCATGCTCTACAGCCTGGCGCAGAACGGCCAGGCCCCAGCCGGTTTCGCCAAGACCTCCAACGGCGTGCCACGCCGCGCGTTGCTGCTGTCGATTTTCGCGCTGCTGATCGGCGTGCTGCTCAACTACCTGGTGCCGGAGAAAGTCTTCGTCTGGGTCACCTCGATTGCGACCTTCGGCGCAATCTGGACCTGGGTGATGATCCTGCTGGCGCAACTGAAATTCCGCAAAGGCCTGAGCGCCAGCGAACGTGCCGGCCTGAAATACAAGATGTGGCTATACCCGGTCAGCTCGTACTTCGCGCTGGCGTTCCTGGTGCTGGTGGTCGGCCTGATGGCGTACTTCCCGGACACCCGCGTGGCGCTCTATGTGGGGCCGGCATTCCTGGTGCTGCTGACGGTATTGTTCTACGTGTTCAAGTTGCAGCCGACCGGTGAAACGCAGGGCGCGGTGCGTTCGGCCACTTGATCTAGCGCGATAGCAAAAGCAAAAGATCGCAGCCTGCGGCAGCTCTACACGGGACATGTATTCACCCTGTAGGAGCTGCCGCAGGCTGCGATCTTTTGCCGTTTTACCACCGCTCAGGAAGAGCGATACAAAACCCGAAGCAAGGCTCAAACCTGTAGCACTTTGCATTCTCGCGCGGCAGTGAATCGAGGCGCAGACATGAAGGTGAGCGCATTTCTCCAACGAGAGCTCAGTCACCGGCCGCTCGTGCTGTTCTTCCTGCTGGCCACCGTGTTGTACGTCCTGCCCCTGATCCTCGCCGACTTCCGCTACATCGACGACAACTGGCGATTACGGTTTCATCGTCATGAAAGAGCCGCCTCACGGCAGGTTGTTGCAGTGGTAACCCCGACCGTCCGTCGCAATCCACCCAGCACCTGTAATTTCTGACAGTAGACCACTCAAGCGCCATGCCCTAGCTTCGAAATTTGGCCGGACGAAGCTACGGCAAGGAGCGGTAATGAAGGGATTTCCTGCGCTGACAGTGATTGGAATCGCTGATGCACTTATCCACTGGCAGATTTTTTTCGTCCTGTGCAGCGCCATCGGATTCACCCAGGCGGCCAGTAACTTCGCCGCGTTCTGCGTGGCGGCAGCGTTCTCGTTTTACGTGAATATGCTCTACACCTTCGACAGCAAAACGCCGGTATTCGGCTACTTGCTGTTTATGGGAGGGATGGGGGGAGCAAGCTTCGCCATCGGCTCGATTGCCGATACGTGTGACTGGCATGGATTGCTGACGGTGACGGTGTTTACCGCGCTGAACCTGATATTGGGGTACTGCTTTTTCCGGTTTGTGCTGTTTCGTGGACAACGGACATGAAACCCTGGGTGGCCGTACCTTTTTTCAAAGACGCGAATGTTTCAGTGCGGGCCGATCGGCTGGCTCTGGCGGCAGTTCTGATTATTGCGCTGTGCGTGCGGTTCTACTCCATCACTGTCCCCGTGATCTGGTATGACGAGGCCTACAGTCTGCTGCTGGCTCGAGAAACGCCGGCGCGTATCTGGGCGTTGACCGCACTGGATGTGCATCCGCCGCTCTATTATGTGCTGTTGCATTATTGGTTGGCGGTGTGGGGAGAGTCTCCTTTGGCGGCTCGCGCATTCAGTGTGTTGGCGGATATCGGCACGTTGCTGCTTTGCGTCAAGCTGATGAGCCTGATCTCGACACGCAGGGCTACCTGGATTGCTGCCGTACTGCTGGCGCTACTGCCGATATCAGTGCGTTACAGTCAAGAAGCACGGATGTACACATTGCTTGGATTCTGGCTGATGGCCGCAACCGTGGCATTGCTATGTTGGGCAAGACATCCTGAGCAAAAACGCTTTGCGTTGATCTACGTTTTGCTGATGACTGCTGCGTTTTATACCCACTACTTCGCAGGATTGTGTGTGCTGGTGCATTGGCTGTTCTGGTGGCAGAGCCGGGCCACTCGGGACGGGGCGGCGATTTCAGCGCAATCATGGTTAGTTGCCAATATTGCGATCGTGTTTCTGTATTTGCCTTGGATTCCCCGTTTCATCCAGCAGCTAAGTGGCACCGGCAGCTTCGACTGGATAGAACCTGTGACGTTGCAGGGCGCCTTGACGCTTGTCTGGCAGTACACAGTTCTCGGGGAGGCTGCTTCAATACCTCTGACATGGCAACTGCTGCCGTGTGGGCTGATGTTGGTGTTTGCCGGAACAATCATCATCAGCAACCCCGACAAACGTCACTTCAGTGTTTTGCTGGTCAGTTACTTCTTTGTTCCGCTGGTCGCACTGTATCTGATTGCCTTGGCGCTTCCTTTATTTGTACCCCGATACCTGGTGTTCTGCGCGCCGGCCCTCGCGCTGATTTCTGCGGCGGCGATGGATATCTGGGGACGGCGTCGAATCATTCTGGCGAGCGCGGCGTTGCTATTGTTGGTCATTATGCAAGTTCACGGTCTGACGATGGTGTACCTGCAAACCGATGGATTAAACGGGACAGGCGCACGCAAGGACACAAGCTTCAGCTCATTGGTGACTCAGTTGAATCAGCTGGCGCATCCAGGAGACGAGATCGTGATCGCCAGTGCTTTCTGGTATCCGAGCTTCGCTTATTACAACACCACCGGTATTGATCCAAAGTTCGAGATCCGCTCATCGATTGATGGATTCTTGCAGCTCACCCGTCAGGGTGTGTTGAGCCTACTCAATGATCCGGTAATGAATGTCTATATCGATGGTGTGACGGTACTTGATTGTCCAGGCCGAAAAATCTGGTGGATTACCAATACGGTTTTGCCGAATGAACCACCGCGCCTTGCAAAAGTGAGGAGACCTTTGCAATCGTTGCAGGAGGGGAACGTTTCGTTGTATTCGTTTGCCTGCGACCGGAGTGCCGACCTCAACTGAAGCCGGCACTCCGGTTGCGCTCATGCAGCCACCACCTCGCTTGGCTCAAAACTGTCCGCCCGCGCCATCTGCCACATCCGCGAGTAAAACTCGCCATTCACCTCACCCGTGAGCAATTCCCCCGGTTTCAGAAACACATGCAGTTGCGAGAACAGTTTGATCTCGGTCGCCGACATGCGTCGCACCAGGTGCTTGGCCGACAGTTGCGACGGATGTTCGAGGCCTGCCGCCGCCAACATTTCCGCCAGTGCCTTGAGCGTGTTGCGGTGGAAGTTGTAAACGCGCTGGGCCTTGTCCGGGACGACGAGGGCGCGCTGGCGCAGGGCGTCTTGCGTGGCGACGCCGGTCGGGCATTTGTTGGTGTGGCAGCTTTGCGACTGAATGCAGCCGATGGCGAACATGAAGCCGCGCGCGGAATTGGCCCAGTCGGCGCCGATGGCGAGGACGCTGGCGATGTCGAAGGCGCTGACGATCTTGCCGCTGGCGCCGAGTTTGATCTTGTCGCGCAGGTTCAGGCCGACCAGGGTGTTGTGCACGAATAGCAGGCCTTCGCGCATCGGCACGCCGATGTGGTCGGTGAATTCGACCGGCGCCGCGCCGGTGCCGCCTTCCTTGCCGTCGACCACGATGAAGTCCGGCAGGATGCCGGTTTCCAGCATGGCCTTGGCGATCCCCATGAACTCCCACGGATGCCCGAGGCAGAACTTGAAGCCCACTGGTTTACCGCCGGACAGTTCACGCAGTTGCTGGATGAAATGCATCATTTCGATCGGCGTGGAAAACGCGCTGTGGCGTGACGGCGAGATGCAGTCTTCGCCCATCAAGATGCCGCGGGTGTCAGCGATTTCCTGGGTAACCTTGTGCTTGGGCAGGATCCCGCCATGACCCGGTTTGGCGCCCTGGCTCATCTTGATTTCGATCATCCGCACCTGCGGATTCTGCGCCTGAGTGGCGAAGCGTTCCGGGTCAAAACGGCCGTCGCTGGTGCGGCAACCAAAGTAGCCGCTGCCCAGTTCCCAGGTCAGGTCGCCGCCGTGTTCGCGGTGATACGGGCTGATGCTGCCTTCGCCGGTGTCGTGGGCGAAGTTGCCGAGCTTGGCGCCCTGGTTCAACGCGCGGATGGCGTTGGCGCTGAGCGAGCCGAAGCTCATCGCCGAGATGTTGAACACCGAGGCCGAATACGGCTGCGTGCACTGCGGCCCGCCGACGGTGACGCGGAAACTGCTCGGGTCGCTCAACGGCGCCGGGCGCATCGAATGGCCGATGAACTCAAAGCCCGATTGATAGACATCGATCAGGGTGCCGAAGGGTTTGTCGGCGCTTTCATTCTTCGCCCGCGAATACACCAGCGAACGCTGGGCGCGGGAGAAGGGCAGGGCGTCGCTGTCGGATTCCAGCAGGTACTGGCGAATTTCCGGGCGGATGCCTTCGACCAGATAGCGGATGTTGCCCAGGATCGGGTAGTTGCGGCGCACCGCGTGCGGGCTCTGCAGCAGGTCGAACAGACCGAGCAGGCTCAGCACGCCGGTGACGGCGGTGATCGGCCACAGCCAATCGTGTTCGAGAAAGGGCAGGCTGGCGAGGGTGAACATCACGCAGACGGCAAAGAAGGCGTAGCGGCTCAGGAGTGACAGGCTCATACGGTTTCCTTGGTTCGGACTCAATGGTTACCCATGGCGCGCAGACTGGCTTGCTCTTGTGGCGAGGGAGCTTGCTCCCGCTGGGTTGCGCAGCAGCCCAAAACCTGGCCATCACGGTCTGTCTGCTGCATCGCGTGACCAGGTTTTGCGACTGCTGCGCAGTCGAGCGGGAGCAAGCTCCCTCGCCACAGGGGATTCCAAGCTTCAGATATCTCCTGCGTACCAAGGCTTTTTCAGGCGTTCTGCGCCTGGAGAAAAATCGAAAACAGCTCCGACTGGGACTTGATCCCCAGCTTGCTGTACATGTGTTTCTTATGGACTTTCACGGTTTCTACGGAGATTTCCAGCTTACGGGCGATTTCTTTACTGGAGCAACCGCTGAGCATCAACCGACCGACATCCAGCTCCCGGGCGGTCAGCTGCGCGCCTTTGAGTTGTTGCACCGACGCTTCCAGTTGCACCCGCCAGTCGGCCGCTGCTGGTGCGGCAGCGAGAGCCACGGTCTGGTTGATCTCGTACGGCAGGCGCTGACGCAACAGGCCCAGCACCCAGGGCTGGATCAATGACAGCAACGCAATCTGTTCGCCAGTGAAACGTTTTTCACTGCCCAGCGACAGGCACAACGTGCGTTCGCCTTCAAGTTGGCAATTGAACTGGATTTCGTCGGCGACCACATTCAGACGAAAGTATCGCTGGTAATACTCGGTCAGCTCGAAATGCTCCGGCGCCACCTCGGACAGGCGCAACAGCCCGGTGCGCGACTGCTCGCGGCAGGCGATGTAGAACGGGTCGAGCAGGTACAACCCGCGCAGATAATCCTGAAACAACGGGTCAGGGCTGCCGTCGTCGCCGGGGCATTCGGCGAACACCTGCGGGTGTTGATCGGCGCTGAACAGCAGCACCACCCAGCTATCGAACGCCACGTACTGGTCGAGCAGGCGCACCAGTTGCGCCCAGAAATTCGGCTTGTCGAGGGCGTCGATCAGTTGGCCGACGGCGCGGTGCCAGGTGATGTCATCAAACGAAACGGACATGGACTACCCCTATCGGGTTACCCCGGCCGCGTGATTCCCTGGCCGGTTGCTTGCTGCGCATACTGGCCCACAGACAGCCACCGGGCAATCTTTCAGCGCCCGGCCATGACCACAAGGACTCGCGATGAAAGTCGAACTCGCCCAATTGGCGGGCCGTGACAAAGACACGGCGTACAACCTCGAACGTGCCCTCGCGGCGATTGCCGCGTGCGCCGCCGACACGCAATTGATCGTATTCCCGGAAACCCACCTGATGGGCTTCCCGACCACCGACACCGTGGCGCAGATCGCCGAACCGCTGGAGGGCCCGACCGTCAGCGCGGTGCTGGCCGCCGCCCGCGAGCGCAATATCGCCGTGGTGATCGGCATGGCCGAAAGCGACAACGGGCGCTTCTACAACACCACGCTGCTGATCACCCCCGAAGGCATCGCGCTCAAATATCGCAAGACCCACCTCTGGGCCTCGGATCGCGGCGTGTTCGACCCCGGCGATCGTTATGCCACCTGCGAATGGCACGGTGTGCGCGTCGGCCTGCTGATCTGCTACGACATCGAGTTCCCCGAATCCGCCCGCGCACTGGCGCAACTGGGGGCCGAGTTGCTGATCGTGACCAACGGCAACATGGATCCGTACGCCCCGACCCACCGCACCGCGATCATGGCCCGCGCCCAGGAAAACCAGGCGTTTGCACTGATGGTCAACCGCGTCGAAGCCGGGGATGACGGCTTGATGTTTGCCGGTGGCAGTGCGCTGGTCGATCCGCTGGGGACGCTGCTGTTCGAAGCGGGGCGTGAGGAAGGGCAGTTCAGCGTCGAGCTGGATTTCGACCGATTGGAGATTGCGCGCAAGGATTACCGCTATCTGGAGGATCAGCGGTTGAAGCTGCCGGGGGAGGTGGTGGAGCACGCGTGCGGATTGCGTGAGTGGCTGATCCCTGCGCGCTGAAGATCAACAGATCGCAGCCTTCGGCAGCTCCTACACCATTGCAAAGCGTACCCCTGTAGGAGCTGCCGAAGGCTGCGATCTTTTATCGATTCATCTGACTCACCCAAAAACATTTCAGGCAGCGGGTCGGCTCTGGCGCATCGGCAACTCGACGCGAAAGGTCGTGCCCACGCCGGGTTCGCTACGGACCGAAATGTCCCCGCCGTGTTTTTTCACGATGCCGTAGGACAGGGACAGGCCAAGCCCGGTGCCCTGACCGACCGGTTTGGTGGTGAAAAACGGATCGAAGATTTTTTGCAGGATGTCCGGCGCGATCCCCGCACCGGTGTCCGCGACTTCCACCCAGGCCGTGTCCTGCTGCTGCCCGGTGCGCAAAGTGATGGTGCCGCGCTCGGGCCCCATGGCCTGCGCCGCGTTGACCACCAGATTCATGATCACCTGATTGATTTGCGAGGGCAGGCACTCTATATCCGGCAACGGCTGATACTCCTTGATCACATCGGCCTTGTACTTGAGTTCGCTGGCGACAATATTCAGCGTCGAGTCGATGCCTTGTTGCAGATTGGCCCACTGCCATTGCTGATGGGTATCGACCCGGGAGAAGTCCTTGAGATCCTTGACGATCTGTCCGACCCGACCGATGCCTTCCTTGGATTCGCGGATCAGCACCGGGATGTCTTCGAGCAGAAAATCCAGATCGGCGTCTTTGCGCAGTTGCTCCAGCCGGGCCACGGATTCGCTGTCCGGCGTGGGGCCCAGCGTCTGCCAGGCATCGAGTACGCTCAGCAATTGGTTGAAGTAGCCGTCGAGGGTGCCGAGGTTGGAGGAAATGAAGCCGATCGGATTATTGATTTCATGGGCCACGCCGGCCGCCATTTGCCCCAGTGAAGCAAGCTTTTCCGACTGCACCAACTGACTTTCCAGTTGTTTGCGTTCATCGATTTCCCGTTGCAGTTCTTCGCTGGCCTGCTTGAACTGGGTGGTGCGCTGATCGACCAGATGTTCCAGGTGATGCATCTGCAACGAGGCGCGTTCGGTCATCTGCCATTTGGTCAGCAGGGTGTTGGCCATCTGCTGCACTTCGATGTTGTCGAACGGCTTTTTCAGGATCAGCAAACGGTCATGCGCCTGCAGGCGTTCGAGCAGTTCATCCCACGAGTAATCCGAGTAGGCGGTACACACCACCACCTGCAACTGCGGATCCTGTTGCCAGAGGTGTTCGATGGTCTTCGCGCCGTCCCAGCCATCGGGCATGCGCATGTCGACGAAGGCCAGCGCGTAGGGGCGTTGTTCCTGCAAGGCCTGCATCAGTTTGCCCAGGCCTTCCTCGCCGCCGTAGGCCGAGTCCAGCTCGAACGGCGGACGTTCGGCGCGAACCTGAGCGCCAAACAGTGCTGCTTCCATCTCGTCCAGTTCGACTGACTGTGCTGGCGGTGGCGCGAGGATCTTGCGGAAGTCTTCATGAATCGACGGCATGTCGTCGATCAGCAGAATGCGGCGGTTCGACAGCTCGCTCATGCGTTCTCCGTGACGCTGATCAGGGGGATCTGCAAGGTGAACAGCGCGCCCTTGCCCGGTCCGTCGCTGTGCGCGGTGAGGTGCCCGTTCATCTCGATGGCCGCCAGCGCGCAGCTGTGCAGACCAAAACCATGACCTTCCTTGCGGGTGGTGAAACCGTGGGCAAAGATCCGCGTCATGTTTTCCGGCGCGATGCCCTCGCCATCGTCCTTGACGCTGATTTCGAGGAAGTTGTCATCGACGATCCTTACCGCCAGGGTCATGGTGCGGGGGCGGTTGCTGAGGTCGGACATGGCGTATTTGGCATTGCTGATGAGGTTGATCAGGATCAGCAGCAAACGGTGTTTGTCGCCCATCACCTGCGGCACCTCGGCGTATTCCTTGACCACCGTGACGTGATGCCGGGTCAGGGCTCCGGCGTTCATGCGCAGCGCGTCTTCGAGCAACTCATTGATGAACAGCGGCTCGGTCATGCTGTTGGCGCCGGCATAGGACTGTTGGGTGGCGACGATGTCCTTGATGTGATCGACGCTTTTGTTCATCTGGTTCAGTTCGTCGACCATTTCCTGCTGTTCCTGGGCAATCGCGCCGACCAACTGATTGAGGTATCCGGGGAGCAATTTGCCCTTGGCGTCTTCGCTGAGAAAGGCGCCGAGGTCATGCGGATGTTCGTTGATCAGCTGCATCGCCTTGCCCAGACCCTGGGTCTTGCTGCTGCGTAGCTTGCGCGCGATCAGGTCGCTGGAAATGTTTACGCTGTTGAGCACGTTGCCGACGTTGTGCAGCACGTTGGTGGCGATTTCCGCCATGCCGGCCTGACGTGCCGCGTCGAGCAGCTCGCTCTGGGCGTCCTTGAGTTCCCGGGTGCGCTCCTCGACGCGTTGCTCCAGTGCATCGTTGGCGGATAGCAGGGCCGAATTGACCCGATTGATCTCGGCGAAACTGCCGATCAGGCGGATGGCCAGCCAGACCAGCGACAGCATCAGCAATACCGAAAACAGCAGCAGGTAGAAGTGGTATTGGCGGTCGATCCGATCGGCGCGCTGCTGGTCGTGATCAAGCATGGTGGTGATGTTGTCGAGGCTGTCGGCCACGGGAATGCCTTCGATGCTTTCGAGCAACTGGTTGACCAGTGGCTGCTCGCGAGCAATCAGTGAGATATGGCTGCTCAGGATTTTGATCGGGGTCTGAAACGCCGACGGCAGACGTTGCGCATTGACCTTCAGCTTGTTCAGGCCAACCTCGATATCGGCGGCCCGGTCGTCGGAGGTGACCTGGGCGAACTCGAGGGCGCTGAGCAGCAGGTCGTAAGTGTCGGTGGTGATGTTTTGCAGCTGCAATTTATCGAAATCCGACAGGCTGGCCAGTTGCTGCTGGATGTCGTCTTCGGCGGTGGGCAAAAAGGCCAGGGAGTTGCGCAACAGCGCGTTGTGCGATTTGAACTGTTCGACCAGTCGGGTCTTTTCCTGCATCGCCTGCAGGAAGCTCTCGTGAGCTTCGTTCCACTGCGCCGAGTTGCTGCGACCATGGCCGGACTCGATCGCGCCGAAGCGCGCCCAGAGCCGGTTCATCTCGTTCATCGGTGACACCAGCGGATCGTAGTTGTGGGTCAGTGCCACCCTGGCCTTGAGGATCTCATTTTCCCACAGCGAGTTCTGCTGTTTGATCTGCCGGATCAGATCCCGCGACTCGGTGTACGTCATGGTCTGGTCGGAGCTGGACTTGAAGTACAGAAACAGCAGGATCGAGGCCAGCGCCAGGGCGACCAGGGTCAGCAACAGCAGGCTGCGCCGCCGCGAGACGTTGTTCATGGCTTGCCTTCCGATTGGCCGGTCAGGGTCGTGAGAAACAGAATGATCAGTTTTTTATCCTCAACGCTGGGCATGCGCCCCAACTGGTACTGGAACATCACATCCACGGCCCGTTCGAGGGTGGGCGCCGAGCCGTCGTGAAAATACGGTGCGGTGATCGCGACATTGCGCAGGCTCGGCACTTTGAACACGGCCCGATCCGCCTCGTCGCCGGTCACATTGAAACGGCCCTGATCGGCCACGGTCGGGTTGCCGCGATCGGCAATGTAATCGCCGAACACACCGAATTTCTGGAACATGTTGCCGCCGATGTTCACCCCCTGATGGCAGGCGATGCAGCCGTACTCCTTGAAGCGCTGGTAACCGTACTTTTCCTCCAGAGTGAGGATATCGGTGTTGCCCAGCAGGTATTGATCGAAGCGTGAGTTGGGGGTCAGCAAGGTACGTTCGAAACTGGCCAGCGCCTGCTGGACATTGGCCCGGGTTACGCCGTCCGGGTAGGTGGCAGCGAAGTCGCGACGGTAGTCGGGGGCGTTGGCGATCCGCTCGATAACGGTGCGCCAGTCGCTGCCCATTTCATGCGGGCTGGTGATGACAACATTGCTCTGTTCTTCCAGCGTCTCGACGCGGCCATCCCAGAACTGGCGGAAGTTGAGGGCGGCGTTGAACACGGTCGGCGTGTTGACCGCCACCGGTTTGCCGTCGAACCCCAGAGAGAGCGCCCCGCTGTCGGCACCGTTCTTGTCCAGTTGATGGCAGCTGGCGCAGGACAGCGTGTTGTTGATCGATAACCGAGGATCGTGGAACAAGCGCCGTCCCAGTTCCACGCGCCTGGCGTCCTGCTGCGGCACGGCGGGCAACGGTTTGAGCGGCTCGTCCAGCGGCTCGGCAGCGGCGCCGGCGCAGAGTCCGCAAAGCAGCACCGCCATGGCTTGGCGAAAAACCATCATCGGTATTTGTCTCCTTGACTCAAGGCCGCTCTCGAGGCGTTCATGGCGTCGTCCTCGGTGGCGGGGCAGCACTGGCCAGCCAGTGCGCAAAGTCGTCAGCCGGCAGCGCCTTGCTGAAAAAGTAGCCCTGGCCTTCTTCGCAGTCGTGGGCCTTGAGGAACGCCAGTTGCTCGGCGGTTTCGATGCCTTCGGCGATGACGTTGAGCCCCAGACTCTTGCCCAGGCTGATGATGGCGCTGACCAGTGCTGCATCATTGCTGTCGTTGCACAGGCCGCGAATGAACGACTGGTCGATCTTCAGCACATCAATGGGAAAACGGCGCAGGTAACTCAGGCTGGAATAACCGGTGCCGAAGTCATCGATGGCCAGGCGGGTGCCCAACGCCTTCAAGCGATTGAGCGCAGCCATCGTTGTTTCGACGTTCTGCATCAGCACACCTTCGGTGATTTCGATCTCCAGCCAGTCAGGGGCCAGGCCTGTCTGCTCAAGCACGCGTTCGATACCCGCGACGAAGTCACGCTGGCGAAAATCGATGGGCGACATGTTGACCGACATGCGGATCGGCGGCAGGCCGGCTGTTTGCCAGGCGCGGGTCTGACGACAGGCTTCGCCCAATACCCATTTGCTCAAGGGCACGATCAGCCCCGTGTCTTCGGCCACCGGAATGAAGTCCGCCGGGTAGATCCAGCCGTGTCCCGGTTTCTGCCAGCGCACCAGTGCTTCGGCGCCGACCACTGTGCCGCTGCGCAGGTCGATTTTCGGCTGATAGTGCAGGACAAACTCGTGCTCTTGCAGAGCGCGGCGAATGCCCGACTCGATGCTGTGCTGCTCGCGGGCGTGCTGGTTCATGGCTTCGATGAAGAAGCCAATGCTGTCATGGCCGTGTTCCTTGACGTTGCGCATCGCCGTCTCGGCTTTCTTGATCAGCTCGATGGCTTCGAGGCCGTCATCGGGGTAGACGCTGATGCCCAGGCTGGCGGTGACGCTGACGTCATGTCCGGCAATCGTCTGCGGCAGACGAATGGCGGCCAGCAGTTTTTCCGCGACGCCGTGGGTTTGCTGAGGATGGTTGATGTCGCCGAGGATCACCACGAACTCGTCCGAGCCATAGCGAAACACCGAGTCGGAATCACGCACGCATGACAGCAGTTGGCGGGCGGTGCGTTTGAGCATTTCGTCGCCCGCCGGATGGCCCAACGCATTGTTGATGCGCTTGAAGCGATCCAGACCGAGGAACATCACCACCAGTTGCTTGTCATGGCGCCGGCAGACAGCCATGGCCTGGCTCAGGCGATCACCCAGCAAGGTGCTGTTGGGCAGCTCCGTGAGGCTGTCGTATTGCAACAGATGCGAGACCTTGAGCAATTCGTGAACCCGCGCTTCGATGGTCCGCTCAAGGCTGAGCATCTTCAGCGCTGCGTCCTGCGCCAGTTGCCATTTCCAGGTCAGGGCGTTGGCCATCTGGCGGATTTCCAGACTGTCGAACGGCTTTTTCAGGATCAGCAACTGGTCGCCGAATTCCAGCCGTTCGGCCATCGCCTCCCAGCTGTAATCGCTGTACGCCGTGCACAGGGCGATCTGCAGGTTGGGGTCGACTTGCCATAATTGCTCGATGGTTTCCAGGCCATCCCAGCCCGGTGGCATGCGCATGTCGATGAACGCCAGAGCATACGGACTGCCATGGCTCAGCGCCTGTTTGACCAGGGCCAGGGCTTCCTGGCCCTGATAGGCGGAATCGAGCTGGAAGGTCAGGTGCGGCGATTGGCGAGTGCCGAACAGCGTCTGTTCCAGCTGATGCAAGTCGGCGTCGTCCTGCGGGGCCAGAATCTTGCGAAAGTCCTCATGAATCGCTGGCGTGTCATCGATGATCAGGATGCGCCGGTTGGTCTGTGGGAAGGGCGCTTTCATGCCTCATCCTCCTTGGGGGAGGGCGCCGGGCGGGGCACGTCCCGGAGCAACCGACCCGCCTGTTCGGCGTTGACCGCTTCGCTGAAATACAACCCCTGTGCGCTGGGCAGCGGTGCTTCGGCACGGGGTACATCGGGTCGATTCAGCGGTGTCTGGCCTTCGGCGATGATGCCGATGTCCAGATCCCGGGCGAAATTGACGATCGCTCGCAGAGCGTTGGCTCCGGCCACATCCTGGGACGCACTGGCGATAAAGCTCTGGGCCAGTTTGAGGTGATTGACCCGGTAGGTTTTCAGGTAATCGAACGAGGAATATTCGGTGCCGAAATCATCGATGGCGATCGCCACGCCCAGCTCACGCAGGCGTGGCAATGCATCGTTGTGGGTCCATTTGGTCTGGGCCAGCGTGGCCTCGGTGACATCGAATCGCAGGTCCCAGGGGGCGAGTTCCCAGCGGGCGGTGGTGCGCAGCACGTCATAGATCAGTTCGGGGCCGCTCTTGAGCTGTGCCAGGGAAATCTTGATCGCCATCACCGGCGGGGCGACCCCGTCATTTCGCCACAGGTGCATCTGGTGGCAGGCGTGATTCAGTACCCAGCGTCCGAGCGGAATGATCGCGCCGGTTTTCTCCGCAATCGGTACGAAGGCGGAGGCGGGTAGCAGGCCGAGGCGCGGATGTTGCCAGAGGATTTGTGCCTCCATGCCCAGAATCCTGCCGCTGTGCAGATCAATTTCCGGCGCGTAATGCAGCAACAGTTCATTGCCCTGAAGGGCGCTGGTCAATTCGTCGACGAGGGTCATGCGTTCGGCCACTTCCCGCGAGATGTCCTCGGAGTGGAAGTGATACTGATTGCGCCCCATTTCCTTGGCGCGGTACAGCGCCATGTCGGCCTGCCCGAGCAGGCTGTCGGCGTCGAGACTGAGCTCGCTGTAACTGCTGATGCCGATGCTCACCGAAATGTGCAGCGCATTGCCGGCCAGGTTGTAGGGGGCCAGCAGCGTGTCGCGGATATTGGCCGCCATGGCGGCTGATTGGGTCGGATCGCTGACGTCCAGTTGCAGGATCGCGAATTCATCGCCGCCCAGACGCGCCACCACGTCGCTTTCGCGCACGCCTGATTTGATGCGTCGGGCGACTTCCTGCAGCAGCAGATCGCCCACCGGGTGGCCCAAGGTGTCGTTGATCCGTTTGAAGTGGTCAAGATCCAGATAAAACACCGCAAAAGGCGCAGCACCCCGACGCGCGGCGGCGAAGGCCTGATGCAGGCGTTCAATCAGCGTGGCGCGATTGGCCAGGCCTGTCAGGCCGTCGGAGCGGGCCAGTAACGCCAGTTTTTCTTCGGCCACGCGACGCTCGGTGATGTCGAGGATGATGCCTTCGACTTCCAGCAGACGGCCGTCATCATCGCGCACCGGGATGTAGCGGTTCTCCACCCAGCGCCAGGTGCCCTGGCCGGTTCTCAGGCGAAACTCGATCGACGCGCCCGACGCATGCCGATCCAGCACCCGGGCCATGGCGGCATCGACGCTGGCCTGATCGTCCGGGTGAATCAGTTCCTGCGCCCAGTTGGGCGAGCGCAGCAGGTCGGCGGCGACATGGCCGTAGCGGGTGATGTTGTGGGAGATGTACATCAGGGCAAACGACGGATCGCCGCGCAGCCGGTACAGGATGGTCGGGCTGTTCTGCACAATCATGTTGGCGTCGGACAGCTCGCGGGTGCGCTCCTGAACCGCCTGTTCCAGCTGGTTCATCTTCAGCTCGGCGTCTTCGGTCATCTGCCATTTGACCGTGAGCGCGCTGGCCATCTGCCGGATCTCGATCGCGTCGAACGGCTTTTTCAGAATCAGCAAGCGGTCATTCAGTGCCAGACGCTGGTCGATGTCCTCCCAGGAATAGTCGGAATAGGCCGTGCACAGCGCGACTTGCAGCTTGGGGTCGACTTGCCACAGCCGTTCGATGGTCTCCAGGCCATCCCAGCCTGGCGGCATGCGCATGTCGATGAACGCCATGGCATAGGGGCGGTTTTCAGCCAGCGCGGCTTCGAGTTTTTCCAGGGCCTCGCGCCCCTGAAAGGCCGAGTCCAGCTCGAAATGCTGGGACGGTGTCGCGGACTGGGTGCCAAACAACAGATTCTCGGTTTCGCCCAGGCCATCGTCAGCGGGGACGAGCGGGCAGAGAATCTTGGCGAAATCGCCATGGATCGACGGGCTGTCGTCGACGATGAGCACTCGGCGATTGATCTGCGCTGCTGGCTGGTTCATGCCGCGCCGCCTATGGGGCCGCTGGCGGGTGTCATCCGGGGCATCCTTTTCCCTCACAGCTTGTCGGTTCGACCGATGGAGTATTGCGCCGTGTTCAGCATAGTCGTCCCGGCGCGACGCTGTTGCCTGTGAGTGAAGATTTGCGTGAATGCAGTCAAAAATCATCTAGCCTTGGACTCAGGCGCGGGCCAGTGAGGCGGTCGGTCGATGTGTCGTTAACCCTGTTTCTTGAGGCCAAGCCATGGAAGAACAATCCACCCCGTTGCCGGTACATCGACCCAAGGTGTTGCTGGTCGATGATGAGGAATCGATCCTCAACAGCCTGCGCCGTCTGCTGCGGGGGCAACCCTATGACGTCCTGCTGGCGACCAGCGGTGCCCAGGCGCTGGAGATGCTGGAGCAGCAGCCCGTGGACCTGGTGATGAGCGATGCGCGCATGCCGAACATGGATGGCGCCTCGTTACTGGCGCATGTCCGTCAACGCTATCCGGCGACCGTGCGCATCATGCTCACCGGTTATGCCGACCCGTCGGCAATCATCAAGGCGATCAACGACGGGCAGATTCACCGCTACATCAGCAAACCGTGGAATGACGAGGAGTTGCTGCTGATTCTGCGCCAAGCCCTCGAACATCAGCATTCCGAGCAGGAGCGCCAACGTCTGGAGCGCCTGACCCGGGTGCAGAACGACCAGCTCAAGCTGCTCAACAGCACCCTGGAAAAGCACGTCGCGGCGCGTACCGCCGAGTTGCAGCAGACCGCCGACATGCTCGATCTGGCCTACGAAGAACTCAAACACAGCTATGTCACCGGCACCGAGGTGTTCTCGCTGCTGGCCAATCTGCGTCTGCCACCTGCCAAACAGACCAACCGGCAGATCATCGAACTGGTGCGCAGCTACTGCAAACAGCATGGTCTGGACGAGGCCACCAGCCGCGACATGACCATGGCCGCCGCGCTGTACAACATCGGCAAGCTGAGCTGGACCGACGGCATGATGACCACGCCTTCGGACTTGCTGCGTCACACCGATCGCGAGCGATATCGCAGCTACCCCAAACAGAGCGAATCGCTGCTGATGACGCTGGACCCGATGAAGGACGCCGCCCGCCTGATCCTGCATCACCAGGAGCGCTGGGACGGCAGCGGGTTTCCTGATCGGCTCAAGGGCGAGGCGATTCCGTTGGGGTCGCGTTTGTTGAAACTGGCGGTGGATTTCGTCGAGTTGCAACGCGGTCTGATCCTCGAACGGCATTTGAACAGCGACGAAGCGCTGCTGTACCTGCGCCAGTACGCCGGGCGTTTGTATGATCCCGAGCTGGTCGAAGATTTCGTTCAGGTGTGCGCGGCATTTCTGGGCGACGTCACCCTGGCCGACCCGTCGGTCAAGGTGCTGACCACCCGGGACCTGGCGGCGGGGATGATTCTGGCGCGTAATCTCAATGCCGATAACGGCATGCTGCTGCTCAACGCCGGCAAGGTCCTCAGTGCGCTGTTGGTGGAAAAGCTGATTGCCTTCGAAGCCATGGAGGGCGGCAAATACAAGATTTTCGTCAAGGTGCCCGAGGAGGATGAAACCGCGCTCAAGGCTCAGGGGGAGTGACCTGTGAGGTGACGGGATCAGGCCAGGCATGGGATCCTTGCGGTTTTTCCAGGCCGGTGGCTGACCCATGACCTCTGCATCCGTTGTCGCTCCAAACCTCATCCGTATCGCCGCTGCGCTGCTGCTCAACGCCGAAGGCCAGACCCTGCTGGTGCGCAAGCGCGGCACCACGGCGTTCATGCAGCCGGGCGGCAAGATCGAAGCGCATGAGTTGCCGGTGCACGCACTGGCCCGCGAGCTGGAAGAAGAGCTGGGCCTGCAGATCGACCCGGCGCAGGCCTCCTTCGTTGGCCAGTTCTCGGCACCGGCAGCCAACGAGCCGGGGTTTGTCGTGCAAGCGGAGATCTTTCAGCTGACCATCGACACTGACGTGACCCCGGCTGCCGAAATCGAGGAAGTGCTCTGGATCGATCCGGCGACTGACGCGGATCTGGTTCTGGCGCCATTGACACGCGACCTGATCCTGCCGTTTTATCGCAACTCGCTGACGGTGCTCGCCTGATCATTCACGCAAAGGACATTGCCATGATCCCGCTTCAAGACCTGCTGATCTTCGCCGCCGCGGCGCTGTTGATGGTACTGACGCCGGGGCCGAACATGATTTACCTGATCTCGCGTTCGATCTGTCAGGGACGCAAGGCCGGGGTCACTTCTTTGCTCGGTGTGGTGGCGGGATTTTTCGTGCACATGTTTGCCGCGGCTGCCGGTTTGACCGCAGTGTTTCTGGCGGTGCCGATGGCTTATGAAGTGCTGAAGTGGGCCGGTGCGCTGTACCTGCTGTGGCTGGCCTGGCAAGCGGTCAAACCCGGTGCGCGCTCGCCGTTCGAAGCACAGCAACTGCCGCCGGACTCGTCGCGCAAACTGATCACCATGGGTTTTCTCACCAGCGCGCTGAACCCGAAAATCGCCGTCTTCTATCTCTCGGTGTTTCCGCAGTTCATCACCCCGGAACACGGTTCGGTATTCACCCAGAGCATCATTCTTGGCCTGACCCAGATCAGCGTCAGTTTCAGCGTCAACCTGCTGATCGCGCTCTTCGCGGCGGGCATCGCTTCGTGGTTCGTCAACAACCCGACCTGGCTGGCGGCGCAGCGTTATTTCATGGGTTTTGTGCTGGGCGGTCTGGCCGTGCGGCTGATGCTTGAACAACGCAAGGCAGGCTGAACATGTGGATCGAACGCCTCGACGCCAGCCACGCGCTGGCTTACCGCGAGCTGATGCTTGAAGCCTATGACCGTCATCCGCAGGCCTTCACTTCTAGCGTGCGCGAGCGCGCGGTGATGCCGTTGAGCTGGTGGGAAGGGCGCCTGACCAGCAAGCTCGACGCGGTGTTCGGTGCGTTCGAAGACGGTCGGCTGGCGGGCATCGTCGGCCTGGCGTTCGAACCTCGGGAAAAGGCCCGGCACAAGTCGACCCTGTTCGGAATGTATGTGTCAGCCGACTTTCGCCAGCACGGTCTGGGACAGAAACTGGTCGAGGCGACCATCGCCGAAGCACAAAAACATCCAGAGCTGAAACTGATCCAGTTGACCGTCACCGCCGGCAATGACGCTGCGTTCAAGCTGTACCAGCGCTGTGGCTTCGTCCAGTTCGGCCTTGAACCGCTGGCGGTGCGGGTCGGTGAGGATTATTTCGACAAGATCCATATGTGGCGCGATATCACGGTGCAGCAGGGTGGGGGGGAAACAGTCGCCTCCTCCCGGCCCCAGTGATTGATCAAGGGTAGGCGATCGACAGCACTGGCCCGGTATAAAGCGGCAGTTCGAGTTTGGCTGCAGACGCGCTCATGACTCCGCCAGAACTGTTGAGCTGTTCGACTTTGATGTTGCGCAAGCCGAAGTCATTGCCGTTACTGCCGTCCTGGTAGTTGCTGATGTACAGCCGTGCCGTCTGCTGCGTGGTAATGGTGAATGCCTTTAAAAACAGGTACCAGATACCATTCTTCGGCACTTCACGGCGATCGCCGATGTGTTGCGGGTCTTCGGCGCTCAGGATCGGGTTGACCAGGGACGAGTTGGGGCTGTCGGCAACATGCGTGCCCTCGAAGGTGAACTGGTATTGCCCGGGAACGAAAGTGAAGTCGCGATAAAGGACAACCCCGACGAAGCCGTTCGGGGTGCCCTGATCGGTGAAGTTGAAAAAGGCCGTTACCGGTTTACCGTCCATGGGGAACTGACGGATGGATCCGGAACGGGCTGCGGTATGGGCGATCCAGCCGTTATAAGTCTCCGCCAGTGATGTGCAGTGATCCTGCCAGAGGGTGACCGAACCGGTCTGTGACAGGCTGATGTTGTCCAGTTGATCCACCAACTGTGCGCTGACCGGATGGGTGCCACCACCGATTTGCTGGAGGTCGGCGGCGGTCAAGGTGTAGGTGAACGATTTGGCAGCAGGCAGATTGGCAATGGTTTTACTCCAGGTGCCTATGGTCAGTGTCACCCGGTCGTAATCGCGGGGGTAGGTGCGGGTCAGGGTGAATGTGGCCGGTAGTGTCGGGCCGAGGCTGGGCGGATGGCTGACCGAGATGTCGGAGACCGGGTTATTGAACAGCAGGTTCAGCACGGGTGTTGAGTCGGCGAAGTTACCGCTGATGCGCTTCACTCGGTAAAACATCTGATTGAGGCCGTCTTTCAGCCATCCCCATGGCAATTCCATTGTTATCGTGTCGTTCTCTTCGCCGTTCTCGATGGACTTGATCGCGTCAGTCGGCTTGCCGTTGACATAGACCTGGAGGGAGTCGCCGACGGCCAGCGCTAATGAGCGAGTCTTGAGAGGGTCGATCACCATGTGCAGAGGTGTGGGCGGCGAATAAATGCTCGACGCAATCCCCCCATCGTACTTCCCTGTCGGCAGAACCGGTTCTTTCCACCCAGGTATGGACATGGGCGACAGCGCGAGCGTTGCGTTGGCTTGCGATGATTTGAGATCGCTGTTCATCTTCTGTCCTCGGCTGTGGTGCCTGAAGCGTTTTGGCGGCAGACACCATCAGAACGCGAGGGTAAGGATGTGTCACCTGTCAGATCTGACAGGTCAGCAGTGTTTCAAGACCAGCGGTCACCCCCTCAGAGCAAAAGATTGCAACCGGCGGCAGCTCCTGCACCGATCCCTGTAGGCGCTGCCGCAGGCTGCGATCTTTTGCTTTTGACTGTCAGCGCACCGCGCTGACCCCATCCAGCGTCGAGAACGAAGTGTCCTTGGCTGTCAGCAGGAAATCGCGCATGTACGGCGCATCGAGCATGTCCGCACGAATCGCCGCATACAGCGTGGCGAACAGACCTTTCTCGCCCAGGCGCTTGGCCTTCACGTAACCGCGCGAGCTGTATTCGTGCAGCGCCCAGTGCGGCATGCCGCAGACGCCACGGCCGCTGGCGACCAGTTGCATCATCATCACCGACAGCTCCGAGGTGCGCACCTGCGCGGGTTCGATGTCGGCCGGTTCGAGGAAGCGGGTGAAGATGTCCAGCCGATCGCGTTCCACCGGATAAGTGATCAGGGTTTCAGTCAGCAGGTCTTCGGGAACGATGTACGGTTTGCTCGCCAGCGGGTGCTGGTTGGCCACCGCGAGCATCGCTTCGTAGGTGAACAGCGGCACGTAAGTGATGCCGGCGATGTCCAGCGGATCGGAGGTCACCACCAGGTCCAGATCGCCGCGGGCCAGCGCCGGCAGCGGGGCGAAGGCGAAGCCCGAGGCAAGGTCGAGTTCGACCTCCGGCCAGGCGTCGCGGAACTGGTCGATGGTCGGCATCAGCCACTGGAAACAGCTATGGCATTCGATCGCCATGTGCAGGCGCCCTGCGGTGCCGCCGGCCAGACGACTGATGTCACGTTCGGCGGCGCGCAGCAGGGGCAGGGTCGCGTCAGCCAGTTGCAGCAGGCGCAGGCCGGCGCTGGTGAAACGCACCGGTTTGGTCTTGCGCACGAACAACGGCATGCCCAGGCGTTCCTCCAGTTCCTTGAATTGGTGCGACAGCGCCGATTGGGTCAGGTGCAGGCGGTCGGCGGCATCGACCAGGCTGTCGGCCTCGCGCAGGGCATGCAGGGTTTTCAGATGACGGATTTCAAGCACGGCTGACCCCATGAGGAAAATTTGTGACAAATTCGAAAGCGGTGAGTTTGTCTCATGTTGATCAGCCTGTCGACCGCTCAAACAGCAGCGGGGCACAGTCAGTGCCCCGCTGCTTTTGTTCTAGAGATCAGCGAAGTGCTGGTTGCCCAGCGGTTTGCCGATGTCGCCGCGCCAGATCGTCTCGACCTGAGTGCCACCGGCTGCCTGGGCCTGCTGCCATTGCAGGCCGAGATTGCGTTGCTCCGGCAATTTCAGATGAGCTTTGACGAAGTCGGCGAACGGCACCTTGTCCGAGGTGTAGTGAAAGTGTGCGAACCATAGCGTGCGCGGTGGGGTGCTGGTGAGGTCGCGCACTTGGTATTCCTGAAGGAAATCCTTGCGTCCGTCAGCGCGTTTGCCCAGTGCCCGCAGTGAACCTTCGCGGCGGATATCCACCACTTGTTGTTACAGCAGATAGTCCAGATAGCCTTCCGTGGGTGTCTTGCTGCGCAGTGACTGATCAATGCGCAGCGTACGACCGGTACGTCGCAGTTCACTGGCCTTGGCGTGCAATTGCAGCACCAACGGTTCGCTCGGCGATAGCCGTTCGATGGCCTGGGCGCGGGTGCTCAGCTCGGTCGCTTCGCTGCTGAACATGTGTTCCAGATCCACCGGCAACATGTCCTGACGAGTGTAGCCCTGCACCTTGGCGCTGTAGGCCGTAACCGCCTCCAGACGTTTTCGCGCTTCTGCGAGCAATGGTTGAACATCGGTCGGCAGCGGTGTTGCGGCGGGTGCGGGGGGGGGTTGCAGATGATATTTGCCGCTGGAGCGCGGCAGCCAGGTTTCGCGGAAACCGTCGATGCCTTCGACGGTGAAGCGTTTTTCCCGGGTGCCGGCGTCAATGCTTTCGGTACCGATCAGCAATTGGTTGTCCTCGGTTTCGAACAGTTGCCTGCCGCCCGGCTCTCTCGGTTTGATCGGCGGTCGCTGTTTGATCGAGTGCCGCGCGTGTGCTTCGACCTTGGTCAGGCCATCGAGGAATGGCCCGACCTGTTCCAGATCCAGATGCTGCGCATAACCCAGCGTCCAGGCGTTGAGCTGACGACGGAAGCCGGCATAGATCTGCAGGCAATCTTCGATCACCTGTTTGCGCTCGACCAGGCTGGCGCTGACTTCTGGCAGGTGATGCTGGGTCAGCAGCGCGCGCCCGACCTTGACCCGGGCGTCTTTGAGCTGGGTATGAAAATACACCCAGGACAGGTCGGTGACTGCGTCGTAGCGGGTAATGATTTCCAGCAGATGCGCAGTCCTCAGGTAGTGGTGCGTGTTGTCGCCCAGGTTGCGGTTGAGCGCGGTCATGTCTTTCGCCATCCGGACTTTCTGCGCGTGTTTGCTGATGCGGTTGTTCCACAGGTTGGCCTGCTCGGTGATCGCGTGCAGTTGATCGAACTCCTTGAGGAAATCCTTGCGTACCTGCTTGCGCCGGGCCATGAGTTTGATATGGGCCGCTGTATTGCCGAAAGGGGTGGCATCGGACTCGGCGACCAGTGCGTCGATCCGGTTCAGGTGTTCCAGCAAGCGATCGCGGGCGACGGTGACGCGCTGTACGGCGCGGCCGACCACGATCCAGGCACAGCGGCTCTGGATGTCTTCGATCTGCAGACGCTTGCGGCCGTGGCTCAGGGGCAACAGTTCGGCAAGGTTGTCATATTGGGCGATCGCGATGTCGATGTCGTTCAGGCATGCTGCGTCGACTGCTGTGTGTAGTGGCTTACGCTGGGCGACGTCGAGTTTCTGGTAGTTCTCCAGCAACTGGTTGGTAGCACGTGTCTGGGTTTCAAGGCGCCGGGTATAGGCGTCGGCGGTGTTGGTCAGGGTCAATTGCCGGCGCAGTTGCCGATCGGTCCACCAGCGCGGTAGCCACGCACGGATCGGCGCGGGCCAGAGTGGGTCCATACCGTCGGCCAGATGTCCGAGCACGGCGCCGCCGCCGGCACCGCCGCCGTCCAGAACGGTGCCGTATACCGCGTAATGGGTGTTCCACTGGCCGTTTTCGTCGAGGGCGATCGGTTGTTTGTAGCTGCGCATCCACGTGCCGTAAAGCCTCCAGCCACGTGGCGCATCATTGAGCTGAACCCGATAGATGCGACCCTGACGAACGATGAAGTCACCATCGGCGTGGCGGTAGACGTTGCGATAGACACCGTGGGTGGCGGGGTGCAGGCCGGCGAGGGAGATTTCGAATTCGTACTCGTAACCCTTGAAGCGCTTGAGCGACTGCCTGGCCCATTGCCAGGATGTTGGCATCGCGGCGGATCTGCCCAGTGCCGCGCGTTGTCGCTGACGGCTGGCCAGACGTGTGGCAGCGGGTGCCGAGACAGTTGCGGGAAGTACATCCATTGCCGCGTCGATCAGCGACAGCAGCACCGCTTCCACCTCCGCCAGACCATGCCCGAGCTCGCCGCGCAAGAACGCCGCGACGGCCAGATTAGCGCTGTTCCAGGCGTCATACAGGGCCACGGCCGTGCCCACGAACGGCAGCATGCCGATGGCCATTTTCAGATAGTTGAACAGCGCGCCGGACTTCAAGGCACAGCGTTCCAGGTACAAGGCATCGTTGGACCGAGAACTGCTGCGATGGGCCTCCAGCAACCGGCCCATGTGCACGTTCAATAGATGCAAGGCCAGCGATGTGGTCGCCGGCCAGGCCATCCCGACGCCGATCAGGGCATCGAAATTACGCAGCTGGGCCTGGTTGATCCGGCTGACATGGCTGGCTAAGTCGCCACTCACGGCACGTCCGGCCAGGTAATTGACCACTTTGCTGTCCACACAACGCCGGAACAGATCCATACGCGCCAGTTCCAGCGTTTCGTACTGACGCAGGAAGATGGCGTCGGTGCTGTCGGGCAGGTACAGCAGGGTCAGGCCACTGGTTTGCTCGACAATGAACGTGACACCCGCGAGCGTGCTCGGTCCCTGATGCGCGGTGTCCTCTCCACCGACCGTCAGGTGCACCGGCAGCAGCGCGATGCGTTGTCCATCCACGGCATACGCTTGAGGTGTAGTCGCATCGATGGCGATCTTCAGCATGGCATGACCGGCACTGTCGATGTGCCGTTGCAGCAGGGCGAATTCAGCTTGCAACCGGAGCATCAGGCGCCACGGTTCGCTCAGGCATTCGCGGCGCCAGGCCTGCTGAAATGCAGGTTCTGCCGGTGCGCCGAAAAACGTCTGGCGAATCAGTTCTTCGTAACGTCCGGGCAGATCCAGTTCTGTCACCAGTTTGCTCAAATAGGCCGGGGTGATCCCGTTTTCGAGGTTCTGTCGATCAGCTGGATTCTCGGCGCGGATCTTCGCCTGCATGAACGCCAGTCGCCACTGCACGTCCTGATCGATGTTTTCCTGTGCCAGTTGTTCAAGGGTGAGATCGCCGCGTGTGTCGCTCGCGGTCAGGATATTGCGTTGCGGTGTGCCGGGCGCAGCGCCTTCCATCACGGTTTTTTGCCAGAAGGTCGAATCGGGCAGATCAAGGCTCACGCTCACGCTTTGTTTGAGCGCGAAGTCTGCGCGCAAGCGGGCGTCGATGCGCTGTTCGGCGAAGGCCTGACGCGGCGGTAATTCCCGTTCGAGCAACGCATGAGCGCGTTGCATGGCGCCGAGGTACTGGCTGATCAGCGTTTTGATTCGTGCACGTGGCGCGTCGTCCAGCTTTTCAAACCATGCAGGCAGGTTGTCGGCCAGCGCCGCGCTGCGGTCTTGCGCCTGACGTTCGGCAAATGCCTGTTCGCGAGCCTGCGCGACGGCCACGGTCAGGCGTGGCAGGTGTTGTTCGCGCAGCTTTTCCATCTCGGCCCGGCGTTCGTCGGCCCGGCCGGGGAGCGGGTTGTCGCGCAGAATCTGCGCGGCCTGCTGTTCGCACGCATAGAGCTGCTGATCAAGCGACCAGACGAGCGGGTCGCCCGTCAGTGGCGTCAGGTGCAGGGTCAGCCCGCCGTCGTTGGGCGAGCGTTTGAACAGGTTCTGCTCCAGCGCCATGCGCGAGGTAAAACGCTGCAGTCCGCCGAACTGGCCGGGCCAGTAAAGCAGCAGGGCGTCGGTCGAACCGGACGCCAGCGCCGCAGTCGTCGCGATGATCAGTACACCTTGAAGATCCTCGACGGCAGTGATGCCCTGATCTGCCGCCGCCAACGATACACGGGCGATAACCCCGTCCGCTGTCGGCAGGTTGCGCCCCGGTGCGTCGAGCAACGCGATAACGCGCCGATGCTCCTCGACGGTCAGTTGATCCAGCACCCTTTGCAGTTCGACCTCGGCGCGCAGCCCCGCGACACGCGCCTGGAGCAGGGCGTGGTAGTTCACGTTGCTGGCCTGGCGCAGTTCGAGCATCGTCAGCGGATGGTGGCTGTCGAGCAGGGCGGATGCCGCGTCCTGACTGGCTTGCCGAGCCTCGCTCAAGGCGTCGAATCGTTGCGCCAGTTGTTGGCGTTGCGGGCTGTCCGGCTCGGCGTCACCAAACAGGCGGTCAAGAGCACGTTGTTCAAGCGCCAGCGTCTGCCGGCGCAGGTCCAGGGGAATGTCGGCAACCAGCAAGCCGAAGGGTGCAACCTCATCGACGGTTTGCCCGGCACTCTCCGGCAGGGTCGGCGCGACCGGGAAGAATTTGTCGAGCGCGGCCCAGCTGGCACCAGTGCTTGCCGATGTGGACATCAGTGGTTCAATTCCGCGTGTGAGCGGATCGCTACCGAACTCGATGAAGTCCAGCGAGGTGATGCGTAGCGGTTCCGCGTGCAGGTCAATCAGCCTGCGTTCAAGAGCAGTCTGCTGTTCGAAACGGATCAACGGTTGCGGGTGCGCGGGCAGATAAAGCAGCAACGTTTCCTCCAGCTGGATGAGCAATGTGCCGTACACGCGCAGACGGCTGTTATCGACACGGTTGAGTACCGGTTGCGCAACCCGCAGGTCCGCCGCGATCTTGCTTGAAGGTGTGAGGAGCGGCGCCAGCCTGTGTCGTTGTGAGGTGTCGAGCTTGCCTTCGGCCACCGCCCATTGAAGCGCGGCCTCGAAATGCAGGTGATAGAGACTCAGGGCATGCGCGCGCCGCGACATCGCAGTGCCGGGCGCGCGGCCCCCCCACCAGGCGCTTTCGGGCTGTTGGGGATGGTGGGCCATGAGATCCCGCCATTGCTGGTGACAGTCGTTCAAACGAGCCGTCGCCAACAGGTAAAGATTTTGATCGACGATTGGCTGTAGCCGCTGATCAAGGCCAAAGTCGGCTGTTACGTGGGGAAGGGAGTGGGACATGCGGCAGGGCTCCAGAGGGCATGCAGACCGGGTAATCCCGGCCTTCATGACTATTAGAGGCGCGCTGTCACAAGCCCATGCGGTACATGGTTATCGCTTGGAAGTGCTTTTGTTTCAGAGGGTGTACAGACCGCTCCGGCCTGACTCGTTGTCGTCATCGCGTTGGTTATTCTTCGCCACGGCCAGCGCGCTATCCATGCAGAGGATCGTGGCGGACGGCAGGACGCTGTGCAGATTGACCGCTCGGCAAACTTCATCAAATTGTCATGCAACTGTGGCAGCGCGCTTGAACAAACTTCATCAGACTCGCGCTCTACTGGGGTTCTGCGTTTCGGTGTTTCTTCATGCGTTTATTTTTTCTGTTGGCCGCGCTGTTGTTCGGCCTGCCGTCGATGGCGGCTTCGCGTTGCGACGTCAATGTTCCGACTGAACGGGTCGATCTGGCACAGGTGAGCCTGGCGTACCAGAGCATCGGCCGTGCCTCGGATCCGGCGCTGTTGCTGGTCATGGGCCTGGGCGGGCAGTTGATCCACTGGCCGGACGAAGTGGTGGTTGCGCTGTGTCAGCAGGGTTTTCGGGTGATCCGGTACGACAACCGCGATGTCGGTCTGTCCACCTGGCGTCAGGCCCCGGCCGACGCCAACCTGACGTTTGAAGTGCTGCGCTACAAGCTCGGCTTGCCGGTGTCGGCGCCGTACTCGCTGACGGACATGGCCGACGATGCGCTGGGTTTGATGGACGCGCTGCACATCGACCAGTTTCACGTACTGGGTGCCAGCATGGGCGGGATGATCGCCCAGCATCTGGCGGCGATGGCGCCGCAACGGGTGGAAAGTCTGACGCTGATCATGACCAGTTCCGGCGCCGAAGGTTTGCCGGCACCCAGTGCCGCGCTGGTGCAATTGCTGGCTCGGCGCGGTGCGCCGAATCGCGAGGCGGCGCTGGAGCAGCAGGCTGATCTGCTGGCGGCACTTGGCAGCCCGTTGGTCACTGATGATCGGCAAGCACTGCTGCATCAGGCGGCGATTGCTTACGATCGGGCATTCAACCCTGAAGGCGTGAAGCGCCAGATCATGGCGATCCTCGCCGAGCCGAGCCGGGTGACTTTGCTCAATCAACTGCGGGTGCCGACTCTGGTGGTACACGGTACGGCCGATCCGCTGTTGCCGGTGATGCACGGCGTGCATCTGGCGGCGCATATTCGTGGCAGTCAGCTGAAGCTGATTCCGGGGCTGGCCCATCGTTTTCAGGAAGCGTTCAAGGCGCCGTTGCTGGCGGCGGTGTTGCCGTATTTGCAAGAGCACCGTGAAGACACCTCGCATTGGGCGCAGATCGAACCGGGGGCGGCGGGCAATCTGCTCTGAGCGCTTTTGTTGACGCGTGAAAAATCCCGCCGTGCGCTTGAGAACGGCGGGATTTTTTATGCGCAGCAGCTCTGACGGAGTGTCAATTGGTCAACTGCCGTACAAGCAGGTTGTTGATCAAAAAGTCATTGCCGATGTCCCCGGTCTCAAGGTTGTGGACATGGAAGTTGGCAGATGTGTAGGTCGCCATGAACGTGCCGGACAGCGTGACCCAGCCTCTGCCCTTTTCGATGTTGGTGTGAGGCGGATGGAGCATGTAGTCGACCCTCAATGCGATTTTCGGGTCGACGTCGTAGCCGTTGACCGCTGTGTTGTAGATCTGGCAGGAAAACTCATAATACGCACCGAGCAGCAGGTCGAACTTCTGGATGAAGATGATCCCGCTGTTGTCGATTTTTCCCGGAGTGTCGATGTAGTACTGATAGTGCGGGGCAGACCCGTGCAGTCGCCCGCTGTGCGCACCGACGCCGGGAATCCAGCCATTGAAATTGCCGTTGTAGAAATTGGTCAGGGAATACAGATCCGCTTGCACCGTCACACTCCACAGCGGTGACTCCTGTTGTCCGTCCGCTGTTTTCGCGATCAGGCTATGGTGACCGACACCAATGGGGGCCTGAATCTGCCACAAACCGTTTGCATCAGTAATGGCCGAGCCCATTGGTGTTTGCACATCAAACAGATTCACCGTGCTGGCTGGCGTCGCGGTGCCCACCAGCCAGGGATTGGGATCATCACAGGTGCCGCCGTTCCTGACCTGTCCGTTGATGCTCCCCTGATTGTCGATCAATTGGGTAATCGCCGGACGCGCGAGCATTTCGGTTTTGATCGTCAACTCGCGCACGGCAAAGAATGTGTCAGCCCCCCCGGTGTCGCTGAAGTTGGCGACCGATAATCCGAACATCTGGGTGCCGTCCTTGAACAGTTTCAGTGGTGCACGGTCGATCAACCCGCTCAGTCCGGTGTCGACGTGGTTGGCGGTGATGACCCCGTCGAACAGGTTGATCACATATTCGCTGTCGTCCTGCTTCAGGCCACTCAGGGCGACACGCATGCGGGTACCGACGGCAATGAACAGCCAGGGGATCAGGCTCCAGTGCGCATCACCGGAAAAATTGTTGAGGTTGAGCACTTTGTGGTCCGGGGCTTCGACAATGCTCATGCGCGGGTAGTTGAGTTCCGGGCTGGCAAGCGAGCGGACCTGATATTTGGCGGCGGGAGAGCGTTGATCCTGAATGCCTTCCTGTGTCACCTCGTACCAGAAAGACATGAATGTGCCGATGTTTGCAGGAATGGCGGTCAACGGCAGAGCAAACAGCAGCGTGCCGCTGGCATTGCCTTGCAGGCTGGTCAGGGCCGGACTGCCGAAACCTTCACGTCCTTTGACGAACAGCGTCACGCGATGCGATGGATCCATCCCGGTGTAGCGCACACTCACCGTGGCGGTTTTCAAGGTGTTCATCGGGTCAATCAGCAGGCCGGCCGAGGCTTGCATCAGCTCCGGTGCCGGCAGCAGCAGGGCCTTGGAACCGATGCGCAGGGGCAGTTCCGGAGCCGTCAGCGGCAGTTCCCGAGGGCGTTCGATGTACCAGTCGACACTGATGACACGATTGAGCAGCGGCTGGATAAGTTCCAGTGCCAGACGGAACTCAATGTCCTTGCCGACATTGCCGCTGCTGATTGGCAGCGAATCGAAGAATACCGGGCGATCTTGCGGATCGAGGTTGTTGCCCAGTCTCCAGACTTCCAGATGCACGGTATCGCCGATCCGCGTGTGAGCGGCGGCGGGACAAATGGCGGGAGTGCCGAACGGAATATCCTTGGGATCCAGAACGCCTGCCGAGTGCTTGCCGACTTCGACCACGCCCAGCATGTCCTGAGTGCGACCAATGCGAAAGTGACTGGTGAAGGACAGTAAAGGTTGGTCATGGCTGTCACCGGTGACGCTGTAGTCGACGGTGATCGAGCCATTGGGGTAGGTACTGAAGTGTGCCGTTTCAATATCGAAAGGCACCACTATGCCGACACCGGGAATGTCCATTGAACGCGTGACAATGCGCTCATAGGTCTGCAGTCGGGTGGTGCCGCCGGCGCTGGAGCTCAGGCAGGTGAGCGTTACCGTTTCGCCGACCACGATCCCCTCGATCCCGGGCCCGGCATAGATAACCGTGCTGTCGAGTTCGGGAGGGAACACCGCACCCCGCGCTTCGGGAGCCGTGGGGGCCGGTGCCCGGTATTGCTCGCCTGCCAGTCGTGGCGAGTAAGGATAGGACGGTGTGCGAACTTCGCTGCCAGCGACCATCCGGATGCGCTGATAGCTCAGGGTCAGGGTCGTCGGGGCCAGTCTCTTCGCCAGTGCAAAAGGCACGTCGAAGGTCACGACTCCGGCCCTGTAATCGAGCGGGCCGAACACTTCGCGATACCCGCTTGCGCTGTCCACAAGGGTCAGTTCCACCCGATCACCGGCGATGGCGTCGGCGCGCCGCACCAGCACGTCGACTTTCATGGCAGCGCCCTCGAGGTCGTCGAGTTCCAGGATGTCTTCAATGCTCAGCGGTACAGAAGGGGCTTCCAGGTAGGTGGTATCGGGATCGAGTATCCCCACGCCGACTTTCGAGGTCAGGCTCGCGTCATGTACCTGGTCGGTGATCCTGTAGCTCACCAGCAATGGGTCGGCGGGGCCGATCAGCTTGAGAATCTCGGAAGAGACGAGCATTACAATGTCCTGGCCGATTTGCTCGAGTTTGATGGCGTAGGAGGGGACCTTCTGATCACCAACATCCAGTGTGATCACGTCACCGCGCGTCATCTGCGGCCAGGCCGGAATAATGCATTCGACACCGGATTCGACCATGTCCTTGTCGATCAGCGCCGGAAAACGCGGAGCCTCCAGTGGCACGCGTTCGCGACTGTTGCCGGTGGGGTCGAGGCTGTCGGGAAAGGTCGGTTTGAACCACACGTTGATGCGGTCGGACGGCACCGGCTCCGAGGCACCCACCCGTTCGATGCTGTACCACATCTGATGGATGCCGGGTCTCTCGACAACAGTCCTGGGGATAATCCCGAGAATGTTCTTATTGTTGTGGTCGGCAGGCACAATCACCGTCTTGACCAAGGTGCCAGGCTCATCCGGGTCGGGCGTCTCGACCGGTGCAACGCGTTTGCCCATATACAGGCGTACGGTGTCGAATTCTTCCATGACCAGGTAGGAAGGAATCAGCACTTTCCACCCCAGGCCAATGCCCGCCGTTTCATCAGCGCTGACGCCATATGACGCCTGGGGATAGTCCACCTCGTGCCAGCCTGGAATTTTGATCGGGAACAGCCTGAGTACCCCGTTTTCGGTAAACAGACCCGCCGACTTGACCCCCGCAAACGGATCAACCTGCTGTTGCGGACTTTCCGCCTGCAGGGCAGCGAGTTGTTCTCGGGTGTAGATAAACAGGGCAGTCATGGCGCTCTCCGATGCGGCTGATGCGCGCGAACCGCAGTGGTCAAGGCGCGTCTTCTGATTGAGCGGGAAAAACCCGTTGCGCACCACTGTCAGAAATAACAGGTCAGGCGAACTTCCGGACGAGCGGTGTCAACTCTGATACAACAACAGCCGGCTGACACGCCCAGGCATACCCGGTGTATCGTGCAGACTTTCCCGCACGATTTCCGCCCGCGAGGTGTGTGATGAGTTCCGATTTGAAAATCGATTTTGTCAGCGACGTTTCCTGCCCGTGGTGCGTCGTCGGTCTGAATGGCTTGCTGCAGGCGCTGGAGATTCTGCGCGATGAAGTGCAGGCCGAGATTCATTTTCAGCCGTTCGAACTGAACCCGAAAATGGGGCCGGACGGGCAGAACATCACCGAACACATCAGCGAAAAATACGGCTCGACCCCGGAACAGTCACAGAAGAACCGCGAATCGATTCGTGCCCGTGGCGCCGAGGTCGGCTTCGCCTTTCGCACCGACGGCAACAGCCGCATCTACAACACCTTCGATGCTCATCGTCTGTTGCATTGGGCCGGGCTTGAGGGGTTGCAGTTGCCGTTGAAGGAGGCGCTGTTCAAGGCCTGTTTCACTGACGGCGGCAATCCGTCCGATCACGCGCAACTCACGCAGATTGCCGACAGCGTGGGTCTGAACCGGCAACGTGCCGAGGCGATTCTGGCCTGCGACGAGTTTGCCGAAGAGGTACGTGAAGAAGAGCGGTTGTGGCTGCAACGCGGCGTGAGTTCAGTACCGACCGTAGTGTTCAACGGTCAATATGCGGTGACGGGCGGGCAGCCGGTGGAGACTTTTGTCGGGGCGATCCGGCAGATCATGAGTGAAGCCCGTGGCGGCTCCGTCAGTAATTGAATCTCCAACCCTGTAGGAGCTGCCGAAGGCTGCGATCTTTTGCCTTTAAAGAGCAGGATCAAAAGATCGCAGCCTGCGGCAGCTCCTACAAAGATCAGCTGTGCAGGCGCACCCACACCGAGACCAGCACGGTGGCGGCGATCAGCCACGCGACCACGGCCACGGCGAGTGACGCCTCCAAACGCATGCGGTCAACCATCACGTACAGCGTCGCCAGATAGATGAAGTACGGAATGATCGACCACATGCCGAACACAATCGTCGCCTTCAGATCGTCGATCGAACGGCCCTTGCCGACGATGTAGTGGGCGATCAGGGCGAAGGTCGGAAACAGCGGCACCAGTCCGGCGATGTAATAGTTTTTGGTCTTCGACAGTGCGGCGAGGATCAGCACCACCGCCGCGCCGAGTGCCGCTTTGAGTATCAGATCCATCAGTGGCTCAACCCGTACTTTTTCACTTTGTCGAACAGCGTGGTCTTGGCCATGCCCAGCTCCAGACTGGCCTGGGTCAGGTTACCGCCACTGCGTTGCAAGGCATCGTTGAGCAGGTTGCGCTCGAAGGCTTCCACCGCTTCGGCGAACGCCAGCCCCTGACCGCCGCTGCTGGCGCCGGACTTCTTGAACGCCGGCAGGCCGAGGGCAAAGCGCTCGGCGACGTTACGCAGTTCGCGCACGTTGCCCGGCCAGTCGTGGCTCATCAGGTTCGACAGGGTCTGGTTGTCCAGCTCGGGCAACGCGCGGTCGAAACGCAGCGCCGACTGCTGGGTGAAGTGTTCGAACAGTTGCAGGATATCTTCACGGCGCTCGCGCAGCGGCGGCAATTCCAGCGTCACCACGTTGAGGCGGTAGTACAAGTCGCTGCGGAACTCGCCGGCCTTGCTCGCATCGTCGAGGTCGGATTTGGTCGCGGCGATCACCCGGCAATCCACCGCCACGCTCTGGTTCGAACCGAGGCGTTCGAGGGTGCGTTCCTGCAACACGCGCAGCAGTTTGATCTGCAACGGCAGGGGCATGCTTTCCACTTCGTCGAGGAACAGCGTGCCGCCGTCGGCATGTTCGATCTTGCCGATGCGCCGTTTGCCGGCACCGGTGAAAGCGTTGGCTTCGTGGCCGAATATCTCGCTTTCGAAAAGGTTTTCCGGCAGACCGCCGCAGTTCAGCGCGACAAATTGCTTGGCATGCCGACGACTGAAGTCGTGCAGGCAACGGGCGACCAGTTCCTTGCCGGTGCCGGTTTCGCCTTCGATCAATACGTTGGCCGAGGTGTCGGCGACGTTGGCGATCAGTTCGCGCAGGTTCTGCATGGCTGGTGAGCGACCGATGATCCGACCTTCGAGAGAATCGCGTTCGGCCAGTTGCCGACGCAGCGAGGAGACTTCGCGGGCGAGGCTGCGTTGCTCCAGGGCGCGACGAGCGACGTCCACCAGACGCTCCGGCGAGAACGGTTTCTCCATGAAATCGTAGGCGCCTTTCTGCATCGCGCCGACGGCCATGGAGATATCGCCATGACCGGTGATCAGCACCACCGGCAGACTGCGGTCGCGCGCCTTGAGGCGGGTCAGCAGTTCCAGGCCATCGATGCCGGGCAGGCGAATGTCGCTGATGACGATCCCGGCAAAGTTGTCGCCGACCCGCTCCAGCGCTTCTTCGGCACTGCCGACGCCGATGCAGGGAATGTCTTCCAGAGTCAGTGCCTGCTGGCAGCCGAGCAGCACATGGGGGTCGTCTTCGACGATCAGCACACTAAGGTCGTGGTTCATATTGGCTCGGCAGGAGTAGGGCTTACCAACGGTAAACTGAGGACGAAGGTGGTGCCACCGCTGGCCGGGTGTTCGACACCCAGATGCCCGCCGGTGGCAGCAGCGAGGCTGGCGGAGAGGGTCAGGCCGAGGCCCAGACCCTGCTCGCCGGGTTTGGTGGTGAAGAACGGCTCGAACAGATGCTTGCGCGTTTCGGCATCGACCCCGTGGCCGTTATCGCGTACCCGCAGGCGATATTTGCCGTTGAACTCTTCGCCTTCCAGCCAAAGCTGCGGTGCGGGTTGCGCCTGCATGGCGTCGAGGGCGTTGCCGATCAGGTTGACCAGAATCTGTTCGAGGCGGGTCTGGTCGATCTGCACCTGTACGTCGCTGAACTGACGATGCAGTTGCAGCGTTATGCTCTCGACCCGCGCGCCGAGCAGTTGCAGGGCAGCGTCCACCGCTTTGCCGAGACTGGCCTGGCCTTCGTTGTCGCCGCGCCGGGCGAACGAACGCAGACTGGCGGTGATCCGGCCCATGCGGTCGATCAGGTCGTTGATGGTCTTGAGGTTGGTGCTGGCGACGTCGAGCTGGCCGCGTTGCAGAAAGCGAATGGTGTTGCCGGACAGGGTGCGCATCGCCGCCAGCGGCTGGTTCAGTTCGTGGGCGATGCTGGTCGACATCTGGCCGATGGCTGCGAGTTTTCCGGCCTGCACCAGTTCGTCCTGGGCGCGGCGCAGGGTCTCTTCGGCCTGGCGTCGCTCGCGGATCTGGCTCTTGAGGCGTTCGTTGCTGGCGCGCAGGTCACCGGTGCGTTCGGTAATCCGACGCTCCAGTTGATTGTTGGCTTCCTGCAAGGCTTCCCGGGCGGCGAGGCGCGTGGCGATGACCTTGCGTCGCTCGTTCCAGGCAATCAGCAGGAACGCCACCAGAGCGAAGGCCACGGCCACCAGGATGCCCTGATTGATCGCTTCACGACGCAAATCCTGCAACGGTGTGAGCAGGGTGAAATTCCATGGCGTGTCGCTCAGCGGCCGGGTCTGCGCCAGGTAGCTGATGCTGTCGTCATCGGCGCTCAGTTCGCTGTTGGCCGGGAAGGTCAGCTTCTCCACACCGTCGGCCAGAGTTTCCCGGGCCAGCGGTTGCAGTTCGTTGAGCGGGAACCAGTAATACTGCAGGCTGCGCGCGAGTTTCTCTTTGGTTTCATCGCTCAGCGGCACCACCGATTTCAGGCGCCGCGCCGGGTCGCTGGAAAGAATGATGATGCCGTTCTCGTCGCTGACGAAGGCTTCCAGGCGGGCGCGTTGCCAGCGTTCTTCCAGGGCTTCGAGGCGCACCTTGACCACGGCGACGCCGATGATCTTGCCGTGTTCTTCCAGGCCATGGGCGAGGTAATAACCGGGTTCGCCGCTGGTGCTGCCGATGCCGTAGAAACGTCCGGGTTCGCCGCGCACGGCTTTCTGGAAGTAGGCGCGGAAGGACAGGTCTTCGCCGAGGTAACTGTCGACGTCGCGCCAGTTGCTGGTGGCCATCACGCGGCCGGTGGTGTCCATCACGTAGATGGCCCGACTGCGGCTGCGCCGGTTCAGGCCTTCAAGGTAAGCATTGACCGTTTGCCGGTGCTCCGGAGTCGGGTCGGCCAGCAGTTGCGGGACACTGGTTTCCAGTTCCAGCAGGCTGGGCAGGTAGGTGTATTTGCTGATCTCGCTTTCGACCGTGCGCGCGTGCAGTTCGAGCTGACGCTGGCCGTTTTCGCTGAGGCTGCGGATGCCGAAATGCTCACTGGTCCAGAAGCCGATGTAACCCAGTCCGATCATCAGGATGATGATCAGCGGCGGCAGGAACAGATGGCGAATCAGACGGGGCTTCACGGCAAGTGATGGCGGCGCTGCGCGATAGAGATTGGGGTCGCATTTCATCACAGTTGCCTTGGGTCAACCACCACAACAAACCTCACCAATCTCCTGTAGGAGCTGCCGCAGGCTGCGATCTTTTGACTTTGCTGTTTGAAGGCAAAAGATCGCAGCCTGCGGCAGCTCCTACAGAAAGAGCGGCGGTATTGCTTTTAGTGCTGCAGGATTTTCTCGAGGAAGTGCTGCGCGCGTTCGGAGCGGGCGCTGATGTCGCCGAAGAACTCCTCTTTCGGGCAGTCTTCGATGATTTTGCCGGCGTCCATGAAGATCACGCGGTCAGCCACTTTGCGGGCGAAGCCCATTTCGTGGGTCACGCACATCATGGTCATGCCCTCCTGGGCCAGTTGCACCATGACGTCGAGCACTTCGTTGACCATTTCCGGGTCGAGCGCCGAAGTCGGTTCGTCGAACAGCATGACGATCGGGTCCATCGCCAGCGCACGGGCAATCGCCACACGCTGCTGCTGACCGCCGGACAGTTGCCCCGGATGCTTGTGGGCATGCGCCGACAGACCGACGCGCTCAAGCAGTTGCAGACCTTTCTTGGTCGCCTCTTCCTTGCTGCGGCCCAGCACCTTGATCTGCGCGATGGTCAGGTTTTCGGTGATGGTCAGGTGCGGGAACAGCTCGAAATGCTGGAACACCATGCCGACGCGCGAACGCAGTTTCGGCAGGTTGGTCCTGGAGTCGGCAATCGAGGTGCCGTCGACGACGATGTCGCCTTTCTGGAACGGCTCCAGCGCGTTGACGCACTTGATCAGGGTCGACTTGCCCGAACCCGACGGGCCGCAGACCACGATCACTTCGCCTTTTTTGACCTCGGTGCTGCAATCAGTCAGCACCTGGAAGTCGCCATACCACTTGTTGATGTTTTTGATAGAGATCATACGGCGAACCTTTTTTGCAGACGCTTGACCAGCAGCGAGGCGGAAAAGCTGATGATGAAGTAGACGACACCGGCAAAGATCAGGAACTCGTTGGACCGACCGATGATGTCGCCGCTGGAACGGGCGGAGTTGAGGAAGTCCACCAGGCCCACGGTGTAGACCAGCGAGGTGTCCTGGAACAGGATGATCGACTGTTGCAGGAGCAACGGGGTCATCTTGCGGAACGCCTGGGGCAGGATGATCAGACGCATGGTCTGGCCATAGGTCATGCCCATCGCCTGGGCGGCGGCCATCTGGCCTTTGGGGATCGACTGCACGCCGGCCCGGACGATCTCACAGAAGTACGCGGCTTCGAACATCATGAAGGCCACGACGCAGGAGGTGAACGCGCCGATCGGGGTGTCTTCGCCGGTGATCCAGCGCAGCACGAACGGCACCGCCAGGTAGAACCAGGTGATCACCAGCAGCAGCGGGATCGAGCGGAAGTAGTTCACATAGGCGCCGGCGACGCGCGACAGCAGTTTGCTCGACGACAGGCGCATCAGCGCCAGGATCGTCCCTAGCACGATGCCGCCGACCACGCCCATGACCATCAACTGCAAGGTCATGACCATGCCGTTCCACAAGCCGGGGATTGCGGGGATGATGCCGCTGAAATCGAAGTCCATTATTTACCCCCCACGGAGATCAGGCCGGGCACTGCGACTTTCTTCTCGACCATGCGCATCAGCAACATCAGGCTCATGTTCAGGGTGAAGTAGATCAGCGTGGCCAGGGTGAAGGCTTCAAACAGGTTGGCCGAGAATTCGGCGGTCTGCTTGGTTTGCGCCAGCAGTTCCATCAGGCCGATCAAGGACGCCACGGAGGAGTTCTTGAAGACGTTGAGGAATTCCGAGGTCAGCGGCGGAATGATGATGCGGTAGGCCTGGGGCAGCAGCACGTTCCAGTAGATCTGCGGCAGCTTGAAACCCATGGCGCGGGCGGCGGATTCCTGGCCGCGTGGCAGCGCCTGGATGCCGGTGCGCACTTGCTCGCAGACCCGGGCGGCGGTGAACAGGCCCAGGCACACGACGACGCTCAGGTAGGCCGAGGTGGTCGGGTTCAGATCCTGTTTGTACCAGTCCTGCAGGTTCTGCGGCAGCAGGTCGGGCACCAGGAAGTACCAGATGAACAGCTGCACCAGCAGCGGCACGTTGCGAAACAGTTCGACGTAGCAGGTCGCGATGCCCGATACGAGGCGGTTCGGCACCGTGCGCATGACCCCCAGAATGGAGCCCAGCAGCAAGGCGATGATCCATGCCACGATGGCGATGGCAATGGTCCAGCCCAGGCCGGCGATGTACCAGTCGAGATAAGTCTCGCTGCCCACGCCGGTGGACTTGAAGAACACGCCCCAGTCCCAGTTGTAATTCATTAGGGTCTCCCCTCGAAATCGATCGATGTACAAGCACCCGCGTGGGGAAGATCCTTTCCCGTCCGACGTTGAACGCCGGGCACACGCGATCGGCTCGAAAACCGCCAGGTCGAGTGTTCCACTGTAAAACCAGCAGGTAACAGACGCCTGAGGGAGGGTGGCTCCCTCAGGGGATAAGGTTAGTCAGGAATCAGATTTTTACGTCAGGCGCCGGCTTGTCGCTCGGGTTGGCGATCAGATCTTTTACCTTGTCGCTCATCGGGAAGTTCAGGTTCAGGCCTTTTGGTGGAATCGGGCTCTCGAACCACTTGCTGTAGATCTTGTTGATCTCGCCGGACTTGAACAGGCCGACAATGGCGTCATCCACAGCCTTCTTGAAGGCTGGGTCGTCCTTGCGAACCATGCACGCGTAGGCTTCGAACGACTGCGGCGTACCGGTGATGATCCAGTCGGCCGGCTTCTTGGCCTTGGCTTCTTCACCGGCCAGCAGGGCGTCGTCCATCATGAAGGCAACGGCACGGCCACTTTCCAGCATGTTGAAGGATTCGCCGTGGTCTTTGGCGGAGATGATGTTCATGCCCATCTGCTTGTCGGCGTTCATCGCTTTGATGATGCGCTCGGACGTGGTGCCGGCGGTGGTCACGACGTTTTTGCCTTTGAGGTCGGCAAAGTCTTTGTAGGACGGGTTGCCATCCTTGTCTTTCTTGACCAGCAGGCGGGTGCCGATTTCGAAGATGTTGACGGTGAAGTCGACTTGCTGGGCGCGTTCGGCGTTGTTGGTGGTGGAACCACACTCGATATCCGCGGTGCCGTTCTGGATCAGCGGGATACGGGTTTGCGAGGTCACCAGGTTGTATTTGACCTGCAGGTCTGGCTTGTTCAGGTCTTTTTTCAGGGCTTCAACGATGGCCACTTGAATGTCGTGGGAGTAGCCCACGGGTTTGCCGGAAGCATCCGCGATGTAGGAAAACGGGATGGAGCTGTCGCGGTGAGCGAGGGTGATGGTGCCGGAATCGTTGATTTTCTTCAGGGTGCCGGTGAGTTCGGCGGCGAAAACTGGTGTGCTGATCAGAGCGGCAGCAATGGCTGCGCCCAGGATATGGGGAACGATGCGCATCAAATTTTCCTCGAATTGTTTTTTTTATGGAGCCAGTTCGTCGGCCCTTTTGTGCTTCGAATGCCTGACGGCTCCTGAAGTGTTGGCACGGCAGGCATTCGTCGAGAGAGTGTAGAGCATGAGTCGTGCCAGAGCAGTCGATAGTGGCTAATGGCTTGATTAATAAGGTGATTAAAGTTTTGTGTCGGTGTTTTTGGCTGAAACTGATCCGGTTAACCGAATTGACCGGGAGGTCGCGTTCGGAAATCCGAACGATCTATCGTCGGTTGTTTTCGGCAGCGCGACCTTTGTGGCGAGGGAGCTTGCTCCCGCTGGACTGCGCAGCAGGCCCGCTTTTATAAATGGGGCCGCTTCGCGACCCAGCGGGAGCAAGCTCCCTCGCCACAGGTAAAGTGGCCGGCCCGGATAAACAAAAAAGCCCCTGAATCGTGAGATTCAGGGGCTTCGTTTCAAGCGCTGTAAACGTCAGGCCGCTTCAATCTTGCGGTTCTGCTCGACCTTGCCCAGGTACGCCGCCAGTTTCTCTTGCTCGGCCGGGGTGGTGAACAGGCCCAGCTTGCTGCGGCGCCACAGAATGTCGTGCGCCGTGGTCGCCCATTCTTCGCTGCACAGGTAATCGACCTCGCGGGTGTAGAGCCCGCCACCGAGGTGTTCGCCCATGTCGGCCAGGGTTTCCACGCCTTCGAGCATGCGCCAGGTGCGGCTGCCGTAGGTGGTGGCCCAGCGGCGGGCGATCTCGGTCGGGACGAAGTCGAACTTGTCGCGGATCTGCGCGCTCAAGGCTTGCGGGGTGGTCATGTCTTCGCCGCCGGGCAGGGTCGCGGTGGCGGTCCAGCTCGGGCGCATCTGGGTGAAGTACGGCATCAGCTGGGCCATCGCCGACTCGGCGAGTTTGCGGTAGGTGGTCAGCTTGCCGCCGAACACTGACAGCAGCGGCGCTTCTTCGCCGCCACCGGACAGCGCCAGCGTGTAGTCGCGGGTCACGGCGGACGGGTTGTCGGACTCGTCGTTGCACAGTGGACGCACGCCCGAGTAGCTGTGCTGGATGTCGTCGCGGCTGATCTGCTGCTTGAAGTGGGCGTTGACCACTTTCAGCAGGTAATCGGTTTCACCATCGGTGATCGCTACTTTTGCTGGATCGCCCGTGTATTCACGGTCGGTGGTGCCGATCAGGGTGAAGTGGTTCAGGTACGGAATAGTGAAGACGATGCGCTGATCTTCGTTTTGCAGGATGTGCGCGTGATCGCCTTCGTACAGTTTCGGCACGATGATGTGGCTGCCCTGAATCAGGCGGATGCCGTACGGCGATTCCATTTTCAGGTCGTCGCGGATGAACTTGGCGACCCACGGGCCGGCCGCGTTTACCAGTGCTTTGGCGGTGATCGAAAACAGGCTGCCGTCGGCGCGTTCCAGGTTCAGGTGCCACAGGCCCTTGGCACGCCGGGCGCTGACGCAACGGGTCTGGGTGTGCACGTGAGCGCCTTGTTCCCGGGCGGCCATGGCATTCAGAACGACGAGGCGGGCGTCATCGACCCAGCAATCGGAATATTCGAAGCCCTTGGTGATTTCGCTTTTCAGTGCGCTGTCGGCACCGAACTTCAGGCTTTTCGAACCTGGCAGCTTTTCACGCTTGCCGAGGTTGTCATAGAGGAACAGACCGGCGCGGATCATCCACGCCGGACGCAGGTGCGGACGGTGAGGCAGCACGAAACGCATTGGCTTGACGATGTGCGGCGCCTTGGCCAGCAACACTTCGCGCTCGGCCAGCGCTTCACGCACCAGACGGAATTCGTAATGTTCGAGGTAGCGCAGGCCACCGTGGATCAGCTTGCTGCTGGCCGACGAGGTGTGGCTGGCCAGGTCATCCTTTTCGCAAAGGAACACCGAGAGACCGCGACCGGCGGCATCCGCTGCGATCCCCACGCCATTGATCCCGCCGCCAATCACGGCAACATCGTAGATTTCGGCAATAGGGGGCGTACGCAAGGTAGAGGTGGACATCGGCAGGCCTCGGGCTCTTTTGATTTTATGTCTTGGAAATCGAACATAAATGTTCATTTGCGAAAATGGTAGCCCATAAAGACGCGCGCAGCCAGTCGCGTTCGATTGAAAAAACTCATCGAAGGGCGGCTAAAGGAAAATTTCCGAACATTTTTGAGGCGCAGATGATTTTTGTGGCGAGGGGATTTATCCCCGATGGGCCGCGTAGCGGCCCCTCAATCAACTACCGTGGAGTCTCAGGCACACCGCATTGGGTGGTTTTAGGACTGCTTCGCAGCCCATCGGGGATAAATCCCCTCGCCACAGGGGAATGTCGACGGGGTTAAACGACTTCCAGGCGAATCTTGTGCTGGTTCAGCAGTTGCGCCAGAGCTGGTACCGGTTGCTGATCGGTCACCAGGCAGTCGATCAGGCTGATCGGACCGAGGCGGATCATCGCGTTACGCCCGAATTTGCTCGAGTCCGCCGCCAGAATCACCTGCCGCGCATTGGCGATGATCGCCTGGGAAACGCGCACTTCCTGATAATCGAAGTCGAGCAGGCTACCGTCTTCGTCGATGCCGCTGATACCCACCAGGGCGAAATCAACCTTGAACTGATTGATGAAATCCACGCTCGCCTGACCGACCACGCCACCGTCACGGCGCACGTTGCCGCCAGTCAGCAGCACATCGAAATCATCCTTGGCACTGAGCATCGAGGCGACGTGCAGGTTGTTGGTGATGATCTTCAGATGGTTGTGATTGAGCAGGGCGCGGGCAATCGATTCGGTGGTGGTGCCGATGTTGATGAACAGCGAGGCGTGATCGGGGATCTGCGCGGCGATGGCTTCGCCGATGCGTTGTTTTTCGTCGCGCATCTGGTCGGCGCGCATCGCATAAGCCGTGTTTTCGACGCTTGAATCATAGGCTGCGCCGCCATGGTAGCGACGCAACAGATTGGCTTCCGCGAGCTGATTGATGTCGCGGCGGATGGTTTGCGGGGTAACAACGAACAGCGTAGCCATCTCCTCGATGCTCACATAGCCGCGTTCGCGGACCAGTTCGAGGATTTGCTGCTGACGGGGAGGCAGATTCATGGGGCTTCCTTTGGGCTGCCGTGCAAAATTTGCCCATGATGCCGCAGGAATCCGCTCCCTACCAGTTAGATGCCTATCTGGATCTGAAGGTTGGCTTATTCAGCGTCTTCACGCGCCCAGTCACGGGTGCGGCTGACGGCTTTTTTCCAGCCTTTGTACAGTTTCTCTTTCTCGACTTCTTCCAGGCTCGGTTCGAACTCGCGCTCGATGACGGCCTTGCCGCGCAGTTCGTCCAGGCTGCCCCAGAAGCCGCACGCCAGACCGGCCAGGTACGCCGCGCCGAGTGCAGTGGTTTCGCGCATTTGCGGACGCTCGACCTGGGTGCCGAGGATGTCGGCCTGGAACTGCATGAGGAAGTTGTTCGCGACCGCGCCGCCGTCCACACGCAGGGCCTTGAGGCGTTCGCCGGAGTCCTGTTGCATGGCGTCGAGCACATCGCGGGTCTGGTAGGCGATCGATTCCAGCGCTGCGCGGATGATGTGATCCACGCGCACGCCGCGCGTCAGGCCGAACAGTGCGCCACGGGCATACGGATCCCAGTACGGAGCACCGAGACCGGTGAAGGCCGGTACCAGATACACGCCGTTGCTGTCCTTCACTTTATTGGCGAAGTATTCGGTGTCGTGAGCGTCGTTGACGATCTTCAGTTCATCGCGCAGCCACTGCACGGTCGAGCCACCGTTGAACACCGCGCCTTCCAGGGCGTAAGCCACTTCGCCACGCGGGCCGCAAGCGATGGTGGTGAGCATGCCGTGTTGAGATTTCACCGCTTTGTCGCCAGTGTTCATCAGCAGGAAGCAGCCAGTGCCGTAGGTGTTTTTTGCCTGGCCCGGCTCGACGCACATCTGGCCGAACAGTGCCGCCTGCTGGTCACCGGCGATACCGCCGATGGCGATGCCGCTCTTGGTGCGACCGTAGATTTCCGAAGAGGCTTTGACTTCCGGGAGCATCTCGCGCGGGATGTCGAGGATCTCCAGCATCTTCGAATCCCATTCCAGCGAGTGGATGTTGAAGAGCATGGTGCGCGAGGCGTTGGTGTAGTCGGTGACGTGCACCTTGCCGCCGGTGAATTTCCAGATCAGCCAGCTATCGATGGTGCCGAACAGCAATTCGCCGTTGCGCGCACGCTCGCGGCTGCCTTCGACGTTGTCGAGGATCCACTTCAGCTTGGTGCCGGAGAAGTACGGGTCGGTGACCAGGCCGGTGTTGTCGCGGATGTAATCTTCGTGGCCATCGCGCTTGAGCTGCTGGCAGATCTCGGTGCTGCGGCGGCACTGCCAGACGATGGCGTTGTACACCGGACGACCGGTGGTCTTGTCCCAGACCACGGTGGTTTCACGCTGGTTGGTGATACCGATGGCAGCGACCTGATCGTGATGCAGACCGGCCTGAGCCAGCGCTTCGACCATCACCGCGCTCTGGGTCGCAAAGATTTCCATCGGATCGTGTTCGACCCAGCCTGCTTGCGGGTAGTGCTGGGCGAATTCGCGTTGGGCGGTGCAGACCACGTTCGCATCGCGGTCGAAAATGATCGCGCGGGAGCTGGTCGTACCCTGATCGAGGGCAATGATGTAGTTCTTATTCTGAATGTCGGTCATGTCGATTGCCTTGGACTAAATAAGGGAGAGTGGGCCGGGGCGCAGGTTCGAAATGGTCGGGAACCCACGCCGACTGTTTCAAGAAGTTCTTGGTTTGCCGTCAATGGCCGGTTCTGCATCCTTTGTAGCAGGTGTGGCGCCGGTCAGGTGACGGGCGATGAGCCCGCGATACCCGGCAGCGCCGAGGCAGGCACCGACAATCGGTGCAAAAATCGGAATCAGGAAGTACGGAATATCGCGGCCGCCAGTGAAGGAAATTTCACCCCAGCCGGCGAAGAAAGTCATCAGTTTCGGACCGAAGTCACGGGCCGGGTTCATTGCAAAACCGGTCAGCGGGCCCATCGAGCTGCCGATCACGGCAATCAGCAAACCGATCAGCAGCGGGGCCATCGGGCCTTTCGGCAGACCGTTGTTGTCATCGGTCAGGGCCATGATCACGCCCATCAGGATCGCGGTGATGATCATCTCGACGAGGAATGCCTGGGCGGTGGACAGCACCGGATTGGGGAACGTCGAGAATACCGAGGCCAACTCAAGGCTGGCGGCGGTGCCACGCATCATGTGGTGGGTTTGTTCGTAATCGAAGAACAGGTTGCTATACAGCGTGTATACCAACAGCGCACCGCAGAAGGCGCCGGCGATCTGCGACAGGATATAGAACGGCAGTTTGCGCTTTTCGAAGTCGGCGAAAATGCTCAGGGCAATGCTCACGGCGGGGTTCAGATGCGCGCCCGAAACCCCGGCGGTCAAGTAGATCGCCATGCTCACGCCAACGCCCCAGATGATGCTGATTTCCCACAGGCCGAAGCTGGCGCCCGCGACTTTGAGCGCGGCGACACATCCGGTGCCGAAAAAGATCAGCAGTGCAGTCCCCAGAAACTCGGCCAGGCATTGGCCGGAAAGCGATGGTTGCTGTAAAGCAGTTGTCATTGAAAACCTCGATTTTTGTTGTTGTCTGGCGCGTTTGCCGTCAGGGCAGGGCGCGATTTTCCCCGGGGCAGGATCCCCATCCTGTTCCCGGTTTACTGCTGGGTGCTGCGGTGATGATAATTCTTACATTATTCAGATTCGAAAAAATATAGACAAGAAACAAACCTGTCAAAGGTCGAAAGTGAACCATCGGTCACAATTAAACTATCAGCTTGCTGAATGATCCTGCGGATAACTGCGGCGATAGTCCGGCGATTCGCCTGCAAAGCCCGGAAAACGGGGCTTGTGCTAGAGCCTTTTACGATGTGATGGCCTAGAATCCGGCGCAGGATTTTTCAGTTGATGCCGAGCCTGGAGCTGCCATGACCCCTGCGTTGGACTTGTTGAAAAAAGTTCGTGCCGAACATCGCGTGCACAGTTACGAACATGACCCCAAGGCCGCGTCCTATGGGCTGGAGGCCGCAGAGAAACTGGCGCTGGAGCCGGCGCAGGTGTTCAAGACGCTGCTCGCTGCCAGCGAAAAAGGTGAATTGCTGGTGGCGGTGGTGCCGGTCGTCGGAAGTCTTGACCTCAAAGGCCTGGCCCACGCGGCGGGCGTGAAGAAAGTCGAAATGGCTGACCCGGCTGCGGCGCAGCGTTCCACCGGTTACCTGTTGGGCGGCATCAGTCCACTGGGGCAGAAGAAGCGTCTGCGTACCTTCATCGATAACTCGGCCCAGGGCTTTGCGACTATTTATGTCAGTGCTGGCCGACGTGGCCTGGAAGTCGAACTGGCGCCGGCGGTTCTGGCTGAACACACCCAAGCCAAATTCGCCGACATCGGCCGCGTGTAACGCTGATTTCTGTATGCAGAAAAATCGCCGGTTCTGTCACTGGTACGGATCCGGCCGGCGCTGCATGCTCTGCCCACGGACTTAGGGAGAAGGTTATGCAGCTTGAGTTTCATCAGGTCGATGCGTTCAGTGATCGGCCGTTCAGTGGCAATCCGGCGATGGTGTATCGGCTCGACGCATGGCTTGCGGATGAGCTGATGCAGAAGATCGCCGCCGAGCACAATCTGGCGGAAACCGCGTTTGTGGTGCGCGAAGGCGCGGCGTGGCACATCCGCTGGTTCACCCCGACCACCGAAGTGCCGTTGTGTGGGCACGCCACACTGGCCAGCGCCTATGTGTTGTTCGAGGTCTACAAGGAAAACGTCGAGCGTCTGGACTTCATCTGCAAGTCCGGGCCGCTGAGCGTCAGTCGCGAGGGCGATCGCCTGTGGCTGGACTTCCCGTCGATTGTGCCGTCAGAGATTGGCGTGACGCTGGATGTCGAGCGCGCGCTGGGCGTCGAGGCAGTGGATGTGCTCGGTTCCAACGAGTTGTTTGTGGTGCTGGAGTCGGAGCAGGCAGTGCTCGACTGCACGCCGGACATGGCTGCACTGGCGAAACTGCCGTGGCTCGGCGCCATCGTGACGGCGCGCGGCAATCAGCACGATTTCGTTTCGCGCTACTTCGCCCCGGCGATCGGCATCAATGAAGATCCGGTCACTGGATCGACGCATTGCAGCTTGATTCCGTACTGGTCGAAACGTCTGGGCAAATCCAGTTTGACTGCGTGCCAGCGTTCGGCGCGGGGCGGGGAGCTGTTCTGTCGGCTGGAAGGGGAGCGGGTCAAGATCGGCGGGAATGCGACGCTGGTGGCCAGCGGTACCTTGATCCTCGGTTAAAAGCTAAAAGATCGCAGCCTTCGGCAGCTCCTACAGGGATGAATGTAGGCGCTGCCGAAGGCTGCGATCTTCTGATCTTAGAGGGCGGCGCTGTAGCGGCGGACGCCGTTTTCCGCCGCCGGGATTTGTGCCGCGGTACTGCCGCTGGCCTGGAACAGAACCAGGTGTTCGGCGGCAACACGAATCCCCACCTCCGCACCCACCTGATGGTCGGCATGGCTCGGGAAGATCGATTCCAGCTGCGCACCGGTCGGCAGTTGCAGGCGATACAGGGTCGAAGCACCGAGGAAGGTCTTGCCGACAATCCGTGCTTTCAACCCACTGTCCGGGGCATAAACGATGTCATCCGGACGCAGCAACACATCCACCGCGCCGCCCACCGGCCAGGTGTAGGCCCGGTTGCCGCGCAGTTCGCCGAGTTCGGTCTGCACCGATTCCGGGCTGCCGAGCTGGCCGCGAATGAAATAGCCCTGACCGATGAAGCTGGCGACAAACGGCGTCGCCGGCTCATGGTAAAGGTTGTAGGGCGTGTCCCACTGCTCCAGCCGACCTTCCTTGAATACGCCAACGTGATCGCTGACGGCGAAGGCTTCTTCCTGGTCGTGAGTCACCAGAATCGCACTGGTGCCACGGGCCTTGAGGATGTCGCGCACTTCGTGGCTGAGCTTGCGGCGCAGTTCGCCATCGAGGTTGGAGAACGGTTCGTCGAGCAGCAACAGTTGCGGCTCCGGCGCCAGGGCGCGGGCGAGGGCAACACGCTGTTGCTGGCCGCCGGACAGCTCGTGCGGGAAGCGTTTGCCGAGGTTCTTCAGGTTGACCAGTTCCAGCAGCTCCTCGGTGACGCGCTCCTTGTTCGGGTGCTTGCGGATACCGAAGGCGATGTTGTCTGCGACGCTCAGGTGCGGGAAGAGCGCGTAGTCCTGGAACACCATGCCGATCCGGCGCTTTTCCGGGGCCAGGGTGAAACCGGCGCTGGAGATGGTCTCGCCGCCGAGCTGGATTTCCCCTTCGTGCACCGGTTCGAAACCGGCAATCGCGCGCAGAGTGGTGGTTTTGCCGCAGCCGGACGAGCCGAGCAGGCAACCTATGTCACCGGCGTTGAGGTGCAGATTGAGGTTCTGCACCACGCGTTGATCTTGATAGCCGCAAGCGAGGTTGCGCAGGTTCAGCAGTAGTTCATGGCTCATGCGTGGTGATATGCCGGTTCGACGAGGAACTCGAGCAGGGCCTTCTGTGCGTGGAGACGGTTTTCTGCCTGATCCCAGGCGACGGAGCGCGGGTCATCAAGCAGGTCGAGGCTGATTTCTTCACCGCGGTGCGCCGGCAGGCAATGCATGAACAGCACATCTTCAGCCGACAGATCGAGCAGGGCGCGGGTCACCTGGAACGGTGCGAACAGTTTCAGGCGCTTGGCAGTTTCCTCTTCCTGACCCATCGAAGTCCAGACATCGGTGCTCACCAGATGCGCACCGCGCACGGCGTCTTGCGGATCGCGGACGATGGTCACGCGATCGCCGGCGCGGGCGACGAACTCAGGATTGGGCTCGTAGCCCTGCGGGCAGGCAACGCGCAACTGGAAGTCGAACTGGATCGCCGCTTCTATATAGCTGTTGCACATGTTGTTGCCGTCGCCGATCCACGCCACGGTCTTGCCCTGGATCGAGCCACGGTGCTCAAGGAAGGTCTGCATGTCGGCCAGCAACTGGCACGGGTGCAGGTCATCGGACAGGCCATTGATCACCGGCACGCGTGAATTGGCGGCGAATTCGGTCAGGGTGCTGTGGGCAAAGGTACGGATCATCACCGCGTCGAGCATGCTCGACATGACGATGGCGCAGTCACCGATCGGCTCGCCACGGCCCAGTTGGGTGTCACGTGGCGAGAGGAAGATCGCCTGACCGCCGAGCTGGATCATGCCGGCCTCGAAGGAGATCCGGGTACGGGTCGAGGATTTTTCGAAGATCATCCCCAGGACGCGGTTTTTCAGAGGCTCGAACAGTACGCCGCGGTTACGCAGGTCCTTGAGCTCAACGCCTCGACGGATCACGCTGACCAGCTCTTCGGGCGTGCAATCCATCAGGGAGAGAAAGTGCCTTGCGCTCATCATTGACTACCTTTTTGCTACAGACCGCAGATGCTCAAAGCCTTGTTTAACGGAACAACGGGCGAGACCTGCGGCGTAAGCCGCACGGGGCGACGAAATAGGGGGAGGCGCGATATTGACACTAAATGTCGCGTTACGCCAATAGGCTACGGTTTTTGCGGGATTCGGAGGGCGCACTGGATGTTGCAGTACGCAGTTGAAGCCGGGTTCAAGACAGCAGCGAGCCTCTTTGTACACTGGCCTCGCGGGGCTTGGCAATGCAGCGTGGCGGGGATCAGGTCGACCAGGTCGGTTTACGACCGTGGCGCCACGCCATCACTTGGTCGGATGCTCAGACTGAAACATTTGCTAAAGCAAAGTGCTGGGTTATAAATAAGTTTCGAGCGACGCAGGAAGCCTCCGCATGGAATCGAAAGAACAACTGTTAATGGAACTGCTGGGCCACACGGCGCGCTCACTGACCCATCTCACCGCTTCGGTGACTTCAATGTCCTTCGAACTGCTGCGCAGCGAAGACGAAGTGGTCAAGACCGCCGGCCGCCACATGATCGATCGCATGGCGACCATCAGTGCCGGGCTCGACGAGCACTGGCGACTGATCGGCGAACTCACCGGCGTGCACGTCGCCCACGAGCAGATCGAAACCATTCAGGAAATCCAGCTGCAGGCGCCGCCGCAGTTGCCGTCCAACTGAGCCTGGCGGGCTATCGGCTCGCCTGATAGCCGTCGATTCACAAGACGAACATCGCTGGCGTCACTCCCGTACACGGGCCATAGTTTTGTTCCCGCAGGCATGCCCGTTGCCTGCCCAGAACAAGACAGAGACTGGCCATGACCAAGACTCTCCATCACCGTGCCTGCCACCTGTGCGAAGCTATTTGCGGCCTGACTATCGAGACCACCGAAACCGATGGTAGCGTCGCGATCACCTCGATCAAGGGCGATGCCCTCGACACGTTCAGTCGTGGGCACATCTGCCCCAAGGCCGTGGCCCTGCAAGACATCCAGAGCGATCCCGATCGCCTGCGCCAGCCAATGCGCCGGGTCGGCAGCGAATGGCTGCCGATCGAGTGGGACGAAGCCTTTGCGCTGGTGGCCGAACGTCTGGCGGCGATTCAGGAGCGTCACGGGCAGAACGCCGTGGCGGTCTATCAGGGCAACCCGAGCGTACACAACTACGGGCTCATGACCCACAGCAACTATTTCCTCGGCCTGCTGAAGACGCGCAACCGCTTCTCGGCGACCTCGGTCGATCAGTTACCGCATCACCTGAGCAGTTACCTGATGTATGGCCACGGCTTGCTGTTGCCGATCCCGGACATCGATCACACCGATTTCATGCTGATCCTCGGCGGCAACCCGCTGGCGTCGAACGGCAGCATCATGACCGTGCCGGATGTCGAAAAGCGTCTGAAGGCGATTCAGGCGCGCGGCGGCAAAGTGGTGGTAGTCGACCCGCGGCGCAGCGAAACGGCGGCCATCGCCGATCAGCACTTGTTCGTGCGGCCCGGTGGCGACGCGGCGTTGCTGTTCGGGGTGCTCAACACCTTGTTCAATGAAGGCCTGACCCGTGACAGTCACTTGCCGGTTGATGGCCTCGATGAAGTGCGCGCAGCCGTCGCCACGTTCACTGCCGAAGCCATGAGCCCGCTGTGTGCGGTGCCGGCGGAGCAGATCCGCCAACTGGCGCGGGATTTCGCCGCAGCGCCGAGCGCGGTGTGCTACGGGCGCATGGGTGTTTCCACTCAGGCGTTCGGCACCTTGTGCCATTGGCTGGTGCAGTTGATCAATCTGGTCACCGGCAACCTTGACCGGGTCGGCGGAGCGTTGTGCACCGAGCCGGCGGTGGATCTGGTGGCATCGACCTCGGGCGGGCATTTCAACAAATGGCAGAGCCGGGTGTCCGGGCGCCCTGAGTACGGCGGCGAACTGCCGGTGTCGGCGCTGGCTGAAGAGATGCTCACCGAAGGTGAAGGGCAGATTCGCGCGCTGATCACCGTCGCCGGCAATCCGGTGTTGTCGACGCCGAACGGCCGGCAACTGGAGCAGGCGCTGGATGGCCTGGAGTTCATGCTCAGCATTGATCTGTACATCAACGAAACCACGCGTTACGCCGATTTGATCCTGCCATCGACCTCGGCGCTGGAGAACGATCACTACGACACTACGTTCAACCTGTTCGCGGTGCGCAACGTCACCCGCTTCAACCGGGCGATTCTCGCCAAACCCGAGGGCGCATTGCACGACTGGGAGATCTTTGTCGGCCTGGCCAAGGCGTTTGCCGAGAAGACCGGCAAGGAGCTGAAACCGACGATGCCGCCGGCGAAGATGATCGACATGGGCCTGCGCATGGGTCTGTATGGCGATGCATCCGAGCAAAAGCTGTCATTGGCGACGTTGTTCGATCATCCGCACGGGATTGATCTTGGGGCGTTGAAACCGAATCTTGCCGCTCGCCTCAAGACGCCGAATCAACGGGTGCAGGCTGCGCCGCCGGAGATCCTCGCAGACCTCGCACGCTTCGCGGCCTTGCAGGCGCCAGCCGCTGATGAGCTGTTGATGATTGGCCGTCGGCATGTGCGCAGCAACAATTCCTGGATGCACAATTATCATCGTCTGGTGAAGGGCAAGCCACGGCATCAATTGTTGATGCACCCGGATGACCTCGCCAGCCGTGGGCTCAACGATGGTCAGTTAGTTCGCGTCAGCTCGCGGGTAGGGCAGATCGAGGTCGAAGTGCTCGGCAGCCTGGATATGATGAAGGGCGTGGTCAGCCTTCCGCACGGGTGGGGGCATGCGCGGCCGGGCGTGCAAATGGCGATTGCCAGCGGTCAGCCGGGGTCGAGTGCCAACGACCTGACGGATGAATGCCAACTCGACGAGTTGTCGGGCAACGCCGCGCTCAATGGCGTACCGGTGACGGTGGCGGCGGCCTGAACATGACCGTCGGGGAGACCGAGCATGGCGCTCGGGATTCCGTTACAATGCGTCACCGTGCCGACCCATGAGTCGGAAAGTTCAGCCGAGGTGCTCCATGGATATCATCGAAACGATTAAAGAGCAGATTGCCAACAACACCATTCTGCTTTACATGAAAGGCTCGCCGAATGCCCCGCAGTGTGGCTTCTCCGCGAAAGCTGCGCAGGCCGTGATGGCGTGTGGCGAAAAGTTTGCGTACGTGGATATCCTGCAGAACCCGGAAATCCGCGCCAACCTGCCGAAGTACGCCAACTGGCCGACTTTCCCGCAACTGTGGGTCGGCGGTGAGCTGGTCGGCGGTAGCGACATCATGACCGAGATGGCTGCAGACGGTTCGCTGCAAAGCACCATCAAGGCGGCGGTCGAAGCCGCTGCTGCGAACAAGTCCGAAGCTTGATCCCGCTTCACTCGGCGCTGGTTCCTCCTGTAGGAGCTGTCGAGTGAAACGAGGCTGCGATCTTTCGATCTGCAGCCAATAAAAAGCCCCGCACCTCGAAAGAGGGCGGGGCTTTTTAGTGCGCTGGAAAAGTTAATGCGAGTTGCCAGTGCAATCTGAAAAGATCGCAGCCTGCGGCAGCTCCTACTCTTCGCCCATCTGTGATTGCAGATAGTTCTCGAGACCGACTTTATCGATCAGGCCCAGTTGGGTTTCCAGCCAGTCGATGTGCTCCTCTTCGGATTCGAGAATGTCTTCGAGCAGTTCACGGCTGCCGAAGTCGCCAACCGATTCGCAGTGGGCGATGGCGGCTTTCAGATCGGCGTGGCCGGTCTTCTCGATACGCAGGTCGCATTCCAGCATTTCCCGGGTGTGCTCGCCGATGTGCAGCTTGCCCAGATCCTGCACGTTCGGCAGGCCTTCGAGGAACAGGATGCGCTTGATCAGCTTGTCCGCGTGTTTCATCTCGTCGATGGATTCGTGGTACTCGTGCTTGCCCAGCTTGTTCAGGCCCCAATCTTCATACATGCGCGCATGCAGGAAGTACTGATTGATCGCGACCAGCTCATTGGCAAGGATCTTGTTGAGATGCTGGATGACTGTAATGTCGCCTTTCATGATGGGAGTCCTGCCCTGTATTAGCTGTATATAAAGCGGAGTTTGAGCTTGGTATTTATAAGTGTCAAACCTAAGTTATTGAATAATAAATGAAATTAAATCTGAATAAGAATGTTTGTGTTCCGCGTCTAGCGTCTAACCGATTGATTTGCAGGCATAAAAAAACCGGACATTAGTCCGGTTCTTCGAAATGGGGGGTAATTACGCAGCAGTAAATTCTACCGGATAGGGGATCGCGGCCTGAGCGGTTTGTAGCTTGGTCAGGGTTTCGCGCACCACTTCCTTGGCAAGGCAGGCACATTTGCCGCATTGACTGGCGACGCCGGTGGCCTGGCGGACTTCTTTGTAGCTGCAGCAACCTTCATAGATCGCTTCGCGGATTTGTCCGTCGGTGACGCCAGTGCAGAGACAAACATACATAAGTGAGAACCGTCGCTGGTTGTGACTCAATTGCGATGGATCTTAATGTTAACGAGAATGATTGTCAAAGTGCTTTCTGAATGGTTTTCGATCGGAAGGCTGGTCACTGACGAACGGTGATTAATGGCGAATTGCCTGGCCCCGAAAATGCTGCCCGGTTATCCGCTTTGGGCAAAAAACCGTTAAGGACAGGCGAAAAACGCAGTGTATGATGGTCGGCCCTTGCGAAGAGGGTTCGTGTCACAGGGCTGTCGCCTCAGGGTGGCAGGCTGGCCCGGACCCTGAACTTCAAGTTATTCACCAGGAGATATCCATGAGCGTACTCGTAGGCAAACAAGCCCCTGACTTCACCGTCCCGGCCGTACTCGGCAATGGCGAGATCGTTGACAGCTTCACCCTGTCCTCGGCCATCAAAGGCAAATACGGCCTGGTGTTCTTCTACCCACTGGACTTCACCTTCGTCTGCCCGTCCGAGCTGATCGCTCTGGACAACCGCATGGCTGACTTCAAGGCGCGTAACGTGGAAGTGGTTGCCGTGTCGATCGACTCGCACTTCACCCACAACGCCTGGCGCAACACCCCGGTCAACAACGGCGGCATCGGCCAGGTGAAATACACCATGGCTGCCGACATGAAGCACGAAATCGCCAAGGCCTACGACGTCGAGTCCGAAGGCGGCGTGGCTTTCCGTGGAGCGTTCCTGATCGACGACAAGGGCGTTGTCCGCTCGCAGATCATCAACGACCTGCCGCTGGGCCGTAACATGGAAGAGCTGATCCGTCTGGTCGACGCTCTGCAATTCCACGAAGAGCACGGCGAAGTCTGCCCTGCCAACTGGAAGAAAGGCGACAAAGGCATGAACGCTTCGCCAGAAGGCGTTGCGGCTTACCTGACCGAGAACGCTGCTGCCCTGTAAGGCGCAACGTCGAGGTACAAAAAACCGGCCCACGTGGCCGGTTTTTTTATACGTCGCATTATGAGACACAGCCTCTCGGCATCATTTGTATCAAATGCCTGGAAAAAATACTGGATGACTGAACAGTGGCTGGATAGGGTTGTGGTCTAGCGAAATTGAGGTGCGAGGTCTATCGCCTAGGCCCGCATCGCGCCTCACTTCAGGTAAGGACGGTGCAATGGATTGCATGACGCAGAAGGGGATTCAAATGCCGAGTAGCTTGGACGTTGCGGATTATTTCCTTTGCCTGGAAGGGCATGAAGGCGAGATATCCAATCTCAAAATTCAAAAGATGGTTTATTACGCTCAAGGGTTCAGTCTGGCCGTCCATGGCGAGGTTCTATTCCCTGAAAAGCTGGAAGCGTGGATGCACGGGCCAGTGGTTCCGGATCTGTATCGAAGATTCAGCCAATTTGGGTCGGGTTCAATTCCACCTCCAAGTGATTTCAATCCCGATGTGTTCAGTGCCAAACAACAAAGTCTGCTCAACGAAGTATTCGACGTTTATGGCCAATTCTCGGCGTGGAAACTACGTCAGTTGACGCATGAAGAATCCCCTTGGCGTAGAAACTACAAGGAAGGGGAGTTCAGTCGGGAAATTCCCGTCTGCGAGATGCAGGAGTATTTCCGGGAGCATTGGGTGAACTGACAAATGGCCAAGCTCAAACGCAGGGAAAGCGATGCGGCGGTTAAAGTAACGGCACGGACGTCAAGCATCGAAATAGATACATCGGAAGCGCGACCTCCGGTTTTCTCATTTGAGTATTTGCAGAATGGCTGGTGCATCCAAGATTGCGAGGCCAACGAAAGGTCGAAAATGCTTGAGCGCCTGAGGATTCTGGGAAAAATGCCTTGGAGAGAGTTGCGCAGAGAGCATAGGCATCGTTATGGCTGTGAAACAATTGAGAGGAACAGCCTGAAAGTGGGAATGCCTGCTTTTTTAACCGGTGATGTCAGATTGTTGGTGTTTAGGGCTTTTGAGCGCGTAGCGATGGTCGGTTACAAGAATCATCGGTTTTTTTATGTCGTGTGGATTGACCGAGAATTCAAACTCTATAAGCATTAAAAAACCGGCCCACGTGGCCGGTTTTTTAATGCGCGGGATTCGCCCGGACGAGGATCAGTCGTCGAAGTCTTCCCAGCCGCCCATCTGCTTCCAGCGGTTGACGATGCCGCAGAACAGTTCGGCGGTCTTCTCGGTGTCGTAACGCGCCGAATGCGCTTCACGGCCGTCGAAGTCGATGTCGGCTGCCTGACAGGCCTTGGCCAGGACGGTTTGACCGTAAGCCAGGCCGGCCAGCGTCGCGGTGTCGAAACTGGAGAACGGGTGGAACGGGTTGCGCTTCATGTCCAGACGCGCAACCGCAGCATTCAGGAAGCCGAGGTCGAAGCTGCTGTTATGCCCGACCAGAATCGCGCGCTTGCAGCCATTGGCCTTCAGCGCCTTGCGGATGCCACGGAAGATGTCGGTCAGCGCGGTTTCTTCGCTGACGGCCATGCGCAGCGGATGATCGAGCTTGATCCCGGTGAACTCCAGGGCCGCCGCTTCGATGTTGGCGCCTTCGAACGGCTCGACGCGGAAGAAGTAGGTGTGATCCGGATAGACGAATCCCTTTTCATCCATGGCGATGGTGGTCGCGGCAATCTCCAGCAAAGCGTCGGTAGCCGAGTTGAAACCACCGGTCTCTACGTCGACGACTACCGGCAGGTAACCGCGAAAACGTGCTGCCATTGGGTGACGGGAACCGCCGCCGCCACCTTGACCGTCCAGTTCGTCGTCGAAATGGTCTTCACTCACGCGTGTTCCTCCAGCAGGCGCCAGCGCAGTTTTTCACCGGCGCGCAGCGGGATAACGTTCAGCTCGCCAAACGGCAGGCTGGTCGGGGCGGTCCACTCTTCGCGAACCAGGGTGATGCGATCGGTGTTGACAGGCAGACCGTAGAAACGCGGGCCGTTGAGGCTGGCGAAGGCTTCGAGCTTGTCCAGCGCGTTGCGCTGTTCGAACGCTTCGGCATACAACTCGATGGCGGCGTACGCGGTGTAGCAGCCGGCGCAGCCGCAGGCGGCTTCCTTGGCGTGCTGGGCGTGCGGCGCCGAGTCGGTACCGAGGAAGAACTTCGCGCTGCCGCTGGTGGCGGCGTCGAGCAGGGCTTCCTGATGGGTATTACGCTTGAGGATCGGCAGGCAGTAGAAGTGCGGCCGAATCCCGCCCACCAACATGTGGTTGCGGTTGTACAGCAGGTGATGCGCGGTGATGGTCGCGCCGACGTTGGCCGAAGCCTCGTTGACGAACTGCACGGCGTCGCCGGTGGTGATGTGTTCGAACACCACTTTGAGTGTCGGGAAACGCTCGACGACACGGCGCATGTGCTCATCGATGAAAATCTTTTCGCGGTCGAAGACGTCGACATCGCCACGGGTGACTTCGCCGTGGATCAGCAGCGGCATGCCGACTTCGGCCATGGCTTCCAGCGCCGGGAAGATCTTGTCGATGCTGGTCACCCCGGAATCGGAGTTGGTGGTGGCGCCGGCCGGGTACAGTTTGGCGGCGTGCACGAAACCGCTGGCCTTGGCTTCACGAATTTCTTCGGGCTGAGTGCGGTCGGTGAGGTACAGCACCATCAGCGGTTCGAAGCGACTGCCGGCCGGGCGGGCAGCGAGAATCCGCTGGCGATAGCCATCGGCTTCAGCGGCGTTGCGCACCGGTGGTACCAGGTTGGGCATGATGATGGCGCGGCCAAAGGTGCGCGCAACATCGGCAACGGTATTGGTCAACACGGCACCATCGCGAAGATGAATGTGCCAGTCGTCGGGACGCAGCAGGGTCAGGCGGTCGGACATGAGGGGATTCCAGGCGGGTCAAACTGAGGGGAATGCTACCGGAAAAGACTCTTGCAGGCACTCGCTATCAAGTTTTGCAGGAACCTTCCGATATCCCGTAGGTATGCCGTAAACATAGTGTGAATCGGTCTTTGTGTTACAGAAGCCAATGGAGCCTCCCGTGCGCCAGCGATATTTAGCCTTGCTCAGTGTGTTTGCCAGCCTCCCCGCGATGGCGCTCACCTACCAGACGCGTCTGGAGAACATTGAGTGGACGGTCGAGGGCGACAAGTTCGAGTGCCGCCTGACCCAGCCGATCACCGATTTCGGCTCGGGCCAGTTCGTGCGCAAGGCCGGCGAGCAGGCGATATTCCGCCTCAATGCCTACAACGCCATGCTCGGTGGCGGTTCGGCGACGTTGCTTGCGGCGGCGGCGCCATGGCAGCCGGGGCGCAACGACATCAATTTGGGCAGCGTCAGGCTCGGCACCGGCAACGTGCTGTTCAACAGTTCACAATCCCAGGCCGGCGGGCTGATCAGCGGTCTGCTGGATGGCCGCAGCCCGGTGGTGCGCCGTGCGTCTGGCGATGGCCGGGTTTCGGAAGTGCGTCTGCTGCCGGTGAAGTTCAGCAAAGCGTTCAATGATTACCAGACGTGTGTGGCGAAATTGCTGCCGCAGAATTTCGATCAGGTCAAACAGTCTCAGGTCGGCTTCCCCGGTGAAGGCACTGACCTGGACGCCGCCGCCAAGGGCAGGCTGCAAGTGATGCTCGAGTACATGAAGGCCGATCCGACGGTCAATCACATCGAACTCGATGGCTACTCCGACAACAGCGGCAACCGTCTGACCAACCGTGAACTGTCGCGGCGTCGGGCGCTGGCAGTGGTCGATTTCTTCAAGGCCAACGGCATCGCCGAATCGCAGATCACTGTGCGTTTCCATGGCGAGCAATACCCGCTGGTGCCAAACAACAATGCGGCTAACCGGGCGAAGAATCGCCGGGTCAGCGTGAAGCTCGCGCGAGTGGCGCCAACTACCGCGCCAGCGCCACAAGCCAGCACGCCAGCCAACGCTGCGGCGACTTCCTGACCTGCCGGTCATCGTCGCGCTGTCGACAGATTCTGTCGCTTTGTCGTCTTAAGCTGTCGCGCCCCTGTAAATTATCGCATTTGAGCGGTAGACTCCTCGGCTTTCCGTAGAACCCCGTGGAGTGATGGCATGGCGGACGTAAACAAGGTCGTTCTGGCGTATTCCGGCGGCCTGGACACTTCGGTGATCCTCAAGTGGCTGCAGGATACTTATAACTGTGAAGTGGTGACCTTCACCGCTGACCTGGGTCAGGGCGAAGAGGTCGAGCCGGCTCGCGCCAAGGCTCAGGCCATGGGCGTCAAAGAAATCTACATCGACGACCTGCGCGAAGAATTCGTGCGAGATTTCGTGTTCCCGATGTTCCGCGCCAACACCGTTTACGAAGGCGAGTACCTGCTGGGTACTTCCATCGCACGTCCGCTGATCGCCAAACGCCTGATCGAAATCGCCAACGAAACCGGCGCCGACGCCATTTCCCATGGCGCCACCGGCAAGGGCAACGACCAGGTGCGTTTCGAACTGGGTGCCTACGCGCTCAAGCCAGGCGTAAAAGTGATTGCGCCATGGCGTGAGTGGGATCTGCTGTCGCGCGAGAAGCTGATGGATTACGCCGAGAAGCACGCGATCCCGATCGAGCGTCACGGCAAGAAAAAATCCCCGTACTCGATGGACGCCAACCTGCTGCACATCTCCTATGAAGGCGGCGTGCTGGAAGACACCTGGACCGAGCACGAAGAAGACATGTGGCGCTGGACCGTCTCCCCGGAAAAGGCTCCCGACACCCCGCAATACCTGGAACTGACCTACCGCAACGGCGACATCGTCGCGCTGGACGGCGTCGAAATGACTCCGGCCACCGTACTGGCAACGCTGAACAAGATCGGTGGGCAGCACGGTATCGGTCGTCTGGACATCGTTGAAAACCGTTACGTGGGCATGAAGTCCCGTGGCTGCTACGAAACCCCGGGCGGCACCATCATGCTGCGCGCGCACCGCGCCATCGAATCGATCACCCTGGACCGCGAAGTCGCTCACCTCAAAGACGAGCTGATGCCGAAATACGCCAGCCTGATCTACACCGGTTACTGGTGGAGCCCGGAGCGTCTGATGCTGCAACAGATGATCGACGCTTCGCAGGTCAACGTGAACGGTGTGGTTCGCCTGAAGCTGTACAAAGGCAACGTGATCGTTACCGGCCGCAAGTCCGACGATTCGCTGTTCGACGCCAACATCGCGACCTTCGAAGAAGACGGCGGCGCTTACAACCAGGCCGACGCGGCGGGCTTCATCAAGCTCAACGCGCTGCGCATGCGCATTGCCGCGAACAAGGGCCGCAAGCTGTTCTAAACCTCGCGGACCTGTAAAGAAATGGCGGCTTGTCCCAGTGACAAAGCCGCCATTTTTTTTCCTGTGTGACTGGCCTGACCCCGGAGCGTTGGTCGGTACGGTCAATTTCATTATTTTCTTGAATGTCCACTTCAGGCATCAACTCTGCGTTTCATACCCCTCTTAATACCGTAGTACTTTGCGTGGTCACGTTGTAGGCAATGAAAAGTCTGGCACCGCCGTTTTTTTTCGATTGCTTGATAAGACTGAGGGTGATTTGTTTGAGCAAAACGTCGGACGCCGAATCGGTCAAAAAAACCACTGCCTTGGCCGATTGCCTGCCAAGGTGCGGAAAGTGTCCGGCCAGCGTGTTGAATGCCTGCGCGCTGCTCATCGGACGTATATCTATCGCACGCAATGTGCCCATGGGTTTGGGCAGTTGAATGTTGTGCTCAATCCAGGGGCGCTCCGTGCAGGATTCACCTGTGCCGTCCGGATAGCGACGCCTCGGATCAGTGTTGTGTTCAGGCAACGTCCATTGCAAACCGTTTGGAGTTGCTGTCCCGCCTGGCGCTGCACAAGCACTTGGTGAAGGCGAACACGGTGTGGGCTCGGCCGGTTTCAACTCGTCAAAGACTTTCAGAAAACTGTCGTCCTTGTCGAAGTCCGAGGGGGCATACAATGATCGGTAGTTGAAATTGAGCGTTAAAAAAAATAGCAGCAGCAAGTAAAACGGGAAGCTGATCAGGAACCAGACATAAACTTCTCTTTCGTCGTTATCAAGAAAGGGTAAGGAGATGGCTGCCGATGATTCGGAAATGAATGCAAATATCGCAATGACAGTCATGGGGTTGGTAATTTTCTTTCTGGTTTTTATCATGGTGGTTGCTCATTAAGTGTGTATTCCATTGTGTTTGTTGAATGGTTTTTTATGTGGTTGAGGTTTTGCGTTTGATGTTCTTTTTTATATTAAAAGAAAACCGTTGGGTAGAAGTATCTTGTTTCAGGTGTTGATTTATTAAAGTGTGTAGATGATTTTTTCTATCTTCTTGGTAATTGATTGTTTGTCTGGTTTTTTCAGAATGTCAGTCATGCGTTGTCATGCAATAACAGCGCTTTTGCAGACGTTTGGTGGGCTTGCCGCTTGGAGGCGTCGCCACGCATGGCCTCTAGGGCGTAGTATTTTTCACGTCGAAGTCGCTGTCAGAGAAACAGTGGGCGCATGCCAATATCCCCGTTGTCGGGTTTTTTGTAGGAATAATCTTTTTTTGTTGTAGGGAATGTCTTTGGCTGGGAGTGCGATGGAACTCTCTTGTGCCATGTTGGAAGTGACTAGGCTATTGTGCGGGCTCTAAAAATTCGAACAGCGAAACTGGACTTGCCCATGAATAAAGTGCTGATCGTGGATGATCACCCCGTCATTCGTCTTGCTGTGCGTATGCTGATGGAACGTCATGGCTACGAAGTTATTGCCGAAACAGATAATGGCGTGGACGCGTTACAACTTGCTCGTGAACAGATGCCGGATATCGTTATTCTGGACATAGGAATTCCCAAGCTCGATGGCCTGGAAGTTATCGCGCGTCTGAACTCGACACCGATGCCCTTGAAAGTTCTGGTACTGACTTCCCAGGCACCGGGACATTTTTCGATGCGCTGCATGCAGTCGGGTGCGGCGGGATATGTCTGTAAACAACAGGATCTGACTGAGTTGCTCAGTGCGATCAAAGCCGTACTGTCCGGGTACAGCTATTTTCCAAACCAGGCCCTGCATACTGTGCGGACCAGTCTGGGCAACGCCAGTGAAGCCGATATGGTGGATCGTCTTTCCGGCCGGGAAATGATGGTGTTGCAGCAATTGGCGCGGGGCAAGACCAACAAGGAAATTGCCGACGGCATGTTTCTCAGCAACAAGACGGTCAGCACGTACAAGACCCGTCTGTTATTGAAGCTCAATGCCCGGTCGCTGGTGGACCTGATTGAGTTGGCGCAGCGCAACGGACTGGTCTGATGATCCTGAGCGCCGACGAATCATGGGCCGCTCAGTGTCGTATTTCCCAGACATTAAAAAGCCTCCGGTTCGGGAGGCTTTCAAGTGTCAGAGGTCAAAATCGTAATCAGCCAATTGCTTTTGCAGTCGGCGCTCCTCAAGCAGGTTATCGATGGTGCGACGTTTGCTCAGATTGGTCTTGGCGACCTCGACCACCGGTTCGGCGTCGTCGGTTTCCGCAGCGATGAAATCTTCTTCTACATCCAGTTCTTTGCTGTCAGTCATAAGGTGAACTCCAGGCTAAGGCTGCCTTTGGCGCTCCTTATAGCGATATTCCTGCTGCGGGTAAAAAAGATTTTTTCAATCGACGAATCAATAATTCCAATAGCCAATCAATCGTCCGAGGTTTTTTGTTTGTACTCGCACAAGTCTTCGATCCGGCAGCTGCCACAACGTGGCTTGCGCGCCAGGCACACATAACGACCGTGCAGAATCAGCCAGTGGTGAGAATCCAGCAGGTAGTCTTTTGGCACAAACTTCATCAGCTTGTTTTCCACTTCAACCACATTTTTACCCGGTGCAATGCCGGTGCGGTTGCTCACGCGAAAAATGTGCGTGTCGACCGCCATGGTCAACTGGCGAAAAGCGGTATTGAGAACCACGTTGGCCGTCTTGCGGCCGACGCCGGGCAGCGCTTCCAGTTCTTCACGCGTCTGCGGGACTTCGCCATTGTGCAGTTCGACCAGCATGCGGCAGGTCTCGATCACGTTTTTCGCTTTGCTGTTATAGAGGCCGATGGTCTTGATGTATTCGGACAGCCCTTCGACGCCCAGCGCGTGGATCGCTGCCGGGGTATTGGCCACCGGGAACAGTTTGGCCGTGGCCTTGTTGACGCCGACGTCGGTTGATTGCGCCGAAAGAATGACCGCGATCAACAACTCGAACGGCGAGGAATAGGCCAGTTCGGTCTTCGGCTCGGGATTGTCTTCATGAAGTCTGCGGAAGATTTCCAGACGTTTTGCGGCATTCATGGATGATGAGTTTCCTTGGAGAGAGCGGTCGAGCGGGTCCAGGCCTGGCGGGCTGCGAGCAGTAGCCCGAGCACGATAAACGCACCGGGAACCAGGGTGAGCAGGTGCAGCCCTTGGTTGAACAGAACCAGGCCTTGCCAGTGCTCGGCCAGGCCACGGCCGATGTAGCCCTGACCGAACAGTTCACGCAGTGCAGCCAGCGCGAGAAGAAGTCCGCTCGACAGGCCAAAAAACTGCAGGCGCTGGACAAGCGCCTGACGAAAGAATCCATTGTATTCCAGCACCACGCATTGCAAGGCGATCAGCCCGGCATAGATGCCGAGTGATTGTTGCCACTGCAACGCCCAGCGCTGCGCGAGGATATTGGCGCAACTGGTCAGGGTGGCGGCCAGCAGCAGACTGGCGAGCATCAGGTTGTTACCAGACAACCTCGAGCGCAGCGGGCGGCTGCATGCGCCGTAAACCACCCCCACTGCGCCCAACATCAACAGAATGCCCAGCGCGCCGGCCAGTGTCGCGCTGGTGCCAAGTAGCAGAGCCAGCATCAAGGCATTCGTCAGATTCGTCGGCCGGTTCATGATCCGCTCTCCAGCAAGGTTGCACGGCGCTCATCAAAGTAGCGCAGGGCGTCATGGATGGCATTGACGGTGGCTCGGGATGTGATGGTGGCTCCCGCCAGTTGATCGAACTGTCCCTGATCCTTTTTCAGGGCCCAGCCTGCGTCGTCAGGTGAGTTGCGCGATTTACCGGTAAATGTCGCCAGCCAGTGGTTCGGCCAGTCGCCGATGAGTCCGCCGAGCGCCGGTGTTTCGTTGTGCTGCAGGGTTTTCACCCCCAGCAGTCTACCGTTGGCATCGATGGCGATCAGCAGTTCGATAACGCCGGCATAGCCCTCGGTTCGCGTGCGCAACAACACCGCCACTGGCTGCCCGGCTTTGCTTGCTCGGTAACCTGCCAGCAGCGTGCTATGGCTCAACATCGTACCAGTCAACGCCAGCGGCTGTTCCAGCGGCTGATTGTCGTAGGCATCGGGCGCGAGCATATCCAGCAGCTTGCGGCTGTCGAGCAGGCGTTGCTCGCTGGCAATCTGCGGCGCACTGGCGCGCTGCACCACATAAGTCAGGCCGAGACCGGCGCCGGCCAGCAGCACCAGTGTCACAACAGAAACCGCACGATTCATGATTGCACCTGTGTCTGGCGTGCGGCGGCAAAACGTTCCAGAGCCGGTACACAGAGATTCATCAGCAACACCGCAAACGCAACACCGTCCGGGTAGCCGCCCCAAGTGCGGATCAAGTAGGTCAGCAAGCCGACACCCACGCCGAACAGCAGCCGGGCCAGCGGACTTTTGGCGCCGGACACTGGTTCGGTAATGATGAAAAATGCACCGAGCATGGTTGCACCGCTCAGCAGATGAAACAGCGGTGAGCCATGGGAATCGGAACCCGAGCCATTCCAGCAGATCAGGCTGATGACAAACAGGCTGGCCAGCATGCCGACCGGCGCCTGCCAGGCAATCACCCGGCGCTGCAACAGCAACAGCCCGCCGCCAAGAAACGCCAGATTGATCCACTCCACACCGCGTCCGCCGAAGCGGCCGAACGCTTGGTTGGCCGCGAACAGTTCATCCATGGTCAGGCTTTTGTTGATGCGCAGACTGTCCAGCGCAGTGGCCTGCACCCAGGCGTCCGGGGCCAGGCCCGGATTCAAGACTTGTGTAAAAGCGGCCTGCAGATTGATGCCATGCGCCGGCCAGTGGGTCATCGACTGCGGGAACAGCAGCATCACCAGGGCGAAACCGAGCATGGCCGGATTGAACGGATTTTTGCCGATGCCACCGTACAGATGCTTGCCGAACAGCAGGCCTGAAGCCACCGCGGTCACGGTCAGCCACCACGGACAATAAGGTGGCAGGGCTGCGCCCAGTAGTGTCGCGCTGACCAGTGCGCTGCCATCGCTGAGCGTTGGTTGCAGTGGCTGTCGGCGCAGGCGGGCGACGCTGGCCTCGACCAGCAGCGCGGTGCTCCCCGCCAGGATCAGGTTGATCAACACGCCCCAGCCGTAAAACCAGAACAACGCCAACAGCCCCGGCAGCGTGGCCAGTAGAACCCACTTCATCGCCTGTTGCAGGCGAGCGTCCAGTGCCTCACGTGGCGACATGATCTTGCACCTGACGCTCGGCGGCCTGCAGGCGAGCGCGGGCCTTGTCGAGGATGTCGTTCGGCGTGTCGGCGCGGCGTTCGAGTTTGCTCAGGTCGGCGCGGGCGTAGGCCAGTTCGGTTTTCAACTGGCGAAGCTGGTTGTCGATCGGGCGTTTTTCCACCCGCACCAGATCAGGCACAGGTTGCTCACTTGACGCCTCGGCCGCGTGAAGGGCTTGCTCGGCATCACGCAGTGCCTGTTCCAGCGTGGCAATCTGATCCGCTGGTGCTTCGGCGGTCTGAGCCTTTTTAAGTTCGGCGCGACGCATGGCCAACTGGATTTTCGCCCGCTTCAGGTCGGCGTCTTTCGTCGGAACCGGGGCCGCAGCGGCTGGAGCGGTGGCGGCGCTGCTTTCGAGTTTCGCCAACGCCTGTTCGGCGGCTTCAAACTGCTGTTGCAACACGATCAGTTGCGATTGCTGTTCGAAGGTCGGCGGATGGCCGAAGGCTTTCAGCGATTTGTGCAATTGTGCGCGGCTCATGGCGACATCGATCTTGGCTTTCTTCAATGCCGCATCGGCGGTTGCGGCTTTCTGCGCGCGCACCCGTTCCAGAGCGGCCTGCACCGGATCGAGAGTTGCCACCGCCGGTTGCGCTGCACGCTGCGCCCGGGCTTCACGCTCAGCCTGTTTCTGCTGTTCCTCGCGTTGCAGGCGGGCGTTGCGGCGTTCAAAACGCTGGCGCGCATGATCGCGTTTGGCCGTGCGTGCGCGCTGTTCTTCAAGGCTGGATGCCAGGCCACCGACTACCGGCAAGGTGCCGAGCGGCAGCGGATGCATCTCGATGCAGTCCACCGGGCACGGCGCCACGCACAGGTCGCAACCGGTGCATTCGTCGATCAGTACGGTGTGCATCAGTTTCGCCGCGCCGACGATGGCGTCGATCGGGCAGGCCTGGATGCACTTGGTGCAGCCGATGCACTCGGCTTCGCGGATGTAGGCCACTTGCGGCGGTGCCGAACCACGGCTGACGTCCAGTTCCTGTACCGGCACTTTCAACAGGTCAGCCAGGGCGGCGATGGTTTCGTCACCGCCGGGCGGGCACTTGTTGATCGGTTCGCCGTCGACGATGCCTTGTGCATAGGGCTTGCACCCGGGGTGGCCGCATTTGCCGCATTGGGTCTGCGGCAGGAGGGCATCGATGAGTTGAATCAGACTCATGTTTTGATCAGTCCACTGAATCCGAGAAAAATCACTGCGATCAGTCCGGCGCCGATCAGGTCGATCGGCAAGCCGCGAAAGGGCAGGGGAATGTCGTTGTCCGCCGTGCGTTCACGCAAGTCGCTGAACAGGCTCAGCACCAGCCAGAAACCCAGCCCTGCACCCAGGCTCAACGCTGTTGCCTGCAGCAGGCCACGATCATTTTGTGCATTGATCAAGGCCAGCCCCAGCACGCCGGCATTGCCCAGCAACAACGGCCATAGCCCATCGAAGGGCCAGTCAGGCAGCGCGCGAGTCAGCAGCTTCAGCAGCGGCGCGATCAGCAGCACGCTGAGCGGCAAGAACACAAACAGCTGCAGGGCCTGCAGTTGCAGCGGCACCAGCAGCCAGTGCCAGAGCACATAACCGATGAAGCCGACGCTCAGCATCAGGCACGACGTCGCCAGGCCCAGCGCATGCACCTGGCGCCGAGTGCCGGCCAGCAACGGATCGACGCCCAGCGGCCAGTGCAACACGAAGTTGTTGAGCAGGGCGGCACTGATCAGCGTAAGCGCAAGTTCGGTCATGGTTCTGCCGGCAGCAACGGGCGGGTGTCACTTAAGGTTAGGCATTATCCGGCACCCGCGATGGGTGGGCCAGATATGAAAAATCCCACAGGCCTGCAGAACATGCCTGTGGGATCGTTTTACCGCTGGGTCTTACTTGATGCGTTGACCCGGCTTGGCGCCGCTGTCCGGGCTCAGCAGGTAGATTTCTTCACCGCCAGGGCCGGCTGCCATCACCATGCCTTCGGACATACCGAACTTCATTTTCCGCGGCTTGAGGTTGGCGATCATCATGGTCAGGCGACCGTCGAGTTTCGACGGGTCCGGGTAAGCGCTCTTGATCCCGGAGAACACGTTGCGCTGCTCGTCACCGATGTCCAGGGTCAGGCGCAGCAGCTTGTCTGCGCCCTCCACGTGCTCAGCCTTGACGATCAGAGCGACGCGCAGGTCGACGGCGGCGAAGGTGTCGAAGTCGATTTCCGGCGACAGCGGATCCTTGGCCAGTTCGCCGTTGCCCGCAGGCGCGGCAGCGCCGGTGTCGGTCTGGCTGGCGGTCAGGTCTTCTTTCGAGGCGTCGGTCATGGCTTGCACTTTTACCGGGTCGATGCGGGTCATCAACGGCTTGAATTCGTTCAACTGGTGGTTGGCCAGCAACGTGGTGTGGTCGTTCCAGGTCAGTGGGGCGACGTTGAGGAATGCCTCGGCGTCGGCGGCCAGCAGCGGCAGTACCGGTTTGAGGAAGATCACCAACTGGCGGAACAGGTTGATGCCGGTGGCGCAGATCGCCTGGACTTCATCCTGCTTGCCTTCCTGCTTGTTCAACGACCATGGCGCCTTGTCGGCGATCCACGCGTTGGCGCGGTCAGCCAGGGCCATGGTTTCACGCATGGCGCGAGCGAAGTCGCGCGCTTCATAGGCGTCGGCAATGCTTGGCGCAGCGGCGAGGAAGGCTTCGGTCAGCTCCGGCGCGGCATTGTTGTCGACCAGCAGGCCGCCATTGCCTTTGTGGATGAAACCGGCGCAACGGCTGGCGATGTTGACCACTTTGCCGACCAGGTCGGAGTTGACCTTCTGCACGAAGTCTTCGAGGTTCAGGTCGAGGTCATCGACGCCACGCCCCAGTTTGGCCGCGTAGTAGTAGCGCAGGTATTCCGGCGACAGGTGATCCAGGTAGGTACGGGCCTTGATGAAAGTGCCACGGGACTTGGACATCTTCTGGCCGTTGACGGTCAGATAGCCGTGCACATTGATTCCGGTCGGTTTGCGGAAACCGGCGCCTTCGAGCATGGCGGGCCAGAACAGCGCGTGGAAGTTGACGATGTCCTTGCCGATGAAGTGGTACAGCTCGGCGGTGGAATCCTTGCCCCAGAACGCGTCGAAGTCCAGCTCCGGGGTGCGGTTGCACAGGTTCTTGAAGCTGGCCATGTAGCCGATCGGCGCATCCAGCCACACGTAGAAATACTTGCCCGGCTCGTCCGGAATCTCGAAACCGAAGTACGGCGCATCGCGGGAGATGTCCCACTGTTGCAGGCCGGCGTCCAGCCACTCGGCGATCTTGTTGGCCACGGCGTCCTGCAAGGTGCCGCTGCGGGTCCAGGTCTGCAGCATCTGCTGGAAGTCTGGAAGTTTGAAGAAGAAGTGCTGGGAATCCTTGAGCACCGGGGTGGCGCCGGAGATGGCCGACTTCGGATCCTTCAGATCGGTCGGGGCGTAGGTCGCACCGCATTTTTCGCAGTTGTCGCCGTACTGGTCTTCGGTGCCGCATTTCGGGCAGGTACCCTTGATGAAGCGGTCGGCCAGGAACATTTTCTTTTCCGGGTCGAAATACTGGGTGATCGAGCGCTGGGCAATGTGCCCGGCATCACGCAGCTTCAGATAGATCTGGCTCGACAGCTCACGGTTTTCTTCAGTGTGAGTGGAGTGGAAGTTGTCGAAATCGACCAGGAACTCGGCAAAGTCGGCGCTGTGTTCAGCCTGCACGTTGGCGATCAGTTGTTCCGGGGTGATGCCTTCCTTTTCCGCGCGCAGCATGATCGCCGAACCGTGTGCGTCGTCGGCGCAGACATAGATGCATTGATTGCCGCGATGCTTCTGGAAGCGCACCCACATATCGGTCTGGATGTATTCCAGCATATGGCCAAGGTGAATCGAACCGTTGGCGTAGGGCAGGGCGCTGGTGACGAGGATCTTGCGTGGTTCGGACATGTGGGGCTTCGCTACTTGATGAAACGGAGGTCGGCCACTATAAAGCGCTGGCGCATATTTTTCACCCTGTGCACCTGTTTCATTGGATGAGCAGACAGAAAAGATCGCAGCCTGCGGCAGCTCCTACAGATGTGCGCCGATCTCCTGTAGGAGCTGCCGAAGGCTGCGATCTTTTCAGGTACGATACTCATCATCTTTTCCCAGTCTTGTTATCGGAGTTGCCCATGAGTGCCGTCACTCGCGCAGCGGTGGAAGCCGTCCTCAGCCAATACACCGACCCCTACCTGAACCAGGATCCGGTCAGTGCCGGTTGCGTGAAGCACATCGAGATCGTCGGTGATCGCGTCAACGTGCAGCTGGAAATCGGTTATGCCGCCGGTCTGTTCAAGAGCGGCTGGGCGCAGTTGCTGCAACTGGCCATCGAAAACCTCGATGGGGTGACGATCGCCAGGGTCGAGGTCAACAGCGTGATCGCCGCGCACAAGGCCCAGGCACAGATCCCGGGTTTGGCCAACGTCAAGAACGTGGTCGCCGTGGCTTCGGGCAAGGGCGGCGTGGGCAAGTCGACCACTGCGGCCAACCTCGCGCTGGCGCTGGCCCGTGAAGGCGCCAAGGTGGGGATTCTCGACGCCGACATCTATGGGCCGAGCCAAGGCATCATGTTCGGCATCCCCGAGCGCACCCGCCCCGAGGTCAAGGACCAGAAGTGGTTCGTGCCGCTCAAGGCCCACGGTGTCGAAGTCATGTCGATGGCGTTCCTGACCGACGACAACACGCCGATGGTCTGGCGCGGGCCGATGGTCTCCGGCGCGTTGTTGCAGCTGGTTACGCAAACCGCGTGGGGCGACCTGGATTATCTGGTCATCGACATGCCGCCAGGCACCGGCGACATCCAGCTGACCCTGGCGCAGAAAGTCCCGGTGGCCGGTGCGGTGATCGTCACCACGCCGCAGGATCTGGCGCTGCTGGACGCGCGCAAAGGCGTGGAAATGTTCCGCAAGGTCAACATTCCGGTGCTGGGCGTGGTGGAAAACATGGCCGTGCATATCTGCTCGAACTGCGGACATGCCGAGCATCTGTTCGGTGAGGGCGGTGGCGAGAAGCTGGCGACCCAATATGGCGTCGAACTGCTGGCCTCGCTGCCGCTGTCGATGCTGATCCGCGAGCAGGCCGATGGCGGCAAGCCAACGGTAATCGCCGAGCCGGATAGCCAGATCGCGATGGTCTATCAGGAACTGGCCCGCCACGTCGGCGCGCGCATTGTGCTGCAGGAAGCGGCGACACCGGCGATGCCGAACATCAGCATCAGCGACGATTGATCAGCGTCGTTTGCTAAAAGATCGCAGCCTGCGGCAGCTCCTACAGAAAAGCTCTGTGTAGGAGCTGCCGCAGGCTGCGATCTTTTGATCTTGCTTTAGATCCGCAACCCGCCATCCATCTCCAGAATCCGTCCGGTGTAGTAGTCGTTCTCGAAGATGTACGCCGCCGAATGGGCGATCTCTTCCGGCTTGCCCATGCGCTTGAGCGGGATACCCGAGGTCATCTTCTCCAACGCTTCCGGCTTCATGCCCAGGGTCATCTCGGTTTCGATGAAGCCCGGCGCAATGCCTGCCACGCGAATACCGTAGCGCGCGAGTTCCTTGGCCCAGGTCACGGTGGCTGCGGCCACGCCAGCCTTGGCGGCGGAATAGTTGGTCTGGCCGACGTTACCGGCGCGGGAGATCGACGAGATGTTGATGATCGCGCCGCTGTTTTTCAGCTCGACCATTTTCGCCGCCACTTCACGGGTGCACAGGAACACGCCGGTCAGGTTGACGTCGATCACCGCCTGCCACTGGGCCAGACTCATCTTGGTCATTTCGCCGTCCTTGACCTTGAGCAGCAGGCCGTCACGCAGGATCCCGGCGTTGTTGATCAGGCCATGGATCGCGCCGAAATCTTCGGCGACCTGGGCGACCATGTGCTCGACCTGTTCTTCATTGGCCACGTTGCACAGATAGCTGCGCGCCTCGACACCCTTGGCTTTGCAAGCCGCGACCGCGTCGTCGAGTTTTTCCTGGTTGAGGTCGACCAGCGCGAGCTTCGCGCCTTTGCCGGCGAAATACTCGGCCATGGAGCGGCCCAAACCCTGGCAACCGCCGGTGATAATGATTACTTTGTCGTTGAGTTGCATTCGCGTGCCCCGATAGCCAGTCTGAGTGGTTTTTGTTATTGGCGACGCTCGATCTGTACCGGTGATGGCCAGATTGCCTATGAGCATTGCCCGATGGCGTGACCGGGACTTATCCCCAGGCGCCTGTCCGTTTTTTCGACGGATTCTATTTAAGGAGTCATAAATTGAGCGTTGAAGCGGCCAAGAATGCCCGAGAATTGCTTCTCAAGGAATACCGTGGCGTATTGTCCACCCACTCCAAATCGATGCCCGGTTTCCCGTTTGGCTCGGTGGTGCCGTATTGCCTGGACGAGCAGGGCCGCCCGCTGATCCTGATCAGCCGCATCGCCCAGCACACCCACAACCTGCAGAAGGACCCGAAATGTTCGCTGCTGGTGGGCGAGCGTGAGGCCGACGACGTGCAGGCCGTTGGTCGCCTGACCTATCTGGCCGAAGCGCAGAAGCTCGAAGACCCGGCTGCCATCGAAGCCGCCGCCGAGCGTTACTACCGGTATTTCCCCGACTCGCAGAACTATCACAAGGCCCACGACTTTGATTTCTGGGTGCTCAACCCGGTGCGTCACCGCTACATCGGCGGTTTCGGTGCGATTCACTGGGTTGATCAGCTGACCCTGGCCAACCCGTTTGCCGGCAAGGCCGAAATCAGCATGGTCGAGCACATGAACAGCGATCACGCCAAAGCCATCGCCCACTACGTGGAACTCTGCGGATTGCCGAAAACCGTACCGGCGCAGCTGGCCGGAATCGACAGCGAAGGCATGCACTTGCGCATTGGTCAGGCACTGTATTGGCTACCGTTTCCAGCGCCTTGTCATACGCCGATACAAGTGCGCGAAGCCTTGGTTTCTCTGGCTCACGCCGAGGTCTGGCCAAAAAATGCGGTGGCCGACGCTTGAATTCACGAAAGGGCGACGTCATCTAAGGCTTACTGCAAGGCATTTCTTGCGTTGAGGAATCTTTGATGCGCCCTTTTTTGTTGCTCTTTCTGCTGTTTCCGGTGCTGGAGCTGTTCGTATTCGTCAAAGTGGCAGGGGCGATCGGGTTTTTCCCGGCCCTGCTGCTGATCATTCTCGGCTCGATGTTCGGTGTGTTCGTACTGCGCGTCGCCGGTCTGGCCACGGCCCTGCGTGCCCGTGAAAGCCTGAATCGCGGTGAACTGCCCGCGCAGACCATGCTCGAAGGCCTGATGCTGGCACTGGCCGGTGGCCTGTTGATCCTGCCGGGCTTCGTCAGCGACGTGGTCGGTCTGGTGATGTTGCTGCCGTTCACCCGTCGCCTGCTGGCCAATAAAATGCGCCAGCGCGCCGAAGAGCAGGCGATGCGTCAGCGTGCCTTCGCCGACGACCTGCAACCCCGTGGCGGTCCTGCACCGCGCCAGCCTCTGGGCCGAGAGGGTGATGTGATCGAAGGCGAGTTCGAACATCGCGACAGCAAGTAACCTCTGCATCGACACGGCACCTTCGGGTGCCGTTTCTTTGTGCGCGGCATTCAAGGGGCAAATGATGAAAAATTTTCTGCCCCCGCCCTTGTAATAAGCTTATGCGCCCTTATGTATCGGTCACCGAAAGGTTTCCGGCATTTGAGTCGGACAGACTTCCGCGGCTCGCTCGACGAACCGCAACCGGCGCAGGCCGGATTTGTTAAACCCGCCGGGACTACACCGGCCGATGAAAACCACAATTAGGAGAGATCGACAATGAAGCTTCGTCCTCTGCATGACCGCGTCGTCATCCGTCGCAGCGAAGAAGAAAAGAAAACCGCTGGCGGTATCGTCCTGCCAGGTTCGGCTGCTGAAAAAGCCAACCACGGTGTGATCGTCGCTGCAGGCCCGGGCAAGACCCTGGAAAACGGTGAAGTGCGTGCGCTGGCCGTTAAAGTCGGCGACAAGGTTGTGTTCGGTCCTTACTCCGGCAGCAACACTGTGAAAGTCGACGGCGAAGACCTGCTGGTAATGGCTGAGAACGAGATTCTCGCTGTACTGGAAGGCTGATACCCCGCTCATTTTCCCGCTACTACAAAGTATTTAAGGAATATCGATCATGGCTGCTAAAGAAGTTAAGTTCGGCGATGCCGCCCGCTCCAAGATGCTCAAAGGCGTCAACGTTCTGGCTGACGCGGTAAAAGCGACCCTGGGCCCGAAAGGCCGTAACGTGATCCTCGAGAAGAGCTTCGGCGCTCCGACCATCACCAAGGACGGCGTTTCCGTCGCCAAAGAAATCGAACTCGAAGATCGCTTCGAAAACATGGGCGCGCAGCTGGTCAAAGACGTTGCCTCCCGTGCCAACGATGACGCTGGTGACGGTACTACCACCGCGACCGTTCTGGCTCAGTCGATCGTCAACGAAGGCCTGAAAGCCGTCGCTGCCGGCATGAACCCGATGGACTTGAAGCGCGGTATCGACAAAGCGACCATCGCGATCGTCAAAGAGCTCAAAGCCCTGTCCAAGCCATGCGCTGACACCAAGGCTATCGCTCAGGTCGGCACCATCTCCGCCAACTCCGACAACTCCATCGGCGACATCATTGCCGAAGCCATGGAAAAAGTCGGTAAAGAAGGCGTGATCACCGTTGAAGAAGGCTCGGGCCTGGAAAACGAACTGTCGGTTGTAGAAGGCATGCAGTTCGACCGTGGCTACCTGTCCCCGTACTTCGTCAACAAGCCGGACACCATGGTTGCCGAGCTCGACGGCCCGCTGATCCTGCTGGTCGACAAAAAGATCTCGAACATCCGCGAAATGCTGCCAGTGCTGGAAGCCGTTGCCAAAGCCGGCCGTCCACTGCTGATCGTTGCCGAAGACGTTGAAGGCGAAGCCCTGGCGACTCTGGTCGTGAACAACATGCGTGGCATCGTCAAGGTTGCAGCCGTCAAGGCGCCAGGCTTCGGCGACCGTCGCAAGGCCATGCTGCAGGACATCGCCGTTCTGACCGGCGGTACCGTGATCTCCGAAGAGATCGGCCTGAGCCTGGAAAGCACCACCCTGGAGCACCTGGGTAACGCCAAGCGCGTGACCCTGTCCAAGGAAAACACCATCATCGTTGACGGTGCTGGCGTACAAGGCGACATCGAAGCTCGTATCGCTCAGATCCGCGCCCAGGTTGCCGAGACTTCCTCGGACTACGACCGTGAAAAACTGCAAGAGCGTCTGGCCAAGCTGTCCGGCGGCGTTGCAGTGATCAAGGTTGGCGCTGGTTCCGAAGTTGAAATGAAAGAGAAGAAGGCCCGCGTTGAAGACGCCCTGCACGCAACCCGTGCAGCCGTTGAAGAAGGCGTGGTACCTGGCGGTGGCGTTGCGCTGATCCGTGCTCTGGAAGCCCTGACCGAACTGACCGGCGACAACGCTGACCAGAACGTCGGTATCGCTGTGCTGCGTCGCGCTGTTGAAGCGCCGCTGCGTCAGATCGCTGCCAACTCCGGCGACGAGCCAAGCGTAGTGGTCAACGAAGTGAAGAACGGCAAAGGTAACTTCGGTTACAACGCTGCTTCGGGCGAATACGGCGACATGATCGAAATGGGCATCCTGGACCCAACCAAGGTAACCCGTTCCGCTCTGCAAGCTGCAGCCTCGATCGGCGGTCTGATCCTGACCACCGAAGCGGCTGTTGCTGATGCACCGAAGAAAGAAGGCTCGGCTGGCGGCGGTATGCCAGACATGGGCGGCATGGGTGGCATGGGCGGCATGATGTAAGCCAGCCTTGACCCTGTAACGAAAAACCCCGCCTGCGATGAGCAGGCGGGGTTTTTTATTGCCCGGATTTCAAGCTTCACACCGTCCCCTGTGGGAGCGAGCCTGCTCGCGAAAGCAATCCAGTGTCCACTACAGCTGTGACGCATACACAGCATTCGCGAGCAGGCTCGCTCCCACATTGGGATCTGGATTTCCTGTGATAACCGGTTGAACAAAAAAAACGCCCCGGTGCATCAGCCCGGGGCGTCTCTATTGACGATTACTGCTCGCTGACCTGGACAGTGCTGTCCTTCGCCGGCTTCCAGCTCAACAACTGCTGTTTGAAGCCATAACTGGCCGCCTGGTAATACGCAATCGCCCGACTGACCAGCGGGTCGTCGCTGCTGACCCGCGACTCGCGGCTTTCGGTCAGCGCGTCATCATGCCGGCGCAAGCTCTGGTGCGGACTGAGAATCGCCAGATCCTTGCCATCGAACAGACCCAGATGCTGATAGTTGCCGACCACCACACGCGGTGGCAGCGGGTTGTCCTGCAGCAGGTTGCGACCGAAGAACGTCGAGGTGTAATCCAGATTGAGCAAACCCAGCAGCGTCGGGGCCAGATCGATCTGGCTGGCCAGTTGCGCGCTCTCGCGTGCCTCGATGATTTTCGGCGCGTAGATGAACAGCGGGATCTGATAGTTGGCGATCGGCAAGTCTTCCTTGCCGGCGCTGCCCGCGGTGTGATCGGCGACGAAGATGAAGATCGTGTTGTCGAACCACGGCTTCTGCCGCGCCTGCTCAAGGAACTGACCAATCGCGAAGTCGGTGTACTTCACCGCGCCATCACGGCCGTTGCCGGATTTGATGTCGATCCGGTTGTCCGGATAGGTATAAGGACGATGGTTGGACGTGGTCATCAGTTGCAGCAGGAACGGTTGTTGTTTGGCGTAGTCGGCATCCGCCAGTTTCAGAGTCTGGCGGTACAGATCTTCGTCGGCCATGCCCCAGGCGTTCTTGAAGTGGATCTCGGCTTCATCGACGCTGCTTTGGTCAACGACGCGATAGCCGTTGCCGCTGAAGAATGCGTTCATGTTGTCGAAGTAACCGCGTCCGCCGTAGACAAACACGCTGTCGTAACCCACCGCGCTCAACTGCTGGCCAAGGCTGGCGAAACCGCTTTCACGGCCGATGCGCTTGACGATCGAACGGCCGGGCGTCGGCGGGATGGCCAGGGTGATCGCTTCCAGACCGCGGTCGGTGCGGGTGCCGGTGGCGTAGAAGTTGTTGAAGTACAGGCTCTGCTTGCGCAAGGCGTCGAGGTTGGGCGTCAGGTTGCGACCGTCGCCATTGCTGCCCAGGTACTTGGCGCTGAGGCTTTCGATGGTCACCAGCACAATGTTCGGCTTGCGCGGGGTGCCCGGGTTGTCGATCACCCGGCGGATGTCCTGTGGATCCTTGCCGATGAAGCGTGCGTCGCTTTCGCTCAACTCGGCGCGGATCTGGCTGGCGACTTTTTCTGCCGGCAGGCTCTTGTAGAACTGGGTGTAGTCCAGTTCATTGTTACGGAACGCGGCGAAGAACTGATACGGGCCGTTGCTGGCCAGTTCGTTCTGGTAGGCGTTGCCGCCCTGGGCGCGCGGTGCGTCCTGACTGAGCAGTTGCAGGCTCAGACCCGCGACGATCAACAGGCCCAATGCACTGAGCAGACGCCCGCGCAGCGCTGGCAGCGGAGCATTCATGGCAGCATTGAACGGCTTGCCCAAGGCAAAACTGATCACCACGGCGAGTACCGCGAGGAGACTCAGCAGCTTGCCGATCGGGTACGACTCGAGGACGTTGTTCAGCACCTCGTCCGAGTACACCAGGTAATCGACGGCGATGAAGTTGAAGCGCACGCCGAACTCGTCCCAGAACAGCCATTCGGCCACCGCCACGAACAGCATGGCGAACAGGCTGATGGTCAGCAGAGCGCGCAGGAACCCGCGATGTCCACGACGCCGCCACAGGCCCGGCGGGCAGAGCAGCAGGTACAAGCCCATCGGCAGCGCCGCGTAGGCAAGGAAACCCAGGTCGTAGAGCGCGCCGATGCCGAACACCGACAGGGCGAAGCCGCCGGCCTCATCCAGGTGAGTCAGCAGTAATACTGCTCGGGTCAGAAGAAAGAAGACCAGCCAGGCGCCGGTGATGAGCAACAGAAAGCGCAGGGGCGCAGTCTTGAAAGGGGCCATTGTCTGGTTTTCCTGATATCAGTGGCGCGCGAGTTTCGCGGCGTCACTGTCGTCAGGTTGTGAATCGACAGTGAAAACTTTGTTAAACATTTAATTTGCCTGGGCAAATTGATTTGCACGCCTGTCGGCCCTAGCCCTGAGCCGGCGATGGCCTTAAGCTGCGCGGGCCATGACGGCCGTCACTGTGTACGGAGGAGATGCCAATGCGAATTCTATTGGTCGAAGACAACCGCGATATCCTGGCCAACCTGGCCGATTACCTGGGGCTCAAAGGCTATACCGTCGATTGCGCCCAGGACGGCTTGTCGGGCCTGCATCTGGCTGCCACCGAACATTACGACCTGATCGTGCTCGATATCATGCTGCCGGGGATCGACGGCTACACCCTGTGCAAGCGCCTGCGTGAAGACGCCCGACGCGATACGCCGGTGATCATGCTCACCGCCCGCGATCAACTCGACGACCGCCTGCAGGGCTTCAAGTCCGGGGCCGACGATTACCTGGTCAAACCGTTTGCGTTGTCGGAACTGGCGGCGCGCATCGAAGCCGTGATGCGTCGCACCCAGGGTGGCGGCCGTCGTGCGCTGCAGGTCGGCGACTTGTCCTATGACCTCGATACCCTGGAGGTGACCCGCGAGGGCAAGCTGCTCAAACTCAACCCGGTCGGCCTGAAGCTGCTGGCGGTCTTGATGCAGAAGAGTCCGCACGTCCTGCGCCGGGAAATTCTCGAAGAAGCGCTTTGGGGGGATGACTGCCCGGACAGCGACAGCTTGCGCAGCCACGTCCACCAATTGCGTCAGGTGATCGACAAGCCCTTCGCCAAGCCGTTGCTGCACACCGTGCACGGCGTGGGTTACCGCTTGGCCGAGGGGCGTGATGGAGTTTAAGCAGAGCCTTTCCCAGCGGATCATCATCGCCTTTGCGCTGATGAGTGCGCTGGTGGCCGGTGCCTTCGCCATGGGCATCGTGGCAACCGTGCACCTGGTGGAGGAGAAACTGATTTCGGCAGGACTGGGCGGTGACCTGCAACGTCTGCTGTTGATGGACAACGTCTCGGACTGGAGCCATCGCCCGGAACCGGACCAGTTGTTCTATTTCAGCGGCGGGCCGGGTGATTTCGAACTGCCCAAGGATCTGCGTCACCTCGATGCGGGGTTCCACGAAGTGTTCCGCGAGCAGCTGTCGTATCACGCGATGGTCGAGATCGTCGACGGTCGTCGTTACGTGTTGCTGCAGGATCAAAGTGATTTCGAAGAGCGCGAACGCGTGCTGTTTGCCGTGGTGCTGGTGGGTTTTGTGCTCAGTCTGGCGCTGGCGGTGTTCCTCGGCTGGGTGCTGGCGCGAAAAGTCATGGCGCCAGTGGTGCGCCTGGCACGGCAAGTGCGGCATCGCGATCAACTGCTGGGGCTGGCGCCGCCGCTGGCACCGGACTATGCGGCTGACGAAGTCGGCGAACTGGCGGTGGCGTTCGATGCCACGCTGGGGCGCTTGCGTCAGGCGCTGACCCGCGAGCGGCTGTTTACCAGCGATGTCAGCCACGAACTGCGCACACCGTTGATGGTACTGGCCAGTTCCTGCGAACTGCTGCTGGAAAATCCGGGACTGGATCAACGCGGCCGTGCCCAGGTCGAGCGCATCGCTCGCGCCAGTGAAGAAATGCGCGAACTGGTGCAGACCTTCCTGATGCTCGCCCGCGCCCAGCGTGAAGATGCCGGTTCAGCGCCGCAGCAGAACCTTGCCCAAGTGGCCGACGGACTGCTGAGTATCTGGCGCGAACCGATCAAATCGAAAGGTCTGCAGCTGTTGTTCGAGCCGGGCAACCCGCCGGACACGTGCTTCAACGCCACCCTGCTCGGCGCGGTCATGGGTAATCTGCTGCGCAACGCCTGCCACTACACCGAGCACGGATTCATTCGCCTGACACTCAACGACCACGGTTTCGTCGTCGAAGATTCGGGCGTCGGCATTCCCGAGGAAAAGCGCGAAGCCATGTTCCAGCCATTCGTGCGCGGCAATGAGAAGCGCGGCGAAGGCCTGGGCCTGGGCTTGTCGCTGGTCCAGCGGATCTGTGAAAACCAGGGCTGGGAGGTGACGTTGAGCACCATGCAGCCCAATGGCTGCCGTTTCGAGGTAACCCTGGGTCAGCGTTGAACCCCAAACCCAGGCGGCCGCACCCTGAGTGCTGGCATTTGATGACGCCTTCGCGAGCACGCTCGCTCCCACAGAGATCTGCGGTACAAAGGTGGGAGCGAGCCTGCTCGCGAAGGGGCTGAACGGCGGTCTTGAATCAGCAGTGGCCGCCGGATTCAGCTAATGGCCCCGCGCTATTGCTTTCTCCCTGTAAAACCCTGTAATAATTTGCCGGTTTACCTGACGTAATTTTCACAAAGGGACGACCTGACGCTGACATGCCAGTACCTATGGTAAGGGCATCAGTTATTCAGGAGTTCCGCAATGAGCAGACCGATCAAGCTCGATTTTTCCGAAAAGTATGATGACCAGCATGCGCAAAAATATTTGCGCAAGCATCAGGACGGCCTCGGTCGTCGGTTGTCACATTGGCGCGACGAGCAGTTGGCCCGCAAGGCGTTGACGCTGGCGGGCGAGCCGGGGCTGGTGCTTGATCTGCCCTGCGGTGCAGGACGCTTCTGGCCGTTGCTGGCGGAGAAACCCAATCGAGTGATCATTGGCGCGGACAATTCCGAGTCGATGATCAAGACCGCGCTGCAGGCGCAACCGGCTGATGTGGTGAAACGGGTACAACCTTTGCACACGTCTGCGTTCGACATTGCCTTGCCGGATAACGCCGTCGACAGCATTTTCTGCATGCGTTTGCTGCATCACATCGGTGAAGCCGAACATCGGCAGACGATTTTGCGCGAATTCGAGCGTGTCACCCGTGACAGTGTGATCATTTCGTTGTGGGTCGACGGTAATTTCAAGGCCTGGAAACGCAAACGCGCTGAACAGCGTCGTGGGCAGGAAGGTTACCAAAACCGGTTTGTGTTACCGGCTGTGACAGTAGAAAAAGAATTCGAAGCGGCAGGTTTTCGCATTCAGGAACAACTGGACTTTATTCCGCTCTATGCCATGTGGCGGGTCTACGTATTACGCAAGAGGTAGCAGGATGGCGGTGCAAATAGCAGCAGAAACGGAAGTCGCTCCCCAGGATCGCTTCGATTACTACTGGAACCAGCGCGGTGAATGGGTGGAAGAACCCAACGTGCGCCGTGGCGGGGAAAGTGGTGTGCAACGAGTCGTGGGCCGTGACGGCCAGTTAATGTATGCCAAGCGCCAGACCGGACATATCTATCGCAGTTGGTTGCACCCATTTGGCCGGCCGACAGTCCTGCGTGAGCTGGATGCGCTGACCGGTGTCAGCCGCCTCGGCGTCCGTGTCCCGCAAATCGTCTTCTGCGGCGCGCAGCCCGATCCGCAATACAAGTGGCGCGCGCTGTTGGTGACCAAGTCGCTGGACGGTTTCGACGAACTGGAAAAGTGGGAAGCCGCTGGCGGCCGTGCCCAATATGGCGAAGCGGTTTACGAGCGCGTCCTTAAAGACCTCGCCGAAAACCTCGCGCGCATGCACAAGGGCCGTTGGCAGCACAGCTGCATTTACATCAAACATGTATTTGTACGGGTGACTGGCGCAGGTGATTCGGCCCAGGTCGAAGTGGCATTGATCGATCTGGAGAAATGCCGTCAGCGTCTGACCGCTTATCGCGCGGCCTCCCATGACATGAAGCAATTGCGTCGCCATTCGTCGTTCAGCGACACGGACTGGAAAAAACTCGTCTACTTTTACGAGACGGCGTTTGGCAGCGCTATCAAAGGTTTATAGCGATGAAACTCGAAATTGCACGAGGTTTGTTTTTGGTTGGAGCCTTGGCAGTTGCTTCATTGGCGGTGGCGGCCTGGGAGCAGCCCCGCATGCAGGTGATCGGTGCTACCACAGGCGATGCTCACTGCGCAGTACCACGGGTGGCGAAAGCCTCCGTGGCCACTAAACCTGATCATGATTTATTGCTGTTCATGTTCGGACTTTCTCAAGGGATGAGGCCACAGAGTTGAACCGATTGAAGCCAAAATGAAAGGCCTCGCAAATGCGAGGCCTTTTTTATGGATGAATGAAAACTTCCTCTGATAAAAATTCACTCTGTAGGAGCTGCCGAAGGCTGCGATCTTTTGCTCTTTGTTTTCAAGATCAAGATCAAAAGATCGCAGCCTTCGGCAGCTCCTACAGGGTCAGGGTCAGGGTCAGGGACAGGGGAAGGGGAAGGGGCAGGGTCATGATTTGGGATCGGGCTTTGCCAGCAGCGTGTAGATGCACGGCAAAACGAACAGCGTGAACAGCGTCCCGATCGACATCCCCGTGGCAATCACCATCCCGATATCGAACCGGCTCACGGCGCCCGCACCGGTCGCCAGAATCAACGGCACCATGCCGAACACCATCGCCGCCGTGGTCATCAACACCGGGCGCAAACGAATTGCCGCGGCTTCCTCGACCGCTTCGCGCGCATTCAGGCCTTTGTCCTTGCGTAACTGGTTGGCGAATTCGACGATCAGGATCCCGTGCTTGCTGATCAGCCCGATCAGGGTTACCAGCCCGACCTGGGTGTAGATGTTCATGCTCGACCAGCCAAGGAACAGCGGAATCAACGCACCGCAGATCGACAGCGGCACCGTCACCAGAATCACCAGTGGATCGCGGAAGCTTTCGAACTGCGCCGCCAGCACCAGGAAAATGATCGCCAGCGCCAGGGCGAAGGTTACCCACAGTGCGCTGCCTTCCTGCACGTATTGTCGCGAGGCGCCGCCATAGTCGAAGGCAAATCCGGCTGGCGCTTCTTCCCGGGCGATCTGCCGCACGGTGTCGATGGCTTCGCCCATGCTGACCAGCGGGAATCCGGAAATCTTCGCCGCGTTGAGTTGCTGGAACTGGTTGAGCTGGCGCGGTCGCGCCCGGTCGCTGAGCTTGATCAGGGTCGACAATGGCAGCAGCTCGCCCTGGGTGTTTTTCACGTAGTAATTGTTCAGCCAGCCGGGATTTTCGCGGTACGGTCGTTCGACCTGGGCAATCACCTTATAACTGCGGCCTTCGATGGTGAAACGGTTGATTTCCGCCTCGCCCAGCAGCGTCGCCAGGGTACTGCCGAGGTCAAGCATCGACACGCCCATCTGCGCGGCTTTGGCACGGTCGATATCAACCACCACTTCCGGCTTGTCGAACGCCAGATCAAGGTCGACGAAGGCGAACTTGCCGGACTCCATGGCGCGTTTCTTGATCCGGTCGGCCACTTGCAGCAGCAATTCGTAGTCGTTGGCAGTATTGACCACGAATTCAAACGGCAAACCTTCACCGGTGCCGGGCAGGGAGGGCAGGTTGAAGCCAAAGATCTGCAAGCCTGGAATGCCTTCCAGTTTGCCTTGTACTTCGGGCAGGATCTGCATCTGGGTACGACTGCGCTCGTTCCATGGCTTGAGCAGGAAGCCGCCGATGCCCGCTTGCACACCGTTGTAGCCGTTGATCTGGAACGAGGAGTAGTACTCCGGAAACTCCTTGAAGATCTTGATGAATTCGTCGGTATAGGTGCTCAGGTAATCGAGGTTGGTCGGCTGCGGGGCGCTGGCCATCATGAAAATGATGCCCTGATCCTCATCCGGTGCCAGTTCCGACTTGGTGAATTTGAGAAACACCGGGATCAGGCACAGCACGATCACCGCGAACACCAGCACCACCGGCCGCGTATTCAGTGTGCCGTGGAGCATGCTCTGGTAGCGGCGCTTGAGTCTGTCGAAAATACGGTCGAGGCGGTGCGCCAGGCCACTGGGGTTTTCTTCGTGGCGCAACAGCAGGGCGCACATCATCGGCGACAGGGTCAGGGCAACGATCCCGGAGATCACCACGGCGCCGGCCAGAGTCAGGGCGAACTCCTTGAACAAGGCCCCGGTCAGTCCGGTGAGGAAGCCGATCGGCGCATACACCGCCGCCAGGGTGATGGTCATCGACACCACCGGCATGGCGATTTCCCGTGCACCTTCCAGCGCGGCCTCCAGCGGCGTCTTGCCCTCCTCGATATGCCGGTGGATGTTCTCCACCACCACGATGGCGTCGTCCACCACCAGACCGATGGCCAGCACCATCGCCAACAGGGTCAGGAGGTTGATCGAGTAGCCCATCATCTGCATGAAGAACATCACGCCGATCATCGACAGCGGGATGGTCACCACCGGGATCACCACCGAACGCAGCGCGCCGAGGAACAGGAACACCACCACGATCACGATCAGCACCGCTTCGAACAGGGTTTTCACCACTTCGTCGATCGAGGCCTGGATGAACTGGGTGGCGTCGTAGGCAATCTCGCTCTTGAGGTTGGGCGGCAATTGCGCTTCCAGCTCCGGCATCAGCTTGCGTACTTCCTTGATCACGTCCAGCGGGTTGGCGCCTGGGGTGGCCTTGATGCCGATGTACACCGATGGCGTGCCGCCGAACGAGCTGATCGAGTCGTAGTTTTCCGCGCCCATCTCGACCCGCGCGACATCGCTGAGCAGTACGCGGCTGTCGCCACTGACCTTGAGCGGAATCGCGGCGAAGGCTTCGGCGGATTTCAGTTCAGTGTTGGCGTTGATGCTGGTGACCACGTACTCGCCCTTCACCTCGCCGGCGGCGGAGAGGAAGTTGTACTGGCGCACCGCGTTGGTCACGTCGCTGGCGCTGAGGCCGAAACCGGCGAGCTTCACCGGGTCGAGCCACAGGCGCATGGCAAATACCTGATTGCCGAGTATCTCCGCTTCGGCCATGCCCGGCAGGGTCGCCAGTTTCGGCTGGATCACCCGCGACAGGTAGTCGGTGATCTGCGGGTTGCTCAAGTCCTTGCTGAAGAAACTGATGTACATCAGCGCCGAGGCGTCGGCCGATTCCTTGCTCAGCACCGGGTCTTCGGCGTCCTGCGGCAGTTTGTTCTTCACCTCGTTGGCCTTGGCCAGCAGTTCGGTAAACAAACGGTCGGTGTTGGAACCGATGCGCGCGTAGATCGAGATCACCGAGAAGTTCTGGCGACTGACCGAGGTCATGTAATCAATGCCCTCGGCGCTGGCGAGGCTCTGTTGCATCGGTTGGGTGATGTAGCCCTGAATGGTCTCGGCGTTGGCCCCGGGGTAGGCGGTGGTCACCGTGATCAGGGCGTTTTCCATTTGCGGGTACTGGCGCAGCGGCAGTTTGCTCCAGGCCTGGAAACCCAGCAGCACAATCAGCAGGCTGACCACGGTGGCGAGCACCGGGCGGCGGATGAACGGATCGGTAAAAGCCATGGGGATTCCTTGATCAGTCGGCGCGAGGCGGACTGTTCTGCTCGCCGAGGGTCTTGTCGTCGCTGATGGCAATGTGTGCGCCGTTGTCCAGTTTGATCTGGCCGGCGGTCACCACTTGTTCGCCGCTCTGCACGCCCTTGTTGATCATCACCAGGCCATCGCGGCGCTCACCGGTCTCGATGAAGCGGCGCTCGGCGATCAGTACCGGCTGGCCCTTGTCGTCTTTTTCGACACTGCCGTCCTCGGCCTTTTTCTGCCCGACCACGTACAGCGAGTTGCCGTAGAGGGTGTAGGTGATCGCACTTTCCGGCACCACGATGTGTTTCTGCGGGTCGGGCAGCAATACGTCGAGGCTGGCGAACATGCCCGGCAGCAATTTGCCGTCGGGGTTGGCCAGGGTCGCGCGCACCAGAATATTGCGCGTGGTGCTCTCGACAATCGGGTTGATCGCGCTGATGGCACCGGGGAAGTTCTGCCCGGGATAGGCCGCGACGCCGATCTGCACCAGTTGACCGATGGCCAGTTTCGGTACCGATTGCTCGGGCACATAGAAATCGGCGTAGAGGCTGCTCAGGTCCTGCAGGGTGGCGATTTTGGTGCCGCTGGCGAGGTAGTCGCCGACATCCACCTGACGGATGCCGATGGTGCCGCTGAACGGCGCAAGGATGCGTTTTTTCGCCAGCGAAGCGTTGAGCTGATTGACCGTGGCCTTGTTCTTTTGCAACACGGCGGAGAGTCGGTCGTACTCGCCTTTGGAGATCGCGCGGCTGTCGACCAGTTGGCTGCCGCGACCGAAATCCAGTTGCGCCAGACCGAGGTCGGCCCTGGCGGTTTCCAGCAGGGCGGTTTCGACCGCGCTGTCGAGTTGCAGCAGTGGCTGCCCGGCCTTGACCTTCTGTCCGGATTCGAATTTGAGTTCGGTGACGGTGCCGGCGACTTCCAGACTCAGCTCGACGCCTTGCAAGGCCTTCAGCGAGCCGACGGTCGGCAGCCGCATCTGCCACGGCTGTTCGGTGGCGCGGGCCACGGCGACGCTGATCGGCGGTTTCGGTTTGGAGAAGCCCTGGATCATGGTGTAGATCGAAAAGGCTTTGTACCCGCCCAATACCAGGACGACCAGCAAGACAACACCCAACATGATCAGCATGCGGCGACGCAGCATATTTCCAGTTCCTTGGATAAATCAGGTGAGACAGGCGGGCACATTACTCCGAGTCAGGTGGGGATTCCAACTGCCAGTTTTTATAGGGGGGAGCGCAAAAAGATCGCAGCCTGCGGCAGCTCCTACATTGGAATGCGATCCCTGTAGGAGCTGCCGCAGGCTGCGATCTTTTAATGGCGGGTCACGCCATCAAATGCAGATGGTTGTCCCAGAGCCCCGCCGGCAGATCCAGCGGTTTGGCCAGCAGTTGATCCTGGCGGCAATCGTAGTAGCGGCAACGGCCTTGACCGGAAGTGACGACGAAACCGTCCTTCACCGCACCAACGCCGGCGCAATCGGGCAGCGGTGCGTCGAGACGCACTTCGCCGCTGTCCAGATCCCAGATGAAGAAGCGGTTGCCGCGCGGCGCGGTCAGCGCCACCAGCCGCAGTTCGCTGTGCACCGCGACGCTGGCGGTGTAATGACCCATCGACTGCAACTGATGCTCCGGCACCGGGAACGCCACGAAGGGCTGGCCCGGACGCTTGATCGCCAACAGCTCGGAACGCTCGTGCGAAGCGCCCATGAACTGCTGGCCGGCGACGATGGTGCCGTCGCTGGCGATGCCCAGGTGGCGCACGCTGTTCATCTGCTGCGCAAGGGTTTCCTTGCTCAGCAGGGTGCCATCACGCTGCATCAGCACCAGGCTCGGTTCCATGGCGTTGAGGTTCATGTCGACGCGGCTTTCGGCCTCGGTCCGGATCCCGCCGTTGGCCACCACCAGAGTTTCGCCATCGGGCATCCACGACACCTGATGCGGGCCGAGGCCATGGGTGGAAATCTCGCCGCTGTGCACCAGCCGCTCGCCTTCGAACTTGTACACCCCGAGCAGGCCACGCCCCGGATCAGTGGTGTCGTTCTCGGTGGCGTACAGGTACTCGCCGTCCTTGTGCACCACGGCGTGGCCGTAGAAATGCCGGTTCGGCAGCGAGGTCACGGTTTGCAGCAACGTCCCGTCGCGCAGGTCGATCAGGTAGCTCTCGGTGCCCGGGCGGCGGGCGACGAACAGCGCGATCGGCAGCGTCGGGTGGTTGATGATGTCGTGGCAGCGCTGGCCGACTTCGGTGGCGAACACCCGAGCACCGTCCAGCCGATAACCGACGGCGTAATGCTTGCCGTCGGTATCGTCGCGCGCCGAGAGCAACAACGGGCTCTGATCCTTGCGCTTGAACAGCGTCCAGCCGCCCAGTGTCACTGCTCCCAGCAGCAAACTACCTAAAGTCAGAGCCTGGCGTCGCAGCATGGCACTTGCCCTCATCAGTCACCGTCGTTGGCGTTGAAGCCCAGTTGGATGCCCAGCGCCTTGGCCAGTTCGCCTTCGTGCAGGCGATGGACGACGTTGAGGCTGTCGTAGAGATCGTTGAGCTGCTGCCGACCGGCGTCGTCCTGGAGCATTTCGGTCAGCGAGCGCTGGTTGCTGTCGAACAGTTTCAGCGACGCGGCGTAGGCGGCGTCGATCTTGTCCGCCAACGGTTTCTGCTCGGCCGGCAACAGACCGCGCAGGCCTTTGTTGTCGACGCCTTCCCAGACGGTTTTGGCAGCAGCGAGGCTGGCTTCCAGCGCGGTCAGCGACGACTGGCTGCGCCACGCATCAGCCTGGAACGGTTGCGGCACGCCTTTGCTCTGGCGGCCCATTGGCGTGCCGAGTTTTTTCTTCAGGGTGTCGAGTGCGGTGACCTGTACACGCAGCAGATCGGCGATCGCTTCGTGGGAGTCGGCGTAGCGCTGGTTGGGGAACTTGCTCATTTGCGCGAGCATGCCGTCGGTGTTGTTCCAGCTCTGCAGAATCTCTTCGGCCAGTTGCTTCTGGCGCTCGCCGATGGCGATCAGCAACGGGCAGTATTTGGTTTTCTGCTCGGCGTTGGCGACGTCCGGTTTTTCATCGAACAGGATGTACTCGTAAGCCGACAGGCCCTGCACCACCACGCTGGATTTGGCCAGTGCGGCGGCGTCGATCTGCGGCTGGGCGATCACCAGTTGCTCGACCTGACGGCCGACGAGGTTCTTTTTGTCCGGCCAGAACTGCACCTGCCACGAACGGTTGCCCTCGGCCAGTGGGCCGATCAGCAGCGGTTGCAGCTCGGCCCAGGCTTTCTGCGCGTGCAGGAAGTCGGCGCGGGCGGTTTCCAGGGTTTCCTTGCCCTGACAGTAGGCGAGGGCGCTGACCGCCAGTTGTTTGTCGGCTTCGACCCAACGGGTGTAGGTCGGCAGGATCACCGATTTGGCGATGGCCGCCGACGTGACCGCTTGCGGGTCCTGCGGCGAGCAGGCACCGAGGGCGAGTGCGGCAAGGCTGGTGAACAACAACTTGGGACGGAACATGTCGGACTCCCGATTCTTTTAAGTGTTTAAAGTGAGTTCAAGAACGCCAGCAGCGCAGCACGCTGCTCGGCGTTGAAAGACAAAACCTGTTGCTGCGCCTGCTGCGCTTCGCCGCCATGCCAGAGCACGGCTTCGAGCAGATTACGGGCGCGGCCGTCATGCAAGAACTGGGAGTGGCCGCTGACCGCTTGCGTCAGGCCGATGCCCCACAGCGGCGGGGTGCGCCAGTCGCGGCCGGAGGCCTGGAATTCAGTGCGGTTGTCGGCCAGACCGTCGCCCATGTCGTGCAGCAGCAGATCGCTGTACGGGCGAATCACTTGATTGGCCAGTTCAGGTTCGGCGGCGTTGGCGGCGGTGGTGTATTTCGGTGTGTGACAGGACTGGCAGCCAGCCTGGAAGAACAGGTTCTTGCCGGCCAGTACTTGTTCGTCGTTGACGCCACGACGCGCCGGTACCGCCAGGTTGCGCGTATAAAACAGCACCAGACGCAGGATGTTGTCGCTGACTTCCGGTTCACCGTCCGGGCCATTGCCGTTGGGGGCCTGTTTGCATGCGGTTTGCGCGTCGGTGCAGTCATCGAAGGGTCTGAGACTGGTGGTGAGGCCCATGTCTCCGGAAAATGCGTGGACATTCTGCTGATTGAGGTTCGGTTGCCCGGCTTTCCAGCCAAAGCGGCCGGCCACGGTTTTCTGTAACTCATCGTCCCAGACCCGATTTACGCGACCCTTAATGCCGTTGTTCTCTTTGGCCTGTGCGGCGGCGTTGGCGAGGATCGCTTCTTCGGGAATGGCTTCGAGCAGGCCGAGGCCGATCATCGGCGGCGCGACCCGGGCCGAGAAACGCGTGTCCGGGTGCATCGGGCCGTAGCCCAACTGAGTGAATTGCAGAACCGGTTTACGCAGCTCGACTTCGGTGCCGTCCTTGAAGCGGATCGGCACCGGAGTGTACTCGACCCGCACCTTGCCTTCCGGGGTGACGCCGGGCACGGCCATGTCCTGGAACTGGCCGCCGTAGACCGGCTCCGGCACCACGCCGACTTGCTCGATGACTTTGGCGTAGGCCGGCGAATCAGGAATCGACAGACGCACCAGCATCGACACCGCGTTCGCCGCATCCGGCGCTGGCGGGTGGCCGCGGCCGTCCTTGATGTGGCAGTTCTGGCAGGCGTTGGTGTTGAACAGCGGGCCGAGGCCATCGCGCGCGGTGGTGGTCGACGGGGCGATCACCCACGGACTGCGGAAGAAGCTGTTGCCGACGCTGAAGTCGACCCGGCGCGACGGCGGCAGATTGGCCGAAGGCAGCGAGAACGCATTCTGATCGGTCTTGCGCACGGTCGCCGCCCCGCCCGAACGCGCTTCACCGGGCTCAGCCTTGGTAAAGCGCGGGGCGTCATCGCAGGCACTCAGGCCCAGGGCCAGAAACAGTGCGGACAAGCGAAGAGGCAGCGAGGGCATCAGACATCCTGCGGACGGGCGAAAACAAAGGCGCAAAGTCTAACAGGGCGAGTGAGTTTGAATAAGAGGAATTATCGTTTGCTTGATATGGCGCAAGCCTTGAAACTCATGCAAACCCTGTGGGAGCGAGCCTGCTCGCGAAAGCGGTGTCCGCCGCGCTGACGATGTTGCGCCAGATGACGCCTTCGCGAGCAGGCTCGCTCCCACAGGGTTTGGTGGTGTACCTGATATCGAACACACCATGGAGCAGTGTTTTGTGTACGGCAGGCATGAAAAAGGCGACCCGAAGGTCGCCTTTTTCAGTCGAACGCGCGTGATCAGAACTCGTGATCAGCGTTGTCCGGGTTCAGGTCGCTGATGCCCAGCTTGCCGGCAGCGGCTTCGATCGAGCCGGTCTGCTTGACCAGTGCGGCGATGGCGTCACGCACGATCTGGTTGCCGGCAGTGTTGCCCGCAGCGATCAACTGGTCGTAGTGCTCACCCTTGTTGGCGTGATCGACCATGACCTGGATCTTCGCTTCGGTAGCGGCCAGATCGGCTTTCAGCGCGGTGTCGGCAGCCGGGTCGGCCTTGGCCACCAGCGACGACAGGCTGGCACCGGTCATCTTGGTGCCGTCAGTGCGGGTGTATTCACCCAGGTACACGTTACGAATGCCTTTGGCATCGTAGAAGTGCGAATTGTGGGTGTTGTCGCTGAAGCAATCCTGTTCGTCTTCCGGGGAGTTGGCTTCCAGGGAAACCTTCATGCGCTCGCCCGCCAGTTCGCCCAGGGACAGACTGCCCATGCCGAACAGCATTTTGCGCAGGCCGCTTTCAGCCGGCTCGGCTTCCAGGGTGGCGCGGTAGTTGTCAGCCACGTTCGGCTTCCAGTTGCCGACCATTTCTTCCAGGTCGCTGACCAGCAGTTGGGTCACGGCTTTCAGGTACGCACGGCGACGATCGTTGTGACCGCCGGTGGCGCCTGCGCCTTCCAGGTAGTCCGACGCCGGACGGTTGCCGGCGCCCGGGCCGGTGCCGTTCAGGTCCTGGCCCCAGAGCAGGAATTCGATGGCGTGGTAGCCGGTGGCGACGTTGGCTTCGGAACCGCCGAGTTCGTTGAGGCTGGCGAGTTTTTCCGGCGTGATGTCTTTCACGTCGACCTTGTCTTCGCCGACCTGCACTTCAGTGTTGGCGATGATGTTGGCGGTAGCGCCCGGGTTGCCCAGTGCGTGCTCGTAGGATTTGTCGACATAGTCGATCAGACCTTCGTCCAGCGGCCAGGCGTTCACCTGACCTTCCCAGTCGTCAATGATGGTGTTACCGAAGCGGAACACTTCGCTCTGCAGGTAAGGTACGCGGGCGGCGACCCAGGCAGCCTTGGCGGCTTTCAGCGTGTCGGCGTTCGGCTTGGCGAGGAACGCGTCGACCGCGGTTTGCAGGGTTTTCGCAGTGGATTCGGCATCGCTGTAGACGGCGAAGACCATGTCGGCATAGTGCGCGACCACAGCCTTGGCGGCGGCTTCGTCGACTTTACCGGCTGCGGCAGGAGCAGCGGCAGCGGTGCTGGCGGCCGGCGTCGGCGTGGCCGGGGCGGCAGCCTTGTCTTTGCCTTCGCCGCAACCGGCGAGGGAAATAGCGATGGCCAGCAGACTGGCGGTAGCCAGAGGCATACGAATCATGGCGAACATCCTGCTTCGGTAAATGAATGGACAGGGCGCGGGGGCGCGCAAAGCTGCGACATAATGCAAATCTTTCGCATTATGTGTAAAGGGCTGTGACTGGAAATATTTCTTGTTTACGCCAGTGTGTTGGCGCTGATCAAAAGATCGCAGCCTCGTTTCGCTCGACAGCTCCTACAGGGGAATGCGGATCCTGTAGGAGCTGCCGCAGGCTCGGGCCGCGATCGGACGATCTTTTGATCTTCTAGAGAATGGCAGCATTGGTGCGTTGGGCTTGCTTGAGGTACGCGGTCAGCTCCCGGGCAGGCAGCGGCTTGCTGTAGTGGTAGCCCTGACCTTCGTGGCAGCCTTCGGAGATGATGTAGGACTCCTGCTCGGCGGTTTCCACGCCTTCGGCAATCACCTGCATGCCCAGGCTTTTGCCCAGTTGTATGATCGCGCGAACGATGGTTGCATCGTCGTCGTCATCCAGCAGATCCTGGACGAAGCTCTTGTCGATCTTGATCTTGTCCAGCGGCAGGCTCTTCAGATAACTCAGCGATGAGTAGCCAGTGCCGAAGTCGTCAATGGCGATCAACGCCCCGGAACGGCGCAGGCTCAGCAGATGCTGGGCGGCGGTGCTGATGTCTTCCATCAGGCCGGTCTCGGTGACTTCCAGTTCCAGGCTGCGCGGCGGCAGGCGATAGATCTGCAGCAGGTTATTGACCACCCGCGGCAGCTCGGCGTGGTGCAGTTGCACGGTGGACAGGTTGACCGCCATGCGCAGATCGACGAAGCCCTGATCGTGCCATTCGCGTAATTGCTTGCAGGCCTGATCCAGCACCCACTCGCCGATGGCGATGATCGTGCCGTTCTGTTCGGCCAGCGGAATGAACAGGTCCGGCGGCACCAGGCCGTGTTCCGGATGCTGCCAGCGAATCAGCGCTTCGACCCCGACCACGCGGTGATCGCGGTAGCTGATCTGCGGCTGATAGACGAGGTAGAACTGGTCGCGAATCAGCGCATCGCGCAGGTCTTTTTCCAGTTCGCGACGGCGACGCATCTCGCTGTCGACGCTGGCGATGTAGAACTGATAGCGATTGCGCGAACGAGTCTTGGCCAACGTCATGGTCTGCTCGGCCTTCTGCAACAGCTTCTCGGTGCTGTCGCCGTCCTCGGGGAACAGGGTGATGCCGATGGTCGCGCGCAGGCGGATTTCCTGATGGTCGAGGGCAAACGCCGCTTCCAGATCATCGAGGATGCTTTGCGCCAGCTCTGCCGCTTCGTAAGGTTGTTCGATATCGGCCTGCACCAGCGCGAACTGGTCGCCGCCAAGCCGGGCGAGGGCGCCGAGGCGACCGCTGTGGGCGCGCAGCCGGTCGGCCAGCGCCAGCAGCAATTGGTCGCCGGTCTGGTAGCTGAACTGCTCGTTGATGCCTTTGAAATCATCCAGTCCCACGCACAACACCGCGACCCGGCGTTGCAGCTTGCCGGCGTCGACCAGAATCTTGTCCAGTTGCTGCTGCAATTGCTGGCGGTTCGGCAGGCCGGTGAGGAAGTCGTACTGGGCCATGCGCAGCAGGCTGTTTTCCGCTTCGTGGCGCAGGTGCGTGTTGCGTTCTATCGATTCGAGCAACTGGTTGGCGGTGTTGATCCAGATACCGAGTTCATTCTTTTCGTGACCCTTGAGCTGCGGAATCTTGTGCTCGCTGGGACGATCGGGATTGATTTCGGTCAGGTGCTCGATGATCCGCGACAGTGGCTTGGTCAGCAGCCAGTGATAGACCAGATACAGCACCAGGCCCATGGCCAGGGCGCGCAAGACGCCGGAAATGAAAATGATCACCGAACTGACAATGAAACTCTCGCCATAGGTGGCGGTGTCGAGGGTGATGCTCAGGTCGCCGTAATACTCGCTGTACGGGCCGCGACCGACCAATTGGGTGGTGAAGGTGCGTTCCTGACCGAGAATCAGATCAGTCAGCCAGCGGCTGTTGGAGTGCTGCAACTCACGGGATTTTTGCGCGAGCATCGCTTCGTTGGGATGGCCGATGGAGGCCTGGCGCACGGCGTCGTCCTGAAACAGGCCTTCGATCACCTGCATGCCCATTTCCCGGTCCAGGCTGTAGACCGCCTGAGTCGAGGGATCGCGGAACATGTCGAGGATGCGCTGCGCATCGCCGGCCACCGCCTGGCGGGTTTTATAAGCATCGAAAACAATCTGGGCGCAGCTCAAGACTACACCGACGATCAATGCCGAAAGGAGCACGACCCGGAGCAACTTCACCGACAAGCTGTTCTTGAGTTCCAGCTTCAAAGGGTAATTCCTTGTTCCGTGCGGGTAGCGTCAAGTTGCCATGAGTATTGGCAATCCCGTGTTGCCAGTCAAAGGGACAATCGAGCCTCGGAACATTTGCCCGTGGCCTTGGCCGAAATGCTGCTGTCTGGAGTATCAGCTCTATTTGTACTGTGTCGGTAGTGTCGGCCCTCAACTTGAGCAGTCTGGAACAAATTTTCCTCGGTTTGATGTTAGTCCGCTGGGCCGCACCAGCAAGTGGCCGGAGCCAGCGTTCATTGTGAGAAAAACGCTATTCCCTGCGGCAGCTCCTACAGGGGAATAGCAGGCATAAAAAAACCCGGCCGTAGCCGGGTTTCTTATCTGGCGCGCAGCTTAAGCGGTGAAGGTTTTGCCTTCGAACTGCTCAGCGACGAACTTCCAGTTGACCAGGTTCCAGAACGCCTCAACGTACTTCGGACGCAGGTTGCGGTAGTCGATGTAGTAAGCGTGTTCCCAGACGTCGCAGGTCAGCAGCGGGGTGTCGCCGCTGGTCAGCGGGTTGCCGGCGCCGATGGTGCTGGCCAGGGCCAGGGAACCGTCAGCCTTTTTCACCAGCCAGCCCCAGCCGGAACCGAAGGTGCCGATCGAGGTTTTGCTGAACTCTTCCTTGAACTTGTCGAACGAACCGAAAGCCGCGTTGATGGCCTCAGCCAGTGCGCCGGTTGGTTGACCGCCGGCGTTTGGCGCCAGGCAGTTCCAGTAGAAAGTGTGGTTCCAGACCTGAGCGGCGTTGTTGAAGATGCCGCCCGAGGAAGTCTTGACGATCTCTTCCAGGGTCTTGCCTTCGAACTCGGTGCCTGGCACCAGGTTGTTCAGGTTCACGACATAGGTGTTGTGGTGCTTGTCGTGGTGAAATTCCAGGGTTTCCTTGGAAATGTGCGGCTGCAGGGCATCGTGTGCGTAAGGCAGCGGCGGCAATTCGAAAGCCATGATGATTCTCCTAATCAGGTCTGTTGCGGTGAGCGCAAGGCCGATCACGGGCGGCCAGAAATGCACCGACGAGTTTTTACTCTTTGCGGCGCAGGGTTCGGATCATAGCACCGGGGTCAAGGCTTAACCACGCAACAACTGTGTGGGATAGAGGTTCCAGAGCCTTTTGGAATAAATCAGTTGGCGATAATCAATTGGCCCGCCACCGTGAACATCATCACTGCCACCAGAAGATCAAGAATCCGCCAGGTACTCGGGCGAGCCAGCCACGGCGCAAGCCATGCCGCACCAAGGGCGAGTGTGAAGAACCACAGCAGCGACGCACTCGCCGCTCCCACGACATAAGCGCCCGGCACTGATTGCTGCGCGCCAAGTGAACCGATCAGCAATACCGTATCGAGATAAACGTGTGGGTTGAGCAGAGTCACCGCCAATGCACTGAGCATCACCGCGCGCAACGAGCGTACGGTGTGGTTTTCGCCCTGATCCAGACTCTGTTTCGAGAACGCCCGGCGCAGCGCCTGACTGCCATACCAGATCAGAAAAACTGCGCCGCCCCAGCGTGCCACCGCGAGCAATGTCGGGTTCTGCGCCAACACGGTCGCCAGACCAAACACTCCGGCCGCCACCAGCAGCGCATCGCACGCTACACACAACGCCGCCACCGGCAGGTGATGTTCGTGGCGCAGGCTTTGAGCCAGGACAAAAGCGTTCTGGGTGCCGATCGCCATGATCAGCCCCAGCGCCACCAGCAATCCGTTCACATAGCTTTGCCACATAAGGATTACTCCGCGTTGGCTGCGAGATCGCGCAGCACTTGCATGGCGCGCTCGGCGTCGGCCTGACCGACAAACAAATGATCGTGGTAGTAACCGGCGATCACGTTGCAGCTGATCCCTGCCTTGCCCAGCGCGCTGGCGAACGCAGCGGTGAGGCCGACCGCTTCCAGTGCCGAATGCACATTCAGGGTGATCCACGCCGCGACATAATCAAAACTGAACCCGGCGTGTTCAGCCTGGGAGCGTTCGAGGATCACGGTCAGGCCTTCCTGTTCGCGAAAGCTGCCGACAATCTCTACACCGCTCGGCAACTGGCCGTCACACAGGGTGCAAAACACATATTCGCCGGCATTGAGCTGCGGGCTCATGCTGCGTAGCAGAGTCGTGAGTAAGGTTTCGCCAGCCATTGCAGTGTTCCTTGATAAAGAGTGCTTGCTGGCTATTCTCCGGTCGAAAGCGGTATAAGAAAAACCAATAGTGCTGATCGCTCATTAGGAAAACTGATGTTCGACTACAAATTGCTTTCCGCGCTGGCCGCCGTGGTCGAGCAGGCTGGATTCGAACGCGCCGCGCAGGTGCTGGGCTTGTCGCAATCGGCGATTTCCCAGCGGATCAAACTGCTGGAAGCGCGGGTCGGCCAACCGGTGCTGGTGCGCGGCACACCACCGTCACCGACCGAGATTGGCCGGCGCCTGCTCAACCATGTGCAGCAGGTGCGCCTGCTTGAGCGTGACTTGCAGACGCTGGTGCCGGCGCTCGATGAAGAGGGTCTGCCGGAACGTCTGCGCATCGCCATCAACGCCGACAGCCTCGCCACCTGGTGGGCCGAAGCCGTGGGCGATTTCTGCGCCGAGCAGCATTTATTGCTGGATCTGGTGGTGGAAGATCAGACCGTCGGCCTCAAGCGCATGCGTGCCGGGGAAGTCGCGGCGTGTGTCTGTGCCAGCGAACGCCCGGTAGCCGGCGCGCGCAGCGTGTTGCTCGGGGCGATGCGCTATCGGGCGCTGGCCAGTCCGGCGTTTATCGAGCGGCATTTCCCCGACGGCGTGCGCGCCGAACAGTTGCCGCGCACGCCGGCGCTGGTGTTCGGCCCGGATGATTTTCTCCAGCATCGCTACCTCGCATCGCTCGGTGTCGATGGTGGTTTCGAGCATCATTTGTGCCCGTCCTCCGAAGGATTTGTGCGCCTGACCGAAGCCGGGTTCGGCTGGGGACTGGTGCCGGAACTGCAAGTGCGCGATCAGCTGCAACGCGGCGTATTGCGCGAACTGTTGCCAGATAAACCGATCGATGTGCCGTTGTACTGGCATCATTGGCGCAATGGCGGTCAGTTGCTGGGGTTGCTGACCGAACAATTGCTACGTTCTTCATCACGCTGGCTGGTGCCCTTGGGCTGACGGTCAGCGTCAAGACAGACGTATCAGGTAAACGAAAGACATCGGAGCGTTACATGAAAATTCTGGTCACCGGCGCAAGCGGCTTCATTGGCGGACGCTTTGCGCGTTTCGCTTTGGAGCAGGGCCTGGACGTGCGGGTCAACGGTCGCCGGGCCGAGAGCGTCGAACATCTGGTGCGCCGTGGCGCCGAGTTCGTCCCGGGCGACCTCACCGATGCGGATCTGGTGCGCGAGCTCTGTGCCGACGTCGAAGCCGTGGTGCACTGCGCCGGTGCCGTCGGTGTGTGGGGGCGCTATCAGGACTTTCATCAGGGTAACGTGCAGGTCACCGAAAATGTCGTCGAAGCCTGCCTCAAACAGCGCGTGCGGCGGCTGGTGCATCTGTCGTCGCCGTCGATCTACTTCGATGGCCGCGATCACCTCGGCCTGACCGAAGAGCAAGTGCCCAAGCGCTTCAAGCATCACTACGCGGCGACCAAATACCTGGCCGAGCAAAAGGTCTTCGGCGCGCAGGAATTCGGTCTGGAAACCATCGCCCTGCGCCCGCGCTTTGTCACCGGTGCTGGCGACATGAGCATCTTCCCGCGCCTGCTGAACATGCAGCGCAAGGGGCGTCTGGCGATCATCGGTGACGGCCTGAACAAGGTCGACTTCACCAGCGTGCAGAACCTCAATGAAGCGCTGCTCAGCAGTCTGCTGGCGGCTGGTTCCGCGTTGGGCAAGGCCTACAACATCAGCAATGGCGCGCCGGTGCCGTTGTGGGATGTGGTCAATTACGTGATGCGCAAGATGGAAGTGCCGCAGGTCAGCAAATACCGTTCATACGGCCTGGCCTACAGCGTCGCGGCGCTCAATGAAGGCGCCTGCAAACTCTGGCCGGGCCGCCCGGAGCCGACCCTGTCGCGGTTGGGCATGCAAGTCATGAAGAAAAATTTCACCCTCGACATCAGTCGCGCCCGGCATTATCTGGACTACGATCCGAAAGTCAGCCTGTGGTCGGCCCTCGACGAGTTCTGTGGCTGGTGGAAAGCTCAGGACATCCGTTGATACAAGTCGTCCGCCGGCAATGAACCGCACAGCCGCTTGAGGGTCAATCCCTGCGGCTGCGGCGGTTATACTTCGCAGCATTTAGCCATCACCGCGTTCCACAAAGGTTGCCTCAATGTCCATGCGTAACGATGCCAACGACGATTTCGACGATGTACCGAGCCTGCGGGCCGACACCTTTGACGACGATGACATTCCGCCCACCGCCCGCACCTCCGTGCACTCGCGTACGCCGCCGGTGGTCAAGGTCAAGGCTGCGAGTACCGGGCCGCTTTGGGCACTGGTCGGCGCGTTGTTCTTTGCCTTCATCGGTCTGGCCTGGTGGAGCTTCCAGCAGATCTCGCTGATGGAGCAGCAATTGGTTGCGACCCAGGAAAGCTTTGCGCGCATCAGCGAGGAAGCGGCGGGGCGCCTGCAGGACATTTCCGGCAAGGTCGTCGCCAGTCAGAGCAACGTCAACAGCGACAGCGAAGCACTGAAGCAGCAGATCAAACAGCTGGAAACCCAGTTGCTGGACCAAAGCAAACAGCAGCAAGGCGTGGTCGGTCAGGCCAGCGATCTGGACAAGCGTCTGGCGCAGATGACCGCGCAGACCACCGAACAACAGAACGCCAATACCCAGTTGCAGGCTCAGGTCAAAGCCTTGAGCGCCGAACTGGCGACCCTGAAAAGCGCCCCGGCCGACACCGGCAAGTTCGATGCGCAGCTCAAGAGCCTGGGTGCCGACATCGCCGCGCTGAAGAAGCAAGGCAATCCGAGCGCGGCGATCGAGCGTCTGGAGCAGGAAATCGTGGTTCTCAAGAGTGAACAGGACAACCGCCCGGCCGCTGCGCAGGGTGGCGGCAATACCGCCGAGTTCGACGCATTCCGCGGGCAGATGACCCGCAACATCAACACCCTGCAGGCGCAGATCCAGAACCTGCAGCAGCAGATCAACGCCCGGCCGTAGGGCCTGACTCAGGAAATCTTGTGGCGAGGGAGCTTGCTCCCGCTGCAGTGCGAAGCGCTCCCCTGCTTTCGTTCAGGTAGAGCGCATTTGCAGGTTTTGCGACTGCTTCGCAGTTGAGCGGGAGCAAGCTTCCTCGCTACCGGAAATGCGGCAACTTCTGGATTCATCTTCGACCGCCGTCCGCCCCCAAGCCGTCTACGCTCTTGAAACATCAACAAGAACGAGGGATGCGTTATGGGGTTTTTGCATAAAGTGGCGTGGCTCGGGGTGATGCTTTTTGTGGGGGCAGGGCAGGTCAACGCTGCCGCCACACAAAAGGACGACAGCAAGGCTGCCATCGCTTTGCTGGAAAAGGCGCTGGCCTATTACCACGACAATGGCGACAAGGCCTTCGCCGCGTTCAGCCGGCAGGGTGAGTTCGTCGACAAGGATCGCTACGTGTTCGTGGTCGACACCAAAGGCGTGATGCTCGCCAGCGGCGGACCATCCTCTGCCTTGATCGGTCGCGATGTCAGCGAAGTGCTAGGGCCGGATTTGCAAAAGGCCTTCAAGGACGCGTTGTTGGTGCCCGAGGGCAACGGTATCCAGCAAGCCGAATATCGCTGGCAGAACTGGGCGGACGGCAAGGTCGAGCGCAAGCATGTGTACTACCAGCGCATCGGCCAGCGGATTCTGGCCGTCGGTTATTACTTGCCACGGGCGTCGGCGGAACAGGCCAAGACCCTGCTCGACAAAGCTGCGACTGACCTGGGCAAGGACGAGAAAGGCACGCTGACAGCCGTCAACTCGCTCAAGGGCGGTTATCTGCAGGACGACCTGTACGTGTTCGTGGTCGATCTGGACACCCAACGCTACGTTGCCCACGGCACCAACCTGCGCTTGATCAACACCGATTTCAGCAAGATCAAGGATCCGGAAGGCAAACCGGTGGGCGAGCCGATTCTGGCGCTGATCGCCAAACAGGATGACGGCGAATATGAATACCGCTGGAAAAACCCGGTGACCGGCAAGGTCGAAGACAAACACGCCTACCTGAAGAAGGTCGGGCATTTTCTGGTGGCGGTGGGCTACTACAGCCCCTGAAAACACCTTTGTCCCCCTGTGGGAGCGAGCCTGCTCGCGAAGGCATAGTGTCAGCTGACATCACAGTTGAATGACACACCGCTTTCGCGAGCAGGCTCGCTCCCACAGGTTTTCGTGGCACTTGTGCCTATTTAGCGCCGTGCTCGCGCCCGCGCAGCAGGTTGTTCGGCATTGCAATCGCCGCCGCCAGCCCCAGCAGCGACACCGCCGTACTCACCCACAGCAGATGCCGGAACGTCACCGAAAGCTCTGCGCGCAAGGCGTTCTGGGCATCACCCGGTGCGGCGTTCAAACCGTCGAGCAGCACGTTGCCCGAATGCCCCTCGCTGATCAGCGAGTTGCTCGCCAGATGGGCAAAGCTCGAATCCTGCAACAAGGCCAGCAACAACGCCGACATCAACGCCACACCCACCGCGCCCCCCAGCGAACGGAACAGGTTGGTGGTGCTGGTGGCGACGCCGATGTCGCGTTGGTCAACCGAGTTCTGCGTGCCCACCAGTGAGGTCGGGAACTGCATGCCGCCGGCAATCCCGCTGAGCAGCATGAACAGACTGCTGACCAGCGTTGCATCCGGTGGGCTGAACGCCATGCCGAGAATCGACAGCGGCATCAGGATCGCACCGGTCAGGATCTGCGGTTTGTAGCGTCCGGTGATCGACGTGCGCCTGCCGGCGAAATAGGCACCGATCGGCAGGCCCATGGCCAACGGCAACAGGTGCAATGCGGCACTGTCGGCCCCGGCACCGGTGACACTCTGAAAGCGCAGCGGCATTAGCACGATCAGCGAAATCGCCTGAAAACTGGTGAAGAAAATCGTGCACCAGCACAGCAAAGCATTGCGGTTGGTGAACAGGTGCATCGGCAGCAGCGGCTCGCGTGCCCGACGTTCATGCCAGACGAACACCGCGAGCACCAGCACTGCACAGGCGAACAAACCGAGCACTTCACTGCTGCGCCACGAATGACCCTGACCGACCTGGGTGATGGCCAGCAGCAGGGCGGTCAAACCGATGATCATCAACAGCGTACCGAGGTAGTCGATGATCGGTTTGCGCTGCGGAATCGGCAGCCCGCGCAGATTGCGATTGGCAACCCACCAGGCGCCTAGCCCCAGTGGCAGATTGATCAGAAACACCCAGCGCCACGACAGGTACTCGGTCATGTAGCCGCCGAGCACCGGCCCGGCGACGCTGGCCACCGCGTACATGCTGCTGAAGTAACCCTGATAACGCCCGCGCTCGCGCGGCGGGACGATGTCGCCGATGATCGCCTGACTCACCGAAATCATTCCGCCGGCACCGATGCCCTGGAGAATCCGCGCCAGCACCAGTTGTTCCATGCTTTGCGCCATGCCGCAAAACAGCGAGGCGAGGGTGAACAGGCCCATGCCGAACAGCATCAGTTTGCGCCGTCCGTACAGGTCGCCGAGCTTGCCGTAGATCGGCACGGCCACGGTCATCGCCACCATGTACCCGGAAATCACCCAGGCCAGCAGACTGACGTCCTTGAACTGTGCGGAGATGGCGGGCATCGAGACGGCGACGATGGTCTGGTCCAGCGCGCCGAGAAAAATCGCCATCATCAACGCCACCAGCACGCTGCGAATGGCCGGTTTGGGCGTTTCAGGGTGATTGAGATTGGTCACGGGCGAGCCTGCGGGCAGTGATGGACCCGCGCTGCCATCGCGCGCGGGTGGATGCTCGCCAGTGTAAGTCGATAGCAGGCTATTCGATAGCCTCGTACGGAAGTCCGACGTAATTTTCTGCAATGGTTTTTCGACCCGCTTCTGAACTGACAAAGTAGTCCAGTTCCGAGGCGCTGATCCGTTGGCTGAAATCGTCGTGCTCGTCGAAGCGGTGCAGCATGGTGGTCATCCACCAGGAAAACCGTTCGGCTTTCCACACCCGGCGCAGACAGATCTCCGAGTATTTCTCCAGCAGATCGGTGCGTCCGTCGCGATAAACCTTCAGCAGAATGTTGAACAGCGTGCTGACATCGCTGGCGGCCAGGTTCAGGCCCTTGGCGCCGGTGGGCGGCACAATGTGCGCGGCATCGCCGAGCAGAAACATCCGTCCGTACTGCATCGGCTCGACGACAAAACTGCGCAGCGGCGCGATGCTTTTTTCAATCGATGGGCCGGTCACCAGTTTCTCCGCAAGCGTCGCCGGCAAGCGGGTTTTGAGCTCATCCCAAAAGCGCTGATCGGACCAGTCGGCGACGTTTTCCTCGGCCGGCACTTGCAGGTAGTAACGGGTGCGCGTGGCCGAGCGCATGCTGCACAGGGCAAAGCCACGCTCGTGACGGGCATAAACCAGCTCTTCGTGCACCGGCGGGGTGTCGGCAAGAATCCCCAGCCAGCCGAACGGATAGACCCGTTCGAAAATCTTCAGGCAGTCCTCGGGAATCGACTGCCGGGCCACGCCGTGAAAGCCGTCGCAACCGGCGATGTAATCGCAATCGACGCGCCAGGTTTCACCGTCTTTTTCGAAGGTGACAAACGCCTCGTCGCTTTTCATGCCGTGAGGAGCGACATGGCTCGCCGTGTAAATCGTTGGCGCACTGGTCTCCCGACGAGCGGCCATCAGGTCGCGAGTGACTTCGGTCTGACCGTAAACCATGACGGTTTTGCCGCCGGTCAAACCCTTCAGATCGATGTGCGCCAGACGCCCGTCCAATGCCAGATCGAAGCCGGTGTGCACCAGCCCTTCGGCATCCATGCGTGCACCCACGCCGGCCTGGCGCAACAGCTCTACCATGCCTTGTTCAAGCACGCCGGCGCGAATTCGCCCGAGGACATAGTCGGGCGACTGACGTTCAACAATCAGGGTGTCGATGCCGGCGTTGTGCAACAACTGGCCGAGGAGCAATCCGGACGGACCGGCGCCAATGATGGCGACTTGGGTTTTCAGCGTTTTCATTGTTTTTATGACTCGCAAGCTTCACACGACAGAAGAAGGTGAATGATTTTTTATGGATCGAGTGCTTGCATTTTTCCCTTGCGGGTCTGTCAATTGAAGGTGAAAACTGAGCCGATACCTGTACATTCTGCCAATCGGTGCGATTATCGCCCGCAACCTCGAGGCCTGGATTGAAGTGATGAACAAGCCTGCCCTGCCTTCGATTCCGGTGTTCAAGCTCTACGGTGAAAGCCTGGACTGGCCGACCCCTGACTTGCTGCACTGTGAAACCATTTCCAAACGCAGCCGCGAACATCAATGGGAAATCAAACCCCACCGCCACGCCGATTTGTGCCAGTTGCTCTTCGTCTTCAAAGGTCAGGCAGAGCTTGAAATCGAAGGTCAACGCACGCAGCTCAACGAACCCGCCATACAAGTCCTGCCACCATTGTCGGTGCATGGCTTTCGCTTTTCCGAGGACGTCGAAGGATTCGTCGTCACCCTCGCCAATCCGCTGATCAATCACCTGCAGGCGCAACTGGGCAATTCGGTCCATGCACTGGCCCAGGCCGAACACTACCCGGCGGGCAAGGATGCGCAGTACCTGAACAGTCTGTTTTCCGCGTTGCAGGCCGAGTACAACGGCCATCAGCCGGCGCGGGAAATGCTCATGCATTCGCTGGTCAGCGTGATCATGGTCTGGGTCAGCCGGCAGGCGCTCGTGCGCCATAACGCCAGCCAACGGCCGCAACGCCAGCGCGAGTACCTCAACGGTTTTATTCAATTGGTGGAGGAGACGTACCGCCAGCATGTGAAGGTCGAAGACCTGGCCCATCGCCTGGGAATTTCGGTGTCACACCTCAACGGCACCTGCCGCGAACTGGCAGGGCAGCCAGCGCTGCAGATCATGCATGAACGTCAGTTACTGGAAGCCAAACGTTTGCTGACCTACACCAGCATGACCATTTACGAGATGTCGGAGTTGTTGGGGTTTTCCGATCCGACCAACTTCACGCGCCTGTTCCGGCGTAGGGTTGGAATTTCGCCAAAGGCCTTTCGTGACCGGCTGAAGGCCGATCAGTGATCTTGTAAACGCTGCAAAGTCCTGTGTGAGCGAGCCTGCTCGCGAAGGCGGTTTTTCATTCAGCATTGTTGTTGGCTGACACACCGCTTTCGCGAGCAGGCTCGCTCCCACAGGATCGCATTCCAGCTCAGATCATTCAGCGCAACGCATTAAGCGTCGCGTTATGCGGAATGCAGCGCTCGAAATTGCAGCTCGCATACTCGCGCGGCAGTTGTCGCAGTTGCTCGACCCGCCAGGCCGCGGTGCCGTACAGCGCAAGCGTGGCGGCGCAGGTGATGAAAATCGCGAAGTACCTTCTTGTTCTGATGTTCATGGCGTAGACCTCTGAACGCATACCCTGCGGTATTACTTTCAGCATAGGTCAGCGGCATAGAGTTGCCAGCCACAAACCTGTGGGAGCGAGCCTGCTCGCGAAAGCGGTGTGTCAGCCACGATACTGTCGACTGACACACCCTTTTCGCGAGCAGGCTCGCTCCCACAGGGGATTGAGTTTACAAGCCGATATCCCAGTCGGGATTTTCCGGGAATCGTTCGACGAGAAAATCCAGCATGCTGCGCAACGCCGCCGGCATGTGCTTGCGTGAGGCGTACACCGCGTAGATGTTCATCTGCCGTGGCTCGGCGTCGGGCAGCAGGCGCACCAGTTCACCGGCATGCACATGCACCCCGGCCTGATAGGTCGGCAGCATCGCCACGCCCGCACCGGCCAGGGTTGCGCGCAACAGAGTGCTGGCCTCGTTGGCGCTGATGTTGCCCTGCACCGGCACCGACACGGGCTCAGCGTTCTCCTCGAAATGCCACAGGCTCTTGCCGAAGTAGGAGTGGGTCAGGCAGTTGTGTCGGCTCAGGTCCTCGACCCGTTGCGGTGGCGGGTTGTCGCGCAGATAAGCCGGTGCGGCGCAGACCACCGAACGGCACACGGTCAGGCGCCGGGCGATCAGGTTCGGGTCCAGGTCATTGCTGGTGCGGATCGCCAGATCGATGCGTTCATCCACCAGATTCACCGTGCGGTCGAGCATCTGCATGTCGATGCTGACCCCGGGGTAGCGTTTGACGTACGCCGCCATCGCATCGGCCAGTTGCGCCTGACCAAACGAGGTACTGACACTGATGCGCAGCAGTCCGCGCGGTGCCTCGTCGGGTTCGCTGACGGCGGCCTGCATGTCAGTCGAGAGTTCGAGCATCTGCCGGCAGCGCGGCAGGATTTCGCTGCCGGCGGCGGTCAGGCTCAACTTGCGTGTGGTGCGGTGCATCAGGCGCGCACCGACCCAGTCTTCCAGCTCCGCCAGATAACGCGACACCACCGGCCGTGACAGGTCCAGATGATCGGCCGCCGCCGATTGGCTGCCCAGATCCACTACGGTGACAAACACCCGCATTGCTTGAAGACGATCCATGATTTGCCCGCTTTCAGAAACAAACTATGTCCAAGCATCGCATTTTTTGTACCGAGTCAGGCAACTAAGCTCTGTCCCATCGCCAAACACGGCATTCGGACCACGGAGCAACAGATGATCGGCTTCACTACCCTCAAGCGCGTTTTGCTGGCCACCGCCACCCTCGGTTTCGCGGCCCACGCCGCTGCCGCCAACCTGACCCTGGATGTCTACAACCCGGGCACTCATGCGATTTTCCCGGTGACTTCGGTGCTGGTCAGCGGCGAGAAAGACGCGATTCTGGTCGATGCGCAATTCGGCAAGGCCCAGGCCGAGCAGGTGGTGGAAAAGATCCGCGCCAGCGGCAAGCACCTGACCACCATTTACATCAGCCACGGTGACCCGGATTACTACTTCGGCCTCGACACCTTGACCCAGGCTTTCCCCGACGCCACCGTGCTGGCCTCGCAGCCGACCGTTGATCACATCAACAAAACCGTCGCCGGCAAACTCGCCTTCTGGGGCCCGAAAATGGGTGCGGACGTGCCGGGCAAAACCATCGTACCGGGCGTGCTCAAGGGTGACAGCCTGATGCTTGAAGGGCAGAAGTTGCAGGTGGTCGGCCTTGAAGGCAAACAACCGGATCGCAGCTTCGTGTGGATTCCGTCGCTCAAGGCCGTGGTCGGTGGCGTTGTAGTCGCCGAGAACATTCATGTGTGGATGGCCGACACCCAGACTGCGCAATCCCATGCCGACTGGCTGCAAACCCTGCATTCGATCGAAACCCTGAAGCCGAAAACCGTGGTGCCCGGTCACTACCTGGGCGAGAGCAGCCACTCGCTGGCCAGCGTGAAATTCACCGCCGACTACATTAAGGCTTTCGACGAAGAAACCGCCAAGGCCAAGGATTCCGCCGCACTGATCAAGGCCATGCAAAAGCGCTACCCGACACTCGGCGAAGAAAGCTCGCTGGAGCTGAGCGCCAAAGTCGCCAAGGGCGAGATGAAGTGGTAACCCGATTTATCTGAAACAGAGATCCAGAGGACTTTTGTGGCGAGGGAGCTTGCTCCTGCCCGCCTGCGCAGCAGGCGCAAAACCTGCACATGCGTTGTATCTGAAACAGGCGGGGAGTGCTTCGCCCTCCAGCGGGAGCAAGCTCCCTCGCCACAGGGAATACCGCTTCAAGATTAGATTTATGCCGTCGTTGAAACTCTCAAGCCAACTGGAGAATGTCATGAGCAAGATCGCAATCATTGGTGCCACCGGCCGTGCCGGTAGCCAACTGCTGGAAGAAGCCCTGCGTCGCGGCCATAACGTCACCGCCATCGCCCGCGACACCTCGAAGATCGGCTCGCGTGCCGGTGTGGTCAGCAAGAATGTCGATGTGCTGGATTCGGCGGCGCTGCAAGCCGCAGTCGCCGGTCACGACGTGGTGATCAGCGCCGCGCATTTCGCCACGGTACCGGCCAGTGCCGTGGTCGGCCCGGTGAAGCAGGCGGGCGTGAAGCGTCTGCTGGTGGTCGGCGGTGCCGGTTCGCTGTTGCTGCCGGACAACACCCGAGTGATCGACAGCGCGGGTTTCCCGGCCGAGTACAAAACCGAGGCCAGTGCTGGCGCAGCGTTTCTCGATGCCTTGCGTTCGGAGCAGGAGCTGGACTGGACCTTCCTCTCGCCATCGGCAGAGTTTGTCGAAGGTGAGCGCACTGGCACCTTTCGCGTTGGCAAGGATCACTTGCTGGTGAGTGCCGAAGGTCGCAGCTGGATCACCTTCGCCGATTACGCGATTGCGTTGATCGACGAAGTGGAAACGCCGAAGCATTCGCGTCAGCGGTTTACGGTCGGCTACTGACCTGCAAACGCAACCCGTGTAGGAGCTGCCGCAGGCTCGGGCCGCGATCGGACGATCTTTTGAATTTGATCCTAAAATAAGATCAAAAGATCGCAGCCTTCGGCAGCTCCTACAGGGTGTTTGTGTGTTTCAGCGGGCATGCGCCTGTTCCACCAGCCAGATCATCAATGCCTCAAGCTGCGGCGACGCCCCGCTGCCTTGCGGCATCACCACGTAGTAGCCCAACCCCGTTTTCACCTTCAGATCAAACGGCATCACCAGCCGCCCCGCGCGCAGGTCGTCGCCGATCAGCGACCAGTCGCCAATCGCCACCCCCGTTCCATGCGACGCCATCGACATCGCCTGATCCAGGGTCTCGAAATGCTGCCCGTTGTTGACGTTGCTCAGCTGCAATTCGGCAGCGGTCAGCCACACCGTCCAGTCCTGGGTGTCGCGGGTCGGATGCAGCAGCAGATGCTGTTGCAGATCGGCCAGCTCGTTCAGCGCCGGTGGGCCTTTCAGTAACGCTGGCGAACAGACCGGCGTCAGTTGTTCGTCGAACAAGTGCAGGGCGGTCGAGGAGTTGTCCGGCGGCGTGCCGTAGATCACCGCCGCATCGAATTGCTCGCGCTGAAAGTCGACGCCATGGGCCAGCGTGGTGGTCAGTTTGACCGGCACGTCCGGGCGTTCCTTTTGCCATTGCAGCAAGCGCGGCACCAGCCAGCGCATCACGCAGCTCGGCGCCTTGAGTTGCAGGGTTTGCCGCTTGCGACCGATCTGCTCGGTGGCCTCGCTGATCAAACCGAAGATCTTTTCCACCCGGGGCAGCCATTCACGTCCTTCGGCGGTCAGCTCCAGGCCTCGCGCCAGACGAATGAATAGCTCATACCCCAGATGATCCTCGAGCCCGGCGATCTGCCGGCTCACGGCACCCTGGGTGATGTGCAACTGCTCGGCTGCCCGGGTGAAGTTGCAGCACTGCGCGGTGATCAGAAACGTGTGCAGGGCGGGCAGGGGAGGCAGTCGTTTCATGTGGATCCAAGGTATGACGTGAGGACATGGCTAGTATGACTTTTAATCGATTGTTGCCGCTACCTGCCGCCCGTTCAATGAGCCCATGTTCAGGTCATGTGGGAGCGAGCCTGCTCGCGAAGGCTGTTTCACATTCAGCATTGATGTTGGCTGATCCAGCGCTTTCGCGAGCAGGCTCGCTCCCACACGGGATCTGTGTTTTTAGCTGAAAAAAGGGCAATCGACATGGCGACGTGTGGCGAAGTACTGGTCAAGTTACTCGAGGATTACGGGGTCGAGCAGGTGTTCGGCATTCCCGGGGTGCACACCGTGGAGCTGTATCGCGGGCTGGCCCGTTCGAGCATCAACCACGTCACTCCACGGCACGAACAGGGTGCCGGATTCATGGCCGACGGCTATGCGCGCACCAGCGGCAAACCGGGTGTGTGCTTCATCATTACCGGCCCGGGCATGACCAACATCACCACCGCGATGGGTCAGGCGTACGCCGATTCGATCCCGATGCTGGTGATCTCCAGCGTACAGACCCGCAGCCAGTTGGGCGGTGGTCGCGGCAAGCTGCATGAGCTGCCGAACCAGAGCGCACTGGTCGGTGGCGTGGCGGCGTTCTCCCACACCCTGATGTCCGCTGCAGAATTGCCGGGCGTGCTGGCCCGTGCCTTCGCGCTGTTCCAGGCCGGGCGTCCGCGTCCGGTGCACATCGAAATTCCGCTGGACGTGCTGGTGGAAGAGGCCGATGAACTGCTCGCCAGCATTCCGGTGCATATCGACCGCGCCGGGGCCGCACCGGCTGCCGTACGGCGCATGACTGAGTGGCTGGCCGGCGCTCAGCGCCCGCTGATTCTCGCTGGTGGCGGCGCCATCGATGCCGCCGCCGAACTCACCGAACTGGCCGAGCTGCTCGACGCCCCGGTGGCGCTGACCATCAACGCCAAAGGCATGTTGCCGTCCAGCCATCCGCTGCTGATCGGCTCGACGCAAAGCCTGGTCGCGACCCGCGCACTGGTGGCCGATGCCGACGTGGTGCTGGCGATCGGTACCGAACTGGCCGAAACCGATTACGACGTGACCTTCGCTGGCGGCTTTGAAATCCCCGGCAAGCTGTTGCGCATCGACATCGATGCCGATCAGACCGTGCGCAACTATCCGCCGCACGTGGCGTTGGTCGCCGACTCGCGCAACGCCGCGCAAGCGCTGCTCGGCGCACTGTCGCGGCAGGCGCTGGCCGAGCGGCGCAACGATTGGGGCCAGGTGCGGGCGGCGCGTCTGCGTGATGATCTGGCCGCGACCTGGGACGCGCCAACACTGGCCCAGACACGCTTCCTCGAAACCGTCCTGCACGAGTTGCCGGACGCAGTATTCGTCGGCGACTCTACACAACCGGTGTACACCGGCAACCTCACGTTCAACCCGGAACGTCCACGACGCTGGTTCAACTCGTCCACCGGTTACGGCACCCTCGGTTACGCCTTGCCGGCGGCGATTGGCGCGTGGCTCGGTGGCGGCATTGAGGGCGGCGCTCGTCCGCCAGTGGTGTGCCTGATCGGCGACGGCGGCTTGCAGTTCACCCTGCCGGAACTGGCCAGCGCGGTTGAAGCGCACACGCCGGTGATCGTCCTGCTGTGGAATAACCAGGGCTATGAAGAGATCAAGAAGTACATGGTCAACCGCGCCATCGAACCGGTCGGCGTCGACATCTACACCCCGGATTTCATCGGCGTCGCCAAGGCCCTTGGCTGCGCCGCCGAAGCGATCAGCACGGTTGAACAATTGCGCAGCGCGCTGCGTGCCGCCACCGATCGTCAGGGCCCGACCCTGATCGAAATCGACCAGACCCAATGGATGCAGGCGGTGGCCCAATGATCAATTTTCCAACCACACTCGATGGTCTGTACATCAACGGCCAATGGTCGGCCGGGCGTGAACACCTGCGGGTGATCAACCCGGCAACCGAGGCGCTGCTGACCACGGTCAATGGCGGCGATGAAAGCGCGGTCGATCTGGCCGTCAGCGCCGCCACTGAAGCGTTCAAGCACTGGTCGAAAACCAGCGGTGCCGAACGCGCTGCGATTCTGCGCAACATCGCCAATGGCGTGCGCGACGGTCGCGATCACCTGATGAAATTGCAGTCGAGCAACAACGGCAAACCGCAGTTCGAAGCGACGATCGACGTCGATGATGTGATCGCCACCTTCGAGTATTACGCCGGGTTGGCCGAGGGCCTCGATGCGCAACTTGATAGCAACGTAGAACTGCCCAGCGATGATTTCAGCGCGCGTCTGCGTCGTGAGCCGTGCGGTGTGGTCGGGCTGATCGTGCCGTGGAATTTCCCGATGGTCACCACCGCGTGGAAACTTGCGCCGGCGCTGGCCGCCGGTTGCTGCGTGGTGCTCAAACCGTCGGAAGTCACGCCGCTGCCGGAGCTGGAACTGGCGGCGATCATCGCTGAGTCCGGTCTGCCCAGCGGCGTATTCAACGTGGTGTGCGGCACTGGTCTGGCGGTCGGTGCGCCGCTGTCGGCGGATCCGCGCATCGCCAAAGTTTCCTTTACCGGCAGCAACGCTGTGGGCGTGCAGGTGATGCAGCGTGCCGCCGAAACGGTGAAGGGCGTGAGCCTGGAACTGGGTGGCAAATCTTCGTTGCTGGTGCTCGAAGATGCCGATCTGGAACTGGCAGTGGAACTGGCTTGCGGCGGTGGTTTCTTCAATGCCGGGCAGATGTGTTCGGCCACCAGTCGCGTGCTGGTTGCCGATGAGCTGGCCGATGAGTTTCTTGAGCGTCTGCAAAAGCGCGCGCAAGCGATTCGCGTGGCCGATCCGTTCGACCCGGACGTGGAGATGGGCGCGCTGGTCAATCAGGCGCAATACCAACGCGTGCTCGGTCACATCGACCGCGGTTTGAGTGCCGGCGCGAAGCTGTTGTGCGGCGGCAATCGTCCGGCAGATCTGCCGCGCGGCTATTTTTTGCAGCCGACGGTGTTCACCGACGTGCCCCTCGACAGTGCGCTGTGGTGCGAAGAGATTTTTGGCCCGGTGCTCTGCGTGCGCAGTTTCAGCAACGAAGCCGAGGCGATTGCCCTGGCCAATGACAGCCAGTTCGGGTTGGTCGCCAGTGTGGTGACGCGTAACGCCGAGACTGCCGACCGGGTCGCCAACGCCCTGCAGGCGGGGCTTGTGTGGCTCAACGCGCCGCAAGTGATCTTCCCGCAGACGGCGTGGGGCGGCTACAAGCAGAGCAGCATCGGCCGTGAACTGGGGCCGTGGGGCCTGGCCGCGTTTCAGGAAATCAAACACGTGATCCGGGCGCTCTGAACGCCCGAAAAAGGTGAGCGCATGCCTCGCAACGAGGCATGCGTCGGTGTCATGGCTTCGATGAGTTTTTATCGATAGTCAGGTGTATTGCACGACCTCAGGATGACCCCGTCGGCAGCGCTGCAGGCCTTTGAATACAAGGCCTGTAGCGGATCCGGTCGCGCGGGTGCAACGGTTGCGACCAACCTCATACTTAAAAGAACAAAGGGAGTCCTTCATGGGCGAGCATGATCTGAACAGGCGTCAATTCATTAAAACCGTCGGCGTCGCCTCGGTAGCGGCGGCAGCCCTGAGCATGCCCTTCATCCGGGCCAGTGCCAGCGACACGCGATTCGCTGGCAAGACTTTGCGCCTGTTGACCTGGTCGGATGACACCGGCCTCGCCGCACTGCGCAACATTGCCGCGACCTTCGAGGCCAAGACCGGCGCCAAGGTCATCGCCGACCGCACCGGCAGCACCTCGGAAATGGTCGCCAAACTCAAGGCCGGCGGTGACCGTCCGCAGTACGACATCATCACTCTGGCCGGAGTCGGCGCCGAAGGTCTGGCCGCTGCCGGGCTGCTGGAAAAACCCGACCTTAACCGCATTCCCAACCTGATCGACGTACCGGAAAAATACCGCACCGGCGCCAACGGGCACGGTATCGGCTATCTGCTGTGGTGCAACAGTCTGGTCTACAGCACCCGCACCCTCAAACAGGCACCGGACAGCTACGCCGCGTTGTGGGACGCCGATCTGGCGCCGAACATTTTCCTGCCGCCGCCGAACTGGACCGAGGCCATGGATCTGATCATCATCGCCGCGAAACTCGCCGGCGGTGACGAACACAACATCGAACCGGGCTTCAAGAAACTCGCCGAGCTGAAGGATCGCGTGGTCACCCTCGGCGAGAACCCGAACCAGATCGCCGAGCTGTTCCGCACCGGTTCGCTGGACATGGGCGGCTTGTATGCTCCGGCATTCTTCCCCAAGCAGATCCGCGATCCGAACTACGGCCTCGGTGCCACGTTCGGCATGAAGGAAGGTTTCTACACCGACCTGATGCTCTCGGTGATGCCGAAGAACCGTCCGGGCGACACCGACCTGGCCTACGCCTTCATCGACCACTCTCTCGACCCGCTGGTGCAGGGCAAGATGGCCGAAGACATCTTCAACGGCCCGGTCAACGCCAAGGCGATCATCTCCGCCGAAGCGCGCAAGAGCCCGTACATCCTCACTCCGGAGCAGATTGCCGAGAAGGCGATCATGCACGACAACGCCTTCCTGGCCACCGTGCATGACCAATGGATTCGTCGTTATACGGAAATTTTTTCTTCCTGACCTTAACACCCCCTGTAGGAGCCTTCGGCAGCTCCTACAGGGATGTGTTGTTTGGCTTTCCATTGACGAGATCATTGCTATGGAACATCAATCCCTGACCCAACCGGTCGGCGCCGCTGACGTGCGCGCGGCGCGCGGTATTTCGCCGACCGCCCGGGCGTGGTTTTTCCTCACGCCGTCGATGCTGTTTCTCGGTGTGCTGGTCGCCGCCAGCCTGCTGGTGCTGCGCATGAGCGTCGGCACCAAAGGCGCGGAATGGAGCGGATTCAGCCTTGCCAGTTACGCGCAATTGCTCGAACCCTACTATCTGAAATCCCTGCTGCTGACCCTGCGTCTGGCGCTGATCAGTGCAGTGATCGCCGTGCTGCTGGCGATCCCGGTGGCGTACACCATGTCGCGGCTGACCTCGCCGTTCGTGCGGCGGATTTTCCTCGCGGCGGTGCTGTTGCCACTGCTGGTCAATCTGTTGCTGCAGAGCTACGGCTGGCTGGTGATCCTCGGCCCCGGCGGGATGCTCAACCAGACGCTGATGGGCCTGGGCCTGATCAAGCGCCCGATCATGCTGCTGTACAACCAGAACGGCGTGCTGATGGGCCTGGTGCAGACCGCGTTTCCATTGGCCGTGTTGCCGATTGCCAGCGCCATGCGCGGTGTCGCCCGTACTTACGAAGAGGCCGCCGCGACGCTGGGCGCCAGCCGTTTTCAAGTGTTCCGTCAGGTGGTGTTGCCGATGAGTCTGCCGGGGATCATCACCGGGGCGACGCTGGTGTTCGCCTACAACGCCAGCAGTTTTGTCGTGCCGTTGTTGCTCGGTGGCCGCCGTGTGCCGATGCTCGCAGTGATGGTGCATGACCAGATTGCGCCGCTGATGAACTGGCCCGCCGCGTCCGCTGCCGGGGTGGTGCTGATCGTCACCACGCTGGCGATCATGACCTTGTCCGAATACATCACCGGCCGTCGTCGGCGTCTGCTGGAGGCTTCGCAATGAGTACCCTGTTCAAGAAGCGCATGGCGCTGCTGCCCGGCGACACCGGCAAGTTCGCCGGGATCCTCTCCGGGTTCATTCTGCTGCTGGCGGTGTTGCCGATCCTGACCATGATCGTGATGTCGTTCAGCGGTGCGTCAAACCTCGACTTCCCGCCGAGCAGCTACAGCCTGCAGTGGTACAAGGCGGCCTGGCACACCTTCGTCTCGCCAGACGCCAGCGACGTGCTGAGCCTCGGCCAGGCCATGGCCACCAGCCTGCTGGTGTCGTGCCTGACCATGGTCTTCGCCACGCTGATCGCGGTGCCTGCCGCCTATGCGCTGACCCGTTGCGAATTCCGTGGCAAAGCCGTGGCGCTGCAACTGATGTCGCTGCCGCTGGTGTTTCCGATGGTGGTGTTGGGTCTGGCGTTGCTGCTGGTGTTCGACAGCCTGCCGTTCCACCTGACCACTTCGCGACTGGTGATTGCCCACGTGATTCTGGCGCTGCCGTTCGTGGTGAAAAACTGCACCGCCGCGATGCTCTCCATCGGCAGTGAAGTCGAGGAGGCGGCGCGGATGCTCGGCGCTTCGCCGCTGCGGGCGATTGTCGACGTGGTGGTGCCGTTGATGAAGTCGGGGATTCTGGCGGGGATGCTGCTGGCGTTCATCGTCTCGTTCAACGAATTCACCGTGACCTATTTCCTCTACACCATCGACGTCATGACCGTGCCGATCTGGATGTACAGCCGCACCGTGTCATCGCTCGACCCTACCGTGTTCTCGTTTGCCGTGCTGATCGTGCTGATCGACTTCGTCCTGATCTGGGCGCTGGAGAAGCTGGTGGGCGAGGGCGGCGTTTCCTTTTGATTTGAGGTGCAACATGACTGGTCTGATTCTGGAAAACGTCGAGAAATTCTATGGCTCGGCTTGCGCGGTACAGAACGTCAATCTGCATTTGCCGGAAGGCAAACTGGTGTGTTTTCTCGGCCCCTCGGGCTGCGGCAAAACCACCTTGCTGCGGATGATCGCCGGGCTGGAAACCCTCACCGGCGGCGAGATTCGCCTCGACGGCGAGAACATCGGCCACACCCCGGCGCACCTGCGCAATTTCGGCATGGTATTCCAGTCGCTGGCGCTGTTCACGCACATGACCGTCGGCGAGAACATCGCCTATCCGCTGAAACTGCGCGGCGTGAGCAAGGCCGAGCAGCAGGCACGGGTGGTGGAGTTGCTTGAGTTGATCCAGCTGCAAGCGATGATCGACCGGCCGGTGGCGAAACTCTCCGGCGGGCAACGGCAGCGGGTGGCGATTGCGCGGGCCATCGCCTCGCGGCCGAAAATCCTCCTGCTCGACGAACCGTTGTCGGCGCTGGACGCCAAGCTGCGCGAGTCGATGCAGGTGGAAATCCGCCAGTTGCAGCAGCGCTTGAACATCACCACGATCATGGTTACCCACGACCAGCGTGAAGCCATGACCATGGCCGACCTTGTCGTGGTGTTGGGCGAGCACAAGGTGCAGCAGGTGGGCACGCCGATCGAAATCTATCGGCACCCGGCCAACGAGTTCGTCGCCGACTTCATCGGCTCGGGCAACATTTTCCCGGCCACGGCGCTGGGCGACGGCAAGGTCAGCCTGCCGGGCGGTGATGCGCTGCAAGTGCCGATCTGCAGCAGCATCGAGGCGGGGCAGAAGGTGAGGATGCTGATTCGTCCGGAGGACCTGCAACTGTCGGCGCCACAGGCGACGGCGGGCAATCGCTTGCTCGGCAAGGTGACGTTCGTGCGCGATATCGGCGCGACCATCGAGACCACGGTGGAGTGTTCCGGGGTGACGTTCACCGCGTTGAGCACGCCGTGTCAGGGGATTGGTTTGGGGATCGGGCATCCGGTGTCGGTGACGTTGCCGAGCGAGGCGTGTCGGGTGTTGGGGGCTTGATCCGGATTTGATGGTGGTCTTGCCGGCGCCATCGCGAGCAGGCTCACTCCTACAGGGGAACGCATTCCAACTGCAGGAGTGAGCCTGCTCGCGAAAGCGCCAGATGCAGCAACGCCAAGTCCGGATCAGACCGACTGCCGCAACCGCGCCAGATCCCTTAACGGCGGCGCACCAAACAAGCGGCTGTACTCGCGGCTGAACTGCGACGGGCTTTCATACCCCACGCGATAGCCCGCCGCCGACGCTTCCAGCCCTTCGGCCAGCATCAGGCGCCGCGCTTCTTGCAGGCGCAATTGCTTCTGATATTGCAGCGGACTCATCGCGGTCATCGCCTTGAAGCGGTGATGCAGGGTCGAGACGCTGAGGTTGACTTCTTTCGCCAGATCATCGATGCGCAGCGGCTGTTCGAAGTTGCCGTTGAGCCATTTGATCGCCCGGCTGATGCGATGGCTCTGGCTGTTGGCAATCGCGATTTCATACAAGTGATGGCCCTGCGGACTGCGCAGCAGGCGATAGAGAATCTCCCGGCGGATCAGTGGCGCGAGCATGGCGATGTCTTTCGGCGCATCCAGCAGTCGCGCCAGACGCAACACCGCGTCGAGCATCGCGCTGTCGATCTTTTCCACATACAGGCCACGCCCGGTCGGTCGGGTCGGCACGCCCATGGGGCCGGCGTCGGCGATCAGTGCGGTGATTTCCGCCGGGTCGATGTCCAGGCGCACGGCGAGGATCGGCTCCTCGGGCGAGACATTCACTACCCGCCCGCTGAGCGGCATCGAGACCGAGACCACCAGGTAATTCAGCGGGTCGTAATTGAAGTACTCATCGGCCAGGCGCACCTCTTTGCGGCCCTGGGCCATGATGCACAGCGCCGGTTGCGCGAGTACCGGGGCGAAGTCATGGGACTGGGTATGGCGCGACATGAACAGCGAGCCGATGGCGGTCTGATAACTGCCGTCGTCCGTGGTGTTGCGGCGGATGATCGCCGCGAGTTCTGCGCGCTGTTTTTCCATGTCGGCATCGGGTGGAGACTGGAAACGATCGAATGACGTCATGCACGGCATCCTCGGCAAGGAATCTGGAATGGAGCAGAGCATATGTTTGTGCAAGCGCCAGCGGTAGACACATCCTGTCAAATGCTTGCCTGATTCTGCATCGGGATGACTTTGCACCTGTCGCCACTCAACCCTGTAGGAGCTGCCGAAGGCTGCGATCTGTTGATCTTCAAGGCAAAATCAAAAGATCGCAGCCTTTGGCAACTCCTACACAAAACTTGTATGACAGCGGTATGACAGGGGTTTAGCGGTGGTTGCCGGACATTTGTGCAGTCTCGCAGGATTGTGCAACGCAGCGGCAGGAATCGACTAACGGCACCTTGCGCCCGGCCCTTAACCTTGGATCCTGTCGCAGCCCGTCCCCCGGCTGCCACGCGACTCCCTGGGAGGGTTGAACATGTCCAAGCAGATTCCCGTCAGTCATATGGCCTTCGTTCGAGCGCGCGCCGGACGCTCCGCCGAACTCGGTGTACGCCTCAGTGCCTTGATCGAACCGTCACGCAGCGCCCCCGGTTGCCTGAACTTCGCCCTGCAGCATTCGCAATGCGATCCGGAGCTGTGGCTGGTCTCCGGTTTCTGGAGCCATCAACAAGCGATGACCGCCTATTTCAACAGTCCGTCGATGCAGATTTTTGCCGAATTGGTCCAGGACCTGGTGGTCAACAGCCTGGATTTTCACACCTTCAAAGAGGTGTCGGCGGCGCAGGCGCTCGGACAATGTCCGGCACCGATACACAAACTCGCCGGTTGAGGGTTTAATGTCCGGCTTATTGGTCTGAGCCAGGATGTGTGCCATGGCACGTAAAGAGTTTGAACACTTCGAAGCAGTCTCCGCAGTCGTCCCCGTCGAGTTGGGCGGCAACAAGGGTTATCACGCGGCAATCGCGGTCAAGGCCCTGGTCGATGGCGGTGCCCCACGTTTTCACAAACTGCTGGGTGATCAGGTGTTCCCCGGCGCCATTGCTGCCGATGACGCGGCGACCCAGGAGCTGGAACGTCTGCAGGGCGTCACTGATGACGCCGAGCTGATCTGGTAACCGCGCTTACTTGCCCGCACCCGGGCGCCACATCTTGAACAGGGCTTCAGGCCCCAACTGGAAATAATCCGCCGGCCCGCCGCCGCGCAGAATCGGTTCTGCCGCGGCGGTGTCGTAGATCCCGTTCTTCAGCAGCCACTTGGCGATATGCACGGCGACCACTTCGCCGAGAATCAGCCAGCTGGGCACGGTTTCGCCATCGGCGCGCTGCAACTGAATGATCTGCGTGACCTTGCATTCAAAGGAGACCGGGCTTTCGGCCACCCGTGGCACCGCAATCACCCTCGACGCCGCTGGCGTCAGTCCGGCCAATTCAAACTCGTTGACCTCAGGCGCGACCATCGCGCAGCTCTGGTTCATCTGCTCGGCCAGCGGCCGGGTGGCGAGGTTCCAGGCGAACTCGCCGGTCTGCTCGATGTTGTTCAGGCTGTCTTTGCGCCCGACGCTGGAAAAACCAATGATCGGCGGAATGTAGTTGAACGCGTTGAAGAAGCTGTAAGGCGCAAGGTTCAGCTGGCCGTCGGCATCCTGCGAAGATATCCAGCCGATAGGACGCGGACCGACGATGGCGTTGAACGGATCGTGGGGCAGGCCGTGGCCGTTGGTGGGTTCGTAGAAGTGGATGTCATCGGACATGGACGGGGTTCCTCAAGAGGGCAATCTGAAAGACGCCATAGTGTAAGAGCGCTCCGCGTATTTCCAGTCAAACGCTGATCCCCCTGTAGGAGCTGCCGCAGGCTCGGGCCGCGATCGGACGATCTTTTGATTTTGTTTTTAAGATCAAGATCAAAAGATCGTCCGATCGCGGCCCGAGCCTGCGGCAGCTCCTACAGGGGATTTGGGTGGATTTGAGAATTGTGATGTTTCAGAAACGACTAAGCCCGGCCTAAGCCGGGCTATGAAGAACTGCTGATACTCAGCTGATGGCTGCAGCAGTACCGGTTTTATCGAAGCCATCAGCGGCGATGGCGTTGGCAGTACCGGTCTTGTCGAAACCATCGGCGGCGACGGTTTTGCCGATGTTGGTTTTATCGAAACCGTCGGCAGCGTAAGTGCCCGAGTGGCTGGTTTCGATGGCGGCGGTGGCGCCGGAAATGAAGTCGGCCGATTTGGTTTTGTCCGAGCCATCGGCAGCGAAGGTGTTGGCGGCCAGTACGGACAGGGTCAGGGCGAGGATCAGTTTGGTTTTCATGTCAGGTACTCCAGATGGGTTGGCGGTGTGTCTTGCTTGGATTTAATGCTACGCCAACTAAATTGATTAAAAAGCGCAAATTAATGCTAAAAACAATCGATTAACTTGATATTAAGAGCGGCGCATTGATTGGCTTCCACCGTCGGGAGCGAACGCCGCGCAGGTCATCGATCAGGTATTGGCAGGATGCCGGGGCAGCATTAATGGGGGATTAATCGCTGTTTTTCTCGATATGACGGATTTTTCATCTGTTGCCGACCGGTTTTCACCGGCGCAACGCCAGTCTGCCCTCGGCCAGAAAACCAGGAACCGGCCGTCCCACACTGGAGCTTTGCTTGCGATGAACAAACTGCCTCAAATCACCCTGGCGTTCTGGGTCAGGTCTGACTTGATAATCGAGTCGCCTCATTCGCGAGCAGGCTTGCTCCCACAAGGGATTTATGTTGATCACAGATCCAATGTGGGAGCGAGCCTGCTCGCGAAGGGGCCACCACAGCCACCGTTGCAGTGGCTGTGAAAGCCCGATCAGTCAGTCACGATCCGCGAGTGTTTCTGCGTGTCTTTCATGGTGATGTACACCAGCAGCGACACCGCGATGCACGCGGTCACGTACCAGTAGTAACCGGTTTCCATGCCGATGCTCTTGAACCACAACGCGATGTATTCGGCCGTGCCGCCGAAGATCGACACGGTCAGTGCGTACGGCAGGCCGACGCCCAGCGCGCGGATTTCGGTCGGGAACAGCTCGGCTTTCACCACGGCGTTGATCGAGGTGTAGCCGCTGACGATGATCAGTGCCGCCATGATCAGGAAGAACGCGCCCCACCAGGTCTGGATGGTGTGCAGGGTCATCAGGATCGGCACGGTGAAGATCGTACCGAGCACACCGAAGGCGATCAGGATCGGACGACGACCGATCTTGTCCGACAGGCCACCGATGATCGGTTGCAGGCACATGAACAGGAACAGCGTGGCGGCCGAAATGGTGGTCGAGTCGGAGATGCTCATGCCGACGGTGTTCACCAGGTATTTCTGCATGTAGGTGGTGTAGGTGTAGAACGCCAGCGTGCCGCCCATGGTCAGGCCGACCACGGTCAGCAGTTCTTTCGGGTGGCGCATCAAGGTGCGCATCGCGCTTTCCTTGGACTTCTCTTTCTTGGTGAAGGACTCGGTTTCTTCCATGCCGCGACGCAGGTACAGCGCAACGATCGCACACAGTGCGCCGATGGCGAACGGAATACGCCAGCCCCACGCGTACAGCTGTTCGGTGGTCAGCATGTTCTGCAGCACGATCAGCACGCCCAGCGCGATGAGCTGGCCAGAGATCAGGGTCACGTACTGGAAGCTGGAGAAGAAGCCGCGACGTTCCTTGGTCGCCATCTCCGAGAGGTAGGTGGCCGAGGTGCCGTACTCGCCGCCGACCGACAGGCCTTGCAGCAAGCGGGCGAACACCAGCAGGATCGGTGCGCCGATGCCGATGGTTTCGTAGTTCGGGCTGAGGGCGATCAGCAAGGAGCCGAAGCACATCAGGTAGACCGAGGCCATCAAGGCTTTCTTGCGACCGACCTTGTCGGCGTACAGGCCCATCAGCCAGCCACCGATCGGACGCATCAGGAAGCCCACGGCGAAGATCGCGGCGGTGTTCATCAGTTGCGCGGTGGTGGAACCGGCGGGGAAGAAGGTCTTGGCGAAGTACAGCGAGAAAGCGGCGTAGACGTACCAGTCGTACCACTCGACCATGTTGCCTACCGAGCCGCTGAAGATCGATTTGATCCGGCTGGCGGTGGTTCTTTCTTTGGCGGGCGCGGCAGCCGACCCAAGGGGCAGGGTGTTGGAGTTATCCATTGAAGGATCCTTCGTTTAATTGTTTTTGTGGAGCGCGTAGAAACGCAGCCTGCAGGGGCTATAGCAGGAGCTGTGCCAACGGGGAGAGGGGCGGTTTAGAAGGGGTGGCAGGATTTGATGAGCGGAAATCCGCTTATGCCTGGATTGTGGTGAGCGGAAAATTGCTCATTAGAGTGGATATTTGCTGCGGCTCAACGGGCCCCTTCGCGAGCAGGCTCGCTCCCACATTTGAAATGCATTCCCCTGTAGGAGTGAGCCTGCTCGCGAAGGGGCCACTAGCGACAATCAATAAATCAGCTGCCCGGAACAAACATCTCCCGACTCAACCCATGCCGCTGCAGCTTTTCATTGAAGGTCCGGCGCGGCAGTTGCAACTCCTCCAGCACCGCTTTCACGTCACCCTTGTGCCGGGTCAGCGCCGCGCGCAGGCACTGCGCTTCAAACGCTTCCTGTTGCGCGGCGAGGGACTGGCCCGGATCGATGCCTTGCACCGGCTCATCCAGCCCCAGCACCTGGCGCTCGGCGACATTCGCCAGTTCGCGCACGTTGCCTGGCCAGTCGTGGCTGAGCAGGTGGCTCAATTGTGCACCGCTCAACGGCGGTAGGGTGCGGCCCAGGCGCTGGGCGGCGCTGAAGGCGAACGATTCGAACAGCAGCGGAATGTCTTCGCGGCGATCGCGCAGCGGCGGCAGGCGCAGCTCGGCGACGTTCAGGCGATACGCCAGGTCTTCGCGAAAACGTCCGGCCCGGGCCTCATCCAGCAGATCAGGTTTGGTTGCGGCAACAATCCGCAGATCGACGCGAATACTCTGGTTCGAACCGAGGCGCTCCAGCTTCTGTTCCTGCAACACCCGCAGCAGCTTCACTTGCTGGGCCAGCGGCATGCTTTCGATTTCATCGAGAAACAGCGTGCCGCCGTCGGCATATTCCAGCTTGCCGATGCGCTTGCCGGAAGCGCCGGTGAACGCGCCACTTTCATGACCGAACAACTCGGCTTCGAACAACTGCTCGGGAATCGCCGCGCAGTTCAGCGCCACGAAGGGCTTGGCGGCGCGCGGGCCGAAATCATGCAGGCAGCGGGCGATCAGTTCCTTGCCGCTGCCGGTTTCGCCACGGATCAACACGTTGACCGGCAGCGCCGCCAGATCCAGCACCTGTCGACGCAAAGTCTGCATGCCACGGGACACGCCGAGCAGCGTCGCATCGAGTCGGGCGCGGTGGTCGGCCTGCTCGTGCAGGGCACGGTTTTCCAATACCAGGCGCCGCTTGTCGAGGGCACGGCGCAGGCTGCCGAGCAGGGTTTCCGGGCTGAACGGTTTTTCCAGAAAGTCGTAGGCGCCGTCACGCATGGCTTCGACCGCCATCGGCACATCGCCGTGACCGGTCAGCAGTATCACCGGCAAATCGCTGTCACGGCGCTGCACTTCGGCCAACAACTGCAGACCACTGAGCCCGGGCATGCGCACATCGCTGAGGATCACCCCGGGGAAGTGCGCGGGCAGCGCCGCGAGGCAGTCTTCGGCGCGGCTGAACAGCTGCACCTCGAACCCCGACAGGCTCAGCCATTGCTCGACGGCGCTGCGAATGCTGCTCTCGTCATCGACCACCATCACTGAGTTGAGCATCAGATATGTGCCTCCAGATCGATCGGCAGGGTCAGGGTGAACACCGCGCCGGACTCGCCATTTTCGGCGCTCAGGCGTCCGCCGGATTCATGCACGATGGCAAAGGATACCGCCAGCCCCAGCCCCAGCCCGTCACCCACCGGTTTGGTGGTGAAGAACGGGTCGAACACCTGATTCAGGTGCTGTTCGGCAATCCCGCCGCCATTGTCGATCACGCTCAGGCGCCACAGTTGTTCGTCCACCTCCAGGCGAATTTCCAGGCGCTTGCACGGTTTGCCCTGCATTGCATCGAGGGCATTGCGCAGCAGGTTGATCAGCACCTGCTCGAGGCGTATTGCATCACCACGCACCCAGGCCGGACGCGTCAGGTGCAGCACCAGACTGACCTGTTCGTCGCGCAGGCGCGCATCGAGCAGTTGCAGGGACTGATCGACCACGGTCGCCAGGTCCAGCCGTTCGCGCAGTCCGCTGGGGCTTTTGCGGGCGAAGGTTTTCAGGTGGCCGGTGAGCGATGCCATGCGCGTGAGCATGTCGTCCACCGGTTTGAGCGCCTTGTACGCATCGTCGACGCGGCCATGCTCAAGCAGCAGGCGCAGCGTTGCGAGCTGCATGCGTTGCGCGGTCAGCGGTTGATTGATTTCGTGGGCCAGTGCGGCGGACATCTGCCCCAGTGCGGCGAGCTTGGCCGATTGCACCAGACCGTCCTGCGCGGTGCGTAGATCACGGGTGCGTTCTTCGACCAGTTGTTCGAGTTCTTCGCGGTTGCGCTGGCGGATTTTCGACAGGCGCCAGCGCTGATTGAGGAACAACAGCAAAAACACCAACGCCAGCCACACACCCGCAGCGGCCAGCCCGGCGTTGCGCAAGTCTTCGAACGCCACTTGCGGACGCCGCAACAGGTGCAGGGTCCAGCCTTCGGTAACGAGCGGTAGCGATTCCCACAGATAGTCCGCCGTTCCGTCCGGACCTTCAACCCGGCGCAGGTCGCTGTTGTCGTCGAAGTGGCGCAGGGACAGATGCGTCAACGGCAGCAGCGATTGTTTGTCGTACTGCCGCGTGCGCTTGATCTCGGCCATGTCGCGGCTGTCCAGCGGCCGCAACGAGCGATAGCGCCAGCCGGGCTGGTTGGCGATGAAGATGATCCCGCGTGCATCGCTGACCAGCAGCGTGTCGCTGCCCTGGCTCCATTCGCGCTCAAGCTCGGGGAACTCGAGCTTGACCACCATCGCGCCGAGGAACTCGGCGTTGTCGCCGAGTACCGCGCTGGACAGAAAATAACCGGGGATGCCGCTGGTCACACCCACCGCATAAAAGCGCCCGCTGCCCTGCGTGCGAGTCTGACTGAAGTACGGACGAAAACCGTAGTTGTGACCGACGTAACTGCTCGGCAGGCGCCAGTTGCTGGCGGCCACCGCGAGGCCGGTACGATCAAGCAGTTCGAGGGTCGAGGATCGCGCCGCGCCGTTGATCTGCTCCAGCTTCAGATTCAGCGCGTTCTGTTGTTCAGCACCCACCGGCCCGGCCAGCGCCCCGCGCAATTGCGGGTCCAGCGCCAGTACGGCGGGCAGGGCGCGGTAGCGGTCGATCAGGGTGTGCAGCGAGTTGGCATACAGCGCCAATTGCTGACTGGCGCGGGTGGCGTCTTCCTCCAGCGCCTGACGTTCGGCGTGGCGGATGGCAAGGGTCGCAGCGAGGGCCGTGCCGGCAATGATCAGCAGGGTGTACAACGACAAACGCAGGGTACGGGAAGTCGGCAGCATGCTGGATGCAAACAGTCAGAAAGTCGGGCCGAGACCATAGCATGGCCCCGGCCCGAAAGGATAAGAGCGGCTGAGCGTTAGCTCATTCTAAAGAGCCGTCGCGGGTTTACGTCTACGCGGTATACGAGAAGCATCACCTCGCTGAAAATCGGTGTTCAGAGAGAAAGCAGAAGGCGCTGAGTTCCTGCGCGACAATTGGCTGGCCTTGGGTGGTCGCATTCGGGTAATTTTCTCGAGCATGCCCATGCTTCGCCAACTGATCCCGGTCAATTCCTCGGACTCCAGTACCTGGTCATGCAACGCATTCAGTGCTTTGTCCGAAACGTGCTCTTGCAATCGCAGTTCCGCAATCAATTCGTCGGCCTTGTCGAGCCATTTTCCTGCTTGAGCGTTTTTCGCCGCCTTGTCTTTGGTGCCCCTCAGCTCGTCGACATAGCCGCCCACTATCGGCCCCAGTATCATGCCGCCAATCGTCGCAGTAGTCGTGACGCCGAGCGTGGTCATGTTGAACGTCCGGTTGATTTGCTGCGTAACATCGGCGGGCGGCAGCGCGCCGTCTCCACCCGGATTCCATGTCCCCGGTGGGGACCAGCCCGGATTGAACAGCGTGGTGCCCAGTGTGAATTGAGCAGCAGCCGTCAAAACTGTTGCAACGATGGCAGCGTTGGCGGGCGACGATGTACCGACGGGTAACAGGGCCAGCCCCACCCTGGAGTTCACGGCTGTCAGTACGCTCGCCTTACCCCACTGGCGCCATGTCTGCTCGGGTTTTGGGGGAAGGTGGCCAGGCGGATTATCTTGAGGGTTATCCACCCATGCCGGCACATCGGGTGCTTGCGCCGCCGTGCTTTGCGTTGACGGTCTGCGTGTGGGGCCGGGAGAAGGCATATTGATCGCAGTTTGTGCGGGCACGACCGTCGCACCTTGCCGGTCGACAAAGTTGATCGGGTTGTTACCGCTCATGCAGTACAGATTCAACCCATCCACCACGCCGTGCCTGTCCGGCTGCGTCCAGCGCCCCAGCCACGGAGCGTAATACCGTTCGCCATAGTAATAGAACCCGCTGCGATCCAGCTCTTTGCCGCTGTAGCGGATGGTTTTGTAGTCGACCTCGACATCTGAACGCGTTGTGAACGAGGCGGTCGCGCCAAACGGGAAGAATCGTTCGTGGCTGATCAACTGTGCTGTCTGATCAAGTTCGATAAGGCACGAACTCAGGTGATCGTTCAGGCCGTAGCGCAGTTGCGTGCTGCCGATATTCGAAGGATCGCTTTCCCAGTACAGGCAACGAACAGTGCCTGCGCCGGTCGTGACGGTGATGGTATGCAGTTCTTCACCATTTTCCTTACAGGATATCTCCAGGCCCGGCAGGTAGCGCACTTCGTGAAAGTGGCTGATTTTTGTGCTGTAGCGGTCGTGACGTTTATAGATCCTCAGGCCCTGGCTATACAGGTAGTGTTCGGCGTCGTCCGGGGCGTCGGGACGGGAGACCATCACCACTGACTGCAATTGATCGCGGCTATTCCATAGCAGCGGTTGCCCAGGCAGTCTTTCCATCAGGTTGCCGTGCGGGTCGAACAGGCGGGAGAGGTCCGGAAGCGGATCACCCGGCTCATGCCAGACGCCGCGATTGCTGTGCAGGTCAATGAACATCTGCTGGGTACGGCTCGCCCCCTCGCGCACCTGAATGATTTTGAACAGATTGCCGCCATGATCATATTCGTAGGTATGTCGGTATTGACGCAGGTCTTTGGGGTCGGTGGGGGGCGGCCAGGTCGGGCCTTGCGGGTGTGCTGCGGCACTGCAGCCGGTGGCGCCACTCAGTTGGTAGAGGGAGTCGTAATCGAACGTACGGGTGCCGTCGGAGCGTTGATTGGCAAAAAAGACCGGCTTGAAGGCTGCATCGACGATTCGGGTGATCAGTCCCACAGGATCATAGGTGTATTCGAAGTCCTGAATGGGAGGCTCACTGCCTTTTTGTGCCCATTGCCTGATCAGGCGAGCATTGGCCGGGTCGTACTGCCAGTGTTCGCTCACGCCGTTGCCATTCCTTTGCAGGACAAGCTGTCCGGCGGCGTTGTATTGAGCGTCGAGCAGCACCTCCCACGACTGAACGCCACCCTTTAACGTCAGATGTGTGGCTTTGAGTTGCCCGGCCAGATCGTAGTGCATCTGTTGTCGATGCTGACCTGCATCCGTCTGCGCCACCAAAAGGCCCTGCGGGTTACAGGTGCGTTGACTGATAAAGGTTTTCTCGTCGAAAAAGATGCGTTGTTCTCTAACGGCTTGACCGACGAGGTTATAGCTTTGTACTTGCAAAGAACCTGAAGAATCATCTTGCCTTAGCGGTCGCCCGCGCAGGTTGTATCCGGCATCAGCCGACGCATCAGCGTAGGTGAGCGTTTCATCGTCTGCCGGGCTGGCGGAATTCTTGATGCTCAGTGGTCGCAATTGGCGGTCATACGTCATGAGCCAGATTGCATTTCGGCCATCCCAGCGTTGCAGTGTCTGTCCTGCCAGCCCTGGCAGGCTCAGGCGGGTGCCTGCGTCAACGCTTTGGGTCTCCAGAGGCTGCCCCGTCAGGGTGTAGACAGTCATGAGACTGGGCCTGGGCAAACGTGGATCCCATTGGGCGATATTACGTCCGGCCAAATCATGTTCCAGACGAGTCACCAGCGTCACCGGCGTGGCTTCGGCATCGCTGCGCCAATAGGCGATCCGACGTACCGCGAGTCCACGACTGTCGGTCGCTTCCAGCAAAGGGGTACGCCGGTGGATATTCAATGCAGAGGTACCTCTTCGACGGTGTCGTTGAAGTCCTCACTGGCCTGATACCACGGATGATAGGTCTCGCGGGAAAAATAGCCCTTGGCGTTGATCAGTTTGATCGGGCGACCGAGCGGGTCATAGAACAGTTGATCGAAGTAGCCAAAGCGTTGCAGGGACTGGTCATTGACGTAGCCATGGGTGTCGGCAAAAAACGGCCGGAACTGCCGCACCGCCAGCCCTTTGTTGTTGTACTCGACCCGCGCGCTGACCCGCCAGCGCGACTCGGCATGCACCTCGAGAAGCTTGCCGTCCTCGACGATCAGCGCGCCGTCATTACCCACCGCATAGGCGATGCCGGGTTCGACCAATTGCTGCGTTTGCAGCGTGCGGCCAAAGCCGTCGACGCAGGTTTTGCTGATCTGTATCTGCGCTGCAATCGTCTCGCCGGGGTAGCGGTCAGCGCTGAAGACAACGCTGTGCAGTGGCTCTCTCGGGACACTGGCAATCACTTCTCTCAGGGCTTGATCCGCAGCAGTCAGCGCCCCTCGTTGCCGCAGCCGTTGACGGGCACTGGCGCAGATGTGGCCGCTGGGCAGTACATCGCCGCTGGCAATCCAGGTGGCGAGCAATTCGGCGCTGATGCCCGCAGGTAACACCCCCATCCAGCTGAACAGGTCCTTGCGCAGGGTGCTGGCGGCGCCTTGCACAGCCCCGACCGGATCTTCAATGGCGGGCCCTGGCAGAAGATTGTCGGGCCGTACGAAATCGCTCAGCGCATGGAAACCGGCGGCAACACCGTTTTCGGTGCCGTGAAAGCTCAGCGCAAGCGGCTGGCCTGCGGCGTCATACATGACCTCTTGGATATTTCCGTTGGCATCGAGAATGCTGGAGGGTAATAGCGTGTGGTAGTCGTGCGTGACCGAAGTCGTGCAGCCGTCCGGCAATTCGACACTCCGGACCCTGAGTCGATAATCGTCGTACTGGGTTTTTGTCACGCCGTGGCTGGGCGTTTCGTTGTATTCCCGCACTTTGAAAAAACCGGCGAGGTCGGCGTATCTGGCGAAGTTGCAGGTGCTTGACCACAGGTTTTCTTCTTCGCCGGGCTGCGATGTTTCGAAAAACAACTTCATCGGCAAATAACCGATTTCGCGCAACGCTGCACGAATCTCAAAGGGCGGTGGCAGCACGTCGTAAGCTTGCAGGGCGGTCTTGTCAATCTGCGCGATTTCCGTGGGGCCGGCCAGCGCTTCGTATTCGGCCTTGCCACCGTCCAGCAAGGACTGATCCAGGGTTTTCAGATAGCGCTGTTCAGACTGTTGCGTCAGCACGCGCAGCGCTTTCCATTGAGTTGAATCCAGGTGCGGGGTCAACAGCTCGAAAGACACCTCGCCAGGGTTGAGCCCGTTCGGAAGGTTGCCTTTGGGCAAGACCAGGGCATCGCTGCGCGCCTGCCACACCAGCCCCAGTTGGCGACGTTGTGCACCGTCATCGAAGTCGATGAATCGCGCCCGACTCTCGCTTATGTGATACGACTTCTGAGCTTCGTCGTGAGCGTCGATCCACCAGCGCTGTTCATCCTTGTCCACGAAGGGCGGGGTGTCCGCAGCGATCCGGCGGCGTGCGTAGCTGACGAGCAGCGAATGGGTGGGCGCGCCATATGCGCTCCAGCGCAGATCGAGTTCATGCCTGCACAAGGGATCGTCGATGAACTGCTCATACTGATAGCTGATTTTTTCCAGTGACAGGGGCAGGATGATAGCGTCGGGATAGTGATCACCCTTGGGGCGAACCTCGCGCACCAGGTAGCGATATTCCTCGACCGTGTAAGGTTTTGCCGTCAGTGGAGGATCTTCGGCGTTGTAGATTTCGGTGCGCATGAGCGTGCCGGACATGCCCCGGGCGATTTCATACGGTAGAACGCTGTCCGGCTTCGGGGTGAAAGGAATATCGCGCTCCAGCTCCGCGTCATATCGCGTGATCACGGTCCCGCCCAGCGGCACGTCTTCGCGGTCGCTGGCGAAGTAACCGTCGCGGGGCCGGTTCATGTACTGGCCGATGATGTACCAACTGCAGGCACGAATCGGCGCGGTGAAGCTGGTGTCCTCGGTCCCCGACAGGCTCTCGCTGTCGGTTTGTTCCAGGTAGCCGAAACCCCGGTATTCACGGGCCAGGGGGTCGTAGTAACCCTCGCGGTAGCTGAAACTCTGGCTCAGGCAATTGCCGGTGATTTCGTCCAGTTGGAACTGTTGCTTCACCACCTGAACATTGAGTGGCAAATAGCATGACGGTACACCCTCGGGATTGACGGCAAGCCATTGCTGCTTTTCGTCCAGCCATTCCTGCGCGGAACTGCGATAGACGATGCTGGCGCTGCAGCCCGTGTTGTTGTTGCTCGACCTCATCAGGTAGGGTTTGGCCGCAACAAAATCGTAACGCCAGTGGCACGGTTTCATGTGCGGCACGCTCAGGATCAGGCTGGAACAGCCCAAGCCTTGCAAGTCGGCAAATGTCACCTCGCAGGTTCGTTCGAACTGCACACCCTCAGGCCACGGTACGCGGATCGGAACGGTTGCCAGACTGTTGCCGCCATGATTGAGGTAGATATCGAAGGTATTGGCATTCAGGTAAATCAGCGCCGGCGCACCGGAACCGTCAAGGTCGGCAATGCGTATTCGCGAGGCGTCAAAGGTGTCGTATTCAAAGACCGGACCGCTGAGCACGCGACCCTTGCCGAACTTGCCGAAGCCCAGATTCGGCCAGCATTTGATTTCGTCGTGGCGGATGCGACACAGCTCGGTGGTATCGCTGGCAAGCAGATTGCCGAACAGCACCAGCTCGCTGCGGACATCGCTGAACAACGGCAGGCGATCATCGTCGGGGTCATGCAGGACTTCTTCCGCTTGCGCAAAGCCCTCCTCAACTTTGCTGCGATAAAAACGCACGGAGCGAGGCCCGATCAAGGCGACCGACATCAGGCCTTCGTTGGCCAGGTCGCCGAGCTGTGCGAATGCGCCGAACAGTTCTATGGGGATTTGATTGAACTCCTTGAATTCGGACCAGGTTCGATCCGGGTTCATTGAGCGTATCCCCGCAAATCCGGGTTGCGCCGTGAGCCAGTCAAAGCGTCCGCTGCCCGACAGGGTGGTGAGTATCTGCATCACCGATTTTTTACTGTTGATTACCGGGAGGTTGTCCAGCACCGACCAAGGTCCGTAGGCGATGTCATCGGGCCCCGATTTTCCACGAACCGGCTCGCGGTAATACCAGGCCTGGTCATAGCGGCAGAGAAAACCCGGCACGCCCTCGCCATACAGATCAACGCAGTGATAATGCTGGCCCCCATCAATGCCCGGCATGTTCTCCTCGGCAAACAAGGGCGTTGGCGTTTGATCGAGTTCCAGGGGCGCGTACTCGAACTGTACGGGTGGGGAGAGTTCCATATCGTCATCGCCACCGGGACCCCAGGCCTGGTAGTAAGCCGAGGTGAGCAGGCTGTAGCTCCAATCGGCTATGTGCTCGTTGTACTTGAGCAGCAAGCGCCGGACCAGCACCGGGTCGTCACCCGTTTCGGTGGGGAAATAGTGAAACATCAACACTTGTTCGCAGCGTCTGCGTGTGGCGATTTCGAAGCCGTGGCCAAACGCCGAGCTGGCATCGGGGCGAACCGGCCGAGGCTGCGTGCCCGGGACGTCATAGTCCGGTTTCACGCTCAACGATGTGCTGCGTTCGCCATAGTCGAACAGCAGATGAAAGTGCCAGTCCAGCTCGCCGGGGTTTTCCAGAGTCCAGCAGTACAGTTCCTGACTGGCGCTGAAATTGCCGTAAAGCAACCGGCGCAAATAGCGCTGTGACCGGTAATCGCGGAAGTTGTCCGGATCGGTGTCGTCGGGTTTGTATTCGTAATAGATGTGTTCGCCATGGGCAGTCATGGTTTCACAGAGCAACCACGTCGCCACGCGAAGCGGGTTTTGCGGATCCGCCACGCGTGAATCAACGGTTTTGCCGTACATGTGCAAAGAGCCATTGGGGCCAGAGACCAACCAGAAGGTCGGCAGTTTTATTTTCGGATCTGTCGGGTGCATCGGCTCCCAGCGTTCTCTGAGGCTGAAATTGCTTTCGACCTCGGGCGTGTAGCGCACCACGGTGTGCCGGCCGATGTCCTTGTCGTTGAACGTCGTTTCGATTCGGCTCTTCAACGAGCCATCGACATTGCGCTCCTTGGTACAGATCTGCTGGTCGTGACCGATGATTTCGTCATCGTCGTCGTAGCGCGGCGTGCCTTTGTCGGTTCGACGGCTGATTTGGCCGTGGCCCATGCTCCAGCCCAGACCGAGCGGACCATTGCCCGACTGGCTGTTGTAAGTCAGTGCCAACTGCGGATCGGCACCGCGGCCGCTGGAAACGGGGATTGGCAATTGAAACGATGCTCCACCCGTGGGCCCCACGTTGTTGAACCCCTCGCCAGTCATCGTGAACGAAGAGTGCGTGGCAATAGAAGGGGTGGGGATATTCAGTTCTTTATCGGCCATCGGTCCATCCGTTCCGCACAGGTGAGGGTGGAGTAACGCTATCAAGTAGCGGGCTGCGGATAACCTGTCAGATCTGACAGGTATGCCCGATTTTTTAGATCAAAAAAGATTCCTGCCGATGGTTTTTATTGCGAAGAGCAAATGAACAGACAAAAAAAGGCCGGGTCATCTTGCGATGGCCCGGCCTTTTTAAGCAGGCGAAGCGCTTACTGCACTTCTACCGCGAGGCTTTCGGCGATCTTCTGTTGCCAGATCGCCGGCCCGGTGATGTGTACCGACTCACCGTTGCTGTCCACCGCGACGGTGACCGGCATGTCCTTGACCTCGAACTCGTAGATCGCTTCCATGCCCAGCTCGGCGAAGGCCAGCACCTTGGACTTCTTGATGGCCTGGGCCACCAGGTAAGCGGCGCCGCCCACGGCCATCAGGTACACGGCCTTGTTGTCCTTGATCGCTTCGATCGCGGTCGGGCCGCGCTCGGACTTGCCGATCATGCCCAGCAGACCGGTCTGCTCAAGGATCTGACGGGTGAACTTGTCCATCCGCGTCGCGGTGGTCGGGCCAGCCGGGCCCACCACTTCGTCGCCGACCGGATCAACCGGGCCGACGTAGTAGATGAAGCGACCCTTGAGGTCTACCGGCAGGGTTTCACCCTTGTTCAGCATCTCGACCATGCGCTTGTGCGCCGCGTCGCGACCGGTGAGCATCTTGCCGTTGAGCAGAACGGTTTCGCCCGGCTTCCAGCTCTGTACTTCTTCCGGGGTCAGGGTGTCGAGGTTGACCCGACGGGCAGACGGGCCGGCTTCCCAGACGATTTCCGGGTAGGCGTCCAGCGATGGCGCTTCCAGCGAGGCCGGGCCAGTGCCGTCGAGCACGAAGTGGGCGTGACGGGTGGCGGCGCAGTTCGGGATCATGCACACCGGCAGGGAGGCGGCGTGGGTCGGGTAGTCCATGATCTTCACGTCGAGCACGGTGGTCAGGCCACCGAGGCCCTGGGCGCCGATGCCCAACTGGTTGACCTTCTCGAACAGTTCCAGACGGATCTCTTCGATGCGGTTCTGCGGGCCACGGGCTTTCAGTTCGTGAATGTCGATGGACTCCATCAACACTTCCTTGGCCATCACCGCGGCTTTCTCGGCGGTGCCGCCGATACCGATGCCGAGCATGCCCGGTGGGCACCAGCCGGCACCCATGGTCGGAACGGTCTTGAGCACCCAGTCAACGATCGAGTCGGACGGGTTGAGCATGGCCATTTTCGACTTGTTCTCGGAACCGCCGCCCTTGGCCGCCACGTCCACTTCCACGGTGTTGCCCGGGACGATGGAGTAGTGGATGACCGCCGGGGTGTTGTCCTTGGTGTTTTTACGAGCGCCCGCCGGGTCGGCGAGGATCGAGGCACGCAGGACGTTTTCCGGCAGGTTGTAGGCGCGGCGCACGCCTTCGTTGATCATGTCGTCCAGGCTCATGGTCGCGCCATCCCAACGCACGTCCATGCCCACACGCACGAACACGGTGACGATGCCGGTGTCCTGGCAGATCGGCCGGTGGCCCGTGGCGCACATGCGCGAGTTGATCAGGATCTGCGCGATCGAGTCACGGGCCGCTGGCGATTCTTCGCGCAGGTAGGCTTCGTGCATCGCCTGGATGAAATCCACGGGGTGGTAATAGGAAATGAACTGCAGGGCGTCGGCAACGCTCTGAATCAGGTCGTCTTGCTTGATCACGGTCATGAGTCGCGCTCCTCTAAAAGACGGGAACATTCAATAAGGTGCCTGCGGCTTGGGTGCATCGGTCGGTCGCAAGCACCTTTCAAGGCACGCCGGGGCTGCTGGCGCGACGCTAAAAAGGCGCGGCAGTATACCGCGCCTCTTCAGGGCATACACGCGTCGGCAGTCATTCGTTGGTCGCATGGTCGGCGCACAATCTCTGTAGGAGCTGCCGAAGGCTGCGATCTTTTGACTTTTTCTTTTGAAAGGAAGATCAAAAGATCGCGGCCCTCGGCAGCTCCTGCAGGGCAATGTACAAGGGTTTTTGACGTCAATTATCAGGCCCGAAAATCGGTGGTCATTTATCGACCGCCCCTCTAAAGTGGCATCCGGTCTGTAGAGTAGGACACTCGGTCAGCCTCCTATCGCACGGTGAGTCAACGATTGACCCATAACGCTATTCAACGTCTTTTGCTCAAACGCTTTGCCCTCGCTGCAGCCACCTATGGATTGGCTTTGCTGCTGCTGTGGCTGGCGTTTTTCACCGGGCATTACCCGCAATCATTGAATAGCGTGGCCATTGGTAGCGCGCTGGTGGTGATCTGCCAGGCGACGTTGTTTACGCTGTTCTGGTCCGGGCGCAATCAGCGCTTTTCCGACCCCAGTCTGACCGAGGCGCAAGTGCTGCTCGGGCTCGGCTGGCAGACCTGGCTGATCGCCCATCTGGATGAAGCACGCGGCGCGTTTCTGGTGTTCTACGTGCTGATCCTGCTGTTCGGCCTGTTCCATTTATCCCGACGCGCGTTCATTCGTTGCGCGCTGCTGGTGTTCTTCAGTTTCTGTGCGATCACCCTCTGGGACGGCTTCAACTTCCGTCTGCCGGATCCGGCATTGGCGGCGTTGCAGGTGTGCATTCTGGCGATGGTGCTGGCGTGGCTGGTGATTTACGCACGCTTCGTCCAGGTTTCACGGCAACGCATGCGTCAGCGCCGGTTTGCCTTGCAGGCGCATCAGGACACCCTGCGCGGGATGATGCGCCAGCTCGAAGATCTGGTGGCCACCGATGAGCTGACCGGACTGTTCAATCGCCGGCATTTTCTGCGCCTGGCCTCACGGGAACTGGCGGAGATGGAACCGGGTGTGGTGCATGGTCTGGCGCTGATTGACCTTGATCACTTCAAACATATCAACGATCTGCACGGCCATGCCGCCGGCGATCAGGTGTTGCAGGCGTTCGCCGGCGTGGCGGGCGCCTGTCTGCGTGACGGCGACGTGCTGGCGCGTTACGGTGGTGAAGAATTCGTGGTGTTGCTGCCCGACTGCGATGCCGAACGCCTGACCGCCTGTTGTGAACGCCTGCGCATGGCTTTCACCGACGTCGAACTGGTGGGCCTGAACGTGCGCAACCTGAGCCTGTCGGCAGGCATGACCCTGCTGGAACTGGGCGATCATCTGGACGACGCCTTGCAGCGTGCCGATCAGGCGCTGTACCGGGCCAAGCGCGACGGGCGCAATCGCTGTGCAGCGGCATGGGAGAACGTGGATGCCTGAACTTCGCGTCGGTGATCGGCAATGGTCGGTGGCGGCGGGCAGCAATTTGCTCGACGCGCTGAATCAGCACGGCGTCGCGGTGCCTTACAGCTGCCGCGCCGGCAGTTGCCATGCCTGTCTGGTGCAGTGCGTGAACGGCTTGCCCGCCGACAGTCGCCCGGATGCCTTGAGCGCCGAACAGCGCCAGGAAGGCTGGCGGCTGGCCTGTCAGTGTCAGGTGACGGAAGACCTGCAGGTGCACACGTTCGATCCGGTCACCGATGGGCGCCCGGCGGTGGTCGAGGCGCTGGACTGGCTCAGTGACAACGTCCTGCGTTTGCGCCTGACCCCGCAACGACCGCTGCGCTACAGCGCCGGGCAGCATCTGGTGTTGTGGATCAATCAGATCGCCAGACCCTATTCGCTGGCGAGCCTGCCGCAGGAAGAGCGTTTTCTCGAATTCCACCTCGACTGTCGCCAGCCTGGCGAATTCAGCGATGCGGCGCGGCGCCTGCAGATCGGCGACCCGATCCGCCTCGGCGAACTGCGTGGCGGCGCGCTGCATTACGACCCGGACTGGCACACCCGACCGCTATGGCTGCTGGCGGCCGGCACCGGGCTGGGGCCATTGTTCGGCGTGCTGCGCGAAGCCTTGCGCCAGGATCATCAGGGCGCCATCCGCGTCATTCACCTGGCCCATGACGAGCGCGAGCACTATCTGGCCAAACCCCTGGCGGCGCTTGCCGCGCAGCGTGAAAACCTCAGTGTCGAGCTATGGACGGCGGCCGAGTCAGCCGACGCTTTGGCGCAACTGCGCCTTGTTTCCCGGCAAACCCTGGCCTTAGTCTGCGGCTCAACTGCCAGCGTCGATGCCTTTGCCAAGCGTTTGTACCTGGCCGGATTGCCGCGCAACCAATTGCTGGCCGATGTGTTTCTGTCCCGCGGTTAAGCGCTGACTTTCATAGGCTCAATGATTTCTGTGGCAAGGCCGAACTCCTATGGTGAGGTTGACTCCGGTGGTGAGGGGATTTATCCCCGATTGAGTGCGCAGCGCTCACAAAACCCTGGGGCCGCTGCGCAGCCCATCGGGGATAAATCCCCTCACCACATAGCCAGTTCACCGCAGGGTTGGCTCACCACAGAAGTTCTGGCTCACCACAAAAGAACTCTGTCGCCCTTTTTAATGTTGAGTAACGCTGATGACCGAAACCATCCTGCTCAAACGCGAACGCGGTTTGCTCACCCTGCGCCTCAACCGTCCGGACAAGAAAAACGCCCTGACCCGCGCGATGTACAGTCACCTTGCCGAGGCCTTGAAGCAGGCTGACAACGATCCTGAAATCAACGCCGTGCTGATCACCGGCGGCGCCGAGTGCTTCACCGCCGGCAACGACATCGCCGACTTCATCCAGCAACCGCCGAGCGACCTCGACAGCCCGGTGTTTCACTTCATGCTCAATCTGCTCGAATGCCGCAAACCGGTGGTCGCCGCAGTGGCCGGCGCAGCCGTGGGCATTGGCACCACGTTGCTGCTGCATTGCGATCTGGTCTACGTCAGCCGCGATGCGCGGTTGCGCATGCCGTTCGTCAATCTGGGGCTGTGTCCGGAGTTCGGCTCCAGTCTGATCCTGCCGCGTTTGCTCGGGCATGCGAAAGCGGCAGAGCTGTTGCTGCTCGGCGAAGGATTCAGCGGTGAACAGGCGGCGCAGTGGGGGATTGCCACCGAGGCGCTGGGCAGCGGCGAAGCGGCACTGAGCAAGGCCCGGGAGATGGCGTTGCGTTTCGATGAACTGCCGACCGAAGCGGTGCGCATCAGCAAGCAATTGATGAAGGCGCCGGACCGCGAGCTGATCCGTAAGGTGATTGAGGAGGAGGGCGCATTGTTCACCCAACGGTTGCGTTCGCCGGAGGCATTGGCGGCGTTGACCGGGTTTATCAAACGGCATTGAGTCTTCGGGTGGCTGTACTGCCCTCATCGCGAGCAGGCTCACTCCTACAGGGGAACGCATTTCAAATGTAGGAGTGAGCCTGCTCGCGATAGCATTGGGTCAATCGACACATCTTCAGGCTCAGAATGCAAAAAGCCCCGGCACTCACATGCCGGGGCTTTTGGTTTTCAGCGAGTCACTCAGACCTGCGGGTCGCCAACGTGCAGGATTTTCATGCCGTTGGTGCCGCCGGTGGTGTGGTAGCTGTCGCCCTTGGTCAGGATGACCCAGTCGCCTTTTTCCACAACGCCGCGCTTGACCAGTTCGTCGATCGCCTTCTGGCTGACTTCGTTCGGAGCCAGCGAAGCCGGATCGAACGGCACGGTGTACACGCCACGGAACATGGCTGCGCGAGCCTGGGCTTCGCGGTGCGGAGTGAACGCGTAAATCGGCACCGAAGAACGGATACGCGACATGATCAGCGGGGTGTAGCCGCTTTCAGTCAGCGCGATGATCGCTTTCACGCCCGGAAAGTGGTTGGCGGTGTACATGGTCGCCAGGGCGATGCTTTCGTCGCAGCGCTCGAATTCCTTGCCGATACGGTGGCTGGAAGTCTTGCTGGTCGGATGCTTTTCAGCGCCGACGCAGATGCGCGCCATCGCCTGAACGGCTTCCAGCGGGTACAGGCCGGCAGCGGATTCGGCCGAGAGCATCACGGCGTCGGTGTAGTCGAGCACGGCGTTGGCCACGTCGGACACTTCGGCACGGGTCGGCATCGGGTTCTGGATCATCGACTCCATCATCTGGGTCGCAACGATCACCGCTTTGTTGTGGCGGCGTGCGTGCAGAATGATCTTCTTCTGAATGCCCACCAGCTCGGCGTCGCCGATTTCCACACCGAGGTCGCCACGGGCAACCATCACTGCGTCGGAAGCCTTGATCAGGCCGTCGAGGGTTTCGTCGTCGGCCACGGCTTCGGCGCGTTCGATCTTCGCCACCAGCCAGGCAGTACCGCCGGCTTCGTCACGCAGTTGCCGGGCGTAGTTCATGTCAGCCGCGTCACGCGGGAAGGACACCGCGAGGTAGTCGACTTCCATTTCGGCGGCGAGCTTGATGTCGGCCTTGTCTTTTTCAGTCAGGGCCGGCGCGGTCAGGCCGCCACCGCGACGGTTGATGCCTTTGTGATCGGACAGCGGGCCGCCGATGGTCACCACGCAGTGCAGTTCGGTAGCGGTGGCGGTTTCGACGCGCATCACCACGCGACCGTCGTCGAGCAGCAGCTCGTCGCCCACGCCGCAGTCCTTGACCAGATCCGGGTAATCGATGCCGACCACCTGCTGGTTGCCTTCGGTCAGCGGATGGCTGGTGGAGAAGGTGAACTTGTCACCGATCTTCAGCTCGATGCGCTTGTTGGCGAATTTGGCGATACGGATTTTCGGGCCTTGCAGGTCACCCAGCAGGGCAACGAAACGGCCGTGCTTGGCCGCGAGGTCACGCACCAGCTTCGCGCGAGCCTTGTGCTCGTCGGGGGTGCCGTGGGAGAAGTTCAGACGGGCGACGTCCAGACCAGCCAGAATCAGCTGTTCGAGAACTTCCGGCGAGTTACTGGCCGGGCCAAGGGTAGCGACGATTTTGGTACGACGGACGGACATGCAAAGACTCCTGAGTTCAAGCGCCAGCGAAGGCTACTATGCTCCGAGGGTGTAGTCATTGTTCGAATGCACTACTTATCGTTTTCTTTATTGAACGTGGCAACTTTGGGACAAACGCGCCTGAAGATTTCCGACCAGGGGTCGATACAGAACTCAAGACAGGAGAACCCCCATGCGATTGTTGCCCATTGCCGCCCTTGCCCTCAGCGTCCTCGCCGTCACGGGTTGTACCCGTTGGTCGATGAACCATCATTTGAACAACGCCTACAGTGCCTATGATCGCGGCAATTGCGAGCAGGTGATGCTCGAACTGTCCAAGGTCGAACGCGCCAGCCGGGCCCGCCCGTATGTGTGGCCGGAAGTGTCGATGATGCGCGGCCAGTGCCTGGAGCGGCAAAAAATGTACATTGATGCGGCGCAGACCTACCAGTTCATCATCGCCTCGTACCCCAACAGCGAATACGCCTTCCGTGCTCGCGCGCGTCTGGAAACCCTGCAGAGCCTGGGTCATTACCCGACGCGCAGCGCAGCGGCAGTGCCAGGTCCGCAACGCTTCTGATGCTGGGTGTCATACAAACGCTGGCCGACTGTACAAGCTGAGCTATAGTCCAGTGATCCGGTTCAGAGCCTGACTCTGGATCGGGGCAACACCTGCGACTGGTCGTTGTTGAGGTGATGGCGTATTGGCGACCATCCCACCGGAAGCGGGGAGAGCGCGTCTGCGCGACAGGCACGTTCCGAAGCAAAGGTGCGGCTCTGTGATGGAGCCTTGCATGGCGTACTGCGCATGTTTACCGATCGTCGAATCGAACGGCATCAATTGCCGTACTTCCTCCGGGTGTACAACAGCGTCACCGACAAACCCATCGGTTTTCTGGGCAACGTGTCCGAAGACGGGCTGATGCTTATCAGCCAGTTGCCGATGATGATCGGTGCCGAATTCCATCTGCGCCTGAAAATCCCCGCCAGCGATGGTTGCCAGCAGGTGATCGACCTCAATGCGTGCTGCCTGTGGTGCCACGAAGACGCAACACCGCTGCATTACGACGCCGGTTTCAGCCTGCAGCGTCCACCCCCGGAATATGCGCAACTGGTGCAGGCGTTGAAGCAATACTTCAGTTTTCAACCTTTGCCGGCGTCTGCCTGATACAGCGAAAGCCAAAGCAAAAGATCGCAGCCTGCGGCAGCGCCTACAGGAAAATTGCATTCCCTCTGTAGGCGCTGCCGAAGGCTGCGATCTTTTGATCTTTGCTTTACGCCGGGCTGATCGCCCGCTCGTTATCCAGCGACCGCTCCGCCAGCATCAACCCTATCTCGCTCAACTGATAAATCGCCATCGCCAGATGCCGTGGTTTGTCTTCCAGGCTGTCCGCCAGATTTAGCAGCAGAATGCTTACCGAGGAAAAGCTTTCGTAGGTCTGGATGGCGATGGCTTCGGGATCAGCACGATCTCGCGACTAAACGAGAGGGTGGCGGCTGCACGCAGGTTAGTCGACCGGGGGAAATCATCATCAAAACCATCGCGCCCGACGGCGCCCTGCGAACAGCCACCATCGAGTGCGGCGCAAGGCTTTGTAGTTCGCTGCGGATGTCGAAGCAGGGCGTGGCAAGTGTTAGCTGGTTTGGTAAGCAAATTACGTTTTTTTAGACGTATTGGATCTTTTCAACTGTCAGTTCTGACAGTGGTTGCGCGCAATCAGTGCACGTATGTTGATCCCACAACGTTAGCTGCACATTGCTCGGAGCATTAACGAAATGAACGATACCGTTGATAACGACGAAACAGGCAGAGCCTGTCTTGATCCCGAAAAGTTTCAGATCAGTATTGCCCAGGCCACGCAACTGGATGACGAGCCACCCCGGCAGTTGGACAACGGTCAGCAGTTTTCCGAGGTGTTCTGGGCCAATGCAATCAAGACCACACTTCATCAGACTCATCCTCGGGTGCCGACGTTGAGGACTGAGCTGGAGTGTGAGTACAAGTTTGAGAACGGTCGCATCTATGTGCGAACGAAGCGTTACAAGATGACCACGCGCTATGGCAACGTTTACAGGGCCAATATCAATATAGCCCTGAATGCCGCCAGTTATGTAAGCAGGGATTCACCCGATTCAATGTCGCAAGACCGAGAATGGCACGATTATGAGATTTATCTGGATGCCGCTCTCGCTGCGCCCAGTTTCAACATGTATCTGGTTATTCAAGTCGAATACGATGGCACGGATAATGGTGTCGGCTCCGGTGGAGGGTGGGGGGTGCATATTCGACCCGCCCGCAAACCGGTGATAGACGTGCCGCGAACCGGTGCAGTGATGAAAATGCCATTTACCGTTTCCGGAAAAAACGGCCTTCTGGACGGCAGGGTCAATTTGTCCTGTACGTACAACGGCAATGCGCACTCACTCGGCTATGCCTCTGTTCGAACCGACGGCAGCTGGAGTACCTCCATCTCGCTACCGGCAGGTGTCTTGACCTTTAGAGCCGAACAAGTGATTGGCAGTGAAAAGTCCGGGCAGTCCGATCCCGTTACCATCAAGTGGTATGTGGCACCCATAATCACTACTCCCGCCAGCAATGCGGTGGTTGCCAGAGGCGACCCGTTTGTACTGAAAGGGCGGGGCATTATCGGCGAAACCGTTGAGGTGATGACACCAGGTGGGGGCCACGTTCATACAAGGGCCGACGTCAAATCCGACAACACATGGGAAGGACTTTTCAATCAGACCCAGTTCCCCAACGGTGGTCTGATCAGAATGCAGGTCGCCCATAAGACCCGGCAGGACTGGTCTGCCGAACAAACCTTCAGATTGCTGGGTGCGCCGCCTCTTACTACTCATTCCGACAACCAGACGGTGGAGCAGCAAATTACCGTAGGCGGTGTGTTGGCCGACCCCTTCAAGAGCGGTACGGTAAACGTCTACAGGGATAGCACCACGACATTGCTCGGTAGCTCAAACGTACTCGCGACCGGAGGATGGGCGGCAGCCATCACCTTGGTTCCGGGACCCCAAAGGGTAACCGCCAGCCATATTTATTCGTCGGTGCCGTCTGAGCGCACCGTGTCCATCAGGCTGCTCGTGCGGCCGTCCAAACCCACCCTTACTTCCCGGCTCAATGGCGAAACCGTCACGCTTTCTGGCACTGGTCATAACGGTGCTGGTGTGCGGATGGATATCCACTTCAATGGTGACTTTACGCCGTACCTCGATTCCCCTGTCAACGGGGGAAGCTGGACAAAAGTCCTTCCCGCGGATCTGTTGCCGGGAAATCATCGCTTCGGCGGTCGACAAAGCGTGTCCGATGGCGGTAGCGGGCGGATTTACAACTCTGGCTGGGCCACTGAAACCACGGTCAATGTGCCGACACCGAAACCGACCGGCGTCACCGTCACGGCCAACGGCCAGCGGCCCACCTTCAGAGGCCAGGCCAATCAATGGGGCGCGGCGCGGGTGGAAGTCTATATTTTCAATAATGGTGCTCAGTTGGCCGGGGTTCCCGCAGCCATCGTGCAATCCAACCGCTCTTGGGAGACGACCGCCAACGTCAACCTGCCTCCCGGCATTTACCCGAAACTGACGGCCCGGCAAAGGGTGAACAGTCAGTGGTCTGCCGACAGCGCGGTATTCACCCTGACGGTGGAAACCCCGATCCCCGAATTTACCGAACCACCGGTGGGCACACCCGTCGGGCAACGCCCACTGATAAAGGGTAACGCCTGGCCCGGTGCGCAAGTCACGTTGAAAATTTCGGGCATGGACGATGTGACAGTGCCGGCCAATGGCGGGGTATTTGTGCGCAATGCCGCTGAAGATTGGCCGCCGGGCACGCACACCATTGCCGCCACGGCAACGTCTGGCGGGCGAACTTCGCTACCCGCCACCCGGACGTTTACCGTCAAGACTCCGCTGCCGATCATCACCACGGCTGCGAATGCCGAGGTCGATCTGTCCCCGGTCATTACGGGAACCGGCTACAAAAACTGTTGGGTGGTGATTCACTCAGACGTCACCCACCTGCCAATCGGTGCCGGTCTGGTGGGGCCGGACGGCAAATGGAACGTGACGCTGGCTGATCAGGCACCGCAAGATCTGCGTTTGTATGCAGTGCAACATGAGTCGCAGCAAAACAGCAGCAACCCGTCTGAGCCAACCGCTGCGCGTACGGTCAAGGTGCGGGTGGCGAAACCACTGATCACGATCCCGGCGCAGAACGGCAAACCGACGCGTACCTCGGAGTTTTCCGGCACCGCGAAGTACCCCGGCACTATCGAACTGTCGATCAAAGGGCAGCCCCCTCCTTTTCTGAAGGACATCGAGGTGCAGCAAAACGGAGCCTGGAGTGTAAAGGTGACGCTGCCGGCAGGCGCCTTGACGGTGGAAGCGAAGCTGCGCCAGCAAAACTACACCAGTGAAGCGTTTGAACGTGTGATCACGGTGGTGCCGGCGACGCCCGTGATCGATTCACCCCAAGGCGGTGAAAAACTGGGCCGGGTATTGCGAATGTCCGGGTTCGGGGTCAAGGGCGACACGATAGTCATCTATCGGCGCGGAAGCGTATCGAATACGTTGACGCGGACCACGGTGCTGAACGATGGAACGTGGTCGGCAAGTGTCGTTCACAACCTGGTCGAGAAGGACGGCATCAATGTGTTGGCGTCTGCTGGCCCGGGCCTGGATTCTGCGCTTTCGCCTGTAGTCAATTACACCTTGCTGACCACCGAGCCAAGCCTCACCGAACCTCTGCCAAGCGACTGGGTTGGCGTGCGCCCGCAGTACAGCGGCCTGGCAACTCCCGGCGCGAGCATCACTGTGGCTTCATGGTTCAACGCCGATGATGTGCTGGCGCCGGTAGCGACTGCTGATCGTTTTGGTCGCTGGAGCGTAGTGGGCAACAAGGACTTGCCTGTAGGCGCCATGCGCGTGGTGGTCCGCCAGAACGGTACGCAATGGTTCGAGAGCGCACGCTTCATGGTGGAGCGCAAGGTCGCCGGCTTTGAGGCGCCCAGTGTGCATTACCCGCTCACAGGCCAGTCGGTCGGGCGCTATCCGATGTTCTCGGGTACCGGCGAACCGGGCGCCGAGGTTGTGATCGCCAAGGATGGTTCACCGACGACTGAGCTCGGCAGAGTCAGAGTGGACCGCGACGGCCGTTGGGCCCTGCGCTCGCAAATCCAGTTGCCGGTAGTCGCTACGCCCTATTCCTATTCGGTGCGCCAGTCGCGCGATGGTGTCGATTCGGGCTGGTTGTTACCGACGCGTAATCTGGTGGTGACACAGGTGACGGCGGATTTCGAACCACCGGTGATCGACGAGCCTGTTGATAACCCCGATCAGGTTCTGGAGAAGCGGCCAGTCTTATCTGGCAGGGGCACGCCGGGTGCGCAAATCGAGACTTACGATGGATTTGAAGAGTCTGGATATGCATCTCGGGTGAATGCTGAGGGTAGGTGGTCAGTTCGAGCCAATTTTGATTTGCAAGAGGCACCGTACCAGGTTAAGGCCCGGCAAAAAATGGACGGTGAGTTTTCTCAATGGTCATCCACTGTCGCCTTCAAAGTTGGTGGCAAGCCGAAACTGTTCGTGATCGACAGCCCGCAACGTGGCGCCGAAGTATCGTCTTATGCAGTGTTTCGCGGCACGGGATCGCCAGGTGGCGAGGTTCGCCTTTACCTGTCGGCTGACCCTGCCAGGATTCGGTGGCGCGGCATGGTCGATGAAGCAGGGCAGTGGGTGATCGTGACTGAGCCCTTATCTGTAGGCCGCTACGAGATGGAGGGGTACCTCGTCTGGAGTCAGGAAAACTCGCCAACTTTGCCCAAATTCGAGTTTTACGTCATCGATGGCGGCTGAAAGCTTCACCCTCCAACACAGGCCCCTGACGGGGCCTTTTTTTTGCCTGTATTCAGGGCAGCAGGTATTCCGACTAACGGTCAACGAACCTGTCAGATATGACAGTGGTGCGCGGTCTTCAACAAGCGCTAAATCGACTGACGCCAGCCACTCACAAACCCTCTGGCGACTTGTTGCATGAATTTTTACCAAGGGGAATTTCTGCGATGAATGCGTCTGCTGATCGTCCGGTCGATTTATTGGTCAAGGCTGTGTTGGGGGAGCATCGTTCGCTGGAAATGCGGCCCTTTGATAAGTACATCGAGCAGCAGTCCAGCGTCTTTGCACTGATCAAACTGCGGCCGGCGCAACTGCGTGATCTCGGGCTGAGCCGTAACCAGGCGCGAATGCTGCTGGCACGCGGCAAGGCCCTGGCGTTGTACATGGCCCGGCTGTTTCGCGAGCAGAGCCTGTTCCCGGAACCGGTAACGAAACCGGCGAATACCCTGGTGCCATTGCCTTCCTACATGGAGCTGTTCCAGCCGGACATCGATGGCGCGGCACCGGCGGACAGCCCTGAGCACAGCGCCTCGACCACGGCCTACATGGTGGCGCTGCGTGAGTGGGTAAGGGACCACATCGAACCGCAGGGCAACGCCGATGAGACCATCGCGCTGCCGGAGCGCAGGCCCGATGTAGACCTGTTGCTGATCGACGAAATGGCGATCACGCGGGTGCAATCGCGTCTGGAAATTGCCAATTCGGTGCTGGAAGAGCTGATCCTGTCCCACGCTGGATCAGACCACTCGGACGTCAAGGCGTACTTGCGCACCGTGCGGTTTCACAACAGCCTGCCGTATGACCATCACTGGGAGAGTATTTCCCATGTCGTTGGTACGGCGCTGAAAGGCGGGGCTCTGGGCAGCATCATTCGCCATGTCGATGTGGATTATCCGTATTTCAAGAATGACGGCGCCCGGGGCGAGCGTGCCGATGTAGCCTTGCAGCTCGACTGCGAAATCGGGCCGCTGAAGCTGGCGCTGTTGCTCGATGATCCTTACTTCCCGTTGACTTCACAGATGGCTGGGGCACCGCTGCGCAGGGTGGATCCGCTGACGCGCCTGGTCGACCCGCAACCGCTGCAATCGGCGGACGATTTCTATCAATTCAATTTCGGCAGCAAGGCAAATTTTCTTGAAAGTCTGCGCAAGCTGTGGATTTTCAGGGATGCGACGCGCCTGGATCAGACTCAGGTCGATCGCCTGCTGGGGCGTGGCGCTTTCACCCCCAAACTGTCGGTCAACGCTCCCTTCCTGGGTAACCCGGATGTACCGCTGACCGGGGTCGTGGCAGGGGCACGGTATATCCATGGCGGGTCGGGGCCGGCCATCGATGTGGTGCCGGCCCGGATTGGCGCGTTGTTTGAATTGGTGCATGTGGGGGAAGAAGGGTTTACAGATCTGGAACATCGCATGGATCGGATCAATCGCAAGTGCCGGCTGGATCGCATGCTGCAACTACCCGGGCATCAAGTCGACCAACTGCTCATCGCCGCGATACGGGCCGAGCAGCGTGGCACTGGCGAACCGTCAATCTGGATCCGCCCCAATACCTTGCGTTGTCTTGGCCTGTTCAAGGAACTCAAGCGTGCGCATGCGTGCAAGGCTGAAGAGTTTGCGGCGTTGATCGATGTGCTGTCGGTGTACGGCCAGGATGGGCAACTGTCGCATTTTGACCGGGTGTACAACCGCGAGGCGTTGTTCCAGGAGCCGCTGCGGATCGATGACGTCGAGTTTGCAATCGTGCCGCGTACCCCGGCTGAACAACAGACGGTGCATCAGATTTGCAGTGCGCTGGAGATCAATTTCGAAACCTATCGTTACCTGGCCACGGTCATTGCAGAGGCCTTCGGTCTCAACACCCACCTGCGCCGCAGCCTGGAAATTCTCTCGAGTTTCTGGCGCCTGGTGTTTCTTGGGCGATTGTTTGACCTCACACCGATTGAGTCCACGGCGTTGCTGCAGACCTTGAGCGCAGGACAAGGTCTGGTGTCGCAACTGGCGGGTGAACCGCAGGTCTCCACTTACGGCACCACGGATGGCGCCGACGCGCTCGGTGCCATCCGCAGTTTGATGGTCTGCGCCAGTTGGTGTCTGGAATACGATGTACCGCCGCTCTGGCTGGTGCAAAACGTCAATCCGGTCTACGTGCCGACAGTCTGGAGCGAATCCCAGGAACAATTGCTACACCAGTTGCGTACCCAGGTGCAGGCCGTCCGGGTGGAGCAGGCGACTTTGCAGGAAGAAGGCGCGCCGCAGCGCGATGACAAAGAACAACTGATCGACTGGATGACGGCACTGGAGGGGCTGGTGGATCGTGACGGTCTGGTGGTCGGACGTATCGGAGAAACCGAGGAGCAATACCTTGAGCGCGCCAACACCCTGATCAGGGATGTCGTGCAGACGATTTATTCGAGATCTGAAAACGAGCCTTTGCGTGGGCCGCTGGAAACCCTGATTCGTACGATTGTGCTGCGTTGCCGCGACGAGCAGCGGGTGGTGGTGGAAGCTGGGCTTTCGGTTTATCTGAAGCTCGAGTCGTTACTGACCGCGCAGGTGCTGGCATGGGCTCAGGGCCAGGCCTATGACTTCCTGAAGGAGGCCATGAGCCTGCCAATCCTGAAAAAGTCGGGTGTATTTGAGCAGCCGGATTCGTTTCTGCAAATGCTCGCCGAACTTGAGCGTCGCGGGCGGATCGCCGACAAACTTGGTTTGACGCCAACCCTGCTCGCCACCTTGCTCGCGGACGAGCAGTACCAATGGTTCAGCCTGGAGAGTCCCTACGAGATTTCGATCCGGGCGGTGTACTACCTGGCACTCTATCGTCGGCTGATCGCCCGGGCCCGGCAGCCTGAAGAAAAAATCCTCGATTACCTCACTCAGGTCAATCAGTTGCCTGACGACATGAGTGAAGACGGCCTGCGGTTGGTGCGTGACGCCGCCGCCGACAAACTGGCCAGCTATTTCGGCTGCGGTATCCGTCATGTACTGGAATGCGCCGGGCATATCAGTCACGAGGCCGAAGACAGCGACAATCCGGACTGGCCGATCCTGCGCAATCTGGCGCAGCTCGATCTGCTCGATCGCACACTCGACCTGGCCCGGCGCGGGATGGATATTACCGCCGCGCTCAGGCTGGGTACGTTGAACCCGCTGGATCCGGAGCCGCTGTACGCCGAGGCTGCGCAAAGTGCGCTGGAGAGTCTGGCCCGCTTCAACGCCGCCGCTACACCACAGGATTCGGCAGAGGTCGGCCAGAGTTTCACCACGCGCTGTGTGGTGGACAACCTGACACTGATTGCCGGTCTGTCGCAGGAGGTCGCGGAGTTCGAGATCACGCTGCTCGACTTCTACGGTGAGCCGCTCAAGGGCGTGGTACTCAATGTCGGAACTGATCTGGGGTCGGTGCTCACCCCACGTATTCGCACGGACGACAAGGGCCGGGCCTGGGCGCAATTGCAGGCTGGCGCGAGGGTCGGTACGGCGCATCTGCATTACAGCGTGCCGCTGCACGAGCCAGTGTACGGTCCGTCGGTCGTCATCGACTGTGATGAGGCAACCCTGAAATTCAATTCCGAGTTGAGCGGTCCGGTGCCGCCTCACCCGGTCCTGGCCGGACGCTTGTGGGAGCAGGAGATGTACGCCGTTTTGGTCGACGATTACGGCAACCGAGGCGCTCACCGGCAAGTGGCATGGTCGACAACGCTGGGCGAGATCCGCCCGAGCCAGACTTTCACCGACAAGGATGGCGTGAGCCGGGTATGGATCTCCAGCCTGAGTCCGGGGAATGCCGAAATCTCGGTCGGCAATGTCGAAGGCAGTCACAGTCTTACGTTCAGTCGTCCCATTGTGTTTGCCGACAAACCACGGATTTTCAGCGCGCCGGTCGTCACCGATGTAGCACTGGTCGGTCGGGCATTGCCAGTGCGTTGCCGGGTGGTCGGGCTGGACGATGCGCCTTTGGCTGGCGAGACGGTGACGTGGTGGAGCAGTGCCGCGCTGACCGAAGTCGAGGTGCCGAGTGACGCGGACGGCTACTCGGTGTTTTCCGTCGCGCAACCACCTGCAGGTGAGTTGACGATCTCTGCAAAACTGGGTACCGACCTGCCGGTCGAGGTCAAGGTATGGGTCGCGGCAGGGGCGCTGATCCAGAACTTCTCGCAGCCGACTCGTTTTCCGGTTGCCGGTGCCGCGCGGCCGACACTGCTCTGGATCGATGTGAAAGAGACCACCGCGCCAGAGGCACGACCGGTAAGCAATTACCCGGTGTTGTGGACAGTCAGCGGCAGTCCTCCAGTAGAGCAGACGATTGTCACCGATGCTCAAGGACGTTCGGTGTACCCGTTCAACTCGATCCGCGAGGGTGATTTCACCGTGACGGCTGCACTGACGCTGCATCCTGCACAGACACAGGGTTTCCAATTGACCGTGCTGCCGGCGTTTGAATGGAAAGTAGAGCTGATCAGTATCGGCGGTGATGAGACGGAGCATCGCCTGCCGATCATTCCGGGGCAAGACTCGCTCACGCTGTTGCGCGAGAGCCGTTACTGCCTGGAGATTGCGCCGCTTGATACCGCGCAACTCAAAGGCAGCGAGGGGGCGATGGGCTGGAGTTCCGATTACACCACTCAGGCGCTGGGCATGGTCTTCACGCCAGCGCTGGCCACCCGATTCACCTTCGGCGATGGCCCTTACCGGGTGAACATCCGCACCGCGAACATCCGCAATGGCCGTTTTCAGTTGAGTCTTTTCAGTGACCGCCTGAATGAGGCGCTGGTGCTGGAAGGCACGCTGGACAAGCGCCCCGTTACCCGCCGAGCCGGCAACCGCACCGAGACAGGGAGATAACCATGCAAAACCCGCAGATCGAACTGACAGAAGCTTACACGGCGGCCATGCTGGAGGCGGTGATAGGGCAGAAGCTCTGGTCCGGTGGGGTGACGCTGAATACCCCTGATGAATTGAGCCGCTATCTGCTGCTCGACACCCGTGACAGCGCGCAACTGCAAGCCACCCGGACATCATCGACCGTACGCTGCTTGCAGGAACACATACAGTCCGTCTACAGCGGCATGGAGCCGGGCTACGAAGACAGCCACTTCGAAGGCGACGACCTGCACTACTGGTATCAATTCCTCAGCCACTACAGCACCTGGTCAGCCAATGTGCTACTTCGGGATCAAGCAGAAAACTACATCGTGCCGTCCCTGCGCCTGAAAAAAACCGCGCTGTTCCGCAACCTGGAAAATACCCTGAATCAAATGCGTCTGAGTACCGCGTCGGTGCAGCAGGGGCTGATGGAATACACCCAGGCTTTCCAGCGCCTGTGCGATCTGGATGTGCTCAGCGGTTACATCGATGGCGCGTCAGTCCAGGACGCGCGCTATTACCTGGTCGGCCAGGAGCGCACGGCGCCGTTCGCCTATTTTCTGCGCAGCGTGAAGGTTGAACTGGACAACGCCAGTCGCAAAATCAATCCCGCTGCCTGGGGCGAATGGCAGAAGGTCGATCTCGCCACGTCTGGCCGCGTGGTCGACATCCGTTGTGTGATCTGGCTGGGGCTGCCAGTGATCGTCTGGTGCGAGTGGCGTGATCGCCAGATCGACAGTGAGGGTGTGGTGCAGAGCCCTTGGTCGCTGGAGATCAAACTGGCGTTCAGCACGCTGAACGGTCAGTGGTCAGCGCCACTGTCACTGCATCAACGCGATTGCGAATATGACGTTTCCAACGGACGGCTGACGGTCGTGTCGCTGGGTGATGGCGATCCACGAGATGATCGCCTGGCCGTCTGCTACACCAATCGACACAGCCTGGACGGTCAGGCCCCGCTCCACGCTATCGAAATTCATGAAACCCGCGATGCATTGTTCCGCAAGGTGCCGGACGATACGGCCACCTTGCTGGCGATGACGTTCGGGCGTTTCAGCGATGCTGCCAGCCTGCAACAGAAGGTGGTGCCGGCGGATTACTCGACCGTCGAGGTCAGCAGCTCAGTCGAGACGGCGGGCACGATCACCACGAATCTGAAGTTCGACACGATCTATACCCGCGAACGCGGGACGGATGGCAGTTTTTATGAAGTCCTCAGGGTTCGCGGGCGCTGCGATGCGGTCAGGGAGCAGGGGCGAGTGCTCGAACGGCTGTCGATCAGTTGGCGGGCAACCACGGCCAATACCTCGTTCGATATCCGGATAAGCGCAACTGGCGAGCAGCAACTGCAGATCAGCCTGACGACTCGCCGGCAGCCGGCACAGGCCCACATCGTTCAGTTGTACGACGGTTCGACCAGCAAAAATGTCCACTCTTTTGCCATCGAGGATTTCAAGGAAACCTCTCTCGGTGACGGTATCTGGGTGGCCGAAGCCGTCACTCCACTGAGCAATGAATTGCTGGTGCTGCTGTTGACAAGAACCCAGGACGAGGTGCGCGCCGGTGCCGGTTTCTCCATCAGCGGATTGGGTGACGCCGTATTGAACGAACAGAATCGGCTGGTACCGAAGATCCTTCATGTCCCCGTGGTGTTCAGTCTGAAGTTTGGCGCACGGACTCAGAACGATCCTGTGGACTGGGTTTCGACCGGCGTTCTGGACGGCAACTACGCAACCCCTTGGCGCACCTATCGTCGCCAGACCCCATCGGCGGGCATCGAAAGTTTTCCGATAGGCGAGCAAATCGAATTCACTTTCGGTGAAGTGCCCGAAGGTAACAAGGGGCATGGTCGCAACAGGTTTTCGGTCACGCTCACGCAGCGACCACGGCTGTACGAGACCCCGACCCTCGACAAGAGCAGTACCGAGGGCGCGCAGTTTTTGAGTTTCAACAACAGTGCTCAGACACTCAAATATTCACGTCTGAATTCGATTCACGGTTCGGTGCTGACCAGCCGCGCGACAATCTCTGTGGATGCATTGCTGTCCTGGGATACCCAGCATGTCGAGGAGCCTCGCATGCCCAATGGTGCTATCGAGCAGAACGGGCCGTTCGATGGCTGCAATGGTCTGTACTTCTGGGAGTTGTTCTTCCATACGCCGGATCTGGTCGGTGTCAGGCTGTCGGCAGAAGGGCGCCCACGTGAGGCACAGGGCTGGTACGAATATGTGTTCGACCCACTGGCGCGTGAGGTTGTCCCGGTCGAGGAGCCCCTTCCTGAAGACCCGCCGGTGATCCCGGCGCCCGCCTACTGGCGTTGCCGTCCGCTGCAAAACGCCGACATCGAATGTTCCTATGAAAGTGCGGCGCCCTCAGACCCGGATGCCATTGGCTACTGCGCGCCCGTGCACTTCAAGATCGCGATTTTCCTGCGCTATGTGCAAAACCTGATCGAGTGGGGTGATGCACTTTATCGGCACCTGGATTACGACAGCATGGTGCAAGCAGCGCTCAATTACAGCAGGGCGCTGACCCTGCTCGGTGAGGAACCGGTCACGCGAACGGCGAGCAACTGGCAACCCAGGAGGCTCGGCGAGATCCTGGACCTGATCAGCGAACGCGACCCGCTCAAGGCGTTCGAAGCGAGCCTTGAACTGAGTCCGGCCGATGTGCCGACCGCGATGCAAGGCACGCCGTATTTCGATCTGCTGGGTTGCGAAGTATTCCGGCCGGGTATCAATGAACGCCCCAAGGCAATGTGGGATCAGCTCAATGCGCGACTGAACAACTTGCGCAACAACCGCTCGATCGATGGTCAGCCGTTGTCACTTCCGTTGTTCAGCCGGATGATGGATCCGCTGGAACTGTTGCGTGCTCAGGGCAATGGCAATCAGGGGCTGGCGCGCAATCCAGGCGGTCAGGTGCAGGTGGTGCCATACAAGTGGCAGACCGTCTACAGCCTGGCGTTGCAGGGCGTGGAGTTTCTGATTCAACAGGAGGATCAGTTGCGCTCCTGGCTGGAACTGCGTGATCGCGGCGAACTGGAGACTCTGCAGCAGAGCCATCTGATCGAACTGGCCGACTACACCCGGGCCATTCAGGAAGCGACGATTGCCCAGATCGAGGCGGCTGCCGCGTCATTGCGCCAAAGCGAGAGCATGCTTATCGCTCGCGCGCAGCACTATGAGGCGCTGGCGCTGGAGGGGGTTTCCGAGGCAGAGAACCTTGCTCTGCATAAAAGCCGATCATCCCGGGACTGGGGTATTGCGAGCCAGGCCCTTCGGACGTTGGGAGGGGCGCTGGATACGTTTCCCAATATCGGGGGAACATCGTTCGGCGGCTACCGTATAGCCGGGCCCGCTTATGCCTTGGCCGATGGCTTGCAAATCGCAAGCGACGTTTTGCGCAGCGAGGCCGAGGAAATCAGCATCACCGAGCAGTACCGGCGACGCCAGCAGGAGTGGGAGTTGGCCCGTGATCAGTCACTGGCCGAAGTGCGGGTGTTGCGTGAGCAACTGCTGGCCCAGGAACACGCGCTCAGCGCAGCCCGTGCCAGTCTGCAGCAGAGCGAAATCGTCAATAACCAGGCTCTGGCGGTGTATGCGTTCTATCAAAACCGCGCGACCGGCCAGGCGTTGAGCAACTGGGTGGTCGGGCAGATCAAGACGTTGATTTACCAGGTCTACGACGTTGTCGCCGGCCTGTGCCTGTGCGCCGAAACCTGTTGGCAGTATGAACTGGGTGATTACCAGAGCCGGTTTGTCCGCCCTGATGTGTGGATGGACAACTGCCATGGATTCACCACCGGGCAGTCACTGAAGCTCGATCTGCTACGAATGGCCGCTGCGCGCATCAAGCGTGACGAGCACCGCCTGCAACTGGTCAAGACGATTTCGTTGCGTGACCTTGATCCGGTCGCATGGGATGAATTCAAAGGGTCGGGAAAGCTGTCGATCAAACTCAACGAAAAGCTCTTCAATGAAGACTATCCGGGGCATTACTGCCGCCAGGTGAAAGGGCTCTCGCTGACATTTCCGGGGTTGTTGGGGCCGTACCAGAATATCTGTGCAACCCTGGTGCAGATCACCAGTTCCACGCTGCTGGCGCCGGACATTGAAGGCGTGAAGTATCTGCATGACCCGGCCACTGGAAGTCCATCGCCCGGCTCATTGGTGCAGAACCTGCGCCCCTATCAGCAGATCGGCCTGTCTCTGGGACTGGACGACAACGGAATGGCCAGCCATATCGATGGTGACCGCTATCTGCCGTTCGAAGGAACCGGCGTACACGCCGAATACCTGCTGACCCTGCCGCGCCATGAACAGCCCGCTCAAGGCAGCCTGCTGGACTCACTGACGAACCTCATTCTGACGCTGGTGTACCAGGCACGGGATGGAGGACCGTCGTTCGCCGATCAGGTCGACGGTCTGCTCACCACCAACAACCTTGACGATTCGCCCGGCACGGCCGTACGCGCCCAGCGGGCAGGGAAGACACAACCATGAACCGGAAAGATATCCTTGCCCGTGACAGCTTTTTGGTCAACGGCGACTTCAACAATGGTCTGAACGGCTGGACGTACAATGACGAGCGAAGGGTCACTCGTCAGGAAGGGGTGTGGGACGGCCGCACAATCGGCTTCATGAACGCTGTGAATGGCGGTGACGCTTACCAGTCGATCACATTGGCAACGATGCCGCGCCCGACACCGGGTCGGGCCGATTACAAACTGCTGTTTCACTACGAGGCAGTACAGGGCGCGCAAGGTACGTTGCGGATCAATCCCGGGCTCGGTGGAGAAGTAGACCTGACCCTGGTGCCTTCGCGCCTGATGGAGACCGGGCCGACGGTCGGTCCCGACGGCCTGCTGCTCGATCTTTACCTGGTCGAATACGTGCATATGCTTACGCTGCAGCGTGACGAGGAGACGGTCAAGTTGACCGTTATCAGTCCGGACAATGGCGGGCCGGGTCGCCCTGGCGCTGTACGATTCGCGTTGGCCAGCGTCGAATTGGTGCTGGAGCCTTTGCGCCTGGACCGGGTGTTTATCGACGGCGAAGGGCAGTTGCCTGGCGACAGGCTGCACCTGTGCTTTGGCGCCAGCCATGAGCTGACACTGCAACTGGCGAGCGACAGTGTCTGGATGGGCACCCGCGCGGGGTTGCTGGTCAACGACGAAGAGCAGGACCCTGAAGGTGTGCTGGTAGCCAGTCCGCCCTGGGGACGGGAGCATCCCGTCATCGATCCATGGACGATCTCCTGCGACCGGATTACTCAGGACATACAGATCGAGCGCAGCCTGTCCGTGCGCAGTCAGTACACCGCCGACACCTATCTGCTGCAGGCGGTTTGCGGGCATTTCCAGCTCGATGTCGTCGCGTTGCAGGGGCCCCAGTGGTATCCGGTGATCGACCTCGCGCAGGAGGTGGAGCTTCGGGTTCTGGTGCAATCGCATTACACCGAAACACCGCTGGGCAACCGGATGGTGAAGTTCATGCCCAACGCCGAAAGCCCCTTGATCGGCCTGGATGTTGTCGCCCAGTGGGCCAACGCCTCGGATCGAGTACTCAATGCCAGGCTTGACCCCGAGCATGAGCGGGAGCTGCCCAGCAATGGTCTGCAGTGGACGCTCGATGCAGTCAGGAGTGAACGAGAAGGGCCGTTGGCGCTGGCCGTGGAGCTGCCACAGGCGAGTTTTGCTTACCCGGCCATGAAGATGTTGCTGGCTCACAACCGGATCGACGATGCCGATCTGCGTGGTCCGACGTTTGATCTGTTCGTTGGTCAAAGCACTTTTCTGGAAGTCAGAAGCCGCTCGTATTACACCGGACGTGACGTGCCGGGCACCGAGGTCAGTTTTGCGCACCAAGAAGGGACTGCAACGCCCATTCGGACACAGGACAATGGCTGGGCGAGTTTTCCGTTCACCGCCACTCGGCCAGGCAGGACGCAGGTCGTTGCCACCGTACCCAGTCCCTACGACGGGCCCGACGCCGCACGTTCATTCACCTTCGACTTCGAAGTGCTGGAGGCCGTCACTGCATCGGGACCCGCCGCAGAGCTGGCCTTGCCCTTGCGCGATGAAGCTCAACGGCCCATGCCGGTTGATGCCGAGATTGCCGAGGTGCGCAATCCGACGTTCGACCCGCTGGTAGGGGAAAGCGTCGTGATGGGTCTGAAGATACGGCTCTCGGGTACTCGCCACGCAGCCTCCGGCGTTGAAGTGATCTTCCGGGCGGGACCAGACATTGTGCGGGTAATGACGAATGGCGAAGGCTGGGCGTTGTTTTCCTGGAAGGTGTCGCGGGTCGGGGACATGGAGGTGCTTGCCACACTGGACAACCTCAATGAGGAAGTGCTCGACTCGGCTCGATCCCATACCTTCGAGTTCACGGCACTGGCCGCCAATGTCTGGAACGATGCGCTGATCCAGTTGAACACGGAGCCGAAAACGGCCTGGGGCGAGAGAACCCTGTTTCCACGAACCCCTCAGGTTCATACCATTACGTTGTTGGTCGACAACGCCACCAGCCATCTGCTCAATCGCGACATCTGCCTCGGATTGAAAGGCTATTCCTCTGCCCGGGAATTGGGCCTGACCAGTGTGGAACCGGCACTCGGCGTCTATCGGCGATTGACCTCCGCCGGTTTGAGCTGGCGCTGCATCGGTACGATCGGTGGTGCGTATGACCTGCAAGTGGAAGCGTCGCGTCTGCTCAATCTCTCGCCGCTCAATCCGATGTCGTTGGGGCCGGTGCCGGCGACCGGACTGAGTTAAAACTAGAGCACCGCGGTTTTTTTCCAGCTCAGGTAATGCGTCACCAGACCCGGTCCCAACGCTTTGGGCCGGGTTTGCAGCACCGCGACGCCATGCGCAAGCAACTGCTCATGGCGTTGCGCCGTGGCATTGAGGTAATCCACCGTGGCGCAATAGGTCAATGCTTCATCCAGTGTTTGCACCGGCTGCTGACGCAATTGCTCCAGTACGCCTTCCTGAAGACTTGCCACCAGCACGCGGTGCTGGCGACTCAAGTGTGTGACGGCGTCCAGCAGATCGTCATCGTCGTCGTCACGCAGATTGGTGATCAGTATCACCAAGGCCCGGCGCTTTTGTCGGGACAGCAATCGATTGGCCGCCGCCCGATAGTCGGCGGGGCGTTGACTGCTGTCCAGGTCATAGACTGAATCGAGCAGCCTGTTGAGCTGCCCGTGGCCCTTGACCGGGGCCAGATAGCGCGTCTGATCACCGGCAAACGTGCACAGCCCCACCGCATCACCCTGACGCAACGCCACATAACCGAGCAGCAGACAAGCATTCAACGCATGGTCGAAGTGCGACAGTTCATCATCCTGGCTGTGCATGCGTCGGCCGCAATCGAGCAGGAACATGATCTGCTGGTCGCGTTCGTCCTCGTACTCGCGGGCAATCGGTGTGCGCTGGCGGGCGGTGGCTTTCCAGTCGATCTGGCGCAGGCTGTCGCCTTCGCGAAATTCGCGCAACTGATGAAACTCCAGACCTTGCCCGCGACGCTGGCGCTGGCGCACGCCGAGCTGGCTGAGCCAGTTGTCCACCGCCAGCAACTGCCCACCGTAGAGCTTTGCAAAGTCCGGGTAGACGCGGATGTCGCCGCTCACGGCGAGCAGGCGTTTGCCAGTCCACAGACCGAACGGGCTGGGCAGGTTGATTTCGCAATGTTCGAAGCTGAAGTGACCGCGCTTGAGCGGGCGCAGGCGATAAACGACCTCGCTGAATTGCCCGGGTTGCAGTTCAACTGCCAGCGGCAGGTTTTCGAAGCTCAGGCCCTGTGGCACGTGGTCGAAAATCTTCAGCGCGACCGGTTCGTTGAAGTCATGGCTGAGCTGCAGGTGCACCTCGCTCCAACGGCCGAGTGCCAGGCTGCCAGGTATCTGCCGCTGGATGCGCGGCGAGGGCAGATTGTTCAGGCGCAGCGCATCGATGAGCGCGAGTACCAGCAGGGCCAGGAGCAAGCCCCAGTTGATCGACAACAGCGTGGCGGGCACGTCGATGTCGAGGGCTTGCAGCGTGCCCGTGAGGATACCGATGAGGCACAGGGCGGCGAGCCAGATCAATAACAGGCGTGAGGGTTTCATGGTGCTGCACCGGTTTGTCTGCTGAAAAGATCGCAGCCTGCGTCAGCTCCTACATGGAGCGCGATCCCCAGCAGGAGCTGCCGCAGGCTGCGATCTTTCGATCTTTTCCGGATGCTCACAGACGCGGCGCCGGCACTTGGTCGAGCAGTTGCTGCAACACCTGATCGACCTGCAGACCTTCGATGTCCAGCTCCGGCGCCACCCGCACCCGATGGCGCAGCACGGAGAGCGCGCAGCCCTTGATGTCATCGGGAATCACGAACTCGCCACCACGCAACAACGCACGGGCGCGGGCGCAACGCACCAGCGCAATCGAGGCGCGTGGCCCGGCACCGAGGGTCAGGCCGGGCCAGGAGCGGGTGCTGCGCGCCAGGCGCACGGCGTAATCGAGCACTTGATCGTCGATCGGCAGATCGCTGGCGATGCGTTGCAAGGCTTGCACGTCCTTGGCTTGCAGGACCGTGCGCAGCGGCTGCACGTCGAGCATGTCGGCGCGGGTCGAGCGGCTGACCTGACGCACCATGTTCAGCTCCTGCTCGGCCTCGGGGTAATCCATGCGCACCTTGAGCATAAAGCGGTCGAGCTCGGCTTCCGGCAATGGATAAGTGCCTTCCTGTTCGATCGGGTTCTGGGTGGCGAGCACCATGAACGGCTGGGCGATCGGCAGCGCCCGACCTTCGAGGGTGACCTGGCGTTCCTGCATCGCTTCGAGCAACGCCGCCTGGGTTTTTGCCGGGGCGCGGTTGATCTCGTCGGCCAGCAGCAGGTTAGTGAACAGCGGCCCCTTGCGCAGCTTGAACTGCTCGGTGTGCAGGTCGTACACCGCGTGGCCGGTGACGTCGCTGGGCATCAGGTCCGGGGTGAACTGGATGCGCGCGAACTCGCCGCCGAAGCAGCGCGCCAGCGCCCGTACCAGCAAGGTCTTGCCCAGCCCCGGAACGCCCTCAAGCAGCACATGGCCGCCGGCGATCAGCGCGGTCAGCACATCGTCGATCACGCTGTTCTGGCCGATCAGGGCCTTCTGCAATTCGCCGCGCAGTGCTTGCGCCAACTGGCTGGCACGCTGGCGTTGCTGGGCGGCGTGGCTGGCGCTGCCGGGCTCGATCTGTTCACTCATAGCGTGTTCCTCAAGGTTTGCAGGTGGGCCACCTGGCGACTGAAATCAGCGCTGCTCATGCGCTGTTTCGGCACCGGGCTCAGGGCCTGACTGATGGCGCGGGTTGGCTGGCGGGTCAGGCGCGACAGCACCAGCCATTGCTCGGCCACATTCAATTGGTCGAAGCCGGGATAGCGGCGGCGGGCGCGGCGCAGCAGGTCCTGTTGCAAGGCTTGCAACAACGTGTGCTGACCGTTGTGGCGCAGAATGAAATCGGCACTGGCGCGCAGGTGCTCCTGCAACTGGCGCCGGCCACTCGGGGCAGGCGCCTGCAATGACCCGTGGCGCACGGCAACGTGCCACAGGCCGAGGCCGATCAGCGCCAGCAGGGCGACGACGGCTTGCGGGAAGTAACGCCAGAGCAAGGTCAGCAGACCATCGTGCGCCGTGTTGAAAATCAGCGTGACGTCGGTGTCGGCGCTCAGGTACCAGAGCAGCCAGGCGTTGTCGTGCTTGCTGATGGCCGGGGTTTTCCACAATTCGGCATCGGTGACCACGGTGATCGAGCCGAGGCCGTACGGCAGTTGCATCATGTGCGTGGCCTTGGCGCTGTTGGCCCAGGCCTGGGCGAGATTGTTCGGGTCCTCCAGATGGAACGCGGTGTCGAAACCGGCGTAGGCCGGTGCGTCCTCGTCTTCCAGGTAGAGCTTGGTCAGATTCGGGTACGGATCATCCGCCAGCTCCGCCGGCGGCTCCTTGAGGTCCTTGCTCAGGGACTGGTGCAACTGCACCCGATCCAGCAACAGATCATCGCTTTGTCTGGCCTGCCTGTCCCACAGCGCTTCGGCCACGAACACCAGGCGCCCACCGGCGCGGGCCCAGTTCAACACCTGATCGACCTGACGCGGGGTCATGCGCGAACGCTCGCCGAACAACAGCAGGGTGTGCCGACGCGGATCGATCTCTGGCAGCATCGCCAGCGTTTCGGCCTGGCCGACGTTAAGGCCGCGTTCACGCAAAAACAGTTCTGCCGCCAGATAAGGATTGGCCTGCGCCTGGGGCGCCGGCCCGTGATCGATCACTTCCTGATAGGGCCTGGCCTTGAGGTAAAGATAGACGCTCAACGCCGCGAGCAGGGCGACGATCACCCCGCCGAGCAGCCACGCGTTGCGCCGGTTCAAGCGCGCGCTCCCGGGCCGAACAGGGCACGCCAGCCGTCACACAGTTCCTGCTGCAGGTGTGCCGCTGGCACGCGGTGCCCGTAGGCCATGTTCTGCCAGTGCTGCGTCAGGCTGCGACTGAACACCAGCAGTTCGGGGCGCTGCAATTGCTCGACCCGCAGCAGCACCTGATGCTCGGTGTCGGCAGGTTTCAAGGTCAGGGCAAAATCGTGCAGCAGACGGCTGAGCAATCCGCGATAGAGCAGTCCCAGCGCGGCGCGTGGCTGGGTCTGCCAGAGTTGTTCGGCACTGGCGGCGATGTCGTCGGGCAAGGATTGCGGATTCAGGTCCAGGCCGAATGCCTGCTGCGGTGCAGGTGGCCTGACGCGGGCGGGCAACTTCGGCCGGCGACTGACGAAGGTGCGCAGGAACTCGCGATAGCGCCAGATCAGCCAGCCGATAGCCGCGAGCAATGCGCCCCACAACAGCACTTCAATCAGGCCAGCCAGCGCATTGAAGCGCTGACTGTCTAGCCAGCCGAGCAGGGTTTTCAGCCATTGCGGCGCCTCACCGGGCTTGGCTTTGGCCGGGGTTGCCGGGTCGTCGCCAAAGCGATAACGGGTCACGCTTTCCTTGTTCTTGAACGGTGGTTGTTCGAGCAGCGCCTTGATGCTGTCGTGCGCAGCCTGACTGGTCAGCGGTTGGTGCAGCAGGCGTGGTGCCTCCGGTGCGCTGGCGGGATCGGCCGCAGCCCATACGGGTGGCACCGCGGGCAGCAACAGACAGACCGCCAACAATAAACCCACCGCGCTGCTGTTCAGGCGCTGGCGTAAACGGCGAAACACCAGTTCGATGTCCCACGCTTCCAGGGCGGTACGCCGGTTCAGATACAGGCTGAAACCGCACGCGACATAAATCGGTTCCCAGACCACCAGTACCAGCGCGTAAAAGGCGTTGGTCAGGTGCTCCAGCCAACGCCAGTGGTGATCGGTATCGAGGATCAGCGATTGCCAGTCCCAGTCGGTTTCAATCTGCTGTGGCAGGAGCATGTAGAACAGCACCATCAGGCCGATCCACAGTGCGGTCTCCAGATGCATGCCGATGATCGTCAGCCATTGCGCGGCGCCGGCATTGCGTTGCAGCAACACCTGCAAGCGTTGCTGACGGGCCGTGCCGTCGAGGCCTTCGAGTTGCAGTACCGGCAACAGGAAACTGCGACTCAGGCTCAGGCGACGCCAGGTCAAACTGGCCAGCAATTGCGGTTTGAGCAGCCGCGGGAATTCGCGCAGGGTTTGTTTCAGTGTCGGTGTTTCGCCGAACAGGGCTTTGGACAGAATGTACAGCGGCAGGCGTTCGTACGCCGGTTTCAGCCACCAGAAAATCAACACCACCAGCGACGGCGAATCCCATAGCAGCAAGGTCAGCACGGCGAACAGCGGCAGGGTGACGATGGCCCAACTGGTCATCAGCAGGCGCCGATGCTGCTGGCTCATGAGCACGCCCAGGTCCATGGCTTCCCAACTGGTGCGCGGGCGGATCGCCACGGTGGCATCACTCAGGCGCATGGCGTGCCCTTCCGGCGAACAGCAGATAGGCCGCCACTGCGATCCACAACGCGGCACCGACCGCATATTTGATCTGCGGTGTAACCCCGGTCTTCGACGACCAATACGCTTCGATGAACGCTGCGATCAGCAGGAACAGCATGACCCCACACACCAGCAGCACGCTTTTGCGCGCCGCCTCCACCAGCGCTTCACCACGGGTAAGCCGCCCCGGTGCAATCACCGCCCAGCCGAGCTTTAGCCCCGCCGCGCCCGCCAGGGCAATGGCGCTCAGTTCGAAGGCGCCGTGGCCGATCACGAACGACCAGAACGTCTGGCCAAAACCGATCTCGGTCAGGTGCCCGGCCACTGCGCCGATGACCAGCCCGTTGTAGAACAGGAAGAACGCACTGCCCACGCCCAGCAGCAAGCCACTGGCGAAAGTCTGAAAGGCGATGCCAATGTTGTGCATCACGTAATAACCGAACATCACCCAGTCTTCGCTGGCCGCCCGTTCGGCCGAGCGCCCGAGGTGCCCGGCCACCGGGTCGTACATGCTCTGCATGTCGCGCACCTGTTCGGCGGGGATCAGGTTGTAGATCAGTTCGGGAAAGGCATACACCAGCAAGGCAAAGCCGATCAGGCTGCCGAAAAACACCAGGCCGGCGGCCAGCACGAACGGCCATTCGGCGCGCACCAGTCGGGGGAAGTCAGCGAGGATGAAACCCAGCAGGTTGGCGCCGAAGCGACTGCGATGCCGATACAACTGCTGGTGGCCGCGCAACACCAGTTGTTGCAGCGAGTCGATCAGAAAGCTGCTGTAGCCACGCTCCTGTGCCAGCGCCAGATGCTGGCAAAGGCGTCGATAAGCCTTGGGGAAAGCGGCCACCTGCGAGGTGTCCTTGCCATGTTCGAGGCGTTCGAGGGCCAGCGTGAAGCGCTCCCATTCGGCCTTGTGGCGAGCTTCGAAAAGACTCTGCTTCATGTCGGACCCAACAAGCCGCGGGCGATGCCATTGAGTTCACTGACCGCTTTGGGTGCCGAGATGTGCAGCGGCTGGGCGAGCAGGGCGGCCAGCTCATTGACCCGCGCCGGCGACAATTCAGCCTGGCGTTCGGCGAAGGCGAGCAGCGCGCGTTGTTCGCCGAGGTTGAGCGGCACCGGTGCACTGCGCGGCTGGGCGTCGGGCAGTTGCGGGCGTGCGAGGGGGCGTTCGCTGTAGACCACCAGGGTGCCGGCGGCGATGTCGCCGAGGCGTTTGAAGGTGGAGTGTTGCAGGCAGCTGATGGCGCCGAAGGCATAACCGAACGGCAGCAGATCGACAAAACGCAGCAGGTTGCGTAGCAGCGAGGCCGACCAGCCGATCGGTGTGCCGTCATCGTGGATCACCCGCAGGCCCATCCATTGCTTGCCCGGCGAACGGCCCTGACGCAGCACTTCGAACAGCACCATGTACCACCAACTGACGGCAAACAGCAGCAACGAACCCAGGCCCATGCCGAGCTGACCGAGAAACGCCAGCACCAGGAACAACACGCCGAGGATGACCCCGCGAATGCCCAGGTCGATGCCGAAGGCGAGGCTGCGCACCATCAGACCGGCCGGGCGCAACGGCAGGTCGATGCCCTCCGGGGTTTCCACTTGATAACGGGTATCGAGCGGCGGGTTCAGCGGTGCTTTCCGTGGCAGTGCTGTGTTCTCGAGCATGGGCTACCTGATGGGGCCGGATCGGGATGCGAAGTTCGTCCGATGCTAGCAGCCTCTTGGGGGAAAACGACATAACTATGTATTGCACAGCGTGTGGCGCACGGTGGTTGAATGACACAGTGCTGGCCGCGATGGCGGTTCAACGCCTAGACTTTGCCGATCTTCAGTTCAGGAACCGCCCGTGACTTCAATCTTCTGGTACGACTACGAGACCACCGGCATCAATCCGCGCAACGACCGTCCGCTGCAGGTCGCCGGGATTCGCACCGACCACGACCTCAATGAAATCGACGAGCCGGTCAACCTCTACTGCCAGCCCAGCGAAGACATCCTGCCGCACCCGGCGGCGTGCGCCATTACCGGTATCACCCCGAGCTGTCTCGCCGAACAGGGCTTGAGCGAAGCCGACTTCATGACCCGCGTGCACGCACAACTGGCGGCGCCCGGCACTTGCGGCGCGGGTTACAACACCTTGCGTTTCGACGACGAGATGACTCGCTACAGCCTGTACCGCAATTTTTTCGACCCGTACGCCCGTGAATGGCAAGGCGGCAACAGTCGCTGGGATCTGATCGATGTGGTGCGCGCTGCCTACGCTTTGCGCCCGGATGGCCTGGAGTGGCCAACCGATGACGAAGGCAAGGTGACCCTCAAGCTCGAACGCCTGACGGCTGCCAACAACATCGACCATGGGCATGCCCACGAAGCACTCTCGGACGTGCGCGCAACCATCGCGCTGGCGCGGTTGATCCGCGAGAAACAGCCGAAGTTGTATGACTGGCTGTTTCAACTGCGCAGCAAGCAGAAGGTCATGGACCAGATTCGTCTGTTGCAGCCGCTGGTGCATATCTCCGGACGCTTCTCGGCGGCGCGGCACTATGTCGGTGTGGTGCTGCCATTGGCCTGGCATCCGCGCAATCGCAATGCGCTGATCGTCTGTGACCTGCACCTTGATCCGCAAGGCTTGCTGGATCTGGATGCCGAAACCCTGCGCCAGCGCCTGTATACCCGCCGCGACGACCTCGCCGAGGGTGAACTGCCGGTGCCGCTGAAACTGATTCACATCAATCGCTGCCCGGTGGTGGCGCCGTTGTCGGTGTTGCGTGCCGACGATCAGCAGCGCCTGGGTCTGGACATGGCGCTGTATCAGGCACGTGCACTGCGGCTAAGTGACGCACAGCAAGTTTGGAAAGATAAAGTCGCGGCGATTTACGCCAGCGAAGACTTCACGCCCAGCGAAGATCCGGAACAGCAGTTGTACGATGGATTTATCGGTGATCGCGATCGGCGTCTATGCGAGCAAGTGAGGACAGCTGATCCGGCGCAATTAGCGCAAGAGCACTGGCCGTTCGATGATGAACGTCTGCCGGAATTGCTCTTTCGATATCGCGCACGCAACTTTCCCGACACGTTGAATTCCGAGGAGCAAGAACGCTGGAGAATATTCTGCCAGCAGCGTTTGTCCGAGCCGCAAATGGGCGCGCCTAATACCCTGCAATCTTTTGCCGAGGCCGCGCAGCAATGGGCGCTTAGTGCTACGCCGATACAGAATCAAGTGCTCAATGAGTGGCAGAATTATGTCCAGGCATTGCGCAAACGTTTGAATCTTTGAAATCGAACATAGTGTGCCCGTGAAAGGCCGGGCATAAAAAAACGCCAGCGCATGCTGGCGTTTTTCATGGGCCGCAGAATCAGTCTGCGACAGGCGTTGCGGCTTAGCCCAGCAGGGTAGCCCAGCCTTCAACCACGTCACCGCCCCACTTGGCTTTCCACTCTTTCAGAGTCTTGTGGTTGCCACCTTTGGTTTCGATGACTTCGCCGTTGTGCGGGTTTTTGTATTGTTTAACTTTGCGCGCGCGCTTGGTGCCGGTAGTTTTTACTGCGGCGCCACGGGTGCCTTTGGTTTTCGATTCTGGATCCAACAGCGCGATGATGTCGCGCAGGGACTTGGAATATTCGCCCATCAGGGTGCGCAGTTTGCCTTCGAATTCCAGCTCGGCTTGCAATTTGTCGTCTTGCGACAGGTTCTTCAAACGCGCTTGCAGCTCTTTGATTGCTTCTTCGGTGGCGCGATATTCGTTGATCAAGGACATGGTAACTACCTTATGCGGATGTGTTGAATGGCAGGGACAGTGCCGCAATAATAGTCAGGCTGTTTCATCAAGTAAACATTTAACCGGTTTTTTTATTTGAATTAGTTACGTGGAATAACCGGTGAATTGAATGGTCATTTAAATAATGTGATGCAGTCATCACGAATATTCACAATTATCTGGCCGAACAGCTTCACTGCAGGACTATAGTTTTGCCGCGCGTGGCGTCAGACGCCGTGAATCGGGCCAGCCTGCGGGGATGTGGTCATCAATACTGCAGTTTCCGCGCACAGTCGCTAGAATGGCCGCCTTTGCGAAGTTCTGGAGTTTCCCCCCCATGCGCACCTTTCGGTTGGTGATTTCCTGCCCTGACCGCGTTGGCATCGTTGCCAAAGTCAGTAACTTTCTGGCATCCCACAACGGTTGGATCACCGAAGCGAGCCACCATTCGGATAATCAGAATGGCTGGTTCTTCATGCGTCACGAGATCCGCGCCGATTCGCTGCCGTTCGGTATTGAAGTGCTGCGCGAGAAGTTTGCGCCGATCGCCGAAGAGTTCTCGATGGACTGGCGCATCACCGACACCGAGCAGAAGAAACGCGTGGTGCTGATGGCCAGCCGCGAATCCCACTGCCTGGCCGACTTGCTGCACCGCTGGCACAGCGACGAACTCGATTGCGAAATCTCCTGCGTGATTTCCAACCACAACGACCTGCGCAGCATGGTCGAGTGGCACGGCATTCCTTATTACCATGTCCCGGTCAACCCGCAGGACAAGGAGCCGGCCTTCGCCGAAGTCTCGCGTCTGGTCAAACAGCACGATGCCGAAGTGGTGGTACTGGCGCGCTACATGCAGATCCTGCCGCCGGCGCTGTGCCGTGAATACGCGCACAAGGTGATCAACATTCACCACAGCTTCCTGCCGTCGTTCGTCGGTGCCAAGCCATACCATCAGGCGTCGCTGCGCGGCGTGAAGCTGATCGGCGCGACCTGCCACTATGTCACCGAAGAGCTGGACGCCGGTCCGATCATCGAGCAGGACGTGGTGCGTGTCAGCCACAGCGACAGTATCGAAGACATGGTGCGTTTCGGCCGTGACGTCGAGAAGATGGTGTTGGCCCGTGGCCTGCGTTATCACCTCGAAGACCGCGTGCTGGTGCACGGCAACAAGACCGTGGTGTTCTGATCGAACCTGCGCGTACTTGAATAAAGAAGGGCCTGGGCGTTCAATCGCCCCAGGCCCTTTTTTTGTTTCAGCCCTTGAGGAACTGCCCGTGAGCGATCCACTGGACAAAGCCACTTCGAAAGCGCCTGCCACCCTGGGTGAGGGCTGTCTGAGCCGCTACGACCCGGATGACCTGAGTCCGGAAGACGGCACCGAGTTTCCCGGTGCCGCGGAGCTATGGGAACAGGTGAAGCCCGAACCGGATGAAGAGAGTGAGCCAGCCTGAAAAGATCGTCCGATCGCGGCCCGAGCCTGCGGCAGCTCCTACAGGGATCGCATTTCAATGTAGGAGCTGCCGCAGGCTGCGATCTTTTCAGGCTTGTCGAATCTTCAGCAGCTTCTTGAGCAATGGCCGCCCGAGCATCAACAGAAACACCGGCCCGCCCACCACTAGATAGAAATAGAACGTCACCACCCGCCAGATCAGAATTGCTGCCGCTGCGGTGGATTTGCCGACCATCGGCGCCAGCAGCGCCGCTGACGTGAGTTCTGCGGCGCCCGCGCCACCGGGCAACAGGCTCAATTGACCGGCGCCCAATGACAGCATCTGCACCAGAAAACTCCAGGCCCATTGCAGGTCCGCGCCGAGTCCGCGCAAGGCCAGGTACAGCACACTGTAGCGCAGCAGCCAGTGCACGCAGGTCAGGGCGAAGACTTTGCTCAAGGTCTGCCACGGCAATTTGAGCGTATCGATGAACGCGGCGAGAAAATGCAGCAGCTTGCGCGCCCAGCGCCGGCGAGTGGCGGGCTGCACGTTGAGGGCGGCCAGCAGACGTCCGCTCAGGCGGATCAGGCGGCGGTGGTAGCGGGCCAGCAGCACGCAACTGAACAGGCCACCGGACAGCGACACTGCACTGACTATCAGTAACCATTCGAGGCGGTCACTGAGGTGCTGAAACAAGGCGTAAATCAGGATGCCGCTCAAGGCACAGAGAAAGAACAGCAGATCGCTCAACTGATCCATGGCAAACACCGCACTGCCACGGGCCGGGCGCACGCCGCTGCGCGCCAGCAACGCCATGATCGTCAGCGGCCCGCCGCTGCCGCCGGGCGTGGCGCAGTAGGCAAACTCCGCGGCCATCACCACGCCGAGACTTTTCAGCGGTGTGACCCGATCGCGCTGATCGCCCAGCAGCAGGCGCAAGCGCAGGGTGTTGATGCCCCAGCAGAGCAAAATCATGCCGAACATGATCAGCAGCCATTGCAGAGGAAAGTTTTGCAGGCGCGCACCGATCTCGCCGCCGCCGAGCAACACCGGGATCAGTACAGCAGCGAGCAGGCCGATCAACAACACAATGCCGCGACTCATGCAGCGCGCTCCATTCGCCCGCGGTGCTCGGTGAGCCAGTCGATTTTGGTCATGGGCGTGCGTCCTTCTGCCAGCAGCCGTTCAAGGGTTCGTAGCCAGTAATCACGCGCGAAGGCGTGGCGCATGTCTACCGGGTGCAAGCCTAGACGAATCACCGGCGCGTCGCGCCACTGCTGTTGGCGTTGTTCGCTGACAAGTTTTGACAGACCCCGGCGCCAGGCACTGCGCGCACTCCAGACCAGGCCCGGGGCGTCGATGGCGGTGAAATCCGGCAATTGATAAAGATGCTGTGGATCGCTGGTGTAGCGCAACGGCAACTCGCGCAATGCCTGGCGCGTACCGTCGCTCATCAGCCAGGCGGGGGCGACGAATCCGTGCAGCGGCCAGTCATGGCACTGGAACCGCTCGATACCGGCACGCAGTCGCGCCAGGGCGGCTTCGCGGGACAGGTGATAGAACTCGCCTTCGTGGGTGTAGATCCGGCGCATGAACCAGTCGCGCGGCGTGGTCGGTGCCGGCTCGCGGTCGTCATGGAAAAAACCGTGCAAGGCCAGTTCATCGCCATGGGCTACTCGCTCGCCGAGCATGCGACAGAATGCCGGATGCGCCTCAAGCGCATCGTGCCCATGGAAATCCGGCACCACCAGCCAGGTCATTGGCACACCGCCCAGCGCATCGACGGCTTCGACAAATGGCTGATAATCCGCCCACGTCGACGGTGCCACATCGTGCAGCACCAGCAACACGGCGCGGCGGTTCAAAGGATCAGCCATTGGCCACCCGAGGCAGCGAATGGCCGAGAACCGCGTGATAGTGACCGAGCAGGCTGTCGACCACGCTGTCCCAGGAATAACGCCGTTCGACGTGTTGCCGTGCTTGTTGGCCGAGTTTCACGCACCCGCGACTGAACAGTTCGCGAACGGCATTGGCCATGGCTTGCGGGTTGTTCGGTGCACAGAGCAAGCCGCAGTCTTCGGCGACGATCTCTTCAAACGCCCCGGCCGCCACGGCGACCACCGGAATCGCGCAGGCCATGGCTTCGAGGATCACCAGACCGAAGGTTTCCTGATCGCCGGCATGCAGCAGAGCGTCGGCGCTGGCCATCAACCTTGCCACGGTGGCGGCGGGACAGAACCCGTCGATCACGCTGACATTGTCCGGGACCACAGCGGGCATCGATGAGCCGACCAGCAGCAGGTGATAACGCGAGCCGAGACGTTGCATGCATTTGAGCAACACCGGCAGGTTCTTCTCTTTGGAGCCGCGCCCGGCAAAGATCAGCAGGCGGGTATCTTCGGCAATTCCCAGTTCGGCGCGCAAACCGTTGTCGCGGGCGTCAGGATGGAAGGTCTGCAGATCCACGCCCAATGGCTGCACGAAGACGTTGCGCACCCCCAGACCCCGGAGCTTGTCGGCCATCACCTGACTCGGCGCCAGCACGCGGTCGAAGTTGCCATACAGTTTGCTGACGTACGCCTCGACATTCGGCGTGACCCAATGGCCCATGCGGTTGCTCGCCAGCAACGGCAGATCCGAGTGATAAAAGCCGATCACCGGCACATCCAGTTGCCGCCGTGCATCCAGCGCCGCCCAGGCAGTCAGGTACGGATCGCCGACTTCGATCAGATCGGGCTGTAAATCTTGCAGGACGTTGCGCCAAGGGGCGAGACGCACGGGGAAGCGGTAACCCTTGCCGAAGGGCAGGGCAGGTGCGGGCACCGTGTAGACGCCATCGTGTTCACTCAAGTGCGCGCCGGGGATCAGCAGGCTGTGGCGAATGCCCGGTTTGACGCCCAGCCGACGATGCTTGGCGTCCAGATAGGTGCGTACGCCACCGCTGGCCGGGGCGTAGAACATGGTGATGTCGGCGATATGCACAGTGATCAACCCTCCGCTGCGTTGCACTCCCTTGGTTGACCTTTATCCAGAATAGATGTTCGGTCGGGAATTGGCGGTGAGTCTCAAGGGCAAAAAGATCGCAGCCTGCGGCAGCTCCTACAAGGGATTTCTGTTCACCCTGTAGGAGCTGCCGCAGGCTGCGATCTTTTGATTTTAGATGCGGAAACTGCCGACCAGCTGCTTCAGGCGCGAAGCCTGCTGCTCCAGATCCGAACAGGCGCGCAAGGTCGCCTGCAGGTTCTCGACGCCTTCCTGGTTCAGGGTGTTGATTTCGGTGATGTCGACGTTGATCGACTCGACCACCGCCGTCTGTTCCTCGGTTGCGGTCGCTACCGACTGGTTCATCCCGTCGATTTCGCCGATACGCTGGGTCACGCTGTTGAGACGTTCGCCCGCGAGGTTGGCGATTTCCACGCTGTCCTGGCTGTGGCGCTGGCTGTCGCTCATGGTGCTCACCGATTCACGGGCGCCGACTTGCAGCTCCTCGATCATGGTCTGCACCTGCTGCGCCGATTCCTGAGTGCGGTGCGCCAGGTTGCGGACTTCGTCGGCGACCACGGCAAAACCACGTCCGGCCTCACCGGCACGCGCTGCTTCGATGGCGGCGTTGAGCGCCAGCAGGTTGGTCTGCTGGGAGATGCTGGTGATCACTTCCAGGATCTGCCCGATATTCACGGTTTTGCTGTTCAGCGACTCGATGTTGCTGCTGGAGGCGCTGAGCATGCTCGACAGTTGATTCATCGCCTTGATGCTGCGATCCACCACTTGCTGGCCGTCTTCGGCGAGGCCGCGGGCGTCACTGGCCTGGTTCGAGGCTTGCGCGGCGTTGCGGGCGATTTCCTGGGCAGCGGCGCCCAGTTGATTGATCGCGGCGGCGACGCTGCTGGTGCGCGAGGCTTGCTGGTCGGAGTTGTACATCGACGAGTTGGACGCAGCGACCACGCGCAGCGCGACCTCGTTGACCTGCCCGGTGGCCGACGACACTTCACGGATCGAACCGTGAATACGCTCGACGAAACGGTTGAAAGCGGTACCCAGTACGCCGAATTCGTCATTATTGACGATGGTCAGGCGCTTGGTCAGGTCGCCTTCGCCATCGGCGATGTCTTCCATGGCGCGGGTCATGACGTGCAGTGGCTGAATCAGCAGGCGAATCAGCATCCCCAGCAAGGCAATGATGATCACCACCGCAATCACCGTGGCAATCACCGCCGAGGTGCGGAATTCACTGAGCATCGAGAAGGCTTTGTCCTTGTCCACCGACAGCCCGATGTACCAGTTGACCGACGGCAGGCCTTTGATCGGCGCGAAGCTGACGATGCGCGTCTTGCCATCGACCGTGATTTCACTGAAGTCGCTGCTGATGCGCGGAGTGTCCTGCGGATAGGCTTCTTTCAGCGACTTCATCACCAGTGCCTTGTCCGGGTGCACGAGGATCTTGCCGTCGGCGCTGACCAGGAACGCGTAGCCCATGCCGGAGAAGTCCCGGGCGGTGAGGGTGTCGACCAGGGTTTGCAGGCTCAGGTCGCCGCCCACCACGCCGACGCTCTGGCCGGCCTTTTTCGAGGCGGTGGCGATGGAGATGATCAACTGCCCGGTGGCGGCGTCGATGTACGGTTCGGTCAGGGTCGACGCGCTGCTGCTTTCCGCACCTTTGTACCAAGGGCGTACCCGTGGATCGAAGCCGTCCGGCATCTTCACGTCCGGGCGGATGGTGAAGTGACCGGTGGCATCGCCCAGGTAAGTGGCCATGAACGTCGAGGTCAGGGACTTCTGTTCCAGCAGGCTGGCGACGTTGGCCGGTTCCGGGTTGATGGCGATGTTCTGCGCGGCGTTCTCGACCAGCAGAATGCGCCCGTTGAGCCAGGTCTGGATGTTGTCGGCGGTGACTTCGCCCATCTCGTTGAGATAGTTGTTCAGGTCATCGCGGATCGCGTTGCGTTGCAGCCAGTCGTTGTACAGCGTGAACGAGGCGAAAGCGGCGATGACGATGAGGGCGGCGGCAAGCAAAATTTTATGGCTGAAGCGCAGGTTTTTGTTCATGGCTTGGGGTTCCGCTAAGGTCTTAATGTCCTGGGCGTGCTTTTATAAAGACGCGCAAAATGGGCAAGGGTGAAACAAACTGATATTTCCGACTCTCCTTAGGGAAATCTCTGACCGACTTTTCAGTCGGGTTCTCGCCTTTATCTATCGGCCACAGCGGATTAAAGATTAACCATAGGTGACAAAATGCCTGACACATCGCAACTCGTTATCGGCGCCGATCAGGCGGGGCAACCGATTGCTCAGGCCATGCGCCTGACCAACCGCCACGGGCTGATCGCCGGTGCGACCGGGACCGGCAAGACCGTGACTTTGCAACGCCTTGCCGAAGCATTCAGTGACGCCGGGGTCGCGGTGTTCGCCGCCGACATCAAGGGCGACCTGTGCGGCCTCGGTGCCGCCGGCAATCCGCAGGGCAAGGTCGCCGAGCGCATCGCCGGGATGCCCTGGCTCGACCACAAGCCGCAGGCCTATCCGGTGACGCTGTGGGACATTCACGGCGAATCCGGTCATCCGTTGCGTACTACGTTGAGTGAAATGGGCCCGCTGCTGATCGGCAGCCTGCTGGAACTGACCGACAGCCAGCAGTCGGCGCTGTACGCGGCGTTTAAAGTGGCAGACCGCGAGGGCCTGTTGCTGCTGGATCTGAAAGACCTCAAGGCGCTGCTCAATCACCTCAAGGACAACCCCCAGTTGCTGGGCGAAGACGCGGCGCTGATGACCACCGGGTCCAGCCAGGCACTCTTGCGCCGGCTGGCGACCCTGGAGCAGCAGGGCGCTGAAGCCTTGTTCGGCGAACCGGCGCTGCAACTCGAAGACATTCTGCAACCGGCCGCCGATGGCCGTGGACGGATTCATTTGCTTGATGCCAGTCGTCTGGTACACGAGGCGCCGAAGGTCTACGCGACGTTCCTGCTGTGGCTGCTGGCCGAGCTGTTCGAGCAGTTGCCGGAGCGCGGCGATGCCGACAAACCGCTGCTGGCGCTATTCTTCGATGAAGCGCATTTGTTGTTCGGCGATACGCCCAAGGCGTTGCAGGAGCGTCTGGAGCAGGTGGTGCGGCTGATTCGCTCGAAAGGCGTGGGTGTGTATTTCGTCACCCAGTCGCCGGGCGACCTGCCGGATGACGTGCTGGCGCAACTTGGCCTGCGGATTCAGCATGGCTTGCGTGCGTTCACCGCCAAGGAACAGAAATCCCTGCGGGCGGTAGCCGATGGCTTCCGGCCGAATCCGGCATTCGACACCTTGTCGGTGCTGACCGAGTTGGGCATCGGCGAAGCGTTGGTCGGGACGCTGCAGGAAAAAGGCACGCCGGAGATGGTTCAGCGTGTGCTGGTGGCGCCACCGCAGTCGCGGATCGGGCCGTTGAGCGAAACCGAACGCACGATGCTGATCGCCGGGTCGCCGTTCAAGGGCCGATATGACAAACCGATCGATCGTGAGTCGGCGTATGAAATCCTGATGGGCCGCAAGGATCTGGCGCCGGAGGCGGATGCGCCAGCGGGTAAGCCGGCAGCCGAAGAGCCGAGCCTGGCTGATCGTGCCGGAGAGTTTCTGGGCACGGCGGCGGGGCAGGCCTTGAAATCGGCGATGCGCCAGGCGGCGAACAATCTGGGCAAGCAACTGGTGCGCGGGCTGATGGGTTCGTTGCTCGGCGGCAGCAAACGCCGCTAAAAGCAAAGATCGCAGCCTGCGGCAGCGCCTACCTTGGAATGCGTTCCCCTGTAGGAGCTGCCGCAGGCTGCGATCTTTTGCTCTTGCTTCAGGCCTTGTCTTTGGCGTGCGCCGCCAGACGCTCAAGCGCCGCGCGCAGGCCTGGATCACTGATCCCGTCGGCCGTGGACTGAATGGTCGCCGCCGCATCACTCGACAGATCCATCGTGTGCCCGACAGCCCCAGGCTGGACGATCGGTGGTCGCACACTGAATTTGATTCGCGTCAGGTTGGCGAACTCTTCGAACAGCTGCAGTTGCCGTTGCAGGCGCTTTTGCTGGTAGCGCAGGCGCGTGGCCCAATGGCCGTCGGTGACCACCAGCGACAGTTCGCCTTCACGCCACTTGGCGACATGACAATGTGCGCGGGCGGCGGGTTGCAGCTGGCTTTCGAGCAGGCGTTGCAGATGGGCGAGGCGTTGGGCATGACCGAGAATGGCTTTGAGCGGCTTGGCTTCGCGTAGCAGAACGGCGGGCGCTCTGGCTGTAAGAGGGCGAAATGCCATGATCGAACACCTGAAGTAACAGAAACGCCATGTTAGCAGAAAGCAACGGAACCACTCGCCCATTGCTTTTGTCCCTGCTTTACCCATTAAATCAACAACTAACTTCTTGCCTTGATGGGTTGAAGTTGAGCAAAACGCCCTTATTTTAAGTGAGCCCCGTCAAAGCGCAGTGCCAGCATCGTGGAATATCGCCACTTTCCTCACCACCGTTTCCGGGTAGAATGCTCGTTCGCATGCGGCCATGAGGGCTGCACGGGCGACTCACGGGGCCGCCCTCCATCCCTTTAGTGTGGAAGATCCTGCCGATATGTTTGCGCCTTTGTTAAAGAAACTTTTTGGAAGCAAGAACGAGCGTGAAGTCAAACGCATGCTCAAGACGGTGCAGCTCGTCAATGCCTTCGAAGAGCAAATGGTGGCCCTTTCGGACGATCAATTGCGTGCCAAGACCAACGAGTTCAAGGCCCGTATCGCCAAAGGGGAATCCCTCGACAAGCTGTTGCCTGAAGCCTTCGCGGTCGCCCGTGAAGCCGGCAAGCGCGTCATGGGCATGCGCCACTTCGACGTCCAGTTGATCGGCGGCATGACCTTGCATGAAGGCATGATTGCCGAAATGCGTACCGGTGAGGGTAAAACCCTCGTAGCGACCCTGGGCGTTTACCTCAACGCGCTGTCCGGCAAGGGCGTGCACGTTGTAACCGTGAACGACTACCTGGCCCGCCGTGACGCCAACTGGATGCGCCCGCTGTATGAATTCCTCGGCCTGACCGTCGGCGTCGTGACGCCGTTCCAGCCGCCGGAAGAGAAGCGCGCCGCCTACGCCGCCGACATCACCTACGGCACCAACAACGAATTCGGTTTCGACTACCTGCGCGACAACATGGCGTTCAGCATGGAAGAGAAATTCCAGCGCGAACTCAATTTTGCCGTGATCGACGAAGTCGACTCCATCCTCATCGACGAAGCCCGTACCCCGCTGATCATTTCCGGTCAGGCCGAGGACAGTTCCAAGCTGTACATGGAGATCAACAAACTGATCCCGCAGCTGGAACTGCACGTTGAAGAAGTCGAAGGCCAGGTCACCAAGGCCGGTCACTACACCGTCGACGAGAAGACCCGCCAGGTCGAACTCAACGAAGCCGGTCACCAGTACATCGAAGAAATGCTCACCGGCGTCGGTCTGCTGGCCGAAGGCGAGAGCCTGTACTCGGCGCATAACCTGGGCCTGCTGACCCACGTCTATTCGGGTCTGCGTGCGCACAAGCTGTTCCACCGCAACGTCGAATACATCGTGCAGGACGGTCAGGTCGTACTGGTCGACGAACACACCGGTCGTACCATGCCGGGTCGTCGTCTGTCCGAAGGCCTGCACCAGGCCATCGAAGCCAAGGAAGGTCTGAACATCCAGGCCGAGAGCCAGACCCTGGCTTCGACCACGTTCCAGAACTACTTCCGTCTGTACACCAAGCTGTCCGGCATGACCGGTACCGCCGACACCGAAGCGTTCGAATTCCACCAGATCTATGGCCTGCAGGTCATGGTGATTCCGCCGAACAAGCCGTTGGCGCGTAAAGATTTCAACGACCTGGTGTTCCTGACCGCCGAAGAGAAATACGCGGCGATCATCAACGACATCAAGGAAGGCATGGCCCAGGGCCGTCCGATCCTGGTGGGTACCGCGACCATCGAAACTTCCGAGCACGTGTCCAGCCTGCTCAACAAGGAAGGTATCGAACACAAGGTTCTGAACGCCAAGTTCCACGAAAAAGAAGCCGAGATCATCGCCCAAGCCGGTCGTCCGGGCGCCTTGACCATTGCCACCAACATGGCCGGTCGTGGTACCGACATTCTGTTGGGCGGTAACTGGGAAGTGGAAGTCGCGGCGCTGGAAAACCCGAGCCCCGAGCAGATCGCCCAGATCAAGGCCGACTGGCAGAAACGTCACCAGCAAGTGCTGGAATCCGGCGGTCTGCAGGTGATCGCCTCCGAGCGTCACGAATCGCGTCGTATCGACAACCAGCTGCGTGGCCGTGCCGGTCGTCAGGGTGATGCCGGTTCCAGCCGCTTCTACCTGTCGCTGGAAGACAGCCTGATGCGTATCTTCGCCTCTGACCGGGTGAAGAACTTCATGAAAGCCCTGGGCATGCAGCCGGGTGAAGCGATCGAGCACCGCATGGTGACCAACGCGATCGAGAAGGCACAGCGCAAGGTTGAAGGTCGCAACTTCGACATCCGTAAACAACTGCTCGAGTTCGACGACGTCAACAACGAACAGCGTAAAGTGATCTATCACATGCGTAACACGTTGCTGGCCGCCGACAACATCGGCGAAACCATCGCCGACTTCCGTCAGGACGTGCTCAACGCCACCGTCAGCGCACACATTCCGCCGCAATCGCTGCCAGAGCAGTGGGACGTGGCCGGTCTGGAAGCTTCGCTGGCCAGCGACTTCGGGGTGAAACTGCCGATCCAGCAGTGGCTCGACGAAGACGATCACCTGTACGAAGAGACGCTGCGCGAGAAGCTGATGGTCGAGCTGATGGCGGCGTACAACGAGAAAGAAGATCAGGCCGGTGCCGAAGCACTGCGCTCGTTCGAGAAGCAGATCGTCCTGCGCGTCCTCGACGACCTGTGGAAAGACCACCTGTCGACCATGGATCACCTGCGTCACGGCATCCACCTGCGTGGCTACGCTCAGAAGAACCCGAAGCAGGAATACAAGCGCGAGTCGTTCACGCTGTTCTCCGAGCTGCTGGATTCGATCAAGCGCGATTCGATCCGTGTGCTGTCGCACGTTCAGGTGCGCCGCGAAGATCCGGAAGCCGAAGAGCAACGCCTGCGTCAGGAGGCCGAAGCACTGGCCGCCCGCATGCAGTTCGAGCACGCCGAGGCCCCTGGTCTGGAGCAACCGGAAGTGTTGGGTGAAGAGGTCGATGTAGCCCTCGCCACCGCGCCGGTTCGCAACGAGCAGAAGCTGGGTCGCAACGAACTGTGCTACTGCGGTTCGGGCAAGAAATTCAAGCATTGCCACGGGCAGATTCAGTAACCCCCGTTTCAATCGCTGAAATACCCGCGCCGCGACCGGCTCCTGCCGTCGCGGCGTTTTGCCATTTACACCACCGCCATCCCTGTGAGCGGTGCTGACATCATTGAGTAAGGAGCGCATTCATGGCTGTTGGTCTTGGTCCTTTGCCAACGTTGCACCCGGTTGCCGGTTTTGAACTCGGTATTGCCTCGGCCGGCATCAAGCGCCCCGGGCGCAAGGATGTGGTAGTGATGCGCTGCGCCGAAGGTTCGACCGTGGCCGGTGTGTTCACGTTGAACGCCTTTTGCGCCGCGCCAGTAATCCTGGCGAAAAAACGTGTGCACAACGACGTGCGTTACCTGCTGACCAACACCGGTAACGCCAACGCCGGTACCGGTGAGCCGGGTCTGGCGGCTGCCGAGCGCACCACGGCGAAACTGGCCGAGCTGACCGGTGTCGATGCCAGCCAGATCCTGCCGTACTCCACTGGCGTGATCGGTGAGCCGCTGCCGGTCGAGAAGATCGAAGGCGCGCTGCAGGCCGCACTGGATGATCTGTCGGAAAACAACTGGGAAGCCGCCGCCACCGGCATCATGACCACCGACACCCTGCCCAAGGGGGCCAGCCGCCAGTTCGAGCATGACGGCGTGACCATCACCGTCACCGGCATCAGCAAAGGCGCCGGCATGATTCGCCCGAACATGGCGACCATGCTCGGCTACATCGCCACCGATGCCAAAGTTTCCCGCGACGTGCTGCACAACCTGATGCTCGACGGCGCGAACAAGTCGTTCAACCGCATCACCATCGACGGCGACACTTCGACCAACGACTGCTGCATGCTGATTGCCACCGGCAAGGCCGCACTGCCGGAAATCACCCGTGCCGAAGGCGAGCTGTTCGGCAAGCTGAAACAAGCGGTGTTCGAAGTGTGCATGGACGTGGCCCAGGCCATCGTGCGTGACGGCGAAGGCGCGACCAAGTTCGTCACCGTTGAGGTCAACGGCGGCGGCAATCATCAGGAATGCCTGGACGTCGGTTACACCGTGGCCCACTCGCCGCTGATCAAGACCGCGCTGTTTGCTTCCGATCCGAACTGGGGCCGTATTCTGGCCGCTGTCGGCCGTGCCGGCGTGCCGAATCTGGATGTGAGCAAGATCGACGTGTTCCTCGGCGACGTGTGCATCGCCAGCCGTGGCGCACGCGCAGCGACCTACACTGAGGCACAGGGTTCGGCGGTGATGCAGCAGGAAGAGATCACCATCCGTATCGAACTGGGTCGCGGCGACTGCAGCGAAACCATCTGGACCACCGACCTGTCGCATGAATACGTGAAGATCAACGCCGAGTACCGCACCTGATTTAATCTGAGACCGAGTCGCCGCCATCGCGAGCGGGCTCACTCCTACAGTAGATTAGTGAACGACACGGATCCCCTGTAGGAGTGAGCCTGCTCGCGATGGCGACTAATCAGGCACCAAGAATTCCAGCCTGATCCTCCTGACGAAAAGGCGCCACACCATGTCCCTGCACCTGATCATCGGCGACAAACTGCTTTCTTCCTGGTCCTTGCGCGCCGCTCTGGCGCTGGAGCTGACCGGCGCACCCTACAGCGAAGAACTGATCAAACTCGGCAAGCCCGACACCCGCGAGCGCCTGCTCAAGCATTCGCCGACCGCCAAAGTGCCGTTGCTGCAGACCGCCCGCGGCACTGTGGCTGATTCTCTGGCGATCGCCGAGTACCTGGCCGAGCAGTTCCCGTCCGAACAGCTCTGGCCGAGCGATGTTTACGCTCGCGCTCAGGCCCGTTCTGCGTGCGCGCAGATGCACAGCGGCTTTTTCGCCATGCGCAATCACATGCCGTTCAATCTGAACCACGACGCACCGCTCAACCCGGTGCCGCCGGAAGTGAAGGTCGATATCGAACGCATGCTCGCGCTGTGGGCCGAATGCCGCGCTGCCGCCACTGAGCCTGGGCCGTATCTGTTTGGCCGGGTGAGTCTGGTTGATGCGTTCTTCGCCCCGATTGCCGTGCGCCTGCGGACTTACCAGGTGCAGTTGCCTGCGGTTGATCAGGCCTATGTTGAAACCGTCTACCAATGGCCCGCCTTCAAGGCGTGGCAAAAGGCTGGACTGGAGGAGTTGAATCCGTGAAACGCGTACACGTCGCGGCTGCCGTCATTCGTGACGACAGCGGCAAAATCCTCATCGCCCGCCGTGCCGACACCCAGCATCAGGGCGGTTTGTGGGAATTTCCCGGCGGCAAGGTCGAGGCTGACGAATCCGTCGAAAGCGCCCTGGCTCGCGAGCTTCAGGAAGAGCTGGGCATTGTCGTTGGCGCCGCTCGTCCACTGATCAAGGTGCGCCACGATTATCCGGACAAGCAGGTGTTGCTGGATGTCTGGGAAGTGTCGCAGTTCACCGGTGAGCCACACGGTGCCGAAGGTCAGCCACTGGCCTGGGTGACCGCCAAGGATCTGCTGAACTACGAGTTCCCGGCGGCCAATCAGCCGATCGTGGCCGCGGCGCGCCTGCCCGGCGAATACTTGATCACGCCGGAAGATCTGGAAGCCCCGGCCTTGCTGCGCGGCATTCAGAAGGCGATTGCCGGCGGGATCAAACTGATCCAGCTGCGTGCGCCGAACGGCTATGACCCCAAATACCGCGATCTGGCGGTGGATGCAGCCGGTCTGTGTGCCGGCAAGGCGCAGTTGATGATCAAGGGGCCGTTCGAATGGCTCGGCGATTTCCCGTCTGCCGGTTGGCACATCACCGCCGCGCAACTGCGCAAATACGCCGCAGCGGGGCGGCCGTTGCCGGCTGAGCGCTGGTTGGCGGCGTCCTGCCATAACGCTGAAGAACTGGCGCTGGCCGAGCAGATGGGCGTGGATTTCGTCACCCTGTCGCCGGTACAGCCAACCTTGACCCACCCGGACGCGCAACCGTTGGGCTGGGAGCAGGCTTCGACGTTGATCGAGGGCTTCAGCAAGCCGGTGTTTCTGTTGGGTGGGGTTGGCCCGGCGGAACGTGAGAAGGCCTGGGGTGTAGGGGCTCAGGGTGTGGCGGGGATTCGCGCATTCTGGCCGGATTCTCTGTAAAGGCTGCTGGCCTCTTCGCGAGCAGGCGCGCTCCCACATTTGACTGCGGATGGACCCAATCAACTGTAGGAGCGAGCCTGCTCGCGAAGGCGTCCTTACAGGCGCTAGATATCTGAAGGCTTCGCCGCCGGCTGCCACAAAATCTCCGCAATCCCCTGCCGCCGCGCAATCAATCTTGCGGCCACGAACAACAGATCCGACAGCCGATTGATATACGCCAGGCCAACCCCGGCCAATGGCTCGATCGCGTTCAAGTGCTGACAACGGCGCTCGGCACTGCGCGCCAGGCTGCGGCACACATGGGCCTGGGCAATCAGCATCGACCCGCCGGGCAGAATGAAATTCTCCAGCGGCCCCAATTCCTCGTTCCACACATCAATCGCCGCTTCCAGGCGCTCGATTTCTGCTGTTTTCAGCGCCTGATATTGCGGCATCGCCAGCTCACCGCCGAGGTCAAACAGACGATGCTGGCAGGGGGCGAGCACGTCGATCAGCTCATTCAGCCCCGGGAACGCCTCGCGCTCGGCGATCAGCCCGGCCAGCAGCACACCGACCTGACTGTTCAGCGTATCGACTTCGCCAATCGCTTCGATCCGCGGGTGATCCTTGGGTACGCGGCGGCCATCGCCCAGGCCGGTTTCGCCTGTGTCGCCGGTGCGGGTGTAGATCTTCGACAAGCGAAAGCCCATGGGTTACCTCGGTAGTTGATTGGTTTCGGCGGCGATGGCCGCCGGTTGGGTCAGTGGCAGGCGCAACGTAAAGCAGGTGCCCTGGCCTGGCGCCGATTGCACTTCCATTTGGCCTTTGTGGTTGTTGGTGATGATGAAGTACGACACCGACAGCCCCAGCCCTGTGCCCTGGCCGATTTCCTTGGTGGTGAAGAACGGCTCGAAGGTGCGTTTGCGCACGTTCTCGCTCATGCCGATGCCATTGTCCTCGACCTGAATCTCGGCCCATGGCGGATTGAGCCTGGTGCGCAGGATGATCCGCCCCGGCTCGCTGTCGTCTTCGCGCTGGTGAATGGCTTGCGCGGCGTTTTTCAGCAGGTTGAGCAGCACTTGCTCCAGTTCGTTGGCGGTGCCCGGCACCGGGCCGATCGCCGGGTCGAACTGGCGGATGATCGCCTGGCCCTTGAAGTCGAAACCGATTGCCAGATCGAAGTCGTTGCCGGCAATTTCCACCGCTTGATCGATCAGCGCGGGCAGATCGCACGGGGCCATTTGCCGGGTGCTGCGGCGGCTGAAACTGAGCATGTGCGTGACGATTTTCGCCGCGCGCGCGCCGGCCTGCTGGATGCCGTCGAGCAATTTCGGCACTTCGCGGCTTTGCAGGTAACGGTTGACCGTGTCCAGTTCGACGCCGAGCTGTTCGGCAGTTTCGAGGTTCTTCGGCAGCTCCGCCGACAGCCGTCGACGAATGTTCTGCACGTTGTGCAGGATCGCGCCGAGCGGGTTGTTGATCTCATGGGCCATGCCGGCGGCGAGGCCACCGACCGAGAGCATTTTTTCCGATTGCACCATCATTTCTTCCAGCGACAGGCGCTGGGTGATGTCGTCGATGCGGATCACCACACCGCGCCCGGCGCCGCCCATCAGCGGGTAGAAAGTCAGGGCGTAATGTTTGGGCTCGTCATCCTTGAACCAGGTCACCCGCTCGATCTTCGCCACCGTGTGCTCTTCCACGGTCTGCTTGAGTTGCGGCAGAAACGGCTTGAGCGGTTCGAAGGCGAGGAAGATCGGCTGGTTCAGCGCTTCATCCAGGCGCGTGCCGGAGAGGGCGCTGGCCTCCTGGTTCCACTGGGTCACGTAGAGCTGCTCGTCGAGGGCGATCAGCGCCGAGGGCATGGAGTCGATGATGCTGTTGAGGTAGTTCTGGAATCCGGTGAGCTTCTTCTCGATTTTGCTCCGAACCTGGACCTCCAGCTCCAGCTTGCGGTTGGTGTGGCGGGTTTCTTCGGCCAGGCCCTGAGCCTGATCGTAGGCAGCCTGCGAGTCATCGCGGGCGCGCTTGAGCTGCTGTTCGCGCGCCTCGATGCGCGAGAGCATGGTGTTGAACGCCTCGGCAAGACTGCCGATTTCATCGTGGTTGCCGCGTGAGGCGCGCAGGGCATAGTTCTCTTCGCGGGTGACCTGACGCGACAGCTCCTCCAGCTCATGGATCGGCCGCGTGATCAGGCGTTTGATCTGCCGCGCAATCACCAGCCACAGCAGCACACTGAAAATCAGGATGCCGAGACTCGCAGTCAGGGTGCCAGTGTAGAACGCCATCGGCAGTTCACTGCTGGCGACCAGCAGCAAGTGCCCGGGTGCGGTGCCGGGGCGGGGCAGGGTGATCAATTGGTTGCTGCGAAACTCGGTGAGTTGCCAGGCTTCGATGTGCCGATAGCGTTCCGGCAGATTGAGTTTGTCGCCACGCTGCACCTGGGCGAGTCGGTCACCCTTGCCGTCATACAACGCCGCCGCGCGCAACGGCGAATAGCTGTCGAGCTCCTTGAGCAGGCGTTCGGCGCTTTGGGGTGACTCGAGAGCTTGCGCGACCAGACTCGGGTTGGAGATCAGCCGGCCGATGGTCTGCAGGGCTTGCGGCGCCATGCTTTCCTGGGAGATGTAATAGGCGGCGCTGATAAAGGTCAGGTTGGCGACCAGCAGGACGGTGGTCAACAACACCAGCAGGGCGGCCAGCAGTTTCTGGCCGACCGGCAGGTTTTCAAGGCGCTGGCGCAATGGCATCAGGTTTATCGCAGCAAAGGAACAAGTGGGCAGCGTAGCCGCTGCTCAGTCGCTGGGCAATCCAAGGCTGCGCAGATGGCCGACCAGACGCTGCTGCAATTGCTTGAGGTGCGGCAGGTTCAGTTGATGACGGGTGGCGACTTTGCAGGCGTGGCCCAGCAGATAGCTGATTTCGGTGCGGCGCTGGTTCGCCACGTCCTGATACATCGACGAGTAATTGGCCGCCGTGGCGTGGATCACCCGTTCGACTTCCTGTTGCAGATTGACCGCGGCTGCCGGTTGACCGCAACGCTCCAGCAACTCGGCCAACTCGCTGCACAACGTGGCGACTTCGCATTGATGCTGCTCCAGCCCGCCGTTACGGCAATCGTGGAGCACGGTCAGTGGATTGATCGCGCAATTGAGCGCCAGTTTGCGCCACAGCCGGGTGAGGATGTCGGTGCTCCATTCGTGGGGGATGTTCGCCGCTTGCAGGTCGTCCAGCCAGATCGGTGCTTGCGGATGGCCGGCATCGCCTAACCAGGTGAAACCGTGGCCGGCAAACACCACGCGCCAGTCGCCGTCGCGGAACGCACCTTCGGTGCTGGAGGCGCTGATGCAGCGTGCCTGCGGAACCACCGCTGCGACCGCGTCCTGACTGCCGAGGCCGTTCTGCAGCAGGATCAGCTCGGCATCTGCGCTCAGGCGCGGGGCGAGGCGGGCGACGGCGCTTTCGGCGTCATAGGCCTTGCAAGCGACCAGCAGGCGGCGGATCGGCTCCGGGTCGTCCGCCGTTTGCGAGGGGACGGCATAGGTAGTGGCTGCGCCGTGTTCGACCAGCGTCAGGCCGCCGGCCGCCTGATAGCTGCGCAAGCGCTCGGCATCACGCAGGATCAGGCGCACCGGCAGCCCGGCCCGCGCCAGACGCGTGGCCCACAGGGTGCCGAGGCTGCCGGCCCCGAGAACGTGCCAGGGGGTGGACATCAGTTTTTCACTCGGTAAGGTACTGGCATGCAAGGCTCGCCGTATCGGTGGGAAAAGACCCGTTATAATGAGCCGGATTTTAACCGCAAGCCAAGCGCGCTCCCTCCTGATCGAGCGCGCCTTTTTATTGGAGAGATTACATGCCGTCGTTCGACGTGGTATCCGAACTGGACAAACACGAGCTGACCAACGCGGTCGAGAACGCCGTGAAGGAACTCGATCGTCGCTATGACCTGAAAGGCAAAGGCAGCTTCGAGTTCAAGGAAAAGGACCTGACCGTCAACCTGACCGCTGAAGCCGGGTTCCAGCTGGAAGCGATGATCGAGATCCTGAAGCTGGCCCTGACCAAGCGCAAGATCGATGTGCAGTGCCTTGAAGTAAAAGACGCTTACGCCTCGGGCAAGCTGATGAAGCAGGACGCGATCCTCAAGGAGGGCATCGACAAGGAGCTGGCGAAGAAAATCGTTGCTCACATCAAGGACGCCAAGCTCAAGGTACAGGCCGCCATTCAGGGCGAGCAGGTGCGGGTGACCGGCAAGAAGCGCGATGACCTGCAGGAAGCCATCGCGGCCCTGCGCGCCAAGGAATTCGGCATGCCACTGCAGTTCAACAACTTCCGCGACTAAGCGTTATCGGCGGATCTGTGGGAGCGAGCCTGCTCGCGAAGGCGGCGTGTCAGTCAACCTCATTGTGCAATGACACACCGCCTTCGCGAGCAGGCTCGCTCCCACATTTGATTTATGTACACCCCGGCGGGTTTCTGCCGCTTATCTTTCGCGTGCCGAATGGCCGGAAATCAGGAGATGGAAGATGGATTTGAATGCTGAGGTAGACAACCTGGTCAAGGCGTCCCAGGCGTGGATTCCGATGATCATGGAATACGGCAGCCGCGTGCTGCTGGCGGTGATTACCCTGGCGATCGGCTGGTGGCTGATCAACAAGGTCACGCAAAAGCTCGGCGGTCTGCTGGCCCTGCGCAATGCCGACCTGGCGCTGCAAGGCTTTATCAGCAGCCTGGCGAACATTATCCTCAAGGTGCTGCTGATCGTCAGCGTCGCCTCGATGATTGGCGTGGAAACCACCTCGTTCGTGGCCGCGATCGGTGCGGCCGGTCTGGCGATCGGTCTGGCTCTGCAAGGCAGTCTGGCGAACTTCGCCGGCGGCGTGCTGATTCTGCTGTTCCGTCCATTCCGTATCGGTGACTGGATCGAAGCGCAAGGTGTGGCGGGTACTGTCGACAGCATCCAGATTTTCCACACCGTGCTGCGTACCGGTGACAACAAGACCATCATCGTCCCGAACGGCAATCTGTCGAACGGCATCATCACCAACACCAACCGTCAGCCAACCCGCAAAGTGGTGTTTGATGTGGGTGTGGATTACGAAGCGGATCTGCAGAAAGCCCGTCAGGTGCTGCTGGATCTGGCCAAGGATGAGCGCGTGTTGCAGGATCCTGCACCACAAGCGGTCATTTCGACGTTGGGTGACAGTTCGATCACTGTTTCTCTGCGTGTCTGGGTTAAAACTGCAGATTACTGGGACGTGATGTTCATGTTTAATGAACAGTCGCGTGATCGTTTAAAGACTGCCGGTATTGATATCCCGTTTCCGCAGCGGGTGATTCGTGTGGTTCAGGAATCGGCAACACAATGATAGGTTGCTAATTAAATGCCTGACTTGATGGTCAGGCATTTATTACAAGTGACAGGCAATAAAAAGGCCCATCCGAAGATGGGCCTTTTTTTATGCTTTCAAACTAACCACTGACGATTACAAGATGTTCAGTGGGTATTCGGTGATCAGGCGGAACTCTTTAACGTCGCCTTCACCCTGGTCGGCGTTGGCAGTGTGCCAGGCTTGACGGATGCGGAACGACAGATCTTTCGCTGGGCCAGACTGAACAACGTACTTGGCTTCGAAGTTGGTTTCGTGGTGTTTGCCATCTTCACCGTAGAGCGGTGCGCCAGTGCTGGTGCGGTATTGGCTGTTTGCAGCCAGACCGGTACCGTCGATATCCCAACCTTTGACGTAACGAACCATGAAGCTCAGGCCTGGTACGCCGTACTCGGCCATTTTCAGGTCGTAACGGGCTTGAACCGATTTCTCGCCAGGACCGTTGAAGTCAGAGTACTGGATGGAGTTGGCGAGGAAGATCGAGTCGCCGCCACGGTTGTTCTTGCCCACGCCGACGTAGTCGAACGGGGTATCGCCGTTAACCTTCTGGAAGGCCAGGGTGAAGGTGTGTGCCTTCAGGAACGACAGCGCGGTTGCCAGGGAGAAGGCAGTGTTGCTGATGTCACCTGCCAGCTTGTCACCGGTATCGGTGGTGCGGTAGATGTTGAAGTCAGTGTTCAGCGAAGTGTCGCCACCGAATGGGGTGGTGAGGTTCACGTTCGCGTAGTACTGGTTCCAGACGTCTTCCAGCTTGGCACCGTAGAGCGATGCGCTCAGGTTGTCGGTGATGCCGTACTTGCCGCCGAAATAGTCGATCGAATTGGCTTCTACGCCAGCGTAGTTCGCATACAGGCCGCCGTTACGGGCGTTTTTGTCCTGGCTGGTTGCCGAGTAGAAGTGACCCGCTTCGAGGTCAAGGTCTTTGACTTCGCTGCTCTGCAGCTGGAAGCCGCTGGCAGTTTGCGGAATGATACGGGAGCCGCCAACTGCGAACACAGGAGCAGTACTTGGCTGCTGGTCGCCGACTTTCAGTTCGGTTTTGGAGATGCGGAATTTAATGGCAGCGCCGGCTTTGCCTTGGCTGTCATTGACGTCGCGAGCGCCGTTGTTCGGATTGACGACATCGCTACGGCTCATGTTGCCCGACCCGGAGGTACCGTCACCGCCGTCCAGTTTGAGAGCCAGGTAGCCGAAAGCGTCAATACCTACGCCGACAGTACCTTGGGTGTACCCGGAGTTGAAATTGGTCAGGAAACCCTGGGTCCAGTCCTTCTGGTCAGCGCCACCGTTCTTGTTGTCGCGGTTGAAGTAGTAGTTCTTCAACGTTTCGGTGAGTTTTGCATCTTCAACGAAACCTTTGGCTTCTGCCTGGTCACTAACAAACGGGGCGGCCGTAGCCAACTGAGTACTGGCTGCTGCTGCAACTGCCAGTGCGATTGTGCTCCACTTCATCACGCGCATCGTGATTTGCTCCTTTGGTTTTAGAAGAGTACTGCCGTCCCACCTGTTTTATTATCTGGGCGGCTCTTTCTTTTTGTGTCGGCGCAAACTTATATCACGCCGACATTGTTGGCGATACTTGCACATACAACCTTTCGTGTTCTTTACGACGAGGTCGCAAATGGCTTGGTCGATGTCGCAAATTCACAGTACCCATGCAGCCGGGCTGACAACTTTATCGCTGTTTATGGGCCTTTTTGCATCGGTAAAAAAGAGTCCCTGGCAAAACACTTGAATCTCCATTGGGGCAACCCTGCCACCGTATTTGGTTGGTCTCAAGCTGCCACTTCCGGTGGAGCGCTTATAGACCATGTGTGTCTCAATGCAACAAGCGTGCACAAAGTGCCGGGTTGCCACGTTTATTTTTCTACACACCCGCCTGTAGCCGTAAAAACCGCATAAAAACGGGGGTTCAAGCCCTTTTGTATCAGGGGCTTGACGCATACCTTTGCATCGTGTTGTCAGGTTCGCGTGGGGCCATGACAACCCAAAACGTTACCGGTTCACCCCGTCAGTGAGTATTTGGCGGATGCCCGACGCACTGAGCGTAGACGCACTGTGCGGTTTTGGTGCAAAAATTTACAGGATGTACTGGATTCATACAGTTTGCGGTGCTTCTGCAGTCGGGTGACCAAGGCTGTTTCGGGTGGTTGCTCGTGTTCGAAACCGGTCCAGGCTCCGGGATGGTGCACAATCTTTGCAAGTGTCTCTTGTCGGGGCTGTGGTGGCCTGGCCGAGTACGCTCATCGTGAAGCCAGGCGCATTCGCAGGTATGCTGCCTGCCTGTCGCTTGGTGCGTTATCTGTCTGGATGGCCGCTAAGCTGAATGATGTAGATCAGCCGGGAGTGCACTCAGTGTTTGTTTTGGATTCACAACTTCAACAGGACACCCTGACCATCGGTGACTTCCCGCTTTGTCGGTTGCTGTTGTCCAACGATGCCAATTACCCGTGGTTCATCCTGGTGCCTCGTCGCGACGATATCAGCGAGTTGTTTCAGTTGGATGTCGCCGACCAGCAGCAGCTGTGGCAGGAAACCACGGCGTTGGCCGAGCTGCTCAAGGACTTGTTCGACGCCGACAAGCTGAACGTCGCAACGCTGGGAAACGTTGTCAGTCAGCTGCATATGCATGTGATCGTGCGCAAGCGCGATGACGCGGCGTGGCCGTCGCCGGTCTGGGGCAAGCACCCGGCCAAACCCTACAGCGCCGAGCAGGTAGCGGCCATTCGTGAACGGCTGCGTCGGGTGCTGACCGAGCATTTCACGTTTCTGGAGGGTTGAACCATGAACCTTGAAGAACGCGTTACCGATCTGGAAAGCCGCCTGGCGTTTCAGGATGACACCATTCAGGCGTTGAACGACGAGCTGGTGGCGCAGCAGCGGGTGATCGAGCGCCTGCAGCTGCAAATGGCGGCGTTGCTCAAGCGTCAGGAGGAGATGGTCGGGCAGTTCGATTCTTTCGAGGAAGAGGCACCACCGCCGCATTACTGATGCCAGCCACGTTTGTGCAGGCGTAAAAAAACCGCGATCAGCCTGGCTGCTCGCGGTTTTTTATTGCCTTGGATCAGCGACGCGGCAGGGCGGCGATCACGTCCTCGGCTTGCAGGCCTTTATCCCGGTTCATCACCGAGAACTCCACACGCTGGCCTTCGACCAGTACTCGGTGGCCTTCGCCACGGATTGCACGAAAGTGCACGAAAATATCATCGCCGGAATCCCGGGAGATAAAGCCGAAGCCTTTGGAAGTGTTGAACCACTTGACGGTACCGGTATCGCGGTTGCTCATGTCATAGCTGGCAGATGCGGCAGCCGGTGAAGATTTGTAGAAGCTCACCGCCAGATGCACAACCACGGCAACCAGGGCGATCACCAGGCTGAACAACACGGCAGGTTGACCGGCGATGACTGGCATCGGTGCGATCAGGGTCAGGGTTTGCAGGACGACAGTCAGCACGAGAAGAGCGCTGACCAGATTTTGCAGATGCTGGCGCGGGCCCTTGTTCCAGTAAGGAATCACTGGAGCGATGACCAGGTTCAGCAGGCCGAAAAAGGCCAGGTAAAGTGCATCGGGTTGTTGCAGGTAAGGAACGGCTTCGGATTTCAAGCTAGGTATGAACGACAGCAGCAAGGCCGCTGCGCCCATTAGCAGGTGGACGATTTTCAACATTTTGATTGGCTCACGTTATGACGGCTCACAAGGAAGAGCTGAAGGCGCACGGTTCGCTTCGGAACAATAAAGAGGCGTTGGACACGTGCCCGGCATCAGCCTATGCGCGACACCCCCGAAAAATGGGGCGTAGCGACACACTGCCTATTTAACAGCAAAGCCTGCAGCTACTCAAATTACCCCGGCCAGCGGCACCGGCCCGGTCGATTTGTCGCACGGTGAGTGAATATTGCTGGCTGCGAGGTGGCGGCGGCCTTGCTAGAGTGGGACTGCACCTGTTGGATGAATTCAATCGCCTTAGGGGGTAAGCATGGCAATCGATATCGGTATCAGTGAAGAAGACCGCAAGTCCATCGTCGAGGGGCTGTCGCGGCTGCTGTCGGACACCTATGTGCTGTATCTGAAAACCCATAACTTTCACTGGAACGTCACAGGCCCCATGTTCAGGACCCTGCATCTGATGTTCGAAGAGCAATACAACGAGCTGGCGCTGGCGGTGGATCTGATCGCCGAGCGCATCCGCGCTCTGGGTTTTCCGGCGCCGGGTGCCTACGCGACTTACGCGCGACTCTCCTCTATTAAAGAAGAAGTCGGTGTGCCAAGTGCCGAGGACATGATCAAGCAGTTGGTCGACGGCCAGGAAGCGGTCACTCGCACCGCTCGCGGCATCTTCCCGCTGTTGGACAAGGTCAGTGACGAGCCGACGGCCGACTTGCTGACCCAGCGCATGCAGGTGCATGAGAAGACCGCGTGGATGTTGCGCGCGTTGCTCGAGGCCTGATAGTCCGGTGCGCGGATATCCGGGGTGATGGATGTCCGCGTGCTGTTTCAAATCTTACTGAACATGTCGGCTTATCCTACGTTGCTGGGCAACTAGTCATCTGGCGCTGGCTCTGCGTCTGCGTTTTTATGAAGGCACAGGATGTTGTCTTTATAAAAGCAGCGATGACAAAGGAGTGTCAGCGATATGGCAGTTGGAGACAGGCAAAGCGAACATGGCGCTTCGCAGCAGGATATGAAGGTTGATCCGTTTGTCAGCGATTTCGACTTCGAGCTGATCCGGCCGCTGGCAAGATCAGTGCGGTTGAACGGGTTTGCCACGTGCTTGAGGCTCGAGCAGGTTTACTGGAACATTCTCGGTGACATGGCTGGGCACAATGGCTGCTCGGTCAGTTCGCTGCTGTCCCACGTGGACCGCCAGGTGCACCTGCGCCATGGCGGAGTGAAAAACTTCAGCGGTCTGGTGCGGGTGGTGTGTGTGATGAATGGTCTGCGGGATACCCCGGCGGCCGTCATGCCCTGAACGGGCAATACTTGAAATGACGTGGCGGGCTGTGCAGTCTTACGGCTGCACAGCCCGCATTTAATGGATATAATCCCGCTCTTTCGCCGCAAAGCCCTGCGCGCGGTGGCAATCTGATCGCCGAGACACCTCCATGCCGATGTACGATTATCAATGTGCTTCCTGTGGTCATCAGTTGGAAGCCATTCAAAAGATCAGCGAGGCACCGCTGGTCGACTGCCCTGCCTGTCAGGCGCCAGAGCTCAAGAAACAGCTGTCCATGCCGGGTTTTCGCCTCAGCGGCAGCGGTTGGTACGAAACCGATTTCAAGACCGGAGCCAAGAAGAATCTGGCCGGTGGCGACAAATCTGACTAGGGTTCAAACCCAGGTCGAACGACACGCGTGAGATTTCGCAGTGCTTGAGTGCGACGGGATCTCCACCGAATTTCGAATTACGAGAAGCGAAACCACTACCATGATGCGCAGCCATTATTGCGGCCAACTGAACGAAAGCCTGGAAGGCCAGGAAATTACCCTTTGCGGATGGGTTCACCGTCGTCGCGACCACGGCGGGGTGATTTTCCTCGATATCCGTGATCGTGATGGTCTGGCTCAGGTGGTGTTCGATCCGGATCGCGCCGAGAGCTTCGCCGCCGCCGACCGCGTGCGCAGCGAATACGTGGTGAAGATCACCGGCAAGGTGCGTCTGCGTCCGGCCGGTGCGACCAACGCCAACATGGCGTCGGGCATGATCGAAGTGCTGGGCTACGAGCTGGAAGTGCTGAACGAGTCGGAAACCCCGCCGTTCCCGCTCAACGAATACTCCGACGTCGGCGAAGAAACCCGCCTGCGCTACCGCTTCCTGGACCTGCGTCGTCCGGAAATGGCCGAGAAGCTGCGTCTGCGTTCGCGCATGACCACCAGCATCCGTCGCTTCCTTGACGAGAACGGCTTCCTCGACGTCGAAACGCCGATTCTGACCCGTGCTACCCCGGAAGGTGCCCGCGACTACCTGGTGCCGAGCCGTACTCACGCCGGTTCGTTCTTCGCCCTGCCGCAATCGCCTCAGCTGTTCAAGCAACTGCTGATGGTTGCCGGTTTCGACCGTTACTACCAGATCGCCAAGTGCTTCCGCGACGAAGACCTGCGTGCCGACCGTCAGCCTGAGTTCACTCAGATCGACATCGAGACCAGCTTTCTCGACGAAAAAGACATCATGGGCCTCACCGAAGGCATGATCCGCAACCTGTTCAAGGAAGTGCTGGATCTGGAATTCGGCGAGTTCCCGCACATGACCTTTGAAGAAGCCATGCGTCGTTACGGTTCCGACAAGCCGGACCTGCGTAACCCGCTGGAACTGGTCGACGTTGCCGACCAACTCAAAGAAGTCGAATTCAAGGTGTTCAGCGGCCCGGCCAACGATCCGAAATGCCGTATCGCTGCGCTGCGCGTTCCAGGCGGGGCGAGCATGCCGCGCAAGCAGATCGACGACTACACCAAGTTCGTCGGCATCTACGGTGCCAAGGGGCTGGCGTACATCAAGGTCAACGAGCGCGCTGCCGGTGTTGAAGGTCTGCAATCGCCGATCGTGAAAAACATCCCTGAAGCCAACCTGAACGTGATCCTTGATCGCGTCGGCGCGGTTGACGGCGACATCGTATTCTTCGGCGCCGACAAGGCCAAAATCGTCAGCGAAGCCTTGGGCGCGCTGCGTATCAAGCTGGGTCACGACCTCGACCTGCTGACCTGCAAGTGGGCGCCAATGTGGGTCGTCGACTTCCCGATGTTCGAAGAGAACGACGACGGCAGCTTCTCTGCGCTGCACCACCCGTTCACCGCACCGAAGTGCTCCCCTGAAGAGCTGGAAGCCAATCCGGCCGGCGCTCTGTCCCGCGCCTACGACATGGTGCTGAACGGCACCGAGCTGGGTGGCGGTTCGATCCGTATCCACCGCAAGGAAATGCAGCAAGCGGTGTTCCGTCTGCTGGGTATCAATGAAGCGGAACAGGAAGAGAAGTTCGGCTTCCTGCTCGACGCGCTGAAGTACGGTGCGCCGCCGCACGGTGGTCTGGCCTTCGGTCTGGATCGTCTGGTGATGCTGATGACCGGCGCCCAGTCGATCCGTGAAGTGATTGCCTTCCCGAAAACCCAGAGTGCTGCGGACGTCATGACCCAAGCGCCGGGTGTGGTGGATGCCAAGGCGCTGCGCGAGCTGCACATTCGTTTGCGCGAAACGCCAAAGGCTGAGTAAGACGGGCCTGAAGGCGCATCTTCGGATGCGCCTTTTTTCTTTCTATAGAGAGCAGGTCGAGATTTTTTGTTTGCTGGCCACTGCGTGAGCAGGGCGGGCAACGTTTCAAGAGAATTCGGAGCGAGTTATGGCAGGTCATTCCAAGTGGGCGAACATCAAGCACCGCAAAGAACGTCAGGATGCCAAGAGAGGCAAGATCTTCACCAAGTGGATCCGTGAACTGACCGTTGCGGCCCGTCAGGGCGGCGGCGATCCGGGTTCCAACCCGCGTCTGCGCCTGGCCCTGGACAAGGCCCTTGGCGCGAACATGAGCCGCGACATCATCGACCGCGCCGTGGCCCGTGGCGCCGGCGCGACCGAAGCGGACAACGTTGAAGAGCTGACCTACGAGGGTTACGGCCCCGGCGGTGTGGCGGTGATGGTCGAATGCATGACCGATAACCGCAACCGTACCGCCGCAGCCGTACGCCATGCATTCAGCAAATGCGGCGGCAACCTTGGCACCGACGGTTCGGTCGCGTACCTGTTCGAGCGCAAGGGGCAGATCAGCTTCGCACCGGGCGTCGACGAAGACGCCCTGACCGAAGCGGCGCTGGAAGCCGATGCCGACGACGTGGTCAGCCATGAGGACGGCTCGATCGACGTGTTCACCTCGTTCACCAGCTTCTATGCGGTGCGCAACGCGCTGGAAGCGGCCGGGTTCAAGGGCGACGACGCGGAAATCGTCATGCAGCCGACCACCAGTGCCGAACTGGATCTGGAAGGCGCGGAGAAGGTGCTCAAGCTGATCGACATGCTCGAGGATCTGGATGACGTGCAGAACGTCTACTCCAACGCAGACATTCCGGAAGACGTGGCCGCACAGCTCGGTTGATGCAAAATACAAAGGTCGCAGTTTTTGATGGCTCTACAATTAACCTGTAGGAGCTGCCGAAGGCTGCGATCTTTGTGTTTTTAAAGATCAAAAGATCGCAGCCTTCGGCTGCTCCTACATGTACCCTCAGCTTTCGCATCAATTTCTGCAGGCGTTATGACTTTAATTCTGGGTATCGACCCCGGCTCGCGCATCACCGGTTACGGGATTGTTCGCGATACCGGACGCGGCGGCTGCATCTATGTGGCCTCGGGCTGCATCCGTACCGGCGCCGGCGAGCTGCATGAGCGGCTGCAAATCGTTTATCGCGGCGTGCGTGAAATCATTCAGACCTATGGCCCGGTGACCATGGGTATCGAAAAAGTGTTCATGGCGAAAAATGCCGACTCGGCCCTCAAGCTTGGGCAGGCTCGCGGTGCCGCTATTGTTGCTGGCGCCGAGGAAAGCCTGGAGATTGCCGAATACACCGCCACCCAGGTCAAGCAAGCCGTGGTCGGCACCGGCGCCGCCAATAAAGAACAGGTGCAGATGATGGTCATGCACATGCTCAAGCTGACCAGCAAACCGCAGATCGATGCCTCGGATGCGCTGGCTATCGCGATTTGTCACGCGCACACCCGTTCCAGCCTGCTGCCGCATGGTTTGGGAACCGCACGCAGTCGTGGCGGGCGCCTGCGTCTCTGATAGCATCAGCAATCATTTTTGCGGAATGCGGATTTCGCGCCTGGGGCGTCGGCCCGATTCCCGTGTTCCATCTGTCGCCAGCCCATGGCTGGCCAACGCTCAAGGATCTGAAACGTGATTGGACGCTTGCGCGGCACCTTGGCTGAGAAACAGCCGCCGCACCTGATTCTGGATGTAAACGGCCTCGGGTATGAGCTGGAAGTGCCCATGACCACCCTTTATCGTCTGCCGTCGGTCGGTGAACCGCTGACGCTGCACACCCATTTGGTCGTACGCGAAGACGCGCAGTTACTCTATGGCTTTGCCGGCAAGCGTGAGCGAGACTTTTTTCGCGAGTTGATCCGTCTCAATGGTGTCGGGCCGAAATTGGCCCTGGCCTTGATGTCGAGCCTTGAAGTCGATGAGCTGATCCGCTGCGTGCAATCCCAGGACACCTCGGCGCTGACCAAGGTCCCGGGTGTCGGCAAGAAAACCGCTGAACGCCTGCTGGTTGAACTCAAGGATCGCTTCAAGGCCTGGGAAACCTCGCCGGCCATGTTCGCTCTGGTGCCGAACCAGCCGGACGGCCCTGCGCCGGTCAACACCGCTGAAAACGATGCGGTCAGTGCGCTGATTTCCCTGGGCTACAAGCCGCAGGAAGCGAGCAAGGCGATTACCGCCATCAAGGACAAGAATTTGAGCAGTGAAGACCTGATCCGCCGCGCCCTGAAGGGAATGATTTAAGTGATTGAAGCTGATCGTCTGATCGCCGCCGCGCACAGCCCGCGCGAGCGCGAAGAAGTCCAGGATCGGGCCATTCGCCCGGTCAGTCTGGCCGACTATATCGGCCAGCCGACCGTGCGCGAGCAGATGGAACTGTTCATCCAGGCGGCGCGTGGTCGCAGTGAATCCCTCGACCACACGCTGATCTTCGGCCCGCCGGGTCTGGGTAAAACCACCCTGGCCAACATCATTGCCCAGGAAATGGGCGTGTCGATCAAGAGCACGTCCGGCCCGGTGCTTGAGCGTCCGGGGGATCTGGCGGCACTGCTGACCAATCTGGAACCGCACGACGTGTTGTTCATTGACGAGATCCATCGTCTGTCGCCCATCGTTGAGGAAGTGCTGTATCCGGCGATGGAGGACTTCCAGCTCGACATCATGATTGGCGAAGGGCCTGCGGCGCGCTCGATCAAGCTTGATCTGCCACCGTTCACCCTCGTTGGCGCCACCACCCGTGCCGGCATGCTGACCAACCCGTTGCGTGACCGCTTCGGTATCGTCCAGCGTCTTGAGTTCTACAGCACGGCGGATCTGGCGACGATTGTCGGCCGTTCGGCGAATATCCTCGGTTTGCCGCTGGATCCTGAAGGTGCCTTTGAAATCGCTCGTCGTGCCCGTGGTACGCCGCGGATCGCCAACCGTCTGCTGCGTCGGGTGCGCGATTTTGCCGAAGTCCGCGCCAAGGGCCATATCACCAAGTCGGTTGCCGATCTGGCGTTGAACCTGCTGGACGTCGACGAACACGGTTTCGATCATCAGGACCGGCGTCTGCTGCTGACCATGATCGAGAAGTTCGATGGCGGCCCGGTGGGTATCGACAGCCTTGCGGCTGCCATCAGTGAAGAGCGCCACACCATCGAAGACGTGCTGGAGCCGTACCTGATTCAGCAGGGTTACATCATGCGTACGCCACGGGGCAGGGTGGTGACACGGCATGCGTACCTGCATTTCGGTTTAAACATTCCGTCACGAATGGGTGAAATGCCCGTGGCAGACGAGTTTCTCGATGCCGTGGACGATTGATACACATTTTTTGGCGATTTATTCAGCGTTTGTACTGTCACAGGACGGTACTTTTGCGGTAAAGCCTTAAACACTGAAAAAACAGTTGCCTGGCCGGATTGGCAACCTGAGGAGTAAGCACTAGAGTATGCGCGCGCAAAACGGGCTTGAGCCGTTCGCACATCGTTGTCGCGTTTATTACGAGGACACCGATGCGGGCGGCATCGTGTATTACGTTAATTACCTCAAGTTTATGGAACGGGCTCGAACCGAGCGGCTCCGGACGCTGGGCTTTGCCCAGTCGGAACTGGCCGGGGAGGACCTGTTGTTTGTCGTGCATTCCAGCGAAGCGCGTTACCACGCGCCGGCGCGACTGGACGACGAACTGCTGGTAAGCGCTGATGTAATCGAATTGAACCGTGCCAGCCTGCGCTTCAAACAGCAGGTCAGGCGGGCCACGGATAATGTGCTGCTCTGTGAAGGGCAGTTTCTGGTGGCCTGCGTGCGCACCGAAAGTTTGAAACCCCGGGCCATGCCCGAATCCTTGCGTGCGGCCTTTGCCGACGCGGGCGGCACGGGTACACACTCAAAGCAGGAGATAAAGCGTGGAAGCTAACGTCGTCGACCATTCCTCCATGTGGAGCCTGGTCAGCAATGCCAGCATCGTGGTGCAGTTGGTAATGTTGACTCTGGTGGCCGCATCGGTGACCTCATGGATCATGATCTTTCAGCGCAGCAATCTGCTGCGTGCCGGTCGACGCGCCCTGGAGAGCTTCGAAGAGCGCTTCTGGTCGGGTATCGATCTGTCCAAGCTGTACCGTCAGGCGGGCAGCAACCCTGATCCTGATTCGGGCGTGGAGCAGATCTTCCGTGCCGGTTTCAAGGAGTTCTCCCGTCTGCGTCAGCAGCCAGGTGTTGACCCGGAAGCGGTGATGGAAGGTGTGGCCCGCGCCATGCGCGTTGCCATCTCCCGTGAGGAAGAGAAACTGGAGCAGAGCCTGCCGTTCCTTGCCACCGTTGGTTCGGTCAGCCCGTACATCGGTCTATTCGGTACCGTGTGGGGCATCATGAACTCCTTCCGCGGTCTGGCCAGCGCCCAGCAGGCGACGTTGGCCACCGTGGCCCCGGGTATCGCCGAAGCCCTGATCGCCACCGCGATCGGCCTGTTCGCCGCGATCCCGGCCGTTATCGCTTACAACCGTTTCTCTGCCCGCAGCGAAACCTTGCTGAGCCGCTACTACACCTTCGCCGATGAGTTCCAGGCGATCCTGCACCGCAAAGTGCACACCAGCGAAGAATAAGCAGGTATTTCCCGATGGCTTTAATCGCTCGAGCCCGAAACAAGCGCAAGCCGGTCGCCGAGATGAACGTGGTGCCATACATCGACGTGATGCTGGTGCTGCTGGTTATCTTCATGGTGACCGCGCCGATGCTCAATCAGGGCGTGAAAGTGGATCTGCCCAAGGTTTCCAGCGAAGCCTTGCCGCAGGACAACAACACTCAGGTGCTGACCATTTCGATCAAGGCTGACAAGACCTACTACTGGAACCTTGGCAGCGAAGTCGATACTGAAAAGCAGCAGGACAGGGCAATGACGCTGCCGCAGATGACTGACGCGGTGACCAAGATCATTCGCGCCGGCACCGAAGGCGGCAAGCGTACCCAGGTCTTTATCCGTGGCGACAAGTCGGTCGACTACGGTGCCGTCATGGGTGCCATGGGCGGGTTGCAGAAAGCCGGGGTCGGTAATGTTGGTTTGATTACCGAGGCCCCCTGATGCAGCAACAGCGAGAGCCGTCCGCCTCGGAAAGCTACTTCTGGCCCAGTGTTCTGGCGATTGTCCTGCACGTGCTGGTGTTCGGCATGCTGTTCGTCAGTTTCGCCTTCACACCAGAGTTGCCGCCGGCCAAGCCGATTGTCCAGGCGACCCTGTACCAGCTGAAATCGAAAAGTCAGGCAACCACCCAGACCAATCAGAAGATTGCGGGTGAGGCGAAGAAATCCGCCGCGCGCCAGACCGAAGTCGAGCAGATGGAACAGAAAAAGGTCGAGCAGGAAGCGGTGAAGGCTGCGGAACAAAAGAAAGAAGAAGCGGCTCAAAAGGCCGAGGAAGCCAAGAAGGCCGACGAGGCGAAGAAAGCGGACGAGGCGAAAAAGGCTGATGAAGCCAAGAAAGCCGACGATGCGAAGAAAGCCGAGGCCAAGAAGGCAGAAGAGAAACAATTGGCTGATATAGCCAAGAAGAAAGCCGAAGAAGAAGCCAAGAAGGCGGCTGAAGAAGAGGCCAAGAAAGCGGCCGCTGAAGAAGCCAAGAAGAAGATCGTCGAAGACGCGAAGAAGAAAGCCGCCGAAGACGCCAAGAAAAAAGCTGAAGCTGAAGAGGCGAAGAAGAAAGTCGCCGACGAAGCGAAGAAGAAAGCTGCTGCCGATGCTGCGAAGAAGAAATCGCAGGAAGCGGCACGTAAATCCGCCGAAGAGAAAAAGGCTCAGGCCCTGGCAGATTTGCTTTCCGACACGCCACAGCGCCAGCAGGCCTTGGCCGATGAGCAGGGTGACGAAGTCGCGGGCAGTTTCGATGACCTGATTCGTGCACGGGCAGCGGAAGGTTGGGCGCGTCCTCCTTCGGCACGCAAAGGCATGACGGTCGTGCTGCAAATCGGCATGTTGCCGGACGGTACGGTGACTTCGGTCAGCGTGGCCAAGTCCAGTGGCGATGGTCCGTTCGATGCGTCGGCAGTCGCGGCAGTGAAGAATATTGGACGTTTGACAGAAATGCAGGGAATGAAGCCGAGCGATTTCGCTCCGTATCGTTCATTCAAGATGACATTCACACCTGAGGATCTAGCCTTGTGAGAAACCTTCTTCGAGGAATGCTGGTCGTGATCTGCTGCATGGCAGGGATCGCGATGGCTGATGAAAAGAACATTCTGGTCACCAGCGGCAGCGATCGGGCCACCCCGATCGCCGTCGTACCGTTCGGCATGCAGGGCGGTGCCGTGCTGCCGGACGACATGGCCGAAATCATCGGTAACGATTTGCGGAACTCGGGCTACTACTCGCCGATTCCAAAGCAAAACATGATCAGTCAGCCAAGCCAGCCGAGCGAAATCATCTTCCGTGACTGGAAGGCGGTGGGTGCTCAATACATGATGGTCGGCAGCATTGCTCCAGCGGGCGGTCGTCTGCAGGTGCAGTGGGCACTGTTCAACGTGGCCACCGAGCAGAAAGTGGCTGACGGCAGTGTTTCCGGTACCACCGAGCAACTGCGTGACATGGCGCACTTCATCTCTGACCAGTCGTTCGAAAAACTCACCGGTATCAAAGGTGCGTTTTCGACCCGTCTGCTGTACGTGACAGCCGAGCGTTTCTCCGAGAAGAACACTCGCTACACCCTGCAGCGTTCGGACTACGACGGTGCCCGTGCGGTAACTCTGCTGCAATCGCGCGAGCCGATCCTGTCGCCGCGTTTCGCACCGGATGGCAAGCGCATCGCCTACGTGTCGTTCGAGCAGAAGCGTCCACGGATCTTCATGCAGAACATCGACACCGGTCGCCGTGAGCAGATCACCAACTTCGAAGGCCTGAACGGCGCGCCAGCCTGGTCGCCGGATGGCAATCGCCTGGCTTTCGTACTGTCGAAAGACGGCAACCCGGACATCTATGTGATGAACCTGGGTTCGCGTCAGATCACTCGCGTGACTGCAGGTCCAGGCATCAACACCGAACCGTACTGGGGCAAGGATGGTTCGACCATCTACTTCACCTCGGACCGTGGCGGCAAGCCGCAGATCTACAAAACCAGCGCCAGCGGCGGTGGTGCCGAGCGTGTGACCTTCATTGGCAACTACAACGCCAACCCGAAGCTTTCGGCTGATGAAAAGACGCTGGTAATGATCCATCGTCAGGACGGATTCACCAATTTCAAGGTGGCGGCCCAGGATTTGCAGCGAGGTAGTGTAAAGATCCTCACTGATAGCACTCTGGACGAGTCACCCACTGTTGCGCCCAACGGCACCATGGTAATCTACGCCACCCGCCAGCAGGGCCGGGGAGTCTTGATGCTCGTGTCCATTAATGGACGCGTGAGGCTCCCGCTTCCTACCGCACAAGGCGAAGTCAGAGAACCGTCCTGGTCCCCTTACCTGAACTGACGCGGCGCTTTACGTTTTACTTAACACACTGGGGTTCATTAGGAGTTTCACGATGGAAATGCTGAAGTTTGGTAAATTTGCTGCGCTGGCTCTGGCCATGGCTGTAGCTGTAGGTTGCTCGTCCAAAGGCGGCGACAACGCCGGTGAAGGCGCTGTTGATCCAAACGCTGGTTACGGCGCAAACACTGGTGCCGTTGACGGTTCCCTGAGCGAAGAAGCTGCTCTGCGCGCAATCACCACCTTCTACTTCGAATACGACAGCTCGGACCTGAAGCCAGAAGCCATGCGCGCTCTGGACGTTCACGCCAAAGACCTGAAAGCAAACGGCGCTCGCGTTGTTCTGGAAGGCAACACCGACGAACGTGGTACTCGTGAGTACAACATGGCACTGGGCGAGCGTCGTGCGAAAGCCGTTCAGCGCTACCTGGTACTGCAAGGTGTTTCCCCAGCTCAGCTGGAACTGGTTTCCTACGGCGAAGAGCGTCCAGTTGCTACCGGCAACGACGAGCAGTCCTGGGCTCAAAACCGTCGCGTCGAACTGCGTAAGTAATTCGATATGCGAACGTGCCGTCGTGCTGTAACTGTTCTGGCTCTCAGCCTCGCGCCGCTTGCGGCGTGGGCTGCGGTTCCTGTGGTCGATGACAACTCCGGTTATAACAATAGCGGGAGCAGTTATCCGCCTGCGGGTTACGGTACGAACGGCGCCTATGCCGGGGGAGCGGCTTCGGCCCCTGCCTCGGCACAGGGCATGCTGTTCAACCAACTGCAACAGATGCAGGATCAGATATCGCGCCAGCAAGGTGTGATCGAAGAACTGCAGAATCAGGTTGCGCGCATGAAACAGGAATCCCTGGAGCGATACCAGGATCTTGATCGGCGCATAGGATCCGGTGTTGCACCTGCCGCGACTCCTGAGAATTCTTCTGCCGGTGGCGACGCGAGTGCTGCTGCCGGTGCTGCCGCTGGCGCCGGGGCTGCTGCCGCCCAGGCACCTGCTGCAAGTAGCGAACCGGGTGATCCGGCCAAGGAAAAGCTGTATTACGATGCCGCTTTCGACCTGATCAAAGCCAAGGATTTCGACAAGGCCAGCCAGGCTTTCTCGGCATTCCTGCGCAAATACCCGAACAGCCAGTACGCGGGTAATGCCCAGTACTGGTTGGGCGAAGTGAACCTGGCCAAGGGCGATCTGCAAGGTGCAGGTCAGGCTTTTGCCAAGGTGTCGCAGCTCTATCCCAAGCACGCCAAAGTGCCGGATTCGCTGTACAAGCTGGCTGATGTAGAGCGCCGCCTTGGTCATGCCGACAAGGTCAAAGGCATTCTGCAACAGGTGGTTTCCCAATACCCGGGGACCTCGGCTGCTCAGTTGGCCCAACGTGATCTGCAACGCATGTAAGTGTGTTTGACCCGTTTGGAAGAAACCCGCGCTTGTCGCGGGTTTTTTCGTTAGAATTCACGCCCTTTTTCTGAAACACGCTTCTGGTGATCTACGCGTTGGCGGGGTTGCCGGAAGTGCCTGACGGAGGCGGACAGCCTGTTTAGCTGTTACGCCCGTGGCGACTATGCAAGACACATTGAGAATTACCGAAGTTTTCTACTCGTTGCAGGGGGAAACGCGGACTGCCGGGCTGCCCACGGTTTTTGTGCGCCTGACCGGTTGCCCATTGCGTTGCCAATACTGCGACAGCGCCTATGCGTTCAGCGGCGGTACGATCCGCACCCTCGACGACATCCTCGAACAAGTGGCCGGGTTTCGCCCACGCTATGTCTGTGTAACCGGCGGTGAACCGCTGGCGCAGCCCAATGCCATCCCTTTACTCAAGCAGTTGTGCGATGCCGGCTACGAAGTGTCACTGGAGACCAGTGGGGCGCTCGATATCTCGGCGGTGGACTCGCGCGTCAGTCGCGTAGTCGACTTGAAGACGCCGGACTCCAAAGAGGCGCACCGCAACCGCTACGAAAACATCGAACTGTTGACGCCCAACGATCAGGTGAAGTTTGTGATCTGTTCGCGGGACGACTATGACTGGGCGGTCTCTAAGCTGATCCAGTACGGCCTTGATCGCCGTGCGGGTGAAGTGCTGTTTTCCCCAAGTCATCATGACCTCAATGCCAGGGATCTGGCGGACTGGGTGGTGGCAGACAACCTGCCGGTGCGGTTGCAATTGCAGCTGCATAAATATCTATGGAATGACGAGCCGGGGCGCTGATATGACTGAACAACTGAACACTCACGAAAAACGTGCTGTCATCCTGCTGTCGGGTGGCCTCGATTCGGCCACTGTGGTCGCGATGGCCCGGGCTGAAGGCTACGCCTGCTACACCATGAGTTTCGATTACGGCCAGCGCTCTCATGCGGAGCTGCATGCTGCAGCGCGCGTCGCCCGCGATCTGGGCGTGGTCGAGCACAAAGTGATCGGCCTGAACCTCAACGGCATGGGCGGCTCGGCGCTGACCGATACCAGCATCGACATTCCGGAAGAGCTGGGTGAGGGCATCCCGGTGACCTACGTGCCGGCGCGCAATACCGTGTTCCTGTCGCTGGCACTGGGCTGGGCTGAAGTGCTCGGCGCGCGTGACATCTTTATCGGTGTCAACGCGGTGGACTATTCCGGTTATCCGGATTGCCGTCCGGAGTTTATCGAGTCGTTCGAACGCATGGCCAACCTGGCGACCAAGGCGGGTGTGGAAGGCAACGGTTTCCGCATCCAGGCACCGCTGCAGAACCTGAGCAAGGCGCAGATCGTCCAGGCGGGCGTGAAGCTGGGCGTCGATTACGGCCTGACCGTTTCCTGCTATCAGGCGGACGATAACGGCCGCGCCTGCGGTAAATGCGACAGCTGCCGCCTGCGCGCGGAAGGCTTCGCAGCGGCCGGTGTAAGCGATCCAACACCTTATTTTTGATTTTTTTCAAAAAGGTGTTGAATAGTCCTTAAAAATCAGTATTATACGCGCCACCACACAGCGGGTCGTTAGCTCAGTTGGTAGAGCAGTTGGCTTTTAACCAATTGGTCGTAGGTTCGAATCCCACACGACCCACCATATTTGGCGGTTTAGAAAATCCGGAAGGCCCACGAAAGTGAGGATTTCCGGGTTTTTTTTTGCCTGCGATTCGGGCATCTCTCCCTTGATCGTTGTCTGCGCTGACACAGGTCAGAATCATCTTTTGTATCAACGGGATATTCTGTAGCCTTGCGCAGCTTCAACGCTGTCCGTGCCTGATGAAAACTCACTCTCCCGGCGGTACCCTCAAGGGGTCCGGAGCCGGGTGTATACTCGACTTTCGCGCGAAAGCGCCTGCAGGTCTTGCGAACATGACGCAGATTTCCGAACGCCTTCTGGTTCAAGCCCACCTCGATGCCAAACAGCCCAAACCGCTGACTGCCGAGGAAGAGGCCTACTACCGTTCCGCCATCGCCGCCGAGCTCAAGGCTCAGGACGCGGTGCTGGTGGCCCACTTCTATTGCGATCCGGTGATTCAGGCATTGGCCGAAGAAACCGGCGGCTGTGTGTCCGACTCCCTCGAAATGGCGCGCTTCGGCAACGCTCACCCGGCCAAGACCGTGGTGGTCGCCGGCGTGAAGTTCATGGGCGAGACCGCGAAAATCCTCAACCCGGAAAAACGCGTGCTGATGCCGACCCTGGACGCGACCTGCTCGCTGGACCTGGGTTGTCCGGTGGACGAGTTCTCGGCGTTCTGCGATCAGCACCCGGAGCGCACGGTGGTGGTGTACGCCAACACCTCGGCAGCGGTCAAAGCCCGGGCTGACTGGGTGGTGACGTCGAGCTGCGCACTGGAGATCGTCGAAAGCCTGATGGACAACGGCGAGACCATCATCTGGGGCCCGGACAAGCACCTGGGTACCTACATCCAGCGCAAGACCGGCGCTGACATGCTGCTGTGGGACGGTGCGTGCATCGTCCACGAAGAGTTCAAGTCCAAGCAGCTCGAAGACATGAAGGCGCTGTATCCGGACGCCGCGATTCTGGTACACCCGGAGTCGCCGACTTCAGTGATTGAACTGGCCGACGCCGTGGGTTCCACCAGTCAGTTGATCGCTGCCGCGCAAAGCCTGCCGAACAAGACCCTGATCGTCGCCACCGACCGTGGCATCTTCTACAAGATGCAGCAGCTGTGCCCGGACAAGGTCTTCATCGAGGCGCCAACCGCCGGTAACGGTGCAGCGTGCCGCAGTTGCGCACATTGCCCGTGGATGGCCATGAATACCCTTGAGCGCACGCTCAAGAGCCTGAAGGAAGGGACGAACGAGATCTTTGTCGATCCGGCGTTGATTCCGCAGGCGATCCGCCCGTTGAAGCGCATGCTGGATTTTACCCAGGCGGCGCGGATGAAGCTGGCCGGTAACGCCTAAGTTCTAAAGACAAAAGATCGCAGCCTGCGGCAGCTCCTACATTTGATCCCTGTAGGAGCTGCCGCAGGCTGCGATCTTTTTTATGGGCGCTATTTTTGTTTCTTTGGAACTCGCACCACACGGGTGTCGGAATAGATGTCGTGCCAGGTGCGCTTCTGCTTGTCGTACAGTGACCAGAAGAACCCGAGCCCTGCGCACAGCCATGAAGCGATCGATACCATGAAGCGCAGCAGCGCCTGCCACAGGCTGATCGCGCTGCCATCGGCGTTCTGTACGCGTATACCCCACACCTGCATGCCCAGTGTCTGCCCGCCGTGGGTCCAGAACTTGGCGAAGAACGCGAACAGCACCAGCAGCAGCACCGTGGAATACAGTGGATCGCCATCCATTTTCCCGGCGTCGGTCAGTACGCGCAGGCGCTCTTCACCGATGATTGCTGCCTGGATCAACTTGTAGACGAATCCGGTGACGATCAGCAGGGCGGTGCACAGCAGGAAATCATAGAACATCGCGGCCAGGCGCCGGCCGAGGCCAACAGCAGGAAAGTCGCCCTGGGGAGTGAGCAGGTTCTTCGACATGGCAGCCTCTGGACGCAAAATGAAGCGCCATTTTACGGATTCGCGCGCACAAAAAAGCCCCTGATATCAATATCAGGGGCTTTTTCGTTACAGAAGATTAGGCTTCTGCTTGTACTTCATCAGCCTGCATGCCTTTCTGGCCTTGCACAGCAACGAAGGTCACTTTCTGGCCTTCTTTCAGGCTCTTGAAGCCGCTGCCCTGAATAGCGCGGAAATGCACGAACAGATCCGGACCGCTTTCTGGAGTGATAAAACCAAAACCTTTCTCGTCGTTAAACCACTTGACGGTACCGCTCTGACGTTGGGACATTTCTTATTTCCTTTGACGCATAAATTGATGACAGTCTCTTTCTCATGAAAGAGTACTGGGGCTGGTTGCAGGAGAGTAAGAAGACGTCGAGCGGGATGTAGCTAACTTGTAGGCTACTGCCCAGGTCACGATTCCAAGCTGACCCATGCAAACACAGTGGACAAACTCTACGCCAACTACGGGAGAAAAAACAAGCCCCGCGAAGGCCCCGGTTTTCCTGCCCCTGCTGGCTGTTAGTCAGTCTGCTAGTGCGGCTTGGACGATTAGCTTGTTCAAAAGTTTTCGAACGTTATAAGCAAAGTTCATAATCGAATCAGATGTTAGAAAATGCACTTTTTTGTGGCGATTGCGTTACACATTAGTGCACGCATAACGCAATCGCGTTACTTATAGAAACAGTCAATCAACCTCGATAGTAGCGTTGTGGAACAAATGGCATTTTGCTTACAAGCATTTGCACCTTTTTCCCACGAACGATGGCCCAGACTGGCGTATCGAGGGTGACATAAGCGCTGTCGAGATAACCCATCGCCAACGGGCCACCCAGGGTCGGACCGAAGCCGCCGCTGCACACGCTGCCGATGATTTCGCCGGCTTCGTTGACGACTTTTGCGCCTTCACGCACGGGGGTGCGCTCCTGGGGCAGCAGGCCGACGCGTTTACGCGCGACGCCGTTCTGCTGCTGAGCGAAAACAGTCTCCGCTCCAGGAAAACCACCGGCTCGTGCGCCATCGGCACGGCGTGGCTTGGAAATCGCCCACAACAGGCTGGCTTCGATCGGCGTGGTCTCGGTGTTCATGTCGTGGCCATACAGGCACAGGCCGGCTTCCAGGCGCAGCGAGTCGCGGGCGCCGAGGCCGATGGCCTGAACTTCCGGTTCGGCCAGCAGGGCACGGGCGAGTTTCTCTGCATCGGCGGCGGGCACCGAGATTTCGAAACCGTCTTCACCGGTGTAACCCGAACGGCTGACGAAGCAATCTACACCCAGCAGTTGTACGCGGTTGAACTGCATGAACGTCATCTTCGTCACCTCTGGTGCAAGACGCGCCAGCACGGTAACCGCTGCCGGACCTTGCAACGCCAGCAGCGCGCGCGCTTCGAACAGCTCTGTAATGGTGCACTGATCGCCAATGTGCTTTTGCAGATGCGCCAGGTCCTGATCCTTGCAAGCAGCGTTGACCACCAGGAACAGCTCGTCGTTACCGAGGTTGGCGACCATCAGGTCGTCGAGGATGCCGCCGCTGTCATTGGTGAACATCGCGTAGCGCTGCATGCCCACCGGCAGGTCGATGATGTCCACCGGCACCAGGGTTTCCAGAGCTTTGGCGGCATTGGCGCCGGTCAGGCGGATCTGTCCCATGTGCGAGACATCGAACAGCCCGGCCTGCTCACGGGTGTGCTGGTGCTCCTTCATCACGCCCAGCGGGTATTGCACCGGCATGTCGTAGCCGGCGAATGGCACCATGCGGGCGCCGAGTTCGATATGCAGAGCGTGCAGTGGGGTTTTCGACAGTTGTTCGGTGGACATGCGTGGCTCCTTGAAAATTTGAGTTTGGGGGCATTGGGCTAGATCAAGATCAAAAGCCCCTCGCCCCAGCCCTCTCCCAGAAGGAGAGGGTGCTGGTTACGTTTGGCTTGGTTCGTAGTCAGCATTCGATAATGTTGACTGCCAGACCGCCACGGGCGGTCTCTTTGTATTTGCTTTTCATGTCGGCGCCGGTCTGGCGCATGGTGCGGATGACCTTGTCGAGCGAGACGAAGTGTTGCCCGTCGCCGCGCATGGCCATGCGCACCGCGTTGATCGCTTTCACCGAGCCCATGGCGTTGCGCTCGATGCACGGCACCTGCACCAGCCCGCCAATCGGGTCGCAGGTCAGGCCAAGGTTGTGTTCCATGCCGATTTCCGCGGCGTTTTCCACTTGCTGCACGGTGCCGCCAAGCACTTCGCACAGTGCGCCGGCGGCCATCGAGCAAGCCACGCCGACCTCACCCTGACAGCCGACTTCAGCACCGGAGATCGAGGCGTTTTCCTTGTACAGAATGCCGATGGCGGCGGCGGTCAGCAGAAAGCGCACCACGCCGTCATCGTTCGCACCAGGAATGAAGCGCATGTAGTAATGCAGCACCGCCGGAATAATCCCCGCCGCGCCGTTGGTGGGTGCGGTCACCACGCGGCCGCCGTTGGCGTTTTCTTCGTTGACGGCGAGGGCGTACAGGTTGACCCAGTCGAGCACGGACAGCGGATCGCGCAGCGCCGATTCCGGGTTCTTGCACAGTTGTCGATGCAGCGCTGCCGCCCGGCGTTTGACCTTCAGCCCGCCCGGCAGAATGCCTTCGTTACGACAACCAGCAGCGACGCAGTCCTGCATCACTTGCCAGATTTTCAGCAGACCGGCGCGGGTTTCCGCCTCCGGGCGCCAGGCGCTTTCATTGGTCAGCATCACCTGGCTGATCGACAGACCGTAGGTGGCGCAATGGCCGAGCAAGTCCTTGGCACTTTTGAACGGGAAGGTCAGCGGTGTGGCGTCTTCAACGATGCGGTCAGCGCCGGCGGCATCCTCATCGACGACGAAACCACCGCCGACCGAGTAGTACTCGCGGCTACGGATCTGAATACCCGCCGCATCGAAGGCACGAAAGATCATGCCGTTGGGGTGATAGGCCAACGGTTTGCGGATCATCGCCAAGTGTTCTTTCTCGTTGAACGCAATGCTGTGTTCACCGAGCAGGTTCAGCCGGCCATTGCCGCGAATATCCTGCAGGCGCGTGGCAACGGTTTCGGTATCGACGGTGTCCGGGTGTTCGCCTTCCAGGCCGAGCAGCACGGCTTTGTCGCTGCCGTGACCTTTGCCGGTGGCGCCGAGCGAGCCGTACAGCTCGACTTTAATGGTGCTGGTTGCCGACAGCAGGTCGTCCCGTCGCAGGCCTTCGGCGAAGCGCGCAGCGGCACGCATCGGGCCGACGGTGTGGGAGCTGGAAGGGCCGATGCCAATCTTGAACAGGTCGAACACGCTTAACGACATGAGTGGTTCTCCGGTTTCTTGTTATGGGAATTGGCGGAATATCAGGCTGAGTACATCACCCTGTAGGAGCTGCCGAAGGCTGCGATTTTTTTAAGATCAAGATCAAAAGATCGCAGCCTTCGGCAGCTCCTACAGGTAAAGCGACAAAGCGACAAAGCGACAAAGCGACAAAGCGACAAAGCGACAAAGCGATAAAGCGATAAAGCGATAAAGCGACAAAGCGATAAAGCGGTCGAGCGGTGGGGCGGACGAACCGCCCCCGTTCTTTTAAGCGTAGCTTTCGATCGACGGGCAGGCGCAGACCAGGTTGCGGTCGCCGAACACGTTGTCGACGCGACCGACCGGCGGCCAGTATTTGCCTTCGATCAACGACGCCACCGGATACACCGCCTGCTCGCGGCTGTACGGGTGGGTCCACTCGCCGACCAGCTCCGCGGCAGTGTGCGGGGCGTTCTTGAGTGGGTTGTCGTCCTTGTCCAGCGTGCCGTTTTCCACCGCGCGGATTTCTTCGCGGATGCGGATCATGGCGTCGCAGAAGCGGTCCAGTTCTTCCTTGGATTCGCTTTCGGTCGGCTCGATCATCAGCGTGCCGGCGACCGGGAACGACATGGTCGGGGCGTGGAAGCCGAAGTCGATCAGACGCTTGGCGACGTCATCGACGCTGATGCCGCTGCTGTCTTTCAGCGGACGCAGGTCGAGGATGCATTCGTGCGCCACCAGGCCGTTGCTGCCGGTGTACAGCACTGGATAGTGCTCTTCCAGGCGACGGGAAATGTAGTTGGCGTTGAGGATCGCCAGTTGCGAAGCACGCTTCAGACCGGCGCCACCCATCATGCGAATGTACATCCAGGTGATCGGCAGAATGCTTGCGCTGCCGAAAGGCGCTGCGCAGACCGCACCTTCTTTGCGTTCCATCTGGCCATGACCCGGCAGGAACGGGGTCAGATGCGACTTGACGCCGATCGGGCCGACGCCCGGGCCGCCACCGCCGTGTGGAATGCAGAAGGTCTTGTGCAGGTTCAGGTGCGAGACGTCGCCGCCGAACTTGCCCGGTGCGCAGAGGCCGACCATCGCGTTCATGTTGGCGCCGTCGATGTACACCTGGCCGCCATTGTCATGAATGATCCCACAGATTTCGCGGATGCCTTCTTCGAACACGCCGTGGGTCGACGGGTAGGTGATCATCAGCGCGGCGAGGTGTTCGCGGTGCTCGATGGCCTTGGCGCGCAGGTCTTCGATATCGACGTTGCCACGCGCATCGCAGGCGGTCACGACCACGCGCATGCCGGCCATGTTGGCGGTGGCCGGGTTGGTGCCGTGGGCGGACGACGGGATCAGGCAGATGTCGCGGCGCTCGTCGCCACGGCTCTGGTGGTACGCACGAATCGCCAGCAGGCCTGCGTATTCACCCTGCGAACCGGCGTTCGGTTGCAGCGAGATCGAGTCGTAACCGGTGGCGGCGCAGAGCATCGCTTCCAGTTCATCGGTCAGTTGCTGATAACCGGCGCTCTGCGCAGCCGGGGCGAACGGGTGCAGGGCGCCGAATTCGGCCCAGGTCACCGGGATCATTTCGCTGGCAGCATTGAGTTTCATGGTGCACGAGCCCAGCGGGATCATGGTGCGATCCAGTGCCAGGTCCTTGTCGGCCAGTTTGCGCAGGTAGCGCATCAGCTCGGTTTCCGAGTGATAACGGTTGAACACCGGATGGCTGAGAATCGGCGACTGACGTACCAGCGTGGCCGGGATGGTGCTTTGCACCGAAGCGGCCAGTGCTGCGAAGTCTGGCAGGGCCTTGCCGTCGGCGAACAGGCCCCACAGGGTTTCGATGTCAGCCTGAGTGGTGGTTTCGTCCACCGACAGGCCCAGACGCTCGGCATCGATTACGCGCAGGTTGATCTGTGCGGCATGCGCCTTGTCGTGCAGCGCCGCAGTGCGTGCGCCGGTGGCCAGAGTGAGGGTGTCGAAGAAGCTTTCCTGCTCGACCTTCAAGCCCAGTGCGCTCAGGCCCTTGGCCAGAATCGCGGTCAGGTGATGCACGCGGTTGGCGATCTGCGTCAGGCCTTTCGGGCCGTGGTACACGGCGTACATGCTGGCGATGTTGGCCAGCAGCACCTGCGCGGTGCAGATGTTCGAGGTGGCCTTCTCGCGGCGGATGTGTTGCTCGCGGGTCTGCATCGCCAGGCGCAGGGCCGGCTTGCCGAAACGGTCAACCGAAACACCGACCAGACGGCCCGGCATGTCGCGCTTGAACGCATCCTTGGTGGAGAAGTAAGCCGCGTGCGGGCCACCGAAGCCCAGCGGTACGCCAAAGCGTTGTGCGGAACCGATGGCGACGTCTGCGCCGAACTCGCCCGGAGCGGTCAGCAAAGTCAGGGCCAGCAGATCGGCAGCCACGGCTACCAGCGCGTTGGCAGCGTGGAAGCGCTCGGTCAGTTCGCGATAGTCGAACAGGTCACCGTTGCTCGCCGGGTATTGCAGCAGCGCGCCGAAGAACGGCGTCACATCGGTCAGCTCACGCTCATCGCCAACCACCACTTCGATGCCCAGCGGCTCGGCACGGGTGCGCAGCACGTCGAGGGTTTGCGGGTGGCTGTGGATCGAGGCGAAGAATTGGTGGCTGCCCTTGTTCTTGCTCAGGCGTTTGCAGAAGGTCATGGCTTCGGCAGCGGCGGTGGCTTCGTCGAGCAAGGAGGCGTTGGCGATCGGCAGGCCGGTGAGGTCGCTGATCAGGGTCTGGAAGTTCAGCAGCGCTTCGAGGCGACCCTGGGAAATTTCCGGCTGGTACGGGGTGTAAGCGGTGTACCAGGCCGGGTTTTCCAGCAGGTTGCGCAGGATTGGCGACGGCGTGTGGCAGTTGTAGTAGCCCTGGCCGATGTAAGTCTTGAACAGTTGGTTTTTGCCGGCGATCGATTTGATCATCGCCAGTGCATCGGCTTCGCTCAGGCCGTCGTCCAAGCCGAGCACGCTGGTGCCCTTGATGCTTTCCGGGATCACGCTGGCGCTCAGCGCTTCGAGCGAGTCGAAGCCGAGGCTGTTGAGCATGGCTTGCTCGTCACCGGCGCGCGGGCCGATGTGACGGGCGATGAATTCGTTGGCAGTGCCGAGGTTTACTTGGGTCATGTCGCTACTCCTCAGGCTTCGGCTTGGGCTTTGATCAGACGGTCGTAGGCGTCCTGATCCAGCAGTTTCGCTACAGCCGTGGCGTCGCTTGGCTGGAAGCGGAAGAACCAGCCTTCGCCCAGCGGATCTTCGTTGACCAGTTCCGGAGCGTCTTCCAGCGCCGGATTAACTTCCAGTACATCGCCATCGAGGGGCATGTACACGCCGCTGGCGGCTTTGACCGATTCCACGGTGGCGGCTTCGGCGCCTTTTTCGTAAGCCTGCAGCTCAGGCAGTTGCACGAACACCACGTCGCCCAGGGCGTTCTGCGCGAAAGCGGTGATGCCGACAGTAACGCTGCCGTCAGCTTCGGTGCGCAGCCATTCGTGATCTTCAGTAAAACGCAACTCGCTCATGGAAACTCCTAAGGGGGCCAGACTCGTCTGGTGGACGCGGTGGAAGGCTTGGGCACAAAGCCCTGATTTTATGAGCGGTTACTAAGCAAGAACGCGGCCATCTTGTATTTATCTATATAAATCAGGTAGTTATCTGTTTTTGGAAGTGATTGGAAGCGAATGACTGTAGCGAAATCGCTACAGCTTGGGGCGGGGAAAAAAGCTGAAGCGGATCAAAGCCTTGCACAGCGGTGATTGGAGGAGGGTGTAGCGATATCGTTCCGCTGTAGCGCTTTCAGTACAGATGGAGGTCGTTTTCAAGCAGAAGGTACTAATTTTGAACTGGAAACCCGGACTGTAGGAGCTGCCGCAGGCTGCGATCTTTTGATCTTGATCAAAAAACAAAATCAAAAGATCGCAGCCTGCGGTAGCTCCTACAGGGGATTTAGGGTGGTTCAGGGTTTGTTGGGAATGCCGTACTTGCGCAGGCGATGGGCGATTGCCGTGTGCGAGGTCTGCAGGCGGCTGGCCAGTTGGCGGGTCGAGGGGTAGCTGACGTAGAGTTTTTCCAGCAGCGATTTTTCGAAGGACTCGACGGCTTGTTCGAGGCTGTCGACATCGCTGTCGGTTTGACGCGCCACCGAGGTGCCGGCGATGTCGAGATCACCGATATCGACCAGGCTGCTTTCGCAGATCGCGGCGGCGCGGAAGATCACGTTCTGCAACTGTCGCACGTTACCCGGCCAACGATTACCGAGCAGCGCTGGATAAGTCCCCGGAGCCAGTCGGCACACCGGACGCTGAATCTGCGCACACGCCTGCTGCATGAAGTAGCGCGCCAGCAGCAGAATGTCCTGGCCACGTTCGCGCAGCGGCGGCACTTCGACGTTGAGCACGTTGAGGCGATAGAACAGGTCTTCGCGGAACAGGCCTTCGCTGACCATTTTTTCCAGGTCGCGGTGGGTCGCGCTGAGGATCCGCACGTTGACCTTCACCTCGCGATCACCACCCACCCGGCGGAAGCTGCCGTCATTCAGAAAGCGCAGTAGCTTGGCCTGTAAGTACGGCGACATCTCGCCGATTTCATCGAGAAACACCGTGCCCTGGTTGGCCAGTTCCATCAGCCCCGGTTTGCCGCCACGTTGCGCGCCGGTGAAGGCACCGGGGGCATAGCCGAACAGTTCGCTCTCGGCGAGGTTCTCCGGCAGGGCTGCGCAGTTCAGGGCGAGAAACGGCGCACTGTGTCGCGCACTGATCGCGTGGCAGGCGCGGGCCACCAGTTCTTTGCCGGTGCCGGTTTCGCCCTGGATCAACAGCGGTGCGTCGAGGGCCGCGACTCGTTGCGCGCGGGCCTTCAGCGTGCGGATCGCCGGGGATTCGCCGAGCAATGCATCGAAGCCTTCGGCATGATCGTGGTGCAGCGCCGACAGTTGTTCGCCAATGCGGTTCGGTTGATAAAGGGTGAGCAAGGCGCCGGCATCGGTGATCGGTGTGGCGTCCAGCAGCAGCGTCTGGCCGTTGACGGTGATCTCGCGCAGCGGCAGGCGGAAGCCTTGTTCGAGCAGGGTTTCCAGCAGACCGGGATCGTTGAACAGCTCAGAGACACTTTCCCCCGCCGGCTCACGCCCGTACAGCGCGATCAGTGCCGGGTTGGCCAGCAGGACTTTGCCGGCGCTGTCCAGTGCCAGCACCGGATCGGTCATCGCCGCGAGCAACGCGTCGAGCTGCAGGTGCCGGCGCTGGCCGGGGAGGATGTCGACCACCACCACGGCCTCCACGCCGCGCACCCGGAACAACGCATCTTTGAGCTCTTCGAGCACTTGCGGGCTCAAGGTCGGTGCATCGATGTAGACGTTGGGCGGGATCATCTCCACCGCATCCAGATTGAGATTGCGCCCACCGAGGATCGCCAGGACTTCCTGGGTGATGCCGACGCGGTCGATGAAACTGACGTGGATACGCATGGGGGCGGTTCAGTGATCTGGAGTGCGGAGGGTGGCAAGTATGCCTTGGGGCGAGGTAATGGTGAAACCGGACGCGGGATTTCAGGCAACACGGATCCCCTGCAGGAGTGAGCCTGCTCGCGATAGCGGTGTGTCAGATAACAACGATGTTGACTGATACACCGCTATCGCGAGCAGGCTCACTCCTACAGGGGATGTGCAACATCCTGGTTATTCGAAGTGCTCAAGATTGACCGGATCCCCGGATTGCATATTCAACTGTTTGCGGATGTCTTCAAACATCAAGTCGTAATGTTTGTGCACCGACCCGATCTGGCTGTGCGTCTTGGGAATCCCGTATTTTTCGGCGATCCGGGTCACGTCGCGGGCGAAGTTGTAAGCCTCTTCCTTGGGCAGGAAAAACGTTTCCTTCATGTCCTTGCCTTGCATATTGCCGTGCAGGGTGAACTGTATCCCTTTGCCTTTTTGCGGGTCGGTGAACACTTCGTAGTCCAGGTGCACGTTGTAATTGACGTCATCGTCGGTCAACGCGTGCCGCTCAATATGCAAATGACCGGGTTCAAACTGGGCCATGGGTTTCTCCTTTCAAGGCATGGGAGAAGGGCAGACCCCGGGCCTGCCCTTGAGTTTCTAATTATCGATAGCTGATGCCCGGCTTCGCCGTGCTGACGCGTGTACCGGCCGTGCCCTGGACGATGGCTTCGATGTCCGCTAGCGAACCGATCACCGCGACCTTGCCAGTATGGCGCGCGAATTCGCAGGCTGCCTGCACCTTCGGTCCCATGGAACCAGCGGCAAAACCGAGGCGTTCCAGTTCATCCGGGTGCGCCTCGGCAATGGCTTTCTGCGTCGGTTTACCGTAGTCGATGAATGCCGCGTTGACGTCGGTGGCGATTACCAGCAAGTCGGCTTCCAGTTGCTCGGCGAGCAGCGACGAGCACAGATCCTTGTCGATCACTGCCTCGATGCCCTTGAGGTTGCGGTGCTCGTCGTACATGGTCGGAATCCCGCCGCCGCCCGCGCAAATCACGATGCTGCCCTTGTCCAGCAACCACTTGATCGGGCGGATCTCGAAGATGCGTTTCGGCCGTGGGCTGGCGACTACGCGGCGGAACTTGTCGCCGTCCGGAGCGATGGCCCAGCCTTTTTCGGCCGCGAGTTTTTCCGCTTCGGCTTTGTCGTAGACCGGGCCAATCGGTTTGCTCGGATTCTGGAAAGCCGGGTCCTTGGCGTCGACTTCAACCTGGGTCAGCAGGGTGGCGAACGGCACCTCGAAGTCCAGCAGGTTACCCAGCTCCTGTTCGATGATGTAGCCGATCATGCCTTCGGTTTCGGCACCGAGCACGTCCAGCGGGTAAGGGGTGACGGAGGTGTAGGCCGCCGCCTGCAGCGACAGCAGGCCGACTTGCGGGCCATTGCCGTGGGCGATGACCAGTTGATTGCCGGGATGGATCTTGGCGATTTGCTCGGTGGCGATGCGGATGTTGGCGCGCTGGTTGTCAGCGGTCATCGGCTCGCCACGACGGAGCAGGGCGTTACCGCCCAGAGCTACGACGATACGCATGATGCAATCCTTTCAGAATTCGATGACCCTGTAGGAGCAGCCGAAGGCTGCGATTTGTTGATCTTGATCTTGAACAAGCAAAGTCAAAAGATCGCAGCCTTCGGCAGCTCCTACAGGTTGTTGGTTGATCAGGAGAACCTGATCAGCCTGTTACAGATCAGCCAGGGTCGAGACCAGGATCGCCTTGATCGTGTGCATGCGGTTTTCCGCTTGCTCGAAGGCGATGCAGGCGGGCGACTCGAACACGTCGTCGGTCACTTCGATGCCGTTGGCCAGGTGCGGATACTGTTCGGCGATCTGTTTGCCGACCTTGGTATCGCTGTTGTGGAACGCCGGCAGGCAGTGCATGAACTTGGTGCGCGGGTTGCCGGTGGCTTTCATCAGCTCTTTGTTGACCTGGTACGGCAGCAGTTGCTGGATACGCTCGGCCCAGGCTTCAACCGGTTCGCCCATCGACACCCAGACGTCGGTGTGGATGAAATCGACGCCTTTGACTGCGGCTTTCGGGTCTTCGGTCAGGGTGATGCGGGCGCCGGATTCTTCCGCGTATTTCTTGCAGCGATCGACCAGGTCGTCATGCGGCCACAGGGCTTTCGGCGCGCAGATGCGCACGTCCATGCCGAGCTTGGCGCCGACCAGCAGCAGCGAGTTGCCCATGTTGTTGCGCGCATCGCCGAGGTAGGCGTAGCTGATTTCGTGGATCGGCTTGTCGGCGTGTTCACGCATGGTCAGCACGTCGGCGATCATTTGGGTCGGGTGGTATTCATCGGTCAGGCCGTTGAACACCGGCACCCCGGCGAACTTCGCCAGCTCTTCGACGATTTCCTGTTTGAAGCCACGGTACTCGATGGCGTCGTACATGCGACCCAGCACGCGGGCCGTGTCTTTCATGCTTTCCTTGTGGCCGATCTGCGACGAATTCGGGTCGATGTAGGTGACATTGGCGCCTTGGTCGTAGGCCGCCACTTCGAATGCGCAACGGGTGCGAGTCGAGGTTTTTTCGAAGATCAGGGCGATGTTGTTGCCCTTCAGGTGTTGCTGCTCGGTGCCGGTGTATTTCGCGCGTTTCAGATCGCGGGACAGGTCGAGCAGGTAACGCAGCTCACGTGGGGTGTGGTGTTCCAGGCTGAGCAGGTTACGGTTGTGGATGTTAAAAGCCATGATGGATCTCCTTCGGTGTCGGTTATCCCCCTGGCCGCGCTTTGTAAGTCGCGGCCAGGGCTCAGAGGTTTAGTAATCGATTGGGTCGCGGATGATCGGGCAGGTCATGCAGTGGCCGCCGCCGCGACCACGGCCGAGTTCGCCGGCACTGATGGTGATGACCTCGACGCCTGCCTTGCGCAGCAGGGTATTGGTGTAGGTGTTGCGGTCGTAGCCGATGACCACCCCCGGCTCTACCGCCACCACGTTGTTGCCGTCGTCCCATTGCTCGCGTTCGGCAGCGAAGCTGTTGCCGCCGGTTTCCACCACGCGCAGTTTCGGCAGGTTGAGGGCTTTGGCCACGGTGTCGAGGAAGGTGCCTTCTTCGCGGCGGATGTCGATGCCGCCCTGTTTGCTTTCATCAGGACGCAGGGTGAAGGCGACGATCTGGTTGACCACTTCCGGGAAGATCGTCACCAGGTCGCGGTCGCAGAAGCTGAACACGGTGTCCAGGTGCATCGCGGCGCGGGACTTTGGCAGGCCGGCGACGATGACTTTTTCCACGGCTTTGTTCTTGAACAGGTTCAGTGCCAGTTGGCCGATGGCCTGACGGGATGAGCGTTCGCCCATGCCGATCAACACCACGCCGTTGCCGATCGGCATCACGTCGCCGCCCTCGAGGGTCGAGCTGCCGTGATCCTTGTCCGGGTCGCCGTACCAGATTTCGAAATCGGCGTTGGTGAACTGCGGGTGGAATTTGTAGATGGCAGTGGCCAGCAGGGTTTCCTGGCGACGCGCCGGCCAGTACATCGGGTTCAGCGTCACGCCACCGTAGATCCAGCAAGTGGTGTCGCGGGTGAACTGGGTGTTCGGCAGCGGCGGCAGGATGAAGCTGGAGTGGCCGAGGAAGTCGCGGAACATCTGGATGGTCTTGCCACCGAAGCTGTCCGGCAGATCATCGGCGGATACACCACCAATCAGGTATTCGGCGATGTGTCGCGGCTCAAGGCTTTTCAGCCAGGATTTCACTTCGCTGATCAGGCCCAGGCCCACCGAGTCGGCGGTGACCTTGCGCTCGAGGATCCAGTCCAGCGCTTCCGGGATGGCGACGATGTCGGTCAGCAGGTTGTGCATTTCCAGCACGTCGATCCCGCGTTCACGCATTTTGGTCACGAAGTCGAAGTGGTCGCGCTTGGCCTGGGCGACCCAGAGCACGTCGTCGAACAGCAGTTCATCGCAGTTGTTCGGGGTCAGCCGCTGGTGGGCCAGACCTGGGGAGCAAACCATGACTTTGCGCAGTTTGCCGGCTTCGGAGTGGACGCCGTACTTAACTTTTTCCGTGGTCATTGCAGTGATCCTCCAGATTAAAAATCAAGGGTTACAAGGTCAGGAAGCCGTCGTAGAGACCGTAGGCAGCCACCAGGGCACCCACGACCACTGCGGCGAAAATCAGCTTCTCGACGTTAGTGAAAATCGGTTGTTTGAGTTCCAGCTTGGCCTTGGCGAACAGGATCGCGCCGGGTGCGTAGAGCAGGGCCGAGAGCAGCAGATACTTGACCCCGCCGGCATACAGCAGCCACACCGCGTAGATCAGCGCGATGCCGCCGATAATCAGATCCTTGCGTCGTTCGGCCGCGAAGCCTTCGTAGCTTTCGCCGCGCACCGCCAGCAACAGGGCATAGGCCGCCGACCACAGGTACGGCACCAGAATCATCGAAGTGGCGAGGTAGATCAGCGACAGGTAAGTGCTGGCCGAGAACAGGGTGATGATCAGGAACAGCTGAACCATCGCGTTGGTCAGCCACAGAGCGTTGACCGGTACGTGATTGGCGTTTTCCTTGCGCAGGAACTCCGGCATGGTGTGGTCTTTGGCGGCGGCGAACATGATCTCCGCACACAGCAGCACCCACGACAGCAGCGCCCCCAGTAGCGAGATGATCAGACCGACGCTGATCAGCACCGCGCCCCAGTGACCGACCACATGTTCGAGCACGGCGGCCATCGACGGGTTCTGCAGCTTGGCCAGTTCCGGCTGAGTCATGATGCCCAGCGACAGCACGTTGACCAGCACCAGGAACAGCAGCACGGTGATGAAACCGATGACGGTGGCCTTGCCGACGTCGGAACGTTTTTCCGCCCGCGCCGAGAAGATGCTCGCGCCCTCGATACCGATGAACACCCACACGGTGACCAGCATCATGTTGCGTACCTGGTTCATCACGCTGCCCAGATCCGGGTTTTTCACGCCCCAGATGTCGGCAGTGAAGATGTCCAGTTTGAAGGCGAAGACTGCTATCAGCACGAACAGCAACAGCGGCACGACCTTGGCGACCGTGGTCACCAGGTTGATGAACGCCGCTTCCTTGATCCCGCGCAGCACCAGAAAGTGCACGGCCCACAACAGCACCGAGGCGCCGATCACCGCCGCCACCGTGTTGCCTTCGCCGAAAATCGGAAAGAAATACCCGAGGGTGCTGAACAACAGAACAAAGTAGCCAACGTTGCCCAGCCAGGCACTGATCCAGTAACCCCAGGCGGACGAGAAACCCATGTAATCGCCGAATCCGGCCTTGGCGTAGGCGTAGACACCGCCGTCCAAGTCAGGCTTGCGATTGGCAAGGGTTTGAAAGACAAAAGCGAGGGTGAGCATGCCGACAGCGGTGATGGCCCAGCCAATCAATACCGCGCCGACGTCGGCGCTGGCGGCCATGTTTTGTGGCAAAGAGAATATCCCGCCACCAATCATTGAGCCGACGACCAAGGCAACCAGTGCACCTAATCGTAGTTTTCCGGGAGCTTCAGACATTGCATGACTCCATTGCAGGAGAGAAGAGTTCACAGCGTAATGCTGTTGTCTGTTAAAACAGCTGACTTGGATCAGTTCATGGTCACATTCCATTGTTAATGAATGACTTATGAAAAAGCTGATGGCATAAAGCTGCTGCCCGAAAAGGCCTGTTCCAGAGGCTTCTGGCAAATGTGTTTGGGAATTTCTCCTATTACTTTGGAATTATCACGCTAGTTGGTTTTCAGCTTTTGGCAAATTTTCCACATCTGTTTTCAGTACAGAATCGAATAATCAGGATTTGCGCACAAAAGCGATTAGTCGTGCTACGCGTTAGCGTTGTTGGCTATATATAAGAGGGTATTGGCGTTATTCAAAAAACGTACTTACGCTTTATCCGTTTAGTTAATATCCAGAAATAGACACACCGTGTGGCGAGGGGATTTACCCCCGGTGGGTGGCGAAGCCGCCCCAGATCCATTCAGCGCGGTGTATCAGGCAGCACGAGTTCTCAGGTTTTGGGGCGGCTTCGCCCCCCATCGGGGATAAATCCCCTCGTCACAGGTATAAACAGGTTTCGAGAACCGTTGTCAGGAAAAGGGAGACAAGAATGTCGCAACCGACGCAAAAGCTGCGACTGGGTGCGTTGATCGCCCTGGTGGTGGGTTCGATGATTGGCGGGGGGATCTTTTCCCTGCCGCAGAACATGGCCGCCCGCGCCGATGCCGGGGCAATCCTGATCGGCTGGGGGATCACTGCCATCGGTATGCTGACCCTCGCGTTCGTATTCCAGACCCTGGCCAACCGCAAGCCCGAGCTGGACTCCGGGGTCTACGCCTACGCCAAGGCCGGTTTTGGCGACTACATGGGATTTTCCTCGGCCTGGGGTTACTGGATCAGCGCGTGGCTGGGCAACGTCGGTTATTTCGTGTTGCTGTTCAGCACCCTTGGTTACTTCTTCCCGGTGTTCGGCCAGGGCAACACGCCTATCGCCATCGGCTGTGCCTCGCTGTTGCTGTGGGCCGTACATTTTCTGGTGATGCGCGGGATCAAGGAGGCGGCGTTCATCAATCAGGTGACCACGGTCGCCAAGATCGTGCCGCTGATCATGTTCATCGTGATTGCCGCCGTGGCGTTCAAGGCCGACATCTTCACCCGCGACATCTGGGGCCGCAGCAACCCGAGCTTCGGCGGGGTGATGGATCAGGTGCGCAACATGATGCTGGTCACGGTGTTCGTGTTCATTGGCATCGAGGGCGCCAGCGTGTATTCGGCGCGTGCGGAGAAACGCAGCGACGTCGGGCGTGCCACGGTGATCGGTTTCATCGGCGTGCTGGCGCTGTTGGTGCTGGTCAACGTGCTGTCGCTGGGGATCATGAGCCAGCCCGAACTGGCGACCCTGCAGAACCCGTCGCTGGCGGCGGTGCTGGAGCACATCGTCGGGCCGTGGGGCGCATTGTTGATCAGCCTCGGTCTGGCGGTGTCGTTGCTCGGCGCGTTGCTGTCATGGGCGCTGCTGTGCGCGGAAATCCTCTTCGCCACGGCCCGGGACAAGACCATGCCGGCGTTCCTGAAAAAGGAAAACGCCAACCATGTGCCGGTCAATGCGCTGTGGCTGACCAACGTGATGATCCAGATTTTCCTGCTGATCACGCTGTTTTCCGCTGGCACCTACACCAGCCTGATTTACCTCGCCTCGTCGATGATTCTGGTGCCGTACCTGTGGTCGGCGGCGTATGCGGTGTTGCTCAGCGGACGCGGCGAAACCTACGAACATGCCTCGGCCGAACGTACCAAGGATCTGCTGATTGGCGGGATCGCCCTGTGCTATGCGGTGTGGCTGTTGTATGCCGGCGGGGTGAAGTATTTGCTGCTGTCGGCGCTGCTGTATGCGCCGGGGGTGGTGCTGTTCGCCAAGGCCAAGCATGAACAGGGCGAGCCGTTGTTCACGCATGTCGAGAAGGGCATTTTCGCCTGCGTGCTGATCGGCGCAGGGCTGGCGGCGTATGGTTTGTACAGCGGGGTGTTGTCGTTGTGAGGCAGGTTGATCCTGAATCGTTGGTGTCAGTGCAGGCCTCTTCGCAAGCAGGCTCGTTCCCACAGGGGAACGCGTTTCAAATGTGGGAGTGAGCCTGCTCGCGATAGCGATTTCAAATTCACCACAACGGGCGATGTGAACCCAGTTCGGTGGCCGGCAACGCCCAGTGCAGCGGCGTCCCGCTGATCGTCACCGGTGCCAGCAAGCGGTGCGCCGGACCCCACGGGGTCTGCTCCGGCCGCGAGTTTTGATCCTGCTCATCTTCGGCGCGCAACGCTTCGGTCGGCCCCGGCCCCTGTTCGATCAACAGCTTGGCGGTACGCGCCAGCGACAAGCGCGCCGAGCCTCCCCGGCCCGTCTTCAATCGCTCCGTCAGAAGCCGTATCGCACTGGCCGCCATCAAATATCCGGTTGCATGATCCAGCGCCTGCACCGGCAACGGCGTCGGTTTATCGGCGAGCTTCCAGCGCTGCCCGGTCTCGGCGATGCCGCTGCTCATTTGCACCAGGCTGTCGAAACCACGACGGTTCTGCCACGGGCCGCTCCAGCCGTAAGCGTTGAGGCAGACGTCGACCAGACCCGGCGCCAATTGTCGGCGGCGTTCGGCGCCGAAACCGAGGTGTTCCAGGGCATCGGCACGGTAGCCATGTACGAGGATGTCGGCGTCCTTCAACAGGTTTTCGAACAGCGCACGATCGGCCGGTTGCTGCAAATCCAGCCGTGCGCAACGTTTGCCCAAGGTGACTTCCGGCACCACGCCCGCCTCGTTCCAGCTCGGCGGGTCGATGCGCAGCACATCGGCGCCGAGGCCGGCGAGAAAACGGCTGGCGGTGGGGCCGGCGAGCACGCGGGTCAGGTCGAGCACCTTGATCCCGGCCAGCGGTTGCGCCACCGAGCCTTGCCATGGTTTGAGAATTTCGTCCTGATCGGTGCTGAAGTGCACCAGCGGCTCGGCACTCACGGCCAACCCCTGCGGATGTTGTTGCCACTGCGCCCAGCTGCGCATTTCGGCGGCGCAGCCCTTGGCGTCGACCACCGCTTGCTCCAGTTCGGAACTGCTCCATTGCGCGACTTTCGCCGCCATCGCGGCGCGGTCGGCACAGGCACCGAGTACCCGTTCGGCGGCGGCGCGGTGATGCGGGGCGTTGGTGTGCAGGCGGATCCAGCCGTCCTTTGTCGCATAGTCGCCGGCGACCGGATCCCACAGCGGCGGGACTTCCCAGCCTATGGGTCGCAACGAAGTGGCGAACCAGAACGAGGCCAGACGTCGATCGACTTCCACCGCGGGCAAGTGCCCGGTCTGTTGCCGGAGCTGTTCGCTGACGGCCTGACCGGCAGCGCCGATGCTGGCGCAAGCCAGATCGGTCACGGCAAACGCCGAGGGCAGGGCGCCATGGCCCGTGAACGGAATTGGCGTGTGAGGCAAGCCGAGTGCGGCTTGAATGGACGTGAATAAATCAGTCATCGAAGGCCCTCCGGGAGAGAGGGCGATGATAGTGCAAAAAAATCTCGGGCCAGATGAAATTCCGGCAGGTGAACACTTACCCCTGTGGGAGCGAGCCTGCTCGCGAAAGCGGTGGATCAGTCACTTTGATGTTGAATGTGCTGCCGTCTTCGCGAGCAGGCTCGCTCCTACAGGGATTTTTGCGGTTTGCTAGACGCGGAACTGATCCATCAGCTTCATCTGCTGGCTCGCCAGGGCATTGAGTTGGCTGCTGATCGCCGCCGACTCGGTGGCTTGCTCGGTCAGGGTTTCAGTCACGGTGCGAATCGCCGAGACGTTGCGGTTGACCTCTACCCCTGTGGGAGCGAGCCTGCTCGCGAAAGCGGTGGATCAGTCACTTTGATGTTGAATGTGCTGCCGTCTTCGCGAGCAGGCTCGCTCCTACAGGGATTTTTGCGGTTTGCTAGACGCGGAACTGATCCATCAGCTTCATCTGCTGGCTCGCCAGGGCATTGAGTTGGCTGCTGATCGCTGCCGACTCGGTGGCTTGCTCGGTCAGGGTTTCAGTCACGGTACGAATTGCCGAGACGTTGCGGTTGACCTCTTCGGCCACGGCGCTCTGCTGTTCGGCGGCGCTGGCGATCTGCAGGTTCATGTCGCTGATCACGGTCACCGCATCGCTGATCTTGCCCAGCGCGTCCACGGCCTGACGGATCTGCCCGGCGTTGTTGTGCGCCTGAGTCTGGCTTGAATGCATGGTCGCGACCACGCCACGGGTGCCGGTCTGGATGCGTTCGATCACGATGCGGATTTCTTCCACCGAATCCTGAGTGCGCTTGGCGAGGTTACGCACCTCGTCAGCCACTACCGCGAAACCACGGCCGCTTTCCCCCGCGCGGGCCGCTTCGATGGCGGCGTTGAGCGCCAGCAGGTTGGTCTGTTCGGCGATGCTGCGGATCACTTCCAGCACCGAACCGATCTGCTCGCTGTTGACCGCCAGCGCTTCGACTTCGGTCACCGCTTTGCTGACTTCATCGGCCAGTTGATTGATGTCGCGGGTGCTGCGCTCGATGATCGACAGGCCGTCCCTGGCTGACTGATCGGCGCCCTTGGCGGCGTTGGCCGCGTTCGACGCGCTGTTGGCGACGTCGTGGGCGGTGGCGCTCATTTCGTTGGACGCGGTGGCGACCTGATCGATTTCGCGGAACTGCACCTGCATGCCTTCGCTGGTCTGGCGGGCGATTTCCGAGGACTGATCAGCAGTGCCACGCGCTTCGGTGATGCTCTGTTTGATCTGGGCGATGGTCGGTTGGAGCTTGTCGAGGAAGCGGTTGAACCAGTTCACCAGTTCGCCCAGTTCATCCCTCTTGGTGTAGTTCAGGCGCTGGGTCAGATCGCCTTCACCGCTGGCGATGTTCTTCAGCATCTCGGCGACGCTGTTGATCGGCCGGGTTACCCCCGAGGCGGTGAGCCAGATCAGCAGCAGGCCGACCAGACCAGCCACCACCGCCACCAGCAACGCAGTGATCACACCGGTTTCCTGCGCGTCGTCGAGCACCGCTTGCAGCTTCACCGAGTCGGCCAGCAGCACCTGTTTCGGCAGGTCGATGACCACACCCCAGGCCCGCGAGTTGCCAATCGGATCCACCGGGTACACCGCTCGAATCAGGTCGCCCTGTTCAAGAATCTTCGGCGTGCCGCTGCTGATCAGTTGCAGCAGATCCTTGCCGTCGGCACCGAGGGTATCGCTGATCTTTTTACCGACCTTGGTCGCGTCGGAACTGTCGGCAGCGAGCACGCCGCTGCCGGAGACGATCAGCATGTGCCCGGCGTTGTTGAACAGGTTGCGCTGGGAATCCACCGCCGCCGCTTGCAGGGCATCGAGGGCGATGTCGACACCGGCCACGCCGATGGCTTTGCCGTCGACGATCAGCGGCACGGAAATGGTGGTCATCAACATTTCCTTGCCGCCCACGGTGTCGGCATACGGGTCGAGCAGGCAGGTACGCTTGTTGTCGCGAGGGCAGGTGTACCAACTGTTGTACGGTGTGCCGCTGAGGCTGAGGGTGGTCTTGGTCATGTCTTCTTCGACCATGATCGTGTTCAGCGCCGAGCCGGCGGCGCGGCTCCAGTAGGTCGCAAAACGCCCGGCTTCGTTGGACTGGCGCGCGGCGTCGTTGACGAACTCGCTGTCCTTGCCGTCGAGGCCGTCGGGTTCGAAGGCGAGCCAGATGCCGAGCACCTTGTCGTTGCGCTCGAACGCGGTTTTCAGGCTCTGGTTCAACTCTTCACGCAGGGCACCGGCGTCCAGCGAACGCTTGGCGGCCATCACCCGCATGTCCTTGATCTGATCGGCCAGTGCGGTGATCACCGTCAGGCTTTCGCCAAAGGTCTTCTGCACCCGCACCGCTTGCTCGGCCGCCTTGCCCTGCAACAGGTTCTGCACACTGGCGGTGAGCAGTTGGTTACTGGAGTTGCTGACCAGTTCGTCGTTCTGGTTGGTCTGGTAAATGTTCATGCCGACGATCAGCGCAACCACACCCAGCAGGCACAGGCCGGAGAGCAGGACGATTTTCAGGCGAATGGAGAGAGAGTCGAACATGGGGCGATCTCGTGAATGAATGAGCAGGTGGCCACGGGATGAACTACCCGGTTTGCCAAATCCATTCAGCGCCATGCATTGCTCATCGGCGCGCGGCGAAGGTGCATGAGGCGCTCGCCGACGAACGGTCAGCGCTAAACGTTTGCGCAGGGGATTGTGCTGAAAAGGCGATTAATTACAGGGAAGTTTCAGCCTGATGAACGCCGAGGAACTGGTGGTGATGAGGCTGTTGTGGCGAGGGAGCTTGCTCCCGCTGGAGTGCGCAGCGCTCCCCAGCATTCTTACCAACTCGCCGCATGCGAAGGCTTTGCAACGGCTTCGCCGCCGAGCGGGAGCAAGCTCCCTCGCCACAGGGGGATCTGTGAGTCAGGAGGAGGCGATGGTTTCCGGGCGCGACCAGATCCACAGGTTACCGAGGGTCATCCCGGCAATCGCCAGATACACCGGCCAGCCGTGATCGAGCATCACCAGCATCAGTGTCGCGCACAGCAGCATGCTGATCGTGGCGCTGACCTTGGCCTTGCGCGCGATGATCTTGCCGTTGCGCCAGTTGCTCAGAATCGGCCCGAACAGCCGATGGTTTTCCAGCCAGGCACTCAGGCGCGGCGAGCTGCGGGTCGCGGCCCAGGCGGCGAGCAGGATGAACTCGGTGGTCGGCAGGCCGGGCACGACGATGGCGATCAGGCCAATGCCGAGGCTGACGTAGGCCAGCAGGCCGAACAGCAGGCGGGCGAGTTTTGAGGCGGCGGGTTGCGGCATGGGTTCAGCGGTTGCTTCTGAAGCGGAAGGGAGATCTTACAGGTTGTTGCAGTTCCAATGTGGGAGCGAGCCTGCTCGCGAAAGCGGTGGATCAGCCACATTAATCTTGAATGTGCTGCCGCCTTCGCGAGCAGGCTCGCTCCCACAAGGGGATTTTATGTTGTGTCAGGCCGGTTCTGCTTCGGTCGCGTAAGCCTGTTCCAGCAGCACGGTGAAGCGGTTGAACGCGTCGATTGCGCCTTGCTCGATTTGCGCTTCCTCTTCGGCGGTGAACTGCAGGGAGTCGAGGGTGCGCACGAAGCTTTTCCAGCCTTCGGCACGGCCGCCTTCAGGTTCACCCAGGTGGCGGGCGCCGAAGGTTTCGCTCAGCTCCAGTGCCACCGCACGTTTGATCAGGAACGCTGCACCGAGCTTCGAACCTTCGGAGACAAAGATCCAGCCGAGGGCGCAGGCCTTGCTCGGATTTTTCAGCGCGCCGGCCACCGGTGGCGGGATGTCGGTGTCGAGATCCGCCAGGTCAGCCTTGGCCGCTTCCGCGCGGCAACGGGCTGGCAGGTCCGGGATGATGGCAGTCAGCTCGGCGTTGTTATAGAGGTCAACCAGTTCCGACTGGAACAGGTATTGCGCCACCACAAAGCGAGCGAAGTTGGCGCGGGTTTCGAACGGCGCGTGAGCCTTGACCAGGGCGTCGAGCTTGCTGTGCGGCTCGTGGGTGATCTGGTTCAGGCGTTGCGAACGCAGGGCTTTTTCCGAAGTGGTCATGGAGTGTCCTTGATAAAAGAGGCGCGTGATAACGAGACGAACGGGCAGGTGCCAAACCGTAAAAAAAGCCCCGCGACGCGCTGATCAATGCGCGCCGCAGGGCCATGCGGATCAGATGTCCCAGACCAGATTGATCGCGAAGTTGCGGCCCGGCTGGGTCAGGCGATCGAGGTTGGCCGGTTGCGTCACCGAGGCTTCGCCGACACTGTCGTAACCGCGCACGTCATCCCACAGCCAGTACTTCTTGTCGGTCAGGTTGTAGATGCCGCCGCTGACGGTGACGTCGTCGGTGACTTTGTAATAGCCGGCCAGGTCGAGAATGCCGAAGCCCGGGGTCTTGAACTGGCTGCTGACGCCATCCGGCGACTTGAAGTTGCTGTCGTCGACGCGGTCCTTTTTCTTCACCACGGTCCAGCTCAGCAGGCCGCCGTAATTGTCCTGGTCGTAACCCAGACCGAATACGCCGGTCAGCGGATTGACGCTGTTGAGCGGCTCGCCGTTGTCGTTGTTGCGACCGTAGGCGTAAGCGATCGAGCTTTGGGTGTAGAGGCCTTGCGGCGCGCCGAACGCATCGAGGTTCAGACGACCTTTGACTTCGGCACCCTTGATGGTCGCGTGCTTGATGTTGCTCGACTGGAAGGTCAACTCGTCGTAGCCAGGGGTGACGGCATCTTCGTTGATGAAGTCGCGATACTTGTTATAAAACACCGCCACGTCGAACGAGCCTTGCTCGAAGTTGCCGCGCAAACCGGTTTCATAGCTTTTGCTTTTTTCCGGTTCCAGGTTCGGGTTCGGCGCCACGTTGTAGCCGGTGGTGCTGTTTTCGAAGCGCCCGTACAACGCTTTCGCGGTCGGCGTGCGGAAACCTTCAGCGTATTGGCCGTACCAGGTGTAGTTATCGGTCAGGGCATAGGTCAGGCCGAATTTGGGCGAGACTTTGTGCCAGCTCTTGTTCGCGTCGCTGACCGTGCCGTTGCCGTCGGCGGCCACGGTGTTGAGGAATTCCTGAGTGATGTGCGGCTTGAGCTGGGTGTGGTCGTAGCGCAGGCCCGGCAGGAAGGTCCACTGGTTCCAGCTGATCTGATCCTGGGCGAACAGGCTGTAGGTGTTGATGGTCGGGTCCGGGAAGTCGCTGGATTTTTTCAGCACATCCGCCGCGCTGGTGGCGCCGATGGCGGTGCAGCCTCGGCCGACTGCCAGGCACTTGCCGTCGCCGCTGCGCGAGCCGGTGACCTTCTGTTGTTTGATTGTGGTGCCGTAGGTCAGCACGTGATCGGTGTCTCCGATGGCGAAGGCCTTGTCCAGTTGCGCATCGAATACCCACTGTTTTTCCTCGTAGATTGTGTCGCGGGTGCGCAGCACTTTACGGGTCATCGGGTAGTAGAACTCTTCGGTGCTCTGGTCAGTCTTGGCGATCTGGTGGTTGAGGCTCCACTTCACGTTATCGGCCAGCAGGCTGTCGAGGACGAAGCTGTGTTCGAGGCCGAAGCGCTCACGGGTGATGGTGTCGTTGCCGGTGCGCCACTGGTACATGCCGCCGGGCAGCATGCTGTTGGGAATGGTCGGGGCGCCATTGAAGTACGGGCCGCCGTAGGCACTTTTCTGATCGGTATCGCGGTCGTCCTTGTACTTCTCGTAGGTCAGGCCCAGACGGGAATCTTCGTTGTAGTTCCAACCGATCTTCGCCAGCACGTTGGTGGCTTTGACGTCTTCCGGGTTGGCGGCGGTGCGCGCCAGGCCGGTGCCGTTGTTGCTGCCATAGGAATCGGTTTCGTGACCGTCGCGCTGGCTGAAGTGCAGCAAGCCGTCGAACTGTTCGGCACGCCCGGCAACGGTGGCGGATTTCAGCCAGCTCTCATCGGCGGAGCTGTAACCGGTTTTCAGGCGAGCGCCGACGTCTTTGCCGGGCTTGATGATGTCGTCCGGGTCGAGGGTGTAGTAGCTGACGGCGCCGCCGATGGCGTTGCTGCCGTACAGCACCGAGGCCGGACCACGGAGGATTTCCACGCGTTTGACGATTTCCGGGTCGACGTAATTGCGCTGGGTCTTGGCGTACGGGCCGTTGAAGAAACCGTCCGGCACTTCGACGCCGTCAACCTGAGTCAGGATGCGGTCGCCGTCGATGCCGCGAATGTTGTAGCCGCTGATCCCGCCACGCTGGCCGGCGCCGCCGACGGATACGCCCGGCTCGTAGCGCACCAGATCCTTGATGGTGTTGATGTTGTTGCGATCCAGATCCTGACGGGTCTGCACAGTGACGGTGGCCGGCACGCTGCTGACCGACTGTTCCTGGCGGGTGGCGCTGATGGTCACCTGATCCAGATTGAGCGCGCCGCTGGAGCTGCGCTTCTCCAGCACAATATTGTTGTTGCTCAGCTTGCGGAAGCTCAGGTTGGTCCCCACCAACAGGCGCTCCAGGGCTTTCTCCGGCGGCAGCGAACCGCGCACGCCCGGCGACGACACGCCCTGACCCAGTTCTGCCGGCAAACCGACCTGCCAGCCGGTCACGCTGGTGAAGGCATTGAGCGCCGATACCAGCGGTTGCTGGTCGATCGAGAACGAATAATCACCCATGTTGCGCGCCGGTTGTTCGCTGGCAGCCATCAGCGGTGCGGTGCCGGCCATGAGGATGGCGGCTGTCAGCAACGACAATACGCGGGAAGGGGAAGCAGTCTGGCGGGTAAGGCGAGAGGACATCGATAGCGCTCCGTGTCGCACGAATCTTTATAGGTGCTGACTCGCCTCCGAAGATGCGAATCAATTGCATTGGCTATAACGAGACGAACGGGCTTTGGCTATCGAGTAAAAATAATTCTCATTTAGTTCAGGATGACCAGCGCGGGGAATTCCTGCAGGCGCGCCGAGGTGATGTGGGCGAGGGAGCGCACCACGTCCAGCGGCTGGTCGAGGCGGTAATTGCCGGTAACGTTGACGTCGGCCAACTGCTCGTTGGTGTTGATGATCCAGCCCGGGTAGTAGCGGCGCAATTCGGCCAGCACCTGATTCAACGGACAGTTCTCGAACACCAGGCGGCCCTGGACCCAGGCCAGATCAGTCGCGGTATCGAGCTTGGCCGGACGATCAAAACCGTTGGGGCCGATGCGGATGCTTTCCCCGGCGGACAAGCGCACCCGCGCGTCATTGTGCGTGGCGCGCAGGTCGACATCGCCGCGCTGCACATTGACTTGCGCCACACCGTCCAGATAACGCACGGCGAACGCGGTGTCGCGCACGCTGGCCTGCACCGGGCCGGCATCGATTTCCAGCGGCTGGCCACGGTTGCTGGCCACCTCGAAAAACGCTTCGCCCTGATACAGCCGCGCCACGCGCTGCCGGTCATTGATGGTGCTGGAGAATGCCGAGTTGGTGTTGAGCAGCACCTTGGAGCCGTCCTCCAGTTGCAGGCGCTGACGCTCGCCGACCACGGTCAGATGATCGGCCTGCAGGCGCATCGGCAGGTTGCTGAAACTGAACAGGCCGAGCACCAATACCGCAGCGGTGGCCAACGGTTTCCAGTGCGGGCGCAGACGTTTGAGCACAGTGACTTTCGCCGGTTTGGCCGCGAGGCTCTGCGCGCATTGCACCACTTGCGGCCCGTCCCAGATCGCCTGCGCCTTGGCGAACGCCTCGGCATTCAACGGATCGGCCGCCAGCCAGGCATGGAACTGCCGGGTCTGTTCCTCGTCCGGGCTGCCGAGCACGATGAGCCAGTCCAGAGCCTGATCCATTGCGTTGGCAGCGTCCTGCGCCGAATCCGGCGAAGGCGAGCGGTGGGTGTCCGTCACGGTGTTTCCTCGGCAGTGTCTGTGCACGGCTGTTTTTTAGTGAAGCGTAAAAGTCGGGCAAGGGTAGCAAAGCCCGATGATCAGTGCAGGCGATCCTGACACTGACAGAAAAGGCCTACGACTTCAGTCGCCATTCAGACGTTCTGCGACGCCAATACAAATGGTCATGATCAGCTTGAGCTCCTTCTGCACGGTGCTGAGGGACACATTCAGCTCGTCGGCGATTTCCTGGTAGCTGTGCCCGTGCAGGCGGCTGAGGATGAAGATCTGCTGCTGACGCGGGCTGAGTTGACTGAGGCTCACGTTCAGGCGCTCCAGCAATTGTTCGGCGTGGGCGGCGTCTTCGGCGCTGCTGGCGGGGGCGGCGACGCTGTGCACCACGTCCTGCGGCACGTCATCGACCATCGTCCGCGAATGGATCTTGCGCGCACGCAGGTGATCCAGCGCCAGGTTGCGCGCAGTCTGGAACACGAAGGGTTCAAGGTGATCAATGGCGCGCTCGCTCAGCGCCCGCGTGACGCGCAGGTAGGTCTCCTGCAGCAGGTCTTCGGCGGTGCTGTGGTTATTGACCATCCGCTCGATTGTGCGCAGCAGGGACGTGCGCTGAGAGAGGAAGACGTGATTGAAGCGCGATTGACTCACGGGGGAACCTGATCCATTTCGAGCGAATGATAATGCTTATCATTTAGTCGAGTGGTCAAGTGTTGTTTTCAACGAAGCAGGCAAATGTAGGAGCTGCCGAAGGCTCGGGCCGCGTTCGGCAGCTCCTACAGGGAGTTGTCGGTTACTCGGCGTTGCAGAGCGCCAGGCAGTTATCCAGCATGCGGTTGGAGAAGCCCCATTCGTTGTCGTACCAGGCCAGCACTTTCAGCAATTTGCCGCTGGCTTTGGTGTGGTTGGCGTCAAAGATCGACGACAGCGGGTTGTGGTTGAAGTCGCTGGAAACCAGCGGCAACGTGTTGTAACCCAAAATTTTCGAGTGCTGGCTGGCGGCTTTCATCAGCGCGTTGACCTCGTCGGCCGTGGCTTCCTTCTTCAGCTGCACAGTCAGATCCACCAGCGACACATTGATCACCGGAACCCGCACGGCCATGCCGGTCAGTTTTCCCGCCAGTTCCGGCAGCACCAGGCCTACCGCTTCGGCGGCGCCGGTCTTGCTCGGGATCATGTTCTGCGTGGCCGAACGCGCGCGGTACGGGTCGGTGTGGTAGACGTCGGTCAGGTTCTGGTCGTTGGTGTAGGCATGAATCGTGGTCATCAGTCCGCTTTCGATCCCCAGCTCGCGGTGCAGCACCTGCGCTACCGGCGCCAGGCAGTTGGTGGTGCACGAAGCGTTGGAGATGATCTGGTGCGACTGGCGCAGAATGTCGTGGTTCACACCATAAACCACCGTAGCGTCGGCGCCTTTGGCCGGAGCCGAGATGATGACTTTGCGGGCGCCGGCAGTAAGATGCGCGGCGGCTTTGGCACGGTCGGTAAAGAGACCGGTGCATTCGAACACCACGTCGATTTTTTCCGCCGCCCATGGCAGCTCGGCCGGGTTGCGAATCGCGCTGACCGCAATGCGGTCACCATTGACCGTCAGGCTTTCGTTGTCATGGGCCACTTCGGCGTCGAATGTGCCGTGAACGGTGTCGTATTTGAGCAGATGGGCATTGATGGCGCTGTTGCCCAGATCGTTGATGGCGACGATCTGCAAATCCTGTCGATAGCCTTGGGTATACAGTGCGCGCAGGACATTACGGCCGATACGGCCAAAACCATTGATTGCGATTCGAAGAGTCATTGAACAGCGCCGCCGTCGTTTTGTTGTTGGAATTACAAGATTATTCGCATAAAAATAGAAAACAAGCCTTTTTAGTGGCAATATTTTGTTTTATCTACAACGAGTGACCTGAATCAACTGGTCCGAATGGTCAAAAAAGCCGTCTGTCATTCCAACAACAACGGCGTTTGATCAGCATAGACAATCAGGTCGCCACATCCGTTAGCCTGGAGTTCTACACATGCATCCCCGCGTTCTTGAGGTCACCGAACGGCTTATCGCCCGCAGCCGCGCCACGCGTCAGGCTTACCTTGCACTGATTCGCGGCGCCGCCACCGACGGGCCGATGCGCGGCAAGCTGCAATGCGCCAACTTCGCCCACGGCGTGGCCGGGTGTGGCAGCGAAGACAAGCACAGCCTGCGGATGATGAACTCGGCGAACATCGCCATTGTTTCTTCGTATAACGACATGCTCTCGGCGCACCAGCCGTACGAAGTCTTTCCCCAGCAGATCAAAAACGCGCTGCGCGAAATCGGTTCGGTCGGCCAGTTCGCCGGTGGTACGCCGGCGATGTGCGATGGCGTGACCCAGGGTGAGCCAGGCATGGAGCTGAGCCTGCCGAGCCGCGAAGTGATCGCCATGTCCACGGCGGTGGCGCTGTCGCACAACATGTTCGACGGCGCGCTGATGCTCGGCATCTGCGACAAGATCGTCCCGGGCCTGATGATGGGTTCGCTGCGCTTCGGCCATCTGCCGACGATCTTCGTCCCGGGCGGGCCGATGGTCTCGGGGATTTCCAACAAGGAAAAAGCCGACGTGCGGCAGAAGTACGCCGAAGGCAAGGCGACCCGCGAAGAGCTGCTGGAGTCGGAGATGAAGTCCTACCACAGCCCGGGCACCTGCACCTTCTACGGCACCGCCAATACCAACCAGTTGCTGATGGAAGTCATGGGCCTGCACTTGCCGGGCGCGTCTTTCGTCAACCCGAACACCCCGCTGCGTGATGCCCTGACCCGCGAAGCCGCGCATCAGGTCACGCGCCTGACCAAGCAGAACGGCAACTTCATGCCGATCGGCGAAATCGTCGACGAGAAGGCGCTGGTCAACTCGATCGTCGCGCTGCACGCCACCGGCGGCTCGACCAACCACACCCTGCACATGCCGGCGATCGCCATGGCCGCGGGTATTCAATTGACCTGGCAGGACATGGCCGACCTCTCCGAAGTCGTGCCGACCCTGAGCCACGTCTACCCGAACGGCAAGGCCGACATCAACCACTTCCAGGCCGCTGGCGGTATGTCATTCCTGATCCGCGAACTGCTCGAAGCCGGCCTGCTCCACGAAGACGTCAACACTGTGCTCGGCCATGGCCTGAGCCGCTACACCAAAGAGCCGTTCCTCGATAACGGTGAACTGGTGTGGCGCGAAGGCCCGATCGAAAGCCTCGACGAAAACATCCTGCGCCCGGTCGCCCGTGCATTCTCTGCCGAGGGTGGCTTGCGAGTGATGGAAGGCAACCTCGGTCGCGGTGTGATGAAGGTTTCCGCCGTGGCATTGGAAAACCAGATCGTCGAAGCACCGGCCATGGTGTTCCAGGATCAGCAGGATCTGGCCGATGCGTTCAAGGCCGGTTTGCTGGAGAAGGATTTTGTCGCGGTGATGCGCTTCCAGGGCCCGCGCTCCAACGGCATGCCCGAGCTGCACAAGATGACGCCGTTCCTCGGCGTGCTGCAGGATCGTGGCTTCAAAGTCGCGCTGGTCACCGACGGGCGCATGTCCGGCGCGTCGGGGAAAATCCCGGCGGCGATTCACGTCAGTCCTGAAGCGTATGTCGGTGGTGCTTTGGCGCGGGTGCAAGAGGGCGATATCATCCGCGTCGATGGCGTCAAAGGCACTTTGGAACTCAAGGTCGACGCCGCCGAATTTGCAGCGCGCGAACCTGCCAAAGGCCTGTTGGGCAACAACATCGGCAGCGGTCGCGAACTGTTTGGCTTCATGCGTTTGGCCTTCAGCTCGGCGGAGCAGGGCGCCAGCGCCTTCACTTCTGCCCTGGAGACGCTTAATTGAAACTGGCTTTGGTCGGTGATATCGGAGGTACCAACGCGCGGTTCGCGTTGTGGAAAAACCAGCAACTGGAATCGGTTCAGGTGCTGGCGACAGCCGACCATGCCAGCCCGGAACAGGCGATCAGCCTGTACCTGAGCGGCCTCGGTCTGGCGCCGGGTTCGATCGGTTCGGTGTGTCTGTCGGTGGCGGGGCCGGTGAGTGGTGATGAGTTCAAGTTCACCAATAACCACTGGCGCCTGAGCCGCACGGCGTTCTGCAAGACCTTGCAGGTCGAGCAGCTGCTGCTGATCAACGATTTCTCGGCGATGGCGCTGGGCATGACCCGTTTGCAGCCCGGCGAATTCCGCGTGGTCTGCGAAGGCACGCCGGAGCCGTTGCGCCCGGCGGTGGTGATCGGCCCGGGCACTGGCCTGGGCGTCGGCACTTTGCTCGATCTCGGCGAAGGCCGGTTTGCCGCGTTGCCGGGGGAGGGCGGTCATGTCGACCTGCCGCTGAGCAGTCCGCGTGAAACCCAGCTCTGGCGGCACATCCACAACGAGATCGGCCATGTCAGTGCGGAAACGGCGCTGAGCGGTGGCGGTTTGCCGCGCGTCTACCGCGCGATCTGCGCAGTGGACGGACATGCACCGACACTCGATACGCCGGAAGCGATCACTGCAGCCGGCCTGGCCGGTGACCCGATCGCCCTGGAAGTGCTGGAACAGTTCTGCTGCTGGCTCGGCCGCGTGGCCGGCAACAACGTGCTGACCACCGGGGCTCGTGGCGGGGTCTTCATCGTTGGTGGGGTGATACCGCGCTTTGCCGATTTCTTCGTCGAAAGCGGCTTCGCCCGCAGCTTCGCCGACAAGGGCTGCATGAGCGATTACTTCAAGGGCATTCCGGTGTGGCTGGTGACGGCGCCGTATTCCGGGCTGGTGGGTGCCGGTGTGGCACTGGAGCAAGCAATCCCTGCCTGAAATGCAATCAAACTGTAGGAGTGAGCGTGCTCGCGATAGCGGTCTTGGATTCAACATATTCGTTGACTGATACACCGCTATCGCGAGCAGGCTCACTCCTACAGGTGTTTTGTGGTGTTTGTAAAATCAGTGCTTAAGGCATAATCCGCCCCAATTCCAACAACAAGGATGCCTTCGAAGTGAGCTCAGTCAACAAGTCGATATTGTTGGTCGATGACGACCAGGAAATACGCGAGTTGCTGGAAACCTATCTGACCCGCGCCGGGTTTCAGGTGCGGGCCACGGCCGATGGCGCCAGTTTTCGCCTGGCACTCAACGAGGCGCCGAGCGATCTGGTGATCCTCGATGTGATGCTGCCCGATGAAGACGGTTTCAGCCTGTGCCGCTGGGTGCGCCAGCATCCGCGTCAGGCGCAGGTGCCGATCATCATGCTCACCGCCAGTTCCGACGAAGCCGACCGGGTGATCGGGCTGGAACTCGGCGCTGACGACTACCTCGGCAAACCTTTCAGCCCCCGCGAACTGCAAGCCCGAATCAAGGCGTTGCTGCGGCGGGCGCAGTTCGGCCAGGAACGCAGCGGCAGCGACGTGCTGGCCTTCGACGAGTGGCGGCTGGACATGGTCAGCCATCGACTGTTCCACACCGACGGCGAAGAAGTGATTCTCTCCGGTGCCGACTTCGCGCTGCTGAAGTTGTTTCTCGATCATCCGCAGGAAATCCTCGACCGCGACACCATCGGTAATGCCACCCGTGGCCGTGACCTGATGCCGCTCGACCGGATTGTCGACATGGCCGTCAGCCGCTTGCGTCAGCGCCTGCGCGACACGGAAAAACCGCCGCGCCTGATCCGCACCGTGCGCGGCAGTGGCTACCAACTGGCAGCCAATGTGGTTGCCGGCAATGCTCACTGAGTCGCTGCGCAGGCTTGCCGGCAAAGTGCCGGTGCCGCGTTCGCTGCTCGGGCGGATGCTGCTGCTGACCCTGTTGGCGGTGTTGTTTGCACAGACGTTGTCGAGCGTGATCTGGGTCTCGCAACTGCGTGCCACCCAGCTTGAAGGCCTGGTCACCAGCGCCCGCAGCCTTGCCCATTCGATGACCGCCAGCGTCAGTTATTTCCGCTCGCTGCCAGTGGCTTACCGGCCGCTGGTGCTCGACCAGTTGCGCAGCATGGGCGGCACCCGTTTCGTGGTGACGCTCAACGACAAACCGTTGGGTATGGACGTGTTACCGATTACCCCGCGCAAGGCTGCGGTGATTCAAGCGGTGGATGAAGTACTGCGCCAGTCGCTGGGCCATGACACTGATATCTCGGTGACCTTCGTCAGCCCCGAGGATCTGCGGATCTTCAATGCCGGGCTGAAGCTCGATGAGCTGCCGCGCTCCTGGGCGCATTACGCGCTGACTCTGGAACCGGTGAATCCGCCGGTGCTGGTCACGCAGATTCAAATGGCCCCGGGCGAATGGCTGTACATCGCCTCGTTGCTGCCCGAACCCTACACCAGTCTCGAAGAGCAAGGCCTGCCGGCGCAGCAGGTGTGGTTCATCGTCCTCACCAGCGGCTTCTTGCTGTTGTTCATCGGCTTGCTGGTGCACTGGCAGAGCCGGCCGCTCAAGCGTCTGGCGCGGGCGGCGCGGGATCTGTCGCTGGGCGCCGATGTCGAGCCGGTGGCCGAGGGCGGCGGCAGTGAGGTGGTGGAAGTGGGCCGTGCGTTCAATACCATGCGCGAGCGTATCAGCCGCTACCTGACCGAACGCAGCCAGTTGTTCAGCGCGATTTCCCATGACCTGCGCACGCCGATCACCCGTCTGCGTTTGCGTGTCGAACTGCTCGAAGACGAGAAGCTGCAAGCCAAGTTCGGTCGCGATCTGGATGAGTTGGAGTTGCTGGTAAAGGGCGCGCTGCAATGCGTGAAAGACACCGACATCCACGAGAACATCGAGCCGGTGGATCTCAATCATGTGCTCGACTGTCTGGTGGAGCCGTATCTGGCGCCCCACGGCAATGGCCGCGTGACCCAGCAAGGCAAGGCGCTGGCGGCGTATCCGGGCAAGCCTCTGGCGTTGAAGCGCTGCATCGGCAATCTGATCGACAACGCGTTGAAGTACGGGCAAACCGCGCATTTGCACATCGACGACGATGAGCGCGCGTTTGTCCTGCACGTCGACGATGAAGGCCCGGGTGTGCCGGAGCAACGGCTGGAGCAGGTGTTCGAGCCGCACTTTCGGTTGGCCGGGCAACAGCAGGGTTATGGTCTCGGTTTGGGCATTGCGCGCAACATTGCCCACAGCCATGGCGGCGAGGTGACGCTGCAGAATTTGCGTGAGGGTGGGTTGCGGGTGACCCTGCAGTTGCCGCGCAGTGTTGACTGATACCGCCCCTGTGGCGAGGGAGCTTGCTCCCGCTGGACTGCGCAGCAGGCCGTCTTTTGGGTGCCGCTTCGCGTCACAGCGGGAGCAAGCTCCCTCGCCACAAGTAATATGTGAATGTCACGAGCCGGTGACAAACCCCGCCCCCTTCGTTACAAGCCCACCCTGGCCCGTTGTTTAGACTGCCCGCAGTCATAACAACAAAAAAGGGCCACTCATGGACACCTTTCACCCAGGCTTCAGCAGTTGGCTGAACGCCCCTGCGCACCAGCAATGGCTCGCCGACGAAGGTCTGCGCCTGCTGGCGTTCGCCAAGGCTGCAAAACTGCCCGAAGGCTTCGGCAACCTCGACGAACGCGGTCGTTTGCCGCCGAACGCGCAAGCCGAAACCATGAACACCGCGCGCATGACCCACAGTTTTGCCATGGCCCATATTCAGGGCCTGCCGGGGTTTGCCGAACTGGTCGATCACGGCATCGCGGCCCTGCGCGGGCCGCTGCGGGATGCGCTGCATGGTGGCTGGTTTGCGGTCGCCGAACATCGCGATGGCAACACCGGCAAGAACGCCTATCTGCATGCCTTTGTCGCGCTCGCGGCCAGCTCTGCGGTGGTCGCGCAGCGTCCCGGCGCCCAAGCGCTGCTGGATGACGCCATCGACATCATCGACACGTATTTCTGGAGCGAAGAAGAGGGCGCCATGCGCGAATTCTTCAATCGCGACTGGCGCGAAGAAGAGGCCTATCGCGGCGCCAACAGCAACATGCACGCCACCGAAGCGTTCCTCGCGCTGGCCGATGTCACTGAAGATCCGCGTTGGCTGGTGCGTGCGCAACGCATCGTCGAGCGGGTGATCCATGGTCACGCTGCCGCCAATGGCTACAGGGTGATTGAGCACTTCGACCGCGACTGGCAACCGCTGCGCGAGTACAACCACGACAACCCGGCCGACGGTTTCCGCCCTTACGGCACCACTCCCGGCCACGGTTTCGAGTGGGCGCGGCTGCTGCTGCACCTCGAAGCGGCGCGGGTTCAGGCCGGAATGCTCACGCCCGGCTGGCTGGCGACCGATGCGCAAAAACTCTTCGAGCAGAACTGCCGTCACGGCTGGGACGTCGATGGCGCCCCGGGGATTGTCTACACCCTCGACTGGGACAATAAAGCCGTGGTGCGTCATCGCTTGCACTGGACCCATGCCGAGGCCAGCGCGGCGGCCAGCGCTCTGCTCAAACGCACCGGTGATGCGCAATACGAAACCTGGTACCGGCGGTTCTGGGAATTCTGTGAGGGCCATTTCATCGATCGCTGTGACGGTAGCTGGCATCACGAACTCGATCCGCAAAACCGCCCGAGCGCCGATATCTGGCCGGGCAAACCCGATCTGTATCATGCCTGGCAGGCGGTACTGATCCCTCGTCTACCCTTGTCACCGAGTATGGCAACGGCTCTGGCGCAAATATCCCGGGCTGTTCCTGTGTAACCATGTGGTGACATTTGCGCGTCCCTTCGTTACCTGCGAAGGGAATTGCCCTGTTTAAACTCCTGTGCAGCGCAAGCACCAGACTTGCATGCATAACAACAAGAAAGGTACATCTCAGATGAATGCGATTTCTCGCCTCGCTACTGTCATTTCTGTCGCCTCCCTGTTCCCGCTCGCAATTCTGCCTCTCAGTGTTTCCGCTGCCGAATCCAAAGGTTCGGTCGAAGTCGTGCACTGGTGGACGTCCGGTGGCGAAAAAGCCGCTGTCGATGTGCTCAAGGCGCAAGTTGAAAAAGACGGTTTCACCTGGAAAGACGGCGCTGTCGCCGGCGGTGGCGGTGCCACGGCCATGACCGTACTGAAAAGCCGCGCTGTTGCCGGCAATCCGCCGGGCGTCGCCCAGATCAAGGGCCCGGACATCCAGGAATGGGCATCCACCGGTCTGCTCGATACCGATGTCCTGAAGGACGTGGCCAAAGAAGAGAAGTGGGACGGCCTGCTCGACAAGAAAGTCTCCGATACCGTGAAGTACGACGGTGATTACGTGGCCGTACCGGTGAACATTCACCGCGTGAACTGGCTGTGGATCAACCCGGAAGTCTTCAAGAAAGCCGGCATCACCAAGAACCCGACCACCCTCGAAGAATTCTACGCCGCTGGCGACAAGCTCAAGGCTGCGGGTTTCATCCCGCTGGCTCACGGCGGTCAGCCTTGGCAGGACAGCACTGTGTTCGAAGCCGTGGTGCTTTCGGTCATGGGCGTTGATGGTTACAAGAAAGCCCTGGTCGATCTGGACAACAAAGCGCTGACCGGTCCGGAAATGGTCAAGGCGCTGACCGAGCTGAAGAAAGTCGCGACCTACATGGACGCCGACGGCAAGGGTCAGGACTGGAACCTGGAAGCGGCCAAGGTCATCAACGGCAAGGCCGGCATGCAGATCATGGGTGACTGGGCCAAGTCCGAATGGACCGCGGCCAAGAAAGTCGCCGGCAAGGACTATGAGTGCGTAGCCTTCCCGGGCACCGACAAGGCCTTCACCTACAACATCGACTCCCTGGCGGTGTTCAAGCAGAAAGACAAAGGCACTGCGGCCGGTCAGCAGGACATCGCCAAAGTCGTGCTGGGTGAAAACTTCCAGAAAGTATTCAGCATCAACAAGGGCTCGATCCCGGTTCGTAACGACATGTTGAACAACATGGAGAAACTCGGTTTCGACTCCTGCGCGCAGACCGCTGCCAAGGACTTCCTGGCAGACGCCAAGTCCGGTGGCCTGCAGCCGAGCATGGCGCACAACATGGCGACCACGCTGGCGGTGCAGGGCGCGTTCTTTGATGTCGTGACCAACTACATCAACGACCCGAAAGCCGACCCGGCCGATGCGGCCAAGAAACTGGGTGCGGCGGTTCAGTCGGCCAAGTAATGCTTGGCCCCTGTAGGAGTGAGCCTGCTCGCGATAGCGATCTGTCAGGTAAAGGATTCATTAACTGACACACCGCAATCGCGAGCAGGCTCACTCCTACAAGGGGAATGCCCTCGTAAATCATTATTCTGGATTTCCCCATGAGTTCTGTTGCTGTGTTCAGCAAGGCCTCGCCGTTCGATGCACTGCAGCGCTGGCTACCGAAACTGGTGCTGGCGCCGAGCATGTTCATCGTGCTGGTGGGCTTCTATGGCTACATCCTGTGGACGTTCGTGCTGTCGTTCACCACCTCGACGTTCCTGCCCAACTACAAGTGGGCCGGCCTGGCGCAATACGCGCGGTTGTTCGACAACGATCGCTGGTGGGTCGCGAGCAAGAACCTCGCGGTGTTCGGTGGCATGTTCATCGGCATCACCCTGGTGATCGGTGTGCTGCTGGCGGTGTTCCTCGACCAGCGCATCCGTCGCGAAGGCTTTATCCGCACCATTTACCTGTACCCGATGGCGCTCTCGATGATCGTCACCGGTACCGCGTGGAAATGGCTGCTCAACCCGGGCATGGGCCTGGACAAATTGTTGCGTGACTGGGGCTGGGAAGGCTTCCGTCTGGACTGGCTGATCGACCCGGATCGCGTGGTCTACTGCCTGGTGATCGCCGCCGTGTGGCAAGCCTCGGGCTTCATCATGGCGATGTTCCTCGCCGGCCTGCGCGGTGTCGATCAGTCGATCATTCGTGCCGCGCAGATCGACGGTGCGAGCATGCCGACCATCTACTGGAAAGTGGTGCTGCCAAGCCTGCGTCCGGTGTTCTTCAGTGCGGTGATGATCCTCGCCCACATCGCGATCAAGAGCTTCGACCTGGTCGCGGCGATGACGGCGGGTGGCCCGGGTTATTCCTCCGACCTGCCGGCGATGTTCATGTATTCCTTCACCTTCAGTCGCGGCCAGATGGGCATGGGCTCGGCCAGTGCGATTCTGATGCTCGGTGCGATTCTCGCGATCATCGTGCCTTACCTGTACTCCGAGCTGAGGACCAAGCGTAATGACTAGTCTCGCTGCCAAACCCGCCTTCAGCCTGAGTCGCGTCGCGATCTACGCGGTGCTGATCCTCGCGGTCCTGCTGTATCTGATTCCACTGGTGGTGATGCTGCTGACCAGTTTCAAGACCCCGGAAGACATCAGCACCGGCAACCTGCTGAGCTGGCCGACCGTGGTCAGCGGCATCGGCTGGGTCAAGGCCTGGGCCACGGTTGACGGGTACTTCTGGAACTCGATCAAGATCACCGTGCCGGCCGTGGTCATCTCCACTGCCATCGGCGCGCTGAACGGTTACGTGTTGTCGATGTGGCGCTTCCGTGGTTCGCAACTGTTCTTCGGTCTGCTGCTGTTCGGCTGCTTCCTGCCGTTCCAGACCGTACTGCTGCCGGCCTCGTTCACCCTCGGCAAGATGGGCCTGGCGAGCACCACCACCGGCCTGGTCTTCGTTCACGTGGTCTACGGTCTGGCGTTCACCACGCTGTTCTTCCGTAACTACTACGTGAGCATTCCCGATGCGCTGGTCAAGGCGGCACGTCTGGATGGCGCGGGTTTCTTCACGATTTTCCGGCGGATCATTCTGCCGATGTCGACCCCGATCATCATGGTCTGCCTGATCTGGCAGTTCACCCAGATCTGGAACGATTTCCTGTTCGGTGTGGTGTTCTCCAGCGGTGATTCGCAACCGATCACGGTGGCGCTGAACAACCTGGTCAACACCAGCACCGGCGCCAAGGAATACAACGTTGATATGGCAGCGGCGATGATCGCCGGCCTGCCGACCCTGCTGGTCTATGTGGTCGCAGGCAAGTATTTCGTGCGCGGGCTGACGGCCGGCGCAGTCAAGGGGTAATCATGGCAACGCTCGAACTTCGCAACGTCAACAAGACCTACGGTGCCGGCCTGCCGGACACCCTGAAGAACATCGAACTGTCGATCAAGGACGGTGAGTTCCTGATCCTGGTCGGCCCGTCGGGCTGCGGCAAGTCGACCCTGATGAACTGCATCGCCGGCCTCGAGACCATCACCGGCGGCGCGATCATGATCGGCGACCAGGACGTCAGCGGCATGAGCCCGAAGGATCGTGACATCGCCATGGTGTTCCAGTCCTACGCGCTGTACCCGACCATGAGCGTGCGCGAGAACATCGAGTTCGGTCTGAAGATCCGCAAGATGCCGCAATCGGCGATCGACGAAGAAGTCGCGCGCGTGGCCAAGCTGCTGCAGATCGAACACCTGCTGAACCGCAAGCCGGGTCAGCTCTCCGGTGGTCAGCAACAGCGTGTGGCGATGGGGCGTGCGCTGGCGCGCCGTCCGAAGATCTATTTGTTCGACGAACCGCTGTCGAACCTCGACGCCAAGCTGCGCGTCGAGATGCGCACCGAAATGAAACTGATGCACCAGCGCCTGAAAACCACCACGGTCTACGTGACCCACGACCAGATCGAAGCGATGACCCTGGGCGACAAAGTGGCGGTGATGAAGGACGGGATCATTCAGCAGTTCGGCACGCCGAAAGAGATCTACAACGATCCGGCCAACCTGTTCGTCGCGAGTTTCATCGGTTCGCCGCCGATGAACTTCATTCCGCTGCGCCTGCAACGCAAGGACGGTCGTCTGCTGGCGCTGCTTGACAGCGGTCAGGCCCGTTGCGAGTTGCCGATGAGCATGCAGGATGCAGGGCTGGAAGATCGCGAAGTGATCCTCGGCCTGCGCCCGGAACAGATCGTTCTGGCGAACGGCGAGGGCAACGGCCTGCCGAGCATCAAGGCCGAAGTGCAGGTCACCGAACCGACCGGTCCGGACACACTGGTGTTCGTCAACCTGAATGAGACCAAGGTCTGCTGCCGCCTGGCACCGGACGTGGCGCCTCAGGTGGGCGAGACCCTGACCCTGCAATTCGATCCGTCGAAAGTGTTGTTGTTCGATGCCAAGACTGGCGAGCGTCTGGGCGTTGCGGGCCAGGCGCAGACCGAAGCACGGTCGGCGAACGTCGCGCAATTCAAAGGCCGCTGAAGATCAATGCAGGAGTGAGCCTGCTCGCGATGACGGTGTATCAGTCGACAGAGATGTTGAATGTAAAACCGCTATCGCGAGCAGGCTCACTCCTACAAGGAGCAAGCGGTGCCCGGCCTGTCGAGCATCGCAATTTATGTAAACCGCGTTGGAAAAAAACAGTTAATAACAATAAAGACGAGGATGTAGGGATGAAAAAGAAACACGTCAATGCCCGGTTGATCTGCCAAGTGTCAGCTGCGGCGGCATTGGTGCTGGCCGGTAACGCCATGGCGGCGGATGCCTTCAGCTCCGACTCGAAATGGATGACCGGTGACTGGGGTGGCGAGCGGACCAAGCTGATCGAGCAGGGTATCGACATCAAGGCCGACTACGTTGGGGAAATGGGCGCCAACCTGCATGGCGGCTATAACGATGACAAGACTGGGCGCTACAGCGATCAGTTCGGTCTGGGCGTGGCGCTGGACCTGCAAAAGCTCTGGGGCTGGGACAACACTCAGGCCAAGATCCAGTTGACCAACCGTAACGGGCAAAACATCTCCAACGATCGCGTTGGCGATCCGCGTGCCGGCACTCTGTCGTCTTCGCAGGAAGTCTACGGTCGTGGCCACATGGTGCGTCTGACCCAGTTGTGGATTCAGCACCAGTTCTTCGACAACAAGCTCGACGTCAAGGCCGGTTACTTCGGTGAAGGCGAAGACTTCAACACCTTCCCGTGCGACTTCCAGAACCTGGCGTTCTGCGGCTCGCAAGTGGGTAACTGGGCAACCAACATCTGGTACAACTGGCCCGTCAGCCAGGCCGCGATCCGCGTGAAGTACAACATCAACGACGAGCTCTACGCGCAGATCGGTGCGTACAACCAGAACCCGTCGCAGCTGGAACACGGCAACGGCTTCAAGCTCAGCGGCAGCGGCACCAAAGGTACTGTTCTGCCAGTCGAATTGGTCTGGTCGCCGAAGGTCAACAGCCTGCCGGGCGAATACCGCGTCGGTTACTACAAGAGCACGGCTGACGCCAATGACGTCCGTGAAGACGTCAACGGTTTCGACGCGGCGACTACCGGCGACGCGTACAAGACCCACAGCAGCAAACACGGCTACTGGTTCGTCGCGCAACAGCAACTCACCAGCCACAACGGTGATGCATCGCGCGGTCTGAACATTGCGGCCAACGCCACGTTCCACGACAAGGACACCAACTTCATCGATAACTATCAGTCGGTGATGTTTGTCTACAAGGGCCCGTTTGACGCGCGTCCTAAAGATGACGTGGGTATCGGTGCGGCGCGTATTCATGTCAACGATGACGTGAAGAAAAACGCCGAGTTCCTGAATGCTTCCAACGGTGTTTCGGACTACGACAATCCGGTGTTCTCGCCGATTCGTGAAACCGAATACAACTACGAGATCAACTACGGCTTCCACGTCACCAACTGGCTGACCGTTCGTCCTAACCTGCAGTACATCACTCATCCGGGCGGTGTGGATGAAGTGGACAACGCTTTGGTCGCTGGTCTGAAAATTCAGTCTACGTTCTGACGCGTCTGCGATAAGCTCCTCTCTATGTGCGCATATTTGCGGACAGCCAAGGCTGTCCGCTTTTTTTTGAGGGTGGCGCAACCCATGACAGTCGAATTCGGAACCGTGGCCAATGCATGAGCATCCGCTGCAACGCTTCTTCAAATCCCTGCGCGAGCGACCGGTGTTCGCCTGGGAGCGCTATCAGATGCGCGATGTGCTGGTGATCGATCATCCGCTGTGTCAGGCGGTGTTCAGTCGGCAGGGTGCGCAGTTGCTGCACTTTCAGCCACGCGGGCAGAAACCGTGGTTGTGGTGTGCGGCGAAGTGGCCGCACGTTGGCGCCATTCGCGGTGGTGTGCCGGTGTGCTGGCCGTGGTATGGCCGTCATCCGAGCGAAAACGCCTGGCCGTCCCATGGCTGGGCGCGACTGCTTGACTGGAAGTTGCTCGACAGCAGCAGCGCCGAAGATGGCGTACGCCTGCACTGGCAATTGCAGTTGTGCGACTGGCAGGTCGACCTGCATGCGCACCTGGGCGAGCGCATGGAATTGCGCCTGAGCACCGAGCATCAGGACGACATGCCGTGCCAGTTGAGCCAGGCTTTGCACGCTTACTGGCGTATTGGCGATGTCGGTGAGATAGCGCTGTCTGGCCTCGAAGGTGCGCAGGGTTACGACCAGTTGAGCCGCCAGTCGTGCCAGCAGGAAGGCGAGTTGCGCGTCGATGGCGGCTGTCAGCGGGTGTTCCAGCACGACGGCGAATTGCAGCTCAAGGATCACGCCTGGCAGCGCGAGTTGTGCATCGATACCGGTGACAGTGGCGACACCGTGGTCTGGCATCCAGGCTCGCGACCGTTGCTGGGCGTGAGCTGGGATGAAGTGACGGAGTTTGTCTGTGTCGAAGCGGCGGCGGGGGGCACTGACAGCTTGCATCTGGCGCCGGGGGAGAAGGCGCATTTGAGTTTGCAGGCGTGGGCGGCTGCCTGAAAATCAAAAGATCGCAGCCGGCGGCAGCTCCTGCATTGAGGTGGCGTACACATCATGTAGGAGCTGCCGAAGGCTGCGATCTTTTACGCGACGCGTCCTAATTGAACTCGTCGCCCACCGGATACCGGCTGGCATTCAAACTCTCTTTGATCTTGCGCAAATGCGGCTGGAAATCCACTCCGCGACGCAAGGTCATCCCGGTCGCCAACACATCCAGCACTGTCAACTGAATGATCCGCGAAGTCATCGGCATATAAATGTCGGTGTCTTCCGGCAGCGGAATGTTCAGGCTCAGGGTGCTGGCCTTGGCCAGCGGTGAATTCTCGGCGGTCAGGCCCAGCACCGAAGCACCGTTCTCCCGCGCGATGCGTGCCACTTCCACCAGTTCGCGGGTGCGGCCGGTGTAGGAAATGATCACGAACAGCTCGCCAGTGTGCGCCACCGAAGCAATCATTCGCTGCATCAGCACATCCGCATGCGCGGTGACGGCGAGGTTGAAACGGAAGAATTTGTGCTGCGCATCCAGCGCCACCGGCGCCGAAGCCCCGAGGCCGAAGAAGTGGATCTGCCGGGCCTGAATCAACAGGTCGACGGCGCGGCTGATCAGGTTCGGGTCGAGCGCCTGACAAGCACTGTCCAGCGAAGCGATGGCACTGCCGAAAATTTTCTGCGTGTACGCCTCGGGATTGTCATCGGCCTCCACCGCACGGCTGACATACGCCGCGCCACTGGCCAGGCTTTGCGCCAGTTGCAGCTTGAGTTCAGGGTAGCCGCTGACGCCGAACGAACGGCAGAAACGGTTGACCGTCGGCTCGCTCACCGATGCGGCCTGGGCGAGGGCGGCGATGCTGAAGCGAGTGGCCTGCTGCGGGTTGAGCAGGATCACCTCGGCGACTTTGCGTTCGGCCTTGTTCAGCTCTTCAAGGCGACTCTGGATCTGTTCCAGTAAATTTCGCACGCGGTCCATATGGAATTCCTAATTCACCTGCGCAAAGGTGCGCCGGGCTATGCAAATTGGGCCTTTGATGTGGCCCGTAACGGTGGCCTATCCTACTGGTGGCTCCGACCGACCACCACTCGGAATCTGTATTTTGCGAAAATGTTGTGGTTATTACTACATTTTCCCTTGAGTGATGCCTTGAAAAAAGGTATTTGTAGCTTAACTTGATAAAAGAACAAACATCATGCCTTCGATTACGGTTGAACCGTGCACCTTTGCCTTGTTCGGCGCTCTGGGCGATCTGGCCCTGCGCAAGCTGTTTCCTGCCCTTTATCACCTCGATGGCGCCGACCTGTTGCACGAGGACACGCGCATCATCGCGCAGGCCCGTGAACCCGGCTCCGAGCAGCAGCACCTGGCGTTCATCGCCGCCGAATTGCGCCGTTACGTCGGCAAAGAGCTGGACGAGGCCGTGGCCGAGCGCTTTCTGGCGCGCCTGAGCTACCTGCACGTCGACTTCCTCAAGGCTGAAGATTACGTGGCGCTGGCCGAAGCGGCCGGCAGCACGCAACGCATGATTGCCTACTTCGCCACACCGGCAGCGGTGTACGGCGCAATCTGCGAGAACCTGGCGAAAGTCGGTCTGGCAGAAAACACCCGCGTGGTCCTGGAAAAACCGATCGGCTCCGATCTGGAATCCTCGCGCAAAGTCAACGACGCGGTGGCGCAGTTCTTCCCGGAAAACCGCACCTACCGCATCGACCACTACCTGGGCAAAGAGACCGTCCAGAACCTGATCGCCCTGCGTTTCGCCAACAGCCTGTTCGAAACCCAGTGGAACCAGAATTACATCTCCCACGTGGAAATCACCGTGGCCGAGAAGGTCGGCATCGAAGGCCGTTGGGGCTACTTCGACAAGGCCGGCCAACTGCGCGACATGATCCAGAATCACCTGTTGCAGCTGCTGTGCCTGATCGCCATGGACCCGCCAGCCGACCTGTCCGCCGATAGCATCCGTGATGAAAAGGTCAAGGTGCTCAAGGCCCTGGCGCCGATCAGCCCGGAAGGCCTGACCACTCAAGTGGTGCGCGGTCAGTACATCGCCGGGCACAGCGAAGGCAAGTCCGTACCGGGCTACCTCGAAGAACCGAATTCCAACACCCAGAGCGACACCGAAACCTTCGTCGCCCTGCGTGCCGACATCCGCAACTGGCGCTGGGCCGGCGTGCCGTTCTACCTGCGTACCGGCAAGCGCATGCCGCAGAAGCTGTCGCAGATCGTCATCCACTTCAAGGAGCCGTCGCACTACATTTTTGCGCCGGAGCAACGCCTGCAGATCAGCAACAAACTGATCATCCGTCTGCAGCCGGACGAAGGTATTTCCTTGCGTGTGATGACCAAGGAGCAGGGCCTGGACAAGGGCATGCAACTGCGCAGCGGCCCGCTGCAACTGAATTTCTCCGACACCTGGCGCAGCGCGCGGATCCCCGATGCCTACGAGCGGTTGTTGCTGGAAGTGATGAACGGCAATCAGAACCTGTTTGTCCGTAAAGATGAAATCGAAGCCGCGTGGAAGTGGTGTGACCAACTGATCGCCGGCTGGAAAAAATCCGGTGACGCGCCCAAGCCGTATGCGGCCGGGTCGTGGGGGCCGATGAGCTCGATTGCACTGATCACGCGGGACGGGAGGTCGTGGTATGGCGATATCTGATGTGAAACTGCCTGCGGGTGTGCACGCTCACCCGTTCAAGAGCCCGGTGCTGTTGGCCGAAGGTCTGGCGCTGAACGTCGCCAAGCAGCTGAGCGATGCCATCGCCGCACGCGGCAACGCGGTGCTGGTGGTCTCTGGTGGTCGCAGCCCGGTGGCGTTTTTCCAGCACCTGGCCAAGCAGGAGCTGGACTGGTCGAAGGTCGTCGTGACCCTCGCCGACGAACGCTGGGTACCGGTTGAACACGCTGACAGTAACGCCGGCCTGCTCAAGCAGTATCTGCTCAAAGGCCCGGCCGCCAAGGCGCAGTTCCTCAGCCTCTACAGCGCGGCGGCCAACGTCGAGCAGGCTGCCGAACAAGCTGACCGCTTGCTTGCCGAATTGCCGCCGATTGACGTGCTGGTGCTGGGCATGGGCGATGACGGTCACACCGCGTCGCTGTTCCCTGACAGCCCGAACCTGACTGAAGCCTTGCAGGCTGACGGCAGCCGTCGCTGCTGGCCGATGCTGGCGCCGAGTGTGCCGCGCCAACGCCTGACCATGAGCCGCGCGCTGCTGGCTTCGGCAAAGCACAAGATTCTGTCGATTTCCGGTCAATCGAAACTGACCACCCTGAATGCCGCACTGGCATCCGACGACGTCGCGGCCATGCCGGTGCGCGCGTTTCTGCAACCTACGTTAGAGATTTACTGGTGCCCATGAGCCAAGGAACAGCCGCTATGACAACCCCATCCCCGACCGTTTCCATGGCGGACAAAGTTGCCCTGATCGACAGCCTCTGCGCCAAGGCGCGGATCCTGCCAGTGATCACCATCGCCCGTGAACAGGACGTGCTGCCATTGGCCGACGCTCTGGCCGCCGGTGGCCTGACGGCGCTGGAAGTGACCCTGCGTTCGCAGTTCGGTCTCAAGGCGATCCAGATCCTGCGTGAGCAGCGTCCGGAGCTGGTGACCGGTGCCGGTACGGTGCTCGACCGCAACATGCTCGCGGCGGCCGAAGCGGCGGGTTCGCAATTCATCGTCACCCCTGGCATTACCCGTGACCTGCTCGAAGCCAGTGTCGACAGCCCGATTCCGCTGTTGCCCGGCATCAGCAATGCCTCCGGCATCATGGAAGGCTATGGCCTGGGCTATCGCCGCTTCAAGCTGTTCCCGGCGGAAGTCAGCGGCGGCGTGGCAGCGATCAAGGCCCTCGGCGGCCCGTTCGGCGAAGTGAAATTCTGCCCGACCGGTGGCGTCGGCCCGGCCAACATCAAGAGCTACATGGCACTGAAAAACGTCATGTGCGTGGGCGGCAGCTGGATGCTCGATCCCGAGTGGATCAAGAACGGCGACTGGGCGCGCATTCAGGAATGCACCGCCGAGGCCCTGGCGCTGCTGGACTAAACGTTTTACCTGACACTTCGTTGTGTGTTCTACGGCTTTACGGTGCGCTTGGTCGGTGCACCGTTTTTTTTGCCCGAAAAAAACTTGTAGGAGCTGCCGCAGGCTGCGATCTTTTGACTTTGTTTTTTGAACCAGGATCAAAAGATCGCAGCCTGCGGCAGCTCCTACAAAGATCGTGCGGGATCACCGTTACGCTGCGATACATAGTTACCGCACAGGTCTTTGGACGTGGCGTTAACCTGCGTTCTCTTATGGAAAAGAGAACGCGTCATGGAACGAGACACTTCAACCGCATCGTCACCATCAATCTATCAGTTGGCCCCCGAGCAGATCGCCGGGCCGTACTTCCGCAATCCGAAGTTGCTGCGGCGCAACATCAGCGAGGGCGCCGAAGGCCTGCCCTTGCTGCTGCGCCTGAGCATCGTCGACGCGATGACCGGTCAACCGGTGAGCGGGGCACTGGTGGATATCTGGCATTGCAATGCACGGGGCGCCTATTCGGGGTGGAGCCGGATCAATCCGGATCTGGAGATCGACTCCGACGCCATCGGGTCGGTGCCGCGCACCGACGATGACACTTACCTGCGAGGCAGCCAGTTCTGCGATCAGCAGGGGCGGGTGCGCTTCACCACGATCTATCCGGGGTTCTATGCCGGTCGGGCGCTGCACATTCATGTGGCGGTGCGCATGGTCAGCGGCAGTGAATATCTTGAGGAGCGCAACGTGGCCTGGGTCGGTCAGCTGTATTTCCCCGAAGTGGTGTCACGCGCGGTGCTCAATGCCCGGGACTATCGTGGGCGAGCCTCGGCACCGTTGAACAACGCCGATGACAGTTACTACAGCAACATGCGCGGCGAAGATTCGACCCTGACGGTGTGGCCGATCGGCCGAGACTCTCACGAGGACGGTTTTTTCGGCCACCTGACCATCGGCATCGACACCTTTGCCGCCTCGTCGCAGATCAAGCCCGAGGACTTCGACAAGTACACCGTGTGAACCGATCAGCGCAGCTCGTTGAGTGCACGGGTCAACAACTGCATGTCAGCCGCCGTGGTGGTCAGCCCCGGTGTGATGCGGATGCTCGGCCCGCTCGCTGCGCCGTTACGCACCACGGTGAACAGGTTGTACTCGTCGAGCAGGCGCTCGACCATTGCCTGTTGATCGGCGTGGCGAGTGAAACGCATCGAGGTGATCCCGCAATACAGGCGCGGTTCGTCCGGGGTCATCACCTCGATCCCCGGCAGGTGCCGAACTGCACTGACCCACAGGTTGCGCAGGTAATTGAGTCGTGCACCTTTGGCCGCGGCACCACCGAGTGAACGGTGTTCCTCGATCACCAGCGGCAGCGACATCAGTGCCGGAATGTTCGGCGTGCTGTATGGCGTACGAGCGCGGACGTCGCTGGCAGGGAAGTGCATTTCGCCCATGTCCGGATCGATGTCGGCCAGGCGCTGCGGGGCGATGTACAGAAAGCCCAGGGTCAGCGGTGCGCCGATCCACTTGTGCAGGTTGAAACCGGCGAAGGCGATGCCCATCGCTTCGAGATTGAAGTCGATCTGGCCGAGGGCGTGAGCGCCGTCGAGGATGATGTCCACGCCATGCTGTTCCGCCAGTTCGGCGATGGCCTGCACCGGCATCACCAGGCCTGTGCGGTGGGTGACATGGGTCAGGGCCATCAACTTGAGTTTCGGATAGCGGATGAAGGTTTCGCGATAGGTCTCGAGCAGGCTGTCGAAACTCGCCGGATGCGCATGGTTGATCTCGATCACGTCGACGCCGCGATGGCGTGTCAGCCAGCGCATGGCGCCTTTGACCGTGTCGTATTCCAGGTCGCTGATCAGTACCTGATCGCCAGGTTCCAGGCGGTTGTAATTGCGGATCAGCGACTGCAGCGCATCGCTGGCGTTGCGCGTGAAAGCCACGCTCTGCGCGCGCACGCCGATCAGCTCGGCCAGTTGTGCACGGATGTCGAGGCTGTCGTGCTGCTCAAAACGCTGGCGCACATACACCGAGTTGCTGGTGTTGATCAGCTCGATGTTGCGCTGGTAGTCCTCGATCACCGTGCGCGACATGCGCCCGAAGTATCCGTTCTCCAGGTTCAGCGGGCCGGTTTGCGCTTCGTAGCGATCGGCGAAGGTTCGCCAGAACGCTTCGTCACGGGCGCGGCGGGTGTTGTCAGGCATGGTCGAGGCTCTAGGGAGGAGGGCGCTTCAGTGGCGCGGGGCAGGTTTGCCGTGTTTGGCGCGTAGCGGTTCGAGCAGGTCCGACAGGCCGTTGTGGTCGATTTCCTGCATCAGCGCCAGCAGTCCGCCGAGTTCGCCATGAGGAAAACCTTCGCGGGCAAACCAGTTCAGGTAAGGCCCCGGCAGGTCGGCAATGATCCGGCCCTTGTACTTGCCGAAAGGCATTTCACGGGTGATCAGCAGTTCAAGCTTTTCAGGATTCATCAGTGGCAATCATCTGGATTCAAAACAGTCTGGAAAATACAGGCATTCTGCATGCAGGCCAAATGACAGATCATGCAAATAACCGTGATACAGATGGTTCATTTATTTTTAACTCATTGAAAAATAACGAAAATAATCTTTTTGAAAAGCTGGCACGCACACTGCAATAACCCTTGCATCTTCAACCAACCGCAAGGAATTGAAAAATGACTGACATGAATAAAGAAGCCATCTCTGTACTCAACGACCTGATCGAAACCTGCAAGGACGGCCAGGAAGGGTTCAAGACTTGCGCTGAAGACATCAAGCACCCAGAACTCAAGACCCTGTTCGTGACCCGTTCTGCCGATTGCGCGACTGCCGCCGCTGAACTGCAGGCTGAAGTGCGTAAACTGGGCGGTGATCCGGAAACCTCCACCAGCGTCAGCGGTGACCTGCACCGTCGCTGGGTCGACGTCAAAGCCATGTTTACCGGCAAGGACGAAGAGGCTGTGCTGAACGAAGCCGAGCGCGGTGAAGACCACGCCCTGAAGGCTTACAAAGAAGCCATCGAGAAAATCAACAAGCACGGCCTGGTCGGTATTCGTGACCTGGTTGAGCGTCAGTACCACGGCGTACAACGCAACCACGACCAGGTGAAAGCCCTGCGTAATCAGGCTCGGGCTCGTTCGTAAGCGTTCGCAGGTTACAAAAAACGCCAGCGGGTCTGGCGTTTTTTTATGCGTGAGGGAAAAGCAAAAGATCGCAGCCTGCGTCAGCTCCTACCTTGGAATGCGTTCCCCTGTAGGAGCTGCCGAAGGCTGCGATCTTTTCATCAGCCGATGCTGATCGCTGGAAGCGTCGGCAGGGTCACGGTCTGCTGTTTACGCGGTGCCAGAATCTCGGCCTCGCCATCCACCACCAACTCATCGCGCTGGTTGAACACGCGAGTGGCGATGCGCACGCGAAACTTCGGCAGCTTCTCGAGGATTTCCAGGCGCACGGTCAGGGTGTCGCCAATCTTCACCGGCTTCTGAAAGCTCATCTGCTGACCGATGTAGATGGTGCCCGGCCCAGGCAGCTCGCACGCCACGGCCGCGCTGATCAGCGCACCGCTGAACATGCCGTGGGCGATGCGTTCCTTGAACATGCTGGCGGCAGCGAACTCGGCGTCCAGGTGCACCGGGTTGTGGTCGCCCGACATTGCGGCGAACAGCTGAATGTCGCGCTCTTCGACAGTCTTGCTGTAGCTGGCGGTCTGGCCGACTTCGAGGGCTTCGTAAGGGATGTTGGTAACCTGGGTCATCGGTCTTGATTCCTGTGACGGATTAAAGTGAATCCATAAAAAATTATTCGCTGCGATGAGGGCGGCGATGGCTCAGCGCCTGGTCGATCCAGGTCAGCACATCGGCAATCACTTCGTCGCGATTGGTTTCATTGAACAATTCGTGCCGCGCCTGCGGGTAGATCTTCAGTTGCAGGTTCTGGCTGCCGGCCGAGCGCAACGCTTCGGCCAGATCTGTCAGACGCTTGCCTTCGCTCACCGGATCACATTCACCGCCGATCACCAGCAGCGGCAGGCCCGGGTCGATCTGGGCGAGATTGGACGCTTTGCTGATCTGCTGCAAGCCGCCGAGCAAGTCGATCCACAATTGATTGGTGCAGCGGAAGCCGCACAACGGGTCGTGGGCATACAGATCGACCTCGACCGGGTCGCGGCTCAGCCAGTCGAACGGCGTGCGCGCCGGTTTGAATTTGTTGTTGAACGAGCCGAATGACAACCACTCGATCAGCGCACTGCGGCCCTTGCCGCCCTGGCGCAGTTTTTCCAATCGGGCGATCTGTCGCGCCGCGCCGTAGAGCGCCACCGGCTGGAAATTCGAACCGCTGAGAATCGCCCCGTGCAGGCTGGCGCTGTGATGCAGCAGGTAACCCTGAGCGAGGTAGCTGCCCATGCTGTGCCCGAGCAGGATGATCGGTACCTCGGGATGCTGCTGGCCGATGTGTTGATTGAGGCTGGCCAGATCGCCGATCACCTTGCACCAGCCGTCGTTATCGGCGAAATGCCCGAGGGTCCCGTGTTCGGCGGTCTTGCCATGGCCGCGCAGATCCGGGGCGTACACACCGTAGCCTTGTTCACAGAACGCATTCGCCAGCCGTTCATAGCGGGCGCTGTGTTCGGCCATGCCGTGGGCCAGCAGGATCACCGCCTTCAAGGGCGCGGCGGGCAGCCACTGGTTGACGAACAGGCGGCTGCGGTCACTCGCGTCCAGCCAAAAGCCTCGGTGGATCATGGCAATTCCTTTTTATCGAGCGGTAACGGCCCGCAGTCGTTGCATTGTATAGCGCGTCCGATCAGCTCACGCCACGGCAGGAAGATTCATACGATCAATGTCGCCATCGCCCATATTTGCCTCAATGGCCATAACTGCTAGTGTCCGTGAAGCTCCGCTTTTTGCTTTGTGCCCTCAGGGATAAGCGCGAAACCACAGAAAAGCGGCTCCCGGATCGATTCAGGTAAAGAGGACAAGAACAATGCAACCTGATTTCTGGAATGACAAACGCCCCGCCGGCGTACCACTGGATATCGACATGGGCGAGTTCAAGTCGGTGATCGAGGTGTTTGAGCGTTCCTGCAAGAAGTTCGCGGACCGTCCGGCCTTCAGCAATATGGGCGTGACCCTGACCTACGCTGAACTCGAGCGCTACAGCGCGGCGTTCGCCGGTTACCTGCAAGCCCACACCGATCTGGTGCCGGGGGATCGCATCGCGGTGCAGATGCCCAACGTGCTGCAATATCCGATTGCCGTGTTCGGTGCCTTGCGCGCCGGGCTGATCGTGGTCAACACCAATCCGCTGTACACCGCACGCGAAATGCGCCACCAGTTCAAGGACTCCGGTGCCCGCGCGCTGGTGTATCTGAACATGTTCGGCCAGAAGGTTCAGGAAGTGCTGCCGGACACTGACATCCAATACCTGATCGAAGCGAAGATGGGCGACATGATGCCCACCGCCAAGGGCTGGCTGATCAACACCGTGGTCAGCAAAGTGAAGAAAATGGTCCCGGACTATTCGCTGCCGCAGGCGATTTCGTTCAAGAGTGCGTTGCGCCTGGGTCGCGGCCTGGGGATCAAGCCGCTGAAAGTCGGTCTCGACGACATCGCCGTGTTGCAATACACCGGCGGCACCACCGGCCTGGCCAAGGGCGCGATGCTGACCCACGGCAACCTCGTGGCCAACATGCAGCAGGTGCGCGCGTGTCTTGCACAATTGGGGCCGGACGGCCAGCCGCTGCTGCGCGAAGGGCAGGAGGTGATGGTGGCGCCGCTGCCGCTGTACCACATCTATGCCTTCACCGCGAATTGCATGTGCATGATGGTTTCCGGCAACCACAACGTGCTGATCACCAATCCGCGCGACATCGCAGGCTTCATCAAAGAGCTGAAGAACTGGCGCTTCTCGGCGTTGCTCGGTCTGAACACGTTGTTCGTCGCGCTGATGGATCACCCGGACTTCAAGACCCTGGATTTCTCCAGCCTCAAGCTGACCAACTCCGGTGGTACCGCGCTGGTCAAGGCCACCGCCGAGCGCTGGGAGCAGATCACCGGTTGCCGCATCACCGAGGGTTACGGCCTCACCGAAACTTCGCCGGTGGCCTGTACCAACCCGTATGGCGACCAGTCGCGTCTGGGCACGGTCGGGCTGCCGGTGCCGGGTACGCTGCTGAAAGTCATCGATGACGAGGGTGTCGAGCAGCCGATGGGCGAGCGCGGCGAGTTGTGCATCAAGGGCCCGCAGATCATGAAAGGCTACTGGCACAAACCCGAAGCCACCGCTGAAGTGCTGGATGCCGAGGGCTGGTTCAAGTCCGGTGATATCGCGGTGATCGACCCGGACGGCTTCGTGCGCATCGTCGATCGCAAGAAGGACATGATCATCGTCTCCGGTTTCAACGTGTACCCCAACGAGATCGAAGACGTGGTGATGGCCCACCCGAAAGTCGCCAACTGCGCGGTGATCGGCGTGCCGGACGAGCGTTCGGGGGAGGCGGTGAAGCTGTTTGTGGTGGCGCGGGAAACCGGGGTCAGCCTCGAAGAACTCAAGGCGTACTGCAAAGAGAATTTCACCGCTTACAAAGTGCCGAAACACATCGTGCTGCGTGAGTCGTTGCCGATGACACCGGTCGGCAAGATTCTGCGGCGGGAGTTGCGCGATATCGCGTAGAAATACTGGAAGCGAAAAGATCGCAGCCTTCGGCAGCTCCTACATTGGAATTCATTCTCTGTAGGAGCTGCCGGAGGCTGCGATCTTTTGCTTTCAAGGCCCGGAAAACCGGGGCTTTCAGGGTGGTATAGGATTTTTGCTCTAAAATGACTGTTAGAAAGTCTTGAGTCATTAAAGTGACCATGGAGGCCGCTTTTGGCTCTAGTCGGCCCTCGGCAAAGCTGCTACTCTCGGCGCGCTTTGTGACTTCTCGGCCTGTAGAAAAGCCAGATTCACCAATACAAAACACACACCAATAATAATCGCATCAAATGCGGTGAAGAATTCGCGTTGCTGAGGAGTGGGCTTCCATGATCGAAGACTTTTGGAAGGATAAATACCCGGCTGGAATTGCTGCCGACATCAATCCAGACGAGTACCCGAATATTCAGGCAGTGTTGAAGCAATCCTGCCAACGCTTCGCCAACAAGCCGGCTTTCAGCAACCTGGGCAAGACAATCACCTACGGTGAACTGTACGAATTGTCCGGTGCGTTTGCCGCGTATCTGCAACAGCATACCGACTTGCAGCCCGGTGATCGAATCGCCGTGCAACTGCCCAACGTTCTGCAGTATCCGGTCGCCGTCTTCGGTGCAATCCGCGCCGGGCTGATCGTGGTCAACACCAACCCGCTGTACACCGCGCGGGAAATGGAACACCAATTCAACGACTCCGGCGCCAAAGCGCTTGTCTGCCTGGCCAACATGGCGCATCTGGCGGAAGCCGTGGTGCCGAAGACCGGGGTCAAGCACGTCATCGTCACCGAAGTCGCCGACCTGCTGCCGCCGGTCAAGCGCCTGCTGATCAACAGCGTGATCAAGTACGTGAAGAAGATGGTGCCGGCCTATCACCTGCCCAAAGCCGTCAAGTTCAACGACGTGCTGAGCAAGGGCCAGGGCCAGCCGGTGGCCGAAGCCAATCCGCACAGCAGCGATGTCGCGGTGTTGCAATACACCGGTGGCACCACCGGCGTGGCCAAGGGCGCGATGCTCACCCATCGCAACCTCGTCGCCAACATGCTGCAGTGCAAGGCGCTGATGGGCTCCAACCTCAACGAAGGCTGCGAGATCCTGATCACCCCGCTGCCGCTGTACCACATCTATGCGTTCACCTTTCATTGCATGGCGATGATGCTGATCGGCAACCACAACATCCTGATCAGCAACCCGCGCGACCTGCCGGCGATGGTCAAGGAACTGTCGAAGTGGAAGTTCAGCGGTTTCGTTGGCCTCAACACGCTGTTCGTCGCGCTGTGCAACAACGAAGGTTTCCGCAAGCTGGATTTCTCCAACCTGAAAGTCACCCTGTCCGGCGGCATGGCCCTGCAACTGGCCGCGGCCGAGCGTTGGAAAGCGGTGACCGGTTGCTCGATCTGCGAGGGTTACGGCATGACCGAAACCAGCCCGGTGGCCACGGTCAACCCGATCCAGAACATCCAGATCGGCACCATCGGCATTCCGGTGCCGTCGACCCTGTGCAAAATCATCGACGATGCCGGTGTCGAGCAGCCCATGGGCGAAATCGGCGAGCTGTGCGTCAAGGGCCCACAAGTGATGAAGGGCTACTGGCAGCGTCAGGAAGCGACCGACGAGATCCTCGACAGCGAAGGCTGGCTGAAGACCGGTGACATCGCGCTGATCCAGCCCGATGGCTACATGCGCATCGTCGATCGCAAGAAAGACATGATTCTGGTCTCCGGTTTCAACGTCTACCCGAACGAACTGGAAGACGTGCTGGCGACCTTGCCGGGCGTGTTGCAGTGCGCGGCCATCGGTGTGCCGGACGAGAAATCGGGCGAGGCGATCAAGATCTTCATCGTGGTCAAGCCGGGCGTGACCCTGACCAAGGAAACCGTGATGGAGCATATGCGCGCCAACGTTACCGGTTACAAGGTGCCGCGCTCGGTGGAATTCCGCGATGCGCTGCCGACCACCAACGTCGGCAAGATCCTGCGCCGCGAGTTGCGTGACGAAGAGCTGAAGAAGATCAAGGCCAAGTCCGCCGCCTAAAGCAAAAAGCCCCGCAAATGCGGGGCTTTTTGTTGGGTGACGAGATCCTGTGGTGAGGGGATTCATCCCCGATCGGCAGCGTAGCTGCCGCCAGTTGTTTGAGCGCAAGGATCTGGGGGGCGCTTCGCACCCCATCGGGGATAAATCCCCTCGCTACAAGGGCATCGCGGGTTACTGGCGGAACGGCGCGAAATTCACGTTGGTTCCCGCCGGACGCATGTCCTGCAGATACGAATCCTTGTCCGCACTCAATTCCAGGCTCAGCGCCGCCTTGCGCTTGCCTTCGTTGCGAATCACCAGGCCTTCGAGCTTTTCCCGCAGGAACACTGTCGGCACTTTCAGGTGCAGCAGTTCGTCGGTGGCCGGGGTGTGCATCAGCAGGTGAATCCACTCGTATTGCCCGACGGCCAGGCGCGTCACCGGCAGGTCGAACCACCAGATGTTGCGGTTGCGGTTCAATTCGGCGAAGTGGCAGTTGTTGGTGCCGAGCACAGCGCCGCCCAGTTCCTGGTTGCGACGGGCAATGGCCTGCTTTTTATCGAGTTTCATAACATTCCTGCGGGATCTGATCGTTGGCGCACCGCGCCCATAGCTGCGCATTCTCGGGGCTTGTTGGGCAAACATAAAGCCCAACCTGCATTGCACGACGAAATGAAGGGCAAAAATAAATGAAACTCGTGACAAACCCGCCCGGTCAATCATTACGTACTGACTTTTCCCCTTCAATGCACCAAGGAGAAACACCATGAGTAGCACTGGCGATAAAGTAAAAGGCATGGCCAACGAAGCCGTCGGCAACGTCAAGCAAGGCGTCGGCAAAGCAACCGACAACACCAAGCTGCAAGCCGAAGGCAAACTGCAAGAGAAGAAAGGCGAAGCCCAGCAAGCTGTCGGCAAAGCCAAAGACGCCATCAAGAAAGGTGTCGACAAGGCGTAATCCGGCCTTGAACGAAACACACGAACGGCCATCCAAGGATGGCCGTTTTTGTGTCAAAACCCGACAGCCATCCACGAAGGTCGCCAAGTAGGCTACCGTGATGTAAAAAACGGCCCCTGAGTCGCCACGACTTCAACCTGTAATGCGGCGAAAGGAGACGCGAATGATTTTTCCAGACATGAAAGGTCTGCCACTGCACCGGGTGATGGTGCGCACGGTCACTGAATTCGTCGACGACGAGATGTCGACCTATGCCTCGGCACTGGCCTACCAGATGCTGTTCTCGCTGTTCCCGTTCATTCTGTTCCTGATTGCGCTGATCGGTTTCCTGCACCTGCCGGACTTCTTCAGCTGGCTGCGCCTGCAGTCGGAACTGGTGCTGCCGCCACAGGCGCTGGAACAGGTCAACCCGGTGATTGATCAGTTGCAGCAGTCCAAGGGCGGCTTGCTTTCGGTCGGTATCGTCATCGCCCTGTACACCGCGTCTGCCGGTGTGCGGCTGATGATGAGTGCGATGAACGCCGCTTACGACGTGGTCGAGGGCCGGCCGATCTGGAAGCGTTTTCCGCTGTCGGTGTTCTACACCGTCGGCATTGCCGGCATGTTGCTGGTGGCGGCCGCACTGATGGTACTCGGGCCGCAAGTGATGGGCTGGATTGCCGCGCAGGTGGGGCTGGAGGACTTCATCGTCACGGTCTGGACGATTGCGCGCTGGCCGGTGATCGTGTTTCTGATGATGGTCGCCGTGGCATTGATCTATTACGTGATGCCCGACGTCAAACAGGAATTCCGTTTCATCACCCCGGGCTCGGTGCTGGCGGTGGTGGTGTGGATCATCGCCTCATTGGGGTTCGCGTTTTACGTCAAGACGTTCGCCAACTACAACGCGATGTATGGCAGCATCGGGGCGATCATCGTGCTGTTGCTGTATTTCTACATTTCGTCGGCGGTGCTGCTGCTCGGCGCGGAGATGAATGCGGTGATCGAACACATGTCCAGCGAGGGCAAGGACGAGGGCGAGAAAGTCCCCGGTGAACTCGATGAACATCCCAAACAACATGTCTCGGGCCTGGGGCGTGACCACTCGCTCAAGCCGGACACTGACGAAGCCCGACCATGATTCGTGAAATCCTCAAAATGGGCGACGAACGCCTGCTGCGCATCGCTCCGCCGGTGCCACCGGAGATGTTCGACAGCCCCGAACTGTGGCAACTGATCGATGACATGTTCCAGACCATGGAAAGTGTCGGTGGCGTTGGCCTAGCCGCGCCGCAGATCGGCGTCGACCTGCAACTGGTGATCTTCGGTTTCGAGCACAGCGAACGTTACCCGGACGCCGAGGCAGTGCCGCAGACGATCCTGATCAATCCGCTGATTACGCCGTTGAGTCCGCTGACGGAAGAGGGCTTTGAGGGCTGCCTGTCGGTGCCCGGCCTGCGCGGTGCGGTGGACCGGTTTCAGCAGATTCGCTACGAAGGCTTTGATCCCAAGGGCGAGCCGATCGTGCGCGTGGCGTCCGGCTTTCATGCGCGGGTGGTTCAGCACGAGTGTGATCATCTGATCGGCCGCTTGTATCCGTCGCGGATTACCGATTTCAGCAAGTTCGGTTTTACCGAAGTGATGTTCCCGGATCTCGATCCGACAATTGACGATTGATCCTGAGCCTACCTTCACTGTCCAGTGTGGGAGCGAGCCTGCTCGCGAATGCGCTCGATCAGCGATCAATTTGGTGACTGACACACCGTTTTCGCGAGCAGGCTCGCTCCCACAAGGGTATCTGTGATCTTAGATTGAATGCGGTGTCAGCCCCATCGCAATCATCGGCTTGCTCCGCGCATACCGGCTCAACCGTTCGGCCAGCGCGTAGGGCAGGGCAGGGTCGAAGCTGAAACCACGCCGCTCGTAAAACCCGCGCAAATCCGGATGGCAGAACAGCCACACCGGCTCCTGCAGATCCTTCACCGCTGCCGCGATCAACTGCCCGGCAATCCCTTGCTCACGGCAACCCGGATCGACAAACAACCCGGTCAACCAGTACCCGCCCGCCACCGGCCGCAAGCACAGCGCGGCGACGATGTCCTCACGCCGCGCCACCCACAACTGCGCATCGCGCACTGCCTTCATCGACGATTGGTGGCGGCGGTAAAACTTGTTCATCAACGGCCACAAAGGCTCGTCGAGCAGGACGTATCGGGTATCGGGCATGGGATCGGACTGGCGGCGGGCAAAGCGCCGATTATAAAAGAACGCGCGACGCGCGATAGGTGTATACCTGAGCCTACATCCCTGTGAGTGGAGTACGCATCATGTCCAAAGGTATGGATTCAAAGAAAGCCGCGAAGAAAAAACCGGCCAAGACGGCGATTGAAAAGCGTGCAGAGAAGAAAGCCAAGAAGGTCGATATTTTCGGTCATTGATCACGTCCTTCGGGAGCCCGTCCCCCGGGCCCCCGTTTCAGTGCAAAAATAATCTGCAAGATCGCTCGGCTTCGTTGCACAGAAGGGGAAGACTCCCGTTCCGAGCCACGCCATGCCGAATTACTTCGACGCCGACCATCGCCAGCAGATCGAAACCCTGCGCCAGCGCTTCACCGCCCGCACCGAGTGGCCGACGTGGCTGCTGCTGATCGGCGTGTATGGCGGCTGGTTCGCAATCATCCTCAACAGTCAGTGGCTCGGTCGCGGCTTGAGCACAATGCTGCTGATTCCGCTGCTGGTGCTGTGGCTGTCGGTGCAACATGAAATGCTGCATGGGCATCCGACCCGCTCGGTGCTTTTCAATAAAATCCTCGGCTACGCACCTTTTGCGGTGTGGTACCCGTACACGCTCTACCGAGACAGCCATCTGTTGCATCACCGCGATGAACACCTGACCGTGCCCGGCATCGATCCGGAAAGCCGTTATCTGACGGCGGTGCGTTGGCAGGGCAGTTCTTTGTTCGAACGCAGCCTGCACTGGCTGAACAAAACCGTGGTCGGGCGTTTTGCGATTGGTGCGCCGCTGGGACTACTGTCGTTGGCCGCGGAAGAACTGCAACGCCTGAAAAACCGCGAGCCTCAGGCCTGGTTGATGTGGTTGACCCACGGTGCGTTCACCGTGTTGATGCTGTGGTTTATCGCGCGCTTCAGCGTGCTGCCGGTCTGGCATTACCTGCTGCTGATCAGTGTGCCGGCACTGTCGATCGCGATGATCCGCTCCTACTATGAACACCGCCCGCACGCTCAACCGGAGCAGCGCACCGTGCTCAACGAGGCCGGCTGGCCGTGGCGCTGGCTGTTTCTGAACCTGAATTTTCATCTGGTGCATCATGATCTGCCGGGGCTGGCGTGGTACGACTTGCCGGTGGCCTATCGCATGCGCCGCGAGCAATGGCTGGCGCGCAGTGGCGGGTTTCTGGTGCAGGGTTATGGCCAGTTGTGGCGCCAGCACGGTTTGAAGCCGATCGACAGTCCGCAGCATCCTTTCCACTAATCTCAAAAACACCATAAACCCTGTAGGCCTTCGCCTGCTCGCGATAGCAGTGTGTCAATCAACGAAAAGCTTACTGACACACCGCTATCGCGAGCAGGTGAAGGCCTACAGTGGAAATTTGTTGTCCGGGAAGAATGTGTATGACCCAACACCTCACCGAACTGCTGATGTACACCGCCCCCGAGCCCATCCGCGCGGCCAACGAACGCTGGATTTCACGCATCCTCGAACACCTCGGCCACTCCCGCCTGAACGCCGCCAGCCTGTCGCTCCCCGAGCTTTGGTTGTCGCCGGATCTGCTGCTGACCCAGACGTGTGGCTATCCGCTGATGACCTCGCTGCGCGATCAGGTGCGGGTCGTCGGGCGTCCACGTTACGAACTGCCCGACGCCACTGCCGGCAATCACTGCAGCCTGATCCTCAGCCGCGCCGACGATGCGCGCAAAACCCTGGCGGACTTTCGCGGCAGCCGTGGGGTGATCAACAGCGAAGATTCCAACAGCGGCATGAACCTGTTGCGCCAGCGTCTGGCGCCATTGCACCGCAACGGGCAGTTCTTCGCCACGGTCGGCCTCAGTGGGGCGCACCGCGAAAGTCTGCGCTGGCTGCGTGAAGAGCGCGCCGATCTGGCGGCGATCGACAGCGTGACCTATGCCTGCCTCGCTCAGCATGCGCCTGAGGAAGTCAGTGGATTGCGGGTGGTGGCGCGCAGTGCGTTGAGCCCGACGTTGCCATTTATTACTGTCGCTACTGCCACTGATGAGCAGATCGAACAGTTGCGCCGGGTGATGAATCAGGCGTTGCGTGAACTGCCTGATGTGGCGCAGATCCTCGGCTTGCCTGAAGTGCTGCCCGCCAGCGAAAGCGATTATCAGATCTTGCTCGAATATCAGCGTGAGGCTGAAGAGTTGGACTACGGCCGCTTGCGTTGAAAGAACGCAGCCTGTGGCAGTTCCTACATTGGAATGCGGTCAACCTGTAGGAGCTGCCGCAGGCTGCGATCTTGTGCTCTTATATCTCCCAAAAGAATATAAAAATGAAATATTAATCTTATTAATGCATAAGGCGCCTTGCTACGATCGCGCCACCGGATCACCGGACATTCAGCGACCCCTTACCCAGGAGCCCTTATGTCCGGCGCCGACACCGCTCACTGCAATCATCTCGACGCACTGTTCCGCGCCCACTACCGCTGGCTGTGCACTTACCTGCGCCGACATCTGCACGACGCCGCAGGCGCGGAAGACATCGCTGCCGAAACCTTCGCGCAATTGCTCCAGGCACCCAGTATCACGGCGATACGCGAACCGCGCGCGATGCTTACCACGATTGCCCAACGCCTGCTCTATCAGCGCTGGCGCCGGGCGGATCTGGAGCGTCGGCATGCGCAGCAGGTCGACATCGATGCTGCCACTTCGCCTGAAGACCTCGCGCAACTGAGTCAGACCCTCAAACGCCTCGACCATAGCTTGCAACGCCTGCCGGGCAAAGTCCGCTCGACCTTTTTGCTGGCGCGGATCGATGGCCTGACTTACCCGCAAATCGCCGCCGAACTGGGCATCTCCCAGCGTTCGGTCAGCGTCTACATGAGCCGTTCCCAGGCGCTGTGCGACCGCCACAGCGCCAACCAAATCCTGACAGACAAGAGGTCCGCATGAGATCGATCAAAACCCTGCTCGGCCGTTCGTTGCTGGCGCTGAGCCTGAGCGTCGGCGCTGTTTCGGCGGCGGAAAAACCCGCGCCAATCCACTTCGGTGACATCACCTGGGAAAGCGGCAGTTTCATCACCGAAGTGCTGCGCCTGATCGTCGAGAAAGGCTACGGCTACCCGACCGATACGCTGCCGGGCAGCACCGTCAGCCTGGAAGCGGCGCTGGCTAAAAACGATATTCAGGTGATCGGCGAGGAATGGGCAGGGCGCAGTCCGGCGTGGGTCAAGGCGGCCAATGAAGGCAAGGTGTTCGGCCTCGGCGATACGGTCAAGGGCGCGACCGAGGGCTGGTGGGTGCCGGAATACGTGATCAAGGGTGACCCCGAACGCGGGATCAAACCGCTGGCCCCGGAGCTGAAATCGGTGGCCGACCTGCCGCGCTACAAGGACGTGTTCCGCGACCCGGAAGACCCGAGCCGTGGACGCTTCCTCAACAGCCCGACCGGCTGGACTTCGGAGATCGTCAACAGCCAGAAGCTCAAGGCCTATGCGCTGACCGACAGCTACGTGAACTTCCGCACCGGCTCCGGCGCGGCGCTGGATGCCGAGGTGGCGTCGTCGATCAAACGCGGCAAACCGGTGCTGTTCTACTACTGGTCGCCGACGCCGCTGCTCGGTCGATTCAAACTGGTGAAGCTCGAAGAACCGCCGTTCGATGCCGAGGCCTGGAAAACCCTGGCCGATGCCAACAACCCGAATCCCAAGGGCACCCGCTCAATGCCGGCCAGCCTGGCGATAGGCGTGTCGGCGCCGTTCAAGGCGCAGTACCCGGAGCTGGTGTCGTTCTTCGAGAAAGTCGATTTGCCGATTGATCTGCTGAACCAGACGCTGGCTGGAATGAGCGAAAAACGCCAGCCACCACGGCAGGTCGCCGAGGCGTTTTTGCGCGATCAGCCCCAGGTGTGGAAGGCGTGGGTGCCGGGGGAGGTGGCGAGCAAGGTGACGGCGGGACTTTGAGTTTCTGCCGGTTGATCTGCGTTGCTTGAACTGACGTCTTCGCGAGCAGACTCGCTCCCACAATGGGGGCGTGCACGCCACAAATCCAGTGTGGGAGCGAGCCTGCTCGCGAATGATCTAAAAACTTACGCCGCTTCCGCCGCCAACGCCGCCATCACGGTCGGCCGCTGCTCAATCCGCGCCTGAAACCGCGCCAGCGCCGGCCACTGCGCCAACTCGATCCCGAACAACCCGGCCCAGCGCAGCACCACAAACAACAACGCATCCGCCACGCTGAAGCCACTCGACAGCAGATACTCCTGCTGCTCCAGCACCGCGACCAACACCGCAAAACGCTTGAACAACTTCTCCTTGATCACCTCGGCCGGCAACCGCTCATCGAACAGCGCACCAAGCCCGCCGTGGATCTCGCTCGAAATGAAATTCAGCCACTCCTGCAAACGCAACCGTTCGAAACTGCCGGGTGCCGGCGCCAACCCTGACTGCGGTTGCAGATCCGCCAGATACTGCAGGATCACCGGGCCTTCGGTCAGCACCGCGCCGTTGTCCAGTTGCAATGCCGCGACGTAGCCCTTGGGGTTGATTGCGAGAAAGTCTTCGCCGCTGGCCGTGCGCTTGCTGCGGTTGTCGACGCGGATCAGCACGAAGGGCAGCTTCAGTTCGCGCAACACAATGTGTGGCGCCAGCGAACAGGCTTGCGGGGCGTAATACAGCTTCATCGGCAGCTCTCTGGTGAGGATTGGGCGCCAGTGTCATAGTGCGCCGCACCCTCGGTAAAATTAATCTTTCAGAAAGCAGCCATAAGGACAGCTACTGCCATGATGAACCTGATGCATTGGCGGCTGGTGGTCGCCGTGGCCGATCACGGCAACATTACTCGCGCTGCCGAGCGGGTCGGCATGACCCAGTCCGGCGCGAGCCAGGCCCTGGCGCTGATGGAAGAAACCCTTGGCGTGCAACTGTTCAGCCGCGAGAGCCGGCAGACCCTGCCCACCGCCATCGGCCTGCCGGTGATCGAACAGGCGCGGCTGATGCTCGGCGCGCTGCAAACCATTCGCCAGACCGTCGACAGCGTGCGCCCGATGCTGCGCGGGACGATCCGCCTGGCGAGTTTCCCCATGGTGCTGGCCAGTTTTCTGCCGCCGCTGCTGCGCCAGTTCAATCGGCTGTATCCGGGGATCGAAGTGGTGGCGCTGGAGGTCAGCGACGATGAGGTGGAAACCCTGCTCGCGGCCGGTCTGGTGGATGTCGGTGTGGTGCTCAACCCGGCACCCGAGCGCAACCCCGGGCCATTGGGGCGCGACGCATGGGTGGCGGTCGTGCCGGCAGGGCATCCGTTGGCGCTGCGAGGAACCGAGCAGGGCGTCAGCCTGCAAGAACTGATGGCGCTGCCTTTTGTGCTGGCCACCGGCGGTTGCTCGACCCACGCCCGCAGCCTCGCCGCCGAGGCCGGTTTGCAGCTGCAGGATGTACGGGTCGAGGTGCGCGAGTGGAGCAGTGCCTTCACTTTGGTGCGGGAAAACCTCGGCGTGACGCTGGTGCCGGAAATGACCTTGCCGGCCGAGCGTCAGGGCTTGCGCGTGATTGCTCTGCAGCCACGTATCGAACGAGTGTTTTCGCTGGTGCTGCCTGCGGGGCAGACGCCGTCAGCGGCGGTGCAGGCGTTGCTGGATCTGGTGGCGGCGACGGCAGTCGCGACGGCTCGCTGAACCGTTTCTTGTGCAAAAAGTGCCAGATACTGGCCGACTAGTGGCCTTGCGCACGGCATGGCGCTGGCTATGCTGTGCTGTAACTAACTATGTCGACCGTCATCTGTTAGCCGTGATTTCAACGCTGCCAGAGTGCGCAACCAAAGGCACCGGACACTGAACCAACAAGGAGCAAGTTGTACATGGAAGTTTTCTGCACGTTAGGGCTGGCCCGCTGCTGGGCTATCAAGAGAAGGATGTCTTGATTAGAGCGTCGCTGCATGGACCCTCGGATTAAACATCATTTATCACCTGACAACTTCCTCCCGTGGAGGAATGCGTGTGCCTGTTCTGTGGAACGTAGTGGTGGATGCTGAAAGACCTGAACTTTCATCAAATCAAAAGACCGCGCCGAAGGTGATACAACCATGTTCAACCTACATCACAAGGCTGACCTGCAGGAAATCGAGCGTTTCAGCTGCGCCTTGACCGAAGCCAACGCCAAGCTCGAAGCGATCAGCCGCTCGATGGCGATGATCGAATTTACCCCCCAGGGCATTGTTCTGGATGCCAACGAAAACTTCTGCAGGACCATGGGTTACAGCGCCGAGGAAGTGCGTGGCAAACATCACCGGGTGTTTTGCGAAGAGGCGTTTTACCGCAGCGAGGAGTACGCCAGGTTGTGGCGCGACCTGGCCCGGGGTGAGCCGATCAGCGGCACGTTTCTACGCTTGAACAAGTCCGGCAAGGAGATCTGGCTTGAAGCCAGTTACATGCCGGTGTACGGCGCGGACAAACAAGTCAAAAGTGTCATCAAAGTGGCGTCGGACATCACCGTCCGGGTCAACAAAGAGCACGAAGAAGAAAGCATGCTGGCGGCGATCAGCCGTTCGATGGCGGTGATCGAGTTCACCCCGGACGGCAACGTGATTACCGCCAACGACAACTTTCTGAAAACGATGCAGTACTCGCTCAACGAAATCGTCGGCCACCATCACAGCATGTTCTGTCACCGTTCCGAATCCGAATCGGCGCAGTACAAGGCGTTCTGGGCGTCGCTCAATCGCGGCGAATATCACTCGCACCGTTTCGAGCGCAAGAACAAGTCGGGGCAGATGGTTTATCTCGAAGCTTCGTACAACCCGCTGTTCGACACCAAGGGCCGTTTGTACAAGGTGGTGAAGTTCGCCAGTGATATCACCAACCAGATGACCACGCTGCAGAACGCGGCGGAATCGGCTCACAGCACCTCGGTACAGAACGATGCCTGCGCGCAAAAAGGCTCGCAGGTCGTGCAGCAGACGGTGCAGATCATTCAGGACATTTCCCGCGACCTCAACGAAGCGGCGCTGAGCATCGATGCGGTGAGCAAACAGTCGGACATCATCGGCACCATCGTCCAGACCATCCGCGGCATCGCCGATCAGACCAACCTGCTGGCGCTCAACGCCGCCATCGAAGCGGCCCGGGCCGGTGAGCACGGGCGCGGGTTTGCGGTGGTCGCGGATGAGGTGCGCAGTCTTGCGGCGCGTACCAGTCAGGCGACCCTGGAGATTGTCGAAGTGGTGCGCAAAAACCATGACCTGTCGCTGAGCGCGGTGTCGAGCATGCAGTCGAGCCTGAGCCGCACCGGGCTGGGTGTGGAACTGGCGAACGAGGCGGGGGAGGTGATTCTGGAGATTCAGCAGGGATCACGGCATGTGGTGGATGCGATCGGGCAGTTCAATGCGACATTGCAGTTGAACTAGCAACTACACCAACCTCTGTAGGAACTGCGGCACGCTGCGATCTTTTGATCTTGAGTTCAGGATCAAAAGATCGCAGCGTGCCGCAGCTCCTACAGGGGTACTACGCAACTTTCAGTTCACAGCGCCGCGAGAAACTTGTCCGCCAGTTTGTCGCTGTCCTTGACGTCATTGACGTTGTCTTTCTCCGACTGCGCCAGTTGCATCTTGTCCTGCAAGCGCTGGGCAATCTCTTTGCCGATGGCCAGTTGTTTCTCCGGCGGCATGGCCTGGATGTCTTCCTCGGTAATCCCCAGATCCTTGAGGATACTGTCGCGCAGGCGCTGTTCCGGCGACTTGCTCATGTAGTCCTTGAACGCGTCGGTGGCCGAGGTGCCGGTGGTGCTGCCGGCCGCCGTGGCATCGGTGGTTTGCAGGCCGACACGGGTCTTGGCGAAGGCTTCGTCGACGTTATCGCTGATGCGCGCGGCGGCGGCCACTTGCTGGGTGGCGATCTGCGTGGCCGAATCCTCGACCCTGGAGGTCGCATCGGTGGCTTGCGACTGGGCCTGGTTCTGCAGCGATTGCAGCATGGCGCCGTGCAGGCCGCTTTGCAGACCGGCAGCGGCGGTCGTGGTCGCGTCTTCCGCCAGCCGCTTGGGCAGATGGATGAGCTGCTGCTGTTTGGCACTGACCAACATCATGATGGAGACCTTTGAATTATTGCTGACAGGCCTGTCGCAGCAATTACCGTGCCTTTGATGAAAGTGCTTATATTTCAACGCGTTACTGATCAGGCGTGCACAACAATGCGGTCATCCCTTGCCGTCAGGCGGCAGAGGATGACCGTGTGGCGCTCAGCGATGGGCAATGTTTTCCAACGCCAGATTGCGCGTGCGCGGGCCGAACCAGCCGATGGTCAGCATCACGATCAGCATGCTGCTGACAATGAAAGCGAGTACCCCGGGCGTGCCGAAGTTGTCGAGAAACAGCCCGATCAGCAGGCTGCTGAACACTGTCGACAAACGGCTGAACGAATAGCAGAAACCCACCGCCCGGGCGCGGATGTTGGTCGGGAACAGTTCGCTCTGGTACGAGTGATAACTGAAGCTCAGCCACGCATTGCAGAAGGTGATCATCACTCCGCAAAAGATCAGGCCGAAGGCGCTGGTCTGCAACGCGAACAAAGTGCCGAAGGTCATGGCGCCGAGAGCCGAACCGACGATCTGCCATTTGTTCTCGAAACGGTTGGCGAACTTCACGAACAGCAACGGCCCGAGCGGGTAGGCGAGGGTGATGATGAACGCGTACATCAGGCTGTGGGTGACGCTCACGCCCTGGCCGGAAAGCAACGCCGGCAGCCAGTTGCCGAAACCGAAGAAACCGATCGCCTGGAACACGTGAAACACGATCAGCATCAGCGCGCGACGGCGATACGGTGGCTGCCAGATGTCGGCGAAGCGGCCCTTGCCTTCGACATCGACGGGCACCGCTTCCGGAGCGTCCAGCGGTTGGCGATGATCCTTCTCGCAACGGGCTTCGATGTCGTCGAGAATCCTGTTCGCTTCATCGAATCGGCCATGCTGCGCCAGCCAGCGCGGCGACTCCGGCAGGCGCTTGCGCAGCCACCAGATGAACAGTGCAAATACCGCACTCGCCAGCACCACCCAACGCCAGCCGGACACACCGAACGGCGCCTGCGGTACCAGCCACCACGACATCAACGCCACCGCCGGCACCGAGAGAAACTGCACGAAAAAGGCGAAGGCAAACGCCGAACTGCGCATGCGTTTGGGCACCAGTTCCGAGAGGTAGGCGTCGATGGTCACGAGTTCGATACCGAGGCCGATGCCCACCAGAAAGCGCATGCAGATGATCCCCAGCGCCGAGCTTTGAATCCCCATCAACACTGTGGCCACGGTGTACCAGACCAGCGCAAAGGTGAAGATCGCGCGCCGGCCGAAACGATCGGCCAACGGACTGAGCAGGCTGGCGCCGAGGAATAAACCAAGGAAGGTCGCCGATGCGAACGCTGCCTGATCGGAGAAGCCGAACACGCCCTGATTGCCGGTAGCGAAGATCCCGTCACGGATCAGCCCCGGACTGATGTAGGCGGTCTGGAACAAATCGTAGAGTTCGAAGAAGCCGCCGATCGACAACAGCGCCACCAGCCGCCAGATGGTGGCGACGGCGGGGAGGCGGTCGATGCGGGCGGAAATCTCGGCGGCGCGTATCGGGTCGATGCCGTCGCTTTGCGCGGCGGCGGGGGCGTGAGCAGTCATCGGCGGATCCATTTTTTATTGATGGAAAAGCTTAGCCTGCTATCGGAGTTGATGGATTGTGAATATCGGCGGTTTGCCCGGGAATACCGCCGATTTCTTGCAATAACTGCTTACCAATTAACGATTTATGCCGCAGCGGCCGAATCAGGCAGCGCCGACGCCGGCAAGCCGAAGATCCGATCGAACAGCCAGTTGAAGGCAAACGTGTAGCACGGAATGAAGATGATCAACGCCAGATCCAACAGGAATGCCTGCACCAGACTGATGTTCATCCACCAGGCGATCAGTGGAATCAGGAACACGATCAGCGTCAGTTGGAAACCCACGGCGTGGGCGATGCGCCGTTTGACCGTGCGGGTGCGCGACTGCTGGCGGCTTTCCCAGTGCTCGAACAGCGAGGTGTAGATGAAATTCCAGGTCACGGCGATGGTGGTGATGATCACCGCCAGCGGGCCGGTGCTGCCCGGCGAGGTGCCGGACAACAGCGCCAGGCCGAGGGCGGAGAAGGTCATGCCGATCACTTCGTAGAGCGACACGTAGACCAGTTTGCGTTTGACGCCTTGCATGGGGATTTGCCTCTTTCTTGCAACATGTGGCCAGCGGGACTGGCGAAGGCGGCGAAAGATAGCTTCAATAGGCGTGACAGAAAAAGTCAGTAGCTTTCAGTTTTGATGACAGGTGGTGGTTTGAATTTCAACAGCGACAGCATCGAACTGTTTCTTGCGGTGATTGATCGTGGCTCGTTCTCCGCAGCCGCCCGCGTTTTGGGTCGGGTGCCTTCGGCGGTCAGCATGGGTATCGGCAACCTTGAGGCGGAGCTTGGCTATGCCTTGTTCGACCGCAGCCATCGTGAACCGCAACCGACGGCCATGGCGCTGTCACTGGTGCCCCACGCGCGGCTGATTGCCGAGCAACTCAAGCAACTGCAGGTGCACGCGGTGGAGTTGTCGCTGGGGCTGGAGAGCAAGCTGTCGATTGGCGTGGTGGCGGACATCGACCGGCGCCGTTTGCTCGCTGCGATCAAGGTGATTGCCGAGCGTCATCCGCTGCTCGACATCGAAGTGTTGACCGCGCCGCAGGACGATGTGCTGGCGATGCTGCACAGTGGCCGTGTCAGCGTGTGTCTGGCGTTCGCCGGGTTGAGCATGAACGTGCATGAGCGCTTTCAGTTCGTCGGCAGCGAACGGATGATCGCCACGCTCGCGGCGGACAGTCCATTGTTGCAGGGGCAGGATCTGTTTCTCGAAGACCTCGTCCATGTGCGGCAGATCGTCGTCGCCAGTCGCGACTTGCCGATCAGTGAAACCCGGCCGCTGGTGGCCGAATCGCATTGGCGCACCGATACGCTGGAAGCCGCGCTGGAGATGGTCGAGGCGGGCTTGGGCTGGGGCAATTTTCCGCTATCGGTGGTGCAGCCTTGGCTGGACAGTGGACGCTTGAAACGCCTGAGTTTCCGCAATATCGAAAACGGCCTGGTGCTGCCGGTGCATGCGGTGTGGCTCAAGAGCCAGCCGTTGCAGAAGGGCGCATTGGCCCTCGTCGAACTGCTCAGCCACTGAGCCCGACAAGGATCCCCTGTGGGAGTGAGCCTGCTCGCGATAGCGGTGTGTCAGTCGATTAATCTGTCACTGCAAAAACGCAATCGCGAGCAGGCTCACTCCCACAGGAATTTGCAGCGTACAGACGACCCCTGCAGGAGCTGCCGAAGGCTGCGATCTTTTGATCTTGTTTCTAAAATCAAAAGATCGCAGCCTTCGGCAGCTCCTGCAGGGAGGAATCAGGTGCTCTCGCGAATCTTCAGTTCGAAGCCCATATCCTCAACCGGCCGCGCCACGCTGTTGCCGGCCATCAACGTCAACATCTGCTCCGCCGCGCGCCGGCCGATCGCCTCGCGCGGGGTGTTGATGCTGCTCAGGCGCGGCACCATGTGCTCGGACATCGGCAGATCGTTGAAGCCGAGAATCGCCACCTGTTCGGGAATTCTGATGCCATTGCGCAACGCCTCCAGCAGCGCACCCTGCGCCAGGTCGTCGTTGCCGAAGAAGATCGCATCGACATCCGGGTGTGCCGCCAGCAGTTGCAGGAACAGTTCACCGCCCAGGCCCACGGACGAGGAGCGCGGGGTCAGCACTTCCAGATCGGGGTCGTAGCGCCCGGCCTTCTGCAGGGCTTTGCGGAAACCTTCGCCGCGCAACAAGGTGCGCTGATCGAGTTGCGCACCGATGTAGGCCAGACGCTTGCGTCCACGGGAGAGCAAATGTTCGGCCGCGGTTTCGCCGGCGCTGAGCTGCGAGAAACCCACACAATTCACCCCGGCAGCGCTGTCGAGTTCCATCATGTACACGCAGGGAATGTTGCTGGCCTCGATCATCCGTCGCGAACTTTCCGTGCGATCAAACCCGGTCAGCAGAAAACCACGCGGCTGATAAGCCATGTAGTTGCGCAGCAGGTTTTCTTCTTCATCGCGCGAGTAGTGGAAGTTGCCGATCAGCACTTCGAAGCCCTTGGGTGTCAGCACCCGATGAATGGCTTCCAGCGTATCGATGAACAACAGGTTGGACAGCGATGGCACCAGCACCACCACCGAATGGCTCTGCGCCGAGGCCAGGGCGCGGGCGGCAGGGTTGACCACGTAGTTGAGTTCACTGGCTGCTTTCTGCACTTTTTCCACCAGTTCCGTGGCCACGGTGCTGACGCCGCGCAGGGCGCGGGAGGCGGTAATCGGGCTCACGCCGGCGAGGCGGGCAACTTCATTAAGGGTGGGACGGCCGGTGGTGCGAGTGTTTTTATCGTTTTTAGGGGTGGTCATCGGGCGGCTTGCCAAACAAAAATCAAGGCACTAAGGTAGCGCTGTCCTGATGCAGCTGCAAATGCGTAAGTGAGGTCCTGCCTGATCCTCGCTTTTTGGCGTTGGGAACAAACCTGCTGCAACCCAAAAAAACGACAAGAAGGCGTCGGCAACTTCTGCCTGTGCACTAGAGTCATAGCTAGCAAAGGTAGCGCTGTCTGCGCGCTGAGGTGTTATATGAGTCATCCCATCACCGCCCTGGTCATCATGGGCGTTGCCGGTTGCGGCAAGACGTGCGTCAGCGAGGCCCTGTGCCAATTGAGCGGCGCCACTGCCATTGAAGGCGATACTTTTCATCCGGCCGCCAACATCGAAAAGATGAGCGCGGGGATCCCCCTGAACGACGACGACCGTGCTGGCTGGCTCGACAGCCTGTGCGCCGAGTTGCGTCGTGTCGATGCGCTCGGCGAGCGTCCGGTGCTGACCTGCTCGGCCCTTAAACACAGTTATCGCGAAGTGTTGCGCAGTGCCTTGCCGGGCCTGGGCTTCGTGTTCCTTGAGCTGACCCCTGAAGTGGCTGCCGATCGCGTGTCCCATCGCCCGGGCCACTTCATGCCGGCGACGTTGATCGAAAGCCAGTTCGCCACCCTTGAATCGCCCAAGGGTGAGCCGTTGACTCTGGCCCTGAATGCATCGATTCACAGCGTTGAAGAACTGGCCGAGCAGGCTCACGTCTGGTGGCAGGCCAACGGCCTGAAACAGGCGGTATGAGTGTGTTCAAACAGATAGCGCTGTCCTTACGACTTCTGATTAACCCGTTTTAATAACAACAACAAGCCAGGAGACACCCCCATGTTTGGCATGTCCCACGACGCCTACCTGCTGCTCGATGCAGTGGTCACGGTGATCGGACTTATCATCCTGATCACCAAATTCAAGATTCACCCGTTCATTTCCCTGACCATCGCGGCCGCGTTCCTCGGCCTGACGTCCGGCATGCCGATCGGCACCATCATCAAGGCGTTCCAGGACGGCTTCGGTGGTGTGCTCGGTTTCGTCGGCATCATCCTCGCGCTGGGCACCATGCTCGGCAAAATGATGGCTGAATCCGGTGGTGCCGATCAGATCGCGCAGACCCTGATCCGCGCCTTCGGCAAGGACAAAGTCCAGTGGGCGATGATGTTCGCCGCGTTCCTGGTGGGTATTCCGCTGTTCTTCGAAATCGGCTTCGTGCTGCTGATTCCGCTGGTGTTCATCGTGGCCCGGCGCACCGGCGTGTCGATCATCAAGATCGGTATCCCGCTGCTCGCCGGTCTGTCCGCGGTACACGGTCTGGTGCCACCGCACCCGGGCCCGCTGCTGGCCATCGGCGTGTTCGGCGCTGACATCGGCAAGACCATTCTCTACGGTCTGATCGTTGCACTGCCGACCGCCATCATTGCCGGCCCGATCTTCGGGACGTTCATCGCCAAGCACATTCCGGGTCATCCGAATCAGGAACTGGTTGATCAACTGGCCCGTGAAAGCGACGACTCAACCAAGCTGCCGAGTTTCACCATCACCCTGATTACCGTGCTGTTGCCGGTGCTCCTGATGCTGCTGAAAACCTTCGCTGACGTCGCGCTGCCGGACGGTCACTTCTTCCGCACCTGGATGGACATGATCGGTCACCCGATCTCGGCCCTGCTGCTGGCGTTGCTGCTGTCGCTGTACACCTTCGGTCACAAGCAGGGTATCGGTTCGCAGCAGATGCTCAAGTGGCTGGACGCGAGCCTGGCGCCAACCGCCGCGATCATCCTGATCATCGGTGCCGGTGGTGGCTTCAAGCAGATGCTGGTGACCAGCGGCGTGGGCGACGTGATCGGCCACATGGCGGTCAGCGCGCAGATCTCGCCGATCCTGCTGGCGTGGCTGGTGGCGGCGGTGATTCGTATCGCCACCGGTTCGGCCACCGTGGCGACCATCACGGGCGCGGGCATCGTGGTGCCGGTGGTGGGGATGATCCCGGGCGTCAACCGTGAGCTGCTGGTGCTGGCCACCGGTGCCGGTTCGTTGATCCTGTCGCATGTGAACGACGCCGGTTTCTGGCTGGTGAAGCAGTACTTCAACATGACCGTGGCTGAAACCTTCAAGACCTGGACCGCGATGGAAACCATCCTGTCGGTGGTTGCGTTGGGCTTTATCCTGCTGCTGTCGCTGTTCGTTTAAGCGATCGCACAGGCACAAAAAAACCGCAGCGATGCGGTTTTTTTGTGGGTGATGCGAAGGTGCTAACCCCTGCAGGAGCTGCCGCAGGCTGCGATCTCTTGATCTTGATTTTTTAAGATCAAAAGATCGCAGCCTGCGGCAGCTCCTACAGGGGCAGGTGTTAGCCGGCGGTTTTCGGGGCCAGGCCATCCGCCCGGAACATCCCGCGAATCCCGCGCACGGCCTGACGAATCCGGTCCTGGTTTTCGATCAGCGCAAAGCGCACATGGTCATCACCATACTCACCAAATCCAACCCCCGGCGAGACGCAGACCTTGGCCTCGGCCAGCAGCTTCTTGGCGAACTCCAGCGAACCCAGATGCGCGTAAGCCTCGGGAATCTTCGCCCAGACGTACATCGACGCCTTCGGATTCTCGACCATCCAGCCCAGCTCATGCAGGCCTTTGACCAGCACGTTACGACGCTGGCGATACTGCTCGGCGATGTCGCGCACGCATTGCTGATCGCCTTCGAGCGCGGCAATCGCCGCCACTTGCAGAGGAGTGAAGGTGCCGTAGTCGTGGTAGCTCTTGATCCGCGCCAGAGCGTTGACCAGCTCCGGGTTGCCAACCATGAAACCGATGCGCCAGCCGGCCATGTTGTAGCTCTTGGACAGGGTGAAAAACTCCACCGCGATGTCCTTGGCGCCCGGCACCTGCATGATCGACGGGGCCTTCCAGCCGTCGTAGACGATGTCGGCATAGGCCAGGTCGTGAATCACCAGTACGTCGTACTGTTTGGCGAGGGCGATCACCCGTTCGAAGAAATCCAGCTCGACGCACTGCGCGGTGGGGTTGGACGGGAAGCCGAGGATCATCATTTTCGGCTTTGGGATCGAACCACGGATGGCCCGTTCCAGCTCGGCGAAGAAGTCCACGCCGGGCACCAGCGGCACCGAGCGCACCTGGGCGCCGGCAATCACCGCGCCGTAGATGTGAATCGGGTAACTCGGGTTCGGCACCAGCACCGTGTCGCCCTGATCCAGGGTCGCCAGCATCAAGTGCGCCAGGCCTTCCTTGGAACCGATGGTGACGATGGCTTCACTTTCCGGATCGATATCGACCGCGTAGCGTTCCTTGTACCAGTTGGAAATCGCCCGACGCAGGCGCGGAATGCCCTTGGACGTGGAGTAACCGTGGGTGTCTTCGCGCTGTGCAACCTGCACCAGTTTTTCGACAATGTGCGGCGGCGTGGCCCCGTCGGGGTTGCCCATGCTCAGGTCGATGATGTCTTCACCACGACGCCGCGCGGCCATCTTCAGCTCGGCGGTGATGTTGAAAACGTAAGGGGGGAGTCGATCAATGCGCGCAAAGCGGCGCGGCGAACCTTGTTCAGCCATTGTTGCCTCGGATAACGTAAGCGCCCGGAACCGTCCGAGCGACGCTGGTCACTGCGGTGACCTGTGGCGGAAGATAAGGGCAGCGATGGCGGACTGTCCAGCGTGCACGACAATAATTTTTTCCAAGGAAATGCTTAATGGAATTCACCAGCGGCTTCTTGCTGAGCCTCTCGCTGTGCCTGGACATCGGCGTAGCCAACATCGCAATGATCACCCTGGCGATGCAGCGCGGATACTTTCAGGGCTTCGCGCTGGGCCTCGGCACCTGCGTCGGCGACTTGATCTACGCAGTGTTGGCGCTGGCCGGGATGACCGTGTTGCTGCAGTACGAAAGCGTGCGCTGGGTGCTGTGGATTGGCGGGTCGGCGCTGCTGATCTACTTTGCGGCGAAGATGATCTATTCGGCGATTCATCACGAAGCGCAACTGGCGGCGACAGCGGAGGTGGGGCAGAACTCGCATCGCAAGGAGTTTTTGCGCGGGATCTTTCTCGCCATGTCCTCGCCGAGCGCGATCCTCTGGTTCGCCGCAGTTGGCGGCACTCTGATCGCCCGCTCCGGCGGCGGTGGCCCGGTGAGTTCGGCGCTGTTTCTCGGTGGTTTCCTCTGCGCCGGGCTGCTGTGGTCGGCCGGTCTGTGCTTTGCCGCGAGCCACGGCGGCAAGTTGCTCGGCGACAAGCTTTTGCGCTACTCGTACATGGCATCTGCAGCGATCTTCTGCTATTTCGCGGTCTACGTGATCGTATCCGGTTATAACGAGTTCGTTGGCTCGGGGGCCGCCGACCAGTTGCACGCCTTGTGACATTGCGAATCGGGTTTGGCTTCTATACTCAGCAGCCGAACCCCTACTTTTGTTCCAGGAGTCGAGTCATGGATGAGCAAAAACGCGTCGAAGTGGCGGAACCTCGCTTCGAACATGGACACTTTCTGCTGATTGCAGGATTTCGTGGTCGATTTACCCAGGACACTGCCAAGGACATTCCCGCACTGTGGGAAAAATTCTTGCCGCATCTGGGCAAGATTCAGGGACAAAAGAACGAAGTGACCTACGGCGTCTGCAGCAACTTCGACGGCAAGGGGGGCTTCGATTACATCGCCGGGGTGGAAATCAGCAAGCTCGATGACCTCGACCAGAAGGTCTACCAGTGGGTTGAAGTGTTGCCCCGGCAGTACGCGGTGTTCGAGCACAAGGGCCCGCTCGATCAGTTGCCACAAACCCTGCAATACATCTACAAGACCTGGCTGCCGACCTCCCATTACGTGGAACTGAATGCCCCGGAACTGGAACGCTACAGCGCCGATTTCAATCCGCGACTGCATACCGGCAAACTGGAAATCTGCGTTCCGGTCGACAGCAAAGCCTGAGCCCATGACGATGAGGCGGATCACTGATCCGCCTCATGCTGTTCAACTGCGTTTACCCTTGCCCACCCGTCGCGCCCGCAACAGGTCGATACCCAGGGTGATAAAGCCGAACGTACTGATGCCCAACACCATCAACAGGCCGATTTCAACGCTGCTCATAAGCGGTTTCCCCCAAGGGTGATCAGAGACACACCGCAGAAATAGCCCGTCACCCGCACGAAGAAAAGCGCTTATACGCAGGCTTTACGCCCCCCGCGCAGATCGATATGAGCACCTTATTCCTTTATGCTTTGCAGACTTTTTTCCGCTGATTTTCGAGCTGCCATGAACACCGTCATCCGCAACGTCACTGCCGCCGACCTGGATCGCTGCTACGCCATCGAAACTGTTGCCTACGAAGGCGATGAAGCCGCCACTCGCGAGAAGATCGCCACGCGCATTGCCACCTGGCCCGAGGGTTTCATCGTTGCCGAGGTGGACGGTGTGGTCGCCGGGTTCATCAACTCGGGTGCGGCGTTTGATGTGCAGATGTCCGACGAAGCGTTCAAGGAGCTGATCGGTCACGATCCCGCGGGGCCGAACGTGGTGATCATGTCAGTGGTGGTGCACCCGGACTATCAGGGCCAGGGCCTGGCCAAGCGCTTGATGGCCGAGTTCATCGAGCGCATGCGCGGGATGGACAAGGCGACGATTCATCTGATGTGCAAGGAGAAGCACATTGCGCTGTATGCCGGGTTTGGCTTTGCCTACATCAAACCGTCGGAGTCAGACCATGGCGGGATGGCGTGGCACGAGATGACCCTGACTCTCTAAGTCATCACCAATCAAAACCTGTAGGAGCTGCCGCAGGCTGCGATCTTTTGATCTTGATCTTCTCAACAGCAAGATCAAAAGATCGCAGCCTGCGGCAGCTCCTGCAAAGGGGTCGGTGGTGGGTCAGTAGAGGGTGTCGCGCACTCGCTTGGGTGCTTCGCGATCGTAGGTCTCGGCGTCGAACCGGCCGTCATTCAGGCGTTTGTGGAAAGCGCCTGCAGAGGGCAGGGCCGAGCGCGGCAGGTGGGTTTCCGGGTTCCAGGCGTCAGAGCGTACAAAGGCTTTCGAACAGTGGAAAAACGCCGCCTCCACCGTCACCAGCAACACGGTTTTCGCCGGTTTTCCGTTCACCGCAAAGCTCTCCAGCAGCCCCGGTTCAGCGCTGATGGTGGCGGTGCCATTGACCCGCAATGTCTCACCAATGCCCGGAATGATGAACAGCAGCGACACCCGTGGATCGTGCAGCACATTGCGCAGGGTATCGATGCGGTTGTTGCCTGGGCGATCCGGCAGGGCCAAGGTGTTCTGATCGATGATCCGCACGAACCCCGGCGTGTCGCCACGCGGTGAATTGTCCAGACCGTCGGCGCCCACCGAGCTGACGATCACCAGCGGCGACAGGCGCACCATCGCCTGATAATCCTCGTTGAGAAAACTGATCTGCTTGCGCACCGCGCGCTCGTGGGGCAGGCCGTAAATAGCTTCCAGTGCCTCGATTGAATCGATCATCGTGCATCCCTCGATGACTTAGAAAAACAGCCCCATGCGCCGCTCGTAACCGATCCGGCCCTTGTACGCCTCGCCGCTGTCGACGAAACCGTATCTGGCGTACAGCGCGATCGCCGCGTCGTTATCCGCATCCACCGACAGCTCCAGGCCCTTGATCTCCGGCCACGCCTGACGAGCGACGTCGGGCAACGCTTGCAGGCAGGCCTTGCCGTAACCCTTGCCCTGTGCGCGGTGATCGACCTGCAGGGCATGCAGGGTGGCGCTGTGTTCATCGGCCCAGTCCGGTAAAACGGGCGGGCGCTTGAGCAACAGGAACGCCACCGGCACCTGATCGGCCAGCAGGGCAAAGCCTTTGACGCCGGGACCTGGTTTGGACAGCAGCGTATGCAGCGCGCCATGGATGTCGCCGGAGAACTTGATCTGCTCGGGATGGATTTCAATCGCCTCGACCTGCTGACGCTGCAAGGCGTTCAGGCTGTCGTACGGCACGAGTTGGGCTGACACGGGAATTTCCTTTTTCCTACAAAGATGAGCCTCGGATTCTAGCGATTTTGTGTTCGGTGGAAATTTTTTGTTTCGACTGTCGATCTGCCCGATGGCCGAACGACTAAGGGGGTCTTCACCACAAAAACCACGGAGAACACCATGAGCGCACAGACTGAAATCCAGTCCCTGATCAACACTTACCGCGAAGCGGTGATGACCAAGGACGTCGACAAAGTCATGGCGTTGTATGCCGATGACATTCTTTCCTTCGACGCGATCAAGGCCCTGCAATTCAAGGGCAAACCCGCTTACCGCGCGCACTGGCAAGCCTGCATGGAGATGTGCCCCGGCCCGCACGTTTTCGAATTCCACGAGATCGCCATCGAAACCGCCGACAACCTCGCTTTCGCCCATTGGGTCGCCAACTGCGGCGGCACCAACGACAAGGGCGAAACCCAGAGCTGCTGGATGCGCGCCACCGCGTGCTATCGGCGGGTGGGCGGGACGTGGAAGATTGTCCACGAGCACTGGTCGGCGCCGTTCGATCCGATGAGCGGCAGCACGCTGTTCGATGTGCAGCCCTGATCTTCAGCCATAGTTGATCCGTTCGATTCAGGAGAACGCCATGAAGTATTTATGCCTGGTCTACAGCGATGAGCGCTTGCTGCATTCGTCGCCCGACAGCCCGGAAGACGCCGAGTGCTGGGCCTACGCCGAGTCGATCCAGGGCAGCGGGCGGATGCTCGCGGCCGAAGCCCTGGAGTCGGTGCAGACTGCGACCACCGTGCGTATGCGCAACGGCAAGCTGTCGATCACCGATGGCCCGTTTGCTGAAACCAAGGAGCAACTGGCCGGTTTCTACCTGATCGATGCCAAGGATCTCAACGAAGCGATTCAGGTCGCCGGCAATATTCCGGCGGCCCGGGTCGGCAGCGTTGAAGTGCGTCCGGTGCGGCAGTTGAATGTCTGAAGTCCGGGCGCGGGTCGAGCAGGTCTATCGCGAAGACTCGCGGCGGATTCTGGCGACGCTGATTCGCCTGCTCGGCGATTTCGACCTCGCCGAAGAAGCCTTGCACGAGGCGTTCTTCGTCGCGGTCGAGCGCTGGCAGCGCGACGGCGTGCCGGACAATCCGCGCACCTGGCTGGTGTCCACCGGGCGCTTCAAGGCCATCGATGTATTGCGCCGCCGCGCCCGCTTCAAGGCCTCGCAGCCGCTGTTGCTGGCGCAGCTTGAAGAGTTGGAACAAGCCGACTGGAGTGGCGAAGATGTGGAAGACGACCGCCTGCGGCTGATCTTCACCTGCTGTCACCCGGCGCTGGCGGCGGATGCGCAAGTGCCGCTGACCCTGCGTGAAGTCTGCGACCTGACCACCGAGGAAATCGCCCGTGCGTTTCTCTCGGCGCCGGCAGCGATTGCCCAGCGCATCGTGCGGGCGAAAGCCAAGATCCGTGACGCGAAAATCCCGTACCAAGTGCCGAGCCTGAGCGAACTGCCCGAACGCCTCGACAGCGTGTTGCGGGTGATTTATCTGGTGTTCAACGAAGGCTATTCGGCGTCGGGCGGGGTTGAATTGACGCGTGAAGATCTGACCCGTGAGGCGATCAGGTTGGGGCGACTGTTGATGGAGTTGCTGCCAGAGCCGGAGGTGATGGGGCTGTTGGCGATGATGCTGTTGCACGAATCGCGACGCTCGGCGCGCACTTCGCCGAGGGGTGAACTGGTGCTGCTGGATGATCAGGATCGCTCATTGTGGGATAGCGAGTTGATCGCCGAAGGCTGTGCGCTGGTTGAGCGTGCGCTGATTACCCGGCGATTTGGGCCGTATTGTTTGCAAGCGGCGATTGCCGCAGTGCATGCCGAGGCACCGTCGGCGACGGAGACGGATTGGGAGCAGATCGTCGGCTTGTATGACGTGCTGTTGCGCGCGATGCCTTCGCCGGTGATTGAGTTGAATCGAGCGGTCGCGGTGGCCAAGCGTGATGGCGCGTTGGCAGGGTTGAATCTGATTGAAGGGATTTCGGCGCGAGGGGAGTTGCAGGATTACCACTTGGCGCATTCGGCGCGGGCGGAGTTTTGTCGGCAGTTGGGCAGGGTGGAAGAGGCGAGAGCGGCGTATTTGCGGGCGTTGGAGCTGACCCGGCAAGAGCCGGAGCGGCGGTTTATCGAGGGGCGGCTGAGCGAACTGGATTGAGCTGAACTCTTCGCGGGCACTGCCGACCTCTTCGCGAGCAGGCTCGCTCCCACCTTTGGAATGCATTTCTCTGTGGGAGCGAGCCTGCTCGCGAATGGGGGCGTCGCTATTCCAGCATCTTGCTCAACAACCAACTCCCCGCCGGCCCCGGCGGATACAGCCGCGACCACAAGGCATCGACAAACACCGGTTTCGGCCAGCCGCGCACGTTCAGCTCCACCAGCGAATCATTGCCATAACGCTGCGCCAGCCAACGCGGCAGCGGCGCCCAGCCAAAACCCTTTTCGGCCATCTCCAACAACATCAGATAACTCGGCGCCGACCACACGCGACCTTTGCCACGACTGTCATACGGATTGACGATGGTTGCCAGACGCAATTCACGGTGCTGTTCCAGGATGTGTTGATCGATGTGATCGAGCCTGGCCAGCGCATGGTCGCGATTGACGAACAAGGCGATTTCCGTGCGCTCGGCCACTGTTGACGTCACCAGATCCGGCGGATAGTTCTCTTGCATCTCAGCGAAGGCCAAGTGCGCGCGACCACGCTGGACCAATTCGATCAAGTCATCGCATTCGGCAATCAGACATTCCAGTTCCAGATCCGGATAACGCTGCTCAAACCCGACCAACGCCGCTTCAAAACGGTACGACTGATAAGTGTCGGAAATCGCCACCGTCAGCTTCGGTTCGACGCCTTGGGACAACTGTCGTGCAGTCATTTCCAGGCGACTGTTGGCCGCCAGAATCGCCTCGGCCCGTTGCAGCATCACGTGGCCAGCCGGGGTCAGGGTCGGTTTGCGGCTGCTGCGATCAAACAGGATCAGATCCAGATCAATCTCCAGGCTGGCCACCGCCGCGCTGATGGTCGACTGACTGCGCCCGAGTTTGCGCGCCGCTGCCGAAAACGAACCCTGAGTGGCTGCTTGAACAAACGCCAACAGCACTTCCTGCGAAGCCATGAACTATCGCCTTGATCGATGGTTATTGGTTATGAAGTATCGGTTTGAGGAAGGATCATGGCAACCATCTTCACTCAAGGAGTCAGGCCATGACTGCCAACAAATCCATCACTGAACGTATCTTCCAGGCCATCGGTTTCGAGTGTCTGGCGATCCTGATCTGCACCCCGTTGCTGGCGTGGATCATGAACAAACCGCTGTTGGACATGGGCGCGGTGACCGTGCTGATCGCTCTGCTGGCGCTGGCGTGGAACGTGCTGTTCAACGGCTTCTTCGACCGCATGCTCAAGCGCCTGAACGTCGAGCACAACGGCAGGACACGGGTGATCCACGCGCTGCTGTTCGAAGGCGGGTTGATCGTGATGGGCGTACCGCTGATTGCCTGGTGGCTGTCGGTCAGCCTGTGGCAGGCGTTCTTGCTGGATATCGGTGTGCTGCTGTTTTTCCTGCCGTACACCTATGTGTATCACTGGGGGTATGACGTGGTGCGCGAGCGGTTTGTGCAGCGCAGCGCCTGTCAGGGCTAACCCAATCCCACTGTAGGAGCTGCCGCAGGCTGCGATCTTTTGACTTTGATTTGTTAAAAACAAGATCAAAAGATCGCAGCCTTCGGCAGCTCCTACAGGCATGTATGTTGCCCGTTAGAGGAACATGCCGCCGGATGCTTCAACCCGCTGCCCATTGATCCACTGCCCACCCTCCGACAGCAGCAACGCCAACGCCCCACCAATATCATCCGGCTGGCCGGCGCGCCCCAGGGCCGTATTGCTGGCGACCATCGCATTCACCGCCGCGTTGTCGCGCACAGTGCCGCCGCCAAAGTCGGTTTCAATCGCACCCGGCGCCAGCGTGTTTACGGTGATCTGTCGCGAGCCCAACTCTTTGGCCTGATAGCGAGTCAGCACTTCAATCGCCCCTTTCATCGCCGCATAAGCACTGGCGCCCGGGATGGTGAAACGCGCGAGGCCGCTGGAGATGTTGATGATCCGCCCGCCATCGTTAATCAGTGGCAGCAGTTGCTGAGTCAGGAAGAACGGCCCTTTGAAATGCACGTTCATCAGCATGTCGAATTGCTCGACGGTTGTTTCGGCAAAACTGACGTGCAAACCGACCCCGGCGTTGTTGACCAGAAAATCGAAGCGCTGACGATCAAAGTGCTTGAGCGCCTGCTCGATCTGCGCGGCGAAGTCGGCAAAGCCTTCGCTGCGACTGACGTCCAGTTGCAGCATCACGGCTTTGCCGCCTAGCGCTTCGATTTCGCTTACCAGCGCCTGAGCTTCATCGGCGCGGCTGTTGTAGGTGCCGATGATGTCGATGCCCTGAGCGACAAGGTGCAGTGCGGCGTTTTTGCCCAGGCCACGACTGGCGCCGGTGATGAGTGCGATTTTGCGGTTCATGGGACTTCCTCGATTGCGGTGACTGGTGATGGATCAAAGTTTATTTATCCGCCGGCAGGTGATAAACAGTGTGAAATCGGAATCACTGATCGGTTAAACCGAACAATAGGCTGGTGCCCCATGAACAAACTGGAACTGCTGCGCACCTTCGTCCGGGTCAGCGAGTTATCAAGTTTCACCCTCGCCGGAGAAAACCTCGGCTTGCCACGTTCGACGGTGTCCGAGCATGTGCAAGCACTGGAAGCCCTGCTCGGCACGCGTCTGTTGCAACGCACCACACGCAAGGTGCAGGCGACGCAGGACGGCCTGGTTTTGTATGAGCGCAGCAAGGATCTGCTCTCGCACATGGATGAGATCGAAGGCTTGTTCCGTCAGGACGAAGCCTCGCTGACCGGGCGAATTCGCGTCGACATGCCGAACATTCTCGCCCGGCGCGTGGTGATGCCACGGCTGCCGCAATTCATGGATCGCCATCCCAATCTTGAGCTGGAAATCAGCAGCACCGACCGCCGCGTCGATCTGCTCAGCGAAGGTTTCGATTGCGTGCTGCGGGTCGGCGCGCAACCGGATCAATCAGTGGTGGCGCGGCATCTGTGCGACTTGCCGATGATCAACTGCGCCAGCCCTGCTTACCTTGAACGCCATGGCGTGCCACAGACCCTGGAAGATCTGGTGCAGCATCGGCTGGTGCATTACGTCGGCGTGCTCGGTTCGCGTTCGGAAGGGTTTGTCTATGAGGAGGCGGGGCAGATACGGCGCGTGCCAATGGCCGGCAGTGTCACGGTCAACAGCACCGATGCTTACGAGTCGGCGTGTCTGGGCGGCTTCGGGATTGTGCAGGTGCCCAATACTGGCCTGCGCTCGTATCTGCAAACCGGTGAACTGGTGACGGTGCTGCCGCAATACAACGCACCGGCGATGGCAGTTTCGTTGTTGTATGCGCGGCAACGGCATTTGCCGCTGCGGGTGCGGGTGTTCATGGAGTGGTTGGGCGATGTCATCCGTTCGACGCTCTGACCGATATCACTACCCCCTGTAGGAGCTGCGGCACGCTGCGATCTTTTGCTTGTAAAAAACAAGATCAAAAGATCGCAGCGTGCCGCAGCTCCTACAGAGGATTTTTGGTGATCAGAAGATTTGGGTGAACAACCAGTACAGGCTGCCCGACAGCAGAATCGCCGCCGGCAAGGTCAGCACCCACGCCATCAGCAGATTGCGGATGGTCTTCATCTGCAAACCACCGCCATTGGCGACCATGGTCCCCGCCACACCCGATGACAGCACATGGGTGGTCGATACCGGCAACCCGAACATGTCCGCTGCACCGATGGTCAGCATCGCCACGGTTTCCGCCGAGGCGCCCTGGGCGTAGGTCAGGTGGGTCTTGCCGATCTTCTCGCCGACCGTCACCACAATCCGCTTCCAGCCGACCATGGTGCCGAGGCCCAGAGCGATGGCCACGGCGATCTTCACCCACAACGGAATAAAGCGCGTGGCGTTGTCGATCTGCTGTTTGAACAGTTGCAGTTTGTCAGTGGTGTCGGCGTCGAAATTGCCGACCTTGTTCTTGTCCATCAAGCGAATGCTTTCGCTGGCCAGGTACATGTCGTTACGTACGTTGCCCATGGCTTCGGCCGGGACTTTCGACAGCGAGCCATAGCCTTTCACCTCCGCGCCAATGTGTCCGGTAAGGGCGGCGAGGGCAGGGATCAGTTGCGGCGTGGCTTGCTTGCTGCGCACGTAATCCGACAGCACCGGGCGCGGATCGACCGGGGCTGGCAGCGGGGTATTTTTCATCAGCGCTTGCTGGGTGACTTCGGCGACAGCGGCGAACTGCAACGCCTGATCGGCCGGCATGGTGCGGTTCAACGCGTAAGCCATCGGCAAGGTGCCGACCAGAATCAGCATGATCAGGCCCATGCCTTTCTGCCCGTCGTTGGAGCCGTGGGCGAAAGACACGCCGGTGCAGGTGGCGATCAGCAAACCGCGAATCCACCACGGTGGCGGATTGTTGCCTTCCGGCGCCTTGTACAGCGCGCGATTCTTGATGAAGGCGCGCATGGCCAGCAGCAACAGCGCCGCGCAGCCGAAGCCCACCAGCGGCGACAGCAGCAAGGCGTAACCGATCTTGGTCGCCTGCGCCCAGTCCACGCCGCTGGTGCCGTCGCGCCCGTGCATCAAGGCATTGGCCACGCCGACACCGATGATCGAGCCGATCAAGGTGTGGGAAGAGGAGGCCGGAAGGCCCAGCCACCAGGTGCCGAGGTTCCACAGGATCGCCGCGATCAGCAGGGCGAAGATCATCGCGAAACCGGCGGACGAACCGACCTGCAGAATCAGCTCAACCGGCAGCAGGGCGATGATGCCGAACGCCACCGCGCCGCTGGACAGCAGCACCCCGAGGAAGTTGAAGAAACCCGACCAGACCACCGCCACATTCGGCGGCAGCGAATGGGTGTAGATCACTGTTGCGACCGCGTTGGCGGTGTCGTGGAAACCGTTGACGAACTCGAAGCCCAGCGCAATCAGCAGCGCCACGCCGAGCAGCAGGAACGGGGTCCAGGTGGTGACGGTGGTGCCCAGCTCATGCATGTCGTGCATCAGGCTGTAAGCGGTGAACAACATCCCCATCGCGAGCACCGCGAAGAACACCACGTAAGTGAAAGGGCCGGGTTTTTTATCAAGTGCCGGCCGGCCGCCGTGGGCGGACGTGGGGCGGGCGGCGGTCAGGGAGGGAGTAGCCATGAGCGGACAATCCTGAGCGAGGGAAGGAGTGTCGGTCATGATCGTTGCTAAATATTACAGAGAGACTGCGGCAGGTCAGTGTTTGGCTGAATAACCGGACCACCGATCTGAAGTTCAATGAGGTCCCCTGTGGGAGCGAGCCTGCTCGCGAAGACGGCGTGTCAGTCATCGTCATTGTTGAATGACAGATCGCTTTCGCGAGCAGGCTCGCTCCCACAGGGGAACTGTGCTGGACATCAAGTTTGGTGGTTAGTAATCCCCGCGCTTGCGAAACGCCCAGCGCCCGGCAATCACGGTAAACGTCGCGACCAGCGCCACCAGAATCCAGAACCCCTCCGGATCTGTCGCCAGCGGCACACCCCCCACGTTCATGCCGAAGAAACCGGCGATGATGTTGATCGGCAGCGCCAGCACCGTGACCACGGTCAGGGTGAACAGTGTGCGGTTGCTCTGTTCGTTGAGGTTGGCGGCGATTTCTTCCTGAAGCAGTTTGATCCGCTCGCCGAGGGCGGTCAGGTCGTTGATGATCAGTGCGAACTCCTCGGTGGATTTGCGCAGCTCCTTGACGTCCTCCTTCTGCAGCCACGGCGGCGGCCGGTTGAGCAGGCGCAGCAGTGAACCCGGCTCCAGCGCCAACAGGCGTTGCAGGCGCACCAGCACCCGGCGATTGGCGCCGAGTTCGGCGCGGTTGGTCGACAGCCGCGAGGAGAGCAATTCGTCCTCGACCTGATCGACGCTCATGCTGGTCTTGCGCACGATCTGCGTCAGCACTTCACCCTGATCGCGCAGCAAGTGCACCAACAGTTCCGATGGCGAGCGAAAGCATTCACCGGCCTTCACCGATGAACGCAATTTGTCCACCGAGTGCAGCGGTTGCAGACGTGCGCTGACGATCAGTTTGCTGCGCACGCAGACCCACAGCGTCGACACGTCCGAGGAAACCATGCTGCTGAGGTTGAACACCACGTCGTTGACCACCGCCAGCAAGGCCGAGTCAACGTGTTCGATGCGCGTCGAGCGCGAACCTTCGTGCAGCGCCTCGAAAAACTCTTCGGGCAATTGCAGATGACTTTTCATCCAGCGCTCGCACGCGGCGTGCGCCAGGTTCAAGTGCAGCCAGAGGAATTCATCACTGTCGCTGTCGTCTTGCAGACAACGCAGGGCGGTCGCCGAATCGACTTCACGGCCACGTTCACCGGGACGAAAACGGAAGCCGTAAAGCAAACCGAACAAATCAGGATCGCGATGACTGATATCGAGGCTGTGGTTCATGGAAGCTCGCTGCGAGGAGGGCGTCTGGCGCGGGGTTTTCAGATTCACCTGAGCCGCATCATCGCAATCGCATGTGACGCTTGCGTGACTGCAAAATGACAGCGACCCGGATCATCCACTGGTAACCCGGTGGGGGGGCTTGCTCGCGAATGCGGATGATCATTGAGTGACATGTGGATGACACGCCGCTTTCGCGAGCAAGCTCGCTTCCACCCAGATGCGTGGTGAGATTGCCAATTCCGCCACGGTGATCCGTCGCCTGAGCGCCTGACGTCCGCCGACGTGTACCGGTTCGGATACCGAGTCGGTACACAGTCGATCTCAAATCCGTGCGAGCGCCGCCGATGGCCGGTCATCTAAAACCGGCATTGGAGCCTTCCCATGGTCAGCATCACCTCCGTTTCAATCAATCAGACCGTCACCACCGCCACCAGCAAAACCAGGATCAGCGACGCGAGTGACGACACCTCGACCACTGCAACCAGCAGCACCGGGGTCAGCGCCGATACCAGCAAAGTGGCAGCCGGCGGGGGCGCGGCTCCGGCAGGCGACAGCAGTTCCGACAGCAGCGCTGAATCGGATTCGGTGAAAGCACTGCGCAAGCAGATCGCCGAGCTGCAAAAGCAATTGCAGGAGCAGCAACAGGCGCTGCAAGCGGCTCAGGCCAAGCAGGAAGACGCTGATGCCAAGGCGGCTGACGTGGCCTCTGCCGAGTCGCAAATCTCCAGCACCTCGGCTTCGTTGCAGACCGCGACAGCGGCGTTGTTGCAGGCGTTGCAGGATTCCGGTTCGAGCAGCTCGGGGGCGTTGGTCAGCACTTCGGCTTAAGCATCACGCGATTCCCCTGTAGGAGTGAGCCTGCTCGCGATAGCGGTATATCTGCCATATTCATGGTGACTGACATACCGCTATCGCGAGCAGGCTCACTCCTACAGGGAACTGGGTGTGTTTCAGGCAGTTTGCAGGCTGAAGGTGAACAGCGTGCCGCTCTGGGCGGTGGACGCTACATGCAAATGCCCGCCATGGGACTGGGCGATCTGGCTGGCGATGTACAGCCCCAGACCGAGCCCGGCCTGGGGCGCGCTGCCGGTCGGGCGCGAGTAAGGCTGGAACAGATGCGGCAGAATCGCCTCGGGGATATGCCCCTGGTTTTTCACTGCCAGCATCAACGCACCGTGCTCAACCTGGGCGATCACTTCGATATCCCCATCCGGGTCGCCATGGGCCACGGCATTGGCCAGCAGGTTCGACAGCAGTTGAGCGATCCGCGCCCGGTCGCAGGGCACACCCTGCAAGTCACCGATGGACGCATGAATCATGCGCTGCGGATGCACGTTGCGAATCTCCGTCACCACTTGCTGCACGGCTTCGGTCAAATCCGCGCAGGGCTGGATATCCACTGGAATGCCCTTGCCCAAGCGTCCGCGAGCGAAGTCGAGAACATCATCCACCAACCGCGTCGCCCGTTGCGCACTGCCAAGGATATTGCGTACCCGTATTTCGATGGCGGGATCGGGGTGCTTGCGCAAGAGCATTTCGGCGCCGGCGCTGATCGCGAACAACGGGTTGCGCAAATCGTGGCCGAGCACGGCAATGAACTGTTCGCGCAACTCGGCGGTTTCGCGTTCCTGCAACAACGCGGTTTCGGTGCGCTGCGCGTTTTCCTCGGCTTCGATCTGCAGCGCGAGCATCCGCGCGAACGACTCCATGGTGCTCTGAATGCTGCTGGACTTGAGTTGCGCGGGGTTCGGATCGAGCGCGCAGATCGTGCCGAAAAAGCGTCCGTCGGTGCGGAACACCGGCACCGAAATATAGCTCTCGAATTTGTACAGGCGCGGGGTGTGATGATCGCGGTAGAGCGGGTCTTCACTGGCCTTGTCGATCACCACCGAGAGGTGCGACTGGCGGATTTCATGGCACAGCGTGGTGACCACATCCAGCTCGCCGCCGACCTCCAGGCCAAAGTTCAGTTGATCGAGCACCGCACAGGTGACCCAGGAGTCCTCGGTAACCCGCGCCACGGCGGCAAATCGCAGGCCGGTCAGTTCGCGGATCACTTGAAGGATCGCCGGAACCGCGCTGATCCGTCCGATTGTCGCGATGTCTGCTGCCGCTGTCTGCCCCATGCCCATCGTTCTCGGCTGCAATCGTTTATCTGATGGTCGCCATACTAGCGGTCTGATGGCGGTTTTGGCATCCCTTCAGGCTGCATTCGCGTGATTCGCCGGGCAACGGACGCAAAAAAGCCGCACGATCGCTGATCGTGCGGCTTTGCTTTGGCGGTGTATCAGGTGTCTTGCTTGTTGCTCAGCACTTTGCCGGTGGTGGCATCGAAGTCGACGTCGAACTCTTTGCCATCGGCGGTTTTCAGCTCGACTTCGTACTCGTAACCGTTGAAGTGGTTATCCAGATCGGTGTCGGTGATGGTCGCACCCGGGTGCAGTTTCAGTGCCTCGGCGTTCATCGATTCCAGCGACTTGATCTTGCCGGATTTGACCAGCTCAGGGATCTGGTCGACGCGGACATCAGCCTGGGCCAGGCCAGCAGTCAGGGTCAGGGCAGCGGCGGTAAACAGGGCAGTCAAAGTTTTCATCGGGTCATTCCTTGGGTTGTTCGTTGAAGTGGGCTCAGGTTAACCACTGCAACTTAACTCACCCTTAAAACCCCAGATCGCGGGCAGGGCTCTTGTAGGAGTGAGCCTGCTCGCGATGCGGACAACCCGGTTTACCGATCAGAACCCGTTGTTCTTCAACACCTGATCAACACTGGCCGCCGCCGGACGCTTGTAAAACTTCAACAGTTCGCTGGCGCGGTTGGTGAAGATGCCGTCAACGCCGGCCGCCATGACTTTCTCGAAGTCCACCGGCTCATCGACGGTGTAGACGTGCACCAGCATGCCCTGATCATGGGTGTACTGGTTCATCCACGGTTGCACCAGATCCGAGTAGCTCTGGTCGCCACCCTTGGTCAGCTTGGCCGAAGGACCGGTGCCGATGGCACCCTGCGCCTTGGCGAAATCCACCCATTGCTTGAATTCGGCTTCGGACTTCGGCTCCTGCTTGCCGTAGAACACGTTCTTGTCCTTCTCGCCGGATTCGGAAAAGGTCACCTTCGATTTCGGCTCGATGCTGCCTTCGCCGACCCATAGCAACAGGATCTTCGGCACTTGCGGCATTTCCTTCTGCAGCAGTTCGAGGCTGTTCTTCTCGAAGGTCTGCAGGATCACCTTGCCTTTGCCCTGGCCGACGCCCAGCTCGCTCTTGGCCAGTTTCGAACCGGCCGGACTCAGCCAGCCGCGATCATGCAGCTTCTCTTTGAGGTCATGCTCGATCCCCGGAAACAGTTGCGGCTCCTTGGTTTCGATGTACAGGCCCGGCTTGTGTTTCGGGTTGGCCTGGGCGATGTCGATGATTTCATCGAGGGTGAGGATTTTCAGCCCGGCGTAGGTCGGACGCGCGCGATCCGGGTAAGCCTTGTTGTACCAGCTGCCGGCGTCGAGGGTTTTCAGTTCGGCCATGGTGAAGGCGGTGGCCGGGCTGTCCTTGCGCTCCGGGAACTTGGTCGCGACGTCGGTGGTGCGTTGCAGGTTGTTGTCGTGCAGGGCGAACAGCACGCCGTCCTTGCTGCGCTGCAAATCCATTTCCAGGTAGTCGGCGCCGAGGTCGCGGGCCAGTTTGTAGGAGGCGGCGGTGGATTCCGGAGCATCGAAAGACGCGCCACGGTGCGCGATCACGGCTGGATGCGGGATGCCATGGGCGGCGGCCAGTGCGTTGACGTCAGTCTGGGCGGCGTGGGCCTGGCCGAGGCCGAGCATCAGGCTCAGCATGAGGGCGCTTTTGGTGAAAGTGGCGGGCATGTTCGAGTTCCTTTCGCAGGGCATTTTCAAAGACGTACCTTTTAACAACTGAATGGATTGCGTGCTATCGCCAGACCGACATAAACGTATTAAAAGCGATTTTTCCTGCACTTTTGTGGCGCTGTTTGCAGTACGCTTGCCCTCGGCAGACGCTCCGGCAGAGAGCGCGCCGATCCTGTTGCCCTGCGTGTAAACCATCGATGATTTTTCGTGAGGTTTACCATGCGCATCACTTCCCAACTCATCTGTCAGGCCGCCGATGACCTCAAGGGTTTTGTCGGCCTCAACCGCAAGACCGGCCAGTACATCGTGCGTTTCAGCGAAGATTCGTTCGGCATGGACGTGGCGGATGACGGCATCATTCCTGTGAATGAATTCGTCTGGGCGCCGGCGACGCCGCAGACCATGACGCTTAAACGCGAGCTGATTCAGTTGCTGCTGGATCAGAACATCGATGACCGGATCAACATCACCGAGCCGTTGCGGGTGTACATGAGCAAGGTTGAGGTGCCGGAGATTGTGGCGGTACGCAGTCTGGTGCAGGGCTGAAGTTTTGCGGTGGTAATTCTGCCGCCATCGCCAGCAGGCTGGCTCCCACATTGGATCTGTGGCGTTCAAAAAATCCCTGTGTGAGCCAGCCTGCTGGCTCACACACTGGATCTGTGGCGTTCACAAATCCCTGCGGGAGCCAGCCTGCTGGCTCACACATTGGATCTGTGGCATTCAAAAAATCCCTGCGGGAGCCAGCCTGCTGGCTCCCGCACTGGATCTGTAGCATTCACAAAACCCTGCAGGAGCCAGCCTGCTGGCTCACACACTGGATCTGTGGCATTCAAAAAATCTCTGTGGGAGCCAGCCTGCTGGTTCACACACTGGATCTGTGGCGTTCACAAATCCCTGCTGGCTCACACATCGGATCTGTGGCATTCAAAAAATCCCTGCGGGAGCCAGCCTGCTGGCGATGAGGCCAATAAGTGCGCCGCTGCACTCACTGCCCAAACCGGTATTCGCGCTCCACCCGACACACCCGCGTCTGAAACTTCGAATACCACTGCGCCCGCCCGCGCGCCTGAATCACCCGGTGTTCGGGATGCTCGCGCCAGGCCAGAATCGCCGCCTCGCTCTGCCAGTACGAAATGGTGATCCCGACCCCGTCTTCCCCACGAATCGAATCAATGCCGAGAAACCCCGGTTGCTGGCTGACCAGCTCCATCATGCGCTCGGAGGCCGCCGCATAACCGTTGTCACCCTCGGTGCGGGTCGAGGTGAAAATCACCGCAAAGCAAGGTTCGTTCGGCTTCATGGGCGTCGCACCCCACACGCTTCGACAAACGCCCGCACCAGTGGCGGAACCTGCCCCTTGAGCGCTGCACGTTCCGGCTGGAACAGCGTGGCGACAAAAAACACATGGTCGGTCAATTCGATTGCGCGCAAGTCACCCGCCGAATCGTGCCCTACGGCGCGTAGCTGATGGGTCAGCAATTCTTTTTCAAACTGTGGATTCACCCCGAACCGGCAGCGATAGCCTTCACGGATCTCGGACGTTTCGTACGCCTTGGCGATCAACGAGCCGGCGACCAGGTGAATGCTGTCCACCGCCTCCACCAACGAACAGGTCAACGGCGTGAGCACGGCTCGCGGCGAATCCGGTGATGTTTCGCCATGCTCGGCATCGGCCCAGCCCAGCACGTTGCGGGAAAATTCCAGTACCGCATGCTGAAAACCGCCGCAGGTACCAAGGAAGGGGCGCTGTTGTTCGCGGGCAAAACGGATGGCCCTGAGTGCACCGGCCTCGTTTTTGTAGGGGCTGCCCGGGACGCACCAGAAGCCGTCGAACTGATCCAGCGCCGTGTCGGCGTGAATCTGCTCGGTGGGCAGCCATTCGAATTGCACATTGTGGCCGGACTGCTCGGCGATCATGCCGAGGGCAACGGGGATCGCCTGGTGGGCGGTGACTTGAGGGTCGTAATCGCCGATCAGGGCAATGGAATTGGCGTCCATGGGATTTCCTTGATTTGAGTGAGTGATGACGCTCTGGGGTGAGGGGATTTATCCCCGACGGCGCGCGAAGCGGCCCTCAAACAAGGCCTGCTGCGCGGTCCATCGGGGATCAATCCCCTCACTACAGTGAGGGTGTGCAGTTGTCGATCACCGGGGCTCACTATAGATTGGCGTTCACGCACTCAATATTGGCGTTTCCCCAAGTGATCAATGCAGCCACGCACTATCGACTCGACTACGCGGATCTGGCGCTGATCCTCGCTCTGGTGCGCGGCGGTTCTCTGGCCCGGGCGTCGCAGCTGCTCAGGGTAGACGTGTCGACGGTGTTTCGCGCGGTGCGGCGGCTGGAGTCAGCGCTCGGTCAGCAATTGTTCGAAAAGAGTCGCGCCGGTTACCTGCCAACCACCCTCGCGCAGACTCTGGCCGAGCAAGCCGAACGCGCCGAGCAGGCACTGGAAGCGGCGCGGATTGGTGTCGAGCAGGGCGGTGAAGTGGTCAGCGGCACGGTGCGCCTGACCTGTACCGATTCGGTGCTGCAAGGGCTGCTGTTGCCGGCGCTGACGCAGTTCATGCCGAACTACCCGGCGCTGACCCTCGAACTGAGCACCTCCAACGATTTCGCCAACCTCAGCCGCCGCGATGCTGACATCGCCCTGCGCCTCACGCGTACACCGCCGGAGCATCTGGTCGGACGGCAACTGGCGAAGATTTCCTACCGGGTCTGCGCCAGTGCGCGATATCTGCAGAATGTTGATGCGACGGATCTGGCGGCGCTGACCTGGATCGCCCCGGACGAGTTTCTGCCGGATCACCCGACCGTCGCCTGGCGCCGCCAGCAGTTGCCCGGCGTGACCCCGACTTATCGCTGCAACAGCATGCTCTCGGTGACTGAACTGGTACGCGGCGGACTCGGTGTGGCGGCGTTGCCGGACTTTCTGATCACTGAAGGTTTGCAGGCCCTCAGCGAACCGCTGCACGGCTACGACACCGCGCTGTGGCTGCTGACCCGCCCGGACTGCCGTGCGTTGCGCTCGGTGGTCACGCTGTTCGAAGAGTTGGGGCGGGCGCTGCGGTTGCCGTGATCAGCGTTGCGGGTTCTGGCAGATGTGCGCATGCAGTTCGCGGGTCAGGCCTTCGATGCGCTCGGTCAGGCTTTTGGTCATTTCGGTGAGGCGGGTGTTCTGCTCCAGCAGTTCGAGCAGTTGCGCGGTGGTCTGCGCGGCCTGCGCCTGGCGCTCGCTGTTGGCCACCGCCAGCGCTTCACGGTGTTGCGCGTCGGCGTCCGATTGCGCCTTGTCCCGCGCAGCTTGGCGGGTTTGTGCCAGCAGGATCAACGGCGCGGCATAAGCCGATTGCAGGCTGAACGCGAGGTTCAGCAGAATGAACGGATAAACGTCGAAAGTGGTGATACCCGTCGCATTGAGGCACACCCACAACAGCACGATCAGAGTTTGTGCGCCAAGAAAGGTCGGCGTGCCAAAGAACCGCGCGAAGGCCTCGGCGCGCAGGGCAAACGCGTCGTTGCCGAAGGTGGTGTTGAGGTGGGCGTGCGGGCGGTGGAAGCGCAGGTGGTCGACGGGGGCGGTGGCGGGGGCGTCGGTTTTTTCGGTGGTCATGATGGGCTCGGCAGGGCTTGGGACTGAAGGTCACTATAGTCCTGCATCGCGGCTTATGGCCCTTTCGCGAGCAGGCTCGCTCCCACAGGTTCTGGGTTGATCACAAGTCAGTGATCGACTCAATTCCTGTGGGAGCGAGCCTGCTCGCGAAGGCCGCGACGCGGTCTCTCAGCCCGGCGCGCGCTCATTGGCAAACATGCTCACCGCCTGCACCGCTTCACTGGCGCCATCGCGGATCTGCAGAATCACGCTGCCGGCCTGATCCGCCAGTTCAACGCCTTGCGCCGCCCGCCCGCGGGTGCCTTCCATGCTCTTGATCGCCTGGCGGGTTTCGCTCTGGATCAGGCCGATCATGTTGGAAATCTCCGCCGTCGAGCCGCTGGTGCGCGCCGCCAGTTGCCGCACTTCGTCCGCTACTACCGCGAATCCGCGACCCTGATCACCAGCACGCGCCGCTTCAATCGCCGCGTTGAGGGCCAGCAGATTGGTCTGGTCGGCAATCGCGCGGATGGTGTTGACGATCGCGGTGATCTGCTCCGAGCGTTCGCCGAGTTGCGCGATCAACGTTGATGACTGCGCGATATCGTCAGCGATTTCGCGCATCTCACTGGCCGCCTGCTGGATCACCTGAGTGCCTTGCTCGGCGACTTTCCGGGTTTCCACGGAGATGTGATAAGCGGCGCTGGCGCTGCGCGCATCGTGCTCGTGCTGCTCGACACGGGCGGTGACGTCCGTGGCGAATTTCACCACTTTGCACAAACGCCCGGCAGCGTCGTACACCGGGTTGTAGTTGGCCTCCAGCCACACACTCTGGCCGCGTTTGTCGACGCGTTCAAACTGGCCCTGAAACAGCTCACCTTGATTCAGCCGACGCCAGAAATCCTCGTAAGCGCTGCTGTTGACCAGCTCTGCGCGGCAGAACAAACGGTGATGTTTACCCTTGAGGTCAGCGAGCGTGTAACCCATGCGCGTCAGAAAATTCTGGTTGGCGGTGAGAATGCCGCCGTTGAGGTCGAATTCGATCACCGCCATCGCCCGGTCGATCGCCTGCAGCTTGGCGTTGGCCTCGCTTTCCTGTTGGACCTTGGTTGTCACGTCCATGGCGAACTTGACCACTTTGACCACGCGTCCCGATGCATCCTTGATCGGGTTGTAGTTGGCTCCCAGCCAGACCGGCTGGCCCTGGCTGTTAATCCGCTCGAAGGTGCCGGACTGGAACTGACCGTTTTTCAGGCGCGACCACAGTTCGGTGTATTGCGCGCTGCGGCCGAACTCCGGAGTGCAGAACACGCGATGAGGCTGGCCGATCACTTGTTCGCTGCGGTAGCCCATGGTTTTGAGGAAGTTGTCATTGGCCTTTAACACCACGCCTTCTAGATCGAACTCGATCACCGCCATGGAGCGGTTGATGGCTTCGAGCAGGCCATTCTGTTCGGTGATGGTGTGTTGAAGGTCGTTGAGTTCGGACTGGTGGCGTTTGAAAAACATAGGGGCAGTACCTGGAAGTAGGGAAAGACGAGGTTTGTGTCCCTGTTTCCGCGCTGGCAGAGCAAATGCTGGATGAGCATTTGCCATTGACTGCAAAGTGCCAGCATCCAGGCTGACGAGGCGATCTTATACAAACTGCTTTGAGTTGTACAAGAAATTGCGAATCAGTCTTTTCAAGACTGGGGGGGGCGTGTTCTTAGCTCGGATTGCTCAGCGCCACGCTGATGGTGTTGCGTCCCGTGTGTTTGGCGGTGTACAGCGCTTTGTCGGCGTCATCCAGCCAGGCAACAGCGTCGCTGTAAGGCGGCTGAAACCGGGCCAGACCAATACTCAGGCTGACGCGCAGCTCTGGCACATCCGGGTGCCGATATTGGTCCAGTGCCTGACGTAATCGTTCCATTTGCGCCTCGGCTTTATTGAGTGGCTGGTCGGGCAGGATCAGGCAAAACTCGTCGCCGCCATAACGGCCGACCCGTTCACCTTCGGCCAGCAGTCCTTTGAGTGCCTGGCTCAGCTCACGCAGCACGGCGTCGCCAACGATGTGCCCATAGTTATCGTTGATGGTCTTGAAGTGATCGATGTCGATCAGCGCCAGAATGTCCCGGGTGTGGTTTTGCTGGCACAGCATGAAATGCGTGTGCAGCAGATCCTTCCAGGCGCCGTGATTGAGCAGCCCGGTGAGGCTGTCGGTGCGGCTCAGGTCTCTGAGTGCACGTTTGTGTTGTGCAAGTTTGATCGCCAGTTGGTAACTGACCATGCCCAGGGCCAGTGGATACAAGGTGAGCATCGGCAGACAGGCCCAGACCTGGATCTGCGTCATCGTCGGACTGAACTTGAAGCCGAACAGTAACCAGCCCAGCAGCACGCCGGCGACTTGGGCCAGGGCTCCGAGCAGGAACAGACGTCGTCCACCGGCGGCGACATTGTTCATGGTCATCATCGACAGGATGGTCACGGTGGTCAGCGGATTGAACTGAAAGCACGCGGTCCAGAAGCCCCCGCACAACGAGTCGTACAACAGGTTGCGGCGTTCGGCGTGGTAGGGGAAGGTCGAGCGGGTCGAAACCTGGTAGGCCAGATGCGGCCAGATAAAACCGTTGAACACCAGCAGCGCCCAGAGCCAGGTCGGCATGTGCAACGGGTACAGCGCGGCCGCGACGCTGAAAAAGCCGACGCCCAGACCGATGATCCTGGGCAAATAAATGCGTCTGGCGAATGACAAGCCTTTGCCGCGTTGATTTTCCATGATGTCCTGCGCCAGATTCATCCTGAAATACTTTGCAGTATCTTTTTCAGGTCGACCGCTCGTCGGTCAAATGTCGGACATTGTCATTTATTCCAACGGGAATAATCAGTGTCCTTCCGAGCCATTTAATCGTGGCGGGGCGCAGGAGAGGGCCGGTTTAGAGCTGGTATCGGGCCAGAAACATCTCCATTGCCGAATCGGCCACGGCGTTTTGCGTGTCCGCATCCAGTGGTGGCAGGCCCATGGAAATCTGCGGCCAGAAACCGAACGACTTCAACAGACCCTGCATCTGTTGCGCGGCGAAACCGGCATCCACAGCTTTCAGTCGACCATCCGCCTGAGCGGCGCGAATCCACACCGTCAGGCCTTCTTCGCGCTCGCCCATGCGCGCCACCATGTCTTGCGCGCGCTCCGGGGAATGGATGGTGGCGGCAATCGCCACCCGCGCCAGTCCGAGAAAGTTGTCATCGGCCATCATCTGCAGTTTAGCCAGCAACATGGGCAGCAGTTGCTCGCGCAGCGGCTGATCCGCGCGATAGGTCACGGCTTGCTCGTCGGTAATCCGTGCCCAGAGTTGGTTGAGAATTTCGGCGAACAGCTCTTCTTTGCTGGGAAAGTGGTTGTACACCGTGCGCTTCGACACCCCGGCGGTCGCCGCGATCTTGTCCATGCTGGTGATCTCGAACCCGTTGGCACGGAATTCGGCAATCGCTGCCTGGATGATGGCTTCGCGTTTGCGGTCGGTGAGGCGCTTTGGAGCTGTCATAAGTACGCTTCGGCAGAGAAGGGGTGGAATTACACTTGGCAGTTTACTTGTCATCCGGTTTGATGCAACCTAGAAATTACACCGATCAGTGTAATGTTGCGTTAATCCGCGCAACCTAAAAAACAGACAGTTCGGCTGATGCGTGCGTGCCTTGGCCATTTATCGTCCCACCGTGAAAAACCGCGAATTGCGCGGTTTTTCTGGAGTCTCTCAGTCATGGCCAATCCAGATTTGTCTGCGAATCAAACTTCCACGCCTGAAGCCTCTCGCCAGGATCAAGGGCTATTCCGTAACCATGCGCCGGTACAACGCGAAGGTGGGCGCAAGATGCTGCGGATCATGTGGAACATGATTTTCAACAAGCCGCGCAATACCCGTCCCGCCGCTGCGATCCCGGTGCAGTCGCTGACGCTTGAAGACCTGCTGGTCGCGCCTGATCACAGCGTCTATCGCCTCGGTCACTCGACCTTGCTGCTGAAAATGCGCGGCAAATTCTGGATCACCGACCCGGTCTTCGCCGAGCGCGCTTCGCCGGTGCAATGGGCCGGCCCGAAACGCTTTCACCAGCCGCCGATCAGCATCGACCAGTTGCCACCGATTGAAGCGGTGATCCTGTCGCACAACCACTACGACCACCTCGATTACCAGGCAGTGCTGAAACTGGCGGCCAAGACCAACTACTTCCTGACCCCGCTGGGCGTCGGCGACACCCTGATCAAATGGGGCATCGACGCCAGCAAAGTCCGACAGTACGACTGGTGGCAGGGCGCCGAAATCGCCGGCATCCGCTTCGTCGCCACGCCGTCGCAGCACTTCTCCGGCCGCGGTCTGTTCGACAGCAACAGTACGCTGTGGGCCTCGTGGGTGATGATCGACGGTGACACGCGGATCTTCTTCAGCGGTGACAGCGGCTACTTCGACGGCTTTAAACGCATCGGCGAACAGTACGGCCCGTTCGACCTGACCCTGATGGAAACCGGCGCCTACAACGTCGAATGGCCACACGTGCACATGCAACCCGAAGAAACCCTGCAAGCGCACATAGACCTCAAGGGTCGCTGGCTGTTTCCGATCCACAACGGCACCTTCGACCTGGCGATGCACGCCTGGCATGAGCCGTTTGATCGCATCCTGTCGCTGGCCTGGGAGCGCAGTGTTGCGATTACCACGCCGCAGATGGGCGAGGCGTTCAACCTGATGCAACCGCAGCGCGGGAGTGCGTGGTGGTTGGGGGTTGAAGGGGAGAGTGAGGGCTTGGTGCAGAGCGCCTGATGAGTTAAAACCGGTTCGCCTCTATAGAGGCGAACCTTATTTTTCGAGATTGTTTTCCGACATCAAGTCCCCATAGCTCACCAACGTGGAAACGTTTATATCGCGGAATTCCCCCGGAGAATCTCTTCCAGACTTTCCGGATTCAAACCAAGTCTTCGAGCTACGTCGGCTTTGCTCATGGGAGCTGTTTCGATGAGTGCAGCTAATCGTGTGACATGCCGGGCCTTATTTTGCATGTCACCCGCATCCACGCCTTCCAGATCCTTATAACCGCAACCTTTGCTTTCTTCGATTTCACTCAATTTCCACGTCCTTATTCAGCCATCGCATAATCCCCACGCCCCACTGCTTCCGATGTCGCGCCCATACTCGCACTGCGCCCCGGCGCAAACCCGGGAAAAAACACCAACCCCTGCGCCTCAAATCGATACGCCAACGCCAGCCGCGCGGCGTCCGCCACGTCCTGCTGCGCTTCAAACCGCTGAATGTCGTCCACCGCAACCTCCGCTTCGCGCGACAGCTGTTCCACGCTCCAGCCCAGCATCGCTCGGGCCTGGACGCAGTGCGTCGGGGTGAACTGGAAAAGGGCAATGCGTTCGAGGATGTGGTTCATCGCAAGAGAGGCCATGGTGTGCTCCGGGCTCAAGAGTGCTGATTGAAAATGTACTGTGTTTTTGTACAGTTGTTTTCGGCCGGGATCAAACGCATTTTTTGATTTGCCCTAGTTCGCCGCCTCCAACCAGACGGACGGTGCCTGGCCGAGAATGCGCCGGAACATCGTCGAGAACGCCGCCGGGCTCTCATAACCGAAGTCCAGGGCGATCCGCGTCACCGCTTCACCGGCCGCCAGCCGTGCCAGCGCCAGCACCACGCAAGCCTGTTGCCGCCATTGGCTGAAGCTCAACCCGGTCTGCTGCCGAAACAGTCTGTTGAAGGTGCGCAAGCTTATGTGTAACTGCTCGGCCCAATATTGCGGCGACTGATGAGCGTTCGGCTGAAGCAGAAAGGTCTGACACAAAACCAGGAGCTTTCCGTCAGTCGGCAGCGGAATGTGCAAGGGCAGCGGCGCACTGCGCACCAGTTCATGCAGCAGCAGATCGATCAGTACGCCGTCGCGTCCGTCGAGGTCATAGGTCAGCGGCGCTTCCACCGCTTCCATCAACAAGTGCCGCATCAACGGTGAAACGCTGATCACCTGGCAGCACTCGCCCAAATTCACCGCACCCGGCTCGATGTACAAACTGCGCGTACTCACGCCGAGCATCAGCACCTCGTGCGCCACCCCCGGCGGAATCCACACCGCCCGTTGCGGCGGCACTACCCAATTGCCGTCATGAGTACGAACCTGCATCACCCCAGTCGCGCCGTACAACAACTGCGCCCGCCGATGCGTATGAAATGGCAACAGATGGCCGTGGGAATAATCCGTACCGATCGCCACCACCCGGCGCGGCGTGTCATCCAGCAGATTGATCGAAACATTGCGCATCGAGCGTTTCCCGGTAGTTGGCGTAAACGCAAACATTATTGGCTGAGTTGCTGAAGCAGGCCAAGCCGCGTCGCTCTATCGTCGACCGCTCCCCACCACCGGAAGACGCGCCATGTTCTACCTCCTGCTGACCCTCTTCGGCTGTATGACCGGCATCACCGCCGTGCTCTTCGGCTTCGGCGGCGGCTTCGTCGTCGTGCCATTGCTCTATCGCATGCTCAGCGCCAGCCACGGCGCCGACGACCCCATTGGCCAATCGGCGATGCACATCGCCGTCGCCACCTCGACCTGCGTGATGATCGTCAACGCCCTGATCGCCACCGATAAACACCGCCGCGCCGGCAACCTGATCCGCCATTACCTTTGGCCGCTCGGCGGCTTCATCGCCCTCGGCGCAATCATCGGCGCGATCGCCGCGGTGTGGGTCAGCGGGGAGGTCATTCGCTACGCCTTCATCGCCTACCTCGGCCTGACCATCATCGACTGCCTGCTCAGACGCGGCTTCCTCACCCGCAGCGAAGGCGTCATCCCACGCCGATTGGATCGCAAGGAAATATCCGCCGGCGGTGTAGGCATTGGCGCCATCGCTACGTTCTTAGGCGTAGGAGGAAGCGTCATGACCGTGCCGCTCCTGCGCCGCTGCGGGTTGAGCATGTCTCAATCAACGTCCATGGCGAACCCGTTGAGTGCGCCAGTGGCGCTGGCCGGGACGCTGACCTACATGGCACTGGCCGGTTTCAGTGAGACGGATCTGGGCGCGTGGTTTGTCGGGTATGTGGATTTGCTGGCGTTTGCGGTGCTGACACTGGGGTCGTTGCTCGGGATTCGGTTGGCCACGCCGTGGATCGGGCGGATACCGGATCGGGTGCATGCTTGGGTCTATATTGGTTTGCTGATTCTTGTTTTGCTGGGCATGTCTATAAGATGAGGCCTTCCCCGGCTCAACTCAAAATTACTTCGCGGAGGCAATATGGCGATCTTGGAAAGTGACTGGAAAACATTCAAAGAACTGCGCAAGTTAGCGCTGGATCGATTTTGCCAAGGCGTATTGGCCGAGACCCAGATCGTCACTCAAAACAGTAAGCTGTCAGCGCATGCTCGCTACCTGACGCTTTATCGCATGATGCGAAGTCGAGACAAAGATATGGCGGCGGTTTTCGATGTGCGGATGAATCGCTCAAACGTAGTGCTGCCTTTGATGTTGATGATCGCGCACGACTTGCTGACCGACGAGGAATTGTCAGCACTCAGTGAAGATATGCGAGAGAGAATCTCAGATGCCGTTCGCCAGCCTTATGAGATTGAGTGGGCCGAAGAAAGCAAATATGACGACTGAGCGTCATTGACCCGTATTAGCAGAGAAAACAGATGTTGATCTTCAATTGTACCGAGGCCGCCAGTAAGTTCTTTAGCCGTGTGCATAAGGGCAAAAAACTCACGCCGGTAGACCCAAAACTGCCGTCGTCGGTTATTGAGGACGATGAGTGTGCCCCTTTCGTCGAGCAGTGGCAGGTGCACGCCATCACCGTGCAGCGTAAGCATGTACTGTTCGTCATTCATGTGGAAACTCGTTATTGCATGATCTTCGCCGATGCCAAGAAGGCTGAGATGGAAGGCTTTATTGCCTGGTTTGCGGATCGTTGGCGTGAAGGGTTAATGCGCGATGCGATCAACCACGACCTCATGAACTGGGTCGATGCCGGCATCATGCCGCAGCGAATGGAAGAGGCCTGTCTGGAGTACAAGTTTTATCGGCGCAGCCATCGCAGTGCGCAAAAGCACATCGATGAAATTGCTTGGTTTTTTCAAGATTGCGCGGCGGAGTGGGAGTGTTTACCGCAGGGCGAACGGGCTGCTATTGGCTTCGATGCACAGATGAACGACACGCCCAGAAGCAAAGGCCAAAAGGAGTGTTTCTGGCCGGATGAAGAAATGATCGCTCACTGGTTACGTCAATACTGCGCAGCGGATGAAACCAATATTCACGACGCTCTGAAACGGCGCAGGAAGGCGCAACAAGAGATTCGTGCTTTTGAAGCAACACTGGAGAGCTGAAACCTGCGGGCGCACTCGATTTCTGTGACAGACCTCGTCATGATTCGCCGCTAAATTTACTCGCGTCGATCTGAACATTACGGCGCAACCTCAGACTAAATCAGGGATCGATCCATGCTCAAGGGACTGCTGCGTCTGGCGCCATATGCTGCGGCGCTGTTTACACTCATCTCCACCGCCCATGCCGAGGATGGCCGGCGCGTGTTCACCGGTACGCTGGGCAAGATGCCGATGGTGGTGGAGCTCAACACCACGCAGCAGGACGAAGTCACCGGCCGCTACTTCTATGAGAAGTATCACCGCGACCTGGAACTCAGCGGCTCGCTGCAAGACAGCACGTTGAACCTGGTTGAAGGCAACAACCGCTATGGCGACGACAAACCGTTGCCAACCCTGAAGTTGAAATCCACTGACAATGGTTGGCAGGGCGAATGGCAAAACCCCAAGGGTAAGAAGCTACCGGTACAGCTAACCGAAGCCAAACTTCCCGCGCCAACTGCAACGACGTTGCCCTTTATTGCCACATTGCCGAAAGACGATCCCTACGAGTATTTGCGCTTGCAGGGGCTCAAGCTCAAACCGGAGAAGAAAGAAAACTTCATGGGCTACGACTTGCAATGGTGGACGGAGCCTGAGTCGAAGATATCTTTGTTTAGTGTCGAGTCTGGCTATACGAAAGAAGAGCAGCAGCGGATTAATAACCACTTGCTCGGACGGCTCTGGACTGAAGTCATCAGTTATCACGCCTGCATGCTGCAAGGTGGAGAAAACGCCGAGCAATGGCAGAGCGTCGCGCCCACGTTCTTGTCGCCCGACGTGGTCAGCTTGAATATCAACACCGGTTACGACTGCGGCGGCGCGCACCCTGATGTGGGCAACTCACCAATCAACCTCAATGCTCATACTGGCGAAGCAATAAAGCTGGAAGACGTGCTTGGAGTCGGACGCGAAGGCTCTTCGACCGGAGATGGCAAAGACAGTCAGAGTGACGTGTTTGTGCAATGGTTGATAAAGCAATTCACCTCGCTGTATCCCAACGAAATGAAGAAACCGGCCGAAGGTGATGAGGACAGTTGCGATTACACCGATGAAAACGTCTGGGTCGTTTCCGATTGGTACTTCACCGCGAAGGGCATTTATCTCGGGCCGTATTTCCCTCGTGTACAACGCGGTTGCGATGAGCCCGAATGGACGATCCTGCCGTACTCAGTGGTCAAACAGCATCCCGGTGCAGTCAAACTGCAACTGCCCCAGGGCTGATCCCGAGCATCACACCAACCCCGGCGCTTCCCGCACAATAAAGTGATCCAGGTTCTCGATGTTGGCACTGAACACCCCGAACGTCTGTTCGGGGTTCTTCTTGCTCGGCACCTGCTTCAACTCCGGCGTCACGCCATAGAAGAAACAGAACAACTCCTTGTCGCTGTCGATCGCGTGCTTGATCTCCTCCAGAAACGCCTTGCGCTTGCGGTAGTTGTCGATCAACTTTTTGCTCAAGTACACGTTCACCGAATACGGCTTCTTCTTCGCCTCATCCGCCTGCTTGAACCAGACCTTCTGCTCGAAATCGATGCGAAAACTCTGGGTGTAATCCTTGATCTCCTTGATCTTGCCCCAGTAAATCAACCCCTTGTTGTCCGTCAGATACTCGATCTTCTTGAAGAACGAGCCATAAGGCGCCGTGTGCTCGCCAACTTTCAACGGCATGCGCTTGAGCAACTCCTTATCTGCGAAGTTCGACACAAAACACTCCACCGGATGCGCAAACACACTGGTCTTGTCCGGCGCCGTCTCACGCCCCTGCGACTCCCTGGAACTCACCTGCGCCGCCCGCACCGGATCATCCCGCAACACATCCGCCGCCCCCGCCGGCGCAGCAGGCTTGCGCACATACTCACGCCGCGTCAGCAACAACTCCGACGGAAAATGCTCCTCCCTTCCGTCATCCACCTCACCCTCCGCCGCCTCAACCCCCGACGCCGACGCCTTCAAACTCACATACGGACAACCCGCTACATGCTGCGTACCGGGCAAGTTCTTGAAGTGCGGCGTGCGCACGTAATTCACGTTCTTGGCGTTGAACGTGCCCAACTCGTTGGCTGCATCGAATGCGGCGCGACAAGCATCGTTGGGGCACAGGAAATGCTCCTTTGCCGAATCGAACGCCACCGTCTCATCGAAATTGAGATCGCGAACGTCATAGATCGACAACTTGTCGTCGAGGCTGAGGCAGTAGGCGAGATCGAATTTCATGGCAGGGCTCGGATCCTTGAGTGGGGGAGGGGTATTAATAGCGGGTGGTGCTTGATAGTGCACCTTTTAATACGTCATTGCTTTCTTCCTTCGGTTCTGCACGTAACGCGTTCGGTTACGCTGAAGATGAGGAGAATTTTCGACCGCCATAGCAGGGCGGAGATTTCTACGGTCTCTGATCGCCCGGGCAAAGCAAAAAAATCCCTCTGACGGCCTTGATGTAGGGTGGTTTCGATAATGATGTAGGAATTTTCTTATTGTTTGGTAGGCTTCATTCATCGTTACGAGGATGAATTGATGCCCGCGGTCATTACCGAAAATGATGAGTCGAAATGGTCTGATCTGACAGGCGTTCGATACCACTACCCGAAGCAGTATAAATCGGTGCTTTCAGAAGGGATGGAGGTGCTGTACTACAAAGGGAAGATGAAAGATAAGGCTTTTTTGGACCAGCGTTTGAGCGCGGCACCCCATTATTTCGGAGTTGCAAGAGTCGTAAGGGTGTATCCCGACAAAGACAGTACAACAGGCGATCTCTTTGTTGATCTTGAGCATTTCAGAGCTTTTGAGTCCGCGGTTCCGAACAAAATTGATGGGCAATACCTTGAGCCAATTCCTTCAACGCAAAAAAGTAATTACTGGCTCAGAAGTGCTCGGAAAATTGATCAATCCGTATTTGATAGGATTTGCGCTCTCGCGAAGCTAAAGGTTGAACCTGATGACAGCCTTAGCTCAAGTGATACTGCGCAAGAGTTTGAGACTAGAGTGATCGGCATAGAGGGCAAAAAGCTCGGATATTACGGTGTCAAATATGAGCGCAGTCCAAAGCTTAGGCAGCAAGCAATCCAAATTCATGGTCTCCAATGTAATGCCTGCGATTTTGATTTTGAGAAGGCATACGGCGAGCATGCTAAGGGCTTTATCCATGTACACCACGTGAAGCCAATTTCTGAGTACGAAGAAGATCAGGTCGTGGACCCAGCTACTGACATGATTACGCTCTGCGCCAATTGCCACGCGACCGTACATAAAAAACCTCAGCAGCTGCTGAGTGTTGAACAACTGAAAGGCATTCTCAGTGGCCGTTGGGTTTTCGACGACTGAACTTTAGATATTTGGATGGTCCTGAAGCAACTACGAAGGAGCTTAGGGTCTTTTGTAACAGGCTTCATTTTGAAGCGGTCAAAGGAGATTAAGTGCTGCAGCGTAGAGTGGACAGGACAACCTGCCGCGATAAAAAAGCCCCGATCAAATCGGGGCTTTTTGCTTTCTCAATTCGACGACTCAAGCAGCAATCGTCAAATCGTGGCGAGCGAGACCATTAGTCCCAGCTAAGCGCACCACCAGTTTGGTATTCGATCACACGAGTCTCAAAGAAATTCTTCTCTTTCTTCAAGTCCATGATCTCGCTCATCCAAGGGAACGGGTTCGTAGTCCCTGGATATTCCTCTTTCAAACCAATCTGCGACAAACGACGGTTAGCGATGAACTTCAGGTAGTCCTCCATCATCGCCGCGTTCATGCCCAGTACGCCGCGAGGCATGGTGTCGCGGGCGTATTCGATTTCCAGCTGCGTACCCTGCAGGATCATCTGGGTCGCTTCTTCCTTCATTTCGGCATCCCACAGGTGTGGGTTTTCGATTTTGATCTGGTTGATCACGTCGATGCCGAAGTTCAGGTGCATGGATTCGTCGCGCAGGATGTACTGGAACTGCTCGGCGACGCCGGTCATTTTGTTGCGGCGGCCCATGGAGAGGATCTGGGTGAAGCCGCAGTAGAAGAAGATGCCTTCCAGAACGCAGTAGTAGGCGATCAGGTTGCGCAGCAGCTCTTTGTCGGTGTCCGGGGTGCCGGTTTCGAACTTCGGATCGGAGATCGAACGAGTGTATTTCAGGCCCCAGGCTGCCTTTTTGGCGACCGATGGGATCTCGTGGTACATGTTGAAGATCTCGCCTTCATCCATGGCCAGCGATTCGATGCAGTACTGGTAGGCGTGGGTGTGGATCGCCTCTTCGAAGGCCTGGCGCAGGATGTACTGGCGGCATTCCGGGTTGGTGATCAGGCGGTACACGGCCAGGACCAGGTTGTTGGCAACCAGGGAGTCGGCGGTGGAGAAGAAGCCGAGGTTGCGCATCACGATGCGGCGCTCGTCGTCGGTCAGGCCTTCCGGGTTTTTCCAGAGGGCGATGTCGGCGGTCATGTTGACTTCTTGCGGCATCCAGTGGTTTGCGCAACCGTCCAGGTACTTCTGCCAGGCCCAGTCGTACTTGAATGGTACGAGTTGGTTGAGGTCGGCGCGGCAGTTGATCATGCGCTTTTCGTCAACGGCGACACGGGCGGAGGCGCCTTCGAGTTCGGCGAGGCCTTCGGCGACGTCGAGGGAGTTCAGTGCAGCCTTGGCGCGGGCCACGGCGGCCGAGTCGTCGGCGGTCACGGCGCGGGCTTCGAGCGCGGCGGCGCCGCCGGCGTTGTCGAGGCGGTCCATGTTGGCTTCAGTAGCGTGGCCGGCGTTGGCGCCTTTCACTGCTGCTACTTCACTGTCTTCTTTGTCGAATTCGTCCCAGCTCAGCATGACGTGTCGTCTCCTGCGTGAGGGCCTGTCGCCCCGTGTGAAACCTGATTGGTTGGTTGTTCACACGGTCGTACAGACCGCGTTGGATCTTAAGGAATCGTTTTTTGCGGCAGCCAAGGCAGGCAATAAAACAGAATTTTGTACGGGTTTCCGAGAGCCTCTGACGGGCGCAGATCAGCGTTGACGCTGCTGCGGGGCTTCAGAATGGCTTTTGCTCCCTGTAAGGGAATATTGCTGACCCGATTAGGGCGGCATTATAGGGAAAAAAACACGGGCGTGGGGGAGGGCGAAACACCGCAGGCCGTTCGATTGGCCGGGTGATTTCGATCGGAGCGAGGGTTTACAGGGCTTTCGCTGGGATTGGCCTGCGAGAATTTTTTTTCATTAATTTTTTTGCGAGGCTTCGGTTGTTCAAGAAATGAGCAAAAAACCGCGTTTTTCACTATATCTTGTGTTTTGCAACCCTTTTGAGCGACTCCAGACACAACTGAGCCCGACCGAAGCCGGGCTGGAATCGACCCTCAAATGAGGCGCTGAGTGATCCGATTCGGTGCAGTCTCAATCATCAATTGGTGCAGCCGTTGCCCATGACGCTGTAACGCAGGATGTGGCGCTGCCCCTTGGAGTCGTCGTACTCCATTTTTGCCGGTACCACTTCGCAGACATTCGGCACTTCGCTCATCGACACCACTTTCGCGATGTCCAGGTGAGTGGAGTAAGTGTATTCCTCGATAGCCGGTTGTTGCTGTGCGACATCAGTCGGGACCTCGTCTGCCATGGCGGTTGCGCACAGACTACTGAGGGCCAGAACCAATAAAGCTTTCATTTCAGATTTACCTTTTTGAGGTCGAGTGGGGTCACGCAACCTTTTTAGGGTTGCGTGTGGAACTTCATCGTTTGCAGTTATTACTTGAGAGCTGGATTAACGGCCTTCGTGGGGGCTGTAACGTTGTTAATCGCGTTTGCCTTGTCGGCGAGGTGGATTTTAGGGGGGAGGGGTGGGGGTAAACAGGTGGGGTTTTGATAAACACTTTTGGCGGTTTTGGTAACAATCGCCGCAAAACCTCGCCCAACCCTTGTAGGAGCTGCCGAAGGCTGCGATCTTTCGCCTTTGATTTTGCAAAGCGAGATCAAAAGATCGCAGCCTGCGGCAGTTCCTACAACCATCGTCGAATGGTTCTATGGGGCTGGCCCGGCTACAACGGGGTCATACAAAAACAACTATTCCACCGAGGTAAGAAAGATGAGTGCGGCTTCTCTGTATCCCGTTCGTCCCGAGGTTCTGGCCAATACGCTGACTGACGAGGCGACCTACAAAGCCATGTACCAGCAGTCGGTCGTCAACCCTGACGGTTTCTGGCGCGAGCAAGCCAAGCGCCTCGACTGGATCAAGCCTTTCACCACGGTGAAGCAGACTTCTTTCGACGATCACCATGTCGACATCAAATGGTTCGCCGACGGCACCCTGAACGTTTCCTACAACTGCCTCGACCGTCATCTGGCCGAGCGCGGCGATCAGATCGCGATCATCTGGGAAGGTGACGATCCTTCCGAAAGCCGCAACATCACTTACCGCGAACTGCACGAACAAGTCTGCAAACTGGCCAACGCCCTGCGTGGTCAGGACGTGCACCGCGGCGACGTGGTGACGATCTATATGCCGATGATCCCCGAAGCCGTGGTCGCCATGCTGGCCTGTACCCGGATCGGCGCGATTCACTCGGTGGTGTTCGGCGGCTTCTCGCCGGAAGCGCTGGCGGGGCGGATCATCGACTGCAAATCGAAAGTGGTGATCACCGCTGACGAAGGCATCCGTGCCGGCAAGAAGATCTCGCTGAAAGCCAACGTCGACGACGCGCTGACCAACCCGGAAACCAGCAGCATCCAGAAGGTCATCGTGTGCAAGCGCACCGGTGGTGACATCAAGTGGAACCAGCATCGCGACATCTGGTACGAAGACCTGATGAAAGTGGCGGGCACCGTCTGCGCGCCGAAAGAGATGGGCGCTGAAGAAGCGCTGTTCATCCTTTATACCTCTGGCTCGACCGGCAAACCGAAGGGCGTGCAGCACACCACCGGCGGTTATTTGCTGTACGCGGCGATGACCCACGAGCGCGTGTTCGACTACCGTCCGGGCGAAATCTACTGGTGCACCGCCGACGTCGGCTGGGTCACCGGTCACAGTTACATCGTCTACGGCCCGCTGGCCAATGGCGCGACCACGCTGCTGTTCGAAGGCGTGCCGAACTACCCGGACATCACCCGGGTGGCGAAGATCGTCGACAAGCACAAGGTCAACATCCTCTACACCGCGCCGACCGCTATCCGCGCGATGATGGCGTCGGGCACCGCTGCCGTTGAAGGCGCGGATGGCAGCAGCCTGCGTCTGCTCGGTTCGGTCGGCGAGCCGATCAACCCGGAAGCCTGGGACTGGTATTACAAGAATGTCGGCAAGTCCCGTTGCCCGATCGTCGATACCTGGTGGCAGACCGAAACCGGCGGCAACATGATGAGCCCGCTGCCGGGGGCGCATGCACTGAAGCCGGGGTCGGCGGCACGTCCGTTCTTCGGTGTGGTACCGGCGCTGGTCGACAACCTCGGCAACATCATCGAGGGCGAGGCCGAGGGCAATCTGGTGATTCTCGATTCGTGGCCGGGTCAGGCGCGCACGCTGTATGGCGACCATGATCGCTTCGTCGACACCTACTTCAAGACCTTCCGTGGCATGTACTTCACCGGTGACGGTGCGCGGCGTGACGCCGATGGTTACTACTGGATCACCGGGCGTGTCGACGACGTGCTCAACGTCTCCGGCCACCGCATGGGCACCGCCGAGATCGAAAGCGCGATGGTCGCCCACCCGAAAGTCGCCGAAGCGGCGGTGGTCGGTGTGCCGCACGACATCAAGGGGCAGGGCATTTATGTCTACGTCACCCTGAAGAATGGCGAGGAGCCGAGCGAGCAACTGCGTCTGGAACTGAAGAACTGGGTGCGTAAAGAGATCGGCCCGATTGCTTCGCCGGACGTGATCCAGTGGGCGCCGGGGCTGCCGAAGACCCGTTCGGGCAAGATCATGCGGCGGATTCTGCGCAAGATTGCTACGGCTGAGTACGATGGGTTGGGGGATATCTCGACCCTGGCGGATCCGGGTGTGGTGCAGCATTTGATTGATACGCACAAGACGATGAATGTGGCGTAAGCGTTAGCTTCTTAGAAGCCCTGTCCGGTGATGCCGGGCGGGGCTTTTTTGTGTCTGGTGTCTTTGTGGTGGGCGTGCCGGCTTCATCGCGAGCAGGCTCACTCCTACAGTTTGACCGTGTTTTACCTGAAGAAACCCAATCAACTGTAGGAGTGAGCCTGCTCGCGATAGCCATCTGTCAGACGCCGCAGTAATCCCCTGTCAGAAACACAAACCACCCAACCAATAATTATCGATTTCCTGCGTAAGCCATTTCCCGCTGTTACCCATGCCTCTCCGAGTAACCAAATGTGTAACCGCCCGCCCCGCCGCGGGGCGAAGGGAAACGCAATGCCCCGTTTTAGAGCCTTAAAACCCCCGGTGAAAAATAAGACACCACGCTGCGCTTGCCGGATTAGAAGGGTTTGCGAATAATAGGCCCGCAATTTGCAGCATAGATCGGTTCACCGTCTTTCGCTCTTGCATGAATTTGCAAGGCTGTCAATGTGCTCAAGCGGGTTTCTCTGTGCATCTGTAATTAGTTGTCGCATTGAAGAAATATCGGCTTCGGGCCTGTCGTTAGAATGCCGATCACTCGCTCATCGTGGCTGACGTTGAAAACCCCGAGGGTTTCAATGGGAAATTTCCCACCGATGCTGCGCCGCTTTTCCGATTCACCCATTCGCATATTGGGCTGTCGCTCACTCTGCCGTTTTTGCCCTTTACCGATGGAGTCCCAAGATGAAGAAACTTGTGCTGCTTGGCGCCCTGGCACTGTCCGTGCTGTCGCTGAATTCCTTCGCTGATGAAAAACCTCTGAAGATCGGTATCGAAGCGGCTTACCCTCCGTTCGCTTCCAAGGCGCCGGATGGCAGCATCGTCGGTTTCGACTACGACATCGGTAACGCCCTGTGCGAGCAGATGCAGGTCAAGTGCGTGTGGGTCGAGCAAGAGTTCGACGGTCTGATCCCGGCACTCAAAGTGCGCAAGATCGACGCGATCCTGTCGTCGATGTCGATCACAGAAGACCGCAAGAAGTCCGTGGACTTCACCAACAAGTACTACAACACCCCGGCCCGTCTGGTCATGAAGCAGGGCACCGCCGTCAGCGACAACCTGTCTGAGCTCAAGGGCAAGAACATCGGCGTGCAGCGTGGTTCGATCCACGAGCGTTTCGCTCGCGAAGTCCTGGCCCCGCTGGGTGCCGAGATCAAGCCATACGGTTCGCAGAACGAAATCTACCTCGACGTGGCCGCCGGTCGCCTCGACGGTACCGTGGCTGACGCCACCCTGCTGCAGGACGGCTTCCTGAATACTGATTCCGGCAAAGGCTTCGCCTTCGTTGGCCCGCAGTTCACCGACGTCAAATACTTCGGCGACGGCGTAGGCATTGCTGTGCGCAAGGGCGACGCGCTGAAAGACAAGATCAACGCAGCCATCACGGCTATCCGTGAAAACGGCAAATACAAAGCTATCCAGGACAAGTACTTCGCCTTCGATATCTACGGCAAGTAATACGTCTCTGCGACAAGTCAGAAATGGCGCAAGCAACAGGATCTCTGCGGTTTGCGCCATTTTTTCATCCCAACTTTCGAGGACCTGAATCATGTTGAAAGGCTACGGGGCTGTCATCCTCGATGGCGCATGGCTGACGCTTCAGCTCGCCTTGTCGTCCATGGCCCTGGCCATCGTTCTCGGGCTGATCGGGGTCGCATTGCGCCTGTCGCCGATTCGCTGGCTGGCGTGGCTGGGCGATCTGTATTCCACGGTGATCCGCGGGATTCCCGATCTGGTGCTGATCCTGCTGATCTTCTACGGCGGTCAGGACCTGCTCAACCGCGTCGCGCCGATGCTCGGTTATGACGACTACATCGACCTGAACCCGCTGGCCGCTGGCATCGGCACCCTCGGTTTCATCTTCGGTGCGTACCTGTCCGAGACGTTCCGTGGTGCGTTCATGGCGATCCCCAAGGGCCAGGCCGAAGCGGGCATGGCGTACGGCATGAGCAGCTTTCAGGTGTTTTTCCGGGTGATGGTGCCGCAGATGATTCGCCTGGCGATTCCTGGCTTCACCAACAACTGGCTGGTTCTGACCAAGGCCACCGCGCTGATTTCGGTGGTCGGTCTGCAAGACATGATGTTCAAGGCCAAGCAGGCGGCAGATGCCACCCGCGAGCCTTTCACCTTCTTCCTCGCAGTGGCGGCGATGTACCTGGTGATCACCAGTGTCTCGTTGCTGGCGCTGCGTCACCTTGAGAAGCGCTACTCGGTAGGCGTAAGGGCGGCTGATCTATGATCTTCGACTACAACGTCATTTGGGAGGCCATGCCGCTGTACCTCGGCGGCCTGCTGACCACCCTCAAACTGCTCGCGCTGTCGCTGTTGTTCGGTCTGTTGGCGGCACTGCCGCTGGGCCTGATGCGCGTTTCCAAGAACCCGATCATCAACGGCGCCGCGTGGCTCTACACCTACGTGATCCGCGGCACGCCGATGCTGGTGCAGCTGTTTTTGATCTACTACGGTCTGGCGCAGTTCGAAGCGGTACGTGAAAGCTTCTTGTGGCCGTGGCTGTCCAGCGCGACGTTCTGCGCGTGCCTGGCCTTCGCGATCAACACCAGCGCCTACACCGCCGAAATCATCGCCGGCAGCCTCAAGGCCACGCCGAACGGCGAGATTGAAGCCGCCAAGGCCATGGGCATGTCGCGCTTCAAACTGTACAAGCGCATCCTGTTGCCATCGGCCCTGCGCCGGGCGCTGCCGCAGTACAGCAACGAAGTGATCATGATGTTGCAGACCACCAGTCTGGCGTCCATCGTGACCCTGATCGACATCACCGGCGCGGCTCGTACCGTCAACGCGCAGTACTACCTGCCGTTCGAGGCGTACATCACCGCCGGCGTGTTCTACCTGTGCCTGACCTTCATTCTGGTGAAGCTGTTCAAGCTGGCCGAGCGCCGCTGGCTGAGCTACCTGGCCCCGCGGAAGCACTGATATGGAACGCATCGACCACGTATTGCCGTGGAGCCACCTGGGCAGCGAGCGCAGGATTTCAGTCTTCCGCTTCGGTCAGGGCGAGCGCAAGGCCTACATTCAAGCGAGCCTGCACGCTGACGAACTGCCGGGTATGCGCACCGCCTGGGAGCTGAAAAAGCGCCTCGGTGAACTCGAAACCCAAGGCCTGCTCAACGGCGTGATCGAGCTGGTGCCGGTCGCCAACCCACTGGGCCTCGGCCAATTGCTGCAAGGCAATCATCAGGGGCGTTTCGAGGCGGGCAGCGGCAAGAATTTCAACCGCGATTTCGTCGAGCTGAGCGCACCGGTTGCGGCGGCATTGGCTGACCGCCTCGGTGACGATCCGCACGCCAATATTCGCCTGATCCGTCAGGCCATGGCTGATCATCTGGCGGCATTGCCCGAGGCGAGCAGCCAGTTGCAAGGCATGCAGCGCGTTTTGCTCAGCCACGCCTGCACCGCTGATGTGGTGCTCGATCTGCACTGCGACGCTGAAGCGGCGCTGCACATGTATGCGCTGCCGCAGCACTGGCCGCAGTGGCGTTCGCTGGCTGCGCATCTGAACGTGAAGGTCGGTCTGCTGGCGGAAGATTCTGGCGGCAGCTCCTTCGATGAAGCGTGCTCGTTGCCGTGGTTGCGTCTGTCGCGGCAGTTCCCGGACGCGCAGATTCCGCTGGCGTGTCTGGCGACCACCGTCGAGCTGGGCGGTCAGGCCAATACCGATCGCGCAGATGCGGAGGCCTGGGCCGAAGGCATTCTGGCGTTCCTCGCCGAGCAAGGCCTGATCACTGGCGAGTGGCCGAAGCCGGCCACCGAGCCGTGCGAAGGCATGCCGTTCGAAGGCACTGAATTACTGTTGGCACCGCACCCCGGTGTGGTGAGTTTTCTGCGTAAACCCGGCGAGTGGGTTGAAGCCGGGGATGAGATTTTCGAAGTGATCGACCCTGTGTCCGATCGGGTCAGCACGGTGTGTGCTGGTACGTCCGGGGTGCTGTTTGCCATTGAACGGCTGCGCTATGCCCAACCCGGTTTCTGGCTGGCCAAGGTGGCGGGGCGCGAAGCGCTGCGTCACGGGCGCTTGCTCAACGACTGACTGACTGTTTTTGTGAGAACCGACCGCATGTACAAACTTGAAGTCCAAGACCTGCATAAACGCTATGGCAGTCACGAAGTGCTCAAGGGCGTGTCCCTGAAAGCGGCAGCCGGCGATGTGATCAGCATCATCGGCTCCAGTGGCTCCGGCAAAAGTACTTTCCTGCGCTGCATCAACCTGCTCGAGCAGCCGCACGCGGGCAAGATCCTGCTCAACAACGAAGAGCTGAAACTGGTGGCCAACAAGGACGGCGCGCTGAAAGCCGCTGATCCGAAACAGCTGCAGCGCATGCGTTCGCGCCTGTCGATGGTGTTCCAGCATTTCAACCTGTGGTCGCACATGACCGCGCTGGAAAACATCATGGAAGCGCCGGTCCACGTACTGGGCGTGCCCAAGGCCGAAGCCCGCGAGAAAGCCGAGCACTACCTGAACAAGGTTGGCGTGGCCCATCGTAAAGACGCGTTCCCTGGGCATATGTCCGGTGGCGAGCAGCAGCGTGTGGCGATTGCCCGTGCGTTGGCGATGGAGCCGGAAGTGATGCTGTTCGACGAACCGACTTCGGCCCTCGATCCGGAGCTGGTCGGCGACGTGCTCAAAGTCATGCAGGCCCTTGCTCAGGAAGGCCGCACCATGGTCGTGGTCACACACGAAATGGGCTTCGCCCGTGAAGTGTCGAACCAGTTGGTGTTCCTGCACAAAGGTGTGGTTGAAGAGAGCGGCAACCCGCGCGAAGTGCTGGTCAATCCGCAATCCGAGCGCTTGCAGCAATTCCTCTCGGGTAGCCTCAAGTAATCAGCGCTGCCGATATGCACCGGAATAGTGCATGCTTCGCAGCCTGAAGGCTGGCTCCAATCCCCTGTAGGAGCTGCCGAAGGCTGCGATCTTTTGCCCTTGTTTTTGAAGATCAAAAGATCGCAGCCTCGTTTCACTCGGCAGCTCCTACAGTGGGAGCTTCGCAGGTTTCGAGATTTGCGTTCATTTACGGGCTAGCATTGGCCCATGCCTTCATCACCGTTCTTCGTTTCGGATTGCCCGCCCATGACTGCCCATCGAATTGGTTTCCTGATTTGGCCCAGCACTAAAGCTTTGACGCTGGCGCTGGCGGAGGAGGCCTTGCGTGTTGCTCAGCGGGTGCATCCGGAGGTGGTTTACGAACTGTCGTTTCTCCAGGCCGAAACCGTGACAGACGTTGCGGCCGACGGTGCGTGGCAACTGCCGGGCGAGGCGTGGACCGGCAAGCTGGAAAACTTCCAGAAACTGTTCCTGCTCGCCGACGAGCCACCGACCACGCTGGCCCCGGCACTCAGCAGCGCGCTCAAGCAACTGGTGCGTGCCGGTTGCGTGATCGGTGGCCTGTCGGCAGGCGTATATCCGTTGGCGCAGCTCGGTCTGCTCGACGGTTATCGCGCGGCCGTGCACTGGCGCTGGCAGGACGATTTCGCCGAGCGCTTCCCGAAAGTCATCGCCACCAGCCATCTGTTCGACTGGGATCGCGATCGCCTGACCGCGTGTGGCGGGATGTCGGTGCTCGACCTGCTGCTGGCGGTGCTGGCCCGTGATCATGGGGCAGAACTGGCCGGTGCGGTGTCCGAAGAGCTGGTGGTCGAGCGCATCCGCGAGGGCGGCGAACGCCAGCGCATTCCGCTGCAGAACCGCCTCGGTTCCAGCCATCCGAAGCTCACCCAAGCGGTGTTGCTGATGGAAGCCAACATCGAAGAGCCGCTGACCACCGACGAAATCGCCCAGCATGTGTGCGTGTCCCGTCGGCAGTTGGAGCGGATCTTCAAGCAATACCTCAACCGCGTGCCGAGCCAGTACTACCTGGAACTGCGCCTGAACAAGGCCCGGCAGATGTTGATGCAAACCAGCAAGTCGATCATCCAGATCGGCCTGTCCTGCGGTTTCTCCTCGGGGCCGCATTTCTCCAGCGCCTACCGCAACTTCTTCGGCGCCACGCCGCGCGAGGATCGCAACCAGCGGCGCAGCAGCAGTCCGTTCGAACTGTCGTCGGTGCCGCCGGAGCGCGGTTGACGCGCCCCGGGAGATTCCGCTGAACGTCACTCATCGATCTCGGAATCTTCGGACATGGACACCTCCATTTCCGCCTGCTCGATGACAGCTTCCACGCCAAAATCGATGCGGTGTTTTCTGAAGTAGGCGATCAGCCGTTGCAGGCTGAGGTCAGAGAGCGGATTGCCGCGCAGACTGAATTTTTCCGCACGTTCTTCTGGCAACTCCAGAATATCGCTGGGAACCTGGGTGATCGCGTTGTCGCTCAGGTCGGCGATTTCCAGATGTTCGAGTTGCAGCAAGCCCGGCGGCAGGCTGGTGATGCCGCTGTTGTCCAGCATCAGCGTTGACAGATTGGTCATCTGGCTGACATCCGGGGTCTCGCCCAACGGGTTGTCACTCAGGTCCAGGTGATCGAGGCGCTCCATTTGCGCAAGCTCAAGGGCGTTTTGCGGCGTGAGCGTCAACTCGCAGTGTGAAAGGGATAAATAGGTCAGCTCAGCCATACGAAACACCGCTGGCGGAATGTGTTCAAGTCGATATTGATAAATCGTCAGTCCTCTGAGGCTGGCAAACGTCTCGACAAACCTGTCGATTCCAAACGTCTGGCCCGGCAGGCTTCTGATGTACAGATGCGTGACATGGCTGAAATCGGCATTGAGTACGGGCAAGTCGCCGCGGATGATCGTCGCCAGGTTCAAGTCATGCAGTGGCTGGAGGTTCTGATCCAGATCGTCCTGCTCGGCTTCCCGGCGCCAACACTGCTCAATGAGCGATTTGAATTCGTGGCGTGCGGCGTGCTCATTCAACACTTGCTCAATCGTGAAGGGCTCGCCACTGATCGGGTGCAGGGCAGGGTGGTCTGTCGCCCAGGTGGCGAGGTTGCTACTCAAGTCGCTGTATTCGCGCTCAAGCCGTGCAAGTTCGATTCGACCCTCGGCCAGGGTGCCGGGTAGCAGATAAAAAAACTCACTGGCCTGTTCCAGGTCCATGTGCGTGTACAGCGCCTGTACGCGCAGCAGATCAGCTTGTTCGGCCATTACGCCGAAGTCCTGGCGGGCGTCGTTGAAGTGACGTTTGATGCGCTCCCGGTCTGCGCTGGCAATCGGATTGCCACTCAGATCGAAGCCTTCCGGAACGTTGTCGGGCAGCTCGAAAAGGGCGGGAGGCAACGACCGGATCTGGTTGTCGTTAAGCAGCGCTGTGCGCAATAGCGGGCGCGTGAGCAGGCCGGGTGGCAGTTCGGAAATGCCGGTCTCCGACACATCGATGTAATTGAGTCGGGGCATTTTTTCGACATTGGGGGTGAGTCCGAGCGGGTTCCTGAACAGATCCAGAGTTCTCAGCTGAGTCAGCGCCGCCAGTGTTGTGTGGCTCTCGGCTGTCAGGGTGATGCTGCAGTCGCTGAGAATCAGCTCGCGCAGTTGTGGCGATCGACTGATCGACTCCGGCAGGTTGCCCAGCTGGAAATTGCGCAGCGCCAGGCGACGCAAGCCGGAGAAACAGTTCAGAAAGCCGTGTATACCCTGGGTGCTGCCGACACCCTCGATGGTCAGATAGTCCACGTGACTGAAGTTCACCTCCAGCGCTGGCAGCTCTCCCATGATTGGCTGTGACAGGCGCAGATCGATGGTCTGCTCGGTGTTCTCCGACAAGGAAACCTGCTGCTTCCAGCAGTCCAGAATGTCGACGCGCATCTGCCGTCGGCGATGACGCTGGATCGCATATTGCTCGGTGGTGAGGCGGGCGCCGGTCTCCGGATGAACGAGCGGAATACCCTCAGCCCACGGATTCAGCACCGCGTCGAGGCGGTTGCGTTCAGCGATCAATCGGCTCAGTTCCGCTCGCGGGCCGCCCGGATGGCGTTGCAGGCGCTCGACAAACGCGTTGAGTTCTTCGGGCAGCAAGTGCGGCAGCAGCCAGTGGGCATGGGCGTGCAGCGTCGGCGTGTTGACGGGCATGCGCCGATAGCCGCTGGTACCGCCACGCAGGCGCATGATCGTCGGGTCGTAAGCGGGTTTGCGAATCGGGTTTTGCGAGAACAGGTTCAGCAATGCTTGACGGTCGAGCGCGTGGTCACGAATCAGCTGCTTGAGCTGCAGATCTTGTGTGATGTGGATGTTCAGCGCCGAACGTTGTGCGTCGGGCAGGGCATGCAACAGGCTCGCATACAGTGACCCCGGCGCGCTGAGCGACTCACCGGTAGCGTCGAACGGCTGATAGTCGCCCTGTTCGGTCAGTACCAGCACTTTGCGAATGAGAGCGTCCTGCGCGCCGAGGCTGTCGATCAGGTGCCCGCTATGGGTGTAGTGCCTGAGCTCCAGCCGTATCGACGGTGACCAGCCCGGCAACCGTGGCAGCGAATGGAGGGCCAGCCGATCGGTATCCAGATTATTGATCGTCGCTTGCAGCTCAAGTCCTTCGAGGGCTCGAGTTGCGCGCACTTGCAGACCCGTCTCCTGGGTCAGCGCGGCCAGTCTTTCGGAGAGTGTTCCACGCTGTAATTGCAGGTATTCGGCATCACTTGCCGTTTCCAGTATCGATTGCGCCAACGCCTTTGGCAGGCCGGGTTCGGCATCCATCAATACCTGTACCCGCGGGCTGGCGCCGCGCTGCAATTGGCGATATCGATCCTCGAACAGGCTTTGGCTTTTACGCTGTGCCAGCTCGGCGACGGAGCGCCGCAGGCGGTTTGCGCGGGCTTCGGCCGAGGGGGCGGGCGTATGCGATGCTTCGCTCAATAGCCGCCTTCGTTGCGATTCTGTCAGGCGTTGCAGACAGGTCTTGAGCAGGTCGCCATCGTCCAGTCGTGAGCCCTCGATTTGTACGAAGGGCACATCGACGACAGGGCTGCGCCACAGTGTTCTGCCCTGGCGATCGATCAGTTGCAGGCCCCGCTCTGCAGGCCAGTCGCCGGTGTCGAAAAGCAGTTGCAGTTGGGTGGCCGGGTCGGCGTTGAGGTAATCCTCGGCATGCGTGCTGCCGATCTGCTCGATGAACAATTGAATGTCCTGATCGATCTGCCAGCGCAATAGCGTATCGCTCAGTAAGGGTGGCAACTGATCGCGCTCGACGTGCATCTGACGCAGGGTGTTCTCCTCGCAGCCACTGATATTCAGCAGGCGCTCCCGCAGAGCGGCGGGAAGGCGCTGCATCTGCGCACTGCTGCGGCTCAGTACGGTGGCGCGATCCCAACCCAGTGGCTGGTCAATTTCGGTTTGCCAGGCACCTGCAGTGTTGTGCCTGAGTGCGGGTTTGTAAGCCTCGGGACGCGTCGGATGGTCGATGCGATAGGCCCCGGTTTCGGGATCAAGGCTGACGGCATACAACTTGTCTTCGAGAGCCAGCAGGCTCTTGCCTTGGTGGATTTGCAGGCCCAGTGCATCGGTTCGGACGTCTTTGGGTGGCGTGCCGGGCCACTCGTGAGGGCGCAGGTCGGGTTTCCAGTAGCGGGTCTTGCCATCGGCTGCCTTCACTGGAATAAAGCGGTCGATGAATTGCACGACATCGGAAGGCAATAGCGCGCGAAACTCGCTGACGGCGATAACGCCGCCAGCGGCGAAAGTACTGACCTGCACCATGGACTCCACGACGCCGATCAAATGCGCGAATGCTTCGCGGGGTTGTCCTTCGGACCAGTCGACGATGCTTTCGAACGTTTCGTCGAGCAGTTGGTAGGCCGTGTAGGCAAGCATCAACTCGCCAAGAAATGGCACGAATGGCAGGGCGACGAACACGACGAGGTTGAGCAACGACTGTGCGATGTCCGTGAAGGAATCCCAGAGTGCCCAGCGCGCCTTGCGATCGACCACGGCCGTCGAGACGGCGATGACGCGGGCATCGTTGAGCATCTTGTCGAGCCTGCGTTGGTAGAGATACGCCCACAGCTCCCCCTGGAGCGGGGTCGCGACGATCTGCAGAAAAGGTCGCGCGACCGGATCCTCGCGCCAGGTCGGGCGTGGATCGCCGACCGGTACGGGTTGCCAGGTGACGGGGCTGAGCAGCGACTGCAACTGACTGAAAAAAGCCCCGCGTTCTGCGTGGTCGATGAAACGGCTGAAGAACACCTGATAGTCCGGATCGCGCAAGCGTTGCGCCAGCTCCTCGGCAAAGGCACCGCTGCTGGGGTATTCCTTGACCGGGTGTTGTGGGTCATCGGGAATGTAAACCACGACTCGCGCTGCTGCGTGTGCCGCTTCAAGATTTGGGGCGAACAGCACGATGCCGGTCAGGCTGACTTTCATCATCGTCAGCGCATGGCAATGCCACGCCTGACGATTGAGGCGCAAATGCTGCAAACCATCGAGCAGCCCGAGAATCAGGCGATGGACATCGGCTCCCAGCAGCTTTTGCATGTAGGCCATTTGCAGGGCGGCGACCAGTGCGGCTTTGTCACTCGTGCAAACCTGTGGTTGCAGCACGGCTGCGACCAGCGGATTGCTGATGCCCAGATTGTCTTGCAGATAAGCGTTATAGCGGTGGCCGATATCCAGTTCGCGGCACAGGCGGGTGAAGTCAGGGATCGGCATCGCCTTGAGGATGTTCGGCAGCACGCTGAACTGGCCTTCGGGGGAGGGCTGGCTGACATAGTCCGAGGCTGACTCAAAGGCGTCAGTGGCGGTCTCGCTGCTTTCAAAATTGTGCAGCGCGGCGTCCAGCAACGAGACAGTCCAGGTGCGTGCGGCGCCGGATTTGATGCGCAGCCACGGCACATGGTCGGGCAGATACAGGCGCAGGAAGGTCTGCCTGACATCCAGGCTCAAGCCAAAGCGCTTTTCCAGTTCGGCGCGCAGCAGCGGTTCGGCGAACGCTTTGGCGTCCTGCAACCGGGCAAGGCTTCGTTCGACGCGGTTGTGTGCGGTCCAGTGCGCGGCATTCAGCGCGCGCAACTTTTGGTGGTCGTTGTGTGACGCTTGTTTGAGGCTGGCGGGCAGCTGAGGGTTGGCCCGTTTCAAGGCTTCGCGTTTGTGTGCCGAAGCCTGGCTCAGCCACGGCGCAATGGCCTGGAGCAGCGGTTGATAGTGGGCATTTTGCCGGGGGAGCAACAATGCGTCGGGCAGAGGCGCGGGTGAGGTTGTGTTTTGGTCAATCATGGAGACGGCCGTTTGCCTGGGAAAGATCCATAGCAAACACCGGTCATTGATTCGATGTGCGGTACATATATACCGCACCCGATAAAACTCTCTTGATTAAGATCCCTGTACGTCTGCGCAAACGGCGGCGTGCAGTTTAAACTGCGCCTTTGCGACGCTATATGTCGCATTGCCGTAAACCCGGGAAAATCCGGGGTTTGCGCTATAAGAAGTTGTCGCTTGGCGGCAAGGCCGGGCTGAAAACTGTCCTTACAATCCCCCCATCGCTCGCCAGTTTCAGGCGGGTGTTCCTCTTCAGGAGACTCCGATGTCCGTTGAGCACGCTGCGGTACAACGCGCCGATTTCGACCAGGTAATGGTTCCCAACTACGCGCCTGCCGCTTTTATTCCGGTGCGTGGCGCCGGTTCCCGCGTCTGGGATCAGAGCGGTCGCGAGCTGATCGACTTCGCCGGCGGGATTGCCGTAAACGTATTGGGCCATGCGCACCCGGCGCTGGTCGGTGCCTTGACCGAGCAAGCGAACAAGCTGTGGCATGTATCCAACGTATTCACCAACGAGCCGGCCCTGCGCCTGGCGCACAAGCTGATCGACGCCACGTTCGCCGAGCGCGTGTTCTTCTGCAACTCCGGCGCTGAAGCCAACGAGGCCGCGTTCAAGCTGGCCCGTCGCGTGGCGTTCGACCGTTTCGGCAGCGAGAAGTACGAGATCATCGCGGCGCTCAACAGCTTTCACGGTCGTACCCTGTTCACCGTCAACGTCGGTGGCCAGTCGAAGTACTCCGACGGTTTCGGTCCGAAAATCACCGGCATCACTCACGTTCCTTACAACGATCTGGACGCGCTGAAAGCGGCGGTTTCCGACAAGACCTGTGCGGTCGTGCTCGAACCGATCCAGGGCGAGGGCGGCGTACTGCCGGCCGAACTGGCTTACCTGCAAGGTGCCCGCGAGCTGTGCGACTCGCACAACGCGCTGCTGGTGTTCGACGAAGTGCAGACCGGCATGGGCCGTACCGGCCACCTGTTCGCCTACCAGCATTACGGCGTGACCCCGGACATCCTGACCAGCGCCAAGAGCCTGGGCGGTGGTTTCCCGATCGCCGCGATGCTGACCACTGAAGCGCTGGCCAAACATCTGGTCGTCGGTACCCACGGCACTACTTACGGCGGCAACCCGCTGGCGTGCGCCGTCGCCGAAGCAGTGATCGACGTGATCAACACCCCTGAGGTGCTGAGCGGCGTCAACGCCAAGCACGACAAATTCAAGACCCGCCTGCAGCAGATCGGCGAAAAGTACGGCCTGTTCACTCAGGTGCGTGGCCTCGGTCTGTTGATCGGTTGTGTGCTGAGCGATGCCTGGAAGGGCAAGGCCAAGGACATCTTCAACGCCGCTGAAAAAGAAGGCCTGATGATTCTGCAGGCCGGCCCGGACGTGATCCGTTTCGCCCCGAGCCTGGTGGTGGAAGACGCCGACATCGACGCCGGTCTCGACCGCTTCGAACGCGCTGCAGCAGCACTGACGCAAGCCTGATAGACCCTTCGACGCCTGAGGATTCGGGCGTCGATCAAAATTTTAATGCCGGACCCGATCCACTGTAGGAGTGAGCCTGCTCGCGATTGCGGTATGTCAGTCGACTCATTGGTTTCTGACAGACCGCAATCGCGAGGAGGCTCACTCCTACAAAGTCCGGTGTTTTTTTCTTCTGTAAATTTATAAGAGAAAGGAGTGACACCATGCTGGTGATGCGCCCTGCGCAAATGGCTGATCTGGGCGAGGTACAGCGTCTGGCTGCGGACAGTCCGATTGGTGTCACTTCCTTGCCGGATGACGTGGAACGTCTGAGCGACAAGATCGCCGCAAGCGAAGCCTCGTTCGCCGCCGAAGTGAGTTTCAACGGTGAAGAGAGCTACTTCTTCGTCCTCGAAGACACCGCCACCGGCAAACTGGTCGGCTGCTCGGCGATCGTTGCCTCGGCCGGTTACTCGGAGCCGTTCTACAGCTTCCGCAACGAGACCTTCGTCCACGCCTCCCGCGAGCTGAAGATCCACAACAAGATCCACGTGCTCTCGCAATGCCACGACCTGACCGGCAACAGCTTGCTGACCAGTTTCTACGTGCAGCGCGAACTGGTGGGTTCGCCGTGGGCCGAGCTCAACTCCCGTGGTCGCCTGCTGTTTGTCGCCAGCCACCCGGAGCGTTTCGCCGATTCGGTGGTGACCGAGATCGTCGGCTACAGCGACGAGAACGGCGATTCGCCATTCTGGGACGCGATCGGTCGCAACTTCTTCGACCTCAACTACGCCGAGGCCGAGCGCCTGTGCGGCCTGAAGAGCCGCACGTTCCTCGCCGAACTGATGCCGCATTACCCGATCTACGTGCCGCTGCTGCCGGATTCCGCTCAGGAAGCGATGGGCCAGGTGCACCCGCGTGCGCAGATCACCTTCGACATCCTGATGCGCGAAGGCTTCGAGACCGATCACTACATCGACATTTTCGACGGTGGCCCGACCCTGCATGCGCGTGTATCGGGGATCCGCTCGATTGCCCAGAGCCGCGTGGTGCCGGTGAAGATCGGCGAGCCGGTCAAAGGCGCCGGGCGCCAGTATCTGGTGGCCAACGCGCAGTTGCAGGATTACCGCGCCGTGTTGCTGGAACTCGATTACGCGCCGGGCAAGCCGGTGACCCTGGATCTGGAAGCAGCCGAAGCCCTGGGCGTCGGTGAAGGTGCCAGCGTGCGCCTGGTGGCGGTTTAACGCCTTAGCGAGTTTCACGGGTGGCGAAGGCGGCCCGTTTGAGGAGATAGCATGATTGTTCGTCCCGTACGCAGCAGCGATTTATCCGCGCTGATCGACCTGGCCCGCAGCACCGGCACCGGCCTGACCACGTTGCCGGCCAACGAAGAACGCCTGACCCACCGGGTCGGCTGGGCCGAGAAGACCTTTCGCGGCGAAGCCGGCCGTGGCGATGCGGACTACCTGTTCGTGCTCGAAGACGACAACGGTCGCGTGGTGGGGATTTCCGCCATTGCCGGTGCCGTGGGCATGCGCGAGCCGTGGTACAACTTCCGCGTCGGCCTGACCGTCAGCGCCTCGCAAGAGCTGAACATCTATCGCGAGATCCCGACGCTGTTCCTCGCCAACGACCTGACTGGCAACTCCGAGCTGTGCTCGCTGTTCCTGCATGCCGATTACCGCAGCGGTCTGAACGGCCGCATGCTGTCCAAGGCGCGCATGCTGTTCATCGCTGAATTCCCTGAGCTGTTCGGCAACAAGATCATTGCCGAGATGCGCGGCGTCTCCGATGAGGCCGGTCGTTCGCCGTTCTGGGAAAGCCTGGGTCGGCACTTCTTCAAGATGGAATTCAGCCAGGCCGACTACCTGACCGGCGTCGGCAACAAGGCGTTCATCGCCGAACTGATGCCGAAATTCCCGCTGTACACCTGCTTCCTGTCGCCGGATGCGCGCAACGTCATCGGCCAGGTACACCCGGACACCGAGCCGGCGCTGGCGATGCTCAAGAGCGAAGGTTTCAGCTATCAGGGCTACGTCGACATCTTCGACGCCGGCCCGGCCATCGAGTGCGAAACCAGCAAGATCCGCGCAGTCCGCGACAGCGAAGCGCTGGTGCTGGCGATCGGTACACCGGGCGATGACGCCACGCCGTTCATCATCCATAACCGCAAGCGCGAAGACTGTCGCATCACTGCTGCGCCGGCCCGACTGGCTGCCGGCACGCTGGTGGTCGATCCGCTGACCGCCAAACGTCTTCAACTCAACGCCGGCGATCAAGTGCGCGCCGTGGCGTTGTCTGCTGCTCGGGAGTCGAAATAATGAATTCGCTATACATCGCAGGTGAATGGCTGGCCGGTCAAGGCGAAGCCTTCCAGTCGCTGAACCCGGTGACCCAGCAAGTGCTGTGGTCGGGGGAGGGCGCGACTGCCGCTCAGGTCGAGTCAGCCGTGCAGGCTGCGCGTCAGGCGTTCCCGGGCTGGGCCCGTCGTACCCTGGAAGATCGCATCAGCGTGCTCGAAGCGTTCGCCGCCGCGCTGAAGAACCACGCTGATGAGCTGGCCCGCACCATCGGTGAGGAAACCGGCAAGCCTCTGTGGGAAGCCGCGACCGAAGTCACCAGCATGGTCAACAAGATCGCGATCTCGGTGCAGAGCTACCGCGAACGTACCGGCGAGAAGAGCGGCCCGCTGGGCGACGCCACCGCCGTGCTGCGCCACAAACCACACGGTGTGGTGGCGGTGTTTGGTCCTTACAACTTCCCTGGCCACTTGCCGAATGGGCACATCGTCCCGGCGCTGCTGGCGGGTAACAGCGTGCTGTTCAAGCCAAGCGAACTGACCCCTAAAGTCGCTGAGCTGACGGTCAAGTGCTGGATCGAAGCCGGTCTGCCGGCCGGCGTGTTGAACCTGCTGCAAGGTGCGCGCGAAACCGGCATCGCCCTGGCCGCGAACCCGGGTATCGACGGTCTGTTCTTCACCGGTTCCAGCCGTACCGGCAATCATCTGCACCAGCAATTTGCCGGTCGTCCGGACAAGATTCTTGCTTTGGAAATGGGCGGCAACAACCCACTGGTGGTCGATCAGGTGGCTGATCTGGACGCGGCGGTGTACACGATCATTCAGTCGGCCTTCATCTCCGCCGGTCAGCGTTGCACTTGTGCGCGTCGTCTGCTGGTGCCGCAGGGCGCGTGGGGCGACAGCCTGCTCAAGCGTCTGGTGGAAGTCAGCGCGACGATTGAAGTCGGTGCTTTCGATCAGCAACCGGCGCCATTCATGGGCTCGGTGATTTCCCTTGGCGCGGCGAAAGCGTTGATGGATGCCCAGCAACATCTGCTGGCCAATGGCGCGGTGTCACTGCTGGCGATGACTCAGCCGCAAGCGCAATCGGCCTTGCTGACCCCGGGCATTCTTGATGTGACCGCCGTGGCTGAACGTCCGGACGAAGAGCTGTTCGGCCCGTTGCTGCAGGTGATTCGCTACGCCGATTTCGCTGCGGCGATCGCTGAGGCCAACGACACCGCTTATGGCCTGGCGGCTGGCTTGCTGTCGGATTCCGAAGATCGTTATCAGCAGTTCTGGCTGGAAAGCCGCGCCGGTATCGTCAACTGGAACAAACAACTGACCGGTGCGGCGAGCAGTGCGCCGTTCGGCGGCGTTGGTGCATCGGGCAACCATCGCGCCAGCGCCTACTACGCGGCGGATTACTGCGCGTACCCGGTGGCCTCGCTGGAAACGCCGAGCCTGGTGTTGCCAGCCGCTCTGACCCCAGGCGTGAAAATGGTGTGATGCCTATTCGCGAGCAGGCTCGCTCCCACAGGAAGTTGCATTCCAAAGTGGGAGCGAGCCTGCTCGCGAAGGCCGCGCCTCGGTCTGACTGAATTGTTACTTGAAGCCTATAACAACAGATTCTCGTGGAGCCTCGCTGATGAAATCCTATGAAGTCAATTTTGACGGTCTAGTGGGGCCGACCCATAACTACGGCGGTCTGTCCTACGGCAACGTCGCGTCCCAGAGCAACAGCCAGCAGTCCTCGAACCCGAAGGAAGCGGCGCTGCAAGGCCTGGCGAAAATGAAAGCGCTGATGGAAATGGGCTTTCAGCAAGGCGTGCTGGCGCCGCAGGAGCGTCCGGACGTGGCCGCGTTGCGCCGTCTGGGTTTCAGCGGCACCGACGCGCAAGTGATCGAGCGCGCAGCGAAAGAAGCCATGCCGCTGCTGGTCGCCAGCTGCTCGGCATCGAGCATGTGGGTGGCCAACGCCGCCACCGTCAGCCCGAGTGCCGACACCGCTGACGGTCGCGTGCATTTCACCGCCGCCAACCTCAATTGCAAATACCACCGCAGCATCGAACACCCGACCACCAGCCGCGTGCTCGGCGCGATGTTCGCCGATCAGCAACACTTCGCCCATCACGCCGCGTTGCCGGCGGTGGCGCAGTTCGGTGACGAAGGCGCGGCCAACCACACGCGTTTCTGCCGTGAGTACGGCGAGGCCGGTGTCGAGTTCTTCGTGTTCGGTCGCAGTGCGTTCGACACTCGCTACCCGGCGCCACAGAAGTACCCGGCGCGTCAGACTCTGGAAGCGTCGCAAGCGGTGGCGCGTCTGCACGGTCTGCGTGACGAGGGCGTGGTTTACGCGCAGCAGAACCCGGCGGTGATCGATCAGGGCGTATTCCACAACGACGTGATCGCGGTGGGTAACGGCGAGGTGCTGTTCTATCACGAGGACGCGTTCCTCGACACCGAGCAGATGCTGGCCGAGTTGCAGGGCAAGCTGGCCAAGGTCGGCGGCAAGTTCCAGTCGATCTGCGTGCCGCGTTCGTCGGTCACCGTGGATGACGCGGTGCGCTCCTACCTGTTCAACAGCCAGCTGCTGTCGCGGCCTGATGGCTCGATGCTGCTGATCGTGCCGGAAGAGTGCCGTGGCAACGAGCGCGTGTGGAACTACCTGCAAGGTCTGACCAGCTCCGGCGGCCTGATCCGCGAAGTCAAAGTCTTCGACCTCAAGCAAAGCATGCAGAACGGCGGTGGCCCGGCGTGCCTGCGACTGCGCGTCGCGCTCAACGAAACCGAGCTGGCGGCGGTCAACCCAGGGGTTATCATGACCGCACCGTTGTACGGTTCGTTGACCGCATGGGTTGAAAAACACTACCGCGACCGCCTGAGCGAAACCGATCTGGCGGACCCGCAGTTGCTGCTTGAATGCCGGACGGCACTGGATGAACTGACGCAAATCCTTAAACTGGGCTCGGTTTATCCATTCCAGATCAATTGATGGCCGGCGCGTCGCCTGAACGCGGCGCGCGGCTTGTCTCCCCAAGAGAGTAAAAACATGAGCGATTCCCTGCAGCTGATCCTTGAAGACACCGACGGCACGCAACTGCAAACCTCGTGCACCCGCGTCGCGGTCATGTGGCAAGGCAAAGAGCTGTGGATCCAGCAGGACGGCCGTGGCCAACTGCTGATCGGCGTGGACGTCGAGGAAGGTGACGAAGAGTACGCCAACCTGCTGCTGCGCCCATTGGCAACTAATCTGGTAAGTCTGCAACTGGAAATGGAACCGGCTGACGTCGGCGACGACGAAGACCACGTGCACGGCCCGGATTGCAACCACGATCACTAAGGAAACCGCTCTATGCTCGCCCTCGGCAAACTGCTTGAACTGACCCTCGCCGGCCGCGAACCGGCGGAGAAGACTCAACTGACTGTCGAAGGCGTGCGCATGCGCTGGTTGAGCGAGGGTGCGCTGGAAGTCCGGCCACCCGAAGCGCGCGACAATGGCCTGGACCTGCTGCTGTCGGCAGGTATCCACGGCAATGAAACAGCGCCGATCGAATTGCTCGATCGGCTGCTGCATGACATCGCTCGCGGCGATCTGAAGCCGCGTGCACGCATTCTGTTCCTGTTCGGCAACCCGGAAGCGATTCGCAAGGGCGAGCGCTTCGTCGAGCAGGACGTCAATCGGCTGTTCAACGGCCGGCATGAACAAACCAGCGGTTCCGAAGCCATACGCGCCTGTGAGCTGGAACGGCTGGCGGCGAGCTTCTTCAGCCTGCCGGGTCGTCAGCGTCTGCACTACGACCTGCACACCGCCATTCGTGGTTCGAAGATCGAGCAGTTCGCCCTGTATCCGTGGAAAGAAGGTCGCCAGCATTCGCGCCGCGAACTGGCGCGCCTGCGTGCTGCCGGGATGGAAGCGGTGCTGCTGCAGAACAAACCGTCGATCGTGTTCAGTTCCTACACCTACGACAAGCTCGATGCCGAGGCTTTCACCCTGGAACTGGGCAAGGCACGGCCATTCGGGCAGAACGATGGCGTCAATGTCTCACTATTGGAAACCCGCCTGAAGCAGATCATCGAAGGCAATGAGCCGGATCTGGCTGCAGAGGGACTGGATGGTTTGCAGCTGTTCAGCGTCGCCCGGGAAATCATCAAGCACAGCGATGCGTTCCGCCTGAACCTGCCGGCGGACATCGAAAACTTTTCTGAATTGGACGTGGGTTATGTGCTGGCCGAAGATCTGGCCAATACCCGCTGGGTCATCGAAGAGCAGGGCGCGCGGATCATCTTCCCTAATCCCAAGGTCAAGAACGGCTTGCGCGCAGGCATTCTGATCGTGCCGGCCACCGACGAAAACCTCGCCTGAGGCCATTTCTGAACTGACAGAAATCCCTGTAGGAGCTGCCGAAGGCTGCGATCCTTTGATCTTGTTTTTAGACGATCAACAGATCGCAGCCTCGTTTCACTCGGCAGCTCCTACAGGGGAGCGTTGTGGTCAGACGGCGACTGCACGCGGCTCACTGCGACGCAGCGCACGAACCTTCTGCAGCGTATCCGCGCAAGTCCGCGCCGCTTCCTGACCCTTGTGCACGAAATGCTCGAAGAAGAATTTCTGGTGCTCTTCACCGGCATGGAAATGGTGCGGGGTCAGGGACACCGAGAACACCGGTACTTCGGTTTCCAGTTGCACTTGCATCAGGCCGCTGACCACTGACTGGGCAACGAATTCGTGACGATAGATGCCGCCGTCCACGACCAGAGCGGCCGCGACGATGCCGGCATAGCGACCGGTCTTGGCCAGCAACTTGGCGTGCAGGGGCATTTCAAAGGCGCCGCCGACTTCGAAGAAATCGATGTCCGATTCCTGATAGCCCTGAGCGAGCATTTCGGCGACGAAGCCCTTACGGCTCTGGTCGACGATTTCCTTGTGCCAGCAGGCCTGGATGAACGCAACGCGCTCGCCGTGAGGGTGTTTGGTTTTGCTGTCGATAGCGGTGGGTTGCATGTTCTGACTCCTGTTTGTGTGAAAAACAGGGCGTTATGAATCGAAAGGGATTCAAGGGTACGCACGAGCACACAAGCGCGCGGGCGGCCCTTTGGTGTCAATCCCGTTCTCTCTTCATCCGGACTATGACCGTCGGCCCCGGAATCACACCGGGTCTGCTGACCTTGTCGCCGATCACAGCCTTTGCCGTGTTCGTCGCCAAGCGCTCGCGGGCTATGCGCATTGCGCGCAATTACCGCCGGTGGGGAATTGCACCCCGCCCTGAGAACGTTTTTGCCGCCCTTTCTCGGGCGGCGCAGCGTTTTTATCACATATTTTCCCGCCCTGCACAGAACCTGTGGGAGCAGGCTCGTTCCCACATGAATGGCGTGTTCTCAAAAAGTAACCTGACCTTTTCGCGCTCAAGGGTTGATTAATCGGCGCCATGACCGCAGTAATTCACCTTCGAAAAGGGATTTCCCCTGCTGACCAGAGGCCAGGTTCATGAGCGTTATCGATCTTCGCAGCGACACCGTCACCCAACCGACTCCTGCCATGCTCGACGCGATGACTGCGGCGGCTACCGGTGACGATGTGTACGGCGAAGATCCGACGGTCAATCGCCTGGAGGCGGAACTGGCAAAACGCCTGGGGTTCGCCGCCGCACTGTTCGTGCCGACCGGCACCATGAGCAACCTGCTGGGCCTGATGGCGCATTGCGAACGTGGCGACGAATACATCGTCGGCCAGCAGGCGCACACCTATAAGTACGAGGGCGGTGGCGCGGCGGTGCTCGGTTCGATCCAGCCGCAGCCGCTGGAGGTGCAGGCCGACGGTTCGCTGGATCTGGAGCAGGTCGCGGCTGCGATCAAGCCGGATGACTTCCATTTCGCCCGTACCCGGCTGCTGGCGCTGGAAAACACCATGCAGGGCAAAGTGCTGCCGCTGGAGTATCTGGCCCGCGCCCGCCGCTTCACTCAGGATAAAGGCTTGCAACTGCACCTCGACGGCGCGCGCCTATACAACGCCGCGGTCAAGCTGGGCGTCGATGCACGGGAAATCACTCAGTACTTTGATTCGGTATCGGTGTGCCTGTCCAAAGGCCTCGGCGCGCCGGTGGGTTCGGTGCTATGCGGCTCTGAGCAACTGATCAGCAAGGCCCGTCGTCTGCGCAAAATGGTCGGCGGCGGCATGCGTCAGGCCGGGTTGCTGGCGGCAGCGGGGCTGTATGCGCTGGATCACCACGTCGAGCGCCTGGCGGATGACCATGCCAACGCCCGGTTTTTGGCCGAAGGCCTGCGCGAGGCCGGGTTCAGCGTCGAGCCGGTGCAGACCAACATGGTCTACGTGCAGATGGGTGACCAGGCCGAAGCGCTCAAGGCGTTTGCCGCCGAACGCGGGATCAAGTTGAGCGCCGCCGGGCGCTTGCGGATGGTCACGCACATGGACGTCAGTCGCTCGCAAATCGAGCAAGTGATCGCGACATTCGTCGAGTTTTCGCGCAAGTGACAGCGTTAGCCGTCCAATTGACCGTTACTATCGTATAAACACGCTGTACCCCGCGCGAAGGGCCGATATAATGCGGCCCTTTGCCGTCGTTTCGTCTGTTGACGTTTCGTACAGGCCTTTGGCCGCAGCCTCCGTGGAAGAACCTAATGAAAAGCGCAGAAATCCGTGAAGCCTTCCTTCGCTTCTTCGAAGAGCAAGGCCACACCCGTGTAGCCTCCAGCTCTTTGATTCCGGGCAACGACCCAACCCTGCTGTTCACCAACGCGGGGATGAACCAGTTCAAGGACTGCTTCCTGGGCCAGGAAAAGCGCGCGTACACCCGCGCAACCAGCAGCCAGAAGTGCGTGCGTGCCGGTGGCAAGAACAGCGACCTGGAAAACGTCGGTTATACCGCTCGTCACCACACATTCTTCGAAATGCTCGGTAACTTCAGCTTCGGTGACTATTTCAAGCACGACGCGATTACCTTCGCCTGGACCTTCCTGACCGGCGTCCTGAAACTGCCGAAGGAAAAGCTCTGGGTCACCGTCTACGCCTCAGACGACGAAGCGTATGACATCTGGACCAAAGAAATCGGCGTGCCGGTCGAGCGCATGATCCGTATCGGCGACAACAAAGGAGCGCCTTACGCGTCCGACAACTTCTGGACCATGGGCGATACCGGCCCGTGCGGCCCATGCACCGAGATTTTCTACGATCACGGCGACCACATCTGGGGCGGCCCACCGGGTTCGCCGGAAGAAGACGGCGACCGTTACATCGAGATCTGGAACAACGTGTTCATGCAGTTCAACCGCACCGCCGATGGCGTGTTGCATCCGTTGCCAGCGCCGTCGGTCGACACCGGCATGGGCCTGGAGCGGATCAGTGCGGTAATGCAGCACGTCAATTCCAACTATGACATCGACCTGTTCAAGAACCTGCTCAAGGCCTCGGCTGAAGCGATCGGCTGCGAAAATGGCGATCAGTCGTCGCTCAAAGTGGTGTCCGACCACATCCGTTCGTGCGGTTTCCTGATCGCCGACGGCGTGCTGCCGTCCAACGAAGGCCGTGGCTACGTGCTGCGCCGGATCATTCGTCGCGCTTGCCGTCACGGCAACAAGCTGGGCGCTACCGGCAGTTTCTTCTACAAGATCGTGGCTGCGCTGGTCGCCGAGATGGGCGAAGCCTTCCCGGAACTGAAGAAGCAGCAGAGCAACATCGAACGCGTACTGAAGGCCGAAGAAGAGCAGTTCTCCAAGACCCTGGAGCACGGCCTGAAGATCCTCGAACAGGATCTGCTGGAACTCAAAGGTACCGTGGTGCCGGGCGACGTGGTGTTCAAACTCTACGACACCTACGGTTTCCCGATGGACCTGACGGCTGACATCGCTCGCGAGCGCGGCCTGACCGTCGACGAAGTCGGCTTCGAGCGTGAAATGGAAGCTCAGCGTGTTCGTGCGCGTTCGGCCAGCTCGTTCGGTCTGGACTACAACACGCTAGTCAAGGTCGATGTGGCCACCGAGTTCACCGGTTACAAAGACACCAGCGGTTCGGCAAAAATCGTCGCTATCTATAAAGATGGCCAGTCGGTCGACGTCTTGAGTGAAGGCGAAGAGGCGGTGATCGTGCTGAATCAGACGCCGTTCTACGCTGAATCCGGCGGCCAGATCGGCGACTGCGGTTTCCTCCAGGCGGGCAACGCGCGATTCGACGTCCGTGATACCACCAAGACCGGCGGCGCCTTCCTGCACCACGGCGTGCTGGATTCGGGCAGCCTGACCATCGGCGCGCCAGTGGAAACCCACGTCGATGCCGAGGTGCGTCACGCGACTTCGTTGAACCACTCGGCCACCCACTTGCTGCACGCTGCGCTGCGCCAGGTACTGGGCGAGCACGTTCAGCAGAAGGGTTCGTTGGTGGATAGCCAGCGTCTGCGCTTCGACTTCAGCCACTTTGAAGCGATCAAGCCTGAACAGATCAAAGCGCTGGAAGACATCGTCAACGCCGAGATCCGCAAGAACTCTGCAGTTGAAACCGAAGAAACCGACATCGAAACCGCCAAGCAGAAAGGCGCGATGGCGCTGTTCGGCGAGAAGTACGGCGACAACGTGCGCGTGCTGAGCATGGGCGGCGATTTCTCCGTCGAGCTGTGTGGCGGTATTCACGCGAACCGTACCGGCGACATCGGCCTGCTGAAAATCATCAGCGAAGGCGGTGTGGCATCGGGCGTGCGTCGTATCGAGGCAGTCACCGGTGCTGGGGCACTGGCTTACTTGAACGCTGCTGAAGAACAACTCAAGGAAGCGGCCAACCTGGTCAAGGGCAGCCGCGACAATCTGATCGACAAGCTGTCGGCCGTGCTGGAGCGCAACCGCGCGCTGGAAAAGCAACTCGAGCAGTTGCAGGCCAAGGCCGCCAGCGCCGCGGGCGACGATCTGTCGAACTCGGCAGTCGACGTCAAGGGCGTGAAGGTTCTGGCCGCACGTCTGGACGGTCAGGACGGCAAGGCGCTGCTGGCGCTGGTCGATCAGCTGAAAAACAAACTCGGCCGCGCAGTGATCCTGCTCGGCAGTGTCCATGAGGAAAAGGTCGTACTGGTTGCAGGCGTAACCAAGGACCTGACTGGCCAACTCAAAGCCGGTGATTTGATGAAACAGGCTGCTGCGGCAGTGGGCGGGAAGGGCGGTGGTCGTCCGGACATGGCGCAGGGCGGCGGTGTCGACGCCGGCGCACTGGATGGCGCACTGGCGCTGACCGTTCCATTCGTCGAGCAGGGTTTATAAGACGGCTCGTCGGGCCCGCAGTCTAGTGGCGGGCCCGGCGGCTGTTCGAGTGATTATTGGGCGCCCTTCATGGGCAGAGGCGGCTTTGAAATGGCTTTGATCGTACAGAAATTTGGAGGCACCTCGGTCGGCACTGTCGAGAGAATCGAGCAGGTCGCCGACAAGGTTAAGAAATTCCGCGATGCCGGCGATGACCTGGTGGTTGTGCTGTCTGCAATGAGCGGCGAAACCAACCGTCTGATCGATCTGGCCAAGCAAATCAGTGGCGACGTGCAACCGGTTCCGCGTGAACTGGACGTGATCGTCTCCACTGGTGAGCAGGTGACGATTGCCCTGTTGGCCATGGCGCTGATCAAGCGCGGTGTGCCGGCGGTGTCGTACACCGGTAATCAGGTGCGGATCCTGACGGACAGTGCGCACAATAAAGCGCGTATCTTGCAGATTGATGACCAGAAGATTCGCGGTGATCTGAAAGCAGGTCGTGTGGTGGTTGTCGCCGGTTTCCAGGGCGTCGACGAGCACGGCAACATCACCACTCTCGGTCGTGGCGGTTCCGACACCACGGGCGTGGCACTGGCGGCTGCATTGAAGGCTGATGAGTGCCAGATCTACACCGACGTCGATGGTGTCTACACCACTGACCCGCGTGTGGTGCCGGTCGCTCAGCGTCTGGACAAGATCACCTTTGAAGAGATGCTGGAAATGGCCAGCCTCGGCTCCAAGGTGTTGCAGATCCGTGCGGTGGAGTTCGCCGGCAAGTACAACGTTCCGCTGCGCGTACTGCACAGCTTCAAGGAGGGTCCGGGCACCCTCATTACTATTGATGAAGAGGAAACCATGGAACAGCCGATCATTTCCGGCATCGCTTTCAACCGCGATGAAGCCAAGCTGACCATCCGTGGCGTGCCAGACACCCCGGGCGTGGCGTTCAAGATTCTCGGCCCGATCAGTGCCGCGAACATCGAAGTCGACATGATCGTGCAGAACGTCGCGCACGATAACACCACCGACTTCACCTTCACCGTGCACCGCAACGACTACCAGGCCGCACAGACCGTGCTGGAAAACACCGCTCGCGAGATCGGTGCCCGGGAAGTGGTGGGTGACACCAAGATTGCCAAGGTCTCGATCGTCGGCGTCGGCATGCGTTCCCACGCAGGCGTGGCCAGCCGCATGTTCGAATCCCTGGCCAAGGAAAGCATCAACATCCAGATGATCTCGACGTCGGAAATCAAGGTTTCCGTAGTGATCGAAGAGAAGTACCTGGAACTGGCCGTGCGCGCCCTGCACACGGCTTTCGAACTGGATGCGCCGGCCCGTCAGGGCGAGTAATCCGGTCACCTGAAGGGCGCGGTCTGACCGCGCCCTTTATTTTTTGAATGGCGCGGGCCCTGAACTGTTCTTTTGCTCGCGCTGGTCAATACTCAGGCATGTAGGGCTACGATCGCTCCGGTTGTAGGTCGGGTGCCTTTTTTTTGCAGACTGTTGTCCCTGAAATGAAATGCGTGAGGAGAAAGGTATGCTGATTCTGACTCGTCGGTGCGCAGAAAGCCTGATTATCGGTGATGGCGAAATCACCGTGACCGTGCTCGGCGTCAAAGGAAATCAAGTGCGCATCGGCGTCAACGCCCCGAAAGAGGTTGCCGTGCACCGTGAGGAAATTTACCTGCGTATAAAGAAAGAGAAGGACGAAGAACCAAGCCATTAATTTTTATCGATTTTTATGTTTGCAAACGGGGAAGAAGGTGGTTAATATACGCCCCGTGTTGCGGAGAGCTGGCCGAGTGGCCGAAGGCGCTCCCCTGCTAAGGGAGTACACCTCAAAAGGGTGTCGGGGGTTCGAATCCCCCGTTCTCCGCCATTATTTGCTTAGTACGTTGTAATCTGGCTTTTTCTGTAAGTTCTTGAATTTATTAGAAAAAGTGGTTGGAATAGAGATTAGACGGGCTATAATGCGGCGCAACAAATGCACTCGTAGCTCAGCTGGATAGAGTACTCGGCTACGAACCGAGCGGTCACAGGTTCGAATCCTGTCGAGTGCACCATTTAAGAGTTGTTTATAGCGATATAAAGAACTCGGTTTCAGCCAGTTGTGGTCTGGTCTAAAAACACAAATGCACTCGTAGCTCAGCTGGATAGAGTACTCGGCTACGAACCGAGCGGTCACAGGTTCGAATCCTGTCGAGTGCACCATTTAAGAGTTGTTTATAGCGATATAAAGAACTCGGTTTCAGCCAGTTGTGGTCTGGTCTAAAAACACAAATGCACTCGTAGCTCAGCTGGATAGAGTACTCGGCTACGAACCGAGCGGTCACAGGTTCGAATCCTGTCGAGTGCACCATATTCAAAAAGCCCGCGTTTAACGCGGGCTTTTTGTTGTCTGCGATTTGGCTTTGCCTTTCACGCATCCCCTCTCATCAAAATCGACTTGAGCACTGCGGCCTCGCTTCAGGTCATAGCGATAGCTCGTCATCGACGTTCGAATATTTACCTTGTCCGGTTTGCCGAGCGCGCTTTCGACATCCTGTTGGCTCATGCCGGCAATCACCCGCCGGTTGATGATCGCGGCACGGCGCTGTCGGGCATCGATCAGGTTTCCGCATTTGTCCTCCAGGCGGCCAACAATACCCGGTTCACGTCCCCTGATTGTCATACCGGATATTTCCTCGTGGTTGTGTTCCGGCATGATCGGTACGACGGACCCGGGCGAATAGGGATGAACCTGTTGCTCTGAAAGCTGCTCGTCGCTCGCACAGCTCAGGGTAGTGAAGGTGAGGCGGCCGTCGGCTGCCTCGCATCGGTGAAGGCTGGTGGCAGCCCCGGCGTGCGGCAGGCAGAGCAGGCTGGCGACTACAAAACGGGATGTTCTGGATAGCATTCGACGTCCTCCATGACGGTCTACGCTCAAGGGTAGTCGCTACATTTTTCAACGCCGGTGTGTTTTCTTTTCAAGATGAGTCGTCGCATCTGCACGGGTCAGGACAGCGCTCAGCTTTGTCGCGCAAGCACTTGTTTCGCCCGCGATTTTTTAACGTTTAAAACCGTCAGGCGGTGTATCATTGCGCCCGTCAGCCCCGCCGGGGCTTATGGAAAACCTCCATGGACTTACCCAGTAGTTACTCAGTAGCCCGTTTCACCAATCATGAATTGACTGATTGATCCTTCCGGCGTGCCCCGCTGCTGGGAGTGGAGTTCGCCTATGTCCGAAATCGAAGTAAAGAAAACCCAGGAAAGCCTGCAGGATCGCTTGGCTCAGGTCGTTGAGCTGCTGCAGCGCCAGAAGGTCGTCGAAGACCTGACTCATCGCCAGGAAGGCGCGCATCACGACCGGGTCGAGAACCTGGTTCACCGGCAGAACCTCGTCGAGCTGCAACGCAAACTCGATGATCTGCACTCCGCCGACGTTGCCTACATCCTTGAAGCTTTGCCGCTGGACGACCGTCTGACGCTCTGGCAACTGGTCAAGGCTGATCGCGACGGCGACATTCTTCTCGAAGTATCCGATTCCGTTCGTGAAACGCTGATCGCCGACATGGACGATCACGAGCTCCTGGCTGCGGCCAAGGACATGGACGCCGACGAACTTGCTGACCTGGCCTCCGAGCTGCCGCGAGACGTCGTCCATGAGCTGATGGAGACGCTCGACCAGCAACAACGCGAGCGCGTGCGTTCGGCCCTGTCCTATGACGAGGAGCAGGTCGGTGCGCTGATGGACTTCGAGATGGTGACGATCCGTGAGGATGTCAGCCTCGAAGTGGTGCTGCGTTACCTGCGTCGTCTCAAAGAGCTGCCGGGCCACACCGACAAACTGTTCGTGGTCGATTACGACGGCGTGCTCAAGGGCGTGCTGCCAATCAAGCGTCTGTTGGTCAACGACCCGGAGAAACAGGTTTCTGAAGTCATGGCCAGCGATCCGGTGAGTTTTCACCCGGACGAAGACGCCTATGACGCGGCTCAGGCGTTCGAGCGTTACGACTTGATTTCGGCCCCGGTGGTCGACAAGAACGGCAAGTTGATCGGCCGTCTGACCATCGACGAAATGGTCGACCTGATTCGTGAGGAGAGTGAAAGCGAAGTCCTCAACATGGCGGGTCTGCGCGAAGAGGAAGATATCTTCGCCTCCGTCTGGAAATCCCTGCGCAACCGTTGGGCATGGCTGGCGATCAACCTGATTACGGCATTTGTCGCGTCTCGGGTAATCGGTCTGTTCGAAGGCTCGATCGAGAAGCTGGTGGCGCTGGCGGCGCTGATGCCGATCGTGGCGGGTATCGGCGGTAACTCCGGTAACCAGACGATCACCATGATCGTGCGTGCCATGGCGCTCGACCAGGTCAGCACCGGCAACACCTCGCGCCTGATGCGCAAGGAACTGGCGGTGGGGTTGATCAACGGTCTGGTCTGGGGTGGTGTGATTGGTGTGGTCGCCTACCTGCTTTACGGCAGTTGGTCGCTGGGCGTGGTGATGACGGCGGCGATGACCCTCAACCTGCTGCTCGCGGCGCTGATGGGGGTGTTGATCCCGATGACGCTGGCCAAGATGGGCCGGGACCCGGCGATGGGCGCCAGCGTGATGATCACGGCCATGACCGACAGCGGTGGCTTCTTCATCTTCCTGGGGCTGGCGACGATCTTCCTGCTCTGAGTCGTTGCCATGCAAAAGCCCGCCAATTGGCGGGCTTTTTTGTGCCTGTGTAGTTATCTGTAGTGAGGGGATTTATCCCCGATGGGTTGCGCAGCGACCCCGGAAGAGGGTCTGCTGCGCAGTCCGTCGGGGATAAATCCCCTCACCACAGAGTCTGCCTCGGATTGTCGTGATTGAAATCCGGGCAAAAAAAAGCCAGCACTGATGCTGGCTTGAGATGTTCGATGTAGCTCAGGACGCGTCTGCGGCCATCTCGGCGTCGTGAGCGATCAGCGACACCAGAGCATTCTGTTGACGGTGAGACAGCTGACGGAAACGTTGCAGCAGCTCACGCTCGTGCAGCGAAAGCTCCGGGCTGTCCAGGCGCATGCTCAACTCTTCGCCCAGTGCGCCTTCCTGAATAAGACTCTGTTCAAGGCGCGCAATGATCTCGGAGTTCATGCTGCGATGATGATTGCGAGCCACCTCGGCAATGCGTTCACGCATCCCGTCTGGCAGACGTACGACGAACTTGTCAGCCGTACGGCTGGAATAAATTGCCTGTTTCAATGGGCGCATATATTTAACCGGTTAGTTCAGGGGAGCGGTTCTCGGGATTGGCCGCAGGATGTGTGGTAGGACAAGCATCCGCACCAAATGGTTCAACCTGAATTGTTAAGAGGCGCGCATCATGCCTCAAAATTGCCAGATCATTGGCGTCAATTCTGTGACAAATATTGAGCTGGGTAAAGGCGTATTGCCAGCACCAATTATCAGAAATGCGGACTGGTTTGAAAACTTCGCCTTGGTTCGCATCACTGACCGCTTCCGGGTGCACATCTGTTGATGTCTGAAGACGTCAGAACGTGCATGCTATGCGGCTTTCAATCCTTGTTCCTTACCTGTACAGGATAGTGGCAATTTGCCGATTTGCTAGGGCGAACACCCGTTGGAGGGCGTTTTCAGGATGGATGGCAGGCTTATTTATCTGATGGGGCCGTCCGGTTCAGGCAAGGACAGCCTGATCGAGGCTGCGCGTGAGCCTTTGCGCGAGTTGAACTGCGAAATCATTCGCCGGGTGATTACCCGATCAGCGGAATCGGTGGGTGAGGATGCCATCGGCGTGACGCCAGAAGACTTCGAACGACGCCAGCAAGCCGGGGATTTCTCGCTGGCCTGGCAAGCCAATGGGCTGGCTTATGGTATCCCGGCAGAAATAGACGAATGGTTGCGCGCAGGACGATCCGTGCTGGTGAACGGCTCACGCGCCAATTTGCGTCAGGCGCTTGAGCGCTACCCGACGCTGCTGCCGGTGCTGCTGACGGTCAAGTACGAAGTCTTGCGTGAACGCTTGCTCAGACGTGGGCGGGAGACGCCTGAGCAGATCGATGCGAGGCTGGCGCGTAATGCGCTGTTCAAGGACAGAAGGGCAACTGACTTGCCCGTGCATCTGATCGACAACTCGGGCGACCTGGCGGACGCCGTCAAGCAACTGCTGGACTTGATCCGGCTTAACGCAGCACCGGATCAAACTTGATCCTGCGCCCGGCAACCAGCGCGAGCACGAACAACACCGCAAACACGCCGCAGCCAACCAGGGGCAGGGTGATTTCAGTGTCCTCGAACAGCGAAAAATGCACGACGCCACTCAATAAGGCGAGGATCAGAAATCCTGCTGCTGATTTGGACATGCTGTACTCCTGAAGATATTTCAAAAAACCAGACGTTCGGTCGCGTGGGTCGGCAGTGCCTGCTTAGGCACGCTGACCGCTTGAGGTGCGAAGCTTTGTTCGCTGAGCACCGCCAATTGCGGCTGCTTCTGCACTTGCAAGTAATGCGGCATGCGCTGGGCCACCGGCTCAGCACCCGCGGGGATAAAGTGGAATCCCACCAAAACGGCTAATGCGATTGCGTTTGCAAGCAAGAGAGTGCTGTTCATGGGGCGGTGCTCCGGATGTTGTTCCATGGAACAGACATAGCAGCCGCCGTGCCAACAGTCTAACCGCTGTTAAGTCCTTTAAAAACAAGCATTTGGAAGGGGATTTCGGAGGGGCCGGATTGCAATCTGCAATGATGGCACTTGGGGGGGCGGGCAAAATGCACGGTAAATCTTCCCCCAGCATCGCAAGGCGCCTGCCTACACTTAAAAAGCCCTACGGACGACATGACAAATCAAGGCCCGGCCGTTAACATGCACGCCGTCCGTCGCGCCGTGTCTGGCCGTGACAACTCAGTGTCTCAGTAGCTCAATTGGATAGAGCATCCCCCTCCTAAGGGGAAGGTTGGCAGTTCGAACCTGCCCTGGGACACCATCCTTCAAAAGCCACGCGCGGGGAAAACTGCGCGGGGCTTTTTATTGTGTTCGATTACAGGCGGAAACGACTTACGAGGGTGTTGAATGACGCCGCCAGGTTAGACAGTTCCTGGGTTGAGGCGGTGGTCTGATGCGCGCCTGCCGCCGTTTGTGTGGATAAATCCTGGATGTTGACCAGATTGCGATCAACTTCGCGAGCAACGTGCGCCTGCTCTTCTGACGCTGTTGCGATGACCAGGTTGCGATCATTGATCTGCGAGATACCATCGGCAATCAATTCCAATGCCTCGCCGGTGGCTTGCGCCAGTGTTTGGGTTTCGCTGACCAGGGCCTGGCTTTTGCCCATGGCGCCGACCGCTTCGTCGGCACTGCTGCGAACGTTATTGATCATGCCTTCTATTTCACCGGTTGAGGCCTGAGTTCTGGCGGCGAGCGCACGAACTTCGTCGGCTACCACAGCAAAACCCCGGCCCTGCTCGCCCGCGCGTGCCGCTTCGATAGCGGCGTTCAGTGCCAATAGATTGGTTTGCTCGGCGATCCCCCGGATCACATCCAATACTTTGCCGATATCCCGAACCTGGTCCGCCAGATCCTTGACCTTCGTGGTGGATGTAGCGATTTCCGTGGTCGCATGGTTGATCGCGGACACGGCATTTCGTGCCTGATCCCGCCCGTTGCTGGCCTGCTGGCTGGTGGCTTGCGAGGCCTCTGAAGTGGACACGGCATTGCGCGCGACTTCTTCTACTGCGGAAGTCATCTCAGTCACCGCCGTGGCCGCTTGCTGGATCTCGTCGTTCTGACGAAGTAGTCCACGGCTGCCATTGTCAGTGACCGCCGTCAATTCTTCTGCGGCGGAAGCCAGTTGATCCGCCGCGCTGGCGATTTGCTGGATAGTGCTTTTCAAGCTTCCCTGCATCTCGGCCAGAGCTGTGAGCAGTTGGCCGGCTTCATCGCGGCCGGTGCTGACGATGTGCTGAGTCAGATCGCCTGCAGCGATGGTACGCGCGCTTTCGACGGCTTTGGAGATGGGGCGGCTGATCAGGCGGCTGATGAACAAGCCGAGCAAAATCGCAGCGATGAAGGCCAACACGATGCCGATGTACAGCGAGGTCTTGGCCGTCGACTCGGTAAGAACTGATTGTTTGGCGGCTTCGCTGACTTGCAGGTCGTTGGAATTGGTCATTATGGTCAATTCATCCATGACCACGCGATAGGTTTTTTGCAGGTCACCCAGAAGTAGCGCACGGCCGTTCTCCAGGTCGCCGGCCTTCATCAAGGCCAGATATCGTTGGACGATCGCCTGATAGGCGGGCCAGGCTTTTTCCATCCGGTCGCCCGCTGCACGTTCATCGTCGGCAAGCGCAGTTTTCCGGTACTCGACGAACGCTTTTTCACTCGCCAACTGGTTGGCGCTCATCGAGGCAAGGAATTCGTCTTTCGTGCTCTGTGGCAAACCGGCGGCGGTGGCTACGTAGAGTCGATACATATCGCGGGTCTGTCCGACAGCCTTGATTTTTGTCTGGGCGATGTTCGAAACGGCGACAAGATTGTTGCTGAACACCGATTTCAGGCTCGCCGACAAGTCAGTCACTCCCCGACTGCCAAGAAGGCCAACCCCCAGAGTGATAAAGGCGCACGCGGCGAAGGAGGTGATCAGTTTTGTGGAGAGTTTTGCGTCATTCAACCAACTCATAAATGCTTCCTGCTGACATGTGGGTGACGGGGCAGTTTCTGGTGCGGCCTTAGAAATTTATTGATGTTGTCGTACATCTTTCGGCCGCATCGTCCACAACTGGAGGGTTACCAGTTGTTTCTCATCAAAATATATCCCTCACAAAACCCCTTGTAACCATTGATATAGAGGCCTCAGCACGTACGTACAAAAGATGGCACTTGGCCTTTTCTATTTATTGCGAAGTGTTACATTATGTGAAGGATGGCCAAAATACATATGACGTCGTACCTCTAGGTTTTTTGTCTGAAGGGGCACGAGGGCACTGTGTTGGCAATTCCAAGAACCGTGAAAAAAAGAAAAAAGCAGCCTAGGGTAGGACTCATGTCGCGTCGCATTGATAAAGGGAAAAGCAGGGGGGCCGCCTTCGCTTTGGTTACGTTGATGGTTGCCACCGCCGGCACCGCGTATGGCGAGACGTCCGACAGTACGGCGTCTTCAGGTAAGCGCCTGGCCATAGCGGCCGACTGTGTGGCCTGCCATACCGCGCCGGGAGGCAAGGCGTTTGCGGGTGGTTACCCGCTCAGTTCGCCGATGGGCACCATCTATTCGACCAACATCACGCCTTCGAAGACTGCTGGTATCGGCAATTACACGTCAGAGCAATTTGCCCGAGCGGTGCGCGATGGGGTTGCGGCCGATGGCACGCGGCTATATCCGGCCATGCCTTACACCTCCTATTCGAAGATCACGGACAGTGACATCGCCGCGCTCTACGACTACTTCATGCACGAAGTGCCGCCAGCCGATACGCCGAACCGGAAAACCGCGCTTGAATTCCCGTTCAACGTCCGTGCCTCGATGATTGGCTGGAATGCTCTGTATCACAGCCCCACACGTTTTACGCCGGATGCGGCCAAGTCAGCCGAGGTCAACCGTGGCGACTATCTGGTCAATGCCCTGGCGCATTGCGATACCTGCCATACCCCGCGCAACGTGTTGATGGCCGCCGACAACAGCAAGGCGCTTGCCGGTGCTTCACTGGGCAGTTGGTATGCGCCAAACATCACCTCCGACAAGGTCAGCGGTATCGGGGCTTGGTCGAAGAGTGAAATCGTGACGTATCTGCGCACCGGCCACGTTGAAGGCAAGGCCCAGGCTGCGGGCCCGATGGCCGAAGCCGTGGAAAACAGCTTGCAGCATTTGGGCAGCGACGACTTGCAGGCGATTGCGGACTATCTGTTGCAAACCACACCGGTCAAGACCGGGGAGACCAAAGCCCGGCACGAGTTTGGCCTGGCGTCGTCCGATGAGCTGACGCTGCGCGGGGGCAAGCCGGCCGATAATCCGGGCTGGCATATTTTCAGCGGCACTTGTGCCAACTGCCATCAGCCGGATGGCCAGGGCACCAGGGAATATCCATCACTGTTTCACAACACGGCCACCAGTCGCCGCGACAACTTGATCGCGGCCATCGTTTACGGTGTGCATCGCGAAGTCGACGGCGTCGCTATCGATATGCCGGCGTTTGGTCCGGATGCTTTGTTCACTGATCGTCTGAATGATCAACAGATCGCCGACGTCAGCAACTACGTGCTGTCGCGCTACGGTAACGCCGACGCCGTTGTCACGGCTGCCGACGTGGCGCTGGCACGGGAAGGTGGCCCAAAAGCGCCATTGACGGTCATGGCGAAGTACACCCTCCCGGCCATCATTCTCGTGCTCTTGGTTGCGATTGCCCTGATTTTTCGTCGTCGCAAGGAGGCGTGAGTAATGGACACTTCAATGACGCACAAGCAAACCATGGTTAAAGCCGAAGACACTCCCGGATTGTCCCGCCGCAATCTGTTGCGCAGTTCCGTGATAGTGGGACTGGCGGCGCTGGCGAGCGGTGCAATGCCGTGGCAATCAGTGCTGGCGGCGCAGGTGTCGAGCGACGATTTCATGGCGCTGTCGCGGTTTCTGATCAGCCGGGCGGTTAACCCGGTTCTGGCTGCTCGCTATTACGCCGCGCTAGATAAACGCGCGCCGAACTTTTCGACCAACGTCATCGCCCTGAAGCAATTGATCGACGCCCGGGGTTACAAGCATGTCGATGAATATCTGGCGCAACCTGATCCGGATGCATCATTGCGGGCGACGGCCACCAGCATCATATCGGCCTGGTATCTGGGCGTTGTCGGTGAGCCAGCGGATGCCGAGTTGATCAGCTACTCCCTCGCCATGATGTACCAGCCGACCCACGGCATTCTTATCATCCCTACCTATGGTGGTGGCCCGGATTCATGGGGTCCAAAACCTGCACTCATTCAGGATTCGAAAGTATGAGCAGCGATCAATTCGACGCCGATGTCGTCATCATCGGCTCCGGTGTGATGGGCGGTCTGATCGCCACGGGCCTGGCGAAAGCGAAGAAATCGGTGATAGTGCTCGAGGCCGGACCTCGTGTGAATCGCCGTGATGTCGTGGAAACCTTCCGCAACGCCCCGGTCAAACTCTCGCTGGCCAATGCCAAGCTGCAAGGCGCCGGCTCGCCTTACCCGAGCATGCCGCACGCGCCGTCTACTTACGGTGACTATCTGCAGCAGGTCGGTCCGGTTAAATACAACACGTCATATCTGCGAGTGGTCGGTGGCACGACCTGGCACTTCGGCTCCTCTCTGTGGCGGATGTTGCCCAACGATTTTCGTCTCAAGTCGTTGTACGGCCGTGGCCGTGACTGGCCCATCAGCTATGACGAACTGGAGCCTTATTACGCGCGTGCGGAGCTCGAGCTGGGCGTTTCAGGTGTCGATGGCCAGGATGAAAGCGGGCAGGGCGGCGAAGCCTATCCACCACGCTCGATTCCCTATCCGATGGAAGGCTTGAAACCGAGCTACATGTTCCGGCGCCTTTCCGAACTGCTCGGCAAGGGCGGGTATAACCCCATTCTCGAGCCGAATGGCCGGGCGACTCGTCCTTATGGGAAACGGCCGCCCTGTGCCGGTAACAACAACTGCAACCCGGTATGCCCGATCGCCGCGAAGTACGACGGATCGATGCACATTGATGAAGCTGAGCGTCACGGTGCCAAAGTCCTCGACAACTCCGTGGTCTACAAGATCGAGGCCGGGGACGACGGCAAGATCACTGCGATCTGGTACATGCGCCCGGACAAAACCACGCACAAATTGACGGCGAAATCTTTCGTACTTGCGGCTTACGGCATCGAGTCGCCGAAACTGCTGTTGATGTCGACATCCGAAAAATATCCGAACGGTATTGCCAACTCTTCGGATCAGGTCGGCCGAAACCTGATGGACCATACCGGCATCAGCATGAATCTCATGACCAAGGAAGACATGTGGCCAGGCGAAGGACCGACCCAATTGCTGGTCTATCTGAACAGTCGCGATGGCGCGTTCCGCAACGATTATCCGAGTTACAAAATCAAGGTGCGCAACACCGTGCCGACTTCGCAGATCACCTCGAACCTGATTGCCAAAGGCGTGCTGGGCTCCAGGCTTGATGAGCAGATCCGATTGCAATCGGCGCGTTCGCTGAACTGGGCTGTCGACTTTGAAACGCTACCTCTGCCGGAAAACCGCGTCACCCCGAGCAAGACCAAATTTGACGCGATCGGCCTGCCCGTGCCCGAGATCTACTACAGCGTTCCCGACTACTGGCACGCCGGCAAAGAGAAAGCGCTGGAAGACTTCAAGCAGTTCGCCAAGTTGCTCGATGCCGACATCCTCAGCACCGACGTGGGCTTCCAGAACCGGCAGCACATCATGGGGACAACCATCATGGGCGATGATCCGAAAGACTCCGTGGTTGATCGCGATTGCCGCAGTCATGATCATTCGAACCTGTTTATCGCCGGGACGAGTGTCATGCCATCGTCCTCATGTGTGAACCCTACGCTGACAGGCGCAGCGTTGAGTATTCGCATTGCCGATGTGTTGGTGGCGGAGGTCTGAGAAAGACGATGTCCCGGAAAGCCCCGCGCAGGGAAATCTGCCGGGGTTTTTTGTGTCTTTTGCTTGGCGCGGTACTTTGAAAACTTTCGAAAAGAGGTTGTTCATCTTCATTCAGGTCAGCTGAAAATCCGCTTTCGTCTTCGCTGTAAGCCAGCGCGTCGAGCGCGCGTTCCAGTGCAAACTCCGGGTTGTGCTTGCGCAGGCCCTGAATGCGTCTTTTCGTTTTCTCCACGGCGTTCGCCGCTTTTGTGCAGTCCATTCCGCTCGCCATCGCCTGCTGGAAAAACAGCAGCGCGCAGGCGGACACGATGTAGCGTCCGTTGATGAACACGAGATAAACCTTGCAGGGGGAAGGTGAGTCGGTGCGCGGGGTAATCGCTGCACGAGGAATCTTGAAGTGCCCACTTCAGAGAACGTCACTTGTGGCCGATAACCCACTCGGTGACTTAAAAGTCGCGTGAAATCGCTTGATAGCATTTGGCCGGCAGCTATCATCTGCGCGCCTGAAATTGCCCTCACTTCAATTGCCTGGAAATCCTCGATGCTGTCGTATCACCAAAAGAGTTTTCTGATCGTCGATGATTTCTCGGATTTCCGCAGTTCCGTACGCTCGATGTTGCGCGAGCTGGGCGTCAAGGACGTGGACACCGCCGACACCGGTGAGCAGGCGCTGAAGATGTGCGCGCAGAAGTCCTACGATTTCATCCTGCAGGATTTCCATCTCGGCGACGGCAAGAAGAACGGCCAGCAGGTGCTCGAAGACCTGATGTCGGAAAAACTCATCAGCCATGAAGCGGTGTTCGTCATGGTGACGGCCGAGACCAGTCAGGCGATGGTACTCAGTGCCCTCGAGCACGAGCCGGATGCGTACCTGACCAAACCGTTCAACCGCTCTGGCCTGGCCCAGCGGCTGGAGCGTCTGGAGCAGCGCAAGACGTTGCTCAAACCGATTCTGCAAGCCCTTGATCGCGGTAAACCGGTCGAGGTGCTCAATGCCTGTATTGCGCTGTGCAAGCAGGACATCCGTTATTCGCCGCTGTGCCTGCGTTATCGTGCCGATGCGCTGCGCGACATGAACCAGAACGAAGCGCTCGAACGCCTCTATGACAGCATCATCGCTGACCGGCCGTTGCCGTGGGCGTTTGCCGGGTTGGGCAAGTTGCTGTTCAAGCGTGGGCAAGTGGCGCAGGCCAAAGATGTTTACGAAAAGGCGCTGAAAGTGTTCCCGATGATGCCGGCGCTGTACGACGGCATGGCCGATGTGCTGGTCGCCGAGGGCGACACCAAAGGTGCGCAGCGGGTGCTGGAGGAGGCGATTCGGTTGTCGCCGCTGGCGGTGCGCCGGCAGGCGTTGCTCGGCAAACTGGCGATGGCCAACGAAGATTTCGAAACGGCCTCGCGGGCTTATCGTCAAGCCGTGTCTCAGGGCGCGCAATCGCGCTTCAAGGACCCGGAAAGCAACCTCGGCCTGGCCCATGCCCTGATCAGCAAAGGCAGTGATCGCGGTCTCGACACGCGCACGCGGCTGGAGATCAACACCACCCTCAGCGCGGTGGCCAAAGAGAACCCGTCTGACCCGGGCCTGCAGATTCGTGCGCGGCTGATGAAGGCCACCAGTCTGCTGCTCAACGATGCCGAGACCGCCGACAAGCTCACCGAACAAGCGCTGATGCGCCTCGATGGCATGGAACAGTTCATGAGCCCTGAAGCGGCGCTGCTGGTTGCCAAGCAGTTGCAGATGCTCGGTCAGGCCGAGGCGGGCACGTCGATGCTCAAGAGCTGCGCGGAAATTTACGGCGACGACCCGGCGGTGATGAAAGACATCGCCAAACTCACCGATGACCCGACGATTCTCAGCTCAAGTAACGCCGCCGCCGACCTTAACCGTCAGGGCGTGCGCGTGTACAAGACCGGCAACCTGGTGGAGGCCCGCGAGGTGTTCCGCAAGGCGCTGAAGATGCAACCGAAGAACATCAGTATCGCGCTGAACATGGCCCAGTCGTTGCTGCACGGCACCGACACCAGTGTGCCGTCGGCGGAGCTGGAAGAATGTCGGGCCTGCCTGAAAATGGTCGGCCTGATGCCCGACACCGACGCGCGTTTTGCGCGTTATCAGAAGCTGAAAAGCAAGGCGTTTGGCGAATGAACCAAGACGAGCAGGCTCTGGATTTCTCAACGGTGATTGCCTCCACCGTTCACGACATGAAGAACTCGCTGGCGATGCTGATGCAAGCCCACAGCCAGTGGCTGGCGCGCTTGCCAGAGGGGCAGCGCGCAGGAGCGGAGCAGGGCGTGATCGACTTCGAGTTCGCCCACCTCAACGGCATGCTGGTGCAGTTGCTCGGGCTGTACAAGCTCGGCGTCAACCAGTTGCCGCTGCAACCGGCCTATCACGAACTCGACGACTTCATCGAGGCGCAGTTGGCGTCACACCAAGAGGTGTTTGCCAGTCGCGGCATTATCGCCACCTATGAAGTCGATCCGCTGAGTCCGCTGGGGTTCTTTGATCGTGAATTGGTTGCGTCGGTGTTGGGCAACTGCATCAACAACGCCATTCGTTATGCCCGCGAGTCGCTGCTGATTACCGTCAGCGACGAGGCCGGACAACTGGTGTTGAGCATCAACGATGACGGCGACGGTTACCCGGCCGAGATGCTCGAGCGTCAGGCCGATTACGTGCAGGGCATCAATCACAGCAGCGGCAGCACGGGCCTGGGTCTGTATTTCGCCAGCCGCATTGCTGCGTTGCATCAGCGCAATGGCGTGGTCGGACACACCGAAATTCGCAATGGCGGACCATTGGGTGGCGGCGTCTTCAGCCTCTACCTGCCCTGAAGGCATGCCCCCTGTAGGAGCTGCCGAAGGCTGCGATCTTTTGACTTTTTTTAAGATCAAAAGATCGCAGCCTGCGGCAGCTCCTACACAGCAATTCGGTGGTGGCCTTTTTTGTTTGACGCTGCTTGATATTCCGAACAGCCGGAGCCTATTTTGTACGGTCGCCGTTCGCGGCTCGCACAATAACAAGGATTGCGTCATGACAACCGATGGCCAGGGTTCACTCGCGCAGCGACTGACCGGCATTGATGAGATCGAATGTGTCACGCCGGATTTGAACGGCGTGCCGCGCGGCAAGGTGATGACCGCCGAGGGTTTTCTCGAAGGGCGGCGTTTGCAGATGGCGCGGGGAGTGCTGCTGCAATGCATCATGGGCGGTTATCCGCCGGCGCGGTTTTACGGCAGCGATGACGGCGACCTGGCGCTGGTCGCCGAGCCGAGCATGATCCATCCCCTGCCATGGAGCGACGAACCGCGTGCCCTGGCCATCTGCGATGCCGACGAACTGAGCGGCGAAAGCTCCAACCTGTCGACCCGTGGTCAACTCAAAAAAGTCATCGCCCGTTACGCCGCACATGGCTTGGCGCCAGTGGTGGCGACCGAGCTGGAATTCTTCGTCTTCGCGCCGAACACCGATCCGACCCAGCCGTTCCGTCCGCCGGTAGGTCTTGATGGGCGCCGCGAGGATGGTCAGTCGGCGTTCAGCGTCAGCTCCAACAATGGCCTGAGGCCGTTCTTCAGCGAAGTCTATAAATGCATGGCAGCCCTCGGTCTGCCACGCGATACCTTCATGCATGAGATGGGCGTCAGCCAGTTCGAGATCAACTTGCTGCACGGTGATCCGCTGTTGCTGGCCGACCAGACCTTCCTGTTCAAACACTTGCTCAAGGAAGTCGCGCTCAAGCATGGCCTGAGTGTAGTGTGCATGGCCAAGCCGCTGGCGCACACGCCGGGCAGTTCGATGCACATTCACCAAAGCCTGGTCGAGATCGCCACCGGCAACAATGTGTTCAGTGACCAGAGCGGCGAGCCGACGGCGATGTTCCACCATTTCATCGGCGGGCAGCAGGCGGGCATGGCGGATTTCACCGCGCTGTTCGCGCCGAACGTGAACTCCTATCAGCGTCTGTGCCACCCGTATGCGTCGCCGAACAATGCCTGCTGGTCGCACGACAACCGTGCGGCAGGGCTGCGGATTCCGGCCAGTTCGCCGGCGGCCCGGCGCGTCGAAAACCGCTTGCCCGGCGCCGATGCCAACCCGTATCTGGCGATTGCCGCGAGCCTGGCCGCCGGCTTGCATGGGATCGAGCATGCGCTGGAACCGACTGCGGCGATTCAGGGCGAATTCGAAGTACCGGACAATCTTTCGCTGCCGTGTACCTTGAATGCCGCACTCGAACGTCTGAAACGTAGCCAATTGGCCAGGGAACTGTTCGGACAGGAGTTCATCGAAGGCTACATCGCTTCGAAGACCATGGAGTTGACCAGCTTCTTTGATGAAATCACTCCCTGGGAACGGCGTGTTCTAGCAGCCCAGGCCTGACTAACTGTCGCCGTCGGGCTATCGTCTTGATAGTCCGATACTCACTGCAAGGAGCCGCTCGGAACGCCGATGCGCCAAATCTGGAAATCCTTTCGAGCGCTGTATTTCGCCTCGCTGATGATGTTGATCGGCTCGGGCCTTCTATCTACATACCTGGCATTGCGCCTGGCCGCGGACAATGTCGACGGGCTGTGGGTCGGTGCGCTGATGGCCGCCAACTATTTCGGCCTGGTACTGGGCGGCAAGATCGGTCACCGCTTGATCGCCCGGGTCGGACACATTCGAGCGTATTCGGCGTGTGCCGGGATCGTCGGCGCGGCGGTGCTCGGGCATGGCCTGGTCGACTGGCTGCCGGCATGGCTGGTGCTGCGGACCATCGTCGGTCTGGGCATGATGTGCCAGTACATGGTGATCGAGAGCTGGCTCAACGAGCAGGCCGACGCCAACCAGCGCGGGCTGGTGTTCAGCGGCTACATGATCGCTTCGTATCTGGGGCTGGTGCTCGGTCAGCTGATTCTGGTCATGCACCCGGGCCTCGGTCTGGAGCTGCTGATGCTGGTCGCCCTGTGTTTTGCCCTGTGTCTGGTGCCAGTGGCGCTGACCCGGCGGATTCACCCGGCGCCGCTGCATCCGGCACCGATGGAACCGCGCTTCTTTATCAAGCGAGTGCCGCAGTCGTTGAGCACGGTGCTCGGTGCAGGCCTGATCATCGGCTCGTTCTACGGTCTGGCACCACTGTATGCATCGCAGCAGGGGCTTTCGACCGAACAGGTCGGTCTGTTCATGGGTAGCTGCATTTTTGCCGGACTGCTGGTGCAGTGGCCGTTGGGCTGGCTGTCCGACCGTTATGACCGGGCGCTGCTGATTCGTTGTTTTGCCGGGTTCCTGGCGGTAGCGGCATTGCCGTTGGCGATCTTGCCGCAGGTGCCGCTGGAAGTTCTGTTTGTCGTCGGGTTCATGTGTTCGCTGGTGCAGTTCTGCCTGTATCCGCTGGCGGTGGCGTTCTCCAACGACCACGTCGAGGGCGATCGCCGGGTGTCGCTGACGGCGATGCTGCTGGTGACCTACGGTGTCGGCGCGAGTATCGGCCCGCTGCTGGCCGGGGTGCTGATGAAGCTGTTCGGCAGTCAGAGCCTGTACGCGTTCTTCAGCTTTTTTGCGCTGGTGCTGGTGTGGCGCATCCGGCCGAAAGCGGTGACCAATCTGCATCAGGTCGACGACGCACCGCTGCATCACGTGGCGATGCCGGACAGCATGTCCAGCTCGCCGCTGGTGGCCGCGCTCGACCCGCGAGTGGATGAGCAGGTGGTGCAGGAGCAGATGCAGACCACGGTTACGCCGGAACCGGAACCGGAGTCGGAGCCAGAACCCGAAGTGCAGCCTGAAGCGGCGGTGGAAACTGATCCGGCTGATGGCGGCGATAAACCGACGCCGGACATCAGTGGTGCCAGGCCCTGAGTCGGGTGATGGCAACACTGTTCAAAGAATGATGCTTTAACTGTGGTGAGGGGATTTATCCCCGACCGGCTGCGAAGCAGTCGCAAAATCAACGCATGCGAAGTATCTGATACTGCGCATCGGCAGGTTTTGGGGGCGCTACGCGACCCATCGGGGATAAATCCCCTCGCCACAGGGATCTCCCGGCCAAGACGGGACAATGGAAATAAAAAAGGGCAGTCCCGCGAGGGACTGCCCATTCTATTTGCCTGCAGGAATTACATATCGTCTTTATCGAACCGGCGTGCTTCACGCTGCAGCTGATAGACAAAGCGTTCGACGTTACGCGCTGCCTGGCCACTGATGTTGTGGAAGCGCAGGCCGGCGAAGGTGATGTTGAGCTTTTCTTCGAAGTGCAGATAACGCAGTTCGACCGAGATGGGCTGATTGCCGAACAGCGGGGTGGCGATCATGCGGTCGTAGACCTGGCCCAGTTGCAGGCGGTCGGTGATGTCGCCCTCAAAGCGCAGCTTGCATCCGGTGGCGGAAATATCCAGCAGTTTGCCGCTGATCGGCGCCTTGAGCTTTTCGCCGCCGAGTTCGACGCTGACCAGGTCAGTCAGCTTCAGGGCCGCGCGAAAGGCGTTGCGGCGCTGGTGGTAAACCACTTCGGTCGGCAGTTCGCCGGTGTAGAAGCGATCGCCCTCGGACTCTTCAATGTTCAGCGTACCGGTGCATTCCCAGGCGATGCGCACGCCATCGTGGAAACCTTCGACCTTGAACGGTTCGCCCGCCAGCAGAAAACGCTCGCCATCGCGCGGGATCATTTCGTCCAGGGCAATCGTCGCGGTTTCGCGGTCGACCTGGATCAGGTAGCTCTGGAAGCGCTGGCTGCGCTCATGGAACGTGATGATCAGCGGATCGTGGCTTTCTTGCAGCTGGCGCAGGTTGCTGGAGATTTCCAGGGGCGTGGTCAGCACCTTTGGGGGCTGCGGACTATCATCCGCGCTTAGGGCGTTTGGCACGTTTTCTCAATCTCCAGACAAAATTTGACTACGACTTGCCAGCATTTTGCCAGCATGTTCCGCGGGTTGATAGTGCAGGCACATCGAATGGCTCACGCCTGGCTGAGCGTACGCGGCTTGGTGGGTTTGGCGAAAGTGCCCGAGGCGTCATACAACGCTGGCGGCTCGCCCCCGGTGAGGATTTTCAGCTGATTGGCCGTGGCGGCCTGCTGAATCTGGATCGACTGGCCGTTCTTGACGTTGGCCGCCTGGCACTGGGCAATCAGGTCGGTCAGCACGTCACTCTGGGCCAACAACTGGTCGCCTATGCTCGAGTGGCTGGCCAGTTGCTCCAGGCCCTGACGGTCGAGCGGCAGGTTGAGGCTGGCGAGGATTTCGCTGCGCTTGCGGCCATGCTGTTCAAGCAAAATGATCAATGCCTGTTTGCGCGCCAGAATATCTTCGAGCAAAGGCATGTCGCGACCGTGCAAGGCGAGGGACTCGGTTTGCAGTAACTCCAGCAATTGTTGAGCTGGAGCAAAGTCGTCGGTGATCAGTTGCAATAAATTAGTGTCGTGCATGGCTGGCCTTGGGTTTTAAGCGTCCAAAAGCCTGGCGCCGGCAAAAGCCTAGCGCTGGGCTTCGAAGTTGAGCAGTTTGCTGGCTACACGGTTGCTGTCGACTTTATAGCTGCCATCGGCAATCGCTGCTTTCAACTCGGCCACCCGGGCTTTGTCGACGGCAGGCTGATCGCGCAGCTTGTCAGTGACCTTCTGCAACTGTTGAGCCTCATTGCTGAGGTGTACCGATTCCCCGCTTTTTGCGGTACTGGCCGTTTCGGCCTGGGTATTCAGCGGCGCGGAGGTGCCGGATTCGGCGGTTTCCTTGGCGTTGCTGGTACGTGTACTGCCCGTAAGTGACGAGGAGCTGTTCAAACGGCTGAAATCGATGACCATGTTAAAAACCTCTGGGAATTTGGACGCTTGCCATGTTCTCGGCCATTCCCTGGAAAACTTTAGGCTCACTTTGCAATGAGCTGTATGTGCCGAAGCGTGTTCTGCTTCGGCACAGTTTAGGGAAGCGTCGAGGCCGGCGCCAGTGTTCTCCTTGAGCGTCTTACATGGCCACTTCCACTTGGCCCGGCGCGATGACCTGCGCCTTGATCACCCGGTTGGAATTGAGGTTTTTTACCCGGATCTGTTCTTTCAGGCCGCCATTGGCCAGGGCTTCGCCGGGCATGCGCACGGCGAGCGTACCGCTGCGGGCGATGATGACCACCTGATCACCCTTGCGCACCACTTCAGCCTGTTCCAGGTGCACTAGGGTAATCACCTGATCGGCGACCGTTGGTCGGGTTAATTTCTGCCCGATGGCTTCATCCACCGACGTCAGGAAACCCTGATTGATCTGGCTGATGTCGCGTTCACGCAAGGTCACGTCTTGCGGCTCGATAATTCCGGCGCGTTTCAGCGGGCGAGTGGTGGTGACAATCTCGCGAAACAGGCGGACTTGAGCGGGCACGAACACCGTCCACGGCGAGCTTCCCTCGCACCTGACCTTGACCGTAACCCGGCCCAGCGGACGTGCCGGACTCTCCAGCGACGCTGTCAATTCCTTGTCGCACATAGGCATGCGCATACGCGGATCGAGCTGGTTGACCTCGATTTCGTAGCGGCCTTCCGTTTGACTGGTAGCCAGATAGTCTTCTACGGTGAACTCAAGAAAGCCCTGAGTGACGCCGATAAGCATGTCAGGCAAGGTAACCGTATCAGCACCGGCAGGGCTGCCAGCGAGAAAAAAGCAGACGGCAGACGTCGCGCACAGCGCTTTGCGGGTGCGGGAGGTCAGGTGTCGGAAAAATGTCGTTTGAGCGTTCATACGAGTTAAAAAGCAAGCGCCGTGCCGTTTAGCAATGAATGTGCGTCGCAACAACACTTGGCGTTGGTGTAGGAGTCTGGGCATGGCTGGTGTAATGGATTCGGTGAACCAGCGCACGCAACTGGTAGGGCAGAATCGCCTGGAGCTGTTGTTGTTCCGTCTCGACGGTCAACAGCTCTACGGCATCAACGTGTTCAAGGTGCGGGAAGTGCTGCAATGCCCGTCGCTGACGTTGATGCCCAAGTCCAGTCCTGTCGTGTGCGGGGTGGCGAATATCCGGGGGGCGACCATTCCGATCCTTGATCTGGCAATGGCGACCGGTTCCGGGGCGTTGAAAGACAAGAACAGTCCGTTCGTGATCATCACGGAGTACAACACCAAGACCCAGGGTTTCCTGGTTCGCTCGGTGGAGCGCATCGTCAACATGAACTGGGAAGAGATCCATCCGCCGCCCAAGGGCACGGGTCGCGATCATTACCTGACCGCTGTGACTCGAGTCGACAATCAGTTAGTCGAAATCATCGATGTCGAGAAGGTGCTGGCGGAAGTGGCGCCGACACCCGAGGCGATTTCGGTCGGCGTGGTGGATGTCGAGACCCAGAGCAAGGCGTTGTCGCTGCGGGTGCTGACGGTCGATGACTCGTCGGTGGCGCGCAAGCAGGTCACGCGTTGCCTGCAGACGGTTGGTGTCGAAGTGGTGGCGCTGAACGACGGCAAGCAGGCGCTGGATTACCTGCGCAAGCTGGTCGATGAGGGCAAGAAGCCGGAAGAAGAGTTCCTGATGATGATTTCCGACATCGAGATGCCGGAGATGGACGGGTACACCCTGACGGCGGAGATTCGCAGCGACCCGCGCATGCAAAAGCTTCATATCATCCTGCATACTTCGTTGTCGGGGGTATTCAATCAGGCGATGGTCAAGAAAGTCGGTGCCGATGACTTCCTGGCCAAATTCCGTCCTGATGACCTGGCATCCCGGGTAGTCGACCGGATCAAAGCAGCAGATATCAGCTAGGGGCCTTCTGCCCCTGGCGGTCAACACGATTTAAGAGGCGGCATCATTGTCTACGGGTAATTTGGATTTCGAACAATTCCGGGTCTTCCTGGAAAAAGCCTGTGGCATTTTGCTCGGTGAAAACAAGCAGTACCTGGTCTCGAGCCGTCTCAACAAACTGATGGAGCAGCAAGGCATCAAGTCCCTGGGTGAGCTGGTACAGCGCATCCAGACCCAGCCGCGCAGCGGTTTGCGCGAGCAGGTGGTCGATGCCATGACGACCAACGAGACCCTGTGGTTTCGTGACACCTATCCGTTTGAAGTCTTGAAGAACAAGGTGCTGCCCGAGGCGATCAAGGCCAGTCCCAACCAGCGTCTGCGGATCTGGTCGGCGGCGTGCTCGTCGGGTCAGGAACCGTATTCGCTGTCGATGTCGATCGACGAGTTCGAACGCAGCAACCTCGGTCAGTTGAAGATGGGCGTGCAGATCGTTGCCACCGACCTGTCCGGCAGCATGCTGACCAACTGCAAGACCGGCGAATACGACAGCCTGGCGATCGGCCGCGGTTTGTCCGCCGATCGTCTGCAGCGCTACTTCGACCCGAAAGGGCCGGGGCGCTGGGTGATCAAGGCGCCGATCAAGAACCGGGTGGAATTCCGTTCGTTCAACCTGCTCGACAGCTACGCGAGTCTGGGCAAGTTCGACATCGTGTTCTGCCGCAACGTGCTGATCTACTTCTCCGCCGAGGTGAAGAAAGACATCCTGTTGCGCATTCACAGCACGCTGAAGCCGGGCGGCTATCTGTTCCTTGGCGCTTCCGAGGCGCTGAACGGTTTGCCGGATCATTACCAGATGGTCCAGTGCAGCCCGGGGATCATTTACCAGGCGAAGTGAAACAAGGCATCAGGCATACAAAATCGGGAGCCCCGAGGGCTCCCTTTTTTATGCCTGATGCTTTGTTTCATGTAGGAGCTGCCGAAGGCTGCGATCTTTTGATCTTGATCTTGATTTAAAAAACAAGATCAAAAGATCGCAGCCTTCGGCAGCTCCTACAGGGGAGGCAGCGGCAGAAAAGCGGCAGCCAGCGGAAGCCGTTTGCCGCTTTTCTGGCATTACCGCTTTGCCGATACCCGGCAAAGCCCCGGTTTACGGGGGTTCTTCTGTTTGGCACGGCGCTTGCTAAAGCTCAGGTACGAAAAACCGGTCACCCGAAGGTTCCCGACATGAGCATCAGCTTCGATAAAGCGCTCGGCATTCACGAAAAGGCATTGGGCTTCCGCGCCCAGCGTGCCGAAGTGTTGGCCAACAACATCGCCAACGCCGATACCCCGAACTACAAGGCTCGGGATCTGGACTTCTCCAAAGTGCTCGAAGCACAGACCCAGAAGAACGCCAACGGCACCATCGCCCTGAACATGACCAACAGCCGTCACATCGAGGCTGAAGGCCTGGGCAATGGCGACGAGTCGCTGATGTATCGCACGCCGATGCAGCCTTCGATCGACCAGAACACCGTGGACGCTCAGCTTGAGCAGTCGAACTACGCGGAAAACGCGGTCGGCTTCCAGGCCAGCTTCACCCTGCTCAACAGCAAATTCAAAGGGCTGGTGTCAGCCCTGCGCGGAGAGTAATCCATGTCCCTGTCCAGCGTTTTCAACATTGCCGGCAGCGGCATGAGCGCACAAACCACGCGTCTGAACACCGTGGCTTCGAACATCGCCAACGCCGAAACCGTTTCGTCGAGCATCGACCAGACCTACCGCGCCCGTCACCCGGTGTTCGCCACCATGTTCCAGGGCGGCCAGAACAGTGGCAGCAACTCGCTGTTCCAGAGCCAGGACGCCGCAGGGCAGGGCGTGCAGGTACTTGGCGTGGTCGAAGACCAGAGCAACCTCGAAGCGCGCTACGAGCCGAACCATCCGGCCGCTGACGCCAAAGGCTATGTCTACTACCCGAACGTCAACGTGGTGGAAGAAATGGCTGACATGATTTCCGCGAGCCGTTCGTTCCAGACCAACGCCGAAATGATGAACACCGCCAAAACCATGATGCAGAAGGTACTGACCCTCGGTCAGTAATAAGGGGCGACTGCCATGAGTGTTTCCGATACCACCAGCAGCCTGAGCATGAATGACATCCTGGCGAACTCCTCGAAGAAAACGAGCAGTTCGACCACCGGTGGCATTGCTTCGGCCACCAACAGCGCCACTGGCGGCAAAGCCCTGGGCAAGGATGCGTTCCTGCAACTGCTGGTCACCCAGCTGAAAAACCAGAACCCGCTTGATCCGCAGGACAACAGCGCCTTCGTAGCACAGTTGGCGCAGTTCAGCAGCCTTGAGGGCATCACCACCCTCAACAGCACCGTCAGTTCGCTGGCCGGCAACTACAGCTCCTCGCAAGCCCTGCAGGCGTCGTCGCTGGTTGGCCGCAACGTGATCGTGCAGACCAACACCGTTCAATTGGACGACCCGAGCAAAGGCATGACCGGTTCGGTCACCGTGCCGTCGTCGATTGCCGGTGGCACCGTCAGCATTACCGACAGCAGCGGCACGGTGGTTCGCACCATCGATCTGGGCAGTCGCGCCGCAGGCAGCGCAAGCTTCACCTGGGACGGCAAGGACAAGGACGGCAATCTGGTCAAGACCGGTACCTATACCGTCAAAGCCAACGCCTCGATCAATGGCACCGCGACCGACCTGGCGACCTACCTGCCAGCCACGGTCAACAGCGTGACCATCAGCCAGACCGGTGGCGAGCTGATGCTCAACCTGTCCGGCAAGGGCACCGTCGCCCTGTCCAAAGTACAAACCATTGGTATATAGAGCCGACTAACCGGCACAAAGGAGTGGAATATGTCTTTCAATATCGGCCTTAGCGGTCTCTATGCAGCCAACAAACAACTGGACGTGACCGGCAACAACATCGCCAACGTCGCGACCGCCGGTTTCAAATCGTCCCGTGCAGAATTCGAAGACGTTTACTCGTCGACCCGTCTGGGCAGTGGCAGCAAGGTCATCGGTAACGGTGTACGTCTGGCCAACGTTTCTCAGCAGTTCACCCAGGGTGATATCAACAACACCGGTAACGTGCTGGACATGGGTATCAACGGTTCCGGCTTCTTCACCATGAGCAACAACGGCTCGATCTCCTATACCCGTGCCGGTACGTTCAAGGTCGACAATGCCGGTTACATCACCAACACCGACTACACCTCGCGTCTGCAAGGTTACGGTGTGGATGCCAACGGCAAGATCGTCAATGGTGTGTTGACCGACCTGAAGATCGACACTTCCAACCTGGCGCCGAAGTCCACCTCGCTGGTGACCTCGACCATCAACCTGGACTCGACCGCTCCAGTGATCGACGACACAGTGCCCGCCGGCAAGTTCGATCCGAACAACCTTGCGACCTACACCAAGTCGTTCAGCACGCCGATCTATGACAGTCAGGGCAACATGCACCCGATGGATCAGTACGTGGTCAAGACCGGTGCGAACACCTGGAAGGTCTACACCCTGGTAGACGGTCGCAATCCGGACGCTACCGGTAGCGATCCGAAGGTCACCGCGCCGACACCTTCGACCATGACGTTTGACTCCGCTGGCAAGCTGACTCAGGTCAGCACTCTGCCGGGCCCGGTGATCAGCAGTGACCTCAAGCTCAGTGGCTGGGTCCCGGGTAATGTGATCAACGGTACGTTCAGGCCTAATGGTGCAGCCGCGAACCCGGCAGGCATCACCATTTCGATGGCTCAGACCACCCAGTACAACGCCGATACTGCCCGTTCGATCCCGACTCAGGATGGTTACGCCACTGGCCAGATCACCAACCTGACCATCGATGGCACCGGTACCCTGTTCGCCAACTTCAGCAACAACCAGAGCAAGGCCATCGGCCAGGTTGCGCTGGCCAGCTTCACCAACGAACAGGGCCTGCAGGCTATCGGTGGTACTAGCTGGAAAGAAACCTTCGCTTCCGGTATTCCGGGCTACGACGCGCCGAAAACCGGTACCTTGGGCGAGGTGGTATCCAACTCGCTGGAAGAGTCCAACGTTAACCTGACCAATGAACTGGTGGACCTGATCAAGGGCCAGAGCAACTATCAGGCGAACGCGAAGACCATTTCGACCCAGAGCACCATCATGCAGACCATCATTCAGATGACCTGATTGCGGTTTCTGGTTGTGCAAGGGAGCCCCTCTTTTTGAGGGGCTTTTTTGTGGGCTATTGTTTTGTGGGCTTATCCATTGCTGCGATAACGGCTACTTAGGGTTTCGCCCTTACGGCGAGTCACCTTTTCCAGGCGCCGGAGTGCCGGCCCAACGAAAAGATAACCCAAAAGGCTTGGCCCCAGCGTTCGGCCCTCGCCGTGGCTCGGGTTCCTTTGCTACGGTATTCATCCGGGGGCATCGCCTACGGTTTGCTTCGCTGCACCTCCTCTCGATGTGTTTGGCTGCGCCAAACGGTCGCTGCGCTCCCGCCCCCGGATAAACCCCTGCACTCAGCCTGCCAACGGGGCCGGTAAGGCAAGATCAAAAGCTTTCGGCGAGCTGACACTCGGCCATTGAGTGGTGAAGAGCATGTGTTTGGCTTTTGCTCTTCTGTGCGAGCCAACTAATCTCCGTCAGATTCACTTAATCAATGGTAGGAGCTGCCGAAGGCTGCGATCTTTTGATCTTTTGATCTTTTGATTTTTTGATCTTTTGATCTTTTGATCTTTCGATCTTTTGATCCTTTGATCCTTTGATCCTTTGATCCTTTGATCTTTGGCGGCAGCAGTAAAGATCAAAAGATCGCAGCCTCGTTTCACTCGACAGCTCCTACAAATATATGGCGGACAAAAGAAAACCCCCGACACACCAGAAGTCTGTCGGGGGTTCTTTTGCCTGGAAGAATCAGGCGTCTCGCGACGCCTGATTCGGCTCAGCTTATTGGCAAGCTTCGCAATCCGGCTCGTCGATCGCGCAAGCCTTTGGCACTGGAGCCGGACCGGCTGGAGCTGCCAGAACCGAATCATCGCCGTGGTTGCCGCCGCTGGAAACAGCGTTCAGCTTGCCGGTGTTGATGGTCGACTTCTCGGTGCTGGTCGCGGCCAGGGCACGGAGGTAGTAGGTGGTTTTCAGGCCACGGTACCAGGCCATGCGGTAGGTCACGTCGAGCTTCTTGCCCGAGGCGCCGGCGATGTACAGGTTCAGCGACTGGGCCTGATCGATCCACTTCTGACGACGGCTGGCGGCGTCAACGATCCACTTGGTGTCCACTTCGAACGCGGTCGCGTAGAGCTCTTTGAGTTCTTGCGGGATGCGCTCGATCTGCTGAACCGAACCGTCGTAGTACTTCAGGTCGTTGATCATGACCGAGTCCCACAGACCGCGAGCCTTGAGGTCGCGAACCAGGTACGGGTTGATCACGGTGAATTCGCCCGACAGGTTCGATTTCACATACAGGTTCTGGTAGGTCGGTTCGATCGACTGCGATACGCCGGTGATGTTGGCGATGGTCGCGGTCGGTGCGATGGCCATGATGTTGGAGTTACGAATGCCTTTCTGTACACGGGCGCGAACCGGTGCCCAGTCCAGGGTTTCGTTCAGGTCAACGTCGATGTACTTCTGGCCGCGTTGTTCGATCAGGATCTGTTGCGAATCCAGTGGCAGGATGCCTTTGGACCACAGCGAACCGTTGAAGGTCTCGTACGCGCCGCGCTCGTCAGCCAGGTCGCAGGACGCCTGGATCGCGTAGTAGCTGACCGCTTCCATCGACTTGTCGGCGAACTCGACGGCAGCGTCGGAACCGTAAGGGATGTGCTGCAGGTACAGCGCGTCCTGGAAGCCCATGATGCCCAGACCGACCGGACGGTGGCGGAAGTTGGAGTTCTTCGCTTGCGGCACCGAGTAGTAGTTGATGTCGATCACGTTGTCGAGCATGCGCACGGCCGTGTTCACGGTGCGTTGCAGCTTGGCGGTGTCCAGCTTGCCGTCGACGATGTGGTTCGGCAGGTTGATCGAGCCCAGGTTGCAAACGGCGATCTCGTCCTTGTTGGTGTTCAAGGTGATCTCGGTGCACAGGTTCGAGCTGTGAACCACGCCAACGTGCTGCTGCGGGCTGCGCAGGTTGCACGGGTCCTTGAACGTCAGCCATGGGTGGCCGGTTTCGAACAGCATGGAAAGCATTTTGCGCCACAGGTCTTTGGCCTGGATGGTCTTGAACAGCTTGACCTTGCCCGGGTACTCGGTCAGGGCTTCGTAGTACTCGTAGCGCTCTTCGAAGGCTTTACCGGTCAGATCGTGCAGATCCGGTACTTCGGAAGGCGAGAACAGAGTCCACTTGCCGTCATCGAAGACACGCTTCATGAACAGGTCAGGGATCCAGTTGGCGGTGTTCATGTCGTGGGTACGACGACGATCATCACCGGTGTTCTTGCGCAGTTCGATGAACTCTTCGATGTCCATGTGCCAGGTTTCCAGGTAGGCACACACAGCGCCTTTGCGCTTGCCACCCTGGTTAACGGCTACCGCGGTGTCGTTCACCACTTTCAGGAACGGCACCACGCCTTGCGACTTGCCGTTGGTGCCTTTGATGTACGAGCCCAGCGCACGCACTGGCGTCCAGTCGTTGCCCAGGCCGCCGGCGAATTTCGACAGCATGGCGTTGTCGTGGATCGCGTGGTAGATGCCCGACAGGTCGTCCGGAACGGTGGTCAGGTAGCAGCTCGACAGTTGTGGACGCAGGGTACCGGCGTTGAACAGGGTCGGCGTCGAAGCCATGTAGTCGAAGGACGACAGCAGGTTGTAGAACTCTATCGCACGGTCTTCTTTCTGCTTTTCTTCGATCGCCAGGCCCATGGCCACGCGCATGAAGAAGATCTGCGGCAGTTCGAAACGCACGCCATCCTTGTGGATGAAGTAACGGTCGTACAGGGTCTGCAGGCCCAGGTAGGTGAATTGCTGATCGCGCTCGTGGTTGATCGCCTTGCCCAGTTTTTCCAGGTCGAAGGTGGCCAGCACAGGGTTCAGCAGTTCGAACTCGATACCTTTGGCGATGTAAGCCGGCAGCGCCTTGGCGTACAGGTCGGCCATCTCGTGGTGAGTGGCGCTTTCGGCCACACCCAGGAAGCCCAGACCTTCGGCACGCAGGGTGTCCATCAGCAGGCGAGCGGTGACGAACGAGTAGTTCGGCTCACGTTCAACCAGGGTACGCGCGGTCATCACCAGTGCGGTGTTGACGTCGTTCAGGGCCACGCCGTCGTACAGGTTTTTCAGGGTTTCGCGCTGGATCAGGTCGCCATCGACTTCAGCCAGGCCTTCGCAGGCTTCGGTAACGATGGTGTTCAGGCGGCCCATGTCCAGCGGCGCGAGGCTGCCGTCGGCACGGGTGATGCGGATCGACGGGTGCGCGTTGACCGCCGCTTCTACCGGCGCGTGGGCAGCGCGTTCTTTCGAACGGCCATCACGGTAGATCACGTAATCGCGAGCGACTTTCTGCTCGCCGGCACGCATCAGGGCCAGTTCGACCTGATCCTGGATCTCTTCGATGTGGATGGTGCCGCCCGACGGCATGCGACGCTTGAAAGTCGCGGTGACTTGTTCGGTCAGACGGGCAACGGTGTCGTGGATTCGCGACGAAGCGGCAGCGGTGCCGCCCTCAACTGCGAGAAACGCTTTGGTGATAGCGACGGTGATCTTGTCATCGGTGTAAGGAACGACAGTGCCATTACGCTTGATCACGCGCAGTTGACCCGGCGCGGTGGCGGCCAGATCCGAATTCGAATCGGCGGCCTGCGGCAAGGTGCCCTGCGGGTTCTCGCGAGTTGTGTCGGTTTGCATGGGTGTCTCCACGTTCTCTATGTTTGTTTGGGCACCATCAAGGTGCCCACCGTTCCGTCCTGAAGCACTACAACCGGCACGCGCCGGGCATAACGACTTCGGGACAGTTCAGGAAGGGGGCCTTGTGAGCGCCGCTTCCATGCCGAAGTCTTCGGTTCGCGCGATACGCGTGAGACCGCATTCCTTTCGGGGAGCAGATTCGTCACTGCAACACCCGTACCGTTATCGTCGTGGTCGACTGAAAAACGGTAGCCATCCGCAGGCGCGGTTTGGGCTTTCGAAAATACGTTTGGTTCAACCCGACAATGGCAATAAAAAGCCTTGAATTCACTGTCCGGTTTGTGTTTGGTTTTTTGCGAAAACCCCTACATGTAGGGGTTTTTTACGCACGGGCTACAAGATAATGCGTTTTGGGGGAGTATTGCAACGTATAGCCTGTGGATAAACCTGTGCGTAAATTGTGTGCGAAAGGGCTGATTCGCGTGTAGGCCGCGAACCTGCTGAGCTAGACCGTTTGTCACTGTTTTTCACTCGGGAAAAACGCTTCAGCGGATTTTTAAGGGCGCGAACCCTATCACAAAAAAACGCCTTGTCCGAACGCATTTGGCGACTTGTGTTCTGGCTGTACGCCGTTTATACAATCGAGCGGTGTTTACCCAGTCTTATCCCCCCGAAAGATGACAAAAAGACGGGAGGATCTAGAACTGTGGGAGCGAGCCTGCTCGCGAAAGCGTTGGATCAGCCAACATTGATGCTGAACCTACCGACGCATTCGCGAGCAGGCTCGCTCCCACATGGATTGTGCTGCGTCGTACGGTTCTTCCTTTATTAATAAAAACAGCAAGCAGAGGTCACTGGTGGAGCAAGAAGCCTGGCAGGTATTGATAGTCGAGGACGACCAGCGTCTGGCCGAACTCACCCGCGAATACCTGCAAGCCAATGGATTGCGCGTGGAGATCGAAGGCAACGGCGCGCTGGCGGCGGCGCGGATCATCAAGGAGCAGCCGGACCTGGTGATCCTCGACCTGATGCTGCCCGGTGAAGATGGCCTGAGCATTTGCCGCAAGGTGCGCGACCGTTACGACGGGCCGATCCTGATGCTCACCGCGCGCACCGACGACGCTGACCAGATTCAAGGCCTCGACCTCGGTGCCGACGATTACGTGTGCAAACCGGTGCGCCCACGGCTGTTGCTGGCGCGGATTCAGGCCTTGCTGCGCCGCAGTGACACAGCCGAACCCGTCGCGGAAAAAAGCCGTCGCCTGCAATTCGGCCCGCTGGTGGTGGACAACGCCTTGCGCGAAGCTTGGCTCAGCGACAGCGGCATCGAACTGACCAGCGCCGAATTCGATCTGCTCTGGCTGCTGGTGTCGAATGCCGGGCGTATCCTCTCTCGCGAAGAAATCTTCACCGCCCTGCGTGGCATCGGCTATGACGGCCAGGATCGTTCGATCGATGTGCGCATCTCGCGCATCCGCCCGAAAATCGGTGACGACCCCGATCACCCGCGTCTGATCAAGACCATCCGCAGCAAAGGCTATCTGTTCGTCCCTGAAGCCTGTGTGGATCTGGCGCTGTGAACTCGATCTTCCTGCGCATCTATGGCGGCATGTGCGCGGCGCTGATTCTGGTGGCGGTGCTCGGCGTGCTGGCACTGCACCTGCTCAATCAGGTGCGCAGCGAGCAATACCGCGAGCGCCTGGCCCACGGCACGTTCTCGCTGATGGCCGACAACCTGCAACCGATGAACGAGACCGAGCGCCACCGGGCGTTGTTGGTCTGGGAGCGTCTGCTGGGGATTCCGCTGGCACTGAAGAGGTTTTCCGAGACGGATCTGGACCTCTCTCAGCGCGCCCGGGTGCAGCGCGGTCAGGCCTTGGTGGAGCAGACCGGCCCGCATGCGGCGCGGGTCTATCGGCTGGTCAGCGACAAGGAACAGCTGCTCCTGACCGGTGACGTCCAACAGATCAGCGAACAACTGGCCCGCGCGACCATTTACCTGCTGGCCGATGAACTGGTGCGTTTCCCGGTGGGCGAGCAACCCAAGCGGCTGGCGCAATTAAAGGAAGAGAAGGGCTTCGGTTTTGATTTGCGACTGGTCACGGTCAACGAGGCCGACATGGACGAAGACCAGAGCCGCCGCGTGTCCGAGGGCGATACGGTGATGGCGCTGGGCAAGGGCGGGGATTCGATTCGGGTGTTTGCCGGCATGGTCGGCACGCCGTGGGTGCTGGAAATCGGCCCGCTGTATCAGATGAATCCGTATCCGCCGCAATGGCTGGTGTTGATCGCTGCCCTGGGCCTGAGCCTGATCGGGCTGATCGTTTATTTGTTGGTGCGCCAGCTCGAACGACGTCTGCGCGGACTCGAAGCCGCAGCCACACGCATCGCCAAGGGCAGCCTGGAAACCCGCGTGCCGGCGCGCGGAGCGGACTCGGTCGGGCGGCTGGCGGCGGCGTTCAATGGCATGGCCGAGCACTTGCAGCAGTTGCTGGCGATCCAGCGCGAACTCGTGCGTGCGGTGTCCCACGAACTGCGCACGCCGGTGGCACGCTTGCGTTTCGGGCTGGAGATGATCGGCTCGGCCACCACCCAGCAGGCGCTGGAAAAATACCGCGAGGGCATGGATCACGACATCGAGGATCTCGATAAGCTGGTCGACGAAATGCTCACCTATGCGCGGCTGGAACAGGGTTCACCAGCGCTGACCTTTCAACGCATCGATCTCGATGCGCTGGTCAATCAGGTGATCGAAGAACTGGCACCGTTGCGTGCCGAGGTCACGGTGCAGCGTGGGTTATGCCTGTCGGCAGCGGATAACGACGGCGCCTGGGTCGAGGCCGAGCCGCGCTTCCTGCATCGGGCGTTGCAGAACCTGGTGAGCAACGCGATGCGCCATGCGCGCTCGAAAGTCACGGTGAGTTATCAGGTCGGACAGTTGCGCTGTCGGGTCGATGTCGAGGATGACGGGCCGGGCGTGCCGGAGGTAGCGTGGGAGCGGATCTTCACGCCGTTCCTGCGTCTGGATGACAGCCGCACGCGGGCTTCTGGTGGGCATGGGCTGGGGCTGTCGATTGTGCGGCGGATCATTCACTGGCATGACGGTCGGGCGCTGATCAACAAGAGCAAGAGTCTGGGTGGGGCCTGCTTCAGTCTGAGCTGGCCGAGGAATCAGGAACGCCGTTGATATCGATGTCGGCCGGACTGGCCTCATTGCGAGCAGGCGAAGGCCTACAAGGGCACGCATTCCACATGTAGGCCTTCGCCTGCTCGCGATAGGGCCGATGCCAACACCGCAAATCCTCAGGCAGGAATGCTCACCAGACTCAACAACTGCCCCTCCTGCACGCCAAATTGCGCCTCCAGCTCGGTGCCATGACGCCATTCACCAGACAAGTCAGTCAGCAGACGCATCCGAACCTGACCCTGCTCCGTCCACTCCAGCACCTCGGCGTGCTCGAAATAAAAGCGCTTCTGCACAATCGGATACAGCGCCTTGAACAGGCTCTCCTTCACCGAAAACGTCAGGGTCACCAGCAACGCCAGTTGTTCCCGCGCACCGGCGGCCATGCGCTGCAGTTCCGCAGGCGTCAGAATCTCCCCGGCCAGGCGTTCGGCGCGCTCGGTCTCGAGCAGGTTTTCCAGGTCCATGCCCAAGCCGCGCCAGTGTTGCTTGTTGGCGACAATCGCCGCCGCACGCCCGGTGCTGTGGGTGATCGAGCCGCAAATGTGCGCCGGCCATACCGGTGCACGGTCTTCGCCAATCGCCGGAATCACGCTTGAGCCTTCCAGTTGCTGCAACGCCGCCCGGGCACAGATCCGCCCGGCAAGAAACTCGGCCTGACGCTTGGCAACAGAACGCTGAATGCTCGGCGGCGGCTCGATGGCGCTGCGCTGGAAGTCATCGCCCAGCAGTTGCTTCGGGTCGAAACAGGTGCTCAGCAGGACGGTGTCGGCCAACACGTTGGGCAACGGCCAATGGGCGTCGAGCGGGGTGCAGCAGGCGGGGAGGGGCGGGCTGGAATTCATGGCGGGCATTTTGCCGATTCGCAGGGGCAAGGTCGAGATCGGCGGTGCGGCTTTCGCGAGCAGGCTCGCTCCCACATTTGGAACGCATTCCCATGTGGGAGCGAGCCTGCTCGCGAAGGCCGCGCTGCAATCTATCTGATCAGCCAAAGATTTTCTGGAAGAACGCCTTCATGTCCGCCCAGGATTTTTCATCGGCAGCCTTGTTGTAGCCGATATCCGGGCCTCCGTGTTCACCGTGGCTCAAGCGATCGGCATCCGGATTGGTGAAACCATGCTTGGCGCCGTCGAGGCTGACGAATGTGTAGTCGGCGCCGGCCTTGTCCATTTCAGATTTGAACGCGGTGACGTTGTCCGGGGTAACCATGCTGTCCAGCGCACCGTGCTCGACCAGAACCTTCGCCTTCACACTGCCGGGCGTCGCCGGGGTGGTGGTGGCCAGCGCACCGTGGAAACTCACCACGCCCGCCAATGGCTCGCCCTGACGCGCGGCGTTAAGCACCACGCCACCGCCGAAGCAGTAACCGATGGCGGCGATTTTATTCACGTCGGTCTGCGGCTGCTTTTTCAGCAGATTCAACCCCGCCTCGAAGCGCTTGCTGGAGGCCGCGGCATCCTTGGTCGCGGCTTGCATGAATGCCATCGCATCTTTCGGATGCTCGGTGTTCTTGCCTTCGCCGTACATGTCGATCGCCAGCGCGCTGTAGCCCAGTTCGGCGAGGTCGCGGGCGCGGCGTTTGGCGTAGTCGTTCAAGCCCCACCATTCATGCACCACCACCACGCCCGGGCGTTTGCCCTTGATCGCGTCGTCGTAGGCGTAGTAGCCGATCAGCCGGGTGCCGTCGGCACTCTGGTAGGGAATCTCCTGAGTCTTGATCGCGGCGTTGGCCAGGCTGCTGGCAGCGAGCAAGGCGAGGGCGAGGAACAGGCGCATGGTCGGTCTCCTTATAGAAAGTGGTCAGGACAGCCTAGTCGATTTGATTCAGCGCAGGTTCAGAGAGTGTTCAGGGGCGGTACAGGGGCAGGTCAGTAACCTTGCGCCATACCCAAACAGCACTGTGAAAGAGGAAACGCGATGAATCGTCTAAACAAACTGCTGCTGGCTTTTACCTTGTTGGGCTCCAGCCTTGCGGCACATGCCGATGACACCAGCAACTTCGCCGGCCTGACCTTTGGCCAGACCAGCGACAAAGTCAAAAAGTCCCATGCGCTGAACGATAACCTCGGGCACCCGGACGCCAGCGGCGCAATCGACGGCAACAACACCTACGGTGTGCGCCTCGGTCAGCAAAATTCGCAAGGTCGCTACTACGCCACTTACGACAACGTGTCCGGTTCGCACAATGGTATTAAACTGCGCCAGGAAAACCTGCTGGGCAGCTACGATCTGTTCTACCCAGTGGGCGGCAGCACCAGGTTGTTCGGTGGCGCAACGGCCGGTTTGACCAAGCTGACTCAGGATTCACCTGGCTACAGCCGCGACAGCGACATCGGTTACGCCGTCGGCGGCCAATTCGGTGTGCTGCAACAAGTGGCGCAGAACGTTTCGGTGGAACTCGGTTACCGTTACCTGATGAGCAACGCCAGCACCGAAATGAAAGAGAGCGGTGGCAGCAAGCAAGGCTCGCTGGACTTGACCAGCAGCGCCCAGACTTACCTGTCGGCGAACTACGCTTTCTAAGGCGGTTCGCATCAGTACCCTGTGGGAGCCAGCCTGCTGGCGATTGCGATTTGGCAGCCGACCCTCCAGTCGACTGTCAGGGCGCTATCGCCAGCAGGCTAGCGCCCACAGAGGGTTGTCTGGAGATTTTTGATTTGCCCGGGAGAGCGTTATGAAACTGTTGGTCGTCGAAGATGAAGCGCTGTTGCGCCATCACCTGCAAACCCGCCTGACGGAGAGCGGTCACGTGGTCGAGTCCGTGGCCAATGCCGAAGAGGCGCTGTACCAGACCGGACAGTTCAACTTCGATCTGGCGGTGATCGACCTCGGTCTGCCGGGCATGGGCGGTCTGGATCTGATCCGGCAGTTGCGTTCGAGCGGCAAGACCTTTCCGATCCTGATCCTCACCGCGCGTGGCAACTGGCAGGACAAGGTCGAAGGCCTGGCTGCCGGCGCCGACGACTACGTGGTCAAGCCATTCCAGTTCGAAGAACTCGATGCACGACTCAATGCCTTGTTGCGCCGCTCCAGCGGCTTCACCCAATCGACCATCGTCGCCGGGCCGTTGTTGCTGGACCTCAATCGCAAGCAGGCGTCGCTGGATGAAGAGCCGCTGGCGCTGACCGCCTATGAATACCGCATCCTCGAATACCTGATGCGCCACCACCAGCAAGTGGTGCCCAAGGATCGCCTGATGGAGCAGCTCTATCCGGATGACGACGAGCGCGATCCGAACGTGATCGAAGTGCTGGTCGGCCGTCTGCGCCGCAAGCTCGAAGGGCCGGGCGGGTTCAAGCCGATCGACACCGTCCGCGGTCTCGGCTACCTGTTCAATGAGCGCTGCACTTGATTCGTTCTCTACGCGTTCGTTTGATGCTCGCTGCCACCACGTTGGCGGTGTTGTTCATGCTCGGCTTGCTCCCGGCCATGCAGGGCGCGTTCAGCCTGGCGCTGCAGGACTCGATCGAGCAGCGGCTGGCGTCGGACGTCACCACGCTGATCTCGGCGGCACGCGTCGACAGTGGCCAACTGGTGATGCCGGCGCAGTTGCCGGATGAGCGTTTCAATCTCACCGACAACCGCTTGCTCGGCTACATCTACGACCGTCAGGGCAAACTGGTCTGGCGCTCGAAAGGCACGCAGGAAGAGCAGATCAACTACAAGCCGCGTTATGACGGCATGGGCAACGAGTTCGCGCGGATCCGCGAGAGTAACGGCCAGGAGTTCTTCGTCTACGACGTCGAAGTCAAACTGCTCGGCGGTAAAAGTGCCGCGTTCAGTATCGTCGCCCTGCAACCAGTGCGTGAGTACGAAAACACCCTTGAAGGCCTGCGCGAAAATCTCTATCTGGGCTTCGGCGCCGCCTTGCTGGTGTTGCTGGCGCTGTTGTGGATCGGCTTGACCTGGGGCCTCAAGGCGCTGCGTCGGCTGAGTCAGGAACTCGACGAAATCGAAAGTGGCACCCGCGAAAGTCTCACCGAACAGCACCCGCGCGAACTGTTGCGCCTGACCGGCTCGCTCAACCGTCTGCTGCACAGCGAACGCCAGCAGCGCAGCCGCTATCGTGACTCCCTCGATGATCTGGCGCACAGCCTGAAAACCCCGTTGGCGGTACTGCAAGGGGTCAGTGAAGACATGGCGCAACGCCCGGAAGATCGCGATCAGGCTTGGGTGCTGCAAACCCAGATCGAACGCATGAGTCAGCAGATCAGCTATCAATTGCAACGGGCCAGCCTGCGCAAAAGCGGTCTGGTGCGCCATCAGGTGCGGCTGCAACCGGTGCTCCAGAGCCTGTGCGACACGCTGGACAAGGTTTACCGCGACAAACACGTTCGAGTGGCGTTCGATCTACCGGAACAATGCTATGTGCCGATCGAGCAGGGCGCGCTGCTGGAAATGATGGGCAACCTGCTGGAAAACGCCTATCGCCTGTGCCTGGGCGAAGTGCGCATCAGCGTGCGCGAGACCCTCGCCGGCATCGAGCTGTGCATCGAAGACGACGGCCCCGGTGTGCCGCCGAATCAGCGCGCGCGGATTCTCGAGCGTGGTGAGCGTCTGGATCGCCAGCATCCGGGGCAGGGTATCGGCCTGGCGGTGGTCAAGGACATCATCGAGAGCTACAACGCCAAGCTGATGCTCGGGGATTCGCCGATGGGCGGGGCGGCGTTCAGGATTCAGTTTCCTGCGGTTTAGGTGTTGGCTGTTCTGACGTCATCGCGAGCAGGCTCACTCCTGCAAGGGGAATGCATTTCAAATGCAGGAGTGAGCCTGCTCGCGATAGCGCAAGTCAGTTCACCGCGGGTCTTACTGCTCCTGCGCCCGATACGCCCCCGGTGTCAGCCCCGTCCATTTCTTGAACGCCCGGTGAAACGCCGACGGCTCGGAAAACCCCAACTGCTCGGCAATCTGTTGCAACGACAGATCCGCCCGGCCCAGGTGATAAATCGCGATGTCGCGGCGCAACTGATCCTTCAATTCCTGAAAACTGGTGCCTTCCTCACGCAAATGCCGACGCAGGGTTTGCGGGCTGATGTGCAGGTGCGCGGCCACGGCTTCGAGGTCTGGCCACTGCGCGCTGTCGCGGCTGAGCAAGCGGCGCAGGCGACTGCTGAGGCTGTCGCCGTCGTCCGGGCGCGACAGCAGGTCGGCGGGCGAGCGTTCGAGAAAGTGCTTGAGGGTGCGTTCGTCCTGCAGCAGCGGCATCGACAGATAGCGGCTGTGAAACAACAGGCTGCTTTGCTCGGCGCAAAACACCAGCGGGCAAGGGAACAGCAGATCGTACTCGGCACCGTGCGCCGGTTTCGGATAACTGAAGGTGGCCTGCTCCAGACGAATCCGCTGGCCGATCAGCCAACTGCCGAGGCGATGCCAGATCACCAGCAGGCTCTCGCTGAGAAAGTGATCCGGGTCCCATAACTGCGCATCATCGAGGCTCAGGCGCACCCATTCGCCTTCGCGACTCAGGCTCAGGCGCGGGGCCTCGGGGAATAGGCTATAAAACAATAAACCGCGTTGCAGTGCCTTCTCCAGATTGCGGCAGTGGATCAGCGCATGGCACATCATCGCGAAGCTGCCGGGTTTGCTCGGCGCGCTGCCAAAGCCCAGGTATTCGTCATCCAGCGCCAGCCACAGGCTCTGGATCAGTTGGGTGAATTGCTCCGGGGCAATCCGCGCCCGTGGTTCATCGAGCAACTCGGGGCTGATCCCCAGTTGCTGCAGCAGTGGCGAATAGTCGAACCCCGAACGGCGTGCGCCACCGAGGGCGGCCCGGGCGAAATGACTGGCGATGGTACGTTCGCGCATAAGCGGCAGATCCTTCCTCAGGCGCCGGATGGTAGCCGGGGCATGCGCAGGGTAACAAGGCGGATTTCCGCCAAATTGTAGGACGAGATCCGCTGAGTTGGCGGAAATCCGCCACACTGGCGTCACCGGGCAGTGACAAAAAATACTCTGCATCCCCTGATATCAAAAGGCTTGCAGCGAATTGCACCAAAGTGGCACGACGTTTGCGATAAGAGCGATAGAAGCGTGCGTTTATCCGCCAGGAAAAACGCCGTTCCAACAACAAATCCCTCCAGTGCAGGAGGGTTCGCAATTTAAGGTTTTGCGGACAACAGATGGATGTTGCCCGTGGGACTCTTGAGGAAATTTGCAATGACGACTCGTCAGCCACTCTACAAATCCCTGTACTTCCAGGTGATCGTTGCCATCGCCATCGGCATCCTGCTCGGTCACTTCTACCCACAGACCGGTGTGGCCCTCAAGCCACTGGGTGACGGGTTCATCAAACTGATCAAAATGGTCATCGCCCCGATCATTTTCTGTACCGTTGTCAGCGGCATCGCCGGCATGCAGAACATGAAATCGGTGGGCAAGACTGGCGGCTACGCGCTGCTGTACTTCGAAATCGTTTCCACCATCGCCTTGCTGATCGGTCTGGTCGTGGTCAACGTCGTGCAACCGGGCGCCGGCATGCACATCGACGTGAGCACCCTGGACGCCTCGAAAATCGCCACGTATGTAACGGCCAGTAAAGACCAGAGCATCGTCGGCTTCCTGCTTAACGTGATCCCGAACACCATTGTCGGAGCATTCGCCACCGGCGATATCCTGCAAGTGCTGATGTTCTCGGTGATCTTCGGTTATGCCTTGCATCGCCTGGGCTCCTACGGCCGACCGCTGCTGGACCTGATCGATCGCTTTGCCCACGTGATGTTCAACATCATCAACATGATCATGAAACTGGCGCCACTGGGTGCGTTCGGTGCCATGGCGTTCACCATCGGTGCCTACGGTGTCGGCTCGCTGGTGCAGTTGGGTCAGTTGATGATCTGCTTCTACATTACCTGCGTGCTGTTCGTGGTGGTGGTGCTGGGCGCGATCTGCCGTGCGCACGGTTTCAGCGTACTGAAGCTGGTGCGCTACATCCGTGAAGAGCTGCTGATCGTGCTGGGTACTTCCTCGTCCGAGTCCGCTCTTCCGCGCATGCTGATCAAGATGGAGCGCCTGGGTGCGAAAAAATCTGTTGTGGGTCTGGTGATCCCGACCGGTTACTCATTCAACCTCGACGGTACGTCGATCTACCTGACCATGGCGGCTGTGTTTATCGCTCAGGCGACCGACACCCACATGGACATCACTCACCAGATCACTCTGCTGCTGGTGCTGCTGCTGTCCTCCAAAGGCGCTGCCGGTGTGACCGGTTCGGGCTTCATCGTGCTGGCGGCCACCCTGTCGGCGGTAGGCCACCTGCCGGTGGCCGGTCTGGCGCTGATCCTCGGTATCGACCGCTTCATGTCCGAAGCACGCGCTCTGACCAACCTGGTCGGCAACGCCGTCGCGACCATCGTGGTTGCCAAGTGGGTGAAAGAGCTGGACACCGACGTGCTGCAAGCCGAGCTGGCTTCTGGCGGTCGCGGTATCTCCGATGAGCGTGAAGAAGATGACCTGGGTGTGGCTGAAGGCCCGACCCCGAGCAACGTCAAGTAACTGCAATTTGGTAATACCTTGTGGCGAGGGAGCTTGCTCCCGCTGGACTGCGCAGCAGGCCCCTCTTTGAAGAGCGGGGCCGTTTGCGCCCCGGCGGGAGCAAGCTCCCTCGCCACACAGGCACTGAAGAACCTGCCTTGGCAGGTTTTTTATTGCCTGCGATTTGAGCATTACGGTCACTGCCGCTGATGCATCCGGTGATTGCCGTGCGCGGCAGTGCTGCCTAGGCTGGGTGCATCGCCCAAGGAGATCGCCCATGTCTGCGCCGCTGGCCTCACTGAAGATTCTGGATTTTTCGACCTTGCTGCCGGGGCCGTTCGCCTCGCTGTTGCTGGCGGACATGGGCGCCGAAGTGCTGCGCATCGAGTCGCCCACGCGCATGGACCTGTTGCGGGTGCTGCCGCCGCACGATCAGGGCATGTCGGCCAGCCACGCTTACCTCAACCGCAACAAGCGCAGTCTGGCGCTGGATCTCAAACAGCCGGAAGCGCTGGAGGTGATCAGGCAGTTGCTGGCCGACTACGACATCATCCTTGAGCAGTTCCGTCCCGGTGTGATGGAGCGTCTGGGCCTGGGTTACGAAGCGTTGAAGGCGATCAACCCGAAGCTGATTTACGTGTCTATCACCGGCTACGGCCAGACCGGGCCGTACAAGGATCGCGCCGGGCATGACATCAACTACCTCGCACTGGCCGGTCTTTCCAGTTACACCGGTCGCGCTGACAGCGGGCCGTTGCCGCTGGGCATGCAGGTGGCGGATATCGCTGGCGGCTCGCTGCACGGGGTGATCGGCCTGCTGGCGGCGGTCATCGCCCGGCAGCAGACCGGGCAGGGCACGCATCTGGACGTGAGCATGACCGATTGCGCCTTCAGCCTGAACGCCATGGCCGGTGCCGGGTATCTGGCCTGTGGCGAGGAGCCGCACTGGGAAGAGCAGATGCTCAATGGCGGCAGCTTCTATGACTACTACCGCTCGCGCGACGGGCGCTGGTTGTCGGTGGGCAGTCTGGAACCGGGGTTCATGCAGCAACTGTGTACGGCGTTGGGCCGGCCGGAGCTGGCGGCGCAGGGCTTGTCACCCGAGCCCGAGCAGCAGCGGTTATTGAAGGATGCGCTGAAAGTTGAATTCGAGAGGCACGATTTTGCCGAGTTGTGCGAGTTGTTTGCCGGGGTCGATGCCTGTGTCGAACCGGTATTGAACCTGAGCGAGGCGGTGCAGCATCCGCAGTTGCTGGCGCGTGAACTGGTGACCCAGGTGCCGCGTGGAGACGGCTCCAGTCAGGCGCAGATCGGCTGTCCGTTGAAATTCTCTGAGGCGCTGCCGGCGCCGCGGCATGTTGGGGCGGGGTTGGGGCAGCATACGGAGCAGGTGTTGGGGGAGTTGGGGTTTGATGCTGAGCGGATTGCTCAATTGCGGGCGGCCAAGGTAATTCTCTAGCGCCTGGCTGGGCCTCATCGCGAGCAGGCTCACTCCTACAGGTGGAACGCTTTCAATTGTAGGAGTGAGCCTGCTCGCGATGGGGCCAGTCGGGACAATACAAAAAACGACTATTCCACCCGCATCTCACCACTGAACACCAAGGTGTTGCGGCAGCGCCGGCACAAATACCGTCGGCCCTGCCGCACCAGGCTATGGCGCTGCGCCGAAAACGGGAAATCACTGTCGGCGCATGGGCATTTGTAGATGTAGCGGGTCACGCTGCGGCGTTTGATTGCGTAGGTATGGCAACGATCCGGCGGCAACTCGTAAACCCCGCGCATGATCAGTTGCCACTCCTCGCCGTGCGGCTGGATGCGGTCGCCGAACAGTTGATGGGCGATCAGGTGCGCGACTTCGTGGGCCACGGTCTGCTTGAGGAAGTGTTCGGTGTTTTCCCGGTACAGCTGCGGGTTGAAGCGCAGCAGGTTCTCGTGCAGATGCGCGACTCCGGCTTTTTGCCCGCGCAGCTTGAGGCTGACGACCGGGCGTTGGAAATGACGTTTGAAAAAGGCTTCAGCGAGTTGGTAACAGTCTTCGACGCGGGTATTGAGTTGCTCGGGCATGCTTGATGGATCTCCAGAGGCGTCGAGTATGCCGCAACCTCCAGGACTTGCGAATCGCTGACCTGCCGAATGGTCATCCGCCAAACGAGAAGGCCGCCTTGCGGCGGCCTGTATTGGCAGATCTTGTTTTTCTCGGGGGTGAAGACTGTCAGTTGGTATACACCGGCCCCACGCCGAGGCCCCAGACAATCACGGTGAACGCCATGATGGCGACCAGCACCACCAGACCCACCGCCAGTACCGAGCTGGAAAACAGAAAACCCTCGTCCGACGGAATGTTCATGAACGTCGGCAGCCCCACGTACAGCAGATACACCGTGTAGCAGATGGCTGCCGTGCCGACGATCATTCCCAGCCACATGTGTGGATACAGCGCCGCCAGCCCGCCGACGAACAACGGTGTCGCGGTGTAGGTGGCAAAAGCCACGCAACGGGCCAGGCTCGGGTTGGCGTCGTAGGTGCGGGCCATCCAGTGCACAAAGGCGCCCATCACCGCGACCCCGCCGAGCATCGCCAGGTACGACATCACGGTCATCCACAGTGCGCTTTCAAAGGTCAGCATCACCGGCGCGCGGTTGCCGATCACCCAGCCGACCTGCGTGGTGCCGATAAACGCCGAAACGGCCGGAATTGCCGCCAGGATCAGCGTGTGCGTCAGGTACATGTGGCTGATGCTTTCCTCTTGGTCGCCACGGATTTCCTTCCATTCCTGATCGGGGTGGGTAAAAAGTCCCACTACGTGATGGATCATGCCAGTCACTCCTCTTGTAATTGCCATCGCCCCCCAGCGGAGCGCCTACGGGCCAAGGTGGCCGAGCAAATTCAGGTCTTCAGATGTGTGCGACCTTATGTCGCAGTATAGAAAGGTCTTAACCGCACAGGGACTAGGGGCTTAGAGCAAATCGCGCTGTAAACAGGTGGGTTAATCGCAGTTATATCTGTAGGAGTTGCCGAAGGCTGCGATCTTTTGATCCTGGTTTTTTACAATCAAAAGATCGCAGCCTTCGGCAGCTCCTACAGGGTGCGTCCGTCAGGATGCTGCGCCGCCGGTGGGTTTTTGCGTAAAATGCCCGCCTTTCGTCACACCTCACGGATTTCGCGTCATGGGCACTCTTACGGTCAACCAGAACAAACTGCAAAAGCGCCTGCGCCGCCTGGCCGGCGAAGCGGTCGCCGATTTCAACATGATCGAAGACGGCGACAAGGTCATGGTCTGCCTGTCCGGGGGCAAGGACAGCTACACCATGCTCGACGTGCTGCTGCACCTGCAGAAGGTTGCACCGATCAAGTTCGACATCGTTGCCGTGAACATGGATCAGAAGCAGCCGGGTTTCCCCGAGCACGTGCTGCCGGCCTACCTGAAAGAGCTGGGCGTCGAGTACCACATCGTCGAGAAGGACACCTACTCGGTGGTCAAGGAGCTGGTGCCGGAAGGCAAGACCACTTGTTCGCTGTGCTCGCGCCTGCGTCGCGGCACGCTGTATACCTTTGCCGACGAAATCGGTGCGACCAAGATGGCCCTCGGTCACCACCGTGACGACATCGTCGAGACGTTCTTCCTCAACATGTTCTTCAACGGCACCCTCAAGGCAATGCCGCCGAAGCTGCGCGCCGATGACGGGCGCAACGTGGTGATCCGTCCGCTGGCCTACTGCAACGAGAAAGACATCCAGGCCTACTCGGACTTCAAGGCATTCCCGATCATCCCTTGCAACCTCTGCGGTTCGCAGGAAAACCTGCAGCGTCAGGTGGTCAAGGAAATGCTTCAGGACTGGGAGCGCAAGACTCCGGGTCGAACTGAAAGCATCTTCCGCAGTCTGCAGAACGTGGTGCCGTCGCAACTGGCCGACCGCAATCTGTTCGACTTCACCAGCCTGAAGATCGACGAGACCGCGGCTTCGCGCTTCGTCAACGTCGTTAATTTGTAAACACCTTCAAATGTGGGAGCGAGCCTGCTCGCGAAAGCGGTGTGTCATTTAACTGATTTGTTGACTGACACTCCGTCTTCGCGAGCAGGCTCGCTCCCACATGGGTTTTTCGTTTTATTCAATAGGAGAGGGCATGCGCGATTACAAGTGGCTGCACGAATACTGTCTGAACCGCTTCGGTTCGGCGGCTGAACTGGAAGCCCATCTGCCCGTTCCCAAGACCCCGACGCAATTGCGCAAGATCAGCGACGATCGTTACCTCTCGACCATGGCCCTGCGCGTGTTTCGTGCCGGGCTCAAGCACAGCCTGGTGGACGCCAAGTGGCCGGCCTTCGAAGAAGTGTTTTTCAAGTTCGACCCGGAAAAAGTCGTGCTGATGAGCGCCGAACACCTCGAGCGCCTGATGCAGGACGCGCGAATCATCCGCCACCTGGGCAAGCTCAAGAGCGTGCCGCGCAATGCACAGTTCATCCTCGATGTGGAAAAGGACAAGGGCAGTTTCGGCGCGCTGATCGCCGACTGGCCGGTGACCGATATCGTCGGTCTCTGGACCTACCTGAAAAAGCACGGGAGTCAGTTGGGCGGGCTGTCGGCGCCACGCTTCTTGCGCATGGTCGGCAAGGACACCTTTGTGCCGAGTTACGACGTGGTCGCCGCGCTGAATGCACAGAAGATCGTCGACAAGGTGCCGACCAGTCTGCGCGATCTGGCGATTGTGCAGAACGCGTTCAATCAGTGGCATGAACAGAGTGGCGGGCGGCCAATGAGCCAGATTTCGATGATGCTGGCTTACACCGTCAATCATTGAATCGCTAAAAGATCGCAGCCTTCGGCAGCTCCTACATTTGGAATGCGTTCCCCTGTAGGAGCTGCCGAAGGCTGCGATCTTTTTCTATCAGGCGACGCTGATTTCACCCTCGCCAGCCAGCTTGCGATTCAACTGATACCGCCACCGCACATACAGCAGCGCCGAGCAGAACAGCGCCAGGCTCGCGGCCATCTCCAGCACGCCAAACAGTTGCCGGTTGGGGTCATACGCTGCCAATGCGCCCTTGATGAAATACAGATTCACCACAAAGCACATCCACGAGTGCGCACGCGCGTTGCCCATCAGCATGCCCGGCGCGAGGATCAGCCACGGGATCAGCTCGACCAACAGAATCACCCAAGGTCGGGCGCCATGCAGGTCGGCGAACACCAGGTAATAAGCCGCCAGCAATCCTGCCAGGCCGAAGAAGCACAGCAGGCTGATCACCCGCATCGCCCGTACACGCGGCTCCAGCCAATCAACGCTGGGCAGGACTTTCGGCTTCCGGGCCATGTCAGCTCTCCAGTTTTTGCGCGGTTTTCGCCAAGCGTGCGCCGAGTGCGCGACACAGCGCCATCTCGTGCTGGTCGAGGCCTTTTTTGCCATCGGCCCCGGCATGGTGACTGGCGCCATACGGCGTGCCGCCGCCCTGGGTTTCCAGCAGCGCCGACTCGCTGTACGGCAGGCCGGTGATCAGCATGCCGTGGTGCAACAGCGGCAGCATCATCGACAGCAGGGTGGTTTCCTGACCGCCGTGCAGGCTGGCGGTGGAGGTGAACACACCGGCCGGTTTGCCGACCAGCGCGCCGGTCAGCCACAGGTTGCTGGTGCCGTCGAGAAAGTACTTGAGCGGCGCGGCCATGTTGCCGAAACGCGTCGGGCTGCCAAGGGCGAGGCCGGCGCAGTTTTTCAAGTCATCGAGGGTAGCGTAGAGCGCACCTTCTTCCGGGATGTCCGGGGCCACTGCTTCACACTCGGCGGAGATTGCCGGCACGGTACGCAGGCGCGCTTCGAGGCCGGCCTGTTCGACACCGCGGGCAATCTGTCGGGCCATTTCGTTGGTCGAACCGTTGCGGCTGTAATACAGAACCAGAATGTACGGCGCGCTCACGGCAACAACTCCAGAATCTGCTCCGGTGGGCGACCGATAACGGCTTTGTCACCGACTTCGAGAATCGGCCGCTCCATCAGTTTCGGGTGTGCGGCGATGGCGGCGATCAGTTGCGCTTCGCTGAGGCTGCTGTCGGCCAGCTGAAGCATTTTGTATTCATCTTCTCCGCTGCGCAGCAGTTGCCGTGCGGTGATCCCCAGTTTGCCGAGCAAGGCCTTGATCTGCGCGGCGTCCAGCGGCGTTTCCAGGTAACGCACCACGTTCGGGGTCAGGCCACGGGCCTCAAGAAGTTCCAGGGCGCCGCGGGATTTCGAGCAGCGCGGATTGTGATAAAGCGTCAGATCGGTCATGGCGGGTCGCTTCTGGCGTAAAGTGGCGGCTATTCTAACTGTGCAGCGCGCAATCCAGAACCTTCAGAGGCGATGGGTCGCAGGCGCCTTCAATTTTTGACCAGGGAACATGACATGACACGGCGATTGGCAGCGGCATTGACGATGATCGGGGCGTTGATGCTGGGGGGCTGCGGCAATGACTACGGCATTGACCAGAACGGTCAGAAGGTCGCGTCCGAGCGTCTGGACAAGCAATGGGTAGTCATCAATTACTGGGCCGAATGGTGCGGCCCGTGCCGCACGGAAATTCCTGAGCTCAATCATCTGGCGGACGAACTCAAGAGCAAGAACGTCGGTGTGTTCGGGGTCAACTTCGACAACGTGCAGGGCGAAGATCTGAAGTCTGCCAGCGAGAAGCTGGGCATCAAGTTCACCGTGCTGGCGCAGGATCCGGCGGACCTGTTCGACCTGCCGCGCAGTGAGGCCTTGCCGGTGACCTACATCATCGACAACAAGGGCAAGGTGCGTGAGCAGTTGATGGGCGAGCAGACGGCGGCGGGGGTGATGGCCAAGCTGGAGGCGTTGCAGGCGACAAAGTGAGTTGAATGGACTTTTGTGGCGAGGGAGCTTGCTCCCGCTGGGCCGCGAAGCGGCCCCAAACCCTGCTGACTCGTGTCTCCGGCAACGCGCGGTTAACGATTTTTCGACTGCTGCGCAGCCGAGCGGGAGCAAGCTCCCTCGCCACGGTCAAATGGCGTTCAAAAAAAGATCGCAGCCTTCGGCAGCTCCTACAGGTTGGCACATAACCTTGTAGGAGCTGCCGCAGGCTGCGATCTTTTTTGCGGCTGAACGATCAGCCCTCTTCCAGCCACCAACGCAGCGGCTTGCCTTGCGCCGGCCAGAAACGCATCTGCTCGATCGGCGAGATGTCCCAGCGTTCGACGCCTTGCAGCGCCTGCAGGAAACGTTGTTCCTGCTCCATCAGCGCCGGTGCGCAGAGTTTGCGGGTCTTGCCGATCGGGCCGAAGCTCAGCTTGTCGCCGTCAAGTGTGTAAGGCGCGAACCAGTGGTTGCAGCCGCCATTGCCATACGCGCGGCCATCGTCACCGAGGGTCACGGTCAGATGGCTGTAATCCATCAATGGCCGCTCGCCGATCCACTCCAGAATGTAGCTGCGGTTCTGCTGCAATTGCACAGGCTCTGCGGCGCAGCCCACCAGAGCGGCACCGACCAGCAGCGGCAGGGCAAGGCGTTTCATCACGCAGGCTCCTGGCATTTCGGGCACAGATGCTTGTCGCCGACGGCTTTCCAGCCCAGCTCGGCGATGCGCGCCGTGGCGGCCGGTTTCTCGGCGATCTTGCCCAGCTTCGCGTCCACGGCGAACTCGAAGTTCAGCTCTTTGGCGCAGCTGTCACAGTTGACCTGCCAGGTGTGGATCGCCAGTTCGCCGAATACCGGGCCGGTGGTCATCGCGGTCCATTGGCCCGGCGGATTGATCAGGTGGCGCACGGAGTCGACGGTCAGGCGCATGGACAAGTCCTTGCTGCCTTTGAGGGTGACCAACAGGACGTCACCGTTGCGGATCGAGCCACCGTTGCCGGTGACCTGATAGCGGCCCGGTACGAGGGCGCGGCATTCGGTCAGGGTATGTTGCGGGTTCATCAGGGTATAGCGGAAATCGTGTTCGACCATGGGTCCTCCAAATCTGCGCGACATGCTAGCACGGGCTTGATTGCAGGATGGCGTACGTGTGCGACCTTCGATCCGGTTCAAATCGGCTGGCGCTCATGGCAAACTGCCGCCCTTCACTCTGAGGGAACGGACATGGCGCTGATCGAATGTTATGAATGCAAGCGGAGCATCAGCTCGGAAGCAAAGGCGTGCATTCATTGTGGTGCTCCGATGGCGCAGCAGCACGAGCACACACCGGCGCAAGCCGCCGCGACGATTTCATTTGGCAGCCTGCCGCGCAACAAATCGGTGCCCGAGGCGTTTATCCCGCCAGCCGCCCCTGAGCCCGCGCCGCGAGTTTCACCGGCGGCGGTCGGTCGCCGCCGTCGGCAACCGGAACCCGCACCTCAACCTCAAGCCAACGCCGACGGTTCGCGTCCGGTGGAAGGCTGGTTGAAGATCATGGTGTTTCTGTTGCCGATGGTCTTTGTCTGGTTCCTGCTGCGTAACGGCCACTCGATGAAGCAGCGCTTTTTCGGTTTTGGCTGGCTGGCGCTGTTGATCCTGGCTTCGTCGCTGTCGCCGAAGTAAACCGGCAGGCCTTCAACCTTCGACCTGGTTCTGCGGCGCGCCTGCGGCCCAGGTCGCGATGTTGTGCAGGGTGGTCGCGGCAATCGCGCCCAGCGCCTCATGGGTCAGAAACGCCTGATGCGCGGTGATGATCACGTTCGGGAAGGTCAGCAGCCGCGCCAGCACGTCGTCCTGCAACGGCAAATCGCTGCGATCCTCGAAAAACAGCTGCGCCTCCTCTTCATACACATCCAGTCCCAGATAGCCCAGTTGACCGTCCTTCAGGGCGTCGATCAGCGCCGGCGTGTCCACCAGACCGCCGCGTCCGGTGTTGATCAGCATCGCCCCGGGTTGCAGGTGCGCCAGTGATTCGCGGTTGATCAAGTGTTTGCTCTGGGCGTTGAGCGGGCAGTGCAGGCTGATGATTCGCGACTGCGCGAGCAGTTCTGGCAGGCTCAGGTAACGTGCGCCCAAGGCCACCACCTCAGGGTTCGGGTACGGATCGTAGGCCAGCAACTGACAGCCGAAACCGTGCATGATTTTCGCGAACGTCGCGCCGATCTGCCCGGTGCCGACAATCCCGACCGTCTTGCCCACCAGATCGAAACCGGTCAGGCCGTGCAGGGTGAAATCGCCTTCGCGGGTGCGGTTGTAGGCGCGGTGCAGGCGTCGGTTAAGCGCCAGAATCAACGCCACCGCATGCTCGGCCACCGCATGCGGCGAGTAGGCCGGGACCCGCACCACGGCCAGTCCGAGGCGTTTTGCGGCGAGCAGGTCGACATGGTTGTAGCCCGCCGAACGCAGGGCGATCAGCCGCGTGCCACCGGCGGCGAGGCGCTCCAGCACCGGTGCACTGAGGTCATCGTTGATGAAGGCGCAGACCACCTCATGCTGATCGGCCAGGGCAGCGGTGTCGAGACTGAGCCGGGCCGGCTGAAAGTGCAGTTCCATCCCGGTCGGGCAGGCGGCAGCGAGGAAGCTGTCGCGGTCGTAGGTCTGGCTGCTGAAAACGAGCGTGCGCATGAATTCCTCCTGGAGCGGGGTGGCGAGTCAGCGTTGACGGCCACCACTTTAACGGCGGATGCCGCTGCCGGCATTGCCGTGGATCAGGCGCTGATCCTGGCTTGGGTCGCGAGGCGATTGATCGCCCGCTCCAGTTCTTCCAGCGCCACCACTGCTTTCGGATCGCCCTGTTTGAGCAGGGTTTCACTGCGCTGACAGGCCGCGCGCAATTGCGGCACGCCACAATATCGGGTCGCGCCGTGCAGGCGATGCACGCGCTCGATCAATGCGTTCTGGTCACGGGCTTCGCTGGCGGCGCGAATCGCTTCGCGGTCGGCTTCCAGCGAGGCGAGCAGCATGGCCAGCATGTCCGCCGCCAGGTCTGCTTTTCCAGCAGCCAGACGCAGGCCTTCCTCGTGGTCGAGCACCGGCAGTTCGCTGCTGCCCGCGGCGCTGTCGCTGGCCCGCTCCGTCCCCTGATTGCGCAAGGCCAGACCGGTCCATTTCAGCACCACTTGCGCCAGTTGCCGTTCGCTGATCGGTTTGGTCAGGTAGTCATCCATGCCGCTTTGCAACAGGGCGCGTTTTTCGTTGGCCATGGCGTGGGCGGTGAGGGCGACGATCGGCAGCGGCGTGCAATGCCGTTCGCTTTCCCACTGGCGGATGGTTTCGGTGGTCTGGCGTCCGTCCATGCCCGGCATCTGCACGTCCATCAACACCAGATCGAAGGATTCGCTCTGCACCGCTTTGACCGCCGCATAGCCGCTTTCCACCGCAAGCACCTTGGCGCCCATGTCTTCGAGCAGAGTCTGCACCAGCAACAGGTTGGCCGGGTTGTCGTCGACGCACAGCACTTTCGGCGCGCGGCTCGACAGCGGTTCGCCCGGCTCGTTGCGCGGCTGGCGCGGGTTGGCCAGATCCGCCAGCGCCCGACGCAATTTGCGCGTGCAGGCCGGTTTCGCCTGGAGCTGACTGTGCGGGTTGGGCACCGAGAGATGGAACAGCGTCTGCTCGGTGGTCGGGCACAACACCAGCACCTTGCAGCCCAGATGTTCCAGATCCCAGATATGCTGGTTCAGGCGTTCCGGGAGCATGTCGTTGCTGGTGATACCGAGCACCGCAAGGTCGATGGCCTGATCGGTCTGGTGCGCGCCAGTGACGCCGTTGGTCAGGCTCTCCAGCGTATTGAACGGCGTGACGTCGAGGCCGCAGTCTTCCAGTTGATGCTGCAGCGCCTGACGCGCCAGTTCGTGACTTTCCAGCACCGCCACGCGCCGTCCGAGCAGCGGCGGGGCCGGCAGGTCTTCGGTGTCGTCGCGGGCTTTCGGCAGGCTCAGGCTGATCCAGAATTCCGAGCCTTCGCCCGGGGTGCTGTCGACGCCGATTTCGCCGCCCATCTGTTCGATCAGGCGCTTGGAAATCACCAGACCCAGACCGGTGCCGCCGGGCTGGCGCGACAGCGAGTTGTCGGCCTGACTGAAGGCTTGGAACAACGCGCGCACATCCTGACTCGACAGGCCGATGCCGGTGTCCTGAATGCTGATGCGCAATTGCACGCTGTCTTCGTGTTCCTCTTCAAGCATGGCGCGGGCGACGATGGTGCCTTCGCGGGTGAACTTGATCGCGTTGCTGACCAGGTTGGTGAGGATCTGCTTCAAGCGCAGCGGGTCGCCGACCAGTGACAGCGGGGTGTCGCGATAGACCAGACTCACCAGCTCCAATTGCTTGGCGTGAGCCGCCGGGGCCAGGATGGTCAGGGTGTCCTGCAACAGGTCGCGCAGGTTGAACGGGATATGGTCGAGCACCAGTTTGCCGGCCTCGATCTTCGAGAAATCGAGGATCTCGTTGATGATCCCGAGCAGGCTGTCGGCGGACTTTTCGATGGTGCCCAGATAGTCGAGCTGGCGCGGGGTCAGCTCGCTTTTCTGCAACAGATGCGTGAAACCGAGAATGCCGTTGAGCGGCGTGCGGATCTCGTGGCTCATGTTGGCGAGGAACTCGGATTTGATCCGGCTCGCTTCCAGTGCCTCTTTGCGCGCCAGGTCCAGTTCGATGTTCTGGATCTCGATGGTTTCCAGATTCTGCCGCACGTCTTCGGTGGCCTGATCGACACTGTGCTGCAATTCTTCGCGGGCATTCTGCAGCGTGCCGGCCATGCGGTTGATGCCCGAGGCCAACTCGTCCAGCTCCTGACTGCCGAGCGGTGGCAGGCGGGTTTCCAGATGACCGTCCTTGAGCTGGGCGACCGCGTGTTTGATCTGGCTCAGCGGGCGGTTGATGGTGCGGCCCATGCGCAATGCGAGCAGGGCCGCGCCGGCAAGGCCCGCGGCAATCAGCAGCAGGCTGGCAAACAGGCTGCGATAACCGCGCAGCAGCATGCCGTTGTGCGACAGCTCCAGTTCGACCCAGCCGAGCAGGCGCTCGGACTCTTGCGGAATCACGTCGCCGGCGAGGTTGCGATGCTTGCCGAACACCGGCATCAGGTAACGGGTAGCGTCATTGCCGCTGCGTCGTTGCAGTTGCGCACTGTCGCCGCTGGGCGCCTGATTGAGCATGGTCGGGCCGGCGTGCGCCAGCGGTGTGCGGTCGGGGGCGAGGAAGGTGACGGCGCGCACGTCAGGCTGTTCGAGAGACTGAGTGGCAATGCGTTCCAGCAGATCGGTGTTGCCTTGGCCCATGGCGGGCGCCACCAGCGGCGCCAGTTGCTCGGCGATCATTTCACCGCGCTGCATCAATTGGGTCTGCAGGTCGGATTGTTGCATCCAGGTGAAATAGCCCCCGAGGACCAACGCCATCAGGCTGGTCGGCAACAGGGTCAGCAACAATACGCGACCTTTGATTCCCAGTTTCTTGAGCACACCCATCTCCTGCATCCCGCTGAACTGTTGACTCGCACGTGCGTCCGGCACGCGACATTGGCGCAGTGTAGCGATTTGCAGGCAGGCAATCTTCGTAAAAATCATCTCGGCATCGGTCAGCAGGGCGCGGTTCGTTTGTCCGGCCGGTCAACCTTGGGTTGCCCGATGGCGGGCAATCTTGAATAATCGGCCAACTGAGAATTATTTGCAGATACTCATGACTCCTGTTTCCGCCGACCTGCCACGCATTCTTGCCATCGAGGACGACCCGGTGCTGGGCGCCTACGTTCACGAACATCTGGGCCGTAGCGGCTTTGCGGTGACCTGGTGCCAGAACGGTCAGGAGGGGCTGAACATCGCGCGTCACCAGCCGTTCGACGTGGTGCTGATGGACATTCTGTTGCCGGGACTCGATGGCCTGAAGGTGCTGACGCAATTGCGCCAGAGCCATTCGACGCCGGTGTTGCTGATGTCGGCGCTGGGCGCCGAGGCCGATCGCATCAGCGGCTTTCGTCTGGGCGCCGATGATTACCTGCCCAAGCCGTTCAGCATGGCCGAGTTGCATGTGCGCATCGAGGCGATCCTGCGCCGGGTGGCGCTGGATCGGCGCCCGGCAGCGATTGCACCGGCTGCGATCCACGGCGCGCTGCGCTTCGACGATGAGCAATGCGAGGTCTTCTATAACCAGCAAGCCGCCGGCCTGACCCGCAGCGAATATCGCTTGCTGGAAACCCTCAATCGCAACGACGAAGAAGTGCTGAGCAAGGCCTTCCTTTATCAGCACGTTTTGCAGCGCGGCTACGCGGCCCACGACCGCAGTCTCGACATGCACATCAGCCAGATCCGCCGCAAACTCAAAGCCATCGGTTACGCCGAACGGGAAGTGCGCACGGTGTGGGGCAAGGGTTATGTGCTGAGTGCGCCCGATGAAAGTCTCTGACCTGCCGGGGCGGCATTCGCTGTTCTGGAAACTGGCGTGTCTGCTGGTAGCGTTCTGTCTGCTGATGATCTGGCTCAGTTGGTCGTGGGGCCGCTACATGGAAGAGCGCAACCAGTTCCTCTCCGACGAGGCGCGCGGCACGCTGAGCCGCTATGCCGGCGAAGCCGAACGGGCATGGCAGCGTGGTGAGCGTGACGGGGTCGATAACTGGTTGCAGAGCATGGAGTTGCGCGAGGCCGCCTGGGTCGGGGTGATCGATCGCAATCTGCAGTCGTTGAGCAGCGATCCGTTGAATGAACAGGAAATCCAGCACCTGACCTTTCTGCGCGGCCTCGACTGGCCGATCCACAAGCAAGGCCGGCCATGGCTGCGCGTACCGTTTCCGCAGAATCCGTCTGCCGGCAGTCTGGTGATCGAGTTGCCCGAGCGCTTCCTGCCGGGGAAATACCGGATGTTCTGGCGGGTGATCACCAACGGGGTGATTCCGGGGCTGTTCACTTTGTTGCTATGTGTCGGCCTGTATCGCTTGCTGGTGGTGCCGCTGAACAATTTGCGCGAGCAGGCCAACGCCTGGCGCGCCGACCAATTGAATGTGCGTCTGTCGAGCGGTATCACTCAGCGCCCGGACGAACTCGGCGAGCTGGCGCGGGCTTTCGATTCAATGGCCGAACGCCTGCAATCCACGGTCGCCCTGCAACAGCAGCTGCTGCGCGACCTGTCCCATGAACTGCGTACGCCGCTGAGTCGTCTGCGGGTGGCCAGTGAAAGCGAGCAGGATCTGCGGCAACTGCGCGAGCGCATCGGCCGTGAAGTCGACGGCATGCAACGGCTGGTGGAAGACACCCTGCAACTGGCGTGGCTCGACACCGAGCGTGCGCCGCTGCCGAACGAGGCGATCCAGATTCAGGCGCTGTGGGAAATGCTCACCGACAATGCCTGTTATGAAAGCGGCTGGCCGAGCCTGCAATTGCAGTGTGCGGTACCGTCGTCGTGCTGGGTGCGCGGCAATCTCAACACCCTGGCGCAAGCGCTGGAAAACATTCTGCGCAACGCCATTCGTCATTCGCCCGAGGGCGGCATCGTGCGCCTCGATGGGCGGCGTGACGGCGATCACTGGCATTTGTGGCTGGAGGATCAGGGCGGCGGTGTGGCCGAGGGCGATCTGCAACGGATCTTCTTGCCCTTCACCCGCCTCGACGGCTCACGTCCGGGGGATGGCGGGTTTGGACTGGGGCTGAGCATTGCGAGGAATGCGGTGCAACGGCAGGGTGGGATGTTGTGGGCGGAGAATGCCGGGGCGGGGTTGCGGCTGAATTTGCGCTTGGTGGCGGATGATGGTGTCGCGTCGACTGAAGCTATCGCGAGCAGGCTTGCTCCCACAGTGGATGTGGGTCGTCCGCAGATTGTATGAATAGCAAACGCCACCTGTAGGAGTGAGCTTGCTTGCGATGGGGAATTTCGCTTCACCGCTGTCAGCCAGTGCGGGAGGGTTCTCGTATTTTTGTACGACCTTTCCTAAAGGAGTTTATCGACGTTTTCACCCGTCCTTGACCGTTTATTCTCGGGGCTCCGCTCGTCCTCAAGGAACTGGTCATGATTACAACCGACATCCCCGGCAATACCTCCGATAACCGGTTCAATGAAGTACTGGCGCTGATTCAGAGCGCCAGGCAGCAAGCCGTGCAGGCAGTAAATACGCAGTTGATCGAGTTGTACTGGCAGGTGGGGGGTTACATCAGCCGCAAGATGGAGATGGCTGAGTGGGGCGATTCGGTTATCAGTCAGTTAGCTAAACATCTGACCGAGACACAGCCGGGGTTGCGCGGGTTTACCCGGCCAAACCTGTTTCGCATGCGCCAGTTCTACGATACATACCGCAGCGACTCAATTGTCTCACCACTGGTGAGACAATTGCCTTGGACTCATAACATGATCATTCTGAGTCAAAGCAAACACCCGGAAGAGCGCGAGTTCTATCTGCGCATGGCGATTCAGGAAAAGTGGTCAAAGCGCGAACTCGAACGCCAGCTCAAGGCTGCGCTCTTCGAACGCAGCATCACCCAGCCCGCAAAGACTTCTGCTGTACTCAAACAGACACATCCCGCTGCGCTCGAGATTTTCCGTGACGCCTACATGGTCGAATTTCTCGATCTGCCCGGCGTACACGCCGAAACCGATCTGCATCAAGGTTTGCTGGGGCGACTGAAGGAGTTTCTGATCGAGTTGGGGCGCGATTTCTGCTTCGTCGGCTCGGAGTATCCGGTACAAGTTGGCGGCCGTGATTTCGCCCTTGATCTGCTGTTCTTCCATCGTGGGCTCAACTGTCTTGTCGCCATCGAGCTCAAGGTCGGACGTTTTGAACCTGAATATCTGGGCAAGCTGAATTTCTACCTTGAAGCGCTGGATCGCGGTGTTCGCAAACCTCACGAGAATCCGGCCATCGGCGTATTACTTTGCGCCAGCAAGGAGGACGAGGTCGTCGAGTACGCCCTCAACCGCAGCTTGTCTGCGGCGCTGATCGCGGAATATCAGGTGCAGTTGCCAGACAAACAATTGCTGCAAGCCAAATTGCACGAGTTCTATGCCATGAATGTCGCAGGGGAAGAGGAAGGCTGAGTCATCTGCTTATTCCCAGAAACCATAAGCACCGCACTTTGCGTGATATGGCCTGTGAACGTTTGCCGGTATGATAGGCGCCCCCGCACGTCTGGATTGCGAATACGCCATGACCCTGCAGTACCCAACCATCGCCGATTGCGTCGGCAACACTCCGCTGGTGCGTTTGCAGCGCCTGCCCGGTGCCACCAGCAACACCCTATTGCTCAAGCTCGAAGGGAACAACCCGGCGGGTTCGGTCAAGGATCGTCCGGCGCTGTCGATGATCACCCGTGCCGAACTGCGCGGGCAGATCCATGCCGGCGACACGCTGATCGAAGCGACCTCGGGCAACACCGGGATTGCGCTGGCCATGGCCGCCGCGATCAAGGGTTACAAGATGATCCTGATCATGCCGGACAACTCCAGCGCCGAGCGCAAGGCGGCGATGACCGCTTACGGTGCCGAGCTGATTCTGGTCAGTCAGGAAGAGGGCATGGAAGGTGCTCGCGATCTTGCCCAGCGCATGGAAGCCGAAGGCCGTGGCAAGGTGCTCGATCAGTTCGCCAACGGCGACAATCCTGAAGCGCACTACACCACCACCGGCCCGGAAATCTGGCGTCAGACCCAGGGCACCATCACCCATTTCGTCAGTTCGATGGGCACCACCGGCACCATCATGGGCGTCTCGCGCTACTTGAAAGAGCAGAGCGACAGCGTGCAGATCGTCGGTCTGCAACCGATGGAAGGCTCGGCCATTCCCGGCATCCGTCGCTGGCCGCAGGAATACCTGCCGAAGATCTATCAGGCCGACCGCGTCGACCGTATTGTCGATATGGCGCAAAGCGAAGCCGAAGACGTCACCCGGCGTCTGGCCCGCGAAGAAGGCATCTTCTGTGGTGTGTCCTCCGGCGGTGCGGTGGCAGCGATGCTGCGTCTGTCCAAAGAAGTTGAAAACGCGGTGATCGTCGCGATCATCTGCGACCGTGGCGACCGTTATCTGTCGACCGGCATTTTCGACGCGCCCAACTGATGGCCAAGCACGAGAGAGGCCTGCGCTTCCAGCCCACTGGCGGCAGCAAGGCCGCGCAAATCCCGACCGGCAAAAAGCAGCGCTTGAACATCGAGCGCCTGGCCAATGACGGTCGCGGCATTGCGTTTTTCGAAGGCAAAACCTGGTTCGTCCTCGGCGCCCTCGCCGGTGAAGAAGTCGAGGCGCGTGTGCTCGGTACCCACGGCAAAGTAGTCGAGGCGCGCACCGAACGCGTGTTCAAGGCCAGCGAGTTGCGTCGTCCGGCAGCCTGTCAGCACGCCGGCCGCTGCGGCGGTTGCAGCGTGCAACACTTGCCCCACGCCGAACAGCTTGCCCTGAAACAGCGCATGCTCGCCGAGCAATTGTCGAAGGTTGCCGGGGTCGCGCCTGACGAATGGGCTGCGCCGTTGACCGGCCCGGAATTCGGCTATCGCCGCCGCGCGCGGATCGCCGTGCGCTGGGACATGAAAGCGAAGCAGCTCGAAGTCGGTTTTCGCGCCGCCGGCAGCCAGGACATCGTCGCCATCAATGAATGCCCGGTGCTGGTACAGCCCTTGCAACCGATCATGACCCGTTTGCCGGAGATGCTCCGTCGTTTGAGCAAACCGCAGGCGCTGGGGCATGTCGAGTTGTTCAGTGGTTCATCGTTGGCGGTGTTGTTGCGACACATGGCGCCACTGTCCGAGGCCGACCTGACGATCCTCAAGGATTTCTGCCAGTTCCATGCAGCGCAACTGTGGCTGCAGGGCGAAGGCGAGCCGCAACCGGTGGATGCCACGCAGTCGCTGGGTTATCGACTGGAGCAGTGGAATCTGGAACTGGCCTGGCGGCCGGGGGATTTCATTCAGGTCAACGCCGGGGTCAATGAGGCCATGGTCGCGCAGGCGCTGGACTGGTTGAAGCCGACCGGTGACGAGCGCGTACTCGACCTGTTCTGCGGTCTGGGCAACTTCGCCTTGCCGCTGGCCAAAAGTGTGCGTGAAGTGGTGGCGGTGGAGGGCGTGCAGACCATGGTCGACCGTGCCGCTGCAAACGCTGCCAGCAACAATTTGCATAACACAAAGTTTTTTCAAGCCGATTTATCCCAGCCTTTGACCGATGCTCAGTGGATCGGAAACGGCTTTTCTGCGGTACTCTTGGACCCACCGCGTGACGGTGCTTTCGAGGTGGTGCGCAAGCTCGCGACCCTGGGTGCCAAACGGTTGGTATATGTGTCGTGCAACCCTGCAACTCTGGCGCGCGATACGGTCGAATTGATCAAGCAGGGCTACCGGTTAAAACGTGCCGGGATTCTCGATATGTTTCCTCAAACGGCACATGTCGAGGCCATGGCGTTATTTGAAGCGAGCCAGGATGGCTCGTCTGAATCCGTCTGATCTGTCCGGGCGGCGCTCGCTTTAGCCCCGCGAGCGCATACGGGCGTTGAGGGTCAGCGATTTGACGCATTGAATCTGCGTCGTAGGGAAGGTAAAGCAGCATGGTACAGGTGAGAGCACACCAGCCGATCAACACTGACGGCAGTATCAATCTCGAGGCTTGGCTCGATCACGCGGTCAGTGTCGACATGGCACTGGATCGCGAAGCCTTGAAAGAAGCCTGCGAGTTCGCTCGCGAGGCCGAACAACAGTCCAATGCCAAGAAGAATCTGTGGGCCGAAGGCTCTGGCAGTTTCAGCACGGGACTGGAGATCGCCGAGATCCTCGCCGACCTCAAGCTCGATCAGGATTCGCTGGTCGCGGCGGTGCTGTATCGCGGCGTGCGCGAAGGCCAGATCGAGCTCGCGGCCGTCGGCCAGCGCTTCGGCCCGGTGGTGGCCAAACTGATCGACGGCGTGCAGCGAATGGCGGCGATCAGTGCCAGCCTCAGCCCGCGTCAGTCGATGGTGATGGGCACTCAGGGCCAGGTGGAAAACCTGCGCAAGATGCTCGTGGCGATGGTCGACGACGTTCGCGTCGCGCTGATCAAACTGGCCGAACGTACCTGCGCCATTCGTGCGGTGAAAACCGCTGACGACGAAAAGCGTAACCGCGTCGCCCGGGAAGTCTTCGATATCTATGCGCCGCTCGCGCACCGACTCGGTATCGGTCATATCAAGTGGGAACTGGAGGACTTGTCCTTCCGTTACCTGGAACCCGATCAATACAAACAGATTGCCAAGCTGCTCCATGAACGGCGGCTGGACCGTGAGCGTTTCATCAGCGATGTGATGACCCAGCTCAAGGACGAATTGCAGGCCACCGGCGTCGACGCCGACATCAGCGGCCGGGCCAAACACATCTATTCGATCTGGCGCAAAATGCAGCGCAAGGGGCTGGAGTTCAGCCAGATCTACGACGTGCGCGCCGTGCGCGTGCTGGTGCCGGAAATGCGCGACTGCTACACCGCGCTCGGCATCGTCCACACCCTGTGGCGGCACATCCCGAAAGAATTCGACGACTACATCGCCAACCCGAAAGAGAACGGCTACCGCTCGCTGCACACAGCGGTAATCGGTCCCGAAGGCAAGGTGCTCGAAGTGCAGATCCGTACGCACTCGATGCACGAAGAAGCCGAGCTCGGCGTCTGCGCGCACTGGCGCTACAAGGGCACCGACGTCAAATCCGGCTCCAACCACTACGAAGAGAAAATCTCCTGGCTGCGTCAGGTGCTCGAGTGGCACGAAGAGCTGGGCGATATCGGTGGTCTGGCCGAACAGCTGCGGGTCGATATCGAACCGGATCGGGTGTACATCTTCACCCCGGACGGTCATGCCATCGATTTGCCGAAAGGCGCGACGCCGCTGGACTTCGCCTACCGCGTGCACACCGAAATCGGTCACAACTGCCGTGGCGCGAAGATCAATGGGCGGATCGTACCGCTCAACTACAGCCTGCAGACCGGTGAGCAGGTCGAGATCATCACCAGCAAGCACGGTACGCCAAGCCGCGACTGGCTGAACCCGAACCTGGGTTACGTCACCACCTCGCGGGCGCGGGCGAAGATCGTTCACTGGTTCAAGTTGCAGGCCCGTGACCAGAACGTCGCGGCCGGTAAAACCCTGATCGAGCGCGAACTCAATCGCCTCGGTCTGCCGGCGGTGGATTTCGACAAGCTGGCCGAAAAGGCCAACATGAAAACCGCCGAAGACATGTTCGCCGCTCTCGGTGCCGGCGACCTGCGTCTGGCGCAACTGGTCAACCTCGCACAGCAACTGGTCGAGCCGGAACGCGGCAACGAACAGCTGGAGCTGATCCCGCGCAAGGCCACTGGCTACAAGCCGGGCAAGCGCGGCGACATTCAGATCCAGGGTGTCGGCAACCTGATGACGCAGATGGCAGGCTGCTGCCAGCCGCTGCCGGGCGACGCGATTGTCGGCTACATCACCCAGGGCCGCGGCGTGAGCATTCACCGCCAGGACTGCGCTTCGGTGCTGCAACTGGCCGGCCGCGAGCCGGAGCGGATCATCCAGGTCAGCTGGGGCCCGGTGCCGGTGCTCACCTATCCGGTGGACATCGTCATCCGCGCCTACGACCGTTCCGGTCTGCTGCGTGACGTCTCGCAGGTGCTGCTCAATGAGCGGATCAACGTGCTGGCGGTCAATACCCGCTCGAACAAGGAAGACAACACCGCGCTGATGTCGCTGACCATCGAGATCCCGGGGCTGGATGCGCTGGGGCGCTTGCTGGGACGGATTTCGCAGTTGCCGAACATCATCGAGACGCGGCGTAACCGTACCCCGTGATGTCGTTTTTCTGTGGGAGCGAGCCTGCTCGCGAAGAGGGTGTGTCAGTCGACAAGGTTGTCGCAGACACACCGCTTTCGCGAGCAGGCTCGCTCCCACAATGGTTTTGTGGTGAGACAGAAAATGATGTACAGCCTTGAAGACCTGCTCCACCTGATGAACCGACTGCGTGACCCGCAGTACGGTTGCCCGTGGGACATCAAGCAAACCTACGCGACCATCGTCCCGCACACCCTCGAAGAAGCCTACGAAGTGGCCGACGCCATCGAGCGTGGCGACTTCGATCACTTGCAGGGCGAGCTGGGTGATCTGCTGTTTCAGGTGGTCTATTACAGCCAGTTGGCCAAGGAAGAAGGGCGCTTCGAATTCGCCGGGGTGATCGACAGCATCACCCGCAAGCTGATCCGCCGTCATCCGCACGTGTTTCCCACCGGTGATCTGTACGCGCCGCTGGATGTGCCGCGCCTGAGCGAAGAACAGGTCAAGCAGCGCTGGGAGGAGATCAAGGCCGAAGAACGCGCCGAGAAATCTGCCGCGCCCGAGCAGCTGTCACTGCTCGATGACGTGCCGGCCACGTTGCCGGCACTGTCGCGTTCGGCCAAGTTGCAAAAGCGTGCCGGGCAGGTCGGTTTCGACTGGCCTGATGCATTGCCGGTGCTGGACAAGGTGCGCGAAGAGCTCGACGAAGTGCTCGAAGCCATGTCCGAAAACGATCCGCAAGCAGTGGCCGAGGAGATCGGCGATCTGCTGTTTTCCGTGGTCAATCTGGCCCGGCACCTGAAGGTCGATCCGGAAACCGCGCTGCGTGGCGCCAACGCCAAGTTTGAAAGACGTTTCCGTTTTATCGAACAGGCATTGCGCGACACCCGTCGTCCCATGGAAGATTGCACCCTCGAAGAGTTGGACGCCCTGTGGGGTGAAGCCAAACGCCAGGAAAAGAATCTGCCCAGCTGCGGCTGAGCCGTTGCCCAAGTGAGTAAGCATTAATGAGCCTTTCCCTTCGCGACCAGTTGCTCAAAGCAGGCCTGGTCAATCAAAAGCAGGCCAAACAGGTCAGCAAAGACAAGCAGAAGCAACAGCGTCTGGCCCACAAAGGGCAGGCCGAGCTGGATGATTCGCAGCAGCGCGCCGCCCAGGAAGCCATGGCCGAGAAGGTCAAGCGCGACCAGGAACTGAACCGTCAGCAGCAAGAGAAAGCCGAGGCCAAGGCCCGTGCCGCGCAGGTCAAGCAGTTGATCGAAGTCTCGCGTCTGCCGAAGCTGACCACCGAGGACTACTACAACTTCGTCGACGACAAGAAGGTCAAGCGCATCTCGGTCAACACGCTGATGCGCAACAAGCTCAGCAGCGGCTCGCTGGCGATCGTGCACCATGCCGGTGGTTATGAAGTGATCCCCCGTGAAGCCGCCCTGAAGATCCAGGAGCGCGACCCGCAGCGTATCGTGCAGCTCAACGTGCAGACCGAAGAGGTCAATGCCGAGGACGATCCGTACGCGGCCTACCAGATCCCGGATGACCTGATGTGGTAAACCGATAAGGCTGTAACAACACAACTGTGGCGAGGGAGCTTGCTCCCGCCGGGGCGCGAAGCGGCCCTTGTTTTTGAAACAGGGCCTGCTGCGCAGTCCAGCGAT
>NZ_JFYN01000013.1 GCF_000631985.1 Pseudomonas sp. RIT288
TTTCGAAGATTTCTTCAACAACTTCAACCACTTGCGCTTCCGATCTCTCGTTAGCGGGAGGCGAATTCTACAGCGTTACACGCTGCTGTCAACACCTCTTTTTCTCCGCTTTCGACCGAGACGATCGAACCGTCAAAAGAGCCAAACATCACCGCTCTTTCAACTCCTTCCAGACTTCGATGAACTGAAGCAGGCCGCTGTCGAAAACCGTATAACTCATTGAATCTCAATGATTTTTCCGTTTCGACTGCGCCGGAAGTGGGGCGAATTATAGACTTCTAAAATTCGCCGTCAACCGTTAATTTCAGCTTTCTATCAATGCACCGGAAAAAGCCTGCTTATATATAGACGCAATGTCAGCGGATGCGCAGCATACTGTCCATCACCTGAAACAATTTCCGATGATGCCTCACAATGGCAACCCAACGTTCTGGATCTCCCCCATGCCAGATTCCCGAATACGCCCTACCCCGGCGCCCCTGCTCAATCCAGGCGAGACCGTGGTGCTGTTCGACGGTGTCTGCAAGCTATGCAACGGCTGGGCCCGTTTTCTGATGCGCCACGACAACAAGCAGCGGGTGTGCCTGACCGCAGTGCAATCACCAGAAGGTCAGGCATTGCTGGCATGGGCCGGTCTGCCGGTGGATCAGTTCGACACTATGGCGGTGATCCGCGACCAGCATTACTGGGTGCGCTCGGATGCGTTCTTCGAAGTCATTGCACAACTGCCCGCTCGTTGGTCGCCGGTCAGGCTTCTGCGAGTTTTCCCACGAGCACTTAGAGATTGGGCCTACGACCGCGTGGCACTGAATCGCTATCGGATCTTCGGCAAGTACGACAACTGCCTGTTACCCAACCCCGATCACGAACGACGCTTTCTCAAGTCGCCGGTGTGAATGCTCAGCTACAACATCAACTGCAGCCACTGCCCCGGCGTCATCTTCGTCACCATCATCAGCACGATCACGAACATCCCGAGAAACCCGCAAACGCCCATCCAGAACCACTGCCGATAAACAGCCCGGTAATCAGCATCAAGCCCTGCCCCACATTGCATCGCATCCGCCGCCATCCCCTGCAAACGTTTCTGCAGCAACAGCACCGGCAACCAAAGCGAACCCACTATAAAGAAGAGGATCAGCGACATCAGCACCCAGTCCGTGGTCAAGGGCAACCCGGAAAGCCTTGTCAGCCAATAACCCGTCGCGATCTGGATGAATCCCGCCGGCGTAGTGATCCAGGCGTCATGGCGCACGACCATTCTCGCCACATGTGCGATCAATTGTGGATTGGCCGTGCGACTGGCGGCGATCAGGTACAGATAGGAACCCATGCCGAAGCCGAAGAGGAAAATCGCAGCAATGACATGCACGTACTTCACGCTCAGATAAAGCATGCTCAACGCAGCCCGTCAGAGAAATGCACCGACAGGTCAAGATTCTGCGGATCGTTGATCGCAGCCATGTATTCGTCGACGCTGATCTCACCCACACAAGGACGGCCACCCGGTTCGGGCAGGTAACCTCGAGCGATCTTCGCGGCCAGAGCGACGGCAGCACAACTAGGGATCTCCGGCCCCTTGTCATTCAGCGCAGTCAGTTGCGACGTCATCGACAGCGGCTGGTCGTTCAAACCGACACCCTGCACGTCTATATACATCGCACTTTTGCCGTCACCGAAACGTTCGAACCATGTCCCCCAGCGATGCAACCGGGCGGCCCACACCCCGTGGTCATGCACCAACCCTTTCCTCATCGCCAGCGCAAACAGATAATTGGCCACGCCACCGAGCTTGAGGCCGGCGCCAGCCTTGAAACTCAAAGTGTGAGCACCAAACCGGCTGGCAAAGATGTCCATGTCCGGTACATCAACATTGGCCAGCGCACGAGTGCCCAGGTTCTGCAGCTTGCGCAGAGTCAGGTCTTCCCAGCCCATCACCTCATGCACTTGACCATTGCGCAACTGGCGGATCGGCTTGCCCGCATACGCCAGCACGCCCTCGATCGTCGACAACCCCGGCATTTTCGCCGACGATGAAATGCCGTGCTCGATCGAGTCGATGCGTTTGAAGTGATGGCGCTGCTCATCGATGATCGCCGAAGACAGCGTCGGCACCGAACTGCAACCGCTGAGGATGGCGACACCGCCCTCTCTCGCCCGTGCATCGAGTGTGCCGATGCCATTGACGAACGTCCGGCAGTCCGCCAGATCGCAATAGTTGGCGCCCGCCTCGATGCAGCTTTCGGCCACCGCATAGGATTGCCCCTGAAACGGGCCGCCCGTGTGGATCACCAGTTGAATATTCATCGCGCGCAGAGCAGCGACGAACCCGGCGCCCATCGCATCACCACACCAGCTTTCGCAGGTCGCCCCCAATTCAGCGACCTTGCGCACCAACTTCTGCGGATCGCGCCCCGAGATCGCCAGTTCGATGCCCGGCATGTCGATCAGATGCCGACAAACGATACTGCCAAAGTTTCCATACCCGCCAACCACCAACACCCTGAGTGCCATCAACGCTTCCCTGAACGATTCAACAACTGCCCGTAAACGGGTTCGGCGCAGCTTCCCTGATATCACCGGGCCAGGCAAGACAGCGTCCGTAAGAGTTAGCGCCGTGTCGGCCAGATCGATTCCAGCCATCGGGATAACATGCAGCGCTGGCAGTGGCACATCAACTTGTACGATGTCTTATCACAGGGTATTAATACGTCTCCTAAAAAAAATAACACCACGGAGATCGCTACATGGACTCATCCCTGTCCGCCAAGCCTGAAAGCCTTGACCAGGCAAAAGGCAATACCCGCCGCAGTTTCCTGAAAAAGTCTCTCGCTGTTTCCGCCACGCTCGCCACCGTCGGCAGCGCCGCACTGCCCCGACTCTCCAATGCCGCCGAACCGTTGAGTCAGCGCTACCCTGATCCACTGATTCACATCCTCGACGACAGCTTCCTTGAGCTACGTGTTTTCAACGCCAGTGTTGAAAAACTCGCCACCGGCATGCGCTGGGCCGAAGGACCAGTGTGGGTCGGTGATGGCCGCTATTTGTTGGTCAGCGACATCCCTAATAATCGCATCATGCGCTGGGACGAAATCTCCGACACCTTCACCGTGTACCGCGAACACTCAAACTTTTCTAACGGCATGTGCCGGGATCGCCAAGGGCGCCTGATCGTTTGCGAAGGCTCCACCACCACTCTCGAAGGCCGCCGCATCACGCGCACCGAATACAATGGCACGACCACCGTGCTGGCCGACAGTTTCGACGGCAAGCCCTTCAACTCGCCCAACGACATCGTCTGCAAAAGTGATGGCTCGATCTGGTTCACCGACCCGCCATTCCAGACCGGCAACAACTACGAAGGCCACAAAATCACCCCGACCCAACCCCACGCCGTGTACCGCATCGACGGTGAGAGCCAAAAAGTCACGCGGGTAATCGACGACCTCAACGGCCCCAACGGCCTGTGCTTTTCTCCCGATGAAAAGACCCTGTATATCGTCGAAGGTCGCGCCAAGCCCAATCGTCTGATCTGGGCGATTGCGGTGAAGGACGACGGCACCCTGGGCGAACGCCGCAAGCACATCGAAGGCTTGGACTATGCCGCGATTGACGGCATCAAATGCGACGAAGCCGGCAACCTGTGGTGCGGCTGGGGCGGCAATGGTGATCCCAAGGCCGACCTGGAAAAACTCGACGGCGTGCGTATTTTCAATTCGCAGGGCAAGGCCATCGGGCACATTTCACTGCCAGAGCGCTGCCCGAACTTGTGCTTCGGGGGGCGCGAAGGCAATCGACTGTTCATGGCGAGCAGTCACTCGATCTACTCGTTGTTTGTGAATACTCGCGGGACTACGTTTGCATTGTAAAAACGACGTTGGTCTCGCGATAGTTCCGTGAGTATCGAAACAATCCCCTGCCGCGCATCCGAGGCTGCGCGGCAGTCAAGCCCATTCACGGCATCCGTCTCGTTGGCTCCTGTGAGTTTGTTTGGTTGCCACAGCAAAGAACGGCTTTTTTGGAAACGGGAACTGGGCCCCAAAGATCAGGCTCCCTATACTGGCCGTCCAGGATGGTAAATAGAGCGCAAATATGCCCGTCACATCCAAGCAAAATTCCCCAGTCATTTTGGTCCTGGCTCAACAAAGCGACTTGGACAATCTTGTAGCCATTCGAATCGAGGCCATGCGCGAAAGTCTGGAGCGTGTTGGGCGATTTGATCCGGTGCGTGCGCGTGAGCGATTTGTTAACGGTTTTGAAGCTCGCAACACACACTACATCGAGGTGTCTGGAGAAAAGGTTGGTTTTGTAGTGGTCAAGCATCAGCCCAATGAACTCTTGCTCGACCACTTGTACGTGAGACCGAGCGCGCAAGGATCAGGTATAGGCTCTGTTGTTCTCACTCAGATTTTCAAAGCGGCGGATGCGGCTGCGCTCCCTATTAAAGTTGGCGCTCTCAAAGAAAGCGCTTCGAACCGCTTTTATATCCGCCATGGCTTCCAATTGATCGAAACCAGTGAATTCGACAATTATTATGTTCGTCAGAGCGTTCCGGTGTTTGGCCCAGCTTGCTAGCTGGATGTGATGCACCTCAAGGTATGTTTTACACACCTTGGGCCGAAAGCCGACTGGGTGTCCGCCAGCTATCGGTCAGAGCGCGCGGTCGTGCCAAAGAACAAAAGTTGTCGCCACCCAGGGAGAAGTCAGAGTGCCTGGCCCTTGGCTATGCAATACGCGTTGACGAACGTTGCCGTGTGCTGCAAAGCCTCACGTATATCCGGTTTGGCTATTCCATGCCTGTTGGCAAATTGCTCGACCGCCGCTGTGTTGAAACGAGTGGTCTGGATAAAGTCCAGGGCTTCGGGTTTTGTATTCAAAAACCACGCGACCGGAGGAATACTCAGTAGTAACTTCAGCAATCGGAGTGAAATGTGATGCTTGGGAGACTTCAGGCCCAAAGGTTTTGCCACCTGTATCAGGAGTTCTCGCAAGTTTGGCGTTTGATCATCAAGCGCCAGCAGTTCCTGGCCCACCATCGCAGGATCAAAAGCACAAACGGCCACCAGTTCGACCAGATAATCCACGGTGACCAGTGGCAGCCAATGCTCGGCGGTACCGGGCACTGCAGTCATCTTGCCCTGCACCAGGTTGCGTATCAGCGCCACCAGCGGCTGACCGTCGAGGATATGCCCGGTGCGGCTGTGACCACAGACCGTCGCAGGGTGGACAACGGTGATCTCTCCGCGCTTGGCGGACATCACCTCCAGGGTCGCAAAATGCGCCTCCAGCTTGCTCCCCTCGTAGCCACCGACACGCCGGTAGACGGCGGGCCAGTTCGTCAACTCCGGCTGACGAGGATCAATGCCGATGCGTTGCAGATGTTCATGATTGTTCAGCATGTAGCCGCCGATCATCACTAAACGGCTTTTTTGCTCAGCCGCCAACAGCGCCACGCGCTTTGCTCCCTCCACATTCACCGCACGAGAATGCTCCACCGAAAGCCCCCATGCGAAGTGGGCGCCCAGATGGAATATGACACTGGCGCGCCTCAGCACTTCCTGATCAGCCAGACTCAGCCCGAGATTGTCCTGTTCCAGATCGCCAGCCACGGCAAATACCCGGGTTGCGCACCCGCCCAAATGATCAACTTGCTCACGCAACGCAGCCAACCGCTCCGGGCGACGCATCAACACCCGAAGGGTGTGACCTTTTGCACTCAGGTTCGCCACCAAATGTTGACCGACGAAGCCGGTTCCCCCCGTGACAAAGCACTCCACGCTCATTTCCCTACTCCTTGTTGAAGGTGAGAAATCAAGCGTAAAGTATCGACCCCACTCTACAGTCAAGCGGTGTTTTCATGAAAATCGGCGAACTCGAGGCTCGCAGCGGCGCCAGCCGTCATACGTTGCGTTACTACGAGCAAATCGGCCTGATCTCACCGCTGCGGCAAACCAACAACTATCGCGTCTATACCGAGCAAACCCTGCAGGACCTGGACTTTATCCAGCGCGCGCAAAGCATGGGATTTTCCCTGGGAGAAATAGGCGAGATTCTGGATGCGCAGCGCAACAAGCTGATCGATTGTGCTGACGGCGCGAAGCTGATTGAAAAGAAGATGGCCGAAATCAAACAGAAAATCGCCAACCTCCAAAGCATTCATCGGTATCTGGATGTAGAGCGTGCGGCCCTCGAAGCGAGTGCTGCCAGGCAACTTGAGCTTCAACAGTTGAGCGACGCTGCCAATCATTGAGCCTACGGCAAATGCCGTGGGGAGACTCCTGCGCAAAGTGTGCTGCCTGCAACATCCTGCGCCACAATGGTGTGCCGCTGGGCAAGGCGGATTATGTGCAGCACATGTTTGCGTATTTAAGGAAGTAATTGCAGCGAGAGCTTCGGGTCAATCAGGGTTGACCCGGAGTTCTTGCAAAAGAAACGCCAATGACTCCACTGCACCGTGATGACTCTGCGTCGAACGCTGTGTATCCCATGACATGGCATCGTCCACACAGAAATCGCCAACACATTCCACGTTCAGTTCCTCATCGAGCAGGCCGAGCGGAATCCACACGTAAGGTGATCCGCGAAGCGGGTTGGGCACAGTCGAGCCGCATTGTGCGCAGAAATCATTCCTGTAACCGCTGGGTTTGACCCAACTGCTGATCGAGTCCTGCCCTGCATCCCAGCGAAAGTCCCGAGCGTTGACCAGAGTGGCGAGGTTGAACCCGACACCGGTTTGCTTACGGCACAGAGAGCAGTGGCAGCGATAGAAAAAGCGCGGTTCCACTGCGAGGGAAAAGCGTACTGCGGCGCAAAGACACTGCCCTGTTATCACGGATATCTCCTTTGGACGAGCGCTTGCGCATCCATGCTGAAGTTTCAAAACCGCATTCTAGCGATCTGCGACCGTATGACCTTGGCCCGAATAAAAAAACTGCGCCCACAGTTTGCCATCGGTTGACTTGGCGGGCTCTTCTCAGAGCGCCCGCCAACGTCACGATTGAAATGCCTTGCGACTCACGCCGCACGTTTTTCCACCCAGCGCCGATATTGCCGAGTGCGAAACGCCATGGCGATCTGCTGCAAAATCAGCGCGCGTAACGGTGACACACCCGGATCAGGCTTTTTCGCCTGACTGAGTTTACCCAGCTGAAACTTCACCACCGCCATGTTCGCCAGGGCGGCGATGGCCTTGTTTTTCCAGGTGATCGGCGGCAATTGCGGGGCGTTGTCCTTGCCCTGCAGCCAGTCACGCGGCAGGTACGGATCGATGGCCAACGCAGTACCGATGCCGACCATGTCCACACCACTGTGCACGACGCTTTCGGCCACCGGACGACGGCGGATGCCGCCGGTGACCATCACCGGCATTTTGGCAACGGTCTGAAGGTCCCGGGCAAATTCGACGAAATAGGCCTCGCGAGCCAGGGTTCGACCATCGCGCGCCTCACCCTGCATGGCCGGAACTTCGTAACTGCCGCCGGACAGTTCCACCAGATCCACCCCCAATTCGTTGAGCAGTTCGACCACCTTTTTCGCATCGTCGGCGGTGAACCCTCCGCGCTGGAAATCGGCGGAATTGAGTTTCACCGCCACCGCAAACTGCGCGGAAACCACTGACCTGACTGCCTTGACGATCTCCACCAACAACCGCGCGCGCTTCTCCAGAGAGCCGCCCCACTCGTCCGTCCTTTGATTGGTCAGTGGCGAGAGAAACTGACTCAACAGATAGCCGTGGGCGGCGTGGATTTCCACCCCAGTGAAGCCGGCCTGTTCACCCAGGCGTGCGGTATTCGCAAAGCGCTGAATGACGTCCTCAATCACACTGGCGGTCATGGCGTGGGGCGTGGCGAAACGCTTGGACAGTTTGCCCAGCTCCAGCGGCACCGCTGACGGCGCCCAGGTTTTCTGCCCGAGGCTGGACTGCATCTGGCGCCCCGGATGATTGATCTGTAACCAGAACTGCGCACCGGTAGAGCGGCCAATCCGCGCCCAGCGCTTGAACTTGTCGAGTTGTTGATCATCCTGCAACACCACCCCGCCCGGCCCGGTCATCGCGCGGCCGTCGACCATCACGTTGCCGGTGATGATCAGCCCGGCACCACCGTCGGCCCATGCCTGATACAGACGCATCAGCTCTGCGGAGGGCGCCTGGTCGGCGTCCGCCATGTTTTCTTCCATGGCGGCTTTGGCGATGCGGTTCTTGATGGTCGAACCGTTGGGTAAGGTCAGGGCGTCGAACACATTCATGGGGCAGTCCTCAACTGGAGATGACGCCACCATAAGTTTGAAGTCAACTTTAAGGTCAATGACTTTTTTCAAGGTCATTCAATGTTGATTTCGCTGACTGATGCGTTGTTCCTGAGGAAATTGCCAAGCAGCGTTATTGCCCTGCCCAATCAACTTCAGACGCTAGCGTTAAAGGCGGGTTGGGGGTCAAGCAATAGTCCGATGGCATTGGCACAAATTATTCGCAGCAGCGGGGTTGACCTTAAAGTGAGGTTTAAGGTGAGCATGCGCTGACCTGCTTGCTCGATGGAGCCCGGATGATGCTCAAGCCCCTTGTTTCCTCTGCCCTGCTATTGATAGGTGGTGCTTTCATGACGTTTGCAAATGCTGAGTCGGCGGCTATCAAGGATCGCCAGATCCTGGTGATCATGACCAATCACGCCAGCTATCCCTCTCGAACCGATACTACCGGGTTGTGGCTGACCGAGCTGACCCACTTCACCGATGTGGTGGAAGCCGCCGGCTACACCACCGTGTTTGCCAGCCCCAAGGGTGGTGCGGTGCCTCTGGACGAACGCAGTCTGGGCTGGTTGTACATGGACAAGGCTGCGCGGGAGCATTTGCAGTCCCCGGCCTTCCGCGCTCGCCTGGCCAACACGCTGCCGATCGCCGAGGTCGATCCGTCACGCTTCGGCGTCATCTACTTCACCGGGGGCCATGGCGTGATGTGGGACTTTCCCGACAACCCTGACCTGCGTCGTGTCGCCGAAACCATCTACAACCAGGGCGGCATCGTATCGGCCGTGTGCCATGGCGTGGCGGGTCTGCTGGACCTGAAAGACAGCCAAGGCCAATTGATCATCAAGAGCCGAAACATCACCGGTTTCTCTGACCGCGAAGAGCTGCTCTCGGGCATGAAAAATCAGGTGCCGTTCTTTCTTGAGGATCGCTTGGTGAGCCAGGGCGCGCACTACCGCAAGGGCTGGCTGCCGTTCACTTCGTTTGCCATTACCGATGGAAGACTGGTGACCGGCCAGAACCCTCAATCACCCAAGGCCGTAGCTGAAGCCGTGATGGCGGTGCTCGCTGGCGACCAAGTAGCTCGCTGAACCTTCAAGTAGTTCCTACCCGGAGAAAGACCGATTGAAACTCGCAAGCACCGTATTAACAGGATTGCTGCTCAGCTCAATGGCCAACCATGCGTTGGCGGGGACACCTGAAATGCCCAGCCCGACTAACGCCCGTCAGGCTCCGGCAGTCTGACGGGTGGTTCTTTTCCCGGCCGCACCGGCTGCCCGCTTGTCTGAAGGAGGCGCCCCGCCTTCTTCGCACAGCCGTTGGATCAGCCTCTGCGCATTGTCCGCACACGCCATCCCCGCAGGCTTACCCTCGATCCCCTTGATGACCAGCAGCAGTTGCTCCTTGTTCTGCGCCAGCCGTTGCTGCAGGACTTCGATTTCTTCGACCTTTTGCTTCAAGCCACTGAGCAACTGGTCATGCTGCCAGCCGCTGGCATTCATCGGCATCAACTGACGGATTTCCTCCAGGGAGAAACCCGCCGCCTGCGCGCCGGTGATGATATGCAATACCCACTGTGTGTCGGGGGCGTAATCGCGATAGCCATTGGCTTTGCGCGCGACCGAAGTGATCAACCCGCTCGCCTCGTAGAAGCGGATGCGCGACGGCGCCAGCCCGCTGATTTTCGCCAGTTCACCGATTCTCATGTCCAACTCCGCAAGCACGTTAACCTTGAAGCTGACTTTAAACCTGAAGGAGTGCAAGAGCCAACACGGCAGATCAAGCCAACAACTCAGTAATCCACTGAACCTGCCGCGCAACTTCTTCCAGCTTCTCCTCGGGCACAGCCTGGCGCGCCTGTTTGAAGCTGCTCAGGGTTTTCTGTTTCTGCCTAAACAAGCGCTGCCATTTGGCGATGAATGCCGGGCTGCGCGTCTGCATCTGCAACGGGCCGAAGTACAACTGTTCGGCGCTGTAGCGCACCGGTTCGCCGCGCTCGGCGACGATGATTTCGTAGAAGAAACGGTTTTCCTGCAACACTTCCTCATCGAGGATGCGGTAGCCGTTGTCCATCAGCCATTGGCGCAGGGGTTGTTCGCCGCCGTTGGGTTGCAGGATCAGCCGTTCGTGACCGTGCAGGCGCGCCTTGCCGCTGTCGAGGATGTCGCGAATCGTCTCGCCGCCCATGCCGCAGAGGCTGATCGCGGTAATCCCGTCGTCCGGCTCGATCGCCGTCAGACCACTGGCCAGACGCACGCTGATGTGCTGCTGCAGATCGTTGTCGCGCACCGTGCGTACCGCGGCATGGAACGGCGTCAGCGCCACCTCGCCGGCCACCGCCGCAACGATGGCGCCACGGCGCATCAGGGCCACCGGCAGATAGCCGTGATCCGAGCCGATATCCGCCAGCCGCGCGCCGGCCGGTACATGTGTCGCCACCCGCTCCAGACGCATGGACAATGTGTGTTCGTTCAACTGCCGCCCTCTTCCCCAGCCATCGCCGGCGCTACAGGCCGGACAAGGGGCGCGACTCTAGCGGGCAATGGTGGGTATTTCAAATCCGGACAAGCGCCTTACTGCGTTGGTGTGACCAGTGGCTGCAGAGGCAAGGCTTCAACGGCTCAACCACCTAGCCACTGCGTCGATTCACGCTTACCATACCCACAACTCGTATTACCGCGGCTGCTGAACCCGGTACTCACGAGGAAATGAAGCATGGACAGAACCCGCGCCTGGAGACGTCATCAGGCCCGTAAACGCGGCACCGGCAAAGCGGCTGATCCGCTGAAGTTCAAACCGCAAAAGAACTGGAAGCTGATGTATACCCGTGCCGACAAACTGGCCAGGGCGCGCCAACTGGGCATGAGCTATCCCATCCGCACCACCCGCCAATTGCTGGATCAAGTGTGACCAATCTCCTGTTCGTTTGCAGCCGCAACCAATGGCGCAGTCCGACGGCGGAAGCGATCTGGCGCCGTCGGCCCGGGTTCGAAGCCCGCTCGGCAGGCACCAGCCCCAACGCACGCAAACCCATCGGCCCGGCGGATATCCGCTGGGCCGATGTCATCTTTGTCATGGAGCGCAAGCACCTCAATCGCCTGCAAGCCGAATACGCCCGATTACTTGAGCACAAGCCGATCCACACGCTGGATATTCCAGATGACTATCGCTTCATGGATCCCGAGCTGGTGGAGATTCTTGAGGACGCCGTGAAGCCTTATCTCGAGCCTCGGGCTTAGTGCTCAGGCTGTCATCCTCATCCCTGTACTTTTCAAATTGAGTAGAAACATGAACCGCCAAAAGAAACTGCAGCAGTTGTTCAAGGAAAAGGCCAAGAAGGCCAGCGCCAAACTCGCACCGAAAAAGCCCAAGTACATCAGCAAGGCCGACCGCGCGAAAATGGCTGCCGAAGCGGCGGCCGAACCGGTTGAGACCCGCGAGAGCTGATTCGGCACTTCAGGTTTCGATCACACTCAGTCGGCTGAGACAGGCAGTCGGCACGCCAGCCACGCGCCCCAGAACAGACTGCTGAAGAAGCGCGTCGCCTGACCAAATCCCGCCTCATGCAACAACGCCTGAACCGCTGCTTCGGAATGCGGCGGATCCGCGCCCTGCAGGATTTTCCCGAGCTTGGCGGCCACCTCATCAGCACTCGCGCCCTGCTGCCGCCATCTCTGCCCCCACGCCTGCAGCAATAACGGTTGGCTGGCGTAGGCGTAATGATTGCCCGCCACAATCAGCGGTGCGCCCGGTTTCAGCCGCGCCTGAACCGAGCGCAGGATGTGTTGTTTGGGTTCATCACCATTGAGGTGATGAAGCACACCGATCAATGTTGCCGCATCGAAGGATTGGTCGGCCGGCAAGTCATCGACATGCCCGAGATGCAGCTGCGTTCTGTGCAGCAATCCATGGGCCTGCAATTGCTGCGTCGCGGCGTCCAGCATGGGTGCCGAAGGATCGACAGCGGTGAAACGCCAGTCCGGCTCCAGCGCGGCCATTGCGATGATTTCCTGCGCCGTACCACCCGCGCCCACCACCAGCACGTTTGCCGTACGTGCCGGGCCGAGCGTGGCCGCCAACATGCATGCCGCCAGATCGTGACAGGCGTCGTAACCGGCCAGTGCGATACGGCTCTGTCTGGCGTATTCGCTGGCGCGCGATGTGTCGAATTTTGCTGCAGGGTCGGTCGAGGATGAGGTCACAGTGATTCTCCTTGTCGTTGAAGCACGCTACGCCGGGAAACGAGACAAGAAAAATCGAATGATTTCATACGCCACATTCCTGCCGGGAATACGGATCGGGCTGTAGCATTCAGTCAACGGCTGTATGACAGTTGCGCTCATCGAATGATCAAAAGGCAATACCTCATGAAGCCGCGGGATCTGACGCGTTTCGACCTCAATCTTCTGGTGGTGCTTGAGGCGCTTTGGGCAGAAAGGCAAGGGGCGCCGTGGCAGCTCGACCAACTCACCCACTTGCAGCATCGCGCCCTGCACACGTTGCGGTTACCGGACGACGTCGCTGATCTGGGCCGTTTTATCGACAGACAACCTTGCGCTTCCACGCCGCGCAACTGGCTTCCTCGTTCGACAAGGAAGGTGAAATTTCCTGGTCAACTGCCAGGAGCCGCGCCTTCTTCATCAAGCAAACCCCACACAAGGCCTACGTCAAACGGGTGCGCTCGATCGAGACCGTCGACTACACCGCCCTGTTGCCAAAGATCGGCGTGCCGACGCTGATCCTCACGCCCGAGGAAGACAGGCTGATCGGCAAAGAGGCGGCGGGGATCCTGCTGAAGGGCATAAAGGCAGCGCAGGAAGTCGTCATGCCGAGAACCGGGCATAGGTTCAGATTCTCGCATCCGACGGCGTATTCGCTGGAGGTCAGGAAGTTTTTGGAGCGGGTGGCGCTTTGAGTGAACTTGGGGCAATCAGATGCTGCGGACCCTATCGATGCGAATGGCCGTTTATTGTTGCAGCCGCTAACCTCACCAAGGCAAAAGCACAAATCAGAGACCAACATGACCGTACGCCCCGCCAGCGATAGCGACCTGACAGCCCTCTTCGACTTGCACCGAGCAGTCTTGCGCGAACACATCGAGAAAATATGGGGCTGGGATGAGACTTGGCAACGGGCAAATTTCGCAGCGGAATTCGCATACGCAGCCACTTCGGTCATTGAACAAGACGGCCGGATTGTTGGCTATGTGCAGATACTGGACAAGGAAGATCGAATCCATATTCAGAACATCGCTATTTCGCAGGAGTACCAGAGCAAGGGTATTGGCTCGCGAATTCTGAAGAAACTTCAACTGGAAGCTGCTGCACGTCAAGTGCCGTTGCAATTAGGCGCGTTTCGCACGAACACCTTGGCGCAGAAGCTCTATGCGCGACTGGGTTTTCGCCGAACTGGCGCAACAGACACGCATATCGAAATGTCGTGGACAGCGACCTGAAACCGGGCTGCTGACAACCAGCAGCCGTGATTCTGATCTATCCGCTTACAAGACCTTCCCTGATTCAACCTATAAGGACATTCAATGCCACGCTCTCTGCAGTTCGAACAAGTCGACGTATTCGCCGATCACCCCTATGAAGGCAATGCATTGGCAGTGGTGGTAGATGCCGATGGGCTGACAACCGAACAGATGCAGGCGTTTGCCCGCTGGACGCAACTCAGTGAGACCACTTTTCTGCTGAAGCCCGAAGCGCCGGGAGCGCATTACCGCGTACGCATCTTTACACCGTTGCGCGAGCTGCCCTTCGCTGGCCACCCGACCCTGGGCAGCTGCAAGGTGTGGTTGGCCCGGAACGACAACCCTGAGCAGGTCGAGATTACTCAGGAATGCTCAGGGGGCTTGATTCGGGTGCGCAAACAAGGCTCGCAACTGGCTTTCTCCGCGCCACCGCTGGTGCGCAGCGGGCCACTGGAGGCAACGACGCTAAACCTGATCGAACAAGGGCTCGGCCTCGCCGCCGGGCAGATCCGCGCGAGCCAATGGGTAGACAACGGCCCCGGTTGGGCGGGCGTGTTGCTGGCAAGTCGCGAAGAAGTGTTGGCGATCAAACCTGATTACGCGGCGCTGCAGGGGCTGAATGTCGGCGTTATTGCGCCGTGGTCGGGGTCTGAAGCTGAAACGGACGTGGAAGTAAGAGCCTTCATCGGCGAGGAATGCGCCGAGGACGCCGTCACCGGCAGCCTCAATGCGAGCCTGGGTCAGTGGTTGATCGGCGTGGGCATTCTCAGCGAGCGCTACACCGTCAGCCAGGGCACCGCCATGGGCCGCCGCGGCCGACTGCACATCGAAAGCGTTGACGGTAGCGTCTGGGTAGGCGGTGCCGTTCAGCACTGTATTTCCGGCCAGGTGGTCTTTTAATGAGACATGGAACCTGGAGTGATTAACCCCGCGATAACCGCTGCTCCGCGCCGAAGTCGAGCTCGCTCAAATATGCAGCCAGGCCAGCGAACCCAACATGACGCCCACTCCGGCGGCACCAAACGAGACGCGCCGCAGCCATTCCTTGCGCGTCAGCAAGGTGATGGCCGCCAGTGAAATGGCGATTTGAATCGCGGTCATGGCCTGGGCCCAGCGGTGATGCTGATGCAGCACCTGTTCAGACTTGTCCTCCCAATCTCGCGCCTGTTGCTCAAGCACTTCGGCCTTGTTGCGCGCCTGCTCTTTCTGCTCCCCGTAGCGTCGCGCCTCGGCAGCATAGTGGGCGGAATCCAGCCCCGGCAGATGGCTGGCCAGATCCGACAGATTCTGCCGACTGGACTTGGCCTGGTAGTAGTTCCATTCATTGGCGGCTTCGGTCTTCTGGATAGCGGCGTTGTTTTTGTCCATCGCCGCCTCACTTTCCGTCGAACCGGCCTGATAACTCATCAGGGCGCCGACGGTCGCCATGATCGCCGTCATGACCGCAATCTTGCTGGCAAAGCGATCGCCTTGTGCATGGGCATGATGGGTGGTGTGCTCGATATGTTGCTCGTGGGGGCTGGGGACTTCGAACGCTTCAGGCATGGCTGTCGAACTTGGGTGGGGGATAAGAAATAGGCGGCATTATGAGGACAACCACAGCGAAACACGCAAGCCACGTTGCGCCCCCGCCCTGCTCTCCCCGAAATTTTCCACCGTGCCCGGTTCGATCACCTAACCTCATAGATTGTGTGATCAACGAGAACCGGCCCCTCTCATGCGCAACACATTGAAGTCATTGTTTTTTGTCGCGCTGCTCCTGCTCGCTCCGGGCAGTTCGGCGTTGTCGGCGGCGGATTTGTCGACGCCCACAGCGGCCACTGCGGCGCCGCTGGTGGAGGTCTCGCAAAGTGATCTGCAAGCCTTGCAACTGCGCCTCGACGGGCTGAAGCAGCAGATTTCCGCGGCGAACAATTACAACCAGCTCGAAGGCCCGCAAGACCGGGTACAGACGTTCATTCTGGATGTCGATCGGTTGTCGGCTTCGCTGTTGCCGCAGCAGGCGCAACTGGCGGTGCAACTGGGCGTGCTCGGCGCGGCACCGGATACGCAGATTGCCGCCGAACAGGCGGAAATCGCCGCGCAACGGGCGCAGCTCAACGAGCAGAAAAACAAGGTCGATGCCACGCTCAAGAGCCTTGCCGCGCTCAAACAAAGCGCTGCCGAGCTGATCACTCAAATCGCCGGTATCCGCCGCACGCTGCTCGAAAGCGAACTGACGCTGCGCACCGACAGCATCCTGAGTCCGGCCTTCTGGGCGCCATTGGTGGTGCCGGAGCCGGATGATCGTCAGCGCCTGAAGTTTTTCATCGATCAGGTGGACCTCACCTGGGCCACGGTCTGGGCGCCCGGACAGCGCTTTTTCACCTGCGTGCTGGTGCTGCTGGCGCTGGTTTTCTGGACGGTCGGCCGCCGACTCGCCGAACGCGGGCTGACCTGGTTGTGCATCCACCGCATGCCGGAGGGACGACTGCGCCGCAGCGCGCTGGCATTCGCCTCGGCGCTGGCGACCCTGGGCACCACCGCCATCGCTCTGCATCTGTTGTTCTATGCCTGCACCCGCCACGAACCACTGACGCCCATGCTGCAGACTTTTTCCGAGGAGTTCGAAAAAGCCGTTTACGCCTGCGTCCTGATCACCGCGCTGAGCCGCGCGCTGCTGTCGACCCAGCATCCATCGTGGCGGCTGCCGGCGATGGCCGACTCGGTGGCACTGGCGCTCCAGCCCTACCCACGGATTCTCGCCGCCACCCTGCTGGTGCTGGTGACCCTGGTGCAAGTCAGCAACGCCACCGGCATGAGCAGCCAGATTGTGATCGCCCAGCGCGGGGTGATTGCCATTGTGGTGATCGTGATTCTGGTGCCGCTGCTGTTGCGCGTCGGCAAAGTGCGCAAGGCGTTGCTCACGGCCAATGACCCGGAGGCCGGCAGCACGTTTGCCGGGGCGATCTACAGCATCGCCACGGTGTGCATGTGCGTGTCGGCGCTGGCGCTGCTTACCGGCTACGTGTCGCTGGCCCGCTTCATCACCTATGAGTTGGTGTGGGCCTATATCGTGCTGGCCGGGTTCTATTTGCTGGTCCAGGTGGTCAAGGATGCCTGCGAATACCTGTTCTCGCCGCGCTACTCGGCCGGCAAGACCATCAAGCAGACCCTGGGCATGGGCGACCGGCGGCTGGAGCAGATTTCGATCGTGCTGTCCGGTGCCAGCCGCGCCGGGCTGTTGCTGCTGGCAGTGATTACACTGTTCGTCGGCGGCATCGGCACCACGTTCGGGCAACTGACCACCAATGTCATGGGCATTCTCGGTGGCGCCGGGTTGCGCAAGCTGAACATCGTTCCCGCGCATCTGATCAATGCCGTGCTGGCGTTGCTGATCGGCATCTACCTGATCCGCGCTTTGCGCCGTTGGCTCGACAATGAATTCCTGCCCAAGACCGACATGGACCCGGGCATGTGCGCGTCGTTGAGCACGCTGTTTTCCAACATCGGTTATGCCACGGTCATCCTCCTGACCTTGTCGTCGCTGGGCGTGCGCTGGACCAATCTGGCGTGGATCGTCAGTGCGCTGTCGGTGGGGATCGGTTTCGGCTTGCAAGAGATCGTCAAGAACTTCGTCTCCGGGCTGATCCTGCTCACCGAGCGCCCGGTGAAGGTAGGCGACCTGATCAGCATCAGCGGTGTCGAGGGCGACATCCGCCGGATCAACGTCCGCGCCACGGAAATCCAGCTCAGCGACCGCTCCATCGTGATCGTGCCCAACTCGCAACTGATCTCGCAGAACCTGCGCAACGTCACCCTCGGCGGCAGCGCCCAAGGGGTGGCGAGCCTGGAGCTGATGTTCCCGCTGGACATCGACCCCGAACAGGTCAAGGAACTGCTGCTGAACACCTACCGTGAAAACGAAAACATCCTCGACAAACCGGCGTCGTACGTGCGCTTCAGCAAACTCTCGCCCGATGGCATCACCCTCACCGTGACGGGCTACGTCGGCAGCCCAAGGATCGTGGGCGGAACCAAGAGTGATCTGCTGTTCGAGATACTCAAGCGGCTGGGAGATGCGGGGATTGCGCTGGCGAAACCCGCCGCCACGCCGTAGCAGCCCCCCCCCTGTGGAAGGTGACTTGCCAGCGACGGCGGTGGGTCAGTCTGAAGTGATGGCGGCTGACACGGCCCCATCGCTGGCAAGCCAGCTCCCACAGGGGTTTGCGGTTAACGCAAATGTGCCGGCTGGCCTAAAGCATTGTAGGAGTGAGCCTGCTCGCGATGGCGGTGGTTCAGTCACAGCGGGGGTGACTGACACGCCCCCTTCGCGAGCAGGCTCACTCCTACAGGGTTCTGCGGTGGGCGCGGAGTTGGCGACTGGCCGAGATCATTGTGGGAGCTGGCTTGCCAGCGATGGCGGTGGGTCAGTCAACGTGATGGTGGCGGGAAGAGGCTCAGGCCGGCGCCCAGCGCCGATGCAGCCAGCGCGCCAACGCATCCAGGGCAAAGCCCAGCACACCGATCAGCAGCACCATCGCCATCAGTTCCGAATACGCCAGACGATCTCGCGTATCGAGAATGAAGTAGCCCAACCCGGCGCTGACGCCTAGCATCTCGCACGGCACCAGCACGATCCACAAAATGCCGATCGACAGCCGCACCCCGGTCAGCACATGGCCGAGCACGCCGGGCAGGATCACCTTGCGCAGGGTTTCCCAGCGGGTGGCGCTGAGGCTGCGGCTGAGTTGCAGCCAGCGCGGGTCGAGCTGGCGCACGCCGGCCACGGTGTTGAGCAGGATCGGCCACACGGCGGCGAAGGTCAGCAGGAAGTAGATCGGCTGATCGCCAACGCCCAGCAGCATCACCACCACCGGCATCCACGACAGCGGCGAAATCATCCGCAGAAACTGAAATGCCGGCGTGGTCGCCGCTTCCAGATGCCGGTGACTGCCGATCATCAAGCCCAGCGGCACGCCGATCAACAGCGCCAGCAGCAGACCGACCAGAATCCGCTTCAGGCTGACCAGCACATGCTCGTACAGCTCCGGGCGCAGCAACAGTTCGCCGAGGCTCGCCAGGGTCGCCTCGGGTGAAAAGCGCAGCGCCAGGCTGTCGTTGCCGCCGAACACGTGTACGCCCAGCCACCACAGCAGCAACAGGCACAACAGCCCCGCCACACCCAACAAACCATGAACGGTCGAAGAAGATCGCTGACGCATCAGAGGCTGAACTCCTCGCTGCGATCAAAGCTTTCCGGTAATCCGAATGCCTTCATCCCGCCGACTGTAGCAATGGCATTACGCACGAAGCGATCGTCTACCAGATCCCGGGCGGTTTGCTGCGGATCGAGGTTGGCAAGGAAACCCTTGTCGCCCTCGATCAGCGTGTCCTTCAGACGTTTGACCAGTTCTTCGGTGTAACTGGGGAACGGGTACGGCTGAAAATCGATGCGCTGCTCGTCCCAATGGCTGTGCTGGATCGCGCCGCTGGCCAGATACTGCTCGCGGTCGCTGGTGGCCGGCGACAGCACCCGGTCGAGCACCGGTTGCGCGTGCGGCGTGTAGCGATTTTCGCCGTCCTTGGACAGCAGTTTCGCCGCCTCGGCGCGGTTGTCGCGGGTCCAGACCTGCGCCTTGACGATGGCGTTGACCACTTTCTGCGACCACTCGGGGCGGTTGTTCAGATCCTGCTCGTGCATGAACACCACGCAGCAGGCGTGATTGCGCCAGACGTCGCCGGTAAAGCGCTGTACTCGGCCGACCTTGAGTTCCTCGGCCAGGGCGTTGAACGGCTCGGCGACGATGTAGCCGGCAATGCGTTTGCTCGCCAGGGCCGGCGGCATGTCCGACGGCGGCAGCACCAGCAGATTGACCTCGTTCGGCGCCAGCGCGGCGCTCGCCGATTTGCTCACCGGCACCAGACCGTGATCGCGAAACAGCTGCTGCACCACCACGTTATGAATCGAATACCAGAACGGAATTGCCACTGATTGCCCGCCCAGTTGCTTGACCTCGGTGATGCCCGGCGCCACGGTCAGGCCCGAGCCGCCGACGTGATTCCACGCCACAACTTTTGCCGGCACCTTGCTGCCATAACGCGCCCACACGGTCATCGGCGACAGCAGGTGAATCACGTTGACCTGCCCGGAAATGAACGCCTCGATCACCTGTGCCCAACTGCGCAGCAGCACCGGGCGTTCGGCCTGAATCCCTTCGGCTTCGAACAGGCCATTGTTGTGCGCGACCAGCAGCGGCGTGGCGTCGGTGATCGGCAGATAACCGATGCGCACTGGCGCGTTCGGCTCGGCAGCGGCGCGCGCGCTGAGGCTGTTGAGCAGCGGCAACGCACCGCCGACAGTCAGCAGCGCGCTGAGTTTGAGGAAGTCACGACGTGTGTGAGTGAAGTCGTCCAGGCACATGGTCAATCTCCGACGTAGCGGGCACAGGTTGAGTGAGGGGATTGCGGCTTGCCCGCCGAAGGGTTTTGAGGATGTCGATGCGCAGCGCGCCCAGTTCCTCAACCAGCTCGGCACGCGGCTGAGGCAGGTCGATGCGCCACTCGCCGAGGATGTGCGCCGGGCTGTTACCCAGTAGCAGAATCCGCTCGGAAAGCAGCAGGGCTTCGTCGATGTCGTGGGTAATCAACACCGCTGCGGTGTGGTGCTCGGCAATCAGTTGCAGAAGCAACTGCTGCATGTCGGCGCGGGTGATTTCATCCAGCGCACCGAACGGTTCATCGAGCAACAGCACCTGCGGCTGCCGCGCCAGACACCGCGCCAACGCGGTGCGCTGCGCCATGCCACCGGACAGCTGCGCCGGGTGCTGCTGACGCGCATGTTCGAGGCCGACCGCAACGATGGCGTGGTCGATCCGCGCCTTGCGCTGCTCGGCTGTGAGGTGCGGCTGGCGGGCGAAGTCGAGACCGAAGGCGACATTCTTTTCCAGGGTCAGCCACGGCAACAGGCTCGGGTCCTGAAACGCCACCGCCACCCGTGGATGCGCACCGGTCAGTGGCTCGCCAAGCAGGCTCACCCGACCCTGTTGCGGTGCCTGCAGACCCGCCAGCACGCGCAGCAGACTGGATTTGCCGACACCGCTGGGGCCAAGAATCGTCACCACTTCGCCGGGCTGCAATTGCAGGTCGAAGTGTTCCAGCACGGTGTGCCAGCCCTGCTCCCGCGGGTAGCCGAGGCTGATGCCCTGCGCCTCCAGCACCGGCGCGGTCATGCCGTCGCTTCCCGTTTCTGCCGCTGCAATTCGGCGCGCAATTGCACCAGGCTCGGGGTGACAATCGGCACGAACGCCGACTCACGCCAGCGCCGGGCGAAACCACTGCCGTGCTCGGTCAGATAGGCCTTGCCGCCGCTCGATTGCAATTCCAGTTGCACCGCATTGGCGGCGGATTCGGCCAGCGCGATGCGGATCTGGAACAACGCGCCCGGCTGGGTCAGGAAGCGCCCGTCATGCAGGCCCTGCTTGAGCGCATCGACGCTCTGCGCCAATTGCTCGCGTTGTTCCTGCAACGGCTCCAGCAGGATCGAACGGCCGTCCTGCAAATGCCCTTCGACCTCGGCCAGCGCCCGTCGCGCCAGACCGATCGCCATGCCGCACTGCAAGCCGAGAAACGCCGGGCGCACCGCAGGCAGAAACTTGCGCGCATCTTCATGCAGCAGCCATTTGCGTCCGACCGCCACTTGAGCGAAATCGATCGCAGCGGTGTTGCTCGATTGCAGCCCCATCAGTTGCAGATCGGCGGAACGTTTTACGCCGGCAGCGTCATCGGCGATCGCCAGCACGAACGGCGCACCGCCCTCCTCGTGCTCGATCGCCGCCGCTACCACAAAACCGCTTTGGCGCAGATTGGTCACCCAGTGCAGGCGCCCGTTCAAGGTCCAGCCATCAGCAGCATTGGCGGCACGCACTTGCAGTGCCTCGATGCCCGACAGGTATTTCATAGCGTTGGACAAACCGGTGGCGCCGGCCAGTTCTCCGCTGAGCAGCGCCGGCAGCAGTTTTTCTCTCAGCTCAGCGTTGGGGCTGTGCAGCAGGTATTCGATAAAGGCCCGTTGGCCCCAGAACACAAACGCTGCCGCCAGCGAATGGCTGGCGACATTCGCCAGCACTTCCACCGCATCGCTGACGTGACCACCGCTGCCGCCCAGCGCCGGGCTGATGCCGACCCGTAGCACCCCGGCCTGCGCCAGTTGCGTCAGCACCTGCTGCGGATCGCCGTCGCCCGCATCCAGGGCCTGGGCGTTGTGTTCCAGCCATTGCATAAATGCCGGATTGAGCATGTCGTTTCTCTCCTTGTACGCAGCCGCATCAACCATAGACGATGCGGTCTGAAGCGCTGGCCGATTACGCGCGATACGGTGCCAGTTCGGGGTTGAGCGGCGTGTCGGCGAACACGTTGGCGAAGTTGCACAGGGTCGCCAGGCTGATGCCGAGGATCACTTCCAGCGCATTGCCTTCGGTGTAGCCGGCGGCCTTGAACTGGTTGAAGGTCTGATCGCTGACCTTGCCCCGGGTGGCAATCACTTCGCGGGCAAACGCGGCCAGGGTTTCCAGTTTTTCCACGGGCACAGTGGCTTTCTCACGCAGCGCACTGACCACTTCCGGCGGCAGTTTGGCCTTATTCAGCGCCACGGCGGTATGACCTGCGACACAGAAATCGCAACCATGGTTGGTGGCCGCAATCAGTTGCACCACTTCGCGCTCGGCGAGGCTGAGTTCGGACTTGCCATTGAGCGCCGATACCGTAACGTAGGTTTCCAGCGCGGCCGGGGCATTGGCCAGCACGGCCAGCAGGTTCGGAATGAATCCGGAGTTTTTCTGCGCATTTTCCAGAAACGGTCTGGCGGCTTCGGGAGCGCTTTGCACGGTGTGTAGAGTGACGCGCGACATGGAGTGAACTCCTGCTGTTGAGTGTCCGGCCAGTCTGTTGGTTATAAAAATTTCGATCCATATTCTAAAGTAGCGATTACTTGCTCCTGAGTGTTTCCATTAGATGATTTCGTCCAGCCCCCTGGTTGATTGGTTATTAGAAAGTCTCGAACTCGATGCCAGCCTGTTTCACGTCGGGCGCTATTGCGGTGGCTGGCATGCGAGTACGCACGGGCTGGCGCGCGCCAGTTTTCACTTGATCGTGCAGGGGCGTTGCTGGCTGCACATTGACGGGCAGGAACAGTCGATAGCGTTGAAAGCCGGAGATGCGGTGTTTCTGCTGCGGGATCTGGAGTACCGCCTCTCCAGCGCCGAAGAGCCGGCCCTCGCCCAGACGCTGCCGCGCATGGCCATGACCGCGCTCGACAGCCAGGCGCAGGACGGTGTCGGGCTGGTCTGCGGGTTCTTTCATTTCAAATCGGGATTGTCATCGCTGATCGTCGAAGGCCTGCCGGACTGGATCATCCTGCGCGCGGGCGATCCGTCTTCCAGCGCGGCGCGAGCCTTGTTCGAGTTGATCCTGCAAGAGTGCGAACGCCTGCCGGCGCCCTCCTCGGCGCTGCTCGAGCGCTTGAGTCATCTGCTGTTCCTGTACGTGTTGCGCCAACAGATGACCGACAACCAGCGCCTCGGCGGCCTCGTGGCTTTGGCGCGCAATCCGCAGTTCGCGCCGTTGCTGGACCAGTTGATCGAACAACCGCAATTGCCGTGGTCGCTAGAGAGCATGGCGGCGAGTATCGGCCTGTCGCGCTCGGCGTTTTTCAAACGCTTCAACGAACTGGCCGGGCAATCGCCGGGGCAAGTGCTGCTGGCTTTGCGCATTCGGCATGCCTGCCAGTTGCTGCGGGCCAATCACACGGTGGAACAGGTATGCGCGGCGGTGGGCTATCAGTCGATCGCCGCGTTTACCCGGGCGTTCGCCAAGTCGGTGGGGGTGCAACCGGGGGCTTATCGCAAGCAGCATGAGGGGCGCTGAGCGCCATGTTAATATGCCATCACTTTTTTCCTGATGGCGTGTCCCCCGCATGGATGCTTTGATTCGGCGTTTCAGTTATTTGTCGTTGCTCACCCTCGCCTTGACGCTTGGCGGCTGCCAAAGCCCTCCGAAGAAACAGACCGCGGCCGACCTTGACGCGATGGGCCGGGAAGAACTCACAGCCGCCCTGGCCCTTCGGCCGCAAGCAGATTCCATCGTGCGTGAGGGTGATTACGTCACTTATGCGGTGATGGAACTCGACGGCCGCAACATCCGCCATCTCGTGCGCTTTGAGGCTGACTGTCATTTGCCCGATGCACAAATGGCTCACATGACCACTGGCGGAATGCTGCAGTTCGCGGTTGATCGAAAAAGTGAAACGGCAGAGGGCAGACAAATGCCCGCCGCAGAGAAAAATCTATTTTTGCAGAGCGCCCAATTCAAGCAGGTGTGCGCCCAGACGCCCGTACCTCAATGGCGTGTTATTGCGGGATCGGAGCAGCAGGACTGGCAGTTGTTTGACCGCGCCAGCCTGATGCAAAAGGACGGCCAGATGTTGTTCTGGTCGGCCCGGGTTCCTGCAGCCGAGGGGCTGACGCCACGGGACAATGGCCTGTACTCGCAAGTACGGCAACGCTGGAGCGCTGATTGTGCTCAGCAACGATTGACGTCTCTGAGCACCTTCTACCTGGACAAGACCTACCACGTGATCGGCGGCGCGATGGTCCTGCAACCTGCCGCTTTGCAAAAACCGGACGCCGATGAGCGTCAGTTGCTGACGCTGGCTTGCGGTACTCGGCAGGCATTGGATCAATACAAGGTTTTCTCGGGGCGAGCGCAAACTGACTTTGTGTTGCCAGATCCGGAGCTACCCGCTTCTGTTGTGAAATCCATCGAGGCGTTGAAACTGCCAGCGCCGGAAAAGAGCATCGAGCATCTGCGCCTTTCCTACAAAAGTTTTAATGAGGCACGTGAACAAAAAATCGCAGAACAGTTGGAAATGTCGATTCTCAGGGACATGCGACGCAATCCTGGGCGTGACATTCGTTATCTGCCCTACGAGCCCGGCAAGCAATTGATGGAGCGCTACGATGGCAAAACGCGCCAATTGGTCAAAGTAAGTTTTCGTGGGCTGACTGAGTTGGTCAGCGTCGACTACAGCAACGACCATCACGGAATCAGGGTGAGAAAAAACGCCATCACCGATCTCAGATTCGAAGGTGACTGGACGCACATGCCGGTCGGCACCCACCTGGCCTATACGGTGCAACAGTCCTTCCCCCGACACAATAAAGCGCCTGAGCTGGTGGACTCCAGGTTTGAATGCCAAGTGGAATCGCAGAATCCTGCCAGTGAGTTTTATCCATCGTTGAGCGGCAGCGCCAAAGTCATCACCTGTGCACGTAAAGACAGGGGACAAGACAGCGCCACATACGCCTACCTGCAAACCTACGGATTGTTTGTTCAGGTCGACGCCGGGAGCAACGGGGGTTATGGTCAGTACAAGATCGATTTGGCGGAGTGAAGCGCCAGTAAAGCGAGAGTGTCACCGCTCCCACCGTGTTCGTGTCGGTCATCGAACTTTTGTTCGCAGTCGATATTGTGGGAGCCGGCCAGATTAACTTCTTATTCCATAATTCAAACAAAGAACATTTTTTAATCTTTTATCGCTATTAACCTCGGCCCTTATAATTGCGCGTCTGCACTTAACTCATAACAAGGGATATTCCATGCAAAGACGCCTGTTACTCGCTGCACTGTTTGTCGCTGTCGCCGGGTGCGCCAGTCCTCCTGCTGTTTCGGTGCACACCAAAGACCCTGCCAGTTCGACCCTGCAAGGCGATGCCACACGTCCAGCGCAGGCGCAGTGGATTCGCACCGAGCTGTACTTCTCGGTGGGCACGGTGGATGGCAAGGAAGGCGCCGTCAACCCGGCGCGCTGGCGCGCGTTTCTCGACAAGGAAGTGACGTCGCGGTTTCCCGACGGTTTCACCGTGTTCGATGCCTATGGGCAGTGGCGTGATCATGGGGCGAAGGAGCCGGAGCGGCTGAGCACCAAGGTGATCGTGATCCTGCACGAGAACAATCCGCAGAACGCCGGCAACATAGAGGCGATCCGGCTGGCTTACAAGCGCATTACCGGGGACTTGTCGGTGCTGCGCCTGTCGCAACCGGCCGACGTATCGTTCTAATCGCTGGTATGCGCGAGAGCTTGCCGAGGCGTCGACGCCAGGCGGCTCAATCCCGCCAGCAGCAGCGCGCCCACCAGTAACACGCCAATCCCCAGAAACGCGCCCCACCCCACCACCGTCACGCTCGAATAGAGCATGTACAGGCACAGCCCGAAAAACAGCAGCGGCACCAGCGGATACCACGGCACCCTCACCGGCCTCGGCACATCGGGAAAACGCTGCCGCAGAATGATCAGCGCCAGGCTGCTGAAGCTCAGAAACAACCAGTACACCGGGGTCAGGTACTCGACCATGGTGTTGAAGCCGCTCTGGGTGAAACTGCCGAACAGCACCAGCAACAATGCCACCGCGCCCTCCGCCAGCAAGGCCTTGCGCGGCACGCCGTCGCGTTCGTGCCACTCGCCGAAACGACGCAATTGCGGCACGTCGCGGGCGGCGGCATAGGTGGTGCGGGCGCCAACCAGCAAGGTCGAGTTGATGCTGGCGATGGCCGCGATGCCGACCATCAGCAGAATCAGCAGCACTCCCGGCGCACCGAATGCACGGTTCAACAGTTCCACCGCCGGTGCGTTGCTCGCCGCCAGTCCGTCGAATCCCAGGCCTCGCACAAACGCCCAGTTCAGCGCCAGATAAATCGCCATCAGCAGCGTCAGTGCACCGAGCATGGCGATGAATATTCCGCGTCGACCATCGCGCACTTCCGCCGACAAGGTCGCCGCATCGCTCCAGCCGCCGAACGCCAGAAACACGAAAATCATCGCTGCGGAAAACCCGGCCATACCGGTGTTTTCCGGCACAACCGAAACGCTCGCTGGCGCTGCTTCAATCCCCTGCCACGCCAGCCACACCCCGGCGCTGGCGATACTCAGAAAGCCCTGCGCCAACAAGCCCACCAGCAAGGTCTGAGTGATGAAACCGATGTGCTTGCCAGTGAGATTGAGCAGCACCAGCGCAGCGATGACTCCGCCAGCAAACAGCCCCGAGCCGTACCGACCGAGCGGCACCACGGCATTGACGTAATCGGCAAACATGAACGCAGACAAGGCGATCCAGCCGGTGTGCATCACCGAAAAACGTGACCAGGCGAACAGGAAACCCATGCGCTCGCCATAGGCCGTGCGCAGAAAGTGATAGTCGCCGCCCGGGTGCGGAAATGCTGTGGCCATTTCGGCAAAGCACAAGGCCCCGCTCATAGACGCGAGACCGCCGAGCACCCAGACCCAGTAGAAATATTCCGGCCCGACGTTCAGCGCTACGATCGGTGCGGTCTTGAGGATGTCGGTGGTGATCACCATGCCCAGCGTGATCAGCAACGCCTGCAGCACCGGCAGGTGACGCTTGGGGCCATTAGAGTGATTCATGCAGAGTCCCGCAGAAGATCCGCCATCCATGGCGAATCGGCTCAGAAGCCGTAAGTGGCGCTGGCGTAGTAGTAAGCGCCGTTGGTGCCGATCGGCGACAGCACGTCATACGGCAGGTTGCCGCCGTAATTGATCGTCGAGCCGGAGCGCTCCGGGTAGTTGTCGGTGAGGTTATTGCCGCCCAGGGCGACGCTGAATTTCGGGGTGAATTTGTAGGTCACCTCGGCGTCCAGTTGCCACACCGCGCCGTAGGTCTGCTCCGGTTGCGAGTCGCCGAAATCGAACACGCGAGTGGTCTCGCCCTGCCGGGTCAGACGCCCGAGCAGGCCCCAGTGTTCGCTGGCCCAGTTGGCGGAAAGCACGAAACGATCCTTGGGCGCGGCGTCGGTCAGGGTGTTGGTTTCTTCAACGCCAACCAGTGCATCGTTACCGATACCCAGCGCCGTCAGTTGCGAGGGTGTGCCTTTAGTGCTGGTGACTTTGGTGTGGTTGTAGGTGTACGCGGTAGTCAGGCCCAGTTGCCCTTCATACAGTGGCTGATGGTAGTTGAGCACCAGTTCGGCGCCGTGGGTGCTGGTGTCGGCGGCGTTGGTGAAGAAGTTGACGTCATGCACCCCGGCCACGCCGAAGTTGTCGTTGATGTATTGCTCCATAGCGTCGCTGCCGATGCGCTGCGACAGGGTGATGCGGTCCTTGACGTCGATGCGGAATACATCGAGCGAGGCGTCGAAGCGTTCGTTGAGCTGGAAGGTCAGACCGAGGCTGAAGTTCTTCGAGGTTTCCGGATCGAGCTTCTCGGCCCCCAACGCGCGGGCGATCGGGTCGTTGACCGAGAGCACGCGAATATCGGTGAGCGTGCCGCCTTCGCCGAAGTTGCTGGTGGTGTTCTGGAAACCGCTCTGCGCCAGCGACGGCGCGCGGAAGTTGTTCGACACCGCACCGCGCAACGCCCACTGCTCGGTCAGTTTGTAGCGACCGCTGAGCTTGCCGGTGAGTTTGCTGCCGGCATCGTCGTAATGTTCCCAACGCGTGGCAGCGTCGACGAAGAAACGCTCGGTGAGATCGCCCGACAACTCGGCGTAGGTAGCAAACACGTTGCGGTCCAGATCCGATTCTTCGCTGGGGCGCAGGCCGTTGGCGCCGTCAGCGCCGGAGCCGATGTAGGAGGCCTCGTCACCGGCGTAGGTCAGGTAGTTTTCGTAGCGGTATTCACCGCCCAGCGCCAGCACGAACGAGCGTCCGCCGAGGCGCAGTTCGCGGCTGAAATCGAGGTTGGTGGTGGTCTGGCGCAGCTCGTAATCGCCGGTGTCGAATTTCGTCGGCGAGTCCGCGCCGAGGCTGACGTTAAGGGTGCGGCGGGTGGAGCCGTCAAAGCGGTTGCGGCCATGGGTGACGCTGCTGTCAAAATCCCAGTCTTCGCCGATCATGCCCTTGAAGCCGGCGGTGGCGGAAATGTCCTTGTTGTCGCCCAGCGACTGCGGCAGGTAGCCGTTGGGGTAGAACTGCGGTTGCTCGTAGGGGTAGCGATAGAATTCGGCGCCGGTGGTGTGGCGCTGGTTGTAGGTGCCGAAGCTGTAGGCCTTGCCACCGGCCAGCGGCAGTTCGCTGTTGAACCACAGGTTGACGTCCCGCGCCAGGCCGTCGCCCATCACGTAGTTGCGCTGCTCGGGGGTATCGGCAAAGCCATCGAAACCGGCGCGGTTGGTCGGGTTACGGTTTTTGTATTCGGTGCCACCGCGAATGAACCCGCCCTCTTCGCCCAGGCGCGTGCCGATCTTGGCGGTGGTCACGCTGTTCTGGCCGTCGGTGGTGGTTCTGCCGATGGCGTCCTGATGGGTGTGAAACGCGCCATAGCTGGTGGACACTTCGCCGCCCTCGGGCGCGTCGTCGAGGATGATGTTGATCACCCCGGCAATCGCGTCGGAACCGTACTGCGCCCCGGCACCGTCGCGCAGCACTTCGATGTGTTTGATCGCGCTGATGGGGATCGAGTTGAAGTCCACCGGCGCCGTACCGCGACCGATTTTCGACGAGTCGTTGACCACCGCTGAAGTGTGACGGCGCTTGCCGTTGACCAGCACCAGCACCTGATCCGGGCTCATGCCGCGCAGCTGTGCGGCGCGCACATGGTCGGCACCACCGGAGTTGGACTGACGCGGCATGCTGAACGATGGCAGCAAGGTTTGCAGCGCCTGGCCCAGCTCACCGTCGGCCGCGCCGGTGGACTTGAGATCGGCGGCGGTCAACACGTCCACCGGCACTGGAGAATCGAGCACCGTGCGCGCAGTGCCACGGGTGCCGGTGACCAGCACGGTACCCAGCCGTGTGTCATCGTCAACGCGGGTGGAAGTGTCTTCGGCTTGCGCCGGAAGTTGCCAGATCGCACCGACAACTGCGATGGCCAGTAATGAACGGGAACGTTGATACATGGGACAGCTCCTTTATCGCAGCTAATACCCGGCCGTTGCCGACAATAAGGAGTCGGCAATCAATGCACGGCAATGTCTGCTGTAGTTTTAGAAAGCAGGAAGGTGGTGAAGGCTGTTTATCGTGATTCGTGAGTGAAGCGCAGGATCCCCAACGTTAGTTATTTCCCCTTGAACATCGATGCTAGACGGACGGAGGTTTGCCGTAAAAGAACCAATAACACTTAGGTTAGATCGGGCCGATTATTTGTTTTTAGAGCAACACAAGTGTTGCTGGACAAACACTTAAACCCTAACTAACACCCACTAATTCAAGATCAGCCAAAGATCTTTTGTAGGAGTGAGCCTGCTCGCGATAGCGGTGTATCAGCCACTGAAGAAGTTGAATGTCCTGGCCCCATCGCGAGCAGGCTCACTCCTACAGGTTGAGCGGGGTGAACGCAGACTTATCATCCACCACAGTTCCAATGTGGGAGCGAGCCTGCTCGCGAAGGCGATCGATCAGTCACTCGATACCTTGACTGCAAACAAGCGCAAAACCTTAGTCGAATTCCTTTTCCAGCCAGGCATCCTCGGCAATGTCCAGGGCCTGTGCACTAAAGCGTTGCTCCGCAAACGGATCGGCGTGCAGGTGAAAGCCGTTGCGCTCCCAGAAACCGGGTTGTTCTTCGTCGACAAACTCCAGACTGCGCAACCATTTGGCGCTCTTCCAGAAGTAGCGCCCGGCGATCACCAGCCGCAGCGGCCAGCCGTGCCGGGCGGTCAAGGGTTGGCCGGCGTAATGGGTGGCGAGCAGGCTGTCCGGGTGCAGCAGGTCGTCCAGCAACAGGTTGGTCTGGTAATCGTGATCGGCGTGGGCCATGACAAAACGTGAAGCGGGCTGGATCCCGAATTCGCCCAGCAGATCCTGCAGATGCACCCCGCTCCACTGCGTGTCGAACTTCGACCAGCGTGTCACGCAATGAATGTCACATTGCAACTCGCGCTGCGGCAACCTTTGCAGGTCGGCAAAACTCAACTCGACGACACGCCCGACCTTGCCGAACAGGCGCAGTGACCAGGTTGCCAATTCATACTCCGGCACCGTGCCTTCGTGGAGGATCGGGAAGCGCTCCGTCAACACCTGCCCCGGCGGCAAACGCTGACCGAACGCCGGGTCAGCCTTGGGTGCGCGGCTGTTGCGCAAGCGCATGGCTTTGTTGTGCATATTCACTCCCAAGCGCGTCAGGATGCCTGCCGCGCATACAGCGCCTCACCCGGTGATAACGGCTGCATTCAGTTCGCCACAGGAATCCACTCAGCCCGCGCCACGTTGGCGGTATCACCGAAGGCCGGAAGTTTCTGCGCCAGGTCGCGGATGTTTTTCACGTCCAGATCGAGCAACTGTTGGCGTGTGATCAGGGTCGGTGGCACCAACACCTGATGTCCCGGATTTTCGCCGGCAATCAACATCGCCAGACTGCGCACGCTGATCGCCCCCGCCACTTGCGGATTGACCGCGGCGGTCGCCGCCCAGGCGCTGTCAGGTTCTTTCATGATCTGAATGTCGGCGGTGGAGATGTCGGCGCTGTAGATCTTCACCTTGCGCCCCAGACCGGCCTCGTCGACGGCGATCTTCGCGCCTTTGGCAAACTCGTCGAATGGCGCGAAGATCACGCTGATATCCGGATTGGCGCGCAACACCGCGCTGGCCTGATCCGCCACCGAGTTGGCAATCGGCGGATTGAGCGTGCCGAAACGCGCCTTTTCGATGATGCCCGGATTGGCCTGTTTCACCTGACTCCAGATCTCGTCGCGGCGCTCCATCGGCGTGAAGCCGCTGATGTACACGTAACCGGCATCGAACCGCGTGCCGTTGTCCTTCACCGCCTGATCCAGCGCCAGGCGCGCCAGTGCATGGTGATCCTGCTCGACTTGGGTCACTTGTGGACTATTCAGGTCAACGTCGAACGCCACCACCTTGATGCCTTTGGCGATCGCCCGGTCAATCGGTCCCTTGAGGGTTTCCGCCAGGCCCAGCTGCACGATGATCCCGTCGACGCCGAGGTCGATCGCCTGATCAATCATCTCGCCCTGACTCGCCGCCTGCTGCCGCGCATCGAACACCCGCAGATTGGCCCCCAGCGCCTCGGTCTGTTTCTCCACGCCGCGCAGATACGCCTCGGGAAAGTCCCCGGAAAACAGATAGCCGACCAGCGCGATCTGCACCTGACCTTTATCGAACGGCGCCGGAGCACCTGGCAATGCCTTGGCCTGAGCACTCAAAGCCAATGCCGAGAGCACCGCGCCGGCGAGGCAATGGCATGCGAACTGCTTGATTGAACCGTGCATACATCTTCCTTGCAGCGACAAATGAACCGGCTCAGCGCGCCCGATGCGCGAGGCCGAAGGTGAACATCAGGGCCAGCACCAGCACCAGTCCCTTGACGAAATCCTGCGCGTAGTACGGCGCGTTGAGCATGGTCAGACCGTTGAGCAGCGACGCCACCAACAGTGCGCCGACCAACGTGCCGAAGGCATTGGGCTTCTTCGCCCCGAGCACGGCAAAACCGATCAGCGCCGCACCGAGAGCATCCAGCACCAGACCATTGCCGGAGCTGACATCACCCCGGCCCAGGCGCGCCGCCAACAGCAATCCGCCAAGCGAAGCGAGCAATGCCGACAGCACGTAAGCGAGCAACTTGAAGCGCTTTACCGGCGCGCCTGCCAGTCGCGCCGCCTGCTCGTTGCCGCCGATCGCATAGAACAATCGGCCGATGCGCGTGTGCTCGAGAAACAGCCACACCGCCAGCGCCACCAGCGCGGTGATCAACACCGGAACCGGCACCACCTCCCACAAGCGGCCGCGGCCGAGGGCAAGAAACGCCGCACTGAAGGTTCCTTCGGTTTCCACGCCACTGGGCAAGGTCATGCCCACCGCAATCGAGCGTCCGCCCGTGGGAATCAGTTGCACGCCGATCACCAGAAACATGCTGCCCAGCGTCGCGAGAATGTCCGGCACCCGCAGCTTGACGATCAGCCAGCCATTGAGCAGCCCGACCAGTGCGCCACCGGCCAGACTGATCAGCACCGCCGGCACCGCGCCCCAGCCGAGCACCACCATCACGTAACTGGCGATCATCAGGCTCATCGCCGCCACCGCCCCAATCGACAGATCAAGTCCGCCGACGGCCATGGTCAGGGTCACTCCGAGGGCCAGCAGCGCGACAATCGACACCGACTGCAAGATGCTGAACAGATTGCCGACGCGCCAAAACGCCGGCTCGGCGACGCTGAAAAACACCACGATCAGCGCCAGCAGCCACAACAGGCCGTAGCGGATCAGCGCTTGCAGCAGGCGCTCGGCGGGTGGCGTAGCGGACGACAACAATGAACTCGAATCAGGCACTCGCTCTGCTCCTTGGCGTGGCATGAAAGGGATTTTCGCTAGCGTCGCTGCCGGCCAGCGCGGCGACCAGGGTCGCGCGCTCAAGACCGGCACGCGGGTATTCGACGACCACCGCGTGATCGCGCACCAACAGAATGCGGTCGGCGATTTCCAGGGCTTCATCGACATCGGCGCAGATCACCAGGGTCGCGCGGCCGCCGGCACTGTCGCGCAGCAACTGGCCGATCTCGCGACGGGCGCGCACGTCGACGCCCTGAAACGGCTCGTCGAGGATCAACACCCGTCCGTCCCCGAGCAGCCAGCGGCCAAGCACAACTTTCTGTTGATTGCCGCCGGACAGCGCGCTCATCGGCACCTCGATGCCGGCGGTCTTGATCCCCAGCGCCGCGACTTGCGCCTCGACTGCTGCGGCTTCGGCGCGGTTGCGAATGAAACCGGCACGGGTGAAACGCTGCAGAAACGGCAACGTCAGGGTGCGGCGCAGGGAGAAATCCGGCACCAGCGACTGACTGGCGCGATCCTCCGCTGCGAGAAACACGCCGCTGCGAATCGCCGCCCTTGGCGAACCCGGCAGCCAGTCCACGCCATCCAGTTGCAGGCTGCCGGCCACCGCTTTGCGCAAGCCGAACAGCACTTCGGCAATCTCGCTTTTGCCGGCGCCGAGCAGCCCGGTCAGCACCACCACTTCGCCTTGGTGCAGGTTGAAATCGAAACGCCTGGAGCGTGGCAAAATCTGCAAACCTCGCGCACCCAATACCTTTTGCCCCACGCTGCCGGGCGTGTAGACATGCCCGTCCAGCGCCTGCCCGAGCATGGCGTGCACCGCTTCCGGCAACTGCCGCGCACTGAATTCCCCGGCCAGTCGCCCATCGCGCAGGACAATGGCGCGATCAGCCACCCTTTGCAGATCGGACAAGCGATGGGAGATGTACAGAATTGCCACGCCACGGCTGCGCAGGGTGTCGATCAGGCCGAACAGCCGTTGCGCCTCGGCATCCGACAAGGCGGCGGTCGGCTCATCGAGAATCAGCAGGCGCGGCTGCAAGGCAAACGCCCGCGCCAGCACCACCAACTGCCGTTCGGCCTGGCCCAGGTGTTCAATCGGCTGCTCCAGCGGCAACACCAGACCCAGCCCGGCGGCGATACTCGCGGCGCGTTCCAGCAAGCGTTGGCGATTGAGCCAGAAGTCCGCGTCGGGCTTGCACAACTCATCGAGCAGCAGGTTTTCCGCCACGCTCAATCCGGGCGCAATGCCCTCGTTGATCTGCTGATGCACCGCGACAATCCCGACCCGACGAGCCGACAGCGGCGAACTGAATTGCCGGGGCTGGCCGTCGATGTAAATCTCGCCGCTATCGGCGCACTGGCTGCCGGCGAGAATTTTCACCAGCGTCGATTTGCCGGCACCGTTGGCACCGAGTAACGCCATCACTTCGGCGGGATGAATCTGCAGGCTGACGCGATCCAGTGCGCGGTTCGAGCCGAAGGTCTTGCTCAGTTCACGCACCTGAATCAGCGGCGCGCGGGCCACGACGACACTCATAAGATTCCTTAACGCCGATGGGCCAGCGAGCGCACCAGCCGGTCGCCCAGGCTCTGCACGCCCTGCACCAGAATGACCAGCACCACCACGGTGGCGACCATCACTTCATTGTTGAAACGCTGATAGCCATAACGGATCGCCAGATCGCCGAGGCCGCCACCGCCAATCACCCCGGCCATGGAAGAAAAACCGATGAGCATCACCAGCGTCAGGGTGATCCCCGCCAGTAGTGCCGGCAGCGCTTCGGGCAACAGCACTTTGAAAATCACATGACGGATATCGCCGCCCATGGCGAGGATCGCTTCGATCCGGCCCTTGTCGACTTCATCCAGCGCGTTCTCGACGATTCGCGCAAAAAACGGAAACGCGCCAATGGTGATCGGCACCACCGCAGCGGTGCTGCCCAGCGTCGTACCAACCAGCAGACGGGTCAGCGGAATCAGTGCAATCAACATCACCACAAACGGCAGCGAGCGCCCCAGATTGACCAGCGAACCCAACGCGGCATTGAGCCGAGGCAGCGGCCACAGTCCGTCGCGCCGACTGACAAACAGCAACACCCCGAGCGGCAAGCCGATCAGCAGCGTGAACAGCCCGGCGAGCAAGACCATGTACAAGGTTTCGCCAGTGGCGTTGAACAGCAGTTGCAGGATTTCATCCCAATTGATCGTGCGGTTCATGAGTGGGCCGCCCGCACGCCGTATTGCTTGAGGAAGCTGAGCCCGGGGATGTCGTGGCCCAGCGGCAGACCGCAGGTCGGACGCAACGAAGTGCCGAGACTCGATTGCGGATCAGCGAGCAAACGCGGCACCGGGCCGGACTCGACCAGGCGCCCGTCAGCCATGTACGCCGCGTGATCGCAGATCGACTTGACCACGTCCAGCTCATGGGTGATCAGCACAATGGTCACGCCCAGTTGCCGGTTGATATCGCGCAGCAGGTCAAGAATTGATGCGGTGGTTTCCGGGTCCAGCGCACTGGTGGCTTCGTCCGACAGCAGATACGCCGGCTCGGCGGCCAGGGCGCGGGCAATCCCCACCCGCTGTTTTTGCCCGCCGGACAACTGCGAGGGAAAGGCTTGCGCCTTGTCCGTCAAACCGACCAGTTCCAGCAGCTCGCGCACCCGCACATGACGCCACGGTTTGCCAACGTTGGCGATTTCCAGCGGCACGGCGATGTTGTCGAAGACGGTGCGCGAATGCAGCAGATTGAAACCCTGGAAAATCATGCCGATGCGCTGCCGCTGGCGACGCAGGTCGCTGGGCGTCAAGGTCAGCAGGTCCACGCCGTCGATGAGAATTTGCCCGCTGTCGGGGCGTTCGAGCAGATTGAGACAGCGCAACAGGGTCGACTTGCCTGCCCCGCTCCGCCCGAGGACGCCGTAGATCGCGCCGTCGGGAATACTCAGCGTCACCTGATCCAGTGCCGGTGCCGGCGCCGAAGGGTAGGACTTGCTCAACTGCTCGACGACGATCATGGCTTGGCTTCCTCCACCGGAATCACCGAACCCTTGAAGTTATCGGTGATGTACTTCGCCACTTGCGGCGAGGTCAGGTCTTTGGCCAGTTGCGCGATGCGCGGATCGTTCTGCAGCTTCGGCGTGGTCACCAGAATGTTGGCGTACGGATTGTGCTCGGCCTTCTCCAGCCCCAGCGCATCCTGGGCCGGCACCAGTCCGGCTTCCAGCGCGTAGTTGCCGTTGATCACCGCAAGGTCGACATCGTCCAGCGCCCGAGGGATTTGCGGCGATTCGATTTCAAGGATCTTCAGCTGTTTCGGGTTCTCGGCGATGTCCTTGGGTGTGGCCTGATCGGCTGCCGGATCCTTGAAGCCGGGCTTGAGTTTGATCAACCCGTTGTCCTGCAACAGGTACAGCGCACGGCTCAGGTTGGTGACGTTGTTGGGAACCGCCACCGTGCCTTTTTCCGGCACATCGGCGAAGCTTTTGTGTCGGCGCGAATAGATGCCCAACGGCTCGATATGCACCGTAGCGGCCACCGCGAGTGTCTGCCCCAGCGCTTGTTCCTGGGATTTCAGGTACGGCAGATGCTGGAAGTAATTGGCATCGACATCGCCATGCACCAACAGCTCGTTGGAGTTCACGCCGTTGGGAATCTCGATGACCTTGAGCTTGAGTTGCGGATCGATTTTCTGGATGTACGCGAGAATCTGCGCGTGGGGCACCGGGTCGGCAGCCACCCGCAACGGCTCGAGCGCCTGAGCGCCGAACGAAGTCACCAGCGCGCCGAGCACGGCCAGGGTCAAACCTGCTTTTTTCAACATGAGCGGAGTCCTTGAGCGAGTGATGAATCAGGCGTTGGCGGTTTTACGAGCCGGTACGGCGGGAATCAGCGCGTCGGCATAGAAGCGCCGGGCGACGTCGGGGTGCGAACGCAACCGGCCCTTGAGGTAGTTCCAGCCGACATCGCGAAACAGCGGATTGAGCGGATCACTCGCCGGGCCACGCGCTTCGCGCAGCAGCCCGGTGGGCAACGGATACAGCGGCACCACGGCATCAAGTTGCGCGCCGAGGAAGAAGGCGATGGACAAGCGTTCGCTGCCTTCCGGCGGCGATATCACCCGATGCACCGTGGCGCGCAGATAACCGTTGGTGGCCAGCTCCAGCAGTTCGCCGATGTTCACCACCAGCGTGTTGTCGCGGGGCAGCGCATCGATCCAGCGCCCCTCCTCGACTTCCACTTGCAACCCGGCCTGCTGGTCTTGCAGCAGAAAGCTCAGGAACCCGGAATCCTTGTGCGCGCCGACGCCCTGCTGACTCGCGCTGGCGGCCTGGCCTGGATAGCGCATCAACTTGATGTGTTCGTTGGGCTTGTCGCCGTACAACTGATCGAACGCGTCCGCCCGCAGCGACAGAGCCTGGGCGAAGGCGCGCAGCAGGCGCAACGACATGCGCGTCATCGCCTGTTGCCATTCGAGCAATAGCGGTTTGAGCTCTGGCAGTGCCGCCGGCCATTGGTTGGGGCCCTGCAAGCGCGCCCACAACGGACTGCCCGCGTCCAGCGGCAACGCTTCGCGCTCGGCCCCGAGATCGAACTGCTCACGCCAGTCGGGTTGACCGCGGGTGATCTCGGAAGCAGCACGGTTGTAACCGCGAAAATGCGGCGAATTGATCATGCCGACGGCGGTCTTTTCCTGTTCGGACAAGGCGAAGAACTGCCGGGCATGATTCTGCACCTGCTTGAGCAGGTCGCTGTCGATGCCATGGCCGGTGAGATAGAAAAAGCCGACGTCACGCGCGGCGTGACGCAGGTTTTCAAGAAATTCATAACGCTGTTGCGCGGTGCCTTCGAACAACGAAAGATCCAGCGTCGGCAGCGCGGTGATATCCAGGGTATGCGGCATGATTCACTCCCGTGTGAACCAAACCTGAAGAGCCTTTGATCGATTCAGCGTGTGCCGTCATGGCAATCGGGGGTCTATCGGTTTGATGCGTTTGATTCGTCGTGAGACAAAACTAAACGATCTTAAAAACCACGAACAAATACCCTTTTTGCATTAGCTTAGGCCTGACGCTCAGGTTTGCAGTCATCGCGCAACAGCTATCCCGCCTCAACTGATCAACGTGCCGGATCATAAAACGGTTCGACTGCCACCCGGCTGCCGACAAAGAAGCTGTCAGCCACCAGCCGCAGTGGCTGCAAATCCACGTCGCTGGCCCGATCGCCAATCAGTTGCCGGAAGTGTCGATACACCGCCGTGTACTCGCCCTCCTCCGACACCGCTTGGCGCACGCCGTCGATGCTCAGCAGCGCCCCGCCGTTGTCCAGGCGCAGCACTCCTTCGGCGCAGCGAATCTCGATGCTCCAGAGTTCGTCGTGACCGTGGTCGAAATCGAACTCGGCCTGCACGTCGAGCCTGTGCACATCGGACATCTTGATCGACGCGGCAATCGGCGACTGGCAGTTGTCCGGTACGCGCAGTTCGGCGGACTTCACAAACAGGGGCTGCGTCAGCAAATAGGTGACGATCGACAAAGCATTGATGCCCGGATCGAAAACGCCCAGACCACCGGGTTGCCAGATCCACGTCTGACCGGGATGCCATTTGCGCACGTCTTCCTTCCAGTCGATCTGCACGCTTTGCAGCGTGCGGCTGGCGAGCCAGTCGCGGGCCGCTTCAATGCCGGGGGCGTAGCGCGAATGCCAGGCGAACAACGCACTGACACCCTGTTGCTGCGCCTGACTGACCAGGGCCAGCGCCTCGCCCAGCGTGGCGCACGGCGGTTTTTCCACCAACACATGTTTGCCGGCGGCCAGCGCCTGCTGTACCAGCGCGAATCGACCTTGCGGCGGCGTACAAAACGCAATCGCATCCACCTCGGGGCCGTGTTCCAGCAACTCGCTCAACGAGTGAAAGTTCTCCACCCCGGCACAGGGTTTACCTTGCGTGGCGACCGCCACCAGACGAAATCCGGGATCGGCCTTGATCGCCGGAACATGTTGATCCTGGGCAATCTTGCCGTAGCCCACCAGACCGAGACGGATCGGTTGCATCAGTGACTCCTGTTTTTGTCTTGTTGTCGTCAGCGAGTGCGCAGATTAGCCGCAAACGCCACGGAAAACCCAGCTGAGTCTGATCAAAAAACCGCAGAAGCCAGCGCTCACTTCATCGCGCCGGGTAACGTGCGTCAATGCAGCGGCGCAAACGAATAAAGCCTGCTTTCTGTACGTACCTTCTCAGGTCGCCGAACATTAGCTGGCATGCTCCCGGAAACGACGCCTTGCTATGTTCCGAGAGAGAAAACGAGGGGTTCCAAATGACCAGATCAGCCACTGAGAGCGTCGCGACTGAAGTTCGCGTGCTCGCCAAAGCCCACAAGGTTACCGCCGACGGTGACAACCTCAGTTGCATGGCGGTGACCATTACGCGCCTGGCCGGCGATGTCGTGGAACTGGATGGTGTTGAGCAACTGTTCGTCAACCTGAAAAGAAAAGGCGTTCTGAGCAAGACAGAAATCATGGCCCTGCAAGGCCGCTACCTGCAGGAAAAAAGGCGTTGCAAAAAGCAACTCAGCGCATGAGTTTCGACCCCCTCGGCGATTTTGAGACTGAAGGCTATCTTCAAAACTCGCTCAAACTCAAAGATCCCACTGAAGACTAAGAGTCCGAGCACCTCTCATTTGAAGCCAGTATTGACGACGCTCTCGCCTATCTCGCCAAGAAAAAGCCCATTGAGTGAGCATCAGTTGTAAAGCCCTCCCTCCCTCCCTCCCTGCGAATCCTCATCACGTTTGAGTTGGGCCGCGCGCCTGCAGGCTGACAACGGAAAAAAAGCCTGCTTTTCAGGGCTAATGCTGCTCACTTAAGAAATTCTGCGTTCAATTGAAACCCGTGGCGAGGGAGCTTGCTCCCGCTGGGCTGCGTAGCAGCCCCTCTTTTGGGGCCGCTTCGCGACCCAGCGGGAGCAAGCTCCCTCGCCACAGTCACAATGTCGGGCTTAAGTGAACAGCATTAGCTTTTCAGGGCAGGCTTTCACGGTCACAACACCGCAGTCACTTCTGCTGCGCGGTCAACGCCGAGTAACTGTTCATCAGGTTCCGGTAGTTCGGAATCCGCTGCGACAGCAGATTGCCCAACCCTTCGATGTCGTTGCGCCAGTCGCGGTGCAGCTCACAGGCGACCGAGAACCAGTTCATCATTTGTGCGCCGGCCTGGGTCATGCGGCTCCACGCGGCTTGCTGGACGGTGGTGTTGAAGGTGCCGGAGGCGTCGGTGACGACGAAGACATCGAAGCCTTCGGCCAGTGCCGACAGGGTCGGGAAAGCGACGCAGACGTCGGTCACGACACCGGCGATGATGATCTGCTTGCGACCGGTGGCCTTGATCGCCTTGACGAAGTCTTCGTTGTCCCAGGCGTTGATCTGGCCTGGACGGGCGATGTACGGCGCGTCCGGGAACATTTCCTTCAGCTCCGGGACCAGCGGGCCGTTGGGGCCTTGTTCGAAACTGGTGGTGAGGATGGTCGGCAGGTTGAAGAATTTCGCCAGGTCGGCCAGCGCCAGGACGTTGTTCTTGAACTCGTTCGGCGAGAAGTCCTGAACCAGAGAAATCAGACCGGTCTGGTGGTCGACCAGCAGGACTACGGCGTCGTCTTTGTTCAGGCGGTTGTAGGTTGCAGTGCTCATGTTTGAATCCCTTTTCTAGGTTGAGGTAGTTGGCGTTGCGTTGAACATGGGCACAGATTACTGACACAACCGGAACCGATAAATCGGTTGAAAAGCGTTTCACTGTCAACTCATAACGGACAATCCTGGCGACACAACACAGGCTTGCCAGCCTCCGACTCAATGCGGCTGGAGAATTGGTTTGGCGATCATCAAACTGCATGGCGCCCGGTTCAGGACGCTCTCGACGGTTGCGCCGATATAGCCGTTGCGGCCTTGCGGGTAGGCGGTACCGAGCACCAGCATGTCGAACGCGTTCTGGCGGGCGAACTGCTCGATCATCTTGTGTGGTATCCCGGTCACCTGGTGTCGACGTTGCCTCTCGATGGCGTAACGCTCGGCCAGAGCCTCAAAAGCCTCTTGCTGGGTGTCGTTGATCGCCTCGCACAAGCTGTGATCCAGACTCGGAGTCGGCACGCTCATCGCCGCATCGCCCAGCACCGACCAGTGGCTGACATTGAGCACATGCAGGGCCGCGCCACAGGCGTTTGCCAGCGTTGCGGCCAGTTCGAGAATGCGCTGGTTAAGGCCTTGGGTCAGATCCTCCAGATGCGACAGATCGACGGCGGCGAGAATGTTCAGCGGCAGTGGATGACGGGCTTCGGTGACCAGATGCACCGGGGCCGGACAGTTGCGCAGCAACAGCCAGTCCAGCGGTCGATGGAATGCCCGATTCAGCGCCGGCACATGATGGGTATCCTTGATCACCAGATCGGCCCGATAGTCGTTGATGTAATCCAGCATGTGCGTCGGCGTGGCCTTGGCCCAGACCACTTCGCTGCTGACCCGCACGCCGCTGCCCGCCAGGAACCGCGCCTGTTGCTCCAGCCAGTGCCGGTGCATCAGCAAATAGCCCTCGCGCGCCTGGGCCATCGCTTCAAGGTCAAACAGACCGGCCACCGCCAGCGCCGGCACGGAATCGAACCCCACCATGTGCAGCGCCGCACCGGTTGCCTGGGCCAGGGCAACCGCACGATCGAAAGCCGGGGTGCGGGTCATTTCGCTGGGGGCAATCAATAACATTCGTTCGATTCTGAGCATACGAACCTCGTCCTGGCAGTGCGGTACTGGCGCGAGGGCCAGCCTGACATCCCTGTCGATCGGGTATCGACGACTTGCTCGGCCAGTATCCGGCGCCGCCCCTTGAGTTCTCTGATTTTTATCAAGCAATCGCCGAACTGCGGCAGCCCGCGCCGCAGAGTGTGTCCGTTCGTCGCTTGGCGCTGCCGGGACATGAATGAGATCGGTGTCCGGGTGGGTAACACCTATGCTTAACCCACCCCCGCCAGCGTGATTTCCCCCATGTCAGAAGCACCTGTTCTCCAGGCGCAGCACTTCAAGACTGCCTGCTCCAACTGCAGCGTGCTGGAGTTGTGTCTGCCGATCGGCATGAACGGTGCGGAAGTCGCGCGGCTGGATACGCTGATCGTGCAACGGGTCAAGGTCAAAAAGGGTGCCGCGCTGTACCGCACCGGCGATCCGCTGCGCTCGTTGTATGCCGTGCGAATTGGCTCGTTCAAGACCAGCATGCTGTCGGTGGATGGCCGTGAGCAGGTCACCGGTTTTCACATCCCCGGCGAAATGCTCGGGCTGGACGCCATCAGCGCCGACGAGCATGCCTGCAACGCCTTTGCCCTGGAGGACAGCGAGGTCTGCCCGATCCACTTTGCACAGCTGGAAAAGCTCGCGCAAAGCCTGCCGTCGCTGCAGCACAACCTCAACCGGTTGCTGAGCCGGGAAATCGTGCGCGACCACAGCATGCTGATGCTGATGGGCAACATGAACTCGGATGAGCGGCTGGCGGCGTTTCTGCTCAACCTGTCGCAACGCTTGAGCCTGCGCGGTTACTCGGCAAAGGATTTCGTACTGAAAATGCGCCGTGAGGAAATCGGCTCCTACCTGGGGCTGCGCCTGGAAACCATCTGCCGGGGTATCGCCCACCTGCGGGATCAGGAGCTGGTGGAAATCAGCGGCCGCGACGTGCGGATCCAGAACATGGACGGCCTCAAGCAATTGGTTGCCGGCTGCCACCGCTCGCCGCGCTGAGCCAACTCCCCCCCTGCCCGAACACCTCAATTGGCGACACCATCGCGTGCGTCTGATCCAGATCAGATCCAGCCACCGGTAACCGCGTAGAAAAGGAGTGAAAGAACGGTGCGCCTTCGCGCGCCAGCCTTTCCAACCGGATGGAGGATTACCCCATGCTTACTGTCAAAGATCACAACGATCGGGCCGTGGCCGCCTACGCCGCAGTCTCCGGGCAATACTGGATTGAGGCCGTCAAGGATGGGCGTCATGTGTTGATCCGTCCGTTGGCGGAAAAGGACCGCGAGCGTGAATACGCTTTCATCAAGCGCCTGTCGCCCGAGTCCAGGCACATGCGCTTTCTGGCGCAGATCAGCGAACCCGGCACGGCCCTGCTCGACCAACTGATGGACACCGATAACCGGCAGCGCACGGCGTTCATCGCCCTGGTGCATGAAAATGGCCAGCTGATCGAAATCGGCATCAGTCGTTATGCCGCCACCGGCGAGCATGAATGCGAATGCGCCGTCACCGTTGCCAATGAATGGCAACATTTGGGCCTGGGGACGCTGTTGATGGAGCATCTGATCAAGGCTGCGCGCAAGAACGGTTTTCACCAGATGTATTCGGTGGACTCCGCCAGCAACGAAGCGATGCGTGAACTGGCGCGGAACATGAACTTCGAAACCCATCACGATCCTGACGACAGCCGTCAGGTCATACACCGTCTTCAGCTGTAAAAAATCGCCCGGTGCCGAGTCTGCAAACGACTCGCCACCGGGCGATTTTTCACGATTGCAGCGTATGCCCCGGTTTGATCGCCAGCACACTGCAAGGCGCACGATGCAGGATCTGTTCGGCGGTAGTGCCCAACAACTTGTTCAACCCGTGGTGCTGCACCGTGCCCAACACGATCACGTCAATGTGATGTTCCGCAGCAAACTCGCAAATGCTCGGCACCGGTGCCCCCTCGACAAAATGCCTGCTGGTCGGCGGGACACCGTGGCGTTCGGCCAGGGCGGCAAAGGCCTCGTGCTGCGCACTGCCCAGTGACTCGTAGATCCCGGTGGCCAGCGGCAAGGCGCCGTAGCCCATGTCCGTGGCATACACCGCCGCCCAGTCGTAGACATGCAGCAATTCGAGCCGGGCATCACACTGCTCGGCCAGGCGCACGGCGGCTTCGACAATCTGATCGTTGAAGCGCAGATCCTGATCCTCACTGCGCAACACATCGATGATCGCCAGCACACTGCGTGGCCGTGGATGCACGTCATCGGTGACCAGATGCACCGGCACCGGGCAATCGCGCAACAATTGCCAATCCAGCGGGGTGTAAAACACCCGCTTCAATGCCGACTCCTGCTGCGCATCCTTGATGATCAGCGCCAACGGCATCTCGTTGACGAACTGCAGGACTTCTTCGTACGGGTGTTGCACCCAGACCACCTCACTGGTGACCTCGATGCCATGACGTTCGAGCAATGTGGCCTGCCCGGCCAGCCACTGGCGATGCGTGCGCAGATAACCGTCGCGGGCCAGACGGATTTGCTCAGCGGCGAACAGGCCCGCCACCGCCAGCGCCTGCATGTAATCGAAGGCGACGATGTGCAACGGCCATTGCATGGCGACTGCCAACGCAGCGGCACGCTCGAACGCCGGGGTGTGGCTCATGGTGGGGGGAGCAATCAACAATAAACGTTGGGTCTGCGACATGGGGAACCTCGGCACGACAGCCATCTGGATCGAGTGAACAGATATCCAGATTGCGCGTTCCTGTTGCTGGCGAATTGATCTTGATCAGCTCTGCATCGAACCCTCGTCCCCCTGTTTCAGTGCCACAAGGTGCCGGCCCACATCGCCAGCGTCAGCAATACCTGCCCGGGGATGACAATCGCAGCGAAACGCTTGCCTCCGCTGACCCAGGCCACCACGCATTTGCTCAATGAGTTGCTGCTGATCGCGATCAGCGCGGGAGCGACAATCGCTTCCACCGGTAACAGACCGGCCTTGGCCAGCCCGGCGATAGAAGCGGTTGACGCGTGAGCATCGGCGAATCCGCTGAAGGTCGCGGTGAGCATCACGCCCACCTGGCCGAATTGACTGAGCATGACCGACGAGACCAGGGTGATCGCGGTCATGGTCAATGCGATGATCACGGCGAGTTTCAGATTGAATGCGCCGCCCGCCGGCAGCGTCTCGTCAGTGCCTTTGGTCGGCCGGGGCAACATCAGACCCGCGCTGTAGATCAACGCCGCCACGCTGCCGGACATTAACGGCAGCCACATGCTGCGCAACAAGGCTGGATCGACGGTGGCGAGAATCAGCCCGGTCTGAACCATGGTGGCGAGATTGGACAGCAGCGCCGCCGCGCTGAGGATCCGCAGATTATTCGGTTCCCGGGCGACCAGGTGGCCCATGGTCGCGATGGTCAGGGTGCTGGAAGCGAAGCCGGAGGCGATGGCGCTGATGACGTAGCCGTAACGAATGCCCAGCGTACGAACGGCGATGTGCCCGCCTGCCCCCACCAGCATCAGCAACACCGTCAAGGTGCAGATGGTGCGCAGGTTGAGCGCGGCATACGGCCCGATGTAGCGATCCGGCGTCAACGGCAGCAGCACCAGTGCGGTAATCAGCAAGACCAGGCCGTCGCGCATTTCGGTTTCGCTCAACTGAGTGATCGCGAAGTGATGCAGCTTTTCGCGATACGTCAGCAATCCCGCCACCACCACGCCAATCGCGACCGCCAGTTCGGGAGCGCGCGTGCACAGCGCGCCCAATATGAGCACCATGATCAGCGCCACTTCGCTGGTCACGCCGGGGTCGTCATCGCGCCCGCGCCAATAGGCGACGGTGATCAGCAAGGTCAAACCGATCGCGACAATTCCCACCAACAGCGCCGCCCCCACCACCATCGCGGCGTAGCCCAGCAATGCGCAGATCGCGAACGTGCGCAAACCTGCGCAGCCTCGACGCTCGCCGCTGCCCTTGTGACGTTCGCGCTCAAGACCGATGAGCATGCCGATGCCCAGGGCAGCCGCCGCCTGCATGATGCCAAGGGATTCATTCATCGTCGATCCGCCCTGCCCCGTCCATCAGCCCAACGGCTTCAGCCGGCGACGGCGTCTGCCTCTCTGGCCGGCTGGCCTGCCCCTTGGCGCTCGCTCGCCCGCGGCCAGGGGTGCGGAGCCTCGATGCGGGCCTTGAGCCGAGTGACGAATGCCCGCGCGTCTTCGAGGTGATCGAAGCTCACCTGCCAGTCGTCAAGGGACACGATCCAGCCATGCGGCGCCGCTGTTGCACTGATATCAATGTTCATCGAAAAGCCTCCGTCGAAGCGGAAAAAGGCCCTTGTTCAAGGGGTGATCGCGACCTTCATGACCCCGTCGCGCTGATGCGCAAACAGTTCGTACGCCGCCTCGATGTCGTCGAGTTTGAAGCGATGAGTCACCAGCGGCGACAAGTCCACTGCGCCGCTTTGCACCACCGCCATCAAGCGACGCATGCGCTCCTTGCCACCGGGGCACAGGGTCGAGACGATGCTGTAATCGCCCAGCCCGGCGGCAAAGGCATCGAGCGGGATGCGCAGGTCGCTGGAGTACACCCCCAGGCTCGACAAGCGCCCACCGGGACGCAGCACCCGCAATGCCGATTCGAACGTGCCCTGGGTACCCAGCGCTTCGATGGACACGTCGACGCCACGACCGTCGGTCAGGGCCATGATCTGCTCGACCACGTTGCCGTCCTTGAAGTTGACCACATGGGTCGCACCCAGCCGGCGGGCGACGCTCATGCGCTCCGGCACACCATCGACGCCGATGATCGTGGTAGCGCCCTTGAGACGCGCACCCGCCACGGCACACAGGCCAATCGGCCCGAGGGCAAACACCGCCACGGTGTCGCCGATATTGATCTCGCCGCGCTCCGCCCCGGAAAACCCGGTGGACATGATGTCCGGGCACATCAGCACCTGTTCGTCGCTGAGGCCGTCGGGGATCGGACACAGATTGGCCAGCGCGTCCGGCACCAGCACGTACTCGGCTTGGCAGCCGTCGATGGTGTTGCCGAACTTCCAGCCGCCAATCGCCTTGAAGCCGTGGCGAGTGTCCGGGCCGTCCTGCGAGCCGCAACCGCACAGACAGGCATAACTTTGTCCGCTGGGAGTGATGGCCCCGGCGATCACCCGTTGCCCCTCGACGAAACCACGCACCTGCGAACCCAGCCGTTCGATGACACCCACCGGCTCATGACCGATGGTCAGCCCTTTGGCCACCGGGTATTCGCCACGCAGGATGTGCACGTCGGTGCCGCAGATGGTCGTGGTGGTCACTCGAACCAGCGCATCCAGCGGGCCGACTTCCGGAATTGGTTTGTCTTCGAGCACGATGCGATTCTTTTCGACGAATATCGCCGCTTTCATGCTGGCCATGATCAATTCCCCTGAGCGCGTCGCAGCCTGAGATGTCCTCAAGACTGCGCCGTCGTCACGGCGCCGAAGTTGATAATGGTCAAACAATCCATGAATCAACCCACCGCACTGCTCGCGAACGGGACATTCCCGTCAACACACACCGCGCGTCCGATGAGTTGCGCTGCCAACGCGTCCCGTTGACAAATATCAATCCCACCCGCCACACCGGCGCCACGATGGGCTCAAGGCTCACGGCCCGAACACAGCGTCGCCTTTCGCGTCGTGTGTGCGATCAACCACGGGAGATTTGTCATGTCTGAGCAATCGCGTTTCATGCTGGTGGTTTCGCCGCTGATGAAAAACAGTCCGGCTTTCGAGCGCGCGGCCGCGCTGGCCAAGGCGTCTGACGCGGCCTTGCACATCGTTGCGTTCGATTATCTGGAAGGCTTGGCGACTGCCGGGCTGGTCAATGAACAGGCGCTGGAGCAAATGCGCCTGGGCTACGTCGAGCGCCATCACCAATGGCTCGAAGATCAGGCCCGGCCGCTGCGCAAACTCGGGGTGCACGTCACCACCGAGGTGGTCTGGGTCGAAAGTCCACTGGAGGAAATCCTCATTCACCTGCGCGAACAGCCGATGGCGGCGCTGATCAAGGCTCTGGAGCACGAATCGCTGCTGTCACGCCTGATGTTCACGCCGCTGGATGTGCATCTGCTGCGCGAATGCCCGGTGCCGCTGCACTTTGTCAGCCATGTGCAACACGCTCTGCCACGGCGTATTGTCGCGGCGGTCGACCCGTTCCATCGCGATGGGCAGTACCAGGGGCTGAACGACCGGATCCTGTCCGAAGCCGGCAAACTGGCAAGTTTATGTAACGCTGAGCTGGAGGTGATCTACGCCCACGACCTGTCCTCGATCAGCGCCGCCGAATTCGGTTTCGATCATGCCTCGGCGTTCTTTTCCTCCAGCGCCGCCAAAGCGCTGTTCGATGCCCAGGGCGAAGCCTTCCGTGAACTGGCCGAGCGCAACGATATTCCGGCAGAAAACCAGCACATGATCATGGGCGATCCGGCCAAGGTACTGGCCAGCTACGCCGATGCGTACGACATTGACGTAATCGTCATGGGCCGCGTTGCCCATCGCGGCATCGGCCGTCTGATCGGTAGCACCGTCGAACACCTGCTGTACCGGATGCCTTGCAGCGTGTGGGTGGTGGCGCCGGAAAAACTCGAATGAGGTTATGAGCTAATAACACCTTCATTAAACCGTCTTTCAAACGTTGTACTAGGATAGGATCCACATCCTGACATTTGCGTCGACCAGGGAGCATGCTCGACGCAGGTCAGGAATGGGATTGTTTCACCTGCAACTCATGGATGATGTTTATGAACTCACACCTGTTTCCCCATATCGGTAAAGTCATCGCGAGCACCGGCAGCCGGCACTTTCCACGGATGCTGCATGACCTGATCCAGACGCAACTGGCGGTGGACGCCACACACATTCGCCAGATGCGCGTCGAGCCGGTGGGCCGCCCCGCCCACCGCAACCCGCCGGAAGCCGGCAAGGACTCGGCCCAGCAGGCTGAAACGGTATTCTGCGAACAGATTGCCGCACGCTCGAGCGAGCCAATGGACCCGCCAGCCGCGGCCAGCGCCGACGCCTCACAATTGCACCTGACCCGGCGCAAGGACGGTTATCGCTACGTGATTTCGGTGTATCGCAACGACCAGTCGCAGCGTTTCTCGGCTCAGGAGCAGAGCTTGTTGCAGGACATTTCTCCAGTGCTGTTGCCGATGCTGGAAAAACACATTCACGCCCTGCGCCCCATGCAACCCGACACAGAAGCCCCGTCGCCCAGCGCTGACGGCTCGCAACCGGGCCTGGAAAATCTGCGGCTACGCTTCAACGAGCGTTTACAGCAACTGGGCCTGAGCCTGTCCAATCGCGAAACCGAAGTGTGCATCGGCCTGCTCGCCGGGCGCACCGCGCCGGAGCTGGCCGAGCAGTTGCAGTTGAAGGTCAACACGGTGGAAAGCTACCTCAAGCGCGCCGCGATCAAACTGGGGATCAGCGGCCGGCATTCGTTGATGCGCTGGATGTATTCGCCGGAGGACACAAGCCACGCCACCAGCGCAGCCTGAGTCCCCACCGGAACAAAAAACCGCCGCCCTCCCCGGGCGGCGGTTTTTTACATTGGGGGTCTAATCCTTCGGCACAACTCTATCCAGCGCTTGATTCACCGCCAACTCCCCCAGCATCACCACTTGCGCAATGCCCAACACCGTATTGCGACTCGGCCCTTCCAGCGTTCCGGCGAAATCACCAAGCATGACGGTGGCCGAGGCCAGGGATTCGCAGGCGTTGGCCAGCAGGGATTCAGTGTCGGTTTGCGGGTTGACCAGAAACATGCTGCTGGGGGTGTAAGGCGTCGCCATGATGTGCGCGGGCGCGAGGTAGTGATCGAGGGCGCGTTCGGCGGCTTCGTGGAGTTTTCTGGAGTTGAGGGATTCGTAGGGTGATAGCGGGTCTGTGATTGGCGGATTGTATGGGGTTTCGGGCATCAGCTGGAACTCCGATCGAGGCACTTTGAAAGAATGACTTTCTGTAGGAGCTGCCGCAGGCTGCGATCTTTTGATCTTGATCTTGAAAAAACAAAATCAAAAGATCGCAGCCTTCGGCAGCTCCTACAGGGGACCGGGCAGTTAGTTCGGCACGCGGCGGCCGTCCAGTACCCGGTTGACCATCAGTTCACTGAGCATGATCACCTGATGCAGCATCAGCATCGCCCGGCGCTGTGAGTGGTCGACGACGTCGCCGATGTCGCGGGCCATGTCGCTGGCGGCCGCTAACGACTCGCAGGCTTCGACGAGCAATGTTTCTTCGTCCACGGTGGGGTCGATGAGGAAGATTCTGCTTGATTTGCCTGACGGTACTGAAGGGATGGAGATCTTCAGTGCGCCGGGGTTGAGGTAGAAGTTGATGGCGCGGTCGGTTGCCGCTTTTATCTTCTGAGGGTCGAGGGCCGGGTCGTATGGGATCGGGTCGACATCTGGGGGGTTGGGTGTGGCTTTGAACATAAGTGACTCACTGTTTTAAATAAATGAGGAGCCATCACTCTCGCTACCAAACGAAGGGTGGCGGCCATTTGTGGGTTGGTAGACCGGTCAAAACAGTAAACCCGGCGCTCCCGAAAGAGCCCCACGCATGGCCACCATAAAAGCAGAGCCCCAATAACGGACCTGTAATGTGGCGCACGACTGTAATGAAACGGGCTACCAAACCCGATCACTGATTTTCAGTGACAGGGAAACGATATAGCCCGGCCCATAGCCGTGTAAGCCGGCGGATTCTGGCGTACGCGTAGGCAACGGCGCAAGGTGTTGTAGCCGTTATGGCGTAACGGTTCGTGTACTTTAAACGTGCTTGCGGGGGTGCGTTTATGTGCGGGGTCTGCTCTGTTGTTTTGATGGCCGCCATCGCTGGCAAGCCAGCTCCCACAATTTGACCGAGAGCATTCAGTCAGGGATTGGTCGGCTCCTAGGCCGTCATCGCCAGCAGGCTGGCTCCCACAATTGGATTGGGTGCATTCAGTTGGGGACCGGTTGGCTATCAGGCCGCCATCGCCAGCAGGCCTGGACGAAAAACAGCGACGGGTTCATGACCCGTCCCTTTCGATTTGTGAACTTCAGGCACGAGCCCGGCCAATCAGCTTCGGCAATTAGTCCCGCGCCAGCGCCTCGATCGGATCGAGACGCGAGGCGTTGCGCGCGGGGACGAAGCCGAAGACGATGCCGATCAGCGTCGAGCAGATCACTGCCGTCAGCACCGAGGCCATGGAGAACACCATCTCCCACTCCTTGATGAACAGCGAAAACAGGTGGCCGATGGCATACGACAAGGAAATGCCGATCGCCCCGCCGAGCAGGCAGACCATCACCGCTTCCACCAGAAACTGCTGACGAATGTCCGACTGGCGCGCGCCGACCGCCATGCGAATGCCGATCTCGCGGGTACGTTCGGTGACCGATACCAGCATGATGTTCATCACGCCGATGCCGCCGACCACCAGCGAAATCACCGCGATCAGCGACAGCAGCAAGGCCAGCGAGCGGCTGGTTTTCTGCACGGTCTGCATCACGCTGTCGAGGTTGTTGGTGTAGAAATCCTTGATGCCGTGGCGTTGCAGCATCAATTGGGTGACGTGATTTTCCACGACCTTGCTCGACTGGCCGTCCTTGATCCGTACACTGATGCTGTCGAGGAAACGCTGGCCGAGCAGGCGCCCGGCAGCGGTTTCGTAGGGCACCCAGACGTTGAGGGTCTTGCCCGAGGCAAACAGGTTCTTGTTCTCGGCCGCCACGCCGATCACCGTGCACGGCAGGTTGCCGATCAGGATCACCTGGCCCAGCGGATCGACGTCCTCGGCGAACAGTCGATGCCGGGTGTTGTAGTCGATCACCACCACCTGCGCCTGACGCCGGGCGTCGGTTTCGCTGAAGGTGATGCCCGCTTCCAGTTTGATCCCGCGCACCTGAAAGTACTGGTCGCTGACGCCGTTGATCTGCGCATCGAGGTCGATGTTGCGGTAACGCAGGAGCATGCTGCGGCCGACCACCGGGGTGGCGCTGTCGACGTAATACAGCTGATTCAGCGCGGTGACGTCGGCCGGCACCAGCGTCTCGATCGAGGCCGCGCGCTTGTCGCCGAAACTGCTGCCGGAATAGATATCGATGGTGTTGCTGCCGATCGCTGAAATGTCCTTGAGCACGTAGTTTTTTGCGCCCTCGCCGATCGCCGAAATCGACACCACCGAGGTGATGCCGATGACGATCCCGAGCATGGTCAACAAGGTGCGCATGCGGTGCGAAATCAACGCCACCCAGGCCATGTTGAAGGCTTCCTTGAACAGCCCGAGGCTGGCGACCAGGCGGCGGGTCGCCGCAGGTTTGACCGGTACCTCCTCTTCGCCCGGCAGTTGCCCGGTGTCGCGCTGATTGCGGCGGTCGCTGAGGATTTCTCCGTCGCTGACTTCGATGATGCGTTCGGCGTTGGCCGCGACTTTCGGGTCGTGGGTCACCAGAATCACCGTGTGCCCGGCCGCATGCAGTTCCAGCAGGATGCGCATTACCTCTTTGCCGCTGGCGGTGTCGAGGGCGCCGGTGGGTTCGTCGGCGAGGATCACTTCACCGCCATTCATCAAGGCCCGGGCGATACTCACCCGTTGTTGCTGACCACCAGAGAGCTGGCTCGGGCGGTGAGTCAGGTGCCCATCGAGGCCCAGCCGCGCCAGCAACTCACGGGCGCGGGCGTGGCGTTGCGGCGCGGGGATGCCGGCGTAAATGGCTGGCATCTCGACGTTGTGCATCGCGCTCAGGTGCGGCAGCAAGTGATAGCGCTGGAAGATGAAACCGAAGTAATCGCGGCGCAGTTCGGCCAGCGCCTGATCGTCGAGGTCGCGGGTTTCCTGGCCGTTGATCCTGTAGCTGCCGGCGGTGGCGTAATCGAGACAGCCGAGGATGTTCATCAGGGTTGACTTGCCGGAGCCGGAGGCGCCGATGATCGCCACCATTTCTCCGGCGTTGATCGTCAGGTTGATGTCCTTCAGCGCGAGAAATTCGCGGTCACCGGCAGTGAAACTGCGGGTGATGCCGGTCAGTTGCAGTAACGGCTGCGTCATGCTCAAGCCCCCGCCACGGCGGGCAGCGGATCACCGATCACCACCCGCTCGCCTTCACTCAGGCCCTGATTGATCTGTACTTTGACGTTGTTGTTGATCCCGGTCTGCACGTTGCGCGACTGCGCCTGGCCCTTGGCGTCCAGCACCCGCACCGCAAAGCTGCCATCGGCATTGCGTGGCCCGAGCGCGGCCACCGGCACGGTCAGCACCGATTGCGCGGTATCGAGGACGATGCGCACCTGCGCGGTCATCGAGATGCGCAAGCGATGGTCGGGATTGGGCACCTCGAACAGCGCGTTGTAGAACACGGCGGTATTTTGTTTCGGGGTGCCGGCCGGCGGCGCTTCGAGGAAGTTCTGCGGCGCCGGCTCAGTGCCGCGCAGCTTGCCGTAATAGCGTTTGTCTTCGCCGAGAATGGTGAAATACACCTGCTGCCCCGGCGCGATATGAATCACATCGGCCTCCGAGACCTGGGCCTTGATGGTCATGGTGTCCAGATCCGCCAGTTTCAGCAGGATCGGCGCCAGCTGGTTGGCGATCACGGTCTGGCCTTCCTGGGTGACGATGCCCACCACATCACCGTCGATCGGCGCAACGATCCGCGTATACGCGAGGTTGACCTTGGCGGTGTCGATCTGGATGTGCGCACTCTTGATCTGCGCGTCCAGCGACAGCAGATTGGCCTGCTGCACCTCGTAGTTCGATTGCGCAGTCTCGAAATCCTGACGCGAGATCGACGCGTCTTCCTGCAGGTTCTGATAGCGCTCGTAGATCGCTTTGGTCTGCTTCAGCTGGGCTTGCGTGGCGCGCTTTTGCGCCTGCAGGTTTTCCTCATCGACCTGAGCCTGACGCAGGGTGTTCTGCAGCACCAGCGGATCGATTTCCGCCAGCCACTGACCCTTCTTCACCTTGTCGCCCACCTTGACCTTGAGCGACTTCAGTTGCCCCGACACCTGAGCGCCGACGTCCACTTGCTTGACGCCTTCCAGCAAACCGGTGGCGAGCACGGTGTTTTCGATATCCGAGCGTTCGACCGGGGCAGTCTGGTATTTCGGCGCTTCGGCCGGTGCCTGCACCGTGTACAGCACCAACCCGGCCACCGCCGCCAACGCCAACCCCATACCGACTTTGCGCAACTTCGACTTTTCCATAAATAACCACAAGTCCGTTCAGGGATGAACCCGGCCAGCGGCCGGGTCTTGATAGAACAACCACACTCAGGACAGCACTTGGCCAACCGCCAGTGCCAGACCGTCATGCCACCACGCGGCGAAACTGAAGACGTTGGGTGCCTTGAGAATCGTGAAGTGGTTGCCTGGCCCGTACCACACCGCCAGATCGCTGACCTGCCGCTGCCAGCCTTCGAGCACTGCCGCCTGTTCGCGCTGATTGCCCCACTCGTCCAGCGTCGGGTCATCGACCAGCACCAGCCGCACCGGCCCGGTGTAGGCCAGACGCGGTTGATAGACCGTGCGCAAGGCGCTGGCGAACGTGCGTACCGGGCCGTGCATCGCATTCGGCGCCGCCCGCTCCGACAACACCCCGGCGCGCACCATGCCAGCGTGCAGCAGGCGCAATTGCGTGGTGTCGTCGGCGTTGGCGAAGGTCGCAGGATCGATGCCCAGCGACTTGCCACAGGACAATTGCAGGGTGTCGATCAACCGTTGCAGCGCGGCAGTGGCCGTGTACGGCTTGCCCGCCGTGCCGTCACCGCCCGGCGCTTCGCTGTCGATCAACGTCAGCGAAGCCACCTCGCGCCCGGCCGCCTGCAACTGCGCGGCCATGGCATGTGCGACCCAGCCGCCGAACGAATGGCCGATCAGGTGCAGCGGCCCTTGCGGGTGGATCTGTTCGATGGCCTGCAGGTAGAACGCCGCAGCGGCTTCGACCGCGCTGTGCGGCACATTGACGCCGTCCAGCCCGCGCGGTTGCAGGCCGATGATCGGCCACTCCGGGCCGATCGCTTCGGTCAGGTGAATGAACCCGGTGACACTGTCACCCGCCCCCGGCACACAGAAAATCGGCGCATGCCCCGGCTGCCCGGTCTGAATCGTCAGCAGCGGTTGATACAGCGTCGGTTCCGGCGTCACCAGGGTTTCCAGCGCCTGAGTGATGGCCTGGCCGAGCGCCTGAATGTGCGGGTGCTTCATCATGGACCGGTGATCGCCGGGGATATCGATGCAGCGCAACAAGCCCATATCGAAGCGCTCTTCCCAGCCGCGAGTCGGGCTCGGCTCGGACTGGCCATCAATCAGCTCCTGGGCACGAAACAGGTGAATTGGCTGACTCGCCGGGCTGACCCGGTAATCCGCCAGCGCCAGACGATGCGCCGCTTCACGATCAAAGTAATGCCAGGCGTCCGCCGCACTGACCGTCGCCAGTTCCGGATCGGTCAGTTGCTGCGCCTGACAGCGCTTGAACAACTCGAGGAAATCCAGTTGTTCGACTTGCGCTTCCAGCGCTTGCACCGCCGCCAGCGCCGCCTCGCTTTCGGCACCGAGCATCAGCGAACGCCCACGGCAATGGCCGAGCAACTGGCGTTTGTCGAGGCCCTCGCCGCTCCACATGGCCTTGTCCTGGGCGAGCGGGTTTGGCGCATAGCTGTCGAGCATGCCAATAAATTCCACCGGTTCATCGAGACCGAGCAATTGCTGGGCGACCTCGTGCGCCAGTACTCCACCGAACGACCAGCCCGCCAGCCGATACGGCCCGTGTGGCTGCACCGAACGGATGATTCCGACCATGCGCTGCGCCATGCACTCCAGCGTGCGCAATTGCGCTTGCCCCAGCGGCACGCCGGGCAGGCCGTAAATCGGGAACTCGCCACCGATGTGCTGGGCCAGCGTCGGGAAATAGACGTCCCTGCCGCTGAATTCATGCATCAGGAACAGCGGTGTACCGTGCGCCCCGGCACGCACCACGACCAGCCCGTCTGGCTGACTGAGCGCCTCATCCTGACTGAGCAGCGTGGCGGCAGACTCGATGCTCGGATGCTGGAACAGTTCGGCCAGAGACAGTTGCAGTCCGGCCCGTTGTAGCAGATTGACCAGCTTCACCGCCAGCAACGAATGCCCGCCCAGTTCGAAGAAGTTGTCGTGCCGTCCGACCTGTTCGACGCCGAGCACCTCGCCCCAGATCTGCGCCAGCGCGGTTTCGACTTCACCCTGTGGCGCCACGTATGGGCGGTTTATAACCGCGTCTGCCCCAGGTTCCGGCAGAGCCTTGCGGTCGACCTTATCGTTCGGCATCAGCGGTAGCGCATCAAGCAGCACAAACGCAGCGGGCACCATATATTCCGGCAGGCGCTCCAGCACATGGGCGCGCAAGGTCTCCAACGATGGCACCTCAACGCCGGCGCGCACGGTGTACCAGGCCACCAGACGCTCATCGCGCACCATCACCACGGCTTGGCGAATTGCCGGATGTTCGATCAACCGCGACTCGATTTCACCCGGTTCCAGACGCAAGCCACGCAGCTTGATCTGGAAATCGTTGCGACCGAGGAATTCCAGCTCGCCGTCGTTGTTGTAGCGCACCAGATCCCCGGTGCGGTACAGGCGATCGCCCGGCACAAACGGACTGACGATGAAACGCTCAGCCTGCATTTCCGGCAGCCCGTGATAACCGCGTGCCACGCCGACACCGCCAATATGCAACTCACCGATGACGCCTTGTGGCACTGGCTGGTCGTAAACATCCAGCACGTACAATCGGCTATTGCTCAACACCTTGCCGATCGGCACCACGTTGTCCGGCACGGGCATGTCCGGTTCCAGCGTCCATCCCGTGCTGTCAACCGTGGTTTCGGTTGGACCATACATGTTATGCAAACGCACCCAAGGCAGCCGCGCGCGCACCTGTCGCGCCAGCGCCGCACTGAGTTCACCGCCACCGTTAAGCACATCGGTCAGGCTGGTACATTGTTCGACACCGTCCTGCTCGATGAAGTGCTGGAGCAACGCGGGGACGAACTTGACCACCGTCACCTGCTGCTCGCGAATGGTCTGCACCACATAGGCCGAATCGCGGTTGCCGTCCGGTCGCGCCAATACCAGTCGCATGCCGGAACACAGCGGCCAGAAGATCTCCCACACCGAATTGTCGAAGCTGAGCGGTGCTTTTTGCAGCAGCGCACCGTGCTCGGTCGGTGGAGTCTTCTGCGAGCCCCAATGCACCATGTTGCACGCGCTGCGATGCTCGATCATCACGCCTTTCGGCAGCCCGGTGGAACCGGAGGTGTAGATCATGTAAGCGAGGTTCGAGGCGCTGAGACCAGGCACCTGCAAATCATGATCCGGCAGGTGCTGCCAGGTACTCTGGTCAAGGTCGATCACCGTGGCGGCCGCGTCATCGAACAACCCGCGAGTAGCGGTCTGCACCAGCACCGCCACTGGCGTGCTGTCCTTGAGCATGTAGGCCAGACGCTCCGCCGGATACCCCGGATCCAGCGGCACATAGGCACCACCAGCCTTGAGGATGCCGAGCAGACCAACGATCAGATCCAGCCCGCGCTCGACGCAGATCGCCACCCGCGCATCCGGCTGCACACCTTGTGCGCGCAGGTGCCGGGCCAGGCGGTTGGCGCGCTGATTGAGCTCGCAGTAGGTCAGGTTGCCTTGCGCGGATTGCAGCGCGACAGCGTCCGGTTTGCGCCGCACTTGCGCTTCGAACAAGCCGTGCAGTGGCTGCTCCAACGGGCAATCGACGGCGCTGGCGTTGAAGTCGATGAGCAAGCGCTGCTGCTCTTGCGGTGCCAGCAACGGCACTTGCGCCAGCACGGCCTGATCATCGTTGACCAGCGCCGTCAGCAGTCGCTGGAAGTAGCCGACGAAACGCTGCACCGTCGCCTCATCGAACAAGGCAGTGGCATAGCGCAACGAACCGCGAATCCCGTCGTGCGAATCGCCAAGACTCAGCGACAGGTCGAATTTCACAAAGTGGCTTTCGCCGGCCACGCCTTCCAGAGTCAGGTCGCCGAGGGTCAGGCTCGGGCCGTCGTTGTTGTCCCAACTGAACATGGTCTGGAACAACGCGCTGTGCGACAGACTGCGCAGCGGTTTGCTGATTTCCACCACTTGCTCGAACGGCAGATCCTGATGCGCCTGAGCGTCCAGGGTTTGCGCCTTGACCCGCGCCAGCAACACCTCGCCGCTCGGCTCGCCCGAGGTGTCGATGCGCAGCGCCAGGGTGTTGACGAACATGCCGATCAGGCCTTCGATCTCGGCCCGGGTGCGGTTGGCCACTGGCGAGCCGATCACCACGTCGCTTTGCCCGGACAAACGACTGAGCAACATCGCCCATGCGCTCATGATCACCATGTACGGCGTCACCGCGCGACGCTGACACAACGCTTTCAAACCGGCACTCAAGTGTTGATCGAGCACCACATCGACGCGGCTGCCGGAGTAGTCCTGCTGTAGCGGACGCGGACGATCGGTGGGCAGGGTCAGCAAGGCCGGCGCGCCGGCCAGGGTCTGCTGCCAGTAATCGCTCTGGCGCTGCAGCACCTCGCCACTGAGCCAGCGTCGCTGCCACACCGCGTAATCGGTGTATTGCAGCGCCAGCGGCGGCAGCGGATCGTCCTCGCCACGGCTGAACGCTTGATACAACGCCGCCAGCTCGCGGGTCAGCACACCCATCGACCAGCCATCGGCGATGATGTGGTGCAGCGTCAGCAACAGCACATGATGATCATCAGCCAGACGCACCAGACGTCCGCGCAGCAGCGCATCGTGCTGCAGATTGAAGGAGGCGCAGGCCTGCTCTTCGATCAGACCGCGCAAGGCATTATCAGCCTGCGGGTGCTGGCGCAGGTCTTCTACCGCCAGCAACAGAGCGGTTTCGGCCGGCAGAATAAGCACCTGCGGCTGATCGTCGATCTGGCTGAAGCGGCTGCGCAGGGTTTCGTGACGGGCGACGATGCGCGCCAGTGCCCGTTGCAGCGCGTCTTCATCCAGCCGCCCGCGCAGGCGCAGACCGACCGGGATGTTGTAGGCGCTGTGGCCGCCGTCCATCTGCGCCAGAAACCACAGGCGTTGCTGGGCGAAGGACAGCGGCAATGGCTGATCACGGGGTGCCGGCAAAATCTCCGGCAAGGTACTGCGCCCTGCCCGGCTCAGCACCTCGGCGACAGCGGCCAGCTCGGGGTTGGCGAACAACCCGGCGAGTGTCAGCTCGACGCCCAACTGCTGGCGCACCTGCGACAGCATGCGCATCGCCAGCAACGAATGCCCGCCCAGTTCGAAGAAGTTGTCGTGACGACCGACCTGTTCGAGCTGCAGCAAACCGGCCCAGATCCGCGCCAAATGGTCTTCCAGCGCCGAGATCGGCGCGACATACACCCGGCTGAGCATCGCTGCCTGCGTCGGCGCCGGCAGCGCCTTGCGGTCGACCTTGCCGTTGTTGTTCAACGGCAGGACATCCAATTGCACCCACGCGGACGGCACCATGTATTCCGGCAGTCGCGCCAGCAACTGCGCGTGCAGATCGGCGCTGTCCAGGCGTCCGGCGTGCGCGGTGTAGTACGCCACCAGACGCGTGATGTCCTGACCATCGCGGCGCGCCAGCACCACGGCTTCCTTGATCCCGTGGCAGTTGAGCAGGCGGTTTTCGATTTCGCCCAACTCGATACGGAAACCGCGAATCTTCACCTGATCGTCATTGCGCCCGATGCAGTCGAGCTGCCCCGGTGCGAGCCAGCGTGCGAGGTCGCCGGTGCGATACAGCAACGCGCCCGGTTGCTCGCTGAACGGATCCTGCAGGAACTTCTCGGCGGTCAGATCGGCGCGGTTCAGATAACCCAGCGCCACGCCCTGCCCGCCGATGTACAACTCGCCGGTCACGCCCATCGGCACTGGTTGCTGATGCACGTCGAGCACATACACCTGAGTGTTGGAGATCGGCGCGCCAATCGGCACGCTCTCGGCGTTTTCCGCCACTTCGTGCACCTCGAACGTCGTGGCGTAAGTGGTGGTTTCGGTCGGGCCGTAGCAATGCACGATGCGCAGCGCCGGCGCCTCGGCCAGCAGTCGACGGAACGCCGCCGGATCGCCACGCTCACCACCACACAGCAGAATGCGCAGGCCTTTCAGCGCCTGCGGAATCAGCTGCACGTACTGGTTGAACAGCGCGGTGGTGACGAACAGCACGGTCGCCCCGGAGGCGCTCAGCTCATGGCCGAACGCGTTTGGATCAAGCAGGGTCTGGTGATCGATGACCACCACACGCCCGCCGTTGAGCAATGGCCCCCAGATGTCCATGGTGCTGGCGTCGAACGCCGGGTTGGAGGCGAACACCACGCGGTCCTGCGCATGGAAATCGGCGTAGCCATTGTTCAGCACCAGGCGGCCGATGGCGCGGTGCGGCACCATCACGCCTTTCGGGGTGCCGGTGGAGCCGGAGGTGTACATGATGTACGCCAGCGACTCCGAGGACTGCGCCAGGGTCGGGTTGTGCGTCGGTTGGCCACTGAGGGTCAAGCGGTCGAGGTCGATGCGTGGCGCGGCGTAGTCGATGACTTCACTGCTGAGGGTCAGCAACGCCGCTGCCTGACAGTCCTCGACCATGAACGCCTGCCGCTCGCTCGGGGCATTGATATCCAGCGGCACATAGGCCGCCGCGCACTTGGCAATTGCCAGCTGCGCCACCAGCAGTTCCAGCGAACGCGGCAACAGGATCGCCACGTGGTCGCCGGGGTGCACGCCTTGGCTGATCAAGTGATGCGCCAGACGGTTGGCCTGGGCGTTCAGCTCAAAATAGCTCAGCGAATGCTCGCCATGCACCGCCGCCACCGCCTTCGGATGCGCCGCTGCCTGCTGCTGGAAAATCCCGTGCACGGTCAGCGCTTGCGGGTATTCGCGTGCCGTGGCGTTGAAGTCGTAGAGCAAGCGCTGACGCTCAGACTCGGCGAGTAACGGCACCCGCTCCAGCACTGTCTGCTCATCGTTGACCATCGCCGCCAGCAGGCACTGCAAGTAGCCGACATAACGCTCGACGGTCGCTTGATCGAACAATGCCGTGGCGTATTCCAGCGATCCGCGAATCCCCCCGTTGACCTCACCCAGGGTCAGGGTCAGGTCGAACTTGGCCACCCGGCCCGGCGCAGCGATCCCTTCAAGGCTCAGATCGCCCAGCGCCAGGTGCGGGCCGACGCTGCTGTCCCAGCTCAGCGTGCTCTGGAACAGCGGGCTGTGCGCCAGACTGCGCGCCGGCCGGGCGATTTCCACCACTTGCTCGAACGGCAGATCCTGATGCGCCTGCGCCTCCAGCGTGCGCGCCTTGACCCGCGCCAGCAGCGTGGCCACGCTCGGCTCGCCGGAAGTGTCGATGCGCAGGGCCAGAGTGTTGACGAACATACCGATCAGGCCTTCGATCTCGGCCCGGGTGCGGTTGGCCACCGGCGAGCCGATCACCACGTCGGACTGCCCGGACAAACGACTCAGCAATAACGACCAGGCACTCATCAGGGTCATGAACAGGGTCACGCCGTGACGCTGGCTCAAGGCTTTGAGCCCGGCGCTCAGATGCTCGTCGAGCCGTACTTCGACGCTGCTGCCGGCAAAATCCTGCTGTGCCGGACGCGGACGGTCGGTGGGCAGGGTCAGCAACGCGGGTGCGCCGTCGAGGGTCTGCTGCCAGTAATCGCTCTGGCGCTGCAGCACTTCACCACTGAGCCAGCGCCGCTGCCACGCGGCGTAGTCGCCGTATTGCAGCGCCAGTGGCGGCAATGGATCCGGCTGACCCTGACTGAAGGCCTGATACAGCGCCATCAGCTCACGGGTCAGCACACCCATCGACCAGCCATCGGCGACGATGTGATGCACGGTCAGCAACAGCACATGGTGCTCGTCAGCCAGACGCATCAGGCGTCCGCGAATCAGTGGATCGTGCTGCAGATCGAAGGCAGTCGCGGCTTCCTGCGCGAGCAGTGCCTGCACCGTGGCTTCGGCCCGTGGATCCTGACGCAGGTCTTCCACCTGCAACAGCAGGCCGCTGTCGACCGGTGCAATCGTCACCTGCGCCTGATCGTCGATGCTGACGAAACGGCTGCGCAGGGTTTCGTGCCGCGCAACGATCTGCGTCAGCGCGCGCTGCAAGGCTTCGACATCGAGCCGCCCACGCAGGCGCAGGCCAAGCGGAATGTTGTACGCCGAGTTGCCACCCGCCATCTGCGCCAGGAACCACAGGCGTTGTTGGGCGAAGGACATCGGCAACGCTTGATCACGCGGTGCCGGCACAATGTCCGGAAGCGCGCTGCGCCCGGCACGATTCAATACTTCAGCGACTGCGCTCAATTGCGCATCGGCAAACAGCTCACTCAACGCCAGTTCGACCCCGAGGCGCTGACGGATCAGCGAGACCATGCGCATCGCCAACAGCGAATGACCGCCTAGTTCAAAAAAGTGATCGTGACGGCCGACCTGCTCGACTTGCAGCACTTCGGCCCAGATCTGCGCCAGTGCGGTTTCCAACTGGCCTTGCGGCACCGCGTATTCGCGGGTGGGTAGCGCGGCCAGATCCGGTTTCGGCAACGCCTTTCGGTCGACCTTGCCATTGGCGGTCAGCGGCAAAGCTTCGAGCCGGACAAACGCTGCCGGCACCATGTAGTCCGGCAACTGCGCCAGCAGATGCTCGCGCAACTCGCCCACCGCCAGTGGCTCGGCCCCCGGCTGTTCGGTGAAATAGGCCACCAGTCGCGGCTGGCCGGGTTGGTCCTCGCGGGCCAGCAGCACCGCTTCGTTGATACCGGGGAGCTGATTGAGCCGGGTCTCGATCTCGCCCAGTTCAATACGCATGCCACGGATTTTCACCTGGTCGTCGTTACGCCCCAGGTAGTCGAGCGAGCCGTCTTCGCGCCAACGGGCAAGGTCACCGGTGCGGTACATGCGTGCATTCGGCAAGGGGCTGAAGGGGTCGTGCAGAAAGCGTTCGGCGGTCAGATCGGCGCGGTTCAGATACCCCCGAGCCACCCCCGCACCACCCACGTACAACTCGCCCATGACGCCCATTGGTACCGGGCGTTGCTGCTCGTCGAGCAGGTAAACCGCCGCGTTCGCCACCGGTTTGCCGATGTGCAACGCGACGCCGACGTCGATACGCCCGGAAGTGGCGACCACGGTGGCTTCAGTCGGGCCATAGTTGTTGATCACGGCGAAGCGCTGGTCGCGGTTGAACTGGCGCAAGCGGTCGCCACCAATCAGCAAGGTGCGCAAAGTCGGGTGATCGAGGTTCTGGCTGAACGCGTATTCAGCGATCGGCGTTGGCAGGAAGCTCACCTCCAGCGGTTGCCCGCGCCACCATTCGAGCAACGCGTCGATGTCTTCGGTGCCGTCATGGGTCGGCGCCAAGTGCACCGTCGCGCCCACACACAGGGCCGGCCAGACTTCCCACGCCATCGCATCGAAGCCAAACCCGGCAAGGCTTGAGGTGTGGCTGCCGGCGCGTAAATCGAACGCTTCACAGTGCCAGTCGACCAGATTGGACAGCGTCTGATGCTCGACCATGACCCCTTTGGGCAGACCGGTCGAACCCGAGGTGTAGATCACGTAGGCCAAATGCGCAGCGCTCAGTCCCGGCACCGCAGGGTTGTGCTGCGCCTGCGCCGGCCATGCGCACAGGTCGACATCGATCACTGGCACGGTCAGCGCCGGTAGTCTCTCGTGCAGATCGCTTTGAGTGAGCACCGCGACCGGCGCGCTGTCGCCGAGCAAATAGCTGATCCGCTCGGCGGGATGCGCCGGATCGATCGGCACATAGCCGGCGCCTGCCTTGAGGATGGCGACCAGACCGACCAACGTATCCAGCCCTCGGCGGGCGACGATGGCCACACGATCATCAGGTTTCACGCCTGATTCGATCAAGTGATGCGCCAGCGCATTGGCCTGGCGATTGAGCTGCAAGTAAGTCAGCGGCTGCCCCGCAAATAGCGCTGCCACGGCCTGCGGACGCTCGGCAACCTGCTCTTCGAAACGTTGGGCAATCGTCAGCCCTCGGGGGTAGTCAGCCCCGGTCGTGTTGAAGCCCGCCAGCAACTGTTCACGCTCGTGCACCGGCAGGATCGACAACCGGTCAAAACCCACATGCGGCGTGTGCTCCAGCGCCCCGAGCAACACGCTTAACGCAGCCTGCATGTACCCGCAGATACGCTGCGCATCGATGCCGGCCCCGGCCAATACTTTCAGACTGAAGCCTTCACCGAGATCGTCAACGCTGAGGGTCAGGCGATAGTTGGTATGCTCCTCGGCTGCCAGCAATTGCATGCCCTGCCACGCCGCTTGCACCTCGGCGGATATCGGCCTGACCGGACTGCTGTGACGATAGTTGAGCAGTGTGCTGAACAGCGGCGTGCCCGCCGGCATCGCACTGCACTGCTGCACCTGCGCCAGTTGCGCGTGCTCATGAGCGAGTAGCTGACTCAGGCGTTCATGGGTGGCCAGCGCCGCCCCTTTGACGCTGTGCGCATTGAGTTCGATGCACAGCGGCAAGGTGTTGATGAACACACCCAGCGCCCGCTCCGAGCCTTCGCCGCCCTGCAATCTGCCAAGCAACACCGTGCCGAACACCACGGCGTCGCGCCCGGACAATTGCCCCAGCACCTGCGCCCAGGCGAGGTGCATCAGGCTGGCGGCGCTGACACCCAAGCGCCGTGCCTGTTGCCGGACGCTGTGACTGAGTGTGTTTTCCAGCATCAACTGCGCTTCCTGCGCGGGACCGTCATGGGCAAGATGTTGACCGTAGGGCAAGGTCGGCTCATCGATGGCGCCGAGCATTTCGCGGAAGAAGCTATCGTGCTCTTGCTCACTCAGACCGGCCTGGGTGTGCGCCACGTAATTGCGATACGGCACCGGTTCGCTCAAGTGCCCGGTGCTGCCGAGCAGAAACGCCTGCATCTCGTGCTGCAACACCTCAAGTGCCACGTGATCCATGACCAAATGATGGAATAGCAGCAATGCCACCACGCGTTGATTGAACACATCGCGGCTATATACCACGCGCATCAGTGGTGCCTCGGTGACGGGCATGCGGTAGTTATCGACGGTGAATCGGTTACGCAACTGGCTCAGTACGTCCCCCCCTTCGGTGTCCGGTTCCAAGGCCTCGCAGCTCAGCGAAGCCTGACGCCAGACCACTTGCACCGGCTCCTCCAGCCCCTCCCAGAACAGCGAAGTGCGCAGAATGTCCTGGCGCTCGATCACCCGTTGCAGCGCATCGGTGAAGGCCTGCAAACGCTGTTCGTCGGCGAAGGCAAACTGCGCCTGCAGCACATACGGGTCGCCCTGCGCGGCCGACAGATGATGGAACAGGATGCCGGTCTGCAAAGGCGCCAGCGGGTAGATATCCTGAACGTTGCGGGCACCGCCGGGGACACTCGCAACGATGCGGTCAATCGTCGCTTGATCCAGCGTCACCAGTGGCAACAATTCAGGCGTGATACGCGTGCAGTCCGCCGGGACAAGGTTTGCCGCCACTGCCGCATCGGGTTCTCCACCTACCGCCCCTGCCAATGCGGCCAGCGTCGGTTGGCCGAACAGCACGCGAATATCCGCCGACAGGCCGGCCCGGCGCATGCGTGCAACCAGATTGACCGCCAACAGCGAGTGGCCGCCCAGCTCGAAGAAATGATCAAAGCGCCCGACCCGCTCAACCTTCAGCAGCTCGGCCCAGATCCCGGCGATGACGGTTTCGACTTCACCGATCGGGGCTTCATATTCGCGGGTCAACAGTGCAGTCTGATCCGGAGCCGGCAAAGCCTGTCGGTCCAGTTTGCCGTTGGGGCTCAGCGGCAAGGCCGGCAAATGCACAAACACGGCAGGCACCATGTAATCCGGCAGATGCTTGAGCATTTGGCTGCGTAGCTGATCGTTCTCCAAACACTCGCCGCTGTAATACGCCACCAGCCGCTGATCGCCCGCCACATCTGCACGGGCTAGCACGGCCGCTTCGCGCACGCCGTCGACATGCGCCAGATGCGCCTGAATCTCGCCCAGCTCGATACGCAAACCACGGATCTTGACCTGATCGTCGTTGCGCCCCAGATACTCGATATTGCCATCGGCCAGATACCGCGCGACGTCGCCGGTGCGGTACAAGCGCGCGCCAGACTGATCACTGAACGGGTCGTCGAGGAAGCGTTCGGCCGTCAGCTCAGGCCGATGCAGATAACCCCGTGCGACCTGCACGCCGCCGAGATACAGCTCGCCGACCACACCCAATGGCGTCGGTTGCTGATGAGCATCGAGGATGTACACGCGGGTGTTGCACAGCGGTTTGCCAATCGGCGGCGCGCCTTGCGGTACCGGCGAATGAGGTTCCAGCGTCCACACGGTGCTGTCGACAGTGGCCTCGGTCGGGCCATACACGTTGTGCAGGCGCACCTGCGGCAGACGCTCGCGCACGCTGCGCACCAACGCGGCGGTCAGCTCACCGCCACCACAGAACACATCGCTCAGACTGCTGCATTCACCGACGTCTTCCACTTCCAGGAATGCCTGCAACAGCGCTGGTACGAACTGGATGACATTGACCTGTTGCTCACGAATCAGCTGCACCAGCGCGGCCGGATCGCGGTGGTCGTCCGGCCCGGCGAGAACCAGACGCATGCCGCAGCTCAACGGCCAGAACAGCTCCCACACCGAGGCGTCGAAGCTGAACGGGGTTTTCTGCAGCAGCGCGGCGCCGGTAGAAAGCGCACACAGCCCGGCGCTCCAGTGAAGCAGATTGTCCAGGTTGCGGTGCTCGACCATCACGCCTTTCGGCGTGCCAGTGGAGCCGGAGGTGTAAATCACATAAGCCAGGTTCGCGGCACTCAAGTCCGGCACCCACGGATTGCTCTGCGCCAGGTCTTGCCAGGTGCACTGGTCGAAATCGACCCGCACGCCCGCCCACTCGCCGATCAGCGCGCGCGTCGGCGCATGCACCAGCACCGCCACTGGTGCGCTGTCCTCAAGCATGTAGGCCAGACGTTCGGCAGGATACCCCGGATCGAGCGGCACATAAGCGCCGCCAGCCTTGAGAATCGCCAGCAGACCGACCAGCAATTGCGGCCCGCGCTCGACGCAGATCGCCACCCGCGCATCGCTGCCCACACCGCACTGGCGCAGGTGATGGGCGAGTTGGTTGGCACGGCGGTTCAACTCTGCATAACTCAAACGCAATTCACCGGCCACCACGGCATCAGCGTCTGGCGTGCACAACACCTGCGTTTCGAAGCGACCATGAACGGTCTGCTCGAGATCGTGGGGGACGGCGGTTGCGTTCAGATCGAACAGCAGATGCTGACGCTCGTCCTCCGCCAACAACGTCACCTGCTCCAGCACCGCTTGATCATTGTTGACCATCGCCTGCAATAGTCGCTGGAAGTAACCGACGTAACGCTCGATGGTCGACTCATCGAACAAGGCGACGGCGTACTCCAGCACACCGCGAATCCCGCCCGGCGCCTCCGCCAGCGTCAGCGATAAATCGAATTTGGCAAAGTGGCTCGGCTCAGCGACGCTTTCCAGCGTCAGCTCGCCCAAACTCAGGCTGGCGCCGTGGCCGCTGTCCCAACTGAACATCGCTTGGAACAACGGGCTGTGCGCCATGCTACGCACGGGCCGGGTGATTTCCACCACCTGCTCGAACGGCAGATCCTGATGCACCTGCGCTTGCAGGGTTTGCGTCTTGACCCGCGCCAGCAGCGCTTCGACGCTCAGCTCGCCCGAGGTGTCGATGCGCAGCGCCAGGGTGTTGACGAACATGCCGATCAGGCCTTCGATCTCGGCGCGGGTGCGGTTGGCCACCGGCGATCCGATCACCACTTCAGCTTGCCCGGACAAGCGGCTGAGCAGCATCGCCCAGGCACTCATCAGCGTCATGTACAGGGTCACGCCGTGGCGCTGGCCCAGGGCTTTAAGCCCGGCGCTCAAGCGTTCGTCGAGCACTACGGCGACGCTGCTGCCGGCATAGTCCTGCTGCGCCGGACGCGGCCGATCGGTCGGCAGCATCAGCAGCGCCGGGGCGCCGGCGAGGGTCTGTTGCCAGTACTCGCTCTGGCGTTGCAACACCTCGCCGCTGAGCCAGCGTCGTTGCCACACCGCGTAGTCGGTGTATTGCAGCGCCAGCGGCGGCAATGGATCCGGCTGACCGTGACTGAACGCCTGGTACAGCGCCATCAGTTCGCGGGTCAAAACGCCCATCGACCAACCGTCAGAGATGATGTGGTGCAGGGTCAGCAACAGCACATGGTGATCGTCGGCCAGGCGTACCAGTCGTCCACGAATCAACGGATCGTCCTGCAAGTCGAACGGCCCCGAGGCTTCGCCCTGAATCAGCGCCTGCAGGGTTTCCTCAGGCTGCGGGTGCTGGCGCAGGTCTTCGACCCGCAGCAGCAGACCGGTGTCCACCGGGGCGATCAGCACCTGCGCTTCGTCGTTGAATTGCGCGAAGCGGCTGCGCAGGGTTTCGTGACGGGCGACGATCCGCGCCAGTGCGCGTTGCAGCGCCGCGTCGTCGAGACGGCCACGCAGCCGCAGGGCCACGGGAATGTTGTAGGCGGTGTTGGCGCCTTCCATTTGCGCGAGGAACCACAAGCGTTGCTGGGCGAACGACAGCGGCAACGCGCCGTCACGGGCGACGGGCACAATCTGCGGCTGGGCACAGCGTCCGGCCTCGTTCAGGACTGACGCGACCGCCGCCAGTTCGGCGTTGGCGAACAGATCGTTCAGCGCCAGCTCGACACCCAGGCGCTGGCGAACTTGCGACACCATGCGCATCGCCAGCAGCGAATGCCCGCCGAGTTCGAAAAAGTGATCCTGCCGCCCGACCCGCTCGACCTGCAGCACATCGCCCCAGATTTGCGCCAGCGCGGTTTCCACCTCGCCTTCGGGCGCCGCGTATTCACGGGTGAACAGCGCTGCGAGATCCGGCGCCGGCAAGGCCTTGCGGTCGACCTTGCCGTTAGCGGTCAGCGGCAGCGCGGCGAGTTTGACGAACGCCGTCGGCACCATATATTCCGGCAAACGGTTGAGCAGTTGCGCGCGCAACTCGCCCACCGGCAGCGCTTCGACCTGCGCCTGTTCGGTGAAGTAGGCCACCAGTCGCGGCTGGCCGGGTTGGTCTTCGCGGGCCAGCAGCACCGCCTCCTGAATCCCCGGCAACTGGTTGAGGCAGGTTTCGATCTCGCCCAGCTCGATGCGCACGCCGCGGATCTTCACCTGATCATCGTTGCGCCCCAGGTACTCGAGGTTGCCGTCCTCGCGCCAGCGTGCGAGATCGCCGGTGCGGTACATCCGCGCATTCGGCAAGGGACTGAACGGGTCACGCAGAAAGCGCTCGGCGGTCATTTCCGGGCGATTCAGATAGCCACGGGCGACCCCGGCACCGCCAACGTACAACTCGCCAGCCACCCCAAGCGGCACCGGGCGCTGTTGTTCGTCGAGCAGGTACACCGTGGCATTGCTCAGTGGTTTGCCGATGTGCAGCGCGTCGCCGCTTTGCACCAGACCAGAAGTCGCGACCACCGTGGCCTCGGTCGGGCCGTAGTTGTTGATCACGTCGAAATGCTGGTTGCGATTGAACTGGCGCAAGCGGTCGCCGCCGATCAGCAGCGTGCGCAGGGTCGGGTGTTCGAGGTTCTGGCTGAAGGCGTATTCGGCCACCGGCGTCGGCAGGAAGCTCACGTCCAGCGGCTGCGCGCACCACCACGCCAGCAAGGCATCGATGTCTTCGCCGCCCTCGTGGGTCGGCGCCAGATGCAGGGTCGCGCCCGCGCACAGCGCCGGCCAGACTTCCCAGGCCATCGCATCGAAACCGAAACCGGCGAGGCTTGAGGTGTGACGCCCGGCGCACAGATCGAATGCCGTGCAGTGCCAGTCGACCAGATTGCTCAAGGTGTGATGCTCGACCATCACCCCCTTGGGCAAACCAGTGGAGCCGGAGGTGTAGATCACGTAGGCCAGGTTTTCGGTGCTCAGGGCCGGTACCTGCGGGTTTTGTGTGGCAGTCAGTGGCCAAGTGCAGTGATCGAGATCGAGCACCGGCACGTTCAGCGCCGGCAGTCGCTCGCGCAGATGGCTTTGGGTCAGTACGGCGACGGGCGCGCTGTCGTCGAGCAGGTAGTTCAAACGCTCCGCCGGATGCGCCGGATCAATCGGCACGTAACCGGCGCCGGCCTTGAGGATCGCCACCAGTCCGACCAGGGTGTCCAGCCCACGGCGGGCGACGATCGCCACGCGATCATCCGGCTTCACGCCCAAACCGATCAGATGCTGTGCCAAGGCGTTGGCCTGAGAGTTGAGTTCGGCGTAGGTCAGTTGCGCGTCGGCAAACACTGCCGCCAGCGCCTCCGGCCGTTCGGCGACCTGCGTCTCGAAACGTTGCTGGAGGGTCTGTGCGGTCGGGAAATCCACATGGGTGGCATTGAAGTCGAGCAGCACCTGCGCAAGTTCCGCCGCCGGCAGGATCGGCAGTTGATTGACCGGCGTCTGCGGCGCTTGCTCCAGCGCGAGCACGAGGGTTTCCAGCGCGCAGTGCAGGTAGTCGCAGATGCGCTGCGGATCGGTTTGCGTGCTGGCCAGCAAGGTCAGGCTGAAGGCGTCGCCGAGATCATCGACACTCAGGGTCAGCGGATAGTTGCTGCGCTCTTCGGAATGCAGAGTGGTGATGCCCTGCCACGCAGCGAGGGTTTCGGCGCTGGCGGTGGCGACGTTGTGGCTGTGACGATAATTGAGCAGCGTGCTGAACAGTGGCGTCGGCGCCACCACGTGGCTGCAGCGCTGGGCCAGGACCAGCGGTGCGTGTTCGTGACGCATCAGCGTGGTCAGCCGGGCGTGGGTGGCGTTGACTGCCGCGCACACATCCTGCCCGTCGATATTCACCCGCAACGGCAAGGTGTTGATGAAAATCCCCAGCGCCCGGTCAATCGCTTCGGCGCCTTGCATGCGGCCCATCAGCACCGTGCCGAACACCACCTGCTGCTTGCCGGTCAGCGCGGCCAGTACCTGCGCCCAGCCGAGGTGGAACAGGCTGGCGACACTGACGCCGAGCGTCCGTGCCTGCGCCCGCAAACGCTGGCCCAATAGCGCCGCGACCGGCACGCTGAGTTCGATGATTTCGCTGCCGTCACCTTGCACATCCTGCAGGCCGTAAGGCAGCGTCGGTTCATCGACGTCGCTGAGCATCTCGCGGAAAAACGCCTCGTGCTCGGCCTCGCTGACGCCCAGACGCGCCTGCGCCACATAGTTGCGAAACGGCACCGGGCGCCCAAGCAGCTCACGCTGCCCGGTGAGGCAGGCGCGCATTTCGTGGCGCACCACGTCGAGGGCCGAGTGGTCGAGCGCCATGTGATGGAACAACAGCGTGGCGATCACCCGTTGCCCGGCCTCATCCCAGGCGTGGGCCAGACGCATCAGTGGTGCCTGGGTAACGTCGAGGCGGAAGTGCCGGGCGTCGAAGCGCTCATGCAGATACGCCAAAACGTCGCTGGCGGCGTCTGGCAGCGTCACGTCTTCCACCGGCAGTTCGGCCCGGCGCCAGACCACCTGCACCGGCGCATCCAGTCCTGCCCAATGCACAGCGGTGCGCAGAATGTCATGGCGATCGATCACTGCCTGCAGCGCTTGAGCGAACGCTTGAAAACGCTCACGGCTGGCGAAGGCGAAATGCGACTGCATGACATACGGATCACCGTCACCGCCACTGACGTGGTGATACAGGATGCCTTCCTGCAGCGGCGCCAGCGGGTAGATGTCCTGCACGTTGGCTGCGCCGCCGGGGACTTGTGCGACGAGGTGATCGATGGTCGCCTGGTCGAGCTCGACCAGCGTCAGCATTGCCGGGGTGATGCGCGTGGTGCCCGGGACGATGCCGTTGGCCGGCACCTCGACCTGGCCATGCTTGCTGGCCGAGTACTGCCCGGCCTTGATCAGTTCGATCAGCGCCGGTTTGTGCTCACGCAACTGCGCCAGCAACGCCGGGTCGTTCAACGCCTGCTTGTTGCCGTTGACCCGCAACTGGTCGTCCGCGACCGCCAGCTGAATATCTTTAGCCTTCAATGTGGCCAACAGTTCGATCACGTTCACAGGACGATCTCCATTCGTTCGGTAATTGCGGCGTAGCCGGCCAGGGTCGGATGTTCGAACAGCGACCTGACATCGGCTTCCATGCCTTCCTGACGCAGCCGGCCGATCAGACTGACCGCCAGCAGCGAGTGACCACCCAGTTCAAAGAAATGATCGTGGCGCCCTACCCGCTCGACGTTGAGCAACTCGGCCCAGAGCCGTGCGAGGGTGATTTCGACGTCGCCCACCGGGGCTTCGTATTCGCGCACAGGCAGTGCGGCCTGATCCGGGGCCGGCAGCGCCTTGCGGTCGAGTTTGCCGTTGGGGCTCAGCGGCAGTGCATCGAGATGCACGAACAGCGCTGGCACCATGTAGTCCGGCAGATGCTCCAGCAAATGGCTGCGCAACACGTCGACTTCCAGGCGTGCCCCGGTGTAGTACGCCACCAGACGCTTGTCGCCGGATGCATCTTCGCGGGCGAGTACAGCGGCTTCCTGAATGCCGTCGATCCGGGTCAAACGTGCCTGAATCTCGCCGAGTTCGATGCGCAAACCACGGATCTTCACCTGATCGTCGTTGCGGCCGAGGTATTCGATATTGCCGTCCGGCAGATAGCGGGCGACGTCGCCGGTGCGGTACATGCGCCCATTGGCCAGGAACGGATCGTTGAGGAAGCGTTCGGCGTTCAGTTCAGGGCGATTCAGATAACCACGTGCGACCTGCACGCCACCGATGTACAACTCGCCGGCCACGCCGTGCGGCACCGGTTGCTGCCGGGTATCGAGGATGTACATGCGGGTGTTGGCAATCGGTTTGCCGATCGGCGTGTTGTCCGGAGTGCTTTCCAGCGGCCCGGCGCAGCGCCACGCGGTCACGTCCACCGCCGCTTCGGTCGGGCCGTAGAGGTTGTGCAGTTCGCTGCCCGGCAGTTGCTGTTTGAAGCGCCGCACCACGCTGCCCGGCAACGCTTCTCCGCTGCACATCACCTGACGCAGGCTGGTGCAGCGTGCGGTGTCGGCGTGGGCGAGAAACACGTCGAGCATCGATGGGACAAAGTGCAGCGTGGTGATGTGTTCGCGTTCGATCACTTCACTGAGGTATTTCGGATCTTTGTGCCCCTCGGGCCGGGCCATGACCAATCGGGCGCCAGTCATCAACGGCCAGAAAAACTCCCAGACCGAGACGTCGAAGCTGAACGGGGTCTTTTGCAGCACCGTGTCGCTGGCGGTCAGTTGATAGGCGTCCTGCATCCACAGCAAGCGGTTGACCACCCCGGCGTGTTCGTTGATTACGCCTTTCGGTTGGCCAGTGGAACCGGAGGTATAGATCACGTACGCGGTGTGCTGCGGGGTCAGTTCAGCGAGCGACAGATTGTCGGTCGGCAGCGCTTGCCAGTGCGGCTGATCCAGATCGATCACCGGCACGCCAGCGTCACCGAGCAACGAACGCGTCGAACCCTGCACCAGCACCGCCAGCGGCACGCTGTCCTCCAGCATGTAGGCCAGACGTTCCAGCGGATACGCCGGATCCAGCGGCACATAACCGCCGCCGGCCTTGAGGATCGCCAGCAGCCCGACCACCATGTCCAGACCACGCTCGACGCAGAGCGCCACCCGCGCATCCGGCCCTATACCCAATTCACGCAGGTGCCGCGCCAGTTGATTGGCCCGGGCATTGAGTTCGGCGTAGCTCAGTTGCTGCTCACCCGCTACCACGGCGGGCGCCTGCGGCGAGCGCGCCACTTGCGCCTCGAACAAGCCGTGAATGGTCTGCTCAAGGTTGTAATCGACCGCCGTTGCATTCAGGCCGAACAGCAACTGCTGGCGCTCGGCATCCGCCAGCACCGGCAGGCGGTTCAAGGCCTGCTGCGGAGTCTGCTCCAGCGCCTCGACCAACCCCGCCAACGCCTGCTGCATGTAGCCACACACCCGCGCCGCGCCAATCTGCGAAGGGGTCATCGCCGTAAGGTCAAAACCCTGACCCAAGTCATCGACGTTGAAGCTCAGCGGATAGTTGGTGCGCTCCTCGCTGGAGAGGTTTTCGATGCCTTGCCAGGCCAGGCGATTGGCCTGCAATTGTTCTTCGCTGACGCTGTGCCGGTAGTTGAGCATGGCGCTGAACAGCGGCGACGGCGCAGCCACCCCGCTGCAACGCTGGGCCAATGCCAGTGACGCATGTTCATGGCCGAGCAATGCGGTCAGTTGGGAATGGGTGGCGCGCACTCCCGCGCGCACCGAAATATCGCCCAGATCCACCCGCAGCGGCAGCGTGTTGATGAACATTCCCAGGCCGCGATCGGCGCCGGTACCGCCCTGCATCCGCCCCAGCAACACGGTGCCGAACACCACGCGCTCATGTCCGGAGGTCGCCGCCAATACCTGGGCGAATGCCAGATGAAACAGGCTCGCGACACTCACGCCCATCTGCCGCGCCTGGCTGCGCAAGCGCCGCGCCAAACCTTCGGGCAGGCGCTGACGGACTTCTTCGATGTCATGGCCGTCACCGTGCACATCCAGCAAACCGAACGGCAGCGTTGGCTCGTCGATCTCGCCGAGCATCGCGCGGAAAAACCCTTCGTGCTCCTGCTCGCTGACGCCCAGCCGGGTCTGCGCCACGTAATTGCGATACGGCACGGCGGGTATCAGGGTCTCGCCGTGACCGAAGAGCAGCGCCTGCAGTTCCTGCTGCACCACTTCCAGCGCCGTGTGATCCATGGCGATGTGATGGAACAGCAGCATGGCGACCACCCGGTCGTTGGCCGGATCCTGCGCATACACCAGGCGAACCAGCGGCGCCTGACTGAGGTCGATGCGGTAATGCCGCGCGTCGAAACGCTCAAACAATTGCGCGAGTACGTCACCAGCGGCCGGGTCGAATGCAACTTCCTGCAGCGGCAGCTCAGCTTCGCGCCAGACCACTTGCACCGGCATCGCCAACCCTTCCCAGACCACGCCGGTGCGCAGAATGTCGTGCCGGGTCATGACCTGACGCAGCGCGGCGGCAAAGGCTTGCACGCGTTCGAGGCTGTCGAATGCCAGGCGCGATTGCAGCAGGTACGGATCACCCTGCCCGGCGCTCAGGTGGTGATAAAGAATGCCTTCCTGCAATGGCGCCAGCGGATAAATGTCCTGCACGTTGACGGCACCGCCCGGCACCGTGGCAACGATACGTTCGAGGCTCTGCTGATCCAGTTGCAGCAGGGTCAGCATGTCTGGAGTGATGTGCGTGCAACCGAGTGGAATCAGGTTGTCCGGCACCGCGACTTCGCGACCACTGCCGACGGCGGCGGCCAGCGCGGCGAGGGTCGGCTGGCTGAACAGCACGCGCACGTCGGTGCTCAGGCCGAGCTGACGCATGCGTTCGATCAGGTTCACCGCCAGCAGCGAATGGCCGCCCAGTTCAAAGAAGTTGTCGTGACGCCCGACCTGTTCGACCTGCAGCACCTCGGCCCAGACCTGCGCCAGCGCGGTTTCCACCGGCCCTTGCGGGGCTGCGTATTCGCGGCTGAGCCAGGCGTCCTGATCCGGTTCGGGCAAGGCCTTGCGGTCGAGTTTGCCGTTGGCGGTCAGTGGCAGCGCCTCAAGCCGGACGTAGGCTGCCGGCACCAGTGCCTGCGGCAAGCGTGCCTGCAGATGCGCGCGCAGGTCCTCGATATCCACCGTTGTGCGAGCCGTGAACCAGGCGATCAACCGCGCCTCGCGCACCAGCACCACCGCGTCCTGCACCGCCGCATGGCTGGACAGCGCGGCTTCGATTTCACCCAGTTCCACACGCACGCCGCGCAGTTTGACCTGATCGTCGTTACGCCCCAGGTACTCGATATTGCCGTCGGCCAGCCAACGCGCGAGGTCGCCGGTGCGGTACATGCGCGCCTGCGGTTCGTCACTGAACGGGTCTTCGAGGAAACGTTCGGCGGTCAGCTCGGGACGGTTCAGATAACCACGGGCCACACCCGCGCCACCGACGTACAGTTCACCGGCAACCCCCACCGGCACCGGACGTTGTTGTTCGTCGAGCAGGTAAACCCTGGCGTTGCTCATCGGCCGGCCGATGTGCAGCAATTGCCCGGCATGGATCTGCCCGGATGTCGCGACCACCGTGGCCTCGGTCGGGCCATAGTTGTTGATCACGGCAAAGGTCTGCTCACGCGAGAACTGGCGCAACTTGTCGCCACCGATCAACAGCGTGCGCAAAGTCGGGTGACTCAGCTCACGACTGAAGGCGTATTCGGCAATCGGCGTCGGCAGGAAGCTCACTTGCAACGGTTGCGCGCGCCACCAGTCGAGCAGTTCAGCGAGGTGTTCGTTGCTGATCGACTGCGGCGGCAGGTGCAGGGTCGCGCCGACACACAGCGCCGGCCAGACCTCCCAGGCCATCGCGTCGAAACCGCAACCGGCGACACTGGCGGTGTGGCTGCCGGCACGCAGGTCGAACGCCTCGCAGTGCCAGTGCACAAGGTTTTCCAGGGTCGCGTGTTCGACCATCACGCCTTTCGGCTGGCCGGTGGACCCGGAGGTGTAGATCACGTAGGCCAGATGCGCCGGGGTCAGCGTCGGCAGTTGCGGATTGGTCTCCGGCAGGTGCTCCCAGAGGACGTGGTCCAGATCGATCACCGGCACCCGGCCCAGCAGCTCGCGGGTCGCGCCCTGCGCCAGCACCGCCACCGGATCGCTGTCCTGCAACAGGTAGGCGATGCGTTCGGCCGGGTACGCCGGGTCGATTGGCACGTAACCGGCGCCGGCCTTGAGAATCGCCAGCAGCGCCACCAGCATCTGCGGGCTGCGTTGCAGGCACACGGCGATCCGGTCGTCCGGTTGCACGCCGAGGCCGAGCAAGTGATGGGCCAGGCGATTGGCCTGCTGATTGAGTTGCGCATAGGTCAGTTGCTGCGTGCCCTGCACCACCGCCAATGCCTGCGGATGCTGCTCGGCCTGCACTTGCACCAGCGCCTGAATCGTTGCACCGCGCGGATACGCCGCGGCAGTCGGGTTGAAACCGATCAGCAAGCGCTGGTATTCCTCGACCGAAAGAATCGGCAAACGGTTGAGCGGACGCTGTGGCGCCTGTTCCAGCGCGTGCACCAGATGCTCCAGCGCGGTGTGCAGGTAGCCACAGATCCGCTGCGCGCCGATCTGCGCCAACGCCAGCACGGACAGGGAAAAGCCTGTGCCGAGATCGTCGACGCTGAGGGTCAGCGGATAGTTGCTGCGCTCTTCGCCGCCGAGCAATTGCACGCCTTCCCAGATGCCCTGACCGTCACGCGGCTGCGTCTCGGCGACGGTATGCCGGTAGTTGAGCAAGGCGCTGAACAGCGGCGCCCCGGACACCGCGCTGCAGCGCTGGGCCAGCGCCAGTGGCGCGTGTTCATGGGCGAGCAGCGCGGTCAGCCGTGCGTGGGTGGTCTTGACCGCAGAGCGCACGCCTTCGCTGACATCCACCCGCAGCGGCAAGGTATTGATGAACACGCCGAGGGTGCGATCCGCGCCCTCGCCGCCCTGCAAGCGACCCAACAGCACCGTGCCGAAGACCACGTCGCGACGGTTGGCAAGCACGCCCACCACCTGCGCCCAGGCCAGGTGCATCAGGCTCGCCGGGCTGACACCCAACTGCCGCGCCTGTTCCCGCAGGCGCAGGGTCAACCCGGCATCGACGGCTTGCTGCGCCTCCTCGATGTCGCCACCATCGCCTTGCACGTCGTGCAGGCCGAACGGCAGGGTCGGTTCGTCGATATCGCCGAGCATGTCGCGGAAGAACGTTTCGTGTTCCTGTTCGCTGGCCCCCAGACGCGCTTGCGCCACGTAGTTGCGATACGGCATCGGCGTGCCGAGGCTGTCGGCCTGATCGAACATGAACGCGCGCATCTCTTGGCCCACCACCTCCATGGCGGTGTGGTCGAGGATCAGGTGCTGGAACAATATGATCGCCACCACCCGTTGCTGCGCCGGATCTTCGGCGTAGACGATGCGCATCAGCGGCGCCTGGCTCAGGTCGAGGCGGTTGTGCCGGGCATCGAACCGCGCGTGCAACTGCTCAAGGACGTCGCCCTGCGCCGGGTCCAGCGGCACCGCTTGCACCACCAGCGGCGCCTGGCGCCAGACCACTTGCTGCGGGCTCGCCAGCCCTTCCCAGACCACACTGGTGCGCAGAATGTCGTGACGGGCGATAACCTGCTGCAAGGCATGGCTGAAGGTGCGCAGACGCTCGACGCTGTCGAAGATCAGCCGCGATTGCAGCAGGTACGGATCGCCCTGTTCGGCGCTCAAGTGGTGGTAAAGAATGCCTTCCTGCAACGGTGCCAGCGGATAAATGTCCTGCACGTTGGCCGCGCCACCCGGCACGGTGGCGACGATGCGCTCGATGCTCGCCTGATCGAGTTCGGTCAGGCTGAGCATGTCCGGGGTGATGTGCGTGCAGCCCGGCGGAATGCGGTTGGCCGGCACTTCGATTTCGCGACCGCTGCCGACTGCGGCGGCCAGTGCAGCCAGGGTCGGCTGATTGAACAGCACGCGCACGTCGGCCGCGAGGTCGATCTGGCGCATGCGTTCGATCAGGCTCACCGCCAACAGCGAATGCCCGCCCAGTTCAAAGAAGTTGTCGTGGCGCCCGACCCGCTCGACCTTCAGCACGTCGATCCAGATCTGCGCCAGCGCGGTTTCCACCGCACCGTGTGGCGCCTCATATTCGCGGCTGAGCCACGCGCCGTGCTCCGGTTCCGGCAAGGCCTTGCGGTCGATCTTGCCGTTGGCGGTCAGCGGCAATGCATCCAGCCGCACGTAAGCCGCCGGCAGCAGCGCATCCGGCAAGCGTGCCTGTAAATGCGCGTGCAACTGTTGAATATCGACCGCCGTGCGCTCGGTGAACCACGCAATCAGCCGCCCGTCGCGGACCAGTACCACGGCTTCCTGCAGCGCAGCGTGACTACCAAGCGCGGCTTCGATTTCACCGAGTTCGATACGCACGCCACGCAGTTTGACCTGATCATCGTTGCGCCCCAGATACTCGATATTGCCGTCAGCCAGCCAACGCGCCTGATCGCCGGTACGGTACATGCGCGCCCGCGGCTCGTCGCTGAACGGATCGAACAGGAACTGCGCAGCGGTCAGCTCGGGGCGATTCAGATAACCGCGCGCCACGCCCGCCCCGCCGACATACAACTCGCCCGCCACGCCCACCGGCACCGGGCGCTGCTCAGCGTCCAGCACATAGACTCTGGCATTGGCGATCGGGCGGCCGATATGCAGCGGCGGGGCCAGCGAGACCGGCCCCGAGGTGGCGACCACCGTCGCTTCCGTCGGGCCATAGTTGTTGATCACTGCGAAGGTTTGCTGGCGACTGAACTGACGCAGTCGGTCGCCGCCGATCAGCAGCGTACGCAAGGTCGGGTGCTGCAATTGCCGGCTGAACGCGTATTCGGCCACCGGCGTCGGCAAGAAGCTCACCTGCAACGGCTGCGCGCACCACCAGTCGAGCAACTCGTCCAGATGCTCGTTACGGATCGACGGCGGCGGCAGGTGCAAGGTCGCGCCGACACACAGTGCCGGCCAGACTTCCCAGGCCATCGCATCGAAACCGAAGCCGGCGACGCTCGCGGTCTGGCTGCCGGCCTGCAAGTCGAAGGCTTCAGCGTGCCAGTGCACAAGGTTTTCCAGGGTCGCATGTTCGACCATCACCCCTTTCGGTTGGCCGGTGGAGCCAGAGGTGTAGATCACGTAAGCCAGATGGTTCGGCGTCAATGCTGGCAGCTGCGGATTGGCACCCGACAGGTGCTGCCAGTCGTCGCGGTCCAGATCGATGATCGGTACGCCACCGAGCAGATCGCGGATCGACGCCTGCGCCACGACCGCCACGGGGGCGCAGTCCTGCAACAGATAGGCGATGCGTTCCGGCGGATACGCCGGATCGACCGGCACATAACCGGCGCCGGCCTTGAGGATCGCCAGCAGCGCGACCAGCATGTCCGGGCTGCGCCGGGCGCACAGGGCGACCCGATCATCGGGTTGCACGCCAAGGCCGATCAGGTGATGCGCCAGGCGATTGGCCCGCTGATTGAGTTCGCCATAGCGCAACTGCTGCGCACCTTGCACCGCCGCCAACGCCTCGGGGCGCGCTGCCGCCTGGGCCTCGAACAAACGCTGCACGGTCTGCGCCTGCGGATAATCGCGACCGGTGATGTTAAAGCCGACCAGGACCCGCTGCCGTTCGCTCGGCGACAGCACCGAGATCTGCCGCAGCGGCGTGACCGGATTGTGCTCGAGTGCGCTGAGTAAATTGTGCAGCGCGGTCTGCAGGTAATCGCAGACCCGCGCGCCGTCCACTTGTGGCAGCGCTTGCACGCTCAGGCGGAAACCTGTGCCGAGGTCATCGACGCTGACCACCAGCGGATAGTTGCTGCGCTCGCGCGAGCTGAGAATCTCGATCCCGTCCCAGGCCACGCCTGCCGGTTGCGCCGCGCTGTGACGGTAGTTGAGCAAGCTGCTGAACAGCGGCAGCGACGCAGCCACACCGCTGCAACGCTGGGCCAGCGACAGCGAGGCCTGCTCATGCGCCAGCAGTTGCGCCAGACGCTCATGAGTAGCACGCACGCCTTGCTGCACCGCGGTCGCGCCGACACTGACCCGCAACGGCAAGGTGTTGATGAACATGCCGAGTGCGCGATCAGCGCCCTCGCCGCCCTGCATGCGCCCGAGCAGCACGGTGCCGAACACCACCTCTTCACGCCCTGAAACCTGTGCCAGCACCTGGCCCCAGGCCTGGTGCACGAGGCTGGCCGCGCTGATGCCGAGGCGGCGCGCCTGCTCGCGCAGACGCTCGGCCACGCTGGCGTCCAGCGCCTGCTCACTGTCGACGATGCTGCTGCCGTCGCCATGTACGTCCTGCACACCGAAGGCCACGGTCGGCTCGTCGATGTCGCCGAGCATGTCGCGGAAGAACGCTTCATGCGCCGGAGTATCGGCGTGCTGTTGCGCCTGCGCCACGTAGTTGCGGTACTGCACCGGCATCGGCAGATCGGCGCCGCTCGGGTACAGGCTGTCGTTCATTTCCGCGAGCAACACTTCCAGTGCGGTGTGGTCGAGCACGATGTGGTGCAGCAACAGGATGCCGACCCAGCGCTGTTGTTCACGGTCTTCGGTATAGGCCAGACGCATCAGCGGCGCCCGGCGCAGGTCGAGGCGGTAGTGCCGTGGATCGAACCGCGCCTGCATCTGCTCCAGCACATCGCCCTCAAGCAGGTCGGCATCGACCCGTTCCAGCGCCAGCGGCGCCTCGCGCCAGACCACTTGCACCGGCTGTTCAAGCCCTTCCCAGACCACGCTGGTGCGCAGAATGTCGTGGCGCGCGATCACCGCGTTCAATGCACGGACAAAGGCCTTGATCTGTGTCAGTCCGGCGAAGGCGAATTGCGCCTGCAACACGTACGGGTCACCGGCGCTGGTCGCCAGATGGTGATAGAGAATCCCCGCCTGCAACGGTGCCAGACCATAGATGTCCTGCACATTGCCAACGCCGCCGGGCACACTGGCGACCACGCGGTCGATGGCAGCCTGATCCAGCGTGGCCAGCGGCAGCATGTCGGGGGTGATCCGCGTGCAATCGGCGGCAATCAGATTGTCCGGCACCCGCAGGGTATGACGGTGACTCAGGGTCGCCGCCAGCGCCGCGACGCTCGGCTGGCCGAACAGCACGCGCACGTCGCACTGCAAGTCGTGCTGGCGCATGCGCTCGATCAGTTTCACCGCCAACAGCGAATGGCCGCCGAGTTCGAAGAAGTTGTCGTGCCGCCCGACCTGCTCGACACCGAGCAGGGTCTGCCAGATCCCGGCGATCAGGGTTTCCACCGGCCCCAGCGGGGCTTCGAAACCGCGACGGGCGAACGCATCGCAGTCCGGTTGCGGCAAGGCCTTGCGATCGAGCTTGCCGTTGGTGGTCAGCGGTAAGGCGTCGAGGCGCACAAACGCGCTCGGCACCATGTAGTCGGCCAGCGACAGCAGCAACTCGTCGCGCAATTGCGCAGCGCTCGGCTCAGTACCTTCGGCGGCCAGCCAGTAGGCCACCAGACGCTTGTCACCGGGGCTGTCTTCACGGGCGATCACCACCGCTTCGCGCACCCCGGCGCAGGCTGCGAGGCGAGCTTCGATTTCACCGAGTTCGATGCGGAAACCACGGATCTTCACTTGATCGTCGTTGCGCCCCAAGTATTCAAGGCTGCCATCGGCGTTTCGGCGTGCGAGGTCGCCGGTCTTGTACAGACGCGCCTCGGCACGGCCGCTGAACGGGTCGGCAATAAAGCGTTCGGCGGTCAACGCCTCGCGGTTGAGGTAGCCCCGGGCAACCCCGGCGCCACCGACGTACAACTCGCCGATCACGCCGACCGGTACCGGTTCGCGCTGCGCGTCGAGCACGTACAGTTGCAGGTCGGGGATGCCCACACCGATCGGGCTGTGCCCGACCAGTAACGCGTCCGCTGCCTCCAGTGGGCGATAGGTCACGTGCACCGTGGTTTCAGTGATGCCGTACATGTTCACCAGCCGCGTACCGGCATTGCCGACCCGCGCGTACCACGGTTTGAGCAGGCCCGGCTCCAGCGCTTCACCACCGAAAATCACTTCGCGCAACGAGTGCTGCAACGGGCTGCGGCCCTGCGCGGCGATCAACTGGCGGAAGGCGCTCGGCGTTTGATTGAGTACGGTCACGCCGCTGCGGCACAGCAATGCGTAGCAGTCGTCCGGCGAGCGGCTGACCGCCTGCGGCACCAGCAACAGCTGACCGCCAAACGCCAGCGCGCCCCAGATCTCCCAGACCGAGAAATCGAAAGCGAAGGAATGGAACAGCGCCCACACGTCCTGCGGGTTGAAGTTGAACCCGTCGTGGGTCGCCGAAAACAGCCGCACCACGTTGCGGTGTTCGACCATTACGCCTTTGGGCAGCCCGGTGGAGCCGGAGGTATAGATCACGTAGGCGAGATGGCTGGGGCTCAGCTCGGGAATCTGCGGATTGCTGCTGAGTTCAGCCTGCAACTGCACGCTGTCCAGATCGATGATCGGCACGTTGAGCACGCCAACCCGGTCCAGCGTATCGGCCTGGGTCAGCACCGCCACCGGGGCGCTGTCCTGCAGGGTGTAGGCGATGCGCTCCAGCGGATACGCCGGGTCGATCGGCACATAACCGGCACCAGCCTTGAGCACCCCGAGCAGGCCGATGAGCATCTGCGGGCCGCGCTCGACACAGATCGCCACGCGCTGATCCGGGCGAATCCCCTGTGCCAGCAGGTGATGCGCAAGCTGATTGGCACGGCGATTGAGTTCGCCGTAGCTCAGCGCCTGCTCCTCGAACAGCAGCGCTGTGGCCTCGGGGCGCGCCGCCGCATGGGCTTCGAACTGCTGGTGAATCAGCGGCGTTTCCGGGAACTGTGGCAACGGCGAGTTGACCCCGTGCACCAGGTATTCACGCTCGGCCGCCGGCAGAATGTTCAGCCGTTGCAGCGGCGCATCCGGGGTCAATTGCAAGGCCTGCAGCAAGCTGTGCAACGCGCTGTGCAGATAAGCGGCGATGCGTTCGGCACCCAGCGCCGCATCCGCCAGCGCGGTGATGCGCAAGTCTTCGCCGAGGTCGTCGATGTTGATCGTCAGCGGGTAGTTGGTGCGTTCGCGCGCGCCCAGCACTTGCACGCCGGGGGCCAGTTCGCTGACCTCGGCGATCTCTTCACTGCTGCTGTGACGATAGTTGAGGATCGCGCTGAACAACGGCGTCGGCACCGCCACCGCACTGCAACGCTGGGCCAGTGCCAGCGAGGTCTGTTCATGGCCGAGCAACGCGGTCAGGCGTCGATGGGTTGCCAGCACCCCGGCACGCACGCCGTCCTGCCCGACATCCACCCGCAGCGGCAAGGTGTTGATGAACATTCCCAGCGCCTGTTCGCCGCCCTCGCCCGCCTCCATCCGCCCCAGCAGCACGGTGCCGAACACCACCGCCGTGCGCCCCGACAACTGGCCGAGCACCCGCGCCAGCGCCAGGTGCATCAGGCTCGCAACGCTGACGCCGAGCTGACGCGCCTGGCCGCGCAGTTGCCGGCTGAAATCGGTGTCGAGCATCAGCAAGGCTTCTTCGATACCCTGCCCGTCGCCCTGCACATCCTGCAGACCACAGGGCAAGGTCGGCTCGTCGATGTCGGCGAGCATCTCGCGGAAAAACCCTTCGTGAACCTGTTCGTCCAGGCGCAGACGGGCCTTGGCCAGGTGATCGCGGTACGGCACCGGCGACCCGACCTGCGCGGTCTGGCCAAGCAGATGCGCGCGGGTTTCGCGGCGCACCACATCAAGGGCGACGTGATCCATGATCAGGTGGTGGAACAGCAACAGCGCGACCACGCGACCGTTGGCCGGGTCCATGGCGTAGACCAGACGCAGCAGCGGCGCCTGCTGGATATCGAGGCGGAAGAACCGTGGGTCGTGGCGTTCCAGCAGTTGCGTCAGCACATCCGCGCCCGGCGCGAGGGCGATTTCTTCGCAGTGCAGACGAGCCTGCCGCTGCACCACTTGCAGCGGCTCATCCAGGCGTTCCCAGACGAACGCGGTGCGCAGGATGTCGTGGCGCTCGATCATCCACTGCAACGCCTCGGCGAAGGCCTCCAGACGTGCGCGGCTGTCAAAGGCGAACCGCGCTTGCGACACGTACGGGTCGCCGGCGGGCGCCGACAGGTGCAGATAGAGCATGCCTTCCTGCAGCGGCGCCAGCGGGTAAATGTCCTGCAGGTTGGCGGCGCCGCCAGGCACATTGGCTACCATGCGGTCGATGGTCGGCTGATCCAGCGTCACCAGCGGCAGCATGTCCGGGGTGATGCGAAACGCCGGGCTCAGCCAATCGCCACCGTGCTGCGCGACCAGCTCCAGCAGTTGCGCCTTGTGTTCGCTGAGGCTGTCCCACAACGCATCGTCCAGTGCGTCGTCGCTGCCCAGAATGACCAGGTCTTCATCTTCCTGTTGAAGGCGGATCGCATGGGTGGAAAGAACAGCCATCAGTTCGCTGAAATGCATGGGATAACCTGCTGTAAATACGAGAAAAAGGAGCGCGCAGCCGCGAGTCCGTGCCTGCTGCGCGCAGCCTGGAAAAACTAAAACATCGGGGCCTGGGGGGCTGACATGGGAAGCGGGGACAAGCTGCCGGCTCGGTCGCCGCAGTCCCCCTGTAGGAGCTGCCGCAGGCTGCGATCTTTTGCTCTTGCTGTTAAAAGCCAAATCAAAAGATCGCAGCCTGCGGCAGCTCCTACAGGGATTTGGGTCAGAGCCGGCGTTTGCGGGTGAGACTCGGGATGGTGGTTTGCGGGATGAACACTTGCTGCGCCTCGGGCGTGGTGCCGAGCGCCAGCGCCGCCAGCGTCGGCTGGCTGAACAGCGCGCGGGCGTCGGTGTGCAGGCCGCTCTGGCGCATGCGCGCCACCAGACTCACCGCCAGCAATGAATGCCCGCCCAGTTCGAAGAAGTTGTCGTGCCGCCCGACCTGTTCGACGCCGAGCACCTCGCCCCAGATCTGCGCCAGCGCGGTTTCGACTTCCCCCTCGGGTGCCACGTAAGGGCGATTGATGACTGCGTCGGCTCCCGGTTCCGGCAGGGCTTTGCGGTCTATCTTGTCGTTTGGCGTCAGCGGCAACGCATCGAGCAGCACAAATGCACCGGGCACCATGTATTCCGGCAGGCGCTCCAGCACATGCGCGCGCAAGGCCTCCAGATGTGGGACTTCCACGCCGGAGCGCACGGTGTACCAGGCCACCAGACGCTCATCGCGCACCATCACCACCGCTTGGCGAATTGCCGGATGTTCGATCAACCGCGCCTCGATTTCCCCCGGTTCCAGACGCAAGCCACGCAGCTTGATCTGGAAGTCATTGCGACCGAGGAATTCCAGCTCGCCGTGGTTGTTGTAGCGCGCCAGATCCCCCGTTCGATACAGGCGATCACCCGCAACAAACGGGCTGTCGATGAAGCGCTCGGCCTGCATTTCCGGCAGTTTGTGATAACCGCGTGCCACGCCGACGCCGCCAATGTGCAACTCACCGCTGACACCTTGTGGTACCGGTTGACCGTACGCATCGAGCACGTACAGCCGGGTATTGCTCAGTGCTGTGCCGATTGGCACCACGTTGTCCGGCACCGGCATATGCGGTTCCAGCGTCCAGCTCGTGCTGTCCACCGTGGTTTCAGTCGGCCCGTAAACGTTGTGCAAACGCACCCACGGCAGGCGATCGCGCACCTGCCGCGCCAGCGCCGCACTGAGTTCGCCGCCACCGTTGAGCACATCGGTCAGGCTGATGCACTGCTCGACACCGTCCTGTTCGATGAACTGCTGCAACAGCGCCGGGACGAACTTGACCACCGTCACCTGCTGCTCGCGAATGGTCTGCACCACATACGCCGAATCGCGGTTGCCGTCCGGTCGCGCCAGTACCAGACGCATCCCGGAACACAGCGGCCAGAAGATCTCCCACACCGAACTGTCGAAGCTGAACGGTGCCTTTTGCAGCAACGCACCGTGCTCGGTCGGCGGCGAAATCTGCGCCCCCCAATGCACCATGTTGCAGGCGCTGCGATGCTCGATCATCACGCCTTTGGGCAATCCGGTAGAGCCCGAGGTGTAGATCATGTAGGCGAGGTTCGAAGCATTCAGGCCCGGCACCTGCGGATTGCCTGACGGCTGCTGCTCCCAACTGCCGTGCTCCAGATTGATCAGCGTCACACCCGGCTCGCCCAGCAATTGCCGCGTGGCGCCCTGCACCAGCAGTGCGACCGGCGCACTGTCCTGCAACATGTAGTTCAAGCGCTCCAGCGGGTAGTCCGGATCCAGCGGCACATAGGCGCCGCCAGCCTTGAGGATGCCGAGCAAACCAACGATCAGATCCAGCCCGCGCTCGACGCAGATCGCCACCCGCGAGTCCGGTTGCACACCGAGTTCACGCAGATGATGAGCCAGGCGATTGGCGCGTTCGTTGAGTTCGCGATAAGTCAGACTACGTTCACCGCTCTGCAGGGCGATCGCTTCAGGTTTGCGTCGCACCTGTGCTTCGAACAACCTGTGCAACGGCTGGTCCAGCGGACAATCGACCTTGGTGGCGTTGAAGGTGATCAGCAAGCGTTGCAGCTCTTCGGGTGGCAGGATCGGCAAGCGGTTCAACGGCTGTTGCGGTGTCTGCTCCAACGCCTGCACCAGGCCGCTTAACGCCGCTTGCATATAACCGCAAATCCGTTGCGCGCCGATCTGCGCCACGGCCCTGCCGGTGAGACGCAAGCCGTTGCCAAAATCATCCACGCTCATGGTCAGCGGGTAATTGGTGCGTTCCTCGTTGGCCAGGGTTTCGATGCCTTGCCAGGCCTGGCTGGACGGCTCCAGCAGTTCGGACTCGTCACTGTGCCGATAATTGAGCAGCGCGCTGAACAACGGTGACGGCGAGGCGACGCCGCTGCAGCGCTGGGCCAGTGCCAGCGACGCGTGTTCATGCCCGAGCAGCGCGGTCAGCCGCGCATGGGTGGCGCGCACGGCGTCCAGCACTCCGGCATCAACATCGATGCGCAGCGGCAAGCTGTTGATGAACACGCCCAGCGCCCGGTCGGCGCCCTCGCCGCCTTGCAGGCGCCCCATCAACACGGTGCCGAACACTACGCGCTGCTGGCCGGACGTCGCCGCCAGCACCCGCGCCCACGCCAGATGAATCAGGCTCGCGACACTGACCCCGGCGTGTCGCGCCTGCGTACGCAAGCGCTGATAGACGTCAGCCGGCAGCGCCTGCTGCGCTTCGTCGATGCCGCGCCCGTCGCCCTGCACTTCCTGCAAGCCGAATGGCAGGGTCGGCTCGTCGATGTCCGCCAGTTGCTCACGGAAAAACGCCTCGTGTTCCTGCTCGCTGACGCCCAGCCGCGTCTGCGCCACGTAATTGCGATACGGCACCGGCGGCGCCAGCGCCACGACCTGCCCCGACAGACTCGCCTGCATTTCGCCGCGCATCACTTCCAAAGCGATGTGATCCATGGCCAGGTGATGGAACAGCAAAATCCCCACCACCCGATCCAGCGCCGGATCACGGGCATACACCAGGCGCATCAGCGGCGCCTGGCTGACGTCGAGGCGATAACGCCGGGCGTTGAAGCGCGCGTGCAACTGCTCGATGATCGGGCCGTTGGCCGGATCCAGTTCGATCTCCTGCAACGGCAGAATCGCGTCGCGCCACACCACCTGCACCGGGGTGGTCAGACCTTCCCAGAGCACTGAGGTGCGCAGAATGTCGTGGCGCGCCATGACCTCGCGCAGCGCTGTAGCGAAGGCCTCGACGCGTTCCAGACTGTCGAACGCCAGTTGCGATTGCAGCAGATACGGATCGCCCTGCTCGGCGGTGATGTAGTGGTAGAGAATGCCTTCCTGCAGCGGTGCCAGCGGGTAGATGTCCTGCACGTTGGCGGCGCCGCCCGGCACCGTGGCAACGATCCGTTCGATGTCCGTCTGCTGCAGTTGCACCAGCGGCAGCATCTCCGGGGTGATGTGCGTGCAATCGGCGGCGATGCGGTTGGCCGGCACTTCGATTTCCCGGCCGCTGCCGACCGAAGCCGCCAGCGCCGCCAGGGTCGGCTGACTGAACAGCACGCGCACGTCGCTGCTCAGATCGAGCTGACGCATGCGTTCGATCAGAGTCACCGCCAGCAACGAATGTCCGCCGAGCTCGAAAAAGTGATCGTGACGCCCGACCCGCTCGACTTGCAGCACGTCCGCCCAGATCTGCGCCAGGGCGATTTCGACCTCCCCCTGCGGCGCCTCGTATTCGCGGCGGATCAAATCTTCCGCGCCGGGCGCCGGCAGCGCCTTGCGATCAACCTTGCCGTTGGCGGTCAGCGGCAGCGCCGGCAGACGCACATAGGCGCTCGGCAGCATGGCACTGCTCAGGCGAGTTTTCAGGTACGCGTGCAGCTCATTGATGTCCAGAGGCGCCTGCTCGGTGAACCACGCCAACAATTGTCCGTCGCGCACCAGCACCACCGCTTCGCGCACCGCCGCATGGCGGGTGAGTGCGCTCTCGATCTCCCCCGGCTCGATCCGGATGCCACGGATTTTCACCTGATCGTCGTTGCGGCCCAGATACTCCAGATTGCCGTCGGCGCGCCAGCGTGCGAGGTCGCCGGTGCGGTACAGGCGTGCGCCCGGTTCAGCGCTGAACGGATCAAGCAGGAAGCGCTCGGCGCTCAGCTCTGCGCGGTTCAGGTAACCGCGAGCCACACCGTCCCCGCCGACATACAACTCGCCCGTCACGCCCAGCGGCACCGGTTGCTGCTGCTCGTCGAGCAGATATACCGTGGCGTTGCTTACCGGTTTGCCGATGTGCAGCGCCTGCCCGGCGTGGATGCGCCCCGAGGTTGCCACCACCGTGGCCTCGGTCGGCCCGTAGTTGTTGATCACTTCGAACGACTGTTGACGCGGGAACTGGCGCAGGCGATCGCCACCGATCAGCAGCGTGCGCAACGTCGGGTGATCGAGCTGGCGGCTGAACGCGTATTCGGCGATCGGCGTCGGCAAAAAGCTCACGTCCAGCGGCTGCGCACGCCACCAGTCGAGCAGCGCATCGATGTCTTCGTTGCCCTCGCTGACCGGCGCCAGGTGCAGGATCGCGCCCACGCACAGCGCCGGCCAGACTTCCCAGGCCATCGCGTCGAAACCGAAGCCAGCGAGGCTCGAGGTATGGCTACCGGCGCGCAGGTCGAAAACGTCAGCGTGCCAATCGACCAGATTGCACAGGGTGCGGTGCTCGACCATCACCCCCTTGGGCAGGCCAGTCGAGCCGGAGGTGTAAATCACGTAAGCGAGGTTGGCCGGAGTCAGTCCCGGCACCTTCGGCGCGCCGATATTGGCGGCGGACCAGCTCGGGCGATCCAGCTCGATCACCGGCACCGACAACGCCGGCAAAAGCCCGCGCAGCGCTCGCTGGGTCAGCACCGCGATTGGCGCGCTGTCTTCCAGCAGGTAGCTCAGGCGCTCGGCCGGATGCGCCGGATCCAGCGGTACATACGCGGCGCCAGCCTTGAGGATCGCCAACAGCCCGACCAGTGTGTCGAGCCCGCGCCGGGCAACGATCGCCACCCGGTCATCCGGACGCACACCGAGATCGAGCAGATGATGAGCGAGCGCGTTGGCGCGTTGATTGAGGTCGGCATAGGTCAGGCTTTGCCCCTGATCAACCGCCGCCAGCGCCTGCGGCCGTAGCGTCGCCTGCGCTTCGAAACGCTGATGAAGGGTCGTCGGAGCCGGGTATTGCACCCGCGTGGCATTCCACTGTTGCAGCAGCGCGGTTTCTTCGGGCGTGCTCAGGTCGAAATCCGCCACCGCCAGATTCACCGCTTCCAGCCCCTGCTCCAGAATCAGCAACCAGCGTTCAGCCAATGCCTTGACTTCATCGGCATTGAAATACGCCTCGCTGTAGATCAGGTACAGCCGCGCGTCGTCATTGGTCAGATTGCTCAGCAAATGCACCGCCAGCGGTGTGGCCTCTTCGACGTTCGAGGCCTTGATGATCCGTCCCGAGGCCTCGCCGTAGCGATAATCGTGAGTGCCCTGCTCGTAGGAAACAGTGACTTCGAACAGCTGCGAGCGCTCCTCGCGCAGCAAGCCCAAGGCACGATTCATCTCACTGACCGGGTAGCGCTGATGGCGAAAGTCCTGGCGCAGCTCATCACGAATTGCCCTGACCAGTTCAGCGAACGTGCATTGGCGACCAAAACCCATGCGCACCGCACTGACCTGCGCGAACAACCCGAGGGTGGATTTGAAGCGCGCGCCGGAGCGGTTGAGAATCGGCAGCCCCACCACCCATTCGTCACGTTGCGCGGTGCGGCTGAAGTAGACATGCAGCGCCGCCAGCTGCACATGGAACGCCGAGGCGCCGTACTCCCGGGCCACCTGCTGCATGCGCTCGTGCAGCAGCGCCGGCAAAGGCTGCGCATAGACTTGCGTCTGCGCGGTTTGGCCGGCCAGGCTCTGCTGATGCCGCGGCAGCAACAGCGGCTCGGGCAATTGTCGGTACTTGTCCAGCCAGTAGGCACGATCCTGCGCATAACGCGGCGATGCTTGATAGCGCGCATTGTCCTCGATGAAGTCGATGTACGACGGCGCCGAAACGGGTGTCGGTTGGCTGTGCGCCAGCGCGTTGTAGATCTCGTCCAGCGACTTGAACATTGCGCCGAAGCCCCAGCCATCGACGATCAAGTGATGAGCCTGCACGGACAGCCAATGTCGCTGCTCATCGAGGCGGATCAACAGAAAGCGCAACAGGCAGCCGCCGTCCAGTACAAAGGGCTGATCGATGCGCGCCTGCACCAGTGCCCGCGCCGCCGATTCCGGGTCGCTGTGCGCCGACACATCGTCGATCGGCATCGGCACCATTACTGACCGGGCGAACTGCTGCAACGGCAAGCCATCTGCACCGGCGCCCGGCAGCAGAATCGTGCGCAGCGCGTCATGCCGGGCCACCAGCAACTCCAGCGCAGCCTGCATCCGCGCTGGATCCAGCGGGCCATTGAGATCCAGGTATCCGCCGATGTTATACAGCGGCGAATCCCCGCGACTCAGCTGATCCAGCCAGATATCCAGCTGCGCAGCGGTCAGCGGATACGTCTGGAACGATGCGGACGGCGTGGCCACCGAAGGGGCAGAAATAGGCGGCATAAGATCCTTCTCATGTGATTTTGCGCCTATTCAAGCATCGGCCACGATGCCGACATGACACGTAAAACCCGGACAACCCTGCGCCTCCCGGCGCTGGCCTGTCAGCACTTGTTGACGCTGATCGACTGGGAACTGGTTAAAAGTTCGGAGAGGAAAGACTGAAAATCTTGTAGGAAAAATGCCACACGCCAGCGCTGCCATCGACCTGCGTCATGACCTCGCAAAAACGCAACTGCCCCGGTTTTCAGGGTCTTGCCGTGACCAAACAGTCACGCGATGCGCAACGCCTGTGCCAGCGGGCGTCAGAAGCCCGGCGCCAACTTTCAGAAATGATGGCACTTTGTGTCCCTGTTTTCCCCTACAGACGCAGGACAAATCCATAGGCTTAAATCCCGCCCCAGATCAGTTTCAAGGAGAGACGATTGCGTGGGCGGCTTTTGCATAAACAGCGGACGACTCGGTGATGACTCGGAACCAGGGATGACAAGGATATGAATCTGACCGGCAGCATTCGCAACATGGAAAACCCGCACTTCTACTGGCAACTGGGAGAACTGATTGCCAGTACCGGCGACGATCATTTCGCCAGCAACATGTTCCAGTTGGTCGACACCCTGGTGCCGGTCAATCGCGTCGATCTCAGCGAGTGGACGCTGGACGAACGTCAGGCCAGCGTGGTCGAGATCAAGGCGCTGGGCAGCGCCGGTCTGCCGCAGACCTTCCCGCCACCGGACCCGTTGAAGAGTCCGGACGATCATCCGTTGTTGCAGAAGATGATCGAGATGAATGATTCGCTGCTGATTCAACTCAAAACGTCGCTCCAGCCGCAACATCCGCAGCACAGCGTGCACCAGTGCAATCTGGTGTCCCGCACCTCGAATCGCCGCTGTGTCATCTCGTTCTACCGTCCGCATACGCAACGGGTGTTTTCCCTGCCGGAGCTGTCATTTCTCAAAAGCCTGTCCGACACCCTGCTGCCGCTGATCGAGCGCCACGCGCAGCTCAGTCGGCAGATCGTCGCCAAACCGCCGCGCCTGCCCTTGGCCGACCTGGAACAGGCGCCTTTGCAGCAGGTGTTCGACGAACGCCTGGCGCTGGGCGGCATTGTGCTGTCGGCGCGGGAGAAAGAAGTCTGTCTGGGTCTGTTGACCGGCGGCACCGTACCGCTGTTGGCCGAGAAGCTGCGGGTCAAGAGCAGTTCCGTCGAGACCTACCTCAAACGGGCGACCGCCAAACTGGGGGTCAGCGGACGGCATGGTCTGGCGCGCTGGATGGCCGGGGCGTAACCGCGCGGTCGTGTTTCAACGGTGTTCGATGGTGGTGTGGGGACGCAGTGCCCGGCACGTGTTTTTTCTGCATGAGAGCGTTCGATGCTGCGCATTTCCCTGCTGTCCCTCGCCGTCCTGTTGGCCGGATGTTCGTTGATTCCCGATTATCAGCGCCCTGCTTCACCGAGCGCTGCGCAGTATCCGCAAGGCGCCGTTTCCCCGGCCCCGACACCCGCCGCAGCGCGCACTGAAGACTGGCGCACGCTGTTCAACGACCCGGCGTTGCAACAGTTGATCGAAAGCGCGCTGGTGAACAATCGCGACCTGCGGGTGGCGGCGTTGAACGTCGAGGCGTTTCAGGCGCAGTACCGGATCCAGCGCGCCGATCTGCTGCCAGCGGTGTCGGCCAATGCCAGCGAGTCGCGCCAGCGCCTGCCGCCCAGCGTGACCCGCAGCAAAGCCATGATCAATTCGACCTATGCGGTGAACCTGGGTGTCAGTGCCTATGAACTGGATTTTTTCGGCCGGGTGCGCAGCCTCAGCGAGCAGGCGCTGCAAACCTGGCTGGCGACCGAACAGGCGCGGCGCAGTGCCGAGCTGAGTCTGGTGGCCAACGTCGCCAATGCCTACCTGACCTGGCGCGCCGACCAGGAGTTGCTTGAACTGACGCGCCAGACCCTGGCCGCCGATGAGCAAAGCCTGCGCCTGACCACGCGCAACCGCGACGCCGGCAAGTCTTCGGCGCTGGAACAGGCGCAGGCGCAAACCAGCGTCGACCGTTCGCGAGCCAATCTGGCGCGATACAAACGTCAGGTGGCGCAGGATCTGAACAGCCTGACGCTGCTGGTTGGCACGCAAGTCCCCGAGCAACTGCCGGCGCAACCACTGGCCAGCGACCTGGTCCAGCAACTGCCGGCCGGGTTGCCCTCGGATCTGCTGCAACGGCGCCCGGACATTCTGCAGGCCGAGTACAAACTGAAAGCGGCCAACGCCAATATCGGCGCGGCGCGGGCGGCGTTTTTCCCCAGTGTCAGCCTGACGGCCAGCGCTGGCACCTCCAGCCGCGATCTCTCCGGACTGTTCAGCGGTGGCTCCGGGGCGTGGACGTTCCAGCCGCAAATCAACCTGCCGATTTTCAACGCCGGCAGCCTGCGCGCGAGCCTGGATTATTCGAAACTGCAGAAAGACGTCGCGATCGCCGAATACGAAAAATCGATTCAAACCGCGTTTCAGGAAGTCGCCGATGGCCTGGCGGCGCGCAGCACTTATCAGCAGCAATTGCAGGCGCAACGCGATCTGGTACAGGCCACTCAGGACTACTACAACCTGGCGCAGCACCGCTATCAGAACGGTGTCGACAGCAGCCTGACGTTTCTCGATGCGCAACGTTCACTGTTCAGTTCGCAGCAGGGCTTGATCACTGATCGCCTCGCGCAGCTGGTCGCCGAGGTCAACCTGTACACCGCGCTGGGCGGTGGCTGGCGGGCCGATGAGGCGAATCTTCAGTAGTCCGTCGTCACTTTTTCTTACACCTTTTGTCGCCCGATCCTGCGCCGCGCGGCGATCCGTGGCCGGCGTCTGCCGTCAGTTTGGTATCATGCGCCGCTTTTACGGTTAACCCCCCGCCAGTCCTGCCGACTGACGGGCTGCAAAAGGCGGTATTAGATGACGGCTTTGTTGACTCGCCGCAAGGTGCTTGCGGGAATGGGCGTGCTGGGCCTGGGCCTGCTTGCCGGCTGCGACACCCGTGGCCAACTGTCGTACAAGTACGGCAAGGACCTGAGTGACAAGATCCTCGGGCGCACCTTCAAGCTGAAGAACACCGATGGCGAAACCATGACGCTGTCGAGCTTTCGCGGGATGATGCCGATGATCTTCTTCGGCTTCACCCAATGCCCGGCGGTGTGCCCGACCACCCTCGCCCGCGCCGCGCAAATCAAGAAGCTGATGGGCAAGGACGGCGACCGTCTGCAGGTGATCTTCATCACCCTCGACCCGGAACGCGACACGCCGCAGATCCTCGACGCCTACGTCAAAGCCTTCGACCCGAGCTTCGTCGCGCTGTACGGCACGCTGGAAGAAACCCAGGCCACCGCCAAGGAATTCGACGTGTTCTTCGAGAAGGTGCCGGCGGGTGACACCTACACCATCTCCCACACGTCCACCAGTTACGTCTACGACTCGCGCGGCCAGTTGCGCATGGGTCTGTCTGTATCGCTTTCGGCACAAGAGTGCACGGAAGATTTGCTCACCGTTATGGAGGTCTGCTGATGCACCCCGTTTTGAACAACATCAAACGCGCCGTTTGCGCTCTGTCCCTGCTGGGCCTGGCTTTTCAGGCCAGTGCTCAGACCAGGGTCGACGACGCCTGGGTGCGTGCGACCGTGCCGACCCAATCGGCCAGCGGCGCGTTCATGACCGTCACTGCGGACAGCGACAGCAAGCTGCTGAGCGTTGCCTCGCCGGTGGCCAAAGATGTGCAAATCCACGAAATGTCGATGAAGAACGACGTGATGAGCATGGGCCCGGTCAAGTCGGTCGACCTGCCGGCCGGCAAAGCCGTCACCTTCGACCCGAACGGCTACCACGTGATGCTGATGGGCCTGACCGGCCAGCTCAAGGAAGGCGAAAGCGTACCGCTGACCCTGACCGTGGAAAACGCCAAGGGCGAGAAGCAGACCGTCGAAGTCAAAGCCGAAGTCCGTGCGCTGACGCACATGGAAGGTCACGATCACAGCAAGATGCATTGATCTGACTTTGCGGCAATAAAAAGGGGCGGCCTGATCGATCAGGCCGCCCCTTTTTTATCGCGCATGTCAGCCGCGCTTGCGGGCCAGTGCGTTGCGCACGCTATCTCTCGACATCCCCGGGCGCGATGGCGCCGCAGTTTTCTCCACGGGCGCCGCAGCCAACTGCTGCTTGCGCTTCAACACCTGACTCCAGCGATAACCGAGATAGCCGGCCGCCGCAAAGAATCCCAGCCAACCGGTCATCAGATTGATAACCGTCCACAGCCCGAGGGTGATCAGCACGGTTTTCCAGGTGAACAACTTCAGGTTGTTGTCGACAGGCACCGTTTCAACGGACGCCTGCTGCGCCAGCGGAATCTGCTGCACCCCATCCAGATCAAAGCGCAATGAGAAGTCCGCTGCCGGTACCTGGACATTTATTTGATTGCCTTCAGCGGTATGCACCCGCACTTCGCCATTGACGACCGACACCGAGCTGAAACTGATCTGGGTTTCGTGATGAATCTCGCCGTTGACCAAGGTCAAGACCGTTCGTTGCTCGCCATTGGTGGGCTCGCGCATGTCGATTCCTTGAGAACTCCACGTCGAACGACGTGCAAAGGGAAAATCCGTTGGGCTCGAATGCTACTGAGTGGCCATTAGGCTGTCCAGCAACAACCTGGTCAAGGCTGATGGAAAGCTTGCTTTACATGCGAAAAAAATTTAGCCAGTATGTAAAGGGTCTTTTACACAGGAAGTTGAAGAATGAATCGGTACTACCTCGAAATGGGCGCAGCGTTGATCCTCTATATGCTGGTGTTGATGGCCTCAGTGATTGCCACGCAATACCTGACGGACGCCAACATTATTCTGCGCTCTGCCGTCGCGCTGACACCGGTTATTCCGGCAGGACTGATGTGCTGGAGCATCGTGCGCAACATGCGGCGCATGGACGAAATGCATCTGCGTATCCAGTTCGAAGCGCTGGGGTTTGCCTTCGCCGCCTCGGCGCTGCTGACCTTCAGTTACGGTTTTCTGGAAAACGTCGGCGCCCCACACATACCGTGGACTTGCGTGTGGCCGGTGATGGGCGCCATGTGGATTCTCGGCCTGCAAATCGCTCGACGTCGCTACCAATGAAAAATCGCCTCAAGGCGCTGCGCGCCGAACGCAACTGGTCGCAGCTCGATCTGGCTGAACGCCTCAAGGTGTCACGTCAGACGATCAATGCCATCGAAAACGAGCGTTATGACCCAAGCCTGCCACTGGCCTTTCAAATTGCCCGGGCGTTCGAGTTACCGATTGAAAGCATCTTCGACGACGGTTTGAACTGATCGCCGAATTGGCCGGCAGTGGGCGCTGCCTGAAAGGTGTCAGCTCCCCGCGCCGCCATGCGCCTCCTCAAAGAAGTAATCCTTCCAGCTGCCGGCCTTGTTCTTCAGCACGCCCAGTTCCTGCAATTTTTCGGCATAGATGAACGTGCGCTGCGGCACCACCGTGAAGTCGATTTCGGGATCGGTGACGATCTTCTCGACCAGCGCCAGCGGCAGCTTCGACTGTTCGACGCGGATGTACGCCTGAGCGGCGGCGGGTTTGTCGGCCTTGATGATTTTTTCCGCTTCGGCCAACGCGTCGTAGAACGCCTTGTAGGTCTTGGGATTTTCGTCGTGGAATTTTTCCGTGGTGTAGAGCACGTTGAACGTGGCCTGACCGCCGAGCACGTCGTAGGAACTCAGCACTTTGTGCACGTTGGGGTTTTGCAGCGCCTGATACTGGAACGGCGGGCTGGAGAAGTGCGAGTTGATTTCCGAACCGCCGGCAATCAGCGCCGCCGTAGCGTCCGGGTGCGGCAGGCTGACCGAGATGTCGTCAAATTTCTTGTACTGAGCATTGCCAAATTCCCTGGCCGTTTCGATCTGCAGGGTCCGCGACTGGAACCCCACGCCCGCCGCCGGCACGGCGATGCGATCCTTGTCGCTGAAATCCTTCAGAGTCCTGATGTTCGGGTTGTTGGTCAGCAGGTAATTGGGCATCGAGCCGAGCGAGGCAATGGCTTTGACGTTCTGTTTGCCGCGAGTGCGATCCCACACCGTGAGCATCGGCGGCACCCCGGCGGAGACCACGTCCAGCGCGCCGGTCAGCAGCGCTTCGTTCATGGCAGTGGCGCCGGAGATGCTGTTCCAGTCGACCTTGATCTCCAGCCCCTGCGCCTTGCCGTGTTTTTCAATCAGTTGCTGATCACGAACCACGTCGAGAATCAGATAACCGATGCCGAATTGCTGGGCGATGCTGATCTTGCCTTCGGCCTGGGCGCCGCTGCTGAACAGCAGACTGCCCGCCAGAGATGTGGCCAACAGAGTCAGCGCAGAACGTTTGAACGGTGTGGCCATGACAACCTCGCAGCAGGAGTGAATTGGCTGAAAGGCCGAACTCTATCGCTATAAAAAACAGAAATTAAATACCGTTATCGAATATCCATAGCACGCTCACGTTTGCCGTTATGCGCTGATTTAAACAGCCTGAAACAATAAATCTGCCATCGGTTACAAGCTGTGGATCAGCCGCCAGCGGGCTGACACCAACGCCGGTCACGGTCTCAAGCCTTGCACCGCGCCTGCGCGAGCAGATCAGCCACGCGTTTAAAAGGGCGATCAGGCAGCCCACCCTTGGTATCATCGCGCACACTTTTATGACGGTTTGATGGCTGGAAGGTCTTTTTTTGTGAGCGTTCTTTTGCGTTGGTTGCGGCAGCCGCATGCCCGCCTGTTTTCCTTGATTCTACTGGTGCTGATCGTACCGGTGTGCCTGCGCGCGGCGTTGGGCTGGTCGTCGCCGCTGGGCTATTTGTCCGACCTGGCGATTGGCAGTTTGCTGGTGCTGTTGCTGCATCGCCGCGCGTGGTGGCTGGCGTTGCCGTTGCTGCTGTTCTGGGGGGTGCTGGCGGTGGCGACGGCCGAACTGGTCAGCGCTGTCGGCCGACTGCCAAATCCTTCCGACCTGCATTACCTGATTGACCCGCAGTTCGTGGAAAACTCCACCGGTGGCGGCTTTGCCCATCCGGCGCTGGGGGTTGCCCTGTTGCTGGCGCTGCTGTTCTGGTTACTGACGCGTTTCGCCAATCGCGCGCAACCTGCTGCTGCCCTGCCCCGTGCCGTGTGGGCGGCCCCGGTGCTGCTGTTCGCCGCGCACTGGGGCGTGCAAAACCAATGGCCGAGCGAGGAAGATCCATGGCGCATGTACAACCTGCCGCATCAGTTGCTCGCCTCGCAAGTCGCCGACCTGCAGTTGCAGGCCGAAGAATGGCTGGACGGTGACGTCGAACCCGCTGCGCCACAGATGGCCGGGCTGACCGATCTGGATCTCAATGGCCACAAGCTGCTGGCCGCGCCGGGGCAGGCGCGCAACGTGCTGATCATCGCTCTGGAAGGCATTCCCGGCGCGTACGTCCGCGCCAATCGCGAGGCCATCGGCAGCCATTATCAGGAAGACCTGATGCCCAATCTCAGCCGCTGGGCCGAGCGCGGCATGAACACCCCGGATTACGTGCTGCATACGCACCAGACCATTCGCGGCCTGTACGCCATGCTCTGCGGCGATTACGACAAGCTCAACAACGGCACGCCCAAAGGCGTGGAGATGCTCACCCAGCAGGAACGCAATCAGGCCTGCCTGCCAGCGCAGCTGCGACAGCACGGCTTCAGCACCCACTATTTGCAAGGCGCCGGTCTGCGCTTCATGGCCAAAGACAAAATCATGCCGCACATCGGTTTCGATGCGACCCATGGTCTGGAATGGTTCAGCAACGCCAACTATCTGGAGTTCCCGTGGGGCAAGGATGACAAGGCGTTCTTCGAAGGCGCGCTGGATTACGTCGGCCAACTGAAGAAGCAGAAGCAACCGTGGATGCTCACCCTGTTGACCGTCGGCACCCACCAGCCCTACTCCGCACCGGAAGAATATCTGGCGCGCTACGAGACGCCGAAACAGGCCGCCGTCGGTTATCTCGACGATGCGCTGGAACAGTTCCTCAGCGGCCTCGAACGTCAAGGCGTGCTCAAGGACACGCTGGTGGTGATCACCTCGGACGAATCCCACGGCATCGATGGCGTGCGTCTGGCTTCGTCCTGGGGGTTCAACCTGACCCTGGCGCCGGAACACGAGCAACTGCCGCGACTGAATGCCGGGGTGTACGGTCATGTCGATCTGAGCGCGTCGATCCTCGACTATTTCGACCTGCCGGTGCCGTCGGCATTGAGCGGCCGTTCGCTGTTCCGCGACTACGACAGCGGACGCGAAATCATGTCCTACACCAACGGCAAGCTGCGCTACCACAACGGCCAGGGGATTTTCTCCGAGTGCGACATGCCGCGCCGTTGCCGTTACTACGAAAGCCCCGGTTTCATTGCCGAGCGCGCCACCTTCAAGGGCAATGAAAGCAGCCAGCAGGCCCGACAGATTGCCGCGCGGGCCATGGCGCTGGACCTGTCGCTGCTGCGCACACCGCTCAATCAGCGTTACCAGTTCGGCAGCAACAACGTCATCCCGCTGCAGGCGCAGATCAACGATGACTGGGCCGACAACCTGATCGGCGCGCAATACCTGGAAATGCCCAAGGGCTCGCACACCCGCGTGCGCCTGACCGTACGATCGGTGGACCCGCAGCAGGCGGCGTACATTCAGCTCAAGGCCAAGGAGTTCGAACAGGACGTGCAGCTGGGCCTGCCGACCGAGATGGTCGCCACGGCCGATCAGCCGCTGCAGATGGATTTCAGCTTCGACAACCCGCAACAGCGCAAGGCTTTCTCGTTCCATTTGCTGGGTTATGGGCTGGGCGCGGTCGAAGTCACGGATTTCAGTGTGATCACCGAGTTGCCGGGGCAGGAAGATCCCCTGGATGCGCTGCCGGATGATGAGACCGCACAATCGAGCTGATACCCCCCGTGTAGGAGCTGCCGCAGGCTCGGGCCGCGTTTGGACGATCTCTTGATCTTGAAAAAACAAAATCAAAAGATCGTCCGAACGCGGCCCGAGCCTGCGGCAGCTCCTACAGGGGGGCGAGGGACTATCAGAACGTCGTGCGCAACCCCACCTGAATGCTGCGCCCTTCTGCCGGTGCAATATCGCGCAGGATCGAACTCGCGTAACGCACGGTCTGGTTGGTCAGGTTCTCGGCGTTGACGAACGCCAGCCATTTGCTCTGGCCGACATCGAAGTGATACCCCACATTCGCCCCCAGCGTGGTGTAGCCGTCGGTGCTGCTTTCGTTGGCTGGCACACGGTGCTGCGAGCTGGCGTGTTCGATATCGATCCGTGCCTGCCAGCGATCCAGTTCCCACAGCAAACCGCTGTTCAAGCGTAACGGCGCGATGCGCGGCAGATCCTCACCGTTGTCGAGGTTCTTGGCGCGGGTGTAATCGCCCGACAGCTCCAGCGCGAACTTGCCGTAGGCATTTTCGCCAAGCGTCCAGCGATCCTGCGCTTCGATGCCGGTGAAACGTGCACGTACGCCCGAATAGGTATATTCGGGAATCCCGCCAGCATCCTCTTCGCCTTCGTCATTCAGTGTGCGACCAGTGCCGAGCAAGCCGATGTAGTTGGAGAAGTGGCTATAGAACACGCCGACACTGCCTTTGTGCGTACCGTTGTCGAAACGCAGCGCGAGGTCGCTGGACACGGCTTTTTCTTTCGACAGGCCGGCATCGCCGACTTCATAGGTGCCCGTCGCGACGTGGGCGCCGTTGGCGTACAACTCGTAGAAGGTCGGCGCGCGCTCGGTGTAGCCGAGTGTCGCGGCGACCGACCAGATCGGCGTCAGCGTGTAAACCGCGCCGGACGACAAGCTGCCGGCGGTGAAACTGCTGGAGCGCTCGGCATTGGCAAAGCGCTCGTTGCCTTTGGCATCCGGGTCGACTGTGGTGTGTTCGAGGCGTCCGCCGAGGGTGAACAGCAGACGCTCGGTGGCTTGCAGCTCTTCCAGAATGAACAGTGCGCCGGCGTCGGTATCGGTGTGCGGCACAAAGGCTTCTTCGCCCAGCGCCGAGAATTCGTTGCGGCTGACCTGAGCGCCGATCACCCCGTTGAACGCTCCCAACGGCTGGTGCCTGGCCTCGACCCGCGCTTCGTAGCCCTTGTTCTTGAAGGTGGTGCCGACTTCACCGCCCTCGATTTCCCGGTGCTGGTAATCGGTGTAGCCGGCGTCGAGCTTGACCGAGCTGAACGGGCCGTCGAGGTTGCGGATTTCCGAGGCGAAGGCGTAGTGCTCCTGCTGCATGCGAATGCGCACGTCGTCTTCGGCTGGTGAGCCGTAGTTCGAATCGTAATTGCTGTAGGACAGACCGGCGTAACCGTCATCCCAGGTGTAGGAACTACCGACGGCACCGCCATCCTGCCGTCCGTCGCTGTTGGCCAGCCGATGCTTGCGCGAGTCGCCGTCGTCGTTGGCGCGTGCCGCGCCGGTCTTGGCGTAACCGGGAATCTTCAGGTCATTGAACTCGCGGGCGCTGGCGTCCAGGTGCAAGGCGAACTGACCGTTGCCGGCCTCCAGTTTTCCGGCGCTGCTGCGGGTGGTGTCGGCGCCGCCGTAACGCAACTCGCCGGCCCCGTGGATGCCGTCGATGGCTTCAGTGGGGATGCGGTTATCGAAGGTGTTGACCACGCCGCCGATCGCACTGCCGCCATAGAGCAGCGCCGCCGGGCCCCGGACGATTTCAATGCGTTCGACGTTGACCGGATCCAGCGGCACCGCGTGATCGTAGGACAGCGACGAGGCGTCCAGCGCGCCGACGCCGTTACGCAGAATGCGAATGCGGTCACCGTCCTGCCCGCGAATGATCGGCCGACTCGCGCCCGGGCCGAAGTACGACGAAGACACGCCGGGCTGTTTGTTCAGCGTCTCGCCGAGGCTGCCCTTCTGCTGCAACGTGAGGTCGTCGCCGCTGAGCACGGTCGAGGGCGATGCGAGGGTCTGGCTGCCCAAAGGATTGCCGGTGATGACTTGCGGTTGCAGTTCGAGCGGTTCGGCGGCGAACACGGGTGAAGCGATCAGCAGCGCGGCGGCCAGAGGCGTCAGGCGTCGTTGAAGGGGCTGGGAACGGGCAGGCATTTCAGAACTTCCGTGAGCAGAAAAGTGAGGATCGCTGCCGGCGTTTGGCAAATAACGCTGGCAGAAACAGAATGAAATCTTTTTTATGTTATACAATAACATTTCTTTCTGTCATCACGATTTTCCGCAGAAAGCGCTCAAGAACAAGGATCTACAGATCTGCCATGAGGGTTTGGCCGCCTGCGCAACAACAAAAAACCGCTGAAAGACTGCGCCTATCAGCCTCCAATAGTCGGCCTATTAGCTGGTTGCCCGAGTCGGGTCTAGCCTTACTAGTCCGAAGTCGGCATGAGCCGGCCGCACAAGACCTGATAAGGATCCGAACATGGCAAACGAATCGAAATGCCCGTTCAACCACGCCGCCGGTGGTGGTACGACGAACCGTGACTGGTGGCCGAATCAACTGAACCTGAAGATCCTCAGCCAGCACTCGCCCAAGTCCGATCCGCTGGGCAAGGACTTCGACTACGCCAAAGCCTTCAAGAGCCTGGATTTCCAGGCCCTGAAACAAGACCTGCGTGCGCTGATGACCGACTCGCAGGACTGGTGGCCAGCGGACTTCGGGCACTACGGCCCGCTGTTCATCCGCATGGCCTGGCACAGCGCCGGCACCTATCGCACCGCCGATGGCCGCGGTGGCGCCGGCTCCGGGCAACAGCGTTTCGCCCCGCTCAACAGCTGGCCGGACAACGTCAGCCTCGACAAGGCCCGGCGCCTGCTGTGGCCGATCAAGCAGAAATACGGCCGCAATATTTCCTGGGCCGACCTGATCGTGCTAACCGGCAACGTCGCGCTGGAGTCGATGGGGTTCAAGACCTTCGGCTTCTCCGGCGGACGCCCCGATGTCTGGGAACCGGACGAAGACGTCTACTGGGGTTCGGAACGCGAATGGCTCGGCGGCGACAGTCGCTACGGCAAAGACAAATCGGCCATGCAAGAGCCCGGTGACGGCACGCTGGTGGCCGAACCGGACCTGCACGGCAAAGAGCAAAGCCGCACCGATCAGGGCGAACGTAATCTGGAAAATCCATTGGCCGCCGTGCAGATGGGCCTGATCTACGTCAACCCGGAAGGCCCTGAAGGCAATCCCGACCCGGTCGCTTCCGGTCGCGATATCCGCGAAACCTTCGGCCGCATGGCCATGAACGACGAAGAAACCGTGGCGCTGATCGCTGGCGGTCACGCCTTCGGCAAAACGCACGGCGCCGGCCCTGCCGATAATGTCGGGCCCGAGCCGGAAGCGGCCGGTCTGGAAGAACAAGGCCTCGGCTGGCGCAACGCATTCGGTACCGGCAAAGGCGCCGACACCATCACCAGTGGCCTCGAAGTGACCTGGACCACCACCCCGACCCAGTGGAGCAACAACTACCTGGAAAACCTGTTCGGCTTCGAGTGGGAACTGTTCAAAAGCCCGGCCGGTGCGCACCAGTGGAAACCGAAAAACGGCGCGGGGGCTGGCACCGTTCCACACGCGCACGATCCAAGCAAGAAGCTCTCGCCGACCATGCTCACTTCCGACCTGGCGCTGCGTTTCGACCCGATCTACGAGCCGATCGCCCGACGCTTCCTGGCCAACCCGGATCAACTGGCAGACGCCTTTGCCCGCGCCTGGTACAAACTGATCCACCGCGACATGGGCCCGCTGTCGCGCTATCTCGGGCCTGAACTGCCGAACGAAGAACTGCTGTGGCAGGACCCGATTCCAGAGGCCACTTACCCACTGATCGACAGCAACGATGCCGCCGCGCTGAAAAGCAAAGTGCTGGCGTCCGGTCTGTCAGTGTCGCAACTGGTTTCCACCGCCTGGGCCGCCGCATCGACCTTCCGTGGTTCCGACAAACGTGGCGGCGCCAACGGCGGGCGTCTGCGTCTGGCCCCGCAGAAGTTCTGGCAGGCCAACCAGCCGGAGCAACTGGACAAGGTGCTGAAGACTCTTGAAGGCATTCAGAACGAGTTCAATGCCGGTTCATCCGGCAAGAAAGTCTCGCTGGCGGATCTGATCGTGCTGGCGGGTAACGCCGGGGTCGAGCAAGCGGCGAAAAACGCCGGGCACTCGGTCTCCGTGCCGTTCAATCCAGGTCGAACCGACGCGACTCAGGAGCAAACCGACGTCGAGTCCTTTGGTTTCCTCGAACCGATTGCCGATGGTTTCCGCAACTACAGCAAGGGCAAATACACCGTATCGGCCGAAGCGCTGCTGATCGACAAGGCGCAACTGCTCACCCTCTCCGCTCCGGAAATGACCGTACTGGTCGGTGGTCTGCGCGTATTGGGGGCGAACGCCGGGCAAAGCCGGCATGGTGTGTTCACCTCGCGCACTGAAACGCTGAGCAACGACTTCTTCACCAACCTGCTGGACATGGGTGTGGAGTGGAAGCCGACGTCGGCAGCGGCGGACGAGTTCGAAGGACGCGACCGCAAGACCGGTAGCGTGAAGTGGACGGCGACGCGGGTTGATCTGGTGTTTGGTTCCAACGCGATACTGCGTGCGCTGGCCGAGGTGTATGCGAGTTCTGATGCGAAAGATCAGTTCGTCAAAGACTTCGTGGCGGCGTGGGCCAAGGTGATGGAGCTGGATCGATTTGACCTGAAATAACTGTAGGAGCTGCGGCACACTGCGATCTTTTGATCTTGATTTAAAAAACCGGAATCAAAAGATCGCAGCCTCGTTTCACTCGACAGCTCCTACGGGGTTTTGTGTTTCCCGGAGATATTGATCAGGCGAGCGTTACGCCAGGCTTTTGCTCACCACTTCGTACACGTCGCTCGACAACTGCCCCGAAGCCAGAATCCGCTCCAGCTCAGCCTTCATCAACGCCTGACGGGCGCTGTCGTATTTACGCCAGCGAGTCAGTGGCGCCAGTTGCCGCGAAGCGATCTGCGGGTTGAAGCCGTTCAGTTCGATCACCAGATCCGCGAGGAAGCGGTAGCCCGAGCCGTCGGCGGCGTGGAAGTTGATCAGGTTCTGCCCGGCAAACGCGCCGACCAGCGCACGCACCTTGTTCGGGTTCTTGATGTTGAACGCCGGGTGCTGCATCAGAGCCTTCACCCGCGCCAGACCGCCCGGCAGTGTGCTGCCGGCCTGCACGCTGAACCACTGATCCATGACCAGCGGATTGTCTTTGAAGTGCTCGGCGAAAGTCGCCAGCGCTTTGGCTTTCTGTTCTTCGAACGGCGAGTTGACCAGCACCGCCAGCGCGGTCAGGCGCTCGGTCATGTTGTCGCTGTTTTCGAACTGTTCTTGCGTAGCGGCCAGCACTTGCGGCTTGCCGCTGAGCATCAGGTACGACAGCGCAATGTTCTGCAACGCACGACGGGCAAAGTGCTCGGCCTCGGCCACATACGGCGTCTGCTTCGACAGATCGCGGTTGGCCTGATAACGCAGCCACAGCGCTTCAAACAGGTTGTCCGCCAGTTGCTTGCGGGCAAACTCGCGAGCGGTGTGGATCGCCTCGACATCCGCCACTTCGCTGATTTCGGTCAGATACGCTTCGCTCGGCAGCGAAAGCATTTCGGCGACCATGGCCTGATCCAGCGACTCGTCGGACAGCACGGTTTTCAGCGCCGAGACCAGACGCGGATCGAGCACCAGGCTCTCGCCCTTCTGCTGCTGCGCGATCAGCTCTTGCAGCACCTGCACTGATAGCTGCTGACCGGCATCCCAGCGGTTGAAGCCGTCGCTGTCGTGCTGCATCAGGAACATCAATTGGTCGCGGTTGTACGGGAAGCTCAGTTTCACCGGCGCCGAGAAACCACGCAGCAACGATGGCAGCGGCTGTTCAGCGATGTCGACGAAGGTAAAGGTCTGCTCGGCCTCGGTCACCGAGATCACGCGGGTTGTGCCTTGCGCCGACGCTTCACCGGCCAGACGCAGGGCAATCTCGTTGCCTTTGCTGTCGAGCAGACCGAGTTCGACCGGGATCACGAACGGCAGCTTTTCCACTTTGTCCGGGGTTTCCGGGCAACTCTGGCGGAAGGTCAGGCTGTAGGTTTTCGCCGCGGCGTCGTAGGACTCGCTGACCACCAGACGCGGCGTGCCGGCCTGGCTGTACCAGCGTTTGAACTGGGTCAGATCGACAGCGTTGGCGTCTTCCATGGCCTTGACGAAATCGTCGCAGGTCACGGCCTGGCCGTCGTGGCGTTCGAAGTACAGGTCACTGCCCTTGCGGAAACCTTCGGCGCCCAGCAGGGTGTGGATCATACCGACCACTTCCGAGCCTTTTTCGTACACGGTCAGGGTGTAGAAGTTGGAAATCTCGATGAAGCTGTCCGGGCGCACCGCGTGGGCCATAGGGCCGGCATCTTCGGCGAACTGGTGGGTACGCAGGTACGCCACGTCCTGAATGCGCTTGACCGTGGCCGAGTTCATGTCCGAAGAGAAACCGGCGTCACGGAACACGGTGAAACCTTCCTTGAGCGACAGCTGGAACCAGTCGCGGCAGGTCACGCGGTTACCCGACCAGTTGTGGAAGTATTCGTGGGCGACGATGGCCTCGACCCGCTGATGCGCGGCGTCGGTGGCGGTTTCGGCGCGGGCCAGCACGGCGCTGGAGTTGAAGATGTTGAGGCCCTTGTTCTCCATCGCCCCCATGTTGAAGTCGTTGACGGCGACGATCATGAAGATGTCCAGATCGTACTCGCGACCGTAGACCTCTTCGTCCCAGCGCATCGACTTCTTCAGGCTGTTCATCGCGTGCTGGCACTTGTCGATGTTTTCCGGCTCGACGTAGATGCGCAGTGCGACATTGCGCTGGGTCATGGTGGTGAAGGTGTCTTCGACACACCACAAATCACCAGCCACCAGCGCGAACAGATACGCCGGCTTCATGAACGGGTCTTCCCAGGTCGCCCAGTGCCGGCCATCTTCGCCAGGGCCGGAGGCAATCGGGTTGCCGTTGGACAGCAGCACCGGATAGCTGTGCTGCTCGGCGACCACCGTGGTAGTGAACTTGCTCATCACGTCCGGGCGGTCGAGGTAATAGGTGATCTTGCGGAAGCCTTCGGCCTCGCACTGGGTGCAGAACATCGTGCCGGACTTGTACAGGCCTTCCAGCGCGGTGTTGGTTTCCGGGTGAATCCTGACGCTGGTATCGACCGTGAAGCTGGCGCTGGCCGGTTGCAGGGTCAGGGTGTTTTCGCTCAGCTGATAATCGCCGGCGCTCAATTCCTGGTCAGCCAGGGTTACCGACAGCAGCTCCAGTTGCTGGCCGTCGAGCACCAGCGGCGGCAGGCCCGGGCCACGCTCCGGGTTGCGGCGCATCACCAGTTGCGCGTGGACCAGGCTGTGATCCTCGAACAGCTCGAAGGTCAGGTGCGTCTCGTCGATCAGGTACTCGGGCGCCTGATAGTCCTTCAGGTAAATCATCTTCGGTTGTTCGGTGCGCATGCTGGAATCCTTATTGATGCACGGCGAGCTGGTAGGCCGTGTATTTACGAATGTTGATCACGCCGGTGTCAAAAATCAGGTACTGACCCTTGATCCCCAGCAGCGTGCCTTCGGCAATCGGGTTCTTGTCCAGGTTGAAGCTGACGATTTTGGCCGGGTATTGCTCGACCGGATAGCGGATTTCGAGCGGTTCTACATCGGCAATCGTCTGAATTGCCTGTAGGCCGAATCGCTGTTGCAGGCCTTGCAAGCCCTCGGCGCAGCTTTCAAACAGTTGATCGCGCACCTGAGCCAGGTCCACCGCCGCCGCATCGCCCTTGAGCAACGCGCGCCAATTGGTCTTGTCGGCCACCTGACTGCGGAACAGGTCTTCGACGAAGCCCGACTGCTGGCGCGTCGATACGCGCATGATCGGCAGCGCCTGACTTGCGCCCTGATCGAGCCAGCGGGTCGGCAACTGGGTAGCGCGGGTGATGCCGACCTTGATCCCCGACGAGTTGGCCAGATACACCACATGATCAGTCATGCAGAACTTCTGACCCCACTCTGGCTCCCGGCAGGTGCCGGCCTCGAAGTGGCAACGCTCCGGGCTCATGATGCAGATGTCGCACTGCGCCAGTTTGGTCATGCACGGGTAGCAGTAACCCTGGCTGAAACTGGTTTTGGTCTTGCGCCCGCAATGAGTGCAATGAATCGCCCCCAGGTACTCCAGACGCACCGTGGTGCCGATCATGGGATTGACCGGCACCTCGACGTCATCCAGACGAAACGCGTATTGCACATTCGGCCCGTCCAGGCGCGCCGACATTTTGCTGATTGCACCGCGGCCAATCTCGATCAATGGATGGCATCCGACTTGAACAGGATGTTCGGCACTTCGATCGACTTCGACGCACATTCCTGCGGGCCCATGTAACCGGTGCGCTGATCTTCAGGCAGGTTCTGGATTTCCCAGGCGATCATCGCCTGCAGCGACAGCTCGCGCTGTTCGGCGGTGAGTTTGCCACCGTCGGACCACTTGCCGATTTCCACGGCCAGTTTCAGGCTCTCGTAGATGTCCGGGGTGATGTTGTTGATCATGTCGTTAAAAGAGGACATCAGGGTCTCCGTGCTCTTTATTCACTTAAAATTTCAGGCGGCCAGTTTACGGCGGTTATACAAACCGCCCAACAAACCGGTGAAGCATCCGATGAGTAACCCGCTGACGTGGGCGGCGTTGGCGATCTGGCCGAAACCGATCATCGAGACCAGTCCGGACATGCAAATCACCAGCCACACCAGCATCATCACCAGCACGCCACGCGGCAGGCGATACGCCGGATTCGGCGCCAGCAACTGAAAGATCCAGCAGTGGCCGAGCAAACCGTAGAGCACGCCGGACAGGCCGCCGAACAGGCTCGGGCCGCTCCAGGCAAACTGCGCGTAGTTCGACACCAGGCTGAACAGCAGGGTCAGACCGAGCAGGTTGATGCTGCCCTGGCGTGACTCGATGCGCCGCCCCAGCTCCCAGTACCACATGCCGTTCATGGCCAGGTGCAGGATGCCGAAGTGCAGCAGCATCGGCGTGAACAGGCGCCACCACTGCCCCGCCGCCAGACTGTCGGCCAGCGGCGTGAACTGGATGTACTCGCCGACCACGCGGAAGTCGAGGAAGGTCAGCCAGCGGATAGTGTCGAGGTTGTCGCCCAGATAGGTCAGGCCGCCGACCAGCAGGCTCAGCAGCAGGATCAACCCGGTGGCCTTGGCGTGTTTGAGTTGCTCGGCGAAGCTGGGACGCTTGAAGGTCGGCGCCAGCGGAATGTCCAGCTGTTGATCGGGATCACCGGCCGGGAAGCGCTCGTACAGCGAACGCACGTCCTCGCTGATTTCCGCCGGCGCCCACAGTACCTGCTCGCCCGCTTCTTCGCTGACCCGATGCGGCACTTGCATCCGTTGCAGCAGTGTGACGAAACCGCTCAGATCCACCGCCAACGGCAGACGCAATACCGCTACCGCACTCATTGCAGCACCTCCGGCCGCTCGACATCGACCCAGACAAATTTATGCGGATCCAGACGTGTTTCCTGATCCAGACGATAGGCCACCAGTTTGCCGTAGAGCACCGCGCTGTAATCGAGACACGCGAGGTTCGGGCGGATCGGCGCCGGTTTGCCGCTGCGCCAGTAGTGGCCGACGAACAGCAACGGCTCGTCGATGCCGTAGCGCAGCAGGTTGTTTTTTTCGCTCGAGGTCAGCGGTTTCTGCGCCACCGGCTCCGGCAGTGCATCCGGCTGGAAGACGATGTCGCCGTAGGTTTTCGGGTCGTCTTCCCAGAATTTGGTGCGGAAGAACGAACGCACCAGACCGTCGCCGCTGGTCATGGTCAGACCATCCGGCAGGCGCATGTCGGTGCCGCGCAGCAAGCGGTCGAATACGGTGCAGGCGAAACTGCCGGGCACGGCCGACGCCTGGAGAAAGTGCTCGTCGATACGCGCATCGGGAAACAGCCCGCGCAACGGTTCGATCAGGCTGGCATCCCAACAGGCGTGCACCACGCGGAATCGCCCGGCATCAACCACCAGCGGCAGCTCGTAGAACCAGTTGAGGAAGTCATGCCAGTCGCCCGGATGGTCTTCGAACTGGGTCAGGGTTTCGTGCAGCAGGCGCGCATGCCGCGGGGTGTGCTCACGGACGAACTGCTTGCCGCTGCCCGGCAGCGCCGGCGTGCTCCAGCCCAGTGCGTTGAATTCGTGGTTACCCATGATGCACAGCGCCTGACCGGCCACGACCATGTCGTGAACGATGTGCAGCGCCTCGCGGATTCGCGGGCCACGGTCGATGATGTCGCCGACAAACACGGCCATGCGCGATGGATGCCGCCAGACCCCGCCCTGCTTGTGATAACCGAGTCGGTCAAGCAAGTGTTCGAGGGTCAGGGCGCATCCGTGCACGTCACCAATCAAGTCATAACTGCGCGCGGGATCGAGCATCAGTCGCCTCCACCACCCAACTTGCTTCCCCAGCCGAGCTTGGTCCGGCAGACTTCGTAGTAGTTGTGGTCGAGCGGATGAATCAGCCGCAGCTTCTGGGCTTTCTTGCTCACGGTGATGGTGTCGCCCGGCGCGCAGGTGAAATGGTTCTGCCCGTCGCAGGAGACCTGCGGGTAGATCTGCATGTTTTTCGACACGACGATTTTCAGCTCACTGTTGCCATCGACCACAATTGGCCGGCTCGACAACATATGGGGGTACATCGGCACGATCACAATGGCATCGAGCTTGGGATGCATGATCGGCCCGCCAGCGGACAGCGCGTATGCGGTGGAACCGGTCGGGGTGGCGACGATCAGGCCGTCGGCCTTCTGGCTGCAGACGAACTGGCCGTCGATGTACAGCTCGAACTCGATCATCCGCGTCGACTTGCCCGGGTGCAGCACCACGTCGTTCAACGCATCGCCCTGGCCAATGGCCTCGGCATGCCGGCGGACTTCGGCTTGCAGCAGGAAGCGGTTTTCCACCAGATAATGGCCGTCGAGCACCTTGGCCACTTCGACTTCCAGCTCATCGGGACGAATATCCGTCAGAAAGCCGAGGCTGCCACGGTTGATCCCCAGCACTGGAATATTATGCTTGGCCAATGCGCGAGCGGCACCGAGCAGGCTGCCGTCACCGCCGACGACGATGACCATGTCGCAGACTTCGCCGAGCATCTTGCGTGACGAGGTCTGCAGACCGTGGCCCGGCAGGACTTCGGCGATGGTGTCTTCGAGAATCACGTGCAGGTGACGATCGAGCAGAAAGCGTTTCAGTCGGCGGACGGTATCCAGCACCTGGGAACTGCCCAGGCGACCGATGATGCCGATATTACGAAATTGCTCCATGGGACCTCTGCGGACAATCGAAAACGCGAAAAACACGATTATGGGCGAAAGCCCGCCATAGACAAAATCCTTTCAGCCTCAAGGGTGCGCGCGTGTTTAAGGCTATGCTCGCAAGATGATCCTGTTTCCCGACTTGCTTCAGTTGCCACATCAATTACGCCATCCCGAAGTGCGTGACCTGGCGTGGGTGATTCTCGCCCCGCCGATGCTGGCCGCGACGCCGTGGCCGCAGCGCCATCCGCTGGCCGGCAGCGACTGGGTCAGTGATCCGGCGCTCCTGGAGCACTGGCTGCGACAACTTGATCGAGACAGTTATGGCTTGCTGCACTGGCTGTCGCAGGCCCGCACCCGGCGGCTGGGCCTGTATTACGAACGGTTGTGGCAGTTTGCCGTGCAGCATGCGCCGGGCATCGAGCTGATTGCCGCCAACCTGCCGATCCGCCGCGAAGGCCACACCCTCGGTGAACTGGACATGCTGCTGCGCGACCGTGACGGCGTGCATCACCTGGAACTGGCGATCAAGCTCTATCTCGGCCCGCAGGAGGGCGACGGCCACGACCCGGCGCAATGGCTGGGGCCCGGTTGTCATGATCGACTGGACCGCAAACTGGCGCATCTGGCCGAACATCAATTGCCGATCTCGGCCCGCCCGGAAAGCCGCGAGGCGCTGGCCAAGCTGGATATCGAGGTGTTCAGTGCGCAGTTGTGGCTGGGCGGATACCTGTTGTACCCGTGGCCCGGCACGTCTGCATCACCGAGCGGCGCGCATCCGCAACATTTGCGCGGGAGTTGGCTGCATCAGAAGGATTGGCCGGCGTTCGTCGCCCAGCGTCCGGCCGGGCGCTGGCAACCCCTGCCCCGGCATGCCTGGCTGGCACCGGCACATTATCCGGCGGATCAGACCTGGAGCGCTGAACACCTGCAGATGTGGCTGGATGACCTGGAGCCGATGGCCCCGGCGCAACTGCTGGTGCGCCTGACCGAAATTGCCCGGGGCGAATGGGAAGAAGCGGAGCGATTGTTTCTGGTGGCGGATCTTTGGCCGAATGTGCCGGGCCAGGCCTGAGAGTTGTAGCGCCTTAACCGGCCCTATCGCGAGCAGGTCACTCCTGCCGGGGAACGCATTCCAAGGTAGGAGCGAGCCTGCTCGCGAAGGGGCCGACTCGGTCTAAAGGGATAACCGCAAGGCCAACGCCGCCAAGGTAATCAACAACACCGGCACCGTCAGCACAATCCCGACCTTGAAGTAATAGCCCCAACCAATCCGGATATTCTTGCGCGCCAGCACATGCAGCCAGAGCAAGGTCGCCAGACTGCCGATCGGGGTAATTTTCGGCCCCAGATCGCTGCCGATCACGTTGGCGTAGATCATCGCTTCCTTGACCACACCGCTGGCCTGACTGGCATCGATCGACAACAAGCCGATCAGCACTGTCGGCAAGTTGTTCATGATCGACGACAACAGCGCCGTCAGCACCCCGGTGCCCAGCGCCGCACCCCACACGCCATATCCGGCGAACACATCCAGCCAACCGGCCAAGTAACCGGTCAGTCCGGCATTGCGCAGGCCATACACCACCAGGTACATGCCGAGGGAGAAAATCACGATCTGCCACGGCGCTTCTTTCAGCACCTTGCGCGTGGAAATCTTGTGCCCACGGGCGGCGATCCCCAGCAGCAGCGCCGCACAGACCGCCGAAATCGCGCTGATCGGAATGCCCAGTTGTTCGAGGAAGAAGCAGCCGATCAACAGAATCACCAGCACTACCCAGCCGGCATAGAACGTGGCTTTGTCGTGGATCGCCGTGTGCGGCTGTTCGAGCTGTTCGGGGTCGTAAGCCTTGGGAATGTCGCGGCGGAAGAACCACATCAGCACGCCAAGCGTTGCGGCCACGCTGACGAAGTTGACCGGCACCATTACCGCTGCGTAGCGGTTGAAACCGATGTGAAAGAAGTCGGCCGAGACGATGTTGACCAGGTTCGACACCACCAGCGGCAGGCTCGCAGTGTCGGCGATGAAACCGGCGCCCATGACGAACGCCAAGGTCGCCGCCGGGGAAAAGCGCAGCGCCAGCAGCATCGAAATCACGATCGGCGTGAGGATCAGCGCCGCGCCGTCATTGGCGAACAGCGCCGACACCAGCGCGCCGAGCAGCACCATGAAGGCAAACAGCTTGCGCCCACTGCCCCGCCCCCAACGCGCCACATGCAGCGCGGCCCAGGCGAAGAAGCCGGCTTCGTCGAGCAGCAGACTGATGATGATCAGTGCGACGAAGGTGCCGGTGGCGTTCCAGATGATCTGCCACACCAGCGGAATATCGCTCAGGTGCACGACGCCAAAGATCAGTGCCAGCACGGCGCCGAGCGTCGCGCTCCAGCCGACCCCGAGGCCTTTGGGTTGCCAGATGACAAGGGTGATGGTCAGCAGGAAGATCAGTGACGCAGCGAGCATTCGCGACAGCCTTAATGAAGAAAACAAACCAAACCACACAACTGTGGGAGCGAGCCTGCTCGCGAAAACGGACTGTCAGTCACCACGAGGTGTGGCTGATGGCCCTTTCGCGAGCAGGCTCGCTCCCACAGGATTTTTTCGAGCCGCAGCTCAGACCCGATTATTTCTTGTGTTGTTCCACAAATTTCCCATACGCATTGATGAAATTTTGCAAGAACGGTTTCACCGACTCGCTCAGCTTGCCTGCCTCGTCAAACGCCGAACCCGCGCCGCCCAGATACGCCTCCGGCTGCTGCATGCACGGCACATCGAGAAACACGAAGGACTGACGCAAATGCTGGTTGGCGCCAAAACCGCCAATCGCCCCCGGCGATACGCTGATCACCGCACCCGGTTTGCCGCTCCAGACGGCTTTGCCATACGGCCGTGAACCGACGTCGATCGCATTCTTCAAAGGCGCCGGCACCGAGCGGTTATATTCCGGGGTGACGAACAGCACCGCGTCGGAAGAGCCGACTTCCTGGCGGAAAGTGCTGTAGGCTGCCGGCGGTGAATCGCCGTCGATGTCCTCGTTATAAAGAGGCAGGTCGCCAATCTCGACAATCTTCAGTTTGAGGTTCGGCGGTGCCAGCTCAGCCAGCGCCAGCGCGACTTTGCGGTTGATCGATGCTTTGCGCAGGCTGCCGACGACTACAGCGACGTTGTAGACATTGCTCATGGAAGACTCTCGACTGTCCGTGGGAGGAGCCCGTAGTTATAGATGATTCGATGACGATTCCACCAGTGAGCGAAGGAAATTCCTCCGCGCTGATTATTTTTTTCCTGTAGGAAAACTTACAGGGCTTGATGACGGTCTACCAAGCCGCAAATCAAGCGTTTTATCTCCAGAGGTTCTAAGCAGATGGCAGCAGTACTCGTCGGTCAGTTCCATGCAAGAGATGCGGAAGGCCGCGTTTATTCCGTGCATGAGTTCCAGGAATCCACCCCGTCGGCAGACGGTTCCACTGGCTCGGAGCCGATTTACAAACTGGCCATTGGCGATCGCGTCAACAAAGTCAGTGACACCGAGTTTCTCCTGGTTCAGTCAGGTATCACCCTGACCCGTGAGCCTGAGACAACCGTCGCTTCATAACTGGCCGTTATGAGCAGAAGTCATATGCGCAGACTTGGGGTAGGATTCAGCCACTGACCCCACCTGCTGAACATGGACTTCACGCATGCGTTTACGTCATATCGAAGTGATTCAGGCGCTCTTGCAGACCGGTCACCTGGGCACCGCCGCCGAATGGCTGCAGCTCCCGGTGACCGAGGTCGAAGAGCGTTTGCGCGAAGCCGAGAGCGAGTTGGGGTTCATGCTGTTCGCCAGCGTACGCGGTCGATTGCAATCGACGCCCGAAGCGCGGGCGCTGCAAGTCGAGATCGCTCATGTCTATGAGGCGCTGGAGCCGGTGCAGCGTCTGGCCAGCAGCCTCAAGCAATACCTCGCCCCGCCCCTGCGCATTATCGGCACCCCGCCGCTGGCGCAACAACTGTTGCCGCAAAGCATCGCCCTGCTTCGGCGGCGGTTGCCGGACGCCCCCTGCCGTTTGCTCAGTTCTCCCACTTGCGACATCGTCCGCAACCTGCTGCTGCGCGAGAGCGATCTGGGCCTGAGCCTGCACGATCCGGAACATCCCGATATCCACTGCCAGCCTTTGGCACATGGCAAGCTGCAACTGCTCGCGCCCCATGGCTGGCTGCAACCGAAGCAGAAATACATTTCCCTGCAGGATCTCGCTGGCCAGGCAATGGTCGGCCTCGAAGGCCACGACCCGCTGAGCCCGGCGCTGGAGAACAAACTCCAGGCCCTGCGCCCGGCGCCGAGCATCCAGACGCGGGTGCAAACCCATCAGATGATGCGCAGCATGGTCGAGGCCGGCGAAGGCCTGGCCATCGTCGACCCGTTCACCGCCCTCGGCGCGCGGACGAGCGGACTGGATGTCTGCCCGTTGTCACCGGCGGTGCCGATCAGCCTGTATGCCCTGACCTACCGACACAGCGCCACGCCGGCAGCGATTCAGACGCTGCTGACGATCGTCACGGAACAAGCCGAGGCGATGCTGGCGAACTGAGCGGGTTTTCCAGCGGGTTATCGAACAGTCGGTACCAGAACAACGCGATTTCAGCAGTGCTCGGGTCTATCCCGCGATAACGCAAATGGTCGATACCGCCAATCTCGTAGCCACAACGCTCATACAAACGACAGGCGCCGAGGTTGTTGTTCTGCGTCTCGAGCATGATTCCCGGGAGTTTCTTCTTGCGACTCCAGAACTGCGCGACATCCAGCAGCGCCTTGGCCACACCATGCCGGCGCGCCGGTGCGTGCACCGCCAGCTCATCGATGTGGGCAAAGCCGTTCCAGTTGGTGCTGATCACCAGATGGCCGACCGGCTCGTCATCCAGGTACGCCATGAAAATCGCGCTGTCGGCAGCATCGCGATAGCTGCTGAACTCTTCAGGATCGATACCGTAGCACTTGCGGTATGGCACGATCGGCGTCACCGCCCAGCGCTCGACCGGTTGGCCAATGACTGCCGCACCGTACGCGGCGACCTCGAAACTGAAGTCGCTGCCCCAGATGTACGCCGCAAAACCATCGTCGGCGACGCGCACCGACAACCCTGGGTATTTCGGATTCATGACCGGTTGCATACTCGGAAAAGTCCTCATTCCTTGACGCAATCGACGGTGTACTGCCGTCCATTGCCTTCGTCTTCATGTTGCAGTCCATGCACATCAGCGACAAAACCGGGGAAGCTGCTATCGAACGTGCGGGCAAACTTCAGGTAGTCGATGATCGAGCGGGTCGACTCGGTGAAGCGCTCGCCGGGCATGATCAACGGAATTCCCGGTGGATACGGCACCAGCATCACCGCCGCAATCCGCCCCTCCAGCTCATCGATCGGCACCGCCTCGACTTCGCCGCGCACCAGATGATCATAGGCATGGGCCGGCTTCATGGCGATTTCCGGCAGCACCGTGTACATGCGTTTCAAATGTTTGGCAGTGGCATTGCTGCGGTAACAGGCGTGCAGTTGATCGCACAGATCGCGCAGGCCCATGCCGCGATAGCGCGCGGTGTCTTGCTGCGCCACGCACGGCAGGCAGGTCGCGAGACTGACGTTGGCGTCGTAACTGCGTTTGAACTCCAGCAATTCGGTGAGCAGCGTGCTCCACTTGCCCTTGGTGATGCCCATCGAGAACAGCACCAGGAACGAATACAGCCCGGTCTTCTCCACCACCAGCCCGCGCTCCCAAAGGAACTTGCTGACCACCGCCGCCGGAATGCCCTTCTCGCTCAGCGCCCCACCGGCATTCAGCCCGGGCATGACCAGGGTCACTTTGATCGGGTCGAGCAGCACATAGTTGTCGCTGACTTCGCCGAAGCCATGCCAGTCGGCGTCCGGCTGCAGCAGCCAGTCGTCGGTCTGCACCCGGTCGATGCCTTCGACGCCGGGCGGCTGCCAGATCGAGAACCACCAGTCGTCCGCCGCAATGTGCTGGCGCAGATTGGCCAGCGCCCGGCGAAAACTCAGCGCCTCATCGAAGGTTTCCTGCAACAGCGAACGCCCGGCCGGGCCTTCCATCATGGCCGAAGCCACATCCAGCGAGGCGATGATGCTGTACTGCGGCGAAGTCGAGATGTGCATCATGAACGCTTCGTTGAAACGGTCACGGTCCAGCTGCCGCGCGCCGCCGTCCTGCACATGAATCATCGAGGCCTGGCTGAATGCGGCGAGCAGCTTGTGCGTGGAGTGAGTGGTGAACACCAGCGGGCTGTCTTCTGTGCGCGAGGTGGCCATGCCGTAGCGCCCGGCGAAGAACTCGTGAAACGCCGCATAGGCGTACCACGCCTCATCGAAATGCAACACTTCGACGCTGTTGCCCAGGCTCTGCTTGATCAGCTCGGCGTTGTAGCACAGGCCGTCGTAGGTTGAGTTGGTGACCACCGCCAGTTTGACTTTCGGTGCGCGGCCTTTGGTCAGCGGGCTGGCGTCGATCTTGGCCTGAATCGACTCGCGGGTGAATTCGCTCAGCGGAATCGGGCCGATGATCCCCAGCTCATTGCGCTCGGGGCACAGGTACAACGGGATCGCGCCGGTCATGATGATCGCGTGCAACACCGACTTGTGGCAGTTGCGATCGACCAGCACCAGATCATCACGGCCGACCATCGAGTGCCAGACGATTTTGTTGGCAGTCGAGGTGCCATTGATCACGAAAAACGTGTGATCGGCGCCGAAGTTGCGCGCCGCGCGTTCTTCGGCCTCAGCCAGCGGGCCGGTGTGATCGAGCAGCGAACCAAGCTCCGGCACCGATACCGACAAATCCGAACGCAGGGTGTTTTCGCCAAAGAACTGGTGAAACGCCTGCCCGACCGGACTCTTGTGATAAGCCACGCCGCCGCCATGCCCGGGGGTGTGCCAGGAATAGTTGGAATCAGCGGTGTGCTGCACCAGCGCCTTGAAGAACGGCGGCAGCAGGCCATCCAGATACTTGCGCGCGGCCCGTGCCACTTGCCGGGCCAGAAACGGCACGGTGTCTTCGAACAGGTAGAGAATGCCGCGCAACTGATTGAGTTCGGCCATGGCATCGGCCGGGGCGTTTTCCAGGGTGACCTGTTCGCCCAGCGCGAAGATCGGCAGATCCGGCGCCCGCACCCGCGCCAGACCGATCAGTTCGGCCATGTTCTGCAGCAGGTGCGAATGGGTGCTGGCGTCTTCGGCAGCGATCAACATGCACGCCAGACCATGATGGGTGGAGGCCACCAACCGCCCTTCGGTGTAGTCGATGGCCGAGACGATATTGAAACCTTCCTGCTCCAACTCCCGGGCGATGCCACGGATACGGTCACCGGCGACCGTGTCGGCCTTGATGTCGCGGTGGACGATCAACACCGGAAACTTCAAATCTTTGTACATGAGGCTCAGTGTCCCGAGGCGGCGGATCAAAGTCTGCCAATGCACTCAGGGTAGAGGGTTGCAGCGAAAGTGGCGAGGGTGGCCAGTTGGCTTCATTCAGCCAAAAGCAAAAGATCGTCCGAACGCGGCCCGAACCTGCGGCAGCTCCTACAGAGAAATGCGATCCCCTGTAGGAGCTGCCGAAGGTTCGGGCCGCGTTCGGACGATCTTTTGATCGTTGATCTTTTGATCTTTCAGGCCTGCCCATCAGCCTCGGCAATCTGCGTCCACAACGCCGGCCCACCCGCCGACTTGGCAATGATCTCCAGCCGCGCCAAATGCGCCGCCAGTTCCTCTTCCGTCGCCCGAATGATCCGCGCAGGCTGACGATCCGCCGGCAGACGACGAATCTCGGTAGCGGAGTTGTCTGCGCCCTCGCCCGTGCCATTGCCGTCGGAAGCGTTGCCGGCCAGCGACAGGCTGGTCTGGCCACCGGTCATGGTCAGGTAGACGTCGGCGAGAATCTCCGAGTCGAGCAAGGCGCCGTGCAGTTCACGACCGGAGTTGTCGACGCCATAACGTTTGCACAAGGCGTCGAGGCTGTTGCGCTGCCCCGGGTGACGTTCCCGGGCCATCATCAGGGTGTCGAGGATGGTGCAATGCTGCGTGATGTCCGCCCGATCGTGCTGGCCCATCAAGGCAAATTCGTTGTTGATGAAGCCAACGTCGAACGCCGCGTTATGGATGATCAGCTGCGCGCCGTTGATGAACTCGAAGAACTCGTCGGCGACTTCGGCGAAACGCGGTTTGCCGACGAGGAATTCGTTGGTGATGCCGTGAACGCCGATCGCGCCCTCGTCACTTTCGCGGTCCGGTTGCAGGTAAACGTGAAAGTGCCGGCCCGTCAGGCGCCGACCGATCAGTTCGACACAGCCGATTTCAATGATCCGGTGACCATCGGTCACCGGCATGCCGGTGGTTTCGGTATCGAGTACAACGGATCTGGTGGCCATCAGTGTTCAATTCTCAACGGGATCAATCGTGCAAAAGCGGCGATGTTAACACGCTCGGTGGGGGTGTTTCAGTCAGACCGTGTCGCCCCATTCGCGAGCAGGCTCGCTCCCACAGGGGAAGCGCATTCCAATGTGGGAGCGAGCCTGCTCGCGAATGGGCCGTACCACAGTGCAGCGCCGTTAATCAGCTCTGCTTGTACCCGCGAACCTCATCCACCCCACGGTTGGCCAATTGGTCAGCCCGCTCGTTACCGTGATGACCAATGTGCCCGCGCACCCATTTCCAGGTGACCTTGTGGCGGTTGACCTGCTCATCCAGCTCTTTCCACAGGTCAGCGTTTTTCACCGGTTCTTTCGCCGCCGTCTTCCAGCCACGTTTTTTCCAGTTGGCCATCCACTCGTTGATGCCCTTCATCACGTATTGCGAGTCGGTCACCAGCAGCACTTCGCACGGGCGCTTCAAGGCTTCGAGGCCACGGATGGCGCCGAGCAGTTCCATCCGGTTGTTGGTGGTGTTGGCTTCGCCGCCCCACAGTTCCTTTTCGACGCCCTTGCACACCAGCAAGGCGCCCCAGCCGCCCGGGCCAGGGTTGCCCTTGCAGGCGCCGTCGGTGAACAGTTCTACGCTATCGACGCTTTCGCTCATGCCACTCTATCCAGAAAAATGCCTGGCCCCGTCAATCGCGGATCGACGATGGCCGAGGCCGGAGCAAGTCCGGCCACTATAAAAAGAAGGGTTACGGTTCGATACGACGGCGGTTGACCTTGGCCATCGGCAGCGGAATCAGCTTGCCCATCGGCTCGCGGCGTTCCTGACGCACCGGACGCAGGCCAACCACGATCTTGCGCGCGACCAATAAATAGAAGCCACCGCCCGACAGTTGCCAGTCGCCGGCCTTGCGTTCCCAGCCGGCCAGTCGGGCCTGCCACTTGGGCGACGCGAGCGGCGGACGATAGCACCCGAAGCGGCGTTTCTCCAGCGCAAACCCCAGCAGATTGAGCCAGTCGGCGACTCGCGATGGCGAGATGCAGCGCGCCTGACGCAAGGCGTCGTGAGCGAATACGTGGCGCAAACCCCAAGTGCTCCAGGGGTTGATGCCGATGATCAGCAGATGCCCGCCGGGGCGTACGCTGCTCGCCGCTTCGCGCAGCAAACCGTGGGGTGACAGGCAGAAATCCAGACCGTGCTGCAACACCACCACGTCGGCGGCGTGCTCGCTCAACGGCCAGGCCTGTTCCTCGCAGACGATCTCGACACCCGGCAATGGCGCGCCGAGCCGCACGTTGCGCTGCACCTGCGGCGCCGACGGCGGGGTCTGGGCCGACGGCCCGTAATGCACCAGATAGCCGCCGAAGAACCGCCCCAACTCGTCTTCGAGCATGCGCCGTTCTTCATCCAGCAGAAATTGCCCGAGCGGGCCGGCCAGCCATTCACGGGCCGCGCCGATCAACGCCAGCCAGTCGGGATCGGCCTGAGCGAACGCTTTATCGGTCATGTCATTCTCCAACGCCGCTAGAAGCTCTAAGATGCGCCAATGTTTTCCGCTTGGCGAATTCCGACGATGATACAGATCAGTGCCCTGCCCGCGTTCACCGACAACTACATCTGGTTGTTACAGGATCACCGCAACCAGCAATGCGCGGTGGTTGACCCGGGCGATGCCGCGCCGGTGCAGGCCTGGCTGGCCGCACACCCGGGCTGGGTGCTGAGCGACATTCTGATCACCCATCACCATCACGATCACGTCGGCGGCGTCGAACGCCTGAAAGCCGCGAGTGGCGCCACAGTCTACGGCCCGGCCAGCGAAAACATTCCGGGGCGCGACGTGGCGCTCAAGGACAACGACAAGGTCAGCGTGCTCGGCTGGGATTTCGCTGTCTATGCGGTGCCCGGTCACACCCTCGGCCACATCGCCTATTACCACCACGGCCTGCTGTTTTGCGGCGACACCCTGTTCGCCGCCGGTTGCGGACGCCTGTTCGAAGGCACGCCGGAGCAGATGCACCACTCGCTCAGCCGTCTCGCCGCCTTGCCCGAGGATACGCTGGTGTATTGCACCCATGAATACACCCTGAGCAATCTGAAGTTTGCTGCGGCAGTCGAACCAACCAACCCGGACATTGCCGCCCGTCTGGAAAAAGTCACCCGGCAACGGGAAAAAGGCGTGATGACCCTGCCCTCGACCCTGGCCCTGGAAAAGCTCACAAATCCGTTTTTGCGCACCGCTGAAACATTAGTTACACAAAAAGTGGACGAACGGGCAGGCGCTCAAAACCGGGCGCCGAGTGAGGTTTTTGCGGCTCTGCGGGCATGGAAAGATACGTTCTAAGTGACTCACCAGCGGGTACAAAAATTCTGAATGGTTGACCGCAGGGGGTGCGCTTTCTAGAATCGCCCGACATTTTTGCCCGGAACTTACTTCCAGCCAATGTCGTCATCCATACGTAAGTCCGTCAATTCAGACACGCTGACCCGCCTGGCTCAAGCCATCGCGGTGGCTGTGTCCGCCACCTTGGCGGGCTGTTCCAGCCATGCTCCGCAGCCTGAAGCGAGCCATACGCCGAACATTGCTGCGCGAGCCAAGCAGAAGCCTATCTGGCTCAGCGAAAAGCCCAGCCCGCAGGTGCCTCAGGACATCTGGGAACGCATGCGCGGTGGTTTCCAGCTGCAGGACGGCCTGGGTGTGAACCCGCGCATCGAGCAACAGCGGCTGTGGTTTGCCAGCAACCCGTCCTTTCTGGAGAACGCCGGTGAACGCGGCAGTCTCTACATTCATTACATCGTCGAGCGTCTCGAAGAGCGCAACATGCCGCTGGAGCTGGCCCTGCTGCCAGTGATCGAGAGCGCCTACAACCCGATGGCCTATTCCCGGGCCGACGCTTCGGGTCTGTGGCAATTCATTCCGTCCACCGGTCGTTACTACAACCTGCGCCAGACCCGCTTCTATGATGGCCGTCGCGATATTACCGCCTCGACCACCGCCGCGATGGACTACCTGACTCGTCTGCACGACATGTTCAACGGTGACTGGCTGCTGGCCCTGGCGGCCTATAACGCCGGTGAAGGCACGGTCAGCCGCGCCATCGAGCGTAACGAGAAGCTCGGTCTGCCGACCGACTACTGGAACCTTTCGTCGTTGCCGGCGGAAACCCAGGCTTACGTGCCGAAACTGCTAGCCCTGTCGCAAGTGGTGCTGGCCCCGGAAGCCTACGGGGTGAACCTCAACCCGATCGCCAACGAGCCGTATTTCCAGGTCGTCGAAATCAACCAGCGCATGGACCTGTCCAAGGTTGCGGCGGTGGCCAACATCGACGAAGACGAACTGTTCCAGCTCAACCCGGCCTTCAAGCAGCGCACCACCATCGACGGCCCCCAGCACCTGCTGGTGCCGACCTCCAAAGCGCAACTGCTGACCGCCAGCCTGCAGACCATGCGGCCTGAAGAGCTGATCAGCCCGCGCTCGCTGAAGCCGGTGTTCGACGGTGCTGATCCGACCGAGGTGGCGAAGCTCAAGCGCGCTTACCGGGTCAAACGCGGCGACAATCTCGGTTCCATCGCCAAGGCCAACAAGGTCGAAGTCAAGGATCTGCAGCGCTGGAACAAGCTGACCGGCAAGAACCTCAAGGTCGGCCAGACTCTGGTGATGCAAGACACCACCAAGCGCGCCCCGGCTCGCAGCAGTGGCCGGGTCAACACGGTGATTGCCGCCAACAGCAAGACCAAAGGCAAGACCGACAGCCAGCAGCAGACCCAGTACAAGGTCAAACGCGGCGACACCCTGTACGTGGTGGCCAAGCGTTTCAACGTCGAGATGCAGCATCTCAAGCGCTGGAACCCGGGTGCGGGCAAGGCCCTCAAGCCTGGGCAGATGCTCACGGTTTACCAGCCGCACTGAGTTGAAATCAAAAGATCGCAGCCTTCGGCAGCTCCTACAGAGATCAATGTAGGAGCTGCCGAAGGCTGCGATCTTTTTTTTGCATTAACACAGCATTAACCCGCGATCTTTTTCCTGTCCAGACAAGCTGTTACTGTACGGCCCACAAAGCCCAAGCCGCCTGGATCGGATCTGACTTGAAGCGTCCCCTCCTCCTGTTCCTGATCAGCCTGGCCTTGAGCTCACCCGCAAGCGCGACGATTACCGAGAGTCACGGTTATGCGCAGTTCGGCACGCTCAAGTACCCGGCCAGATTTACCCACTTCGACTGGGTCAACCCGCAAGCGCCCAAGGGCGGTACGTTGCGGGTGATGGCGTTCGGCACCTTCGATACGGTCAATCCATACACGTTCAAGGGCACCAGCCCGGTCACTACCGCAAATTTCCTGCAGTACGGCATCAACGAGCTGAACGAGCCGCTGATGGTCGGCACCGGCCAGTATTCGCCGTCCGGTGACGAACCGGCGTCCAGCTATGGCCTGATCGCGCAATCGGTGGAGTACAGCGAAGATCGCAGCTGGGTGGTGTTCAATCTGCGCCCGGAAGCGCGCTTTCACGATGGCACACAGATCACCGCCTACGACGTCGCCTTCTCCTACCGAACACTCCTCAAGGACGGCCATCCGCTGTACCGCACCGCGCTGCAGGAAGTGTCGCGGGTCGACATCCTCAACCCGCAGCGCATCCGTTTCGTGATGAAACGCTCGGGCAATCCGTTGCTGATTCTGCGCCTCGGTGAATTGCCGGTGCTGCCGCAGCATTACTGGAAGGATCGCGACTTCAAGGCCACCACCTTCGAGCCACCGCTGGGCAGTGGCCCATACCGCATCACGTCGGTGACGCCAGGGCGACAGCTGATTTTCGAACGGGTCAAGGACTACTGGGGCAAGGACCTTCCGGTCAATCGCGGCAAGTACAACTTCGATCGCATGGAAGTCGAGTTCTACCGTGACAGCGACGTGGCCTTCGAAGCCTTCAAGGCCGGCGAATTCGACATCTACATCGAGCACCAGGCAAAGAACTGGGCCAACGGCTACAACTTCCCGGCGGTGCGCCGTGGCGAAGTGATCAAGGCGCAGATCCCGCACCAGATCCCGACCCAGAGCCAGGGCCTGTTCATGAACACCCGGCGCGCGACCTTCAGCGACGTCAAGGTGCGCGAAGCGCTGGGCCTGATGTTCGACTTCGAGTGGACCAACCGCGCGCTGTTCAGCGACGCCTACCAGCGCACCACGAGCTACTACCCCAACAGTGAATTCAGCGCCAGCGGCCTGCCGGTCGGACATGAATGGCTGATGCTCAAGCCGTATAAAGATCAGTTACCCGCGAAGCTGTTCACCGAGCCGTTCAGCCTGCCGCAGACCGACGGCCGTGGCATCCCTCGGGAAACCATGCGCAAGGCTCTGGCGCTGCTCGCCGAAGCCGGCTGGAAGCTCAACGGCCAGCGCCTGCAAAACGCCAAAGGCCAGCCGCTGGGTTTCGAGCTGCTGCTGGTCAATCCGAACCTGGAACGGATCCTCCAGCCGTACATCGAGAACCTCAACAGCATCGGCATCGACGCGCGCCTGCGCACAGTGGATCGCGCCCAGTACAAGCAGCGTCTGGACCAGTTCGATTTCGACATGATCCTGATGACCCTCAACCAGACCCTCAGCCCGGGTCTGGAGCAATGGCAGTATTTCCATTCCAGTCAGGTCGGGGTCAAGGGCAGCAAGAATTACGCCGGCATCGCCAACCCGGTGGTCGATCACCTGCTCGAACAATTGCTCGCCGCGCAAACCCGCGACGAACAGGTCGCCGCCGGCAAGGCACTGGACCGCGTGCTGCTGTGGCAGCACTACAGCATTCCCAACTGGTACCTCAATTATCACCGACTGGCCTACCGCAACCGGTTGGCCTTCGTTACCACACCGCCCTATACCCTGGGCCTGAGCGCGTGGTGGCTGAAATCTTCGGAGAACAATAAATGATGCCCATCCGCGCCCTGCTCGTGCAGGCCAGCGGTCTGCTGTTCGCCGGGCTGGCGATTGCCGCCCCGCAACACGCTGTGACCCTGTACAACGAGCCGCCGAAATACCCGGCGGACTTCAAGCAGTTCGATTACGTGAACCCCGACGCGCCCAAGGGCGGGATCTTCCGCCAGGCCGGGTTCGGCGGCTTCGACAGCCTCAACCCATTCATCAGCAAAGGCGTGCCAGCCGATGATGTCGGGCAGATCTACGACACCCTGACCAAGCACAGCCTCGACGAGCCGTTCACCGAGTACGGCCTGATCGCCGCAAAGATCGAGAAAGCCCCGGACAACAGCTGGGTGCGTTTCTACCTGCGCCCGGAAGCGCGTTTTCATGACGGCCATCCGGTACGCGCCGAAGACGTGGTGTTCAGCTTCCAGACCCTGACCAAGGACGGCTCGCCGTTGTTTCGCGGCTACTACAGCGATGTCGAAGAGGCCATCGCCGAAGACCCGCTCAAGGTGTTGTTCAAGTTCAAGCACACCAACAATCGCGAGTTGCCGCTGATCCTCGGTCAGCTCCCGGTGCTGCCGAAACACTGGTGGGCCAGCCGTGATTTTTCCAGGGGCAATCTGGAGATTCCGCTGGGCAGCGGCCCGTACAAGGTCACCGAAGTGAAAGCCGGGCGCTCGGTCCGCTATGAGCGGGTCAAGGACTACTGGGGCAAGGATCTGCCGGTCAATCGCGGGTTCTACAACTTCGACGTGATGACCACCGATTACTACCGCGACAACACCGTTGCCGTCGAAGCGCTGAAGGCCGGCCAGTTCGATTACTGGCTGGAAATGACCGCGAAGAACTGGGCCAACGCTTACAACATCCCGGCGGTCACCGAAGGCCGTCTGATCAAGGAACAGATCGCCAACAGCAACCCGACCGGCATGCAGGGCTTCGTTTTCAACCTGCGCCGTCCGGTGTTTCAGGATGTGCGGGTGCGTCAGGCGCTCGGCCTGCTGTTTGATTTCGAATGGACCAACAAACAGCTGTTCAATGGTGCCTACTTCCGCACCCGCAGCTATTTCGAGAACTCGGAAATGGCCGCCACCGGCCTGCCCGACGCCGAGCAACGGGCGATCCTCGAACCATTCCGCAGCAAACTCCCGGCGCAGGTGTTCAGCGAAGCCTTCGAGAACCCCAAGACCGACGCCAGCGGCATGATCCGTGCCCAGCAGCGCGAGGCCTATCAACTGCTGCAAGAGGCTGGCTGGAAGATCGTCGACGACAGAATGGTCGACGCCAGCGGCAAACCGGTGGTCATCGAATTCCTCCTCGCGCAGACTGAATTCGAACGCGTGCTGCTGCCGTTCAAACGCAATCTGGCCGACCTTGGCATCGATCTGGTGATCCGCCGCGTCGACGTTTCGCAATACATCAACCGCGTGCGCTCGCGGGACTTCGACATGATGGTCGGCAGCTTCCCGCAATCCAACTCGCCGGGCAACGAGCAGCGCGAATTCTGGATGAGCGCCGCCGCCGACAAACCGAGCAGCCGCAACACCATGGGCCTGAAGGACCCGATCGTCGATCAACTGGTGGAAAGCCTGATCAACGCCGATTCGCGCAGCAGCCTGGTGGCGCATGCCCGGGCGCTGGATCGAGTGCTCCAATGGGGTTACTACGTGGTGCCCAACTGGCATATCAAGACTTGGCGCGTGGCTTACTGGAACCACATCGGTCACCCGAAAGTCTCGCCCAAATACGACATCGGGATTAACACCTGGTGGGTCAAGCCTGACGCGAAACCCGCCATAGAAGTCGAAACCAAACTGCAAGCCGACCCTGTGGGCACGGAGTAATCAGATGCTGGCGTATATCTTTCGGCGACTGCTGCTGATCATCCCGACCCTGTTCGGCATCCTGCTGATCAACTTCGTGATCATCCAGGCCGCACCCGGCGGCCCGGTGGAACAAATGATCGCCAAGCTCGAAGGCTTCGAAGGCGCCACCAGCCGCATCGCCGGTGGCGGTGCCGAGGTCTCGGTCGCCGGCTCCGCGTATCGCGGCGCGCAAGGCCTCGACCCGGCGCTGATCAAGGAAATCGAGCACATGTACGGGTTCGACAAATCGGCCCCGGAACGCCTGTGGATCATGGTCAAGAACTACGCGAAGCTGGATTTCGGCGACAGCTTCTTCCGTGATGCCAAGGTCATCGACCTGATCAAGGAAAAGATGCCAGTGTCGATCTCGCTCGGGCTGTGGAGCACGCTGATCATGTACCTGGTGTCGATCCCGCTGGGGATCGCCAAGGCCACGCGGCACGGCAGCCACTTCGACGTGTGGACCAGTTCGGCGATTATCGTCGGCTACGCGATTCCAGCGTTCCTGTTTGCCATTCTGCTGATCGTGGTGTTTGCCGGCGGCAGTTATCTGGACTGGTTCCCGTTGCGCGGACTGACCTCGAACAACTTCGATCAACTCAGCCTGGGCGGCAAGGTCCTCGACTACTTCTGGCACCTGGCGCTGCCGGTGACGGCGCTGGTGATCGGCAACTTCGCGACCATGACCCTGCTGACCAAAAACAGCTTCCTCGACGAGATCAACAAACAGTACGTGGTCACCGCCAAGGCCAAGGGTCTGACGCGCAACCGCGTGCTCTATGGCCATGTGTTCCGCAACGCGATGCTGCTGGTGATTGCCGGGTTCCCGTCGGCGTTCATCGGCATCTTCTTCACGGGCTCGTTGCTGGTGGAAGTGATTTTCTCTCTCGACGGTCTGGGTCTGATGAGTTTCGAAGCGGCGATCAACCGCGATTACCCGGTGGTGTTCGGCACCCTGTTCATCTTCACCCTGCTCGGTCTGGTGGTGAAACTGATCGGCGACCTCACCTACACCCTGGTCGATCCGCGCATCGACTTCGCCAGCCGGGAGCATTGAGATGAACCTGTCCCCTCTCAACCGCCGCCGGTTCGAACTGTTCAAGGCCAACAAACGCGGCTGGTGGTCGCTGTGGCTGTTTCTGATTCTGTTCGGCCTGAGCCTCGGCGCCGAGCTGATCGCCAACGACAAGCCATTGGTGGTGCATTACGACAACAACTGGTACTTCCCGGCGATCAAGCGCTATCCGGAAACCACCTTCGGCGGCGAATTCCCGCTGGAAGCCAACTACAAGAGCCCGTACATCCGCGAACTGCTCAAGGCCAAGGAGGCGTGGGTGTTGTGGGCGCCGATCCCCTACAGCTACCAGAGCATCAACTACGACCTGAAAGTTCCGGCCCCGGCCCCGCCCTCGGCGGACAACCTGCTGGGTACCGACGATCAGGGCCGCGATGTGCTGGCACGGGTGATCTACGGCTTCCGCATCTCGGTACTGTTCGCCCTGACCCTGACTGTGCTCAGCTCGATCATCGGCGTGATTGCCGGCGCCCTGCAGGGCTTCTATGGCGGCTGGGTCGATCTGGCCGGGCAGCGCTTTCTGGAGATTTGGTCGGGGCTGCCGGTGCTGTACCTGCTGATCATCCTCGCCAGTTTCGTCCAGCCGAATTTCTGGTGGCTACTGGGGATCATGCTGCTGTTCTCGTGGATGAGCCTGGTCGACGTGGTGCGCGCCGAGTTCCTGCGTGGCCGCAACCTCGAATACGTGCGCGCCGCACGGGCACTGGGCATGCAGAACGGTGCGATCATGTTTCGCCACATTCTGCCGAACGCAATGGTCTCGACCATGACCTTCATGCCGTTCATCCTTACCGGCGCCATCGGCACCCTGACCGCGCTGGATTTCCTCGGCTTCGGTTTGCCGGCCGGCAGCCCGTCGCTGGGTGAACTGGTCGCTCAGGGCAAATCCAATCTGCAGGCACCGTGGCTGGGCATGAGCGCGTTTGCCGTGCTGGCGCTGATGTTGAGTTTGCTGGTGTTTATCGGCGAGTCCGCTCGCGATGCCTTCGACCCGAGGAAGTGAAATGAATCAGGACAATCTGATCGAAGTGCGCGACCTCGCTGTCGAGTTCGGCTTCAACGAGCGACTGCACCGTGTGGTCGAGGGCGTGAGCTTCGACATCAAGCGCGGCGAAACCCTGGCGCTGGTCGGCGAGTCCGGCTCGGGCAAATCGGTGACCGCGCACTCGATCCTGCGCCTGCTGCCCTACCCGCTGGCCCGCCATCCGGCCGGCAGCATCAACTATGCCGGGCAGAATCTGCTGGGGCTGAGCGAAAAGACCATCCGGCATATTCGCGGCAACCGCATCGCGATGATCTTTCAGGAGCCGATGACCTCGCTCAACCCGCTGCACTCGATCGAGAAGCAGATCAACGAGATCCTCGGTATCCACAAGGGCCTGAGCGGCAAAGTCGCGACCAGACGCACACTGGAGCTGCTGGAGATGGTTGGCATCCCCGAGCCGCACAAGCGCCTCAAGGCCCTGCCCCACGAACTGTCCGGCGGCCAGCGCCAGCGGGTGATGATCGCCATGGCGTTGGCCAACGAGCCGGAGCTGCTGATCGCCGACGAACCGACTACCGCACTGGACGTGACCGTTCAGCTGAAAATCCTCGATTTGCTCAAGGAACTTCAGGCTCGATTGGGCATGTCGCTGCTACTGATCAGTCACGATTTAAACCTGGTGCGAAGAATTGCGCATCGCGTATGTGTCATGCAGCGCGGTTGCATCGTCGAACAGGCATCGTGCGCAGAGCTGTTCCGTTCGCCGCAGCATCCGTACACTCGGGAATTGCTCGGCGCGGAGCCCAGCGGAGGCCCGGCGACCAATAAAATCGGGGCGCCGCTGCTCGAAGTCGAGAACCTCAAAGTCTGGTTCCCGATCAAGAAAGGCTTGCTCAAGCGCACGGTGGATTACGTCAAGGCAGTGGACGGCATCAATTTCAGCCTGCCTCAGGGTCAGACGCTGGGGATCGTGGGGGAAAGCGGTTCCGGCAAATCCACCCTCGGTCTGGCAATTTTGCGGCTGATCGGCAGCAAAGGCGCCATTCGCTTTGAGGGCAAGCAGCTAGACTGCCTGACGCAGAACGAGGTTCGCCCGTTGCGTCGGGAGATGCAGGTGGTGTTTCAGGACCCGTTCGGCAGCCTGAGTCCGCGGATGTGCGTCAGCGATATCGTTGGCGAAGGCCTGCGGATTCACAGGATGGGCACCGCTGAGGAACAAGAGGCGGCGATTATTGCGGCATTGAAGGAGGTAGGTCTGGATCCGGAAACCCGGCACCGCTACCCTCACGAGTTTTCCGGTGGGCAACGGCAACGTATCGCCATTGCCCGGGCTTTGGTGCTGAAACCGGCGCTGATCCTGCTGGACGAGCCGACGTCGGCGCTCGACCGCACGGTGCAGCGGCAAGTGGTGGAGCTGTTGCGTTCACTGCAAGCCAAGTACAACCTGACGTATTTGTTCATCAGCCATGACCTGGCTGTCGTCAAAGCGCTGAGCCACCAGCTGATGGTGGTCAAGCATGGCCAAGTGGTCGAACAGGGAGCTGCGCAAGATATTTTTGCCGCTCCCAAACATCCGTATACACAGCAGTTGCTGGAAGCCGCTTTTTTGGCACCGGCCACTGCGCAATAACCTGAAAGAGGAGCAACACATGGGTTTTCTCGCCGGTAAGCGCGTACTGATCGTCGGTGTCGCCAGCAAGCTGTCCATCGCATCCGGCATCGCTGCCGCCATGCATCGCGAGGGCGCTGAGCTTGCCTTCACTTATCAGAACGACAAACTCAAGGGTCGCGTTGAAGAGTTCGCACAGGGCTGGGGTTCGAGCCCTGAGCTGTGCTTCCCGTGCGACGTGGCCAGCGATGAAGAAATCGCCAAGGTCTTCGAAGAGCTGAGCAAAAAGTGGGACGGCCTGGACTGCATCGTGCACTCCGTCGGCTTCGCCCCGGGCGACCAACTGGACGGCGACTTCACCGAAGCCACCACCCGTGAAGGTTTCCGCATCGCTCACGACATCAGCGCCTACAGTTTCGTGGCCCTGGCCAAGGCTGGCCGCGAAATGATGAAAGGCCGCAACGGCAGCCTGCTGACCCTGTCGTACCTGGGCGCCGAGCGCACCATGCCGAACTACAACGTGATGGGCATGGCCAAGGCTTCGCTGGAAGCTGGCGTACGTTACCTGGCCGGCTCCCTGGGCCCGGACGGCACCCGCGTCAACTGCGTATCGGCTGGCCCGATCCGTACCCTGGCAGCCTCCGGCATCAAGAACTTCCGCAAGATGCTGGCCGCCAACGAAGCGCAAACCCCACTGCGCCGCAACGTCACCATCGAAGAAGTCGGCAACGCCGGCGCCTTCCTGTGCTCCGACCTGGCGTCGGGCATCAGCGGTGAAATCATGTACGTGGACGGCGGCTTCAACACCACCGCCATGGGCAACATCGAAGAGTAATCTTCGGTCTGCCGATAAAAAACCCGCCTCTTCCGGCGGGTTTTTTATTGGGTACAAAATCAAAGGATCGCAGCCTTCGGCAGCTCCTACATGAGTGGTGTTGCCCCTGTAGGAGCTGCCGAAGGCTGCGATCCTTTGATCTTCAGAGCAAACAATCGGCGAACAACTTTTGAATCGGCTGATTACGCTGGCTATAGCGCTGCAACAAGACCATCTCGCGGTAGAAAGTCAGCTCACCCAACTCAATCACCCTGACCTTGAGCGGATGCTCCAGCCACAGCCCAGCCTTGGGCAGCAGCGAAACGCCCAGCCCGGACTCGACCATCTTCACGATCGCCTCCAGCTCATCCAGCTCCAGCGCCACGCTGACTTCAATTCGCTGCTCGCGCAGAAACCGCGTCACCAGGCGCCCGCCAAATGAATTGCGGTCATAGCGCACCTGCGGCTGGTCGGCGAGCAACCGCAGCGGATCGTCGCCCTCGACCTGCAGCGGCACGATCAGCACAAACGGCTCGCGACGAATCACCGTCGCCGACAACTCCTTGGGCAGTTCGAAGGGCGGCTTGATCATGATTGCCAGATCCACCTCGCCGGCATCGACCTGACTCAACAGATTCAACGACACCCCCGGCACCAGTTTCGGCTCCAGCCCCGGAGCCTGCTGACGCAAGCGCAACAGCGCCTGCGGCAGCAACCCGGTCTGCGCGGTGGCCACCGCACCTATTTTCAACTCGCCCCGAAACTCACTGACATCCTCGCTCTCCCCCATGCGGCTGAAGATCGCCAGCATCTCCTGCGCCATCGGCAAGGCGCGCTGCCCGGCCGGATTGAGTGTTGCCTGACGGCCAGTGCGATCGAACAGTCGAATGCCCAAGGCCTGTTCCAGATTGCGGATCTGCGCGCTGACTGCCGATTGTGTCAGGCCGATGTGCAAACCCGCGGCGGCAAACGTGCCGTGGCGCGCCACCGCGAGAAAGGTCTTGAGTTCACGCAGCATGCACACCTCGACTGATCGAAATAATTTGAGCTCGGCGCAAAAACTATCGTCTTTCAATCACATTTCACAGCACTAAACTCAATCAACTTCCCCTGATCGAGAACACGCCAATGCAGCTCAGCCCTTTCCATCTGGCCATCCCTGTCTATGACCTGGCCGCCGCACGCCTCTTTTATCGCGAAGTCTTTGGGCTGGAAGAAGGTCGTTCCAGCGAGCATTGGGTCGACTTCAACTTCTTCGGCCATCAACTGGTGATTCATCTGGCGCCGAAAAACGCTTCGCAGGAAGCCGCGCACACCAATGCAGTGGACGGACATGACGTGCCGGTGCCGCATTTCGGTGTGGTGCTGGGGATGGCGCAATGGCAGGCGCTGGCCGAGCGCCTGACGTCGCTGGGCACGCGATTTGTGATTGAGCCGGGGATTCGCTTTCAGGGATTGGTGGGCGAGCAGGCGACGATGTTTCTCTTCGACCCGTGTGGCAATGCGCTGGAGTTCAAGGCGTTCAAGGATATCGGACAGTTGTTTGCCAAATAAAAGTGTGGCGCCTGACCGGACGCCATCGCTGGCAGGCCAGCTCCCACAAGGTTCTGCGCAGTATCTGGATGTTGTGAGTACCCGATAAACCTGTGGGCCCTGGCCTGCCAGCGATGAGGCCGGCACATTCAACATCGCTATCGCCTGACCGGATGCCATCGCTGGCAGGCCAGCTCCCACAAGGTTCTGCGCAGCATCCGGATTTTGTGAGCAGCCGATAAATCTGTGGGCACTGGCCTGCCAGCGATGAGGCCGGCACATTCAACATCGCTATCGCCTGACCGGACGCCATCGCTGGCAGGCCAGCGATGAGGCCGGCACATTCAACATCGTTATCGCCTGACCGGACGCCATCGCTGACAGGCCAGCTCCCACAAGGTTCTGCGCAGTATCTGGATG
>NZ_JFYN01000014.1 GCF_000631985.1 Pseudomonas sp. RIT288
AAGGCAGCGGCGGAAACCAAGCCAGCCAAGGCAGCGGCAGAAACCAAGCCAGCCAAGGCAGCGGCGGAAACCAAGCCAGCCAAGGCAGCGGCAGAAACCAAGCCAGCCAAGGCAGCGGCGGAAACCAAGCCCGCTAAGGCAGCGGCAGAGACCAAGCCAGCCAAGGCAGCGGCGGAAACCAAGCCAGCCAAGGCGGCGGCGGAAACCAAGCCAGCTAAGGCAGCGGCGGAAACCAAGCCAGCCAAGGCAGCGGCAGAAACCAAGCCGGCTAAAGCGGCGGCTGAAACCAAACCAGCAAAAGCTGCTGCTGAACTTATGTCGGCTCGCGTAGCCGCATAAGTAAGCTCTTACGAATATCCCAGTAAACCAATTGTCTTGAACTTGCGACACCGCGCAAGTTTTCTTGCGCGGGTTTTATTGCTGAGGTGGTGAATGTCCAAGAAGGCCCAGTTTTTGAGTGAGCGAGTAACTAAACTTAAGTTTTCATATGAGGCGCTTGAGCCTATTCGCGCGTTGTATAAGGATTTTCTAAATGATTGCCTACCAGATGATATTGATATCGGGATTAAGGCTCATGAGGATTATAGCGAGGAGTTTGAGGGTGTAAGCATGCGCTGGTATTTTGCAAAGTCTGAACGAGCTATAGCTCTATTTCGGGAGGTGCTAGATGGCTGCGAGCTCCACGTAGTGCGAAATATAGTGGGCGATAAAGCTGAAAAAATGAGAGTGCTTCAGGCAAACATTATTGAAATAACAGGAAGCTATCCTACAGGCAGATGGCACTCCGATTTCACAGATGCAGGCTTGAAATTAAATCAAAGTGCAACCGTGCTCACGCCACTGTTAGATTTTAAACCTCATTTCGGAGGATTAGAAACAACCGCTGTGCTTCGAGGCGAGTCGCTGGATTTTGATGAACGCTCGACAGTTCATGCGTACTCTGAGGGCGAAGCTATATTATTTGATGGCACCGGAACAATCCATCGCACTCAGTCTTACAAGGCTAGTTCAGAGGACAAGAGGGTACTTGTATGCTGGCAACTTGGTGAGATTGACGAGACAATGATTCCTGTGTTTGAACGTATTGGCGAAAAAAATGGTGACCCAATGTTTATGCATGAACATTCTGTCTGATTTCCATAGGGTGGCGATAGGGCAATTTTTGATTTGGGTGTGTTCAGCTCGGAAATACTCCATATCGATGACTGCACCTTTGAAGCTCGGGAGCTATCCCTGCTCACCATCCCTTCGGGCAAAGCCTGGCTTAAGAGGATTTTTTAAGCCGGGCTAAACCCTGTTTGATGTGCCCGGCGTTCTCACCAATGGCCCACAAAGCACCTCGGACGTAATCCCCGACTTCAGCACCGCCCTGGGCTTCAACATGTAGCGTTAACTCCATCAACGCCGCCTCTAGGGCGAGCTGATTCTGGTACATCCTTTCCAGCACGCCGGACAACGAGTATTCGTCTGTCATTTTCTTTCTCCACTCCTTGAAATCATCTGAGCATATCCGGCGTGGCGCGGACTAGGGTATCAAGCGCATCTCGCGTAGTTTGTCGAACACGTCGAAAAATGCTTGATCACTCGCCTGGTAGGCGGTGAAGCCCATGGCACGGCTTTTCGACATATCCGTGACAACTTCGATTGGTCGACTAAGGTCTGCATCGGTGTGCCATGGGGGTATCAGGCGACCAATATCTGCTTCTTTCAGGCCGTGCTCCGCGACTAGCAACGATTCGTTTACGGCTGTTCCGTCTGTAGGTTCGTATGTGGGAAGGCATTCTAGGGCACAAGGCCGGGCTAATCGGAGCGCCACCATTTCCTTTAAGATCGACGCTTTATTTCACATCGTCTATCCGTCGGAAGTAGGTACCCAGCTGTGTAGTCGCGACGGATTAGCTACGATCATTTGTTCTTCAATCGCTGGAAAGTGATCCCTATGGAAGGCTCAGCTAACGCTCAGAACTTAGCGGGTGATATGTCGGATGAAGTCATGACGAGAGAAGCGCTTTTCGATCTGGCTTGGTCGACTCCAATGACCAAAATTAGCTCGCGATTCGGAGTCTCCTCCAGCTATCTCACGAAGGTCTTCGTCAGCCTGAATATTCCCAGGCCGCCTGTTGGCTACTGGGCGCAAGTCGCGGTAGGAAAAGCTAAGGCTCGCCCAGTCTTGCCTGAAGCTCAACCTGGCGAACCGACAGTGTGGAATCGAAATGAAGCACCGCTTTAGGTTCAGTGCCTGATGAGTGTGTGTGAAGTCGTGTGCATTGCGCACGCTAAGAGCGCGGAAAGGGGCGGATATGAGCGATTTCAATCAGCTATTGAGCACTAGCGTTGCCGGTATCCTCATAGCTGTCATAAGTAATGCTGTTGACATACCAAATGGCCTCGCCGGTTGGGGTCTGCACCACAGCCTCGTCCCCCCTCTCTTTCTTTAGCAGTGCTCGGGCCATGGGCGAGTCAATCGAGATGTAGTCGTTACGCCCATAAATTTCGTCGTAGCCCACGATTCGGAATTTCTTTAGCTCTCCTTCATCATTCTCAACCTCTACCCAGGCTCCAAAAAACACCTTTCCCTCCTGTTCGGAGGAATAATCGACGACCCTGACGTCCTCTAAGCGTTTGCGCAGATATCTAATCCGTCGATCAATTTCTCGCAGTAGCTTTTTGTTGTACTGGTAGTCCGCGTTTTCGCTCCGATCCCCAAGGGAAGCTGCCCACGTGACCTTTTGAGTGATCTCAGGTCGGTAGACGCGCCACAAGTGATCGAGCTCAGCCTTAAGGGCGTCGTGGCCACCTCGAGTGATGATGTTTGTGGCCAAAGCGGCCTCCTTTTGACGAATTACGCTACTGATCGATGGATGCGCAGGGTAGTTGGCAAGGGGATGTTTGCATTTCTTGAGCGCTCTTTTGCTGCCCCCTTGTTTGAAGCTCAGAGCCTATCATGTGGGCTTTTTTCAAAGTGAGATTGCTTGTTCGCAAAGCTGAATTGACCGGCTACGAAATACGCGAAGCGAAGCCAGAAGCGCTTGCAACTGGATGTTTTCGGAGTACCGAGAGAGTGATCGTGAAGCGGGCTTTTACGAGACCTACTATGGTGAGGAGCCTTCCGTGTATCCCACGGTGTCGGATCAAATCTCCGCCCTGAAGCGTGTTCGTGAGATCGTTATCGATGGGTATATTGAGTGCAAGCCGCGCAGAGACCTGTTGAAGGATCTGGAAATCGCGATCGCGATCATTGAAGGTTAAGCCACTAAGTAGGCCCTGCAGCCTGACAAATCAGCCGTCTACCTCCTAGTTATGGTGGTAGACGACTTTCATCGCGCAATTTTGGTTGGCAATAAGGTCAGGTCTGTTTGTGATTGATGCCGATGATCGTTTGAGCTGGCGTTGGTCTCGGCATTCGAAAAAGCATGCGAGGACGGCTGAGAAGGCGATTTGTGATCGTTTTTGGAATTGATCCGGGGACGTACATCGATCGTTCTTGCGCTGCTGAGGTGCAGGTAGCGTGATCTGAGAAAAATATTTTGATGAGGCGTAAAATTTTTCGTACTCAAAATAGTATGTTTTTCTGAGTATCAATACTATTGCTAGATGCCCGTGTTTAAAGGGCTTTGTTGGAGATAGTATGGCAGGTGCGGTGCTTGGGTGTACTCGGCGTTCTCAGAACGATCACCTTGCGCCGCCGCTTCGCTGACTGCCTGCGTCACCTGCGGGCGGCGCACATGCCACAGCTCATGGAATTCGGCGCGCATCCGCGCTTCACCTTCAGGGGTGATCAGCGCGGTGCCGGCGGTGCGGGGAGGGCGATAACGGCTCATGGCAACTTCTTGTGGTGACGAAGGCTGGAGTCTATCAACCCTCGCGCAAGACTGTCAGCGGACTCGCATTCAATGCCCGGCGCGTGCCAAACACACCTGCGCCGCCAATCAGCGCCGCACCGATCAATGGCAGTACCAGCAACCACGGATGCGGATGCCACGGCAGGTCGAAGGCAAAGCGATACAACACCAGACTCACCACTTCCGAACCAATGGCCGCGAGCAAGCCGCTGACCGCCCCGAGCAAACCGAACTCGATGCGCCGCGCCTTGACCAGCAACTGCCGTTGCGCACCCAGCGCACGCAATAGCGCGCCTTGGCGAATGCGTTCATCCAGCGTCGCCTGCAATCCGGAGAACAGCACCGCCATCCCCGCCGCCAACACGAACAACAACACGTATTCCACCGCCAGGGTGACCTGGGCGAGGATGCTGCGCAGCTGTTCGAGCAGGGCTTCGACCTGAAGGATGGTCACCGCCGGGAATGCCCGTGACAGCTCGACGATCTGCTGATCATGACCGGGTGCCAGATAGAAACTGGTCAGGTAAGTTGCCGGCAGATCCTTCAGGGTGCCGGGCTGGAAGATCATGAAGAAGTTCGGCTGGAAGTTGTCCCAATTGATCTCGCGCAGGCTGGTGACCTTGGCTTCACGATTGACCCCGCCCACGCTGAACACCATCTGATCGCCGAGTTTGAGCCTGAGGCTTTCGGCGACTTTGCCTTCAACCGACACGCCCGGTACGCCATCCGAGGGTTGCCCGGTCCACCACGAACCGGCGGTGAGCTTGTTGCCTGCCGGCAGGTCGGCGGCCCAGGTCAGGCTCAGGTCACGCTGTACCGCGCGGTCACCGGCTGAATCCTTGCTGACGATCTGTTGCACCGGTTCGCCGTTGATGCTGATCAGCCGTCCCGGTACCACCGGGTACAGTGGCGCCGCTTGTGCGGACACCTTGATCAAATGATCGGTGAAGGCCTGTTTGTCGGCCGGCAGAATGTTCAGGGCGAAGTAGTTGGGGGCGTTTTTTGGCAACTGGTTTTGCCAGGTATCGAGCAGTTCGCCGCGCAGCAGGGCGATCAACGCCATCGACAGCAGGATCAAACCGAACGCCAGCGCTTGCCCGGCTGCCGCCAGCGGATGGCGCAACAACTGGCCCAGACCGAGGCGCCACGGCAGCGGCGCGCGGGCGAGCATCCGTCGCAGGCTGTTGAGCAGCAACAGCAGCAGGCCACCCAAGACCAACGCAGCGACCACACCGCCGCCGAGCAGGGCGAAGGTCAGCAACAGATCCAGGCTCAGGCGCCACATGATCAGCCCGAGAGCGCCCAGCGCCGCGCCGTAGACCATCCAGGTACTCGACGGAATCGGCAGCATGTCACGGCGCAGTACCCGCAGCGGCGGCACCCGACCCAGCGCGGCAAGCGGCGGCAGGGCGAACCCGGCGAGCGCTACCAGCCCGGTGCCGATCCCGGCGAGCGCCGGAAACAGCCCACCCGGTGGCACATCGGCAGGCAGAAGATCATGCAACAGAGCGAACAGTCCCAATTGCGCCAGCCAGCCGAGAACCGCGCCACTGAGCGCGGCAAACAGGCCCAATACGGTCAATTGAATGCTGAACAGCAACATGGTTTCCCGGCGCGACAGACCGAGGCAGCGCAACAATGCACTGGCATCGAAGCGGCGACTGGCGAAGCGGTTGGCCGATAACGCGACTGCAACGCCGGCGAGCAACACCGCGACCAGACTGGCCATGTTCAGATAACGTTCTGCCTTGCCCAGTGCACCGCCAATCTGCCGGTTACCGTCGCGTGCATCCTGAATTCGCTGATTGGCCGCCAACCCCGGTTTGATCAGTTGGCGGTAGGTTTCCAGCGCCTGCGGTTCGCCGCGCCACAGCTCGCGATAGCTCACGCGGCTGCCGGGCTGGACCACGCCAGTGGCGGCAAGGTCGTCGAGGTTGATCATCACCCGAGGCGTGAGGCTGTAGAAGTTGCCGGCGCGATCCGGTTCGTAGGTCAGCACGCGGGTCAGCTTCAGGGTTTTCATGCCGACATCGATGCTGTCGCCGATCTTCAGATCCAGCGCAGTCAGCAGACGTGCTTCGACCCACGCTTCACCGGGTTGCGGTTCGCCGCCAGCGGTTTCAGTGGCAAACGGAGCGGCAGCGCTTTTCAGTTCGCCGCGCAGTGGGTACGTGCGGTCGACGGCTTTGATGCTCGATAACTGAATGCCGTTGTCGGTGGCGATGACGCTGGAGAACTCCACCACCTGCGCATGATTCAGGCGTAGCTCGGTGCCGCTGCGGATCTGTTCGTCGCGGGCCGGCGAGCTGCCCTCAAGCACCAGGTCGGCGCCAAGGAACTCGGTGGCGCGCAGCATCATCGCGCCGTTGAGGCGGGCGCCGAAGTAGCCGATGGCAGTACTCGCGGCCACGGCCACGACCAAGGCGAAAAACAACACCCGCAATTCCCCGGCACGGGCATCGCGCATGAGTTGACGTAGCGCAAGACTGAACAGACGCAACAGCGGCAGACGTGCCATCAAGGCTCCAGAGGGGCGACCAGCAGCCCGGCTTCAAGTCGGATCAGGCGCCGGCAGCGATGGGCCAGGCGTTCGTCGTGGGTCACCAGCACCAGGGTGGTGCCGCGTTCCTTGTTCAGTTCGAACAACAAGTCGCTGATGCGCTCGCCGGTGTGGCTGTCGAGGTTGCCGGTGGGTTCGTCGGCGAACAGCACGTCCGGCTCGGCAGCGAAGGCCCGGGCAATCGCCACGCGCTGTTGTTCGCCGCCGGAGAGCTGGCGCGGCGAGTGCGTCAGGCGCTGGCCGAGGCCGACTCGTTGCAGCAATTGAGTGGCGCGTTCGCGGGCGTCTTTGCGGCCATCGAGTTCCAGCGGCAGCATGACGTTTTCCAGGGCGTTGAGGCTGTCGAGCAACTGGAATGACTGGAAGACGAAACCCACGTGTTCGGCACGGATGCGCGCGCGCTGGTCTTCGTCGAGATTACTCAGGCCTTGCCCCGCGAGGATGACTTCGCCGCTGCTTGGCAGGTCGAGGCCGGCGAGCAGGCCGAGCAGGGTGGATTTGCCGGAACCGGACGCGCCGACGATGGCCAGGCTGTCGCCCTTGTTCAGTTCCAGGCTGAGTTCGTGCAGGATAGTCAGTTCACCTTCCGCGCTGGGAACCACTTTGCTGAGGTTCTTCGCGGTGAGAATGCTTGCGCCCATGGAGAATCCGATGCGTGTGTGGTTTTTGAGTGCTGGCCTGGCCTTGATGTGCATGGCCCAGAACGCAGCGGCGGGTACTGTCCTGATCGTTGGCGATAGTATCAGCGCCGGTTTCGGACTGGATACCCGCCTGGGGTGGGTATCGCTGCTCGAGCAACGGCTCAAACAGGAGGGTTTTGACGACAAAGTGGTCAATGCCTCCATCAGCGGCGACACCAGTGCCGGAGGCCAGGCGCGCCTGCCGGCGCTGCTTGCAGAGCATAAGCCGGAACTGGTGATCCTTGAGCTTGGGGGCAATGACGGCCTGCGCGGAATGCCGCCAACGCAATTGCAACAAAACCTTGCGGCGATGATCGACAGCTCGCGTCAGAGCGGCGCCAAGGTGCTGCTGCTGGGCATGCAATTGCCGCCCAACTACGGCAAGCGTTACACCGATGCCTTTGCCGAGGTCTACGGCAAACTCGCGGACGATAAAAAAATCCCGCTGGTGCCGTTTTTCCTCGACGGCGTAGGCGGGCATCCCGATCTCATGCAGGCCGATGGTCTGCACCCGGCAGCCGGGGCTCAGGGCAAGTTGCTGGAAAATGTCTGGCCGACGCTAAAACCGCTGTTATGAGGCTTTTCTAGCGGCAGGCTTTCGGCTAATGTGGCGCCCCCTTATTTGGAGCCCCCGATGCCGCGTCCTGCCTGGTCCCTGTTTGCCTACCAACTGATCGAGCCTGACGAACAGCTGGATCTGTTCGCCTGCCAGGAAGTGCGGGTGCATCTGGTGACCCGTCAACTCGAACTCGGTGGCTCGGCAGACCGCACGTTGTGTGGCAGTCTGCTGCCGGCGCAACCGCGCTGGTCGAGTGTGGATCGCCGGGTGTTCCAGGATCAGCGTCTGTGTTCGTTGTGTCGGGCGATCCTTGAGTCGCAGAAGCGCGGCACCTCGCCGATCTGGCCTGAATTGCGTTTCGAGCTCTAGGATCAACAGATCGCAGCCTGTGGCAGCTCCTACAGAGTCTTGCGTAATCCTGTAGGAGCTGCCGAAGGCTGCGATCTTTTCGCATTCAGCGCGGTCCATCGGCGGTCTCCCCGAATATTCAAAGTGCGGTGTACAATCGCGCTCTTATACCCTTGTTGATCATGCGAAGGATTTTCCGGATGTTGCCGCGCTTTCCTGCCGTCACCCGCTGCCTGTCACTTGCCGCCCTGTGTGTGGCCGGTCCCGTTGCTGCATTGGAGTTTCCCCTGCCACCACCCGGTGAGGACATCATCGGCCAGGTGCAGGTGATCAAGGCCAAATACGAAGACACCTTCGCTGACCTGGGAACCAAATACGACCTGGGCTATTCGGAGATGGTTGCGGCCAACCCGGGCGTCGATGCCTGGCTGCCGGGCGCCGGTACTGAAATCGTCCTGCCGACCCGGTTCATTCTGCCGCCGGGTCCGCGTGAAGGCATCGTGATCAACCTTGCCGAGTACCGTCTCTACTATTTCCCGAAAGGCCGGAACGTGGTGTACACCTTCCCGCTGGGTATCGGTCGTGAAGGTTGGGGGTCGCCGATTGCGCACACCTCGATCATCGCCAAGACGCCGAACCCGACCTGGACACCTCCAGCGTCGATCAAGGCCGAGCACGCCGCCGACGGTGATCCGCTGCCGAACGTAGTGCCGGCCGGCCCTGACAACCCGCTGGGTCCGTTCAAGTTCACCCTGGGCACGCCGGGCTACCTGATACATGGTTCGAACAAGAAGTTCGGCATCGGCATGCGCACCAGCCACGGCTGCTTCCGCATGTTCAACAACAACGTGCTGGAAATGGCGGCCATGGTGCCGGTCGGCACTTCGGTGCGCATCCTCAACGACGCGTACAAGTTCGGCAGCAGTGGCGGCAAGGTCTATCTCGAAGCGCACACGCCAATTGATGACAAGGGCAACCCGTCGGTGGTCGACAAGCACACTGCGGTGATCAACGCGATGCTCAAGCGGGAAGATGTCACCAACAATCTGCGTGTGAACTGGGATGTTGTGCGTGACGTAGTGGCGGCCGAAGATGGCCTGCCAACTGAAATCGGCACGCCGAATACCTCGGCGCCGATGGTTTCGAGCACACCGATCGACTTGCAACAGTAAGCTCGATCAGACCCGCCGATGCTTGAAGCGTCGGCGGGTTTTTTATTGCCTGGACAAAGCGACCGGCAATAAAAAAGCCGACCCAAAAAATGGGTCGGCTTGATAACAATCCCGAGGGATTATTACTTGCGGCTAGCTTTGTCCAGCATGCGCAGAGCACGCTCGTTAGCTTCGTCAGCAGTCTGTTGTGCTTTTTGAGCAGCAGCCAGAGCTTCATCAGCTTTACGGTAAGCTTCGTCTGCACGAGCTTGGGAGCGAGCAGCTGCGTCTTCAGTAGCGGTCAGACGTGCTTCGGTTTCTTTCGATGCGCTGCTGCAACCGGTAGCCAGAACTGCGGCCAGAGCCAGAGCAGAGAATTTCAGAACGTTGTTCATCGTGTTCCCCTTCAAGGACTTTCAATTAAGTGGCTTTCTCCTCCGATTGAGGAAATAGCCGGCGTACATACTACCCATTACTTGTAGTAAGTAAACTGACGTAGCGCAAGAAGCAAAAAAAATTGTAGGCGTTGATTCTTTTTCGAGCAACTTTTAACCAGGCTGTATAAAAAATATCCAGCTGCAAGCCCCGGCCTGAGCGTATTAATGAGAAAAAGTTCCCGTTGCCCGGTGCTGTTTCTGCGTCTTGCACCAAGTCTGCCTAGATGAATTCGTCTACACTTTTGTTCCGATTTTGCATGACGCCTCACATATCTTTGTCGTTCTAGAGGTGACTTTAAAGAAGCGCCTGCGTCTTAAGTCTCGACATTCGGCAATGTTCCGGTGAGCGCCTCGGGAAAATCTTCCCTGCGCCCGCCGCTGCGTCCATGGAGTCACCCGGTCAACGAGCACGATGACGAGCGCACCTTGAGCATTTTCGCCAATGGTGCCTACTATTTATCACGTGCTCGGTTGCGCGAGATCGGTGTGGTTTTTCTCGGTGTCCATCAGGCACGGGGTGGCGTAGATGTTCCTTCGCCGGAAAAACATCGGTAAGGTAGGGGTCAGAATTCAAGACCCGCGAGGAGTAGTGATGAGCGAGGCGTTGTCCATCCACCATGACCAGGCTGGTCATCAGTTCGAGACCAATGTGGACGGTCATCGTGCCTACCTGACCTATATGGATCTGGGGAAACAGACCCTGGATATCTATCGCACCTTCGTGCCCAACGCCCTGCGCGGTCGAGGCATTGCCGCCGCGCTGACCGAAAGCGCGCTGCAGTACGCCGAAGAAATGGGCTACACGGTGATCCCGTCGTGCTCTTACGTCGAGCGCTACATGGAACGTCATCAGCGCCGCGCCGCCAAGATCTGAATCGCACACACAAAAACGCCGGGCAATGCCCGGCGTTTTTTTATGCCCCTGAAACGCTGATCAGCTGCGCTGACGTTTCGGCAGAACATCCTTGAGCTTGGCGTGCATGCTGCGCAGGGTGTTCTCGGTGGCAGACCAGTCGATGCAGGCATCGGTGATCGACACGCCGTATTGCAGGTCGGCGAGGTCTTTCGGGATGGCCTGGCAGCCCCAGTTCAGATGACTCTCGACCATCAGGCCGATGATCGACTGGTTGCCTTCGAGGATCTGGTTGGCGACGTTCTCCATCACCAGCGGTTGCAGGGCCGGATCCTTGTTGGAGTTGGCGTGGCTGCAATCGACCATGATGTTCGGTTTGATTTTCGCCTTGTTCAGCGCCTGCTCGCACAGGGCGACGCTGACCGAATCGTAGTTCGGCTTGCCGTTGCCGCCACGCAGCACCACGTGACCGTAGGCGTTGCCCTTGGTGGTGACGATCGACACGCCACCTTCCTGGTTGATCCCAAGGAAACGGTGCGGGCTGGAAACCGATTGCAGGGCGTTGATCGCCACGGTCAGGCCGCCGTCGGTGCCGTTCTTGAAGCCGACTGCCGAGGACAGGCCGGAAGCCATTTCACGGTGGGTTTGGGATTCGGTGGTACGCGCGCCGATGGCCGACCAGCTGATCAGGTCCTGCAGATACTGCGGGGAGATCGGGTCGAGCGCTTCAGTAGCGGTTGGCAGGCCTTTCTCGGCCAGGTCCAGCAGCAACTGGCGACCGATGTGCAGACCATCCTGAATCTTGAACGAGTCATCCAGGTACGGATCGTTGATCAGGCCTTTCCAGCCAACGGTAGTCCGTGGCTTCTCGAAATACACGCGCATGACCAGATACAGGGTGTCGGAGACTTCCTCCGCCAGCACCTTGAGGCGATCGGCGTATTCGTGGGCAGCCTTGATATCGTGGATCGAGCACGGGCCGATCACTACGAACAGACGGTGGTCGGTGCCATCAAGAATGTTGCGAATGACTTCGCGGCCCTTGGTGACGGTGCGCAGCGCAGCATCGCTCAGAGGGATATCACGCTTGAGCTGATCGGGAGTGATCAGGGTCTCGTTAGAGGCGACGTTTAGGTCGTTGATCGGTAAATCAGCCATCGTTTACTCGTCAGGTCACGGGTGCCGGCCGCCAGCGATCCCCGCGCGGCGGAGCACAGCAGATTTAAGCGCGTCGGGGAGCCGAACCTTAGCGCGTCAGACGCGGCTCGACAATGGGCAAACGCGGCTTTAATCCAGCACTGGCTGGGCAAAAGCCTTGCGCACGCTGTCGTGGGAGAATTCGTCGGCGTGTTGTTCGACCCATTGCAGGGCCAGCGCCTGAACATCCTGCAGATCGTCGTGGGCCTCGTTCATGCGGCAAAAACGTTCGATCTGGCACACCTGTTCGCCCATCCGGGCGCTGAACAGCGTTTGCTCGTCGGTGAATGCGATCCCCAGCAGATAGCCCTTCTTGCGCCGCAGACACCACGCGACATAGCCCGGATAACAGATGTCGGCATTGAGTGTCGGCATGCGCACTTGCAGCGCCGTGCCGTGGCGCCACGCGCGGTGATAATTGCAAGCGATCCCGCCGAGGCTGATAGTGTGCAGCTGTTGCCTGGAAATACACTCGGGCTTGAGCAAGGTCAATTCAACCGGCACTTCGTCCGGATGAGGAATAAAACGTCCCATGAGCACAGACTCCCTGTGTCGGCCATTTGACATTGTTTCCCCCAGTATAGTGGTCGAATCCGAGCTGACCGATTTCGACGCCGACCAGCGGCTGCTGGCGATGAGCGGCGTTTCGCTGGTGATTTTCACCAGTGTCGGCTGTTCCAGCTGCCGCTATGCCAGAGAGGTTTTGCCCGGGTTCGAGCTGGCGGTTGAGCGCCTGTGCTGGATCGATGCCGGCAACAACGGCGGGCTGGTGGAGCGTTATCAGGTCTTTCATTTGCCGGCGCTGTTTGTGGTGCGCGACGGCGAGTTCTTTGGGGCATTGCACACGCGCCTGACTGCCGATGCGCTGAACGCGGCAGTGGCACAGGCACTGGGTCGGATTGCAGAGGAGTTGCCATAGATGGTGGAAGCACACAGCAAACCGGTGATCGGGATTATCGGCACCGGCGCAATCGGCGGGTTTTACGGTTTGATGCTGGCGCGGGCCGGTTTCGATGTGCACTTTTTGCTGCGCAGTGAATTCACCGCAGTGGCTGAACGCGGTTTGCAGGTGGACAGTGCCGTGCATGGCACGCTGACGCTGAACCCGGTGCAGGCGTATGCGAAGGCTGAGGATATGCCAGCCTGCGACTGGTTGCTGGTCGGCGCCAAGACCACCAGCGGCGCCGGGTTGGCCCCGGCGATCATTGCCGCGGCCAGGCCCGGCGCGAAAGTGCTGGTGCTGCAAAACGGTCTGGACGTCGAAGACAGCTTGCGTGAGCTGCTACCCGATTCCCTGCATCTGCTCGGTGGTCTGTGCCTGATCTGCGTGCATCGCGAAGGTCCCGGGCACATCACCCATCAGGCGCTGGGGGCGGTGAATATCGGCTACCACAGTGGCCCGGCGGCAGACGACGCGGGGCGTATGGCGCTGGTCGAGGAGGGCGCCGGTCTGTTCCGCGCCGCCGGTATCGAATCGCAGGCGATGCCCAATCTGCAACAGGCACGCTGGCAGAAACTGGTGTGGAATATTCCGTACAACGGTCTCTCGGTGCTGCTCGGTGCCGGCACCACGCCGCTGATGGCCGACGCTGACAGTCGCGCGCTGATTCAGGCGTTGATGGCTGAAGTGGTGCAGGGCGCCAGGGCTTGTGGTCACGATATACCGCCCGGTTATGCCGAGTACCTGTTCATGATGACCGAGAAAATGCCCGACTATTGGCCGAGCATGTACCACGATTTTCTGCACAAACGGCCGCTGGAACTGGAAGCGATTTACGCCCGGCCATTGGCCGCTGCCAAGGCGGCCGGGTGTGAGTTGCCACGGATCGAAGCGCTGTATCGCACGTTGAGTTTCATCGACCGACGCAACACTTGAGTCGGTTTTCAGGGGAGTGGGGAAGGCATGGCCAAGAACATCGATGACAAACTGGTGCTGGCGATTTCGTCTCGCGCCCTGTTCGACCTGAGCGAGAGTCACAAGGTCTACCTGGCGAGCGGTGTCGAAGCCTACCGGCAATATCAGATCGAACACGAAGACGAGATTCTCGCGCCCGGCGATGCGTTCCCGCTGGTGGAAAAACTCCTGAGCCTCAACAGTCGCCTCGACCGCGCCCGGGTCGAGGTGATTCTGGTCTCGCGCAACAGCGCTGACACCGGTCTGCGTGCCTTCAATTCGATTCACCACTATGGACTGGATATCTCGCGGGCGGCATTCGTCGGTGGGCGCAGTCCCTATCCGTACCTCAAAGCCTTTGGCTGTGACTTGTTTCTTTCGACGCACGCCGAGGATGTGCGCGCGGCGCTGGAAGCAGGATTCGCGGCGGCGACGATTCTCTCCGGCGGCGCCAGTCGCGCGGCCAGTGATGAGCTGCGCATCGCCTTCGATGGCGACGCGGTGCTGTTCTCCGACGAGTCCGAACGCATTTACCAGTCTGGCGGGCTGCTGGCGTTTCAGGCCAAGGAGCGTGAGTCGGCGCGCGAGCCATTGCGCGGTGGGCCGTTCAAGGGGTTTCTGGCGGCGCTCAATGCGCTGCAACGCGAGTTCCCCGAAGACGACTGCCCGATCCGCACGGCGCTGGTCACCGCACGTTCGGCGCCGGCGCATGAGCGGGTGATCCGCACCTTGCGCGAGTGGGACATCCGCCTCGACGAGTCGCTGTTTCTCGGCGGGCTGACCAAATCGGCGTTTCTCGAAGCCTTCGCTGCCGATGTGTTCTTCGACGATCAGACCGGCCACTGCGAGGCCGCGCGCGAAGTGGTCGCCACCGGTCACGTACCGCACGGCATCAGCAACGAACCGTCGATCTAAAGCCCCGGTGCTTCAAGACGTTGCGTCGCACGTCGTACTCGCCAAGGCACTGCTAAGCTGAATCAAATCTCCGCCATTTTGGCACGCGAGGAGGTCATATGATTCGTTCGATGCTGTATGCCACTGACCTCGGTCTGTACGCACCTTTAGTGATGCAGCATGCCCTGGCACTGGCGCGGACATTCAATGCCGACTTGTATGTGGTGCATGCAGTGGAACCCATGGGGCTGTTTGCCGAATCGGTGTTGCAGAGTTATCTCGACGAACAGGCATTGAACGAATTTCACAGTCAGGGTCTGAAAACTGTCATCGCCAATATCGAGCAACGGGTGCTGGACAGTTTTCGCGAAGAGCTGGGCGACGAGGGCGAGCAGGATCTGCAGCGGATTTGCGCGGTTCGGGTGGTGCAGGGTGATCCGGCGCAGGTGATTCTCGACCAGGTGCAGAAACTCTCTGTGGATTTGCTGATCGTAGGCACTCACAGCCACGGCGTAGGGGCGGAAACGCCTTTGGGGCGCACGGCGACCCGGGTCCTGCAATTGGCCAAGGTGCCGGTTTATCTGGTGCCATTGGTGGAGCGCCGGCGCCGGGGGGATCGCTGAGGCGGGAATAATGGCCTTTTGATAAAAAAGTTCTAGATTTATTCATCAAACCATTAATATAGTTATATACCGTCGCTGATGCCCGTGGCGTCTACCTGCTTTGAGGGATACATATGAAGCTTCAACAATTGCGCTACATCTGGGAAGTGGCGCACCACGACCTCAACGTTTCCGCTACCGCCCAAAGCCTTTACACCTCGCAACCGGGTATCAGTAAACAGATCCGCCTGCTGGAAGACGAACTTGGCGTCGAAGTGTTTGCCCGCAGCGGCAAGCACCTGACCCGCGTCACCCCGGCCGGCGAGCGCATCATCACCACCGCTGGCGAAATCCTGCGCAAGGTTGAAAGCATCAAGCAGATTGCCCAGGAATTCTCCAACGAGAAGAAAGGCACCCTGTCGATCGCCACCACCCACACCCAGGCGCGTTATGCATTGCCGCCGGTGATCAGCAATTTCATCAAACAATACCCGGACGTGGCGCTGCACATGCACCAGGGTTCGCCGATGCAGATCGCCGAAATGGCCGCTGACGGCACCGTCGATTTCGCCATCGCCACCGAAGCGCTGGAACTGTTCGGTGATCTGGTGATGATGCCGTGCTATCGCTGGAACCGCTGCGTGGTCGTGCCGCAGGGCCACCCGCTGACCAAGCTGCCGAAGCTGACTCTCGAAGCGCTGGCCGAATACCCGATCGTGACTTACGTGTTCGGTTTCACCGGCCGTTCGAAACTCGACGAAGCCTTCAGCCATCGTGGCCTGACGCCGAAAGTGGTGTTTACCGCGGCCGACGCCGACGTGATCAAAACCTACGTGCGCCTGGGCCTGGGTGTGGGCATCGTCGCCAAGATGGCGGTCGACACCAAACTCGATAACGACCTGGTGGTGCTGGATGCCAGCGAACTGTTCGAGTCGAGCATCACCAAGATCGGTTTCCGTCGCGGTACTTTCCTGCGTGGTTTCATGTGCGACTTCATCGAGAAGTTCGCCCCGCACCTGACCCGCGAAGTGATGGCCAAAGCCATCCAGTGCCACAACAAGCAGGAACTGGAAGAGTTGTTCGACGGTGTCGAACTGCCGGTCCACTAAGACCCTGCCTCAAAGCACCTCGGTGACAGCAAACTGTTGCCGGGTGCCCGCCACCAGAATCTCCACCTCATCACCTTCAAACTTGCCCAGCAGGCTTTTGCCCAGCGGCGAGCGCGGGGTGATGACGGTAATCGGCTGACCCACCACATCGACTTTCAGGCCCGCCGCATCCGGCGCCAGAAACAGCCATTGCTCGCGCCCCTTTTCGTCTTCCAGACCGAGCAGGGCGCCGATCTCGATGCCGCGATTTTCGTCGTAGGCGCGCAGCGTCAGGTTCTGGCACAGCGCCAGTGACTGACGGATTTCCTCGACCCGTTTCGCCTGACCCGCTGCCAGATAAGACGCCTCAAGCCCGAGGGTGTCGTACTTGTTCTCGGCGATGTTCTCTTCGTGGGTCGCGGTTTCATAAGCGGTCTGCGCGGCGCGCTCGGCGATGTCGAGGTCGACGCGCAGTTTGTCGAGGATCAGTTGGTGGACGGTGTGTTTGTTCATGATCAATCGCAGAATTGCAAAACGTTGGCGCGGCTCTTTTCGCTCGGTGCGGTCTGATCCTGTTGCAGCCAGAACTGGCACTTGGGATTCGACTGGTTGCGAGTGCTGCCGCGAGCTTGATCCAGACGAGCCTGCTGCTCGTTCTTGCGCAGGTTTTCTTCGTACTGCTCGAACAGCGGACTCTGTGGCGGAATGTCCGGTTGCACCTGGACGGCCGCTGGTGGCTTGGCCAGTTGCTGCACGGCCTGGGCAACCGGTGCCAGTTGCTCGGTCAACACAAAACGCGAAATCAGCCAGCAAGTCAGGGCAATGGCCAGAAAGCCCAGCCACATGCCCAGGGCAATGCTGCCGGTCAGTTGCAGCGCGCTAAGCTGAACGGGCAAGGGACGACGTGGGTTGGGGCGATAGGGCATGGCTGCCTCCTGGCGGATGATTGCGGGCAAGTGGCGATTGTCGCACGAAGATTAATCGCCGTCGGCTCTTCTGCGCGAGGTCATTTATGCGGACAATCAGTGCTTTTGCCAACGGGAGTCTTGCATGTCGGTACCGAAAACCCGCTGGGATATTTTTTGCACCGTGGTCGACAACTATGGCGACATCGGCGTGACCTGGCGTCTGGCCCGGCAACTGGTAGCCGAGCATGGGCTGGCGGTGCGCTTGTGGGTCGATGACCTGCGCGCCTTCGAACGTATCTGCCCCGAGATCGACATCAACCTTGCGCAGCAATTGCAACAGGGCGTCGAGGTGCGGCACTGGCCGAGCGAATGGCCGCAGACGGAGGCGGCGGACGTGGTGATCGCCGCATTTGCCTGCCAGTTGCCATCGGCGTACATGGACGCCATGACCGAGCGGCAACAGCCGCCGCTGTGGATGAACCTCGATTACCTCAGCGCCGAAGACTGGGTCACCGGCTGTCACGGGTTGCCGTCGGTGAAGTACAAGTCGGTACAGAAATTCTTTTTCTTTCCTGGATTTCGGCCTGGGACGGGCGGCTTGCTGCGTGAAAGCGGGCTGCTGGAGCGGCGTCGGCAATTTCAGCAGGATGCAGCTGCGCAGCGACAATTCCTGCAAGGCCTGGGCGTAGATCGCACAGCGGACGCGCAGCTGATCTCGTTGTTTGCCTACGAAAATGCCGGGCTGGCCAGTTGGCTGGATGTGTTGGCGGCCGATAGCACGCCGACCCATCTGCTGGTGCCGGAGGGACGGATTCTCGGTGATGTTGCGCGCTGGCTCGAGGTCGATGCATTGGCTGTCGGCGATCTGGACGTGCGTCAGGCGCTGACGGTGCAGGTACTGCCGTTCGTCCGTCAGGATCAATACGATCAGTTGTTGTGGTGCTGCGATTTCAACGCGGTGCGCGGTGAAGACTCTTTCGTCCGCGCACAATGGGCCGGGAGACCGATGCTCTGGCACATCTATCAGCAGGACGAAGACATCCACCTCGACAAGCTCGATGCCTTTCTCGCCCTCTACACGAAAGGGCTTTCACCGGCCGCTGCCGAGGCGATGAGCGGTCTGTGGCGGGCCTGGAGTGCCGGGCAACCGATCGGCGAGCACTGGCTGGAGGCCCGTAAACACTGGCCGCAACTGCAGGAAAACGCCGAAGCGTGGTGTCTGGAACAAGGCTTGCAGGCGGATCTTGCCACGGCGCTGGTACAGTTTTACCTAAATTGGATATGATACGCGGCCTAGATTTTTGTAAATCCCATCCAAATTCGGATATTCGCAATGAAAACTGGTAAAGAACTCAAACCCGGTACCGTGATCCGTATCGACAACGATCCTTGGCTGGTTCAGAAAGCTGAATTCACCAAGTCGGGCCGTAACAGCGCGATCATGAAGACCAAGCTGAAGAACCTGCTGACCGGTTACAAGACCGAAACCGTTTACGGTGCGGACGACAAGCTGGACGACGTGATCCTCGACCGCAAAGAAGCGACCCTGTCCTTCATCAGCGGCGACACCTACACGTTCATGGACACCACTGACTACACCATGTACGAGCTGAACGCCGAAGACATCGAAAGCGTTCTGCCTTTCGTTGAAGAAGGCATGACCGACGTTTGCGAAGCCGTGTTCTTCGAAGAGCGTCTGGTTTCCGTAGAGCTGCCGACCACTATCGTGCGCGTAGTTGACTACACCGAAGGCTCGGCTCGCGGCGACACTTCCGGCAAAGTAATGAAGCCTGCCAAGCTGGCTAACGGTACTGAGCTGCAAGTTGCTGACTTCATCGAAATCGGTGACAAGATCGAAATCGACACCCGCGAAGGCGGTTCCTACAAAGGCCGTGCTAAATAAGCACTGCTTTTTACGGAAAGAAAAAGCCCGACCATTGAGTCGGGCTTTTTTGTGCCTGCCGCAAAGATCAAAAGATCGCAGTCTGCGGCAGCTCCTACACTGATCCCTGTAGGAGCTGCCGCAGGCTGCGATCTTTTGCTTGAGTTACACGGTGGTGTGCAGGCGTACGTCAACGTTGCCACGGGTGGCGTTGGAGTACGGGCAGACCTGATGCGCGGCTTCGACCAGGCTCTGTGCATCCGCTTGTTCCAGGCCTGGCAGGCTGATGTGCAGGTCGATGTCCAGACCGAAACCACCAGGGATCTGGCCGATACCGACGTGCGCGGTGATCGAGGCGTCGTCCGGGATTTTGCGTTTGGTCTGGCTGGCGACGAATTTCAGCGCGCCGATGAAGCAGGCGGAGTAACCGGCAGCGAACAGTTGCTCAGGGTTGGTCGCTGCGCCGCCGGCACCGCCGAGTTCTTTCGGGGTAGCGAGTTTGACGTCGAGGACGTTGTCGCTGGAGATCGCACGACCGTCACGGCCGCCAGTGGAGGTTGCGATTGCAGTGTAGAGAGTTTGCATGGTGTGGGCCTCGTCGAGTATTTAATTTGCGCTAAATGTTTGCGCGCTAAGTAAGTGCGAGGTGAATGTAGCTCGCTAATGTTTAGCGCGCAAGATAATTTTCTGAAAAATATGCGCTTCGACGAAGGACTGGTTCGTTTGGTTAGCCTGGAAGGCGCGGTTTAGAGAGGATGGCGGGAAGGTCAGGCGTGGACAAATATTTTTCAGACAACGAGATTACCTGTAGGAGTGAGCCTGCTCGCGATAGCGGTGCAGCGGTCAACACGATGGCGGCGCGTTCACCGCTATCGCGAGCGGGCTCACTCCTGCAGTGGAACAGTAGCGGGCTCAGGTCAGGCTGTCTTGCAGGTGGCTGCGCAGGGCTTGCAACTCCGCTTGCAGTTTCTGCAGGCGTTCCAGGGTGAAGCCGCTGGCGCCAAGGATGCATTGCGGAATGGTTTGCGCCTTGTCGCGGAGTGCTCGACCTTGCTCGGTCAACTCGACAATCACCACCCGTTCGTCTTCACGGCTGCGGGTTCTGCTGAGCAAACCTTCGGCTTCCAGACGCTTGAGCAGTGGCGTCAGCGAACCCGGATCAGTGAGCAACCGCGTGCTGATTTCGCCCACGGTCAAACCATCCTTTTCCCATAGCACCATCATCGCCAGATACTGCGGGTAGGTCAGGCCCAGCGCCTGTAGCAGGGGCTTGTAGACCTTGGTCATCATCAGCGAAGTGGAGTGCAGGGCGAAACAGGCCTGGTTGTCCAGCAGCAGGTGATCGCAATTGTCGGGGGTGTCGCGTTCGGTGGTCATGGCAAAGCCTTGTTCGATGATGGGCTTGAATCTAGCGTCCGAATGTTTAATGCGCCAGATAATTATCCAGAATCTAGTGCCGGCCCAGCTCGCGCTGCAGCGCCAGATCCCACGGCGGCACCGGGCTGAAGCGGGTCTTCAGGTATTCCAGGAGCAGACGGCTGCGCGAGTGGGTCTGCTGTTCCATGCGCAGTGCATAGATGCCGGTGGTCTCTGGTTGCGGCAGGCCGTTCTCGCAGAACAGCGGCAGCAGTTCGCCACGCAGCAGGTACTCACTGGCCAGCCAGGTCGGCAAATGCGCGACGCCCAGTCCGGCCAGTGCCCCGCACACCAGCGCTTCGGCATTGTTGGCGCTCATGCGGATGCGCGCGGGGCGATGCAGTTGCATTTGCCCGTCCAGTTCGAAGCGCCAGGCGAAGGGCGGGGCGAGGCCTTCCCAATCCAGTCCGTCATGTTCACTCAACTGTGCGGGATGGCTCGGCGCGCCACGGCGCTTGAGGTAGTCGGGGCTGGCACAGGCAATGCGCACCATGCTCGCCAGCGGGGTGGCGACCAGCCGCGTATCGGCCATTTGCCCGGCGCGCAGCACCAGATCGACTTTGCCCAGATTTGAGCCGTGCATGTCGATGAAACTGTCGATCAGGTGCAACTGCACATCCAGCCCCGGGTACAGCACCAGAAAGTCAGCGATGACCGGCGCGAGATGGCGGCGACCAAAAGCGGCCGGGGCATCGATACGGATCAAGCCTTCCGGCGCACTGCTCAACGACACCGCCTCAGCACGGGCCAGTTGCAGTTCGCTGACAATGCGCCGCGCCCGCTCGGCAAACGCCAACCCGGCCGGGGTTGCCCGTACGACGTGGGTGCTGCGGATGAACAATTGGCTGCCGACCGCGTTTTCCAGGCTGTCAATGCGCCGCGCCACGGCAGAGGGCGTCAGCGGATGACGACGGGACGCCGCAGAAAAACTGCCGCTCTCCAGCACATCGAGAAACAGCCCGAGCTGTTCGGTCAACTGATTGGGATTCATAAGTGCTTCGGTGCTTGTGCGAAATTGGCATAGCCATTGTGCGTTGCTGTGCGTTTCCCCGCCAGCCTCGACTGCGTAGGATGATTCGCCTGACGGATGAGGACATCGCTGTGATCGAGTTTTTGTTGTACCTGCTGTTTGGCGCCGCCCTTGGCACACTGGGCGGGATCTTCGGCATCGGCGGTGGTTTGATCGCCATTCCGCTGCTGGGCGTGTGGTTCGGCCTCGATCAACAGATCGCCCAAGGCACGGCGCTGGTGATGGTGGTGCCCAACGTGATGCTGGCGCTGTGGCGCTATCATCAGCGCAATCGCATCGAACTGCGTCATGCGCTGCCGTTGGCAGTCATGGGTTTTTGCTTTGCGTGGATCGGTTCGATCTGGGCGGTGGGCATTGATGCGCAAACCATGCGTATCGGCTTTGTCGCGTTCCTTGTGGTGCTCTCGGCGTACAACCTGCTGAAGATGTTCGGCAAAAAAACCGCCGTGACCTCCGAGATGCGTTACTCATGGCCATGGCTGGGTGTTCTCGGCGCAGCGTCCGGGACCATGGGCGGTCTGTTTGGTGTCGGTGGGGCCGTGGTGGCAACGCCAGTGCTGACCAGCCTGTTCGGTACCAGCCAAGTGGTCGCCCAGGGCCTGTCGCTGGCGTTGGCATTGCCGAGCACCGGCGTAACCCTGGTGACCTACGCGGTGCACCACGAAGTGGACTGGATGATCGGCCTGCCGCTGGCCATTGGCGGTCTGGCCAGCATCAGTTGGGGGGTGAAAGTCGCCCACGCCATGCCGGAACGGCTCTTGCGCGGGCTGTTTTGCGGCTTTCTGGTGCTGTGCGCGGTGATGCTCGCCTTTAAAGTTTGAAGCCTTCGACGATGTGCTCGGCCAGGCATTCGGTGATCGGCGACGGATTGTTCAGATTGCGGATCAGCATGATGCTGGCCTCGGGCAGCAACGGCAGATCCTCGGCAGCGCCTAGAATGCGCATGTCCGGGGTGATCAGGCTTTCCAGCTGCGCGGTGATCGCCAGACCCGCGCTCACCACCGCCATCAGCGCCGACAGGCTGGTGCTGTTGTAGGCGATGCGGTAGTCGCGGCCCATCGCGTCCAGCGCATTGCAGGCCCACAAGCGGCAGAAACAATCACTGTTGAACATCGCCAGCGGCAACGGCGTTTGCTCGTGGGCGCTGAAATTCTGCGCCTCGGCCCAGACGAAACGCTCCTTGCGCAGCAACTGACCGATCTCGTTGCCCGGCTCGCGGGTGACGATCGACAAGTCCAGATCGGTGCGCTGCAACAACTGTTTGCTGGACTCGCAATGCACTTCGATCTGGATCAGCGGGTAGAACTGAGCGAACCGCGAGAGGATCCCGGGCAGAAACCGCATCACGTAATCGTCCGGCGTACCGATGCGCACGGTGCCGACCATGTGTGGCTCGCGCAGCGTGTTGAACACTTCGCTGTGCAATTTCAGGATGCGCCGCGCGTAACCCAACAGCACCTGGCCTTCGGCGGTCAGGCGCACCTGGCGGCCGTCGCGCTCGAACAACTGGCGTTGCAGCACGTCTTCTTCCAGCCGCTTCATCTGCATGCTCACCGCCGATTGCGTGCGGTTGACCATTTCGCCGGCGCGGGTAAACCCGCCCTGATCGGCAATTGCGACGAAGGTGCGCAGGACATCGGTATCGATACTGGGGTAGGCCGACAATTGATGAATCTCCGTGATGAATGCCATCAGAAACATTCGTTGGATTGATCTTAGCGCCAGCGCGAGACTTGAGCCATCCACAAGGAGGGCAACACGATGAAAGGTCAAAGAGAGTATGTAGACGACACAAAATTTTCCGGCCACGGCCATATCGTTTCCGATCTGCTGCACAAGTTCAGCCGCTGGTACGAACTGCACCGTGAACGCGAGTTGCTCGCCAGTCTGAGCGACGAAGCGCTGAAGGACATCGGGGTCAGCCGTGCCGATGTCGAACACGAGGCCATTCGGCCGTTCTGGGACGATCCGATGCATAAATGATCAGGGCCTTACTACACAAACCACTTTCAGGTGAGGTAGGTTGCGAGCAGACAAGGAGATGTTCATGCCCGCGACTCTGGCCTTTTCCCTCAAACAGGCGCGACGTCTGGCGCTGGCTGCCCAAGGGTTCAACGGGCGCCAGCCGCCGACCGTCAAGGCGCCGCAGCTCAACCGGCTGATCGAGCGGCTGGGTCTGCTGCAGATCGATTCAGTCAACGCCGTGGTGCGCTCGCACTATCTGCCGCTGTTTTCCCGTCTGGGTTCCTATTCTTCCGATCTGCTCGACCAGGCTGCCTGGAGTTCGGGCCGTCGGCGCACGCTGTTCGAATACTGGGGCCATGAAGCGTCGCTGCTGCCACTGGCGATGTATCCGTTGATGGGCTGGCGCATGCAGCGCGCCAGAACTGGCAGAGACATTTATCAGCAACTGGCGAAGTTTGGTCTTGAGCAGCAGGAGGTTGTGCGCCGGGTTTTAAGCGCGGTTGAGGTGCGCGGCGCATTGGGCGCCGGCAGCCTGTCGACCCGCGAGGACAAGGCCGGACAGTGGTGGGACTGGAGTGCGGAAAAGCATGCACTGGAATGGTTGTTCGCCGCCGGTGAAGTGACCGTGGCCGGCCGCCGCGGTTTTGAGCGTTTGTATGATTTGCCGGAGCGAGTCATCCCAACGCAGATCCTTCAGCGACCGATGCCGGATGAAGCCGAAGCCCAGCGTGGTCTGCTGCTGCACGCGGCCCAGGCACTGGGCGTCGGCACGGAAAAGGATCTGCGGGATTATTTCCGCTTGAACCCGGGTGATGCGCGACCGCGTCTGGCGGAACTGGTCGAGGACGGGCAGTTGCAGACCTGCGAAGTCGCTGGCTGGCGGCAGATTGCCTACTGCCTGCCGCAGTCGAAAGTCCCACGTAAAGTTGTCGCCAGTGCGCTGTTGTCGCCGTTCGATTCGTTGATCTGGGAGCGCAGCCGCACCGAGCGGCTGTTTGACTTCCGCTACCGGCTGGAGATTTACACGCCGCAGGACAAGCGGGTCTATGGCTATTACGTGCTGCCGTTTTTGCACAACGAGCGGATTGCCGCGCGGGTCGATCTACGCGCCGAGCGGGCGTCGGGGCGGTTGGCGGTGCATGCGGTGCACGAAGAGGAGCCGGGGCTGGATGAAGAGGGGATGCTGGCGCTGGCGCTGAATTTGCGGCAGATGGCCGATTGGCTGGGACTGGAGCGGGTGCAACTGAATTGTCAGCGCGAGAGTGCGGGGCGGTTGCGGGTGGCATTGGCTGAAATCTGTAGTGACTGAACTGGCCCCCACAGAGATCTTTGGGTGATCTTGATCCCTGTAGGAGCTGCCGAAGGCTCGGGCCGCGATCGGACGATCTTTTGATCTTGATCTTGATCTTAAAAACAAGATCAAAAGATCGCAGCCTTCGGCAGCTCCTACAGGGATACAGGTCAACCCATATGGGAGCCAGCCTGCTGGCGATGGGGGCGACTCGGTCTAGCGGCGGACTTGTTTCAGGGTTTCCGCAATCAAAAACGCCAGTTCCAGCGACTGGTCGGCGTTCATCCGCGGATCGCAGTGGGTGTGGTAGCGGTCCGACAGTCCGTCTTCAGTGATCGGCCGCGCGCCACCGATGCACTCGGTGACGTTCTGCCCGGTCATCTCGATGTGAATCCCGCCGGCATAAGTGCCTTCGGCTTCGTGCACCTGGAAAAACTGCTTCACTTCGCCAAGGATCTGCGCGAAGTCGCGGGTCTTGTAGCCGCTGCTGGCCTTGATGGTGTTGCCGTGCATCGGGTCCGAGCTCCACAGCACCTGCTTGCCCTCACGCTGCACCGCGCGGATCAGTGCCGGCAGGTGATCGCAGACCTTGTTCGCACCCATGCGCGCGATCAGGTTCAGGCGGCCCGGATCGTTGTCCGGGTTGAGCACGTCGATCAGGCGGATCAGATCATCCGGGTTCATGCTCGGGCCGACTTTCACCCCGATCGGGTTGTTCACCCCGCGCAGAAATTCGACGTGGGCGCCGTCGAGCTGACGGGTGCGGTCGCCGATCCACAACATGTGCGCCGAGCAATCGTAGTAATCGTTGGTCAGGCTGTCGCGACGCACGAAGGCTTCTTCGTAGTTCAGCAGCAGCGCTTCGTGGGCGGTGAAGAAACTGGTTTCGCGCAGTTGCGGCGAACTGTCCATGCCGCAGGCGCGCATGAACGCCAGGGTCTCATCGATGCGGTCGGCAAGATGGCTGTATTTTTCGGCCAGTGCCGAGTTGGCGATGAAATCCAGATTCCACTTGTGCACCTGATGCAGGTCGGCAAAACCGCCCTGGGCGAAGGCGCGCAACAGGTTCAGGGTGGCGGTGGACTGGTGATACGACTGCAGCAGGCGCTCCGGATCCGGCACGCGGCTCTTTTCGTCGAAACCGATACCGTTGACGATGTCGCCGCGGTAGGCGGGCAGGGTCACGCCGTCAATGGTTTCGTCGTTGGCCGAGCGCGGCTTGGCGAACTGGCCGGCCATGCGCCCGACCTTGACCACCGGGCAACCGGCGGCGAAGGTCATGACGATCGCCATCTGCAGCAATACTTTGAAAGTGTCACGAATCTTCGCTGCAGAGAATTCGGCAAAGCTTTCCGCGCAATCGCCGCCCTGCAGCAGGAACGCCCGACCCTGAGTCACTTCGGCAAACTGACGGCGCAGCTCGCGCGCTTCGCCGGCAAACACCAGCGGCGGATAGCTGGCCAGGGTCTGCTCGACCTGGCGCAGATGCGCCGCGTCAGGGTATTGGGGTTGTTGCTGGATCGGCAGGGCGCGCCAGCTGTCAGGGCTCCAGGGTTGGCTCATCACGGTCTCTGATTGGTTCTTCGCAGGGGAAGCCCATGGTAGCAGCAATTAGTGCGTGACCTGCTCCCGCCCCATCACCGACAATCGCCGCTTTGCCACGGCGCCGGAGCGGTGCCATCGCGTCACCGCGCCCGGTGACCATCAGGAGACGAAATGACTGAGGAGCGCGTCGAGCTGTTGCTCGCCGAGGTACAGGATGAGTTCGGCGTGATTCGCGTGCTGGAAGTGGCCGATTACCGCTTTCTGGAATTTGGCGATGCCATCGAACAGAGTTGCGTGTTCACCGCCGATCCGAGCTGGCTCGAATACGACTACACCCGGGCGATGCTGATTGGCGCGTTGTGCCATGAGCAACCGGAGAGCGCGCTGTTTCTCGGCCTCGGTGCCGGCACGCTGACCCAGGCCTGCCTCAAGTTCCTGCCGCTGGAAGACGTCGAAGCCATCGAGCTGCGCCCGGACGTGCCGCGCCTGGCCATCGAGTATCTGGGGCTGGATGACGACCCACGCTTGTACATTCGAGTCGGCGATGCGCTGGAGTTGCTGCCGACGGCCGAGCCTGCGGATCTGATCTTTGTCGACCTCTACACCGACGTGGGGCCGGGTGTCGGGCATCTGGCCTGGAGTTTTCTCGGCGACTGTCAGAAGCGCCTGAATCCGGGTGGCTGGCTGGTGATCAACCAGTGGGCCACCGATGATGGCAAGCCGTTGGGTGCAGCGTTGCTGCGCGGGCTCTACCACCGGCATTACTGGGAGCTGCCGGTGAAAGAGGGCAATGTGATTCTGATTGTGCCGGCAGATCTGGATCAGGTGCTCGACATGCAGGCCCTGACCGCCCGCGCCGAAGCGCTGGCGCCGCGATTGGGATATTCGTTGCAGTCGTTGATCAACAGTATCCGCCCGGCCACTTGAGTTTTCAGTCAAGGCCTTGTTGGCCGATCCGGCCCTATCGCGAGCAGGCTCACTCCTACATTGGAATGCGTTTTCCCTGTAGGAGTGAGCCTGCTCGCGATAGAGCCCTGACAGGCGCCATCATTCTCAGATCCCTTTGAAGACCCCGGGGCGCCGCTCCACCAGCGACCTCACTCCCTCCTTGGCATCTTCACTCCCCAGCAACTTCTTCACCAGCGCCGGCAACCCCTGTGCCGCCGCCGTCTCACCTTCATACCGCGCCTGCCGCGCCGACATCAGCGTCGCCTGCACCCCCAACGGTGCCTGCCGGGCAATCCGCTCGGCCAGTTTGATCGCCCGTGGCAACAGATCCTCGCTGGCCATCACTTCCTGCACCAGGCCCAGGTGCAGCGCATCATGCGCATCGAACTCGTCTCCGGTCAGCAGCCAGCGCATCGCGTTGCCCCAGCCGGCCACCTGATGAAAGCGTAAAGTCGCGCCACCAAAAGGAAAAATCCCACGCTGCACTTCCATTTGCGCGAAGCGGGTATTGCTCGCACACAGGTTGATGTCGGCGGCCAGCATCAACTCGATGCCGATGGTCAGGCAGTAGCCTTGCGCGGCAACAATCACCGGTTTACTCACTCGCGGTCCGACGAAAACACCCCACGGGTCGCAACCACCGGTCGGAACCTGCCAACCTTCGGTGAGGGCAGCGCTGGCATTGAGCAGATCCAGACCGGCGGTAAAGTGCTCGCCATGCCCGAACACCACCGCGACCCGCGCTTCACTGTCGGCCTCGAACTCACCGTAGGCCAGGCTCAGCTCATTGAGCAGATCAAGGTCGAACGCGTTGCGTTTGGCGGCTCGGTCAAGGCCGATCAAGTGGACATGACCACGACGTTCACGGCTGACGCGGCCGGGGCAGGGCTGATTCATGGGGAGATCCTCGGGCGGGAAGGGCGGGTGCAGCGACGGTATGCCGCACATCGGTGAATCGTTTAAGCGTCATCGCCCGCAAGGCCGGGCCTTTGAAAAATAGACCTTCGCACGATTATCCGCAAAACCCCGTCAAACAGCGCTGACACACGGATTCAGGCGATAAAAAAAGCTCCCTTTTTGGGCAAAATCCGGTATAGTGCGCGCCGGCCTTTAACCGGGCCGCGTTTAGGTAGCGCAATTTCCCGAAGTCAGCTTCGGCTGCACGTCCGCATTGCGGGCTCTTCCCGGACGATTCTTTTTTTCATTCATTCGTTTTCGCAAATCCCCGCCGACAAAGCTGCCAGGGCGACTCTAGAGTCTCAACACGGCATGCGCAGCTTTGGAGCATGGGTCTTTGCGGATGCACTTAGAGGCAGACCCATGACCCAGGAAACCGGCGGATTCGCCGCTTTTAATCTTAACCCGAATATTCTTGCAGCCGTCGCAGCGACCGGCTACGAAGAGCCTTCGGCGATTCAGCAGCAATCGATCCCGATCATCATGGCCGGCCAGGACATGATTGGCCAGGCGCAAACCGGTACCGGTAAAACCGCCGCGTTCGCACTGCCTATTCTGCACCGCATCGATCCTGCCAAGCGCGAACCGCAAGCCCTGATCCTGGCGCCAACCCGAGAGTTGGCGCTGCAAGTAGCAACCGCTTTTGAAACCTACGCCAAGCAAATGCCAGGCGTCACCGTTGTAGCCGTTTACGGCGGCGCGCCGATGGGCCCGCAACTCAAGGCTATCCGTAATGGCGCACAGATTGTTGTCGCTACCCCGGGCCGTCTGTGTGACCACCTGCGTCGCGACGAGAAAGTCCTGTCGACCGTGAACCACCTGGTTCTCGACGAAGCTGACGAAATGTTGAAACTGGGCTTCATGGATGACCTGGAAGTCATCTTCAAGGCTCTGCCAGCGACCCGTCAGACCGTTTTGTTCTCGGCTACCCTGCCGCAGTCGATCCGCGCCATTGCCGAACGCCATCTGCGCGATCCGCAACACGTCAAGATCCAGACCAAGACCCAGACCGTTACCGCGATCGAACAGGCTCATCTGTTGGTTCACGCTGACCAGAAGACCTCTGCCGTTCTCAGCTTGCTGGAAGTGGAAGACTTCGACGCGCTGATCATGTTCGTGCGCACCAAGCAGGCGACTCTGGATCTGGCCAGCGCCCTCGACGCCAAAGGCTACAAAGCCGCTGCGCTGAACGGTGACATTGCCCAGAACCAGCGTGAGCGCGTGATCGACTCGCTGAAAGATGGCCGCCTGGACATCGTTGTGGCGACCGACGTTGCTGCCCGTGGTCTGGACGTTCCGCGCATCACCCACGTATTCAACGTGGACATGCCGTACGACCCGGAATCCTACGTGCACCGTATCGGCCGTACCGGCCGTGCCGGCCGCGAAGGTCGTGCGCTGCTGCTGGTGACTCCGCGTGAGCGCCGCATGCTGCAAGTGATCGAGCGTGTCACCGGTCAGAAGGTTGCCGAAGTGCGTCTGCCGGACGCTCAGGCTGTTCTCGATGCACGCATCAAGAAACTGACCAACAGCCTGTCGCCGCTGGTCGCTGATGCCGAGTCGACTCACGGCGAACTGCTGGATCGCCTGACTGCCGACATCGGTTGCACTCCACGTGCTCTGGCTGCAGCCCTGCTGCGCAAGGCGACCAACGGTCAAGCGCTGAACCTGGCTGCGATCGAGAAGGAACGCCCACTGGTGCCGAACAACGCACCGCGTGGCGACCGTCCTGAGCGTTCCGGTGATCGTCCTGAGCGTGGTGATCGCGAGCGTCGCGCGCCAATGCCTCTGGGCGAAGGTCGTGCCCGTTGCCGTACCGCGCTGGGTGCGCGTGACGGTATCGCCGCCAAGAACCTGCTGGGCGCCATCCTCAACGAAGGTGGTCTGGCTCGCGAAGCAATCGGTCGCATCCAGGTGCGTGACAGCTTCAGCCTCGTCGAGCTGCCGGAAGATGGTCTGGACAAACTCCTGACCAAGCTGAAGGACACTCGTGTCGCTGGCAAGCAGCTGAAACTGCGTCGCTACCGCGAAGATTGATCCGCCCTTGGGCTGATTGATCGAACATAAAAAATCCCCGACTGGTTCGGGGATTTTTTTTGCTTGTCTTTCAAGATCAAAAGATCGCAGCCTGCGGCAGCTCCTACAGGGGGGAACGCATTCTGAAATGTAGGAGCTGCCGCAGGCTGCGAACTTTGCTTTTGCTGTTGCGTTTATCCGAAACGATAAATATCCATGCCTAATGCACCCATCGTGAACCCCTGGTGCGCCACACTGAACTCACCCCCGGCACCGCGGGCGAAATACAACGGCAACAAATGCTCATCACTCGGATGGCTGCGCACCGCTTGCGGTGCCTGCTGACGGTAGTCGTGCAGTGCTGCCTCATCATCGGCCGCAAGCTTGTCGATCATCCAGTCACGGAAGTCCCGTGCCCATGGCTCGACGCTTTCCGGGCCGGCGTGCCAGTCCAGTTCGCGCAGGTTGTGGGTGATGCTGCCGGAGCCGATCAGCAAAATGCCCTGAGCACGCAGGCTCGCCAACGCACGTCCGACTCGGGTTTGCAGTGCCGGGCCGCTGCGGCTCGGCAGCGAGACCTGCACCACCGGGATGTCCGCCTGCGGGTACATCAGAGACAGGGGCACCCATACGCCGTGATCGAACGGTCGTTGTGGATCAAGGCGTGCCGACAGATCAGCAGCATTCAGCAGTTGGGCAACTTCGGCCGCCAGTTGCGGATCGCCCGGTGCCGGATATTGCACCTCAAACAGGGCGCGGGGAAAACCGCCGAAGTCGTGCCAGGTTTCTGGGTGCGAGTTGCTGCTGACCAGCAACTCCTGGCTTTCCCAATGCGCGGAGACAATCACGATGGCTTTCGGCCGCGGCAGTTCGGCAGCCAGACGCGCCAGAGCCGGGCCACTGGCGCCGGGTTCCAGGGCCAGCATCGGTGAGCCGTGGGAGATAAACAGGCTGGGAAACATGGAAAGGTTCCTGAGCGGTAAGATGGCCTCATCTTCAGTCAGATCAATGATCTAAATCTAATATAAGTTTTAACGCCTTTTGATCGAATTTTTTGGGGTGATGCATGCAGCCTGAGTTTTGGCACAAGAAGTGGGAATCCAATCAGATCGGCTTTCATCTGCCTGAGGTGAACCCCTATCTGCAGCGTCACTGGGCGGTACCGGCAACGGCGCGAGTGCTCGTGCCGTTGTGTGGGAAAAGTCTGGATTTGGCGTGGCTGGCCGGGCGCGGGCATCAGGTGCTCGGAGTGGAATTGTCGCAGAAGGCCATTGATGACTTTTTCAGTGAGCAGCAGGTAACGCCGCAGGTCAGCGAGAAGGGGCTGTTTAAGGTTTATCGCGCCGATTCCATCGAATTGTGGTGCGGTGATTTCTTCGCCCTGACAGCTGACGATGTAGCGGACTGCGCTGCGTTGTACGACCGGGCAGCGCTGATCGCCTTGCCGTCAGCGATGCGTGAGCGCTATGCGGCGCATCTGCAACAAATCCTGCCGCCAATTGTGCGAGGCTTGTTGATTACACTGGATTACGATCAGACGCAGATGCCAGGGCCGCCGTTTGCAGTGAGCGATGATGAGGTGCAGCGCTTGCTGGGTGGCGCCTGGCAGGTGCGGATGCTGGATGAGCAGGATGTGCTGGGGGAGAGCTGGAAGTTTCTGCAGGCGGGGGTGACGCGGTTGGAGGAGCGGGTTTACCGGGTTTCTGGACAGTAGCAGGCAGTGCCGGCCCTATCGCGAGCAGGCTCACTCCTACAATGATTTGTTGTGAATCGCGAATTGTGTGAGTGCCACAGAACCCTGTAGGAGCGAGCCTGCTCGCGAAGAGGTCATCAGCAACAACCATTATTCGTATGTATAAAAAAGGCCCGCATCACTGCGGGCCTTTTCGTTACTGCGCCAGTCGAATCAACCGCGACGACGCAGCGCGTCGATACGCTCTTCCAGCGGCGGGTGGCTCATGAACATGCGGGCAAAGCCCTGTTTGATGCCACCGTTGATGCCGAAGGCGTTCAGGGTGTCCGGCATGTGCACCGGCAGGCCCTGTTCAGCGCGCAGGCGTTGCAGCGCACCGATCATCGCGTTGGTACCCGCCAGACGTGCGCCGGCTTCGTCGGCACGGAATTCGCGCTTGCGCGAGAACCACATGACGATGGCGCTGGCGAGGATGCCCAGGACTAGTTCGGCGAAGATCGTTGCCACGTAGTAGGCGATGCCCTGGCCTTCTTCGTTCTTGAAAATCACCTTGTCGACGAAGTTGCCGATGATCCGGGCGAAAAACATCACGAAGGTGTTCACCACGCCCTGGATCAGCGCCAGGGTGACCATGTCACCGTTGGCCACGTGACCGATTTCATGGGCCAGAACGGCTTTCACTTCATCCGGCGAAAAGCGCTCGAGCAGGCCCTGGCTGACCGCGACCAGCGCGTCGTTCTTGTTCCAGCCGGTAGCAAAGGCGTTTGCTTCGTAGGCCGGGAAAATACCGACTTCGGGCATCTTGATCCCGGCTTCGCGGGACAGTTGCTCGACGGTTTGCAGCAGCCATTGCTCATGCCGGGTACGTGGCTGGCTGATGATCTGGGTGCTGGTGCTCATCTTCGCCATCCACTTGGAGATGAACAGCGAGAACAGCGAACCGGCGAAACCAAAGACCGCACAGAAAACCAGCAGCTGACTTAGGTTGAGATCAACCCCGTTGGCCGCCATGAACCCGTTGAAGCCAAACAGGCTCAGGGTGATGCTGGCTATCAGCACGACCGCCAGGTTAGTGGCCAAAAACAGCAGGATGCGCATCATGGTTGTAGAAATCTCCTCAAGCTAAAGATGTAGCGTACTGCGGGGTATATAAGGTGCGGCACCGGGCGATTCAACCGAGTGACTATTTCAAACTGTGTCCTACAGCGGATTCCAGGGTCTGCAGGTCATTGCTTACGACCGAAACCGAAAGGGCTGACAGACAGTCGCCACCCGCCGCCACTACGCCAGAGGCGTGTCAGCCATACGAATCGCAAGTGTAGAAGGCGCAGCGAGGTGGAGAGTGCAGAAGTGTTGCTGAATCAGACAGTGCGCAACGTTCGGGCCGTTGCGCACCGTTGACCGGTTACTGGCGGTAGGACTTGAGGAAGTTGCCGATGCGTCCGATGGCCATCTCGAGATCGTCGACACGGGGCAGGGTTACCACGCGGAAGTGATCCGGCCACGGCCAGTTGAAGGCCGTGCCTTGCACCACCAGCAGCTTCTCGGAGAGCAGCAGGTCGAGGACGAATTTTTCGTCGTTGTGGATCGGGCAGACCTTCGGGTCGATCCGCGGGAACGCATACAGCGCGCCCATCGGCTTGACGCAGCTGACACCCGGAATATCGTTGAGCAGCTCCCAGGTGCGGTTGCGCTGCTCCAGCAGGCGACCTTGCGGCAGCACCAGGTCATTGATGCTCTGATAGCCGCCGAGGGCGGTCTGGATCGCATGTTGGCTCGGGACGTTGGCACACAGGCGCATGTTGGCCAGCATGTCGATGCCTTCGATGTAGCTCTGGGCATTGTGTTTCGGCCCGGAGATGGCAATCCAGCCGGAGCGGAAACCCGCCACGCGGTAGGATTTCGACAGACCGTTGAAGGTCAGGCACAGCAGATCCGGCGCCAGCGAAGCGGTGCAGATGTGCACGGCGTCGTCGTAGAGGATCTTGTCGTAGATCTCGTCGGAGAACACTACCAGGTTGTGCGCGCGGGCGATTTCCAGCATGCCCAGCAGCACTTCCTTCGAATACACCGCGCCAGTCGGGTTGTTCGGGTTGATGATCACCATGGCCTTGGTGTTCGGAGTGATCTTGGCCTTGATGTCGGCCAGATCAGGGAACCAGTCGGCGCCCTCGTCGCACAGGTAGTGCACGGCATTGCCGCCGGCCAGGCTCACGGCGGCGGTCCATAGCGGATAGTCCGGGGCCGGTACCAGCACTTCGTCGCCGTTGTTGAGCAGTGCCTGCAGCGACATCACGATCAGCTCGGACACCCCGTTGCCCAGGTAAATGTCTTCGATGCCAACACCTTCGACATTTTTTTGCTGGTAGTACTGCATCACCGCTTTACGGGCGCTGAACAGACCTTTGGAGTCGCTGTAGCCCTGGGCGGTCGGCAGGTTGCGGATCACATCCTGAAGAATTTCGTCCGGCGCTTCGAAACCAAACGGCGCCGGGTTGCCGATGTTCAGCTTGAGGATGCGCTGGCCTTCCTCTTCCAGACGTTTGGCGTGCTTGAGCACCGGGCCGCGAATGTCGTAGCAGACGTTGGCGAGCTTGTTCGATTTGCTGAACTGCATGGCGATGTGATCCCGAAAATGAACGATCCAGACGGTGAATGGACAACCGTACTGGGATTCCTGCGTCTTCGCACAGGCGGAGCCTTGCGCCGTGGCGCCGAGAATCCGTTTGAATGCGCCCGGTCTGGCTGCCAGACTGGCGTGTGACGAGGCGCAATCATACGTGCCACCCGATCCGTGGAAAAGGTACAGATCGGGCTTTTTCAGCCGCTGAGGTGTGATGATGGAAAAGTTGGAAAAAACCCTGGAAGAATGGCGGGAGATGCTCGACCCCGAGCAGTACAACGTATGTCGCCTGAGCGCCACCGAGCGACCGTTCTCTGGCAAATACAACGACACCAAGACTGACGGCGTTTATCACTGCGTCTGCTGCAATGAGCCGCTGTTCGATTCCAAGACCAAATTCGATTCCGGCTGCGGCTGGCCGAGCTTCTACGCGCCGATCGGCGAAAGCGCCATGACCGAAATCCGCGATACCAGCCACGGCATGATCCGCACCGAGGTCAAATGCGCTCGCTGCGATGCGCATCTGGGCCACGTGTTCCCCGATGGCCCGCCACCGACCGGCCTGCGTTATTGCATCAACTCGGTGTGCCTGAATCTTGAGCCGCGCGAATGAACTGCTCGCTTGACCGGCTCGCTTGATCCACCGTGTAGGAGCTGCCGGAGGTTCGGGCCGCGTTCGGCAGCTCCTACAGGGGTATTTGCAATCAATTAAATTGCACACAATTTAATTGCTCGCTATGTTTGACCTTTCCCGATAACCCGTGGAGCCGTCTCATGAGCGACAACCTGCTGAATATTCCTGTCACCACCATCAAGGGTGAGCAAAAGACCCTGGCCGATTTCGCCGGCAAGGCCGTTCTGGTGGTCAATACCGCCAGCAAATGCGGCTTCACCCCGCAGTACAAAGGCCTGGAGGAGTTGTGGCAGACCTACAAGGATCAGGGCCTGGTGGTCCTGGGGTTTCCGTGCAATCAGTTTGGCAAGCAGGAGCCGGGCAACGAAGGCGCGATCAGCGAGTTCTGTGAGCTGAACTACGGCGTGAGTTTCCCGCTGTTCAAGAAGATCGATGTCAACGGTTCTGAAGCGCATCCGCTGTTCGTGCAGTTGAAAAAGCGCGCTCCGGGTCTGCTCGGCTCCGAGGGCATCAAGTGGAACTTCACCAAGTTCCTGATCGGCAAGGATGGGCAACTGGTCAAGCGTTTCGCCCCGACCACCAAGCCGCAGGACATCAGCGGCGAGATCGAAGCCCTGCTCAAATGAACAGCCTGCCCGACGATTCGCTGAAGCTCGACAGTCAGTTGTGCTTCAAGTTGTATGCCGCGTCCCGGGCGGTGATTCGCGCTTACAAGCCGATGCTCGAGCAGCTCGGCCTGACCTACCCGCAGTACCTGGCGATGCTGGTGCTGTGGGAGTGGCAGGACAGCGCGCCGGAGCAACCGACGGTCAAGGCTTTGGGCGAGCGCCTGGCGCTGGACTCCGGCACCCTGACGCCGTTGCTCAAGCGGCTTGAACAATTGCAGTTGGTGCAGCGCCAGCGTTCGGCGCGCGACGAGCGTGAAGTGCATCTGAGCCTGACCTCCCAAGGTCAGGCGTTGCGCGAGCAGGTCGGGCCGCTCAAGGCGCGGTTGTTGTGCGACAGCGGGGTGGACCTTGATCGGCTCAACGATTTGCGTAACGGTCTCGATCACCTGCTGGGGCAGATCAAAGCGCTGACGTAGTCGGAATCCACTGGTCGAGCAGGGCCGCCAGCTCTTCGCGGCGGAACGGCTTGGCCAGGTAATCGCTCATGCCGGCCGCACGGCAGCGCTCGCGTTCCTCGGACATGGCGTTGGCGGTCAGCGCGACGATCGGCAGGTGCGGCCAACGCCCGCTCTGGCGAATCTGCCGGCTCGCTTCGTAGCCGTCCATCACCGGCATGTTGCAGTCCATCAGCACCAGATCGAATTCATCGTGCTCCAGTTGATCCAGCGCTTCGGCGCCGTGGGCGGCGACCACCACATCGCAACCGAGCTTGCCGAGCATGCCTTTGGCCACCAGTTGGTTGACCGGGTTGTCTTCCACCAGCAGCACCCGTCCGCGGCGTTGGACTGCCAGGCTCTCGAGCTGCGCATCGTTGATCGTGGTGATGTCCGCCAGCAGGATGCGCCGCAGGATCTGATACAGCGCGTTGCGCGCCAGTGGTCGGGCCTGTTGCTGCAGTGGCGCCAGCGCGACGGCCTCTTCGCTGGGCATGAAGCTGCCATAAGCGGTGACAACGAGAATCGGCGCGCTGAGGGTCGGGCGCAGACTGAACAGGCATTCCGGGCAATCGGTGATCAGCAGATCGGGTGACAGGCCCAGCAACGGGTCGTCCATCGTGCGCTGTTCATAAGTCACGCCCCACACCGGCAACAATGTCTTGAGCAGTTCTGCGAGGCCGCTGCTGGCAGCGGTGATCGCCAGTACCTTGCCGTGCAGCGGCGGCGGCATGACCGCACGGGTATGGCATGGCAGCGGCAGTTCGGCGCAGAACTGGCTGCCGAAACCGGCCTCGGAACTGATGGTCAATCGGCCTTGCATGGCCTCGCACAGGTTGTAGGTCAGTGCCAGGCCGAGGCCGGTGCCGCCGTACTGTCGGGTGATACCGGCGCCGGCCTGGGTGAACGGCTGGAAGATTTTCACCTGGGCTTCCTGGGCGATGCCGATGCCGGTGTCGCAGACCTCGATGCGCACCCCGTCGTCATGGGCTGACAGACGCACATCGACCCGGCCGAAGCGGGTGAACTTCAGGGCATTGGACAGCAGATTGCTGACAATCTGCCGAACCCGGGTCGGATCCCCCAGCACCAGCGCCGGGAAATGCGGGTCGATCAGGCAGGTCAGTTCGACGCTGGGCGCGGCGTTCTGCGACAGCAGGTTGGCGGTGTCCTCGATCAGTGAGCCGAGATCGAACGGGATGTGTTCCAGCTCCAGTTGCCCCGCATCGAATTTGGACAGGTCGAGAATATCGTTGAGCAGCTCCACCAGCACCTTGCCCGAGTCGTGGGCAATCGACAGCTGTTGCTGCTGCTCGGCATTCAGCGGCCCGTCGAGGGACAGGGCGATCATCCCCAGCAGGCCATTGAGCGGGGTGCGAATCTCGTGGCTCATGTTGGCGAGGAATGCCGAGCGCGCTTCGGCCATGTCCAGTGCGGTGCTGCGGGCGACTTCCAGTTCTTCGTTGGACTGGCTGAGCCGGGTATTGATGGCCTTGAGCTCGGCGGTACGGGCCGAGACGATGTGCTCCAGTTGCCCGAGGTAATCGGTCAGGCGGTTTTCGGCGTTGCGGCGTTGCTGGATTTCCGTGGCGATATTGTCGAACTGCTGGTTGGCGACTTTGACCAGTACACCGATCTCGTCGTTGGCGTGGCCGGCCGGACATTCCAGGGTGGTCGGTTCTGCGCTGCGTGCGTCACGCGCGCTGAGTTCCCGGATCAGGCGCACCAGTGGCTTGGTCAGCATCACGTAGAACAGCGCCAACAGGATGCCGGTGAGGATCAGGCTGCGGGCAAAACCGTTGAGCAGAGTGACTTCGGCGCGACGCAGGAACCGGCTGCCGAACGCGTAGGTGTCGACCTCAAGACTCAGCGTGCCCAGTGATTCTTCGGGCAGGTGGTCGAGGTACAGGCGGTCTTCGAACTGGCGCTTGGCGCCGAACATGAAGTCGCTGATCACCCGATAACCGCTTTGCAGCTCCGGGCGTTTGACGTTGGCCAGGACATTGCCGTTGTTGTCGGTCAGTTGTGCCGAGATGATCGCCGGCGAACGCAACAGGCCCAGGGTCAGTTCCTGCGCCAGTTCCGCGTCGATGTTGTAGGCGATACGCGACGCCGGATTGTGGCTGATTTCCAGCAAAGACAGGATTTCACGGTTGATGGAGGCGTCTTCGCTGGCATAATCGATGCCGATTTGCAGCAGGCTGAGCAGCGTGCCCAGAATGAACCCGACCAGCACAGTGAATCTGGCTTGTTTGTAAGACAGCCGGTGGGTGAATTTGATATCCATGGGGTGTTGAACCACTTCCGTTTCCCTTCGCTGCTCAAGCATAGTCGATCATGTATGGATACCGAGGTTCCCGAATCGCCTTGTAACAAGGCCTGAGCGGGGATGGAGGTCTGTCTGTCGTCGCTGGATCGACATCATCACTGTGAACGTGCCCGAGGAGAAGACGTGGATTCCCGATTGAATGCTTTTCTTGAACGTGCCGAGTCGGTTCTGGCGCGGATCGAACCCTTGCTGCCGGCGGCGCGTCCGCTGATCGACTGGGAAACCTGCCTGGCGGCGCGCTGGCAGCGTGACGGGCGCAGCGGGTATTTGCTGCCGCTGGAAGTCAGCCTCGACATGCGCCTGTCCGACTTGATCGGTGTCGACCGTCAGTTGGAACAACTGGGCCGCAACACCCAACAGTTTCTCGATGGCATGCCGGCCAACCATGCGCTGCTCTGGGGCTCGCGCGGCACCGGTAAATCGTCGCTGGTGCGGGCGCTGCTGGCCGAACACGCCAAGGCCGGCCTGCGTTTGATCGAAATCGAGCGCGACCATCTGGCCGACCTGCCGCGCGTGGTCGAGCAGATCGCCAAACTACCGCAACGCTTCGTGCTGTTCTGCGATGACCTGTCGTTCGAGTCCGGCGAAGGCGATTACCGCGTGTTGAAAAGCGTGCTCGACGGTTCGCTCGAGCAGGCACCGGAAAACGTTTTGCTGTACGCCACTTCCAACCGCCGCCATCTGGTGCCGGAAAAGGAAAGCGACAACGAAAACTGGAAACGCGTCGACGGCGAACTGCATCCGAGTGAGGCGGTGGAAGACAAGATCGCCTTGTCGGACCGTTTCGGCCTGTGGCTGTCGTTTTATCCGTTTACCCAGGAACATTTCCTCAACGTCGTCGAACACTGGATCGGCCAGTTGGCCGCCAAGGCCGGTTTGAGCTGGCAGCGCGACGAAGCACTGGACATCCTCGCCGTGCGCTGGGCAACCGGGCGCGGCAATCGCAACGGACGTTGCGCGTACCAATTCGCCCGTTACTGGGTGGGACTGAAATTGCTGGAGCACAAGGCATGATTGATTTGCAACAAAGCGGCCAGGGCCTCGAAGGCTATGGCATGTTGGCCGCACAACTGGAATCGCTGCTGGCCGACGAGCGCGATTTCATCGCCAACGCCGCGCAGTTTTCGGCGTTCCTGTTCAATCAGCTCGACGATTTGAACTGGGCCGGTTTCTACCTCAATCGCAACGAGGAACTGGTGCTTGGCCCGTTTCAGGGGCAGATCGCCTGTGTGCGCATTCCGTTCGGTCGCGGTGTATGTGGCGCGGCAGCGGCCAGTCGGCAGACCCAGTGCGTTGAAGACGTGCATGCGTTCCCCGGTCATATCGCTTGCGACAGCGCCTCCAACAGCGAGCTGGTAGTGCCACTGGTCAAAGACGGTCGGTTGATCGGCGTACTCGATCTCGACAGCCCGAAACTGGCGCGTTTCGGCACCGACGATCAGGCCGGTATCGAGCGACTGGCGGCGATCTTCCTGCGTCTGACCGACTGCTGATCAGATGCTCAGGCCAGCCTTGCGCAGCAAGCTGGCCGGATCCACCGCATCGATCTGGCGCGGATCGAGAAACCGCACGGCGTACTGCATGTACACCCCGTCGTTGATGAACAGCGCAAACAGCTCGGGGTCGATGTGCGCCTCGCGGGACATGGTGGCCATGATCCCCAGGGCTTCGCTCAAGGATTTGGCCTTCTTGTACGGTCGATCCGCCGCTGTCAGCGCCTCGAAAATATCGGCAATCGCCATCATCCTCGCCGGCAGGCTCATGTCCTCGCGCTTCAGACGTTTGGGATAACCGCTGCCGTCCATCTTTTCGTGATGACCACCGGCAATTTCCGCAACGCTGTCCAAGTGACCGGGGAAGGGCAGGTGGCTGAGCATCAGAATCGTCTGCACCATGTGGTGATTGATGATGTAGCGCTCCTCGCGAGTCAGCGTGCCCCGGGTAATGCTCAAGTTGTAGAGTTCGCCGCGATTGTATTTATGACGCGGCACATCCAGTTTGAACCCCCACGGATTGTCTTCCGGAATCAGTTCGCTGTCGGCGCGTTCGATCAGGTGTTCGGGCTTGTCCGCCAGCAGTGGCTCGCTGACCGGCAGATTCGCCGCCGGCGTTTGCGCCTGGCGGCGGTTTTCCTCCCATGACACCCCCAGTCGATCATCAAGGGTGCGCGTCCAGCGGCGCTCGGCGATTCGCTCAAGGCGCTGCAGATCGACGGGTGCCATGGCCTCACCGCCCAGATTGCAGCGGGCAACAAAGGCAAAGTCATCGTCCAGCTCTGTCAGCGTGGCGTCACGCAGTTCGCACAGTCGCGCCTCGTTGCCGCCCAGCGCCAGTGCCTGCCAGTAGCTGATCCAGGCATCGCGCTTGAGCACTTCGAAGCGGGTGCGGATTTCGTGGATGCGATCGTTGAGGGTTTCCAGTTTGGTCGCCTTGTCGACGACATACTCCGGCGTCGTGACCTTACCGCAATCGTGCAGCCAGGCCGCGATGTGCAGGGCTTCCCACTCATCTTCGCTGGGCTGATAGCTCTGGAACGCCGGCGCCTGGCTGGCGGCCGCGGCCTGCGCGAGCATCAGGGTCAGTTCCGGCACGCGCTGGCAGTGGCCGCCGGTGTACGGACTCTTGGCATCGATGGCGCCGGCCAGCAACTGAATGAACGCGTCGAGCAACTGCTTCTGCTTCGCTTGCAGGCGCTGACTTTCGATACTCACCGCCGCCGCGCCAGAGACTGCTTGGAGGAAGGCGATGCGGTCCGGGCGCAGTTTCTCCAAGTCCTGAGCGCTGCCGCTGTCGTTGATCAGCAAAAGCAGCAGGCCGATGGTTTCGTTGTGGCGGTTGCGCAGGCGGATTCCGATCAGGTGGATGCGCGGCGACGTCATTGCCAGCAACACTTTCTGCAAGTCCCCGGCCTGTTCGAAGCCAAGGCTGCTGACCACGTTGTCAGCGTTGATCAGTTGCCGGAACCACGCCGGCCCTTGATCGGCCAGGAGATCCCGGCCCAGTACAGCGAACTCGCCCGGCTCGTGCGAGGCACCATCAATGACCAGTCCGTAAGGCTCCATCCGGTTGCCATCGCTTTCGCGCAGATAGATCAACCCCGCCTGCGCCTGGGCGATTTGCACCGTTTCGAACAGCACCCGTTGCAGCAGCGGGGCGAAGCGGGTTTCGGCGCACAGACTGTCGGTGATGCGGAAGAAACTGCCGAGTGTTTCCTTCATGCGGGCCATCGACAGGCTCAACTGATCAACCTCCAGGACCGGCGAGCGACGGGCGACCGGAAAGTTGAAATCGAAGCTGCGAATCGCGTCGGCTTCCTTGACCAGCGCATGCAGCGGCTTGACCAGAATCCGTGAGGTCAGCCAACCCAGCGGCAGGCACAGCAGCAAGGTCGCCAGGGTGATCAGTGCACCCTGCCAGCGCATGCGGTAGGCGTCGACCAGCAACTCATCCTCTGGCACCAACAGGGCCATTTGCAGACCTCTCGGCCCACCCTCCTGCAAATCGCTGCGGGCGACGATCCAGTGGCGGCCATCGACGTTCAGCCGTTTGCCCTGATGCGTGGTGGACAGTAACGCGTGCAGGTTCGGGCTCAGATCGGCGGCCTTGGCCAGGCGTGCGCTGCTGTCATCGACAATCAGGCGGCTGCTGTCCGGATAGGCTACGGCATTGCCATCGGCATCGAACAACACGATTTCGGTGGAGGGGGTGACCACGTGTTTGAGCAAGGTGGCCGAGAGTGCTTCCAGCGTCAGGTCGGCACCGATCACGCTGGTTGCGCTGCTGCGTCGTGCCAGGGTAGTGCCCACGTTGTGTGTGGAGAAAAACACATAGGGCTCGGTGGTGATCTGATCACCCTGTTGCAGGGCGTTGGTGTACCAGTTGCGAGTGCGCGGGTCGTAGCGGTCGTCGGGATTGTCCTGGCGTCCGACGAGTGTCAGCGCCTGGTCGAAGAATAGCGACTGCGACGACGCAGCGCCGCTGGCATCGTGCTCGATGCTCCAGACCTGATAGGCCGACGTCGGCGGCGCCTTGAGCAGGGTTTTCAGGGCGCTGGTCCGCAGCGGCCGGACCATGAAGAAGTCGCCGTTGCTGTAGCCCAGATACAGCGAAGCGAGATCGGTGTTGTCCTTGAGTGACTGACTGAACGGCTTGAGCAGCGCCAGACGCTGTTGCAGGTTCGAGGCCCCGGCCGCCTGGTTGTCGGCCAGCAGGCTGAGCAGATGACGGATCGGTTCGTAGGTTGAATGCAGGTCCAGGCGCACGTCCTGTTCGATGCGATTGAACAGGTTTTCACTGCTAGACAGGATGATCCGGGTGGTCTGGCGATAATTGAACAGCCCCAGCACGACACCTGTCAGCAACAGCAGAAAGGTGAACATGACGCTGATGTGCACGTGCAACGGGAACCGGCGTTGTTCCGGGCGCAGTGGGCTGGGCATTGCTGACTCTCCATTGAAGTAAACACACTGCTCAGCGTTCAAGCATAGTTAAGGCTCGGTCATTGTGCTTTCTGCGAACGGTTCCAATTGTTGCTGCAACGCCTGCTCCAGTTCGACCATCGCCGCATCGGTGGCCTCGATGCAGCGCACGATGGCCGGCACAGACGTGGTCTGCAGGCAGGCTTGTTCCAGCGCATCGCAGCAGACGATCAGACGCGAAGCCTGGGCGATCCGTGCGGCGCCCTTGATCTTGTGCGCCACCACCGCCAGTGCCTCGCGATCATTGTGCGGCGCCAGGGCCAGCAGCTCCTCGCGATCGAGGCGGCTGCTCTTGAGCAATTGCGTGAGCAGGCGCCGGGCTTGAAGCGGATTGCCGCCGGTCAATTGATGCAAGCCCTCGAGATTGAACGCAGGTTCAGGGGTTGCCGGTTGCAAGCCATTGACCCACTGGCTCAGCGCGCTGAGGCTCAGGGGTTTGAACAGGCAGTCATTCATGCCTGCCTGTTTGCAGCGCTGCACTTCCTCGGGTTGCGCGTTGGCCGTGAAGCCGAGGACCGTACAAGGCGGACGGCCCGTGCGTTGTTCTTCCTGACGGATGGCCGCCGCCAATTCGTAGCCATTCATCAGCGGCATGTTGCAGTCGGCGATGACCAGGTCGAATTCATCGTCCTGCCACTTCGCCAATCCGCTGCGACCTTCTTCGGCAAGGCTGAAACGGTGCCCGAGGAACTCCAGTTGCTGGCACATCAGCAGGCGATTGGCGGGGTGGTCGTCGACCACCAGAATATTCAGCGGCGCACCTGACACGCGGATCGGCGATTCGGTTTTCGCCATGGCTACCCTGCATGGCAGCGTTTGCAGCGGCAGCGACAGGCAGACCTGGGTGCCGATCCCCGGCTGACTGCTCAATTGCAACTGACCGCCCATCATTTCACAGAGGTTGCGGCTGATCACCAGCCCCAGTCCGGCGCCGCTGCGGGCCTGCTGGCGGCCACTGTCAGCCTGGGCGAACGGCTCGAACAGACGTTGTTGATCTTCAATGCTGATGCCGACGCCGGTGTCGTGGATCGTCAATTGAACGAGCGAACACTTGCCGGCAGCATTGGGCAGCACGTCCAGCGTGACCCGCACCTGCCCGCTCTGGGTGAATTTGATGGCATTGCTGATCAGGTTCGACAGGATCTGCTTGAAGCGCAGCGGATCCAGTTCCACATCGACTTCGAGTCCCGCAGGATTGACAGTCAGGGGCAGAGCGAGGTTTTTCTGACGAGCAAGGCCGTCGAAGATCCTTACCACCGAAGCGACGGTGTCGACCAGATTGACCCGCTCGGGAGTCAGGCTCAGGCGTCCGGACTCGATCCGTGCGATATCGAGGATGTCGCCGATCAGCCCCAGCAGATCCTTGGCCGAACAGTAGGCGGTTTCGATGGACGAGCGATCCGGCGCCTGATCGGTCATGCGTTCGAGCGTCAATTCGAGCATGCCGATAATGGCATTCATCGGCGTACGGATTTCGTGGCTCATGGTCGCCAGAAAGGTACTTTTCGCACGGTTGGCGTTGTCCGCCTGTTCCTTGGCGGTGCGCAGTTCATCGAACAACTGGCGGCGGTCACTGATATCGATCCAGCCACCGATGATCCCTTGTACATCGCCGCAGGAATCGCGGTAAGGCAGGATCCAGTGATAGATCGTCAGACGCCGGCCACCGATGTGCAACGGACGGTCGAGCAGCAGCGGCGTCCCCTCAGCCACAACCCGCTGGTAATCCGCCTCGAAGGCCTGGGCTTCGAAGGCATTGCTCAGGGTGCCTTGCATGACACTCTTGCCGATGACGTCTTCGCGTTTGGCGTTGAAGGCTTCGAGGTAGCTGTCGTTGCAGCTTTGCAGCAAACCCCGGCGATCGCGCACGTAGATCGGATGAGGTGTGCCGTTGACCAGTGAACGCATGAACTCGAACTGATCGTTGAGTGCCCGCTCGGCGGCCTGGCGTTGCTTGATCTGGCGCCGCATGTAGGCGTTCCAGATCAGGGACAACAACAGCAGCAGGCAGGCTGCGCCGATCAGTTGGTAAAACAGACGCTGATAGTGATGCCAGTTGCTTTGCGCAGCATTGGAAAAACCGCGCCAGCGGCTGTTGATGACCCCCAGCTCTTCGGGGCTGATGCTCAGCAGGGCCTTGTCGAGGATCGAGCCGAGTTCGCTGTTGTCACGGGCCGTGGCCAGCGAAAAGGCTGCCTGACGGGTGCCCAGGGTGGTGGTGATCTGTAACTGATGCTCGAAGATCCGCGACGAAATCAGATAGTTGGCGATCACCAGCGAGGCGACGGCACCATCGGCCTTGCCTTCGGCGAGCAAGGTCGCGGCGCCGAAGGTATCGGAGGTTTCGGTCAGGTGGATATCAGGGAACTCGCGACGCAGGTAGTCGGCCATGGGACTGCCTTGGGCAATCGCCAGGTATTTGTCCTTGAGCTGCGTCGGATGGGTCGGGCTGTCAGTGGATTTGCGGGTCAGCAGGACGAAGGAATTTTCCAGATAGGGACGGCTGAATTGCAGGGTCTTTTCCCGTTGCGGGCTGGGTAGCAACGCCGCGATCAGATCGGCCCGGTGCTGATTGATCTGCTCGACCATGTCATCGTCGCTGCGGCTGCGCACCAGTTCGAAACGCATGCCGGTGCGCAGGCGCAGCAATTCGAGCAGGTCTGCGGTGATCCCGCGCAGATTGCCGTCGCTGTCGAAGAACGTCAGCGGCGCGAACGCTTCGTTGACGACGACGCGCAGCACCGGATGCTGTTTGAGCCACTGTTCTTCGTGATGGGTCAATTGCAGTTTCTGGTCGGTCAGCAGGATGTCGCTGCCGGCGCTCCAGCGTTTGGCGATGCTGTCCCGTTCACTGGCCGGTATGGCCTGCAGTGCGGTGTTGATGATGGCCAGCAGTTGCGGGTTATCGGCGTGCACGGCAAAGCTGAAACCATGGGCTTCCTGTTTGCCGAAATTGGCCATGCGGATGTTGTTCAGATAGCCCTTGTTGATCATGTAGTGGGTGGAAATGGTATCGCCCAGAAACACGTCGGCCTGATCGAAAGCCACCGCGTTGATTGCGTTTTGATAGGACGGGTAGGACGTCAGGATGGCCTTGGGGTACAGCGCCTTGACTTCGTTCTGCGGCAGATAGTGATAGACCATGCTCAGGCGCAGTCCGGCCAGGCCCTCGGTGAGCGTGCGGGTTTCGTCTTCGCGGGTGACCAGTACCGGCTGGTCGATGGCGTAGGGGATTGAAAGCAGGATGTCGACGTTACTGGCCTCGAAACCGTTGGCGGTACCGAGCATATCGACCTGACCGGCTATCAGCGCGCGTACCGCAGCTTCCCGTGAGGCAAAGCGCTTGACCCGGACCGGCAAGCCCACAGCCTGTCCGAGCAGGCCGGCGTAGTCGGCGGTAAAGCCTTCGTAATCGCGACCGCTGGCGGTCATGTCGAACGGCGGATAATCCGGTGCGGAAGTGCCCAGTACCAGTTCGTGGCGAGTCTGTAACCATTGCCGTTGCGCGGGCTGCAGAGACATGGCCAGCGCTTCGTGGCTCGAACGGCTGCGCAGCACATAATCCTGCGCAGTGACGAGGTCGGCATATGCCTGAGAGGTCAGGCACAGGCTCGCACACAATATGGCGAGATAGATCTTTAAACGTCTGGGCATTCAGGCTCTCACACTAGCGCGTTGCGCTTGGCCATCTCGATAAGTTCCACCAGGGACCTGGCTTTCAGTTTCTGCATCAAGCGTTTTTTATAAGTGCTGACGGTTTTGTTACTGAGGAACATGCCCTTGGCAATTTCCTTGTTGGTGCGCCCTTGGGCAAATAACTGCAGAACCATGAGTTCGCGGTCATTGACGGCTTTGAATAATTCCAGCTCGGCGTAACGCACATCGTCACTGCGTACCGGATTCAATGCCTGACTGGGGAAATAGTTGTAACCGGAAAGTACCGCTTTTATGGCGCTGACCAGTTCGCTCAAGTCTTCTTCCTTGCACACATAACCGGATGCGCCGGACTGCATGCAGCGAATGCCGAACAGCGTCGGGCATTGCGCCGTCAGTACCAGGGTCTTGAGCGGAGTGCCCATGGCGTTGAAGCGGGCGAGGACTTCCAGGCCGTCGAGTTTGGGGATGCTGATATCGAGGATGATCAGGTCGGGCATGCATTCGCGAACCATCTGCATGGCATCGACCCCGTTGTCGGTTTCGCCGACGACCTTGTAACCTTCATGCTCGAGGAGCATTCGAACGGCAAGTCGGATGACGGGGTGATCATCGACAATAAAAACGGAGTTCATAATCAAATCCCATACGTGCGCGAATAAAGCGCGCACCTTAGCTCAGATAAATGAGCGATCGCATGAACTCGCAGGGCTCTAGCAGCAATATAGGATAAGTCCTACACACTAAAGGGAAATTGACTACGACAAAACTCTGTGTCGCGTAAGGAAGTGTTTAGGTTATTTGTTTATCTGAATGTTTTAAGTTGCTGTTTGGTTATTGAGAAAACAGCGTTTGATTGAATTGTTTCGTCGTTAAACGGATTACGTTTGGTCTGCGCAGCTATCGAACATCGCTGAGCCACTTTAATGGATCAATCCTTCAACCGGGCTTCGCACTGACCCGGTTGAGGAAGGTGCCCTGTCAGTGGCTGGAGCGCCCGGTCATTTCCAGCGCCATCTCACTGGCATAGCTGTCGGTCATCCCGGCGATAAAGTCGATCATGCGCAGGAACGAGGTGTGCAACGGCCCGTGGGGATCCGGTGCATTGTTGCCCAGCAGATCGAGGATCCGTCGGCTCTTGAACGACGGCGTGCGACCGCCGTGTTGCTCCAGCGCGGCGCCGCAGAACGCGTTGAGGAGAATTTCCAGCGTGGTATAGGCGCCGATTTCATGCAGCGTCTTGCGCTTGTCCTGGAAGATCTTCTTGCGGGCGATGTCTTTGGCGTTGAGTACGCAGCGTTTGGCCGGGCCGTGCATGTGTTCCACCAGGTCGCCGTGCAGGGTGCCGGCCAGCAGCGCATCCTGTTGCTCGACGAATGCCCGGGCGGCGGCGTTGGTCAGGTGTTCGATGGCCTTGCCGCGCAGGATCGCCAGTTTGCGTCGACGCGAATCCTGCGGGCCGAGCTGGCGATAGGTTTCCGGCAGATCGTCACCAACCAGACCGAGCAGCAGCGACTCGACTTCCGTGTATTCCAGAAGCTCCATTTCCAGGCCGTCTTCGAGGTCGATCAGCGCATAGCAGATGTCGTCGGCCGCCTCCATCAGGTACACCAACGGGTGCCGCGCCCAGCGCTGGTCTTCCAGTTGCGGCAGGCCGAGCTTGTGGGCGATCTGCTCCAGCAGCGGCAGTTCGCTCTGATAGCAGCCGAATTTGTGTTTCTTGTAGCCCAGCGAGTCGGCGTGACGTGCGGTCCACGGATATTTCAGATAGGTGCCGAGGGTGGCGTAGGTGAGGCGGGTGCCGCCGTCGAACTGGTGATACTCAAGTTGAGTCAGCACCCGGAAGCCTTGCGCGTTGCCTTCGAAATTGAGGAAGTCACCGCGCTCGGCTTCGCTCATGCCGTCGAGCCAGCCGCGCCCGGCCGCCTGCTGGAACCAGTGACGAATCGCGTCTTCACCGGAATGCCCGAACGGCGGATTGCCAATGTCATGGGCCAGGCAGGCCGATTGCACGACCATGCCCAGATCGCTCGGGTCGCACCAGTCGGGCAGGGCGCTGCGCAAGGTTTCACCGACGCGCATGCCCAGCGAGCGTCCGACGCAGCTGACTTCCAGCGAATGGGTCAGACGGGTGTGGATGTGGTCGTTACTCGATACCGGATGCACCTGGGTCTTGCGACCAAGGCGGCGGAAGGCACCGGAGAAGATGATGCGGTCGTGGTCTTTGTGGAACGGGCTGCGGCCCAGTTCTTGCGGGCTGTGCAGCGGTTTTCCAAGGCGTTCGCGGTTGAGCAGGGTCTGCCAATCCAAGGCTGGTTCTCTCCGTCGGTGACTGGGATGACTGTTGCCCTAGCTTCCCGGTTCAGCCACGCCCCTGCAAGCGGAACTACAAACCCGCGGCATCAATATCGATCAGCAGCAGGCGTTCGCCGTTATCGAAGAACTGGCCGGCGGTCAGGCAATACTGGTTGCTCGTGGCATCACGGTAGGTGCTGGACAGGGTCAGGCGCCGTTCTTCCCAGCCTTCGGCGAGCAAATGATAGAAATACGGACGCCATGACCAGTTGTGCCCGAGGTAGCGGTTATCGGCGACCCAGCCGTTGTTGCGCCATTCGAGGTTGGGCGTGAGTTGGGTGCCATGGCGGTCGCATTGGTAGAACCGCAACAACCACGGAAAAGCCTCCAGTTGCGGCAGCGCACTGAGCGGCGCGTGGGCCTGAGCCCAGGCCTGGAGGATCGCCATCAGTTCGCCGAGCTGCTGACGCATCTGCATCAGGCGCCCGCGTTCGGCCAGCTTCTGCCGCACGTAACGCTGGCGCAGTTCAGCAAAGCGCTGCACGAAGGCATCGGTTGAATAGAACGCCTCCTGCGCCCGGGCGAACAGGAAACCCTGGACGTAACGTGAGCCGCACTCCAGGGCGAAATTGAGCTGGGCCTCGGTTTCCACGCCTTCGGCAATGATCCAGCAGCCGGTCTTCTCGGCCATTTGCGCCAGAGCCTTGACCACATCACTGCTCGGCCCGCCCAACGCGGCGGCCTGGAACAGGCGCATGTCGAGTTTGAGAATGTCCGGCTGTAACGCCAGCACCCGATCGAGCTGCGAATAACCCGCGCCGAAGTCATCGATGGCGATCCGTGCTCCGGCCTCGCGGTAGCGCGCCACCACTTCGGCCAGACGCTGACTGTTGCCACCCAGTTCAGTGATCTCGAACACAATGCGTTGCGGATCGACGCCGTGTCGCAGCATTTGCTTGAGGCTGGGCAGCGGCTGATCGGCGCGCAGGCGACTGATCCAGCGTGGCGACATGTTCAGGCTGAGAAACCACTCGGCGGGGGCTTCATGCAGTCGGCTCAGGGCGTTGTCGCGGATCTGTCGGTCGAGGCGGCGCAGGGCGATGGCGGGTGTGCGCGGGTCGGCGAACAACGGCCCGACCGAGGCCAGTTGGCCGTCAGGCTGGCGCAGGCGACCCAGTGCTTCGACCCCTGCAATACGTCCGGTAGCGGTATCGATGAAAGGCTGAAAGCAGGCGAGCGGTTGCCCGTCGATCACGGAGCCTCCTTAGTCGTTCTTGTTCTGGATGAACCCGCCGACCAGGTAGGCACGCGGGATTGAACCTCTTGGTAAAGAGGTTCAATCCCGCGGTTATTGCAAGAATGCAGCCAGATGCGCCGGCTTAGCGTTTGCCCGAACTCTGCATGACCAGTTTGATCAGTGGCCCGAGGCTGGTACCCAGACGTATCAGCCGGGTCAGCCCGCCGACGCCACCGCTTTTTGCACCTTTGCCGGTGATAAAACCCAGCAGGGTGACGGCGGCCACGCCCCATAGCGGCGCGTGCTTGATGCCGAAGCCGCCTTGCAGGCTTTGCGTCATGCCGCGCATGCGTTGCAAGGGTTGCAATACTTGCCCGGCTTCGTGGCGGATTTCCTGACGATGCATTTCCATGCGCAGGCGGATCAGCGCCTTGCGCATTTCCCGGCGCGAGCTGTTGTGTGGCAGTTCAGGCAGGCTCATGGCAGCAGACGCTCCCGATCATTGGCCAATTCTTCCAGCGTGCCGTGGAAGGGCGAGGATTCATCGAAGACTGCTGCCTTGAGGCGCAACCCGCAGAAAGCGGCCGCCAGGGTGTAGAACACGCACAGACCGATGATCGCTGCCAGGCGATAGGTATCCCAGAACACGATCAGTACCAGCGTCGACAGACCGACCAGCAACAGCAGGGCAAACACCAGCGCCAGGCCTGCGAACAGCAACAGGCTGACGGTACGTGCTTTCTGCTCCTGCAATTCGATGCCGAACAGTTCGACATGGCTGTGCAGCAAGCCGAGAACAGCGGCGCCCAGACGCCGCGTGGAGGAAGTAGTGCCCGACCCCAGGCCGGATTCGCCGATCGACATGATCAGCGCCGAGTGGCCAGCAGGCCAATCAGGAAGCCCACCCCGGCGGCGATGCCCACCGACTGCCAAGGATTGGCTGACACATAATCTTCGGTGGCGGTGACCGCCGCCTGGCCGCGATCGCGCAGGGTGTCTTCGGTCAGCTTCAGCGTTTCCCGGGCGCGCAGCAGGCTGTCGTGGATCTGATCACGCAGCTCATCGGCCTGATCGCCCGCCAGGGACGCGGTGTGTTCGAGCAACCGCTCGGTGTCGGCGACCAGAGTCTGGAAGTCGTTCATCAGGATTTCTTGAGCAGTCTTTGCCTTGATGCTGGCCATGGGTGGATCTCCGTAAGTGACGTCTGAAGCGTTCGAGTATGAGCCTTGCGCGAAGGTTCAGTACAAATGACTGGTACAGCTTTTGCTATGTCGTGGTGCGTCCTGTCGCCGCCGTGCGCTGTTGGCGGGCGTACATGCCGCAAAACCTTAACTCAAATAATCCTGGTTCGTGTCAGGACATCGACCTTGTGCGCCAAAGCGGTTCATCGCAGCTTCAATGCGCAGACCGATCGGTTGCAACTTGGTGCATGAATTGCCCGCACGAACCGCTTTGGTGCCTTTTTAGCCTTCAGGTCTGCCTCTTTATGGAAAATCTGCAAAGCGCTGTGGACACGCTGGTTCACAGCTCCAACACGTTGTTCATTCTGATCGGTGCGGTGATGGTGCTGGCGATGCACGCCGGTTTCGCCTTCCTTGAAGTCGGCACGGTTCGTCAGAAGAACCAGGTCAACGCGCTGTCGAAAATTCTCAGTGACTTTGCGGTTTCGACCCTGGCCTATTTCTTTATAGGCTATTGGATCTCCTATGGGGTGACCTTCCTGCAACCGGCGGCGGTGCTGAGTGCCGATCACGGTTATGGGCTGGTGAAGTTTTTCTTCCTGCTGACGTTTGCTGCGGCGATTCCGGCGATCATCTCCGGCGGCATCGCCGAACGCGCGCGATTCGTTCCGCAGTTGTGTGCGACGGCGCTGATCGTGGCGTTCATCTACCCGTTTTTCGAGGGCATGATCTGGAACGGCAACTACGGTCTGCAGGCCTGGCTGACGGCACGTTTTGGCGCGGCGTTCCATGACTTCGCCGGATCGGTGGTGGTACACGCCATGGGCGGCTGGCTGGCGCTGGCGGCGGTTTTGCTGCTCGGCCCGCGCAACGGTCGTTATCGCGACGGGCGTCTGGTGGCGTTTGCGCCGTCGAGCATTCCGTTTCTGGCGCTGGGTTCGTGGATTCTGATTGTCGGCTGGTTCGGTTTCAACGTGATGAGCGCACAGACCTTGCAGGGCGTCAGCGGTCTGGTGGCGGTCAACTCGCTGATGGCCATGGTCGGCGGCACGGTGGCGGCGTTGATCGTCGGGCGCAATGACCCGGGCTTCCTGCACAACGGCCCGCTGGCCGGGTTGGTGGCGATCTGCGCCGGTTCCGACCTGATGCATCCGGTCGGCGCTCTGGTGACTGGTGCGATCGCCGGTGCGCTGTTCGTCTGGTGCTTTACCGCCGCGCAAGTCAAATGGCGCATCGACGATGTGCTCGGTGTCTGGCCGTTGCACGGTTTGTGCGGGGTGTGGGGCGGGATCGCCTGCGGCATCTTCGGCCAGACTGCGCTGGGTGGCCTCGGCGGTGTCAGCCTGATCAGTCAGTTGATCGGCACCGCCCTCGGTGTGGTGGTCGCACTGCTCGGCGGATTCGCCGTCTACGGCGTGATCAAGGTCTTGCATGGCCTGCGCCTGAGTCAGGAGCAAGAGTATTACGGCGCCGACCTGTCGCTGCACAAGATCGGCGCGGTGAGTCAGGATTAGGTTTCCTCATCGTCGGCGCCGCGGTACAAACCGTGCAGCAGACGATAACGGTCACTGCGCACCTGATCGACTCGCTCTTGTACCTGACGTGCTGGCAGACCGAGCATGATCAAGGCGTGAGAGCCGAGCATCAGGCTTGATTCCAATAGCTCCGGCACCACTTCGGTGGCGCCGGCAGCCTTGAGTTCCGTCAGTTGGCTATCGTCGCGGGTGCGCACCAGAATCGGCACCTGATCATTGTGGCGGCGCGCCTCTTCAAGGATTCGCAGGGTAACGTCGCTTTGATCCACTGCGATCACCACCAGCCGCGCGCGCAGCAATCCGACGGCAATCAGCAGGTCGGCGCGAGACGAGTCGCCGTAATGCACATTGCTTTCGCTGGCGGAGGCTTCCTGGATCCGCACCGGGTCGTTGTCCAGTGCGATGTAAGGTTGATTGGCATTGCGCATGAAACGGCCGATGGACTGGCCAACCCGCCCGTAGCCGCAAATCACCACATGCTGGTCGAGGTCGGCGTTGAGCGCACTTATCTCTTCGATTTGCGCCTCCTGATTCGGCTTGCGATGCAGGCGCAGGGCAATTTTCGGTGCCCCGCGCAACAACAGCGGGGTCAGCAACATCGAGCAGAACGTCGCCGCCAGCAGCAGACCGCCCAGCTCGTCAGGCAGCATGCGGTTTTGCTGCATCTGCGCCATCAACGCAAAGCAGAATTCCCCGCCCTGCGCCAGGGCCAGGCCGCTGCGCCAGGCAGTTTCGTGATCGCTGCCGCGCCACTTCACCAAAAGCGCGACGATTGTGCCTTTGATCAGCATCAGGCCGAGGGTCAGGCCGAGAATCAACAGGCTGTGACTGACGAACAGTTGCAGATCGATCAGCATGCCGATGCTGACGAAAAACACCCCGAGTAGAATGTCGCGAAATGGCCGGATGTCGGCTTCGATCTGATGGCGGTAGTGACTCTCGCCCAGCAGCATGCCGGCCAGAAATGCGCCGAGGGCAGGGGACAGGCCCAGCAGGTGCGTCAGCCAGGCGGTCAGCAGCACAATCACCAGCGCCAGCAGCACGAACAATTCCGCCGAGCGCGAGGCCGCCACTTCATGAAACAACCGTGGCAACAACCAGCGGCTGGCCAGCAGCAGACCGAAAAACAGCACCACGGTCTTCACCAGCGTCAGCGGCAGCGCCCAGTACCAGGCTTGCGCGCTGCTCCCGGCGAACACCGGCACGAGGGTCAGTAACAATACCGCGACCACGTCCTGAAACAGCAGAACCCCGACAGCATTCTGCCCATGACTGCTGAACACTTCGCCCAGGCTGCTCAACTCCTTGGTGACAATCGCCGTCGATGACAACGACAGCCCTGCGCCAAGCAGCAGGGCCGGGGTCACCGGCATGCCCAGCAGAATCAGCATCAATCCCAGTAACGCCGTGCTGAGCAACACCTGCTGGCTGCCCAGGCGAAACACCACCTGGCGCAGCGCGATCATTTTCGACAGGGAAAACTCCAGGCCCAACGAAAACAGCAGAAACACCACGCCCAACTCGGCCACGTCCGGCAGGTGCTCGCTCTCATTGATCCAGTCGAATGCAGTTGGCCCTACCAACAATCCTACGCAGAGATAGCCCAGCACCGGCGGCAAGCGCAGACGGCGAAACAGGGCAATCATCACCAGGGAAGAGGCGAGGATGATCAGCAGGTTGGCAAACACAAGACACTCCGATATCAGGCTCAGGCCTCTCAAGCGTAGAGGCAAAAAACGCGGGAGCATGGCCTGATTGGCTTTTCTGTGGACTGATTTGCGTCAGGGTTTTGCGTACGGGGTGTCGTGTTCGAGCCTTTGGGCGACAGCGGCTCGACGGGTTTTCAAGGCGCGCCTAGAATGAACCTTCATTTTTCCGGTTGAGCGATCATGCCTCCTGAATGTCAGTTGTTCGGCACCTTGGGATGCCATTTGTGTGAGGTGGCAGAGGCCGAGTTGATGCCTTTTGTCGAGCATGGTTTGCTGGTCGAACTGGTGGATATTGCTGACAATGAATCCTGGTTCGAGGCTTACAGCCTGCGGATTCCGGTACTGCGCCGAGTTGATACCGGCGCCGAGCTGAGCTGGCCGTTCAATGCCGACCAGGTGGTGGCTTTCCTGCGCTGAGCCTGTTTCTTCGGTGGCGCGGCATTGCTTTCCGCCGGTCGCGACCGTGCATCCTTCCCTTGGCACTTTGCGGTTTATTCGGTTACTGTATGTGCATACAGTAATTGGGTGGGCCTGCTGCTTTTCATCACTTGAGCAGGTGAATCCGGCAGTCAGAGGGACGAACCGTGGTCAATGTCGAACAGTTGAAGAACAGCGTGAACCGGATGTCGGTTGACGTGGTGCGCGAGGCGGTCCTCGAGTTGCGCCTGGACGGACTGGTCACGGAGGGCAAGACGCCTTTCAACAAACTGCATTTCAACACCTGTTTTGCCGAGATCGAAGCGCTGTTCCAGCGTGCCGGTTATCACAAACAACTGGATGTGGTCGGTTATCAGGGGTTGTTGTACGCCTTGTATGACCCGGGGCGCTGGGAGGCGGTCGATGTGCTGCGCTGGCTCAAGGAATTCACCGAAGCTGCCGCGCTCAAGTCGATCCCGGCCTGAGGCGGGTGGTGGAATCGACGCTAGGTTCGGATCGCTCAGTGTTGGATAATGCCGACCTGCATTGAGGGTTCGAATTTCCGTATGTCCACACCAACATTTTCCGCTGCGCAGAATCAGGCCAGCACCCTTTACCTGCCTCCGGGTGCCTGGCTCACCGTACTGGATTGCCTGTGTGAGCATTTCAGTGCGATCAGCCGCGAGCAATGGCTGGACAGAATCGCCCGGGGCCGGGTACTGGATGGTCAAGGTCAGCCGATTGCGCTGGATCTGCCGTACAAGGAAGGCCTGCGCATTCACTACTTCCGTGAAGTGCCGGATGAAAAGCCGATCCCGGTGCATGAGTCGATCCTGTATGCGGACGAGCATCTGGTGGTGGCCGACAAACCGCATTTTCTGCCAGTGACGCCGGCTGGTGAATACGTCGAGCAGACGTTGTTGCGGCGTCTGATCCGCCGCCTTGATAACCCGCATCTGGTGCCGCTGCATCGTATCGACCGGCACACGGCGGGGCTGGTGATCTTCTCGGCCAATCCGCAGACCCGTTCGGCCTATCAGTCGTTGTTCCCGACCCGGCAGATCGACAAGCGCTATGAGGCGATCGCCCGTGCGCTGCCGGAACTGGAGTTTCCCCTTGTGCACAAAAGTCGCCTGATCGATGGCGAACCGTTCTTCCGCATGCAGGAAGGTCCGGGTGTCGCCAATACTGAAACGGCGGTGGAAGTCCGGGAAAAGAACGGTGATCTGTGGCGCTACGGCCTGTATCCGGTGACTGGCAAGAAGCATCAGCTACGGGTACACATGACCGCGCTGGGGGCGAGTATCTGCAACGATCCGTTCTACCCGGATGTGTTGAAAGACGTTGAGGATGATTACGCCAATCCGCTCAAGCTGCTGGCGCAGGGTTTGCGGTTTATCGACCCGGTGACCGGCGAGGAGCGCGAGTTCGAGAGCCGGATCACCTTGCAATGGTGACGCCACTCACTATCCAGCGCCCATGAAAAAGCCCGCATCAATGCGGGCTTTTCTGTATCCGGCGTCGACGTAAAGATTACAGCTCTTTAACGGTACGAACCTGATCCTTGTTGATGCGGGTCTCTTTGCCGTCCAGTTGCTTGAACTCGTAGAAGCCCGAATCGTCATCGTATTTCGGGGTGTCGACGGCCTGGATTTCGCGACCGTCATTCAAGGTGATCACTGTTGGCGAGGAGCAACCAGCGAGCGTTGCCAGGCCCAGTGCGAGCATGAAAGTGGCGAGGGTCCGTTGAGTCATGAGTGTGTCTCCGAATGGGAATACTTTTGGTTACTGAGCTTGAGACGTATACAAGGCGTGAGAGTTCCTTGAATGCTGTCAGTCTGACACAGTGTTATGCGCATTTAACAGTTCGGGGGTGTTCAGGTTGGCCAGTCGCGGGTCATTGTCCGGGCATGGCAGGGCTGTCGCGCCAAGGTTGCGCATGACCCGGCCGGGGCTGCGTTCACCGGCGTTCCAGGCGGTTTCGAATGCGGGCAGAAGGGCTGCCGGGATCACACACAGCAGCGGTTCCCAATGGTCGTCGTGACGCAACATTAAAGGTTTTTCAGGAAACCGGCCGGCGGTTTCACGCATGTCCTGCAACAGCGCGGCATCGATTCGCGGCACATCGCAAGGCAAGACCAGCAGGTGCGGGCGGCGGGCGGCCTTGAGTCCGGCAAGGATACCGGCCAGGGGGCCGGGAAAATCGCCCTCCTCATCGCTGACCAATTGATCGGCGTAGGCGGCATAACGCTCGCGATTGCGATTGCAGGAGATGATCAAGTCGTCAGTCAGCGGTCGCACCTTGCGCTGCAGATGGGCAATCAGCGGCTCACCCTGCCATTCGACCAGCCCTTTGTCTTGGCCGCCCATGCGCTGGCCGCGTCCGCCTGCCAGGAGCAGAATGGAGCAAGGGGGCAATGGCGTATTCGAGGTCATGGCAGCTCTCCAGCGGGGCGGCGAAAAATTCAGGCGCTGTGATATAACACCGGGCTGTTTCTCCTACAACTGGACGAGCCTAATGAAAGCCAAGGCCGATGTACCTTTTGCGCCGCTGAACATTGCGGTGCTGACTGTCAGCGATACCCGAACCCTGGAAACCGACACCTCAGGCCAGGTCTTCGTCGACCGTCTGACTGCTGCCGGTCACTACCTGGCCGAGCGGGTCCTGCTCAAAGATGACCTGTACAAGATCCGTGCGCAAGTTGCCCACTGGATTGCCGAGGACGTGGTGCAGGTGGTGTTGATTACCGGCGGCACCGGTTTCACCGGGCGCGACAGCACGCCTGAAGCCGTGGCTTGTCTGCTCGACAAGCAGGTTGACGGCTTCGGTGAACTGTTCCGCCAGATCTCGGTGGCCGATATCGGTACCTCGACCGTGCAGTCGCGGGCACTGGCCGGTCTGGCCAATGGCACGCTGGTGTGCTGCCTGCCAGGTTCGACCAATGCGGTGCGCACCGGTTGGGACGGCATTCTCGCCGAACAACTGGATTCGCGGCATCGCCCTTGCAACTTCGTCCCTCACCTGAAACAGGCGGCGCCTTGTGAATCCCGTGGGTAAGCCGGGCAAGACCGGCAGCCTGATGCCTGTCGAGGAAGCGCTGGCCCGCCTGTTGCAAATGGCCGAGGCCACGCCGATTGTCGAGCGCGAGTTTCTGCCATTGGCTGAGGTGGAAGGGCGGGTGCTCGCCGAAGACCTGGTTTCGACTCTGGATCTGCCGCCCTGGCCAAACAGCGCCATGGATGGTTATGCCCTGAACCTGGCTGACTGGACCGGCGAACCGCTGCCGGTCAGCCAGAAAGTCTTTGCCGGGCAGGCGCCTGAGCCCTTGAAGCCCGGCACCTGTGCGCGGATCTTCACCGGTGCGCCAGTGCCTGCCGGGGCAGATTGTGTGGAAATGCAGGAGAACGCCGAAGTTCAAGCCGACGGCAGTGTGCGTTTCATCGAAACCATGAGCGTCGGCCAGAACATTCGTCCGCAGGGCCAGGAAACCACCGTGGGTGAGTTGATTCTGGCGGCAGGTACGCGACTGGGGCCGATCGAGCAAGGTCTGGCGGCGTCGTTGGGTTGTGCCGGGCTGAATGTGGTGCGCAAGGTCCGAGTGGCGGTGCTGTCCACGGGCGATGAGCTGGTCGAGCCGGGTCAGCCGTTGGGAGCGGGGCAGATTTACAACAGCAACCGGGTGGTGTTGTGCAGTTGGTTGCAGCGCCTGGGTTGTGAAGTGATTGATGCCGGTATTCTTCCGGACGATCTGGCGACCACGCGGGCACGTCTGGGCGACTTGCAGGGTGTCGACCTGATTCTCTCGACCGGAGGCGTGTCGGTCGGCGAAGCGGATTTTCTTGGCATTGCGTTGAGGGAAGAGGGCGAGCTGGCGCTGTGGAAACTGGCAATCAAACCAGGTAAACCGCTGACATTCGGCCATTTCCGCAAGGTGCCGGTCATCGGTTTGCCGGGTAACCCCGCCTCGACACTGGTGACCTTTGCTCTGCTCACGCGGCCTTACTTGTTGCGGCGTCAGGGTGTACAGGATGTCGAACCTCTGAAGTTTACGGTTCCGGCAGATTTTGTCTGGCCTGTGGCCGGCAATCGTCGCGAATATCTGCGCGGTCGTCTCGAGCAGGGACGGGCAATCATCTACCGCAATCAAAGCTCCGGTGTGCTGCGCAGTGCGGCTTGGGCGGATGGCCTGGTAGAAGTGCTGGAAGGTCGTACGCTGGTAGAGGGCGAAGAGGTCGGGTTCATTCCACTGAGCGATCTGCTCGGCTGATCCGCGCCGGGTGACGGCAGGCTCGACCGATACTGCGTCGATGCCTGCATTTCTCTTTCAATGGCTCATCAGTGTGACCAACTGATCGAACCGGCTATTGGCAACCCATCCCAGCAGTCCCAACACCACTGCCGTTGCACCTGCCGAATAGGCGAGACGGTGCTTGATGGTCTTTACATCCCCACGCACTTCGTCCATATCGCGACGAATGTATTTGAGGTGGGTTTCCAGTTCGGTCACACGCGGTTCCATATCAACTTCTCCAGCGCTTCTGGCGTTTTTTTTGAAATCGGATTTGTGACTGGTGCGACTTTCGTTGAGAGGGGCGACCGGGCTGGTGTGAACTCTGGCTTCATGGTTTGGCATCGGAATGTCCATCGGCTATTGCAAATGTAAGCGCGTCGGCCTTCCTGTCCTTCCAGCTGTCACCAGCTCCGAGGGTGTATCCACTCATTACCTGCACATCCTTGTGTTGTTAAATCGAAAATTGATACCGCCTGCACACGGTGAATCAATGAGCGGGCCCGGTCAATTGAGCCGATTCCTCACATGTTGTAAGAAAAAATACCGCCGTGTAGGACGCGAGAGATCAGTCGCTTGAATTAAATGGAAGTATTGCGGCTTTTTTGCGTGCGCCAGTGGTCAAGATGTTTCATACCGATTCAATCGTGGGGAGTAACCGTTATGAGTGAACGCAGGGCGCTGTTGATTCTGCATGGCAAGCAGGCACTCAATGAGGCGGTTCGCGCCGCCGTCGAAGCAAAACGCGAGCAAGGCTGGGAGCTGGCGGTACGTCTGACCTGGGAGGCCGGTGACGCTCAGCGTCTGGTGGAGGAGGCGTTGGCGGATGGCTACCGGCAGATCATCGCCGGGGGCGGTGATGGCACATTGCGCGATATCGCTGAAGCCCTTGCCGCGCATGCGCACAAGGCCAGTCTGGTGCTGTTGCCACTGGGCACGGCCAACGATTTTTCCCGTGCGGCGGGGATCCCGCTGGAGCCGGCAGAGGCGCTTGAGCTTCTGGATGTACCGCCGCGTGACATTGATCTTGGCGCCGTCGGCGGGCAGATTTTCCTCAACATGGCGACCGGCGGTTTCGGTAGCCAGGTCACGGCCAATACGTCGGAGGATCTGAAAAAAGTGCTGGGCGGGGCTGCCTATCTGTTCACCGGTTTATCGCGCTTCAGCGAGTTGCACGCGGCCTACGGCGAGCTGCAGGGGCCGGACTTTCACTGGAGTGGCGAGCTGCTGGCGCTGGGGATCGGCAACGGCCGTCAGGCGGGTGGCGGACATGACTTGTGTCCGCAGGCACTGGTCGATGATGGCCTGCTGGACATCAGCATCCTGCCGGCACCGCAGGAGTTGGTGGGCACACTCAAGACCCTGCTCAGCGACGGTTTCGGCCTCGACAATATGTTTGTGCGAGCCCGCTTGCCCTGGGTCGAAATCAAGGTCGCCGAAGGCCTGAGCATCAATCTTGACGGCGAGCCGCTGGAGGGCGAAAGCCTGCGCTTCGAGGTGCGCCCGGGAGCCTTGCGGGTGCACTTGCCCGAGCATTCGCCGCTGTTGGGCGGTGGCCGGTTGATCAATCGTCCAGGCTGATGATCTGCTCGCGCACCGCGAACAGCACCAGGCCCGCCACATCGTAGATCTGCAGGCGCTTCATGATCTGCGAGCGGTGGGTTTCGACGGTCTTGATGCTCAACCCCAGGCCGTTGGCGATCTCCCGGGTGGATTTGCCGCGAACGATCAACCGCAGGATTTCCAGCTGGCGTGCCGTCAGATTGTGCGAATCGGCCACTTCCGGCTGGTTTTTCTGCGTACGGGTCAGCGCCTGATTGATCACAGTGTGGGCGATCGCCGGGCTCAGGTAGCGCTCGTTGTTGCGCAGGGCTTCGAGGGCGTGTTCAAGCTCGGTGGCGGTGGTGTCCTTGAGCAGGTAACCGTGCGCGCCGGACTCCAGCGCCTGCATGATGAGCGCCGGATCGGTGTGCATCGACAGAATCAGCACCTTGCTTTGCGGGCGCACCCGCTTGAGCCGTTGCAGGGCTTCCAGGCCACCGGTTTCCTTCATCGAGATATCCAGCAGCACGATGTCGGGCGCCAGTTGCTCAACCATTTCGAGCAGCTGCGAGCCATCGCTGGCTTCGCCAACGACCGCGTAACCGGGAATGTCGAGCACCAGAGCGCGCACGCCGGCCCTGATCAGCGAGTGGTCATCCACCAGAAGTAAGTTACAAGTCAACGCATAACCTTATTCGTACTGGCCCGCTCGAGTGCACGGGGCGCCCAGGGGAATAGTGCTTCGATTTGAGTGCCTTTGCCCGGCTCGCTGATGACGCTCAGCGTGCCGCCCAACTGTTCGATCCTTTCCGCCATCCCAGCCATTCCGCGCTGTCCTTCCCGACCCGGATCCGCGGCTGGCGCAAAGCCTTGGCCATCGTCACTGATCAGCAGTGTCAGGCCTTTTGGCAGGCGTTGCACGCGGATCAGCAGGTTGCTGGCCTGTGCGTGGCGCAGAATGTTGGTGACCGCTTCCTGGGCAATGCGAAAGGCGGCGACCGCCATTTCTTCCGGAATACCGTTGAGCCGCTGCTGGCAATCGAGGCTCCAGTGCACCGACGTGTTCGCCAGGGTCTTGAGCAGGTGCGCTCGCAGACTGGCCTCCAGCCCGAGGCTGGTCAGTTGGCGCGGATTGAGAATGGCGGAAACGTCGCGCACCTTGTTGAGGGTTTCTTCAAGGGTGTCGCAGAGTGTCGAGCACTGCTCTTGCAAGTCGGGTGGCAGGCGTCTTTTCAGCCATTCGCTTTGCAGCTTGGCCGCTGTCAGTAACTGACCGATGTCGTCGTGCAGTTCCCGGCTGAGACGGTGGCGTTCGTTTTCCTGGACTTCCAGCAAACGGTCGGCGAGTTCCTGAGGCTGGAACTTGATCGATTTGCGCGACAGTCGATATTGCACCCAGACGCAACCGGTGGCGGCGATATTCAGCAGCAACAGCCCCAGTGAAAGTGGTGCCGAAAAACCATAGGTCAGCAGGCAGCCGACGGTGGCGATGACACACAATACGAGTGTGAACCGGCGTGCATTTTCCCGGGACGGTGGCCATGTGGTGATTGACTTGAGGCTGGCGTACATAACGGATGGAGCCAATGGATGTTCGCTGCGGGTAGACCGGCCGGTGGCGGGCGGATCTCTGTCTGAAAATGCTGTCAATTATGTTATTGGTTTTAACCAGGTTCAGTGAACGCTGTTTGACCGCCAACTTCGGTGGATGACTGTCAGTGAATCACTGTGCCATTAATTGAAAGCAACTAATGGCCGGCATAATAGCACTTAAGATACCGTTGGTCGCGCTTGCCATATATGTCCAGTGAGTCAGGAAAGACGCCATGTTGGACGTGTGTTCCATAATGGAAAAAAGTCGCTTTACTGTGTTCGATAGATACCGATATTGCTCGAAGTTGATCGTTACTCGGACACAGGCAAACCCTGAGGCCGCGGGAAAATTTCCGCTGGTTTCAGGTGTGATTATTTAATTCGAATGGTCGCTGGCAGGTATGAACTATTCATTTACGACATTCAGGGCTTCGGATCAGTTACCTCGATGTGTGCATTGTCAGCACTGAATCAGGCCTGACGTTCCGAATAGGACATGAGTGGTAGCGTTCGAGTCGCAAGTGGCGGCTGAAATTCGCTTTGACCGACCTGGAACGCGAAGGCTTCGATCAGGGATGTCTGTTCGCTGGTATCCAGGCTTAACTGGCCGGTGTTGTGATCGACCAGTTCGATCTGCCAGGCCATCAGGGTGAAGCAGTCTTTGAGCGCACCCAGTGCCTGTGCGTGCAGATCGATAGGAGCCGGCGCGTGGTCGAGCAGGCTGTGAATATGCAGGGAAAACTCGGAGATCGCCTCCAGTGCCAACGCTTCAGCCCGACTCGCAAGTTTGAGCAGGGTGCTGCGCATGCAGTCGATGGCGTCCTTGTCGTTGCTGATCAGTTGCAGGTGGCTCAGGCATTCTTCGGACTTGGCCAGGAGCGTTTCAGCTTCGACGAGAAATTCGGGAAAGCGTTGTGCCCAGTCTTTACGGTCGATTGGCATGCTTATCTCCACAGCGTCATGTCTGATGAGGGAATGCCGTGTGTGTCGACGATCATGCACCGTCGGGAGATCGCGCCCCACCGTGCAAGTGCACTGGCTGAGGTTTTCCAGAGGGTGGGGTTCCACTGACCTGCGATCGCACACAATAGCCTGACTCCGTTCATGCAATGAGAATGGCGTCACATTAATGGCTATTGGATATTGCGAATATCAGGTTGGGCCTGATTGTTACTAGGGGATTCCCTTACGCGCGGGAACCTGTGACGCAAACCGTGGTCGCGCCAGAAGAGAATGTAGCAGATGAAAATACCGGGCCAGTAAACCATGATGTTAATGTGACATCAATGCCCGTGTATGGCATTTTGATGGTGAATTTTTTGGGGATCAAGAATCGCCATAAACAGCCGATAACCCCTCATTAGTGAATTCATCAGAACAAGCCCAGGAGTCATAGATGGCCGGCATTCTCGACACGGTAGACCAACGCACGCAACTGGTGGGTGAGAATCGCCTGGAAATTCTCATGTTTCGCCTGGCCGGACGCCAATTGTTCGCGATCAACGTGTTCAAGGTTCAGGAAGTGCTGCAGTTACCGAAGCTGACCCTGATGCCGCAGCGTCATCCGTTTGTCTGTGGCGTGGTCAACCTGCGCGGCCAGACGCTGCCGGTGATCGACCTGTCCCAGGCGATCGGCATGCGTCCGCTGGTGCCGGGCCCGAACAGCACCATCATCGTCACCGAGTACAACCGTTCGGTGCAGGCTTTCCTCGTCGGTGGCGTGGATCGCATCGTCAACATGAACTGGGAAGCCATTCTGCCGCCGCCGACCAGCGCCGGACGCCAGCATTACCTGACCGCGATCAGCAAGGTCGACGATCAACTGGTGGAAATCATCGACGTCGAGAAAGTCCTCGCCGAAATCGTCCCGTACAACGCCAAGGTCTCGCGTGACAAGCTCGACGACCCGGTGCTGGAGCGTGCCCGTGGCCGCGAAGTGCTGCTGGTGGACGACTCCAACGTGGCGCTTTCGCAATTGCGCGATACCCTTGGCCAGCTCGGGGTGAAAATGCACATCGCCAGCGATGGTCTGAAGGCGCTGAACATGCTCAAGGCCTGGGCGGATACCGGCGTGAACATGACCGACAAACTGCTGATGGTGTTCACCGACGCGGAGATGCCGGAAATGGACGGCTATCGCCTGACCACCGAAATACGCAACGACCCGCGCCTGCGTGGCCTGTACGTGGTGCTGCACACCTCGCTGTCCGGCAGTTTCAACGACTCGATGGTGAAAAAGGTCGGCTGCGACAACTTCCTCTCCAAGTTCCAGCCGGACAAACTGGTCGATGTGGTGCGTCAGCGTTTGATGCTCGATGAAGTGCCAGCCTGATCACACCACCACACAGCTCCTGCAGGAGCTGTCGAGTGAAACGAGGCTGCGATCTTTTGATCTTTTAAAGTCAAAGTCAAAAGATCGCAGCGTGCCGCAGCTCCTACATTGTCGTGCAGTGCTCGAACGCAGGCTTTGATTCACGGATAAAGCTCGTATAGGGTGGCATTTTTGCCCATCAGGAAGCTGGACATGCTGCGTCTGAGTGCGCTTTATCGTTACCCGTTGAAATCCGGCAAGCCCGAGATTCTGCAATCGATTGGCCTGGACAAACTCGGCCTTGAAGGTGACCGACGCTGGATGCTGGTGGACGAGGCGAGCGGCCGCTTCCTGACACAAAGGGCCGAGGCGAAAATGAGCCAGCTGTCAGCGCTGTGGAACGCGCAGGGCGGTCTGACCCTCAGTGCGCCCGACCACGCGGCGCTGGATATCCCGTTGCCGGAGGACGATGCCGAGTTGCGTGGCGTGACCATCTGGCGTGACACCCTGCGCGTACCGGATGCCGGTGACGAGGCGGCCCGCTGGGTCAGCGAGTTCATTGGCAAACCCACGCGGCTGGTGCAGGTGCCACTTGATCGCGCCCGTATGACGCAGGCCGGCTACGGTCGTGAAGACGACCGGGTGGCATTCGCCGATGGTTTCCCGCTGCTGCTGATTGGCGAGGCGTCATTGCAGGATCTGGAGCAAAAGGTCGGACGGCCGCTGGAGATGTTGCGGTTCCGGCCGAATCTGGTGATCGAAGGCAGTACGGCGTTCGCCGAAGATGGCTGGAAGCGCATTCGCATCGGCGATGTCGAGTTCCGGGTGGTCAAGCCTTGCTCGCGCTGCATCCTGACCACCATCGATCCTCAGACCGGTGAACGCAGTGCCGATCGAGAACCGCTGGCGACCTTGCAGAAATACCGTGCGCAGGCCGATGGCGCAATGTTCGGGCAGAACCTGGTCAACGACAGCAATGGTCGTCTGGAAGTCGGTATGCCGGTGGAAATCCTCGAATAACCCAGGCCAGAAATGAAAAATGCCCGTGTCCATGGACACGGGCATTTTTTTGCACCGCGAAAAAACGTGGGCTTAGCCGCGGTATTCGCAGAGGTAAGCGGTATCAACGGCGACTTTCAGCTGGAACTTGCTGTTGGCCGGAACGTTGAACTGGCTGCCGGCGGCGAAGGTTTCCCAGTCGCTGCTGTCCGGCAGTTTGACGGTCAGCGCACCGGAGACCACGTGCATGATCTCGCGCTGAGCGGTGCCGAATTCGTATTCGCCCGGGGCCATGACGCCGATGGTCGCCGGACCTTCAGCGGTGCCAAAAGCGATCGACTTGACGGTGCCGTCGAAGTACTCGTTGACTTTGAACATGGGCGATTCCTCTCGAAAAGGGCAAAAAAGGGTTAAAAAAGGCTGGCCAGTATGCACAACGCTCCCGGCGCCGTCACCTGCCCGGGGCGTGTCCGGCAAGTTCTCGCCCTGACTTCAGAGTGGCAAGACCAGCGGCAGCAACCGCGCGGTATTGCGCGCATCTTCCAGGGCCCGGTGCTGTTGCCCGCTGAACTGCATGCCGGCCAGCTGCAAGGCACCGTTCAGGCCCAATGGTCGTTCCAGGCGCCGGGCCTTGGCAAAGCGCTGTTTGAGGTTCATGTGCGGCACCCGGCTGAGCAGGCTGTCGAGTTGCAGGCGCTGCCATTCCTGGAGCAATTGTTTGCGGTCGTAATCGCCCCAACTGGCCCAGCCTTCGAGGCGCGGCTGGTGTTGCCCGAGCCAGCGCTCGAATGCCGGCCAGACCTCGCTCAACGGCTGTGCGGCGTCGATGTTGGCCTGGCTGATGTGCGTGAGCTCACGGCAGAACGGCGTCAGCAACGGCCGCCGGGTCGGTTTGACGAAACGCTGAAAGTGATCCTGCTCGCGACCGGCACGATCAACCAGCGTCGCGCCGATTTCGATGATTTCCATGTCCGTTACCGGCCAGCCACCTTCATCTGTGGTGGCTTCCAGATCAATGACCAGCCAATGGGGCATCGCAGGTTTCCTGATTTACGCGTCCTGATAGATCAGAGCGTAGTCAAACCTTGCGTTTGCGCCTGGCGACTCACTCGACCTGCAACAGAACCTGACGATTTTTTACCTGATCGCCGACCTTGACCTGCACCCGCTTGAGCACGCCGTCGATGCCGGCCTTGAGCGGATGCTCCATTTTCATTGCTTCCAGCACCACCAGCAACTGACCTTTGCTGACCGGGCTGCCTTCGCTGACCAGCACGTCGACGATGGCACCGTCCATCGGCGCTTTCAGTGTCCCGGAGCTGACGCTGCTCTGACTGCTGATCTGCGCATGAGTTCGATCCTCCAGGCGCAGGTTGCCCGGGTGGGTGAACAGCCAGAGTTCTTCGCCATCAATCCGGTAGGCGTGACGCTGGCGCAGGCCGTCGACTTCCAGCGTCACCGCGCGCTCGTCGCAATTGATGACGCTCAGTGCCAGTGCGCGCTGCATCACGTTCACGGTGAAGCGGCCATCGCTGCCAGCAAGCAGTTGCAAGGTCCAGTCCTGCTGTTCCAGCCCGAGGCGGTAATCGAGCGGCGCGCCGACATTGTTGCGCCAGCCCTTGAGCGGTGCACGATGCGCCTGCGCGCCGGCCTGATAAAACAGCACGGCGGCGATGGCCAGCTCCTCCGCGGTGGGGGCGTAAGTCTGCAGGCAAGGATGGTCAGTGAAGCGCTGAGCAATGAACGCGGTGCTGAATTCGCCGCTGATGAACTGCGGATGCTGCAGCAGGCTGACCAGCAAACGCTGGTTGCTCTGAACGCCGAGCAGCACGCTGTCCTGCACCGCGCGCAACAGCTTGCGGCGCGCCTCTTCGCGGGTGGCGCCGTGGGCGATCAGTTTGCCGAGCATCGGATCATAGAACGGGCTGACCCACTGACCTTCACGCAAGCCGTGATCGATCCGCGCGCCCGGACTCACTGCCGGTTCCCAGGCCTGCACACGACCGGTCTGTGGGAGGAAATTCTGCGTCGGATCTTCGGCATACAACCGCACTTCCATGGCGTGGCCGTTCAGCGTGACCTGATCCTGAGTCAGTGGCAGCGGCTGGCCTTCGGCGACGGCCAGTTGCCAGGCGACCAGATCCTGCCCGGTGATCAACTCGGTCACCGGATGCTCGACCTGCAGACGGGTGTTCATTTCCAGAAAGTAGAACTGCCCACGGGCATCGAGCAGAAACTCGACGGTGCCGGCACCGAGGTAATTCACCGCGCGGCCAGCCTTCAATGCCGCTTCGCCCATGGCCTGGCGCAACTCGCGGGTCATCACCGGGCAGGGTGCTTCCTCGACGACTTTCTGATGGCGGCGCTGCACCGAGCAGTCGCGCTCGCCGAGGTAGATCAGGTTGCCGTGACAGTCGCCGAACAGTTGCACCTCGACGTGTCGTGGTTCGATCAGCGCCTGTTCGAGGATCAGTTCATCACTGCCGAAACCGTTCAGCGCTTCGGAGCGTGCGGTGCGCAGTTGCGCTGGCAACTCGTCGCTGCTGCGCACCAGACGCATGCCGCGTCCACCGCCGCCAGCGCTGGCCTTGATCATCAGTGGATAGCCGATGCGCTCGGCTTCGCGCAGCAACGTGGCGTCATCCTGCGCGGCGCCTTGATAGCCGGCGATGCAGGGAACGCCGGCGTCGAGCATGGCGATTTTCGACAGGCGCTTGCTGCCCATCAGCTCGATGGCCTCGGCGCTGGGGCCGATGAAGGTCAGGTTGGCCGCTGCGCAGGCGCGGGCGAACTCGGCGTTTTCCGAGAGAAAGCCGTAGCCTGGGTGGATCGCGTCGGCACCGCTGCGGCGCGCGGCGTCGAGGATCGCCGGGATGTTCAGGTAGGACTGCTGCACCGGTGCGGCGCCGATGTTCACCGCTTGATCGGCCATCTGCACGTGCAGGGCATCGGCGTCGGCATCGCTGAATACGGCGACGGTGCGATAGCCGAGGGCCTGGGCGGTGCGCTGAATGCGGCAGGCGATTTCACCGCGGTTGGCGATCAGGATTTTGTGGATGACGGGCATGTTGATCTTCCTGAGTATTTGGCGGTGGGTTGGCTGGCCTCTTCGCGAGCAGGCTCACTCCCACAAGGAATTTGCATCGTTCACAAAACCTGTGGGAGCGAGCCTGCTCGCGAAGCTTTTAAAGGGCCCATCGCGGTTTGCGCTTTTGCACGAAAGCCAGGGTGCCCTCGATCCCTTCGGCCCCGGTCACCGCTTCGCTGAACCATTGCGCTGCCTCATCCAGCAGTTCATTCGAGGGCTGCCCGGCACTGGCGAGCAGCAATTTTTTGGTCGCCGCATTCGCTTCGGGCGCGCAGTACAGAACGTGGTCGAGCACTTCGTCGAGTCGTTCTGCCAGTGCCTGCGGATCCTGCTCAACGAAGTGCACCAGTCCCAGCCGCCGCGCCTGATGGCCGTCGAAACGTGCCGCGGTCAGCGCCAGACGGCGAGTCTCGGTCAGGCCGATGCGCTGCACCACGAACGGAGCGATCTGCGCCGGCAGCAAACCCAGGCTGGTTTCCGGCAGGCCGAACTGCGCCTGATGATCGGCCATGGCTATGTCGCTGACGCAAGCCAGCCCGAATCCGCCGCCCAGCACTGCGCCTTGCAACACTGTGATCAGCACTTGCGGTGCGTGCTGCGCTTCTTGCAGCAGCGCACCGAAAGCGCGGTTCAGTTCGCGATAGGCATCGGCGCCCTGGGCGCGGGCGCCGGCCATGTCCTTGATGTCGCCACCGGCGCAGAAATGCCCGCCGGCACCGCTGAGCACTAGAGCACGAACACCACGGTCATCACGCACTGCCGTCAGCACCGCACGCAATTCGCTGACCATCTGCAGGCTCATCGCATTGCGGCTGTCCGGGCGATTGAGGGTGATGTGCAGCACACCGCCATGCAGTTCCAGCAACAGCGTCTGGCATTCCGGCAGACTGCTCATTTCTTTTTCCCCGGCAGGATGCCCATCAGTTTGCAGATGATCCCCAGCATGATTTCGTCGGCACCGCCGCCGATCGATACCAGCCGCACATCGCGATAGGCGCGGGCCACCGGGTTGTCCCACATGAAGCCCATGCCGCCCCAATATTGCAGGCAGCTGTCGCTGACCTCACGGCCGAGGCGCCCGGCCTTGAGCTTGGCCATCGACGCCAGACGCGTGACGTCCTGACCCTTCACATATTGCTCCGTGGCCTGATAGACCAGCGCCCGCAAGCATTCGATTTCGGTCTGCAATTCGGCGAGGCGGAAATGGATCACCTGATTGTCGATCAGCGCATTACCGAAGGTCTTGCGTTCCTTGCAGTACTCGATGGTGCTGTCGACGCAATATTCCAGACCCTTGATCATGTTCGCCGCGCCGAACAGGCGTTCTTCCTGGAACTGCAGCATCTGCATCATGAACCCGGCGCCTTCGTGGCCGATGCGGTTGCGCTGCGGCACACGCACGTTGTCGAAAAACACCTGGGCGGTTTCCGAACTGCGCATGCCGAGCTTGTCCAGGTGCGAGCTGAGGCTGATCCCCGGGGTGTTCATCGGCACCATGATCAGCGACTTGTTGATGTGCGGCTTGTCGTCCGAGGTGTTGGCCAGCAGGCAGATGAAGTCGGCGCTGGGCGAGTTGGTGATCCACATCTTGCTGCCGTTGATCACGTAATCGTCGCCGTCCTTGCGCGCACTGGTCTTGAGCCCGGCGACGTCGGAGCCGGCACCGACTTCCGAGACCCCGATGCAACCGACCTGCTCGCCGGTAATCGCCGGGCGGAGAAATTCGTCGCGCAATTCGTCGGAGCCGAAGCGGGCCAGCGCCGGGGTGCACATGTCGGTCTGCACGCCGATCGACATCGGAATGCCGCCACAATGAATGGTGCCGAACTCTTCGGCTGCGACAATCGAATAGCTGTAGTCGAGGCCCATGCCGCCAAATTTTTCCGGTTTGGAAATCCCCAGCAGACCGAGGTCGCCGGCCTTGCGGAAAATCTCGTGGATCGGAAAGCGTCCGGCCTTTTCCCATTCATCGACGTGCGGGTTGATCTCGTGCTCGACGAATTGGCGGACGGTGCGGCGCAGTGCTTCGTGTTCCGGGGTGAAGATCATTTTTATTGTTCTCCTGGGGATCCGTGGCAGTCAGAAGCGGCTGACGCCGAAGCTGTTGGGTTGCAACATGCGGATGTCGGCTTCGTGGCAGATATCCAGCAGGTAACCGAGCAGGGTGCGCGTATCGCGTGGGTCGATCAGGCCGTCGTCCCACAGATTGGCGCTGCCGTAGAGCGCGGTGGACTGGCTGTCGAGTTTCTGCGCGGTGACCTGTTCGAGCATGTCGAGCATTTTCGGATCCGGCACCAGGCCCTCCTTGAGCTGTTTGGCCTCGGTGACGATGCGCAACACCTTGCCGGCCTGCGCGCCGCCCATCACTGCGGTGCGGCTGTTGGGCCAGGCAAAAATGAAGCGTGGATCGAGACCGCGCCCGCACATCGCATAGTTGCCGGCACCGTAGGAGCCACCGACGACAATCGTCAGCTTAGGCACTCGGGCATTGGCCACCGCTTGAATCAGCTTCGAGCCGTGTTTGATCACGCCTTGCTGCTCGGACTCGGTGCCGACCATGAACCCGGTGGTGTTGTGGAAAAACAGCAGCGGTGTCTGGCTCTGATCGCACAGTTGAATGAACTGCGCGGCCTTACTCGCGCCGGCCGGCGTTATCGGGCCGTTGTTGCCGATCAAGCCGCAGGCACGGCCCTGGATTTTCAACTGGCCGCAGATGGTTTGCTGATCGAACTCGCCCTTGAATTCGAGAAACTCCGATTCATCGGCAATCCGCGCAATGATTTCGCGCACGTCGTAGGGCTTCTTCGGGTCGTCGGGGATCAGCCCGAGCAACTCGTCGATCGGGTACAGCGGCGCCTTGTATTGCGGTTCCGGCAGCCACGGCAGTTGCTCGTTCCACGGCAGCATGCGCAGGATCTCGCGCACCAGGCGCACGCCGTCGGCATCGTTCTCGGCCAGGTATTCGGCGGTGCCGGCGACCTGGGCGTGCATCTCGGCGCCACCCAGTTGTTCATCGGTGGCGACCTCGCCCGTTGCGGCCTTGAGCAGTGGCGGCCCGGCAAGAAACAGCTTGGCCTTGCCGCGCACCACCACCACGTAATCCGACAGCCCCGGTTGATAGGCGCCGCCCGCCGTGGCCGAGCCGTGCACCACGGTAATTTGCGGCAGACCCATGGCCGACATCCGCGCCTGATTGGCGAAGCTGCGTGCGCCTTCGACGAAAATTTCCGCCGCATAATTGAGGTTGGCGCCGCCGCTTTCGGCCAGAGTGATCACCGGCAGTTTGTTGTCCTGGGCGATCTGTTGCAGGCGCAGGGATTTTTTCAGGCCGGTGGGGGAAATGGTGCCACCCTTGATCGCGCTGTTGTTGGCCACCACCATCGCCCGTATGCCGGACACGTAACCGATGCCGGCGATCAAGCCACCACCGGCAGCGCTGCCGTCCTTGTCGTCGTGCAACTTGTAGCCCGCCAGGCTTGCCAGTTCGAGGAATGGTGCACCGGGGTCGAGCAGCAGATTCAGGCGTTCGCGGGGCAGCAGTTGTCCGCGCTTGTCGAATTTGGCCTTGGCTTCGGCAGCCTTGTTCAACAGGTTCTGTTCCAGTTGCTGAACTTGCTCGATCGCTGTGAGCATCGCCGCGCGGTTGCGGGCGAAAGTTTCACTGTGCGGATCGAGTTGGGACTGGATCTGCGGCATGGCTTACTCCTTGTCCTTGAGGACGTCGGGCAGGTACGCCCGATGGAAACCGTTGAACGACTCGCTGTGGCTCGCCTTGTGCAGCGGCCATGCGCGGCTGCCGAGACTGGCCGCGCCATCGATTTTCAAGGTGCTGCCGCTGATGAACGCCGCCGCCGGACTGAGCAGGAAAACAATCGCCGCACTGACTTCCGATTCGGTGCCGATGCGCTTGAGCGGTACGTGTTCGCGCAGGGTCGGGATCACGGCTTTGAACGCACCCTCATAAGTGTCCATTCCGCTGGACGCGATCCAGCCCGGCGCTACCGCATTGACCCGCACCCCGGCGTAACCCCACTCGAACGCGGCGGTCTTGGTGAAGTTGTCCATCCCCGAACGTGCTGCGCCGGAATGGCCCATGCCCGGCATGCCGCCCCACATGTCGGCGAGCATGTTGACGATGTTGCCGCCGTGCTTGCTCATCGACTGGTTGAACACTTCACGGGCCATCAGGAAGCCGCCGACCAGATTGGTGCGCAGCACGGTTTCGAAGCCTTTCTGATTGATCGAGGCCAGTGGCGACGGGTACTGGCCGCCGGCATTGTTGACCAGACCGTGGATCGGCCCGTGTTCGGCGATCAACTCGGCGACCCGTTGCTTCACCGCGTCTTCGTCACGGATGTCGCAGGCCTGCCAGTGCGCGCGGCCGCCGTCTTCGCTGATTTCGCCGGCGACCTTTTGCAGCTTCTCCGGCTTGCGCCCGACCAGCAGCACAGTGGCGCCGAGCGCCGCCAGTTCATGCGCGGTGCAACGGCCGATGCCGCTGCCACCACCGGTGACGATGATGGTCTGGCCGCTGAACAGATCGGCTTTGAAAATCGATGCGTAAGCCATGGAGCCCAACCTCTAGTCGAGTTGTTCGGCGATGCTCTGCGGCACCGGGATCTGGATTTCCAGCAATTGCTGGGCGAAGGCCTTGCCCTGGGGATCGATGCGCAGACTCGCCACGCCACCGCCGCCAAGCGCGTTCTCCAGCAGAAAATTCAGGCTGTGAGTGCCGGGCAGGTACCAGCGTTCGACCCTGCCGTGGATCGGGTCGAGCACGTGGCGCATCCAGTCGACGATCACCGCCGGCGTCAGCGCTTCGGCGATCCACGGCAGGTATTCGGGGCGGCGCGGCAGGACGCCGATGTTGCTGTGATTGCCCTTGTCGCCGGAGCGCGCCACCGCCAGTTTCACCAGCGGCACACTGGCGTCGGCGCGGCCCTGGGGTTTGGGTGGCTGGTCGGGGGTTGGCAGATCGTGGCTGTCGAGTGGTGTTTGTGCGGGCAGGGCGCAGGGATGCTGATCGCCGGCCATGTCGACGTGCAGGGTGCAGGCTGTTTTGTCGATCAGGAACGAGAACAGACGGATCAACGGATAAACCGTCGGCCGTCCACCGACGATACCGGTCAGTCCCGGTGCCATGCCGGTGGCGGCCTGGGCGATTTCCCGGGAGAACAGAATCAGTGCCGGTTTCAGTGGATGGCGCACCGCGAGTTTGATCACCACCTCGCGGCTGTCCCGACGCTGACCGTGCGGGCCGTAAGTGGCTTCGCTGCCGAGCAGTTCGATGTCGACTTCGCTGTACGGTGGCCAGCCGCGCTGGCTGAACATTTCGGCAGTCTTGGCGATGATTGCCTGACTGACGCGGCGGGCCTTGTCCACCGCATCGATGCCGGCGATCAGGCAACTGGCGGTGCAGCGGAAACCGTCCGGCCAGGTCGCGCTGACCTTGTATTTATCGCTGGGCGGCAGGCCTTTGGCTCCGTGGACATGCACGGCGTTTTTGCCTTGTTGCTGCAGTTTCACCTGAGTGAAATCACAGACCACATCCGGCAACAGATAGGCCTGTGGATCACCGATTTCATAGAGCATCTGCTCGCCAACCGTCAGCGGCGTCACCAACCCGCCGGAGCCCTCGGGTTTGCTGACGATGAACTGCCCGTCGGCGCTGACTTCGACGATGGGAAAACCGATGTGTTCGTAATCCGGCACGTCGCGCCAGTCGGTGAAATTGCCCCCCGTGCATTGCGCGCCGCATTCGATGATGTGCCCGGCCAGCGCGGCCTGGGCCAGTTTGTCGTAGTCGTGCCAGGCCCAGCCGAACTCATGCACCAGCGCCGCGCTGACCACCGCGCTGTCGACCACGCGCCCGGTGATGACGATGTCGGCGCCCAGGCGCAGAGCCTCGACGATGCCCGGCGCGCCGAGGTAGGCGTTGGTTGATACGCACATCGGCGGCAGCGGCGCGCCGTTGAACATTTCGTGGATGCCTTGGGCGGCGAGTTGCTTGAATTGCGGTTGCAGATCGTCGCCGAGCAGCACGGCGATTTTCAGACTGACCCCGGCCTTGTCGCAGGCAGCCTGCAGGGCGGCGGCGCAGGCTTTCGGATTGATCCCGCCGGCGTTGCTGATCACGCGGATCTTCTGTTCGGCCAGTTGCGGCAGCAGCGGCGCGAGCACCTCGACGAAGTCCCCGGCGAACCCGGCCTGAGGGTCCTTCATGCGCGCGCCGGCCATGATCGACAGGGTGATTTCGGCCAGGTAATCGAACACCAGATAATCCAGCTGCCCGCCGGCCACAAGCTGTGCGGCGGCGGTACTGGTGTCACCCCAGAATGCGCTGGCGCATCCGATCCGAACGGTGGTTGGCATGGTTATCTCCGACTCAGGAACCTGCGACAGAAGTGTCTGGAGGCTACCAAGCAAGCGCTTGGTTTGTAAACAGCTGAAATATCTTCTGCCCAAGCGCTTGCTTGGTCGCGGCCCGCGGCTTAAATTGCGCGCAACCCTGCGTGTTCAGGGGGCAACAGACTGATCGACTGTAGGAGAGAACGGGTGGACGAGCAAAAAGCCCTGAGGGTCATGCGCGAACTGGTCGACCAAGGCCAGTTGACCGACCCTGACAGCGCCCGCGGCAAACTGCTGCAAGTGGCCGCTCACCTGTTCCGCAACAAAGGCTACGAGCGCACCACGGTGCGTGACCTGGCGGGGGCGGTGGGGATCCAGTCCGGGAGCATTTTTCATCACTTCAAAAGCAAGGATGAAATCCTTCGGGCGGTGATGGAAGAAACCATCCGCTACAACACCGCGCTGATGCGCGCCGCGCTGGCCGAAGCCAGCAACGTGCGCGAGCGGGTGCTGGCGCTGATTCGCTGCGAGTTGCAGTCGATCATGGGCGGCAGCGGCGAAGCCATGGCGGTGCTGGTCTACGAATGGCGTTCGTTGTCCGAAGACGGTCAGGCCCGTGTGCTGGCCCTGCGCGATGTCTACGAAGACATCTGGCTGCAGGTGCTGGGCGAAGCCAAGGACGCCGGTTTCATCCGAGGCGATGTATTTGTTACCCGACGTTTTCTTACCGGTGCGCTGTCCTGGACCACCACCTGGTTCCGTGCCGGCGGCAGCCTGAGCCTCGATCAGTTGGCCGATGAAGCGCTGATTCTGGTGCTCGAAGAGCGTTAACCCACGTTCCAACAGGTCAGGAAACTGGCTAACTGGGCGAAACCGCCTAGCTTGAATGCATTGATCGGTATTTTTTCGGGGAGTGGGGTGTTTTGAAGTCTTCGCCAATTCGGACGACCGCAGGGCTTTTGCTCGTAGCGCTGGCGGTATTTTGGGTGTTGCCCGCGCAGGCAGCGCAACTGGTTCGGGTGGGCGCGGCGCATTTTCCGCCTTACACCATACGTCCGGAAAACGGTGCCGACACCGGACTGTTGCCGGAACTGGTCGCCGCGTTGAACAACCTGCAGAGCGACTATCACTTTGAACTTGTTCCGACCTCCATTCCTCGGCGATTCGGTGACCTGAAGGAAGGGCGCACCGACATGGCGATTTTCGAGAACCCGGACTGGGGCTGGAAGGAGATTCCACACACCACGGTCGATATGGGCCTGGAAGATGCCGAGATTTTCGTCGCGCAACGCGAAGAGGGTCGGCAGCAGGATTACTTCTCGAACCTCAAGGGCAAGCGGCTGGCGCTGTACAGCGGCTATCACTACGAGTTCGCCAATTTCAACGCCGACCCCAAGTTTCTCGCGGATACGTTCAAGGCCACGTTGACCTATTCCCATGACAGCAACCTGTTGATGGTGCTGCGCGGGCGCGCGGATATTGCGCTGGTTACACGTTCCTATCTGAGTGATTACCTGCTGCGTAACGAAAAGGTGCGCGAGGCGTTGCTGGTATCGCAGCGCATCGATCAGGTCTATCACCACTACGCCATTCTTCGTCCGACCGCGCCGATCAGCGGCGAAGCGTTCGGCAAATTGCTGCAAGGTTTGCGCGACAACGGCGAGATGCTGAAGATTTTCGAACCCTACAAGATCGCTCTGGTACCGGTACCGCAACACTGATTTCACCCCGCCGGCTAAATTTCCCCGCTCGGCTCACGTCCCATCGTTGAACTGTCGACGATTATCGTGAGCCCGACCCATGTCCAATCTGAATGACCTGACTGCCCTGGCCTTGCCTTCGGGCCGTGAACTGGTAGCCGATGCCACCGAAAGCCGTCTGAGCCTGAGCCTGGACGGACAACCGCTGATTCGCTTGCGTCTGGACCGTGACGGCAACGGCCCGATCCAGCTCGATGAGCGTTTCGCTCTGCCGCCCGGCCTGGCATTGTGGGCTGCCTGTTACTGGTTGTTTGCCCGTGAGCCGGAGCGTCAGCAATTGCTCTGGCAACTGGATCAGCCGCCCACCGAAGCCTTGCTCAGCGGCTTGCTGATCAGCACCGAAGTGGCCGGCGAATACCGTTGCGAACGCACCTTGTTCTGGCAACTGCCGCAACCATGGCTCGGAACATCGCTGAGTGGCAGCTACCCGCAACAAATGGTGATCAGCCAGGGCAAGCGCCATCCGCTGCGTCCGGTCAAGCCGCGCGGTGAAGTCTATCGCCGCTTCGATGCGCGCCTCGGGGCGTGGATTTCCCTGCGCACGCTGGAGATCGAGCAGGATCTGGCGCGATTCAATCGCTGGCAGAACAGTCCGCGAGTCGCCAGTTTCTGGCAGGAGGAGGGCAGTCTTGAACAGCATCGCGAATACCTCGGCAAGCTCGACGCCGATCCGCACACCCTGACCCTGATCGGCTGTTTCGATGATCAACCGTTTGCCTATTTCGAAGCCTACTGGGCCAAGGAAGATCGTATCGCGCCGTTCTACGACGCGGACAATTACGACCGTGGCATTCACATGCTGGTGGGGGAAGAGAATCACCGTGGCCCGCACAAGGTCGCGAGCTGGTTGTCGGCGCTGGTGCACTATCTGTTTCTGGATGATCCGCGTACCCAGCGCGTGGTCGCCGAGCCGCGTGCCGACAACGCGAAGATGATCGGCCACATGCAGAACCAGTGCTTCCATTGCGAGAAGGAATTCGACTTTCCGCACAAGCGTGCGGCGTTGATGATTCTGGGGCGTGAGCGGTTTTTTGATCGGTGCAAGCTGGCCTGAGGTTCAGGCCTCAAGATCACGTAGATCTTGAGGCCGCATTCGCGAGCAGGCTCGCTCCCACACAGGTTCTGCATACACAGGACAAATGTGGGAGCGAGCCTGCTCGCGAATGGGGTTACCACGATTTCGCTGATTAACGACGCCCCATCGAGGCCGCGTCCCCACGACTGCCCGACACCTTGCGGCAGTGCACCAGCGCATCACGAATCATGAAGTTGACCAGGGTCGGCGAAACGCCGAGTTCCTTGGCGATGTCCTTTTGCGGCACCCCGTGCAGGCGGTACATCTCGAAGGCGTAGCGGGTGCGGCTGGGCAGTTCGGTCAGCGCGTCGGCGATGTGTTCCAGCGTCGAGAAATTGATGTGCGAGGTTTCCGGCGATGCGCCCTGAATGACCACGTTCAACCCTTCCTCTTCCGGGCCTGCGTATTTCTGCTCCAGCGCCTGTTTGCGGTAGTGATCGATGGCGAGGTTGCGCACGATCTGGAACAGATAACTCAATTGCGCCTTGATCGACGACGTGATCGGCGGGGCCGACTGCAAGCGGAAGAACGCATCTTGAACCACGTCTTCGGCGCGCGAACGGCAGCCAGTAATGCGCGATGCGATCTTGACCAGAATCAGTCGATTGTCGACGAAGGCCTGAAGTAGCGGTGAATCGCACCTGCTTGTGGATACTTGTTCCGTCATGGAAATCACCTTGCTGCCAATAGGTTAGTGGGACGCCAGGGGACGAGGCCGTCCTACACATCGAGCGACAAATTATGTTGAATGATAATGATTGTCAATTGAGAAAGAGAACTAATGCTCCGTAAAGGTGCGAATCGAGAACTGCGACACACCGCCACACCCCCGCCCCATTGGCGATCCCGCCTGTCGACTAATTATTTCAAGACGTCATCCGTTCTCATTGGTGAATGGTTCCGGGTACCGAGCCCCGACCAGACAGCATTCCGCAGCCTCGCGCGGTCGGCACAGACCGCGCCCTGCACGCCCTCGACCGGCGTGACGCAGCAACCCGATTCCACTAGCAAGCCGAATTCAGGCAGGAAACCTCATGACCGACGCGTTCGAACTCCCCAGCACTCTGGTCCAAGCCCTCCAGCGCCGTGCGGCACAGACGCCGGATCGCCTGGCCCTGCGCTTTCTCGCCGAAACCGAGGAGCAGGGCGTGGTGCTCAGTTACCGCGAACTGGATCAACGCGCGCGCGCCATTGCTGGCGCATTGCAGGCCCAGGCTGAGTTCGGTGATCGCGCGGTGCTGCTGTTTCCCAGCGGCGCGGATTACGTCGCGGCGTTTTTCGGTTGCCTGTATGCCGGGGTGATCGCGGTACCGGCCTATCCGCCGGAGTCCGCCCGTCGGCATCATCAGGAACGCCTGCTGTCGATCATTGCCGACGCCGAACCGCGTCTGTTGCTGACCAGTGCCGACCTGCGCGATGCCCTGCAGCAAATCGACGGCGCGCCGCCGTTGCTGTGCGTCGATACCCTCGACAACACCCTGGCCGAGCGCTGGGTCGAACCGAATTTGCCCGCAGACCATATCGCCTTCCTGCAATACACCTCCGGCTCCACTGCTCTGCCCAAAGGCGTGCAGGTCAGCCACGGCAATCTGGTGGCCAACGAGCTGCTGATTCGCCACGGTTTCGGCATCGACGTGAACCCCGACGACGTGATCGTCAGCTGGCTGCCGCTGTACCACGACATGGGTCTGATCGGTGGATTGCTGCAGCCGATTTTCAGCGGTGTGCCGTGCATCCTGATGTCGCCCGCATACTTCCTTGGTCGCCCGTTGCGCTGGCTCGAAGCTATCAGCCAATACGGCGGCACCATCAGTGGCGGGCCGGATTTCGCCTACCGTCTGTGCAGCGAGCGAGTCAGCGAATCAGCACTGGAGCGCCTCGACCTGAGCCGCTGGCGCGTGGCCTATTCCGGCTCAGAACCGATCCGTCTCGACACCCTTGAGCGCTTCGCCGAGAAGTTCACCCCGTGCGGCTTCAGCGAAGACAGCTTCATGGCGTCCTATGGTCTGGCCGAGGCGACCCTGTTCGTCGCCGGCACGCCGCGTGGCACCGGCATTCCCGCACTGCGCGTCGACGATCAGGCGCTGGCGCAAAACCGCGCCGAACCGGGCGCCGGCAGCCCGATCATGAGTTGCGGCATCAGCCAGCCGGAACATGCGGTGCTGATCGTCGATCCGGTCACGCTGAACGAACTGGCTGACAACCTCGTCGGTGAAGTCTGGGCCGCTGGCCCGAGCATCGCTCACGGCTACTGGCGCAACCCCGAGGCCAGCGCCAAGACCTTCGTCCAGCACGCCGGTCGCACCTGGCTGCGCACGGGTGACCTGGGCTTTATCCGCGACGGTGAACTGTTCATCACCGGACGCCTGAAAGACATGCTCATCGTGCGTGGCCACAACCTGTATCCGCAGGACATCGAGAAGACCGTCGAGAACGAAGTGGAGGTGGTGCGCAAAGGTCGCGTTGCGGCATTCGCGGTCACTCAGGACGGTGAAGAAGGCATTGGCATCGCGGCGGAAATCAGCCGCAGCGTGCAAAAAATCCTGCCGCCCGAAGCACTGATCAAAGCCATTCGCCAGGCAGTGGCCGAGTCCTATCAGGAAGCACCGAGCGTGGTGGTGCTGCTCAACCCGGGCGCATTGCCGAAGACGTCCAGCGGCAAGCTGCAACGCTCGGCGTGCCGCAATCGTCTGGCCGATGGCGGCCTCGACAGCTACGCGGTGTTCCCGTCCGCCGAGCTGCACAATACCGAATCGACCCTGGCGGCTTCCGAGCTGGAAGCGCTGATCGGCAAGATCTGGGCCGAGCAACTCAATGTCAGACAGGTCAACGCCGACGACCACTTCTTCCTGCTCGGCGGCAACTCGATTGCCGCCACGCAAGTGATCGCCCGGGTGCGTGAAGAGCTGGCGCTGGAGTTGAATCTGCGTCTGTTGTTCGAAGCGCCGACCCTGTCCGCGTTCGCCGCTGCGGTCGCGCAGCAGCAACAGGATGGCGGCAACGCCCAAGGCGCAATCAACTCCTTGTCGCGCAGCGAAGCGCTGCCGCAATCGCTGGCGCAGAACCGACTGTGGATCACCTGGCAACTCGATCCGCACAGCAGCGCCTACAACATCCCCGGCGCCCTGCGTCTGCGTGGCGAGCTGGACGAAGAGGCGTTGCGCGCCAGCTTCCAGCAACTGATCGAACGCCACGAATCGCTGCGCACACGCTTCTTCGAACGCGACGGCGTAGGGCTGCAACAAGTCGACGCCGCGCCGGAATTCAACCTGCAACTGATTGACATCAGCGACCTGCCCGCGCACGAGCGTGAAGCCCGCGCGCAACAGATCCGCGAAGACGAGGCGCGTACTCAATTCGATCTGGAAAAAGGCCCGCTGCTGTGGGTGACGCTGGTACGCCTCGACGACGAAGATCACCAGTTGCTGGTGACGCTGCACCACATCATCGCTGATGGCTGGTCGCTGAATGTGCTGATCGACGAGTTCTCGCGCCTGTACGCTGCGGCATCCCAAGGCCAGCGCGCCGAACTCGCGCCACTGCCCACCCAATACGCCGACTACGGCAGTTGGCAGCGCCAATGGCTGGCGCAAGGCGAGGGCGAGCGGCAAATGGCGTACTGGAAGGCCCGGTTGGGCGACGAGCACCCGGTGCTGGAGCTGGCCACCGATCATCCGCGTTCGGCCAGACAATTGCACAGCGCCGCGCGCCACAGCGTGCGCCTCGGCGTCAGCCTCAGCGACGCGGTCAAGCAGACTGCGCAGGCGTATCAATCGACGCCATTCATGCTGTTGCTCTCGGCGTTCCAGAGCCTGCTGCACCGCTACAGCGGTCAGCGCGATATCCGCATCGGCATCCCCAACGCCAACCGTCCGCGCCTGGAAACCCAGGGCCTGATCGGCTTCTTCATCAACACCCAGGTGCTGCGTGCCGAGGTTGATTCGCGGCTGTCGTTTGTCGAGTTGCTGGCGCAGACCCGCGACGCTGCACTGGGTGCGCAGGCCAATCAGGATCTGCCATTCGAACAACTGCTCGAAGCGTTCCCGCAGGCCCGTGAACAGGGTCTGTTCCAGGTCATGTTCAACCACCAGCAGCGCGACTTGAGTGCGCTCAAGCGCTTGCCGGGGTTGCTCGCTGAAGAACTGCCGTGGCACAGCCGCGAGGCCAAGTTCGACCTGCAACTGCACAGTGAAGAAGATCGCAACGGGCGCCTGACCCTGTCCTTCGACTACGCCGATGAACTGTTCGATGCGGCGACCATCGAGCGTCTGGCCGAACACTTCAGCAATCTGCTGCGCGCCGTCTGCGAGCAACCGCAGCAGGCGATCAGCGACCTGCCCTTGCTCACTCCGTGCGAGCAGGAACAGCAACAAGCGTGGAGCGTCGCCCCGTGTACCCCGGCGCAACACTGGCTGCCGGAACTGCTCAACGAACAGGCGCGGCAGACCCCGGAGCGCACCGCGCTGGTGTGGGACGGCGGCAGTCTCGATTTCGCCGAATTGCACGCCCAGGCCAACCGCCTCGCGCACTATCTGCGCGATAAAGGCGTCGGCCCGGACGTGTGTGTGGCGATTGCCGCCGAGCGTTCGCCGCAACTGCTGATCGGCCTGCTGGCGATCATCAAGGCCGGTGGCGCTTATGTGCCGCTCGATCCGGATTATCCGGCCGACCGCTTGGCTTACATGCTCAGCGACAGCGGCGTCGAACTGCTGCTGACCCAGACAGCATTGCTCGACCGCTTGCCGGCCAGCGATGGCGTCAGCGTGATCGCCATGGATGCGTTGCACCTGGAAAACTGGCCGAGCCAGGCACCAGGCCTGCACCTGCACGGCGACAACCTCGCCTATGTGATTTACACCTCCGGCTCCACCGGGCAACCGAAAGGCGTCGGTAACACCCACGCCGCATTGGCCGAGCGGCTGCAGTGGATGCAGAACAGCTATCGCCTGAACGACAGCGACGTGCTGATGCAAAAGGCGCCGATCAGTTTCGACGTGTCGGTGTGGGAGTGCTTCTGGCCGCTGATCACTGGCGCGCGTCTGTTGATGGCCGCCCCCGGTGAACACCGCGACCCGCATCGCATCGCGCAACTGGTGCAGGAATACGGTGTGACCACGCTGCACTTTGTGCCGCCGCTGCTCGCGCTGTTCATCGACGAGCCGCTGAGTGCCGAATGCACCAGCCTGCGCCGGGTGTTCTCCGGCGGCGAAGCGCTGCCGGCGGAACTGCGCAACCGCGTGTTGACGCAACTGCCGGCGGTGCAACTGCACAACCGTTACGGTCCGACCGAAACCGCGATCAACGTCACCCACTGGCATTGCACCACGGCCGACGGCGAGCGTTCGCCAATTGGCCGGCCGTTGGGCAATGTGATTTGCCGCGTGCTCGACGCCGATCTCAATCCCGTGCCGGCCGGTGTTCCGGGTGAACTGTGCATCAGCGGCATCGGTCTGGCTCGGGGTTACCTCGGTCGCCCGGCGCTGACGGCCGAGCGCTTTGTGGTCGACCCGTTGGGCGAGCAGGGCGCACGTTTGTACCGCACCGGTGACCGTGCACGCTGGACCTCGGACGGCGTGATCGAATACCTCGGGCGCCTTGATCAGCAGGTCAAACTGCGTGGTTTCCGCGTTGAGCCGGAAGAAATCGAAGCGCGGCTGCTGGCTCAGAACGGCGTCGCCCAAGCCGTGGTTCTGGTACGGGAAACCGCAGCCGGCGCGCAACTGATCGGCTACTTCAGCGCTTTCGATGCCAGCGAAGATCAGGACGTGCAGATCGCCCGCCTGAAAACCGCGCTGGCCGGCGAACTGCCGGAATACATGGTCCCGGCGCAACTGATGCGCCTGGACGCAATGCCCCTGAGCCCGAGCGGCAAGCTCGACCGTCGCGCCTTGCCGGAGCCGCAGTGGCAAGTGCGCGAACACGTCGAACCCGCCACCGAGCTGGAGCAACAGATCGCCGCGATCTGGCGCGAAGTGCTGGGTCTGCCACGGATCGGTCTGCGTGACGACTTCTTTGCCCTCGGCGGACACTCGTTGCTGGCCACGCAAATCATCTCGCGCAGTCGTCAGGCCTGTGACGTCGAGTTGCCGTTGCGCGCCTTGTTCGAGCACAGCGAACTCGGCGATTTCGCTGAGCAGATCCGGCTGATCCAGGCCAGCGGCCAGACCAACAAACAGCCGCCGATTGCCAAAGTCGACCGCCGCCAAGCGGTGCCGCTGTCCTATTCGCAACAGCGCATGTGGTTCCTCTGGCAGATGGAGCCGGACAGCCCGGCGTACAACGTCGGCGGCATGGCGCGCCTGCGCGGCGTGTTACACGTCGAGCATTTCGAGGCGGCCTTGCAGGCGTTGATCCTGCGCCACGAAACCCTGCGCACCACGTTCCCGAGCGTCGATGGCGTGGCCCGTCAACAGGTGCATGCCGAGACCGGCGTGCGCATGGGCTGGAAGGATTTCTCGAAACTGCCGGCTGACCAGCGTGAACAGAAAGTCCAGCATTTGGCCGATGAAGAAGCGCATCTGCCGTTCGACCTGGAAAGCGGCCCGCTGCTGCGCGCCTGTCTGGTGAAGACCGCCGAGCACGAGCATTACTTCGTCCTGACCCTGCACCACATCGTCACCGAAGGCTGGGCGATGGATATTTTTGCCCGTGAGCTCAGTGCGCTGTACGAAGCCTTCGTCGATGAGCGCGACTCGCCGCTCGAAGCGTTGCCGGTGCAGTACCTCGATTACAGCGTCTGGCAGCGGCAATGGCTGGAGTCCGGTGAGCGTCAGCGCCAGCTCGACTACTGGACTGCACAACTCGGTCGCGAACATCCGTTGCTGGAACTGCCTGGCGACCGTCCGCGTCCGCCGGTGCAAAGCCATCAAGGTGAACTGTTCCGTTTCGACTTGAGCGACGATCTCGCTGCCCGCGTCCGGGCGTTCAATGCGCAAAACGGTCTGACCCTGTTCATGACCATGACCGCTGCGCTCGCCACCTTGCTCTACCGCTACAGCGGCCAGACCGACCTGCGCATCGGCGCGCCGGTGGCCAACCGGATTCGCCCGGAAAGCGAAGGGTTGATCGGTGCATTCCTCAACACCCAGGTGCTGCGTTGCCAGCTCGACGGGCAGATGTCGGTGGGTGAGTTGTTCGAGCAAGTGCGTCACACGGTGATTGAAGGCCAGTCGCATCAGGATCTGCCGTTCGATCATCTGGTCGAAGCGCTGCAACCGCCACGCAGTGCGGCGTACAACCCGCTGTTCCAGGTGATGTGCAACGTGCAGCGCTGGGAATTCCAGCAGAGCCGCATGCTCGCCGGGATGACCGTCGAGTACCTGGCCAACGATGCGCGGGCGACCAAGTTCGACCTCAACCTGGAAGTCACCGACCTCGACCATCGCCTCGGTTGCTGCCTGACATACAGCACCGATCTGTTCGATGAACCGACCATTGCACGCATGGCCAAACATTGGCGCAACCTGCTGGAAGCGTTGATCGCCGATCCGCAACAGCGTCTGAGCCAATTGCCGCTGCTCGACCCGGCTGAACAACAGCAGTTGCTCAATAGCCTCGGCGTTGAACCGGGCGAACGTCGTCTCGACCAGTGCATCCATCACCTGTTCGCCGAGCAGGCGCTGGCGCGCAAAGACGCTCCGGCCCTGACTTTCGCCGGGCAGACCCTGAGCTACGCCGAACTCGACGCCCGCGCCAATCGCCTGGCCTGGGCCCTGCGCGAGCGTGGGGTCGGCCCGCAGGTGCGGGTCGGTCTGGCGCTGGAGCGCTCGCTGGAAATGGTCGTCGGCCTGCTGGCGATTCTCAAGGCCGGCGGCGCTTACGTGCCGCTGGATCCTGAATACCCGCTCGACCGTCTGCATTACATGATCGAAGACAGCCGCATCGGTCTGCTGCTCAGTGACCGCGCGATGTTCACCGCCCTCGGTGATTTGCCGTCGAGCGTGGCGCGCTGGTGCCTGGAAGATGACAGTGCGGCGCTGGTTGATTACCCGGTCAGTGAGCTGCCATTCATCAGCCTGCCGCAGCATCAGGCCTATCTGATCTACACCTCGGGTTCCACCGGCAAGCCGAAAGGTGTGGTGGTGTCCCACGGTGAAATCGCCATGCATTGCCAGGCCGTGATCGAACGTTTCGGCATGCGCCCGGACGACTGCGAACTGCACTTCTATTCGATCAACTTCGACGCCGCCACCGAGCGTCTGCTGGTGCCGCTGCTCAGCGGCGCGCAAGTGGTGTTGCGGGCGCAAGGGCAGTGGGACGCGGAAGAGATCTGCAACTTGATCCGCACCCACCGGATCAATGTGCTCGGCTTCACCCCGAGCTATGGCAGCCAGTTGGCGCAATTCCTCGCCACGCAAAGCGACACTCTACCGGTGCGGATGATCATCACCGGCGGCGAAGCGTTGACCGGCGAGCACCTGCAACGGATTCGCGCCGCGTTCAAACCGAGCCTGTTCTTCAACGCCTACGGCCCGACTGAAACCGTGGTCATGCCGCTCGCCAGTCTGGCACCGCAGGTGCTGGAAGAGGGTGCCGGCAGCGTGCCGATCGGCAGCGTGATCGGTGACCGCGTGGCGTACATTCTCGATGCCGATCTGGCGTTGGTGCCACAAGGCGCGACCGGTGAGTTGTTCGTCGGTGGTGCCGGTCTGGCGCAGGGGTATCACGACCGTCCGGGCATCAGCGCCGAGCGCTTCGTGGCTGACCCGTTTGCCGCCGATGGCGGGCGCATGTACCGCACCGGCGATCTGGTGCGCCAGCGTGCCGATGGGCTGGTGGAGTATCTGGGGCGGATCGACCATCAGGTGAAAATCCGTGGTTTCCGTATCGAGCTGGGTGAGATCGAAACCCGTCTGCTCGATCACGCTTCGATCCGCGAAGCGGTGGTGCTGGCGCTGGATGCGCCGAGCGGCAAGCAACTGGTGGGCTACCTGGTCAGCGACGTCGCCGGGCAGGGCGAAGCGCAACAGGCCGAACTGCGCGAAGCACTGAAGTCGCACCTCAAGGCGCAACTGCCGGACTACATGGTGCCGACGCACCTGATCCTGCTGGCGAGCATGCCGCTGACCGCCAACGGTAAACTCGACCGCCGCGCCTTGCCGGCGCCGGATCCCGAGTTGAACCGTCAGGACTATGTCGCCCCGAGCAACGAACTCGAACAGACCCTGGCGCAGGTCTGGTGCGAAGTGCTTAACGTTGAGCTGGTCGGTCTCAACGACAACTTCTTCGAACTCGGTGGCGACTCGATTCTGTCGATTCAAGTGGTCAGCCGGGCGCGGCAGCAAGGCATTCATTTCAGTCCACGGGATCTGTTCCAGCATCAGACCGTGCAGACCCTGGCCGCTGTCGCCAGCCACAGTGAGCAAGTCACTGCCGAGCAGGGACTGGTGGTCGGCGAGTCGGCCATGACGCCGATCCAGCACTGGTTCTTCGACACGGAAATCCCTGAGCGTCAGCACTGGAACCAGGCGCTGCTGCTGGAGCCGAGCGTGGCGCTGGAACCGCATCGTCTGGAGCAGGCGCTGCTGGCCGTGATCGAGCAGCACGATGCCCTGCGTCTGCGCTTCACCCAGGTCAACGATCAATGGCAGGCCACGCATCAACCGGTGTCCGACGCCGAGGTGTTGTGGCAGGTGCGGGTGGCGGCGATGGACAAGTGCGCAGCGCTGTTCCTCGATGCCCAGCGCAGCCTCGACCTGCAAAACGGCCCGCTGCTGCGCGCCTTGCTGGTCGATGGTCCCGAAGGGCAGCAACGCTTGTTCATTGCGATCCATCACTTGGTGGTCGACGGTGTGTCGTGGCGCGTGCTGCTCGACGATCTGCAAACCGTGTATCGCCAACTCGATACCGGGCAGGCGGTAAAACTGCCGGCGAAAACCAGTGCGTTCAAGGACTGGGCGGCACGTTTGCAAGCCTATGCCGGCAGCGAATCGTTGCGTGAAGAGTTGAACTGGTGGCAAACCCAACTGGCCGGACCGAACGCCGATCTGCCGTGCGAAAACCCGCAGGGCGGACAACAGAATCGTCACGCGCAAACCGTCAGCGTGCGTCTGGATGCCGAGCGTACCCAACAACTGCTGCAACAGGCACCGCGCGCCTACCGCACACAGGTCAACGATCTGCTGCTGACCGCGCTGGCCCGCGTCTTGTGCCGCTGGAGCGGGCAGCCATCGGCACTGATTCAACTGGAAGGCCACGGCCGCGAAACCCTGTTCGACGAGATCGACCTGACTCGCACCGTCGGCTGGTTCACCAGCGCCTATCCATTACGCCTGACCCCGCACAACATCGAAGAAGCTGCCGGACAGGGCGCTTCGATCAAGGCGATCAAGGAGCAACTGCGCGCGGTACCGCACAAAGGCCTCGGTTATGGCGTGTTGCGTTATCTGGCCGATGACCTCAGCCAGCGCAGCATGGCGGCGCTGCCGAATGCCCCGGTGACCTTCAACTACCTCGGCCAGTTCGACCAGAGTTTCGCCAGTGATGCGCTGTTCCGTCCGTTGGACGAGCCGGTCGGTGCAGCCCACGATCCGCAGGCGCCGTTGCCCAACGAGTTGAGCATCGACAGTCAGGTGTACGGCGGCGAATTGCTGCTGCGCTGGACTTTCAGTGCCGAGCGCTACGAGGCGCAAACCATCAACGATCTGGCCGACGCCTACCTCGGCGAGCTGCAAAGCCTGATCGAACATTGCCTGCAAGACACCGCCGTTGGCCTGACGCCGTCGGACTTCCCGCTGGCGAAACTGACCCAGGCGCAACTCGATGCATTGCCGGTGCCGGCGGCGCAGATCGAAGACGTCTATCCGCTGACGCCGATGCAGGAAGGCATGTTGCTGCACACCTTGCTCGAACCGGGCACCGGTCTGTATTACATGCAGGATCGCTATCGCATCAACAGCGAGCTCGACGCCGAGCGTTTCGCCCAGGCCTGGCAAGCGGTGGTCGCCCGTCACGAAGCGCTGCGTGCGTCGTTCTGCTGGAACGTCGGCGAGGACATGCTGCAAGTGATCCACAGCCCGGGTCGCACGCCGATCGAGTACCTGGACTGGAGCGCCATCAGCGATGCCGAGCAAGAACCGAAGCTGCAGGCGCTGCTGAAGAGCGAGCGCGAGGCCGGGTTCGATCTGCTCAATCAGGCACCGTTCCATTTGCGTTTGATCAAGGTCGGCGCGGCGCGTTACTGGTTCATGATGAGCAACCACCACATCCTGATCGATGCCTGGTGCCGCTCGCTGCTGATGAACGATTTCTTCGAGATCTACACCGCCCTCGGTGAGGGGCGCGAAGCACAGTTGTCGGTGCCGCCGCGTTACCGCGACTACATCGGCTGGCTGCAACGCCAGAGCCTGGCCGAGGCGCGCCAGTGGTGGCAGCAGAACCTGCAAGGGTTCGAACGCACCACACCGATCCCGAGTGACCGACCGTTCCTGCGCGAACATGCAGGTGAAAGCGGCGGCATGATTGTCGGTGACCGCTACACCCGTCTCGACGTTGAAGATGGCGCCCGTCTGCGTGAGTTGGCCCAGGCCCATCAACTGACCATCAACACCTTTGCTCAAGCCGCGTGGGCCTTGGTGCTGCGCCGCCTGAGCGGTGATCGTGACGTGTTGTTCGGCGTCACCGTGGCCGGGCGCCCGGTTGACATGCCGGAGATGCAACGCACCGTCGGCCTGTTCATCAACAGCATTGCGCTGCGGGTGCAGATCCCGGCGGACGATCAGCGTGCCAGTGTGCGCCAGTGGTTGAGCGCTCTGCTCGACAGCAACATGCAACTGCGCGAGTACGAATACCTGCCGCTGGTGAACATTCAGGAGCAGAGCGAACTGCCGAAAGGCCAGCCGCTGTTTGACAGCCTGTTCGTGTTCGAGAACGCGCCGGTGGAAGTCTCGGTGCTGGACCGTGCGCAGAGTCTCAACGCGACTTCGGACTCCGGCCGTACCCACACCAACTTCCCGCTGACGGCGGTGTGCTACCCGGGCGATGACCTCGGTCTGCACCTGTCGTATGACCAGCGTTACTTCGACGAGTCGACGATCGAGCGCATGCTCGGCGAGTTCAAGCGCCTGCTGCTGGCGCTGGTCGATGGTTTCCACGGTGACATGGCCGACCTGCCGCTGCTGGGGGCCGAGGAGCAGGACTTCCTGCTGCACGGCTGCAACCAGAGCGCCCACGATTATCCGCTGGAGCAGAGCTACGTGGCGTTGTTCGAAGCGCAGGTCGCGGCGCATCCGCAGCGCATCGCCGCCACTTGCCTCGATCAGCAACTGAGCTATGCCGCGCTCAACCACAACGCCAACCGCCTCGGTCATGCGCTGGTTGCGGCCGGGGTGCAGATGGATCAACCGGTGGCGCTGCTGGCCGAGCGTAATCTCGATCTGCTGGGGATGATCATCGGCAGCTTCAAGGCCGGTGCCGGTTACCTGCCGCTGGACCCGGGCCTGCCGAGCCAGCGTCTGCAGCGGATCATCGAGCTGAGCCGCACGCCGGTGCTGGTGTGCAGCGAAGCCTGCCGCGAACAGGCGCAGACTTTGCTCGATGAGTTCAGCTGCGCCAACCGTCCACGGCTGTTGGTCTGGGAAGAAGTGCAGGCGCTGGCGACATCGCTGCAGAACCCGGGAATCTACAGTGCCCCGGACAACCTGGCCTACGTGATCTACACCTCGGGTTCGACCGGTCTGCCGAAAGGCGTGATGGTCGAGCAACGCGGTATGCTCAATAACCAGTTGAGCAAGGTGCCGTACCTGAAACTGACGGACGCCGATGTGATTGCGCAGACCGCTTCGCAAAGCTTCGATATTTCGGTCTGGCAGTTCCTCGCCGCGCCGTTGTTCGGTGCGCGGGTGGACATTGTGCCGAACACCATTGCCCACGATCCGCAAGGCTTGCTGATGCATGTACAGAAGCAGGGCATCACCGTGCTGGAGAGCGTGCCGTCGCTGATTCAGGGTATGCTCGCCTCCGAGCGCCTGAGCCTCGACGGCCTGCGCTGGATGCTGCCGACCGGTGAAGCGATGCCGCCGGAACTGGCGCACCAGTGGCTGCTGCGTTATCCGCAGATCGGGCTGGTCAACGCTTATGGCCCGGCGGAATGCTCCGATGACGTGGCGTTCTTCCGCGTCGATCTGGCCTCGACTCGCGGCAGCTATTTGCCGATCGGTACGCCGACCGACAACAACTTGCTGTACCTGGTCGATGGCGCGCTGGAACTGGTGCCGTTGGGTGCGGTGGGCGAGTTGTGCGTGGCCGGGACCGGTGTCGGGCGCGGTTACGTCAGCGATCCGCTGCGCACCGTGCCGGTGTTTGTGCCGAACCCGTTCGGCGCGCCGGGCGAGCGCTTGTATCGCACCGGTGACCTCGCACGGCGGCGCAGCGATGGTGTGCTGGAGTACGTTGGCCGGGTTGACCATCAGGTGAAGATTCGCGGTTACCGGATCGAACTGGGTGAAATCGAGGCGCGTCTGCACGAACAGCCGGAAGTCCGCGATGCGGCGGTTGGCGTGCAGGAAGGCGTGAATGGCAAGCACTTGGTCGGCTATCTGGTCGCGGCGGATTCGGCGCTCAACCCGAGCGAACGTCTGGAGCGGATCAAGCAACGCCTGCGCAGCGAACTGCCGGAATACATGGTGCCGCTGCACTGGTTGTGGCTCGACCAGCTGCCGCACAACGCCAATGGCAAACTCGACCGCAAGGCCCTGCCGGCGCTGGAGATCGGCCAGATGCAGAGCGATGATTACCTGGCCCCGCGCAACGAACTGGAGCAGACCCTGGCCGACATCTGGGCCGAGGTGCTCAAAGTCGACAAGGTCGGCGTGCGCGACAACTTCTTCGAGTTGGGCGGGCATTCGTTGCTGGCCACGCAGATCGCCTCGCGGGTGCAGAAAACCCTGCAACGCGATGTGCCGTTGCGGGCGATGTTCGAGTGCAGCACGGTGCAGGAACTGGCCAAGTACATCGAAGGCCTGGCGGCCAGTGAGATGACCGAGGACAAGGTGGATCGCTTGAATGATCTGATGGCGGAGCTTGAAGGCTTGTAATCTTCGGTGTCTGTACCGGCCCCTTCGCGAGCAGGCTCGCTCCCATATGGGTTCTGTGTCGATCACAGATCCCCTGTAGGAGTGAGCCTGCTCGCGATTGGGAGCGGCACATTTTCAGACATTTACACGGTTGACGATCAACAACCGGCAGCTCAGTCTGCCGGTTCTCTTTTTTGTCTCGGGGGTGGTCGATGCCTTTCTTCACGATTGACGGACAAGCGCTGCACTACATTGATCAAGGCACCGGCCCGGCCGTGTTGCTGGCGGGCAGTTATCTGTGGGACACGGCCATGTGGGCGCCGCAGATCGCTGCGCTGTCGCCGCACTACCGGGTGATTGCGCTGGACCTGTGGGGCCACGGCGAATCCGGGCGTTTGCCTCAAGGCACCACCTCGCTGGATGACATTGCGCGGCAGGCCGAGGCCTTGCTCGATCATCTGCAGATCGAACGGATCACGCTGGCGGGGCTGTCGGTCGGCGGCATGTGGGGCGTGCGTCTGGCGTTGTCGGCACCGCAGCGGATCAACGGTCTGGTGTTGCTCGACACCTACGTCGGCGTGGAGCCTGAGCCAACCCGTCAGTATTACTTCTCGCTGTTCAAGCAGATCGAGGAAAGCGGCGAGATCTCCGAACAATTGCTCGATATCGTTGTACCGATTTTCTTTCGCCCGGGCATTGATCCGCAGTCGGCGCTGTATCAGGACTTCCGCGCAAAACTCGCGGCGTACACCGCGGATCGCCTGCGCGAAAGCATCGTGCCCATGGGGCGTATCACCTTCAGTCGGGATGACCTGTTGCCGCGTCTGGGCGAATTGAATGCCGCAACCACCCTGGTGCTCTGCGGCGATCAGGACAAACCGCGACCGCCGTCAGAGGCAAAGGAAATGGCCGAACTGATTGGATGCCCGTGGGTGTTGGTGCCGGAGGCGGGGCATATCTCCAGTCTGGAGAACCCGCAGTTTGTCACTGAGGTGTTGTTCGCCTTCCTGGCTGAGCACCATTGAAAAAGATCGCAGCCTGCGGCAGCGCCCACAGAAAACGCGTTCCCCTGTAGGAGCTGCCGCAGGCTGCGATCTTTTGCTCCGGCTTATTTCGGCCCGAGAATCTTCGCCAACTTGTCCGGCGAAGGCGCGCCTTGCTGCTGTTGCAGCTCACCCTTGTCATCCATGTAGAAAATCGCCGGCGTCGCCTGCAGTTCCAGGTCTTCCATCAACTGCATGTTGGCGGCCAGTTTGGTCTGCACCGCTTTTGGAATGTCTTTCAATGGCTTGAGGGTGCTGGCCTTGCCGGCCTTCTCGTGATCTTCCAGGGCCTTGGCCGGATCTTTCGCCGCCAGCAGTGCGGCGGATTTCGCCGGGCTGTCTTCGCGGATGATCCCGACCATGATATGCCGCAACTGCACTTTGCCGGCCTTGACCCATGGTCGCGCCTGTTCCCAGAACATGTTGCAGTACGGGCAGTTCGGATCGCTGAACAGGTACACGGTGCGCGGTGCGTCCTTGTTGCCGTCCTGAATCCAGTTGCTGGCTTCGAACTTGCCCCAGATTTCCTTGGCCATCGGCGCATAGACCAGTTTCTGCAACGGCTCGCTGCTCAGATCCTTGCCGTCGGCGTCGTACAGATTGCCGAGCAACACGTGTTTCCCGTCCGGCGTCAGGTACAACGCCATGCCACGGTTCTGGTACTGCGCCGCATAACCGCGCAAGCCGTCCGGGGCGTCGAACTGGCCGACGATTTTTGCGCCCTTGGCTTCGATCTGCTTGATCGCGGCGGGCAATTCTTCGGCGGCCTGCACCGACGGCAGGTGCAGCAGGGCGGTGCCCAGAGTCAGCGTCAGCAGGTGGCGGAGGCGGGGCATGGCAGTTTCCTTGCAGAGGTCGCCGGTGCGGCGGTTGGATTCGGGATGTCGAAGTTTTCCAGGGCGCGGGCCAGACTGGCGTTCGACAGTTCGCCCAGATGGCTGCTCAACAAGCGACCGTCAGGGCTATAGAACAGCGTAGTCGGCAGCGCCATGGAACCCACTGCCTGACCCAATCGACCGCTGCGGTCGAACAGCACGTTGTTCAGGCTCAGGCCCTGGGTTTCTAGAAATGTGGCAACGCTTTGCATGCTTTCGGCCTGATTGACGAACAGAAAGGTCAGGTCCGGGCGTTGTTGTTGAGCGTTTTCCAGCACCGGCATCTCGCGCCGGCACGGCGGGCACCAGGTTGCCCAGAGGTTGATCACCAGTGGACCGCCCTGATAATCGCTGAGCTGGATGGTCTCGCCTGCGGCGTTGCGCAGGGTGATTTCCGGCAGGCGCGTGCCTTGTTCGTAGATGTTCAGTGACAGGGTCGCCAACAACCAGAACAGCACGCCGCTGGCCACACCAAAACCCAGTGGCCGACGCAGGCCGGGGCGGCGCCAGCCGCGATAGAGAGCGGCGAGCAGCAGCACGATCACCCCCGGCCAGGCGAGGAATCCGCCATCGCGCAGGTCGATGACCTGCCACGGATCGTTACGATAGTGGCCCCAATACAGGGCGACAAACGCCACGCGCGCCGCAAGCATGCCCAGCAAAAACAGGCTGAACAGCGCCGACTCGGGGTTATCGCCGCCGCGCTTGGCCACCCGCCAGCCGACAAAGGTTGCCAGCGCCAGGGCACTGATCAGCAGCAGATGGTTAAGCGCGATGGCAAAGGTGCCGAGGGTGAACGTCAGCATTTAATTGGCGTCTCGGGTAGTGGCCCAGCGTTGCAGGAACGTCTCGGCATCCACCTCACCGGTGATGCGCTGGCTACGTCGTTCTTCGCCGTCGGTGCCGATCCAGACAAAACTCGGTGGCCCCGGGACTTTGTAGCGGCCGAGCAGCTCGCGGCTGGCGGCATTGTCGGCAGTGACGTCGAGGCGCAGCAGGCGTACATCGCTCAGCGCCTGCATGACCTTGTCCTTGCCGAACACCTGTTTTTCCATGACTTTGCACGACACACACCAGTCGGCGTAGTAATCGAGCAACACCCACTGGCCCTGGGCTTTGGCGCTATCCAGTTCGCGCTGCAGGGCTGCCGGATCCTTGATCGTGGTGAACGCGTCATGCCCGCTCGGCGTGGTGCTGGCGACCCGGCCGGCGCTGTACACCTGCAACGGTTGATACGGGTCGTCACTGCCACCGGCAGCACCGATCAGCAACAGGCTGCCCCACAGACCGAGCAACAGCGAACTGGCGCCGAACACCTGGGCAACCCGGCCGAAACCTTCCGATTGCTTCCAGGCACAGAACGCGGCGATCAGCAGCAACGCGCCACACAGGCCCAGCCACAGCGACGAGTCCAGCACCGGGCGCAGCATCAGCAGCGCGGTCGCGAGGAACAGGAAACCGAAGATGCCCTTGAGCAGGTTCATCCATGCGCCAGGCTTTGGCAGAAAGCGATTACCGACGGTCACCAGCAGCAACAGCGGCATCCCGATACCGATGCCCAACGCAAACAGAATCAAGCCACCGTGCAGCGCATTGCCGCTCTGCGCGATATACAACAAGGCGCCGGCCAGCGGTGCGGTCATGCACGGGCCGACGAGCAGACCGGACAACGCGCCGAGCACCCCGGCACCGATCAGGCTGCCGCCATTGCGGCTACGCGAAGCGTGTTCAAGGCGATCACGCAAGGCCACCGGCAGTTGCAATTCGAAGAAGCCAAACATCGGCAACGCCAGCACCACGAACACGGCGGCAAAGGCACCCAGCAGCCACGGATTTTGCAGCCATGCCTGCAGGTTGGCGCCGAGCAGCGCAGCGATCACCCCCATCGCCGCATACACCAGCGCCATGCAGATCACATAGCTGCTGGCCAGGGCGAAACCACGACGCGGGGTGGCGCCGCTGCCGACAATCATGCCTGCCAGAATCGGCAGCATCGGCAACGAACACGGGGTGAACGCCAGCAACAGGCCGAGGCCGAAGAACACCAGCAGGCTCCAGCCCAGCGCCCGTTGTTGCAGGCTGCTGGCCAAGGCTTGATCCGGCGCTTCAGCACTGGCCGTTGGCGTTGCTTGACCGCCCAGATCGATGACTCGGGTTTGCGGCGGGTAACACAGGCCGGCATCGGCGCAGCCCTGGTAACTGACCTTGATCTGACCGCTCGCCGAGGCCGGAACTTTCACCTCCAGCCCTTGGCGATACACCGGTTGTTCACCGAAAAACTCGTCACTGTGCGACTCGCCCTCGGGCAACGCCGGCTGTTGCTCGGCCGGCAAACCGTCGAATTTCAGGCGTTTCTGGTACAGGTAATAGCCGTCGGTGATTTGCCAGAACAGCTGGGTTTCCCCGGATTCAAGGCGTTCGGAGGTGAGCACGAAGGCTTTGTCGACCGGCAGGAACTCCGGTTTGGTCTCGAATGGATTGTTCCCGGCCTGGGCCAGGCCGGAGATCAGCAGTGCAAACAAAAGAAAAAAATGACGCATGGAGGAGCCTTGTCCCTGTGCAAGTGTGGGCACAATGGTGGATGGCGATTAACCGATGATTAACCGTCACGCCCTTGTCGCTGTGGCGTTGAGCGCCATAATGTCAGCTTAATCGGCCAACGGCCTAATCGGCTTTTTTATACGGGACTGATCATGCACGTACTGGTTTGCGAAGACGATGAACTGATCGCCAGCGGTATCGTTGCCGGTCTCACGGCGCAGGGCCTGACGGTCGAGCACGTCAACACCGCCTCGAAAGCGCGGGCGATGCTCAAGGTTGCCGAATTCGACGTGATGGTGCTCGATCTCGGCCTGCCCGACGAAGATGGCCTCAAGTTGCTGCAACAATTGCGTCAGCAGGGCCTGGAAATTCCGGTGCTGATCCTGACCGCACGCGACTCGGTGACCGACCGGGTCGATGGCCTGCAGGCCGGGGCTGACGATTACCTGCTCAAACCCTTCGATCTGCGTGAGTTGTTCGCGCGTCTGCAAACCCTGCTACGCCGGGTCGCCGGGCGCAGCGTCAACCTGATCGAACACGGCGCGCTGACCTACGATCCAAGCAGCCGCGAAACCACGTTGGCCGGGCAACCCGTGGACTTGTCGCGTCGCGAGCAATCACTGTTGCAGGCGCTGCTGCACAACCGTGGTCGAGTGCTCTCCACTGAGCAGTTGAAGGACAGCGTCTACGGCTTCAACGACGAGTTGGAGAGCAACGCCCTCAACGTGCACATCCATCACCTGCGCAGCAAACTCGGCAAGGGCATCGTCGAAACCGTGCGCGGTCTGGGTTATCGCCTCGGGCCGGCCGATGGTGGAGAACAACAGAAGTGATGAGTCTGCGTCTGCGCCTGAGTCTGACCCTCGGCGCCGCGTTCGCCCTGATCTGGGCGCTGGCCGCGGCCTGGATGCTCAGCGACTTGCGCAATCAGATGATGTTTTCCCTCGACCAACGGCTGGTGGCCTCGGCGCGCATGGTCGCCGGGCTGCTGGAGCAATTGCCGGCTTTGCCGAGCAAGGGCGAGGGCACCCATTTCAGCGCTGAACAATTGAACATTCCCGGTGGCATGGCCTGTCAGGTCAGTTCGCTGCGCGGGGAGATATTGGCCCGAAGTCACAGCAGTCCCGAGCAAACCCTGGAAGCGGAAAAGATGGGCTTCCACGACCAGATGATCGACGGTGCGCCGTGGCGCAGTTTCACCCTGGCCCGGGGCGATGTGCGGATCACCACTGCCGATCGGCAGATCGAGCGCGAAGCGCTGAACATGTCGATCCTGCTGGCGGCCTCGGTGCCGGTCGGCGTGGCGTTGCTTGGTTGTCTGTGCCTGTTGTGGCTGGGCATCGGTCAGGGCCTGGCGCCGCTCAATCGACTGCGTGAGGCGCTGATGCGACGTAATGCCGACTCGCTTGAGCCGCTGCAATTGCAGTCGTTTCCCAGCGAATTGAAACCGTTGCTCGATACGCAGAACCAGCTGTTCCAGCGCATCGGCAAGACCATCGAACGTGAACGCCGCCTGACCGGTGACGCCGCTCACGAACTGCGCAGCCCGCTGACAGCGATCAAGACCCACCTGCAAGTGGCACGCATGACCGAAGGCAGTGCCCGCGATCAGTCGCTGGCACGGGCCGAAGAGGGCGCCGACCGCATGCACCGCACCCTTGAGCAACTGTTGTTGCTGGCGCGCGTCGAGGGCAGTCTGTCGTTCGATGACGGCGTGCAGTGCAGCGCCGAGCAGGTGGCGAAACTGGCGATGCAGGATGCGGCCGGCGGCGAGCGCCAGCGCATCAAGCTGCAACTGCCCAAGCAGCTCTCCAGTGCGCCGGTGCAAATGCCGGCGGTGCTGTCGATTGCCGCGTTGCGCAATCTGCTCGACAACGCTCTGCGACATACCCCGGCGGACGCTGAGGTGGAGCTGAGTCTGGAAACTGTCGGTCAGCGCGCCCGCTTTGTGGTGCGCGACCACGGCCCGGGGATTGCGGCTGAAGATCTGCAGCACCTGACCCAACGCTTCTGGCGCAACGGTCAGAGCACCGGTTGCGGCCTCGGCCTGGCCATCGTCCAGGCCATCGTCCAGCGCTGCGCCTGCACCCTGCATTTCGACAGCCGCGCGGATGGGCTGCGCGTCGAGCTGACCATGCCGCTGCAATCCCTCTGACCCCCCACTATCCCTGTAGGTCCACATCAAATGTAACGTCTGTGCGTTGGTGATTTGGCAATGGCGGCGTTAAGGTCGGGGCTGCTCTGACTCAATGGATTGAGGGAACGCGCCATGGAAGCATCGATCTGCATTCGTCCAGCCAGACCGGCGGACGCCGGCCTCATCAGTCGCATCATCGAGCGTTCGATTCGCGTCGGTTGTGTGCTCGATCATCGCAACGATCCGCAGCAGGTCAGCCACTGGATCGGCCGGCAATCTGCCGACGTCATCAGTGCGCACCTTGCCGACGCGCATTGCTACCTGAATATCGCCTTGTTGCAGGACAAACCGGTGGGTGTCGGCATGGTCACGACCAGCGGCGACATCGGCTTTTGCCATGTGCAGCCGGAATGGTTTCGCCGTGGTGCAGGGCGCGCCCTGATGACCGACCTTGAAGGCTGGCTGCGGATTCGTGGTGTGGCGCAGGCGTGCATCGCCAGCACCCGTAGCGGCGCGGCTTTTTATCGGCATCTGGGTTACCGCGAGGCGGCGCCAGCCTTCAGCGATCAAGGCCTGCACCGCGTTGCACTGCACAAGGCATTGGTGGTGCCCGACTGACATCTCGATCAAGGGTCTAAATCCTCGCCCCGCTTAAGCGTTTCCAGAACAGGAAAACCTGCATGTGCGCCCCGCGACCGGAACGCGCACCTGTGCGGTGTGCTGTTTTGGTCACTATCCATAGCGTATTGAGGGGTCGAGAGATGTCAGTCGCCACCAGCCTTATCGAAGAGTCGTCGGCCCGGATCTCCGCCGCGCCGGCCGAAGTTCTGTATCAGTTCAACGAATCACCGCTGCTGGCCCGGCAGAGTCAACAGGAATCCAATGCCCGCAGCTACCCGCGGCGCATTCCGCTGGCCCTCAAGCGTGCCAAAGGCCTGTATGTCGAGGACGTTGAAGGTCGTACGTTTATCGACTGCCTGGCTGGCGCCGGCACTCTCGCGCTGGGGCACAACCACCCGGTGGTGATTGAGGCGATTCAGCAAGTGCTGGCGGATGAGCTGCCGCTGCACACCCTCGACCTGACCACGCCGGTCAAGGATCAGTTCGTCCAGGACCTGTTCGGTTTGCTCCCGCCGGCATTGGCGGCCGAGGCGAAAATCCAGTTCTGCGGCCCGACCGGCACCGACGCGGTGGAAGCCGCGCTGAAACTGGTGCGCACCGCTACCGGGCGCAGCACCGTGCTGTCGTTCTCCGGCGGCTATCACGGCATGAGCCAGGGCGCCTTGAGCCTGATGGGCAGCCTGGGGCCGAAAAAGCCGCTGGGCGCGTTGCTCAGCAACGGTGTGCAATTCATGCCGTTCCCTTACGACTACCGTTGCCCGTTCGGTCTCGGCGGCGCGGCCGGGGTCAAAGCCAACCTGAGTTACCTGGAAAACCTGCTCAACGATCCTGAGGCCGGCGTGCAGTTGCCGGCAGCGGTGATCGTCGAAGCGGTGCAGGGCGAGGGCGGGGTGATCCCGGCTGATATCGAGTGGCTGCGCGGCTTGCGTCGGATCACCGAGAAGGCCGGTGTGGCGCTGATCGTCGACGAGATCCAGAGCGGTTTCGCGCGTACCGGCAAAATGTTTGCCTTCGAGCACGCCGGTATCGTCCCCGACGTGGTGGTGTTGTCCAAAGCCATCGGCGGCAGCCTGCCGCTGGCGGTGGTGGTCTATCGCGACTGGCTCGACACCTGGCAACCGGGCGCGCATGCCGGCACGTTCCGTGGCAACCAGATGGCGATGGCCGCCGGTTCCGCGGTGATGCGTTATCTGCTCGAACACAAGGTCTGCGAACACGCCGCCGCCATGGGCGAACGCCTGAGCGAACATCTGCGCATCCTGCAACGCGACTTCCCGCAACTGGGCGACATCCGCGGTCGTGGCTTGATGCTCGGCGTCGAACTGGTTGACCCGGACGGCACGCCGGACGCCCTCGGTCATCCACCCGCGTTCGCGCGTCTGGCACCGCTGGTGCAGCGGGAATGCCTCAAGCGTGGGCTGATTCTTGAGCTGGGCGGCCGACACGGCGCGGTGGTGCGCTTCCTGCCGCCGCTGGTGATCACCGCCGCCGAAATCGACCGCGTCGCGGAGATCTTCGGCCGGGCTTTGGCCGCCGCCACCGCCGCCGAGTAAATTTTTCGCAGCGCCGAACGTTCTATCTACATACCCGGCTGCACCCCAGGTGCAGCCCACCCTGACAACGATGGAGAACCAGTATGACGTCAGTATTCGACCGCGAGGACATCCTCTTTCAGGTCGTGGTCAACCACGAAGAGCAATACTCGATCTGGCCGGATTACAAAGCCGTGCCGGAAGGCTGGCGCACTGTGGGCAAGAGCGGCCTGAAGAAGGAATGCCTGGCCTATATCGAAGAAGTCTGGACCGACATGCGTCCGCTGAGCTTGCGCCAGAAGATGGAAGGGCAGGCGGCTGCTCAGTAATCTGACAGACAAGACAAACCCGCTGGACTGGTGACAGTCAGCGGGTTTTTTATGGGCTTCAAAAGATCGCAGCCTTCGGCAGCTCCTACATGGGGATACTTACACCTTGTAGGAGCTGCCGCAGGCTGCGATCTTTTGATCTTAGGCCGAAGGCCCGCCGCTCAAACCCTTGAGCAGCAAATCGACATTCCCCTCCAGCTCCGCCACCGGATCCGCCGCGTCGGTGCTCAACACCAGCAATCGACTCCCCGACTCGGCAATCGCCGCTCTCACCGCTTCCGACGGCTGACGATGATGCAGCACCAGCGCCACGTCGTTGTCCTTGAGCGTCGCCGTGAGTTGCTTCAGCTCTTGCGGCGTCCACTCGCTATCAGGCCGTGGATCCTGGCCGACCAGCTCCAGATTCAGGCTGCCGATCAGGTAAGCGAAGTGATCGCTGAGGCTCAGCACACTGAGGTTGTCGGCTTCAGCCAGACGCGCTTCGCTGTCGGCGCTAAGCTTGAGCAGGCGCTGTTTCAACGCTGCCAGATTGGCGTCGATCTTCGGTTTGGCCGACGGCGCCAGACGCACCAGATCCGCTGCGATCACGTCAGCCATGCGCCCCATGTTGTTGCTCGCCAGCCATGGCTGACTGTTCAAGCCATCGACCTTCAGCCCCGGCTGCACGGCGATCCCCGGCAGGGCGCCATCGACCGGGCGCGCCGCGTCGACTTCGACAATGCGAATGTTGCTGCGCCGCGCGATCGGGTACAGCGGATCGTCCGCCCACAGCGAACGTACGCCGATCACCGCATCGGCAGCGGTTGCCAGTTTGCCCAGCGCCGGCGCGCCGCGACCGGTGAAGTACGCGGTCTGACGGCTGCCCGGCAGATTGGCCGGGGCCGCGCGTTCCAGGCTGACGTCGGTGCCTTTGAGCAGCACTTCACCTAGGCCATAGGTGATGGGCAACGAGGCCAGTACGCGCAGCGGTTGAGGGTTTTCAGCCGCCAGCAACGGGCTGCCGACCACGCCGCACAGGGCCATGGCCAGGGTCAGTTTTCGCAGTGAGAAAATCATTTATCCAAGGTTCCCTTTCAGGCTCGGGACAACCCCGCGCGCAACGGCGGCGAGGGCGAAGGCAATGCCGGCGACCAGAATGATCGCGGCGCCGGACGGGATCGGCAGGTCGAAGACGATCGGCGCGAGGATCCCGCACAGCGTGCTGACGGTGGCAATCAGCACCGAGCACCAGAAGAAGCCCTTGAGCGACTGGCTGAGCAAACGCGCTGCCGCCGCCGGAATCACCAGCAACGCGCCGACCAGAATCGCGCCGATGACCTTCACCGCCGCGACGGTGATCAGCGTCACCAGAATCACGAACAGGTAATCCAGCGTCTTCACCGCGACGCCGCGCACCGCCGCCAGTTGCGGGTTGAAACTGGCGAGCATGATCCGGTTGTACAGCGGCAACGCCAGGGCCATGACCAGCGAACCGACGATGGCCAGCACCAGCAGGTCATTGCCGTTGACGGTGAGCACCGAACCGAACAGCACGTTCTCCAGAATGTGCACGTTGATCTTGCCGGCCAGAATCAACAGCAAGCTTGCGCCGAGGGCCAGCGACACGGAGAGGAACACGCCGATCAGCGTATCCGGCGCCAGGCCGGTGCGGTTACGCAGGTAGTTGAGCAGGATGCCGAACAACAGGCAGTAACCGAACAGGCTGCCGTACGGCCCGGTGTAGGGTTCGCCGAGCAGAATGCCGATGGCCACGCCGGTCAGTGCTGCGTGCCCGACCGCTTCGGAGAAAAACGCAAAGCGCTTGACCACCACCAGCGTGCCGAGGCCGCCGAGCACCGGGCCGATCAACAAGCCGGCGAGCAATGCGTTGACTACAAATCCGTAGGCCAGCGCTTCCGGCAGGTAACCGGACGACGCCCAGCCCTGGACCATCAGCCGAAAGGCTTCGTAACTCATCAGACCGCGCTCCGTGGATGGGTGGAAAACAGACTCAGCAGACGGTCCGGGGTCAGCGCCTGTTGCGGCGTAGCGTCGAACAGCACGCGGCGATTGAGACCGGTAACCCGATCGGCCAGACGCTTGACCGCTTCCAGATCGTGCTCGATCCACAGCACGGTGATGCCGGCGGCACGCCAGTCGCCGAGCAGGCGTTCGAACACCTGGATCCCGGCTTCGTCGAGGGCTGACATCGGCTCATCCAGCACCAGCAATTGCGGAGCCGGGATCAAGCCTTGAGCGAGCAACACGCGCTGCCGTTCGCCACCGGATAACGCGCCCATGCGCCGCTTGCGTTTGTCCTGCATGCCGACCCGTTCCAGCGCCTCGCCGATGGCCTTGGCGTAGTGCTTGCTCAGGCCGAGAAACGCCGGACGGCGCTGACACATGGCGGCCATGAAATCGTCGACGGTCATCGGCAGGCCGCGATCGAACTCCAGCGCCTGCGGCACGTAGCCGATGGTGCCGGGTTGGCCGGGCCAGTGCAGGCTCAACTGGCCTTGATGCGGCATCTGCCCGAGCAGGGTCTTGATCAGCGAACTCTTGCCACCGCCGTTGGGGCCGACCAGAGCGTGCACGTGGCCGGGTTGCACCTGGAAGGTGACGTTGTCGAGGATCGTGGTACGCCCGAGGGTCAGAGAGACTTCCGCAAAATCCAGAGTCGGCCCCAATCCTTGTGGGAGCGAGCCTGCTCGCGAATGCGGTGTGTCATTCGATAAAGATGTTGGCTGACCCGGCGCTTTCGCGAGCAGGCTCACTCCTACAGGGGAGGTGGAGTCATCTGAGAGGGTTTCTTTTGCTGTCATGCCCCGGACTCCTGAATCGCCCGCACCACGGTGTCGAGGTTGCCGGTCATTTCCTTTTCGTACTTGTCGGCGCTGTATTCGCCATAGGAAATGTGCGACAGCGGGTACAGCTTCACCCCGGACTCACGCTGGATGGTCTCGACGTAGGTCGAAGGGAAATCCATCTCCGAGAAGATCACCTTCACGTCGAGCTCGCGCAGCTGGTCGATGGTCTTTTTCAACTGGCTCGGGCTCGGTTCGATGCCGTGGGCCGGCTCGACCACGGCCGTCACTTCCAGGCCGAATTCGCGCAGCAGATAATCGTACGCGGCATGCACCGTGGCCACGCGCAGTTCGGCGTTGGGCGCCTGGGTCAGTTTGGCCAGCGCGTCGGCGCGCATCTGCCGCAGGCGTTTGCCATAGGCGCGGGCGTTCTGGGTATAGGTCCTGGCGTTGTCCGGATCGAGTTTGCCCAGCTCGCGAGCGATGTTGTTGACTTGGGCAATCGAGGCGCTGATCGACAGGAAGGTGTGCGGGTTGACCACTTTGCCGGCGCCGCGCGCCGCGGTACCGGTGGCGGCCAGCAGCGGCACGTTTTCGTTGGCTTCGATGGTCTTGATGTTCGGCGTTTCGCTGGCGGCGATCATGCGGTCGGCGAAGTCGTCATGGCCAACACCGTTGAGCACGATCACATCCAGGCCGCCGATGCGCTTGATGTCTTCGGCGCGTGGCTCGTAGGCGTGCGGGTTGAAACCGGCGGGAATCAGTGGCACCACCTCGGCCTTGTCGCCAACGATGTTCGCCACATAGCTGTAATACGGGTGCAGGGTGATACCGATGCGCAGGCGTTTGCCCGGATCGGCGCTGGCCAGCGGGCTCAGCAGGCACGCGCACAGGCCTAACAGCAGGGTGCGCAGGAGGGGACGGCGAGTCAGTGAAGTAAGCATGGGCAAGCGGTCTTCTCTCGGGTGAAGGCGAAGGATCAGTGGCGATGCTCGCGGGTCACGCCGGCATCGAACTGCGCGACGATCTGTTTCCAGCCAGCGGCGGAAAGCGCTGCATCGGTGAGTTCGGCGGGCGTCTGCAGATCGGCGGCGCGGTTGAGCCAGATGTCCGGCGCGGCAGTGGCGTCGGCGCTCAGCCGCATCACGAACGAACCGGCGACGGCGGGCGCCTGGCTGTGGCCGAAATAGGCCGTGTCCGCCAGCAATTGCCAGGCATGCCCGCCACGGCTGACCGAACTGGCGTCCTGGGCGAACGGGGCGAAACCTTCATCAGCCAGGGTCTGTGGCGTCGGCAGGCTTTGCTGTTCTGCACGCAGCAGGCGGATTTCGTCGAGGGTCACCCGCAGGTCGGCATAGATGCCTTGCTCGGCGGCGCTGAGGTCGCGCCGCGCATCGAGCTGATGGCTGGCGACCGGTTCCGGTTCATGGGACACCCCACGCCATGCCACCACCGAGCCGGCGACCGCGAGGATCAGCAAACACAACAGCAGAACGTTAAGGGTTTCATGCCCGGCACCGGCCGGGCGGACGACTTGGGTGGTGGGCGTGCTCATGGGGCCTCGATGTCCGCTTGGTCGATTTCCACGACGTGGCCGGGGCCGGCGTCGAATAGCACATAAAACTCGGCCGCCGGTTTCTTGAAGGTCAGGCTTGAGTCGGCGCCGAGCTTGCCCGGCAGCAGGATGGTTTCGTCGTAACCGATCACATCGAGGGTCACCCCCGGCGCGCCGCTGCCGTCGGAGAAGCCGCCGGTGCATTTGATCTGCTCGGCATCGACGGCTTTGCATTCGCACATCGGGTTATGGGCCAGGGCGCCGGCGCTGAAACCTGCGCACAGCATCAGCAACGCGGCGCGCAACCGCAGACGGGAAGGGCGTTGAACGCGGTTCATGGTTTGGCTCCTTGTTGGTTCAGCCAGGCGAGGGTCGCGGGGGAGGCCTGGCTCAGGGGAATCGACGCCTGGTGCATGCTGCCGTCCCAGCCTTCCATGGTGATCCACAGTTCGGCATCGGCCGTGGTCTTTTCCGCCACCGGCAATTGCGCGCCCATGCGATACGGCGTGCCGAAGAAAATCACCCCGGCGGCGCGCAGGCTGCGCGGTTTGCCGATGCGCAGGTAGGTGGCCTTGACCTGTTCGACACAGGCGTCACAGAGGGCGGCGTTGAAGTCCTTCATGTAGCCGGCGGGGCCGCTCAGGCGCGGTGCTTCGTTGCGCAGTTCGGCCAGGCGCAGGCTCCACGGGCCGACCTGGATTTCGCCGACCTCATGTTCACCGAGGCCGACGTCACCGCGAAACAGCGCGGCATCGGCGAAATACTTGGGCATGAAGCCCAACGGAATCAGCAGCAACAAGGCGTTCAGGTGAAAGCGCCATTTGCGCCAGAAGCGGCGCAGGGTGGACGGTGGGGCAGTGCGGTTGGACGGGCTCACAGGCTGACCTCCGCCGGTTCACGGCTGACGCGGGGGCTGCGGGCCTTTTTATTCTCGCGCTTGAGGGCGTTGGCGGTGGCCAGCGCGGTGCGCTTGGTCCAGATCAACAGGCCGCTGAGGACCATCATGCTCAGCAGCAGGCCGAAGAAGAACCAGATCAGTTTGATCCACAGACCGCCGAAATCACCGGTGTGCAGCGGGCGCATCGACTCGGTGACGAACTCCAGCGAGGAACGGTCGGTCAGCAGTCGCGTGGCGGCCATGTCGCCGTTGTACGGGTTGAGCGTGGCGGTCTGGAACATCAGCGGATACCAGCCGCGCCCGCCAAGGCTCAAGTGGCTGTAGGCATTGCCCGGCAGGCTGACGAAGCTGACTTCCAGCCCGGGGATGTGCTGTTCGGCGATCTGCACCGCGCGATCGAGGCTGATCCGTGGTGGAGGACTGGCGTCGCTCGACATCGGTACGCTTTCCCGGGACATGGCGGGAATGATCGGCTCGCTGCTGATGGACACCTGGTTGTCGGCCAGAATGGCCTGGATCAAAAACCAGGTGCCAGTGATAGAGATCACCGCGATGAACCAGATCGACCAGATGCCGCTCAGTCGATGGAAGTCGCCCCAGAAGATCCGCGCGCCGTGGCGAAAACGCAGGGTGGGTTTGAAGAAGCCTTTCCAGAAGCGCTTGTACACCACCAGCCCGGTGACCAGCGAAGCGAGCATCGGCAGGCCGAGGAACGACACCAGGTACCAGCCCCAGCTGAAACCGTTGGTGAACGGCACCAGCCACCAGCCGTGCAGGGCGCGGGTGAACGCCTTGAAGTTGAAGTCCGGCGCCGGGCCTTGAATCACGCCCGTGTACGGGTTGACGTAGACCGTCTGCGAGCGGCCGTCGGGGTAGCTGACCTCGACGTCGAGGGCGAAGTGCGACTCGTCGGGACGGCTGATGCTTTCCACCAGCGTCTGCGGTTCGGCCTGTTTGATCGCGGCCAGCACCTGATCGTAACTGAGCAGCGGCGCGTCATCCGATGGCTGGCTGGCGCGCATCTGCGGGTTGGCCAGCCAGACGATTTCCTGGCTGACCACCGCCAGCGTGCCGGTGACACAGACGATCAGGACAAAAAACCAGATCGGCAGCGCGAGCCAGCTATGCACCAGGAACCATAGTTTGGAGCGGGATTTCTTCGACATGATTGCGCGTCTTGATTTCGATGAAAGGACACGCGGCTACGGGCTTCGCAGCGCGGGTGTCCGCAAAAGGCGCGGTCGTGGCTGTTGCCTGTGCGAACGGCCTGCATCTTTATAGGACGGATGAGCCGGACAAATCCCGAAAGGTGATATGAAAGCAAATGTTTCGCAATTCGCAGGGGGCAACGAGATCCCCCTGTAGGAGTTGCAGCACGCTGCGATCTTTTGATCTGATCTGTAAAAACAGGATCAAAGGATCGCAGCCTCGTTGCACTCGGCAGCTCCTACAGGATTTTTGCGCGCAGGCGATCAAACACGATTCATGAATGTGGCACTCACTGTCAGGCAATTGATGGCAAGTTCGCGCTCTCTATGATGGAAAGCACCGCATTCCCTGAGTGAGCGCCCTGATGAGCCCGAGAACCCTCTACGACAAACACATCGATTCGCACACCGTGTGCCGCCTCGACGATCAGGGCCATGTGCTGCTGTATATCGATCGCCAGGTGATCAACGAATACACCAGCCCTCAGGCGTTCAGCGGTCTGCGCGCCGCCGGGCGCAAGGTCTGGCGGCCGGGTACGGCGTTGGCGGTGGTCGATCACGTCAACCCGACCACGCCCAAACGGGTGGCGGCGATGCCTGATGCCGGCGGTGCGCGGCAGGTGTCGTATCTGGCGGAAAACTGCCGGGACTTCGGCATCGAACTGCTGGATATCCTCGATAAACGCCAGGGCATCGAACATGTGATCGCCCCGGAGCAGGGCTTCATTCTGCCGGGCATGGTCATCGCTGCCGGCGACAGCCACACCACCACGTACGGTGCGCTGGGGGCGTTCGGCTTTGGCATTGGCACCTCGGAAATCGAGCACCTGCTGGCCTCGCAAACGCTGGTCTACAAACGCCTGAAAAGCATGCGCGTGACGGTGGATGGCGAGTTGGCGGCGGGGCTGACGTCCAAGGACGCGATCATGGCGCTGATCGGCCGCATCGGTGCGTCGGGCGCTACTGGCTATGCGATCGAGTTCTGCGGTTCGACCATCGATGCCCTCAGCGTCGAAGCGCGGATGACCATTTGCAACATGGCGGTCGAAGCCGGCGCACGCGGTGCGTTCATGGCGCCGGACGAAAAAGTCTTTGCTTATCTCAACGGCAAACCCCGCGCTCCGCAAGGCGAACGGTGGGCGCGCGGCGTGGAAAAATGGCGTGAATTGCGCAGCGATCCCGGGGCGGTGTTCGACCGCGAAATCCACCTCGACGCCAGCCTGCTGGAACCGATGGTCACCTGGGGCACCAGCCCCGATCAGGCGGCGCCGATCGGCGCGCAGGTGCCGGATCCGCAGGCTATCGACGATCCGAGCCTGCGTCAGGACATGCGCCGCGCCCTTCAATACATGGGCCTGGAGGCGGGGATGGCGCTGCGCGATATCGTCATCAGCCACGCTTTTATCGGCTCGTGCACCAATGCGCGGATCGAGGATTTGCGTGACGCTGCCAGCGTCGTGCGCGGGCGGCGGGTGGCCGGGCATGTGCGGGCGATGATCGTGCCCGGTTCCAGCGCAGTACGGGCCCAGGCCGAGGCTGAAGGGCTGGCGCAGATCTTCATCGACGCCGGGTTCGAATGGCGTCAGTCCGGCTGCTCGATGTGCCTGGCGATGAACGATGACGTGCTCGCGCCCGGCGACCGTTGCGCCTCCAGCACCAACCGCAATTTCGAAGGCCGCCAGGGCGCCGGGGCGCGTACGCACCTGATGAGCCCGGCGATGGTGGCTGCCGCGGCGATCAGCGGCCACCTCACCGACATCCGCCACTTTGGAGAACGCCCATGAGCCTGCAACCTTTCACGCAAGTCAGCGGCCAGGCCGCGCCGCTACTGGCGGCCAACGTCGACACCGACGTGATCATGCCCAAGCAGTTTCTCAAGGGTATCGACCGTCAGGGGCTGGATCGTGGGCTGTTTTTCGATCTGCGCTTTCTTGCCGACGGTACGCCCAACCCTGAATTCGTGCTGAACCAGCCAGCCTGGCAGGGCGCGAGTTTCCTGGTGGTCGGGGCGAATTTCGGCTGCGGTTCCAGCCGCGAACATGCAGTGTGGGGGTTGCAGCAAATGGGCATTCGCGCGCTGATCGGCAGCAGTTTTGCCGGAATTTTCTACGACAACTGTCAGCGCAACGGGGTGTTGCTGATCACGCTGGATGAAGCGCAGGTGCAGCGCATTGGCCGGTTGGCGAGTCAGCCTGAAACGGCCCGGATCAATGTGGATCTGGAGGCGCAGCAGATTCGTCTGGCGGACGGTGAAATTGTGGATTTCCAGATTGATGGCTTGCGCAAGACCGCACTGTTGCTGGGGCTGGATGCGATTGGCAGTACCTTGCAGCGGCGTGAGCAGATCGAGGCGTTCGAATGCGAACACCTTGCCGCCAACCCATGGCTGACCTGACACGCCTTTTACCCTGTGGGAGCGAGCCTGCTCGCGAAGGCGTCGTCTCAGCCAGCACTCAATTGTCTGACCCGACGCTTTCGCGAGCAGGCTCGCTCCCACAGGAGGCTGTGTTTACAGTGACAGTGCTTTGAAATGCCCCTGCAAAAACTCCACACACGCCCGCAGCTTCCCGGAGTTGGCCAGCCGCGTCGGGTACACCGCCCAGACATTGGCGCTCTGGCTGTAATCGGCCAGCACCGGCAGCAGTCGGCCCTGTTCCAGCAACGGTTTCACGTCCCACAATGAACGTAGCAACACGCCGCGTCCGTCGAGCGCCCATTGCAGGACGATCTCGCCGTTGTTGGACGATAACGGCCCACTGACCCGCACGCTTTCCTGCGTGCCGTCACGATCCAGATGCCAGACACCGAAGGCGTTGTCGCGCTCCTTGATCACCAGGCAGTCATGTTGTTGCAGGTCGTCCAGAGTCTGCGGTGTACCTCGGCGTTCAAGGTATCCGGGCGCAGCGCACAGCACCCGGCGGTTGCTCACCAGTTGCCGGCCGATGTGCTGACCGGGCAGGTCGTCGCCGACGCGGATTTCCAGATCGAACCCCTCGTTGACGATGTCCACCGCGCGGTCGAACAGGTCCAGGCGAATCTGCAATTGCGGGTGCTGTTCGGCCAGCCGCGAAACCGCAGGCGCCACATGGTTGCGGCCGAAACCGAAGCTGCTGCAGATGTGCAGGCGCCCGCGTGGGCTGTCGTGGGCGTCGGCCAGATCGTCGTGCAGTTGCTGGAAATCATCGAGAATGCGCAAGGCCCAGCGCTGCACCCGTTCACCGTCCTCGGTCAACGACACGCGGCGACTGGTGCGGTGCAGCAGGCGGGTGCCGAGGGTCGACTCGAGAATCTGGATGCGTTTGCTGACGTAGGCCGGGGACAGGCCCAGTTCATCAGCGGCGGCCGCAAAACCATTCTTGCGGATCACGGTCAGCAGCACACGCAGGTCTTCGGGCAGGGGCACGGGGTTTTGGTTCTGGGACATGTGGGAACGAGCACTGGCGGCACAAGTCGCCAGCATAGCATCGGTCGTACAGCGCTCGATTCAGCGCAAAAAATCCAGCGCTTCGGCGAGCAACAGTTCGGGCACTTCTTCGGCCAGATAATGCCCGGCCGGCAGCGCCTTGCCACTGACGTTGGTCGCCACTTGCCGCCACTCCTTGAGCGGGTCGAAGCAACGTCCGACCGTGCCTTGCGCGCCCCACAACACCCGCAACGGTAGATCAAGATGATGGCCGGCAGCGATGTCGGCCCGGTCATGTTCCAGGTCGAGGCTGGCGCTGGCGCGGTAGTCCTCGCAAATGCCGCGGGCGCTGCCGGGACGCTGCAGGCAACGCAGGTATTCGCCGAACGCTGGCTCGGTGAACGGCGTAAGCCCGGCGCTGCGGCTGCCCATCACACTGCGCAGATAGGCTCCGGGATCGGCCTCGATCAGGGTTTCCGGCAACGGCGCCGGGCGGATCAGGAAGAACCAGTGCCAATAGGCGCGGGCAAAGGCTTCGTTGGTCTGTGTGTACATCGCCAGGGTCGGGGCGATGTCCAGCAGCATCATCCGTTGCACCGCCGCGCGGTGGTCGAGGGCCAGGCGATGGCCGACCCGGGCGCCACGGTCGTGGGCCAGCACCGAAAACTGTTCGAAGCCCAGCGCTTGCATCAACTCGAGGTTGTCCCTGGCCATTTCGCGTTTTGAGTAATTACGATGTTGTTCATCGGCAGCCGGTCGGACGCTGTCGCCGTAGCCGCGCAGGTCGGCGGCGACCACGGTGAAATGCTCGGCCAGTTGTTCGGCAATCTTGTGCCAGATCACGTGGGTCTGCGGGTGTCCATGCAGCAGCAACAACCCCGGGCCGCTGCCGCCGAGGCGATAGGCGATGTCGACGCCGTTGACGTGGCGCTGGTCTTTGACGAATCCGGCAAACATCGGGCTGATCCTTGTTCAGGTGCGGGTGGGATGCATCCTGAAAGTGTTCGGCCTTCGGGGCAAGGGTTGAAGTGTGGTGTGCTGGTTCATGAAGTGTGATGTATCCGCACTGGCCTCATCGCGAGCAGGCTCACTCCTACAGTTGAAATGCGTTCCAATTGCAGGAGTGAGCCTGCTCGCGACAGGGCCAGCCCAAACCCTGAAAATCTCAACCCTGCTGAAACATCTCCATCGCCCGTTGCCTGATCTGCTCCTCGGTCAGATCCTCCTTGCGCGTCGCCAGAAACCACAGGTGACCATAGGGATCCTTCAGCGTCCCGCTGCGATCACCATAAAACTGATCCTTGACCTCCGACACCGCACTCGCCCCGGCATCCAGCGCCCGCTGAAAAGACTTGTCGACATCGGTGACATACAGATGCAGACCGACCGACACGGCATGGTCCGGACCACTCAACGGCCCTTGATCGCACGGTGTGCCGAGCATGATCGCGCTGTCGCCAATGCGCAGTTCGGCGTGGCCTACGCGCCCGTCGGGCATGTCCAGGCGCATGACCTGAGTCGCGCCGAAGGCTTTCTTGTAGAACTCGATGGCTTCGGCAGCCTTGAGGATGCCGAGGTACGGGGTAATGCTGTGATACCCCTCGGGAATGGGTTTGACGCTCATGACGTTCTCCCTGTTTTTGTTTTGCGAGGTATGGTTCCACCGGATTTGTGGAAGATTCACTATAGAACCGTCCGCGCGGCCAGCATTTTTCCCCGACGAGCAGTCAGCCGAGGAAATGCGCCCCCGGCCCCTGATCACCGAGCACATCGCCCTGATTGCGCAACGGGCAGGCCTCCATCGACAGACACCCGCAACCGATGCAACCGGTGAGCCGGTCGCGCAACAAGGTCAATTGATTGATTCGCTCGTCCAGTTCGCGGCGCCATTGTTCGGACAGGACTTTCCAGTCTGCCGCGCTCGGAGCGCGGTCGTCCGGGAGGATTTTCAGTGCCTCGCCGATTTCCGCCAGCGGAATGCCCAGGCGTTGTGCAACCTTGATCAACGCCACCCGGCGCAAGACTGCCCGTGGGTAACGGCGCTGATTGCCGGCATTGCGCTGGCTGGTGATCAGGCCTTTCGATTCATAAAAGTGCAGGGCAGTCACCGCCACACCGCTGCGCGCGGCGACTTCGCCGACGGTGAGCTGTTTGTGCAGGTTTTCCTGGGTGATCATTTTGCAAAAGGGCTCTTGACCTTGACTTAACTAGAGGTTTTACCCTGCAGGCCTTCGAGTCGCAAGACTCGGCTTACGATGAATGGGGACTTCTCATGCAAACCTCAGCGAAAAATCGCAGTTTTACCCAATTGATCGAATTCGAGATCGAGCCGCGTCAGCAGCCGGCATTGGTTTCGGCGCTGTCGCAGCAGAGCGAACATCTGGCGCAGCGCTACGCAGGCTTTGTCAGCGCCAGCGTCCAGGTCAGCGACGACGGTCGGCGGGTACTGAGCTTGCTGCAGTGGCAGAGCCGCGAGGCCGGGGAGGCGGCGTTCTGTCGCTTTGAAAGCGGCGAGCAGGATTTCTGGCAGTTGATCCGCGCCCATCAGGCGAGAACCGTGACCTTCAATTCATTTCAAGTGTTGAGCAGCATCGCCCGCAGTCATGACGATGCGCTGCACTGCAACCTGGTCGGCTAGATCGACAACTGAATCAGGCGTTCGCCTTGCAGATTCTCCGTGAGTCGCCGCTTGTTCACCGCCAGTTCGCCGATCTTGATCAGCCGCGTGCGGGTGACGTTGCGGCTCAGACCGAGCAGCGCGGCGGTGTGCACCTGGTTGTAATGACAGAAGCGATAGGCGGCGCGCAGCAGGGCGTCTTCGACCTTTTCGTGGAGGGCGCCGGCCTGTTGTTCGAAGAGCTTTTGAAAGGCTCGCTCCAGCAGCGCTTCCGGTGAATCGTCGGCGCTCGACTGCTGATCGTCCGGGCGCTCGATGCGCAGGTTCGACAGGCGCAGATCATCGCGCTCGATCACGCCGTTACGGCAGATCAACAGGGTGTGATGGATGACGTTTTCCAGTTCGCGGATGTTGCCCGGCCAACTGTAGCTGCGCAGTTTCTGTTCGGCACCGGGGCTGATGCTGACCCGTCCGTAACCCAGGCGCTGGCTGTAGGCCTCGATGAAGTGCCGGGTCAGCGGCAGAATATCGCCGGGCCGCTCGCGCAGGGGGCTGAGTTCCAGATTGACCACGTTCAAACGGTAGAACAGGTCTTCGCGAAAGTTGCCGGCATTGATCGCTTTCTCCAGTTGCACGTTGGTCGCGGCCAGCACGCGCACATCGATCGGAATGCTTTTGCGCGAGCCGAGGCGCACCACTTCGCGCTCTTGCAACACGCGCAGCAACTTGACCTGAATCGCCATCGGCAAATCGCCGATTTCGTCGAGGAACAAGGTGCCGCCGTCCGCCTCTTCGAACCAGCCGGCCTTGGCGCTGAGCGCGCCGGTGAAGGCGCCTTTTTCATGGCCGAACAGCTCGGCTTCCACCAGCGATTCGGAGAACGCGCCGCAGTTGACCGCGACAAACGGCCGATGCCGGCGGTGGCTCAGATTGTGGATGTGTCGCGCCACCAGTTCCTTGCCGGTACCGGTCTCACCGATGATCAGCACGCTGGCTTCGCTCGGCGCGACTTGTTGCAGATGGGCGAGCAGGGCCTGGGACTTGGGGTCTTCGAAGACCTGCGCGGTGGCGCGGATCGACGTGGCCAGAGCGGGTGAGGGCGGAAGGGTCAGCAGTTGCATGGGGCTCGCTCCATTAAAGGCAAGATCAGGAATAGAACGTCGGTACCGGCAGCGCCTGGTTCAGCGCCCAGTCGCCCAGCTCGTGGAGTTTGTAGTCGAGCGGGTCGTGCAGGGTCTGCGTGCGCAGGTTGCGCCAGTGCCGGTCGAGGCGCAGCGAGGCGTGGGTCGAACGCGCGCCGGTGACTTCGAACAAACGGCTGCAAATGTCCAGCCCCTGACGACTGGCGGCGACCTTGGCGGTGGCAATCGCCGTGGCCAGATGTCCGCGCTCTTCTGCAGTCAGGTTCGGGCCTTTGGTCCAGGCCTCGTCGAGCAGCGCGGCGGCCCGTTCGACCAGCAGGCGGATGCCTTCCAGCGCGACCCAGAACTCGCCGTAATGCGCGAGCACGTACGGGTCTTCACGCACATTGCGGGCGGCGGATTTGTGCCAGAGCCGGGTTTCGCTCAGCGTGTACTGTCGGGCTTCCTCAAACGCACCTTCGGCGATGCCGAGAAACATGTGGGTGAAGGTCAGTTGCGCGATCAGCGGACGCAGGCAGGCGAACGGTGTGCTCAACGGGCCGGGGTCGAGCAATAGCTCTGACTCTTCGACCCGCACCCGTTCGAACGTGGCACTGCCGCTGTCGGTCTGGCGCTGGCCGATGTTGTTCCAGTCGTGGTGCAGAGTGATGCCGCTGCGACCGCTGGGGATCGCCGCGATCAGCAATTTGCCGCCGGCACTTTCGTCGACGGCGGAAGCGATCAGCATCTGCGAATCGCTGGCGCCGGAGCAGAAGCTTTTCTTCCCGGAAAACTCGCGCCAGCCGCCGCAGTCCTTGACCACGGTGCGGGTGTCGAGCGGGTTGAGGGCGTTGCCCCAGAACCAGTTCTGCCGCGCGGTCTGTTCGAACCACGGCTGCCATTGTTCGGGCCGCGAGAACAGACGCACGGTGGCGAGCATCAGGTGATGAAAGCCGAAGACGTGGGCGATGGAACTGTCGACCTTGGCGAACTCGCGCACGACTTGCAGGGTTTCGCTCCATGTCGCGCCGAGGCCGCCGTAGCGGGTGGGAATGCTCAGGGCCAGCAGGCCGCTGTCGCGCAGGGCATCGCGCTCGGCCTTCGGCGTACCGCCGCGCTCGTCACGTTCGACGGCGGTGAGCGCGAATTCGGCGGCCAGTTGGCGCGCGGTCTGCAGCGGGGAGAGCAGGGTGCTTTGTGGTTTGGCGGTCACACCAAATCTCCTATGTTCTACAACTTCCGTGTAGGAGCTGCCGGAGGCTGCGATCTTTTGATTTTGTTTCTTACGATCAAGATCAACAGATCGCAGCCTGCGGCAGCTCCTACAGAGTTTGTGTCGGGTCAGGACTTACTGGGCAACACATCGTTGGCAATCATTTCGCCAAACGGCCCGGTCAGATTGGTCACGCCGCGTCCGGCCAGGCTCGCGTAGGGTTCCGGCAGCAACGGAAACACCAGTTCGGCAAAGCGGTACGCCTCTTCCAGATGCGGATAACCGGAAAAGATGAAGCTCTCGATACCGAGGTCGGCGTACTCCTTGATCCGTGCCGCCACTTGCTGCGGATCACCCACCAGCGCAGTACCGGCACCGCCACGTACCAGACCGACGCCGGCCCAAAGATTGGGGGCGATTTCCAGGTTGTCGCGACGCCCGTCGTGCAGCGCCGCCATGCGCCGCTGGCCTTCGGAGTCGAAGCGCGAGAAGGATTTCTGCGCCGCCTCGATGGTCTCGTCGCTGATGTGCTCGATCAGTTTGTCCGCAGCCTTCCACGCGTCTTCGGCGGTCTCGCGAACGATCACATGCAGGCGAATACCGAACTTCACCTTGCGCCCATGCCGAGCGGCACGTTCACGCACATCGGCGAGTTTTTCGGCGACGGCGGCGGGCGGTTCGCCCCAGGTCAGGTACACGTCGACTTGCTCGGCAGCGAGGTCATGCGCGGCGTCGGACGAGCCACCGAAATACAGCGGCGGATACGGTTTCTGCACTGGCGGATAAAGGGCTTTGGCATTCTGTACTTTCAGGTGTTTGCCTTCGAAATCCACTGATTCGCCCTGCAACACCCGGCGCCAGATCTTGAGGAATTCGTCGGTGACTTCGTAGCGTTCGCTATGGCTGAGGAAGCTGCCGTCGCCACGGTTTTCGTCAGGGTCGCCGCCGGTCACCACGTTGATCAGCAAACGGCCGTTGGACAGTCGATCGAGCGTCGCCGCCATGCGCGCCGAAACGGTTGGCGAAATGATCCCCGGACGGATCGCGACCAGATAACGCAGGCGTTCAGTCAACGGCACCAGCGCCGAAGCGATCACCCACGAGTCTTCGCAGGAGCGCCCGGTAGGAATCAGCACACCGTGGTAGCCGAGGCTGTCGGCGGCTTGCGCCACTTGTTTCAGATAATTCAGGGTAACCGGGCGCGCGCCCTGGGTGGTGCCCAGGTAATGGCCGTCGCCGTGGGTCGGCAGGAACCAGAAAACATCCATGCACAGCTCCTTAAGCGATTTTCAGCAACGGTTTGATTTGCGTGCCGAACAGCGGCGCGGCGCGTTCGGCGGCCAGGCGAATGCGGGCTTTCAGCGGTTCGCTGGTGATCTGGTAGTCGGCGAAATCGGCCTCGGTGGCGTACACGCCAATGGGCAGGGTCACGGCCTGGAAGAAACTGAACAGCGGCCGCAATTGATGATCGAGCACCAGCGCATGGCGCTCGCTGCCACCGGTGGCGGCGAGCAGCACCGGGGTGTCGATCAGTGCGTTGAGGTCGATCAGGTCGAACAGGTGCTTGAGCAGACCAGGGTAGGAACCGCGATACACCGGCGCGGCGACGATCAGCAGATCCGCCTGTTCGATGGCTTGCAGTTCGGCTTCGACCTCGGCGCTCAGCTCCTGACGCGACAGGGCACCACCCAATGGCCGGGCGATGTCACCGAGTTCGATCAGATGACTCTCGACCGGCAAGTGCCCGGCCAGTTCGGCCAACAGCGCTTGGGTCAGTACCAGGGTGCGCGATGGACGCCAGGTGCCGCCGGAGAGGGCGACGACTTTCAGGGGACGCGACATGATCAGTTCCTTTTTATCAACAGTTGCTCAGCGAGCAGTGGGTCAGTGCCAAGGCTTGAGCAAGCGCTGTACCAATTCCTGAGAGGCCCGGTTTACCTGGGCTTGAGCATTGTGCCGTGAGTCGGTTGTGCGGATATCAGGCGGGTTTGTTGATCTGTTGTTGCCTGGGCAACAGTTGCTGGAGCAACAGTTGTTCGCCGTGTGCAGGGATTTATAGCGGCTGCTGTTTATTCCGTAAAAGAACGTTAATCGATATTTATAGATCGTTAAGAGATATGGGGGCGTTAACGCTGAAATCCTGATAGCCACTATTGAGAGCGTTGATTTTTGCCCGGACGGGCGCGGGCGTAGCCTTTGTCCATCGACTACCACCGCTCGCCAGGACGCTCCCCATGAATCGTTTACTGACTGTTTCGCTGTTGCTCGCTGTCTCCGTACTTGCCGGTTGTGCGACCCACGTTTCCCCCGAACAACGGCCGTACACCGCCGAAGAATCCCGCGAACTGGCGATGGAAGCGCTGAACCGCAGCGGCTTGTCCTTCGACGAATATCACGCGAAGAAAGCTGCACTGCTGGGCGAAACGCAATTCGACAAGAAAGCTGAAATGAGCGCCGGGCGTGCAATACAGCTGCACGGTCGTTCAAGTTAAACGAAAACTGTACTGCTCGAATTTTTGCGTAACTGTCCGTGGGTTCGCGGGCCGCCGTGCGATAGGGTCAACACCTGAATGACCCCTGACGGATTGCTCCCATGACCCTCTCGCTTGACCTGCTGTTGGGCTTTGCCCTGTTTGCCCTTGTTACCTCCATTACACCGGGGCCGAACAACACGATGTTGCTGGCGTCGGGCGTGAACTTCGGTTTCAACCGCACCATTCCTCACATGCTCGGCATCACCTGCGGTTTCTTCGTATTGGTGGTCGCGGTGGGCTTTGGCCTGGGCGCGGTGTTCCAGACTTACCCGATTCTCTACACCGTGCTGCGCTATCTCGGCGCCGCATATCTGTTGTATCTGGCGTGGAAAATCGCCCATTCCGGCCCGGTGGGCGATGGCGTGGATGGCGTGGATGGCGAGGCCAAGCCGATCAGCTATCTGGGGGCCGCCGCGTTTCAGTGGGTCAATCCCAAGGCCTGGATCATGGCCATCGGCGCAATCAGCACCTACACGCCGATGCAGGGTTACTTCTTCAACGTGGTGGTAATCGCCGCGGTGTTCGCCATCATCAACCTGCCCAGCGTCGGTGTCTGGGCTGCGTGCGGCACGCTGCTGCGCAACGTGCTGAAGGATCCGCGCTGGTTGCGCGTTTTCAACTGGGGCATGGCGGCGCTGTTGGTGATTTCGCTGTACCCGTTACTTCTCGAAAGCTTTCACTGACGCATTGCTTCAACCGCCGGCCCGATGCCTGTTAAGCTCGGCTTCAGGAGCGTTCCTACGCACTTTTAAATGAAGTTGTTCTTCTTTAACGGCATCCGATCAGGTATTGATGACGGTCTCGAACCCAGGCGCAGCTCACAAGGCTGCGCTGTGCCGTTTGCAGACACGAGCCTCCTGATCCCGGAACACGCTCTGCGAGTCTTTTATGAATAAACGTCCGTTGTATTTCGATTACGCCGCCACCACCCCGGTGGACGAGCGGGTCATCCAGGTGATGATCGATTGTCTGGGTTTTCACGGTAACTTCGGCAACCCGGCGTCCAGCTCCCATGCCTTCGGCCAGCAGGCCCGGCACACGGTCGAGCAGGCCCGCCGGCAAGTCGCCGAACTGGTGGGCGCCGAGGCCGCGCAGATCGTCTGGACCTCCGGCGCCACCGAATCCAACAACCTTGCCCTCAAAGGCGTGGCCCAGGCCCGCGGCGTTGCCGGCGGCCATATCATTACCAGTCAGATCGAACACAAAGCCATTCTCGATACCGCCCGGCAATTGCAGGATGCCGGCGTCGCGGTGACCTATCTGGTGCCGGACGCCGAAGGCCTGATCACCCCGCAGGCAGTCAGCGAAGCAATGCGCGACGATACCTTTCTGGTGTCGCTGATGCTGGTCAACAATGAAATCGGCACCCTCAACGATATCCCGGCCATCGGTGAAGTCGTGCGCGGCCGTGGCGCGTTGTTCCATGTCGATGCCGCGCAGGGCGCCGGCAAAGTGGCGATCGATCTGCAGCAGTGGCCGGTGGACTTGATGTCGTTTTCGGCGCACAAGCTCTACGGCCCCAAGGGGATCGGTGCGTTGTATGTCGGCCCCCGCGCGCAACAGCGTTTGCAGGCGCAGATTCATGGCGGCGGCCACGAAGGCGGGCTGCGCTCCGGGACTCTGGCGACGCATCAGATCGCCGGCATGGGCGCGGCATTCGCCTTGGCGGCAGTCGAATTCGATGCCGAGAAAAAGTCCATCGTGGCGCTGCGTGAACGCCTGCTCGAACAGTTGCTGAGTCTGCCGGGCGTACGCCTCAACGGCAGCGCCAGCCAGCGCATCGCGCACACCTTGAGCCTGACCTTCAGCGAAGGTGATTTCAACAGTACAGCCTTGAGCCAGTCGATCGCCTTTTCCGCGACTTCGGCCTGTAACTCGGCGAGCAACACGCCTTCTCACGTGCTGCTGGCGCTGGGGCACGACGCCCGGCTGGCCGCTCGCACCATTCGCCTGAGCCTCGGCCGTTTCACCACCGCCGATGATGTCGATCAGGCGGCAGAACTGATCAAAGGCGCCTGCGCCAGTGCCCCGGCATTCTGGGCAACAGGGCTTTAACCAGCCGGTTTTCACGGCTACGAACAATAACGATGAAGTGATTGGCAGGAGACATGATGAGTACCCAGACTTTGACCGAAGGAACGGTTCCCCAGCGCCTGGCGCGCACCCGTGAACTGATGCGCCGCGAAGGCATTCATGCGTTGCTGGTGCCATCGGCCGACCCGCATCTGTCGGAATACCTGCCGGGTTACTGGCAGGGGCGGCAATGGCTGTCGGGCTTTCATGGTTCGGTCGGCACTTTGATCGTTACTGCTGATTTCGCCGGAGTCTGGGCCGACAGTCGCTATTGGGAGCAGGCGACCAAGGAACTCAAGGGCAGCGGCATCGAGCTGGTCAAGCTGCAACCGGGTCAGCCGAGTCCGCTGGACTGGCTGGCGGAGCAGACACCCGAAGGTGGCGTGGTGGCGGTCGACGGTGCGGTGATGGCCGTGGCTTCGGCACGTACTCTGAGCAGCAAGCTTGAAGCCCGCGGCGCGCGTCTGCGCACCGACATCGACCTGTTGAATGAAGTCTGGGCGGATCGCCCGAGCCTGCCGAATGCGCCGATTTATCAGCATCTGCCACCGCAAGCGACGGTCAGTCGTGGCGAAAAACTCGCCAGACTGCGTGAGACCCTGCAGGAACGTGGCGCCGACTGGCATTTCATCGCCACTCTCGACGACATCGCCTGGCTGTTCAACTTGCGCGGCGGCGACGTGTCGTTCAACCCGGTGTTTGTTTCTTTTGCGTTGATCAATCAACAGCAAGCCACGCTGTTTGTGGCCTTGAGCAAAGTCGATGCCGAGCTGCGTGCGGTGCTGGAGCAGGATGGCGTGACTCTGCGCGATTACCGCGAAGTGGCCGACGCCTTGCGCGCCGTGCCAGGCGGCGCCAGCCTGCTGGTGGATCCGGCGCGGGTGACCAGCGGTTTGCTGGATAATCTCGACAGCACGGTGAAACTGGTCGAAGGGCTGAACCCGACCACCCTCGCCAAATCGCAGAAGAGCGAAGCTGATGCGCAGCACATCCGCAAGGCCATGGAGCAGGATGGCGCGGCGTTGTGCGAATTCTTCGCCTGGCTGGAATCGGCCTGGGGCCGTGAACGCATCACCGAACTGACCATCGACGAAAAGCTCACTGCTGCCCGTGAGCGCCGTCCGGATTACGTGTCACTGAGCTTCAACACGATTGCCGCGTTTAACGCCAATGGCGCGATGCCGCACTATCACGCCACCGAAGAAGAACATGCGGTGATCGAGGGTGACGGCTTGCTGCTGATCGACTCGGGTGGCCAGTACCTGGGCGGCACGACCGACATCACTCGAATGGTGCCGGTGGGTACCCCGACGGCTGAGCAGAAGCGTGATTGCACACGCGTGCTCAAAGGCGTAATCGCGCTGTCGCGGGCGCAGTTTCCGAAAGGCATTCTGTCGCCGTTGCTCGACGCCATCGCCCGCGCACCGATCTGGGCGGAAAGCGTGGATTACGGTCACGGCACCGGTCATGGCGTCGGCTATTTCCTCAACGTGCATGAAGGCCCGCAGGTGATCGCCTATCAGGCAGCACCGGCACCGCAAACGGCGATGCAACCGGGGATGATCACTTCGATCGAACCGGGCACCTATCGTCCGGGTCGTTGGGGCGTGCGCATCGAGAACCTGGCGATGAACCGCGAGGCGGGAAGCAGCGAGTTCGGTGAGTTCCTCAAGTTTGAAACCTTGACCCTGTGCCCGATCGACACGCGCTGCCTGGAGCCATCCTTGCTCACGCAGGAAGAGAAGGAGTGGTTCAATGCCTACCACGCTGAAGTGCGTGAGCGTCTGAGTCCGTTGCTCGATGGCGCCGCACTGGAGTGGTTGAACACGCGCACAGCGGCGATCTGAATGGCTGAAACCCGGGCGCTGTTGGCAGCGCTCGGGTTCTGTTGTTTTTCTAAGCCTGGCGCAGGGTTTCTTCGACGAAGTCGAGGCGGTCCTGTCCAAAGAACATCTGGTTGCCGATAAACATGCTCGGCGCGCCAAATACACCGCGTTTAATGGCTGTTTCGGTGTTGTCCTTTAGGGCTGCCTTGACTGTCTCGTCGTTGGTAAGGGCCAGGACTTCATTGGGATCGAAGCCCTGTTCGCTCAAAACCGCAGCGACAGTCGCCGGCTCATCGAGCGGTCGTCCCTCTACCCACAGCGCCTTGAAAAGACAATCGACAAACGCCTGAAATCGTTCTGGCTGGTGCAGTTGTATACCGGTGACGGCACGCATCAATGCCAGCGTGTTGATCGGGAAGTGCGGATTGAATTTCAACGGGACGCCATAGCGTTTGGCGTAGCGATCCAGATCCTCAAACATGTAGCGGCCCTTCGCCGGAATCATCGCCGGTGAGGCGTTGCCGGTCGCCTTGAACACGCCGCCCAGCAGCATTGGGATGTAGATCAGCTGGCTGCCGGTATTGGCACAGATTTTCGGTAACTGTGTATAGGCCAGGTAGGTGGCAGGGCTGCCGAGGTCGAAATAGAACTCCACGGTTTTCGTCATGTTCGCTGCTCTCTATTTATTGTTATGGAGGAGGCGGGGCTTACCAGCGTTCGTTCCACGGGCGCAGATCCAGCTCGAAGGTCCAGGCGTCCCGTGGCTGACTGTGCAGATACCAATAGTTTTCGGCAATGTGTTCGGGGTTGAGAATACCGTCCTGATCCTTGGTCGCGTACTTCTCGGGGAAACTGGTGCGGATGAAGTCGGTATCGATCGCGCCATCGACCACTATATGGGCGACGTGGATATTCATCGGACCCAACTCGCGCGCCATGCTTTGTGCCAGTGCACGGATACCGTGTTTGGCGCCGGCAAACGCGGCAAATCCGGAAGCACCGCGCAGCCCGGCGGTGGCGCCAGTGAACAGAATGGTGCCGCGCTGGCGGGTGGCCATGCGCTTGGCCACTTCGCGGGCATTGAGGAAACCGGAGAAACAGGCCATCTCCCAGATCTTGAAATACTTGCGCGCAGTTTCTTCAAGAATGCTGCAAGGCACATTGGCGCCGATGTTGAAAACGAACGCTTCGATCGGACCAAGGCGAGTTTCGATCTCTTCAATCAACGCAATGACGTCTTCTTCCTTGCGCGCATCGCAGGCAAAGCCATGAGCTTCGCCACCCTCGGCCTGAATCGCCTCGACCAGCGGCTGCAATTTGTCGGCACTGCGCCGCGTGACGCAAGCGACAAATCCTTCCCGGGCAAAACGCTTGGCAATCGCTCCGCCCGTGGCATCACCGGCACCCACCACTAACACGACCTTCTTGTTATTCATCGGGTTATCCCTTTAGTAAACGATCGTTAAGTGAACGAACGTTATGCTAGGATCCGGACAACGTCAAGGCGGTCGATCAAGAGGGTAAACACATGCGGTATTCCGCCGGTCACAAGCTGGAAACCCGAGAAAAACTGCTGCACAGCAGCGCGCTTTCAGCCAAGCGTTCGGGCTTTTCCACAGTCGGTGTCGATGGTTTGATGAAGGCTATCGGCCTGAGTGGCGCGGCGTTTTATAGCCACTTCTCGTCGAAAAACGAACTGTTCACGGCTATCGTCGAGCGCGAACTGTGTCAGAGCCTGGAGCGACTGGGAGGGCAGGGAGCGCAGGATCGTGAGCGGCTGGAACGCTGTCTCAAGCAGTACCTGAGCATGGCTCATGTAGAGCAGCCTGAATCGGGCTGTGCCTTGCCGACACTGGGGGCGGAAATTGCCCGTTCAGACGACCAGGTTCGCGAGCAGGCGGAACTGTGGATTTGTCGGCTGCAAGCCAGTTGGGCACAGATTCTGGAGAGCGACAGCCTGGCGTGGGCGATTCTGTCGCAATGCGTCGGAGCGTTGGTGGTGGCGCGGATGCTGGTGACGCCGGACATTCAACGGACGGTATTGAAGTCCAGTCATGAGGAAATCGGGCGTCAACTGGCTGCTCGACAAGGCGAGCAGCCAGAATGATTCATTTGCAGATGACGATCATGCTGCGGCTGGTATAGCCGGCCGGATTGAGCCCGAACGGGTAGTCGCCAGGCTCTTCCACGGCATCCCCTGATTTGGCGATGACTTTGTAGCCCTTGGGGGTACAAGCATTGGCGGCGCTGGTGTAGCACTTGTCCCAAGAGGACGACAGCCCGGAACAGTTGATGTGCAGCCCTTTTTTACCGTGCTTCACTTGGGTCTTGGAGGTGGCTGCGCACCCCGCTACTGCCAATACAGCGATCAGTATCAAAATTCGTTTCATTACCGTCCTTATGGTAGCCACGAGTCTGGCGCTCGGGTCTGCCTGTATTCGCTTGCGCTTTAAGCGGTTTGATATCCCTGTCCGAAAAAATCCATGCCTGGCACTGAGTTAAGGGGCTTAAACATGGCCTAAATGAACGCCAATTGCCAGACCTTCGTCAAATCCTGTTTCAATCTGCTGCAACAACGGGTTTGGCGTTACTGCCCATGGTCATGGTTGCTCCGACGGAGGCCAGAATAATGCACAGGATCGCCATCCATTGTGACAGCGTGAGGTACTCCTGCAGGAATAGCAGCCCGGACAACGCGCCAAAGGCCGGTTCGATGCTCATCAAAGTGCCGAAGGTGCGGGCTGGTATGCGGGTGAGGGCAACCATCTCCAGCGTGTAGGGTAAAGCGGTCGAGAGGATGGCAACGCCGATGGCGACCGGGATCAGCGACGGGGTGAGTAAAGCCGCGCCGGCATGCACGATGCCGATCGGGGCGACAAACAGTGCAGCAATCATCACGCCCAGGGCCGCAGTCGTCACGCCGTTGTCGGCACCGGCCTTTTGACCGAACAGAATGTACAACGCCCAGCATACGCCGGCACCCAAGGCATAACCGGCACCGATCAGATCAATTCCCGAGGATGTCGCTCCGGTCGGGATCAACAGCAGCAGGCCAACTGCCGCCAGGGCAATCCAGAGAAAGTCGATAGCGCGGCGGGAGGCGTAAATGGCGACGGCCAGCGGGCCTGTGAACTCCAGCGCAACTGCAATGCCAAGCGGCACAGTGCGCAATGACATATAGAAGAGGAAGTTCATCCCGCCCAGCGCCATTCCATAAACGATCACCGTGCGCAGGGACTGAGCGGTCAGCCTGGCGCGCCACGGACGCAGCAGTAACAGCATGATCACGCTGGCGAAGACCAGGCGCAGGGTGGTCGTCCCTTGAGCGCCAACCACCGGGAACATGCTTTTGGCCAGAGAGGCACCAGACTGAATGGATGCCATGGCTATTAACAAAAGGCCAACCGGGAACAGCGTTGAGGCCAGAGAGCGAGGTTGGTTTGTCATTGCGAGGCATCTTCCGAAGGTGAGGGCAGGGTATTGTTTTAGGTATTGGGCAATATACTGCGCATTCGCTGACATTGCGTCTATATATAGGTGGGTTTTTTCGGTGCATTGATAGAAAACTGAAATTAACGGTTGACGGCAGATTCAGGAGGTCTATAATTCGCCCCACTTCCGGCGCAGTCGAAACGGAAAACTCCTTGAGAATCAATGAGTTATACGGTTTTCGGCAGCGGCCTGCTTCAGTTTGTCGAAGTCTGGAAGGAGTTGAAAGAGCGGTGATGTTTGGCTCTTTTGACGGTTCGATCGTCTCGGTCGAAAGCGGAGAAAAAGAGGTGTTGACAGCAGCGTGTAACGCTGTAGAATTCGCCTCCCGCTAACGAGAGATCGGAAGCGCAAGTGGTTGAAGTTGTTGAAGAAATCTTCGAAA
>NZ_JFYN01000015.1 GCF_000631985.1 Pseudomonas sp. RIT288
AATCAGCACGCGCGCCGCTTTCACGGTGCCCGCAGCGGTCATCAGCATCGGCATGAAGCGCGGATAGTAGTGCGCGGCCAGCAACACCGCCTTGTAGCCGGCAATGTTTGCCTGCGACGACAACACATCGAGACTCTGCGCCCGAGAGGTGCGCGGCGCCGCTTCTAGGGCGAACGCGGTAATTCCGCACTCGGCCATTTTGGCGATGGTTTGGTTATTGAACGGGTTGAGCATGCCCACCAGCACCGTGCCGCGCTTGATCAGCGCCAGTTCGGCATCGCTGGGGGCGACCACTTTGAGAATCAGCTCGGCACCGAACGCATCGTTGGCACTGCCAATGGTTGCGCCCGCCGCTTCATAAGCACTGTCGACCACACTGGCATTAACGCCAGCGCCGCTTTGTACAGTGACCTTATGACCCTGGCTGATCAGCTTCTTGATGGTTTCCGGAGTTGCAGCAACTCTAGCCTCCCCAAGATACGTTTCTAAAGGAACACCAATGTGCAAGAAAGTTACTCCGTCAATGTTATGGAAGGACAACATGGGTAGTGTTTCGGCTTTTTCAGAACTCTAAAGCAGCGGGTCCAGACTCGATCATCCGAACCGAAGCGGTGCCAGGGCCATGCCGATAATTCAGAGGTTCCAGAGAGACAGACAAGCCAGTTGAAACAGAACGTTCAATGGCCAACAGAACCCTGAGATCCGCCAGCCCCTCTTCTCCGTCGTCTATTGGCCTGGTCCCATCCGCAATGCATCCGGAGAAATAAGCGATCTGTCCTGCAAAATGGTCGAAATGCGGAAACTCGATTCGCTTAAAGCCTGTCGAGGTCTCTGTTTTCATGGTCATCGGTGTTTCGAAGCGGAACCCTGGCTCCATGCTTAACACGCCCTTCGTACCTACGACTCGATAGGTGTCGATAGGGTGTGCAGCAAAACTGCAACAGAATTGCGCCAAGCGATTACCTGGAAAGCGCATCGTCACTGCGATCGAATCGGATATTTCCAAGAAACGAGGATCGCTTTCATCCCGACAAGCGATGGCCTGAACTTCAACTGGCTCTGCCGCAAATACGTGACGCGCCGCATTGATGCAATAGATGCCGATATCCTGAAGCGGCCCTCCCCAATGCTCCAGGTTTAAGCGATGGTTATCCGCATCGGACTGAAAACTGAAAGTCGCGGAGAAAAATCGGGGCTCACCAATAGCGCCCGAACGTATCGACTTGAGTGCTTCGACAGTGCCAATGTCGTGGTGCAGACGGTAGCTGGTCATTAGTAATTTGCCGGACTGTTGCGAAGCCCTAATCATGGCCTCGGCATCTGGCAGTGATGTAGCCATCGGTTTTTCAACCATAACGTGCTTGCCATGTTTCAAGGCGCTGATCGCGAACGCGGCGTGCAACGGGTTAGGCACGGCAATGTAAACAGCATCAATCAGATCACCGCTAACCAGCGCGTCAAAATCTTCATACGGGATCACCGTCTCGATGCCATATTGCGCCGCGATCTGTCTGGACTTCTCTATTTTTCCAGTTACGAGTGCCGTAACAACAGAATTACCGGTCAACGCCACCGCCGGCAGAAATGCTTTTTTCGATATCCAACCCAGCCCTACCACGGCATACCTAATCATCTTCGCCTCTCGTTATTTCTGATGATCGATTGCCACGAAATAGCCCAAGCAACGGCGCGCAGCATGAATAAAACAACAGGCCACACAGCAGCACTTTTACGAATAAAATGAAGGACACGGGGGCAAACACAGGTGAATTTTGGAGTCCTTGTCCCCTTCAATAATCTGTTCGGCCACTGCCGTGGTGATGTAACCGTCCCAGGCACTGGCGCCTTCGTTGGACTCGCCAGTCTGAATCGTCTTTATCCACGCCTTGGTCTGAGCTTTGTAGGCCTCGACAAACCGTGGAACCCAATAAGTGGGATAGGGCAAAATCTGCTGCCCTGTTTTATGTACAACTCTTGAGGGCATTGATGGCAGGGAGGCAACGCCGTCCTCACCTACAATCTCTGCATGAACGTGATAGCCATACCGGCAATTCATGTTGATTTCGTTTGTGATGACGACGTCATCACTTGTACACACTTCGATTACCAGTGGATCCCCGTTTTGCATCGAGGTGACCCTTACCGTAGTAAGTTCGGTATTCAACAGCCAGCGTGTGATGTCTATCTCATGGACAAAGGCATTAGTAATGGACATGGAACCTGTCATCCACTCTGGGGCCACCGGGTTGCGGTGAACATTGTGGACAATTCGCGGTTTTCCAATTTCACCACTATCAAAACTTTCCTTGAGCAACTGATAGGCCAGGTCGAACCTGCGCATATAGCCAACTTGCACCAGACGCCGGGCCTTGGACATTTCCAGTTCAACGATAGCTAATGCCTGCTTCGCGGTCGCTGCCAAAGGCTTTTCGCACAACACAGGCTTGCCCGCCTCCAAACAGGCCATGACTAACTCCGCATGAGTAGCATCAGGCGAGGCGATCAATACTGCATCAATATTATTGGAGCGAATCATCTCCAGTGGATCGGAATAGACCGGCGAGCCGCAAGCCGCCATAGCGGCCCTTCGAGGATCGGCATCACATACACCCGCGAGTGTCGCACCCGGGGTGTCCTCTCGCAGGATCCTCGCGTGTTCGCTTCCCATCACACCTGCACCCACCAATCCAACTGCAACGCTCATTATTCAGTCTCCAGGGAAACTTTTATATGCATCGTTAGATATTGAAAAATGGGTGTGAATACTCACACCCATTTTCGGCGCAGCCTTACACGGCCGGTTGTTCGATCTCTTCCCAGTTGCCACTCACGCCCGAGTTCAAGATCGCTTCGGCGATGCGTTCGATCTGCAAACCATCGTCGAAGTTAGGCGATGCAGGCGCTTTTTCCGCAATGGCTTTGAGGAAGTTGTACCACTCGATGGATTTCACATCGATGTAGCCCTGGCCCATGCCTGCCACCGGCCACAGCTTGTCGCCAAACGGCTGATGCGGACCGGAATAGATGGTACGGAAGCCGAAGGTGTCAGCCGGATCATCAGCGAACGCCACGCGCAGTTCATTCAAGCGCTGGTAATCGAATGCGATCGAGCCCTTGGTACCATGGATCTCGAAGCCCAGCTGGTTGTGATGGCCCCAGGCATTCCGGGTCACTTCGATGGTGCCGTAGACACCATTAGTAAAATGAATCATGGTCAGCGCGGCGTCATCGACATCCACCTGGCCTTTCTCGGAAGAAGCTTGACCGGCCGGACCAAAGAAACGACCTGCAGGCAATGGACGCTCAGCAATGAAGGTCTTCACGATGGAGTTTACAGAAGCGAATTCCCCCACCAGCAAGCGTGCTGCGTCGATCACATGGGTACCGATATCGCCAAGAGTGCCCGAACCCGCCTTGGCCTTGTTGAAGCGCCACGACAGAGGCGTTGATGGGTCTGCACCCCAATCCTGGAGGTAGTAACCACGGAAGCTCAGGATTTTGCCGATGCGGCCTTCATCAATCAGTTTCTTGGCCATCTGGATGGCCGGAGTATGACGATAGTTATAGGAAACCATGGTCACCACACCGGTCTTCTGCGCAGCCGCTTGCATTTTTTCGGCGTCGGCGACGGTCATGGCCATCGGCTTTTCGCACATCACATGCTTGCCGGCCAATGCAGCAGCAATGGCGATTTCAGCGTGAGTATCGTTAGGCGTACAGATATCGACGATGTCGACATCGGGGCGATTAATTACATCGCGCCAATCGGTGGTGTATTCCGCAAAACCATATTGCTTTGCAGCATCACGGGCCAACTCTTCATCGATATCGACGATAATTTTGCGCTCGATCTCTACAGGTGCACCAAACAGAATTGGAACCACAGCGGTCGCGATTGAGTGCGCTTTACCCATGAATCCGGTGCCGATAAGCGCTACATTGTATTTTTTCACGATCAACACTCCCTCAGCCTGCATTGGCTGTTAACAAGATTTTTATCTAAGTACTTCCCAGGACCTCAACAGCAATTGCAGAGCAAAACCATACAAAACTGGTTATCTCTCTTTAGGGAGAACAATTTCCGCCAGAAGCTGGCCTATTGAAACCATCGTTCCCGCCGAAACTTTTTGTGTAATCACGCCATCACACGCTGCGACAACCAATGTTTCCATTTTCATCGCTTCAATCAGTGCAACCCCATCGCCCTTTTTAATAGGCTCACCGTCTTTAACCAGCCACTGTTGCAAAGTGCCTGGAATCGGCGCGGTGACACCGCCTTCACTGCTGGAGGCCGGCGCCGTATTCGACGAAGCAGATTCAGCGGCTCCGTTGAACAATGACAGTGGAATACCTAACTCATGGCGCTTGCCATCTATCTCGATGAAACACCGATGCAAGCCGGAGTTCACGGGTTCAATGCGCGTATTGGTGGGGACACCCTTGAACTCGGTTTCAATCCAGTTGGTGTAAACGCCGAACTCGGCATCGCCGTTGAAACAGGCTTCTTCCAATACCGCCCGGTGGAATGGCAGTACCGACGCCACGCCCTCGATAGTGAATTCCTTCAGCGCACGGCGTGCGCGAGTGATTGCCTGCTCGCGGGTGGCGCCCGTGATAATCAGTTTCGCCATCATCGAGTCGTAAAGGCCCGGAATGACGGAGCCCGCCTCCACCCCGGATTCGATGCGCACGCCGGGTCCCGACGGAGCACGGAACACATTGATTCGCCCTGGCGTCGGCAGGAACCCCCTACCCGGATCTTCAGCGTTGATACGAAACTCAAGAGCGTGGCCACGCAGTTCCGGCGCCTTAGTCATTGATAACGGCAAGCCGTCAGCGATGCGCAGTTGCTCAACAACGATGTCCACGCCGGTGGTTTCTTCGGTGACAGGGTGTTCAACCTGCAGCCGGGTGTTCACTTCCAGAAACGAGATTGTGCCGTTCTGCGACAGCAGAAACTCGACCGTACCGGCCCCGGTGTAGCCTGCATAGGCACAGATTGCCTGGGCAGCCTCATGAATCCGGCAACTCTGGTCAGCTGTGATAAACGGAGCGGGCGCCTCTTCCACCAGCTTCTGGTTGCGGCGCTGCAGCGAACAATCGCGCGTCCCCAAGACCACGATGTTGCCGTGCTGGTCGGCGATGACCTGCGCTTCAATATGCCGCGGTCGCTCAAGAAACTGCTCGGCGTAACATTCGCCGCGACCGAATGCCTCAATGGCTTCGCGCACCGCCGAGGTGAACAGGTCACCCACCTCCTCCAGCTTGTACGCGACTTTCATTCCGCGACCGCCGCCGCCAAACGCGGCTTTAATCGCCAAAGGCAAACCCGCTTCCCTGGCGAACGCTATAGCCTCGGCGGCATTCGCCAATGGACCTGGCGTACCTTTGACCAAGGGTGCACCGACTGCCTGAGCAATGCGTCGGGCTTCTACCTTGTCACCCAGTGCCTTGATCACCGAAGGCGTAGGCCCGACCCATATCAGTCCCGCATCGATAACGGCCTGAGCAAACTCGGCGCGCTCGGAAAGGAAGCCATAACCCGGGTGAATAGCATCCGCACCGGCGCGCTTGGCGACGTCGATGATTTTCGAAATATTAAGGTAGGTGTCGGCAGGCTTGCCCGGTCCGAGGCCATAGGCCTCTTGTGCGAGCTGGACGTGCAGAGACTCAGCATCCGCATCGGAATAGATGGCCACCGACTCGATGCCATAATCACGCGCGGCACGCATGATGCGAATGGCAATTTCACCACGGTTAGCGATCAACAACTTTTTCATTATTCTTTTCCTTAGCGTTAACCTGGAAATCCACTATTGGGTTGAAGCGGATCTTGCAGCCAATAGGGACCTGCGCAGCCAGACTCAGATGATGCGAAGCAACCACGGCGATCACCGGATACCCCCCCGTAAGCGGGTGATCTGCGAGGAACAACACGGGTTGGCCGCTGGCTGGCACCTGGATCGACCCGACACAGGTACCTTCAGAAGGCAGTTCATCCTGGCGAGCACGTAGCAGCGCATGGGCGCCCTGAAGGCGCACACCCACGCGACTTGATTCGGTGGTTGCCGTCCAGGACTGGCTGAAGAAAGCCAGAACGGACTCTGGGGTAAACCAGTCAGTCCGCGGCCCCATCACCACGTCGATGGTAATAAGGTCGCCGCCACGAGGCAGCGAAGGGCCGGCCAGCGAATACGGGTAAATCGAGGCACAGGCCTTATTGGCCGGCAGCAGGACATCACCCGCCTTGAGGGGTGCAGGCCCCAATTTCGCTAACGTGTCGGTGGAAGCCGATCCCAACACTTTCTCTACTTCAAACCCGCCACGTATGGCCAGGTAACTACGCACGCCTGACAGCGGTACGCCCAACTTCAGGATGTCACCGGCATCAAGCGCAAACGCGACCCCGGTAGGCACCTCAACGATATGCCCCTGTGCCGACTCAATACGAACGGGCGCGCCCGCCCCAGTCACCGCGCAGGTCACAGGCTCGCCAGCCTCCAGTACGAATCCGCCATAGGTGATTTCGACCGCAGCCCAATCAACCTGATTGCCTAGCAATTCATTCGCAGCACGCAAGGCAGCATGGTCGGCGGCGCCCGATCCGGAGACGCCCTGATTGCTGCAGCCATGGCGCCCGGCGTCTTGATACAAGGCCGGCCGGTCAGTGGAAATAACCCGCAAACCGCCGGATCCTGCGACTGGTTGCACGAAGGAAGGCGGCACCGAAGCCTTTGCAAGAATGCTGTCTTTCTTGCTGATTTCACGAAAGCGCACCCGGTCACCCGGCGCCAGCAGCGCGGCACGCTCGCGAGTCAAATCCCACATCGTTGAAGGCGTAGTGCCAAGCAGTTGCCAACCACCCGGACTGTCCGTGGGGTAAACACCACAGAACGGCCCCGCTATCGCGACCGAGCCGGCAGGAATGCGCACTCGAGGACTTTGCCGGCGCGGTACATCCAGCTGCGGATCATCGCAGGTCATATAAGCAAAGCCCGGCGCGAACCCAGTGAATGCGACGGTAAACGTGGCCGCGCGATGGCGGCTAATCAGTTGATCAACTGACCAACCGAGGTGCGCAGCCACAAACTCCAGATCCTCGCCATCGTAAACAACCGGAATCTCGATCAACTGCCCTGAAGACTGTGCGCGACGGCCCGACTCCAGGCCGCCAATCAGCCTGACCAGTTCGTCATTGCTCACAACCAGGGAGTTGAATTGCACCAGTAAAGTCCGTGCCCCCGGGATGACCTCCTCTATCCCGTCGAACGCTGCGCCTGCGATGGTCTCGAACAGGGCAACGGTGGCGTCCAGGTCTGGCAGTTCAATCAGTAGCCCGTTGCTTCCAGCGCGCCGGAACTGCAAGGAATTACTCACGGGCACCTCCGGTCACTCCGGGGATAAAGCTGGTGATCTGCACGTCATTGGCGATCAGCGCTTCTTTCAATGCACGGGCAGTCGCTACAGACGTCGCGTTGTCACCGTGGATGCAGATCGAATCAGCCTCAATGGAGATTTCCAAACCTTCAATCGATTCGATGACACGCTCGTTGACGAGTCGCAACATACGTTTTGCAATGAGCTCGGGATCATGAATTACAGCACCTGCAAGGCGCCGGCTCACCAACGAACCGTCGGCGTTATAAGCCCGGTCGGCGAACGCCTCGCACACTACACGAAGCCCTGCCTGGCGTGCCTGTTGAACAATCGGAGCCCCTGCCAGGGCCAGCAATGTAAGGTCGGGATCGACCGCCTTGATCGCTGCAATCACATCCGACGCCTGCCGGACGTCGTTGGCGATCGTGTTGTACAGGGCGCCATGGGGTTTTACGTAATGGATGGAAGTGCCCGCGGCCTTGGCCAAACCTTGAAGCGCGCCAATCTGGTAGATCACATCCCCAATCAACTCGGCACTGGAAGGCTCCATTGCCCGACGACCGAAGCCAACGAGATCGCGGTAGCCCACATGAGCCCCAATGACCACACCGCGACGCACTGCCTCCTCGATCACAGACAAGATGCCTGCGGGGTCTCCGGCGTGGAATCCGCAGGCGATGTTGGCACTGGAGACCAGATCCAGCATTGCTGAGTCGTCACCCATCGCCCACGGGCCAAAGCTTTCACCGAGGTCGCTGTTGAGGTCGATACTAGCCATATTGTTTTTATCTCAACGTTAGTCGTAGAACGCGGGCAACCATTCGCTACAACTTACGAAACACGCGTGAATTTTGTCAGGGTCGACGCCTTGATCAACTGGCCATACTTTTCACCGAAGGCCTTCGAGAAATCACTGCTCGAGTGCAGTTGCAACGCCGCCTCATCGTCCCAGATTTCGTAGAACAGAAATTCGCCGGCATTGTCGTTGGAGACATGCAGGTCATATTGCACAAATCCCTGCTCGGTCTTGGCGACCGGTACCAGCGTCTGCAATGCAGCCTTGAGCTCGACTTCTTTACCCGGTTGGGCGGTAACTGTTGCAACCACAACCAATTTATTACTCATGTGTCACCTCTTTACATTGTTAGTAGCAATCGACGTTCAACCGACTCGTACCGAAACCTTGGTCTTGATCGAGTTGGCAATAAAACATCCCTTGTGTGCACGGTGATGCAGTCGCTCAAGCGCTTGGGCATCAGGTTGTTTTTCAGAGCTGAACCCGACCTGCGGATTGAGGATGATTTCCGATACCCAGAAACCGCCTTCATCGCGTTTGCTGACCACACCCACCGCGTTGTCGGTGTACGTGCTGACCACATACCCCTGCCCTTCGGCAAGCGCCAGGAAATACAACATATGGCAACTGGCGAGTGCACTGACCAACAGTTGCTCGGGATCGGCCTTCTCTGCCGCTCCCAGGTATTCCACAGCAGCCGAGGCCGGGATCTTCACGTCCGGGCTGATGTGCACCACCAAGTCGCGACTGTAGGTTTCCGGTTTGACGGAATGCGCCACGGCGTGCCACTCCACCTTTACGACATGCTCAGACATTCAGCCTCCTTGACTCTCAACTTCGATTAATCCGGGTGCCTGCGTATCAGGCCACCGACAACTCATTGGCATCAGCAGGCAGGTCGGTCACCAACATATAACCAGGCTCGTGGGTAATGGCGATGTCCACATTGGCCTGTTGAATAGCCATTTGCGGAGTAACGCCGCACGCCCAGAACCCCAGAATGTCGCCTTCGCGAATCACCGGCGCGTCGCCGAAGTCAGGGTTGTAGACGTCCTTAATGCCGATTTCTTCAGGGTTGCCAATATGCACTGGAGCGCCATGTGCGAGCGGATAACGCTCTGACAGTACGATCGCCTGAACCAGGTCGTTCGGGCTGAAGGCCCGCATGGAAACAACCATGTTCCCTTTGAACGGCCCGTTCTGCACCGTTGGCAAGTTCGTTTTGTACATGGGCACGTTGCGCCTGGCCGTGATGTGCCTGATCTCGATGCCGGCATTCAGGATCGCGTTTTCGAACGAGAAGGAACAACCGAGCGCGAAGATGACGAAGTCGTCTCTCCAGATGTCCAGCAGGTTGTCCACCGTATCGATATGAACACCCTCTCGGTACACGCGGTAGCGAGCCACATCAGTCCTGATGTCGATGTTGCCCGCCAACGGTAATGACGGATCGCCCGGTTTACCCATGGCCACCAGCGGGCAGCTTTTCGGGTTTTTGTCGCAAAAGCCTTTGAAGTCCGCAGCGTATTCAGCCGGCAGGATCATCAGGTTTGCCTGCATGTACCCGTCAGCGTAACCACTGGTTGGAGCGCGCAGCAGTCCGTCACGGATCATCTGCCGCACTTCTTGCGCAGACTTCGCTTGCATCGTTTTAATCGGTTCCATCGACAGTCACCTGCTCGGCAGTATCAAGGTACGCAAATTTATTGTTCTTGGAGTGTCGAGACGATGGCATTCGCAATCGCTTCATCGGCCTCGACAGGACCGCCGGAAACACCCACCCCGCCGATGACTGAGTTGCCGTCAAAGACTGGAAAACCACCGCCGAACACTACGAACGGACGGGCACATGAGCGTTCAAGCCCGTACAGAGCCGCGCCTGGCTGTACCGCGTCCATCCAGGCCGCGGTGGACTGCCGAAATGCGGCGGCGGTGTAGGCTTTGTTGTGTGCAATTTCAATGGTGCCAAATGCAGCATCGTCCACACGAACCGATGCAACCAGGTGACCACCATCGTCGACGATGGAGAGCGTCGAGCGCTGATTGAGTTCTTTCGCTTTGCGTACACCGGCAGCCAAACCAAGGAGTGCTGCCTCATGCGTAAGTCTGTTAGCCATGATCACCTACCTCACATCAGTTGTAAGCGCCGCCACACACGTTGATTGCCTGTGCTGTGACATAAGAGGATTCGTCGGAGGCCAGATATACAAACAGTGGCGCTACCTCATCCGGCGTCGCCTGACGACCCAGCGGAATGTTGGATTGAACGACCGAGTCCTGCTTGCCCTTACCGCCCATGAAATCAATGATCGGCTGGTTAAACGGGGTATCGATCCATCCTGGGCATACCGCGTTGACCCGCACGCCGTCTTTAGCCAGTTCAATGGCCAACGAATTGGTGAGACCGATGGTTGCCGCCTTCGACGCCGAATAACAGCTCAGGCCTGGGCCGCCGCGTTTACCTGCTAACGACGACATAAGGACTACCGACGACTTCTTTGCTTCACGCAAATAGGCCAGCGATTCTTTTATGAATAAAAAGTTTGCCCGTACATTAATAGAAAAGACTTTATCCCAGGCTTCCACCGCAAAATCTTCAACATTACCGGAGAGCTGAATTCCCGCATTCAGGCACAAAGTGTTGATACCACCAAGCCAACCTGCAGCCTCTTTCACTACTTCACGAATTTCGCTTTCCCGGGACAAGTCCGCACGAAAAAACCTCACCGAGTCCGGATAGCGTTTTTGCACTTCCAGGCCACGCGCCTCGTCAATATCAACGACTGCAACTTTGGCACCTTCAGCAATAAAAGAGTCCAGAATTGCCAATCCGATATTGGCGACTCCACCTGTCAAAAGGACGCACTTACCCTTCAAACGATTGGCCATTTTATTCGCCTATTCGAAAGTTATATTTAAACGTTCCTGAAGGTGCCTGTTAACGTCCAGGCACCAGGTCAGAGGTGAGCATTACTTTGCTTTTGCAATGTTTTCCAGAACCAGACGGTTAACCTCTGTGGTTGACTCCATCTGAGGCATATGGCCAACGCCCGGCAGCGTATTAAGCGTGACGTTTTGCGGAACTTCCGATTGCGTCGGTACTGGCACAACCTGATCGCTCTCGCCCCAGATTAGTTGCACCGGTCCTTTGAACTCACGCAACGTTGCGGTAATCGACTGCACTTGTCCCTGCTCGTTGGCAATCAAATCCTTGATTGCACCAAGGGCCTCTGGAACCCCTTCCAGCCGCTTGAACTGCAAGGTTGCCTCGACCATGTCGTTGCTGATTGTCGACGGATCGGCAAACAGTCGCTCCAGTACTTCCTTCAGCGGACGCCGGCGTTCCGCGGCAACGAAATCATCGAGGAACTGCTTGTTCATGCTTGCGCTCAAACCGACAGGAGCCAGCAGGGTAATTGACGCTACAGCCTCGCCTTTGCGCTCAGCCAAGGCGGCGGCAACAGCCCCACCGAAGGAATGTGCCACCAGGTGAAGCCTGCCGTTGGCCACGCTGTCGACAGCCTTCTCAACCGCGTCTGTCAGGGCAACCAGTACATTCCCTTCACTGATAGGCGTCGATGCTCCGTGACCTGGAAGATCCAGCACCACGACGCGGAAATTCTTGGCGAATGCATCTTGGTTGAACATCCAGGTGGACAGATCGCCACCAAACCCATGCAGCAATACAACGGTACTGTCGCTTTCCGGGCCGATGGTCAACGCGTTGACGACTTTCCCGTTACCGACGTCAATTTTCCTGGATGCTACTGCGCCCGTCTCTTCACCATTTTCCTGCTTGTTCGCGCTGGCAAATTGAGCAATGAAAGCGTCAATGTCTTCGTCAGAGGTAGATGCCTCTGCAACAACGGCCACCAGCGCACCGACTGCGGCAGTATCACCCTCAGGCACCACAATCCTGCGTACGATGCCGCTGACGGGAGACTCCACCGCATTGGTAGTTTTAGTCGACTCGACCTCCATGACTTCCTGGCCGCGCTCGATCCGATCACCGACTGCAACCAGCCATTCAGCCAGCAGCCCTTCGGTCATGGTCATTCCCCATTTGGGGATGGTGATTGCTTCGATAGACATACACCCAACCTCTAAATGATGGATTTGACAGCTTTGATCACAGCGTCAGCGTTCGGCACGTAGGCATCTTCCAAGTTCGGCGCATACGGAACCGGGCAGTGAGGAGCCGTTACCATCTTGATCGGCGCCTTGAGGGCATGGAAACATTTGTCGGCCAGCAGCGCCGAGATATCGGATGCCATGCCGCAGCGCGGATTGGCCTCATCGATGATGACAACCCGACCGATCTCCTCGGTGAACTCCAGCAAAGTGTCTTCATCCAGTGGCGAGGTCGTGCGTGGATCAATCACGCAAGCGGACACGCCTTCGGAGGCAAGCTTGCGAGCGGCCTCTTCAGCCACCTGGACCATCCGGCCGAAGGCGATCAGCAGCACGTCACTACCATCACGTACTATGCGCGCCTCGCCGAACGGAACGGTGTAGGCGCCATCCGGCACCTCACCGACCGTGTCGTAGAGCATCTTGTTTTCCAGGAAGATGACCGGGTCATCATCACGGATCGCTTGCAGCAACAGGCCTTTGGCATCGTAGGGGTTAGACGGAATCACCACCTTCAAGCCGGGGAAGTGGGTGAACACCGGATAGAAGGCCTGGGTGTGTTGCGCAGCAGAACGGGTGCCGGCGCCAAAGGTTGCACGAATCACAAGAGGCGTACGTGCATGGCCGCCGAACATGTATCGAAACTTCGCGATCTGATTGACGATTTGATCGAGGCAAACCCCGGCAAAGTCCACAAACATCAGTTCGGCAATCGGCCGCATGCCTGTCAACGCAGCACCGGCGGCCGCACCGACAAAAGCGGTTTCACTGATCGGCGTGTCACGTACCCGCTCCGGGCCAAATGCGCCGAGCAGACCGCGCGTTACCCCGAATGGTCCGCCCCAGGCATCCTTGACACCGTTGGCCCCGGCACCGCCAGTGAGGTCTTCGCCCATCATGATCACTTTTGGATCACGCGCCATTTCCAGATGGAGAGCATCGTTGAGCGCCTGACGATAAGAAATTTTTGCCATTACGATTCTCCTTACTGGTACTTGACGTAGACGTCAGAGGTGAGTGCCGAAAGTGGAGGGAACGGCGCGGCACGGGCAGTTGAAACAGCTTCATTCACCGCGCGCTCAATCTCTTCATCAACCGTCTTCAGCGCATCCTGGAGCAACTCTGACTCTACGGCCGCACGGAACTTGGTCAGGCAATCCTGTTCAAGGCGCATGGCTTTCTTTTCTTCGGGGGTACGGTAACTGTCCGGATCACCACTGTAGTGGCCGTAGTAACGTGGAACGTGGACATGAAGCAGGGTCGGACCGCCACCATTACGGGCACGCTCAATCGCCTCCCCTGCAGCGGAATAGACTTTGAACACATCGGTGCCATCTACTTCAGTGGCAGGGATACCGTAACCTGCCGCACGCCCAGTGAATGTCCCTGCCGATACGAATTCGTTTGCGGTCGCCTCACCAAAGCCGTTGTCCTCGATAACGAAAACAATCGGGAGCATCCAGATTTTTGCCAGATTGAGGCTTTCGGCCATGGCGCCTTCGTTCATTGCACCGTCACCGGCGAATGCGATTGCAACATGTTTGCTGCCACTGAGCTTGGCTGTCAGCGCCGCACCACAGGTAATGGGTGCACCGCCCGCAACGATACCGTTGGCGCCGAGCATGCCTTTGCGCAAATCGGCAATATGTTGCGAACCGCCCTTGCCACCACAGGTACCAGTAGCCTTGCCGAAGATTTCCGCCATCATGCCGTCGATGCCAACGCCTTTTGCAATGCAGTGCCCGTGGCCACGGTGGGTGGAGGAGATATAGTCCTCGTCGGAAAGGTGCATGCATACACCCACAGCGCTTGCCTCTTGACCGGCATACAGGTGGGTGTTGCCGGGGATATCACCGGTCGCCATCTCGATCATGATGCGCTCTTCGAAAACGCGGATGGTCTGCATGGCCCGGTAGGCCTCAAGCAACCGTTCACGGGGTAAATGTTGCGAGAACATTCCACTTCTCCTCATTCGAATCTTTGCTTTCGGATTTGTTGTAAGTAGCAAATAGAGCTGCTGGCCACACTCGACTCTCGACGAGAGCTCCCCATGGGCGCGGTGTGAAGCAAATCTTGTGATCCCATCGTCGCGCGCAGGACTGATAACGTCCAATTGTGATTCTGGATTGGTTCAGATAACGTCCGCTTATCGAATCACTCGGGATTCCGCGAGCGTGGGAGACTTTGAAAAAGGCTTCGCCATTTAGTTAACTGCGGTAACCTGCCCAAGACGCCACTTGGCAAGATAACAAGCGGATAACCCGTTGATAGAGAGACAATGAATGATCGATTTCAGAAGCCTTCAGACGTTTTATGCGGTCGCTCAACAAGGAGGATTCCATAAAGCGGCGGAGAAACTTCATACCTCCCAGCCAGCGGTATCAGCGCGTATCGCACAGCTTGAGCGTCAACTGAAATGCCGGCTTCTGGAGCGAGACAAACGCGGGTGCTTTCTCACCCCTCAAGGTCGGGAATTGCTCACCTACGCGGAACGGATGTTTGCCCTTGAAAGCGAAATGATCGAGGCAGTTGCCGGTCATAGAGGACTTAGAGGCACAGTGAGCCTGGGGGCATCTGACACCATCGTGCACACTTGGCTTTCTGACCTGCTCAAACATTTGAACCGCGAGTATCCAGAAATAACGTTGGAAGTGGTGGTGGACAGCACAACCAACATGACGGCCGGTCTGGCAGACTTCAGCCTCGACGTGGCGCTGTTGATGGGGCCGGTAAACATAGGCAACGCTGAAAACCTGCCGCTGTGCCAATACCCGATCTCCTGGATCAAATCCACAGAGCTGGACATTGGCTCCGACAATCCCAGCCTGGCAACACTGGCTGAATTTCCGATCATTACGTTCGCGCGTATCACCCGGCCTTATTGGCAACTCAAAGAAATGTTTGAACGAGAGAATCTGCACCGAGCAAAAATTTTCGCCAACTCCTCGCTCTCGTCCATCGTGCGCATGACACTCGACGGTATTGGAATCGCTGCCATTCCTCAACACGTCGTTATCGGAGAACTTGCCAGTGGCAAACTCGAAATTATCAACACGCCGCACGAAATGCCGGTCATGTCATTTACCGCAAGCTTCATTGAGCGCCCTGATATGCCGCTGAACCGTATCGTCGCCCAGCTCGCGCAGAAAGTCGCCGCTGATTACTGGCGCATCTGACGGGCAGACAATAAGAAACGGGGCCTTGGCCCCGTTTCTTGTTTCAGCGTTTTTTTCACTCTAGTTATGATGAGCGCGACCCAATCGCGCGAACACTTCTGGACGGTTGAACTTGTAGAACTGAGCCAGCGCCATGCCGGCAAGCAGCACTCCAACAAGGCAGTACAACATCCAGCGCCGCTCGCCCGGCTCGCCGCCAACCAGCAAGTCGAAGTGGTAGGTTACCAGTCCGACCAGGGCGACAAAAAACACAGTGGAGATTGCCGGCGCCAAGAATGCCTTGAAGAAATTTGCACCCTCTTGCTTGCCGCGACGTACGTACCAAGTCAGTGCCGACAGGTTGACGATGGTCATCAGAATGATGATCCCAGAGGTACCTAATCCCGAAAGCTGCCCATACAGAAACTCTGGCCGTACATTCATGACGATGAATGGAATCAGAATGACCAGGACCATCAGCGAGACCGCCATAGACGCCGCAAACGGGGACGAGTGCCGAGTGTGAATGTTACTGAAAAAGCGTGGGATAGCACCGTCTGTTCCCAAGTTAAACAGGTAACGCGACAGGACGTTGTGCGTGGAGAGACTTGCAGCAAATGCCGAACTCAGCACCAAAATAGTGATGATTACCTGGAGCCGGTTATCGACAAAAAGACCAAAGGCATTGGGAAACATGGTGGCAGGACTGTCGGTTGCCACAGCCTGTGCTGTGTGACCGTAAGCCATGATCATCGCATACGCGCATAGCGTATAAAGAATCCCGATGAAGATGATTGAGCCGTAAGTGGCGCGAGGAATGGTGACATCCGGGTTCTTGCATTCGTCACGGAACAACGCTGTTGCTTCAAACCCCATAAAGAAGGAGACCGCAAACAACATTCCGAAGGGAATGTTCACACCATCTTTCGTCAACTCACCCGGCGTGAACGGAGCACTGGCCGCCAGCTCTCCATTTCCTCCGGCATGAAGCACACCAAAAGCAAACGCGAGACAAATAACAATTTCGGTCAACATGACCCAGAAAAGCACTTTTGCCGACAGCTCCACATGCAGATAGCCCAGGATGCCCACAGCAGCCCAGCACCCCAAGGTAAACACGTACCAGGGCAAAGCAGTTCCCATAAGGCTTTTTTGCAGCTCGGCACAGGAAACGCCGAAGTAGGAGGTCACGCCTGCCAGAAGCATAAAATAGGACAAGGCGGCGGCAATGCCGGAGCCCAGACCCGCCGACTTACCCAAGCCATAACTGATGAAGGCGTAGAAGTCACCAGGGCGCTTGACCGCGTTGTTCAACGTCACGTAACCGGTACCGAACAACAACATCATGATGCCGACGATTATAAATAACAGCGGTGATGCGATTCCACCGAACATCAAGGAAACAGGAATATACCCTGCCACTGTCGTCAAAGGCGCCGAAAATGCCAGAACCGTCATGGCCAAACTGAGCGCACCCATATTCCCTGACAGCTTGATCGGTGCGGTTTTGACACTCGCCACGCTTTCAGCCTCTAAACTTACTGCCATTTCCTTTCTCCTCGAAATTGTATGCGTGCAACTTACGTAATAGACAGATTCAAATATTACGATCGGCTATACGCCACTTTTTTGTTGTATGGATACTCGGCTTAGTGCACACAACTCTGAATGTCCGTTCTTCCTTTTATCTTTTTTGAACGGTTTATCCAGGTTCCCTCTGACATCGTGTGGAGCGTGCTCATCGCGCTGAGAGCAATCGTTGCTCTCGGCACCGATAACGTCAAATTCTTATTGCAGATTGAATCTGATCATAAAAATCTATCAGCATGTTTCCCTGACTGGATAGCGCGGCAGGATCCAGCCTCAACGAGGAAAATTGTCACTGACGAACGTGAAAAATCACCTTCGTGCAAAGCCCAAACCGCTACCAATAGCCAGGCTGCTGATAAACGGCCTTTAAATAATCAATAAAATGTCGAACCTTGGCAGGTAGATATCGCTGCTGCGGATATACGGCCTGGATGTCGTAGTCAGGAAGGGCGAAATCATCGAGTACCGTCACAAGCTCCCCGCTAAGGAGTTCTTTGCGAATTTCCCATGTCGATCGCCAGCCAATTCCGACTCCTTGGCGCATCCACGCAAACAGTAGTTCTCCATCGTTGCAGGCTAGATTCCCGCCGACGCGCACCGCAACAGGCTTACCGTCTTGCTGAAAGGTCCATCCCCGCTGCTGGCCGCCTTGAGAAGTGAATGCCAGACAATTGTGCTCAGCCAACTGCTCTAGTGTTGTCGGCGTTCCATGCTCTTCGAAGTAGGCAGGCGTCCCGCACACGACCCGCCGATTGGAAAACAATTTGATGGCGACATAGTTTGGATCTGTCACCGGACCGATCCGAATGCTCATGTCATATCCTTCTCCCACCAGATCCACCAGACTGTCGGTGAGATTGAAAGACAGCTTCAGGTGTGGGAACTGTCGGTGAAATGCCAAAGCATGCGGCGCGACGTGCAAACGTCCAAACCCAGCAGGAGCGGACAAAAGCAGGTTTCCGGTAACCCGTTTCGCACTGCTGCTGATGTCTGCCTCAATATCATCGAATTCCCGTATCAACGACCTCGCCCTCTCAAGCAATTGTTCACCCAATTCGGTCAAGCGCAGCCCGCGGGTGGAACGATGCATCAACTTCACACCCAGACGTTTCTCAAGGGAGTCCAGCCGCCGTCCCAGCATGGCAGGCGTCACACCCTCACTTATTGCTGCCGCTGCAAAGCTGCCTTTCTGGGCAATCTGAATGAAACTGTGGAGTTCTGTGTAACGGGCCATTCGATACCTATCATATCGACAGAAAGCATTATTTAGGGGTTCATCACCTGTAAAGGCTAATTCAAACTGTAATCCTCTACAAAGATATTGGGTTTACCCAAGGATTACATCATGGCAAAAATGAGAGCAATCGAAGCCGCCGTTCTGGTGATGCGCCGTGAAGGGGTTGATACCGCTTTTGGCATTCCAGGTGCTGCGATCAACCCGCTGTACTCCGCCCTGCAGAAAGTCGGTGGCATCGATCACGTCCTCGCTCGCCACGTCGAAGGCGCTTCGCACATGGCCGAGGGCTACACCCGCA
>NZ_JFYN01000016.1 GCF_000631985.1 Pseudomonas sp. RIT288
GCAAAAATGAGAGCAATCGAAGCCGCCGTTCTGGTGATGCGCCGTGAAGGGGTTGATACCGCTTTTGGCATTCCAGGTGCTGCGATCAACCCGCTGTACTCCGCCCTGCAGAAAGTCGGTGGCATCGATCACGTCCTCGCTCGCCACGTCGAAGGCGCTTCGCACATGGCCGAGGGCTACACCCGCACCAAGGCCGGCAACATCGGCGTGTGCATCGGCACATCCGGCCCTGCCGGTACCGATATGGTCACCGGGCTCTACAGCGCCTCGGCCGACTCGATCCCGATCCTGTGCATCACCGGCCAGGCGCCACGGGCGCGCATGCATAAAGAAGACTTCCAGGCCGTCGACATCACCAGCATCGTCAAGCCCGTGACCAAGTGGGCGACCACGGTTCTTGAGCCGGGCCAGGTGCCTTACGCGTTCCAGAAAGCTTTCTACGAAATGCGATCCGGCCGCCCGGGCCCGGTGCTGATCGACCTGCCGTTTGACGTGCAGATGGCTGAAATCGAATTCGACATCGACGCCTACCAGCCGCTGCCGCTGGCCAAGCCAACCGCGACCCGCGTTCAGGTCGAGAAGGCTCTGGCTTTGCTGGATCAGGCCGAGCGCCCATTGCTGGTAGCCGGCGGTGGCATCATCAATGCCGACGCCAGCGACCTGCTGGTGGAGTTCGCCGAGCTGACCGGTATTCCGGTGATCCCGACCCTGATGGGCTGGGGTACCATCCCGGACGACCACCCGCTGATGGTCGGCATGGTCGGCCTGCAGACTTCGCACCGCTACGGCAACGCGACGATGCTCAAATCCGACGTGGTGCTGGGCATCGGTAACCGTTGGGCCAACCGTCACACCGGTTCGGTCGACGTCTATACCGAAGGCCGCAAGTTCATTCACGTCGATATCGAAGGCACGCAGATCGGCCGCGTGTTCACGCCGGATCTGGGCATCGTTTCCGACGCGGCTGCCGCGCTGACCGTGTTCATCGAAGTCGCCCGTGAATGGCAAGCCGCCGGCAAGCTGAAGAACCGCAGCGCCTGGCAGCAAGACTGCCAACAACGTAAAGCCAGCCTGCACCGCAAGACCCACTTTGACAACGTGCCGGTCAAGCCGCAGCGCGTTTACGAAGAGATGAACCAGGTGTTCGGCAAAGACACTTGCTACGTCAGCACCATCGGTCTGTCGCAGATTGCCGGCGCGCAGTTCCTGCACGTCTACAAACCGCGGCACTGGATCAACTGCGGCCAGGCCGGCCCGCTGGGTTGGACCATTCCGGCCGCACTCGGCGTGGTCAAGGCTGATCCGACGCGCAAGGTCGTGGCGCTCTCGGGCGACTATGACTTCCAGTTCATGATCGAGGAGCTGGCGGTGGGCGCGCAGTTCAAGCTGCCGTACATCCACGTGGTGGTGAACAACTCGTACCTGGGGCTGATCCGTCAGGCTCAGCGCGGTTTCGACATGGACTACTGCGTGCAGTTGTCTTTCGACAACCTCAACGCTCCAGAACTCAACGGTTACGGCGTCGACCACGTCGCGGTCGCCGAAGGCCTGGGTTGCAAGGCGTTGCGGGTGTTCGAACCGGCTCAGATCCAGCCTGCGCTGCGCAAGGCTCAGGAGCTGATCGAAGAGTTCAAGGTGCCGGTGATCGTCGAGATTATTCTGGAGCGTGTGACCAACATTTCCATGGGCACCGAGATCAACGCCGTCAACGAATTCGAAGACCTGGCACTGGTCGGCAACGACGCACCGACGGCGACTTTACTGCTTGACTGATCTGCCAGGATTTGATGGCCGCGGTTACTCCCCTGTAGGAGCTGCCGCAGGCTGCGATCTTTTGATCTTGGTTTTTCAGGATCAAGGTCAAAAGATCGCAGCCTGCGGCAGCTCCTACACAAAGCCATCATCATTAATTCGCAACAGGAGACCACCATGCCGCGTTTCGCAGCCAACCTGTCCATGCTGTTCACCGAACAGGATTTCCTTGCCCGTTTCGACGCCGCCGCCAAGGCCGGTTTCAGTGGTGTGGAATACCTGTTCCCGTACGATTTCAGCTGCGCCGAGATCAAGGCCAAGCTCGATGCCAACGGTCTGACCCAAGTGCTGTTCAACCTGCCGGCCGGTGACTGGGCCAAGGGCGAGCGCGGTATCGCGTGTCTGCCGGATCGGGTCGAAGAGTTCCGCGCCGGGGTCGATCTGGCGATTGCCTACGCGCAAGTGCTGGGCAACACCCAGGTCAACTGCCTGGCCGGTATTCGTCCGCAGGGCATTGATGACGCAACCGTTGAGAAGACCTTCGTCGCCAACCTCAAGTACGCCGCCGACAAGCTACAAGCGGCCGGTATCAAGCTGGTGATGGAAGCAATCAACACCCGCGACATCCCGGGCTTCTACCTGAACAACACGGCGCAAGCCCTGTCGATTCGCGAGCAGGTCGGCAGCGCCAACCTGTTCCTGCAATACGACATCTACCACATGCAAATCATGGAGGGCGATCTGGCCCGCACCCTGCAATCGCACCTGGGCGAGATCAACCACGTGCAGCTCGCGGACAACCCGGGGCGCAACGAGCCGGGCACCGGTGAAATCAATTACCGCTTCCTGTTCGAACACCTGGACCGCATCGGTTATCAGGGTTGGGTGGGTTGCGAATACAAGCCGCTGACCACCACTGAAGCGGGCCTGGGCTGGTTGAAAACTCACAACGCAATTTAAGAACACTGCAACACCCTTGTGGCGAGGGAGCTTGCTCCCGCTCGGCTGCGAAGCAGTCGTAAATCCTGCAAACCGATTTTGTCTGACACACCACAGTGGCTGGTTTTGGGGGGGCTTCGCCCCCCAGCGGGAGCAAGCTCCCTCGCCACACAGTGTGTTCGGCAGATTATTTGGCTACACAAAAACAAGAGGATTTTCTCATGGCTAAAATCGGATTTATCGGCACCGGCATCATGGGCCACCCAATGGCTTCGAACCTGCAGAAAGCCGGTCACAGCCTGTTCCTGTCGGCGCACCACGACGCCGCTCCGGCCGATCTGGTTGCCGCTGGCGCCGTCGCCCTGGCCAACCCGCGCGAAGTGGCGCAGGAAGCTGAATTCATCATCGTCATGGTGCCGGACACCCCGCAGGTCGATGACGTGCTGTTCCGCGCCGACGGCGTCGCGGCAGGCATCGGCAAAGGCAAAGTGGTGATCGACATGAGCTCGATCTCGCCGACCGCCACCAAAGCCTTCGCGGCAAAGATCAACGAAAAAGGCGCGCAGTACCTCGACGCCCCGGTATCCGGTGGTGAAGTCGGCGCCAAGGCCGCGACCCTGAGCATCATGGTCGGCGGCGATGCCGATGCCTTCGAACGCGCCCTGCCGCTGTTCCAGGCCATGGGCAAGAACATCACCCTGGTCGGTGGCAACGGTGACGGTCAAACCGCCAAAGTGGCGAACCAGATCATCGTCGCACTGAACATCCAGGCCGTGGCCGAAGCCCTGCTGTTCGCCTCGAAAAACGGTGCCGATCCAGCCAAGGTGCGTGAAGCGCTGATGGGCGGTTTCGCTTCGTCGAAGATCCTCGAAGTGCACGGCGAGCGCATGATCAAAGGCACCTTCGATCCAGGCTTCCGCATCAGCCTGCACCAGAAGGACCTGAACCTGGCCCTGCAAGGCGCCAAGGAACTGAACATCAACCTGCCAAACACCGCCAACGCCCAGCAAGTGTTCAGCACCTGCGCGGCGATCGGTGGCAGCAACTGGGATCACTCGGCGCTGATCAAGGGCCTGGAACACATGGCCAACTTCTCGATTCGCGATAAGTAGGAGCTGCCGAAGGCTGCGATCTTTTGATCTTCAGCCCGACCGCTCACCGCATGACCCGCTAAAAGATCGCAGCCTGCGGCAGCTCCTACCGGACCCGGTTCATCCAGTTAAAGGGATGTTCCATCCAGAGCTTGCCCAGGCTGCTTTCCTTCCAATAACAAGAATTCCGGGAGCCCGCCATGTCGGTCGATCCGCAACAACTGCTGCGCGAGCTGTTTGCCACAGCCATCGACGCGGCCCATCCGAACCAAGTCCTCGAAACCCATTTGCCTGCCGATCGCAGCGGTCGGGTGATCGTCATCGGCGCCGGCAAGGCCGCAGCCGCCATGGCGCAGGTGGTCGAGCGCTGCTGGCAGGGTGAAGTATCCGGTCTGGTGGTGACCCGTTACGGTCACGGTGCTCCGTGCGAAAAAATCGAAGTGGTCGAAGCCGCGCACCCGGTACCGGACGCTGCCGGTCTGGCCGTGGCCAAGCGTGTGCTGGAGCTGGTCAGCAATCTGACTGAAGACGACCGCGTGATCTTCCTGCTCTCCGGCGGCGGTTCTGCCCTGCTCGCCCTGCCGGCAGAAGGCATTACCTTGGCTGACAAGCAGTCGATCAATAAAGCCCTGCTCAAATCCGGCGCGACCATCGGCGAGATGAACTGCGTGCGCAAGCACCTCTCGGCGATCAAGGGTGGCCGCCTCGGCAAGGCCTGCTGGCCTGCCACTGTGTATACCTATGCGATTTCCGATGTACCGGGCGACCTCGCCACGGTCATCGCCTCCGGCCCGACCGTGGCCGACCCGAGCACTTCAGCCGATGCGCTGGCGATCCTCAAGCGCTACGGCATTGAGGTCCCGGCCTCGGTGCGCAACTGGCTGCAAAGCCCGGAATCGGAAACCGTCAAACCCGGTGATCCGAGCCTGGCCCGCAGCCATTTCCAGTTGATCGCCCGCCCTCAGCAATCGCTGGATGCCGCAGCGGTGAAATGCCGCCAGGCCGGTTTCAGCACGCTGATCCTCGGCGACCTGGAAGGTGAGTCCCGCGAGGTGGCGAAGGTTCACGCCGGCATCGCCCGGCAGATCATTAACCATGGGCAGCCACTCGCTGCGCCGTGCGTGATTCTCTCCGGCGGCGAAACCACGGTGACCGTGCGCGGCAATGGCCGTGGCGGACGCAACGCCGAATTCCTCTTGAGCCTCACCGACAGCCTCAAGGGCCAGCCCGGCGTCTACGCGCTGGCCGGTGACACCGACGGCATCGACGGTTCGGAAGACAACGCCGGCGCGATCATGACCCCGGACAGCTACGCCCGCGCCGCCGCCCTCGGTTTGAGCGCCAGCGACGAACTGGATAACAACAACGGTTACGGCTACTTCGAAGCGCTCGACGCGCTGATCGTCACCGAGCCGACCCGCACCAACGTCAACGACTTCCGCGCCATCCTGATCCTTGAGAACTGCAAATCATGACGCCTGATAAAAAGGTCAAAATCCTCGCCACCCTCGGGCCTGCCGTCGATGGCATCGAAGACATCCGTGAACTGGTCGAGGCCGGGGTCAATATCTTCCGCCTGAACTTCAGCCACGGCGATCACGCCGACCACGCCAAGCGCTATCAGTGGATCCGCGAAGTCGAGCGCCAGCTCAACTATCCGCTGGGCATTCTGATGGATTTGCAGGGGCCGAAACTGCGCGTCGGCAAGTTCGCCGACGGCAAGGTTCAGCTGCATCGAGGTCAGGCGTTTCGCCTCGATCTGGATGCGACACCGGGCGATGAACGCCGGGTGAACCTGCCGCACCCGGAGATCATCGCCGCGCTCGAAGCGGGTATGGATCTGCTGCTGGATGACGGCAAGCTGCGCCTGCGCGTGGTCAGCAAATACACCGACGCGATCGACACCACCGTGCTCAACGGCGGCGAGCTTTCTGACCGCAAAGGGGTGAACGTGCCGCAAGCGGTGCTCGACCTCAGCCCGCTGACCGCCAAGGATCGCCGCGACCTGAGCTTCGGTCTGGAGCTGGGTGTGGACTGGGTGGCGCTGTCGTTCGTGCAACGTCCGCAAGACATTCTCGAAGCCCGCGAACTGATCGGCGACAAAGCCTTCCTGATGGCGAAAATCGAGAAGCCGTCAGCGGTTGAACAACTGCGCGAAATCGCCGAATTGAGTGACGCGATCATGGTCGCTCGCGGCGATCTCGGCGTGGAAGTGCCGGCGGAAAGCGTGCCGCAGATCCAGAAAAACATCATCAGTACCTGCCGCGAACTCGGCAAACCGGTGGTGGTGGCGACGCAGATGCTCGAATCGATGCGCTTCTCCCCGGCGCCGACCCGCGCTGAAGTCACCGACGTCGCCAACGCCGTGGCTGAAGGCGCGGATGCGGTGATGCTTTCTGCCGAAACCGCGTCCGGCGAATACCCGCTGGAAGCGGTGCAGATGATGAGCAAGATCATCCGCCAAGTGGAAAACGGCCCGGATTATCAGACCCAGCTCGACGTCAGCCGACCGAAAGCCGAAGCGACGGTGTCCGATGCGATCAGTTGCGCGATCCGCCGCATCAGCAACGTGCTGCCGGTGGCCGTGCTGGTCAACTACAGCGAGTCGGGGGCCTCGACATTACGTGCGGCGCGGGAACGACCAAAAGCGCCAATTCTCAACCTGACGCCGAACCTGCAGACCGCGCGCCGCTTGAGTGTCGCGTGGGGTATTCACTCGGTGGTCAACGATCGCCTGCGTCAGGTCGATGAAGTGTGTTCAACCGCGCTGGAAATCGCCCAGGCCCAAGGCATGGCCGAGCGTGGCGATACCTTGCTGATCACCGCCGGCGTGCCGTTCGGGCAACCGGGATCGACCAACTCACTGCGGATCGAAACACTGATCTGACCCATATTTTTGATGTGAATACAAAACCTGTGGCGAGGGGATTTATCCCCGATGACTGCGCAGCAGTCACCGCTTTTAAGGGTGTGACGGTTTTCACAGAAAAACCGCACTCACCGATTGGGGGCCGCTTCGCAGCCCATCGGGGATAAATCCCCTCACCACATTTATGCAAGACCTTTTGCTTTTCCAACTGCCCAGATTTTTTCAACATGCCTGCCAATCATTTCAACACCCACTGCCCCGACTGGGCCGAGGCTTTGCTCAACGGTTTCAGTCAGATATTCCTCCAGCGCCACCCGCTGTGCGGCCTGTTGTGCCTGCTGGCGATCCTGCTCACCGCGCCGGTGCTGTTTGCCGGCGCGGTGCTCGGTGCGGTTGCCGGATTGCTCACCGCACAACGGCGCAACTATGCCAAGGCTGATCGCCAGGCCGGATTGTTCAGTTACAACGGCGTGCTGCTTGGTTTGTTGCTGAGCCTGTATTTCCCTTGGTCACCGCTGCTGCCGCCGCTGATTGTGGCGGCCGGCGGTCTCAGTGCGATGGTCACCCAGCAATGGCTCAAACACGTGTACCGCAGCCGATCGATACCGGCTTACACCTCACCGTTCGTGGCAATCGGCTGGATCCTGCTGCTGTTCGCCGAACCGTCGGCGCCGATGCCAGCGATCGAAATGAACACCCTGAATCTACTCGCCGCTGCACTCAACGGCTTCGGTCAGGTGATGTTCCTCGATCATCCGTTGGCCGGCACGTTGATCGGCATCGGTTTGTTGATCGCCGATCGCCGCGCGTTCTGCTGGGCACTGCTGGCCTCGGCCATCGGTCTCGCGTCCAGTCTGCTGCACCACGAAACCGCTGCTGCGTTGCTGGGGCTGGGCAGTTACAACGCGGTGCTCGCGGCCCTCGCCTTCAGTGCGCAACGCCAGCAACCGTGGTTGCCGCTGCTGGGCATCGTCCTCGCGCTGCTGGTCACCCCGCTGTTCGCCGCCCTCGGTCTGGCGACGCTGACCGCGCCGTTCATCCTCGCCGGCTGGCTGATCCGCGCCGGGATCCAGATGCTCGGTAAAGCGGCCGTCGACGCCACGCCTTGCGCGCAGGGGGACAATCAACCTAGGCTGCGCTGATCTTCAATTCAGGCGTTATCCATGGACAGCAGCAACAGTTGGCGTGAACGGCTTTACGTGATGATTTTCCAGAGCGACACCCTCGCCGGGCGGCGCTTCGACGGCACCTTGCTGTTGATCATCCTCGCCAGCCTGGTGGTGGTGATGCTCGACAGCATCGACAGCATTCACCAGAACTACGCCGATGTGCTGGCCTACATCGAGTGGGGCTTCACCCTCATTTTTCTCGGTGAATACATCCTGCGCCTGTATTGCTCACCAAAACCGTTGCGCTACGCCTTCAGTTTCTACGGACTGGTGGATCTGCTGGCGATCGTGCCGGGGATCCTGGCGCTGTATTACAGCGATGCGCAGTACCTGCTGATCATCCGGATCATCCGGATGCTGCGGATCTTCCGGGTGCTCAAACTCAGCCCGTACCTCAAGCAAGCCAACTACCTGATGTCGGCGCTGCGTGGCAGCAAGCAGAAGATCGTGGTGTTTCTGGTCAGCGTCTGCACCCTGGTGACGGTGTTCGGCACCCTGATGTACGTGATCGAAGGCCCGGAACATGGCTTCACCAGCATCCCCAAAGGCATCTATTGGGCTATCGTGACCCTGACCACGGTGGGCTTCGGCGACATCGTGCCGAAGACCCCGCTGGGCCAAGTGATTTCGTCGTTGGTGATGATCACCGGTTACTCGATCATCGCCGTGCCCACCGGTATTTTCACTGCAGAACTGGCCAACGCCATGCGCGGTGAACAACTGCAACACGACTGCCCGGTGTGCAAGAAAAACAGCCATGAACATGGCGCGGCCTTCTGTTCCCGTTGCGGTAATGCGCTGTTCAAGAAACTGGAATAAGCACAGAGCTTTTTAATCTTTAAAGGACTATGCGTGCCCCGTTATAGTCAGTGGCAATTAAACATCACCCCCTGCGGTAGCCCCTACACAAAACAAAACAAGGAATGCGCAGTGAAAAAACTCTTTGGCGCCTCACTTCTCGCCGCCGGTCTTGCCTTTGGCAGCGTGGCTCAAGCCGCACCGACCCTGCTCAACGTCTCGTATGACGTGATGCGCGATTTCTACAAGGACTACAACACTGCGTTCCAGAAACACTGGCAGACCGAACACAACGAAAACATCACCGTGCAGATGTCCTTCGGCGGCTCGAGCAAGCAGGCGCGTTCGGTGATCGACGGCCTGCCGGCCGACGTCATCACCATGAACATGGCGACCGACATCAACGCCCTCGCCGACAACGGCAAACTGGTTCCGGAAAACTGGGTCACTCGCCTGCCGAACAACAGTGCGCCGTTCACCTCAGCCACCGTGTTCATCGTCCGCAAAGGCAACCCGAAAGCCCTGAAAGACTGGCCGGATCTGCTCAAGGACGGCGTGCAGGTGATCGTGCCCAACCCGAAAACTTCGGGCAACGGCCGCTACACCTACCTCTCGGCCTGGGGCTACGTGCTGAAAAATGGCGGTGACGAGAACAAGGCCAAGGACTTCGTCGGCAAACTGTTCAAGCAAGCGCCGGTGCTCGATACCGGTGGCCGCGCCGCGACCACCACGTTCATGACCAACCAGATCGGTGACGTGCTGGTGACCTTCGAGAACGAAGCCGAAATGATCGCACGCGAATTCGGTCGTGATCAGTTCGAAGTGATCTACCCAAGCGTCTCCGCCGAAGCCGAGCCACCGGTGTCGGTGGTCGACAAAGTGGTCGACAAGAAGGGTACCCGCGCCGCCGCCGATGAATACCTGAAATACCTGTGGTCGCCGGAAGGCCAGGAAATCGCCGCCGCCAACTACCTGCGTCCACGGGACCCGGCGGTGCTGGCGAAGTACACCGACCGTTTCCCGAAAGTTGATTTCCTGTCGGTGGAGAAAACCTTCGGCGACTGGCGCTCGGTGCAGAAGACCCACTTCAATGATGGCGGGATCTTTGATCAGATCTATAGCGGCCAGTAAGGCTTAGGCAGTAACGAAAAAGGCGACCTCAACAGGTCGCCTTTTTTATGCCCCCCTGTAGGAGCTGCCGCAGGCTGCGATCTTTTGACTTTGATTTTAAAAACCAAAAGCACAAGATCGCAGCCGGCGGCAGCTCCTACAGGGGCCAGGTGCTGACAGTTACATCGGCGGCGTGACGCCATCCTTGCCGGCGGAAATCGATTGCGCCGTCAACGTGCCGTCGGCGTCCTGGGTAACGAAGCTGACAATCTTCACCCCCACCTTGAGCAAGCTGCGATCCCCCGGCGTCAGGTTGACGATCGGCACATCTTCCGGCACCAGGATCTTCTGCTGCCCGCCCTTGTAGTTGACGGTCAGCACCCGGCCGTTGCTGACCACCAGATCACCGACGCTGCCATTGGTCATGCTGCTGCCCTTGGCCAAATCGAACGGACGGTGGCCATCGCCGCTGCCGGCCAGCTCCGGCGGGAATACGTGCACTTCCATTGCCTTGAGCGTGCCGTCCTCCTGCGGCATGGCGGCCGAGCCGATGTAACTGCCGGGCTTGATGTCCTCGATATTCGCCAGGGTGACGGCGCGGATCCTGGTGTCCGGGTTCAACCGGATCACCACGTGTTCGCCACTGTTGACGTGGACTTTCAGCGAGTCGGCGCTGACCCCGGTGATCTCGCCGCGCACGCCGAGACGCATGCCCGGAGCATCGGCGGCCTGCACCGCAGAAGCGCCGAGCAAGCCGATCAAGGCAATCGTGGTGGTGTGACGCAGCAGCTGGCGCAACATGGCAATCCTCCGGTGATGAACAGTAAAAGCGCAGCGGTAAACATAAGCACGCTATCGAAGAAGATGTAAGTGAATGTATCATCGACGCTCCCCGGCCGGACGCAAGGTTCGCCGATGGACGACACCGCCGTTGAAGCCAATCATTCCGCAACGGAATAACTGATATCGATACAAGGCTTCTACCGCCGCTTCGGTGCGTCCCTTAGCCTCACCGCATTCCCTTTCGCTGGATCGAGAAACCTTATGAACGCCACAACTCACGCAATGACCCGAGGCATGGTGCTGCTGTTCGCCTTCTGCTGCGGCGCGATCGTCGCCAACATCTACTACGCGCAGCCGATCATCGGCCTGATCGCGCCGGACATCGGCCTCTCCGACACCATGGCCAGCTTCATCGTCTCGCTGACGCAGATCGGTTATGCGCTGGGCCTGTTCTTCCTGGTGCCGCTGGGCGACCTGCTGGAAAACCGCCGGCTGATGATCTTCACCACGATGGTGGCGATTGCCAGCCTGCTCGGTGCCGCGTTCACCAGTCAGCCGAATGTGTTTTTGCTGATCTCGTTGCTGGTGGGTTTCAGTTCGGTGTCGGTACAGATCCTGATTCCGCTGGCCGCGCATCTGGCGCCGGAAGAATCCCGTGGCCGGGTGGTCGGCGGGATCATGGGCGGCCTGCTGCTGGGCATTCTGCTGGCGCGGCCGGTGTCGAGCGTCGTCGCTGACCATTTCGGCTGGCGCGCGATGTTCATGATTGCCGCCGCGTTGATGGCAGCGATCAGCGTGGTGCTGGCGTTGACCGTGCCCAAGCGTCAACCCGATCACAGCGCTTCCTATGGCCAGTTGCTCGGCTCGCTGTGGACCCTGCTGCGCCAGCAACCAGTGCTGCGTCAGCGCGCGTTTTATCAGGGCTGCATGTTCGCCACCTTCAGCCTGTTCTGGACAGCGGTGCCGCTGGAACTGGCGCGCAACCATGGTCTGTCGCAAAGCGAGATCGCGATCTTCGCCCTGGTCGGTGCCATCGGTGCCATCGCCGCGCCGATCAGCGGACGCCTGGCTGACGCCGGCCACACCCGCATCGCTTCGCTGCTGGCCATGCTGTTCGCCAGCCTGAGCTTCCTGCCAGCCTTCATCCACCCGGCCTACAGCGTGATCGGCCTGGCCGTGACCGGCGTGGTACTGGATTTCTGCGTGCAGATGAACATGGTCCTCGGCCAGCGCGCAGTCTATTCACTCGACGCCAAAAGCCGTGGTCGCCTGAATGCGCTGTACATGACCAGCATCTTCATCGGCGGCGCCTTTGGCTCGTCGGTTGCCAGTGCGGTGTATGAGCATGGCGGCTGGTTGTGGATCGTGATTGTCGGTAGCGCGTTCCCGCTGCTGGCGTTGTTGCGGTTTTTGAGTGTTTCGCAGCGTGGTTCATTGGCAACGGCGTAGGGCGTCAAAAGCATCGCGAGCAGGCTCGCTCCCACAGGTGCTCACTGGGCCTATGGGAGCGATCACGCTTAATACCGAACCAGCTTTTCCATCGCCGCATCCGCCAGAAAGGAAGAGCGGCTTTTGACATTGTGTTCACGCACATAACGATCAATGCGCTGGATCACATAGCCTGGCAACGTCACGTTGACCTTCTCGGTCTTGCCCATGTACGGCGAGATATCCAGTTCAAGCATCCCCCAGCCCATATCGGCAAACTCCGGATTATTGCGATGCGCCGCTGCCGACGTCGGCATGGGAATCGATTCCCCGTCCGCCGCCATCTCCTGCAGCATGAGATGGGCGACTTCAACAGCGGCGTTATAGGCGTCCTCGAAGGTATCCCCAGCCGTGACGGCGCCGGGAATGTCAGGTATCTGAATGCCGATGGCGGTGTCGTCGTCACCCCATTCGATGCAGATCGGATATTGCATTATGGCTCTCCCTTGTAGCTGGCTGGCGGGTGGAGCAACCCGGCACGCCTCCTGATGCTTTTGACCGTCCCCAGCGGCAAATCCTTTTCAGGGTGAGGAACGGGAATGGTGTACGGGTTGTAATGATGCGTGAAGATGTGATGACTGCCGGTGACTCGATCCAGCGTCCAGCCTGCCTCCTCCAGCTCCTTGATCAATAGCCTGCTTTGCACCTGGCGCCTCCTTGCTCCGGCCGAATAAAAGTAACTCTAGAGTTATCTTTACTCAAGCACATAAGTCTGCAGAACGACGTTCGGTTGTTTTACCGCATGTGATTGATGGCACAGTCTTGTCCACGGATTAAACTCAGCGACTCGCAAAGCTACGTCCTGGCCAGCACCCTGTTCCCCTGTGGGAGCGAGCCTGCTCGCGAAAGCGGTCTGATATTCAACAAATGTGCTGGCTGATCCGACGCCTTCGCGAGCAAGCTCGCTTCCACAGGACTCCTCTGAACGCTTCAAGATTGCCCAAGGATCTGAGATGGACCGCCTCGCCGCCATGGAAACCTTCGTCTACGTCGTCGAAACCGGCTCGTTTTCCGCTGCCGCCCGACGGCTCAATATCGGCCAGCCAGCCGTGTCGAAAACCATCGCCCAGCTGGAAAAACGCTTGGCTGTGAGCCTGCTGCTGCGCTCGACTCGCGGCCTGACCCCGACTGAAGCCGGACTGGCGTTTTTCGAGCGGGCCAGGCGCGCCATCGATGAAGCCAACGAAGCCGATAACGCTGCCCGTGGCAGCGCCAGCGGTTTAAGCGGTAACTTGCGGATCAGCGCTGCAGTGACTTTCGGTCGCCTGCACGTCGTGCCGCAGCTGGGGCCGTTTCTCGATCAGCATCCGCATTTGAACATCGACCTGATGCTCGATGACCGTAATATCAATCTGGTCGAAGAAGGCATCGACATCGCCCTGCGCATGGGCCCGCTCAGCGACTCCAGCCTCACCGCGCGCAAAATCGCCGACTGCCGCCGCGTGGTGCTCGGCAGCCCGGCCTACTTCGCCCGCCACGGCGAGCCGGACCGCCCTGCCGATCTGGATCAGCATCAAGGTATCGTCTACAACCTCAGCGGCGGCGCCACCTGGACCTTCACTCAGGGCAGCGAACAACAGACGCAAACCCTGACCGGCCGCCTGCGGGTCAGCGCCGCCGAGGGCTTGCGTGCAGCCGTGCTGGCCGATCAGGGCCTGACCATCGCCTCGCAATGGATGTTCGCCCCGGAGCTGGCGAGCGGCGCGGTCAGGGCGGTGATGAGTGACTGGGTATTGCCGGATCAGGACTTGTGGGCGGTGTTTCCGACGGGGCGGATGGTCAGTGCGAAGGCGCGGGCGTTTGTGGAGTACATGGAAAATTTGCTGAAACACCTGACCTGAACAGGCTCTTTTTCGTTTATTGCGATTTTCGTTTAATTCGAATAACGTTTCAGCATCCTCTATTCAGAATGCTGGAATCCATTATGTCGATCGTCCTTCATCCCTCTCTCAACCTCCCGGTAGAGCGCGAAGTCAAAGCCGCAATTGAAGGCAAACGCGCGCTCGCCGCCTACCTGGCGACCCAATTCGAAACACAGCACATCCAGATTTTCGACGAACAGAACCAGGCGCATCAGGTCGAGCTGCCGACCTCGGCATTACAACTGCTGATGGATATTCTGGCGGCGCTGGCCGAGGGTAACGCGGTCAAAGTCGTACCGGTGCATGCCGAGCTGACCACTCAGGAAGCCGCCGACCTGCTCAATGTCTCACGCCCGCACCTGATAAAACTGCTGGAAAGTGGCGAGTTGTCCTACCACAAAACCGGCAAGCACCGACGTGTGCGTTTCGCCGATTTGATGGACTATAAAACCCGGCGCGACACCGCCAGCGAGCAAGCAATGGCGCTTCTCGCGGAGCAGGCACAGGCGTTAAGGACAGGATACGAGTGAGGCATTCACCTTTCACCGCTGTATACGATGCATGTGTTTTGTACCCCGCCCCATTGAGAGACTTCCTGATGTGGCTCGCGCTTTCGGGGCGATTTCGGGCCCGATGGACCCAGGAGATTCACCGCGAATGGAAACGCAATTTATTGAAAAACCGAACCGACCTCACGATAGAGCAACTGGATCGCACGTCCGAGCTTATGGACCGTGCGATCCCGGATGCCTGTGTCTACGATTTTGAAGACCTGATCACCGGACTTTCCTTACCCGATACCAACGACCGCCATGTACTGGCCGTAGCCATACGCTGTGGTGCAGGGGTGATCGTGACGTTCAACCTGAAAGATTTTCCCGATCCCTGCCTCGCCCCCTATGGCGTCGAGACCCAACACCCTGATGAGTTTGTCGAAAATCTGTTTCACCTTGATCAGGCAGTTGTTATCGCAGCAGCGCAACGGCAGCGCCAACAACTTAAATTGCCGCCGATAGCCGTTGAGCCGTTTCTGGATCTTTTGCAGCGACAGGGATTGGTTGAGTCAGTTCGGGCGCTAAGCGCCTATCGTGCGATTCTCTGAATAATCATTTTGTGAACACCAGACAAACAAACGGCGATCCAGAGATCGCCGTTTTTCATCACTGCCCGAACTGTTTTCCCAATCCCGGCGGCACGCCGTGGATGTTGGTGTCTTCCCACGGGCCGTTGGGGCTGACCGAGCGGCTCCAGCCGTTGTCCCAGCGGTAGTAGGTGCGCTGGCGGTAGAAGGTGTTGGTCTGGTCGTCGAGGACGTAGACGCCGAGTTTCTGGTCCCAGTGACTGTTGCCGCCCGGTGGCGGGGCGAAGCTGGCCGAGGTGCGTGGGACTGGCTTGGACGGTTTGGCCGGAATGCTTTTGCCCGGGGTCGGCGAGGTCGACGGGGTCGGGCTCGGTTGCGACGGCGGGATCGGCGGCAGGTTGGTGGTCGGTTCCGATCGGTGCACCGCACATGCGCTCATGCTCAAGGCCAATGTGATGACGGTGATGCGGGCGAGGCTGTGCATGGCGGTGCTTTCCTGTGGGTTCCGGGGTTATTTGTCCGGGCTGTCGATGGTCAGTGTTTGCGGCGCGGTGGTGCTGCTGGCCAGCGGGCCGCTGCGACCCACCCACTCCCCGGCGGTCGGTTGACCGGCACGGGAGACGCGCGCAACCAGTTGGACTTCAGGAAAGTTCGACAGTTTCAACTGCGGCATCATCGCGTCGGCATCGCCCAGTTCGACGGTCACCGGCAGATCCGCCACGGTCAGGCGCTTGGCCGCCAGTGGTGCCGGCGGGCCGGAAACGGCGCGGGCGAAGATGAACACGCTGTCGCCCGGTTGCACCTTGCCTTTGAGTTCGCTGGCCAGATCGACACGCACCTTGAGCAGCGCGGCAGCCTTGGCGGCTGGCGCTGCGGCGACCTTGCCGCCGCTGGCTTGCAGGCGCTCGGTGGCGCGCTCGATCCCGCCCTGCAAGGCGGCGCGGGAGTTGTCGTCCGCCGGTAGTTGCGCCAGCAGTCGGTTCCAGTAGTCGATTGCCTGCTGATAACGCTCACCCTCGAACGCGGCGATGCCGAGCAGACCGAGGCTGGTAACTTCTTTCGGATCGGCTTTCAACGCTTCATCGGTCAGAGCCTGGATCTTGTCCGACCACTTTTTGCCATCGGCAAAGTATTGCGCCTGCGCCCACTGGCCGAGCAGCTCCGGCTGGCGACCGGCAAGGTTGGCGGCGCGTTCGAACATCTTCGCCGCGTCTGCGGGACGATCCTGGGCCATGTAGGTGCGACCGAGGAAGTACAGGCCTTCCGCCGAATCCGGCTGCGCCGCAACAGCACGTTCCAGACGCTGGGTCATCTCTTCCATCGACTGCGGCGCCTGGGCGAACTCGCGGGTCAGCTCGACTTTGTCGGCAGCGCCGAAATGCAGATACAGCCCCAGGCCCAATACCGGCACCAATAGCGCCGCCAGCAGCGGCAACGGCTTGCCCAGTTTCGAGACGCGCGGAGCGGCAACGCCTTCGGTATCGGCGAGCAGCTCACGCGCAGCTTCGGCACGGCCGCTGTCCATTTGCGCCGCATCGAGTACGCCTTCAGCCTGCTGCGCTTGCAGCTCGGCGACGCGTTCCTGATACAGCGCAACGTTCAGGGCAGTTCGGTCCTCTTCACGCTGGGCGCGACGGCCACGCAAAACCGGGATCAGCAGAAAACTCAGGGCGACCAGAAGCAACAGCCCTGCGGCAAGCCAGAAATCAATCATTCTTGGTTTTTATCCAACAGTTGGTCGAGGCGCTGACGCTCTTCGGTGGACAGCGATGGCGGGGTTTCGGTGCGTTGTGCCCGGCGTCGGCGAACGATCACCGCGATCACCACCAGGCCGCCGAACAACAGACCCGCCGGGCCGAACCACAGCAAGGCAGTCTTGGCATTGAGCGCCGGTTTGTAGCGGACGAAATCACCGTAGCGATCGACCATGAAATCGATGATCTGCTGATTGTCCTTGCCCTCGCCGAGCATGCGGAAAATCTCTTTGCGCAGGTCGGCGGCAATCGGTGCGTTGGAGTCGGCAATGTCCTGGTTCTGGCACTTGGGGCAGCGCAGTTCCTTGGTCAGTTCACGAAAGCGTTCGCGATCGCCTTCCCTGGCGAACTCGTAAGTGTCGATCGCGGCATGCGCCACACCGGCCAGACTCAGGCCCAAGACCACGGCAGCAATAAAGCGCTTCATGGCTTGGCCTCATCGACCAGCGCCTGATACTTGGCTGCGAGTTTTTCGCGCCAGACCTGCTCGTCGATCACCCCGACGTACTTGTCACGGATGATGCCCTTGGCGTCGATGAAGAAGGTTTCCGGCGCGCCGTACACGCCGAGGTTCAGGCCCAGCGAGCCTTCGTCGTCACGGATATCCAGCACATACGGGTTGTGGAATTCGGCCAGCCACTTCAATGCATCGGCGTTGGTGTCCTTGTAGTTGATGCCGTAGATCACCACGCCGCGCTCGGCCAGTTTGTTCAGCACCGGGTGCTCGACCCGGCAGGAAATGCACCAGGTGCCCCAGACGTTGACCAGCGCCGGTTTGCCGAGAATGTCAGCCTTGGTCAGGGTCTTGTCGCCCTGCACGTTCGGCAGGCTGAATTCCGGGAAGGGCTTGTTGATCATCGCCGACGGCAGCTCCGCCGGATCGAGGTACAGACCGCGATAAAGAAACACCGCCACCAGCAGGAAAATCGCCAGAGGTACCAGCATCAACCAACGTCTCATGCAGCCGCTCCTTGCAGGCCGAGGGCTTCACGCACCTTGGCTTTGACCTTGACTCGATAACGCCGATCCAGTGCCGCCAGCAATCCGCCCAGGCCGGTCAGCAGACCGCCGAACCAGATCCAGCGCACGAACGGTTTGACGTGAACCCGAACCGCCCACGCGCCGTTTTCCAGCGGCTCGCCCAGTGCAACATAGAGATCGCGAGTGAAACCGGCGTCGATCCCGGCCTCGGTCATCATCGAACTCTGCACGGTGTACAGGCGTTTTTCCGGGTGCAGCACACTGACTTCCTTGCCGTCGCGGATCACCCTGATGGTGCCCCGGTCGGAGGTGAAGTTCGGCCCTTCGAAGTGCTTGGCGCCTTCGAAGATGAAGTGATAACCAGCCAGGTCCATCGACTCGCCCGGCGCCAGTCGCAGGTCGCGCTCGGCACTGTTCTGACTCGACAGCACCACGCCGAGGGCGCACACGGCGATGCCGAGGTGAGCGATCTGCATGCCCCAGTAGCTGCGGGTCAGGGTTGGCAGACCTTTGATCAGGCCCTTGTGACGAGTCTTGTCGAAGATGTCGCGCACACCGGCGAGTAACACCCACGCAGCGAGCAGGAACGTCGCGATCACCGCCCAGTTGAAATCGCCGTAAGCGACACCGGCCACCACGGCCAATGCGACGCTGCCGAGCAACACCGGGGTCAGCATGTTCGCCAGCCACTTCACCGGCGTGTCCTTCCAGCGGACGATCACGCCGACCGCCATCACCAGCATCAGCAACGCCATCAACGGGATGAACAGCGCGTTGAAGTACGGCGGGCCAACCGACAGTTTGGCGCCGCTCAAGGCATCGAGTATCAGCGGATACAGGGTGCCGAGCAGAATCATCGACGCCGCCACCACCAGCACCAGGTTGTTGCCCAACAGCAGGGTTTCCCGCGACCACAGGTTGAAGCCGACCTGGCTCTTGACCACTGGAGCGCGCAACGCAAACAGCGTCAGCGAACCGCCGACCACGAACAGCAGGAAGATCAGAATGAACACGCCGCGCTCAGGGTCCGAGGCAAACGCGTGTACCGAGGTCAGCACGCCGGAACGCACGAGGAAAGTCCCGAGCAGGCTCAGGGAGAAAGCAGCAATCGCCAGCAACACTGTCCAGCTCTTGAACACGCCACGTTTTTCCGTGACCGCCAGCGAGTGGATCAGCGCGGTGCCGACCAGCCACGGCATGAACGAGGCATTTTCCACCGGGTCCCAGAACCACCAGCCGCCCCAGCCGAGTTCGTAGTACGCCCACCACGAACCGAGGGTGATACCGATGCCGAGGAAGGCCCAGGCGACAATCGTCCACGGCCGCGACCAGCGTGCCCATGCGGCGTCGAGACGACCACCCAGCAATGCGGCGATGGCGAAGGCAAACGCCACCGAGAAACCGACATAACCCATGTACAGCATCGGCGGATGCACGATCAGGCCGATGTCTTGCAGCAGCGGATTGAGGTCACGACCGTCGGCCGGAATCTGCGGCAGAATCCGCGAGAACGGGTTGGAGGTGAGGATCAGAAACAACAGGAAACCGGTGCTGATCATGCCCATCACCGCCAGTACGCGGGCGAGCATGACTTGCGGCAACTGCCGGGAGAACACCGACACGGCGAAGGTCCAGCCACCGAGAATCAGCGCCCACAGCAGCAGCGACCCTTCGTGGGCGCCCCACACCGCGCTGAACTTGTAGTACCACGGCAAGGCGCTGTTGGAGTTCATCGCCACGTAACCGACCGAGAAATCGTCGGTCATGAACGCATAGGTCAGGCAACCGAAGGCAAACAGCAGGAACGCAAACTGGCCCCACGCCGCCGGCTGGGCCAGCCCCATCCACATGCGGTCGCCGCGCCACGCACCGAACAGCGGCACCACGGCCTGCACCAGCGCAAAACACAGCGCCAGAATCATCGCCAGATGGCCGAGTTCGGGAATAAACAGTGCAGACGTCATCGATCAACCCTCCTTCGCTTGGGTCGGTGCCGATTGACCACTGTCTTTCAGCGCTTTGGTCACTTCCGGCGGCATGTACTTCTCGTCGTGCTTGGCCAGCACTTCATCGGCCACCACCACGCCGTCGGCGTTGAGTTTGCCCAGAGCGACGATGCCCTGCCCTTCGCGGAACAGGTCCGGAAGGATCCCGCGGTAGGTGATGGTCACGGCTTTGTTGAAGTCGGTGACGACGAACTTGACGTCCAGCGAATCCGGCGAACGCTGCAGCGAGCCCTTCTCGACCATGCCGCCGGCGCGGATGCGCGTGTCGTGCGGCGCTTCGCCGTTGGCGATCTGGGTCGGTGTGTAAAACAGGTTGATGTTTTCCTGCAGGGCGCTGAGGGCCAGGCCGACGGCAGCACCGACCCCGACCAGAATCGCCAGAATGAGGGTCAGACGTTTTTTGCGCAGCGGATTCACTTGCCGTTCTCCCGGCGCAGACGACGCGCCTCTTGTTGCAGATAGCGCTTGCGGGCCGCGATCGGGGCGACCACGTTGAGGATCAGCACCGCCAGACAGATGCCGTAGGCCGACCAGACATACAGGCCATGGTGGCCCATGGCGAGGAAGTCGCCGAATGAAGCAAAATTCATCGCGCGGCCTCCAGGCTGTTCTGCACTTCTTCTTTCACCCAACTGGCGCGCGCTTCGCGCTTGAGCACTTCAAGGCGCATGCGCAACAACAGCACGGCACCGAAGAAGCAGTAGAAACCCAGCACCGTCAGCAGCAGCGGCAGCCACATTTCAGCGGGCATCGCCGGTTTTTCCGTGAGGGTGAAGGTCGCACCCTGGTGCAGGGTGTTCCACCATTCCACCGAGTACTTGATGATCGGAATGTTGATCACGCCGACGATCGCCAGCACAGCGCAGGCCTTGGCGGCGCTGTCGCGGTTGCTGATGGCATTGCCCAGCGCGATCACCCCGAAATACAGGAACAGCAGAATCAGCATCGAAGTCAGCCGCGCATCCCAGACCCACCACGAGCCCCAGGTGGGCTTGCCCCAGATGGCCCCGGTGACCAGCGCCACGGCGGTCATCCACGCGCCGATCGGTGCCGCGCATTGCAGGGCGACGTCGGCCAGTTTCATTTTCCACACCAGCCCGACCACGCCGCACACCGCCAGCATCACGTAGATCGACTGCGCCAGCATCGCCGCAGGCACGTGGATGTAGATGATGCGGAAGCTGTTGCCCTGCTGATAATCCGGCGGCGCGAAGGCCAGGCCCCAGACAACGCCAATGCTGATCAGCAGCAACGCGGCAATGCTCAGCCACGGCAGAAACCTGCTGCTGATGCCGTAGAACCACTTGGGCGAGCCGAGCTTGTGAAACCAGGTCCAGTTCATACTGTTTCCATCACGGGTGCCGCTCATCGGTGTGAGCAGTCTCAGGGTCTTTGCTGGTTAAATTTTAACCAGACCTCATTATTCGCCGACGCTGATCTTCAGGCCAGCAGCTATTGCAAAAGGTGTCAGGGTGATCGCCAGGGCGGTCAGGCTACCCAGCCACAGCAGATACCCGGTCGCCGGCATCCCTTGCAAGGCGGCCTGCAAGGCGCCACTGCCAAGGATCAACACCGGGATGTACAACGGCAGAATCAGCAACGCCAGCAACAGGCCGCCACGTTTCAAACCAACCGTCAGCGCCGCGCCCACCGCACCGAGCAAGCTCAGCACCGGGGTACCCAGCAGCAACGACAACAGCAACACCGGCAGGCAGGCGACCGGCAAACCGAGCATCAACGCCAGCAACGGCGAGAGCAGAACCAGTGCCAGTCCCGAGAACAGCCAGTGTGCCAGCACCTTGGCCAGCACCAGTAGTGGCAGCGGGTGCGGCGAAAGGACCCACTGTTCCAGGGAGCCATCTTCGAAATCACTGCGAAACAATCCGTCCAGCGAAAGCAGGACCGACAACAGCGCGGCCACCCAGACTAACCCCGGGGACAGGTTTTGCAAGACTTGAGTTTCCGGGCCGACAGCCAGCGGGAACAACGCGATGACGATGGCGAAGAAAATCAGCGGATTGGCCAGTTCCGCCGGGCGACGAAACAGCAGACGTGACTCACGGGCAACCAGCAGGCCGAAAACACTCATACTGCCCAGTTCCCCAGATCGATATCGCGATAACCGACCGGCATCCGGCTCAGCGTGTGGTGCGTGGTCAGAACCACCAGACCGCCGCGTTCGCAGTGCCCGGCCAAGTGTTCTTCAAGTTGCGCCACGCCCTGTTTGTCGAGCGCGGTAAACGGCTCGTCGAGAATCCACAACGGTGGGTTGTCCAGATACAGCCGCGCCAGCGCCACGCGGCGTTGCTGACCGGCGGACAGGGTGTGGCAGGGAACATCTTCGAAACCGCGCAATCCTACGGCTGCCAACGCTTGCCAGATCGCCTCGCGCTCGGCAGGCCGATGCAGGGCGCAGAGCCAGGACAGGTTCTCTTCCGGAGTCAGCAGGTCCTTGATCCCGGCGGCGTGGCCGATCCACAGCAGGTTGCGCGCCAGTTCGCTCGGCTGGGCGGCCAAGGGCTTGCCGTTGAGCAGCACCTGACCGCTGGTCGGCTGCATCAACCCGGACAACAGGCGCAGCAGACTGGTCTTGCCGCTGCCGTTGGGGCCGCTGATCTGCACCATATCGCCACTGGCCAGTCTTAATTCGAGATTTTCGAAGAGCAGCCGCAGGTCTCGCTCACAGGCAAGGGCAACGGTTTGCAGGACAGGACTGGTCAAGGGATCACGGGCCTTATACGGTTCAAGTCGGCTCTGGCGCGGCCGTTAAAGAGATGCAGGATAAATGCAATGACGGTGCGAACCAGAGAGCTGGATCAAACAATTGCTATGTTTTCTGAACGAAGCGCAAGACGCGCGGCATTATACATGGCGTGCCTTACTCCCAAGAGCGCAATTTCCTCAGGTTGTGTCCGCGTATGACAGGTGAAATGAACATCCTCCCGCTCCCGCCCACCACCCCGGCGAACACTCGCCCGCTGGTGATGAGCGGTGAGTTGCTCAAGCTGCTGACCCCGGTCGAAGGCTTGATCGGCGCCGGGCAAAGCGCCCAGGCCGAGGTGTTGTCACTCAAACAGGCGGATCAGACCTTTCAACTGCTGCTCAAGGTGACCGTCGACGGCGGCCGGCAGACCACCGTGCAGGCCACCAGCACACTGCCGTTGCCGACCGGCACCAACCTGGCCGTCACCCAGCCATCGGCGGGCAATCTGGCGATCACCGTGCAACAGGCGATTGCCAGCAGCGTCGCCACCCTCACCCGCATCGACACCGCGCAGTTGCCGGTCGGCACCCTGCTGCAAGGCAAGGTCCTGACCTCGCAGACACTGCCGCAAGTACCGGGGCAGCCGACGGTGTACCGCTCGCTGGTCAGTCTGCTCAACACCGCGCAGAGCGGTGCCACTCTGGACATCGACAGCCCGACGCCGTTGCGCATCGGCACCCTGCTCTCGGCACTGGTCGAAGACTCGCAAACCCTCAAGTTCGTGCCGCTGAGCAGCCGCCAGGAGCAACTGGCGGTGAGCCAGCAACTGCTCGGCCAACAGAGTCGCCAAGGTTCGCTGGACGGTTTGCTCAACGCCTTGCAAAACCTGCCGGGCGACGACGATCAGACCTCGCAGGATCTGCGCGCTGCCGTCGTGCGCCTGCTCGCCAACCTGCCCGATGTGCAGCAGATGAGCAGCGCCAAAGGCGTCGCCCTGGCGCTGGCCAACAGCGGCGCCTTCCTCGAAGCCAAACTGCTGACCGGACAGAATCCGGCGCTGGCCCCGGACATGAAAGCCGATCTGCTCAAGCTGATCGCACAGCTGTCGCCGGGGGCGCCGGGCAATGCCAGTTTCAACGCGATCATCGCCGCCAACACCCTGGCGCAGGCGCTGCCGAGTTTCGTGCGCAACGCCCTCGGCACCCTCGGCCAGGTCAGCGCCAAACCCGTGCCGAGCAGTTTTCCGCTGCCCGACCGCTTGCTGCAAAGCCAGGACGGTGAAGCTGACCTGGAACATCTGCTGCGCCTCGCTGCAGCCGCCGTGTCGCGCCTGCAAAGCCATCAACTGTCGAGCCTGGAACAGACCGGGGTCACCGACGACGGCCGCCTGCTCAGCACCTGGCAGCTGGAAATCCCCATGCGCAACCTGCAGGACATCGTGCCGTTGCAGGTCAAGTTTCAGCGCGAAGAAGCGCCGGAAAGAGAACCGCAACCCAACGAACGCCGTGACGAGCGCGAACCCAGGCAACAGCTGTGGCGCGTCGATCTGGCGTTCGACATGGAGCCGCTGGGGCCGATGCAGATTCAGGCGCAGTTGATTGCCGGCAGCCTGTCGAGCCAGCTCTGGGCCGAACGCCCGTACACCGCCGACCTGATCGGCAACAATCTGTTCGCCCTGCGCCAGCGCCTGCTTGATCGCGGCCTGAATGTCGGCGATCTCGACTGCCACCTCGGCACCCCGCCGCAAGGCAGTCACACCCGCCTCGAACACCGCTGGGTCGACGAAACCGCATGAACGATTCCACTGCTCCACGCCAGGCCATCGCCCTCAAATACGACGGCAACCACGCCCCGACCCTCACCGCCAAGGGCGACGAGGAACTGGCCGAAGAAATCCTGCGGATTGCCCGCGACTGCGAAGTGCCGATCTATGAAAACGCCGAGCTGGTGCGGCTGTTGGCGCGGATGGAACTGGGCGACAGCATTCCCGAGGAGCTGTACCGCACGATCGCCGAGATCATCGCGTTTGCGTGGAATCTGAAGGGGAAATTCCCGGAGGGGCAGGATCCGGATGCGCCGATGGTCGAGAAGGACGTTACCGCGCGCGGGGATGATTATTAAGCCCTGAAAGCAAAAGATCGCAGCCTGCGGCAGCTCCTACATTGGAATCCGGTTCCCTGTAGGAGCTGCCGCAGGCTGCGATCTTTTGATCTTCAGCTTCTGTGCAGCTTGCGCATCAACTCCGCCTCAGCCTGGGTCAAGCCGCAGGATTGAGTCAGCTCATCGACGCTCGCGCCCATGCCCACCAGTTTCGCCGCCTGGGCGAACGACAGGCTCGACGGGTCGCGCTGTTCCAGCGCGACAATCTTGTCCGGCAACGGACCGACGACCGAGCGCAGCTCGTGCAGGGCTTCGCCCATGCGCACGTTGCCGTTCTGATAGTCGTCGACGCGCTTGGCCAGGTCCTTGATGCGCTGATCACGCAGCGCGTCGCCCTGAGCCTGTTGCGCTGCGATCACCCGCTGCGCCTTGATGTACGCCAGAAACATTGCCAGCGTGCCTGCCCAGAAGAGGAACAGGACAATGACCGCAACCTCGAGAATCAATCAGATGCTCTCCAGTTCCGACCATTCTTCTTCGCTCATCATCTTGTCCAGCTCGACCAGGATCAGCAACTCGTTGTTCTTGTTGCACACGCCCTGGATGAACTTGGCCGACTCTTCGTTGCCGACGTTTGGCGCGGTCTCGATTTCCGACTGACGCAGGTAAACCACTTCCGCCACGCTGTCGACCATGATCCCGACCACTTGCTTGTCGGCTTCGATGATGACGATACGGGTGTTGTCGCTGATCTCGCCGCTGTTCAGGCCGAAGCGCTGACGGGTGTCGATCACGGTGACCACGTTACCGCGCAGGTTGATGATGCCCAGCACGTAGCTTGGCGCACCCGGTACCGGAGCGATTTCGGTGTAACGCAGGACTTCCTGAACGCGCATCACGTTGATGCCGTAGGTTTCGTTGTCCAGCTTGAAGGTCACCCATTGCAGGATCGGATCTTCAGAACCTTTTGCATTCGTCGCCTGACTACTCATACCCTGACCCCTCGAAAAAACCGCACTGGGCGGTGTGTGTTCTGTGTGGAGGCATTGAAAAATGCCCTCGCCTGATTGTTATGTCGGCTGCTATGTCGATTTATGTAGCGGCTTGTTGCCACCCAAGTGCTTTGCCCCGCCACTGGCGATCAACTCGGCCAGCGCGGATACATCAAGCAATGCACACATGTGCTCTATCACCGTGCCGGCGAGCCATGGCCGCTGACCCCGATGACTTCTCCATTTGATTTCATTCGGATCCAGACGCAACGAACGGCTGACCTGATGCACCGCCAGGCCCCATTCGTAACCTTGTACCGAAATCACGTACTGCAGGCCCTGACGGAAGTCATCACGATAGCGATCCGGCATGACCCAACGCGCCGTGTCCAACACCTTCAGATTGCCGGCCTGGCTCGGCAGAATCCCGAGGAACCATTCCGGTTGCCCGAACAGCGGCGTCAACTCGTGGCCGGCCAGCGAATAGATCGAACCGAGGCACACCAGCGGCACCGCCAAGGTAAGCCCGGCAACATCGAATAACAGGCACTCGAAGGCTTCGGCAGCCCAGGCCGGACGGCCATCGGCTTCCACCGGTGGCGGCGTGTTGCTCGGCGGCAGGTGAACTTCCACCACCGGCGGTACCCGCGTCTGCTCGACGGGTGCCGGTGCCACCGGCGCCGGTTCGGCCACGACCGGCTCCGGCGCGGCTTTCAGCAACTGGGTTTGCAACAGCGGTGCGAGTGTCGAAACCGGCGCGCGCGGCGGCTCGGCTTCTTCGATCAGTGCCACCGGTGCCTTGGCGATCGGTGCGGCGGCAGGCGCGACCACCGGTGCGGCAGGCTTGGTAGCCTTCTGCGCATCACGCGCCTGCTCCTCCAATACCGCAGCCTGGAACTCGTCGAGCGCCGCAGCACTTTCGACCACCTCGACCCGCGCCTCGACCTGCACTTCCACTGGCGGCAACTCGTCAGGAATTTCCTGCAGCAAACTGTCCAGATAGGACTGCAAGGCCAACTGCGGTTTCGACGTCAACTTCACCGGCCGATTCATGCGCAACTCCCTGTAGGAGCTGCCGCAGGTTCGGTGCCGCGTTCGGACGATCTTTTGATCTTTTCAGGAGCAACGCCAGGCAAGATCACAAGATCGTCCGAACGCGGCACCGAACCTGCGGCAGCTCCTACACGAATTGAGATCATGCTCAGGCCACCTGCGGAACAAGTTGTTGCGCCAGCAGATGCTTGAGCAGCGCGCGGTAAGCCAGCACGCCACGACTCTTGCCATCGAATTGCGAAGGCGTGACCCCGGCCCGACTGGCGTCGCGCAGACGGGTATCGACCGGGATGTAACCCTGCCAGATCTCTTCCGGGAATTTGTCACGCAGCACGCGCAAGGTGCCCAGCGACGCCTGGGTGCGGCGGTCGAACAGGGTCGGCACGATGCTGAACGGCAGCGCCTGTTTGCGCGAGCGGTTGATCATCGCCAGGGTGTTGACCATGCGTTCCAGGCCTTTGACGGCCAGGTGCTCGGTCTGCACCGGGATCACCAGTTGCTGGCTCGCGGCCAGGGCGTTGACCATCAACACACCGAGCAACGGCGGGCTGTCGATGATCGCGTAATCGAAGTCCTGCCACAGCTGCGCCAGACTCTTGGCGATTACCAGCCCCAAGCCACTCTGCCCCGGCGACTGGCGCTCGAGGGTGGCCAGTGCGGTACTCGACGGCAACAGGGAAATACGTTCGTCGCTGGTCGACAGCAGCAACTGCCCAGGCAAGCCTTGCGGCACACTGCCCTTGTGCAGAAACAGGTCGTAGTTGCTGTGTTCCAGGCTGTCGGGGTCGTAGCCGAAATAGCTGGTCATCGAGCCGTGCGGGTCGAGATCGACCACAACCACGCGCTTGCCCGCCTCCGCCAGCAATCCGGCTAAAGCGATGGAAGATGTGGTTTTACCGACACCACCCTTTTGATTGGCGACTGCCCAGACTCTCATTCGGTTCGTTCCTCCCGGCCGAGATGCTCGACCGAGACATAGCTCAGCGTATTAATGCGGGCGACGGAGAATTGACGGCACTCTCGCGTCCCGGCGTCTTGACCGGGGACGGTGCAGTTTGTGTGCCAGCGCGCTTCAATGCCGCGTCCGGTTGCGCATTGGCGGTACCGGTACCGGTCAGACTGCGGCGCACATCGAGGTTGCGCGACACTACCAACACCACACGACGGTTTTTCGCACGGCCTTCGGCGGTGGCGTTGTTGGCTACCGGCTGAAACTCACCGTAACCCACCGAGGCCAGCCGGCCAGGGTTCACGCCTTGCATCGCCAACATCCGCACGATGCTCGCCGAGCGCGCCGAGGACAATTCCCAGTTGGTCGGGTACTGCGCGGTACGGATCGGCTGATCGTCGGTGAAGCCTTCGACGTGGATCGGGTTGTCGAACGGTTTGAGGATCGCCGCGACCTTGTCGATGATATTGAAGGCGATGTCGCTCGGCATCGCGTCGCCGCTGCCGAACAACAGGCTGGAATTGAGTTCGATCTCGACCCACAACTCGTTGCCGCGCACGGTCATCTGATTGGAGCTGATCAAGTCGCCGAACGCCGCACTGATGTCATCGGCGATGCTTTTCAGCGGATCGCTGGCCCCGGCGATACCGGCGTCAACCTGCTCGCTGTCCTTGACCAGCGGCTTGGCCGGGGTCACGGTCTTTGGCCGCTCCTCACCGATCGGGATCGGCTTGAGCGAGCGATCGGAGTCGGTGAAAACCCCGATCAGCGCCTCGGAAATGACCTTGTACTTGCCTTCGTTGATCGACGAGATCGAGTACATCACCACAAAGAACGCGAACAACAGCGTGATGAAATCCGCGTAGGACACGAGCCAGCGCTCGTGATTAACGTGTTCTTCCTGATGCCTGCGGCGAGCCATAGTCCATTACCCCCATCAATCCATGAAGCCCTGAAGCTTCAGCTCGATAGAGCGAGGGTTTTCACCTTCGGCGATCGACAAAATACCTTCCAACAACATTTCGCGATAACGCGACTGCCGCAACGCGATTGACTTGAGCTTGGCCGCCACCGGCAGCAACACCAGGTTGGCACTGGCCACGCCATAGATGGTCGCGACGAACGCCACGGCAATACCGCTGCCCAGTTGCGTCGGATCAGCGAGGTTGCCCATCACGTGGATCAGGCCCATTACCGCACCGATGATGCCGATGGTCGGCGCATAGCCGCCCATGCTTTCGAAGACTTTGGCAGCCTCGATGTCGCGGGCTTCCTGAGTGTAGAAATCCACTTCGAGGATGCTGCGGATCGCTTCCGGCTCGGCGCCGTCAACCAGCAGTTGCAAGCCCTTGCGCGAGTAGTTGTCCGGCTCGGCATCAGCGACACCTTCCAGGCCGAGCAAGCCTTCCTTGCGCGCGGTGAGGCTCCAGTTGACCACGCGGTCGATGCCGCCGGCCAGGTCCACGCGCGGTGGAAACAGGATCCAGGCGAGAATCTGCATGGCACGCTTGAAGGCGCTCATCGGCGATTGCAACAGCGCTGCACCGATGGTGCCCCCGAGAACGATCAGCGCGGCCGGGCCGTTGGCCAGCGCGCCGAGGTGACCGCCTTCAAGGAAGTTGCCGCCGATGATGGCGACGAACGCCAGGATAATCCCGATAAGGCTTAGAACATCCATCAGATACACGCCTCGACGATGTGCTTGCCGATGTCGTCCAGGCCGTAGACCGCGTCAGCCAGATCGGCTTTGACGATGGCCATCGGCATGCCGTAGATCACACAGCTTGCCTCATCCTGCGCCCACACCGAGCTGCCGCCCTGCTTGAGCAGACGTGCGCCTTCGCGACCGTCGGCGCCCATGCCGGTGAGAACCACCGCCAGAACTTTGTCACCGTAAGACTTGGCCGCAGAACCGAAGGTGATGTCCACGCACGGCTTGTAGTTCAGACGCTCGTCGCCCGGCAGGATCTTCACCGCGCCACGGCCGTCGATCATCATCTGCTTGCCACCCGGGGCCAGCAGCGCCAGGCCCGGACGCAGGATGTCGCCATCCTCGGCTTCCTTGACGCTGATGCGGCACAGTTTGTCCAGGCGCTCGGCAAACGCCTTGGTGAACGCCGCCGGCATGTGCTGGATCAGCACGATCGGCGCCGGGAAGTTCGCCGGCAACTGAGTCAGCACTCGTTGCAGCGCAACCGGGCCGCCGGTCGAGGTACCGATGGCAACCAGTTTGTAGGCTTTGCGTTTCGGTGCCGGCGACGAAGCGCTGGCAGCTGGCGCACGAGCAGGTGCTGGAGCCGGCGCCGGACGCGTCGGAGCAGCAGCGCTGTGGCTGCTGAAACTCGAAGCCGCTGGAGCCGGGGCTGGCGCAGGCGTTGGTGCAGCAGCCGGAGCCGGCGCACTGTAGGCACTGAAACGACGGTTACTGCGCGAGATGCTGTGGACCTTCTCGCACAGCAGTTGCTTGACCTTCTCGGGGTTACGCGAGATGTCTTCGAAATTCTTCGGCAGGAAATCCACCGCACCGGCGTCCAGCGCATCCAGGGTAACCCGGGCGCCTTCGTGCGTCAGCGAGGAGAACATCAACACCGGGGTCGGGCAGCGCTGCATGATGTGCCGCACCGCCGTGATGCCATCCATCATCGGCATCTCGTAGTCCATGGTGATCACGTCCGGCTTGAGGGCCAGGGCCTGATCGATCGCCTCTTTACCGTTGGTGGCCGTGCCGACCACCTGGATGCTCGGATCCGCTGAAAGAATTTCCGAGACGCGGCGGCGGAAAAAACCCGAATCGTCCACCACCAGGACTTTGACTGCCATAAACACTCCATTAGGTGCAGCGGGACGTCATCGCCCCGCCGCCCCGGATTCAAATACGCTTCGTCGCGTAACGCTTGAGCATGCTTGGAACATCGAGAATCAGCGCGATGCGGCCGTCACCGGTGATGGTGGCGCCGGACATGCCCGGAGTGCCCTGCAGCATTTTGCCCAATGGCTTGATGACCACTTCTTCCTGGCCGACCAGTTGATCGACGACGAAGCCGATCCGCTGGGTGCCCACCGAAAGGATCACCACATGGCCTTCGCGCTGCTCTTCGTGAGCGGCGGAGCTGACCAGCCAGCGCTTGAGGTAGAACAATGGCAGCGCCTTGTCCCGCACGATCACCACTTCCTGGCCATCCACCACGTTGGTGGTCGACAGGTCGAGGTGGAAGATTTCGTTGACGTTGACCAACGGGAACGCAAACGCCTGATTGCCGAGCATCACCATCAGGGTCGGCATGATCGCAAGGGTCAGCGGCACCTTGATGACGATCTTCGAGCCCTGGCCCTTGGTCGAGTAGATGTTGATCGAGCCGTTGAGCTGGGAAATCTTGGTCTTCACCACGTCCATGCCGACACCGCGGCCGGACACGTCGGAGATCTCGGTCTTGGTCGAGAAACCCGGGGCGAAGATCAGGTTGTAGCACTCGGTATCGCTCAGGCGATCGGCCGCGTCCTTGTCCATCACACCGCGTTTTACCGCGATCGAACGCAGGACGTTCGGGTCCATGCCCTTGCCGTCGTCGGAGATCGACAACAGGATATGGTCGCCTTCCTGCTCGGCTGCCAGAACCACGCGACCACCACGGGCCTTGCCCGAAGCTTCGCGTTCTTCCGGCGACTCGATGCCGTGGTCGACCGCGTTGCGCACCAAGTGGACCAGCGGGTCGGCCAGGGCCTCGACAAGGTTTTTGTCGAGGTCGGTTTCTTCACCCACCAGTTCCAGGTTGATCTCTTTCTTGAGCTGGCGCGCGAGGTCGCGAACCAGACGCGGGAAGCGCCCGAAGACCTTCTTGATCGGCTGCATCCGGGTCTTCATCACCGCAGTCTGCAAGTCAGCCGTGACCACGTCGAGGTTCGACACAGCCTTGGACATGGCTTCGTCGCCGCTATTGAGACCCAGGCGCACCAGACGGTTACGCACCAGCACCAACTCGCCGACCATGTTCATGATTTCGTCGAGACGCGCGGTATCGACCCGCACGGTGGTCTCGGCTTCGCTCGCCGGTTTTTCCGGTGGTGGCGCAGCGGCGGCACGGGCCGGCGCCGGTGCAGCAGCAGCGGCTGGCTTCGGCGTTTCGGCTTTTGGCTCAGGCTTGGGTGCAGCCTTCGGCGCAGCAGCCGGAGCGGCGGCCTTGGCGGCAGGCGCTGCCACGGTCGATGCGGTGCCAGCAGCCGCGGCGCCAACGTCGGTGAACTTGCCTTTGCCGTGCAACTCGTCGAGCAGCGATTCGAATTCGTGATCGCTGATCAGATCGCTGCCGGCAGCCGCAGCCGCCGGTGCAGCAGGCGCAACCGGTGCCGAGGCGATCGCCGACTCCAGCGCTTCCACGGCGAAGTTGCCCTTGCCGTGCAACTGATCGAGCAGTGCTTCGAATTCGTCGTCGGTGATGTCCGAGCTGTCACCCGCCGCCGGTGCCGCCGGAGCAGCCGCTGCCGGTGCCACGGCATCCGCCGCGAACTGGCCTTTGCCGTGCAGTTGATCGAGCAACGACTCGAATTCGGCGTCGGTGATTTCATCGCTGGCGGCCGCATCGGCAGCCGCCGCAGGTGCAACAGCGCTCGGGGCTTCGGCTTCGGCCTTGACGGCGTTCAGCGAATCCAGCAGCTGTTCGAATTCGTTATCGGTGATGTCGCCCGAATCGCTCGAATCGCCTTCGACGACCAGTTCTTCGATCATCTCGGCCACTGGCGAAGCCGGAGCTTCGTCGGCCGATTGCGGCTCGGCCAGACGCGCCAGCGCGGCCAGCAGTTCCGGGGTTGCAGCAGTGATCGGTGCACGTTCACGGACTTCGCTGAACATGCTGTTCACCGCGTCCAGTGCTTCAAGCACCACGTCCATCAGTTCTGCATCAACGCGACGCTCACCCTTGCGCAGGATGTCGAACACGTTTTCGGCGATGTGACAGCACTCCACCAGCTCGTTGAGCTGAAGGAAGCCGGCGCCCCCTTTTACAGTGTGGAAACCGCGAAAAATTGCGTTGAGCAGATCTGCATCATCCGGGCGGCTTTCCAGCTCGACCAGTTGTTCTGACAGTTGCTCAAGAATCTCGCCGGCCTCAACCAGGAAATCCTGAAGGATCTCTTCATCGGCGCCGAAGCTCATTAATGGGGTGCTCCTACAGGTCTAAAAACCCAAAAAACCTAAAATTCCAAAACTCTAGAATCCAAGGCTGGATAACAAATCGTCCACATCGTCCTGACCGGACACAACGTCTTCTCGTTTATCGGCATGAATCTGCGGACCTTCACCCTGCGAGAGATGTTTTTGTGGATCTTTTTCTGCAAGCATCGCGGCACGGTCATGTTCGATGCCCGCAAAGCGGTCAACCTGACTGGCCATGAGTACGAGTTTGAGCAAATTGCTTTCGACTTCGGTGACCAGTTGGGTCACACGCTTGATCACCTGACCGGTGAGGTCCTGGTAATCCTGAGCCAGCAGGATGTCGTTCAGGTTGCTCGACACCGCACGGTTGTCCGTGCTGCTGCGTGACAGAAAACCGTCGACCCGGCGCGCCAGCTCGCGGAACTCTTCAGCCCCGACCTCGCGACGCATGAAGCGGCCCCAATCGGTGCTCAGCGCCTGGGCTTCTTCAGCCAGGCCATTGACCACCGGGGTGGCGCTTTCCACCAGATCCATGGTGCGGTTGGCCGCGGCTTCGGTCAGCTTGACCACATAGCCCAGGCGCTCGGTGGCGTCGGTGATTTGCGACACTTCCTCGGCCTGCGGCATGTGCGGATCGATCTGGAAATTGACGATCGCACTGTGCAGTTCGCGTGTGAGCTTGCCCACTTCCTGATACAGGCCGCGGTCTCGGGTCTGATTGAGCTCATGGATCAGTTGCACAGCGTCGCCGAACCTGCCTTTTTCAAGGCTCTCGACCAGTTCGACCGCGTGTTTTTTCAGGGTCGACTCGAAATCGCCCTGTGAAGATTCGTTATGCTCCATAGCTCCCCCGCGCGTCATCAGCCGATGCGTTCGAAAATCTTCTCGATTTTGTCTTTCAACGCCTGAGCCGTGAAAGGTTTGACCACGTAGCCGTTCACACCGGCCTGAGCAGCCTCGATGATTTGCTCGCGCTTGGCTTCAGCGGTCACCATCAGCACGGGCAGATGCTTGAGCTTTTCATCGGCACGCACGTGGCGCAGCAAGTCGATACCGGTCATGCCCGGCATGTTCCAGTCCGTCACCAGAAAGTCGATGCTGCCGCTGTTGAGTACCGGAATGGCGGTAGTGCCATCGTCGGCCTCGACGGTGTTGGTGAACCCAAGATCCCGCAGCAGGTTCTTGATGATCCGCCGCATCGTTGAGAAGTCATCAACGATGAGGATTTTCATGTCTTTGTTCAATTCGACCTCCAAGCAGTCTTAAACGCGCCCAGCACCTGGACGCGCCACTTCAATCAATCGGCGCAGCACTCGAAGACTGTCTGGAGCACAACAGAGCAAGACCGGTGCCGTTCATCACCGCACCAGCCTCGTTCGCAGTGTCCCCACACTGCCTTCAGCGCGCTCGCCACTCCCCCAAACGCCCCCGCAAACGGGCCGCGCACTGGCTGTGTAACTGGCTGACCCGCGATTCACTGACGCCAAGGACTTCACCGATCTCCTTGAGGTTCAGCTCTTCGTCGTAGTACAGCGCCAACACCAGTCGCTCACGCTCCGGCAAATTGGCAATCGCGTCCGCCAGCGCCGCCTGGAAGCGTTCATCTTCCAGATCGCGTGACGGCTCAAGATGAGCACTGGCGCCATCCTCGTGCAGCCCTTCGTGTTCGCCGTCCTGCAACAGGTCGTCGAAACTGAACAAGCGGCTGCCCAGGGTGTCATTCAAAATCCCGTAGTAATCGTCGAGACTCAATTGGAGTTCGGCCGCAACCTCGTGATCTTTAGCGTCACGGCCGGTTTTAGCTTCAATTGCGCGAATTGCGTCGCTGACCATACGGGTATTACGGTGAACCGAGCGTGGTGCCCAGTCCCCTTTGCGCACTTCGTCGAGCATCGCGCCGCGGATCCGAATGCCCGCGTACGTTTCGAAACTGGCGCCTTTGCTGGCGTCGTATTTGGTCGAGACTTCGAGCAAGCCGATCATCCCGGCCTGAATCAGGTCTTCAACCTGCACACTCGCCGGCAAGCGCGCCAGCAGGTGATAGGCAATGCGCTTGACCAGTGGCGCGTAACGCTCGATCAACTCGTACTGCGCGTCACGTGCCGATTTCTTGTAGTAGTTCATACCGCTTGCGGTCATAGCACAGGTCCTGCCGTTTGCTGCACGAGGCGCTCGACGAAAAACTCCAGGTGACCGCGCGGGTTGGCAGGCAGCGGCCAGGTATCGACCTTCTGCGCGATCGCCTTGAACGCCAGCGCGCACTTGGAACGCGGGAAGGCTTCATAGACCGCACGCTGCTTCTGCACTGCCTTGCGTACGCTTTCGTCGTACGGCACCGCGCCGACGTATTGTAAGGCGACGTCGAGGAAGCGATCCGTGACCTTGGTCAACTTGGCGAACAGGTTGCGCCCTTCCTGCGGGCTCTGCGCCATGTTGGCCAGCACGCGGAAGCGGTTCATGCCGTAGTCGCGGTTAAGCAGTTTGATCAGTGCGTAGGCGTCGGTGATCGAGGTCGGCTCGTCGCAGACCACCAGCAACACTTCCTGGGCGGCGCGGACAAAACTGACTACCGAGTCACCAATACCCGCAGCGGTGTCGATCACCAGCACATCGAGATTGTCGCCGATGTCGCTGAAGGCCTGAATCAGACCGGCATGTTGCGCCGGGCTCAGGTGAACCATGCTTTGGGTGCCGGAAGCGGCCGGCACGATGCGGATCCCGCCGGGCCCCTGCAACAGCACGTCGCGCAGCTCACAGCGGCCTTCGATCACATCGGCCAGAGTACGTTTGGGGGTCAGTCCCAGCAGAACGTCGACGTTCGCCAGCCCCAGATCGGCGTCCAGCAGCATGACCCGACGGCCAAGCTCTGCCAGCGCCAGAGACAAGTTCACTGACACGTTAGTCTTGCCGACGCCACCTTTGCCGCCGGTCACCGCGATCACCTGTACGGGATGCATGCTGCCCATGTTATTTCTTTACCTTGTCTTGCATAGACGGAGGCCACATTACTGGCTGCGCGTTCTCAACCGGAACAATGCATGGCAGACCATCGATGTAGGTACAAAAACTGTTCATGATTACCTCAGCCAACCTGCTTGGTCGGGCTGTGATAGATATCAGCGAACATGTCAGCCATGGCTTCTTCGCTGGGTTCTTCCTGCATTTGCACGCTGACGGCGCGGCTGACCAACTGATGACGGCGCGGCAGATGCAGATCATCCGGAATCCGTGGGCCGTCGGTCAGGTACGCGACCGGCAATTCATGACTGATCGCCAGGCTCAACACTTCGCCAAGGCTGGCCGTCTCATCCAGTTTAGTCAGGATGCAGCCGGCAAGCCCGCAACGCTTGTAACTGTGATAAGCGGCGGTTAGAACCTGTTTCTGGCTGGTGGTTGCCAGGACCAGATAATTTTTTGAACGGATGCCACGCCCGGCCAGACTTTCCAGCTGCATGCGCAACGCCGGATCGCTGGCCTGCAGGCCGGCGGTATCGATCAGCACCACGCGTTTGCGCAGCAGCGGGTCGAGCGCCTGCACCAGCGACTGGCCCGGATCGACGTGGGTCACCGGCACATTGAGAATCCGCCCCAGCGTCTTCAGTTGTTCCTGAGCGCCGATACGGAAGCTGTCCATGCTGACCAGCGCCACATTCTGCGCGCCGTACTTGAGCACGTAGCGCGCAGCGAGTTTGGCCAGGGTGGTGGTCTTGCCCATGCCGGCCGGGCCGACCATGGCAATCACCCCGCCCTCTTCCAGCGGCTCGACTTCCGGTACGGCAATCATTCGCGCCAGGTGCGCGAGCAGCATGCGCCAGGCCTGACGCGGCTCTTCGATGTCGGTGATCATCGCCAGCAGATCGCGCGACAACGGCCCGGACAGACCGATGCGCTGCAGACGGCGATACAGATTGGCTTGCGCCGGACGGCTGCCTTGCAGCTGATTCCAGGCCAGCGTGCCGAGCTGCACTTCCATCAGCTCACGCAGACTGTTCAATTCGAAACGCATCGAATCCAGCGCTCGCGGATCGACACCAGCGGACGCCGGTGCAGGTGCCGGAGCCGGACGCGCCGGGGCGGTGTAAGTCGGTTCGCTCAACGGTTCGGCAGCGGTCAGCGGCAGGCCGGCCGTCAACGGCAGCCCGGCGAACAACTGGCGATTGGTGTTGCCGTCGGCTTCGCCACGCAGGCTCAGTTCGGCCTGGGCGGTAACGATGCGCGACTGGGTCTTGCGCAGCTCGTCCTCGAGTTCCATGTTCGGAACCCGTGGCGCCAGCGCCGACAATTTGTAATCCAGCGCCGCCGTCAGCTCGACGCCGCCGGCAATGCGGCGGTTGCCAATGATGGCGGCATCAGCGCCCAGCTCATCACGAACCAGCTTCATGGCCTGACGCATATCGGCGGCGAAAAAACGCTTAACTTGCATAAACCACTACCTCAGCCGTTGGGCCCTACTGTCGCAACGATGGTCACTTGCTTGTTGTCCGGAATTTCCTGGTAGGCCAGCACGTGCAGCCCCGGGACTGCGAGGCGACCGAAACGCGAGAGCATCGCGCGGATCGGGCCTGCTACCAACAGGATCACCGGCTGACCTTGCATTTCCTGGCGCTGCGCCGCTTCGATAAGCGAACGCTGCAGCTTCTCGGCCATGCTTGGCTCCAGCAGAACGCCCTCTTCAGAGCCTTGTCCTGCCTTCTGCAGACTATTGAGCAATATTTGTTCCAACCTTGGTTCCAGGGTGATCACAGGCAGCTCGGAGTCAGTGCCTACAATGCTTTGGACGATGGCGCGGGATACGCCGACGCGTACTGCGGCCACCAAGGCGGCGGTATCTTGACTCTTGGCGGCGTTGTTGGCGATAGCCTCGGCAATGCTGCGGATATCGCGCACCGGCACGTGTTCGGCCAGCAGCGCCTGCAACACTTTGAGCAACTGCGACAGCGACACCACACCCGGCACCAGCTCTTCAGCCAGTTTCGGCGAGCTTTTGGCCAGCAATTGCATGAGTTGCTGCACTTCCTCGTGGCCGATCAGCTCGCTGGAGTGCTTGTACAGAATCTGGTTCAAGTGGGTCGCGACCACGGTACTGGCGTCGACCACGGTGTAACCAAGCGATTGTGCCTGCGCACGCTGGCTGACTTCGATCCACACCGCCTCCAGGCCGAAAGCCGGATCTTTGGCGGTAATACCGTTGAGCGTGCCGTAGACCTGCCCCGGATTGATCGCCAGCTCGCGATCCGGGTAGATCTCGGCTTCGGCCAGGATCACCCCCATCAGGGTCAGGCGATAGGCGCTCGGCGCCAGGTCGAGGTTGTCGCGAATGTGCACGGTCGGCATCAGGAAGCCCAGATCCTGCGAGAGCTTCTTGCGCACGCCCTTGATCCGCGCCAGCAACTGCCCGCCCTGGTTGCGATCCACCAGCGGGATCAGGCGGTAACCGACTTCCAGACCGATCATGTCGATCGGCGTCACGTCATCCCAGCCCAGCTCCTTGGTTTCCATGGCGCGGGCCGGCGACGGCAGCAGCTCCTGCTGACGCTGGACCTCTTGCAGCGCCTGCACCTTGGCGACGTTCTGCTTTTTCCAGAACAGGTAGGCGCCACCGGCAGCCAGCGCGGCCATGCTCAGGAACGAGAAGTGCGGCATCCCCGGGACGAGGCCCATGACTGCCATCAGACCAGCAGCCACCGCCAAGGCTTTTGGCGAGGCGAACATCTGCCGGTTGATCTGTTTGCCCATGTCTTCCGAACCGGAAGCACGGGTCACCATGATCGCTGCCGCTGTCGATAACAACAGTGATGGCAATTGCGCCACCAAACCGTCACCGATGGTCAGCAAGGCGTACACCTTGCCCGCGTCGGCGAAGGTCATGTTGTGCTGGAAGATACCGACAGCCATACCGCCGATGAGGTTGATGAACAGGATCAGCAGGCCGGCGATGGCGTCACCCCGGACGAACTTGCTGGCACCGTCCATCGAACCGTAGAACTCGGCCTCTTGTGCGACTTCCTGACGGCGCGCCTTGGCCTGATTCTGGTCGATCAGACCGGCGTTGAGGTCGGCGTCGATCGCCATTTGCTTGCCGGGCATCGCATCGAGGGTGAAGCGCGCGCTCACCTCGGAAATCCGCCCGGCACCCTTGGTCACCACGACGAAGTTGATGATCATCAGAATCGCAAACACCACGATACCGACCACGTAGTTACCGCCGATCACCACTTCACCGAAGGCCTGGATCACCTTGCCGGCAGCGGCGTGGCCGTCCTGACCGTGGAGCATCACCACCCGCGTCGAGGCCACGTTCAACGCCAGCCGCAGCAGCGTCGCCACCAGCAGAATGGTCGGGAACACCGCGAAATCCAGCGGCCGCAGCGCGTACACGCAGACCAGCAGGACGACAATCGACAGGGCAATGTTGAAGGTGAAGAACACGTCGAGCAGGAACGGCGGAATCGGCAACATCATCATTGCCAACATGACCAGCAGCAACAACGGCACGCCCAGATTGCCTCGACTGAGGTCGGCAACATTCGAGCGAGCAGTGTTGAATAACTGAGAGCGATCCACCGGTTTTCCCCGTTCCTTTAAAGCAAACTTTTGACGCCCAAAGCAGGCGCACGGCGGCTACTGCAAGAAGCCTTCCAACTTTTGCGCAGACCAAAAAGATCGCAGCCTGCGGCAGCTCCTACACCGATCCCTGTAGGAGCTGCCGCAGGCTGCGATCTTTTGATTTTGCGTAATCAAGGAATCGCGACGTCTTTAAACCCAAGTGTTTAAAAGACACCTCAAGACACGCCTTGCAGGCTACATATCCTTGCGCCATTGCCTACAGCTACGCCAGAATCCGCCGGCTTGTGCGCCTTGGGGTCGGGCTCTATTGTGGATCGGTCGCTGACGAATCAGCGATCGGGTCTCGCAGCCCGCTGATTTCTAGACGCACAACTTCCGTCCCGTTTTATGGCGGCTGTACGTGGGAGACCTTTGGGTCTGCCGGTTCTAGAGTCCCGGTCTGCGACCCGCGTATAGCTGCCACCTCCCTTTCGTATCGCAGCGAAATGTGGCAGCTCCGTCGACTCTAGGAGCTTTACCGATGATCAAACCAACGCCAAACCCACCCGAAACCGACGCCACCTCCCCCTACGAATCCCTCGACTCGAAAAAGCTCCACGAAGCGGCCGACCGCGCCCTCGACCACTACCTCTGTCCGCCCGGCGCGACTGCGATTCAACGTAAAACCCGCTCGATGTACGCCGTGACCGCAGACTTCAAAAACGAGGAACTGCTGGCCGATGCCTGCGAAACACTCGCGTCAGCCAGAACCATCGCCAATGACTTCGCCCACCTCATACCGGCATCGCAGCGCAGGACGCTGCTGGGCATCGCGCAACTGATCATGCTCGGCGAGCTGGCGGTGAATCGGGCGCTGGATAACCTGCAATTGCCGCAGTAGAAAGCTTCTCTGACCTCTGTAGGAGCTGCCGCAGGCTGCGATCTTTTGATCTTGTTTTTAAGATCAAGATCAAAAGATCGCAGCCTGCGGCAGCTCCTACAGGGAGGTATCTGTGTTCGGGGCGGCGTTTTTTATCGGCGGGCTCAGGAATCGCGACGCAGATCCGGCGGGATCGGCAGGTCGTCCTTGAGTGGGTCCGGGCGTTTGCCCTTGCCGGCGCGGTACTGGCGGATCTGGTAGACGTAGGCCAGCACCTGGGCGACCGCCAGGTACAGGCCGCCGGGGATTTCCTGCTCCAGCTCGGTGGAGTAATAGATCGAACGCGCCAGCCCCGGTGACTCAAGGAGCATGACGTTGTTGGCAACGGCGATTTCGCGGATCTTCAGTGCGAGGAAGTCGCTGCCCTTGGCCAACAGAACCGGCGCGCCGCCCTTCTCCGAGTCGTACTTGAGCGCGACGGCGTAGTGGGTCGGGTTGGTGATGACCACATCGGCGTCGGGAATCGCGGCCATCATCCGCCGCTGCGACATCTCGCGCTGGGTCTGTCGGATGCGCTGCTTGACCTCCGGCCGGCCTTCCTGATCCTTGTGCTCGTCGCGCACTTCCTGCTTGGTCATCAGCAGTTTCTTGTGCGCTTCCCAGAGCTGCACCGGCACATCGACGGCAGCGATGATGATCAGGCCGCAGGCCAGCCACAACGTACTCCAGCCGACCAGCGTGACGCTGTGAATGATCGCCATTTCGAGCGGCTCGTGGGCGATACGCAACAAATCATCGACGTCCGCCGACAACACGACCAACGCCACCCCCAGGGTGATCAGAAACTTGGCCAGCGCCTTGAGCAGTTCGACCACTGCCTTGAACGAAAACATCCGCTTCAAGCCCGAGGCCGGGTTCATCCGGCTGAATTTGGGCGCCATGGAGCCGGCGGTAAACAGCCAGCCACCGAGAGAGATCGGCCCGATCAGCGCCGCCAGCAACAGGGTGATCATGATCGGCTGGATCGCCAACAGCGCCATCTGGCCCGACTGCAACAGGAACCTGCCCATGGCCCCCTGATCCATGATCGCTTCGCGCGAGAGGGTGAAGTTCAGGCGCATCAGCTCCATCAGGTCTTCGGCCAGCATGCCACCGAACACCAGCAGCGCACCGGCACCGGCCATCATCACGGCGAGGGTGTTGAGCTCCTTGGACCGGGCAATCTCGCCCTTCTCACGAGAGTCCTTTTTCCGTTTGTCCGTGGGGTCTTCTGTTTTGTCCTGACCGCTTTCGCTCTCTGCCATGACTCAGCGCGCCCGTGCCAGTTCGCGTAACAGTTGCAAGGCCTCGCTGGCCAGCGGCTGATACTGATTGAGAATGTCCGCCAACCCGACCCAGACAATGAACAGGCCGAGCACCAGGGTCAGCGGGAAACCGATGGAGAAAATGTTCAGTTGCGGCGCGGCGCGGGTCATCACGCCGAACGCGATGTTGACCACCAGCAGCGCAGTGACTGCCGGCAGCACCAGCAACAACGCCGCCCCGAGGACCCAGCCGAGTTTGCCGGCCAGCTCCCAGTATTGCGCCGTCATCAACCCGCCGCCGACCGGCAGCGTGGTGAAGCTCTCGGTGAGCACTTCGAATACCACCAGGTGGCCGTTCATCGACAGGAACAGCAAGGTCACCAGCATGGTGAAGAACTGGCCGATCACCGCCACCGAGACGCCATTGGCCGGGTCAACCATCGAGGCGAAACCCATGCCCATCTGGATCGCGACAATCTGCCCGGCCACGGCAAACGCCTGAAAAAACAGTTGCAGGGAAAACCCCAGCACCGCACCGACCAGAATCTGCTCGGCAATCAGCAACAGGCCACTCAGGTCCAGCGGGCTGACCGCTGGCATCGGCGGCAGGCTCGGCGCAATGCACACGGTAATGGCCACGGCGAAATACAGGCGTATCCGCCGCGACACCAGCGTGGTGCCGAACACCGGCATGACCATCAGCATCGAGGCGACGCGAAACAGTGGCAACATGAACGACGCCACCCAGGTACTGATCTGGGTGTCGGTCAGCTGAAGCAGCGACTGCATGGCTTAGCCGATGACCATCGGAATGTTTTTGTACAGCTGAATGATGTATTCCATGAACGTCTGCACGATCCACGGGCCGGCGACGATCAGGGTCACCAGCATCACCAGCAGACGCGGCAGGAAGCTCAGGGTCTGTTCGTTGATCTGCGTCGCCGCCTGAAACATCGCCACCAGCAAACCGACCAACAGGCTCGGCACCACCAGGATCGCGACCATCAAGGTGGTCAGCCACAGCGCTTCACGAAAGATATCGACCGCCACTTCCGGCGTCATGGCGAAACACCTCCGAAGCTACTGGCCAAGGTGCCGATGATCAGCGCCCAGCCATCCACCAGTACGAACAGCATGATCTTGAACGGCAGCGAAATGATCAGCGGCGAGAGCATCATCATCCCCATCGCCATCAGCACACTGGCCACGACCAGGTCGATGATCAGAAACGGAATGAAGATCATGAAACCGATCTGGAAGGCGGTCTTCAACTCGGACGTCACGAAGGCCGGTACCAGAATGGTCAGCGGCGCCTGATCCGGGGTGGCAATATCAGTGCGCTTGGACAAGCGCATGAACAGCTCCAGATCGCTGGTGCGGGTCTGGGCGAGCATGAAGTCCTTGATCGGCACCTGGGCCTTTTCCACCGCTTGCTGGGCGGTGAGTTTTTCCGCCAGATACGGCTGCAGCGCATCGTTGTTCACCCGATCGAACACCGGGGCCATGATGAACATGGTGAGGAACAGCGCCATGCCGGTGAGGATCTGGTTCGACGGCGTCTGCTGCAGACCGAGGGCCTGACGCAGAATCGAGAAGACGATGATGATCCGGGTGAAACTGGTCATCAGGATCACGGCCGCCGGAATGAAGCTCAGGGCGGTCATGATCAGCAGGATCTGCAGGCTGACCGAATACTCCTGCGCGCCGTCGGCGTTGGTGCCCAGCGTGATCGCCGGGATCGACAACGGATCGGCGGCGAACGCCAGCGGCGCGGCCAGCATCAGGGCCAGCGTCAAGACGATGCGTAGCGCACCCATTACTTCTTATCCTTCTGATCCTTGCCGAGAATCTTCAGCAGATGCTGGGCAAATTCCGGGGTCGCTTTTTCGCTGCTGCTCGGCACTTGCACCGGCTCCTTGAGCACGTGCAGCGCCGTGATGGTGCCGGGGCTCAAGCCCAACAGAATCTGCTCGTTGCCGACCTGCACCAGCATCAAGCGGTCACGCGGACCGAGTGCGCGGGAGCCGATCAGCTCGATCACCTGCCCCTTGCCGGCCGGTCCGGCCTGCTGCACCCGGCGCAGCAGCCAGGCGAGGAAGAAGATCAAGCCCAGCACCAGCAACAGACCGAACACCAGTTGCGTCAGTTGCCCGGCCACGCCGCTGTTGACCATCGGCGCGGTGGCAGCAGGCACGGCAGTCGCCGTCGACGGCTCGGCGGCCAGCACGCTCAATGGCAGTGCCAGCAATGCCCAGAGAAACCGTTTCACTCAGCGCAGCTTCTTGATGCGTTCGCTTGGGCTGATCACGTCGGTCAGGCGGATGCCGAACTTCTCGTTGACCACCACCACTTCGCCGTGCGCGATCAGGGTGCCGTTGACCAGTACGTCCAGCGGCTCGCCGGCCAGACGATCGAGCTCGATCACCGAGCCCTGGTTCAGTTGCAGCAGGTTGCGGATGTTGATGTCGGTGCTGCCCACTTCCATCGAGATCGACACCGGAATGTCGAGGATCACGTCCAGGTTCGGACCGTCCAGGGTCACCGGATCGTTGTTTTTCGGCACGCTGCCGAACTCTTCCATCGGCAGACGGTTGGAGCTTGCAGCGCCAGCGTCGGCGGCCAGCAGCGCGTCGATGTCGGCCTGGCTGCCATCACCGGTCTCTTCCAGGGCCGCAGCCCATTCGTCGGCCAGTGCCTGATCGTCCTGGGCGTTCATTTCGTCGTTCATCATTTGTCCTCGGCGGGCAACAATTCAGTTAAATGCGTGGGGGTGAGAGCGGCGCTTCAGCGACGCTCGATCGGCTCGATAACCTGCAACGCGAGGTTGCCTTTGTGCGAGCCCATCTTGACCTTGAAGGCCGGTACGCCGTTGGCGCGCATGATCATGTCTTCCGGCATCTCGACCGGGATCACATCCCCCGGCTGCATGTGCAGGATGTCGCGCAGCTTCAACTGGCGGCGGGCCACGGTGGCGCCGATCGGCACATCGACATCGAGCACGTCCTGACGCAGGGCGTTGACCCAGCGCTCGTCCTGATCGTCGAGGTCCGACTGGAAACCGGCGTCGAGCATTTCGCGCACAGGCTCGATCATCGAGTACGGCATGGTCACGTGCAGGTCGCCGCCACCGCCGTCGAGTTCGATGTGGAAGGTAGAGACCACGATCGCTTCGCTCGGGCCGACGATGTTGGCCATGGCCGGGTTCACTTCCGAGTTGATGTACTCGAAATTGACTTCCATGATCGCCTGCCAGGCTTCCTTCAGATCGACGAAGGCCTGCTCCAGCACCATGCGCACCACACGCAGTTCGGTCGGGGTGAATTCACGCCCCTCGATCTTGGCGTGACGGCCGTCGCCGCCGAAGAAGTTGTCCACCAGCTTGAACACCAGTTTGGCGTCGAGGATGAACAGCGCGGTGCCGCGCAACGGTTTGATCTTGACCAGATTGAGGCTGGTCGGCACGTACAGCGAGTGCACGTACTCGCCGAACTTCATCACCTGCACGCCACCGACGGCAACGTCCGCCGAGCGGCGCAGCATGTTGAACATGCTGATGCGGGTGTAACGGGCAAAACGCTCGTTGATCATTTCCAGAGTCGGCATGCGTCCACGGACGATGCGATCCTGGCTGGTCAGGTCGTAGCTTTTGACACTGCCGGGTTCGGCAGCGTTATCGGTCTGTACCAGACCATCGTCGACGCCATGCAACAGCGCGTCGATTTCATCCTGGGACAGCAGATCCTGCACGGCCATGTCGTGTTCCTACTGCAGTACGAAATTAGTGAAAAGCAACTGTTCGATCACCACTTTGCCCAGCTCTTTCTGCGCCACTTCCTGGACGCTGGCTGTAGCCTTCTGGCGCAACATCTCCTGCCCGACCGGGGTCGCCAGCGTGGCGAAATCCTGACCGGAGAAGAGCATCACCAGGTTGTTGCGGATCACCGGCATGTGCACTTTGAGCGCTTCCAGATCGGCCTGGTTACGCGCCAGCATGGTGATGCTCACCTGCATGTAGCGCTGACGGCCGTTCTGGTTGTAGTTGGCGACAAACGCCGGCGCCATCGGCTCGAAAATCGCCGGTTGCTTGCCGACCGGCGCGGCCTCGGCCGCTGCGGCAGGCTTGCTCTGAGCACTGTGCATGAAGTACCAGGTCGCGCCCACGGACACACCGATCGCCAGCAGCAGAGCCACCACGATCAGGATGATCATCTTGAGTTTGCCTTTGGTCGCGGGGTCTTTTACAGCTGCTGCTTCGCTCTTCGCCATGCCAATAATCCGTCACTAATCGGGTTTTCACAGTCGCACGGCAAGGCAAGAGCAAGTGTTATGCCAGAAGTGTCGGCGATAGGGCCGGGAGGAAATCAGAGCGAGCCAAAAGCAAAAGATCGCAGCCTTCGGCAGCTCCTACAAGGGGAGGTGTACACCCTGCCGAAGGCTGCAATAGAAAGCACCACAAAACCAATGTGGGAGCGAGCCTGCTCGCGAAGACGATTTAACAATCAACATTGAAGTCGACTGTTATAGCGCTTTCGCGAGCAGGCTCGCTCCCACTAGGGTGATCAGCGCTTGCTCAGGCGTAATAGTCGACGGCGCTGCTGCCAATGACGCTGGTGGCTTGCGCAGCGGCTTCAGCCACCGCCGCCGGCGTCAGCTCTTCTTCCGCCGAATCCAGACGTCCACCTGCGGCGCTGGTGCGGCCGCTCTGGCCCTGCTGCGCCTGCTCCTGACCCTGCTGACCCTGCCAGCCACGGCTCTGGTCGGAGACATTGACGTCGACCTGGCCCATACCCTGCTGGGTGAACATGTCACGCAGACGATGCATCTGACCGTCGAGCTCTTCGCGCACGCTTGGGTGCGCGCTCATGAAGGTCACTTGGGTCTGCTGGTCCGGAACCATGTTCACCCGAATATCCAGACGCCCGAGTTCTGCCGGCTGCAATTGAATATCCGCCGCCTTCAGATTGGCGCTGGACAGGTACATGACACGGTTGACGATTTCTTCGGTCCAGCCGCTCTGATGCATGGCGATCGGCTGATTCACCGGCACCGCGTTCGCGGTTTTGGGTGTGGCTGCCTGAGTCAGCGCCGCCAGACGGTTGGCGAAATCATCGACACGGGTATCGCTGGTGGCCGCTTTCAGATCTTTCAGGCCATCGTCGATCAGGCCGCTGAAGGCTTTTTCGCCATTCTGACTGGTGCTGTCCTTGTCGGCCTGCACGTCGAGCATGCTGGCCATGCCGGCAGCGAAGTTCTGTGCCGCAGTCAATTCACCGTCGGCCTGAGCCTGGGCCGGTGTAGCTTTGGGTTGGGCCTGGCTGCTGGCGGAAATGTGCCCGCCCTGCTCCATCGCCATGCGCAGCGCCGGCAACGAGTCGAGTGGATCGGCCGCCGGGTCAAACGCGCTATCGGTCGATGCCGCCGGATCTTTGACCACGGCTGGCGCGACGGTTGCGGCCACGACCGGTGTTTCGGCCTTGACCGGCTCCGGTGTTGCAGCGACTGGCGCAGCCACCACCGGCGCGGTCACCAGCGGTTGCACGGTTTGCGCCAGGGCCGGATCCAGCGCCGGATCCACCGGGGGGGTGTCCGCCACTGGGGTCTGCGCGCTGTCAGCGGCCGCATCGGCGGCGGCCTTGTCAGCGGCTGCCTGATCATCAGAGGTGGTCGAAGCAGTCTTGTCGGCAGGCAAGGCATTGCCGCTATCGGCAACGGTCTGTTGCGTGGCGGCAGACTTGTCCTTGCCGAGATCTTTCTTGTCGCTGTTGTCGGCAACCTTGTCGCGCGCCGGTTTCAACGAACTGTCAGAGCCCGGAAGAGATTTTTTCGGGCCTTGGTCGGCGAACACCTGAGCGAAGCTTGAGGCCTTGTCCCCGGTGTCTGCGGCCATGACCGGCGTTTTGGCAGCAGCGGCTTGCGCCTTGGCCTGGGCGGCAGATTGAAGAAGAACATTGGGGGTCGCAGGCATGACACGGTCTCCGCTGCACTGGGATCGTAGGTACAGTTGACGGGGATTATTGCAAGTGTCGGGCCAGTTTTGTCCGGCGCTTGCGAAAAGCGCCGGACGGCAGGATCAATGCATGTGCGCGTGGTGTTTTTCGTTTTCGTAAACCGGGCGAACTTCGGCGAATTCAACGCTGATCTCAGCGACCAGTTTGACGATTTCCTCCGGGCTCTTGTCTTTGGCGCCCGATTCCAATTCCCTGCAAAGCTCGGCCAGGCGAACGGCGCCCATATTGCTGGCGCTGCCTTTAAAGCTATGGGCGACTTCAGACAAAGCCTTGGTATCCGCCGTTTTCTGCAGCTCAGCCAAGCGAATTTCGGAATCTGCCAGAAAGGTATCCAGAAGCTCCGGATAACCCTCCTCCATGACTTCGCGCAGTACGCTCAGCGCCTCGCGATCAATATGTGTGTCAGTCACTTGTTCACTCCTTGATCAAGAATCCGCGAATTATGCCTCAACCCTCCCAGAAAAACTCCACGCAAGCACTGCGACCTTCGTCCGACCAACTGGCGTTATGCCCTAACTGGCGGATCAGACTGACCCCGCGCCCCGACAGACGGACGCCGTCCAGCGGCCGCTCCATCACGCGCGCGACGTCAAACCCCTTGCCGCTGTCCTCGACGCGGATGACCAGGCAGCCCCCGGCACCTTGCGGCTTGATCTGCAGATGCACGCGCACGTAACCGTCCTGCAAGGCTTCCAGCCGCTCGTTGCGCATCTCATAGTAGCGAGCGAAGCCGGCCGCATCGCGCTTGAGGCTGGAATCGAGACCCAGCACGCCATGCTCCAGCGCATTGGAGTACAACTCGGCGAGCACGCTGTAGATCGCCCCGCCCTGAGTGCGCAAGCCGTGTACTTCCAGCAACAATTGCAGCAGATACGGCAAAGGATTGAAGCGTTTGAGCGTAGCCCCACGAAACTCGAAGCTCACCGACCAGTCCAGCGGGCTCGACTGGCCGCTGTCGGAATACACCGGCGCCGGCGGCACGACATGCGCCGCCTCAAGCAGGCTGACCTCGACCATGCTGACATCGTCGCGGGGCTCGCCGCGAAATGCGTGCAAGGCCTGCGCGATCTCGGCGAACAGGTTGTCCGGCTCATGGTTGGCGGCGAACAGTTGCTGCAAACGCTCGACACCAAACAACCGGTCATCGGCGTCAGTGGTGTCGATCACGCCGTCCGACAGCAGGAACACTCGATCCCCGACCGTCATGGCCTGCACTTCGGTGCGATCGTCAAACGCCTGCGGGTTGAGCACCCCCAACGGCAAATGCCGTGCAGGCAGCGGCACTCGTTCGCCCGTGGCGATCCGGTGCAGATAACCGTCGGGCATGCCGCCGTTCCACACCTCCACGGTACGCCGCTGAAAGCTCAGGCAAAGCATGGTCGCGCAGCAGAACATGTCCACCGGCAGGATGCGCTTGAGCTTGGCATTCATCTCGCGCAGGGTTTCGGCCAGGCCGTAGCCCTTGGCGGTCATGCCGTAAAACACTTCGGCCAGTGGCATTGCTCCCACCGCCGCCGGCAAGCCGTGGCCGGTGAAATCACCGAGCAGCACATGCATGTCGCCAGCCGGGGTATAGGCCGCCAGCAGCAGGTCGCCGTTGAACAGTGCATAGGGTGATTGCAGATAACGAATATTCGGCGCACTCAGGCAACCGGAATGGGCCACCTTGTCGAACACCGCTTTGGCCACGCGCTGTTCATTGAGCAGGTAATCGTGATGTTTGGCGATCAGGTCGCGCTGTTGCAGCACCGTGGCCTGCAAGCGGCGCAAGCGATCCATCGCCTTGATTTTGGCGGCGAGGATCACCTGGTTGTAGGGCTTCGCCAGAAAGTCGTCACCACCTGCCTCCAGACAACGGGCAAGGGCTTCACTTTCGGTCAGTGAGGTCAGGAAGATGATCGGCACCAGGGTTTCCCCGGCCAGTGCCTTGATCTGCCGCGCCGCTTCGAAGCCGTCCATCACCGGCATCATCGCGTCCATCAGCACCAGATGCGGTGCCTGACGCCGAAACACCTCCAGCGCTTCGGCGCCATTGGTCGCCGTCAGTACTTCATGCCCCTGCCGCCGGACGATGGTCGACAGCAGTAGCCGGTCGGCGGCACTGTCTTCGGCGATCAGGATCGTCAGCGGCTCTTGCGCCTGCATGGCCGTCAACTGATGTCGAAGAGTTTGTCGAAGTTGGAGATGGCGAGAATCTTGCGCACGTCGGAGTTGCTGTTGACCACCCGTACGTCCGAATCATCACCACCGGCGTGATCGCGCAGCAGGAGCAGCATGCCCAGCGCGGAGCTGTCGAGGTAGGTGGCGTCCTTGAGGTCTACCACAATGGACCCGGGCTTTTTATCAACCCGCTCATAGGCCTCGCGAAACTCCTGATGGCGTCCAAAATCGAACCGCCCCTTGACCGAAATCGTCAGTTTTTGACCATCCTGAGAGACTTCTGTAACGACTGACATTGACTGGCTTCCTTGTCATTGACGAACGTGTACAAGGTTTAGCACTTGGACAGGGTTGGGGCAAGGTGCAGAGCAAAGTCAAAAGATCGCAGCGTACCGCAGCTCCTACACCGATCACCTGCAGGAGCTACCGAACGCTGCGATCTCTTGACCTGGTTTTAGAAAGGATCGTGCCGCGGCAAGCGCTGCGACAACTCGTCCAGCAGCTTCTGCTCACGCTTGTCTTCGAGGCGTTGCGCCTCTTCGCGGTAGCGCTGCACCAGTTTGCGCAAGCCTTCGACCTTGGCAAACGCCTCCTGCCAGGCGTCCCGCGCCTTGATCAGGTTGTTCTGGTGCCAGACCAGGCTTTGCCGCTGCTGGTCGATCGCGGTGTCCAGTTGCGCCAGAAAGCCGTGATACCCCAGCAGCCATTGCCCGGAAACCCCGTCGCTGCCGCGCACGATCCACTGCTCCTGATAATCCAGACGAAAGGCGTCGAGGTCGGCGAGCTTGCTTTCGGCCACTTTGACCTGGCCCTGAAAGTAACCCAGGCGCTGCACGGCGGTTTTCTCGGCCTGTTCGGCCATCTCGACCACCGGTGCCAGACGCGCAGCTCGGCTCACGGCCATGGCCGGTTACCCACCCGCCGCAGGCGCGAACAGGGTTTCGAGGTAAGCCTGGCTCTCGCCCATGTTGATCTTGTCGTTCAGCCCCTGCCGCTGGTAGCGGGTCAGTTGCGGTTGCAGCGAGATCGCCAGATCGGTCTCGCGGTCGCCACCGGCGACGTAAGCGCCGACGCTGATCAGATCGCGGCTCTGCTGATAGCGCGACCACAACTGCTTGAAGTACTGCGCGCGCTGCATGTGTTCCGCCGAGACCACGGCCGGCATCACCCGGCTGATCGACGCTTCGATGTCGATGGCCGGGTAGTGCCCTTCCTCGGCCAGACGCCGGGACAACACGATGTGGCCGTCGAGCACGCCCCGCGCCGAGTCGGCAATCGGGTCCTGCTGGTCATCACCTTCGGACAACACGGTGTAGAACGCGGTGATCGAACCACCGCCCTTCTCCGCATTACCGGCGCGCTCCACCAGTTTCGGCAGTTTGGCGAACACCGAGGGCGGATAGCCCTTGGTCGCTGGCGGCTCGCCGATGGCCAGAGCGATTTCCCGCTGGGCCTGGGCGAAACGAGTCAGCGAATCCATCAGCAACAGGACGTTCTTGCCCTTGTCGCGGAAATACTCGGCGATCCGCGTGCAGTACATCGCCGCACGCAGACGCATCAGCGGCGCATCGTCCGCCGGCGAGGCGACCACCACGGAACGCTTGAGGCCTTCTTCACCGAGGATGTGCTCGATGAACTCTTTAACTTCTCGACCCCGCTCACCGATCAGACCGACGACGATAATGTCGGCCTCGGTGAAGCGGGTCATCATGCCCAACAGCACCGATTTACCGACACCGGTACCGGCGAACAGGCCCAGACGCTGACCGCGCCCGACCGTCAGCAAACCGTTGATGCAACGGATGCCGACGTCCAGCGGTTCGTGGATCGGGTCACGGTTGAGCGGGTTGATCGTCGGGCCGTCCATCGGCACCCAGTCTTCAGCCTTCATCCCGCCCTTGCCGTCCAGCGCGCGTCCGGCGCCGTCGAGTACGCGACCGAGCATGCTCATGCCCATCGGCAGGCGCCCGGTTTCAGCCAGCGGCACCACACGGGCGCCCGGGGCAATACCGGCAACGCTGCCAACCGGCATCAGGAATACTTTACTGCCTGAGAAGCCCATGACTTCCGCTTCCACCTGGGACGGGTGATAGCTGTCGTCATTGATGACCAGGCAGCGCGTGCCCATGGCGGCGCGCAGGCCTTCGGCTTCGAGGGTGAGACCGACCATGCGCAGCAGGCGGCCTTCGAGAATCGGCGCGCCGGCGATTTCAGTGGCTTCGGCATAGGTGCTGAGGCGCTTGGCGAAACTGGTGCGTTCAAGGCGCATCGGGGGCGTCCGCAAGCGGCTCTTCAGGCGCAGCCGCCAGTTGGCTTTCTTCAGGAATGTCCAGACTCAGATCCGGCGCAGCCGGGTGCAGAGCCTGTTCGTGCAACTGGTCGAACAGTTTGGCCATGACCTGGGTCACGCGAGTCTCGATGCTGGCGTCGATGCGGCTGTGTTCGGTTTCAACCCGGCAACCGCCCGGCAGCAACGAGTCGTCTTCGACGATGCGCCAGGATTCCTCATGACGTTCGCGCAAGGCCTTGGCCTGCTCGAAGTCCTGCGGATTGACGTACAGACGCACGTTTTCCACGCCCAACGGCAGTAGCTTGAGCGCGTCGCGCATGACCTGTTCGATCTGGCTGGAATCGATGGCCAGCTCGCGCTTGATCACCTGTCTGGTGACGTGTTGCACGAGGTCGACCAGCGACTTTTCGATCTGCGTGTCCTGCTCGGCAATCGGCTCGAACAGGTGGGTCATCAGTTGCTCGAGGCTGGCGAGTTTCGCCGCCAGCGCCACTTCGGCTTCCTGACGCACCTTGAGCGTGGCGCTGTGAAAACCCTCTTTTTCGCCGATGCCAAAGCCCTCGTTGTAAGCCTCCTGACGGATGCTTTCGAGTTCTTCCAGAGTCAGCGGCTGGACTTCTTCCAGCGGCACTTCTTCCATTTCCGGCGGTTCGGGCTCCGGTTCCGGCTCGGGTTCCGGTTTCGGCGGATCGAAGCTGGGCAGCGCCCAGGATTCGAAACCTCGGACATCGCGGGCGCGGATCAGATCCGTCACTGACTCGTCATGCTTGTCCATGGGCTTAGATCATTTCCTCGCCGCCCTTGCCACCGAGCACGATTTCGCCGGCTTCGGCCATGCGACGGGCAATGGTGAGGATTTCTTTCTGCGCCGTTTCCACGTCGCTGACGCGCACCGGGCCTTTGGCCTCGAGGTCGTCGCGCAACAGTTCGGCCGCGCGCTTGGACATGTTCTTGAAGATCTTCTCTTTGACACCTTCGTCCGAACCCTTGAGGGCCAGCACCAGCACGTCGGAGGACACTTCGCGCAACAGCGCCTGGATGCCGCGGTCGTCGACGTCGGCCAGGTTGTTGAACACGAACATGAGGTCTTCGATCTGACCGGACAGGTCTTCGTCGACTTCGCGGATCGAGTCCATGAGCTGGCCTTCGATCGAGCTGTCGAGGAAGTTCATGATGTCCGCCGCACGCTTGATGCCACCCAGAGTGGTGCGCGAGGCGTTCGAGTTGCCGGAGAACTGCTTCTCGAGAATCTGGTTCAGCTCTTTCAGCGCCGCCGGTTGCACGGTGTTCAACGACGAGACGCGCAGGATGATGTCCAGACGCACCTTGTGGTCGAAGTTGCCGAGCACTTCACCGGCCTGATCCGGGTCGAGGTACGCAACCACGATCGCCTGGATCTGCGGGTGTTCGTAACGGATCACGTCGGCAACGGCGCGCGGCTCCATCCATTTCAGGCTGTCGAGGCCGCTGGTGTTGCCACCGAGCAGGATGCGGTCGATCAGGCCGTTGGCCTTGTCTTCACCCAGCGCCTGGGTAAGCATTTTGCGCACGTAGTCGTCGGAGCCGACGCCGAGACTGGTCTGGTCGCCGACGATGTCGACGAACTCGCTCATGACCTGCTCGACCTGCTCGCGATGGACGTTGCCCATCTGGGCCATGGCCACACCGACCCGCTGAACCTCTTTCGGGCCCATGTGGCGCAGCACTTGCGCGGCATCGGTCGAACCTAGGGACAGCAGCAGAATCGCGGCTTTGTCGACCTTGTTCAGTTTGACGGTTGCGGCTCGGTTATCACTCATCTGCGTTAATCCACTCTTTCACGACCTGAGCCACGCGACCCGGATCCTCGGCCACCAAGCTCTTGATTGCATTCAGTTGTGCGTCGTAACCCTCACTCGGGCTCGGCAACAGAATGCTCTGCGGACCACCGAGGCTTACGCGGTCGTTGGCCAGGTCGCCGTCCAGGCCGCCCATGCCACCGAGTTCCACGTCGCTGCCCAGACCGGCCAGCTCCTTGCCTTTGCCGCCGCCGGTGATGTTGTTCAACACCGGACGCAGCACACCAAACACCAGCACCAGGATGAACAACACACCCAGCACTTGTTTGACGATGTCCCAGAACCATGGCTGGGAGTAGAACGGAATATCGGCAACCACTTCACCGCGTTCGGCGGAGAACGGCATGTTGATCACGCTGACGCTGTCGCCACGGCTGGCATCGAAGCCGACCGCGTCCTGCACCAGACGGGTGAAGCGCGCCAATTCATCGGCGCTCCACGGCGCGCGGGTGGTTTCACCGTTGGCCGCATTGACCTTGACCTGATCGTCGACCACCACCGACACCGACAGACGATTCAGGCGACCCTGCTGCTGTTTGGTGTGGCTGATGGAACGGTCGAGCTCGAAGTTCTTGGTGGATTGTTGACGCTTGTCTGCCGGGTACGGCGCGAGCATCGGCTGGCCGGTGGCCGGATCCATGATCTGCTGACCGTTGGCATCCACCAGAGGTTGACCGGGTTGAATCATGCCGGCCGGCGCTGCGGCGCCACCGGTGGTTTGCGGTGCCGAGGCTGGCGCCGGAGGCTGGTTGCTCAGGGCACCCGGCACACCTTGCGGGCCATTGCTGGCGGTGCGTTGCTCGTTAACCGACTGCTCGCTGCGCAACGCCGGTTGGTCCGGGTTGAACTGCTCGGCAGTCGATTCGACGGCACTGAAATCGATGTCGGCCGAGACTTCGGCCTTGTAGCGATCGTTGCCCAGTACCGGCTGCAGAATGTTGTGGACGCGCTGGGTAAGCATGCTTTCCATGCGGCGGCTGTAATCGAACTGCTTGCCGGCCATGGTCATTTCGGAGTTTTCCGCCTGATCGGAGAGCAGGTTGCCCTTCTGATCGACGACGGTGATCTGCGATTTGCTCAGTTCAGGCACGGAGGTCGCCACCAGGTTGATGATCGCGACCACCTGACCCGGTTCCAGTGAACGCCCGGAGTACAACTCGACCAGTACCGAAGCGCTTGGCTTGCGTTCATCACGCACGAACACCGAGCTCTTCGGAATCGCCAGGTGCACGCGGGCGCCCTTGACGTTGTTCAGGCTGGAGATGGTGCGCGCCAGTTCGCCTTCGAGGCCGCGACGGTAGCGCGTCGCTTCCATGAACTGGCTGGTGCCCAGACCTTGTTCCTTGTCGAGGATTTCGAAACCGATGTTGCCGTCGCTGGGAGTGACACCAGCAGCCGCGAGTTTCATCCGCGCACGGGACAGGTCGTCAGCCTTGACCAGCAAGGCGCCGGAGTTCGGCTCGACGGTGTAAGGGATGTCGGCGGAGGCCAGGGTGTCCATGACCTGCTTGGCGTCCATGCCGGCAAGGCTGCCGTACAACGGACGGTAATCCGGCTGCTGCGACCACAGCACCACGGCAAAGCCAATCGCCACGCTCGCAGCCAGGCCGACCAACAGGCCCACCTGACGCAGCATGGTCATCTCGGAGAGGTTTTCCAGGAAGGACAGGCCGAACAGCGGCGGTTTGCCGTCTATCGGGGTGGCCTTGGCCGGAACGTTATCGGCGACTGCTTCTGCCATGACTCAATCTCGTCCTTAAACCGGCATCTGCATGATGTCTTGATAAGCCTGAACCAGTTTATTGCGCACCTGGGTCAGAGCCTGGAACGACACGCTGGCTTTCTGCGAGGCGACCATCACGTCCGTCAGATCGACGCCGCTCTTGCCGATTTCAAATGCGTTGGCCAACTGAGTCGACGCCTGCTGGGTATCGCTGACTTTGTTGATGGCCTGACCGAGCATGTCGGAAAAGCTGCTGCCTGCCAGTTCAGGGACGGCGGCAGTCGATTTCGGCGTGGCCATGGCGTCCATTTTCATGGCCTTCATGTCCATCATCAACCGATTAAATTCAATACCTTGGCTCATGGTCTACTCTCTTGGGCGGCCCGCAATTTTTTGACACTCACTCGGCGGGTACACAGGTATTAGCAACAAGGGTGCCAGCTCGGCTGGTCTTGTTTCATAAAAGCGGCCAGAGGCTGCGGCTCAACTACAAGCACTGCAAAACAACTGTGAGAGCGAGCCTGCTCGTGAAGGCGCCGTGTCAGGCACATAGGCTTCGAATGACACGCCCTCTTCGCGAGCAGGCTCGCTCCCACTTTGTTCGCAGCGAGTTTCAGGTAGCGAACAGATAGCCTTCGACGTCCATCCCGGCATCACGCATCTGCGCCAGCTTGTAACGCAGGGTACGCGGGCTGATACCGAGTTTTTCCGCGGCTTCCTTGCGGCGGCCACGCTCGGTGCGCAGGGTGTCGATGATCATCTGAAACTCCCGGCGCCGCAGGTCATCGCCCAGCGCACCGGCGGATTCGGCCTCGACTTCGATCTCGCGCACCAGCGGTTGCACTGGCGCGATCGCCGGCGCTGCAGTAAACGTCACCGCGCCGGTCAGACAGAAATCCTGCGGCTGGATCAAACCGCCCTGCTGCAGAATCAGCGCCCGTTGAATCGCGTTATCCAGCTCACGCACGTTGCCCGGCCACGGGTAGTGGGTCAGGCAAGCCTGGGCTTCTGGCGAAAGTATCGCCGCCGCATGCTTCATTTTATTGACGTGCTTGTTCAGCAACCGCTCGGCCAGCGGCAAGATATCGGCAGTGCGCTCGCGAAGTGGACGCCAGGCCAGGGGGAAAACCGACAGACGGTAAAAAAGGTCTTCACGAAAACGCCCTGCCGCCACTTCGCCGGCCAGATCACGGTTGGTGGTGGCGACCACGCGAATATCCAGGCTGATCGGCTTGCGCGCACCGACGCGCTCGACTTCACGCTCCTGCAGCACCCGCAACAACTTGGCTTGCAGACCCAGGGGCATTTCGGAAATCTCATCGAGCAGAATAGTGCCGCCATCGGCCTGTTCGAACTTGCCGACCTGCGCCGCAATGGCGCCGGTGAACGAGCCCTTCTCGTGCCCGAACAGGGTGGCTTCGAGCATGTTGTCGGGAATCGCCGCGCAGTTGATCGCAATGAACGGCTGGCTGGCGCGATGGGATTGCTGGTGAATGTAGCGCGCCAGCACTTCCTTGCCGGTGCCGGACTCACCGGAGATCAGCACCGTGGAATCGCTACGCGCCACCCGCGCCGCCAGTTCGAGCAACTGTGCACTGGCTGGCTCGACCGCCACCGGACCTTCACCCTCCGTCACATTGATGCAACCCAGAGCATGCCGCGACACCAGGTCCAGCAGAGCCTTGGGCTCGAACGGCTTGACCAGATAATCCGCCGCGCCCTGACGCATCGCATCGACTGCACGCTCGACCGCGCCGTGCGCAGTCATCAGCAGCACCGGTAATTGCGGCTGCCGCGCACGCAGCAAACCGAGCAGTTGATGGCCATCCATACCGGGCATGTTGACGTCGCTGACCACCAGACTGAACGCTTCGCGCTCGACCGCCTGCAACGCCTCTTCGGCGCTGCCGACCGCATGGTAGTCGTGGCCCGCCAGCAACAGCGTATCGGCCAGCGCTTCGCGCAACGAGCGGTCATCCTCGACCAGTAAAACCTTGATGCCCATGACGTTTACTCAGCTCCCTGTACAGCGGAAAACAGCGGCAGGATCACCTGCGCGCACGTGCCGCGCCCGACTCGCGAACGCAGCTGCAATTCTCCCTGATGTGCCCGGGCCACAGCCTTGACCACGGTCAGGCCAAGACCGGTGCCGGTCACTTTGGTAGTAAAAAATGGCTCACCGAGACGCTCGAGCACCACCGGATCAATGCCGCTGCCGCTGTCGCTGACGCACAGGCGCAGGCTGTTGTCGCGGGTGTAGCAATGCACTTTCAGGCGCACGCTGCCATCGCTGGCCTGAATCGCGTTTTCGATCAGATTGAGAATCGCCCCGACCAAGGTGTCGCGGTTGCACAACAGTTCGCCTGCATGGCTGTCGCACTGCCAACGAATGGGCAAATCCTGCACATGAGTCAGCGCCGCCGCTTGCAGCGCCTGCATCAGAGTATTCGGGGTGATCCGGTCGGTCAGCGGCAGCTCGCCACGTGCGAACACCAGCATGTCGCGCACCTGATGTTCCAGCTCATGCAGGCGCTCTTTGAGGCGGCCGGCGAAGCGCTGCTGGGTGGCGACGGGCAATTCCTGCTCAGTCAAATGGCTGGCGTAAAGCAACGCGGCGGACAGTGGCGTGCGGATCTGATGGGCCAGCGAGGCGACCATCCGTCCCAGCGACGACAGGCGCTCATGGCGCGCCAGTTGATCTTGAAGATGGCGGGTTTCTGTCAGGTCGTTGAGCAACACCAACTGGCCCGGCTCGGCATCCAGCGAGCGGGTGGCGATCGACAGGCGTCGACCGTTTTTCAAGGAGATTTCATGACCGTCGTCTTCACGCGGGGCGAAGCAACGCGCGATGACGTGGCGCCACAACTCGCCTTCCAGCGGCAGCCCCAACAGGTCGATCGCCGCCGGATTGGCTTCGCGGACCATGCCGTGGCCGTCAATCACGATGACGCCACCGGGCAACAGATCAAGGAGGTTTTGCAGGCGATTGGCCAAGCGTTCTTTTTCTGCCAGCTCCTGCATGCGCTGGGCACTGACCACAGCCAGCTCGCCCTTGAGTTCGGTGACCCGGGCTTCAAGCATGCTGTAGGAGTCGGTCAACTGGCTGGACATCTGATTGAACAGCGCGAACGCCTGCTCAAGACCCAGGCGGCTCGTCTGCTCTACGGACGACGGTTGCCCCTCGGCATTGGAGGCAGATGACATCTGGGCGTGGGGCATTGTGTTCTCTCGCTTGGCTGACCGTCAGTTAAACGGAACGTTGCGAGGGATGTAGCAATACCCGTGCCTAAAAAAAACTGCTTATAAATGAGGGAGTTGAAAAACAGGCGTCAATCATCCGCCTGTTCGTCACCTTCGCGCCGGCTCATGCCGTACTTGCGCATCTTCTCCACCAGCGTGGTGCGTCGAATACGCAGGCGTTCGGCGGCACGCGCCACAATGCCATTGGCGTCGTCCAGCGCCTGCTGGATCAGGCCCTGCTCCAGACCACCGAGATAGTCCTTGAGGTCCAGGCCTTCCGGCGGCAGCATCGCGTTGGCGGTGAAGTCCGGCGTATGACCGTTGATCGCCACGCGCTCTTCGAGATCGCTGCGCAGACTGTCGACCATCTGCTCGTCTTCGTCGTCGACGTAGCGGAATTTCTTCGGCAACTCGACCACGCCGATCACCCCGTACGGATGCATGATCGCCATGCGTTCCACCAGGTTGGCCAGCTCACGGACGTTGCCCGGCCAGCCGTGACGGCACAGCGACATGATCGCTGCCGAATTGAAACGGATCGAACCGCGCTTTTCGTGCTCCATGCGCGAGATCAGTTCGTTCATCAACAGCGGGATGTCTTCGACGCGCTCACGCAGCGGCGCCATCTCGATCGGGAACACGTTCAGGCGATAGTAGAGGTCTTCGCGGAAGGTGCCGATCTCGATCATGCTTTCGAGATTCTTGTGGGTCGCGGCAATGATGCGCACGTCGACGCTCTGGGTCTTGTTGCTGCCCACGCGCTCGAAGGTGCGCTCCTGCAGGACGCGCAGCAGCTTGACCTGCATCGGCAGCGGCATGTCGCCGATCTCATCAAGGAACAGCGTACCGCCGTTGGCCAGTTCGAAACGTCCGGCACGGCTGGTGATCGCTCCGGTGAAGGCGCCCTTCTCGTGGCCGAACAGTTCGCTTTCCAGCAGCTCGGCCGGGATCGCCCCGCAGTTGACTGGCACAAATGGCGCATCGCGACGCTTGGAATGGTAATGCAGGTTGCGCGCAACCACTTCCTTGCCGGTGCCGGACTCGCCGAGGATCAACACGCTGGCGTCGGTATCGGCCACTTGCTGCATCATCTGACGGACGTGCTGAATCGCCCGGCTGGTGCCGACGAGGCTGCGGAACAGGTTGGGTTCGCGATGACGGCCGCGCTCGCGGGCCTGGTCGTACATCTCGCGATAGACCTGGGCACGGTGCAGGGAGTCGAGCAGCTTGCTGTAGCTGGGCGGCATTTCCAGGGTCGAAAGCACACGGCGGCGCTGGTCTTCCGGCAGGTCGACGGAAGAATTATCGCCCATCAGCAAAACCGGAAGGAACTCATCCCATGTCGAGAGTGTCTTTAACAAGCCCAAAAGTGCACCCGGAGCATTTACCGTCCCGATCAGTACACAGATGACTTCACGACTCGATGACAAAGAGCCGACAGCCTGCTGCCAGTCATGGCTGCCGCAGGGTAAATTTTCTTCGCCGAGAAAATTTAAAATCACCGCCAGGTCGCGGCGGCGGACGCTATCGTCATCGATCAGCAGAATTTTGGTTTCACGCCACATGCAATAGCAACTTCCCTAGTCAACTCAATGCCCGAAAAATGGGGCAAGCGAGACGCTTGCAGGACACCTTGTGCCTGTAGACGCCTGAAATCTGAAAACAGCCACTAGTTAAGTCAAAAAACCGTGCACAGTCAAATTTATGGCGCACATGTCTGGATTAACTGGGGGTTAATTAACCAAACAGATGGTAAACCTTTGCCGCCTTTTGCGCTTGGGTGATCTGCGACATCTCGTTGGCTATCGCCTGCCGCTCACCCATCGCCGCCTCCAGAAGCTCCTTGTAGACATGGAGCAACTCCTCAAGGTTACTGCGCAAGGCCTCCTCATCCAGCGAGGCCTCGGCCATGACGTCTTCCATGCAGGAACGGCAAGCCAGATCCAGCTCACCAATGGCTTCCCAGTTGCGTTCGGCCAGCGCGCTGACCAGCGCTTCACGGGTGTCGGCAATTCGCTGCAATACAAGACTCATGGTGATCTCCTTAAAACTGAGGGCCTGGCGGAGCAATGCCGTCCCAGCCTTCCTTGACGGTGCGCAGCAGGCCGGCAACTTCGTCGAGTATCTTCGGATCACTCTTGACGTTGGCCTCAGCGAGTCGCTTCATCATGTAGATGTAAAGCTGGTTGAGCTCACCCACCGAGTCCGCACTGTTTTCCAGGTCCAGGCCTTCACACAAACCACCGATGATGCCGACGGCCTTGCTGATCGCCGTGCACTTGGCAGGAATATCCTTGCGCTCGATAGCGCCCCTGGCCTGAGCGATGCGCTCCAGACCACCTTCCATCAACATTTGCACCAGACGGTGCGGGCTCGCCTCGGATGTCTGGGCGTGCGCGCCGACTTTCTGGTATTGCCGAAGGGCTAACATTGGATTCATGTTCTACCTCATTTGCCACATTGACTCGTATAACCAGTGTATCGCCAACGAGCCACAGAACTTTAGATCAAAAGACAAAAACCCGGCGCACGCCGATAAAGCGTAGCCGGGTTTTTGTCGTTCCTGCCTGTTACTTCGCGGATTGCTGAGCGTTCAGCGAGCTGAAGAACGACGTGATGTTGCTCGCCGTGGCCTTCATCTGCCCGACCAACAGGTCCATGGCGTTGTATTTTGCCGTCAACGTCTTGGTCAGGTTGGCAACACGCAGATCCAGCGCCAACTGCTGTTCAGTCAGGCTTTTGGTGTTTTTGGTGAGAATGGCCATACGCTGATCAAGCAAACCGGTACCGGACTTATTATCCGCCGGTGGCTTGAGGTACGGGTCCACCGCCTTGCTCATACGCGCCAGCAGACCATTGGTGTCATCGGTGCCGGTGAACAATTGCTGAACCTGACCGGTCATGCCTGGCTGCGCCATGGTTTTGGTGAAAGCAGCGGTATCAAACGTCAGATTACCGGTGTTGCGATCGGTCATTACACCCAGCTGGGACAGCACGGCCAACGGACCGCCAGCACCTTTCGCCGTCAACTCACCACGAATATCGGCAATCAGTGCGCGCGGCATCGCATCGCCTGTGAATGCCGCTTGCACGGTCAGCTTGCCATCGGCATCCGGCGTCGCCTTGGACAGCGTATCGATGGTGGTCTTCAACGTGTTGTAAGCGTCGACAAACGACTGAATCGACGTTTGCAGGCCTTTGGTATTGGCATCCACGCTGACAACCGTCGGCTTGCTCGGCGGCGTGCCCTCGCTGACAGTCGTCAGATTCAGGGTCAGCCCACTGATTGCGCCGGAAACCGTATTGCTCTTGCTGCTGACCTGGAGGCCGTCGATGGTCAACTGGGCATTTTTTGCAACGCCGTTGACGGCGCCCGAATCACCTGCCGCCGGGGTGCTGCTCATCGCCTTGGTGCCGTCAATTTCCAGACCGGCAATACCGCTGACGGTGAGGTCGGAACCTTCGCCGGTCTTGCTCGAACTGATCACCAGACGCGAAGCGCCATTGGCGTCGGTCACGATGTTGGCGGAAATTCCGTTGGCGCCCTGGGCCTTGTTGATGGCATCACGGGTGCTCTGCAAGGTGGCATCGGCCGGGATGTCGACGTTGTAATCAGTGCCATTCTGACTGATTTTCAGGGTACCACTCGGAATGGCACTGGAGGCGCCGCCAGCGAAAGAGGCACTGGCAACTTTCGAGCCCGTGGCCAGCTGAGTCACGACAACGTTGTAGCTTCCCGCTACCGCGGTGCTGTCGGCAGTGGCGTTCAGAACCGCCGTATTGGCCGAAGTGGCGCTGAAGCCGGCAAACGCAGGGTTGGTTTTGCTGCCCAGATTGGTCATTGCCGTCTGGAACGCAGTCAGCGCGCTCTTCAACGAACCAATACCGGAAATCTTCAGCGTGTTGGCTTTGGTCGCAGTATCGATCTGCGTCTGCTTCGGAGCCTTGTCGGCATTGACCAGCGCAGTAACGATCGCACCGATGTCCAGGCCGGAACCCAGGCCCGTACCCGGTAAAATTGGACTTGCCATGTGCATCTCCCTTCAGATTGCTGCCGTTCTTTTGACCCTTCCCGGCGTCATTAAAGAAAGACAAACACTATTCATGCCAGCTCTCAGACCTTGGCGTCGAACAATACGTGACTCGCGTTGGCGAGACTGTCTGCCAGCTTGAGGGCTTCTGCGGAAGGGATCTGTCGAACGACCTCACCCGTCTCGCTTGCGATCACCTTGACGATGACCTTCCCGGAATGCTCGTCGATAGAGAACTCCAGATTGCGCTTGATCGACTGAACAAACTTTTCGATCTCCTGCACCGCCAGTTTCAACTTGGCACCGTCCGTGTCCTGACTCTTGGCCGCGACCGGCGCTTGCACCTTGGCAACTTCAGGCGTCGCTGACGGTTTGTCAGCAACCGGAGTTACTGGCTTGGGAGCCGGATAAGACTGGTTAAGCTTCACGCTCATGTCCATGCTCATCACCTCCTAACGTAAAAAGGCGAGAGAGCACGACTAGCGCACTCCCCCGCCCGAACTCATTCCGAAATTACTGAAGCAGCTTCAGTACAGCGGAAGGCAGTTGGTTGGCTTGAGCCAGAACGGAGGTCGAAGCCTGCTGCAGAGTTTGCTGCTTGGTCAGGTTAGCAGTTTCTGCGGCGAAGTCGGTGTCTTGTACACGACCCTGTGCAGCAGTGGTGTTCTCAACGATGTTCTGCAGGTTGGCGATGGTGCTGGTCAGACGGTTTTGCGAAGCACCCAGGCTGGCACGGGTATCACCGATCGCAGCGATAGCAGCGTCGATTGCAGTGATAGCGTTGTCGATGTTGGAGCCAGCGGTAGCAGCGTCAGTACCGGTCAGAGCCAGAGTACCTTTGTCCACGGACAGGTTGACGGCGTCGAACTTGGAGCTCAGTACCAGGTCGATGTGGTTGGCAGTACCGGTGTTTGCGCCAACTTGCAGAGTCACAGTACCAGCCGAACCGTCCAGCAGGTTTTTGCCGTTCAGGTTGGTGGAAGCTGCGATACGGGTGATTTCGTCCGACATGTCGGCGAATTCTTTGTTGGTCGCTTTCTGGTCAGCAGTGCCGTTGGTGCCGGTACGTGCTTTAACAGCCAGTTCACGCATACGCTGCAGAATGTCGGTAGTAGCTTGCAGAGCGCCTTCAGCGGTCTGAGCAACGGAGATACCGTCGTTGGCGTTCTGGATAGCCTGGTTGCCACCGCGGATTTGCGATTGCATACGAGTGGAGATCTGCAGGCCAGCGGCGTCGTCTTTAGCGCTGTTGATTTTCAGGCCGGAAGACAGGCGCTGCATCGAAGTCGACAGAGCGTCGGAAGCGCGGTTCAGGTTTTTCTGAACGTTCAACGATGTGGTGTTGGTGTTTACTGTTAAAGCCATGACGAATTCCTCGTTGGTTGGGTACTGCGGCTTCCGGCCCTGGCAACCGCCGGGTATGGCCTAGAGAACCTTCGTAATAGTTATCGTCGGGTTTGCAGGTTGCTTGAGGGCTTTTTGAAAAAAATTTGCCATCACCCTGCCACCCCCGAGAAAACAAGGGCTTAGCGCCCTCCCAACCGCGAAAAACTGACGCCATAAAACTGACCCGAGCGCAAAGCCGCGGGCCAGTGCGGTCGCTCACGCTGCCAATCGTGCTTTTTGCAACACTTCGATCAACTCGTACTCCATCCAGTCAGCCAGCCCCAACCAGTCCTGACGCTCCTGACAGTCGAGCATCTGCGTGAGTACAAAGGCCCAGTCCTGCTGAATCGGCGCAGGCGCAGCTTTCAGCAACTGCTGCGCACCCTCGAACACATCGACCATATCCAGCGCCGCCTCGACATCACGCCCCAGACGAAACAGCCCGGCGCACTGACGGCACTCGTCGACGCACTGCTCAATCGTCGTCATTGCACAAACTCCTGATTGAACTGCGTCCCGGCGATCATTGCGCCTGCCCGACTGCTGTTGAAAAACTGCACCTGCGGATGCGCGGCGATATAACGCTCCAGCACGCACAGGTAACCGCGAAAGTTCAGCTGGGTGCTGACTCGTCGGCCATGGCCGTCCTGCACCCAATGCCGCGCCTGATCGACGCTCGGCCCCAGATCGCCGTCGTTCCAGCCGGCATGGGTCTTGTTCATCGGGAACGCGAAATCGGCGCCAAACAGGGTAATGCGCGACGCGCCCATTTTCACCGCCAGATCCACCGCCGGATGAATCACGCTGCCACCGACATGCAGTTGTCCGCGCGGATACTGCTCGCGCAACGCGGCGTAAACCGGACTGGCCGAGTAACCGCCGTAGCGCTTGCCCTTCCAGGCGGTCAGCACCGCAGGATCGCTCATGGGCAGATACACCAGCGGAATGCCAGCGGACTCCTCGAACGGCAAATGCCGAAAGCTGATGCGCTGATCGATAGTGACCACCAGATCCGGGACGATGCCGTGTTCGCGCAGTGGCCGGTAAGCGGTATCGACGCATATCAACAATGCACGTTCAGCCTGTGCGTGCACCGCCGCCAGACGCTGGAAATGCCCTTCCAGGGTCGGCCCGGTGCCGATCACATAGATTTCCCGGCCCTTGGCGCTGCCGAACAACTGCGCCACATCGTCATCGCCCAGCAACACCGGCAGGCAGTCCTGCAAGCGCTGTTGAATGAACGGCAAGTGCGGATCGAACTCACGATTGTTGAAGCTCAGGTGCACTTCACTGACCAGCCGATCACGGATCTTCGCGTTGAAGTCATCAGCCAGCAGCATCTCCGCCGGCAGGGCGAAAAACGGCGTGCAGATGTCTGACAGATCACCGGCATAGAACAGCTGCACGCGCGGATCTTCCAGCCATTGCCGTTGATCGAGGAGTTGCAGCACCAGCGCGAACAACGCGCCATTGAGGATATGCACGTACAACCGCTCAAGGCCAGCGCGCTCCAGCAGCACCGTCGGCAGATCACCGAGGCCAGTGCCATAGACATGCAACTGCGGTTTTTCCACCAGGCTGGCCGCCTGGATTCGGGCTTCGTGGACGCGGTCGTGGCGGCTGGTCAGTTGCACGCCATTGACGCTGAGCGTCGAGCCCAATCCCTGCACCAGTTCGGCTTGAACGACTGAGGTGTCTTCCGCCAGCAACCGCTCGAACAACGCCGGCCAGCGTTGCTGGATAACCTGGGCATTGGGTTGGAAAAACTCGCTCATGACGCCTCGCGTTTCGTTCGGGCAAAAAAATAGCGTTCAAGGGTAACCTTGAACGCTATTTTTGTATCCGCCGTTTTTAACCGACTCAAGGACGATAGATGATCGCCGAGCCCCACGACAGACCGACACCGAAACCGCTCAGGGCAATGCGCTGCCAGTCGGAATCGAGTACGTGTTTCTCCAGCAGCAGCGGGATGCTCGACGACACGGTATTGCCGGTCTCGACCATGTCCTTGATGAACTTCTCCGGCTCGCCTTCGAAACGTCGCGCCACCGCATCGACGATCGCCGCACTGCCCTGGTGAATGCAGAAGGCGTCGATGTCGTCAGCCTTGAGGCCGGAGTCGTCGAGCAATTCGTGCAAGTGCGCCGGGACTTTGAGCAGCGCGAAGTTGAACACCTGACGGCCGTTCATGAAGAACACACCATCGGTGACTTTCAGGTGCGGTGCGCCGGAACCGTCGGTGCCGAACTTGGCCTTGCCCAGCGCCCAGGACGGGTCTTCGCCCATCCAGGTGGCGGTGGCGGCATCGCCGAACAGCATGGTGGTGTTGCGATCTTCCGGGTCGACGATTTTCGAATACGGGTCAGCGGTAATCAGCAGGCCGTTCTTCAGGCCGGCGGCTTCCATGAAGCCCTTGATCGCGTAGATGCCGTAGACGTAACCGGAGCAGCCCAGGGAAATGTCGAACGCCGCGACATGGGTCGGCAGACCGAGTTTGTCCTGGACAATCGCCGCGGTGTGCGGCAGACCTTCTTCGTCACCGTTCTGGGTGACGACGATCAGTGCGTCGATCGATTCACGCTTCAGTTCAGGGTTGCTGGCAAACAGCGCATTGGCCGCTTCCACGCACAGATCGGAGGTTTCCTGTTCAGCGTCTTTGCGCGGCAGGAAGGCCGAACCGATTTTGCCGAGGATGAATTCTTCATCCTTCTCGAATTTTGCACCTTGTGCGTAATTGTCCACGCCGGCTACAGGAACGTAGCTCGCAATGCTTTTTATGCCAATCATTACGGCTTCCCAATAAAAAACAGCCCAAAACCACCGCTCGCAAGGATTCGAGGGGCGCCGACAAACAGAAAACGGCCGCCACGACGGGCAGCCACGGGGAGCGCAAAGGGCTATCACTGGAACCGATTACACGGCCAGGCGCCATCTCCCCGGTCAATACAATACAGTGAAGATGCGCGTTATGACTCGCAGGTCACGCTATTTTGCCGAATCGGGTGCAGATCGGGTTATTCGACCAACGACCAGTCCAGCGGCGTGCCACGTTTGATCGCCTGACGAGCGCGGCGACCGAGGACGGCATCGGTGTGCTTGGGCGGCAGACCGAGGCCGGGGCGAATGGCGCGCAGGTTGTCCCGAGTAAAGGGATCACCCGCGGCCATGTCGGCGGCGATGTACAGCGAACGGCGATACACCACCGACTTGAGTTCGGCTTCCGTAGGGCCGTATTGCACGTGGCCCAAAGCCTGCCAGGCACGCTCGGTTTCCAGTACCAGGCTGGCCATTTCTACAGGCTCCAGCGAGAAACTGGCATCCACCCCACCCGCCGAACGGTCGAGGGTAAAGTGCTTTTCCACCACCGTCGCCCCGAGCGCCACGGCGGCCACGGACACGCCAACGCCCATGGAGTGATCGGACAGCCCCACCTCGCAACCGAACAGCTCACGCAGATGCGGGATCGTGCGCACATTGCTGTTGAGCGGCGTTGCCGGGTAAGTGCTGGTGCACTTGAGCAGCACCAGATCCTTGCAGCCTGCCTCACGGGCAGCGCGCACGGTTTCGTCGAGTTCGGCGATGCTGGCCATGCCGGTGGAGATGATCAGCGGTTTGCCGGTCGCGGCTACACGGCGGATCAACGGCAGATCGGTGTTTTCGAAACTGGCGATCTTGTACGCCGGCACATCGAGGCTTTCGAGAAAGTCCACCGCCGTGTCATCGAACGGCGTCGAGAACGCGAGCATGCCCAGCTCTTTGGCCCGGGCGAAAATCGGCGCGTGCCATTCCCACGGGGTGTGGGCCTTCTCGTACAGCTCGTACAGCGAAGTACCGGCCCACAGACTGTTCGGGTCCCTGATGAAAAACTCGCCCTCGGCCAGATCCAGGGTCATGGTCTGCGCGGTGTAAGTCTGCAACTTCAAGGCATGCGCGCCAGCCCTGGCGGCGGCCTCGACAATCTGCAGGGCCACCTCCAGCGACTGGTTATGGTTGCCGCTCATTTCGGCAATGATGAACGGCGGCGCATCGGCACCGATCAGACGCTCGCCAATCTTGAAACTACTCATCGCGGTGATCCTTCAAAACCTTGGTGAACGCGCAGGTACTCTGGGTGAATCCGGCGTCACGAAACACATTCAAAGACGGACGATTGCCCGGCAGGACCTGAGCGGTAATGGCGGTCATCTGCGGCCAGTGCTCGCGGGCGAACACCTCACCTCGCGCCAGCAGCGCCCTGCCCCAACCCAGACCGAAACGTCCGTCCAGCAGATACAGCGACACTTCAGCCTCGAATCCACGCAAGTCATAGCGCAAGACGCCAACCGCGCCGTCATCGGCCTCGGCAATCAACAGCAGGCGCTGCGGGTTGCACAGGCTCGCATTCAGCAAGCCCAAGTGCTGCGGCCATTCGATTGCAGCCGTGTCCAGTGACCAGCGCCGTACAGCCTCGGCATTGCGCCCCTCGAACAGCAATTGCGCATCACCGAGGGTCGCCGGGCGCAGCTTGAGCACCGCACCGGCCAGCGCCGCCGCCACGCGCAACGCACCGCGCCCATCGACCAGTTGGCGTGAACGCTCGGCCAGACTTTGGCGCAGATAGACATTGTCGACGACAAAACCGATGGCGTCGCGCAATTGCTCGACGCTGACCTGTTCACGGGCGCCCAGGAACACATGCGCCCCCGCCGCCGCCATCACTTCGCCGTTGACCTGCTGATTGTTCGATACCGCGATGCACAGAGTTGGCAGGCCCAGAGCCGCACGCTCCCAACTGGTGCCGCCACCGGCACCGATAAACAGATCGGCCGCGCTCATGCGTTGCTGGAAATCGCTGACGAAACTGTGCAGGCGCCAATGCGGCCGTGTTTCGGCCAGTGCCTGCATTTGTGCCCACGCAGGATTGTCTGCACCGGCGACGAAATCCACTTCCAGCTCGGTGAAATCCTTCAGTGCCAACATCGCGTGATGAGTCTGCATCGCCGCGTCGAAACCACCGAAATTCACCAGCACCCGGCGGGCCTTGGGTTTGATCTCGATGGCCGGGCAGACGAATTCTTCACGCAGCATGGCGTAACGCGGGCCGAGCAAGGTGCGGCAATCGGCGGGCAGCAGCGGCGCGTAGTTTTCGCTGAGACCGGACAGGTTCTGATTGAGCAGCAGATCAACGCTGTAATGCCGGGTGGCGAGATCGTCCACCGCCGCGATCCGAGGCGCCCAACGACGGGCAGCGGTCTGCCACTGATAGTCGAGGCCGTAGTGGTCGGCAATGATCCAGTCGAATGCGGCGTGACCTGCCAGCAAGGCGTCCAGAGCATCGATGTCAGCCTGCCATGGCAGCATCGATTCGATGGCTTGCTGCGGGTCTTCGTCAGGGTAGACATCCGGCAATGCGAAGGTCTCGAAACCTTCGGCAGCCAAGGCATCGAGCCGATGCCCCGGCAACCGCCGGCAGGCAAAGGCGACATGACTGCCCTGTTTGCGCAGCACTCGCGCCAGCGTCAGGCAGCGGGCGATGTGGCCACTGCCAATGGTCGGCGAAGCGTCAGCGCGGATCAGCACTCTCATTGCAGTTCTCCGCCGGCCTTGAGCGCGGCGTAGAGGTATTCGGCGCGCTTCCAGTCTTGCAGCGTATCGATGTCCTGCACCAGATGCCGCGGCAGTATCACCGGCAGGCTGGCGGGTGAATACAACACATCACCGCGCAACCACGCCTCGCTACGGCCCCAGTAGAACTGGCCGGCGTCCTGAAAGGCGTCGGGCAGATCCTGCGAGCGGGTGTTGCGAAATTCCGGGTACAACGCGGTAAGCGCGCCCTCTGCGTCCAGCGTCAGCGCCCGCTGCACCGGGAAACCAAAGCTGCACACTGAGAACGTGAAGGCTTTGTCCGGGTGCTGCTGCAGCAGCTCAAATCCTTGCCGCAGAAATCGCGCCTGCAACAACGGCGCGGTGGCGTATACGCAGCAGGCATATTCAAAGACCGGCAATTGCTGCAAGGCATGCACAATCACCGCAGCGGTGCCGGTGAAATCATCCGCCAGTTCAGCCGGGCGCAGGAACGGCACTTGCGCGCCATGGGCTCGCGCCAACTCGGCAATTTCGGCGTCATCGGTACTGACCACGACCTGTTCGAACAGGCCACTGTCGAGCGCCGTACGGATCGAGCGAACAATCATTGGCACGCCGTCGAACGGCAACAGATTCTTGCGCGGGATGCGCTTGCTGCCGCCACGGGCCGGGATGATTGCAACGCTGCTCAAGGACGTTTTTCCAGCAGGAACCAGGTGACGTCGTCCGCCGGGAATTGCGGATCACGGTGATAAACAAAGCCGTAATCGAGCAGTTGCAGATCCGGATAGCGATCAAGTATTTCGCCAGCGAAATCGCGCTTGAACAGTTTGCCGCTGTTGCCGCGATAGGACACTTCCACCGGCGCCGGATTGTAATACTCGGCGATCAGGATGTAGCGCTGGCTCAACGCATACAACTGCGCATAGGCGGTCGGCAGCAGCTCCGGCGCCAGATGGATCAGCACGCCTTTGCTCAGGGTCAGGTCGTAATTGCGCTCGCGGAGAAAGTCGAACAGCGAGCCGTGCCAGATCTGCGCGATGCCCAGTGCCCGCGCCTGAGCACAGGCGTTTTGATTGATCTCGACGCCGAACAATTCACTGTGCGGCAGCAGTTGATGCAGCGCCTGCAGGTTGTTGCCGGCATTGGTGCCCAGCTCAACCACACTGTCGATGCGCCCGGCGCGGCTCAGGGCCTTGGCGAACAGCGCCAGATTGGCCGCCACCAGCGGCTGACCGACGTTGCGATCGACGTACTGGTTGCCGAAATCGCCCTGCCAGAATTTTTCCTGCTCACTCAGATCACGCATTGCACAGTCTCATTCACCGCCGCAGCGGGATTTATTCGGTCAGCCGGCGCAATTGCTCGACCACATGATCCTGCTGCTCATCACTGAGCAACGGATACAGCGGCAGGCTGATCGCCTCGGCGTAATAACGCTCGGCTTCGGGGAAGTCACCTTCGGCAAAACCCAGGTCGCGATAGTACGGCTGCAAATGCACCGGAATATAGTGCAGGTTCACGCCGATGCCGGCGGCACGCAAGCCTTCGAACACCTGACGGTGGGTCAGGCCGATGCGCTCGGTCTGCAGGCGCACCACGTACAGGTGCCACGCCGATTCTGCCTCCGGCTGCGCGCCGGGCAAGGTCAGCGGCAGATAGGCCAGCAAACGCTCGTAACGCGCGGCCAGTTCGCGACGACGGGCGATGAAACCGTCCAGTTTGGCCAGTTGCGACAGACCCAGCGCCGCCTGCAAATCGGTGATCCGGTAATTGAAGCCCAGCTCGATCTGCTGGTAATACCACGGGCCGTGGCTGGGTTCGCTCATTTGCTGCGGATCGCGGGTCATGCCATGGCTGCGCAGGCGTTGCAGACGCTCGGCCAGTTGCGGGCGATTGGTCAGCACCATGCCGCCTTCGGCGCTGGTGATGATTTTCACCGGGTGAAAACTGAACACGGTCATCGCCGCAAATTCCCCGCAACCCACCGGACGCCCGGCGTAACTGGCGCCCACCGCATGCGAGGCATCTTCGATCACGGTGAAGTTGTAGCGCTCGGCCAGTTCGGCAATCTTGCGCAGGTCGCAGCTCTGCCCGGAGAACGCCACCGCCACCAACACTTTCGGCAGCGTGCCGTCCTGCTCGGCCTGATCGAGCTTCGCGGCGAGGGCGAAGGCATCGAGGTTCCAGGTCAGCGGATCGATGTCGACGAAATCGACGTCGGCGCCACAATAGCGCCCGCAGTTGGCCGAGGCCAGAAAAGTGTTCGGCGTGGTCCACAAGCGATCGCCCGGGCCCAGGCCGGCAGCAAGGCAGGCAATGTGCAGCGCCGCGGTGGCGTTGCACACCGCCACCGCGAAGTCGGCCTGGCAACGTTCGGCCATCGCCTGCTCGAAGCGCTCGATAGTCGGGCCCTGGGTCAGCCAGTCCGATTGCAGGACCTCGACCACCGCATCGATGTCCGTCTGATCAACGCTCTGGCGACCGTAGGGAATCATGCCGACAACTTCGCGTGCAGCTCGGCGATCTGCCCGACCGAGAGGTAGTGCGGATTGGTGTCGGAGCGGTATTCGAAATCTTCACTCACCGGCCGACCACGTTCGCCGAGCTTGTCGACGGCAAAATCGACATCGACGCTGGTGAAGCGGATCGAGGGCTGAATGGTGTAGTGGTCTTCGAACTCCAGGGTCATCCGCGCATCGTCCAGCGGCACCATCAGTTCATGCAGTTTTTCCCCCGGACGAATACCGACGTTCGTGTGCGGCAGATGCTCGGCCATGCCCCGCGCCAGATCGACGATGCGGATCGACGGGATCTTCGGTACGAACACTTCGCCGCCGTGCATCCGCGCAAAGCTGTCGAGGACGAACTGCACGCCGTGATCGAGGGTGATCCAGAAGCGCGTCATGCGCTCGTCGGTGATCGGCAGCTCCTGCGCACCGTCGGCAATCAGCTTGCTGAAGAACGGCACCACCGACCCCCGCGAGCCCGCCACGTTGCCGTAGCGCACCACGGCAAAACGCGTTTGTTGTTCGCCGGCAATGTTGTTGGCGGCGACGAACAGTTTGTCCGACAGCAGCTTGGTCGCACCGTACAGGTTGATCGGGCTGGCCGCTTTGTCGGTGGACAGTGCCACAACCTTTTTCACGCCGTTATCGATGGCGGCGGCGATGATGTTCTCCGCGCCATTGACGTTGGTGCGGATGCACTCGGTGGGGTTGTACTCCGCCGCCGGCACCTGCTTGAGCGCCGCCGCGTGCACCACGTAGTCGATGCCGCGCATGGCCTGCCGCAGACGGTCGGCGTCGCGCACGTCACCGAGAAAATAACGCATGCACGGCGCGTTGAACGTCTGCTGCATTTCGTACTGCTTGAGTTCATCGCGGGAGAACACCACCACGCGCTTGGGCTGGTATTGCTCAAGCAGACGGGCGATGAATTTGCGCCCGAACGAGCCGGTGCCGCCAGAGATGAAGATTGATTTACCGTTGAACATGTGCTGATTCCTGTTCCTTGTCCGACGGACTCAAGCGAGTAACTGTGCCCAGTCGATCGAGGCATTTTCAGCCAGCGTAAAACCTTTGCCGGTCAGGGCCAGGTTGGCGTTGTAGGCCGGATCCTGTGCAAAGGCGCCGCTCCATTTTTCCCGCAAAGCCTGCAGCGCCTCGGAGGCTTGCGGCAGCTCGCCGGTATGCAGCACCTGCACCGACGGCGTCCAGACGGTGAGGTAGCCCGCCTGTCCAGCCTTGAGGCACAGATCGACATCGCTGAAACCGCTGGCGAAATCGACTTCGTCCAGACCGCCCAGCGCGTCGAACAGTTCTTTGCGCACCATCAGACAAACCTTCGACACCGCCGAGTAATTCTGCTCGAGCGCCAGACGTTGCATGTAACCCGTAGCCGCATGTTTTTCGCCGATAAAGGCCGATCCCACGCCGCCGTTCAGACCGAGAATCAAACCGGCCTGAGAGACCTTGCCGTCGCGGTCGACCAGTTTGGCACCGACGATACCGACCTCGGGACGCTGGGCATGGTTGAGCAACGAATCGATCCAGTTCGGATTGACGATTTCGCTGTCAGTGGCCAGCAGTACCAGGTATTCACCCTGCGCCTGTTCGCTGGCGGCGTTGTACAACGCAACCTCACTCAGTGGCTGGTCGGCACGCAACACGTTCACTTTGCCGTTGCGCAATGTGCCCAGCCAGTCGTTGACCTGCGCCGACTGATTCGGGTTGGCCGCGATCAACACTTCGTAGCGGCTGTAACGGGTACGCAGCAACACACCTTCGAGGCAGCGACGCAGGACCACCAGATCATCACCGGCAGGCAGGATGATCGACACCAGCGGCTGCTCGGTATGGCGATAATCGACTTGCCAGGTCCCCGGCAGCGACGACGTGACCTTGGCCTTGTAGCCGCGATTGGTCAAATGGCGCAGTAACGCCTGACGCTCATGGGCCACTTCTTCCTGCGCCGGAACCTGGGTGATCAACAGCGGCTCGTCAAGATGCGCCAGACCGTCGAGGCCACCCTGCTCAATCAGGCGCAACAACAGGTCGAACTCCAGCGCCTTGCTGAAATCCGCCTGGTATCCGCCCGCTTCAAGGAACACGTCACGACGAATCAGCCAATGGCGCGCCATCAACGACGGGTTGCTTTGCAGCAAGTCGAGATTGAAACCAGGGCGGAACACGTCGATCAGCGCGCCCTCTTCATTGCGCTGGATTTCATCAGTGGCGACCGCGCGAAGGCCCGTGGCCGACATCAATTCCAGGCCGGCACGCAGCAGGCCACCCGCGGTGAACTCATCGCCCACTTGTGCCAACAGCAGCCAGTCGCATGGCGACTGGGCCGCACTCAGGTTGAGCTTGTCGACGAAATTGCCCGGGGTGACGCGGACAAAGTGCAAAGTGTTCTGCGCCGTGGTCGCAGCCTGCGGCTCGCCCGTGGTGAAGACCACGATCTTGAAGGCTTTACTGTGACCTTCAACCAGGCTGTCGAGGGTTACCTGCAACTTGTCGACGTTGTTGTCCAGGTCCAGCAGGAAAATGCCGAACTGTGGCCCGCCGTTGTTCGCCGCCAGGTAAGCGGCAATCAGCGCCCGCTGCTCGGCGTCCGGCGTACGGCACGCCAGCCATTCGAGCAAACGTCCCGAACGCATCTTGCTGAAGACCGGGTAATGATCGGCCTTCGACACCGTCTCGAGACGCGCATCCCAGGCAGCCAGTTCCTGAGCTTGTGTGTCATCGCCGGATGCCTGCAGTTGCTCGACCAGACGCTTGACCACTCGGCGATTGAACGCGTTGCTGTCGTGGGCCTGCCACAAGCGATCGAGCACACTTTCCGGGGTATCGTTATTGCGGGCCTGCTGCAGGTATTCCTGCCGGGTCCAGACACCCTCGAGCTGTTCCAGTTGCACACGGCCGGCCGGCATCGCATGCAAGAGAAATTCGAACTCGGCCAGCAAGTCAAAAAAGCGCTGGTTGTAGAACGGCATCTCGACGTACTGCAGCGGCCCGAATCGGCGCTCCGGGGTTTTGGTTACGTTGTTCCAGATGGACTGGAAAATCAGCTCGGCCGTCAGTGCACGACCGGTCACCAGGCTATCGGTCATCGCCGCGAAGCTTTCCAGGGCGAACGCCTTGCGCTGCGCCTGGTCGAGGTCGGTGATCCCCGTCGGGAGCGAGGCGAGGAATTCGGCGAAGGCCTCACGCTCGGCCACCGATTTGGCATCGGTGTACGACAGCGCGTGATACACCTCGGTGTTGTGGTCAGAGAAACCGACGTTGATTTCGCGTACGACATACGGGATCGGCAGTACGCGCGCCTTGGCGTTCGCCAGCAGGTAGTAGCTGTGACCAATCTCCTGCCATTCGAAACTGGTGCCCGCCGGCAATGCCGCATACCAGTCCTGGATGATCGCGGTTCGGCACACGCCATAGAACGGCGGTACGTACTGATGCATGAAGTCGAGGACACGATCCTCGGCACGTTCCGACGCGTAGTCTTCGCAGATTTTCTTGTCGCGGCGGTAGTAACTGACACTCCCGGCCAGCGCCAGGTACATCAGGCAATAGCCGTGGCACAAACCGTAGTCGCGGTTGGCTTCAAGGAAGCTCACCGATTCGGCCAACGACTCATGCAGGATGAAATCGTCGTCGGCAGCGAAGACCATATACGGCGTGGTCAGTTGCTCGACGCCGTAAGTCAGTTTGGCCTGCATGCCCCAATAGGCGAATTGCGGCAGGTGCTGATAATCGACCGAGGAAAAGTCACCTTCCGGGCGCTCGGGGGAAGAGTCCAGCACCAGCACCTTGCAAGGCAGGCTGCTGTAGTACTGCAGCGCTCGACGCAAAAAAGCCGGGCGGTTGTGGGTGATCAGAACCACCGTCAGCAACTCGCTCAATGGCAGCCTGTTTTCAGAAACGTACTTGCCTTGCATAACTTCTCCCACAATCGGCGAAACCGCCCGAAAAACGCTTTGATGATGGAACCGATTAACGAACCCGACGCAGATAGCCGTCCGCAGCAACGGTGATCAGCAGCTTGTCCTGCATGTGCTGGTCGATCTCGAAATCAGCGTTCTCCTTGAGGTAGGCCCAGACCGCTGTTTTCGGGTTGTCGCCCGGCCCCCATGGACGATCCGGGAAGGCATCGGCCGGCATGTCTTCAACCACGGTGTCCATGACCACGCAGTAGCTGTCCACCGAGACCAGTGGCGCATAGAAACGCAGCTCTTCGAGGACGTGTTCGTGGGTATGGTTGGAATCGAGCACCACGATCACTTTCTTGCCGGCGGCGGCCTGACGCACTTGCTCGACCACGGCCGGATCCAGACTGGAACCTTCGATCATGCTGATGCGCTTGATCATCGGGTGGCTTTCGATGGCTTCGCGGTTGTGCGCACGAATGTCGCGATCGATACCCAGCACTTCGCCGTGGCCCTGCAACTCCAGCAACGAGGCGTAGTAAATGATCGAACCGCCATGGGCAATGCCACACTCGATCACCAGGTCAGGCTTGATGCGCCAGATCAGTTCCTGCATCGCCATCATGTCTTGTGGCAATTGAATGATCGGACGGCCCATCCACGAGAAGTGATAGGTGTACTTGTGTCTGGCCGACTGGTTGTAGAACTCCTGGGCCAGCGCCTTCAGATCCTTGTCCTGGCCCTGGGCATTGACTTCGGCGTGGCACTCCGCCTCGAAAGCTTTGATTACGTTATCGCTCATTGTCCGGTCTCACTGAAAAGTCATTTGATAGTCGCGCTGCCAAAAGGCATTCGCGTCGAGGCGCATCAATGGGTTCGCTGCGCCTCAAGCAACTGTTGCAAACGGTCGACCACCGCCCAGAACGCCATGGGTTCGTGTGTCGGATAGGGGTAATGCCCCAGGTTCAAATCGATCGAAGCACCGCGTTCACGCAGGCGATGCTCGACCAGGGTTCTTACCGAAATCGCTTGGCCGCTGGCGCAATTGATCACGCCATGGAAATCACGTTGGTGCAGGATCGCCGCGAGGTAACCGGCAGCGGTCTGGATCGGCAAAAAGTCACGCAACTGTTCGCCCGCCGACATGTTGAATGACGCGTCGCCGCTATCGATCGCCCGATCCAGCGCTGCCAGCAGACTGCCGGGGTTCTGCCCTTCGCCATGCAAATAGAACAGGCGCGCCCACTGCAAAGTGAACGGATGTTCTTGCGCAAGGTTCTGCAAAAACAGGTGCAAGGTGTGCTTGGCCAACCCGTAAGGATTGCTCGGCCGCGGCTCGACGCTTTCGCTGAGCGGGCCGCTTTGCATGCCGTACTCGAAGCAGGTGCCGGTCACCAGGACTTGCGGCACACCCGCCTCGACTGCGCCTTTGATAAAGCGGTAGTCGGCCATCAGGTTGTGCTCGAAATGGAACAGCGCCCGGTAATTCGGCAACCCCGGCCAGGCCAGGTGCGCGAGGACGTCGATGCCGTCGGTGAGCGCCGCAATGTCCAGATCCGCCGCGTGAATATCCGCCGCGACGAATTCGACGTGGTTGATCCACGGCATGCTCGCGGCAGTATCTGTACTGCGCGCCACCGCACGCACCGCGCAGCCGCGCCCGAGCAACGCCGCGACCAGATGCCGGCCGACGAAGCCCGTGGCCCCGGTGACCAGGACTTTCACAGGACTTTCATCTCAGGCACGGCGATCACGAAGCGCCCGTCCCACTGGCGCACCTGCGCCAGTTGCTGACTGACTTCGTGCAGCAGATTCCACGGCAGCACCAGCACGTAATCCGGTTTTTCGATATCGATCTGCGCCGGCGCGACAATCGGGATACGACTGCCCGGCAGGTACTTGCCCTGCTTGTGCGGGTTGGCATCGGCCACCCACGCCAGCAGATCCGGTTTGACCCCGGCGTAGTTGAGCAAGGTGTTGCCCTTGGCCGCCGCGCCGTAACCGACCACACGCTTGCCGTCGGCCTTGGCCTGCAACAGGAAACGCAGCAGTTCATGTTTGATGCGTTCGGCAGCCGGCGCGAGGGTCGCGTAGTACTCAGGGGTTTTCACCCCGGCATCCAGTTCGGCCTGCAGTTGTTGCTGCACCGCCGGCTGCACCGCACGACGCTCACCGTCCTGGCGCTGCACAAACACCCGCAGCGAACCGCCATGGGTCGGCAGTTGGCTGACGTCGAACACTTCCAGACCATTGCGTTCGCACAAAGTCTGCACCGCGGTCAGCGACAGATAGGAATAGTGCTCGTGGTACAGCGTGTCGAACTGCGCACCGGCCATCAGCGTCAGCAGTTGCGGGAATTCGAACGTAGCGACGCCGGTCGGCTTGAGCAGCGTGGCGAAACCACCGAGGAAATCATTGATGTCCGGCACATGCGCGAGCACGTTGTTGGCGGCCATCAGGTCGGCGCCCCAGCCTTCGCTGTGCAGCTGCGCAGCGCTGTCGCGACCGAAGAACACTTCACGAATCTGCAGGCCCTTTTCCCGCGCCGCTTGCGCGGTGCTGCGGGTCGGCTCGACACCCAGACACGGAATGCCGCGAGCAGCGACGTACTGCAGCAGGTAGCCATCGTTGGCGGCCACTTCGACCACACGGCTGTCGGCATTCAGCGCAAAGCGCTCGACCATCTCGGCGACATAACGCTCGGCATGGGCCAGCCAGGTGCTGGAGAACGAACTGAAGTAGGCGTATTCGGCGTCGAACAGGCTGTCGGCACGGGTGTAATCCTCGGTCTGCACCAGCCAGCATTGCTGGCACACGGCAACCTTGAGCGGCACCCATTGCTCGGCCTGTTCCAGGCGCTCGACGTGTACGTAGGCGTTGGACGGTGGCGAGGTGCCGAGGTCGATCAGCGGCAGGCTCAGCGGTGCGGCGCACCCACGGCAGTTCATAGACGCACTCCAGCAAAGTGTTGATCGAGCGCGGGATGGCTGGAATCACGCGCTGACAAATTATTGACAGCCAACGGCCAGGCAATCGCCAGCCGTGGATCGTTCACCGACAGCCCGCCCTCATGCTCCGGCGCGTAATCGGCGCTGTGCAGGTAAAGCAGTTCGGCGTCGTCGGTGAGGGTCTGGAAGCCGTGGGCGAAGCCGGCGGGAATCAACAGGCTGCGACCGTCGCCGGCCTTGAGATGCTCGGCGTGCCAGTGCAGGAAGGTCTCGGAATCCGGACGCAGATCCACCGCCACGTCCCACACTTCACCGCGCAGACAGGTGATCAGCTTGGCTTCCGGCGCATTGGCATTCTGATAATGCAGACCGCGCACGCTACCCTTCTCGCGGGTGCAGGAATGGTTGATCTGGCGGATGTGAAATTCGCTGCCGAACGCGCTCAGGCTACCTTCGCAGAACAGCCGGGCGAAATGCCCGCGCTGATCTTCGAAGCGTTTGTGCTGGACACCGAACAGCCCGGCCAGCGGCAACGGTTTCAAGGAAAACTCGCTCACAGCGCGCCTCGGTACAGGTTCAGTTGGCCGAGAGTGACGTTGCGCATGTCATCGCCGTTCTGCCACGCCAGATGCCAGTCGAGGGTCTGGGTCAGGCATTGCTGCAAGGTCCAGCGTGGCTGCCAGCCGAGTGTTTGACGGGCGCGGCTACTGTCGAGGCGCAACAGACCCGCCTCGTGCAGCTCGCTTTTTTCGATGCGCAGACCGCGTGCCTGTGGCCAGCGAGTGGCGAGCAGTTCGACCACTTCGCCGACGCTGCACATGTCCGCCTCGCCCGGGCCGAAGTTCCACGCCCCGGCGTATTCCGGGCCTTGTTCGTAGAGGCCGGCAGCCAGTTGCAGGTAACCGGCCAGCGGTTCCAGCGCGTGCTGCCACGGGCGCACGGCTTGCGGGTAACGCAGGGTCACCGGCTCGTCTGCAGTCCAGGCCTTGAGCACGTCGGGAATCAGTCGCTCCGGGGCGAAGTCGCCGCCACCGAGCACGTTGCCGGCGCGCGCGGTGGCCAGGGCCAGGCCGTGCTCGGCGTACTTGTCCGCCGGGAAGAACGACGCCGCATAAGACTGCGCCAACAGTTCACAGCAGGCCTTGCTGCTGCTGTAAGGATCGTGCCCGCCAAGCGCTTCGTCTTCGCGGTACGGCCATAGCCATTCCTTGTTGGCGTAGACCTTGTCGGTTGTTACCAGCACACAGGCGCGCACGCAACCGACCTGACGGATCGCTTCGAGCAGGTTCAGCGTGCCCATGACGTTGCTGGAGTAAGTGCCCAGCGGATCGCGATAGCCTTCACGCACCAGCGGCTGCGCGGCCAGGTGCAGGACGATTTCCGGCTCGGTGTCGGCAATGATCTCCAGCAACGCGCCGAGATCGCGCAGATCGCCACGCTGGTCGTTGATCCCTTCGTGAACCCGCGCCAGTTCATACAGGCTCGGTTCAGTTGCAGGGTCCAGCGAGAAGCCGCTGACTTGCGCGCCGAGGCTTTGCAGCCACAGGGTCAGCCAACTGCCTTTGAAACCGGTGTGACCGGTGACCAGTACACGCTTGCCGCGCCAGAAATCCGCACTCAGGCCCATTGCTTCCATGGGGCCTCCCCGCTCTGCCACAGCGCTTCGAGGTGGTTCTTGTCGCGCAGGGTGTCCATTGGTTGCCAGAAGCCGTCGTGCTCGAACGCCTTGAGCTGTTCATCCTGGGCCAGGCGCGCCAATGGTTCAGCCTCCCAGGTGGTTTCATCACCGGCGATGTACGGCAACACTTTTGGCGACAGCACGAAGAAGCCGCCATTGATCCAGCCACCATCACCACGGGGTTTTTCGGTGAAGCCGAGAACCTGATCGCCCTGGCGTTCCAGGGCGCCATAGCGACCCGGTGGTTGCACCGCCGTCACGGTCGCCAGACGGCCATGGGCCTTGTGGTAGTCGACCAATTGGCGAATGTTCAAATCGGAAACGCCGTCGCCGTAAGTGAAGCAGAACGCCTCTTCATCCTTCAGATAACGGCCGGCACGCAACAGACGGCCACCGGTCATGGTTTCCTCGCCGGTGTCGATCAGGGTGACACTCCATGGCTCGCTGTAATTCTGATGCACGTCCATGCGGTTCTCGCGCATGTTGAACGTGACGTCGGAGGTGTGCAGGAAGTAATTGGCGAAGAAGTCCTTGATCGCATAGCCCTTGTAGCCCAGGCAAATCACGAAGTCGTGGATTCCGTGGGCGGAATACTGCTTCATGATGTGCCAGAGAATTGGCTTGCCGCCGATCTCGATCATCGGCTTGGGCTTGAGGTGCGACTCTTCACTGATGCGCGTGCCGAGGCCACCCGCCAAAATTACTGCCTTCATCGTCTCCCCTCTTGTTCTTCACCGGGCTGCGCATGGCTTTCTTGAGCGATGCGGGCCTTCTGGCTAAACCTTTTGCCGCTTGCGACGCCGCTGCGATGACCGCGAGCGCTCGTTTTATGGCGATTTGAGGGGGACTTGCAGGAAACGCGCCAGCTCGGTGCGCAGTGTGTGGCAGGACCTGCGGCCATGAAAAAAGGGATGAATCCGTCACCAGACTCAAAAACCCCGTGACCGCTTAAGCCGTCGGCAAAAAAATGTATCAGGATTGATGCAATTACGAGTTTCACAGGCAAAAAAAACAGGCGACTGCAAAGTCGCCCGTTCTTTCAAGAAGGCCTGCGCGAATCAATCAATCCGCCAGCCAGCCATTCTCCCAGTAACGCAGGTTATCGCCTCGCAGCACGTAATCGCGCAGCACCACCTCGCGCAACTCGTCACCCATGCGGTAGCTGGCATCCGGGTCAGCCAGGTGCATGCGGATTGCCTGCAGCCATTCATCCGTGGTGTTGGTCTTGACCCGCGTGCACGGCAGGTAGCCGCGATAGGCCTCGGTGTCGGTGCAGATCACCGGGTAACCGCAAGCCCCGTACTCCAGCAGACGCAGGTTGCTCTTGCAGTCGTTGAAGATGTGGAACTCCAGCGGCGCCAGGGCCAGATCGAGATTGAGGCTGGCCAGTTTCGCCGGGTACGCATCAAGGGGAATCACCCCGTGGAACTCATGCATGTAGGGGCGCAGGTCATCCGGGCACATGCCGAAAAATACCCAGTCGACTTCATCGGCCAGTTCGCGCACGACATCGGCGATCACTGCCAGGTCACCATGGTGACTGGTGCCGCCACCCCAGCCGACTCGCGGTTTTTTCGAAGTGCGGCGCTGGCTGCGCAGGTTGCACCAGAACTCTTTCGCCAACATGTTCGGTACAACGCGAATGTCGTGATGCATGTCCGACAATGCGTTGGCCAATGGCTGAGTCGAGACCACGACACGGTCGCACATGCCGATCGCCCGCCGAACAATGCGCTCCATCTCATACTTGTCCGGCATGTTACGGATATGCGCATTGCGATGCGGAACATCGATGACGTAATCGTCCAGTTCGTAGATGCGCCGCGCATTGAAGTAGTTGCACAGCACCGGCATTTCGTTGACCGGCGCCTCCGTGTAACGCCCTTGCAGAACGATTACATCAGGCGACATACGCTCGATTTCAACGATCGGCGGCAGGTTCACGCTATAGCGAATCTGCCCTTGCACCCGACCTGTCGCTTCGAGTTCGATCAACGGCTGTGTGATGCGATAGTGACCGATTGCGGAGGCGTTGATCGGCAACCCGAGAATCTTCGGCAGAGTGCTAGTGCTGAAAGGACTCCAGCCGGTGCGCAAGCCCGGTTCGAGCGTGAAGCTTGAGCCCGTGTGCTTGTGCAAAGACAGATTGGGATTGTAGGCAGGGTCACGGGCAACAACCGGCAGCCAGCGCTTGAAGAACGCTTCTTCTTGCTGATTGTGCGAAACCCCTTCTTCATCGTTGACCGCATCGACTGGCTGCGCACCCAGCGCCAGCGCCGCATAGGGCGTCCACACCACCAGATAACCCTGCCGGGCTACGCGCAGCGCCAGATCCACTTCATACAGCATGCGCGGCAGGCTCTGCTCATCCAGGCCGCCCACGGCTTCGAACACCGACTTGCGCACCATCAGGCAATCGGCGCCCACGGCGCTCAGATCCTGAACCACCTGCAAACGGAACATGTAGCCGGAGGATTGCATCGACTGGCCATAGAACGGCAAGCCGGCCGGCCCCTGCAAACCGAGCACCAGACCTGCATGCAAAACATAGCCATCAGGATTGAAAAGCTTGGCACCGACGATGCCGACTTCCGGGCGCTGAGCGTGATTGAGCAGTTCGTCGAGCCATTCAGCCTGAGTGATCACCGTATAAGGATTGAGCAGCAGGACGTATTCGCCCCTTGCCTGACTCACGGCAAAGTTGCGCAATGCGGCGACATTGCCCTGCTGCGGGTAGCTCAGCACGCGTACACGCTCGCTGCCCAATTGCGCCATGCCATCCAGCCAGGCACGGGCCTCGGCGGTCTGACTGCCATTGTCGACCAGCAGCAGCTCATATTCGCTGTAAGCGGTTTTTTCCAGCAGGCTCTCGACACAGCGTTGCAGCGCCGCAATCTGGTCGCGCGTCGAAATGATGATCGAGACCAACGGCCGATGCGCATGCCGATAATCGACTCGATTGAGCAGTTCGACACTGCCTCGGCGCAGGTCGTGGGAGATACCCAGACGGTCAAGATGGGCCGACAGCAATCGTGAATTGTTTTGCGTCACGGCCGGCAGCGACAGCCACTGGGTCAGGTCGAATGTCGACTCGATGGCAATCTCGGCCAGATGTCCGACCGCCTGGGTCCCGTGGTCTTCAACCATGCGCCAGAGCATGTCGTGAGGCGCAAGCTCAGTGAAGGTCGAATCGAAACCGCCGAGCGCCAGAAAAACCTCACGCCGGAACGCCAGCGCGCGGCCGACATAAGGGTAGCTGCGCATCAGATCCAGGTTGAAGTCGGGCTTGAATGCCGGCTCCACCGATTCCCCTGCACGCAAGCTGCCTTCATCGCTGTACAGACAATGCAGGGCGCTGTTGAAGGCAATGCGCTCGGCCATCATCAGCAGGGCCGGGGGCACCAGACGATCACCGGCGCGCAGCAGATAAAACCAGTCAGCACCTTCGAGCTGCGGCAGCAGCTGATTGATCTGTTGCAGGTAATCGTCCTGCAACGGCAAATGGAACACCCGCCCGTCCAGTACCGGTTCGGAACAATCGGTGGACAGTACCAGCGTCAACTCGGGTGGATAGACCTGCGCGGCGAGACTCTCCAGGGTTCGTTCCAGCGCCGCCGGACTGCCCTGCTCATCCACCACGACTGGCACGATTCGCGGCGTGGACGGCCAGCTCGCCAGCGTGTCCGGCAGCAATCTGCTCTGCACGTCACTGAGCCTGCGGCACTCCAGCCATTGCGCATAGAGTTCGGCAAAACTCTGGCTGTCCGCGCCGACCTGCCAGATCTGCGCACTTTGTTTGGTACCCAGCGTGCGGCTCAGCGGCAGCTCCACCCAGACCCGGGGCGACTCATCTGCCTTGGGCATAGGCACATAACGCACCCACCCCTTCGCGGGCGCCGATTCTCCACTGCGCGCCTTGAGCATTTGCAGCAGCCATTGCTGCTCGACGGCCAAAGCATCCTTCATCACTTGCTGGCCACTCAGGCGATCCGGGTACAGGCGTTCGATACTCAAGACATGATTGGAGATCACCGCGTTGCCGCGTCGCAGCAAACACACGAACAACGCGAAATCGAGGCTCGCCACGAAACAGTGGTCCGGCTGCGTCAGCGCCGGCAGCAATTCGACAACGTCGGCGCGACGAAACAGGGCATTACTGAAACCACCGAGAAGGTTCGACGGGAACGTCTCGAAGAGCGCCAGCAGGTCATCCCCCTTGAACAACCCACTGACCGGTGACAGTGGCGTATTTTCCAGGCGTGAAGGCAGCACCATGTCGTCGGCGTCCCAGAACAGACGCTGGGCCAGCACCAGATTGACTTCGTCACGATTGGCCAACACATCAGCCTGACGCTCGATACAGCTGGCGAACAGCTGATCGTCATCACACAAAAACTTGATGAATTCGCCCTGGGCCAGATCCAGGCAGGCTTGCAGATTGCCGACCATGCCCAAGGTGCGCGGGTTACGCACGTAATGCACGGCAACCCCGCTCTGCTCGGTTATCGCCGCGACGATGGCTTCGATTTCAGGACCACGACTGTCATCGCACACGATGATTTCGAGATGGCCATAACCCTGGCTGACGGCACTGCGCAATGCGCGCTCGAAGAAGCGCGGATTGAAGGCAGGAATGACAAGGCTGACGAGAGGAAGTGGATTCACGGCGGGCTCGCAGGCGGTACGAGCCCGCTCGGTAAAGCGAGCCCATGAAACCGCTAAAAACATAAACTGAGGAACTGGGCAAACGGGCGCTCGCGCGCCCCGTTAGCGTCAGATCTTGTTGAACAGCCCCAACTGACTGATCTTGCTGAAGGCCAACTGCGAGGCTTGCAGCATGGTCTGCTGCAAGGTCAGGCGGGTCATCACCTCGGCCGGATCCGAGTCACGGATCGAACCCTGGGTCATGGTGTTGGCCTGAATCAGACTCTGGTTAGTCGTGTCCTGGTCGTCGAGCGACTGTCCACGAGCACCGATCGAGGTCACGGCAGCGCCAATCTGGTTGGAGGCGCTATCGAGGTTGCCCAACGCCGACTCCATGGCCCCCTGGAATTGCTGCTTGACCACCGGATCACCATCGATCGGCAGGTTCAGCGCCGTGACCATCTGGCCCAGGGTGTCGAGCACGTTCTGGGTCTGGTGGTTGTTGGACTGGATCGAGAACTGATCGCCCGCGCCCGGCGTACCGCCGATGGCGAAAGTCACACCGGCAGCCGTGGCGTTGCCACCGACCATGGTGCCCGAGGACACCGGTTTGCTGTCAGCGGTCACGGGTGCCGCGTACAGATCGAAGTCGGTGGCGCTGGTGAACTTCAGCACCGCACCGCCGCCCGACGGGAAAGCCCCACTGTAGGCCGCCTGGTCGGTCACGCTGGCGCCGGTGATCACTGCGGTCGACGGATTGCCGGGGCTGCGCGCGGTGGTGAATGAGTCAGGCGTGGCCGACAGCTGGAAGCTGTGACCGGCGATGACCGCGTCCGGATTGGTGTCACCGGCCTTGAGGTTGATGTTCAACTTCAAGTCGACGCCGCGGAAGCTGACGGCCTGGTTGGTGCCGTTGCTGTTGCTGATCACGCCGTTCTGGCTGGCTTCGGACGTCACGTCGTTGCCCAAGGCATCGGTGATCTTCAACTGGGTGCTGCTGACAAAGCTGACAGTGTACGGCTGTCCGCCGGAGAATTTGGCGTTGTACGTCGCCGCAGTGCCGACCGTACCGTTGGACAGCACCACACGACCGTCATCCACCGCCGGAGCGGTCATGGTGGTCTGGGTGCGGCTGGTGTTGATGGTCTGCTGGAACGCGTCCCAACCGGTAGTGTTGGTCGCGACCGACATACCGTCACCAATGCCCAGATTGATCTGGGTCTGGTCACCGTTGTAGGTGTAGGTGCCGTCGACGTTCTGCGAGTACGGCGCGGTATCGGTCTTGGAACCGGAGAACAGATAGTTGCCGTTGGCGTCCTTGGAGTTCATCAGGCCCAGCACCTGTTGCTGGATCTGGCCCAGTTCCGCCGCGTACGCCTTGCGGTCAGCATCGGTGGCGATGCCGTTGTTGGCGGCCAGGCCGATTTCCTTGGCGCGCTGCAAAGCTGTAGTGATGGAGTTCAGAGTGGACTCCTGCACGGTCAGCGCGCTCTTGGTGGTGTCGATATTGCCCTGATACTGGTCGAGCATCGCACTTTGCTGACCCAGCTTGAGCAGACGACCGGCGCCGATCGGATCGTCGGCAGCGGTGTTGATGCGCTGCAGACTGCTCGCTTCGTTGGCGGTCTCGACCGTCTTGCTGTAGTTGCGCTGATATTGAGCAGCTTGCGTCGCGTAATACTGGGCGGTGGAAATGCGCATGAATTACGACTCCTTAAAGACTGTTGATCAGCGTGGCGAAGGTTTCCTGCGCAGCTTTGATGATCTGCGAAGACGCTGTGTAGTACTGCTGATACTTGACCAGGTTGCCGGTCTCTTCATCGAGGTTGACCTGGGACAGCGAATCACGCGCGCCCTTGGCCTGATCCAGAATCACCGAGGTGGCGGCGTTGTCGGATTTGCTCTGCGCCGCTTTAGTACCGACATTGGTCACCAGCTTGTTGTAGGCGTCGGTCAGGCTGATGCCTTTGCTGCCGCTGCCGGTGTCCACGGTCTGCTTGGTCTGCAGGCCAACCAGTGCCTGTGCGTTGCGGTTGTCCGAAGAGGCCGCGCCGGTCAGGTTGATGGTGAAGGTTTCGCCGGACTTCGGCGTCGCGCCCACGGTGGTCTGTACGGTGAAGGTCTTCTGCACGTTCGGCGTGACAGTGGTGTCCATTACCGGCGCACCGGTGGAGTCGACCATACCGACCTTGAGGTTCAAGGTGTTGGCCTGCCCCGGCACGATGGTGCCCGAACCGATGGTGTTGCCCTTGGCGTCGACCATGTTGTACGACTGACTGCCGCTGGCGACCGCACCGAACACCAGCTTGACCGGCGTCGAATATTTGAGCGCATTCTGCAACTCGGTCTGCGACGCCGGGTTGTAGATGTTGATCGAATCGGTCAGCGTCGGCTGGGTGTAGGTGCCGGAATTGTTGGCACTGGCCACGCCGGTCAACGGTGCCGCCGCAGCGATTTTCTTCGGATCGGTCAGTACCGTCTGAATAGTGCTCGCCGCGTTACGCGTCGGCGTCACCTTGAAGGTGTCGCCAGCGCTCAGGGCGCCGCCGTTGAGGGCCAGGGTGAAGCCGTCGATCACCGGCGGTGGTGTGGTCGTGGTGCTGAACGACCCCATGTCGGTGCCATCGGAGCGCTTGACCGAATAGTTGGTGGCGCTGGTGAAGGTCACCTGATAATCGCTGGTGGTCAGCTTGCCGGTGTCCTTGATGGTGACATCGAGGTTGCCCGAGCCGGCACTATTGGTCGACTGCGCAATACTGCGCTGACTGACCAGCGCGGCACTGTTGATGTTGTTGAAGATTGCCGCGCCGAAGTCACCGTTCTTGTCGATGCCCTGGGCTTGCTGGCTGTTGACCTGATCGGCCACCACCAGTGCAACACGCCCCAACTCATTGAGCGCCGGGTCGAGCACTTCTTTGCGATAAGTCAGCAGGCCACCGATTTCGCCACCGCTCATGGCCGACGTAATGTCGATCACGCTTGAGCCGCGGTCCAGCTGAATGGCCATCCGCGTCGGATCGTCCTTGCTCGGCACGGTGCTCAGGGTGTTGGTGGTGTTGCCGATCACCAGCGGCTGGCCGGTGCCGATATACACGTCAAAACTGGTGCCACGTTCGACGACCTGCGCCCCAGTCAGCTCGGAGAGCTGGCGCACGGCTTCGTTACGGCTGTCGAGCAGATCGTTCGGCTGGCCGCCGCTGGTGGAAATCTCGCCGATCTTCTGATTGAGATTGGCAATCGAAGTGGCCAGTTTGTTGACCTGAGAGGTCATGTCGCCCAGGTTGCCGTTGATCGTGGTGTTCTGATCGTTCAGCTGTTTGGCCAGCGCATTGAAACGGCTGGTCAGCGCCTGCGCACCGGTCAGCACCGACTGACGGGAAGTGTCGTCGGTGGCCGAGGTCGCTACGCCCTGCATCGAGGTGAAGAACTTCTGCAGCACACCGGTCAGGCCGGTGTTGGTATCGGACATCGAGGCATCCAGCGCAGTGGCCTGGGCACCGTACGCAGCCGCTTCGCTGTTGAGCGAGGTGGCGGTATGCAGCTGGTTTTCAAGGTAAGAGTTGTAGACCCGGCGCACATCGGCCAGGGTCGTCCCCGTACCGATGAAGACGTTGCCGAACTGCTGCGAGGACTTGGTGCCCTGCACGGTTTGCTGACGTGAATAACCGGCGGTGTCGACGTTGGCAATGTTGTTACCTGTGGTCGCGAGAGAGGAAGAACTCGCGGACAACCCCGACATCCCGATATTGAGCAAACTCATGATTCAAACCTTACCGTGTGTTTATAGAGGCGTCGTTGAAACGCCGGCCGCAGCGTAGTTTTCGAAACTGTTCATCTGCTTGGCTATCTGCGAAATCTTCGTCGCGTAGTTCGGGTCGGTCGCGTAACCGGCCTTTTGCAACTCGCGTACAAACTGTTCTGGGTTATCGGCCGACTTCACGACATCTTGATAGCGATTGTTGGTCTGCAGCAAAGTCACCAGATCGTGGAAACTGTCTTTGTACGAGGCATAGGAACGGAACTGCGCCGTCTCCTTGACCATCTGCCCGTTGCGGAACTCGCTGGTGATCGCCCGGGCCGAATCGCCGGTCCAGTTGCTGCTGGCCTTGATGCCGAACAGGTTGTGACTGCTGCTGCCATCCTGGGCGCGCATGACCGATTTGCCCCAGCCGGTTTCCAGTGCGGCTTGTGCCACCAGATAACGCGGATCGACGCCAATACGCGCGGCGGCTTCTTTGGCCATCGGCAGCATGGTGTTGACGAATTCATCGGCGGAGCCGAACGCGCGCTTGGCCGGCGCCAGCGGAATCTGCGCCATCGCCCGACCGTAAATCTGCATTTGCCCGCCGGACGCCTTGGCGTCTTCGGCACGGGTCAGCCAGTCGCCGTTGTACAGCGGGCCGGCGCCGGTGGCGGCCGTGGTCGCGGCACGTTGCGGCAAGGCATTGGCCACAGTCGGCGTGGCGGAAGGCACCAGACCGGCGAGCAAACGATCAGCCAGCTTCGGTGGCAATGCCAGACGACGCTTGTTGATCATTTCCATGTCGTTGGTGTGCACGGCTTCGGTATTGGCGACACGCCCGGAACGCGACGCCCACAACGGGCGCTCGCCATTGAGCCGTGACAGCGGGCCGATCCCCGTGGTGCCGGCGGCAATCGGCGTCTGCACCGCAGCGGCTTTCGCCGCCTCTTGCTTGGCGGCGGATGCGGCCGCCGCCTCACCCGGTGCCAGCGGTTTGTTCCTCGACATCTGCTTCATCAGCACGTCGGCCAGACCGATACCACCGCCCTCGCGGGACAGCGACACCGCCAGTTGCTGGTCGTACATCTCCTGATATTGCTTGGCCGCCGGCGTGTTCATCGGGTTGTCTTTACCCAACGCCTCGGTGGCCGAACGCATCGACTTGAGCATTTCGCCAAGAAACAGCGATTCGAATTCCTGCGCCACCTTGCGCATGTTCGCATCGCTGTTCTTGTCGCCGACCTTGAGCTGGTTCAGACGATTGAGATCGGAGTACGAACCCGAATCGCCAGTGCCCACCAGACTGCCTTTGCGCATATCCATGGTCGCCGCCCTCAGATCACGATCAGGTCGGCTTGCAACGCGCCGGCCTGCTTCAGTGCTTCGAGAATGGCCATCAGGTCACCCGGTGCCGCGCCGACCTGGTTCACCGCCCGCACGATTTCGTCGAGGGTGGTACCCGGGCCGAACTTGAACATCGGCTTGGCTTCCTGCTGGGCGTTGACCCGCGAGCGTGGCACCACGGCGGTCTGGCCGTTGGACAACGGGCCCGGCTGGCTGACGATCGGGTCTTCGGTGATGGTCACAGTCAGGCTGCCGTGAGTCACGGCGGCCGGCGAAACTTTCACGTTCTGGCCGATGACGATGGTGCCGGTACGCGAGTTGATGATGACTTTCGCCACCGCCTGACCCGGGTCGACTTCAAGGTTTTCGAGGATCGACAGATAGTCGACGCGCTGGCTCGGATCGAGCGGCGCCGTCACACGAATCGAGCCGCCGTCGATGGCTTGCGCCACGCCAGGGCCGAGCATGTCGTTGATCTTGTCGACGATGCGTTTGGCGGTGGTGAAGTCGGAACGGTTGAGGTTCAGCGTCAGGCTGTTGCCCTGATTGAAACCGCTCGGTACCGAACGCTCAACCGACGCACCACCGGGGATACGACCGGCCGACGGAACGTTGACGGTGATTTTCGAACCGTCACGACCTTCGGCATCGAAACCGCCGACCACCAGGTTGCCCTGAGCGATGGCGTAGACGTTGCCGTCGATACCCTTGAGCGGGGTCAGCAACAGGGTGCCGCCGCGCAGGCTCTTGGAGTTACCGATGGAAGACACGGTAATGTCGACCTGCTGACCCGGTTTGGCGAACGCCGGCAGATCGGCACTCACCGATACCGCCGCGACGTTTTTCAACTGCACGTTGCCCGATCCCGGCGGCACCTTGATGCCGAACTGCGAGAGCATGTTGTTGAAGGTCTGCAGGGTGAACGGGGTTTGCGTCGTCTGGTCGCCGGTGCCGTTAAGCCCGACCACCAGGCCGTAACCGATCAACTGGTTGGAACGCACGCCGGAAATGCTGGCGATATCTTTCAACCGCTCGGCGTGAGCACCAAAGGCAGCGGACATCATGGCCGCCGCCAGCATGAAGCTTTTCAGATTCAACGTAGCCACCTAGAAAGGGAACAGCGGGCTGAGGAAGAAACGGTCGAACCAGCCTGGCTGACTCGTATCGGCGAACGCGCCGGTACCCGAGTAGGTGATGCGTGCATCGGCAACACGCGTCGACGACACGGTGTTATCGGTGGCGATGTCATCGGCACGAACCATGCCGGCAATGCGCACCAGTTCGTCACCGGTGTTGAGGGTCAGCCACTTCTCGCCACGCACAGCGATGATGCCGTTGGGCAGCACGTCTGCGACGGTCACGGTGATCGAACCGGTCAGGCTGTTGCTCTGCCCGGACTTGGCGTCACCCTTGGTCGAGCGGTCGGCGCTATAGCCGGCGTTCAGACTCAGGTCGTTGCCCCCGATCGGGTTGTTGGTGGTCAGGCTGGAGCCGAACAACGAAGTCAGACCGATCGAGTTGTCGCTGTTCTTGTCCATTTGCGAGTTGGCGTTCTTGCTCGCCTGGGTGCGCTCATTCAGGGTGATGGTGATGATGTCACCCACCCGAAACGCCTTGCGGTCGCTGTACAGGTTCTGTTCGAAACCGGCCTGATAGATCGAGCCGTTATTGGCGGCTGCCGGCAACGGCGTGCGCGGCAACACCGGAGCGTAATAAGGGTCATTGGGCTTGGGTGTCGGGGCGACACAGCCCGCGAGCGAGACGACCCCACCCAATGCCAGAACAGATACGAAGCGTTTCATGACCCTACCTCACGGTGTTGCTGGCGGCCTCAAGACCGCCCCATAGACTTGATTACAGATTCTGCGTTACGAACGAGAGCATCTGGTCGGCGGTGGAGATCACCTTGGAGTTCATCTCGTAGGCGCGCTGAGTGGTGATCATGTTGACCATCTCTTCAACGGTGCTGACGTTGGAACCTTCCAGGGTGTTCTGCAGCGTGGTACCGAAACCGTTCAGGCCCGGGGTGCCGATTTGCGGCGCGCCGGAAGCAGCGGTTTCCAGGAACAGGTTGTTGCCCACCGCCTGCAGACCGGCCGGGTTGATGAAGTCGGCGGTTTGCAGGTTGCCGATCACCTGAGCAGCCGGGTTGCCAGGCACGGTGATCGACACGGTGCCGTCGGTGCCGACGGTGAAGCTCTGCGCGTTGTTCGGGATGACGATGGCCGGTTCCAGGGCGAAACCGCTGGCGTTGACGATCTGGCCGTTGGAGTCGAGGTGGAAAGTACCGTCACGGGTGTAGGACGTGGTGCCGTCCGGCTGCAGGATCTGGAAGAAACCGCGACCGTCGATGGCCATGTCCAGCGGCTGTTCGGTGGTTTGCAGACTGCCGGCGGTGAAGTTTTTCTGGGTGCCGACGATGCGCACACCGGTACCCAGTTGCAGACCCGACGGCAGTTCGCTGTCCTGGGTCGACTGGGCGCCTGGCTGACGCTTGATCTGATACAGCAGGTCCTGGAACTCGGCACGGTCACGCTTGAAACCCGTGGTCGAGACGTTCGCCAGGTTGTTGGAAATGGTGGTCAGGTTGGTGTCCTGGGCGGACAGACCGGTTTTGGCAACCCATAGAGCCGGAAGCATTCGATTCTCCTCGTGCGCCTGTTTTACGGCGCGACGTTCTGATAATTAGCTGATCTGCAAGACCCGAGCCATGGCCTGGTCGTCGTCTTTGGCGGTGTTCATCATCTTGACGTGCAACTCGAACTGCTTGGCCAGGGCCAGCACCGAGGTCATTTCTTCCACGGCGTTGACGTTGCTCGACTCAAGAAAACCCGACACCAGTTTGACGTTGGCATCGGCCGGCGCCGGCTGGCCGTCCTTGGTGTAGATCGAGCCGTCGAGACCTTTGTTGAGGTTCTTGATGTCCGGGTTGACCAGTTTGATCCGGTCCACTTCCGCCATGACGCGCGGGCCTTCGCCCATCGCACGAATACTGATAGTGCCGTCTTCACCGACTTCGACCTGCTGCTCCGGCGGCACGGCGATCGGACCGCCATTGCCGAGTACCGGCATGCCGTTGCCGGCGCGCAATACGCCGAGGGCGTCGATGTTGAGGCTGCCGGTGCGCACGTAGCTTTCGCCACCGTTAGGGTTCTGCACGGCAATAAAACCGTTGCCGGTCACGGCCACGTCGAGGTCACGCCCGGTCTGCACCAGCGAACCGGCGGTGAAGTCGGTGGCGGGCCGTTCGCTCATGGCAAACGCACGCGCCGGAAAGCTGTCACCGAACACCGGCATCGAACGCGCCTGCTCCAGGTCGCGCTGAAAACCATTGGTGGAGATGTTCGCCAGGTTGTTGGCATGGGCCTTTTGCGCCAGTGCGTTCTGACTGGCGCCGGTCATTGCCACATAAAGGTACTTGTCCACACTCTTTCCTCTGCATGCCGGACGTTTGCCGCCCACCGCTGTACTGCTGAGCCATAAGCAATTTGCAGACCAACTTTTTTCTGGCGGCTTGCGGCCCGGTAAACAAAGGACTTGAGGGGTTTTGCGGGGAAATTTGAAATGTATCGAAGTCGAAAAACCGGCGGTGTTATGCCGCTAGGCGGCAAAGGATCAAAAGATCGCAGCCTTCGGCAGCTCCTACATTGAAAATGTCTGCCCGTGTAGGAGCTGCGGCACGCTGCGATCTTTTGATCTCAAGCTTCAGGGTCTTTACCGACTTCGTATTCGCGGAGCTTATTAGCGATGGTGGTATGCGAAACCCCCAACCGCTTACCCAGTTGCCGACTGCTCGGGTGTTCGGAATACAGGCGCTCCAGCACCGCTTTCTCGAAGCGTCCAACGATCTCGTCCAGCCCCCCCTCCAGCGAGAAATCGCCAAGCGGCTGACGCACGCCGTAGTCCGGCAAACGAATGTGCTCGACCTTGACCGTGCCGCCCTCGCACAGCGAAACCGCCTGGAACAGCACGTTCTCCAGCTGCCGCACGTTGCCCGGCCAGTGATAATGACTGAGGCGATCCATCGCCGCCGGCGCCAGCTTCGGCAGCGAGCAACCGATCTGGCGACTGGCCTGATCGAGGAAATGTTCCACCAGCGGAGTCAAGCCGTCGAGGCATTCGCGCAGCGGCGGGATGTGCAGCGACAGCACGTTCAAGCGGTGATACAGATCCTGACGAAACTCGCCGCGCGCGCACAATTCGGACAAGTCGACCTGGGTCGCGCAGATCACCCGCACATCCAGATACACCTCTTCATCGCTGCCGACCCGGCGGAAGCAGCCGTCCTGCAGAAAGCGCAGCAACTTCACCTGCAAGCGCGGGCTCATTTCACCGACGCCATCAAGGAACAGCGTGCCGCCCGCCGTCAGCTCCAGCAGACCGAGCTTGCCTTCGGCCCGCGCGCCTTCGAACGCGCCGGGGCCGTAGCCGAACAGTTCGGTCTCGGCCATCGACTCTGGCAGCCCTGCGCAGTTGAGCGCCATCAGCGGCGACTGCCCGCGCGGACTGGCGAGGTGACAGGCACGGGCGAGCAATTCTTTGCCAGTGCCGGTTTCGCCTTCGATCAATAGCGGCGCATCCAGCGGCGCCATGCGCCGGGCTTCACGCACGACAGCGGCCATCACTTTCGAGCTCTGGAAGATGCTGTCGAACCCACGCAGCTCCTGCTTGCGCACGTTATAGATGCGCTCACCAACGCGGTCGGCGCGGTGCAAGGTCAGTACCGCACCGGCCATGGCTTCGCTGTCGTCGTGCTCCGATTGCAGCGGCGCGATGTCGGCGAGAAAGATGTCGCCCTTGACCTTGACGCGCATGCCGTTGATTCGCGATTTGTTGGCGCGCACCAGTTCCGGCAGGTCGAAATCCTCGGCGTAGCGCGACAGTGGAATCCCCGGCACTTCATCCACCCGCACCCCGAGCAACTGCGCCGCCGCGCGGTTGGCAGCGACGATCGAGCCGCCCATGTCGATCGACAGCACCGGGAACTCCAGCGCACCGAGCAACGCGTTCAATTCCATGTGCCGACGCTCGCTGGGCATGAGCCCGACGCGTTTGACCCCAAACACCCCGGCAATCGCCTCGAACTTCGGCCGCAACGCCTGGAACTGAATGTTGATCAGGTTCGGGCAGTGCAGGTAGATCGCATTGCCGTGCTCACCGCCAACCTCGCCGCGCGCAACGTTGATGCCGTACTCCACCAACAAGTTGAGGATGTCGCGCAGGATGCCGATGCGATTCTGGCAGTGGACTTTGATACGCATATAAATGACCCGACAAACCAGTAATAACGTTGAACACAGAACCTGTGGGAGCGAGCCTGCTCGCGAAGGCGGCTGCACACTCAGCATTGAAGTGTCAGATAGACCGCATTCGCGAGCAGGCTCGCTCCCACAGAGGGGGGTTAGCGCCTGACTTTTCTGTGATGGCGCGCAGATAGTTGTCAAGATTATGTGACAGCCACGCCCCTTTTCAAACCTGCAAATCACCGCAAATGCGAGATACCGGCCAAAGCGTAACGATTTATTTACGAAATACGCCGATTATTCCTGCAAGGACCGCGTTCAACCTGCTGCACCCCACCCCACTCTCGGGTAATCCTGACCCCATCGCTGGACATAACAAGAACGAATTCCCCTAGCAGGAGAGCAGTATGAAGCAGACGCAATACGTGGCTCGCGAGCCCGATGCGCAAGGGTTTATCGACTACCCCGCCGAAGAACACGCGGTGTGGAACACGCTGATCACCCGCCAGTTGAAAGTGATCGAGGGTCGTGCGTGCCAGGAATACCTGGACGGTATCGAAAAACTCGGTCTGCCCCACGACCGCATTCCGCAGCTGGGCGAGATCAACAAGGTGCTCGGTGAGACCACCGGTTGGCAGGTTGCCCGCGTCCCGGCACTGATCCCCTTCCAGACCTTCTTCGAATTGCTCGCCAGCAAACAGTTTCCGGTGGCCACGTTCATTCGTACCCGTGAAGAACTGGACTACCTGCAAGAGCCGGACATCTTCCACGAGATCTTCGGTCACTGCCCGCTGCTGACCAACCCATGGTTCGCCGAATTCACCCATACCTACGGCAAACTCGGCCTGCAGGCCTCCAAGGAAGAACGCGTGTACCTGGCGCGCCTGTACTGGATGACCATCGAGTTCGGCCTGGTCGACACGCCGCAAGGCAAGCGCATCTACGGCGGCGGCATCCTGTCCTCGCCAAAGGAAACCGTTTACTCCCTCTCGGACGAACCCGAGCATCAGGCCTTTGATCCGCTGGAAGCCATGCGCACACCGTATCGCATCGACATCCTGCAGCCGCTGTACTTTGTCCTGCCGAACCTCAAGCGCCTGTTCGACGTCGCCCATGAAGACATCATGGCCATGGTTCGCCAAGGCATGCAGCTGGGGTTGCACGCACCAAAGTTTCCGCCAAAACCAAAAGCCGCGTGATCCGCGACTTTTGCTGACAATTGAGTCTGTCAGTCGCCGCCACTTTGGTTTAGCGTGACGGCATTGACGGGCCGATAGTTTCTATAAAAAAAACACACTCGATTTCAGGAACCACACCATGTCCACTTTGAACCAAGCCCACTGCGAAGCCTGCCGTGCCGATGCGCCACAAGTCAGCGACGAAGAACTGCCGATCCTGATCAAGCAGATCCCTGACTGGAACATCGAAGTACGCGACAGCATCATGCAGTTGGAGAAAGTCTTCCTGTTCAAGAACTTCAAGCATGCGCTGGCCTTCACCAACGCGGTCGGCGAGATCTCCGAGGCCGAAGGTCACCACCCGGGCCTGCTGACCGAGTGGGGCAAAGTGACCGTGACCTGGTGGAGCCACTCGATCAAAGGCCTGCACCGCAACGACTTCATCATGGCCGCGCGCACTGACGAAGTGGCCAAGACCGCAGAAGGACGCAAGTAATGCACTTTGACGCCATCGGCCGGGTACCCGGCGACCCGATCCTCGGTTTGATGGAGGCCTATGCGCAGGACACTAACCCGCGCAAGTTCGACCTCGGCGTTGGCGTCTACAAGGATGCCCAGGGCCTGACGCCGATCCCCGAAGCGGTGAAAATCGCCGAGGCGCGACTGGTCGAAAGCCAGGACACCAAGACCTACATCGGCGGGCACGGCAATCCGCTGTTCGGCAAAGTCATCAATGAACTGGTGCTTGGCGCCCACTCCAGGCTGATCGCCGAACAGCGCGCCGGCGCCACCCAGACCCCGGGCGGTACCGGCGCGCTGCGTCTGGCGGCCGACTTCATCGCCCAGTGCCTGCCGGGCAAGGGCGTGTGGCTGAGCAACCCGACCTGGCCGATCCACGAAACGATTTTCGCCTCGGCCGGGGTCAAGGTCAGTCACTACCCGTACGTGGGCAGCGACAACCGCCTCGACGTCGATGCAATGCTCGCCGTGCTCAACGAAGTGCCGAAGGGCGACGTGGTGCTGCTGCATGCCTGCTGCCACAACCCGACCGGTTTCGACCTGAGTCACGACGACTGGCAGCGTGTGCTCGACGTCGTGCGCCGCCGTGACCTGCTGCCGCTGATCGACTTTGCCTACCAGGGCTTCGGCGACGGCCTGGAGCAGGACGCATGGTCGACCCGACTGTTCGCCGCAGAAGTACCCGAGCTACTGATTACCAGTTCCTGCTCGAAGAACTTCGGCCTGTATCGCGAACGCACCGGTGCGCTGATCGTCTGCGCGAAAACCGCTGACAAGTTGATCGACATCCGCAGCCAACTGGCGCACATCGCCCGCAACCTGTGGTCGACGCCACCGGATCACGGCGCGGCCGTGGTTGCGACCATCCTCGCCGACCCGGAGCTGAAAGCCCGCTGGGCCGACGAGGTGGAAGCCATGCGCTTGCGTATCGCCCAGTTGCGCAGCGGTCTGGTCGAAGCACTGGAGCCGCACGGTTTGCGTGAGCGTTTTGCGCACATTGGCGTGCAACGCGGGATGTTCTCTTACACCGGGCTGTCTCCGGAGCAGGTCAAACAACTGCGTGAGCAGCACAGCGTATACATGGTCAGCTCGGGCCGGGCCAACGTCGCCGGGATCGACGCCACGCGCCTGGCGCTGCTGGCCGAGGCCATCGCCGACGTCTGCAAGTAACACCGCCACCGCAATTGATCGCTCCCGATCGACTCCGCAATACCCTGTAGGAGCTGCCGCAGGCTGCGATCTTTTGATCTTTGTTTTCAAAATCAAAGTCAAAAGATCGCAGCCTGCGGCAGCTCCTACCGTTGTTTCGCGGCGACTCTCTTCCCCCTGCGGCCATCTGTCGCATTATTTTCAATTAAAAGTCTGATTGTCATTTTTCCTGCTGTATCCTGCGCAGGCTTTCAAGAAGCGCGGATCTACCAGATCTATCAACAGACTTAGCGAGGAGCGCAACCATGCACGAGATTCCTAATCTCCCCTTCCCAAGCCTGCACGAAACTGAGCAGACGACCACGCAACAAGCCGGCGCCCAGCAGCCCGAGCCGAAAGAAGCCGTTGAGAGCCGCAAGGCCGATAGCGAAGAGTAAAACCCCGCCGTACAGACCGTGTGGAAAGCGCTAAGATGCGCTTTCCACACCGCCTGAAACCGAGCCCGCCATGACCGACGAATTCTCTGAAAGCCAAGCTGCCGTTCTGATCGGTGCCACCGAGAAAATGATCGAGATCTGGAACCGCCTCTCCCCGGAAAAACAGGCCGCCCTGCTCGCCCGTTTCGGCAGCGAAGAAAACGCCCTCGCCGCCCTCGTCACCACGCAACTGGTCGCCCCGGCCAAGTCGTGAAGCTGCCCTCCGGCAAATAGTTTTACTTTTCCCCGCCCCTGACACGTCCGCGCCGGTATCATAAGCAGCCTATCTAATCCTGCTTTGCCGTGGATCGTTCCCCATGTCGTCCTCTATGCCACAACCCCAGCGCCCCCTGGCGGTCACGCTGCAAGTCGTGTCCATCGTCCTCTTCACCTTCATCGGCTATCTGAACATCGGCATTCCGCTCGCGGTGCTGCCGGGTTACGTCCACAGTGACCTGGGCTTCGGCGCGGTGATCGCGGGGCTGGTGATCAGCGTGCAATACCTCGCCACCCTGCTCAGCCGTCCGTACGCCGGCAAGATCATCGATAACCAGGGCAGCAAGCGCGCGGTAATGATCGGTCTGGCCGGTTGTGGCTTGAGCGGTGTGTTCATGCTGATTTCGGCCTGGACACCCAACTTGCCGATGCTCAGCCTGATCAGCCTGTTGATCGGCCGTCTGGTGCTGGGCAGCGCGGAAAGTCTGGTCGGTTCCGGATCGATTGGCTGGGGCATCGGCCGCGTTGGCGCGGCGAACACCGCCAAAGTCATCTCGTGGAACGGTATAGCCAGTTACGGCGCACTGGCGGTCGGTGCGCCGTTCGGCGTGTGGCTGGTCGGCCAGCTGGGATTGTGGAGCATGGGCGTCAGCATCATTCTGCTGGCAGCCCTGGGCCTGCTGCTGGCGTGGCCGAAAACCGCGGCGCCGATTGTTACCGGTGAGCGCCTGCCATTCATGCATGTGCTCGGTCGGGTGTTCCCGCACGGTTGCGGACTGGCGCTGGGCTCGATCGGTTTCGGCACCATCGCCACCTTCATCACCCTGTATTACGCCACCCGGCACTGGGATAACGCGGTGTTGTGCCTGAGCCTGTTCGGTGCCAGCTTCATCGGCGCGCGGCTGCTGTTCGGCAACCTGATCAACCGTCTCGGCGGCTTCCGCGTGGCGATCGCCTGCCTGTCGGTGGAAACCCTGGGCCTGTTACTGCTTTGGCTGGCACCGGATGCGCACTGGGCGCTGGCCGGTGCGGCGCTGAGCGGTTTCGGCTTCTCGCTTGTGTTCCCGGCGCTGGGCGTGGAGGCGGTGAATCTGGTGCCAGCGTCCAGCCGTGGTGCGGCGGTCGGCGCGTACTCGCTGTTCATCGACTTGTCGCTGGGGATCACCGGACCGTTGGCCGGGGCGATTGCGGCGGGTTTCGGTTTTGCTTCGATCTTCCTGTTCGCCGCCCTCGCCTCGCTCAGCGGCCTGGCGCTGAGCGTGTACCTTTACAAGCACACGGCGAAGTATCGCGAAGACTAGAAATCCACTTTGCCACGCCCGGCCTTGATGCTGCCGCGCTTGGTCTTGGATTCGAGCCGGCGCTTCTTCGAGCCGAGGGTCGGCTTGGTCGGACGGCGTTTCTTTTCGACCTTGGTGGCGCTGAGGATCAGCTCGGTCAGACGCTCCAGCGCATCGGCACGGTTGGCTTCCTGCGTGCGGTATTGCTGAGCCTTGATGATCAGCACGCCATCGCTGGTGATGCGACTGTCACGCAGCGCCAGCAGCCGTTCCTTGTAGAACTCGGGCAAGGACGAGGCCGGAATGTCGAAGCGCAGGTGCATGGCGCTGGAGACCTTGTTGACGTTCTGTCCGCCGGCGCCTTGCGCGCGAATGGCTGTCAATTCGATCTCGGCGTCCGGCAGATGCACGTTGTTGGAAATCACCAGCATGGAAAAGCGTCCGTATTCAGAAGGTGCAGGATACCGCGAAACCGTCCGAGCCTCCGATCCCCCTGTAGGAGTGAGCCTGCTCGCGATAGCGGAAGTCAGATAAATATTCGTCGACTGATACACCGCTATCGCGAGCAGGCTCACTCCTATAAGGGATTGTGTAAACCCCAGAAACGACAAACCCGGCACGTTGGCCGGGTTTGTCGTTTGTTGCGTCAACGCTTACTTCGAAGCACTCGCCGCGTGCAGCGCCTGTTGCGCCCCACGCTTGTTCTTGATCACGTAGCAGACCCACATGAACACGACCCACACCGGGATCGCGTACACCGAGATCTGGATGCCCGGGATCAGCAGCATCACGCCAAGGATGAACGCCACGAACGCCAGGCAGACATAGTTGCCGTACGGGTACCACAGCGCCTTGAACAGCGGCGTCTGTTGGGTCTTGTTCATGTGCTGACGGAACTTGAAGTGCGAGAAGCTGATCATCGCCCAGTTGATCACCAGCGTTGCAACCACCAGCGACATCAGCAGCTCCAGCGCGTGCTGCGGGATCAGATAGTTAAGCAGCACGGCGACCAGCGTCACCGCTGCGGAAGCCAGAATCGAGCGCACCGGCACGCCGCGCTTGTCGATCTTCGCCAGACCTTTCGGCGCATCGCCCTGCTCGGCCATGCCCAGCAGCATGCGGCTGTTGCAGTAAGTGCCACTGTTGTAAACCGACAGCGCCGCAGTCAAAACCACGAAGTTAAGGATGTGCGCGGCGGTGTTGCTGCCGAGCATCGAGAACACTTGTACGAACGGGCTGCCGCTGTACGAATCGCCGGAAGCGTTGAGCGTTTCCAGCAGGCTGTCCCACGGAGTCAGCGACAGCAGGATCACCAGCGCGCCGATGTAGAAAATCAGGATGCGGTAGATCACCTGGTTGATCGCTTTCGGGATCACGGTTTTCGGCTTGTCGGCTTCAGCAGCGGTGAAACCGAGCATTTCCAGACCGCCAAAGGAGAACATGATGATCGCCATCGCCATCACCAGACCGCTCACGCCGTTGGGGAAGAACCCGCCGTGCGACCACAGGTTGCTGACCGAGGCCTGCGGGCCGCCATGGCCGCTGACCAGCAGGTAGCTGCCCAGCGCAATCATGCCGACGATCGCCACGACCTTGATGATCGCGAACCAGAATTCGGCTTCACCGAAGACTTTGACGTTGGCCAGGTTGATCGCGTTGATCAGCACGAAGAAGGCGGCAGCGGTGACCCAGGTCGGGATGTCCGGCGCCCAGTAGTGGATGTACTTGCCGACCGCGGTCAGCTCCGACATGCCCACCAGAATGTACAGAATCCAGCAGTTCCAGCCCGACAGGAAACCGGCAAAACCGCCCCAGTACTTGTGCGCGAAATGACTGAAGGAACCGGCCACCGGCTCTTCGACGATCATCTCGCCGAGCTGGCGCATGATCATGAAGGCGATGAAACCGCAGATGGCGTAGCCGAGGATCATCGACGGGCCGGCGGATTTCAGGACCCCGGCCGAGCCGAGGAACAATCCGGTACCGATCGCGCCACCGAGGGCGATCAGTTGAATGTGGCGATTTTTCAGGCCGCGTTTCAGCTCGCCTGATTGCGAGGGTTGTCCACTCATGAAAAAGGTCTCACGCAAGGTTTGATGATGTTCAGTAGACGTTGCTGCAAGGTTGCGATTTCAGACAACCCCGATCAAACCCCAGCGCAAGCACCAGGAATTCAGCTTTTTTACAACGGTCATGCGTCACCTGTTTGTTTTTATCTGTGACGAAATCGAACCCGACACGCTTGTGACGCGGCGGAGTGAACAAGGCGGATGGCCTTGAGGTTTCGCGATTACGCAGAGGGTCACAGTTAAAACGCGGCGCATTGTACACCGCTAACCCCCTGCTGCCAGACCCCGCTGGATCAGCGTGGCGCTTGCCGGGATTGCGTGGATCCGCCTCGAGATGCCCGGGCGGCTGCAAAAATTGAGTCAGGCCTTTGCAGGCCATCGACGGGGACGAGCGAAAAACCGCCCCACGGAGAGAAGTGAAGATCAATCTCGGCGTTCATTGCGCCTCCTTCTTGTTATGTACCTGCACGACAGGCATGAGGCGCATCTCACCCTGCAAACGGCGCTGAAACAAGCGCGCCAGAGCCTTGCGCGACGCCTTTTCGACCATGCTTCGGCAGGTTTTCCTTACAGCGTCGGCAAGGGGGTAAATCCAGTGGGCTTTACCGGTGTTTTCGTAAACTTTTCTTTACGATGCGTAACGCAGATTTTCCATTTCGGAAAATTCTGTAGGACGTCTGCAAATTGACGGTAGCAAGCTTGCTAACGAAAGTTGCCGCTTAGTTTTTTGTTTTCAAATAAGAAATCCACCAGTCAAAAACAGAATAAAAAGTTTATTTAAATTTTAAATAAATAATTTTTTGCATTACAAAACACCCTGAACTAGGTTCTTCACGTCTTGCCGGCCAACTCGACCGGCCAGTCATAACCGTGAAAGTCATCTAGGAGATCGACCATGCAAGCACTGGAAAAAGACCTGGACACCGAACTGCAACTGGACGAATGGTTCGAAGCACCAACCCATGAGGCGGCTGTGGAAATGATGCAAGCCGACGCGGTGGTTCCGTTCGGCACGGCGATGTGGCCTCTGTAAGACATCCCCGGGCAGGCACGATCCGGCCGGTCGTGCCTGCCGCTTTCTTCACGGTCAGTCAGGGAGGACACATGGATAAGCCCCGCGCGATCTCGCATTTCCTTTACTACCTCGAACATCACCCTGCCCTTGCCGGTCTCGACTCGGCGAAGGTACTGCTCGGCCACACCGCCGATTACGAAGCCCTGACCGGCGCCATCGCCGAACAGGCCGGCGATCACCCCCGCTTCACCTTCAACGCCAGACGCCTGGACCTGGAAAGCACCGCCACGCTGACCGCGGCCATCGCCGACAGCGATCTGTACATTTTCTTCTACGACTCTTCCACCCTGCCCAACCCGCGCCCCGACGGCCCGGAGTTCGTTCGCGCCTTGCAAGGCGTGATGGCGGAAAACTGGAAGAAGTCGCTGCTGTTCAAGGATTACGGCGACTATTTCTACGACACTTTCAGCGTCACCCCGCAGCGCATCGCCGGGCTCAACAGCCACTTGATCCAACGCATGTCGCAGGCCACCACGCTGAGCTTCAAGGACGAACATGGCTCATGGTTTGAAACGCCGCTGAGCAGCATCAAGAAGTGGACCGACATCAACGGCGTCGGCAACTTCGACCTGGCCCCCGGCGAAATCGCCACCCATAGCGAAGCCATCAACGGCCATGTGAAATTCAAGGGCACGTTCCTCAGCACCATCCCTTTCGCCCGCAAGTACGGCGTGCTCGAGTCGCCACTGGAGCTGTGGATCGAGAACTCGACCATCAGCCGCATCGCCACCGACGTGCCGGGGCTGGAGCATGATTTCAACAAGTACCTGGACGCCAACCCGTCGAACCGGCGGATTGAGGAGCTGGGGATTGGCACCAATGAAGGCGTGAAGGACCTGTATGCGCGCAATGCCGGGTTCGAGGAGCGCCATTGCGGCCTGCACCTGGGCCTCGGCGGTGGCGCCAAGGGCAGTCATCACCTCGATCTGATCTTCTCTGGCGGGGTGTTGGCGCTGGATGACAAGCCGGTGTTTGACGGACGCTTCGTCTTCTAAGCAGTAACTTCTGTTTTGCAGCCACTGCTCCCTGCAGGAGCTGTCGAGTGAAACGAGGCTGCGATCCTTTGATCTTGCTTTTTCAGATCAAGAGCAAAAGATCGCAGCGTGCCGCAGCTCCTACATGAATAGCGCGCAACCCAACCAATAATCCAGACGGACGCCTTGTGTTTCAGGCGACTGACGCCTTCGCGAGCAGGCTCGTCCCAACAGGGGATTTGTGTTTGACGCAATTCCAATGTGGGAGCGAGCCTGCTCGCGAAGAGGCCGAATCAGTCGCTACATAATTTCTGCCAGACGAAAAAAAACGCCAACCCTGCGGTTGGCGTTTTTGCTTTAGCTCGAAGCTTGCCGCTCAAAGCTCACAGCTGCCTTATTCCGGCTTCTTGCGACCGAAACCCGGACGCTGACCGGAACCGGCCGGTGCGCCGCGGCGCTTGCCCGACGGCTTGTCGCCGTCGACCAACTTGATGCCCGGACGCTTCGGTGCAGGCTTGGCCGGACGCTTGTTGGTGGTGTCGGCAGGACGATCCGCTACCGGCGTACCACGACCGGCCGGCGCACGACCTTCACCACGCTCGGTGCGACCGTTGGCCGGACGCGGTGCGCGCTCGCCATCACGGGCCACTGGCTTGCGGCCCGGACGCTCGCCTTCGATCTGCGGCTCACGGCTAGGGCGCGGACCGGTTGGCGCGCCAGCGGCTGGACGCAGAGTACGCACGCGCTCGGTCTTGGCCATCGGCCGCGACGATTTACGCTGCATACGCTCCAGCTTGTCCTTGCTCTTGGCGTTGAGTTGCGGCATCGCCACCGGGGTCAGGCCGACTTCGGCGCTGAGCACGTCGACTTCGTACTGGCTCATTTCGCGCCAGCGGCCCATCGGCAGGTCGGAGTTGAGGAACACCGGACCGAAACGCACGCGCTTCAGACGGCTGACCACCAGCCCCTGGGATTCCCACAGACGACGAACCTCACGGTTACGACCTTCCATCACCACGCAGTGATACCAGTGGTTGAAGCCTTCGCCGCCCGGCGCCTGTTGAATGTCGGTGAAACGCGCCGGGCCGTCTTCCAGCACCACGCCGGCCTTCAGGCGCTCGATCATTTCGTCGTCGACTTCACCGCGTACACGCACGGCGTACTCACGGTCCATCTCGTAGGACGGGTGCATCAGACGGTTGGCCAGTTCACCGTCGGTGGTGAACATCAGCAGACCGGTGGTGTTGATGTCGAGACGACCGATGTTGATCCAGCGGCCTTCTTTCGGACGCGGCAGCTTGTCGAACACGGTCGGACGGCCTTCCGGGTCGTCACGGGTGCAGATTTCGCCATCGGGCTTGTTGTACATGATCACGCGGCGTACCGACTCGGCAGCCTCTTCGCGCTTGATCACCTTGCCATCGATGGTGATGGCGTCGTGCATGTCGACGCGCAGGCCGAGGGTGGCGTCTTTGCCATTGACCTTGATTCGGCCCTGGCTGATCCAGGCTTCGACGTCACGGCGCGAGCCAACGCCGATACGGGCGAGGACTTTTTGCAGTTTTTCGCCTGCTGGGCCGATTTCCTGGTCGTCTTTCTGATTGATGTCACTCATCTGGGCACCTCCCGGTGTGGTCTGTTCAGGCGGCGCCTGAAGCATTGAAATCTGGTTTTCGGGCGAAGGGATCGCCGAAGGGTCGCGAATCATACGCGGATGTGCGCCATCGCGCATCAGAGACTAGCTGATCGATCGCCAGTTATTTCTTTTTCCGCCGACCGGCGCCACCAAGTTTGATCAGGCGCAGCGCGGCTTCGGCCAGTACGGTGCGCTTGTCGTCCTTGTCGAGTTTCTTCCAGGCTCGAATCTCGCGCTTGCTGCGGCCACAGCCCTGGCAGATGTCGTCGGTGAACTTGCAGAGGCTGATGCAGGGGTCTTTGGTGGAACTCATGGGGTTTCCCTTGAAGATCAAAAGATCGCAGCCTGCGGCAGCTCCTACATTGGAATGCGGTCCCTGCAGGAGCTGCCGAAGGCTGCGATCTTTTCGGCGCGCCTCAGTCCTCGAACTCGCGGCGTTCGGCCTCGATCGCTTCCGCCAGCGCGCGGGCCTCGGCTTCTTCTTCGCTCAGCTCGGGTTCGCGCGCTGGTACAGGTTGTTCGAGGGCGGCGACGGCGGCCAGAAGTTTTTCCCGGGCTTCGGCAACGCCAAGAATGTCCTCTTCCGGTTCGGCTTCTGGCTCGGTCTCAAGTTCAACTTCAACCGCCGGCTCGGCGGTCTCGGCCTCAGGCTCAGGCTCAGACTCAGACTCAGGCTCAGGCTCAGGCTCAGGCTCAGGCTCAGTCGTCGACGCTTCACCATCGGCGGCATCACGCAACAGATCATCGAAGTCGGTCTTGATCCCCTCCTCCATGCTGTCCAGCTCCAGCAGCAAGGTGTGGAAACTGGTTTCCTCCTTCGGTTCCTCCGCCTCGGCGCTGGCGTCGGCCTGTTCCTGCAGGGCCTGCGGTACTGGTGCGTCGTCGAAATCGAGGACGGGCTCGGTTTCCATCTCACGCAGCTCAGCCAGCGGGGGCAGGTCTTCGAGGTTCTTCAGGTTGAAATGATCGAGAAACGCCTTGGTGGTGGCGAACATCGCCGGTTTGCCCGGTACGTCGCGGTAACCGACGATGCGGATCCACTCGCGCTCGATCAGCGTCTTGACGATGTTGGTGTTGACCGCCACGCCCCGTACGTCTTCGATCTCGCCCCGGGTGATCGGCTGGCGATAGGCAATCAGCGCCATGGTTTCCAGCAGCGCCCGGGAATAGCGCTGCGGGCGTTCTTCCCACAAACGCCCGACCCACGGCGAAAACTTCTCGCGAATCTGCAAACGGTAGCCGGAGGCGACTTCCTTGAGCTCGAACGCGCGGCCCTCGCAGGACTTGGCCAGCAGGCTCAGGGCTTTCTTGAAGACCGGCGGTTCGGGCCGCTCGCCTTCTTCGAACAGTTCGTAGAGGCGTTCAAGCGATTGCGGTTTTCCCGAGGCCAACAGAAAGGCTTCAAGCAGGGGCGCCAGCTCGCGGGGTTCAGTCAGGTTCATGTTTCGACTCGTTATTCGGCTCGGGCTCGCACGTGGATCGCGGCGAACGGCTCATTCTGCACCAGCTCGACCAAGGATTCCTTGACCAGTTCAAGGATCGCCATAAAGGTCACCACCACACCGAGGCGGCCTTCCTCGGCGGTGAACAGCTCGACGAACGGCACAAAGCCGCCGCCCTTGAGCCGTTCCAGCACATCGCTCATGCGCTCGCGGGTCGACAGTGCCTCGCGGCTGACCTGGTGGCTCTCGAACATGTCGCCCCGGCGCAGCACCTCGGCCATGGACATCAGAATCTCTTCCAGCGCGACATCCGGCAACAGCTTGCGCGCCCGGGCTTCGGGGGCGTCGAGCTTGGGCACGACCACGTCGCGACCGACCCGGCTCAGGCCGTCAATGCCTTCAGCGGCAGCCTTGAAACGCTCGTATTCCTGCAAGCGACGGATCAGTTCGGCGCGCGGGTCGTCCTCTTCGTCTTCGACGGTTTCGGCGCGCGGCAGGAGCATCCTCGACTTGATCTCGGCCAGCATCGCGGCCATCACCAGATACTCGGCGGCCAGCTCCAGGCGCACCGACTGCATCAATTCGACATAGCCCATGTACTGGCGGGTGATTTCCGCCACCGGAATGTCGAGGATGTTGATGTTCTGTTTGCGGATCAGGTACAGCAGCAGGTCGAGCGGGCCTTCAAAGGCTTCGAGAAACACTTCCAGCGCATCCGGCGGGATGTACAGGTCCAGCGGCATTTCCGTGACCGCCTGGCCATAGACCATGGCAAACGGCAGTTCCTGCTGGGCGCCGGCCTGCGGATCGACAACGGTTTCCACTGCGGACATTCAGGCCTCGACCATGAACGGCGCGGGGTCGCCGCAACCGACGCGGATCACTTCCGGCTCGTCGCCGGTCAGGTCAATCACGGTGGACGCCTTGATCCCGCCAAAACCGCCGTCGATGATCAGGTCCACCTGATGTTCAAGCAACTGGCGCATCTCGTACGGGTCGCTCAGTGGATCTTCATCGCCGGGCATGATCAGGGTCACGCTCATCAGCGGTTCGCCGAGTTCGGCCAGCAACGCCAGGGCAATCGGATGGCTCGGCACCCGCAGGCCGATGGTGCGTTTCTTCGGATGCATCAGCAGGCGCGGCACTTCGCGGGTGGCGTTGAGGATAAAGGTGTAAGGCCCCGGCAGATGCGCCTTGAGAATGCGGAAGGTGCCGGTGTCGATCTTGGCGTAGTTGCCCAGTTGCGACAGGTCGCTGCAGATCAGCGCGAAATTGTGCTTCTCGTCGAGCTGACGCAGACGGCGCACGCGCTCGATAGCGGTCTTGTCGCCGATCTGGCAACCGATGGCGTAGGAAGAGTCTGTGGGATAAATCACCACCCCGCCTTTGCGGATGATCTCGACCGCCTGTTTGATCAGGCGCGCTTGCGGGTTTTCCGGATGGATCTGGAAAAATTGACTCACGTTTTCTACCTGTTCAGACGGCGGCAATAACTGTGTCATGTTTGAACCGACACCACAGGGGTGGAAGGTCCTCGGGAACCGGCCGGTACTGGCCAATCTCGGACCAGCCTCCAGGGCCATGGAAATCACTGCCGGCGCTGACCAGCAGACCGAACTCACGGGCAAGGATTGCCAGGCTGCCAACCTGTTCCGCAGGCTGATGGCCATTGACCACTTCGATTGCATGCCCACCCGCTTGAATATAGTCGGCAATCAGCTTTCGGCGCTTGCTGCGGGTGAAATCGTAGTGCCACGGATGCGCCAGACTGACCCACGCCCCGGCGGCGCGCAGGGTGCCGACAGTGTCTTCCAGGGTCGGCCAGTGCTGCTTGACGTCACCCAGCTTGCCGGCGCCGAGCCATTTGCGAAACGCCTCGGCGCGATCCTTTACAAAACCTTCACGCACCATCCAGTCGGCGAAATGCGGACGGGCCGGCGCGTTGCCGCTGTCGCCCAGCTCCTGCTGGATCTGCCGGGCGCCGTCGAGGGCACCGGGCATACCTTTGAGGCCGAGCTTGCGGCTTATTTCTTCCGACCGCAGCCAGCGGCCATCGTGCAATCTGGCGATCGCCTCGACCAATGGCGCGGCGTTGACGTCAAAACCGTAACCCAACACGTGGATGGTCGCGCCGCCCCATGTGCAGGACAGTTCGACGCCATTGACCAGTTGCATGCCCAGTTCTTCCGCGGCGCTGCGCGCTTCGGCGAGGCCTTCGAGGGTATCGTGATCGGTCAACGAAAGGATTCGCACGCCGTTTTCGAACGCACGCGCAACCAGAACCGCCGGCGCCAGGGCGCCATCGGAGGCCGTGCTGTGGCAATGCAAATCAACATTCACGGGGAGTTGTAACCTCAAATCAGCTGGCGCTATCGCGCGCCCATATGTTTGTTATTATGCCGCCACATCCAGCTTCTGGCTCTCACTGTGAAACAATTCATCGATTTCATCCCGCTTCTGCTGTTTTTCATCGTTTACAAACTGGATCCACGGGTTGTCGACATCGCCGGCCATGAAGTGACTGTAGGCGGTATTTACAGCGCCACGGCGATGCTGATCATCAGCTCCCTGGTGGTCTACGGTGCGTTGTTCATCAAACAGCGCAAGCTGGAAAAGAGCCAATGGCTGACCCTGATCGCCTGCCTGGTGTTCGGTAGCCTGACCCTGGCCTTCCACAGCGAGACCTTCCTCAAATGGAAAGCCCCGGTGGTCAACTGGCTGTTCGCCCTGGCCTTCATCGGCAGCCACTTTATCGGTGACCGCCTGCTGATCAAACGCATCATGGGCCACGCGCTGACCCTGCCGGATCCGGTCTGGACTCGCCTGAACATCGCCTGGATCGCCTTCTTCCTGTTCTGCGGCGCTGCCAACCTGTTCGTGGCATTCACCTTCCAGAGCATCTGGGTCGACTTCAAGGTGTTCGGCAGCCTGGGCATGACCGTGCTGTTCCTGGTCGGTCAGGGCATCTACCTGTCCCGCCATCTGCATGACGCCGATACCACAACGCCAAAAACCGAGGACTGACATGCTCTACGCAATCATTGCCACCGACGTCGCCAACTCGCTCGAAGCCCGCCTCGCTGCGCGCCCGGCCCACCTCGAACGCCTGCAAGTGCTCAAGGGTGAAGGCCGCATCGTACTGGCCGGCCCGCACCCGGCGGTCGACAGTAATGATCCGGGTGCTGCGGGTTTCACCGGCAGCCTGATCGTCGCCGAATTCGACTCCCTGAGCGCCGCTCAGGCCTGGGCCGACGCCGATCCGTACATCGCCGCTGGCGTGTACGCCAACGTGATCGTCAAGCCGTTCAAGCAAGTCCTCCCGTAAAAAGAGGCAACCCTGTGGCGAGGGAGCTTGCTCCCGCTGGGGTGCGAAGCGGCCCCGCTCTTTAGCGCAAAAGCATGGGACTGCTACGCATCCCTCGCCACAGGGCCGATATCCCCCTTCACCATCGACATTGCCTCTGGCACTGAACCTTCCTGATTCTCACCGCTCTCAATCGCTCATTATTCTCGTTTGTCTGCCGACAACCTGCCCAATATCCATTTGCAAGCAGGAATCGCAATGCGCAAAGGTCCGTTGTGTCTGATGTGGGTCACGTTGTCGATCATGGCGCCCGCCCATGGTGAGGAAACCACCGAAAACGGCAGCTCCACGCCATTGTCTTTAAGTGCTGGCGGCCAGATCACCGAGTTGCAACAGCGCCTGAAGGCCAGCGAGCAACAGCGGGAAGAACTGAGCAAACAACTGCAAAATGCCGACAACACCCGCGAAAGCGCCCAGCTCGCCCGGTTGCGCCAGGAGAACCAGCGCCTGAAGCTGCAACTCAAGGAAGCCCAGGCCAGCCCGTTGCCACGTCTGTTGACCGAACAGCAGCAATGGTTCGTCACGGGCGCCGGGGTAGCGCTATTGGCGCTGCTGTGCGGTATCTTTGCCAGTGGAGCAAGCCGAAAACGTCGGCAATGGCTAAATTGAGTGAGTCATGAGCGAGCTGTTACTGATTGATGATGACCAGGAGTTGTGCGAACTCCTGAGTAGCTGGCTGAGCCAGGAAGGCTTCCAGGTACGCGCCTGCCACGATGGCCAAAGCGCGCGCAAAGCGTTGGCCGAATCTGCCCCGGCGGCAGTGGTGCTGGACGTGATGCTGCCCGATGGCAGCGGTCTGGAACTGCTCAAGCAACTGCGCAGCGAACACGCCGATCTGCCGGTGCTGATGCTCTCGGCCCGGGGCGAACCACTGGATCGCATCCTCGGTCTGGAACTGGGCGCCGACGATTATCTGGCCAAACCCTGCGATCCGCGTGAACTCACCGCGCGTCTACGCGCCGTGCTGCGCCGCAGTCACCCGGCTGCCGTGTCGACCCAGCTCGAACTCGGCGACCTGAGCTTCAGCCCGGTGCGTGGCGTGGTCAGCATCGACGAGAAAGAACTGACCCTCACCGTTTCCGAAAGCCGTTTGCTCGAAGCCCTGCTCAAGCAGCCCGGCGAGCCGCTGGACAAACAGGAACTGGCGCAACTGGCCCTCGGCCGCAAGCTGACGCTGTACGACCGCAGCCTCGACATGCACGTCAGCAACCTGCGCAAAAAGATCGGCCCCCACCCCGACGGCCGCCCACGGATCGTCGCCCTGCGCAGCCGTGGTTACTACTACAGCCTCTGATCCAACCACCGCGACGAGGTCGTCCGACACAACGACGCCCCCCTGTAGGAACTGCCGAAGGCTGCGATCTTTGCTTTTGAAGATCAGAAGATCGCAGCGTGCCGCAGCTCCTGCAGGGGATTTGTGTAAGGCTGGAAACAAAGCGTCTTTACCCAAGCTTTACGCAGCGCTGACCGCCGCTGACCTTGATCTCCGTAATCTGAACTCATCCGGAACGTACCGGGAACGAGACAAGGAGATACACCATGCGCAAGACTCTCATCGCTCTGATGTTCGCTGCCGCTCTGCCAACCGTCGCCATGGCCATGCCACAGGATGGTGGCCCGATGGGTGGCCCGCTCGACGGCCCACGCCACGGCGGTCAGATGCACGGCGAACACGGCAAAGGCCCGTACAGCCAACTCGACCTGTCCCGTGAACAACGCGATCAGATCCGCAAGATCATGGGCGAGCAGATGCACGAGCGTCGCCAGGTGGTAGAGAAGTACCTGGAGAAACTCTCGCCGGCTGACCAGAAAGCCATGAAAGACGAGATGGCCGCCAATCACAAGAAAGCCGAAGCTGACGTACGCAACCTGCTGAAACCGGATCAACAGAAGAAATTCGACGAGATCCAGAAGAAACAGGCTGAACGTCGCGCCGAATGGGCCGAGTTCAAAGCGTGGAAAGCGCAACAGCCGCAAAAGGCGCAATAATGTTCTAATCACAGGCCCGACGGCTAACCCCGTCGGGCCTATTTTTATCCGATCCCTGTAGGAGCTGCCGAAGGCTGCGATCTTCTGATCTTGATCTTGAAAACAACATCAAAAGATCGCAGCCTGCGGCAGCTCCTGCAGGGATTTGTGTCTGTTCTGAGGGTTTTCCGTGCGTTCATTGTTCTGGCGTATTCTCGCGAGCTTCTGGCTGGCCATCACTCTGGTGGCGGGGCTGTCGATCCTGCTCGGGCACATGCTCAACCAGGACGCGTGGATCCTCAGCCGCCATCCGGGCCTCAACACCCTGGCCGCCGAATGGACGCAAACCTACGAGGCCCAGGGCGAAGACGCTGCGCAGGACATCCTCGAACAGCGCAAGCGCCAGTATCACATCGACGTGCAGGTGCTCAACGAAAGCGGCGACCCGGTGGTGCGCGGCACTTTCCCGCGCCGCGCCGCCGCCTTCGAAGCCCGGCAGAACAACGATGAGCGACGCCTGCCCTGGCGGCGCCTGACCGACGAGTTCACCAGCGAAAAAACCGGCGACACCTACCTGTTCATCTTCCGTATTCCGCACCCGGAACTCGATGCCTGGCACCGTGAAAGTCTGCTCTGGCCGCTGAGTGCGCTGGGCATCGCATTGGTGGTGCTGACCCTGTTCAGCTTGCTGGTGACCTTCTCCATCACCCGCCCGCTCAGCCGTTTGCGCGGCGCAGTGCATGACCTGGGGCAGACCACCTATCAACAGAACAGCCTGGCAAAACTGGCCAACCGCCGCGATGAATTCGGCGTGCTGGCCAACGACTTCAACCGCATGGGCGCGCGCCTGCAAAGCCTGATCGGCAGTCAGCGCCAGTTGCTGCGCGACGTGTCCCACGAACTGCGTTCACCTTTGGCGCGACTGCGAATTGCGCTGGCACTGGCGGAACGGGCCAATCCTGAAGAACGGGAAAAGCTCTGGCCACACCTGACCCGCGAATGTGATCGGCTGGAAGCGCTGATCAGCGAAATTCTGGTGCTGGCGCGGGTCGATGCCGACAACGCCAGTGCCGAAACGGTAGACCTGAACGCCCTGCTCGGCACCTTGCAAAAAGATGCCCAGCTCGGCTCACCCGAGCAGACCGTGCGCCTGGATGCCGAACCACACCTGACGCTGACCGGCTGGCCGACCATGATTGAACGCGCCGTCGATAATCTTTTGCGCAACGCACAACGCTTCAACCCCGAAGGGCAGGCAATTGAAATGCAGGCCACACGCCAGGGCGAACGAATTGTAGTGAGCGTGCGCGATCATGGACCGGGGGTGCAGGATGAGCATCTGAGCCAGTTGGGCGAACCGTTCTACCGGGCGCCGGGGCAGACGGCGGCTGGGCATGGTCTGGGGCTGGCGATTGCCAAGCGCGCGGCGGAGCGGCATGGCGGGAGTCTGACCCTGGCCAATCATCCTGAGGGCGGGTTTATCGCCAGTCTGGAATTGCCGTTGGTACCGGGTGCTGTTGTTCAGCTTTAAATTCGCGGTGACACAAAAAAGATCGCAGCCTGCGGCAGCTCCTACAGAGTCGAAACACCTGTAGGAGCTGCCGCAGGCTCGGGCCGCGATCGGACGATCTTTTGATCCTCAGGCCTTGGCGGGCCAGGCGCTGACGAACTCGGTCAGATCGACCTTCTCCGCCACACGCGGCTCTTTCTGCGGCGTGCCGAGGTACAGGAAGGCAATCACCTGCTCGCCTTCAGCCAGACCCAAGCCTTTGGCGACATGCGCCGAATAGGCCAGATCACCGGTACGCCACACCGCACCAATCCCTTGCGCATAGGCCGCCAGCAGAATCCCGTGCGCCGCACACCCCGCCGCCAGCAACTGCTCGGCCTTCGGATATTTGACGTGTTCCTGCAGTTTCGCGATCACCACGACCACCAGCGGCGCCCGCAGCGGGCCGTTGCGCGCCTTGTCGATCATCGCTTCAGTGACTTCACCGTCCTGCATCTGCGCCGCTTCGGCCAGCAATTCGCCCATTTTTTCGCGCGCCGCGCCTTCGACGGTGAGGAAGCGATACGGCTGCAAGTGACCGTGGTCCGGTGCGCGCAGGGCTGCGCCAAACAGGGCTTCGCGCTGCTCGGCGGTAGGGGCCGGTTCGACCAGACGTGGAACGGAAACACGGTTGAGCAAAGCGTCGAGAGCCTGCATCGGCCACCTCCTGAGAAAAATGTGCGGCTATTCTAGCGGTATCCGGCAACAGGGTGCCGGTTTACATGCCCTGCCCCACGGGTAGAATGGCGCCCTTCCTACATCAGCCCGAGCGGACTTCATGGCGTTGCCGACCTTACGGATCATTGGTTTCATCATCGGCATCTTCCTGATCACCCTGGCCATCGCCATGGTCGTGCCCATGGCCACCCTGGTGATTTTCGAGCGCACCGGCGATCTGCCGTCGTTTCTCTGGGCGAGCATGATCACCTTCCTCGCCGGCCTCGCACTGGTGATCCCCGGCCGCCCCGAACACATTCACCTGCGCCCGCGCGACATGTACCTGCTGACCGTCAGCAGCTGGCTGGTGGTGTGCATTTTCGCCGCGCTGCCGTTTTTGCTGACCCAGCACATCAGCTACACCGACTCGTTCTTCGAAAGCATGTCCGGCATCACCGCCACCGGCTCAACCGTGCTCAGCGGGCTCGACACCATGTCCCCGGGGATCCTGATGTGGCGCTCGCTGCTGCACTGGCTCGGCGGCATCGGTTTCATCGGCATGGCAGTGGCGATTCTGCCGTTGCTGCGCATCGGTGGCATGCGCCTGTTCCAGACCGAATCGTCCGACCGCTCGGAAAAGGTCATGCCGCGCTCGCACATGGTGGCGCGCTTGATCGTGGCGGCGTACGTCGGCATCACCATCCTCGGCAGCCTGGCGTTCTGGTGGGCCGGAATGAGCCCGTTCGATGCGATCAACCACGCGATGTCGGCGATCTCCACCGGCGGCTTTTCGACCTCCGACCAGTCGCTGGCGAAGTGGACGCAACCGGCGGTGCACTGGGTCGCGGTGGTCATCATGATCCTCGGCAGCCTGCCGTTCACCCTGTATGTGGCGACCCTGCGCGGCAACCGTAAGGCGTTGATCAAGGATCAGCAGGTGCAGGGTCTGCTCGGCATGTTGCTGGTGACCTGGCTGGTGCTCGGCACCTGGTATTGGTGGACCACCAAGCTGCACTGGCTGGAGGCGCTGCGGCATGTGGCGCTGAACGTGACGTCGGTGGTCACCACCACCGGTTTTGCCCTCGGCGACTACAGCCTGTGGGGCAACTTCTCGCTGATGCTGTTTTTCTATCTGGGCTTTGTCGGCGGCTGCTCCGGCTCGACGGCAGGCGGGATCAAGATCTTCCGTTTTCAAGTCGCCTACATCCTGCTCAAGGCCAACCTTAACCAGTTGATCCACCCGCGCGCGGTGATCAAGCAGAAGTACAACGGTCACCGACTCGACGAAGAGATCGTGCGTTCGATTCTGACCTTTTCGTTCTTCTTCGCCATCACCATCTGCGTGATCGCCCTGCTGCTGTCGCTGCTCGGGGTCGACTGGATGACTGCGCTGACCGGCGCTGCCAGCACCGTGTCCGGCGTCGGCCCGGGGCTGGGCGAGACCATCGGCCCGGCGGGTAATTTCGCCACCCTGCCGGATGCCGCGAAGTGGATCCTGTCGTTCGGCATGCTGCTCGGCCGACTGGAGATCATTACGGTGTTTGTGCTGTGTATTCCGGCCTTTTGGCGTCATTGACCGGCGTCTGCAACAGCCGCGCCCGGTAATCGCCGGGCGTGGTGTCGAACCAGCGGCGGAACGCGCGGAAGAAGTTGCTTGGATCGGCAAACCCCAACAGATAGGCAATCTCCAGCAAGGTCATGCTCGGCTGAGCCAGATACTGCTCGGCCAGTTCGCGGCGAGTGTCGTCGAGCAACTGCTGAAAACTGGTGCCCTCCTCCTGCAATCGCCGCTGCAAGGTGCGCTGCGACAGATGCAGGGTCTGCGCCACCGTATCGCGCTTGGGTTCACCCTGAGGCAGTAAACGACACAACACCTGGCGCGCCTTGTGGGTCACGCGGCTTTCGGAAAAACGCGCCAGATATTCCCCGGCAAACCGGTCGTGCAGCAGCGCCATGGCTTCGTTGGCGGTGGGCAGCGGTGCTTCCATGTCGGCCCGTTCGAAAATCAACGCATCGTAAGGCGCGTTGAACATCAAGGGGGCATGGAAGGCTTGCCGGTAGGGCTGCAGGTCTGCGGGTTCGTCGCCCTGAAACAGCACTTTGACCGGATGCAGGGTGCGCCCGGTCAGCCAGCCGCACAGGCCCAGCGCACAGGCCAGCGAGGCTTCGGCGCTCTGCCGGGTCGGCGGCAGGTGATCGCCATGCACCGTGAGAATCAGCGCATAGCCTTCTTCGAGCAGACGAAAACTCAGGTCGGCGCTCTCGGCGATGATCCGCTGATAACGCACCAGGCGTTGAAAGCCTTCGGCCAGGGTGTTGCTCGACATCAAGGCATAGCCGGCGACATGGAACGAGGCCGGACGCACCACCTTGCCCATGTTCAGGCCGATCGCCGGGTTGCCGGACAGCTCGACTGCCCGTTGCCAGAGGCGGGTCATGGAATCTTGCGGGAAACGCGCATCCGGATCATTCAGGGCGGCGTAATCGAGCCCCAGCTGCTTGAACAGTACCCGGCAATCCAGGCCGTCCATCTCCAATGCTTTGACAATCCCCATCGTCCAGCTTGCAGAAGTCGTTCGTTCGCTCATGGCGTTATTCTTTTACATGATGGATCGCATGTTACGACCCGATTTGCGAAGGATACTAAAGTGGCGCCCATTGTCACTGGCTGATGCCAGTGTTCACTCTAGACTCAAATAGGCTGCCCGCCGAACAACTTGCCGTCAGAACAATAACCACAGAGATCGCAGTCGTGGAAAACATCAAGCAATTCAACACTTTCGCCGAGTTCTACCCGTATTACCTCAGCGAACACGCCAACAGTACCTGCCGACGATTGCATTTCGTCGGCACCACGCTGGTGATTTTCATCCTGGCCATGACCATCGCCAAGGGCGCATGGCTGCTGTTGCTGGCCCTGCCGCTGGCCGGTTACAGCTTTGCCTGGGTCGGTCATTTCTTCTTTGAAAAGAACCGTCCGGCGACTTTTCAACATCCGCTGTACAGCCTGCTCGGCGATTTCGTCATGTACCGCGACATGATTTTAGGCCGCGTGGCGTTCTGAAACCCGACACACCTGGAGGCTGGCCGATGAACGCCAATGCCCGCTTCACCCACATGCAGGACGGCACCGAGGAAGACTGGGCGATCATCGCCGCGGACTTCAGCGCCTACGCCCGGCAATTGCCGTCGCGGATCGTCGCGCACCTGAAGTTGCTCGAAGGCGATTTCGGCGGTTTCCCGGTGGATCGTCTGACCCACTCGCTGCAAACCGCGACCCGCGCGTATCGCGACGGGCGTGACGAGGAATACGTGGTCTGTGCGCTGCTGCATGATATCGGCGACACCCTCGGCTCCTACAACCACCCGGACATCGCGGCGGCGATTCTCAAGCCGTTCGTCAGCGCCGAGAACCTGTGGATGGTCGAAAAGCACGGGATCTTTCAGGGCTACTACTTCTTCCATCACCTGGGCATGGATCGGCACCTGCGCGAGCAGTTCGCCGCGCATCCGCAGTATCAGGCCACGGCGGAATTCTGCGCCAAATACGATGCGGCGGCGTTTGACCCGGCCTATGAAACCCTGCCGCTGAGTTTTTTCGAACCGATGATGGAACGGCTGTTTGCCCAGCCCAAGCACTCGATCTACAAGGCGGCGATGGAAGAACACAGCCCGGCCTGAGAACACCACAACTCAACATGTGGGAGCGAGCCTGCTCGCGAAGGTGTCGTGTCAGGCGACACTGCTTTGCCTGATGTAACGCTTTCGCGAGCAGGCTCGCTCCCACAGGGGATCTGTGTCGTTCAGGCGAGTTCAGCAACCTTGGCCGCCTTGAGCTGCGCCTCCCGCGCCTGCGCATCCGCCAGGCGATACAACTCGATCGTGCCATCCCAGTGCTCGATCAACGCCGTGCACGACTCCACCCAATCGCCGCAGTTGAGGTAATCCACCTCACCGACTTTACGAATCTCGGCATGGTGGATGTGCCCGCAGACCACGCCGTGCAGCTCGCGTTTGACGCATTCATGGGCGATGGCTTCTTCGAAGTCGCTGATGAAGCTCACCGCCGTCTTCACCTTGTGCTTGAGGTACGCCGACAACGACCAGTAGCCGTAGCCATAACGGGCGCGCCAGTGATTGAGCCAGCGATTGAGGGTCAGGGTGAATTCGTAGGCCGAGTCGCCGAGGAAGGCCAGCCAGCGGTGATAACGGGTGATCACGTCGAATTGATCGCCATGAATCACCAGCAGGTGCCGGCCATCCGCCGTGACATGCACCGCCTCGTCGACCAACTGGATGTTGCCGAGGATCAGCTTCGAATAACGGCGCAGAAACTCGTCGTGGTTGCCGGTGACGTAGATCACCTCCGTACCGCGCTTGCTCATGGTCAGCAGGCGGCGGATCACGTTGGTATGGGCTTGCGGCCAGTACATGCCACCGCGCAGCTTCCAGCCGTCGATGATGTCACCGACCAGGTAGATCTTGTCGGCGTGGTAGCCCTTGAGAAATTGCGACAAGTGCTCGGCCTGGCAATCCCGCGTGCCCAGATGCACGTCGGAAATCCACAGGGTACGCACCCGTTGTTTGCGGCTGGGTTTGGCGAGCTCGGCGCTGGTCATGGGCAACCCTCTGCGATGTTTTCGCCACTGTGCACGCGCCGGGTGAACCGACCATGACAGGCAGGCGTCAGTCGTGTGACAGCGCGCAAGCCCGTTGCCCCGGTGTAGACTGGCGCTCACTTCGGAGACCTCTGCCATGCGCCCGATCCTCACCCTGCGCCAATACACCCACGACCTGATCGTCCACAGCCACGACCACGCGCAACTGGTGTTCGGTCTGTCCGGTGCGCTGGATTTCGAAGTCGAGGGTCAGGGCAGCCAGGTACGCCAGCAGAGTTTCGTGGTCGTTCCCGGCGGCGCGCATCACGCCTGCGGCAGCCCCGATGGCAGTCGTTGTCTGGTGCTGGACGTGCCTGACGGGCAATGGCTGAGCGATTCGCTGGGCGAGCATGCCGACGCCAGTCAGCGCTTGCTCGACCAGCCTGCGCGATTGTCACTTGATGCCGGGCAAAGCCAATTGGTCAACTGGCTGGCGAACAGCCCGGTCAGTGATCCGCTGATCGCCCAGCAAGGCGCAGTGTTGCTGCTGGCCAGCCTGAATCACGCCAGACCTGCCGAACTCTCGGCGCGGCGCCTGCCCTACGCGGCTTTGGATGCGCACATCGAGCAACACGCCGCCTACCCGCTGCAAGTAGCCGATCTGGCGCAGATTGTCGGCTTGTCCAGCGCCCGGCTGCACGCGCGGTTCATGGCGGAATGCGGGCAGACGCCGATGGACTACATTCGCAGCCGTCGGCTGCACAAGGCGGTCTGCCTGCTGCGCGAGACCGCGCTGCCCATCGGCGAGATCGCCAGCCGGGTTGGCTACAGTTCGCAGAGCGCGTTCGCGGCGGCGGTGTTGCGCGAGTTTGGCGCTTCACCGGGGCAGTTGCGCCGCGATTCCTGCGACAAAAAACGCTAGTTCGCCGACAGACTTCCGAGCCGCAACAGGTTTCAATGTGCATTCACGTGTAGGAGCTGCCGCAGGCTCGGGCCGCGTTCGGCGATCTTTTGACTTTGGCTTTTCAAGATCAAAAAAACGTCCGAACGCGGCCCGAGCCTGCGGCAGCTCCTACAATCTC
>NZ_JFYN01000017.1 GCF_000631985.1 Pseudomonas sp. RIT288
GCGCCTACGGTTTGCTTCGCTGCACCTCCTCTCGCTGTGTTTGGCTTCGCCAAACGGTCGCTGCGCTCCCACCCCCGGATCAATCCCTCCACTCAGCCTTCCGACGTCGCCCGTGGATCAAGATCAAAAGCTTTCGGCGAGCTGACACTCGGCCATTGAGTGGGGCGGCTTCGCCGCAAGGGCAGCACGCAATCTAAACTGAACGCATCCAGTCCCATGTAGGAGCTGCCGAAGGCTGCGATCTTTTGATCTGGCTCTGGTTTTTGATGTGGCTTTGGCTTTGGCTTTGCCTTGGCTTTGGCTCTTGATGTGGCTTTTGATCTTCAGCCCCTTCGGCAGGCCGAGCGAAGGTGTCCATCCGGGGGTTAGGCGCGCAGCGCCATGCGGCGCAGCCGCATACATCGAGAGGAGGTGCAGCGAAGCAAACCGTAGGCGATGCCCCCGGATGGACACCGTAGCGAGGGAACACTGAGCCTCAGCGAAGTGCCGTACGCGGGGGCAAAGCCTTTTGGGTTACCTTTTCGGCGTCTGGAAAAGGTGACTCGCTGTAAGAGCGAAACCGCCAGCGGCAGCACCCGAAGCAACGGATATTCACCCAAAACCCAAAACCCAAACCCAAAGAGTCTGCTCGACCCAAAGGCCGCCAAGCCCCCAAAAAAAACGCCGGCAAATGCCGGCGTTTCAGTGAGCGCTGAACGTATTACCAGTTGTAGGAGTCGTGAAGAGCAGAAGTGGTGCGCGTTCTGCTCCAGCCTGCTGGCGATGACGGCCTGACAGCTGACCAATCTCCAACTGAATGCACCCAATCCAATTGTGGGCTTGCTCGCGAAGGCGACCTGCCAGCCGACCAAACTCCAAATGAAAACACCCGATCCCATGTAGGAACTGCCGCAGGCTGTGATCTTTTGATCTGCTCTGGCTCTTGATGTGGCTTTTGATGTGGCTTTTGATCTTCAGCCCCTTCGGCAGGCCGAGCGAAGGTGTTCATCCGGGGGTTAGGCGCGCAGCGCCATGCGGCGTAGCCGCATACATCGAGAGGAGGTGCAGCGAAGCAAACCGTAGGCGATGCCCCCGGATGGACACCGTAGCGAGGGAACACTGAGCCTAAGCGAAGTGCCGTACGCCGGGGGCAAAGCCTTTTGGGTTACCTTTTCGGCGTCTGGAAAAGGTGACTCGCTGTAAGAGCGAAACCGCCAGCGGCAGCACCCGAAGCAACGGATATTCACCCAAAACCCAAACCCAAACCCAAACCCAAACCCAAAGAGTCTGCTCGACCCAAAGGCCCGCCAAGCCCCCAAAAAAAACGCCAGCAAATGCCGGCGTTTCAGTGAGCGCTAAACGTATTACCAGTTATAGGTCACGTCAGCAGTCATGGTGCGGCCTTCGCCGTAATAGCAGTCGAGGGTACCGTTGCACGCGGCCACGTATTTCTCGTCAGTGAGGTTTTGCAGGTTGGCTTGCAGTTTCACGCCTTTGACATGCAGCGGCGATTTTTCCAGGTCGTAGGAGACCATGGCGTCATACACGGTGTAGGACGGAATCTGGAACGAGTCCGACTCGTAATCCGAACCGTAGCTGCTGCGCACGTAGCGAGCGCCCAGGCCCATGCCGAAACCGGCGAGGGCGGTGGAGATGTCGAAGTCGTAGTTGACCCACGCGGAGGCGGTCAGCGGTGGACGCATGGCCAGGGTGCGACCTTCGCGACCGTCGTTGTCCTTCTCCCACTTGGTCTGGTTACGCGACACCGCCGCCAGCACGCGCAGGTTGCGGGTGACGTTGACCTTGCCTTCCAGCTCGATACCGCGCGAACGCACGGAGCCGCTCTGGGTGCTGAAGCCCGGGTTGGCGAGATCGGTGGTCAGCATATTGTCCTGATCGATCTGGTACGCCGACAGCTGAATGAAACCGTCGATCGACTTCGGCTCGTACTTGACGCCGACTTCGTACTGCTTGCCGGTGGTCGGTTCGAAGGCGCCGCCGCTCATGTCGGTACCGGTCTGCGGCAGGAACGATTCGGCGTAGCTGACGTACGGCGTGATGCCGTTGTCGAACTCGTAGCCGAGGCCGGCACGACCGGTGAACTTCTCGTCTTTCTGGTTGCTGTGGCCGCCGCTCAGCGGTTGCTTGTTGTCGGTTTCGGCGAAGTCATAACGACCGCCGAGGGTCAGGAACCACTGGTTCCAGCGCAGTTGATCCTGAGCGTACAGGCCGGTCTGGGTGATGGTGTTGTCCCATTTGTACGGCTGACGGAAATTGATCTGGCTGCCATACACCGGGTTGTACAGGTCCAGACCCGGAGCGGTGCGGTCGTACAGGCCGAGGAATTTCGAATTGTAGTGGTAGTAGTCCACGCCCAGCAGCACGGTGTGATCGACATCGGCAGTCTTGAACTTGGCCTGGGCGATGTTATCGATGCCGTAGACCTTGTTGTGCTGCGACCAGTCCACGCCGTAACGGGTCTGGTAGCTGCCGTCGTTGAGGCCGGTGACTGGGTTGGTCGGGAACGCATAACCGTGCAGCGGCGCCACGTACTGGTCGTTGATGTCGGCGTAACGCGCGTTCTGCTTCAGAGTCCAGACGTCGTTGAGTTCGTGGGCGATCTCGTAACCGACGACGAACTGCTCGCGGTGGTACTTGTTCACGTCCGGCTCACCGAGGAACAGGCTGCGGCTGATGCGCCCGGCCTGGCTGCGATGTACGGTGCCGTTGGCGGGCAGGCCCTGGGCTTCCGGTACGTCGTGGTCTTTCTGGTACTGACCGAACACGGTGATGGTGGTCTGGTCGTTGGGCAGCCAGGTCAGGCTTGGCGCCAGCAGCATGCGGTTCTGGCTGGCGTAGTCGATGGCCGAGCCGCTGTCGTTGACCACACCGGTCAGGCGATAGAGGAATTCGCCCTGATCGTCGATCGGGCCGCCGAGGTCGAAGGCACCGTACTTGCGGTCATAGCTGCCGCCACCGAGCTTCACTTCGTGCAGCGGGGTCGCGGTCGGACGCTTGCTGACCATGTTGACGATACCGCCCGGCTGGTTCTGGCCGTACAGCACCGAGGCCGGGCCCTTGAGCACTTCGACGCGCTCCAGGGTGTACGGGTCGATCTGCAGCGAACCGCCGGTGCTGCCGCCGCCGTAAGGCATGTGCAGGCCGTCGAGGTACAGCGGAGTAGGGGAGAAACCGCGGGAGGTCGGTTCGTCGAAGATCTTCACCCGGTCCGAGAAACCGCCGCCGGTCATGCCGGGGGTGTATTGCAGGGCTTCGGTGACGGTCTTCGAACCGCGCATCTTGATTTCGTCTTGAGTGACGACGTTGATGGTCTGCGGGATTTCCTTGAGCGACGAATCGGTCTTCGATCCGGTGGCGCTGCGCTTGGCGACGATTCCGTCTACCGGGCCCCAGGCAGATTCCGCAGTGGCGGAAATGCTGGTCGGGGCCAGATCGAGGCTGGCACCGCCGCTGCTGCGCGAACGCAAGGCGACGTTGTTGCCTTCGACGCTGTAGGCGATGTTGGTGCCTTGCAGCAGTTGCGCGATGGCGGCGGTCGGTTCCAGGTTGCCACTGACCGCGCTGCTGCGCAGACCGCTGACTTCATCCGGGCTGTAAAGCACTTGGAGGTTGGTCTGGCGACCGAATTCCTGCAAGGCGCTCCCCAGCGACTGTGCAGGAATATTGATCGCCACGGCGGCGGCCTGGGCCTGGCCGATCATCGGCACAGTCAGGGCCATGGCGCAGAACGCTGGCAAGGTGCAACGGAAGGAGCGGCGGATCAGCAGAGCCTTGGCGAGCGGGTGGAGTCCGTGCGGTGCGGGCATTGTTCTTCTACTCTTCAAAGTGTTGACTGAGAACTATTTCTATTAACTGTTAGTAAGACGTTGAGCCTTCCGAAAACCGGAAAGCTCAACGCAATTTTTTTACAAATTTTTCACAGTCAGGCGGGTTGCAGCTCAGTGACCACTTTGCCGGCGCTCATGCGCACCAGTTGGTCGGCGACATCGAAGTAACGATCGTCGTGGGAAATGACGATGATGGTCTTGCCCAGACGCTTCAGGTCCGGCAGCAGCTCGGTGTAGAAAATCCGCCGGAAGGTCGGATCCTGATCGGCGGCCCACTCATCGAACACCAGCACCGGACGCTCCTCCAGCCAGGCGTTGATCAGGGCCAGACGCTTGCGCTGGCCGGTGGACAGGTCGGTGGTGGTGAACGAGCCGTCACGCACGCTGACCTTGTGCGCAATTTCCAGGCGCTCCAGATATTGGTTGGCGTCTTCCGGGATATGGGTATCGCCCTGAACCACGTCGTCGAACAGATAATAGTCGGCGAAAATCGTGGTGAACAACTGGCGGTAATCGTCGCGGTTGGCAGCGTCGACGAGCTGCTGGTTGAGGCGGATTTCGCCTTGCTGTGGCGCGTACAGGCCCAGCAGCAACTTGATCAGCGTGGTCTTGCCGCAGCCGTTTTCGCCGACGATGAAAATGATGTCGCCCTGTTCGATTTTCAGGTTCACCGGCCCCAACCGGAACGGCTTGGCGCCTTCTACCGTCGGGAAGCTGTACGAGACATCGGTCAGTTCCAGGCTGTGCACCGGAGTCTTTTGGTGGCCCTGGTCGCTGAGCAGCAGGTGCGGCTCGGGCGAGGAGAATTGCTCGGACAGATCGGCGATCCGGCGGAACGCGATTTGCGCACGACTGACGATCGGCAGGGTGCCGATGATGTGCTCCAGCGGCCCTTTCATGTACAGCAGCACCAGCACGAAGCCGCTCATGACTGCTTTGTCAGCACTCGGCCACAGCGATTGCAGGCCCAGCGCCAGGCCGATCACCACGAAGAACAGCATCGAACCCAAGGTCTTGGCGACCACGAAAATGTTCACCGAACGCACCTGCGTGTCGCAGATCTTGTCGGCCGTACCTTCGATGCCAGAAACGAACATGCGATGCCGGCGCGGGCGGTGGATACGCAGTTCCTTGGCGCCCTCGGCGACCGCGTGATAGTGCTTCTGCAACTCGTCTTCGTAGTCACGGGCCTTGAGGAAACCCTGCATGCCACGCCCGCGCGCGATGTACTGAATGACCGTGCCGATCAGGATCGCCACCGCCATCATCAGGAACATCGGCCACGACAGCATCGCCAGGTAGCCCATGCAACCGAGGGTCACGGTCAGGGAAATCGCCAGCGGCGCAAAGGCGAAAGCGAAGTCGCTGATGGTGTCGACGTCGTGGGTCAGCACCGGAATCAGCCGATGGCTGCGATAGCGCTCGATCTGCTCGATCGGCGCCGAGAGGACTTTTTCGCCCAGCTCTTTGCGCAATTTGGCGATGATGTGCTGGCCGACGAAATTGGTGCCGATGTCGGAGAAGATCGAGCTGGTCAGCGCCAGCAGGCACAGGCCGGCGAACACCGCGACCATCGTGCTGGTCAGTGCGCCCTCAGCGTGCAGCACGTTGTTGATGGTCGCCAGCAGCGCGGTGACGCTCAGGCCACCGACCATGCCGAGCAGGATCGACACGCTGACGATCAGTCGAAAGGGTTTGAGCAGGGCGAACAATTCATTGATCACCCCGCGTGTTGGTTTGCTCATGGAGGTTCCCTGCTTGAAGGAGCGGCGAACACCGGCACTGCTCGTGGGGTTCGCCTGGATGACGTAGAGGGCGGTGGACGCGCCATGGAGGATCGCGCCCACCTTTAGAACGACTGGCAGGACGGCTAATTTAGCCGGGCGATGGCGTTACAGATCGCGGGCGACCCGGAAGCCGATCCAGTCGCCACGGGTGTCGGTGTAGGTGGCGTTGCGGTTGCCCGAACGCGAGAACACCGGTGCCTCGCCCCAGTCGTTGCCACGGATGCGCCGCACTTCGCACTTGCCGCTCAGCCAGGCACTGCCATCGCCTGGCGCGCCAACGTAGTTCTCGTTGTAGCAATCGGCGGTCCACTCATAAATATTGCCGTGCATGTCGTAGACGCCGAAGGCGTTGGCCGGAAAGCTGCCGGCCGGCGCGGTGAAGTTATAGCCATCGGCGGCGCCGTAGGTGTTGGCGTGTTTGGCGATGCTGTATTCCTTGCCCTCATCGAACGGGAAGGGGAACGGGCCCGTGCTGCCGGCGCGGGCGGCGTATTCACGCAGCGACTCGCTGACCAGCCGGTATTGCTGGCCGGTCTTCTTCGACAGCCAGGCCACGTAAGCTTCGGCCTCCGGGAAATCCATGCACACTGCCGGGTGCTTGTCGGTGTACTGCTTGCGCGGGTCGCTGCCCTGATAATCCGGGATACCGGCCTTGCACGCGCGACCGGGACGAGTGTCGCCGTCGGGCATTTTGTAGCCGCTGTCCTTGAGGTAGGCGTCCCACTCGCCGCGCAGTATCTGGAAACGGCTGATCGCCAGCGGTTTGGCAAACGTCACCGGGTGCAGCGGCCCTTCATCCGGCTCGCGGCCGACCTCATCCTCCGGGGTGCCCATGGTGAACGTGCCGGTGGGCAGCACGACCATTTCCGGGCAGTCCTTGCAGTCCTTGAACACCTTGCCCGGCGCAGGCGGGGTGGCGGCATGCGCGGCGCCCGGCAGCAGGCCGGCGGCGAGGGCGGTGAGCATCAGCGCCGGCAGCGCCTTCAAGGAAAATCGACGCAGTTCACTGTTCATTGCGAGTCTCGCTAAAAGGAAAAAGGGAGCGTCCGGATTCACAGGGCCTGGTCGAGCACGGCCAGCAAACGGTCGATTTGCTCTTCGTCGTTGAGCAGCCCCGGTGCGGTGCGAATCACCGGGCCGACGTCGCGGTGCGCGGCATCGGCCACCACGCGGTTGGCCATCAGGTGCGCGGCGATCTTGTCGCTGTCCTTGCCCTTGACCCGGAAGAAGGTGAAACCGGCGGACAGTTCGGGGCTCAGTGGCGTCACCAGTTCGATCTGCGAACGTTGCTGCAGGCGATGTTTCAGGTAGCTGTTGAGCGCGTGAATGCGCGCCTCGACCTCGGCCTTGCCCAGCTCAAGATGCAATTTGAACGCTTCGTCCAGCGCCCAGCGGTGCTCGAACGAGTGGTAGCCACCGGGCGTCATGGTGGTGGAAAACGCCGTGGCTTCGGAGAACGTCGGAATGATCGGGGTGACGTACCTGACCTCGGCGAAGCGGCTGCAGACGATGCCGGTGCCGCGTGGGCCGAACATCCACTTATGGGTGCCGGCGATGAAGAAGTCGCAGTTCATCTGCGCGAAACTCAGGTTGTCCACGCCGAAGCCATGCACCCCGTCGACCACGTAAACGATGCGGTCGGCGTCGCTGCGACCGCGGTTGTGCTTGTCGACGATGGCGCCGATCTCACCGATGGGCAGTTTCATGCCACTGCCCGAATGCACCCAGCACATGCCCAGCACCCGGGTTTCGGGGCGGATGGCGCCGTCGATGGCAGCGAGGATTTCTGCTTTGCTCGCGTTGTACGGATCCTTGAACAGACGAATCTTGCGCACCCGGGTGCCGTCGCGTTCGCTGCGCAGGGCGAGGATGGTGTGGGTCGCGTAGTGCTCGTGCTCGGTGGTGAGGATTTCCTGATCGGGGCGCACGTGCACGCCGCCGTAAATCATCGCCAGACCTTCGGTGGTGCTGCCGGTCAGGGCGATCTGTTTGGCATCGGCTTGCAGGTAGCGACCGGCCCAGACTCGCACGTTCTCTTCGCGCTGTTCGATCACGCCGAGGTCCCAATCCATGGTCAGTCCGGGATTTTTGTCGAGGGCGGTGCGGTGCCGCTCAATTGCGTCGCGCACCGGTTTCGGGTGCGAGGTGATCAGAAAATTGGAAAAGTGCAGATACGCCGGATCCTGATCGAACAGTTGCTGCAACTGCGCCCACTTGTTGCCAGTCACGGGCGCAGCGCTCGCGGCACCCGCGACATTCGGCAGGCTCGCGCCCAGTGGCAGCGCCGCCGCGAGAATCCCGGCCTGCTTCAAGAACTCACGACGATTGCTCATGGCTTGGCGGTTCCCGGCGCGACGGCCAGTGCCGGTTTTGCGGCTTTCTCGACCTGATCCCAGACCCGCAGGAAGTTGCCGCCCCAGAGCTTGGCGATGTCCGCTTCGGAGTAACCGCGCGAGATCAGCTCGGCGGTGACGTTGCGGATTTCGCCGACGTTCTCGAACCCTTTGACGCCGCCACCTTCGTTGAAGTCGGAGCTGATGCCGACATGGTCGATGCCGATCTTGCGCACCGCGTAATCGATGGCATTCCCCAGATCCTTGAGACTGGCTTTCGGTTCCTCTTCGAGGATGCCGTACAGGCGGCTGGCGTACTGGCCGAACTTCTGTTCGGACCACGCCGCAATGATCGGGTCGCCCGGCATCAACGCCATCGCCAGGTTCGGTAGCGGCGGCAGGTCAAAGTCCTTGCGCATCTCGTTGAGCTTGTCCTGGGTTTGCTGAGTGAGCGGACGCAGGTACTGCGAGAACGCGACGATCTGCACCACGCCGCCGCTGTTTTTGATCAGCTGCATTTCCTTGTCGCTGAGGTTGCGCGGAATGTCGACCATCGCACGCGGTGCCGAATGCGAGGCCACCAGCGGCGTGCGGCTCAGTTGCGCGACTTGCTCGAGGGCCTTGGTCGACATTTGCGAGACGTCGATGATCACGCCCAGATCGTTGAGGCGCTTGACCGCCTGCTTGCCCAGATCGGAGAGACCGTCGAGGGCGTCCGGCGAATCATTGAGAAAGGGCAGCGGCCGCGACGAATCCGCCCAGTCGTTGTTGCCGATGTAGCTGAAACCGAACATGCGCATGCCGCGTGCCGTCCACAGGTCCAGCAGGTTTAGGTCGTGGCCCAGCGGATAGGCGTTGAGCATGCTGATGAAAATCGCGAATTTGCCTTCGCCGTGCAAACGCCGGAAGTCGTCGGGGGTGTAGGCGATAGCGACCTGATTGGGGTAGTCGCGAACCATCCCGGAGATGATCTTGAAGCGGATTTCCTGCTGATTGCGCGCCTCGTCGACGAAACCGGGTGTCGGCTTGTGCGGGGCGTTCGGGCCGTTCCACATTTCCGGCCAGCCGAAGATGGTCAGCGCGGCGCCGGACAGGCGCCCACGGTTGGCCTTGGCGAGGTCGAACTGGCCGTCGCCGTCCTTGTCGGCTTCGTGGCCATCGGTGCCGAAATTTTGCGTCAGGCTGACATGGCTGTCGAAAGAGAGCATGCGTTCGTGCAGCTCATCGGCCTGCTTCATGACTTTGGCCGGGTAGCCGAGGTCGTCCTTGAACCAGTGTTGCCACACGGCAAAGCCTGCGCCGGCGCTGATCGCCAGGGCCAACGGCAGGCCGATGAATAGAGCCTTTTTCGAACGTGGTTTTGTCATTGCCATCTCAGTCAGGTTCGCCATCGAGTTGCAGGCGCGGAGGCCTTCGCTATCTGGGAGGAACGAGTGGTTGGCCGTGGAATTTAGGTTGCCAGGTTAAAAGATCGCAGCCTCCGGCAGCTCCTACATTGGAACGCGATCACTGTAGGAGCTGCCGCAGGCTGCGATCTTTTCAGGTACCCCCATAAATTTGTGCATGGAGCAAACGTTCTAGCTTGGATAAAGCCTGCTTCATGGCTGACACAGGTAGGGCAATGAAGATTTCTCGACGATGGTTCATGGCGGGCCTGGCGCTGACCGGCGCTGCCGTGCCTGCGGCGTATTTTGGGCATCGTGAATGGACGAAGCCGGACCCGACGATCACCCCGGGCGAAGCGTCTTTCGACGTCGCGGACAGGGCCGGGCAGCGCCTGGCGAATGCGTTGCGCGGGGTGTGGGATATCCGTTTCGAAGGTGTCGATGCTGGCCTCGAAGGCCTGCCGCCCAAGGACCTGCAAGTGTTACTCGACATCGGCCAGAAGGGGCGCGGCGTGTGCGGTTTTCTCGACACGCCCGAGCGCCTGCGTTCCGGCGAAACCCCGCGTTACCGGATTCTTGGTGATCTCGCCGCAGCCGATGCGGCGAAGCTGAGCTGGCGCCTGATCGGCGCCGATGGCCAGATCAGCTATGAACTGGAGATGATCCTCGATGAGGTCTGGGCCGACTTCGGCAATGCCGGCAGTGGCACGCTCAGCGGCAAGGCCTTGCGCCTGGACCGCTCGCTGGCCTTGCCAGCGCAGGACAACCGCTTCGTCGCCGTCAAGCGGCTGTTTCCCGAAGCGCGCGAGCGCACGCCGCTCAATCCGACGTTGCTGGCGTGGTTGATCTCTCCCGAACATCGCCTGTTTCACCAGTTGTGGCATGCGACCCGGGACAAGTGGCACAAACTGCCCGAGGACAAACGCGAAGCCTTGCGCGGCATCGGCTGGCAGCCCGGACCGCGTGACAAGGAGCGCGATGCCCGTGGCCCGCGCAAGGATCGCAATGGCTCTGGTGTGGACTTTTTCTTCATGCACCGGCACATGCTCGGGACGGCGCGCTCGATGCAGGATCTGCCGTCGTGGGAGTTTTTCCCGCTGCCGCAGCCGGAGCTGATCCGCGACCGCGTCGGCTTCGCCCGCTATTTCGACAATCACGACGGCACTGCCTTGCCGCCGACCTGGACGGCTGCGGGCGATGACGAATTCAGCCAGTGGGTCAGCGATATCAAGACTGCCGAGACCTACGAAAGCAACTTCCAGGTCTGGGAGTCGCAGTACCGCGATCCGGCGTATCTGGCCCGGCTGACCCTCGGCCAGTTCGGCTCCGAAGTCGAGTTGGGCCTGCATGACTGGCTGCACATGCGCTGGGCCTCCGTGCCGCGCGATCCGTCCAACGGTCAGCCGGTGCCGTTTGCCCGCGATCCGGCGGACTTCGCTGCCCGCTGGTACAACGCCGAAAACGACTTTCTCGGCGATCCGTTTTCTTCCCACGTCAACCCGACGTTCTGGCATTTCCATGGCTGGATCGACGATCGTATCGAGGACTGGTTCCGTGCTCACGAGCGCTTCCATCCGGGCGAGGTCACGCGGCTGCAAGTCAATGGCGTGCCCTGGTTTGCCCCGGGGCGCTGGGTGGAGGTCGACGACCCGTGGCTCGGGCCGATCACCCATGGCTGCAGCACCACGCCGGGTTTGCAGATGGGCAAGACGGTGGAGATGGATCCGGAAACCATGAAGCTGGCGCTGCGCATCACCTTCATTACCGACGAGGAAAAACTCGCCGGCCTGTTCCGCCGCGTGCCGCAACGGCCATGGTATGCGCGCAATCTGAAGCCTAAAACCAGCCCGGCTTGAGGGCTGCGTCATCGATCATTCGCGAGCAGGCTCGCTCCCACAGGTTTATGTGTCAGCCCACAATGTCCGGGCTGACCGGACACCCTGTAGGAGTGAGCCTGCTCGCGATAGCCCCCGACCTGTCGACCTACAATTGCCTGAGCCACCGCCATCGCGAGCAGGCTCACTCCCACAGGTTTATGTGTCAGCCCACAATGTCCGGGCTGACCGGGACACCCTGTAGGAGCGAGCCTGCTCGCGATAGCCCCCGACCTGTCGACCTACAATTGCCTGACCCACCGCCATCGCGAGCAGGCCCACTCCCACAGGTTTATGTGTCAGCCCACAATGTCCGGGCTGACCCGGACATTGTGGGAGCGAGCCTGCTCGCGATAGCCCCCGACCAGTCGACCTACAATTGCCTGACCCACCGCCATCGCGAGCAGGCTCGCTCCCACAGGTTTATGTGTCAGCCCACAATGTCCGGGCTGACCAGACACCTTGTAGGAGCGAGCCTGCTCGCGAAAGCGATCTGTCAGTCGGCGCAATTACAAAGTCTGCCACCCACCCCCCAGCGCCTTGTACAACGCTATGCTGGCCTGCATCCGCGCCAGGCGCAGTTGCACGTTCTGATCCTGCGCCGCATACAAGGTGCGCTGGGTTTCGAGGACAGTCAGCAAGTCTTCGGCACCGGCCTGGTAGCGGTTTTGGGCGATGTCGAATGCGGTCTGCGCCTGATTCAGTTCTTCGTTCTGCCACAACCGCTGCTCATCCAGGCGACGGAGGCTATTGAGCGCTTTTTCCACATCGGCGAAACCGTTGATGATCGCGCCACGGTAGGTTTCCAGCAGCTCTTGCTGGCGCGCCGAGGCCTTGTCGCGTTCAGCGCCGAGGCGACCGTTATTGAAAATCGGTGCGACCAGTCCGGCGGTCAGGTTGTAGAAAGGGCTGCGAATCAAATCATCGAACTGATTGGCGCCTGAGCCGAGTTGGGCGGTCAGGGTCAGTGCCGGCAACATGGCCGCGCGAGCGACTTTGACGTCAGCTTCGGCGGCGGCCAGTTGTGCTTCGGCGCGTGCGATGTCCGGACGATGCGTGAGCAACTCGCTGGGCACGCCGGCGGCGATGTCTGGCCATCGCAGGTGATCGAAGGACTCTGTCGCCGACAATTGCTGCACCGGTCGGCCAAGCAGGGCGGCGAGGCTGATCAACGCTTCCTGGGCTTGCTGTTGCACGCGCGGCAATTGCCATTGCTGGGCGGCGACCAGGCTCTTCTGTTGCGCCAGTTCCAGCGCAGTGGCCGAGCCTGAATCAAACCGCGTCTGCACCAGTTTCAGCACGCTTTGCGCGTTGGCCAGATTGAGTTCGGCGATGCGGCTCTGCTCGCGTAGCGACAAGGTTTGCGCATACGTGCTGGCAACGCCGCTGAGCAATGTCAGCTCGACCGTCGCCCGGTCGAATTCGCTGGCCTGCAGGGCGAACTGCGCACTGTCGCGCGATGCGCGTTTGCCGCCCCAGAAATCGATTTCGTAGGTGGCGCTCAGGTTGGTATCGAAATAGTCCACCGCCTTGTTGCTGCTATTGGCATCGAGTTGGCTGTAGCCATTGCCGCGCAGCAGTTTCTGCCGATTGGCATTCAGTCCGGCCTTGACCTCCGGCAACTGTGAGCCGCCAGCGATGACGGTGCCTGCCTGGGCCTGACGCACTCGAGCAACGGCGGCCGCGAGGTCGAAACTGCCGACGCGAGCCTGTTCGATCAGGCGATCCAGTTCCGGGCTGCCAAATTGCGTCCACCACTGCGGGTTGTTGCGGGCAACGCTGGCACTATGGGGCGACTGCCAGGTAGCAGGTATTTGCACGCCGCTGTCCGGGCGCTGAACGGGATTGCCGCAGGCGCTGAGGAGCAGGCACACGGTCAACAGGCTGAGGCGCGGTTTCATAGATCGATCATTCACTGGTAAGGGCCGTGACCGGGTCGAGCCGGGCAGCTTTGCGGGCAGGCATGAAGCCGAAGACAACACCGGTGACCAGGGCGCAGCCGAAGGCGCCAAGTACCGCCATCAAGGAAAAGGCCACGGCCACTTCGCTGAGGATCAGCACGCCGCCAACGATCAGCGCCAGGGCGATCCCGGCAATGCCGCCGACCACCGAGAGCATCACCGCTTCGGTGAGGAACTGCCGGAGGATGTCGCGCTGACGGGCGCCGGTAGCCATGCGAATGCCGATCTCACGAGTCCGCTCGCGCACGGTCATGAGCATGATGTTCATCACGCCGATGCCGCCGACCAGCAGCGAAATCGCGGCAATCGAACCGAGCATCAGCGACAGGGTGTTCTGGGTGCGGGCCTCGGCCTGGATCATCGCGGCATTGTTGGTCAGTTCGAAATCCTTCTTGCCGTTGTGCAGGCGCAGCATCAGTTGCTCGATGGCCTGCTCGGTGTCCTTGACCTTGCGCGCGTCGGCGGCGGCGATGGCCACGTATTCCGGATTGCGCGTGCCGAACAGCCGGACGCTGGCCGCGGAATAGGGGATGGCGATGCGATTGTCGCTGTCGGAGTCGCCGGAGCTGGCGCCTTTTTCCGCAAGCACGCCGACTACCTGAAATGGCACATTCTCGATCAGGATGAATTGGCCGATCGGATTCGGCACATCCTTGAGCAGCTTGCTGCGGACCTTGTGGCCGATCACCGCGACGGCTGCAGCGTTCTGCTCATCGGCCTCGGTGAAGTAACTGCCTTGCACCACCGGCCAGTTGAAGATCGCCGGGAAGTTGGTGTCGTTGCCGCCGACGTAACTCAGGTGGTCGGCATTGCCGTAACGTACGCCGGCCTCGGCACCGTTGACCGGCATGATCCGCTGCACTTGCGGCAGGCTGGCCAGCGCGTGCACATCATCGAGGGTGATGATCCCCGACGGCGTGCGCGGGTTGGGCGCCGATCCGCTCAGGTAAATGATGTTCGAACCGAACGCGCCCATCTGCGCCATCACCTGGCGTTTGCTGCCTTCACCGACCGCCAGCATCACTACCACCGAGGCCACGCCGATGATGATCCCGAGCAGGGTCAGCGCGGTGCGAAAGCGGTTGATCCACATCACTCGCCACGCGGCGTGCAGGGCATCGACCAGTTCGCCTTTCCAGGCGCCGGTGGCTTCGGCGCCGTCGGCCAGGCGCTGGCGCAGATCCACCGCCTGCAGGGCGCCGGGGTTGGCGCTGGTCTGCGCTTCAGGGTTGTCGCGGGCGCTGTCGCTGATGATCAGGCCGTCGCGGATTTCGATGATGCGCTTGGCCCGGGCTGCGACTTCGCGGTCGTGGGTGATGAGGATCACCACGTGGCCCTGGTTCGCCAATTCGTCGAGCAGCGCCATCACCTCTTTGCCGCTGTGGCTGTCGAGGGCGCCGGTGGGTTCGTCGGCGAGGATGATGTGGCCGCCGTTCATCAACGCCCGGGCAATCGACACCCGTTGCTGTTGGCCGCCGGACAACTGATGCGGACGGTTGCCGGTGCGCGAGGCCAGGCCGAGTCGGTCGAGCAGGGCGGCGGCGCGGGCGTGGCGCTCGGCGGCCGGGGTGCCGGCATAGATCGCCGGCATCTCGACGTTTTCCTGGGCCGAGCCGGACGGAATCAGGTGATAGCCCTGGAACACAAATCCAAAGGCTTCGCGGCGCAGCCAGGCCAGCTCGTCGCTGTCGAGGCCGGCGACGTTTTCCCCGGCAAAGCGGTACTCGCCGGAGGTCGGGCGGTCGAGGCAGCCGAGGATATTCATCAGGGTCGATTTGCCGGAGCCGGAAGCACCGACAATCGCCACGAATTCACCGGCGTGGATCGACAGGTCGATGCCGCGCAGCACGTGTACTTCCGGAGCGTCACCGCCGCCGTAGGATTTGCGAATGTCCTGCAAGTCGATCAGAGGCGTTTGCATTCAGCCTCCGCTGCCGTCGACCGGGCCGATCAACAGGTGATCGCCTTCGTTGAGGCCGTCGACAATCTGCACTTTGAGCCGGTCGCTGATGCCGGTGCGCACCTGGCGCTGCTGAATATCACCGTTGGCCGCGACCACACGAGCGGTCTGCAGGTTGGCGCTGGTGCTGCCCTGCAACGCGGCGACTGGCGCGGTGAGCACGCCTTTGGCCTGGTCGGCGACGAAAAACACCTGGGTGGTCATCTCGGCCATCAAGGCGTTGTCGGCGTTATCGACGTCGAGCAAAACCGTGTACAGCACAACGCGGGCGCTGCCGCTTTTACTACTGCTGGCCGGGCTGCCGCCGCCCTGGCTGGTCTGGTCCAGCGGCTTGGGCGGCACCGGCAGAATCTGCCGCACGGTGCTGCTCCAGCGCCGCTGGCCGCCGCTGAGGGTGGTGAAGTAGGCGGTCATGCCTGGTTTGACGTGGCCGATGTCAGCCTCGGAAACCTCGGCCCACACGGTCATCGGTGACAGTTTGGCAATACGCAGGATCAGCGGCGTCTGCTGTTGCGCGTTGAGGGTCTGGCCTTCGCGGGCGTCGAGGGCAACTACGGTGCCGGCCATCGGCGCATAAATCCGCGTGTAGCCGAGTTCGGCCTGATCGCTGCGCAGGCTCGCTTCAGCCTGGCGGATCTGTGCCTGGAACATGTCGACGCGTGCCTGAGTGGCTTTCAGTTCGGCGCGGGCGGTTTGCACGTCTTCTTCGCGGGTGGCGCCGCCGGCGACCAGATTCTGCTGACGCTGATACTTCTGCCGCGCCAGTTCATGCTGGGCGCGCTGTTCCTGCAATTGCGCCTTGAGGTTTTCGATGGAGAAGCGTCCGGCGTCGAGTCTGGCCTTTTGCGTGGACGGATCGATCTCCACCAACAGTTGACCTTCCTTGACCACGTCGCCGACTTCCACGTGGATCCTCTGGATCTGCCCGGAGGCCTGCGCGCCGACATCGACATAACGGCGCGGTTGCAGGGTGCCCAGCGCGGTGACGCTGCTTTCGATGTCGCCACGGCTGACTTGCACGGTGGCGAAGCGCTCGCGGCCCGGCGGCATGATTTGCCACGCGGCGTAGGCAACAACGGGAATCAGACAAAGGACTGCGAGCAGGGCGCGTCGAGCGGGGCGGGGACGTTTCATGCAGGGTTCCGGCCAGTGGAATTCGGCCCGTCGTCCGGCTGCACGCCACAGCGCGCAGCCGCTGAACGCTGTCGCAGGGCGCAACAGACACGGGGAGCTGTCCTGTAAACGATGAATGTGCAGGGGAATTTAAGCGAAGACACAGGATGTTACAGGTATAGAACGGCACTATTTGACGGGCAACGACAAACGCCACTTTAAATCTATATGAGAATTACTATAAATTACGCACCTCAAGTTGCCACTATCTTGCTACCCGTGTTTACGGGGCCGTCGATCAGTGTGCTCAAGGATCGAATCCGCATCGAAGCGGCCGGGAGTCATGTTGGAAAACTACTATCGCGAGCTGGTGTGTTTCCTGAACGCCAAGCTCGGCAACCGTCAGGTCGCCGAAGATGTGGTGCATGACGCTTATGTGCGGGTTCTGGAACGCTCCAGCGACACGCCCATCGAGCAACCCCGGGCCTTTCTTTATCGCACCGCTTTGAATCTGGTGATCGACGATCATCGGCGCAATGCCTTGCGCCAGGTCGAGCCACTGGAGGTGCTCGACAGCGAAGAGCGCTATTTCACCCCGTCGCCCCACGGCACCCTTGATCACGGCCAGCGTCTGGAGATGCTCCAGCGCGCACTGGCGGAACTGTCGCCGTTGTGTCGCGACAGTTTTCTGCTGCGCAAGATCGAAGGCCTGTCGCACCCGCAGATCGCCGAACATCTGGGGATTTCCAAGGCACTGGTGGAAAAACACATCGTCAATGCGATGAAGCATTGCCGCCTGCGCATCAAGCAATGGGATGCCCATTGAGCCGCCATCGCTAAATTTTATTTCACTGTCCTCGTTCCTACTCAACAGACGACCTGCTGTCCTGCTCAAGGCCAGTCGGCTCACTTAGGCTCTCCTTTCCCCTTGTTGAGGGGTTCATCCAGAGGACACTGGAAATGACTCAGGCAATTGCATCGCCCATCGTTCACGACCTGATCGGCGTCGGTTTCGGCCCTTCGAACCTGGCGCTGGCCATCGCTCTGCAAGAGCGCGGCCCGACCCACGGTGAGCTGGATGTGCTGTTCCTCGACAAGCAGGCCAACTACAGCTGGCACGGCAACACCCTGTCGACCCAAAGCGAATTGCAGATTTCCTTCCTCAAGGATCTGGTGACCCTGCGCAACCCGACCAGCCCGTATTCGTTCGTCAATTACCTGAAGGCCCACGGCCGTCTGGTCGACTTCATCAACCTCGGCACCTTCTACCCGTGCCGCATGGAGTACAACGACTACCTGCGCTGGGTCGCCGGGCAGTTCACCGAGCAGAGCCGCTACGGTGAAGAAGTGCTGACCATCGAACCGGTGCTGCACAACCATCAGGTTGAAGCGCTGCGCGTGATCTCCCGTGACAGCGAAGGCCAGCAGTTCGTGCGCACTGCGCGTTCGGTGGTGGTCAGCGCCGGCGGCACACCGCGTATTCCGGAGGCGTTCAAGGCGCTGAAGGGCGACAGCCGCGTGTTCCACCACTCGCAGTATCTGTCGCAGATGGCCAAACAGCCGTGTGTGAATAACCAACCGATGAGCATCGCGATCATCGGCGGCGGGCAGAGCGCGGCGGAAGCCTTCATCGATCTGAACGATTCGTTCCCGTCGGTGCAGGTCGACATGATCCTGCGCGGCTCGGCGCTCAAGCCTGCGGACGACAGCCCGTTCGTCAACGAAGTGTTCTCGCCGGAGTTCACAGATCTGGTGTTCCAGCAAAACAGCGCCGAGCGTGAGCGGCTGGTCAACGAGTACCACAACACCAACTACTCGGTGGTCGACATTGATCTGATCGAACGCATCTACGGCATCTTCTATCGGCAGAAAGTCTCGGGCATCGCTCGTCATGCGTTCCGTACCCTGACCACTGTGGAAAGTGCCACCGCCACCGAGCGCGGCATCGAACTGGCGGTGCGCAACAACGCCACCGGCGAAGTCACCGTGCGGATCTACGACGCCGTGGTCCTGGCCACCGGTTACGAGCGGCAGATGCACCGCAAATTGCTGGCGCCACTGGAAGAATACCTCGGTGATTTCGAGGTCGATCGCAACTACAAACTGATTACTGACGAGCGCTGCAAGGCCGGCCTGTACATGCAGGGCTTCTGCCAGGCCAGCCATGGCCTGAGTGATACGTTGCTCTCGGTGTTGCCGGTGCGTGCCGACGAGATTGCCGGGTCGTTGTATGAGCATGGCAAGAATCGCGGGCATCGTACGGTGGCGGATCTGTTGTTGGCGGCTGCCAGCTGATTTTTGCGTCGTCTGTAATAGCGCTATCGCGAGCAGGCTCACTCCTACAAATGTTCTGTGCACGCAGGACAAAATGTGGGAGCGAGCCTGCTCGCGAAGGGGCCGTCAAAAACACCCTGAAATCTGAAACCTGAACCCTTCCTGAACATCCCCGATAATCCCCGACACACCTCCTTCCACGGGTTTACTCTCAAATCATCGAGGCGTAAGCTTCGCGCGTTTTCATCAATAGCGGAGACCCACAGTGGGTACTTGTTCGAGTGACAGTTGTCGGCCGGTCTCGGTAACCGGCAGATTCTCGGCAAGATAACGCGCAGCCTTTCTCTGCCGTTGTCTCGCCGTAAAGCGAGCAGCGGCATCCCGATCATGGTCAGTTGAGACCATGTCCCGACGTCCTTCTCATCGACACTGAAAGTATGTGATTTCGACCGTGTGGTCGTGATCGCAAACCTATCGACACGCCTGTCTTTTTCTGACCGGCGCGCCAAGCCTTGCCGTGCCGGATTTTCCGGTGAACGAGGCATGGTCGTACCTGCTCGACGGTTTCCCGGCTGACCATAGGGGCAACAGCCATGAAACTTACGCTCAAGGAATTTTTCGCAGGCTTCCTGCGTACGCGCCACATCGCCCGGCACTTCCGTCGCCTGGCGCTGCTGGAATCGATCAACGACACCACGGTCAGCCGTGAAGTCCCGCCCACCCTGGCCAACACCCTGGTCGATGCGGCCCATCGCGACAGCGGTGAACTGCTGTCGTCGCTGGGTACTCACACCGACGGCCTGACCGACTTTGAAGTCGACGCACTGCGCGCGCAGTACGGCCTCAATGAAGTCGAACACGAGCAGCCGCTGCCATGGTGGATCCACCTGTGGCACTGCTACAAAAACCCGTTCAACCTGCTGCTGACCCTGTTGGCGGTGATCTCGTGGCTGACCGAAGACCTCAAGGCCGCCACGGTGATTTTCTCCATGGTGGTGCTGTCGACGCTGCTGCGCTTCTGGCAGGAAAGCAAATCCAACCAGGCCGCCGACGCGCTCAAGGCAATGGTCAGCAATACCGCCACGGTGATGCGCCGCGACGAGCCGCGGATCGAACTGCCGATCAAGCAACTGGTGCCGGGCGACCTGATCGTGCTGTCCGCCGGCGACATGATTCCTGCCGACTGCCGGGTGCTCAGCGCCAAGGATCTGTTCGTCAGCCAGGCGGCGATGACCGGTGAATCGATGCCGGTAGAAAAGTTTGCCTGTCAGGCCGACCGCGACACGCGCAATCCGCTGGAGCTGGAGAACATCCTGTTCATGGGCACCAACGTGGTGTCCGGCACGGCGATGGCGGTGATTCTCACCACGGGCAACAGCACCTATTTCGGCGCGCTGGCGCAGCGGGTCGGCGCGACTGACCGCGCGGTGACCTCGTTCCAGCTGGGCGTGAATAAGGTCAGCTGGCTGCTGATCCGCTTCATGTTCGTCATGGCGCCGCTGGTGCTGTTCATCAACGGTTTCACCAAGGGCGACTGGACCGAAGCGCTGCTGTTCGCGCTGTCGATTGCCGTGGGCCTGACCCCGGAAATGCTGCCGATGATCGTCACCTCGACCCTGGCCAAAGGTGCGGTGTTCCTGTCGCGCAAAAAGGTCATCGTCAAACGTCTGGACGCGATCCAGAACTTCGGCGCCATGGACGTGCTGTGCACCGACAAGACCGGCACCCTGACCCAGGACAAGATCTTCCTCGCGCGCAATGTCGATGTCTGGGGTGAAGACTCCGACGATGTGCTGGAAAAGGCCTACCTCAACAGCTACTACCAGACCGGGCTGAAAAACCTGCTCGACGTGGCGGTGCTGGAACACGTGGAAATCCATCGTGAACTGAAGGTCGGCACGGCGTTTCGCAAGGTCGATGAGATCCCTTTCGACTTCAATCGTCGACGCATGTCGGTGGTGGTGGAGGGGCGTGGCGAGCCGCATTTGCTGATCTGCAAAGGTGCGGTGGAAGAAGTGTTGGCGGTGTGCACCCGCGTGCAGCACGGCGAAGTCGAAGAAGCCTTGAGCGATGAATTGCTGACCCGGATTCGTCAGGTCACCGCAGCATTCAACGCTGAAGGCTTGCGCGTGGTGGCGGTGGCTGCCCGCTCGATGCCGGAAGGTCGCGACACTTACAGCCTGGCGGATGAACAGGAACTGACGCTGATCGGTTACGTGGCGTTCCTTGATCCACCGAAGGAAAGCACCGCGCCGGCACTCAAGGCTTTGGCCGAGCACGGCGTGGCGGTCAAAGTGCTGACCGGTGACAACGAACTGGTGACCGCGAAGATTTGCCGCGAAGTCGGTCTGGCGCAACAGGGCTTGCTGATGGGCAACGACATTGAGCGCATGAGCGACGCCGAGCTGGCGGTGGCGGTGGAGAACACCAACGTCTTCGCCAAGCTCACGCCGTCGCACAAGGAACGCATCGTGCGCATCCTCAAGGGCAACGGGCATGTGGTCGGCTTCATGGGCGACGGCATCAACGACGCCCCGGCACTGCGCACCGCCGACATCGGGATCTCGGTAGACAGCGCGGTGGACATCGCCAAGGAAGCCGCGGACATCATCCTCCTGGAAAAGAGCCTGATGGTGCTGGAGGAGGGCGTGCTCGAAGGGCGTCGGACTTTCGCCAACATGCTCAAGTACATCAAGATGACCGCCAGTTCCAACTTCGGCAACGTGTTCTCGGTGCTGGTCGCCAGTGCGTTCATTCCGTTCCTGCCGATGCTGCCGATGCACCTGCTGGTACAGAACCTGCTCTACGACATTTCGCAGATCGCGATTCCGTTCGACAACGTCGATGAGGACATGCTGAAAAAGCCACAGCGCTGGCAGCCGGCTGATGTTGGACGCTTCATGCTGTTCTTCGGGCCGATCAGTTCGATCTTTGACATCACCACGTTCGCCTTGATGTGGTACGTGTTCGATGCCAACACCCCGGATCACCAGACGCTGTTCCAGTCCGGCTGGTTCGTGGTGGGGCTGCTGACCCAGACGCTGATCGTGCACATGATCCGCACGCCGAAGATTCCGTTCCTGCAAAGCCGTGCAGCCATGCCGCTGCTGGTGATGACCGGGATCATCATGGCGGTCGGGATCTTCCTGCCGATGGGGCCACTGGCCAACTACTTCAAACTGCAGGCGCTGCCGTCGCTGTACTTCGTGTTCCTGCCGATGATCCTGCTGGCGTACATGGCGCTGACCCAGGCGGTGAAAGGCTTCTACATCCGCCGGTTCGGCTGGCAATAACAGCAGGCTGCAATCTTCACCTGCCACCCTTTAGGAGCTGCCGCAGGCTGCGATCTTTTGATCTTGCTTTCAAAGATCAACAGATCGCAGCCTGCGGCAGCTCCTACAGGGATCGGGTGTTTCAAGTGCATTGGCAGCAAGCCCCAACCAAGGGACTGTATCTATTCAAGGAGCTTCATCATGCAAGCCGTCAACAACCTCAACCTCGATTCACTGCTCGACACCCTCGTCAGCCTCAGCGCGGCGTTCATCCTCGGCGGCCTGATCGGTTTCGAGCGCCAGTACCGGCAACGCACTGCCGGCCTGCGCACCAACGTGCTGGTGGCGGTCGGCGCGGCGATTTTCGTCGACATGGCCAACCGTCTCGGCGGCGCTGAAGGCGCGGTGCGGGTGGTCGCCTACGTGGTCTCGGGCATCGGCTTTCTCGGTGCCGGGGTGATCATGCGCGAGGAGGGTAACGTCCGTGGCCTCAATACCGCCGCGACTCTGTGGACTTCCGCCGCCGTCGGTGCCTGCGCCGGTGCCGACCTGCTGGCCGAAGCGGTGCTCGGCACGCTGTTCATCCTCGCCGCCAACACTTTGCTGCGGCCGATCGTCAACAACATCAACCGCCAGCCACTGGACGTAGTCTCGGCCGAAGTCACCAACATCGTTTACGTGATCGCCCGGCGCTCGCAGCAGAAAGCCGTGTTCGCCCTGCTCGAAGCCGAGCTGGAACGCAGCAACTACCCGGCCAGCGACATCGACGTGCACGCCTTCGGTGCCGACGAAATCGAGATCGAAGCCACGCTGGCGACCACTTCGGTGGACGGTGACGAACTGGATGCCCTGGTGGCACGGATCTCGACTTCAGCGCTGGTGGTGCAGGCGTTCTGGAGTCCGAGTACGACGGAATAAGGCAACAACATCGGGCCGCGATTCGGCGTGGCTCCCGGCGATCACAATCGCCACCTCTGTTTCAGGAAAATCGCCGCATCGGAGAATGCCTGTGCGGCATCTTGTCGGCTTTCAAGAGGTTTCCAGCTGTCTTTAGGATTTTTCCTACATAGGTTCTGATTGGATCTGGTTAGCGTGTTGACCACATTTTCTTACGCCGTCAAACCCTATGTCCTACAAGTGCAAACGAATCGTGATTGTTGAAGAACAGCACGCTCTGCAATCCAGAATCGCCAGAGTCTTCAACGAACTGGGCTACCGCCACCTCACGCCAGTGCGTTCGTTTCGTGAACTGTTGGCGTTGACGCATTACTCCCATGAGCCGTTCGAGCAGTTCGACCTGATGATCATCAATGGCGAACTGATTGCCGCCGCGGGTGTTGACCCGGTGCGCTTCTTTCAGGGCAACCCACAGATCCGCCACGGCGTGATTCACGATGCCCGGCGCGGTCAGCCACGGGCCGAGGCGATTTATGCCACCCATCGACGGCAGCTGTTCATGCTCCGTACGCCGGATCGCCAGACTCTTGGCCCCGTACTTGAACATCTCGATGGTTGAGCGATTACAGATGCTCCCTCGCGAGCTCAACACTCATCCGCACTTCACCCACAATGAGACACCCCTCATGCCCAATCTGCCGCTTCGTATCCTGGTGCTTGAAGACCATGCTTTCCAGCGCTCCGTAGCGGTGAACATGTTGCAGGGTCTGGGTTGTGAGCAGGTGCTGGAAGCCAGCGACGGTGCGCAGGCGCTGGCGTTGCTCGATCAAGTCGGCTCGGTGGACGTCGCCCTGTGCGACTTGCAGATGGAGGGCATGGACGGTCTGGAGTTTCTGCAGCGGGTGGGCGCGTCGGGTCAGGTCAGGTCGGTGATCATCAGCAGTTCGCTGTCGGCGGATCTGCGGCGGGCGGTACACCAGATGGTCGCGCTGCTTGGGCTGAACCTCCTCGGGGATGTCGGCAAGCCGCTGCACGCCCAGGTGCTGGCCGAGTTGCTGGACACATTCGTCAACCGGCAGATCAGCCCGTCGCAGCCGCAGCGTACGACGACGCTGGCCAGTGAAAGGGAGGTACGCCATGCGCTGGCTGAAGGCCAATTGCAGGCCTGGTATCAACCCAAGTTCAACCTGCAGAGCGGCGAAGTCTGTGGCGTCGAAGTGCTGTGCCGCTGGCTGCATCCGACACGCGGGTTGATTTCGCCGGCGCTGTTCGTGCCGGTGCTTGAGCGTTGCGCGCTGCTCGACGAGATGCTGTTTGCGCAGATTGGTCAGGCCTTGCGGGTGCAGCGCAGTGCCCGGGCGCAGGGCTTTGTCTTGAACATGGCGTTCAACCTGCAAACCGTGCAATTGGCCAATGCGCAACTGACGTCGACGTTGAAAAGCCTGTTGGCCGAACATAAAACCTGCGGTTCGAGCCTGACCTTCGAGCTGACCGAAAGCGGTCTGCTCGAAGCGCCGGCCACCAGTCTGGAGAGTCTGGTGCGATTGCGCATCATGGGCTGTCGCTTGTCGATCGACGATTTCGGTGCCGGATTCTCTTCATTGCAGCGTTTGTGTCAGTTGCCATTCAACGAGATCAAGCTCGACGCCGATTTCATTCGTAACCTTGCGCACGAACCCCGTTGCCGCGCGGCCATCAGCAGCACCCTGGCATTGGGCGAAACCCTGGGCATGAGCGTGGTCATCGAGGGCATCGAAACCGATGCGCAACGTCGGGAGTTGCTGGCGCTGGGTTGCACGCAGGGCCAGGGCTACTGGTACGCACGGCCGATGGCCGGGGCCGACTTGCTGAACTGGCTGCAACAGCGCAACCACCGGAGAGACTCGGATGAATGAACGGATTTTTAGGAAAGATCCTACAGAGTTGCTCCTGCGGCTTGCGTAGCCTTGGCGCATCCAACCCACTCCAGGAGATTGAGCATGATCAATAAATCCCTGCGCATCCTGATTGCTGATCCGCAGCATTTTCACCGGATGAAAATCGAGCGCCTGTTCAATCGCCTCGACTACTTCCGCGTCGCTCCGGTACAGAGTCTGCTTGAGCTGCTGACCCTGGTGGACTACGGCTGTGAACCGTTCGACGCCGTGGTCATCAACGCCGAGCTGGCGGCCGGATCGCTGGACCTGCCGGGGTTTTTCCTCAACAACCCGCATGTGCGCCACGTCCTGGTCTATAACGAGCCCACGGCACCGGCGCTGACACCCGCCGGTTTCGCTCAGGAAAACCTGCAGATCAGCCATGTCGCGTTGCCCGATGCGGCCGCGATCAGGCACCTGATGGCGCGGGTCGATGTTGCCCCGGTTTGCGCGGCGAACACCTGGAAACCGGCGCCAGCCCTGCAGCGCCGGGCTTGAGCACGGATAACCCTTCCGCGCAACTGTCAGATCTGACAGGTAGATACGGTTTGCTTCCCGTGTAACAGTCTTTGCGCAGCCACCCCGGCGAAGAACAGCCGATGCCGATGGCGCCATCGTCCTGTTTTTGCACTGGGAGCGGTCATGAAGTCAGCGCTGATCGTCGACGATCATCCGGTGGTAAGGGCTGCCGTGAAACTCGTACTCGAAGCCGAAAGGTTCAAGGTGATTCACGAAGCATCCAGCGCCAGCGAAGCCATGGTGCTGAGCCGTGAACACAAGCCGAATCTGGTGATACTCGATCTCAAGTTGCCGGGAGTCAGCGGACTGGAGGTGCTGGAGCGGTTCAAGGCCAACGACCCCGGGTGCAGGGTGCTGATCTTTACTTCTCAGGATCCGCTGCACTATCAGGATCGTTGTCTGCGTAGCGGCGCCATGGGTTACGTGGCTAAAACCAACCAGTTGCTGCAATTGCACAAGGCTGTCCAGGCACTGATGTCGGGCTACTCCTATTTTGCTGCGCTGCCTGATAACGGCCTTGTGTCGACCCCGTCGCACCGCAGCGAAAAACAGCTGATCGACGAGCTCTCCAACCGAGAACTGAACATTCTCGAACAGTTGGCCCTGGGCAACCCCAACAAGAAAATCGCCGCTGAAATGTTCCTCAGCCACAAGACCGTCAGCACCTACAAAACCCGCTTGATAAAAAAGCTGGGGCTGCACTCAAAGTCACCGGTGTACTTGCGCGAATTCGCCAAGCGCAACCATTTGATCTGAGTAGAAAATTGAACCTGCAACGCTGGTGGTGCGTGCTGTGGTTGAGCATCACGGCCACCTGCTGGGGCAGTGAACCGCCACAGCCACTGGAGTTGTTGAGCCAGGCGGCACTGGAAAACATCCGGGTTCCGCTCGACGAGCAGGATCGCCAATGGCTGCGCCAGCACCCACGGTTGCGCATGGGCATTTCCGGCGCCGATTACCCACCGTTTGAAATCACCCGCAATCGGCTGGAGCTGGAAGGCCTCACCGCCGATTACGCGGAGCTGCTGGCGCAACTGCTCGGTGTGCGGGTCGAGGTGCAACGCTTTACCCATCGCGACGCGGTGATGAGCGCACTCAAGCGCGGCGAACTCGATCTGCTGGGCACCTCGAACAATTTCGAGCTGGCCGATCCGGATTTCATTTTGTCGCGCCCCTACGCCGAAGATCAGCCGATGCTGGTGACCCGGCTCGACGAAACGTTACCGGCGGATCTGGCGGGCCAACGCATCGCCATGGTCGAAGACTATCTGCCGCTGACCAGCGTGCAGGCGTTCTACCCCGAGGCGAACGTGCAGCGCTATCCCTCGGCGATGGATGCGCTGGGTGCGGTGGCATTCGGCGTCGATGACGGCTATCTCGGGGATCTGATCAGTGCCAATTACCTGATCAACACCAATTATCGCAATGACCTGCAACTGGCCGGGCCTTCCGGGCTGGATGCCAATCCCTTCGGTTTCGCCCTGCTGCGCAGTGACGTACGCCTCAAACGCATCATCGACAAGGCGCTGGCGGCGATTCCCATGGAGCGTCGTCAGCTGATCGAACAGCGCTGGAGCGCGGGGCGTGCGCACATGGCCACGCAGTCGCGGGTGCGCCTCAGTGCCGGCGAGCAGCAGTGGCTGGAGCAACATCCGCGGGTGCGGGTCGGCGTGATCGAAGACTTCGCACCGTTGACGTTTTTTGATGCCGACGGGCGATTCAACGGGCTGTCGGCGCAGTTGCTCAGCCTGATCAGTCAGCGTACCGGGCTGCAATTCGAAGTGGTTCGGGGGCGTTCGCTGGACCGCCAGATCGAGCAGCTCAAAGCCGGTGAACTCGACGTGTTGCCGGTGGTGACCCCGAGCAGCGAACGGGAAACCGAGCTGCAATTCACCCGCGCCTACCTGAACAACCCGTTCGTGCTGATCAGTGCGACAACGGCGGGTAGTCCGCGCAGTCTCATTGATCTGCCAGGCAAGCGTCTGGCGATATATCGCGGTCATCCACTGCGTGACTACATTCTGCAGCGGGTGCCCGGGATCCGCCTGGTGGAAGTCCGCAGCCCGGCCGACGGCATGGAACTGATCGCCAAGGGGCAGGCCGACGCCACCGTCAGCTCGCTGCTGGTCGCGCGTTTTCTGATTGCCCGCCTTTACCGCGAGCGCCTGCGCATCACCAATACCATTGGCGATCAACCGGCGCGCATCGCCCTGGCGACCGCACCGCAGGATACGGCGCTGCACACGATTCTGAACAAGGCGCTGCTGAGCATCGCGCCGCAGCAGATGGACGAACTGGTCGAGCGCTGGAGCCATGACGTGGTCGTGGAAGAGAGCTATTGGCAGCGTCATCGCCGCGAAATCCTTCTGGCGTTTGCCGGTGCGGCAGGGTTGCTGTTGCTGGCCTTGGCCTGGATCGGTTTTCAGCGCTGGCAGTTGCGCCAGCGTCAGCAGTGGCTGCAGCAGTTGCAGCAAGCCAAGGATGCCGCCGACGATGCCAACCGGGCCAAGACCACGTTTCTGGCGACCATGAGCCATGAAATCCGCACGCCGATGAACGCCCTGATCGGCATGCTCGAACTGGCCCTCAAGCGTGCCGAGGAGGGCGTCACCGACAAGCTGGCGATCGAGGTCGCGTCCGGTGCCGGCCAGCAATTACTGGGGTTGATCGGCGATATTCTGGATATCGCGCGTATCGAGTCCGGGCATCTGTCCCTCGCACCGCAACGGGCCAATCTGCGCGAACTGGTGATCTCGGTGTGCCGGGTATTCGAGGGGCTGGCGCGGCAGAAGCGCTTGCTGTGGCGTGTTGAACTGGATGCACAGAGTGACGTTGAGGTGATGCTCGACCCGACACGCTTCAAGCAAGTGCTGTCGAACCTGTTGAGCAACGCGATCAAGTTCACCGAGTACGGTCAGGTCAGTCTGCAACTGGCGGTGACCAGGACAGCGCTCGGCCAGTTGGCGGTGAAGGTGGTGATTGAAGACAGTGGCATCGGCATCAGTGAGGATGACCGCAAACGCCTGTTCAGCCCGTTTGTCCAGGCCGGCAATCATGGTCAGTCAGCGCGCAGTGGCTCGGGGTTGGGGCTGGTGATCAGCCGCAACCTCTGCGAAATGATGGGCGCAACGCTGCGCCTTGACAGCGAGCCGGGGCATGGCACGCGGGTCGAGATAACTCTGCAATTGCTGCCGTTGGCCGCGCTCGCCTCCGAGGCGACAAGCCCCGTAGTGGCGGACACGCCGGTGCGCTCACTGAGCGTGCTGGTGGTGGACGATCATCCGGTCAACCGCTTGCTGCTGTGCTGGCAACTGAGTGAACTCGGCCACCGCACGGTTGACATCGAAGACGGTGAACAGGGTTTGCAGCGCTGGCGGGCACAAGCATTCGATGTGCTGATCACCGACTGCAACATGCCGCGGCGCAACGGCTACGAACTCGCCCGGACGATCCGTGACGAAGAGGCGGCGAGCTGCCGGGCGCGTTGCCTGATTCTCGGGTTTACCGCCAACGCGCAGGTCGAGGAGCGGAGCCGTTGCCTGGAGGCCGGCATGGACGATTGTCTGTTCAAGCCGATTCGCTTGCGTGATCTGCAACAGGCGCTGCAGGTGGCCAGTCACGGCGAAGGTGAACACCTGCCGACCCCGGCAGTGACGTTGACCGAGATCGATCTGAGCGCGCTGGAGCAGATGGCCGGAGACGATCATGCGGTGATGCAACGCCTGCGCGAACAAGTGTTGCGCAGCTTGCACGACGATCTGCAACGGCTTGATGCGGCGCGCCAGCCTCAGGATCTGGACGGGTTGCGGACACTGGCGCATCACATCAAGGGCGGTGCGCAAATGGTAGGTGCGGCGCGAGTGGCGGCAGCGTGCACCGATCTCGAACAGGCGTGCCGCGACGCCGAAACCCTGGCTGTCCACCGCTCGGTGGACACGCTGCGCACCGCCATGCTCGGTCTCGCGCAGCGTCTTCAGGACTGAGCGTTCAATCCCACTGCGGGGCAATGCCTTTCGGGCTGGTCAGGCGCTGGCCGCGCTCCAGACCGGCGATCAGCGCCATGTCGGCTACGCTCAGGGTCAGCGCGGTGGCACCGAGGTTGCTCTGCAGGTTGGCGCGTTTGGTCGATGATGGAATCACTGCGTAACCCGACTGCATTGCCCAGGCCAGAGTGACCTGCGCCGGGGTCGCTTGCAGGCGTTCAGCAATCTGCTGGATCACTGGATCCTTCAGCACTTCGCCATAGGCGAGGGTCATGTAGGAGGTGATCTGGATGCCCTGGCTGCGGGCGAACTCGACCACTTTGCGGTTTTGCAGGTACGGGTGCAGTTCGATCTGGTTGGTGGCGATGTTTTCTGCACCAACCGCTGCGATGGCCTGTTGCATCAGCTCGATGGTGAAGTTGGACACCCCGATCTGCCGGGTCAGGCCCAGGCGTTTGGCTTCGAGCAGGGCGCCCATGAATTCGGCGACCGGCACCTGATCTTCCGGCGACGGCCAGTGGATAAGCGTCAGGTCGAGGTAGTCGGTCTGCAATTTCTGCAGGCTTTCCTTGAGGCTCTCGATCAGACGATCCTTGGCGAAGTTGGCGATCCAGATCTTGCTGGTGATGAACAGCTCTTCACGAGCAATGCCGCTGGCGGCGATGGCTTGACCGACCTCGGCTTCGTTCTCGTAGATCTGTGCGGTGTCGATGGCGCGGTATCCGAGTTCAAGGCCGGTGCGCACCGAATCGATGACCACCTGACCTTGCAGGCGAAACGTACCCAGACCAAAGGCGGGAACAGACATTGATGACTCCAGGGTTGCAGTGGGAATGGGCAGGAGTATCCGCATCTGAGCCCTTGAGAAAAACCGCTGTCGGGGCAAAGCACTGTTGAGCAGAAGTCATGAATCTTTCGCCGCCGGCAACACTCCTGTCGGCGCTGCGGCACGCTGCGATCTTTTGATCCTGAAAAACAAGTTCTAAAGATCGCAGCGTGCCGCAGCGCCTACAGGGGGGATCGCTTGCGAAGGGCGTGCCACTGTCCTGCAGGTGGAACACTAAAGCCGGTTTTTGCCGTCTAGTCCTCCAGCTGTCATGGATTTAAGCTTAATCCATTGCGTCACCCACCTTTTGGAGGCAACCATGAAAAACATCATCGGTATCTACACCAGCCCTCGCGGCGATTGGGTCGGCGATGGTTTCCCGGTGCGCACCCTGTTTTCCTATGACAATCTGGGCAAACACATCAGCCCGTTCCTGTTGCTCGATCACGCAGGCCCGGCCGAATTCACTCCGACCACCGAGCGCCGTGGCGTCGGCCAGCACCCGCACCGTGGTTTTGAAACGGTGACCATCGTCTACGACGGCGAAGTGCAACACCGCGACTCCACCGGCAGCGGCGGCACCATCGGTCCCGGCGACGTGCAATGGATGACCGCTGCATCCGGGATCCTGCATGAAGAGTTTCACTCGGATAATTTCGCCAAGACCGGCGGCAAGCTGGAAATGGTGCAGTTGTGGGTCAACCTTCCGGCTAAGGACAAAATGGCCGCGCCCGGCTACCAGACCATTCTCGACGGCGACATTCCCAATATCGCGCTGAAAGACGATGCCGGCCGGTTGCGGCTGATCGCTGGTGAGTTCGATGGGCATAAAGGTCCGTCGCAGACCTTCACGCCAATCGACGTCTGGGACCTGCGGCTGAACGCCGGCAAGTTGCTGACGCTGGATCTGCACGAAGGGCGCAACACCGCGGTGGTGCTGTTGAAAGGTTCGGTGCAGGTCAACGGTGCGCAAACTGCGAGTGTCGGGCAGTGGGTGCTGTTCGAGCGCGACGGTCGTCAGTTGACCCTTGAGGCCAGTGAAGACGCGGTGGTGCTGCTGCTCAGCGGCGAGCCGATTGATGAACCGATTGTCGGCCATGGCCCGTTCGTGATGAACACCGAACAGGAGATTCATCAGGCATTCGCCGACTTCCAGTCCGGGCGTTTTGGCCGGATGCACGGGTAATTCCCCCCCTGTGGGAGCGGGCTTGCTCGCGAAAGCGCAGTGCCAGTCAATGCGTGTCTGACTGATCCACCGCCTTCGCGGGCAGGCCCGCTCCCACATTGGGTTTTCGGTGTTTTTGCGCGGGCGTTCATCCTCTGAAATCAATTGCTCCTACACTGAGCTAATCTGTGCGATCTTCTCGCGATTGGCCCCTGTCGGAGTGGTTTGATGTTGTCTTTTTTGACCGAACATCCGTTGTTCTGCGCGTTGATCCTGATACTCCTCGATCTGGGCCTGTGGCGCCTGATCAGTTCCCGTGGCAGCGAGTGGAAGCTGTTGGTGCGGGTGCTGATTTTCACCCTGTTCAGCGCAGTACTGTTCAACGAAGGCCTAAACCCGATGGAGCCGGCGCCGTGGGCTGACAACGTGCCGCTGCACCTGGCGGCGACCGGGTTGCAGATCGGCTGGTGGCTGTTCGGCGCGCGCACCCTGACCGTGTTGATCGGCGCGGTGATGATGCAGCGCGTCGGGCACACCGGACGGCTGTTGCAGGATCTGCTCGGTGCGGTGATTTTCCTGATCGCGATTATCGCGGCGTTGGCCTACGTGCTGGATCTGCCGGTCAAAGGTGTACTGGCGACGTCCGGGGCCTTGGCGATCATCGTCGGTCTGGCGTTGCAGAGCACCCTGAGTGACGTGTTCTCCGGGATCGTGCTCAACACCACCAAGCCCTATCAGATCGATGACTGGATCTCGATCGATGGCACCGAAGGCCGGGTCATCGACATCGACTGGCGCGCCACACGTCTGCAGACCAGCCAGGGCAGCATGGCGGTGATTCCCAACTCGCTGGCGGCCAAGGCCAAGATCATCAACTTCAGCCGACCGAGCAACATGTTCGGAGTCGCCGTCAGCGTCCAGGTCAGCCCGCATGCCCGGCCCAATACGGTGATCGACGCGCTGGAGCGGGCGATGCAGGGTTGCCGTCCGCTGCTGGACAATCCCTCGCCAAGCGTCGCGCTGAAAAGCTCCAGCAGCGCCGGTGCGGAATATGAAATCAGTGGTTTTGTCTCATCGATGGATCAGAAGCGCTCGGTGCGCAATCAGCTGTTCGATCTGGCGTACCGGCATCTGCAGGCATCCGGGGTCAATCTGTTGTCGAGTGTCGAACCGATCGTCGCCGGCAACCTCTCGCGGCCGCGGGCGCTGCTCGACAGTTCGCCGATTTTCTCCACCCTGCGCCAGGAAGAGAAAGACACCTTCAGCCAGAACATGACCCTGCAAACCTTCCGTGCCGGCGAGACGATCCTCGAGGCCGGGGAGGTTAGCGATCATTTGTTCATCATCGAATCGGGTGTGGTCAGCGTGACCTTGACCCGCCATGGCAGCCCGTTCGAATCCGGGCGCATGGGGCCGGGGGAGGTGATCGGCGAGGCCGGCATCCTGTCCGATTCGTCAGTGCCGGCGACCTTCGCGGCGAAAACCTTTTGCGCGCTGTACCGCATCGAAAAGACCTACCTGAAGCCGTGCCTGGATGCCCGCCATGACATCAACGAGGCGATGAAAGCCTTGCTCGATTATCGTCTGCACAAGGCCCAGACCTTGACGCAGGACGTACCGACCGTGGTGGCGAAAACCGGGTTCCTGCAGTGGTTGCGCAATCGCGTGTGACGGGTGGTCTACTCGTCTTCCGGGAGATTGGCTATTTGTCCGGGGCAGTGGCGGGACTACCTTAGTCACACATTCACTGGCCCCGGAAATTCAATCATGAAAGCTCGTACCGATTTCTACACCGCTTCTCCAGACGCCCTGAAAGCGATGATGGCCCTGGAAACTGCGGTTTCGAAGCTGCCGCTGGAAAAGACCCTGATTGAACTGGTCAAGCTGCGCGCTTCGCAGATCAACGGCTGCGCGTTCTGCATCGACATGCATACTGCGGACGCGATCAAGGGCGGCGAAACCCCGCGCCGGCTGTTCGCCGTGACCGCGTGGCGTGAAGCGCCATTCTTCACCGAGCGCGAACGCGCTGCGCTGCTGTGGACCGAGTCGCTGACCCAATTGAGTCTGACCCACGCCCCGGACGAAGACTACGACATCGTCGCTGCGCAATTCACGCCCAAGGAAATGGTCGACCTGAGCGTGGCGATCAACACCATCAACAGCTGGAACCGGCTGGCGGTGGGCTTCCGCAAAATCCCGCAGCTCTAAGCCGCAACGCATTACCCCTGTAGGAGCTGTCGAGTGAAACGAGGCTGCGATCTTTTAAAGACAAGATCAAAAGATCGCAGCCTGCGGCAGCTCCTGCAGCGGTGGGCTTCCGCAAAATCCCGCAGCTCTAAGCGCCAATGCATTACCCCCGTAGGAGCTGTCGAGTGAAACGAGGCTGCGATCTTTTGAAGACAAGATCAAAAGATCGCAGCCTGCGGCAGCTCCTACAACGGTGGGCTTCCGCAAAATCCCGCAGCTCTAAGCCGCAACGCATTACCCCCGTAGGAGCTGTCGAGTGAAACGAGGCTGCGATCTTTTAAAGACAAGATCAAAAGATCGCAGCCTGCGGCAGCTCCTACAGGGGCGTGACATCAATGCGCATCCGCACTCGGCGCCGTCGGTGGTTGTATCTTGCGCATCAAGGGCACCATCGCCGTGGCGATGATGAAGCACAGCATGATCATCAAAAAGGTATCGCCGTAGGTCTGGGTCTGCGCCTCGCGGTAGGTCAGCAGCCACAGTTGACGCAGGCTGGCGGTGACGCCGACGTCACCGCTCTGACCCAGCGTCGCCAGGTTGCCACCGACCTGCGCCAACCACTGATTCATCGCCTCGTTGCTGCTGTTCAAATGCTCGGCCAAGCGGCTGAAGTGCAGGTTGGTGCGGTCATTGAGAATGGTCGCGCAGGCGGCAATGCCGATCGCCCCGCCCAGATTGCGCATCAGGTTGAACAGCCCCGAAGCGTGCTTCAAGCGTGCCGGTGCCAAACCCCCCAAGGTCAGCGTCACCGCCGGCGGCACTGCCAGTTGCTGGGCGATTCCGCGCAGCGCTTGTGGCAGCATCAACTCAGCGGCACCCCAGTCGTGGGTGATCGGACTGAACTCCCACATCGACACGGCAAACAAGCCCAGGCCGATCATCATGATCCAGCGCAGATCCATGCGATTGGCGAGAAAGGCGTACAGCGGAATCGCCATGATCTGGAACACCCCGGTGGAAAAAACCGCCAGACCAATGTCCAGCGCGCTGTAACCACGCACCCGTCCAAGAAACAGCGGAGTCAGGTAAATCGTTGCGAACAGGCCGATCCCGGTGACAAAGGAAAAGAAACAGCCCAGGGCAAAGTTGCGATCCTTGAGCGCGCGCAGATCGACGATCGGATTGGCCACGTGCAAGGTGCGCCCGATAAAGGCCAGCCCCGCCAGACCGCTGATCCATGCCGTGGTCAGAATCGTTTGATCGCTGAACCAGTTCCAGCGCGGGCCTTCTTCGAGGGTGTATTCCAGGCAGCCGAGAAACAGCGCGAGAAACGCCATGCTCAGGTAGTCCGCGCCTTTGAGCAGCGCCAGTTCGGGCTGGTCGATCTTCACCAGCATGGGTACTGCGACTGCGACGAAAATGCCCGGCACCAGGTTGATGTAGAACAGCCAGTGCCATGAGGAAATGTCGGTGATCCAGCCACCGATCACCGGTCCCAACGTCGGCGCCAGCGACGCCACCGCACCGATGGTCGCGGCGGCAATCACCCGCTGTTTGCCGCTGAAGAAAAAGAACGCGGTGGTGAATACCAGCGGAATCATCGAGCCGCCGAGAAAGCCTTGCAGCGCCCGAAAGGCGATCATGCTCTGGATGTTCCAGGCCACGCCGCAGAGCAGGCTGGCCAGGGTGAAGCCGACCGCCGAGGCGCAGAACAGCCAGCGTGTGGAGAACACCCGCGACAGCCAGCCCGACAGCGGGATCACGATGATTTCGGCGATCAGGTTACTGGTCTGCACCCACGCGGTTTCGTCGGTGCCGGCCGAGAGTCCACCGCCGATATCGCGCAGCGAGGCCGAGACGATCTGGATGTCCAGCAGCGCAATGAACATGCCGATGCACATCGTGGCGAAGGCGAACACTTTGGTCGCGGTGGCCATGTCGGCGGCGTTGAACGGTTGCGCCGGGGCAGCGAGGGTGGTGCTCATGGTGCGACGGCCACGGCGCTGGTTTCGGCTTGTGCGCGGGTGTCGACTTCAGCGGTGACCGACAACCCTGGCCGCAGGTGACCGAGCACCCCGTCGGCCGGATCGAGCAGGATGCGCACCGGCACCCGCTGGACGATTTTGGTGAAGTTACCGGTGGCGTTCTCCGGCGGCAGCACGCTGAATTGCGAGCCGGTGGCGGGGGCGAGGCTGTCGAGTCGACCGTGGAACTCCTGGCCGGAGAGCACGTCGGCGCGGATGCTCACCCGTTGTCCGGGTTTCATCCGCGCCAGTTGGTCCTCCTTGAAATTGGCATCCACCCACAGACCGCTGGCCGGCACCACCGACAACTGTTGCGAGCCGGCCTGGGCATAGGCGCCGACCCGCGCGCGGCGGTTGCCGATCACGCCATCAACCGGCGCGCGCAGTTCGGTGTAGCCGAGATTCAACTGCGCCAGATCACGCTCGGCGCGGGCTTGTTGCAGGGCGGCGCGGGCCTGTTGTTTCTGGGTGTCGATCACCGCCAGTTGGCGCTGTGCGGCGAGCAATTCGGCCTGTGCGCGGGCACTCAAAGCCTGGGCGGTCTTGAAGGTGGCGTCGGCGCGCTGGGCACTTTCCACCGACACGGCATTGGTGCTGACCAGGCGTTTGTAGCGCGCATTGTCATCCCGCGAGCGGGCGGTTTCGGCACCGGCGGCATCGATGCCGGCGCGGGCCTGGCCGATCACCGCATGCTGCAGTTGCTCAGTGGCGTCGAGGTTGGCCAGCAGCGCTTCTTCGGCGGCGACTGCGCCTTCGGCTTTGGCGAGGTTGGCGCGATAGTCGCGTGCGTCGAGTCGGATCAGCACGTCGCCGGCCTTCACCGATTGGTTGTCGCTGACCAGTACTTCGTCGATGTACCCGGCGACCTTCGGCCCGATCACCGTGACGTCGCCACCGATGTAGGCATCGTCAGTCTCCTCGAGAAAGCGCCCGGTGCCCCACCAATGACTGGCGTACACGCCGACCACGGCCAGCGCAATCAGGCCAGAGCCGGTCAGCAGCAGGCGCTTGCGTAATGGCGGTTTGGCGGGGGTGACCGGGGCTGACAGGTCGGGTTCGAGGGTGGGCATGCTGGTCATGGCGTAATACCTGCGAAAACGGGTCGTTATTATGGTTGTAATATGACGTAAGTAATATTTTGTGGCAATTAAGTTTTGTGCCGGTCGTCAGTTGCTTGCCTGAACTCGGGGTTTGGAGCGGTTTCGATTAATGACAGCGCCGGTAATAAGGGCCAAGTCTTCGAGAACTCAATGAAAGCTCTCGGGGAACCCCTGATGGCGTGGCGTTGAACACAGCAAAATCAAATGTTTAAGAAATGTAAGCGTTGTAGGAAGCGTCTTGCATTTGCGTAGGAAGGCTCTGACTATCACTCGCATTGATGAAGTGGCATTACGCCATTTTATGATTGCAAGGATGTTGCGTGTCGTATTCGCTTCGCGTTGTTTTTCGTCGTCGTTCCACGCTTTGCCCGCTGTTGTCGGCCTTTGTGTTGAGTGTGTGTGCCTCCTCGATTCAAGCGGCTGACCCTGTTGCGCCGGGCCAGGAAGTGCTGCGCCAGCAGCAACAGCAACAACGCGATCTGCAACAACTGCAGCTTGAGCAACGCAAGCGCCAACTGGAGCGCGGTGCGTTCGGTCCTGCGCCCGCCACACCAGCGCTCCCGCAGACAGTCGCCCCCGATGAACGCTGCTGGCCGCTAAGTGGCACGCGCATCGGCGGTGTCACGCTGATCGACAGCGACAAACTCAACGCCCGGATCAAACCGCTGCTGGCGCCGTGCATGGGCGTTGGTCAGATCAACCATTTGCTGGCGACCATCACCGCGATCTACGTCGAGCAGGGCTACATCGCCAGTCGCCCGTACCTGTTGAGCGCGCCAGCGGCGGGGCAGTCGCTGGACATCATGATTGACGAGGGCTATATCGAGTCCATCGAGCTGGCCGACCAGAGCTTGCCCGTTTCGCTGGGTGACGCGTTCCCGCACATGCTCGGCCAGCCGCTGAACCTGCGCGATCTGGAGCAGGGCCTGGATCAACTGAACCGCTTGCGCTCGATAGATCTTACCGCCGACATCGCCCCCGGCAGCCAGCCTGGCGCGTCGCGAATCATCCTGCGTTCGCGCACGGCCGGGCAGTCGCGCTGGGCGTTGGGCCTGGGCATGGACAACCTCGGCAGCGCCAGCACCGGGCGTGATCGCGATACCGTCAGTCTGAGCTTCGACAGCCCGTTGCAACTCAACGATCTGTTGAGCCTCAGTGCCAGCGATACGTTGAATCAGGGTGACCGCTACAGTCGCAACGCCAGCCTGTATTACGCGATTCCCTACGGCTACTGGACCTACAGCGCATTCGCCAGCCATGCCGAATATCGCGCGCCGTTCAAACTGCCCAGCGCGACCTTGTACAGCACCGGCATCACCGATCAACTGAGCCTGCGCGCCGACCGCGTATTGTGGCGCGACCAGAGCCGCCAGCTCAGCGCCAATCTGCAATTGGCGCACAAAGACGTCGACAGCTATCTGGAGAATGTCCGCCTGGGCATTCAAAGCCCGACCCTGACCGTGGCCGAAGCCGGACTCAATCTGTTCTGGCTCGACCGTGCGGTGTGGAACCTCGACTTCACCTATTCGCAAGGTCTGCGCTGGCTGGGTGCCGATGACGACGCCAATCACGCGGTCAGCAATCTGCCCAAAGCGCAGTTTCACAAGTACCGCGCCGGCCTCAGCCAATGGCGCAACGGCCAGTTCGGCGCGCAAACGTGGCAGTGGCAGAGCCAGCTCAATCTGCAATACAGCCCCGATGCGTTGCCGGCCATCGAACAGTTGCTCGGCACCGACGATTCAGCGGTGCGCGGTTATCGGATCAGCAGCGCCTCCGGTGCCAGCGGCGCGATCTGGCGCAACACCTTGCGTCTGCCGCTGCGCAGCGATTGGCCGCTGCAGATTACCCCGCGCGTGGGCCTGGACAACGGCTGGCTCAAGGCCGACCACGGCGCCCAGGGTCAACGCCTGAGCGGTGCCAGCGTCGGGCTGAATCTGGGCTGGAAGCATCTGCAAGTGGACGTCGATTACCAACGCGCCCTCAACACCCCCAACGGTTTGCAGCACGAGCCAGAGACCTGGCTGATGCGCGTGGGGTTGCAGATATGAGCACCACCGAGACTCATCAAGCAGTGAACAAACAGCCGTCGGATCTGAGCGCGACAGCCACGGCCAAGACTAAATCGCGCGCCGTGATGCCGTACTTACATGGAGACGTTTTTATGCCAGCACACACCTTTGCATTCCATCTTTCTCCTCGGGGCAAATTGCGCTGGGCGATCGCCAGCCTGTTCTTCGCCGTGCACCTGCCCAGCGCCATCGCCGGCGGTGTGGTGGTGGCTCCCGGCCCCGGCGGCACCGCGCAATTGCAGACCCAGGGCGGCGTACCCATCGTCAACATCGTCGCGCCCAACGGTGCGGGCCTGTCGCACAACCAGTTCCTCGACTACAACGTCGACCGTCAGGGCCTGGTCCTGAACAACGCCTTGCAGGCCGGACAATCGCAGCTCGCCGGACAACTGGCGGCCAACCCGCAACTGCAGGGTCAGGCGGCGAGCGTGATCCTCAACGAGGTGATCAGCCGCAACCCTTCGGCCATCAACGGCGCCCAGGAAATTTTCGGCCGCGCGGCCGATTATGTGTTGGCCAACCCCAACGGCATCTCGGTGAACGGCGGCAGTTTCATCAACACGCCGAACGCCAGTCTGCTGGTCGGTCGTCCGGAATTGAACGACGGCAAACTGCAAGCCCTGAGCACCCGCGACGCCAGCGGTCAGCTGCAGATCCAGAGTGGCGGCCTGCGTAACGCCGAGGGTTCGGTCAACCTGATCGCCCCGCGTATCGACAGCCAGGGCCGCATCGATGCCCGCGATCAACTGAACCTCACGGTCGGACGCAATCAGGTCGATTACGCCAGCGGTCAGGTGAAAGCCGTGGACCCGGCGGGCAACACTAAAGATCAACGCATCGACGCCAGCCTGTTCGGCGCGATGCAGGCCGGGCGCATCAACATCGTCAGCACCGCTGAAGGCGCCGGCGTGCGTGTGGGGGCGGTGCCAGTGGCCGGGCGTGACGGCGTGCAGATCCGTTCGGCTGGCGACCTCAGCGTCAGCGGTGAAGCCATCCCCAACAGCCTCGAAGTGACCCGTGCCGGCATTCGCAGCAGTCAGGGCGATGTCGGCCTGCACAGCGGCAACGACCTGACGCTGGCCGCCACCGATGTCAGTGGTCGCGATGTCAGCGTCAATGCCAAGCGCAACCTGACCCTGAGCACCGTCGAAAGCCGCAAGCTCCAGGAGCAGCGCGAAAACTGGAGCAACAGCACCATCGGCATCACCTGGGAAACCTACGACCGCACCCAGACCGACAGTGAAACTCGCCAGCACGGCAGCCAGATCGTCGCCCGCCGTGACGCCAGATTGTCCTCCGGCAAAGACACCGAACTCAAAGCGGCCAAGGTTGAAGCAGCGAAAAATCTCGATGTGCAGAGTGGCGGCGATCTGCGCCTGACCGCGGCCACCGAAAGCCACACCCAGACCGATCAGGGCAACCATCGCAAGCATCTGTGGAAGGCTGACTGGAACAACAGCAGCGAAGAACAGCGCAGCCTCGGCAGCCAGTTGAAGGGCGGCAATATCGCTCTGCAGACCGCTGCCTTGTTGCGCGCCGAAGGTGCCGAACTGAACAGCTCCGGTGATGTGAAACTGGCGGGCAAGCAAGTTGACGTCACCACGGCCACCCGCACCCGTCGCAGCAACAACAACAGTTACTCCGGCGACCTGGTTGGCGGCGGATTCTTCGGCAAGACCGGTGACGCCGACAAGGGCCAGACCCGGCATCAGGGCAGTAAAATCAATGCGGCCGGCAAACTGATCGTCAAGGCTGACGATGTGCGCATCAGCGGCAGCCAGGTCCGTGGCGGCACCGAGGCCAGCGTGATCAGCGATCAGGGTTCGCTGGTGATCGACGGTGTGCAGGACACTTCGCACAGCAACAACCACGACAAGGACAGCAAGTTCTTCGGCATCACCAAGGACGAGTCGCGGCAGAATTCCAGGGACAGCACCACGGTGCGCAGCGAACTGGTTTCCGACAGCAACCTCAAGCTCAAAAGCGCCAAGGACATCGAAGTGGCCGGCTCCACGGTCAAGGCCGGCGGTGCGCTGACGGCGGACGCTGCCGGTGATGTGAACGTGCATTCCACGCAGAACACTCACGACAGCAGCTCGACCACCGAAACCCGTGGCTTCGACGCCTACGCCAAAGAGCAAACACCGGAGCAATACCGCGCCGGGGTGCACTACGAAGACAAGCAGCAGACCGTCACCCGCAACGACGTCAACCAGCAAGGCTCGAGCCTCAGCGGCGCCAGCGTGCAGGTGAAGGCGGGCGGCGATCTGACGATCAAGGGCGGTGAAGTCAAATCCACGGCTGGCGACACCACGCTGAGCGGCAAGAACGTGTCGTTGCTGGCCGAACAGGACAGCCACAAAACCTCATCCGACACCTCCAGCACCGGCGGCGGTTTCTACTACACCGGCGGCCTCGACCGTGCCGGCAGTGGCGTTGATTCTGCCCATAGCACCACGCAAGACACCAGCAGCAAAACCACCGCGCAAACCACCAGCGTGCAGAGCAGCGGCGGCTTGACCATCAACGCCGACAAGCTGGTTACCGAAGGTGCGCAGGTCAAGGCTGGCAACGGTCTGCACGTCGCGGCCAACGAGATCGACAACCGCGCGGCGAGCAACACCGAAAGCAGCAGCCACAATCAGAGCAACTGGTCGGCGGACATCGGCGCCAACGTCGAGTACAAGGACATCACCCGCCCGATTGCCGGTGCGGTCAAGGATGTGCTCAACGGCAAGGTGCCGGACAAGGAAGCCCTGAGCAATCTCGGCCAGCCGAACGTTGGCCTCGACGTGGCGATCGGTCACGGCAGCGCCGACAAGACCGAGCAGAACAGCAACGCCGTGGTCAGCCGTTTCGACGGTGGCAGTGTCGAGGTAAAAACCGCCGGCACCCTGCACGACCAGGGCACTCAGTACAGCGCCAGCAACGGCAAGGTCAACATCAGCGCCGACAAACTGGTTGCCGATGCCGCGAGCAACACTCACAGCAGCACCGATAACTCAGTGGACGCCAAGGTCGACGTGCGCGTTTACACCAAGACCGGCGAAGACGTGAACGTCGCCGGCAGCGGCGCCGGTGGCAACAGCTACAGCAGCAAGGACAGCAGCACCGCAGTGGTCGGCGGTTATACCGGCAGCCAAGGCGTGAACATCAATGTTGGCGCTGACGCGCAGTTCGCCGGCAGCCGTTTCGACGGCGGGCAGGGCGGTGTGAGCATCAAGACCAGCGGCGATCTGGCGCTGAATCAGGCCAACGACCGCCAGAGCAGCAGCGACTCCAGCCTGCGCGGCAACGGCTCGCTGACGGTCGGCACCTTGCCGGGCACCGACGGCACCAACGTCGACCTCGGCGCCGGGTTCCAGCTCGATCACACCGGCAAGCAGACCACTGACACTCAGGCCCATGTCGCGAGCATCAGCGGCAACGGTCCGGTGCAACTCAACAGCGGCGGCAATCAGGTTCAGCAAGGCACGAAGATCGACAGCGCTGGCGGGATTGATCTGCACGCTGACGGCAAGCTTGATCTGCAAGCGGCCACCGATACGCACACCGCAACCGGCAGCAATCTCGGCGGCGGTTTAAAGGGCGGCGGCAGCAAATCCAGCAGCGAGAAAAGTCGCGATCAGGGCGGCAATCTGAGCGGCAACTTCAACATCGGCCGAATCAACGAAAGCTCGCAAACCCTGACCGGTGGCCAGCTCAACAGCCAGATCAACGTCGCATTGAGCGGTGACGCGGTGCACCTGCAAGGCACGCAAGTCGGCGCCCCGAGCGTCAACATCGATGCGCAGAAGGGTGGTTTCGTTCAGGCGTCGGCGCAGTCCACCGAGCGTCGCAACAACTGGAACGTTGCACTGAATGCCGGCGGCAACCTGAGCAGCAAGACCCCGACCGCAGCCGATGAAAAGGCCAGCAGCGACCACGGCTTCAACGCCGGGGCCAAGGTCGGCGTCGATTACCTGCAAGGCACAACCCAGCAGAACAGCCAGATCAAGGCTGACAGCGTGGTGCTCAACAGCGCGGGGGATGAGCAGCTGTCGGGCGCGCGGATCGACGCGAAAACGGTCAGCGGCAAGGTCGCCGGTGATCTGACCGTCGAAAGCCGTCAGGACTCGAAGACGCAGGCCAAGGTCGATGTTGATCTGGGCCTGACGGCGAAGAAAAATCCACCGAGCGACAAGGAAAAACTCGCCGGCACCGACTACAAACCGACGCTGAAAGCGCAAGGCGAATACGCGCACAAGGACAGCGTGGCGCAGGCGTCCGGCATCAGTGGCAATCAGGGTGTGAAGTTGAACGTGGGTGGTGGCACGCAGCTGACCGGCGCACGGATCTCGGCGACTGACGGCAAGGTGGATCTGGGCGGTTCGAAAGTCGGTAGCCGCGATCTGGTCAGTCGTGAATACGGAGTGAAAGCCGGGCTGGACCTGCCGCAGAAAACCGAGGAGAACGCACCGAAGGTGTCGTTCGAAAACGGCAATCTGAACGTCGGTCCGGTGACCCTGAGCGGCAATCTGGACAGCCAGACCCTGCAAGCGGGGCTCGACGAAAAAGGCTAAACATCACCGCTATAAAAACTGTGGGAGTGAGCCTGCTCGCGATAGCGTCAGTTCAGTCAGCGAAACTGTTGACTGAACCAGCGCCTTCGCGAGCAGGCTCGCTCCCACATTGTTTTTTATTTCGATGAAACCTTGAGGTCAGCTCGAAGCCTTACCCTGCAAGCGGGGCTCGACGAAAAAGGCTAAACATCACCGCTATAAAAACTGTGGGAGTGAGCCTGCTCGCGATAGCGTCAGTTCAGTCAGCGAAACTGTTGACTGAACCAGCGCCTTCGCGAGCGGGCTCGCTCCCACATTGTTTTTTATTTCGATGAAACCTTGAGGTCAGCTCGAAGCCTTCGCCTTACCTGCATTCATCAGCACGACCACCGCCAGCAGCGCGGACAGGATCGAGCCCAATAACACCCCAACCTTTACCGAGTCGACCAGATGCGCTGCGCCCGGGAACGCCAGCGCGCCGATGAACAGGCTCATGGTGAAGCCGATCCCGCAGAGCAGGGCGACGCCGTACAGTTGCAGCCAGCTCGCGCCTTGCGGCAGTTGTGCCAGACCACTGCGAATCGCCAGGGCGCCGAGGCCGAGGATGCCGATCTGCTTGCCGAACAATAGCCCCAGCGCCACGCCCAGCGGCACCGGCTCGAGCAGGTTGCTCGGAGAAATGCCGGTCAGCGAAACCCCGGCGTTGGCAAAGCCGAAAATCGGTACCACGGCAAACGCCACCCACGGGTGCATTTTTTCTTCGAGGTACAGCAGCGGCGAATTGTGCTCGTCTTCCGGGTTACCCAGCGGAATGCACAGGGCCAGAATCACCCCGGCGAGGGTCGCGTGGATCCCCGATTGCAGCATGAAGAACCACAGGAAGGCGCCGGCGATCAGGTACGGCCAAAGCTTTCTGACGCCGCAGCGGTTGAGGATCACCAGCAGTGCAATCACCGCCAACGAGGCCAGCAGCATGCTCACCGACAGGCCGCTGGTGTAGAAAATCGCGATGATCACCACTGCGCCCAGATCATCGAGGATGGCCAGCGCGGAGAGGAAGATTTTCAGCGACACGGGCACCCGTTTGCCCAGCAGCGACAGCACGCCCAAGGCGAAAGCAATGTCGGTGGCCGCGGGGATCGCCCAGCCGCTCAGGGTCTGTGGATTGCCCCAGTTGATCGCGACATAGATCAGGGCCGGGACCAGCATCCCGCCCAGCGCGGCGAAGCCCGGCAGCGCACGCTGCCCCCAGGTCGACAACTGGCCGGCGAGCATTTCGCGCTTGATCTCCAGGCCCACCAGCATGAAGAAGATCGCCATCAGGCCATCGTTCACCCAGTGCTCGATCGACAAGCCGGCGATTTTAATGTGCAGGGTCGAGAAATACGTGGCCGCCCAAGGCGAGTTGGCGACCAACAGTGCGGCGAGGGCCGCGGCCATCAGGATCAGACCGCCGGCGGATTCGGCGGCGAAGAATCGGGTAAGAAAGGCCAGGGCAGACGGCGATTCCTGGCGGGCAGGGGCAGCATGCAGGCGTGACGGATCGTGGCTCATAGGCACGGCAACTCCGCGCGGCGGCCCGACCTGCGCTGAATTAAACCTGCCCTGCCGCGTTGTTGCGGTGGCACCCGGGCGGCATTTTACACAATAGGTGGTGGCTTAGGGGGAACGCGGGCGCAGTTTCGACGATGTGTGTCATTGCCCGGCAATTTCTCGATAAGCAGCAAGTGACTCTTAGATCTGTGCTTAGCTGTGCGTCGTCCGTTTCAGCCTCTGACCCTCTATAAAAATGAAAACAGTCTTCATCGCTTTCCTCGGTTTTTTATCCGTCACTCAAGCAGCAACCTCCGTTGCGGAAAATGCCAACGGCAAGCGTCTCTATACCCAGCGCTGTGCCGTGTGCCACGGCGCGGATATCAAGGCAACCGGGCCTTTGGCCAACAAAAGCAATCCGCCGACACCCGACCTGACAACCTCCGCTTTCAAGCAGCGCCTGAAAGATTATCCGGGCGTTATCGTGTCCTCTATCATTCTTCGCCCGAATGGCAATCTGATTCCCAAAACCTTGCAGGACAACGGCGTGAAAATCGCGCCGCACGCCTGGAGCGTTGAGGATTTTCGCGATCTGCATCAATACATGAGTGAGGTGATTGCGAAATCACGCTGATCCCGGGATCAGCGGCGGGCTCGGTGCCCAAGGAATGAATTGCCGAGCTTAATAGGAAGCATTACTATTCACGCCCCATTCCACCGCACGCTGTCATGAACCCCATGCTGCCCCGCAGACCCGGCTTTTTCGAGCATTACGAAGAGTTGATCGGCACCTGGACCCGGCGTCTGCGCAATCGCGCGCAGGCCGAGGATCTGGCGCACGACACCTTTGTGCGGGTGCTCGAATCCGATTCGGCAACGGTGCAGCAGCCACGGGCGTATCTGCACCAGACCGCACGCAATATTGCGGTCGACGGTTATCGGCGTGAGGACCGGCGGGAAGCCATGGAGTCGCAGGCGATCGATCACAGTGTGTCGTCCACCGGCGACCCGGAGCATTACATGCAGGCGATCCAGCTGGCCGACTCCATCGAACGGGCGTTGCAGGAGTTGCCGCTCAACTGCCGCAGGATTTTCGTCTGGCAGAAGATCGAAGGGCTGACCCAGGCGGAAATCGCCGAACGCCTGGGGCTGTCGAGGAACATGGTCGAAAAGTATATGATCCGCACCCTGCGCCACTTGCGCGATCGCCTCGACGGCATGCAGTCATGAGCGGCCGCCGCTTTTCATCCCCAGCCCGACAGGACATTCCATGATGGATACCCGTGATTGCGCGTGCGGGCAAACAATGGTGCGCGATGAAGCGGCACGCTGGTTTGTGCGTTTGCAGGAACCGCTGATCAGCGCCGACGAACAGCAGCGCTTCGACGTATGGCTGAATCAGCATCCGCAACACCGTGACGAATTCCAGTTGCTGCAAGGCTTGTGGACGGCGGCCGATCTGCTGCCGGCGCCACGTCTCAAGGCCCTCGTCGAAACCCCGCCGGCCCGTCGCGAACGTCGCCCACTGCTGCGCTATGCCGTGGCGGCCAGTGTGCTGGCGGTGGCGCTCGGCCTGGGTTTGTTCAGCGGTCTGAATCACCCCGACGGCTATAGTGCCGAGTTCGCGACGGCGCTGGGTGAGCGCAAGCATGTGGCGCTGCCGGACGGATCGGTGATCGACCTCAACAGTCGCAGCCGTCTGCAGGTGCGTTATAAGAAAGATCGGCGGCTGATCGAATTGAGCGAAGGCGAGGCACTGTTCAGCGTTCAGCACGATACTGCACGCCCGTTCGTGGTCGAGGCCGGCAGTGGCAAGGTCACGGTCACCGGTACCCGTTTCGACGTGCGTCGCGATGTCACGCAAACCCGGATCGCGGTGGAGCAGGGCACGGTCAAGGTCCAGGGGCGCAATGCGCCGGACGACCAATTCATCAACCTGACTGCGGGCCTCGGCACCCATGTCGATGCCGAAGGCAAAGTCGCCGCCGCCTATGCGGTCAACCCTGTCGAACTGACGGCCTGGCGCAGCGGCAAACTGGTGTTCAACAATGCCAGCCTCGGCGAAGTGGCGGCGGAGGTTTCGCGTTATCGCGACAAACCGCTGAAGGTCAGCAACACGACCGTCGCAAATCTGCGTCTGACCAGCGTGTTCAAATCGGACAACACCGACGCCTTGCTCAAGGCTCTGCCGAGCATTCTGCCGGTGGCTGTTCGCACCCTGGCCGATGGCAGTCAGGAAATAATTTCAAAATAACATTCAGGTTTTTTTCGAGTTCATCGTCTTCCTGTTCAACTGCAACTGGTTTGCATTAACAGACGCACACTCTTGCGATCCACAGGACTACGTTCGACGTGAAAAACACCTCAGCCAATAACAAAAAATCCCCCTGGTTGCCGCTGGCCCTGGCGTTGGCGGTCAACGCCGCCGTGCCGCTGGCCTTCGCCGCTGAAGCCATTCACATCCGCGCCCAGCCGCTGGGCCAGGCCCTGAGCGAACTGGGCCAGCAAACTTCGCTGCAAGTGTTTTTCAGCCCGGATCTGGTCGCCGGCAAACAGGCACCGGCGGTTGACGGCAACCTGTCCCCCGAGCAGGCGTTGCGCCAATTGCTTCAGGGCAGCGGCCTCGACTATCAGATCAACGAAGGCTCGGTGACCCTGGCGCCGTCCGCAACTGCCGCCAGCAATGGCCCGCTGGAACTGGGCGTGACCGACATCAAAGTGGTCGGCGACTGGCTCGGCGACGCCGACGCTGCGGTGGTGCAGAACCACCCGGGCGCACGCACGGTGATCCGCCGCGAAGCCATGGTCGAGCAGGGCGCGATGAACGTCAGTGACGTGCTCAAGCGTGTTCCCGGTGTGCAGGTGCAGGACTCCAACGGCACCGGCGGCAGCGACATTGCGCTGAACGTCGGCGTGCGTGGTCTGACTTCGCGCCTGTCACCACGCTCCACGGTGCTGATCGATGGCGTGCCGGCGGCGTTCGCACCGTACGGTCAGCCGCAGCTGTCGATGGCGCCGATCTCCTTGGGCAACCTCGACAGCATCGACGTGGTACGCGGCGCCGGCTCCGTGCGTTACGGGCCACAGAACGTCGGCGGGGTGATCAACTTCGTCACCCGCGCCATCCCGGAAAAAACCACCGGGGAAATCGGCACCACGCTGGAAACCACCCGTTACGGCGGTTGGAAGCACATCGACACGGCGTTTCTCGGCGGCACCGCTGACAACGGCATGGGCGTGGCGCTGCTGTACTCCGGGGTCAACGGCAACGGTTATCGTGAGCGCAACAACGGCAACGACATCGACGACGTGCTGCTCAAGACCCATTGGGCGCCGACCGATCAGGACGATTTCAGCCTCAACTTCCATTACTACGACGCCAGCGCCGACATGCCCGGCGGCCTGACGCAGAAGCAGTACGACGACAAACCGTATGATTCGGTGCGCGACTACGACAACTTCAGCGGTCGGCGCAAAGACGTGTCGTTCAAGTGGATCCGCCAGATCGACGAGTGCACTCAGGCAGAAATCCTCACCTACTACACCGACAGCTTTCGCGGCAGCACCATCGCTGCCCGCGACCAGAAAACTCTCAGCTCGTACCCGCGTTCCTACTACACCCTCGGTGTCGAGCCGCGTGTGTCGCGGGTCTTCGACGTCGGCCCGACCACTCAGGAAGTCAGCGTCGGTTATCGCTACCTGAAAGAGGCGATGCACGAGCAGTCGAGCCGTCTGGCGCTGGTCAACAATCAACCGGTGGTCACCCCGACCTCCGACGGCCATGTGTTCCAGGACCGCACCGGTGGTACCGAGGCCAACTCGGTGTATGTCGACAACAAGATCGACGTCGGCAACTGGACCATCACTCCGGGCATTCGCTTCGAACACATCAGCACCGACTGGCATGACCGCGCCGTGCTCGACACCGCAGGCAAACGCGTGCCAGAGAAAAACCGCAGCATCGAAAGCAACGAACCGCTGCCGGCGCTGAGCGTGATGTATCACCTGTCGGACGCGTGGAAACTGTTCGCCAACTACGAAACCTCGTTTGGCAGCCTGCAGTATTTCCAGCTCGGCCAGGGCGGCTCGGGGGATCAGACCGCCAACGGCCTGGAGCCGGAAAAGGCCAAGACCTACGAGATCGGTACGCGCTACAACGATGACGTGTGGGGTGGGGAAGTGACGCTGTTCTACATCGACTTCGATGACGAGCTGCAATACATCAGCAACGATGTCGGCTGGACCAACCTCGGCGCGACCAAGCACCAAGGCATCGAAGCGTCGGTGCATTACGACATGGCGGCGCTCGATCCGCGTCTCGACGGTCTGACCGCCAACGCCGGTTTCACCTACACCCGCGCCACGTACGAAGGCGAGATTCCGGGCTTCAAGGGCCGTGACCTGCCGTTCTATTCGCGTCAGGTAGCAACCGTGGGCTTGCGCTACGACGTCAACCGCTGGACCTACAACATCGACGGTTTCGCCCAATCGAAACAGCGCTCGCCGGGCACCGGGGTCAACGCCGATGGCAGCTTCAACGGCAATTACATCACCGAAGGCACGGCCGACGGGCAGTACGGCGACATCCCGGGTTACGTGACCTGGAACGTGCGCGGCGGTTATGACTTCGGGCCGCAGGTGTCGAACCTGAAGCTTGGCGCCGGGGTAAAAAACGTCTTCGACAAGCAGTACTTCACCCGTTCCAGCGACAACAATTCGGGGATGTATGTAGGTACGCCGCGGACGTTCTTTGTGCAAGCCAGCGTCGGTTTTTAAAGCTTAAGAGCAAAAGATCGCAGCCTGCGGCAGCTCCTACAGGAAACGCATTCCCATGTAGGAGCTGCCGCAGGCTGCGATCTTTTGCTTCAGACTTTCAACACCTTGCCGCCAATGGCTACCGCCACTAACAACACCGCCATCAACCCGAAAGCAAAACTCAAACTGCTGGCATGGGCGACAAAGCCGATCACCGCCGGCCCCGCCAGAATTCCCGCGTACCCCAGCGTGGTAATCGCCGGCACCGCGATGCTTTCCGGCATCACGGTCTGCTTGCCCACCGCCGTGTACAGCACCGGCACGATGTTCGAACAGCCAGCGCCGACCAGCGCATAACCCAGCAGCGCCGCTTCCCAGCTCGGGGCGAAGGTCGCCAGAAACAGACCTGCCGCCGCCAACAGCCCGCCGAACAAAATGATCCGCGTGGCCCCGACACTGCGCACGATCCGGTCACCCAGCAAGCGTCCCGCCGTCATGGTCAGGGCAAATGCGGCGTAACCCAAACCCGCATACGCCGTGTCGATTCCGCGTTCCTGCGCGAGGAACACCGCGCTCCAGTCCAGCGCCGCGCCTTCGGTGAGGAACACGATGAAGCACATCCCGCCGATGAACAGCACGATGCCGTGGGGAATGGCGAACGCCGGCCCGGAGCTTTCACTGCCATACGGCAGCATGTGCGGCACCGCTTTGAACAGCGCACCGATCAACACCGCCACCACCACCAGCATCGCCGCCAGTGGCGTCAACCCGAGACCGAGCAGGGCGCTGACGCCGGCCGCGCCGACAATCCCGCCGAGGCTGAACAGGCCATGAAACCCCGACATCATGTGCTTGCCGCTGGCCCGTTCGACGATCAACGCCTGCAGGTTGACGGTCGAATCCAGCGTGCCCAATCCGGCGCCGAACATGAACAGCGTGGCGATCAACGCCGGTATCGACGACACCGTCGCCAGCAACGGCAGCGCCGCACAAATCAGCAGGGTGCCGCCGGTCGCCACTTTGCGGCAGCCAAACCGTGTGGCGAGAATCCCTGCCAGTGGCATCGTCAGAATCGAGCCGACTCCCAGGCACAGCAGCAACAGGCCCAACGTGCCTTCGTCGAGTCCGGCGCGGGCTTTGGCGTACGGCACCAGCGGCGCCCACGCGGCAATGCCCAGGCCGGCGATGAAAAAAGCGATGCGCGTCGACATCTGTTGCAGGTGTCCGGGGACGAAAGTGTCTTGGGGGTTGAGGCTGGTCATATCAATCCTTGGCAAAAAACGTCGCGTCCCCGAATGACAGTGATAGCGCGTCGAGGTTCGATCGCAGCTCTCAGGGCAGGTGCAGCCGACATCCTAACCTGTGGCAGTGGCTTGCTCGCGATGGTGCTGGTTCAGGCGATGAATATGGCGACTGACAAACCGTCATCGCGAGCAGGCTCACTCCCACAGGGTTCTTCGCTGAACCGGGTATTTGTGAGCGCCGGTCATCCAATGTAGGAGTGAGCCTGCTCGCGAAGGCGGTGTATCAGCTAACCAATATGGCGGCTGATGCACTGCTATCGCGAGCAGGCTCACTCCTACAGGGTTCTTCACGGAACCGGGCATTTGTGAGCGCCGGTCATCCAATGTAGGAGTGAGCCTGCTCGCGAAGGCGGTGTATCAGCTAACCAATATGGCGGCTGATGCACTGCTATCGCGAGCAGGCTCACTCCTACAGGGTTCTTCACGGAACCGGGCATTTGTGAGCGCCGGTCATCCAATGTAGGAGTGAGCCTGCTCGCGAAGGCGGTGTATCAGCTAACCAATATGGCGGCTGATGCACTGCTATCGCGAGCAGGCTCACTCCTACAGGGGATCGCGGTTTACAGTGACTGCTTCGACAAGGAGGACTGGGCCGGTGATGACGCAATTTTACGATGCGCGGGGCAATATTTACGGGGTGGTTTCGCCGCAGAGGCTTCGTGAGGCGGGGATCGATCTGCCGAGCGGTGCCGCAGAGTGTGCTGCGTCGAGACCGGCATGGAGTCGCGCAGCCATTGCGCTGTGCTGCGACTGGCCAGAGGGCCAGCGCCCGGCGGGGAGCAAATCGCATCGCAGCGACGGGCTGCTGATCGGCCCGTTCCAGGCAGTGCCGCCGTTCGACGTGCTGATCGTCAATACCGACGGCACCTTGGCCGAGCGCAGCGGCAATGGCCTGACGATTTTTTCCCAGTCGTTGCTGGAGCAAGGGCTGATGCCGGCGCAAGGCGCGTTGCTGAAGGTACATCACGACAAGGGCGATGCTGTGCAAACCTCGGTGAAACCGGCGGAAGTCGAAGGTGTGAACGGCTTCTGGCTGGACCTTGGTCAACCGGGCTTCGGGCCTTCGGCGGTGGGTGCGCAGCAGGTTGAAAAGCGCGCGTTCAATGGCAAGGAAGTCAGCCACGTAGGGCAACTGGCCGAGCTCAGCCCGGCGTGGCAGCACAGTCAATTCGTGCGCATCGGCAATCCGCATTGCGTAACGTTGTTGACCGACATCGCCGGGTTGCCGAGTAACTCACAAATGCGCGAATCGCCTTGGGCCGAAGGCCTGACCCGAATCGCCTACGCGATGCCGGCGGGCGTCGGACTGCCATGCCCGGCTGGCATCAATCTGCAATGGGCCGCGCTTGAGTCAGCGCAGCGCATCGTTGCCCGGGTATTCGAGCGTGGCGAAGGGCCGACGGCGTCTTCCGGCACCAGCGCCAGTGCGGTGGCCTGTGCGGCATGGGCGGTGGGTTGGGTGGCGAGTGGGGAGGTGCACGTCGTCATGCCGGGCGGGACGGCGCCGGTGTTGCTCGAAGAAGCGCAGGGCGAATTGGTGCGGGTCAGGTTGTTTGGTACGGCTCGATTGATCGGCTGAACCGGCAATCGCCTTCGCTGGCAGGCCTCCCGCAGGGAAATGCATATCCATGCAGGATCGCACGTTCTGTAGGAGCTGCCGCAGGTTCGGGCCGCGATCGAACCTGCGGCAGCTCCTACAGGGAATAGAGGTCAGCCCAGAGGGTTGCTGAACTCCACCACTGGCATCTGCCGCTGCATCAGCACCTTGCCGCCGCGAATCGAATACAGCGGCAGGCCCTGGCTGCGGATCACTTCGTAATCGCTGTCTGCCGATAGAATCAGCAGGTTCGCCGGGCGCCCCTGTTCCAGACCATAACGCTCACCCAGGTGCATGGCCTTGGCGCTGTTGTCAGTGACCAGATCCAGCGCGTTCTGCAGGTTGCGGTAACCGAGCATGTGGCAGATGTGCAACCCGGCTTCCAGCACGCGCAGGATGTTGCCGTTGCCCAGCGGATACCAAGGATCGACGATCGAGTCCTGGCCAAAGCACACGTTCATCCCGGCTTCGAGCAATTCATTCACGCGGGTCACGCCACGGCGTTTCGGGAAGTTGTCGAAGCGTCCCTGCAGGTGAATGCTTTCGGTCGGGCACGAGACGAAACTGATCCCGGAATGCCCGAGCAGGCGGAACAGTTTGGCGCAGTAGGCGTTGTCGTAAGAGCCCATCGCCGTGGTGTGGCTGGCGGTGACCCGCGCGCCCATGTCGCGGCTGCGTGCCTCTTCGGCGAGCACTTCGAGAAAGCGCGAGTGCGGGTCGTCGGTCTCGTCGCAATGCACATCAACCAGGCACCCGGTGCGTTCGGCCAGGTCCATCAGAAACTTCACTGAACTGACGCCCTGATCGCGGGTGTACTCGAAATGCGGAATACCGCCGACCACGTCGGCGCCCATGCGAATCGCTTCCTCCATCAGCTCGCGACCGTTGCGGAACGACTCGATGCCTTCCTGCGGGAACGCGACGATTTGCAGGTCGATCAGATGCCGGGATTCTTCGCGCACTTCGAGCATCGCCTTGAGCGCGGTGAGTTGCGGGTCGGTGACGTCGACGTGGGTGCGCACGTGCTGGATGCCGTGGGCGGCCAGGGCCTGAATGGTTTTCTTGGCGCGAGTCTTGGTGTCTTCTTCGGTGATGGTGACCTTGCGCTCGCCCCAGCACTCGATGCCCTCGAACAGCGTGCCGCTCATGTTCCAGCGCGGCTCGCCAGCGGTCAGCGTGGCGTCGAGGTGGATGTGCGGCTCGACGAAGGGCGGCACCACCAGGTTGCCACCGGCGTCGAGGTCGCCGGGGTTGAGGGTCGGGGCTTCGGTCTGGCGACCGATGCTGCTGATCAGGCCGTCTTCCAGGTGCAATTCGTGCAAACCTTCCTGGTTGCGCAGTCGGGCGTTGATGATGTGCATCAGGCGAATCCTTCTTATAGGTCTGGTAGTGGCGCACTGGCGCGACGGGCGCCGAGCAGGCCGGTGACGATGACATACGTTAGCGCGGCGGCGGCAATCCCTACCAGCGGCGCGACCCACGGCGAGTGGAACGCGGCGAGCGTGCCGACCGCGTAAGCCCCCAGCCCCGGCCAGTTGAACGCCGGCAGCCGTGCGTCGGCCAGTCGCGGATAGCGCCCGCGCCAGCGGAAGAAAAAGTCGGCCATGATCACCCCGCCAATCGGCGGAATCACCGTGCCCAGCAGAATCAGGTACGGCACCAGCATGTCGTACATGCCCAGCAGGGCGAGCAGGGTACCGATCACCGCACCGGCCAGGGTCACGGTTTTGCGTCGGCCGGTGCGCAGCAGGTTGCAGCCGGCAACGGCAAAGTTGTAGATGGTGTTGTCCTGAGTGCTCCAGATATTCAGCAACAGCATGGCCATCGCGGCCATGGCGAAACCTTGCAGCAGCAACACTTCAACCACGTCGGGTTGCTGATAGACGATCGCGCCGTAAGCACCGATCAGCACCATCAGGCCATTGCCGATGAAAAATCCGATCAGGCTGGCCAACACGGCAACCCGTGCCGAGCGTGAGAAGCGGGTCCAGTTGGTCGCCTGGGTCGCGCCGCTGACGAAGGTGCCGAACACCAGCGTGATCGCAGTCGACCAGTCCAGCGACCCCGTTGGCACCACGCTGAGCAAACCTTCGAGGCCGCCGACTTTCACCGTCGCGACCCACATCGACAGCATCAGCAGCAACATCATCGCCGGCACCGCGATGTACGACAGAATCTCCAGACCGCGATACCCGACATACGCCGTGGCGCAGAACACCAGGCCGAACAGCACCATCAAACCGAGCACTGTGCCTTGCTCCAGATCGAAGTATTTGCCGAGCACCACGGCGGCGGTCGCGGTGCCCCAGGCGTACCAGCCGATCTGGGTGAAACCGAGGATCAGGTCGCTGAGCTTGCTGCCGACTTCACCAAAACAGAAGCGCCCCATCAGCACCGAATTAAGCCCGCTTTTGAAGGCGATATAACCGAGGCCTGCCGCATACAGACCGAGCAGCAGGTTACCGACGATGATCACCGCCATCATCTCGCCAAAACTGAAGGCCACACCGAGCTTGCCGCCGGCAAACATGGTTGCGGTGAAGAAGGTGAAACCGAGCAGCACCATGGCGGTCGAGGCCAGGCCTTTGCGTGCATGCATCGGGACTTCGCTGAGGGGGTAGTCGTTGCCGGGGTCGTTCTGCGTCATGGGGCGTTCCTTGCTGAAGAGGGGGGACGCGGGGTGGGTTGCAGCGGTCGTGCCAAATGCTGATTGGCGCGGGTTATGTATAGACGAGGCACGCCGTCAGGCGCGAAAACAGTGCATCTGAAAGCACCAAAGCCCAATGTAGGAGCTGCCGAAGGCCCGAGCCTGCGGCATCTCCTGCTGGGGGATTGGTGTGGGTCAGAGGAAGCGCAGCAGGGCGGCGACGATGGCTTCCGGGGCATCTTCCTGAACGAGGTGGCCGGCGTTGGCGATTGGATGAAATTGCGCGCCGGGAATCATCTTGTGCAGCGCCCGGCCACGCTCGTTGGGAATCCACTGATCGGCTTCGCCCCAGAGAATCTGCACCGGACAGCGGATGTTCGGGTACAGCGGTTCGGCCTCGCGGGTGTAGCGCTCGTCCATCTGCGCGATCTGCCGATAGAACGCCGCTTGCCCCGGATCGCCGAGCCACGGTTGCACGTAGGGCGCCAGTTCTGCGTCGGGGATGTCGCGGTGAATCGCCCCGCGAATGTAAGTCGGGACGATCGCGCGCTGAATGTAATCCGGCAGGCCGCGGAACGCCGCTTCATGCTGGCGCACATGCTGCACGAACGGTGATCCCCACGGCGTCAGCGCCACCGGATCGATCAGTGTCAGGCTGCGGTAGTCCTTGCCATCGAGCAAGTGCGCGCGCAGCGCGGTGGCACCGCCGAAGTCGTGGGCGACCACGTCCGGGCGCTGGATGTTCCAGTGATCGAGCAACTGCGCGAGAAGTTGATTCTGCACGCCGAGGGAAACATCGGCATCCGGTTGTGCGGAGCGCCCGTAACCCAGCAGGTCAAAATAATGCACCCGGTGACTGGCGAAAAAATGCGGCGCGATGCGGTGCCACACGTAAGACGAGAACGGCGTGCCGTGCACGAACACCAGTGGCGGGCCGTCACCGCGCACGGCGTGGTGCACCGGATGCCCGTTGAAATCGAAGACCTGATCCAGCAGCCAGTCCGTCATCGGCCTGTCCTCTTGGCGGGTTTGAGCCAAAAAGCATAGGCATAAAAAAACAGCCGTGAAGGCTGTTAACGCAGATCACCTGTAGGAGCTGCCGCAGGCTGCGATCTTTTGATCTTTAAAAACAAGATCAAAAGATCGCAGCCTGCGGCAGCTCCTACAAGGGGATTTGTGTTGGATCATTCACCGCGATAGATGCAACCGCTGGTGCAGGTCTCGTGAATGCGGATCGCGCTGAGCTCCGGCAACAACGGCTTCATTTCATTCCAGATGAATTTGGCCAGGACTTCGCTGGTCGGGTTTTCCAGGCCAGGAATGTCGTTCAGGTAGTTGTGATCCAGACGCTCGTACAGCGGCTTGAAAATCGCCTTGATCTCGGAGAAGTCGCGGATCCAGCCAGTGTGCGGATCGAGGTCGCCGCTCAGGTGAATCGCCACCTTGAACGAGTGACCGTGCAGGCGTCCGCACTTGTGGCCGTCCGGTACGTGCGGCAGGCGGTGGGCGGATTCGAAAGTAAATTCCTTGAAGATTTCCACAGTATTTTCGGCTCTGTTCAGGTGGCGTTCGCCGCAGCGATTCGGGCAGGCGGCGAGTTTACCAGCTTGTGTTTGGCGATGCGGGAAAACACTGACTAAAGGGTCAGCAAGCGCTCGGCGAGGCGACCGTTGGCGGCCAGTTCGAGAAACTCGTCGCCCAGTCGGCGGCTCTCGTCCATCGCCGCGTGCCAGTACTTTTGGCGGCTCGGCGCATCACCCATGAAGCGCTTGAAGTCGTTACGGTCGGGCAGTTTGCCGTAGGGCAGGCGCGCCAGATATTCCTTCGATGGCGCCAGCAACAGCACGTCCTGCAAGCGCTCGACCGAGGCGCGGCGCCACGGCAGGGTCTTGTCGAACCAGCCCGGAATTACCCTGTCGGTAAAGTGTGGATAGAGCACAATTCCGTCGCCGCTGTAGGGCAGGTCGAGGTGATAGTCGAGCAGCCCGCCGTCGCGGAAGGTGCCGGCACCGGCACCCGGCAGGTCACGCACGCCTTCCATGACCATCGGGATCGAGCCCGAGGCCAGCAGCGCCTGACGCAGGTTGCCGGTATTGAGGGCAACGAAGCGCGACGGGAAGTCATTCAACTCATCCACCGGCGGCGCGAGGCGCGGATCGTGAATGATCAGGCGTTCGAAGTGCCGCGACAGCCGTGCGCGCCCGCGCAGGTTATCGGCGATCACCGAGCCCAGCGCCAGACCGAGGCGGCCACGATGGTCGTCGGCCAGCCGTCCGTGGCTTTTCACTACCATGATGTTCAAACGATAGTCAGCGTTGTTGAGGATGCTGGCGTCGCGGCCGTCGAGCAGGTCATTGAGCATGCGCTGCGAGCTCTGGCTGATCGCGGCCATGGTCACGCCTTTGTTGAAGTTCTGCTCAGCGTACAACTGACCGAGGCGGCGAATGCCTTCGGCGGCGTCCGGCAGGCAGGCGCTGGCGAAGCGCCAGGAACCGACCGATGCACCGATCAGCGAGCGTTCGCGCGGCGCGCTTGGCAGCCATTCGCCGAACAACGCCAGGTCCAGCCCTTGAATCCCCAATGCCTTCGGCCCGCCGGCTGCACCGGGCAGGGTGCCGACGTCAGCGGCGTTCAGGCCTTGTGCACGAATGCGCGCCATGGCCCGTGGGCCGGCCTTGAGGGTGAGGGCGGGAAACTTGATGTGGATGGCAGTCATACCGGTCTCGATCGTTAGCAAGCGAACAATTATAAGCACATGTTACCGATCTCTGTAGGAGCTGCCGCAGGCTCGGGCCGCGATCGGACGATCTTTTGATTTTTTAAAGGCAAGATCAAAAGATCGCAGCCTTCGGCAGCTCCTACAGGGGCAATGATGGCAATTCAGTTTCAGTTAAGTTCGCACCGCTAAGGTGCACACCGTAGCTGCACATAAAAATACGGAGATACCCATGAAAACCCTGACTGCCCTGTCCATTGCCTCGATCATCGGCCTGACCGCCAGCCTTGCCCACGCCCGCGATCTTGGCCCCGATGAAGCCCTGCGCCTGCGCGACGCTGGTACTATCGTGTCCTTCGAGAAGCTCAACGCCACGGCGCTGGCCAGACACCCGGGCTCGACCATCACCGAAACCGAGCTGGAAGAGGAGTACGGCAAGTACGTCTACCAGGTCGAAATGCGTGATCCGCAAGGGCTGGAGTGGGATCTGGAATTAGACGCGGTCACTGGGCAGGTTCTCAAGGATCATCAGGATACGTAATGAAGGTTAATGTTCGCGCCACCAGCCGCACGGCGTTGGCGCTTGTGATTGTTTGCTCGGCGGCGATGGCCCGCGATCTCGATCAGGACGAGGCGTTGAAGCTGCGTCAGCAGGGGGTGATCCTGCCGCTGGAGCAGGTGCTGCAACAGGCGCTGGATCGCTATCCGGGGGCCAAACTGCTGGAGGTCGAGCTGGAAGAAAAGCACGACGTCTATGTTTATGAAGTCGAGCTGTTGACGGTCGAAGGCGTGGCGCGCGAGCTGCACCTCAAGGCCGATACCGGCCAATTACTCAAAGACAAGGAAGATTGACCGATGCGTTTGCTTCTGGTGGAAGACCACGTGCCGCTGGCCGACGAACTGATCGCCGGCCTGCAGCGCCAAGGCTACGCGGTGGACTGGCTGGCGGACGGGCGCGATGCGGTCTATCAGGGCAGCAGCGAGCCCTATGACCTGATCATTCTCGACCTCGGTCTGCCCGGCGTTCCCGGGCTTGAGGTGCTGGCACAATGGCGCGCCGGTAGCCTGTCGACCCCGGTGCTGATCCTCACCGCCCGCGATTCCTGGGCCGAGCGCATCGAAGGCCTGAAGGCGGGCGCCGACGATTACCTGACCAAACCGTTCCATCCCGAAGAGCTGCACCTGCGGGTGCAGTCGTTGCTGCGTCGCTCCAAGGGCCAGGCCAATCAGCCAACGCTCAAGGCCGCCGGCCTGCATCTGGACGAAGGTCGCCAGTGCGTGATTCGCGACGGCAGCGAGATTCAGCTGACCGCCGCCGAATTCCGTCTGCTGCGCTATTTCATGCTGCACCCGGAACAGATCCTGTCGAAAACCCACCTCGCCGAGCACCTCTACGACGGCGAGACCGAGCGTGACTCCAACGTCCTCGAAGTTCACGTCAACCACCTGCGGCGCAAGCTGGGCAAAGCGGTGATCGAAACCCGTCGCGGCCAGGGTTACCTGTTCGGCGGGCAAACTTCGTGAGATCGATCCAGCGCCGCTTGAGCCTGGGCTTGATCAGCGTGATGGTGATCGTCGGCCTGGTGCTGGCGCAAACCAGCCTGTGGTTGTTCGAAGTCGGTTTGCAGCGTTATCTCGAAGCCGGCCTGCGCAACGACAGTGAAAGCCTGCTGGTCGCGCTGGTGCGTGGCCCGCAAGGTTTGCAACTGGATGAACGGCACCTGTCGCCGGCCTATCAGCGGCCGTTTTCCGGGCATTACTTCCGCATCGATTTTGCCGACAGCCACTGGCGCTCGCGTTCATTGTGGGATCAGGATCTGCCACTGCTGGAGCACCCCGGTTTGCACAGCAACCTGCAACTGGGGCCGGACGGTCAGCAGTTGCTGGTATTGCGTTCGGACTATCGACGTCTGGGACAGTCGATCTCGATCAGCGTTGCTCAGGATTACACCCCGGTGCGCGAGAGTTTCCAGCGCATGCGGCAGATCGGCCTCGGTCTGGGCCTGGCCGGTTTGCTGCTGATTCTGATCCTGCAACGGCTGACGGTGCGCCGCGCGTTGAAGCCGCTGGAACGGGCCCGCGAGCAGATCGCCCAGTTGCAGCAGGGCCAGCGCTCGCAACTGGACGATCAGGTGCCGGTTGAGCTGGAGCCGCTGGTGGCACAGATCAACCATTTGCTCGCGCACACCGAGGACAGCCTCAAGCGCTCGCGCAATGCGCTGGGCAATCTGGGGCATGCATTGAAGACGCCACTGGCGGTGCTGCTGAGCCTGGCGTCAAGCGAGAAACTCGATGCTCATCCCGAGTTACGCAAGATCCTCAAGGAGCAACTGGAGCAGGTGCAACAGCGGCTCAATCGTGAGCTCAATCGCGCGCGTTTATCCGGTGATGCGCTGCCCGGTGCGTTGTTCGACTGTGACGCGGAGCTGCCGGGGCTGCTGGCGACGCTTAACATGATCCACGGCGAGCATCTGGCGCTGAGCTACGTCGCGCCGCCGGGGCTGCAATTACCCTGGGATCGCGAGGACTTGCTGGAGCTGCTCGGCAACCTGCTGGACAACGCCTGCAAATGGGCGGATGCCGAGGTGCGTCTGAGTGTGATCGAACGTCCTGACGGCTACGCCCTGAGCGTTGAAGATGACGGACCGGGGATTCCTGAAGAGCAGCGCACTCAGGTGTTCAGCCGTGGCACGCGGCTCGACGAGCAGACTGACGGGCACGGTCTGGGGCTGGGGATTGTGCGCGATATCGTTGAGACGTGGGGCGGGTTGCTGGTGTTGGGGGAGAGTGAGTGGGGCGGGTTGAAGGTAGTGATCGAATTGCCAAAACGCCACAATCCCCTGTAGGAGCTGCCGAAGGCTGCGATCTTTTGACTTTGATTTTCTAAAAACCAAGATCAAAAGATCGCAGCCTGCGGCAGCTCCTACACGGGAAGGTGATGCAGTCAGACCCGGAACTGATCCATCAGGCTCTGCTGCTGATTCGCCAGACTGTTCAGCGACTGGCTTACCCGCGCCGACTCATTGGCCTGTCCGGACAGCGATTCGGTCACATCACGAATGGTCGCCACGTTGTTGTTGATCTCCTCGGCCACCGCGCTCTGTTCTTCGGCTGCGCTGGCGATCTGCAGGTTCATGTCGCTGATCACCGTCACCGCATCACCGATCTGGCGCAAGGCTGTCACCGCTTGCCCGACCTGCTCGACACTGCCCTGAGCCTGTCGATGGCTGTTGCCCATCGAACCGACCACGTCCTGGGTGCCGGTCTGCAGTTGCTCGATGACCTGACGGGTTTCTTCCACCGAATCTTGGGTGCGGCGGGCGAGGTTGCGCACTTCGTCGGCGACCACGGCAAAACCGCGCCCGGCTTCACCGGCACGCGCTGCTTCGATCGCCGCGTTGAGCGCCAGCAGGTTGGTCTGCTCGGCGATGGCGCGGATGGTTTCCAGCACGGTGCCGATCTTCTCGCTGTTGGCGGCCAGCCCTTCGACCTGGACCATCGCCGCACTCATGTCGGCGGCGAGGGTGTCGATGCTCGCGGTGGTCTGATCGATCACGGTCAGGCCCTGGCGGGTGGCGCGGTCGGCGTCCTTGGCGGCTTCGGCGGCTTGCGCGGCGCTGCGCGCAACGTCCTGCGCGGTGGCGCTCATTTCGTGGGAGGCGGTGGCGACCTGATCGACCTGGCGGTATTGCTGCTCCATGCCGGCGCTGGTCTGGGTAGCGATGGCCGAGGACTGGTCGGCGGTGTTGCGCGCGTCCTGCACCGAGCGTTTCACCTCGGCGATGATCGGCTGCAGCTTGTCGAGGAACTTGTTGAACCAGCCGGCCAGCTGACCGAGTTCATCCTGTTTGTCATAGGCCAGACGTCGGGTCAGATCGCCTTCGCCGCTGGCAATGTCTTCCAGCATATGCGCGACGCCGAGGATCGGCTTGGTCACGCTGCGCGCCATCAGCCACACCAGCAGCAGGCCGACCAGGGCTGCGAGCGCGCCCAGGCTCAGTTCGATCAGGGTGCCGGAATTGTTGCTCGCATCCAGTTGCTGCTTGAGCGCTTCGGCGCGGCTGACCAGCACCTTTTGCGGCACGTCGAGCAACACGGCCCACGATGGGCCGCCGGGGATCGGCTGGAACGGCGACAGCACTTTCAACTGGCCGTTGCTGTGCAGGCTGCTGACGCTGCTGCTGGCCGCGAGTTGACGCAGCAGTTCAGCGCCACTGACGGTGTCCACGGCATCCAGACGCTTGCTCAGTTTGCTGGCGTCCAGGCTGTAACCGGCGAGCAAGCCGGTGGGGCTGATGATGCTCACGGCGGTCTGACCGTCGTAGAGTTTTTTGCTCGCGCCCTGGCTGATCGCCTGCAGGCTGTTGAGGTTGATGTCCACCGACAGCGAGGCGATGACTTTGCCGTTGACCATCAGCGGAAAGACGATGCTGGTCATCAGCACGTTCTGGCCGTCGATCACATAAAAGTACGGTTCGATCACGCACGGTTTGAGCGTGGTGCGCGGGCAGGTGAACCAGGCGTTGGCAGCCTGACCGCTGGGGCCGGTGCTGGTATCGGTCATGTCGCTTTCCGGCAGGGCCATTGAGGTGACTTTGCCGGGAGTCGGCTGCGACCAGTACAAGGCGAAACGACCCTTGTCGTTGCTGCCCAGTTCGGCCTGACCGGCGAACAGTTCATCCTTGCCGTCCAGCGCGTTGGCTTCGAACACCAGCGACAGACCGAGCAGCTCCGGGTTGGCCTGCAGCGCGGACTTGACCTGGCGGGTCATGTCTTCGCGCAGGTCGAAGGCATCGAGGAAGCGCTTCTCGGCCTGTTCACGGAGGAACAGCACCTGCCGCGAGAAGCCGTGACCGTACTGATAGGCGTCCATGAACTGCTGGCGAATCCCGGCAGCCTGCACCTCACCTTGCGATTCAATGCGCGCCTGGGCCGACTCGGTCAGCATCTCCATGCTCGAAGCCTTCACCAGCTCGGAGCTGTGCTCCATGCGATACAGCGAAAGACCCACCAGCAGGGTCACGATGCCTGCCAGGCACAGGCCGGCGAGCAGGGTGATTTTCCATTGAATGGAAAGTTGTCTGAGCGACATGGCGACGTCCTTATTCGATAAATATCTGAGACTTTGCACTGTAACGGCCGCGTTCAGGCTTTCTTTATTGTTCAGGCGCAATATGACCAATTGCCGCATGCAACCCCAATCCCCTGTAGGAGCTGCCACAGGCTCGGGCCGCGTTCGGACGATCTTTTGATTTTTTTTTTAAAAATCAAAATCAAAAGATCGTCCGAACGCGGCCCGAGCCTGCGGCATCTCCTACAGGGTTGTTCATCGGTTGTTACATTCGGTTGCTTTGACACCGCCGCCACTCTGCGGCACAGTGCGCGCCCTTCTAATAAGACCCTCTTTGCAAATCCGCCGGTGAACCGTTGGCGGACTCATCCTGTCTGGCGGTGATGATTTCATCGCAGTGTTTTTGAGGTAGTGAAATGAATGCAGTGATTGCTGCGGTCGGCGTCATGCTGATCCTCAGCCTGTCCCGCGTGCACGTGGTGATCGCCCTGATCGTCGGTGCGCTGGTCGGTGGCCTGACCGGTGGTCTGGGCATCGACGCCACGCTCAAGGCGTTCAACAGCGGCCTGGGTGGCGGGGCGACGGTGGCGTTGTCCTACGCATTGCTCGGCGCTTTCGCCGTGGCGATTGCCAAGTCCGGTCTGGCCCATGCGCTGGCCGACAAGGCCCTGGCGATGGTCGATCGCCAGCATTCGACCGGCGGCGGCAGCGTCAAATGGCTGCTGATCGGTCTGCTGTGGGTGGTGGCGATTGCCTCGCAGAACATCCTGCCGATCCACATTGCGTTCATTCCGCTGCTGGTGCCGCCGCTGCTCTATGTACTGACCAAGTTGCAGCTGGATCGCCGGTTGATCGCCTGCGTCATGACCTTCGGCCTGATCACCCCGTACATGGTGTTCCCGGTGGGGTTCGGCAACATCTTTCTCAACCAGATTCTGCTGGCCAACGTCAGCAAGGCCGGGGTCGATATCAGCCAGATCAACGTCATGCACGCCATGGCGATTCCGGCGCTGGGCATGGTCTTCGGCCTGTTGCTGGCGGTGTTTTTCAGCTATCGCAAGAAGCGCGTTTACGATCTGCAGAAGATCGAGCAGGTCGAGCAGGTCAGTGTTGCGTACAACCCGAAGACCCTCGGCATTGCCGGTCTGGCGATTGCCGCCGCGTTCATCATTCAGCTGCTGCTGGACTCGATGATTATCGGCGCACTGGCCGGATTCCTGATCTTCTCGGCCTCGGGCATCGTCAAGTGGCGTGAGACCGACGATCTGTTCACCGAAGGCATGAAGATGATGGCGATGATCGGCTTCATCATGATCTCCGCCTCGGGTTTTGCCGAAGTGCTCAAGGCCACCGGCGAAGTGCGCTCGCTGGTCGAGAGCGCGGCGGCGTGGATCGATCACAGCCAGGCGATCGGCGCGTTGTTGATGCTGCTGGTGGGTCTGATGGTGACCATCGGTATCGGCTCTTCGTTCTCCACGGTGCCGATTCTGGCGGCGATTTTCGTGCCGCTGTGCGTGCAACTGGGCTTCAGCCCGATGGCCATCGTGTGCATCGTCGGCACCGCCGGGGCGCTGGGCGATACCGGCTCGCCGGCCTCGGACTCGACGCTGGGCCCGACCTCGGGTCTGAACGTCGATGGTCAGCATCACCACATCTGGGACACCGTGGTTCCCACCTTCCTGCACTACAACCTGCCGCTGCTGGCGTTTGGCTGGGTGGCCGCGATGGTCCTCTAAACCCCCGCGTACCCTTTGTAGGAATGAGCCTGCTCGCGATGACGTTTCATCAGTCGGCAAATGTATTGACTGATACACCGCCATCGCGAGCAGGCTCACTCCTACAGGGGATGGGGTCAAGCCGAAGCTCAACTTTTGCCTGCGCGTGCCGTTAACGCCTTTAACCACGCCAATAAAACCAAAAGAGTGAGCCCCCCAAATGCGCTTGAGTCTCAAGGCCAAAGTCCTGTCCCTTGCCGTCCTGCCGGTGCTGCTCTTTGCGCTGGTCATCAGCCTGACCACGCTGTTTATCCTCCAGCAGCAGGCACACACCGAGGTCGAACAGACCCGCGAGCGCCTGCTCGCCGACGCCAAGGCCACGTTGCAAAGTTACGTCGCCGTGGCCATGACCACGATCAAACCGCTGTACGACGCGGCCGCTCCTGGTGACAACGCGGCGCGGGCGCAGGCGATCAAGCTGCTGTCGGGCATCCGCTACGGCAAGGACGGTTACTTCTTCGGCTACGACTCCGAGACCGTGCGCCTGTTCAAGGCCAACGATCCTGAAGGCGTGGGCAAAAGCTTCAAGGACAACCGCGACCCGAATGGCGTCTACGTCAACCTCGGCCTGGTGAAAGTGGCGAAGGACGGCACCCACTATCTGCAATACAGCTCACCGCTGCCAGGCAATGCCAGCGTGCTGGTACCGAAACTCGGCTACACCGAATACTTGGCGAAGTGGGACATGGCGGTCGGTACCTCGGTCAACCTCGACGGCATTGAAGCGCAAGTGGCAGTGGTGCAGACGCAAGTGCAGGAGCGCATGCAAGGCGTGATCCTCAGCATCGTCGGCGTGGCGGTGGTGGTGCTGCTGGTGATTGCCATCGCGGGGATGCTGCTGGCCAACACCATTCTGCGGCCGTTGAACCTGATGAAAGCCAACCTCGACGACATCGCGGCGGGCGAGGGCGATCTGACCCGCCGGCTGAACATCACCAGCCAGGACGAACTCGGCGAACTGGCCGGCTCGTTCAACCGCTTCGTCGACAAGATCCACGGTCTGGTGCGGCAGATCACCGAGATGACCACGCAACTGACCGGCCTGGTGACCCAGGTGTCGGATCAGGCCCAGCGTTCCGATCAGGCGATGGAGCGTCAGCGCCACGAGACTGATCAGGTCGCCACGGCGATCAACGAGATGTCCGCCGCCGCCCAGGAAGTTGCCAAGAGCGCACAGAACGCCGCAGTCGCCGCGCAGCAGACCGATGAAGAAGGCCAGAGCGCCAAACGCGTGGTAGCCGGCAGCATCAAGCAGATTCATGCGCTGGTGGATGACATTCGCAGCAGCGGCGTGTCGCTCGACAGCCTGCAGCAGGACGTGTCGTCAATTGTCGGCGTGCTCGGGGTGATCCGCTCGATTGCCGAGCAGACCAACCTGCTGGCGCTGAACGCCGCGATTGAAGCGGCGCGCGCCGGGGAGGCCGGGCGCGGCTTTGCGGTGGTGGCGGACGAAGTGCGGGCACTGGCCAGCCGCACGCAGATCAGCACCCAGGAGATTCAAGGGATGATCGATCGCCTGCAAGCGGGTACGCAGTCGGCGGTCGAGGCGATGCGCCGTTCCAGTGAAGCGGGCGATGGCACTTCGGCGCAGGCCAATCAGGCTGGGGCGTCGCTGGATGCCATGGCTGACCTGATCGCGACGATCAACTCGATGAACGCGCAGATCGCCAGTGCTGCCGAGGAACAAACGGCAGTGGCCGAAGAGATCAACCGCAGCGTGCATCAGATCGCGGTGGCAGTGGACAGCGTGGCGGATGAGACCCAGTTGGGCGCGCAGACTTCGCGCAGCCTGGCGGAGCTGGGGCAGCGGTTGGACAAACTCGTGGGCCAGTTCCGTATTTAACGTTTTACACAAACCTGTGTAGGAGCTGCCGAAGGCTGCGATCTTTTGATCTTGCTGTGTAAAAGATCAAAAGATCGCAGCCTTCGGCAGCTCCTACATTGGTTTTGTGTAAGGCTCAAGGTCTGTCCCAGTAGGGGACTTCGCCGAAGCACTCGACAAAGAAATCGATCACCGTACGCACCTTCACCGACAGCCGCCGGCTCCCCGGCCACAGCACCGCGATCTGCTGCGGCTCCAGGCTGTTCGACACTTGATACTCGCGCAGCACGGGCACCAGCGTGCCTTCACGCACCGCCTCACCAATCAGCCATGACGGAAACATCACCAACCCCAAGCCTTGTTCGGCGGCCTGGGTGAGGGTGTCGGCGTGGTTGCCGGTGATCGGGCCTTTGACCGACCAGGGTGTCCAGTCGTCCTGATTCTGACGGAAAAACCAGCGTTGCTGACCGGTCGCACCTTTGTAGGCCAGGCACTGGTGTTGCGCGAGTTCGTCGGGATGCTGCGGTGTGCCGTGACGCTTCAGATAAGCCGGGCTGGCCGCGACCTGGAAGCGGTGCGGCGCCAGAATCCGCGCCTGCATGCTCGAGTCGTGCATCGGACCGATGCGAAACAGCAGGTCGGCGCCTTCCTGCAACGGGTCGACGTAATGGTCGGTCTGCTGAATGTCCAGCTGCAGTTTCGGATAGCGCGCGCACAACTGACCGAGCCACGGCGTCAGATGCCGTTGGCCGAACACCACCGGCGCGTTGATCCGCACCAGCCCGGTGGGTTCGCTTTGCTGTTCCTGCAACGCCTGTTCGGCTTCCTCCAGTTGCACCAGCACCAGCCGCGCATGGTGGCCGAGCATGCGCCCGGCCTCGGTCGGGGTGACGGCGCGGGTGTGGCGGTAGAGCAATTGCTGGTTCAGCGCCTGTTCCATCAACTGGATCTGCCGCGAAATCGAAGAGGGCGCCACGCCCTCGCGCCGGGCGACTTCGGAAAAACTGCCGTGGTCGAGCACCGCCACAAACAGCCTGAGTGCCTTGAATCCCAGTTCATTCAGCCCGTGCATGGATCTTCCTGCTGTGCGAGTTACGCAAAAGTGTTGTCTGGATGCTCCCATTTATCGCACAGCTACGCCAGCCGATAATCCGCGCCATCGTTTACTTGCGTGGGTTTTGGATAATGCAGACATTGGATGAAGTGAGTATGCCGGCGCCGGCGACCCGGCCGTGGTTGCGCCTGTTGTTGTTGCCGCTGGTGATTCTGGCCGGCATGGGCCTGTCGGTGGAGGCTGGGTTGCTGGGGCCATTGGGGGAGCAGGTCGGGCATCTGTGGGCGACTTTGAGCATTTTCGGCGTGGGTTCGGCGATTCTGTTTTTGCTGCTGTTGTTCGCCGGCCCGCAGAAAGGCCCGGCGCTGACTGACCTGCCGCGCTGGCAGTTGATCGGTGGGCTCCTCGGGCCGATCTATGTGGTGGTGCTGACTCTGGCGACACCGCATATCGGGATCGCGATGACGATGATCGCGATTTTGTCAGGGCAGGTCGGCAAGAGTGTGCTGATCGACCATTTCGGCTGGTTCGGCGCGACGCGCAAGAAGGTCAATGCCGAGCGGTGGCTGGCATTGGGGTTGATTGTGGTGGCATTGGTTCTGATTGCGCGGGGTTGAAGATGAGTCTGGTTATTTTGTTGGCAGTGGTGGTGTTGGCTGGCGCGGTGTTGAGTGTGCAGGCGGCGATCAATGGACGCCTCGGCGAAAGCGTCGGGGTGTTGCGCAGCAGTTTGCTGACGTTTTTCGTCGGGGCGGTGATCACCGGGTTGTTGATTGTGTTTTTTGAGCCGGCGCATACGCTGAGTTTGCTCGATGTGCCGAAGTGGCAGGTCTGCGGGGCGCTGTTTGGCGTGGTTTACATGATGGTCATGGTGGGGGCGGTGCCTGTCGTAGGAACTGCGGTGGCGACGGTGGCGGTGATTGTTGGTCAATTGGGGATGGGGATGTTGATCGACAATTTTGGCTGGCTGGGAAATCCGGCGATCGAGCTTTCGTCCTCTCGGGTGTTGGCGATGGTTTGTCTGGGGTTGGCTTTGGTTTTTATGTATCGCAGCAGTGTTCGTCGTTCTGATTGAGTTTTGGTTTTGGGGGCCTATCCGTTGCTGCGGGTGTTGCTGATTAGGGTTTCGCCCTGACGTTCGGCCCTCGCTTAGGCTCGGGTTCCTTCGCTGCGGGATTCATCCGGGGGGGGCAGCGCCTACGGTTTGCTTCGCTGCACCTCCTCTCGCTGTGTTTGGCTGCGCCAAACGGTCGCTGCGCTCCCACCCCCGGATAAATCCCTCCACTCAGCCTGCCGACGGTCCCTCAGATCAAAAGCGGTACTCGAGCTAACGCTCATCGTGTTGAGTGTGGCGGCTTCGCCGCATGGGGTGTACGTTCTCTAAACTGTAGGAGCCAGCCTGCTGGCGATGGCGGCCTGACAGCCGACCCCATTAGAAGACACCAGCGCAGCAAGACCTCTACAGGCCGATAAAAAATTTTACTGTGACGATTGAAAGCAAGCATCCGCCGTTGACCTCCATAGTCAAATAGACAAGTCCCTGCGCAATGCTTTCTTAATCAATGTGCAACCAGTCATGATAATGCTGCATGCCTGCACGGGGAGGTCCGTATCATCCCTTATATTTTTAATGTTTAATCCGGGTTTTCTGTCTGATTATCATCCAGATTCAATGAATTGATGTTCGATTGCCCATGGATATGCTGCCATGCTGGTAAGTTTCGGAATAAACAGTCGGCAGGGGCGTATATCGGGAAGTAGCAAGCGTTGCTCTATCTACGAGGCGAACGAAAACGGAGCAAAAAACCAATGCTCCGTTTCTTTGGTGAAAAATGAAGGGGGTCACGCGAAATGATCGTCAGTATTAATGTAAGAAATCTTTATCGATTGGCGTAGTGCTATCGAATCACGCGCTACATCCATAATCACTGCAGCATCCAGCGCATCATCCATTGTAGAGAGTGGAGTTCTCTTGTTGGTGAGACACTCTTCCAGGAAAAATTTCTGAATCTGATAGAAACTATCCCAATATGTTCCGTCATCCCAGAACGGCAGCCTCGCGTCGCCGAACCTGGTGGTGTCCCAAGGGACGACGGAAGATCCGTTTTTTCCGATGATCTTGAAGTACACAGACCAGGGGTCGCGACTACGGTCATCAGCTGAAAAACTTCCCCACAGATTCGCAATTGTCCCATTAGGGTATTCAGCGACGATCATCAATTGATCATGGGCTTGTGGGTCATCAAAATGAACGTTGGAACCGGTAGCAAAAATACTTGCTGGACGCCCTAGGAAGTACAGCATGCAGTAGACGTGGTGTACCATCAGCTCACTCATCGTAAGATCGGGCGATCCCATTTCTGCTGGATGTCTCTTATTATATATTGCCCAAAAATTCAGGATTTCGCCCAAGTGACCGGCGTCGATATGAGCCCGGACCCGTCGCATTGTTTCAGCGTATATATAATTATGTGACGGCATGCAAACCCTGCCTGCCTCCCGGGCTAATTGTCTCAGTTCCTGAATTTGCTCTGGCCTTTCGCAAACAGGTTTCTCTATCAGAACATGCTTCTTTGCTAACAACGCTTGCTTTGCGAAAGGAAAATGAGATGCTGCATTGGTGCAAATTATTACAGCATCAATGGTCTCGTCTGCGAGCAACATCTCCGGAGACGCATAAAGGCGCCCCCCAAATCGCTCTTTGAAAAGCTCTGCTCTTGCAGCAGTTCTACCCCAGCCGCCCACATATGCGTCAGGATCAAGCTCTTTCAATGCTGCTAGATGGAGTTCGGCTACATTTCCTAGTCCAATAATCCCAATTTTCATAGTTGTACCTGATGTAGTTAGCTAGTAACTAATATCGACCGGTTGGCCGACCGCCAAGGATTCAGTCGCGGCGTCTGCGATAAGCTGAGCAATCAGCCCATCCTCTGCATTCGGTAGGGGAGGAGTGCCTGTAGAAATGCATGAAACAAAATGTTCCATTTCGGCGAGATACGCGGGGCCGAACCGCTCGAGAAAGAATGGCTTCGCCACAGCCGTGGTAAAGCCCAGGCTCGTCGCACTTTCCACTTGGTTCTCATGCACATTTGTCACTCTCAGCATGCCCTTGGCACCATGGACTTCTAGTCGTTGGTCATAACCGTAACTGGCGCGCCGTGAGTTAGATATCTGACAGATCTTTCCTGATTTGGTCATCAGCAATGCAACCGCAGTATCCACATCATTCAGCTCTTTGATACTTGGGTCGATCAACGCAGCACCGGTTGCGAAAACCCGGGTAGGATTTTCGTTTAGCAGGAACCTGGCTAAATCAAAGTCATGAATCATCATGTCTCTGAAAATGCCACCGGAGCCTTTAAGATAATCTCTTGGAGGAGGTAATGGATCTCGGGAAATGATCGACACGGATTCCAGCTCACCAATTTCGCCAGCAGCGAGACGTTTTTGAAGCGTCGCGAAGTGTGGGTCGAAGCGCTGATTGAATGCTGTCATGAAAGGGATCCCTGCTGCAGCGATCTTAGCAATGCACTGCCGAACCCTATAAGAAGACATATCGATAGGCTTTTCACAGAAAATCGGCTTTCCTGCATCCGCCACAGCGTGAATGAACTCGAAGTGAGTGGGCGAGGGTGTCGCAATGACTATTGCGTCGATATCACTTGCACTTATGAGGTTCTGAATCGAACGTGCTTCGACATTGAACCGGTTGGCACATGCTTCAGCAGCGGCGGGAATGGCATCGGCTACTGCAATCAGCTTGGCAGACGGAATCTGCACAATGCTTGCAGCATGCACGTTTCCAATCCGACCGCATCCTAAAATCCCTATTCTAATCATGAAAAAATCTCTTATCGTTTTTTGTTTTTGAGATGGACAGCTACCCAAGACTGGCAGCGAGAACTCGTCCAAACAACCCCTTGCCGATCGTACTTTTAGATGGGTGCTGAAAACTAAATTTTATCAGCGGGTTTTTGGCGAATTGCAGTGAAGGCACCGAGCGATAACCGGCTGGACGTTGATCATGATTAAGTCATGAATGACGCGAATTTACGTAGGGTGCTGACGTGAGTGAGTCAATGCGTTTCTGTTAGTCAACTAGCTTGATGCGTTAAAAAACAGGATTTAAATAACTGTTGGGCAGTTGCTGTGCGTATGTTAGCGCTTCTCTGCAGAGCTTACCGGTTGTTTTTCTCATGCACGTGCCAGTATTACCTCGAATTACGAAAGTACGTACGCTGTTGCACATGATTCACCCAGAGTGGATACGAACAATAAGGGTGTTTGAGTGAATGGCCTTACTTGTAAAGCAGTATCTAACTCAACGAGTGACAGCAGGAATTATTCGGATGGCTGCCTTGAGCATTGGCGGAGTGCTCCTGTGACAAGTTGCTCAACAAGAAGTAGGCGCGCCTCGTCACCTAACTGGCGATCATCAAGCCAGTCCGGTAGGCAATTGAGAAATTGTATAATGGCATGCACCGCCATCGAGCCTGTATCTTTGGCCAAGAAAGTATCGTTGAGTACTACATCAATAAATGCGCTTTCATATAGTTTGCGCTTGTGGACGATCTGTTGCTGCTGAACCTCATCTAGATAGACGAAGCCATGTATCGCCAGTCGAAAGAACTGCGGGCGCCGACGGTGCAAGCGCAGATGTGCGACGATCAGACTCGACAGAGAACGACCTTGAACACTTCCTTGCCGCGAAGGTTGAACAAGCAGATAGAGCTCTTCATAAAACTCCTCTATTAGATCAAATAACAAAGCTTGCTTGCTAGGGAAGTAGTTGTACAGTGAACCGGGAGCAAGGCCAACATGGCGAGCCAATTCCCGCATGCTCACTTGACCGAATCCCTTGTTGACGAAAAGCTCCAAGGCTTGAGTACGTATAGTATCGTACCCCCTATAAGCTTCAACTGTAGACATGAAAGCCTCGTCCCGTTTTTTTGCCCAGGAAGCCCGCAGCGACAAACTCCCTAAGTAAAGGTGCAGCACGGTATTTCGGGTCACCAAAACCGGTTTGCAAGCTTTCCAGAATGGCCAGCACGGTATCCAATCCAATAAGGTCGGCCAATGCCAAAGGTCCGATCGGCTGATTGCAGCCCAAGCACATGCTGGCATCGATTGCTTGAGCATCACCATTTTCCTGAAGGACGAAGATGGCTTCGTTGATCATCGGAATGAGGATTCTGTTGACTATGAACCCAGGGCTATTTTGAGTGTGGATCGCAGTTTTGCCCAACTGCTCGACCAATTCCTGGGCGATGGAACAGGTAGCGTTGCTGGTCTGCAATCCACGGATTAACTCCACCAGGCCCATGACGGGCACCGGGTTGAAGAAATGAATACCCATGAAGCGTTCAGGGCGGTTGATTCTGGTTGCCAGTTCTGTGATCGATAGCGATGAGGTGTTGCTGGCGATCAGACAGTCCGGGCGAACATTGGTAGCGATCTGTTGTAGGATCGAGTGCTTGAGGGCAAGGTTTTCCGTGGCTGCCTCAATCACCATATCCACGCCGTTCAGATCGATGTAATGAGTCGAGGTGCGGATGCGTTTTAGCGTGTCGATGGCTTGCTCGCAGGTGAGAGTCCCTTTGTTCACTTGCCGGTCCAGGTTTTTCTGCATTAGCTGCAGGCCATGCTCGAGTGCCTGTTCGCTGATATCGATGAGCAATAGGTCGTGGCCGGCTGCCGCGCACGTCTGGGCGATTCCACTGCCCATCGTACCGGCGCCGATCACTGCAATGTGACGCAGGGTCATGTAGACATCCTAGATTCAGCGTATGGGAAAATGTTGGCTAGTCGCGTTTCGCACCGATCATCACAAACAGTGCTCGGGCGACTTGATCGCTTTTGTTACGCCAGGCGTGACGGGTTCCTTGCTGGATGACGATATCACCAGGCTGGATCCGTTTCTGCTCGCCATTGTCCAGCTCCAACCAGAGCTCACCCTGAAGCAAGATGCCGTAGTCGATGGTGGGCGTCGTATGCATGCCGGGATGGTCCGGTTCGAAGCATTCGAACAAGCCGGGCAGGGCGCTGCCCAGTTCCTCGATCATCTGTCCGACATCCTGCGGGTTCTGCATCACGATGTCCGGTGGAAAATCATAGATTGCCAGACTGGTTTCGCCCGCACCGGGTACCAAGGAAAGCGCCGCCAGGGTGGGGTCCTGTTGCACGCCGGACATTGAACCGGTGGACCACAAATGCGCCATTGCATGGCCAGGGACGGACTCAAAGGAGCAAGACCGTGGGGCAGCATCATCGCTGATGAATACGGATTGGCCTGCGGCATCGAGGCCGGTGACGACTCTTCGGATTTTCATAACATTCCCCTGGGTTCGGTGGGCGGGCATAACGTTGCCCGCCGTTGTGATGAACGGGTGTCGTTAATGTCAGGGGCAAATGACGTAGTTACTGAAGCCACCGTGGCGATTTTCGATACCGGTAATCGCGTCGTTCACCTTTTCCAGGCTGAAGGCGGTGTTCTCGAAGAATGAAAGATCCAGCGTCCCGGATTCCACCATGTCCGCCATGGCTTGTCCTTGTCCTGTAGTGAACCAGGCCGAGCCACTGATCTGGATGTCGTTGTCCATGATCCAGTGCAGATCGACGGGGACCTCACCTGCGATAGCACCGATGTTGACTAGGTGCCCGCCGCGGTGAATGGACTTGAGGGCTTGGGTCAGGGTCTCGTGTGGTGCCCCTGGGCCCAGGGCATCTATCACCACATCGACGCCTTCACCGTGGGTGACTTCATTGACCCATTCATTGATGGGTATCGTGCCCAACGTGTGAATTTCAATCCGGCCTGGCGGGGCGAGGTCTTTCACCCGTTGGAAGAGCTCCTGGTTGCGGGCCGTGCCGAGGATCTTGCGAACGCCCATTGCCAGCGCCAGCGCGACGGCGCCCAAGCCGAGCGTGCCGCTGATCCCGTTGATCAGCACGGTGCTGCCGGGACCGACGTTGGCCTTGATCAATGCTTTATAGGCGGTGCCCAGATAGCCCAGGCGTGCGGCGGTCTCGAAGCTGATGTTGTCGGGCAGTTTGACCAGGCTGTATTGCGGGGCAGGGATGTACTCGCACAGACCGCCGTACGGGTAGTCTTCGAACATGCGCGGGCTTTTGGCGGTGAACCCGAAGTAACCGTTGAAGGTATAGGCGCTGCAGGCAATGGTGTTGCCCGCGCGACAAGCCCTGCATGAGCCGCAGTGCCGACCCGGGTTCACATAAACCCGGTCACCGACCTTGAAGTCATAGACCTGGGCGCCGACGGCTTCGACGACCCCGGCAGGGTCAAGTCCGAAAATGGCAGGCAGCTTGGGCAGAGGGCTCTGCGGGAACCATTTGACCCAGTTGGTCAAAATGTTGTGAAGGTTCGGAACGATCCCGCATGCCTTGACCTTGACCAGCACCTCGGTCGGGCGAATCTCGGGGACGGGCACTTGCTCGATGACCATGGGTTTACCGCCTTCATACAGACGTGCGGCGCGCATAGTTTTTGCAGTCATGATGTTCTCCAAAACACATATTGTTTTTGTAGTGGTACGTAACCCTGGAGCACGCTTTAAACCCTGAACCTTAACGCAGCCCGTCTTCACCCTTCACATCGGCGGCAGCCAGACCGCCCAGCCGTGCATGAATCCGGCCTCCGGTGGCCATCGCCAGACCAAAAGCGATTTCGCCGCGACGGGGCCCGTCCCATACCGTCATTTCAGCCACACCGAAGTGGCTGCGAACATAGGCCGCCTGGATATGCCCGAGCGGGATCATCACCCGGCAACCGGGGCCGCCGATGGTTTTGCCCGCCGGAACGATCGCCTTCGGATTGCCGAGCGCTTCACGCATTGCCCAGCCACCGGCTTCGTGCCAGACCGCGCCGTGTTCCAGCTCACCGTCTTCACCGACGATTGCACCTTTGCCGTAGGCCTGCACGTGTTGGGCACCGCCCAGCGCGTGGATCAGCCGCTCGGACAGCTCTGCGCCCAGCCCCCGCAATTCCTGCATGAACGGCAGCAGGTCTTCTACATATTTACCCGCGTAGGGGTTGGCGACCACGGCGGTGGCGACCGCAATCCTCAGTGGGACCGAGGAGCGAGAACCGCCTTCGTGGAACACTTCTTCGATGTCCAGTTTTACCTTACGAACTATCACAAGCGACATGCCTAACCTCCAGAACCGTGAGCTTTATGCAGCTCGTTATTTTTTTAAACCGGCCTTTTGCATTATGCATTTAATGATGTATGGTGCAAGAAATTAGTTTTTGTGCATAAAAAACAGGAGAAGAACATGAAGCTGATTTCGTACCGTAAAGAAGGAAAGGCTCATTTCGGCGCCGTATCAGGTGACGGGGTGGTCGAGCTGACCCGCCGTTTTGCGCAGGTTCCGGACCTCGCATCCTTTCTGGCCAATCCGTTGTTAGTACAGGAGGCACGTAAAGTCGTAGAGACCGTCCAGCCCGACTACCCGTTTTCCAGCATTCAACTGGAGTCGGTCATACCCAATCCCGGCAAGGTGATTTGTGTGGGGATCAACTATGTGGCTCACGCCGAAGAGGCGGGCCGAAAGGTCGGGGAATTTCCGGTGATTTTCCAGCGTTTTGCCGAAACCCTGCTTCCCCATGGTGAGCCGCTGGTAAGGCCTCAGGTGTCAGAGCAATTCGACTTCGAAGCCGAACTGGCCGTGGTGATCGGGAAGGGCGGTGCGCATATCGATCCTGCCGATGCAATGGATCACGTCGCGGGTTACACCTGCTTCAACGATGCCAGTGTTCGCGATTGGCAGTTCCATACGCACCAGTACGGCATGGGCAAGACCTTCAGAAAAACCGGAGCGTTGGGTCCATGGGTCATTCCAGCGTCGGAAATTCCCGATTACCGTAAGCTGGTGGTACGAGGTGTACTCAATGGCGAGCAATTGCAGGAAGGCAGCCTTTCAGAGTTGGCATTCGACATTCCGCATTTGATTTCGTATGTGTCGAAAGCGCTTCCATGGAACCCGGGCGACATTCTGGCAACCGGTACGCCGAGCGGGATCGGCTTCAAGAGAAATCCACCGATTTTCCTGAAACCCGGTGATGTATTCGAAGTGGTCATCACCGAGATCGGGACGCTATCGAACGGCGTGATTGACGAAGCCTGAGCGTTGTCCTCTACACAATCATAAAAACCGGAGGTTCCAAATGCCCGCCTTACCGACCATCAATTTCACCCACACCGGCGTGTTTTGCGCAGACCTCGATCGTATGGTCGATTTCTACTGCCGCACCTTGGGCTTCATCGTCAGCGACAAGGGCGTGGCCTCGACCGGTCATCGTCTGTTTTTCATGACGCAGAACCCGGAGCTGCATCATCAGGTCGTGCTGTTTGACGGCAAACCTGTTGACCTGCCATTCAACCCGATCAATCAATTGTCGTTTCTGCTCAATTCCCTGGACGACTTGAAGGCTTACTACCAATTCGCCAAAAAAAGTGGCATTGAAGGGATTGTCCAGGTGGATCACGGGAACGCCTGGTCGATCTACTTCAAAGACCCTGAAGGTAACCCCATCGAAATGTATGTCGATGCACCGTTCTACACCGCTCAACCCTGCAAAGAGCCGCTTGATCTCGAGCTGCCGACCGAGGTCATCCTGGCCCAGACCGAAGCCATGTGTAAGCGCCGCCCCGGTTTCCAGACGCGAGAGCAGTGGATGGATTCCATTCGGGCGAAGATCGCAGAGCAGCGGGTTCGAATTGGCTGATGGTTGTCGAGGTCTGGTTGATGGGCGTGCTCAAGCCCGTTCATCAACCAGAAGTCACACGGGATAAAAACAAAAAGCGGAGTAGACGATGGACTACGATGTCATCATTGTTGGAATGGGTCCGGTGGGTGCTCTGTGTGCAAATCTGGCCGGCATGTGGGGACTGAATGCGCTCGTCGTAGACAAGTCCGAAACGGTGTACGCCAACCCCCGGGCCATGGGGTTTGACCATGAAGTGATGCGTGTCTTCGGCAATATTGGCTTGGCCAATGAGATCGCCGAACATGTCATGCCTTATCGTCCCTCGGAGTACCGAACCACCGGTTCCCGGCTGATCAAGCGCATCGATGCGGCCAAGCCGCCCTTTGCGCTAGGGTGGGCGCCTAACTACGTGTTCTCGCAACCACCGGTCGAGCGTGCACTGCGCGGAAAAATTGCCGATTTGAAGTCCGTTACCGTTGAGCTCGGTTCAGAAGTGCTGTCGGTCGACTCCAGCGGTTCCCAGGCGCAGGTGCGCATTCAATCCAGAGACGGGATTGAGCGCACGGTCACAGCTGATTATGTATTGGCGTGCGATGGCGGAACCAGCCCGATCCGTACCCGCCTGGGGCTGAAGATGGAAGACCTCGCGTTCGACGAGCCGTGGCTGGTGGTCGACGTGATTCTCAACGAAGGGGCGGGCGAGCATCTGCCGAAGACCAATGTGCAGTTTTGCGAGCTGGCCAGGCCGTGCACGTTTGTCGTCGGCCCCGGTCGGCATCGTCGCTGGGAATTCATGATCAATCCTGATGAGCAGCCTTCGGAAATCTCACAGCCTGAAGCGATCAAGAAGCTGATCGCCCGTTGGTTACCGGAGGGTGACTACCAGCTATGGCGGGCCTCTGCGTATAGATTCCACGCGCTGATTCTGGAGCAGTGGAAAGCCGACCGAGTGTTCTTCCTCGGGGACGCAGCCCATATGACGCCGCCGTTCCTGGCACAAGGCATGTGTCAGGGGATCCGCGATGCGCTGAACCTGGTCTGGAAGCTTGCGCTGGTGAAAGGAGGGCTGGCAGCCCCTGCGTTTCTGAACACCTACCAGACCGAGCGAATTCCCCATGTCCGCCAAACCACGATGGCGGCCAAGGAATTTGGTGGCGTGATCTGCGAGCGCGATAGCGAGAAAGCCGCGATTCGGGATGCGCGGTTGATCCAGCAGATGACGGAGAACCCTGACGGAATCATCAGGCAATCGCTGATTCCCGGTTTGTCTCAAGGCTTTGTCGCGCAAGTCGCGCCGGCCGGTGAGCTGTTTCCTCAGCCGATGGTCATCAACCATGCGGGCAAGCAGGCGCTGCTCGATGAGTTTACCGGCCAGTCCTTTCGTGTGGTCATAGCACCCGGGTTCGACGCCAGCGCTTTGTTGAGATGCCTGCACAGCAGTCAATCGCTAAAAGGTTTGCCCATCCATGTCGTGCGGTTGGTCAGCGCTCAACAGCCAGGGGCGCGCACTGCCGATGATTATCAGGAGGTCGATGGCGTACTGGCGCAATGGCTTGAGCGTCGAGGCTGTAATGTGGTGATCGTGCGGCCGGATCACTACGTGTATGGCGGGTCGGTCACCGTGGCCTGGGCGATGGAGTTGCTTGAGGGAATGGAGCTTGCGCTGTGGTGCAAGGAGCCGGAACAGGCTGCGCAGGGTCATGGCGGCGCGAGCAATACGACGATCAGGTTTGCGCAGGCGCTAAGCCAGTAACAGGAATAGCCCTTCGCTTCGCACTGTCCACGAAAGCAGTGACGAGGCGAGGGGCTTTTTCTGCACATTAACCTGGCACCCCGCTCCCACTGGCATGTGCGCCGAGTCAGTAAATGTGGATTGATTTATTGAAGTGTGGCCTGTTGGCGTTCGATCGCTTCGACGGTTCGGCCCAGGGTGTCCTGAATGTGGTTGCGCAACAGCGTCACGGCTTTCTCTGAGTCACGCGCCAGGGCAGTCTCCATCAGTTCCTGATGCTCGTTGCCCTTGTGTCTTGGGGTGATCCGCTGCTTGGCCGAAAAGCGCCGGTAGCGCTCGGCCCGGTCAAACAGGGAGTCGATCATCTTCAACATCAGCGGTGAAGGGCAGGCGGCGAACAGCGCAAAGTGGAATGCCTTGTGCCGTGTGGACCACTCATCATCGAGCACGAGCTCGCCGCTTCCGAGTTTTTTCTCGATCAGATTCAAGCGGTGAAACGCACCCAGTACGTCGGCTTCCCACGTGTCATCACCATACTGAATGGCATCTGCCAGCGCCTCGCATTCCAGCAGACAACGCATCCTCGTGATGTCCCGGAAGTCCGTCGTGGAAATAGGTGCAACCCTGAACCCCTTGTTATCGCTGGCTTCGACAACGCCATCCTGGGTCAGTCGATTCAGCGCTTCACGAATAGGGGAGCTGCTGAGTCCGTAGGTTTTGGACAGCTCTGCAACTTTGAGTTTTTCGCCGGGGGCCAGCTCACAGCAAACAATCGCTTTTTTCATCTTCGTCAGCGCGACATCGATCAGCGGACTGTTGGGGGAGAGGATCATGGTCGTGGTTATCCTGAAATTTTGCACTAAACGGATTTTATGCGCAAAAAACAGTTTAGTGCAAAGGATGAATATCGCTTATTGCGCACGAGTTGTCCTTCGTCGCAAGGAAAAATTTCAGAACAGTCGTCGCAGCGCTCTAGTCCGTCCCTGAGCCTTCTTCCCTGAAGGCGTGGTCAGTCTGCTCCACTTCCTCTTCCTGCTACCCATCGCGCCACGCCCATGAACCGGGTCCCCGAATCTGCTTGACATTGAATTTGCGCAGGAATATTTTTTGTGCACAAAGTGATTTTGGATGCAGCAAAATGATTTTTACGCACAATATTTCTCGGACGTAAAAACAAGCAACGAAGGAGCTCAGAGCGGTACGCAGCACCCAGTGGTATTCGCAGCCGATGTTGCGAGTGGATGACCTTTTACAAAAACAAAAAAACAGGAACATCTCCATGAAAATAGCCAACCAGCGGCTCTGCCCGTTGCCGGTTTCCAGCCTCGCTTGCGCGGTCAGCGCAACGGTTCTGCTGAGCCTCTCGACGCCATCGCAAGCCTTCCAGATCGACACCGGCAATCCCGATCTTTCGGCGAGCTGGGACAATACGATCAAGTACAGCAACGCCTGGCGCGTGAATAAACTCGATCACAAGGTCGCGGTCGGTCCGGGCACGGCCAACACCAATCCCAACCTGGATGATGGCGACCGCAATTTCGATCGCGGGCTCATTTCCAACCGCCTGGATCTGCTGTCCGAATTCGACATCAAGTACAAAGACGTCGGTGCCCGTCTCAGCGCGGCGTCCTGGTACGACAATGTCTACAGTCACGACAACGATAACGACTCACCCGGCACCGCCAACTCCGTGAGCGTCGATCACGATGAGTTCACCAGCGACACGCGGCGCATCCACGGACAGCGCACTGAGATCCTCGATGCCTTTGTCTATGGCTCAAAGGAAATCGGCACCACCTCGTTGTCCGGGCGCCTGGGGCAGTTCACGCAGATCTACGGTGAGAGCCTTTTCTTCGGCGCCAACGGCATTGCCAATGCGCAGTCCACCGTCGATCTGGTGAAGCTTCAGTCGGTGCCGGGTTCTCAGTTCAAAGAGATTCTGATGCCGACCAAGCAGGTCTCGGGTAACTGGCAGCTGAACGATACGGTCAGCGTCGGCGCCTACTACCAGTTCGAGTGGAACAAGACTCGCCTTCCGGCAGCAGGCAGCTACTTCAGTGGTGCGGATTTTGTGGGTGAGGGCGGGGAACGGGTGTTCTTCCCGACCGGCGAACTACGCCACGGCAAGGACAAGGACGCCAGGGATTCCGGACAGTTCGGCGCGCAGTTGAAGTTCGCTGTCGAGGACTGGGAGTTCGGCCTGTACGCCGCGAAATATCACGAAAAGACCCCGGTGTTTTACTTTCGTCCGGCCGCGTTGGTCCCCGGTGCGGATGACACGTTCATCAACGTTTATCCCGAGGACGTCAAGGTGTTCGGGGCGAGTTTCAGCACCCAGGTGGGCGAAGCCAACATCGCCGGCGAAACATCGATCAGGCTTGATACGCCGCTCGCGGGTGTCGGCGGGACCATCATTACAGGTCTGGATTCCGACAACGATTCGAACCCGGCCTACCCGATTGGTCGGTCGTGGCATGCCCAGGTATCGATGGTCAATGTCTACGGCGGATCGTCGTTTTGGGATGGGGCTTCGTTTGTCGGTGAGCTGGCGTTCAACCGTCGGCTGAGCGTGACCAAAAATGCCGATCAACTGGACCCCAACACCACGCGCGATGCGTTCGCACTGCGCTTCACCTTCGAACCGCAGTACTTCCAGGTTTTCCCCGGCATCGACGTTCAAGCCCCGATCACCGTGGGTTACAACCCGTCCGGGCGCTCTTCAGTCACGCCTCAGGCATTCGGCCCGGAACATGGCGGCGATCTGACCTTGGGTCTCAAGGCCGATTACAAGAAGCAGTGGTATGCCTCGCTGACCTACACCAACTTCTTCGGCGAGGCCGGACCGGTCATCAACTCCGCTAACTCATTCACCTACCAGCAAAACATGAAAGACCGGGACTTCGTGGCGTTTTCGATCCAGCGAACCTTTTAAGCAAAGAACAGGCGGGCCCTGATAATGACAAAAATTAAACTGCTGTTGCTTTCCACCCTGTCGATTTCAATCTGCGCCGGCTCCGCATTTGCGGCGGTGAGTCCTGATGAGGCGGCGAAGCTCAAGACCACGCTGACGCCCCTGGGCGCGGAAAAGGCCGGCAATGCCGATGGCTCCATTCCTGCGTGGACCGGTGGTCTGACCAAGGACGTCGCGGGTGCCAAGTTCGGCGATGTGCCGGCAGATCCGTTTCCGGGTGAAAAACCGCTGCTGCAGATTACTGCCAAAAACGCTGCGCAATATGCGGACAAGTTGAGCGAAGGCACCAAAGCACTCCTGGCCAAATACCCGGACACGTTCCATCTGGATGTCTACCCGACTCACCGTACGGCGGCGGCGCCTGACAGCGTTTATCAAAACACCTTTGCCAATGCGACCAAGTGCAAGACCACCAGTAACGGGTTGTCGGTGGAAGGGTGCTTTGGCGGTATCCCGTTCCCCATCCCGAAAACCGGCAATGAGGTCATCTGGAACTTCCTGCTGCGGGTCGAAGCCGAGTCCATTCAGATGGGCTATGCCAACGTCATCGGCAATGCTGACGGCACGCGGACCCTGGCCAGTCGGGGCGTCGAGAACTGGCAGTACCCGTATTACTACAAGGACGGCGCCGCCGATAAGTGGTCGGGTCAATATGCCCTGCTGCGCTTCTTGACCAACGAACCCCCGTTCAAGGCCGGCGAGTCGCTGGTGACGCACGACAGCATCAACGCACAGGAACCACGGGAAGCCTGGCAGTACCTGGTCGGCCAGCGCCGTGTGCGTCGCGCTCCAACCGTGGGTTACGACACACCGGACTTCGTTGCTTCGGGCGCCAATTACTTCGATGAAGTGCATGGTTTCATTGGCCATCCGGATCGTTACGACTGGAAACTGGTCGGCAAGAAAGAACTGTACATCCCGTACAACAACAACAAATTCAACGCCGAAAAACGCGACGACGCCTTTGTCGCCAACCACCTCAACTCGGACAAAGTGCGCTGGGAGCTGCATCGTGTCTGGGAGCTGGAAGCCACTGTCGCCGCCGGCAAACGCCACGCGGTGCCCAAGCGCAAATTCTTCATCGATGAAGACAGCTGGACGGTCTCGCTGGTGGATGGCTACGACGCCGAAGGCAAGCTGTGGCGCGTTTCCCAGGTGTTGCCATTCGTGGTGCCTTCCATCCCGGCAGTGGTGGTGAAACCGGTGGTGATCTACAACCTGCAAGCCAAGACCTACAGCGTGGTGCAAAGCCTGAACGGCGAAACCTATAGCGTTATCCCGCGCAAGCCCGAGAACTTCTTTACCGGTAACTCGGTAGCGTCCGGGTCGGTGCGCTGAGCCTCGCAACAGCGTATTCAAACTTGTGTTCCAGGGGCGCGGTGTCACTGACATCGCGGCCACTGAACCGCACCATCGAGGCTCGAAAATGCGTATGCAAACACCAAGGTTTATCGCCATCCATTCGTTCAAGGCAGTGCTGTTGAGCGCTTCGATCGTGGCAGCACTCTTGAGCACTGTCGCAGCGGCACAAACCGATGGAATGCCGGTGCAACCGTCGATCACCAGTGCGATGGCGGCCCAGTCGGTCATGCTGAGCGTGGCGCGTGCCGGACATCGTCTGGTGGCCGTTGGCGAAAGAGGCTTCATCATTGTCTCGGATGACAATGGCAATAGCTGGTCGCAAGTCGGTTCCCCCGTCAGCGTCACACTGGTCAAGGTGCGGTTCATCGACAATGCCGAAGGCTGGGCCGTCGGGCATGCCGGGGTCGTCCTGCACACTCGGGATGGCGGAATGAGCTGGAGCAAACAGCTCGATGGTGTCCAGGCCGCCGATGTCGAATTGCAAGATGCCAAACGTTCAGGTGATGCTGAAAAAATCGCCCAGGCGCAGCAACTCGCGGACGATGGCCCCGACAAACCGTTGCTGGACCTGCTGTTCCTGGATGCCAAAACCGGTTGGGTGATCGGCGCCTACGGCCTCGCGTTTGTCACTCATGATGGCGGGCTCAGTTGGCAGTCGATCCGTTCCCGGATCGATAACCCAAACGGGCTGCACCTCTACAGCATCGAACGGGTCGGAGCGGATCTGTTCGTCGCCGGCGAGCAGGGCACGCTGTTGCGATCCAGCAACGAAGGCCAGACGTTCGAATCGCTGACGTCGCCCTACGAGGGCACGACATTCGGGCTTCAGGCGACTCACGACGGCTCGATCCTGGCGTTCGGATTGCGTGGCAAAGCCTTCGAGTCCAGCGATCGTGGTGAAACCTGGCAGCCCCTCGACACGTTGCAGCCTGTCACCTTGACCAGCGGCTTGCGGCTTGACGATGGCTCGGTCCTGCTCGCCGATGAGTCGGGACGCGTGTTGCGTTTCGCCGATGCCAATACGAAAGCGGTTGTTCTGCCGATTGCTCAAGCCGGTTACTTCACCGGCATGGCGCAAGCCGCGAACGGCAACCTGATCATCAGTAGCGCACGCGGCATGCTGTCGTCTGCGATTGCAGCGGACTCGTCGGAGCACACTCAATGAACAGCTTTACTCGTTCTGCCGAGCCTGAAACCGTCCCGAAACTCGACGAGTTTGATCCTTCTTCCGGCACGCTGGTTGAACGCCTGTTGTTCAACCATCGGCGCATCATTTTAGGTATTTGCATACTGCTGAGCCTGGTGCTCGGCTACCAGGCGCTGAGTTTGAAACTCAATGCAGCGTTCGAAAAAATGATCCCGACGGATCACCCTTACGTGCAGAACTACCTGAAAAATCGTGGCCAGTTGGGGGAGGGTGGCAACACTTTGCGGATTGCGATCGAAGCCCGGCAGGGCAGCATTTTTGATGCCGCGTACCTGGAAACGGTCAAGAAGATCAACGATGAGGTGTTCTTGCTGCCGGGCGTTGACCGCTCGTACATGAAGTCCTTATGGACGCCGGCTACCCGCTGGATCGGTGTGACGGAGGAGGGCTTCGACGGTGGGCCGGTGATACCTGACAATTACGACGGTTCGGTCGCCAGCCTGGAGCAGGTGCGCCAGAACGTTGAACGATCAGGGGAAGTCGGCCGGCTCGTGGCCGCCAATTTCAAATCCAGCATCGTGCTGCTGCCACTGCAGGACATCACCTCGGACGACGGTAAGCCGCTGGACTACAACGCGCTTTCCGGCCAGCTCGAACAGATTCGGGCCAAGTACGAAACCGACAACATCAAAATCCACATCACCGGTTTTGCCAAGGTGGTGGGCGACCTGATTGACGGCATGCGCCAGATGCAGCTGTTCTTCGCTGCGACGCTGGTGATCTGCGGCATCGTACTGTTCTGGTACACCCGCTGCGTGCGCAGCACGTTATTGGTACTGCTGTGCTCGATCATCGCCGTGGTCTGGTTGCTGGGATTGCTGCCGACCCTGGGGTTTGATCTCGACCCGTATTCGATCCTTGTCCCGTTCCTAGTGTTTGCCATCGGGCTGAGTCATGGCGCCCAGAAGATGAACGGGATCATGCAGGACATCGGTCGCGGTGCGGACAAACTGGTGGCGGCACGCTTCACCTTTCGCCGGCTGTTTTTGACCGGACTGATGGCACTGGTGGCCGACGCCGTGGGTTTCGCCGTGTTGATGATCATCAAGATTCCGGTGATTCAGGATCTCGCCGTCGCTGCGACGATCGGCGTGCTGACGTTGATTTTCACCAACCTGATTCTGTTGCCGATTCTGTTGTCGTACACCGGTGTCAGCAAAGCGGCGGCTCAGCGTGAAGCTGCTAACGACAAGTTCTCGCAACCGGACGCGCTTCACGCCCGGCACCCGTTCTGGGCTTTTCTGGATCGATTCACCGAGCGCAAATGGGCGAGCGGGGCCATCCTCATCGCCGTGATGCTGGGGGTGGCCGGCTTTGCCGTCAGCCTGCATGTGAAGATCGGTGACCTGAATCCCGGGGCACCGGAACTGCGTCCGGAGTCGCGCTATAACAGCGACAACCGTTTCATGGTCAGCAACTTTTCCGCCAGCAGCGACAAGTACGTGGTGATGGTGAAAACGCCGCAGTACTTCTGCGCCAACTATCAGACGCTGGTGTCGGTCGATGCGCTGGAAGCCCAGCTGCAACAACTGCCGGGCGTGGTGTCGACGACTTCGTTGGCGGCGCTGAGCAAGCAGGCCGCAGCGGGCATGAATGAAGGCAGCATGACCTGGTATGAGATACCCCGTAATCAGGGGCTGTTGAACGCGATCATCACCCGCGCACCGCGAGAACTGTTCAACCAGAACTGCGACCTGCTGACGGTGTATGTCTACCTCAAGGACCACAAGGCCGACACGCTCACCAGTGTGGTGCAGGCCGTCGAGCAGTTCGCGGCGACCCATAACAGCGATCAGATCCAGTTCCTCAATGCGGCGGGCAATGCCGGGATCGAAGCGGCCACCAACATCGTGGTGAAGCGTTCGAACGTGCAGATGCTGTTCATGGTATACGCCGCTGTCATTGCCCTGTGCTTTATCACCTTCAGATCCTGGCGGGCGGTGGTGTGTACGGTACTGCCGCTGATGCTGACGTCGATTTTGTGTGAGGCCTTGATGGTCGGTCTGAACATCGGCGTCAAGGTGGCGACGCTCCCCGTGATTGCGCTGGGGGTAGGCATTGGGGTGGATTACGCGCTGTATATTCTTAGCGTGACCCTGACCAACATCCGCAATGGCTCAAGCTTATCCGATGCTTACTACCTGGCCTTGCTCTCTACGGGAAAAGTGGTAGTGATGACGGGGATTACCTTGGGCATCGCCGTACTCACCTGGGTGCTGTCTCCCATCAAGTTCCAGGCAGATATGGGCATCCTGCTCGGTTTCATGTTCATCTGGAACATGGTGGGTGCACTGATACTGGTGCCCGCACTCGCTCATTTTCTCCTCAAGCCGAAACCGCAGAGTGTGAGCGTTTAAATGACTGTCACTATCAATATCCTCGGCCTTTCAGGCAGCTTGCGTCAGCATTCGGCCCATACGGCTATCCTCAACACAGTGGCTGAACGATTGTCCGGGCAGGTTCGACTGACGCTCCATACCCTGCAAAACATCCCGCCATACAACGAAGACGACGATGGTGTCCATTCCCCGCAAGCCGTGAGTGACCTTCGTGCAGCCGTGACTGCGGCGGATGGCGTATTGATCGGCTCGCCAGAATATAACCACGGTATGTCGGGTGTTTTGAAGAATGCGCTGGACTGGTTGTCCCGGCCCCATGGCAAGTCCGTTCTAACTGGACGCCCAGTGCTGGGTTTCACGGCTTCGCCTGCGTTTACCGGAGGAGTTCGAGCTCATCAACAACTCAACGAAACCCTCTGGGCGGTCAAGGCTGCCTTGGTGGTTTATCCCCAGATCGTCATTGGCGATGTACACAGCAAAATAGAACACGGACGGTTGGCGGATGGAGCCGCCCGGACTTTTTTGCTGGATGGTGTCGGAGCGTTGATTGAGCAGATCAATCACGCAACGAAAGAAAAATCGACTGGGATAGACCGAGGCGCTGAATGATCAAATTCGCTGCAAATTTATCGTTGCTCTTCACTGAATTACCCTTCGAAGATCGATTTGATGCGGCGCGAGATGTTGGTTTTGAGGCGGTTGAGTTCAGCTTTCCGCAAGAGCTCTCAGCCATCACCGTTGCAAAACACCTGCATCGCACCGGTCTCCAACAGGTTTTAGCAACGGTGCCCTTGAGACCCGGAAGCAAGGGGTTGGCTGCTCTGGCAGGCCGAACAGGCGAGTTCAAGGATAATTTCCTGTGGGGGCTGGAGTATGCCGTAGCGGGCAATAGTCAACTTCTGCATGTATTGAGCGGTGTTGTCGATAACGCTAGCTATGAGGTGGCCTGCAGTAGATTTGAAGAGAATATGAATTGGGCCATTGAGGAAGCAAGTCGCTTTAAAATCAAGCTGGTTATCGAAGCGATCAATCAAGTGTCGGTGGCGGGCTATTTTATACGCTCCTTGAATGAAGCGATCCGGTGGACGGAACGCTTGCAAGGACTGGGATTGATTCTGGATATCTATCACGCTTCTATGGAACAACTTGATCCGATTCATTGCACTGCGCGCCATCTCGCCCAGGCTGATCATGTTCAAATTGCTGGGTTTCCAGGACGACATGAACCGGACGTTGGAAGCCTTGATGTGCGGGGAGTTTTAGCTTTACTCAGCGCTCAATCCTATACGGGCTGGGTGGGCTGTGAATATCATCCCGTTGCCGGAACCCTTGACGGCATGGGATGGATTAATAGCTATCGAGGTCACTAGGTGCCGCATATCGCTTGGAAAAAGTGCGGCTAGGGTTGCAGGCGATCACAGTCATCCGGCCGCGCCAGGTTTCGCGGCGCCAGTTCGCGTACCCGCGTGGCGACACTGGTTCGCAGCGTTTATGAAGCACGCCAGCTCCCGGCGACACATCCCAATCAACGACGCGTTGCAGGACAGGTGCGACCTCGTCTTTCTAATGCGCGGTGTTTGTCGGGCTCTGATAGCTCCATGTTCAGTTCATTTCAGGCTTTGTGCGCCGGCCTTGGCCACCTGCGCATCCTGCTCGGCTTTGACACCGGACACCCCGACCGCGCCGATCACCTGGCCTTCGACGATGATCGGCACGCCGCCTTCAAGGGACGTCAGCAATGGCGCGGACAAAAAGGCATGGCGCCCGCCATTGACCATCTCTTCATAACCTTTGGATTCGCGCCGACCGAGGGCCGAGGTGCGGGCCTTTTCGGTGGCGATGTAGGCGCCAATCGGAGCGCAACCGTCGAGGCGTTCGAGGGCCAGGGGATGGCCGCCGTCATCGACAATCACAATGGTCACGGCCCATTGGTTGCTCTGCGCTTCGGTGCGTGCCGCCGCGAGGATTTGGCTGACTTCGGTCTGGCTCAGTATGGCTTTGCTTTTCATGGTGATACTCCAGTGCTCGGTGAGGGCAACGCGGCTTCGACCAGTTCGATCCAGTGCCGGACCGGGGTTCGGCCCGCACCGTCGAGGTGGGACTGGCAGCCGATATTGGCGGTGACGATGACGTCGGGGTGGCCGCTTTCCAGCGCATTCAGCTTGTTATCGCGCAATTGGCGCGACAATTCGGGCTGGGTCAGCGAATAGGTGCCCGCCGAGCCGCAACACAGGTGGCCGTCGGGAACAGCGGTCAGGTTGAAGCCCAGGCTTGTCAGTATGGCTTCAACGGCACCGCCGAGTTTTTGCGCGTGCTGCAACGTGCAGGGGCAGTGGAACGCGAGGCGCTGGTCGCTGTGTACGCCGAGCTTATCCAATGGCTCGCCACGCAGCACTTCGACCAGATCCCTGGCCAGCGCACTGACCTTTTTCGCCTTCTCGGCATACGCCGGGTCGGTGCTGAGCAGGTGACCATAATCTTTGATGAACGCACCGCAACCGCTGGCGGTTTGCACGATGGCTTCGGCACCGTTTTCAATGCTTGGCCACCACGCATCGATATTGCGGCGGGCGCGATCCAGGCCGGCCGCCTGAGCGTCGAGGTGATAATCCACGGCGCCGCAGCATCCGGCCTCGCGGGTTGCGATGACGCTGATCCCCAGTCGATCCAGTACCCGGGCGGCGGCCGCATTGGTGTTGGGCGAGAGGCTCGGTTGCACGCAGCCTTCGAGCATCAGCACTTGCCGGGTGTGGCGCGTGACCGGGCGCGGCTTGGCCGGATAGACGTGGCGAGGCAACTTTATCTGCAAGGTGTCGGGTAACAACGCCCGGAAAACCTGGCCGCTGCTGACCAACCCTTTGAACAATCCCTGATTGGGTACGACGGCGCGTAATCCCTCGCGCAATATGCGTTGGCCGATCGGTCGCGGCACCGCTGCATCGACCACCGCCCGGCCGATGTCCAGCAAGTTGTGGTAGTCGACGCCGGAAGGGCAGGTGGTTTCGCAATTGCGGCACGACAGGCAACGATCCAGATGCTGTTGGGTCTTCTGCGTGACCTCGTTACCTTCCAGCACCTGTTTGATCAGGTAGATACGGCCCCGCGGTCCATCCAGTTCATCGCCCAGCAATTGATAGGTCGGGCAGGTGGCATTGCAGAAACCGCAGTGCACACACGTGCGCAGAATGCTTTCGGCTTCTTCGGCGCGGGGCAGTTGCCGGGCCTGTTTGCTTAAGGTGGTCTGCATGGGTCAAAGCTCCGCGTACAGGCGTCCGGGGTTGAAAATTCCCCGGGGATCAAGTTGTTGCTTCAGGTTCCGGTGGTAACGCATCAGTGCCGTGGGCAGCGGTTGGAACGGGCTATCGATCACACCGTGGCTGTAGCAGGTCACGTGTCCGCCGACTTCTTCGACAACCTTGCGAATGAACACCGCTTCCGCGTCGGATTTGAGCCAGCGCTGGGCGCCCCCCCAGTCGATCAGTTGACGGCCTGGCAGGGACAGTTTCGCGGTGTTGTTAGGCAACGACAGGCGCCAAAGCGGCAAATCCTCATCAAAGAAACTCAAGCGCTGTTCGTTGAGATCGTTCCAGTACGAGGAACCGAGCAACTCGCCGCCCAAACGGTCATGGGCCGCCGCGACCGAACCTTCGCCACCTTCAAGTCGCAGGTGCAGGCGTTGGCCGTCGTGACACGCGGCGCTGATCGGCAACGGCTGCTGCCCCCATTCGGCGAGGCGCAGCAGGGCTCGATCGCTGTCCATGTCCAGGCTGATGCTTAAAGCTTGACGCGGCTTGGGCAGGACCTTGAGCGAGACTTCGGTCACCACGCCAAGCGAGCCGTAGCTGCCGGCCATCAAACGTGACAGGTCGTAGCCGGCGACGTTTTTCATGACTTCGCCACCGAAGCGTAAATGCTTGCCGTGACCGGTGATGACGCGTGCCCCCAGGACGAAGTCCCTGACGGAACCGGACCATGGACGCCGTGGCCCCGAGAGCCCGCTGGCAATCATCCCGCCGACGGTGGCGCCGTCGGCGAAGGAGGGTGGTTCGCAAGGCAACATCTGCTGCGCCGCGTCCAGCACTTCAGCCAGTTCTGTCAAAGGCGTGCCGCAGCGGGCGGTGATCACCAATTCGGTCGGGTCGTAGCTGACGATGCCTCGGTGGCTGCGCGTGTCGAGCACTTTGCCTGCCACATTGCGCCCAAGAAACGCCTTGCTGTTGGAGCCTTGAATGCGCAACGGTGTGGCGTTTTGCAGCGCCTGGTTGACCTGCTCCAGCAGCGAGGCGCTGTCATCGTTATCGTGTTCGCTGCGCATCAGAAACGCTCCAGTTCAGGGAAGGGCATTTGACCCATGTGAACGTGCATGGCGCCAAACTCGGCGCAGCGGTGCAGCGTCGGAATGTTCTTGCCGGGGTTGAGCAAACCACTCGGATCGAAGGCCGCTTTGACGGCATGGAACACGGTCAACTCATCGCTGTTGAACTGCGCGCACATTTGATTGATTTTCTCCCGGCCCACGCCGTGTTCACCGGTAATGCTGCCGCCGACCTTCACGCACAATTCGAGGATCTTGCCGCCCAGGGCTTCGGCGCGATCCAGCTCTCCGGGTTGGTTGGCATCGAACAGGATCAGCGGGTGCATGTTGCCGTCACCGGCGTGGAAAACGTTGGCCACCCGCAGGTCGTACTCGGCCGACAACGCGGCGATTGCGTGCAGTACGCCGGGCAGTTCGCGGCGCGGGATCGTCCCGTCCATGCAGTAATAATCCGGTGAGAGACGGCCCACCGCCGGAAAGGCATTCTTGCGCCCGGCCCAGAAGCGCACGCGCTCGGCCTCATCACGGGCCTGACGGACTTCGGTGGCGCCGGCCTGTTCGAGCACCTGGCGCACGCGGTTGGAGTCATCGTGAACGTCGGCTTCAACACCATCGAGCTCGCACAGCAGAATGGCTTCGGCGTCGACCGGGTAGCCGGCATGGATGAAATCTTCGGCGGCACGAATGGCCAGGTTGTCCATCATTTCCAGGCCACCGGGAATGATGCCCGCGGCGATGATGTCACCGACTGCACGACCGGCCTTTTCAACGGAATCGAACGCCGCCAGCAGCACTTTCGCGGTTTGCGGTTTGGGCAGCAGTTTGACCGTGACCTCGGTGATGACACCGAGCATGCCTTCGGAACCGGTGAACAGTGCCAGCAGGTCAAAGCCCGGTGAATCGAGCGCATCGGATCCCAGGCTCAGGTGTTCGCCGTCGACGGTGAGGATGTCGACCTTGAGCAGATTGTGCACGGTCAGCCCATACTTCAAGCAATGCACGCCGCCGGCGTTTTCAGCGACATTGCCGCCAATGGAACAGGCAATTTGCGAAGACGGGTCCGGCGCGTAGTACAAGCCGAACGGCACCGCTGCCTGGGAAATCGCCAGGTTGCGCACCCCCGGCTGGACCCGTGCCGTGCGGGCGGCAGGGTCGATGTGCAAAATGTTGTTGAAGCGCGCCATCACCAGCAGCACGCCTTTTTCCAGCGGCAATGCGCCGCCGGACAAACCCGTGCCGGCACCGCGAGCGACTACCGGCACATGCATCTCATGGCAAAGGCGAAGCACGCCTTGCACCTCGTCGAGATGGCGTGGCAGCACCACCAGCAACGGCATCACACGGTAGGCGCTGAGACCGTCGCACTCATACGGCCGCAGGTCCTCCTGGCTGTGCAGGATTTCCAGGTCGGGGAGTGCGTCACGCAGCTGCGAAATCAGCGCCGACTTGTCTACCCGGGGTAATACGCCATCGACGCGCTCATCGTAGAGAATGTTCATAGGGCTTTTATTCTTGTAGTTATTGAACGGGTCGAGCGGGGTGCACCCCGGGCAGACCCAGTGAGACCACATTCATCTCTAAGGCTCCTGGAGTCCACAAGCAAACAAACTGGTAGGACCACTTTTATTTAAAATAAAGAAGATAGAGCATTAAAAAATGCTAGTTTCGATGTAGCTTTGTATACCAGTGTTCGAAAATAATTTATCTGGTCCTACCAGTTGAGAGTGCGCTGTGGGTATCTTTGAAGCTAACAAGTCAGACAAGCTCCAGATCGCTGATCAGGTGGTCGAGCGTATCGAGAAGCTGATATTGGACGGCGTCCTCAAGGTCGGCCAGCGGTTACCTTCCGAGCGTCGCCTGGTCGACAAGTTGAGTTGCTCACGATCAGCACTGCGTGAGGGGCTTCGAGTCTTGCGAGGTCGAGGCGTCATCGACACCGAACATGGTCGCGGCTCATTCGTTGCTCAACTGAGTGGTGCCGAGAGTCTGACGCCCTTGATGCACCTGTTCAGCTCGCAACCAAGGACCTTGTTTGACCTGCTGGAAGTGAGGGCGCTGCTGGAGGGGGAGTCCGCGCGTCTGGCGGCGCTACGTGCCACTGATGTCGATCGTCTCTTGATCAAACGATGCTATGAGGAGATGGTGGGTTCTCATGAAACTGCTCAGCCTCGCGATGCACGGGAGCATGCCAGGCTTGATCATTCATTTCATCGAGTGATCAGTGAGGCGTCCCACAATCCCGTGCTCGTGCATACATTGCAGTCACTCAGCGAATTAACATTGAGCACAGTCTTTGCTTCGGTGAACAACCTCTATTGCCGGCCCGTTCAGAAACGACAGATCGATCGCCAGCATACGCGGCTCTATCACGCAGTGATGGATCAGTTACCAGAACAGGCACAGCGAGCCGCTAGAGATCACATCCGCAGTATTAGTGAAAGTTTTCGTGAGATTGAACAGGAGGAACAGCGCCTGATTCGCGCGACGATGAGACTTGACGGCTGGAAGTGAGGCTGGCGTTTCAATGCATTTGCGTCTTAGGGCTCTTATGACGAGTGTTCTCTGGGCCAGTATCCGTGACGGTTAGCCCAGAGACGGGGTGCTTGCTCAGCTGTTACTTTTTGTCGCGAATCGAGAAGTTGGCCATGTGTTCCAGGCCCTTGATCAGCGCCGAGTGATCCCAGTTGCTGCCACCGATCGCCGCGCAGGTGCTGAACACTTGCTGGGCGTTGGCGGTGTTCGGCAGGTTGATGTTCAGCTCCTTGGCACCTTGCAGGGCCAGGTTCAGGTCCTTCTGGTGCAGGCTGATGCGGAAGCCTGGATCGAAGGTGCCTTTGATCATGCGCTCGCCGTGCACTTCGAGGATCTTCGACGAAGCGAAACCGCCCATCAGC
>NZ_JFYN01000018.1 GCF_000631985.1 Pseudomonas sp. RIT288
GATGCGTGCCTTCGCCGCAGCCCATTGTAGGAGTGAGCCTGCTCGCGATAGCGGTGTGTCAGGCGACATGGATGTTGTCTGGGCTGACGCCTTCGCGAGCAGGCTCACTCCTACAGGGATTGGGGGTGTGGATCGGGTATTTGGTTCATCCCACAGGGATCGGGGATCGGGTCGGGATGTGTGCCTTCGCCGCAGCCCATTGTAGGAGTGAGCCTGCTCGCGATAGCGGTGTGTCAGGCGACATGGATGTTGTCTGGGCTGACGCCTTCGCGAGCAGGCTCACTCCTACAGGGATTGGGGGTGTGGATCGGGTATTTGGTTCATCCCACAGGGATCGGGGATCGGGTCGGGATGTGTGCCTTCGCCGCAGCCCATTGTAGGAGTGAGCCTGCTCGCGATAGCGGTGTGTCAGGCGACATGGATGTTGTCTGGGCTGACGCCTTCGCGAGCAGGCTCACTCCTACAGGAATTGTGGGTGTGGATCGGGTATTTGGTTCATCCCACTGGGATCGGGGATCGGGTCGGGATGCGTGCCTTCGCCGCAGCCCATTGTAGGAGTGAGCCTGCTCGCGATAGCGGTGTGTCAGGCGACATGGATGTTGAATGTGCCGCCGCCTTCGCGAGCAGGCTCACTCCTACAGGGATTGGGGTATGGATCGGGTATTTGGTTCATCCCACAGGGATCGGGGATCGGATCGGGATGTGTGCCTTCGCCGCAGCCCCATTGTAGGAGTGAGCCTGCTCGCGATAGCGGTGTGTCAGGCGACAGGGATGTTGTCTGGGCTGACGCCTTCGCGAGCAGGCTCACTCCTGCAGGGGTGTGGGGTGGCCCGGGGGTTACTCGGTAATCTTCGAGAAGTTGCGGTAGAACATGTCGCCCTCGCGGCTATCGGTCATCGAGTGCAGCTGGAAGCTGCGATTGAGCCTGGCGCCGCCGTCACGGGTCAGGGGGGCCCAGACCAGGTTGGCGCGGCGCATCGTCGACATGCTCATCATTTCGTCGAACGGGATCGACAGGTAGATGCCCTTGTCGAAACTACCCTCCCCGTACTCGGCGCTGCCGGCGGTAGTGATCGTCGCCCAGGCGCCAAAGCGCACGCCGTTGAAAAACTCGCGAGAGATGTCCAGCGTGCCACCCCAGTCGCCAGCCAGATAACGACCGACGCTGACCGCGGCCAGCGTGTCATACGGCAAGTCGGTGTAGCCAGTGATGTGCCCGGTCCAGACCGAGTAGTCGCGCAGGCCGAAACCCTGGTCGAACTCGCGCTGGCGCACGTAGTTCAGATCCGCCCCCACCGACCAGCGCTCACCGGTCGGCCGGAACAGCACCTCACCGCCGACGCCGGCAAACATCGACTCCAGATAGCCGCCGTAGACCATGCCATACAAGTCCTTGTCCAACTGCTCGGCATGACTGACCTGGAACAACGGCATGGTCACTTCCGAGGTGGTCAGGTACTGACGCAAATCGGTGCGCACCCGCGGCAGGCCGCTCGGCGCATCGTAGGTGAACTTGTCGAAGTTGTTCACCAGGTTGGCACTGAGCAGGCCGTTCCACCAGGTGTTGCGGTTGAAGCGGTACTCGGCGTCCGCATCGGCACTGAACTGATAGAGCAAACCATCCGGGCCGCCAACGTTCTGCTTGAAGCCCAGTCCGACGCCATAATTGAAGTGCTGCGGCGCTTCGCTGTAGAGGGTTTTCTCGTTGTGCGGCATCGCCGGGTTGATCTCGGTGGTGCGGTGCAACGACTCCAGCGGCTCCTCGTTGTTGATCACTTCGCGGAAGGTCTGACGCGGCACACTGGTCTCTTCCAGCGGTAGGTCGTAACGCTTGTTAACCACGGTGAACCAGTTGATGTCGTCGTTCACACTGTTGTCGAGAATCCGGCTCGCGCGGCCGACAGCCTTCGACGAATGGAAGTAGCGCTGCTGCTCGCCGTAGACGATCAGCTCGGAATCCCGCTGGCTGATGCGCTCGACCTTGTACCCGGCATTTTGCTGCAGGCGTTGCGATACGTCGGCCCAGTTGACCTGCTCCATCGGTGTGGTCGGCATCTTCGCCGGCAGCGGTTCGGGCGTCGGATCGTAGGTCTTGGCCGGCGCCTTGCGGCTGACGAAGTTGGTGTGGAAGGTGATGCCGAACATCGCCGTGTTGCCACGCTCCCACGCCGCGCTGACGTCTACCGAATCAGCCACCTTGAACACCGCGCCGAAGTTGATCGGCGAGTCCTGCTTGATCACGTTGTCCTTCGGCTCGTGCTTGTAATCGTTGCCTTCGTATTCGAGCTTCAGACTGAGTCGATCCCACGGCGTCTGATAGCTCACGCCACCGAAAAACGACGGCCGACCGCGAAAGTACGAGCCCGAGTTGACGTCACCGGTACCCTCAAGGGCCGGTCGAGTATCGAAGCGATCGCTGACGTAACCCAGCGGGTTGTCGAGATCACCGCGATTACCGAGATAACCCCAGGCAATGCCGGCGCTGAAATCGAAATTGTCGAAGCGTTTGTTAGCGACGAAAAACTCACTGGAGAACAAGCCCGTACCACCGATGTCTCGGAAGCCCAGCGCGACTTCCGGCGCCCAGTGGCTTTCCTGCCACAACCGGACTTTGGCGTCGACCGCCTTGTCCTTGTAGCTCTGGCTGCCGCTCAGCGCCTCGGAGCCGTACGGCCGGTTGGTGATGGCGGTGTAGCGGAACGAGCCTTCGAGCCAGTCCAGCGGCTGCAACGACACGCTGTAGCGGCTGTAAGGCTCGGTGCGGTTGGCGTTGACGCTCAGTTCGCCGGCCGGGACCATGCGCGCGGTCGGCGTCTGCAACAGACCGGTGCCACCGAAATCATTTTGGGTAATACGCGGCTCGGCATGCACCAGACCGCACGGCAATAACAACACAGCTGCAAAACGTAACTTCAACGAACCACCTCAGCCAGCTGCGTGGCAATCAATTCGGCCAACTGCTGATTCAGTTCAGGAACAGGCGGATCCAGATCATCATTTTTCACCGGCACCAGAATCTTGCTGCCGGCCACAGGGAACTGCCCGCTCTCGCGATTCCAGTGCGCAATGCCCACACGTCGCACCGCCCCATTGGGCTGGATCAGCCACAGGTAATCGGCCTCGGCATCGTCCAGCGGCGTGCAGCTTTCCAGGTACTCACGCGCCTCCAGCAGGGGCTGATAAGGCAGGTGGCAGGTCTCGGCGACGGCGCCCAACACTTGCACCTCGTCGACCCGTTTCGGGTAGATCAGGCGATCGCCATCGTCGAGACGAATGTTGCGCGCGAAACCGACTTCCACCGCGACCGGATCGAGGTCCGCGACCTGACGCCCGGTGACCGGCATCTGCCGCACCTGCTCGGCCAGGCGCAGCGCCAGCGCCGCGCGACTCGGGCGATCAAACAACGAGGCCATGCGCTGCAACACATCCAGATCAAACAACACCCCGGCCTTGAGCCGGGCCTGCTGTTCCAGCAACGACTGGCGCAGCAACACGCCGGCCAGCCAGTAACCTTCGGCATTCGGCACCGCCACGCTGATCACGTCGAGCAAGCGCCCGCCCGGCGGCAATTCCACCGGCCCCGGGTTGGCCACATCGCCACTGACCGTGACCGCTGCCTGACTGATGCCGCTGAGCAACAGCAAGCCCGCCGATAACATCCGCCAGCGCTTCACGGCAGATGCCTGCGATCAGGGGTCAGTTGCACGATGCGCACGCGCATTTGCGTGGTCAGTTGCTGCTCGCTCTGCAGGATGAAACCGTCCAGCGGATCGACCCAGTAATGGTTGGTCGCGCGCAGGCCGATGGCCGGGACGTCGATGCGCTCGTCGACACGCAGCACGGTGTATTCCTTGTCGAGAATTTGCAGGGTTTGCGTGGATCGGCGGGAGAACCGGCTGTTGACGATCAAGCCAACCTCCTGGCCCTTGTACAGGTCGATCCAACGCTGACTGGTGAAGCCATCGGCGACTTGATGCAGGCCGCGTTTGAACGGCGCGTTGTCGGCCAGCCGCGTGCCGTCCAGATCGCCCTCCACGCCAAGGCCGATAGTGCGCACGGCGAGGCCGTCACGCAGCAGCAACACCTGTTTGCCGGAAGCGACCCAGAACTGCAGATCTTCACGCTCGCGCACCAGCGCCAGCACCCCGGAGCCGGACGGCGTGGTCAGTTTGACTTGCGGGTACTTGACCTCGGCCACCTGCGCCGCGCTCACGTCCAGCTCGTCCGGGCCGAGCACCGCCGACTTGAGGTTGCGCACCGAGGCGGTCATCAGCGGGTTACAGCCACACAACATCAAGGCCGCCATCAGGCAGACGCCAACTTTCAAGGTTTTCACGGTCGGCCTTATTTGCTGTTGTTACTGAATTCGCTCCAGTTCTTCGCAGCGGAAGCCCCGGTCCCGACAATCGATGCCGACGGCACCAGTTGGCTGATGAAGCGGTTCCAGCGCGTGACGTTGGCCGGGCCGACGTACACCACATCCTGCGGACGCACTTCAAAGTGCGAAGCGAGTGCCATGGCGGTCGGCGACTGGGCTTCCAGTTGATAGATTTTCGCCGGCTCGACATCGAGGTTTTCCACCCCGCGAATCACGTACACCGCGTTGCCGTTGGAAGTGGTCTGACTCAAGCCGCCGACCGAACCGAGCACGTCGGAGAGGTTCATCGTCGCGGTTTTGAAGCTCAGCGCACGGGGCTGATTGACTTCACCCATGACGTAGATGCGCTTGTTGTCGTTGTACGGCAGATACAGCTGATCGCCGCCCTTGAGGAAGACGTGCTGCAACTCGGAATCCTGCTGGTTGAGCGAGTCGAGGTTGAGCGGATACACCCGGCCATTGCGGGTCAGCAGCAGGCCCGACAGGTCGGCGTTATTGGTGTCGATGCCGGCAGTACCGAGGGCCTCGACCACGCTCAGCGGGTTGGTGGAAATCGGCTGCGGACCGGCCTTGGCCACGGCGCCCGAAACCACCACTTTCTGACTGGCGAAACGCAGCACCGCGACATCCACTTGCGGCTCGGCGATGAACGCCGACAGGCGGGATTCGATGTCCGAGCGCAGCTGTTGAATAGTCTTGCCGGCCGCCTGCACTTCCTTGATGAACGGGTAGTACAGCGTGCCATCGGAGCGCACCAGTCGACCGTTGGCGTCGATCTGCTGTTGTGCCCCCGATGGCGCGGTCAGCTCCGGGTGATCCCAGACCGTGATGTACAGAACATCGTTGCTGCCGATGCGGTATTCCGCCGGCGTAGATAACAACTCCGCCGGTACCGTCTCACGCTTCTGCGTGGCGCGGGTCATCGAGATCAGCTTGGGCGTGATCGGGATCAGCTCGACCCGACTGCTTTCGCTGGCGCCCTGGCGCGTGATGTCGCCAGTGCTCAGGTATTGGCCGGGGGAAAACATGCAACCTTGCAAAGCGATACTTGCCAACAGCAAAAGAGAAAAACTACGAGTCATAATGGCACTACGCTATTCAAGGGCGAATCTAAAAATAAAGTCACCCGACTTGCGCCGGGCGACCCTGTACTGCACTAACAAATGTTCCTGTTAGTTGTGCGTGCCGGTGGTGCCGGTAGTACCGGTGGTGCCAGTGGTACCGCCGTTGGCACTTCCGCCGCTGTTGGACGCCGCGACTGCACTGGCAACCATTGCAGTACTGGCAGCAGGCGCTGTAGAAGCCGCAACACTGCCAGATACATTGGTCACCGCAGTAAGCGGCGCTTCAGCAGCGGACGCCCAGTTGCTCAACATCGTCAACAGGGCAATCGCCATCACTTTTTTCATATCAACTCCTTTCTAACATTCGACCTGTTAAAAACCGGCCTGAGTTAGAGGTGGTAGCGTTCAAGTCCGCGAAAAGCGCGAACAAGATCCGTCGTTCTTTCACAGTCTTACCCAACTGATAAAAGTCGAACGGCAGGTTTATATCTACGGACTTGCAAAAGGCATTTCCAGCGTATTTTCCCGACGATATCTAACAGCTGACCGAAACTAACATTCAGTATTAGAACGACATCATTCGAGATAACCGCGCGGATGATTCGATTGCCAGCGCCAGGTGTCGGTGACCATGTCCTGCAAACTGCGCGTGGCTTTCCAGCCGAGTTCTTTTTGCGCTTTCGAGGCGTCGGCCCAACTCTCGGCGATGTCCCCGCTGCGCCGCGGCATCACCCGGTACGGCACCGGACGTCCGCTGGCCTGTTCGAAGGCATGCAGCACTTGCATCACGCTGTAGCCGTCGCCGGTGCCGAGGTTCCAGGTATGAATGCCCGGGCGGTCGGCAATCGATTGCAAGGCTTTGAGATGGCCATCGGCGAGGTCGACGACATGGATGTAATCGCGCACCCCGGTGCCGTCGATCGTCGGGTAATCGTCGCCGAAAATCGATAACTCCTGCAGGCTGCCGACCGCGACCTGGCTGATGTAAGGCAGCAGGTTGTTGGGGATGCCGCTGGGGTCTTCGCCCATATGTCCGCTGTGATGTGCGCCGATCGGGTTGAAGTAACGCAGCAAGGCGATGCTCCAGCGCGGCTCGGCCTGGCTCAGGTCACGCAGCACGTTTTCGACGATCAGCTTGGACTGACCGTAAGGATTGGTCGGAATACCGGTGGGGAAATCCTCGCGGATCGGCATCTGCTCAGGCTCGCCGTACACCGTGGCCGACGAACTGAACACCAGCCGGAACACCCCGGCCGCGGCCATCGCCTGACACAGCGTGATACTGCCGCCGACGTTGTTCTCATAGTAATCCAGCGGCTTGCGCACGCTCTCGCCGACGGCCTTGAGCCCGGCAAAATGCAGCACCGCGTCGATTTGATGCTCGCGGAAAATCCGGTCGAGCAACGCCCGGTCGCAGACATCGCCGCGAATCATCAGCGCACTTTTGCCGCAGATACCTTCTATCGCGTGCAGTGCCGCATCGCTGCTGTTGCAAAGATTATCCAGTACAACAACTTCATAACCTGCTTCAAGCAGCGCAAGTGTGGTGTGCGAGCCGATATAGCCGGCGCCACCCGTTACCAGAATCTTCATAGCGCGGTCCGTCATTGGATAAGTGACAAGTAGCCTGTCAAGTCCCTTTCATTGAATCTGTGGCGCACCACACAAATAAGGACGACAACAGCCTCAAACTAAATTAGTTCAACCACTGGCAATAAATATTTTTGCAGGTCAAACTGTATTGCCCGGTACTTATTAGCACCCCAAGTCCACTCGTCACTATCAACAGATACCGACTAAAAATAACTAACAACGTTATTACCGACATCTCATAACATTGTCATGTTTTACCCCCTGCGCCAATTGCCATTAACAACCGGACTCAGGTATTAAAGTACTCGTTCAATAACCATTGAAACTTGTGCGTCTTGATAAGTGCGCGCCTCCGTTGCCTGTGTTCCATGACTGTCCAGGATATTTTTATGATTCGTAAATGTTTGTTCCCCGCTGCCGGTTACGGCACGCGTTTCTTGCCGGCGACCAAAGCCATGCCGAAAGAAATGCTGCCGATCGTCAACAAGCCGTTGATCGAATACGCCGTTGAAGAAGCACGGGACGCCGGCCTGCAACACATGGCCATCGTCACCGGTCGGGGCAAACGTGCGCTGGAAGACCATTTCGATATCAGCTACGAACTCGAACACCAGATCCGCGGCACCGAGAAAGAAAAATTCCTCGCCGGCACCCGCGAACTGATCGACACCTGCACCTTCTCCTACACCCGTCAGGTGGAAATGAAGGGCCTCGGTCACGCGATTCTCAGCGGCCGCCCGTTGATCGGCGATGAACCCTTCGCCGTGGTGCTGGCCGATGACCTGTGCCTGAACCTGGAAGGTGACGGCGTGCTGTCGCAGATGATCCAGCTGTACAAGAAATTCCGCTGCTCGATCGTCGCCATCCAGGAAGTCCCGGCCGACCAGACCCACAAGTACGGGGTGATCGCCGGCGAGCTGATCTCCGACGGCATCTACCGGGTCAATAACATGGTGGAAAAGCCAGCGCCGCAGGACGCGCCGTCGAACCTGGCGATCATCGGCCGCTATATCCTCACCCCGGACATCTTCGACCTGATCGCCGACACCCAACCGGGCAAGGGCGGCGAGATCCAGATCACTGACGCGCTGATGAAACAGGCGCAGAACGGTTGCGTGCTGGCCTACAAGTTCAAGGGTCTGCGCTTTGACTGCGGCGACGCCGAGGGTTACCTGCAGGCGACCAACTTCTGCTACGACAACGTTTACCTCAAGGGCCGCTGAGACGGTCCCCGCCCACTTCTCTTTTCAGGAGGCAACCCATGAACATGGCACAGCATGCAGCAGAGATTGAACGAGAGGTGGGCAACCTCGGGGCGGTGAGTTGGCTGGCACGCCATCAGCCATTGCCCAGCGCCAACGAGTCGTGGCTGGGCAGCATTCTGCTGGTGGAGCGCATTGGCATGTTTCCGGCGTCCGGCGACATTCGCCGAGCGCTGGCGGATCCCTATCCCCTGCTCGCCCATCTGAAACAACTGTATGCCGAGCAGGCGCTGGAAATGGACGATCGTGATGGGCTGAAGGTGATCTTCAGCGACTGGCGCTTCCGCGTACGCCTGTGCTGCAACGAGCCGGCGATCATCATCAATGTCGAGACCCGTTGTGCCACGCAACTGATGCCGCAGAAGACTGCGGAGCTGTTGAGCCACATCGATCAATTCCAATAAAACACGCCCCTGTAGGAGCTGCGGCACGCTGCGATCTTTTGATCCTGATCTTGAACAAGATCAAAAGATCGCAGCGTGCCGCAGCTCCTACAAGTCGCAACTGTCTGGGTTGATGCCACTGACAATCCAGCGATAGAAGTAATCGGCAATCACCTTACCGCCCGTGGCCGGCTGCGGATGAATCTTGTCCGGGCCGATCATCGCCGCTGCATAGCGTTTGACGTCAGGGCCGAACGCGCATTGCAGATTGGCAAAACCCAACTGCTGCTCATGCACCCATGGCTGCAGCACCTGCGCATACGCCGACATCGGATAGGCGCTTGAGCGCGTGGTGTCCTGACGCATGATCAGGTTGATACTCGCCGCCGGTTGAATCTCGCGGATCATCGCCACCAGCCCTTGAACGTTGTGCAGGTACTGTTCGGGTTTGACCCCGAAACCCTGATCGTTGCCGCCGAGCATGATCAGGTAAACGTCGGCGGGGATCTTCGACACGACGGCCTTCCACTGCACCTGCCATTGCGGGTCCTGGTGATAAAAGTCAGCGGAGGCCGCGCCCGATGCCGCCAGTTTCGAGACCCGCACGCCGTTCTGTTCGTTGCTCAGCCACAGGCCGAACAAGGTCGGTGCGCCCTTCACCACTTCCAGTCTGAATGCCCAGTCTGCCGCTGAAGAGAGACCTGCAAGCGGTACTTCCTGAACGCCCGAACCCTTGAGCGTCAATGGCTGCCAGTCTTCCGAGGGTGTCCAGCGGTAGCGCAGCTCGCTCCGTTCGCCGTTGCCCAGGTAGAGCAATTTCGCCTGAGTGACTTGGGTGTCGATGGCCGGTGTCGGGCTAGCATCGATTTGCAGCCAGGCACCGGGCTTGCCGGTTACCGTGCGGCTGTCGGGGCTGGCCTGACCGAGACCGGACACTTGCCAGTCACCGCCGAAGTATTTTTCGCTGTTGCGGGTGTATTTGAAATGCGTGCCACCCAGCGCAGCGCCGTGGTTGAAACCGACGTAACCGGGACCGGCAAAACCGACTTCGCCGGCCACACGCTGCACCAGTTTGTTCAGGTAAAAATCCTGCCCGGCGCTGTAGCTGTCGCCGATCACCGAGACCGACAAAACCTTCCCGGCCTTGCCTTCGCGCCACTGCGCAAAGCGCTCGCGGGCATCACCCACTTCAACCACCGACGCCGCGACGGGCTGAGCGTCATTTACTGCCAACATGCATTATTTCCTTCAGTCTGGAATGGCCCCTTCGCGAGCAGGCTCGCTCCCACATTGGATCGGCGTCATACACAATCCCTTGCAGGAGCTGTCGAGTGAAACGAGGCTGCGATCTTTTGATCTTTGACATCAACATCAAAAGGTCGCAGCGTGCCGCAGCTCCTACAGGGGTCTTGTGTCCTCCGTTGAACCCTGTGGGAGTGAGCCTGCTCGCGAAGCTTTTCAGCTATTGGTCTGCACCACCGGAGTAACGCTCGCCAGCGGTTTTTTCTTTGCCGCACGCTCGCCCAAAAACAGCACCGAAGTGACATTGAAGCGACTGAAAATCATCGACAGCACCACCGGCCCCAACAGACCGAACAGCAGTCCGCTGAGCACCAGAATGCTTTCGTCTTTAACCCCCAGCCGTCCCATGACAAACCGCGAAGTCGCCGCGAACAGCACATGAAACAGGAAGATCGCGTAAGAGTAGCCGCCCAGCCAGGTCAGCCACTTCGAGCGCATGTCACTCGACAGCAAAGCAATGCAGGATACGCACCCCACGGTCAGACCGATCAGGCTGCGGCGGTCGACAATCAACTCGCGATCAATCGCCGCAACATACAGCAGCGTCAGCGAAATCAGCACAAACACCAGCGGCCCGATCACCTTGAACCGTTGCTTCAACGCCTCGACATTTTCCTGGCCGATCATCCCCGCCACAAAAAACGGCAGCAGGTAAATCGCACCATTGATGCCGAACGCATCGAACTTGAACGGCGGCAACAGAAACACCCCCGCAGCGAAGGCGAACAGCAGATACAAGCGCGTCATCGAGCGCAGCATCCCGCGCCATTCCAGGAGACCGACGAACATGAAAATGATGAACACCGCCTGCAGGAACCAGAAGTGGTTGACCGGCACCCAGAACGACAGCAACGCATCGATCACGCCGACGTCCTTGTTCACCCCCGGCCCCACCGCCTGCAACACCGAGAACGGCACACCGACGCAAAACAGCGGCACGATCAGCCGTCGCACCTTGCCACTGAAGAACGCCGAAAAGTCATTGCCACGGATTTTGTAGATCGAATAGATGTAGCCGGAAATGAAGGTGAACAGCGGCATGCGCACGTACACCATCGAGTCGGCAATCACTCGGAACGGAGAGCCGAGATCGATTTTCAACCCTCCGCCCAACGGGCCAATGACGTGATAGAGCACCAGCAGCAGGCACGCCAGACCACGCAGGGTTTCGATCTCCAGCGATTTTTTCTTGCTCGACATACAACACCTGCCTTAATTCAGAACTCTTGATTCAACCCGCACCGGTTTGTTGGCGCGCAACATCAGACCCAGGCCGACAAACAACACCGGCACCACCATGGAAAAGTGCCGGGCGAAGGAGCCGAAGTCCGGCTCGAACAAACCCTGCACCAGCAAAAACGCCAGCGGAATCGCGATCAGTTCCTTGGGTTTGGTTTCGATCGGCGCGCCTTTGTAATCGGTGGAGGTGATGACTTTGAACAGCAGCAGCGCGGTCATGATCATTAGCGCCACAAAAATCACCTGGCCCGGCCCGGACAACAGAATCAGCTCCACCGGGAACGACAGCCGGAAGAAAATGATCATCGAGTCCAGTGCCTGGGAGACGAAGTCACTGCCACTGAGCCACGAGACGATCAGCGATTTCGATCCCTCCTCCCCCGCCGTGCGCAACTCGTTGTTGCTGGCGCGAATCGATGACACCGGGAAGCCCAGCGCCAGTTGAATCGCCATGGCCACCGCCAGATAAAACAGGAACAGCATCAGGAAGAAAGTGAAGCGCGACACGTACTTTTTCATCACGCAGACGCCGACCCACGACAACGAAAACAGAATCCAGTAAGGCCGGATCAGAACGCCGTAGATCACCGCCGAAAGAAAAAATCCGCCGCGGTATTTACGCGTCAATGCGCTGAACAGAATGCTCAGCACCGCCACCGAAACGATGATTTCCTTGGTCAGGTTTTCCAGGAAAAACGAGCGCACCACGCCCCACAGGCACAGGGTGCCGAAGATCGCCAGCGGCATGCGCCGGAACACCACCACCGGGATCGCCGTGAGGAAGAAGTTGCAGAACATCCCGTAGGCCCAGGCGTTGGTCAGGTTGATCCCGGTGGGCCGCAGCAGGAAGGCCGAACACTCGTAGGAGGAGCGATCCGGTGAGAACGGGTTCCAGAAATTGCAGTTGTCGGCGCGGGCGTAGGACGACCACAACGTCATCGCATCCGGCCCCGGATCGCGCGGGATCAGCAGCGGCATCGCCACCGACAGAAACAACCCGGTGAACAGGATCAGGAACGACAGCGAGGAATCGAGTTTGCGCCCGCGAAACTCGATGCACGGCAACTTCAACCCCATGCCAGCGCCCCTTTGGCGCGGGTCGCCCGAGTCAACACGGCGATCACCCCGAGCTGCACGATGATCGCGAAGACATTGCCCCACGCCGCGCCATAAATCGAGTAGTGCTTGATCAGCAGATAGCTGACCGGCACCGACACCAGCAAACAAATCGCTGCGCTGGCGAATGACACCCGACTGTTTTTCGAGGCGATCAGACCGCCCCAGACAATATCGCCGATGGCTCGCAGAGCAAAGGAAAAGATCAGCACGCCAAGGATCGCGTTATCCGGACGCGGCACGCTGGTGGCGATGTAATCGAGCACCACGTTGAAGAACAGATAGATCAGCACCGCCACCGCCGCCGACACCACCAACGAGCGCATCACCCACTTGTTGATGAACAAGTGCCTGACCGTGAACGCCTGTTGATCAGCCTGGAAACGCTTGGCCAGCACCGGAATGCCGATCACCGCCACCACTGCGTAAGACAGCGCCTGCAAGGTATTCGCCGCAGACCACGCGTACACATATTTACCCAAGCTGGCGTAGGGTTCGAGATCGGCAATCAGGAAGCGCTCGACGGACTGACTCAAGGCGATCAACCCCGTGCCGAAATAGAACGGCAACCCGGCTTTCCACACGGTTGCGGTTGTCAGTGTTTCGCTGACCCGCCCCTTGTGCGCGTTTACCACGATCAGGTAACCGGCGATGATCACCAGCACGTTGGCGGCCACCCACAGCCACAGCACACTGGCGATGCCGGACACCCAGTCGAGCATCATTCCGCCCACCGCCAGCAGTGCCCAGAGGCCGGTCTTGACGAAGAACAGCAGCGCGCCCGCGGTGGCTTTCTGGGCGGAAAACACGAACGAGTTGATTTCGAACGACAGGTGTTCGGTGAGCAGCACCAGCGTCACGCAAAGGATCAACGCGGTGCTCGCCTCGACCTGCTGAAACAGCGAGTAAATCCCCACCGTCAGCAGCGACAGCAGCAGCCCTACCGCCAGGTACAGCAGCAGGACTTTGTCGACCACTCGCCGCGAACTGCCGCCAACGCTGATCAACCGATTGATCTCGGAACTGAAACCGACGCTGTAGAACTTCGAGGCGATCAGCGACGCGGCGACCACCACCCCGTAAAACCCCAGCGCTTCGTAGCCCAGGTAATGGGTGATGGCCAACACCAGCAAGAACTTCGCGCCCAAGGCTCCGCCGCGAAGCAGTAACCGAAATATCATCGAACGACGCCTTTGATGATCTCGTCCATCATCACCGTCTTGGCTTCGATTTCACGGCAGGTATCGGTCAGGCGCTTGCCGAAGTTCGACAGGACATTCGGCGCGTACACGGTGTCGATGATGGTGTCGACATTAATGTCGCCGCCATTGATCACCCAGTCTTCCACGCCCATGTCCTGATAGGCGCCAAAGCCTTTGCGCTCATAGCTGATGTGGTACGCCGGGACACCGGACAGCAGCGATTCGATGGCGCCGTGCAGGCGCACCGAAATCACCAGGTCCGGCTGATATTTGGCAATCGTCGCCTTCAACGACAGCAGGTCTTCGGTGATGCCCAGTTCGCGATAGAACGCACCGTCGTCGTTGCCGCGAACGGCGCTCTGCACGGCGCAGACCACTTTGCTTTTGTTCTTCAGGCGCTGCAGCAGCAACTTCAGGTTGGCAACGTAGGCGACTTTCTTTTCCTTGCTCCACTCCGGCGGCTTGCGCAGCACCACGCACACGGTGGCCGGCGATACGGCGCAGCGGGTGAACTTCGGTTGCTGAAGGATCTTGCCGGCCAGTGACTGCACTGCCAGATCCGGCGCGCGGTAGACGTTTTCGCAGGCATCGAACATCGCCGAGGAACGGTTATCGCGCACGAACACCGCGTCAGCGCTGGCGTAGTGATCAACGATCTTGCGGCTCTCGCCATGGAACGGGCCGATGCTTTGCGGCAGGTACACCGACGGCACCTTGCTGAGGATCGCCGTTTCCAGTTGCTTGGCGTGGCCGAGTTTCAGCTTGATGTGCTCGAAGGCACTTTTCGAGCGCATGTAGCCGCCACCGACGCCGACGATCAGATCGGTCTTGCGCAACAGATCCGCCAGCCCGGCATACGACTGATTGAGAAACACCGCCTGCTTGACCCGCCCCAGGCCCTTGGCCGCCATCACCGGCGCGTCGAAACGCGGGTGCGGCAGGTAGGCGAAAGACTGCGGGTCGGATGCCACGACATTGATCGCGGTGTCTTCGCCAAAGTTGCGCTGCACCAGCGCGATGGCCAGATCGACGAGCAGGCCGTCACCGGAGTTGGAGGCACTGTAACCATGCAAAATCGTTACGTTCATAAGCTGAGTTCTACTTAATAAGTGGGAGCGCAATACACGTCGTAGGTCTGGCGGATCATCAGCGCGGCACTGAAGCGCTCGCGCACGATGTTCCGGCCTTCGCTGCCGAGGTCGAGCAACCTCGGCTTCTGGATTCGCGCCAGCACGTCGGCCAGCGCCTGATGATCACCGGTGGGAAAGACGTAGCCGGACACTTCATGGGTGACCAGTTCGGGCAGCGACGTGCAGTTGCTGGCGATCACCGGCAAGCCCATGGCCATGCCTTCCAGCGGCACCATGGCAAAACCTTCCCAGCGGCTCGGAACGATCAGCGCGTCGGCCTGTTGATACAGCGCCTGCACTTCGGCCGGCGTAACCCAAGGCAGGTACTCGACGGCGTCCATTTCTGGACACTCGACCGTGTCCTCGTTGACCGCACTGCCGACCACCGTCAGTTTCAGATCGCTGCGCTGCACCTTGGCAAACGCCTTGAGCAACACGTCGAAGCCTTTCTGGTAGTCGAGGCGACCGACGAACAGCAGATGAATCGGCGCGGGGCTCTCGGCCTTCGGCGCTTCGTCACGTTGGTGGATGCCGTTGTAGATCAGCTTCATGCGCTTGCGCTGGATGCCGAACCGCGCGGCCTTGTCCATTTCGTAGCGGCTGACGCAGATGATCACGTCGGTGACTCTCTGCAGAACCCGCTCGATCCATGCGTAGATCTTCTGCTTGGTCGGCGAGCTTTCCATCAGGAACGAAAAGGCGTGCGGGCAGTAGACGATTTTGGGTCGACGCCATGGTTTGAGAAGCACACACACGCAACGGCCGATCACCCCGGAAAAGGTGCTGTGCAGATGCACCACATCGGGTTTTTCCTTGAGCATCACCCGGGTCAGTTGCCAGGCAAATCGCAGCAGTGAACGCACATCCCGCCCGCTGCGTTCGAACGTGCGAATCTGCTGTGCTTCGATGCCGTGCAGCTCTTGTTTCTGATCGAGCGGCACCAGATAGACCAGCTCGTAGTTCGAGTCATGGCCTTCGGGCGACGCCGAGATGGTGCGGATAACGGTGGCGACTCCACCTTTTATCGTTTCAGCCACGTGCAGTATTTTCTTCACAACCCACCCACTTTCATGCCTGTTGGAACGTCCCTGAATCTCAGGATTTGTCCGACGCGTATTCGTAGTTGTAATAGCCGTAGCTACCATTGCCGTAATAGCTGGCAGCGCGCTTCTCGACGCCGTTGAACACCGCGCCCTTGAGCTCGATGCCGTTCTGCGCGAAGCGGCGAATGGTCGCTTCAATTTCCTTGGCCGGGTTTACCGCAAACCGGGTGACGATCAGGCTGATGCCGGCTTCGCGCCCGACAATCGCCGCGTCGGTCACCGCCAGCAATGGCGGCGTATCGATGATCACCACGTCGTAGCGCTGACTCAGCTCGGCGAGCAGATCGCGGAAGTTGGCGTGCATCAGCAGCTCGGAAGGATTGGGTGGAACCTGGCCACGGCTGATGAAGTGCAGGTTGTCGATTTCCACGGTGTTGACCGCCTGCTCGATGCTGCAGCGCTTGACCAGCAGATCCGACAGGCCATTGGTGATCGGCACATTCAGCGTCTTGTGCAGGTGGCCCTTGCGCATGTCGGCGTCGATCAGCAGCACGCGCTGACCGCTCTGCGCCATGACCGCCGCCAGGTTGGACGAGACGAAGGTCTTGCCGACCTGCGGGCTGGGGCCGGAAATCATGATCCGGTTGTTGGTCGAATCCAGCGCGGCAAAGTGCAGGCAGGTGCGCAGGCTGCGGATCGACTCGATGGACAGGTCGGTCGGGTTGCGCAAGGCCAACAGATAAGCCGGCGTCTCGGCGGTGCTTTTGACCCGGCCCTTTTTCGTGTCCTCGTCGCGCTGCAAGGCGCTGTAAGGAATCGACGCGTACACCGGCAGCCCGAGTTGCTCGATGGCTTCCGGCCCTTCCAGGCCTTTGCTCAGGGATTTTCGCAACAGCACCAGGGCCACGCCGACAAAGGCACCGAGGAACGTCGCGATCAACACGATCAGGGCTTTTTTCGGTTTGACCGGGCTGCTCAGGTCAACATCCGCCGGATCGATCAAACGCACGTTACCCACCGCACCGGCGCGAACAATGTCCAGCTCCTGGGATTTGTTCAGTAATTGCGTATAGATCTGCGAAGCCACTTCCACATCGCGGGTCAGGTTGAGCAATTCCTGCTGGGTGGCCGGCAGATCGCCGACCTTGCCTTCCAGCGACTTCTGCTGCTGGGTCAACTCGCCAATCTGCGACATCAGCGCGCGATACGCCGGATGCTGCTTGGTGAATTTGCGATCCATTTCCGCCTGCTGCATTTTCAGCTCGGAAATCCGCGTTTCCAGCGCTACGGACTGACCGAGCACCGATTGCGTTTCCATGGAAATGTTCACGGTCTTGCCGTGGGTCTGATAGGCGTTGAGCGCATCGCTGGCCTTGGCCAGATCACGCTTGACCTGCGGCAACTGGCTTTGCAGGAACGCCAGGCTCTGCGCCGCTTCCGCCGAGGTGCGGCGCACGTTCTGATCCACGTAGAGCGCAGCGATCTTGTTGAGGATCTTCACCGCCTCGGCGGCGTCGGCGCTGGCCAGCGCCAGACGGATAATCCCCGACTCTTTACCTTGCTCGGAAATATCCAGCGCATCCTGGTAACCCTGAATGGTCACGATCCGTGGATTACGCACCACTTCAAAGCGGGTGCCTGGGTTGGCTTGCAGGCGCTCGATCAAACCTTCGACGCCGTCCTGGGCGAAAGCTTCGCCCGCGACGCCCTCGACCAGCAGGTTGTCGTTGTCATCGAGCAACTGAAAGTGCTGTTGTTCACCAGCAACCAGGGTGAGCTTCTTGCCCAACAACTCTTTGGGCAGATTGAGCCGGGTAAATTCCAGACGCTCGCCACCCCAGGCGTAGCTGTTGAAGCCAAAACGCGGCGGCGCCACGCTGAACTCGGTTTCGCCGCGATAACGCCGGGCGAGAAAACCGCCGATCAGCGGGAAGGCGTTGGGCGTGACGTCAATGTCCAGACGCAGGTCGTCGACGGTTTTGCCGATCACTGCACGGGACTTGATGATGCCGATTTCGGTCACCGACGGCGATTGCCCGCCGAGCATGCTGCTGAGGTCGGAAAAGCCAAGCATGTCGTTCTTTTTCGGTTCGACCTGCACCAGCGCATTCGCCAGGTACACCGGCGTCGCCAATACCGCATAGGCAACGCCGGCGGCCATGAAGGCACCGGTGAATGCACCGATCAACCATTTCTGGTCGATCAAACTGCCGAATATACCGAGAAGATCAATACTGTCTTGATCGTTATCACGGTTGGCGATTACTGACGGTAACTGCATAAGTCTTTCTTACCATTCACTGATCTGAAGAATATTCATCAATGTCCGAGGCGCTGCGCCCACGAGCTAACAGCATCTTCAATCAATGCATGGGCATGAATAAAAGCGGCCTTACCTTGACGATACGGGTCCTGTATTTCTCTTTCGCTCTGCCACTTGCCAAGAAGAAACACTTTGCCTCGGGCGTGCGAGGCAATCTTCAGCACCTGATTCACATGTTGTTTTTCCATGACCAGAATCAGGTCTGATTCATTGACGATATCGGCGGTCAATTGCCGGGCCTGAAAACCCTCGGCGCTGTGCCCGTGGTCTTCCAGCACCTGGCGCGCCGATGCTTCCATGCCTTCGCCGACCCGCGCAGAGAGACCTGCGGAAGTCACCGAAATGGTTGAGGGGGTCAGCGCGCTACGCAGCAGAAGTTCTGCTGTCGGACTTCGGCAAATATTGCCAACGCACACGACAAGGATCTTTTTGAACAAGGTTTACATTCCTGTGTAATATCATTCTGCCAACATCTAGAGCGGATCTTAATGAACCCACTAGATCATTCTGCACTCAGAAATAGATTCGCCCTGTTAGTACCAGCGTATTAAGTACCACAGCGTCAAAAGCCGCCAAAACAGAATTACCGGACTAAAAATAACTGTGATTTTCAGGTCTGGTTTTCCTGACAAAAACTAACATTGACGCACTTAGTGCCATTGTCAGTTTCAAAGCAGTTATCACGAGATACCTTTTCGCCGTTGTCATTTCTCATCAGGAGAACCGACATGAAGTCAGCCCATCTCAAACACCTGAGCGCCCTGACCCTGTTACTGCTGGCGGCAACCGGCCAGAGTCAGGCCAATGAACTGTTCCCGGCATTGCCCGCCAATAAAACCATCGGGGTTCAGGTCAAGGTCCAGACCTTCTCCGCTGCCGACGCCGAGCACGTCAAAGCCACCGGCTTCAGTTTCGTGCGCTTGGGCGTATGGACTGACAGCCTGTCCAGCGCGGCCTATCAGAAGCAGATCAGCGACGCCTTTGCCGTGGCCCGCGCAGCCGGTCTGCCGGTGCTGATGACCCTGCGCGCGACCAAGCCGTTACCTGCCAATGATCTGGCGAACGCGGGGGTCGCGTATGCCAATGCGCTGAACAGCCTGGCAGCGACCTATGGCTCACAACTGGTCGCCATCGAGCTGTGGAATGAACCGGACCTTGGCACCTACTGGCCGACCGGCAATTTCGATACGACGTTCGTGCCGTTCATGAGCGCAGCGTGCAAGACCCTGCAAGACAACCCCCAGACTGTCCCGGTCATCGGCTTTGGTTTTGCCCGGCCACCGACCGCCGGCTCGGCGTCCACCGTTGCACTCAACCGAATCGTCAGCGAATACCCCAAATGCCTCAACGCGATTTCCTATCATCCATACGGCATGAGCGGCACACAGATCAGCAACGCCCAAGCGTTTATCCAGCAAAACTTCCATCTGCCGGGGGTGATCAGCGAATGGGGCATTTCGGCGCTCGCCTCCAACGGCGGGACTGAGGGTCAGGCCAGCAAAATCAGCGCATTCGTCGCCGATATCAAAACCCGCAACATCGCCCTGACCTCGATCTACGAATGGAAGAACAGCGACACCGGCAGCAATGACCGCGAGAAGAATTTCGGCCTGCTGACTTCCGATGGCCAACCGAAACCGGCAGAAACTGCAGTCAAAACCCAGCTAAGCCAGCAATAACCTCCATCGATGTCCTCAAGGGGCGCTGGCCGTCAGTTGCTTTGAACCTGCGGCCGATTTTGGCATCGTATTATCGATACCGCGCCCCACCGTTCAAACAGCCGTTCTCAGGTTGTTGCCCCCGGGGAACCCGTTACGCCTCGATGCCCTTGAGTGGCCGTCAGCGCTCGGGTAATGTCGTCAAACCCACAGGACAGAGCACACCCATGACTTCCAAGCTGGAACAACTCAAACAGATGACCACCGTGGTTGCCGACACCGGCGACTTCGAAGCGATCGCCCGGGTCAAGCCGGTCGACGCCACCACCAACCCTTCCCTGCTGCTCAAGGCCGCAGCAATCCCGGCCTACGCCGAACTGCTGAACGCCTGCGTCAGCGACTGCAAGGGTGACGTGGGACTGGCCAGCGATCGTTTCGGCGTCGCCGTGGGCCAGGAAATTCTCAAAGTGATTCCGGGCCGGATTTCCACCGAAGTGGACGCGCGCCTCTCGTTCGACCAGGACGCCGTGCTCAAGCGTGCGCATCGCCTGATCGAGCTGTACGACAAGGCCGGCATCGGCCGCGACCGCGTGCTGATCAAGATCGCTTCGACCTGGGAAGGCATCCGCGCTGCCGAGATCCTCGAGAAGGAAGGCATCCAGACCAACCTGACCCTGCTGTTCTCCTTCGCTCAGGCGGCCGCTTGTGCTGACGCCGGGGTGTTCCTGATTTCGCCGTTCGTGGGCCGCATCTACGACTGGTACAAGAAGGCCAACGGTAACGACTACACCGGTGCCGATGATCCGGGCGTGCAGTCGGTCACCCGCATCTACAACTACTACAAGGCCAATGACTACAAGACCGTGGTCATGGGCGCCAGCTTCCGTAATCTGAGCCAGATCGAGCAATTGGCCGGTTGCGACCGTCTGACCATCAGCCCGGACCTGATCGACAAGCTCGCGGCAGACACCGGCAAACTGGAGCGCAAACTCGCCCCGGGCCACGCCGGCGAAGCGCGCCTGAAGCTGAGCGAAGCGCAATTCCGCTGGTTGTCCAACGAAGACGCAATGGCTACTGAGAAACTGGCTGAGGGCATCCGTCAGTTCGCCCGTGACCAGGAGAAGCTTGAGGCGCTGCTGCAGGCCAAGCTGTGATCTGAAACACTGAAATGCAAAAAAGGGCGAACCCGGTTGGGTTCGCCCTTTTTGTTGGTGTTGTCCAGTGCAAATGATGACTTATGGCAGGTAGTGTCCCTGTGGCGTGGGAGCTTGCTCCCGCTGGGCTGCGAAGCGGCCCTATTGGCTATCCGGGCTCTTCAGAAACACCGTGCCGGCAGGTTTATGGCGGCTGCGCAGCCAGGCGGGAGCAAGCTCGCTCGCCACAGAGACCACTCAGTGGCGCTCGAGGGCGTTCACAAGGTCATGGAAGGCTTCACGATTGGAGTCGTTCAGGCCCATGAGGATCTTGTGCGCTTCGAGCACCTTGATCCGCACCACTTCCTCGGACTGATCCTGATCCGGCAGGTCGTCCAGGCACTCGGGGCACGGCACCGGGTGGTTGACGATGTTGAACACCTGCTCGAAGCCCATCGATTGCAGCAGACGGGTGATGTCTTCGTGGGTGGTGACGACGGTCGGCAGCAGGCCGACCTTTTGCCGCGACAGGATCGACAGTTTGGCCAGCAGGCCGAGGGTGGTGCTGTCGATGCTACGGGTTTCGGTCAAATCGATCACGATCGCGTTGAAATTCAACGCGGTGAAGATTTTCTCAATAGTCGCATCCAACGCCGAACACAGGGTCAGGCGAACTTCACCGACGAACTTCAGGACGAAGGTGCCGTCCTGTTCGGCGAACTGGATTCTACCGGTACTCATTGAAGGTTCCTGCTCAACACCAACAGGGCGATATCATCCGGCATCTCCCCTAGCGTGGCCAATTCAAACACTTGCCGCAGACCATCCAGGCTGCCGCCCGCCGCCTTCACCCGTTGAGGCAAGGCAGCTTCTTTTTCCTTGAGCGTCGGTTCTGGCAACAGATCCAGAATGCCATCGGACATCAGCGTCAGGCTGAACGTCGGAGGCAGCTCAAGCACGTGATCTTCGTAGGTGGCCTCATTGAACAGGCCCACCGGCAAACCACGGCCTTCGAGGTAACGAACACTGTCAGGCGTGTACAACACAGGCAACGGCAGATGGCCGCCGATGCTATAGGTCAACAAACCGGTCTCCTCGTCGATGACTCCACCGACCATTGTGACGTGTTTGCCCAGCTTACAACTGATCAGCCCCCGGTTGATATGACCCAGGACTTCCGAAGGCTTGAATTCCGGCAACGTGCCGTTGCGCTTGGACTCGAACAACAGGCGCGTGGTCATGAACTTCAGCAGCACGGTGACGAACGCCGAAGAGGCGCCATGGCCCGATACGTCGGCCAGGTAGAACGCCACCCGGCGCTCGTCGACACGGAAGTAGTCGACAAAATCACCCGACAGGTACAGCGACGGGATGATCTGGTGAGCAAACTGGAACTCGTCGATGCGCCACGGGCTTTCCGGCAGCATGTTCATCTGCACCTGGCGACCGGCGTTCTGGTCTTCCTGGAGCAGGTTCAGGCTGGCTTCGAGCTCGCGGTTGGCCTTCTCCAGCTTCTCGCGGTAGCGCTGGTTCTCCAGCAGCAGGCGCGCACGATCGAGCGCACGACGCACCGAGTGCTCGAGCACGGCCAGGTCTTCGAGAGGCTTGATCAGGTAGTCCGCCGCACCCAGGCGCAGCGCCTCGACCGCGTCGTTCATCACGCCGGCACCCGAAACGACGATCATCGGCGTTTGCGGTGACCGCTCGGTGACCTGACGGATAAGTTCGAGACCGCCCATCTGCGGCATGCGCAGATCGCAGATGACCAAGTCGGGCTTGTCTTGCTCGAATACCTGAAGACCCTGTTGGCCGTTGCTGGCCTGCAGGACGCTGAAACCACTGTCTTCCAAATAGGCCGCGAGGCTCGCGCGCACTACTTCGTCATCATCGATTATCAGCAGCGTGGCACTGGTTTTTGGCATGTGGGCAAACGGCGCCAGAATTAGGTTGGCGTAGCAGGCGGGGCATCGGCCCGGCTCAGACTACTGGATTCGCTTTCTAGCCTCTCTGCTGCACCGCTTTCGAGCACTGAGCCGGAACGCGATTGCACCAGAGGTGCCCTTCTAAGGCGCAGACGGTACTCCCATCCGCGGGGCGTTTCAAGCATGCGCCGATGGTCGCTTGACGACTTTACTTGTCAAATCACCGAGAGTTATAAGAACAGCTCAAACCGTAACCCAATGGAAGGACGAAGCCATGAGTCAAACCGGTCGGGACTACAGCGAAAAGCGTGATTTCATCCGCATGCGGGTCGACGCCGATGTGGTGTTGATCCATGAGGGTGACGAGGTATCAGCGGTGTGCATCGACCTCTCGAGCAGCGGCATGCAGGTCCAGACACCGCGCCAGTTCGCGGTTGGCGACCGTTTGAGCGTGCGCATCGATTCCGAGCATGCCGCATTGAGCGGGCTGGAAGCGGAGACCGAAGTGGTCTGGGTCAAGGCCGAGGATGGGGATAGCCAGAAGCTCGGCCTGACCATTCTGAAGATGAAATAAGCGCACACAAAAAAGGCGGCCTCATGGGCCGCCTTCTTGTCATCGGTCGATATTAAAAATCGTCTTCGACCTGACCATCCTTGACCTTGAACTCGCGGTTCTGCAGGTAGGCGTTGCGGATGAAGGTGTACTTGTCGCCGCTGATCAGCTTCTCGCTCGACAGCAGGCTGGCGCGAGTGTCGACGATGTTCAGGCCAAACACCGAGTTACGGACAGGCACGTCGTTGATGTAACGGTACGGACTGGTGTAGCTGTCGACGTACTTCGACGGTGCATCACGCAGGGTGCTCGGGCCGAGCAATGGCAGCATCACGTACGGGCCGCTGCTGACGCCCCAGTAGCCGAGGGTCTGGCCGAAATCTTCGTCACTGCGATTCAGGCCCATTTTGGTGCCGACGTCGAAGAAGCCCAGCAGGCCGAAGGTGGTGTTGAAAATGATACGCGCGGTATCGACACCGGCTGCTGCGGGCTTGGCCTGCAGAATGTTGTTCGCCAGGTTGGTGACGTCACCGACGTTGCGGAACATGTTGTGGATGCCGTCTTCGAGAAACTGCGGCGTCACGAACTCATAGCCCTGCGCCAGCGGCTTGAGCGCGTAAGTGTCGACGAAGTCGTTGAACTGGAAGATCGGGCGGTTGACGCTTTCCCAAGGGTCTTCTTCCGTTGCGGCGTTGGCGGCGAACGGAACCAGCAGGACGCTGGCACATACACATAGCTGAGCGAGAGGATTGCTCCAGCGCATAGAAAAACTCCTTGGATTTTTACTGGCGCGGGCACCCGGGCCCAGGCGTTAAGACCGCTAGTATAAGCGCAAAAGCCGTTTTGGGCAGTCCACTCGTAAAGACTAATGCAGGACGTTTCCAGAGCGCGCCTTCACACACCTGTCATCCAACTGTCACTGATGTCCCCTAGCCTCATGTCTATTTCAGGGACGTTGCCATGACCCACGCTGAAGCCTTGCCTGTCGCCGCGCCCGGCCTGACCGCCGTGCTGTTCGGACTCTCTGGCTGTCTGGTGGATTTCGGCGCCCGTGCCCATCAACACGCCAGCGTACTGCCCGAGCACGCCGACGCCACCCCTGGCGCCCTCGACAGCCTGCTCAGCCTGCAGCGCCAGCAGATTCCCTGTGCGTGGATCGATGAACTGCCCCCTGCCCTCGCCCAACCCTTGGCGGCCGCACTACCGGGGTGGATCAAACCGACGCAATATTCAGCAACAATCAATCCATGGCCCGCGCCGAATGCCTGCTGGCAGGCACTGATGGGCTTGAACGTCAGCCGTCTGGATGGCTGCGTGCTGGTCAGCGGCGAGCCTCGGTTACTGCAATCGGGCCTCAACGCCGGGTTGTGGACTATTGGCCTGGCGTCCTGCGGTTCGCTGTGCGGCCTGTCGCCGAGCGAGTGGCAAGCCTTGAACCAGCGGGAGCGCGAGCAGCGGCGCGGCAAGGCCACCCTGCAACTGTTCGGGCTGGGTGTGCATTCGGTGATCGATCATCTGGGCGAACTCGACACCTGCCTGGCCGACATCAACCTGCGCCGCCTCAAAGGCGAAAAGCCCTGACCGGGATCATGCAGGGTGGACGAGAGTGGATTAATCTAAAGGTCAGTCATAGACCTTTGGCGCGCGGCTGCGGTCAATGCCAGTGCCTCTTGATAAAAGGAACCCCACCATGCCCGCCCAAGAACTGCAAAAACAACTCGACACCCTGCGCGAGCAACTGGAGCAGAGTCCACCGCTGTCCGAAACCGAGCGTAAAGATCTGCATGATCTGATGGTGCAGATCGAATCGGAAATCAAACTGGAGAGCGCCACTCAGGACACCAGCATCGCCGATGGCGTGAATCTGGCGGTGGACCGCTTCGAACTCGAACACCCGGCCATTGCCGGCACCCTGCGCAATATCGTCAATGCGCTGGGCAGTATGGGGATCTGATTTCCGGGTAACCCTAAAAAGCAAAAGATCGCAGCCTGCGGCAGCTCCTACAGGGAATCTCATGTAGGAGCTGCCGCAGGCTGCGATCTTTTGATCTTACTGACGGACCAGGCGGTGGTTCGGCAGTTGTACCGCTTCGGTGCTGCGATACGGGTTGATATCCAGCCCACCCCGGCGCACATAGCGCGCAAACACCGTGAGTTTCTCCGGCTTCAGCAGGCGCTGCAGGTCGAGGAAAATCCGCTCCACGCACTGCTCGTGGAAATCCGAGTGTTGACGGAAACTGACGATGTATTCCAGCAGACTGGCGTGATCCAGCGCCGCGCCACGATATTCCACCACCACGCTGCCCCAGTCCGGCTGGCTGGTCACCGGGCAGTTGGATTTGAGCAGATGGCTGTGCACGCTCTCTTCGACAATCCGCGAATCATCGCAACGCAGCAGTTCCGGACGCGGATGCTCATAGTTGCTGACGCTGATGTCCAGATCATCGATGCACACGCCCGGCAACGCCACAACGCCTTCGGCTTCGACATCTTTCAGGCTGCGCACCCGCACGCCCACTGGCTTGCCGGCAGCGGCCGACAGGTCCTTGACCAGTGTCGCTTCCAGGCTTGCGATATCGGTAAACGGCGTCTGATTCAGCGAATTCAGGTACAACTTGAACGACTTGGATTCGATGATGTTCGGCGAGTCCGCCGGAATGCTGAATTCACCGATCGCCACCACCGGCTTGCCCGACGGCAGCAGCCACGACAGTTCGAAGCAATTCCAGAAATCCACACCTTTATACGGCAGGGTTTCGGCGGTCAGGCCCAGCTCGGCCCATTTCGCGGTGCGCGGAATCGGGAACAGCAGGGACGGCGTGTACGTGGCGATGTATTCGCTGGACTTGCCCAGCGGCGAATGTTCGGCTGCGGGATGCATGGCGGAAACCTGACTGAATAATCAGCGGATTCTATCAGCCTTTGCGCCCGCCTTTGAGTGCTTACTGACTGACAGTCAGTTTGCCGACCATGCCCGCCTGGTAGTGACCGGGAATATTGCAGGCAAATTCCAGGCTGGTTGCCTTGCTGAAGGTCCAGGTCAGCTCGGCGGTCTTGCCCGGCTCGACCAGCACGCTGTTGGGGTCGTCATGTTTCATGCCGTGGTCCATGCTGCCGTGATCCATGCCCGCCATGTCGTGGGACATTTCCTTCATACCGGTAGGCGTGAGCATGCCGCTTTGCTGCATCTGCAACATTTCCTGCTGGTGTTGGGCATGCATCGCCGCGTCACCGAGGTTGAATTCGTGCAGCAACTGACCTTTATTCACCAGCACAAAGCGAACCGTCTCACCGGCCTTGACCTGAATCGCCTTGGGGTCGAACGACATGTCGCTCAGCACCACCTCGATGCTGCGGGTGGCCTGGGCCGCCGGGGCCGGCTGGCCGAAGTCATAGCTGTGCGCGGATGCGGCCCAGACAGGTGAACTCAGCGCCAGCACACAAGCGGCGAGGGCCAGAGGATTGCGCAAAAACATAGTCATACTCCAACAAGATAAGGTTCAGCCTGTGGGAAACTCTAGCCCGCCTGCGCTGGCAGCTACCTGACAGGCAGATTACAACTTTGTCAGGTTGGCGCGTGTCACCTGCTCCCACGGTATAACGCTTTTGTTCCTACAACCCGAGCCGCCCATGAAACTGCTGATCGTCGAAGACCAACCGAAAACCGGCCACTACCTGCGCCAGGGCCTGACCGAGGCCGGCTTCAACACAGAACTGGTGGCCGACGGCGTCAGCGGCCAGCAACTGGCCTTGAGCGGTGATTATGCGCTGTTGATTCTCGACGTGATGCTGCCCGGGCGCAGTGGCTGGCAGATTCTGCAGGCGGTGCGCAGCGCCGGCCTCGACACACCGGTGCTGTTTCTCACCGCCAAGGACGCCGTGGAAGACCGGGTGCATGGCCTCGAACTCGGCGCCGACGACTATCTGGTGAAACCGTTCGCCTTTTCCGAATTGCTGGCCCGGGTGCGCAGCCTGCTGCGCCGTGGCAGCGCCCTGCCCCAGGAAACCAGTCTGCAACTGGCCGACCTGCGTCTGGACCTGATTCGCCGCCGGGTCGAACGCAACGGCCAGCGCATCGACCTGACCGCCAAGGAATTCGCCCTGCTGGAAATGCTCCTGCGCCGCCAGGGTGAAGTGTTGCCGAAATCGCTGATTGCCTCGCAGGTCTGGGACATGAACTTCGACAGCGACACCAACGTGATCGAAGTGGCGATCCGTCGCCTGCGCCTGAAGATCGACGATGACTTCCCCAACAAACTGATCCACACCGTGCGCGGCATGGGTTACGTGCTTGAAGAGCGTCCGGCCTGATGCGTCGTCTGTCCCTGAGTTCTCGTCTGGCGCTGCTGTTTGCCGCCTGCACCGCCGTGGTCTCGCTGTTCGCCGGGGTGCTGTTCAACCGCGCCAGCGAGGCGCACTTCATTGAGCTCGATCAGCAATTGCTGGACGGCAAGCTGATCGGTTTGCGCCGGGCCTTGCAGGATGTGCAACCCGCTCAGCGTGAGGCGCAGCTGGCGGATGAGCTGAGCCGTCAGGCCGATCTGGCGCTGCGTATTACCGGCAGTGACGGCCAGCGCTGGTACGACAGCTCGATCAATTTACCGCAGGACTTACCGCAACAGCCGGGCCTGTCGACCATCAGCCATGACGGCGCCGACTACCGCGTGCTCAAAGCCCCGCTCGATCCAGAGCAACCCGATTCGCCGCAACTGACGCTGCTGCTGGACATCACCCATCACCAGCACTTCCTGCAGCGCATGCAGCATCTGATTTGGCTGACCATCGGCTTGTCGGCCCTGGCCACCGCGCTGCTCGGCGCGTGGGCTGCGCGCAGCGGTTTGCGTCCGTTGCGCCGTATGAGTGCAGTGGCGCGTGGGATTTCTGCGCATTCGCTCAACGCCCGACTACCGGAAGCGCAAATGCCGCCGGAGCTTGCGGAAATGGCTCACAGCTTCAACGCCATGCTCGGACGCCTCGATGACTCGTTTCAACGGCTGTCGGCGTTCTCTGCCGACATCGCCCATGAATTGCGCACACCGCTGTCGAACCTGCTGACCCATACCCAAGTCACCCTCACCCGCCCACGCCCGATCGAGGATTACCGCGAAGCCCTGCACAGCAACCTCGAAGAACTGCAATGGATGGCACAACTGGTCAACGACATGCTCTATCTGGCCAAGGCTGACCATGGATTGCTGATGCCTAACCGTGAGGCGCTGGAGCTGGCGGATGAGAGCGATGTGTTGCTGGAGTTTTTTGCGCCCTTGGCCGAGGACGCCGGGGTGACGCTGAGCCGCGAAGGTCATGCGCGTATAGAAGGCGATCGCAGCATGCTGCGCCGGGCCTTGTCGAATCTACTGGATAACGCGCTGCGCTTTACCCCCGCGGCGGGCAGCGTGCGCTTGCGCATCGTCGATCAACCGCACATGGCGCAGGTGTCGGTGCAGAACAGTGGCGAAGGCATTTCAGCAGAATTGTTGCCGCGGTTGTTTGACCGGTTTTATCGGGCGGATCCGGCGCGACAGGAAGGCAGCAGTGAGCATGCGGGGCTGGGGTTGGCGATTACCCAATCGATCGTCCGCGCGCATGGTGGGCAAATTCATTGCGAATCGGCTGCGGGGTGGACGCGGTTTGTGATTGAGTTGCCCAAAGGAAAATAAGGTCGATAGGATCGGCCTCTTCGCGAGCAGGCTCGCTCCCACAATTGGAATGCATTTCCCTGTGGGAACGAGCCTGCTCGCGAAGGCGGTATTGGCGCTTACGAATATCTCAGTGCATGCGCCGGCTCAATCTTCGCCGCTCGCAACGCCGGGTACACCGTCGCCAGGAAGCTCAGAATAAAGCCTGCCGAGCAGATCAACAGCACATCGCCGCCCTGCAATTCCGAAGGCAGGTTGCTGACGAAGTACACGTCGGAACTGAAGATATGCTGCCCGGTAACGCGCTCGACCCAGCCAACCATTTCACTGACGTTCAGCGCGGCGATCACGCCGAGCACGCCGCCAATCAATGTGCCGACAATGCCGATCACCGTGCCCTGCACCATGAAGATCGCCATGATCTGCCGTGGCGTGGCGCCGATGGTGCGCAGGATCGCGATGTCCGCGCCTTTGTCGTTCACCACCATGATCAGCGTGGCGATGATGTTGAACGCCGCCACGGCGACAATCATCAGCAACAGCAGGCCGATCATGGTTTTCTCCATTTTCATCGCGCTGAACAGACTGCCCTGGGTGTGAGTCCAGTCGTCAGCCTTGAACTCGGCACCGAGGCCGGCGGCGATGTCCGAGGAGACTTTCGGCGCGGCGTACAGATCCTTCACCGCCAGGCGCACGCTCTGCACCTGATTCGGTTGCCAGTGCTGCATGGTCGCGGCATCGGCCACGTGGATCAGGCCCATCGAACCGTCCAGTTCGGCGCCAACCTTGAACACACCGACCACGTTCAGCCGCTGCATGCGCGGGGTGATGCCACCCGGTGCGGTGCTGACTTCCGGGACGATCAGAGTGATCTTGTCGCCGACGTTGAGGCGGAACCGGCGCGCGGTGATTTCACCGATCACCACGCCGAACTCGCCCGGTTTCAGGTCATCGAGACGTCCCTGCACGATGTGCTGGGCAACGATCGATACCTTGCCTTCCTGGGCCGGATCGACACCGCTGATCTGGATCGGCTGCATCAAGCCCTTGTAGGACAGCATGCCTTCCATCTCGGTGAACGGCACGGCGGCAGTCACTTCGGGATTTTTCAACGCGGCGGCGGCCACCGGCTGCCAATCATCGATCGGCTTGACGCCAACGATGGTCGCGTGCGGCACCATACCGAGGATGCGCGAGCTCATCTCGCGCTGGAAGCCGTTCATCACCGACAGCACCACGATCATCGCCAGCACGCCGAGAGCGAGCCCGATCATCGAAGTCATCGAGATGAACGAAACAAAGCGATTGCGGCGCTTGGCGCGGGTATAGCGCGTGCCGATAAAGATCGATAACGGTCTGAACATTCGCTGGGGCACCGTATAAAAATAAAAGACCCGATGCCTTACACAGACACCGGGTTTCGGTCGGTCAGATGGTGGTCAAGCAGCCTTCTTGCAACTGCAGGACGCGGTCCATCTGGCGGGCCAGGTTCATGTCGTGAGTCACCACCAGGAACGCCGTGCGCATCGAGGTGCTGAGTTCCAGCATCAAGTCCTGAATGCCTTCGGCGGTGTGCGAATCAAGGTTGCCGGTTGGCTCGTCGAGCATCACCAGGCCTGGATTGTTCACCAGCGCCCGGGCGATGGCCACACGCTGGCGTTCACCACCGGACAGCTCGGCCGGTTTGTGCTCCAGACGATGGCCCAGACCCACGCGTTCCAGCAACGCGGTAGCGCGCTGACGTGCTTCCGGGATCGCAGTCTTGCCGATCAGCAGCGGCATGCAGACGTTTTCCAGCGCGGTGAATTCCGGCAGCAAGTGGTGGAACTGGTAAACGAACCCGAGGGCACGGTTACGCAGCAGGCCACGCTTCTTCTCGCTGAGCGCTGACAGCTCTTCGCCGTCGAGCCAGACGCTGCCCTCGGTCGGCGTGTCGAGACCGCCCAGCAGGTTGAGCAAGGTACTTTTGCCCGAACCGGATTTGCCGACGATCGCGACACGCTCGCCCGGGTGCAACTCCAGTTGCAGACCGGCCAACACTTGCACCGACTCCGGGCCTTCCTCGTAGGATTTGCCCAGGTTGCGGCAGCTCAAGATTGCTTTATCACTCATGCCCGACTCACTCATAACGTAGCGCCTCCGCCGGCTGGGTGCGCGCAGCACGCCAGGCGGGATACAGGGTGGCGAGGAAACTCAGGACCAACGCAGCGGCGCAGACCATGACCACGTCCTGGCTCTGCACCTGCGACGGCAGGTAATCGATGAAATACACGTCGGCGTTGAGGAACTTGTGGCCGATCAGCCCTTCGAGGGCGGAAATCGCGGCGCTGACGTTGAGCGCGGCGAAGATCCCGACCACGGCGCCAATCGCCGTGCCGACCACGCCGATCACGGTGCCCTGCACCATGAACGTGCGCATGATCGTCCCCGGCGTAGCGCCGAGGGTGCGCAGAATGGCGATGTCGCTCTTCTTGTCGTTCACCACCATCACCAGCGTGGAAATGATGTTGAACGCAGCCACCGCGACGATCAGCAGCAACAGCAGGCCGATCATGGCTTTTTCCATGCGGATTGCCTGATACAGGTTGCCGTGGGTGCGGGTCCAGTCGCGGGCGTAGTAATGGTCTTCGCCCAACTGCTGGGCGATGGTCCACGCCACGCGCGGCGCCTGGAACAGATCATCGAACTTCAACCGGATGCCCTGTACCTGATCAGGCTTCCAGCGGTGCATCTTCGCCAGATCCTGCAGGTTGGTGACGCCCAGATAGCCGTCCAGCTCACCGGCGCCGACATGGAAGATGCCGACCACGGTAAAGCGCTTCATGCGCGGGAACATTCCGGCCGGGGTCACGCTGACCTCCGGCGCGACGAAGGTGACTTTGTCACCGAGGCCCACGCCGAGCTTGGTCGCGGCCTTGTCGCCGATGACGATGCCGAAGCTGCCCGGCGTCAGGTCATCGAGTTTGCCCTGCTTCATGAAGTTGTCGATGATCGACACATTGCGCTCGAGCGCGGGGTCGATGGCGTTGAGCAACACCTTGGACACCTGGCCGTTGTTGGTCAGCAAACCCTGCATCTGGGTGAACGGCGCAACGGCCGTCACCTCAGGGTTGCGCTTGACCTTGGCGGCGAGGCTTTGCCAATCGTTGATCGGTTCGCCGGTTTCAAGAGTCGCGTGGGGCACCATGCCCAGCACGCGGGTGCGCATCTCATGATCGAAGCCGTTCATTACCGATAGCACCACGATCATCACGACCACGCCAAGGGCGAGCCCGATCATCGAAGTCAGGGAAATGAATGACACAAAATGATTGCGACGCTTTGCACGGGTATAACGCGTGCCGATAAATACGAAGAGAGGTCTGAACATGTCGGGGCTTGTTCGGAGGGAAAAGGAACGTCCTTGTGGCGGGGGTCGATAACCAGCTTTACACTCAGACCACCGCCGCTACCATGGGTTCGCCATGTCGACATTAGATGAAGAAGATCGCCGCGAATACTACCGTATCGAGGACACGATCGCACTGGAAATTCGGCCCCTGTCCGCTCCCGAAGCCGCAGGCCAGGAAGTGTTGCAGGATGCTTCCCCGCTGTTCAACCTGCTCAGCGAACTGCACCTGAGCGAATTCGAATCGCAGCACCTGTTGCGCCAGATCAGCGAGCGCGACCGGGCTATCGCCGCGTTCCTCAAATCCCAGAACAAACGCATCGATCTGCTCAGCCAGGTGGTCGCCCTGACCGTGCTCGGCCATATCGGCGAGCCACAACCGGTGATCATCTCCGAAGGCGGGATCGACTTTCAGCACCCGACCCCGATTGCCACTGGCGCGCACCTGTCGGTGAAACTGGTGCTGATGCCGCAGGCACTGGGCCTGCTGCTGCGCGCCCGCGTCACCCATTGCGACCGCAAGGGCGACGGCTACGACGTCGGCACCGAGTTCGAACACTTGACCGACGCCCAGCGTCAGTTGCTCGCCCGCTATATCTTGCAGAAACAGGCCCAGGAACGACGCCTGGCCCGTGAACAGAACGAATCAGGCATTTAAATTAAGGAAGCACCGTGACCCTCATCTACGGCCACCGCGGCGCCAAGGGCGAAGCACCGGAAAATACCCTGACCAGTTTTCAGGAATGTCTCAAGCACGGCGTGCGCCGTTGCGAACTGGATCTGCACCTGTCCAAGGACGGCGAGCTGATGGTGATCCACGACCCGACCCTCAAGCGCACCACCGACCGGCGTGGCAAGGTGGTCGAGCACACCGCCGCCGAACTGGTGACCTATGACGCGCGCAAGGGCGGCCCGGGCTGGATCAAACCGTGCCCGATTCCGACCCTGGAAGAATTGTTCGAGCAGTGTGATTTCGAGCACTGGCAACTGGAAGTCAAAAGCGCTTCACGCACCCGCGCCGCGACTACCGTACTGGCGATTCGCGAAATGGCCCAGCGTCACGGCTTGCTGGACAAGGTCACCATTACTTCGAGCTCACGGGAAGTGCTGAAAGCGGCGCTGGATCTGGTGCCGGATGTGTCGCGCGGACTGGTGGCCGAATACGCCTGGCTCGACCCGTTGAAGGTCGCCGCCAGCTATGGCTGTGAGATTCTGGCTTTGAACTGGACGCTGTGTACGCCGGAACGTCTGCAGAAGGCGCAGCGTCAGGGGCTGCATGTGTCGGTGTGGACCGTCAACGAGCCCGCGCTGATGCGCAGACTCGCCGACTTCGGCGTTGACAGCCTGATTACAGACTTTCCCGGTTTGGCCACTGCCACCCTCGAGAATTGCTGAAATCGGTCTCCCCGGCCGGCTCAGGCCACCGGCCGGAGCCCGTCAAAAAAGCCGGTTGAGGCCGTCGTACGCCGCTACCCGATAGGCTTCGGCCATGGTCGGGTAGTTGAACGTGGTGTTGACGAAGTACTTCAGCGTGTTCAACTCGCCTGGCTGGCTCATGATCGCCTGACCAATGTGCACGATCTCCGACGCCTGATAACCGAAGCAGTGAACACCCAGCACTTCCAGGGTTTCACGGTGGAACAGGATCTTCAGCATGCCTTGCGGCTCGCCGGCGATCTGCGCACGCGCCATGCTCTTGAAGAACGCCTTGCCGACTTCGTACGGCACCTTGGCCTGGGTCAGCTCCTGCTCGTTCTTGCCGATCGAGCTGATCTCCGGAATGGTGTAGATGCCGGTCGGCACGTCATTCACGAAGCGCCAGCTACCGTTATCAACGATGCTGCCGGCAGCCGACCGACCCTGGTCGTGGGCGGCACTGGCCAGGCTCGGCCAGCCGATCACGTCGCCGGCGCCGTAGATGTTCGGCACGCAAGTGCGGTAAGCCTCGTCGACTTCGATCTGGCCACGACTGTTGACCTTGACCCCGATGTTTTCCAGACCGAGCTGGTCGGTGTTACCGGTACGGCCGTTGCACCAGAGCAAGGCGTCAGCCTTGATCTTCTTGCCGGACTTGAGGTGCAGGACCACGCCGTTGTCCACGCCTTCAACGCGATCGTAATCCTCGTTGTGGCGCACGGTGATGTTGTTGTTGCTGAAGTGGTAGCTCAACGCCTGGGAGATTTCCGAGTCGAGGAAGCTCAGCAACTGACCGCGGTTGTCCACCAGTTCAACCAATACACCCAGACCGCTGAAGATCGAAGCGTATTCACAGCCGATCACGCCGGCGCCGTACACGATCAGTTTGCGCGGGGTGTGGCCGAGGCTGAGGATGGTGTCGCTATCGTAGATGCGCGGGTGATTGAAATCGATGTCCGCCGGGCGATACGGGCGCGAACCGGTGGCGATGATGATGTGCTTGGCCACCAGCTTCTCGACCACGCCGTTGGCGCAGACCACTTCGATGGTTTGCTCGTCGGCGAAGCTGCCGGTGCCGAAGAACACATCGACGCGGTTACGGGCGTAGTAGCCGGTGCGCGAAGCGACTTGTTTGGAAATGACTTTCTCGGCGCTTTTCAACACGTCCGGGAAGGAGAACCAGCGTGGCTCGCCGATCGCCCGGAACATCGGGTTGGTGTTGAACTGCATGATCTGCCGGACCGAGTGACGCAGGGCCTTGGACGGGATGGTACCGAGGTGGGTGCAGTTACCGCCGACCTGGCGACGGCTGTCGACCATCGCCACCTTGCGCCCTGCTTTGGCGGCATTCATTGCCGCGCCTTCTCCCGCCGGGCCGGAACCCAACACCACCACGTCGTAGTTGTAGACAGCCATGCGTACTCCTCAGAACAGGCCGCGGTGCCAGCAGCACCGGCGGCTAAATCACGCCGAATCGCGGCGCGAAGGAACAATTGGGGGTCAGTAAAGAACCCGGACACAGTCTATAGAAGCGTCAACGCCGCGCACATTAACCCTTGGTCGCGTCGTAGGCTACTTTTGCCTGCACTACAACGCCAGCTTTCGTACTGTTTTCAGTCAACTTTTGCGCCACCGAGGCGTTCGAAAGCCGTACTGATGCGGATAACAAAACCTGTATCGGCACGAATGACGAAGAATGCACCAATGTCGTGTTTTTCGGCATAGTCCCAAGCCCTTTCAGGCCCGAGAATCAGCAACAGCGTCGATAGTCCATCGGCCATCAACGCTGAAGGATGAATCACCGTGACTGACGCCAGGCTGTGTAGGACCGGCGCCCCGCTACGCGCATCGAAGGTGTGGGAATAACGCCGGCCATCCTGCAGGAAATAGTTGCGGTAATCACCGGAGGTGGAGACGCCGTAGCCATCGACCTGAATGATCCGTTCGGCCACCTGTTGATCGTCACGCGGCGCCTCCAGCGCGATGCGCCATGCCGAGCCGTCGAGCTTCTTGCCCCTGGCCTTCAGCTCGCCGGTGGCTTCGGCGAGATAGTCATGGATGCCCATCGATTCGAGCCGGGCGGCAATGGTGTCAACGGCGTAGCCGGCAGCGATGCTGTTGAAGTCGACTTCGACAGCGGCGTCCTTGCACAAGCGGTCGCCGTCGATATGCAGATGGTGATAACCGACCCGCTGCAGGGTTTCGGCCAGCGCGGTGGGGTCGGGGATTTTCTCTCCACGCCCTTGCGGGCCAAAACCCCACAAATTCATCAACGGCTCGACAGTCAGGTCGTAGGAACCTTCGCTTTGCTCTGACAGCTGTTCGCCGACACGAACCAATTCGAGCACGGCAGCCGGCATGGTCTGACAGCTGTTCGCCGGCAACGCATTGAAGCGCTCAATGTCGGAGTCATTGCGGTAGGTCGACATCTGCCGATCAACGTCGCTAAGGATTTTTTCCACTTCCAGCTGAACCTGCACAGCCTCGGGAAGGCCGGCGTGGCGCACGTACTTGACCGAATAGGTGCTGCCCATGGTCGGGCCGCCGAAGCTTTCCATGGAGTCGCCGTTGCCGCAGCCGGAAAAGCTGCCCACCAGCATCAAAAGGCCAATCAGCCCCCCTTTAGACAAATCCCCTACTCCCCACACAAAGTTGAAGATTATGCGCCAGAACCTGTAGGAGCTGCCGAGTGAAACGAGGCTGCGATCTTTTGATCCTGATCTTTAAATCAAGGTCAGGATCAAAAGATCGCAGCGTGCCGCAGCGCCTACATGTTTTTCATCCGCTTGATAGCGCCATGCTGGCCTTTGTAATGGCTACATCGTTTAAGCAGCGCCCTAACCAGTTGTTGCCTAACGATCTTTATACACATATGGTTACAAAACTGTTCACGGGTACTGCCTGAGTTTGCCGCGTGACGGCGAGGACGTGTCTAGATCAGGGATTTCCAATAAGACAGCCAACAGAGAGTACGAACCAATGTCCTCGACCACGGGCAAAGGCAAAGCGATTTTTCGCGTTGTCAGCGGCAATTTTCTCGAGATGTTCGACTTTATGGTCTATGGCTTCTACGCCACGGCCATCGCCAAAACCTTTTTCCCGGCCGACAGCGCCTTCGCTTCCCTGATGCTTTCCCTGGCCACCTTCGGTGCCGGCTTCCTGATGCGTCCGCTGGGCGCGATCTTCCTTGGTGCCTACATTGACCGTCACGGTCGTCGCCAGGGTCTGATCATCACCCTTGCGCTGATGGCCGCCGGCACGATCCTGATTGCCTGCGTGCCGGGCTATGCCACCCTTGGTGTCGCCGCGCCGTTGATCGTGCTGTTCGGTCGCTTGCTGCAAGGCTTCTCGGCAGGCGTCGAGCTGGGCGGTGTTTCGGTGTACTTGGCGGAGATCGCCACGCCGGGCCGCAAAGGCTTTTTCGTCAGTTGGCAGTCCGCCAGCCAGCAAGCGGCGGTGGTGTTCGCCGGCCTGCTCGGGGTTGGCCTCAACCACTGGCTGAGCCCTGAACAAATGGGTGACTGGGGCTGGCGCGTGCCGTTCCTGATCGGCTGCATGATCGTTCCGGTGATCTTCATCATTCGTCGTTCGCTGGAAGAAACCCCGGAATTCCAGGCGCGCAAACATCGCCCTACCCTGCGGGAAATCGTCCGCTCGATCGGTCAGAACTTTGGCATCGTCATCGCCGGCATGGCGCTGGTGGTGATGACTACGGTTTCGTTCTACCTGATCACTGCCTACACCCCGACCTTCGGCAAGGCTGAACTGCATCTGTCGGACCTTGACGCGCTGCTGGTGACCGTGTGCATTGGTCTGTCGAACTTCTTCTGGCTGCCGGTGATGGGCGCGGTGTCCGACAAGATCGGGCGTAAACCCCTACTGCTGGCGGCGACCCTTCTGGCGATCCTGACTGCTTATCCGGCGCTGTCGTGGCTGGTGGCGAACCCGAGCTTCAGTCATTTGCTGATCGTCGAACTCTGGTTGTCGTTCCTGTACGGCTCGTACAACGGCGCGATGGTGGTGGCCCTGACCGAAATCATGCCGGTGGAAGTGCGCACTACGGGGTTCTCGCTGGCTTACAGCCTGGCGACGGCGACCTTTGGCGGGTTTACCCCGGCAGCCTGTACTTATCTGATTCATGTACTGGACAACAAGGCTGCGCCGGGTATCTGGCTCAGTGGTGCGGCGGTGCTGGGGCTGATTGCGACGTTGGTGCTGTTCCGCGGCAACAAACATGAGCTGCGGACTGCGCAAGCGGCTGTGGCAGGTGGCGCCCGATAGGACGCCATCGCTGGCAGGCCAGCTCCCACAGGGGATTTGTGAACGACACAGATCCCCTTCTGGCACTAAATTTCTAAATGACCTTAAAGAAAAGATCGCAGCCTTCGGCAGCTCCTGCAGGATCAAATGCGATCCCCTGCAGGAGCTGCCGAAGGCTGCGATCTTTTGATCTTCTCCAAACAAAAACGCCCCGACCTAAGTCGGGGCGTATTCATTTGCAGCCAAGGCTTAGCGCGGGAACGCTGGCGGGTTTACACCGGCCATGTCTTCCATCACGCGAACCACCTGGCAGCTGTAGCCGAACTCGTTGTCGTACCAGACGTACAGAACAACGCGGTTGTCCTGAACGATGGTCGCTTCAGCATCGACCACACCGGCGTGACGCGAGCCCACGAAGTCAGTGGACACCACTTCCTGCGAGTTGACGAAGTCGATTTGCTTGTGCAGATCGGAGTGCAGCGCCATGTAGCGCAGGTACTCGTTCATCTCTTCACGGCTGGCGGCTTTCTCAAGATTCAGGTTAAGAATGGCCATCGACACGTTTGGCGTCGGAACGCGGATCGCGTTACCGGTCAGCTTGCCGGCCAGCTCAGGCAGGGCCTTGGCAGCAGCGGTGGCAGCACCGGTCTCGGTGATCACCATGTTCAGCGCGGCGGAACGGCCACGGCGATCGCCCTTGTGGAAGTTGTCGATCAGGTTCTGGTCGTTGGTGTACGAGTGAACGGTTTCGACGTGACCGTTGATGATGCCGAACTTGTCATTCACAGCTTTCAGCACCGGCACGATGGCGTTGGTGGTGCAGGAAGCGGCGGACACGATCTTGTCGTCAGCGGTGATTTCGTTGTGGTTGATACCGTGAACGATGTTCTTCAGTTTGCCTTTGCCAGGCGCGGTCAGAACAACGCGAGCGACACCCGGGCATTGCAGGTGCTGGCCCAGGCCATCGGCGTCACGCCATACACCGGTGTTGTCCACCAGCAGCGCGTCTTTGATGCCGTACTGGGTGTAATCCACCTCGGTCGGGTTCTTCGCATAGATCACCTGGATCAGGTTACCGTTGGCGGTGATGGTGTTGTTTTCTTCGTCGATGACGATGGTGCCGTTGAACGGGCCGTGTACCGAATCGCGACGCAGCAGGCTGGCGCGCTTGGTCAGGTCGTTTTCGGCGCCCTTGCGCACGACGATGGCACGCAGACGCAGACCGTCGCCACCACCGGTTTTCTCGATCAGGATGCGCGCCAGCAGACGGCCGATACGACCGAAGCCGTACAGCACAACGTCAGTGCCTTTGCGGGCCGAAGCGTTTTGCTGACCAACCACGTCAGCCAGTTCTTCACGCACGAACTGCTCGGCGCTGCGGCCATTGCCTTCGCTGCGGAATTTGAACGCCAACTTGCCCAGGTCTACCGAAGCCGCGCCGAGCTTGAGCTCGCTCATGGCTTTAAGCAGAGGGAATGTTTCGTGGACGGAGAGTTCGCTATCGTCGGAGGAACGGTGGCGAGCAAAGCGGTGAGCTTTGAGAATCGCGATGACAGACTGGTTGATCAGGCTGCGGCCATAGATCGAGCTCACCACGTTGTTATTGCGGTAGAGCTGACCGATAAGCGGAATCATCGCTTCTGCGAGTGCTTCACGGTCGATCCATTCACCAAGACACTGGTCGGGCTTCTGAGTCACGGGAACCTTCCACATGTAGGGGCAGAAAAAAGGGGCTACATTATGCCGCCGAGAACCTCTTGTAGCAATGCGCGCTTGTCGCGCAATCGGTAACAAAATTCCGTTCAAAAAAATTACGCCTCGCGCCAGCCCAGTAAAACCGGGGCTTTCAGCGCAGTCAATTTTTCGACGACTGTTAGACGATGTCTGTAACCCTCCGTAACACCAGCCAGTTTCGGCACTACATAACCACTAAAAAAGTGCTCGTTTTTATGGTTACCACTACATTTCGCGTAAACCGCGAAGATAGACGCAGTCTGCAACTGACAGCCGGCACCGGACGCCGCTACAATTACCGACTTTGTCGCAAAGCCTGGAGCTCAACCTTCCGTGCCCGTTCTGCGTCTACCGCTTCTCCCTGCCGCGGCAGGTAAACAGCATTGGGGCAACCTGCCCGGTGCTGCCCTCAGCCTCGCGATTGCCGAGGCTGCCAGCGCTGCCAAGCGCTTCACCCTGCTACTGACCGCCGACAGCCAGAGTGCCGAACGGCTGGAACAGGAGCTGAGTTTCTTCGCCCCGGATTTGCCCGTGCTGCATTTTCCCGACTGGGAAACCCTGCCGTACGATCTGTTCTCGCCGCACCAGGACATCATTTCCCAGCGTATCGCCAGCCTTTATAGACTGCCGGAACTGGCGCACGGCGTGCTGGTGGTGCCAATCACCACCGCCCTGCACCGCCTGGCGCCGACCAGGTTCCTGCTCGGCAGCAGTCTGGTGCTGGATGTCGGGCAGAAGCTCGATGTCGAACAGATGCGCGCGCGGCTCGAAGCCAGCGGCTATCGCTACGTCGATACGGTTTACGAACACGGCGAGTTCACCGTACGCGGTGCGCTGATCGACCTGTTCCCGATGGGCAGCAAACTGCCCTATCGCATCGACCTGTTCGACGACGAAATCGAAACCCTGCGCACTTTCGACCCGGAAAACCAGCGCTCCATCGACAAGGTCGAATCGGTAAAGCTGCTGCCGGCCCGAGAATTTCCGCTGCAGAAAGATGCGGTGACCCGCTTCAAGGCGCGGTTCCGCGAGCGTTTCGATGTCGACTTCCGGCGCTGCCCGATCTTCCAGGACTTGAGCAGCGGTATCACCCCGGCCGGCATTGAGTACTACCTGCCGCTGTTCTTCGATGAAACGTCGACGCTGTTCGATTACCTGCCGCAGGACACTCAAGTGTTCTCGCTGCCGGGCATCGAACAAGCGGCAGAAAATTTCTGGAACGATGTGCGCAATCGCTACGAAGAGCGCCGCGTCGATCCATCCCGTCCTCTATTGCCGCCAGCGGAATTGTTCCTGCCGGTGGAAGACTGCTTCGCCCGCCTCAAGAGCTGGCCACGGGTAGTCGCCAGTCAGCAGGACGTCGAATCCGGTGCCGGCCGCGAGCGCTTCCCGGCGCAAGCGCTGCCGAACCTGGCGATCGAAGCCAAGGCCACACAACCGCTGGCGGCGCTCTCGGCGTTCCTCGACGAATTCCCCGGACGCGTGCTGTTCACCGCCGAATCCGCGGGCCGGCGTGAAGTCCTGCTGGAACTGCTGGAGCGTCTGAAGCTGCGGCCGAAAACCGTCGACAGCTGGCCGGACTTCGTTTCGAGCAAGGATCGCCTGGCGATCACCATTGCCCCGCTTGACGAAGGCTTGATGCTCGATGACCCGGCGTTGGCGCTGGTGGCGGAGAGTCCGCTGTTCGGTCAGCGGGTGATGCAGCGCCGTCGCCGAGAAAAACGCGCCGACGCCAACAACGATGCGGTGATCAAGAACCTCACCGAACTGCGCGAAGGCGCGCCGGTGGTGCACATCGATCACGGTGTCGGGCGTTATCTGGGCCTGACAATTCTGGAAATCGACAATCAGGCAGCCGAATTCCTCACCCTGGAATACGCCGAGAACGCCAAGCTCTACGTGCCGGTGGCCAACCTGCACCTGATCGCCCGTTACACCGGCAGCGATGACTCACTGGCGCCGCTGCACCGCCTCGGCTCCGAGACCTGGCAGAAAGCCAAGCGCAAAGCCGCCGAACAGGTGCGTGATGTCGCTGCTGAATTGCTCGACATCTATGCCCGTCGCGCCGCGCGCGAAGGCTATGCGTTTGCCGACCCGAAAGCCGATTACGCAACCTTCAGCGCCGGTTTCCCGTTCGAAGAAACCCCGGATCAGCAAGCCACCATCGAAGCCGTGCGCGAAGACATGCTCGCGCCTAAGCCGATGGATCGCCTGGTCTGCGGCGACGTCGGTTTCGGCAAGACCGAAGTGGCGATGCGCGCCGCGTTCATCGCCGTGCACGGCGGGCGTCAGGTAGCGATTCTGGTGCCGACCACCCTGCTCGCCCAGCAACATTACAACAGCTTCCGCGACCGCTTCGCCGACTGGCCGGTGACCGTGGAAGTGATGAGCCGCTTCAAGTCGGCCAAGGAAGTCAACGCGGCGATTGCCGATCTGGCGGAAGGCAAGATCGACATCGTCATCGGCACGCACAAGCTGCTGTCCGACGATGTGAAGATCAAAAACCTTGGTCTGGTGATCATCGACGAAGAACACCGTTTCGGTGTCCGACAGAAAGAACAGCTCAAGGCCCTGCGCAGCGAAGTCGACATTCTCACCCTGACCGCCACGCCGATTCCGCGCACGCTGAACATGGCGGTGTCGGGCATGCGCGATCTGTCGATCATCGCCACGCCGCCGGCGCGCCGCCTGTCGGTACGCACCTTCGTCATGGAGCAGAACAAGAGCACGGTCAAAGAGGCCCTGCTGCGTGAACTGCTGCGCGGTGGTCAGGTTTACTACCTGCACAACGACGTGAAGACCATCGAGAAGTGCGCGGCGGATCTCGCCGAACTGGTGCCGGAAGCACGGATCGGCATCGGCCACGGGCAGATGCGCGAACGCGAACTCGAACAGGTGATGAGCGACTTCTATCACAAGCGCTTCAACGTGCTGATCGCCTCGACCATCATCGAGACCGGCATCGACGTGCCGAGCGCCAACACCATCATCATCGAGCGCGCCGACAAGTTCGGTCTGGCGCAATTGCACCAGTTGCGCGGACGCGTCGGCCGCAGTCACCACCAGGCTTACGCGTACCTGCTGACGCCGCCGCGCCAGCAAATCACTGCCGATGCGGAAAAGCGTCTGGAAGCGATTGCCAACACCCAGGATCTCGGCGCCGGTTTCGTCCTGGCGACCAACGACCTGGAAATCCGTGGCGCCGGCGAACTGCTGGGCGATGGTCAGAGTGGGCAGATTCAGGCCGTGGGCTTCACGCTCTACATGGAAATGCTCGAACGCGCGGTGAAGTCGATCCGCAAAGGCGAGCAGCCGAACCTCGATCAACCGCTCGGCGGTGGCCCGGAGGTCAACCTGCGCGTGCCGGCGCTGATTCCGGAAGACTATCTGCCGGACGTTCACGCCCGCCTGATTCTTTACAAGCGCATCGCTTCGGCCACCGACGAGGAAGGCCTGAAGGATCTGCAAGTGGAGATGATCGACCGTTTCGGTCTGCTGCCGGAGCCGACCAAGAATCTGGTGCGCATCACTGCGCTGAAGTTGCAGGCCGAACAGCTGGGCATCAAGAAAGTCGACGGCGGTCCTCAGGGTGGGCGTATCGAGTTCGCCGCACAGACGCCAGTCGATCCGATGACCTTGATCAAACTGATCCAGACTCAGCCAAAACGCTACAAATTCGAAGGCGCCACGATGTTCAAGTTCCAGGTGCCGATGGAACGCCCGGAAGAGCGCTTTAATACTGTAGAGGCGCTGTTCGAGCGCCTCCTCCCGAAAACTGTTTGAAGGACGCCGCATGCGCCTGTTTCGCTCACTGACTTTGCTACTTGCTTTAGTAGCCCCTTCGGTTTTCGCCGATGACCTGTATCAGGTCGAAATGATTCTGGTGCGCCAGAACGCCGTGCCGGCTATCGTCAGCCGCGCCGCCCCGGAAGACTGGGCCGCCGGCGCTCAACGTCTGGGCGATGACAGCCTGCGCACACCTGCGCTCGGCGACGTTGCCAGCAAACTCAGCGCCAGCGGTGATTACAGCGTGCTGATGCACAAGGCCTGGCAGCAGCCCCTCGGCGAAGCGCCGACCAAGGTGGCCGTCAGCGACGGCAAGGAACAGTTCGGCCAGTTCCCGATCGAGGGCACTCTGGAAATGAAACTCGGGCGTTTCACCGACGTGAACGCCGATTTCTGGGTCAACCAGATCGACGCCAACGGCATGGTCACCGCCAGCGAACGCCTGAAGCAGGACAGCCACACCAAAAACGGCCAGCTCAACTATCTCGACAATGGCCACCTGGCGCTGCTGATCAAGATCACTTCCCTGACGGCGCCCGCCCCACGGCAAGCCCCTGAAGCGATTCCGGACTGATCGAAGTCCTTATGTCCCCGCCCCTGAGCAAACCGTTGGCACCTTCCTGGGTCAGCCGATTCAAGGAACAGAGCCTGGAGCGTGGCCGCCGCTACGCCCTGGAGAACCGGGTACGCATCGCGCAGGTGGGCGATGCGACCATCACCGCCAGTTGCGAAGGCTCTGGCGGTAACGTCTACCGTCAGACCATTCACTTGCGCGAGTCAGCCAAAGGCACCCTGCTACTGGTTGACGCCACCTGTACCTGCCCGGTGCGCAACAACTGTAAACACTGCGCTGCGGTGCTGCTGCAAGTGCAGGAAACCCTCGAATACCCTGCCGCCGCCAAAGACGCCGAACTGCTGGAAAAGCTCCAGGCCGTATTGGAGAACCGTAGCCCCAAAGCGCCGCCGCAAGTGCTGGTGGACAACGTGCAACCGTTGCCGCGGCTATGGCTGGCCAGCGTCGAGTTCAGTGCGTTCGAACCGCGCAACGGCAAGATGCAGCGCTACATCCAGCATCGCGCCGCGCTGTCGTTCAGTTATCTGGATGAATACGTCAGCGGACAGAAAAACAGCGACATCCTGATTCGTCAGGAAACCCAGAGCCTGCGGATAAAACGCCACCCTGAAGTCGAACAATCCTACCGCGAACAGTTACGCATCCTCGGCTTTCGCATCGCCACGCGTCAGAGCAAAGCGCTGCCGGAAAGCGCTGGCGAGCTGTACGAGATGGTCAACGACAGCGCGTGGCTGACGTTCACCCTCAACGAATTGCCGAAGCTGCGCACCCAAGGCTGGGAATTGCAGATCGACGAGGAATTCGGTTTCGACCTGACCGCCGTCGACGACTGGTACGCCACCGTCGAACAGGCGCCGGAGCGCGACTGGTTCGATCTGGAATTGGGGATCATCGTCAATGGCGAACGCCTGAGCCTGCTACCGATCCTGCTTAACCTGATGCGCTCGCACGCGGAAATCCTCAACCCGGAACGCCTGGCGCGGCGACGCGATGACGAGCTGATTCTGGTCAATATTCCGCAACGCAACAGTGAGCACGGGCCACTGCAAGTGGCGCTGCCCCTTGGGCGACTGAAACCGGTACTGGCGACGCTGGGCGAGTTCTACCTGCAGGAGCCGGGCGAAACCACCCTGCGCCTGAGCAAGGCCGACGCCACGCGGCTCAACTCGCTGGAAGGCCTTCCCCTGCTGTGGGAGGGTGGCGAACAGATTCGCAGTTTCGCCCAACGCCTGCGCGACATCCGCGACTACAGTGCACAAGCGCCGAAGGGCTTGAACGCGACGCTGCGCCCCTATCAACTCGAAGGTTTGAGCTGGATGCAGTCCCTGCGTCAGCTTGAGGTCGGCGGGATTCTGGCGGACGACATGGGTCTGGGTAAAACCCTACAGACCCTGGCGCATATTCTCAGTGAGAAAAACGCCGGACGCCTGGATCGGCCGTGCATGGTGGTAATGCCCACCAGCCTGATCCCGAACTGGCTCGACGAGGCTGCGCACTTCACGCCGCAACTGAAAGTGGTCGCGCTGTACGGTGCCGCCCGCAAAAAGCATTTCGAGCATCTGGCCGGCTTCGACCTGATCCTCACCACCTATGCACTGCTGCCCAAGGACGTCGAACGGCTGGCACAACAGCCGTTGCACGTTCTGGTGCTCGACGAAGCGCAGTACATCAAGAACCCCAACAGCAAGGCCGCGCAAGCCGCTCGCGAACTCAACGCACGCCAGCGCCTGTGCCTGAGTGGCACACCACTGGAAAACCACTTGGGTGAGTTGTGGTCGCTGTTCCATTTTCTGCTGCCGGGCTGGCTCGGCGATGTCAAAAGCTTCAATGCCGACTACCGCGTGCCGATCGAAAAACGCGCCAGCGAAGTCAGGCTGCAGCACCTCAATGGGCGGATAAAACCGTTTCTGCTGCGCCGCACCAAGGAACAAGTGGCCACCGAACTGCCGCCCAAGACCGAGATCATCCACTGGGTCGATCTCAACGAAGCCCAGCGCGACGTGTACGAAACCATGCGTCTGGCGATGGACAAGAAAGTCCGTGACGAGATCACTCGCAAGGGCGTGGCGCGCAGCCAGATCATTATTCTTGAAGCCTTGCTCAAGCTGCGTCAGGTCTGCTGCGACCTGCGCCTGGTCAACGACGCTACCCTGCCCGCCCGTGGCAGCACCTCGGGCAAGCTCGATAGCCTCATGGAAATGCTCGAAGAGCTGTTCGAGGAAGGCCGGCGGATTCTGTTGTTTTCGCAGTTCACCTCGATGCTGTCACTGATCGAAGATGAACTGAAGAAACGCAACGTGGCCTACGCCTTGCTGACCGGCCAGACCCGCGATCGGCGCACGCCGGTGAAGGAATTCCAGAGCGGCAAGCGTCAGATCTTTCTGATCAGCCTGAAGGCCGGCGGCGTCGGCTTGAACCTGACCGAAGCGGACACGGTGATCCATTACGATCCGTGGTGGAACCCGGCGACCGAGAATCAGGCAACCGACCGCGCGTATCGAATCGGCCAGGAGAAACCGGTGTTCGTCTACAAGATGATTGCTCGTGGCACGGTGGAAGAGAAGATTCAGCACCTGCAGAAGGAAAAGTCTGACCTGGCAGCGGGCGTGCTGGATGGGCGCAAGGCCGGGGACTGGAAACTGCAGAGCGATGATATCGAGGCGCTGTTTGCGCCGTTGCCGGACAAGTTCGACAAGCGTTGAGATTTGCGTTACCAGACCGATCGCAATCGCGAGCAGGCTCACGCCTACAATTGATCTGTGGTGTTCACAAATCTTTTGTAGGCGTGAGCCTGCTCGCGATGCAGTCGACGCGGTGCAAAGCCCGGATCAGCCCTTGAGCACCCGCGCCAACGTCGATTTCACCTTGCCCATGCCGTCATGCAGCGCCTGCTCGATCTCGGCCATGGTGATCACCGCCGTGGTCTTGCCCGCTGCCGGATTCACCACCAGCGACAGGCAGGCGTAATCCAGATCCAGCTCACGGGCCAGTGCCGCTTCCGGCATGCCGGTCATGCCGACGATGTCGCAGCCATCACGTTCCAGACGCACGATCTCGGCGACCGTTTCCAGACGCGGGCCCTGAGTGCAGGCGTAGACGCCTTGATCACTGTATTCGCAGCCTTCGGCAGCCAGCGCGGCGATCAGTTGCTGACGCAGCGGCTCGCTGTAAGGGAAACTGAAGTCGATGTGGGTGACGTGCTCCAGATCATCGGCGAAAAACGTGTGCTCGCGACCGCTGGTGTAATCGACGATCTGATGCGGCACGCAAAAATGGCCGGTGCCCATGGCCGGATGAATCCCGCCCACAGCATTGACCGCGATGATCGCCTCGGCGCCGGCCTGCTTCAGCGCCCAGAGGTTGGCGCGGTAGTTGACCTTGTGCGGCGGGAAACGGTGCGGATGGCCGTGACGGGCGAGGAACAACACTTCCTTGCCGGCGTATTCGCCGATCTGCACTTCAGCCGACGGCGCGCCGTAGGGCGTATCCACCGCCAACGACTGACGAATGCTCAAGCCTTCGAGCTGAGTCAGGCCGGTGCCACCGATGATTGCGTAAACCGTCATAACGAATGAGTCCTTAATCGATCAATTGAGCATCTTTTAGCGCGCCGATGGCGGTGAGCCAACGCGGATCCTGGCGGTAATCGGTACTGGCGAACGCCTGCCCGCGCATCCGCGCAATGCGCGCGGACGGCTTGACCTTCATCCGTTGCGCAGCACTCAGAGCCAGTTCGGCCGCAGCACGGTCGTTGCACACCAGGCCCATGTCGCAACCGGCGCTGAGCGCAGCTTCAATCCGACTGGCGGCGTCGCCGACCACATGGGCGCCAGCCATCGACAGGTCGTCACTGAAGATCACGCCGTCGAACTGCAACTCGCCGCGCAAAATGTCCTGCAACCAGCGGCGGGAGAACCCGGCCGGCTGCGAATCGACTTGCGGATAGATGACGTGCGCCGGCATGACCGCCGCGAGCTGCTTGCTGAGTCTGGCGAACGGCACGAGGTCGTTGGCGCGGATCTCGTCGAGGCTGCGCTCGTCATTCGGGATCGCGACGTGGGAGTCGGCTTCAGCCCAACCGTGACCGGGGAAATGCTTGCCGGTAGCGGCCATGCCCGCGCTATTCATACCGCGAATGAAGGCACCGGCGAGCAACGCGGCGCGCTCGGGATCACCCTCGAACGAACGGGTGCCAACCACGGCGCTGCGCTGGTAATCCAGATCCAGCACCGGGGCGAAACTCAGGTCGAGGCCGACCCCGAGCACTTCGGTGGCCATGATCCAGCCGCATTGTTCGGCGAGGTATTCGGCGTTCGGGTTGTCGGCAATGGCGCGCATGGCCGGCAGGCGCACGAAGCCCTGACGCAGGCGCTGCACGCGACCGCCCTCCTGATCGACCGCCAGCAGCAGATCCGGGCGAACCGCGCGGATGGCTGCGCTCAACTCACGCACCTGGCGCGGATGCTCGATGTTGCGCGCGAAAATGATCAGGCCGCCCACTTCGGGTTGACGCAACAATTGGCGATCTTCGGCCGTCAGCCAGGTACCGGCGACGTCCACCATCAACGAGCCTTGCAGGCCAGCAGTCATAGAGATTCCTTGAAAACGAAAAACCCGATCCGCACGACATCGCCACTGAGGGCGGTGCCCGGCAGGTTGGCAATGTTGATCGGGAACGGGTTCAGAACGAGAGTCGGCATGGGCGGCTAGCTTAGCGGATACAAGCAGCCGCGCCCACCCGTGCGCGGTTAAACCTTGGCGGCCACCGGAGTCGATTTGCTGCGCGGGCGAAGTTGCGCAGTCGCCATCGCCGGGTCGGTGACACCGGTTTCGGCGCGCATGCCAGCGGCAAGGAACGGCACCATCAGACGCATCACCTGTTCGATCGAGGTGTTGACGCCGAAATCGGTCTCGGCAATCGCGCGCAAGGCCTTGATCCCGGACATGCTGAACGCCGCAGCACCGAGCATGAAGTGCACGCGCCAGAACAGCTCGATAGGCGGAATGCGCGGAGCCGCTTCGTTGACCAGCAGCATGTAGCGGCGGAACACCTTGCCGTACATGTCTTCCAGATAACGACGCAGGTGACCCTGGCTTTGGCTGAACGCGAGGCCGAGCAAGCGCATGAAGATCGACAGGTCGTTACCGCTGCGTGGCTGCACCACAAGCGCCTGCTCGACGAGAATCTCCAGCAGCTCTTCAAGAGTCGGCTTGTTTTCAGGCTTGGCCTGACGCCGCTCCAGCTCCTTGTCGAGGCTGATGCAGAACGGCCCGAGGAAGCGCGAGAAAACCGCCTGGATCAGCGCTTTCTTGGAGCCGAAATGATAATTCACCGCCGCCAGGTTTACCCCGGCCTTGCTGGTGATCAAACGCAATGAGGTTTCGGCGAAACCTTTCTCCGCGAACAACTGCTCGGCAGCATCAAGAATGCGTTCAACGGTTTCCGACTGGGCCATGGCTACTCCGCCTGACAAACACTTGTTTGAAACATACGTTTCAGCCCAAGCCTTGTCAAGCCTGCCAGTTCGTTTTGGGAATGGTCGGTCAGCTATTTAACCACACTCGCCCGGCGCATTAATAAGCACGACAACCGACCGTCCGGCGGCCTGCAAAAAAACGGGCATTGCCAAGACCGCTTCACTGTATATAATCCCAGTCACTGTATAAAAAGACAGAGCGATCAATATGCTAAAGCTGACGCCACGCCAAGCCGAGATTCTGGCCTTCATCAAACGCTGCCTCGAAGACAACGGCTACCCGCCAACCCGCGCGGAAATCGCTCAGGAACTGGGTTTCAAGTCGCCCAACGCGGCGGAAGAACACCTCAAGGCCCTGGCCCGCAAAGGCGCCATCGAGATGACCCCGGGCGCCTCCCGCGGCATTCGCATCCCGGGCTTCGAGGCCAAGGCTGACGACTCTACCCTGCCGATCATTGGCCGGGTCGCTGCCGGCGCACCGATCCTCGCCCAACAGCACATCGAAGAATCCTGCAACATCAACCCGGCTTTCTTCCACCCTCGCGCTGATTACCTGCTGCGCGTGCACGGCATGAGCATGAAGGACATCGGCATTTTCGACGGTGACCTGCTGGCGGTTCATACCACCCGTGAAGCACGCAATGGCCAGGTTGTCGTGGCACGTATCGGCGATGAAGTGACGGTCAAGCGCTTCAAGCGCGAAGGCAGCAAAGTCTGGCTGATTGCCGAAAACCCCGAGTTCGCCCCTATCGAAGTCGACCTGAAAGATCAGGAACTGGTGATCGAAGGCTTGAGTGTCGGCGTAATCCGCCGCTAAAGGAGGCTTTATGCAGTTCCCACACGCACCTCAGCAAACACAACTGCCTTTATTCGAAGCGTTTCTTGCACAACCGATGGCACCGATCCTGAAAGATGTGGTCGAGCGCCCATGGATTGCCGAACCTGAAGTATTCAGTGAACTGTCACTGCGCGGCGCGGCCGGGAACTGTCTGAACCTGCTGGCTCCGATCCTTCGCGAACTGAGCGAGGATCAGGATGCTCGCTGGCTGACGCTGATCGCCCCTCCAGCCAGCCTGACCCAGATCTGGCTGCGAGAGGCCGGCCTGAACCGTGAACGCATTCTGCTGCTGCAACCTCGTGGTGCGCAAAGCGCTCAGCAACTGGCCTGCGAAGCACTGCGCCTGGGTCGTAGCCATACGGTGGTAACCTGGCTCAATCCGCTGAACACAAGTTCACGGCAACAACTGATCAGTGCAGCCCGCACGGGCGACGCTCAGAGCCTGAACATTCGATTGGGTTGATTCACTTGTAACGCGCGCTGTGTGAAGCGCATGGCTTCTCCAGGGACAGAGAAGCCGACTTGATGCGGTTGCGGCAAGCGCCTCAAAGCAGCGAGGATCAATGAAGAACCCGCGGCCCTTCTTCCTTATCAAATTCGCCTTCGACCATACGACCGGCCATCTGTACGCCGACGCTCAACATCGCCTTGGCGATTTCCACGTGCTGGCCTTGCAGGAACGCCTTGGCATCCTCGGAGAAATCCAGAGTCACCAGAGAACCCTCGTCCTCAGCCCTGCGCAGTTCGATTCGGCCGTCTGGTAGCTCGACAATTTCTAGAAAGGACGTTGGCATATAGGTCTGTTCTCCACGAAAGGCAGGCATTATATAGACATCATTCAGGCTTCGCTCGGGATCTTGACCAGCAGCATGTTTCAGATTGCCACCGTGTCAATGGTCCTCAGCATTCGTTCAAGCCTTCGCGAAAGCGGATGGCCAGACCTTTGAGATGCTGCCGCCAGCTCTCCAGCTCTTCCCGACTCAATTCCTGCGGCGCCTCTTCTTCATCCAGATTAACGGCCTGAATCAATGGCTTCGTCACATCACCCTTGGGCTTGTGTGGCACCCGTGGCGGCTGGAACAACGCCGAGTGCGCCGCCAGCAGTTTCGCCAGCCAGGTTTCAGGGTTACCGGCCAGCTCCACCATCTCGGCCAGCTCAGGGATCGCAATCGATTCCAGGACTTCGCCAGTCAGTAACGCTTCAGCTCGCGATGCATTGGCCTGAGGCAGACGGTAGAAACCGGCGATCTCGTGACACAGTCCCAGAAGCGCGCCATAGAGGTGAAACAACGCTGATTCGCGGCCAGCCTGAATCAACGCCAACGAATTCATCGCCCGCCCCTCTTCGGCGCGAGCCAGAGCCTCCAGCGACAGGCCGGCGAAATAGATCTTCTGATTGGTGCGGGTATAGAGTTCGTGCGCCATGCCGGCAGTCTCCACAGCGAAATAATTGCGTCACACAGACCCGACAGTGTCGTGGATCAACGGATCCGACCGCAAGCACAAAACAAAAAGGCCGCATGAAAACCCGAGGGTCATCATGCGGCCTTTTGTGTATCAGGCTAACGCTTACTCAGCCTTGGCTTTCGTGCGCTTGTCTTCAACAGTCCACTTGCCACCGTCGTAGTAAGCCTTCCAGCCAGTAGGCTTGCCGTCGACCTCGGTCTGCACGTATTGCTCCTTGGTCTTGCGGCTGTAACGAATGACCGCTGGCAGACCATCAGGATCCTTCTGCGGTGCTTCGCAGAGGAAGTGGTACTTCGGATCGATCTCATCCTTGTGCGGCAGAATCTCGATCACCAGCGGAGCACGGGTCTCGCGGTTTTTCGGGAACTGGCTGGCCGCCAGGAACAGGCCGGAAGCACCGTCGCGCAGGATATAGGTGTCGTTGACCTTTTCGCATTTCAGCTCAGGCATCTTCACCGGGTCCATCTTCGGCGGCGCCGCGTCACCGCTCTTCAGCAGTTTGCGGGTGTTCTTGCAGGTCGGATTGGTGCAACCGAAGAACTTGCCAAAACGGCCGGTCTTGAGCTGCATCTCGCTGCCGCACTTGTCGCACTCCAGGCTCGGACCTTCATAGCCCTTGATGCGGTAGTTACCCTCTTCGATTTCGTAGCCGGCGCAATCCGGGTTGTTACCGCAGATGTGCAGCTTGCGCTTCTCATCGAGCAGGTAAGCATCCATCGCCGTGCTGCAGATCGGGCAGCGATGCTTGCCGCGCAGTACCAGCGACTCCGACTCCCCCTCGTCGTCCGCGGCGATCTCGTCGCCCGGCACCAGGTTGACGGTGGCCTTGCAGCGCTCTTTCGGTGGCAGGCTGTAACCCGAGCAACCGAGGAACACGCCGGTCGATGCAGTGCGGATCTGCATCGGGCGACCGCACGTGGTGCATGGAATATCAGTCATGACCGGCTGGTTGGCGCGCATGCCGCTTTCCGGGTTTTCTGCCACTTCGAGCTTTTTCTTGAAGTCGCCGTAGAACTCGTCCAGCACGTTTTTCCAGTCGCGCTCGCCCTGAGCCACATCATCGAGATTCTCTTCCATGCCGGCGGTGAAACCGTAGTCCATGAGGTTCGAGAAGCTCTCCGACAGACGCTCGGTGACGATGTCGCCCATCTTTTCCGAATAGAAACGACGGTTGTGCAGGGTCACATAACCGCGATCCTGAATGGTCGAAATGATCGCCGCATAGGTCGAAGGACGACCGATGCCACGTTTTTCCATTTCTTTCACCAGACTGGCTTCCGAGTAACGGGCCGGTGGTTTGGTGAAGTGCTGCGACGGATCGAGCTTGATCAGCTTCATCGCGTCGCCCTGTGCCATGTCCGGCAGAACATCGTCATCGCCAGGCTTGGCGATCTGCGGCATGACGCGGGTGTAACCGTCGAACTTGAGGATTCGGCCCTTGGCGCGCAGCTCGAAGTCGCCAGCTCCTACGCTGACGGTGGTCGACAGATATTGCGCCGGCAGCATCTGGCAAGCGAGGAACTGGCGCCAGATCAGCTCGTAGAGGCGCTCCGCATCACGCTCCATGCCCGCCAGCTTGCTCGGCGTGGTGTTGGCATCAGACGGACGAATCGCTTCGTGAGCCTCTTGTGCGCCTTCTTTGCTGCTGTAGACGTTCGGCGTTTCCGGCAGGTACTTCTTGCCGAACTCGTCTTCGATGTAAGTGCGCGCCATCGCCACGGCATCAGCCGAGAGGTTGGTCGAATCGGTACGCATATAAGTGATGTAGCCGGCTTCGTAGAGACGCTGGGCCATCATCATGGTTTTCTTCACGCCGAAGCCCAGACGGTTGCTCGCGGCCTGCTGCAGGGTGGACGTGATGAACGGCGCCGACGGCTTGCTGCTGGTCGGCTTGTCTTCGCGCTTGACGATGCTGTAGCTGGAAGACTTGAGCTTCTCCAGCGCAGCCGTGGCCTGAGCCTCGTTGAGCGGCTTGAAGGCTTCGCCCTTCTCGCGCGCCACTTCGAAACGTACGGTCGCCCCCTTGGCGGTGCCGAGATCAGCATGCACTTCCCAGTACTCTTCCGGGTTGAATGCACGAATCTCGCGCTCACGCTCGACCACCAGTTTCACGGCAACCGATTGCACGCGACCGGCCGACAGGCCACGGGCGATCTTGGCCCACAACAGCGGCGAGACCATGTAACCCACAACGCGGTCGAGGAAACGACGCGCCTGCTGGGCATTTACACGATCGATGTCCAGTTCGCCCGGCTCGGAGAAGGCTTCCTGAATCGCCTTCTTGGTGATTTCGTTGAACACCACGCGCTTGTAGCGGCTGTCGTCACCACCGATGGCTTCGCGCAGGTGCCAGGCAATGGCTTCCCCCTCGCGATCCAAGTCGGTTGCGAGATAGATGGTGTCAGCATCCTTGGCGAGCCGGCGCAGCTCTTCGATGACCTTCTCTTTGCCTGGGAGGATCTCGTACTGGGCTTTCCAGCCATGATCGGGATCGACACCCATGCGCGAGACCAGTTGCTTGCGCGCTTTCTCTTTCGGCGTGAGCACCGGCCCTTCGCCCGCGGCGGCCTTGCCGCGCTTGGCGGCTGGCTCTTTGCTGGCGCTAGCCGAACCGCTGGTGGGCAGGTCTCGGATATGGCCGATACTCGACTTCACCACGTATTGGTTGCCCAGATACTTGTTGATGGTCTTGGCCTTAGCCGGGGATTCCACAATGACCAGCGATTTGCCCATGGATCAGAAAATTCCTGAATTCTAGAAGTGAAAGGCGGTTGGCGCCTGACGCGGCACCGCTATATATAGTGGCTACAAGGTGAGGTCAAGCACAGGGTTCTGTGCGCACTCGCCTTATGCCTTGGAAAAAAGGCTCGGTTCGGCTTGCACCAAAGCAAAGCGTGGCACCTGCTTGCCGTCAACCTCGACCGACTCGACGAACATGCTCAAAGGGCGTACCCAAAAGCCGTAATCCTCATACAGGGCTTGGTAAAAGACCACTTCTTCTTCGGTCTCGGAGTGCCGCGCAACACTGAATACGCGGTACTGCTGACCTTTGTAATGTCGGTAGAGCCCAGGTTGTATCGGCACGCTTCGGCCCTCACTCAAATTTTTTCAAAATAAATACAAAAATAAATCCGCAAAAACAAAAACCGGGGCACTTGGCCCCGGCTTCCATCGACGAGACGCTTAAACGCGTTCGAAGACGGTGGAGATGCCTTGGCCGAGACCAATGCACATGGTGGCCACCCCGAAGGTGCCGCCATTCTGCTTCATCACGTTCAGCAAGGTGCCGGAAATACGGGCGCCGGAGCAACCGAACGGGTGACCCAGGGCGATCGCGCCGCCGTGCAGGTTAACCTTCTCGTTCATCTTGTCGAGCACTTTCAGATCTTTCAGCACTGGCAGGGCCTGTGCAGCGAAAGCTTCGTTGAGCTCGAAGAAGTCGATATCGTTGATGCCAAGGCCCGCACGCTTCAGGGCTTTTTGTGTTGCCGGAACTGGACCATAGCCCATGATCGCCGGGTCCACACCCGCCACTGCCATCGAACGGATCACCGCCATCGGCTGGATCCCCAGATCCTGTGCACGCTGCGCCGACATCACGATCATGCACGAAGCACCATCGGTGATCTGCGACGAAGTACCCGCAGTCACTGTGCCGCCCTTTGGATTGAAGGCAGGCTTGAGGGCCGCCAGGCTTTCCAGAGTGGTTTCCGGACGAATGGTTTCGTCGTAGTCGAACAGCTTCAGGAAGCCGTTTTCGTCATAGCCCTGCATCGGGATGATTTCGTCTTTGAACTTGCCTTCCACCGTCGCCTTATGAGCGAGCTGGTGGGAGCGCACGCCAAAGGCGTCCTGCTGCTCACGGGTGATGCCGTGCATCTTGCCGAGCATTTCTGCGGTCAGACCCATCATGCCCGAGGCTTTCGCCGCGTACAGCGACATGTGCGGGTTCGGATCGACACCGTGCATCATGCTCACGTGACCCATATGCTCGACGCCACCAACCACGAATACGTCACCGTTGCCGGTCATGATCGCTTGCGCCGCGGTGTGCAGAGCGCTCATCGACGAGCCGCACAGGCGGCTGACGGTCTGGCCGGCCGAGGTGTGCGGGATCTGGGTCATCAGCGACGCCATGCGCGCGATGTTCCAGCCCTGCTCCAGGGTCTGGTTCACACAGCCCCAGATCACGTCCTCGACTTCAGCAGGATCGACCTTGGCGTTGCGTTCCAGCAGTTTGCTGATCAGGTGCGCCGACATGTCTTCGGCGCGGGTGTTGCGGTGCATGCCGCCCTTGGAGCGGCCCATCGGAGTACGACCGAAGTCGACAATCACGACGTCTCTAGGATTCAAGCTCATAAGTTCACTCTCACTCTAGTTGGGGGCGCTTAACCGAAGAAGCTCTGGCCGTTTTTGGCCATTTCGCGCAGCTTCGCGGTCGGGTGGTACAGCGCGCCCAAATCAGCGTACTGGTCAGCCAGGGCAACGAACTCGGCAACACCGATCGAATCGATGTAGCGCAGCGCACCGCCACGGAATGGAGGGAAACCGATACCGTAGACCAGACCCATGTCGGCTTCGGCGGCGGTTTCAACGATGCCGTCTTCCAGGCAACGCACGGTTTCCAGGCACAGCGGAATCATCATCCAGTTGATGATGTCTTCGTCAGTGACTTCGCGCTGCTCGTAAACGATCGGCTTGAGCACTTCCAGCACCGACGGATCGGCGACTTTCTTCTGCTTGCCTTTCTTGTCGGCTTCATAGGCGTAGAAGCCCTTGCCGTTCTTCTGGCCCAGACGTTTGGCTTCGTAAAGCACGTCGATAGCCGAGCGACGGTCATCCTTCATGCGATCCGGGAAGCCTTCAGCCATCACGTCACGACCGTGGTGACCGGTGTCAATGCCGACCACGTCCATCAGGTACGCCGGGCCCATTGGCCAGCCGAATTTTTCCATGACCTTGTCGATGCGGACGAAGTCCACGCCGGCGCTGACCAGTTTGGCGAAACCACCGAAGTACGGGAACAGGACGCGGTTGACCAGGAAGCCCGGGCAGTCGTTGACGACGATCGGGTTCTTGCCCATTTTCTTGGCGTAGGCAACGGTGGTGGCAATCGCCAGCTCGCTGGACTTCTCGCCCCGGATCACTTCCACCAGCGGCATCATGTGCACCGGGTTGAAGAAGTGCATGCCGACGAAGTTTTCCGGACGCTTGAGGGCCTTGGCCAGCAGGCTGATGGAAATCGTCGAGGTGTTGGACGCGAGGATGGTGTCCTCTTTGACCTTGTCTTCGACTTCAGCCAGTACCGCTTGCTTGACCTTCGGGTTCTCGACCACGGCTTCAACGACCAGGTCGACGTGACCGAAGTCACCGTAGGACAGGGTCGGACGAATGCCGTTGAGCACTTCAGCCATTTTCGCGGCGGTCATGCGGCCTTTGTCAACGCGGCCAACCAGCAGCTTGGCGGCTTCGGCCAGACCCTGCTCGATACCGTGCTCGTTGATATCCTTCATCAGGATCGGCGTGCCTTTGGAGGCCGACTGATAGGCGATACCGCCGCCCATGATGCCGGCGCCCAGTACGGCTGCCTGCTTCACGTCCTTGGCGATTTCGTCGTAGGCCTTGGCCTTTTTCTTCAGTTCCTGATCGTTCAGGAACAGGCCGATCAAGCTCTGCGCAGCAGACGTCTTGGCCAGTTTGACGAAACCGGCGGCTTCGACTTCCAGCGCCTTGTCACGACCGAAGTTCGCGGCTTTCTGGATGGTCTTGATTGCTTCAACTGGCGCCGGGTAGTTCGGGCCAGCTTGCCCTGCCACGAAACCTTTGGCGGTTTCGAAAGCCATCATCTGTTCAATGGCGTTCAACTTGAGTTTTTCAAGTTTTGGCTGACGCTTGGCCTTGTAATCAAACTCGCCGGAGATGGCGCGCTTGATCAGTTCAAGGGCAGCTTCCTGCAGCTTCTCTGGAGCAACCACGGCGTCGACGGCGCTGACTTTCAGGGCGTCTTCAGGACGGTTTTCCTTGCCGGCGGCAATCCACTCGATGGCGTTATCGACGCCGATCAGGCGCGGCAGACGCACGGTACCGCCGAAGCCCGGGTAGATGCCCAGTTTGACTTCCGGCAGACCGATCTTGGCCTTGGTCGACATGACGCGGTAATCCGCTGCCAGGCACATTTCCAGACCGCCACCCAGGGCGATGCCGTTGATCGCGGCCACGGTCGGAACGTTGAGGTCTTCGAAATCGCTGAAGATCTTGTTGGCTTCGAGATTGCCAGCAACCAGCTCGGCATCCGGCAGCTTGAAGTTGTCGACAAATTCGGTGATGTCGGCGCCGACGATGAATACGTCCTTGCCACTGCTGACGATCACGCCCTTGATCGAAGCATCTGCCTTGATGGTGTCCACGGCCTGACGCAGTTCGTTCAGGGTAAGACGGTTGAACTTGTTGACGGACTCACCCTTGAGGTCGAATTTCAATTCGACGATGCCACTTTCAAGAGCTTTAACCGTGATGGCTTTACCTTCGTAAATCATCAACTGATCTCCACGATATGGAAGCTGAACAGTACACGTCGGACGCAGGTAAATGGCTCGGCAGGACGCTTTTTCGTCGATGCTGACGCCAATCCACCCGGCACACCCGCCAACGCGATAGTCGGGATTCTGTAGGAGCAGTCTGTAAGACAAACGCTCAATTCATACGCCCGTTTGATTTGGGTACGTCACCTTCACGGAATTTCCAACAATTGTCAATCGCCCAAAATACGGGTTGAAATGCGACTTTGTGGTCATTTCCGTTGCACACAGATCCGCAACACGCAGCTGCATGCAGAGCCATTCATAGAATCAATAGTTAGAAAAGTCGCCCTAATTCACGGCAACCCGTGTTTAACAGGCTACGCTGGCGAAATCCCGGCGAAAAATATGAACGCTTTCGGCGAATGCCTGGCGTAGGATCAGCTCACAGCGAATTACCGGCCTGCCTGGCCAACCCGCCCGATGATGTTGTCGGGCTTTTTATTGCTTGCGAAATGCCCCCTGTAGGAGCTGCCGCAGGCTGCGATCTTTTGATCTTAAAAACATAATCAAGAGATCGCAGCCTGCGGCAGCTCCTACGGGGAATTCGTAATTCAGGCGAGGGCTTTGAGAGTGGCGTCGATGTACTGCAAGACTTCAGCTTCACCCTTCTCGCCCCAGTACAAGGCGATCATCTGCTTGTCGGCCTCGACCTTGAACACGTTGCCCGGCAACTTTTCGAAATGATCGAGCAGCAACCGGTCTTCGCAGACTTCCTGCCACTGATTGACCCATACCCCCGGCGATTTCTGCCAGTAAGTCCAGCACGCCGGCTGGGTGCCACGCCGCGGCCGATGATATTGCGCGCACGGGCTGGGCGGTTCCTGAGACAGCCAGTGCGGCCACTCCTGAGGTGCCAGCTGCATGGCCAGCCCGATGCGCCGCGCCTCCATGCGCAGGGCCATTCGGCCACTCTGCACGCGCGATGGGCGCAACCACGCCAGTGGACTCAAAACCACCAGCAGGATTGACACCACCAACCAGACCGTCATATCTCTACTCCCGACTTAAGGTGAGCGCATCGTGTCACTTTGGAACCAATGCGCTTGAAACCAGCCATACTTAACAATATTGAACCGCCACGAGGAGCACCTCATGCCCTACAACCATATCCTGGTCGCCGTTGACCTGACCGAAGAGTGCGACCCTGTGATTCACCGTGCCCGAGAGCTGTCGGTTAGCAATGGCGCCAAGCTGTCGCTGGTGCATATCGTCGAACCGATGGCCATGGCATTCGGCGGCGATGTACCGATGGATCTGTCACAACTGCAACAGCAGCAGTTCGATCAGGCCAAGGAGCGACTTGAACGCCTGAAAGCCAAATATGTAGAGCTTGAGGGCGCCAATTGCCACCTGACCTATGGCCAGCCACGACAGGAAATCCATCATTTCGCCAAGGAAAACACTTGCGATCTTATCGTGGTCGGCAGCCATGGCCGTCACGGTTTGGCGCTATTGCTGGGCTCCACAGCCAACGACGTGCTGCACGGCGCGCCATGCGATGTTTTGGCGGTACATCTGGTCAAACGTTGAAACACTGATCATTGTGGGAGCGAGCCCGCTCGAAGGCGTCGGCACATTCAGCATCAATGCCGCCTGACACACCGCATTCGCGAGCAGGCTAGCTCCCACATCAGGTCTCCACCCGTATATGAAAAGCCCGGGGCTCATCACTGAGCGCCGGGCTTTTTTTGTTACCGGATCAATCAGGCATCCAGCTCGGCCCAACGCTCCACCAGTGCATCCAGTTCTGCCTGCAACTGCTCCAGCGAAGCAATCACCTTGGCCGTTTCTGCCGGCGGACGCTGATAGAAACCGGCTTCAGCCATCTCAGCCTCGACCGCAGCGATCTGCTGTTCCTTGGCATCGATGTCGCCCGGCAACGCTTCCAGCTCGCGCTGCAGCTTGTAGCTCAGCTTCTTCTTGGCTGCCGGTGCGGCAGCGGCAGGTGCGGCAACCACGGCAGGTTCAGCAGTGACCACCGCCGAATTCAAGTCAGCCTTGCCCGACTTGCTCTCGGTCACACCCAGCAAGCGCGGCGAGCCGCCCTGACGGATCCAGTCCTGATAGCCACCGACGTATTCACGCACCTTGCCTTCACCTTCGAAGACCAGGGTGCTGGTCACCACGTTGTCGAGGAATGCCCGGTCGTGGCTGACCATCAGCACCGTGCCGTTGAAGGTCAGCAGCACTTCTTCGAGCAGCTCGAGGGTTTCCACGTCGAGGTCGTTGGTCGGTTCGTCGAGTACCAGCAGGTTCGCCGGTTTGCTGAACAGTTTGGCCAGCAGCAAGCGCGCACGCTCGCCACCGGACAGCGCCTTGACCGGCGTGCGCGCACGCTGCGGGCTGAACAGGAAGTCACCGAGGTAGCTCAGGACGTGGCGGCTCTGGCCGTCGATATCGATGAAGTCGCGGCCTTCGGCGACGTTGTCGATCACGGTCTTTTCCAGATCCAGCTGATGGCGCAACTGATCGAAGTAGGCCACATCGATGCGCGTGCCCTCTTCCACTTTGCCGCTGGTCGGCTGCAGACCGTTGAGCATCAGCTTCAGCAGGGTGGTCTTGCCGGTACCGTTGGCGCCGAGCAGACCGATACGGTCGCCGCGCTGCAGAACCATCGAGAAGTCCTTGATCAGGTACGGACCGTCCGGGTGATGGAAGCTGACATTTTCCAGCACCATCACTTGCTTGCCGGACTTGTCGGCAGTTTCCAGCTGGATATTCGCCTTGCCGGTACGCTCGCGCCGCTCGCTGCGCTCAACACGCAGGGCTTTAAGGGCGCGCACACGGCCTTCGTTACGGGTCCGACGGGCCTTGATGCCCTGACGGATCCACACTTCTTCCTGGGCCAGACGCTTGTCGAACAGCGCGTTGGCGGTTTCTTCAGCGGCCAGCGCGGCTTCTTTGTGCACGAGGAAGCTGGCGTAGTCGCCGTTCCAGTCGATCAGGCCGCCGCGATCCAGTTCGAGGATGCGCGTGGCGAGGTTTTGCAGGAAGGAACGGTCGTGCGTGATGAACAGCACGGCGCCCTGGAAATCCTTCAGGGCTTCTTCGAGCCAGGCAATCGCGCCGATGTCCAGGTGGTTGGTCGGTTCGTCGAGCAGCAGCAGATCCGGTTCGGACACCAGCGCCTGCGCCAGCAGGACGCGACGACGCCAGCCGCCGGACAACTCGGCGAGGGTCTTGTCGGCCGGCAGTTGCAGGCGGCTCAGAGTGCTGTCGACCAGGGTCTGCAAGCGCCAGCCGTCACGGGCTTCGAGGTCGTGCTGAACGTGCATCAGCTTGTCCAGATCGGCGTCGGTGACGATGTTCTGGCTCAGGTGATGATATTCGGCGAGCAAGGCGCCAACGCCGTCGAGGCCTTCGGCAACCACATCGAATACGGTCCGCCCGTCGGCCACTGGCAATTCTTGCGGCAATTCGCCGATTTTCAGACCGGGGGCACGCCACACCGAGCCGTCATCGGGCTTCTGGTCGCCCTTGACCAGCTTCATCATGCTGGATTTGCCAGTGCCGTTGCGGCCGATGATGCACACCCGCTCACCACGGGCGATCTGCCAGGACACCTTGTCCAACAACGGCATCGCGCCGAATGCAAGGGACACATCGCTGAATTTGAGCAGGGTCATGAGCTTCTCCAAAAACCGGGCGCGCATTCTACCTGAGTTAGGTCCTCAGCAGGCCGCCAATTTGTCTGCCGAAGCACTCTGCACAACATTTGTTGCGAACTTGTGCTGCGAGACCGGCAAAGCTTTCGCCCGTTGCTGGCAAAAGGCTAAGCTACAGACAATTCAGTGCTGGCCACGGCCGGTGCTTGTCATGATTTCTCTGCCCGGATGTCTCATGCGCAGTCGCCTTTTCAGTGTCTTGTCCTGTTTGCTACTTACCGCCGCTGCCGCTCAATCCGCCCAGGCGGTGGACCTGTCCACCCAACGCCAGTATTACGATGAAGCCAAACGCGCCTTGGCCAAAGGCGATACCGGCCCGTACTTTCGTTACAGCCAGGCCTTGGCCGATTACCCGCTGGAACCGTACCTGGCCTACGACGAACTGACCGCGCGTCTGAAGACCGCGAGCAACGCCGAGATCGAGAAATTCCTCGCCGAGCACGGCGACCTGCCCCAGGCCAACTGGATGAAGTTGCGCTGGTTGCGCTGGCTCGCCGACCGTGGCGACTGGGCCACCTTCACCAAATATTACGACCCTAAACTCAACTTCACTGAACTGGACTGCCTCAATGCGCAGTACCAGATCAGCAGCGGCCACAAGGCCGAGGGTTATGCCAACGCCGACAAATTGTGGCTGACCGGCAAATCGCAACCGGCCGCCTGTGACGGGCTGTTCGGAATCTGGGCCGCCGACGGTCAGTTGACTGAACAGAAACGCTGGGAGCGCACCAAACTCGCTGCCCAGGCGCGCAACTATCCATTGGCCAACAGCCTGGTCAACGGCCTGACCACCCTCGCTCCGCGCGGTCGTCTGCTAGTGGATGTGGCGCAAAAACCCGAGCTGCTCAATCAACCATCGCGCTTCACCCCGGCCGACGAGCCGATGTCCGACGTGGTCAGCCTCGGTCTGCGCCGCCTCGCCCGTCAGGACCCGGACAAGGCCATGGCCCTGCTCGACGGATACGCCAGCAGCATGCATTTCTCCCGTGACGAAAAAGTCGCGATTGCCCGGGAAATCGGCCTGACCCTGGCCCGGCGTTTCGACAGCCGCGCGCTGGACGTGATGACCAAATACGATCCGGAGCTGCGTGACAACACCGTGTCCGAATGGCGCCTGCGTCTGCTGCTGCGCCTGGCACGCTGGGACGATGCTTATCAGTTGACCCGTCGCTTGCCACAGGATCTGGCGACCACCAACCGCTGGCGCTACTGGCAGGCGCGCAGTCTGGAACTGGCCCAGCCACAAAACCCGGAAGCACAGACCCTTTACAAAAACCTTGCGCGCGAACGTGACTTCTACGGTTTCCTCGCCGCCGACCGCTCGCAATCGCCGTACTCGCTGAACAACAAGCCGCTGGTCCTCAGCCAGGCGCTGATCAACAAGGTGCGCAACACCCCAGGCGTACGCCGCGCGCTGGAATTCCATGCGCGCGGACAGATCGTCGACGGGCGCCGCGAGTGGTATCACGTCAGCCGTCATTTCAATCGTGACGAAATGGTTGCCCAGGCCAAACTGGCCTACGACCTGAAATGGTATTTCCCGGCGATCCGCACCATCAGTCAGGCGCAATACTGGGACGACCTGGACATCCGCTTCCCGATGGCCCACCGCGACACCCTCGTGCGTGAAGCCAAGACGCGTGGCCTGCATTCAAGCTGGGTGTTCGCCATCACTCGCCAGGAAAGCGCCTTCATGGACGACGCCCGCTCCGGCGTCGGCGCCAGCGGTCTGATGCAGTTGATGCCCGCCACTGCCAAGGAAACCGCGCGCAAGTTCAGCATCCCGCTGGCCTCACCGCAGCAAGTGCTCGATCCGGACAAGAACATCCAGCTCGGCGCCGCTTACCTGAGCCAGGTGCACAGCCAGTTCAACGGCAACCGCGTCCTGGCCTCAGCCGCCTACAACGCCGGCCCCGGCCGCGTACGCCAATGGCTGCGCGGCGCCGATCACCTGAGCTTCGACGTCTGGGTGGAAAGCATTCCGTTCGACGAAACCCGCCAATACGTGCAGAACGTGCTGTCGTACTCGGTGATCTACGGGCAGAAGCTCAATTCGCCGCAACCGCTGGTGGATTGGCATGAGCGGTATTTTGATGATCAATGATCTGTAGGAGCTGCCGTAGATTCGGGCCGCGTTCGGACGATCTTTTGATCTTTATCCTCAATCATAAAAAATGCCCGCATCGATGGATGCGGGCATTTTTTACGTAAAGATCAAAAGATCGTCCGAACGCGGCCCGAACCTGCAGCAGCTCCTACACAGCGATCGCGTGACCGTCGTTGAACTGCAACGACGCCAGCCGCGCATATAACGGATTGCTTACGATCAGCTCCTGATGCGTACCGATGGCCACCAGACTGCCCTGATCCATCACCGCGATCCGGTCGGCGTTCTTAACCGTGGCCAAGCGATGCGCGATCACCAGCGTGGTGCGGTTCTGCATCAGGCTGGGCAAGGCTTCCTGAATCAGGTGCTCGCTCTGGGCATCGAGGGCGCTGGTGGCTTCGTCCAGCAGCAGAATCGGCGCATCCACCAGCAACGCGCGGGCGATCGCCAGGCGTTGACGCTGGCCGCCGGAAAGTCCGAGGCCAGCGTCACCCAAATGGGTCTGATAGCCGTTGGGCATCTTCTCGATGAAGTCATGGGCGTGGGCAATTCTTGCCGCTTCCTTGACCTGCTCCAGTGTCGCGCCAGCATTGCCGTAACGAATATTCTCTTCGACGCTGCCGAAAAACAGCGCAGGCGATTGCGAGACCAGAGCGAAATTGCGCCGCAGATCCAGCGGATCGAGGCTGGTCAGTGGCACTCCGTCAATCAGGATCCGGCCTTCAAGCGGGTCGTAGAAGCGCAACAGCAAGTCATACACCGTGGACTTGCCGGCTCCGGATGGCCCGACAAGGGCCAGGGTCTCGCCGGCCCTGATGGTCAGGCTCAGGCCGTTGACGGCGTAGCTGTCCGGACGCGACGGGTAGGAAAAACGCACATTCTGCAATTGCAGTTCGCCCTTGATCCGTTCTGGCAACGTCACCAGCCCGATGGTCGGTGGCTGGATGATGTTCTGCGAACCGAGCAGTTCCGCGATGCGCTCGGCGGCACCCGCCGCACGCTGCAATTCGCCAATGACCTCGCTCAACGTGCCGATCGCGCTGCCGACAATCAGGCTGTAGAAAACGAAAGCCGCCAGTTCGCCACCGGTGATGCGCCCGGCAATCACGTCCATGCCGCCGACCCACAACATCACCGCCACCGCGCCGAGCACCAGCACGATCACCACGGTGATCATCCAGGAGCGCTGAAAGATGCGCTTGCGTGCGGTGTCGAACGCATCCTCGACCGTCGTGGCGAAACGCCGCTCGTCCTGCACCTGATGGTTGTAGGCCTGCACCGTCTTGATCTGGCCAAGGGTCTCGGAGACATAGCTGCCGATGTCGGCGACCCGGTCCTGACTCAACCGCGACAGATTACGCACGCGCCGACCGAAAATCAGGATCGGAGCGACCACGAATGGCAAGGCAATCACCACGATGCTGGTGAGTTTCGGGTTGGTGATAAACAGCAGGATCACCCCGCCGATCACCATCAACAGGTTGCGCAGAAACATCGACAGTGACGAGCCGATCACCGATTGCAGCAACGTGGTGTCGGCGGTCAGCCGTGACTGGATCTCCGAACTCCGATTGTTCTCGTAAAACCCGGGGTGCAGATAGACCAGATGGTTGAACACCTCGCGCCGGATGTCCGCTACACAGCGCTCGCCGATCCACGACACCCAGTAAAAACGCGCGAACGTGCCGACTGCCAGGCCCAGCACCATCAGCATGAAGATACCGATGCTCTGGTTCAGTTGGTGCGGCGACTGAGTCATGAAGCCCTGATCGACCAGCAATTTGATCCCCTGTCCCATCGACAAAGTGACGGCCGCAGTGACGATCAACGCCAACAGCGCAGCGCCGACTTGCCAACGATAAGGCGCCAGGAATCGGCTGGTCAGACTCAGCGCTCGACGGTGCCGGGAAGAAAGCTTCGAGATCATTCAGGTACACATCCGTGTTGGTCAAAGGGCTAGCCTAAACCTTCTATGGGGCGGAACTCTGTAAATCACAATGAGTCAGGTTAAATATGCCCCCAAAGACTAGGCCATAGTTGCTATTGGTCTAATGTCCCGGTTGAGACGAGCGGTCATTTCTGTTGGACTGGAGATGCCGCTTTTGACAGACCCCAAGGGTGTTGTCACAGCCTGGTCACGTGGCGGTTTTAACCTACGTGCACAACCTGATGAGGAGACAGGCCATGTCCTTGCAACACAGCAGCGATGACAAGATTGAAGTGATCCGCACCAAGCCCGGCCAACCTCTGGGTTGCTCGATTATCGACAAGGATGGCCGTGAAGTACCGATCACCGAAGACATGATCCAGGACGCGTGCCGCGAACTGGAGAAGCGATTGGTCAAGCCTGCCGAACAACAGTGATATAGCCACCGTCTTCCTGACCCGGCCCTGTTTGGCCGGGTTTTTTCTGCCTGCCGTTCTCTTCTCTTCTGTTCTCTTCTGTTCTGTGTAGGAGCTGCCGAAGGCTGCGATCTTTTGACTTTGTTTTTCAAAGGCAAGATCAAAAGATCGCAGCCTTCGGCAGCGCCTACAGGGTTTTCAGACAGCCACTGCTCCCAACGCCGCCACAATCTTTTGCAACTGCGGCGAATCCCCGTCGATCCGCACCTTCAGCCCCTCGATCTCGCGCCGCACCGGATACTGCTTGCGCAAAACGTCGAACGCTGCACGCTGTTCAGCGACACTGCCTACAAGACTGCGGCGAAAATCCGCATCATCCCGGCGCGGGTCGTACACCCCGCGGCACAACATCGCCAGCGCCCACGCCGGATCGCTGTCGGCGTGCAGGGTCACTTCTGACAACCACGGTGCCGGCAGCAGGTCACTGAGCTGGATGCTCGGCGGTTGACCGATAAATTCGCAATAAGCCTGATAAATCTGCGCCGTCCCGCGTTGCTTGCCATCGAGGCTGTAGCCGGCAATGTGCGGCGTGGTCAGCACGCAGAGTTCGGCAAGGGCGACATCGACTTCAGGCTCGGCCTCCCAAACGTCGAGCACTGCTTGCAGGTCTTCGCGCTCCAGCAGCACGTTGCGCAACGCGGCGTTATCCACCACCGGACCACGGGCGGCGTTGATCAGCCAGGTGCCGGGTTTGAGCTGTTGCAAACGCTGCTCATCAAACAGGTGCCAGGTCGCGCCTTCGCCGGTACGGGTCAGCGGCGTGTGCAGGCTGATCACGTCGCACTGCTCAATGATCTGCTCGAGGCTGACGTAATCGCCGCCCTCGGCTGCCTGACGCGGCGGATCGCAAACTTTGACATTCCAGCCCAGGCCCTTGAGGACCTTGACCAGCCGCCCACCTACTTCACCGGCACCGATTACGCCGTACGTACGCTGCGGCAAATCAACGCCTTCGATTTCCGCCAGGGTCATCAGGCTGCCGAGCACGTAATCGACCACGCCTCGCGCATTGCAACCGGGTGCGCTGGACCAGGTGATGCCGGCCTCGTTGAAATAATCGAGATCGAGGTGATCGGTCCCGATGGTGCAAGTGCCGACGAAACGCACCTTGCTGCCATCGAGCAACGCGCGATTGACGTTGGTCACCGAACGCACCAGAAGCACGTCGGCCTGCTCGACCGTCGCACGGTCGATGGAACGGCCCGACACCCGGCGGATCTCGCCGAAACCGGCAAAAAAGGCATCGAGCAGCGGGATATTTTCGTCGGCAACAATCAGCATGGCGGGCTCCTTGAGGGGATCGGCAGTTTAGGTGCAGATCCACCGTTGAGCCAGCGCAGACTGCACTGTGGCGAGGAAGCTTGCTCCCGCTCGACTGCGCAGCAGGCGGAAAGTCTGCAATCGGGATTTTCCTGATCCACCACGCCGGATGGTTTTGGGGCCGCTTCGCACCCCAGCGGGAGCAAGCTCCCTCGCCACAGTGGATGGCATCGATGATTACAAATGCGCAACAGAGGATTTTTCCTGACTGTCACGTCAGCGGCGTAGAATGCGGCGCCTTGCGCATCAACATCTGTGGACGCTTTGCCTGTGAACTCTGTTACTGATCAACCTCTCGCTGCCTCACTCACCCGCCCTGCGCGAATTCGCCTGGAGTTCAGGAACCTGCTCGCCCTGGCGTTGCCGATCATCATCGCGCAATTGGCGACCACCGCCATGGGCTTTGTCGATGCCGTGATGGCCGGCCGTGTCGGGCCACGCGATCTGGCGGCGGTAGCGCTGGGCAACTCGATCTGGGTTCCGGTGTTTCTGTTGATGACCGGCACCCTGCTGGCCACCACGCCGAAAGTCGCCCAGCGTTTCGGCGCCGGCACCCACAGCGAGATCGGCCCGATCGTCCGTCAGGCGCTGTGGCTGGCGCTGGTGGTCGGCCTGATCGCCACGTGCATGCTGGTCGCCGCCGAACCGGTGCTGCACCTGATGAAGGTCGATCCCGAGCTGATCGGCCCATGCATGCAGTACCTGCACGGCATTGCCAGCGGTCTGCCAGCGGTGGCGTTCTATCACGTGCTGCGCTGCACCAGTGACGGCATCGGCCGTACCCGCCCGGCGATGGTGCTGGGCCTGTGCGGTCTGGCGCTGAACATTCCGCTGAACTACATCTTCATCTATGGCCACTTCGGCGTGCCGGCCATGGGCGGCGTCGGCTGCGGCTGGGCCACGGCCATCGTGATGTGGGTCATGGCGCTGGGGCTGGCCGGTTATGAACGCTGGGCACCGGCCTATCGTTCGAGTGAAATCTTCAGCCGCTTCGACTGGCCACAATGGGCGGTGATCAAGCGTCTGCTGGCGATCGGTCTGCCGATTGGCATCGCCGTATTTGCCGAGTCGAGCATCTTCGCGGTGATCGCCCTGCTGATCGGCAGCCTTGGCGCCACCGTGGTGGCCGGGCATCAGATCGCGCTGAACGTCAGCTCGCTGGTGTTCATGATTCCGTATTCGCTGGGCATGGCGGTGACCGTACGTGTCGGCCAGGCGCTGGGCCGTGAAGAACCGCGTGAAGCACGCTTTGCCGCCGGTGTCGGCATGGGTACCGCGCTGGCTTACGCCTGTATTTCGGCAAGCATGATGCTGTTGCTGCGCGAGCCGATTGCATCGATCTATACCGCCGATCCGACGGTGATCCACATCGCGGCGATGCTGATTGTGTATTCGGCGCTGTTCCAGTTTTCCGACGCAATCCAGGTCACCGCCGCCGGCGCTCTGCGCGGTTATCAGGACACCCGGGTGACGATGATCCTGACCCTGTTCGCCTATTGGGGCATCGGCCTGCCGGTCGGTTACGCCCTCGGCCTGACCGACTGGCTCGGCGAACCGCGTGGCCCGAGCGGCTTGTGGCAGGGTTTGATCGTCGGTTTGAGCTGCGCGGCGTTCATGCTGTCGATCCGCCTGACCCGCAGTGCGCGCAAGCGTATTCGGATCAGTCGCAGCGCGGGCTAAAATCCTTACGCAGGACAAAAAAATGTGGGAGCCAGCCTGCTGGCGATGGCGGACAGTCAGTCAACATTGATGTTGAATCGACTGCCTCATCGCCAGCAGGCTGGCTCCCACAATTGTTTTTGCGTTTGCCCGAGGTTCAGGCTTGTTTCTTGCGGATCCAGTACAGATAAGTACCGGCCTCTTCGTGCTGCCCCACCAGTTCGTGGTCAAGAAACACACAGAACTTGGGAATGTCGCGACGGGTCGAGGGATCGGTGGCAATCACCTTGAGCAGGCCGCCTGGCACCAGGTCACGAATGTGCTGGTGCAGCATCATTACCGGCTCCGGGCAATTGAGACCGGTGGCGTCGAGGGTGCCGTCGACCGGGGTATCGATCATTTCACTCATGATTCACTCCTGAAACTGGCCGGCATTGTCGCGCATTGCCGGGTGCTCGGTCATCTGTGGCTTTATACCAATTCCCTGTAGGAGCTGCCGAAGGCTGCGATCTTTGCTTTTTGAAAGATCAAAAGATCGCAGCCTGCGGCAGCTCCTACCGGGAGGGCGTGTGCATTTAGCGGGATTTGGTTTTCTTGATGTCATGCCGACGCAGGTGGCAGGTCACTTCCTCACGGTCGTGATACAGCTGCTTGCAACCAATATCGACCTTGATCCCACGCGCCTTGAAGCCATCGGCGATGCGTTCGAGCAAACGCTTCACTTCGGCATAACGCTGCTTCATCGGCAACTTGAGGTTGACCACCGCTTCGCGGCAATGGCCCTCGCCGATCCACTCTTCAAGCATCGCCGCGTTACGCGCCGGCTTCTCGACGATGTCGCAGACCATCCAGTCCACCGGCTGCCTGGGCTTGAAGGTGAAGCCGTCGGCCATCAAGTGCTGCACCAGTCCGGTGTCCATCAGGCTCTCGGCCATCGGGCCGTTGTCGATGGCGGTCACCAGCATGCCGCGGTTGACCAATTGCCAGGTCCAGCCGCCCGGTGCCGCGCCGAGGTCGACGCCGGTCATGTCGCTGTGCAGGCGCTCGTCCCACTGGTCACGCGGGATGAAGTGGTGCCAGGCCTCTTCCAGTTTCAACGTCGAACGGCTTGGCGCCTCGCGCGGAAACTTCAGGCGCGGAATGCCCATTGGCCACATCGCCGAGTTGCCGGCATCGGCCATGCCGAGGAACACTTCGCGGCCACTTTTGAAAGTCAGCAGCAGGCGCGGCTTGTTTTCGTCTTCCACCAGTTTGCCGGCACCGGTCAGCGCCTTGCGCAGCGGGCCTTCGAATTTCTTGCAGAAGTTCGACAGCTCTTTACCGTCGTTGGTGTCGACCACTTCCAGCCACAGGCTGCCGCAGACCGGGAAGTCCGCCATGTGCTCGAGGATCACGCTGATGCGGTCGGTTTCCGGCAGATTGATGAAAACCCCACGCGCCCATTGTCGCGGGAAAATCAGCTCGGCGAAGCGTTGGCCGCGCATCAGGCGCTCGGCACCGTCTGCTTCGGTGCAGACAAACTCGGCGTAAGCGGTGGCCGGTTTGGCCTTGGCGTAACCGGCCACGTTGAGTTGGGCGGCGAGGTCGGAAATCTCCGAACAGACTTCGCCTTCGAAGCCTGGCCGGCAATGCATGAATAGGGTGTTCATTCTTACTCCTGGGCAGAGGGCGGACATTCGGCCCCTGCACGATGCTCAAGCCTTGCGGTGAAGCAAAGCCTGTCACGAAAACCGGCGCATGATAGCCGAGTTCGGAACCTTGGACTTATCGATAGAGTCCAGTTATTAGCCAGCTACTGAAAACAGGGCTACGTTGATAGCTCTGCCCGTCCCCTCAGTCCGTAGCCGTGCGGACTCGAACAGGCTGTTTGAAAATGTAGCGAGCGAAGGCAAGACAAGGCAAAAACAGGCTTGGAAGCGGAGTCTACGAGTTGTAAATGAGCATTCCGAGCCCGTTTTTAACGCAGGATTGCCGAGCGCAGCAGTTTTCAAACAGCCTGAAAGGAGTGATCGTAATGCCGTCTCTTAATAGTCTGAAGACCCTTAAAACCCTGCAGATCGACCAAAAGACCTACCACTATTTCAGCCTGCCGGATGCCGCGAAAAGCCTGGGCAATATCGACCAGTTGCCGATGTCGCTGAAAGTCCTGCTGGAAAACCTGCTGCGCTGGGAAGATGAAAAAACTGTCACCGGCGCCGACCTCAAGGCCATTGCCGCGTGGCTCAAGGAGCGCCGCTCCGACCGCGAAATCCAGTACCGCCCTGCCCGCGTATTGATGCAAGATTTTACCGGCGTACCTGCCGTGGTCGACCTCGCGGCGATGCGCGCCGCCATGGCCAAGGCCGGCGGTGATCCGCAGCGAATCAACCCGCTGTCGCCGGTGGACCTGGTGATCGACCACTCGGTGATGGTCGACAAATTCGCCACCCCGAGCGCCTTTGAACAGAACGTCGACATCGAAATGCAGCGCAACGGCGAGCGTTATGCGTTCCTGCGCTGGGGCCAGAGCGCCTTCGACAACTTCAGCGTAGTGCCGCCGGGCACCGGGATCTGCCACCAGGTCAACCTCGAATATCTCGGGCGCACGGTGTGGACCAAGGATGAGGACGGCCGTACCTACGCATTCCCCGACACCTTGGTCGGCACCGACTCCCACACCACCATGATCAACGGCCTCGGCGTACTCGGCTGGGGCGTCGGCGGGATCGAGGCGGAAGCGGCGATGCTCGGCCAACCGGTGTCGATGCTGATTCCGGAAGTGATCGGTTTCAAACTCACCGGCAAACTCAAGGAAGGCATCACCGCCACTGACCTGGTGCTGACCGTCACGCAGATGCTGCGCAAGAAAGGTGTCGTCGGCAAATTCGTCGAATTCTACGGCGACGGTCTCGCCGACCTGCCACTGGCCGACCGCGCGACCATCGCCAACATGGCCCCGGAATATGGCGCGACCTGCGGCTTCTTCCCGGTCGATGACGTAACCCTCGAATACCTGCGCCTGTCCGGTCGCCCGGCTGAAGTGGTGAAACTGGTCGAGGCCTACACCAAGGCCCAGGGCCTGTGGCGCCTGCCCGGTCAGGAACCGGTGTTCACCGACAGCCTGGCACTGGACATGGGCAGCGTCGAAGCCAGCCTTGCCGGACCAAAGCGCCCTCAGGACCGGGTCTCGCTGCCGAATGTGGCGCAGGCCTTCAGTGATTTCATGGACTTGCAATTCAAGCCCACCAGCAAGGAAGAAGGTCGCCTGGAAAGCGAGGGCGGTGGCGGCGTGGCCGTGGGTAACGCTGATCTGGTGGGAGAAACCGAGTACGAATACGAAGGCCACACCTATCGCCTGAAAAACGGCGCGGTGGTGATCGCCGCGATCACCTCCTGCACCAACACCTCCAACCCGAGCGTGATGATGGCGGCCGGTCTGCTGGCGAAAAAAGCCGTGGAGAAAGGCCTGACCCGCAAGCCTTGGGTCAAGAGTTCACTGGCACCCGGCTCGAAAGTCGTCACCGACTATTACAAGGCTGCGGGCCTGACGCAGTACCTCGATCAACTTGGGTTCTCGCTGGTCGGCTATGGCTGCACCACGTGCATCGGCAACTCCGGGCCACTGCCAGAACCGATCGAGAAGGCTATTCAGAAAGCTGACCTCACCGTGGCGTCGGTGCTGTCCGGCAACCGCAACTTCGAAGGCCGGGTGCATCCGCTGGTGAAAACCAACTGGCTGGCCTCGCCACCGCTGGTGGTCGCCTACGCCCTGGCTGGCAGCGTGCGTACAGACATCAGCACTGAACCGCTGGGCAACGACCAGCAAGGCAATCCGGTGTACCTGCGGGATATCTGGCCCAGCAGCAAGGAAATCGCCGAGGCGGTGAATCAGGTGAACACCGCGATGTTCCATAAGGAATACGCCGAAGTGTTTGCCGGTGATGAACAGTGGCAAGCGATCCAGGTGCCGCAGGCCGCCACTTACGTGTGGCAGGACGATTCGACCTACATCCAGCATCCACCGTTTTTCGACGATATTTCCGGCCCGTTGCCGGTGATTACCGACGTCAAGGGCGCACGGGTTCTGGCGCTGTTGGGCGATTCGGTAACCACTGACCACATCTCCCCTGCCGGCAACATCAAGGCTGACAGTCCGGCCGGGCGCTATCTGCGCGAAAAAGGCGTGGAACCGCGGGACTTCAACTCCTACGGCTCACGGCGTGGCAACCATGAAGTGATGATGCGCGGCACGTTCGCCAACATCCGCATTCGTAACGAGATGCTCGGCGGCGAAGAAGGTGGCAACACGATCTACATCCCGAGCGGCGAGAAAATGCCGATTTACGATGCGGCCATGCGTTATCAGACATCGGGCACGCCGCTGGTGGTGATCGCCGGTCAGGAATACGGCACCGGCTCCAGCCGCGACTGGGCGGCCAAGGGCACCAACCTGTTGGGGGTCAAAGCGGTGATCGCCGAAAGCTTCGAGCGCATCCACCGTTCCAACCTGGTGGGCATGGGCGTGTTGCCGCTGCAGTTCAAGCTCGATCAGAACCGCAAGAGCCTGAACCTCACTGGCAAGGAAACCCTGGATATTCAGGGTCTGACCGGCGTCGAGCTGAGACCACGCATGAACCTGAATCTGGTGATCACCCGTGAAGACGGGCGCCAGGAAAAAATCGAGGTGCTGTGCCGCATCGATACGTTGAATGAGGTGGAGTACTTCAAGTCCGGCGGGATTCTGCACTACGTCCTGCGCCAGCTGATCGCCTCCTGAAAACGCGTTTCCCTGCAGGAGTTGCCGCAGGCTGCGATCTTTTGATTTTGGCTTTCAAAGCAAGATCAAAAAATCGCAGCCTGCGGCAGCTCCTACAGAGTGATGTACTTTTCTGTGGGCGAAAAAAAACCCGCCGAAGCGGGTTTTTCCCAAGACCATTATCGACTCCCTGTCGGCAGCGATCCTTGCTAATGGTCGATCATCCGTGATCCTGAAACACTCCCTGTGTCTCAGTTGATGGGTGTAGATTACGCCGTGGATCCAATCGGCAATAGTCGCAAAAGCTACCACCTCGTGTAAGACATTCGCTATACGGCCCCTTCCGAAAACCCTTAGTCGTATCAGCCACCCTTACGCTCGCGGGTCCTGGCGCTCTCGACGAGAAACTGTTCGAGCCGACTCAGTTGCTCTTCCCAGCCTCGGCTATCCATGTAATACGCCTCCTTCTGCCGCACGTCAGGAATATGCGCAAATCCGGATTCGGACACTTTGAGCAAAGTGCCGGCCTCATAATCCTGCAGCTCGAACTTGACCAGCGTCGTCGGCTCCTGGGAATAGTCGATCTTCGGGTTGACCGCGTACGGGTGCCAGCGAAACGAAAACAACTGCTGCGGCTCGACCCGCTCGACCAGCACGTTCCACAACACGTGCTCATAACCGGGATAGGTGACCTGCCCCTGCGTCCATTCACCGGCGATGAACCGCCTGCCCTCCAGCGCCACACCAAACCACTGGCCAAATGCCTCGGCATCGACCAATGCGCGCCAGACATAAGAACGCGGCGCCTTCAGCGTGATTTTGCGTTCGAAACTATTGGGTACCGGTTTCATAAGTCACCTCCTGTTCTGAACAGTAGGCTTGTATGACCACATGTCCAACCTGAAGTTGTATCAAAGCCGTGCACCTGTGCAGCACCAGGGAAACATTCGGCGGCATTTCCGATCGTTGAATCGAGCGCTCCCATCCGATGAACCTGTTACCTTTTCCTGCGATATGGAAACAGACAAGGACGAATCATGCAGCCATCTCTCTCCGAACGTTATCGCGGCGCCCTGCTCGGCCTTGCCTGCGGCGATGCCGTGGGCACCACGGTGGAGTTCAAGCCACGGGGCTCATTCCAGCCACTGACCGACATGGTCGGTGGCGGTCCCTTCCACTTGAAGCCAGGGCAATGGACGGATGACACCTCGATGGCGCTGTGCCTGGCAGAAAGTCTGCTGAGCAAAAACACATTCGATGCGGCAGACCAGATGGGGCGCTATCTCAACTGGTGGAAATGGGGTTACCTCAGCTCTACCGGCGATTGTTTCGATATCGGCATGACGGTCAGCCAGGCGCTGTCGCAGTACCAGCAAACCGGTCAGCCCTTCGCTGGATCTACCGACCCGTTTACCGCCGGCAACGGATCGCTGATGCGCCTGGTGCCGGTGGTGCTGTTTTACTTCCCTGATGCCCGGCAGATCCACCAGTTCGCCAGCGACAGTTCGCGGACAACCCACGCAGCTCCCGAGGCCATCGAATGCTGTCAGTTGTTTGCCGAGGTGATCAACAAAGCCTTGCTTGGCGCGCCCAAGTCAGAATTGCGCAAGCTGCCAGACTCACCCTTCGTTCAAGCAAAAGTCGCAGCCATCGCCCGAGGTGATTACCTCACAAAGTCGGTAAACGGAATCCGTGGCAGCGGCTACAGCGTCGAGTCCCTGGAAGCGGCGCTGTGGTGTTTTCATCACACCGACAGTTTCGCCGCAGCGATTCTGCAAGCCGCCAATCTGGGCGATGACGCCGACACCACGGCCGCTATCGTTGGACAAGTGGCCGGCGCCTATTACGGCGTTCGGGCGATTCCTGCCCATTGGCTGGAAATGCTCCATGACGGCGAGGAGATTGCGGCCACCGCAGATCGCCTGCTCGAAGCCTCCCGGCTACGGGTGCCTGAATAGAAGCCCCAGAGCCGCTAAACTGCACTGTACTTTCATCCGACACAGTGAGATTGCCCCATGCCCCCACGCCTGCTTCTGGCCCTGACCCCCCTTCTGTTCACCCCCCTCGCCCACGCGGCCGTCGACTGCGCCAATGCCAGCGATCAGGCCACCATGAACCAGTGTGCCGGCCAGGAATTCAAGGCGGCGGACAAGGAATTGAACGCGGTGTATCAACAGATCACTGGTCGTTTAAAGGACAACCCTGACAGCAAGAAGCTGCTGGTGGGTGCGCAGCGAGCATGGATCGGGTTTCGCGATGCCGAATGCAAGTTTTCGGCATCCGGGGTCGAAGGCGGAAGTGTTTATCCGTTGATCTACAGCAATTGCCTGACCGGTGTGACCAAGGTGCGGGTCGAGGCGCTGAAGCAGTATTTGAAGTGTCAGGAGGGTGACATGAGTTGCCCGGTGCCCGGGGCCTGATTTTGTAGTGGTTTCGGTCTTGCCGATAGATTTGTTGATTTCACACTTGGAGCACCTTCGGCGCGCTCGCCAGCGAGTCGGCTCCCCGCACCATTACAAGTAATTGCTCGGAGCCGCGGCAGAAGAGGATGCCGCGGCAAACGAATCAAAATTAATTATTGTAATTAGATAATTTTTAATCGAAAATTCGCTACCAAATTGTAACAACCAGGAATTTTCATGAGTACTCACATCAACGGATTGGCGCCGCTGCGCATGCATTGGATCGGGCTGCTGGCAGCAATTCTCGTCTGGGTTCTGGGTGTGACGGAGGTCGGCGGCAACGCGACGATCTGGTTCTTCAAAAAGGATGAAATGCTGGCGGGCCTGCTCTATGCCTTTGCAGAAGGCTCGCCGCAATTGCTTGACCCGTTTGTCGAAGGCGCGCTGCTTGATCCCGACACCTGGCTGTCGTCAATGGTCACTGCGCTGATCGTTTTTCTGGATTTCCTGCCCGTTGTCCTGTCGGCTTACGCGTTATGGCTGACCGGGTTGTTTTTCTTGCGCTTGTCACGCGGCGAAACCTGGACCGATCGCAATATCGGAGTCCTGTGGCGAGTGGGGGTGCTGTGCATCGTTTCTCCGGCGACTTACCCGCTGGTAGAGACTTTGCAAGGTCTGGCTTTGTCGATCGATCTGCCGCCGGGGGAGCGCATTTTTCAGCTCTCGATCGGTCTGTCTTCCTCTTCTGCCTACGAGATAATCAAAGGCGTATTGCTCTGTTCGTTTTCAATTATCATGCGCGATGCAAAAGTACTCAGCGATGAGCAAAGTCAATACATATAGAACAACATAATGACCATTATCGTCCGCCTTGACGTTGTCATGGCCACGCAAAAAATTCGCTCGAAAGAGTTAGCCGCCCTGCTCGGGATCACCGAGGCCAATCTGTCATTGCTGAAAAACGGCAAAGTCAAAGGCGTGAAGATGGCAACTCTGGACAAGCTCTGCGCTGCGCTCGATTGCCAACCGGGCGATCTGCTGGAATACCAGAAAGACTGAGACTTTCCTCTGACGGCGAGTTGTTTATCGCAAGTCCCAATCGTTTAACTCCTATTCAATCCTTAGTTTCAAGGCGGCTTTGTCATGTCCCGTTATTTGTTATGCGCGCTGTTATTGCTGACAGCGTCACTCAGCGGCTGCGCCACACAACTTGACGTAGCACTCAATGCAATACCTGATCCGGACTATCAGTTCGACCGAAAAGCAACCGTGCTGGTGACCTCGACCAACAGCGCCGATGAGAATGCACTGAATGCCCGCTACTATCTTCGCGACATGGTCAACGCACTGAAAGACAGGGGCTTTCAGGAGGTCTATACCGACGCCAGCCTGCCCAGAAATCACGCACCGATCAGAATGACCATCAGTCTCGATATCGGCAGCCGGCAAGTGTCTTACCGCTACACCGCCACCGACTATGGGCAAGTGCCAACCAGCACGACGACCGTGTGCAAGAACACCAAGAAGAAAGATGACCGACTGACCTGCACCAGTAAGCCCAACACGACCTATGGCCCGGTAGGTACTTCAGAGCGAATCGGCTACACCACCCTGAGTACTTTCATTGCCACCGCCCGGGATGAGGCGAGCAAGCGTACGGTGTATCTGCTGCGGGCATCGTCTTATAACGAGGACTGTCAAACCGCCAAAGTCGAAGCGTTTCTGGTCGAGCAAGGCCTGCAGAACCTGAACTTCCAGGACCGCATGCAACGCAACTACAGCGTCACGATGCCCGAGGGTTACAGCTGCAAATAGTCAGCTGCCCAAACGCCTGTCTCGACAGCTTCACAGCGCAGCCAGCGTGAGCCGGTGCAGTGAAGCTGATCCAGGCTAGACATGCGGATCACCCGGCGCCTTGGCCGGCGCCGCGTATTGCGGCTTGAGGTGGCCGTCCTGATCCAGTAGCCAGGCGTCCATGATCTGCCGCACCACGGGACCGGCAACCCGACCACCGGCCTCACCGTTTTCGATCATCACCGAGATGGCGATCTTCGGGTGCTCTGCCGGAGCGAAACCGACAAACAAGGCATTGTCGCGATGCCGTTCAAGGGTTTTCTCACGGTTGTAGCGTTCGCCCTGCTTGATCGCCACCACCTGCGCAGTACCGCTCTTACCGGCAATGCGGTACTGCGCACCGGCCGCTGCGGCGCGCGCAATACCCCGGGCATCGTGCATCACCATCTGCATGCCGTGGTTGACCTGATCCCAGTCGCGCGGGTTCTTCAGCAGGATGTTCGGCATCGGATGCTCGTCGACCGGCGCCACGCCATCGACTGTCTTCGCCAGGTGCGGACGATTCCATACGCCTTTGTTGGCGATCAGTGCGGTGGCCTGAGCCAGTTGTAGCGGCGTGACCTGCATGTAGCCCTGCCCAATCCCGAGGATCACCGTTTCCCCAGGGAACCAGGCCTGACGGCGCGTGGCGCGTTTCCAGGCCTGAGATGGCATCAAACCGGGCGACTCTTCGAACATGTCCAGCGAGACCTTTTCGCCGAGGCCGAACATCGCCATGTAGTCGTGCAGGCGATCGATGCCGAGCTTGTGCGCCAGGTCGTAGAAGTAGGTGTCGTTGGAACGCATGATCGCTGCATCCATGTCCACCCAACCGTCGCCGCTGTGGTTCCAGTTGCGGTACTTGTGATCGAAATCCGGGAGTTGGTAGTAGCCAGGGTCAAAGACACGGGTCTGCGGCGTCACGACACCGGTATCGAGGCCGGCAATCGCCACTTCTGGCTTGATGGTCGAGCCTGGCGCGTACAGGCCGCGCAGTACACGGTTGAACAGCGGCCGGTCGATGGAATCGCGCAGCGCCGAGTATTCCTTGGAGCTGATGCCAGTGACGAACAGGTTCGGATCGAAACTCGGATTGCTGACCATGGCCAGCACTTCACCGGTGGACGGGTCGAGAGCCACCACCGAGCCACGTCGGTCGCCCAGTGCGGCTTCCGCGGCCTCCTGCAGTTTGACGTCGAGACTTAGAACGATGTTTTTGCCAGGGACCGGATCGGTGTGCTTGAGCACCCGCAATACTCGGCCCTGGGCGTTGGTCTCAACTTCTTCATAGCCAACATGACCGTGCAGTTGCGCTTCGTAGAAGCGTTCGATACCGGTTTTACCGATGGACTGTGTGCCGCGGTACTCCACCGAATCGAGGGTCTTGGACTCTTTTTCATTGATCCGGCCAACGTAGCCGATTGAATGCGCGAAGTGCGAACCCAGCGGGTAATGACGAACGAACTGCGGCTCGACATCAAGGCCCGGCAGACGGAACTCGTTAACCGCCAACACGGCGATTTGTTCCTCCGTCAGCTCGTAGAACAGCGTCACCGGGGTAAACGGGTGACGGGACTGCTTCATGGCCTTGTCAAAAACCGTGCGATCTTCGGCGGGCAAATGCAGCAGATTGATTACCTCGTCCAGCTCCTGATTAACATTACTGGCGCGTTCGCGAGTGATGATCAGATTGTAACTGGGACGGTTATCGGCGAGCAGCACGCCATTGCGGTCATAGATCAGGCCTCTTGTCGGCGGGATCGGCAATACATGCACGCGGTTATTTTCAGAGATGGTCGAGTGGTAGTCGTATTCAACCACCTGCAGGATGTACAGACGTACCACCAGCGCGCAACTGATGGCGAAGACGAACAGAGCGCAGGCGATCAACCGCTTGTTGACCAGACGCGTCTCTTTTTCGTGATCCTTGATCGGGATGGATTCAGGCATTTCTACAGCAGCTCTTTGACATAAATTGAGTGCCGATCCGTGGGCATGACATCAGTCCGTTAAAAAACGAGCTGCACCATACCAAAAACCGAGTGGTCACTTCAGAAGGATTTTCCCCAATGGCAGTCCCGGCGACGGTTGGAACTCTCGTGCCATCTGATTCTGACGAGAGAAGCACTTTCCTGCGGACAAAACAAAACCCCAACTGCTTTCGCAATTGGGGTTTCGGAATTTAATCTTGACGATGACCTACTCTCACATGGGGAAACCCCACACTACCATCGGCGATGCATCGTTTCACTTCTGAGTTCGGGATGGGATCAGGT
>NZ_JFYN01000019.1 GCF_000631985.1 Pseudomonas sp. RIT288
ATGTCGCCTGACACACCGCTATCGCGAGCAGGCTCACTCCTACAATGGGCTGCGGCGAAGGCACGCATCCCGACCCGATCCCCGATCCCAGTGGGATGAACCAAATACCCGATCCACACCCACAATTCCTGTAGGAGTGAGCCTGCTCGCGAAGGCGTCAGCCCAGACAACATCCATGTCGCCTGACACACCGCTATCGCGAGCAGGCTCACTCCTACAATGGGCTGCGGCGAAGGCACACATCCCGACCCGATCCCCGATCCCTGTGGGATGAACCAAATACCCGATCCACACCCCCAATCCCTGTAGGAGTGAGCCTGCTCGCGAAGGCGTCAGCCCAGACAACATCCATGTCGCCTGACACACCGCTATCGCGAGCAGGCTCACTCCTACAATGGGCTGCGGCGAAGGCACACATCCCGACCCGATCCCCGATCCCTGTGGGATGAACCAAATACCCGATCCACACCCCCAATCCCTGTAGGAGTGAGCCTGCTCGCGAAGGCGTCAGCCCAGACAACATCCATGTCGCCTGACACACCGCTATCGCGAGCAGGCTCACTCCTACAATGGGCTGCGGCGAAGGCACACATCCCGACCCGATCCCCAATCCCTGTGGGATGAACCAAATACCCGATCCATACCCACAATCCCTGTAGGAGTGAGCCTGCTCGCGAAGGCGTCACCCCAGACAACATCCATGTCGCCTGACACACCGCTATCGCGAGCAGGCTCACTCCTACAATGGGCTGCGGCGAAGGCACGCATCCCGACCCGATCCCCGATCCCAGTGGGATGAACCAAATACCCGATCCACACCCACAATTCCTGTAGGAGTGAGCCTGCTCGCGAAGGCGTCAGCCCAGACAACATCCATGTCGCCTGACACACCGCTATCGCGAGCAGGCTCACTCCTACAATGGGCTGCGGCGAAGGCACGCATCCCGACCCGCCCCCCGATCCCTGTGGGATGAACCAAATACCCGATCCATACCCCCAATCCCTGTAGGAGTGAGCCTGCTCGCGAAGGCGTCGGCACTGCCTCCATCGCAACAGCCTGACCCACCACCAAATCCCGCCCACAAAAAAGGGGACTTTCGTCCCCTTGCGGTATCGCCTGGCCGATCACCAGTTCATTAATAAATATCTTTCGACAACAACGTAAACGGAGTCTTCACCAGGATCTTCAGATCCAGCCACAACGACCAGTTGTTGATGTAATGCAGGTCCATCTCCACCCGACGCTGCATCTTGTCGATGGTGTCGGTCTCGCCACGGCAACCGCTGATTTGCGCCAGCCCGGTGATGCCCGGTTTGATTCGGTGGCGGGCCATGTACGCGAGGATTTTCCCCGAGTAGTAGTGGTTGTGCGCTACAGCGTGAGGACGTGGGCCGACCAGGGCCATCTGCCCCTGCAGCACGTTGAACAACTGCGGCAGCTCATCCAGCGACGTGCGGCGGATGAAGCGCCCGACGGCGGTGATGCGCGAATCATTGCGGCTGGCCTGGATCACTTCACGGTCATCGTGCACGCGCATCGAGCGGAATTTCCAGACCTGAATCACCTTGCCGTTCCAGCCGTGACGATCCTGCTTGAAGAACACCGGGCCCGGCGAGTTGATCTTCACCGCCAGCGCAATGAACAGCAGCACCGGACTCAACAGGATGATCGCCAGCAGCGCCACGCCTTTTTCCACCAGACTCTTGCTCAACGCAGCAGTAGGGCGGCTGGTCAGCGGACTTTCGTTGAGGCAGATTGCCGGCAGACCATCCACGACCTTCACCGAGTGGTTGAGCAGGGTCAGACTGTTCAAGTCCGGCACCCAGACCACATCGACGTTGGCGCCGAGCAAATCGACGTACATCGCTTCGATTTTCGCGGCCTCGGCCAGCGGCAGGGTGATGTACAACCGGCGGATGTCATGATCCTTGATCAGCTCGAGCAAATCCTCCTGATCACCGACCACACGCGGTGCATCCGAATCCAGATTCGGTGTCGCGCCATTGCTGACCAAACCTACCAGCGGCAGGTTTTCCACCTGACTGATCTTCTTCGCCAGACCCAGAGCCAGCTCGCCGGTGCCGACGATCAACGTCTTCTGTGCGCTGGTGCGGGAACGCTGGTAGTACTTGGAAAAGGCATGCAGCGGCGCGTACATCAACGCCTGACCGAGGAAGCCGTAGACCGCCCAACTCAGCGTCACCTCGCGGGAGAACACCTCGTCGGCCTTGCACACGAACGCGATGCCGGCCAGCGCCACCATGGTCATCGACCAGCCCATGAACAGGCGTCCAAGCCCGGTCAGGTAATTGTCCTGCTTGCGATACACGCCGCTGAACGTATACGCCGGCACCGAGGCCAGTACCGCCAGTGTCGCGCACATGCGGTAATAGAACTCGACGGTGCCCGTCTGCCGTTCAGCCAGTATGAATAACAACGCAACAATGAAAGCCTGCGCCAGTGCCCATTGGCCCCAGAAGGTAAGTCCCTTGAGGCCGTTATTTCGATTGATCCGTAGAGAAAGTTCCATGAGATATCCCCAGAAATACGTCCATTCAGGTTTCGACAGTTGAAGTCCGAGTTGCTAGATAGGCTTGTTGTTGTTATTGGACGAGTGTCCTGAGGTAACAACGTCGATAGGCCGAACTGTCGTCAATCAATAGACTAAGTTATTGCTGGAGAGGGTGTCTGACGAGTTCTAACAAGATGGCACAGTGCCAACTTTTTAATAATCAAATGCAAGGGTGTTAGAAAAGGTCGCAGAGCAGGGGGTGAATAAATTATGTTGTGTTTGTTACTGTAGGAGGGGTGGAGGCAGGGAGCTATTATTACTATGGGGGGGAAGCCAAACAGAGTGCTCTTGTTGTTTTTGTAATCGCACTGTTTTCTGTTTGTTTTGCTTGTGGATATCGTGCGTGTTTACGCAACGATTTCCTGGATGAGGCAATAACCGCGGTTTCTTACGGCACGGAACAATCGCTCACCATTACTCGCGCTTTTGAACTTGTCCTGCAGGCGACTCAGGCACATCTCCAGGCCCCGGTATTGCTCCGGCTCGCGGCCGATGCTGAGGATCAGGTCATCACGACTGACTACACGCTCTTCGTGATGGAGCATCTTGCGCACCAGTGCGGTTTCCAGTCCGGTAAGGCTGATCTCGACGCCTTCCTTGACCAGTGCGCCTTGATCGTTGTCCAGATGCCAGGTTTCGTTGCAAGTGGCGGCGTCTTCGATGGCGGCAGTGCGGTTGTCGCTCTCTGCACTTTGAAACGGCTTCGCCGATTGTGCGGACAGCCATTCCGATTCGAGAGTGGCCAATATGCGCTGGGTGTCGTGTTCAATCGTGCGGGCAACGTTTTTCCGGGTGCCCCTTGGGTAAGTGAACTCCATCAGCATGGGAGCGGAAGAGGGCGAAGTAGCACCTTCAATAAACATTTGTGCCTGAGACGTGCCAAACGAATTGAAGCGCTCGCTGGACAGAATGCTCTCAAGTTCACGCTGCGACGTTGTACTGTTGGTCACGACGACAAAATATTTTCTTGGGAGGGTTGTACTAGTTTCCATGTCTCTCTCCTAAAATTTGCACCAAAATGGGCGAAAAGGTAAATCGGCAGGCGAGCAATGACTTCCTTGGAAGTAACCGACAGGCAGGGTCTGGGCCCAAAATGGCCTCGATAAATTCCACTCGTTCTGCTGCTATGTTGTTAAGTTTATTGTTATGGTTCGGTGTAGCCGTGCTCATTCAATGGCTTGATTATTAGTAGATTTGAAGTACAACTTGAGCGGTATGGTTGCATATGACGATCCTTCGTGATTATGCAAAGAGGATGGCTGCCCGAGAGTCAGGCAGTCGATATCAGACCCCGCATCAGGCGATAGCCGTAGCCGCGGATGCTCTGAATCGCGTTGGTACCATACATGTCCTTGATTTTTCCACGCAAGCGGCTGATGGATTTTTCCAGCGCCCTCGGGTCGTAGAAATTGGTATTGAGCCCCATGATGCCGGCGATTTCATCATGGCTGAGAATGTGATTGCTGGTCTGCGCAAAGGCTTCGAGGATCTTCATCTCGGCGAACGAGATGTCGAGTTTCTGGCTGGTGCCGCCCTGCAGGCAGATGCGCGTCGGGTCGAGCGTGAGGTTGATATCCCGCTGCCATTCTTCGCTGTTGAAGAACTCACCGAGCAACTCGTCGCCCTCGTCGGAAAGGGTATTGAGCTTGATACAGAAGTCGGCACCGGCCAGGAAGTACTTGATCTTGTTGAAAGCGCCGCGACCGGTAATGACCGCGCAGATGATCGGCTTCAAGTTGTCGCTGCGCAGGCTCTCGATCAGCGCAAGATTGTCTTCCAGCGCTTGGGGAGTGTCGATAACGATGAAAATGGCTCGATACGAACCAGAAAGTTCATTGTTATAGGAACTAGTGTACGAACCGGCCTCAAGTGCCATATCAGTGCGTACGTGCTTTGCGATCAGCGCCCTGAAATGTTCGGCCACGCCACGGGTACGACCCAGAGTAAGAACACCGGGTACGTCGTTTGTCGGGCGCGGACTTCTAGTCGCCAAGTTCCCTGAGAGCATCATGCTTTGACTCGAATTAGGTGCTGACATCGGGATGTTAAAGCACCGGTTCTCGTCTGTGACTGACAATTGGTAACATTCACGCGATTTTTAGACGTGGCTCCCGAGTTTTCTAACAATAATTAAGCATTTCAAGCTTTTAGTTGATTTTCTCGGGGTTGTGAACTAGTCGTTACATGATGGCGATGTGGAATTGTGCCACTATTTTGAATCCATGGCCACGGCTTTATTCATGTCCAATTGCCACTGTTCACGATCCTGACATAGTGTGAGCTTGATCACACTTTATTGGCCGATCGAACTTTTTTCTACTAAATGCCTAAATATTTTCCGAGTGGTTCGTAGGCGGACGTTTATTAACATGGCTTGAGTGTGTCTTTTGATAAGACATATTCTCCGTCGCCTGATCAGGCAATGGGTGTCGCGTTATACCGATTGTTTAACTTCAGATACTCAATTCCTGAATGCAGTTGACCGGTCGCTCATCAAGAGCGCTCTGACGGAGGATTAATGGATTTCTGGACCTTTATCCAGGTGTTGATATTGGGCGCGGTAGAAGGCCTGACCGAGTTCTTGCCGATCTCCAGTACCGGCCACCAGATCATCGTCGCCGACCTGCTGGACTTCGGCGGCGAACGCGCGATGGCGTTCAACATCATTATTCAGCTGGGGGCGATCCTGGCCGTGGTCTGGGAGTTTCGCCCGAAGATCTTCGACATCGTCAAAGGCCTGCCCACCCAACGCAATGCGCAACGTTTCACCCTCAACCTGCTGATCGCCTTCCTCCCGGCGGTGGTCCTCGGCGTGCTGTTCGCTGACAAAATCCATCAATACCTGTTTAACCCGATCACCGTGGCCATGGCCTTGGTGGTAGGCGGCATTGTGATGTTGTGGGCCGAACAGCGCAGCCATGTGGTGAGCGTCGATCACGTTGACGACATGCGCTGGTCAGATGCGTTGAAAATCGGCTTCGTACAATGCCTGGCAATGATTCCCGGCACGTCGCGCTCCGGCTCGACCATCATCGGCGGTTTATTGTTCGGCTTGTCCCGGAAAGCCGCCACAGAGTTCTCGTTCTTCCTCGCCATGCCGACCATGGTCGGCGCCGCGGTGTACTCCGGCTACAAATACCGCGACCTGTTCCAGGCCAGCGACCTGCCGGTGTTCGCCCTCGGTTTTGTCATCGCGTTCATCTTCGCCATGATCGCCGTGCGCGGCCTGCTCAAATTCATCGCCAACCACAGCTACGCCGCGTTCGCCTGGTATCGGATCGCGTTTGGCTTGTTGATTCTGGCGACGTGGGTGTTTGGTTGGGTGAACTGGACGGAAGCGGCAGCCTGATCACTGACTGCTGATCAATGTAGCAACCGCGAGGTCGTTCAACGCCGAGTCGGGCAATTCTTGGCGGTAGCGCTGCAAGGCTGATGTGAAATACGCGGCTTGCAGCATGCCGTCGCTGGCGAGGTAATAGCGCGCCGCTTCGATTTCCTCTGGCGAGTAAACACGTTTCTTGAGTCTGGACACATCTGAGGTCGCATCGAACGAGGCCACCGTCGCCGTGAAAAACAGAAAGCCGGAAAGCTGAGTCGACTCGAAAGGGCCACCATCCCCCTTGCCACACCCCTTCACAAAGTCGCAGGAGGCGAGGGCGCTAGAAGAGATAGTCGAGATTAAAGTGAGGAGGATAAAACGCTTGAACGAAACACAGCGAAACGCGGGCATAAACAAAAGACATCCTGTCAGCACAGCAAAATTCCGGGCAACGCTCATTCGTTGCCCGCACAGTCAAACCATCAATCAACGGCCTTCAAGCAACTCGCCAGCCTGATCCAGCAACGCCAGCGGATCCTTGGCCTTGTGAATATCCACTGACAACAACTGACGGAATTTACGCGCCCCCGGGAACCCGGTGCCCAACCCCAGCACGTGACGGGTGATGTGATGCATCGCACCGCCCGCCTGCAAATGCTCGGCAATATAAGGCCGCAACTGCGCCAGCGCCTCGGCACGGCTGATCACCGGCGCGCTGCTGCCGAACAACTGCTGATCAACCTCCGCCAGCAAATACGGATTGTGATAAGCCTCACGCCCGAGCATCACACCGTCAAAGGTCTGCAAATGTTCATGGCAGGCCTCCATCGTCTTGATCCCGCCGTTCAGCACAATCTCCAGCTCCGGAAAATCCGCCTTCAACTGCGCCGCCACGTCATACCGCAACGGAGGAATGTCGCGATTCTCCTTCGGCGACAAGCCCTCCAGAATCGCAATCCGCGCATGCACGGTAAAACTGGTACACCCGGCATCCCGCACCGTCCCGACGAAATCACACAACTCGGCGTAACTGTCCCGCCCATTGATCCCGATCCGATGCTTCACCGTCACCGGAATCGACACCGCATCGCGCATCGCCTTCACACAATCCGCCACCAACTGCGGATGCCCCATCAGGCACGCACCGATCATATTGTTCTGCACCCGATCACTCGGGCAGCCAACATTCAGATTCACCTCGTCGTAACCATGCGCCTGGGCCATGCGCGCGCAAGCGGCCAGATCCAGCGGGACGCTTCCGCCGAGCTGCAGCGCCAACGGGTGCTCGGCTTCGTTGTGACGGAGGAAACGTTCGTGGTCGCCGTTGAGGAGAGCGCCGGTGGTGACCATTTCGGTGTAGAGCAGGGCGTTCTTCGACAGGAGGCGTAGGAAGAAACGGCAATGGCGGTCGGTCCAGTCCATCATCGGGGCGACGGAGAAGCGGCGGGAGAGTGGGGCGGGATTTAGAGACATTGGGAAGATCTGAATCACAGGGGCGAAGGCGAGGGAGTTTATCAGGAATGGTGGGGAGGGGCATGGGCGAGGCTCTGAAGTTGGAGATCTTCAGAGGTTTATGGGCGAAGGAGAAAGCGTGTAGATAGGTGTCTTGAATAAATCAGTCCCCTTTCCACGGTCCTTGAGAAAAGTTGCTACGCTTACTGGGGTATGGCCAAATGATAGCGGCATGATTTTCAAAAATATTCTTGAGTGAGCGGAGAGTAATCAGTGGTTGATGCTATTCAGAGTTTTCTTTTGGCTATTGGGTGTGCAATCGGTGCGTTTTTAGCATGGTGTAAGTTGTGTGAAACCTTCGAAAAAATTATTAGAAAAGAGAAGTTGCAGCGCGTAGTGGTTGGGGTTATGGAGGTAAGTTTTCGTGTTGGGGCGAGAAAAATTATTGCATTATGGTTGCATATGAATAATGCGGTTTTTGGGAGCAGGATTTTTTCATGGAGGGCGCTTTGGGTTAGTTTTTTACTAACAAATGTTTGGGCTGGGATATTTATCTTGGTGTTCAGTTTTAAATATTCTTTATTTCGAGAGTGGATGCTGAATATTGTTGAGTTAAGCAGTTTGAGGTGGCCTGCTTTAGCTATCTACTGCACCATCTTGATCGTTGAGTTTTTATCGATAAGCCTTACTCGGAAGATATATCGAGTCACTTTGTCTGATGGGAAGAAAACATTTGGTTGGGCGCTAATTTTTGATGTTGTTGGTTCTGTAGTATTGTATTACGTAGGGCTGACGGTTGCTAAATTTATTTTATTGCACCATGGCGCAGCTTCTCCAGTGACGTCTCTGGGTGTGTGGTTAGATCCTAATAATCTGACCACGTTACTAAGGGTTGTAGAAGACTTTGATATGTCTAACTTTAAAGCGGATGGGCAGGGGCGTTTCACAACAGACGTACCTTTATCTACCGAGGTGGTTTACGCATTTCCTGAAGGTGTATTCTTTTTTACAAGTCTTCTTACTTCGATATGGTTGTGGGGGTACATTGCGGCATACAGCATTGCATATGTGTGCGTGCGCATTGATCGATTCAAGCCGGTGTTGTGGGAGTGGGTGAGAATAGAGGAGCAGCCTTTATTGGTTCTTTCTGTTTTGTCTGGGTTGGTTATTGTTGTTATTTACTTGTTGGTTAGCATTGTCGGAGTGGTTTTTAGGTTTTAGATAAATAAGTTAGCGGATTTATATAAAGAGAAAAGGGGGGGCTAGATAATTCGTTAACTTTGTTTTTATACAGTGTTAGTTTCAGTAGGAAACTTCTCGCGAAAAATAATTTCGTCCCCTTTGGTTTTTTTGATCAAGGATTTTTATTGCATAGTCGGCGCCAGAAATTCTCGTTTTTTTTCGGTTTTTCTTGAAAGCTAGAGAACCAGGTGGGGTATTCTTCATTCTCTGGAATTAATCCCTCTCTACGGGCTTCGTCGAAAGAAACTTCGTTAATGTTTGGCGCCGTGGATGTTAGTTTTTTTTCGAATCGTGTGGCGGTATATAATCCATGTTGGTGCAGGTCTTTGCATAGTAAAACGCTAAAGAAAATAATTTCGTCATTGTGGGAGGCCATTCCTTCTATGCAGTCTCCAAATTCTTGATTTACGTGTCCGTCACCGAAAGGAAGTCCAAAGTACATAGAGATGATATCCGCGCCAAAAGAGAAATTTCCAGATTTGAATGACTTGATCAATTCGTTTCGGGTAGCGATGGAGTAGTTCAAATGTTCAAGTGATTCGGCGATGGCAGATGTTAAACTTAGCGATCGGTTGTTTATTGATAGTCGTGTGAACACAATTTCTTTCAGCGGATCAATCGGTGGTTTTGAAGTTGATAGCGTGCGAAGGTCACCTGAAAATGCATAAGTTTCTGAACTTTCAGGATGGCTTTTTCTGGTTTTTATTATCTGTTCAATTGTTTTTTTGTCAGTGGCGTATTTTTCTTTTATTGGTTGTAGGTATTGTTTCTTCAGTCCAATGGCTGAGCTCGCAATCGATAGTGCTATTGTCATCCCGGCATTTACGTTGCGGATCTCTTTGGTGAGCTCATCCCGTAGTTTGCTACGCTCAGCTATCCGTTGTGCAGCCATGGCACCAGCAAATGCACCAGCTAACGCACCAACTAATGATGTGGTGAATGAAGAGTTTGAAAAAGACTTTATTGTTTCCCAGGTTGAAAGATTGAATAGGTTGTCTATTAAAGGTGAGGTGTGGTCTTTTATAGTTGTTATAAGTGTCTGTAATTTATCCATCGGGGGGGAGTGCCTTTTGTCGATGGGAAGCAAGTTGTGGTGTTTTTCTTTAGTCATGTTTTTTGTAATTTTTTGATATTTCGGTCCATATGTATCTGTATCTAAACTCAAGCCATCGGATCAATAGCTTATCTTTTATTCTTCGTAAAGCGCTCGCTTCTCGAGCTCTTAAAGTTTCTTTAATATCATTTTTCAGGTTTTCCAAATTAAAAGCAGACCATATTATTGGTATAATGGTCTCTAAGTTTGTATGGCAGACCGGTGCTACCTCATGATAAAGAATCCTCTTGATTTCGTTAGGATCGTAGTCTTCCGTCTGACGCGCAATAGCTTCATAATCAACTTCTGTATCAACAAAAGCGTCAGATAGCGCCCAATAGACGTAAGCGAGTTCCTCATCCGTCATTGAACGTTCCATGTCAGAAACTCCTCCAGTTCTTCATCCAGACTATCTGCCACCAAGTCCCCAACAATACCTCCTGCTACGCTTCCCGCAACCACAACTGCGATTGCACAGACCGGGGCGGCGGGGCCGCACAGCATAGAAATACTCAATCCAGCTAACGCACCACCGGCGGCGCCTCCACCTAGGATAATCCCTTGGCGTCCGGCTTCTTTTGGCTTGTTGTCTGCTTTGTAGATCTCTGACGCGGCGAAGGCGGCAGTTATAACCCATGCGACTTTTCCGGTGACTTTCATCATCTTTGTGCAGGTGGTGATGTTGGGGGAGTTGGCGGTGAATCAGGCGTTGGATAACGTCGAGCTCAAGGCGTAGATCGCTGCCCTCCATGGCGAGCGGCGAGGTCGTGGTCGCGGAGGGCGTTCTGTCGATGCGCAAAACAATTGCCCCAGATGGCGGTTTTCAGCCTGTTTCCGCAGCAATAGCGATGTGCCACAAAAAATGATGGCAATGCGTCATCACGCGCTCAAAAAAGTTCAACGATTGTACAAAAATATAAAGTTGTACAACTTTTCCCAAAATTTATAGCATCCGTTCCAACACCTTTGCTGAAACGATAAGTCCAGCGTGATTCCTGGATTTGTCCGCTGGTGCGTGGGCCGTCGGTACGGCTTTTCGCGTCAGCTTATTGCAGCCGGGTCAGTGGAAGCTGCCCGTATTTCGCCCAGGACGACGACCCCGAATATGAGCGGTAACTCCGGTTATCAGAGATCTACTTTTTGTGCCTGACGCTGAATCGCGTCAGGGCGTTAGAGGCTGAACATGGCAGAAGCATCGAGTTTCCTGGGCAACATCAAGGTTTCCCGAAAGTTGGGGGCCGGGTTTGGCGTTCTTTTGCTGGCGGTGGGGGCGGTGGCCTTCATTGGCTACAGCAGCAGCAATGTGCTGGTTGATCGCCTGGACACCACGCGTCTGATCGGCACGCTCAACGATGCGACGCAGGACATGCGGCTGTCGGAGAAGCAGTACGAAGCGGCGGCGGATGTCGCTTATGCCGAGGCTTATCAGTCGCAGCTGACGGTGTTGCAGGGGCTGATCGCCAAGGCGTTGCAGACCCTGACGCGGGCGGAAAACCAGCAGGCCTTGAAGCAGTTGCAGGACACTACGCTGGCCTACGATCAGCGGGTCAAGCGCTTGGTCGAGGCGGACAAGGCGACCAGCGATGCGCTGAAACCGTTGGGGGCGATGTCGGACAAGTACGCCGAGACTTTCACCAGCATGTTTGAGAGCACCACGGCCAGTGCGTTGGCGTCTGCCGACAGTGCGCGGGTGGCGGACTTGCGCACGGTGGCGGATCTGCGCAATGGCATGACGATGTTTCGTCTGATGCTGCGGCGTTATATCGCCGTGCCGAGCGAGGCCAACAAGAAGGTGCTGCTGGACACCACTGATGCGTTTCTGGCCGACATGAGCAAGGCACGCAGCGGTTTGCCGACGGCTCTGTCGAGTCAGCTTGAAGAGGCGCAGGCCGGGATTCGCCGTTATCGCGAGGTGCTGGTTGAGGTTGCCGCGCTGTTCGAGCAGAAGCAGAACCTGCGCCAGCAGGTGGATCAACAGAGCCAGGCGATGGACAGCATCATGACCGGCCTGATGGACACTCAGCAGCGCCTGGCGCGGGACGATCAACATCGTGCGTTTATCCAGATTGCAGTGCTGACCGTGCTAGCGCTGGTGGTCGGTCTGTTGGCTGCGGTGCTGATCTCGCGGCAGATCACCGGACCGCTGGCGCTGACGGTGGAGCTGGCGCGACGGATTGCCAAGGGCGATCTGACTGTGCAGGCCAAATCCAGCCGCAAGGATGAGTTGGGCGATCTGCAAAACGCGATGCAGGACATGGCGCAAAGTCTGAACACGCTGGTGCAGGGGATTGGTAACGGCGTGACACATATTTCGACGTCGGCCGAGAAGCTTTCGGCGATGAGCGAGCAGACCAGCGCCGGCGTGCGCCAGCAGAAAGTCGAGGTGGATCAGGTCGCCACGGCGATGCACGAAATGGCCTCGACGGTGCAGGAGGTGGCGCGCAACACCACCGACGCATCGGCCGCCGCGACCCTGGCCGATCAGCAGGCGCGTCACGGCAGTGCGGTGGTCAAGCAGGCGACTGTGCAGATCAGCGAACTGTCGGTGGCGATCGAAGACTTGGGCGCGGCGATGAACGTGCTGTCCCAGGACAGTGAGCAGATCGGCAAGGTCATCGATGTGATCAAGGCAGTCGCCGAGCAGACCAATTTGCTGGCGCTGAACGCGGCGATTGAAGCGGCGCGGGCGGGGGAGCAGGGCCGTGGTTTCGCGGTGGTTGCCGATGAAGTGCGCTCGCTGGCGCAGCGCACTCAGGATTCAACCAAGGAAATCGAAGCGCTGATTGTCACGTTGCAGCAGGGCACGCAAGCCGCTTCGACACTGATGACATCCAGCCGCGAGCGCACGCTGGACACGGTGGTGCTGGCGCAGAAAGCCGAGCAGGCGATTACCGAGATCAACCATTCGATCGGCACGATCCAGCAAATGAGCCTGCAGATTTCCGCCGCCGCCGAGCAGCAAAGCGCGGTGGCCGATGAGATCAATCGCAGCATCGTCAGTGTGCGCGATGTGGCCGATCAGTCGGCCGTCGCCAGCGAAGAAAGTGCTGCCGCGACCATTGAGCTGGCATCGCTGGGGCAGGACCTGCAGCGCATGACGGCACATTTCCGCACCTGATGGCATTTCGCAATGAACTTGGCCGGAATTGACCGGTCAGCCTGTATAAGCGGGGGCCGCCAAGCGGCGCCACCCGGTCCGTGCAGTTATTTTTTCTGGGCCATGGATGGTTGCAACCCGCTCTCAGGGGGCGTCATGACCAATACACCAATTTTCCCCCAGCCCAGCGGGGGGTGCCAAGGATGCCGGCAAAAAGGCGAGGCCGATATGGCGTTCTCCTTCGCGTTCCAGCCGATTGTCGATGTGCGTGATCAATCGACCTTCGCCCACGAGGCGCTGGTCCGGGGCGTGCAGGGCGAGGGGGCGCTATCGGTTCTGCAGCAGGTCGATGACCAGAACCGCTATCGCTTCGATCAACTGTGCCGCGTACGGGCGATCTCCACGGCAGCGCAGTTGGGGCTCACCGGGTTTCTCTCGATCAACTTCTTGCCGAACGCCGTTTATCGTCCGGACCTGTGCATTCGCAGCACGCTGGAGGCGGCTCGCGCGCATGCGTTCCCGCTCGATCGGTTGATCTTCGAAGCGGTCGAGGGCGAGCACGTCGAAAGCAACAAACACTTGATGAACATTTTGCGCGAGTACCGCGAGTTCGGCTTCAAGACCGCCATCGATGACTTTGGCGCCGGCTACTCCGGGCTGAATCTGCTGGCGGACTTTCAGCCGGATCTGATCAAACTGGACATGGCGTTGATCCGCGATATCCACCGCGACCGTGTGCGTCAGGCGATTGTGCGGGGCGTGGTGGGCATGTGTACCGAACTGGATATCGAGGTGATTGCCGAGGGCATTGAGCACCCGGAGGAGCGGGACTTTCTTGCCGATTGCGGGATTTATCTGATGCAGGGTTTCTGGTTTGCCAAACCGGCGTTTGAGTCGATGGCGCAGATTCCGACGCAGGCGTGGCGGGCGGTTTGACGCTGGACTCACACTCAAAGTCTTTACGCTCACTGGCAGCGAAGGCCGTCATCTCCAAGTGACGGCCTTGCGACTTTAAACGGTGTTGAGCCGTTGGATCACTGGCGCCAGTGCAGGGCGCTTGTTCCGCCATTCGTCTTTGGTGATACCGAGCAGAACAACGTCGATCCGCGCTCCCTCCCTCAGGATGTTCTGCCGGCGAACGCCTTCAATCTCGAAGCCGAATTTCTGATGCATCTTCACCACCGCCGCGTTCATCGCCAGCACTTCGCAGTTGAGCTTTTCCAGACCGGCGACATCAAACGCGTAATCAAGCATCCAGAACTCGATCACACTGCCCAACCCCTTGCCCTGCAACCCGACGTCCAGATAAAACGCCCAGTCCGCGCTCTTGTGTAAAACGTTGATCGCATTCAACGAAACAACGCCCACCGCTTGCTCATCCTTGATCACCACAAACACTTGTTGCCGTGAGTTGCCCTGCAAAGAGGCCAGCCAGTTGGCATGTTCCTGTTCGCTGATTTCATGCGCGGTGTACATGAACTTGCGCACATCCGGTTGATTGCGCAGGGTGCGGATATGGGCCTGAATTGCGGGGCTGGCGTTGGTGAGGGGCAGGAATTGCATGGGGATGTCCTTGTCGGCGGATAAGCGATTCTGAACCGGCGCTGTCGATCAGCAAAGTTTCATGTTGCCGTGCGCGACGCAGGCCTAGGATGTTGGCAGAAGATTGCGGTGTTTATCCCAGGGAATCGTGCCATGCGCCTGAATGTCATCAAAGTGCTGTTGATCGCTGCAGCGGTATCGGTGTTGAGTGCCTGTTCGGGCGCGGGTGGGCTGACCACCACCAGTTGTTTTTCTTCGGATTGTCAGTCGCCGGAGGGACGCAGTCATGCGACGACCCTCAAGTTTGGTGGCAACAGTATTGGCAGCAGCTTGAATCAGTACAGTTCCGGGATGTTGCATGACGACTGATAGATTTCCCGGCTGAAGGTCAATGTGGCGAGGGAGCTTGCTCCCGCTGGGCGCGAAGCGGCCCCTCAAAAGAAGGCCTGCTGCGCAGTCCAGCGGGAGCAAGCGCCCTCGCCACAAATGTTTGTGCCTGGGAGATTACTGCGGCAGCGCCAGCCACTCGCCAAGGACCTTCTGATAAGTGCCGGTGACTTTGCTCAAATGCAGCCACTGATCTACGTACAGCTTCCAGCTGATGTCATCACGCGGCAGCAGGTACGCCTTCTCGCCGTACTGCATGTACTGGTGCGGATTTACCGCGCACAACCCCGGTTTGAGTTTCTGCTGGTACAGCGCTTCCGAGGCGTCGGTGATCATCACGTCGGCCTTGTTGTCGAGCAGTTGCTGGAAGATCGTCACGTTGTCGTGCAAGGCCAGTTGCGCCTTGGGCAGGAAGGCGTGGACGAAGGCTTCGTTGGTGCCGCCCGCCGGTTCAACCAGGCGCACGTTGGGCTGGTTGATCTGCTCGACCGTCTGGTATTTGGACTGGTCGGCGCAACGCACCAGCGGGATTTTGCCGTCGCTGTCGAGGGTGTTGCTGAAGAAGGCTTTTTTCTGCCGCTCCAGCGTCACTGAAATGCCGCCCATGCCGATGTCGCACTTGCCGGCCTGCATGTCCGGCATCAGGGTTTTCCAGGTGGTCTGCACCCACTCGACCTTGACCCCGAGGCTGTCGGCCAGCGAGCGTGCCATGGCGATGTCGATGCCCTCGAAGTCGCCGTCGGTGCGCTTGAAGGTGTAGGGCTTGTAGTCGCCAGTGGTGCAGACGCGCAATTGGCCTTGTTGCTGGATGCTGTCGAGGTGCGAAGGGCTTTCCTGCGCCTGAACGCCGGCGGCCAGGGTCAGCGCGCCGCAAAGGATCATCGTGCTTTTTAGAATGGTCATGGACATTGGGCTTCTGCAGAGGACGGTGAGCCAGTGTAGTGAAAGGCCTTCGCGGGTGTCATCCCGCATCCGGACTCAACGTGCCGAGCCACGCCACCAACGCCACGATCAGCAGCGCCATGCCCAGCTCCAGCAGCACGCTGCGCCTGAGTGCATTCGCCGCGATCACAGGCTGTCCATCGCGTATGGATCGCTCCAGCGCAGGCCCAAGGTGAAAGCGGTTCAGCGCCGCCAGAACCAGCATCGCGGCAAACAGCAGCACCTTGATCGCCAGCAACATCCCATAGGTGCCGAGCAGCACGTCATCCAGCCTCGGGCCGACGATGAACAGGTAATTCACCACGCCGCTTACCGACAGCGTCAGCACAATCGCCGCGCCGATCCATTCGAAGCGTTTCACCGCCTCTGCCAACAGGCGAATCCGCGCTTCATCCACACGCCCCCGGGCCAGCAGCACCAGCGCCAGCATGGCCCCCAACCATGCACCCGCCGCCAGCAGATGGAGGATGTCGCTGAGGAAATGCCAGAACCGCAGCGAGCCCTCATCCATTGCCCCGTGCCCACTCCACGCAAGGGAAGTGAGGGCGACTGCGCCGGCCATCGACGCGAGCCACATCCCCGGCTGAACCAGCACCACGATCAGTGCAATCATGCGCAGCGCCCACGCCAACCCGACGTCCGTTTCCAGCAGCATCATCTGCAGGTGCGGCCAGAGTGCGGCAAGTTTGGTTTCGCCACTCATGGCGCTCGTCATCAGCAGCAGTCCAGCCACTGACAGCAGTGCCCCGATCAACGCCAAACCACGCAACAGCGGCTTGAAACGCAGCGGCGCGTTAACGCTGTATAGCGCAAACAACGCCACCCCGAACAACAGCAACAAATCCACATACAACGCCAGGCGCAGAATGATGTTGATCAGTTCAGCCATCGCTCATTTCACTTTGAACGTGACGTTGCCGGTGATCGGGTGCGTGTCGGACGACACCGCGCGCCACTCGACCTTGTAGGTGCCGGCGGGCAGTGGCGCGAGCGGGGTGATGAGCATCGATTTCGGGTCGCTGCCGGCGCTGACTCTGGCCTTCATCGGCATCGGCGAATGGGCCATGCCGGGCATCTCGGTCATCACCAGTTTGGCGCCGGAGAACTGGGTCAGCAGATTCTCGGAAAAGTGCAGTTCGATCTTGTCGGGTGCCGCGCCGTCGGCACCTTCGGCCGGGGTTGATGACAGCAGTTTCGGGTGAGCCTGAGCGAGGCTGCTCAGGAGCAATCCGCTGGCGAGTACAAGGGTGATATTCAACGTGCGCATGCAAGACCTCCGGGGTTGTTTTTCAATGGGATTCAGAACCACAGCCGCACACCAAGCACGAGCCGTGCTTCGCTGCGATTTTCGCCTTCTTCGCGGACGTAATCGGCGGTGTTGCCGTAGGTGCGGTGCCACGTCACGCCGAGGTACGGCGCAAATTCGCGGCGGATTTCGTAGCGCAGGCGCAGGCCGGCTTCAGTGTTCGACAGGCCGGAGCCGAGGCCCCGTTGCGGGTCGTTTTTGCCGTAGACGTTGAGCTCGGCGGTGGGCTGCAGGATCAGCCGATTGGTCAGCAGAATGTCGTAATCGCCCTCCAGCCGCAGTGCGCTTTGTCCGCCCTCGCCGAGAAACGCCGTGGCCTCGGCTTCGAAGTTGTACAGCGCCATGCCCTGCACACCGAACGCAGCCCAGGTTTGTGGGGCGCCGGGTTTGAAGTCCTGACGCACGCCGCTGACCACGTCCCACCACGGCGAAATCGCGTGGCCCCAAAATGCCTGGAGCTCAGCGTCCTCGGCCTTGCCGTTGCTGCGTTCGCCTTCGGAGCGCAGCCACAGGCGATCAATATCGCCGCCAATCCAGCCGGACAGATCCCAGGCCAAAGCGCTGCCGTCATCGGCGTTTTGCCATTCGAGTTTGTCGGCGAGGAAGTAGCTGTTGATTGCGCTGTCATGCACCTGATGGCCGCCGGGGCTGACGAACACGGCGGCGCGGTCGGCGTCGGTCAGCACCGGGATCGGCGTGCGACTTTCTGTCGGCGCGGCGGGCTGCATCATGCCGTCGTCCATGCTTTGCATCGAGTGATCCATGCCGGGCATCTGGCTGTGATCCATGCCGGGCATCTGGCTGTGATCCATGCCTTGCATGTCGGCGGCGGCCATGACGGAAGTGCTGATGAGCAACAAGGAGAACGTTGCGATTCGAGTCATGATCGGCCCCTTCATTCTTCCACCCGCACTTCGCGGAACATGCCCGTTTCCATGTGATAAAGCAGATGGCAGTGATAGGCCCAGCGGCCCAGTGCATCGGCCGTGACCCGGTAGCTGCGACGGGTACCGGGGGGCATGTCGATGGTGTGTTTGCGCACCTGGAAGTTGCCGTTTTCGTCTTCCAGATCACTCCACATGCCGTGCAGGTGGATGGGGTGGGTCATCATCGTGTCGTTGACCAGCACCAGACGAATGCGCTCGCCGTACTTGAGGCGCAGCGGCTCGGCGTCGGAGAACTTGATGCCGTTGAACGACCAGGCGAATTTCTCCATGTGCCCGGTCAGGTGCAGCTCGATCGTGCGCCCGGGATCGCGGCCGTCCGGGTCTTCGAAGGTGCTGCGCAGGTCGGCGTAGGTCAGCACGCGGCGGCCGTTGTTGCGCAGGCCGAGGCCGGGGTCGTCGAGTTTCGGCGCGGTGCTCATGGCTTGCATGTCCACCAGCGGATTGTCCTGTTCGCTGGCGGGGTGCGATTGCATCGGGCCCATCGCCGAGTGATCCATGTCTGCCATGTTGCTCATGTCCATCGAGCCGTGATCCATGCCACCCATGCCCATGTCGTCCATGGTGACCAGCGGGCGCGGATCCAGCGCAGGCACCGGTGCTACCAGACCGGCGCGGGTGGCGAGGGTGGCGCGGGCGTAACCGCTGCGGTCCATGGTCTGGGCGAACAGGGTGTAGGCGTCGGCGGCGGGCTCGACGATCACGTCGTAGGTTTCCGCCACGGCGATGCGCAGCTCGTCGACGCTGACCGGTTTGACGTGCAAGCCGTCCGCCGCGACCACGGTCATTTTCAGCCCCGGAATGCGCACGTCGAAGTAAGTCATGGCCGAGCCGTTGATCAGCCGCAGGCGCAGTTTTTCGCCGGGGCGAAACAGCCCGGTCCAGTTGCTGTCGGGCGTGTGGCCGTTGATCAAGAAGGTGTAGGTGGCGCCACTGACGTCGGCGATGTCGGTGGGGTTCATCTTCATTTGCGCCCACATCGTGCGGTCGGCAACGGTGGCGCCCCAGCCTTTGTCGCTGACGTCGTCGATGAAATTGCCAACGGTGCGCTTTTGGTAGTTGTAGTAGTCGGACTGCTTTTTCAGGGTCTTCATCAGGCTGGCCGGGTCTTCGTCGGTCCAGTCGCTGAGCATCACCACGTAGTCGCGGTCGTACTGGAACGGCTCCGGCTCTTTCGCGTCGATCACCAGCGGCCCGTAGACCCCGGCCTGCTCCTGCAGGCCGGAATGGCTGTGATACCAGTAAGTGCCGTGCTGCCGCACCTTGAACTGGTAAACGTACACGCCACCCGGTTCGATGCCGTGAAAACTCAGACCCGGCACGCCGTCCATGTTGGCCGGCAGCAGGATGCCGTGCCAATGAATCGAGGTGCTGTCCTTGAGCCGATTGCGCACCCGCAGCGTCACCGTGTCACCCTCGCGCCAGCGCAACAACGGGCCGGGCAGACTGCCATTGATGGTCAGCGCAGTGCGCGGGCTGCCGGTGAGGTTGACCGGGGTTTCGCCGATGAACAGCTCGAATTCGCTGCCGCTCAGTTCGTTGATCTGCCCGGGCGGGGTCAACGCCCAGACCGGCGCGCGCCACAGACCGAGGCCGCCGAGCAGGCCGCTGGCGGCCAGGCCTTTGACGAAGGTGCGTCTTGAGGTGTTGGAAGGCATGCGCTGGAAGTCCCCGTTTGATACATGACGGAGAGGCTAACCAGCGCTGGCTTTCAGTTGGCTGAGAGGAGGATTACAGTTTTGACAGTTTGACCGCTCGCGTTACAGGCCGAGCCCTTCCTGCACCACCTGCAACAGGTTGTTCTCGGTCAGCGCAATCGCATCCAGTTCATGACCGGTTTCCACCGTTTGCAGCCACCAATGGCTTTCATGATGCTCATCGACAGTGCGCAGCAGGTAGGTGTTGCGATCCGGCAGGGTGATCTGCACGCGGCCGGCGCCGTCTTCGGTAAACCGTGCGATGGGATCAAAGGTCAGGGTTTGTTGATTGGCTTCGATCACCAGTTGGTCGATCGCGTAATCGTGGCTTTCGCCATCGGGTGAGCTCTCGCAAACGTGGGTCGGATTGCGGCGGATTTTCAGGCCGACTTCGGTGACGGGTTGCAGCCAGACCTCGATGCGGTGGTACAGATCGTAGACCTGCGCCGGCCAGCAATCGATCTCCAGCGCGGCATCCGCATGGGTGTGCCGGGTTTGCTTGAGTTTGGCGGCGAGTTCGTCTGCTTTACTCATTTCGGATCCCTTGGTTTGATGTCTGCCTGTTAATCGTAGACCGTTCAACGGGGTGTGGCGTTGCCTTGCGTCATGAAGGTAACGCCAAAACCGCAAGAAGACAGCCTGGAAGTCAGCCGTGAATTCTGGACTGCGTTCAGATGAATGACTTCTCTGGAAGGGGCTGTTTCAGGAAAATGGAAAGACCGAAACATTAGTTTCGGTCTGTCTTTTTTTGATCAGGAGTTTATCAAGAATTACGAGAAGCGCGTAAGTAGTCGATGTATTCGGATCTTGAACCATTGATGATCTGCACGAACGTTTCGCTATGAAGGTTGTTGTGCGTGAATACTCTGCTGAGATAGGTTTTTATCGACATTTTGTGTTTGTAATGATTGTAGCCATTAAGTATGTTGTCCAGTGTTATCTCATAATCGCAGGAAATAATTTTTAAAAGGACTTCATATGCTTCGATGTTCATCGAGAAAAATGACGAACTGATGTCTTCGCCGGCTGGGCCCGTGAAGACAATGTTTTCCAGTATAAGCGGGAAGTCATTCATTGTGACCGCAAGGAACTGATAGTATTTGCTGTCAGTCAGATCCGGGTGAACCTTGCGCTGAACTATTTCCCCTATGCGAGTGCGAGCTTGAATCAGCGGGCGCGCCTTGGTTTTCTCGAACGAGTTGTCGACCGCTTCATCATCGCGCTCGGTTGAAAACACCCGGTCGAGAACCCGTGCCGACTTTATTTCGATTACAGTTACTGAGTTGTTCTCCGGGCAGGAAATCATCAAGTCAGGAGACATGCGTTGGGGTTTGCCGAAAGGAAATTCGGGGATGATTTTGTATTGGTCTTTCTTTTCTGAAAATGCCGTGTTGGAGAGATTGACGGCATACGTCTCGAAGGCACCTCCAAAATCATCCATGAATGGTGACTTTCCAACATAAAGATCTTTGATCTTGTAATACAGATTGTTGAATAGTAGATCTTCAACAAGCTTGCCTTCGATAGGGAGGTATCGAGTTTCGCTCAGTTTTATAAAAGGACGGTTTCGGAACAGTGTAAAGTTGTTTGGTTCGTCTATCGTGCTTTTTGCAAATGACTGGCTTTCTTCAAGGGTGCTGGAAATGAGGCCGAGCACGTCGGTGAGCGTTTTGCGATTAATCGGAACGCTTGCGCAAATGTGGTCGATATCGAGCACCCATCGATCAAGCTGGGTGGGGTTGAGATAATCGATGTCGTCCTTCAAATGGTAGATGTTGACCATTAAATAAATAATATTCAAATAGTCGACAAGCTTTATATTGTAGTGGCTTTCAAAGTCGGAGATGTAAGGGGCGAGGGTTTTGTTTTCCAGGAAGATTTTTTTTGCTCGAATAAACTGAAATTCCCAGCTGTCCCTGGAAAATGCGGTTGTCGTAGTCAAAAAGTACTGTTGCGGGTGTTGTTGTTCGCCATCGGAGTCGTTTAGTTTGCAAAAGGTGCGGTGTAATGTCGCTAAGCTATCCTGCAATGATTGCTGCGATGGCTTCTGATTCAAATGGGAAAGATAGTGTTTCCAGCAGGTCCAGATCTGTAATCTGCCATAAGGGGTGTGTTGTTCAAGCAGTTGCTGTTGAGATTTGTTATTTGCGAGCCTGGAAATGGACCATTCCTTAAAGACTTTCGCTTGATGATGCTTGAATGAAAGAGAGGAAAGCAATGTCAGGGAGTTTTCATCTGCTTTGTTGTCGAGGATCTCTTCGATGCTTTCTTGTGTTTTGTAAAAGTCCTTGTGCATCAACAAGTACTCGGCATTCGCCATGTTTTTAAAGTCCATTGTTTTGGCTGTCCTTGTGTTTAAATGATCAGGGCGCGTGATGTGCGTATTGAGTCGTAAAGGGAATGGTTTCTTAAATCAGTGGGTTGTTGCTTAGATAGCGGGTTACGAAAAACACCAATACCGCGACGGCAACCATAAAGATTGGAGTACTCAGCTTTGGTGCGTCTTTTTTGCCCTGGGCATGTTCTATTGCGTGCTTGAGATATTTGTAGGCTTTAAACGCGGAGAGCATGGCTATCAACGCCGCTGCGATCTTTATAAAGATCGGCTGGTCTCTCAAGTAGATCAGATAGCCATTTGCCAATATAGTAAAAACGATGCCTGTGATTCCTGCTGCAGCAAGAATTCTTATAAAGATTTTTTTCATTGTTTACAGCTCCTTGGCGATTTGGCCTCTGGCCCTATCAGATTTTTACTTCGGATCCAATTTACCCGGACTTTTTAGAGGTGTGATGGGGTGATGTCAAGGTGATATCGCCTTCTCCCCGTTGTCCGGCACTTTTCACGCCTATTCCAACCGACTGTTCTCGTCACAGGGTTGAAATTTCTTTATGAAAAAATGTTTCCGGCTGTTCAAATCAGCCCTAACTGGAACAGGTAATCAAACGCAAGGAGCGGTTACATGAAAAAGCTTTTTACAGTTGTGGCGCTGATCGCGCTGACGGCCGGTAGCATCGGCCTGAGTTCGGCGCGTCAGTCGAACGCCAGCAAAGTGCAAACGGAAGCGGTGGCGGGGCAGTTCGATTACTACCTGCTGACGTTGTCCTGGTCACCGACGTTCTGCCTCACTCACAAAGATGACGTGCAATGTTCCGGCAAGGGCTACGGCTTCGTGCTGCATGGTTTGTGGCCGCAATACGCCAATGGTGGCTGGCCGGAATCCTGCCCACCACTGACCACGCTGTCGGCGGCGGAAACCACCAGGGGCCTGACGCTGTTCCCGACCAGGAAACTGCTCGATCACGAATGGTCCAAACACGGCACCTGCAGCGGTCTCGGCGCGATGGGTTATCTGGACGAAGCGGACAAAGCGCTTGGCGCGGTGAAAATCCCGCAGGAGCTGCAACCGTTCAGCTCCTCGTATTACTTCGAAGCCCAGGAAATCGCTGACCTGTTCCGCAAGGCCAATCCGGGGATCCCGGCCAATGGCATCGCGGTGATCTGCAGCGGCCCGGAACTCTCGGAAGTGCGGGTGTGCATGGGCAAGGATCTGCAGTTCGGCGCGTGCGGCAAGGGCGTGAAGACCCAGTGCCGGGCAGGGGATATCCGGGTGCCGCCGTCGCGTTGATGTGATTCAAAACAGCCAAGACAAACACTGAATCCGTGGCGAGGGAGCTTGCTCCCGCTGGACTGCGCAGCAGGCCCCTGCTTTTAGGGTAAGACGGGGCGCTTCGCCCCCAGCGGGAGCAAGCTCCCTCGCCACAGGGTTTTGGTGAACTCGAGTATTCGGGCCAAGACTCGCTTGCCTGATCAATGGGCACGATCACCCGCAAAACGACAACTGAAAATAAATCGCCGCGCAGCGTTCATCCAAATCTCTTGCGCGCCGATACAACTGGGCGGGAGTGTGATGGCGCTGCGGGTTTGCTGTGCGCACCCCGGTGGGCTACGCTCACAAAAAGTAAGGGTTTCGGGCTGCGGCCCCTGTCGTACCTGCCCAGGACATGTTTTTGCCAATCCCCATTCACGACCCGCATCAGACCCCCGGCACGCTTAAACGCCTGCCGCTGCGCAAGGCGGCAGCGCTGTTCATCGTTGCGGTGTGCCTGTGTCTGTCCGGCTTGCTCTATCTGCAACTGGAGCAGACACGACGCCAGGATCTGGCAAATGCGCAGATCGCTTCCACCAACCTGACCCGGGCCATGGCGCAGCAGGCCGAAGACACGTTTCTGGCCGCCGACCTGGTGCTCACCAGTCTCGCTGATTGGGTCGAGGACGACGGATACGGCGCCGCACAGCGACCACGTCTGCAAAAAACTTTTGCACGTCGGGTGCAGCAACTGGAGCAGTTGCACGGCATGTTCCTGTTCGACCGCGAGGGCCAGTGGGTGATCACCTCGTTCCCGGACCTGCCCCGTGGCAAGGGTGTCGCTGACCGCGAGTACTTCAAGTTTCACCAGCAGAATGTTTCCACCGTGGCGCACATCGGTCCGGCGATTCGCAGCCGCGAGAATGGCGAGTGGGTCATCCCGATCTCGAAACGGATCAACGATCGCGCCGGCAATTTTCAGGGCGTGCTGATGGCCGGGATCAAGATGGCGTACTTCGACCGGTTCTTCAAAAGCTTCAGCCTTGATGACAGCGGCATCATGTTTCTCGGACTCAAGGACGGCACATTGCTCGCGCGGCGGCCGTTCGACGAAGGCCTGATCGGTTCGTCGCTGGCGCAAGGCAGGATTTACCAGAAGCTGCTGCCCGAAGCCCCGGCCGGCACTGCAATGATCAAGTCGGTGGTCGACGGCGTGGTGCGCTTGTACGGCTACCGCCAGTTGGCGGCTTACCCGCTGGTGGTAGCGTCCGCCTCTTCGCGCGACACGATTCTCAAGGGGTGGTATGAGCGAGCCTTTCAGTCCAGCGTGATTGTGGCGCTGGTGATTCTTGGCGTCGGACTGTTCGGCTGGGTGTTCATTCATCAGGTGCGCGACGGCGAGCGAATCGAGAAAAACCTGCGCAAGGCACAGCGCACACTGGAGCAGATCGCTACCCACGACAGCCTGACGGGGCTGGCGAATCGTCGGCTGTTCGAGCAATCGCTGGAGATCGAATTTGCTCGCGGTGCACGGCAGTCGAGTCCGGTCGGGCTGATCATGCTCGATATCGATTTCTTCAAGCGCTACAACGATGCCTACGGCCATGTGGCAGGCGATCATTGTCTGACGCAGGTGGCGCAGGTGCTGAAGAATTGTTGCCAGCGCAAGGCTGACCTGGCGGTGCGTTATGGTGGCGAGGAGTTTGCGGTGCTGCTGCCGGACACCGACATCAACGGTACGCTGGCGATTGCCGGGCAGATCCGCCGCAGTGTGATGGAAAAGTACATAACTCACAGCGGATCGCCGACCGGGTATCTGACGGTGAGTTTGGGCTGTTACTCGTTTGTTCCCAGCGGCAATGACAGCCTGGAGGCGTTTATCCAGTGTGCCGATGCGGCGCTGTATCAGGCGAAAAATGCCGGGCGCAATCGTGCGGCGGTGTTGTCGCTGGAGGCCGGGGTTGCCGAGTTGATGCGTTCGGATCGCTGAAGACCCGCGTTTGATCTGTGGCGAGGAATCAGATTCCAGCGCCACAGATTCATGCCTTCATGCCGGATCACCAGCGGTCACGCTTGTTCGTTCAGCTGCCTGTCCCACCGCCGGCACCGCCAGTTCCGCCACCGGCCGAACCGGTGCCGCCCCCCGCCCCCGATCCAGAACCCATGGTGCCACTGTTAGTGCCGGTACCCTTGCCGGCGCCATCGGTACTGTCACCGTTTTTTGGTGCGCCGGGGTTGGTGTTGGGTGGCATGTTGGTGCCGCTTGTAGCACCGGATTTGGTGCCTGAGGCATCTGCCCCGTCATTGGCGGCAAAAGCGCCGACCGAGGCGGTGGCCAGCAGCCCGGCGAGCAACAGGGAAGTCAGTTTGCGCGATGTCATGGTTACGTCTCCAGAAAGGCTCGGTTACCTGACTTTGGTCTGAAGGCAGCAATCGTTGGTGCCGATTGGCTGACGAGCGGTTGTCGAGCCTCAGCCTCGATCCTCAGCCAGTTTCTGCTCCAGCGCCTGACGCACCTGCGGCCACTCGTCATCGATGATGCTGAAACGCACCGAGTTACGCTTGCGGCCGTCCGGCATGATCCGCTCGTGGCGCACAATGCCTTCCTGTTGCGCACCGAGGCGCAGAATCGCGTTGCGCGACTTCTGGTTGTTCTCATCGGTGGTGAACTGCACTCGCACGCAGTCGAGCACCTCAAAGGCGTGGCGCAACATCAGGTATTTGGCTTCGGTGTTGACGAAGGATTTCTGCCAGCGTGCCGAGATCCAGCTGCTACCGATTTCCAGTTTGCGATTCATCGGATCGATCTTCCAGAACCGGGTCGAGCCGATCACTTCGCCGCTATCCTTCAGCACGATGACAAATGGCATGACGCTGCCGGCATCACGACCGTCGAGCGCTTTTTTCAGATAGCTGTCGATGGTGCTCGCCGAAGGCACCACGGTAACGGTGAGGTTCCACAGTTCGCCGTCGGCGGCAGCCTGGAGCAGGGCGTCGGCGTCGGTGTACTGAAGCGGGCGCAGGAGGATGCGCGGGCCTTGCAGCGTGGTGAGCATGGGAGCAGGTCTCGGCAGTTCGGGGCAGTGGCGAGCGCCTATTACGCCGCAGCCGGTTGATCCGATGCAACCACCGCCGTTAGCACAGGGTCACAAATTTCACACCCTGTTCGCCGGAGTCTGGACGATGAAAAACCTGCGGATCGCCACGTTCAACGTCAACGGCCTGCGCGCACGCTTGCCGAACCTGCTGGAGTGGCTCAAGCGCGAGCAACCGGACATCGCTTGTCTGCAGGAACTCAAGTCGGTCGACAGTGCTTTCCCGGCCGCCGAACTGGAAGCCGCTGGTTACGGCGCGATCTGGCACGGGCAGGCGTCGTGGAACGGCGTGGCGATTCTCGCCCGCGATGCGCAACCGCTGGAGAGCCGTCGCGGTCTGCCGGGCGATCCCGAGGACAAGCACAGCCGTTATCTGGAGGCGGCGGTGCACGGGGTGCTGGTCGGCTGCCTGTACCTGCCCAACGGCAACCCGCAACCGGGGCCGAAGTTCGACTACAAACTGGCCTGGTTCGAGCGTTTGATCCGCTACGCAAAAGATCTGCAAAGCAGTGACCATCCGGTGGTGCTGGCCGGCGATTACAACGTGGTGCCCACCGACATGGACATCTACAACACCCGCTCCTGGCTCAAGGATGCGCTGCTGCAACCCGAAAGCCGCGAGTGTTATCAACGGCTGCTTGATCAGGGCTGGACTGATTCGCTGCGGCATCTGTATCCCGAGGATCGCCTCTACACCTTCTGGGATTACTTCCGCCAGCATTGGCAAACCAACTCTGGTCTGCGCATTGATCATCTGCTGCTCAATCCGACACTCAGTCCGTATTTGCATGAGGCCGGAGTCGACGCCTGGGTGCGCAACGAACCGCACGCCAGCGACCATGCGCCGACCTGGATTCGCATCGGTTCGCGCAAGCGCCGGTAGCGGTGATTGGCGAAATCAATTGTCGGAGTCGGGGCCCAATCCCGTATACCTGTCGGCCAGCGGCGCAGCGAGCCGCGGCCACATGCATAAGGACTGAGCAATGAGCGAGCCACGTCTGGCGAATCCGACGTTGTATCTGCAACGCCTGGGGTTCGACGCTCCACCGGCACCGACCCTGGAAACCCTGCGACAGTTGCAGTTGCGCCATACCGGGGTCTTCCCCTTCGAGAACCTGTCGACGATCACTGGCGCGCCGGTGCTGATCGATCTGGCGTCGGTCGAACAAAAGGTTCTCTACGGGGGCCGGGGTGGTTACTGCTACGAACTGAACAATCTGTTTCTGGCGTTGCTGCAGGAATTGGGCTTCGAGGCCCGTGGCATCTCCGGGCGCGTGGTGCTGGCGCAACCCGAGGGTACGTGGACGGCGCGCACCCATCGCTTGAGCCTGGTGATCATCGAGGGCGAGCGCTACATCACCGACGTCGGTTTTGGCGGCATGGTGCCGACCGCGCCGCTGTTGCTCGATACCGAGGCTGAACAGTCGACCCCGCATGAGTCCTATCGCATCGAGAAGCAGTCCGACGGCTACATGCTGCGCGCCAGTGTCGCGGACGAATGGCGCGCGATGTACCTGTTTGATCTGCAACGCCAGGAAGACATCGATTACACCCTCGGCAACTGGTACGTCTCGACCCATCCCGAGTCACCATTTGCCAACCGGTTGATGGTTGCGCGCACCGGCAATGGTTGGCGCCGCACCCTGAACAACGGCAGCTTCGCGATTCATCACATGGGCGCCGACAGCGAGCGGCGCGAGGTGGCGGATGTCGATGAGTTGATCGAGGTGCTGGAGCAGGAGTTCGGCCTGCGCCTGCCTGACCAGCCGCACGTGCGTCAGTCGTTGGCGCGAATGCTCGTGCCGGCCTGATCTCAGGGCTTGGCCTCCGGTTCCAGCACCCGGCGGATTTCCCCAACCGCCGCCGAGAGCTTTTTTTCCAGGCTTTTGAGGTCGGCGGCGGTGATGCCTTTCTTGAATTGCCCGGAGTGGGGCGGCTCGGCCTCCTGCGTTTTGCTGCCAGCTTCCAGCAGGGCATGGCGCAGGGTGTTGTTGATCACCGTCTGATAACCGAAGCCTTCGTTTTCCGCCACGTTGCGCGCGGCTTCGATGACGGCGTCATCGAGCATGATGGTGATGCGGGTCTTGCCCTTGTGGGGCGCCAAGGCGCCTCGTTTGCCCTGCGAGAAGTCGTATTCGTCTTTCATCGATCAAGCCTCCTGAAAATAAGCGCGACGTTCGCTCGGTGTGGCGACACGTGCAGAAATGATTCGTACGACGTTGCCTTCGCGATAACTGTACGCAACCACCAGCAAACGCCCTTTGCCGTCGAGGCCGAGGGTGATCCAGCGCTGTTGGTCATGGTCGTTGTCCTCGATCGTCAGCGCGCGTTCGTCGTGAAAGACCGGCTCGGTCTCGGCAAGGCTGACGCCCCTGTGCTTGAGTTTGTTGGCCGCGTTCTTGCTTTTGTCGTACTGAATTTCGAATGACTTCATTATGCATACTTTATATGTATAAAAAAGAGCGCCGGTGCACCGCTGGTCGCCATGAATACTTCAGCCTAGTGGGATAAAAACCGGGGACAGGAGGGGATGTGTTGCCGGATTTGTGGGAGATGGAGGTGGCGAGATAGAAGCTTGGGTGGCTACCTATCCATTATGTGACTGATAAGTTGTATACAACTCTATGGACATTTGTCACGAGTATTGAATACAGTGTGCGCATAACAAAAACCAGGGAACCCCCCACATGAAAACGCCCCATGTTTCACACCAACGGCCCGAGGACGAAAATCTCGGGGTCGGCGCGAATATGGCTTACGGCCTGCAACATGTTCTGACCATGTACGGCGGTATCGTTGCGGTGCCGCTGATCATCGGCCAGGCGGCCGGGCTGTCGCCGGCGGACATTGGTTTGTTGATTGCTGCTTCATTGTTTGCGGGGGGACTGGCGACACTGCTGCAAACCCTGGGTCTTCCGTTTTTTGGCTGTCAGTTGCCGCTGGTGCAGGGCGTGTCGTTCTCCGGTGTGGCGACCATGGTCGCGATCGTCAGCAGTGGCGGGGAGGGCGGTTTTCAGTCGGTGCTGGGCGCGGTGATTGCCGCGTCGTTGATCGGCTTGCTGATCACTCCGGTGTTCTCGCGAATCACCAAGTTTTTCCCTCCACTGGTCACCGGCATCGTGATCACGACCATCGGCCTGACGCTGATGCCGGTGGCTGCGCGCTGGGCCATGGGCGGCAACAGCCATGCGCCGGACTTCGGCAGCATGCAGAACATCGGTCTGGCGGCCGTGACGCTGGTGCTGGTGTTATTGCTGAGCAAGGTCGGCAGCTCGACCATCTCGCGTCTGTCGATCCTGTTGGCCATGGTGATCGGCACGATTCTGGCGGTGTTCCTCGGCATGGCAGATTTCTCCGGTGTTGCTCAAGGGCCGATGTTCGGCTTCCCGACGCCGTTCCACTTCGGCATGCCGACCTTCCACTTCGCCGCGATCCTGTCGATGTGCATCGTGGTCATGGTGACCCTGGTGGAAACCTCGGCGGACATTCTGGCGGTCGGTGAGATCATCGGCACCAAAGTCGATTCCAAACGCCTGGGCAACGGTCTGCGGGCGGACATGCTGTCGAGCATGTTTGCGCCGATCTTCGGTTCGTTCACCCAGAGCGCCTTCGCGCAGAACGTCGGGCTGGTGGCGGTGACCGGGATCAAGAGCCGTTTTGTGGTGGCCACCGGGGGTATCTTCCTGGTGATTCTCGGTCTGCTGCCGTTCATGGGCCGGGTCATCGCTGCAGTGCCGACTTCGGTGCTGGGCGGTGCCGGTATCGTGCTGTTCGGGACGGTGGCGGCGAGCGGGATTCGCACGCTGTCGAAGGTCGATTACCGCAACAACGTCAACCTGATCATCGTCGCAACCTCGATCGGCTTCGGCATGATCCCGATTGCCGCACCGAACTTCTACGATCATTTCCCGAGCTGGTTCGCGACCATTTTCCACTCGGGCATCAGCTCGTCGGCGATCATGGCGATTGTGCTGAACCTGACCTTCAACCACTTCACTGCCGGCAACTCTGACCAGCAGTCGGTGTTTGCCGCGGCGGAAGAACGCACCCTGCGTTATCGCGATCTGGCGGCGCTGCGTGAGGGCGATTACTTCAGCGACGGCAAGCTGCATGATTGCGATGGCAAGGAAGTGCCGGTGATCGAAGTCGATTCGGATCACGATCATGGGCACAGCGCGGCGAAGCCCCAGGTGAAGAGCAGCGAACACGTCTGATCGCTGATTGAATGAAAAAGGCCGATTAGTACGAGACTGATCGGCCTTTTTCATTTGAAGATCAAAAGATCGCAGCCTGCGGCAGCTCCTACAGGGGAACGCATTCCAAATGTAGGAGCTGCCGCAGGCTGCGATCTTTTAATCTTTTCGAGCGCCCACAAAAAAGCCCCTGAATCTTTAGATTCAGGGGCTTTGCTATTTGGCTCCACGACCTGGACTCGAATAGAACAATAAGCATCTGTTTTACATTGAAATTATGCTGATTTTTAAAATTTGTATTCTTACTATTATCCTAATCTAGCCCGTATTTTGTGCAAATTCTTTCTATACCCATCAGCACGGAAGCAGCAAGCTGCCAAAGGTGGCGTACGCAGGCCATTCTGTGCTGGATCAGAAAAGCAAATCCGAGTGACTGCTTTTGGTTGTGGCGGCCTGTCAAAACTTCAAGCCAGTCGGCCAAGCGCTATGTAGTCTGTTTTGCAAGCATCCGGTCTACAAAGCATCCTCATCCCAACGCTTAAGGTGACGATGTCCACCTCTAGGAGGAAATTTACGCGCTGAGAACGTAACGCTGGAGGACGGCTTATGGCCCGATAGCGAGGACCAGGCTCAGACCGCCGCTACCCGGTTGCCGCAGGCGGCTCCAAGTGAGGCATGAAGTCTTGGCTGCACACAAAACACTTTATAAACTCGATTACATTCACAACGAGGTTCGCTACTCATGGCAGGTATTCAAAAGATTGCTCAGATTGGCTTCTCATCGCAAGCCAGTACCTATGCCAAAGGGCGCCCGGGCTATCCAATCGAACTACATACATGGCTTAGAGACGTACTCGGCACCCTTCCGGGATCGACGGTTATCGATTTAGGGGCTGGCACTGGAAAATTCACTCGATTGTTGAAATCCATGGAGATCGATGTTGTTGCAGTCGAACCTGTTGAGGCTATGCGAACCGAGTTTGCCAAGAGCCTACCGGACATCAGGATTCTGGACGGGACGGCCGAATGTATCCCGTTCGGATCTGAAACAGCGCAAGCACTGGTGTGCGCCCAAGCCTTCCATTGGTTTGCAAACGAAAGGGCTCTTGCCGAGATTCATCGAGTGCTCAAACCGAACGGCCGACTGGGACTGATCTGGAACGTACGCGATGAGTCGGTGGACTGGGTGGCTGCCATCACTGACATCATTACTCCTTACGAAGGCGATACTCCGCGCTTTCATACCGGGTTCTGGCGGTTACCATTCACGGGGCACCACTTTTCTACCCCCGAACTGACCTGTTTTCGATACACGCATTCAGGTAGTGCCAAGGAAGTCATCATTGACCGGATCCTGTCGGTAAGCTTCATCGCAGCTCTGCCTCCTGCCGAAAAGGCGAAAGTAACCGAGCAGTTGCAGTACCTGATCGAAACTCACCCATTCTTGCGCGGGCGTGAAACTATTGAGTTCCCATATCAAACCCAAGCCTATTTATGCCGCCGTTTGGATTGATTGACAGAGTTACGCCTGCTAAATCGTTGCCGGAGGCATTACGGATTGTGGGCGACTAAAGTCGCCCTCAAAGGCAAAAAACGTTAGCTTATCGTCAAACTCCAAATCTCTCGCGGATTGGACTCCACTATGCTCTCGCTATTTAGTCGCTCACTTAGTATAGGGTATCGTCCGTGTGCATACCTATTGTTATCCATTATTATTAAATCTCCTTCTTCCATTGTGTAGTAGTTGTGCGCATCTAATTGTCTGACAGATTCAACAAAATATTTGAGTTCGGAATAATAGCTCTCGGCATTTTCCAGCGAATCGGAAAATGTACAAAATTTTTCAAGAAGATCCTGTTTTAATCGAACGCCGTAGTCGAACTCGCTCTTTGCATCCGAAAGTGTATATATCAAGGGTGAATTCAGAGTGTCTTCTTTGACGTTGTCAGCAGAAAATTTTATATTGGTATTAAGGAGGCGTTTCAAGCATCTGTCGTATTTCTCCGGGCTCAACGAATGAAACTTCTTAAAAAAAGACTCCCATCTGACAATTTTAGACTCGCCTCTATTACCTTGATGGGTATCAACCCAGCCAGAATTGACCATGAGCATTGCAAAATAAGAGGGTCTTGGGTTAAGCCAGGAGCGGGCATTGTGAGGCTTCAAGTCGTCACTAATATAACGAACAGAGGCCGCTTCATTAGTACTGGTTTTTTTTACTTTTACCCGGTTTATCACTGGGTCGGGAGCGTCATCGTTAAGCGTGCTTTTTGAAGAATAGTTGATCAGCGGTGTTCCAAGTTGTTCCGCCAATGACACGTATGTACTTGAGGCTAAAGGGAAGTGTTTTATATATGCTATACCGCTGTCTCGTAGATTTTCTTTTGTACGTTCGATTAGTAGGTGATTGGTTTCGTAACTAATGCAATTAAATTCCTGCTTGGTCGCAATAATCATTTTTAAGTCCTCTCAAGCTGAAACAAAATATAGGATGGATATTCCTTCGTTAATACCATGAGTGAATACTTAGATAAGTACAAGCTGCTGATGATCAGTGAATCACTCACGCAGGGCAAAATGATCATTAGGTCCTATGAACTTCGGAGACTTCCAAGTGGCATTCCTTAGATTTCTTTCGATCTGAGACTCTACACCCATTAACATTGAAAATAGAGCCATTCGAATAGGGACGCCATTGTCGGTTTGACGAAAAATTGCGAGCCGGGGATCACTGTCTAAATCTGTGCTCAAATCATAAGCTTCTTCCCTGCTATCCCTGGGTAGCGGGTGCATTACAATTGCGTTAGATTTGCAGTGAGCCTCAATAAAAGATTTATTCACCTGGAAATTAGGTGAATAGCCTTCGACCTCTTCAGAAGTAAAACGCTCTTTCTGAATCCTGGTGGCATAAATTATATCAATTCCTTTTAACTCCTCGCCGAAACTTGTTCGCTGTTCAATTACATTTCCACTATGTTCCACCGCGTCGAGAATATAACTTGGCATTTGCAATGAGGTTGGAGATATGAGTGTGAATTTGATTCCTTTGTATAATGACAGCAATTGGATAAGTGAGTGAACTGTGCGCCCATACTTCAAATCCCCCACCATCGCGATGTGAGATCCGTTAATGCTTTTCCCAACTCTGGAGAACTCGTTGATTATGGTATACAGATCAAGAAGTGCCTGGCTCGGGTGTTCTCCAGGTCCGTCGCCACCGTTAATGAGGGGTAAGTTTGTGGCAGCAGCAAATTCAGAAACTGCACCTTTTTCGGGATGGCGTACAACGATTGCATCTACGTAACCGCTGATTACCCTGCTGGTATCTGAAATTGACTCTCCCTTTGCCATTGACGAAAAAGTGAATCCCGTTGTATCGCATACAGCACCCCCCAGTCGAGAAAATGCAGCACCAAAACTTATGCGCGTTCTCGTGCTGGCTTCGAAAAATAAGTTAGCTAAAACAGCGCCTTCAAGAATCCTGCACACTTTTACACGTGATGCCACAGGCCTGAGCATGTCCGCGTAGTGAAAAAGCTCAGCAATACTGTCCAATGTAAGCTGTCCTACAGACAACAGTTGAGGGTTAGCGTTGTACGAAATTGAATACGACATTTGTTAAAGTCCACATTTATATTTGCGTAGTTTATGGGGTGAGCGAATCCAGCATTTATTCCGAGGGCATAAGATTCACCAAGGAAAACTTAATGTTTTTAAATTTGTATAGTTCTTGAACGCTTCTCGCACACCTTCTTTATGGCCAAGTCCGGAATCTTTAATGCCACCAAATGGTGTTAGTTCAATTCTAAAGCCAGGTACCTCCCAGACATTAACTGAACCAACATTCAACTCTTTGGAGAACTGAGTAATCCAATCCAGCCTATTGCTGCAAATCCCGGCAGATAATCCGTAAGAGGTCGCGTTGCTTATAAATATTGCTTCATCGATTGAGTTGAAAGTCAAAATCGGGGTGACTGGTCCAAAGGTCTCGCGCATGACCACTTCCATCTTGGGCGTAACATTGTCCAGAACAGTCGGGGAATACAGCGCCCCGCAACGATTATTCCCTAGTAACAGTCGGGCCCCTCCCAACATGGCGCCGTTGACCCGCTCTTGAATATGTTGCGCAGCGGCCTCATTAATAACCGTTCCAACTTTAACGGTAGGGGAGAACGGATCACCGAACTCCCACTGTCTGGTCTTTTCAACTACAAGCTCCGTAAATTTTTTGACAACGCTTTTTTGTACCAGCAGCCGTTTTACTGCTGTGCACCTTTGACCCGAATTAGCATAGGAACCTCTAACAGCAAGATCTGAGGCCAAGTCCAAGTCAGCATCCTCCATTACAATCAAAGGATCATTCCCACCCAACTCAAGAATGGTACGTCGATAACCCGCAGCTGCCAGGAGCCTCTTACCTGTCTCTACTCCACCGGTGAAAGAGACTAACTTAACGCTAGGTGAATTTAGAACGATAGACGTGATTCGATCTGGATCCCCCACAATAATTTGCAACATTGGCTCTGGCAGTCCTGCGTCGTAAAGAAGTTGAGCGAAAAACAGAGCCGATAGTGGGACCTTTTCTGACGGCTTTAAAATAACTCTATTGTTGGCTGCAATGGCCGGGGCAACTTTGTGAGCCACCTGGTTGATCGGGTGATTGAATGGGGTTATTGCAAAAATTATTCCATCCAATGGTTCTCTCATTGTCAATAATTTGCGAGATTTTCCATGGTCGGTTACATCACATGAGTAAACCTCGCCGTCATCTCGTAAAGCCTCAATGGCTGAAAAAGTCAGTACATCAATAACTCGGCCTATTTCATAGATAGAGTCTTGTTTCGATAAGCCGCTTTCACTGGAAATTAAATCGGATGCAGAATCTATTTTTTCGGACAGTGCATGAGCCGCATGACGCAATATTTTTGAGCGGTCGGAACGAGATAGTTCGGATTTGTAATCAGAACAAATTGATAATGCACGATCTATATCATACTTTGTAGACTGTGCTAACTCACCTACTCTACTCCCGTTAAAGGGATTTCTGATAGTGATAACCTGAGGTTGCATGTCATATACTCCTTGGTATTCATAGTGACGCTATAGCATCAACGCTATAGCGCTAAATACAAAAAATACATTTATAATTAGTGTGAAGCTTGACTCGGAAATACTTGAGATAAGTTTTTTGCCGACATAAGTTCCCAATAGTGAAACAATCAGTAATGGCAACGACTCGAAGAGCACATTTCTGCTGATAACTCCTCCCTGTACATAGATAAAAATCTTGGGGATGTTCAATAGAAACGAGGTTGCCGCATACGTTGCAACATATGTCTCTTTAGTCAAACCTGCGGAGCTAAATAACGGACCCTTTACTGCGTTTCCACTCCCTACTACTCCTGAGCTAACGCCATATAAAAAGCTAAAGAGGGGGATTTGATAGGGCTTGAGTTGCGCTGGTGTAACCTCCTTAGTCTTAAGCTTAAGTAAGTCCTTTACGACATATGCAAGTATTGCAATCCCCAACATTTTCTGAAAAAAGCTGATATTTATATAGAGAAGTAAAGCGCTTCCTGCGATAGTTCCCGGAAGTCCATAAAGCAGAATTTTCTTTGAGATATTCCAGTCGATGAATCGCCAAAAAAAACCAAGCTTTACTATGTTTTGAAACGTGAAGTAAAGTGACGCCATTGCAACGCTTTCTTTTGCAGTAAAAAAGAAAGTGAATATAGGGATTAGTACAAAGCTACCAACACCGAAGGCCGTTGATAAAACAGAGGAAATCAACACCAGGAGGTAAAGCGCTATCACCTTATAAACTATAATCATCGCTACCCTTTGCTAGTTAGTCTTGAACCTACAGCGGATTAATGCTGGCCATCACCTTTTCTACGGTAGCATCGGAGTCTTCATCTGAAAGAGGGTCATATGCTTCCAGTCCGAATTGAAAAAGACGCTCTTTAGTTCCTATCGGATTGCGACCTTTTGGCAGCGTTAAGTAGACTGGTTTCGAGTAATTCATTTTTTTATACAGCTCAAGTGAACCAATTATACCTAGCACGTCGCCTGAGACTTGTACAACTCCAACTACCCGATTCATTATGCTTTGATCTTCAAATATGGCTGGTATATTGGCCTCAATGATATCGCCTCCAAGCTCAGCTAATATGATGTCAGCACCAACAGACGCAGTATTCAAAACGTCTGATATCGCTGATATGGCTTTTTCTTTATCGGTATAGGTAGAAGACAAACCAACGCTCGGAAAATCTAGACAAAAGTCCGCTCCTGCGTCCTGCATGGCCAAAATATCTCTCAGTCGTCCCGTTCCAGTAAGCTTTGTGGCAGATACTCGAAGTCCTTTTCTTTTTAGTGCTTTAATCAAATTGGTTGTCGCCGTCGTCTTGCCTACTTCGGCTGAGGTTCCACATATAAATAAAATTGGAGTGTCGGTCGGGGGCTTCTCGCTATATGGGCTACCACGTAGATCTCCAATATTTAAGTTGCTATGTACTCCAGGAATCCCAAGAAAACCTTCGACTTGCACTTTTAAGAATTGTTTGACTGTTCGTAAGGGGGAAACGGCTTTCCCGTAACCTAGAATTCCGCCAACTGCAAGTAGATCAAGGGTGATTGGGGCATCCGGAGAAATAGTTATTTTGTCATAAATGCCGCCGTATTCTGAAGTACTGGATTTTCTATTGCCTAACACGCCAAAGAATAGGTCTCCTTTATAGAGGGTGACATCTCGACCATTATTGTTTTCTATGTGATTTACCGCGCCGACGCTACTAATAACTTTCCCTAGAACGATGTCGCCTTCTATGCCTTCGCCGGATGTTATTAAACTTGCTTGCTGCAATACATGGGCAGGTAAATTCCTAATGTTAGACGCGATGGATTTGACGGTGACGTCCCCAAACTTTACATTACCAGCAATCTTATTTAATCCTGACTCTTTCAACTCGCTCATAAATAGCTCTCTCATAGAAGTAGCGCAGCAGAATTCAAAGTCCATCCAGAAAATCCATGTATCGCACTTTGTTTTCTTTTGGTGTGTCCACAGGCCTCCCTAGATTTTGACGAGATCCCGTCCTGCAACGAACTTCAATAAACGCGCTTCCTTGTGTTTCGATCGCATCAATCAAGCTCATGACTAACTCAGGTCTGGATACTACAGTTTTGGACGTTGTATACCCGCAGCTTTTGGCAATGTCGGCCATGCTTCGAGTGGCCGCCATAGTCGGTTGTCCACCGACGGAGTCATGCGCTCCATTATTAATTAGTACGTGAATGATGTTCGACATGGCTGAATTAAGTAGTCCCCCCATGTGCATGATTGCTGCGCCATCTCCATCCAGGCACGCAACTTTTATCAAAGGTTTACTTATGGATATCCCCATCGCAATTTGTGATGCATGCCCCATCCCACCCACGGTTAAAAAATCTTTTCCATGGGATTGACCCAGACTGGTCCTGAGTTCATATAGTTCTCTTGACAACATACCAGTAGTACTCACTATCGGCATTGCCTCGGGAAGAATATCCACGCAACAAGCTACTGCCTCTTCTCGAGACATCAGTTCCGGGAGAAATGGATTCGTGTGTTCCTTCTTATCACCTCCGAAAGTTCCCTTGCGCACGACAATGGCGACAGGGCAGCCATTATTTACTGAGATCTCCAAGAGCGAGTCCAACTCGGTGGAGATATCATCAGCGTCTGATTCTGATATCACTAAGTAAGGAATGCCGAGTACGTTCAATTGAGGCAGAGTGATTTTTCCCTGCTTTACATGCTGAGGCTCGTCATGCTTTTGGGTTCCTGTAGCATCAATTTCCCCGCGCCACCCGATAATCATCAGTATAGGAATTCCGTATACCTCCGGAGCAGCAAGCGAACAGAAGGGATTGATAAGGTTTCCAATACCGGAGTTCTGCAAATAGACCAATGGGACCTTGCCGGTTGCGAGATGATGTCCAATTGCTGCACCTAATGCTGTCCCTTCATTGCAAGCGGTGACATGGTTGATATCCAGATTTGAATTTTGAATGGCGGAACAAAAACTTTTCAGCAATGAATCAGGGACGCCCGTATAAAACTCAATACCTTTACTGAACAAAAGTGTAAGAAAATTCTTTGCGACAATCATAAAAACGTCCTATGAGTTTAATCAGCAAAACTTGCACGTTCGAACGTCTAATATCATCGTGTTCCAGGTATAAGGGATAGAATCTCTTGAATGTCAAGGCATCTATCCTCAACCTCCAGTGTTCTGCCATATTTTAATATTTGATTGGCCACCGATAACATCGCAGGATAAGCTGCTCGGAGCATATGATTTGCGTAAATTACGACATTAAATCCATTCTCGACGAGAGTATCAAATTTTATGTCATTGAAACTTGTAGGTACGCAGACCAGTGGAACAGATGGGTAGTGTGATCTAAATCGTTTTGCGAATTCGATAATTTCACTGGGGTCTTTCTTTCTGCTATGAATCATTACACCATCTGCGCCAGACTCTACATAAAGCAATGCACGTTTGAGCGCATCATCGAGCCCTGCGTCCAATATGAGACTTTCGATACGAGCGATAAGCATAAAATCTGATGACAACTGAGCGTATTTTCCCAGTCTGATTTTTTCGGCAAACTCTATCGGATCCGCCTGGGTCTGCTTTACATCATTTCCGAATAGTGAGTTTTTCTTTAATCCGGTCTTATCTTCAATTATTACTGCGGATACCCCCATGCGTTCGGCCGTTGCGATGTGATAGGGCAAATGCTCGGCTTTTCCACCGGTATCACCATCAAGTATTAAAGGCTTGGTCGTCACCTCAAAAATATCAGAAACACCATTCAGTCTACTTTTAAGATCCAGTAATTCAGTATCAGGTTTTCCCCGCACTGTAGAGTCAGTCAGGGAGCTTGACCAGAAGGCATCAAATTCAACAGTAACATTGCCGTTGGTGTAGCTGGCTTTTTCAACTAACATCGCCGAAAGAGGGCTATGTGCTTCAATAACTCTTATTCCTTTTTTTTTCGAGAGGAGCTTTCTTAAAGATTGACCGCGCAATTCTGAGGTAACAGATTTCATAGGCAATTCCATTTGTAGCACCTTTTTTTGACGGAAAGATAGTGACTATCAACGAACTATATACTTGCAGTTAGATTTTTGGATCCGATTTAAAGTTCGATATAACGATGCATCATCAAACTGAAACATTACAATATGGCGGCTTATGATTATTGGTTATAGGTTTATTTGTAAATTGGCATAAGCACTATTTTTTCTATAAAAAACAATCATAAAGTGTGCGTCACTAATTTGTTACATTTCCTCGAAGGGGCAAAGATGAAAAATAAGTTACATTCGATAATGAAGTTATTTTATTTTTCTTTACCGCGATGATGAGATACAGCTCGTCGCTGACATTCAGCGCAAAGCGATAAGAGTTTGGAAGCGACTTTGGGGGGGGGCATTGCGAGCAGAAGTACATGGTTTCCTTCAGTCGATAAGCATAACTCTAGGCGTCACTGAAGGAGCGGCCCATGCGGACCTTTACGGATCTCTTAGACCGAAGTACCGCGTTCACGCTTGCTGTTCGAGCGGTGGCGAACGAAAAGGCAAGCTATTGCCGCAATTGCCCTAGTGAAAACGGTTCAGATGGTGCGATTACAGAGAGTGATCTTGGTTGTAGGAACGTTATCGATATTCGAAGCCGCGTTGCAGCGCTGGCCGGATTGCAAAAACGGATTCAAGCAGGCCAGCGAAACACTGGAGCAGAAAAGCAAAATTGCTCACAAGGATATGCGTGCTGACCCGCACGAGCTATCAACGTGCTCAAGAATGATCAACGTCGTGGATATAACGAACTGGTAGAAAAAGCCGGGGATATGGATTTTAAGGTGAAAATGCAGGGAGAACGTTTTTCTCTGAGATCGGCGACGTATTCGCTCAATTATGTGCGGAGGTTATTCGAGATGTCTCACGCCCAGTCGAAGCTGTGCGACCAGATTTTATAACCTCGTTCGTTTGCAAACGTACTACCGGATAGGCTCGGCGTTGGTTTACCCGTTCGCTGGAGGAAAAGTTCAGCGCTACTTGAATCAGCTGACTGCTACCTATTGGGTGTTATCGGAAGAGAGCAGCCGGAGATCGAATAACTCCATCCACTGCTGCCTGATCAAGATCGCAATGCTACCCATCAAGTGCCATAAGATGGTTTTTCGGCTGACCGTCCAGCCGGTTATTGGCCTTCGCTCGCCGGCTGAACTGCCATGGCTTTCCTAGGCGATGAGCAAGTAAGTGCACGGTCAGAAGGTAATAGCGTGTCGATTCAGCGTGCTGCTTCACGTGGTGATTTAGAAACCATGTCAGATGCTTTCGCTGCCAGGTCCATGGGTTATCTCGGTGCCAGCGATTATCGATTGCTGCTTGAATGGCCTTCGCTTGGCGGAGGTGACGCTGGCGCGTGGAATGCGACCCGGTCAGGACGCCTGCAAGGAATAGCTCCATATCGAATACCTTACTCATGCTAGGCCCCCGATGTAAGCCGAAACTACGTCTGTACGACCGTGCCCTAATTCATAGCTGATTTGTGAGCGCGCCCGCCGATCAAGGAGTGGGTCGAGCCGGCTCCAGTTACCGCCGCTGATGGGCGCAGGATGCGTGGACAAGCGGATCACTGAGATATGAGGACCGAGCGCTTACTCGGTTGCGCCACGTTTTGCTTTTAGTCGAGTGACGTTAGCACCCGTCTGATTGGCGAATTCGCGTGGGCTGACATGCTCCTGCTGATTAGCCTCAAGGTACCGGCTCCACCAGTTCATGATCAGCCTGCGCTCCTCGATGAACTCGGCCTTGTGGATGTAAGCGGCGCGGACGTTGTTGCGCTCTTTGTGGCTCATCTGCCGTTCAATGGCTGTCTCCGACCACAATCCTGACTCGATCAGTGCGCTGCAGGCCATCGAACGAAACCCATGCCCGCAGATCTCGGTTTTGGTGTCGTACCCCATCTTCCGAAGTGCGCTGTTCACAGTGTTTTCGGACATCGGTTTCCAAGACTTGGTATCGCCTACGAACACCAAATCAAATTTTCCGGTGAGGGCGTGGATCTGCTTGAGCAGGGCGCCCGCTTGCGGCGATAAGGGTACAAGATGGATATCGCCTGCCATCTTCGTACCCCTTGTGGAAAAGGGTACGCCTTCCAACGCTGGTCGCGTGTCGGGTATTTCCCACACACCACGCTTGAGGTCGAACTCGCTCCAGCGGGCGAAGCGCAGCTCGCTGGAGCGGACAAACACGTGCAACGACAGCAAGACCGTCAGCCGGGTAAGTGCGCGGCCTTTATAGGTGTCGATCCGTTCCTGCAATTCAGGCAAGCGCGATAAGGATAAGGCGGGGCGGTGAACGACCCGCGAGGCTTTGATCGAGCCTACGAGGTCGTAAGCAGGGTTTACGGTGATAAGCCGGAGGCGCTTTGCTTCGCGCATGATGCTCTGCAGGTAGTTTTGTACCCTTAAAGCAATGTCTATCGTTCCGCGCTTCTTGATCGCTTCCAGGGGCCGCATAAGGTCGTGGGTATCTAGATCGACAATGGAGCGGGCGCCGATCAGCGGGAAGAGGTGAGTTTTGAGGCGACTCATCACTGTCTTGGAATAGTCCGGTGCCCACTTGGCTGACATTTCCGTGTGCCAGCCGAGAGCAACGCTTTCAAAGGTGCGGCCTTTGATTAGGGCTTGCGTCTTGGCTTGGTGCTTGGCTCCTATGGGATCAATGCCATCCGCCAGCATTCGCTTGACCTCCAAGCGCTTGCGGCGCGCATCGGCGAGGCCAACGATGGGGGAGTTGCCGAACGAGGTCAGTCCTTCCCGGCCATCAGGTTTGACGTATTTGAAACGCCAGCCTTTGCGGCTATTGGGTTGGACTAGAAGGTAAAGGCCGTCGCCGTCGAAAAGCTTGTAGGCGCGGTCGGTGGGCTTGGCCGAACGGCAAGCGGCGTCGGAGAGTGGAGCAGTCGTGCGCGACATAAGGGTACTCCCTTTTATCGAACTGACCTGTATCCCAAACTCTTCCCTTAAAATGGCTGGTACCCACCGGAATCCGACAGAACGCCAAAACGAAAAAACCCGCCAGAAGGCGGGTTTTTCGGGAGTTTCAGAGATTTTGAAAGCCTTCTCTGGAACCTTGTCTGGCTCCACAACCTGGACTCGAACCAGGGACCCAATGATTAACAGTCATTTGCTCTACCAACTGAGCTATTGCGGAATTGGTGCGTATGTTACTGATTCAAAAAGAGAAGTCAAGCATTGGGTGTAAGTTTTCTGATGTCAGCAGGACGGACGGTGATTTGTCAGTGATTAGCGATTACCAGAACCGCCTCACAGGTCTACCATGGTCGCCCGGAAGTGGTCACACGCGCTGCCGGCCATTCGCCGAAAAGGTACGCGCCATGAAGCCTGCAATTCGCAACAACGAGGTGCTCGCATGAGCATCGCGCAAATCAGTCTGCCCAAGGGCGTTGGCCCCCACGCCGAAAAACTCTTCGACGCGATCACCCAGGCCAGCACCGCCGAAGAGCTGAACCGCGCTGGCGGCAAGGCCGAAGGTTTCGTGCTCGGCCTGGAAAGCACCAAGGCGATCAAAAGCCAGATCGCCGAATCGCTCTACGTCGCCTATGACGATGCCGCGAGTCAGCGCGCGAGTGAACTGGCTTAACTGCCGAAGGTAATTGTTCCGAGCATCAATTTGGCGTACGCCGCGGTGGCCGCCAGTTGCACCAGCCACAGGGCGAGACCGCCGAGAAACACCCCGGCGGCGACTTGCAGCACCAGGCTTTTGTCGCGTTTGGCCGGGGCGCGGGGGATGAAATCATCCAGGTCGTCACGGTCGGCGCGCAGGTTGTCGTTTTTCATTTGGGTTCTCTTCAGAGATCTTGGGTGTACACAAAACCTGTAGGAGTGAGCCTGCTCGCGATAGCGGTGTGTCAAGCAGTGAAGCGTCAACTGATCAGACGCTATCGCGAGCAGGCTCACTCCTACAGTTTGTTTTGTGTGCAGTCTAGAGGGTGTGGACGTCATTCCGGGACAAATAAAAAACGGGAAGCCCCAAGGCTTCCCGTTTTTCATTGCCAGGCGAAATCAGATGACCTGAACGATCGCATCCGTTACCGCTTTGATGTTGCTCTGGTTCAGTGCCGCGACGCAGATGCGGCCGGTGTCCAGGGCGTAGATGCCGAACTCGTTACGCAGGCGGTGCACCTGTTCGGTGGTCAGGCCGGAGTAGGAGAACATGCCGCGCTGACGACCAACGAAGCTGAAGTCACGCTGCGGGGCTTTCTCGGCCAGCAGGGCAACCATCTGCTCGCGCATGCCGCGAATGCGCAGGCGCATCTCAGCCAGTTCCGCTTCCCACTGGGCGCGCAGTTCCGGGCTGTTCAACACGGCGGCGACGATGCTTGCACCGTGAGTTGGCGGGTTGGAGTAGTTGGTGCGGATAACACGCTTGACCTGCGACAGCACGCGCGCGCTTTCTTCTTTCGATTCGCTGACGATCGACAGGGCGCCAACGCGCTCGCCGTACAGCGAGAACGACTTGGAGAACGAGCTCGAAACGAAGAAAGTCAGGCCCGATTCAGCGAACAGACGCACGGCTGCGGCGTCTTCGTCGATGCCGTCGCCGAAACCCTGGTAAGCCATGTCGAGGAACGGCACGTGACCTTTGGCCTTGACCACGTCCAGCACGTTTTTCCAGTCGGCCGGGGTCAGGTCGACGCCCGTCGGGTTGTGGCAGCAGGCGTGCAACACAACGATCGAGCCGTTCGGCAGGGCGTTGAGGTCGTCGAGCATACCGGCACGGTTCACGTCGTGGGTGGCGGCGTCGTAGTAGCGGTAGTTCTGCACCGGGAAGCCAGCGGTTTCGAACAGCGCGCGGTGGTTTTCCCAGCTCGGGTCGCTGATCGCCACGACGGCGTTCGGCAGCAGTTGCTTGAGGAAGTCGGCACCGATTTTCAGCGCGCCGGTACCGCCGACAGCCTGAGTGGTGACGATGCGACCGGCAGCGATCAGCGGCGAGTCGTTACCGAACAGCAGCTTTTGCACGGCCTGGTCGTAGGCCGCGATGCCGTCGATCGGCAGGTAGCCACGGGAGGCGTGCTGAGCAGCGCGAATGGTTTCGGCTTCGATCACCGCGCGCAGCAGGGGAATTCGCCCCTCTTCGTTGCAGTAAACACCTACACCCAGGTTGACCTTGGTGGTCCGGGTATCGGCGTTGAATGCTTCGTTGAGGCCCAGGATTGGATCGCGGGGTGCCATTTCGACAGCGGAGAACAGGCTCATTATTACGGCGGCTCTGAATGGAGAGTGGAGGGACGTGTCGCGCTCCAGCCGAATGCACTAGAGCGGTGCACAAACGGGGAGCTAGTATAGAGGCCATCACTGAGCAATGGCGACAGGCGATTCAGCTTTTAAGGCAAGTTTTTCCGATTATTTCTTGACCGTTAGTCGATTGACTCTGTCAGAGACTTTACCGGATGTAGGACGTTTGCCTTGAAAGGCGAGGCAATCGGCTCCACATTGAGCACAATCTTCGTTTTTCCTTGGGCGACAACGGTCGTTTGCGGTCATCCCCGCGGCTTGGCTGTTTTCTGCGCGAGCCGCGATCCCAGAGGTGTGTATGTCCGAATTCCAGCTAGTCACCCGCTTCGAACCTGCCGGCGATCAGCCAGAAGCGATCCGCCAATTGGTCGAGGGCATCGAAGCCGGGCTGGCGCACCAGACGCTGCTCGGTGTAACCGGCTCGGGCAAGACCTTCAGCATCGCCAACGTCATCTCGCAGGTGCAGCGCCCGACGCTGGTGCTGGCGCCGAACAAGACCCTCGCCGCGCAACTGTATGGCGAGTTCAAGGCGTTCTTCCCGAACAACGCGGTCGAGTATTTCGTTTCCTACTACGACTACTACCAGCCGGAAGCCTATGTGCCGTCGTCCGACACCTTCATCGAGAAGGACGCGTCGATCAACGATCACATCGAGCAGATGCGCCTGTCCGCGACCAAGGCGTTGCTCGAACGCAAGGACGCGATCATTGTCACCACGGTGTCGTGCATCTACGGTCTCGGTAGCCCGGAAACCTATCTGAAGATGGTGCTGCACGTCGATCGCGGCGACAAACTCGATCAGCGTGCCTTGCTGCGGCGTCTGGCCGACCTGCAATACACCCGCAACGACATGGATTTTGCCCGCGCGACGTTCCGGGTGCGCGGCGACGTGATCGACATCTATCCGGCGGAATCCGATCTGGAAGCGATCCGCATCGAACTGTTCGATGACGAGGTGGAAAGCATTTCCGCGTTCGACCCGCTGACCGGCGAAGTCATCCGCAAAATGCCGCGCTTCACCTTCTACCCGAAGAGTCACTACGTGACGCCGCGCGAGACCCTGCTCGACGCCATCGAGCACATCAAAGTCGAATTGCAGGAGCGCCTCGAATACCTGCGCAGTAACAACAAACTCGTCGAGGCCCAGCGCCTCGAACAGCGCACCCGTTTCGACCTGGAAATGATCCTCGAACTGGGTTACTGCAACGGCATCGAAAACTATTCGCGCTACCTGTCCGGACGTCCGGCAGGTGCCGCACCGCCGACGCTGTACGACTATCTGCCGGCCGACGCCTTGCTGGTGATCGACGAGTCCCACGTCAGCGTGCCGCAAGTCGGCGCGATGTATAAGGGCGACCGTTCGCGTAAAGAAACTCTGGTCGAATACGGCTTCCGCCTGCCCTCGGCGCTGGACAACCGGCCGATGCGTTTCGACGAGTGGGAAGGGGTCAGCCCGCAGACCATTTTCGTCTCGGCCACCCCGGGCAATTACGAGGCCGAGCATGCCGGTCGCGTGGTCGAACAAGTGGTGCGTCCGACCGGTCTGGTCGACCCGCAAGTCGAGGTGCGTCCGGCGCTGACCCAGGTCGATGACTTGCTCTCGGAAATCACCAAGCGCGTGGCGGTCGAGGAGCGGGTGCTGGTTACCACGCTGACCAAACGCATGGCCGAAGACCTCACCGATTATCTCGCCGACCACGGCGTGCGCGTGCGTTATCTGCACTCGGACATCGACACCGTCGAGCGGGTCGAGATCATCCGCGACCTGCGTCTGGGTGCCTTCGATGTGCTGGTGGGGATCAACCTGCTGCGTGAAGGTCTGGACATGCCGGAAGTGTCGCTGGTGGCGATTCTCGATGCCGACAAGGAAGGCTTCCTGCGTTCCGAGCGCTCGCTGATTCAGACCATTGGCCGGGCCGCGCGGAACCTCAATGGCCGGGCGATTCTCTACGCCGATCGCATCACCGGCTCGATGGAGCGGGCGATTGGCGAGACCGAGCGTCGTCGCGACAAGCAGATCGCCTTCAACCTGGAAAACGGCATCACTCCGAAGGGTGTGTTCAAGGACGTCGCCGACATCATGGAAGGCGCCACCGTGCCCGGCTCGCGCAGCAAGAAGCGCAAGGGCATGGCCAAGGCTGCCGAAGAAAACGCCAAGTACGAAGCCGAACTGCGTTCGCCGAGCGAGATCACCAAACGTATTCGCGCATTGGAAGAGAAGATGTATCAGCTGGCACGGGATCTGGAATTTGAGGCAGCGGCGCAGATGCGCGATGAGATTGCCAAACTGCGCGAGCGGCTTTTGGCAGTCTGAAGCCTGATGCTAAAACTGTAGGAGCTGCCGAAGGCTACGGTCTTTGCTTTTGATTTTAAAAAACAAGATCAAAAGATCGCAGCCTTCGGCAGCTCCTGCAGGTAGGGTATGTTCAGTTTAATGCGCTTCCCCAGCCTTTAACCCTGCCGGCAATTTCCGGGTCAGCAAAATCGCCAGCATGCTGATCCCCAATGCAATCCCGACAAAGTGAAACGCATCGTTGTAAGCCATGATCAGCGCCTGCTGATGCACGATTTCACTCAACTTGCCCAGCGCCGCCGTGTCACTGCCAAACCGGTCCGTCATCGACGCCAGCCGCTCGGCCACTTGCGGATTGGTTGGCACCACCGCTTCACGCAAATAATCGAAGTAAGTCTTGGTGCGTGCATCCAATAGCGTGGCGAGCAGGGCGATGCCGATCGCGCCGCCGAGGTTGCGCAGGATGTTGAACAGGCTCGACGCCGACCCCGCGTCCTGCGGGAGGATGTACGCCGTGGCGATCAGCGAGATGGTCACCATGATCAGCGGCTGACCCAGTGCCCGGATGATCTGGATCTGGTTGAACTGCGGCCCGGCGAAGTCCGGGTTGAGCACCCCCGACGAAAAACTCGCCAGTCCGAACAATCCAAAGCCCAGAGTACACAGCCACTTCGGCGAAACGAACTTCATCAGCTTCGGCACCAGCGGAATCAGAAACAGCTGCGGCACGCCCATCCACATGATCACTTCACCGATCTGCAGGGCGTTGTAGTTCTGGATCTGCGCCAGGTACAGCGGCAGCAGATAAATCGAGCCATACAAGCCGACGCCCATGCCAAGGCTGGAAATGCTCGACAGGCCGAAGTTGCGATTGCGCAGGATGCCGAGGTTGATCAGCGGATTGGGTTTGGAAATCTGCACGATGACGAAGGTGATCAGGCTCAGCAGAGCAATGCTGCCCAGCGCCACGATCAGGTTCGATTCGAGCCAGTCCTTGCGATGGCCCTCTTCAAGAAACACCTGCAGGCAACCGAGGCCGACACCGAGAGTGAGAATCCCGGTGTAGTCGGTGCTCTTCAGCAGTTCCCAGTGCGCTTCTTTCTTCTCCAGTCCGTACATCAGCCCGGCGATCATGATCAGCCCCGGCGGGATGTTGATGTAGAAGATGTATTCCCAGCCCCAGTTTTCCGTGAGCCAGCCGCCAAGGGTCGGGCCGATGGACGGGGCGAAGGTCGCGGTCATGGCGAACATTGCCATGCCCTTGGCGCGGTGGTGTTCGGGGAGTTTGATCAGGGTCAGGGTGAACGCCAGCGGGATCAGCGCGCCGCCGGTGAAGCCCTGCATGGCGCGAAAGACGATCATGCTCTCCAGGCTCCAGGCCATCGAACACAGCAGCGATGACACCAGAAACCCTAGCGACACCCACACCGCCAGGCGCCGCGCCGAGAGCAATTGCACCAGCCATGCGGTCAGCGGAATCATGATGATTTCCGCGACCAGATAGGATGTGGAAATCCACGAGCCTTCTTCCAGCGTCGCCGACAGCGCGCCCTGAATGTCCTTGAGCGAGGAGTTGGTGATCTGGATGTCGAGCACCGCCATAAACGCGCCGAGCATTACGCTCATCACTGCGATCCAGTCCCGCCGGGTCGGTTCGCCGACCGGGCGGATCAGCGAATCACCGGCCATTGTCTGGGGCGTCTTTGATGTTCACGGTGGCGGTGACCGACATGCCTGGGCGGATCTTGCCGTGCAGCGGGTTGTCGGCCTTGAAGGTCAGCTTCACCGGAATCCGCTGCACGACCTTGGTGAAGTTGCCGGTGGCGTTGTCCGGCGGCAGCAGGCTGAATTGCGCACCCGAGGCGGCGAACAGACTGTCGACCCGCGCTTCGATCGGCGTGTCGCTGTAGGCATCGAAGGTCAGCTCGGCTTTCTGTCCGGGCTGCATGTGGCCGATCTGGGTTTCCTTGAAGTTGGCCTGCACCCAGATGTCTTCGTCCGGGACGATCGACAGCAGATACGCACCGGCCTGCACCACTTGGCCATTGCGTGCGGCGCGCTGACCGACCATGCCGCTGATCGGCGCGTGGATTTCGCTGCGGGTCAGGTTGAGCTCGGCTTGCGCCAGATCGGCGCGAGCGTTGGCGATCTGTGCGTCGAGGCGTTTGATCTCGGCGGTCAGTGCATTGACCTGCTGGCGCTGGCTCTGCGCATCGGCCTGGGCCTTGGCCACTTGCGAACGGGCGATATGGGCGTCAGCGGAAAGGGTGGTTACCCGTTCCTCGGAAACGTAACCGGGTTTGCGCAGGGTTTCGGCGCGCGATAAATCCATCTGCGAGCGGCCAAGCGTGGCCTGGGTGGTGGCCACTTGCGCGTCGCTGGCGGCGATCAGGCTCGATTGCTGGGTCAGCTTGCTCTGTGCCTGCAAACGCTCGGCTTCGCGAGTGGCGAGGGCGGCATTGGCGCGATCGACCGCGAGGCGGAAATCATTAGGTTCGAGGCGTACCAGCAACTGGCCTTTTTCCACGTGCTGGTTGTCCTGCACCAGTACGTCGTCGATACGCGCACTCAACTGGCTGGAGACGCGGGTGATCTCGCCCTGGACATAGGCGTTATCGGTGCTTTCATAAAAGCGCCCCTTGAAAAACCAGTGGGCGAAGAAGCCCCCGGCAATCAACAGAACCAGCAGCAGGAAAATAAACAGGCGACGCTTGAGTTGGGCAGGCATGAGGCAAACTGTAGTCGAGGAATTGTAAGGAAAGTTATCTGCGGCTGAATCTGGCATACCGCCGATAAACGGTAAATGCCAATGACTGAGATTCGACCCGTCACCACGGTCTATGGGCGTTACAGACGCAAACTTGGCTTAAATGCCCTGCCCGCTGGAGCGGGGCGGGTGTCGCCTGTTACCATTCGCCGCTTGATTGTTTTGCTTTTCATTCTTTTCGAGACATGCCATGACCACCGTCCGCACTCGCATCGCGCCATCGCCTACCGGGGACCCCCACGTAGGTACCGCTTACATCGCATTGTTCAACTACTGCTTTGCCAAGCAGCATGGCGGTGAGTTCATCCTGCGCATCGAAGACACCGACCAGTTGCGTTCGACCCGCGAGTCTGAACAGCAGATCTTCGACGCCCTGCGCTGGCTGGGGATCGACTGGAGCGAAGGCCCGGACGTTGGCGGCCCGCACGGCCCGTACCGGCAGAGCGAGCGTGGCGATATCTATCAGAAGTATTGCCAGCAACTGGTCGACATGGGGCACGCGTTCCCATGCTTCTGCACCGCAGAAGAACTGGACCAGATGCGCGCCGAGCAAATGGCGCGCGGCGAAACCCCGCGTTACGACGGCCGCGCGCTGCTGCTGTCGAAGGAAGAAGTCGCGGCCCGTCTGGCCGCCGGCGAACCGCACGTGATCCGCATGAAGGTCCCGACCGAAGGCGTCTGCGTGGTGCCGGACATGCTGCGTGGCGATGTCGAGATCCCGTGGGATCGCATGGACATGCAAGTGCTGATGAAGACCGACGGCCTGCCGACGTACTTCCTCGCCAACGTGGTCGACGACCACCTGATGGGCATCACCCACGTGCTGCGCGGCGAGGAATGGCTGCCGTCGGCGCCGAAACTGATTCTGCTGTACGAATACTTCGGCTGGGAACAACCGGAGCTGTGCTACATGCCGCTGCTGCGTAACCCGGACAAGAGCAAGCTGTCCAAGCGCAAGAACCCGACCTCGGTGACGTTCTACGAGCGTATGGGCTTCATGCCGGAGGCGATGCTCAACTATCTCGGTCGCATGGGCTGGTCGATGCCCGACGAGCGCGAGAAGTTCTCGCTGCAGGAAATGGTCGACAACTTCGACCTCAAGCGTGTGTCTCTGGGCGGGCCGATCTTCGACATCGAGAAGCTGTCGTGGCTCAACGGCCAGTGGCTGCGAGATCTGCCGGTGGAAGAATTCGCCGCGCGTGTGCAGAAGTGGGCGTTCAATTCCGAGTACATGATGAAGATCGCGCCGCTGGTTCAGGGCCGTGTGGAAACCTTCAGCCAGGTTGCACCGCTGGGCGGCTTCTTCTTTGCCGGTGGCGTCAATCCGGATGCCAGGCTGTTCGAATCGAAAAAGCTTTCCGGTGATCAGGTGCGTCAGCTGATGCAATTGATTCTGTGGAAGCTGGAAAGCCTGCGTCAGTGGGAGAAGGACAGCATCACCGCAACGATTCAGGCGGTGGTCGAATCCCTTGAGCTGAAGCTGCGCGATGCGATGCCGCTGATGTTTGCCGCGATCACCGGGCAGGCGAGTTCGGTGTCGGTGCTCGATGCGATGGAAATCCTCGGCCCGGACCTGACCCGTTTCCGTCTGCGCCAGGCGATCGACCTGTTGGGCGGTGTGTCGAAGAAAGAAAACAAAGAATGGGAAAAGCTGCTGGGCGCCATAGCCTAAGCACTTGCGGCTTGGTGTAGGCGCTGCCGCAGGCTGCGATCTTTTGGTCTTGTTTCTAACAACCAAAGTCAAAAGATCGCAGGCTTCGCCAGCTCCTACAGGTCGGCGTTGGTTGTGAACCTCCCGGATTTTCGGGGGGAGGGCGGTAAGTGATTGTTATGCCGACAAAAAACTTTGAAATTTTTCAAAAATAAGTTTGACAGGCTTTCGATACGCCCTTAAGATTCGCCCCGTCCTCAGCGATGACATCAACGATGAGGGGCTATAGCTCAGCTGGGAGAGCGCTTGCATGGCATGCAAGAGGTCGACGGTTCGATCCCGTCTAGCTCCACCAATTTACACTTCGAAGCCTGGCCACACCGGCTCCGAAGCGATCAACACTCAGCGTTGATCAGTTGTATAGAAGGGTTTGCGTCCCCTTCGTCTAGTGGCCTAGGACACCGCCCTTTCACGGCGGTAACAGGGGTTCGAGTCCCCTAGGGGACGCCAGTTTTACAGAAGCGATGTTGCAAGATGTCGCTCCGCCGCGAGGCGAAAAATCCGGGGCTATAGCTCAGCTGGGAGAGCGCCTGCATGGCATGCAGGAGGTCAGCGGTTCGATCCCGCTTAGCTCCACCAATTTTACAGTTCAAGGCCTGGCCACACCGGCCTTGAATCAGATCAGGTCTCAGCACTGATCAGCTGTATAGAAGGGTTTGTGTCCCCTTCGTCTAGTGGCCTAGGACACCGCCCTTTCACGGCGGTAACAGGGGTTCGAGTCCCCTAGGGGACGCCACGATTACCCGCTCTGCGGGATTTATAAGGGTCATTCAATTATTGAATGGCCCTTTTGTTTGTCTGGCGTTTGGCCAACTCTCCTTTTTCCTTACACTGTGCTTCAGACCAGCGGTCATATCCTCGACTTGCAGAATATTATTATGAGAATAATATTCTAGTCGTAATATTCGGAGGCAACGATGAACGATAAAAAAGCTCAAACCCGCGAACGGATCCTCAAGGCTGCCAGCGCCGCACTGATGCAGCGTGGCCCGGCGGATCCCAGCGTGGGCGAAGTGATGGGCGCCGCCGGCCTGACCGTTGGTGGTTTCTACGCGCACTTCGAAAGCAAGGACGCGATGATGCTCGAGGCGTTCAAGCAACTGCTCAGCCGTCGACGCGACCTGATTGCCGACATGGACTCCGAGCTGACCGGTGAAGAGCGTCGTGCCTTGGTCGCTGCATTCTATCTGTCGCGCAAACACCGTGATTCCAGCGATTCGGCGTGTCCGATTCCGGCGTCCATTGGCGAATTGGGGCGTCTGCCGGAATCCTTCCGCATCGCGCTGAACGAACACCTGGAACTGATGATTGCGCAGTTGGCGTCCAGCCCCGAGGACACCGACAAAGCATTGGCCGATGTGGCGTTGATGGTGGGTGGTCTGGCGCTGGCACGCGCGTTGGGCCCGGGCGATTTATCCGATCGATTGCTGCGCGCTGCCAAGTCGGCGGTGCGTTGACCTGAAGGCAACACGCCTGAGGAGAGAGCGATGAACACGTTGAAGTGGGTTCGTGGCGTTAATGGCACCTTGGGCTGGATTGCACCGCAACGAGTAGCGAACAAAATGCGTCAAGCGTTCATGACGCCGCGCACGTTGCCACTGCGCGATTGGGAGTTGCCGCTGCTGGCGAGTTCCGAACGCATCACGCTGCGCTTCGGCCTGTCGGCGCTGCGTTGGGGCCAGGGACCGGCGGTGCTGTTGATGCACGGTTGGGAAGGGCGGCCCACGCAGTTTGCGGCGTTGATCACGGCGCTGGTCGAGGCCGGTTACACCGTTGTCGCGCTGGATGGTCCGGCTCACGGCCGCTCACCGGGGCGTGAAGCCAACGTCGTACTGTTCGCCCGTGCCATGCTCGAAGCCGCTGCGGAGCTGCCACCACTTCAAGCCGTCATCGGTCACTCCATGGGCGGCGCCAGTGCCATGCTCGCGGTGCAACTGGGCCTGCGCACCGAAACCCTGGTCAGCATCGCAGCTCCCGCAAGAATCCTCGGCGTGCTGCGCGGTTTCGCTCGCTATGTCGGCATGCCACCGCGGGCGCGCTCGGCGTTCATCCGCCAGGTCGAGCAGGATGTCGGCATGCGCGCCGCGACCCTCGATGTCGCGCACTATCAACTGGATATGCCGGGCCTGATCGTGCATGCCGAGGACGATAACTTCGTCTCGGTCAAGGAATCGCAATTGATCCATGAGTCATGGTTCGACAGTCGCCTGCTCCGCCTGGAAAGCGGCGGCCACCAGCGCGTGCTGGCCGACCCTCGGGTGGTTGATGGCGTGTTATCACTGTTGGCGGGGCGCAGCCTTCAAGCGCGGCAATCGGCCTGACATCCGTTACACTGCCCCGGTTGAATAATCTGACCGGGAGTGGGGCATGGGCTGGGATCGGACAACGCCGTTCACCATTGATCTGCAAGTAGGCGCCGAGGACATCGACGGGCTGGGCCACGCGAACAACGCGGTGTATGTGACCTGGCTCGAACGCTGCGCCTGGCGCCACTCGCAGCGTCTGGGGCTGGACCTGGTCGAGTATCGGCGCCTGGATCGAGCGATGGCCGTGGTGCGTCACGAAATCGATTATCTGGCGGCGGCCTACGAGGGCGACGAACTGCAACTGGCGACCTGGATCGTCGATTGGGATCAGCGCCTGAAAATGACCCGGCACTTCCAACTGATCCGCCCGAGCGACAACGCCACCCTGCTGCGCGCCCAGACCACTTTCGTCTGCATCGAACTGTCCAGCGGCAAACCCAAGCGCATGCCGGCGGAGTTCATCGAGGGCTACGGCCCGGCGATCCTGTCCCTGGCCTGACCCGATCCCTGTAGGAGCTGCCGCAGGCTGCGATCTTTTGATGGTGATCTTTAAAAATCAACGTCAAAAGATCGCAGCCTTCGGCAGCTCCTACAGGTGGTCGTGGGTTTAACCTGCGTAATCCAGTAAACTGCCGCACGTTTTTTCTTCCTGAGTAGTGTTTTCCCCATGCAAATTGCCCTGGCGCCCATGGAGGGGTTGGTCGACGACATCCTGCGCGACGTGCTGACCCGCGTTGGCGGCATCGACTGGTGCGTGACCGAGTTCATTCGGGTCAACGATCAGTTGCTCACCCCGGCCTACTTCCACAAGTTCGGTCCGGAGCTGCTCAACGGCGCCCGCACCCGTTCCGGTGTGCCGTTGCGCGTGCAATTGTTGGGTTCCGATCCGGTGTGCCTGGCGGAAAACGCTGCGCTGGCCTGCGAGCTCGGCTCGCAAGTGATCGACCTGAACTTCGGCTGCCCGGCCAAGACCGTCAACAAGTCGCGGGGTGGAGCGGTGCTGCTCAAGGAACCGGAGCTGCTCAACGCCATCGTCGAACACGTGCGTCGCGCCGTGCCGGCACATATCCCGGTCACCGCGAAGATGCGCCTGGGTTTCGACAGCCCGGACGGCTCGCTGGTGTGCGCGACAGCGCTGGCCGAGGGCGGCGCCGAACACATTGTGGTTCACGCCCGAACCAAGGTTGATGGCTACAAACCTCCGGCGCATTGGGAGTGGATTCCGCGGGTGCAGGACGTGGTCAAGGTGCCGGTGTTCGCCAACGGTGATATCTGGAGCGTCGAGGACTGGCGCCGCTGCCGCGAGATCAGCGGCGTCGAAGACATCATGCTCGGTCGCGGTCTGGTATCGCGCCCAGATCTGGCCAAACAGATCGCTGCCGCGCGCGCCGGTGAAGAAGTGGTCGAGATGAGCTGGGCCGAGCTGCTGCCGCTGATTCAGGATTTCTGGCTGCAAGCCAAGGCGCAGATGACCGCACGCCAATCGCCGGGTCGCTTGAAGCAATGGCTGGCGATGCTGACGCGCAATTATCCCGAAGCTACCGAGCTGTTTACCGTGCTGCGCCGCGAGACAGAGCCGGACCAGGTCTCGCGTTTACTCGGCTTGCCGGTCGCCGAAGCAGCCTGAAAAAATCTGCAAATACGCTCTTGAAATCATTTTGGCGGTCCCTATCTAAGGGTTACGCGATGCCGAATTCGGGTCGCGGAGACACAAAACCTTGCTGATTGTTTTCAGGAGATTTGAACCATGAGTACTGCATTTTCCCTGGCACCACTGTTCCGTTCCTCGGTTGGTTTCGACCGTTTCAACGATCTGTTCGAAACCGCGTTGCGCAACGAGCCAGGCAGCACCTACCCACCCTACAACGTGGAAAAACACGGTGACGATCAATACCGCATCGTCGTAGCGGCAGCCGGTTTCCAGGAAGAAGACCTGGAGCTGCAAGTCGAGAAGGGTGTGCTGACCATCAGTGGCGGCAAGCGTGATGCCAACGAAGGCGTGACCTTCCTGCATCAAGGCATTGCCCAGCGTGCTTTCAAGCTGTCCTTCCGCCTGGCCGATCACATCGAGATCAAGGCCGCCGATCTGAGCAACGGTCTGCTGAGTATCGACCTGTTGCGGGTGATCCCGGAAGAAGCGAAAGCCAAGCGCATCCCGATCAATGGAGCGCAGAAGCCGGTTCTGCAATAAGGCCGAGCAAAAAAGAAGGGCGCCACTGGCGCCCTTTTTTTGTGCTCGTCATTCGAGCATCTTTTTCAACGCCTCCAGCGCCACCGGCCGACTGTGCAGATAGCCCTGATACAAATGGCAGCCCAACCCTTGCAGGAACGCCAGTTGCTCCGGCGTCTCCACGCCTTCGGCAATCACCTCCAGTTCCAGGCTGCGGGCCATGGCGACGATGGCGCGGATAATCTCGGCGTCGTTGGGGTCGGTGGTCGCGTCGCGGATGAACGACTGGTCGATTTTCAGGGTGTCCACCGGCAGGCGCTTGAGGTAGGTCAGCGATGAATAGCCGGTGCCGAAATCGTCCATGGCGAAGCTCACGCCGAGTTTTTTCAGGCGGCGCATCTTGCTGATGGTGTCTTCCAGGTTCTGGATGACGATGCCTTCGGTGATCTCCAGTTTCAGCAGCGAGTACGGCAGGCCGTGGCTGCTCATGCTGTGTTCGATGCGTTCGACGAAGTCGTTCTGGCGGAACTGCCGTGGGCTGATGTTTACGCACAGGCTGAAGTTGAGCGGGTCGACCAGTTTCAGCGCGATCAATTGTTTGAACGCCTCACAGGCCTCATCGAGGATCCAGGTGCCGACCTCCAGAATCAGGCCGCTGTCTTCCAGCACCTTGATGAATTCGGTGGGCGATTGCGCGCCGAGTTCCGGGTGATTCCAGCGCACCAGCGCTTCGGCGCCGATGATGCGGTTGTCCTGCGCATCGACCTGCGGCTGGTAGTGCACGTTGAATTCACCGCGTGACAACGCCAGGCGCAGATCGGTCTCCATGCGCAGCCGTTCGCTGGCCGCTTTCTGCATGGTGTTGTGGTACATCTGCGTGGTGTTGCGCCCGGAATCCTTGGCCCGGTACAGCGCAATGTCGGCGCGCTTGAGCAGGTCGGTCGGGGTCGAGCCGTGATCGGGAATCAGCGCCACGCCGATACTCGGTGTCACCTGCAGGCGCTGGCCGTCGAGGAACATCGGCTCCGACAGCAACTCGCGAATGGTGTCGGCCAGTTCCCGCACTTGTGCACTGACCTCGTTGCGCGTGCCTTCGAGGCCACTGAGCAGTACCACGAATTCGTCGCCGCCGAGACGCGCCACCGTGTCCTCCATGCGTACGCTGGCTTCAAGCCGCGCGGTGATGATTTTCAGCACCGTGTCGCCAACCGGGTGGCCCAGCGAGTCGTTGATGTGCTTGAAGTGGTCAAGGTCGAGGAACAGCAGCGCGCCGCGCAGGTTGTGGCGCTTGAGCAGGGCGATCTGCTGGCTCAGGCGATCCATCAGCAAGGCGCGGTTGGGCAGATTGGTCAGCGGATCGTGATAGGCCAGATGGCGGATCTGCGCTTCGGCGTTTTTCAGCAGGCTGACATCCCGGGCGGTCAGCAGCAGGCACGCCGTTTCGTTGAGGGTGATCGGTTCGATCGACACCTCCACCGTCAGCAACTCACCGCGCTTGTTGCGCCCGAGCATTTCCTGATGGTGCACGCGGCCCTTGATCTGCAGTTCGGCGAGCAGCGCCGAGCGTTGTTTCTCTTCGGCCCAGATGCCGATCTGGTACACGGTTTTGCCCACCACTTCTTCGGCACGATAACCGGTGAGGCGGCAGAAACCGTCGTTGACCTCCAGATAACGCCCGGTGTCACGTTCGGTGATGGTGATCGCGTCGGGGCTGGAGTGAAATGCCTTGGCGAATTTCTCTTCGCTGGCCTTGAGTGCGGCTTCGGAGCGCTGCTGTTGGGTGATGTCGCGCAGGGTGGTGACGATGCACGGCTGATTGCCGACGCTGATCTGCCGGCTGGAAATCACGCAGGTCAGCGACTGGCCATCCTTGTGCTGGACGATGATCGCGACATTGCTCAGGCCCTGTTCGCGGATCACCCGCTCGATGCGTTGCAGGCTTTTCGCCGAGGCGTCCCACAGGCCGATGTCCTCGGCAGTGCGACCGATGACGTCGGCGGCGCTCCAGCCGAAGGTCTGGGTGAAGCTGTTGTTGATTTCGATGAACTCGCCGCTGTCCTGGCGCGTGACGCAGATCGGGTCGGGGCTGACCTGAAAAAGCGTGGCGAATTTCTCTTCCGAGGCCACCAGGCGTTGCTCGCGCTCGACCTGATCGGTGATGTCCAGCAAGGTCCCGGCCATGCGCAGCGGCGCGCCGTTTTCGTCGCGGTAGAGGCGGGCGCGGCTTTCCAGATAGCGCGAGCTGCCGTCGGACATCTGCACGCGATAAGTCAGTTGATAGTTGCCGGCCGGGCCTTCACGCAGGCTGCGGTAGGCGTCGCGCATGCTGTCGCGCTCTTCGCCCGGCACGCCTTCGAAGAACTCCTCGAACGACTCGTGAAACGGGATCGGCTCCAGTCCGTGCAATTGCGCAGCCCGCGCCGAGCCGTAGAGCATGCCGCTGGGAATGTGCCAGTCCCAGGTGCCGAGTTGCGCCGAGTCCAGCGCCAGATCAAGGCGTTCCTGGCTGTCTTTCAAAGCGTGTTCGGCGGCTTTGCGTTCGGTGGTGTCGAGAAACGTGCTGAGCAGATACGGCTGGCCTTCGAGCTCGACCTTCTGCGCGCTGAGAATGCCGTCATGAATCTGCCCGTTGCTGGCGCGAAACTGCACTTCCATGCTGATCAATTCGCCTTTGGCCTTGGTCTTTTTCACCAGCTCGGCGCGTTGTTCGGGGTGCACCCACAGGCCCAGTTCCAGTGTAGTGCGACCGATGGCGTCCTGGACCGGCCAGCCGAACAGGCTTTCGAAATACTGGTTGGCTTCGGTGATCAGGCCGTCTTCCTGGCGCGTCAGCAGCACCATGTTTGGGCACAGGTGAAAGAGTGTGGCGAAACGTTTCTCCGAGCTGCTCAGGGCCTGTTCGCGTTGACGCTGGTGGGTGATTTCGCGAATCACCCCGATCATTCGGGGGCGGCCGTTTTTGTCCGGCAGCAGGCTGCCGCTGATTTCCAGCCAGTGCAGGCTGCCGTCGGGCCAGCGGATGCGGTGGTGCATCGCCTGTTCCAGCGGGGCGCCGGCGATCACCGCGTGGAAGGCGCGCACGGTTTTCGCCCGGTCTTCGGGCGGCAGCAGGTCGAGATATTCAAGATCCTGCGGCAGCGGCTGCCGTGGATCGAAGCCGAACAGCGCCTGAGTGCCCCGTGACCAGCTGATCTGCCCGCGCTCGATGTCCCAGTACCAGGCGCCGAGCCGGGCGCCGTTGAGCGCGGCGAGCAATTGCGGCGCACTCTCCCAGCTCTGCTCGGAACGTCGCGGATCAATGGCCTGAATACGCGGCATCGGCGGAATTCGGTCAACAGATTTCGGCATTGTTAACGGGCCTTGAGCTGATGGTGGCGTTAGGCACAGGGACAGCGGCTCTATAGGAGTAGCACAAGTTAGCCGGGAGTCCCTGGCAGATCGATTTGCGCATCCAGCAAGGCCATGAAAGCCCTTGCCGCATTCGACAGCGTCCGTTCGGTGTGCACGATATAGCCTAGCTGGCGACTGAGCTGTATGCCCGGCAAAGGTACGCGCGCCACCTGTTCATCAAGCATGGTGCGTGGCAGAACACTCCAGGCCAGACCAATGGAGACCATCATCTTGATGGTTTCCAGGTAGTTGGTGCTCATGGCGATGTTCGGCGTCAGCCCTTGGGCTTCGAACAAGCGTTGGACAATGTGATGAGTAAAGGTGTTGCCTCCGGGAAAAACCGCCGGATGACCGGCAATGTCCGCCAGGCTCACTGCGCCATTGCTGATCAGCGAATGCTCCGGTGCCACCACGAAATCCAGCGGGTCGTCCCACACCGGCATGGCCTTGACCAGCGTGTGCGGCTCCGGCGCCAGGGTGATCACGGCCAGTTCCGCACGGCCATGGAGAATTTCTTCGTAGGCCACTTCCGAATCGAGGAACTGAATATCCAGCGCCACCTGTGGGTAGCGGCGGGTGAACTCCCTTAATAGGGGCGGCAAGCGGTGCAGGCCGATGTGGTGACTGGTGGCCAGGGTCAGCCGGCCGCTGACTTCGCCGGTCAGGTTGGTCAGGGCGCGGCGGGTGTCGTCCAGCACGTTGAGAATCTGGTAAGCCCGGGGCAGCAGGGCGCGGCCGGCTTCGGTCAGGCCGACTTCACGACCGAGTCGGTCGAACAGTCGCACCTTCAATTGCTGCTCCAGTCCGGCGATGCGCTTGCTGATCGCCGGTTGGGTCAGATGCAGGCGTTCCCCGGCGCCGGAGAAGCTGCCGGTCTCGGCGATGGCGATAAAAGCATTGAGGTTGGCCAGATCCATGGTTCGTATTCCTGCTGGTTATCCAAAGCATAAAAAATATGAATTTGAGTTATTTAATGTAACCCCATAGGATCGGCCTCACAAGCCAAAGGGTTATTGATAAGCCCAGGGCATAGAAACAAGCTGATGAGGAACCGTCTGATGGCCGGCAAAACGCTCTACGACAAGCTCTGGGATTCGCATTTGGTCAAACAGCGCGACGATGGCTCGGCGCTGATTTATATCGATCGTCACATCATTCACGAAGTGACCTCGCCGCAAGCCTTCGAAGGCCTGCGTCTGGCCGGGCGCAAGCCTTGGCGCATCGATGCCAACATCGCGACCCCGGACCACAACGTACCGACCACACCGGAGCGCAAGGGCGGCATCGCCGCGATTGCCGACCAGGTCTCGCGTTTGCAGGTTCAGACCCTCGATGACAACTGTGATGAGTACGGGATTGTCGAGTTCAAGATGAACGACATCCGTCAGGGCATCGTCCATGTGATCAGCCCGGAACAGGGCGCAACCTTGCCGGGCATGACCGTGGTCTGCGGCGACTCGCACACCTCGACCCACGGCGCGTTCGGCGCGTTGGCGCACGGTATCGGCACCTCCGAGGTCGAGCACGTGCTCGCCACCCAGTGCCTGGTCGCGAAGAAAATGAAGAACATGCTGGTGCGCGTCGAAGGGCAATTGCCGTTCGGCGTGACGGCCAAGGACATCGTCCTCGCGGTGATCGGCAAGATCGGCACCGCCGGCGGTAACGGCCATGCCATCGAATTCGCCGGCAGCGCGATCCGCGATCTGTCCGTCGAAGGCCGCATGACTATCTGCAACATGTCCATTGAGGCCGGCGCCCGCGTGGGGCTGGTGGCAGCGGATGAAAAGACTGTCGAGTACGTCAAGGGCCGTCCGTTCGCGCCGAAAGGCGCGCAGTGGGATCAGGCGGTTGAAGCCTGGAAAGACCTGGTCTCCGACGCTGATGCCAGGTTCGACACCGTAGTCGAACTCGACGCCGCGCAGATCAAGCCGCAAGTCAGCTGGGGCACCTCCCCGGAAATGGTCCTGGCCGTCGATCAGAACGTGCCGGATCCGGCCAAAGAGATGGATCTGGTCAAGCGTGACTCGATCGTCCGCGCCCTGAAATACATGGGTTTGACCGCCAATCAGGCGATCACCGACATTCAACTGGATCGCGTGTTCATCGGCTCCTGCACCAACTCGCGCATCGAAGACTTGCGCGCTGCGGCCGTGATCGCCAAGGGCCGCAAGGTCGCTTCGACGATCAAGCAGGCAATCGTGGTGCCGGGTTCGGGTCTGGTGAAGGCGCAGGCGGAAGCCGAAGGTCTCGACAAGATCTTCCTCGAAGCCGGTTTCGAATGGCGTGAGCCGGGGTGCTCGATGTGCCTGGCGATGAACCCGGACCGCTTGGAGTCCGGCGAGCATTGCGCCTCGACCTCCAACCGTAACTTCGAAGGCCGTCAGGGCGCCGGTGGCCGTACCCACTTGGTGAGCCCGGCCATGGCCGCTGCGGCGGCGGTGAACGGTCGTTTCATCGACGTTCGTGAATTGATTTAAAGGAGCGCAGCATGAAAGCTTTTACCCAGCACACTGGTCTTGTCGCGCCTCTGGATCGTGCCAACGTCGACACCGATCAGATCATTCCCAAGCAGTTTCTGAAATCGATCAAGCGCACCGGTTTCGGCCCGAACCTGTTCGACGAGTGGCGTTACCTGGATGTCGGCCAGCCGTATCAGGACAACTCCAAGCGCCCATTGAACAAGGAGTTCGTGCTCAACGCCGAGCGTTATCAAGGCGCCAGTGTGTTGCTGGCCCGCGAGAACTTCGGTTGCGGCTCCAGCCGTGAACACGCGCCATGGGCGCTGGAGGAATACGGTTTCCGCAGCATCATCGCGCCGAGCTACGCCGATATCTTCTTCAACAACAGTTTCAAGAACGGCTTGCTGCCGATCATCCTGAGCGACGCTGAAGTCGATGAATTGTTCAAGCAGGTCGAGGCCGAGCCGGGCTATCAATTGCAGATCGATCTGCACGAGCAGACCGTGACCAGCCCGAACGGCAAGGTGTACCGCTTCGAGATCGACGCGTTCCGCAAGCATTGCCTGCTCAATGGTCTGGACGATATCGGCCTGACCTTGCAGGACGGCGATGCGATTGCCGCGTTCGAGGCCAGGCATCGTGTGAGCCAGCCGTGGTTGTTCCGCGACGCATAAGCAATATCTGAAATTGATGTAGTCAGGGCTGGCCTCTTCGCGAGCAGGCTCGCTCCCACAGGGGAATGCATTTCAAATGTGGGAGCGAGCCTGCTCGCGAAGGCGATAGCTTAAACAATACAAAAGCCAGGAAATGACCATGACCGGCACCGCCCAGCACAGTCAGGTTGTACAAAAGCAATTCGGTGAACAGGCCGCCGCCTACCTGAGCAGCGCCGTTCACGCTCAAGGCACCGAATTCGCGCTGCTGCAGGCTGAGCTGGCAGGGCAGGGCGAGGCCCGGGTGCTGGACCTGGGGTGCGGCGCCGGTCATGTGAGTTTTCATGTGGCGCCACTGGTAAAGGAAGTGGTGGCTTACGACCTGTCGCAGCAAATGCTCGATGTGGTCGCTGCCGCAGCCGTTGATCGCGGTTTTGCCAACATCGCCACGGTCAACGGCGCCGCCGAGCGCCTGCCGTTTGCCGATGGCGAATTCGATTACGTGTTCAGCCGTTATTCGGCGCACCATTGGAGCGACCTCGGGGTGGCCCTGCGTGAAGTGCGTCGGGTGCTGAAACCGGGCGGTGTGGCAGCGTTCATCGACGTGTTGTCACCGGGCAGTCCGTTGTTCGACACTTACCTGCAAAGCGTCGAAGTGCTGCGCGACACCAGTCACGTGCGCGATTATTCCGCCGGTGAGTGGTTGCGTCAGGTCAGCGAGGCCGGGCTGCACACTCGCAGCACCACGCGTCAGCGCCTGCGGCTGGAGTACAGCAGTTGGGTCGAGCGTATGCGCACGCCCGAAGTGATGCGCGCGGCGATCCGCCAGTTGCAGCAGTCGATGGGCAACGAGGTGCGCGAATATTTTGAGATTGATGCTGACGGCTCGTTCAGTACAGATGTAATCGTATTGATGGCCGAACGCTAAGCATTTTTCCGGGCGCGCCTGTTAGAGGCGCACCGATTGAAGACACGAGGAAAGCATGAGCAAGCAGATTCTGATTCTCCCAGGTGACGGTATTGGTCCGGAAATCATGGCCGAAGCGGTCAAGGTGCTGGAGCTGGCCAACGACAAGTACAACCTGGGCTTCGAGCTGAGCCATGACGTGATCGGTGGCGCCGCCATCGACAAGCACGGCGTGCCGCTGGCCGACGAAACCCTTGATCGTGCCCGTGCTGCCGACGCCGTCCTGCTGGGCGCAGTGGGCGGCCCGAAATGGGACACCATCGAACGTGACATCCGCCCTGAGCGTGGTCTGCTGAAAATCCGTGCGCAACTGGGCCTGTTCGGCAACCTGCGTCCGGCAATCCTCTACCCGCAACTGGCCGACGCGTCGAGCCTGAAGCCGGAAATCGTTGCCGGTCTGGACATCCTGATCGTGCGTGAGCTGACCGGCGGCATCTACTTCGGCGCGCCACGCGGCACCCGTACCCTGGAAAACGGCGAGCGTCAGTCCTACGACACCCTGCCGTACAGCGAAAGCGAAATCCGCCGCATCGCCCGCGTCGGTTTCGACATGGCCATGGTTCGCGGCAAGAAGCTGTGCTCGGTGGACAAGGCCAACGTGCTGGCGTCCAGCCAACTGTGGCGTGAAGTGGTCGAGCAGGTCGCCAAGGATTACCCTGAAGTCGAGCTGAGCCACATGTACGTCGACAACGCCGCCATGCAGCTGGTGCGTGCACCGAAGCAGTTCGACGTGATCGTCACCGACAACATGTTCGGCGACATCCTGTCGGACGAAGCCTCGATGCTCACCGGTTCGATCGGCATGCTGCCGTCGGCCTCGCTGGATTCGAACAACAAGGGCATGTACGAGCCTTGCCACGGTTCGGCGCCGGACATCGCCGGTAAAGGCATTGCCAACCCGTTGGCGACCATTCTGTCGGTGTCGATGATGCTGCGTTACAGCTTCAATCTGCACGATGCGGCCGATGCCATCGAGAAAGCCGTCAGCGTGGTGCTGGATCAAGGCTTGCGTACCGGTGACATCTATTCGGCCGGTTGCACTAAAGTCGGAACGCAGGAAATGGGTGACGCAGTAGTCGCCGCGCTGCGGAATCTGTAATCTCTCGGGCCCGCTGCGAAATTCAATGCAAAGCAGCGGCCCACTTTTCAAGAAGGTGTAGTTGCGATGAAACGTGTAGGTCTGATCGGTTGGCGCGGCATGGTCGGTTCCGTGCTCATGCAGCGGATGCTGGAAGAGCAGGATTTCGATCTTATCGAGCCGGTGTTTTTCACCACTTCCAATGTCGGTGGCCAAGGCCCGTCCGTGGGCAAGGATATTGCTCCGCTCAAGGACGCTTACAGCATTGAAGAGCTGAAAACCCTCGACGTGATCCTGACCTGCCAGGGCGGCGACTACACCAGCGAAGTGTTCCCGAAGCTGCGCGAGGCTGGCTGGCAGGGTTACTGGATCGACGCGGCTTCCAGCCTGCGCATGAACGATGACGCCGTCATCATTCTCGATCCGGTCAACCGCAAGGTCATCGACCAGCAACTGGACGCGGGCACCAAGAACTACATCGGCGGCAACTGCACCGTGAGCCTGATGCTGATGGGGCTGGGTGGTCTGTTCGAGGCCGGTCTGGTCGAGTGGATGAGCGCCATGACTTATCAGGCGGCCTCCGGTGCCGGCGCGCAGAACATGCGTGAACTGATCAAGCAGATGGGCGCGACTCACGCCGCTGTCGCCGATCAACTGGCGGATCCGGCCAGCGCGATCCTCGACATCGACCGTCGCGTGGCCGAAGCCATGCGCAGCGACGCGTACCCGACCGAAAACTTCGGCGTACCGCTGGCCGGCAGCCTGATCCCGTGGATCGACAAGGAACTGCCGAACGGCCAGAGCCGTGAAGAGTGGAAGGCCCAGGCCGAGACCAACAAGATCCTCGGCCGCTTCAAGAGCCCGATCCCGGTCGACGGCATCTGCGTGCGCATCGGCGCCATGCGTTGCCACAGCCAGGCGCTGACCATCAAGCTGAACAAAGACGTGCCGATCGCTGATATCGAAGGGCTGATCAGCCAGCACAACCCTTGGGTCAAACTGGTGCCGAACAACCGCGACATCAGCATGCAGGAGCTGAGCCCGACCAAGGTCACCGGCACCCTGAACGTACCGGTGGGTCGTCTGCGCAAGCTGAACATGGGCTCCCAATTTGTCGGTGCCTTCACCGTCGGCGACCAACTGCTGTGGGGCGCGGCCGAACCGCTGCGCCGCATGCTGCGGATCCTGCTTGAGCGTTGATTGCCTGAAGTCGTGAAAGAACCCGTGCCTTGTGAGAGGTGCGGGTTTTTTTATGGCCTTTTCAAGGATCGCAGCCTTCGGCAGCTCCTACAGAATCGGGTTCACACGCAACTCATGTAGGAGCTGCCGAAGGCTGCGATCTTTTGCTCTAAATTGCCGAACCGCCAGTCACCCGGTAAAGTGCCGCTCCCCCCGTTTCGCCAGAGGTAGAACCATGACCCAGACCCTAGATATTGCCGTCGTCGGCGCCACCGGTACTGTCGGCGAAACCCTCGTACAGATTCTCGAAGAGCGCGACTTCCCGGTCGGCAACCTGCACCTGCTGGCCAGCAGCGAATCCGCTGGCAGCTCGGTGCTGTTTCGCAACAAGAACGTGCGCGTGCGTGAAGTCGACGAGTTCGATTTCAGCAAGGTCAAACTGGTGTTTTTCGCCGCTGGCGCAGCCGTTTCCCTGAGCTACGCGGCGCGTGCCCACGCGGCCGGTTGCTCGCTGATCGATCTGTCCGGCGCTTTGCCGGCCGAGCAGGCGCCGCAAGTGGTGCCGGAAGCCAACGCTGAGGTGATCGCCGGTCTGAAAGCGCCGTTCCAGGTCAGCAGTCCAAGCCCGTCGGCGACGACGCTGGCCGTGGTGCTGGCACCGCTGCTCGATTTGCTCGAACTGCAATACGTCAACGTCACCGCCAACCTGGCCGTGTCCGCCCAAGGTCGCGAAGCCGTGACCGAGCTGGCCCGGCAGACTGCCGAGCTGCTGAACATGCGTCCGCTGGAGCCGACCTTCTTCGATCGGCAGATGGCCTTCAACCTGCTGGCCCAGGTCGGCACGCCCGACGCTCATGGCCACACGCTGCTGGAAAAACGTCTGGTGCGCGAGTTGCGGCAGGTGCTGAAACAGCCTTTATTAAAGATTTCCGCCACTTGCGTTCAAGCCCCGGTGTTTTTTGGCGATAGCTATAGCGTGACCTTGCAGTCAGCGAGTGCGATTGACCTGGCAAAGGTCAACGCTGCGCTTGAGGATGCGCCCGGTATCGAGCTGGTTGAGGCCGGCGATTATCCGACTGCGGTGGGTGACGCGGTGGGGCAGGATGTGGTCTATGTCGGTCGCGTGCGCAGCGGTGTCGACGACCCGGCGGAACTTAATCTGTGGCTGACGTCAGATAACGTACGCAAAGGCGCGGCCCTGAATGCTGTGCAGGTCGCTGAATTGTTGATAAAAGACCTGCTGTAAAAGATACTTGGCAACAATTTGTCGACTGATTCTAGGTGAGCGCTATGCTTGCCCGGAGCACTTGATAACGTGTCACTCTCCGGGACTTTCCGGGGCATCAAAGAAATGATCGCGCGCGGCAGTCTGTCGTCGTCGCGCGCAATGCCTTACGGCAGCGGCAATCAACATCTTCTCGCTGGCCGAGGAACGTTCAAACAAAGGATGAGGCTATGGTTCAAGTTCGCAAACTGGTGTTAGCAATAGCGGCCGCCTCGGCGCTGTCCTCCGGTATGGCGCATGCCCTCGGGCTCGGGGAGCTGACCCTGAAGTCGACCCTGAACCAGCCGTTGGTGGCCGAGATCGAGCTGCTCGACGTCAAGGATCTCACCGCTGCCGAAGTGGTGCCGAGCCTGGCTTCACCCGAAGATTTCGCCAAGGCCGGCGTCGATCGCCAGGCCTTCCTCAACGACCTGACGTTTACCCCGGTGCTCAACGCCAGCGGCAAAAGCGTGCTGCGCGTGACCTCGAGCAAGCCGCTGTCGGAACCGATGGTGAAATTCCTCGTGCAGGTGATGTGGCCCAACGGTCGTCTGCTGCGCGATTACAGCGTGCTGCTGGATCCGTCGAAGTTCTCGCCGCAGACCGCTGATGCCGCCGCGCAACCGTCGCCGTCGCAGACCATCACCGCACCGACCACCGGCGCCACGCACCCGTCGCAATACACCACCACGCCGCGCGACACTCTGTGGGAAATCGCCGCGAAGGCGCGCACCGGCGGTTCCGTGCAGCAGACCATGCTGGCGATTCAGGCACTGAACCCGGATGCGTTCATCGACGGCAACATCAACCGGCTGAAAACCGGTCAGGTACTGCGTCTGCCGGACTCGGTGGAAAGCACCGCGCTGCCGCAATCGAAAGCGATTGCCGAAGTCGCCGCGCAGAACGAAGCCTGGCGTCAGGGCCGTCGTTATGTGGCCAAGCCTGGCACCGGTCAGCAGCAACTCGACGCGACCAAGCGTGGGCGCAGCAATGTCGGCGCCGGCCAGAATGCCAAGGACAATCTGAGCCTGGTTTCTGCCGAAAACGCCAAGGGCCGCGGCAAAGGCCCGGCCGGCGATGCCAAGGCCTTGAGCAACAAACTGGCGGTGACTCAGGAAAGCCTCGACACGACCCGTCGTGACAACGAGGAACTGAAAAGCCGCATGGCCGATCTGCAGAGTCAGCTGGACAAGCTGCAACGCCTGATCGAACTGAAGAACAATCAACTGGCGAAGATGCAGGCTGACGGTACCGGCGCTGCGCCGGCGGCCAACGCTGCGGTACCTGCGATCACTGCCGAACTGGCCGCAACTCCGCCAGCCACCCCGGCAGAAGCAGCGCCAACACCAGAATCGGCGATTGCGCCACCGGTCGAGACACCTGCTGAAACGCCAGTGGTTGCGCCAAAACCGGTAGTCGATGAAGACAAAACCTTCAATGAACTGCTGACCAATCCGATCCTGTTGGGTCTGATCGGTGGCGGTGCGGTGGTGTTGCTGCTTCTGTTGTTGCTGCTGGCGCGTCGCCGCAAAGCCCAGCAGGAAGCCGAGAAACACCTGCGCATGGCCCGCGCCCTGGCTGAAGAGCAAGAGTTCTCCGCCGAGCAGGATCTGCCGGAAAGCAGCTTCGAAGGCCTGGAGACACCTGCCGCCAGCGTCAAGCTCAACACCCCGGCACCTGCGCCAGCGCCTGCTGCGGTAGTGGCTCCGGTGGTGATGGCTGAGCCGATTGCCGCGCCATTGGTTGCGCCGTCCGCCGAGCGTTCCGATGACGTGCTGGACAAGGCGCAGTCGCATATCAATGCCGGTCGCCTGAATCAGGCCGCCGCGCTGCTGGAGGAGGGCGTCAGCCTTGAGCCACAACGCAGCGATCTGCGTCTGAAGCTGATGGAAGTCTACGGCCAGCAGGGCGACCGCGATGCATTCGTTGGTCAGGAGCGTCAGCTGGTGGCCAATGGCGATAACTTTGCCAAGGTCGAAGAGCTGAAAAAACGCTTCCCGGCCATGGCGGTAGTCGCTGTCGCGGGTCTGGCCGCCGCGGCCGCCGCCGCCGAGCTCGATGCGCAATACGTCAAGGAGCTGCTGCTCGACGAGCCAGAGGCGCATGCGCCTGAACCTGAGCCTGCGGCAGACGACCTCGACAGCGCGTTCGACCTGAGCCTGGACGATCTCGACAACATCACTCCGGTCGAGCCTGCGCCTGTCGTTGAACCTGAAGCGCCGGTGGAGCTGGACGCATTCCCGGCCGACGACGATCTGAGTTTTGAGTCGGTGCTGCAACAGCAGACCGAGATCAAAGAGAACCTCGACGACCTGTCGGACTTCGACCTCGATCTGGATCTGGGTGCCGAGCCTGCGCCAGCCCCGGCGGCCGACCTGGCGGACGATGACTTCCTGCTGGATCTGGACGAAGGCGTGAAAGACCTGTCGCCGGCCGAGCCTGCCGTGGTCAACGAAGTGCCGCAGGACGATCTGGAGCTGCCGGCCGATTTCGATCTGTCGCTGGCTGACGAGATGGACACCAACCCGGCCGAACCGGATGCCTTCGCGGCAGAGCTGGATGACGTCAACGCCGAGCTGGATCGCCTGTCGCAGAGCATCGCCGAGCCGACCTTCACCGAAGCCGATGCGGCATTGGGCGATGATCTGGGTGAAGACGATTTCGACTTCCTCGCCGGCACCGACGAAGCTGCCACCAAACTCGATCTGGCCCAGGCCTACATCGACATGGGCGACAGCGACGGCGCACGCGACATCCTCAACGAAGTGTTGACCGAGGGTGACGAGAAGCAGCGTGGCGAAGCCAAGGAAATGCTTTCGCACCTGGCTTGATTCGGCTTCAGCAGTAAACGGAACGGCAGCCCATTGGGGCTGCCGTTTTTGTTTGGGCTGGATTTGTGGTGGCAGTGCTATCGCCATCGCGAGCAAGCTCACTCCTACAGTTGGAATGCATTCTCCTGTAGGAGTGAGCCTGCTCGCGATTGGGCCGGAACTACCCATAGAGAATTCTGGCATCCCCGGTCCGCAGCCTTATAATGCCCGCCTTTGTATATCAGCAGGCTGTCCCACCTTGGCAAACATAGATAACCCGGTCGCCGAAATGGCACCCGACGGCTTTTACCGCGTCGCGCTTGGCGTTGAATACAAAGGTTCGCGCTACAGCGGCTGGCAGCGCCAGTTGACCGGCGTGGCCACGGTGCAGGAAGAGCTCGAAAAAGCTTTGTCGAAAGTCGCCAATTCGCCGGTTTCGCTGCAGTGCGCCGGGCGTACCGACGCGGGCGTGCACGCTTGCGGGCAGGTGGTGCATTTCGACACGCAGGTCGATCGTTCGCTGAAAGCCTGGGTGATGGGCGCCAATATCAATCTGCCCCACGACATCAGTGTCAGCTGGGCGCGGGTGATGCCGGCGCATTTTCATGCGCGGTTCAAAGCCATCGCCCGGCGTTATCGCTATGTCATCTACAACGATCAGATTCGTCCGGCGCATCTCAACGAAGAAATCACCTGGAACCACCGCCCGCTCGATGTCGAACGCATGGCCGAGGCTGCGCAGTATCTGATCGGCACGCATGATTTCAGTGCTTTCCGTGCCGGTCAGTGCCAGGCCAAGTCGCCGATCAAGAAAATGCACCACTTGCGCGTGACCCGCCACGGCAAGATGATCGTTCTCGATATCCGCGCCAACGCCTTTTTGCATCACATGGTGCGCAATATCGCCGGCGTGCTGATGACCATCGGTGCCGGCGAGCGCCCGGTGGAGTGGATGAAGGAAGTTCTGGAAAGCCGCGAGCGTCGTTCCGGTGGCGTAACCGCGCATCCGTACGGGTTGTATCTGGTGCAGGTCGAGTATCACGATGAATTTCCGTTGCCCGAGCGTTTTATCGGGCCACATTTCCTTACGGGTTTCTCGGAACTTGACGGCTGACGCCCTCGAACGCTTTTGTTACCATCCGGGACTTTCCCGAATTTGACTCGGAGTTTTTCTCGATATGTCAGCCGTTCGCAGCAAGATCTGCGGGATTACCCGCATGGAAGATGCGTTGGCCGCCGTCGAGGCCGGGGCGGATGCGATCGGTTTCGTGTTTTACGCCAAGAGCCCGCGTGCGGTGAGCGTGCAGCAGGCAAGGGCGATCATCCAGGCTTTGCCGCCGTTCGTGACGACGGTGGGCCTGTTCGTCAACGCGAGTCGCTGCGAGTTGGGGGAAATCCTTGATGCCGTGCCGCTGGATCTGTTGCAGTTCCACGGCGACGAAACCGCTGAAGAGTGCGAAGGCTGGCATCGTCCGTACATCAAGGCGCTGCGGGTCAAGGCTGGCGACGACATCGCGGCTGCCGTCGATGCCTATCCGAGCGCCAGCGGCGTGCTGCTCGACACTTACGTCGAAGGCGTGCCTGGCGGAACCGGTGAGGCGTTCGACTGGTCTTTGATTCCGCAAGCTTTGAGCAAACCACTGATCCTGGCCGGTGGCCTCACCCCGGAAAACGTCGCCGACGCCGTGGCGCGGGTCAAACCGTACGCGGTCGATGTCAGCGGCGGGGTGGAGGCGAGCAAGGGCATCAAGGATCATGCAAAAATTCAAGCGTTCCTGAGAGCCTGTAGGCGCTGACGAGTACAACGAGGCTGCGATCTTTTGAGCTTGCTTTTAAAGTGTCAACGCCAAAAGATCGCAGCCTCGATGCGCACTCGCCAATTCCTGCAGGAGTATCGGATCCGACATTGATGTGACGGCTGGCGAACTGCCGCCGTCCATCAATGCACTTGCACAAAGCAGGCGAGGCTGAGGGTTTCTGGAGTTGCACGCAGGTCATGTTTCGCGCTGACCGCGGCGCTCCATCAACCATCGCCACACACATGAATTTAGCTGAAGGGCATACGCGGGGCTGCGAACCAGAGCGTTCGGGCCGCCGGTACTGGAGAAAGAAAGCATGAGCAACTGGTTGGTAGACAAACTGATCCCTTCGATCATGCGTTCGGAGGTCAAGAAGAGCTCGGTGCCTGAAGGTCTGTGGCACAAATGCCCGTCCTGCGAGGCTGTGCTGTATCGCCCTGAGCTGGAAAAGACCCTGGACGTTTGCCCCAAGTGCAACCACCACATGCGCATCGGCGCACGGGCGCGTATCGACATCTTCCTGGATGCCGAAGGTCGCAACGAGCTGGGTGCAGACCTGGAGCCGGTTGACCGTCTGAAATTCCGCGACGGCAAGAAGTACAAGGACCGTCTGGTCGCTGCGCAGAAGCAGACCGGCGAAAAAGACGCGCTGATCTCCGTCAGCGGCACCCTGCTGGGTATGCCGGTGGTGGTGTCGGCGTTCGAATTCAGCTTCATGGGCGGTTCCATGGGTGCCATCGTCGGTGAGCGCTTCGTGCGCGCCGCCAACTACGCCCTGGAAAACCGTTGCCCGATGATCTGCTTCGCCGCCTCCGGTGGTGCGCGCATGCAGGAAGCGCTGATCTCGCTGATGCAGATGGCCAAGACGTCAGCCGTACTGGCGCGTCTGCGTGAAGAAGGCATTCCATTCATCTCGGTGCTGACTGATCCGGTCTACGGCGGCGTTTCCGCCAGTCTGGCAATGCTGGGTGACGTGATCGTTGGTGAGCCAAAGGCGCTGATCGGCTTCGCCGGTCCGCGCGTGATCGAGCAGACCGTGCGTGAAAAACTGCCGGAAGGCTTCCAGCGCAGCGAGTTCCTGCTGGAGCATGGTGCGATCGATCTGATCATCGATCGTCGTGAACTGCGTCCACGCCTGGGCAATCTGCTGGCGCAACTGACCGGCCAGCCGACTCCGACCTACGTCGCCGCTCCTGTTGAGCCAATCGTCGTTCCACCGGTGCCTGCCAACGTATGACCGAGCGTACCCTTGGCGAGTGGCTCGCCTACCTTGAGCAGTTGCATCCATCGGCCATCGACATGGGGCTGGAGCGTTCGCAACAGGTAGCGTCCCGCATGGGACTGGGCCAGCCGGCGCCTCGGGTGATTACGGTCACCGGCACCAACGGCAAGGGTTCGACCTGCGCATTCGTGGCTTCATTGCTGCGCGCGCAGGGCCTGAACGTGGGTGTCTACAATTCTCCGCACCTGCTGCGTTACAACGAGCGGGTGCAGCTCAATGGCGTCGAAGCCACTGACGCGCAGTTGTGCGAAGCCTTCGCTGCGGTGGAGGCCGGGCGTGGCGACACTTCCCTGACTTACTTCGAAATGGGCACCCTGGCGGCGTTCTGGCTGTTTCAACAGGCAAAACTTGACGCTGTGGTGCTGGAAGTCGGTCTGGGCGGGCGTCTGGACACGGTCAACGTGGTGGATGCCGATATTGCGCTGGTCACCAGCATCGGTGTCGATCACGCTGATTATCTGGGGAATACCCGTGAATCCGTGGCTTTCGAGAAGGCCGGGATTTTCCGTCAGGGCAAACCTGCGCTGTGCGGCGACCTGAATCCTCCCCAACCGTTGCTCGACAAGGTTCGTGAACTCGCGTGCCCGTTCTCTCTGCGCGGACGCGACTTCGATCTGGGGATCACCGATCACGACTGGCAATGGCGCGGCACTGACGCACAGGGGCGGGCGGTCGAACTGCATGATTTGCCGCTGCTCGACCTGCCGATGGAAAACGCCGCGCTGGCCTTGCAGGCGTATCTGTTGCTCGGTTTACCGTGGAATGCGTCGCAAATTGTTGCGGCCTTGCAGGCCACTCGCGTGGTCGGCCGGCTGGATCGCCGCTCGTTCGAATTCGATGGCAAGCGCCTGAACCTGCTGCTGGACGTGGGGCATAACCCGCACGCGGCTGAGTATCTGGCGCGGCGGCTGGCCAGCCGCCCGCCGGTGGGCAGGCGCCTGGCGGTGTTCGGCTTGCTTGCCGACAAGGATCTGGATGGTGTTGTCGGCGAATTGAATGCTAGTGTCCAGCATTGGGCGGTCGCCCCGCTGGATTCGCCGCGTTCGCGTTCGGTCAGTGAATTGCACGCCGGGTTGCAGAACCTTGGCGCGTCCGTCACGTCCTATGACAGTGTCGCGGCGGCGCTGGAAGGGCAGTGTGCAGTGGCCACCAGCGACGACGAGATTCTGTTGTTCGGATCATTTTATTGTGTTGCCGAGGCCCTTGAATGGCTGGCCCGGCGCTCCACGGAGGAAGCGGCAAATGGCTTTGCTGGATAAAGCGTACAAGCAGCGCATGGTTGGCGCCCTGGTGCTGGTGGCACTGGCGGTGATTTTCCTGCCGATGCTGTTTTCCCGCCAGGACGAGCAACGTCAAGTGACGGTCGAGGCGCCAGCCGCGCCGCAAGCCCCTTCTATGCCGCAGGTGCAAATGGAATCGGTGGCCGTGCCTGAGCCGCAGGCTTTGCCGCAAGAACCGGTGCCAGCGGATGAAGAAGTCGCAGAAGACACTGCGCCTGCTGCACCAGTCGCGGCGGCCCCGGCGCCGACGGCGCCCATAGCAATCGCCAAGCCGACTGCGCCGCCTGCAGTGGCCAAGCCGATTCCGGCGCCTGCTCAGCCTATTGCTGCTGCGTCGAAGCCTGACACGACGCAAAGTCGCGTCGATGCCAACGGCCTGTCGGTCAGCTGGTCGGTGCAACTGGCCAGTCTGTCGAGTCGCGCCAGCGCCGAAAGCCTGCAGAAAACCCTGCGCAGTCAGGGTTACAACGCTTATATCCGCTCCGCCGACGGCAAGAATCGGGTGTTCGTGGGGCCGCTGATCGAGCGTGCCGAGGCCGATCGTCTGCGCGATCTGTTGAGTCGTCAGCAGAACCTCAAGGGTTTTGTCGTGCGCTTCCAGCCCGAGCGCGGCTAGGATCTATCGATTCGATTGAAATGCACTGAAAATCGCAGCTTACCGACAGCGGTGCGCTCTGCTAAAATGCGCCGCCTTATCCGTCTGTAGGCTGCACTGTGCCATTTACCCTGGTTGACTGGGCGATCGTTGCAATCATCGCCATCTCCGCTTTGATCAGTTTGAGCCGCGGCTTCGTCAAGGAAGCATTATCGCTGGTGACCTGGATCATCGCAGGAGCGGTTGCCTGGATGTTCGGTGGCTCACTGTCCGAGTACCTCGCCGGATACATCGAAACCCCATCGGCTCGCGTGATCGCGGGCTGTGCCATCATGTTCGTCGCCACACTGATCGTGGGCGCAATGATCAATTATCTTATCGGCGAGTTGGTGCGCGTGACCGGGTTGTCCGGCACCGACCGATTCCTGGGCATGGCCTTCGGCGCGGCGCGTGGCGTGTTGCTGGTGGTCGTGGCAGTCGGGCTGTTGAGCCTGGGGCCGGTACAGCAGGACGGGTGGTGGAAAGAATCACAGCTCGTGCCAAAGTTTCTATTGGTCGCCGACTGGTCCAAAAACCTGATTCTCGGGTGGAGCAGTCAGTGGCTTGCCAGCGGAATCAGCGTACCCGCTGATATTCCGTTCAAGGAGCAACTCTTGCCGTCGGCCAAAACGCCTCAGTGAGTGTTGTTCAGTTCAGATCCATTAAGTAGGGGTTGCGTCGCATGTGTGGCATCGTCGGTATCGTCGGTAAGTCGAACGTCAATCAGGCGCTGTATGACGCGCTAACCGTGCTCCAGCACCGCGGCCAGGACGCTGCCGGTATCGTGACCAGCCATGATGGCCGGTTGTTCTTGCGCAAGGACAATGGTCTGGTGCGTGACGTGTTTCAGCAGCGTCACATGCAGCGCCTGGTCGGCCACATGGGGATCGGCCACGTCCGTTACCCGACTGCCGGCAGCTCGACCTCGGCCGAAGCGCAGCCGTTTTACGTCAACTCGCCGTACGGCATCACCCTGGCGCACAACGGCAACCTGACCAACGTTGAACAGTTGGCCAAGGAAATCTACGAATCCGACCTGCGTCACGTCAACACCAGTTCCGACTCGGAAGTGCTGCTCAACGTGTTCGCTCACGAGCTGGCCCAGCGCGGCAAGCTGCAGCCGACCGAAGAAGACGTGTTTGCCGCCGTGACCGACGTGCACAACCGTTGCGTCGGCGGTTACGCGGTGGTGGCGATGATCACCGGTTACGGCATCGTCGGTTTCCGTGATCCGCACGGCATCCGTCCGATCGTGTTCGGCCAGCGTCACACCGACGAAGGCGTCGAGTACATGATCGCTTCCGAAAGCGTTTCTCTGGACGTGCTCGGTTTCACCCTGATCCGCGATCTGGCCCCGGGCGAAGCGGTCTACATCACTGAAGACGGCAAGCTGCACACCCGTCAGTGCGCGACCAACCCGTCCCTGACCCCGTGCATCTTCGAACACGTCTACCTGGCGCGTCCGGATTCGATCATCGACGGCGTGTCGGTGTACAAGGCGCGTCTGCGCATGGGCGAGAAGCTTGCCGAGAAGATCCTGCGCGAGCGTCCAGAGCACGACATCGACGTGGTCATTCCGATTCCGGACACCAGCCGCACCGCCGCGCTGGAACTGGCGAACCACCTGGGCGTGAAATTCCGCGAAGGCTTCGTCAAGAACCGTTATATCGGTCGGACTTTCATCATGCCGGGCCAGGCGGCGCGCAAGAAGTCGGTTCGCCAGAAGCTCAACGCGATCGAGCTGGAGTTTCGCGGCAAGAACGTGATGCTGGTCGACGACTCGATCGTACGCGGCACCACCTGCAAGCAGATCATCCAGATGGCCCGCGAAGCCGGCGCGAAAAACGTCTACTTCTGCTCGGCGGCCCCGGCCGTACGCTTCCCGAACGTTTACGGCATCGACATGCCGAGCGCTCACGAACTGATCGCACACAATCGTTCGACTCAGGACGTGGCGGATCTGATTGGCGCAGACTGGTTGATCTATCAGGATCTGCCTGACTTGATCGAAGCGGTCGGTGGCGGCAAGATCAAGATCGAAAACTTCGATTGCGCGGTGTTCGACGGCAAGTACGTCACCGGCGACGTCGACGAGGCTTACCTGGACAAAATCGAGCAGGCACGCAACGATGCCTCCAAGGTCAAGACCCAGGCGGTCAGTGCGATCATCGATCTGTACAACAACTGAGTTTCTACCGGCCCTGAGGGGCCGGTTTTGTATCTGACTTTTAATTTTCAAGAACAGGGCAAGGAGTGACAGCATGAGTCAGGAATGGGATGCCGGTCGGCTGGACAGCGACCTCGAAGGCGTAGCGTTCGATACCCTGGCCGTACGTGCCGGTCAGCACCGTACGCCGGAAGGCGAACACGGTGATCCGATGTTCTTCACTTCCAGCTACGTGTTCCGCACCGCTGCCGACGCGGCTGCGCGGTTTGCCGGGGAAGTGCCGGGCAACGTGTACTCGCGCTACACCAACCCGACCGTGCGCGCGTTCGAAGAGCGCATCGCTGCACTGGAAGGTGCCGAGCAAGCGGTCGCCACCGCCACGGGCATGGCCGCGATCATGGCGGTAGTCATGAGCCTGTGCAGTGCCGGCGATCACGTTCTGGTGTCGCGCAGCGTGTTCGGGTCGACCATCAGCCTGTTCGAGAAGTACTTCAAGCGTTTCGGTGTGCAAGTCGACTACGTGCCGCTGGCCGATCTGTCGGGTTGGGATGCGGCGATCAAGCCGAACACCAAGCTGCTGTTCGTCGAGTCACCGTCCAATCCGCTGGCCGAGTTGGTCGACATCGCTGCACTGGCGGAAATCGCTCACGCCAAAGGCGCGATGCTGGTAGTCGACAACTGCTTCTGCACGCCCGCGTTGCAGCAGCCGCTGAAACTCGGCGCGGACATCGTCGTGCACTCGGCGACCAAGTTCATCGACGGCCAGGGCCGCTGCATGGGCGGTGTGGTGGCCGGTCGCAGCGAGCAGATGAAAGAAGTTGTCGGCTTCCTGCGTACCGCCGGGCCGACCCTGAGCCCGTTCAACGCGTGGATCTTCCTCAAGGGGCTGGAAACGCTGAATCTGCGGATGAAGGCGCACTGTGCCAACGCTCAGCAACTGGCCGAGTGGCTGGAGCAGCAGGACGGCATCGAGAAAGTCCATTACGCCGGTCTCAAGAGCCATCCGCAGCACGAACTGGCCCAGCGTCAGCAGAAGGGCTTCGGTGCGGTGGTGAGTTTCGAGGTCAAGGGCGGTAAAGAAGGCGCGTGGCGCTTTATCGATGCCACCCGCTTGATCTCGATCACCGCCAACCTTGGTGACAGCAAAACCACCATCACTCACCCGAGCACCACCTCCCACGGCCGTCTGGCGCCACAGGAGCGTGAGGCAGCAGGGATTCGTGACAGCCTGATCCGCATCGCGGTCGGTCTGGAAGACGTGACGGACCTGCAGGCCGATCTGTTGCGCGGTCTGGCGGCGTTGTGATCGAGTTGTCTACTCCGAAGGTGGGCACCCATGGCCGCGTGGCGCTGGTCACCGGTGCCGCGCGAGGTATCGGTCTGGGCATCGCGGCCTGGCTGATCAGCGAAGGCTGGCAAGTGGTGCTGACCGATCTTGATCGGGTGCGCGGTTCGAAAGTGGCGAAGGTGCTGGGCGAGAATGCCTGGTTCATCGCCATGGATGTCGCGGATGAAAGTCAGGTCGCACTGGGTGTTGCTGAAGTGCTCGGGCAATTCGGTCGTCTCGATGCGCTGGTGTGCAACGCGGCAGTCGCCGACCCGCACAACATCACCCTGGAAAGTCTTGATCTGGCGTACTGGAATCGGGTGCTGGCGGTGAACCTCAGTGGGCCGATGCTGCTGGCCAAGCACTGTGCGCCGTATCTGCGCGCACACAACGGCTCGATCGTCAATCTGGCCTCGACCCGTGCGGCGCAGTCGGAGCCGGATACTGAGGCGTATGCGGCGAGCAAGGGCGGGCTGTTGGCGCTGACCCATGCGTTGGCGATCAGTCTCGGGCCGGAGATTCGCGTCAACGCGGTCAGTCCGGGCTGGATCGATGCCCGTGATCCGTCCGCGCGCCGCGCCGAACCGCTGGCCGATGCCGATCATGCGCAACATCCGGCGGGCAGGGTAGGGACGGTCGAGGATGTGGCAGCGATGGTCGCGTGGCTGTTGTCGCGCAATGCCGGGTTTGTCACCGGGCAGGAATTCGTCGTGGATGGTGGCATGACCAAGAAGATGATTTACACGGACTAAGAAGCGAAGCCGCAAACCTGTAGGAGTGAGCCTGCTCGCGATAGCGGTTTCAGGGTTGCTGCTTTCTTCAGGGAATGAAGCAATTTCGTCTTTTTCAGAAAAACTTCAATCCTGCTATTGACTTAGGTTCGCTACCTGCGTAAATTTCGCGGCCTCGGAGATGCAAACGGGTGATTAGCTCAGCTGGGAGAGCGTCTGCCTTACAAGCAGAATGTCGGCGGTTCGATCCCGTCATCACCCACCACTCCCCGAGAAACTTGCGAAAGCAAGAGGTAGGCTGAAAGTGCCTCCACCGACGCGCAGCGGTAGTTCAGTCGGTTAGAATACCGGCCTGTCACGCCGGGGGTCGCGGGTTCGAGTCCCGTCCGCTGCGCCATATTTTACGAGTCAGACACTGTCTGGTTCGCGATTGAAAAGCACCGAAGCTTTCAGTCAAAACGAGTTACTTGAGCGCAAGCTCAAAGCGATACGCAGCGGTAGTTCAGTCGGTTAGAATACCGGCCTGTCACGCCGGGGGTCGCGGGTTCGAGTCCCGTCCGCTGCGCC
>NZ_JFYN01000020.1 GCF_000631985.1 Pseudomonas sp. RIT288
GTGCGGTACAACCGGGTGAACTCGAACGGAAGGCGCCCATCGAGCGTGCCGTCGGTCAGGGTCAGCAGTTCTTCACCGGTGACCATCGACACCGGGCAGCCGTTGGTGCAGGTCAGCGGCGCGCAATCGGCGCTGTCGCCGTTGGGGTTTTTCGCTTGATCGGGGTTGTCGTCGTGACGCTCGTCTTTTTTCAGGACGGCATTGCGTTTCGCATCCCAGCGCAGTTGCATGCGGCCCTTTTTCACTCCGGCGGCAATGCCCCGCGCGGCGACAGTTTTGTACTGGTCGACGTAATGGATGAACGTGTTGACGATGCCGAACATCGCCTTGACCAGGCGTTTCACAACCGTGAGCAACTGGGCGGCGCGATCCGCCAGGCGTAGCGTGAGATAAGCGATCCCGGCGCCAGCCCCGACGAATGTCAACACAACGCCGATCAGCACATCGATCAGCACCTGCACGATCATCATTGACGCCGTTTCAGCGGTTTTGCCGGCGATCTGGCTGGGCGGCAGCATCTCCAGCCAGAGACTCGCACTGCGCAGCAGCAAACACAGCGCCGCCTCATCGCTGACCAGCAACTGCAACTTTTGCATGACATCCGGAGCTGATTCTGCGAGGCGGATCAGATCGGCCGCGCCGCTTCCAAGGCGATCGGCAAACGCCCCTGGATCCTGCAGAATCTCCGACAGCATGCCGATGCTGTCCCATACCCCCTCGATCGCCGCCCAACTCCCGGCGAGCATGCCGTTGCCCGCCGCCGTCGCCACCGATTGCGACCACTGTGGCTTGAACCCCTGCCACTCGCTGCGCAGCCAGCCATCCAGCTCGCCGGTCAAGCCGTCGTAGGACTTGAACAGCGCTTTGATCTGCTCCGGGGTAACGTCGCTGTGCACCTGCACGCGATAGAACTTGCCTGGCGTACCGGTGAATGTTCCCCGGCCTTGCGCATCAAGTGCGACGGGGGAGATTTGGCCATCATCCACCGCGACCACATCCACCACGATGTCGCCCAGCGGAATGTCGTACACCGACTCGAATTTGCTCTCGATCGCCAGCACCCCGCTTTTCGGGCACTGCACGGCGCCGGAGGCAAACTCGCTGTCGCCCGTGCTGACGGCGGTAACGCGATCACCGAAGCGGATGATCCGCTCCATGCCCATCAGCGACGGCAGATCCGCCGCATGACTGACCTGGTCGGCCGCACTGCTGAACCAGTGTTCAAGCTGCTGGCGATAGAGGCTGAGGGTGTCGGGGAAACTGTCGAGTTCCTGCTCGATACGGCTGACGACTTCCATCAGCGCACGCGACGATGCGGGGTGGAATGAAAAACCGGGTCAAACATGAGCGTTCCCTCGCACAAAAATTAGGCGCGGGGACTTTGCGGGGGATCAATCAGGAAAGAAGTCAGGCGAGTAGGCGTTTACTGTAGGACTAATCTGCAAAAGACCGACTACTACAAAACGTATAGCGATAAACGCAAACGTGGCGTGAGGTTTCCCTCACGCCACGTTTATCGAGCGATACAAAATCATTTACCGGGTTTAATCCCGAGCGCTCAACTCTTTGAGTTTGAGCTCGGCCAACGGGTGACCGGCCTTGGCGGCCAGCGTCCACCAGCGCGCCGCTTCGCTCGGATCCGGCGCTTTGCTCGGAGTACCGGCCAGGCTGATCACGCCGACCTGATAGGCCGCTTTGCCATCGCCGGCGAGCGCCGCCAGACGCAACAGCCGCACACCCTCTTCGCGGGCACCCAGGCCAACCCCGCGAAACGTCAGAATGTGCCCATAAAAGCTTTGCGCGCCGACATCGCCAAGATTGGCCATGCGCGCAAACTGCCCTTCGAGCCAGCGCCAGCCTCTGGGCTGGCGGACAAACCACGACCAGTGAAACAGCCTACGGGCCAACCAGTAACTGGCCGACGCCTTGAGTCGCAAGAACACTCAGGCCTCCGCCGATTCCGGGTACTCGTATTCGAACACCCTGACCACTTCCGACGCATGCCAGGAAGCAGCCGCGACGCCATCGGATGGCCCGGAAAACCGCCCCAGACGCTCGACACATTCAAAGAAACCGGTACGTGGCAAACGGCTGGCACCCTGGCTGATCACCAGCGAACTGCGCAATGGCTGTTCGGCCTTGGCATCCAGTGCGGCCAGATGCTCAAGTGCCGCGGTCAGAGTCTGCATCGCCGGCGTCGGCAGTTGCAAACGTTCGAGCAAGGCTCGATAGGTCAACAGATGGCGCTGCCTGCGCGCCTGATCCAGCTCCCCCAGCAATCCGTCCCAATGTTGACGACTGATGCGTACGCTCACGATTCATCCCTCCAACCCGGCACCGTCAGTTCCCAGGCCAGGCTGCGACGAATCGCGGCGTCAGGTTGACGCTCGCCGCTTTCGATCATGGCCAGATAAGACGGGCTGATGCCTACCGTGCGGGCCAGCGCCTCAATGGCGATGCCCTTCCCTTCGCGCAAACTGCGTAGTTGATCCAGACCTGGAAGAATCGGGTCCGGCGTTGCGGCGGCCGGCGCTGGCGCCCGCTGCTGCGGTGCTTCGTTGATGCCTGCTGCTTTCAGTAGAGCCTGATACTGGACCCATGGCAGAACCGCATATTCGGGTTCGCCATCGCGTGCAATTATCTGAATATCCATGACTACCCCGTAGGACAACAACACTTAGCGAGTCGGCACTTTTCCCTAGAAGTGTAATCCTAACAGCGGCCAAGGTCGCGGGGGGTATCTATCTGTCTGCAGGCGAGAGGAATCAGGGCTTTTTCGGGCCCTGAAGCTGAAGTTGCTCAGGGGTATCAGGCAGGCGCTCGACCACCGCGAGTTTTTCCGGCTGCTGCCGGTTGCGCCAGAGCCGAAAAGCATTGAGCTCATCGTCGAGAGTTTTCATCAGCCAGGCCAGAACGGCGATGTCATCGAGCATACCGAATACCGGAATGAAATCCGGAATCGCATCCACCGGGCTGAGGAAGTACATCAGGCCCGCCACCACCGAAACCAGAGCCTTCGGACTGATGGCCCGATACTCGCCGCGCCAGTAGGACAGGCACAGTGCCTGGAGCAAACGCAGATCATCCTTGAGTTTGCCAAGGCGATTGCCTTGCGCGGCACCTTTGCTCGCCACCGCAAACAACAGGGTCGGCAGCCGCCCACGCGCCAGCAATCGACCGGCGAGGGGCAGAAATCGGGCGAAATTCCACGGCGCTTTCATCTATTTCTCCCGTTGAAATGTTATCCACACAAATTGTGGATAACCTTGTGAACAGAGCTGCATTTCAGCGCTGAAAGCCCCGTTTTATAAGGGCCGCGCTCAGATCGGGCGTTTTTTACTCACATAAAAAACCCCAATATTTCATTGACTTGGCGGCTCAGGGCGTCTAGCGCTGGCGACCTCAATCTCTAGGACTGCTGTAAGCGCCATCCGTTCGCTCTGTTTACCGTCAGCTTCGTCCAGATGCAACAACGCCCCGCATAAGCGAGGCGTTGTCTTCGAAGCTACAGCCGATTACTTGGCGGCAGCGTCTTCTTTGGCTGGATCCTTGATAGCCAGCAGTTCCAGGTCAAAGACCAGAACCGAGTTGGCCGGGATTGCCGGGCTTGGCGATTGCGCGCCGTAAGCCAGATCGCTAGGGATGTACAGTTTGTACTTCTCGCCAACGTGCATCAGTTGCAGACCTTCAACCCAACCCGGGATCACGCCGCTGACCGGCAGATCGATCGGGCTGCCACGTTCAACGGAGCTGTCGAACACGGTGCCGTTGGTCAGCTTGCCGGTGTAGTGAACAGTCACGACGTCGGTAGGCTTAGGCTGTGGGCCGTCGGCTTTCTTGACCACTTCGTACTGCAGACCGGAAGCGGTGGTGGTGACACCAGGCTTCTTGCCGTTTTCTTCGAGGAATTTCTTGCCGGCGGCTGCCGACTCTTCGCTCATCTTGGCCATACGCTCTTCAGCACGCTTTTGCAGCGCGGCGAAGGCTTCGACCAGTTCTTCATCTTTCAGCTTCTGTTCTTTCTTGCCAACGGCATCTTCGATGCCCTGGGCTACCGCTTTGGAGTCCAGATCATCCATGCCTTCCTGAGCAAGGCTCTTGCCCATGTTCAGGCCGATACCGTAGGAAGCTTTTTGCGCCGGGGTTTTCAGCTCTACGCTGGTCTGCGAATCACAACCCGCGAGGACCAGGCTAACCAGGGCTACCGCCGCCGCCAACCGATGCTGTTTCATGCTATTTCCTTGTTCATGCGCCGAAAGGGCAATCGAGTAAAGCCGCGAGCTTATCAGGCCGCCACGACCAATGGCTACCGGCATGAGAGCAGGAAACGTCCGATAAGTTCAGGGATTAAAACGCATTCAGGCAAAGGGACGATGAAGCTTCTGTCATCTGAAGCTGACAAGGACTGACGGGACTTCCTACGACAGTTGGCGTAATGGCCACTTGCCGCACCAGCAACGACTGAGGCATAACAAGGCAACAACTCGACAAGGATGTTTATCTTGCGCCTCTTATACCGTGTGCTGGCATTGATCATTGTGCTGCTGGGCCTCGCCCTGGCGGTGGTACTTTATTACGTCGCCAACCCGAAATTGCCCTTCTACACCCCGCCCCAACAGGTGCATTACCTGCAGCAGTGGAGCGAGGAGGAACGCCAGACCTACTATTTCACCCCGCAGGGCACGCAGGTCAAAGGCCTGCGCTATGAATGGTTTCAGGCGCTGGAATTGCCCTTCTCGCAGCAGCGTTTCGCGTCCCCGGAATACCTCGCACGCTTCGGTTTTCTGGTTGATCCACAGCAGAAAGCCACGCCGAACAACCCCGGCAATCTGCCGGTCGGCTTTGCCCGCCACGCGAATCCCGGTGGCAGCGAGCAATATCTCGATATCACCTGCGCCGCCTGCCACACCGGAGAATTGCGCTTCAAGGGCCAGGCCGTGCGAATTGACGGCGGATCGGCGCAACATGTCTTGCCTTCCAGCGTTCCGACATTGCGTGGTGGCAGTTTCGGACAAGCCTTGGTCGCCAGTCTGGCCTCGACTTACTACAACCCGTGGAAATTCGAGCGCTTCGCCAAAAATGTTCTGGGCGATGACTACGAGAAACGCCACGAGCAACTGCGCAAAGACTTCAAGCAATCGCTGAACACCTTCCTCAAAGTTGCCTGGAACGACACGCATCGCGGCCTCTACCCGACCGAAGAAGGCCCGGGTCGCGCCGATGCGTTCGGCCGCATTGCCAACGCCACGTTCGGCGACGCGATCTCCCCCACCAACTACCGCGTGGCCGACGCCCCGGTGGACTACCCGCAACTGTGGGACATGTGGACGTTCGATTGGGTGCAGTGGAACGGCTCGGCGCAGCAACCGATGGCGCGCAACATCGGCGAGGCACTGGGTGTCGGCGCCACGCTGAATTTCTTCGACAGCAACGGCCAGCCACTGCAGGGCGATGCGCGTTATGCCTCGAGTGTGCGCGTGCGGGATCTGCACCAAATCGAAGAAACCCTGCAACGTCTGCAACCGCCGGCATGGCCGGAAAATGTCCTGGGCGCCATCGACAAACCGCTGGCCGCCAAGGGCCGTGCGCTGTTTGCCGAGAACTGCGCCGGTTGCCACGTGCCGCGCCAGACTCAGGAGGGCGAACGCTGGGTGCAGCATTTGCACATGCTGCCGGTGGAGGTGATCGGCACCGACCCGAATGCCGCGACCAACATTGCCACCCACCGTTTCGACCTGACGCCGCTGCAATGGGACCTGAAAGAGCTGGAGCAGATGGCTGTGAAGTTGCATCCGACGCCTACCGAACCACTGGATCTGAGCCAGCTATCAGTGGCCAAGGGCCTGGCCTATGTAACCGCCTTCGTCGAGGACCGCGCCTATCGCGAGGCCGGCGTCACCGCTGAGGAAAAGCCACAACTCGACGGCTTCGGCCTGCCGATCGGCGTGCGCGAAAAGGTCGCGTACAAGGCCAGGCCGTTGGCCGGTATCTGGGCCACCGCGCCGTTTCTGCACAACGGTTCGGTACCGAGTATCTATCAACTGCTGTCACCGCAGGATGAACGCGCCATGACTTTCTATAAAGGATCGTTCGACTACGACCCGCGCCATCTGGGCTATCGCACCGAAGCCTTTACCAATGGTTTCCTGTTCGACACGCGAATCTCCGGCAACCACAACAGCGGTCACGAATTCCGCGCCGGCGAGCGCGGCAATGGGGTTATCGGCCGACTGCTGCAACCAGAAGAACGCTGGGCATTGCTGGAGTACCTGAAAGTACTGGGCGGGCCATTGGAGGCGCAATTGCCATGATGATCAACCCGTACAAAAGACCGTCGATGTTCGCCCGAGTCTGGTTATGGCTGGGGCGCCTGCTAGGCAAAACCCTGCTGACATTGTTGATTATCGGCCTGCTGAGCTGGGCCATCGCGACCGCGTGGTTCGCCTGGCAGCAGCGCGGCCCGGTGTCGGCGCAGGAACAGATTCCCGCCGGTGAAGCGGCGATGACCCAGGACGTGATCCAGACCGCCGTACGCATCGTCGATCAACATCGCGAAAGCACGCGTTATCTGCGCGACGCGCATGCCAAGGCCCATGGCTGCGTGAAAGCCGCAGTGACGGTGCTGCCGGAACTGACACCAGCGCTGCGCCAAGGGGTGTTCAGCGAACCGGGCAAAACCTGGCAGGCAATGATTCGCCTGTCCAATGGCAACGCCTACCCGCAGTTCGACAGCATCCGCGACGCCCGGGGCATGGCAATCAAACTGCTCGATGTTCCCGGAAAACAACTGCTAGGCGACCACCTGCAGCGCCACGAGCAAGACTTCGTGATGTTCAGCCACCCGAACTTCTTTGTCAGCGATGTCGCTGAGTATCGTCAGAATGTGGCGGCTCAGGCTGATGGCAAAAAGATCATGGCGTTTTTCCCCGGTTGGGATCCACGCACCTGGCAGATCCGCCACCTGTTCATAGCGTTGGCCACCCTGGCGCCGCCACCGGACAGCCCGACGGAGACTACGTACTTTTCGGTATCGCCCTACAAATTCGGTGAAGCGAATGTGAAGTTTCGAGTCGCGCCGGATCCGGATAATTGCCCGGCGTATGCCCTGCCTCCGCAAAATCGCGACCTGCCGAATTTCCTGCGCAGCGCCTTGAACCAACAACTGTCGACAGATCGGGTGCCGGCGTGTTTTGTCCTGCAGATTCAGCGCCAGGATGCGAACAAGTACATGCCGATCGAGAACACCAGCATCGAATGGCGCGAGCAGGATTCACCGTTCGAAAGTGTGGCGCGAATCACCTTGCCTGCGCAGGACTTCGACACGCCGGCCTTGAATCTGGCGTGTGACAACCTGTCGTTCAACCCGTGGTTTGGTATCGAGGCGCATCGGCCGATTGGCGGGATCAACCGTTTGCGCAAAGCGGTGTATGAGGCGGTGAGCGATTATCGGCACAGCCGCAATGCCGAACAGTGAGAATCACAACCCCTGTAGGAGCTGCGGCACGCTGCGATCTTTTGATCTGGCTTTTACGGATCAAAAGATCGCAGCGTGCCGCAGCTCCTACAGGGGAGATCGAGTGATTTCTCAAATCGCAGACAGCAAAAAGCCCGCACTCGGCGGGCTTTCTGTGGTGACCTGACGTTCAGTGGGTCCAGGTGACCGAATATGGCGCAGCGGACGGGACTCGAACCCGCGACCCCCGGCGTGACAGGCCGGTATTCTAACCGACTGAACTACCGCTGCGCGAAACGCTTGAAACGAATGGTGGGTGATGACGGGATCGAACCGCCGACATTCTGCTTGTAAGGCAGACGCTCTCCCAGCTGAGCTAATCACCCTTCGCTTCGTTATGGGGCGCATTATGCCACAAGTTTTCGTAATGTGTTGATTTAATTGAAGTTTTTTTCAAAAAAATCCGAAAACCGGTGAAACGACACAAACCCGATGGAACAAGGTACAAACTTGAGACAGAAAAAAACCCGCTTCAGCGGGTTTTTCCGTGGTGACCTGGCGTTCAGTGGTCCAGGTTACCGAATATGGCGCAGCGGACGGGACTCGAACCCGCGACCCCCGGCGTGACAGGCCGGTATTCTAACCGACTGAACTACCGCTGCGCTAAACACTTGAAACGAATGGTGGGTGATGACGGGATCGAACCGCCGACATTCTGCTTGTAAGGCAGACGCTCTCCCAGCTGAGCTAATCACCCTTCGCTTCGGTGTGGCGCGCATTCTACGGAGCGACCCAACCTCTGGCAAGCACTTTTTTAATTAATTTTCTCAGGCCTTCCAAAGGCTTAGAGAAGGGTTGGCCTATGCCCCGGCGAAGACAATAATGCCCCCCTTTGTATAAAGGAGAGACTCACCCCATGTGGTTCAAAAACCTGCTGATCTATCGCCTGACCCAAGACCTGCCTGTCGATGCCGAGGCGCTGGAAACTGCACTGGCCACCAAACTGGCGCGTCCATGTGCAAGCCAGGAGTTGACCACCTACGGTTTCGTCGCGCCGTTCGGCAAAGGCGAAGATGCTCCACTGGTGCACGTCAGCGGTGACTTCCTGCTGATCGCTGCGCGTAAAGAAGAACGTATTCTGCCCGGCAGCGTCGTGCGCGACGCGGTCAAGGAAAAGGTCGAAGAGATCGAAGCCGAGCAGATGCGCAAGGTCTATAAGAAGGAACGCGATCAGATCAAGGATGAAATCATCCAGGCATTCCTGCCGCGCGCCTTTATCCGTCGTTCGTCAACCTTCGCCGCCATCGCGCCGAAACAGGGCCTGATCCTGGTCAACTCGGCCAGCCCGAAACGCGCCGAAGACCTGCTCTCCACCCTGCGTGAAGTGCTCGGCACCCTGCCCGTCCGTCCGCTGACCGTGAAAACCGCGCCGACTGCCGTGATGACCGAGTGGGTCACCACCCAGCAAGCGGCCCCGGACTTCTTCGTTCTGGACGAGTGCGAGCTGCGCGACACCCACGAAGACGGCGGCATCGTGCGTTGCAAGCGTCAGGACCTGACCAGCGAAGAAATCCAGCTGCACCTGAGCACCGGCAAGGTCGTCACTCAGTTGTCGCTAGCCTGGCAGGACAAGCTGTCGTTCATGCTCGACGACAAGATGACCGTCAAACGCCTGAAGTTCGAAGACCTGCTGCAGGATCAGGCGGAGCAGGACGGTGGCGACGAAGCCCTGGGCCAACTGGATGCCAGTTTCACCCTGATGATGCTGACCTTCGGCGACTTCCTGCCGGCACTGGTGGAAGCGTTGGGCGGTGAAGAGACGCCGCAGGGGATCTAAGAGCCCTGGCATGCACCCTCTTCTTATAGAGGGTGCCTGAAAAACAAAGATCGCAGCCTTCGGCAGCTCCTACATTTGGAATATGTTTTCCTGTAGGAGCTGCCGAAGGCTGCGATCTTTTTGCTAGCACCGTATGCTTAGCTTCCTAACGCTTTCACATAATAAGGAACAAGCCATGCGCGCACTGGCTGCACTCAGCCGTTTTGTCGGCAACACCTTCGCTTACTGGGTTCTGATTTTCGCCGTGATCGCGTTTCTGCAGCCGACGTGGTTCCTCGGCCTCAAGGGCGCGATCGTGCCGCTGTTGGGGCTGGTGATGTTCGGCATGGGCCTGACCCTCAAACTCGATGACTTCGCCGCCGTCGCCCGCCATCCCTGGCGCGTGGCTTTGGGCGTGGTCGCGCATTTTGTGATCATGCCCGGTGTGGCGTGGTTGCTCTGCCAGATTTTCCACCTGCCGCCGGAAATCGCGGTCGGGGTGATACTGGTCGGCTGCTGCCCTAGCGGCACGTCTTCCAACGTCATGACCTGGCTGGCCCGCGGCGATCTGGCGCTGTCGGTGGCGATTGCTGCCGTCACCACCCTCCTCGCCCCGCTGCTGACCCCGGCGCTGATCTGGCTGCTGGCTTCGGCGTGGTTGCCGGTTTCGTTCATGGAATTGTTCTGGTCGATCCTGCAAGTGGTGTTGCTGCCGATCGTGCTTGGTGTGGTCGCGCAACGCGTGCTCGGCGACAAGGTGCGCCACGCGGTGGACGTGTTGCCACTGGTGTCGGTGGTCAGCATCGTGATCATCGTCACCGCCGTGGTGGCCGCCAGTCAGGCGAAGATCGCCGAATCCGGTCTGCTGATCATGGCCGTGGTGATGCTGCACAACAGCTTCGGCTACTTGCTGGGTTACTTCACCGGACGCCTGTTCAAATTGCCACTGGCGCAGCGCAAGTCGCTGGCGCTGGAAGTCGGCATGCAGAACTCGGGGTTGGGTGCTGCTCTGGCCAGCGCGCACTTCTCGCCGCTGGCGGCGGTGCCGAGCGCGTTGTTCAGCGTCTGGCACAACATTTCCGGGGCACTGCTCTCGACCTGGTTCCGGCGCATGAGCGAGAAACAAGACCGTGACGCGCTGGCGCAGCAGCCAGCCGACTGACCGGGAAACTTGATCCCCGGATTAATGCTCGGCAGACTATTGCACTACGCGGGGACGACCCTGCGGCTCGATCGAGTTATCAATCTGGGGACGGCCCCGTCAATCGATGGAGGTCTCTCATGTCCTGGATCATTCTGTTTTTCGCCGGCCTGTTCGAAGTCGGCTGGGCCGTCGGCCTGAAATACACCGACGGCTTCACCCGCCCGCTCCCCACCGTCCTGACCGTTGCGGCCATGGCCATCAGCCTTGGCCTGCTGGGTCTTGCAATGAAGGAATTGCCGTTGGGCACGGCTTATGCGATCTGGACCGGGGTCGGTGCCGTGGGCACGGTGATTGCCGGAATCATTCTGTTTGGCGAGTCGATGGCATTGATTCGGCTGGCCAGTGTGGCGTTGATCATTACCGGGTTGATTGGCCTCAAGGTCAGCGCTTAGGCCACTACCGCTTTCGCGAGCAGGCTCGCTCCCACATTGGAATGCATTTCAAATGTGGGAGCGAGCCTGCTCGCGAAGGGGCCCAATCAATACATCTACCTGACTGCCCCGCGCAACGCCCCCACCATCCCCTGCAATTTCGCCGGCTCCGCGGCCTCAACCTCCACCGCCGAACCCGCCACCAACGTCACCCGCGACCACAACCGCTTGAACACCCCCTTGTTCGGATCGCGGCTGAAGAAACTCCCCCACAACCCCTGCAACGCCAGCGGAATCACCGGCACCGGCGTCTCTTCGAGAATACGCGTCAGGCCGCCCTTGAACTCGTTGATCTCGCCATCGGTGGTCAACTTGCCTTCCGGGAAGATGCACACCAGCTCACCGTCCTTCAGATACTGGGCAATCCGGGTGAAGGCTTTTTCGTAGATCTGGATGTCTTCGTTGCGTCCGGCAATCGGAATTGTTCCCGCCGTGCGGAAGATAAAGTTCAGCACCGGCAGGTTGTAGATTTTGTAGTACATGACAAAGCGAATCGGCCGACGCACCGCACCGCCAATCAGCAGCGCATCAACGAACGACACGTGGTTGCACACCAGCAGCGCCGCGCCCTCGTCCGGGATCGCCTCGAGGTTGCGATGCTCGACGCGGTACATGGAATGGCTGAGGAGCCAGATCATGAAACGCATGCTGAATTCGGGGACGATCTTGAAGATGTAGGCGTTGACGCCGATGTTCAGCAGCGACACCACCAGGAACAGCTGCGGAATCGACAGTTTGACCACACTCAGCAACACGATCGAAACGAGCGCCGAGACCACCATGAACAGGGCGTTGAGAATGTTGTTGGCGGCAATCACCCGCGCCCGCTCGTTCTCGGCGGTGCGCGACTGGATCAACGCGTACAGCGGCACGATATAGAAGCCGCCAAAAATACCGAGGCCGAGAATGTCGACCAGCACCGCCCAGGTATGCGCAAAGCCCAGCACTTCAGTCCAGCTGTGGCCGGTGACGCTCTCCGGGATTCCCCCGGAATGCCACCACAGCAGCAGGCCAAACACGGTCAGACCGAACGAGCCGAACGGCACCAGACCGATCTCGACCTTGCGCCCGGAGAGCTTCTCGCAAAGCATCGAACCCAGCGCAATCCCCACCGAGAACACGGTGAGAATCAGCGTCACCACGGTTTCGTCGCCGTGCATCCATTCCTTGGCGTAGGCCGGAATCTGCGTCAGGTAAATCGCCCCGACAAACCAGAACCACGAGTTGCCGACAATCGAACGCGACACCGCAGGGGTCTGGCCCAGACCAAGTTTCAGCGTGGCCCAGGACTGGCTGAAGATGTTCCAGTTCAGGCGCATCTCCGGCGAGGCCGCCGCCGCGCGTGGAATGCTGCGACTGGCGAGATAACCGAGCACCGCAATTCCGACAATCGCGGTCGACACCAGTGGCGCGTAATGGGTCGAGGACATGATGACGCCAGCGCCGATGGTCCCGGCAAGGATCGCCAGAAACGTACCCATCTCCACCAGCCCGTTGCCGCCGACCAGTTCATCCTCACGCAGCGCTTGCGGCAGGATCGAATACTTCACCGGCCCGAACAGCGCCGAATGCGTGCCCATGGCAAACAGCGCCACCAGCATCAGCGACAGGTGATCGAACAGAAAGCCGATTGATCCGACGGCCATGATCGCGATTTCCGCGAGTTTGATCAGACGGATCAGCGCGTCCTTGGCGAATTTTTCCCCGAACTGCCCGGCGAGCGCCGAAAACAGGAAGAACGGCAGGATAAACAGTAGCGCACACAGGTTGACCCAGATCGAGCGGTCACCTTCGATGGTCAGCCGATACAGAATGGCGAGGATCAGCGACTGCTTGAACACGTTGTCGTTGAACGCGCCCAGCGACTGCGTGATGAAAAACGGCAGGAAGCGCCGGGTGCGAAGCAGGTTGAACTGTGAGGGGTGACTCATCTTCCGTGTTTCCCTGAGGTCGGTAGAGAATGGCCTGGATCTGCTTATTGGAATCCCGATCGGCGATCCAGGCCACACCTTACCTAAACTTTTCAGGTTATTGCTTCAAACCTGCAATACACGGTGAGACAAACAACTCCCCGCGCCACGCGCCTTGCACGGTGCGCTTACCGACGATCAGCCACATCACCGCCAGCAGGCTCACCAGCACGCAGCCGACCACGCTGAAAAATCCGAGGTTCAGCGTGCTGGCAAGCTTGAGGGTTGCCAGCGAATACACCCCCAGCGGGAAGGTAAAACCCCACCAGCCGAGATTGAACGGGATGCCGTCACGCAGGTAACGCGCGGTGATCAACAGCGCCATCAACATCCACCACAAGCCGAAGCCCCACAGGGTGATGCCGGCGACCAGCCCGAGGCCCGCAGCGATTTCACCAATGCCCGGCAGGCCGTTGGCGGCGAAGATTGCCGGCGCATCGCTGCCCAGCAACAACATACCCAACGCACCGGTGCCAATCGGCCCGAGGGCCAGCCAGCTAGAGGCGGCCATGTTTTCGTGAGGCAGTTTATGCAGGGCCATGCGCAGCAAGAGAATGGTCAGAATGCTGAAGGCCACCGGCAGGGAAAATGCCCAGAGCACGTAGCTGGTGGTCAGCACCACCAGTTGCGCGTGGGCATCAGCCAGATGCGGCGCGAGCAAGCCGCCGCTGGCCGCTGCCACTTCTGCAGCGACCACCGGCAGCAGCCAGACCGCGGTCATCTGATCAATGCTGTGTTCCTGGCGGGTAAACATCATGTAGGGAATCAACACGCCGCAGGCCAGCGACATCGCCACGTCGAGCCACCAGAGCACTTCGGCAAGATGAATCACACCCTCGCCCCAACGCGGCAGGCCAAACACCAGAAAACCGTTGATGATGGTCGCCAGCCCCATGGGAATGGTGCCGAAGAACATCGAAACGGTGGAATGGCCGAAGATCCGCCGCGCTTCATCGAAGAAGAGAATCCAGCGCGCGGCATAAGCGAAGGTAAACAGGGTGAATAACAGAATGTTGAACAGCCACAAACCTTCGGCCACCGCGTGCAACCCGGGGATCGCCACTGGCAGTTGCGCCAGCGCCAGGGCCAGCACACCGGTGCCCATGGTCGCGGCGAACCAGTTCGGGGTGAATTGACGGATCACTTCACGCGGATGCTGAAGTTGGCTGAACGGCTTGATGCCGGGTTTGGCGCTGTTGGGGCAAATCATCATGAACTCCTGTCCTCTGGTGAGGTTGAGTCCATGGTAGAACCGAATCGAATATCTATATAACGGGTAATTTCTCTATCTGTTATCTACTTTACAGATAAGCGATCAAACACTGCCTTCGCTTTCGATCACCAGAATCCGCGCCGCGCCCTGCGGATGCGCCACGTGCTCGGTGCCGACCGAGGCGTAGAAGATATCGCCAACCTCAAGCAGCACCTGCTTTTCTTCACCCTGTTCGCGATAGCGCATCTGCACCTGCCCATCGAGCACCACGAACACTTCCTCGCCATCGTTGACGTGCCATTTGTACGGCTGATCGGTCCAGTGCAGGCGCGTGGTGATGCCGTTCATGTTGGCGATGTCCAGCGCGCCCCAAGCACGCTCGGCGGTGAACGACTTGCTGCGGATAATCTTCATCTGTCGATCCGTGAAAAGAAGGCCGGACAAAGGTAACTGAAACCACCGCGTTTATGGAGTGCTGCAAGCCTTGACTGCTTGCGGGCGCAGGCTGAGCAGCAACGCGGCGACGGCCAGTACGATCAATCCGGCGCCGTAGCCGTCGGTGGTCGCCAGCAAGCCGTAGGTGCGAGTCAAGTGTCCGGCGAGCAGTGCTGGCAGGCAGAACGCCAGATAACTCAGCGCGTAATACGCCGACATCAAACCGGCCCGTTCATGCGGCAGGGCCAAGGGCACCAGACTGCGCACCGCGCCGAGAAACCCCGAACCAAAGCCGCAACCGGCGACCAGTGTGCCGAGGAAAAACAGCGCCAGACTGGCACTGTGCACGCCAAGCAGAATCAGCAGCACCCCGATAGGCAGCAGACTGGCGCCGATTTGCAGGGCTTTGCCAGCGGGACGATTGCGCAAAGTGAAAATCATCAGCGCCCCGGTCACGGTCAACGCCGAAACGGTAGCACCGCCGATCAGGTTCGAAGTCGAGCCGGTAGCGGTGCGCACCAGCGACGGCGCCAGTGAGGCAAAAAAACCGCCGAGGGCCCAGGTCGCGGTATTCAGCGGCAGCACACGCCACAAGGTCGAGCGGGCCTGAACCGGCACATGCAGGGTCGGCCGCAGCGAAGCCCAGGCCCCGGCTTGCGGGGTGACGCTTTCCGGCAGACGCCAGACATACACCGCCTGCAACACAAACAGCGCCAGCAGCAACCAGTACGTCAGTTGCAACGGCGCCGGGGCGAATTCGGCCAGCAAGCCACAGCCCATGCTGCCCAGCGCCATGCCGAGCAACGGAGCGACGCTGTTGATCAACGGCCCTTGCTGACGGTCGGTGTCGAGCAGTGTGGCGCTCAAAACAGCGGTGGCCATGCCGGTGGCGAAACCTTGCAGCACGCGAGCGCTGATTAACCAGGCAACGCTGTCGGCATAAATGAACAACAACATCGCCAGCGCATTGAGCAGCACTGCAGTGAAAATCACCGGTTTGCGTCCCAGGTGATCGGACAGCGATCCGACCGTCAACAGCGCCGCCAGCAGACTCAGGGCATACACGCCGAAAATCAGGGTCAGCACCGCTGCCGAGAAGTGCAGTTGATCCTGATACAGGTGATACAACGGGGTCGGCGCTGTGGAAGCGGCGAGAAAACTCAGTAAGGTGATCGCCAGAAAAATCAGGCTGCCACGGTTGGAAGCAAGGCTGGTCATGTGCACACTCCGCAAAAGCTAATTTTTTGCTTTTGCGGAGTGTGCTCTCGGCTTTGGCTTAAAGCAAATTCTTTGTGTTAAGGTCTGGTGCATGGCTATTAAAGAAGGTTTACGCCCGGGCGGCCGCAGTGCCCGGGTGCAAGAGTCGATTCATTCGGCAGTCCGCGCACTTCTGCAAGAACAGGAGCGCAGCAGCGTGACCGTCCCGCAAATCGCGGCGCGCGCCGGGGTGACGCCGTCGACGATCTATCGACGCTGGGGTGATCTGGCGGCGTTGCTCGCCGACGTTGCCCTCGCCCGCATGCGCCCCGACAGCGAACCGGCGGTGACCGGTGACCTGCGCGGTGATATTCGCGCCTGGGCCGAGCAATATCTGGACGAAATGAGTTCAGAGCCGGGGCGCCACATGATGCGCGACGTGCAGGCCAGCGCCACGCCGGGTTACTGCGTGACGATTCTTGGCGCGCAGTTGCAGACCATCATTGACCGCTACCCGGATGAAACGGCGCCGAGCGTTGATCGGTTGATCAATCTGGTGGTGGCGCCGGTGGTGTTCCGGATTCTGTTTTCGGCGGCGGCGCTGGAGGTGGATGAGCTGCATCGGTTGATTGATATCGCACTGCAACAGGACTGACGCCATCGCGAGCAGGCTCGCTCCTACAATTGGAATGCGTTCCACCTGCAGGATTGAGCCTGCTCGCGATGGGGCCCAAAGAGTCACTATAAAAACCACCCGGTTTCAAACCTGCGACACCCCGCCACGCCACGACCTTGGTCGACACTGACTAACCGCCATACTCATGCGAGACTGTCCGCCCGGGCAGGACTGCCGGGGGAGTCTTCTGTCGGGAGTGTTGCATGTCGTTGTCCACCGGGCTGATCGCCGCCGTCGCCCTGGCCTATATGGCCATCATGTTCGCCATCGCCTTCTACGGCGACCGTCGCAGCACGCCGTTGCCGCCGCGGATGCGCGCGTGGGTGTACAGCCTGTCGCTGGCGGTTTATTGCACCAGTTGGACATTTTTCGGCGCGGTCGGTCAGGCGGCGGAACAGCTGTGGTCATTCCTGCCGATCTACCTCGGGCCGATCCTGTTGTTGCTGGGCGCACCGTGGGTCCTGCAGAAAATGGTGATGATCAGCAAGCAGGAAAACATCACCTCGATTGCCGACTTCATCGCCGCGCGCTACGGCAAATCGCAATCGCTGGCGGTGGTGGTGGCGCTGATCTGCCTGGTTGGCGTCCTGCCCTATATCGCTCTGCAACTCAAAGGCATCGTGCTCGGCGTGAACCTGTTGATCGGCGCCGGTGCCGACGCCATGGGCACCCGCGCCCAGGACACCGCGCTGATTGTGTCGCTGGTGCTGGCGCTGTTCACCATCGTCTTCGGTACGCGCAACCTCGATGCCACCGAGCACCACCGCGGCATGGTGCTGGCGATTGCGTTTGAATCGCTGGTCAAGCTGTTCGCCTTTCTCGCCGTTGGCGCTTTCGTGACCTACGGGCTGTACGACGGTTTTGACGACCTGTTCAATCAGGCGATGCTCGCGCCGCGCCTCGAGGAATACTGGAAGGAAACGATTAACTGGCCGTCGATGGTGGTGCAGACCGGGGTGGCGATGATGGCGATCATCTGCCTGCCGCGACAGTTTCACGTCACGGTGGTGGAGAACATCGACCCGCAGGACTTGCGCCTGGCCAAGTGGGTGTTCCCGGCGTATCTGGCGCTGGCCGCGCTGTTCGTGGTGCCGATCGCCCTCGCCGGGCAGATGATGCTGCCGAGTCACGTACTGCCCGACTCGTTCGTGATCAGCCTGCCACTGGCCCAGGCCCATCCGGCTCTGGCATTGCTGGCGTTCATCGGCGGTGCGTCGGCGGCCACCGGCATGGTGATTGTGGCGAGCGTGGCACTGTCGACCATGGTCTCCAACGACATGCTCTTGCCGTGGTTGCTGCGACGTAACAACGCCGAGCGCCCGTTCGAAGTGTTCCGTCAATGGATGCTCTCGGTGCGCCGCGTGAGCATCGTGCTGATTCTGTTGCTGGCCTACGTCAGCTACCGCTTGCTCGGCTCTACCGCGAGCCTGGCGACCATCGGCCAGATTGCCTTCGCCGCCGTCACCCAACTGGCTCCGGCGATGCTCGGCGCGCTGTACTGGAAGCAGGCTAACCGTCGTGGGGTTTTCGCCGGTCTGGCCGCCGGTACGTTCCTCTGGTTTTACACGCTGGTCCTGCCGATTGCCGCCCACAGCCTCGGCTGGTCGCTGAGCACTTTTCCCGGTCTGGCGTGGCTGCACAGCAACCCGCTGAACCTGCCGATCACCCCGCTGACCCAAGGTGTGGTGCTGTCGCTGGCGGGCAACTTCACGTTATTCGCCTGGGTCTCGGTATTGTCGCGCACGCGAGTTTCGGAACACTGGCAGGCCGGACGCTTTATCGGTCAGGAAATCAGCGCCCGGCCGAATGCGCGTTCGATGCTCGCAGTGCAGATCGACGATTTGCTGCAACTGGCGGCACGCTTTGTCGGTGAAGAACGCGCGCGGCAGAGCTTCATTCGTTTCGCCTACCGTCAGGGCAAGGGCTTCAACCCGAACCAGAATGCCGACGGCGAATGGATCGCCCACACCGAACGCCTGCTGGCCGGTGTGCTCGGTGCTTCGTCGACGCGCGCAGTGGTAAAAGCCGCGATTGAAGGTCGGGAAATGCAACTGGAGGACGTCGTCCGTATCGCTGACGAAGCCTCGGAAGTCCTGCAGTTCAACCGCGCGTTGCTGCAAGGTGCGATCGAGAACATCACCCAGGGCATCAGCGTGGTCGACCAGTCGCTGAAACTGGTGGCGTGGAACCGGCGTTATCTGGAGCTGTTCAACTACCCGGACGGTTTGATCAGCGTCGGCCGGCCGATTGCCGACATCATTCGCTACAACGCCGAACGTGGCCTGTGCGGCCCCGGCGAAGCGGAAGTCCACGTTGCCCGGCGCCTGCACTGGATGCGTCAGGGCCGTGCGCACACTTCCGAACGCCTGTTCCCCAATGGCCGGGTGATCGAGCTGATCGGCAACCCGATGCCCGGCGGCGGCTTCGTCATGAGTTTCACCGATATCACCGCGTTCCGCGAAGCCGAACAGGCGCTGACCGAGGCCAACGAAGGCCTGGAGCAACGGGTCAGCGAGCGCACGCAGGAGCTGTCGCAGCTCAACGTCGCACTGACCGAAGCCAAGGGCTATGCCGAGGCGGCCAACCAGTCGAAAACCCGCTTCCTCGCGGCGGTCAGCCATGACCTGATGCAGCCGCTGAACGCCGCGCGCCTGTTCTCTGCCGCCCTCTCCCATCAGGACGACGGCTTGAGCAGCGAGGCGCAGAAACTGGTGCATCACCTCGACAGTTCGCTGCGTTCGGCAGAAGACCTGATCAGCGACCTGCTGGATATTTCCCGTCTGGAAAACGGCAAGATCAACCCCGATCGCAAGCCGTTCGCGCTCAATGAGCTGTTCGATACGCTCGGCGCCGAATTCAAGGCGCTGGCCCAGGAACAAGGTCTGACCTTCCGTGTGCGCGGCAGCCAGTTGCGCATCGACAGCGACATCAAATTGCTGCGACGGATTCTGCAGAATTTCCTCACCAACGCTTTCCGCTACGCCAAAGGTCCGGTGCTGCTGGGCGTGCGCCGGCGCGATGGCGAGCTGAGTCTGGAAGTGTGGGATCGCGGGCCGGGGATTCCGGAAGACAAGCAACAAGTGATTTTCGAGGAGTTCAAGCGCCTCGACAGCCATCAGACCCGCGCCGAAAAAGGCCTCGGGCTGGGCCTGGCGATTGCCGACGGTTTGTGTCGCGTGCTCGGCCATACCCTGCGCGTACGTTCGTGGCCGGGGCGCGGCAGCGTGTTCAGCGTCAGCGTGCCGCTGGCCCGGACGCAAGCGCTGCCGCAAAAAGCCGCGGTGGAGTTGAACGGCAAGCTGCTCAGCGGCGCGCAGGTGCTGTGCGTCGACAATGAAGACAGCATTCTGATTGGCATGAACAGCCTGCTGACCCGCTGGGGCTGCCAGGTGTGGACGGCGCGCAATCGCGAAGAATGCGCGGCGTTGCTCAACGATGGCGTACGACCGCAACTGGCACTGGTCGACTATCACCTCGACCACGGCGATACCGGTACCGAGCTGATGGCTTGGTTGCGCACCACGCTGGGTGAGCCGGTACCGGGCGTGGTGATCAGCGCCGATGGCCGCCCGGAAACCGTGGCGCAGGTGCATGCGGCGGGGCTGGATTATCTGGCCAAACCGGTGAAACCGGCGGCGTTGCGGGCGTTGTTGAGTCGGTATGTGCCGTTGTAAAAGCAAAGATCGCAGCCTGCGGCAGCTCCTACATTGGAGTCGTAATCATCCTGTAGGAGCTGCCGCAGGCTGCGATCTTTTGCTCTTTACTCTGGCAGTTCGACCAAGCCATCAACATCGGTCATCGCCCGCTCCAGCAGATCCGCCGGCAGACTCTTGCTGGCCCGCGCACCAAGCAATTTAAGCTGCTCACTGCGGCTGACCAGGTTGCCGCGCCCTTCCGTGAGTTTGTTGCGCGCCGAGCTGTAGGCCTTGTCCAGCTGTTGCAGGCGATTACCGACTTCATCCAGATCCTGAATGAACAGCACGAATTTGTCGTACAGCCAGCCTGCACGTTCGGCGATTTCCCGGGCGTTCTGGCTTTGCCGCTCCTGCTTCCACAGACTGTCGATCACCCGTAGCGTCGCCAGCAACGTGGTCGGGCTGACGATCACGATGTTACGGTCGAACGCCTCCTGGAATAGCGCCGGCTCGGCCTGCAATGCGGCCGAAAACGCCGCTTCGATCGGCACGAACAGCAAGACGAAATCGAGGCTGTGCAGGCCTTCCAGACGCTTGTAATCCTTGCCGGCCAGACCTTTGACGTGGCTGCGCAACGACAGCACGTGCTGCTTGATCGCGATCTGGCCGAGGGTGTCGTCTTCAGCGGCAACGTACTGCTGATAGGCGGTGAGACTGACTTTGGAGTCGACCACCACCTGCTTGTCGCCCGGCAGGTAAATGACCACGTCCGGCTGGAAGCGCTCGCCATCCGGCCCCTTGAGGTTGACCTGGGTCTGGTACTCGCGGCCCTTCTCCAGCCCCGCATGTTCCAGCACCCGCTCAAGGATCAGCTCGCCCCAGTTGCCTTGGGTCTTCTGGCCTTTGAGGGCGCGGGTCAGGTTGGTCGCTTCGTCACTCAGGCGCAGGTTAAGCGCTTGCAGACGCTCCAGCTCCTTGGCCAGCGAAAAGCGTTCGCGGGCTTCGGCCTGATAGCTTTCTTCCACGCGTTTTTCGAAGGACTGGATGCGTTCTTTCAGCGGATCAAGCAACTGGCCGAGGCGCTGTTGACTGGTTTCGGCAAAGCGCTGTTCACGCTCATCGAAGATCTTCCCCGCCAGCTCGGCGAACTGCGCGCGCAGCTCATCGCGCGAGCCTTGCAGGTCGTTGAGGCGTTGCTGATGGCTTTCCTGTTGCTCACGCAGTTCGGCGTTGAGCGACGCGGCCTGGGCGTCGAGGCGACGCAATTCGGCTTCCTTGTTGGCACGCTCGATGTTCCAGGCGTGAGAAGCGTCACGGGCGTCATCACGCTCGATCTGCAGCAGCTCGACTTCGCGGCGCAGGGCCGCCAATTCCGCCTGCTTGGCGGCATTGGCCTGGCCGAGGTCGACGATTTCATCGCGGCTCGCCTCCAGCTGCGCGTTAAGCCCGTCCTGCGCCAGTTGCGCCATGGCCAGGCGCTCTTCGAGCAAGGCGACCTCGGCTTGCCGGTCGCTGGCTCGCCGCTGCAGTTGCCAGGCCAGCGCCAGCAGCGGCAATCCCGCGCCCGCCAGACCCAGCAACACGCTGGTCAAGTCCATAGCCATAGCCACTCCTGCCGATTCGATAAAGCCTGAAGGTTAACCAAGGCGTGGGGCGTTGGACAGCTCAGTCTTCGAGCAGACCGAGTTCGCGTTGTGCACGCCGGTCGCCGGCGCGAGCGGCCTGGCGCAGCAGATCCTGCCCGATGCGCCGATCACGGGCATTGCCGCACTCGCGGCACATCAATTGGCCGAGACGACTTTGTGCCGCGACCACGCCTTCGCGCGCCGGTTGCTTGAGCAGACGCCCCGCCAGATGCTTGGCATTACGGTTATCGCCCAGACGCGGGCTGTCGAGTAGCCATTCGGCCACACGCACGGAAAATCGCTTGGGAGGGGTAACACGAGGGTGTTCGGAGGTAACAGAGTCTGGTACTGAGCGAAACTTCATAAAACACTGTGGGACAGATCGGAAGGCGCGCCACTCTACTCTCTTTTTCGTACAGGTAAAGTCGAAAAAAAACCCGGCACGCCCGTCCTAGAGCAAGCGCTAGGGACAATCCACAGAAGCTGTGGATAACTCAGTGGACAACCGCTCTCGAAGACGCGCAAAGCCTTGTGGAATGGGGCTCGCAGTCAAACTGACGATTTTTTCACCAACAAAAAAAGACGATATTTTTCATTGACTTAAACTTTTGATGCAGGCAGCCATCGAGGTCAGGATTGATATGACAGTACGGTTACGTCCTGCGCAACTAATGTGCACAAGTACCTGTTACCCGGTTATATCGATGCGCTTTTTTGGCTCGTTTTGCGCCTCAAGCTGGGGATAAGCGGGTTGGCGATGGGCATGGCTGCACGCTTTTGTGGCGACGGATGGTTTCTTCGCGAGCCGGCTCGCTCCCACAATCGGCCCCGTTCTCCTGTGGGAGCGAGCCAGCTCGCGAAGGGGCCAGCCATGTCACCCGTGATCCGCGCCACCGACCGAAATCTTTTTTTGCCGCCGGGTTTGCATTGCCCAGAACGTTCCGTTAATATCCGCGGCGTTAGTACCAAGCTGAAAGTCAATTCCGGTCGAACACATCCCCACGGTCAACCTTCTTCCCAGAAGCCCTTCACCGAAAAAAGCGGGAACGACCCCTCGATGGTTTCCAGGTAAATCTTGCGCCGACACTGCCTTTGAATGAATGCAAAGGGTGTTGCGAAGACCACTTACTCTGACCGAACCAACCTGCAAATTGATCAGGATCTTCACCCCGGGCCCAGAACCTTTGCCCTCGATGTGTTGCCTGTCCTCCTAAGTACCTACCTGCCAGCCCAAGCGCGCCAACTTAATAGCGCTTCAAACTGGCTGCTTTGTTCCAGTCGGGTTCTTTGTTCGACCAATGGTGGTCGACATTACTGGAACGTTTTAACGTTGCACGGTTCTTATCCGTGTCATTTGTAGGAACACCTAATAACTATGTCTACTCAAATCCAGACTCAGGATGCCATTCGCACCCTAACCAACGCTTTTGCCCCAATGAACTGCCTGATCATGGCCGCTCGCAAAGGCTGCTTCAGCTTCACCGTGGTCAATGAACACGGGATCGCTCGCCACAGCGAGCGTCTGTACCCTGATCAATACTCCAGCGCTGAACCGCTGCAGGCCATTATTGATCGTACGCGCCAGGCATTGATTGCCTGAGAGCCGAAAAGGCTGCAAAAGCAAAAGCCCCGCACACAATGCGGGGTTTTTTATTGCCCGATATTTCGCTTTTAGCCCTTCGCGCCTAAGCACCTTCGGATATAACGCCTGAGGCTCGCTGCCGGAAATATTTTAAAAACAGGCCTTTACGTCGCGAATATGACACTACACTTCAACTCAAGCGGCTTGACCCGCTTCCGGCGAGCCTGAGTCGAATCACCGCTGCCAAGGCCCCTTCAGGTTCCGCCGCCCAATTACAAGAATCGAGGGCATTATGGGTATCGCTGCCAGCGAACTGTGTCGCTACGTGATCCGTCCCACACTGATTTATCTGGGACGTCACTGCGCAACCGCCGAATCCCTCCTGTTGGGGATCGCCGCCAGCCAGTCTGCCCTCGGTTCAGCCCTGCATGATCGCCGTGGCCACGGCCTCTACCGGATTGCCGAGCATCGCCATCAAGCCCTTTGGGATCACTATCTGGCACTGGATCCGGAGCGCGCGAGCCTGGTTCGCGGCCTCGCCAGCCAGCATGCTTTTCTCAGTGGCCCGCACTTGGAATTGACCGTCAACCTGCGTTACGCCACCGCCATCGCCTGGCTGCTGGTAGAAGAACAACACCCCACCCTCCCCGCCCCTGACGATCTGCTGAGCATGGCGCGAATCTGGCGTCAGACCTTCCAGTCGCAAGGGCGCCTGCGCGACTTCACCTACGCCTGGCAAACATGTGTTTCACCGGTGAATCAGGTCGCGTGTTGACCGGCGAGTTTTAGAAGATCGCCCAACAGGTCGCGAATCTGGTCGGATTGTCCTACAAAACCGCTCTAACTCAAGCCATAGGGACTATAGCGCTGGGACGAAAATGTTGGTAATTTTCGCCCCGGTGATCACCAGGAGTTCTAATAATGAAAAAAGTCATGCTCAAAACCACCCTTAGCCTCGCCGTTACCATGGCATCCACCCAGATCTTCGCAGCTGGCTTTGCCATCAACGAACACAGCATCAGCGGGATGGGCACTGGTTACGCTGGGCGATCTTCTTCTGCCGACGACGCAAGCACTGTTTATGGCAACCCTGCCGGCATGTCGCGCCTCACGCGCGAACAAGTCACCGGCGGTGTTGCATTCCTCGATGCCAAGACCGATATCAGCGACGCCAGCTCCAGCCCTAACGGCGGCAGCAACAAAGGCGACATGGTGCCCTTCACCTCTGTACCTATGGGCTTCTACGTCAAACCGATCGACGAGCATTGGGCATTCGGCCTCGGCGTATACGTGCCGTTCGGCCTGATCACCGACTACGAAAATGGCTTCGCCGGCCGTTACTTCGGCAGCAAGTCCGAAGTCCAAGTCATCACTTTCCAGCCGACTGTCAGCTACAAGTTCAACGACGTGGTGTCGATCGGTTTCGGTCCGACCATCAACCGCATCGACGGCACGCTGGAATCCAACCTGTCGATCACTCAGGCACTGCCCGACGGCAAGGTCAAGATCAAGGGTGATGACACCGCACTGGGCTACAACATCGGCGTGCTGGTACAAGCCACCGACACCACCCGCCTGGGTCTGACCTACCACTCGAAGGTCGACTACAAGCTCGAAGGCAACACCAAGGTCAACTACGGCGCACTGGCTGCCGTTGGCCTGGGCGCCAGCCAGAAGTACGACGCTTCGCTGAAGATCACCACACCTGAATCCGTGGACTTCTCGGTCACTCAGGCGATCAACGATCGTTGGAACGTCTACGCCGGTTCGACCTGGACCCGCTGGAGCCAACTGGAAAAGATCACCGTCAAGAACTCCGGCGTGCAGCCGCTGCTGGCCGGTCAGTTCGGCGAGATCACCGAAGACCAGAACTGGCATGACTCCTGGGCTTACGCCGTGGGTACTTCGTACCAGTTGAACAAGGAATGGGTGCTGCGTACTGGCCTGACCTTCGACCAGTCGCCGACCAACAACGTTGACCGTTCGCCACGCATTCCTACTGGCGACCGCACGATCTTCAGCCTTGGTGCCGGCTGGAGCCCGACCGAAGACCTGACCATCGACGTGGCTTACTCGTACCTGAAGGAAGAGTCGGTCAAGATTCGCAACGAAAACAATCGTGGCCAGAGCTACGACGCCAAGTATGAAAACTCGGCAAACGGTTTCGGTGTCGGCGCGACCTATCGCTTCTGATGCTGCACGGCGAGGCTAAACCCTCGCCCACAAAAAAGCCCCGCTCTCTTTGCAGAAAGCGGGGCTTTTTTGTCCCTGAGATTTACAACCTGTAGGAGCTGTCGAGTGAAACGAGGCTGCGATCTTTTGATCTTGCTTTTCAGGATCAAAAGATCGCAGCGTGCCGCAGCTCCTACAGGGATTGCATCAGGGTTTGAGGGGTTTTGAGGCGATAGCTTTCTCCACCGCCGCAATAAACTCCGGGTCGTCCGGCTTGGTCAGACTGGAGAAATTGGCAATCACTTTGCCCTGACGGTCGATCACGTACTTGTAGAAATTCCACTTCGGCGCGCTGCTCTGTTCGGCCAGTACCTTGAACAAGTGAGTGGCGTCATCGCCACGGACTTTCTGCGGTTCGGTCATGGTGAACGTCACGCCGTAGTTGGCGTAGCAGACCTTGGCGGTTTCGGCGCTGTCCCTGGACTCCTGCTTGAAGTCATTGGACGGCACGCCGAGCATTTCCAGACCTTGCGCCTTGTAGTGCTGATTGAGCGCTTCGAGGCCCTCGAATTGTGGGGCGAAGCCACAGAAACTGGCGGTATTGACCACCACCAGCGGCTTGCCGGCGTAGCGCTGGCACAGATCGACGGATTCCTTGGCGCGCAACTTGGGCAACGATCCTTGTAGCGCCTCCGGACAATCAGCGGCCTGAGCCATTGCGGTCAACGCCATCAGCAACGCGGGTACAGCACACCAGCGCATGAGCATGTCGGGCATCCTTGAGCAGTCATCAGACCCCGACGTTACTCGCCCTCAAAGCCTACAAGCAAGCGCCCATGCCCAACTGCATCAACGCCAGGCCGCCCTGATGCCAGCCCCACCACACCAGCGCCAGCAACAGCGCGCCGAGTGCGGTGAAAGCGATTTGTGGCCAGGAGCGCTTCATACGGCACCGACAGCCGGCTGCAGACGTGCCACCGGAAGCTCGCGTACCGGCCAGTTCAGCGCGGCCGCCAGCAGGCTCAAAAGAATCGCCACTTGCCAGATCAAGTCATAACTCCCGGTACGGTCATACACAACCCCACCCAGCCAGCCGCCGAGGAACGAGCCGAGCTGATGAAAGAGGAACACGATACCGCCGAGCATGGACAGGTTACGCACACCAAACAAGGTCGCCACCGTGCCGTTGGTCAACGGCACCGTCGACAGCCACAGGAAGCCCATGGCCATGCCGAACAGGTACGCCGAGGTCGTCGTCACTGGCAGCCACAGGAACAGCACGATCACCACCGCACGCAGCAGGTACAACGCCGTCAGCAGACGCGGCTTGGACATGCGTCCGCCGAGCCAGCCGGCGGTGTAAGTGCCGAAGATATTGAACAGACCGATCAGCGCCAGCACCGTGGTGCCGACGGTCGCCGGCAGATGTTGATCGACCAGATAGGCCGGCAGATGCACGCCGATGAACACCACCTGGAAGCCGCAGACGAAAAAGCCGAACGCCAACAGCCAGAACCCCGAGTGCGAACAGGCTTCGCGTAATGCTTCGGACAAGCTCTGCTCATGGCCCAGCACCGGCAGCGGCTTGTCCTTGAGCATGCTCACCAGCGGCACGATCAACGCCACCAGCAGGCCAAGCACCAGCAGCGCCGCCGACCAGCCGAGCCAGCCGATCAAACCCAGCGTGCCCGGCAACATCGCAAACTGGCCGAACGAACCGGCGGCACTGGCGATGCCCATGCCCATGCTGCGTTTTTCCGGCGGCACCGCACGACCGACCACACCGAGAATCACCGAGAACGAAGTTCCGGAGAGGCCGATACCGATCAGCAGGCCCGCACTCAGTGACAGGGTCAGCGCCGAATCGGACAGCCCCATGCACACCAGGCCCGCGGCATAAAGCACGCCACCGACCAGCACCACTTTCGCCGCACCGAAACGGTCAGCCAGCGCACCAGTGAACGGCTGCGCCAGGCCCCAGATCAGGTTCTGCAAGGCGATGGCGAAGGCAAACACTTCGCGCCCCCAGCCGAACTGCGCACTCATCGGCGACAGGAACAGGCCGAAGCCGTGTCGCACGCCCAATGACAACGCCAGAATCAGCGCACTTCCCAGCAACACCCAACCGCACGTACGCCACATCGATGTCATTGTTATTCTCCGTTCGCGGGTATATACCCGCTTAAAACCGGAAAAACCGGCCCTCAGGCCAGTTCATCCAACAGTCGCAGCAAGGTTTCACGCTTCTCGGCGCCCAGACGATCGATCAATCGCTGTTGCGCCGCTTCCCAGGCCGGCAGCGCCGCCGCGAGGCGCTGTGCACCGGTTTCGGTGAGCCGGACGATGCGGTTACGCATGTCCTCGCCCTCGGCCAGCGCCACCAGGCCCTCGCCTTCGAGCACCCGCAGGTTGCGCCCCAGAGTGCTGCGATCCAGGCCCATGGCTTCAGCCAGTTCCGAGATGCTCGGTTGATCCAGACGCTGCAGATTGCACAGCAAAGAATACTGGGCAACGTTGATCCCGAAGCCGTCGAGAGCGCCGTCGTAATGCCTGCTGACGCCACGAGCGGCGCGACGCAGGTTGGTGCACAAACACTGAGAAGGAAGCATGATGCGTGTATATACCCGCGACTGTGTTAAATCAAGTTACACATGAGTTTTACCCATACATTTGTAGCGCCTGGCAGACCGCTTTCGCGAGCAGGCTCGCGCCCACAGGGAAAACGCATTCCAAATGTGGGAGTGAGCCTGCTCGCGATGAGGCCAGAACAGGCAACACAAATATCTCAGACCAACACCACCCCGACCAACACCACCATCTCCAGCAATTCCAGCAACGCCCCCGCTGTATCGCCAGTGGTCCCGCCCAACCGCCGCATCATCACCCGCCGCAGCCAGACAAACCCAGCGAACGCGACAACCAGCGCAGCAATCGCTTTCACTCCGGCAATCAGCAAGCAGGCCAGCGCACTCGCCCCAAGCACCCACCAACCGGCCCGGCGCGGCAGATGATCAGCCAACGCCTGCCCCAACCCTCCCGCCCGCACATACGGCGTAGTCAGAAACAGCCCCAGCAGCGCCGCGCGCCCCAGCAGGGGTACGATGATCAACATCACTGCGTGCCCCTGCTCGATCAGCGCCAGCAACGCGCAGAACTTCAGCAGCAACACCAACACCAGCGTCACCACCGCGATCGGCCCGCTGCGCGGATCCTTCATGATCGTCAGCGTGCGCTCGCGATCACCGAAACCACCGAGCCAGGCGTCGGCGCTGTCGGCCAGACCATCGAGGTGCAGCGCGCCGCTGAGCAGCACCCATACCGTCAGCAACAGCGCCGCATGCAGCAGCAACGGCGCGCCGACCAATGCCAGGTTCAACACCCAGAGGATCACCCCGAACAGCAACCCCACCAGCGGATAAAACAACAGCGAACGCCCCAGCTGTTGCGGCGCCGGCATCCCCGGCAGACGAATCGGCAAGCTGCTGAGAAATTGCAGGGCGATCCACAGTGGCAGCATGTCAGTGACCTTCCTTGAGCACGCCATCGGCTTCGACGCTCAGCGCAAACAGCGAAGCATGCGCGACTTCGACATTGAGCAACTGCTCACGCGGCAAACCACGCGCCTGCGCCAGCAACAGGCGCATCACGCCGCCATGACTGATCAGCAGAACGCGTTCACCGGCATAGGCCTGATACAACCGCGCAACCGCGCCCAGCACACGAGCCGCAAAATCACTGACCGGCTCACCCTGCGGCGGCGTGAAGGCATACGGATCGGCCCAGAACAACCCCAACGCCTCGGCATCGGTCTCCATCAACGCCGCTGCGCTCTGCCCTTCCCAGGCACCGAAGTGCAGTTCCTGCAGGTCCTTGTCCAACTGCACCGGCAGATTCAGTTGCTCGCCCAGCTCTGCAGCGAACCGCGCACAACGCTGCAACGGCGAACTGACCAGCCGATCCCACGGCCCGCCCGCGACCACGGCGGCACGCATCTGCACCCAACCCTTTTCCGTGAGCGCATCATCGAGACTGCCGCGCAAACCGCCGCCCAGCTCAGTCTCACCGTGGCGCAGCAGGTCCAGACGCAACGTCATGCGGGACGATCCGCCACCGCGGCTTCGGCGAACGTCGCCATCTGCCCGTGCAGGTCGCAGGCCAGACGCAACAGCGGCACGGCCAACGCCGCCCCGCTGCCCTCGCCCAGCCGCAAACCGAGCTCCAGCAGCGGTTCGGCGCGCAAGGTTTCCAGCACATGGCGATGGCCCGGTTCGGCACCACGATGGCCGAACAGCAGCCACTCGCGGCAGGCCGGATTCAGCCGCACCGCGACCAACGCAGCGACCGTGCAGATAAAGCCGTCGACCAGCACCGCGACACCTTCCTGCGCACAGGCCAGATACGCGCCGACCAGTGCGGCGATTTCAAAACCACCGAGGTTGAACAGGGTTTGCAGCGCATCGCCACGTTGCGCCGCATGCAGCGCCAGCGCGCGCTCGATCACTTGCGCTTTATGGCTGACGCCTTCGGCATTCAACCCGGTGCCGGGACCGGTCAAGTGGGCCACCGGGCAATCGAGCAAGGCACACGCCAGCGCACTGGCGGCAGTGGTGTTGCCGATGCCCATTTCGCCACCGATGAACAACTGTGTACCAACGGCTTTGGCCCGCAGCACGCTGTCACGTCCAGCCTGCAAGGCAAGTTCGCCCTGCGCCTGGGTCATCGCCGCGCCCTTGACGAAGTTCGCCGTGCCCGGGCCGATGTTCAGATGGCGCACGCCCGGCAGATTCAACGACGGCGTCACGGTGCCCAGATCGACCACTTCCAGCTGCGCATCGAGCTGCCGCGCGAGCACACTGATTGCCGCACCGCCACTGACGAAGTTGAGCAACATCTGCCCGGTGACTTCCTGCGGGAACGCGGAAACGCCTTCCGCGACCACGCCGTGATCACCGGCGAAAATCGCGATCCAGACCTGCTTAAGGGTCGGTTTGATCTGCCCCTGCAACCCGGCCAGTTGCACCGCCACGCTTTCGAGACGACCGAGCGAGCCGGCCGGTTTGGTCAGTTGCTGCTGGCGCGCCGTCGCGTCTTCAACGCTCTCGGCATTCACGGATTGGCACGGGTTCAACCACCACGCTTGAGTCATAACGCAGGTCCTTTCAGGGTCAGGGGCAGGCCGGCGACGGTCAGGACGACTCGCTGACAACGCTCGGCCAGAGCTTGATGCAGCCAACCGGCTTCATCGACATAGCGGCGAGTCAATTCGCCCAGCGGCACGACACCCATTCCGGTCTCGTTGCTGACAAAAATGATTTCCCCCGGCAATGACGCCAGGCAGTCCGCCAGGGCTTCGCGCTCGGCAGCGAGACGCGTGGCGTCATCGAGCATCAGCAGATTGGTCAGCCACAGCGTCAGGCAATCCACCAGCAGGCAACGCTCGGCACTGGCGTTCTCGCGCAGGACGCGGGCCAGTTGCAGCGGTTCTTCGATCAGCGCCCAATCGGCCGGACGCCGGGCGCGGTGATGGGCGACGCGCTCGCTCATCTCACCGTCCAGCGGTTGGCTGGTGGCGATGTAAGTGACCGCCAGATGGCTGTCGCTGGCGAGTTTTTCCGCCAGGCGACTTTTGCCGGAGCGGGCGCCGCCGAGGATCAGTTGGAGCATGGTTCATTCCTTCAAATTAGCGGTGTACCGACTTCAGTCATCGCGAGCAGGCTCACTCCTACAGGAGATCGCGAACAATCCACTGCAGGAGTGAGCCTGCTCGCGATGAATCCACCTCAAATCCCGCAGAGTTCACGCAATAACGAGGTATCCAGATGCTGCTCCACCAGATCCGCCAACCGCTCGATATCACGCTCGCGCAGGCCGTGGTAATCCACTTCCTGCACATCGCTCAACCCGGCCCAGCGCAGCAACGCGGCACTGGCTTGCGGTGATTCGAACAAGCCGTGCAGATAAGTGCCGAACACCTGCCCGTCCAGACTCTGCGCACCGTCGCAACGACCGTCCTCCAGATGCACCGCCGCATTCTCCAGCGCCGGCCCCACCGTCACGCCCGCATGGATTTCATAGCCACTGACCTCGGCGTTTTCCAGCGCCAGACGCCCGCGTACATTGCGCAACTGCTTCTCGGCTTCCAGCGTGGTTTCGAATGCCAACAGACCCAGGCCGGCACTCGACCCCGGCGCGCCTTCCAGGCCCAGCGGATCGTGCACCTGCTCACCGAGCATCTGCAGACCGCCGCAGATCCCCAGCAACTTGCCGCCATACCGCAAGTGCCGATTGATCGCCGTGTCCCAGCCATTGGCACGCAGATATGCAAGATCGCTGCGCACGCTTTTCGAGCCGGGCAGGATGATCAGGTCGGCGGCAGGGATCACCTGCCCCGGGCCGATGAATTGCAGATCGACCTGCGGATGCAGACGCAGCGGATCGAAGTCCGTGTGATTGCTGATGCGCGGCAGCACCGGCACCACCACTTTGAGCACTTGCTCGGCCTTGTCGGTCTGGCGCTGATCGATGCCGTCCTCGGCCTCCAGGTGCAGATCCATCACGTACGGCAGCACGCCGACCACCGGTTTGCCGGTGCGCTGTTGCAGCCAGTCGAGGCCCGGTTGCAGCAAAGCGATGTCACCGCGAAAACGGTTGATGATGAAGCCCTTGACCCGCGCCTGTTCGCTCGGCGACAGCAACTCCAGGGTGCCGACCAGATGCGCAAACACCCCGCCACGATTGATGTCGGCAATCAGCAGCACCGGGCAATCCACCGCTTCGGCAAAGCCCATGTTGGCGATGTCACCGGCACGCAGATTGATCTCGGCTGGCGAGCCAGCACCTTCGACCATCACCAGCGGATACGCCGCACTCAGCCGCTCGTGCGACGCAAGCACTGCTTGCATGGCGATGGCTTTGTAGTCGTGATACGCCACCGCGTTCATGCTGGTGACCGCGCGGCCATGGATGATCACCTGCGCGCCGGTGTCGCTGTTGGGCTTGAGCAGCACCGGGTTCATGTCGGTGTGCGGTTCGAGGTGCGCCGCTTGCGCCTGCACCGCTTGCGCCCGACCGATCTCGCCGCCGTCGGCGGTCACCGCGCTGTTGAGCGCCATGTTCTGCGGTTTGAACGGCACCACCGCCACACCCTGACGGGTGGCCCAGCGGCACAGCGCCGTCACCAGCGTGCTTTTACCGGCGTCGGACGTGGTGCCTTGCACCATCAGGGTGGTCATTTCGACTCCTTGGCAAAGGCTTGCAGCGCCTGTTCGAGACGCGCTTCTTCAGCGGCGTTGGCCGGCAGGCCGAAACGCAGGCTGCTGTTGTGGGTGAAGATTCGCAGGAGGATCCCGCGTCGGGCCATGAATTCGTGCAGCGCAGGCGCGTGCTCGGTGATCAGCCACTGAAACAACGCGCAACCGCCGTGGGGTTTGAAGCCGTAGCGCTCCAGCAGCAGCGCCAGACGTTCACTGGCTTCATCGCTGCGAATGCGTTGCCGGGTGTGCGCTTCGGTGTCTTGCAGACAGACCTGACCGAGCACCCGCGTCGGCCCGCTGACCGCCCATGGCCCGACCTGCTCCGCGAGCAATCTGAGCAACTTGCGCTCGGCCAGCACAAAACCCAACCGCACCCCGGCCAGACCGAAAAACTTGCCGAACGAGCGCAGCACAATCAAACCGATCTGGTGGGTATGCGGTGCCAGACTCATCTGCGGCGTGTTATCCATGAACGCTTCATCGACCACCAGCCAGCCGCCGCGTTGGGCCAGTCGAGCGTGCCAGTCAAGCAGCCGCGCCGGGGTCAGGCTCAGGCCGGTGGGATTGTTCGGATTGACCACCACCAGCACGTCGAGACTGTCGAGAAAGAATTCCACCTCCTGCTCCAGCACTTCGCGCACGATGTAACCGCTGCGCCGCCAGGCTTCGGCGTGCTCGGCATAACACGGCGACAACACACCGACCTTGCCGGCGCGGCGCAAACGCGGCAGCAACTGGATCGCCATCTGCGAACCGGCCACCGGCAGCACCTGCGAGGCGCCGTAGTAATCGCACGCAGCCTGCTCCAGCCCGTCATCGGTTTCCGGCAATCGCGCCCAGGCCCGCAACGGAATCTCCGGCACCGCAAACGGCCACGGCGCGAGGCCGCTGGACAGGTCGAGCCAGTCGGCCTCGGCAATCCCGTAATCGAGTGCAGCCTTGCGCAGCCGGCCACCGTGCTCAAGCATAGAATTCAGCCCCCACGCAGAGAATCAGCAGCCATAACCATACCCCGCGCTGGACCAATTGCCACCCGCGATCAATCGAATCGGCATCCGCCGGCGGACCTTCGCCCAGTTGCGGCCGCTCATGCAGTTCGCCGTGATAGATCGCCGGGCCGCCCAGTTCGACATTCAACGCACCGGCACCGGCCGCCATCACCGGACCGGCATTCGGGCTGTCCCATTGCGGCCCTTGGCTGCGCCAGCATTTCCAGGCAAGCCGGGTGTTGCCCAGCAGCGCGTAGGTCAGCGCCACCAGCCGGGCCGGAATGTAGTTGAGCACGTCGTCGATTTTTGCCGCGCACCAGCCGAAGCGCTCGAAGCGTTCGTTGCGATAGCCCCACATCGCGTCGAGCGTATTGCTCAGGCGATAGAGCACCACGCCCGGCGCACCCGCCACGACAAACCAGAACAGCGCGGCGAACACCGCGTCACTGCCGTTTTCCAGCACCGATTCGGTGGCCGCGCGGGCGACGGCGGTGCTGTCCAGTTCGCTGGTCTGGCGACTGACCAGATAGCCGACACGCTTGCGCGCTTCTTCCAGATCGTCGGCGCGCAAAGCGGCGGCTACCGGCGCGACATGCTCACCGAGGCTGCGCATGCCGAGGGCGCAATACAGCGCAAGAATCTCGACGATCCAGCCTACATACGGCGCCCATGAAAACGCGGTGGCGAGCAAGGTCAGCGGCAGCACCGCGATCACCCACGCGGTGACCCCGTGACTGCGCCAGCCGCGCCCGCCCGCATTGAAACGGCGCTCGATGCGCCCGGCAAAATTGCCGAACGCTACCAGCGGATGCCAGCGTTTCGGTTCACCCAGCAGCGCATCCAGCGCGACCGCGGCGACACTCAACAACGCCACACTCATTGACTCACTCCCCAATAATTTTCGTACAGCAACTCATTGAGCGGCCGCGCCTGCGCCCACCCTTCGAGAACCAGCATCGGCGCCGGATAGAATTCCTTGACCGGCCCCAGGCACAACACCGCCAACGGCTTTGCCCCAGCCGGCAATTGCAGCAGATCGGCCAGTGCCTGCGGTTCGAACAGCGACACCCAGCCCATGCCCAGTCCCTCGGCACGGGACGCCAGCCACAGGTTCTGAATCGCGCAGGACAGCGAGGCCATGTCCATTTCCGGCAGCGTACGACGGCCGAAAATGTGTTTTTCGCGATCGTCCATCAGTGCCGCGACCAGCACTTCAGCGCAATCGTTGATGCCTTCGACCTTGAGTTTCATGAACTCGTCACTGCGCTCGCCGAGGGCTTCGGCGGTGCGGATGCGTTCGGCTTCGACGAGGCTCTGGATTTGCCCACGCAAGGCGCGGTCGCTGATGCGAATGAAGCGCCATGGCTGCATCAGGCCAACGCTGGGCGCCTGATGCGCGGCTTCGAGCAGGCGGCGCAGCAGATCCGGTTCAACCGTGCCGCCGGTGAAGTGGCGCATGTCGCGGCGTTCGGCGATGGCTCTATAAACCGCTTCGCGTTCGGCTTCGGAGAATGTGTTGTCGGTCATGACCTCTTCGCGAGCAGGCTCGCTCCCACATTGGACGGGGTGCTTGCTCAAGAAACGCGATCCCCTGTGGGAGCGAGCCTGCTCGCGAAGGCGGCCTGACGTTCTGGCGCAAACAATGCAGCAATCGCCGTCGGATTCGACGGAAAGTAGAAATGCACATAAGACGCCGTCATCCGCCCTTCCCGATAAACCGCCTCCGCCCCGCGCCCGCCATTGGGGCTCAGCCCCCGGGCAATCGGCGTCAGTTCGGTGCTGGTCAAGGAATGGTGATAGGTGTGCCCACGTAACGAACCTTCCGGCAAGTCCACCGCTTGCAGTGCCAGTGCCGCCAGACGTTTTTGCATCACCGCCTCACCGCGCAGCAGCCCGACCAGTTCAGCGCGGGTGCCGTCGACATCGGTCAACGCGTCGAGCAGATAGAGCATGCCGCCGCACTCGGCGAGCAGCGGTTTGCCGGCGGCGTGGTGCACACGGATCGCATCGAGCATCGCGGTGTTTTGCGATAACGCGACATGGTGCAACTCCGGATAGCCACCGGGCAGATACAGACTGTCGGCGTCAGGCAATTGCGTATCGCGGATCGGCGAGAAGAAACTCAACTCGGCGCCCATCGCCCGCAGCAGGTCGAGGCTGGCGCCGTAGGTGAAGGCAAAGGCTTCGTCGCGAGCGACGGCAATGCGCACGCCGTCGAGCAGTGGTTCGGCAGGAATCACTTCAGGCGCGGCAAATTCCACGGCCGGTGGCAGCGCTACCTCGCAACTGCTGGCCAAGGCTTCGGCGGCGGCGTCGAGACGCAGGTCGAGGTCATTCAATTCGCTGGCCTGCACCAGACCGAGGTGCCGGCTCGGCAACTCGATCCCGGTTTCCCGGGACAGGGCGCCGTACCAGCGCAAGCCTTCGGTCAGGCTGCCTTCGAGCAGTTGCGCATGACGCAAGGTGCCGACGCGGTTGGCCAGCACACCGGCAAACGGCAGGTCCGGCTGATAACGTGCCAGCCCCAGCGCCAGGGCACCAAAGGTCTGGGCCATGGCGGTGCCGTCGATCACGCCGAGTACCGGCACGCCGAAGTGGCGCGCCAGATCGGCGCTGGACGGCGTGCCGTCGAACAGCCCCATCACGCCTTCGATCAGGATCAGATCGGCTTCGGCAGCGGCTTCCCATAACAGACGGCGGCTTTCCTGCTCGCCGACCATCCACATGTCCAGTTGATACACCGGCGCACCGCTGGCGCGCTCGAGAATCATCGGGTCGAGAAAGTCCGGGCCGCACTTGAACACGCGAACCTTGCGCCCCTGATTGCGATGCAAGCGAGCGAGCGCGGCGGTGACGGTGGTCTTGCCCTGACCGGAGGCCGGGGCGGCGATCAGTACCGCCGGGCAGTGACGTGGTTGATTCAAAGTTCGACGCCTTTCTGCGCTTTGATACCGGCCTGGAAGGCGTGTTTGAGCATGCCCATTTCGGTGACGGTATCGCCCATCTCGATCATTTCCGGCTTGGCCGCGCGACCGGTGACGATTACGTGTTGCATCGGCGGACGCGCCTGCAGGTCGCTGAGCACTCGATCCAGATCGAGGTAACCGTGCTTGAGGGCGATGTTCAATTCGTCCAGCACCACCAGGCCGATCGACGGATCGCGCAGCAGCTCGCGGGACACTTCCCACGCGGCTTCGGCGGCGGCGATGTCACGCTGGCGATCCTGGGTTTCCCAGGTGAAACCCTCGCCCATCACGTGAAAACGCACTTGCTCGGGGAAGCGGCGGAAGAACAGTTCTTCGCCAGTGCTGTTGCGGCCCTTGATGAACTGCACCACACCACACTGCATGCCGTGGCCCATGGCGCGGGCGAGCATGCCGAACGCCGAACTGCTTTTGCCTTTGCCATTGCCGGTCAGCACCAGTACCAGGCCGCACTCGTCGGGCGAATTGGCGATGCGTTCGTCGATCACGGCTTTTTTGCGCTGCATACGCGCCAGATGGCGTTCGTCGCGCTCGGGGGAATCGGTCATGGGGGAGCTCTCCGTTGAGGCTGGATAACGGCGGGCAGGCACAAGAATAGACGGCAAAAAGCCTGGCATCGCCCACCGTGATGCCGCTGGATGGATCAGGCCGGTCTCCGGGCTCATGAGCAGCGAATCGCCTGACTGCGCGCCTTCCCGCGTCTGTCGACACAGTGGCTCAAGGCGCAGTTTTCACTCATTTACCGTTGCGGGGGCAGCGCCGGGATCGTGATCGTTCTTCACCTGAAGACAACCCTCACCGGCTTCCCTGTTTCACCCTGTCGACACACGTCACAGAGCACCTGAAACAAGCCGCGAAGGTTAGAGGGTTGGGGGTGGAGCGTCAATTAAAGAGGGGGCCGTCGGGCGAATAACTGCCGTTGATCAATTATCTGACGCCAATCTTGTGCCACACTGAGGCAGGTGATATCAAAGAGCCATGCTTTTGTTTGAAAAAGCACACTACAACAATAAGGATGATGACGATGCAAGGCATGATCATCAGCAACCCGCGCCTGGAATTCCTGCGCCCGATGCTAGAACGCTGGTTTGACTGTATCGACCGCTACAACGCCATTCGCGGCGACAACGACACCCCTTACTGGCATGACGAGAAAGCCAATCTCGGATTGCTCTCCGCTGCGGCATGGATGGCCGAGCTGGTAACCCTTTGCGACACCCCCACTCGCAAACAGAACGAGGAAGGCGAACGCAATGCCCGCGCCGACCTGTTCATCGCCGGGGCTGAAGACCGCACCTACCTTCGGGCGACCCAGCGCTGGCCGCGAGTCAACAACCTCAATCTGACCCAGGCCCTGCTGGACATCACCAGCGACGCCAAACGCATCAGTTTTGCCAGCGACCTCAAGCTCGGCTGCCTGTTCGTCGCCCCGCAAAAAGCCCAACACAGCGCCAGCCCCGAAGAGCTGCAGGACATGGTCGACGACCTGCAAAAGGAACACTGTTGTGCAGTGGCCTGGTATTTCCCCTACGCCTACCGCAAGTTGCGCAGCGAAGCGGGCAACTATCATCCGGGCATTGCCGTGCTGCTCAAAGAGGCCCGTGGTTGAGCAGTTGAACCATCGGGTGCGCGCGCTCCTCTATGATTAGGCATGCATTCATAGGGAAGATCAGTAATGCGCAAAACCCAACTCGCTCTCGTCATCGCCCTCGCCGGAGGGCTCGCCGCCTGTGGCGAATCCTCCAGCCTGCAAGTTTCCGACGGCACCGGCCCGTCACCGAAGCTGCCTGAACCGAACAAAACCCTGATCCCGACGGTGAACATCGCCCCGGCGATCGGCTGGCCTGCAGGCGGGAAACCGACCGCCGCCGCCGGCACGCAAGTCGCAGCATTCGCCGAAGGCCTCGATCACCCGCGCTGGCTCTACGTGCTGCCCAACGGTGATGTGCTGGTGGCGGAAACCAACGCCCCGCCCAAACCCGATGACAGCAGCGGCATTCGCGGCTGGGTGATGAAGAAAGTCATGGGCAAGGCTGGTGCTGGCGTGCCAAGCCCGAACCGTATCACCCTGTTGCGCGATGCCGATCACGACGGCGTGGCCGAGACCCGCACGGTGTTTCTGCAAAACCTCAATTCGCCGTTTGGTATGACCCTGGTCGGCAACGATTTGTACGTCGCCGACACCGATCGCCTGCTGCGCTTCCACTACGAGCAAGGTGCGACCGAGATCAAGACGCAGCCGATCAAAGTCACCGACCTGCCGGGCGGCACGCTGAACCATCACTGGACCAAAAACGTTATCGCCAGCAAGGACGGCAGCAAGCTGTACGTCACTGTCGGCTCGAACAGCAACGTCGGCGAGAATGGTCTGGATAAAGAAGAAGGTCGCGCCGCGATCTGGGAAGTCGATCGCGCCACCGGCAACCACCGGATCTTCGCCTCGGGCATCCGCAACCCCAACGGCCTGGCTTGGGAACCCATCACAGGCGCGTTGTGGACAGCGGTCAACGAACGTGACGAGATCGGCAGCGACCTGGTGCCGGACTACATCACCTCGGTCAAGGACGGCGGCTTCTATGGCTGGCCATTCAGCTATTACGGTCAGCACGTGGATGTCCGGGTGAAGCCGCAGAATCTGGATCTGGTGGCCAAGGCTATCGCGCCGGACTATGCCGTCGGCCCGCACACCGCCTCACTGGGCCTGACCTTCGCTGAAGGCAACAGCCTGCCGGCACAGTTCAAGGAAGGCGCGTTTATCGGGCAGCACGGCTCGTGGAACCGCAAACCGCACAGTGGCTATAAAGTGATTTTCGTACCGTTCGCCGCCGGCAAGCCGAACGGGCCACCGGTGGATGTGCTGACCGGTTTCCTCGACAAGGACGAGAACGCGCTTGGCCGCCCGGTAGGCGTGGTGATTGACCAGCAAGGTGGTTTGCTGGTGGCGGATGATGTGGGGAACAAGGTGTGGCGGGTGTCGTCCGCCAAGTAACTTTGGCCGGCCCCAAAACAACGGTAGGAGTGAGCCTGCTCGCAATGACGGTGTCACATTCAACATCAGTGTTGATTGATCAACCGCTATCGCGAGCAGGCTCACTCCTACATTGGATTGTGAGCGATTTTTACTACGGGTTATGCGCCAGATGCTCAGGCTGCAACACCCGCTTGGCACTCAGATACGCCTTCTGCCAGTACGCCTTCGACAGACTGTCCAGCTTCACCGTGCCGCCGGTGGCCGGCGCGTGCACGAAACGCCCTTCGCCGACGTAAATCCCCGCATGGCTAACCTGCGAGCCGCCATTGGTGGCGAAGAAGATCAGGTCGCCAGTCTGCAATCCCTCTTTGCCGACATTCGGCGCCTGCATCACGATCATCTCGCGTGTCGAACGCGGCAAAGAGATACCGGCCGCGTCGCGGTAGACGAAACCGATCAGGCCACTGCAATCAAACCCGGAGTCCGGTGTGTTGCCGCCCCAGCGATAAGGCGTGCCAACCAGGCCCAGCGCGCGAAACAGCACGTCTTCAGCAGCCGGCGAAAAAGCTTGGGAAGGCCCGAACACCACCGGGGCGCGTACCACGGGCGCAGGCGGCGGAGTGCGGCTGGCGCAGGCGCTGAGCAGCGCTGCGAAGAAGATCAACGTGAGGCGGGCCGACATCGTCATAAGCAGAACATCCTGATCTGGCTGCGGCTTTCTCTGCCGGATGGACAGAAAACAAAACCGCCTGCGCAGCACGCAGGCGGTTTGCCATCAATATAGATACAGGATTCTAGCGGCTACGCGGCAAACTTCAAGTAAGACTTTAACTTCACCTTGTAAAGTCTAGGTCTACTCCCTTGCCGGGCACCGTCTTTGTCGCCACGGACGTGGCGACAACGGGGAATTACTTGCGAGCAGTGACCACGGTCGGAGCCATCGCGAGGGCGCGCTTGGCTTCGATGAAGGTCTTGCTCCAGTAGCTGTCACCCAGGCTGTCGATGCGAACACCGCCGCTGCGACGACTGCTGGAGTGGATGAACTGGTTGTCACCCAGGTAGATCCCGGCGTGGCTTACACGACCGCGACGACCATTGGTGGCGAAGAACAGCAGATCGCCCGGCTCAAGGTTGCCGCGCGAGACCAGAGGCGCATCCACGTTGATCATTTCGCGGGTGGAGCGCGGCAGATTCATGCCGGCTTCTTCGCGGAACAGATAACCGATGAAACCGCTGCAGTCGAAACCGGCTTCAGAGGTACCACCGAAACGGTAACGGGTACCGATCAGGGACATGCCGCGTTCGAGGATACTGTCGGCCAGAACCGGGAGCTCGTACGGTTTCTTGTTGAAGTCCGAGAGTTCTTTTTCGGTGTCCAGCTCTTCCTGGTAAATAACGGAAGACTGGGCAGTGGCAGAATTTTTAACCTGTTGAGGCTGCTCTTGAACTGGAGAATGAGCAGCGCAACCGAACAACAGGGTGACGAGTGCGAGAGGCACGAGGGGTGCGAAGCGATTTAGCATGGGCACGACCGTGGCTGAAGTTGTAAAGAAGCCGAGACTATGCCCGCTATCAGCCTCATTTGCAAATTCAATCGATCTTTTTGTGACTTCCCGGTTTCTCGTTTACATCTAAGCGCTTAAGCCCATTTCAATCGATACGCGGTCTGCACAGGGTGCGGAAACGCGGATTTTCTGGCGCCTGAAATATGTCGAAACGTGCTGAAAGCCGCGTTTATAAAGGGCTGACTACCAGCCGAGGGTTTCTTTCAGGAACGGAATCGTCAGCTTGCGTTGCGCCTGCAGCGAGGCCTGATCCAGCTGTTCGAGCAGGTCGAACAATGCACTCATGCTGCGGGTGCCGCGAGTCAGAATAAAGTGTCCGACTTCATCGGTCAGGTGCAAGCCGCGACGCGAAGCGCGCAATTGCAACGCACGCAATTTGTCTTCATCGGAGAGCGGACGCATCTGGAAGATCAGCGCCAGAGTCAGGCGCGATTTAAGGTCAGCCAGCTTCACCGGCAGTTCGCGTGGCGAGGTTGAAGCAGCAATCAGCAAGCGCCGACCGCTGTCACGCAGACGGTTGAACAGATGAAACATCGCCTCTTCCCAGTCGGCCTTGCCGGCAATCACCTGCAAGTCATCCAGGCAGACCAGTTCGTACTGTTCGAGGTTGTCGAGGATTTCGATGCCGCGATCCATCAGCTCGGCCAGCGGCAGATACACCGCCGGTTCACCCATCTGCTCGAAACGCAGGCAGGCCGCCTGCAACAGATGCGTACGCCCTACCCCATGCTTGCCCCACAGGTAGATCAGGCTTTCGGTCCAGCCGGCGTCGGCTTCGCATAGGCGCTCGACATAGCCGAGTGCAGCGGCATTGGCGCCTGGGTAGTAGTTGATGAAGGTGGCGTCGTCACGCAGACGCACACCTAGGGGCAGCTGAATCGGTTTCATGCTGACTGAACAGTTCTCAAGGAACCGTTAGTGGCCTCTGTGTAAAGTTTGCGAAGTTTATACCCGTGAAGCTGAGCGCACAATGCGACAGACCCCAAGCAAAATCAAAGGTTTGCGTTAACACGCTGGTTTTATGACAGTTTCTCTGACGCGGTATCTAACCAACCCGCGGCAAAACACGGGCCAACCCGGCACGATGCCGGGCCGCCCGTGACCGGATTACAACTCGGGTTCATCTGCCCCGCTGTAGATATCCGAGTCCTTGTACAAATCGTGCACGTGACGCACCAGCACCATGATCACCGCCGCCACCGGCAATGCCAGCAGCACACCGGTAAAGCCGAACAGCTCGCCACCGGCCAGAATCGCGAAGATCACCGCCACCGGATGCAGGCCGATCCGATCGCCGACCAGCAGCGGCGTCAGCACCATGCCTTCCAGCGCCTGCCCGACCATGAACACCGCCACGATCCCGATCATCGGGTACAGGTCGCCACCGAACTGGAACAGCCCGGCAATCAGCGCCGCGCCAATGCCGATCACAAAGCCCATGTACGGCACGATGGCCGCCAGACCTGCGATCAGGCCGATCAACAGCCCCAGCTCCAGACCAACAATCATCAGGCCCGCTGCGTAGATCACGCCCAGGGCCAGCATCACCAGCAACTGGCCGCGCACAAACGCGCCGAGCACCTCATGGCACTCACCTGCGAGCGAGACGATGGTTTCTTCACGATCACGCGGCAGCAGGCTGCGGATCCTGGCCATCATCACGTCCCAGTCGCGCAGCAGGTAGAAACTCACCACTGGGATCAACACCAGATTCGCCAGCCAGCCGATCAGCGCCAGACTCGAGGCCGTCGCCTGACTCAGCACCACACCGACGATGTCAGTGGTTTGCCCCATGTGTTCACTGATTGCCGCCTTGACCTTGTCGAACTTCCAGAAGCCGTCAGACAGCCCCAGCTTCGACTGCGCCCATGGCAGCGCGGTGTGCTGCAGCCAGTCAAGCATCTGCGGCGCCAGCTCATACAAACGCACCAACTGCTTGGCGAGCATCGGCACCAGCACCAACAGCAACGTGGTGACGATCAGGGTGAACAAGGCGAACACCGCGATCACCCCCCAGGTGCGCGACAGGCCCAGCCGCTCCAGACGATCCACCAGCGGATCGAACAGATACGCCAGCAGCAACGCCACCAGAAACGGCGTGAGGATCGGATGCAGCAACCAGACAAACGCGCAAAGCAGGACTACCCCACCGAGCCAGAACCAACGCCGCGTATCGGCCATGTACCACTCCTACTGCTTCTATATAAGGAAAGACTTACCAGCGAAACCGCAACGAAGGTGCTACCGGTGCAGGCGCCTGAGTCGCAACAGGCGCTGCACCTGCCACCGCAGGCTGCGGCGCGGCGACCGGGGCCGGCGCCTCAGCCGGCAACTCCTGCAACTTCGCCAGCGACAATTGCGAACGCAACTGATCGGCACTGCCGTTGACCCGATACACGATGCGATCACCATCGACACTTTGCAGACGCACACCGAACGGTTCGAGTAACCGCAGCAGCGTGGCGTAATGCTCAAGATTCATACCCTGCACTTCCAGAGTCTGTTGACCCGAAGCGCCAGGCTTGGCGACAAATCGCGGCGCCAGACGCTCGGCCACCGCCAACATCACTGCGTCGGCCACGGCGGCCTGATCGGCGCCCTGCACACTGCCGGCCTCTTTCTGATCACCCAGCCACAGATGCCACTTGGCCTGCCACTGGCCGCCCTCTTCGTGCGCATGCACCGCCAACAGGGCATCCGCGCCGTAACGCTCCGAAGCGCCGCGCAAGGGCGCGGGATCGGTGCCATCCAGCACTGGCGCGGTGGCCACCAGTTGCTCACTCAGATCCGCCAGCGGCAAACGCAGCGGCAAGCCGCGATGCTGAGCCGCAGAGCGCAACGGTGCAGCCGCGGCCTGACCGTCGCCGACCAGGCTCGAACCTTCAGTCGAATCGTTCAGCCACCAGCTCAGAATCGACGGCCGACTCGCCCCCCACAATGACAGCCCGGCGCGACGCAGCGCCTGCTCAGTGGTGGCCGGATCGAAATCGACCTTGAGCACCTCCGGCGGCCCGGCATCGAAACCGAACTGACTGATGATCTGCTGCGGATCCTTGCGAATCGCCGCCAGCCCGGGACTTTGCGGAGCCTTGGGGTCTCCCGTCAGACGCAACACCAGCGTATCCAGTGCTGCCTGCGTGGCGCGATCACGCTCTTCCGGCGCCTGGCTGCTGACCGGCTGGCGCACTTGATAGAGACCTTTGAGGTTTTCGGCATGACTCGCCAGGCTGACCAACGACAAACAACCCACAACCAACAATTTACAAAAACGCATGGAAAATTCCCGTCGACAGGAGCGGCTGGAACAGGCCGCGTGAACCGGTTAAGCAAGGCTGTGACCATCTGCCAGCGCAAAACATTCACACGGTAGCGGTAAGTTTTTGCACAGTGGTAACGATAGACGGTTAATCGGCACACCTTATACAGGCAGCTGCCCGGCACAATTGCAAAAAATTTCAGTCGATTATGCCCCTGCCCGTCGGCGCGAGGATGGCCGCTGCCCCTCAAGCCTGATAAAATCGCGCGCCTTCGCAGACCGGCAACAGCCGGGCACCCCGAAATTCGCGTGAGGCCATTGCCCTCTCGATTTCGATGTTCCCGCTGAACTCGGTCGTTACCCCTGAATCCCCTCCCCTAAAGGCCTGGATCATGAGCAAGCAACCCTCCCTGAGCTACAAGGACGCCGGTGTAGACATCGACGCCGGTGAAGCATTGGTCGAACGCATCAAGAGCGTCGCCAAGCGCACTGCGCGCCCGGAAGTCATGGGCGGCCTGGGCGGTTTCGGCGCCCTCTGCGAAATCCCGGCCGGCTACAAGCAGCCTGTGCTGGTTTCCGGCACCGATGGCGTTGGCACCAAGCTGCGCCTGGCGCTGAACCTGAACAAGCACGACAGCATCGGCATCGACCTGGTCGCCATGTGCGTCAACGACCTGGTGGTCTGCGGTGCAGAACCACTGTTCTTCCTTGACTACTACGCCACCGGCAAGCTCAACGTCGACACCGCTGCCCAGGTTGTAACCGGCATCGGCGCCGGCTGCGAACTGTCCGGTTGCTCGCTGGTTGGCGGCGAAACCGCTGAAATGCCAGGCATGTACGAAGGCGAAGACTACGACCTGGCCGGTTTCTGCGTCGGTGTGGTGGAGAAAGCCGAAATCATCGACGGCTCGAAAGTGGCCACCGGTGACGCGCTGATCGCCCTGCCATCGTCCGGCCCGCACTCCAACGGCTACTCACTGATCCGCAAGATCATCGAAGTGTCCGGCGCCGACATCGAAAACATCCAGCTCGACGGCAAACCACTGACCGACCTGCTGATGGCCCCGACCCGCATCTACGTGAAGCCGCTGCTCAAGCTGATCAAAGACACCGGCGCGGTCAAAGCCATGGCCCACATCACCGGTGGCGGCCTGCTGGACAACATCCCGCGCGTTCTGCCAAAAGGCGCTCAGGCCGTGGTTGACGTGGCCAGCTGGACTCGCCCGGCCGTGTTCGACTGGCTGCAAGAGAAAGGCAACGTTGACGAGACCGAAATGCACCGCGTACTGAACTGCGGCGTGGGCATGGTGATCTGCGTGGCTCAGGAGCACGTTGAAGTGGCCCTGAAGACCCTGCGTGACGCCGGCGAACAGCCTTGGGTTATCGGTCAGATCGCTGCCGCTGCCGAAGGTGCTGCTCAGGTTGATCTGCAGAACCTTAAGGCTCATTAATGTCCGCAACCTGTGATGTCGTGGTGCTGTTGTCCGGCACCGGCAGTAACTTGCAGGCTCTGATCGACAGCACGCGGACCGGCGACAGCCCGGTCCGCATCGCTGCGGTGATTTCCAACCGCGCCGACGCCTACGGCCTGCAACGCGCCAGTGACGCGGGTATCGCCACCCGCTCGCTGGATCACAAGGCCTTCGAAGGTCGCGAGGCCTTCGATGCTGCCCTGATTGAACTGATCGACGAATTCAAACCCAAACTCGTGGTACTGGCCGGCTTCATGCGCATTCTCAGCGCTGATTTCGTGCGTCACTACCAGGGTCGTCTGCTCAATATCCACCCGTCGCTGCTGCCCAAATACAAAGGGTTACACACTCATCAGCGCGCGCTCGAGGCCGGCGACGCCGAACACGGCTGCTCCGTGCACTTCGTCACCGAGGAACTCGATGGTGGACCACTGGTCGTACAGGCAGTAATACCGGTAGAGTTGCACGACACGCCGCAGACACTTGCGCAGCGAGTGCATGTCCAGGAACACCTGATCTACCCGATGGCTGTACGCTGGTTTGCCGAAGGCCGACTGGCACTCGGTGAGCAAGGTGCTTTACTGGATGGCCAGTTACTCGCGGCCAGCGGCCACTTGATTCGACACTAGGAGATTTTATGCGTCGCGCCCTGCTCTTCGCTTGCGCTCTGTTCGCCCTGCCTTTCGCGCAGGCGGCAGACCTTCAACCGTTCTCCGCCAGCTACACCGCCGACTGGAAACAGTTGCCCATGAGCGGCACTGCCGAACGCAGCCTGACCAAGGAAGCCAACGGCGTCTGGAAACTCAGCTTCAAGGCGTCGATGATGATCGCCAGCCTGACCGAAGAAAGCACCCTGACCCTGGACAAGGACACCCTGCTGCCACAGTCCTACCACTTCGAACGTGGCGGTCTGGGCAAAGCGAAAAAGGCTGATCTGGATTTCGACTGGAACAGCAAGATGGTCACCGGCACCGACCGTGGCGACGCGGTCAAGATCCCGCTGAACCGTGGCATGGTCGACAAGTCGACCTATCAGCTGGCGCTGCAGCATGACGTGGCCGCCGGCAAGAAGACCATGAGCTATCAGGTGGTTGACGACGGTGAAGTCGATACCTATGACTTCCGTGTACTGGGTGCCGAGAAAGTCGACACCAAGGCCGGCAAGATCGATGCGATCAAGGTCGAGCGCGTGCGCGACCCGACACAAAGCAAGCGCACCACCGTCCTTTGGTTCGCCAAGGACTGGGATTACCTGCTGGTCCGCCTGCAACAGGTTGAAACCGACGGCAAGGAGTACAACATCATGCTCCAGGACGGTACGGTCAACGGCAAGGCTGTCAAAGGCAGCTGATCCGTCGTTACAACGAAAAGCCCCGCCAGTGCGGGGCTTTTTTTGTGCCTGCAATTCCCCCCCTGTAGGAGCTGCGGCATGCTGCGATCTTTTGATTCTGCTAAAGAGCAAAAGATCGCAGCGTGCCGCAGCTCCTACAGGGACAGGTTCAGACCGAGAATTTGGCCACCATATTGTTCAAATCCACCGCCAGCCGCGACAACTCCTGGCTCGCCGCACTGGTCTGATTCGCCCCCGCCGATGTCTGCATCGCCAGATCGCGGATGTTCATCAGGTTGCGGTCCACCTCCCGCGCCACTGCCGCCTGCTCCTCCGAGGCGCTGGCGATCACCAGGTTGCGCTCGTTGATCAAGGTGAACGCCGAGGCGATTTCCTCCAGCGCCATACCCGCAGCCTTGGCCAGCTCCAGGGTCGAATTGGCGCGGACGCTGCTCTGCTGCATCGAACTCACCGCCGAATCGGTGCCCTGCTGGATACCACCGATCATCTGCTCGATTTCCTGGGTCGATTGCTGGGTGCGATGCGCCAGCGCCCGTACCTCATCGGCCACCACCGCGAAGCCACGACCGGCATCTCCGGCCCGCGCCGCCTCGATCGCCGCGTTCAGCGCCAGCAGATTGGTCTGCTCGGCAATCGAGCGGATCACGTCGAGCACTTTGCTGATGCCATGAACCTTCTGCGCCAGATCCTCGACCTGCGTTGCATTGGAGGTGACGTCGTCAGCCAGGGACTGGATTGAAGTCACGGTCTGGTTGACCTGCTCGCGCCCATGCTGGGCAATCCGGTCAGATTCGCGCGACGCCTCGGAAGTCGCCACGGCGTTGCTCGCCACCTCTTCCACGGCAGCGGTCATCTGATTGACCGCCGTGGCGGCCTGCTCGATCTCCAGGCTTTGCTGATGCAGCCCGCGCGTGGCGTCCTCGGTGACGCAACTCAGCTCTTCCGAGGCCGACGCCAACTGACTGGACGACTCGGAAATCTGCCGGATGGTGTCGCGCAGGTTGTGCTGCATGCTTTTCAGCGCCTGCAGCAGCCGCGCTGGCTCGTCCTTGCCGGAGATGTTGATATCGCCAGTCAGATCACCGCCCGCCACCACTTGCGCCACACCCAGGGATTGCGCCAACGGCAACACGATGCTGCGAGTCAGCAACAGCGCCAGGCCGATGGTGACAAGGGCCGTTATGCCGATCATCACCCCGACCCACACTCGCGAGTTGGTGAAGACCAGCCGCGCGGCCTCGGTGGCGAGATTGGCATTGTGTTTGTTCAGTTCGACCAGTTCACGCAGGGTGACCGCAATCTCGTCGGCCAAGGGGCTCATTTCACCATTGAGGATGGCCGCCGCCTCTTCCACTCGATTCTGGGCAGACAACTGCATGACCTGCGCCTGAAGCTCCAGATATCGGTGCTCGGCGACCTTGAAGCGATCAAACAGTCCGCGCTCCTGGGGCAGCACGATCAGCACGTCATAACGCTGCTGAGCCTCACTGAGCGCACCGCGCAGCTCATTGAGCTTGGCGACATTCTGCTGCAGCGCCTGCGGGTCGCGATTGAGCAGCAGGCGCATGGTCAGCGCGCGCAAACGCAGCATTTCCTGACTCATCTCGCCGACCGCCATCACGCTCGGCAGCCAGTTGTTGTCGACCTCATCAGACTGCGCGCGCATGTTCGCCATTTGCAGCAGGGCGAACGCCCCCAGGGCAAACACCATCAGCGCCAACACAGCAAAACCCAGGCCGGCACGCGGCGCGATATTGAGACTACGGATGCTCATTACTCTGGTTCCTTCCAAAAGCGCTGCATCAACCCTGCAGCTGGTTGCTTTAGAAGGTATCGGCCCCGCGCCAATTTGCGTAAGACCAAAAGGTGATATCAAAAGGCCTTGATACTTCGAACCCTCGGCATTAACGATTCAGCGCGGTTTCCCGGACTTTGCTGCTGTTCGCGGCAATATCGCCAGGAAGTTATCCCGGGCGACTTTACGTGCGACGTCTTCGGGCAATGCATCAAGGAACGGTGTGAAACTGCGCATTTCCTGACCGAGCTTGTTGAATCGGCCTACAACATCCGAACCCACCATGAAGCGCTCGGGGTATTTCTTCACCAATGCCAGCCATTCCGCGCGCGGCTTGCCCTGCTCATCCAGCAGATACGGCGTGAGCATGCTCCACGACAGATCGATGAACAGATTCGGATAAGCCTCAAGCATCCGGCTCACCGTCGGCAGCAGGAATTTCAGCTGCGTCTGGTGGCGATGAATCTCCGCGCTGGTGCCGGCGTGCGCCCAGATGAACCGGGTGTGCGGATGATTACGCAGCGGTTCCTCGATTTCCTTCAGGTACAGCGGATTTTTCTCACGTTTGGAGGTGATGTTGGAATGCAGCATCACTGGCAGATCGTTTTCGGCAGCCAAGTGATATATCCGCTTCATCGCCTCGTTATTGGCCCGTGGCGTGTCGCCGGCGGTCAACGCCGTCAAGTCATCATGGCGGGTGAACACTTCGCCAATGCCCTGCCACAGCCCCGGATACAGATCGAGCATGCGCTGAATGTGTGCGGAGGAGTTCTTGTCGTTGGGGTTGAAGCCCGACAGGAATGGATGGAAGTGCAGACGCTGCTCCGCAGTCAGCTTTTGCACGGCATCGGCAACGATCACGTCGGTGGCGCTGTACCAGTAGGCATCGGCATCATCACCGGCGTAATAGCGTGGACGCTTGGGTTCGTCCTCATGCCATTTCTTCGCCACGGGAATACCGGAAATCATCACATGGTCGATGGAATTGTCCTGCATGGCCGTGAGCAATTTCGCCATGCCGGCGGTTTCCTGGAAAAAATCCACGTAGTGCAGGTGCGCATCGCTGTAGGTGTAATCGCGGGCGCTGACGGTACCGGCAAATGCCAGCAGGCAGGCAAGACTCAAACGAAACAAGGACACAAGTAATCTCCGGCAGGTAGGCATAGCCTAGACCCTGAGCCGATCACAAGGGTTCATCCTGCAGGAAAGTGGAACGCGACTCCGTGGGAATACTCTATAACTGCAAGGTCTTTTTTGATCGAACGACTTTTCCCTACTGCCAGTGAGGTTGCCATGACTGTTACCGTCAATACCGTCTCCGCCGAAGGTTTTCGTCACACCGTACAGATCGATGACCACGAATTATTTGCCGACGTGCCGAAGTCTGCCGGCGGCGAGGGCTCGGCACCCGAGCCACACGACTACTTCGACGCCGCGCTCGGCGCCTGCAAGGCACTGACCCTGAAGATGTACGCGAAAAAGAAAGACATCCCGCTGACCGGCGTAGGTGTCGAGGTCAAACGCGACAACAGCGAAGAGCAGAAAGGCAAATACGCGCTGCACGTGACGCTCACCCTCAAGGGCGTCCTCACCGATGCCCAGCGTGAAGAACTGCTGCGCGTCGCTGATCGCTGCCCGATCCACAAGCTGATGACCACCACCGACGTCAGCATCGAAACCCACGCACCGCAAGGCTTCGACAGCCAGTAATCACCCTCTTGCCAGCGGCGGGTTATGCTTCTGGCATCACCCGCTCAGCCTGGAATGCACCATGGATACGCAACCACTGATCATCCGCCCGCGCGCCGAAGACGTCGAAGGCCAGCCGATCCTGCGCCCGCTGCCGTCAGCCAAATGCCGCAGCGTCGGGCCATTCGTGTTTTTCGACCACATGCTCGAAACGGTTTATCCGACGGGCAAAGGCATGAACATCCGACAGCATCCGCACATTGGTCTGTCGACCCTGACCTACCTGTTCGAAGGGCAAATCCAGCACAAGGACAGCCTCGGCTCCGATCAGGTGGTCAGCGCCGGCGATGTCAGCTGGATGACTGCCGGCAGTGCGATTGCTCACGTCGAGCGCACGCCCGAGCCGTTGTGGGAGCAAAGCTTCACGATGCACGGCTTGCAGATCTGGCTGGCCTCGCCCAAGGATCACGAGCAAGGCCCGGGACATTACAGCCATCACCCGGCGGCAACCCTGCCGGTCAGCGATAACCTTGGCGTGCAGATTCGGATGATCGCCGGGTCAGGCTTTTGCCTGAAATCGCCGGTACCGGTGCTTTCTCCTACGCTGTACGCCGAAGTGAAGATGCAGACCGCCACCACTTTGCTGATCCCGACCGAGCACGCAGAACGCGCGATTTATGTGCTCAGTGGGGACGCGCAGTTGAATGGCGAGCCCCTCGCCCCCCATGCGCTGGCGGTATTGCCGGCCGGGGAAGAGCTGAGCCTGTTCGCCGAGAGCGATGTGCATGCGGTGGTGTTCGGTGGCGCGCCGCTGGACGGGCCACGACGGATCAACTGGAATTTTGTCGCGAGCGATCCGGCGGCGATCGACGAGGCGCGGCGCAAGTGGGCGGCCGGGGACTGGCCGACGGTGCCGGGGGAAATCGAGCGGATTGAATTGCCGGCGGGCCGGTAAAGCAAAAGATCGCAGCCTGCGGCAGCTCCTACCTCGATCACATGCAGGAGCTGTCGCAGACTGCGATCTTTTGATTTTGAAACAATCAGCCTTTGAACACTTCTTCCAGCAAGTCATGCATCGACTTGAACGCGCGCTTGGCGGTCTTCGCGTCATACATCATCTTGCCCGGCACATTGGCATCCGGATCGGTGAACGAATGCACCGCACCGCCATAGCTGAGCAACTGCCAATCGACCTTCGCCGCGTTCATTTCATCTTCGAACGCCGGCAATTGCTCTTTCGGCACCAACGGGTCGGAAGCACCGTGCAGCACCAGCACCGAGCCCTTGATGTTCTGCGCATCGGCCGGGTTCGGCGAGTCGAGCGTGCCGTGGAACGACACCGCCGCCTTCACCGGTGCACCGGTACGCGCCAGATCCAGCGCACAGCAACCACCGAAGCAGAAACCGAACACCGCCAGTTTTGAGGTATCAACCGCCGCCTCACCCTGCTGCTGCAACTGCTCGAACGCTGCCTGCATACGCTTGCGCAACAGAGCACGGTCATTCTTCAGCGGCATCATCGCCGCGCCGGCCTCGTCAGCGTTCTGCGGACGCACTGCCTGCCCGTACACGTCAGCAATCAACACCACGTAGCCCTTGGCCGCGACCGACTTGGCGATCTCCTCGGCACCGGCGCTGACGCCCATCCAGTTCGGCGCCATCAACAGGCCCGGGCGCGCGCCCTTGTGCTCGGCGTCGAACGCCAGACGACCTTCATAGGACTGACCATCCAGCTGATAGACCACGGAACGTACAGTGACTTGGCTCATTTCTGACTCCTGATTGGTTAAACACCAGAATGAAAAAACCCGCCGAAGCGGGTTTTTCTACAACATGATTAAGCTGACAGTTCAACCAGCAGCTTGTTCAGACGGGTCACGTACGCGGCCGGGTCTTTCAAGCTTTCGCCAGCCGCCAGAGCGGCCTGATCGAAGAGGATGTGCGACAGGTCGCCAAAACGCCCTTCGTTCTGCTCGCCGTCGAGTTTCTCGATCAACGGGTGGCTCGGGTTGAATTCGAAGATCGGCTTCGATTCCGGCACTTTCTGCCCACTGGCTTCGAGGATCTGGCGCATTTGCAGGCCCAGGTCCTGTTCGCCGATGGCCAGAATGGCTGGCGAGTCGGTCAGGCGATGGGAAACCCGGACTTCGGCCACGGAATCACCCAGTGCGGTTTTCAGACGCTCGACCAGACCTTCTTTGGACTTGGCGACTTCTTCTGCAGCTTTCTTGTCCTCTTCCGAGTCCAGGTTGCCCAGATCGAGATCGCCGCGTGCCACGTCGACAAAAGTCTTGCCGTCGAATTCGCTGAGGTAGCTCATCAGCCACTCGTCGATACGGTCGGTCAGCAGCAGCACTTCGATGCCTTTCTTGCGGAAGACTTCCAGGTGCGGGCTGTTCTTGACCTGTGCATAGGTCTCGCCGGTGAGGTAGTAGATCTTGTCCTGACCTTCCTTGGCGCGCGCCAGGTAGTCGGCCAGACCGACGACCTGCTCGCCGTCGTCGCCTTGGGTCGATGCGAAACGCAGCAGACCGGCAATTTTTTCCTTGTTGGCGAAATCTTCTGCCGGGCCTTCTTTCATGACCTGACCGAAGTTTTTCCAGAAGCCCTTGTATTGCTCAGGCTCGTTCTTCGCCAGTTTTTCCAGCATGTCCAGCACGCGCTTGGTCAGCGCCGATTTCATCGAGTCAATGATCGGATCTTTCTGCAGGATTTCCCGCGACACGTTCAGCGACAGGTCGTTGGAATCGACCACACCCTTGATGAAGCGCAGGTACAGCGGCAGGAACGACTCGGCCTGATCCATCACGAACACGCGCTGCACGTACAGCTTCAGGCCTTTCGGCGCTTCACGCTGGTACAGGTCGAACGGCGCGCGGGCCGGCACGTACAGCAGCGAGCTGTACTCGAGCTTGCCTTCGACCTTGTTGTGGCTCCAGGCCAGCGGGTTTTCGAAGTCGTGAGCGATGTGCTTGTAGAACTCCTGGTATTCCTCGTCCTTCACTTCAGTGCGCGGACGGGTCCACAGGGCGCTGGCGCGGTTGACGGTTTCCCATTCAACGGCAGGCTTCTCTTCGCCTTCGGCGGCAGTGACTTCTTTCGGCAGCTCGATCGGCAGCGCGATGTGGTCGGAGTATTTCTTGATGATGTTGCGCAGACGCCAGCCGTCGGCGAACTCGTCCTCAGCGGATTTCAGGTGCAGGACGATGCGGGTGCCGCGCTCTGGCTTGTCGATGGTGGCGACTTCGAACTCGCCCTCGCCTTTCGACGACCAGTGCACGCCTTCGCTGGCAGGAGTGCCGGCGCGACGGCTGTACACGTCGACTTTGTCCGCCACGATGAAGGCCGAGTAGAAGCCGACACCGAACTGGCCGATCAGGTGCGAATCTTTCTTCTGATCGCCCGAGAGATTCTTCATGAAATCGGCGGTGCCCGACTTGGCGATGGTCCCCAGGTGAGTGATCACATCGTCACGGTTCATGCCGATACCGTTGTCTTCGAGCGTGACGGTCTTGGCGTCCTTGTCGAAGCTCACACGGATTTTCAGTTCAGCGCCACCTTCGAGCAACTCAGGCTTGGCCAGGGCTTCGAAGCGCAGCTTGTCGACAGCGTCAGAGGCGTTCGAGATCAATTCGCGAAGGAAGATTTCCTTGTTGGAATACAGCGAATGGATCATGAGGTGCAGCAGCTGCTTTACCTCGGTCTGGAAGCCCAGGGTTTCCTTTTGAGTTTCCACACTCATGGTCATCAAACTCCAATCAGATGGCAGTGGCCACGACCCAGAGGGTCGGCGGCGGGTTGTTCACTGAGTTGGGGGCAGCGTTCAGGATTTCAAGGGCTCATCAATTTTGAAATGTGCACGGGCGGTGGCAATCGGTTCGCTCTCGGTGCTTTGCCAGGCCGTGATGGCGACGTTGGCCACGCGCCGCCCCTGGCGACAGACCTGACATTTGGCCCAAGTGTCGCGAAACTGCCCGGCGCGCAGGTAATCCAGAGAAAAGTCGATGATCTTCGGCACCCCGGGCGAACCGGTGAAGATCAGCAAATGCAACGCGGCTGCCAGCTCCATGAACCCGGCAATCACCCCGCCATGGATCGCCGGCAATAAAGGGTTACCAATGTTGTCCTTGTTCGCCGGCAGCTTGAACAGCAACTCATCGCCGACTCGCGAGCATTCGACGCCGATCAGCCCGGCGTAGGGAATCATCTGCAGCAGTGGCGCGTAATCGCCCTGAGCGTGAGCCTGCAGCAGCTGTTGCTTCCAGTCATCGCTCATCGGTTTTCTCCTTTGACCTTGCCGCCAAATCCCTGGGTGCCTTTCAGGCCCTTGCCCATGCGCATGAAGGTGCCGACAACGTGGGCGATCGGCTGCTGCGGGTCGTCCTGATAGGCAAAGCCGCGGGCGAAGATTACGTCGGTGGTGACCCGGTAACACTGGGCAAAGCCGTAAACATCCTTGTTCGGTTCAGCGGCATGCATGTAGTCGATGCGCAGGTCCAGGGTCGGGCAGACTTCGAATTCCGCCAGCACGCACAGCGTGGACATGCCGCACGCGGTGTCCATCAGCGAGGTAATGGCGCCGCCGTGGATGACCCCGGTTTGCGGATTACCGACGATTTGCGCGCTGTACGGCAACTTCACCGTCAGCCCTTCGCTACTGGCGCTGTGCACTGTCAAACCGAGCACCTGACAATGGCGCAGGGCCGAGAGAAATCGTGTCGCGCGCTCAAAAACGGGGTTTTCAGCCATTTGATAATTACTCTCGTTAGAGCCTTGTGCCAGTAGTAAGAAATACGGCAAAAGTTCCACTAAAAAACAAACTTATATATCTGAACGAAATGAGGAACTTAATCTTTGGCCCAGCGCTCTTAAGGCCAGTAGTTATTTTCCATAAGGAGAGACACCCCATGCGTAAGACTTTAGCTATTGCCTTGATGTTGACCGCTTCCCTCGGTCTCGCTGCCTGCGATAAAAAATCCGAGGACAAAGCTCAAGATGCCAACCAACATGCTGAGCAAGCTCAGCAAGACATGAACAAAGCTCAGGATAAAGTGAACGACGCAGCAAAAGAAAACGCCGAAGCTGCCAAAGCTCAGGCTGAATCGAATCAAGCTGCTCAGGAAGAAGCTGCCAAGAAGCAATAATTGCGACTTGATGCAGAAAAAGAAAACCCGCCAAGTGCGGGTTTTCTTTTGCCTGTGATTTTTTGTCAGTCTTGGCTTAGAGGCTGTTTTAGAGCAATACGGTTCTAAAAGTCGGACTAATCATCAACAACAAAGAACAGATCAGGCCGACCAGCCACACCAGGCTGCGCAGGGATGGTTTATCCGCCAGGTACAACCACACGTAAAGAATTCGCGCGATCACAAAGATGATCGCCAGGGCATCAATCAACCAGCCTTGCGTTTGCGTGGTGTGCGCCATAAGCACACCCACGGCAAACAGGATGAACGCTTCGATGCAGTTCTGATGCGCCGCCAGCGCCCGCGCGCCGTAGCCAGTGAGTTGCGCCTGCTGTTGGCGCGGTAGATGGTTGTTGTAACCTCCCTGCTCTTTCATGGCCTTGCCCACCGGCATACGCGCGATGTAAATCAACAGTGCACTGATAAACACACACCAGAACGGAATACTCATCAAGCAGCCTCTTTATGGGTTTCGGGCAACGGCGCCTCTGTAGGTGTATAGACCATCACGTCGAGCACGTCGGAATGAAACTCGCGGCGGTACAACACGATGACCACGCCGGCACTCATCAACATGAACAGCCACGGGCTGACGAACCACGCCAGCATGCTCATGCCGAAGTAGTAGGAACGCAGACCGAAGTTGAACTGGTTGGCCGCCATCGAAATCACTCGCGCCGCCCGCAGTGCGAACGCCTTGCGCTCCTGCTCCGAGACCTGACGTTCACCGATCATCGGCGCTGAGCCGACCAATACCGCGGCAAAGTTGTACTGACGCATGCACCAGCTGAAGGTAAAGAACGCATAGACGAACACCAGCGCCAGGCACAGCAACTTGATCTCCGACATGCCCTGCGATGCTTGCTGCACCATCGGGATGTCCGCCAGCAGCGACACGGCGCGCTCGGACGCACCGAGCACGGTGAGAATGCCGGCGAGGATGATCAGGGTGCTGGAGGCAAAGAACGAGGCGTTGCGCTCCAGATTGCCGATCACGCTGGCGTCGGCGATGCGGTTGTCACGCAGCAGCATGCGGCGCATCCAGTCTTCGCGATACAGGTGCAGCACGCTGGCCAGGCACGCGGTGTCGCGGGCCTTCCATGACGCATAACGGGTGTAGCCGCCCCAGCAGATGACAAACCAGAGCGCGGCCAGCAGGTGGATCAGGTTGGCTTGGATGAACGACATTCGTTTTCCCGTGAAGTGTGGATGCATTACCTGCAGGAGTAAGCCTGCTCGCGATTCGCTGACACGTCCGGCATTGATCTGACAGACACGACGCCATCGCGAGCAGGCTCACTCCTACATGAAACCTGTGCAGTGCTTCGACGTTAGCTCGCGGAAAAAGACACTGCCAGACACCCATAAAAAATGCCCCGTATCGATTGATACGGGGCATTTCCGTTTAAGCGCTGAAGACCCGCTTGTGGCGGGTCAGACAACATCAGGCAACGGCTTCGCTGCGTTTGCCCAGCAGGCGATCGCAGACCACGGCGACCACCAGGGTCATCACACAAGGCACCAGCCACGCCAGGCCCTGCTCGCTCAGCGGCAGGTGCGACAGCTGCGACGGCATCCAGTCAGCCAGACCGGCACCCTTGAGCGCGTCGATGGTGCCGAACAGGAACGACACCAGCATTACCGGGCCGAGGATCCGGCCGTGTTCATACCAGAAGTCCTTGCAGAAGCTCAGGGCCACCAGAACGATGCACGGCGGGTAGATCGCTGTCAGCACCGGGATCGAGAACGCGATCAGCTTGGTCAGCCCGAGGTTGGACACCAGCAGCGAGAACGCGGCGAGGATGATCACCAGGGTCTTGTAGGACAGTGGCAGCACGCGGCTGAAGTATTCAGCGCAGGCGCAGGTCAGACCAACCGCCGTCACCAGACATGCCAGCGAGATCAGCACCGCGAGGAAACCGCTGCCCAGCGAACCGAAGGTGTGTTGCACGTAAGCATGCAATACCGCCGCGCCGTTGGTGGCACCAACCGCGACTTCGTGGCTGCCGGAGCCGAGGCGGAACAGGCTGATGTACACCAGCGCCAGACCGACACCGGCGATGAGACCGGCAATGATCGCGTAACGGGTGATCAGCGCAGGCGACTCGACGCCACGGGAGCGGATCGCGTTGACGATGACGATGCCGAACACCAGCGCGCCGAGGGTATCCATGGTCAGGTAACCATTGATGAAGCCCTGGGAGAACGGTGCCGCGACGTATTCAGGCGTGGCCTGACCGATATCACCGGCCGGCAAGGCGAATGCGGCAATACCGAGTACCGCCAGGGCGATGATTTTCAGCGGCGCGAGGAAACGCCCCACGGTATCGAGCAGACGGCCCGGATACAGCGAGATGAAGAACACCAGCAGGAAGTACACCGAGCTGTAGAGGAACAGCGCCAGCGGGCTTTCGCCAGTCAGCGGCGCCAGACCCACTTCGAACGACACGGTCGCGGTCCGCGGGGTGGCGAACAGCGGGCCGACCGCCAGATAGCAGGCCGCGGCGAGCACACCCCCGGCAATCTTGCCGATCGGGCTGCTCAGCGCGTCCATGGCACCACCGACCTTGGCCAGGGCGACGACGGTGACCACCGGCAGACCGACGGCCGTGATCAGGAAGCCCAGCGCCGCCATCCAGACATTAGGTCCGGACTGCAGGCCGACGATAGGCGGGAAAATGATGTTGCCGGCCCCGACGAACAGGGCAAATGTCATAAAGCCCAGTGCCAGGATGTCCTGACCTTTCAAAACTTTCATTAAGGAAATACCACACTACTGAATCGGAATTTAGAGGGGGATTTCCCTGTGGGGTTAGGGAAATGCTGCCAGTCCGTATGGGTCTGACCCGTTGAGCGCGTTGCATGCCTTGTGGGCGGCAGACGCAAAATGGCTGCCAGCCTAACGAATTTGCCTGACAAACGCACTGTTTGAGGGCGAACTATCCGATACACGACATGTCCGTGTCGCGTTTACGCATCTATTTTTCACACACAGTACTTTGTGGCGAGGGAGCTTGCTCCCGCCCGACTGCGCAGCAGGCGCAAACCCAGTAAACCCTCATGAATTTGAAGATTGTATTCGGGCTACTTCGCAGCCCAGCGGGAGCAAGCTCCCTCGCCACAAAAATCCACTCAAATACCCATATGCCAGAAACAACAAAGGCCACCCGAAGGTGGCCTTTGCCTGGTGAAGCGTCAGTCAAGCACGAGGCTTACTTGACAGCCCAACCGGTCAGCTCGGCCAGGGCCTTGCCGATGTCTGCCAGCGAACGCACGGTTTTCACGCCTGCGTCTTGCAGCGCAGCGAATTTCTCGTCTGCAGTGCCTTTGCCGCCAGAGATGATTGCGCCAGCATGGCCCATGCGCTTGCCCGGAGGAGCAGTCACACCAGCGATGTAGGAAACAACCGGCTTGGTCACGTGTGCCTTGATGTAGGCAGCCGCTTCTTCTTCAGCCGAACCGCCGATCTCGCCGATCATCACGATCGCTTCGGTCTTCGGGTCTTCCTGGAACAGCTTCAGGATGTCGATGAAGTTCGAACCCGGGATCGGGTCACCACCGATGCCGACGCAAGTCGACTGACCGAAACCGGCGTCAGTGGTCTGCTTCACAGCTTCGTAGGTCAGGGTGCCGGAACGCGAAACGATACCGACCTTGCCTGGCAAGTGAATGTGACCTGGCATGATGCCGATCTTGCATTCGCCCGGAGTGATCACGCCTGGGCAGTTAGGGCCGATCAGGGTAACACCCAGCTCGTCGCACTTAACTTTAGCGTCCAGCATGTCCAGGGTAGGAATGCCTTCGGTGATGCAGACGATCAGCTTGATGCCGCCGAACGCTGCTTCCAGGATCGAGTCCTTGCAGAAAGGAGCCGGAACGTAGATCACGCTGGCGGTAGCGCCAGTGGCGGCTACTGCGTCTTTGACGGTGTTGAACACTGGCAGACCCAGGTGCTCGGTGCCGCCTTTGCCCGGAGTTACACCACCCACCATCTTGGTGCCGTATTCGATGGCTTGCTGGGTGTGGAAACTACCTTGCGAACCGGTAATACCCTGGCAGATAACTTTGGTGTCTTTATTGATCAGGACGCTCATTATTTGCCCTCCGCAGCTTTGACAACTTGTTGAGCAGCGTCGGTCAGGCTGGTAGCAGCGATGATGTTCAAACCGCTTTCTGCCAGTACTTTAGCGCCCAGCTCAGCGTTGTTGCCTTCAAGGCGAACAACAACCGGGATTTTCACGCCGACTTCTTTCACAGCGCCGATGATGCCTTCGGCAATCATGTCGCAGCGAACGATGCCGCCGAAGATGTTGACCAGTACTGCAGCGACGTTGGTGTCGGACAGGATGATCTTGAAGGCTTCGGTCACGCGCTCTTTGGTAGCACCACCACCTACGTCGAGGAAGTTGGCTGGCTTGCCGCCGTGCAGGTTGACGATGTCCATGGTACCCATGGCCAGGCCGGCACCGTTGACCATGCAGCCGATGTTACCTTCCAGGGCTACATAGTTCAGTTCGAACTTGGCAGCGTGCGCTTCGCGCGGATCGTCTTGCGACGGATCGTGGAAAGTCTTCAGCTTAGGCTGACGGTACATGGCGTTGGCGTCGATGTTGATCTTGGCGTCCAGGCAGTGCAGATCGCCGTCAGCCTTGATCACCAGCGGGTTCACTTCCAGCAGGGCCAGATCGTGATCCTGGAACAGTTTGGCCAGACCGACGAAAATCTTGGCGAACTGGGCAACTTGCTTGCCTTCCAGACCCAGTTGGAACGCCAGCTCGCGACCCTGGAATGGCTGAGCGCCAACCAGTGGATCGATAGTGGCTTTCAGAATTTTTTCTGGAGTGTCGTGAGCGATTTTCTCGATGTCCACGCCACCTTCGGTGGAAGCCATGAACACGATGCGACGGCTCGAACGGTCAACGACAGCGCCCAGGTACAGCTCTTTAGCGATATCAGTGCACGATTCAACCAGGATCTTGGTGACTGGCTGACCATTGGCGTCAGTCTGGTAAGTCACCAGACGCTTGCCCAGCCACTGCTGTGCGAAGGCCTTGGCGTCTTCTTTGTTGCGAACCAGCTTGACGCCGCCCGCTTTACCGCGACCACCGGCGTGGACCTGGGCTTTGACAACCCACTCGCTGCCGCCGATTTTGTCGCAAGCTTCTGCTGCTGCTTCCGGGGTGTCTACTGCGTAACCAGTGGAAACTGGCAGGCCGTATTCAGCGAACAGCTGCTTACCCTGATACTCGTGAAGATTCATGCTTTTTACCGTCTTCGTTAGGTACTGCGCATTCGGCGCTGCGCTCTTGATGAGTGCCGCGCCACCTGTGACTGCTGCTTGCGTAGCCGTTCCGGATAACCGGTGCAGCTACGCAAGACTGCGTCCAGCGGACATTCCGCGGTGAGACTTGCTCGCAAGGCTCACGACGGGCCGCAACCGCCGTGGTTTCTTATTGTATCTTTCGAACATGTGAAAGCTGCTGCGCTAGGAAATACTGCGTCAAAAACAGACTCGAAATGCTCATTGACTAACGTCAACTCCGCTTCCTCGCCTGTTTTTTCCTTGTCTTTCCTTCGCTCGCTACGCTTTCACAAAGTCCTCAACGCTTCTTGCGGTTGGCAATGTGGATGGCGCCGCCATTCACAGCCAGAGCAGCTTCGTGCAAGGCTTCAGACAGGGTCGGATGGGAGAAAACCATCATGCCCAGGTCTTCAGCGCTGGTGCCGAATTCCATACCGATCGCGCCTTGCTGAACCAGTTCTGCAGCGCTCGGGCCAATCACGTGCACGCCCAATACACGGTCAGTCTTGGCATCAGCGATGACCTTGACGAAACCACCGGTATCGTTGGCGGCCATGGCACGGCCGGAAGCGGCGAACGGGAAGGTGCCGACGTTAACTTCAACGCCTTCGGCTTTCAAGGCCTGCTCGGTTTTGCCAACCCACGCGATTTCCGGGTGAGTATAAATAACCGAAGGGATCAGGTCATAGTTCATCTGGGCTTTGTGGCCCTTGATGCGCTCGACAACCATGATGCCCTCTTCCGAAGCCTTGTGCGCCAGCATCATGCCGCGAACCACGTCACCGATGGCGTAAACGCCCGGTACGGTGGTGGCGCAGTGATCGTCAACGTGCACGAAACCGCGCTCGTCCAGGGTCACGCCGCTGTCGGCAGCCAGCAGATCAGTGGTCACCGGACGGCGACCAACGGCTACGATCAGCTTGTCGAAAGTGATGGTCTGTTCGCCGTTGGCATCGGTGTAGTTGACAACGACTTCGTCGCCGTTCACTTTCGAACCGGTTACGCGAGCGCCCAGCTTGATGTCCAGACCTTGCTTGGTCAGGGTTTTCAGCGCTTCCTTGGAAACAGCGGTGTCGGCTGCCATCAGGAAGGTGTCCAATGCTTCCAGGACAGTCACTTCTGCACCCAGACGCGACCAGACAGAACCCAGTTCCAGACCGATCACGCCAGCGCCGATCACGCCCAGACGTTTAGGTACGGACTGGAATTCCAGAGCACCAGTCGAATCGACGATGACTTTCTGATCGACCGGAGCCGGAGGAATGTCGATCGGACGCGAACCCGGGGCCAGGATGACGTTTTCGGCTTCGATGACTTCAACCGAACCGTCAGGCTTGGTGACTTCGACTTTCTTGCCAGCCAGCAGCTTGCCGTGGCCCTGGATCGAAGTGACGCCGTTGGCCTTGAACAGGGTGGCAACGCCGCCGGTCAGGTTCTTGACGATGCCAGCCTTGCGGCCAACCATCGCAGCGACGTCCATTTTGACTTCGCCGGTCGAGATACCGTGAACGTTGAAGCTCTCTTTGGCTTCCTTGTACTTCCAGGAGCTGTCCAGCAGCGCCTTGGACGGAATGCAGCCGACGTTCAGGCAAGTACCGCCGAGGGCCTGTTTGCCTTCAGCGTCGGTGTACTTCTCGATGCAGGCAGTGGTGAGACCCAGCTGCGCGGCCTTGATGGCAGCTACATAGCCGCCAGGGCCGGCACCGATCACTACTACGTCAAATTTCTGCGACATTCAAAAAATCCTCTTTAGCGAAAAGCTTCAAGCCGCGCGCTCCAAGCCAAGCTGCCTTTTCTTGCAGCTTGAAACTTGAAGCTCGCAGCTGCTTCTATCAGATATCCAGCAACAGACGAGCCGGATCTTCCAGCAGGTTCTTGATGGTCACCAGGAAGGTCACAGCTTCTTTGCCATCGATCAGACGGTGATCGTAGGACAGTGCCAGGTACATCATCGGACGGATCACGACCTGACCGTTGATGGCCATAGGACGCTGGATGATGTTGTGCATGCCCAGAATCGCTGCCTGCGGCGGGTTGACGATCGGGGTCGACATCATCGAACCGAAGGTACCACCGTTGGTGATGGTGAAGGTACCGCCGGTCATCTCTTCCATCGACAGTTTGCCGTCACGGGCTTTCTTGCCGAACGTGGCGATGCCGCCTTCGATTTCAGCCAGGCTCATCAGCTCGGCGTTACGCAGAACCGGTACGACCAGGCCACGATCGCTGGAAACGGCAACACCGATGTCGGCGTAGCCGTGGTAAACGATGTCCGCACCGTCGATCGAAGCGTTGACCGCCGGGAAGCGTTTCAGCGCTTCGGTGGCAGCCTTGACGAAGAACGACATGAAGCCAAGGCGTACGCCGTTGTGGGACTTCTCGAACAGGTCCTTGTACTTCGAACGCAGGGCCATGACTTCGGTCATGTCGACTTCGTTGAACGTGGTCAGCATTGCCATGTTCGACTGGGCTTCAACCAGACGCTCGGCAACCTTGGCACGCAGACGGGTCATCGGAACGCGTTTTTCAACGCGATCACCGGCAGCGAATACCGGCGCAGCGGCAGCCGGAGCAGCAGCCTTGGCTGGCGCGGCAGCCGGAGCGGCTTTCTTCGCGGCAACAGCAGCCACTACGTCTTCCTTGGTCACACGACCGCCTTTGCCGGTGCCGGCAACGGAAGCGATGTTGATGCCGTTCTCTTCAGCCAGCTTGCGCGCAGCCGGAGCAGCAACAGGATCGTCTTCGCCTTCGGCAGCAGCCGGGGCAGCGGCAGCCGCGGCCGGAGCAGCAGCGGCGGCTGGAGCAGCGGCAGCAGCGCCACCCGCTTCGATGGAGCCCAGGACTTCGTCGGACAGAACGGTGTCGCCTTCGTTCTTGACGATAGCGCCCAGTACGCCGTCGGCGGTAGCCAGCACTTCCAGTACGACTTTGTCGGTTTCGATGTCGACGATCAGGTCGTCACGCTTGACGGCGTCGCCCGGTTTTTTGTGCCAGGTGGCAACGGTGCCATCGGCAACCGATTCCGGGAAAGTGGGGGCTTTGATCTCGATAGCCATTATCTGTGGTTCCTTAAATTCGGTTTCAGGTGCGCGAAGGCGTTAAACGGTAAACGCGTCTTGCAGCAGTTTTTCCTGCTGCTCGGCGTGCATCGATGCGTAACCACATGCTGGGGCAGCAGAAGCCTCACGGCCCGCGTACTCGAGTACGAGAGACTTGTTGAGGTTACCGATGCTGCGACGCAGGTGATGCTGGCTGCAGTACCAGGCACCCTGGTTCATCGGCTCTTCCTGACACCAAACGGCATGTTTGACGTTGGTATAAGGCGCCAGGACTTCTTTCAAGTCGTCCTCAGGGAATGGATACAGCTGCTCGATACGCACGATGGCGATATCGTCACGGCCTTCGGCACGACGTTTTTCCAGCAGGTCGTAGTAGACCTTGCCGCTGCAGAGAACAACGCGCTCGACCTTTTTCGGGTCCAGGGCATCGATTTCCGGGATCACGGTCTGGAACGAACCTTCAGCCAGATCTTCCAGGGTCGAGATGGCCAGTTTGTGGCGCAGCAGCGACTTCGGCGTCAGCACTACCAGAGGTTTGCGCAGCGGGCGAATCACCTGACGACGCAGCAAGTGGTAGATCTGGGCCGGGGTGGTCGGCATGCACACCTGAATGTTGTGCTCGGCGCACAGCTGCAGGTAACGCTCAAGACGTGCCGAACTATGCTCAGGACCCTGACCTTCGTAGCCATGCGGCAACAGCATGGTCAGACCGCAGAGACGGCCCCACTTGTGCTCGCCGCTGGTGATGAACTGGTCGATAACGACCTGTGCACCGTTGGCGAAGTCGCCGAACTGGGCTTCCCAGATCACCAGCGCGTTTGGCGTGGTGGTCGAGTAGCCGTATTCGAAGGCCAGTACCGCTTCTTCCGACAGGAACGAGTCGTACAGGTCAAAACGTGGCTGACCGTCGTACAGGTTCTGCAGCGGAATGTAGGTGCCCGCGTCTTTCTGGTTGTGCAGCACAGCGTGACGGTGCGAGAACGTACCGCGGCCGATGTCCTGACCGGTCATGCGGATCGGGTGACCTTCGAACGCCAGGGTCGCGTACGCCATGGTTTCGGCGTAACCCCAGTTGATCGGCAGGCCGCCGGCTTGCATCTTCTGACGGTCTTCGTAGATCTTCGCGACCTGACGCTGAACCACGAAGCCTTCCGGAATTTCCAGCAGCTTGGCGGACAGTTCCTGCAGGGTCTTCAGGTCGAAACGCGTGTCGTGACGCGCAGTCCAGGCGTGGCCCAGATACGGACGCCAGTCCACGAACAACTCTTTGTTCGGCTCTTTGACCAGCGATTTCACTACGTGCAGACCGTTGTCCAGCGCGTTGCGGTATTCGTCGACTTTCGCCTGAACACGCTCTGCGTCGACTACACCGGCCTGGGTCAGACGATCAGCGTACAGCTCACGGGTGGTGCGCTGCTTGGTGATCTGCTGATACATCAGCGGCTGGGTGCCGCTTGGCTCGTCGGCCTCGTTGTGGCCGCGACGACGGTAGCAGACCAGGTCGATCACCACGTCACGCTTGAACTGCATGCGGTAGTCGATGGCCAGCTGGGTCACGAACAGCACGGCTTCCGGATCATCACCATTCACATGGAGGATCGGCGCCTGGATCATCTTCGCAACGTCGGTCGCGTACTCGGTGGAACGCGAGTCCAACGGGTTGCTGATGGTGAAACCAACCTGGTTGTTGATCACGATGTGCACGGTACCGCCGGTCTTGAAACCGCGGGTCTGCGACATCTGGAAGGTTTCCATGACCACGCCCTGACCTGCGAATGCAGCGTCACCGTGGATGGAGATCGGCAGAACTTTCTCACCGGTCGGGTCGTTACGACGATCCTGACGGGCGCGAACCGAACCTTCTACCACCGGGGAAACGATCTCCAGGTGGGACGGGTTGAACGCCATGGCCAGGTGAACTTCACCGCCGGCGGTCATCACGTTGGACGAGAAGCCCTGGTGGTATTTAACGTCACCGGAACCCAGCTCGACCTTCTTCTTGCCTTCGAACTCGTCGAACAGCTCGCGCGGGTTCTTGCCGAAGGTGTTGACCAGCACGTTCAGACGGCCACGGTGGGCCATGCCGATGACGACTTCCTTGGTGCCGTAGGAACCGGAACGCTGAATCAGTTCGTCGAGCATCGGAATCAGGCTTTCGCCGCCTTCCAGACCGAAACGCTTGGTGCCCGGGTATTTGGTACCCAGGTATTTTTCCAGGCCTTCACCGGCAGTGACGCGCTCGAGCAGGTGGCTCTTGATGTCAGCGGAGTACGTCGGACGACCACGCACGCTTTCCAGACGCTGCTGGAACCACTGGCGCTGCTCGGAATCGGTGATGTGCGTAAATTCAGCGCCGATGGTGCGGCAATATGTCTGCTGCAACGCTTCGTGAATTTCGCGTAGGCTCGCTTCCTCTTTGCCGATGAACAGGTCGCCGGCACGGAAGGTCGTATCAAGATCGGCATTGGTCAAGCCGTAATGATTGATCGACAGGTCTGCAGGTGCAGGACGCTGCCACAGCCCCAGCGGGTCGAGCTGGGCTGCCTGGTGGCCACGCATACGGTAGGCCTGGATCAATCGCAGCACTTCAACTTGCTTCTTCTCGTGCTCACTGCTCACGCTACCGGCGGAAACCGGTTGGGCGCGGCGCTGGTTCTTTGCCAGCAGCACGAAATGATCGCGAATTGTGGAGTGCGAAACATCAGTGGCAGAGCTGCCGTCGGCAGGCAGCTTCTGAAAGTAGGTGCGCCACTCTTCTGGCACAGCGTTAGGGTCGTGCAGGTAGAGCTCATAAAGCTCTTCCACATAGGCAGCGTTTCCACCTGAAAGGTAGGCGCTGTTCCACATGCGCTGCATCACGCTTTCTTGCATGCTTGGTCACCCTCGGTTAGGGGAACACCATCGGCGTCAATACCGAGCAAACTTGCAGAAGTCCGAATGCAGCGACTAAAACAAGCCACTTAGGATCACGCTGATAGTCCGGGTACCAGCCCGGATGCCCCTGCTTGTCTCATTTCTTCAAAATAAGAGCTGCAGCTTATGGCTACTGCTCTGGTTATAGCCATGACGCGGGTTGAAGCCCGCGCCACAGCCTCTTCGTTACAGCGGTTCTACGGTTACAGCAGCTGAATCACACGCCGCTCGAAAGCAGCATGTTACGGATGTGACCGATGGCCTTAGTCGGGTTCAGGCCTTTCGGACATACGTTGACGCAGTTCATGATGCCCCGGCAGCGGAAGACGCTGAATGGATCATCGAGCGAAGCCAGACGCTCGGACGTCTTGGTGTCACGGCTGTCTGCCAGGAAGCGGTACGCTTGCAGCAGGGCAGCTGGACCCAGGAACTTGTCCGGGTTCCACCAGAAGGACGGGCACGAGGTCGAGCAGCAGGCGCACAGGATGCACTCGTACAGACCATCGAGCTTTTCACGCTCTTCAGGGGACTGCAGACGCTCGATGGCCGGAGCCGGCGTGTCGTTCTGCAGGTAAGGCTTAACCTTCTCGTATTGCTTGTAGAAGATGCTCATATCGACAACCAGGTCACGGATAACCGGCAAACCTGGCAGCGGACGAACGATCAACTTGTTGCCTTTTACGACAGCGGACAGCGGCGTGATGCACGCCAGGCCGTTCTTGCCGTTGATGTTCATGCCGTCGGAGCCGCAGACGCCTTCACGGCAAGAGCGACGATAGGAGAAACCTTCGTCCTGCTCTTTGATCAGGGCCAGCACGTCCAGCACCATCAGGTCTTTACCACCGGTATCGACCTGGAATTCCTGCATGAACGGCGCAGCGTCCTGATCAGGGTTGTAGCGATAAACACTGACTTGCAACATGGCGATCACCCTTAATAAGTCCGGACTTTAGGTTCGAAAGTCGGAACAGTCTTCGGCGAGAAGTTTACGGCACGCTTGGCGACGCGTTTCTCACCCGGGAAGTACAGGGTGTGGCACAGCCAGTTTTCGTCGTCACGGTCTTCGAAGTCTTCACGGGCGTGAGCGCCGCGGGACTCTTTACGCACTTCGGCCGCGATGGCGGTAGCTTCAGCCACTTCCAGCAGGTTTTGCAGTTCCAGAGCTTCGATACGCGCAGTGTTGAACGCCTGCGACTTATCGTTGATCTTCACGTTGGCGATGCGCTTGCGCAGATCGGCCAGCTGAGCGATGCCCTTCTGCATGTATTCGCCAGTACGGAACACACCGAAGTAGTTCTGCATGCAGCTTTGCAGCTCGCGACGCAGGGTAGCCACGTCTTCGCCATCGGTACGGCCGTTCAGCGAATTCAGACGCGACAGGGCAGCTTCGATGTCGGCTTCGGTAGCGTCGTCGTATTCGATGCCGTCGGTCAGCGCCTTTTCCAGGTGCAGGCCGGCAGCGCGACCGAATACCACCAGGTCGAGCAGCGAGTTGCCGCCCAGACGGTTGGCACCGTGTACCGATACGCAAGCCACTTCACCTACGGCGAACAGACCAGGAATGATCTGATCCACGCCTTCGGCGTTCTGGGTGATCGCCTGACCATGAATGTTGGTGGCAACGCCGCCCATCATATAGTGGCAGGTCGGAACAACCGGAACCGGAGCAACCACCGGGTCAACGTGTGCGAAAGTCTTCGACAGTTCGCAGATGCCTGGCAGACGGCTGTGCAGCACTTCCTCGCCCAGGTGGTCGAGTTTGAGCATTACGTGGTCGCCATTCGGACCGCAACCGTTGCCGGCGATGATTTCTTTAACCATCGAACGGGCAACCACGTCACGACCAGCGAGGTCTTTCGCGTTCGGAGCATAACGCTCCATGAAACGCTCGCCGTGCTTGTTGATCAGGTAACCACCTTCACCACGGCAACCTTCGGTCACCAGTACACCGGCGCCGGCGATGCCAGTCGGGTGGAACTGCCACATTTCGATGTCTTGTACCGGTACGCCAGCGCGCAGCGCCATACCAACGCCGTCACCGGTGTTGATCAGGGCGTTGGTGGTGGAGGCGTAGATACGGCCAGCACCGCCAGTAGCCAGTACGGTGGCTTTGGCGCGAATGTACGAAGTTTCGCCGGTTTCGATGCAGATCGCGATCACACCGACGAACTCGCCTTCCTGGTTTTTCACCAGGTCGACAGCGTAGTACTCGTTCAGGAACGTGGTACCGGCTTTCAGGTTGCCCTGATAAAGGGTGTGCAGCAACGCGTGACCGGTACGGTCGGACGCTGCGCAGGTACGAGCAGCCTGGCCGCCTTTACCGTAGTCCTTGGACTGACCACCGAACGGACGCTGGTAGATACGACCTTGCTCGGTACGCGAAAACGGCAGACCCATGTGATCCAGCTCGAAAACCGCAGCCGGGCCTTCCTGACACATGTATTCGATAGCGTCCTGGTCACCGATGTAGTCGGAACCCTTGACGGTATCGTACATGTGCCAGCGCCAGTCATCGTTCGGGTCAGCGGACGCGATCGCGCAAGTGATGCCGCCCTGGGCGGATACAGTGTGCGAACGGGTCGGGAAAACCTTGGTGATCACCGCAGTCTTGTGACCGCCTTGTGCCAGTTGCAGCGCAGCGCGCATGCCGGCACCGCCACCACCAATAATGATGGCGTCGAAAGAAATCGTTGGAATGTTAGCCATGACTCAGATACCCCAGAGAATCTGCACACCCCAGACGAAGTAAGCGAACATCGCAACGCCGCATACTGCCTGGAAAAGGAAACGTACTGCGGTCGCGGACTTGCCCAGCGCCATTGGCGTCAGGTAGTCGGTCGCGATGGTCCACATGCCGACCCAGGCGTGAGCGCCAAGGGCAACGAGGGCCAGCAGACTGAAGATACGCATCCCGTTGTGAGCGAACAGGCCGTGCCACTGGTCGTAGCCAATGCCCGGATTCACTGCAAGGTATCCGATCAGAAAGATGAAATAAGCCGCGAGAACAACCGCAGACACACGTTGCGCCATCCAGTCATAGAGGCCCGAACGCGAAAGGTTCGTAACGCTGGTTACCATATCCAAACTCCTGCCAGAACGATCAGCACCACGGAAACCGCGATGATAATTTTCGAGCCCAGGCGGCCGCCTTCCAGCGTCTCACCGATGCCCATATCCATGATCAAGTGGCGCACACCGGCTACCAGGTGATACAGCAGAGCGGACAGGAGGCCCCATGCTACGAACTTGGCCAGCGGGCTGGTCAAGCATGCCTTCACGTCGGCAAAACCTTCCTCGGAACCCAGAGACTTGCCCAATGCATAAAGCATGAAGCCGATACCCAGGAAGAGGATGATGCCGGAAACACGGTGAAGAAACGACGTAACGCCGGTGATGGGGAGTTTGATGGTCCTTAGGTCTAGGTTTACAGGTCGTTGGCTTTTCACGGCTTTTTTTTCACACTGAAGAGCCCCTAACAATCAGGGCAAAGTTGTTGGGGAGTGCACTGGTCAGGTAACCACCACCCAGGGATGCGACCCCCAATAAAGCAGGCCCAAAAGCCCTTGGCGGTCGGTGGCCGAGTATAGACAGTTAGGCTACTAATGACAACGCAATCACCTACCCCAAATAGCTGATTGCACAAGTCGTATAAAAGGCGTAAATGGCAGTCAATTTCGAGGAAAAAGTGCGCTTAAAGCCTTCTGGAGCAAGACTTTAGGCAAATTGACATTCGAATTTATCTCACTATAGTGGTGCGGGCCCTGCGTGGGGGGTCTGTCTGATGGTTCAAGCATAAATAGGAGGCCACATGGCTGACAAAAAAGCGCAGTTGATCATCGAGGGCGCAGCCCCCGTCGAGCTGCCCATTTTAACCGGCACCGTTGGTCCCGATGTAATCGATGTTCGGGGCCTGACGGCCACGGGCCGCTTCACTTTCGACCCGGGTTTCATGTCGACCGCCTCGTGCGAATCGAAGATCACCTATATCGACGGCGACAACGGCATTCTGTTGCACCGCGGCTACCCGATCGAACAGCTGGCTGAAAAGTCGGACTACCTGGAAACCTGCTACCTGCTGCTCAACGGCGAATTGCCGACTGCAGAACAGAAGGCCCAGTTCGTCAGCACCGTGAAAAACCACACCATGGTTCACGAGCAGCTGAAAACCTTCTTCAACGGCTTCCGTCGCGACGCCCACCCGATGGCCGTCATGTGCGGCGTAGTCGGCGCCCTTTCGGCCTTCTACCACGACTCCCTGGACATCAATAACCCGCAGCATCGCGAAATCTCCGCGATCCGCCTGGTTGCCAAGATGCCAACCCTGGCAGCGATGGTTTACAAGTACTCCATGGGCCAACCCATGATGTACCCGCGCAACGACCTGACGTACGCGGAAAACTTCCTGCACATGATGTTCAACACCCCGTGCGAGATCAAACCGATCAGCCCGGTACTCGCCAAGGCCATGGACCGGATCTTCATCCTTCATGCCGACCACGAGCAGAACGCATCGACCTCCACCGTGCGTCTGGCAGGTTCTTCGGGCGCCAACCCGTTCGCCTGTATCGCCGCCGGCATCGCCGCACTGTGGGGCCCTGCCCACGGTGGTGCGAACGAAGCCGTGTTGACCATGCTTGACGAGATTGGCGATGTGTCCAACATCGACAAGTTCATCGCCAAGGCCAAGGACAAGAACGATCCGTTCAAGCTGATGGGCTTCGGTCACCGCGTTTACAAGAACCGCGATCCGCGCGCGACTGTAATGAAGCAGACCTGCGACGAAGTACTGAAGGAACTGGGCATCAACAACGATCCGCAACTCGAACTGGCCATGCGCCTGGAAGAGATCGCGCTGACCGACCCGTACTTCATCGAGCGCTCGCTGTACCCGAACGTCGACTTCTACTCGGGGATCATTCTCAAGGCGATCGGCATTCCGACCAGCATGTTCACCGTGATCTTCGCTCTGGCCCGCACTGTCGGCTGGATCTCGCACTGGAAAGAAATGCTCTCCAGCCCGTACAAGATTGGCCGTCCGCGCCAGTTGTACACCGGCTATGAGTCGCGTGATATCACCAAGCTGGAAGACCGCAAATAAGACCTGTCTTGCGATAACGTCTTGAAGTTGTATCGGGAACGGCCTCTTATATAGAGGCCGTTTTTGTTTGTCTGGTCGCAGCGGCCTGGGGGCCGACTGGTTTTTTGGGGGTTTGGGTGTATATCCGTTGCTGCTGTAACGGCCTCCTATGGTTTCGCTCTTACAGCGAGTCACCTTTTCCAAACGCCGAAAAGGTAACCCAAAAGGCTTTGCCCCGGCGTACGGCACTTCGCTTAGGCTCAGTGTTCCCTCGCTACGGTGTCCATCCGGGGGCATCGCCTACGGTTTGCTTCGCTGCACCTCCTCTCGATGTATGCGGCTTCGCCGCATGGCGCTGCGCGCCTAACCCCCGGATGAACACCTTCGCTCGGCCTGCCGATGGGGCAAAAGATCAAAAGCCAAATCAAGAGCCAGAGCCAGAGCCAGAGCCAGAGCCAGAGCCAGAGCCAGAGCCAGATCAAAAGATCACAGCCTTCGGCAGTTCCTACAGGGGACTGGGTGCATTCAGTAAGAGATTGATCGACTGGCAGGACGCTTTCGCGAGCAAGCCCCCTCCCACAATTGGATTGGGTGCAATCAGTAGAGATTGGTCGGCTGTCAGGCCGCCATCGCCAGCAGGCTGGCTGGCTTCCACAGTCTTTATTGTGCAAGCCCGTGCGGCGCAGCCGCCCCACTCCAGGATGAGCGCAAGCTCGGCTGCAGCTCTTGATCTTGATCCACGGGCGACGTCGGAAGGCTGAGTGGAGGGATTGATCCGGGGGTGGGAGCGCAGCGACCGTTTGGCGAAGCCAAACACAGCGAGAGGAGGTGCAGCGAAGCAAACCGTAGGCGCGGCCCCCGGATCGATCCCGCAGCGAAGGAACCCCGAGCCTTAGCGAGCGGGCCGAACGTAGGAGCAAGCGTTTTTTTGCTTACTTTTTTTAGGCGTTTGTAAAAAAAGTGAGTCGCCGTAAGGGCGAAACCCTAAGCCGCCGTTACCGCAGCAACGGATATGTACTCAACAACCACCAAACACCAAGGCCCGAGCCCGATAACCGCCCACAAAAAAAATGCCCCGATTTCTCAACCGGGGCATTTCACTCAAAACATCTAATCAGCGATCAGTGCGAAACCGCCCCACTCGCCCCCAACCCCGTCTGCGAACGCACAAACTGCGGGAAGAACAGCGCCCGCTCGTTCTCGGCCGCAGCCGACTTGTCGGTAATCGAGAAGAACCAGATCCCGATGAACGCGATAACCATCGAGAACAACGCCGGATACTCGTAAGGGAAGATCGCCTTCTCATGATGCAGAATCTGCACCCAGATGGTCGGGCCAAGAATCATCAGCCCCACCGCACTCACCAGCCCCAGCCAGCCGCCGATCATCGCACCGCGGGTGGTCAGCTTCTTCCAGTACATCGAAAGCAGCAGTACCGGGAAGTTGCAGCTTGCCGCAATGGAGAACGCCAGGCCAACCATGAACGCGATGTTCTGGCTTTCGAACAGGATACCCAGACCAATCGCCAGCACCGCCAAAGCAATGGTGGTGATCTTCGAGACGCGAATCTCATCCTTGTCGTTGGCCTTGCCCTTCCTGATCACGCTGGCATACAGGTCGTGCGACACCGCCGATGCACCAGCCAGGGTCAGGCCTGCTACCACCGCCAGAATGGTCGCGAACGCTACCGCCGAGATAAAGCCCAGGAAAATGCTGCCACCCACGGCATTGGCCAGGTGCACCGCCGCCATGTTATTGCCGCCGAGCAGCGCGCCCGCAGCATCTTTAAAAGCCGGGTTGGTGCTGACCAGCAGGATCGCGCCGAAGCCGATAATGAAGGTCAGGATGTAGAAGTAGCCAATGAAACCGGTCGCATACAGCACGCTCTTACGGGCTTCTTTAGCATCACTTACAGTGAAGAAGCGCATCAGAATGTGCGGCAGGCCCGCGGTACCGAACATCAGGGCCAGGCCCAGGGAGAACGCCGAAATCGGATCTTTCACCAGACCGCCCGGGCTCATGATCGCGTCACCTTTAGGGTGAACCTTGATCGCCTCGGAGAACAGCATATTGAAGTCGAAGTTGACGTGCTTCATCACCATCAGCGCCATGAACGAGGCACCGGACAGCAGCAACACCGCCTTGATGATCTGCACCCAGGTGGTCGCCAGCATGCCGCCGAACAGCACGTACATGCACATCAGCACACCGACCAGAATCACCGCAACATGGTAGTCCAGACCGAACAGCAGCTGGATCAGTTTGCCGGCACCGACCATTTGCGCGATCAGGTAGAACGCCACCACCACCAGCGAACCGCAAGCAGACAGGGTGCGAATCTGGGTTTGCCCGAGGCGATAGGATGCTACGTCGGCAAAGGTGTATTTGCCCAGGTTACGCAGACGCTCGGCGATCAGGAACAGAATGATTGGCCAGCCCACCAGAAAGCCGATCGAGTAGATCAGACCGTCGTAGCCGGAAGTGAACACCAGCGCGGAAATCCCCAGGAAAGACGCCGCCGACATATAGTCACCGGCGATCGCCAGACCGTTCTGGAAGCCGGTGATCTTGCCGCCTGCCGCATAGTAGTCGGCGGCCGAGTTGTTTTTCTTCGAGGCCCAGTAGGTGATGTACAACGTCGCGCCGACGAATGCCACGAACATCAGGATTGCAGGAATATTCAGTGGCTGCTTGGCCACTGCACCTGTCAGCGCGTCAGCCGCCCAGACACTCGGCGCGAAAGCTGAAACACTCAAAAGAGCCAGTAGACGCCGGATCATTGCTGAGCCTCCTTGAGAATCGCATTGTTCAGGTCGTCGAACTCACCATTGGCGCGGCGCACGTAGATACCGGTGAGGATGAATGCTGAAAGAATCAGCCCGACACCGATCGGAATGCCCCAGGTAATCGAGGATTCAGGACTGAGCTTCGCGCCGAGTATGTGCGGCCCGTAAGCGATCAAAAGGATGAAGCCAGAGTAGAGCCCGAGCATGATCGCCGAGAGTATCCAGGCGAATTTTTCTCTTTTTCTCACCAGCTCCTTGAAGCGCGGGCTGTTTTGAATCGAGAGGTAAATGCTGTCGTTCATTGTTTTTATCCTCGCAGCACAGATTATTGTTGGAACGTATCCACTGTATGCGGCTGCGGAACGGGTTCCAGACGACCTTAGTATTAGAACGACATGACATTTTCGCCAATTTTCGGACTGTAAACAGCCGCAAACCCTGAACGTAGGGGTTGGCCAGAAATAAATGTAGGAGTGAGCCTGCTCGCGATGGCGTTGTATCAGTCGACATTTGTGTCAACTGAAAGGACGCTATCGCGAGCAGGCTCACTCCTACAAGGTTACTGCGCTGGGCAGTGTTATTTAGTCCAGTCAGCCACGCGATCCGGGTGCTTGGCGACCCAATCCTTGGCCGCCGCGTCAGGCTTGGCGCCGTCCTGGATGGCCAGCATGACTTCGCCGATCTCGTCTTTCGACGCCCACTGGAAGTTCTTCAGGAACTTGGCGACTTCCGGAGCCTTGGTAGCGAGTTCCTTGCTACCGATGCTGTTCACGGTTTCAGCCGCGCCATACACGCCTTTCGGATCGTCGAGGAAGCGCAGTTTCCACTTGGCGAACATCCAGTGCGGCACCCAACCGGTGACGGCAATCGATTCGTTCTTCTTCTCGGCACGGGTCAGCTCGGCAATCATGCCGGCGCCGGAACTGGCCTTGAGGGTGTATTTGTCCAGGCCGTAATCCTTGATCGCCTGATCGGTTTTGAGCATCACGCCTGAACCGGCGTCGATACCGACGATGCGGTTCTTGAAGGTGTCATCGGTCTTGAGGTCTTCGATCGATTTCGCCGTGACGTACTCCGGCACGATCAGGCCGATTTTCGCGTCCTTGAAGTTCGGGCCGTAATCGACGACCAGATCCTTGTTCTTCGTCCAGTAATCGCCGTGGGTCACCGGCAGCCATGCCGAGAGCATCGCGTCGAGTTTGCCGGTGGCCACGCCCTGCCACATGATCCCGGTGGCGACGGCCTGCAGCTTCACGTCGTAGCCAAGTTTCTGCTTGATCACTTCGGCCGCCACGTGTGTGGTCGCGACGCTGTCGGACCAGCCGTCAACGTAACCGATGTTCAGGGTCTGTTTTTCAGCGCTGGCGAATGTGGAGCTCATCGCAAGCACCAGAGCGGCACCTGCGCCTAAAAGTCGTCGCATCTTCATCGTTTACTTCCCCGAAATGCTGCGCCCGACGGATGCCGGGCATCGTCAACGTATTGTTATGGTGCACAGCGCCCCCATCACGCCTGACCGCAAACTCGCTCAAATGCCAGTGGAGTACTGACGCTTTCGATCATCGGCCTGACGCCCGCAGCGACCTGCTCTGTCAGCGACCTCAATACACCGAGAAACGACATCAGAAGGCCATTAATCGCTTCAGAATAATTGGCGCCAGACAATCCGCCCGAACTTTGCATGTGCAAATCATGCAGGCCACCAACCCGCAGATAAATGCAGGTAACATGCGTCGCTTTGCAGCCACTCGGCCTGACCATGTCCGCGACTTCCCGCTTCCCGTTTGTTCCTTATCTCTTCGCCTGCCTGCTCGGCCTGTTTGCCCTTGGCGGCTTCTGGTACGGCCTCGGCAAACCGGTGATCCTGCCGGACGCCGCGACCCCGACGCACAAGTTGCAATGCGCCTCCTACACGCCGTTCGACAAGGATCAGTCGCCGTTTGACGTGCCATTCAAACTGCGCCCGGAGCGCATGGACGCCGACCTCGCGCTGCTGGCGACGCGTTTCGAATGTATCCGCACTTATTCGATGACCGGCCTCGAAGCGCTGCCGGATCTGGCGCGCAAGCACGGTTTGAAATTGATGATAGGCGCCTGGGTCAACAGCAACCCGGTGGACACCGAGAAAGAAGTCGACCTGCTGATCGCCTCGGCCAACGCCAACCCGGATGTGGTCAGCGCGGTGATCGTCGGCAACGAAGCCTTGCTGCGCAAGGAAGTCACCGGCGCGCAACTGGCGAAGCTGATCAACAAGGTCAAAAGCCAGGTCAAGCAACCGGTCACCTATGCCGATGTCTGGGAGTTCTGGCTCAAGCACCCGGAAGTCGCGCCGGCGGTGGATTTCCTGACCATTCACTTGCTGCCGTACTGGGAAGATGATCCGTCAAACATCGACGTCGCTCTGCAACATGTGGCGGATGTGCGTCAGGTGTTCGGCAACAAATTCGCACCCAAAGACGTGATGATCGGCGAGACCGGCTGGCCCAGCGAAGGTCGCCAGCGTGAGACCGCCCTGCCGAGCCGGGTCAACGAGGCCAGGTTCATTCGCGGTTTTGTCGCCATGGCCGAGAAGGAAGGCTGGCATTACAACCTGATCGAAGCGTTCGACCAGCCATGGAAGCGTGGCAGCGAAGGTGCGGTCGGCGGTTACTGGGGCCTGTTCGACGCCGATCGTCAGGACAAGGGCGTGCTCGCCGGGCCAGTGACCAACGTGCCGTACTGGAAGGAATGGCTGGGCGTTGGCGGGCTGATTTTCCTCAGCACCCTGCTGCTCGGTGGCCGGGTGCGCACCACCCGATCGGCATTGATCCTGCCGCTGCTCGGTGCGTTGGCCGCCTGCTCGATCGGCGCCTGGGGTGATCTGGCCCGAGTGACCACGCGGTTTGCCGGCGAATGGCTGTGGGTCGGCTTGCTGACGGCGATGAATCTGTTGGTGCTGGCGCATGCCGCGCTGACCTTGAGCGACCGTCAGGGATGGCGTGAACGCGCGTTTAATCTGCTGGAGCGCCGTGCCGGCTGGCTGGTTGCGCTGGCAGGTTTCGCGGCGGCGGTGATGATGCTGGAGATGGTGTTCGACGCGCGTTATCGCAGCTTTGCCAGCATGGCGTTCATTCTGCCGGCGCTGGTTTACCTGTGCCGTCCGGTCAGCGTGCCACGTCGGGAAATCGCCCTGCTGACCTTTATCATCGGCGCCGGCATTGCACCGCAGCTGTATGAAGAAGGACTGTTGAATCAGCAGGCGTGGGGTTGGGCGTTGGTCAGTGGGTTGATGGTGGCGGCGTTGTGGCGCTGCCTGCGGGTTCGCAGTCTCTGATTAGACAGCAAGATCAAACGATCGCAGCCTTCGGCAGCTCCTGCATGGGACGGTGTAACCCTATAGGAGCTGCCGAAGGCTGCGATCTTTTTCTATCAGGCGCTGCGGGATGCCCGGACCAGGCGCAACCCGGCAATCACCAGCGCAAACACCGCCAGAGTCGTGTTGTACAACGCCAGCGCCGGCAACCCGAACACCAGCGCCAGCACCGCCAGCCACCACCCTGCCCGCCCCGGCAGCACAAAACCGAGCAGCGCCGCACCCAGCGCGCTCCAGCCCAACACCTTGAAGTGAATCATCAGTCCCAGATTCGAGCGCACCGTGCATTCCCAGCGGCTCGCCTCATCGACGCAGATGCCGACCCACTGCCCATCCTCCATGAAGCCATAACGCGCGCCATAACTGGCAGCCAGCCACAGCGGCAACAGCACGAGCAACAGAATCACGGGCAAGCGGCGGGACATGAATCTCTCCAATCAACGAAATCGGCGGCCAGCTTAATCTGCCCGCACGCGTTGGCAAGCACTAACAACTGTTAACTGGTCATCCGCGCCTTGCAAAGTGTATCGTCCAGCTACTATTACTCCGAATTCTGCCTGTTTCGTGCCGAGGCATGGCACTTTGGCGCGAGCCCGGTGGTCATAGCCTGCGAACTTCATTCGGCACCTTCCTTTAAGGGATCCAGTCATGCTCCGTTCCTTGCGCTTCGCCGCGCTGTTCAGCGGCCTTATTCTGAGTGCGTCCGCACTGGCGGTGGATATCGATGCCGCCAGTTATGGCTATCCCCTGACCAACCCGTTCGAGGCGACCATCGCCACCACGCCACCGAACCTGCGCCCGGAATTGCCGTCGGACGACGAGATCAATCAGTCCGACCACAGCATCACCCTGCGCCCGGAACGGGCCTTCATCCTCCCGGACAATTTCTGGGCGGTGAAAAAACTCACCTACCGCATCGCCGAGCAGGACAAACCGGCGCCGCTGATCTTCCTGATCGCCGGCACCGGCGCGCGCTATGACAGCACGCTCAACGAATACCTGAAGAAGCTCTACTACAAGGCCGGCTACCACGTCGTGCAGTTGTCGTCGCCAACCAGCTTCGACTTCATCAGCGCCGCTTCACGCTTCGCCACCCCGGGCATCACCAAGGAAGACGCCGAAGACATGTACCGGGTGATGCAGGCCGTGCGCGCGCAGCATCCGAAACTGCCGGTCACCGAGTACTACCTCAGCGGTTACAGCCTCGGCGCCCTGGATGCCGCGTTCGTCGCGCATCTGGACGAGACCCGACGCAGCTTCAACTTCAAGAAAGTCCTGCTGCTCAACCCGCCGGTCAACCTGTACACCTCGATCAGCAACCTCGACAAGCTGGTGCAGACCGAAGTGAAGGGCATCAACAACAGCACCACTTTCTATGAACTGGTGCTGAACAAGCTGACCCGCTACTTCCAGCAGAAAGGCTACATCGACCTCAATGACGCCCTGCTCTACGACTTCCAGCAGTCCAAGCAGCACCTGACCAACGAACAGATGGCGATGCTGATTGGCACCTCGTTCCGTTTCTCGGCGGCCGACATTGCCTTCACCTCCGACCTGATCAACCGGCGCGGCCTGATCACCCCGCCGAAATTTCCGATCACCGAAGGCACCAGCCTCACGCCGTTCCTCAAGCGTGCGCTGCAATGCGACTTCGACTGCTACCTGACTGAACAAGTGATCCCGATGTGGCGCGCCCGTACCGACGGCGGCAGCCTGCTGCAACTGATCGACCAGGTCAGCCTGTACGCACTCAAGGATTACCTGCACGACAGCCCGAAAATCGCCGTCATGCACAACGCCGACGACGTGATCCTCGGCCCTGGCGACCTCGGTTTCCTGCGCAAGACCTTTGGCGATCGCCTGACCGTTTACCCACTGGGCGGCCATTGCGGCAACCTTAACTACCGCGTCAACAGCGACGCCATGCTGGAGTTTTTCCGTGGCTAAATATCTCCTGCTGATTGCAGCGCTCCTCAGTGCAGGCGTGGCCCAGGCCGACAACAGCAAAGCCAACGCGCCAGTGGTGGTCGACAGCGACGGCTTCAAGGAGCCGCTGTCCAAACTCAAGTTCAACCCGGGCCTGGATCAACGCGAGTTCGAGCGCTCGACGCTCAACGCGCTGAACGTCTATGACCCGCTGGAGTCGTGGAACCGCCGGGTCTACCACTTCAACTACCGCTTCGACCAATGGGTGTTCCTGCCGGTCGTCGACGGTTATCGCTACGTGACGCCGAGTTTCCTGCGCACCGGGGTGAGCAACTTCTTCAACAACCTCGGCGACGTACCGAACCTGGTCAACAGCCTGCTGCAGTTCAAGGGCAAGCGTTCGATGGAAACCACCGCGCGCCTGCTGCTTAACACCACTATCGGCATTGCCGGTCTATGGGACCCGGCCACCGCCATGGGCCTGCCGCGCCAGAGCGAAGACTTCGGTCAGACCCTGGGCTTCTACGGCGTACCGGGCGGTGCCTACTTCGTCTTGCCGATCCTCGGCCCGTCGAACATTCGCGACACCGCCGGCCTGGCCGTGGACTACACCGCCGAATCGGCGATCAACTACCTGAACGTGTCGGAAGTCAGCTCCAACCACCCGGAAATCTGGGCCCTGCGCGCGGTCGACAAGCGCTACCAGACCAACTTCCGCTACGGTCAGATGAACTCACCGTTCGAGTACGAAAAAGTGCGCTACGTCTATACCGAATCGCGCAAGCTGCAGATTGCCGAGTAACCTCAGCGGCAACAGAAAAGGGCCATTCGATGCAAGTCGAATGGCCCTTTTTCATGGCACAACCAAGATCAAACTGTAGGAGTGAGCCTGCTCGCGATAGCGGTGTATCAGACACATAAAAGGTGACTGACACGACCTCATCGCGAGCAGGCTCACTCCTACAAAGACACCGTGTTCAGCCTTTGATTGCGCGCCAGATTTTGCCGACCACCGAAACCACCGCCAGCACTGCCGCGCCCGCGATGATCCCCGCCACGCCATTGAGCAGCACTGGGACTGCGAACCCGGCGCTACCCGCCGCCGCACCGACACTTTCAATCCAGTGATGCACCACCGGAACGCCATGGGTGAGGATGCCGCCACCGACAAGGAACATCGCCGCTGTGCCGATTACCGACAGGCCTTTCATCATGTACGGCGCCGCGCGCAGGATCGCGTTGCCGATGCTCTTTGCGGCTGCACCCGATTTCTGGGTCAACCACAGGCCCAGATCATCGAGTTTGACGATGCCGGCCACCAGGCCATAAACACCCACGGTCATGACGATGGCGATGCCAGACATGACGATCACTTGCTGGGTCAGCGAAGCGTCGGCCACGGTGCCGAGGGTGATGGCAATGATTTCCGCCGAGAGGATGAAGTCAGTGCGGATTGCGCCTTTGATCTTGTCCTTCTCGTAAGCCACCAGATCGGTGGTCGGCTCAGCCACCGCCGCGCTCAGTTGCGCATGCTCGGCGTCATCTTCGGCCTTGCTGTGCAGGAACTTGTGCGCGAGCTTCTCGAAGCCTTCGAAACACAGATACGCGCCGCCGACCATCAACAGCGGCGTCACCAGCCACGGCACGAATGCACTGATCGCCAGCGCCGAGGGCACCAGAATCAGCTTGTTGAGAAACGAGCCCTTGGCGACGGCCCAGACCACCGGAATTTCCCGCTCGGCGCGCACGCCGGAGACTTGCTGGGCATTGAGCGCCAGATCGTCGCCGAGTACGCCGGCGGTCTTCTTCGCGGCCATTTTGCTCATCAACGCCACATCGTCCAGAACGGTGGCAATATCGTCGATCAGCACCAGTAAACTGCTTCCTGCCATGAATCTTGTTTCCTTATGTGAATAATGTCGCGCAGCATACCGCGACTGCGGGCCACACGGGGCATTCTTGAGCCATGCGCGAGGCCGGTGCTACCATGCGCAACCGCCAGAACAGGCAAGGAACCACCGGGTTTATGAGCACAATCCGCGAGCGCAACAAAGAACTGATCCTGCGTGCCGCCAGTGAGGAATTTGCCGACAAGGGCTTCGCTGCGACCAAAACCAGCGACATCGCCGCCAAGGCAGGATTGCCCAAGCCCAACGTCTACTACTACTTCAAATCCAAGGAAAACCTCTACCGCGAGGTCCTGGAAAGCATCATCGTGCCGATCCTGCAGGCTTCGACCCCGTTCAACCCGGACGGCGTACCGAGCGAAGTGCTCAGCGGCTACATCCGCTCAAAGATCCGCATCTCCCGCGACCTGCCCTTCGCCTCCAAGGTGTTTGCCAGCGAAATCATGCACGGTGCCCCTCACCTGAGCACCGACCTGGTCGAGCAGCTCAACAGCCAGGCCAAGCACAACATCGACTGCATCCAGAGCTGGATCGACCGCGGCCAGATCGCCCCGATCGACCCCAACCACCTGATGTTCAGCATCTGGGCCGCGACCCAGACCTACGCCGATTTCGACTGGCAGATCTCTGCGGTCACCGGCAAGGACAAGCTGGACGAGGCGGATTACGAGGCCGCGGCGCAGACGATTATCCGGTTGGTGCTGAAGGGGTGTGAACCGGACTGATACACCGTGTTGAGCGCTTCGCGAGCAGGCTCGCTCCCACAAGAGATTTATAACCGCCGAATATCCAATGTGGGAGCGAGCCTGCTCGCGAATGGCAGCAACTCGATATCAGCTCAAACCCAAATCGCATCCCACAGCGGATAGTCGCCAAGCTTCTCCACCAGACCAGCCCGCAACGGGTTGGCCACGATGTACCTTGCCAACTTCACCAGATCTTCTTCTCTGCGCAATGCACGATCATGAAAGCCAGATTGCCAAAGACTGGTCTTTCGACCCGTCGAGAGATTCACGGCTTTGGTGCTGAGGGATTTTGTACGCTGCATCAACTCGCTGAGCGAACCACGCTTCAATTCAATCAGCCAATGAAAATGATCTGGCATGACGACCCAGGCCAACGAATTGGCAAACCCCATCGCCTCTGCGATGCGAAATTGGCTGGCGACCAGTCGACCCAGTTCAAAGTCGCTGAAAACAGGCTGCCTTCCCGCCGTGTTGGTAGTCAGTAGATAGATGCGGTTTTGTTCGGAGTAGCGACCAATGCGCAAACGATTTGAAGCAGATAGATCCAGCATTCCTTTGCCTTTTCATGTCCTGATTATGAAAAGGCTAGTTCAGTGAATCTCCGAGCAAGCGTCAGACTTTTAGCAAGATATGTACGGAAGATCGCCTTCGCGAGCAGGCTCGCTCCCACAGGGGACTTGGGTATTCAGACATTTTGTGTCTGAACACAATTCCAATTTGGGAGTGAGCCTGCTCGCGATAGCGGTTAATCAATCAACACAGATTCAAGCCGCCACCCCCGCATCCGCCCTTAAATCCAGCGCCTCCACAGCCCTGATCGCCACCTGCTCATCAATATCCGACAGATCGCCGCTGATGCCGATCGCCCCCAGCACATTCCCCGCCTGATCACGAATCAACACCCCGCCCGGGGCCGGGACGACGCTGCCCTGACCCATGCTGTTGAGTGCGGCGATGAAGGCCGGGCGTTGTTGGGCGTCCAGCGCCAGCAGGCGTGAGCCCTTGCCCAGGGCGATAGCGCCCCAGGCTTTGCCGATGGCGATGTTCGGGCGCAACAGGCTGGCGCCGTCTTCGCGTTGCAAGGTGATCAGGTGGCCGCCGGTATCGAGTACCGCGATGGTCAGCGGCGCGGCGTTGATCCCGCGCCCGGTGCTGATGGCTTCGTTGACCAGGTTGACTGCGACTTTCAAGGTTAAAGCGCTCATGGTGCCGTCCTCATTTTGTTATTGGGAAAGTCGTGGGGCTGCGTTCAAGTGCCGCAGCTCGATGCCACAAATAGAACACAATGAATTATTTTTTTGTATACAATAATTCTCGAAATGCGCCACGTGCGACGAAAAGCCACAGCAGAACCGGGCTTGCGACGAATGAAACAGGCGCTTGAGAAAATGGATTGACCTGCGCCGTCCGCCGTGAATACACTCTGCGCAAAGCCACTTGTATACAATTACAAAACGTAAAGAGGCACAAAACCATGAGCAAAATGAGAGCAATCGAAGCCGCCGTTCTGGTGATGCGCCGTGAAGGGGTTGATACCGCTTTTGGCATTCCGGGTGCTGCGATCAACCCGCTGTACTCCGCCCTGCAGAAAGTCGGTGGCATCGATCACGTCCTCGCTCGCCACGTCGAAGGCGCGTCACACATGGCCGAGGGTTACACCCGCACCAAGGCCGGCAACATCGGCGTGTGCATCGGTACTTCCGGCCCTGCCGGTACCGATATGGTCACCGGGCTCTACAGCGCCTCGGCTGACTCGATCCCCATCCTCTGCATTACCGGCCAGGCACCCCGCGCCCGTATGCACAAGGAAGACTTTCAGGCGGTCGACATCACCAGCATCGTCAAGCCCGTCACCAAGTGGGCGACCACGGTTCTGGAGCCGGGCCAGGTGCCTTACGCGTTCCAGAAAGCCTTCTATGAAATGCGCTCCGGTCGCCCAGGCCCGGTACTGATCGACCTGCCGTTCGACGTGCAGATGGCCGAAATCGAATTCGACATCGACGCCTACCAGCCGCTGCCGCTGGCCAAGCCAACCGCGACCCGCGTTCAGGTCGAGAAGGCTCTGGCTTTGCTGGATCAGGCCGAGCGCCCATTGCTGGTAGCCGGCGGTGGCATCATCAATGCCGACGCCAGCGACCTGCTGGTGGAGTTCGCCGAGCTGACCGGTATTCCGGTGATCCCGACCCTGATGGGCTGGGGCACCATCCCGGACGATCACCCGCTGATGGTCGGCATGGTCGGCCTGCAGACTTCGCACCGCTACGGCAACGCGACGATGCTCAAATCCGACGTGGTGCTGGGCATCGGTAACCGTTGGGCCAACCGTCACACCGGATCGGTCGACGTCTATACCGAAGGCCGCAAGTTCATTCACGTCGATATCGAAGGCACGCAGATCGGCCGCGTGTTCACGCCGGATCTGGGCATCGTTTCCGACGCTGCTGCCGCGCTGACCGTGTTCATCGAAGTCGCCCGTGAATGGCAAGCCGCCGGCAAGCTGAAAAACCGCAGCGCCTGGCAGCAAGACTGCCAACAACGTAAAGCCAGCCTGCACCGCAAGACCCACTTCGACAACGTGCCGGTCAAGCCGCAGCGCGTGTACGAGGAAATGAACCAGGTGTTCGGCAAAGACACTTGCTACGTCAGCACCATCGGTCTGTCGCAGATTGCCGGCGCGCAGTTCCTGCACGTCTACAAGCCGCGTCACTGGATCAACTGCGGTCAGGCAGGCCCGTTGGGTTGGACCATTCCGGCAGCGCTGGGCGTGGTCAAGGCTGATCCGACGCGCAAGGTCGTGGCCCTGTCGGGGGACTATGACTTCCAGTTCATGATCGAGGAGCTGGCGGTGGGCGCGCAGTTCAAGCTGCCGTACATCCACGTGGTGGTGAACAACTCGTACCTGGGGCTGATCCGTCAGGCTCAGCGCGGTTTCGACATGGACTACTGCGTGCAGTTGTCTTTCGACAACCTCAATGCTCCAGAACTCAACGGTTACGGCGTCGACCACATCGCAGTCGCCGAAGGCCTGGGTTGCAAGGCGTTGCGGGTATTCGAACCGGCTCAGATCCAGCCTGCGCTGCGCAAGGCTCAGGAGCTGATCGAAGAGTTCAAGGTGCCGGTGATCGTCGAGATTATTCTGGAGCGTGTGACCAACATTTCCATGGGCACCGAGATCAACGCCGTCAACGAATTCGAAGACCTGGCACTGGTCGGCAACGACGCGCCAACGGCGATTTCGCTGCTCGACTGATCTGCCAGGATTTGATGGCCGCGGTTACTCCCCTGTAGGAGCTGCCGCAGGCTGCGATCTTTTGATCTTGGTTTTTCAGGATCAAGGTCAAAAGATCGCAGCCTGCGGCAGCTCCTACAC
>NZ_JFYN01000021.1 GCF_000631985.1 Pseudomonas sp. RIT288
GGTTCGAGTCCTGGTCACGGAGCCAATTTCAAACCGGGGTATAGCGCAGTCCGGTAGCGCGCCTGCTTTGGGAGCAGGATGTCAGGAGTTCGAATCCCCTTACCCCGACCATTTTTGGGTCGTTAGCTCAGTTGGTAGAGCAGTTGGCTTTTAACCAATTGGTCGTAGGTTCGAATCCCACACGACCCACCATTTTTGAAACCAGGTAACACTGGGATCGAATCTTAAGATCAGAGGCCAAAAGCGCTGATCGAAGAAGGCGATCTTTGATAGGTCGCCTTTTTTTTACCGGGGTATAGCGCAGTCCGGTAGCGCGCCTGCTTTGGGAGCAGGATGTCAGGAGTTCGAATCCCCTTACCCCGACCATTTTTGGGTCGTTAGCTCAGTTGGTAGAGCAGTTGGCTTTTAACCAATTGGTCGTAGGTTCGAATCCCACACGACCCACCATTTTTGAAACCAGGTAACACTGGGATCGAATCTTAAGATCAGAGGCCAAAAGCGCTGATCGAAGAAGGCGATCTTTGATAGGTCGCCTTTTTTTTACCGGGGTATAGCGCAGTCCGGTAGCGCGCCTGCTTTGGGAGCAGGATGTCAGGAGTTCGAATCCCCTTACCCCGACCATATTAAAAATCCTCGTATCGAAAGATACGGGGATTTTTTTTGTCCTTGCGAAAGACAATTCCCTTCAAGCCATCGTACAACGTGCCGATAGCCCGCTAACAAGAGGGGACTGCCGCTGTTCGCCCCTTCAATCTGGCCAATACAAGAATAAGGGCGTTCGTCATGTTGCTTCGTCAGTTGAATATTGCTCCCCGTGCCGCACTGGGTTTTGCCCTGATCGCGGTCTTGGTGGCGCTGCTTGGCGTATTTGCCTTGGGGCAGATGTCGAGCATTCGTGACAGTGAGGTCGCGGTAGAGAACCAGTGGCTGCCGAGCATTCGCGGCGGTGACGAGATTCGCGAGTTGATGTTGCGGATCCGCACGATTTCCCTGCGCATGGCACTTGATCAGGATCCGCAGAACATCGCGACTTACCGCAGCCAGATGGACACCCGCGACAAGGAGCTGAGCGAGAAGATCGCCGCCTACGACAAACTGGTCACCACGCCGGAAGGCCAGCAGCTCTATGACCAGTTCAAAAAAACCTTCGCCGCGTATCGCACCGGCATCGCGCAATCCTTCACCCTGGCCGATCAAGGCAAGCGTGACGAACTGACCAAACTGTTGCTGATTGATATGAAGACCGTGGTCGACGGTTCCGGCAAGCAGCTCAATGACCTGGCGGATCTGTTCACCAGGCAGGTTGCCGCGGAAAGCCAGAAATCCGCTGACCACTATCAGACCTCGCGCACCATCGTCAGTCTGTTCATCGCGCTGGCGGCGCTGGCCACGGTGGCGCTGGCGATGTTGCTCACCCGCAGCATTGTCCGACCGCTGAGCACCGCTGTCAGTGCTGCCGAAAACGTGGCCCGTGGCGACCTGACCCGACCGATCGAAACCCACGGTAACGATGAAGTCAGCCGATTGCTCAAGGCGCTGGCGACCATGCAGCAGAATCTGCGGGAAACGCTGCAAGGCATCAGTGGTTCGGCCACGCAACTGGCGACCGCTGCTGATGAACTCAACGCGGTGACGCTCGACAGCACACAAGGCCTGCAGCAGCAGAACAACGAAATCGAACAGGCCGCCACGGCGGTCAATGAAATGACCACAGCCGTTGAAGAAGTCGCTCGCAACGCCGTGTCGACGTCCGATGCCACCCGTCAATCCAGTGAGTCGGCACAACTGGGGCAGGCGCGGGTCAGTGACACCGCGTCGGCCATCAATGCGCTGGCCAGCGACGTGCAGCACACCGGCGAGTTGGTGCAATCGCTGGCCAACCAGTCACAGGACATCGGCAAAGTGCTGGATGTCATCCGTGCGATTGCCGAGCAGACCAACCTGCTTGCGCTCAACGCCGCCATCGAGGCAGCCCGTGCAGGGGAGAGCGGACGCGGTTTTGCGGTGGTCGCCGATGAAGTGCGGGCGCTGGCCTATCGTACGCAGCAGTCGACGCAGGAGATCGAGCAGATGGTGCAGGGCATGCGCAGTGGTTCAAGCCTGGCGCTGGATTCGATGCAGGCCAGCGCTGCCCGGGCCACGACCACGCTGGCGTTGGCCGAGCGCGCCGGGGAGGCGCTGGAAACCATCACTGCGTCAGTGCATGAGATCCATGAACGCAATCTGGTGATCGCCAGTGCGGCGGAGGAGCAGGCGCAAGTCGCCCGGGAAGTGGATCGTAATCTGGTGAACATTCGCGACTTGTCGGTGCGTTCGGCAGCGGGTGCCGATCAGACCAGTGCATCGAGTCATGAACTGTCGCAACTGGCCAACGCGTTGCAAGGCATGGTGCGCCGCTTCCAGCTCTGATGAGCAGAGATCGATTGTAGGAGTGAGCCTGCTCGCGATAGCGGTCCGTCATACACCGCTTCATTGCCTGAACCACCGCTATCGCGAGCAGGCTCACTCCTGCATTTGTTGCGGCTGCCTGCGAATTTTGTGTGCAGCACAAAACAATGTGGGAGCAAGCCAGCTCCCACAGTTTTTTGTTTTAGTGCAGCTTCAGGCGTGGCTCGGTGCCGCGACCGATCTTGCTGCCCAGCATCAGCATCGCCGTGCGGAACGGTCCGTACAGCGCCATCTGGTGCATGCGGTACAGCGACACGTAGAACATCCGCGCCAGCCAGCCCTCCAGCATCACACTGCCGGTCAGGTTGCCCATCAAGTTACCTACAGCGGAAAAACGCGACAGCGAAATCAGCGAGCCGTAGTCGGTGTACTTGTACTCCGGCAGGGTTTTTCCCTCGATGCGCAGCTTCAGTGATTTGGCCAGCAGCGACGCTTGTTGGTGCGCGGCCTGTGCTCGCGGCGGCACGTTGCGATCCGAACCCGGTTGCGGGCAGGCGGCGCAGTCGCCAAACGCGAAGATGTTTTCGTCGCGGGTGGTCTGCAGTGTCGGCAGCACTTGCAGCTGGTTGATGCGGTTGGTTTCCAGGCCGTCGATGTCCTTGAGGAAACCCGGCGCGCGAATCCCGGCGGCCCAGACTTTCAGGCTGGCCTTGATCACGTTGCCATCGGCGGTGATCAGGCTGTCGGCGGTCACTTCGCTGACCGAGGCGTTGGTCATTACATTGACCCCGAGTTTCTCCAGAGTCTTGTGCACCGGGCCGCTGATGCGCTCCGGCAGGGCTGGCAACACCCGTGGGCCGGCTTCGATCAGGGTGATGTGCATGTTCTCCGGTTTGATCCGGTCCAGACCATAAGCCGCCAGCTCATGCGCCGCGTTGTGCAGTTCTGCCGCCAGTTCGACGCCCGTAGCGCCGGCACCGACGATGGCCACGCTGATCTGTTCTACCACATCGGTCTGCCCGGCATGCGCGCGCAGGTAGTGATTGAGCAATTGCTGGTGAAAGCGTTCGGCCTGTTTGCGGGTGTCGAGGAACAGGCAGTGCTGTGCTGCGCCCTGGGTGCCGAAATCGTTGGTGGTGCTGCCGACACTGATGACCAGCGAGTCGTAGGCCACTTCACGCGCCGGTACCAGTTCCACGCCGTTCTCGTCGTAGGTGGCGGCCAGCTGGATTTTCTTCTGCGCGCGATCAAGCCCGCTCATGCGCCCCAGCTGGAACTCGAAGTGGTTCCATTTCGCCTGGGCAACATAGTTGAGTTCGTCTTCGGAAGAGTTCAGCGATCCGGCGGCCACTTCGTGCAGCAGGGGTTTCCAGATGTGCGTGAGGTTCGCGTCGACCAGCATCACACTGGCCGTGCCGCGCTTGCCCAGGGTCTTACCCAGACGGGTAGCCAACTCCAGACCGCCGGCGCCGCCGCCGACAATAACAATACGATGGGACATAGGGATAACTCGCAAGGTTTTTAAAGGAAATCGGTGCGGTTACCCGAGCGAGCGCGAGGCAGCTCATAGCGTCAGGTAACTGATTAATCGGCTCAGCAGGCCCAGACCAATGGTCACTGCCAGCACCAGCACCAGGAGCATCCACGGCCGGAAAGGCCGGCGCTCGACACGGTGTTGGGACAACTGCAGGTACTCTTCGACATGCTTTTGGTCTTCGGGGTTCAGGCGGCTGGTCATAAAGGCCTCGTCAGGTAGACGTTGCTGGATGTGCAGAAGCTACAGCGGTTTTCAACCGGGGTTGAACGCAGCATAGCCGCTGTCCGGAACCGGTTCGACAGACACACCGTCGTCGAGGCGAATGATCCCGCTTTGTAACACCCGCGCGGTAATTCCACCATGCCCGCGCACGGCTTGAAAGGTGCCGGGGCCGAGGTTGTTTTGCAGGCGCGCGCAGGGCTGGCACCAGCCCGTGGTCTCGAAAATCGCCTGGCCAATGCGAAAGCGCCGCCCCTTGAGACTGAACAGATTGATCCCGCTGACTACCAGATTGCGTCGCAGATCTTCAGGCCTCACGGGTTGATCGGCAGGCCGGCCCATCAACGCACTGATGACCGCGAGGTGTTCGAATTGGATCAACGTCACCTGGCGAGCATTGCGCACGCCGGGGCGGGCGTGATCGCCGGTCAGTCCGGCCTCCAGTCGCGCTTCCACGGCGTCGAGTTCGAGCATCGGCCCGCGAGACTCGGGGCGCACGCCGATCCAGCGCACGCGACCGCTCTGCGGCACGTCGGCAATCAACTGCTGCAGCGGCGTCACAGGCTGATCCCGACATCGAAGACGATGCTGCGACCGAGGTTGCTGCGCAGAAAGTCCGGCGCATCGGGATGGGCAAAGAGCACCCTGGCGAAGGTCGGGCCGACCAGCGACAGCGAGCGCCAGCCCTGACGCAGATACTCGGTCGGCGGTGGAAAGTGGCTGTTCAGGTCCAGCACCTCGCGCTTGAGGCTGGCGAAGGCAATGATGTCCAGTTCGCCCAGATCCATGCCGCGTTCCTTGTAGTTGTGCGCTTTTTTGCGCAAGGTCGGTGCCAGTCGCAACAGGAACTCATTGGCCGGGATCCGCCGCGGCTTGGCTTCACGGCGCACCAGTTGGCTGAGGGAAAACGCACTGCGGCGGCGTTGCAGCTCATCGCGCCATTCGTCGTTGAGTCGGCGGCCTTCATCGAGAACGAAGAACACTTCGAAATTGGCATCGCGAAACAGCACGTCCGGCGGCTCGCCCGCGGGGGCGAACTCATCGGCACGATAAGGGATGTTCAAGCCTTGCAGCAGGCGCTGGCAGACCCAACGCTCACGCTCCCATTTGCGGGCATTGGACAGGAACGCGTTGGCTTGCTCGGCCGCAATGGTCAGCAGGCGTAAGTAATCTGAGTCATCCATAGCCCAAGCTTAGCGTTCAAATGCGACAAGCAGATAGCTTTGCATTGGCTGATGCTCACCATGCCGCGGTGTAGACTTGGACAACATGGATTGCGACATCCGGTAGGAGCTGCCGAAGGCTGCGATCTTTTGACTTCAAAGAGAAAAATCAAAAGATCGCAGCCTTCGGCAGCTCCTACAGGGGGAATAGCGTGAGGGAGACATGATCGGTGCCGAACTGCTGTCCTCGACCAGCCTGACACTCGGCTGGCTGATTTACCTGCCGGTGCTGTTGTGGGCGATCTGCCGTGCGCCGTGGGTCGAGTTGTTCAGTGACAGTCGGCGTCAGCATCTGCTGTTCGGCACGGTGTTCGCGTTGTTTCTGCTGTGGATGGTACGCAGGGATTTCGACACCGGGGTCTCTTACCACTTCATCGGCATGACCGCCGTGACGCTGTTGCTCGACTGGCCGCTGGCGATCGTCGGCGGGCTGGTGGCACAGCTCGGGCTGGTGTTGCTCGGACGTCAGGATCTGGCGGCGGTCGGGGTCAACGGGACATTGTTGATCCTGTTGCCGGTGTTGATCACCGAGTGTGTGGCGATCCTCGTCGAGCGTGCCCAGCCGCGTAATCCGTTTGTGTATATCTTCTGTTCCGGGTTCTTTGCCGCGGCGTTGTCCGCATTGCTGTGTCTGACGCTGAGTCTGGGCCTGCTGTGGTACGACGGCCTGTTCGCCATGCCTGAATGGCTGGAAGATTTCATCGGCTACCTGTGGCTGCTGATTTTCCCGGAAGCCTTTATCAACGGCATGGTGATCAGCGCGCTGGTGGTGTTCAGCCCCGAGTGGCTGGAAACCTTCAACCGTACCCGCTACCTTTCGGCACCGTGGAAGGACGACGATCCCAAGTCTTGATCCACATCAAATCCGCCCCCCGCGCGGCATTTCATGCTCGGCCAAATTCCTTCAGGAGCAGCGGCATGAGTGTTTACGAGTGGGCGAGGCAGGAGACGCGGCAGAGTCTGGACATGGCGCTGGAGGTGGGCTTCGATCCGGGCCTGAGTTTGCGCGCCTTGCTCAGCGCGGTGGTGCAGCAGAGCAAGACGGTGCGCAACGCCGAAGACCTGGCCGACGAGTTGCGCTTTCTCGCGGAAAACCTCGACGACGATCAGGACTACGGCTTCATGCGGCCCTGATCGCGATCAGTGACGCGGGTCGAAATCGCCGGAGAACATTTCGTCTTCGGCATCCGGGGCGACCGGAATCTTGTGCTCTTCGGACGCCCAGGCGCCGAGGTCGATCAGCTTGCAGCGATCGGAGCAGAACGGGCGGAATTTGTTCTCTGGAGTGAATTCCACGGGGGCGCCGCAGGTTGGGCATTCGACGGTTGTAGGGCTCATGACTGGCCTCCGGATAAAGTCAGGTAAAAGTGATGCAGACGCTCGACTTCGCTGTGCAGCCAGGCGAGGTCGCGGTCGTTGACCACCACATCGTCGGCACGGCTCACGCGATCTTCGCGGCTCGACTGGGCCTTGAGGATCGCCTGGACCTGCTGTTCGCTGGTCTGGTCGCGCTGCAAGGTGCGTTCGATCTGCAGTTGTTGCGGGGCGTCGATCACCAGGATGCGCTGGGTCATCGCGTACTGCCCGGACTCGATCAGCAACGGTGAAACCAGAATCGCGTAAGGCGATTTTGCCAGCCCCAGATGATGCGCGATTTCCTCGGCGATCAACGGATGCAGCAGGGCTTCGAGCCAGCGGCGCTCTTCCGGCACTTCAAAAATCAGTTTGCGCAGGGCCGCACGGTCCAGCGTGCCATCGGCCTGCAGCACGCCCGGGCCGAAGTGTTCGGCAATTTTCGCCAGTGCCGGACGCCCCGGCTCGACCACCCAGCGCGCTGCGTGATCGGCGTCGACCACATGGACTCCGAGGTCGATGAAATGCTGGGCAGCGGCGCTTTTACCGCTGCCGATGCCGCCGGTCAGGCCGAGAATCCAGGGTTTTTCCACAGGGGTATTCATTTCAAACCGACAAACTGCCAATAGAAGTCGGTTATTTGACCACCCCAGAGCAAGGCAATCCAGCCGGCAATTGCCAGATACGGGCCAAAGGGGATCGGCGTCGAGGTTTTCTGCTCACGCAGACGCAGCAGAATCACCCCGACGATCGCCCCCACCAGCGACGACAACAGGATCGTCAGCGGCAGAATCTGCCAGCCGCCCCAGGCCCCGAGCAGCGCCAGCAGCTTGAAATCCCCGTGGCCGATGCCGTCCTTGCCGGTCAGCAGCTTGAACAGCCAGAACACCGACCACAGCGCCATGTAGCCGGCCACCGCGCCCCACAGTGCCGCGTGCAGCGAGACGAACAGCCCGAAACTGTTGACGATCAGTCCCAGCCACAACAATGGCAACACCAATACATCGGGCAGCAGTTGATGTTCGGTGTCGATCAGACTCATTGCCAGCAAGCCCCAGGTGAGGACGATCAACAGGCCGGCCGCCCAGCCGAAACCCAGATGCCAGGCGACGAATGCCGAGAGCAGGCCGCAGGCCAGTTCGGTCAGGGGATAACGTTTGCTGATCGGTGCGGCACACGCGGAGCAGCGCCCCCGTAGAAGCAGATAGCTGAGCAGCGGAATATTTTCCCATGCTCGAATCCGGTGGCCGCAATGCGGGCACTGGGAGTGCGGCAGCATCAGGTTGTAGATTGGCAGTGGGGTTTCGCTCGGCAGGCCGAGGACGTCCTGGGCCTGCTGGCGCCAGTCGCGCTCGAGCATTTTCGGCAGACGCCAGACCAGCACGTTGAGAAAGCTGCCGACCACCAGACCCAGCAGCAGGGCGGTGCACACAAAGGCCAGCGGATACAGACTGAAGAGTTCGTCGATAGGCATGTCAGATCGCTGAGCCGAGCTGGAAAATCGGCAGGTACATGGCCACGACCAGCCCGCCGACGATGACCCCGAGCACCACCATGACGAACGGCTCCATCAGGCTGGTGAGGTTGTCGACCATGTTATCCACTTCCTCTTCATAAAAACCGGCGACCTTGTCGAGCATGTCATCCAGTGCGCCCGATTCCTCACCGATGGCAGTCATCTGCACCGCCATGTTGGGGAAGACTCCGGTGCTGCGCATCGAGAAATTCAGCTGCATGCCGGTGGCAACGTCCTGGCGGATGCGCAACACCGCGCGTTTGAACACCACGTTGCCGGTGGCGCCGGCCACCGAATCCAGTGCCTCCACCAACGGAACGCCGGCGGCGAAGGTGGTCGACAGGGTGCGGGCGAATCGCGCCACTGCCGATTTGTACATCAGCGTGCCCACCAGCGGCAGCTTCAGCAGCCAGGTGTCCTTGCGGTCGCGCAATGCCTGGGATTTCTTCAGCGCATGACGGATGCCGAACACCGCCGCGATCAGAGCGCCAAGCACCACCCACCACCATTGCTGCATGAACTCCGAGATGCTGATCACCATCAGGGTGAAGGCCGGCAATTCGGCGCCGAAGCCGGAAAATACCGACTGAAACTGCGGTACCACTTTTACCAGCAGAATCCCGGTGACGACCATTGCCACCAGCACCACGGCGCTGGGGTAGGTCAGGGCTTTCTTGATTTTGGCCTTGAGTGCTTCGCTTTTTTCCTTATACGTCGCGACCCGTTCGAGCAACGTATCGAGTGCACCGGATTGCTCGCCGGCATCCACCAGGTTGCAATACAGCTCATCGAAATACTGCGGTTTCTTGCGCAGGGCCGCGGCGAAGCTGTTGCCGGCGGCCACTTCCTGCTTCACCTCGTCCACCAGTTTGCGCATTGCCGGGTTATCGAAGCCTTCGCCAATGATGTCGAACGACTGCAACAGCGGTACGCCGGCCTTCATCATGGTTGCCATCTGCCGGGTGAACAGGGCGATGTCCTGGGCCTTGATGCGTTTGCCGAGGCTGAGCAAGGAGGTGGATTTCTTGCGCACCTTGCCCGGGTTGATCCCCTGTTTGCGTAGCTGGGCCTTGATCAGCGCGGGGTTCTGCCCGCTCAACTCGCCCGTGACCTTGCTGCCTTTGCGATCCGTGCCTTCCCAGGCGTAGATACTGATTTTCGCTGCCTTGACCGCCATGTTCAGTCCTTGGTGACCCGGTTGATTTCTTCCAGGCTGGTGATGCCTTGCATGGCCTTGCGCAGGCCAGAGGTGCGCAGGTCGTCGAAGCCATCGCGACGCATCTGGCTATCGATTTCCAGCGAGTTGCCTTCGGCCATGATCAGCCGTTGCAGATCAGGGGTGTTTTTCACCACTTCGTAAATCCCCACGCGTCCCTTGTAGCCGCCGTTGCAGAGGTCGCAACCGACCGGCTCATAGATCGTGAAACTGCCGATCTGTTCCGGCGGGAAACCTTCCTTGATCAGCGTTTCGCGGGGGATCTCGATCGGCTTCTTGCAGTGGCTGCAGAGCTTGCGCGCCAGGCGCTGGGCGATGATCAGACTGACCGAGGTGGCGATGTTGAACCCGGGGATGCCCATGTTGTGCAGGCGGGTCAGGGTTTCGGCGGCGCTGTTGGTGTGCAGCGTGGACAGCACCAGGTGACCGGTCTGCGCAGCCTTGATCGCGATTTCGGCGGTTTCCAGGTCGCGGATTTCCCCGACCATGATCACGTCCGGGTCCTGACGCAGAAATGAGCGCAGAGCCTGAGCAAAATCCAGCCCCTGCTTGGGATTGACGTTGACCTGGTTGATGCCTTCCATGTTGATTTCCACCGGGTCTTCGGCGGTGGAAATATTGATGTCGACGGTGTTGAGGATATTGAGGCCGGTGTACAGCGACACGGTTTTCCCCGACCCCGTAGGCCCGGTTACCAGAATCATCCCCTGCGGCTGCTTGAGCGCGGCCATGTACAGGTCTTTCTGCGCCGGCTCGTAACCCAATGCATCGATGCCGATCTGCGCGCTGGACGGGTCGAGAATCCGGATCACCACTTTTTCGCCCCACAGGGTCGGCAGAGTGTTGACCCGGAAGTCGATCGACTTGGTCTTCGACAGGCGCATCTTGATCCGCCCGTCCTGCGGTTTGCGCCGTTCCGAGATGTCCAGGCTGGCCATGACCTTCAGGCGTGCGGCGATTCGCCCAGCCAACTGGATCGGCGGTTTGGCCACCTCGCGCAGGATGCCGTCGGTGCGTACTCGCACCCGGAAGGTTTTCTCGTAGGGTTCGAAGTGCAGGTCGGATGAACCACTCTTGATCGCGTCGAGCAGCATCTTGTGCACGAAACGCACGACCGGCGCGTCGTCGGCGTCGAGACCGCCGATGGCGTCCTGGCGGCTGTCGTCGACGGACTCGACATCCACGCCGTCGAGATCGACGTCGGCCATTTCTTCGAGGCCGCTGGCGTGGGTGTCGAAGAATTTCTCGATGGCCTCGGTGAGCTTGTCGTCCTCCACCAGAATGGCTTCGGTGCTCAGCCCGGTGCTGAACTGAATGTCATTGATCGCCTGTTGATTGCTCGGGTCGGAAATGCCGACGAACAGTTTGTTGCCGCGGCGCCACAAGGGCAGTGCGTGGTGCTGGCGAACCAGTTTTTCACTGACCAGGCCTTTGGGCTGGGTTTCCTTGTCCAGGCAATTGAGGTCCATGAAGGCCATGCCGAAATGCTCGGAAGCGATCTCTGCGACTTGTGAGCTCTTCACCAGTTTGTTCTGCACCAGATAGCTGACCAGCGACAGCCGATTGCGCTGCGCCTGTTGCCAGGCCTGCTGGGCGCTTTTTTCCGTAAGCAGTTCGGCCTGTACCAATTGCTTGGCCAGACCGCTCAGAGCGATGTCATTCATGGGGATTCCGGATGCTGACAGTTCATGACTTATAGCCTAGTCAAGTGACAGCGCCAAACACGCCCGGTACAGGTGACAAAAAGTGTCAGATAGTGCGGTTGCAGGTTGTAGGAAATGACATCACACGCGCTTTGCGCCCAATGGGCGGGGCCTGGAAGGCATTGGCATGGCCTATGCTGCGTCCCTTTCAGATCATGAGATTTCGACTCATGCATGGAGCGTGTCTATGAAAAAACAACAAGGTTTTACTCTGATCGAGCTGCTGATCGTGGTGGCAATCATCGGGATTCTGGCGACGATTGCCCTGCCGCAGTATTCGAAGTATCAGGCGCGATCAAAAGTGACTGCGGGGCTGGCGGAGATCAGTGCGATGAAGGTGCCGTTCGAGGACACCATCAATCAAGGTACCGCTCCGGACATAACCACTGTGAATGGCGGTACAACCACCACCTCCAACTGTACGGTGGCGGTTACAGGCACAGCGGCGACGGGGGCGGGCAGCATCAGCTGCACGCTGCTCAACGCTCCGGGACCGGTACTGGGCAAAACCATCACGCTCACTCGTTCGGGCGCTGCTACCGGTAATACCTCTGGTGTGTGGACCTGTGCCACTACTGTTAACCCGGATTATTCGCCAAAAGGCTGTACCGCCAGCGGTACGTGATCGCTAGCGCGTGACGACCGAATGCCCTGCCACGCAGGGCATTTTTCTTTGCTCGGTGAAAATAAAAGTCTCCATAATTTCAGCGCCTTAGGAACTTTCCAAAAAACCGCAACTTGCATGTGAAATTTCCCCGAGTCATGCATTTTGCATGAATCCGGAATTTTCCATTATCTATAAGCTGTTGATTTATATGGGTTTTATGTCTTTCAAAAAGTTGGCACAACGTTCGCAACTACCTCGGTAACCCTGCTGACAAGTAATCCAGCAGACTTTCCAGAAAAACAGGAGTTACTCGTATGAAGAAGTTCGCTATCACTGCCGCTGCTGCTACCGCGCTGACCCTGACCATGGCTTCCGGTGCTTTCGCACAATCCACCCAGGCTACTCAGGCTCCAATGACTCTGGCTGCCGGTGAAGTCACCCAGGCTAAAGAAGCTACTTCTGACACTTGGATCACCACCAAAGTCAAAGCTGACCTGGTCACCGAAAAAGGCATTCCAGGTACCGACATCAAAGTAGAAACCAACAAAGGCGTTGTATCGCTTTCGTCGACTACTGCTGTAACTGAATCGCAGAAAGACGTAGCTGTTGCGATCGCCAAGAAAATCAAAGGCGTCAAAGCGGTCTCCGCTGACGGCCTGAAAGCCGAGTAAGGCATGACTTCTCGCCTGAACCGGGAGAAGACGCGACAGACGGGCCGAGCAATACGTCTGCCGCAACTTTAGAGTTCATGCGAACGGTCACACGGATGTGACCATTACAGGCCCCGGCACTTGTGTCGGGGCCTGTTCTATTTGGTAGAAGCAAAGATCTTTCAGTTACCGCGCTTGCTGTTGATCTGCCGCAGACGATTGCCTTCAAAGCGCAGGTACTGGTACATGCCGTTGCTCGGACCGTAGGTCCATTCCTCGACCTGAAACTCTTCGCGGCGGTTGGCGCTGCGCTTGTAGCCGAGGACATCGCGGCTGACCGGTTCGCCACACTTTTGCAGCACTTCGCTGGCGCGGTCACCGAGACTGACCAGTTGGCTGCCACAACGCAGCGTGTCGGAGGCCAGAACCGGGCTGGCGACGAGCAGCAGCGTCAGCGCAACCCGCCATTTGTGACTCATCATTCGGCGTCCAGGTGCATTTGCGTCACGACCCGACCATCGCTTTCGGCCTCGCCAAGGTTGGCGTCGATGAAGTACACCCGGTCATCCGCCAACTGGCCTTTGTCGACCAGATAGTCCTTGATGCTGCTGGCGCGTTCCTGACCCAACTGCCGCAGCAGCACATCGCTGGAACTCCAGAACTTGATCACGCCATCACGCATTTTCGCTGTGCGTTCTTCCTTGCCCAGATCCTTCCATTCGGCCGGTGGCTGGGTTTTCAGACGGGTACGGTAGATGCCTTCAAGCAACGGGCCTTTCTCGCTTTCCGGCACTTGCAGCAGGGAAGCCTGGGCCGGCACTTTGTCGCCCCGACGCTGGAGCATCTTGTAGTAGTTGTACTGGTATTCGCGCTCCAGACGCTGCTCGGCAATCAACGGACCGTCGCTGCTTTGTGCGGCAGTGCCTTCGATTTCCAGACGCAGGGCCGGACGTTCCTTGAGGGCTTGGGACAGTTTGTCCAGTGCTGATTCGGCGTCCTTGCTCAGATCGCTTGACCCCGGGGCAAAGGACACGGTGCCGAGATCCTCGGATCCGCCGCCGCTGACCAGTCCGCCAATCAGCTTGAACGGCGCGGCAGCCGCTTTGACGATCAGGTTGCGCAGGGTCTGCCAGACAATCGGCATCACGCTGAACTGCGGGTTGTTGAGGTCGCCGGTCACCGGCAGTTCGATGGAGATCTTGCCATCGACGTCCTTGAGCAGGGCTATCGCCAGTTTCAGCGGCAGGCTCACGGCATCCGGGCTGTCGACTTTTTCACCGAGTTGCAACTGCTCGACCACCACTTTGTTTTCAGCCTTCAACTGGCCCTTGGTGATCAGGTAGTGCAGGTCGAGGTTGAGCCGGCCCTTGCGGATTCGGTAACCGGCGAACTTGCCGGAATACGGGGTCAGGGTGGTCAGCTCGACGCGTTTGAAACTGGTGGCGATGTCGAGGCTGGCCATCGGGTCGAACGGATTGACCGCACCTTTGATGGTCACCGGGGCATAGCGATCAACCTTGCCCTTGATGTCGACGCTGGCTGGTTTCGCCTGACGACTGTCGATGGTGCCGATCTGGCCGTTGAGCTGTTGCACTGCCGTAGCGAAATTCGGCGTCAGGCTGAAGTCGGCGAAGTTGGCCGAGCCGTCGTTGATCGCAATCGCGCCGATGTGAATACCCAGTGGTTTGTCTTTGCTGGCCGGTTTCGCCGCTGCGTTTTTCGCACCATTGTCGGCAGGCTGCGGGATCAGCAGATCGTCGATGTTGGTGGTGCGGTCATCGTTGATCATGAAGCGCACGTAAGGCTGGAACAGGTTGACCTTGTCGATCGACAGGCTGTCACCGTGTTGATAGTTGATGCCTTCAACCACCACTTGCTGCCACTTGAGGAAGTCGCGGGTTTTCAGGGTATCGAGGGTGTGCAGTTGATCGATCTGCGCACGCCCGGTCACGCCGAGTGCCAGAGGGGCGGTGCTCTTGAGGTTGACCTTGAGGTCGCTGCCGAGCATGCCGCTGCGCAGCTCCAGGCGAATGAACGGATTGATGTAGGACTGCGCGACACGCAGATCGATGTCCTGGGTTTTCACATTGAGCTGGGCGGTGACCGGCGCGAGGTTGACCACCCCGTCGGCGTTGATCTTGCCTTGCTTGCCCAGGCCGCTGTCGAGCCTGACCTTGAAGGGCGAACCGTTGAGGCTGTCGAAATCCTGCAGGTCGATATTCAGCGGAGTGACATCCAGTGCCACCGGCGGGTTGGCCGAACGGTCGGCGAGATGCACGGTGTAGTTGCGTAGCTGGACGTCTTTGAGCAGCACTTGCCAGGGCTTGCTCGGAGCGGTCGGCTCTTTCGGCGAATCGGCGGCGGCCGGAGTGGTCTTGGGTTCGGCGGCGGCCTTGGCGGCAGGTTTCGATGGCTGGCTGGCGAACAGTTTCTGCCAGTCGAGCTGGCCGTCGGCTTCGAGCGCGGCCCAGGTTTCCAGTTTGTTGCTGCGGATCTTGCCAACCACCACTTGCTGTTTGGCCAGGTCCAGTGAGGTCTCGCTGACGTCGAGGCGTTCAAGTTTCGCCAATGGGCGTCCGTCCGGCGCCTTGATCGCGAACGGCGCAATGCTTACCGCGACGTTGTTCAACAGCAGTTCGGTTTCTTTCGACAGATTGAGTTTGTACTCGGTGCTGAGATTCAGCACGCCGTCTTCGAGTACCAGCGGCAGCGCGTCACGCACGTAAGGCCAGAAGGATTTCATCTTGCCGTCGGTGACTTTCAACGTCCCCTCGGAGGTGAACGGGATCAGGCTGAAATTGCCTTTCCAGTCGATCTGCCCACCGGCCGGGCCGGCGGCGACCAAGGTCATGTCGGCGTTATCGTCGGGGAGGGTGCTGAGGTTTTTCAGCTCGAAGTCGAGTTTGTCGTAGATGAACTCGATCGGTTCACTCGGCCGGGCGTCCTGGAAATGTACGTTGCCAGCGGCCAGCTGGATGCGATCGATGCGCAGCGGGAACGGTTTGGCATTCGGATCGGCCGGGGTCGGTTCGCTGGCGGGAATCTTGAACAGGCCCAGCAGATTGAGCTGGCCGTCCTTGGCGAAGAGGATTTCGGTCTTCGGCTTGTCCAGCTCGATATCGGCCAGATGCAGGGCTTTGGTCCATAGGCTGTCGAGTTGCAGGTTGGCGTACAGCCGCTCGAAGCCGACCTGCTCCTTGCCCGGCTCACCGACGACCAGCCCCCACAGGGTGACTTCAAGGCTGAACGGATTGAGTTCGATGCGCTGGATATGCGCAGGCACCGTGGCGTAGTTCGCCAGTTGCTGGTTGGCGATACGCAGTGCGATGCCCGGCAAAATCAGAAACCCCAGCAGGCTGTAGAGGGCCAGAGCAGTCAACAAGGCGCCAATCGCGCGAATCAATCCTTTGGGCATGTGCGGCTTCATCTCTGAATCGGAGTGCCTTGGAGTATGGCACGCGATTCTGGTTCCGAAGTACCTCGTGGGGCGCAGGATTGTTCAGATTTTTCAGCAATACATGTAGGAACTGCCGCAGCCTGCGATCTTTTGCTGTTGATTTTCAGCATCAGGATCAAAAGATCGCAGCCTGCGGCAGCTCCTACCGGAGTGCGGTTACAGCTGCAGGATCAGGGTTTTCAGCGGTGGCTGTTGATCCAGCGACGGGAAGTCCGCGCCCGGCGTCATCACGCTCCATTCGCGAACCGGTCGCCCGGCCTTCTCGGCACAACGCAGGACCTGTTCGCGCCAGTCGTCCATGCTGACTTTTGCCAGGTTGTTGCAGCAGATCAGCACGCCGTTGTCAGCGGTGGTCAGCAGCGCCGGCTTGAGCAGGCTCTGATAGTCGCGCAGCAGGTCGACGGTGCCGAAGGCGCTCTTGGCCCAGGCCGGTGGGTCGAGCAGCACCAGATCGTATTGACGCGGGTCGAGGCGCTGATAGCTCGGCAGTTTCTGCCCGCGCCGCTGACTGATCGGCAGTCCGGCGAGCTGACGGATCGCCGGGAAGTAATCGGACTGGATGAATTGCATCTCGGGCAATTGTGGGTTGAGCAGACCGTTTTCGCGGCCGACCGCCAGATTGCCTTCGGCGAAGTCGAGGTTACACACCTCGCGCGCGCCACCGGCAGCGGCACTCAGGCCGACGCCACAGGTGTAGGCAAAGAGGTTGAGCACGCTTTTGCCCTTGGCGTGTTCCTTGACCCAGCCGCGGGTGTTGCGCAGGTCGAGAAACAGCAGCGGATCCTGCCCGGCATGCCGCCCGCGCACGCGATAGTTCAGGCTCCATTCGTGACCGACCAGATCCGCCAGCGCGGCGTCGTCGGCTTTGTAGACGCTGTCTTCGCGGTCGATCCGCGAGTTGCCACGGGAGCGGTCGTTGTAGACCAGCAGGGTTTCGAAGCCCAGGGTCTGATTGACCATGGCGTGCAGTTGCAGCAGGTCGTCACGCTCCAGGGTCTGGTGAAAACTCTGCACCAGCAATTGCGGGCCGTAGCGGTCGACGGTCAGGCCACCGGCACCTTCTTGGCTGCCGTGGAACAGCCGATAGCAATCAGTGCCCTGGCTGTGCAGCTCGGCGAGCAGATCCTGGCGTTGGTCGAGGGCGGCGCGCAGCGCCTGATTCAAGGAAGACATGCGTGCGCCTTGCTGGTGAGAATGGGGGCGCGGGAGTTTAGCAGTTACCGATGCCCTGAGACATTGCGCAGATCTGTGGCGAGGGAGCTTGCTCCCGCTCGAGTGCGAAGCGCTCGCAACATTCCGAGGGTCGCTGCGCAACCCAGCGGGAGCAAGCTCCCTCGCCACAGGGTTCTGTATATGGATCAGGTCAGCAGTCCCATCCGTCGTTTCGCTCGTTGTACCGAGCCATTGCGCATTGCCCAGCGCAGCATCGGCGCACTGCGCCTGACGCTGGCGCGGATCAACTGGCGTTGCAGCGGATTCTGACGGACATCGAACATGGCGCTGGCCCAGTCCGGCAGCAGATCGATGCCGGCCTTCATCATCAGGTCGCCAAAGGGGCGGGCCAGGACGCTCGGGGCCGGGGCGTCGAGCAGCAGGCGCAGGACTTCGCGACTGCGTTCATCACACAGCAATTGCGGGCGCATGCGCTGCAGATAGTCGGCCACGGCCTGCCGCGATTTCGGCACATTCCGCGCACCCAGACGCTCGGCGACCACGGCGATTTCCGCGTAGTAACGATCCTGATCCGTCCCCGACAATTGCGGGTTGCGGTAACGCAAATGCGCGGCGAGGAAGTTGCTGACCTCGGCCATATGCACCCAGGTCAGCAGGTCCGGATCGCTGGCGGCATACGGCCGGCCGTCCGGCGCGGTACCGACCACTTGCAGGTGAATGGTGCGCACTTTGTCGATCAGCCATTCGGCGTCGCGGCGCGAGCCGAAGGTGGTGCCGGAGACAAACTGACTGGTGCGGCGCAAACGCCCGAGCATGTCCTGGCGAAAATTCGAATGATCCCAGACCCCGGCCAGTGCCAGCGGATGCAGGGCCTGCAGCAACAAAGCGCTGATGCCGCCGATCAGCATGCTGCTGAAATCGCCATGCACCTGCCAACTGACCGAGTCCGGCCCGAACAGTCCGGGATCGCCCTTGGGGTTTTCCAGATCGAGCTGACCGAGGGACAGACCAGTCAGGCTCATGAGTTGGTTTTCGATACGGCTGCGGATGAATTCCATGACAACTCATTGGTGGTGGACGGGCGCGGCCGGTTGACCGCGCCACGGACGTTACTGATTCAGACGCTTTTCGATCAGGCCCTGGACCACGCTCGGATCGGCCAGGGTCGAAGTGTCGCCGAGGCTGTCGAGTTCGTTGCAGGCGATCTTGCGCAGGATCCGCCGCATGATCTTGCCTGAGCGGGTTTTCGGCAAGGCCGGCGCCCACTGGATCAGGTCCGGTTTGGCGAAGCTGCCGATTTCCTTGCTGACGTGGGCCAGCAGTTCCTTCTTCAGCTCGTCGCTCGGCTCGACGCCGTTCATGGGGGTGACGAAGGCATAGATGCCCTGGCCTTTGACGTCGTGCGGGTAACCGACCACGGCGGCTTCGGCGATGCTGTCGTGCAGCACCAGCGCGCTTTCCACTTCGGCGGTGCCGATGCGGTGGCCGGAGACGTTGATCACGTCATCGATGCGCCCGGTGATCCAGTAGTCGCCGTCCTCGTCGCGGCGTGCACCGTCGCCGGTGAAGTAATAGCCGGGGTAGGGTTTGAAATAGGTGTCGACCATCCGTTGCGGGTCGCCGTAGACGCTGCGGATCTGCGCCGGCCAGCTGGATTTGATCGCCAGCACGCCACTGCCCGCGCCCTTGATTTCCTTGCCGTGTTCGTCAAGCAGCACCGGTTGCACGCCGAACATCGGCTGTGTGGCGCAACCCGGTTTGATTCGTTGCGCACTGACCAGCGGGCTGAGCATGATGCCGCCGGTTTCGGTCTGCCACCAGGTATCGACAATCGGGCAGCGCTGCTCGCCGACCACGTTGAAATACCATTCCCACGCTTCCGGGTTGATCGGCTCACCGACACTGCCGAGTAATCTGAGGCTTGCGCGCGACGTTTCCTGCAGCGGCCCGGCACCTTCGCGCATCAGCGCGCGCAGGGCGGTCGGCGCGGTGTAGAAGATGTTGACGTGGTGTTTGTCGATCACCTGCCAGAAGCGCGAAGTGCTCGGATAACTCGGCACGCCTTCGAAGATCAGCGTGGTCGCGCCGTTGGCCAGCGGGCCGTAGACGATGTAACTGTGACCGGTCACCCAGCCGACGTCGGCGGTGCACCAGAACACTTCGCCATCGCGATAATCGAGCACGTATTTGAAGGTCATCGCCGCCTGCAGCAGGTAGCCGCCAGTGGTGTGCAGCACGCCCTTGGGTTTGCCGGTGCTGCCGGAGGTGTAGAGGATGAACAGCGGATCTTCGGCGTCCATCGGTTCTGGCGGGCAATCGTCGCTGACGTCACGCACGGCCTGGTGATACCAGAGGTCACGGCCCTCGACCCAATCGACCTTGCCTTGGCTGCGTTCGACGACGATGACGGTGCTGACGTCCGGGCAACTTTGCAGAGCCTTGTCGACATTCTGCTTGAGCGGCACGAACTTGCCGCCGCGTACGCCTTCATCGGCAGTGATCACCGTGCGGCAATCTGCATCGAGGATGCGGTCACGCAATGAGTCCGGGGAGAAACCGCCGAACACTACCGAGTGAATCGCGCCGATCCGCGCGCAGGCGAGCATGGCGTAGGCCGCCTCGGGGATCATCGGCATGTAGATGCACACCCGATCGCCTTTTTTCACCCCACGGCTTTTCAGCACATTGGCCAGGCGGCAGACGTGATGGTGGAGTTTTTTGTAGGTGATCTGCGCTGATTCGGCCGGGTCGTCGCCTTCCCAGAGAATCGCGGTCTGCTCGCCGCGCTGTGCCAGATGGCGGTCGATGCAGTTGTAGCTGACGTTCAGTTGGCCGCCGGTAAACCAGGACGCTTCACCGGTTTTCAGGTCATAGCGCTGGACGGTCTGCCACGGTGTGCTCCAGTCGAGGAAGCGCGTGGCCTGTTCGGCCCAGAAGGTGCTGGGGTGTTCAATGGATTCGCGGTACAGGCGCTTATAGTCGTCCTGACTCAACTGCGCAGCCCGGCGGACGGCATCGGCTTTGGGGAACGTGCTGATATCGAACATGACGGTTCCTTATTCTTGTTGTGCGACAGGAATAAAGATGCGCCGAGCGGCCCGGAGGTTCAAGTCATCCCTAAAACAACTGTGGGAGCGAGCCTGCTCGCGAATGCGGTGTATCAGTCACAAAGATGCTGAATGACACACCGAATTCGCGAGCAGGCTCGCTCCCACATTGGAAATGGGTTGCCCACAGGAATTGTGGGCAACCCATTCACATCACCCGCGGTGACGGCCGCGGAAGTAGTTGATCAGGCCCTGGGTAGAAGCATCGTCAGCAACGGTTTCATCGCTGCCGACCAGACGGTTGTAAACGCCTTTGCCCAATTCCTTGCCCAGTTCCACGCCCCACTGGTCGAAGGCGTTGATGCCCCAGACCACGCTCTGCACGAACACTTTGTGCTCATACATGGCGACCAGCGCGCCGAGACGACGCGGGCTGATGCGCTCGACCACAAGGGTGTTGCTCGGACGGTTGCCCGGGATCACCTTGTGCGGTGCGAGTTTGTGCACCTGCTCTTCGCTCATGCCTTTTTCGCGCAGTTCGGCCTCGGCTTCCGGCAGGGTCTTGCCGAGCATCAGCGCCTGGCTCTGCGACAGGCAGTTGGCGTACAGCCACTGATGGTGATCGGAGACCGGATTGAAGCTGACGATCGGCACGATGAAATCGGCCGGGATCAGTTGGGTGCCCTGGTGCAGCAACTGGTGATAGGCGTGTTGACCGTTGCAGCCGACGCCGCCCCAGATCACCGGGCCGGTATCGGTCGACACCGAGGTGCCGTCCTGACGCACGCTCTTGCCGTTGGATTCCATGTCCAGCTGTTGCAAGTGCTTGGTGATGTTACGCAGGTAGTGGTCGTACGGCAGGATCGCGTGGCTTTGCGCGCCCCAGAAGTTGCCGTACCACACGCCGAGCAGGGCCAGCAGCACCGGCATGTTCTGTTCGAACGGTGCGCTCTGGAAATGCTGGTCCATGGTGTAGGCACCGGACAGCAGTTCCTTGAAGTTGGACATGCCGATGGCCAGGGCAATCGGCAGACCGATGGCCGACCACAGCGAGTAACGACCGCCGACCCAGTCCCACATCGGGAAGATGTTTTCTTCACGGATGCCGAACGCGACTGCCGCAGCGTTGTTGCTCGATACCGCGATGAAGTGGCGATACAGCTCGGCTTCCGAACCGCCCTGAGCCAGGTACCAGGCGCGGGCGGCCTGAGCGTTCTTCAGGGTTTCGAGGGTGTTGAAGGATTTCGACGAAACGATGAACAGCGTGGTTTCGGCGCGCAGCTTTTGCGTCAGTTCATGGAACTCACTGCCGTCGATGTTCGCCAGGTAATGGCAACGCACGCCTTTCTGCGCGTAGGACAGCAGCGCTTCGGAGACCAGCTCCGGGCCGAGGAACGAACCACCGATGCCGATGTTGACCACGTCAGTGATCGGCTTCTCGGTGTAACCACGCCACAGACCATCGTGGATGCGGCCGACCAGATCCGTGATCTGGTTCAGCACCTTGTGCACTTCCGGCATCACGTTGACGCCGTTGACCGACAGCTTGTCGCCCACCGGACGGCGCAGGGCGGTATGCAGCGCCGGGCGGCCTTCGGAGGCGTTGACGATTTCGCCGTCGAACAGCGCTTTGATCGCGCCTTTCAGATCGACTTCATTGGCCAGGCCCACCAGCAGGTTGCGGGTCTGGGCGTTGATCAGGTTCTTCGAATAATCGAGAAACAGTCCGCAGCTGCTGAGAGTGAACTGATTGAAGCGCTGCGGATCGGCGTTGAAGGCTTCGCGCATGCTGAAATCCTGCATGGCTTGGCGGTGATCTTTCAACGCCTGCCAGGCAGGCAGAGCGGTAACGTCATGAGGAGTGCGGTAGTACGCCATCGCTGCGGTTTTCCTTTTTACTTGAACGGCCTTTTGAACACAGAACAGACCGATACGCCATGTTTGGGCGAGGGTCAAATGCGTCGACACGATTTTTCAACGCAGGGCGAATACAGTAAACCTCGCGCTGCGATCTGTCTTGACTTCTTCTGACCTGTTCCCTGTACTTTTTTAACATCAATACCGGGAACGGGCCGACCAACGGAAGGGGGAGTGGCGCCTCGAAGCGGCTCAGGCCAGCTGAACCGGAATGGCGTTGCTGGTGTGGCTAAGCTCGTTGCCCGGCGCCATGTACAGCATGCGCGGCTTGAAATTGAGCAGTTCCGCTTCGCTGTAATGGGCGTAGGCACAAATGATCACGCGGTCGCCGACCTTGGCTTTATGCGCGGCTGCGCCATTGACCGAAATCATCCGCGAACCTTCTTCGCCACGAATCGCATAGGTGGTGAAACGCTCGCCGTTGTCGACGTTATAGATCTGGATCTGCTCGTACTCACGGATGCCGGACAAGTCCAGCCATTCGCCATCAATGGCGCAGGAACCTTCGTAATCGAGTACCGCGTGAGTGACTTCGGCGCGGTGCAGCTTGGCCTTGAGCATGATGGCGTGCATGAGGGATTTCCCGGGTTGGAAGCAAACGTCGGGCAGTGTGCCCGAAGGCTTTTAAGGCGGCAATACAACGCAAAAGATCGCAGCCTGCGGCAGCTCCTACATGGACTCATGTGTAGGAGCTGCCGCAGGCTGCGATCTTTTGATCTTGCTTTAAACGGGGGTATCGAGGTTCAGGTGCAGGTTGTCGATCAACCGCGTGGTGCCGAGGAACGCGGCCACCAGAATCACCAGGTCGCGGTCTTCAGCCGTTGCCGGGCGCAAGGTCAGGGCGTGGCGGATTTCCAGGTAATCCGGACGCAGGCCGGCGGCTTCCAGCTGTTGCACTTGGGCGGCGATCAGTGCCGGGTAGTCGCGCTCACCGTGCTTGATCGACTCGGCAATCGTGCTCAGGGTGCGATAGACCACCGGGGCCACCGCACGTTGATCTTCGCTGAGGAAGCCGTTGCGCGACGACAGCGCCAGGCCGTCGGCCGCGCGCACGGTTGGTTCGCCGATGATCTGGATCGGCATGTTCAGGTCATGCACCAGCGCGCGGATCACCGCCAGTTGCTGGAAGTCTTTCTGGCCGAAGATCGCCAGATCCGGCTGGACCATGTTGAACAGCTTGCTGACCACCGTCGCCACGCCTTCGAAGTGCCCCGGACGGCTGGCGCCACAGAGGCCTTCAGACAGTTGCGGCACGCTGACTCGGGTCTGCCCGGCCATGCCGTCGGGGTACATCTCTTCGACGGTCGGAGCGAACAGCAGATGACAGCCGGCTTGCAGCAGTTTCTCCTGATCCGCCGCCAGGGTACGCGGGTACTTGTCGAGGTCTTCGCCGGCGCCGAACTGCAGCGGGTTGACGAAAATGCTCGCGACCACGAAATCCACGCGCTGAGTGGCTTTGGTGATCAGCGCAATGTGGCCGCTATGCAGGTTGCCCATGGTCGGCACGAAGCCGATGCGCTTGCCTTCACTGCGGGCGCGGGCCACGGCGGCGCGCAATTCGCGTACGGTTTTAACGGTGTTCATGCAGAGAATCCGTGTTCGATCCCAGGGAAAGTAACGCCTTTGACTTCGTTGACGTAGGCCTTCAGTGCGGACTGGATGCTGTCCTGACCCTGCATGAAGTTCTTGACGAATTTCGGTACGCGGCCGGTGATCGACAGGCCGAGCATGTCGTGCAGCACCAGTACCTGCCCGTCGGTATCGCTACCGGCGCCGATGCCGATGACCGGAATCTTCACGGCCTGGCTGATTTCCGCAGCCAGTTCGCTTGGCACGCATTCGAGCAGCAGCATCGAAGCCCCGGCCTGTTCCAGCGAGATTGCGTCGGCACGCATCTGCCGCGCCTGGTTCTCGTTGCGGCCCTGCACTTTATAGCCGCCGAGAATGTTCACGGCCTGTGGAGTCAGGCCCATGTGCGCGCAGACTGGCACACCGCGCTCGGCCAGCAGGCGGATCGATTCCGCCAGCCACAGCGCACCCTCGACCTTGACCATGTGCGCACCGGCCTGCATCAGCATGGCGCTGTTGGTCATGGTTTGTTCGAGGGTGGCGTTGGCCATGAACGGCAGGTCGGCCAGGATCAGGGCGTCGGTGTTGCCGCGTTTGACGCAAGCGGTGTGATAGGCCATTTCTGCGGTGGTCACCGGCAAGGTACTGTCGTGCCCTTGCAGAACCATGCCGAGGGAGTCGCCCACCAGCAGCACTTCGACACCGGCCTCGTTGCAGGCGTGGGCGAAGGTCGCGTCATAGCAGGTCAGCATGGTGATCTTTTCACCTTTCTGCTTGAGGCTCTGGAGCGTGGTCAGGGTGATGGCTGGCATGTAAAAAATCCTCGTTCAGGCGCTCTGGAAACTACTGCGAGTAACGCGCGTGATTCTTCGTCTACTCAGGCGCACGCTCTTTTGTCGTGCTTATAAGGCCTGGATTGCGCCCGTATGTGCCGGGTTGGCGGCAGCGGGACGCCTATAGTCGTGAGGAGCCAAGCGGAAGTCAATTGCGTGTGTTACCGCATTGTTACGAGGGGAGTGTTACCGGCGTTACTGATGCGATTCAGCGGTGCGGCGGGGCTGCTTGGCGGGTTTTTTGTCCGACAAAAATGGCAATGCTGCACGCTCTCTGTGTAGGAGCTGCCGAAGGTCCGAACGCGGCCCGAACCTTCGGCAACTCCTGCAGGGGAGATTTGCGTCAGGCGTGGGCGAGGCGCTCGAGGCCGACGAACGGGCAGGCGGCGAGCAGATCGGCGAGGGCGCGGCCATCGGCCAGGCGCAGATCCTCGGGAACCAGTTCGGCCAGGGGATAGAGCACGAACGCACGTTCCTGAAGCTGATAATGCGGGACTTTCAGGCGCGGCTCGTCGATCAGGCGGTCACCGAACAACAGGATGTCCAGATCCAGGGTGCGCGGCCCCCAACGTTCCAGACGCTCGCGGCCCTGATCGTTCTCGATGGCTTGCAGCGAATCGAGCAGATCCAGCGGTGCGAGATCACTGTCGAGGGCGGCGACCGCGTTGGTGTAACGCGGTTGCCCCGGCAGCAGTGAATCGCTCTGATAGAACGCCGAGACGCCGGCGAGGGTGGTCTGCGGCAATTGCCCCAGTGCGGTGAGCGCGCTGCGCAATTGTTCGGCCGGGTCAGCGAGGTTGCTGCCCAGGCCGATATAGATGCGTTCCATGCCTTATTCGCCCGATGCGCTCGGAGCCCCGGCGCGCTTGCGCTTGGAACCGCTGCTGCGACGACGTTTGCGCGGCGCGCCGCTGGCGTCATCACCCTTGCCGCTGAGGTCACGGATCATGTCGCGACGTTCGCTGTCGTTGGCGTCCTGATAGTCCGTCCACCATTCGCCCAGGCCGTCGGTTTGCTCGCCAGCGCTTTCACGCAGCAGCAGGAAGTCGTAACCGGCGCGGAAGCGTGGATTGTCCAGCAGCAGGTCGGCGCGTTTGCCGCTGCGGCGTGGCAGGCGTTCCTGCATGTCCCAGATCTCGCGGATCGGCATGGTGAAGCGCTTCGGAATGGCGATGCGCTGGCACTGTTCGGCGATCAGTTCGTGCGCCCCCTCCTGCATCGCCGGAATCGGCGGCATGCCACGTTCCTGCAGACGCAACACGCGGGCCGGCAGGGCAGGCCACAGCAGCGCGGCAAACAGGAACGCCGGGGTCACCGGTTTGTTCTGCTTGATGCGCAGGTCGGTGTTGGTCAGCGCTTCACTGATCAGCGTGTGGGTGTATTCCGGGTTGTGCTCCAGTGCGTCGGCACTGGCCGGGAACAGCGGGGCGAACAGTTGCAGATCGACCAGCATCTCGAAAGTGATCGCGCCATGGCCGGAGAGGAACAGCTTGAGCACTTCCTCGAACAGGCGGGCCGACGGGATCTCGCGCAGCATCGGCGCCAGTTCGCGGATTGGCTGCACGGTGTGTTTCTCGATGCCGAAATTCAGCTTGGCGGCGAAACGCACGGCACGCAGCATGCGCACCGGGTCTTCCTGGTAACGCTGCTTCGGATCGCCGATCAGCCGGATCAGGTGATTGCGGATGTCGTGTACGCCGTTGGCGTAATCGAGAATGCGCTCACTGACCGGATCGTAATACAGGGCGTTGATGGTGAAGTCGCGGCGTTGCGCGTCTTCTTCCAGAGTGCCGTAAACGTTGTCGCGCAGAATCCGCCCGCTCTCGTTGCGCGAAGACTGGTTGCTGTCTTCGTCGTCTTCATTGACCGGGTGATTGGCGCGGAAGGTCGCGACTTCAATGATTTCGCGACCGAAATGGATATGCACCAGTTTGAAGCGGCGGCCGATGATCCGCGCATTGCGGAATTCGGCACGGACTTGCTCGGGGGTAGCACTGGTGGCGACGTCGAAGTCTTTGGGCGTGATGCCCAGGAGCATGTCACGCACGCAACCGCCGACCAGATAGGCCTGGTAGCCGGCGCCCTGCAAGCGTTCGACGATATTGACCGCATAGCGGCTGAATTGCCCCTTCTGCAGCGAATGTTGCCCGCTGTTGAGCACTTCAGGGGTGCTGCGGATGTGTTGCGTACGACGCACGGGTGTTCGGAATGACTGGAACAACTTCTTCAGCATGGGATGCACTGTTTGAAGGAATGTTCGGCCATACCAAAGAATGACCGCATGATGGGCGCAGATTCTAGCATTTAGTCGGGGGATGGTGTAGGACACGGCAGATTTGAGCTGTAAGCCGCAAGCTGCAAGGGGTCGGCGAGGGTGAAAAGAGGGTTTTTGCCAGACGGGAGAAACTACAAGGGGAGCCGAAGCTCCCCCAGAAGTAGTTGCGTGCTCTTTTTATTATTGATTCGGGCTTCTTGTTTTTGTTGAGTGCCCTCGCCATGAAGCTTTTCCTTCATGACCCTCCCAATCGGGAGCCAAGAGCAAACGGATTGCTTTGGTCGCTGTGTTGCAGTGATCTTGCGATCCAACCAGTACAGGCTCTGTCTTAGGACAGTTTTTGTTGTTCTCGGCCTGGTCGTGGGGCTAGCCCCAAATACAACGCCTCTCCAAAAGAATCAGTTAGCTGCGCCTCTCGCCGTCTTGTTTTTATTGTGCGTGAGTCGATTCGTCTTATTTTTATTGTCTTGTGCATTGCTTGTTATTGTTCTTGTACCAAACATATAGCAGGTGCCGTGCCAACTTTTGCGAAGCCCAATAAAACAAGGGGTTAGATCGATATGACGGTTTTCTCGGGGCGAAAAAAAGCCGGGGTTTCGTTACCGATAACCCCGGCTTCTGTTACGTGAAAGGACTGAGGTAACAGTTTTCTCACGTCTTCAAGCGTTACCCGCACATTCGACAGGTAACGTTCAGCTCTCGCTGGTAACCCCGGTCTTGCGCCGTGGAATGCCCAGGCGCTGACGGCGTTCCCACAGGCATTTGCGGCTGACGCCCAGTTTGCGCGCCAATTCGGTTTCGGTCATGTGGTCCTGATGCTCGAGAACGAAGTGCTGGAAGTAGTCTTCCAGCGACAGGTCTTCAGTCGGCTCATGGCTGCTGTTGCTGGTGCTACCCGCGGTTTGCGCGGGCAAGCCGATGAACTCGTCGTCTTCCAGGTCGCTCAGCTCGATGTCTATGCCCAGCAGGTCCGCGGAGATTTCCGGGCTTTCGCTCAGGATCACCGCGCGCTCGACCGCGTTTTCCAGCTCACGCACGTTACCCGGCCAGGAATAATGCCGGATCGCCTGTTCGGCATCGGCGGCAAATTTCAGGTCGGTACGATTGATACGCGCACTTTGACGGGCGAGGAACGCCGTGGCGATTTCGTTGACGTCGGCGCCACGCTCGCGCAACGCCGGCAGTTTCAGGGCAATCACGTGCAGGCGGTAATACAGGTCTTCACGGAACTGGCCGATTTTCGCCAGGCTCTTGAGGTCGCGGTGGGTCGCGGCGATCAAGCGCACATCGACCTTTTGCGACTGCACCGAACCCACGCGGCGAATCTCGCCTTCCTGCAGCACGCGCAGCAGACGCGCTTGGGCTTCCAGCGGCAGTTCACCGATCTCGTCGAGGAACAGCGTGCCGCCATCCGCCGCTTCCACCAGACCGGCGCGACCGGCGCTGGCGCCAGTGAACGCGCCTTTTTCGTGGCCGAACAGTTCGGACTCGATCAGGCTTTCCGGAATGGCTGCGCAGTTCACCGAAATCATCGGCGCCTTGGCGCGCTTGGACAGGTTGTGCAGGGCGCGGGCCACCAGCTCTTTACCGGTGCCGGACTCGCCCTGGATCAGGACATTGGAATCAGTCGGCGCGACTTTGCGGATCTTGCTGTACAGATCCTGCATCGGTGGGCACGAGCCAATGATGCCGATCTCGCCGTTGCTGTTGTCGACAGACGGTTTGCCGCTGCCATTGCTCGCTTTGCCGGCAACCGCTTCGGCAGCGGCAGGCGCCGACTGGTGATCACGCAGGATCCGCGCGACGGCCTGAAGCATTTCATCGTGATCGAAAGGCTTGGCGATGTAGTCGACCGCGCCCATCTTCATCGAGTCGACCGCCGAGCGCAGGCTGGCGTAGCTGGTCATGATCAGTACCGGCTTGCCCTGGCCAAGCTTGATCAGCTCGGTGCCGGGGGCGCCAGGCAGGCGCAGATCGCTGACGATCAGATCGAATGTGGGAATACTGAAGCGTTCTTGTGCTTCCTGCACAGAACCGGCTTCGCTGACCTGATACTGGTTGCGTTCCAGCAGGCGGCGCAAGGCGGAGCGGATAATGGTTTCGTCTTCGACGATCAAAATGTGCGGCATTGATTCGATACTCTCGACGGTCTCAGTTCACAGCGGACGTCGCTTCGACATGACGCGGTAAGGTCACCCGGATACGGGTGCCGCGCTGGCTTTGTACATCAGCCGGGCTGTCGATGGTGATTTGTCCATAATGCTCTTCAACGATGGAATAGACCAGTGCAAGGCCCAGACCGGTGCCTTCACCAGGGTCCTTGGTGGTGAAGAAAGGTTCGAACAATCGGTCCATGATGTTCTGCGGAATACCACTGCCTTCGTCTTCCACGATCAGATCGACCGTGTGTTCGCCGGCTTCACTCTTGACCCGCACCGCGCTGCCCGCAGGCGAGGCATCACGGGCGTTGGAGAGCAGATTGATCAGCACCTGGGCGAGGCGCTGCGGATCGCCTTCGACCCAGTGATCGGGGTCGCACAGGTTATAGAACTGCACTTCGAAGTTGCGCCGGTTCAGCGCCAGCAGGCCAATTGCGTCCTGCGCGACTTCGGCCAGACAGACGGGCTCGTCGCTGTGCTGGTGGCTGCCGGCGTGGGCGAAGCTCATCAGCGATTGCACGATGCGCGACACGCGCTTGGTCTGTTCGAGGATCTGCCCGCTGATTTCTGTCAGTTCGCCATCTTCTTCACGCTCTTCGCGCAGGTTCTGCGCCAGACAGGCGATGCCGGTGATCGGATTGCCGATTTCATGGGCTACACCCGCCGCCAGTCGGCCGATGCTCGCCAGACGCTCGGAGTGCACCAGTTTGTCTTCGAGCATCTGCGTTTCGGTCAGGTCTTCCACCAGCAGCACCAGGCCGCTGTTACCCGGGGCCAATGGCTCATCGATCGCCGCTTTGTGCAGATTGAGCCAGCGGGTCTGGCCGTCGAGGGCCAGGTGCTGTTTGTGCAAATGTTCGTCGGGCAGGTTGATGAAGCCTTGCAGCAATTGCTTCCACGGATTGGCGATGGTGCTCAGGCGCGAGCCGACCACGCGTTGCGCGGCGATGCCGGTGAGTTCTTCCATGGCCTTGTTCCACATCAGGATCTCTTGATCCTTGGCCAGCGAGCAGACGCCCATGGGCAGCTCCTGCAGGGTCTGGCGGTGGTAGCGGCGCAAGGCGTCGAGTTCGGCGGCCAGCCCGGTGAGGCGCGAGTGGTAATCCTCGAGCCGGCTTTCGATGAAGTGGATGTCTTCGGTCACATAGTTTTCGCCGCCGGCCTTGTACGGCAGGAAGGTTTCGACCATGTCCTGCGCCACGCTCGGGCCCATCAGGCCAGAGAGGTTGGCTTCGATCCGGTCGCGCAAGCGGCGCAGCGCATAAGGGCGGCGTTCGTCGAACGGCAGATAGAGGTCGCGCAGGGCCTGCTCGACTTCTTTCTGCGCGGCTTTTGCGCCCAAGGGTTTGGCCAGTTGCGTGGCGAATTCCTGAGGTGAGGCAGCGTGCAGTTCGCGGCGTTGCGGGCGACGCACGTTATCCACTGCGCAGGCTTCGGCGGCGCTGGCCTCTTCGGGGCTGGCGTTGGTGAACAGCGAGATCAGAGTGAACATCAATACGTTGGCTGCCAGCGAGGCGATGGCTGCCATGTGCCAACTGGTGTCGTCCAGCACGTAAATCATGTTCAACAGGGGAATGTAGAAACCCTGCAGGTTGCCGACCAGCGGCAACAGCATGGTCACCACCCACACCAGAATCCCCGCCAGCAAGCCGGCGATGAAGCCGCGACGGTTGGCGGTCGGCCAGTACAGCACCGAGAGCACGCCGGGCAGGAATTGCAGGGTCGCGACGAAAGCGACGATGCCGAGGTTGGCCAGATCCTGTCCGGCGCCGAGCATCAGATAGAAGCAGAAACCGGCCATGATGATCGCGACGATCAGCGCCCTGCGGGTCCACTTCAGCCAGCGATAGATGTTGCCTTCGGCCGGCGGCTGATAGAGCGGCAGCACCAGGTGGTTCAGCGCCATGCCCGACAGTGCCAGGGTGGTGACGATGATCAGGCCGCTGGCGGCCGACAATCCGCCGACATACGCCAGCAGGGCCAGCGGTTTGCTGTTGGCGGCAATGCCGATGCCGAGAGTGAAGTACTCCGGGTCGGTGGTGGCGCCGAGTTTCAGGCCGGCCCAGAGAATCAGCGGCACCGCCAGGCTCATCAGCAGCAGGAACAGCGGCAGGCCCCAGCTGGCACTGACCAGCGAGCGCGGATTGAGGTTTTCGGTGAAGGTCATGTGATACATGTGCGGCATCACGATCGCCGAGGCGAAGAACACCAGCAACAGCGTGCGCCACGGCCCTTCCTGCAGCGGCGTGTGCAGAGCGGCGAGGGCGGTCTGGTTTTGCAGCAGCCACAGTTCAAGCTGTTGCGGGCCGTCGAACACGCCGTACAACGCATACAGGCCGACGCCGCCGAGGGCGATCAGTTTGATCACCGATTCGAAGGCAATCGCGAACACCAGCCCTTCGTGTTTCTCGCGGGTGGCGATATGCCGGGAACCGAAGAAAATCGTGAACAGGATGATCAGCGCACAGAACGCCAGCGCGACGCGGCTCTGGATCGGCTCGCCGGTGAGAATGCCGATGGAGTCGGCGACCGCCTGAATCTGCAACGCCAGCAGCGGCAGTACGCCGATCAGCATGAAGATGGTGGTCAGCGCACCGGCCCAGGTGCTGCGAAAACGGAAGGCGAACAGATCCGCCAGCGACGACAGTTGATAGGTGCGGGTGATTTTCAGGATCGGATACAGCAGCACCGGCGCCAGCAGAAACGCGCCGGACACCCCGAGGTAACTGGAGAGAAAACCGTAGCCGTACTGATAGGCCAGGCCCACCGTGCCGTAAAACGCCCAGGCACTGGCATAGACCCCCAGCGACAGGGTGTAGGTCAGCGGGTGGCGAATGATCGCCCGCGGGATCATGCCCCGTTCACTGATCCAGGCAACGCCGAACAGCACCGCCAGGTACGCGGCACTGATCAGGATCATCTGGGTCAGGCTAAAGCTCATCGGCATCTTTTTGGCTCTGCAGGATGAAGGTCACGACAATCAGGATCAACCAGAGCAGATACGGCCGATACCAGGCGCCCGTGGCGTCGATCCACCAATCCATGATGGCTGGCGAAAACAGATAGATTCCCACGACCAGAAGCAGGACCAAGCGATAGATGTACATCCCGGCCTCTCTTTTTTATGCGCGTGCCCGAAAACGTGCGGCGATGGTAACGGATGGCGGCGCGACTGCAAGTGTCGTCATTGCAGTTGCGCCTCGGGCAGGCTCAGTGTGCGCGGGATCTTCGATGCATCCCAGTGGGCTGCGCCCCATTTGAGCAATTCCTCGGGTGTGGCATGCGCCAGCTCGGCACCGGGGTTTTGCCCCAGCGCACGCAAGGCTCGCAACAGCAGCGGCGTGGCTTGATCGGCCTCAAGGGGCGGCGAACGGTAGGACTTGCCGAGCTTGTTGCCGTCCGGCTGCGTGATCAATGGCAGGTGCAGATAGCGGGGCTGACGCAGGCCCAACAGTTCTTGCAGGTAGAGCTGGCGCGGCGTGGAGTCGAGCAGGTCGGCGCCGCGCACGATGTCGGTGATGCCTTGCCAGGCGTCATCCAGCACCACGGCCAATTGATAGGCGTAGAGGCCGTCGCGGCGGCGAATCACGAAATCGCCGACATCGCGCCCCAGATGCTGGCGGAACTCGCCCTGTACGCGGTCGATGAAGTGGTATTCCAGCTCCGGCACGCGCAGGCGGATCGCCGCGTCTTGCTGTTCATGGCCGGCATTGCGGCACAGTCCCGGATAAATCCCGTGGTACGGCTCCAGCTGCTTGCGCGAACAGGTGCAGGCGTAGGCCAGGCCGTGGTTGAACAGGCTGTTGAGAACTTCGGCGTAGGCGTCGTGCCGGTCACTCTGGCGCACCATCTCGCCGTCCCATTCGAAACCGTAGCTTTCCAGCGCTTTGAGAATCGCCGCCTGCGCGCCGGGTTCTTCCCGGGGCGGATCGAGATCTTCCATGCGCACCAGCCAGCGCCCGCCGACCGCGCGCGCGTCGAGATAAGAGGCGAGGGCGGCGACCAGCGAACCGAAGTGCAGGTGGCCACTGGGAGTGGGGGCGAAGCGGCCGATGTAGGCGGGGGCGGTTTTGGCAGTCATGGGGCAAACTACTTTTCAGGGCGTGCGCAGGTCAACTTGTGGGAGCGAGCCTGCTCGCGAAAGCTTAGTGTCAGACTATTAAATGTTGAATGACACACCGCTTTCGCGAGCAGGCTCGCTCCCACAAAGGCAAAAGGCAAAAGGCAAAAGGCAAAAGGCAAAAGGCAAAAGGCACAAACAAAAACGGAGCGTTCGCACGCTCCGTTTTTCGTTCAGGTCGAGATTACTTGCCGACCTGCTTTTCCTTGATTTCCGCCAGGGTCTTGCAGTCGATGCACAGATCGGCGGTAGGACGGGCCTCGAGGCGCTTGACGCCGATCTCGATGCCGCAGGACTCGCACCAGCCGTACTCTTCGTCCTGGATCAGTTCGAGGGTCTTGTCGATCTTCTTGATCAACTTGCGCTCGCGGTCGCGGGCGCGCAGCTCGAGGGCGAATTCTTCTTCCTGGCTGGCACGGTCGGCCGGGTCAGGGAAGTTGGCCGCTTCGTCTTTCATGTGATCAACAGTACGGTCGACTTCCTGCATCAAGTCCTGTTTCCACTTGTTCAGGATCTTGGTGAAGTGCGCGCGCATGGGGGCGCCCATGTACTCTTCGCCGGCCTTCGGAACGTAGGGTTCGAAGCCGCTGATCGTCGCTTGCTGCTGTTGCTTTGCTTGGGTGGGCATGAAATGGACCGCCTCTACTCTTGTAATCCATTGCGCAGGATTGCTCCATCACCGACACCTGCCGGCCCTGCGGCTGCAAGCGGGCGAACTTACCAGATCAATTCGGCCTGCGCTACTCCCGGATGTCGAGGCCCCGGCGGGTGGCGCTTGCAGAAGTCTGGCAAGCTGTGTCTGGCGCTGTTGAAAGCCTGTTCAATCACTGATTTTAGTCAATCCTGGAGCGTACGCTCATATCGTTACAGTCCAGCGTTCTTGAGGCTGTGACCGCGATGAGTTCTCGCTCGTTCCGGCAGATGGGTAGAATCGTTTCTTTTTCCCCGTCGAAGGAAGGTCAATGGCTCAGCCCTACAGTGCGCGCAGTCGTGCGATCGAACCGTTCCATGTGATGGCGTTGCTGGCGCGCGCCAACGAACTGCAGGCCGAAGGTCACGACGTGATCCACCTGGAAATCGGCGAGCCGGACTTCACCACGGCCGAGCCGATCATCCGCGCCGGGCAAGCGGCGCTGACGGCGGGCAAGACCCGCTACACCGCCGCGCGCGGCATTCCTGAACTGCGCGAGGCAATTTCCGGGTTCTATCAATCGCGTTACGGTTTGAACATCGATCCGCGGCGGATCCTGATCACGCCGGGGGGCTCCGGTGCGCTGTTGCTGGCCAGTGCCTTGCTGGTCGATCCGGGCAAACACTGGCTGCTGGCGGATCCGGGCTACCCGTGCAACCGGCACTTCCTGCGTCTGGTCGAAGGCGCGGCGCAACTGGTTCCAGTCGGGCCGGACGTGCGTTACCAGCTGACCCCGGATCTGGTGGCGCGCCACTGGGATCACGACAGCGTTGGTGCGTTGGTGGCGTCGCCAGCCAACCCCACCGGCACCATCCTGACCCGCGATGAACTGGCCAGGTTATCCACTGCGATCAAGGCGCGCCACGGGCATCTGGTGGTGGATGAGATCTACCACGGCCTGACCTACGGCACCGATGCCGCCAGCGTGCTGGAAGTCGATGACAGCGCGTTTGTCCTCAACAGTTTTTCCAAATATTTCGGCATGACCGGTTGGCGTCTCGGCTGGCTGGTGGCGCCGGATGCGGCGGTCAGTGAGCTGGAAAAACTCGCACAGAATCTCTACATCAGCGCCCCGAGCATGGCGCAGTACGCTGCACTAGCCTGTTTCGAGCCGGACACCATCAGCATTCTCGAAGAGCGCCGTGCCGAATTTGGCCGCCGCCGCGACTTCCTTCTGCCGGCGTTGCGCGAGTTGGGTTTCAACATCGCCGTCGAGCCGGAAGGTGCGTTCTACTTGTATGCCGATATCAGCCAGTTCGGCGGTGATGCCTTCGCGTTCTGCCGACATTTCCTCGAAACCGAGCACGTTGCCTTCACTCCGGGGTTGGATTTCGGCCGTTATCAGGCCGGTCACCATGTGCGTTTTGCCTACACGCAAAACCTCCCTCGCTTACAGGAAGCGGTGGAGCGCATCGCTCGCGGCTTGAAGAGTTGGCAAGGCTGATGCGCTTTTATCCGGCTCTGGAAGAGGCGCGCTTGATTCGCCGCTACAAACGTTTTCTGGCGGATGTCGAAACGGTCAATGGCGAGTTGTTGACCCTGCACTGCCCGAATACCGGTTCGATGCTCAACTGCCAGGTCGAGGGCGGGCAGGTGTGGTTCAGTCGCTCAAACGACCCGAAGCGCAAGCTGCCCGGCACCTGGGAAATCGGTGAAACCCCGCAGGGACGGCTGTTTTGCGTGAATACCGGCCGCGCCAACGCCCTGGTTGAAGAGGCACTGCAGGCTGGAGTCATCAGCGAGTTGAACGGCTTCACGGCGCTTAAGCGCGAAGTGGCGTACGGCCAGGAAAAGAGCCGCATCGATTTCCGCCTCGAATACCCGAGTGGTCCGGCCTACGTGGAAGTAAAAAGCGTCACGTTAGGCTTCGATGGAACCAGCGTGGCGGCGTTTCCTGACGCGGTCACCCAGCGCGGCGCCAAGCACCTGCGTGAACTGGCGCATCTGGCCCGCGACGGTATTCGGGCGGTGCAGTTGTATTGCGTCAATCTCAGCGGGATCGAGGCGGTGCGGCCGGCCGAGGAAATCGATTCGGCTTACGCGGATGCTCTGCGCGAGGCCGTTGCATGCGGGGTCGAGGTGCTGGCCTACGGCGTGCGCTTGAACCACGAAGAGATGGTGATCGATCGGCGGCTGGACGTTTTGCTCAACGGTTAAACATCTATCCACAGCCCCTGTGCGTCTTCACGGCAGGGGATGGCGGTCAGGGATTGCCCGGCACAGGGCCCGGCGACGCATTCGCCGTCCTCGATCAGAAACAGTGCGCCGTGGGTGGCGCACTGGATCAGGCTGTTGCTCGGGTCGAGAAACTGGTCGGGCTGCCATTCCAGGCCGACACCACGATGCGGGCAACGGTTGAGATAAACATAGGCCTGTCCATTGCGGCGTACGGCAAACAGTTTGTTGCCGTCGATGTCGAACCCACGGCTGCCGGCCTCAGTGAGATCGGTGCCGGCGCACAAAAACTTCATGGCTATCCTCAAGTGTCGGCTCGTTTCAGGAAATGTCCGAGCTTGACGTTTAAATGCAAACAATTATCAAATGGCCGCCTTCGCCCACTGTGCGCAACCGCCGCCAAGAATACTTGGCCTGCCGGTTCGCTGCCCGGGAAACCTGTTCAAGGAAAGCTGCGTATGCGCCTGATTACCCGCGTTGCCGTGCTGTGTGTCGGACTGCTCGCCAGCCTTCAGGTGCTGGCTGCCGATTTGCCACAACGTTGGGTCAGTGCCGGTGGCGCGCTATCGGAGTGGGTGAGCGCGTTGGGTGGCGAATCCAAGCTGGTTGGCGTCGACACCACCAGCCAGCATCCTGAATCGCTGAAAAAGCTGCCCAGCATCGGCTATCAACGCAGTCTCTCGGCAGAAGGCATTCTCAGCCTGCGCCCGGACATCCTCATCGGCAGCGAAGAAATGGGCCCGCCACCGGTTATCGCTCAAGTGAGGAACGCCAAGGTACAGGTCGAACTGTTCTCGGCACAGCCGGATCTGCCGACTCTGGAAAAAAATCTCACGCATCTCGGGCAGTTGCTGGGCGCGCAAGCGCAGGCGACTCGGTTGCTGGAAAGTTATCAACAGCAACTCACCGCGCAGAAAGCTCGAGTCGCCGAGTTGCAGGCTCAACACAAAGCGCCTGGTGTGCTGGTGCTGATCGGGCATGCCGGCGGCAAACCGTTGATTGCCGGCAAGGACACTGCCGCCGACTGGCTGCTGCAACGGGCTGGTGGACACAACCTGGCGACGCATACCGGTTACAAGCCGTTCGCCGTGGAATCGCTGGCCGGGCTCGATCCTGAGGTGCTGGTGTTTGCTGATCGCGCGTTAAGCGGCGATGCGGCGAAGGCGGCGTTGTTCAAGGAAAATCCGATTCTTCAATCAAGCCCCGCGGCCAAAACCGGACGGGTACTGGAGCTGGATCCGACGCTGCTGGTCGGTGGGCTCGGGCCGCGTTTGCCGGCGGCGTTGAAGAATTTGTCTGACGGCTTCTACCCGACCGCGAGCAGCCAATGACCGTACTGGTCAAACCACGAAGCCTGTTTATTGGCCTGACGTTCCTGTGTTTGCTGGCGATCTGGTTATCGTTGGCGATGGGACCGGTGAGCCTGCCGCTGTTCGATACGTTGCGCGCGGCCTTGCGCATGCTCGGTGTGCCGCTGGCGCCGGACGGTCTGGAGCAGGCTGAACTGATCCTCGGGCAGATTCGTCTGCCGCGCACCTTGCTCGGTTTGGCCGTCGGCGGTGTGCTGGCGCTGTCCGGTGTGGCGATGCAGGGTTTGTTTCGCAATCCATTGGCCGATCCGGGATTGGTCGGGGTGTCCAGCGGTGCGGCGTTGGGCGCGGCTGTAGCGATTGTCGGCGGTTCGTTTTTTGGCGGGTTGCCGGAGTGGTTCGGGCCATATCTGTTGTCGGCGTGCGCGTTTCTCGGTGGCCTGGGGGTGACGGCGCTGGTCTATCGGCTTGGACGGCGCAACGGTCAGACCAACGTCGCGACCATGTTGCTGGCAGGGATCGCCCTGACGGCGCTGGCAAGTTCGGCGGTGGGGCTGTTCACCTATCTGGCGGATGATGCGACTTTGCGCACGCTGACTTTCTGGAATCTGGGCAGCCTCAATGGTGCGAGTTATGCGCGTTTGTGGCCGTTGCTGATCATCAGCACCGGCGTTGCGCTGTGGTTGCCGCGCCGCGCCAAGGCACTGAATGCGTTGTTGCTCGGAGAGTCCGAAGCCGGGCACTTGGGGATTGATGTCGAACGGCTAAAGCGTGAATTGGTGTTCTGCACGGCGTTGGGTGTAGGCGCAGCGGTGGCGGCGGCGGGAATGATCGGTTTCGTCGGGCTGGTGGTGCCGCATCTGGTGCGCTTGCTGGCCGGGCCGGATCATCGCGTGCTGTTGCCCGCCTCGGTATTGGCCGGGGCCAGTCTGCTGTTGCTGGCGGATCTGGTGGCGCGGCTGGCGCTGGCACCGGCGGAATTGCCGATCGGCATTGTTACCGCATTTATCGGTGCGCCGTTCTTTCTTTACCTGCTGTTGCGAGGACGTGCCTGATGTTGCGTGCGCACAATCTGCACATCCGTCGCGGGCGCAAGACCGTCCTCAGTGACGTCACCCTGCAACTTGAACCCGGAGAAGTGCTGGGTGTGCTCGGACCGAACGGTGCCGGCAAAAGCACCTTGCTCGGTGCCTTGTGCGGTGAGCTGACGGCCAGTGACGGTGAGGTGTTGCTCGACGACAAAGCGCTGAATCACTGGACAGGTACGCAGCGCGCCCAGCGCCTGGCGGTGTTGCCGCAGGTGTCGACGCTGGATTTTGCCTTTCGCGTGGAAGAAGTGGTCGGCATGGGCCGCTTGCCTTATCAAAGCGGTCGAGTGCGCGACGACGAGATTATTGTGGCAGCACTGGACGCTGCGGATGCCGGGCATCTGAGCGGGCGCAGTTACCTGGCGCTGTCGGGTGGCGAGCGCCAGCGTGTACATCTGGCGCGAGTGCTGGCGCAATTATGGCCGGGGCAGGCCGGGCAAACCTTGTTGCTGGACGAGCCGACCTCGATGCTCGATCCCTTGCATCAACACACCACGCTGCAGTCGGTGCGCGAATTTGCCGATCGTGGCGCGGCAGTGCTGGTCATCCTGCATGATCTGAATCTGGCGGCGCGCTATTGTGACCGGGTGTTGCTGCTTGAGGGTGGGCGCCCGGTGGCGCTGGATACGCCGCAGCAGGTCTTGCGACCGGATACGCTCAAGGCCGTGTTCGGCCTTGAGGTATTGGTGCAGCCGCACCCGGAGCGTGGGCATCCGCTGATCATCGCCCGCTGATTTCTCATCGAGGTGTTGGTATGCGCGGGATCTGGTTGTTAGCCGTATTGTTGCTTGCGGGGTGTCAGCATGTTGCTGCGCCGCCACCGGTCAACGGCGAGATTCGCGATCTGCGCAGCGGCCAGGTGCTGACGGCGCAGGAACTGCTGACGCGTCTGGCCGCTGCGCAACACGTGATCATTGGCGAGCAGCATGACAATGCCGATCATCACGCTGCGCAGTTATGGCTGTTGCGGTCGCTTGGCGAGCAGCGTCCCCAGGGCAGCCTGTTGCTGGAGATGCTCACGCCTGATCAACAACCGAAAGTTGATCAGGTTCGCCATGCTGCTACGCCGCCCACCGATCTTCCCGCCGCGTTGGCCTGGCAGGACGGTTGGGACTGGAATCTTTATGGACCGATTGTTCGGTTTACCTTCACGCAGCCCTATCCGCTGTTGGCGGCCAATCTGGACGACAGTGAAATCCGTGCTGCCTATCGTCAGCCGCCAGCCCTGAGCGGTGTTCGCAGCAATGCGGCCTCGGTGAAAGCCAGGCTGCTTGAGCAGATCAGCGATTCACATTGCGGCTTGCTGCCCAAATCACAGATGCCGGCGATGCTCGCGGTTCAGCAACAGCGTGATCGACGCATGGCCGAACGTTTGCTGGCAGCGCCGACGCCGGCCTTGCTGCTGGCGGGTGCCTGGCATGCGCGCAAGGATGCTGGCGTGCCGCTGCATGTTCTGGATCTGGGCGCAGCCCAGGCGCCAACGGTGCTGATGCTGGCCGGGCAAGGCGCCGAGGTGACTGCGGTGATGGCCGATTACGTCTGGTACACCCCGGCCACGCCCGCGCAGGATTACTGCGCACAGATGCGCAAACAGTTCGGTCAATGACTTTTCCACAGGCAAAAAAAGACCCGGTAAAAACCGGGTCAAATAACCGTGATTAGCCTGATGAGGAGATAATCTGAGAGTCCGAACCAAGGGCTTTTCAGAATATCGACTGATCTCGCGACCAGTTGTGATAATCATAGCGATTCTCATTAGCGAGTCAACCACTGTTTTTCCATTTGCTTGATTTAGTCGTGTAAATGGCCGGAATGTCCCGGAAACACGGGGCTCAATGTGGAGGTTTGACGGCACTCAGTTGCGTGATCTGTTGATTGAGCTGGCCAATGCGCCGGGCCATGCTCTCAATCAGGCTATGGGCAATCTTCGGATTGTTGCGGGTCATGCTCAGAAACTGCTCGCCGGGAATCAGCATCACGGTGCTCGGCTCGCGAGCGATGACCGTAGCGTTACGTGGCTCACCGGTGAACACGGCCATGGCGCCGAAAATCTCGTCCTTGGGCACTTCGCCGACCTTGTTCCCGTCAACAAACGCTTCGGCATGCCCATCGATGATCACGAAGACGTGATCGGCGGTATCGCCCTGCTGGATCAACACCTCACCGCTCTCGACCCGTTTGAAGCCGTTGGTACTGCGAAATTCCCGTGGCTTCAGTTCGGCCACCGCATGAGCCAGTAGCGCCATCTGCCCCAGCAGATACTCAAGCCATTGCTCGGCCCGCCCCGGCTCGGCATACAAATGCTGGAACAGTTCGGTTCGTCGATAGGGCAGCAAGCGCAATGGCCCGTCGCTGCGCAGTTGGCAATCGACCCAAGCGTCACCTTGCTGCAGACCGATCAGATCGCCTTCCTGCCAGTAAAACAGCGCACGGCCACCGATGTAGCCGTTGATTACGCCTTCTGTCAGCAGAAACAGCTGATCACGTGGGAGCTGGGCCATCAGGTCGTCAGAGATTTCTGGCTCAAGGGCCGGCCCGCACGGCGCAAGCCCCTCCAGCCAGCGTGCGGGCAAGCTCTGTAAACGATTGATCAGTGCATCGACCGGTGCCGATTGTTCCCCGAGCAGATACATGGCAGTCAGCGCCTGTTCAGTTCTTGTGACGCGAGGAGATGGCTTCGAGCTGCTTGTTCAAGGCGTCTTTGCGTTCGGCCGGGATGTCGTTCCAGTGCACATCCATCAGCGCCCCTTCGATCGCGTACAACAACACCTTTGATGCGCGAAACCCGCGGGTACGCACGGCCCGATAGGCGTCCACCGCCCCCAGGCGACGCAAGTCCGAGGCGCTGTGGATGCCCACGGCATGCAGCCACTGCGCCGACGTCTTGCCAAGATTCTTCAGGTGTTGCAGTTCATCATTCATCAAGCCTCCTTGCGACGGCCGAATGGTGCGTGGGCGATCTTCTCAGGAGTGTAGCCATCAGTAGGAAAAGCGTGGTTGTTTGGTCGGATTAGACGCAAACGCTTCTAAGAAAGGCGATGAGATCTGGCGAATGCATTAGTAAGGAATGTGACGCATACAACTGTAGGAGTGAGCCTGCTCGCGATAGCGGCGTAACAGCCGACATCCATTTTGAATGTCAGTCGGCTATCGCGAGCAGGCTCACTCCTACAAGGGGAGGGTGTTGTGTCAGGGGCTGCCGATGGTGCTCAGCGTGTGCGATAACGCAACCGCGTACCAAAATTCATCGACATCAAAATCTCGTCAGCACTCAGCTCTGGCGGGAAGTACGCTCCGGAAATCTGTGCATGCGCCAGGCTTGCGCCTTCGAGCGATGAATTACGGAAATCGATGCCACGCAAATCGGCAGAGCGGAAGTACGCGTCCCGGAAATCCACACCATCGGCGTTCAGTTCACGCAGATCGAGGCCACGAAAGTCGCCGCCGATCATGTCGATCGGACCGTCTTTCGGACGTTCATTGTTGAAGCCTGTGATGTCGTCTTTGTGCAGCAAGGCATAAAGCGGGGTGTCTAGAAGTTTCGGCTGGCTCATGTCACATCACCTGTTGGTTTTATGACGCCAGTATAGTGCCACTATTTGGCGGCCGTGAAGCAAGCGAGGGCTTCACGGCCGAAATAGTTTCTTACAGGCCTGGCAGGCGCTGACGGATCTGTGCGACTACGGTGTCGAGGGTCCCGCTTTCATTGGTCTGCACGCGCTTGCTGCGCAGAATCTCTTCTGGCGTCAGGGCTTCGCGGCTGGCCTGCTGGGCCTCGATTACCGCCAGCGTGGCGTCGGAAGGATCCTTCTTGTCGGCCTGACGAATCGCCAGCCAGCTTTCGATGACGGCTTGCGGTGCGTTGCAGTCGAGGATCAGGAACGGCGTGCCAGTGGCTTCGGCGATTTTCGCCGCGCTGTCGCGCTGCTCGCGCTTGAGGTAGGTCGCATCGATCACCACCGGGAAACCGGCGTGCAGGATCACTCCGGCAATCTCATGCAGACGGGCATAGGTGGCAACGCTGGCATCTGCACTGTAAATCCCGGCCTGCACGTCGTTGGCTACGGTCTGCTCGCCGAACAGACGCTTGCGCTCGACGTCGGAACGCAGGCGAATCGCGCCCAGCGCTTCGACCAGACGCATTGCCACGTGGCTCTTGCCGACAGCCGATACGCCGTGAGTGATCGCCATGAAGCGCGAAGGAATGGTGCTGTAGCTTTCTGCGAGGTTGGCGTAGTTGCGGTACTGGCGCAGGGTAGTGGCGCGCTGCACCGGGGTGGCGTCCGCCGGCATGCTGAACAGCGCAACTTTGGCGCGAACCAGCGCGCGGTAGGCTTTGTAGAAGTTCAGCACTTCCAGGCCTTGATAGTCGCCGGTCAGCTCCAGGTACTGGCTGATGAAGCGGCGGGCGAGGGATTTCAGGCCTCGGTCTTCCAGGTCCATCGCCAGGAAGCCGGTATCGGCCCAGACGTCAGTGAAGCGGAACGGTTCGTTGAACTCGATGCAGTCGAAGATCACCACTTTGCCATTGATGACAGTGGCGTTGCCCAGGTGAATGTCACCGTGGCATTCGCGAGTGAAACCCTCGGCCTTGCGCTGGCTGAACAGTGCCTTGAGACGATCGAAGCTGCTCTCGGCCCAGGCTTGCAGGGCCTCAAGTTGCAGCAGATCGTTTTTGTCGCTGAGGAACGGCAGAATCTGTTCGAAGTTCTGACGCACCGGGGCCATTACGCTGTCCGGTGTACCTGCGTCGTGTTCGGCCGGGACTTTTGGCGCGCTGAGGTGGAATTTGGCGATCTGCTCGGCCATCTCATCGATGTGTTGGGTGGTCAGTTCACCGTTGGCTTGCAGGGTGCTGAGCAGGCCGGTCTGCGGGAATTGACGCATCTTCAGCACATATTCGATCACCGGGCCGTCGCCGCCCAGTTGCGGTGCTTCGACGCTGCCGGTCACAGGCAACACGTCCAGATACAAATCTTCGGTCAGGCGTTGGTTGAGACGCAGTTCTTCAGCGCAGAAGTGCTCGCGCGCTTCGAGGCTGGTGAAGTCGAGGAAGCCGAAATTCACTGGCTTCTTCACTTTATAAGCAAACGGGCCGGTGAGGATCACCCACGAGATATGGGTTTCGATGACCTGAAACCCTTCGACGGGGTGCGGGTAGAGGGCCGGGTTTTGCAGGGCAGCGATCAGGGACTGGCTCACGGGCGATCCTTCAGAGACTGGGAAATTCGAGGTCGCCATTATGGCCGCTCGCCAGCCTGACGCAAACCTCGGAGCGCTCCTGTTGAGGATGAATAAAGTGCGTATAATCCGCCGCCATGACTCGAACTCGATCCCCCCGTACCAAGAAAAAACCAGTCTCCAAGGGCCTTAGCCCATGGTTGAGCTGGGCCATTAAACTCAGCCTGGTCGGCCTTGTGGTGCTGGCCGGCTTCGCCGTTTACCTCGATGCCGTGGTGCAGGAGAAGTTCTCCGGCAAGCGCTGGACCATCCCGGCCAAGGTATACGCGCGTCCGCTCGAGCTGTTCGTCGGACAAAAGCTGAGCAAGGACGATTTCCTCACCGAACTCGATGCCTTGGGCTATCGCCGCGAAGCCGTGAGCAATGGCCCCGGCGCTGCCGCCGTCAGCGGCAATACCGTTGATCTGAATACCCGCGGCTTCCAGTTCTATGAAGGCCTGGAAAAAGCCCAGCCGGTGCGCGTGCGTTTCTCTGGCGACTATGTGGCCGAGCTCTCGGGGCTCAATGGCGGGAAATTGTCCGTGGTGCGGCTTGAGCCGCTGATGATCGGCGGCATCTACCCGAAAAACCTTGAAGACCGCATCCTGATCAAGCTTGATCAGGTGCCGCCGTACCTGCTGGAAACCCTGGTAGCGGTGGAAGACCGCGACTATTACAGCCACTGGGGCGTGTCGCCGAAATCGATTGCCCGGGCCATCTGGGTCAACACCTCTGGCGGCAAGATGACCCAGGGCGGCAGTACGCTGACCCAGCAGTTGGTGAAGAACTTCTACCTCACCAACGAGCGCAGCCTGAGCCGCAAGCTCACCGAAGCGATGATGGCGATGCTGCTGGAGCTGCACTACGACAAAAAGGAAATTCTTGAGGCGTACCTCAACGAGGTCTTTGTCGGGCAGGACGGTCAGCGTGCGGTGCACGGCTTCGGTCTGGCCAGCCAGTTCTTCTTCGGCCAGCCATTGTCCGAGCTGAAGCTGCATCAGGTCGCCTTGCTGGTCGGCATGGTCAAGGGCCCGTCTTATTACAACCCGCGGCGCAATCCCGAGCGTGCGCTGGAACGCCGCAACCTGGTGCTCGATGTGCTTGAGCAGCAGGGCGTGGCTTCTGCCGAGCAAGTTGCCGCCGCGAAGAAAATGCCATTGGGTGTAACCACCCGCGGCAAGCTCGCCGACAGCTCGTTCCCGGGCTTTATCGATCTGGTCAAACGCCAGTTGCGCGAAGACTATCGCGACGAAGACTTGACCGAAGAAGGCCTGCGGATCTTCACCAGTTTCGATCCGATACTGCAGATGAAGGCCGAAGCATCGGTGAATGACACGTTTAAACGCCTGGCTGGACGCAAGGGCTCCGATGACGTGGAAGCGGCGATGGTCGTGACCAATCCGGAAACCGGCGAAGTGCAGGCGATGATCGGTAGCCGTCAGGCCAGTTACGCCGGTTTCAACCGAGCGCTGGACGCCGTGCGGCCGATCGGCTCACTGGTCAAGCCAGCGGTGTATCTGACCGCACTGGAAAAACCGAGCCATTACACGCTGACCAGTTGGCTGTCGGATGATCCGCTGTCGATCAAGGGCGCGGACGGCCAGGTATGGAAGCCGCAGAACTACGACCGTCGCTCCCATGGCACAGTCTTCCTCTATCAAGGGCTGGCGCATTCGTACAACCTGTCGACCTCCCGCCTGGGTCTGGAAGTCGGTGTGCCGAATGTGCTCAAGACTCTTGCGCGTCTGGGTGTGACCCGGGAATTCCCGGCGTTCCCGTCGATGTTGCTCGGGGCTGGCGGCATGACCCCGATCGAAGTGGCGACCATGTATCAGACCCTCGCCAACGGTGGTTTCAACACGCCGATGCGCGGGATTCGCAGCGTGTTGACTGCCGATGGCGAGCCACTCAAGCGTTATCCGTTCCAGATCGAGCAGCGTTTCGATCCGGCGTCCATCTACCTGATCCAGAACGCCATGCAGCGGGTAATGCGTGAAGGTACCGGCAGCTCGGTTTACAACGTGCTGCCCAAGACCCTGACGCTGGCCGGCAAGACCGGTACCAGTAACGATTCGCGTGACAGCTGGTTCGCCGGTTTCAGTCAGGATCTGCTGGCGGTGGTCTGGCTGGGTCGTGACGACAACGGCAAGACCCCGTTCACCGGGGCGACCGGTGCATTGCAGGTCTGGACCAGTTTCATGCGCAAGGCCGATCCGCTGCCGCTGGATATGCCTCAGCCGGACAACATCGTGCAGGCGTGGGTCGATTCGCGTACCGGGCAAGGCTCCGATGCCAACTGTCCGGGGGCGGTGCAGATGCCGTATATTCGCGGCAGCGAACCGCCACCCGGCGCCGCGTGTGCAAGCGAAACGCCTGCCTCGCCGGAGTCGGTGATGGATTGGGTCAAGGGCTGGATGAATTAAGCAAAGAGGGTTTCAAGTGAACAAGTGGTTGATTCCAGCGGTGACCGCCGTGGCTTTGCTCAGCGGCTGCTCTACCGTACAGCGTGGTTCGATCCCGGTGGTGGATTCCAGCACGACTGTGTCCAACAGCGAGCGCCTGTCGGCCAACGGTGGTTTCCGCAAGACGACAGTCAAACGCCCGGTTCAGGGCCAGGCGCAATCCCAGGCCATCCCGCAAGGCGATACCGGCGTGGTGGTGATGGTGCCGGGTGGTGGCGCCACGACATCGGCACCGATCAGCTCCTCGCCGATCGTTCCAGGCCCGGCTTCCGGCGGTATCACCGCAGGGCCGTACAATCCGTCACCGGTCGAGTCGGCACCGATCAACTCCGGCAGCTACAGCATGCCTTCGACGCCAAGCGGTATTCCTTCGGCCAGCAGTGGCGGTGGTCTGTCGGCGGACGAGCAACTGGATGGCCCGGTGCTCGCCTTGCTGACCACTGCGCAACAGCAGCAGGCCGGTGGCGACCTCAACGGTGCGTCTTCCAGTCTGGAGCGCGCTCAACGCGTTGCCCCGCGTGAGCCCCAAGTGCTTTATCGTCTGGCGCAAGTACGCATGGCTCAAGGCGACGCGCCACAGGCGGAGCAGTTCGCCCGTCGTGCACTGACCATGGCCAACGGTCGTCCGGACTTGCAGGCCAGTCTGTGGGAAATCATTGCTCAGTCCCGTGAGAAACAAGGCGATTCCGCCGGCGCAGCACTGGCTCGTCAGAAGGCCAAGGTTTCGCTGTGATGGATTCCCGTTTCCCGAAAATCGCCGATCAATTGCTGCTGATCGAGCGCGAACTGCGCACGCAGGGTTGGTGGGATGAGATCCCGCCATCGGCCGAAGCCCTGAGCAGTGTCGAACCGTTTTCGGTCGACACGCTGGATTTCGAGCAGTGGCTGCAATGGATCTTCCTGCCGCGGATGAAGATGATCCTTGAGCAGGACTTGCCGTTGCCCAATGCCTCGGGCATTCAGGAAATGGCCGAAATGGTCTTCGCCCAGCGCAATCTGCAGGGCAAGGATCGACAGCTGCAGGTCCTGCTCAAAGAGTTCGACCTGCTGATCACCGCCTCCCGCTAAGCCTCTGTAGGAGCTGTCGCGGCCCGAGCCTGCGGCAGCTCCTACAGGTGTCTATTCGCAGTTCTGCGCGATCTGCTTCCGCGCTTCGATAATGCGCTCTTGCCGTTGTGCATCGTCGAGCCGCCTCAGTTCTCCCTCCACTTCCTCCCGCAAACGCGGATTGTTCTGCAATTGCGCCAGGTTCGTCCGCGCCTGTTCGCAAAACGCCTTGAGCTGCGCCTGCTGCTCGGTTACCTGTTTCTTCACCTTGTCGTCGATGGCTTTCTGATCGCCCAGCGCACCGCTGCCAGGCATGGCGGCAGGTTTCGGTGGGGGTGAGGAGGGCGTCTGCACGGTCGTCGCCGGCAGACCTTGCGGTGGCTGCGCATCGAAGTGAGTGACGCCTTGGGCATCGACCCATTTGTAGATCTGACCGGCCATGCACCATGGGCTGAGGCCGATCAGCAGAGTTAACAGAAGCGTTCGCATGCTGATTCCTTGGCAAAATTGCGCAATTGACGCTAACAGAGTAGCTGTTTTCAGGTTTTTTCTTGCGTTCTCATGTGCTTACCCACAATTAAGCACATTGACGGCTTGACTTGGAGAGGGCGAAACAGAAGAATCCAAAGTCCGCTGTAGAGGGACTGCCAGAAGCAGACCCACTCGGTAGATCATGAGGCGCATATCCGCGTCGACCTGTTACACCCGCAACGCGTTACCTCGCGCTGGGTGGGAAAGGCCCGCAACACTTGGGACGATCCCAATACTTGCTCAGTCAGTGCTGACGTAGTCGGCGACCACCGTCGCTCATGCTCTGCCGAGAAGTAAACCTATTAAGACCCGCCCCTTTTGTGTGGACGGTATTCTGGCGTTTTAGAGGTGAACAACGTGGAGCTTTTATCTGGCGGTGAGATGCTCGTCCGCTTCTTGCGTGACGAAGGCGTCAAATATATCTACGGGTACCCGGGTGGTGCTCTCCTTCATGTTTACGATGCCCTGTTCAAAGAACCGGAAGTGACCCACATCCTGGTTCGTCATGAACAAGCGGCTACCCATATGGCTGACGGCTACGCCCGTGCCACCGGTAAAGCCGGCGTGGTATTGGTAACTTCCGGTCCTGGCGCCACAAACGCCATCACCGGTATCGCCACCGCCTATATGGATTCGATTCCAATGGTGATCATTTCCGGTCAGGTGCCAAGCACCATGGTCGGCACCGACGCGTTCCAGGAAACCGACATGATCGGTATCTCCCGGCCGATCGTGAAGCACAGCTTCATGATCAAGCACGCTTCGGAAATCCCGGAAGTCATGAAGAAGGCTTTCTACCTGGCGCAATCCGGTCGTCCGGGCCCGGTCGTGGTCGATATCCCGAAAGACATGACCAACCCGGCCGAGAAGTTCGAATACGTCTTCCCGAAAAAAGCCAAGCTGCGTTCCTACAGCCCGGCCGTTCGCGGCCACTCCGGGCAAATCCGCAAGGCGGCAGAAATGCTCCTCGCGGCCAAGCGTCCTGTGCTCTATTCCGGTGGCGGCGTGATCCTCGGCAACGGTTCCGCACCGCTGACCGAACTGGCGAAAATGCTCAACCTGCCAGTGACCAACACCTTGATGGGCCTGGGCGGTTTCCCTGGCACTGATCGGCAGTTCATCGGCATGCTCGGCATGCACGGCAGCTACACCGCCAACCTGGCGATGCACCATGCCGATGTGATCCTGGCTGTCGGCGCGCGTTTCGATGACCGTGTGATCAACGGCGCGGCGAAGTTCTGCCCGAACGCCAAGATCATCCACATCGACATCGATCCGGCTTCGATCTCCAAGACCATCAAGGCCGACGTGCCAATCGTTGGCCCGGTGGAGAGCGTCCTGACCGAAATGGTCGCGATCCTCAAGGAAATCGGCGAGACCCCGAACAAGGAGTCCGTCGCCAGCTGGTGGAAGCAAGTCGATGAATGGCGCGGTGATCGCGGCCTTTTCCCTTATGAAAAGGGCGACGGCAGCCTGATCAAGCCGCAGACCGTGATCGAGACCCTGTGCGAAGTGACCAAGGGCGATGCCTTCATCACTTCCGACGTGGGCCAGCACCAGATGTTCGCTGCGCAGTACTACAAGTTCAACAAGCCGAACCGCTGGATCAACTCCGGTGGTCTGGGCACCATGGGCTTCGGTTTCCCGGCGGCCATGGGCATCAAGTTGAGCTTCCCGGATGACGACGTTGCCTGCGTCACGGGCGAAGGCAGCATCCAGATGAACATCCAGGAACTGTCGACCTGCCTGCAATACGGTTTGCCGGTGAAAATCGTCATCCTGAACAACGGCGTTCTGGGGATGGTTCGTCAGTGGCAGGACATGAGCTACGGCAGCCGTCACTCGCACTCTTATATGGAGTCGCTGCCTGACTTCGTCAAACTGGCTGAAGCCTACGGTCACGTCGGCGTGCGCATCACCGATTCGAAAGATTTGAAGTCGAAGATGGAAGAAGCGTTCGCCATGAAGGACCGTCTGGTGGTGATCGATATTTCGGTCGATACCAGCGAGCACGTCTATCCGATGCAGATCAAAGACGGCTCCATGCGCGATATGTGGCTGAGCAAGACGGAGCGTACTTAATCATGCGGCACATTATTTCCCTGCTTCTGGAAAACGAACCCGGCGCTTTGTCTCGCGTAGTCGGCCTGTTCTCGCAGCGCAACTACAACATTGAAAGCCTGACGGTGGCGCCAACCGAAGACCCGACGCTGTCGCGTCTGACGCTGACCACCGTTGGCCACGATGAAATCATCGAGCAGATCACCAAAAACCTGAACAAGCTGATCGAAGTGGTCAAGCTGGTGGACCTGTCGGAAAGCGCTCACATCGAGCGCGAGCTGATGCTGGTCAAGGTCAAGGCCACTGGCGCCCAGCGCGCCGAGATCAAACGCACCACCGATATTTACCGTGGACAGATCGTCGACGTCAGCGCCAGCGTGTATACCGTTCAATTGACCGGTACCAGCGACAAGCTCGACAGCTTCATTCAGTCCATCGGCACCGCATCGATTCTGGAAACCGTCCGTAGCGGCGTGACCGGCATTGCCCGCGGCGACAAAGTACTCAGCATCTAAACCAAATTAGCGAATGGCCTGAACGGCCTAGATATATAGGGGAAATTCATGAAAGTTTTCTACGATAAAGACTGCGACCTGTCGATCATCCAGGGCAAGAAAGTTGCCATCATCGGTTACGGTTCCCAGGGCCACGCCCAGGCGTGCAACCTGAAAGATTCCGGTGTCGACGTTACCGTCGGTCTGCGTAAAGGTTCGGCTACCGTTGCCAAAGCCGAAGCCCACGGCCTGAAAGTGACCGACGTGGCCGCCGCTGTTGCCGGCGCCGACCTGGTCATGATCCTGACCCCGGACGAATTCCAGTCCCAGCTGTACAAGAACGAAATCGAGCCGAACATCAAGAAAGGCGCCACCCTGGCCTTCTCCCACGGTTTCGCGATCCACTACAACCAGGTTGTTCCGCGTGCCGACCTCGACGTGATCATGATCGCGCCGAAAGCCCCGGGCCACACCGTACGTTCCGAGTTCGTGAAGGGCGGTGGTATCCCTGACCTGATCGCGATCTACCAGGACGCCTCGGGCAACGCAAAAAACGTTGCGCTGTCCTACGCAGCTGGCGTGGGTGGCGGTCGTACCGGCATCATCGAAACCACCTTCAAGGACGAGACCGAAACCGACCTGTTCGGCGAACAAGCCGTACTGTGCGGCGGTACCGTTGAGCTGGTGAAAGCCGGTTTCGAAACCCTGGTTGAAGCTGGCTACGCGCCGGAAATGGCCTACTTCGAGTGCCTGCACGAACTGAAGCTGATCGTTGACCTCATGTACGAAGGCGGTATCGCCAACATGAACTACTCGATCTCCAACAACGCTGAATACGGCGAGTACGTGACCGGTCCGGAAGTGATCAACGCCGAATCCCGTCAGGCCATGCGCAATGCCCTGAAACGTATTCAGGACGGCGAATACGCCAAAATGTTCATCAGCGAAGGCGCTACCGGCTACCCTTCGATGACCGCCAAGCGTCGTAACAACGCCGCTCACGGTATCGAAATCATCGGCGAGCAACTGCGCTCCATGATGCCGTGGATCGGTGCCAACAAGATCGTCGACAAAGCCAAAAACTAAGTCGTCATTCTTGTACGAAAAACGCGGCCTCGGCCGCGTTTTTTCGTTTGAAACCGATGGTTCTGGTATAAAGCTGCATCGTTTGTGGCCGAACCGTCGTCACAGGCACCTGTCGAATTTTTCCAAACCGTTGCAAGGTAATGTCCATGAGCGAACGTCCCGAAGAGCCGAACCAGGCTTCTGACGCCGAAAGCCTGCTGCCCATCGATGAACACGTCGAGGAAGGGCACGACGCAGAAGGTCGTAAAGTCCGGCATCGTGGTATCTATCTGCTGCCGAACCTGTTCACCACTGCGAACCTGTTCGCAGGGTTTTATTCCATCATCAACTCGATGAGTGCCCAGGCTGCGTTGAGCGCCGGTGACTCTGCGAATGCGAGCAAGTATTTCGCCTTTGCCGCGATCGCGATTTTTGTGGCCATGGTGCTCGATGGTCTTGATGGTCGCGTAGCGCGCATGACCAATACGCAAAGTGCCTTCGGCGCCGAGTATGACTCGCTGTCGGACATGGTCGCTTTCGGTGTCGCACCGGCGCTACTGGCCTTTGGCTGGGCGTTGGGTGACATGGGCAAGGTCGGCTGGATGGTTGCCTTCATCTATGTAGCTGGCGCGGCGTTGCGTCTGGCGCGTTTCAATACTCAGGTCGGTACGGCTGACAAACGCTACTTCATCGGTCTGGCCAGCCCGGCAGCTGCCGGTGTGGTCGCGGGGATCGTCTGGGCGTTCAGCGATTACGGTATTCAGGGTTCGAAGATGTCGTTCCTGGTCGCCTTGATGGTCGCGGCTGCCGGCATGCTGATGGTCAGCAACATCAAGTACAACAGCTTCAAGGAGCTGGATCTGAAGGGGCGCGTACCTTTCGTGGCGATCCTCGCCGTAGTTCTGGTGTTCGCCGTGGTCTTCAGTGATCCACCACGGATTCTGCTGCTGGTGTTCCTCGCCTACGCGGCTTCCGGCCCTGTGCAATACCTGTTGCATCTTCGTCGGCACAAAAACGCCGAGTGATGTAATTTCCCGCATACTCCGCAGTCTATGGGTGCATCTGTCCTCCAAAGCTGCGGAGTTGCCATGCTGATCAAAATCCCCAAAGCGTCCGACTGCCATGAGTCGGATGTCACGCCTGAATCCATTTATCTCTCCCGTCGCCAATTGCTCGGAGCTACCGCGGCCGGTATCGCCGTGAGCAGCCTGCCGCGTTGGGCTGTCGCAGAAGAGGCGGCGCGTTATGCCGATGTCGAGCCGGGCAAGGCGCCTGCCTGGTTTGCCGAGAAGCTCCCTTCTACCAAATGGGGCGCCGTCAACGTCAAGGATGAGGCGATCACGCCTTATAAAGACGCGACCCATTACAACAACTTCTATGAGTTCGGCACCGACAAGGGGGATCCGGCGGCCAATGCCGGTTCGCTGAAAACCGAACCGTGGAGCGTTGTCGTGGACGGGGAGGTGGGTAAGCCCGGGCGTTACGCGCTGGAAGACTTCATGAAGCCGTACCAGTTGGAGGAGCGTATCTATCGCCTTCGCTGCGTTGAGGCGTGGTCGATGGTCATCCCTTGGATTGGTTTTCCTATTGCTGCGTTGCTCAAGCAGGTCGAACCGACCTCTAAGGCCAAATACATTCGCTTCGAAACCCTGCAGGATCCCAAGAGCATGCCAGGACAGCGCTCAGGTTTTGCCCTGATCGATTGGCCTTATGTAGAAGGCTTGCGTCTGGACGAGGCGATGAATCCATTGGCGATTCTGGCGGTTGGCATGTATGGGCGCGAATTGCCGAATCAGAACGGTGCGCCGCTGCGCCTGGTGGTGCCGTGGAAGTACGGCTTCAAAAGTGTGAAGTCCATTGTGCGGATCAGTCTGGTCAGCGAGCAGCCCAAGACCACTTGGCAGAGCATCGCGGCAGATGAATACGGTTTTTATGCCAATGTGAATCCGACGGTCGATCACCCGCGCTGGACTCAGGCACGGGAGCGGCGTCTGCCGAACAGTCTGTTCAAGCCGAATGTGCGTGATACGCAGATGTTCAACGGCTACGCGGATGAAGTTGCTTCTTTATATACCGGACTCGATCTGCGGAAGAACTACTGATGCGAAATCCGTTCTGGCGTGTAGGCGTTTTCATTGCGGCGGCGATCTGGCCATCGCTTTGGTTTTATCAGGCGTTTGCCGATTTGCTCGGCCCGGATCCAGGCAAGGTGCTGGTTGATCGCTTGGGGCTGGGGACGCTGGTATTGCTGTTGATTACATTGAGCATGACGCCGCTGCAGAAATTGACGGGGTGGACAGGGTGGATTGCTGTGCGCCGTCAGTTGGGGCTCTGGTGTTTTGCTTATGTGGTTCTGCACCTGTTCAGCTATATGGCGTTCATCCTTGGTTTCGACTGGTCACAGTTGGGCGTGGAGTTGCGTAAGCGGCCGTACATTATTGTGGGTACGCTGGGTTTTCTTGGTCTGTTGGCGTTGGCGGTTACGTCCAATCGCTACAGTCAGCGCCGCCTGGGTGTGCGCTGGAAGAAATTGCATCGGTTGGTATACGTGATTCTGGGGTTGGGATTGCTGCATATGCTGTGGATCGTGCGTGCCGATCTCAAGGAGTGGGCGATCTATGCCTGTATAGGAGCGGTGCTCCTGTTGCTGCGTGTACCTGCGGTTGCCCGTCGAATCCCGCGTTTATTGGCTAAAAAGCAGGTTTTGCAATAAAACTGAAATTAACGGTTGACGGCAGATTCAGGAAGTCTATAATTCGCCCCACTTCCGGCGCAGTCGAAACGGAAAACTCCTTGATATTCAATGAGTTATGCGGTTTTCGACAGCGGCCTGCTTCAGCTCATCGAAGCCTGGAAGGAGTTGAAAGAGCGGTGATGTTTGGCTCTTTTGACGGTTCGATCTTCTCGGTCGAAAGCGGAGAAAAAGAGGTGTTGACAGCAGCGTGTAACGCTGTAGAATTCGCCTCCCGCTAACGAGAGATCGGAAGCGCAAGTGGTTGAAGTTGTTGAAGAAATCTTCGAAA
>NZ_JFYN01000022.1 GCF_000631985.1 Pseudomonas sp. RIT288
TACTCAACCCCTGTGGGAGCTGGCCTGCCAGCGATGGCGGCCTGACAGCCGACCTGTTTCTGGAAGGAGTACTCAACCCCTGTGGGAGCTGGCCTGCTGGCGATGGCGGCCTGACAGTCGACCTGTTTCTGGCAAGAATACTCAACCCCTGTGGGGGCTGGCCTGCTGGCGATGGCGGCCTGACAGGCGACCTGTTTTTGGCAGGAATACTCAACCCTTGTGGGAGCCAGCCTGCTGGCGACGGCGGCCTGACAGGCGACCTGTTTTTGGCAGGAATACTCAACCCCTGTGGGGGCTGGCCTGCTGGCGATGGCGGCCTGACAGGCGACCTGTTTCTGGCAGGAATACTCAACCCCTGTGGGAGCTGGCCTGCCAGCGATGGCGGCCTGACAGGCGATCTGTTTTTGGCAGGAATACTCAACCCCTGTGGGAGCCAGCCTGCTGGCGATGGCGGCCTGACAGGCGACCTGTTTCTGAGGAATACTCAACCCCTGTGGGAGCCAGCCTGCTGGCGACGGCGGCCTGACAGCCGACCTGTTTCGGGAAGGAATACTCAACCTCTGTGGGAGCTGGCCTGCCAGCGATGGCGGCCTTCCAGTGAGCAAAATTCTTGCTGACGTACTCCTCCAATAAGGTCTGCTCCTCACAAAATCGACAGCCAATTCTCCCATCCCCCGCCGTTTCACTGGCGCTTACAGGGTGGTCGGCTATAAAGAATGAGTGTTCAGGTCTTCCGTTATCCGCGGTATTCGTGCGCGATTGCGGAAGTGGCTCTTCCATTCATCGCGGGTCGTCCTATGAATAATCCTGGGAAACGCGTGTATCTGCCGCTGTCGCTGGCTTTCTCTGTTGCGCTATTGAGCGGCTGCGCCAGTCCTCCGCCACCGCCTCCTGCTGCACCTCCACCCCCGCCGGTGCGTACCTGTCAGACCCTGGAAAACACTCAGGTGTCGGGCGATATGTACGTTGACGAGCAGGTCACTCGGCATATCACCACCACCCGTTGTGTCACGCAGTAGCGTGGGGCGGCTTTGCTGGCGGTGCATAAGGTCATTGCCTGACCTCAATCCTGTGTAGGAGCTGCCGAAGGCTCGGGCCGCCTTCGGCAGCTCCTACACAGGCGCGTCTGGATCAGGACAGGAATCCACCGTCCACATTCAGCGAAACCCCGGTGGTGTAGCTCGATGCATCACTCGCCAGATACAGCACCGCTCCGGCCATTTCACTCGGATCCGCCACGCGTTTGAGCGGGATCTGCGTCAGTGCCTGCTTGAGGATCGCGTCATTCTTCACCAGTGCCGAAGCGAATTTGGTGTCGGTCAGACCCGGCAGCAGCGCGTTGCAGCGGATGCCGAATTGCGCGCATTCCTTGGCGAAGACCTTGGTCATGTTGATCACGGCAGCTTTGGTCACCGAATAGATGCCCTGGAACACGCCTGGTGAAATACCGTTGATCGACGCAACGTTGATGATGCTGCCGCCACCGTTTTCGCGCATCAGCTTGCCGGCTTCCACCGACATGAAGAAGTAGCCGCGAATGTTCACGTCGACGGTCTTCTGGAACGCACCCAGATCGGTGTCCAGCACGTTGCAGAACTGCGGGTTGGTCGCAGCGTTGTTCACCAGAATATCGAGACGGCCGAACTGTTCCTTGATCCCGGCGAACACTTGGCTGATCTGTTCCATTTCACCAATGTGGCAGGCCACGGCGGTGGCTTTGCCGCCGGCGGCGATGATGGCGTCGGCGACGTGCTGGCAGCCTTCGAGCTTGCGGCTCGAGACGATCACGTGGGCGCCTTGCTGGGCCAGCAGTTTGGCGATGGCTTCACCGATGCCACGGCTGGCGCCGGAGACGAATGCGATTTTGCCGTCGAGGTCGAACAACTGAGTCTTGGACATAAGGGTTCCTTGGTGTGGGCCGTCAGAGGCTCGATTTCGCAATGACCTGCAGGCTCATGTGCTCCAGCAGTTTGTTCATGTGAATGAACTGCGCGAAGCGTTTGTCCTGGGTCTGGCCGTGGTAGAAGCGGTAGTAGATCTGCTGCACGATGCCGGCCAGGCGGAACAGGCCGTAGGTGTAGTAGAAGTCGAAATTGTCGATCCGGATGCCCGAGCGCTCGGCGTAGTAATCGACGAACTCACGGCGGGTCAGCATGCCCGGGGCGTGGCTTGGCTGGCGGCGCATCAGTTGCACGGGCGCCGGATCATCAGCCTGAATCCAGTAGGCGAGGGTGTTGCCCAGGTCCATCAGCGGATCGCCGAGGGTCGTCAGTTCCCAGTCGAGCACGCCGATGATCTGCATCGGGTTGTTCGGGTCGAGGATCACGTTGTCGAAGCGATAGTCGTTGTGGACCATGCTTGAGGTCGGATGGTCGGCCGGCATCTTGTCGTTGAGCCAGGCTTTGACTTTCTCCCAGTGCGGCGCATCCGGGGTCAGGGCTTTTTCGTAGCGCTCGCTCCAGCCTTTGATCTGGCGGGCGACGTAGCCTTGCGGTTTGCCCAGATCGCCGAGGCCGCAGGCGTTGTAGTCAACTTGATGCAGCTCGACGAAACGGTCGATGAAGCTCTTGCACAGTGCTTCGGTTTTCGCTGCATCGAGACCCAGTTCTGGTGGCAGGTCGGAGCGCAGGATGATGCCCTTGACCCGTTCCATCACATAGAACTCGGCACCGATCACCGACTCGTCGGTGCAGTGCACGTAGGCTTTCGGGCAGTAGGGGAAACCGTCGCGCAGTTGATTGAGAATGCGAAATTCGCGGCCCATGTCGTGGGCGGATTTGGCCTTGTGGCCGAACGGCGGGCGACGCAGGACGAATTCCTGCTGCGGGTATTCCAGAAGGTAAGTCAGGTTCGACGCACCGCCGGGAAACTGGCTGATCTGCGGGGTGCCGGTCAGGTCCGGAATGTGCGCCTTCAAGTATGGATCGATCAGGCTGGCATCGAGTTCTTCGCCAGAGCGAATCCGGGTGGACTGGTCAGTAAGCGCCATGCTTATCCCTTCTGCTTATTTTGGAGGCCAGACATCATTGGCTAATCTAATGGCGCACTCGGGCGGCCACAAGCGCGCAGCGGTCTTATAGGTTAGCGTGTTGCAGGATAATCAGCGTTTCGAATAGGTACGGCAGCAGGGCGCTGCCGGCTCTTTTCAATGCACGCGCTGGTTGTTGAGCCTTGGGGGCAGGGCGACCGGCGTCAGCACCGGTTGTCCTGAGAAGAACGCCACGAGGTTTTTCCCTACCAGTTCCACCGTGCCTTGAGTGGCTTCCGGTGACAGGCCGGCAACGTGTGGCGTGAGAATCACATTACTCAGGGTTTTCAGCGCATTCGGCACCTGCGGTTCATGATCGAACACGTCCAGCGCGGCGCCGGCAATCCGCCGTTGCTCAAGGGCAGTGATCAGATCCGCTGTGGCGATGACACTCGCCCGGGCAATATTGACGATGAAACCGTTCGGGCCAAGGGCGTCGAGCACCGGCCGAGTCACCAGATGCTGGGTGCCGATTCCGCCCGGCGTAGCGATGATCAGGAAGTCCGAGGCGCGTGCCAGTTCGGTGGGCGTCGAGCAGAACGCGTAAGGCACATCGCTGCGCAGTTGACGGTTGTGGTAACTGATCTGCATGTCGAAACCAAGCTGGGCACGCTTGGCAATCGCCATGCCCACCGCGCCCAGGCCGAGAATGCCCAGACGTTTATTGGCCAGCGACGGGCGCATGATCTTCGGCCATTCACCCCGGCGCACTGCCGCATCGCAGCGCGGAATATCGCGCACCAGCGCCAACAGCAGCGCCATCGCATGATCGGCCACCGACGAGGCGTTGACCCCGGCGCCGTTGGTCACGGTGATCCCGCGATCGCTGGCAGCCTGCAGGTCAACGTGTTCATAACCGGCGCCGATCACGGTAATGATTTTCAGCGCCGGCAGGGCGGCGATTTCCTCCGCGGTCAGTCCCAGCGGGCCACGGGTCAGGACGGCGTCGATCCGCGGGCCGTGGCTGGCGATGGCTTGCGCACGTTCGGCAGGGGTTGGTGCGAGGATCAGATGAAAGCCCTGATGCTCGAGAATCGGTAAATAGTCATTGATGGTTTCAACCAGTACCAGAACGGTGGCGGGCATTGCGCGGCTCCTGTGATCTATGACGGTGTGGTCGCGAAAGTCGTGTCAGAGTGCTGATTCCAGAGCGGTTTGGCAATGGTGGCCGCAGCCCCGCTTCAGCCAGTGTAGGAGCTGAAGCGGGGAGCACGCGGGCGCTTCGTCAGAAGCTCACGTCGGCGCTGTTGATCAGCCGTGCAAATGCTCCGCCGAGGGTGGCGTTATGGTGCTCGATGATGACTTGGGCGGGTAATGCCGGGGTGTCCATGCAAGTGTGTGCGTCGGCCACCAGCAACGGTTTGAAGCCCAGATTGGCGGCGGCGCGGCAGGTGGCGTCGATGCAGAACTGGGTTTTCATGCCGACCAGGTACAGGTCGTCGATCTGATGGGCGTTGAGCTGCTGCGCCAGGTTCGTGCCGTGGAAGGTGTTGGGCCTGGATTTGTCGAAGAGGTAGTCGGCATCTGCGCTCAGTTCGAGTTCCGGCAGCAATTGCCAGAAGGGGCTGCCGGCGGCAATCGGCGAGCCTGCCGGGCCGGTGTGGCGTACGGCATAGATCGGCACGTGTTGCTGGCGTGCCTGGCGGATCAGGTGCTGGATGTTGGCGAGCACACGGTCGCCGTCGTGGGGTTTTTCCGGGCCATGGAACAGACCGACCTGCATATCGATGATCAACAATGCTGCGGACATGATGTTTCTCCTTGAGGGCTGCAAGTGCCGCACGGACGGGAGAAACAACAAGGCCCCGTCCATTGCTGGCGGGGCCTTGGTTCACTGCGCTGGATTCATCTCGGGCAGCAACACCACGACCCGCCGGTGGCGGTCGTGGTGGTACGGGTGAGGTGCAGCGAGCGAAGGTTCATGCCGCCGATCATGCTGGCGGCGGCGAAGGGCTGTCAACTGGCGTATTGAGCGATGCCGTTGCCGAACGACCAATTCTCCTTTTTGACTTCCACCAGATTGATGAACACGTCTTCCAGGCGAATGCCCAGTTGGGTGTTCAGGCTGTGCGCGATGGCCTGGTACAGGGCTTTTTTCTGCTCCAGCGTCCGGCCTTCATTGAGGGTGATCTGGATGATCGCCAACTGATCGCTGCGCTGGATGCCCAGGTACTGCGGATCGAAGATGAAATGCTCGCCATCATGCTCGTTGAGAATCTGGAAGTTGTCGTACTCCGGCACGTTGATAGTGCTGCGCATGGCGGCGTAGATCTGCTCGCCGATGCGTTTGGCGAAGGTGGGATCGGCGTGTTTTTTGATGTCGACGCGGACGAGGGGCATGGGCAGAGACTCCGTGGGGCAGGGGACTTGTCTCACGCTAGAGCATGTCGGGAAAATTGAAAGTAAGGAGTGATGATCTCGCCGTTGCTTTTGTACGAAGCTACCTACTATTTGCGGGGAATTTGCCTACGAAATTGGCAGATGCGTCTGCTATCGGAACATTGATGAACGCGAAATCATGGGGCACAAAGCAGCTCGGGTTAGAAACTGCCAACAGCCAAGGAAGGCGAATGCTTCGAAACAATCGAGAACACCTGGAACTCGAAAGGCTCCGAAATGAAACACGCAAACTCATCGCCGAGAGAAAAAAACTTCTGGCGGAAGAGAAGAAGCTAAGCAGGGAAACGTATTTATATCCGCTCGCCGTATCAGGTGCCCTGGTGACTGCAATCACTGCGGTGGCAAGTGTTTTTTTCAAGTTTTGAGTGTTTGTGTTTCACCACCGTCAGACCCATAAGCCAAAAAGGAAAAACGAACATGAGCACCTATGACTTCAACGCCAGAATGGAAGAACTGGAACGTGAGCACGATGAGTGGGAAGAAAGAATGCGTATTAAAAACAAGGGCGATATGTACCCAATCTGGGGAATGCTAGCGTTCGGCCTGTTTTGCATGTCACTCGGATTCATGCTGGCTCGATCGATCTGATCAAGTCTTACCGCTCGTATTACGCTGAAACCTGCCGAAAAGCGACATCACACATATCCGGAGCCGACAGCCATTTTCCTGAAAGCGACAACCCGCTGATCTGCTCCGTACAACCATTCCTCAGCTAAGTCTTTGCTTCTGCTCATTTATCGCGGAGAATCGCGCCCCTGTTTCGGCCGGAGCATGTCTGTCGGTTTTTTCCGACGCGTCCTGACCGAGTGGCAAGTGACCGGAATGCGGAGATCCGACCGGATGAATGATCAGGCCAATAGCGTCGACGAACGCTATGAAGCGGCAGCACCAGCTGAACTGTCGAGCTGGAATCGCCATGACACCACGTGGATGTTGGGACTGTTCGGGACGGCGATTGGCGCCGGTACCCTGTTTTTGCCGATCAACGCGGGTCTGGGTGGCTTCTGGCCGCTGGTGATCCTTGCGCTGCTGGCCTTCCCGATGACGTTCTTCGCTCACCGGGGCCTGACCCGCTTCGTGCTCTCCGGTCGCGAAGGTGCGGACATCACCGAGGTGGTCGAGCAGCATTTCGGCATCAAGGCCGGCGCGCTGATCACCCTGCTGTACTTCTTCGCCATCTTCCCGATCCTGCTGATCTACAGCGTCGGCCTGACCAACACGGTCGCCAGTTTCCTCGAACACCAACTGCACATCACGCCGCCCCCGCGCGCGCTGCTGTCGTTCGTGCTGATCCTCGGCCTGCTGGCCGTGGTGCGTTGCGGCGAGCAGGCGATCGTCAAGGCGATGAGTCTGATGGTGTATCCGTTCATCGTCGCGCTGCTGTTCCTCGCGGTGTACCTGATTCCGCACTGGAACGGCGGCATCCTGACTACCGCCTCGCAAGTGCCGGCACCTTCGGCGCTGCTGCACACGTTATGGCTGGCGATCCCGGTGATGGTGTTCTCGTTCAACCATTCGCCGATCATCTCGGCGTTTGCGGTGGATCAGAAGCGTCGTTACGGCGTGAATGCTGACCAGCGCAGCTCGCAGATCCTCTGCCGTGCCCACCTGTTGATGGTGGTGATGGTGCTGTTTTTCGTCTTCAGTTGCGTGCTGACCCTGTCGCCGGAACAACTGGCCGAAGCCAAGGCGCAGAACCTGTCGATCCTGTCATACCTGGCCAACCACTTCAGCAACCCGACCATCGCTTTTGCGGCGCCGTTGATTGCGTTTGTGGCAATCTCCAAGTCGTTCCTCGGCCACTACATCGGTGCCAGCGAAGGCCTCAAGGGCCTGATCGTCAAGAGCGGCAAGCGTCCGGGCGCCAAGGCGCTGGATCGCATCGTGGCGGCGTTCATGCTGGTGGTGTGCTGGATCGTCGCGACCCTGAACCCGAGCATTCTAGGGATGATCGAGACCATCGGTGGCCCGGTGATCGCGGCGATTCTGTTCCTGATGCCGATGTACGCGATCCGCAAAGTGCCGGCGATGGCGCGCTATCGCGGTCAGGCGTCGAACGTGTTTGTCACCGCCGTAGGTCTGGTGGCGATTTCGGCGTTGATTTATTCGCTGACTGCTTAAAGATCAAGAGATCGCAGCCTTCGGCAGCTCCTGCAGGAATACCCTGTAGGAGCTGCCGGAGGCTGCGATCTTTTGCTTTTCAGCTACAGTAGGCCGCTGCGCATCTCTCATGCGCAGCGGCTTTTTTTCGTCTGGAGACAGTGGATTGTCGAGCGCGCCCCAATCTGTAGAACCCCCCAATCGCTGGCAAGACATCCTCGCCGGTCTGTCGATTGCCGGTCTGTTGTTGCCCGAAGCGGTCGCTTATTCGACCATCGCCGCGCTGGCGCCGCAGGCCGGGGTGATTGCGCTGTTTGCCGGGTTGCTGTGCTATGGGTTGTTTGGCACCAGCCGCTTTGCCATTGTCTCGGCCACGTCTTCGTCAGCAGCGGTGCTGGCGGCGGCCACCGCGACCATGGCCAATGGCGACCCGCAGTTACGCGCGACGCTGGCGGTCGGGTTGGTGCTGGTCACTGGTGGGCTGTTCTTGCTGGCGGGGATCTTCCGTTTTGGCAGCGTCACCGCTTTTATCGCCAAACCGGTATTGCGCGGATTCGCCTTCGGCCTCGCGCTGACGATTATCCTCAAACAGGTCGCCAGCGTGGTCGGCGTGCACCTGAACGACGCCAACCTGGTGCGCTTCGCCCCGCAATTGCTCGAACAACTGCCGCAATGGAACTGGCCGGCGGCGGCTGTCGCAGCGGTGGCACTGGGGCTGTTGGGACTGTTCTCGCGCTTTCCACGGGTGCCTGGCGGTTTGCTGGTGGTGGTGATTGGCATTGTGCTCGGGCAATGGCTGAACCTGCCGGCTCACGGCGTGAGCCTGATCGGTTTGATCGACCTGAGCCTGGAGGTGCCGAGCCTGCCGCTGTTGCCGTTTGCCGACTGGCTGCGGCTGGGGGAGGTGGGGTTCGCGCTGGTGATGATTCTGTACGCCGAATCGTACGGCTCGATCAGTTCGTTCGCCCTCAAGCACGGTGACCGCGTGACCTCCAACCGTGACTTGCTGGCGCTGGGTGCCTCGAATCTGTTGTCCGGATTGTTCCATGGCATGCCGGCGGGGGCGGGGTATTCGGCAACGTCGGCGAACGAGGCCGCCGGGGCGACTTCACGCTGGGCCGGTGGGGTGGCGGCGCTGGTGGTGCTGGTGATCGTGCTGACGGTTCTGCCGTGGATCGCCCTGACGCCGGAGCCGATTCTGGCGGCCATCGTGATTCATGCGCTGGCGCGTGGCTTGAGTCTGCAGCCGCTGGGGCGCTACTTCGTCTGGCGCCGGGATCGGGTGCTGGTGTTGTGCGCGGTGGGGGCGGTGCTGCTGCTGGGCATTCTCGACGGGTTACTGGTGTCGGTGGCGATCAGCGTGCTGCTGATGCTCAAACAGATGTCGGCGGCGGACATTCAGGTGCTCGGGCGGATCGACGGCGGGCATGATTTTGTCGATCTGCAACGCCATTCGACCGCGGCGACTGAGCCGGGAGTGCTGATTGTGCGGCCCGGTGAGGCGTTGTTCTTTGCCAACGTCGAGCGGGTTCTTGGTGCAGCGTTGCACTTGATCCGTCACTCGGGCGCACCGCTGCACACCGTGATCCTGAGTCTGGAGGAAACCCCGGACCTGGACGGCACCAGCATCGAGGCTATGCAGGAGTTTTTCCTGCGGGTGCATCAGGAGGGCAAGCGCCTGATTCTGGCGCGGCTCAAGCATGAGGCGCTGACGGCGCTAGAGGCATTGCCAGAAGTAACCGCTAACGGGGTGATTCTCAGCGGGCTGAGCGTCGACGGGGCGGTGCAGCAAGCTTTGAAACCTGACGAATCCCTGTAGGAGCTGCCGAAGGCTCGGGCCGCGTTCGGCAGCTCCTACAGGGAATGATGGCGAACAAAAATAGATGTATCTACTGAGAGCACGCATAAAAAAACGCCGCACATCTCACGATGGGCGGCGTTTTCTATTGCTTTGTAACGTTAGGCTTGAACGACCGGAATCTTGGCGTTCGCAGCCGCTTCACGGAACTCGGCGATCTGGTCGAAGGACAGGTAGCGGTAGACATCGGCCGCCATACTGTCGATCTTGCCAGCGTATTCCATGTACTCCTCGACGGTCGGCAGGCGACCCAGGATCGAAGCCACGGACGCCAGCTCGGCCGAAGCCAGGTAGACGTTCGCGCCGTCGCCCAGACGGTTCGGGAAGTTACGGGTCGACGTCGAGACCACGGTGCTGTTCGGCTCAACGCGTGCCTGGTTACCCATGCACAGCGAGCAGCCTGGCATTTCCATGCGTGCGCCAGCCTTGCCGTAGATGCCGTAGTAGCCTTCTTCGGTCAGTTGGTGAGCGTCCATTTTGGTCGGCGGCGACAGCCACAGACGGGTTGGCAGCTGACCCTTGACCTGATCCAGCAGTTTACCGGCAGCACGGAAGTGACCGATGTTGGTCATGCACGAACCGATGAACACTTCGTCGATCTTCTCGCCAGCCACGCTGGACAGCAGACGGGCGTCGTCCGGATCGTTCGGCGCGCACAGTACTGGCTCGTTGATGTCGGCCAGATCGATTTCGATGACTTCGGCGTATTCGGCGTCGGCATCGGCTTCCATCAGCTCAGGGTTGGCGATCCAGGCTTCCATCGCTTGCGCGCGACGTTCCAGGGTACGCGCATCGCCGTAGCCTTCGCCGATCATCCAGCGCAGCAGGGTGATGTTGGACTGCAGGTACTCGGTGATCGACTCTTTCGACAGCTTGATGGTGCAACCGGCAGCCGAACGTTCGGCCGAGGCGTCGGACAGTTCGAACGCCTGCTCCAGGGTCAGACCTTCCAGGCCTTCGATCTCCAGGATGCGGCCGGAGAAGGCGTTTTTCTTGCCTTTCTTCTCGACGGTCAGCAGACCGTTCTGGATGGCGAAGTAAGGAATGGCATGAACCAGGTCACGCAGGGTGATGCCAGGTTTCATTTTGCCTTTGAAGCGCACCAGGATCGATTCCGGCATGTCCAGCGGCATGACGCCGGTGGCAGCGGCGAACGCGACCAGACCGGAACCGGCCGGGAACGAGATGCCCATCGGGAAACGGGTGTGCGAGTCACCACCGGTACCCACGGTGTCCGGCAGCAGCATGCGGTTCAGCCACGAGTGGATGATGCCGTCGCCCGGACGCAGGGAAACGCCGCCACGGGTCATGATGAAGTCGGGCAGGGTGTGGTGGGTGGTCACGTCGATCGGCTTCGGATACGCCGCGGTGTGGCAGAAGGACTGCATCACCAGGTCAGCGGAGAAGCCCAGGCACGCCAGGTCTTTCAGTTCGTCACGGGTCATCGGACCGGTGGTGTCCTGAGAACCGACGGTGGTCATCTTCGGCTCGCAGTAGGTGCCAGGACGAACGCCTTTGCCTTCTGCCAGACCGCACGCCTTGCCGACCATTTTCTGCGCCAGGGTGAAGCCCTTGGTGCTTTCAGCCGGTGCTTCCGGCTTCTTGAACAGGTCGAATGCTGGCAGACCCAGTTCGGCGCGAGCCTTCTCGGTCAGGCCACGGCCGATGATCAGCGGGATACGACCGCCGGCACGGACTTCGTCCAGCAGCACAGGGGTCTTCATTTCGAAGGTGGTGATGACTTCGTCGGTACCGTGCTTGCAGACTTTGCCTGCGTGCGGGTACAGGTCGATCACGTCGCCCATGTTCATGTTCGACACGTCGAACTCGATTGGCAGTGCGCCGGCATCTTCCATGGTGTTGTAGAAGATCGGAGCGATTTTGCTGCCGAAGCAGAAACCGCCAGCGCGCTTGTTCGGCACGTAAGGGATGTCGTCGCCGAAGAACCACAGCACCGAGTTGGTCGCGGATTTACGCGAGGAACCGGTACCGACCACGTCACCGACGTAGGCTATCGGGAAGCCTTGACCGCGCATTTCTTCGATTTGCTTCATCGGGCCGGTCTTGCCTTGCTCGTCCGGAACGATGCCGTCACGGGCCATTTTCAGCATGGCCAGGGCGTGCAGCGGGATGTCAGGACGCGACCAGGCGTCTGGTGCCGGGGACAGGTCGTCGGTGTTGGTTTCGCCGGTGACCTTGAACACGCGCAGGCTGATCTTGTCGGCCAGCACCGGGCGCTTCTTGAACCACTCGCCGTCAGCCCAGGATTGCAGCACGGCCTTGGCGTGAACGTTACCGTTCTTGGCTTTTTCAGCCACGTCGTGGAAGGCATCGAACATCAGCAGGGTGTGCTTGAGTTCTTCGGCAGCCACTGGCGCCAGTTCGGCGTTGTCCAGCAGTTCAACCAGAGTCACGATGTTGTAGCCGCCCTGCATGGTGCCGAGCAGTTCTACAGCGCGCTTCTTGTCCAGCAGAGGGGAGGAGACTTCGCCTTTGGCCAGGGCCGACAGGAAACCGGCTTTGACGTAAGCGGCTTCGTCCACTCCTGGTGGTACGCGATTGGTGATCAGGTCAACGAGGAAAGCTTCTTCGCCAGCCGGAGGATTCTTCAGCAGCTCGACCAGGCCTGCAGTTTGTTCGGCGTTAAGCGGCTGGGGAACGATACCCAGGGCTGCACGCTCTTCGATATGTTTGCGGTAGGCTTCAAGCACAGTTATTACCCTCATCAGTGGTCCCAAATGGGTGTCCGGGACGCTCATCCCGAAATTGCCGTACTCATGCACCGCACGACGTTGTGAGTCGTTTGGCCAGAATTACCGGCAATTCCTTACAGAAGCTGCTTTCAAAGTTTTACGCCTGCAGAACGGGGAGCTGATGAGGGTTGGCGTTGGGCTTTTCCCCGCTGGAAAAACCCTTCGCCAACACCGCTCTGAAGGAACGACTGTGCTCGTGACGCTTTGAAAACAGCTTCTAACGGACATTGGCGCCTTAAAAGGCTGGCTGATTCTACGGCAAAAAAAATTTAAAGGTAAGTCGCGCTCTATTGGACTTTGGTGGCGTTGTGCACGGGCAGGGTAAACCGCGAGCCAGCGCTTGCCCCTGACGTTTGAGGGGTGATCAATGCCCGACAAAGGGCTAACATGCCGGCCTGTTCCGCGTTTCAGTGTTTTGCCAATTTATGCCCAATCAGACCATCAAGACCCCCTGCGTCGGCCTCTGCTCCACTGTTTACGGAGATCTGGTGTGCCGTGGCTGCAAACGTTTCCACCACGAAGTGATCAACTGGAATGGTTACGGCGAGGAGGAAAAGCGTGCGGTGTGGTTGCGTCTGGAGCAATTGCTGTCACAAGTGATGGCGAGCAAGGTCGAGATCTTCGATCCGGCGCGCCTGCGCCTGCAGCTGGAACAGCGCAAGATCCGCTTCGTGCCGCATCAGTCGGAATATTGCTGGGCCTATCAGCTGATTGCGCGCGGGGCGCGGGTGATCATTAATCTGGAAGCCTACGGCATGGTGTTGTTGCCGGAGTTCCGCGACTGGAACCTGCCGGAGTTGCGCGATGCCATTGATCGGGAATTCTTCCTGCTGTCGGAAGCGCATTATCAGCGCTACATCGCCCCGGGTTTCCTGAAAGACGCCTTCGGCGCCTGAAGATCAAAAGCTTCGCGAGCAAGCTCACTCCCACATTTGGAAGGCGTACCTCTGTAAGAGTGAGCCTGCCCGCGATGAGGCCGGTACATTCAACATAGTCTTCGGCCGATACACCGCCATCGCGAGCAGGCTCACTCCTACATTTGAAATGCGTACCCCTGTGGGATCGAGCCTGTTCGCGAAGGCGCCGGTTCAGGCACCGTAATCCTCAGTGCTTCACCGCCAACTCCACCAGATGATCCTCAACCTCCTGCGGCTTGAGCACCAGCACGTCGCTTTCAAGTTGGTCCAGAACCTGTTCGGCGGTGTTGCCGATCAATGCGCCTGATACACCGCTGCGCGCCACGGTGCCGATTACGGTCACTGCCGCCTGCAGTTTGTGCGCCATGAACGGAATCAATACATCCGCCGGGCCTTCCTCGATGTGCAGGTGCTCGTCATCCACATCGAACTCGGCCTGAAACGCCTTGCATTGCTCGCGGTACCTCGCCTCGATGGTTTCCTTGAGCTGAAAGGTCGGGTCTGCTGCCGACAGCATCGGCGACGGATGCGCCGTGATCACATGCAGGTGCCCCTTGGCCAGGCTGGCGATATCGAACCCGTGATCAATGATCGTGGTGTGCAGATGCCGGTGCTCGCCATCGGCGTTGCCGACATCGATTGCCGCGAGAATCACTTTGTCTTTCCACGTCCCCGCAGTTTTCACCAGCAGCACCGGAGTCGGGCAGTGCCGCAGCAGTTTCCAGTCGGCCGGGGTCAGCAGGGCTTTTTTCAGGGCGCTGTCGGGAAAGTGCTGTTTGATCACCAGCCCGCAGCCTTCGGCCTGCTGCACATCGATGATGGTTTCGTGCAGGCTCTCGTTCCACGCCTGCTCGGTGGTCACGCTGTAGCCGTCGGCGATCAGCGCGGCTTTGAGCACGCCAAGCATGCCGGCGTGGTCGTGCTTCTTGTCGCACACCAGCAGGTGCAGATGGGCCTGGGTCACGCCGGCGATCAACTTGGCGCGCTTGAGCGCCAGGCTTTCCGAATGTTCGGGTTCGATGACCACCAGAATGCTGCGAATGGCTTGCATGAGCGGAGTCTCCAGCAAAGAAAAGGCACGGCGTTGCACAACTATAGTTGCTGCTCATCGGGACGCGACTTGATGCATATCAACGCCTGCGACTGGTGGTCTGCGGGCAGGCCGGTATAATCGGCGGCCTTTGCTCGTACACCTTTTACCGTGAGCCCCATGATCCTTCCCGAAATCCACGAATTCCTTGGCTGCCGCACGCCCGACGCCTGGGTCCAGGCGGCACTGGCCGATCAGGAAACCCTGCTGATCGACCACAAGAACTGCGAGTTCAAGGCCGCCAGCACCGCGCTGAGCCTGATTGCCAAGTACCATTCCCACGTCGACCTGATCAACATGATGTCGCGTCTGGCCCGGGAAGAACTGGTGCATCACGAACAAGTCATGCGCATCATGAAACGCCGCAAGATCGAGCTGCGCCAGCTGCACGCCGGGCGTTACGCGTCGAGTCTGCGCAAAGTGGTGCGCAGCCACGAACCGGTGAAACTGGTGGATACGCTGGTGGTCGGCGCATTCATCGAAGCGCGCAGCTGCGAACGTTTCGAAGCGCTGGTGCCGCATCTGGACGAAGAACTCGGCAAGTTCTATTTCGGCCTGCTGAAAAGCGAGGCGCGGCATTTCCAGGGTTATCTGAAACTGGCTTACCAGTACGGCGACGCGAAGGACATCGCTCAGGTGATCGACAAGGTGCGTGCTGCCGAGCAGGAGCTGATCGAGTCGCCGGATGAAGAGTTTCGCTTTCACAGCGGTGTGCCGGCTGCCGCCTGACCTGCAGGAGCTGCCGCAGGCTGCGATCTGTTGATTTTTTGAAGCAAGATCAAAGGATCGCAGCCTTCGGCAGCTCCTACAGGGATCGGTCCAAATGTAGGAGTTGCCGCAGGCTGCGATCTTTGCTCCTGATTGTAAAAAACTCTTAAGAGTATGAAATATCACTGAAAACCGGCCCCAGCGGCCGGTTTTTGTTGCCCGAAACAACGCCTCGCCAGCGATTGCCGCCATACTGTCGCCCACTTCACACATGGGTTGGCAGACGGTCGTTATGGATAACCTGGGTTTTGGCAAAGTCCTGCTGGTCGAAGACGATGAGCGTCTGGCCACGCTGATTGCGCACTTTCTCGAGCAGCATGGCTACGAGGTGCGCGCTGTGCATCGCGGCGATCTGGCGGTGGCCGCGTTTCTCGAATTCCAGCCCAAAGTGGTGGTGCTCGACCTGATGCTGCCGGGGCAGAGCGGCCTACACGTGTGCCGGGAAATTCGCAGCGTGTCAGACACGCCAATTGTCATTCTCACCGCCAAGGAAGACGATCTCGACCACATTCTCGGCCTGGAATCCGGCGCCGACGACTACGTGATCAAACCGATCAAGCCGCCGGTATTGCTTGCTCGGCTACGCGCGTTGCAGCGGCGCCAGATGCCGGAAGCCGGCGTGGTCAGTGCGCTGGAGTTTGGGCGCTTGAGCATTGATCGCAGCTGTCGCGAAGTGCGGCTGGCCGGCGAGATCATCGAAATGACCACCATGGAATTCGAGCTGCTGTGGCTGCTGGCCAGCGCCGCCGGCAAGACCTTGTCGCGCGATGACATCCTCAATCGCATGCGCGGTATCGCCTTCGACGGGCTCAATCGCAGCGTCGATGTGTACATCAGCAAGTTGCGCAACAAACTCAAGGACAATCCCCGCGAGCCGGTGTGCATCAAGACCGTATGGGGCAAGGGTTATCTGTTCAATCCGTTCGCGTGGGAGCTGTAGATGCTGCGGTTATTCCTCGGGCTGTTTCTGGTGATGACGGTGGGCCTGGTTCTGGCGTTGCAGACGGTCGAGCGTACGTTCGATGCCTTGCTCGACTATCAGATGCATGACTACAACCGCGAGGCGGTGCGTGGTCAGGCCTGGACGCTGGGGGAGCAGCTGCGCAACCTCGACGGTCCGGCCCGTGAAAAACAACTGCAGGCCCTGCGCCCGCACTATGGCTTGGGGCTGAGCTTGGTCGAAGCCGAACAACTGGCGCTCAGCGACGAGGAAAAAGTCGAGCTTGCTCAAGGCTTGCTAGTGATCCGCGACAAATACACCCAATACATTTCTGCCATCGACGGCGGCTCGCAACTGCTCAGCATCCGCTTGCCCGCCGAACCCAGCCTGATGCCGTTCTACATTGCCGGTGCCTACTTGATGATCGCCGTGCTGATCGGCTGCGTATTGTTTTTCTGGGTGCGTCCGCATTGGCGCGACCTGGAAAAACTGCGTCTGGCCGCCGAACGTTTTGGCGACAACGATCTGTCGGTGCGCATACAACTGTCGAAACGCTCGAACATCCGTGACCTGGCTGAGCACTTCAACCTGATGGCGGCACGCATCGAGAGCCTGATCGCCAATCAGCGCGAACTGACCAACGCGGTGTCCCACGAACTGCGCACGCCGATTGCGCGACTGTCATTCGAACTCGATCAACTCAAGCAACAGCCGGACGCCAACCAGAACCGTGAACTGATCGCCGACATGTACGCCGACCTTGGCGAGCTGGAAGAAATGGTCTCCGAGCTGCTGACCTACGCCAGCCTCGAACGCGGCGCGACGGTGATCAAGTGCGAAAACATTCAAGCCGCCAACTGGCTCGACAGTGTGGTCGGCAGCGTGGCGCTGGAGGCGGAAGCGGCGGGAGTGCAGTTGCTGATTGGTGACTGTCGGCTCGACACCGTGCGCATCGAGCCGCGGTTCATGGCGCGCGCAGTGATCAATCTGCTGCGCAACGCCATTCGTTATGCCGAGCAGCGTGTCGAGGTGACGCTGGTGCGCAGCGGCGATTACTACGAAGTGCGGGTCAACGACGACGGCCCGGGGGTTCCGGTGGAAGGCCGGGTGAAGATCTTCGAACCGTTCTCGCGGCTGGATGCCAGTCGCGACCGTCGCACCGGTGGCTTCGGTCTAGGGCTGGCGCTGGTGCGGCGGGTGTCGCAGTCCCATGGCGGGCAGGTCGAGGTCGGGGAATCGGAGTGGGGTGGGGCGTCGTTTCGGATGACCTGGGCGCATCTGGACTGATTGGTGTTGGCGGGTTGGGCCCTATCGCGAACAGGCTCACTCCAACAAGGGAATGCATTCCAAATGCAGGAGTGAGCCTGCTCGCGATAGGGCCATCAATCACAGCACAAACCCCTGCTCATTTGGCCAACCCCAATCGCTCATGCCACTGCGCGATCGACTCCTCGGGATACACCGCAAACTGCTTGTCCTTGGGCTTCGCATCCACCTCGACCCAGGGCGCCTTCGATCCCAGCATCAAATGCGTATGCTCCGGCGGCACCGGCAGCGGCGTATCGATCGCCGAGGCGAGCGGATGAATCAGCTCCGGCCATTCCGGGCTGAACAGCCACAAACCGCTGCCGCACTGTGAGCAGAAATGCCGCTCGGCGGTGCTGCGATGGGCACGTTTTTCACCTTCTTCTTTCATCTTCGCGTGGTAGATGCTGATGTGCTTGCGCCCCTGAACCTTGAGGCTGGCCGCATCGCCACCGAGGTTGATTGCATAACCGCCTCCGCCCTGAGTCTTGCGGCAGATCGAGCAGTAGCAGCGTTGATAAGGGTAGGGATGGGCGCTGGTCAGGCTGAAGGTGACGGCGCCGCAGTGGCAGGAGCCTTCGAGGTGCATGAGGGGGCCTCCGGTTGGCTGAAGTGGTGTGGTTGAGCCTAGAAGATTTTGCAGTGTTTGTCCGGGCGCCATCGCGAGCAGGCTCACTCCCACATTTGCAACGCATTCCCCTGTAGGAGCTGCCGCAGGCTGCGATCTTTTGACTTTGATCTTTTCAAAGCAAGATCAAAAGATCGTCCGAACGCGGCCCGAGCCTGCGGCAGCTCCTACAGGGGGATTTGCGGTTTTGGTATGCGCCAGAGGTACCACGCCGCCACCGTCCGATACGGACTCCACGCCAAGCCAATCTCGACCATCTGCCTGCGCGTCGGCTGCATCTCCAGCCCCTTCAACCGCCGATAGCCCTCGCGCACGCCAAAATCATCCGCCGGCAGGATATCCGTGCGTTCCAGGCTGTAGATCAACAGCATCTCCACCGTCCAGCGCCCAACCCCGCGCAGGCTGACCAAACGTTCGATCAGCGCCTCATCGTCCATCGCCAGCGCGGTGGAGTAATCCGGTACCACGCCGTCCAGTGTCGCCTGGGCGATGCCCTGAATGGTCGCAATCTTGCCCGCCGAAAAACCGCAGCCGCGCAGCTGATCGAAGTCGGTCGCGAGAATCTGTTCAGGCCGGGGAAACGTCTGCCCCGGAAACAGCGCCACCAGACGCCCGACAATTGCATCCCCGGCCTTGGCGTGCAGTTGCTGATAGGCAATCGCTCGCACCAGCGATTCGTAAGGATCGCGCGCCGGGTGCGGTTGGTGCAGGCACGGGCCGACGACTGCAATGTGGCGCTGCCAGTCCTCGTCGAGCGCGGCGAGAAATGCGCTGGCCGCCTGATAACGATCCGGCATGCTATTTCAGCAGACCGTTGACTTCGCCGTAGGTCAGCGCCTTCAAGTCGTGGGTATCGAGCTTGCCGCTGGCGAGGAAGCTTTTCACCAGCGAACCCATCGCGCCGTAGAGGAACTCGGCGATGCCAGACCCGGCGCTCAAGCGCCGTACGCCCAGAGCTTGCAGCTCGGTCGGCGAGGGCAGGCAGGCGAAGCCGAGCACGTTCACCGGCAGTGACGTGCCCTTGCAGATTGCCTCGATTTCATAAGCGCCCGTCACGCCAGCGGCAAACAAGCCATCGGCCCCGGCGGCCTGATAGAGCGCGGAACGGCGCAGGGTTTCGGCGACGCGATCCTCGGCCGGTACCAGACCTTTGAGGTAGACGTCAGTGCGCGCGTTGATGAACAGCTTCACCTCGCGCTTGCGGGCGACTTCGCGTGCCACTTCGATCTTGCGCGCCAACAGTTCCGGGGCGCCGCTGCCGTCCTCGATATTGATCCCCACCGCACCGGCGGCAAGCACCGCGTCGACGACTTCGGCCACGCGGCCAAGGTCATCGGAATAACCCGCCTCGATGTCCACGCTCAGCGGCACCTGGATCACCCGCGCGATGGATTCCACGGTTGAAATCAGTCGTTCGAGGGGCAGGGTGTTGCCGTCTGGATAGCCGTGTGCCCAAGCGACTGCTGCGCTGCTGGTGGCGACGGCTTTGCCGCCCGCGTGCTCGACCAGCCGCGCACCGGTGGCGTCGGCGACGTTGGTCAGAATCAGCAGACCTTCCTGGTGTAACTGGTGAAACCGAGTGTCGAGCGCGTTCATCGAAATCCCTTCTTGTGAGTGTGCGAAGCGTCAGAAAGCCAGTGGTTGCGTGAGTTGCACCGCAGCGTTTTCCAGCCTCAGCAGAAACGCCTTGCGCGGCTGTCCACCACCATAGCCGGTCAACGAACCGTCCGCACCGATCACCCGATGGCATGGCACCACGATCGCCAGCCGATTGTGCCCGTTGGCCAGCCCCACCGCACGACTGGCGCCGGGCTTGCCCAAACGTGCGGCGAGGCTGCCGTAGGTACTGGTGTGTCCATAAGGAATCTGCAGCAGTTGCTCCCAGACTTGCTGGTCGAACGCGCTGCCGGGCAGGTGCAACGGCACGCTGAACAGAGTGCGGGTCCCGGTAAAATATTCGTTGAGTTGCGCTTCGATCTGCTGCAGATGCGCGTTGTGCCCCGGCGCGACCACGTAGCCATGACGGGTTTGCAGCTCTTCGACTTCGCGGGTCAGCGCCGGGCGGTCGAGAAACTCCAGCAACACCAGGCCGCGACGTTCGGCCATGGCGATCATCGGCCCCAGCGGCGTGGTCAGGCGGGTAAACAGCAGCGGTTCACTGTTGGCCGCGCGGCCCGGGGTGATGTGGAAGGATTTCTGGAACGCATCGCGAAAACCGCTGAGCGATTCGTAGCCCGAATCAAACGCCGCATGGTCAATCGAGGTGCCTTGTTTGATCCCGCCCAGCGCCATACCGAGTCGTCGGGTACGCAGCCACGCATGGAAGGTCATGCCGAAATGCTGCTTGAACCAGCGCCGCAATTTCAGCGGTTCGATGCCTTCGGCCAGCAGCTGCGCATCGCTCCAGCGCATTTCCGGGTCGGCATCGACGGCGGTGAGCAGGCGCTGCACCCAGTCGGGGGCGATGGCGGCGGCGTCCAGCGGCTTGCAGCGCAGGCAGGCGCGGTAACCGGCGCTCAAGCACTCATCGGCGTGGGCGAAGAATTCGACGTTTTCCGGTTTCGGCTTGCGCGCCGTGCAACTGGGGCGGCAGAAGATCCCGGTGGTTTTCACGGCCGTGAAGAACACCCCCTCGTAGGCGGTGTCGCGTTCGAGCATGGCGCGAACCATCTCGGCGTGGGGCGGCAGGAGTGCGGTTTGTATGTTCATGGCCAGAGCTTAAATCGAGGGTTTCGATGGCTCCACCGAAAAATCGACAGTGAATTTCCAGAACCTCTGAACTACCGTGTAGGAGCTGCCGCAGGCTGCGATCTTTTGCCTTTGTTTTTTCAGAACAAGATCAAAAGATCGCAGCCTGCGGCAGCTCCTACAGTTGAGGGATTGAGTTTTATGCCGCCGTTCATCATTCAATATATTGATCACATCGTGCTGCGCGTCGCCGATCTGCAACGCAGTATCGACTTTTACCGCCAGGTCTTCGGCGCCGAGGTGGTCAAGCATAATGAGCCATTGGGGCTGGTGCACCTGCGCGCCGGGACCTCGATGATCGACCTGGTCGACTTGCAAGGCGAACTCGGGCAGAAGGGGGGCGGGGCGGCCGGCAAGGAGCGGCGCAACGTCGATCACTTCTGCCTGCGCATCGAACCCTTTGATGAATCTGCGTTGATCGAACACTTGCAGGCGCACGGTCTGAGCGTGGAAACAGCCGCCAGACGCTTCGGCGCCGAGGGCTACGGCCTGTCACTGTACTGCTTCGACCCGGACGGCAATCAGGTCGAGCTCAAAGGCCCGTCCGAGGCTTAAGCGCGTTTCGCCATCAACAACACCGAAGCCGCCGCTGACAGCAGCCCCGCGCAACAACGGTTGAAGATGCGTTTGCCGCGCGGCTCGGCGAACCAGCGGCGCATGTGCAGGCCCATCCAGGCATAGGCGCCGATGGCGATCCATTCCAGCAGCAGAAACAGCGCGCCGAGCACGGCGAATTGCGCCGGTACCGGACGGCTTGGGTCGACGAATTGCGGTAGAAACGCGGTGAACAGCAGGATAGCTTTCGGATTACCCGCCGCTACCAGAAACTCCTGACGCGCCAACCGCCAGAATCCCACCGACGCTCCCGCCAGTTGCTGCTCGGCCTCGGGATTGGCATGCCATAGTTGCCACGCCAGGTACAGCAGATACGCCGCGCCGATAATCTTGATCGCATGGAACAGCCATTCCGAGGTCTGCAGCACCACTGACAGCCCCGCGCCGGCGAGGGCGATCATTGCGGCGAACGCGATAATCCGTCCGATACCGGCGGCGCAGGCCCGGCGATAGCCATAGCGGGTGGCATTGCTGACCGACAGCAGGTTGTTCGGGCCGGGGGCCATGTTCAAAGCGAAACAGGCCGGGAGAAACAGCGAAAGCGTGGCGAGATCCATGGGCTTGGGCTCCGGAAACGAGTGTGCTTTTTTATCACAGGCTGCGGGCGCGCAGACCCGTACAGTCACGCAGTGCTGTCGCGGTACAGCATCAGCAGCCCCTTTAAACGAGTCGAACTTTTCCGATTGGCCGAAACTCTCAAAGGTCTGAAGGCGATGGTTTCGTCAGAAAAATCTGTGTGCCAAGTCAGAAAAAGGCGTTTGCCGTGTAATATCCATCCCAAGCTGCAAACACCCTGCCGGCCCCGAAGCGGCCCCACCAAGAGCGATCTACATGCAAGCAAAGGCCCGTGAAGTTTATGTGCCACCGGTGCTGCAAGATCTGCGAGCCGGCACTGCCGAATTGCACATCGCACTGGAAAAACGTCTTCCTTTTTTCTCCGATACCCTCGATTCCAACGCTTTTTTACGGCTGATGCAGGCCTACTACGGCTTTTATCGACCGCTGGAAAGCGCACTGCGCGACAGCGGCGCGATCCCGATCGATTTCGATCTTGCGCCACGTCTCAAGGCGCAAACCTTGCTCAGTGATTTGCGGGCCCTGGGTCTGTCGGTCGAGGCTATCGCCCGTTTGCCGCTGTGTCAGGCGCTGCCCGTGATCGACTCCAGCGCTGCCTGTCTGGGGGTGATGTACGTGCTGGAAGGGGCAACCCTTGGCGGGCAGATCCTGCGTCGCGAAATCGCTTCGCGGTTGAGCCTGGGTGCCGACAACGGCGCGGCATTCCTCGACGTTTACGGCGCTGCCACCGGCCGCCGCTGGCGCGATTTCATTGAATATCTGGGCAGTCGACCGCTGGATGCGAGCGAACGTGAAGCCGTGGTTGTGGCGGCCCGAACCACATTCAGTTGTTTCGAGCGCTGGCTCGACAGCCGGGAGGTACTGGCATGAACCCGCAAGACCAAGAAGCCTTTGAAGAACTGCTGGCCAACTGTGCCGACGAACCGATCCGCTTTCCGGGGGCGATTCAGCCTCATGGCCTGTTGCTGACCCTGAGCGAGCCGGCGCTGGAAATCATTCAGATCAGCGCCAACGTCGAGAACCTGCTGGCACGTTCGGCGCAGGAACTGATCGGCCAGCCGCTGCACGAGTTGCTGGGTGAGACGTACGCGGCGGCCGTGCGCGAGGCGTTGCAACAACCGGTATTTGCCGATGCCGCACCGTTGCATTTTCGCCTCAACGGCACCGCGTTCGAAGGTCTGCTGCACCGGCATCAAGGCGTGTTGATTCTGGAACTGGAAATCCACGTCGAGAACTTCCAGCCGCGTAACATCGCCGGCAACCAGACCCATCTGGGGCGCATGCTTCAGCGCTTGCAAGCGGCCACTTCGCTGCAGGCGCTATACGACATCAGCGTCAAGGAAATCCAGGCGATGACCGGTTACGACCGGGTGCTGATCTACCGTTTCGAGGAGGAGGGCCACGGTCAAGTGATCGCCGAGGCATCCGATCCGTCGATGGAAGTATTCAACGGCCTGTTCTTCCCGGCCTCGGACATTCCCGAGCAGGCGCGCGAGCTGTACCGCACTAACTGGCTGCGGATCATCCCGAATGCCGATTACCAGCCGGTGCCGCTGGTGCCCAAGTTGCGCCCGGACACCCAGACCCCGCTGGACCTGAGTTTCGCCACCCTGCGCAGCGTCTCGCCGATTCATTGCCAGTACATGAAGAACATGGGCGTGCTGTCGTCGATGAGCATCTCGCTGCTCAAGGGTGACAAGCTCTGGGGGCTGATCAGCTGCGGCAACCGCCAGCCGCTGCATGTGCCGCATGAGCTGCGCAGCGCGTGCCAGACCATCGGTCAGGTGTTGTCGCTGCAGATCAGCGCGATGGAGGCGCTGGAAATCAGCCGCCAGCGTGAGGAGAAAGTCGAGGCGTTGGCACTGCTCAATCAAGCAATGATCGACTCCCCGCAAAATGTCTTCGACGGTCTGGCGCAACAACCCCAAGTGCTGATGGCGCTGGCCGGGGCCGGGGGCATTGCGATTATCGAAGACAAGCAATTGCACCGTTATGGCAACTGCCCGGAGCCGGAAGACATTCGCGCCCTGCATAAATGGTTGCAGGAAACCGGTAAACCGGTGTTCGCCAGCCATCATCTGGCGAGCGTCTATCCGCCAGCCGCGCAGTTTCAGCAAGTGGCCAGCGGCGTGCTCGCCATGAGCCTGCCTAAACCGGTGGACAACGGCGTGTTGTGGTTCCGTCCCGAGGTCAAGGAGAACATCAATTGGAGCGGCGACCCACGCAAGCCGCTGGATCTGGAAAATTCCGACGCCGGCCTGCGTCTGCGCCCGCGCACTTCGTTCGAAATCTGGAAAGTCGAGATGGCCGGCATCTCCACCAAGTGGAGCCACGGCGATCTGTTTGCGGCCAATGACTTGCGCCGTTCGGCACTGGAAAACGACCTCGCCCGTCAGGTACGCCGCGAGCAGGAGGCGGTGCGCGCCCGTGATGAGCTGGTGGCAGTGGTCTCCCACGACCTGCGCAACCCGATGACCGTGATTTCCATGCTCTGCGGGATGATGCAGAAGACCTTCAGCTCAGACGGCCCGCACACCTCGCGGCGCATCTCCACGGCCATCGACACCATGCAGCAGGCGGCCGGGCGGATGAACACGCTGCTCGAAGACCTGCTCGACACCTCGAAGATCGACGCCGGGCGCTACACCATCGCCCCGCAGACCCTGGACGTCGGGCAGATGTTCGAGGAGACCCAGTCACTGCTCGGGCCACTGGCGCTGGACAAGGACATCAATATCTCGTTCGAAGCCGATCCCGACCTGAAAATCCACGCCGACCCGGAGCGCCTGTTTCAGGTGCTGTCGAATCTGATCGGCAACGCGATCAAGTTCACCCCGCGCAAAGGTTCGGTGGGCGTGTTGGCCAAGTCTGACGGCAAGGAAATCGTGTTTACCGTGCGCGACACTGGCGAAGGCATTCCCAAGGAAAACCTGGCGCGGGTGTTTGACCGCTACTGGACGGTGAAGGAGGGCAACCCGACCGGAACCGGACTGGGCTTGTACATCACGCAGGGGATTGTTGAAGCCCATGGCGGGCGCATCGAGGCCCGCAGTGAGCCGGGTGAGGGCACGGAGTTTCGGTTTACGGTGCCGGCGCTGGTCGGGAACGACTGATAGCCATACATCGGGACAAGAACAGCCCGGCGGGTGAATGCCGGCCGGGCTGCTGCTACTCGCAGTTAAAGGCTTGCCAGTGTTCCATCGACGCCATGAATTGCGCTGAACGCTTCTTTCGAAAGCGGGTTGAAACGGTTGCGTCGTAGCTCGCTGATTGCGAACAACGCACGGCCTGTGCGGCCATTGCCGTCACCGAACGCATGGAAACCCACAACCGCACCGAGCAGTTGCTTGCCGAAGTGTTCATGAGCGGGGTTCAGTATTTTCAGATGATCCTGCATCAACGCGAAGCCGCTGATGTCGCTAACATATTTCGCCTCATTCAAGCCCACGCGAACGACGTCGGCGGTGGCGGGCGCGATCCGAAGATGTAACTGCGCTATGACCGCAGGATCGGTCAGCGATTTACTGCTGGCCGCGTATTCGCGCAGTGCCGCGACGATGCTGTCAAAGTTGTTACCTTGCGAGTTTGATGCATAAACAATCCATGCGCCGGCTCGCTCGGCATTATCGCTGAGGCCTCGTATGTTGTATCGCGACTCATCCAATATCCCATTGTAAGGGGCTGCGCCCAAATCCTGTTTCAGCAGATTCTGCTGATAATTTTTGATGTAGTTGGCTTTGCGGACTTCGACCTCGGTGAGCGTTGCCAGCGAGGTTGCATATGCATTGGCTAGTGTACGAGTAGAGCTGTAGTCGAACGCATTTTTGGACATGAAGGTTTTTAGCAGATCTTCCAGAGCCGTTTTGCCAATCAGTTTCTCAAGCTCTTGAGCTGATTGCAGTTTGCGTGTGGTATCGAGAATCGAATTCTGGAAAAGGTGATCCAGCTCAAGGGCGCTGACATCCTTGGGGAGCGCAATGGTCTTGTCAGTCATGCGGGTCAGGATCTGGCTTGTGCTCTCGAGGGTGTCATCCTTGAACAACGCTCTGGCATGCGCCACCGTCGGCAACGTCATGCGAATCTCCGCTGCAGCCCCGGTCTTGCTCAGGGCCTTGACCAGGTCGTACGAGCCGCTGCTGGTACTGCTCAGCGCTCGAAGTTGTCCGGCTCCGGCCCGGATGACGGTATGGCCGAAATGGCTGAGTTTCATCACGCCTTTGCCGACCAGTCTGGCACCACCGTGAACCAGCTTCGGAACGCCATCGAGCGGATTGAACACCGACAGCGCAACGCTTGCGCCGACCTTGCTCAGGCTTAACAGTCTTGTACTGCTGCCCAGCGCCTTGCTGAACGGCCCCAGCGCTCCGGCAAAGACGAAGAGGATCGCGGTAAGGTCCATCACACAGCTGAATATGGCACCGCTGCGAAGATCTGGATCACCGGAGGACAGGCCCCTGATGCACTGGCGGAACGGGATGACGATGTCGAGAAAGGTTTCGGTGACGTTGTCCCAGTCATCATGTTTCTTCTCCAGGGCCGGTCTGTCGTAACTGATTGCATAAAACTGATCGTAATGGGTCGGGGGGTTATGTTCGGCAATGATTTCGCCGATCTTGTTGAAACGTTCCGAGTTGAAACTGTGCATAGGGCTACGCGTAAGGGGTAGCGCGTCGTCAGGTTCATCGAATTCGGCAAAGCGTTCGAGAATGATGCCCGGCCTGTCTCGAAGCTCCTCGCCCAAGGGTGCCTGGCCTTCGAAGTAGGCGGTTTTTTCGATTCGCGTGGAAAGATACGTCAGCGACTTGAAGTCACTGTCGCCGTTCGGTCCCTCGGTAAACCATCCATACTCATCAGATGTATGGCCGCTGATGTAAGCTTCAGCCAGTGCCGGATTATTTCGGCAAATGCCTTGCAGAGGGAATACTTCAAAACAGTAAAACTGCAATCCATACTTGCAAATCAGCATGTTGCCGAAACGCGCTGTTAATCGTGGATCAAAAGGTACAAAGTTACTGTTTTTCGGGGAGTGTGAGGAAACTTCGCGAGCGCTGAATATGGCCACCTTGCCAAATTCAAGTGCCATCCGTTCTTCTCGTGGCAATCGTGAAAGTGTCAGGCGCACAGTGGTATTGATGGCCGCTTTGTATTGCTTGAAGTGTTCCTTTACTTTTTCCTTGTAAATGTCATTGATTGGCTCAAGTTCCAGCAGATCCGGATGCGCCTCGTAGATACTTGGGCCAGATTGCCTGTCATAGTCCTTTTTGAACAACAGGTTGCGGGTCATATAAACATCGAGCACGGAATGATAGTTGCGTTTGAATCCGTACTCGACCGGCAACGCTATTTCTGTCGTCGGATCGCAACCAATGTCGTACAGCTCGGCTTTCGCCAGCTTGCGCCGGCTGACCGGTGGAGTGGCGAGCGTTGTCAGTGCGGCGCTGATCGCCTCGATGTAGGCGTTGTATTGGGTGGCAGCCAGCTTGAACAGGTCTTGGGTTGGCAGTTCATTGGCATTTTCCGGTTCCAGGCCATTCAGCATCGACCAGTCCATGATGCCTTGCAGGTTTGCCCAGTCATGCAGGGTCTGCTGTTGCGCACTGGTAGGCAAAATCGCGCCCAATTCAAGCAGCTTGTCATAGGACATCTGACTGGACAGGCCAGGGGCGATGCTCTCGGCCAGGCTTACCGATTTGCGCAGAATTACCCAACCTGTCGTACCGATCTGCAGAGTCGCGGGTGTTCTGACCAGGAACTCCGGCGCAAGTCCGGCGAGGATCAGTTCCAGTGCCATTGGAACTGCATATTCCTTGATACGTCGGTGTCCGAGTGCCTGTTCCAGTGCCAGGTTAACCTCATGGGAGGTTGCCTGCACGTAACCTGGGTTATAGATATTCTGCTCGATAAAGTTCTGGTTCTTGTCTTCGCGACCCAACGACTAATCCAGCATGACCGCTGCGACCAGCAGGCGACTGCGCTGCTCTGTGCTCAGCACAGTCGCATTGGCCATGGACGGCTCGCTCAACGCTTCGAAGCAGGACTGGGCGAAAGCTTTGGCTTCTTCGGTCTCGATCAGCAGTGTCCAGGCGCGACGCGGGTATTCACGCAGGGCTGTCGGCGTCTCTTTCTTGAGCAGTGCATCCGCCAGATAATTGATCAGCGGTTCCGTGCGCGGCTCGCCCTTGTCCATCAGCTTATGGATGACCTGATAGATAGCCGATTGCTGATCTTCATCGATGCACAGCTCTGTTGCGCCGGTTTCGTTCGATTTCCCCCAGTAGTTGCCATGCGTGGGTGGCAGCGGCAACGTCAGCTCGAGCCAGGCAATCAGGTTTTGCAACTGGTCTGCGGCCTCGGGCAGGTTCAGTTGCTGGAACTGCAGCCAGTTGAGCAAGGGCAGACGGTCGCTTGAAGACACGATGCCGCCGGTCATGACTGCACTTCTGGCCAGCAGTTGCAGGTCGGCTTTCAACGAATCAATCGCGTGGACCTGCTGGGTGATATCAATGCGTTCGATAAACGTCCCGACAGTTTTTTCGACTTCATGGACTTGAAATATTTCGCCCTTTTTATTGACCAGTGTCCAGTTGTCATCATTGATTTCCAACGCATCGACGATTGCAACGAATTGTGGTTGAAGTGTCAGTTGGCGCAGGACGATATGTGCCGAGAAATGCACTTGGTTGAATTGACTTCCCTCAAGAGTCGATATGCACAGTTGTTTGCTATTAACACGGTTGGTGGGGTAGGCATAGTTGTCGCTGGCCTTGGCCTTTTCCCACTTTTCGAGCAGGGTTCTCGTTGTCTGCGCAATAGTACGTCGCTCAAGTTGCTCACTTGATAAGGGGGCAGGGGTAAAAAGATTGGTTAAAGTCGTCATTGGGCGTCAGTCCTTCCGTGGCTTTATAAGTGGGTCAATAACGGGTGCGGCGAAGGTTTGTTTTCGCCTGGCGACTATATCGACGCAGTCAGGGTTTGTTTTGCAGTATTGGTTTCAATGTATGTTTCGTGTCGGTCAACAAGAGGGCAATTTTGTTCAATACAGGAGGCCATGCCTTAATTAACCTGAGATCTTTCTTCCCCAATCTGCGGCAGGTGCGTAATGAGTCTGATTGTGTCGATGGCGGCGTTTGCACTGGTGGCGTCCATAACCCCGGGCCCGGTGAACATCGTCGCGCTGAGTTGCGGTGCGCAGTTCGGTTTCCGGGCCAGTCAGCGGCACGTGGCAGGAGCGACGTTGGGGTTCGTGTTGTTGCTGGTGCTGATGGGCCTGGGCCTGCATGAAATCCTGAAACTGTGGCCATTCCTGACCCGGGTGGTGCAGTTGGCCGGGGTGGCATTTCTGTTGTTCATGGCCTGGAAACTGGCTGCCGATGACGGCCAGTTGCATGCCGGCGAGGCGGGTCGGGCGCCGTCGATGTTGTACGGCGCGGTGATGCAATGGCTCAACCCGAAAGCCTGGCTGGCCTGTGTGGCCGGGATGGGCGCGTTTGTCGCCGATGGTGAGGCACGGCTGGTCTGGCAGTTCGCTGCGGTGTATCTGGTGATCTGTTATCTGTCGGTCGGTTGCTGGGTCTACGCCGGAACGTTTTTGCGTGGGTATCTGGGCAATCCGAAGGGGATGCGGTTGTTCAATCGGTTGATGGCCTTGTTGCTGGCGGCGAGCGCGGGTTATCTGCTGTTGCCGTGAGCCCGGCGCCAGGATCAGCCGCGATATTGGCCGGGTGTCGCCGCCAGATGCTGTTTGAATGCGCGCTGAAAATGCGCCTGATCGGCAAACCCTGCTTCCAGTGCGACATCGGCAATCAACTGGCCGCTGCGCAGGCGTTCGCGGGCGAACTGGATGCGCTGGTTGACCACAAATGCATGCGGAGTCATGCCGTAATGCTGCTTGAACGCACGGATCAGATACGACGGCGACAACTGCGCCGCTGCGCAGATGTCCTCCATGCTGAGCAGATCGGTGCAGTGTTCGCGGATGAACTCGGCGGCGCGTTCGAGCTTGAAATTCGGCTCGCGCAACGGTGGTTCAGCCGGGTTCAGGCGTAGTTGCAGATCGCTGAAAAACTCCACCGCTGCGCTGTGTTTGCGCAGTCCGTCCTGCTGCTCATCGACCAGCGTGACGTAAAGTCCTTGCAGGTCACGAAACAGTCGCGGGTCATCCAGATGAGTCGTGGAAAACCGCCGAAACTCAAGCTCCGCACTGAACCCCAGTTGATGCTGCAAATCCGTCAGCCACGGCGTTTCGACATACAACATCAAGTACGACCACGGCTGATCATCGATCGGATTGCAGGCATGCACGTCGCCCGGATTCATCAGCACCACCGTGCCGGCGGCGACGTCGAACCTCGATTGCTCATGCACATAAATGCTGCGCCCGGCCGTGATCGCGCCGATCGAAAAATGCGCATGGGAATGGCGCGAGTAGCAGACCTCACGGCCATCGGCGATGGCCCGCGCTTCGATGAAGGGCAGGGCAGCGTCCCGCCAGAAGCGTGGGGCTTTTTCAGGATTTTTGGCGGCAGCATGTTTCATCGTTATGGTTCCCGGCAGGCCAGAACCGGAGTGTATTAGCTCTGGCCGGCAAAGGCCCGTTCCAGTTCGGCGATGTCGAGTTTTTTCATCTTGAACATGGCCTGCATCGCCCGTTGCGACTTGCTGGTGTCGGGGTCCTGCATCATGTGCATGAACGCCACCGGCACGATCTGCCACGACACCCCGAACTGGTCCTTTAGCCAACCGCATTGCTGCGCCTCGACCGGGCCGCCGGTCGACAGATTGCCCCAGAAGTGGTCGACTTCTTCCTGGTTCTGGCAATTGACCTGAAACGAAATGGCTTCGCTGAACTTGAACATCGGTCCGCCATTGAGACCGGTGAAGGTCTGACCGTCGAGTTCGAAACTGACGGTCATTACCGTGCCTTCCGGCTTACCGTGAAATTCCTGGCCGACCTTGCTGTAGTGGGTCAGGCTGGTGATTTTCGAATGATCGAAGATCGAGCAATAGAACTTGGCGGCCGCTTCGGCCTGATCATCGAACCACAGGCACGGTGTGAGTTTTTGAAAGCGTTGCATGGCAGTCATCCTCGGCAGATTAGACACGCAGGATCTACAGCGTAGTCAGTCCTTGGTCGAATGGCGGTGCCGTAGATCGACAAGTGCGTCGCTTGCCGCCAAACCCTGTAGGAGTGAGCCTGCTCGCGATGCTGTCGGTACAGTTTGCATATGTGTTGCCTGACACTACGCCATCGCGAGCAGGCTCACTCCTACAAGGAACGCCGCTCGGCGATCATCAACAGTGACTGCGGCACCGGGCTTTGCGGATGCTGCGGCTCCTGCAGGCTGACAATTTGAAACCCAGCCATGTCCAGCGCGTTGCACCAACTCGACAGCGTGCGGAAATACCATGGCATCGGCTGCCACTGGCCCTTGAACCCGGCGAACGATTCCTCACGCCAGCCGTCCTGATAATTGCCGGCCGCCACGGCCCACGGATGCAGGGTCTGGATGATCATGGCGCCGCCGGGAACCAGCAACGCATGCATCGCGGCGAGTAATGGAATGATGTCCTGATGCAGCAGCGAGAAGTTGGCGCAGATCAAATCGTAATCACGGCCAATATCAATTTCGGCGTCGACCAATGCCGCGTAACTGGCGACATGTACCTTGGTCGAACCGGCGTCGCGCGCCGCGTCAATCAACGTCGCGTCGCCATCGACGCCTGCCACATCGATACCGCGATCCGCCAGCGCCCGCAACAACCAGCCTTCGCCGCAACCCAGGTCCAGCGCGCGTCCCGGTTGGCGGCCCATGATCGCCAGCAGGATCGCCTGATCGGTGACCTGCTGACGGCTTTCGATGGCACCGCTGCGGATCACTTCGATCCAGGCATCAGCGTTGGCGTGCCAGCTCTGTAACAAGGTGGATTCAGGGGAGGGCATGGGCGCTGTCTCCGGCAAAGGCAGAATGTGGGTGTTCGCTTGTACGGCTGCTATGTTCAAAGGCTGAACAGAGTCTGGCAGAGGATAGACACCATGAACCCATTAACTGGCGGTTGCCTGTGCGGCGATGTGCGTTTCGAAGCGTCTGGCCAACCTTACCGCGTCGGCATCTGCCACTGCCTCGACTGCCGCAAACACCACGGCGCGTTGTTTCATGCCTCGGCGATATTTCCCGAGAATGCGGTGACCGTCAGCGGCAAGACGGGCACGTATCAAGGCCGGGAGTTCTGTCCGCGCTGTGGTTCGCCGGTACTTGCGCGTTCGGCGGATGAAATTGAAGTCAATGTCGGCTCGCTGGACGAGCCGAACCTGTTCAGGCCGACTTATGAGCTGTGGACGATCCGCCGCGAAGAATGGCTGCCGGCACTTCCACTGGCGCACCACTACGAACGTGATCGCGAAGGTACAGGGCGTACCGAGGCGTAGTACGCAGTCAGCCAATCACCCAGTCCCCCTGTGGGAGCGAGCCTGCTCGCGAATGCGCTGGGTCAGCCAACCCCTCATTGATTGACCGATTGCCTTCGCCAGCAGGCTGGCTCCCACACGGTCCCTGGTGTGACCGAGTATTCAGCAGGCACCTGAAAACCTGTGGGAGCTGGCTTGCCAACGATGAGGCCGGCACATCCACAATTGAAGTTGCCTGATCCACCGCCATCGCTGGCAAGCCAGCTCCCACAATGATGTGTGTCACCCGCGAATAAACGCCAGCAGATCCGCATTGATCGTCGCCGCCTCACTCGTCGGCATCCCGTGCGGAAATCCCGGATAGGACTTCAACGTGCCATTTGGCAGCAGTTTCGCCGACAAAGGCCCCGAGTTCGCATACGGTACGATCTGATCGTCCTCGCCGTGCATCACCAGCACCGGCACGGTGACCTTCTTCAGGTCTTCGGTGAAGTCGGTCTGCGAGAACGCGACGATCCCGTCGTAATGCGCCTTGGCGCCGCCAATCATGCCCTGACGCCACCAGTTGCTGATGATCCCTTCCGAAGGCTTGGCTCCCGGGCGGTTGTAGCCGTAGAACGGGCCGGTGGGAATGTCGCGATAGAACTGCGCACGATTGGCCGCCAGTTGTGCCTGGAAGTCGTCGAACACCGATTTCGGCAATCCACCGGGATTGCTTTCGGTCTGAACCATCAACGGTGGCACCGCGCTGATCAACACACCTTTGGCGACGTTGTCCTGACCGTGACGGGCGATGTAGTGGATGACCTCGCCGCCGCCGGTGGAGTGGCCGACATGCACCACGTTCTTCACCCCCAGGTGCTGAACCACCGCCAGCGCATCGTCGGCGTAGTGATCCATGTCGTGGCCGTCCCAGACCTGGCTCGACCGTCCGTGCCCCCGACGGTCGTGGGCAATCACCCGAAAACCCTGGGCCAGAAAGAACAGCATCTGCGCATCCCAATCATCCGAGCTGAGCGGCCAGCCATGGTGAAAGTGGATCACCGGCGCGTCCTTCGGGCCCCAGTCCTTGTAGAAAATATCGACGCCGTCTTTGGTGGTGACAAATCCCATGTTCGCGACTCCTGAGCATTGTGATGGGTTACCGCGCTCGTCGCAGACCGGTCGTGAGGGTTCGGATGAGCGCTGTTATCAGCCAGAGGATTAAAGTCGACATTTTTGCGTTGAGGCATGACCGGTGGTCGCCACGTCTGGCTTCACGCGCAAATTAGGCTTTGCTGAAAGGGATAAGCCGAGGCGCGCACAGGCTTCGATGGCCGTAGCGACGCCCCTTCAGAACACCGTGAGTCTGAGGAAAATCCCCGATGCTGACCTTGAATATCAATGGCAAGGATCAGGAACTCGATGTGCCGGCCGACATGCCGTTGCTCTGGGTTCTGCGTGACGTGGCACACCTGACCGGTACCAAATTCGGCTGTGGCATGGCCCAGTGTGGCGCCTGCACCGTACACGTCGATGGCGCGCCGTTGCGCGCCTGTATCACGCCCGCCACCGCCGTGGCCCACGGCCAGAAAATCCTCACCATCGAAGGCTTGTCCACCGACGGCTCGCACCCGGTGCAGCAGGCCTGGGCCGAACTCGATGTGGTGCAGTGCGGTTACTGCCAGTCCGGGCAGATCATGTCTGCCGCCGCGCTGCTGGCGAAAATCCCCAAACCCACCGACAGCGATATCGATCAGGCGCTCTCCGGCAACATTTGCCGCTGCGGTACCTATCCCCGGATCCGTGCGGCGGTCAAGCGCGCGTCCGAAATCGGCTGATGCATGTTGGGAGAAGGCTGATGAACAGTCCTGTATCGCGTCGCGGATTTCTCAAGGGCAGTGCCGTGCTGGGTGGCGGTCTGGTGGTGGCGTTTGTCGTCCCCGGTGCCCATCGATTTGCTCTGGCGGCGGAGAATGAAGGCAAGGTCTTCGCGCCGAATGCGTTTTTGCGTATCGCCGCCGACAACAGCGTCACAGTGTTGCTCGGGCATTCGGAAATGGGCCAGGGCATCTGGACCGGCCTGACCATGCTGATTGCCGAAGAACTGGACGCCGACTGGTCGACGATTCGCGTCGAACACTCGCCGGCCTCGGCGGCCAATTACGGCATGCCCGCATTCGGCGGGATGCAGATTACCGGCGGCTCGACCTCGACCTGGATGGAGTTCGACCGTTACCGGCTCGCCGGGGCCACGGCGCGGCAGATGCTGGTTGAAGCGGCGGCCAAGCGTTTCAACGTCGCTGCGTCGACGATTCGCACCGAGTCCGGCGTAGTGATCGCCGGCGATAAACGCGCGACGTACGGCGAACTGGCGGACGCCGCCGGGCAACTGCCAGTGCCGGATCCGAAGTCGATCACCTTCAAGGAGGCCAAGGACTGGAAAGTCATCGGCAAGCCGACCAAGCGTCTCGACACCCCGGAGAAAATCACCGGGCGCGCCAAGTTCGGCATGGACGTGCAATTCGAGGGCTTGATGACCGCGATGGTCGCGCGCGCGCCGGTGTTCGGTGCCACGGTCAAATCCTTCGAGGGCGCCGAGGCGCTGGCGGTGCCCGGCGTGCACAAAGTGGTGCAGGTGCCGACCGGCGTGGCGGTGATTGCCGAGCATTATTGGGCGGCGAAACTCGGTCGTGATGCATTGAAAGTCGATTGGGACATGGGGCCGCACACCGGCTTGAGCAGTCAGGGCCTGCTCGACAGCTTCCGCAAACTGGCAGCGACACCGGGCACTTCCGCCAGCCAGGCCGGGGATCCGCAGGGCAACTTCGGCAAGGCGGCGAAGAAGATCAACGTCGAGTACAGCGTGCCCTATCTGGCGCACGCACCGATGGAGCCGCTGAACTGTACGGTGAAGATCAGCGCGCAAAAGTGCGAGATCTGGACCGGCACGCAGTTCCAGACCCTCGACCAGATGGTCGCCGGCAAGATCACCGGACTCAAACCGGAACAGGTGGAAATTCATACCGAGTTTCTTGGCGGCGGATTCGGGCGCCGGGCCAATCCGACCTCGGACTTCGTCGCCGAAGCGGTACAAGTGGCGAAAGCCGCCGGGCTGCCGGTGAAAACCGTATGGTCGCGCGAGGATGACATTCGTGGCGGTTATTACCGCTCGATGTTCCTGCATCAGGCGCGCATCGGCCTCGACGGGCAGGGCATGCCGCTGAGCTGGCAGCATGTGCTGGTCGGTCAGTCGATCATGGCCGGCACCATGCTCGAACAGACCATGGTCAAGAACGGCATCGACGCGACTTCGGTCGAAGGCGTGGCCGACAGCCCTTATATCAAGGGTCTGGCTCATCAACAGGTCGAGCTGCATTCGCCGCAGACCGGGATCAATGTGCTGTGGCTGCGTTCGGTGGGGCACAGCCACACCGCGTTCGTCATGGAGTCGCTGATCGATGAAATGGCCACGGCGGCGGGCAAGGACCCGGTCGAATATCGACGCACCTTGCTCAAGGACCATGCGCGGCATCTAGGGGTGCTGAATCTGGCGGTGGAGAAGGCCAACTGGGCAGCGCCATTGCCGGACGGGCATGCATTGGGCGTGGCGGTGCACGAGTCGTTCGGCAGTTATGTGGCGCAGGTGGCCGAGGTCTCGCAGGACAATCTGGCGATCCGCGTGCACCGCGTGGTGTGTGCGGTGGATTGCGGGATCGCAGTCAACCCGCAGAGCATCGCGGCGCAGATGGAATCGTGCATCACCTTTGGCCTGGGCATGGCGCTGCACAGCAAGCTGACGGTCAAGGACGGCGCGGTGGTGCAATCCAATTATCACGACTATCAGGTGCTGCGGCTCAACGAGATGCCGGTGGTCGAGGTGCATATCGTGCCCAGCAGCGACAAACCCGGCGGCATCGGCGAGGCCGGTGTTCCGCCCACCGCGCCGGCGGTGGCCAACGCGGTGTATGCGCTGACCGGGCAGCGCCTGCGTGAACTGCCGCTGCAACTGTCGGGGGTGTGAGATGAAACGACATCTGCTGTTGGGCACGATGATGTTGCTGGGACTGGGCGGCTACGCTTCGGATCTGTTTGCCGATGATCAGGAGGCACTCAAGGCGTTCGGCACGGTGCAGAAGGTGTTCCAGAGCCCGCGCTGCCAGAACTGCCACATCCCCGGTGATTCGCCGCTGCAGTTCGACGCCGGAACCCCGCACGCGATGAATGTGGTGCGTGGCATGGACGGCAAGGGCGCCGCCGGTTTGCCTTGCGCCACTTGCCACGCCGAGACCAATCCGCCTGAAAGTTATGGCGCGCATGCACCTCCGGGAGCGCCGCACTGGAGCTTGCCGCCGGCGGCGCACAAGATGGCGTGGATCGGCCTGCCACCGGACAAGTTGTGCGCAATGATCAAGGATCGTTCGAGCAACGGCGACCGTGATTTCGCCGCGCTGATCAAACATGTCAGCGACGACAAACTGGTGTTGTGGGGCTGGAATCCGGGGGCAGGGCGCACGCCGGTGCCGGTACCGCATGACATTTTTGTGGCCCAGTTCAAGCTTTGGGCCGACGCTGGCGGACCATGCCCGGTGGCGGGCGGTTGAGTGTGTGAGTCGCTGGCGAATCAAGCTACTCTAACGGTCATTGACCCTGATGGAGTGCGTGATGCTGGCCCCGATCAAACCCGCCAATGAAGCAACCCGAATTGAAGCGCTGCACGGCTTGAAGGTTCTTGATTCGGCGCCGGAGGAGCGTTTTGACCGGCTCACGCGGCTGGCCAAACGCCTGTTCAATGTGCCGATTGCCCTGGTGACGCTGGTCGATACCGATCGGCAGTGGTTCAAGTCCTGTGTGGGTCTGGGCGTCAGTGAAACCCCGAGGAATGTGTCGTTCTGCGGCCATGCGATCCTTCAGGACGAACTGCTGATGGTGGCGGACGCCAAGCAGGACGAGCGCTTTTATGACAATCCGCTGGTTACCGGCGAGCCGAAGATTCGTTTTTACGCGGGCTACCCGCTGACCGTGCCTGACGGCAACAAAATGGGCACCTTGTGCCTGATCGACACCAAGCCGCGCGAACTCGACGACGAGGAGCGTGCCCTGTTGCGCGACCTCGCCGGTATGGCCGAGCAGGAGTTGATGGCGGTGCAGATGGCGAGCATGGACGAGCTGACGCTGCTGTCCAACCGCCGTGGCTTCAAGACCCTGGCCCAGCATGCGCTGGACGCCTGCAAGCACCGGGACAAACCGGCGACGCTGCTGTTTTTCGATCTCAATGACTTCAAGCAGATCAACGATCGTTACGGCCATGCCGAAGGCGACAGTGCGCTGAAGACCTTTGCTGATGTGCTGCGCATCGCTTTTCGCGAGAGCGACGTGGTCGGGCGATTGGGCGGTGACGAGTTCGTGGCGCTGCTGACCGGCTCCAGTCACGTCGAAACCACAGCGATCATGGCGCGGCTCAAGGAAATCCTCGACGAGCGCAATGCTATGTTGCAGCGCGGCTACGAGATTCGCTTCAGCGTCGGCCAGATCGAATACGATCCGCAGCGCCATGAAACGGTGGATCGACTGCTGGCCGATGCCGACCAGGCGATGTATGCGCACAAGCAGGCGCTGAAGCGGCGCTGATTCGGGCCTCATCGCTGGCAGGCCAGGGCCCACAGGTTTATCGGGTGCTCACAACATCCAGATACTGCGCAGAACCTTGTGGGAGCTGGCCTGCCCGCGATGGCATCCGGTCAGGCGATAGCGATGTTGGATGTGCCGGCCTCATCGCTGGCAGGCCAGCTCCCACAGGTTTATCGGGTGCTCACAAAACCCAGATAC
>NZ_JFYN01000023.1 GCF_000631985.1 Pseudomonas sp. RIT288
TGGGGTTTCGGAATTTAATCTTGACGATGACCTACTCTCACATGGGGAAACCCCACACTACCATCGGCGATGCATCGTTTCACTTCTGAGTTCGGGATGGGATCAGGTGGTTCCAACGCTCTATGGTCGTCAAGAAATTCGGGTACTGACTCGTGACCGGTTGGCCTCGCTTCAGCAAATCGGGTATGTGATACAGGTGTTTGTGAGCATCGCGAACTTTCGGTTCATTGCGTCTTCACACACCGCAATCTGGTTGCTCTGTTTACAGAGCCGACGCAAATTGCTTGGGTGTTATATGGTCAAGCCTCACGGGCAATTAGTATTGGTTAGCTCAACGCCTCACAGCGCTTACACACCCAACCTATCAACGTCGTAGTCTTCGACGGCCCTTCAGGGAACTCAAGGTTCCAGTGAGATCTCATCTTGAGGCAAGTTTCCCGCTTAGATGCTTTCAGCGGTTATCTTTCCCGAACATAGCTACCCGGCAATGCCACTGGCGTGACAACCGGAACACCAGAGGTTCGTCCACTCCGGTCCTCTCGTACTAGGAGCAGCCCCTCTCAAATCTCAAACGTCCACGGCAGATAGGGACCGAACTGTCTCACGACGTTCTAAACCCAGCTCGCGTACCACTTTAAATGGCGAACAGCCATACCCTTGGGACCGGCTTCAGCCCCAGGATGTGATGAGCCGACATCGAGGTGCCAAACACCGCCGTCGATATGAACTCTTGGGCGGTATCAGCCTGTTATCCCCGGAGTACCTTTTATCCGTTGAGCGATGGCCCTTCCATACAGAACCACCGGATCACTAAGACCTACTTTCGTACCTGCTCGACGTGTCTGTCTCGCAGTCAAGCGCGCTTTTGCCTTTATACTCTACGACCGATTTCCGACCGGTCTGAGCGCACCTTCGTACTCCTCCGTTACTCTTTAGGAGGAGACCGCCCCAGTCAAACTACCCACCATACACTGTCCTCGATCCGGATAACGGACCTGAGTTAGAACCTCAAAGTTGCCAGGGTGGTATTTCAAGGATGGCTCCACGCGAACTGGCGTCCACGCTTCAAAGCCTCCCACCTATCCTACACAAGCAAATTCAAAGTCCAGTGCAAAGCTATAGTAAAGGTTCACGGGGTCTTTCCGTCTAGCCGCGGATACACTGCATCTTCACAGCGATTTCAATTTCACTGAGTCTCGGGTGGAGACAGCGCCGCCATCGTTACGCCATTCGTGCAGGTCGGAACTTACCCGACAAGGAATTTCGCTACCTTAGGACCGTTATAGTTACGGCCGCCGTTTACCGGGGCTTCGATCAAGAGCTTCGCGTTAGCTAACCCCATCAATTAACCTTCCGGCACCGGGCAGGCGTCACACCCTATACGTCCACTTTCGTGTTTGCAGAGTGCTGTGTTTTTAATAAACAGTCGCAGCGGCCTGGTATCTTCGACCGGCATGAGCTTACGGAGCAAGTCCTTCACCCTCACCGGCGCACCTTCTCCCGAAGTTACGGTGCCATTTTGCCTAGTTCCTTCACCCGAGTTCTCTCAAGCGCCTTGGTATTCTCTACCCAACCACCTGTGTCGGTTTGGGGTACGGTTCCTGGTTATCTGAAGCTTAGAAGCTTTTCTTGGAAGCATGGCATCAACCACTTCGTCACCCAAAGGGTAACTCGTCATCAGCTCTCGGCCTTGAGATCCCGGATTTACCTAAGATCTCAGCCTACCACCTTAAACTTGGACAACCAACGCCAAGCTGGCCTAGCCTTCTCCGTCCCTCCATCGCAATAACCAGAAGTACAGGAATATTAACCTGTTTTCCATCGACTACGCTTTTCAGCCTCGCCTTAGGGACCGACTAACCCTGCGTCGATTAACGTTGCGCAGGAAACCTTGGTCTTTCGGCGTGGGTGTTTTTCACACCCATTGTCGTTACTCATGTCAGCATTCGCACTTCTGATACCTCCAGCAAGCTTCTCAACTCACCTTCACAGGCTTACAGAACGCTCCTCTACCGCATCACTTGCGTGATACCCGTAGCTTCGGTGTATGGTTTGAGCCCCGTTACATCTTCCGCGCAGGCCGACTCGACTAGTGAGCTATTACGCTTTCTTTAAAGGGTGGCTGCTTCTAAGCCAACCTCCTAGCTGTCTAAGCCTTCCCACATCGTTTCCCACTTAACCATAACTTTGGGACCTTAGCTGACGGTCTGGGTTGTTTCCCTTTTCACGACGGACGTTAGCACCCGCCGTGTGTCTCCCATGCTCGGCACTTGTAGGTATTCGGAGTTTGCATCGGTTTGGTAAGTCGGGATGACCCCCTAGCCGAAACAGTGCTCTACCCCCTACAGTGATACATGAGGCGCTACCTAAATAGCTTTCGAGGAGAACCAGCTATCTCCGAGCTTGATTAGCCTTTCACTCCGATCCACAGGTCATCCGCTAACTTTTCAACGGTAGTCGGTTCGGTCCTCCAGTCAGTGTTACCTAACCTTCAACCTGCCCATGGATAGATCGCCCGGTTTCGGGTCTATTCCCAGCGACTAGACGCCCTATTAAGACTCGCTTTCGCTACGCCTCCCCTATTCGGTTAAGCTCGCCACTGAAAATAAGTCGCTGACCCATTATACAAAAGGTACGCAGTCACCCAACAAAGTGGGCTCCCACTGCTTGTACGCATACGGTTTCAGGATCTATTTCACTCCCCTCTCCGGGGTTCTTTTCGCCTTTCCCTCACGGTACTAGTTCACTATCGGTCAGTCAGTAGTATTTAGCCTTGGAGGATGGTCCCCCCATATTCAGACAAAGTTTCTCGTGCTCCGTCCTACTCGATTTCATGACTAAGAGACTTTCGCGTACAGGGCTATCACCCACTATGGCCGCACTTTCCAGAGCGTTCCGCTAATCTCAAAGCCACTTAAGGGCTAGTCCCCGTTCGCTCGCCACTACTAAGGGAATCTCGGTTGATTTCTTTTCCTCAGGGTACTTAGATGTTTCAGTTCCCCTGGTTCGCCTCTTGCACCTATGTATTCAGTACAAGATAACCATCTTGTGATGGCTGGGTTCCCCCATTCAGACATCTCCGGATCAAAGTCTGTTTGCCGACTCCCCGAAGCTTTTCGCAGGCTACCACGTCTTTCATCGCCTCTGACTGCCAAGGCATCCACCGTATGCGCTTCTTCACTTGACCATATAACCCCAAGCAATCTGGTTATACTGTGAAGACGACATTCGCCGAAAATTCGCAAAACTCTTAAGAGTCACTCACAAATTTTACCTTAGCCTGATCCGTTACCAGTGAAAGTAACGTTCAGTCTATCTTTCTATCACATACCCAAATTTTTAAAGAACGATCTAATCAAAAGACTAGAAATCAGCATTCACCATCACAGCGATGGAATGCTCATTTCTAAGCTTTCAAACTTCAGAAGCAGTGGTGGTGGAGCCAAGCGGGATCGAACCGCTGACCTCCTGCGTGCAAGGCAGGCGCTCTCCCAGCTGAGCTATGGCCCCGTATTTCTACAGGTTTCCCACACAAAAATTGGTGGGTCTGGGCAGATTCGAACTGCCGACCTCACCCTTATCAGGGGTGCGCTCTAACCAACTGAGCTACAGACCCAATTTCGGGCTGCTTCTATCGTCTTCTTCAATGAATCAAGCAATTCGTGTGGGAACTTATGGAGCAGCTGATGTCGTCGATTAAGGAGGTGATCCAGCCGCAGGTTCCCCTACGGCTACCTTGTTACGACTTCACCCCAGTCATGAATCACACCGTGGTAACCGTCCTCCCGAAGGTTAGACTAGCTACTTCTGGT
>NZ_JFYN01000024.1 GCF_000631985.1 Pseudomonas sp. RIT288
GCCGATGACGTTTACAAAGACGCCGGCAAGGTCGAAGTCACTATCAAGGATGCGTCCGGCGGCAACTTCGAGAATCTGGTGCCAAGCACTGCTCCAGCCGTCACTGAAGTCACTGACACCATTGACACCACCACGGTCAAACTGACCGCGACCGAATCCGCTGCTGAAGGTGGCACCGTCACCTACACCGCTACCGTTGGCGCCCCCGTTACCGGTTCGCCAGTCGTGGTGACCTTGGCCAATGGTCAGAACATCACCATCGAAGTCGGCAAGACCACCGGCACCGTGACCACCACCGCGCCGAACGATGCGCTGAACGGTCACGAACCGCTGACTAACGCGATCACTGACGTGAGCGGCGGCAACTACGAAAACCTCGTCGCCGACAAAACTCCTGTCAGCACCAACGTCACCGACACCGTCGACACCACCAACCTGTCGCTCAGTGCGACCGGTACCGTGGCCGAGGGCGGTTCTATCGTCTACACCGCGACCCTGACCAATCCAGCCGGTACTCCGGTGACTGTGACGTTGAGCAATGGCTCCATCATCACCATCGAAGCCGGTAAAACCACCGGCACCGTGACTGTTCCAGCGCCTGCCGATGACGTTTACAAAGACGCCGGCAAGGTCGAAGTCACGATCAAGGATGCGTCCGGCGGCAACTTCGAGA
>NZ_JFYN01000025.1 GCF_000631985.1 Pseudomonas sp. RIT288
AGGGCGGTTCTATCGTCTACACCGCGACCCTGACCAATCCAGCCGGTACTCCGGTGACTGTGACGTTGAGCAATGGCTCCATCATCACCATCGAAGCCGGTAAAACCACCGGCACCGTGACTGTTCCAGCGCCTGCCGATGACGTTTACAAAGACGCCGGCAAGGTCGAAGTCACGATCAAGGATGCGTCCGGCGGCAACTTCGAGAATCTCGTACCGAGCACGGTTCCGGCCGTGACCGAAGTCACTGACACCATCGATACCTCGACCGTGAAGCTGAGCGCCGATACTTCGGTGGCTGAAGGCGGCACTGTCACTTACACCGCCACCGTCGGCGCACCTGTCACCGGCTCGCCAGTGACCGTGACCCTGGCCAACGGCCAGACCATCACCATCGAAGTGGGTAAAACCACCGGCACCGTGACCACCACCGCGCCGAACGATGCGCTGAACGGTCACGAACCGCTGACTAACGCGATCACCGGCGTGA
>NZ_JFYN01000026.1 GCF_000631985.1 Pseudomonas sp. RIT288
CTTCGGTGGCTGAAGGCGGCACTGTCACTTACACCGCCACCGTCGGCGCACCTGTCACCGGCTCGCCAGTGACCGTGACCCTGGCCAACGGCCAGACCATCACCATCGAAGTGGGTAAAACCACCGGCACCGTGACCACCACCGCGCCGAACGATGCGCTGAACGGTCACGAACCGCTGACTAACGCGATCACCGGCGTGAGCGGCGGCAACTACGAGAATCTGGTGGCCGACAAAACCCCGGTCAGCACCACCGTGACCGACACCGTTGACACCACCAACTTGACCCTGAGCGCTACCGGTACCGTGGCCGAGGGCGGTTCGATCGTCTACACCGCAACCCTGACCAATCCAGCCGGTACGCCGGTGACCGTGACGTTGAGCAACGGTGCAGTCATCACCATCGATGCCGGCAAAACCACCGGCACCGCGACCGTTCCAGCGCCAGCCGATGACGTCTACAAGGACGCCGGCAAGGTTGAAGTGACCATCAAGGATGCTGCGGGCGGCAACTTCGAGAACCTGGTGCCAAGCACTGTTCCGGCCGTCACCGAAGTCACCGACACCATCGATACCTCGACCGTCAAACTGACCGCCGATACCTCGGTGGCCGAAGGTGGCACCGTCACCTACACCGCTACGGTTGGCGCGCCAGTGACCGGCTCGCCCGTGGTCGTGACCCTGGCCAACGGTCAGACCATCACCATCGACATCGGCAAAACCACCGGCACCGTCACCACCACCGCACCGAACGATGCGCTGAACGGTCACGAACCGCTGAACAATTCGATCACCAATGTCAGCGGCGGCAACTACGAAAACCTCGTCGCCGACAAGACGCCGGTCAGCACCACCGTGACCGACACTGTCGACACCACCAACCTGTCGCTGAGCGCGACTCCGGCGGTGAACGAAGGCGGCCAGATCACCTACACCGCCACCCTGACCAACGCCGCCGGCACCCCGGTGACCGTGACGTTGAGCAATGGCGCGGTGATCACCATCGACGCCGGCAAAACTTCCGGAACCGTGACCGTCGATGCACCGAAGGATGACGTCTACAAGGACGCCGGCACCGTTGAAGCGACCATCAAGGGCGCGACCGGTGGCGACTTCGAAAACCTGGTCACCAGCAACACTCCGGCGGTGACCACCGTCAACGACACCATCGACACTTCCACCGTGTCGCTGACTGCCACCGCCAACGTCGCCGAAGGCGAGACCGTGGTCTACACCGCGAGCGTGACCGCACCGGTAACCGGCTCGCCAGTCGTCGTGACCCTGTCCAACGGCCAGACCATCACTATCGCCGTCGGTGAGACCACCGGCAGCGTGAACTTCATCGCGCCGAACAGCCCCTTGGCGGGCGGCAGCTCGTTGAGCGTCGCCATCGACAAGGTTGCCGGCGGCAACTATGAAAATCTGGTGGCCGACAAGACACCGGCGAACACCTCGGTGTCGGACACCGTCGACACCACCAACCTGAACCTGACCGCCAGCGACTCGGTGGCGGAAGGTGGTTCGATCGTTTACACCGCGACCCTGACCAACCCGGCCGGTACTCCGGTGACCGTGACGCTGTCCAACGGCGCGGTGATCACCATCGAAGCCGGTAAAACCACGGGCACCGTGACCGTTCCGGCACCTGCCGATGACGTGTACAAAGACGCCGGTAAAGTCGAAGCGACCATTTCGACTGCTACCGGTGGCAACTTCGAGAACCTGGTGCCGAGCACTGTTCCTGCAGTCACCAACGTCACCGACACCATTGATACCACCACGGTCAAACTGACCGCGACCGAGTCTGCTGCTGAAGGTGGCACCGTCACCTATACCGCGACCGTTGGTGCGCCGGTAACCGGTTCGCCAGTGACCGTCACTCTCGCCAACGGCCAGAACATCACCATCGAAGTGGGTAAAACCACTGGTACCGTCACCACCACCGCGCCGAACGATGCGTTGACCGGTCATGCTCCTCTGACCAACGCGATCACTAGCGTGACTGGCGGTAATTACGAGAATCTGGTCGCCGACAAGACGCCGGTTTCGACCAACGTCACCGACACCGTCGACACCACCAACCTGTCGCTCAGTGCGACCGGCACCGTGGCCGAGGGTGGCTCGATCGTCTACACCGCGACGCTGACCAACGCTGCAGGCTCGCCGGTTACCGTGACGTTGAGCAACGGCGCGGTGATCACCATCGACGCGGGCAAAACTGCAGGCACCGTGACTGTTCCTGCTCCGGCTGACGACGTGTACAAAGACGCAGGGAAAGTCGAAGCAACCATTTCCAGCGCCACCGGTGGCAACTTCGAAAACCTCGTCCCAAGCACTGTTCCTGCAGTGACCGAAGTCACCGACACCATCGACACCTCCACCGTGAAGCTCAGCGCCGATACTTCGGTGGCTGAAGGCGGCACCGTGACTTACACCGCGACCGTCGGTGCACCGGTCACCGGTTCGCCGGTTGTCGTGACCTTGGCCAACGGGCAGAACATCACCATCGAAGTCGGCAAAACCACCGGCACCGTAACTACCACCGCACCGAACGATGCGCTGACCGGGCATGCACCACTGACCAACTCGATTACCGGCGTGACCGGTGGCAATTACGAGAATCTAGTCGCCGACAAAACGCCGGTTTCGACCACCGTTACTGACACCGTCGACACCACCAACCTCTCGCTCAGTGCGACCGGCACCGTGGCCGAGGGTGGCTCGATCGTTTACACCGCGACCTTGACCAACGCCGCTGGCTCGCCAGTCACCGTGACCCTGTCGAACGGCGCCGTGATCACCATCGACGCCGGCAAAACCACCGGCACCGTGACTGTTCCGGCTCCGGCTGACGACGTTTACAAAGACGCCGGCACCGTTCAGGCAACCATCACCAACGCCACCGGCGGCAGCTTCGAAAACCTGGTGCCGAGCACCGCGCCAGCCGTGACCACCGTCACCGACACCATCGACACCACCACGGTCAAACTGACCGCGACCGAGTCTGCTGCTGAAGGCGGTACCGTCACCTATACCGCGACCGTTGGTGCACCGGTAACCGGTTCGCCAGTGACCGTCACTCTCGCCAACGGCCAGAACATCACCATCGAAGTGGGTAAAACCACTGGCACCGTAACTACCACCGCACCGAACGATGCACTGACCGGTCATGCTCCTCTGACCAACGCGATCACCGGCGTGACTGGCGGTAATTTCGAGAGCCTCGTTGCCGACAAGACTCCGGTCAATACCACGGTCACCGACACTGTCGACACCACCAACCTGTCGCTCAGTGCGACCGGCACCGTGGCCGAGGGTGGCTCGATCGTCTACACCGCGACCTTGACCAATGCGGCTGGCTCGCCAGTCACCGTGACGCTGTCGAACGGTGCTGTTATCACCATCGACGCCGGCAAAACCACCGGCACCGTGACCGTTCCTGCTCCGGCTGACGACGTGTACAAAGACGCAGGGAAAGTCGAAGCAACCATTTCCAGAGCCACCGGTGGCAACTTCGAAAACCTCGTCCCAAGCACTGTTCCTGCAGTGACCGAAGTCACCGACACCATCGACACCTCCACCGTGAAGCTCAGCGCCGATACTTCGGTGGCTGAAGGCGGCACCGTGACTTACACCGCGACCGTCGGTGCACCGGTCACCGGTTCGCCGGTTGTCGTGACCTTGGCCAACGGGCAGAACATCACCATCGAAGTCGGCAAGACCACTGGTTCGGTGACCACCACAGCACCGAACGATGCGCTGACCGGGCATGCACCGTTGACCAACGCGATCACCAACGTCAGCGGCGGCAACTACGAAAACCTCGTGGCCGACAAAACCCCGGTCAGCACCACCGTGACCGACACTGTCGACACCACCAACCTGTCGCTGTCCGCGACCGGCACCGTGGCTGAAGGCGGCTCGATTGTTTACACCGCGACGCTGACCAACGCTGCCGGCTCGCCGGTTACCGTGACATTGAGCAACGGCGCAGTGATCACCATCGACGCGGGCAAAACCACCGGCACCGTGACCGTTCCTGCTCCGGCTGACGATGTCTACAAAGACGCCGGCACCGTGCAGGCAACCATCACCAACGCCACCGGTGGCAACTTCGAAAACCTGGTACCAAGCACCACGCCAGCCGTGACCAGCGTCACCGACACCATTGACACCACTGGCGTGAAACTCACCGCCACTGGCAGCGTGGCCGAGGGTGGCACCGTCACCTACACCGCCACCGTCGGTGCGCCAGTCACCGGTTCGCCAGTCGTCGTGAACCTGGCCAACGGCCAGACGATCACCATCGACATCGGTAAAACCACCGGCACCGTGACCAGCATCGCACCAAACGATGCGCTGACCGGCCACGCTCCGTTGACCAACTCGATCACCAACGTGACCGGCGGCAATTACGAAAACCTCGTTGCCGACAAGACTCCGGTCAGCACCACTGTGACCGACACAGTCGACACCACCAACCTGTCGCTGAGCGCGCCCCCGACGGTGAGCGAGGGTGGCCAGATCACCTACACCGCGACCCTGAGCAACGCCGCCGGCTCGCCGTTGACCGTGACCCTGAGCAACGGCTCGGTGATCACCATCGACGCCGGCAAAACCACCGGCACCGTGACCGTTCCTGCCCCGGCTGACGATGTCTACAAAGACGCCGGCAGCGTGCAGGCGACCATCACCAACGCCAGCGGTGGCAGCTTCGAGAACCTGGTACCGAGCACCGCGCCAGCCGTAACCAGCGTCGCCGATACCATCGACACCACCACTGTCAGCATCACCGGCAGCACCTCGGTGACCGAAGGCCAGACCGCCAGCTACACCGTCAGCCTGACCCACCCGGCGCAAACCGACGTGACCCTTAAAATCGTCTACAGCGGCACCGCCGCCGACGGTTCGGACTTCACTGGCGTGTACACCGTGAAGATCCCGGCGGGCGCCAGCAGCGCGCAGTTCAACGTCGCGACCATCGACGACAAGATCACCGAAGGCACCGAGAACTTCGTGGTCAAGATCGACTCGGCCACCGGCGGCAACTTCGAGAACCTGGCCGTCAGCAGCACCAACGGCAGCGTCAGCACCTCGATCATCGACAACGATGCGCCACCGGTCATCGACCTGGATGCCAACAACTCCAGCGGCGCCACCGGTGCCGATTACAAGGTGACGTTCACTGAGAACACCCCGGGCGCTGGCGTGTCGATTGCCGACACTGACCTGACGATCACCGACCCGGACAGCACCATGCTGACCGGTGCGACTATCGTGCTGACCAACCGTCAGGACGGCGATGCACTGAACCTCGGCAACAGCGTCAACGGCATTACGATCAATGCCAACAGCACCAACGGCACCGTGACCCTGACCCTGTCGGGCAACGCGACGCTCGCCGACTACATGCAGGCGATCAAGAACATCAGCTTCACCAACAGCAGTGAAAACCCGAGCACCGTGCCGCGGATCATCACCGTGACCGTGACCGATGGCGGCAACTACTCCAACACCGCGACCACCACGGTCAACGTGGTGGCGGTCAACGATGCGCCGGTTGCCGCGCCGGTCAACGTCACCGGCACCGAAGACACGCCGCTGATCCTCGGCTGGTCGACTTTCGGTGTGACCGACGTCGACAGCCCGGCCAGCAGTCTGGGCATCAAAATCACCCAGCTGCCGGGCGAAGGCAAACTGCAGTATCTGGACGGTTCGACCTGGAAAGACGTCGCCAACAACCAGACCTTCAGCAAGGCTGACATCGACGCGGGCAAGCTGCGTTTCATGCCGGATGCCAACGAGTCGGGTGTCAACGGTTACGGCGGCAACGGCGTGGGCAACAACCAGGCCGACTACGCGCAGATCAAGTTCCAGCCAACCGACGGCCAACTGCTGGGCAACACCGGCACCGTGAAGATCGACATCACCCCTGTGGCGGATGCACCGACCGTGAGCGTGGCCGACAACAGCGTGAAGTCCACCGGACTGGTCAAGGAAGTCTGGACCGGTCTGCCGGGCCTGGGCACCGACGGCAGCGGCGCGAACTCGACCACCCTGAAAAACGTGATCGATGGTGCCGGCACCCCGAACTCCAGCACCAACGTGAACAACGTGCAGTCCGACGGCAGTGTGACCGCCGGTACCGCGTCGAAAACCTCGGGCCTGATCTATCTGGAAGCCGGAAAGACCTACAGCTTCAGCGGCGTGGCTGACGACAGCCTGCTGATCACCATTGGCGGCAAGAGCGTGGCGTCGGGTACCTGGGGCGCGGGTGGCACGATCAGTGGTTCGTTCACCCCGACCACCAGCGGCTACTACACCCTGGACATCTACCACCACAACCAGAGCGGCCCGGGCAGCTATGACGTGAACCTGTCGGTCAACGGCAGCACGCCAATCGACCTGAGCAGCGCCGGTGTGCCGATCTACACCGGCGTGCAGGATCTGGTGAATGCCGGCGTGACCGTCTCCGACCTGCATGGCAGCAACGGCGAAGGCTATTACGACGGCTACAAACTCAACACCGGCGCCGAAGGCACCACGGTGAAACTGTCGGCGATCAACACCGCGCTGACCGACACCGACGGCTCGGAAACCCTGAGCGTGAAGATCAGCGGCGCGCCGGTCGGCTCGGTACTCTCCGACGGGCATGGCCACAGCTTCACCGTGACCGCAAGCAACGGCGAAGCCAACGTCACCGGCTGGAGCCTCGGCAGCCTGACCGTGACTCCGCCGACCTACTACAACGGCCAGTTCAACCTGACCGTGACCTCGACCTCCACCGAGATGGTCGGCGGCTCGGCCAGCAGCACCGCGACGATTCCGGTCACCGTGGTACCGGCGGCGTACAACGCCGTGGTCGGTACCTCTGGCGATGACACCTTCAACGGCACCGATGGCAACGACATCATGGTTGCTGACATTGGCGGTCTGACCGTGGTGCCGGGTACCAACTACAACATCGCGTTCATGGTCGACAGCTCCGGCAGCATGAGCGCTTCGTCGCTCAACGCAGCCAAAGACTCGCTGACCTCGGTGTTCAACAGTCTCAAGCAGAGCCTGGGCGGCAGCAATTCGGGTACGGTGAACATCTTCCTGGTGGACTTCGATACCCAGGTCAACAAGTCGGTGTCGGTGAACCTCAACGACCCGAACGCGCTGACGCAACTCAAAGCCGTACTGGACTCGATGGCCTCCGGCGGCGGCACCAACTACGAGGACGTATTCAAGACCACGGCCAACTGGTTCCAGAGCGCCGACGCGGTGGCCAACACTGGCGCGAAGAACCTCACGTACTTCATCACCGACGGCCAGCCGACCTACTACCAGAGCGGCGAACAGACCAACCCGACGCTGTACGGCAACGTGAAGCTCGACGACGTGGTGAAAACCAGCAACTACAAGCCGGGCGACACCTTCAGCACCTACATCGACAATACCCACGCGTTGACGATCAACAGCGCCGGCACCGTGACCCTGCAAACCTACAATTCGTGGTGGGGCTGGAGCGGCACTAATCTGGGCACCATCCACGCGCAGGGCGACGGCACCTATGAGTTGTCGAATCTGGCGGGTACCGGTAACAGCACCAACTCGTCAACGACCAGTAACTCGACCAGTGGCTTTGCCCTGCTCAGCGGTCTGTCGAACGTCGAGGCTATCGGACTGAATAACGATGTCAGCCTCAACGACCTGAAACCCTACGACTCGGACAAGACGCCACAGACCAATATCGATCCGAAGGATCTGGCCAACTCCATTATCGGTCACACCGAAGCGACGATGCCGGGCAACGACACCGTCAGCGGTGGCGACGGCAACGACATCCTGTTCGGCGACCTGGTGAGCTTCAACGGCATTGCCGGTGAGGGTTATCAGGCGATGCAGGCGTTCGTTGCCAAGGAAACCGGGGTCGACGTCAGCAAGGTCACCACCAGCAACGTGCACCAGTACATCACCGAGCACTATCAGGCGTTCGATGTCTCCGGTGCGCATGACGGCAACGACACGCTGCTGGGTGGCGCAGGCAACGACATCCTGTTCGGTTCGGGCGGCAACGACCTGCTCGACGGCGGCAAAGGCAATGACATCCTGCTCGGCGGCACCGGCAACGACACGCTGATCGGCGGTAAGGGCAACGACATCCTGATCGGTGGTTCGGGTGCCGACACCTTCGTCTGGAAGGCGGGCGACACCGGCAATGACGTGATCAAGGACTTCAACGCCAACGAAGGCGACCGCATCGACCTGCGCGATCTGTTGCAGGGTGAAACCGGCAGCACCATCGACAACTTCCTGAAGATCACTACGGTTGATGGCACGTCGTCGCTGCAAGTCAGCTCGGCGGGCAAGTTCAACTCCGGCGACGCGGCAGCCGCCACGCCGGACGTGACGATCAAACTGGAAGGCAACAACTGGTCTAGCGCCAACATTCACAACTTGATTGCCGGCAGCGATCCGACCATCAAGGTCGACCACAACAACAGCTGATACGTGAACCAAACGGCCGCCCCTGGGGGCGGCCGTCACGTTTGCGGCTAACTCAGCGGTGACGATTTCGTCGCCACCCCGCATACTCGCGCGCAGTTGGCCTATGCTGCTGACAGCATGACGCTGGTTCTTTCTGAGGGATGCTCAATGTTTTACGTGCAACGCGATGCGCAGGGTCAGTTGATTCGCGTGGAAGCTGCGGCCTATGCCGAGGCCACGGAAACGCTGCCGGCCGACCACCATGACATCCAGGCCTGGTTCGCCAACGCGGCCGTGGAAAATAGCCTCAAACAGCTCAAGCAGAGCGACTTTGAAATGATTCGGGTACTCGACGACCTGATTCAGGTGCTGACCCAGAAGGGCGTGATCCGCGTCACCGACCTGCCGCCGGCGGCACAGGCCAAGCTGATGGATCGAACCCAGGCGCGTGAGGCGTTGGGCGGGTTGAGCCAGTTGATCGACGATGAAGAGACCGGGCTGATTTAAAAGCAAAAGATCGCAGCCTTCGGCAGCTCCTACATGGAACGCATTCCCCGGTAGGAGCAGCCGAAGGCTGCGATCTTTTTTGTTTTTAACGGCCCCTTCGCGAGCAGGCTCGCTCCCACATTTGAAATGCATTCCAATGTGGGAGCGAGCCTGCTCGCGAAGACGGCATCAATGACGCCGCCGTACTAAAAGTTTACTTCCAGGGCTTCGGCTCACCAAACAACTGCCCCTGCACCCCATACAAGCCCATCTCGCGAATCACCGACAACTCGCCTTCAGTCTCTACCCGCTCGGCAATCAACGGCAGATCGATGCTGTGCGCCGCACGCTGGATCGCCTCGATGAACAGGCGCTTGTCACTCTCCTGATCGATCGCCCGGATGTAACTGCCATCGATCTTCAGGTACGCAAGCCCCAGCCGCGCCAGGTTGCCGATCATGCTGAAGCGTCCACCAAAGCGCTGCAGGCTCAGGGAGAAACCGAGTTCACGCAGACGCCGAGTCAACTGCTCCAGCACCGCTTGCTCCGGCAATTGCTCCTCGCCGATCTCCAGCGTCAGGCGCTCGCCGAGGTCGGAGTGCGCACGCAGAATCTCGAACACTTTGTTCAGCGCCTGTGGATCGGCCAAGGTGGCCGAAGACAGGTTCAGCGCCAGCGAATCCTCATGCTCTTTCATCTGCTCCAGCACGCGTTCGAGCATCAGACGGTCCAGTCGCGCGGTCCAGCCAAAACGCTCGAGCCACGGCAGGAAACGCCCGGCCGGAATGGTCTGGCCCTGCTCATCCAGCAAGCGCGAAAGCACTTTGTAATGCAGCACCAGTTGTGTGTCCTGGGCGGCCACTACCGGCTGGAAGTACAGCTCGAAACACTGCTGGTTCAGCGCCTGATCAAGCAAGCGATGCCAGGCGTGGTGATCGTCACCGACGTCCGCCACCAGGCTCTGATCGATGCACGCCCAGTTCTGCTCGCCCTGCCCTTCGGCCTGCGCCAGCGCCTGATCGCCCAGGGTCAGTACCGCTTGCGGTGAATCACCGTGGGCAAACGGGGCGAGGCCAATGGAAGCCACGGCCGGCACATCGGTGGCGCCGGTGGCGTGCAGGCTGCTCAGCGCACTGTCGAGGTTCTGCGCCAGTTGCAGCGCTTCTTCGCGCACCAGCCCCGGCGCCAGCACAGCGAACTCACCGCCGCGAATGCGCGTCACGAGATTCTGGGTCTCCGGGTATTTGGCGCATTCGCGGGACAGTTGCTCGCCGACTGCTTTCAATAGTTCGTCGGTGCGCTGCCCGCCCAGGCGCTGGTTGAGCCCGGCCAGGTCCTTGACCCGCAACAGCAATAGATAACCGGAACTGGCCTGCTCCGGGTTGCTCACGCGGTTGTGCAGCTGCATCTCGAAATAGCGCCGGTTGGCAAGCCCCGTGAGGTTGTCCTGATAAGACTCGGCACGCAGTTTTTCACTGCGCTCGGCCTGCTCCTGGAACAGCGCCTTGAGCTTCTCGACCATCTGGTTCATCGCCTGCACCACGCGCCGCAGTTCCGGGGTACGCGGCAGGTCCGGCAGGCTGAGGAATTCGCGGCGAGCAATGGCGTGCGATTGTTTGACCATGTAATCGAGCGGGCGCAATTGCCGGCGCAGCAGCAGCGCACCAAGCACCGCACTGACCGCGCCACACAGTAGCAGCCAACCGAGGCTGCCCAACGCGCTCTGCCACAGTTTGGCCACAGCAAACATCGGGTGGCTGACCACCTCGACCCGCGCCGCCTGCTCCCAGCCACGGCTGACCAGTGCGTCGCCACCGGCAGGTTCGAGGCCGATCAGGTTGACGAACCAGTCGGGCACATTGCTGACCGCCGGAATCCCGCTGCGCTCGACGATGGTCTTGTCGGTCTTGAGATCGACCACGCGGATGCTCGCGTAATAGCCGCTGTCGAAAATCGAGCTGACCAGCAGCTCGACCATCGCCGGGTCGTCGATATTCGGCGTCAGCGACAACGCCAGCGCCGTCGCGGCGTCCTGGGCATGGGAGCGCAGCTGGTTGACGTACTGGGTGCGCGAGCTCTCCAGGCTGACCATGAAGCTGCCGGTGAAGGCGACCACCAGGAACAGACAGATAGCGATCAACAGCTGTTTGAACAAAGACATCTGAGCGCGTGCTCCTAGTTAGTCGTTTCGACCGGGAAACCTTCGGCCTGCATTTTTTTCAGCACATCCTGCCAGCGCGACAGGCGTTTGGTGTCACCGACCTTTTTGTTGCCCTTGGCTCCCGGCAGGTACAGGCCTTCAGCATTGAAAGAGTAGACCGGCAGCAAATCGGTTCGCTGGGACGCAGGCTGAATCGGATCAATCAGGCTGTCGAGCACCAGCGGCATGGCATCGGGGGTGGCGTAGTAAGTCAGGACCATGTGCGCGCGATTCTGGCGCAGTGCCTTGACGTAGGTGATGCGCAGCTTGTCACTGGAGACCCCGAGATGGCGCAGGCTGAAATACTTGGCGATCGCGTAGTCTTCACAATCGCCGGCGCCTTTCCACAACGCTTCGATGGGCGTCTCCCAATAATCGACCTGACCCCATAGATCGATATCTTCTACATAACGCACCTGTTTGTTGAAAAACAGGTTCACCACTTTGAGCTTTTCCATCTCGCTGACCTGTTTCTGCGTGGCCAGCAGGTTCTGCCACGCATCGATCCGCTGCTGCCCGGCACCCAATGGGCCGTACAGCGCCGTGGCTTTGCGGCTGATCGCGGAAAAATCCCAATCGGCATGCAGGCCGCCCAGCATGACGCCGGCCAGCAACAGTGCGCAGCCTAGCCAGCGCAGAGTCCGGGGGATCGCGAAACGTACCGCCACAGCAGGTTTCCAGGGGGGCAGGAAGGAAAGCGTTTGATGGTGAAGCTTAGCCCGGCAAAAAACAATGGCACCCTGAGATCATCCCCATCGCGCTAAACTTCATACAGGACAGTAATCCTTTACATCGTTTGACAACCTGTAGAGCAATCACTAGTGTCTTTGGATCCAAATTCCGTCGTCATTCAGGGTGAGTAGTTGTGACACAGAAGCCCAAACCGCTGCACAGCATCAAAGTCGACGGGCCGATTCCCGCACATCTCGCCCGCTCGATCATCGAAGAAACCCTGCGCTCGGCGATCCTTGACGGTCGCTTGCCGTGCGGCACCGCCCTGCGTCAGCAGGATCTGGCCGACCTGTTCGGGGTCAGCCGCATGCCGGTGCGCGAGGCTCTGCGCCAGCTCGAAGCGCAGGAACTGCTGAGCGTCACCACCCACAAGGGCGCCGTGGTTGCGCCGCTGATTCAGGGCGACGCCACCGAAACCTACGAGTTGCGGATCCTCCTGGAATCCGAGGCCATGCGCCAGTCGATCCCGTTGCTGACCAGCGCCGATCACGCGCTTGCCGCCAGATATATCGAAGAACTCGAAATCCAGCACGACTACAGCGAAATCGGTCGGCTCAATCGCCTGTTCCACATGGCTTTATACAGTAAGGCACCGAATCGACGTTTGCTGCGATTGGTCGAAGACGGCCTCAACGAGGAGGAGCGCTTCCTGCGGTTCAACCTCGAAGCCATGGGCCTGGGCAAATTGTCCCAGGAAGATCACCGCGCCATGCTCCAGGCCGTGATCGAGCGCGATGTCGAACTGTCGGTGAAGCTGCTCACACATCACCTCAACCGTGGTGTCGAGGTCATCACCCGCTATCTCGCCAGCCCCGCCGGACAAAACCGCAAGGCCGTTCGCTGATGCCCTCCACGCCGGTCTCATGCTCTCGCAATTGACCGGCGAATAACCCGCTTACAAATCCTCTCTGTGCATCCGCCGCAAACCTGCTGGCGGATCCGCCTGTTCGCTCTGACCTCCCTGCGCCGGTTCGCCCGGTATCGCACCTCGCCGCGGACGAATCGGTCATAGCCGTCCCGCCAATTTACCCGCACTCTTTAACGGCCAACCCATGAAGAACGGGCGACGCACCGCATCGCCGGCGCAGTCCCCGCACCAGGAACCTACGGAAGGAGCCTTGCCACGGGAAAAAGGGAAGTTACGGCGCCGTTTCCGGCCCACTTTCATTCCTATACATCACTTCAATCTCTATATCGGAAAGTTGCTTTGAGTGAGGCATTCACTCTTGTTTTCAATTTTGGCCTTTATTCGCCGAAAGGAGCAACTACGCCCAAATAAAACTCAACTCAATAGTTTTATCAGGCCAACTCATACTTAAAAAACAGACAACTAAAAATAATTAAAAATAAACTTGTTAAGTTATTTGACGATGTATTAGCTTTTCCTCGCCGAGCAGGTTAAACCCCGCAAAATCGGCACGGCTCCGCAGTCAGACAATAGTGTTGGCAAATAGTCGCCAACGCATAGCCCAGAGCCTCTTATGCATTTTGCAAACTTTCATTAATTCGAATGAGGCCAGCGCTCGCCAATAGAAAAACTTTCAGAACCGATCACTCAACGTTGATGCACCGAACGAGCAACTCCCTCTATTCCAATAACACCGAGGTTCGCCATGATGCCAACTAAAGAACAACTCGCCCTGAAAAAAGCGCAATTGAGCGTTCACCCGATCTTCACCGAGATCGATTCGTTATCGGTACTGCGCCGGTTCATGGAATCCCACGTCTTCGCCGTGTGGGATTTCATGTCGCTGACCAAGCGCCTGCAGCAGGAACTGACCTGTACGCGGCTGCCATGGCTACCGCCGCGCGACCCGCATGCCGCACGCCTGATCAATGAAATCGTGCTCGGCGAAGAGTCCGACGACCGTCCCGCTCACGGCCATTACAGCCATTTCGAGCTGTACCTGGACGCCATGCGTGAGGTCGGTGCGAGCACTACGGCGGTCGAACGGTTTGTCGCGCTGCAACAGGAAGGCGTGAGTTACGACGTCGCTCTGCAAAGCATCGAGGTTGATCCGGCAGCAGCAAAATTTGTGCGCGAGACGCTGCACACCGCGCTGCATGCGCCAGGCCATAGCGTCGCCGCCGCGTTCCTGCATGGTCGCGAGAGTGTGATTCCGCCGATGTTCCAGCGCATCCTCGATGACTGGGGGATCGGCATCGAACAGGCTCCGACTTTTCGCTATTACCTGGAACGCCACATCGAGGTCGACTCGGAAGATCACGGCCCGGCGGCGGAGCACCTGCTCGAGCGCCTGGTCGATGGCGATCCGCAGCGTGAAGCCGAGGTCTATGCCAGCGCCATCGCGGCGGTGGAAAGCCGCATCGCCCTGTGGGACGGCCTGCGCCTGAGCATGCGCGAACCCTTGGCGGAGGTGGCCCAATGAACGCCGCCGACTACCAATCTTTCGCCGACGCGTGGGAAACCCGCGCCACCATTCGCACCCGGCCACGGCGCGTGCTGGAAGACGATGAACGCCTGATCTACCCGCTGAGCCGCCAGCCCCTGGTGCTCAGCGAAACCTTCCTGCGCGAGTGCCCGCAACAACGGGATTTCGCCCTGGTGCAGACGCTGTACAAATTCATCAACGACGTGGTGATTTTCGAGACCGAAATCGTCGACCAGACCGCCCGCGCCATCGCCAAGAATCGTTTCTCCGTGCCGTTCCCGTTTGCCTGTCGCTACGACGCCATGACCGTGGTGGTGGACGAGGATTACCACGCGCTGGTGGCGATGGATTTCATGCAGCAGACCGTGGCCATGACCGGCATCGAGCCGATCGAACTGCCCACTGAAATCGAACTGAGCCGGGCGATTCCTGCCGCCGTGGCACTGGCACCCGAGCACCTGCGTAGCGCAGTGGAGCTGATCTGCGTGGCCATCGCCGAGAACACCGTGACCGGCGACGTCGCGGCGTTCGCCCGGGACGACACGGTCAAGCCATCGATCAAAGGGCTGATGGCCGATCACTTGCTCGACGAGGGCCGGCATTCCAGCTTCTGGGCGCGCATGGTGCGCATCTATTGGCACACCGCCAATGATGCGGACCGGGAAACCATCGCGCAGATCCTGCCGGTGTTCATCGGCCATTACCTGACCAACGACATCCAGAAGTCCTTCGATCTGCGCCTGATCGACGCCCTGCCGGTCAGCGAGGCAGTGCGCCGCTCGCTCAAGGACGAAATGGCCGGGCTGGCCTTCCCGATCAATCGCCACCATCCGCTGGTGGGCAACATCGTGCGTTTTTTCCACAGCAGCTCGCTGCTCGACACGCCCTGCGTGCAGCACGCCCTGCGTGACTATCTGGTTTGAGGAGGAGGCCGACATGAGACGTCTCGACATTTTATTGATTGGCGCCAGCCAGGCCATGACCGACCTGGCGCAGGAACTCGAACAACACGGTCACTCCTTGCGGCGCAGCGGCGCGGCGCAATCGACGGTGGATCTGATCATCGACGATGGCTTCATCGGCGCTGGCGATTTCTGCGCCATCCCGCACTTGCATCTGCGTCTGGGTATCGGGTCGCCGAGCCTTGGCGGTTTACCAACGCTCGACCTGCTGTGCTTCCTCGGCTCGTCACTGATCAGCCGTGTGCCGATTGGCGATGAGCCGTCCGGCAATGGTCAAGCCCTGCGTCAGCGAGTACTGACGCAGGTGGTCGACGAAGTCGCGTTGCTGGTCAGCCGCTTCTCGCGCGACGCCGAGTATTTTCAACAGGCATTGCCGGCCACGGCGCCGGACTTCGAACAGGTGGAAGACCTGTCGTTTCTCGACAGTCTGGCTTACGTCCATCGCCTCAACGCCACGACGCATCCGGTATTGTTGCAACAGGCGCAGACGCCGTTGATCGAACGCCTGCAACGCAGCCTGATCGAACACGCCGAGCGGCCGGCGCTGCACCTGGCCGAGCAGTCGCTCAGCTATCGCCAGTTACACGCGCACAGCCGTGCGATCCAGCAACGTCTGCAACCGTTGCTCGAACAGCATCCGCAGCCGTGGATCGTGGGTATCTGCCAGCCGAAAAGCCCGGCGCTGTTCGCCTCGATTCTGGCGGTGCTCGGCAGTGGCGCAGTGTATCTGCCGCTGGAGCCGAGCCATCCGTTGCAGCGCCAGCAATACATCCTGCAAAACGCCGGCGCGGTGTTGTTGCTGCACGACGGCGAGCATCCGCTCGGTGAGTCGATGCCCGGGCTGGATGTCAGTCGTATCGACAGTGCCGACGCCGATCTCGACCTGCCGTTGATGCGTCAGCGGCCGACGCTTGAAGCACCGTGCATGGCGCTCTACACCTCCGGCACCACCGGGCATCCGAAGGGCGTGCTGCTGAGCCAGGCGAACCTCGCACACTTCACCGCGTGGTATGCCGATTACGTGCAGTTGCGCGCCGAAAGTCGGGTCTTGCAGTTCTCCTCGCTGAGCTTCGACTCGTCGCTGATCGATATCTTCCCGAGCCTGCTGCAGGGCGCCGAGCTGGTGGTGCCGGATGACACGCAACGCCGCGATCCGCTGCAACTGGTGGCGTTGATCCGCCGTCGGCAACTGACCCACGCGTTCCTGCCGCCGGCGCTGCTGAGCATCCTGCCGCTGGAGCAACTGCAAGGTGTTGAGGTGATGACCGGTGGCGACGTCTGCGAGCCCTTCGTTATCGAGCAACTGACCCGTCAGGGCAAGCTGCACAACCTCTACGGCCCCACCGAAGCAACGGTGCTGATTACCGCTCGCCAGCTCAAACCGGGTGACAGCAACCGCACCCTCGGCGCACCGATTGCCAACAGTCAGGTGCTGATTCTCGATGACGATCTGCAACCGGTGCCGGAAAACACAGTCGGCGAATTGTTCATCGTCGGCCCCGGCGTCTGCCTCGGCTATCTGAACAATCCGCTACAGACCGCCGAACGCTATCTGAGCCTGCAACTGCCGCACGGCCAAACGTTGCGTGCTTACCGCAGCGGCGACATGGCCAAGTGGGGCGAACACGGTATCGAGCTGTGCGGACGGCGCGACAATCAGGTGAAGATCCGTGGCTTCCGGGTCGAGCCGGAAGAGATCGAGCGTTGCCTGCGCGAGAGCCAGTTGTACCGCCAGGTGGCGGTGGTGATCGACAGTCAGCGGCGAATTCTGGCGTTCCTTGCACAGCCGCAGTCGGACGCTGCCCGCGATCTCTTGAAGGCGCATGCCCAGCAGTTCCTGCCGGACTACATGCAACCGGTGGCGTGGACTGAACTGGCGCAGATGCCATTCGCCAGCAACGGCAAGGTCGACCGCAAGGCGTTGCTGGCGCTGCCGGTGAGCGTGCAGGACTGCGGCCCGAAATGCCTGCCGGCAAACGCTGACGAAGCGTTGCTGCTGGAGATCTGGGCGGAACTGCTGGAGCTGCCGAGCAGCGATATTTCCACCGACGAAAGCTTCTTCAATCTCGGTGGGCACTCGATTCTGCTCTCGCGGATGTTACTGCGCTTGCGTGAGGAATTCGGACGCAGCATCTCGATCAACCGCTTCATCGAATTGCCGACCATCATCAAACTCGCGACGCTGGTGCGCGGTACCGATGACAGCGCAGTGCTCAGCGCCCAGGCCATGGCCGACTCCGAGCGCCCACTGGACATCGAGCCGCTGCCGATCAGTCGCCTGGGCGATGTGCACAAGGTGATCGTCACGGGTGCCAACAGCTTTGTCGGCGTGCACATCGTCGAAGCGCTGCTTGGTTGGGGCGCCAGCGAGGTGGCGTGTCTGGTGCGTGACGGCGGCGGGCAAACGGCGGCGCAGCGTTTTGCCCAGGCGTTGCGCGAGAACCGTCTCGAGCATCTGGATCTGACTCGGGTGCGAATCTACTCCGCGGACCTCACCCGCCCGCAACTGGGCCTGGCCGACGACGATTATCAGCGCCTGGATCGCGAGTTCGGCGCACTGGTGCACAACGCTGCCAACGTCAATCACGTGCTCGATTACGAGTCGCTGGCCGCGGATAACGTCGAGCCGATTTTCGAGCTGCTGCGCCTCTGTGAAGGGCGCAGCAAAAAGGTCTTCAACTTTGTCTCGACGCTGTCCGCTTCCAGCACCGTCGATAGCGAAGGCCGAGTGCTCGAGTTGCCCGCCGCAGCGACCCCGCCGATCTACATCCGCAACGGCTACAACCTGTCGAAATGGGTCGGCGAACGCATTCTCGAACGGGCCCGCGAGCGCGGGGTGTGGGTCAACCTGTATCGCCCCGGCAACATCAGTTTCAACAGCCTGAGCGGTGTCTGCCAGCCGCACAAAAACCGTTTGATGCTGATGCTCAAAGGTTCGATCCAGCTCGGTCAGGTGCCGGCCTTTGCGCTGAATTTCGACCTGATGCCGGTGGACTTTCTCGCCCGCTTCATCGCCTTCCACGCCAGCCGTTATTCGACCGAGCGCGCGGTGTTCAACCTGCACAACCCCGAACCGCTGAGTTGGGATGCCTACGTCGCTTCGTTCCGCGAAACCGGCAGCGAATTCTCGCTGGTCAGCGTCGCCGACTGGCAGCAGCAACTGGGTCGGGTCGACGCCGACAACGCGCTGTTCGGCGTGCTCGGTTTCTACCTCAACGGCTTCGAGGAGGACATCGGCGACATCTCCCTGATCGGCCACGCCAACGCTGAAGCCGGTGTGCAACAGATGGGCGCGCACTACCCGGAAAAATCCCCGGCACTGCTGCGTCGCGGCTGCGATTACCTGAAACAGATCAACTTCATTTAGTTCACCCAAAAGGAGCAACACCATGAGCAATCTGCAACCCGACACCCTGATCAAAAACCCGCACGGCTGCCACGTTGTGTCGTCGGTGGAAGTGCCGGCGGACGCGGCGCAGGTCTGGGCGGTGGTCGGCAATTTCGCTGGCTTCGACCGCTTTATTCCGGCGCTGTCGCACATCGAAATGACTGGCGAAGGTGTGTCCTCGCTGCGCAAGAAATTCTTCAAGGACGGCAACGTGGTGGTCGAACAACTCAACTCCCGCGATGAGCAGGTGCGCGCCATGACCTGGACCACGATCTACAACACCTTGGGTGTGGCGAATCTGTGGGCGGCGATGAACGTGGAATCATTGGGAGCGGGGAAGTCGCGGGCGACCTGGACGATCATTGCCGAGCCGGCCAGCGGAGGTGACGAGGCACTGCCGGGGTTCAAGGATTTCGTGCAGGGGTTTGCCGATGATGCGATGGGGAATGTGCTGAAGCTGTTTGTCTAAAGTTTCGGCTTTGCGGTGATTGTCAGACCGCTTTCGCGAGCAGGCTCGCTCCCACATTTTGATTGCATTCCTTCTGTAGGAACGCGGTCAATTTGTGGGAGCGAGCCTGCTCGCGAATAACGATAACGCAGTCTCCAATCTGAAAATCAGATCTTGAAACTGTCGACCAACTGCTTCAACCGATTCGCCTGCTGCGACAGCGCATCACAGTCCTTCAATGTTTCATTGAGGTTGGCGACGCTCTGCTGGTTCAGCAGGTTGATCTGGTTGACGTCGACGTTGAGGGTTTCCACCACCGCCGTCTGCTCTTCGGTTGCTGCGGCCACCGACTGGTTCATGCCGTCGATTTCGCCGATGCGCTGGGTCACGCTGACCAGGCGCAGGCCGGCCTGGTTGGCCACTTCAACGCTCTCTTCGCTGGACGCCTGACTGGCGTTCATGGTGGTCACCGCTTCACGCGAACCGACCTGCAAGGAGGTGATCATCTTGTGGATCTCTTCCGCCGATTCCTGAGTGCGATGGGCGAGGTTGCGCACTTCGTCCGCCACCACCGCAAAACCGCGTCCGGCTTCACCGGCACGTGCCGCTTCGATGGCCGCGTTGAGCGCCAGCAGGTTGGTCTGCTGCGAGATGCCTTTGATCACATCGAGGATGTGGCCGATGTTGTCGGTGCTGGCATTCAGGGTTTCGATCTGGGTGCACGACAGGCTGATCTTCTGCGACAGCTCGGTCATCGCCTGAATGGTCTGCTCGACCACCTGACGACCGTCATCGGCCTGCTCGCTGGCGCCGCTGGCGTGCTGCGAAGCATCGGCGGCGTTGCGGGCGATTTCCTGAGTGGCGGCGCCCAACTGGTTGATCGCCGCGGCGACACTGTTGGTGCGGGCGCTTTGTTCGTCGGAGCCGATGATCGAGGCGTTGGACGAGGCCATCACACGTTGCGACAGGTCGTGTACATGACGGGTGGCCGAAGACACTTCGGAAATCGACGCGTGAATGCGCTCGACGAACTGGTTGAACGAGCTGCCCAGTTCGGCGAACTCATCCTTGCCTTCCACGACCAGACGCCGGGTCAGGTCGCCTTCGCCTTGAGCAATGTCCTGCATCGCGCGGCCCATGGTGGTCAGCGGACGCATCAGGACGTTGATCAGCAGGCTCAGCAGCAGCGCAATCGCAGCGACCGCGACGAACATCGCAATCAGCGCCGAAGTCCGGAACTGGCTGAGGGCGGCGTAGGCCTTGTCACGATCGATCGACAGCCCGATGTACCAGTCGGCATTCGGCAAACCGCTGACCGGGGTGAACGACAGGATACGTTCCTGACCGTTGAGCACCACGTTCTGGTTGCCCTTCTCGATGCGCACGCCGGAATTCGGGTAGATGTCCTTGAGGTTCTTCATCACCTGGTCTTTGTCCGGGCTGACGATCACTTGGCCGTCACCGCTGACCAGGAACGCGTGGCCAAGGCCACCGAAGTCCACCGAGTTTATGATCTTCACCAGCGTTTCCAGGCTCAGGTCTCCACCGACCACACCCAGCAGTTCGCCATTCTTTTTCACCGGCATGGCGATGGTCACCACCAGACCACCGACCGCCGCCATGTACGGCGGGGTCAACATGGTTTTGTCAGCAATCACTGCTTGCTTGTACCAAGGGCGCTGACGCGGGTCGTAGCCGTCCGGCATCTTCGCGTCAGGGCGCTGGGTGAACACCCCGTTGGCCTGACCGACGTAGGTGAACTGGAAGTTCGAGGTGAAGGCCGGTTGATCGACCAGCCCTGGGAAGTCGGCGTCCTTGCCCTGATGGGCAACGTTTTGCGCGAGGTTTTCCAGCACCAGAATTCGCCCGCTCATCCAGTTCTGCACGCTGCTGGCGGTCAGATCGCCGGCCTGTTGCACGGACGACTGGAGGTTCTGGCGAATGGTATTTCGCTGCAGATAGTCGTTGTAGAGGGTGAACAAAGCGAAAGCCAGGACCACGACGCCCGAGGCGGCCAACAGGATTTTATGGCTGAACTTGAGATTCATTTCATGGGACTTCTTATGCAAAAGTGGGGATGCGTTCCGGGATGCAACATTCCATGTACAGCGCAGGCGGCGTTCTGACGGCCGCTCTACTTTGGTGCACGCATGTCTCACCAGTCTGTCGGCACCATCCGCGGAAATCTTAGGCCTGCGTGGGAAATGCCCGGCATTTCTGTCAGATTCCCGCCGAACGGCGTGCCAGAGCGTTCGCCACGAAGTTTTTTTGCTGGATATCCGAGCGGAGGTTGCAAAATTCGCGGCCCTTGATAAAAATGCGACTAATTATCATTTGTGACGTTCGGGCTGTCGCGTTCATGTCCTCACCTGAGTTTGCAGTGCAGGCGCTTTACAGTAGTCATCACAGCTGGCTCAACGCCTGGCTGCGGGCGCGGCTGGGCAACGCCGCGGATGCCGCGGATCTGGCCCAGGACACCTTCGTCCGTCTGTTGCAGCGCAGCGAACGTCTTGAACTCAAGGCGCCTCGCGCATTTTTACGCACCATCGCCCGGGGTCTGGTGATCGACCATTGGCGTCGTGAAGAAATCGAACGCGCCTATCTCGAAACCATCGCCCACTTGCCCGAAGCCGAAACCCCGAGCGCCGAAGCCCGCGCGTTGGTGATCGAGTTGCTTGAGAGCGTCGCGCGCATGCTCGAAGGCTTGCGGCCGAAAGTCCGTCAGGCGTTTCTGCTGGCGCAGTGCGAAGGTTTGACTCACAAGCAGATCGCCGCGCAGATGGGTTTGTCCCTGCGCTCAGTCGAACGCTACGTCGCCGATGCGCTGTATCACTGCTACGTGTTGCGGTACGAAGCCTGATGCCTGCGGACAACAACTCAGCCGGGCGCCGCACCGAGCCGCAACAACAGGTGGTCAAGCAAGCCATCCACTGGTTGCTGCGGCTGCGCAACAACCATGGCAATGCGCGCCTGAGTCATCAGTGCGACGCGTGGCGCGCCGAGCATCATGAACATGAACTGGCGTGGCAGCGCGTGCAGTCGCTGCAGGCGGAATTGAGCCATAACCTGCGCACCGTGCCCGGCGCGCAGGTGGCATTCAATACGCTGGAAAACAGTGCGCAAGGGTTGGGGCGGCGACAAGCCTTGAAGCTGCTGTCTGGCGCGGTGCTGATGGGCTCCGCGGCATGGCTGGCCAAGGACACCTCCATCTGGCAGCAGTGGCGCGCTGATTACGCTACGGCGACCGGTGAACGCCGCAGCTTCCAGTTGCCCGACGGCACGCGGATCGAGCTGAACACTGCCAGCGCAGTGGATCTGGATTACACCCCGCAACAGCGGCTGATCAAACTCACCCGTGGTGAAATCATCGTCACGTGCGGCGGTAACGATGAAGGCGCGGCGTTCAACCGGCCACTTCGCGTGCAAAGTCGTCATGGCATTTATGAGCCGATAAAAGCCCGCTTCATCCTGCGTCAGGACAGCGATTGCACGCGGCTGACTGTCAGCTCAGGGAGCGTCGCCATCCGCAGCGGCGCAACCTCGGTCGAGGCGCTCGCCGGGCAGACCTATCTGATTGATCACCATCAGGTGCGCCCGGCACTGCCACTGAGTATGGAGGCGGGTGCGTGGGTCGACGGTTTGATCGTCACTCGCAACATGCGCCTGGGCGATTTTCTCAACGAGGTCGGGCGTTATCGGCAGGGCTTCGTGACGTGTGCGTCGGCCGTGGCTGATTTGCGCCTGTCCGGGGTGTTCCGCCTGGAGGACACCGACAAGTTGTTGGCCATCCTGCCGCAGACTTTGCCGGTGCAATTGCGTTATCGCACCCGGTGGTGGGTAACGCTCGAGGCGGTGGCCTGAAATTATTCTGGCGGGTTTTCGCAACGAGTCCGGCTTGGTCAGTAAGCACTTCAACTCAGCCTTTGTGACTGACCACGGAAACCGACAATGACTGTCCGCCTCACCTGTAAGAACCCGCTGAATTTCAATGACGAATCGGGCCTGCTGCGCCACGCGATTCGCGCCGCCCTGCTGTCCACCGTTCTGGGCGCCAGTGCGCTGCCCGGCGTGAGCCTCGCCGCCACTGCCAGTGAAGCGAGCAGTCATCGCTACAACATCGGCGCCGGCCCGTTGGGTGAAGCGTTGAACCAGTTTGCGCGCGAGGCGGGCATCACCTTGTCGATGACCCCACAGCAAACGCAGGGGCGGCAGTCTCCGGGCGTACAGGGCGAATATTCAACCGATCAGGCGTTGAGCCATTTGCTGGGCGGTTCGGGTCTGGAAGCGCTTAGCCAGGACGGCAGCAGCTACATCCTGCATTCAGTCAGCGAGAGCGCCGCACTGGCACTGCCGACCACCGATATCAAAGGCTTCGCCCTCGGTAACGCGCTGGGCAGCATGGAAGGCTACAACGCCACCCACAGCCAGATCGCCACCAAGACCAGTACCGCGCTGCTGGAAACTTCGCAAAGCGTGTCCGTGGTCACTCGCGAGCAAATGGACGACCAAGGCTCGCAGACCGTCTCCCAGGCGATGCGCTATACCCCCGGCGTGCTGACCAACCCTTACGGGGCGACCCATCGCTACGACTATGTGGCGATGCGCGGTTTCAACGATGGCTCGGTGGACAACATTTACCTCGACGGTCTCAAGTCGATGGGCGACAGCGGAACCTACAGCACCATGCAGGTCGATCCGTATTTCCTTGAGCGCGTGGATATTCTCAAAGGCCCATCGTCGGTGTTGTACGGTCGCAGTTCGCCCGGTGGACTGGTGGCGCTGACCAGCAAAAAGCCGTTGTACGAGGCCTATCATCAGGTTCAGGCCACGGTCGGTACCCAAGGTCAGCGCGGGGTCGGTTTTGACTTCAGCGGCCCGGTCGATGACGACAAGCGCATTGCCTATCGTCTGACCGGTTTGACGGATCAGTCCGACACACAATTCGACCACAACAAGGACAAACGCTTCGCCCTCGCCCCGACCCTGAGCATTGATTTCACTGAAGACACCTCGCTGACGCTGCAGGCGTATCTGCAACATGATCCGGATGGCGGCTACCACGGCGGCGTGCCGGCGGACGGGACGATTCATCAGCGCAACGGCAATCGCATCTCGCCGCACTTCTTCGAGGGCGAGCCGGGGATTGATGGCTACTCGCGGGATCAGCAATCGTTCGGCTATCAGTTCGAACATCGCTTCAACGATGTCTTCACAGCGCGGCAGAACTTCCGCTACCTCGACTCCAAAGTGAACATGGATCAGGTTTACGCCTATGGCTGGACGACGCCAACCAGCAATGAACTGAACCGCTACTACACCGGCGGCGATGAACGTCTGCATGCGTTCATCGTCGACAACATGCTGCAGGCCGAATTCTTCACCGGGGCTACCAAGCACACCGTGTTGATGGGTGCGGACTATCAGCGGCGCAAAACGGTGGTCGACTGGACCAGCGGCGGTCTGGCGCCGATCAATGCGTTCAACCCGGTATACGGCAACTCAGCGATCGATATGTACGGCGACACCAGTTACCTGCGCCGCCTGGAGCAGACCGGCGTGTACTTGCAGGACCTGATCGAGATGGACCAGTGGCGCTTCTCGCTGGGCCTGCGTCAGGACTGGGTCGAGACCTCCGATGAGAACCGCATCGCCGAAGCAGGACGCCCAGTGGGCACCGAAATCAATGACCGCCGCACCAAACTGACCGGCCGCGCTGGCGCGTTGTATCTGTTCGATAACGGCCTGGCGCCGTACATCAGCTACTCCGAGTCGTTTAACCCGAACTCGTATGCCGACAGCGCCGGCAATCCTCTGCCGCCAACTGACGGGACGCAATGGGAAGTCGGCCTGAAGTACCAGCCGCCGGGCACCGACAATCTGTTCACCGCCTCGCTGTTCCGCATAGATCAGGAGAACCTGGCGACCAAGCTGCCGCAGGAAAACTTCTACCGAGCTGTAGGCGCTGTCCGTTCCCAAGGGCTGGAACTGGAAGCGCACATGCAGTTGACCGATAACCTGAAAGTACTCGGCAGCTACACCTTCACCGATATCGAGTATTCGAAGTCGATGGTCAGCACCTTGAGCACGCCGACCGATGTGATCGAGAACAAAGGCAACTCGCCGACCCAGGCACCGCGGCACATGGCGTCGTTGTGGGCGGACTACAAATTCGACAGCTCGGCACTCGACGGCCTGCGTCTGGGTGGTGGTGTGCGTTATGTCGGTTATAGCTGGGCGGACGCGGAAAACACGCTGAAGGTGCCTTCCTACACCTTGTTCGACGCATCCATCGGTTATGACCTGGGCAAGATCGGCTTGAAGGGTGTCGACGTGCGCCTGAACGCGAACAACCTGACCAACGAATCCTATGTGGCGTCCTGCGCCAGTCTGAACTTCTGCTACATGGGCGAAGAGCGCAACGTCGCCGCCACGGTCAGCTACCAGTTCTAAGCCTTTGCCTTGTGCATAAAAAAGCCAGCCCCTGATTTCTCGGGGGGCTGGCTTTGTCGTCTTTGTGGGGAAATTTCATGCGCGCATTATTGGTGTTATTGCATCGCTATATCGGGCTGGCGACGGCGGTGTTTTTGCTGCTGGCCGGGATCACCGGGAGCATTCTCGCGTTCAATCATGAGCTGGATGAGTGGCTGAATCCGCAATTCTATGCGGCCTCCACCGAGGGTCAGCGATTGCCTCCAGGGGCGTTGGTCGATGCTGTGCAAACCACGCATCCGAAGCTGCAGGTCTGGTACATGGAGTATCCGGACGAATTGGGGCATACCGCGCTATTGGCAGCTGTTCCACGTAACGATCCGGCGACGGGCAAACCATTTGATGAGCGCAATCAAGTGTTCTACCTGGACCCGGTGAGTGCCGAGCAGAAAGGGCAACGTTACTGGGGCGAGTGCTGCTTTTCCCGGGAGAACTTCATTCCGTTCATTCTCGAGTTTCATTACAACCTGACCCTGCCAGGTAACTGGGGCTTGTGGTTGATGGGTCTGGTGGCGTGCGCTTGGGTGATCGATTGTTTTATCGCTTTGTGGCTGACATTTCCTCGTGGCAAACCGTTCTGGAGGAAGTGGTCGACGGCCTGGAAGATCAAGGGCGGGCACGCTTATCGGCTCAACTTCGATCTGCATCGTGCGGGGGGACTATGGCTGTGGTTGTTGTTGCTACCGATTGCGGTCAGCAGTGTCGCGATGAATTTGCCGAGCCAGGTGTTCAAACCGACGGTGTCGTTGTTTTCGCCGATTGAGCCGAGCGTTTATGAAGCCCGAGGACGAATGCCTCCTTCCGATTTGGGGATGACGCGGTTGAGTTATCAACAGGCGTACGAAAGGGCATTGCAGGAGGGGAAAAGACTAGGACTGACAGTGGCGATCGGAGAGTTGTATTACAGCTTTGAGTACAACTTCTACGGTGCAGGATTCGGGCAACACGACACTCAAGCGCATGGCAAATCCTGGTTGTTCTTTCACGGCACGGACGGACGATTATTAGGGCAGGAAATCGCTGGAGAAGGGACATTGGGGGAGCGGTTTTATCGATTGCAGTTACCGATACATGGCGGGCGGATCATAGGCTTTACCGGGCAGGTGCTGATCGCGGTATTGGGTGTTGTGATTGCGGGACTGTCAGGGACTGGCGTCTATATCTGGTGGCGTAAGTGGCAAGCCAGGCGCATCAGCAAAGCTCGTAAAACGGCCTGACGTTCGGGAGCCCTGAAACGACAAAACCCCTGTCTGCGTTAGCAGACAGGGGTTCTGGAATTTAATCTTGACGATGACCTACTCTCACATGGGGAAACCCCACACTACCATCGGCGATGCATCGTTTCACTTCTGAGTTCGGGATGGGATCAGGTGGTTCCAACGCTCTATGGTCGTCAAGAAATTC
>NZ_JFYN01000027.1 GCF_000631985.1 Pseudomonas sp. RIT288
TGGCGTCCCCTAGGGGACTCGAACCCCTGTTACCGCCGTGAAAGGGCGGTGTCCTAGGCCACTAGACGAAGGGGACACGCTACCCGGAACACATGGTGTGTGTTTCGGTGCCCAGACCCGCATCCGAAGACTTGGTTCTGGTTTCACTCAGCCCCGCCCGAAAGCAGTGCTGTTTAAAATTGGAGCGGGAAACGAGACTCGAACTCGCGACCCCGACCTTGGCAAGGTCGTGCTCTACCAACTGAGCTATTCCCGCATTGGCGTCCCCTAGGGGACTCGAACCCCTGTTACCGCCGTGAAAGGGCGGTGTCCTAGGCCACTAGACGAAGGGGACACGCTACAACATTCACTCCCCGCCGCGTTTCGCTGTGTGCTTTACGCTGCAAGTGGCGCGCATTCTATGGATGGTTTGAGAAGTCGTCAACCCCCGAATATAAATTTATTTAAATCAATGACTTCGACCTGCTTTACGGGAGCATTCAGGCTTTTCCGTCGCCCGACGATTGACGCCTATATTCCGCCACTCGCCAAGGCGTTATAGTCCGCAACACAATGATGGCAATCTGCGCACCTTGCGCCAGCATTCATATAAGCAGTGTGCAGCCGATATACACGGAAGTTGCTGAATCAACTCGTCGAGCGGCGCTGGGCGCCTGAATGTCCAGCCACTACACTCGCATGCGAACCCTATAAAGAGGTCTTACCGGTGACACCACTCATGATCACCCTGCTAGTCATAGCCGGGATCGCAATTCTGATCGCCATTGGCTACATGAACCATGTGGTGGAAAACAACAAACTGGAGAAGGCCCGCACCAAAGTCGAACTCAACGACCGCCTGCGCCGCTGCGGCGAACTGACCGAAACCTTCCCCGGTCAGTTCATGACCCCGGCACTCAAGCTGCTGCTGACCCGTCTGGAACTGAACGTCTGCCAACGTCTGCTGAACCTGGAAAAAACCAGCGCCACCATGAAAGCACGCATCACCGAACTGAGTGCGCTGGTGGCCCAGGGCGAATCGATCCCGGTCAACAATCCACCGGCGCCGATCCTGACCGAAGTCAAAGCCAAGGACGTCCGCTTCCTGCTCGAAGCCTTGCACGGCCAGATCACCCGCGCCGCCCATGACGGCTTCCTGCCACCGAACGAAGCCAAACACTGGATCAAGGAAGTCCGCCACATCCTGGTTCTGCTGCACATCGAATTCTTCAACAACCTCGGCCAACAATCCCTGCAACAAAACCAACCCGGCCAGGCCCGCCTCGCCTTCGAACGCGGCGTGCAATACCTGCGCAAACAGCAAGACCCGCAAATGTACTCGGAACAACTGCAATACCTGGAAAAACTCCTGGCCCGCGCCAATGCGCAGGTCATGGACAAGATTGCTCCGGTCGAGGGCGAAGTGAACCAGTTGACCGAAGGTCTAAAAGAAGTCGAAGCCGATGCGGACTGGAAAAAGAAAGTGATTTACGACTGATGTTCGAGAGTTGAAGAAAAGCCACCGAGAGGTGGCTTTTTTGTGGGTGGTGGGCTGAATGCCATTGAGAACATTCAGTCAGAGAGTGGTTGACTGTCAGGCCGCCTTCGCTGGCAGGCCAGCTCCCACAGGGTTGAGTGTTTCAGTCAGGGATTGGTCGTCTCGTAGGCCGCCATCGCCAGCAGGCTGGTTCCTACAGGTGGAATGGGTGTAGTCAGTTGGAAATTGCTCGGCTGTCAGGCCGCTATCGCTGGCAGGCCAGCTCCCACAGGATTGAGTGTTTCAGTGAGGGATTGGTCGTCTCGTAGGCTGCCATCGCCAGCAGGCTCACTCCTACAGTTGGAATGGGTGTGTTCAGTTGGAGACTGGTCGGCTGTCAGGCCGCCATCGCCAGCAGGCTGGCTCCTACAGTTGGAATGGGTGTGTTCAGTTGGAGACTGGTCGGCTGTCAGGCCGCTATCGCTGGCAGGCCAGCTCCCACAGGATTGAGTGTTTCAGTCAGGGATTGGTCGTCTCGTAGGCCGCCATCGCCAGCAGGCTGGCTCCTACAGGTGGAATGGGTGTAGTCAGTTGGAAATTGCTCGGCTGTCAGGCCGCCATCGCTGGCAGGCCAGCTCCCACAGGATTGAGTGTTTCAGTCAGGGATTGGTCGTCTCGTAGGCTGCCATCGCCAGCAGGCTGGCTCCTACAGGTGGAACGGGTGTAGTCAGTTGGAGACTGGTCGGCTGTCAGGCCGCTATCGCTGGCAGGCCAGCTCCCACAAGATCAAGATCAAAAGATCGCAGCCTTCGGCAGCGCCTACACAGGATGAGCGCAAGCTCGGCTGCAGCTCTTGATCTTGCCGTGCCGGCCCCGTCGGCAGGCTGAGTGGAGGGGTTTATCCGGGGGTGGGAGCGCAGCGACCGTTCGACGAAGTCGAACACATCGAGAGGAGGTGCAGCGAAGCAAACCGGAGGCGATGCGCCCGGATGAATCCCGCAGCGAAGGAACCCGAGCCTAAGCGAGGGCCGAACGCTGGGGCCAAGCCTTTTGGTTACTTTTTGGCGTCTGAAAAAGTGACTCGCCGTAAGGGCGAAACCGCCAGCCGCAACACCAAAAAAAACGGATATTCACCCAAAACCCCAAGAACCTGGTCGGCCCAGAGGCCGCCAAGTCAAAGCCGAAAATGCCCAACCATCCCCTTGAGCTCCCCCCCCAACCGCGCCAGCTCAACACTAGAAACCGCATTCCCCCGCATCGCAATCGAAGACTGATCCGCACTCGCGCGAATACTCGTCACACTGCGATTGATCTCCTCAGCCACCGAACTCTGCTCCTCGGCCGCCGCCGCAATCTGCTGATTCATCTGCTGAATCAACGAAACCGCCGCCGCAATACTGCCCAGCGCACTTTCGGTCTGCAGCGCATCACTGACCGCCAGCTTCACCAATTCACCACTGCTCTGAATCTGCTGCACCGACGAATGCGCCGCCGAACGCAACGCACTGACCAGACGCTCGATCTCCTCGGTCGATTGCTGTGTACGCCGCGCCAACGCACGAACTTCATCAGCCACCACCGCAAAGCCCCTGCCCTGCTCCCCGGCCCGCGCCGCCTCGATCGCGGCGTTGAGCGCCAGCAGATTGGTCTGCTCGGCAACGCTCTTGATCACATCCAGCACCGTACCGATGTTCTGGATCTGCGCACTGAGACTTTCGATGCTTGAACTGGCCGACGTCGCCGAATCCGCCAGTTGCTCGATCCGCGCCATGCTCTGGCGCACCACCTGCTGCCCGCTCTCGACTTTGCCATCCGCCGTTTGTGCGGCCAGCGCCGCCTCTTCGGCATTACGCGCCACATCATGCACGGTGGCGGTCATCTGGTTCATGGCCGTGGCCACCTGCTCGGTCTCTTCCTTCTGGCTATTGACCTCGAGGTTGGTCTGCTCGGTTACCGCCGACAGCGATTGCGCGGAACTGGCCAACTGCTCGATCCCCGCCTGCAAACCGCTGACGATTGTGCTCAGCCCGCTGCCCATCTGTTGCATCGCCAGCATCAGTTGACCGATTTCATCACGCCGGGTGACCTCTACCTTCGCACTCAAATCCCCGGCCGCAATCTGCTGTGCAACCCGCATCACACTGCGCAACGGCGCGACGATCAAGCGGGTGATGACCCACGCGGCAATCAGCCCGACCAGCAATGCCAGCGCTGAAGAACCGATGATCAACGCCGAGTTTTTCTTCAACTCCGCCTGCATCGCGCCGTCCTCGGCGCCATAGGCCTGATCTACACGTTCCACCACCTGCGCCGCACGCTGGTGCAACTGTTCGTAGACGGTTTTTTCCTGGGCCAGCAGGCCGGTGTACTCGGCGAGTTTGTCGTTGAAACCGGCGATGTGCCCGGACACTTCATTGAGTACCGTCAGGTAGCCCTCATCCTTGACTGTGGTCTTCAACTGCTCGGCCTGAGCCTGCGCCTGGGCGGCCTGCTCGATGTTGCCCTTGCCGGCACTCTCGGCATCGCCCTTGCGGCTCTGGTCCAGACGAATACGCGCCTCGTTCATCGCCTGCAGCATCAGCCGCGACACCTGGCTGACCTGACTGGCCTGCTCAATGAATTGCGCGCCATCCTTGCCCTCGGTGTCCTTCAAGGTATACGCGCCGTCATCGGCCAGCCCGGCTTGCAGCACATCCAGGTTGTTGGCCACGCTGGACACCGACCAACTGGCCATTTCCAGCGCCAGATCCTTGCCTTGGGTCAGCGAGACAAACTCATCGAAAGCCTTGCGATAGGCGCCCAATGCCTGCTCGACATCGTTCATCACCGCCACGTTGGCCGGAGATTGCGCCTTGAGTTGCGCCGCCTGAGCCAGCAAAGCGTCTACGCCTTCGTGCAAGGCATCGACGGTTTTCGGGTTGCTGTGCAGCGCATAATCCTGCTCCAGCAGCCGCACCTTGAGCAGTGCACTGTTGAGCGCCGACATCTGCTTCAGCCCATCGAAACGCTGACTGATGGTCTGCAGGGACCAGACCCCCATGGCGGCCACCAGCGCGGTCAACAGCAGCACCAGCACGAACCCGATACCCAGTTTCTTCGCCATACCGAGGTTGGCAAAACGTCCTTGCACGGCGGAAATCATTGCGCGTAGTCCCCTGCCAAAGTCTGTTGCCGAAGATTCGCAACGGCCATGGAGCAGCACAAGTCTCCGGCGTCGGAATAATGGCAAAAAGCTACGCACGCGTCGTTTTCAGAACGCTTGAGGTCGATTCACGCGAGTGCTGCGAAAAAACTGCCGGGCCCGTGGATCACAGGCATAGGCGACATTGATCCGCTGCCACTCACCGACTTCGCCACTGGGACTGAAAGCCCCCGGAGCACACAGGCGCACGCCACTGCATTGCGCCTGCCCGTGCAAACGGGCTGGATCGCTCAGCGGTGCCCGGGCCCAGATGAACAGGCCACCACACGGCTTGCCGAAAACCTCCCATTCAGCATCTTCCAACGCCTGCAACGCGGCAATCCGATCAGTGTTCAGGCGCTGACGCTGACGCTGGACCATTTTGCGATACGCACCATTGGCCAGAAGACTGGCCAGCACTGCCTCGTTGAAACTCGAGGTGCCCATGCTGCTGATCATCTTGACCCGCGCCAGACGCGCAATCAGCGGCGGCTCGGCATACACGAACCCGACACGTAGCGAGCTGCTCAGGGTCTTGGAAAAACTGCCGACGTAGATCACTCGCTGATCGAGTGCCGCCAGGCGTGTGCCGTTACCATTGTGCAGGTCAGCGTAGACATCATCTTCGATCACGCGCACATCGTGGGCGTTGCACAATTGCAGGATCTGTTGCGCAACGCCCAGGGTCAGGCAGGAGCCGGTGGGATTGTGGTGATGGCTGTTGATGAACATCGCCACCGGCCGGAACTGCCGCAACAGCGCTTCGAGCGCCTGGGGATCCGGCCCGCTCGGGGTGCGACGCACTTCCAGCATCTGCACCCCGTGCAGGCGCAACAACTCAAAAAGTGGCGCGTACCCGGGGGTTTCGACCACCACACGATCCCCGGACTTGAACAGCGTGCGCACAAGCAGATCAAGTGCGTGGCTGGCACCGGAGGTCGTCAGCACCTGCTCATCCCGGGACTGGACGCCGATCAGCCTCAAGCGTTTGACGATCTGTCCGCGCAGGGCCGGCAGACCCAGCGGGCTGCTGTAATTGAACAGACTTGCCATGTCGGTACGGGCCACCTGACGGATCGCGTAACTCAAATCATCGGACTCCCGCCAGCTTTGCGGCAAGCCTCCTTCGCCGAGTTTCAAGCCGTCCTCCACTTGCTCGCAGTCGATCCCGACCGACCTGCCGCCGTGGGCGGCCACCATGAATCCGGCCCCCTGACGCGGAGCCAGAATGCCTTGCGCCACCAACCGCTCGCAGGCCTCGGCCACACATGACTGACTGAGCAGATTGGCGCGCGCAATCTGCCTGACTGAAGGCAGTCGCGTGCTCGGCGCCACACCACTTCGGGAGATCCACTCGGTCATGCCATCAACAATCTGCTGTACGACCGGCACCATTGCCTGTCGGTCAATTCTCAATTCCATGAGCACGCAAACTCCTGTCCGTTTTGCTGGCGGCAGTAAATCACAGCCACGACCTGCAGGCTGTGCGACAAAGCCGTCAAAAGGGACAGTTCTAACTATTTGATACACATTGTTTAACGGATTCCCGGAACTGACGGGCAACAACAAGAAAACCCGCAGCCAGGCGGGTTTTCCAAAGTCTTGCGGCAACCCATCAGAAAGCGGTGACGCCACCATCCACCGCCAGGGAATGACCGGTGGTGAACGCCGCGCCATCACTGCACAGATACAGCACTGCGCTGGCAATTTCCTCGACTTTGCCGATGCGGCCCACCGGGTGCATCGCGTTGGCAAATTCGCCTTTCTTCGGATCGGCCTCGTAGGCGCGGCGGAACATGTCGGTGTCGATCACCGCCGGGCACACGGCGTTGACGCGGATTTTCTTCTTCGCATATTCGATCGCCGCCGATTTGGTCAGGCCGATCACCGCGTGCTTCGACGCCGCATAAATGCTCATCTTCGGCGCCGCGCCAAGCCCCGCCACCGACGCGGTGTTGACGATCGCCCCGCCGCCCTGAGCGAGCAACAGCGGCAACTGATATTTCATGCACAGCCAGACGCCTTTGACGTTGACGCCCATGATCGCGTCGAACTCGTCCATCGAGCCGTCGGCCAACTTGCCTTGCTCGATTTCGATCCCGGCATTGTTGAAGGCGTAGTCCAGGCGCCCGTAAGTATTGATCACCTCGTCCATCAGATTCTTCACTTCGCTTTCGACGGTAACGTTGCAGCGCACGAAGGTCGCTTCGCCACCGGCTGTACGAATCAGCGCCACCGTGCCTTCGCCCCCTGCCGCGTCCAGATCGGCCACCACCACTTTCAAACCTTCGCCGGCGAATGCCTGGGCGGTCGCCCGGCCAATACCGTTGGCTGCTCCAGTGACTACGACCACCTGGCCGGAAAACGTCATGCTCATTTGTTATGTCCTCGAAGGGAGAGATGCAGGAGGTATTTGCAGAATCGCAGCATAGCCACCGGGGCGCGCCCCACGGCAGCACTATCAGAAGGCTGTTTATGCCTTCATGCGTCGCAGTGATAAAAGCTGCCGGGGGACTATCACTGCACTGGATCATTGCGCATTCGCCGCATCAGCCAACCTTGCAGCATTGGCCTCGAGGGTCTATCAACAAGGCTTCATTCAGTTCGAGTGCCTGCCATGACCAGCCAGACCAACCGCCAGTTCCTCCTCGCCAAACGTCCGGTGGGGGCTGCGACCCGTGAGACCTTCACCTATCAGGAAGTCCCGGTCGGCGAACCGGGCGCAGGCCAGATACTGGTGAAAAACCAATACCTGTCCCTCGACCCGGCCATGCGCGGCTGGATGAACGAGGGCAAGTCCTACATCCCGCCGGTAGAAATCGGTGAAGTCATGCGCGCCTTGGGCGTGGGCCAGGTCATCGCTTCGAACAACCCGGGCTTTGCCGTCGGCGACTACGTCAACGGCGCCCTCGGCGTGCAGGATTATTTCCTTGGCGAGCCCAGAGGTTTCTACAAGGTCGATCCGAAACTGGCACCGCTGCCGGTGTATCTGTCCGCGCTGGGCATGACCGGCATGACCGCTTACTTCGCCCTGCTCGACGTCGGCGCACCGAAGGCTGGCGACACGGTGGTGTTGTCCGGGGCTGCCGGGGCGGTGGGCAGCATTGCCGGACAAATTGCCAAGATCAAAGGCTGCCGGGTCGTCGGCATCGCCGGTGGTGCCGACAAGTGCAAATACCTGATCGATGAACTGGGCTTCGAAGGCGCCATCGACTACAAGCACGAAGATGTATTGGCCGGACTCAAGCGTGAGTGCCCGAAAGGCGTTGATGTGTATTTCGATAACGTCGGCGGCGAGATCCTCGACGCTGTGCTCAGCCGTCTGGCGCCGAAAGCCCGGGTGGTGATCTGCGGCGCCATCAGCCAGTACAACAACAAGGAAGCGGTCAAAGGCCCGGCCAACTACCTGTCATTACTGGTCAATCGTGCGCGTATGGAAGGCTTTGTGGTGATGGACTACGCCGCCCAGTACGCGAGTGCCGCGCAGGAAATGGCCGGCTGGATGGCCAAGGGGCAGCTCAAGAGCAAGGAAGATATCGTCGAAGGTCTGCAGACCTTTCCGGAAACGCTGATGAAATTGTTCAGCGGGGAGAATTTTGGCAAGTTGGTGCTGAAGGTCTGAAGCAAGATCAAAAGATCGCAGGCTGCGCCAGCTCCTACAGGTGTTCACATAACCCCTGTAGGAGCTGCCGAAGGCTGCGATCTTTTAGGCCAGTTCGGCCACGACCGAAGCCAGCGCCTGAGCAGGATCTGCCGCCTGGCTGATCGGACGGCCGATCACCAGGTAATCGGAACCGGCATCCAGCGCCTGACGCGGCGTCAGGATACGGCGCTGGTCATCTTGCGCGCTGCCCGCCGGACGAATCCCCGGGGTCACCAGTTGCAACGACGGGTGTGCCGACTTCAGTGCGGTGGCTTCCAGCGCCGAGCACACCAGACCGTCCATCCCGGCCTTCTCGGCCAGCGCGGCCAGGCGCAGCACCTGCTCCTGCGGCTCGATATCCAGACCGATACCGGCCAGATCCTCGCGCTCCATGCTGGTCAGCACGGTCACGCCAATCAGCAACGGCTGCGGGCCGCTGCGCTTGGAAAGCTCTTCACGGCAGGCCGCCATCATGCGCAGACCACCGGAGCAATGCACGTTGACCATCCACACGCCCATCTCGGCAGCGGCTTTCACCGCCATCGCGGTGGTGTTGGGAATGTCGTGGAATTTCAGGTCGAGGAACACCTCGAAGCCTTTGTCACGCAGGGTACCGACGATTTCCGCGGCGCAACTGGTGAACAGTTCCTTGCCCACTTTGACCCGGCACAGTTTCGGGTCCAACTGGTCGGCCAGCTTCAGTGCGGCGTCACGGGTGGGGAAATCCAGGGCGACGATGATAGGAGTCTGGCAGGCGGACATGGATGGGCTCTCAGGCAAGTCGAAATCGGCGCGCATTGTAGCGGAAGCGGCGACAGCGCGGCACCCGATGATCGGTAAATCGTCGCCGCAAACGTGATCAGCATAGCGCTCGCTGCAATTGTGTCGAACCCGATACACAACCGACACGCCGCCAACAAGCGCCCGCGCTAGCCTCGCCAGCCGCAATACGTCCTTACATCAGCACTTCCCGCCTCACGGCAGGACGCCTATGCTGAAACCACCACCTCGCAGCCCATCTTTGTGGTTGGCGGCCTACTGGCAGATGAACAGCCCCATGCACAACACCCAGACCACCGTGACTGATGAGCATAAAGACGACAAGCGCTGGAGCATCCGCGCGCTGATCGTCGATGACGATGTGCCGATTCGCGAGCTGATGATCGACTACCTCGCGCGCTTCAACATCCACGCCAGTGGCGTCACCGACGGCGCGGCCATGCGCCAGGCGATGCAGGCCGAGCATTTTGACGTGGTGGTGCTCGACCTGATGCTGCCCGGCGAAGACGGCCTGTCGCTGTGCCGCTGGCTGCGCGCCGAATCGGACATCCCGATCCTGATGCTCACCGCCCGCTGCGAACCCACCGATCGCATCATCGGCCTGGAACTGGGCGCCGATGACTACATGGCCAAACCGTTCGAACCACGGGAACTGGTGGCGCGGATTCAGACCATCCTGCGCCGGGTGCGCGATGACCGCACCGAACAGCGCGCCAACATCCGCTTCGACAACTGGCGCCTGAACAGTGTGTTGCGCCAGCTGATCGCCGACGATGGCCTCGTGGTGCCGCTGTCCAACGCCGAATTCCGCCTGCTCTGGGTCTTCATCGAACGCCCGCGCCGGGTACTCAGCCGCGAACAACTGCTGGATGCCGCCCGTGGCCGTTCGATCGAAGCGTTCGACCGCAGCATCGATTTGCTGGTGTCGCGCCTGCGGCAAAAACTCGGTGACGACCCGAAAGCCCCGCAGTTGATCAAAACCGTGCGCGGTGAAGGTTACCTGTTCGACGCGCGAGACATCGGCTGATGCGAGCGCGCTTCGACACGCTGTTCGGCCGCCTGTTTGGCATGCTGTTCGTGGCGATCGTCCTGGCGCACCTGCTGGCCTTTGCCTGGTTTCACCACTACGGCCCGCCCCCACCACCGCCCCCGCCGGAGTTTACCGAGGGCGTCGACGGCCAGCGGCCGCCGCCGGATCCACGTTTCGCCCATCGCCCGCCGCGTCCATGGTTCGGCGGGCCGCTGGTGCCGCTGACTTTCCAGTTCATCTCGCTGATGATCGCTGCGTGGTACGGCGCCAAACTGCTCAGCCGGCCGATCCAGCGCCTGAGCGATGCCGCCGAACGCCTCAGCGAAGACCTCGACAGCCCGCCGCTGGACGAGTCCGGCCCGCGTGAGGCCCGACAAGCGGCGCACACCTTCAACCTGATGCAACAACGCATTCGTGAACAGGTGCAGCAACGGGCACGCATGCTCGGCGCCGTCTCCCACGACCTGCGCACGCCGTTGTCGCGGTTGAAACTGCGCCTGGAACAGATCGACGACGACAAACTGCAAGGCCAGATGCGCCAGGACCTCAACGACATGATCGGCATGCTCGACGCCACCCTCACCTACCTGCACGAACAGCGCACCAGCGAAGCCCTGCAGTTGATGGATGTGCAGGCGCTGGTCGAATCGTTGTGCGAGAACGCTCAGGATCAAGGCGCAGACGTTGAAGTCAGCGGCCATTGCGCACCGCTGCAGGTGCAGCCGATGGCGCTGCGCTCGTGCATCAACAACCTGATGGACAACGCCCTGCGCTACGCCGGACAGGCGCGCATCGAACTGCAGGATCAACGCGAGCAACTGCTGATCCGCGTGATCGACCACGGCCCGGGCATTGCCGAAGACAAACGCGAGGCGGTGTTCGAACCGTTCTATCGCCTGGAAGGCTCACGCAACCGCAACTCCGGCGGCGTCGGCCTGGGCATGACCATCGCCCGCGAGGCGGCGCAGCGTCTGGGTGGCCAGTTGAATCTGGAAGAAACTCCGGGCGGCGGCCTGACCGCAATCATCCGCCTGCCGCGCACCTGAGAACCACAAAGCCATCTGTAGGAGCTGTCGAGTGCAACGAGGCTGCGATCATTTGATTCTGATGGGTGCTGGATAGGGCAACGGCAAAAGATCGCAGCCTTCGGCAGCTCCTACAGGGGGACCGGGACGTCTGTGTACCACCCGGTACAAAATCCAAATACCCAAGACAACATGCCCCTTGAGTCTGCGCAAGCCGGTACACCCACCGGTTTACAGTCCTAGGAGTGAGCCCATGATCGGTAGCGTCAGCAACTACACGCGCTATACCAGTACCAGCACCACCCAAAACGCCCGCAGCCAAGAACTGCAAAAGCATCTGTTCGCCAAACTCGACAGCAACGGCGATGGCGCAGTGGATCAGGATGAACTGAAAAGTGCCGTGTCGCAGAAGTCCGACGACGGCTTGCTGGTCAACCTGAGCAAACAATTCGGCGATCTGGACAGCGACGCCAGCGGCAGCCTCAGCGCCGAAGAAATGACCGCGATGGCACCCCCTCCGCCAGTTCAGGATCAAGCACCGAACACCGACCTCGCCGACGCCCTGATCAGCGCGCTAGACGCCGATGGCGACGGCGCCATCAGCAGCGACGAACTGAGCAACGGCCTGACCAGCGCCGGCAGTAGCGCCGACAGCAACCAAATCTTCTCGGCCCTGGACAAGAACAAGGATGGCACCGTCAGCCAGGACGAACTCACCGCCAGCCTGACCCCACCACCGCCTCCGCCGCCGCAACAAGCCTCCAGCGACGAACTGTTCAGCCAACTGGATGCCGATGGCGATGGCAGCATCAACGAGACCGAACTGAGCAGTGCCCTGCAGACCCGCGACAACACCTCAACGAACACCACCGACACCAGCGCGGCACTGCTCAAGGTTCTGGACAGCGACAGCAGTGGCGGCGTGAGCAGCGATGAACTGAAAGCGGCGCTACAAGCAGGTCGGGAACGCCAGCCCGAACAACAGACCGACAGCACCCAGACCACCCGCGAAGCGCTGAACCGGATGATTGCCAACTTGAGCAAACAGTACTCGCTCGACAATGCCGCGCCGGTGGGGAAATACCTGAACGTCGCGACCTGAGATGATGTCGTGATGGGTGATCGTTTCCGTGCAGTGGTGTGGAAACGGTCATTTGGGTACAGCGGGAAGAGATTGGTTGACTGACACGCCGCTATCGCGAGCAGGCTCACTCCTACAGTGGGGTCGGGTGTGGTCTGTTGGAGAGTGGTTGGCTGTCAGGTCGCTATCGCTGGCAAGCCAGCTCCCACAGGGGGGTGGGTGGGTCAGTGGGAGATTGGTCGGCTCGTAGGCCGCCTTCGCTGGCAGGCCAGCGCCCATAAGATCAGGATCAAAAGATCGCAGCCTTCGGCAGCTCCTACACAGGCCGAGTGTCAGCTCGCCGAAAGCTCTTGATCTTGCCGTGCCGGCTCCTTCGGCAGGCTGAGTGGAGGGATTTATCCGGGGGTGGGAGCGCAGCGACCGTTCGACGCAGTCGAACACATCGAGAGGAGGTGCAGCGAAGCAAACCGGAGGCGATGCCCCCGGATGAATCACGAAGTGAAGGAACCCGAGCCACGGCAAGGGCCGAACGTCGGGGCAAGCGTTTTGGGTTACTTTTTAGGCGTTTGTAAAAAGTGACTCGCCGTGAGGGCGAAACCGCCAGCCGCAACACCCGAAGCAACGGATATGCCCGCAATCCCAAAAAAGCCTGCCGCGACGCCTAAACCCGAGCCTGACTCTTGCTCCAATCCGTCAACAAGCTATAGGCCACCGCCAACAACGTAGGCCCGATAAACAACCCGATAAACCCAAAAGCGATCAACCCGCCGAACACCCCAAGCAACACAATCACCAACGGCAGATTCCCACCGCGACTGATCAGATAAGGCTTCAACACGTTATCCACGCCGCTGATGATGAACGTCCCCCAGATCCCGAGAAACACCGCCATCCCGTACTCACCTTTCCAGGCCAGCCAGGCCGTGGCCGGAATCCACACCAAAGGTGGCCCCATCGGAATCAGACTCAACAGAAAGGTCACGATCCCCAGCACCAAAGCCCCCGGGACTCCGGCAATCAGAAAGCCGATCAACGCCAGGATCGCCTGCGCCGCCGCCGTACCGATCACCCCGTTGACCACCCGCTGCACAGTACCGGCCACCAGCTCGATGTAATACCCGGCACGCTCACCAATCAGCCGCTGCAGCAGACCGTGCACGAACGCCGCCAGCCGCGGCCCGTCGCGATAGAAAAAGAACACAAAGACAATGCTCAGGGTCAGCTCGAGAATCCCGCCGCCAATCTGCGCACTGCGCGCCAGCAGCCAGTTACCGACCTGCCCCAGATACGGCTTGATCGACACCATCAGCGCTGCGCCCTGCTGATCGATGCTGTTCCAGATCCCGACCAGCCGCTCGCCCACCAACGGCACGCTACCGAGCCAGACCGGCGCCTCCGGCAGACCATCGACCTGCACATCCTTGATGAACGCCGTGGCGTCGCGCACATGATCCGCCAGGTTGAACCCCAGCCACACCAGCGGCGCCGCCACCAGCAACATCCAGCCCAGGGTCAATATAGCCGCGGCGAGTGATTCGCGGCCATTGAGCCAGCGGGTCAACAGACGCATCAGCGGCCAACTGGCGAACGCCAGCACCGCGCCCCAGAACAGCGCCGACCAGAACGGCGCCATCACCCACAGGCTGGCACCGAACAGCACCAGCAAGAGGATTTGCACCAACAGCCGATCGTTATTGAGCATGTAAAGTCTCGAAGAATTCAGTCCGTCAAAGAGTAGGCGAACACGCCACGCGTGCACGCCCGTGCAGCTTATCGCAACAGATCGATGCGCAGACCAGCCCCGTCGGCGCTCCCCGCCTCCATCCGCGCCGCCCGCACACCCTGGCCGATCAGCGCCTGCCGCCAGGCCTCGGCCTTGGGTCCGGCAATCGTCACGCGTTGGGTGGTGTCGAGGTTCAAGCCACGGGAAATAAGCCGTAGCCAAGTGTCATCCGGATCGCCGGTCAGCTTGGGAAAGTCCAGTTCACCGGTGCTTTTGAGCTGTCGCAACAGCGTGGCCGAGGTTGGCAGCAACTCGCCCAACGGCGCGCCCGCTTCGAACTGTTCGACATGCAGATACGCTTTGCGATTGCCGCGGGTGATGCTGTAGAGCGCCACCAAGGTGTTGTCCTTCGGTGCGGCCAGACGCAACAGCAGATAGGCCTGTTGCTCGTCGGCGCCGTACAGTTTGGAGTTGCCGAACACTTCATTGGCCCACAGGCTGCTTTCGCCACAATCGCGGGCCTGGCACCAGAACAGCAACTCGGCGTCCTGCTTTTGCAGGGCTTCGCGGGCGGCGGTGAACGCTTCGGTGGCGGAATGCTCCGGCGGTAACTCATAGGTGACCGAGGTGGTCTGGCCGCGCGCCGTGACCTGGCCGTCAAAGCGCAACTGGCCGCTGATCTTGCGGATCGAGCCCAGCGGATAGATCCGCTCAAGCTCCACAGGAGGGCGATAGTCGACGATCTGCGCATCGACCAGACGCGGCACTATCTGCAGATCCTGGCTGCCGGGCACGTCGGCGGCGAACGAAGCGGAACTGAAACAGCACAGCGCCAACAGACTGAGTGACCGGATAGTCAGGCTCATCGGATCGGCATGGCTTGGCGGTTCGGGGTCGCAGCGGTATAGAAATCCATCGTGTTTGTCTCCCATTTCAACCCGCCCAGCCTCGACAGTTGCCCGGTGCAAGTCAAGGAATGGCGAAGAAGCGATTGAAACAGTCTGCGACAAGGTCGGCACCGGACTCATCATTCAGGTGCAAATGGTGTCCGCCCGCCAGCTGTTCCTGGTTGAAGGGTAGACGCTCCAGCAACTCCGGATGTTTGGCCAGCATGCCGTCGGCGGCGACCACCAGTTGCGCCGGACACGTGATGCGCTGGACGAAGGCCATCGCCTGCTCCTGAGTCAGGCGCAGCGGTGACGGCAGGGTCAGACGATTGTCGGTGCGCCAGGTATAACCACCAGGTACCGGCATCAGACCGCGTTGCGCCAACAGTTCGGCGGCTTCGCGACTGACCGCCACCAAGCCCTTCATCCGTGCTTCGATGGCGCGGTCGAGGGTGTTGTAGACCGGTTTGCGCTTCTCACGCAGATCCAGCTGCGCCTGCAGGGCTATGCCCATGCGCTCGGCAGCGTTTTCGCCTTTGTCCGTAGGAGGAATCACCCCGTCGATCAACGCCAGGTGGCTGATGCGCTCCGGCAACGACCCGGCCAGCACCAGCGAAACGATCGCACCCATCGAATGCCCGAGCAGGCCGAAGCGTTTCCAGCCCAATTGCTCGGCAACCTGCAACACATCGTGCGCGTAATCCCACAGCGCATAACCGGCGCCGTTGGGTCGATGCCCGGAATGACCGTGTCCGGCCATGTCCAGGGCGATGACGCGCAGGCCTTTGAGCTTGGGCGCCAGGCGCGCAAAGCTGTTGGCGTTGTCGAGCCAGCCATGCAGCGCAATCACCGGCAGACCGTCCTCGGGGCCGAACAAGTGCGCCGCCAGTTCGATATGCGGCAGGCTCAGGCGCACTTCTTCGAAGGTCGGGCTCATGCGCAATCCTGCTGTTGGCGGCGCTCCCAGCGCGTAAACAGCTCTTTGAGCAGGCGCGCCGTGTCTTGCGGACGTTCGAGCGGGAACATGTGCCCGCCGGGCATGCTCAATGCTTCACCCTGCGGCAGGCGCCCGACGAATCGGCTGTGATGACGCATGACCACGCGGCTCTTGTGCCCGCGCACCACGGCCAGCGGCACCTGCAATTGGCGCGTGCGGCCCGGACTGGTGTGCGGCACGCCGCGATAGATGCTGATTTCGGTGGCCGGATCGAAGCGCAGACGCAACTTGTCGCCGACCGTATGCAGCCCGTGCTGCAGATAGGCATCGAAGCATTCCGGATCGAAACCGCGAAACAGGGTCTTGCCGGCAAAGTAGCTGCGCGCCGTGTCGAGGTCGGCGAACTCTTCGCGCCGCCCCAAAGTACGTCCGGCCGGGGTCAGTTTGTCGATGAACCCGAAGCGCTTGGCCGCGCGGATCACCCACTGGTCAGTGCGGGTCAGCACCGGCGAGTCGAGCATCACCACGCCGCGATACAGTTCAGGGCAGCGCAATGCTGCGTGCAGGTGCAACACGCCGCCAAAGGAATGGCCGACGCCCCACACCGGTTGATCCTGCTGCTGCAAATGGTGGATCAGTTCGTCGACCAGGTTGTACCAATTGTCGTCCGCCGGGAAACGCGGGTCATGGGCATGCTGTTCCAGATGCGCAACCCGGTACTCGGGCGCCAACGCCGCGAACAACTTGCCATAGGTGCCCGAAGGAAACCCGTTGGCGTGGGCGAAAAAGATCGGTTGCGACATGCGGGCTTATCCATGAACGGGAAACGTGATGTTGATTGTCCGTAAGACCAGGATCGGCAGCAATGACCATAACTGCCAGAAATGGTGGTGGAGATGTCGTGAAAAGCAAAAGATCGTCCGATCGCGGCCCGAACCTGCGCCAGCTCCTGCATAGGAATCGCTTACATTCTGTAGGAGCTGCCGCAGGTTCGGGCCGCGATCGGACGATCTTGTGATCTTCAGCAGATCACCGCACCGGCGGCTGCTCGCCCAATGGCACCACCGCCATGGTCAAACGCGACACACAACTGGCCTTGCCTTCATCGCTGGTCAGGCGGATGTCCCACACGTGCGTGGTGCGACCGATGTGAATCGGCTTGGCCACCGCGGTCACCCGCCCGCTGCGCAAGCCGCGCAAATGGTTGGCGTTGATCTCCAGCCCCACGCAGTAGAACTTGCTGGCGTCGATGCACAGGTAACTGGCCATCGAGCCAACCGTTTCCGCCAGCACCACCGAGGCGCCGCCGTGCAGCAGACCGTAAGGCTGGTGGGTGCGGTGGTCGATGACCATGCTCGCCGTCAGCGATTCCTCGTCGAAGGACTCGAAACGGATATCCAGCACTTCGCCGATGGTGTTTTTCTGAATTGCGTTCAACTGCTCGATGTTCGGAGTGGTGCGCCACAAGCTCATCGCAGGCTTCCTTTGTTGTTTTGATCGTCACTCAATCCTGCCACAGCACCGCCTCGCTGCGCGCGCTCCATTCTTCAAAACGCGCGCCGTAAGTGTCTTCGATGACGTTGCGCTTGATCTTCAAGGTCGGCGTGAGAAAGCCGTTTTCCACCGCCCAGCTGTCCTTGACCACCACCAGCCGACGCAGGCGTTCGTGCTTGTCGAGCACGGCGTTGACCTCTTCCAGCAGTTTTTCCAGGCTTGAATGCAGACTGGCCCGCCCCTCTTCCTGATTGACGGTGGAAAGCACGCACAAGCCCAGCGGCGCACTCAGGCCATCACCGACGACACAGACCTGCTCGATCCGCGAGTGCACCGCCAGACGGTTTTCAATCGGCGCCGGGGCCACGTATTTGCCTTTGCTGGTCTTGAAGATTTCCTTGAGTCGCCCGGTCAGGCGCAAGCGCCCCTCGGCATCCTGCTCGCCCTTGTCACCGGTCCGCAGGAAGCCGTCCTCGGTGAGGGTCTCGGTGGTTTTCTGCGGTTCCTTGAAATAGCCGAGCATGTTCGCCTGACTGCGCACCTGCACCTCGCCGGACTCGTCGATTCGCACCTCGACCTCCGGGCACGGTTTGCCGATCCAGCCCTGTTTGTATTGGCCCGGCAGACAGATGTGCGAATAGCCGCAACTCTCGGTCATGCCATACACCTCCAACACATCGAGGCCGAGTTTCTGATACCAACTGAGCAAGGTCTGTGGCACCGGCGCCGCACCGGACAGGGCGACGCGCAAGGCATCAAGGCCCAGGCCGGCCAACACCTTGTGCCCGACCCGCTTGCCGATCCACGGCAAGCCGAGCAGGAAATCCAGACGCTTGGCCGGGATCTTGCCGTACACGCCCATCTGGAATTTGGTCCAGATGCGCGGCACGCCGAACATTGCCGTCGGCCGCGCCCGGCGCAGATCGGTGATGAAAGTGTCGAGGCTTTCGGCAAAGAACACCGTTTGCCCGGTGTAGATCGAGGCCAGCTCAACGAACATTCGTTCGGCGACATGGCACAGCGGCAGGTACGACAGCAGCCGGTCTTGCTCGTTAAGCCCAAACAGTTGCGTGCCGCGAGTCGTGGCAAACCCCAGATTGGCAAAACTGTGCATCACGCCTTTGGGCAACCCGGTGGTGCCGGAGGTGTAGATGATGGTTGCCAGTTGTTCGGCCGCAGGACGCGGATCGTCCTGGATCGGCGAGCTCTGTTGCAGGTCGTCCCAACTGAAATCGAACTCGCCGGGCGGATGCAGCGGCAGGCTGATGGTCGGCAAATCCGCCGGCACACCGACCGCCATGCCCGGCCAGTCATCAAGTTTGCCGATGAACGCCAGCACGCTTTCCGAATGCGTCAGAACCTGATGCACCGAGTCGGCGGTGAGGTTGGGATACAGCGGCACCGACACGTGCCCGGCCATCCAGATCGCCAGATCGGCGATGATCCAGTGCGCGCAGTTTTTCGAGATCAGCGCGATGTGACTGCCTTGCGGCAATTCCCGGGCGCGCAGCCAGTGCGCGGCGCAACGGGCCTGATGACCGACATCGGCCCAGGTCAGGGTCTCGACCTGCCCGCCGCCGATGGGCTGCACCAGAAAACGCTGGCGCGGGTGCCGGGCCTCACGCTCGTAAAACACGTCCAGCGGCAAACGGAAGGCGGCAGACATGCGACTCGCTCCTGTTTTTTGGGTCTGGAGCAAGCGTAGTCAACCAAGCAAGTGCTTGGTTGGATTTTTTACCAAAAGAAACAAGATCAAAAGATCGCAGCCTGCGGCAGCTCCTACACCGATTAATGCAGGAGCTGCCGCAGGCTGCGATCTTTTGTTTTTAAGGGTGCTTGAGGCTGTTGAGGGTCATCGAGCCGATCAGCAGCTCAGGGCTTTCCAGCTCGGCAAGGCCAGCGGTGCCGACCTGCTCCGGCGGATATCCGGCGCCATGTTGCAGATAGCTCAGCAGATTGCCCACCAGCGGGTTGTGACTGACCAACAGCACATTGCTCACCGACACCAGTTGATCCGCCACCTTGTCCGGATCGCTCTCTGGTTTCAGCCAATCGACCGTGCGGATCTCCGGCTCGAAACCCAGCGCCTCGCGGACAATCTGTGCAGTCTGTTGCGCACGCAGATAAGGGCTGGCATAGATCGCCGTCAGCGGCTGACCGATCAATCGGGCTGCACTGTTCAAGGCCTCTTTGCGCCCCTGCTCGGTCAACACCCGCTCGGAGTCGGGACACGAGCCATAAGGCACCGCTTCACCGTGACGCAATACCCAGAGTTTCATAGCTTGGGTTCCTCATCACGGGCCGGGTGCGGGGCTGGCGGCACAGTGTGCGGCGCTTCGCCTTCCGGGGCGCGCGGGGTTGGCCAGTCGGCGAACGGCCAGGGTTTCTGGTCGCTGTGAAAGCTGCCGAAACGGCCGATCTGCGCCAGGAACTGGCTCAGGCTGTCGCCGAAATTCATCAGGCTGGCACTCGGCGCGCCATAAATCAGACGATAGATCAACTGCACCAGCACCACGGCGCCGAGGATGAACTGCGCCACTTGCCAGACCAGCACATAGACGATCATCCACAACACGCGCAGGAGGATGGATTCGTACTTGGCTTCGGTTTTCGGATCGTTCATGGCTCGCTTCCTGTTGAATCAGTTGAAACCGCTGGTGGAAATAAAGTCGACGTCGGTTTTCGGCTCGGCCCGCATCAGTAGACCGATCACCTGCTCCAGCGTGCGTCCTTCAAACAGGATCGCATGCAGCCCGGCGACCAGCGGCATGTACACGCCAACCTCCTGGGACTTGGCCTTGAGCACCTTCAGGGTGTTCACGCCTTCGGCGACTTCGCCCAGGCGCGACACCGCCTCATCAAGGCTCAAGCCCTGACCGAGGGCAAACCCGACCTGATAGTTACGGCTCTTCGGCGACGAGCAGGTGACGATCAAGTCACCGACCCCGGCCAGACCGAGGAAGGTCATCGGGTTGGCGCCCTGATTCACCGCGAACCGGGTCATCTCGGCCAAGGCGCGAGTGATCAGCATGCTCTTGGTGTTCTCGCCCATCTCCAGCGCCACCGCCATGCCGGCGATGATCGCGTAAACGTTTTTCAGCGCCCCGCCCAGCTCGACGCCGAATCGGTCAGCACTGGCGTAAACGCGGAAGGTGCGACCATGCAGCGCAGCCTGCACTTGTTTGCACAAGTCTTCGTCTTCGCTGGCGACTACGGTGGCGGTCAGCGCGTGCTCGGCGATCTCCCGCGCCAGGTTCGGCCCGGACAGCACGCCGATGCGCGCCTGCGGGGCGATCTCTTCGAGGATCTGGCTCATCAGTTTGAAGGTGTGGGCTTCGATGCCCTTGGTCAGGCTGACCAGCATCTTGCCGCTCAGGCGCTCGGCGTGGGCGGCCAGCACCGTGCGCAGTGCGCTCGAGGGCAGTGCGACGAAGCACAACTCGCAGGCGTCGAGGGTGGCCTGCAGGTCAGTGACCGCGGTCACCCCCGGCAGAATCTTGATGCCTTTGAGGTAACGCGGGTTCTCGCGATTGACCCGGATGGCCTCGGCCTGCTCGGGGTCACGCATCCACTGCCGGACTTGATGGCCGTTCTCGGCCAAAAGATTGGCCACGGCGGTACCAAAACTTCCGCCTCCCAGGACCGCAATCGGGCGCTGTTCAGTCATATGCAATCCGTTAATCCATACCAGTGGCGATGCCGGCATTATACGGGGCGACCGGAGCGCGGCCAGCCCCTGCGTCAATTACCGGCAGTTGTAAGAAGAAGACCAATAAAACCGAGGAAAATGCCAGCATCGTGACTGGAAAAGTCACTGTCCTCGGTTAACATGCGCGCCAATTCTCTGCGATCAAGGCTGTGTCGTGTCTTTTGGCTCTCCCCCCTCGCGTTCGTCGCTGCTGCTGGCGCTGCTGTTCAGCCCGGTATTGCAGGCGGACGACCTGTTTGTCGACAGTGAAACGCTGCCGCAGGTGCTGACGGCCACGCGCCTGAAACAGACACCGGCGGAAGTGCCGGGGAGCATGACCGTACTCGACAGTGAGCTGATCAACGCCAGCGGTGCAAGGGACATCAGCGAGTTGCTGCGGCTGGTGCCGGGGATGATGGTCGGCAACATCAGTGGCAATCAGGCGGCGGTCAACTATCACGGGACCAACGCCAGCGAAGCGCGGCGCATGCAGGTGCTGATCGATGGCCGCTCGGTGTACCGCGCAGGCCTGGCGACAGTGGACTGGAGCGATATTCCAGTGGCCATGGAAGACGTCGAGCGGATCGAGGTTTTCCGTGGGCCGAACACCGTCAGCTACGGCGCCAACGCGCTGATGGCAGTGGTCAACATCATCACCCGCAACCCGGCGGACAGCCACGGCACGCGACTGAAGATCACCCGGGGCCAGCGCGGCATCAACGATTTCTATGCGAGCCAGGGCACCGGGTGGAATGGCGGCGACTTGCGCCTGTCGCTGTCCGGCCAGGAAGACGATGGCTTCGACAGCGACCGCACCGGCGCCGATTATCGCGACAGCCGCCGTTTGAACCGCTTCAGCCTCGCTGTCAGCCAGACCCTGAGCGACAACCAGAGCCTCGACTGGCAGATCAACGCGAAGGACGGCAGCAACCAGCGGCCCTATACCTACCGCCCGGTGTTCTCGGGGATTACCGCTGCCGGGAACAATTCCGACGTGGTCGCCAAGGATTACGCCGGCTCGGTGCGCTGGAATCTCGACATCAATCCCGAACACAGCCTTTATATACAAGGTTCGGCCCAGCACTGGGATCGCCAGCAAGTGTGGCGCGCCTGCGATGCCGAAGTGTCGTTCAGCCCGCAACTGACCCAGCTGTGGCAGCTCAACCCGAACTACACCGAACGCCTGGCACGCAACATCACCCGTTTCACCGGCCCCGGCCCGGAAGCCGGAACGCCGCAGGAGATGGCCCTTGCCAATCAGGTGCTGGATCAATGGCGCAACGGTGCCAGCCAGACGCTGTGCGGCGACATCGATCAAAGCGCCCGCGAGTCGCGTTACGACCTCGAATTGCAGGACACCCTGAGTCTGTCCGACAGCCTGCGACTGGTCAGCGGCATGAACTATCGTTACGACCGGGCCGACTCCGAGACCTACTTCAACGGCACGCTGGACGACACCGCCTGGCGCGCGTTCGGCCAACTGGAGTGGCGCGCCAGTGAACACTGGCTGTTGCAGGGTGGCGCCATGTTCGAAAACACCCGACTGATCGGCAGTTCGCTGACGCCCCGGTTCGCCGTCAACTACCTGATCAACCCACGCCATGGCTTGCGCGCGGTGTACTCGGAGGCGATCCGCTCGCCGGACATGTTCGAGAACAACGTCAACTGGAGCTATCAGGTGAGCAACCTGCGGCCGTCCGCTTACGGCCAGTCTTCGGCGCGCTACTTCGTCAAGACCCGCGGCCCGGGCGATCTCGATCAGGAACACATGCGCTCGCGCGAGCTGGGCTACAACGGCTATTTCGCCGAGCTGGGGCTGGCCGTGGACGTGAAGCTGTTCTACGACGAAATCACCGGGATGATCAGCGAGCCGCTGCGCAACAATCAGTACATCGCCAGCAACGCCAACAGCTCACGTTTTCGCGGCACCGAAACCCAGCTCGACTGGCGCCTGAGCATGATCGATCGCCTGCGCTTCACCTACGCCTTCGTCGACGCCGAGGCGAGCAATCCGCTGGATCAGCAATTCACCTCGCGCAACAGCGGTTCTGCCGGCTGGCTGCGCGATTGGGGCCACGGCTGGAACAGCGCCCTGTTCTATTACGGCGACAACGCGCTCAACGGCTACCGCTTCGAACGGGTCGACACGCGCATCGCCAAACGCATTCCGCTGGGCAAGGCGCAACTGCAACTGGCCGGCGTGCTGCAACAGCGGCTCGACAACGAACCGAGCACTTTCGTCGACAACAATTATGACGAACGCCGGGTGCTGTACTTCAGCGCCGAGCTGGAGTTCTAGGGTGCGCTACGGCACGGTAAACAAGGCGCCAACCCTTGGCCACTGGCTGGCCGGTGCCTGTCTGTTTTTGACCGCGTGGCTGCACGGCATGGCGGTGCAAGCTGCCGATATTCTGTTGACCGGCGCCGAAGAAAGCCCTGGTGTGCAGGCCTTCGTCCAGGCGTTGAGCGAGCTGCGCCCCACTGACAACGTGCGGTTCCAGCCTTTGGCCAGCCTGCCGGCACCGGGCAAGTTGCCGAGCAACCTGCGGATGATTCTGCTCGACCTGCCCAGCCTCGACTGGCGTTTGCAGGAGCCCCAGGGCCCGGCGACACTGGTGTTGCGCATCAGCCGATTGCAAGCGCGGCAACGCCTGGGTGGCGCACAACCGCCGCACTTGAGTCTGTTGTGGAGCGACCCGCCGCTGGGGCGGCAACTGCAACTGATTCGGCGGATTCTGCCGCAGGTGCGACGGGTCGGCGTGCTGTTCGACCAGCACAGCGAATTCCTGCTCAAGGAGCTGCATCAGGCCGCGGCGCCGCTGAATCTGCAAATCGTCAGCCAGCGTTGGGACAACACCCAGGACAGTCGCCCGTTGCAAAGCGTGCTGAGAAACAGTGATGTGTTGCTGGGCCTCGACGATCCCGATCTGTACAACCCGAAAACCGCGAAAAACCTGCTGCTCAGCAGTTACTCCCGGCAAGTGGCGCTGGTCGGGCCGAACGCTGCGTTCGTGCGGGCCGGCAGCCTTGCCAGCACTTACAGCGATCAGCCGGACTGGCTGGCAATCCTTGACCAGTTGCTGGATCGCCCACCGGCGACATGGCCGCGCACGCTCTACCCCGATCGTTTCAAAGTCTCAAGTAATTCGCAGGTCGCTCGTTCCCTGGGTATCGAGCCAATCGATGAAGCGTCTGTTGCCCGCCAGTTGGCTGAAGGAGAACGCCACCCATGAATCTGCGTCGCCGCTGGGACATAAACACCCGCACGCAATTGATCAGCCTCGGCCCGGCCCTGCTGCTCACGCTGCTGCTGATCAGTTTCTTTACCTTCGTGCGAATTCAGGATTTACGTCAGGAGCTCAATCACACCGGGCAACTGATCGCCAACCAACTGGCGCCCGCCACCGAGTACGGGGTGATTTCCGGCAACAACGAAGTGCTGGAGAGCCTGCTCAAAGCGACCCTGGCCACACCGAACGTGCGCTTTCTGGAAGTGCAGGACAGCGCCAACCGGATTCTCGCCTACGTTGAGCAAGCCGCCGACGCGCATAACCGCCCGCATCAGGTCGAGGTGTTCCAGGCCCCGGTGCGCCTGCAACGGATCGCCCTCAACAGCGATTTTTTCCACGACGCCAAAGCCAGCAACAACGTGACCAGCGAGGACTATCTGGGCCGGGTGATCGTCGGTCTGTCAAACGATGCCTTCAGTCAGCGCCAGCAGGAAATTCTGCTCAAGGCCGGGATTCTGGCGTTGTTCGCCCTGCTCTTCACCTTTGTCCTGGCGCGACGTCTGGCCGGCAGCCTGTCGGCGCCGATCCGCGATATCGGCAACGCGGTCAAGGCGATTCAGCAAGGCGACTACAAGACCCCGCTGCCGATCGTCGATGACACGGAATTGGGCGCCCTGTCGCAGCACATCAACAACCTCGCCCAGGCACTGGAACAGGCCAGCCGGGAACAGCATCAGGCGATGGCGCAACTGATCCAGACTCGCGAGGAAGCGGAAAAGGCCAACAACGCCAAATCCGACTTTCTGGCGATGATGAGCCACGAACTGCGCACCCCCATGAACGGCGTATTGGGCATGTTGCAGCTGCTGGAAACCACGGACATGACCGAAGAGCAGATCGAGTACGCGGCGCTCGCCTCGGAGTCCACCGAACACTTGCTGAAAGTCATCAATGACATTCTCGACTTCTCGCGGATCGAACGTTCTGAGCTGGAGCTTGAGCACATTCCGTTCAACCTCGCCGACCTGATCGGCGCTTGCGCCCAGTCGTTCCAGCACAGCGCGGTGCAGCGTGGCCTGGACCTGAACCTGCGGATCCCCGAGGACATGCGCGCCTTGCAGGTGCAAGGTGACCCGACGCGGATCCGGCAGATTCTGGTCAACCTGGTGGGCAATGCCTTGAAGTTCACCGAGCGCGGTCGGGTCAGCATCGAGGCGCAGTGGCAATCGCTGGATCACGAGTTGCTGTGGTTCACCTGTTCGGTGCGCGACAGCGGCATCGGCATCTCCTCGGAAAGTCTGGAACTGATGTTCAACGCCTTCCAGCAGGCCGACAGTTCGATTTCCCGGCGCTATGGCGGCACCGGCCTCGGCTTGCCGATCGCCCGCACCCTGGCTGAACGCATGGGCGGGACGTTGCGCGCGCAAAGCGAAGAAGGCCTGGGGTCGGTGTTCACTCTGGAAATCCCGCTAGCCTTATATAAGCAGACGCTGCCGCAACTGGCGCCACCGCACGCGGTCAACGGCAATGGGCATGGCGAAGGACGCAATGTGTTGCTGGTGGAGGACAATCCGGTCAACCAGACAGTCATCGAAGCCATGCTGCGCAGCCTCGGCTTTACTGTCAGCGTCGCCACCGATGGCGCGCAAGCGGTACGCAGCGCCGAGGGCAACGATTACGAAGTGATTCTGATGGACTGCCGATTGCCGATCATCGACGGTTACGAGGCGACCCGGCAGATCCGCCAACTGCCCGGACGCGGCGAGGTACCGATCATCGCGCTGACCGCCAACGCCTTGCAGGGCGACCGCGAAACCTGCCTGTCGGCGGGTATGAACGATTACCTGGCGAAGCCGTTCAAACGCAATGACCTACAACAGATTCTGCAGCGCTGGGTGCAGTAGTGACGGTTTTTCGACCATCTGCGACTGGCGTGAAAAGCGAAAGTGCGGCAGTCTTAGGCACCCGAACGAGCCTCAAAAGAGGCTTGAATAAAAATTTCAGTGCACAAGTGTACATTCATGTCCTTGGTGCTGTGACTTTCACCACAACGCAATAGTCTATGAGTAGGCTGCCGGTACGAGGCATGAACGCGTCGATCGGCCGGGAAGATTTGCCCCACCTGCCGCATGGGATTATTGAGGAGCTCGCATGACCAAACAAAACGCCTTTACTCGGGAAGACCTGCTGCGCTGCAGTCGCGGTGAGCTGTTCGGCCCAGGTAACGCGCAACTGCCCGCCCCGAACATGCTGATGGTGGATCGCATCACCCTGATCAGCGAAGAAGGCGGCAAGTACGGCAAAGGTGAATTGGTCGCCGAGCTGGATATCAACCCTGACCTGTGGTTCTTCGCGTGCCACTTCGAGGGCGATCCGGTGATGCCGGGCTGCCTGGGTCTGGATGCCATGTGGCAACTGGTCGGCTTCTTCCTGGGCTGGCAAGGCCTGCCGGGCCGTGGCCGTGCGCTGGGTTCGGGCGAAGTGAAATTCTTCGGCCAGGTCCTGCCGACCGCCAAGAAAGTCACCTACAACATTCATATCAAACGCGTCCTCAAGGGCAAGCTGAACCTGGCCATCGCCGATGGTTCGGTGACTGTCGACGGTCGCGAAATCTACACCGCCGAAGGCCTTCGCGTCGGCGTGTTCACCTCCACTGACAACTTCTAAGGGTTATTCGCATGCGCCGCGTCGTTATCACTGGTCTGGGCATTGTTTCGTGCCTGGGCAATGACAAAGAGACCGTCTCCGCTAACCTGCGTGCAAGCCGCCCTGGCATCCGGTTCAACCCGGAATATGCTGAAATGGGTCTGCGTAGCCAGGTTTCCGGCTCCATCGACCTCAACCTTGAAGAACTGATCGATCGCAAGATCTATCGTTTCGTCGGCCACGCAGCGGCTTACGCCTACCTGGCCATGAAAGACGCGATCACTGACTCCGGCCTGACCGAAGAGCAAGTGTCCAACCCGCGTACCGGCCTGATCGCCGGCTCGGGCGGCGCGTCGACCCTGAACCAGATGGAAGCGCTGGACATCCTGCGCGAGAAAGGCGTGAAACGCGTTGGCCCATACCGTGTAACGCGGACCATGAGCAGCACCGTTTCCGCGTGCCTGGCCACGCCGTTCAAGATCAAGGGCCTGAACTACTCCATCGCTTCTGCCTGCGCCACCAGTGCTCACTGCATCGGTACCGCCATGGAACAGATCCAGATGGGCAAGCAGGACATCGTCTTCGCCGGTGGCGGTGAAGAAGAGCACTGGAGCCAGTCGTTCCTGTTCGACGCGATGGGCGCCCTGTCCAGCAAGCGTAACGACACCCCGGAACAAGCCTCCCGTGCCTACGACGCCGACCGTGACGGTTTCGTCATCGCTGGCGGTGGCGGCATGGTCGTGGTTGAAGAGCTGGAACACGCGCTGGCCCGTGGCGCCAAGATCTACGCCGAAATCGTTGGCTACGGCGCAACGTCCGACGGCTACGACATGGTTGCCCCAAGTGGCGAAGGCGCGATCCGCTGCATGCAGATGGCAATGTCCACCGTCGACACCCCGATCGACTACCTGAACACCCACGGCACCTCGACTCCGGTCGGCGACGTCGCGGAAATGAAAGGTGTGCGTGAAGTGTTCGGCGACAAGGCCCCGGCGATCAGCTCGACCAAGAGCCTGTCCGGTCACTCCCTGGGCGCCGCCGGCGTTCACGAAGCGATCTACTGCATGCTGATGATGGAAGGCAACTTCATCGCCGGTTCCGCCAACATCGACGAACTGGACCCTGAAGTGGCCGATCTGCCGGTGCTGACCAAGACCCGCGAGAACGCCACCATCAACACAGTGATGAGCAACAGCTTCGGCTTCGGCGGCACCAACGCCACGCTGGTGCTGAAGCGCTGGGAAGGCAAGTAATTCCCCAGGCTTGAGCCACACCTGAAAACGCCCCGACTGGTTCGGGGCGTTTTTTTGGCCTGCACAAAACTCATGGCCGACACAAATCCCCCATGTAGGAGCTGCCGAAGGCTGCGATCTTTTGATCTTGATCTTGAAAAACAGGATCAAAAGATCGCAGCCTTCGGCAGCTCCTACATGGGATTGTGGGGGGCTGAAAATGAAACTTCTGTCATGAAACCTTGCACCCTGCGACCGAATGTCGCGGATTACGCGGGCTGCAGCACTGTTGCAAAAAACGCAACAACACCTTGCACAAATCAAGCGTTTACTTAGCAAGCTAACAAATCATATAAAAGAGTCCTGCACACGCCTTGCTGCAGATAACTTGAGATTTGGAGCTAGCAGATGACTGTAAAAGTAACTGAACGCGACGATTCACACATGTCCCACGAAGGCGTAGCCGCCGGTGTACGGATCTGGGACGTGCATCAACAAGACTTGCTGGTCGGCATGTTCCACAACGAGATCGATGCTCACAACTACAAGGCCGAACTGGAACTGCAGGAACAGCAGCGAGATCTGAAATCCGCTTAGGCGAATATTGAACCTGTGGCGAGGGAGCTTGCTCCCCCCGGAGCGCGCCGCAGGCCCCGCCTTTCAAAAAAAAGGGGCCCCGCCCCCCCGGGGGGGCAGCACCCCCCCCCCCCTGTGGC
>NZ_JFYN01000028.1 GCF_000631985.1 Pseudomonas sp. RIT288
TCCCACAGTTGAAAGGTAATCCTCCTGTAGGAGCGAGCCTGCTCGCGACGGCGGTGTGTCAAGCCACGAAGATTTTGAATGTGCAGGCCTCTTCGCGAGCAGGCTCGCTCCCACAGTTGAAAGGTAATCCTCCTGTAGGAGCGAGCCTGCTCGCGAAGGCGGTGTGTCAAGCCACGATGATGTTGAATGTGCAGCCCTCTTCGCGAGCAGGTTCGCTCCCACAGTTGAAAGGTATTCCTCCTGTAGGAGTGAGCCTGCTCGCGATAGCGGTCTGTCAGTTGCCCGATCTATCGAACTTGTCCGGATCTTCGTCTTCAGGAAGATCCTCGTCCGGCTCTTCGGGAAAAGTGGTGGTGTGTGCCGGGCTGTTGGGTTCCGGATGTGTGGGCACCGGGTCGAAACCGCCCTGCTCTTCACTGGGGAATCTGGGTTTGTTCATGGGGCACCTCGCAAAGAGTCGCTGAGTGAAGACTCTGTACATTCGAGGTGCCGGTCGGGGGCTGCGTTCAGTCATTTCACCCTTGAGGAGCGGTGAAGCGACTGACGGTCAGGATCGAGCCTGTAACTGCGCGACGATCCTGTCTTTGACCTGCAAGCGTTTCTCTTTGAGTTTCTTCAGTGTGTCATCGCTGGGCGCATCCGAGGTCGCCGTCTCGGCCTTGACTACTTCGGCGTCCGCCTCGGAGTACTGGTTGATCAGTGAATCCAGTCGTGAATCCTGAGTGCGTTTTTGCTGGACCTCTTCCTTTGTTAGCTTCAAATCCTGATACAGGTCATGAGTCACCGGCATGGAACACCTCCGTCAGTTGATCGGCAACCAACGCGACCGATTGCGCTGGCAGTGATCAGAATGGCCTTGGTCGGGCCGTTCTGTCGACCACCTGTCAGACCAGCGGTGGCCGTTCGTCGCCCTGTCACAAACGCGATCAAACCTTTGCCGCCTCCGCCGCCTCCATTGATTAACGTCAACAAAAACCTGTGTGGAGAAAGACCAATGGACGGATTCAACCTGCGTCATCTCGTTTTGGCTGTAGCTCTGAGCGCCGGCATGGGCAGTGCCTTCGCCGCGACTTCGAACAGCTTTGTCGACAACGCGGCTGCGGGCGGCATTTCCGAGATCGAAACCAGCCGTCTCGCCCTGGAAAAAAGCCAGTCGGCCGACATCAAGGCCTTTGCCAACATGATGATCACTGACCACGGCAAGGCCAACGACGAACTGGCCAGTATTGCCAAAGCCAATGACATCGAGGTGCCAGACACCACCACCCTGGTCAAGCAGGCCAAGGAAAAGATCCTCGACATGCGCGATGAGTCCTTCGACGCGGCCTACGCCAACAATCAGGTCAAGGCCCACGAAGAAACCATCGAACTGTTCAAGAAAGAAGCCAACACTGTCACCGACGACAAGACCAAGGGCGCTACCGAGCTGAAAGCCTTCGCGCAGAAAATGCTCCCGGCGCTGGAAAAACACCTGGCCGCTGCCAAAGAGCTGCAAGCCAAACACCCGAGCAAATAATCCGGGCGCTTAACAGCAAAAGGCCGCATTCATTGAATGCGGCCTTTTGTCGTTTCAGAGCGATTCAACCGCCGTCGGTGTCGATGTCGGCATCGGTTTCTTCACCCGGCTTGGGACGATCAGGCTCAGGTTCAAAACCCGGACTGAACTCGTTGTCGTTATCGGTGTGTTTGTGCTTCTGATCCACCACCGGATCGGCGCTCTGCGCCTGCCCGGTGCCACCCGTGGGTTGCGTTGGCGGGCTCTGCCCCGGCACCTGCGGGTCGATGGCCGGGTCGTTGCGATTGATCGGCTCTGTACCCTGGTTCTGTTGTTGCCTGGTTTGTTCATTCATAGCCACCTCGTTTTTCACCACCGGCGCGACTGAAACCGGCCGGCCTTGAAAGTTCGAAGCCTGAGTAACGTCAACGTTCAAAAGATCGCTGCTTGCCAACACGCCAACTAGAGTTACCGATGCGTTCCATGCCTCAGATCAAAAATATCCTTTCGGGCTCGAACAACTATTTCGAACGGCAAAGGTCACTGACTGCGCGCCGGTCAATTTTTGCAGAATCGGCCCCCAATTTGTTACGGAGCAACAGGCACATGGCAGCACTGCAGAACAGCACACTCGATGCGATGAAGAACAAACAACCACAACTGCTGAGCGAATGGATCAAAGGACTGGAAACCAGCGGCGCCACCCGCAACCTCAAAGATCACGACCTGCAACAGCAGACCAGCGAATTCCTGCAACTGGTGATCAACGGTCTGCAGGATGACAACGGCACCAACATCAACGCGCCGGGTTGGGAAGCCACCCGCCAGTTCCTCGAAAAGCTCTCCCATAGCCGCGCCCTGCTCGGTCAGGATTCACAACAGACCGCCAGCTTCATTTTCGCCCTCAAAGGCCCGCTGTTTTCCCTGCTGCAAAATCACTATCGCGAACAACCAGCATTGCTGGCCGAACAGCTGTGGGAAATCTCCGAGTTGCTCGATGCGTTCGGCATGCACACCATCCGCACCTTCCAGAAGTCCCGTGAAGCGGTGATCAAACGCCAACAGGAAGAACTGCTGGAGCTGTCCACCCCGGTGGTCAAGCTGTGGGACGGTGTGCTGGCGCTGCCAATGATCGGCACTCTCGATTCGCAACGCACTCAGGTGGTGATGGAATCGCTGCTGCAACGCATCGTCGACACCGGATCGGAAATCGCCATCATCGACATCACCGGCGTACCGACCGTCGACACACTGGTTGCGCAACACCTGCTGAAAACCGTGACCGCCATTCGTCTGATGGGTGCCGACTGCATCATCAGCGGCGTGCGTCCGCAAATCGCCCAGACCATCGTGCACCTGGGCCTCGACCTGCAAGGTGTGGTGACCAAGGCCAACCTGGCCGACGCACTGAAACTCGCCCTCACCCGCCTGGGCATCAGCCTCGGCCAAGCGGTCTGAGCCGATGGAACGTATCCCGATTCTCCAAATGGGCAAGTTCCTGCTGGTCACCATTCAGGTCGACATGCATGACCAACTCGCCCTCACGTTGCAGGACGACTTGTCCGAGCGCATCAGCAAGACCTCGGCGCGTGGTGTGCTGATCGATATCTCGGCGCTGGACATGGTCGACTCGTTCATTGGCCGGATGATCAGCACGATTTCCGCCCTGTCGAAAATCATGGACGCCGAAACCATGCTGGTCGGCATGCAGCCGGCGGTGGCGATCACCCTGGTCGAACTCGGCCTGACCCTGCCGGGTGTCAGCACCGCACTCAACGTCGAGCGCGGGATGAAACTGCTGCAAGAACGAGTAAACCGGCGATGACCGTACGCAGCAGCGGTACTCAACCCATCCATATCGAACAGGATGTCGTGCTCGCACGCCAGACCGCCCGCAAACTGGCCACCGAATGCGGGATGCGCCTTATCGACCTGACCAAAATGGTCACGGCGGTCAGCGAACTGGCCCGCAACACCATGGTGTACGGTGGCGGCGGCGACATGGACTGGCAAATTCTTGATGAAGACCACAAGGTCGGTCTGCGCTTGACGTTCCGCGACGAAGGCCCCGGTATTGCCGATATCAAACTGGCGATGACCGACGGCTGGACCTCCGGCAGCGGTATGGGCCTGGGCCTGACCGGGGCAAAACGCCTGGTCGAGGAGTTCGAACTGGACACCGAGCCCGGCAGGGGCACGCGAATAACGATCACCCGATGGACATGAATATCGCCGGGTCGCTGACCCAGGTGCTGCTGATCGAAGACAGCAGCCAGATCGGCCACGCCCGGCGCACCGCGCAACGGCTCGCCGAGCAACATGGCTTTGATGAGACCGATGCCGGGCGCGTAGCGCTGGTCGCCACCGAACTGGCCAGCAACGTGCTCAAGCACGCCAGCCGCGGCGAAGTTCACTTGCGCCTGTTGCCCCGCCCCGGCGGATTCGGCATCGAGATGCTAGCGGTCGATCGCGCACAGGGCTTTGACCTCGACGCGTGCCTGACCGACGGCTTTTCCACCGGCGGCACCCAAGGCATCGGACTGGGCGCCGTGGCGCGTCAGACCGAAGTCTTCGACGTGCACGCCGACGCCCATGGAGCGGTGCTGCTGGCGCGTCTGTATCCGCGCGGCGACCGTCAACCGGACTTGCGCTACGGCGTCAGCCAGCACTCGTTGCACAACGACCCGGCGTGCGGTGACACCTGGCACCTGGCGTACAACGGCGCGAATGTCAGTGCGCTGATCATCGACGGCCTCGGCCACGGTGAGGATGCCGAACGCGCGGCCAAGGCCGGCGAGCGGGTGTTCGCCCAGACCCCGTTTGCCAGTCCGGTGCTGCTGATGGAGGATATGCACCGCGACATGATCGGCAGCCGTGGCGGCGCCGCAGCGTTCGCCCAGTTCAATGCCGCCCGCGACGGCCTGACCTTTACTGGCGTGGGCAACATCGGCGCCAGCCTGATCACCGCCGACAAGTCGCGGGGCCTGGCCTCGCACCCGGGCATCGTCGGCGGCCAATACCGGAAAGCCCAGCCTTTTGACTATGCTCACGTGAACGGACATCTATTGATCATGTACAGCGACGGCTTGCAGTCCCGTTGGAACCTTCAAGACTACCCCGGTCTGGTGCACCGCCATCCTGCCGTGATAGCCAGCGTCCTGCACCGCGACTTCTGTCGCGGGCGCGACGACGTCACGGTGCTGGTCGTTGCCCTGGAGGCCGCCAATGGCTGAGTCGCCAATCCTGAACCCGGCCGAGCAGGCCGCGCTGATCGCCCGGTTGCAGAGCGAGACCGCCGCCCTGCGCGCAGAACTCGACGAAACCAATCAAGGCGTATTGGCGCTCTACGCCGAACTCGACACCCAGGCGGAAGAGCTGAGACAGGCCTCGGACCTGAAAAGCCGCTTTCTGTCGTACATGAGCCATGAGTTTCGCACCCCGCTGGGCTCGATCCTCAGCATCAACAGCCTGCTCGCCGACGAACTCGACGGCCCGCTCAGCCCCGAGCAGCACAAGCAGGTGGCGTTCGTCAGCAGCGCCGCCCGCGAACTCAGCGACATGGTCGATGACTTGCTCGATCTGGCGAAGATCGAAGCCGGGCGGATCACCATTTCTCCGGCATGGTTCGACATGTTCGACCTGTTCTCCGCCCTGCGCGGGATGTTCCGACCAATCGTCGACGCATCGGCGGTGGACCTGATCTTCGAAGAGCCGATCGGCCTGCCACGGCTGTACACCGACGACAAAAAACTCGGGCAGATTCTGCGCAACTTCATTTCCAACTCGCTGAAGTTCACCACCCGCGGTGAAGTGCGGATCTCGGCGCGTCTTGAGGGGCTGGACCGGGTGCGCTTCGCTGTCAGCGATACAGGTATCGGTATCGCGCCGGAGCTGCATGGTGCATTGTTCGAGGACTTCTCGCAGGTCGACTCGCCGCTGCAGAAACGCCTGCGCGGTACCGGCCTCGGCCTGTCCCTGTGCAAGCGCTTCGCGGCCCTGCTCGGCGGCGAGGTCGGGATGGACAGCACCCCGGGGGTCGGCTCGACCTTTTTCGTAATCATTCCACTGGCGCTCGCCCTGGAGAACGTCGATGAAACGTGACATCCGTCTGTTGATCGTCGACGACAACGTCGCCACCCGCTACGCCTTGCGCCGGCGCCTGGAGCGCCATGGCTACGAGGTGCTGGAGGCCGGCACCGGCAGCGAGGGCCTGGCGCTGATCGCAAGCGAGGTACTTGATGCACTGATCCTCGACGTCAACCTGCCGGACATGAGTGGCTTCGATATCGTGCGGATCCTGCGCGCCGATGCACACACCGCGCTGCTGCCGGTGATCCACGTGTCTGCCGCGTCGATCCAGACCGGCGACATCATCACCGGTCTGGATGCCGGGGCGGATGCCTACCTGATTCACCCGGTAGACCCGGACGTACTATTGGCGACCCTGCGCACTCTGCTGCGGGTACGTGATACCGAAAACGCGCTGCGTGAGAGTGAGGCCCGGTTTCGCGAGATTTTCGTCAACGTCTCGGCGCCGATTGCCGTGCTCGATGCCAACCTGAAGGTGCATGAGTGCAACCACGCTTTCACGCAGATGATTCAGGACAACCGCAACCCGCAAACCCTCAGCGAATGCTTCGACGAAGACCAGGGTGCGATCCTCAACGAGTTGCGCCTGCGGCTGGTCGATGGCGAGCGCTGGAAAGGCACGTTGAACATGCGTGTACAGGGCGAGATACGCGAAACCGAGTGGCAGATTTCGCCATACCGCACGCCGCAGCTCAGCCTGGTGTTCGTCGAAGACGTCACCGAGCATCGCCACCGCGAGCGCTCGCACCTCGCACAGTTGGACGACACCACCACACAACTGGCCAAGGAAGTTGCCGAGCGGGTGCGCGCCGAATCGCAGTTGCTGCAAGTGCAGAAGATGGACGCGCTGGGCAAGCTCACCGGCGGGATTGCCCACGACTTCAACAACCTGCTGACCGGGATCATCACCAGCCTCGAACTGATCCAGAAACGCATCGCCGATGCCAGGCCCGACAAAGTGCAGCTCTATGCTGAAGCAGCGCTGAATTCAGCGATGAGTGCGGCTTCGCTCACCCATCGCCTGCTGGCCTTCGCCCGCCAACAGCCGCTGGATACACGGCCGGTGGACATCAACGAGCAGGTGCGCTCACTGGAAGAACTGCTGGTGCGCACCATCGGCGAACGCATCACTCTCAAACTTGAATTGACCAACAAACCGGCGATTGCCTTGGTCGATCCGGTGCAACTGGAAAGTGCGGTGCTGAATCTGGTGATCAACGCCCGCGATGCGCTGCCCAAGGGCGGCAATATCTGGGTCAACACCTATGCCGCGTACTCCCATGGCGATCCGAACATGGCCGATGGCGCGTATGTCGCGTTGTCGGTACGCGACGACGGCACCGGCATCGAGCACAGTGTGATCGACAAGGTGTTCGACCCGTTCTTCACCACCAAGCCGCTGGGCCAGGGCACCGGGTTGGGGCTGTCGACGATTTATGGTTTTGCCCGCCAGTCCGGTGGCGATGCACATATCCGCAGCGTGGCACGGCGCGGTACGGAAGTGACGATCATGCTGCCGGCTACCAGCGACCCGACCGGAGCTGATGTTGCCCCGGTGGTTGTCGACCCGCAGGGCTCGGGCGAGCATGTGCTGATTGTCGAGGACATGCCGGCGGTGCGCATGTTCGTCACCGAGGTGCTGGAGGACGCCGGTTATCGCTGCACCCAGGCGGCGGATATCGAAACTGCGCTGGAGCGTTTGCAGAATGACCCGACGATCGAACTGCTGCTGAGCGACGTCGGCCTGCCGCGCATGAGCGGCCGGGAACTGGCGGACGTGGCGCGGGGCTGGCGTGCCGCTTTGCCGATCCTGTTCATGACCGGTTATGCCGAAACGGCGATCAATCGTCAGGTCTTCCTCGGCAGCGGTATGGAAATGCTGGTCAAACCCTTCCAGATCAGCGAACTGCTGGACAAGGTTCGCCGCACGCTTGATGGTGCCTGACACACCGTTATCAGGTTGCTCGGTTGAAAACACAGACCCTGTAGGAGCGAGCCTGCTCGCGATGGCGTCAGGTCAGTTAATTCATTTCTGGCTGACACTTCGCTATCGCGAGCAGGCTCACTCCTGCAAGGGATCACAAGCACCGCATAACCTGCTGGCGATGAAGCCGCCGCTATCGGTTCAAGGCCCGCGCCAGAAACGGCGCCGTACGGCTCTTCTTGCTTGCTGCGACTTTCTGCGGCGTGCCGGCGGCGACGATTTTGCCGCCCTGATCCCCAGCCCCCGGGCCGATGTCGATCACCCAGTCACTCTGCGCCACCACGCGCATTTCATGCTCGACGACGATCACTGTGTGCCCCGCCGTGACCAGCGTATCCAGTTGTTCCAGCAGGCGATCGACGTCCCGCGGATGCAGCCCGGTAGTCGGTTCATCCAGCACATACAGGGTCGCGCCGCGCTGATTGCGCTGCAACTCGGTCGCCAGTTTGATCCGTTGCGCCTCGCCGCCCGACAACTCGGTGGCCGGTTGGCCGAGCCGCAGATAACCGAGACCGATGTCACGCAGTACTTCCAGCGAACGACGAATCCCCGCCTGCTCGCTGAACACCTCTACCGCCTCTTCCACGGTCAGTTGCAGCACCTGCGCAATGTTCAAGCCTTGCCACTGAATCGCCAGGGTCTGCGGGTTGTAGCGTGCGCCATGACACGTCGGGCACGGCGCATACACGCTCGGCATGAACAGCAACTCGACGCTGACAAAACCTTCACCCTCGCAGGTCGGGCAACGGCCCTTGGCAACGTTGAAGGAAAACTGCCCGGCGTCATACCCCGCCGTCTGTGCCTCGGGCGTGGCGGCGAACAGCTTGCGCACGTTATCGAACAGCCCGGTGTAGGTCGCCAGATTCGAACGTGGCGTGCGGCCGATGGGTTTCTGATCGACCTGTACCAGGCGCTTGATCGACTCCAGCCCCGCAGTCACCTGACCCGTGCTGGCCTGCGGCGCATCGTCTTCGAGGCTGAGCTCTTCCGGCTCGTCCTCAACCACCGTCCGCCCGAGATGCGCGCCGACCAGTTCGAGCAACGCCTGACTGACCAGACTCGACTTGCCCGAACCGGAAACCCCGGTTACCGAGGTGAAGCAGCCCAAGGGAAATTCAGCGCTGAGGTTGTGCAGGTTATTGCGGCTGATGCCATCGAGTTTCAGCCAACCGGTCGGCTTGCGCGCGGTGCGGGTCTGCCGCTGAGTTTCCGCGAACAGATAGGCGCGGGTCTGCGATTCGTCGATCTCGGCCAGCCCTGCCGGCGGACCGCTGTAGAGCACCCGCCCCCCCTTCTCGCCTGCCGCCGGGCCGACGTCGATCAGCCAGTCGGCGCGGCGCATGGTTTCCAGATCGTGCTCGACCACAAACAGCGTGTTGCCGTCAGCCTTCAAGCGCTGCAAGGCTTCGAACAGCGCCTCGCCATCGGCCGGATGCAGGCCGGCGGATGGCTCGTCGAGCACGTAGATCACACCGAACAATTGCGAGCCCAGTTGCGTCGCCAGGCGCAGTCGCTGCAACTCGCCGGACGACAATGTCGGCGTGCTGCGCTCCAGCGCCAGATAACCCAGGCCCAGATCGGTCAGGGTGCTGACCCGCTCCAGCAAGTCCTCGGCAATCCGCTGCGCCGCCAGGCGCTTTTCCAGCGACAGGTTCGGCGTGTGGCGCACGTCCGGCGCACTGGCGTGGCCGCTGGCACCCTGCGCCACGCGTTGCTGGCGCGCCTCGCGGGTTTGCGCATGGCTCAGGGTTTCGCCGCTTTCCTCGGTCTGTTGCAGATACGTCGCCGCTGCGACTGGCCGCAGTACCTCGGCCACTTGCAGCAATGGCATCTGCGACAATTCACCGATGTCGTAACCGGCAAAGGTCACCGACAACGCTTCACGCTTCAGGCGTTTGCCGTCACACAACGGGCACGGGCTGCCGAGCATGAACTGCGAAACGCGCCTCTTCATCAGCGCACTTTGCGAGTGGGTAAAGGTGTGCAGGATGTAGCGGCGGGCGCCGGTGAAGGTGCCCTGATAACTCGGTTCCATCTTGCGCTTGAGGGCGACCCGGGTTTCCTCCGGGGTCAGACCGGCATACACCGGCACGGTCGGGGTTTCTTCGGTGAAAAGAATCCAGTCACGCTGCTTTTTCGGCAGTTTCTTCCAGGGGATGTCGACGTCGATGCCCATGGTCACGAGGATGTCGCGCAGGTTCTGCCCCTGCCACGCCAGCGGCCAGGACGCCACGGCGCGTTGGCGGATGGTCAGGTTCGGATCGGGCACCATCAGCGCTTCCGTCACCTCGTAGACCCGGCCCAGACCGTGGCACTCAGGGCACGCGCCTTGCGGGGTGTTCGGCGAGAAATCCTCGGCGTAGAGCATCGGTTGCCCCGACGGGTAACTGCCGGCGCGGGAATAGAGCATGCGGATCAGGCTCGACAAGGTGGTCACGCTGCCGACCGACGAACGCGTGCTCGGCGTGCCGCGCTGCTGTTGCAGGGCCACGGCGGGCGGCAGGCCTTCGATGGAATCGACGTCCGGCACCCCGACCTGATCGATCAAGCGCCGCGCATACGGCGCTACCGACTCGAAATAACGCCGCTGGGCTTCGGCGTACAAAGTCGAAAAGGCCAGCGACGACTTGCCCGAACCGGATACACCGGTGAACACCACCAGCGCGTCGCGAGGGATATCGACGTCGACATTTTTCAGATTGTGTTCACGGGCGCCACGCACCCGAACCATGCCGGCGGGTGCTTTGGAGGTGCGTTTGGAAGTCATGGGCGGGCCTTGATCGGAAAATGTGAGTCGAACACAAAACATGTGGCGAGGGAGCTTGCTCCCGCTGGGCTGCGAAGCGGCCCCAAATCCAGACGAATCAACCCGGCAGGTAAACCGCGGTTCCCGGGTTTACGACTACTGCGCAGCCGAGCGGGAGCAAGCTCCCTGGCCACAGGGAGTCAGGCACTGAGCACCGATCGAATCATTTGCAACAACGCCTCCGGGCCATACGGTTTACCCAGCAAATGCGTGTCCGGACTCAACTGGTGGTTGCGCGAGATGATGTCGCGGGTGTGGCCGGAGGTGAACAGCACCGCCACCGGTGGTGTCTGCACCTTGGCCCACGCCGCCAGATCGGAACTCTTGATCAGCCCCGGCATCACCACATCGGTGAAAATCAGATCGACTTGCGCGCCGTCCAGCAGCATCTGCATCGCCACGTCGCCATTGCCGGCGGTCAGCACGCGGTAACCTTCTTCGCGCAGCAGCTCCACTGCCGAAGCGCGCACTGCGTCGTTGTCCTCGACCACCAGAATGCTTTCATGGCCGCCGCCCAGCTGCTCGCCGAGGCTCGGTGATTCATCGAGGACCGGGCGCAGGCTGCGCGGAAAATACAGCTGCACCCGCGTGCCCTCGCCCACGGTGCTGTCGATCTCGACGTGTCCGCCACTCTGTTTGACGAAGCCGAACACCATGCTCAAACCGAGCCCGGTGCCCTGGCCGTCGGCCTTGGTGGTGAAGAACGGCTCGAACACCTGCTCGAGCATTTGTGGCGCAATACCGACGCCGGAATCGCTGACCACCACCCGCACGAAATCACCGGCGACGATGCCTTTGCCGGCGCAAAAGCTGCTGTCCAGCCGGGTATTGAGGGCGCTGAGGACAATCGTGCCCTCGCCCTTCATCGCGTCCCGGGCGTTGATCGCCAGATTGAGAATGGCGTTTTCCAGTTGATTGCGGTCGACGTTGATGTGCCAAGGCTCTTGCGGCAGTTGCACATCGATCTGAATGGTTTCGCCCAACGCGCGCTGCAGCAACTCACCGACACCTTCGAAGATCTGTCGCGGATCGCACACCGCCGGCGACAACGGTTGGCGCCGGGCAAAGGCGAGCAGTTGCGACGACAGCTTCGCACCGCGCTCGACCGCCGCCAGCGAGGCGCTGACCCGGCGTTGCACATTGGCATTGTCCGGCTCGTGCCGCGCCAGCAAGTGCAGGTTGCCGGCGATCACCTGCAGCAGGTTGTTGAAGTCGTGGGCCACGCCGCCGGTGAGTCCGCCAATGGCTTCAAGTTTCTGCGACTGGCGCAGTTGCTCCTCAGCCGCCAGTCGAGCATCCACTTCATTGGCCACCCGCTGCTCCAGGTTGCGGGTGAATTTGAGCAGGGATTCTTCGGCGATCTTGCGTTCATGGATGTCGATCAACACTCCGGGGAAACGGAACGGCGCGCCATGTTCGTCGAACTCGCAGGCGCCACTGGCGAGCACCCAGAGATAACTGCCGTCCGCGCGCCGCACGCGGTATTCGGCGTTGTACGGTTCACCGGTCTGCACCGAATGGCTGACCCGATCATGCACCCACGCCAGATCGTCCGGGTGGATCCGCGCTTCGCAGTAGGACTGCGCCAGATTGCTCAGGTCCTGATCCGGCGGATACGAAAACGTGCGGGCGAAACGCTCATCCGCCGACAACACGTTGTGCTTCACATCCCAGACAAACGAGCCGAGCAACGCCCCGGCATTCAGCGCCAGACGCACCCGCTCGTTGTCGGCCCGATAGGCATCTTCAGCGGCCTGACGCAGGCGCTCGGAGCGCACCAACCCGGTGGTCTCGACCACCATCGCCATCACCCCGGCCGGCACACCGTCATCGTTGGCCACCGGGCTGTAATACAGATCCATCCAGACATCTTCGGGCACGCCATCGCGCAACAGCACCAGTTCCTTGTTACGGTACGACAAGGTACCGCCCGCCAGACAGGTGTCGACCACATGCCGGTTGAAATCAGCGACTTCCGGCCAGCCCAGCTCCACCGGCGCCCCCAACAGATAGGGGTGGCGGCCACCGGCAAATTGCGAGTAGGCGTCGTTGTAGATCATGTAGCCGACGTGGCCCCAGAGCATGACCATCGGCAACGGTGAAGCCAGCATCAGTTGCACGGCGCTGCACAGGCTGGCAGGCCAGGTGTCGAGCGGGCCGAGTTCGGTCTGACGCCAGTCGAACGCACAAATGCGCCCGGCCATCTCGCCTTTCCAGCCGTCACAACCGTGGCTATCGGATAAAAACTGCATCGATTGACTCGGTGTCCTTTGGTGTTTGCCCGATACATCGCGACGGGAGAACGCCGCGACGCCCGTCTGTTTCGAGCCTCATCGGCCGTAATGGTTTCATTAGAGGTATAGCCGATTTCAGACCAGGCCCGGATCAGACCCCGATCAGGTGCTTGAGCGGATGGTAGCCAGTTTTCATCTTCGCCGCGACGTCGAGAATCGCCTTCTCGATGCCGTTCAAATGCGTGCAGGTCAGTTCGATGGCGGCGTTCTGGTCGCCCGCCTCGATGTATTCGATCAGGCGCAGATGTTCGTTGTCGCGGCAGGCTTCATGGCTGTCGTCATCCAGTGCGGCGACGTACAGCGAGGCCCGGGAAATCAACTTCTGGAACCAGTCGAGCAGCACCGGGTTGTTGAGGCTGCGCGCCAGTTTGAGGTGGAACTCGCCGAGCAGGTAAATCAGTTGCTCGTGGTCGCCTGCCGCGTGGGCTGCGTCCTCCAGTAACAGGTGCTCGCGCAAGACCTGCGTGGCGGCAGTGTCCTTGCGCCGACAGAGTTCGGTGACCATACCGATCTCGATCAGCCGCCGGGTTTCGAACAGCGAACGGATCTCTTCGTTGCTGGGCAGCGACACCGAGGCCCCCTTGTTCGGCTCGGTGGTGACCAGCCCCTCGGCTTCCAGTTGTTTGAGCGCGGCGCGCACCGACGTGCGGCTGACATTGAACAGTTCGGCCAGCGATGCTTCACCCAGCTTCATCCCCGGACGCAGCGAACGCTTGCTGATTGCCTGGTAAACCCCTTGGTAGACGCGGTCGACCGTGGTTTCCAGTTTCTTCTCGGTCATTCGAACACTCCTTTAGCCTTGGGCAGACACGGTGCTCCAGCGTTATGCGCCGTTTGCGCAGATAAGTGTGGCGCAGGATATCGCCTTCGGCGTCGAGATGCAGGGGATGAATCGCAGGTCAGGTGGGGTCAAGTGAACGAGAGGCCGTAATGATGCAAAAAGATCGCAGCCTGCGGCAGCTCCTACATTTGGGATGCATTCCCCTGTAGGAACTGCCGCAGGCTGCGATCTTTTGATCTTCAGTCAGTACCGTATTTCGGCGAACGCGGGCCGTACAACAGGCCGGCGTGCTGACCGGCCGACAACAGGCGATTGCTCGCCACGCCGGCAATCGGATAACCGGCATCGGTCGAACTGTTGATCACCTGCTTCACCGCGGCGGTGATCAGCATGCCGACCAGGCCGCCACCGCTGTTGTTGCCGCCCTCTTCGCTCGACGCCCGCGCCGAACCGGTCCACAGCGTGGTGCCGGATTTCAGATCCACCAGTTTGGCGGTGGCGGTCACGGCGGTTTCGCTGCTGATCACCATGTAGCGCGTACCGTATTCGGTCACGGTGATGTACAGCGCAGCGTCGGCGCCGAAGATTTCCTTGAGCTTGTTGGCCGGTGCCTGATGAATGTCATCCGGGGTGGTCAGGCCGTTCTGGCGGAAGGTTTCGTCCACCAGGGCGATCGGCAGCACGTAGTAACCGGCTTCGGCCAGTGGGAACGTCACTTGCGACAACAGGCTGTATGACGCCTTCACGTCGGGCGAAGTGTTCAGCGGCGGCAGCACCAGAATGGTCTTCGGGCGCGCTTGTTTATACGCCGAGTAATCCACGGTTTTCGGCGCGACGCAGCCACCGAGCACGATCAGGGCCAAACCGGCAGCCAGCAGTTTCAGGGTGCGCGAAATCATTTGGCGTCTCCGGTCTTGGCGTTTTTAAGCAGAAAATCCATGTACGGGCCGGACTCGGGGAACAGCGCTTTCTCGGTGCGGAACTGCTGCACCATCTGATCGTCCTTGCCCATGCTCAGGTACAGCAGGCCCAGATGCGCGTGGTACCCCGGCGGCACAGCCTTGCCGGTGGAGCGGATCTTCTGCAGGTCGCGCTCCAGCACTTCGGCCTGGGTTTCCTTGGGCTCTTCGCCTTTGAAGTATTCGTAGACCTGCGGTTGGTAGTCTTCCCACTGGTACAGGGTTTTCGGGCTGCTGCAACCGGCCAGCAAGGCGCTGGCGGCCAGCGTCAGAGCCAGCAGCGACCGCGACAAAGTCAGATTCATGGGTGTTGCTCCTTGCAATGAATAGCGATCAGTTACCCGGTTTCCAGGCACCGGCATTCATGCCATCGACCAGACGATTGATCGCCTCGCGCATGGCCAGATCAAGGACTTTGCCATTGAGGGTGGAGTCGTACGCAGCGGTGCCGCCGAAGCCGATGATTTCGCGGTTGGACAAGGCGTATTCGCCGGCGCCCTGAGTCGAATACACCACTTCGGAGGTGCTGATGTTGACGATGTTCAGGTTGACCTTGGCGTAGGCGACCTGGGTCTTGCCACGGCCGAGAATCCCGAACAGCTGGTGGTCGCCGGTTTCCTTGCGGCCGAACTCGGTGACGTCACCGGTGACCACGTAATCGGCGCCCTTGAGGCGCTGGGCCTGGCCCTTGATCGCCGCTTCCTGCTGGATCTCGCCCATGTTGTCGCGATCCAGTACCGAGAAACGGTTGGTCTGTTGCAAGTGCGTGATCAGGATGGTCTTGGCCTGGCCGCCGAGACGATCGACGCCGTCGGAGAAGATCCCGCGCATGTAGCTGGAGCGGTTATCGAACTTGCCCACCGCCATCGGTACGCGAGCACCGGTCCAGACTTGCGTGGCGCTCTCGACCTTGGCCACCGGCAGTGCGCGGGAGCTTTCGGTGGCGCACCCGGCAAGGGAGCCGGCGAGGGTGCCGAGCACGGCAATCGCAACGCCTGAGACCAACATCCGGGAGATCATTCTCACTGTACATTCCTTCTGAAAAAACGGTGTGTCCCGGCACGGCAAGGCAGTGGGGAGCGGAAAAGGGGCGGCATTATGACAAAGTGCCATCATGGGGGACAGGTTTTTTTGACGCCAACGGATTGGCTGATCTGAACACCACAAATACCCCTGTAGGAGCTGCCGCAGGCTCGGGCCGCGATCGGACGATCTTTTGATCTTGTTTTTAAAAATCCAAGTCAAAAGATCGCAGCCTGCGGCAGCTCCTACAGGGGGGCGGTGTTAGTGGAAGTCGCGGCTTTGTACGCGGATGCCGTCGAGCAGCGGACTCAGGTCGCTCAGGCGGCCGGCGATCAGGTGTCGAACTTCGCCCTCCCGCTCCCAGCGGCCATCGACCTTGAGCAGTTGCGAGCCGACCAGCACCTGACGCTGACGCTCGGCCAGATCGCGCCAGACCACCACGTTGACGTTGCCGAACTCGTCTTCAAGGGTGACGAAGGTCACGCCGCTGGCAGTGCCCGGTCGCTGCCGCCCGGTGACCAGCCCGGCGATGCTCACCGGCCGACCGTGCTCGACGTCCAGCAACTCCTGCGAACTGCGGCAACGCCGCGCCTTCAGTTCACTACGCAGCAGCGCCAACGGGTGCGGCCCCAGCGTGGTGCCGATGGTCGCGTAATCGGCCTGCAGGTCCTCACCGACGCTCGGTTTGGGCAGCAGCACATCGGCTTCTTCCTGGCTCGGCAACCCGGCAAACAGGCCCAGCTGTTTCTGCACCCCGGCCACTTCCCAGCGTGCGCGATGCCGATGCCCGGCCATCCCGCGCAACGCCCCGGAATCGGCCAACAGCGCCTGGGCGCGACTGTCGAGCGCGGCGCGTTCGCCCAGATCGGCGACATCGACAAACGCCCCACGCGTGCGCGCCGCTTCGATGCGCCGGGCATCGTCCTCGCGAAAGCCCTTGATCATCCGCAGCCCCATGCGGATCGCCGGTTGTGCGCCGCTGATCGGTTCCAGGCTGCAATCCCAGTCGCTGGCGCGCACGTCCACCGGACGGATCTGCAACTGATGGCGGCGCGCGTCCTGGAGGATTTGATCCGGGCTGTAGAAACCCATCGGCCAGCTGTTGATCAACGCGCAGGCGAACGCCGCCGGTTCGTGGCACTTGAGCCAGCAACTGGCGTAAGTCAGCAAGGCGAAACTGGCGGCGTGGGATTCGGGAAAGCCGTAACTGCCGAAACCCTTGATCTGCTCGAAGATCTGCGCGGCGAATTCCTCGGTGTAGCCGTTTTTCTTCATGCCGGCGGCGAGGCGTTCCTTGTGCGGCTCGAGCCCGCCATGGCGTTTCCACGCGGCCATGGATCGCCGCAACTGATCGGCCTCACCGGGGCTGTAGTCGGCGGCGACGATGGCGATCTGCATCACCTGTTCCTGAAACAGCGGCACGCCGAGGGTACGTTTGAGCACCACTTCCAGTTCCGGCGAGGGATAGGTTGTCGGCTCTTCCTTGTTGCGTCGGCGCAGATACGGATGAACCATCCCGCCCTGAATCGGCCCTGGGCGGACGATCGCGACCTCGATCACCAGATCGTAGAACTTCGCCGGTTTCAGGCGCGGCAGCATCGACATCTGTGCCCGGGATTCGATCTGGAACACGCCAATGGTGTCGGCGCGGCTGATCATCTCGTAGGTCGGTTTGTCTTTATCAGGGATCGTCGCCAGGCTCAGATCCAGATGCCGATGACGACGCAGCAAGTCGAAGCAGCGACGGATCGCACTGAGCATGCCGAGGGCAAGGATATCGACCTTGAGCAGCCCGACCGCGTCGAGGTCGTCCTTGTCCCATTGAATGATCGTGCGCTCGGCCATGGCGGCGTTTTCCACCGGCACCAGCGTGTCCAGCGGCTGTTCGGAAATCACGAAACCACCGGGGTGCTGCGACAGGTGCCGGGGGAAGCCGATCAGTTGCCCGGTCAGGCTCAGCACTCGACGCAGCACCGGGCTGTCGGGGTCGAAGCCGCCTTCGAGCAAGCGCGCCACCGGCGGTGTTTCGTCGCTCCAGTGGCCGCAGCAATCGGCCAGTGCATTGATCTGATCCGGCGGCAGCCCAAGGGCCTTGGCCACGTCGCGCACCGCACCGGCAGCGTGGTAGGTGCTGACCACCGCCGTCAACGCCGCACGCCGCCGGCCATACCGGCGGAACACGTACTGCAGGACTTCTTCGCGGCGCTCGTGCTCGAAATCGACGTCGATGTCCGGCGGTTCGTTGCGTTCTTTCGACATGAAACGTTCGAACAGCAGCGTGGTGCGATCCGGGTCGATCTCGGTGATACCCAAGGCAAAACACACCGCCGAGTTGGCCGCCGAACCACGGCCCTGACAGAGAATCTGCTGATCGCGGGCAAAGCGCACCACGTCGTGCACGGTGAGAAAGTAGCTTTCGTAGCCGAGTTCGGCGATCAGTCGCAGCTCATCGTCGATTTGCTTGAGCACCTTGGGCTGCGGCCCTTGCGGCCAGCGCCAGGCAATGCCTTCTTCGGTCAGTTGGCGCAACCAGGAACTGCCGGTGTGCCCCTCCGGCACCAGCTCCTTCGGATACTCATAGCGCAACTCGCTCAGCTCGAAAGTGCAGCGCCGCGCCAGTTGCACCGAGGCGTCGAGCAGGGCCGGCGGGTACAGCTCGCGCAACACATCGAGGCTGCGCAGATGCCGCTCGCCGTTGGAGTGCAGGCGCAATCCGGCCTCGGCCACCGGGACGTGATGGCGAATCGCGGTCATGGTGTCCTGCAGGGCGCGTCTGCCACGCGCATGCATGTGCACATCGCCGCTGGCCACGGCGGCAATCTGCAGCTGCTCGGCCAGACTCAGCAGTGCCGCCAGCAGCCGCTGATCGTCCTGCCCGCGATGCAACTGCACTGCCAGATACAGGCGCTCGCCGAAAGTCTGCTTCAGCCAGCGCCCCTCCTCCACGTCATCGATGCTGTCCGGCACCCACACGGTGAACAATCCCGGCAACGGCTCGCTGAAATCCTCGCGCAGCACCTGGTACTGGCCCTTCTGCGTACGCCGCCGGGCCTGAGTGATCAAGCCGCACAAGGCCTGATAGCCCGCAAGATTCTCCACCAACAGCAGCAGTTTCGGGCCGTTGTCGATGCGTATTTCGCTGCCGATGATCAGCGGCAGTTCAACCGATTTCGCCGCTTGCCAGGCCCGAACGATCCCGGCCAGCGTGCACTCGTCGGTGATCGCCAGCGCCTGATAGCCGTGTTTTTTCGCCCGCTGAAACAACTCAAGGGCACTGGAGGCACCGCGCTGGAAACTGAAGTTCGACAGGCAGTGCAGCTCGGCATAGCCGTGGCTCATGCAAACCAGCCCTGCAGCCACAACGGACCGCCCTCGCCCACGGCCCGATAGGCCCAGCCCTGCTGACCGGCGCGGTTCTGGATCAGGTAGTAATCGCGGCGCACATCGTCACCGTCCCACCAGCCGGACTCGATGCGCTCCGGGCCCATGAGGATTCGCGCCGAACCTTCCGGCACGCTTTGCGGTTCGCCGAGCAGCCAGCCCGGACGCTGCACGCTCGGCAAGCCTGTGCAACGCTGTTTGTCGACGCCGTTCTGCCACGCACATTCCGGGCGGTGGTCGGCCTGAAAGCGCAGGCCCTGCACCGCGTCATCGCCGAGCCGTGCGCGCAGGCGTTCGCGCAATTGCTCCCAGGGCAAGGTCTGTTGCGGACGATCATCGAACAGTTCCTGAAACTGCGGCACGAAACTCGGCAGGTCTTCGGCACGCAGGCGAAAACCACGCACCGGCGCCTCGACCTGGACTTGTTCCAGTCGCCCGCGGGCCAATTCGAAGAGCATCGCCGGATCGCGCTCGGCGCTGAGCAGGCCGACCTTGATCACCGTGTCCGGCAGCCCGGCGTGCTCCAGATGCAGATCGAAACGCTGCACGCCGCTGTCACGTCCGCAGAGGAACGCCGACAGGTCAGCGGTCAGACGCCGTAACGGGAATAGCAGCGCCTGATGGGATTGCACGTCGAAATTCAGTTCGATGCGCACATCGAAACGATCCGGCGGCAGATAGAACCCCAAGGCCAGCGGCCGTGCCCCGAACAACGTGTCGAGATGCTTGAGCATCGACGCTTCGAAGCGCCGGGCCAGAGCCTGACGCGGCAGGCTCTGCAGCTGGTTCAGGTTGCGCAGGCCCATACGCGCCAGCGCGGTGGCGACCTGCGGCTCCAGTCCGACGCGGTCGACGGGCAATTGCCCGAGGTGATGTTGCAAGGCTTCGCCGTCGGGCACCACCAGACCGTCGTAGGCGTTGGCCAGCACCCGCGCCGCCACCGGATTCGGTGCGGCGACGATGCGATGGCGGAAGCCCAGGTCGGTCAGTTCCTTGCGTAGCCGCGCTTCGAACTGCGTCCAGGAGCCGAACAGGCCCAGGCTCGATTCAATCTCGAACACCACGGTACGCGGGTAATGCACGCTGACCTGCGCGCTGAATCGATAGGCCCACGCGGCGAGAAACTGCTGCCAGTGCTCGACCTCGGCCAGGTCGTAATCGGCGGTGGCAAAACCTTTGCTCAGCGCTTGTGCGGCGGTCATCGACTGGCCGGCACGCAGGCCGAGTTGACGCGCTGCCGGATTCACCGCTTGCAGCACTCGACGCTGGGCCGGGCCACTGAGCAGCACCAACGGCTCATCGGGATCGGCACGCTGACGCAGCACGGCGTCGAGGGCCAATTGCGGGAACAGAATACACACCCAGCGCATGACGACCTCAGTGCCCCACGGCAAACGCAATCGGCGCCGTGCGCGCCAGTCCGCCACGGCACTTGAGCACGCGCAACTGGGCAGGTCTGGCATCGATGGCAATGCGCAACGCGGCCGGCGACGGGTTGATCGCCTCGCTCAGCGCACGCCAGGCAAACGCCAGGGTCTGGCCGGTTTCCGCAGCTACCTGCAAACGCCGCAACGCCCGATCATCGGCCTTGTGCGGCCAGCACAGCACCGCGCCGCAACTGCCGGATCGCAGGCATTGCTCCGCCGCCCACAAGGCATCGCGTTCGCTGGCCTGAATCACCGACAACTGACGCAGATCGACCCCGGCGTTCGCCCACGCCTGCGGGTACGGCACGAACGGAGGCGCCACCAGCACGATGCGCTCGCCTGCTGCCGACAGCCGCGCCAGCGTCGGCCACACCAGTTGCAGCTCGCCAACCCCGGGGCCGGCGAGGAGGATTTCGCTCAGCGCCGCTTCCGGCCAGCCACCGCTGGGCAGTGCCGCATCCAGCGCGGCATGGCCGGTGGGTTGCGGGCTGGCCGCCGGCGGCGCAGGCCGGCCCTTCCAGACCTGGCCGCCATTGAACAGCGTATCGAGTGCAACGACGGCGCCCATCAGCCTTGCCTCACCAGACCGCAAAACACCCCTTCGATCGCCAGATCCTGATCATCGCGCACGACAATCGGCTGGTACGCCGGGTTGCGCGGCAGCAGGCGCACTGTAGTGCCGACACGTTCGAAGCGTTTGATCGTCACCTCACCGTCGAGTCGCGCCACCACGATCTGCCCGTTGAGCGCTTCGGGATTGCGCTTCACCCCCACCAGATCACCGTCGAGAATGCCGTCCTCGATCATCGAATCGCCCTGCACCCGCAGCATGTAATCGGGGGTGCGGGAGAACAGCGCCGGGTCGAGCGTCAAGCGGCTATGGATGTCGGCATCGGCACCGATCGGCGCACCGGCAGCCACCCGGCCGAGCACGGGAATGTCGAGCAGTTCCGGTCGCGGCGGTTGCCCGAGCAGGCGAATGCCCCGGGCCTGATGCGGATTGACCTCGATAAACCCGGCTTCGGTGAGCGCCAGCACATGCTTGCGCGCCACGCTGCGCGAGGCAAAACCAAAAGCCTCGCTGATTTCAGCGAGGCTTGGGGGCTGACCGTGTTCGGCGATGCGTTCGCGGATAAAGGTCAGGATGGCGGTACGGCGGGGAGTCAGGTTCGTCATGGAGTACATTTGTACTCCAGTAGGATTTTACTGACAAGCACCGCCAGTCGGCCTGGGTCGGCGATCCACAAAAATCAAAAGATCGCAGCCTCGTTTCACTCGTCAGCTCCTACAG
>NZ_JFYN01000029.1 GCF_000631985.1 Pseudomonas sp. RIT288
GTACTGGCGCTGGTGGGTGGCGCGGCAATGGGCGCGGCGCAAGAAAAGCCGCATGCGCTGAATGCAAAACGGCCTCCGCAGTGGAGGCCGTTTTGTTTTGTGCAGTCTGGCCTGAGCTCCCACAGGAAGATCGTCTTCCCCTGTAGGAGCTGCCGCAGGCTGCGATCTTTTGACTTCAGGAATCAAGATCAAAAGATCGCAGCCTGCGGCAGCTCCTACAGGGATATTGCGGTCGATCAGGTCCGCATCCCGCGCCCGCTCACCAGCAACCGCGCACAACCGAGATACAACACCACCGTCGCCACCAGCATGAAGGTGATCGCGATACCGATGCGGATATCCGACACCCCGAGAATGCCGTAACGGAAAGCGTTGACCATGTGCAGCACCGGGTTGGCCAGCGATACGGTCTGCCAGAACGGCGGCAGCAAGGTGATCGAGTAGAACACGCCACCGAGGTAGGTCAACGGCGTCAGCACAAACGTCGGGATGATCGAAATGTCATCGAAGTTGCGCGCAAACACCGCGTTGATGAAGCCCAGCAGCGAGAAGATCGTCGCGGTCAGCACCACCACAAGGATGGTCACGCCGAGGTGATGCACCTGCAGATGGGTGAAGAACAACGACAGAATGGTAACGATCACCCCCACCATCAAGCCACGCAACACGCCGCCGATGGTAAAGCCGATCAGAATCGTGTGCGGCGACACTGGCGAGACCATCAGTTCCTCGATGGAACGCTGGAACTTGCTGCCGAAGAAACTCGAGACCACGTTGCCGTAGGAGTTGGTGATCACCGACATCATGATCAGCCCCGGCACGATGTACTCCATGTAACTGAAGCCACCCATGCCGCCAATCTGCTTGCCGATCAGGTTACCGAAGATCACGAAGTACAGAACCATGGTGATCGCCGGCGGCAGCAGGGTTTGCGGCCAGATCCGCGTGAAGCGTTTGACCTCGCGATAAACGATGGTCTGGAGGGCGACGAGGTTGGGGCGGAACTCGGAACTCATACCGCCACCTTCGACAGATTCTTCTCTACCAGAGACACGAACAGCTCCTCGAGGCGATTGGTTTTGTTACGCAGGCTCAGCACTTCGATGTTCTGCTGCGCCAATTGGGTGAACAGCGCGGTGATGCCCATGGATTTGTCGACCTGGACCTCAAGGGTATGGCCGTCGAGCAACCGGGCGGGATAGCCGATCAATTGCGGCGCGACGTGCAAGTCGTTTTTCAGGTCGAGCAGGAAGGTTTCGACGTGCAACTGGCCCAGCAGCTGTTTCATGCTGGTGTTCTCGACGATCGTGCCGTGGTCGATGATGCCGATGTTGCGGCACAGCTGCTCAGCCTCTTCCAGATAATGCGTGGTGAGGATGATGGTGATGCCTTTCTGGTTCAGCTCGGTGAGGAACGTCCACATCGAGCGACGCAGTTCGATGTCGACGCCTGCGGTCGGCTCATCGAGGATCAGCAGGCGCGGCTCATGCACCAGCGCGCGGGCAATCATCAGACGCCGTTTCATGCCGCCGGACAGCGAACGCGACGGCACATCGCGCTTGTCCCACAGACCGAGCTGGGTCAGGTACTGCTCGGCGCGTTCCTTGGCGATCTTCGCCGGGATGCCGTAGTAACCGGCCTGGGTCACGACGATATCGAAGGTCTTTTCGAACTGGTTGAAGTTGAATTCCTGGGGCACCACGCCGATCGAGCGCTTGAGCGCGGCGGGGTTCTTGTCCAGGTCATGACCGAAGATATTCACCGTGCCGCTGGTCTTGTTGACCAGGGTCGAAAGAATGCCGATGGTCGTGGATTTGCCGGCGCCGTTGGGGCCGAGCAAGGCGAAAAAGTCACCTTCGGCGACGTCCAGATCGATACCACTCAAGGCCTGGAACCCGTTGCCGTAGGTTTTGGTTAGCTGCCGGATGGACAGAGCGGAACTCATATCGGATTTACGCACCAAGAAGGGAAGAAAAGGAAAGATTGGGCCGGGCGGCGAACAAAACAACCACGGCGCATGAGCGCAATGGTGCTTGCCGCCGCAACACAAGTACAGTCAAGAGTGTCGATAGTTATTATCAAGTCAACGCGGTCATGACTGCTTTCTGATAAGCCGGACGCTGCTTCAACCGTGCATACCACGCTTCCAGATGCGGCTGCGCGGCGCGTTCGATCGGCATCTCGAACCAGGCATAAATGAAACTGCCCAGCGCAATATCGCCCATGCCGATTTCGCTGCCGGACAGGTATGGCCGGCTGGCGAGGGCCTGATCGGCCATGGCCAGCAGCGCGGTGCATTCCTTGATTGCGGCGTTGATCGCCGGCCAGTCCTGCTTGTCCACTGGCGTACGCAGCACGCCCCAGAACACGGTGCGGAACGGCCCGGCAAAACTCGAGGTGGTCCAGTCCATCCACTTGTCAGCGATGGCCCGGGCTTGCAGGTCTGCCGGATACCAGGCGCTGTTCGGTGCATGCTTGGCCAGCAGGTAACGCACGATGGCGTTGGATTCCCACAGCACGAAGCCGTCATCTTCGATCACTGGTACCCGGCCGTTCGGGTTCATCGCGCGGTATTCAGGCGTGTCGACCACACCGAAGGCGCCACCGGCATCAATCGCCTCGTAGGCCAGACCCAGCTCCTCGGCCGCCCACAGTGGCTTCCTGACATTCGATGAGTTTTTCCGTCCCCAGATCTTCAGCATGACCGCCTCTTTTCCAATGCGTGGGCAGGCAGCATACGCCGGATCAGACCCGACTCAAATCACTCTGCATATCACCCAAGACCTTCGCCTGATGTTCGCCGAACAGATGCGGGTAGCACTTTTCCAGGTGCTCGAAGAAGAACTGCTCCGGCACATCGGCGAACTGACCGTGATCGACCAGATACTCCATCAACAGCGCGCCGTCACGGTTGTACGGATGGAAAACGCTGTAATTGATTCCGTCAAAGTCCAACGGTGCGACGTTGAACAGCTCGCAGAGTTGCTGGTTGAAGGCCGGCGTGGCCTTGACCCAATGGTCATTGAGGAACAGCTCGGTGTAACCGTGCATGGCGAACACATCGCTGCGCAGCAGTTCCAGCAAACGCGGGGTCGACAGGTGATTCCTGACGTCGGCCAGACCGATGCGCGCCGCAATGCCGCAATGCCGTGCGCACCCGGCCAGCAACGTGGCTTTGGGCACGCAATAGCTTTCCCCGGCCGCCAGCGCATAACTGCCGCACAGGGTCTGCGGGTCAAGGCTGAAGGTATACGGGTTGTAGCGCACCGCTTCGCGCACGGCGTAATAGAGACTGATCGCCTGCGCGAGCGGGTCGCGGCTGGCTCCGCGGTGTTGTTCGGCGAACTCCACCACCGCCGGGTGGTCACTATCGATGAAGCGGCCGGGACTCAGATACTCGCGCATGACGATGTTCTCCTGGGTGAGCCCCGAGTCTAGCGACAGCTCAAGCACAGAGATAACGACGTTTCGGCCAAACATGGACGCAAAGACGCGGGAACGGCGAACGATTTCCCACGGGTGTTGCCCACCGAACCTACGAAAACCATCCGGGGTTTCCCACGAGTTCAATCACCATGTTCTGACCGCCCCGTTTTACAGATGCCGTCTAAGCTCTGGAGGGTCGGTTTGCCTTGGTTCACGGAGGATTACATATGCTGTTGTTGTGGATACTGGTTCTGATCGTCGGTGTGGCGTACCTCGCCCACCGCCGCATCGCCCCCCTGCCCGCGTTGGGTATCGTCGCCATTTACCTGCTGGCGATGGGCATTTTCAGCCATGCCCCGGGCTGGTTGCTGCTGGTGTTGTGGGTCGTGCTTGCGGCGGTTGCCGCGCCGTTACTGCTGCCTGACCTGCGCCGCAAACACTTCACCGCGCCGCTGTTCAACTGGTTCCAGAAAACCCTGCCGCCGATGTCGCAGACCGAACGCGACGCGATCGATGCCGGCACCGTGTGGTGGGATGGTGAGCTGTTCAGCGGCCGTCCGGACTGGGACAAATTGCTGTCCTACCCGAAAGCGCAACTGACCGACGAGGAACAGGCCTTTATCGATGGCCCGACCGAAGAACTCTGCGCGATGGTCACTGACTGGCAGATCGGCCAGTCGATGGATCTGCCGCCGCAAGCGTGGAGCCACATCAAGGAACACGGCTTCTTCGCCCTGATCATTCCCAAGGAATTCGGCGGCAAGGGTTTTTCGGCCTATGCCCACTCGCAAGTGGCGATGAAACTCGCGACCCGCAGTGGCGACCTCGCCTCCACCGTGATGGTGCCCAACTCCCTCGGCCCGGCCGAACTGCTGCTGCATTACGGCACCGACGAACAACGCAATCACTACCTGCCGCGGCTGGCCCGTGGCGACGACATTCCGTGCTTCGCCCTCACCGGTCCGCTGGCCGGCTCCGATGCTGGCGCCATGCCCGACACCGGGATCATCTGCAAGGGCGAATGGGAAGGCCAGGAAGTCATCGGTCTGCGCCTGAACTGGGAAAAACGCTACATCACCCTCGGCCCGGTCGCGACCCTGCTCGGTCTGGCCTTCAAGGCTTATGACCCGGAGCATCTGCTGGGCGACAAGGAAGACCTCGGTATCAGCCTGGCGCTGATCCCTACCGACACCCCCGGCGTGGAAATCGGCCGTCGTCACCTGCCACTGGGTGCCGCATTCATGAACGGCCCGAACTCGGGCAAAGATGTGTTCATTCCGCTGGACTTCCTCATTGGCGGCCAGGAAATGCTCGGCAAGGGCTGGATGATGCTGATGAACTGCCTGTCGGTCGGGCGTTCGATTTCGCTGCCCGCAGTCGGCACTGGCGCGGCCAAGTTCACCAGTCTGGTGACCGGTCAGTACGCGCAGATTCGTGAACAGTTCAACGTCCCGCTGTCGGCCTTCGAAGGCATTCAGGAAGCCATGGCCCGCATCGGCGGCAACGCCTGGATGATGGACGCAGCGCGCATGCTCACCGCCAACGCGGTGGATCTGGGCGAGAAACCGTCGGTGCTGTCGGCAATCCTCAAGTATCACCTGACCGAACGCGGTCGCGAATGCATCACCCACGCCATGGATGTGCATGGCGGCAAGGCGATCATCATGGGGCCGAACAACTACCTCGGGCGCAGCTGGAACGGCGCACCGATCTTCATCACCGTGGAAGGCGCGAACATCCTTTCGCGCAACCTGATGATCTTCGGTCAAGGCGCCATTCGTTGCCATCCGTTCGTCCTCAAGGAAATGGCCCTGGCTGGCCGCGAGGACAAGGAACAGGCACTGAAAGAATTCGATGGCCTGCTGCTCAAGCACATCGGTTTTGCCGTCGGTAACGCCGCCAGCACCCTGGTGCTGAACCTGGGCTTCGGCCACTTCGAACATGCACCTGGAGACAGGATCAGTCAGGGCTACTTCCGTGCACTCAACCGTCAGGCAGCGGCATTTGCCATGCTCGCCGACTTCAGCATGATGTTGCTGGGTGGCGAACTGAAGCGTCGCGAACGCCTGTCCGCGCGTCTGGGCGATGTGTTGAGCAACCTGTATCTGGCCTCCGCCGCGCTCAAGCGTTACCACGACCTGGATTCGCCGGCACATATGGAGCCGTTGTTCCGCTGGGCCATGGAAGAGAGCCTCGGCCAGTCGGAACGGGCACTGGATGAGCTGCTGAGCAACTTCCCGAACAAAGTGTTTGGCTGCCTGCTGCGAGTGATCGTGTTCCCGTTCGGCCGTCGCCACAAAGGCCCGTCGGACAAGCTCGGCGCCGAAGTCGCAGCGGTGATCGGTCGCGCCAAGGGCGATCCGACGCTGGAAGAACTGCTCGCCGGCTGCTATCGCCCGCAGTCTGCCGACGATGCCGTTGGTGCCCTGCAACACGCCAGTGATCTGCTGAATACTGCCCAGCCGTTGCACAAGAAACTGCACGCTGCGCTGAAAAGTGGTCAGGTCAAACCGGTGGCTGGCGAACACGCCATCGACGCCGCGCTGGAGGCCGGGGTGTTGCAAGCGGCGGAGGCGCAGACCCTGCGCGATGCCGAAGCGGCACGGCGCAAAGTGATCGACGTCGATGATTTCGACAAGGAAGAACTGAAACAGGCTGAGGGCAAAGTCCGCTGATGTTGACGACCGTGTAGCTGTTTATTTGTGAAAAACGGGCACGAGAGCTTTATACTCCCGCGCCCGTTTTGCTCTTGAGGACTTATCTCGTGTCCAACGTCGTTGCCGATCATCTTGTTTTGCTCGACCACCTGCGCAGTATCCTGGTCGCCGTAGGTGAGGCCGAACAGGTTCCCGAAGAAAGCCATGCCTTGTTCCTGGAGCGCTTCGATGAACTGCTGGCGTCCCTGCCGATCGATCCGATCGAAAGCCAGTACCTGGGCCAGGACATCCTGACCCAAGTGATTACCCGTTATCCGCAAATTGCCCACCTGATTCCACGGGATCTGCTGTGGTTCTTCGCTGGCGACTGCCTGCACTACCTGTCTGATGAAGAAATCGACCTGTATCAGGCACTGGAAGAACGTCGCTACGAAGCCGAACAGAATGACGAGCCGTTCGACTGGAATCAGGAAAAACAGCTGCTGGCGATGTCTGCTCAGGACAGCAAGCACTAAGCTTCAAAAGATCAAAAGATCGCAGCCTGCGGCAGCTCCTACAGGGGATCCAATTAATCCCTGTAGGAGCTGCCGCAGGCTGCGATCTTTCGCTTTTAAAGCAGCCCCTCGCTCTCCGGCAACTCATACGCCATCGCCAAATTATTCGGCGCCCCCGCCTTCCCCGGCTTGCTCAACGTCGGCTCCTTCTCCAGGCATTCCACCAGATAATCGATGAAGACCCGCAGCTTCGGCGGCAGGTAGCGCGTGGGCGAATGCAGTAACCACAGACCACCGTGGTAGGAAGCGAGGAACGCCCACTCCGGCAGCACCTGCACAATCAACTTCTGCTCAAGCGCATAGCGCGCGGTGAAATACGGCAAGCTGCCAATACCGATGTGCTGCAACACTGCCCCGAGCCGCACCCCGGTATGGTTGGCGGCATAGCGGCCACGCACGCCGACGGTCACCGCTTTGCTGCCCTTCTTGAATTTCCAGCGCGCATCGCTCGGGGTTTCCCCCAGATAGATGCAACTGTGATTGAGCAGATCGTGAGGGTGAGTCGGCGTGCCGTGTTCGGCCAGGTATTGCGGGGTGGCGCAGAGCAAATGGTCGATGGTCAGCAACTGCCGCCCGACCAGCCCGGCCGGCGGACGGTCAGTAATACGAATCGCCAGGTCGACATGATCGTCAATCAAATCGACCTGGCGATCTTCCAGCAGCAACTCGACATCGACCTTCGGATAGCGCCGCAGAAACTCGGGCATGTGCGGATGAATCACGAAACGCCCGACCGCTTTCGGCACACTGACCCGCACCAGCCCTTCCGCCTCGTGGGTGAACTGCCCGCTGATCTCCATCACCGATTTGGCGGCGCTGACCATCTCCTGACAGCGCTTGAACACTTCCTCGCCCCCGTCACTCAGACGCAGTTTGCGCGTAGTGCGTTGCAGCAAACGCGTGGCCAGGGCCTTTTCCAGCCGGGAAATGCTGCGACTGATCGCGGACGGCGACGAGCCCAGCTGGCGGGCCGCCTCGGAGAAACTGCCGGTCTCCACGACCTTGACGAAAATCGCCATTTCACCGAGCAGTGGCAGCGGAAGATTGATGCTCACAGCGCACAAGTCCTTTGATGTTTGAACGGATTATCACGTTATTGCACGATTCATATAATAAAAACAGACACTTTAATAAGGGCATGGAATATGACGCTTCGCCTCTTTTTCCATAGTGATGACCTCAAGGCTAATGTGGAAGTCCTCGACTGCACGCCCCACGAGAACGAATTTGCCGTGGTGCTGCGCGCCACGCTGTTTCATCCGCAAGGCGGTGGTCAGCCTTGTGACACCGGCATGATCGGCGAAAGCCAGGTGCTGCGCGTGGTGCAGGAGCCTGACCGGATCGTGCATTACGTCGATCGTCCGGTAAAACCCGGCATGACCTGCATTCACGTGGATGAACAACGTCGACGCTACAACACCCGCATGCATTCGGCCGGGCACCTGATCGGGCATTTCGTGCAGGCCATGGGCTGGACGCCGATCAAGGCGCACCACTGGCCGGACGAGGGCCGGGTGCAATTCAAGCCGGGCGATGCCGCCCAGGAAATCGATGCGCCAACCGTTCAACACGGTATCAGCCAGTGGATCGAACACGATCTGCCCCGCCTGACCTCGCTGCGCGAAGGCGCGCGGGAAATCGGTTTTGGCGAGCTGCCGGCCTACGGCTGCGGTGGCACCCATGTACGCAGCCTGAAGGATTTGGGCACAGTCACGATCGCCTCGCTTTCGCAGAAGAAAGGCACGTTATCCGTCCACTACAGCGTGGATTAAGCATCTCGGGCGCTGCTCCGTGCAGCGTCCGACGCCGGGGGAACCGCACTCGCCGGTTCCGTTGACTATCGATAGATGGACCTAAAAACAATGATGCTAGACGTCGAGCGTCTCGATGAGACGTGCATAAAAAAACTGGCCAACGAAGAAGTCCTCGCCATCCGCGTCAAAGGCTTCTTGCCCGAGCCGCTGGCGATCGAGATTGGCGACAAGATTCTTGCTCCGGGCTTCGAGGGCTACATCAACGCGCCGAGCATCGGCCGCATCGGCATGGCGTTTTACGAGGCGGAAAACCAGCCGCTGCTGATCGAAGACTACTTCGAACGCGCCACCCGCAACATCGCCGAATTGCGCGAGCGCTGTGCGCCCTACTCCTCGCCGGTCGACACCCTGCGCTGCATGCTCGACGAGTCGTGGCCGGCCGGCGCGCATCTGGAAAACCTCTATGGCCGCAAGATGTATGTCGGCCTGTCGCGGGTGGTCAAGCCCGGCGTGTGCTTCCTCGCCCATCACGACATTTTCGCCAAGGACGCCCCGGACAGCTTTCAGGCCCGTAGCCTGGAGGCGCAGTTCGCCTGCAACGTGTACCTGAACATGCCGACCGAGGGCGGCGCACTGCAAATGTGGGACGACGACATCACCCCGGATCAGTTCGACCAAATGCGTGGCGACAGTTACGGCATCGACCCCGCGCTGCTCGGCCCACCGACCCTGGAAGTACGGCCGGAACCGGGAGATTTCATCATGTTCAATTCGCGCTGCATGCACTCGGTAACCCCGGGCGTGGCGGATCCGCGACTGAGCCTTTCGTTCTTTGTCGGCTATCGCGGCAATGCTTCACCCCTGACCTTCTGGAGCTGAGATGTTATCGAACTACCTGGGCGAGTTTCTGGCGCTGGCCACCATTCACTTTCTGGCCGTGGTCGCTCCCGGCCCGGACTTCGCCGTGACCATCCGCCAAAGCGTGCGCTTCGGCCGACTGGTGGGAATCTGCACCGCACTGGGCATCGGCGCCGGCATTTCGGTGCACGTTCTCTACACTTTACTCGGCGTTGGCGCCCTGATGCACACCACGCCGTGGTTGCTGACGGCGGCCAAGGTGGTTGGTGGCGCGTACATCTTCTACCTCGGAATCAGCCTGATTCGCAGTAAACCGAAGACCACGCTCGAGGGCGAAAAAAGCGCTGAAGAGCCGCTGGTCGAGCAGTCGCTGTTCAAGGCGTTCAGCACCGGTTTTCTGACCAATGCCACCAACCCCAAGGCCACGCTGTTTTTCCTGGCGATCTTCACCACGATCATCAGCGCCAGCACCCCGCTGAATATCCAGGCGCTGTATGGGGTGTGGATGTGCTTCGTCAATGCGCTGTGGTTCGTGATCGTCGCGCTGTTTTTCTCCAGCAGCCGGATACGCAACCTGTTCATGCGCATGGGCCATTGGTTCGAGCGCAGCATGGGTGTGATCCTGATTCTGTTCGCCGGCAGGCTGGTGCTGTCGATGTAAACGCTGCGCCCAAAGACAAGGCCCGATCAGTTCCACACTGCTCGGGCCTTTTTCGTTTGTGCGCCGCTTTTGCATTTCTGTGCGACGGATCCCACTTCAGGCACTCCCCTTCAACACCTTCGTGGTGTTAGTTTGGAAAAGATTTGTTTCAACTTTCAAACACTTCCCTCTCAACTGCCTGCAAAGGAATGCCCACCGCAATGAATTTTTCTCTCAAGCGCCTGGCTGCTGCCAGCCTGGTTCTGGCCAGTCTTTCCTCGCTCACCCTGCCTGCCCAGGCCAACATCACCCCTGAGCAAAGTGCTGCGATCCTCAAGACCTTCAGCGATACGACGGTCAGCGATTTTCGTCAGTTTCTCGGTGCTGTAGCGAAAAGCGATCTGAGCAAGACCGACAACCTCGCCCCGGCGATCAATGGTTTTCTCGACAACAAGACCCTGACCGCCGAGCAGCAAAACGAGATCAATCGCCTGCTGGGCATCTACACCCGCGTGAAGTACGGCAAAGCCGCGCTGGAAACCCTGCGCGAACTGGTGGAAATCCCGACCTTCCAGAAAGAAGGCGTGGCCCAGCACGACAATCCGGAGTTCATCAAGATCGCCGAAAAGATCAAGAACCTCGCCGAATCGTTCAACCTGAAGTTCCGCAACGTCGACAACCGCGTCTATGAAATCTCCCTCGACGGCAGCGGTGACGAAGTCGTGGGCATTCACGCGCATGCCGACGTGGTGCCGGTCACCCCGGAAAACTGGGTGCTGAAAGACGGCACCAAACTCGATCCGTTCAAAGTCACGCTGATCGGCGACCGCATGTACGGTCGCGGCACCGAGGACGACAAGAACGGCATCGTCGTCGCGATGTACGCGATGAAAGTGATCAAGGAAGAACAGCTGCCGCTGGCACGCAATTTCAAACTGCTGGTGGACACCACCGAAGAAACCACCGGCGACGCGATCCCGTACTACTTCGAACACAACCCGACGCCGAACTACAACATGGCGCTGGATGGCGGCTACCCGGTGGTCATCGCCGAGAAAGGCTACGGCACGGTCATGGCCAGTTTCCCGCTGCGCAAGGCTGAAGGCAGTGGCGCGGAAATCATCTCGATGACCGGCGGCCTGGCGACCAACCAGATTCCGTCGGTTTCGGTGGCGACACTCATCACCGACAAGCCTGAACAATTGGCGGCAAGTCTGCAGAAAGCCGGCAGCGAATACGCGAAAAAACACGGTGGTGACTTCGAAGTCGCGGCCAAGGTTGACGGCAAAGACGTCAAGCTGAGCGTTACCGGCGTGTCCGCGCACTCCTCGGAGCCCGAGTCCGGCGTCAACCCGGTCGCGCGGATGCTCGACTTCATCAACAGCCTCGACGGCAAGGTGGCGCTCAAGCACAACCAGATCACCGACGCTGCACGCTATGCGTCCACCAACTGGGGCCTGGATTACCTGGGGAAAAAACTTGGCGTGGGCTTCTCCGACTCATTCATGGGCCCGCTGACCACCTCGCTGACCTACGTCGGCGTGGACGACAAAGCCTTTAAACTGGCGGTCAACCTGCGCGTGCCGAAGGGCAAATCGCCGGAAGTGCTGAAAAAGCAAATCGCTGACAAGCTCGCGGCCTGGAGCAAGAAATCCCACGTAGCCGTGGACTTCACCTACTCGATCGCCGAACCGATGTACCGCAATCCGGAAGGCGAATGGGTCAAGGCGCTGCTGGCGGTGGCCACTGAAAACCTCGGTATGAAGCACGAGTTCGGCACGTCTGCCGGCGCGACCTCTGTGCATGAACTGCCGAACGGCGTGCAATTCGGCCTGGCCCGCCCTGAAGTCAAATACACCGGGCATACCGACGGCGAATTCAAGACGGTTGACCAGTTCCTGCTCGATCTGCAGATCGTCACTGAGATGATGGGCCGCGTCGGCCAGTTACCGAAGCTCTGATGAGGTCCGGGCCCGTGATTCAGCGGGCCTGACGTGAAAACAAAAAAGGACCCGAAGGTCCTTTTTTGTTGCGTGCAAAATGCTGCACAAACAAAAACGCCGATCATCACTGATCGGCGTTTTTGTGAAATTGGAGCGGGAAACGAGACTCGAACTCGCGACCCCGACCTTGGCAAGGTCGTGCTCTACCAACTGAGCTATTCCCGCAATGGCGTCCCCTAGGGGACTCGAACCCCTGTTACCGCCGTGAAAGGGCGGTGTCCTAGGCCACTAGACGAAGGGGACAGGCTACAACTTTCACTAATAAAAACGCCGCTCACTGAGCGGCGCTTTTAGAATTTGGAGCGGGAAACGAGACTCGAACTCGCGACCCCGACCTTGGCAAGGTCGTGCTCTACCAACTGAGCTATTCCCGCAAATGGCGTCCCCTAGGGGACTCGAACCCCTGTTACCGCCGTGAAAGGGCGGTGTCCTAGGCCACTAGACGAAGGGGACAGGCTACAACTTTCACTAATAAAAACGCCGCTCACTGAGCGGCGCTTTTAGAATTTGGAGCGGGAAACGAGACTCGAACTCGCGACCCCGACCTTGGCAAGGTCGTGCTCTACCAACTGAGCTATTCCCGCAAATGGCGTCCCCTAGGGGACTCGAACCCCTGTTACCGCCGTGAAAGGGCGGTGTCCTAGGCCACTAGACGAAGGGGACACGCTAC
>NZ_JFYN01000030.1 GCF_000631985.1 Pseudomonas sp. RIT288
TTACTCGACCGCCTTGACCATATCTTCGATGACTTTCTTGGCGTCGCCGAACACCATCATGGTCTTGTCCAGGTAGAACAGTTCATTGTCCAGACCGGCATAACCGCTGGCCATCGAGCGCTTGTTGACGATGATGGTCTTGGCCTTGAACGCTTCGAGAATCGGCATGCCGGCAATCGGCGATTTCGGATCGTTCTTCGCGGCCGGGTTGACCACGTCGTTGGCGCCGAGCACCAGCACCACGTCGGCCTGGCCGAACTCGGAGTTGATGTCTTCCATCTCGAATACCTGGTCGTAAGGCACTTCGGCCTCGGCGAGCAGGACGTTCATGTGGCCTGGCATACGACCGGCCACCGGGTGAATCGCGTACTTCACGGTCACGCCACGATGGGTCAGTTTCTCGGTCAGCTCTTTCAAGGCGTGTTGCGCGCGGGCCACTGCCAGGCCGTAACCCGGGACGATGATCACGGTGTCGGCGTTGGTCAGCAGGAAGGTTGCGTCGTCAGCCGAACCGGATTTCACCGGACGGGCTTCTTTCGCACCGGCAGGTCCTGCGTCGGCCGTATTGCCGAAACCGCCGAGCAGTACATTAAAGAAGGAACGGTTCATCGCCTTGCACATGATGTACGAGAGGATCGCACCGCTCGAACCTACCAGCGAGCCGGCGATGATCAGCATCGAGTTGTTCAGCGAGAAGCCGATACCCGCCGCCGCCCAGCCCGAGTAACTGTTGAGCATCGACACCACCACCGGCATGTCCGCGCCGCCGATCGGGATGATGATCAGCACGCCCATCACGAACGCCAGCGCCAGCATCAGCGCGAACGCGGCGAGGTTGCCGGTGAGCATGAAGGTCACGCCCAGCACCAGTGTCGCCAGACCGAGTACCGCGTTCAGCTTGTGCTGACCGGCGAACTGTACCGGTGCGCCCTGAAACAGGCGGAACTTGTACTTGCCCGAGAGCTTGCCGAACGCAATCACCGAACCGGAGAAGGTGATTGCACCGATCGCCGCGCCGAGGAACAGCTCCAGACGGTTGCCCGCTGGAATGGCGTCGCCCAGGTGTTTAACGATGCCCAGCGATTGCGGCTCGACCACCGCCGCAATGGCGATGAACACAGCCGCCAGGCCGATCATGCTGTGCATGAACGCGACCAGTTCCGGCATCTTGGTCATTTCGACGCGTTTGGCCATGATCGAACCGGCGGTGCCACCGATCAGCAGGCCGACGATCACATAACCGATACCGGCAGTCGCCAGCTCAGCACCGAGCTTATAAATGAGGCCGATGGTGGTGAGGATGGCCAGCGCCATGCCGAGCATGCCGAACAGATTGCCGCGCCGCGAGGTGGTCGGGTGCGACAGGCCTTTAAGGGCCTGGATAAAGCAGATCGACGCGATCAGGTAGAGCGTCGTGACGAGATTCATACTCATTACTTCGGCGCCTCTTCTTTTGCTTTCGGGGCTTTCTTCTTGAACATCTCAAGCATGCGGCGGGTGACCAGGAAGCCACCGAACACATTGACCGCCGCCAGTGCCACGGCGAGGGTGCCCATGGTCTTGCCCAGCGGCGTGACGGTCAGCGCAGCAGCGAGCATGGCGCCGACGATCACGATCGCCGAAATGGCGTTGGTCACCGCCATCAACGGCGTGTGCAGCGCAGGTGTAACGTTCCAGACCACGTGATAACCGACATAAATCGCCAGCACGAAGATGATCAGGTTGTAGATACCGGGGGAGATAAGCTCTTCCATCGTCTGAATCCCTGCTTAGGCGTTTTTGCGGATGACTTGGCCGTCGCGGCACATCAGGCACGCGGCGACGATGTCGTCTTCGAGGTTGACGTCGAACTGGCCTTCTTTGGTGAACACCAGCTTGAGGAAGTCCAGCAGGTTGCGGGCGTACAGCGCCGAGGCGTCTGCAGCGACTTCACCGGCGAGGTTGGTCGGGCCGACGATGGTCACGCCGTTCTCGACCACCACCTGATCGGCGACGGTCAGCGGGCAGTTGCCGCCCTGCGCGGCCGCGAGGTCGATGACCACCGAGCCCGGCTTCATCTGCGCCACGGTGTCTGCGCTCAACAGTGTCGGTGCCTTGCGGCCCGGGATCAGTGCGGTGGTGATGACGATGTCGGCCTGCCTGGCGCGTTCGTGCACGGCTTGGGCCTGACGCTGCATCCAGCTTGCCGGCATAGGCCGCGCGTAGCCGCCGACACCGACCGCGCATTCACGCTCTTCGTCAGTTTCGTAAGGCACGTCGACGAACTTCGCGCCGAGGGATTCGATCTGTTCCTTCACCGCCGGACGCACGTCAGACGCTTCGATCACCGCACCCAGACGTTTCGCCGTGGCAATCGCCTGCAACCCGGCCACGCCGGCACCCAGAATCAGCACGCGCGCCGCTTTCACGGTGCCCGCAGCGGTCATCAGCATCGGCATGAAGCGCGGATAGTAGTGCGCGGCCAGCAACACCGCCTTGTAGCCGGCAATGTTTGCCTGCGACGACAACACATCAAGGCTCTGCGCTCGAGAGGTGCGCGGTGCCGCTTCCAGGGCGAACGCGGTAATTCCGCACTCGGCCATTTTGGCGATGGTTTGGTTATTGAACGGGTTGAGCATGCCCACCAGCACCGTGCCGCGCTTGATCAGCGCCAGTTCGGCGTCGCTGGGGGCGACCACTTTGAGAATCAGCTCGGCGCCGAACGCATCGTTGGCACTGCCAATGGTTGCGCCCGCCGCTTCATAAGCACCGTCGACCACACTGGCATTAACGCCAGCGCCGGTTTGTACAGTGACCTTATGACCTTGGCTGATCAGCTTCTTGATGGTTTCCGGGGTTGCAGCAACCCGTGTTTCACCGGTCTGGGTTTCGAGAGGAACACCAATGTGCACGTCAAATCTCCTGCGTGATCTTATTGAGTAAACCCAGGCACTGCGGATGGTGCGACTGGGGCGGCCGATCAGCACGATCCCGCCAAATCAGGGCGGGGCGCGGCATTTTGCAGGCGAACTTTATGCCCTTCAAGGGATTATGACGGGTGACGGAAAATTAACTACAAGTCATCCCGTGACCGAATGTCGCAGGTGGCCAGTTGAATCCCTTGCAGGCCTTGCCTTGCAAGGATTCTGGCTGAATTTGAAAAAACTTCTCATCGGCGGCGTGAATAGGCCGTAATGAGTCGCGATTGGAGGCTCAAAGCCACGTCAGCAGGCGCTTGTGGGACGTCTGTACGACTTTCGGATACAGTCTGCGATTTTGCGACAAATACGTATATCTGTAGGGCTTTGATTTTCCTGACTACCGAGTTAGTAATCGCTGCAAGCCTTTACCCTTCTGGGTTGTAGCTGTTTGCCTGATTGACCAGCCAATCGCGAAAAGCCTTGAGTGATGCCGATTCGACCTTTCGCTCCGGAATCATCAGGTAATACGCCTTGATGCTGGAGAGGGCATTCGGGTTGGCAATCACCAAGCGTTTCTCGGCCAGTTCGCGCTGAATCAGAAACGGTGGAATCAGCGCGATCCCCATGTCGTGCATGGCCGCCTGGGCCAGCATGGAGAATAGCTCGTAGCGCGGGCCTGTCATGTCGCGAGGGATGTTCAGGTGCTGTGAGTTGAACCATTGGCGCCAGGCGTAGGGGCGAGTGGTTTGCTGCAACAGAGGCAGCTCGGCGATCTCGTCAGGAGTCAGATGTGTCCTGCTGCCGAGTAGGGTGGGGCTGCACACCGGCATCGGATTTTCGCCCATCAGTCTGTGGGATTCGGTACCTGACCAATCGGCGTCGCCGAAGTAGATTGCCGCGTCGAAATCAGTATCGGCAAACAGGAACGGGCGCGTGCGGTTGGTGAGGTTGACCGTCACTTCCGGGTGCTTGAGTTGGAAGTCCTTGAGCCGTGGCAGCAGCCATTGCGTGCCGAAGGTCGGCACCACCGCCAGTTCGATCACGTTGGTGCCTTGCTGGCCCATCACCGAGAGCGTGTCGCGCTCGACGGCGTCCAGTTGCGTGGCCACCCGACGGCTGTAGGAAAGCCCCGCCTCCGTCAGTTTCACTCCGCGTCGCGAGCGTCGGAACAGTTCCACACTGAGGAAGTCCTCAAGGCTGGCGATCTGTCGGCAAATGGCGCCCTGAGTGAGGGAAAGTTCTTCGGCAGCCTTGGTAAAGCTTTCGTGGCGCGCGGCGGCTTCGAAGCTGATCAGGGCCGTGGTGCTGGGAATCTTCCTGCGCATGTACGTCAATCTCACTAATGCGCCGCATAAAAGGCATTCAGCGACGTTTCGGAGTGAGAAATTAGCACAACAGGATGCGAAATCCTCGTTTGCCGCGCTGGCGAACCGGGCCTAGGATCAATGTCACGTTAATTCACCGATTTGCGAGGACACACTCATGGGCGGTAAAGCTAGCTTCAACTGGATCGATCCCCTGCTGCTGGATCAACAGCTCACCGAAGAAGAGCGCATGATCCGTGACACCGCGGCACAGTTCGCTCAGCAGAGCCTGGCGCCACGTGTGCTTGAAGCTTTCCGTCATGAAAAAACCGATCCGGCGATCTTCCGCGAAATGGGCGAAGTCGGTCTGCTCGGTGCGACCATCCCTGAGCAGTACGGTGGCAGCGGCCTGAACTACGTCAGCTACGGCCTGATCGCCCGTGAAGTGGAGCGAGTCGACTCCGGCTACCGTTCGATGATGAGCGTGCAGTCCTCGCTGGTGATGGTGCCAATCAACGAATTCGGCACAGAAGCCCAGAAGCAGAAGTATTTGCCGAAACTGGCGTCTGGCGAATGGATCGGCTGCTTCGGTCTGACCGAGCCAAACCACGGTTCCGACCCGGGTGCGATGATCACCCGTGCGCGCAAAGTCGACGGCGGCTATAGCCTGACCGGCGCCAAGATGTGGATCACCAACAGCCCGATCGCCGACGTATTTGTAGTCTGGGCCAAAGACGATGCCGGCGACATCCGTGGCTTCGTACTGGAAAAAGGCTGGAAGGGCCTGAGCGCACCGGCGATTCACGGCAAGGTTGGTCTGCGCGCATCGATCACCGGCGAAATCGTCATGGACAACGTGTTTGTCCCGGAAGAGAACATCTTCCCTGATGTGCGCGGTCTGAAAGGCCCGTTCACCTGCCTTAACTCCGCACGCTATGGCATCTCTTGGGGCGCGTTGGGCGCTGCCGAGTTCTGCTGGCACACCGCTCGCCAGTACACCCTTGATCGTCAGCAGTTCGGGCGTCCATTGGCCGCTACCCAACTGATCCAGAAGAAGCTGGCCGACATGCAGACCGAGATCACCCTGGCGCTGCAAGGCTGCCTGCGTCTGGGGCGCATGAAGGATGAAGGCACTGCGGCGGTCGAAATCACTTCGATCATGAAGCGCAACTCCTGTGGCAAGTCGCTGGATATCGCTCGCATGGCTCGTGACATGTTGGGTGGCAACGGTATCTCCGATGAGTTCGGAGTGGCCCGTCACCTGGTTAATCTGGAAGTGGTGAATACCTATGAAGGTACTCACGACGTTCACGCGCTGATCCTCGGTCGCGCGCAAACCGGTCTGCAGGCGTTCTATTAACAGGAGAGCGACCATGGGCGCGCTGTCGCATCTGCGTATACTGGATTTATCGCGCGTGCTGGCCGGGCCTTGGGCCGGGCAGATTCTCGCCGACCTTGGCGCCGAGGTGATCAAGGTCGAGCGCCCGGGCAATGGCGATGACACGCGCGCCTGGGGGCCGCCCTTCCTTAAGGACGCTTACGGTGAGAACACTAGCGAGGCGGCTTATTACCTGTCCGCCAACCGCAACAAGCAATCGGTGACAATCGACTTCACTCGACCCGAAGGGCAGCAGCTTGTGCGGGACCTGGCGGCGAAGTCGGACATCCTGATCGAGAACTTCAAGGTCGGAGGGCTGGCCGCCTATGGGCTGGACTATGAGTCGCTCAGAGCGATCAATCCGGATCTGATCTATTGCTCGATCACCGGCTTCGGTCAAACCGGGCCGTATGCCAAGCGTGCCGGTTATGACTTTATGATCCAAGGGCTGGGCGGGTTGATGAGCCTGACCGGTCGTCCTGAAGGTGATGAAGGTGCCGGGCCGGTGAAGGTGGGTGTGGCGCTGACGGACATCCTTACAGGCTTGTATTCGACCGTGGCGATTCTGGCAGCGCTGGCTCATCGTGATCACGAAGGTGGCGGGCAACACATCGATATGGCTTTGCTGGATGTACAGGTCGCATGCCTGGCGAATCAGGCGATGAACTATCTGACTACTGGCCATGCGCCGAAGCGTCTGGGTAATGCACATCCGAACATCGTGCCCTATCAGGACTTCCCGACGGCCGATGGTGATTTCATTCTTACCGTTGGCAATGATGGGCAGTTCCGCAAGTTTGCCGAGGTGGCTGGGCAGCCGCAGTGGGCGGACGATCCGCGTTTCGCGACCAACAAGCTGCGGGTGGCTAACCGCGCGGTGTTGATTCCCCTGATCCGTCAGGCGACCGTATTCAAGACCACTGCCGAATGGGTGGCGCAGTTGGAGCAGGCGGGCGTGCCGTGTGGGCCGATCAACGATCTGTCCCAGGTGTTTGACGATCCGCAGGTGAAAGCACGTGGGTTGGCGATAGAGCTCCCGCATGCACTGGCCGGGATGGTGCCGCAGGTAGCGAGTCCGATCCGGCTGTCGCAGACGCCGGTCGAGTACCGTCGTGCGCCTCCTTTATTGGGCGAGCATACGTTGGAGGTTCTGCAGCGGGTGCTGGGTCTGGGCACTGGCGCGGTGGAGGCACTCAAGGCTGATGGAGTGCTTTGAATATCCCCTCTATATAGAAGGAGTCGTTTTCCAGCCTATATATGGAGGGGTTTGTGTGTTTTTTAACCGATCTGTAAGTCGTTGAAAGAAAACTGAAATTAACGGTTGACGGCAGATTCAGGAAGTCTATAATTCGCCCCACTTCCGGCGCAGTCGAAACGGAAAACTCCTTGAGATTCAATGAGTTATGCGGTTTTCGGCGGCGGCCTGCTTCAGTTCATCGAGGCTTGGAAGGAGTTGAAAGCGCGGTGATGTTTGGCTCTTTTGACGGTTCGATCTTCTCGGTCGAAAGCGGAGAAAAAGAGGTGTTGACAGCAGCGTGTAACGCTGTAGAATTCGCCTCCCGCTAACGAGAGATCGGAAGCGCAAGTGGTTGAAGTTGTTGAAGAAATCTTCGAAA
>NZ_JFYN01000031.1 GCF_000631985.1 Pseudomonas sp. RIT288
GGCCCCACCCTCTCCCCCTGCAAAAAACTCCTCGGCGGCCCATCGTTCAAACTCAATATCGCCACCGCCCCGCGACTCCCTGCCATCACCCCGCTCACCTTGATATCCACCGGCGCCGTTTGATTGGAAAACCACTGCAATGCCGGGCTATCACTGCGCGCTGCGAGTAATTGCGGTGGCGCCGGAGGGGTATGCGATTCGGCGGAGGTCAGGAGTAGCGACGACCAGGTCGCGACGCCGACCAGGGCGGCGAGCAGTGCGAGGGCCTGGACGGTTTGCGGGGGGGAAATGCGGGTGGTGAGCATCATGGGCTGAATCTCCTTTTAGTCCCTGCTGACAGGCTACGCGGCAATTCTCACGGTTTTATTTCACACGCCTTACATGTTGGCCGTGCAGGATGTTTTTTGGGACGGGGCAAGACGCAAAGGAGCGCGCAACCGATGAAGGTGGGCAAGCAACAGGGTTTTACGCTGATCGAGTTGATGGTGGTGCTGGTGATCATCGGGATCGCCAGTGCGGCGATCAGTCTGAGTATCAAGCCGGATCCGCTGCAGTTGCTGCGCAAGGACGCCGAGCGTGTGGCGCAGTTGCTGCAGGTGGCCCAGGCGGAGGCGCGCGCCGATGGTCGGCCGATTGTTTGGGTCAGTGATGGCAAGGGGTTTCGGTTCAGTCGGCGCAGTGACAGTGGTCGGGGGTTTGAGCATTTCAAGGATGATCCGCAGTTGCGGCCGCGCACCTGGCAGAGTCCGAAGCTGGAGGTGCGGGTGGAGCCGAAGCAGAAGGTTGTACTTAACGCCGAGTGGATCAATCCGCCGCTGCGATTGACCCTGTCTGATGGGCTCAATCGGCTGAGTGTGCTGCGTGATGCCAGTGGCAGGATCAGTGTGCAATGAACGCTCAACGGGGCTTTACCCTGATCGAGGTGATGGTCGCGATTCTGCTGATGGCGGTGGTCAGTCTGATTGCCTGGCGCGGGCTGGACAGTGTGACGCGGGCGGACAGTCATTTGCAGGCGAGCAGTGAGCAGAGCGACAGTTTGTTGCGGGCGTTGAATCAGTTGCAGCGCGATGTGGAGATGCGCGCGGGGATTGAATTGACTGAGCCGAAGAAGGTTGGTGTGGATGATGAGCCGCCGAGTGCACCGCCTGCGCTGACGGTGCGGAGCAGTGACAGCAAGGGGTTTCGGCTGGATATTATTCGCAGTGCGGCGGATCAACCTGGGGCTTTGCAGCGGGTGCGGTGGTGGGTCAAGGGGGATACGTTGTATCGGGCGGCGGCTGAGGCACGGAGTCGGTATCCGTTGCCGGCGCCCGATACAACGTATCCTTCTCGAAG
>NZ_JFYN01000032.1 GCF_000631985.1 Pseudomonas sp. RIT288
CGGCTTCGATGGTGATGATGGAGCCATTGCTCAACGTCACAGTCACCGGAGTACCGGCTGGATTGGTCAGGGTCGCGGTGTAGACGATAGAACCGCCCTCGGCCACGGTACCGGTCGCACTGAGCGACAGGTTGGTGGTGTCGACGGTGTCGGTGACGTTGGTGCTGACAGGAGTTTTGTCGGCGACGAGGTTTTCGTAGTTGCCGCCGCTCACGTCAGTGATCGCGTTAGTCAGCGGTTCGTGACCGTTCAGCGCATCGTTCGGCGCGGTGGTGGTCACGGTGCCGGTGGTCTTGCCGACTTCGATGGTGATGTTCTGACCATTGGCCAAGGTCACCACGACTGGCGAACCGGTAACGGGGGCGCCAACGGTAGCGGTGTAGGTGACGGTGCCACCTTCAGCAGCGGATTCGGTCGCGGTCAGTTTGACCGTGGTGGTGTCAATGGTGTCAGTGACTTCAGTGACGGCTGGAGCAGTGCTTGGCACCAGATTCTCGAAGTTGCCGCCGGACGCATCCTTGATAGTGACTTCGACCTTGCCGGCGTCTTTGTAAACGTCATCGGCAGGCGCTGGAACCGTCACGGTGCCGGTGGTTTTACCGGCTTCGATGGTGATGATGGAGCCATTGCTCAACGTCACAGTCACCGGAGTACCGGCTGGATTGGTCAGGGTCGCGATGTAGACGATAGAACCGCCTTCGGCCACTGTGCCGGTAGCGGTCAGCGACAGGTTGGTGGTGTCGACGGTGTCGGTGACGTTGGTCGAAACCGGGGTTTTGTCGGCGACGAGGTTTTCGTAGTTGCCGCCAGTCACGTCAGTGATCGAGTTGGTCAGTGGCTCGTGACCGTTCAGCGCATCGTTCGGCGCGGTGGTGGTCACGGTGCCGGTGGTTTTACCCACTTCGATGGTGATGGTCTGGCCGTTGGCCAACGTGACAGTCACAGGCGACCCGGTGACAGGCGCGCCAACGGTCGCGGTGTAGGTGACAGTGCCGCCTTCAGCTACAGAAGTGTCGGCGGTCAGTTTGACGGTCGAGGTATCGATGGTGTCGGTAACCTCGGTAACAGCCGGAACGGTGCTCGGTACGAGATTCTCGAAGTTGCCGCCGGACGCATCCTTGATAGTGACTTCGACCTTGCCGGCGTCTTTGTAAACGTCATCGGCAGGCGCTGGAACAGTCACGGTGCCGGTAGTTTTACCCGCGTCGA
>NZ_JFYN01000033.1 GCF_000631985.1 Pseudomonas sp. RIT288
AAGTGTCGGCGGTCAGTTTGACGGTCGAGGTATCGATGGTGTCGGTAACCTCGGTAACAGCCGGAACGGTGCTCGGTACGAGATTCTCGAAGTTGCCGCCGGACGCATCCTTGATAGTGACTTCGACCTTGCCGGCGTCTTTGTAAACGTCATCGGCAGGCGCTGGAACAGTCACGGTGCCGGTAGTTTTACCCGCGTCGATGGTGATCACCGAGCCATTGCTCAGGGTCACGGTGACTGGTGTGCCCGCCGGATTGGTCAAGGTCGCGGTGTAAACGATCGAACCGCCTTCAGCGACGGAGCCAGTGGCGCTCAACGTCAGGTTGGTGGTGTCGATGGTGTCAGTCACGGTAGTGCTGACCGGCGTTTTGTCGGCGACCAGGTTTTCGTAGTTGCCACCGCTCACACCCGTGATCGAGTTGTTCAGCGGCGCCTGGCCGTTCAGCGCGTCGTTCGGTGCGGTGGTGGTGACGGTGCCGGTGGTTTTACCCACTTCGATGGTAATGGACTGACCGTTGGCCAAGGTCACGACAACCGGCGAGCCAGTCACAGGCGCACCAACGGTCGCGGTGTAAGTGACGGTGCCACCCTCGGCGACCGAGGTGTCAGCGGACAGTTTGACCGTCGAAGTGTCGATGGTATCGGTCACTTCGGTGACCGCAGGGACAGTGCTTGGCACCAGATTCTCGAAGTTGCCGCCGGACGCATCCTTGATAGTGACTTCGACCTTGCCAGCGTCCTTGTAGACATCATCGGCTGGTGCTGGAACCGTCACGGTGCCGGTAGTTTTACCCGCGTCGATGGTGATCACCGAGCCGTTGCTCAGGGTCACGGTGACCGGCGAACCGGCAGCGTTGGTCAACGTCGCGGTGTAAACGATCGAACCGCCCTCAGCCACGGTACCGGTTGCGCTCAGCGACAGGTTGGTGGTGTCGACGGTGTCGGTAACGGTGGTCGAAACCGGCGTCTTGTCGGCGACCAGATTCTCGTAATTGCCACCGGTCACGCCGGTAATCGAGTTGGTCAGTGGCTCATGACCATTCAACGCATCGTTCGGTGCGGTGGTGGTGACGGTGCCAGTGGTTTTACCCACTTCGATGGTGATGGTCTGACCGTTGGCCAGAGTCACGACAACCGGCGAGCCAGTCACAGGCGCACCAACGGTCGCGGTGTAAGTGACGGTGCCACCCTCGGCGACCGAGGTGTCAGCGGACAGTTTGACCGTCGAAGTGTCGATGGTATCGGTCACTTCGGTGACCGCAGGGACAGTGCTTGGCACCAGATTCTCGAAGTTGCCGCCGGACGCATCCTTGATAGTGACTTCGACCTTGCCGGCGTCTTTGTAAACGTCATCGGC
>NZ_JFYN01000034.1 GCF_000631985.1 Pseudomonas sp. RIT288
AGCTACAGACCCAATTTCGGGCTGCTTCTATCGTCTTCTTCAATGAATCAAGCAATTCGTGTGGGAACTTATGGAGCAGCTGATGTCGTCGATTAAGGAGGTGATCCAGCCGCAGGTTCCCCTACGGCTACCTTGTTACGACTTCACCCCAGTCATGAATCACACCGTGGTAACCGTCCTCCCGAAGGTTAGACTAGCTACTTCTGGTGCAACCCACTCCCATGGTGTGACGGGCGGTGTGTACAAGGCCCGGGAACGTATTCACCGCGACATTCTGATTCGCGATTACTAGCGATTCCGACTTCACGCAGTCGAGTTGCAGACTGCGATCCGGACTACGATCGGTTTTGTGGGATTAGCTCCACCTCGCGGCTTGGCAACCCTCTGTACCGACCATTGTAGCACGTGTGTAGCCCAGGCCGTAAGGGCCATGATGACTTGACGTCATCCCCACCTTCCTCCGGTTTGTCACCGGCAGTCTCCTTAGAGTGCCCACCATAACGTGCTGGTAACTAAGGACAAGGGTTGCGCTCGTTACGGGACTTAACCCAACATCTCACGACACGAGCTGACGACAGCCATGCAGCACCTGTCTCAATGTTCCCGAAGGCACCAATCCATCTCTGGAAAGTTCATTGGATGTCAAGGCCTGGTAAGGTTCTTCGCGTTGCTTCGAATTAAACCACATGCTCCACCGCTTGTGCGGGCCCCCGTCAATTCATTTGAGTTTTAACCTTGCGGCCGTACTCCCCAGGCGGTCAACTTAATGCGTTAGCTGCGCCACTAAGAGCTCAAGGCTCCCAACGGCTAGTTGACATCGTTTACGGCGTGGACTACCAGGGTATCTAATCCTGTTTGCTCCCCACGCTTTCGCACCTCAGTGTCAGTATCAGTCCAGGTGGTCGCCTTCGCCACTGGTGTTCCTTCCTATATCTACGCATTTCACCGCTACACAGGAAATTCCACCACCCTCTACCATACTCTAGCTTGCCAGTTTTGGATGCAGTTCCCAGGTTGAGCCCGGGGATTTCACATCCAACTTAACAAACCACCTACGCGCGCTTTACGCCCAGTAATTCCGATTAACGCTTGCACCCTCTGTATTACCGCGGCTGCTGGCACAGAGTTAGCCGGTGCTTATTCTGTCGGTAACGTCAAAATTGCAGAGTATTAATCTACAACCCTTCCTCCCAACTTAAAGTGCTTTACAATCCGAAGACCTTCTTCACACACGCGGCATGGCTGGATCAGGCTTTCGCCCATTGTCCAATATTCCCCACTGCTGCCTCCCGTAGGAGTCTGGACCGTGTCTCAGTTCCAGTGTGACTGATCATCCTCTCAGACCAGTTACGGATCGTCGCCTTGGTGAGCCATTACCTCACCAACTAGCTAATCCGACCTAGGCTCATCTGATAGCGCAAGGCCCGAAGGTCCCCTGCTTTCTCCCGTAGGACGTATGCGGTATTAGCGTTCCTTTCGAAACGTTGTCCCCCACTACCAGGCAGATTCCTAGGCATTACTCACCCGTCCGCCGCTGAATCCAGGAGCAAGCTCCCTTCATCCGCTCGACTTGCATGTGTTAGGCCTGCCGCCAGCGTTCAATCTGAGCCATGATCAAACTCTTCAGTTCAAACATCTTTGGGTTTTTAAGAAACCCTAAACTTGGCTCAGCAATCGTTGGTTACATCTTTGATTTCTCGCGGAGTAACTTGTGATGCTGATAATCTTGTTGACTATCAGTCTGACTCCACAAGCACCCACACGAATTGCTTGATTCAGTTGTTAAAGAGCGGTTGGTTAAGATCTTTCGTCTCAACCGAGGCGCGCATTCTACAGCAGCCTCATTTACTGTCAAGTGATTATTTTCAGAAGTTTTCGAAGATTTCTTCAACAACTTCAACCACTTGCGCTTCCGATCTCTCGTTAGCGGGAGGCGAATTCTACAGCGTTACACGCTGCTGTCAACACCTCTTTTTCTCCGCTTTCGACCGAGAAGATCGAACCGTCAAAAGAGCCAAACATCACCGCTCCTTCAACTCCTTCCAGGCTTCGATGAACTGAAGCAGGCCACTACCGAAAACTACATAACTCATTGAATCTCAAGGAGTTTTACGTTTCGACTGCGCCGGAAGTGGGGCGAATTATAGACGTCCTGAATCTGCCGTCAACCGTTTTTTTCACATTTCTGTCATATCGGTCAAAAACACCCGAAAACACGAAGGCCGACCTTAAGGGTCGGCCTTCGTCATTCCCTTCTACTTACAAGCTAGGGAAGGCGAATTGCGACGCTTCATGGCTCGCACGCTGCGGCCAGCGCTGGGTGATGGCCTTGCGACGGGTATAGAAGCGCACACCATCCGGGCCATAGGCATGCAGGTCGCCGAACAGCGAACGCTTCCAGCCGCCGAAGCTGTGGTAAGCCACCGGAACCGGCAGCGGTACGTTGACGCCGACCATGCCGACTTCGATCTCGTCGCAGAACAGGCGCGCCGCCTCACCGTCACGGGTAAAGATGCAGGTACCGTTACCGTATTCGTGATCGTTGATCAGCTTCATCGCCTCTTCCAGGCTGTTGACCCGAACCACGCACAACACCGGTCCGAAGATCTCTTCCTTATAGATGCGCATTTCGGGGGTGACGTTGTCGAACAGGCAGCCGCCGAGGAAGAAACCGTCTTCGTTACCTGGAATGCTCAAGCCGCGACCATCGACCACCAGGGTCGCGCCCGCTGCCACGCCGTCATCGACATAACCACTGACCTTGTCCCGCGCCTGACCGGTTACCAGTGGCCCCATGTCCAGACCGCACGAAGTGCCAGCACCGATTTTCAGCGCCTTGATCTGTGGAACCAGTTTCGCCACCAGCGCATCCGCTACCTGATCGCCGACACACACTGCGACCGAAATCGCCATGCAGCGCTCACCGCAAGAACCATAGGCAGCCCCCATCAGCGCGCTGACCGCGTTGTCCAGATCCGCATCCGGCATCAGCACCGCATGGTTTTTCGCCCCGCCCAGCGCCTGAACGCGTTTGCCGCGCTTGGTGCCTTCGGCATAGATGTACTCGGCAATTGGCGTCGAGCCAACGAAGCTCAGTGCTTTGACTTCCGGCGCTTCGATCAGCGCGTCCACTGCAGTCTTGTCGCCATGCACCACGCTCAACACACCTTTCGGCAGACCGGCTTCGATCAGCAATTGAGCGATCAGCAGCGTCGAGCTTGGGTCACGCTCGGACGGTTTCAAAATGAAGCAGTTGCCGCAGACGATCGCCAGTGGGTACATCCACAACGGCACCATCGCCGGGAAGTTGAACGGTGTGATACCGGCAACCACGCCCAGTGGCTGGAAGTCAGACCAGGCGTCAATGTTCGGGCCGACGTTGCGGCTGTACTCGCCCTTGAGGATTTCCGGGGCGGCGCAGGCAAACTCGACGTTCTCGATACCGCGCTTGAGTTCACCGGCGGCGTCTTCGAGCGTCTTGCCGTGTTCTTCGCTGATCAATTGCGAGATGCGCGCTTCGTTCTGCTCGAGCAATTGCTTGAAGCGGAACATCACCTGGGCACGTTTGGCCGGCGGGGTGTTGCGCCATGCCGGGAACGCAGCCTTGGCGGCGTCGATCGCGTGCTGGATGGTTTCGCGGGTGGCCAGCGGCAGCTTGTGGATCGCCTGACCGGTGGACGGATTGAACACATCAACCGCGCGACCGTTCTCGGTCACCAGTTCGCCATTGATCAAATGCGGGATAACGCTCATCGGGGAACTCCTGAATTTTGAAAGCTGGGCGCCCGCCAAGGAGCGCCGTCTATATATAAGTAGCTTTGGGTAAGAACCGAACTGCACTGGCGCTCTTCAGTACGCCTTCGCGAGCAAGCTCGGCTCCTACAGGTCCTGCGCAAATCAGTCGAGCTTGTTCAGCACTTCGCCAACCGCGTCGAACAGGCGATCGAGGTCTTGCGGCTTGCTGTTGAACGTTGGGCCGAACTGCAGGGTGTCGCCGCCGAAGCGCACGTAGAACCCGGCTTTCCACAGGGCCATGCCGGCTTCGAACGGACGCACGATGGCGTCGCCGTCACGGGCCGCGATCTGGATCGCACCGGCCAGGCCGTAGTTACGGATGTCGATGACGTTCTTCGAACCTTTCAGGCCGTGCAGCGCATTTTCGAAATGCGGGGCAACCTCGGCCACGCTCTGCACCAGATTTTCCTTTTGCAGCAGGTCGAGTGCCGCCAGGCCAGCGGCGCACGCCACCGGGTGCGCCGAGTAGGTGTAGCCGTGGGGGAATTCCACCGCATATTCCGGGGTCGGCTGATTCATGAAGGTCTGGTAGATCTCGGAGCTGGCAATCACCGCGCCCATCGGAATCGCGCCGTTGGTGACTTGCTTGGCGATGCACATCAGGTCCGGGGTCACGCCAAAGCTCTCGGCGCCGAACATCGAACCGGTGCGACCGAAGCCGGTGATCACTTCGTCGAACACCAGCAGGATGTTGTGCTGATCGCAGATCTCGCGCAGACGCTTCAGGTAACCCTGCGGCGGAACCAGCACGCCAGCGGAACCGGCCATTGGTTCAACGAAGACTGCCGCGATGTTCGAAGCGTCGTGCAGTTCGATCAACTTCAGCAGCTCATCGGCGAGGGCGATGCCGCCCTGCTCCGGCATGCCACGGGAGAATGCATTGCTGGCCAGCAGGGTGTGCGGCAGGTGATCGACGTCCATCATCGCCTGACCGAACAGCTTGCGGTTGCCGTTGACACCGCCGAGGCTGGTGCCGGCGATGTTCACGCCGTGGTAGCCACGGGCACGGCCGATCATTTTGGTCTTGGTCGACTGGCCTTTCAGACGCCAGTAGGCACGAACCATCTTCACCGCGGTGTCGGCACACTCGGAGCCGGAGTCGGTGAAGAACACGTGGTTCAGGTTGCCCGGGGTCAGGTCAGTGATTTTCTCGGCCAGCTGGAACGACAGCGGATGGCCGTACTGGAAGCCTGGCGAGTAATCGAGGGTGCCCAGTTGTCTGGATACCGCTTCCTGAATTTCCTTGCGGGTGTGCCCGGCGCCGCAGGTCCACAGACCGGACAGCGAATCGTAGATCTTGCGGCCCTTGTCATCGAACAGCCAGCTGCCTTCGGCACCGACGATCAGACGCGGGTCGCGCTGGAAGTTGCGGTTGGCGGTGTACGGCATCCAGTGCGCGTCCAGCTTCAGTTGGCTGGCCAGTGGCGACGGCGCGTTTTCAGGCATGTTCATCGGGCAAAACCTCGCAGGGCATAAGCATCAGGGAGATAAAAAGCGTTGTTGCAGCTAAATTGCCACGCGGATAAAGTCGGTGAAATCCAACTTTTCTAACCTTCAGTTAGAACACTGCTAAACAATGAGTACAACAGCATGAGCAGTCGTCGCCCCGATCCGCTGGCCCAGGTCAGTGATTTTGATATTCGCCTGCTGCGGATTTTTCGTAGTGTGGTGGAGTGCGGCGGCTTCTCGGCGGCGGAAACTGTGCTCGGCATCGGGCGCTCGGCGATCAGCCAGCAGATGAGCGATCTGGAACAGCGCCTCGGCCTGCGTTTGTGCCAACGCGGTCGCGCCGGATTCTCGCTGACCGAAGAAGGCCGCGAGGTTTATCAGTCAGCGCTGCAACTGTTAAGTGCGCTGGAAAGTTTCCGCACCGAGGTCAACGGACTGCACCAGCACCTGCGTGGCGAGTTGATCATCGGCCTGACCGACAACCTCGTCACCCTGCCCCACATGCGCATCACCCATGCCCTCGCCCAGTTGAAGGAACGCGGGCCTGACGTGCAGATCCAGATCCGCATGATCGCCCCCAATGAAGTCGAACAAGGCGTGCTCGACGGTCGCCTGCATGTCGGCGTGGTGCCGCAGGCCAGTGCACTGTCGGGGCTGGAGTATCAGCCGTTGTACAGCGAACGCTCGCTGCTTTATTGCGCGGTGGGTCATCCGCTGTTTTATGTCGATGACAAGCAACTGGATGACGAACGCCTGAACAGTCAGGATGCGATTGCGCCGACATTCCGTTTGCCGGCGGAGATTCAGGCGCATTACCAGGCCCTCAACTGCACCGCCAGTGCGTCTGACCGTGAGGGCATGGCGTTTCTGATTCTGACGGGACGTTATATCGGTTATCTGCCGGATCATTACGCCAGCCTCTGGGTGCAGCAAGGTCGCTTGCGTGCGCTGAAATCGACGACGCGGTTTTATGATTTGAGTCTGGCATCGGTCACGCGCAAGGGGCGGCGCCCTCATTTGGTGCTGGAGAGCTTTCTCGAAAGCCTCGCTGCGACGCGTTGAAAAAATAAATCCAGGATCAATCGCTCCGGCCTCGAACAGCAAGATCAAAGGATCGTCCGAACGCGGCCCGAACCTTCGGCAGCTCCTACATTGGAGGTGTACAAGCAGAAAGCTGAGCAAGTGGACAGGTTTTTGCAGTGAAGGGTGAACTCGATCCCTGAACAAGAAGCCAAACCCATGCAGCCAGAATCTGAACCCTACAACGACCTGATCTACGGCCTCGACGACCGCCCGAAACCACCCGCCGCAATTCTCGCCGCCCTGCAACACGTGCTCGCCAGTTTCGTCGGCATCATCACCCCGCCGCTGGTGATCGGCTCGGCCCTCGGCCTGACCGCGCATCTGCCTTACTTGATCAGCATGGCGCTGATGGTTTCCGGGGTCGGCACGTTTATTCAGGCGCGGCGGCCGTTCGGCATCGGCGCCGGGATGATCTGCCTGCAAGGCACCAGTTTCGCCTTTCTCGGCGCGGTGCTATCGGCCGGGTTTCTGGTCAAGCAGCGTGGCGGCAGCCCGGAAGACATTCTGGCGATGATCTTCGGCGTATGTTTTTTCGGCGCCGTGGTGCAGATCGTCCTCAGCCGTTTCATCGGTCAATTGCGCCGGGTCGTTACGCCACTGGTGACCGGGATCGTGATTACTCTGATCGGCATCAGTCTGATCAAGGTCGGCATCACCGATCTGGGCGGTGGATTCAATGCGCCGGACTTCGGCGCGCCGGGCAATCTGGCGCTGGGGGTGTTCGTGTTGCTGACGATCATCCTGCTCAATCGCTCGAACACGCCGTGGGTGCGTCTGTCGGCAATCATTATCGGACTGCTGCTCGGCAGTCTGGCCGCGTGGTTTAGCGGAAAACTGGTTCCGCAGGCATTGCCTGACTTGCCGCTAGTAAGTCTTCCTGCACCGTTCAAGTTCGGATTCAACTTCGACTGGACGGCGTTCCTGCCGGTCGCGCTGATTTATCTGATCAGCACCATCGAAACCGTCGGCGACCTCACCGCCAACTGCATGCTGGCCCGCCAACCCATCAGCGGCCCCTCCTATATAAGCCGATTGCGCGGTGGCGTACTCGGTGACGGCGTGAGCTGCATGATCGCCGCCACCTTCAGCGCCTTCCCCAACACCACGTTTGCGCAGAACAACGGCGTGATCCAGTTGACCGGCGTGGCCAGCCGCTATGTCGGGCTGTACATCGGCGCGATTCTGTTTTGTCTCGGCCTGTTTCCAATGATCGGTGCGGTGCTGCAACAGATCCCCAAACCGGTGCTTGGCGGCGCCACGCTGGTGATGTTCGGCAGCGTGGCGGCGGCCGGGGTGCGGATCCTTGCGCAGTCGCCGCTGGACCGGCGCAGCATGCTGATCATCGCCACCTCGCTCGGCGTCGGCCTGGGCATTGCCGCGCAACCGAACCTGTTGCACCTGTTGCCGAAACTGGTGCAAAACCTGTTCGACTCGGCGATCACCAGCGGTGGCCTGACCGCGATTATCCTGTGCCTGTTGCTGCCGGAGGCGAAAACCGTCAGCGTCGAGTCCGCCACAGCGCTGAACAAGATCGAACAGGCGTAACGGTTTTATTGCTTCAGGACTTGTCGGATGCCTGTGGGTGCGTTATCAACGCAACTGGTTGCACCCACAGACAAACCGGAAGTGCCTATGACCTTTGAAGTCCCCGCTCACGGCGGCAAACCCGCCAGCCGCATTCGTCAGAAGAACGAAGAGACCATCCTCAAAGCCGCCGAAGACGAGTTCGCCCGTCACGGTTACAAAGGCACCAGCATGAACACCATTGCGCAGAATGCCGGGTTGCCCAAGGCGAACCTGCATTACTACTTCACCAACAAGTTGGGGCTGTACGTGGCGGTGCTGAGCAACATCATCGAGCTGTGGGACAGCACCTTCAACACCCTGACAGCCGAGGACGATCCGGCCGAAGCGCTGACCCGCTACATTCGCGCCAAGATGGAATTCTCCCGCCGCCAACCGCAAGCCTCGCGGATCTTTGCGATGGAAGTGATCAGCGGTGGCGAATGCCTGACCGAGTATTTCAACCAGGATTACCGCGCCTGGTTTCAGGGCCGCGCGGCAGTGTTCCAGGCATGGATCGATGCCGGCAAGATGGACCCGGTGGATCCGGTGCACCTGATTTTCCTGCTGTGGGGCAGCACCCAGCATTACGCCGATTTTGCCACGCAGATCTGTCGCGTCAGCGGTCGCACCAAGCTGACCAAGCAGGACATGGAAGACGCCGGCAACAACCTGATCCGCATCATTCTCAAAGGCTGCGGCCTCACCCCGACTATTTAAGACGTTTATGCCTTTCACCCTCAGCGGTTTTTGCGAGTACCGCGAAGAGATTCGCAAGAGCCGCTTCATCACCGTCGCGGCGCCGATCGGCAGCCCCGCCGACGCGCAGGCGTTCTTCGAACAACACAGCGACTTGAATGCCTCGCATAACTGCTGGGCGTGGAAACTTGGTGCGCAGTACCGCAGCAACGACGATGGCGAACCCGGCGGCACCGCCGGACGCCCGATTCTGGCGGCCATCGAAGCGCAGGATTGCGATCAGGTCGCGGTGCTGGTGATCCGCTGGTATGGCGGTATTCAACTGGGCACTGGCGGGTTGGCCCGGGCCTATGGCGGCGGCGCGAACAAGTGCCTGCAAGCAGCGGCGAAAGTCGAGTTGATCAGCCGTGTGCCGCTCGGTTGTGCCTGCGGCTTTGCCGAGTTGGCACTGGTGAAGCTGCGGGTGGCGGATCTGGGTGGCTTGGTGGTGGAAGAAAACTTCACCGCCAATGGCGTTGAATTGCAGTTGGCCGTGGGTGAGGCGCAGATCGAGTTGCTGCAAACGCAGTTGGCGGATTTGAGTCGTGGGCGGATTGTGCTGCGACGTTAGAAGCAAGATCAAAAGATCGCGGCCTTCGGCAGCTCCTACATTGGAAATGTGTTCTCTCTGTTCGAGCTGCCGAAGGCTGCGATCTTTTAGGGCATCGACGAATTCCGTTATTCCAACAACTTGCCCACATCTGCTGTGCACCCGGCTGTGGATAACCTGAGCACATTCCGCTGTAACCCTTCTGTCACGTGGCTTTGCGCGATTTGCTCACTTTTCGTACATCACACCTGAAAATAGATTAATCCCACGTAAAAACAAACAGTTAGCGCTGTTTATCACCATTGGGAGATAGCACCGCAGCGCTTATGCCGAGGATCTCCAATTGCGCACAAATACTGTGGAGCAACCTGTGGATAACCCGTTTATGACTGGCGCAGTCGCAGGTTCTGCATAGCTTCGACCCGGTTGCTCGTTTTTTAACCAGTTCGTCACGGTGCAAAAGTGGAGCCGGATCAACAGCTTTGCGCTGAATTGGTGCCCGCTCCCCCTGCGTTTTTCATCGCGAAGCTCTGCCGCCGGCGCGTGGCAACAGTTACGGCGGGCGTTCCTGACTCAATGGCCAGGAAATTGCTTTATCCACAGGCACAACTCCAAGTCAGTCGAGCCTGTCATGCCAAGCCCAGATTCAACGCCGCGCCTGCAACTGCGCCAGATCAGCAAACGCTACCCCGGTTGTCTGGCCAATGACGCCATCGACCTGAGCATCGCGCCGGGAGAAATCCACGCCCTGCTCGGTGAGAACGGCGCGGGCAAAAGCACGCTGATGAAGATCATCTACGGCGTCACCCACGCCGATACGGGGGAGATGCTCTGGCAGGGCCAGCGAGTAAATATTCGCAACCCGGCGCAGGCCCGGCAGTTGGGGATCGGCATGGTATTCCAGCATTTCTCGCTGTTCGAAACCCTCAGCGTCGCGCAGAACATCGCTCTGGCCATGGGCGCCAAAGCCGGCACGCCGAAACAACTGGAGCCGAAAATTCGCCAAGTGTCGCGCCGCTATGGCATGGCGCTGGAGCCGGAGCGACTTGTCCACAGCCTGTCGATCGGCGAGCGGCAACGGGTGGAAATCATTCGTTGCCTGATGCAGGACATTCGCCTGCTGATTCTCGACGAACCGACGTCGGTGCTGACGCCGCAAGAGGCCGACGAATTGTTCATCACCCTGCGTCGTCTCGCCGCCGAGGGCTGCAGCATTCTGTTTATCAGCCACAAGCTCGCGGAAGTACGCGCCCTGTGCCATAGCGCCACGGTCTTGCGCGGCGGGCGGGTCGCCGGGCATTGCGTGCCGGCCGAATGCTCGGATCAGCAGTTGGCGCAGATGATGGTCGGCGAAGCGGCGGCACTGATCGGCGAATACCCGAAAGTCAGCGGGGGCGCGGCGTACTTACAAGTCAACGGCTTGAGCTGGCACAACCCCGATCCCTTCGGCTGCTCGTTGAGCGACATCAACCTGCAAGTACGCAGTGGCGAAATCGTCGGTATCGCCGGGGTCGCGGGCAATGGACAGGATGAGTTGTTGGCGTTGCTCAGCGGTGAACAAACCCTGCCCCGCGACGGCGCGACAACGATTCGTTTCGCCGGGCAAGCGGTCGCCGATTTACGCCCGGATGCGCGGCGCCAACTCGGTCTGGCGTTTGTCCCGGCAGAACGCCTGGGCCATGGCGCGGTGCCGGAACTGAGCCTTGCCGACAACGCCTTGCTCACGGCCTTTCAACAGGGGCTGGTGAGCAACGGTTTGATCCAGCGCAGCAAAGTCGAAACCCTCGCACAAACCATCATTCAGCGCTTCGGGGTGAAAACCCCGGGCACTCACGCTGCCGCGCGCAGCCTGTCCGGCGGCAATCTGCAGAAATTCATTCTTGGCCGGGAGATTCTCCAGCAGCCGAAACTGCTGATCGCCGCGCACCCGACCTGGGGCGTCGACGTTGGCGCAGCGGCGACCATTCACCGCGCGCTGATTGCCCTGCGCGATGCCGGCGCGGCGATCCTGGTGATCTCCGAAGACCTCGACGAACTGTTCCAGATCAGCGACCGCCTCGGTGCCCTGTGCGCGGGGCGTCTGTCGCCGCTGCAGAACACCACCAACACCCTGCTGAGCGATGTCGGTGGCTGGATGGCCGGGCACATCAACCACACGCATTCATCGGCCACGGCCTGACGGAGTTTCCCAACATGCTGCTTTCCCTCGAACCCCGTGGCCAGCAATCGCGCCTGATGTTGTGGTGCTCGCCGTTGCTGGCGGCGCTGCTGACACTCGGTTGCGGCTCGCTGTTGTTCATCGCCCTGGGGCATGAGCCGCTGCAAACCTTGCACACGCTGTTGATCGCACCGGTCAGCGATCTGTATGGCGTCTCCGAACTGCTGGTCAAGGCGCTGCCGATTCTGCTTTGCGCACTCGGTCTGGCCGTGGCTTATCAAGCGCGAATCTGGAACATCGGCGCCGAAGGCCAGTTGCTCCTCGGCGCACTCGTCGGGAGTGCCCTGGCGGTGAACATCATCGACCTGCAAAGCCGTTGGGCGCTGGTGCTGATTCTGCTTACCGGCACTGTCGCCGGTGCCGCTTGGGCCGGGCTGACGGCATGGCTGCGCACGCGCTTCAACGCCAACGAAATCCTCACCAGCATCATGCTCAATTACATCGCGCTGAACCTGTTGCTGTTCTGCGTACACGGGCCGCTGAAGGATCCGGCCGGCTACAACTTTCCCGAGTCGGCGATGTTCGGCGACGCCAGTCGCCTGCCACTGCTGATGGAGGATGGCCGGGTGCACGCCGGGGTGTATTTCGCCCTGCTCGCGCTGGTTGCGGTGTGGGTGTTGCTGCAGAAAAGCTTTGTCGGTTTCCAGATCAAGGTGCTCGGCCTGGATAAACGTGCGGCGGGGTTCGTGGGCTTTCGAGAGAAGCGTCTGATCTGGCTCGCGCTGTTGATCAGCGGCGGCCTGGCCGGGCTGGCCGGGGTCTGCGAAGTCACCGGGCCGATCGGCCAATTGGTGCCGCAAGTCTCGCCGGGGTATGGCTATGCAGCAATCACCGTGGCGTTTCTCGGGCGGTTGAACCCGATTGGCATTCTGTTCTCAAGCTTACTGATGGCGCTGCTGTACATCGGCGGCGAAAGCGCGCAAATGACCCTCAACCTGCCGCAAGCCATCACCCAACTTTTTCAGGGAATGATGCTGTTTTTCCTGCTGGCCTGCGACGTGCTGATTCTCTATCGGCCACGCCTGAAACTGCGCTGGGCACGGCGCGCGTCGACCACCGCCGTAACCGCCGGAGCGCTGTGATGGATATCGATCTGCTGAGCAATATTTTCTACGCCATGGTGCGTTGCGGCACGCCGCTGTTGTTGGTGGCGCTGGGTGAGTTGATCTGCGAGAAGAGCGGCGTGCTCAACCTCGGGCAGGAAGGGATGATGCTGTTTGGCGCGGTGATCGGTTTCATCGTCGCCCTCAACAGCGGCAACCTGTGGCTCGGCGTGTTGTTGGCGATGCTCGCGGGGATGCTGTTGTCATCGCTGTTTGCCTTGGTGGCGTTGGTCTTCAATGCCAATCAGGTGGCGACCGGGCTGGCGCTGACGATCTTCGGCGTGGGGCTTTCAACCTTTGTCGGCGCGGCGTGGGTCGGCAAGCCACTGTCCGGATTCGAGCCGTTGGCGATTCCGTACTTGAGTGAGATCCCGCTGATCGGGCGCATGCTGTTTGCTCAGGACTTACTGGTGTACCTGTCGTTCGCCCTGTTTGCACTGGTGGCGTGGGTGATCATCAAGAGTCGTGTCGGCTTGATCATTCAGGCCGTTGGCGAGAACCCGGACGCGGCCAGTGCGATGGGCCTGCCGGTACTGACCGTGCGCACGCTGGCGGTGCTGTTTGGCGGGGCGATGGCCGGGTTGGCCGGGGCGTATCTGTCGCTGGCGTACACGCCAATGTGGGCCGAGAACATGACCGCCGGACGCGGCTGGATTGCCCTGGCACTGGTGGTGTTTGCCAGTTGGCGAGTGTGGCGTTTGTTGCTCGGGGCGTATCTGTTTGGCCTCGCCAGCATCCTGCACCTGGTGGCGCAAGGCTTGGGGCTGGCGATTCCGTCGAGTCTGCTGGCGATGCTGCCATACGTGGCGACGATTGTGGTGTTGGTGCTGTTGTCGCGCGATGCGGTTCGGACTCGGTTGTATGCGCCGGTGTCGTTGGGGCAGCCGTGGCAGGCCGGGCATTAAAGCGGTGACACTGCCGGCCTCTTCGCGAGCAAGCCCGCTCCCAGAGTATTCGTGTTGTCTAGATTGATTTGCGAACACCGCTGAGCGGCCTGCGAATTTGACAAGCAACCACGCTAAAGCCTGGAGTATGCTCCGGGGTCAACCGCTCTTTTGAGACCCCGCTTGATGTGTTGCGACGAGCGTTGCAACTACGGCTCGGTCAGGCGTGTCCATTGAATCCGTGAACCGTAACTTTCAAGGAACCCCGTCATGTCCCAGGCAAAAAACGCACTGATCATCGGCGCCTCCCGTGGCTTGGGCCTCGGGTTGGTGAAAACCCTGTTGGCCGATGGCTGGCAAGTGACCGCCACCGTGCGTAATCCGCAAAAGGCTGAGGCGCTGCAAGCGCTGGGCAAGGTGCGGATCGAGAAACTCGACATGGACGACCAGCAAGCGGTGATCGCCCTGAGCCAGCAGCTCAAGGGCGAGACCTTCGACCTGCTGTTCGTCAACGCCGGGGTCAAAGGTCCGGAGGTGCAGACCCCGGGCAGCGCAACACTGGCCGAAGTCGGCCAGCTGTTTTTCACCAACGCCGTGGCGCCGATCAACCTCGCGCAGCGCTTCGTCGGGCAGATCCGCGACGGCAGCGGCGTGCTGGCGTTCATGAGTTCCGGGCTGGGCAGCGTCACCGTCCCCGACGCCCCGGAGCTGGCGCTGTACAAGGCCAGCAAGGCCGCGCTGAACTCGATGACCAACAGTTTTGTCACGCAACTGGGCGAGCAGAAACTCACCGTGCTGTCGTTGCATCCGGGTTGGGTGAAGACGGATATGGGCGGTGAAGGTGCTGACCTGGATGTAGAAACCAGCACCCGCGGGCTGATTGATCAGGTGAATGCGTACACCGGCAAGGGCGGGCATCACTTCATCAACTACAAGGGTGAAACCATTCCCTGGTAAACCGAAAAATATCTGCCCCCCTACACCTGTAGGAGCTGCCGCAGGCTGCGATCTTTTGATCTTGAAAAACCAAATCAAAAGATCGCAGCCTGCGGCAGCGCCTACAGGGGATTGTGTTGGCTGTCGGGTTGGGCTTGCCCGCTGCCGCGATTTGTTTGACACTCCGCACCTCGTCCATCGCGGCGACCCTGGATCAGCAGACAGGGCAACACTGAGCTGGCAACCCTGAACCCCACTTTCAGAGGAGCCGGCCACAATGCCTGCGACCCGTACCTGGTTAAAAAATCCCCTCGCCATTTTCACGGCCAACGCGCTCGATGCCCGTGGCGGTCTGGTGCTGCAAGACGGTGTGATCGTCGAAGTGCTGGCAGCCGGTCAGCAACCGTCGGCGCCGTGCAATGAAGTGTTCGATGCCCGCGAGCATGTGATCCTGCCGGGCCTGATCAACACCCATCACCATTTCTATCAAACCCTCACTCGCGCCTGGGCGCCGGTGGTCAATCAGCCGCTGTTCCCGTGGCTGAAAACCCTGTACCCGGTGTGGGCGCGCCTGACCCCGGAAAAGCTCGCCCTCGCGACGAAAGTGGCTTTGGCTGAATTGCTGCTGTCGGGTTGCACCACCGCCGCCGACCACCACTACCTGTTCCCGGACGGTCTGGAAAACGCCATCGACGTACAAGTCGACACCGTTCGGGAACTGGGCATGCGCGCCATGCTCACCCGCGGTTCGATGAGCCTCGGCGAGAAGGACGGCGGCCTGCCGCCGCAGCAGACCGTGCAGGAAGGTCAGGTGATTCTCGACGACAGCCAGCGCCTGATTCACGAGTACCACGAGCGCGGCGACGGTGCGCAAATCCAGATCGCCCTGGCACCGTGCTCGCCGTTCTCGGTGACCCCGGAAATCATGTCGGCCAGCGCCGAACTGGCGAATAAACTCGACGTGCGCCTGCATACTCATCTGGCCGAAACCCTCGACGAAGAAGATTTCTGCCTGCAGCGTTTCGGCCTGCGCACCGTGGATTATCTGGACAGCGTCGGCTGGCTCGGCCCGCGCACCTGGCTGGCCCACGGCATCCACTTCAACCCGGACGAAATCACTCGCCTCGGTCAGGCCGGCACCGGTATCTGCCATTGCCCGAGTTCGAACATGCGCCTGGCCTCCGGCATTTGCCCGAGTATTGATCTGACCGATGCCGGTGCACTGTTCGGTCTGGGCGTGGACGGTTCGGCCTCCAACGACGCGTCGAACATGATTCTCGAAGCGCGGCAGGCGTTGTACATCCAGCGTCTGCGTTACGGCGCCGAGAAGATCACCCCGGAACGCGTGCTCGGCTGGGCAACCAAAGGCTCGGCGAGCCTGTTGGGGCGTACCGACATCGGTGAGCTGGCGGTGGGCAAGCAGGCGGATCTGGCGTTGTTCAAGCTCGATGAGCTGCGCTTTTCGGGCAGTCATGATCCGATTTCGGCACTGCTGTTGTGTGGCGCGGATCGTGCGGATCGGGTGATGATTGGCGGCAAGTGGCGGGTGATTGATGGCCAGGTTGAGGGTCTTGATCTGAAAGGCCTGATCGCTGATCACAGCCAGGCGGCTCGCCAGTTGATCGCCGGCACCTGATTCAATAAAGAACCCTGTAGGAGCTGCCGAAGGCTGCGATCTTTTGATTTTGATTTTGATTTTAAAAACAAGATCAAAAGATCGCAGCCTTCGGCAGCTCCTACAGGGGATTTGTGGTGTTCTTAGAGGCCGAGTAGCGACAGCATGATAAACGTCGCAAACAACACAAAGTGGGTCATACCCTCGATGGCATTGGTCTCGCCGTCATTCAGGTTGATCGCACTGACGATCAGCGTGATGAAGATCATCACCGTCTGCACCGGGGTCATCGCCATCTGAAACGGCTGACCGGTGTACAGCGCCATCGCCTCCATCACCGGCACCGTCAGAATTACCGTCGACAGTGACGCGCCCATCGCAATGTTCACCACCGATTGCATGCGGTTGGCCAACGCGGCACGCAACGCCGTCAGAATCTCCGGCGCCGCGGAAATTGCCGCCACCAGAATCGCCGTGATCACCGGCGGTGCGCCCGTACCTTCCAGGCCCAGATCGAGGGTCTTGGACATCACTTCGGCCAGTGCGCCGATCACCACCACGCCGAACACCAGAATGCCGATCGACCACGCCAGGCTCAGCGGTTTCGGTTCATCCTCCACCGGCTCTTTCTTGCGGCGTTTATCCGGGTAGCTGTAGCTGAAAAAATAACTGTGCGGGCCGACCTGCATTCGCAGGAACAACGCATAAAGCACCACCATCGCGCCGATGGTGAACGCTGAATAAATCTTCCAGTTGGCCGCCGGAATAAACTCCGGCACCACCATCGACACGCCCATGGCGGTGAGGATCATCACGCTGTAGCTACGCGCCGAATCATCGTTGTACGACTGCTCGCCGTGCTTGAGGCCGCCCATCAACGCGGCGAGACCGAGGATACCGTTGATGTCGAGCATCACCGCCGAATAGATCGTGTCACGCACCAGCGTGGCGGACGCCTCGTTGCTCATCATGATCGCCAGGATCACCACTTCCACCAGCACCGCAGCGAGAGTCAGGATCATCGTGCCGTAGGGGTCGCCGACTTTTTCTGCGAGCAGTTCGGCATGATGGGCAACGCGCATGGAGGCGGCGACGATGAAAGCGATCAGCACCAGACCGCAGATCAACGCGACGATCTGGCCGCTGTGGAGCATCCAGTGTTCCAGCGGATAGGCGACGCACGCAGCAATCACCGCCAGCAGCAGAAAGCTTTCTTGCTTGAAGATCGTGAACATGGCGGACCTTTTTGCCGAGGGGGTTGAATGAGCTACTGACTGCGGCGCGCCGCTAACGTTTCGTTACACCTTAGCGCACCAGCCGATAGCGTGAATCCGCTGGCTTGCACTGCGTTGGTTCCGACGCTGAAAAGATCGCAGCCTGCGGCAGCTCCTACAGGTTTCGCATTCCTCTGCAGGAGCTGCCGCAGGCTGCGATCTTTTGCTTTGTTGTCCTGTTGGTCAGCAATTTGCATTGCCCCTGACCACACACAACAAAATGGAGCTCCAATTCATGCAAATACGTCCGCTGCACAAACTGCTGTGCGCCGCCATCGGTCTGGGGATCAGCCTGAGCGCCAGCGCTGCCGATCCGCTGAAGGTCGGTTTCGTCTACATCGGCCCGATCGGCGACCACGGCTGGACGTATCAGCATGAACAGGGACGCAAGGCGCTGGCGGAGAAATTCGGCGCGCAGATCAGCACCAATTACGTCGAGAACGTGGCCGAGGGCGCCGACGCCGAGCGGGTGATCCGCAACATGGCCAAGGACAACTACGACCTGATCTTCACCACCTCCTTCGGCTACATGAACCCGACGCTGAAAGTCGCCAAACAGTTTCCGAAGGTGACCTTCGAACACGCCACCGGCTACAAGCAGGACAAAAACCTCGGCACCTACCTGGCCCGCACTTATGAGGGTCGTTACGTCGGCGGCTTCCTCGCGGCGAAGATGACCAAGAGCAAGAAGATCGGTTACGTCGCCTCCTTCCCGATTCCGGAAGTGATCCGCGACATCAACGCCATCCAGCTGGCCCTGAACAAGTACAACCCCGGTACCGAGATCAAAGTGGTGTGGGTCAATTCGTGGTTCGACCCGGGCAAGGAAGCCGACGCCGCCAACGCGCTGATCGATCAGGGTGTGGACGTGGTGTTCCAGCACACCGACAGCCCGGCGCCGATCCAGGCCGCCGAACGGCGTGGCGTGTACGCCGTGGGTTACGCCTCGGACATGGCGCACTTCGGCCCGAAGGCGGTGCTGACCTCGATCGTCAACGACTGGGCGCCGCACTACATTCAAGCGACCCAGAGCGTGATCGACCACAGCTGGAAATCCCAGGACTACTGGGGCGGACTGAAGGAAGGCACGGTTGAGCTGCCGATCAGCGACCTGGTACCGGCACCGGTGAAAGCCGAGGCCGAACAGATCATTGCCGACATCAAGAGCGGTGCGCTGCAACCGTTCACCGGACCGATCAAGGATCAGGCCGGCGTGGAAAAAATCCCGGCGGGCGTGAGTGCGACGAATGCGGAACTGGCGTCGATGAACTATTACGTGGAAGGGATGAAGGCCGAGATGCCGAAGTAAATCTCCGATTCACCACACAAAACCCTGTGGGAGCGAGCCTGCTCGCGAAAGCGGTGTGCCAGTCACCGATGATGTTGGATGACAGACCGCAATCGCGAGCAGGCTCACTCTTACAATGGTTCTTCAGCGTATTCAAGGATTGTGTATGGATCAGCTTCCGATCATCGACATCAGCCCGCTCTATAGCGACGACGAAAACGCCTGGCCTGCCGTGGCAGAAAAGATCGACCAGGCCTGCCGCGAATGGGGCTTCTTCTACATCAAGGGTCACCCGATTTCCGCGCAGCGCATCGATTCGCTGCTCGATCACGCCCAGCGCTTTTTTGCGCAACCGGCAGAAGAAAAACTCAGGATCGACATTACCCAGACCCGTCACCACCGCGGTTACGGCGCCATCGCCACCGAACAGCTCGACCCGGACAAACCCAGCGACCTCAAAGAAACCTTCGACATGGGCCTGCACTTGCCGGCGGATCATCCCGACGTGCTCGCGGAAAAACCCCTGCGCGGGCCGAATCGCCATCCGGCACAAGCAGGCTGGGAAACGCTGATGGAGCAGCACTACCTCGACATGCAGGCACTCGCGCAAACCCTGTTGCGGGCGATGACGATTGCGCTGGACATCGAGCGCGATTTCTTCGACACCCGCTTCAATCAGCCGGTGAGTGTGCTGCGGATGATCCACTACCCGCCACGCCACACCGCCAGCAGCGCCGAGCAGCAAGGCGCCGGGGCGCACACCGATTACGGCTGCATCACCCTGCTCTATCAGGACAGCGCCGGCGGCCTGCAAGTGAAGAACGTCAAAGGGGAATGGATCGACGCGCCGCCGATTGACGGCACTTTCGTGGTCAACCTCGGCGACATGATGGCGCGCTGGAGCAACGATCGTTATCGCTCGACCCCGCACCGGGTGATCAGCCCGCTGGGGGTGGATCGCTATTCGATGCCGTTCTTCGCCGAGCCGCACCCGGATACCCGCATCGAATGCCTGCCCGGTTGCCAGGACGCACAGCATCCGGCGAAATATCCGACCACCACCTGCGCCGAATTCCTCCTGTCGCGCTTCGCCGATACCTACGCCTATCGTCGCGAGCCGCAAGCGGTGTGATGGATCGCTTGGTCAGGTTTTGCCAATTGTTTCGGCGCGCATCTGTAGAATGGCGGCCATCTGCACCTGATGAGAAAAGAATATGTACGATTGGCTCAACGCCCTGCCCAAGGCCGAACTGCACCTGCATCTGGAAGGCTCGCTGGAGCCTGAGTTGCTGTTCGCCCTGGCCGAACGCAACAAGATCGCCCTGCCGTGGAGCGATGTCGAAACCCTGCGCAAGGCTTACGCCTTCAACAACCTGCAGGAATTCCTCGACCTGTATTACCAGGGTGCCGACGTGCTGCGCACCTCGCAGGACTTCTACGACTTGACTTGGGCCTACCTGCTGCGCTGCAAAGCGCAGAACGTGATTCACACCGAACCGTTCTTCGACCCGCAGACCCACACCGACCGGGGCATCCCGTTCGAAGTGGTGCTCAACGGCATCGCCGCTGCACTCAAGGATGGCGAGCAGCAACTGGGCATCACCAGCGGTTTGATCCTGAGCTTCCTGCGCCACCTCAGCGAAGACGAAGCACAGAAAACTCTCGATCAGGCTCTGCCGTTCCGTGATGCGTTCGTCGCCGTCGGCCTCGACAGCTCGGAGATGGGTCACCCGCCAAGCAAGTTCCAGCGTGTGTTCGACCGCGCCCGCCACGAAGGCTTCCTGACCGTCGCCCACGCCGGTGAAGAAGGCCCGCCGGAGTACATCTGGGAAGCCATCGACCTGCTGAAAATCCAGCGCATCGACCATGGCGTACGCGCCATCGAAGACGAGCGCCTGATGCAGCGGATCATCGACGAGCAGATCCCGCTAACTGTGTGCCCGCTGTCGAACACCAAGCTCTGTGTGTTCGATCACATGTCGCAGCACAACATCCTCGACATGCTCGAGCGTGGAGTGAAGGTCACCGTCAACTCCGATGACCCGGCGTACTTCGGCGGTTACGTCACCGAGAACTTCCATGCGCTGCATGAACACCTGGGCATGACCCAGGATCAGGCCAAGCGCCTGGCGCAGAACAGCCTGGATGCGCGTCTGGTAAAACCATAAAAACACTGAAGTTTCAATGTGGGAGCGAGCCTGCTCGCGAAGGCTTCGTGTCAGTCACAGTTTGAGTTGTCTGACACACCGCTTTCGCGAGCAGGCTCGCTCCCACATTTATACCGGTGTAGACTCTGTCAGCTCTTCCAGCGTCTTGCCCCGCGTCTCCATCCCGAACAACCACACCACCCCCGCCGCAATCGCAAAGCACAGCGCGCCCAGCGCAAACACCCCGCCCTGCCCGGTAATCGGGAACACCAGCCCGGTCACCAGTGGCCCGAGCAACGAGCCGACGCGGCCAATCGCCGAGGCAAAGCCCGAGCCTGTGGCGCGCGCCGAAGTCGGGTACAACTCCGGCGTATAGGTGTAGAGCACCGCCCACATGCCGAACAGGAAAAACTGCATCAGCAATCCCGAACTGATCAGCAACGCGACGTTGCCGCCGAATACCGCGCTTTGCCCGTAGAGAAACGCCATCACCCCGCCGCCAAGCAACGTCACGATGCACACCGGCTTGCGCCCCCAGCGCTCCACCAGCCACGCCGCCATCAGGAACCCGGGAATTCCGCCCAAAGAAATCAGCACGGTGTAATACACCGACTGGGTCACGGCAAAACCCGACTGTTGCAACAACGCACTGAGCCACGACGTCAGCCCGTAGAAACCGAGCAAGGCGAAAAACCACAGGCTCCAGATCATCGTCGTGCGCTGGCGATATTGCGGCGACCAGATCTGCTTGAGCGCCGAGAAGAAGTTGCCCGGCGGCGTCACTGTCCTTGGCAGGCGCACCGGCTCAGGCAGCGTCGCGACCCCGAGCGACGTGCGCACGCGCGCCTCGATAGCGCCCAGGACCTTGTCCGCTGCTTCGTGGCGTCCGGCCTGCTCCAGCCAGCGCGGTGATTCGGGGATAAAGAAACGGATCGCCAGCACAAACACCGCCGGCACCGCCAACACCAGGAAGATGTCGCGCCAGCCAATCAACGGCAGCAGAAAGTACGACAGCACCCCGGCGGCGACAAAACCCAGCGGCCAGAAACCGTCCATCAATGCAATGTAGCGCCCGCGCCGCTGCGCCGGGATCAACTCCGAAAGCATCGACTGTGCAATCGGAAACTCCATGCCCATGCCGATTCCCAGCAGGATGCGGAACAGCGTCAGGCTCTCGACCGTTTGCGCGGTCGAACACAGGTAACTGGTCACGCCCCACAGCACGATGCTCCACTGAAACACCGGTTTACGCCCGAAGCGGTCGGCGAGCATGCCCGACAGCGACGCCCCCAGCACCATGCCGAAAAAACTCGAACTGGCGAGCAGGCCGGCTTGTGCACTGCTCAAGCCGAACTCGGTTTTGATCGAGCCGAGCAGGAACGTCATCATGGCCAGGTCCATGGAATCGAAAAAGAACGCCAGGGCGATGATGATGAAAATGACCCGGTGATAACCGCTGAGCGGCAGCCGTTCCAGGCGTTCTGCCGCACTGAAGTTTCGCGTATCCATGCCCCATCCCCCATCCACAATGTGTGCGGATCGAGTGTGCGCGATTACGCCTCGGCGCTTTTTCTGGATACGACCTGTTCGCAGTCACAGGCGACGCCAGCGTCGAAGTGTTGTCTGGCGAACGCTCTACTACGCCAACTCCAGCTCGGTTTCCTTGGCGAAACGCTGGATTTCCCGCTGCCCGGCCGGGGTCACTTGCAAGGCGCGTGAATCCTTGGGCAGCACCAGCCAGCCGGACTGCATGAACAGTTGCAGCACCGCCGCGCCGAGTGAACCGCCCAGGTGCGGGCGACGCTCGCTCCAGTCCGGACAGGCGCACGCCACCTGAGCCTTGCGATGAGCGAGAGCCTGGATGAACACCCCTCGGTTGGCCAGTTGTGTCGAACCTTTGAGCGTCACCACGACCCGCTGCTCGATCTGTTCGAGCCAGCCGGCATCGAGCAGACGCTGATACAGATCGGCGGCCAGCGTGCCTCCCAGATGGTCATCGCAAAAGCGCGCACGCAGCAGTGAAGACGGCGCAGTCTGGGGATTGGCGCTCGGCGTCGAGCGCTTGAATACGTGAGGAATTTCTCGCGGTGCGATGGCGATCGTGGCACTGGCCAGGGCTTCGATGGCCGCCGCGATCTCCGGGGCTGCCAGGCGGAAAAAGCGCTTGCGTCCGCGAACCTCGACTTTCAACAGGCCCCCGGCGGACAAACGCCCCAGATGCGCACTGGCCGAAGATGGCGACAACCCTGCCAGCAGCGCCAGCTCTTCGGTCTGGCGTGCCGAGCCATCCATCAACGCCCACATCATCGCACTGCGCTTGGGGTCGGCCAGCAGCGTGGCGATCTGGCTGATGCAAGGTGCATGTTCCATGTGTTCACTCCCTGTTGAATCGTATCGTCTACTGCTCGAAGACATCTTGACCAGTAATGTGTCGTCGGCCAAGACGGGTAAAACGCCATGAACCGGAGCACGCCAGGCCGGTGCTGCTGCACCCGTCAATGACGTGTCCGCGGCGTTTGTGCAGCACTCGCCAGGCCCTGGAAAAACCGCGCGGATTCTGTCCTGGCCGGTTATCGGTGCAGGTTTGAGGCGGTCGCTAGTATAAGCGGGATGCACGCCGCTTCCTGCGCCGTGGCTGACTCGAATGGTGATAGTTCCTGAGAGAAATTTCGCTAATTGCCTGCGACTAATGATCAACTTTCGGGAAATGGGGAAATTGACTACTCAATTCGGCGCATCGGCTGGCGAGCATTTCCCTCAAAAGGTTCACCGGCTTACTCAATTGTGCGCGATGGGCGCACAACAGATTCAGCGGAGCACGCTCACAGAGCAATTCCGGCAGCAACACCTTGAGGCGTCCGGCAAGCACATCCGCGCCAACGTCTAGCCACGATTTGTAGGCGATGCCCGCCCCCGCCACCGCCCACAACCGCACGACGTCGGCGTCATCGCTGAAGCGATCGCCACTGACCGTCAGGCCGACCTCACGTTTGCCGTCATGAAAACTCCAATGGTCGTGCACGCGACTGCCGAGCATGTACAGCAGGCAATTGTGCTGCGCCAATTGTTCGAGCTGACGCGGTTCGCCGTGGCGCGCCAGGTACGCCGGTGAGGCGCAAAGCACGCGACGATTGTCCGGGGCGATGGGCAGCGCCACCAGACTCGAATCCTCCGGCTCGCCATAGCGCAGGGCGATGTCCACCGGCTGGCGGAACAGGTCGGCGATGCGATCACCGAGCAACAGGCGCACGGTCAGCTTCGGATGCTCGCGTTGAAACGCGTCGAGCCATGGCAACAACAGGTTGCGCCCGAAATCCGAAGGCGCGGACAACTGCAGGATGCCGCTGACCTGATCCTGTGCACTGGAGAGAAAACGTCGGCCTTCATCCAGCGAACTCAGCGCGGCCCGGGCGTATTCGAGAAAACCCTCGCCCTCGGCAGTCAGGCGCAGGCTGCGGGTCGAACGCGCCAGCAAACGCACGCCCAATTGCTGTTCGATCCGTTTGAGCGCGGCGCTGGCCACAGCGGCAGACATGTCCATCACCCGCGCCGCTGCGGACAGGCTGCCCAGATCCGCAGCGCGAACGAACAACTGCAAATCATCGAAACGCAGCATTCTCAGCCTCGATTATCAAAAAAATATTGAAAGAGACTGCTCTTTTAGCCGGTTTTATCGCGTCGAGAAATAGCCAATGATCTGTTCAAGCGAATTTATCCCGCGACCGGAGCCAAACATGTCCCAAGCATTCACCGCCATCGCCACCCTGATCGCCAAACCCGGCCAGCAGGACCTCCTCGAAAACGCCCTGCGCGCACTGGTTGAACCAAGCCGCGCCGAGGAGGGCTGCAGCCAGTACGACCTGCACCACGACCTGGCTGACCCGCTGACTTTTTATGTGATCGAACACTGGGCCAGCGAGGAAATCCTTCAGGCGCACAACGCCAGCGAGCATTTCCAGAGTTTCCAGGCCACCGCCGGTCACTGCATCGAACACTTCCAATTGAAACGCCTGGGCACCATCGCCTGAGCCCTTCTTCTATTACCGTTACGGAGCAAGTCATGAAAGCCATCGCCTATTACGCCTCCCTGCCGATCAGCGACGAACAATCCCTGCAAGACATTGAACTGCCGGAGCCGGTCGCCGGCCCGCGCGACCTGCTGGTGGAAGTCAAAGCCATCTCGGTCAACCCGGTCGACACCAAGGTGCGGCAGAACGTGGCGCCGGAAAACGGCGCGGCAAAGGTGCTGGGCTGGGACGTCGCCGGCGTGGTCAAGGCCGTCGGTAGCGAAGTGACGCTGTTCAAGGCGGGCGACAAGGTGTTCTACGCCGGCTCGATCGCCCGTGCCGGCGGCAACAGCGAGCTGCACGTGGTCGATGAGCGCATTGTTGGCCACATGCCGAAATCCCTCGGTTTTGCCGAAGCCGCTGCACTGCCGCTGACCGCGATCACCGCGTGGGAACTGCTGTTCGAACGCCTGCAGATTCGTGAGGGCAAAGCGGATGAAGGGCAGAGTCTGCTGATCGTCGGTGCCGCTGGCGGCGTTGGTTCGATTCTCACCCAACTGGCCAGGCAGTTGACCGGGCTCAAGGTCATCGGCACCGCGTCCCGTGCACAGACTCGCGACTGGGTGAAGGAGCTGGGCGCCGATCTGGTGATCGACCACAGCCAACCGTTAAGCGAAGAACTGCAGCGCGCCGGCATCAATCACGTAACCCACGTCGCCAGCCTGACCCAGACCGATCTGCACCTCGATCAACTGGTTGAGGCCCTGGCGCCGCAAGGCAAACTGGCACTGATCGACGATCCGAAGTCGCTGGACGTGAGCCAGCTCAAGCGCAAGAGCCTGTCGCTGCACTGGGAGTTCATGTATACCCGCTCGCTGTTCGAAACCCCGGACATGATCGAACAGCACAAACTGCTCAACCGCGTGGCCGAGCTGATTGATGCGGGAACCTTGAAGACTACGGTGGGCGAACATTTCGGCACGATCAATGCGGCGAACCTGCGTCGTGCGCACGAGTTGCTGGAAAGTGGCAAAGCCAAGGGCAAAATTGTTTTAGAAAGTTTCTGAGAGTCCGAAGGCCGCAATCAGCGCCAGACCATTTAAGGGCTGGCGCTGTTTTTTGCCGTCAGTCAGATGCTTCTCCGTTGTCACAAATGCGATCGTATTCAGGTCTACAATCGAAACCTCTGCGATGCATCTTTTACACAAGGGAGGTCAGTAATGAAGATCCTGATAAAAGAAGTGGCAAAGTCTCAATGGCAGGTTCGTCTGGACCAGCACGCCGTGACATTTCGCAGTGAAGCCGAGGCCCTCGCCTTCACCCGCACCCTTGAAGCGCGCCTGCACGCGCCCCATCAGATTCCCGACTCCGGACAGCAACGCGCCGCCGGTTGAGGCAATCAGGCTTCGGCCTGTGCTTGCGCCAACGCCCGGGCATTCTGCAAATGCCGGGTGTACATCGCAACGCTCACCACCAGTAATCCGCACAGGCTGATGACCATGGCCATCGGCATGGCGCTGCCGTCATGCAGAACACCTACCAGCGAGGCCGCGCCGGAAGCCACGCTGAACTGCAGACAACCCATCAGTGCCGAGGCACTGCCGGCGCGTGCGCCCTGACCGTTCATCGCACACGCCGCTGCGTTGGGCAGGATGCAGCCGAGGCTGGCGATGCATACGAACAACGGAATCAACAGCGGCCACAAGGCTTCGGTGTGCATGGCACTGACCGCGAGCAAAGTCACTCCGGCCAGCAGATACACCCACACCGCCCGCGCCAGCAGGAACGCCGGACCGCGCTTGGCCAACAGCCGCGCGTTGACCTGGGCGACCAGAATGAACCCCGCCGCATTGGTGCCGAACAGCCAGCCGAAATGCTCGGCCGGTACGCCGTAGAGTTTGATGAAGACGAACGGCGAACCAGCGATATAAGAAAACATCCCGGCGACCGCGATGCCGCCAGTCAGGGCGTGACCGAGAAACACCCGGTCGCCGAACAACCGACCGTATTGGCGCAACGCACCGGACAATGGCTGGCGCGGTACGTAGTTCGGCAGACTTTCCGGCAGACCCAGCGCCACAGCGAGGCCGGCCAGCGCACTGAAGACGGTCAGCACGAGGAAGATCGACTGCCAGCCAGTAGTGTTGACCAGCAGACCGCCGAGCAGCGGCGCGAGGATCGGCGCCAACCCCATCACCAGCATCAGTTGCGAAAAGACTTTCGCCGAACCGACCGCATCGCACTTGTCGCTGACCACTGCCCGGGAAATCACCATCCCCGCGCAGCCGCCCAGCGCCTGAACGAAACGCGCGCCGATCAGCCATTCCAGATTCGGTGCATAGGCACAGGCCAGCGAGGCCAGGGTGAACAGGCCAACACCGCCGAGCAACGGCAGGCGCCGACCAAACCGGTCGGCCACCGGGCCATACAGCAATTGCCCGATCGACAGACCAGCGAAATAGGCCGCCAGGGTCAGCTGCACATGCTTTTCATCAGTGCCAAAGGCCAGCGCCATCGACGGAAACGCCGGCAAATAGAAGTCGATCGCCAGCGGACCGAAGGCGCTCAAGGCACCGAGAATCAGAATGGTACGGAAGTTCATCAGGCATCCAGGTGGGATAGAAGTCGGCAGCCCGACAGTCTAGCCGCGCTGGGACACCTTGAACATTCCGATAGCTCGCTAACTATTAGAAAGTCAGACGAACTGCACAGCAAAGATCAAAAGATCGCAGCCTTCGGCAGCTCCTAAAGGGGATTGGTGTGGCCCCCTGTAGGAGCTGCCGAAGGCTGCGATCTTTTGGCTTTTGATCATCCGGCGAGTTTTACCGGGTAACCTTCTTCGCTGATCACCTCGATCACCTGCTCGGCACTCAGCGAACTCTCGACGCCGACTTCTTTGGCCCCCAGATCGACCCGCACGCTGGCCGCCGGATCCTTTGCCTGCACCGCGTTGGTGATGGCTTTGACGCAGTGACCGCAGGACATGCCTTGAACGTTGAACACTTGCATGGATGAACTCCTTTGAGTGAGGTTGCCGGCAGTGTCGAGCTTGCCACCATGGCAAGGTCAAGTTCTGCAGAAACCTGCCGGGCTGGCAATCGGCGTCGCGCTCAGCCAAGCTGCGTGTGTCAATGACTCAAATTCAGGAGATTCAGCCATGCGCTGGTCAGCTTTCAGCCTGTTTGGCTTGCTCAGCCTCTTTGCCGCCCTGCCACAGGCCCACGCGACCGGCGAGGATTATGCGGTTCTGATCATCTCGCGCGAGCGTCTGGAAGTGCCGACTTCCTGCGAGATCGGCGTGTACGTCAATGATCAACTCGCTGGGCGCCTGCTGCAGGAACAGACTACTTCCTTCAACCTGCCCCACGGCACGCTTTCCATTCGTCTGAAACAGTTGCCTGGCCAAGTGCCGGGTTGCCAGGCAGGCATGCTCGCACCGCCGGCGCAGGAGATTTCGCTCAAGGCCGGGGATGTGCTCAAGTACCGGATCGCGGCAAATCCCAAAGGCTTGTACCTGCGACCTGCTGCCCTCGAATACTAAGCCAACAGAAAAAGATCGCAGCCTTCGGCAGCTCCTACAGTTGGATTGCATTCCAGTGTAGGAGCTGCCGAAGGCTGCGATCTTTTGCTTTTGAGATTGGCGCTTGACCTTGCCCGCATGGCAAGGTTGATCCTTGTAGACATCTTCTACAGGGAGTAAGACCGATGTCCGATTCCATCACCTTCGATCTGCCGATTGCCGGCATGACCTGCGCCAGTTGCGCCGGGCGTGTCGAGCGGGCGTTGAGCAAAGTCAGCGGCGCCAGTGGCGTCAGCGTCAATCTCGCCACCGAACAGGCCCGCGTCCAGGCGCCCGGCGACAGCTTGCCGGCGTTGATGGAAGCGGTTGAACGCGCCGGTTACAGCGTGCCGCAGCAGACTGTGGAGTTGAGCATCGACGGCATGACCTGCGCCTCGTGCGTCGGTCGCGTCGAGCGCGCCCTGAACAAAGTCCCAGGGGTGAAGAGCGTCAGCGTCAACCTCGCCAACGAACGCGCGCACCTCGAATGGCTCGGTCAGGTCGATATTCAGTCGCTGCTCGACGCTGTGAGCAAGGCCGGTTACTCGGCCAGCGTCTGGCAAGCCGAACACCCCGTCACCGATAACCAGCAACAGCGCCTGCAACATGAGCGCGGGGCGCTGATCTGCGCCATCGCCCTGGCCTTGCCGCTGGTGCTGCCGATGCTGCTGCAACCGTTCGGCATTCACTGGATGCTTCCGGCCTGGGCGCAATTCGCCCTCGCCACGCCAGTACAATTCATTTTCGGTGCACGCTTCTATGTCGCCGCGTGGAAAGCCGTGCGCGCCGGCGCCGGCAACATGGATTTGCTGGTCGCCCTCGGTACCAGCGCCGGTTATGGCCTGAGCCTGTACGAATGGGCCACCGCCGCCGGGCGCATGCCGCATCTGTATTTCGAAGCCTCAGCCGTGGTGATCGCCCTGGTGCTGCTCGGCAAATATCTGGAAAGCCGCGCCAAGCGTCAGACCGCCAGCGCCATCCGCGCCCTCGAAGCCTTGCGCCCGGAACGGGCGATTCAAATCATCGACGGTCGCGAGCAAGACGTGGCGATCAGCGCCTTGCGTCTGAACGATCAGGTCTTGGTCAAACCCGGTGAACGTTTCCCGGTAGACGGCGAAGTGCTTGAAGGCCAGAGCCACGCCGACGAAGCGCTGATCAGTGGCGAAAGCCTGCCAGTGCCAAAACAACCGGGCGACAAGGTCACCGGCGGCGCGATCAACGGCGAAGGTCGCCTGCTGGTACGCACTACCGCCCTCGGTGCGGAAAGCGTGCTGGCGCGGATCATCCGGCTGGTGGAAGACGCTCAGGCGGCGAAGGCGCCGATCCAGAAACTGGTGGATAAAGTCAGCCAGGTGTTCGTGCCCACCGTGTTGCTGATCGCCCTCGCCACCCTGATTGGCTGGTGGCTGTACGGCGCGCCCATGGAAACCGCGTTGATCAACGCGGTCGCCGTGCTGGTGATTGCCTGTCCGTGTGCCCTCGGCCTCGCCACGCCGACGGCGATCATGGCCGGCACCGGCGTGGCCGCGCGCCACGGGATTCTGATCAAGGATGCCGAGGCGCTGGAACGTGCCCATGAAGTCGACAACGTGGTCTTCGACAAGACCGGCACGCTGACTTCCGGTACTCCGCGCATCGCCCATTTCAGTGCAGTGGATGGCGATGAAAATACTCTGCTGACCCTGGCCGGTGCCCTGCAACGCGGCAGTGAACACCCGCTGGCCAAAGCCGTGCTGGACGCTGCCGCCGAGCGCGGTCTGCCGGTGCCGGATGTCAGCGACAGCCAGTCCCTGACCGGCCGCGGCATCGCCGGCACGCTTGACGGTCGGCGCCTGGCGCTGGGCAATCGGCGCTTGCTGGAAGAGAGCGGCTTGAGCGCCGGTCACCTCGCCGAGTCCGCCAGAACCTGGGAAAGCCAGGGCCGGACCTTGTCGTGGCTGATCGAGCAGAGCCCCGAACCGCAAGTGCTCGGTTTGTTTGCCTTCGGCGACACGCTCAAGCCCGGCGCACTGCAAGCCGTACGGCAACTGGCCGCACGAGGTATCCACAGCCATCTGCTGACCGGCGACAACCGTGGCAGTGCGCGCGTGGTGGCCGAGGCGCTGGGCATTGAAAGCGTTCACGCCGAAGTACTCCCCGCCGAAAAAGCCGCGACCGTCGCCGAACTGAAGAAAACCGGCGTGGTGGCAATGGTCGGCGACGGCATCAACGACGCCCCGGCCTTGGCCGCAGCGGACATCGGTATCGCCATGGGCGGTGGCACCGATGTGGCGATGCATGCTGCCGGCATTACCCTGATGCGCGGCGATCCACGGCTGGTACCGGCGGCACTGGAGATCAGCCGCAAGACGTACGCGAAGATCCGTCAGAACCTGTTTTGGGCCTTCGTCTACAACCTGATCGGCATTCCGCTGGCGGCGTTCGGCTTCCTCAATCCGGTGCTGGCAGGTGCGGCGATGGCGCTGTCGAGCGTCAGCGTGGTGAGCAATGCGCTACTGTTGAAAACCTGGAAACCGAAGGATCTGGAGGAGCACCGATGAACATCGGCCAAGCGGCCCGGCACAGTGGCCTGAGCGCAAAGATGATCCGCTATTACGAGTCGATCGGCCTGCTCAAGGCTGCCCATCGCACTGACAGCGGCTACCGGATCTACAGCGACGATGACCTGCACACCCTGGCGTTCATCAAGCGCTCGCGGGACCTGGGGTTTTCTCTGGAAGAAGTCGGCAAGCTGTTGACCCTGTGGCAGGATCGCCAGCGCGCCAGCGCCGATGTGAAGGCCCTGGCGCGTCAGCACATCGACGAGCTGAATCAGAAGATCCGCGAACTCGGCGAGTTGCGCGACACCCTGCAGGACCTGGTCGAGCACTGTAATGGCGACCATCGCCCCGACTGCCCGATCCTCAAGGAACTGGCGTCGGGCTGCTGCGCGCAACCCGCCCGCGCCTGAGCGCCAGCAGCTTTACGGTCAACAAGGTGCCGAGCGGAATGCCGTGGAACAGCAGCACCACGGCACCCGGCGCCCACCAGCCATAGAACGGCGCGGCGATCAGCATACCGACGCCAAACCCGGTCATTTGCAGCAAGGTCAGAAAACTGAAAATCGGCAGCCGCAAATGCTCCGGTTCACGTTGCAGGCGCGACATCAGGCCGACTTCAGAAATACCGTCACCCAGCCCCGCCGGCAGGGAAAACAGCAGCAGACCGAAAAGGCTGTGCTGCTGGAACATCAGGATGAAACCGCAGGACATCAACGCCACGCCGAAGAAATACCGTCGTTCCAAATCAATGTTATCCGTGCCTTTGAGGCGACTGGCAATCCGTGCCCCGAGCAGTTTGCCGCTGGCCCACACCGCCAGCATCAGGCCCAGCGTGGTGCTGGCCGAATCGGGTGTCAGCAGTTTGGAGATGATCGGAAACCCGACGTTGTGCGCGGCACTGCCCAAGGTGTCGGCCATGGTCACGGCGAGCATCGCCGCAATCACCGGAGCGCTGCGCAGGCCTTGTTTCAGGGCTGACCATTCGCCGCGTTCGTTGGTCGATTGTTCGCTGACTTCTGCAGCGGCGAAGCGCAACGGTGCAATCAACAGCGCCGCCAGCACATAGGTCAGTGCGTTGAGCGCGAATACCGTTTCGAAACCGAATGCCGCCACCAGCAAACCGGACACCAGGCTGCCGCCAACCATCGCTGCCGATGACGCCGAGGTGATCCAGGCATTGGTTTTCAGTAGCTGCACCGGCTCGATCAACCTCGGCAACTGGCTATTGAGACCGATGGCGAACATTGAGTTGCCAAAGCCCAGGCCGAAAGCGATCACCGGCAACAGCAACGCCTGCTGGCTCACCGGCAGGATCAACAGCAGACCGAGCAGCGCCGCGCGCAGCAGATCGAAGGCAATCAGCGGCACCCGACCATTCCAGCGCCGGTAGAAGCGTGTACCGATCAAACTGGCGAAAATCCCCCCGCCAACCCGACTGGCGAGGAAGATCCCGACACTCGTGGCGCTGTTGCTCAGCAGGTAGACGTAAGTCGCCAGCGCGACCATGTTGAGGAAAGCGCCGAAATCGGAGATCAGCCGGGCGGTGATGATGAGGCGGGCATTGTGCGAGGCGTTCACATACATTCCTTGTAGGAGCTGCCGAAGGCTGCGATCTGTTGATCTGGCCGTTCAAAATCCAGGGCAAAAGATCGCAGCCTTCGGCAACTCCTACAAGGTGTCCATGCGTACCGTGTACAAAAAACCCGGCCGAGGCCGGGTTTCTGTTCAAGCGCTTACTGCATCCACGGTGGCGGGGGCGGTTCGTCGGACTTGCCTTTGGGCTCATCATCCGCCGCACGGATCGCCTGCTTGCGCTCTTCGTCGAGCCGCGCCGCTTCGATCTCACGCAATACACCACCAACGTCGGCCAGATCTTGCGGATCGTCGAACTCACCGGTCAGCACGCTGTTGGGGTGCAAGGTGCCGGCTTCGTACAACGCCCACATTTCTTTGGCGTAGCGGGTCTGCTTCAGCTCCGGGGCGAAACGCCCGAAGTACGAAGCCATGTTGCCCACATCGCGCTCGAGCATGCTGAACGCGTGGTTGTTGCCGGCGGCATCCACCGCCTGCGGCAGGTCGATGATCACCGGGCCGGTCGGGGTCAGCAGCACGTTGAACTCCGAGAGGTCACCGTGCACCAGACCAGTACACAACATCAGCACGATCTGCGAGATCAGGAACGCGTGATATTCGCGGGCCTGATCCGGCTCCAGCACCACGTCGTTCAGACGCGGTGCGGCATCGCCATACTCATCGGCCACCAACTCCATCAGCAGCACGCCATCCAGAAAGTCGTACGGCTTGGGCACTCGCACACCGGCACCGGCCAGACGGAACAGCGCCGCGACTTCGGCGTTCTGCCAGGCGTCTTCGGTCTCTTTGCGACCGAATTTCGAACCCTTGGCCATCGCCCGGGCCTGCCGGCTGTTACGCACCTTGCGGCCTTCCTGATACTCGGCTGCCTGGCGGAAACTGCGTTTGTTCGCCTCCTTGTAGACCTTCGCGCAACGTAACTGGTTACCGCAGCGCACCACATAAACAGCTGCTTCTTTACCACTCATGAGTGGGCGCAGCACTTCGTCGACCAGACCGTCTTCGATCAGGGGTTCAATGCGTTTTGGAGTCTTCATCAGCTTTTATTGTGGGTCCTTTATTACCAAACACGCGAATGTCACTCGTTATACGGCAATCCTCGCGCTACGGGGAGGGGTTGCCGACCTGTGAACCCTATGGATGCACACACTGTGCCGAAATAATCGAGCTTTGCCGATCATAGCCGAGCCGACCTTGCTTGTAGTTATCGGCCGTCGAGGGCATTTGCGACAGAATCTGACATGCGGCGGTGATGAAAGGATTCAAGGTCAAAAGATCGCAGCCTGCGGCAGCACCTACAAGAGACTGGCGCCGAAAGCTGCGATATTTCAGCGTTCGATGATTGCGGTGACACCCTGCCCCCCAGCGGCGCAGATCGAGATCAGCCCCCTGCCCTTGCCCGCCGCATCCAGCAGTTTCGCCAGGTTGGCGACAATCCGCCCACCGGTTGCGGCAAACGGATGTCCCGCCGCCAGCGAGCTGCCTTTCACGTTCAACCGGCTGCGGTCGATCGAGCCCAGCGGTGCGTCCAGCCCCAAACGCGTCTTGCAGTATTCGGGGTCTTCCCAGGCCTTGAGCGTGCACAGCACCTGCGCGGCGAACGCTTCGTGAATTTCGTAGTAATCGAAGTCTTGCAGGGTCAGCCCATTACGCGCCAGCAGGCGCGGCACTGCATACACCGGCGCCATCAACAGACCTTCGGCGCCATTGACGAAATCCACCGCCGCCGCCTCGCCATCGCGCAGATAGGCGAGGATCGGCAGCCCACGTTCTTTCGCCCATTCCTCGCTGCCCAGCAGCACCACCGAGGCGCCGTCGGTGAGTGGCGTGGAGTTGCCCGCCGTCAGCGTGCCCTTGGCGCTTTTTTCGAAAGCGGGTTTGAGCGTGGCGAGTTTTTCCAGGGTCAGGTCCGGGCGCAGATTGTTGTCGCGGGTCAGGCCGAGGAACGGCGTCATCAGGTCGTTGTGCCAGCCTTCGCTGTAGGACGCGGCGAGTTTGTGATGACTTTCGAGGGCCAGTTGATCCTGCTCTTCGCGAGGGATATTCCAGGTCTGTGCCATCAACTCACAGTGCTGCCCCATCGACAGACCGGTGCGCGGCTCGCCGATGCCAGGAAATTCCGGGATCAAGTGCCGCGGGCGCAGTTGCAGAAAAGTTTTCAACTTGTCGCCGGTGGTCTTGGCGCGGTTGGCCTGCAGAAGGATTTTGCGCAGCCCTTCGCTGACGCTGATCGGCGCGTCCGAGGTGGTGTCGACGCCACCGGCAATACCGCAATCGATCTGGCCGAGGGCGATTTTGTTCGCCACCAGCAGCGCCGCTTCCAGCCCGGTGCCGCAGGCTTGCTGGATGTCATAGGCCGGGGTGGCCGGTGACAGCCGTGAGCCGAGCACACATTCCCGAGTCAGACTCATATCCCGTGACAATTTAAGCACCGCCCCCGCCACCACTTCGCCGATGCGCAGGCCGTGCAGGTTGTAGCGTTCGATCAGGCCTTCAAGCGCGGCGGTGAGCATCACCTGATTGCTGGCAGTGGCGTACGGCCCGTTGGAGCGGGCGAAGGGAATACGGTTACCACCGATGATGGCGACGCGGCGCAGCTGACTCATGAAAAGCTCCTTTCCCAAATGGTCGAATTCACCTGAATCCTTTGTAGGAGTGAGCCTGCTCGCGATGGCATCGTGTCAGTCGAAACGTCTGTATCTGACAAATCCCTATCGCGAGCAGGCTCACTCCTACAAGGTTCAACGTTGTTTCTGAATTTGTGTTTGGCCACACAACCCTCTGCGGCCAACTACTCTGCTGTTCTAGCGTAGGCCTTATTGCGTGGATCGAACGATTGATTGCCGTTGGTAGTCCACACTTTGAACCCCAACTTTTGGAGAGCGTTCCATGTCAGACCGCTATATCGACTTCGCCAACTCATCCATCGGACACCGTCTGGTCGGGGCTTTGGGCCTGCCGTCGCCGGTGCGGCTGGAACGCTGGCAGGCCGGACGCCTGCGGCCGGTGGACGGTGCGCTGCTGATCGGCGGCGGGCCGCTGGCCGAGCGGGTCACTGCGTTCGCCAACCGCCTGACCGACGCGATTTATAGCTACGGCAGTGAACCGTCGCTGGCCACTGCATGGATTCCCGGGCACGGGCCGAAACTCAAGGCCGTGGTGTTCGACGCCAGCGACCTGCAGCACACCGACCAGCTCAAACAGCTGCGCGAGTTCTTCCAGCCGTTGATGAAAAACCTCGACAGCAGCGCGCACCTGGTGATTCTCGGCCGTGCCCCGGAAACCCTGCGCGAGCCCATCGCATCCAGTGCACAGCGGGCGCTCGAAGGCTTTTCGCGTTCGCTGGCCAAGGAGTTGCGCAGCGGCGGCACGCTGCAACTGATCTATGTCGGTGAGGGCGCTGAAGATCAGCTTGAGGGGCCGCTGCGGTTTTTCCTCTCACCAAAAAGTGCCTTTGTCTCCGGGCAGGTGATTCGCCTGACCGCGTGCGCTACACCCGTCACCGACTGGACCCGGCCATTGGCCGGACGCAAGGCGCTGGTTACCGGCGCGGCACGCGGGATCGGCGCCTCGATTGCCGAGACCCTGGCCCGCGACGGAGCGGAAGTGATTCTGCTCGACGTAGCACCGGCCAAGACTGATCTGGAAGCCCTCGCCGCGCGGCTCGGCGGCCGGGCCATCACCCTCGACATCTGCGCCGAAGACGCCGCTGCGCAACTGATCGAACAGCTGCCGGACGGCCTCGACATTCTGGTGCACAACGCCGGGATCACTCGCGACAAAACCCTCGCCAACATGACCCCGGAATTCTGGGACGCGGTGCTGGCGGTCAACCTCAATGCCCCGCAAGTGCTGACCAAGGCGCTGCTCGACAGCGGCACCCTGCACGACAATGCGCGGGTGATTCTGCTGGCCTCGATCAGCGGCATCGCCGGCAATCGCGGACAGACCAACTACGCCGCAAGCAAGGCCGGGCTGATCGGCCTGGCCCAGGCCTGGGCGCCGACACTGCACGAACGCGGCATCAGCATCAACGCCGTGGCCCCGGGCTTCATCGAAACCCAAATGACCGCGCACATCCCGTTCGGCCTGCGTGAAGCCGGGCGGCGCATGAGTTCGCTGGGCCAGGGCGGTTTGCCGCAAGACGTCGCCGAAGCCGTCGCGTGGCTGGCGCAACCGGGCACTGGCGCGTTCACCGGCCAGGCGCTGCGGGTTTGTGGCCAAAGTGTTCTGGGGGCATAGGCATGAGCATTGAATGGCACACCTTCGACCGCGAACCGAGTCTGCCCGGCCTGTATGCCCGGGCCGCGACCCGGCGCAAGATTACTGGCACCCGATTGCCCGACAGCGGTTTGCGCTGCTGGGTCGATGTCGACGGCCAGAAGCTGGCGGCCTATCGCAAGGTCTGCGGCTTTGCCGATGACGGCCTGCTGCCGCCGACTTATCCACATATCCTCGCGTTCGCCCTGCAGATGCAATTGCTCACGGCCAAGGAATTTCCGTTCCCGCTGCTGGGACTGATTCATCTGAGCAACCGCATACGCGTGTTGCGGCCAATGGGCGGGATCAGTCGCGCGCAAGTCAGTGTTCGCGTGCACAACCTGCAGCCGCATCCCAAAGGCGCGACCTTCGATGTGTTGACCACCCTCGATGATCAACTCGGGCCGCTGTGGGAAGCCGAAAGCCAGATGCTCTGTCGCGGAGTGAAACTCGATGGCGAACCCGTAGAGCAACACTGGGAACCGTCTCAGGTGTTGATGCAAATTGCGCAATGGAAAGCGCCGGCCGATATCGGTCGGCAATACGCCAAAGTCTCGGGCGACTACAACCCGATTCACCTGAGCGCCACCAGTGCCAAGCTGTTCGGTTTTCCCACGGCGATTGCTCACGGCTTGTGGAACAAGGCACGAACCCTCGCGGCACTGGCTGATCATCTACCCAAGGCCAACCTTGAAATCGCCGTGCACTTTCGCAAACCGGTGCGCTTGCCCAGTGAGGTTTCATTGCTGGCGAGTGCGCCGGGGTCCAGCGGCGAGTTGCGCCTGATCGGCGCCGGCGATCTGGAGCACATGGTCGGGCTGTGGCAACCGGTTGCCTGACCCTCCCCCCCGGGCAAGCCTGTAAATTGTGTATATATCACTTAAGTTATTCCGCGCTCGACGCAACACTCTGAAGAACTCCTGGCCTTGATTTTCAAGGCCTTTTTTTGCGCGCCTATATCCTGGGTATTAGTCCTTAGGCACGGCGCGGCGCCTTATATATAAAGGCGTTAATACCAACTTGAGAATGGTCGAAACCTGCGGCGCGATTGAGATTGACACCACGGACGAGGCATCACCGGCAACAGATCGGTGAGCCATCGAAAACGACGAATGTTGTTACAGGTGCAAGGAATCTCAATCATGAAAACTCAAGTGTGGTGCAAATCGGCAACAGCTCTGGCATTGATCCTCTCCCTTGGCCTCGCTGGCTGCAGCAGCGGCGGTGGCGGCCATCACAGCAGCTCCGGCAGCTCTTCGCCAGACAGTGCGACATCGGGCACTGGCGGCACTAGTGGCACTGGAGGCAGCAGTGGCACTGGCGGCACCGATACCGCAGGCACAGGTGGTACCGGAGGCACCGGCGGTACTGGCGGTACCGGTACAACCAACCCGACCGATCCGACCAACCCAACCAATCCGACCGACCCTACGGATCCAACCAACCCGACCAACCCGACCACCACTCCGCTGGTGACCACCACCTTGGTGCAGGATGTCGGCAACACCGTCGCAGGCGTCGGTGATGGGGTCGGCCAGATCGGCGATTCGCTGAGCACCGTACCGGTCGTCGGTGGCGTCGTGCAAAGCGCGGCCAACACCGCTGGCAATGTGGTCAGCACCCTCGGTGATGGCGTGGCCAACGGCATCGGCAAACTGGGCACGGTCGACAATGGTCTGGGCGTCACCGCCGCCTCGGTCGGCGGCGTGGTTTCAGATGTCGGTACTGGCGTCTCGGATCTGAGCGGCAAACTGGCGACCGCCACCGGCAGCGTTCCGGTTGTCGGCGGCGTGGTCACCAAAGTCGCCCCGGTACTCGACGGCGTCGGTGAAAAAGTCACCATGCTCGGCGACACACTGAGCCTTGCCACTACCACCGGCCCACTCGGCTCAGTGACCAAGAGTGTCGGCAACGGTCTGGTGCCAGTGATTGCGATGGTTGAAAGCACGACCGACAAAGTAGGCGATGCGACCGGCCTCGGCGCTCCGCTCAATGGCGTGATCGGCCAGGTTGGCGGCGCCGTCAAAAATCTGGGCGGCCAAGTCACGGGTGCCGGCAGCGGCAATGCTGTGACTAACACGCTTGGCGGCGCCTTGACCAACGTCGGCACCACCGTCGGCAAAGCCGGCGGGCTGGTGGATAACGGCAGCAGTACCGGTGGCGGATTGGGTGGTGGTCTCGGCGGCGGCCTGGGCGGTACCGGTCTGCTGCAAACCGTTGGCGGTGCCGTGGTCAATGTCGGTTCCGGCCTGAATGCCGGCAGCACCAACGGCGTGGTCAGTGCCGGCGGCGTCACGGCTGGCGGACTGGGCAATACCATCGCCTCGCTCAACACCGTACTCGGTGGCTCGGGCACGCCGATCACCGCCACCACCTCGCCACTGGCCACCGTCGGCGCCACCGTCGGTGCCGGGCTTAACCCGGTCACCAGTGCGGTCACCAGCGTCACTCAACAAGTCGGCGCCGCGACAGGTCTGGGCGCGCCGGTCGCCGGTCTCACCGGCCAGGTTGGCGGCGCCGTCAGCACGGTTGGCGCCACCATCGCATCCACCAACAACCCGGTCACTACCGCCGTCGGTGGTGTGGTCAGCAACGTCGGCGCTACCGTGGGTGCGGTCGGCGGCCTGCTCAACGGCGGCACCAGTACCGGCGGCACCGCAACCGGAGGTCTGGGCGGCGTGCTCGGTGGCCTGACCGGCGCTCTTGGAGGCAACCAACGCTAAATTGCACCTGGCCGATTCGACGGCCTCACCTACAGCGCCTACGCTTGGTTGAGGGCGGAAGATTCCCACGAGTCTTCCGCTTTTTTCTTAGGAAAAATTCAACCCTGCGCTGTGATCTGACCATGGAGTGTCCTATGCGCGTAATGGCATCCCTGTTGTTCCTCAGTATCAGTTCCGCCGCCCTCGCCGACACCCTGCCAAGCTTTCTCAACAGCAACGAAACCACACGTAACCTGCCCGTACCGAACCTGCCGGCTGATGCCTATCGCCCCGCCGCCACGCCCCTGCAAGTACCCGACCCCGGCGCGGCCACGGCGCAGCCACTGTTGATGGACACCAAGATCAACCTGAAAACCGTGCAGATCGAAGGCGGCACGCTCTACCCGCTCAACGAACTGGCCGAAGTCTACAAACCCCTGATCGGCCACCAGAGCAGCCTGGCCGACCTGATCGAAGCCACGCGCGACATCACCCGGCGCTACCAGAAGGACGGCTATCTGCTGTCCTATGCGTTCCTGCCGCAGCAGCGTTTCGACGATGGCGTGGCCCGGGTGGTACTGGTGGAAGGTTATGTGCGCGATGTGCAGGTGCAAGGCGATGTCGGCCGGGTCAAAGGCCTGCTCGACGAACTGGCGGCAAAAATCCAGGCCGAACGCCCGCTGACGCGCAAGACCTTCGAACGCTACACCACCCTGATGACCCGCATCCCCGGGGTGACCATCCAGGCGCAAGTGCCGCCGCCCGGCACCACCGACGGTGCAACAACGCTGGTGGCCCAGGCCAGCCGCAAATCGTTCACCAGCACCATGAGCACCACTGAAGACAACCGCAACGGTACACAGGCTTTGCTGGGGGTCAGCAGTAATTCGCAGACGGCGATGGGCGAGCAACTGACCCTGAGCGGTCTGTTTCCACCGGGCGACGATCATGAGCGCTACTACCGTGTGGACTACAACCAGTTTCTCAACAGTGAAGGCACGCAACTGAGTCTGTTCGCCTCACGCTACCGGGCTGACCCGGGCACCAATGTGCTCACCAGCGACGGCTTCGAACTCAAGCCACACAAGGAAGACGATCGTTACTCCATCGGCATCAGCCACCCGTTCATTGCCGCGTCCAACGAGCTGCTTAACGCGGGAGCGCGGCTATATGCAGTGGATAACAAGAACCGCTACGACGTGGTCGGCTACCCGATCAGCATCGAAGAGCGCACCAACGTGCGTGCCCTTGCATTCGAAGGTGACTGGCGCAAGAGCGATGCGCGGCAATTGCGGATTCTCAGCGGCGGCGTGTATCAAGGTCTGGACAGCATGGGCGCGCATTCCAACAACCCGGCGCTGGACCTGAACTTCCTGCGCCTGCGTCTCTCCGGCGTGCAGAGCGACAAGTTTTTCGACAACTGGCAAGGCGTGCTGTCGGCCGCGCTGTACTGGAGTGATGACACCCTGCCCGACAGCGAGCGTACGGTGTTCGGCGGGCAGAATTTCGGCCGTGGTTACCCTGACGATCAGGCATCGGGCGACAAGGGCTGGGGCGCGGCTTACGAGGTCAACTACAGCTTCAACCGCGACGGCAACTGGGTGCGCATCCTGCAACCGTACGTGGTGCTGGACCGTTCGAAAACCTGGTTCAACAAACTCGCTGTACAGAGCAACGACCTGTCATCGGCAGCAGTAGGCCTGCGTTTTGGCGATGCCAAGTACTACAACATTGCGCTGGAAGCCGCCAAGCCTATGTCCGATGAAGCGCTGGATACGTTCAATCGTCGGGCGCGTTACAGCATCAGTTTCAGCTATCAATTGTAGGCCTTCAGCCAGTCCGTCATCGCCGGCGTGTCGGCGCTGGCGGACTGGCTCGAGCCACGCCATCAACCTAGTTCTTGGTCTCGATCTTGCCGCCCGCATCCGGATCGTATAAGTCCGGAATCTCGTAGCTGTATTTCTTCAACCAGCGCTGCAGCGCCAGCTCCCGCTCTGTCGCGGTGGCGGTTTGCGGTTTGGGCGAAGCGGCGTGGTTGCGACTTTGCAGCACCAGCCAGCCTTCGGTTTCCTGTTGCTGCGCCGAGGCAGGGCCGGCGTCGATCGCCTGGGCGGCGAACGGCAGGCTGAGCAGGGCCAGACAGCAAACACTGTGCAAGGTGTTCATGGTCATCTCCCGGAGTGTCACTTGAGCGTCAACGGTTGTGGGTCAGCCACCACCGCCACTTGATTACCGGCCGCGGTCGAAGCCTTGGCCGGCACTTTGAGTTTTTCCGCGCGGGCCTGGGCATCGGCGAACTGCTCCGGCGTCAGGTGCGCGTGGCTGACGATTTCGGCGGCTTGCTGCCAGTTGTTCTGGTACAGCAGCAAGCTCACCAGATTCAGCGTGGCCAGTTGATCGTTCTGCTTGAGTTCAATAGCGGTCAGGAATTCGAATCGCGCGTCCTCAAGACGCAACTGGTTGAGGTAAACCACGCCCAGGTCATTGCGGATCTTTTCATTGGTCGGCGCCAGGCGCACCGCGCGCTGCAAGTGCGCCTGAGCCTGACCGTTGTCGCCACGGGCGGCATAGATCTGGCCCAGGCCATGCTCGGCGTCCGCCGTCAGGCAGGTGCCGAGCAAACCGCGATACAGCGGCTCGGCTTCACTGCGCCCGAGCAAGCGGTAAACCCTGGCCTTGCGCAGGCGTACCTCGACCAGTTTGTCGGGCAGGCTTTGCAGGTTGGCCAGGCTGGCGTGCAGCTTGCCGTCGTTGGCCAGATCGTCCGCCAGGTTCAGCGCCAGTTCCTGTTCGGAATCGAGTTTGCTGCAACTGGTCGGTGCGAGCATCGCCGACCACGGCGCCTGACCGTCGGTGGCGCAACCACCGAGCAACAACACACTTGCCAAGACAATCAGTGCTTTCATCAAACGCTCTCCATGAGCCAACGTCAGTTTGCGAACGCCCGGGTAATCGCGGTGAACCCCGGGCCGGCCAGTACGATCAGCAAGGCAGGAAACAGAAAGAGCATCATCACCACCGACATCTTCGCCGACATCTTCGAGATGTATTCCTGCAGTCGGGTCAGGCGGCGGTCATCGAGCAATTGCTTGAGCGCGAGCAGTGATTTCATCGCCCCGCCGCCTTGCTGGATCAGTTGCTGCAGGATCACGCAGGTGTCGGTGAACTCATCGACCGCGAGCATCACCGAGGCCTTGTTCAGTTCCTGCCCCAACTCCAGTCCCGAGTCGACCCGGGCCAGAATCAGGCGCAGTTCGCGGGTCAGTTCCGGCAGCAGTTTCTGCCCTTCGGTGCTGAGCACACGCAAGGCTTGTTCGACCGCCATGCCTGACTCGAAGAGGATGCGCAGCAGCGGGATGAACGTGGAGATTTCCACCGCGATGGTTTTCTGCCGGCGTCCGGCGGCGTAGGCCAGCAGCCGCTTGGGCAGCAGGTAACCGGCACCGGTGGCGAGCATCGGCACGATCCAGCGGTTGGCGGCGTGCGGAAAAAAAACTTCCTGCAGAAAGATCGCCAACCCCAAAGCCAGCAGCGGCGTGCCGATCTGGCAGGCAGCGAACAGCGAGCGCTCACTGGCGCGGCGCCAGCCCAGGCGACTGAGCAGAGTCTGGGTTTCGCTGTCGATGCTCACTGAGCGCTGGCCGAACCTGCTGTTGCCCAGAGCACGCAGCCAGTTACCCAGACGGTTCTCGCGCACCAGATGCCCCTGCAACCGCTGGTTGACCTGGCGCACCCGGCGGCGCTCGGTCAGCAGGTGATTGACCACCAGCAACAGCGCGCCGAGCAGCAGCATCAGAGCGGCGAGATAAACCATTTCAAATACTCCGCAACATGCGCCACAGCGCCAGACAACCGGTCACTTGCAACATCACAGCGATAATCAACATGGTCCGACCACCGGAGTCGTGCCACATGCCAAGCATGTAGCCGGGGTTGGTCAGCATGAAGTAGCTCACCAGGATTACCGGCAGCGAACCCAGCACCCACGCGGTCATGCGTGTTTCGCCAGTGAGTGCGCGCAGTTGCCGGGCGCCCTGGTCACGCTCGCGGATCAGCTTGATCAGGTTCTCCAGCAGCTCGCTGGCATTGCCGCCGTAGCGATGGTTGACCTTGAGGCCGAGGGCAAACATGCGCAGTTCGTCCTGTTCGTAGAGTTCGGCGAAATCGCTGACCGCATCCGGCAGATTGACCCCCAGCTGCACGTTGCGCTGCACCCGGCCCATGGCTTTTTTCAGGGGATCCTCGCTCGATTCGATACCGCCCATGACGGCGTCGCTCAAAGTGCGCCCGGACTTGAGACTGCGTACGGTGTAGTCGAGCAACTGCGGCAACTGCTCGATCATGCGTTTGATCCGCCGTTGGTACAGCCAGGAAATGTACAGGCGCAAGATCAGGGGGGGCGCCAGCAGCATCGCCAGCAAACCGATCCAGTCCGCCAATAGATAACCAAGGACAATCGCCACGCCCCACAGGCTCATCCACAGCCCGAAACGTTCGCTGGGACGGCCAAGCCCGGCGCGCAAAAACATCCGTTCAAGTCCAACCCAGGTCGGCTTCTGCGCGGCCAGTTGCGGCTGCCCCGCCGCGAGGCGATTGAGCACCCGTTCGTTGCTGGTCTTGTGGATGCCATGCACGAACAACCAGATCGACAGACCGAGCAGGATCAGACACAGGAAGATGAGAATGGCCGGTCCGATCATGATGCCAGTTCCATGCGGTCAGCCCAGGTGGGCCTCGTGGCGCAACTTGTCGCCCGCCGGATTGACCGCTTCGCGCAGGAAGCCGAAACCGGTACGTCGATCAAGGCGAAACAAGGTGTTGGTGACGTAGACGTCTTCGCGGATGCCGACCACTTCCACCACCTCGCTGACACAGCGGCGGCCGTCGGGCATGCGGGTCAGCTGGATGATCACATCGAGGGCAGCGCAGATCATCTGGCGCAAGGTGCGCTCGGCGATCGAGCGACCGGTCAGCCCCACCAGCGTCTCCAGACGCAGCAACGCATCCTGCGCATTGTTGGCGTGCACGGTGCTCATCGAGCCGTCGTGGCCGGTGTTCATCGCGGTCAGCACATCGACCACTTCGACCCCACGAATCTCGCCGAGGATGATCCGGTCGGGACGCATGCGCAGGGCGTTGCGGATCAGGTCGCTGGCCTTGACTTCGCCGTGGCCCTCGGCGTTCGGCGGGCGGGTTTCCAAGCGCACGACGTGCGGGTGGCCGAGCTGCAATTCGGCGACGTCTTCGATGGTCACCAGACGTTCGTGGGGGTTGATCAATTGGCTGAGGATGTTCAGCAGCGTGGTCTTGCCAGTGCCGGTACCGCCGCTGATCAACACGTTGCAACGCTTGCCGACCGCCTCCTGGAGGAACTCGAAAATCGCCAGATCGATGGTCTGCATCGCCATCAGGTCGCTGCTCTTGAGCATGTCCTTGCGAAACTTTCGAATCGACAGGCAGGGGCCGTCGAGAGCGATCGGCGGGATGATCGCGTTGACCCGGCTACCGTCCGGCAGACGCGCATCGACCATCGGCGAGGACTCGTCGAGGCGTCGCCCGAGTGGTGCGAGAATCCGTTGCATGACCCGTTCGACGTGGTGCGAATCGATAAAGCGCAGGTCACTCTGGTGCAGCACGCCATCGCGTTCGATGAACACCCGGTGCGGGCCATTGACCAGAATCTCGGTCACCGACGGATCGCGCAGCAGCACTTCCAGCGGGCCGAACCCAGTGAGTTCGTCGACGATTTCCTCGGCCAGCCGCTCCATCTCGTAACGGGAAATCGCCAGGTGCAGGCGGGCGATATATTCGGCAACCTTGTCGGTGACAAACTGCGCCAGCAACTGGCGCGAGCCCTCCAGCAGGTTTTTCCCCGACTCTTCGATGGCGTCGATGATGTAGCGATGCAGCACCAGCTTCAGGCCTTCGTGATCGGTATTGCCGACCGCGCCATGCTGCACCGCGCCGAACAGTTTTTCCGCGCTCATGAGGTGCCTCGCAAGCGGTCGAACCAGCTGATGGCCTTGGGTTTGACCAGACCTTCGGAGCGTTTGGCCAGACGCTCGCCGAGAGCCCGCAGGCTTTGCGTGAGTTTTTCCCGCGGGGCCAGCTCGAACAGGCTGACACCCTGGTTCTTGGCGTTGAGGCGCACTTCGGCATTGGCGGCCAATACCGCGATCACTTCGAGGTTGAAGGTTTTGCCCAGGGTTTCAGCATCCGGGGCAACGCTGCCCAGATAGCCGTCCACCAGCAACCGCGCGTGGTCGAGTTTCATGCCTTTCTCGCGCCACAGATTGAGCACGGCCAGGTTGCGGCGGCAGTTGAGCACGTTCTGATCGGTGTACCAGATCAGCTTGTCGCAGTGGCTGACAAAGGTGCGCAAGGCTTCACTGTCGGACTGCCCGGTGAGATTCACGACGATGTGCTGGAAGTGTTGGCGCAAGGCGCTGAGCAACATGTACAGCTCGGCGGCACTGGTGTTTTCCAGTGGCTCGTCGCTGCTGGCATACGCCAGAATCCGCAGCCCCGCTTCAGCGCTGGTGAAGGCACTGTCGATCAGGGTCGCGTCGAGTCTGCGCAAGTGACGCAAGGCATCGCCGAAGTGAAACGAACTTTCGAGTCCGAGCAACGCCAGGCTGTCGCCGCGCGGTAGGCCCAGATCCAGCAGCAACGTCTGCTGTCCGCTCTTTTGCACCACCTGCGCCATATGGTTGGCCAGCAGCGCGCCATCGCTATAGCTCTGCGTGCCGTACAACACCGTAAGGCCGCCAAGCTGCGTGTTGGCCGCCACCGGTGGCAGGCGCTTGTTCAGGCGCCTCACCAGCCCGGCGACTTCACTGGCGCGCGAACCGTAGGCGACGAAATCCCGGGCGCCGGCACGCATGGCATTGAGCACCAGTTGATTGTCCATACCATCGCCGAGCGCGACGATGGCGAGCATCGGTTTGGCTTCCAGCGCGCCTTCGATCAACGCACTTTGCGCGACCACATGGTCGCGATCGAGGCCGACGAACACCAGGCTGGCGAAGGTGACGTCGACCAGCGCCAGCAACTCGTCCAGGCTCCCGGCCCCGGCGCTCACCACCTGGCCCAGCGGCGCGAGTGCGCCTTGCAGCCACTCCAGGTCGGTGCTGTTACGGGTGATCGCAAGAAAGGTCTGACTCAGGTTCTGGTTCATTGGGACAACCCACTGCGCTTGTCGAAATTGCCGTTTTCGAGGAAGAACATGCGGTAGAAATTCGGGTCGTAGTTGCGCAGTTTTTCCCCCGGCAGCGACGGCAGTTGCGCGTCCGCCGCCAGTGGCTGCACCAGGTGCGGGGTGACAATCATCAGCAGTTCGCGCTCTTCGCGTCTGATCTGCGAGCCTTTGAAAAAGGCGCCGAGTACCGGGATATCACCCAGCCCCGGAAACTTGTTCACTTGCGAGGTGTTGCTGGTGCTGATCAAGCCGCTGATGACGAAGCTTTCGCCGTCGGCCAGCGAGATGCTGGTGTCGGTACGGCGCACGGTAAGGGCCGGCACCGGGGTGCCGGCGATACTGATGGCGTTGGCGTAATCCAGTTCACTGACTTCCGGCGCGACCTTCAGTGCCACGCGATTGCGGTCGATCACGGTCGGAGTCAGGGTCAGGCGGATACCGAACTCCTTGTACTCGATAGTCACCGTGTCGCTGCCGGCGCTGGGCACCGGAATCGGGATTTCACCGCCGGCCAGAAAGCTTGCGCTCTGCCCGCTCAGCGCCACCAGGCTGGGGCGCGCAAGGGTGTAGGCGAAACCGCTGGTTTCCAGCGCGTTGATGATCGCCATGGTCTTGCCGCCGACCCACGAGAAATTGAACAGGCCGTTATCCACCGGCAGTCTCGGTGTCGGCACGCCGTCGATGGGTGGCAACGTACCGGGCGAACCGAAGAGGAAATTACCCCGAGTGCCGATCAACGAAGCGGTGGCTTCCTTGAGTTTGGTGCGGCTGACTTCGACGAAACGAATGTCGGTCTGCACTTGCGAGGGCAGCGTCGGATCATCGGAAGGCAGTCTGCTGGCGCTGGTCAGTGCGGCGGTGGCACTGCCCTTGACGAACACCATGCTCTGGCGCGGTTCACTGGAGCACGAAGTCCAGACCATCAGGCTGGTGGCGCCGGGGGCCACGCCGGTGAGTAAAAACGAGGCGCTGCCGGTATCATGCACGTCGGCGATCTTCGGGTCGCCGATGGCCACGCGGGTGATCGCCACCGGCGACTGGATGTCCTGCTGGAAGCCCTCGCCGATCTCGATCACCGGTGGCATACGACCGAGTGCCGAGCAATTGCCGGTGGCCGCGACGGCGGCGTTCATCGACAGTCCCATCAGTATCAAGGCCCGGACTACAGGTTTTAATAGCGGCCTGAATCGACTCTGCATGCACGTGGATCCTTGCTCAGTCATGGGGCTTGTTGGGAAAGCTGATTGCCGCGGATCACTTCCATCGGCCGCGCAGCGCCATGACCGCCAGCGGCCGGCGCTTTCGGGGCGGCACCGAGCGCCAGTTGCGTGAACTGGAAGAGTTGGCTGTTGGCGTTGTCCACGTGCGCCAGTGACTGGGATTCACCGGCCCAGTACTTGGCCAGACGCTGTTCTTCGCTGCTGCGCACGGCCAGGCGCAACGTGCCGACCTGAGTGGCGAGCATCATCCGGCTGAGCAATTGTTCGGGCACCGCCAGCACTACGGTGCGCGCGGCAATCCGGCGTTGATCCTGTTTGAGTTTGTCGTCGGCGCTCAAGGCCGGGTTGGCGGGTTGGCCGTCATTGGTCAGGCCGTATTGCTCACCGACACCGAGCACGCGCATCGCCGGCACCACGATCTGCGCCGACTGCTGCAGATTGCTCGCGTCCTGACGCAGGTAGAGCAGCACATCAACGTAATCGCCGGGAATCAGTTGCCCGGCGGCACCGATCACTTCGTCCACGGCCACGGTGAGCGCACGTTCATCACTGCGGATCATCCGCGCCAGTGAGCCACCGGCCTGAAAGCTTTCATCGTTGAGCCAGGTGCCTGCGCTCAGGTGCCGCCAGGGTGTGCGACCCACCGCTTGCTCGACACTGGAAAGGCTGCCGGCTGGCGCACTGCGCAGTTTCTCCACCGCCACATCGGCAGCCGTGAGCGGCGTGAACGGCGGGACATCGTGCAACAGCACGACCACTGGCTGGCGCGTCTGATCTTCGGCGGCGGCAACGGTTTTTTCCAGGGCGACTGCCGGGGCGGCAGGCACCTGGGCGACGGGAACCGGGTGCCGACTGAGCATCAGGCCCCAGTAACCGACGACGATTGCCCCCAGCAGCAGAACCGCTGCAAGACCCATGGTGACGCGACTGTTCATGACGGCTCTCCCTTTCCTGCTGCACCGACAGCCTGTACTTCCTGCCGAGAGAATTTTTCGCGATCAGGCAGCTATGAACATGTAACGATTTCGCTATTTCCAAGCTAGCTGATCCGACACAAAACGCCATTAATGACAGCAAAATAACTCACTAAAGTATGAGCCCTGGCCAATTAACTGTAGGGTTTGGCTCAACTAACGTTCTGGTTAATCCTTTGTGATTAATCCGTTCTTACAGTTGTTGACCGGGAGTTTGTTGACAATGCTCTGATAGCACGGTGAAAGCATGCCGCTGTAGCGTTGGATCGGCGCCAGAGGCGCGAAGGAGTAGACGTATGATTCTCGAATATCTGCTGGCCAGGGCCCGCCTGTTTCTCAAAAGCGAGGAAGGGGCGTCGGCAATCGAGTACGCAATCGTGGTGGCCATGGTGGCCGTGGTTGTCGTGGTGTTCGTGACACCTGTCGGCAACAAGGTGCTGTCGATTTTCAACACAGTCCTGACCAGTCTCGGCGGAACGGCACAGGTCCGACCTACGCCTTGATCCCCCCGCTCGTCCCCTTTCAATGCCCGCGCGCGGGTGAGCAATCGTGCGCCCGGGCGTTGACGAGGCCAGTGAATTTCCAGCGTGCGGCCAAGGGCTGACGCAGAGGAGAATACTCATGGTGCTTGAATATCTGTTGATGCGTGCGCGGGCGTTTCTGGCAAACACGGAAGGCGCTTCGGCCATCGAGTATGCGATTGTGGTGGCCATGGTGGCGGTAGTGGTCGTGGTATTCGTGACGCCGGTAGGCGCCCAGGTGCTGGCGATTTTCAACAGCGTGCTGGTATCCCTCGGCGGCACTGCACAAACCGCTCCGGTACAAACCCCCTGATGTGAGTCGCGTCCGGCGAATGTCGCGCTACACTCGATCTCACTTCCAGCTTTTCAGGGACTGCCCATGACTGCCTCCTCGCTCCCCCGCCAACAGTTGCTTCTGGTTGACGACGAAGAGGACGCGCTGCTTGAGCTGGCCGAGTTACTGGAGGGCGAGGGTTTTGTCTGCCACACCGCCACCTCGGTGAAACTCGCCCTGCATCACCTTACCCGCCATCCGGATATCGCCCTGGTGATCACCGATCTGCGCATGCCGGAGGAGTCCGGCATGTCGCTGATCAAACGCCTGCGCGAGCACACTTCACGCCAGCATCTTCCAGTGATCGTGACCTCCGGACATGCCGACATGGAAGACGTCAGCGACATGCTGCGCCTGCAGGTGCTGGATCTGTTTCGCAAGCCGATCTACCACGTGCGCCTGCTGGAAACCCTGGACAATCTGTTCCCCAAACCGTAAATGCAGGGCGGGTAATTCAGGCGAGGATTTTTTGGCAGAATTGACTGCCTGTCCGCGACGAACAGGCAATCGCGATCAGTGTGCGGTCACACGCTGACGGGCGGCCGACGCACTGGGCGACAGCGCCAATGCCAACTGGGTACGGTTGTGCATGTGGGTAAGGCGCAACACCTGCGAGACATACAGTTTCACGGTGTTTTCGGTGATGCCCAACTCGCAGGCGATCTGATAGTTGGTTTGCCCTTTGCCCACCAGCCGCGCCACATCCAGTTGCCGCGGCGACAGCTGATTGAAGATCGCCGGAATCTCCTGCTCTGCCTCGGCGCTGTCGCCGCCGATCATGTCTTTGACGACCGCCGCCGGATTGCGCCGGACCTTATCCAGGTCCTGATAGAGATCGTCGATGGATTCCGAGAGAAACTGCAGCTTCTGGTTCAGGTGTCCCAACTGGACATTCTTGTGCCGCTCTTGCAGCGCCGCTTCCTGACGCTTCACGCCTTCGAGCAGTTCATCCAGCTGAATCGGCTTCTGGTAATAGTCGGCAATCCCCGCGCGCAGCGCCTTGATCACATCCTGTTTGTCAGCGCGACCGGTGAGCATGATCGCTTCGAACACCCGGTGTTTGCCGCTGATGCGTTGCAGCTCCTGCACCAACTGAATGCCATCCATGTCCGGCATGTGCAGATCGCTCAGCACCAGGCCGATTTCCGCGTCTTCGCTGAAACGCTCGATCGCCTGCGTGCTGGATTCACACGGCACACAGCGGTAACCGCTGCTTTCGAGAAACTCGCACAACTCTTCGACAATCAACGGTTGATCATCGACCACGAGCACTTTTACCGCCGACGTAAGCTTGTTCACGAACCACTCCATTGCTCGGGCCAAAGCTGACTTTTTCTGCACTTTGGCGATGTAACGACTTCATTTGAAAGTAGACGCACTTTCCGACTATGTACATAGAACTAGTGGCATCTGGCGACTAATGGATCCAATGAATCGAAGCCAGTACCCCCACCAGCACGAACGGTGCAAATGGCAGCTTCTTTGACGTTCCCGGCTCCATATATCGAAGATGTTCTCTAAGTCGTTGACTCATATGAAGCCAGACTCTTGGCGCGATCAGCAGCCAGAGCAGACTGGCGACGCCAGCGCCGATAAACGCGCAAAGAATGAATAAACCGTTCGTCGCAAGGCCCATGGCTGTCATTAATTTCACATCGCCTGCGCCCATCCGACCCATGAAATACCCCGGAACGGTCAACCCCAGAGCGATCGCGGCGGCCCACCATCCCTGCTGCGCATCGGCCCCGAACCAGGTCGTGCCGGTCGCCAACAAGTGGATCAGCGCTAGCGCTCCCGCACCGAACGTCAGCACATTGGCGATACGTCGTTGCCGGGCATCCTGGGCGGCGCACAGGGCCAGCCAGATCAGGAGAACTAAACTCTGCATCCGGTTAAATCCGTCCGATTTTGCTGATTGATTCTATGCTGATACTACGCAGTGAACGTCAGGGTAGACGCAGTCATGAAAACCGGCTTCGCAAAATCACAGGCAGGCGCAGTGGCGATCGAATTCGCCTTGGTATTCGTGATTTTTTTCGCCGTGTTCTACGCATTGGTCAGTTACAGCCTGCCTTTTTTATTGATGCAGAGCTTCAACGAGGCGACGTCGGAAGCCGTGCGCCGCAGCGTCGCGGTGGATCCGAATACCCCCGGTTATGCCTCGGTGGTGGTGAGTACCGCCAACGCCGTGTTGGCCGATCAGTTGCAGTGGACCTCCACACTGAACCTGGTGGTCGGTGTCGATACCTCGGCCGTGTATGACGCCGCTCAGGGCACGTTGACGGTCAGCGTCAATTACCCCACCAGCAAGCTCAATCAGATCATGCCGTTTCTGGTGCTGCCGGGGGTGGGCGCCGTGCCCAGCCTGCCCGCCAACCTCACCGCCTCCTCGAGCCTGAAATTTTGACCGCCGGCGACAATCTGTTCGGGCGCCTGCTCAAGCGCGCGCCACCGCCGGCCAACGAACTGCCCGATCATCTCGGCTCGCCGCCGCTGGGCCTGCACCTGCAACTGGACCATGACGGCTGCGTGCTGCAGATCGCCGGGCCGTTGCGTCATCTGTTGGCGCAACAGCCGCCCCACGACTCACCGCTGCCGTTGTCGGCTTATTTACTCGCGCACAGTACGCTGGCGATTGAAGGCCCCCCGCAAGACTGGCAAAGGCAAATGCTCGACCTGGATTTCCCCGGCCTCAGCGATCAGACCCTGCACCTGCGCGGTTGGGTGCAGCCTTCGGCCGAGGGCTGGGTGCTGCAACTGATGGACATCGCCGACCTGCTGCTGGAGCGCCAGCAATCGCGCCACCGCGAAGCCTGCCAGACCCTCGCCGGGCAGATCAGCGAACACCTGCGCTTCTGCAGCCTGATGCGTTTACCGAGGGTGGTCAGCGAACAATTGCAGGCCATCGCCCAGCGCTGGCATATCCCGTGCCTGGCCATCGCGCTGCTCGATGAACAGGCACAGGGCTGGCAAATCTACGAGCAGTATCGCGCCCACGACGCGCCGCTGCTGTGGCAGGACGGCCAGCGTCTGGGCACGCCGCTCGACAGCCTCAACGGCAGCGCGCCGCAGCGCCTTGGCGCCCATCATCGCTTGTACGAACACGCGCGGGTGGAGGCCACGTTCGGCAACGCCGACGGGTTCGCCGTGCCCTACAGCGATGATCGTGGGGTGGTCGCGTGGCTGCTCTGCGGCTTCTACTCCGTGGACGTTGCCGCACCGCACCTGAACGACCGCGACTGGATGGCCCTGACCAGCGCACTGGCCGCGCCCCTGCTCAGCCGCCTGCGAGAACAGCAACATCATCACTACACCGAACGCCTCGAATCGCTGCAGACCCTGCTTGGCACCGGCTGGTGGGAAATGCTCGGCAACGAGATGTTGGTGTCCCCGTCGTTGCTCGACGTATTGTCGGCGGACAGTGCGCGCATGCCGGTGCAAGACTGGCTGGCACTGATTCATCCGGCCGATCGCGAAGAACTGCGCAGCGGTCTGCACGCCCTGCAATCGCACGGTGATGCGCTGACCCTGTGCGTTCGCCTGCACCGCAGCGGCCCCGGACAAACGCCCCAGTGGTATCGCGTTCAGGGCCAGGTCGCCGGCACCGGTGAACAGCGGCGGCTGGTGGGGTTCATGCTCGACATCAGCGACACGCGCAACCAGCAGCAACGCGCCGAAGCCGCCCATGCGCGGCTGGATAATCTGATCGCCAGTTCGCCGGCAGTGATTTATGTGCAGCGCTACGTCGAGGGTGCGCTGCTTGCGGACTTTTTCAGCGCCAGCCTGCAGCCACTGCTGGGCTGGACGCCGGCCGAGGGCTGCGCCGCCGACTGGGTGCAACTGATTCACCCCGAAGACCGCGAGCTGTATTTCGCCCGCACCCGGCAACTGTTGCGCGAAGGCTCGGTGCGCGCGCGTTTTCGCTTGCGCGACGCGCATGGCGAATACCACTGGCTGCTCGACGAAGCCAAGCTGCTGCGCAACGACCTTGGCCTGCCGGTCGAAGCCGTCGGCCTGTGGCTGGACGTCACCGAAGCGACCCTCGCCGCCGAACAAGTCAGACACAGCGAAGAGCGCTACCGGATTCTGGTGGAAGATTCGCCGGCGATGATCTGCCGTTATCGCCCCGACCTGACCCTGACCTTCGGCAACCGGCCGCTGGCGACTTATCTGGAATGCACGCCGGAGCAATTGCCGGGGGTCGATCTGGGCAGCTGGATGTCCGACGAACAGCGCGCCGCCTTCGTCCAGCGTCTGGCACTGCTGACCCCGGAGTTGCCGGTGAGCACCGCCGAAATCAGTCTGCAATTACCCGGGCGCGAACATGCGTGGTGGGTATGGTCCGATCGCGGGGTGTTCGATGAACACGGGCGCTTGCTTGAAGTGCAGGCCGTGGGCCGCGACAACACCGAGGTGCGGCGCTCGCAGCAGCAACTCACGCAAAGCGCAAAAATGGCCACCCTCGGCGAAATGGCCACCGGTCTGGCCCATGAAATCAACCAGCCGCTGAACGTGATGCGCATGGCCATCGTCAACGTGCTCAAGCGTCTGGGCAACGGTGATGTGCAGATCGACTATCTGACCGACAAACTCAATCGCATCGACGCCCAGGTGCAGCGCGCCGCGAAAGTGGTCGATCACATGCGCGTGTTCGGCCGCCGCTCGGAGATCGAGCAACAACTGTTCAACCCGGCCTCGGCCATTGAAGGCACGCTGTCGTTGCTGGCCGAAGGCATGCGCGGCAAAGGCGTCGACCTGCGGATCAGCGAAACCGTTTTCAGCGTGCAGGTGCGCGGTTATGTCGATCAGCTGGAACAGGTGCTGATCAACCTGATGGTCAACGCCCGCGATGCGCTGCTCGGCAAACGCGAGAAAGACTCATCGTTCAAGCCATGGATCTCGATTTATGCCGAGCGCGATGAGCACAAGGTGCGACTGTGGGTCGAGGACAACGGCGGCGGCATCGACCCGCGCTTGCTGGAGCGGATTTTCGAACCGTTCTTCACTACCAAACCGGTGGGCGTCGGCACCGGGCTGGGGCTGTCGGTGAGCTACGGCATCATCGAAAACATGGGTGGTCATTTGAGCGTGCGCAACTCGGTGGAGGGCGCACGTTTCTGCATCGAATTGCCGATTGCCCCGGACGCCTAGATCACCAGATAGGCCTTGCCGGTCTGGCCGCAGGTCATGTTGGCGCCGACGTCGACGTCCATCAGGTTGATGCCCAGAGCTTTGAGCAAGTTGTTCAGCAGCGGGTCGAGCAATGGGCTGAGCAGGTTGGTGATCAGCGGTTGCAGAATGGCCGTGACATCGCTGATCAGACTGGCCACGCCAGTGACAATGGCCCCTAGCGGGTTGCTGCCCTGGGGCTTGTACACGATCAGATTGATCCCTGCCAAAGTGTTCGCCAGGCTGCTGACGATGTTGCTCGACGGCGCCGCTGAAATCACGCTCGGCGGCAGTTTGAGGTTGGCCGGTGTGGCGAATGGCGTACTGCTGGAATACAGCAAATCCTGAGAGTTTTGCGCGACGCTGGTATTGACCATGATCGCGATCCCGCCCGCCCCGTACTGGACGTGGGTGCTCTCGTCGCAACTGCCGATGCCGAGGATCTTGTGACAAGTCACCGTGCCAAGATCGACCAGTGGCAACGGTGTGACCGTCGGTTCGGCGAGCGAGGAAAAAGCATTGGTCGGGTCAATCTCGCCGACCTTGAGATCAGCGATCGAGGTGATGGTGTGGGCGGTCAGGCTTTTGGTGCCCGAGGTTCCCGGGCCGATCGGACAGCTGTAATCGGTGACGTAGCTGATAGCGCCACCGGCATCCAGGGCAATGTCGATTTCCGGCGACGGCAGCAATTGCGGATCAAGCTGTTGGCAACCGGCACCGAGCAGACAACCGACTGAATTGAGCGTCGCCACCAGATTCAGACTCAGCAGCGCGTTGAGGGTCGGAGTCAATGTGCCGACCAGCCCCAACACCGCATTGACCAGCGCAGCCCCTCCAGACAACACCGGCAAATTCACCGAGAGCATCGTGCGGATCTGCGCCGTGCGCACATAAATCCGGTCCGGCCCCAATGGGTTGGCCTTGGCCCGCGCCGGATCACCAATCGCCGAGAACTGCGGCGGCTCAATCACCTTGACCCGCACCGTGACGTTCGCCAGCCCCAGCACGCTGATCGGCAGTGTCGCGGCCACCGCGCTTTTGCTGTTGGCCAGTTGCACCACGCCCTGAATCAGTTGCAGCAGTTGCAGGTTTGCATCCAGCCCGGCGGCGGTGGTGCCGGTCTGTAACTGCAGGATGTCGCCGAGTTTGACCGGCGCAGCATTGATCGCCGCAACCTGCAGCTGACCCAACGCAGTAATCACCGTGGCGGTCGCGCCATTGAGCTGCACCACCGTCGCGGCCGCCTGAATCAGCTGGGTGACCGTGGCCTGGGTGTTGAGCAGTTGCGTGTAGTTGCCAGCAGCGACGTTGAGGTTGATCGCCAGTTGATTGAGGTAGCTGAGCAGGTTGATGTCGGTGTTGAGCAGACCATCCCAACCCAGTGCCGTGAGGTTGACGTTGCCGCCGAGCAGCCCGGAAAACAGCGGATTGAGAATGTTCGACTGCGCAGTGTTGATGCTCGCCAGCGTACTGCGGATGTTCAGTTGCGCAACCGTCGGGGTCGGTTGCGCAGCGACGGCCGAGGCGTTGAGCGTGGTGTTCAGGCTGACCGCCGAACCGCTGAACAAGGCCTGCACGCCACCGGCAAAACTGGTGGTCACCGTACGACTGGCGTCCACTTTGATTGCGCTCGAGCGGGTTGCATCGACGGTGAACGCACGCAGGCCGCTGGCCGCGGTCTGCACACTGCCGCAGGTAGTCGCGAGGGTGTTGTTGCTATCGACGATGTAGCCATTGCGCACCGCGCTTTGCCCGGCATACGTGGCAGCGCTCAGACCGGACTGACAATTGCCGCCGCGACTGACCGCTTCCAGCGCCGCACTGTCGACTACTCGCTGCAACTTGCGGTGCTCCATGTATAGCCGACCGGTGTCGACCACCAACAGCATCAACACCAGCGCCAGACTGAGGGTGGCAGCCGCCATCAAGCCGATCGCCCCGCGTTGCCGGGCCGGGTCGTTGAACTGCGTACGAGGCGACATGGCGCACTCCTTTGCCGGCGCGTTGCCGAGCGCTACCTCCGATGGTGGATTTGAGTGTAGACGGCGCTAATGGCAACGCGCCATTTGGTGCTGCACAAAACCCTGCAGGCCTTCGCCTGCTCGCGAATGCGCTGTGTCATTCAACATGGATGTGGCTGACACGCCGTCTTCGCGAGCAGGCTCGCTCCCACAGGTGGGGGTGGTGAGGAAAAAAAATGGGAGCCGCTGGGGCTCCCGTTTTGTAAAGCGGCCTAGCGCGGTGGATAGTTGGCCAATATCCGGCCCACCGTTTCGCGCACCGCGTTGCTGCGATCCTGTGGATTGGGCGTGCTGCTGAGCATTTGCTCATCGCTGCCACGCCACACCAGTTTGCCGTCCTTGCCATCGAGCAGGTCGACCTGGATCGTTGCCACCTTGTAGGTGATGTTGCGGGTTTCGTTGTACATCGGCGCGCCCCAATACCCGTTCCACGGGCCACCCCAACCACCGCCGTAGTTGGTAGTCACCTGCTGCTGGCGATCCTCGACAATCAGATAGGTCTGCACGCTCAGGTCGCCCTTGGCCCCCGCAGCGGCAGGACGCAAACCGCGTTGATCGAGTTGATCGCCGACGGCCTGGCGGATGCGTTGCTCGGTCAGGTCGCTTTTGATACGAGGATCATCCGGGCGATATTGCAGCGCCGGTTCTTTCCAGCTCCAGCTGCGATAGGCGGCGAAGTCGCGGCTGGCGTCGAAGTCATGGTTGACCTGGTGAGCGGCGCAGGCACTGAGCAGCGCGGCCATGGCCAGTAAAGCGAGACGACGGAACATGGTTGTTCTCCGGTTGAAGGCCTGAACCTGCGAAGCGTTCTCACATGAAGTCTAGCTCGGCGGATACGCCGACAGGGCTTTTTCCAGAGCCTCGCGAATGGCGTCGGTGCGCACCAGCTGGCTACCCTGATTGGCGGTTTCGGCGCTGGCGCTCCACACCGGTTGACCGGTGCCGGCGTCGAACAGATTGACCTGCACCACCACGACCTGCTCCTGATAAGTACGAACAATCGGCACGCTGTTGTACATGCCGTAACCACGCCCGTAGCGATCATAGCCACTGTATCCGCCGTAACCGTAATCGTCCTGCACCTGACGCAAGCGGGTTTCCAGACGCAAATGGGCGCTGACCAGCAGGTCGGCCGGACGATTGTCGTGCAACGGCCGCAAACCGCGCTGATCCAGCGCGTTGCTCACCGCTTCGGCCACTTGCGCCGAGTCGGCCCAGGCCGTGCCCGGCGGCAATTGCCCGTTGAGCCAGGCCCAACTGCGATAGCGCCCGTAATCACGCGGTGGCGCCGGATAGGCGCTGCGATCGAAGGTGTTGGCCGCTTGCGGCGGCGCTGGCGGCAATGGGCGCGACTGCGCGACGTACGGGTTGCTGCCCTGGCAGGCGGCCAACCCCACACAGATCAGCAATAACCCGAGTTGAGCTTTCATAGCGTGCTCCGATCAGATCGGCCGGCAGATCCAGTGCAAGTAACGCCCAAGCCCGGCGAAGCTTGGGTGACGACGGTGCGCGAGTTCCATCTCCAGCAAGTCCACCAGTTCGGCGCGGGCCTGAAATTCCACCGGCATGTAGTCGTGGAAAACCCGGATCCCGCTCTGGGTTTCGACCTGCCACAAGCCTTCGAGTTGCGTTGCCAGCTCCCGCGGATCGAGCGGTTGCTGCGGGGTCAGGCTCTGCTTTTCACCGGCCATGGTGTTCTTGCGCATTTTCTTGAAATGGCCTTTGAGCAGGTTGCGATAAATCAGTGCATCACGGTTGTAGAACGCCAGCGATAGCCAGCCACCGGGTTGGGTCAGTTGATGCAGCACGGGCAGGATCGCGTGGGGTTCGGCCAGCCATTCGAGCACGGCGTGGCAGATCACCAGATCGTACGGCTCGGTGAGCTGACCGAGCAGTTCCTGCCACGGCGCCTGAATGAACGTCGCGCTCTGCCCGGCTTCGGCGAAGCGCTGGCGGGCACCTTCGAGCATCGGTTCGGCCGGTTCGGTGAAGGTCACCTCATGGCCGCGCTCGGCCAACCACAGCGACATGTGGCCCAGACCGCCACCGATGTCCAGCACGCGCAGCGGTCGGTCCGGCAACGCCTCGGCCAGGTCGGCCTGCAACACCGCGAGGCGAATCGCGCCTTTGGCGCCGCCGTAGATTTTTTCGGCGAAACGGGTCGCCAACTGATCGAAATGCCGGTCGCTCATCAGCTGAACCGCCGTTCGCTGTCGGCGAGCTTGCTGCGCACCACTTCATTCATGTCCAGCCCCAACTCGCTGCACAGCAGCAACAGATACAGGACGATGTCGCCGACTTCCTGCCCGGCATGCGCCAGCTTGTCCGCCGGTAACTGGCGCGACTGGTCTTCGGTCAGCCACTGGAAGATCTCCACCAGCTCGGACATTTCCACGCTGGCGGCCATGGCGAGGTTTTTCGGGCTGTGAAATTGCCGCCAGTCATTGCGGTCGCGAATGGCGTGCAGGCGTTCGGTCAGTTCAACAAGGTTCATCGGGCTCTCCTGAAGGCGTATAGCTTCGGGGGGATGTCGGCTGAACGCAAGCGGCCATGGCGTGCATTTGTGGGAGCGAGCCTGCTCGCGAAAGCGGTGTTTCATTCAAACCATCAATTCTCTGCACCACCGCATTCGCGAGCAGGCTCGCTCCCACACAGGACTGAGACAAACCCTCTATAGTTGCAGGGAACTCGGCCACCCGCGTTGTGGCCCAAGGCTCAGCTCTTTCATCAGGATGCACACATGCAGGTAGAAAGCTTTTTCGAATGGCTCGGCCAGGCACTCGGTTCGATCATCCGTTTCATCGTCGATGGGCTCAGCGGCCTGTTCAACATTCTGAGCAATGCCGGCGGCAACTTTGTCGATGGCCTGGCGAAGACGCTGGGCATGGATACCTCGATCATCAGCATCCTCGCGTTGATTGTTGGCTTGATGCTGCTGTGGTCGGCGATTCGCGCGTTCATGAATGCGTCGATCATTGCCGGGATCATCTGGCTGCTGCTGGGGTTGTGGTTGTTGAGCTGGATTATCCACTGACACCCCAAAACCTTGTAGGAGCGAACCTGCTCGCGATGACGGCGGATCAGTCAGAACTGCTTTGAATGACACCCCGCCATCGCGAGCAGGCTCACTCCTACAAGGGATAGCATTTCCAGCCGCATGAATCGTTACAATCCCCGCTCCCCCAAGGAGCCCGCATGTCCAACCTGATTGCCAACTGGCGCAACCGCCCGACCCACCGCAAGGTCTGGGCGCTCGCCGCGCCGATGATTCTTTCCAATATTTCCGTGCCGCTGGTGGCGCTGGTCGACAGCACCGTCATCGGCCACCTGCCCCATGCCCATCAGTTGGGCGCGGTGGCGGTCGGCGCCAGCCTCTATACCTTTCTCGCCTGGGCCATGGGTTTTCTGCGCATGGGCACCACCGGATTTGCCGCGCAGGCCGCCGGGCGCAGCGATGGCGCGGCGTTGCGGCAGATCCTGCTGCAGGGTTTGCTGCTGGCGCTGGGACTGGCAATCGTGCTCGGCACTCTCGGCGTGCCGTTGAGCGGCGTGGCCCTGCATTTCATGCAGCCCTCAGCCGAACTCGATCAACTGACCCGCGAGTTCTTCCACACTCGGTTATTCGGGCTGCCGGCAGCGCTGGCCAGTTACGCCCTGGTCGGCTGGTTTCTCGGCACCCAGAACGCCCGGGCGCCGCTGGCGATTCTGCTGAGCACCAACCTGATCAACATCGCCCTCAACCTGTGGTTCGTGATCGGTCTGGAATGGGGGGTGGTCGGCTCGGCACGGGCCTCGGTGATCGCCGAATGGAGCGGCGCCCTGCTCGGCCTGTGGCTGACCCGTGGCGCCTTGCGCGCCTATCCGGGGCACATCGCCTGGGCGGCGTTGAAGGTGTGGCAGAACTGGCGTCCGCTGCTGGCGGTCAACCGCGACATTTTCATCCGCAGCCTGGCGCTGCAATCGGTGTTTTTCCTGATCACCGTGCAAGGCGCGCGACTGGGCGATGCCACGGTGGCAGCCAACGCCCTGCTGCTTAACGGTTTGCTGCTGACCGCGCATGCACTGGACGGTCTGGCGCATGCGGTCGAGGCGTTGTGCGGACACGCCATCGGTGCCCGCGACCGGCTCGCCCTGCGCCGCTCGCTGGTGGTGGCCGGCGGCTGGTCGCTGTTGGCCAGCCTCGGTTTTGCCGCGCTGTTTCTGTTGGGCGGACACTTGTTCATCGAAATGCAGACCGACATCCAGAGCGTGCGCGACACCGCGTTCATCTACCTGCCGTATCTGGCGGTGTTGCCGCTGATTGCGGTCTGGAGCTACTTGCTCGACGGCCTGTTCATTGGTGCCACCCGCGCCCGGGAGATGCGCAATGGCATGCTGCTGACTGTCGCCCTGCTGCTGCCGTTCGCCTGGGCGCTGCAAGGGCTGGGCAATCACGGTCTGTGGATAACGTTCCTGCTGTTCATGGTCTTGCGCAGCCTGACCCTCGGCACACTGGCCCTGTGGCTGCGGCGTAACGACGGCTGGTTCGGCGGTAGCGCTCACTGAGCCGGTGTGTGTCTGACGAACGCGACGACCTGATCGAGCACCGGCGCCAGCCGCCGCAGCGGCCGCGACAGGCTCGCCACCAGCGTCACATGATTGGGCCGCGAGTAGTACAGATCCTGCACCGGCACACCCGCCTCGCGCAGTTTGCGCGCCAGGCCTGCGGTGTTGCGCGTCGGGTTGACCAGATTGTCGTTGGTCGCGGCGATCAGCAACGCCGGAGGCTCGCCGTGCCTGACGTGATTGATCGGCTGCGATTGCGGCGGTGAGTGCGGCCAGAAAAACACCGGGCGCACGTCGGCATTCTTGATCGGCAGAAAATCATACGGCCCGGCCAGGCCGATCCAGCCGCTGAGGTCTTCGGGCGACATGCCCACCGCGCCGAGCAGACCAGGATCCAGCGCCAGCATCGCCGCGTTGTAAGCGCCGGAACTGTGACCCATCAGGTACAGGCGTTGCGGGTTGCCGGAGAACTCGCGGATATGCGCCCGGGTCCAGGCCACCGCCCGCGCCGAGTCTTCAAGAAACAGCGGATAGCGCACTTGCGGGTACAGCCGATAATCCGCCAGCACCGCGACAATCCCCCGCGACGCCAGCGCCTCGCCGACAAACGCGTAATCGCCGCGATCACCGCTGTTCCAGCTGCCGCCGTAGAAGAACACCACCACCGGCGCGTCCTCCAGCGGCTGGCGTGGCACGTAGACGTCGAGTTTCTGTCGCGGATCAGCGCCGTAGGCAATCCCGGCGGCTCTGTGGAACGTGTCGTCGGGGGTCAGCGCATTGAGCACCTTGACCGGGGAGCACCCGGTCAGCACCAGCAGCAGGAGCCCGCCAAACATTGCGCCGAACCGTTGCCACAGAGGATTTGCCATGGATGCCGCCCCTCAGGATTGATCGATCTGCCACTGTCGTCGCACATGGTCGAGGCGTTCCTGCTGGGTCAGCCCATCCGGCACGCCGGGCAGTTGCGCCCGGGGATGCTGCAAGCGTAGCCATAACCAGTCATCCAGCACCGTGCGGTCGCTGAAACCCAGACTCAGCCCCTCCTGCACATGGGAGGCCATGCGCGCGTAGTCGGTTCCCAGGGATTGGCACCAGCGCCAGATGTGTTGTTCCAGCAGGCAGCTTTGCAAACGTTCGCGCTGACGATGGGTGAGGCTTTCGTCGATCCCCAGCGGCTCGACCGCCCACTGCGGGTTGCGCAGTTGCTGCCAGCCCTGAATGCCGATGGCGAGGTCGGCCCAGGTGCCACCGAACCAGCGCAGCAGGCGGATCGGTCCGAGCCAGCGACTCAAGTCGGCGGCATCACAGGCATCGAAGAAATAACTCGCTGTCTGTCGATTGTAGTAACCGAGCAAGGCACGGTGGTTGAGTCCGAACGAGACGCTGAGCATCCGCCGCAGGTGACGCAGAAGTAGCGGTGGCGAGGCATCGCTGGCGAGCAGCAGACCTCGCCAGGTCTGCGGGTCGCGGTAGCACAGCGCAGCCAGTGCCGGGCACCCGTGCAACTCAACCAGCAGCGGCCCCTGTTCGCTCACCGCTTGAAACTCGGTGCCCTCGAACAACCGCGTGCAACGTACCCCGGGGAACCCCTGACGCAGTGTCGCCAGCGCCTGCTGTGCATCGGCGCCATCGAGCAACAGCCACTGTGCCTGCTGGGCAAACCCGACGCCGCTCAAGTGGCGCCGCCCTGATCCAGCGAGGCGACCAGACGGCAACTGCAGATCGACGCTGCGCAGTGGTTGTAACTGCCGCCGCCGGGCATCAGGCACAACAGCAACAGCGGTTCGGCGGACTTGAGCCATTGCGCCAGACCTGCGCTCGGCAGCACGTCCGGCAGCGCCAATGCCTCTGCGCAGTCCTCGATCGCCACCGGCTCCTGCAGCACGCCGCTGATCACTGGCTGATCCGGGTCGCCCTCATGAAAACTCACCACCACTTCGACACCTTCACGCAACGATGCCAGCGTCTGGTCACTCAACGCCGCCGCGAGCGGTAGCCAACAGTGGCTGGCGGCAGCGCCTTCGCCCTGATAGACCCAGTCGAATTGCACGGCCACCGGCCGCTGATCATCGGGCTGCGGTTCATCAACCGTCACCACCCAGGCACGTTGCAGGCTGTGCATGCGCGGTCTGGCACAGGTGCTGGCCCGCGTGGGCAGTGGCGCCTGGGCGCTGGCAACGATGCGGTTGCTGTAAGACGGCTCGCTGGCGGGGTCGGCACGATGTTCGATCCGGCTCAGCAACCAGCGGCGGTTGCACTCGGCAAGGGGATGCGCGGTCAGCGTCAGCCACTGTGCGCTGCGTAAAGTCGGCAGATCGCTGTGGCCATAAGCTTGGCGGGTATCGACTGTTTGCACCTGCGCATCCGCGGCCTGCACCTCTATCTGCCAGCGTCTAACCGAAGGTGCGCTCGCGCCGGCGTCTACAGAGGCCACACCAGAAACAGGCAACCGCGCCGGATCATCGGCGAAGACCAGACAGTGTCCGTTGGGCCGATGTTCGAAGTAATAATGAATCCGTGCCTGGGCGCACAGCCGCTGCACAAATTGCAGATCCGATTCGCGGTATTGCGTGCAAAAGGTGCGCACCGGGTAGTCGCTGTGCAAATCAAAGCGGCGTTGCGTGCCAGTGATCCCGTGCTCCTTGAGCACCTGCGCAAGGATCTGCGGCACACACTGACTGCTGAAAATCCGCTGACTGAAACGCAGTGCCAGATAACTCAGCTTCGGCTCCAGGGTCACCCGACACAATCGGCAACCCTCACCGTGCTCATGCTGGACCACACTCTGCAACTGTCCGCTCAAGCCATTTTGCAAGGGGCCGAACTGCAGGAACGCCGGGCGATGCAGCAGACCGGCCAGATTCAACTGCGGATCATCGATCAACAGATCGATTGTGAAGACAAAGGGTTCGCTGATGCCCTCACTTCCGGTAAAGGCCAGCACCTCGAAGGGGTCGGGCAGCCCCGCTACATCGAGACGAAACGACGGCTCGTTGACTGATTCGAACATGGGCGGATCTCTACAGGAGGGGCGGCCGGGGATTCTCGCCGAGAGCCAAGGCCGAGTAGAGAGCTGAAGTACAACTTAGGAAATGACCTACGCGAAAAGCAGACCGGATGACTCTACGGACTGTGGTAGGCAGTTATTTCGCGAGGAATTTGGGAGATGTCCCACCGGGTCATCCGAAATTTCCGCCGTTCGCGGAAAAATTTCAGACAACCCGGTGCAACAGGCCTGACTCAGGAAGACAGGTAGGAGGAGCGGGTCAGACCCAGACGCAAGGCATCGAGGAACTGCGTGCGTTCGCTGGCACTGATGCGGGCACTGGCGCACTTGTCGCGGTAGTGGGTCATCAGTTCTTCCGGCGACAAGTGCACGTAACGCAGCATGTCTTCGATGGTGTCGTGGGTCTCGATACCGGCGTGGTACACGCTGCCATCGGCGTTCTGGTAGATGTTCACCGAGTCGGTGTCACCGAACAGGTTGTGCATGTCGCCGAGGATTTCCTGATAGGCGCCGACCAGGAACACGCCCAGCAGATAGTCTTCACCTTCGTTCAGACCGTGTACCGGCAGGCTGGTCTCGATGCTCTGCTCGTCGACGTACTGGTTGATCTTGCCGTCGGAGTCGCAGGTCAGGTCTTGCAGCACGGCGCGACGCAGCGGCTCTTCGTCCAGACGATGCAGCGGGATGATCGGCAGCACCTGATCGATCGCCCAGGTGTCCGGCAGGCTCTGGAATACCGAGAAGTTGCAGATGTACTTGTCGGCCAGTTTGTCGTTGAGTTCGTCGAGCACCTGACGGTGCGAACGCTGACGTGCTTTCAACGAGTTGTGCAGGCGACGGCACACGGCGAAGTAGCACTGCTCGGCCAAGGCCTTTTCAGCCAGAGTCAGTTTGCCGTCGGCGTACTGCGAAGCCACGTCGCTCATGTAATGCGTGGCGCGCCAGTAAGTCTCGGTGACCATTTCGATATCGGTCGGGCCGAGCAAGTCCACCAGCCACTGCACGGTTTCCGGCAGGTTTTCCTTGTTTTCGATCAGCGGGATTTCGTCGTTGTGTTTCTCGACGTCGGTCACCTGCACCACCAGCATCGCGTGGTGGGCGGTCAGCGAGCGGCCGCTTTCGGAGAAGATGTGCGGATGCGGCAGGCTCTGCGCGTCGCAGAACTCCTTGAGCATGCCGACCACGACACCGGCATAGTCGTCCATGTCGTAGTTGATCGAACTGGCATTGCGCGAGTGGGTACCGTCGTAGTCGACACCCAGACCGCCGCCGACGTCGATGTGATCGACCGGCAGGCCAAGGTTGCGCAGTTCGCCGTAGTAACGGATCGCTTCCTTGAAACCGTGCTGGTAGTCAGCCAGGTTGGCAATCTGCGAACCCATGTGGAAGTGCAGTAAACGAATGCCCTGATCGAGGCCGGCAGCGCGGAAGCGCTCGACCACCGACAGCAGTTGCGCCGCCGACAGACCGAACTTGGATTTCTCGCCACCGGTGTCCGCCCACTTCGAGGACGCCAGCGACGACAGGCGCACGCGCAGGCCGACCTGCGGCTTGACCTTGAGCGAGGCAGCTTCTTCGATCACCAGGCCGACTTCGGATTCTTTCTCGATCACGATGAACACGTTGTGGCCGAGTTTCTGGCCCATCAGCGCCAGACGAATGAACTCGCGGTCCTTGTAACCGTTGCAGACGATGGTGCCGCCCTTCGGCGCCAGCGCCAGCACGGCCAGCAGTTCAGGTTTGGAGCCGGCTTCCAGCCCGATGGAAACGTTCTGGGTGGCGATGATGTTCTCGATCACCGCTTCTTGCTGGTTGACCTTGATCGGGTACAGCGCGGTGTACTTGCTCTGGTATTCCAGGCGCTCGATGTTCGAGTCGAAAGCACCGGTCAGCTGACGGACACGGTCTTGCAGGATGTCGGGGAAACGTACCAGCAACGGCAGGGACAAGCCGCTCTTGCGCAGTTGGTCGACTTGTTCGAACAGGTCGATAGGCGAACTGCTCGGGCCGTTCGGACGAACTTCGACGCGACCGGCGTCATTGATCGCGAAATACCCGGCCCCCCAATGGCGAATCCCGTAAACACTGCGGCTGTCCGCAACTGTCCATTGGCTGCCATCGTCTTTACGTGTGCGTCGTACGGACATCGAAGTCCCCTATAAAGAAGTCATAGTGCGTCGCCTGATCTCAGGCCGGCGCAGTCTAAAGAATGAAAATGACGGTTCGTCAGCGCGGCGGTAGACCGCGCTGACCGCGTGTAGTTTAGAAACCGGTATGAACAGGCTCTGTGAAAACCATGGAGACGACGCCGGCGCTGAGCATTTCAGAACCGGATCAAGCCGCGGGTGGTTTTCACAGAGGCTGCTAGCCGCCGGACTTCTTCGCTTTGAAACCGTGTTTGATCAGCTCAGCCAAGAGTAGCTCGACATGATCGCCCTGGATTTCGATGATCCCGTCCTTCAGCGCCCCACCGGTGCCGCAACGTTTCTTCAACGTTGTCGCCAGCTCCTTGAGGGCGTCTTCGGCCAGTGGCACGCCGGTGATGGTAGTCACCGTCTTGCCGCCACGGCCCTTGCTCTCGCGACGCACGCGGGCTATGCCGTCCCCGGCCGGGATCACGGTTTGTTTGCAGATACAGGCGTCCACCGGTTTACTGCATTCCGGGCAATGACGACCTGCGTCGGTGGAAAATACCAGGCCACCAAGGGCGGCGAAGGATGCGGCTTTTTTGGCCACCGGCAATCCTCTTGGGAGGACAAAGACTGATCGCGACCTTGGGCAAGGTCATCGACCGCGAAGCCCCACTCAGGCAGGGGCAGCGCTACTGCACCGAAATTTTTGAACCGCTCGACTTCGACCTGTAGGAGCTGTCGAGTGCAACGAGGCTGCGATCTTTTGATCCTGATCTTCAAGGATCAAAAGATCGCAGCCTTCAGCAGCTCCTACATGCCTGTAGTCGTTCAGGCCCACGTCAAACCATTCGGTGCAGCTTGAAAAGGTCGCGCAGTGTAACGGCAAAAAGCGCAATTGCTAAGAGCCAATCGGCGCCAATTTATGAGTTCTTTGCGACGTCGCTTTGCTGCGCCTTCAGATAGCGTTTCAACGCGGCCAGAGAGTCCGGGCAGTAAGGCTTTTGCTGGATTTCCAGCAGTACCTGTTCGACCGGAATAAAGCGTGCTTCCAGCACTTCTTCCGGCTGCAGCTTCAGCGGGCCATCCCACACCGCGGAAAACGCCGAGCACCACAGTCGATTGCCGGTGTCCTCGAAGAAGAAATGATCGTGGGCGGTCAGTTCCACCCCGCTCACCCCCAATTCCTCTTCCAGCTCGCGGGCCGCCGATTCGGCGTAGGTCTCATCGGCCTGCACCATGCCGCCGGCTGCCACATCCCAGTAACCGGGATAGATCGCCTTGCTCAAGGTGCGCCGATGTACACAGAGTTCGCCGGCGGAATTGAACAGCATGATGTAAGTGCCGCGCCCGATCAGGCCACGCTCACGCAATTCTGCCCGCACCAGGGCGCCGAGCAGGTTGTCCTGCTCGTCGACCCAGGCGATCTGTTCAGCATCGGAGGCGGCGCGGTGCGCCGCCTCTCTGGCGCTATCGACCATGACTCAGCCCTGATTGAGCAATTGACGCAGATCGATCACTGCGGCGTTGGCCCGGGAAATGTAATTGGCCATGACCAGCGAGTGGTTGGCCAGCACGCCGAAGCCGCTGCCATTGAGAATCATCGGGCTCCAGACCGGCTCCTGCGATGCTTCCAGCTCACGGATGATCTGGCGCACGCTGACCGTGGCGTTCTTCTTCGCCAGCACATCGGCAAAGTCCACTTCGATGGCGCGCAACAGGTGCGACAACGCCCAGGCCTGGCCGCGCGCTTCGTAGAACACGTTGTCAATCTGCATCCACGGGGTTTCGACGACTTCCTCGTCAACCTGCGGTACTTCGCCAACCGCCGGCACTTCGGTTTTCAGCGCGGTGTTGAGCTTGACCCGGCCGACACTGGCGGACAGGCGTTGCGACAGCGAACCGAGACGGGTGCCGACATCGCCCAGCCAGTTGTTGAGGTTGTCGGCACGGGCGTAGAACAAGGCGTTTTTCTGCGTTGGATCAGACAGACGTGCCTGGTAACGGCTCAGGGAGTTGATGCCTTCCTGATATTCCGATTCGCTCGACGGCAGGATCCAGCTCTTGTTGTCGAAGTTGAAACGCGGTTCGGCCTTGGCCAGATCAGCATCCTCGGCCGACTGTGACTGCGAACGGGCGAAGTCCTTACGCAGGGCACGAGTCAGGTCACGCACCTGCACCAGCACGCCGTATTCCCAGCTCGGCGTGTTGTCCATCCACAGGCCAGGCGGGAAACGGTCGTTGGAAATGTAGCCGCCCGGTTTGTTCAACAACGTACCGGCAACGGTCTTGAGGGTTTCGACCGTGGTGTAGCCGACGACCATTTGCTTGCCTTCTTTCTCGGCAGCCGCCTGGGCATTTTGCGCCACCGGAAACAGCGCCGGCTCCTGGCTCCAGTACCAGCCCAGGCCGATGGTCACCAGCAGATAAATGCCGATCAGCGTGGCCAGCGCGCGGCTGAACAACAGTCCGCCCACATAGCTGCGGGTGGCCGACTTCGGCTCAGCGGCACGTTCAGGCGCGCTGCCCGCGCGGTTCTTCCAGTCCAGCATGGCGATATCCTTTCAATCACTTGGGTTCAACGGTTCGACCACAACCATACAACAACGTGCCAAGGCCGGCACCCGCCATTGAAGAGAAGCAGAAAATCCACGGAAGGACCGGCCTCGACCTGCGAATTTTCTAGGGGTTTCCCTGATACACGGCCATCAACAAAGCTGCACACGAGGCATTTGCAGATCAGCGCCTGTGTGCAGCACAGCGTTGTGCACAAAAGCTTTCTTTACCCGTAGACCAGCACCAAATGCCCGGTTTCCGGGAGGTTCATCGACGAACAGGTTCAATCCGACACCACTCGGTCAGAAACTGAATTGTGCAGCACCGCAGATTATTGACTCACGACACTCATATAAGGGAAAAGAGGTGCTAGCATAGAGCCACCAGTCGATCTCAGCATGCGCCCTAACTAGTAGTCAGGATATGACCGAGCCAGAAGACCCCAGCCGTGAGCGCCTCAAGCACCACTTTGCCCAGCGGGTAATTCATCAGGCACGTCAGATTCTTGAGATATGGCAGCGCCTGCAACGCAGTGAATGGTCCACCGCCGACCTCGCCGAACTGAGCGAGGCCAATCTGCGCCTGCTGCGTTTTGCCGAGCGCTTCGAGCAGCCCGAGCACACGCAACTCGCGCGTCATATCGGCCAGTCGCTAGAAGCCGTGGATGCCAATCGTGGACGCCTGAGCAGTGGCTTGATCACCGACCTCAATCGTTTGATGCAGCGTCTGTCGCGCACCGGCTTGCGGCAAGGCGATCAACTCGACCAGACCTTCCTGCCGCCGCTGCGCAAACCGATCTACGTCATGTTGCAGGATCACGACCGCGCCGAGCGGCTGGCCAAGCAGCTGGAGTTTTTCGGCCTGACCGCGCAGGCGCTGGACAGTGTCGCGGCGTTTCGCTCCTCGATGGTCGAGCGCTTGCCGGCCGCGATCGTCATGGACGTGGACTTCAGCGGCGCTGGCGTCGGCCTGCAACTGGCTGCCGAAGCCCAGGTCGGCCGGGAAGAACCGCTGCCGCTGCTGTTTTTCAGCCTGCACGAAACCGACACCCCGACCCGCCTCGCCGCCGTGCGCGCCGGCGGCCAGGAATTCCTCACCGGCACCCTCGAAGCGTCGAGCCTGCTGGAGAAGATCGAAGTCCTGACCTGCGTCGCCCAGTACGAACCTTATAAAGTGCTGATCATCGACGACTCCCGCGCCCAGGCTTTGCACACCGAACGCCTGCTCAACAGTGCCGGCATCGTCACCCGCACCCTGATCGAACCGATTCAGGCGATGGCCGAACTGGCGGACTTTCAGCCGGATCTGATCATCCTCGACATGTACATGCCGGCCTGCACCGGCACCGAACTGGCCAAGGTCATCCGCCACAACGACCGCTACGTCAGCGTGCCGATCATTTATCTTTCGGCCGAAGACGATCTGGATAAACAGCTCGACGCGATGAGCGAGGGCGGCGACGACTTCCTGACCAAGCCGATCAAGCCTCGGCATCTGATTACGACTGTGCGCAACCGCGCCGCCCGCGCGCGCAACCTCAAGGCGCGGATGGTTCGCGACAGTCTCACCGGCCTGTACAACCACACGCACATTCTGCAATTGCTCGAAGACTGCTCGTTCCGCGCCCGTCGCGAGAACAAGCCGCTGAGCTTTGCCATGCTCGACATCGACCACTTCAAACGGGTCAATGACAGTCACGGCCATCCGATGGGCGACCGAGTGATCAAGAGCCTGGCGCTGTTCCTCAAGCAACGCCTGCGCAAGACCGACTTCATCGGCCGATACGGCGGCGAAGAATTCGCCATCGTCATGCCCGACACTGATATAGACGCCGCGCACAAAGTGCTCGACGAGATCCGCCAGCGCTTCGCCGAAATCCACTACCCGGCGCAACCGCACGATTTGTGGTGCACCTTCAGCGCCGGCGTGGTGGAAATGCACGAAGACTCCGACAGCCTGATGATGGCCAGCCAGGCCGACGAAGCGCTGTACCGCGCCAAAGGTGCCGGACGCAATCGAGTGCAAACCGCGCGCGACTCAAAGCAAAGTGCCACCTTTTCATCGGAATCCACCGATTCGGTCATAACCCTGTAACAGAACAGCAATAAATTCAGGCGCTTACCATTCCTGCCGTTGGTAGCCGTCATGCGCCTGAAGTTGCTCACCAATCTCAACACTCTGCTGCTGGTCGCCGTTTGCGTGGCCCTCGGCGCGACGCTGTGGTGGTCGCAAAAAGCCCTGGAGCGTCCGTATCTGTTGATGGAGCGCTACCTCGGTCTGTCGCAGCAGTTTCAAAATGACGTGGCACGCAATGTCGAGGACTACCTCGCCAGCGGCGACGCGCTGCGCCTGAGCAGCGCCAGCCAGGCCATCGACGGCTTACACAAGGAACTCGGCGAACTGCCGCCGGCACTGACCGAGACCCTGCTCCCGAGTCTGTCGAGCCTCGAAGAATTCAGCAAAACCGACCTGCTCGCGGCCGGCAAACTGGCCGGTGATCCGCAGGCGTTGCTGTTGCAGGCCGAACGCGAACTGAGCGCCAGCCTCGATCAACTCAGCACCTACGCCAATGGCAACGCGTCGTACCTGACGCCGCTGCTCGTCGCCTCGCAGCACTTGGGCAAGCTGTCGCTGGCCCGCGACAAACTGGTCAGCAGCGGCCGCAGTGAACTGGCGGCCGACGTCGAGCGCGAAGTCGACAACATCCGCACCCAGGCTCAGGCCATCGACGCCCTGCCCCTGCTCGGCGTAGTCGCCCAGAATGAATCCGGCAGTGATGATTTCGCCGCGATGATGGGCATCGAAAGCACCGAAAAAGCCGCCGCCGAAGACGCCGGTGTCGGCCTCAAGCGCGAACTCAACAGCCTGCTCGGTCGCTACCCGGCGGAGCTCGCACGCACCCGTGAACAGATCCAGAAACGCACCGACCTGAGCACCGCGACCCACCTGAAAATCGCAGCCGTGCAACACGCCATCGCCGGACTCGAGCCGGTGGTACGTGCCCAGCACGGGCAGATCCAGGGCGAAGTGCGCCTGATGCAAGGCGTGATGATCGGCCTGATTCTGCTGATCGCGCTGTTGATCGACACCTTGCAGCGGCGCTTGGCGCGCACCCTGACCAACCTTGCTCCGGCGCTGTCGACCTGGGCTGAAGGCGATTTCAGTCGCGACATCCAACTGGGCAAGACCAACCGCGAACTGCATGACATTGAGGCTTCGCTGAACCGCCTGCGCGCGTATTTGGTGGATCTGGTCGGGACGATTCGCGGCAATGCCGAACAGGTCGCCGGCAGCAGCCGTACGCTGGCCGAACTGAGCAACGATCTGCACACCGGTGCCGAACATCAGGCCGGCGACACCGCGCTGATCCGCGATTCACTGGGCGAACTGGAAGCCACCATTCAGCAGGTCGCTGGCGATGCACGGCAGGCAGCCGATGCCAGTCGCCATGCGGGTCTTGCCGTCGAGCACGGACAAACCGTGATCGGCCAGAGCCTCACCGGCCTGCATGCGCTGGTCGGCGAGGTGCAAGGCAACGCGCAGATGATCGAGCACCTGGCCGAAGAGTCGGCGACCATTGGTGGCGTGCTGACGGTGATCCGTTCGATTGCCGACCAGACCAATCTGCTGGCCCTGAACGCGGCGATCGAAGCGGCGCGGGCCGGGGAAATGGGCCGTGGTTTTGCGGTGGTGGCCGAGGAAGTGCGCTCACTGGCGCAACGCACGGCGGGCGCCACGGCGGAAATCCAGACACTGATCGCCGGCCTGCAAACTGCGGCCCGACAATCGGTCGAAGGCATGCGCGCGCAAGTCGAACACGCCGAAGCCACGGCCAATCAGGCACAAGCGGCGGACGGCGCGCTGGATAAAATCGTCGGCGCGATCCAGACCATTTCCGACACGGCGATCCGCATCGCCGATATCACCGCCCAGCAGAGCGGCGCGGTCAGCGAGATCCGTGACCACAGCGAACGGATTCATCAATTGGGCGGGGATAACCTGTTGCGCATCGGCGAAGGCCGCGAACAGGGCGAGAACCTGCTGGTATTGGGCGGGCAACTGCATACCGCCGTACAGGCCTTCCGCGTCTGATCGCGCTCCCTGTAGGAGCTGTCGAGTGAAACGAGGCTGCAATCTTTTGATCCTGCTTTCAAAAACCAAGATCAAAAGATCGCAGCCTTCGGCAGCTCCTACACGATTGGGCGGGCAACTGCATACCGCCGTACAGGCCTTCCGCGTCTGATCACGCTCCCTGTAGGAGCTGTCGAGTGAAACGAGGCTGCGATCTTTTGATCTTGCTTTCAAAAACCAAGATCAAAAGATCGCAGCCTTCGGCAGCTCCTACACGATTGGGCGGGCAACTGCATACCGCCGTACAGGCCTTCCGCGTCTGATCACGCTCACTGTAGGAGCTGTCGAGTGAAACGAGGCTGCGATCTTTTGATCTTGCTTTTAAAAACCAAGATCAAAAGATCGCAGCCTTCGGCAGCTCCTACAGAGCGACATGAATGACCGGATCAAATCTCTCAGTCACAAATTTCGCGTAAACATCGGTCATCGTGCTGGCTATTGCAGAGAACTGGACAGTCACAAAGCCTTTGCGGCATAGTCGCCGGGTTCTGACGACTGCTCATTCATAACAAGGAACATGCAGATGGCAACGCTACTGGTGCTGCACGGCCCCAACCTGAACCTGCTCGGCACCCGCGAACCCGGCACTTACGGTTCAACGACCCTGGCGCAGATCAATCAGGATCTGGAGCGTCGCGCCCGTGAAGCCGGCCATCATCTGCTGCACCTGCAAAGCAACGCCGAGTACGAATTGATCGACCGCATCCACGCCGCTCGCGGTGAAGGCGTCGATTTCATTCTGATCAATCCAGCAGCTTTTACGCACACAAGCGTCGCATTACGTGACGCGCTGCTGGGAGTGAGCATCCCATTCATCGAAGTGCATTTGTCCAACGTGCACAAGCGCGAACCTTTCCGCCATCACTCTTACTTCTCCGATGTAGCGGTGGGAGTGATCTGCGGCCTTGGCGCCAGCGGTTACCGACTGGCCCTGGAGGCCGCACTAGAGCAGCTTGAAACACAGGCAACAGCTTGAACCACAAGCGTTAAACGCCCCTGACCGACCCTTGGGAGTTGATGATTCATGGATATCCGTAAAGTTAAGAAACTGATCGAATTGCTGGAAGAGTCCGGCATCGACGAGCTCGAGATCAAGGAAGGCGAAGAGTCCGTACGTATCAGCCGTCACAGCAAGACCCCGGCTCAGCAGTACTATGCTCCGGCGCCGATGCAGGCTCCGGCCGCTGCCCCTGCCGCCGCTGCCGCTCCAGTGGCTGCTGCCGCTCCGGCTGCCGCTGCTGCTCCTGCGCTGAACGGCACCGTGGCCCGCTCGCCAATGGTAGGCACCTTCTACCGTAAATCTTCGCCAACCTCGCCTGCCTTCGTTGAAGTCGGCCAGACCGTGAAGAAAGGCGACACCCTGTGCATCGTCGAAGCCATGAAGATGATGAACCACATCGAAGCTGAAACCAGCGGTGTGATCGAATCCATCCTCGTCGAAGACGGCCAGCCGGTTGAGTACGACCAACCGCTGTTCACCATCGTTTGAACTGCGGAGAGCCTTTGATGACTGCGAAGTTGGAAAAAGTTCTGATCGCTAACCGCGGTGAGATCGCCCTGCGGATTCTGCGTGCCTGCAAAGAGATGGGCATCAAGACCGTCGCCGTTTACTCCAAGGCCGACAAAGAGCTGATGCACCTGGGTCTGGCAGACGAATCCGTCTGCATCGGCCCGGCTTCTGCCGCTCAGTCCTACCTGCACATCCCGGCCATCATCGCTGCCGCTGAAGTGACTGGCGCTACCGCCATTCACCCAGGCTACGGTTTCCTCGCGGAAAACGCTGATTTCGCCGAGCAGGTCGAGAACTCCGGCTTCGCCTTCATCGGCCCGAAAGCCGAGACCATTCGCCTGATGGGCGACAAGGTATCGGCCAAGCACGCGATGATCGAAGCGGGTGTGCCAACCGTTCCAGGTTCTGACGGCCCACTGCCGGAAGACGAAGAAACGGCGCTGCGCATCGGTCGTGAAGTCGGCTACCCGGTGATCATCAAGGCCGCCGGCGGCGGCGGTGGTCGCGGCATGCGCGTGGTGCACAAGGAAGAAGACCTGATCGCCTCGGCGAAACTGACCCGCTCCGAAGCTGGCGCGGCGTTCGGCAACCCGATGGTCTACCTGGAAAAATTCCTGACCAACCCGCGTCACGTCGAAGTGCAGGTGCTGTCCGACGGCCAGGGTCACGCGATCCATTTGGGCGACCGCGATTGCTCGCTGCAACGTCGTCACCAGAAGGTGCTTGAAGAAGCACCGGCACCGGGCATCGACGAGCAGGCGCGCCAGGAAGTTCTGGCTCGCTGCGTCAAGGCGTGCATCGACATCGGCTACCGTGGTGCCGGCACGTTCGAGTTCCTGTACGAGAACGGTCGTTTCTACTTCATCGAAATGAACACCCGTGTTCAGGTGGAGCACCCGGTTTCGGAAATGGTCACCGGTATCGACATCGTCAAGGAGATGCTCAGCATCGCCGCTGGCAACAAGCTGTCGTTCACTCAGGATGACGTGGTTATCCGCGGTCACTCGCTGGAGTGCCGGATCAACGCTGAAGACCCGAAAACCTTCATGCCGAGCCCGGGCACGGTCAAGCATTTCCACGCCCCGGGCGGCAACGGCGTTCGCGTCGATTCGCACCTGTACAGCGGTTATGCGGTTCCGCCGAACTACGACTCGCTGATCGGCAAGCTGATCACTTACGGCGCCACCCGCGACGAAGCCATGGCCCGCATGCGCAATGCCCTGGACGAGATCGTGGTTGACGGGATCAAGACCAACATCCCGCTGCACCGTGATCTGACCCGCGACGAAGGCTTCTGCAAAGGGGGCGTGAACATTCACTACCTCGAGCACAAGCTGGCTGGCGAGAAGCACTAAGCTTCAGCCCGCACCAGACAAGGCCGCCTTCGGGCGGCTTTGTTGTTTCTGCAGATTACATAAACCCCCTGTAGGAGTGAGCCTGCTCGCGATGAGGCCAGCACATCCAGCATATGTGTCGACAGCACCATCGCCATCGCGAGCAGGCTCACTCCTACAAGGGAATGGCGTTTCAAGTCTCTCCCACAAACCGCCTGCGCTCGCGTAAACTTGCGCGCTTCTCGCTGGCCGCTAGGCTGCAATCATATTTTTTCAAAGGTGCCCGCCATGCCTTGGCTGCAAGTACGTCTCGCCATCAGCCCGGAACAAGCCGAAACCTACGAAGACGCTTTCCTTGAAGTCGGCGCCGTTTCGGTGACCTTCATGGACGCCGAAGATCAGCCGATCTTCGAGCCGGAACTCAACACCACCCCACTGTGGGCGCACACGCACCTGCTGGCCCTGTTCGAGGGCGGCACCGAGCCTGCGCCGGTGCTGGCGCATCTGGAACTGCTGACCGGCAGTCCGCTGCCCGAGCATCACAGCGAAGTCATCGAAGACCAGGACTGGGAACGCAGCTGGATGGACGGTTTCCAGCCAATGCGTTTCGGTCAGCGCCTGTGGATCGTGCCGAGCTGGCACGCCGCCCCCGAGCCCGATGCAGTCAATTTGCTGCTGGATCCGGGCCTGGCGTTCGGCACCGGCACCCACCCGACCACCGCCCTGTGCCTGGAATGGCTCGACGGTCAGGACCTGAAAGACTGCAACGTGCTGGACTTTGGCTGCGGCTCGGGGATTCTGGCAATCGCCGCCCTGCTGCTCGGCGCGAAAGAAGCGGTCGGCACCGACATCGACGTGCAGGCGCTGGAAGCCTCGCGCGACAACGCCGGGCGCAACAACATCGCCGACGAGCTGTTCCCGCTGTACCTGCCGGAAGATCTGCCGCAGGTCAAAGCCGACGTACTGGTCGCCAACATTCTGGCCGGCCCGCTGGTTTCCCTGGCGCCGCAGCTGTCCGGCCTGGTGAAAACCGGCGGTCGTCTGGCGCTGTCAGGCATCCTCGCCGAACAAGGTGAAGAAGTCGCCGCCGCCTATGCGCAGGACTTCGATCTCGACCCGATCGCCAATCGCGATGGCTGGGTGCGTATCACTGGCCGTCGGCGCTAGAATGACCGCCTGCATAAACCGGATCGCCGCATGACCGACAGCTTCGTCACCCAGTGCCCGCATTGCCAAACCAGCTTCCGCGTCAGCCATGCTCAATTGAGCGTGGCCCGTGGGGTGGTTCGCTGTGGCTCCTGCCTGCAAGTGTTCAATGCCGCCAAACAGCTGCTGGAACAACACGCCGGCAAGGAAGCGGTCACTCCGGTGGCGCCGGCCATTGTCCCGCCAGCACCGTCTCAGCCGGTGGTCAGCGAGCCGCCGCCAGTGATCGAAGCGCCCGTCAACGACGAACCGCCCGCGCCGCGCGCCATCAGCCAAAAGCAATGGAGCGCCAGCGAGCTGGACCTGGACAGCCTCGACCTGGACGAAGAACTGGCCCGGCTCGAACAACGGGAAATCCAGCCGACCACCGAATTCGGTCGTCAGCGCGAGGAGTCCCTGAGCGCCCGCCGCGACAGCCCTGAAGCCGATGAAACGGTGTGGCGCGACAGCCTGTTCAGCGCACATGACGATGAACGCCTGCCCGAGCCCGAAGATCAAGTCGAACCCCAGATCGTCGAAGCCGAACCGCTGAAAACCGCGCGCACCGAGCCTTCGTTGTCGCTGGAGCCGGTGGATCTGGATGACGAGCCGCCGATCCCGCAACTGCGCCTGCACGACCCGATCGATCCGAATGCCCGCCGCGAACGCCTGTCGGCCAACGTCGAGCCGGACGATGACGAGTTGCCATCGGTTGAACCGCTGCGCAAAAAACGTGAACGTGCCGAACCCGGCGTGCGCGCCGAAGTGCTGCAGGACCTGACTGACGACCCGCTGCAACTGGACTGGCAGAAACGCCGCTCGCCCTGGGGCCGACGTCTGCTCTGGGGCTTGCTGGTGCTGTTGGCCGCCGCCGGTCTGGCAGGTCAGTACATTGCCTATCATTTCGATGAGCTGGCGCGGCAGGATCAGTACCGTCCGTGGTTCCAGCAGTTCTGTCCGCAGATCGGCTGCACGGTGCCGTCCAAGGTTGACATCGGCAAGATCAAAAGCAGCAATCTGGTGGTGCGCAGCCATCCGGAGTTCAGCGGGGCGCTGGTGGTGGATGCGATCATCTACAACCGCGCGACGTTCTCCCAGCCATTTCCGCTACTGGAACTGCGCTTCGCCGACCTCAACGGTCATCTGATCGCCAGTCGTCGCTTCAAACCCGGCGAATACCTCAACGGCGACCTTGAAGGCATGGCGGAAATGCCACCACAGACGCCCATCCACATCGCGCTGGACATCCTCGATCCAGGCCCCAAAGCGGTGAATTACAGCCTGAGTTTCCACTCGCCCGAGTGAATCGCTTCATCGCTTCAGGTTTGACGGCAGTTTTCTGACTTCCCCCACGGCCACCAAACCGCTGGTAATAACAGAATAACTGTTCAGATTTTGTTCAATTCAGCCTTTATCCAGTCATCGAGAGCGGGTATCATGCCAACCCTTTTTCGAACTCTCATGATCCGGCCCCACTTCAGGGAAGTCCTATGTCGGCGGTACGCATCGGCCCATATACATTGCAGAACGGTTTGATTCTCGCCCCGATGGCGGGCGTCACCGACCAGCCCTTTCGTCAGCTGTGCAAGCGTTTGGGCGCAGGGCTTGTAGTCTCGGAAATGGTCACCAGTGACATGAGCCTGTGGAACACCCGCAAGTCGCGCATGCGCATGATCCACGAAGGCGATCCCGAGCCACGCTCGGTGCAGATTGCCGGTGGCGATGCGCAGATGCTGGCGGACGCGGCACGGGCCAACGTCGAACTGGGCGCACAGATTATTGATATCAACATGGGTTGCCCGGCAAAGAAGGTCTGCAACAAGGCCGCCGGCTCCGCGTTATTGAAAGACGAAGCACTGGTTACCGAGATCCTGCAGGCCGTCGTCGCTGCAGTGGATGTGCCGGTGACCCTGAAGATCCGCACCGGATGGGATCGCGACAACAAGAACGGCCTGACCGTGGCGAAGATCGCCGAGCAGGCCGGGATCACCGCGCTGGCAGTGCATGGCCGCACTCGCGCCGATCTGTACACCGGTGAAGCCGAGTACGACACGATTGCCGCGATCAAGCAGGCGGTGTCGATCCCGGTGTTTGCCAATGGCGATATCGATTCGCCGGAAAAGGCCCGTTACGTGCTTGACGCGACCGGTGCCGATGGCCTGCTGATAGGCCGGGCTGCCCAGGGGCGGCCATGGATTTTTCGCGAGATCGAACACTTCCTGCGTACCGGCGAGAAATTGCCGGCGCCGGAGCTGAGCGAAGTGGAACGCATCCTGCTGGAGCATCTGGCCGCACTTCACGCCTTCTATGGGGATGTGATGGGCGTGCGCATTGCCCGCAAGCATGTGGGCTGGTATCTCGCAACCTTGCCGGGCGCCAGGGAGTTTCGCGCCCACTTCAATCGTTTGGATGGTACGGAAACACAATGCGCCAACGTTCGGGAGTTCTTCGCCGAGCGTTACAAGAGCCTGACAGGGGACGAAGAAGGGGTGGCCGCATGACGATGATGACCGAGACTTTAGTGAGTGGAACAGCACCCGTGAGCGACAACGTGAATTTGAAACAGCACCTCAATACCCCGAGCGAAGAAGGTCAGACCCTTCGCGGGAGTGTCGAGAAGGCGCTGCACAATTATTTCGCCCACCTTGAGGGCGCGTCCGTCACGGATGTGTACAACCTGGTGCTCTCCGAAGTCGAGGCTCCCCTGCTCGAAAGCGTGATGAACTACGTCAAGGGCAACCAGACCAAGGCCAGTGAGCTGCTGGGACTCAACCGCGGCACACTGCGCAAGAAACTCAAGCAGTACGATCTGCTGTAAGCATTCAATCAAACCAGAAAGGCGCCCGCGTAAAACCGGTCGCCTTTTTTGCTGACTTCCTTTGCTTTTGATGGAAATTGAGATGACCGACCAGACTACCCGCCTGCCGATCCGCCGCGCCTTGATCAGCGTTTCCGACAAGACCGGGATCCTCGAATTCGCCAAGGAGCTCGAAGCCCTCGGCGTCGAGATCCTCTCCACCGGCGGGACGTTCAAGCTGCTGCGCGACAACGGTGTTGCCGCAGTGGAAGTCGCGGATTACACCGGTTTCGCAGAAATGATGGACGGTCGGGTGAAAACCCTGCACCCGAAAATCCACGGCGGGATCCTCGGTCGTCGCGGTATCGACGATGCGATCATGAACGAGCACGGCATCAAGCCGATCGACCTGGTTGCGGTCAACCTGTACCCGTTCGAAGCCACCATCAACAAGCCCGGCTGCGACCTGCCGACCGCGATCGAGAACATCGACATCGGCGGCCCGACCATGGTTCGTTCGGCAGCGAAAAACCATAAAGACGTGGCGATCGTGGTGAATGCCAGCGATTACGCCAACGTTCTGCAAAACCTCAAGGCCGGCGGCCTGACCTACGCTCAGCGTTTCGACCTGATGCTCAAGGCGTTCGAACACACCGCCGCCTACGACGGCATGATCGCCAACTACATGGGCACCGTGAATCAGGCTGCCGACGTACTGAGCACCGAAGGTCGCAGCGAATTCCCGCGCACCTTCAACAGCCAGTTCATCAAGGCTCAGGAAATGCGCTACGGCGAGAACCCGCACCAGAGCGCGGCGTTCTACGTGGAAGCCAAACCTGCCGAAGTTGGCATCGCCACCGCGACCCAACTGCAAGGCAAAGAGCTGTCGTACAACAACGTGGCCGACACCGACGCCGCGCTGGAATGCGTAAAAAGCTTCGTCAAGCCGGCCTGCGTGATCGTCAAGCACGCCAACCCGTGCGGCGTGGCCGTGAGCCCGGACGCCGAGGGCGGCATCCGTCAGGCCTACGAACTGGCCTACGCCACCGACACCGAATCGGCCTTCGGCGGCATCATCGCCTTCAACCGTGAACTGGATGCCGAGACGGCCAAGGCAATCGTCGAGCGTCAGTTCGTTGAAGTGATCATTGCCCCAAGCGTTAGCGAAGAGGCTCGCGCCATCGTCGCCGCCAAAGCCAACGTGCGCCTGCTGGCCTGTGGCGAGTGGTCGGCGGACCGCGCTGCGGCCTGGGACTACAAGCGCGTCAACGGTGGCCTGCTGGTACAGAGCCGCGACATCGGCATGATCGGCGCCGACGACCTGAAAGTGGTGACCAAGCGTGCACCGACCGAACAGGAAATCAACGACCTGATCTTCGCCTGGAAAGTGGCCAAGTACGTCAAGTCCAACGCCATCGTCTACGCCAAGAACCGTCAGACCATCGGCGTCGGCGCCGGCCAGATGAGCCGCGTCAACTCCGCGCGTATCGCCGCGATCAAGGCTGAACACGCCGGTCTGCAAGTGGCGGGCTCGGTAATGGCATCGGATGCGTTCTTCCCGTTCCGCGACGGCCTGGACAACGCGGCCAAGGTCGGTATCACTGCAGTGATCCAGCCGGGCGGCTCGATGCGTGACGCTGAAGTAATCGCGGCCGCTGACGAAGCAGGCATCGCCATGGTATTCACCGGCATGCGCCACTTCCGTCACTGATTCCCCGCTCCCTCTGTGCAGGAGCTGCCGCAGGCTGCGATCTTTTGATCTTGTTTTAAAGGATCAAGAGCAAAAGATCGCAGCCTTCGGCAGCTCCTACAGGTTTCACAGCGGTTTGGCAGCGCCCCACAGAATTTGAGGTTTTTGAAATGAATGTTTTGATCATTGGCAGCGGTGGCCGTGAACACGCCCTGGCCTGGAAAGTGGCTCAGGATCCGCGCGTGCAGAAGGTTTTCGTCGCGCCGGGCAATGCCGGTACCGCGATTGAAGCCAAGTGCGAAAACGTCGCCATCGACGTGCTGGCCCTTGAGCAACTGGCCGATTTTGCCGAGAAAAACGTTTCCCTGACCATCGTCGGCCCGGAAGTGCCGCTGGTGGCTGGCGTGGTCGATCTGTTCCGCTCCCGTGGTCTGGACTGCTTCGGCCCGACCGCCGGTGCTGCGCAGCTGGAAGGCTCGAAAGCCTTCACCAAGGATTTCCTCGCGCGCCACAAGATCCCGACCGCCGACTATCAGAACTTCACCGAGATCGAGCCGGCCCTGGCTTATCTGCGTGAAAAAGGCGCACCGATTGTGATCAAGGCCGATGGCCTGGCCGCCGGTAAAGGCGTGATCGTTGCCATGACCCTGGCCGAAGCCGAAGACGCCGTGCGCGACATGCTCGCCGGCAACGCCTTCGGCGACGCCGGTTCGCGCGTGGTGATCGAAGAATTCCTCGACGGCGAAGAAGCCTCGTTCATCGTCATGGTCGATGGCAAGAACGTCCTGCCGATGGCCACCAGCCAGGACCACAAACGTGTTGGCGACGGCGACAGCGGCCCGAACACCGGCGGCATGGGTGCCTACTCCCCTGCCCCGGTGGTCACCGCCGATGTGCACCAGCGCGTGATGGACCAGGTGATCTGGCCGACCGTGCGCGGCATGGCCGAAGAAGGCAACGTCTACACCGGTTTCCTGTACGCCGGTCTGATGATCGACAAGGCCGGCAACCCGAAAGTCATCGAATTCAACTGCCGCTTCGGTGACCCGGAGACCCAACCGGTGATGCTGCGTCTGCAGTCGAGCCTGGTGCTGCTGGTCGAAGCCGCTCTGGCGCAAGCGCTGGACAAGGTTGAAGCACAGTGGGATCCACGCCCGAGCGTCGGCATCGTGCTGGCCGCCGGCGGCTACCCGGGCGACTACGCCAAGGGCGCGGTGATCAACGGTCTGGACGCAGCCGCAGGCCTGGAAGGCAAAGTCTTCCACGCCGGTACCGCGCTCAAAGATGGCAACGTGGTGACGGCCGGCGGTCGCGTACTCTGCGCCACCGCCATGGGCGCCAGCGTCAGCGAAGCCCAGCAGCAAGCCTACAAGCTGGCTGCCGCCATCGACTGGGAAGGCTGCTTCTACCGCAAGGACATTGGCTACCGCGCCATTGCCCGTGAACGTGGCGAAACCCAGGAATAAACTGTCCTTCACGTCCGGCGCGGGATACCGTCCTTCGCCGGGCTGTTCCGCCACCGCGCATCGTTATATTCTGGCATCAACCTACGAAGGGATTTCGCCGTGCGCTGGCTCAGGATTGCCATAAGCTTCACCGTCACGCTGCTGACCTTGCTCTGCATGCTTCCGGCTCTGGCCGCGCAAGGCAGTGGCTGGTCGGTATTGCTTGACGATCAGGGTAATCTGCAACTGAGCGACATCCGCTCGGCTCGCTACACCAATCAATTCAGCCCTATCGAACTTGATCGCCTCACGGCGGCCGAGCCCGATGGCGCTCTCTGGCTGCGTTTCAAACTGGCGCCGGGCAAGCACGAGCAAGTGCTGCGAATCTTCGCCCCGGACCTTTCCAACCTCAGCCTCTACGTGCTGGACGGCGACAAGCTGATCGAGCAACGCACCTCCGGCACCCAGCAGCCACAGGTCGAGCGGCCACTGCCGAGCAACGACTTCCTGTTGCCGCTGCCGCAGAGCGACAAGTCCCTCGACGTCTATCTGCGAATGGTTTCTGACCATCAGCTACGCCCGCACATCACCCTGCAATCGGCGGTGATGAGTGCCGCCAACCAGAACCAGACGCTGATCTTCGGTCTGCTGTTCGGCTGCCTCGGCATGTTGCTGCTGCACAACATCGTGCGCTACGCCTATTCTCGCTCGCGCAGCAGCCTGTGGCTGGCGGTCTGCGAAGGCCTGCTGGGCCTGAGTCTGTTGCTGTTGCTCAACCTCGCCGGCCCGTGGTTGCCGAACTGGCACGCGATCCAGACCCCGGGCGCCTATCTGGCGTTGCTGCTGACCGCCCCGGCCGGGCTGATGTTCGCCCTGCGCTTCTTCGCCCCGCTCGGCCCGCACCCGCTGAACAAACTGTTGCTGGGCGACATTCTGTTCATCGTCATCTGCAGCCTGCTGCTGTTGTTCGTCAACACCCTGCCGCTGAACATCATCACCTACGCGCTGGTGGCGCTGGCCGGTCTGAGCATGTTGCTGGTCGGCTTCTATCACTGGCAGAAGGGCTACCGTCCGGCGCGACTGTTCGTTGCCGGGATGGTGGTATTCAACATCGGCACGCTGATTATTTTGCCGGCCCTGCTGGGGCTGACCCTGGTGGCGCCGCAAGGCCTGATCATGACCCTGATGGGCTTCATCTGCATCAGTGGCCTGCTGATGAGCATCGCCTTGGGGGAACGCCAGCGCAGCATCACCGAAAGTCGCTTCAGCATCAGCCGCGACCTCGCCGCCAGCAATGCCGAGATCAACGCCAAGGCCGAATTCCTCGCCAAGATCAGCCACGAGATCCGCACCCCGATGAACGGCGTGCTGGGCATGACCGAACTGCTGTTGGGTACGCCACTGTCGGTCAAGCAACGCGATTACGTGCAAACCATCCACAGTGCCGGCAACGAACTGCTGACGTTGATCAACGAGATCCTCGACATCTCCAAGCTCGAATCCGGGCAGATCGAACTGGACGATGTGCAGTTCGACCTCAACGCGCTGATCGACGACTGCCTGAGCATCTACCGGGCCAAGGCCGAACAGCAGAACGTCGAGCTGATCAGTTTCATCCAGCCGCAAGTGCCGCGCGTCATCAGCGGCGACCCGACCCGCTTGCGCCAGACCCTGCTGAGCCTGCTGGAAAACGCGCTGAAGAAAACCGACGAAGGCGAAGTGCTGATCGTCGTCGCCCTCGACGAACGCAGCGTCAAACCGCGCCTGCGCATCGCCGTGCAGGACAGCGGCCAGCCGATGGAGCCGGAAGAGCGCGATGCGTTGCTGCACGCCGAACTGCACAGCAAACACTTCCTCTCCGCCAACCGTCTGGGTGGCAACCTCGGGCTGGTGATTGCGCGGCAACTGATTCGCCTGATGCACGGCGAATTCGGGATCAAGAGCGGCACCAATCAGGGCAGCACCTTGTGGCTGACCCTGCCACTGGACCCGGATCGTCTGGAACACCCGACTTCCGACCTCGACGGCCCGTTGCAAGGTGCGCGCGTGCTGGTGGTGGACGACAACGATACCTGCCGCAAGGTGCTGGTGCAGCAATGCAGCGCCTGGGGCCTGAACGTCAGCGCCGTGCCGTCGGGCAAGGAAGCGCTGGCGCTGCTGCGCACCAAGGCGCACCTGCGCGACTATTTCGATGTGGTGCTGCTGGACCAGAACATGCCTGGCATGACCGGCATGCAACTGGCGGCCAAGATCAAGGAAGACCCGAGCCTCAATCACGACATCCTGTTGATCATGCTCACCGGCATCAGCAACGCGCCGAGCAAGATCATCGCGCGCAACTCCGGGGTCAAGCGCATCCTCGCCAAACCGGTGGCCGGCTATACGCTCAAGACCACGCTCGCCGACGAGTTGAACCAGCGCAACAAGGGTCAGGTGGTGTTCCAGCCGCAAGTGCTCACACCGGCTACCGCAGCCAAGGTGCCGAGCGACTTCCGCATCCTCGTCGCCGAAGACAACACGATTTCGACCAAAGTGATTCGCGGCATGCTCGGCAAACTCAATCTGCAACCGGACACCGCCAGCAACGGCGAAGAAGCCCTGCAGGCGATGAAGGCCCAGCGTTACGATCTGGTGCTGATGGACTGCGAAATGCCAATCCTCGACGGCTTCTCGGCGACCCAGCAATTGCGTGCCTGGGAAGTCAGCAATCAGCGCATCCGCACACCGATCGTCGCGCTGACCGCGCACATCCTCGCCGAACACAAGGAACGCGCGCGCCAGGCCGGAATGGACGGGCACATGGCCAAACCGGTGGAGCTGTCGCAACTGCGCGAGCTGATCGAACACTGGGTAGCCCAGCGCGATCAGCAGAACCGTACGGCCTCGACCTTTTAAGCAGGTGTACCGCGCCAGTCCGAGCGTGACTCAAGTGCCTGCGCTGTTCTCTTTGGCTGAAACGTCTTCAGCCAGCCTCAACAGCGCCACGTTAGCTTCACGCCTGTCCTGGACTTTCAAGGCAATGGCTTTGCGTACCGGCCCATAAAGCGCTTCGGACAAATTGGCACTGGCGGAACGTCTGCAAACACTGCCGCGAATATCCTCAGCCTGGAATAGCTCGGCCAAAGGGTTATCCGCGAGAATCCGTCCAGTCTCAAACTCGATGTAGACGCTGCTCATCGACATCGGCGAATTCGCCACGACCGCCAACAGCCGCACAGTCCTGGAAACATCTGAGTGATCCCTCGATGCATCGCTGGCGCTTTTCTGCATATAACCACGCAGCAGCCCTAGTGCCGGCTCGCTATCGGGAAGCGCTGCCAGTCGACGCATGACTGCGTTCGCAACAACACGTTGCTCCACAGCCTCCCCGAATTCAGGAGCGACCACCCAGTCAACGACAGACGCGCTGTCACCCTGTGTGACAGACAGATCCACCCGTGCTCTGAAATATCGCAGCCAATATTTGTCCAGAAATTCCATGTAGACGTCATACCAGCCAATATCCGGAGTTTTCTCAAGCTGCTTGTTGGCCGCCAGTTGCGCCAACAACAGAGAGTTTATTAAATCCTGATAGCGTTCTGGTTTGTCAGCCGCCGGAACCAGTACAACGGCCCCCGCAACGATCAAGATCAAATAGTCGCAACTCATATAATCGCCCCTCAAAAAAAAGCAGTCGACCTTCGACTGCTTTTTTCGATTTATCAGATATCAATCTCTTCAATCTGATCGATAACGCCAAATAGCTTTTTCTTGATCGACTCACGCACTGCGTTGGCGACGTCGGTATTTTTGGCAAATAACGTTTCACCGCGATACAAACTTACATTACGAACATCGACATCCACGAACATCACTTTGGTAGAGGTATTCTTGCGCAGAAAACGCACCGTCCCCAGCGCCATGATTGCCTCACCGTCGAGTTCGACACACGCACCGGTCGAGACGCCACCCACGCCGTGGTCCAGCAAATTGCGCTCATAAACTGTCAACGCAGCAGTGTCGCGCTTTTGCAGGGCCGAAATTGCATCACCCGCAACCTTCAGCATCAGAACGCTGGTTAGCCCTGGCAGCGCAACGTTGGCAAGCACGGAACCGAGAATCTCCAGCACCAGCTTGTCCATACGCACACTCGTGCCTTCGACACCGAGGTTACTGTAGAAATTATGGATAGGCGTCCAGCCGGCGAGGGTCATCACCTCACGGAACCGCAGGTACCACTCTCGGCCCTGATGCTCTTCAGGGTATTGCTTGTTCGCTGCACGCGTTGCAAACAGAAGAGCGTTTTGGGCATCCGACTTGTTCTGGTCGGAAAGTTTGCCAGAAAAACCCAGTGTGGCTTCGCCGACAATAGAGCCTTTCGACGGCGCCTCGATTTCTTCCCCTATAGCCAACAGGCCACGCGGGCGAATAACCGGCGCATCACCAACATCACACGCCTCAATCGCGTTAATACAGGAAGAAATATAAGACTCACTAACGATCTGGTTATGCACAATAAAATCCTTATTAACAAATAAGCAAGCTCCTCTTGAACTTGCAGGAGAACAATAAACAATCAAGCCCTCCACCACAAACTCAGATCTGTAACTTATTATCCCGCCAACAAGACGCCACCCACAACATCACACAAAACAACTATCAAAACAAAAACCGAAAAAACCAACTGCCACGCGCAGCATCTTCTGCACACACAAGCAACTAACCGACTGATAGACTCGCCGTCATCACTCTCCGGATGCGAGTCGCCCTCATGCTCCACGTGTTATTCAGCGTTTACCTGAAGATGCTGGTGCTCTACAGCCCGTTCTTCGTGTTGTCCTGCTTCATCAGCCTGACCCGTGGCTACTCGCGCAAGGAACAGCGGCGTCTGGCCTGGAAAGTGGCGATTGCCACACTGGTGTCCAGCGTCCTTTTGTATCTGTTCGGAAGGGTGATTTTCGATGTATTCGGGATCACTGCGGATGCATTCCGCATCGGTGCCGGCAGCGTGCTGTTCATCTCGGCATTGGGCATGGCTCAGGGCAAGCCGGTCGTGCAGAGTGACAACGTGCAACAGGACGTGACGATCGTCCCGCTGACCATCCCGCTGACCGTGGGCCCGGGCACCATCGGCGCCCTGCTGGTGATGGGCGTCAGCCAACCGCATTGGGACGACAAACTGACCGCGATCATGAGCATCACTCTGGCCAGTTTCACCGTTGGCGTGGTGCTGTATCTGTCCAATCACATCGAACGGGTGCTCGGCGATCAGGGCCTGCAGATCGTCAGCCGGCTTATGGGCCTTTTCGTCTGCGCCTTGGCGGCGCAGATCATCTTTACCGGGATCAAGGGCTACCTGGTGTCATGAGGAGAACTCAGAAGGTGTAAACCTTATTCAGGACGAGACAGAATCAGGAAAAAGGCCTGCGCAGTAGTCTGCGCAGGCCTCTTCAGTTGCCCTTCTGCTTTACGCCGGCACAGCGCTCAGCAACTGCGCAAGCGTTGCACTGCCGTCGGCATCATCGGCTTCGACGATTTCACGCAACCTCTGCACCAGACTCGATACCGCATAGGAACGCCCGCCCTCGAACCCGAGGAAGACATCGCCGCGCATCGCCGGATCCGCCGAGCAGACATCCCGCAGGATCAGGCTGTGCTGGCGATCCGGGTCGACGATCAGCAAGTGCTCGTCGACAAACGACAGTTGCAGTATTTGCGGTGCGTCCAGCGCCCAGACCAGCTTGCCGGGAATCGCCGGGACCTCGCCCAGTGGGTGACGGCAATCGACAATCACCGAATCCAGTCGCAACCAGCAGGCCCTCGACAGGTGATACGTGACACCGCCCTGCCCCAGGCGCAACACCAGACAGCTCACGTCATCAGCGATCAGTGGCAAGAGGTCTTCGACCTTGTTCTGGCCCTCGACCACCAACACCTCGGCGTCGCGCCGCACATATTCGAAAGGGCCGATGCTCTGCTGACCGGGGTAGACGTGCACGCGGTGTGCCTGACGCTCGTGTAACAACACGTGCCGATGGCGGGTGCCGAGTAATTCGCAATCGTTCGGCAGGTCCTGGCCCGCTACCCGGATCAGTTGTGCATTTGCCACGTCGTACCATTGCAGGTTGCCCGCGCCGGACTCCACGGCGATGTAGGGCTCATGCTCGGCGGTCTCCAGCAATGCCTGCAGAGACTCCGGCCAATGTTCCGCGTGCTCGCTTGCCCAGTGATGATCGACGCCAATGATCCTTTCAGCTTCCTGATATCGCAGCTTGAGTGACACGCCGTTGACCGATGTCCCGCACAGACCGGAACCGTCATTGCGCACGGCGCTGAACCGCCAGTCGTCCCACTCGGCCTGCGGTGCCGGCAGCAGCTCGCTTGCGAGTAACTGTGCGCCGCTGCCGAACGCCGGTTCGAGCTGCCGACTGTCGAAGAACCGCTGACTGCAGAGCTCACCGCTGGCGACATCGAACAGCCAGACAGCCTGGTTGTCCGGTGTGACCCCGAGCAGGCGCATTTCCCGTTCGTGCCCCGGATCACACAACAACACGCGGTCATCCACATACCATCCACACAGGCTGCGATCACCGGCGGCGTTGCGCAGCCCCAGAATGGCGAAACGGGTGACCGGGTACTTCGCCGCCAGCGCCTCGAGTGCTTGCCACCACTGGCCCCGCCCCCTGAGCCAGCGTTCACTCACACCACCCAGCTGCACTTCACCTTCTGCGCTCAGGTTGAAGAACAGGCCGTCATCGGTCAGCGCCAGATACCCGTCCTGTACCGGCACCACGTCATTGAGCCCGTCGGGCTGAAGCCATTGATGCGTCCATTGCGCCGGCCAGCGCTCGCTGTCTGCGTACGCGCTGTGTTGCACCCTGCACAGTTTTTGCGCCAGTCGGTCGTAGATGAAAAACAGCCCGTGCTCATCGTTGACCGGCAGAAGCAGCAGATCATCCAGATGCTTGATCGAATCGGCCCAGCCGCGGTTATGCCCGAAGGCAAACGGATGAATGCACAACAGGTCACGGCTGCGAATCCAGACCAGGTCGCGCTTGTCCGGATCGAAGGCCCAGCAGACCGACACGTAAGCGGCCGGTTGCCAGTCGACGGTGGTGATGCCTGCGCGTTCGGGCACCGGCGATAACGTGAAAGAGTGACCAAGCACCACCGACCAATGCGTCAAGACCGGATTGGCGAACACCCGGTGGCCCAGCTCACGGTCCATCTCTCGGGTAACCGCAACCAGCTGCAGTTGGCCTTCATGGATCAGGTAATTGAACTGCGTAACTTGCCGATCGGCCCCCTGCCATTGTTGCTCGATGTGAATCACGCCCTGCGCATCGACCTCAATACGCCGAATGCTGCACTGCCCCTCCATCACCAGCAGACGGTAGCGGCATTTGAGCAGACCGCTGACGGCATCGATCTGCCAGATGTCATAGTTGTGCACCTCATAGAAAAACGCGGAATCGTCGACCACCGCCGCCAGCAGCATTTCATCAGCCGCCAGTACCTCTTCACTGCGGATGTACAGAAAACGATCCTCGACAGCGTCGTACCAGGCCGTGGTGTGGCGCGGTTGTCCAAGGGGCTCGAAAGGAATCGGAAAGTGCTGAACCGGTGTGTAAGGCAGCACCAGCCGATGCTCCCGGGCCAGCGTCTGGTAATGCGTGAGCAGCGACTGCTCATTCTCCCCGGCTGGCGCGCTCTGCTCGACAATGTCCAGTCGTCCGTCACTGCGGTTGACCTTGAACGATTGCCGCCCGGTCAGCTGGAGCATGACCTCATGCCGCCCTCTGCCGCTGAACGTCACCTTCACGCCACCCACCGAAAGAACCCCGCCGACGTCGATCCGCACATCGCTCTCGGTGGCCCAGGCTGCTACCAGATTCCAGCGGCACTGCTGCAGGCTGGGGGACTGCAACTGGAGATTGACCCCGCGATTGAGGATCAGTGAGCAGGCGCCGCCCGCCCCTTCGATGCGGTACGACACCTTGTCGTGCCAGACCGACGGCATCATTGGCACCGCCAGCGCACGTTCATGGGCGTCCAGCCGCACCTCGATCACGGTTGGCCGATACGACGGTGCGAGACGGTTGATGATGTAGTGCACGGGAAAGGAGTAGAACGAAAACAGGAAGCGCAACCGGCCATTCGCATCCTTCTTCTCCAGCTTGCGGGCTGTATCGAAGCCGGTGTCGTGACGCAGCGTCGAGAAAGGGAGCGCCTTGTATTCGTAACCGTAGTACGTGGTCGGCGTGCACGGCAGGACGACCAGTTGCGTGCTCGGCGGATCGAAGTGGATGTAGCCGGGAAGACCCAGTTCACGCCGCAGATCGAGCGCTTGTTGATCATCCGGATTGAAATCCGGCACCCCGAAATGGTCACGCAGCCGATACACCTTCGGACTGTCGAGCACTATCATCGAGCGATTGAAGTCCAGGCTCTGGACGACCAGCGAGGGGTGAGCGACCCACGCCCCGAGCCCGTCGTCATACCGATAACCGACACCCCGACAGGCCCGCTCCAGATCATCGAAAAACAGCCCGACCTCCTGCGCCTGCTCAGCGATCCTGGCGAACCCCTGGGCCAGGGCCGCCACACCCACGGCCAATCCGCCCAGAATCACCCCGGCTCCGCCGAGCACGGCTGCCGCTGTTGCCGCGCCCGCCGTGGCGGCCCCCAGACCACCGGCGGTCAACGCCAGACTGGTGGAGTCGAAGGCCAGCTGGGTGCCGAACTGCGCGCGCTCGATCTCGTTGTCTGCCGTCGCCAATTGATAGATGTCGAAGCCGACATTGGCCAGCCCCAGCACCGCGCCCACGCCTTCGTTGGCGACATGCCCCAGCGCCGCGCCAACCACCGGCGCACAGGTACGGGCGATGATCTTCTCTTCATTGAGTGCAGTTTTGATCAGACTGATCAGACCGGCGACATCCGTGACATTGCCATGCACCAGCTGCGCGTAATTGACGTAAGCGTGCAACCGCACGGCAGTGGTCAAGGTGCGGTCATCCCCCTCTCGTCCACGCAAGACGTTCATCAGTGCCTGGATCGAGAAGCCGGTATTGAGCGTGTGAACAGCCCCGGCCTCAATCGGCTGTGGCGAGGCTCGGGTGCCAAGTGCCGAAAACTGCTCAGACAGATAATTTCTGATGCGCAGCAGGCGATGATCGGTGCTCACCACCTGGACCACATGCTCGGCCTGCAAAGGATCGATCAGGTTGATCCGGTACTCGCCGGCGGGCGCTATTTCCAGAGTTTCAAACAACGGCACCAACGGTTTTGCCGAAGCATGCAAGTTCTGTAAAGCGTCAGTCGCCTGGGCAATCTGCTGTCCCCACCAGTGACTATCGAGATCGCGCAGGCTACGCCCCAGGTGCGGGTTGCTGACCAGCGAATGGCCGCGAGCACTGTTCAGGCGCCGACGGATTGGCCACTGTGCCTGCTCCGGCAGCACATTGTCGGATTCCAGCAATTGCCCGAGGCGAAATCCGCCGGACAGATCCAGCGCCGAGATCTTTTGCCCTTGCAGCTCGATCAGATCGAACGTCGGGCGCGCGTCTTCGCCATAGGCCGCATAGTATTTCGCCAAACCCTGTTTCTGGAAAAGATCGGTCAGTGCCAGCTGAAGCTGGTCAGGCTGGCTGAACTCGAACACGCCGAAATTGGGATCATAGAAGTGATAAGTGGCGCGTCCATCCTTGAAGATCTTCGCCACCAGCATGGCGTGATTGTCCGAGTTGAGCATCAGCGTGCGCGACCTGGCGAACGCCTCCAGCGTGGTGCCGAGCTGCTGCAGATCGACCCGCCCCAGCGGCTTGCCGATGTCGTGCAACTGCACGCCGCGCAATTCCTCAAGCGCCGCCAGAAACACCATTGAATCGCGCTGCTGCGGCTCGGCTGTGGCCAGGAAGAATCGCTCGCGCAAGCGTCGCGACGCCACCACGCCGTGCTCCAGAGCAGCACTCATGATCAATGCCAGCGGGTAACAGCGGCCACCGGGATCCCCTGGCCCCTGGAGCAACAGATCCTGTGGCACCAGCTTGACGTCACTGGCCTCGATTTGCCCCAGTACCTGACCCAGCCGCAGGATCACCTGTTCACGATGCTCGCGGGTGGCAATGGTCTGGATATGGGCAACATGACGCCCCCATTGAAACAACGTGTGCGCCTGCGACAGCGCCGCTCGTTTCAACGTCAACGCGCTGTCCGACGCCATCATCGGCTGGTCGACATGACTGGCGAGACCAGCCATGAATTGCGGCGCACGATGCTGATAAAGATGGCGTTCAATGGCCGCATAACGCACCGATGCCCCTACCTCGGCAACGCTGTTGGCGAGGTTGTCGAGTTCGGCTGCGACCTGCTTGAAGCTTTGGTTATCCAGCGAACGTACGTCCAGCAGTTGGCCCAGCAGTACTCTTTGCAAGGCGCTGACCTGAAACAGGCGCAGCGGCTCTTGCGCAATAGCACTGAGCAGATCATCCAGCGCCAGCCCGTGAACGCTTGCATCGTTGAGCGACGCCGGTGCCTTGAGGATGGCCGGCTGAGCCTTGATGGCCTGGCGATCATCGAAGCTGAGCCCCGGCCCGTCGGGGAACCGCAGCGGGCCGTCATGCCCTTCGCGCATCGCGACCACGAACGGTTCACCGAGTCTGTCGATCATCCGTTGCAGTACATCCGTCAACAGCACCGGCCGGCCCTCGATGATCGGCCAGCCCTCCTCGAACACCACGCTTTGCTGGGTCAGCAATGCCGTTACATCGCCGCTGTAGCGCGCGCTGTACTGCCCTTCACGCCAGCGTTGCTGCTCGTCGAGCACCCACTGCCGGGTATCACTGGCGTTGTCTTTCCAGGAGTGATCCAGCTCTTCCTCGGTCTTGTCGTTGACCATCCACAGCGGTTCGATAGCCGCCTCCTCACGTAGCGCTTCCGCTTCGCGCGGGACGAAGTTGTGCCGTTCGTAATCGGTCATGCCATCGCGCATCGCAGCTGGACCGGTCAGATAAATCGTTCCCTCGCTCTGCGGGCGGATGCCGTCACTGAAGTAGCCCGCGATGGCGAGCATCAGAAAATTGGCCGCCAGGTCTTCGGTCATCGACAGTTCGGCCAGAGGGCCAAATGTTTGCTCGAGCACTTCGCGCGCCAACCCCGTCATGCCTTCAAAGTCGCTCAGTGCAACGCCACGCTTGGCGGCGAGGCGTCTCGTCTGTTCAATGGCCTCATAGTTGAACCGAAACCGCTCGATCACGCTTTTGAGCATCGGCGATTGCGCGTGAGCCATCAGGAACGAGTTACTCAACGTGTTCTGCACGGCAACGGCGCGCAGGTCCTGCGGACGCACAAGCAGCTCTGCCGGCGCCTGGAACACCTCGCTCAGCGCCGGCTGCTGTCGGGCAAAAGCCTCAAGCGCGGCGCGGTGTTCCTCGGGAATCCGGTCAAGATAATCGGTGTATCGGTCACGCAATGCCTGGCGTCCCGGCATCCAGTGCGGGTTGTGATCGAGCAGCAGTTGCAGAACGCCAAGGCGCGCATCACCAGCGAACGTACTGATGTCGATCCCGCCCATGGTTTTGACCAGTGGTGGCAGATTATCGACATCGACATAGCGGCCACCTTCGTCGAACACCGCCTCGACCCGCACCACATCGGAGGCGGCGGCCAGATTGCCACGCATCCGGGTCTCGCGATCATAGATGTCCTGCAATCGCAGCGGTGCGTCGAGGTCACGCAAGTCGCGCAACTGCAAATCACCACCTGCCATAGCCAGCAGACTGCGTCGGTTTTGCTCGATCAGGGTTTCCAGTTGTGCCGCATCCTGGCCGTAGGCACGGGACAACAGGTCGACCCGCGCTTCATCCGCCGATAACCCTCGCTCCAGCGCCGCATTGATGTGCAGGAACATCTGCTGCTTGAGGACGATGACCCGCTCTTCGTACAGCGTACCCAGCCTGGCGTCGGTAATATTCTCGCTGCCGCCGTGCTGCATGGCGTCAGCCTTGGCGGCCTCGACGATCAATTTGTTGGTTTGCCAGGCCAGTAGCGCGTCACTGTCATACCAGAGATGGAGGCTGTAACCCTGCCCGCTCAATACTTGCTTCCACAGATTGAGGTAATCATGCTGGATCGCGCCCAGACCACCGCCCAGCCAGACAAAGTGCAGGTTCTTTACAACCGCTGTTGCGGCAGTCTTCGCGTAAGTCTCGCTGTTTCGCAGACGGGTCTCGAAAGCCTGAATACTGCTGTAGATTCGCGATAAAGCGTCCTTCGGCGGTTCAGCCTGGCTATGGGAGTCACGACGCACACGCGGTACGCCAATCAACTGTTCCAGCGAATGTTTGAGCAATGTCAGGGGCTCAATCAATCGCGGGGAATCGAGCAACCCGATACATGCAAAGTAATAGCGCCAGACTGACTGATAAACGTCACTGTCCCGGTGTACCAACAGAGCCCGCTCAAGATCAGCCTGCTTGAACAGGCTGATAAAACTGACATAACCGCTGGCTTCTTGAAGTCTTTGATCGTGCATGAAAGTTCCTCCGTTACTTGGCCAACATCATGTGTGCAGATGGGCACTTGGATGACGAACAAGCTAACGGCTGGCGAACCATCGCTCAAACTTCAGAACTTTCAATACATGTCAAAACAGACAATTCAAAAACAACTGATAACGCGTGTAACAGCAACAAGTTATTGCGCCAGGCCTGATATATAAATCAGCACAGCTGGAGAATATGCGGCGCAACTGCGCGCGGACTGTTGCGGTGATCTGTCAAGATTCAGAATAAGTCCGACAAGATGTAAGTAACAAGAAAGATCCCACGCGGGGCTGGTGCAGATCACACACGTCCCGCTGAAAAATACGACACCGGCAAATCCGGAAACACTCTACCTGCAATATCCGGCATGGCGAGGGAGCTGCCCCCCTCGCCTGCGGTCATGACTGCGGCTTTTCGCCGTACCAGCGCGGCGTGTAGACCCACTCGCCACCTTCAGCCTTGGGGAAGGTGCACGTCGTTGAAGAGCCGACCAGCACCATGGTGCGCATGTCCACCTGATCCGGGGTCAGTTGCCCCAGTGTCGTCACGCGCAGGGTCTGCCCCGGACGACCGATGTCGCGCCCCAACACCACCGGTGTTGCCGCGCTGCGATGCTGCGCGACGATTTCCAGCGCACGCCCCAATTGCCACGGACGCGCCCGGGAGATCGGGTTGTAGAAGGCCAGCGCCAGATCGGCCTCGGCCGCCAGGTCGAGGCGTTTCTCGATGATCGACCACGGCTTGAGGTTGTCCGACAGCGACATCACGCAGAAGTCATGCCCCAGTGGCGCCCCCGCTTGCGCAGCCGTGGCGAGCGAGGCGGACACCCCCGGCAGGATTTCCAGCTCGACGCTGTGCCAGTTCGGGTCGGTCGACTCGTGCAATGCTTCGAGCACCGCAGCGGCCATGGCGAACACGCCGGGGTCGCCGGACGAGACCACAATCACCGAACGCCCCTCGGCCGCCAGCCGGAAGGCGTGGCGGGCACGCTGCATTTCTTCGCGATTGTCGGTGCAGTGCTGCACCTGATCATCACGAAACGGGCCGGCCATGCGCACATAGGTTTCGTAGCCGAGCACATCGGTGGCCCGCGCCAGTTCCGCCTTGACCGCAGGCACCATCAATTCGGCAGCGCCGGGGCCGAGGCCGATCACCGCCAGGCGCCCACGCTGACGACCGATCTGCGCGACGTCCAGCGGTTGTTCGGCACGCGCAATCACCAAGCCGTTGGCACTGCTGATCGTGGCCTGCGGCAGTGCGCGACGAGCCAACTCGTCGAGGTCTTTTCGCGCCGTGATAAAGCGCAGCGGCACTCCCAGTTCGAGGGCTGCTTCGCGGAGTCTGGTCGATGCCATTTCAGTGTCCGCCGCCAGCAGACAGGCCAGCGACTGCTGCGCAACCCCGGCCTGCTGTAACGCGGCGCGCACGGCATTCGGCAGATCGTCCAGCTGCGCGCTCACCGCTACCGCTATGCTGCGCGGATAGATCAGCAACTCGTTGGCGCTCGCGACACGCTCGGCACTGCCGACATGAATCGAGCGCTGCGCCTGCGGATCTTGTGGCAACTGCGCCTGATCCAGCCACGGCGCCGCCCCTTCAATGCGCACGCTGTGCCCGGCCAGCAGATCGGAAACGAAACGCTTGCCCAGCTCCAGATCAGCCAGCGCATAACCGTTTGGTGGATTGAGCAGGCAAGTGCCAAAGCGCAATTCGCCACTGGTGGTGATCGCCGCTGCGACCTGCAATGCGGCGGCGATTTCCCGGGCCATGACATTCACCCCGCCGAGACCGCCGAGCAGCGGCACCACGGCGCTGCCATCTTCGGCAACAGCGAGTACCGCCGGTTCAGCGCCCTTCTCCAGCAGCAACGGCGCCAGGGTGCGAATGACAATGCCCGCCGCACACAGGGCGATGATCGGCGTGTCCTGCTGATACAACTCACGCAGGGTCGCGCCGAATTCCTGATAGCGGCAGTCGGCGCCTTCGACGCGTCCGGCGAGGCCATGGATCTGCGCCGTCGGATACAACTGCTGGATCCGCCGTGCGGTGGCGAGCGCGCCCTGTCCGAGGATGACAATGGCCGGTGTGGATTGCGTCATCAACCTTGCCACCGTTCGCCAGGGACGATGATCAGTGAGAAGTACGGCGAGGACATCGGCTCGACCTGATCCAGCGGCACGATCTTCTGATTGGCCATGGTCGCGCGTTCGACGTACAGCGCCCGCTCGGCCAGACCGAGTTCTTCAAGTACCGCACGAACCTTGGGAAAGTTGCGGCCCAGTTTCATGATCACCGCCGCATCGGCGTCGGCCAGGCGCCGCTTCAGGTCCTCATGCGGCAACACGCCGGAGAGCACCGACAGGCTCTGGTTGCGATACACCAGCGGCGCGCCGAGCACCGACGCGCCGCCGAGCATCGAGCACACGCCCGGCACCACTTCGGCTTCATAGCGCATGGACAATCGATCGTGCAGATACATGTAGGAGCCATAGAAGAACGGATCGCCTTCACAGATCACCGCGACGTCGCGCCCGGCGTCCAGATGCGCCGCGACTTCTTCGGCAGCGGCGTCGTAGAAATCGCTGATCACTTGCTCGTAAGACAGTGGCGCCGGCAGCACTTCGGTGGTCACCGGGTACACCAGCGGCAGCAGATTCTGCGCGTCCTGCAGGTGCGCTTCGATGATGCCGAACGCATTGCCCTTTTTACCCTTGGCGACGAAGTACGCCACCACTGGCGACTCGCGCAGCAGACGCAGGGCTTTGACGGTAATCAGTTCCGGATCACCGGGGCCCACACCGAGGCCGATCAGACGTCCTTTTGCCTGCATCATTCGATCTCCGTGGCGAGGGCATTGACCGCGGCGGCGGCCATGGCGCTGCCGCCGAGCCGGCCTTGCATGATCACGAACGGTACACCGCGACTGTCAGCCGCCAGCGCCGCTTTCGATTCGGCGGCGCCGACGAAGCCCACCGGGAAGCCGAGGATCAGCGCCGGTTTCGGTGCGCCGGCGTCGAGCATTTCCAGCAGGTAAAACAGTGCGGTCGGCGCGTTGCCGATCACCACCACACTGCCTTCCAGGTGCGGACGCCACAGTTCCAGCGCCGCCGCCGAGCGGGTGTTGCCCAACTCGCGGGCCAGATCCGGCACGCTGTCGTCGCGCAAGGTGCAGATCACCTGATTGTTGGCCGGCAGACGGGCACGGGTCACGCCCTCGGAGACCATCCGCGCATCGCACAGAATCGGCGCACCGGCCGCCAGCGCATCGCGCCCGGCCTTGCCGGCGCCCTCGGAGAATTGCAGACCGTCGACGGCCTCGACCATGCCGCAGGCGTGGATCACCCGCACCGCGAGTTTTTCCAGATCGGCCGGGATGCGCGCCAGATTGGCCTCGCTGCGAATGATCGCGAAGGAGTTGCGATAGATCTCCTGACCGTCGCGGATGTAATCAAGCATCAAGGGGGCTCCGTGAGCGGACGTCGAGCAGGATCGCGGCCGCTTCAATAGTAAGGTGGCGTGCGTGCAGCGTGCCGAAACCCGGCAGCGCTGCATCGCGAAAATAAAGGTCGTAATGACCGGGGCCGACCGCCAGCAATGTCGCCGGTGTGCGATGCGCCGCCGCGCAAGCGCGCGGGCAACCGGACAGGTGCACGTTCTGCGCCTGTGGCAGCAGCGTCGCCAGCAGCCGGGCGTCGTGTTTGGTATCGGCCAGGCCTTTGCCGCAGCCACTGGAGCCGGTGCAGGCAATCAGCCGGGACAGCGGCTCGCCGGCGTCGGTCAACCAGTGCAAGTGCGTCAGATTTTGCAGGACTTGAGCCGCGTCGGCGGGCTTCACGTTCGGCAACAGCAGGCTTTGCCAAGGGGTGAAACGCAGACTGCCGTCACCGTACTCGCGAGCCAGTCGGGCTGCGCCCCGCAGCATGACCGGATCGAGCCGGCCGAGCGCCGGCACCGCACCGACATACACCCGATCGTCAGCATGTTGCCGGTGAACACCGATGTGCAGCGCATCCGCCACCGCCGTGCGCTGTCGGGCAATGGCGGCGTTGATCGCCACCCGTTCGCGCAACTGCTCGAGAAACGCCAGCAGCGGCAGCTCATCGAGCAAATGGCGCATGCGCGTCTGCTCCGGCCTGGCCAGATCAAGGAACAACTCCAGCACCGCGGCCACCAGCGCATGGCCGTTATCCAGTGTCACAACACCGGCCGCATGATCGGTCGGGCAGCCGGCCAGGCCGAACGCCAACAATATTTCACCGTCATGCTCGAACGCCGACAGCCAAAGATCATGCGGATGTTCAAGCATCGCCAACGCCTCACCGCCATCCAGCTGCACGGCGAACTTGGCGCTCAACTGGTGAAAGCGCGGATGCGTCTGCAATGTCGCCAGAATCTGTTCGGCCAAGGGCCGGGTATCGAACAGCAACTGCCGATCGATCCCGGCACTCGGGCTGAGCATCAGGTTGCGCACATCGTCGCCCGCTGCGGTTTGCGGCCCCAGACCGGCGGCCAGCAAACTGTCGATCAATGCCGCTGACTGCTCGCCGATGCCGCGAATCTGCAGATTGGCGCGGTTGGTCGCCTCGATGGCGCCACTGGCAAAACGCTCGGCGGCATCGGCCACCGCGTCGGCCTGATCGGCTGTAATCGAACCGCCATCGAGCTTGATCCGGCAGATGCCGCCGTCCAGCGCCTGGACAATACGCAGCAACCCCGGACAAGCCGAGGGGCGCAGAGCGGTGGACATAGAGCGTTCGTTCAAGGGATGACCGGCTGACTGGCAGCGCTGTGGTGGGCGAAAGGTCGCTATTATGCCTGCTTTGCCCGAGCGCATGAAAATGCCTGCCGGTCGGAAACTGCGGCGTTTCAGAGTTCGACCTCCTCAAGGTCGACCACACTCTCGCGAATGGCCTGATCTACAACTTCCCGGTTTTCGTCGATGGCGCTGCGTTTGATCACCAGTCTTCTGGCGCGGATGTCCAGTTGCGACATCGGTTGATGGACCTGCCAGAACAGGTAATTGGTACTCAATACCAACTTGAAAAAGCGGATATGGCTAATCACCACAACCAACTCGCCGCTGGCGTTCTGACTGACCGGAACAATGTGCGAGGTGAAGGTTTTGCCACTCAGGGCGGTAAACCTTTGCAGCAGCGCTACATCTTTTTCCAGCGCTGCCAGCCCTGCTTCAACCTGCTCTAACTGAACGCGCGCGAGCAACGGTGCGGTCAACCGCCGCCACGCCTCCCGCACACTTCCCGAAAACTCTTTCTGGACCAGCACCACCGGTTTCTCTTCCGGGTTCCAGCCACATGACCAGAGGCCCCCGGCAAAGTAATCGAACCATTCCGCAGGCTGAAGGCTGCTGTCACAACGGCTGTCGGCAGCGATCTGCGCGAGATAAATGCAGTTCCTCACAAATCTGTTGTCGGCCTCTGTACGACCTTGCAACCCGGTGAACAACATATTATTGACGGCAACTGCATTATTCCGACTTGAACCTGCACTGGACTTGATATCCATATCATCTCCTGCCAACTTGGCACTGATTAAATTTATAGTTTTATTGCGCCAGACTTATTTAAAAGAGCTGACCTGAACCAAACTAACAAAAACAACAGTTGAAAAAATCACTATTGCTAAACATCAAGTTTCCGCGCTGATCTCGACACACCGCGACAACAGACCCGCGTCAGATGCCGGCAGCCGCGTTATCATGCCGCCCTTGAAGATCTACCTGGATTAAGGAACGGCATGACACCCTGGCTGACGGTTGTGGGAATCGGTGAAGACGGCTTCAAGGGCCTGGGCAAAAATGCCCGGCGGGCCCTGATGGGCGCCTCGCGGATCATCGGCGGCCAGCGGCAACTGGACTTGCTGCCGGTGTGCATTCGCGGGGAACGCACTTTGTGGCCGAGCCCGTTTTCCCTCGCGCCGGTTTTGCAGCAACGTGGCGAAGCGGTGTGCGTGCTGGCCAGTGGTGATCCGATGTTCTACGGCGTCGGTGCCAGCCTTACGCGGCACGTGCCGAGTGCCGAGATGCTGATCCTGCCGGCGCCATCCTCCTGTTCACTGGCCGCCGCCCGCCTCGGCTGGCCGTTGCAGGATGCAGTGACACTGTCGCTGGTTGCGCGACCTTTGGCGGCACTCAATGCGCAGCTGTTCAGCGGGGTGCGCCTGTTGCTGCTGAGCAATGACCGGCAAAGTCCGGCGGCAGTCGCGGCGCTGCTGCGCGAGCGCGGTTTTGGCGGCAGCCGCCTGACGGTACTTGAGCACTTGGGCGGCGATGCCGAACGGCGCATCGAAAGTACTGCCAATGACTGGAATGACCCGGCGATTGCCGATCTGAATGTGATCGCCATCGAATGCCTGGCCGATGCGCAGTCACCACGCCTGTCACGCCTTGCCGGACTGCCCGACTCGGCATTCCAGCATGACGGGCAACTGACCAAACGCGATGTCCGCGCCATCACCCTCGCCCGCCTCGCGCCGGTCCCCGGCGAATTGCTGTGGGACGTCGGCGGTGGTTGCGGCTCGATCGGCATTGAATGGATGCGCGCGCACCCCAGCTGCCGCGCGATCGCCATCGAGGCGGACGAAGGCCGACAGGCCCTGATCGAGCACAACCGCGACGCGTTGGGCGTGCCCGGTCTGCACTTGGTGCGTGGCCGTGCGCCGCAAGCCCTCGCCGGACTCGAGCGACCCGACGCGATCTTCATCGGCGGCGGCGTGACCCGAGAAGGTGTGTTCGACACCTGTTGGGAACAACTCAAGCCCGGTGGCCGACTCGTCGCCAACGCCGTGACCCTGCAAAGCGAAGTCAGCCTGATGCACTGGCGCGAACGCCACGGCGGCGAACTGACGCGCATCCATGTCGCCCAGGCGCAACCGCTGGGCGAGTTCGACACCTGGCGTCAGGCGCTGCCGATTACCCTGCTGGATCTGGTCAAACCCCTCGATGCGTGACGAAACCGCCGAACAACCCGCGCCCCTGCGCAGCGGCCTGACCACCGGCAGCTGCGCCACCGCCACCAGCCTCGCCGCCGCCCGCCTGCTGCTTGACGGTACGTCGGCGGATGCGGTGCAGATCGTCCTGCCCAAGGGCAAACAGGTACAGATGCGCCTGGAGTTCTGCCGGCTGATTGAAGGCGGCGCCGAGGCCGGGACGATCAAGGACGCCGGCGACGACCCCGACGTGACCCACGGTGCGCTGCTCTATTCGCACGTGCGGCTGCTGGCCGCGCCGGGGATTCGCTTTATCGCCGGCGCAGGTGTCGGCACCGTGACCCGACCAGGGCTGGTGCTCGGCGTCGGTGAACCGGCGATCAATCCGGTGCCGCGCAAGATGATCAGCGATCACCTGACGCTGCTCGCCGCCGAAAGCGGTTATGGCGGCGGTTTCGAGGTCACGGTCAACGTCGAGGACGGTGAAGCGCTGGCACTGAAAACCATGAACCCGCGCCTGGGCATTCTTGGCGGGCTGTCGATCCTCGGCACCAGCGGCATCGTCCGGCCGTTTTCCTGCGCGGCGTACATCGCCTCGATCCATCAGGGCATCGACGTGGCGAAAACCAACGGCTATCTGCACATCGCCGCGTGCACCGGCAACGCCAGCGAAGACACCATGCGCCGGGTCTACGACCTGCCGGAAATCGCCTTGATCGAAATGGGCGATTTTGTCGGTGCGGTGCTCAAGCACCTGCGCAAAGTGCCTGTGGATAAACTCAGCCTGTGTGGCGGCTTCGGCAAGATCAGCAAACTGGCGGCCGGGCACATGGATCTGCACTCGCGGCATTCGAGTATCGACCTGCCGCAACTGGCCGAGTGGGCGGCGGCGATTGGCGCCGATCAGACGTTGCAGCAGGGTATTCGTGAAGCCAACACCAGTCAGCAGGCCCTGGCGATGGCCAGCGCGGCGGGCATTGCCCTCGGCGATGAGGTCTGCCGCCACGCGCTGAATTTCGCCCGCAGCGTGGTGCCGGCGCAGGTGCAGGTCGAGGTGTTTGCGATTGATCGCCAGGGCGGCATCGTCGGCCATGCCGGAGGTTTTGCATGAAACGCATTCTGTTGCTTGGCGGCGTCACCGAGGCGTTGGTCATCGCCCGTACGCTGGGGCCAGAACACATTTACAGCCTGGCCGGCGTGGGCCGGGTGCCGACCGACCTGACCTGCCAGGTGCGCGTCGGCGGCTACGGCGGCGCCGAAGGTCTGGCGCAATTCATTCGCGCTGAAGGCATCGACCTGCTGTTCGATGCGACCCACCCTTACGCCGCGCAAATCAGCCGCAACGCCGCCATCGCCGCACAACTCGCCGGCATCCCCTGCTGGGCCTTGCGCCGTTCCGCTTGGCAGCCGCAGCCGGGCGATGACTGGCGTGAAGTCAGCGACTGGGCCGAACTGATCGAAGCCCTCAAACCGTTCCATCGCCCGCTGTTCACCCTCGGCCGCGAACCGCTGCAACACCTCGAAGAAATCCCTGCCAACCAGTTCTGGACCCTGCGCGCCCTCGACGTCTACCCCGGCAACGAACGCTGCGAAATCATCGGCGCCCGTGGGCCGTTTCTGCTTGAGGAAGAACGCGCACTGTTCGAGCGCCGGCAGATCGATGTGCTGATCAGCAAGAATAGCGGCAGCACCGCGACCGAGCCGAAACTGGAAGTGGCGCGGGAGTTGCGCGTGCCGGTGATGGTGTTGAAGCGACCGGTGTTGCCGAGGGTTGATCGGGAGTTTCTGACGACGTCTGAAGTCCTCGCTGCCCTTGCCGCCGTCACCCGGCTTTAGCCAGGCGCAGATCTCGAATACGCCTTCGCGGGCACGCCCGCTCCCACAGTGGTCGGCGGCGACTGCATAGTCTGTGTATGCCAGAAACCCTGTGGGAGCGGGCTTGCTCGCGAAGGCGCCGGTACTGTAATCCTTTCTCCAGCGCCCTACAGCTAAACCGGACGCTACGTACAACCATTTAAAGAACCACTGACTATCTGCACTAAATGCCCGGTTTTATGCTCACCGCTTTTGAGCCCAAAAGTGAACATTGCGATGACCCGAAAAACTCACCCGTTTCGACGCCGCCGAATACCTCAAGACTCCCGAAGATATGGCGGCGTATCTGGACGCTTGCTTTGATGATGATGAAGGCGATGGCGTACTCATCCGTGCGGCTCTGAATGACATAGCCCGAGCTCAGGGCATGACGCAGGTGGCACGTGATGCCGGCCTGGGTCGTGAAAGTCTGTATAAAGCGCTGAGCAGCACTGGTAACCCCGAATTCGCAACTATCATGAAGGTCATGAAGGCTTTGGGTTTGAGATTGCATGCCGTCGCGGTTTGATTGATCTGCGACACCAAACCGCACGACGCCTTTTTACTTATCGGCCCTGATCAGGCTAAATAGCCCGCGCCTGATCGCCCACCCAACGGATCTGTCCCATGAACCGACACCGGCTCGCATTTGCCTGGATCGCCTGCTTCGCAGTGCTGTTCAACATGCTCGCCATGCCGATGACCGGGGCGATGGCGCAGGCGGCCAGTTCACCGGCCGAACAATTGCTGTGGAGCAGTTTCTGCACCGGCAGCGGGACGAAGATGGTGGCGATCAACATCGGCACCACGGAGCAGAAAGCCCCGTCCAACGACAGCCATTCCAACATGCAGCATTGCTGGTGCTGCTCGGGTTCAGCGCCGCTGGTGGCGTTGCCGGGCCATACGCCGCAGCTGTATTTCGCCCGCTACGAAAGCAATCGCAGCGTGGCGCCGCCCTCGTTGCAAACACCGACACCGCGCCAGCAATGGCCGAGCCTCAATCCCCGCGCCTCGCCTCTGGTCTGATCTGTCTCGCAATTGACCTGCGTTTCACATCGTTCTGGAGAACTGCCATGTTGAACAAACTCTTCGTCATCGCTGCGCTGTTGCTGCCGGCGTGCTTCGCCCATGCCCACGAATACAAGGCCGGCGAGCTGGAAATCGCTCATCCATGGTCGCAGGAGCTGCCGCCCAACGCGCCAACCGTCGCCGCTTATTTCGTGATCAGCAATCCCGGCAAGACCGACGACCGCCTGCTCGGCGTCGACTCGCCGATCACCACCCAAGCACAACTGCACGAGCACGTGATGCAGGGCGACCTGATGAAAATGCAGCAGGTGCCCGACGTGGTGATTCCTGCCGGCGGCAAGGTGACGTTCGCGCCGATGGCCTATCACGTGATGCTGCTCAACCCGAAAGACCGCAGCCTGCTTACCGACGGCAAACGCTTCCCGCTGACCCTGCATTTCGAGAAGGCCGGCAACGTCACCGTCGAAGTCGCGGTGCAGAAGAAACCACCGCAAGACACCAAGGCGCACGATCACGCCCAGTAACCGATCCGGCTGACCACCCCCGTGCGCCCGCAACGCGCCGGGGCGTCCAGCAAGCATCGCCAGAGCCAGACTCTGAGCCGCGGTAGCTGGATCGCCCTGTTCGCCATGTTGATGATCTTCATCGGCCCGCTGATTTCTCAGTCGATGCCGATGGATCAGCACGCCTCGGCGTCCATGGCGATGCCCATGGACATGGCGATGGACATGCCGGGCATGGATCACGCCGCGCACGGCGCACAACCGGCTGCCGAACACTGCCCGCCGCAATCCTCGCACCACGCCCTGTGGGAAAAATGCGGTTATTGCAGCTTGCTGTTCAACTGCCCCGCGCTGACCGGTGGCGGCACTTTTGCCACGTTCAGCATCGCCCACGTCAACACCTTCACCCCATCCTCCCCACGTCTGGGCCATGCCCGACAGACCTTCTTCCCCGGCGCCCGCACTCGCGCCCCGCCCATCACAGCGTAAACACCGCACCTTTGATTGCACACGGTTGAGAAGACAGCTTCAGGCTGCCGGCCGTGTCGTTTACGACTGTTTGATGGAAATTGTCATGTCCAGGTTTTCTGCTGTTCCACGCTCGGGTTCCGCCCGGACGTCCTTCGACTTGAACGAATCGCGCATTCGTTTCTCGCACGCCACCGCCGTCCTTTGCGGCGTCCTGCTGTCCCCGCTGGTGCTGGCCGATGACCACGCCGGGCACAACGAAGAACTCAGTCCGACGGTGATCACCGCGATCGCTCCAAGCTCGCCGCTGACTATCGTCACCAACCCCAAGGATCCGCGTCAGCCGGTGCCGGCCAGTGACGGCGGCGATTATCTGAAGACCATTCCCGGCTTCGCCCTGGTGCGCAATGGCGGCACCAACGGTGATCCGGTGCTGCGCGGGATGTTCGGTTCGCGGCTGAACATTCTCACCAACGGCAGCATGCTGCTCGGCGCCTGCCCGGGGCGGATGGATGCGCCGACCTCGTACATCTCGCCGGAAACGTACGACAAACTCACGGTGATCAAAGGCCCGCAAACCGTGCTCTGGGGGCCGGGGGCATCGGCCGGCACGGTGCTGTTCGACCGTGAACCGGAAAGCTTCGGCGAACTCGGCACGCGGGTGAATGCCAGCGTGCTGGCCGGTTCCAACGGACGCTTCGACAAAGTTGTCGACGCCGCTGCCGGCGGGCCATTGGGCTACGTGCGAGTGATCGGCAACACCGCGCACTCCGACGACTACCGCGACGGCAACAACGACAGCGTGCCGTCGCGCTACGACAAGTGGAACGGCGATATCGCGCTCGGCTGGACCCCGGACGCCGATACCCTGATCGAACTGACTGCCGGCAAGGGCGATGGCGAAGCGCGCTACGCCGGACGCGGCATGGACGGTTCGCAGTTCCTGCGCGAAAGCCTCGGTCTGCGCTTCGAAAAATCCAACATCACCGACGTGCTGGAGAAACTCGAAGCACAGGTCTACTACAACTACGCCGACCACGTGATGGACAACTACAGCCTGCGCACGCCATCCGGCACCGGGATGATAGCCGGGCCCATGGCCTCCAACGTCGACCGTCGCACCCTCGGCGCGCGGATCAAGGCCACCTGGCGCTGGGCCGACATCCAGCTGATCACCGGCCTCGATGCGCAGACCAACGAGCATCGTCAGCGCAGCGGCATGGGCATCGACACCTACAAGGATCAGCCGTACACCAAGGATGCCGATTTCCATAACTACGGCGTGTTCAGCGAAATGACCTGGTACGCCGCCGATCGTGATCGGCTGATTACCGGCATCCGGGTCGACCGCGCCTCGGCCAAGGATTACCGGCAGAGCATGGGCTCCGGAATGATGAGCCGGCCAAATCCGACCGCCGACGAGACCCGCGCCGACACCTTGCCGAGCGGCTTCGTGCGTTACGAGCATGACCTCGCTGACAGCCCGACCACGCTGTACGCCGGCCTCGGCCACGCGCAGCGCTTCCCGGATTACTGGGAGCTGTTTTCACCGAAGTCCGGCCCGGCCGGTTCGCTGAATGCGTTCGACTCGATCAAACCGGAAAAGACCACCCAGTTCGACTTCGGCGTGAACTACAAGACCGCCGAACTCGAAGCCTGGGCCTCGGGCTACATCGGTGTGGTGCGTGACTACATCCTGTTCGACTACACGCCAACGATGATGGGCATGAGCACTTCGCGCGCGGAAAACATCGACGCGCGGATCATGGGCGGCGAGCTCGGCGCCGCCTACAAACTCACCGACCACTGGAAGGCCGACGCGACCCTGGCCTACGCCTGGGGCAAGAACAGCAGCGACGGCAAGGCCCTGCCGCAAATGCCGCCGCTGGATGCGCGTTTCGGCCTGACCTACAGCGAAGACAACTGGAGCGCCGGGGCACTGTGGCGCGTGGTCGCGGCGCAAAACCGCATCGACCAGAACAAGGGCAACGTGGTCGGCAAGGACTACGACAAGAGCGGCGGCTTTGGCGTGTTCTCGCTCAACGGCGCCTACCGGATCAACAAAAACTGGAAGGTCAGCACCGGCGTCGACAACCTGTTCGGCAAGGCTTATGCCGAGCACTTGAACCTGGCCGGTAACGCCGGCTTCGGCTACCCGGCCAACGACCCGCAAGCGATCAATGAACCGGGGCGCACGCTCTGGACCAAGGTCGATATGAGTTTCTAACAAGAAAAAATCAAAAGATCGCAGGCTGCGCCATCTCCTGCAGAGGAGCGCGCGCCCCCTGTAGGAGCTGCCGAAGGCTGCGATCTTTTGATCTAAAAGAATGATTCGCCAAGCGGAGCAAACGTGATGCAAAAGCCCAAACCGAATTTCTACAACCTGGCCTGGCGCTGGCATTTCTATGCCGGCCTATTCGTCGCGCCCTTCATGGTGATGCTGGCCCTGACCGGCATCATCTACCTGTTCAAACCGCAACTCGATTCACTGATGTACAGCAGCCTGCTCAACGTCCCCGCCGGGCATCACACGGTGCCGGCCGATGACCTGCTGCAACGGGTCAAGAACGCTTATCCACAGGGTCAGATCACCCAATACCTGCCGCCGGCCAACGCCGAACGCAGCGCCCAGTTTGTCGTCAAGAATGAGGGCCATGAACTCAATGTGTTCATCGATCCGTACCACGGCGACATCCTTGGCGAGCAGGATGCGAAGAAAAATCTGCAAGCCGTCGCGCGCGCCATTCACGGCGAGTTGATGATCGGCACGCTCGGTGACCGCCTGATCGAACTCGCCGCCGGTTGGGGCGTCGTGCTGGTGGTGTCGGGGGTTTTCCTGTGGTGGCCGCGGGGTCAGGCCGCCGGAATTCTGTGGCCACGGCTGAACAGCCGCGGTCGGGTGTTGTGGCGTGATCTGCACGCGGTTACCGGGTTCTGGGGCGCCGCGCTGTTGCTGGTGATGCTGCTCAGCGGCATGACCTGGACCGGTTTCTGGGGCAAGCAATATGCCCAGGTGTGGAACGTGTTCCCGGCTGCGATGTGGAACAACGTACCGACTTCCGACGTCGAGGCCGGCAGCCTCAACAACGCCGCGCGCCAGACCGTGCCGTGGGCAATGGAAAACACGCCGATGCCGATGTCCGGTGACCATGCCGAGCACATGGCCCACGGCGGCATGCAACACGGCCCCGCTGCTCCCGCGATCAGCCTGCAAGACGTGCAGAACATCGCAATTGAGCGCAAGGTCGAGCCCGGCTACAGCATCACTCTGCCGACCACCGCGACCGGCGTGTTCACCATCGCCGTGTTCGCCGACGACCCGCGTAACGATGCGACCCTGCATGTCGATCAGTACACCGGCAAGGTCCTCGCCGATGTGCGTTTCGAGCAGTACGGCGCAGTGGCGCGGGCCACGGAGATCGGCGTGATGCTGCATGAAGGCAAGATGTTCGGCACCTTCAACCAGATCGTCGTGCTGCTGATCTGCCTGATGATTCTGCTCAGCGCCGTCAGCGGCGTGGTGATCTGGTGGAAGCGGCGTCCGCAGGGCAAGTTCGGCGTGCCGCCGCTGCGCCATGACCTGCCGAAATGGAAAACCGGTGTGGCGATCATGCTCGCGCTGGCCGTGATCTTTCCGCTGGTGGGCGCTTCGCTGGTACTGGTCTGGCTGCTGGATCGCCTGCTGTTGTCGCGTCTGGGCCGCCAAGCTGAATCTGCCTCAACTTCATCGTGAAGCAGGCGAGATGCGCGTTTCAGACAGATCTTTAAACTGCCGGGGCTTAAACTTCGGCATTTTTTAGTGTTACTGTATAACGCAAATATGCCGCTCTGCCCGCAGCCAAACGTTGCGGGCTTTCTTTTGAAGAAGTGATTCACCGCCCCGATGAACAAGTACCTCTTGTCCAGCCTCTGCCTGTTCGCCCTGAACAACGCCAACGCTGACGGCCAGCCGCTGACGCTGCCCACCGGCACCATCTCCGCGCCTGCGGTTGACGAAGAAAGTGTCAGCCTGACCACACCGACCACCGCTGGTTCGCGCCTGAACCTGACGGCGATGGAAACCCCGGCCAGCGTCGAAAGCCTCAGCGGCGAGCAGGTGCGTGCCCGGGGTGATCGCAGCGTGCAGGACGCCGTGTCGCGCAGCACCGGTATCAGCCGCACTGGCACCCCGGGCGATGGCGGCACCTCGTTGCAGGCACGCGGTTTTACCGGGCAGAGTTCGGTGATGCAGTTGTATGACGGCAATCGGATGTACACCGGCATGGGCACCGTGACCTTTCCGGTCGACACCTGGTCGGTGCAGCGCGTCGACGTACTGCGCGGTCCGGCTTCGGTGCTGTACGGCGAAGGCGCGACCGGTGCGGTGGTCAATGTGATTCCGAAGAAGCCGTTCGAGGGTGAAATCGAAAACCACCTGCGCCTTGGCTACGGCTCCTACGACAGCCAGCAGCAGGCGTTCGACAGCGGCGGTTCGCTGAGCGACACCCTGAGCTATCGCCTCAATCTCAATCGCCTGCGCAGCAACGGCTGGATCGATCGCGGTGATTCATCAAGCGATTTCATCAGCGCTGCGCTGCGCTGGCAGGCCACCGACGACCTGGCCTTCACCCTCGCCCATGACTACGGCGATCAGCGCCCGCAAAACTACTTCGGCACGCCACTGATCAACGGCCGATTGCGCGACAGCCTGCGCAACAAGAACTACAACGTGCACGACGACCAGCAGCACTACAACGATCAATGGACGCGCCTGAGCACTGACTGGCAGATCAACGATGCGGTCAGCGCCAGCAACGAGCTGTACTACCTCAAGGCCCAGCGCCGCTGGCAGAACGCCGAGAACTACAACTTCGACACCACCACGCAACAACTCAGTCGCAGCGGCTACTTCGGCATCGGCCACCAGCAAGAGCAGATCGGTGACCGCCAGACCTTCACCTTCAAGCACTCGCTGTTCGGCCTCGACAGCCAGACCGTGACCGGCATCGATTACAACCGCATCCGCTTCCAGCTCAACAGCAACTCGCCATTCAACGATGTGCTGCCGGACGGTCAGGCGCTGGATCTGTATCACCCGCAGCCGGGCTATTTTGAAAGCGCCAACCCGTACCGCGACCAGTTCGACAGCACCACGAAACAGATGTCGGTGTTCGCCGAAAACCGCACGCAACTGAGCGAGCGCTGGTCGCTGGTGACCGGTGTGCGCCGTGATTACGTGCACATTGACCGCAACAACCTGATCAACGACAGCCAGAGCGACAAGACTCTGACCGGCAACAACTGGAAGGCCGGACTGGTGTTTGCCCTGACGCCCGAGACTTCGTTCTACGCTCAGGTCGCGACCAGCACCGACGGCATCGGCGGCCTGATATCCCTGAGTCCGAGCCAGCAGCAATACGACCTGTCGACTGCACGCCAGACCGAGGTCGGCATGAAGCAGTTGTTCTGGGATCAGCGCGGCGAGTTCACCCTGGCAGCCTATCGCATCGTCAAGAAGAAGCTGTTGACCGACGATCCGGGCAACCCGACGCTCAAGCAGCAAGTCGGCCAGCAATCGTCCAACGGCCTGGAAGCCAGCCTCGATCTGCAACTGCCGCACGCCTGGCAACTGCAAGCCAACGCGGCGATTGTGAAGGCCAGGTACGATGATTTCTCCGAAGTGGTCAACGGGCAAACCCTGTCGTATAACGGCAATCGCCCGGTGGATGTACCGCGGCGAACCGCCAATCTGTGGCTGAACAAAAAACTCAGCGATGATCTGAAGGCCGGTGCCGGCGTGCGTTATGTCGATGCGCGTTACGCCGACATGGCCAACCGCAACGAGCTGCCGAGTTACACCGTGGTCGATGCGACGCTGTCGTGGCAAGCCCTGCGCAACACCACGCTCGGCCTGCAACTGAACAATCTGTTTGACCGCCAGTACGCACAAAGCCAATACAATGCGGGCCAGCAGTGGATTCTCGGCGAGCCGAGATCGTTCTTCGTCACGGCCGATTACACCTTCTAACCCAATCCCTGCAGGAGCTGCCGCAGGCTGCGATCTTTTGACCTTGATCTTTCAAAGCAACAGCAAAAGATCGCAGCCTTCGGCAGTTCCTACAGGGCAAGCACCGCTTCATGAGAATTTGATGACCTCGCTAAACCTCGCCAACCTCGCCTGGACACCTCTGGGCCACGGCCACTGCCATCACCAGTTCCAGCTGCGTGACGCCTCGTTGCAGGTGGCCGCCGGTGAGTTTGTCGGGCTGATCGGTCCCAACGGCAGCGGCAAGACCAGCCTGCTGCGTTGCGCCTATCGCTTCAGTCAGCCGGAAAGCGGTGAGGTCAGACTCGATCATCACAACGTGTGGAAGCAATCCTCGCGCTGGTGCGCGAAACGCATCGCCGTGGTCCTGCAGGAATTCCCCGACGCCTTTGGCCTGACCGTCGAAGAAGTGGTCGCCATGGGCCGCACGCCGCACAAAGGCTTGTTCGATGGCGACACGCTGGAAGATCGCAACCTGGCGACGCAAGCGCTCAAATCCGTCGGCCTCGAAGGCTTCGAAGACCATGCGTTCGCCACCCTGTCCGGCGGTGAAAAACAACGGGTGATCCTTGCTCGCGCCCTGACTCAGCAACCGCAACTGTTGATCCTCGACGAACCGACCAACCACCTCGACCCGCGTTATCAGCTCGAACTGCTGCAACTGGTCAAACGTCTGCAGATCGGCACCCTCGCCAGCATTCACGACCTGAACCTGGCCGCCGCGTTCTGTGACCGACTGTACGTGATCAATCACGGACGCATCGTCGCCAGCGGCACGCCGCAAGAAGTGCTCACCACTGAGCTGCTGCACGACGTGTTCGGCGTCGAGGCGTTGATCGATTCCCACCCCCTCCACGGCTACCCGCGAATCACCTGGATAACCCGATCATGACTGTGCGTTCCCTGCTTTGCGTCGCTCTTCTGTTGTGCAGTGCCCAGGCCCTGGCCGAGGCCACGAAATACCCGCTGACCATCCACAGCTGCAACCGTGAAGTGACCTTCAACGAGGCACCGAAGCACGCGGTCAGCCACGACATCAACATGACCCAGATGATGCTCGCCCTCGGCCTCAAACCACGCATGGCCGGTTACAGCGGCGTCAGCGGCTGGAAATCGGTAACGCCCGAGATGCAGTCGCTGCTCGACGGTTTGCCGGAACTGGCCGCGAAATATCCGTCGGTGGAAACCCTGCTCAACGCCAACGTCGATTTGTTCTTCGCCGGCTGGGATTACGGCATGCGCGTCGGCGGCGACCTCACGCCGCAGACCCTGCAACCGCTGGGCATCAACGTGTATGAGCTGACCGAGTCCTGCGCCTTCGTGATGAAGCGCCCGGCGGCGACGCTGGACGACACCTACAACGACCTGCGCAACCTCGGGAAGATTTTCGATGTACAGGATCGCGCCAACGCGCTGATCGCCGACATGCAGAATCAGGTCGCCGAGATCCGCAAAGACCTGCCCGCCGACAAGCCGCGAGTGTTTCTCTACGACAGCGGTGAAGACCGCGCCATGACTTCCGGGCGACTCGGCATGCCGCAAGCGCTGATCGATGCGGCGGGCGGACGCAACATTCTCGACGACGTCGACGCGAGCTGGACCCGGGTCAACTGGGAGACCGTGGTCGAGCGCAATCCGCAGGTGATCGTGATCGTCGACTACAGCGAAATCACTGCCGAGCAGAAGATCGAATTTCTGCTGAAGAACCCGGCATTGCAAGCGGTCGACGCGATCAAGAACCAGCGTTTCATCGTCATCCCCTACGTGCAGGCCACGCCGGGGATCGATAACGTGCTGGCGGTGGAAACCCTGGCCAAAGGATTCCACGGCGAATGATCGACCGTCGCTACGCCCTGTTGCTGACCGCCCTCGGTGCCCTGTTGCTGGTGTCGTGCGTGGTGTCGCTCGGCTTTGGCCCGGCGCAGGTGCCGGTGGACGTGGTGTGGCGGATTCTGTTGCACAAAGCCTTCGGTCTCGGCGAGGTGAACTGGAGCGCCGGGCAGGAACACATCGTCTGGCTGATCCGTGTGCCGCGCATGTTGCTCGGCGCGTTGGTCGGTGCCGGGTTGGCGTTGATTGGCGCGGTGCTGCAAGCGGTGACGCGTAACCCACTGGCCGATCCACACCTGCTCGGCGTCACCTCCGGCGCGACACTCGGCGCAGTGATCGTGGTGCTGCACATCGGTGAAATCGTCGGCCTGCTGACCCTGCCGATTGCCGCGTTCATCGGTGCATTGCTGAGCATGTTTCTGGTACTGGGCATTGCCAACCGTCAGGGTCGGCTCGACAGCGATCGCCTGCTGTTGTGCGGCGTGGCGGTGTCGTTCGTGATGATGGCGATCGCCAATCTGCTGCTGTTCATGGGCGACCATCGCGCCAGTTCGGCGGTGATGTTCTGGATGCTCGGCGGCCTTGGCCTCGCGCGTTGGGAGTTGCTGACGGTGCCGGCGCTGAGCGTGTTGCTCGGCCTCGGTCTGCTGTTGGGCATGGCCCGGCCATTGAACGCACTGATGGCCGGCGAACAGACCGCCGTCACCCTCGGTCTGAATGCCCGCGCGGTTCGCCTGCGGGTGTTTGTGATCGCGTCTTTGATGACCGGGGTGCTGGTGTCGATCAGCGGCTCGATCGGTTTTGTCGGGCTGATGGTGCCGCACATTGCCCGGCGTCTGGTGGGTGCCGAACACCGCCGATTACTGCCCGCCTGTGTGCTGCTCGGCAGCCTGTTTCTGGTGTGGGTCGATGTTGCCGCGCGAACCCTGATCGCGCCGGAAGACTTGCCCATCGGCGTTGCCACCGCGGCCATCGGCGGCCTGTTCTTCATTGGCCTGATGCGCCGCCGCTAATCCAACACAATCCCCCTGTAGGAGCTGCCGCAGGCTGCGATCTTCTGATCTTGCTTTTGACTTTAAAAAACAAAGTCAAAAGATCGCGGCCTGCGGCAGCTCCTACAGGATCAGAGTGCGCCCTAATCTGGCGCACACGAATGCACCGTCACACGCGACTCGTCCCTTCATGGTGCATCCCGCCGACGCGCGACCGCTCTAAACCGACATTTTCCTGCCCGATCCCGACCGGGCACAGCCCTTGCAAAACACACCTTCAGTCGTCCGCATCTGCCAACCATAAAAAACTTTAACGTTCATGGAGATCGCACAATGAAGCGTCGCAGTTTGATCAAGGCTTTCACTCTCACGGCAAGCATTGCCGCGATGGGCATGACCTGGACTGTCCAGGCTGCCGAGACCATCAAGGTCGGGATTCTGCACTCGTTGTCCGGGACCATGGCGATCTCCGAAACGTCGCTCAAAGACATGGCGCTGATGACCATCGACGAGATCAACGCCAAGGGTGGGGTGAACGGCAAGATGCTCGAACCGGTGGTGGTCGACCCGGCGTCGAACTGGCCGCTGTTTGCCGAAAAGGGCCGGCAGTTGCTGACTCAGGACAAGGTCGCCGTGGTGTTCGGTTGCTGGACCTCGGTGTCACGTAAATCGGTGCTGCCGGTGTTCGAAGAACTCAACGGCCTGCTGTTCTACCCGGTGCAATACGAAGGTGAAGAGATGTCGCCGAACGTGTTCTACACCGGCGCCGCGCCGAACCAGCAAGCGATCCCCGCCGTTGAATACCTGATGAGCGAAGAAGGCGGCAGCGCCAAGCGCTTCTTCCTGCTCGGCACCGACTACGTCTACCCGCGTACCACCAACAAGATCCTGCGCTCGTTCCTGCATTCCAAAGGCGTGGCCGACAAGGACATCGAAGAGGTCTACACGCCGTTCGGTCACAGCGACTATCAAACCATCGTCGCCAACATCAAGAAATTCTCTGCCGGCGGCAAGACTGCAGTGATCTCCACGGTCAACGGCGACTCCAACGTGCCGTTCTACAAAGAGCTGGCCAACCAGGGCCTGAAGGCTACCGACGTGCCGGTGGTGGCGTTCTCGGTGGGTGAAGAAGAGCTGCGCGGCATCGACACCAAACCGCTGGTGGGCAACCTCGCGGCGTGGAACTACTTCGAGTCCGTGGAGAACCCGGTGAACAAGAAGTTCGTCGCTGACTGGAAGGCCTACGCGAAGAAACACAACCTGCCGGGCGCCGACAAAGCGGTGACCAACGACCCGATGGAAGCCACTTACGTCGGCATCCACATGTGGGCGCAAGCAGTGGAAAAAGCCAAGTCCACCGACGTCGACAAAGTTCGCGAAGCGCTGGCCGGCCAGACTTTCGCCGCGCCGTCCGGTTATACGCTGACCATGGACAAGACCAATCACCACCTGCACAAACCGGTGATGATCGGCGAGATCCAGAGCGACGGTCAGTTCAACGTGGTCTGGCAGACCGAAGGCCCGATCCGCGCCCAGCCTTGGAGTCCGTTTATCGATGGCAACGACAAGAAGCCGGATTATGCGGTGAAGAGTAACTGAGCATTGGACGTCGGGCTGGCCAGGATTATCGGCCCGACACAATCCCCCTGTAGGAGTGAGCCTTTGTGGCGAGGGGATTCATCCCCGATGGGTTGCGAAGCGACCCCAAATACAGGAGTCGCGGTGTACCAGATTGATCGCGTCGACTGATTCGCGACTGCTTCGCAGCCGATCGGGGATGAATCCCCTCGCCACAAAGACTGTGCCCATCATTAGTCCGCGCAAGGCGACTCTTTATGCCGACTACCCTTTACCGCTTATTTCTGGTCATCGCCCTGCTGTTGCCGATGACTGCCTTTGCCGGCGACGCCGAAGACTTCGTCGCCGCCAATCCCGTGCAGCAAGCCAAACTGCTGGAAGCCTGGGCCGCGCAGCCCGAGCCGGCGCGTGTCGAGCTGATCAACGCCCTGCAACAAGGCGAATTGATCATCGACGGCCAGCCAAAAACCCTGCGCCTGAACAATCGCCTGCGGGGTCTGATCGACACCGCGCTGGCCAGCCACCAATTGCTCGCCGCCGACGCCAAAACTCGTCTGACTGCCGCGCAGCAATTGCAGAAAAGCGCGAAACCCGCGCAGCTGAAATTCCTCGACCAGCAGCTGGCTGGCGAAAAAGACGAGAACGTCCACGCCGCCCTGAGCCTCGCCCTGGCCAACCTGCAACTGGTGGACAGCGACCCGGCTGTGCGTCTGGCCGCGGTGCGCCTGCTGGGTGAAACCGGCGATCCGCTGGCCCGCACCCGCCTCGAAGGACTGCTCGAACCCGGCGTCGAAAGCGATGCCGGGGTGCGCACTGCCGCTGAAACCAGCCTGGCTCAGGTCAAGCGCAAACTGCTGATCGGCGAAGTACTCGGTCAAGCCTTCAGCGGTATGTCGCTCGGCTCGATTCTGTTGCTCGCGGCCCTCGGTCTGGCGATCACCTTCGGCCTGCTCGGGGTGATCAACATGGCCCACGGCGAGATGCTGATGCTCGGCGCCTACTCGACCTACGTGGTGCAGCTGATGTTCCAGCGCTACGCTCCGCAAGCCATCGAGTTCTACCCGCTGATCGCGCTGCCGGTGGCGTTCTTCGTTACGGCGGCGATCGGCATGGCGCTGGAACGCACGGTGATTCGTCATCTCTACGGCCGACCGCTGGAAACCCTGCTCGCCACCTGGGGCATCAGCCTGATGCTGATCCAGTTGGTGCGTTTGCTCTTCGGTGCGCAGAACGTCGAGGTGGCGAACCCGGAGTGGCTGTCCGGCGGCATTCAGGTGCTGCCAAATCTCGTGCTGCCGTACAACCGCATCGTGATCATCGCCTTCGCCTTGTTCGTGGTGGTGCTGACCTGGCTGCTGCTGAACAAAACCCGCCTCGGCCTCAACGTTCGCGCCGTCACTCAAAACCGCAATATGGCGGCTTGCTGTGGCGTGCCGACCGGTCGCGTCGACATGCTCGCCTTCGGCCTCGGCTCGGGCATTGCCGGCCTAGGCGGTGTGGCGCTGAGCCAGATCGGCAACGTCGGCCCGGACCTCGGCCAGAGCTACATCATCGACTCGTTCCTGGTGGTGGTGCTCGGCGGCGTCGGCCAGTTGGCCGGTAGCGTGCTCGCGGCCTTCGGCCTCGGCATTGCCAACAAGATTCTCGAACCGCAGATCGGTGCGGTACTGGGCAAGATCCTGATCCTCGCGCTGATCATTCTGTTTATCCAGAAACGTCCGCAAGGCCTCTTCGCACTGAAAGGACGGGTGATCGACTGATGAACCAGCCTCTACTTGTCACAGCCACACAAAAGGCCGGGCCGAAAGTCACCCTCGCCATCGGCGCGGTGATCCTCGCGCTGCTGATCGTCCTGCCGCTGCTCTCGCTGTTGGCACCGGACAGCGCGCTGCATGTTTCGGCCTACACCCTGACGCTGGTCGGCAAAATCCTCTGCTACGCCATCGTCGCTCTGGCGCTGGATCTGGTCTGGGGCTACGCCGGGCTGCTGTCGCTGGGTCATGGCCTGTTCTTCGCCCTCGGCGGTTATGCGATGGGCATGTACCTGATGCGTCAGGCCGCCGGTGATGGTTTGCCGGCGTTCATGACCTTTCTGTCGTGGACCGAACTGCCGTGGTACTGGAGCGGCACCAGCAGCTTTATCTGGTCGATGTGCCTGGTGGTGCTGGCGCCGGGGCTGCTGGCGCTGGTGTTCGGATTCTTTGCCTTCCGGTCGCGGATCAAGGGCGTGTATTTCTCGATCATGACCCAGGCCCTGACCTTCGCCGGGATGCTCCTGTTTTTCCGCAACGAGACCGGCTTCGGCGGTAACAACGGCTTCACCAATTTCCGCACGATTCTCGGTTTCGGCATCACTGAACCGGGCACTCGCGCGGTACTGTTTCTGGCCACCGTGTTGTTGCTGGTGGCGAGTCTGTTCATCGGCTGGCGTCTGGCACAAAGCAAGTTCGGCCGGGTGCTGACCGCGCTGCGCGATGCGGAAAACCGCCTGATGTTCTGCGGCTACGATCCGCGCGGCTTCAAGCTGTTCGTCTGGGTCCTGAGCGCGGTGCTGTGCGGTCTGGCCGGGGCCTTGTATGTGCCGCAGGTGGGGATCATCAACCCCAGCGAAATGTCGCCGACCAACTCGATCGAAGCGGCGGTGTGGGTCGCCCTCGGCGGTCGCGGTACGCTGATCGGGCCGTTGCTCGGTGCCGGTGTGGTCAACGGCATGAAGAGCTGGTTCACCGTGGCCTTCCCCGAATACTGGCTGTTCTTCCTCGGCGCGCTGTTCATCGTCGTGACGTTGTATTTGCCCAAAGGTGTGATCGGCCTGCTGAAGAAACGAGGTGAACAATGAGAGTCACTGCGAGTGCTGAATTCATGCTCGAACCGGCGTTTTTCCCCGTGGAACCGAACAAGGACGAGGGCACCAGCCGTGACTCGCTCGGCCTCGGCCAACGCGTCGGCCCGGGTCTCGATACCCGCCACGGCACGATCCTGACCCTGGAAGACATCAGCGTCAGCTTCGACGGCTTCCGCGCGCTGAACAATCTCAACCTGTACATCGGTGTTGGCGAATTGCGTTGCATCATCGGCCCCAACGGCGCGGGCAAGACCACGCTGATGGACGTGATCACCGGCAAGACCCGCCCCAGTCACGGCAAGGCGTGGTTCGGCGAAACCCTCGACCTGACGCAGATGAGCGAAGTGCAGATCGCCCAGGCCGGGATCGGCCGCAAGTTTCAGAAACCGACGGTGTTCGAAGCGCTGAGCGTGTTCGAGAATCTGGAGCTGGCGCAGAAGACCGACAAGTCGGTGTGGGCCAGTTTGCGCGCACGCCTGAGCGGCGAGCAGCGCGATCGCATCAGCGAAGTGCTGGAGACCATTCGCCTGACGACGTCGGTCAATCGCCCGGCAGGCTTGTTGTCCCATGGCCAAAAGCAGTTTCTGGAGATCGGCATGTTGCTGATGCAGGACCCGCAACTGCTGCTGCTCGACGAACCCGTGGCGGGCATGACCGATGCCGAAACCGAGTTCACCGCCGAGCTTTTCAAGTCGCTGGCCGGCAAGCATTCGCTGATGGTGGTGGAGCACGACATGGGCTTCGTCGGCTCGATTGCCGACCACGTGACCGTGCTGCATCAGGGCAGCGTGCTGGCGGAAGGATCGCTGGAGCAGGTGCAGGAAAACGAGCGGGTGATCGAGGTCTACCTCGGCCGCTGATGATCCATCCCCTGTAGGAGCTGCCGCAGGCTGCGATCTTTTGATCTTGATCTTAAAAAACAACATCAAAAGATCGCAGCCTGCGGCAGCTCCTACACAGGGATTTGAGGAGATTTAGAGAATGTTGCAAGTCGACAAACTGCACCAGTACTACGGCGGTAGCCACATCCTCCGTGGCCTCTCATTCGACGTGAAAGTCGGCGAAGTCACCTGCCTGCTCGGGCGCAACGGCGTGGGCAAGACCACCCTGCTCAAATGCCTGATGGGCCTGTTGCCGGCCAAGGAAGGCGTGGTGAACTGGGAAGGCCAAGCGATCACCACGCTCAAGCCGCACCAACGGGTTCATGCCGGGATCGCTTACGTGCCACAGGGCCGGGAAATCTTCGGCAGACTTACCGTGGAAGAAAATCTGCTGATGGGCCTGTCACGGTTTCCCGGCAGCGAAGCGAAAGAAGTACCAGGTTTCATCTACGAATTGTTCCCGGTGCTGCTACAAATGAAGCAGCGTCGCGGTGGCGACCTCTCCGGCGGTCAGCAACAGCAGCTCGCTATCGGGCGCGCATTGGCCAGTCGTCCACGCTTGCTGATCCTCGACGAGCCCACCGAAGGCATCCAGCCCTCGGTGATCAAGGAGATCGGCGCGGTGATCAAAAAGCTCGCGGCGCGGGGCGACATGGCGATTTTGCTGGTGGAGCAGTTCTACGATTTCGCTGCGGAGCTGGCCGATCAATACCTGGTGATGTCCCGGGGCGAGATCGTGCAGCAGGGTCGCGGCGAAAATATGGAAGCCGAGGGTGTACGAGGTCTGGTAACAATTTAATCTGTAGCTTCCTAACGATAATTACACACCATGAATCTAGCGCTTCCCACTGCCCTGTTTACCCCGAGCTGGCACGCCGAGCTGGAGCTGGCCTACGCGCGCTTCGGCGACTGCACGCGCCCGGTACAGCGCCGGCACCTCGGCCCGCTGCGCGTGCAAAAGCACCTGTATGCCGAAGGCCCCGAGGTCTGCCAGCACATCATCGTCCACCCACCGGGCGGGATCGCCGGCGGTGACCGACTGAACATCAGCGCCCGCGTCGAACAGGACGCCTGGGCACAGATCACCAGCCCTGGCGCCGCCAAGTGGTATCGAGCGGCGGGGCCGGCGTATCAGCAACTCGATCTGAAAGTCGCTGCCGGCGCGACGCTGGAATGGCTGCCGCAGGAAACCATCGTCTACAGCGCCGCCCAGGCCGAACTCACCACCTCGATCGAGCTTGAGGGCGATGCGCGGCTGTTCTACTGGGACGTGGTGGCGCTGGGTCGCCCGGCCAGTGGCGAGCGCTTCGACCTCGGACACTTTCAAGCGCATCTGGACATCCACCGCGACGGGCGATTGCTCTGGCACGAGCGTCAGAGGATTACTGGCGGTGACGGGTTGCTGGATTCGCCGATCGGTCTGGATGGCAATCCGGTGTTTGCGACGCTGCTGGTGACCGGTGAAATCGATGCCGAGCTGCTGGAGCGGTGTCGCTCGCTGGGGCATGCCGTGCGCGGCGATCTGAGCCAACTGCCGGGGCTTTTGGTCGCCCGTTGCCTGGCGAGCGAGGCACTGCTGGCGCGCGCCTGGCTGATCGACCTGTGGCGCCTGCTGCGCCCGGCCCTGCTCGGCCGCGAGGCCCAGCCCCCCAGAATCTGGAACACCTGAAATGCAACCCCCTTTAAACCCCTGTAGGAGCTGCCGCAGGCTGCGATCTTTTGATCCTCAAGAGCAACATCAAAAGATCGCAGCCTGCGGCAGCTCCTACAGGGTGTACGACTTAACTTTCTTCTGCCGAGATTAGAAAAACAAATGGACCTGACCCCACGCGAAAAAGACAAGCTGCTGATCTTCACCGCCGGCCTCGTCGCCGAGCGCCGACTGGCCCGAGGCGTGAAGCTCAACTACCCGGAAGCCATGGCCTACATCTCCGCCGCCCTGCTCGAAGGCGCCCGTGACGGCCAGACCGTGGCCGAGCTGATGCACTTCGGCACCACGCTGCTGAGCCGCGAGCAGGTGATGGAAGGCATCCCGGAAATGATCCCGGAGATCCAGGTCGAGGCAACGTTCCCCGACGGCACCAAACTGGTCACCGTCCACCAGCCGATTGTCTGAGGCCGCGCCATGACCTACACCATTCGCGATGCCCTGCACGCCGATCTGCCGGCGATCCGCGACATCTACAACGACGCGGTGCTCAACACCACGGCGATCTGGAACGAATCGGCGGTCGACCTCGGCAACCGCCAGGCGTGGTTCAGCGCCCGTCAGGCCCAGGCCTACCCGATTCTGGTGATCGTCGACGCCGACAACGTTGTGCTCGGCTACGCTTCCTTTGGCGACTGGCGGCCGTTCGACGGTTTCCGCCATACCGTCGAGCACTCGGTCTACGTGCGTAGCGACCAGCGCGGCAATGGGCTTGGCCCGCAATTGATGAGCGTGTTGATCGAGCGGGCCAAGGCCTGCGACAAGCATGTGATGGTCGCCGCCATCGAAAGTGGCAACGCCGCCTCCATTCGTCTGCATGAACGCGCCGGTTTCAGCATCACCGGACAAATGCCGCAAGTCGGCACCAAGTTCGGTCGCTGGCTCGATCTGACCTTCATGCAACTGACCCTCAATCCTGGCGCCCAGCCGCCGGTCGCCAACAAGGAGTGACACGCGATGAACCCCGCCCAACTGCGACGCGTCAATGCGGAAAGTTTTGCGCACTATCGTCAGGGTCTGATTGATCTGCTGCTCGACGCCGTGGGTTATGGCGCCAGCGTCGGCTTCATGGCCGACCTCGATGCCGCGCAGGCCCGCGCCTATTTCGATGAAGTGCAGCAACAAGTGAACAAGGGCAGCGTGTTGCTCTGGGTGGTGGTCAAGGATGAAGAGGTGCAGGCCAGCGTGCAGTTGGGTCTGTGCCAGAAGGCCAACGGCCTCAATCGTGCCGAGGTGCAAAAACTGTTGGTGCGCGAACAGGCGCGGCGTCGTGGCCTCGGCCAGCAATTGATGAATGCGCTGGAGCTCGAAGCGGCCAAGCACAAGCGCGGCATGCTCTACCTCGACACCGAGGCCGGCTCGCCCGCCGAAGATTTCTACAAGGCCCTGGGTTACACCCGTGCCGGCGAAATTCCCGACTACGCCTGCGACCCGCACGGTACCTATCGTCCGACCGCCCTCTACTACAAGATTCTGCAAGGAGCCCGGCCATGATTCCCGGCCAGTACCAGATCCAGCCCGGCGACATCGAACTGAATGTCGGCCGCCGCACCCTCAGCCTGAAAGTCGCCAACAGCGGCGACCGGCCGATCCAGGTCGGTTCGCACTATCACTTTTTCGAAACCAACGACGCGCTGACCTTTGATCGCGCCGCCAGCCGTGGCATGCGCCTGAACATCCCGGCCGGCACCGCCGTGCGCTTCGAGCCGGGGCAGAGCCGCGAGGTCGAGCTGGTGGAGTACGCCGGGCATCGGCGGGTGTTCGGTTTTGCCGGACGGATCATGGGGGATCTCGACTGACATGCACACAATCCTGTGGCGAGGGAGCTTGCTCCCGCTCGAGTGCGTAGCACTCGCCAACCCGGGGAACGCGGTATGAGTGAAAGAAATCATTGGCAGGTTTTGGGGCTGCTGCGCAGCCCAGCGGGAGCAAGCTCCCTCGCCACAATAAATTTGTGCAAGGAATTGAAATGAAGATTTCCCGGCAAGCCTACGCCGACATGTTCGGCCCCACCGTCGGCGACAAGGTGCGCCTGGCGGACACCGAGTTGTGGATCGAGGTCGAAAAAGACTTCACCACCTTCGGCGAAGAGGTGAAATTCGGTGGCGGCAAAGTGATCCGCGACGGCCAGGGGCAGAGCCAGTTGCTCGCCGCCGAAGTGGTCGACACGCTGATCACCAACGCGTTGATCATCGACCACTGGGGCATCGTCAAGGCCGACGTCGGCCTCAAGGACGGGCGTATCGCCGCGATTGGCAAGGCCGGTAACCCGGACGTACAGCCCAACGTGACCATCGCCATCGGCGCCAGCACCGAAGTGATCGCCGGTGAAGGCATGATCCTCACCGCCGGCGGCATCGACACGCACATCCACTTCATCTGCCCGCAGCAGATCGAAGAAGCGCTGATGAGCGGCGTCACCACCATGATCGGCGGCGGCACCGGGCCTGCCACCGGCACCAACGCCACCACCTGCACCTCCGGCCCGTGGCACCTGGCGCGCATGCTCCAGGCCGCCGACGCGTTCCCGATGAACATCGGCCTCACCGGCAAGGGCAACGCCAGCCTGCCGGAGCCGCTGATCGAGCAGGTCAAGGCCGGCGCCATCGGCCTCAAGCTGCACGAAGATTGGGGCACCACCCCGGCGAGCATCGACAACTGCCTGAGCGTCGCCGACCAGTACGACGTGCAGGTAGCAATCCACACCGACACCCTCAACGAATCGGGTTTCGTCGAAACCACCCTCGGTGCGTTCAAGGGCCGCACTATCCACACCTATCACACCGAAGGTGCCGGCGGCGGCCACGCGCCGGACATCATCAAGGCCTGCGGTTTCCCGAATGTGCTGCCGAGCTCGACCAACCCGACCCGGCCATTCACCCGCAACACCATCGACGAACACCTCGACATGTTGATGGTCTGCCACCACCTCGACCCGAGCATCGCCGAGGACGTGGCGTTCGCCGAAAGCCGCATCCGCCGCGAAACCATCGCCGCCGAAGACATCCTCCACGACCTCGGCGCGTTCTCGATGATCAGCTCCGACAGCCAGGCCATGGGCCGCGTCGGCGAAGTCATCACGCGCACCTGGCAGACCGCCGACAAGATGAAAAAACAGCGCGGCCCGCTGCCCCAGGACGGCGAAGGCAACGACAACTTCCGCGCCAAGCGCTACATCGCCAAATACACGATCAACCCGGCGATCACTCACGGCATCAGCCATGAAGTGGGTTCGATCGAAGTCGGCAAATGGGCCGACCTGGTGCTCTGGCGTCCGGCGTTCTTCGGCGTCAAACCGACGCTGATCCTCAAGGGCGGTGCAATCGCCGCCAGCCTGATGGGCGACGCCAACGCGTCGATTCCAACCCCGCAACCGGTGCACTACCGCCCGATGTTCGCCAGCTACGGCGGCTCGCTGCACGCCACCAGCCTGACCTTCATCAGTCAGGCCGCGCAGGAGGCCGGGCTGCCTGAAGCGTTGGGATTGAAGAAGAAAATCGGCGTGGTCAAAGGTTGCCGCGACGTACAGAAAACCGACCTGATCCACAACGATTACCTGCCGAACATCGACGTCGACCCGCAGACCTATCAGGTCAAGGCCGACGGCGTGCTGCTCTGGTGTGAACCGGCTGAAACCCTGCCGATGGCGCAGCGCTACTTCCTGTTCTGACGCACGGCAAAAGGCCCCGGGATCGTGTCTTGCGCACGATCCCGGGGCCTTTTTCGTGGTGCTGGAAAAGCACTGTGCAAACGGTCGTGTATTTCCCGCCAAAGGGGCTAATATTCGATTCGCTCCGCCTATTTTCAGGAACTGCCCATGCGTCTTTCCGAGTTCATCGTGGCCAATATCGACCCTATCGTCGATGAGTGGGAACAGTTCGCCGCGACCATCACGCCGGCCGCCGACCATCTGGATTCCACTGCGTTGCGCGATCACGCCAGCGAAATTCTGCGGGCCGCCGCTCGCGACATGAACAAACCGCAAAGCCCCGCCGAACAGGCCGCCAAAGCCAAGGGCGAGGGCCCGGAAAAGACTCCGAGCCTGGATGAGGCCGGCGCCAGCCATGGCGAACTGCGCCACACGGTCGGTTTTGACCTGGTGCAGATGACCAGCGAATTCCGCCATTTGCGCGCCTGCGTGATCCGCCTGTGGGTCAACAGCCTCGAATCGCCTGACATCACCTATTTCCAGGACATGATCCGCTTCAACGAAGCCATCGACGAAGCCCTCGCCGAATCCACTGCGGCCTACGCTGAGCAGGTCAATCGCTCGCGGGATATTTTCCTCGCCATCCTCGGCCATGACCTGCGCGCGCCGCTGCAGGCGGTGAGCATGTCCACCGAGCTGTTGCTGCGCAAAGCCAGCCTTGAGGGCGATGCGCTGGCCTGCGCCCTGCACATCAAGCGCGGTGCGCGACACATGGCGGCGATGGTCAGCGATCTGCTGGAACTGGTGCGCAGTCGCCTGGGCCGTAGCTTGCCGATCGAGCCGGCAGCGATGGATCTGGCCGTTGCGGCGCGAGCGGCGATAGCCGAAGCCTGCGCCGGTAATCCGCTATCCGATCCCAAGCTCACGGTGCACGGCGACACCCGCGGGGTGTGGGACGCCGCGCGAATCGACCAGTTATTGCAAAACCTGATCGGCAACGCCTTGCAGCACGGCACCAGCCAGCGCGACGTGACCCTCGATCTGCGTGGCGAGGGCGACAACGTGTGCCTGTCGGTGCACAACTACGGCACACCGATTTCCGAAGAGGCGATCGGTACGATTTTCGACCCGCTGGTGCGCAGCGCCGACGAAGAGCTCGGGCAGCCGTCGACCAGCCTCGGATTGGGCTTGTTCATCGTCAAGGAAGTGGTGACCGCCCATGGCGGAACGATCGAAGTCAGCTCGAGCGCGGCTGACGGGACGCTGTTCAGTGTGGTGTTGCCGAGAACGCTTTAAGCAGGAAAATCTGCGGTGAAGTCATCGCCGGCAGGCCAGCTCCCACATTTGATCGCATTCCCCAGTGGGAGCTGGCTTGCCAGCGATGAGGCCGGCCAATACCACCGAAAACCTATTCGACCACCAAGCGCCCCAAACGCTGCCTGAGCATCCGGTTCTCCGCCCGCAGTTCATGCACTTCCTCCAGCAGATTCAGTGCCAGCGCGACGCCGTCCCACTCCAGCTCCAGCTCGCGCCGCAACTTCGCGGCGCGCTTGGCCAGGCTCAACTCGTAGTCGGTGAACCGCCATTCCCGGGGCTGCGCGCCCTGAGGTTCGAGGATGCCGTGTTCGACGATTTCGATCACGTAGACGTCCGACAGATCGGCCGCCTCACAGAATTCTGCCATGTCCAGTTGAACGATCAGGGGGCTGCTCATGATGGGCTACTCCGTCGTCGGATTCAGAAGTTCTCTCGTGGGTTGAACGCGGCTTTCTTCGCCAGTTCCTGCCACAGCGCCTTGACCTCGTCGTCGGAGGTTTTCGGCATCACGGCCTTGAGCTGCACGAACAGATAACCGCGCTCACCGGCCTTGTTTTTCAAGCCATGACCCTTGGCGCGCATACGCTGGCCGTTCTGGCTGCCGGCCGGAACCTTGAGGTTGATCTTGCCGGTCAGCGTCGGCACGGCGACTTCAGCGCCCAGCGCCAGCTCCCACGGTGCCAATGGCAAGGTGATGATCAGGTTTTCGCCTTCGACATCGAATTTCGGGTGCGGCGCAAAACGAATGGTCAGGTACAGGTCGCCATTGGCGCCGCCACCGATGCCCGGTGCGCCCTGTCCTTTGAGGCGGATGCGCTCGCCGTCGGTGACGCCCGCCGGGATCTTCACGTTCAGGCTCTTGCTGGTGTTGCTGACGTGTTGACCGTTGGCGTTGTATTGCGGGATCTGGAAGCTGACATTCTTCGATTCGTCCGACAGGGTCTCCTCAAGGAAGACCGGCAGTTCCATTTCCACGTCTTGCCCTCGGCGCCCTGCACTGCGTTGCTGCCGACCCTCGCCGCCACCGAAACCGGCGCCGCGATTGCCGAAGATCGAACTGAAGAAGTCCGAGAAGTCGCCGGTGTCGCCACCGCCGCCACCAAAACCGCCACGGCTCTGCCAGCCCGGCGGGCCCTGGAACGGCTGACCGTGCTGGCCATAACGGCGCAGCTCGTCGTATTCGGCGCGTTTGTCGGCGCTTTTCAGCGCTTCATAGGCTTCCGAGGCGTCCTTGAACTTGGCCTCGGCGTCTTTTTCCTTGCTGACATCGGGGTGGTATTTGCGCGCCAGCTTGCGATAGGCAGCCTTGATTGCCTTGTCGTCCGCTGTCGGCTCCACGCCGAGTATCTTGTAATAGTCTTTGAAGTCCATCGAAGGAATCACCATCCGTTATCGATTTCGCGCCGAGGCCAGCATGCGCTCATTCGCGCGTGCCGGGTTGACCGATCTCAACTTTGTGACCGGGTGGCGCAGCAGAAGTTTATCGGCAGTGGACGACGGTTCTTGCGACCGCCGGTATGTCTGCCGGCCCATGCCAGCAAGTTTGGGGCGAAGCTGCGACTTTCAAGAAGCTTAGTCGTGAAATAGCAGATGACCGGCCTTCGAATCTTGCGCGCACTGACATACACTGCGCGGCCGTTTTTTGACCGGAACCCGAAAGACATGAACAACGCCTCTCCAGCACGTGCCTGCGGTATCGACTTCGGCACCTCCAACTCCACCGTCGGCTGGCTGCGCCCCGGCATGGAAACGATGATCGCGCTGGAAGACGACAAGATCACCCTGCCGTCGGTGGTCTTCTTCAACATCGAAGAGCGCCGTCCGGTTTACGGTCGCCTGGCCCTGCACGAGTACCTGGAAGGCTATGAAGGCCGGCTGATGCGCTCGCTCAAGAGCCTGCTCGGTTCCAAGCTGATCAAGCACGACACCAGCGTTCTCGGCACGGCGATGCCGTTCAAGGACCTGTTGGGGCTGTTCATCGGTCAGCTCAAGAGCCGCGCCGAAACGGCCGCCGGTCGGGAATTCGAGCAAGTGGTACTGGGGCGCCCGGTGTTTTTCGTCGATGACGACCCGCTGGCTGACCAGGAAGCCGAAGACACCCTGGTCGAAGTGGCGCGCAAGCTCGGCTTCAAGGACGTGTCGTTCCAGTACGAACCGATCGCCGCAGCATTCGACTACGAGTCCACCATCGAGAAAGAAGAGCTGGTGCTGATCGTCGACATCGGCGGTGGTACTTCGGACTTCTCGCTGGTGCGCCTGTCGCCCGAGCGTCGCGGCATGGACAACCGTCACGATGACATCCTCGCCACCGGCGGCGTGCACATCGGCGGGACCGACTTCGACAAACAACTGAGCCTGCAAGGCCTGATGCCGCTGTTCGGCTACGGCAGCCGGATGAAGAGCGGCGCCTACATGCCGACCAGTCACCACATGAACCTGGCGACCTGGCACACCATCAACTCGGTGTACTCGCAGAAATCCACCCTGGCGCTGGGCAGCATGCGTTACGACATCGAGGACACCGGCGGTATCGACCGGTTGTTCAAGCTGATCGAACAGCGCGCCGGGCACTGGCTGGCGATGGAAGTCGAAGAAACCAAGATCCAGCTGACCCACGCCGACAGCCGCCACGTGCCGCTGGACCGCATCGAACCGGGCCTTAGCGTGGAACTGAGCCGCGCCCTGTTCGAATCGTCGATCGACGCCTTGCTTGAACGGGTGCGCGGCAGCGTTACGCAGCTGTTGAACGATGCCAACGTGTCAGTGGCGCAGGTCGATACGGTGTTCTTCACCGGCGGTTCGAGCGGCATTCCGGCGCTGCGTAACAGTGTTTCGGCGATGCTGCCGAATGCGCGACATGTGGAAGGCAATATCTTTGGCAGCATTGGCAGCGGTCTGGCGATTGAGGCGATGAAGCGCTACGGTTCGATGGTCTGATCCAGAATCAGCGGCGCGCCATTCGCGAGCAGACTCGCTCCCACAGTGGATCGCATTTCAACTGAAGGAATGCGCTCAAAATGTGGGAGCGAGCCTGCTCGTGAAGAGGCCAGCTCAAACACGACAAACTCTGAATCAAACCATCCCGCCCAGCTTCAACTCACTCTTCAGATACGCGTAATAAATCGGCCCCGCCACCACGCCCGGCAGGCCGAACGCGGCTTCGAACACCAGCATCGCCAGCAGTAATTCCCACGACTTGGCACTGATCTGCCCGCCGACGATGCGCGCGTTGAGGAAGTATTCGAGCTTGTGGATAAAGATCAGATAGCCCAGCGCCGCCACTGCCACCCAGATCGACAGCGACAGGCCGACGATGGTGATCAGCGTGTTCGACATCAGGTTGCCGATCACCGGCAGCAGGCCGAGCAGAAAGGTCAGGACGATCAGGGTCTTGGTCAGCGGCAGTTTGATGCCGAACATCGGCAGGATCACTGCAAGAAAGATCCCGGTAAAGATTGTGTTGAGCAGGGAAATCTTGATCTGCGCGAAGACGATGTTGCGAAAGGCCTGCACCAGCAGGTGCAGGCGGTCAAACAGTGCCGCGGCCAGCGGTTTGCGCTTGGTCACGTCGGGAATGCGCTGCAAGGCGATGATCGCGCCGAGCACCATGCCGATCAGCAGCGTGACAAACATGTGCGCCGCGTCCTTGCCCACCAGTTGCAGCTCGGACAGGTGCTTGCTGGCCCACTGACCGATAGCCACGCGAAACTCTGCGGCACTGGCCGGCAGGTAGGCATCAAGGAACGGCGGCAGTTGCCCCCGCGCGCGATCGACCACGCCCATGAATTTGTCGAGCGAGGCGCCGGGGTTTTCCGCTTCGTGCAGCAGGAAACTGATGGCGCCGGCGAAGATCAGCGCCAGCACACTGACCACCAATGTGCCCAGCAGGGCCACCGCCAGCCAGCGCGCACGCCGGCCTTCGATCAGCCGTTGCAGTTGCGGCGTGAGCATGTTGACCAGCTCGAACACCAGCAGACCGGCCAGCAGGCTGGGCAACAAACGCAGCGGCAACACCAGCAACAGACCGCCACAGATAATGATGCAACTGACCCAAAACACAACATGACGCTCAGAAAACGTTGGCATACAGCCTCAAAACGAACGGCGTAAAAGGATTGGCAGTCTGCCAGCGATCCGGCGCCGAAGCGAGTAGATGCCCAGCATCCTCGTCGCGCCGAAAAGATCGCAGCCTGCGGCAGCTCCTACAGGATCGCGGTCTCATGTAGGAGCTGCCGCAGGCTGCGATCTTTTGATCTTATTTTTTCTTCAGGCAATCACTCATGAAGGTCTTGCGCGCATCGCCGGTCAGCGCCTTGGTTTTCGCATCGGCGTTGCAGGTCTTCATTTTTTCCTGCTGCGGGGTCAGCACTTTGGCGTCATTGGCGGCCGGTGCAGCCTTGAGGCAGGTGCTCATGAAAGTCTTGCGCTCATCGCCCTTGAGGCTCTTGGCGGTAGCATCAGCATTGCAGGTGGTCATTTTGTTCTGTTGCGCCGTGGCGGCAAAACCCTGGGAACACAGCAGCAGACCGATCATCAACAACGGGACACGCAACATCTTCATGGAGTTTTCTCCTTGTCGCCGCATCGATGGATGCGACCTCCGCTGAAGTGTAGCCAAATCTTGTTACACCTTCCTGCCTTACAGGTGGCTACGTCGGTATTGTTCGGGCGTACACCCGGCCTGCCGGGCAAACATGGCGATGAAGGCCGAGGCACCGCTGTAACCCAGATCGAAAGCGATTTCCTGCACGCTCTTCGTGCTTTCCAGCGCCTCGATGGCGGCCAGATAACGCAGGCGCTGACGCCATTCGCCGAAACTCATCCCCAGTTCGCGCACGAACTGGCGGGCCAGCGTCCGCTCGCTGACGTGCACCTGCGCCGCCCAATGCGCGAGCGGCTGGTTATTCCCCGGATCAGCCTGCAACGCGTCGAGGATCGCCAGCAACCCGGGGTTGCTCGCATACGGCAGATAGCACTCATGCACCGGCGCCTGTCGCAGTTGATCGACCAGCACCTGGGCCAGACGCTGATCGGCATCCAGCTCGGGGATCTTCACGTCGCGGGCGGCGAAGTCCCTGAGAATCGCCTTGAGGATGTCGCTGATCGCCAGGGTGCAGGCCCGCGCCGGCAGATCGGCGCAGACCTTCGGATCAAGGCACACCGCGCGATAGTTGACCGGTTGATGGCTGTAGAAACTGTGCTCGACTTGCGGCGGCACCCACACCGCATATTGCGGCGGCGACATGAAGCGGCTGCCGTCGACGTCCATGTGCAGCACGCCGTGAGCCGCGTACTCCAGCGTGCCCCACGGATGCCGGTGCGGCGCGGCGTATTCATGGGCGCTGAAGTCGGCGTAGCGGAAGTACACCGCTGACGGCAGTTCGCTGAAATCCAGCAGATCGATGTGTTTGCTGTTCATGCTGTCCGGTTGCAGAGGCAGGTTGTCCGGTTCGCAGTATAGGGCTGCATCCAGACAGGGGATAATCAGCGTTCATCAACGTTCTGGTTTTAACCCCATGCAATACGCGTTTCCCCTGCTGGCGATTTTCATTTGGGCCGGCAATACCGTGATCAACAAACTGGCGGTCGGGGCGATCTTCCCCGCCGAGATCGGTTTCTATCGCTGGCTGCTCGCCGGCCTGTTGTTCACGCCGTTCATGCTCAAAGCGGTGATCGCCCACTGGCCGCAGATCCGCCCGAACCTGGGTAAGATCTTCATCCTCGGCGTGCTGGGCATGGCGGTCTATCAAAGCCTGGCCTACTTCGCCGCGACCCTGACCACGGCGACCAACATGGGCATCATTCTGTCGCTGATGCCGCTGATGTCGCTGGCCATGGCCATCATCAGCCTCGGCCAGCGCCTGACCGCCGGCGCCTTGTTCGGCGCGATACTGTCGTTCGCCGGTGTGCTGGTGGTGGTGTCGTCCGGCAGCCTCGGCGCCTTGCTGCAACACGGGGTGAACCTGGGCGATGCGATGATGCTGATCGCCACACTGGCCTACGCGATCTACAGCACCCTGCTGAAAAAATGGCAGCTGCGCCTGCCGCCGCTGGTGTTGCTGTATCTGCAGGTGCTGGTGGCGATTGTGGTGCTGTTTCCGCTGTACGCCGCCTCGCCGAAAACCGGTTTCACCGCGCAGAACATTCCGCTGGTGCTGTATGCATGCCTGCTGGCCTCGATGCTCGCGCCGCTGGCGTGGATGCAGGCGGTGCAGCGCCTGGGGCCGAGTCGCACGACCTTGTTCTTTAACCTGCTGCCGTTGATTACCGCGCTGATTGCGGCGGTCGTGTTGAAGGAGCAGTTGGCGATGTATCACCTGGTGGGCGGGGTGTTGACGTTGGGTGGGGTGATTCTTTCCGAACGCTGGACCACCGTTCTAGGCCGCAAACTCAGCGTTGCCTGACAAATTCCTGTGGCGAGGGAGCTTGCTCCCGCTGGGGCGCGAAGCGGCCCCTTTTGTAAAAGCCGGGGCCTGCTGCGCAGTCCAGCGGGAGCAAGCTCCCTCGCCACAAAAGCAGGTTAAACCCCAGCTGCCTTGAGCCGCGCCGCATGCTCGACAAACAACCGCACCGGATCCGCCCCTTTGCCCACCAGCCCCAGCGACTGGTTGACGATATCGAAGTGATCCAGCGGATAGTCGTCGCCAATCACCGTGCCGAGGTGCGAGCTGTAGCGTCCGACCATCCCGTCACACTGCCCCGGCTCACGCACGAAGGTTTTCGCGAACAAGCGGCAGCTGCGGTTAGTGCCGTCGAACAGGTTGCCGCCGCGATCCGTTTTGCCCGGTTGCAACGTCCCTGACCACGAGTAATACCGCACGCCATTGACCTCTTCCGGCCCCTCTCCGCCCCAGGTTTCGGGCAGGCCCTGTGGATAACGCTGATTAAACAGCGCCACCCCTTCACGGGTCAGCGATTGATGCGAAGCATGGATATCCACCGGCAGTTTCGGCCCGTGGTAACCGGTTTCCAGCAGCGCCATCAACCAGCCGACAAAACGCAACAGCACCTCAAGTACGCGGCCCTTGGCGCTGTTCGCCGGGTAGTGTTTCTGTAGATAGTCGGCCAGTTCCGAGCCGTGATTGGGCCCGGCCACGGAGGTTACCGAGGCGACCAGATCCGGCCGTTTTGCAGCGGCATAACGTGCGGTCAACGAACCCTGGCTGTGGCCGAACAGATTGACCCTGGCGGCGCCGGTCTCGCGCAGAATCTCGTCGATGCGCGCCAGCAACTGCTCGCCACGCACCTCGGTGGAATTGAGCGGCGACACCTGCACCGCAATCACCGTCGACCCGCCACGGCGCAACGCCTTGATGATCCCGTACCAGTACGGATACAGCAGCAGCCGGATAAATCCGAGCATGCCCGGCACCAGTACCAGTGGATAACGTGTCGCCGAACTTTGTGACATGGGCAAACATCCTTGTGGTCGCTGAGTGGATGCCAGACGTGCAAAACGCCCGCCAAGCCTCCTCCCTGATGATGACAACTGCACCATCAGCCTACTTCAGGCCCACCACCCCCGCCACAATCAGCCCCACCGACAGCAGTTTGACCAGGGTCAGGCTCTCGCCGAGCAGGGCAAAACCGAGAAACACCGTGCCCAGCGAGCCGATCGCCGTCCAGATCGGATAGGCGATGCTCACCGGCAACTCGCGCATGGCCAACGTCAGGAAGTAGATCCCGCCAATCGCCGCCGCCACCGTGATCAACGACGGCCACAAGCGGGTGAAGCCTTCGGCGTACTTCATGCCCATGGCGAAAGTCACCTCGAAGCCGGCGGCGATCAGCAGGAACAGCCAGGCCACCTAGAACCTCCGGGCGAGATCGAGCAAACGCTGCTCGGCCTCGGCCACTGACACCGCGAAGGTGCGCTCGGCCGACTCTTCGCCCTCGGCCGCGACCACGCTGACGTCGTTGATGCCGACGAAACCCAGCGCCGTACGCAGCCATGGATCGGCGTGGTTGAGGGCTTCCAGCTCACCACCCGGGCCGAAGCCGAAACCGCCACGACTGGTGACGATCAGCGCTTTCTTGCCTTGCAACAGCGGCGTGTACTGGGCCACACCATTGTCCAGGGTGTGGTCGAACGTGAGGCCCAAACGTACGATCTGATCGACCCAGGCCTTGAGGCCGCTGGGTACGCTGAAGTTGTACATCGGCGTGGAAATCAGCAGCAGGTCATGCTCGAACAACTCGCCGACCAGTTGATCGCTGAGCGCCAGATCGGCCTGCATCGACAGCGGCCGTGCTTCGGGTTCAGGGTGAAACGCAGCGGCAACAAAGGCTTCGTTGACTGGCGGGATCAGTGCGCGCCCGACTTCACGACGGGTGACCTGCGCCTGCGGATGGCGCAATTGCCAGGCGCTGAGAAAGATTTCCGCGAGGCGCCGTGAATGCGAACGCTCACCCCGTGGGCTGGCATGAATCGCAAGAATTTTGCTCATCTGTATTTCCTCCGGACTAGAATCAAACGGCTTGTGGCTTGCAGCTTGAAGCTCATCGCTGCGTCCATTCAACTGAGCAAAAATCAGTCGGGATGAATCCATTTCATCCATGGAGTATTCAATGTTCGCCTCGTTGCCGCTGACCGCCCTGCGCGCCTTCGAATCCGCTTCGCGGCTACTGAGTTTCAAGGCTGCCGCCGAAGAGTTGTCGGTCACGCCGACGGCGATTTCTCATCAGATTCGCGCGCTGGAAGACTGGCTCGGCGTGGCGCTGTTCGAACGTTTGCCACGTCAGGTACGCCTGACCGAAGGTGGCGAGCGGTTGTTTCGCAGCCTGCACGGCGCGCTGCTGGAAGTCGCGCAAAGCGTCGACACCCTGCGTCCGCAGCGCAGTGGCAGCAGCCTGACACTGTCGACCACCGCCGCGTTTGCCGCGCTGTGGCTGGTGCCGCGCCTCGGAAGGTTTTATGCGCAACACCCGAACATCAATGTGCGCCTCGACACCCACTGCGAAGTCATCGACCTGCATCAAGACGCCAGCGTCGATCTGGTGCTGCGCTACAGCCTCGACGATTACCCCAATCTTTACGGCGTGTGCCTGTTCGATGAGTCCTTCGGCGTGTACGGATCGCCGGAACAGGTGGCGCTGGCCGCCCGGCGCACACCGGCGCTGATCAGCGTGCGTTGGCACAACTCGAAGCTGTATGCCCACGGCTGGCAAGCGTGGTGTGCCCGCTCCGGTGAACGGTGGCTGAACCAGCATCCGGCGATTCGCGAATACGACGAAGAGCACTACGCCCTGCAAGCAGCGATTGCCGGACAAGGCCTGGTGCTGGCGAGCAATGTTCTGGTCTCGCAGAGCATCGCCAGTGGGTTGCTGGTGCCATACAAGGGGCAGGTGCAGGTCAATGGTGCCGGGTACAGCGCGTTGTGTGTGCCGGGACGGGAACGGCATCCGCCGGTGCGTGCATTTTTTGCCTGGTTACAGGAGGAGGCCGTGTTGTCCGGACTGACGCCAAGATCGCAGCCTTCGGCAGCGCCTACAGGGGGGACGGTGGAAATCTGATAAAACTTTTTGCGTCGCTCAGGACTCACAACCTGGGTAAGCGATCACGTCCGCAGAACGTGGCGCCAATCGGATTAGCCTCCAGGAGACTGAAATGAGCGACCTGCATTTGTCTGATGTTCAAACCCTGCGCGAACGCGCACGGCAACACGTCGAAAACGGCGCGGTAACCGAGAGCTACAGCGCCAACCGTGAAGAGGTGCTGCGCTTGCTCAACGAATCGCTGGCCACTGAACTGGTCTGCGTGCTGCGCTACAAGCGTCACTACTTCATGGCCAACGGTCTGAAAGCCAACGTGGCCGCCGACGAATTCCTCGAACACGCGACCCAGGAAGCGCAACACGCCGACCGTCTGGCCGAGCGCATTGTGCAACTGGGCGGCGAGCCGGAGTTCAACCCGGACCTGCTGTCGAAAATGTCTCACGCCCAATATGTGGCCGGGAACACCTTGAAGGAAATGGTCTACGAAGACTTGGTGGCCGAACGGATCGCCATCGACAGCTACCGCGAGATCATCCAGTACATCGGCGAGAAAGACCCGACCACCCGCCGCATCTTCGAAGACATCCTCGCGCAGGAAGAAGAGCATGCGGATGACATGGCCGACATTCTGAAAGACCTGTAAGCCCTTCAAAACCGCCTTCGCGAGCAGGCTCGCTCCCACACAGGAATCCATTTCAAATGTGAGAGCGAGGCTGCTCGCGAAGGGGTCGCAACAGATGCCAAAAGATCGCAGCCTGCGGCAGCGCCTGCAGAGGATTGCATTTTCCTGTAGGCGCTGCCGCAGGCTGCGATCTTTTGCTTTTGCCTTTACTTGGTCGGCTTGACGGTCACTGGCGCCTTGCCCGCCTTCATCTGCTCAAGCAGCGGCGCACACTGGTTCGGTTCCCCGCCACTCGGCGCCACCAGCGCCAGCAGCCCCGCCGCCGGTGCAGCAATTACGCCCAGCGCGACCATCCCCGCTCCGCGCAGCATCAACGGCACGGCCTTGACCCCGGCGTCCGGCTTGATGAACTTGCCGCGCACGTACAGCGGTGAACGCAGCGAAATCAAACGCCAGCCCTTGGACTCCGGCGTCACCGTCAGGTCCAGTTGCTCGGTGGCCATGTTCGCCGTGCCGTCGATATAGATGATCGCGTTCTCGGTATCGAACACAAACAGCCGCGTGGTTGCCAGACCAGTCTTGATGTCAAAGTCCGCCGCTGCACAGTTGATCTTCACTTCCTTGTCGCCAAAGATCTTGCCGATCACATAGTTGCCGACGTTGAGCCCTGCCAGCTCCATCAGCTCACGGCTGATCGCACCGTCGTTGATCAGCATCTTCAACTGGCCATTGGCGCCGCCGAGCAGCTTGGCCACCGAGTTGCCGCGACCGCTGATATCAGCGTCGCCATTGAGCTCACCAAAACTGGTTTTCATCGGTTCGAAGGTCGGGAACAACTGCTTGAGCTTGAACCCGCGCGCGGTCAGCTTGGCGCGGCCTTCCATAGGTTCGGTGCGACCGTTGAGGCGGATCTGCGCATCCAGATTGCCGCCGGCCACGCCGAAGCGCAGCGGTTCGAGGCTGAGTTCGCCGTCGTTGAGTTTCAGGTGGGTATAAAGGTCGGTGAACGGCAGTTTTTCGCTGTGGACGATGCGCTTGCCGGTGAACTCGACGTCGGCATCCATCGCGCGCCAGCGGTCGGTCTTGAATTCTTCCACCGGCAGCACTTTGTCAGTCGGCTGCTTGCTCTCGCCGCCGCGGGCCTTCTGCTTGTCATTGGAATCGGCGCCGATCAGTGGCGCGAGGTCGGCGAACAGCAATTGATTGGACAGCAACGCGCCGCTGAGCTTGGGCCGTGGCTGGCTGGCGACATAGGTCAGATCGCCGTGAATGTCACTGCCGCCGATCTTGCCGTTGAACTGCTCATAGGTGAATTTTGCGCCTGCGGCGTCATGCAATTTGGCGATCAAGTGACCGTCGGTGGAATACGGCGGCGTATCCGGCAGGGTCACGCCCGTCAGTGGATAGAGGTTACCGAGGCTGGCACCGGCCAGTTTCAGACGCAGATCGAGGGCGCCGAGGTTCATCGGGTCGGTCAAGGTGCCGGCGAGTTCGATGCTGGTGGCGCCGATCTTCGCCTGAGCCTGCAGCGGGAACGGTTTGTTCGCATCCTGCAACGCCAGCAGCCCGCCGATCTTGCCCTGGCCGGTGAGGCTCTGGCCGTGGTATTGGCCTTTGACCTTCAGCGCGAACGCATAGTCCTGCGGCGCAGCGCCTTTGTCCTGCGCGGTCTTCGCGGCTTTGGCGCCAACGATATCGCTGAACGGAATCGGTTTGCCCAGCGGATCGATCACCACGTCGAGATTGGTCTTCAGCGTCTGATCGTCAAGCGTGACGTGGCCCTTGTCGAAGCCAATCGCACCGATGTCCACCACCCAGTTCGACGGTTCGGCATTCGGGTCTTTCGGGTCGAACTTGAAGGTCCAGTTGGCGCGACCATCGGCCAGGCGTTGCAGTTGCGCATTGGGTTCGGTCAGGTCGATGCGCGGGATGGTCACCCGTTGCGCCAGCAGTGCCAGCGGCGAGATGCGCAGTTCCACGCGTTTGAGCGTGACCATCTGCGGCTGCTTCGACCAGTCCGGGTTGCCCAGCGTCAGGTCTTCAGCCACCACGTGCGGCCACGGCACCCAGGCCCGCCAGCCGCCCTCCTCCGGCTCGCGCTGCCAGATCACCGCGAGGTTGCCATTGATGGCGAACGGTCGATGCAGTTCTTCCGAGACTTTGGCGTTGAGCGGCGGTTTGATCCGGTTCCAATCGAAGAACACGATGATCAGAACCAGTACCGCCAGCAGCAGTAAGAGGGTGGCGAAGGTCCAACTGAAGATTTTTCCGGTGCGCGTCATGCACAAAACTCCTGATGACGACCGCACGCCGATTTCGCGACGCACAGCTGAAACGGCGGGCCAAAGCGGCCCTCATGAAATCTACGACTGGCAAACAGTGCGCAGGTTTAATCGGAATATAGATTCCGCGGCAAAAAATCGCCCGAATGCTGACCGATTGGTCGAACAGCGTTACCGCTGCCCGCACATTTGCGAGGCGCGAGTGAGTCGAAAATACCCACTGCGGTGCAAAACCACCGCCCGCAAACGCCCGAGCTAGAGCGCCTCGGCAGAACAATCAATTCTGTTGATTATTACCATTGCGTTTATGAACTTTTATATCGACTTATCGAGAGTAGCATTGGCTTCGTACCCACTTTATCGCCCTCCCAAGGAGCAACTCATCATGAAACGCCAATTACTGCTCAGCCTTACCCTGTCGATGCTAGCCAGCACTGCTTTCGCCCTGCCCGCTGCCGAACAGGCTACCCCACAAGTGAAATCCAGCCACTCGGTGTTCAGCCAGACCGTTGCTGCTGATGGCGGCGACCGCACTCCACAAGGCCAGACCCTGGCTGAAAACGGCCGTAATCGTCTGGAAGAAAAAGGCCTGGTACAAGATGGCTACGACAAGACGCCACAAGGCCAAGCTGTAGCAGAAGGCGGCCGTGATCGCCTGGAAGAGAAAGGTCTGGTTCAGGACGGCTATGACAAGACTCCACAAGGTCAGACTCTGGCTTCCGATGGCAGCGACCGCACTCCACAAGGCCAGACTCTGGCTTCTGATGGCAGCGACCGCACTCCACAAGGTCAGACTCTGGCTTCTGATGGCAGCGACCGCACTCCACAGGGCCAGACCCTTGCTGAAGACGGTTTCGATAAAACCCCACTGGGCCAAGCCGTTGCAGAAGGCGGTGGTGACCGTGTGATCGAACGCAACAGCGCTTTGAGCTAAGCCCATGGCGGCCCGGAAAAAAAGCCCAATCAGCCGATTGGGCTTTTGACTTTTTCAGCCCCGGCCAATCGCAATAGCGTATTTCCCCGTTGACTCTCCCCCTGCCGTTCGACGCCAGCGAAGCCGATTTGCTAGAGTGCGGCGCTTGTCCCGCTCAAGAAAACACCTTTGCGATGCTGCCCCGCGCCGAACAGAAACAACAGACCCGCAACGCCCTGATGGACGCTGCCCGCCATTTGATGGAAAGCGGCCGAGGATTCGGCAGCCTGAGCCTGCGCGAAGTGACCAAGACCGCCGGCATCGTGCCCACCGGTTTCTATCGGCATTTTGCCGACATGGACGAACTCGGTCTGGTGCTGGTCAGTGAAGTCGGCCAGACCTTCCGCGAAACCATCCGCCTGGTCCGCCACAATGAATTCGTCATGGGCGGCATCATCGATGCGTCGGTGCGGATCTTCCTCGACGTGGTCAGCGCCAACCGTTCGCAATTCCTGTTTCTCGCCCGCGAGCAGTACGGCGGTTCGCAACCGGTGCGTCAGGCGATTGGCCGCCTGCGCGAAAACATCAGCGCTGACCTTGCGGCCGACCTGACGCTGATGCCCAAGCTGCAACATCTGGATGCTGCCGGCCTGAGCGTGATCGCTGACCTGATCGTCAAATCGGTATTCGCCACCCTGCCGGACATCATCGACCCGCCTGCCGAAGCCCTGCCGGAACATCTGACGCCGCAGGCAAAGATCACTCAGCAACTGCGCTTCATCTTTATCGGCCTCAAGCACTGGCAAGGGCTGGGCAGTACCGAGTAAAGATCAAAAGATCGCAGCCTTCGGCAGCTCCTACACCAATTCTCTGTAGGAGCTGCCGAAGGCTGCGATCTTTTTCATGGGCCACAAATTGGTGCATGTAAAAATCTTCATGCACCAAAACCTTCCATAATTCTGCAACATCTTGAAACATCCTCTACGCTCCGACAGGGATTTCCTACATCTCGTCCGGTTGGCAAGCCCCTTGCTCTAGCCCTCCCTACAAGTCCACTGCTGGAAGCTTTCCGATGCTGGTGATTCATCGCAGAATCGACCCTCAACCTGTCTGGTCCGCCGAGTTGCACCTGACCTTCGAAGCGCGGAGCAAGAGCCGCCTGCGCTGTTTCAGTGCCGATAGCGAAGACGTCGGGTTGTTTCTGGAGCGCGGTCAGGCACCGTTATATGACGGCGAATGCCTGCAGGCCGAAGACGGCCGCATCGTTCGCGTCTGCGCCCGCCCCGAGCAACTGCTGCACGTCACCTGCGCCAATGCTTTCGAACTGACCCGCGCCGCTTATCACCTGGGCAACCGCCACGTCGCCTTGCAAGTCGGCGATGGCTGGCTGCGTCTGCTCGACGATTACGTGCTCAAGGCGATGCTCGAACAGCTCGGCGCCCAGGTCGAGGCGATTGAAGCGCCGTTCCAGCCGGAACACGGTGCCTACGGCGGCGGCCATCACCATTCGCGGCATGGCGACGAAGATTTCAACTACGCGCCCAAACTCCATCAGTTCGGCGTACGCCTGTGAATCCGGCCTGGGCGCTGTTGCGCCTGGCCAGTCCGCAATTGCCGATTGGCGGCTACAGCTATTCACAAGGCCTGGAAATGGCGGTGGATAACGGCCGCGTGAACAACCCGGACAGCGCCCGCCGCTGGATCAGCGATCAACTACTGCTCAACCTCGCGCGTTTCGAGGCGCCGCTGCTGCTTGCTCATTGTCAGGCCGCGGCCGAGGAAAACTGGCCCGAGTTGCTGCGCCTCTGCGAAACCCACCGCGCCAGCCGCGAGACCCGCGAGTTGCATCTGGAAAGCCGGCAGATGGGTTACTCGCTGCAGCAGTTGCTCAACGGTTTGCCGGAACTCGACGCTGCGGCTCGCAGCTTTCTTGAGCGATGCGCAGAACCGCACTTGGCCCTCGGCTGGGCTCTGGCGGCCCGCGCCTGGGGCATCAACCCGCAGGACGCGCTCGCCGCGTGGCTGTGGAGCTGGCTGGAAAACCAGCTCGCGGTACTGATGAAAACCCTGCCGCTGGGCCAGCAAGCCGCCCAGCGCCTGACCAGCGAACTGTTGCCGCTGCTGCAACAGGCGCAGCAGGACGCCACCCGCATCAATCCCGAACACATCGGCAGCGCCGCATTCGGCCTGTCCCTGGCGTGCATGGCGCATGAGCGCCAGTACAGCCGTCTGTTTCGCTCTTAGGGCCTGTCATCTTGGAGAAGCACATGAACACACAACCCCTGCGCGTCGGCATCGGCGGCCCGGTCGGTTCCGGCAAGACTGCATTGACTCTGGCCCTGTGCCTGGCGCTGCGCGACCGCTACAACCTGGCCGTCGTCACCAACGACATCTACACCCGCGAAGACGCCGACTTTCTGGTGCGCAACGAAGCGCTGGCACCGGAGCGGATCATCGGCGTGGAAACCGGTGGCTGTCCGCACACAGCAATCCGTGAAGACGCCTCAATCAACCTCGAAGCGGTCGATCAACTGAACCGGCGCTTTCCGGGGCTGGACCTGATTCTGGTGGAATCCGGCGGCGACAACCTGTCGGCGACCTTCAGTCCGGAGCTGTCGGATCTGACTATCTACGTGATCGACGTCTCCGCCGGCGACAAGTTGCCGCGCAAGGGCGGCCCGGGGATCTGCAAGTCAGATCTGTTGGTGATCAACAAGATCGACCTCGCGCCGCTGGTCGGTGCTTCGCTGGAGATGATGGACAGCGACACCAAGCGCATGCGCAACGGCAAGCCATTCGTCTTCAGCAACCAGAAAACCGGCCACGGCCTGGAAGACATCATCGCCTTCATCGAGCGCCAAGGCCTGCTGAACGCCGCCTGATTTATTGACCAACAAGGAAGCCTCTCCATGACACTCAAACGCATTCTCGGCGCCGTGGCGCTGCTGCTGACCCCGGCCCTGGCCTTCGCCCACCCGGGCCACGGCGACAGTGGACTGGTCGCCGGTATCAGCCACCCGATCGGCGGCCTCGACCACTTGCTGGCGATGGTCGCGGTCGGCCTGTGGGCGGCGCAGCAACAAGGCGCGGCGCGCTGGGCGCTGCCATGCACGTTTGTCGGCACCATGCTGATCGGCGGCATGCTCGGGTTTGAAGGGCTGGAGCTGCCGGCGCTGGAAAGCGGGATTGCTGCTTCGGTACTGGCGCTGGGTCTGGCGGTGGCGCTGGCGGTGCGTCCGCCGCTGGTAATGGCGGTGGCCGCAACGGCACTGTTTGCGCTGTTCCATGGCGTGGCGCATGGCCTGGAGCTGCCGGACATGAGCAGCCCCTGGGCGTATGCCGCCGGTTTCGTCGCGGCGACTGCGGCGCTGCATGCAGCGGGTTATGGCCTGGTGCGTTTGTTGCCTCAAGCTGCCGCGCCGCTGGTGCGACTGGCGGGTGCTGCTTCGGCGCTGACTGGCGCATGGTTGCTGGCCGGCTGATCTCTATCACCTGAGCGGCCCCTTCGCGAGCAAGCCCGCGCCCACACTGGGATGCGTTCTCCTGTAGGAGCTGCCGCAGGCTGCGATCTTTTGATCTGGCGTTTAACAGCCAAAGTCAAAAGATCGCAGCTTGCGGCAGCTCCTACAGAATCATGTTAAGTAAGCGATTCAATTATGGGAGCGGGCTTGCTGGCGATAGCGGACTGACAGACACCGCGTCTCATCAGGCCGCCGCTCTGCTACCATGTCGCGCAATCGCCCCAGCCGTGACGACGTCCGCCAATGCCCCATGCTTGCCGCTCCACCTCCCTGCCTGAATTGACCGCCCTGTTCAGCGACGTGCAACAGCACTTTCTGAACGTGATCGTGCCGCTCTGGCAAGGCCCGGGCTGGAACGCCGACATGGCGCTGCCCTACGAGGCACTCGATGCGGCGCATCAACCCTTGCCACCGCAACGCTATCGGGCGATGGCCTGCGCACGGCAGCTGTACCTGTTTTCCAGCCTGATCGGGGTTGTGGATAACGCCGAGGTGCGCGCCGCCGCACTGTTCCGCTCGCTGCAGCGGCACTTCCATGATGCCGAGCACGGCGGCTGGTTCTACAGCATCGACGCGCAAGGCAAGCCGCTGGATCAGCGCAAAGACCTCTACACCCACGCCTTCATCCTGTTCGCCTGCGCTCATTACTGGGCCAAGTCCCGCGAACCGCTGGTGGAATCCACGCTGAACGCCGCGCTGGAAGTCATCGGCCGGCGCTTCGCCACCGGCGATGGCTTGTACGAAGCCTGCCTGGACCGCGACTGGATCACCCTGCAAACCGGTCCGCTGCAAAACCCGCTGATGCACTTGGCAGAAGCGTTCCTCGCCACGTTGGCGGTGCGTGAAGACGCGTCTACGCAGCAAGCTCTGATCGAGTTATGCACAGCCATGCACAAGCAGTTCGTCGACCCGCAACACGGGGTGTTGATGGAAAAACCGCTGGGGGCTGTGGATAACTGGTACGAGCCGGGACATCAGTTCGAGTGGTATTTCCTGCTTGAGTCTTCAGCCCTGCTGCGCGGCTCGAAACTGCATGCAGCGCTGGACCGGGCATTCACTTTCACCGAGCAATTCGGCGTTGAACAACCTTCAGGTGCAGTGCGGGCGATGCTCGATCTGGAACTGGACGGTCGCCCTAAAGATTCGACTCAGCGGATCTGGGCTCAGGCGGAATACCTGCGCGCCCTGACCTTGCGCCCGGACAGCGAAGCCACTGTGCTACGCCAGTTGCAGGCGCTGCAGCAGCGTTTTCTGCATGCGGGCGGTTGGCATGAGTGCCGGGATGAGCTGGGAGAGGTCAGCCGCAAGGACATGCCTTCGACGACGCCCTATCACTTGGCGACGTGCTACAGCGGATTGGCTGAATACCTGAAATGACGGACTGAACTTATCCTGTGGCGAGGGAGCTTGCTCCCGCTTGAGTGCGCAGCACTCACAAAAATCTGGGGCCGCTTCGCAGCCCAGCACGAGCAAGCTCGCTCGCTCGCCACAGGAGATTCACCCGCTCTGAATCAGGCAATCCACTTCTTGTCGCCCGTAAAGCTGATGGTCAACCAGCGTGCCGCATCCGGCTCGCCAAGCTGCGCCGAGATCTCCTCGCGCAACGCGTCCAGCTGACCCACATTGCTCAGCGCATAATCCGCCGGCAACACCACATGAATCTCGATGAACCGCGCCCGCCCGTGCTTCTGCACGTAGGTCACGTAGTCGTCGAAACCATGCTCGCTCTTCGCGGCTTCCATTACCTGGCGCACCTGATCATCCAGGCTGTCCGGGGCAATACCCAGCACATCACGCAGCGCCGGGCCGAGGATCTTGAACGCCGGCGGCAGCATGGTCAGGGCCAGCACGATCAGGATCAGCGGGTCGACAAATTTCGCCCACTCGTCGAAGCCCTGGGCCTTGAGCAGCAGCGCCGCGAGAAAACTGATCAACAGACCCACCGAGAGCATCGCGTCCACCAGCCAACTGATGTTGTCGAACTGGATCAGGCTGGACTTGAGCTTGCGATTGCGCCGGCGCACGTAGAAGAAGTAGGCGAATTCAACGACGGTGAACACCGCTGCATAAATGATCACCAGCCCCAGCTCGATGTCGCGGCCACCGTTGATGATGCCGAACACACCGTTGAGAAACGCATAGATGGCGATCAACAGCAGGAAGCTGCCTTCGATCAGCAGCACCATCGGCTCCAGATGCCAGAAACCGAACTGAAAGCGGTGATTGCTTTCTTTGGCGATCAGCCTGGCAGTGATCAGCATCAGTACTTTGATGAACGTTGCGATCAGCGAGAAAAAACCATCAAAAAGGATGGATTGCGAACCTGAAACAAAACCGGTAACGATCCCGGCAATCGACACCGCGAACATCAGGATGGTCGATTGTTTGAGCAGCGACTGCTCACCTCGGTTACTCACGTAGCCTCCTCTAAAAACCTTTGAACCGCGGGGTGCGGTCGGGTTATTGGGGGATGAGTTTACCTTATCGCCGATTTTGCCCGGTTCTGTGGCGAGGGAGCTTGCTCCCGCTGGGGTGCGGAGCGCCCCCGCTCTTCAGTTCCAAAAAAGCGGGCCTGCTGCGCAGTCCAGCGGGAGCAAGCTCCCTCGCCACAGGGTCTTATGCCTTGTTACGTTCGATGGCAAACCCGGCCCAGGTCTGGCTCACCGGCATCAGCTCCAGGCTGTTGATATTGATGTGCGCCGGGGCATTCAGTACCCAGAAGATGGTCTCGGCGATGTCCTGCGGCTGGATCGGCTCGGCACCGGCGTAGGTGGCGTTGTAACGCTCCTGGTCACCGGCAAAACGCACCAGCGAAAATTCGCTTTCGCACAGGCCTGGCTCGATGTTGCTGACGCGCACACCTGTACCCTGCAGGTCGCAACGCAGGTTCAGCGAGAATTGCTTAACGAACGCCTTGGTCGCGCCATACACGTGGCTGCCGGGGTACGGATAGTTACCGGCGATGGAGCCAAGGTTGACGATGCCGGCGCCACGACCGTGTGCGATCAGACGCGGCAGCAGCAGACGGGTGCTGTACATCAGACCTTTGACGTTGGTATCGACCATGGTGTCCCAGTCGTCGAGGTCGCATTTCGGGGCCGGATCGACACCGAGCGCCAGCCCGGCATTGTTGATCAGGCCACGCAGCTTGGCGAACGACGGCGGCAGATTGGCAATCGCCTCTTCCATCGCCTTGCGGTCACGCACGTCGAGCACCAGGCCATGCACTTCGGTCTGCTTCGACAACTCGGCGCACAGTGCATCGAGACGTTCTGCACGACGGCCGGTCAACACCAGTTTCCAGCCAGCCTCGGCGAAACGACGGGCGCAGGCTTCACCAAAACCGGAGGTTGCGCCGGTAATAAACAGGGTGTTGGACATCGTGTTCTCCTTGCGTCGGCCGCCAGCGCAGCCATTGGAATAGAAAATCAGCAGCCAGCATGCCCGGCCCGGCACGGACGAGCAACATCAACCCAAGCAGGAGCTGCCGCAGGCTGCGATCTTTTGACTTTTAGGGGCAAGATCAAAAGATCGCAGCCTCTGGCAGCTCCTACACAAACGCATTCCTGATCAAAATTTGATCAATGGCTGCTACGCCATGTGGAGCGTGGCCTGTAGCCATGTGCACGCACGTTATCCACAGTCCCTTCCACAGTTTCCGGGGGCAAGTGCAAACGCGCAAAGCCGCGCCACACAAGGCTTTGCGCGGAAAATAGAAAGTTTTTTGCTTGACCCTGAAGCAGCTGTTGTGCGGGAGATGGCATTTTGCACGACTGGCCGGTCAGCGCAGTGATTGCGCGAGGCCAGTAATTACGGCACTCAGCGCGGTCTTTCCAGAGTTTAGTCACAGACTTATCCACAGGGTTGTTCACATCGGATGGTCACTACAGCGCAACCTAGAAAAATATTGACAACAGCGTCTTCAGCCCGCGCAAAAACGCCTGATCAAAAATCAACCGCCAGCCTGAAAGCCACGGTTAACAAGGGCTGCAGCCAGCTACTCCCACGTTATTCACAGCCAGCTCCACAGCAAACGGGGACAAGTCAAAACTGTGGAAAAACAGCCATTTGCAGCGTCTATATGTCGCGCTTTGGCAGCTATGGGAATTTGTTTTCCACAATTTCAGAATGTGCTTGATGTTCTGGCTTGATTGCATGTAGGAGCTGCCGAACCTTCGGCAGCTCCTACATTGGAATTCATGGTGGACTTGAGAAGTAAAAAAGCCCCGGGACTCGCGTCGCCGGGGCTGTGCATGACAACGATTGAATCAGTGCCCGCCCAGATAAGCGTTACGCACCTCCTCATTCACCAACAACTCCTTGCCGGTACCGGTCAGGCGTATTTCGCCGTTGACCATCACATACGCCCGATCCGACAGCTTCAGCGCATGGTTGGCGTTCTGCTCGACGAGGAAAATGGTCATGCCGGTTTTCGCCAGTTCACGCAGGGTGGCGAAGATCTGTTTCACCACGATCGGCGCCAGGCCCAGGCTCGGCTCATCGAGCAACAACAGCTTCGGCCGACTCATCAGGGCGCGGGCAATAGCGAGCATCTGCTGCTCGCCGCCGGACATGGTCATCGCCCGCTGAGTGCGGCGCTCTTCGAGCCGCGGGAACAGCTCGAACATGCGCTGCATGTCCTCCTTGGCGTACTTGTCGCCAATCGGGATGGTGCCCATCAGCAGGTTCTCCTCGACGGTCATGTCGGGGAACACCCGCCGCCCTTCCGGCGACTGCGCGATGCCGTTGGAGGCAATGTAGTGCGAGGACTTGTGGGTGATGTCGACGCCTTGGTAGAGGATCTGCCCACCCGCCGCACGCGGCTGGCCGAAGATCGACATCAGCAGCGTCGATTTACCCGCGCCGTTGGAGCCGATCAGGCTGACGGTCTCGCCTTCATTGATCTGCAGCGACACGCCTTTGAGGGCCTGGATCGGGCCGTAGAACACGTCCAGGTCTTTGAGTTCGAGGATCGGTTTGCTCATACCAGCTCCTCTTCGTCGGCGCCCAGGTAGGCGGCAATCACTTTCGGATCGTTGCGGATCGCGTCGGGCCCGCCTTCGGCGATGACCACGCCGTGATCCAGCACCACGATGTGGTCGGAAATGCTCATGACCATGCCCATGTCGTGTTCGATCAGCACCACGGTCAGATCATGCTCGTCGCGCAGCAGCCGGATCATCGCGCTCAGCGCTTCGGTTTCCTGAGGGTTGAGGCCGGCGGCCGGTTCGTCGAGACAGATGATCTGCGGCCGTGTGCACATGGCCCGGGCGATCTCCAGACGGCGTTGCTGGCCGTAGGACAGTTCACCGGCCAGACGGTTGGCGCAGTCCACCAGATCGACCACTTCCAGCCAGTAGAACGCGCAGTCCAGCGCATCGCTTTCGGCCTTGCGGTAGCCCTTGGTGTTGAGGATGCCGGCGAGCATGTTGCGGTTGACCCACATGTGCTGCGCCACCAGCAGGTTTTCCAGCACCGACATTTCCTTGAACAGGCGAATGTTCTGGAACGTCCGGGCCAGGCCGGCGCGGTTCACCAGGTGGGTGCCGCCGAACATCTTGTAGTACAGGCGACTGAGGAAGCTTTTCGGCGACACAAAGTCGGTCGGCTTGAACGACTCGCCCAGCAGCTGGATGACGTTGGTCTGCTTGCCGCGCACGTTGAGTTCGATCTTGCCGCCAGAGGCCTTGTAGAACCCGGTCAGGCAGTTGAACACCGTGGTCTTGCCGGCGCCGTTGGGGCCGATCAGGGCGAAGATCGAGTTGCGTTTGACCTTGAGGCTGACATCGCTCAGGGCCTTGATGCCACCGAAGTGCATCATCAGTTTTTCCACAGAGAGTACGACTTCACTCATGGCGCAGTCCTCTCATAGTGAATGGCACCTTTGCGTGGAGTGACCCCGGTACGGCTGATGCGAATCAGCCCTCGTGGTCGCCAGATCATCATCAACACCATCAGGATGCCGAACAGCAGCACGCGATATTCAGCGAAGCCGCGCAGCAGTTCCGGAGCAACCGTCAACACGAATGCCGCAATCACCACGCCGATGGTCGAGCCCATACCGCCGAGCACGACGATGGCGAGGATCAGCGCCGATTCGAAGAAGGTGAACGAGGTCGGGTTGACGAAGCCCTGGTAGGTGGCGAAAAACACCCCGGCCAGGCCCGCGGTCGATGCACCGATGGTGAACGCCGAAAGCTTGACCAGTACGTGGTTGAGGCCCATCGAGCGGCAGGCGATTTCATCTTCGCGCAGGGCTTCCCAAGCGCGACCCACCGGCATTTTCACCAGACGATGTTTGATGTACAGCACGGCCAGTACCACCAGGAACAACACCGTGTAGATGAAGTAATACTTCACGTCCGGGTTGTAGGCGATGCCGAAGAACTCATGGAACGGCACCCCGCCATCCTTGGCCCGCTTGCCTAACTCCAGACCGAAGAAGGTCGGCAGCGGCGCCGGCATGCCGTTGGGACCGCCGGTCAGCGACAGCCAGTTGTTGAGGATCAGGCGAATGATTTCACCGAAGCCCAGGGTCACGATTGCCAGATAGTCGCCGTGCAGACGCAGCACCGGGAAACCGAGGATGCAGCCGGCCAAACCGGCAGTGATTGCCGCCAGTGGCAATACGGTCCAGAAGCCCAGCCCCAGATATTGATAACCGAGCGCGAGACCGTAGGCACCGATGGCGTAGAACGCCACGTAACCGAGATCGAGCAGACCGGCGAGGCCGACCACAATGTTCAGCCCCAGACCCAGCAGCACGTAGATCAGCCCGAGGATGACCACGCCCAGCAGGTACGAGTTGGAGACAAACGGCACGATGGCCGCGAGCACGATCAGCAGCGGAATGATCCAGCGCAGGCGTGATTTGTGATCGGCAGGCAGCACATGTACACCGGAACCGGTGCTCTCGAATCCGTCGAGAATCTTCAGGCCCTTGGGCGTCTGCAGAAACAGGCTCAAGGCAAAGCGGCCGATCATCACAATGCCGATAAGCCACGCCACGCGGGTCGGTTCAAGGTTGAAGCTATAGCCTTCGAGCACGACGCCGACAATCGGACCGAACACGATCAGGGCAATCAGGCCGGCCAGAATCGCCTCAACCAGGCTTTTTTTGATATCGATATTTTTTTGAGTGGTTGAAGACATCGCTTACACCTTCGACACAAGAGGACGGCCCAACAGGCCCTGAGGCCGGAAGACCAGAACAAGTACGAGCAGCGAGAAGCTGAACACGTCTTTGTAGTCGGAGTTGACCAGGCCCGAGAACAGCGACTCGGAGATGCCGAGAATGATTCCGCCGAGCATCGCGCCGGGCAGTGAGCCGATCCCGCCAAGCACTGCGGCGGTGAACGCCTTGATGCCGATGACGAAGCCTGCGTAGAAGTCGAACGTGCCGTAGTTCATGGTGATCAGCACGCCGGCCAGAGCCGCCATCGCTGCACCGATGATGAACACATAGGAAATCACCCGGTCGGTGTTGATCCCGAGGATCGAAGCCATCTTGCGGTCTTGCTGGGTGGCGCGGCACATGCGGCCGAGCTTGGTGTACTTGATGACATAGGTCAGCAGACCCATGCCGACGAACGCGGCGACCAGAATGAATACCTTGGTGTAGGTGAGCTGGACGAAACCTGTGCCGACGTCGATGCGCCAGGCACCGGTGAGCAGCGTCGGAACACCCTGTTGGCGGGCGCCCTGGCTGATCTGGGCATAGTTTTGCAGGATCAGGGAGATGCCGATGGCGCTGATCAGCGGTGCCAGTCGGGTGGAGTTGCGCAAAGGTTTGTAGGCGACGCGTTCGATTACCCAGCCGTAGACGCCGGTGACAACGATGGTGAAGACCAGCGTGCCGAGCATCAACAGCGGGAAGGATTCGATACCGAAGTAAGCCAGCAGAGCCAGACTGATTGCCGCGAGGTACGCGGAAATCATGTAAACCTCGCCGTGGGCGAAGTTGATCATGCCGATGATGCCGTAGACCATTGTGTAGCCGATGGCGATCAGGCCATAGACCGACCCGAGGGTCAGGCCGTTGACCAGTTGCTGCAGGAAAATACCATCCATAACGCAATCTCACGCAATGAGAACCTGCCCACCGGAGCGGGCGGTTCTTCTAGGAAAAATACAGATTTACGTCGGAGCAATGCAGACACGCTCAGCCCATCACCACCGCCCCTTGTAGGAGTGAGCCTGCTCGCGATAGCGGGTTAACATTCAACACATGTGTTGCGTGTAACTCCGTCATCGCGAGCAGGCTCACTCCTACAATGGAACCGAGGGAATCAACCGATCGCGTCAGCCCTTACTTCTGTTTTTCCAGCTGATGGTATTTGCCGCTCGCGTCCCACTGGTAAACCACGTAGTCGGACACCTTCAGGTCGCCTTTCTTGTCCCAGGCTTTCTCGCCCATGACGGTTTTTACCGGGTTGGCCTTGAGCCACTCGGCGGCTTTTTCGCCACTGTTGGACTTGGCGCCATTGAAGGCAGCCGCCAGGGTCTGAACCGAAGCGTAGGCGTACAGGGTGTAGCCTTCAGGCTCGGTGCCGGCCTTGCGGAACGCGTCCACTACGGTCTTGCTGTCTGGCAGCAGGCGTGGGTCGGCGCCAAAGGTCATCAGCACGCCGTCGACGTATTGCGGGCCGCCGGCGGTGGTCACCAGTTCGTCGGTAACGATGCCGTCGTCAGACATGAACTTCACGTCTTTCAGGCCTTCGGTGCGCAGTTGCTTGACCAGTGGACCGGCTTCCGGGTGCAGACCGCCGAAGTACACGACGTCGGCGCCCGCCGCGCGGATTTTGGTGACCAGGGCGCTGAAGTCTTTCTCGCCACGGGTCAGACCTTCGTAGATCACCGGGGTCACGCCGCGCTTGATCAACTGGGCCTTGGTCGCATCGGCCAGGCCTTGACCGTAGGTGTCCTTGTCGTGGATCACCGCGACTTTCTTGCCCTTGAGCACGTCGACGATGTAGTCGCCGGCCACAATGCCCTGCTGGTCGTCACGCCCGCACATACGGAACATCGCGCTCAGACCGCGCTCCGTCACCTGCGGGTTGGTAGAACCCGGGGTGATCGCGATAACGCCGGCTTCGTCGTAGATTTCCGAGGCTGGAATGGTGGAAGAGGAGCAGAAGTGACCGACCACGCCGGCGACTTTCTGGTTGACCAGATCCTTGGCAACCGTCACCGCCTGCTTCGGTTCGCAGGCATCATCGCCCTTGACCAGTACGATTTTCTCGCCGTTGACGCCGCCCGCCGCGTTGACCGCGTCCGCCGCTGCCTGTGCCCCCTTCATGTACTGCTCGCCAAATGCCGCGTTGGCGCCAGTCATTGGACCCGCTACACCGATTTTCACATCAGCTTGAGCAAACGCAGAAACACCCAACGCAGTAGCCACTGCGAGGGCCAGAAAGCCTTTCTTGTAAAACGTCTGGGACATGAGGTGGTGCTCCAAGGTTTTTTTTAGTTGGCACTGCGACTTCACTTCACTGAATGCTCTGAGCAAGCGCCGTGCCATCGGTTTTTTATTCTTCAAAAAGTCGCTGCTTTCTTGTTATTTCGACTGTTTCGTTCCCATTTTCATTGGGCGTGCAACCGTCTAAACCGCGGAAGGTGAAACCCTTTTAAATCTGAGGCGCAACCCGCTTGCGCCATCATTGCAACCGCGGCACCAAACGACGTGCAACCAGCCTGTAACAGCTCGCGTCACCGAACTGCACACTGCTGGTGCGGGACTGCTACAACCCGCACCATTACAGGCTAGTCGCTACGCCGAAAAGCGCCGCGTCAAGCAACATATTTCAACACTCAAATCACGATGCGCAGGCACTGGCCCGCGTGATACAGCGAGAACCCGGCCTCGTACAGGCAACTGCGCAAACCGACACCGGCCAAGGGCTGCATCGGTGCGAAGGGGATCGGCAGAGCTTGAGGATTTGCGTCACACAGGTAGTCGGCGAAGGCTTTGCCGACCACGGTGCCGGTGGTCACGCCGCGACCGTTGTAACCGGTGACTGCCACCAGTCCGGGCGCCGGTTCGAACAGGCGCATCAGGTGATCGGGGGTGAAGGCGATGCGTCCGGTCCAGGTGCATTCCCATTCCACCGGTTTCAGATGGGGGAAGTAATGCTGCTGCACCCGGTCGGCCCAGGCCTTGAGGAACCACGTCGGTTTCTGATTGCCATTGCCCAGACTGCCGAGCAACAACCGGCCGTCCTTGTCGCGGCGAATACTGCTCAGCACCTGTCGCGTGTCCCACGAGCCCTGCCCGCCGGGGAGGATGTCATGGGCGGCGTCTTCGGTCAGCGGCACCGAAGCGACCTGATAGTAGTAACCGGGGAAGAAGTTGCGCTTGAGTTCGGTCCAGTCGCCCTCGGTGTAGGCGTTGGAGGCAATCACCACTTGCTCGGCGAGCACCGAACCGTGCTCGGTCTGCACTGACCATTGCTGGCCTACGCGCTCGAGACGCGTCACTGGCGAATGATCAAACATCTGCCCGCCCAGGCCTTTCACCGCGTTGGCCAGTCCGGTGACATAGGCCATCGGGTTGAGCGTACCGGCGCGGCGGTCGAGCAGTGCGGCGGCGATCTTCTGCGTGCCGGTGGCTTGCTCGCAGGCCTTGCCGGTGAGCAGCTCGACCGGCGCGCCGCGACGTTTCCATTGTTGCTCGCGACTGCGCAGATCCGCTTCGCCCTTGGCGTTGTGCGCCATGTGCAGGGTGCCTTCGCGACGCAACTGGCAATCAATGTTGTATTTATCCACAAGGCTGAACACCAGCGCCGGCGCCGCCCCGAGCATGCGGTTGAGCTGACTGCCGACCGTTTCGCCGAATCCGGCCTCGATCTCGTCCGGCGGGATCCACATGCCGGCGTTGACCAGCCCGACGTTGCGCCCGGAACCTCCGTGCCCGGCACGATGCGCTTCGAGCACGCAGACGCTTTTGCCTTTTTCCAACAGATGCAGCGCCGCCGACAACCCGGTAAACCCGGCGCCGATCACGCAGACATCGACTTTGACCTCACCTCGCAGCGCGGTGTTATCCGGGCGCTGCGGCGTGAGCGTTTCCCACAGACATTCTTCGCGTAACGGCATTGCCAGACTCCAACAGAAACCTAACAAACACTGCATACCCTGTGGGAGCGAGCCTGCTCGCGAAAGCGGTATATCAGCCAACATCTATGTCGCCTGACCCACTGCATTCGCGAGCAGGCTCGCTCCCACAAGGGGATCTCCACCTGTCAATCGAAGGTAATGCCCTGCGCCAGTGGCAACTCCAGCGAGTAGTTCACGGTGTTGGTCTGGCGGCGCATGTACGCGCGCCAGGCGTCGGAGCCCGACTCACGACCGCCACCGGTCTCCTTCTCGCCACCAAACGCGCCGCCGATTTCCGCGCCGCTCGGGCCGATGTTGACGTTGGCGATGCCGCAGTCGCTGCCGACCGCCGACATGAACTGCTCGGCCTCACGCACGTCGGTGGTGAAGATGCACGACGACAGGCCTTGGGGCACCGCATTGTTCAGGCGCAGCGCTTCCTGAAAGTCGCTGTAGCCGACCACGTAGAGGATCGGCGCGAAGGTTTCGCTGCAGACCACATCGCTCTGCTCCGGCATTTCGACAATGGCCGGCGAGACGTAGTAAGCGTTGGGGAACTGATCTTCGAGCTGACGCTTGCCGCCGAACACCCGACCGCCCTCACTCAGCGCCTGCTCCAGCGCGTCCTGCATGTTTTCGAAGCTGTGTTTGTCGATCAACGGGCCGACCAGATTGCCTTCCAGCGGATGGCCGATGCGCACTTTCGCGTACGCAGCTTTGAGGCGGCTGACGATTTCTTCCTTCACCGACTCATGGGCAATCAGCCGCCGCAGGGTGGTGCAACGCTGCCCGGCGGTACCGACCGCACTGAACAGAATGGCGCGTACGGCCATGTCCAGGTCGGCGCTCGGGCCGAGGATCATCGCGTTGTTGCCGCCCAGTTCGAGAATGCTGCGGGCGAAACGCGCGGCGACTTTCGGCGCCACTTCGCGGCCCATGCGGGTGCTGCCGGTGGCGCTGATCAGCGCGACACGCGGGTCATCCACCAGCGCTTCGCCAGCGTCACGGCCACCGATGATCACTTGGCACAGGTGCGCCGGCGCATCGGTGAAATTCTTCACCACACGGTCGAACAGTGCCTGGCAGGCCAGTGCGGTCAGCGGGGTTTTCTCCGACGGTTTCCACACCACCGGGTTGCCGCAGACCAGCGCCAGCGTGGTGTTCCACGCCCACACCGCGACCGGGAAGTTGAACGCACTGATCACGCCGACCACGCCCAGCGGATGCCAGGTTTCCCGCATGTGGTGGCCCGGACGCTCGGAGGCGATGGTCAAACCGTACAGCTGACGCGACAGGCCGACGGCGAAGTCGCAGATATCAATCATCTCCTGCACTTCACCAAGGCCTTCCTGAGTGATCTTGCCCGCTTCCCACGAGACCAGTTCACCGAGGTCAGCCTTGTATTCGCGCAGCACTTCGCCGAACTGACGCACCAGCTCGCCGCGACGCGGGGCCGGCACCTTGCGCCACTGCTCGAAAGCATGATCTGCGCGACTGATGTGCTGCTCGACTTCGGCCGGGCCTTCCCAGTTCACGGCGGCGATGCGGCTGCCGTCGATGGGCGAATGCACCGGCACTTTGCCGTTCTGGTACAGGGCCGGGTTCACACCAAGACGATCAAGCAATGCGGCAACCATGGGTCACTCCTCAAGCAAAAAACTGAATGTGTGCGGCCGAATGTTCACGACCGGGCAGGCCTTTAGTTGTAGCTTCCCGAGGGCAAGGCAACAAACGACCTTTACGCGAGATATCATTCCGTTTATTCATGCTGCGCACAGAAAGACAAGAAAAGGACCACCCATGCTGAATAAACGCCACCTGCCATCGATCACCGCGTTGCAGTGCTTCGAGGCCGTGACCCGGCACCTGAGCTTCACCCGGGCCGCCGAGGAGCTGAACCTGACCCAGAGCGCTGTCAGCAAGCAAGTGGCGCAGCTTGAGGAGTTGTTGCAGCACTTGTTGTTCCGCCGGGTGCGTCGGCGCTTGCAGATGACCCCGGCAGGGGATTTGTACCTGGTGGAAGTCCGAAAAATCCTCACTCAGGTGGAAATGTCCACGCATTACCTGCGTTCCTACGGCGGCGAGACCGAAGTCCTGCGCGTTTCTACCCCTTCGACCTTCGGTGCCCGCTGGCTGGTGCCACGCCTGAAAGGCTGGCGCCTGCGCCACCCGTCGATCCATCTCGACTTGTGCAACGAGCAGGAGGCGGATGACTTGCTGCAAGGTCGCAGCGATCTGGCGTTCTATTTCGGCCAGGGTTCGCGTCCAGGCACCGAATGCCTGAAGCTGTTCGGCGAAGAGCTGGTGCCGGTCTGCGCACCCGGCAGCCTGCCGGACACGCCCTTCACCGACCCGACGCAACTGACCGATCTGGTGCTGCTGCAAAATGCCTCGCGCCCGCAGGCGTGGCATGACTGGTTCGACAGTCAGGGTTACCACACCGAACACAGCTACCACGGCCCGCGTTTCGAAACCTTTTATATGTGCATCCGTGCCGCTCAGGTCGGCTGCGGTGTGGCGCTGCTGCCACGGTTTCTGGTGGAAGAGGAATTGGCCGACGGCAAACTGGTCATTCCCTGGCAGCATGCAATGCCCAGTTCCGACGCCTATTACCTGGCCTACCCGGAACATGCGGCGGAAGTGCCGAAGGTGCGGGATTTTGTGAAGTGGATGCTCGAACAGATCGACGGCCCGAATGCCTGACCCGATTGAAAACTGTGGGAGCGAGCCTGCTCGCGAAGAGGCCGGCACATTCAATATCAATTTCGAGTGAAATGACGCCTTCGCGAGCAGGCTCGCTCCCACAAGGGTTCTGCGGAGATCTAAAAAATTGCTGGCAATCTTCGTCCCTGATATGCGCCACTAGCGTCATTGATTGATCCCGCGCAACCGCGCGGTGCACCTGGAGACCCCGTTTATGAGCGAGAGTGTGTTTGCCGATCGCATCGTGCAGAACCTGCTCGACACCGACTTCTACAAACTGACGATGATGCAGGCGGTGCTGCACAACTACCCCAACGTCGAAGTCGAATGGGAGTTCCGTTGCCGTAACAGCGAAGATCTGCGGCCGTATCTGGCCGAGATTCGCTACCAGATCGAGCGTCTGGCCGAGCTGAGCCTGAGTGCCGACCAGTTGAGTTTTCTCGAGCGCATCACCTTCCTGAAACCGGATTTCCTGCGCTTTCTCGGACTGTTCCGCTTCAACCTGCGCTACCTGCACACCGGGATCGAGAACGGCGAACTGTTCATCCGTCTGCGTGGCCCGTGGCTGCATGTGATCCTCTACGAAGTGCCGCTGCTGGCGATCGTCAGCGAAGTGCGCAACCGCTATCGCTACCGGGAAATCGAACTGGTGCAGGCGCGTGAACAGCTGTATCGCAAGTTCGACTGGCTCAGCGCCAACGCTTCGACCGATGAACTGGCGCAATTGCAGGTCGCCGACTTCGGCACCCGCCGGCGCTTTTCGTACCGTGTGCAGGAAGAAGTGGTCAACGTGCTCAAGCACGATTTCCCGGGGCGCTTCGTCGGCACCAGCAACGTGCACCTGTCCCGCGAGCTGGACATGAAACCGCTGGGCACCATGGCCCATGAATGGATCATGGCCCACCAGCAACTCGGCCCACGGCTGATCGACAGCCAGATCGCCGCCCTCGATTGCTGGGTGCGCGAGTACCGTGGTCTGCTCGGGATTGCACTCACCGACTGCATCACCACCGACGCGTTCCTCGGCGACTTCGACCTGTTCTTCGCCAAGCTCTTCGATGGTCTGCGCCACGATTCCGGGGATCCGGTGCAGTGGGGCGAAAAATGCATCGCCCACTACCACAAGCTCGGCATCGACCCGATGAGCAAGACCCTGGTGTTCTCCGACAGCCTGACCCTGCCCAAGTCGCTGGAGATCTTCCGCGCGCTGCACGGGCGGATCAACGTCAGCTTTGGCATCGGCACCAACCTGACCTGTGACATTCCGGGTGTCGAACCGATGAGCATCGTGCTTAAAATGACCGCCTGCAACGGCCAGCCGGTGGCGAAGATCTCCGACGAGCCAGGCAAGACTCACTGTAAAGACCCGAATTTCGTCGCCTATTTGCGACATGTGTTCCAGGTTCCTGCCGTTTCCACCCTATCTAGCAAGGAGTGAATTCATGCAAGCCGTACAGCGTGAGATTGCTGAACAGCTCAAGGTACAACCGCCATTCGCCGGGCATCAGGCCCTCGAAGCGGAAGTCGCCCGGCGCATCACCTTTATCCAGGACTGCCTGGTCAATTCCGGCCTCAAGACCCTGGTGCTGGGCATCAGCGGCGGTGTCGACTCGCTGACCGCCGGCCTTTTGGCCCAGCGCGCCATGCGTGAACTGCGCGAGCGCACCGGCGACAACGCCTACAAATTCATTGCCGTGCGCCTGCCGTACGAAACCCAGTTCGATGAGCACGATGCGCAAGCCTCGGTGGATTTCATCGCCCCGGACGAACGCCACACCGTGAACATCGGCCCGGCGGTCAAATCACTGGCCAAGGAAGTGGCGGCGTTCGAAGGCAAACATGCGGTGTCGGTGGATTTCGTGCTCGGCAACACCAAGGCGCGGATGCGCATGGTCGCCCAGTACACCATCGCCGGCGCGGCGCACGGCCTGGTGATCGGCACCGACCACGCGGCGGAAGCGGTGATGGGCTTCTTCACCAAGTTCGGTGACGGCGCCTGCGACCTGGCCCCGCTCAGCGGTCTGGTGAAAAACCAGGTTCGCGCGATCGCCCGCAGCTTCGGCGCGCCGGAATCGCTGGTGGAAAAAGTGCCGACCGCGGATCTGGAAGACTTGTCGCCGGGCAAACCGGACGAAGCGTCCCACGGCGTGACCTACGCCGAGATCGACGCCTTCCTGCACGGCGAGCCGGTGCGTCAGGAAGCGTTCGACATCATCGTCAACACGTACAACAAGACCCATCACAAACGGGTCATGCCGTTCGCGCCATAAGTTGTGCTGGAACCTGTAGGAGCTGTCGAGTGAAACGAGGCTGCGATCTTTTGATCTTCAAAAACAACATCAAAAGATCGTCCGATCGCGGCCCGAGCCTTCGGCAGCTCCTGCAGAAAACAAAAAAGCGTCCCGAGGGACGCTTTTTTTGTGCCTGAATCAATTACTTCACAGCAATGGTGCCTTTCATCATCGAGATGTGGCCCGGGAAGGAGCAGAAGAAGCCGTAGTCAGTGCCAGCGGTCAGCTTCGATACGTCGATGGTCAGCGTGTCTTTTTCGCCGGCGCCGATGATCTTGGTGTGAGCAATAACGCGCTCGTCGCCGTCTTTCAGGTAGTTCTTGTCGATGCCCGCGGCCAGGCCGTCGGTGGCGATCGGCTGCATGTCAGCGGTTTTGCTGACCACCAGGTTATGGCCCATGACATTCTTCGGCAGGTTGCCGGAGTGGGTCAGTTCGACGGTGAAGGTCTTGCAGCTCTTGTCGATCACGATCTCCTTGGTGTTGAAGGACATCTGGTCGGTGGAATCAACGGTGGTTTTGCACTCGGCAGCCATCAATTGGCTGCTGGCCAGCGCCAGCAGGGATACCGCAACAACTTTGGAAAACATGGTGAATCTCCAAGGCAGGGTTAACAAAAACACTAATGGTGGAAAGACTGCCTGAAATCTTCGCAAGTTCCTATGACTTGAGTCAAAAATTGTATACAACTTTCAGGCTATGACATTCATCGAAACAATCTACCGGCCAGATTCCCCGGCCCGGCCTATGATCGGCGCATCTACTGAAACGGAGTGCCTGTCATGTTCTTTAACGGTCTGTTGTGCAGTTTGCTCGCCGCCTACGCCTGTGGCGCCAGCGGTACCTTTGAATCGCCAGAACGCGAAGCTTAGCCCTTGGATCAAGACGTGCCAGCCATTACCCTGTGACGGATTGACCCAGGAGGAAGGCATGTCTCTCAAATCCGTTTGTGTATTTTGCGGTGCCAACGCCGGCACTGATCCGGCTTACACCGAAGCCGCCCAGGCCCTTGGCCGGGCGCTCGCCGAGCGTCAGCTGACGCTGGTTTACGGTGGTGGTGCCGTGGGCCTGATGGGCCTGGTGGCGGACGCCGCGCTGGCCGCCGGCGGCGAAGTGATCGGGATCATCCCGCAAAGCCTGATGGACAAAGAGATCGGCCACAAAAGCCTGACGCGCCTCGAAGTCGTCGATGGCATGCACGCGCGCAAGGCACGCATGGCCGAGCTGAGCGATGCGTTCATCGCATTGCCCGGCGGTCTCGGCACGCTGGAAGAGCTGTTCGAAGTCTGGACCTGGGGCCAGCTCGGTTACCACGGCAAACCGCTGGGGCTGCTTGAGGTGAACGGTTTTTACAGCAAACTCACGGCTTTTCTTGACCATATCGTCGGCGAAGGCTTCGTTCGCGCCCCACACCGTGACATGCTGCAAGTGAGCGAATCAGCGCAAACGCTGCTCGATGCCCTGGATAACTGGAAGCCGACCGTCACACCCAAGTGGGTCGACCAAAAACCCGGCTAACCGCCAGGCACCGATACAGGGCAGAATACGCGCCGCTCAACCTCACCTTCGACCCCAGAGGATCGCCCATGGCCAAACCCAATTACTCCTTCGCCAAACGTCAACGAGACCTGGAAAAGGAAAAGAAGAAAGAGGAAAAGCTTCAGCGCAAGAAACAAATGGCTGAAGAAGCGGCACTGAACCCTGACGGGGAAGTGGCGACTGATGTCGATGATGATGTTGATGCACCGAAAGACCAGGCGCCTGACGCCTGAGCTGATTGCTGACTCGCTCCCTGAGGGGGCGATCTGTGGTGAGGGGATTTATCCCCGATGGGTCGCGAAGCGGCCCCCGCGTCCGGCCAAATCGAATGAGTTGTCTGGATTGGGCGACTGCTTCGCAGCCGATCGGGGATAAATCCCCTCACCACAACGGCTCCCCCCAGTGAAGTTTCCTTACTCCAATGGCATCACCGTGACCCGCACCTCCGGGTCGTGGCTACCGCCCCCCAGAATCACCCCGCGCAATGGCGACACATCGGAAAAATCCCGGCCCCACGCCAGAGTGATGTGCTCCAGCGCCGGCTGCACGTTGTTGGTCGGATCGAAATCCACCCAGCCCAACACCGGACAGAACACCGAGACCCAGGCATGCGACGCGTCGGCGCCGATCAGCCGTGGCTGTCCCGGCGGCGGCTGGGTCAGCAGATAACCACTGATGTAGCGCGCTGCCAGCCCTCGCGAGCGCACGCACGCGAGCATCAGATGCGCGAAGTCCTGACACACGCCACGCCGGCGCTCCAGCACCTCGACCAGCGGCGTCGCCACTTGCGTGGCCTCGGCATCGAAGGTGAATTCGCTGAAAATCTTCTGCATCAAGGCCTGCACGCCCAGCAACAAGGGCATGCCTGGAGGAAAACAGCTTTCGGAAAACTCGACGAAGCTGCGTTTCAAATGCACGTAAGGTGATTGAAACCGATAGCGACAAGCCTCCAGCATTTCGACGGACAACGGCTGGCTGCTGTAGGTCAGCGCATCACGCGTCTGCTCCCACGCCGGGGACAGACTGAAATCCGCCAGTGGCCGCGCCAGCACCTCAACCGTGAGTCGGGCGTTGACCTGCAACTCATCATGCGGGCGCTCGAAGGCCAGTCGGGTCAGCGGATTGCCGAACACATCCAGTTCATCCCGCCGCGAGGTCGGCTGCGGGCTGATCAGCAATTGCTGCTCGGTGCAGCGCTGCCATGTGCACTCACGCGGCCACAGGTGCGCCAATTGCTGTGCCAGCGACACCGGACTGTCGTAGTGGTAACAGGTGTCGTGGAAGATCTGGTAATGAGCGCTCATCAGACGGACACCGTACGCTGGCTGACATCATCGACATGGGCAAAATGGCGTAACGCCAGACGATCGGACACCTGACCGCTGGCCTCGGCAATCTCCTGCAGCAGATCCGCCAGACCATCGAGCGCGGCACGCACGCTGTTCTCTCCGAACAGCGGGTTCTCCAGACAACCCAGATCGAACCGCGCCAGACGCTCGACCAATGGCGACAGCCCGGCCTCACGAGGCACACCGAAATCATCGTTCAAGCGTTTCAAAGTGCGGGTCACCAGTTTCAACTGGAACAGCACCGCGTGCGGGTTCTGTTCATCCAGCAGCAACAGGTCGAGCACCGGAATCAACTGCGCCACCGCCAGATACCGCGAACGGTAAGTGATGCTGCTATTGCCCAGCTCCAGCAGCCATTCCAGCCCGGCCTGATCGAACGCCCCGGCGCCGCGCAGAAACGCCGCCAGGCTGCTGCTGAGAAACTGCAACCGTTCGATGCGCCGGCCGATCATCAGGAAGCGCCAGCCTTCGTCGCGGGTCATGTCGTCGAGCGCGAAACCCGAGAGCGCCGCCAGCGACATCACCAGCCGGTTGAGGAAATCCAGCAACTCGCCGAAGTCCGGCTCTTCGGTGTCCAGTTCCAGCGCCTCGCGCTGCAACTCGACCAACGCCTGCCAGTTCTCCCGCGAAAGCTTGCCGCGCACCTGCGAGGCCGCCCACTGCAAGCGCTGCAGGTTGGAGCGCAGGCTGAACGACCAGTCCTCGCCGAGCAGCGCCGCCAGCAGCCGCTCCGGCAACTCCCCCTCCTCCGGCAGCAACATCAGACGCTCGCCCAGCTCCACGGCCGCCTGCAAGGCTTGCGGATCATCGCCATCGACATAACGCGCAAGCATGATCCGCAGCAGTCGCGCGCTGTCGTCGCAACGCTCGCAGTAACGGCCGAACCAGAACAGGTTCTCCACCACCCGCGAGGGCAGGTACGGGTCACGGCGCACCAGATCGTGTACGCCGACGTTGCGCTGGGTTTTCCATTGTTCGCCACTCGGCGCACGATCGCCCAGCACCCAGGTGTCCTTGCTCGCGCCACCGCGCTGCATCGATACCACTTCGGCATCGGCCTCGGCGGCGACCCGGGTCAGGCCACCGGGCAACACCCGATAGGCTTCACCACCGGCCACCGCGTACACGCGCATGCCGATCGCCCGCGGTTGCAGTTGGCCGTCTTCGGCCTGCCAGATCGGCGCCTGGGACAGCTGCGCCAGTTCTTGCGCGACATAGGCGTATGGCCGCGCCTGCATGCGCTCGGCGAGTGCCTGGCGCTGTTGTTCACTCAGATCGCGGCCAAATACCGGAACGAAACTTTGTGAGGGGAATGCCGGTTTGATCAGCAGCTCCGGAAGCTTTTCCAGCGCCTGCGCCAATACCGGCGCCTCGCCGCACCACCAGGTGGCGATGGACGGCAGGAGCAGTTCTTCGCCGAACAGGTACTGATTGATCTTCGGCAGGAATCCGAGCAATCCCGGTGACTCCAACACGCCGCTGCCCAGGGCATTGGCCACCAGCACCCGGCCCTGACGCACCGCTTCCAGCAAGCCGGGCACACCAAGTGCCGAATCGGTGCGCAGCTCCAGCGGATCGCAGAAGTCATCGTCGAGCCGACGCATGATCGCGTGCACCCGGCGCAGACCGCTGAGGGTTTTCAGGTACACCGTGGCATCGCGCACGGTGAGGTCGCCGCCCTCGACCAGCGGATAACCGAGCTGGCGCGCCAGATAAAGGTGTTCGAAGTAGCTTTCGTTAAAGCGCCCCGGCGTCAGCAGCACCACCAGCGGCGCGTCGTCAGCACACGGCGCCTGACGCGCGAGGGTTTCCTGCAGGGTGCGGAAGAAACCGGCCAGATGCTGCACTTTCAGATCGCGGTACAACTCGGGAAACGCCCGCGAAACGATGGTACGGTTTTCCAGCGCATAACCGGCGCCCGAGGGTGCCTGGGTACGATCCGCCGTGACCCACCAGCGCCCGTCCGGCGTGCGCGCCAGGTCCACGGCGTACAGATGCAGAAAGGCCCCTTCAGGCGGAGCAATGCCCTGACAGGGCCAGAGAAAATTGTTGTGGCCGAACACCAGCTCCGCCGGTAACAACCCTTCGCTGATCAGCCGCTGCGGCCCATACAGATCGGCCAGTACCGCGTTCAGCAGGCGTGCACGCTGGGCAATCCCCGCCGACAGATGCTGCCACTCGTCAGCGGCGATCACGTGCGGCAGCAGGTCCAGCTCCCACGGGCGGTCAGCGCCCTTGGGATCGGCATAGACGTTGTAGGTCACGCCGTTTTCCTGAATCTGTCGGGTCAGCAATGCCTGCCGCTGCACCAATTGCGTCGGGGTGCTGCGCTGCAATTGATCGAACAGCCGCCGCCAGTGCGGGCGCACTTCCCCGCTGTCATTCAGCAGTTCGTGATAAGTACCCGCGGTCAGCGGGTAGCGGTCTAGCAGGTCAGGCATGGAAAGCTCGGCAGACAGCAGGGAACGGTCAGACTAACGCAGGCACATGACGTGCGGATATACGAAAAATCCGCATGTCGTGCAGGACTTAGAAACGTCGCAAATCGAGCGTCATCGGCAGCTCGTCGGAGATTGTCAGGTTGGGTATCGGAAGTTTCCCCGGCGTGTGCCCGATGCGGAAAAACCGCGCCATGCGCCGGCTCTCAGCTTCGTTGGCATTGACCGGTAACGTCTCGTAATTGCGCCCGCCCGGGTGCGCCACGTGGTACTGGCAACCGCCCAGCGAACGCTGCATCCAGGTGTCGAGCAGGTCGAACACCAGCGGCGCGTGCACCGGGATGGTCGGTTGCAGGCAGTTGGCTGGTTGCCAGGCCCGAAAGCGCACACCCGCGACGAACTCACCGATGCGCCCGGTCGGTTGCAGCGGCAGCGGAATGCCGTTGCAAGTCAGCAGATAACGCTGCGGCGGCAGGCCGCTGAGCTTGATCTGCAAACGCTCCAGCGACGAATCGACATAACGCACCGTGCCGCCCGCCGTACCCTCCTCGCCCAGCACATGCCAAGGCTCCAGCGCCTGACGCAGCTCCATCTCGATACCGCTGACCGCGTAATCGCCGACCTTGGGAAAACGGAACTCCAGATGCGCGGCAAACCATTCGGCGCGCAATGGATAACCGGCGTTGTTCAGTTCAACGATGACGTCGGCGAAATCCTGCTCGATAAAGTGCGGCAGCATGAAACGGTCGTGCAGCTCGGTGCCCCAGCGCGCCAGTTTCGGCGGCGCATAGGGCTCGCGCCAGAATCGCGCAACCAGCGCGCGCAGCAACAACTGCTGAGCCAGGCTCATGCGCGCATGCGGCGGCATCTCGAAGGCGCGCAGCTCCAGCAGGCCGAGGCGCCCGGTGGCACCGTCCGGCGAATACAGTTTGTCGATACAGAATTCGGCGCGATGAGTGTTGCCGGTGACGTCGATCAGCAGATTGCGCAGCAATCGATCCACCAGCCACGGCGCGCACTCTTCGCCCGGTTCAGGCATCTGCGCGAAGGCGATTTCCAGTTCGTACAAGGCGTCGTTGCGTGCCTCGTCGACGCGGGGCGCCTGCGAGGTCGGGCCGATGAACAAGCCGGAAAACAGATAGGACAGCGACGGGTGGTTGTGCCAGTAGCTGATCAGGCTGCGCAGCAGATCCGGGCGACGCAGGAACGGTGAGTCCGCCGGGGTCGCGCCACCGAGGACGAAATGGTTGCCGCCGCCGGTGCCGGTGTGGCGCCCGTCGATCATGAATTTTTCGGTGGTCAGGCGGGTTTGCCGCGCCTGTTCATAGAGAAACTCGGTGCGTTCGACCAGTTCGTCCCAGGTCGCGGACGGCTGTACGTTGACCTCGATCACGCCCGGATCCGGGGTGATGCGGAAGTTGCTCAGGCGCGGATCACTCGGCGGCTCGTAACCTTCCAGCAGCACCGGGCAATGCAGCTCCTCGGCGGTGGCTTCGATGGCCGCCACCAGTTCCAGATAGTCCTCGACCCGCTCCAGCGGCGGCATGAACAGGTACAGACGCCCTTCGCGGGCCTCGGCACAGAATGCGGTGCGGGTCAGCCAGTCGGCGGACTCGTCGATTGTCGGCGCACGCTCGTCGGCCGCGGCGGGTTCGGCATGGCTGTTGAGCTGGGTGGTGCCCGGCAGCTCGGGGAAGTCCTGATTCGGATCGTTGGGATGAATGAACGGATACTCGGCGGCCTTCACCCAAGGCTGCGAGCCGAGCGGCAGGCGATAACCCAGCGGCGAATCCCCCGGCACCAGTCGGCAATGCTCGTCGCGCAGATACCAGCGCCCGCTCTGCCATTGATCACCCTTGGCGGTACGCGCCAGCGGCAGCACCTGACCGATCACTTTATCCAGGCCCTGAGCGAAGACCTTGCGCAGGCGTGCACGCTCCAGCGGTTCTTCAAGACGCGAGTCTTCAGCGCTGACGTTGCTCGGCAATGCGCCTTCGCGCCAGAGGTAATAGAAATTGTCCTCGTAGGCCGGAAACACGAAACGTGCAGGCAGTTTCAAGCGTTCGGCAACACTCGCGAGAAAACGTCCCGCCAGTTCGCCATCGGCGCCGTAGTCCTGCTGCTCATCGGCGATCAGCGCGCTGTTGTGCCAGATCGGCACGCCGTCGCGGCGCCAATAGCAGTTGAGCGACCAGCGCGGCAATTGCTCGCCGGGGTACCACTTGCCCTGACCGAAATGCACCAGACCTTTCGGCGCATAGTGCTGGCGCATGCGCTGGAACAGCTCGGCGGAGAGGCGGCGCTTGTCCGGGCCTAGCGCGGCGGTGTTCCACTCGGCGCCGTCCGGGTCGTCGATGGACACGAAGGTCGGCTCGCCGCCCATGGTCAGGCGCACATCGCCTTCCAGCAGGTCGGCATCAATCTGCCGGCCCAGCGCCTGAATCGCCAGCCACTGCTCATCGGTGTAGGGCTTGGTCACCCGTGGCGCTTCCCAGATCCGCTCCACCGACATTTCGTGGCTGAACTGGCATTCGCACGGTTCGACCAGACCACTGATCGGCGCCGCCGAGGATGGATCGGGACTGCAGGCCAGCGGGATATGCCCTTCACCGGCGAACAGCCCGGAAGTGGCATCCAGACCGATCCAGCCGGCCCCCGGCAAGTAAACCTCGCACCACGCGTGCAGATCTGTGAAATCCACCTCGGTGCCGGACGGGCCGTCGAGGCTCTTCACGTCGGCGGTCAGTTGAATCAGATAACCGGAGACGAACCGCGCGGCCAGCCCGAGGTTGCGCAGCAGTTGCACCAGCAGCCACGCCGAGTCGCGGCAGGAGCCGGACGCGTGTTCGAGGGTGTGTTCCGGGGTTTGCACGCCCGGTTCCATGCGGATCAGGTAGCGGATGTCTTCGCTCAGGCGCTGGTTGAGCATCACCAGGAAATCCACGGCGGGCAGCGGCGTACGGTCGATCCCGTCCAGATAGGCTTTGAATGCCGGGGTCAGCGGCAGGGTTTCGAGGTACGGCGCCAGCTCCTTGCGCTCATCGGCCGCGTAGGTGAAGGGGATTTTCTCGGCGTAGGGTTCGAGGAAGAAGTCGAACGGATTGAACACCGCCATCTCGGCCAGCAGATCGACCTCAATGCGCAACTCATCGGTTTTCTCGGGGAATACCAGACGCGCAAGGTAGTTGCCCTGCGGGTCTTGCTGCCAGTTGATGAAATGCTGCTCGGGCGAGACCTTCAGCGCATACGAGAGAATCCGCGTGCGGCTGTGGGCGGCCGGGCGCAGGCGTACGATCTGCGGGCCGAGTTCGACAGCGCGGTCGTAGCGGTAATGCGTGACGTGATGCAATGCGACATGAATCGACACGGCGTGCCTCCTGCGAGCCTAAGCGTATTCGAAAGCGCGCAAGACTTATGCCATGCAGGGGCTTGGGCGCTTTCCCGGAATGCTCTGGGCAGTACAGCACCAAAATCGGGCGATGCGGGGAAATGGATTGAGGAAGTTGCGCCTAAATGTGGCGAAGATCAAAAGATCGCAACCTGCGGCAGCTCCTATAGGGAAACGCATGACCCGATGTAGGAGCTGCCGCAGGCTGCGATCTTTTGATCTTGAAAAAAAAACGCCAACCGGAAGGTTGGCGTTCTGTTGAAACAAAAAGCGACTTAGCGCGGTACGACGGGCTTGCGAGCCGGTTTCGGCCCCTTGCCCTTGGCTGCTTCCTTGCGCTCCTTGGCCGCCTGCTGGTTGCGGGCAAACGCCGCAGCCTTGGCTTGTTCACGCTTGTCCCAAGGATTGCCACCGTCGCTGGCACGCGGCGGCAGGCCGGTGTGCTGGGTGAGAATCTTGGTGGTCTTCTCTTTGCCTTCTTTCGCGACCTTGTGGCTGCCGGCCGGCGTCGAGTTCTTGCGACGCGCGCTCTGGTAGCTGTCGGTGGCCGGCTGATGAGTCGGAATCAACTGATTCTTGCCTGGCCCGATCAGATCGGCGCGGCCCATGCGGATCAGCGCTTCGCGCAGCATCGGCCAGCCTTTCGGATCGTGATATCGCAGGAACGCCTTGTGCAGACGCCGCTGCTCTTCGCTCTTGACGATGGTCACGCCGTCGCTCTTGTAGGTGACCTTGCGCAGCGGATTCTTGCCCGAGTGGTACATCGCAGTGGCGGTGGCCATTGGCGACGGGTAGAACGCCTGCACCTGGTCGGCACGGAAACCGTTGCCCTTGAGCCACAGCGCCAGGTTCATCATGTCTTCGTCGGTGGTGCCCGGGTGCGCGGCGATGAAGTACGGGATCAGGTACTGCTCTTTGCCTGCTTCCTTGGTGTACTTCTCGAACATGCGCTTGAAGCGGTCGTAGGTACCGATCCCCGGTTTCATCATCTGGTTGAGCGGACCTTCCTCGGTGTGTTCCGGGGCGATCTTCAGGTAACCGCCGACGTGGTGGGTCACCAGCTCTTTGACGTACTCCGGCGACTCGACCGCGAGGTCGTAGCGCAGGCCGGAGGCGATCAGGATCTTCTTCACACCCGGCAAGGCACGGGCGCTGCGGTACAGCTGAATCAGCGACGAATGGTCGGTGTTCAGGTTCGGGCAGATGCCGGGGAACACGCAGGATGGCTTGCGGCACGCGGACTCGATTTCCGGGCTCTTGCAGGCGATGCGGTACATGTTCGCAGTCGGACCGCCGAGGTCGGAGATGACGCCGGTGAAGCCCGGAACCTTGTCGCGGATCTCTTCGATTTCGCGAATGATCGACTCTTCGGAACGGTTCTGGATGATCCGGCCTTCGTGCTCGGTAATCGAGCAGAAAGTGCAGCCGCCGAAGCAGCCACGCATGATGTTCACCGAGAAACGGATCATGTCGTAGGCCGGGATCTTTTCCTTGCCGTACGTCGGGTGCGGAACTCGTGCGTAAGGCATGCCGAACACGTAGTCCATTTCTTCAGTGGTCATCGGAATCGGCGGCGGGTTGAACCAGACGTCGATCTCGCCATGTTTCTGCACCAGCGCGCGGGCGTTGCCCGGGTTGGTTTCCAGGTGCAGCACGCGGTTGGCGTGGGCGTACAGGACCGGGTCGTTACGCACCTTTTCCATCGACGGCAGGCGGATCACGGTCTTGTCGCGGGTCATGCGCGGGCTGGCCAGGATCTGTACGACCTTGGCTTCCTCGGGATCATCCACCGGGCCCTTCTCTTGCTCGATGGCGCAAGCCTGGGTGTCCTGGGTGTTGACGTACGGGTTGATGATCTTGTCGATCTTGCCCGGACGGTCGATACGCGTGGAGTCGACTTCGTACCAGCCCTGCGGCGTGTCACGACGGATGAACGCGGTGCCGCGCACGTCGGTGATGTCTTCGATCTTGTGACCGTAGGACAGACGCTGGGCTACTTCGACAATGGCGCGCTCGGCGTTGCCGTACAGCAGAATGTCGGCGCTGGCGTCGATCAGGATCGAGTTGCGCACGCGATCCTGCCAGTAGTCGTAGTGGGCGATACGGCGCAGCGAAGCTTCGATGCCGCCGAGGACGATCGGCACGTGCTTGTAGGCTTCCTTGCAGCGCTGGCTGTAGACCAGGCTCGCGCGATCCGGACGTTTGCCCGCCATGCCGCCCGGGGTGTAGGCGTCGTCGGAACGGATTTTCTTGTCCGCGGTGTAGCGGTTGATCATCGAGTCCATGTTGCCGGCCGCGACGCCAAAGAACAGGTTTGGCTCACCGAGCTTCATGAAGTCGTCTTTGGACTGCCAGTTCGGCTGGGCAATGATCCCGACGCGGAAGCCCTGGGACTCCAGCAGCCGGCCGATGATCGCCATGCCGAACGACGGGTGATCGACGTAGGCATCACCGGTGACGATGATGATGTCGCAGGAATCCCAGCCAAGCTGATCCATCTCCTCCCTGCTCATCGGCAGGAATGGCGCTGGCCCGAAACATTCGGCCCAGTACTTGGGATAGTCAAATAACGGCTTGGCTGCTTGCATGTCGATAACCGGTGTTGGCTTTCATTGAATTTCGCGGGCGCGGAATATAGCACAAATTTTGACCAATTCCGACGACTGTAGTCGGAAATTGTGCCTTACCTGTGGCGAGGGCGCTTGCTCCCGATCGGCTGCGCAGCAGTCGAATTCTGGAGGCTGCTTCGCAACCCGGCGGGAGCAAGCTCCCTCGCCACAAGTGCTCGACGTTACTCGTCGTCGTCGAAGTTGTAACTGCCCGGCGCGAGGTTTTCGAAGCGAGTGTACTTACCGATAAAGGCCAGGCGGATAAAGCCGATCGGGCCGTTCCGCTGCTTGCCGATGATGATTTCGGCGATGCCCTTGTGCTCGGTTTCCGGGTGATACACCTCGTCCCGGTATACGAACATGATGACGTCGGCGTCCTGCTCGATCGCTCCGGATTCCCGCAAGTCGGAGTTCACCGGGCGCTTGTTGGGACGCTGTTCCAGGGAGCGGTTGAGCTGCGACAGCGCCACCACCGGGCAGTTGAATTCCTTGGCCAGGGCTTTCAGGGATCGGGAGATTTCGGAAATCTCGTTGGTCCGGTTGTCACCGCTGGAACCGGGAATCTGCATCAACTGCAGGTAGTCGATCATGATCAGACCGACGTCACCATGCTCGCGCACCAGACGCCGGGTCCGCGCACGCATTTCCGACGGACTGATGCCGGCGGTATCGTCGATGAACAGTTTGCGATCGTTGAGCAGGTTGACCGCCGAGGTCAGGCGCGGCCAGTCGTCGTCTTCGAGCTGACCGGAACGCACCTTGGTCTGGTCGATACGACCGAGGGACGAGAGCATACGCATGATCAGCGATTCGCCTGGCATCTCGAGGGAGTACACCAGCACCGCCTTGTCGCTGCGCAGTACGGCGTTTTCCACCAGGTTCATCGCGAAGGTAGTCTTACCCATCGATGGACGGCCGGCGACGATGATCAGGTCGGACGGTTGCAGGCCACTGGTCTTCTCGTCGAGGTCGGTATAACCGGTGGACAGACCGGTGATCGCGTCGGCGGTGTTGAACAGGGTGTCGATGCGATCGATGGCCTTGGTCAACAGTTCGTTGACGCCCACCGGGCCACCGGTCTTCGGCCGCGCCTCGGCGATCTGGAAGATCTGCCGTTCGGCTTCGTCGAGAATCTCTTCGGCGGTGCGGCCTTCAGGATTGAACGCGGCGTCGGCAATTTCGGTGCTGATGCCGATCAACTGGCGCAACGTCGCGCGCTGGCGAACGATCTGCGCATAGGCCTTGATGTTGGCGACGGACGGCGTATTTTTCGCCAGCTCGCCGAGGTAACCGAGGCCGCCGACCTGGGACGTCTGACCTTCCTTGTCCAGTTGCTCGGCCAGGGTCACGACGTCGATCGGCATGTTCTGATCGGCCAGTTTGGCGATCGCACGGAAGATCAGACGGTGGTCATGTCGGTAGAAATCGCCGTCGGAGACTTGATCGAGCACGCGTTCCCAGGCGTTGTTGTCCAGCATCAGACCACCGAGTACGGCTTGTTCGGCCTCGATGGAATGCGGCGGCACCTTCAGCGCGGCGGTTTGCAGATCGTATTGCTCGGGAGCGGTGATTTCGTTCATGGCCACTTGGAGTCAGGTTTGAAAACGGGATTACCAGAAAGACAAAGGGCACGACCTGTAAACAGGATCGTGCCCGATGTTACCGGCAAGCACCCGAGGGTGCCAGCCGACAAGTATTGCTTAAGCTGCTACCACGACAACGCGTACGGTGGCTTCAACTTCGGCGTGCAGGTGCACGGCCACGTCGAATTCACCCACGTTGCGGATGGTGCCGTTCGGCAGACGAACTTCGCTCTTCTGCACTTCAACGCCGGAGGCGGTCAGTGCGTCAGCGATGTCGTGAGTACCGATCGAACCGAACAGCTTGCCTTCGTCGCCAGCGGTGGCAGTGATGGTCACTTCCAGCTCGGCCAGTTGGGCAGCACGGCTTTCAGCCGATGCTTTACGGTCTGCGGCAGCTTTTTCCAGCTCAGCACGACGCTCTTCGAACGCAGCCAGGTTGGCAGCGGTCGCAGCGGTAGCTTTGCCGAAAGGCAGCAGGTAGTTACGGCCGTAACCGGCCTTAACGTTTACTTTGTCGCCCAGGTTGCCCAGGTTGGCGATTTTTTCCAGAAGGATCAGTTGCATGTGGAAATCCTCTTAACTTTTAACCTTCACCGTTCGCGTTATCGGTGTCTTTCGACACGTGACGACCGCGAAAATCAATCAGGCTGTCGACAATGGCCAGAACCACGAGCAACGGATAGAGCAGCTGCATGAACAGCAGCAGCGTGACGTACAACCCCACCAGCCAGAAACCGGCCAGTCGCTTCTGCCCGACCAGCCCGTGAATCAGGGCGAGTCCGGCGAACACCAGCGGTACACTGCACAACGGCGTCAACATGGCCATCTGTGCACCGAGATTCGGGCCCAGAAGCATCAACGCCAGCAGCAACATCGCCGGCCCCAGCGGGATCCGGATGGCGCGAAACTCGCGACCAAAACCACCCGGGTTGTACAACAACGCCTGCCAATGCCGCCCGATAATCAGGCTCAGCACGCTGACGATCTGCAACAAAGCCGCAATCAGTCCGGTCAGGACTGGTGCAATCAGGGACGCGAAACGCGCTTGCTCATCGACCGACAATTGCTTGTAGGTTTCACCAAGAAGCGCTGGCATGACCTTTATCAAGGCCTGCGCGAGCATCTCGATCTGGGCCGCAAACGCTGCCCCGAGCACCACTGAAAACACCACTCCAATCACTACGCTGACCAGCAGCGTGCGAACCCAGGACTCACTTGCGCGCAAAACCAGCGCAAGTCCCGAAGACCCCAGCAGCACCAGAAGTGCGCGCGGGTCATCGGCATACAGCCACCAGACCAAAGCCGGCAGCAGCCCCAGAGACAGAACACCCAGGGCGTCCGTCAGTCCGCGCCGCAGAAGCACCAGGCTCCCGGCGGCAGCACCCAACCAATACAACAACGGCAATGTTGCACACCCGGCCACTACGAGAGTGGCCTGCATGCGGCCGCGCATGATGAACTCAGCTAAGGCGCGCATGCATTCAATCCTTTGCTACTTGTCGACTGCCCGGTCTCAGCGGCCGTGGCTGTCGGTGTAGGCCAGCAGGGCCAGGAAGCGGGCGCGCTTGATAGCGGTGGCCAGCTGACGCTGATAACGAGCTTTGGTACCGGTGATGCGGCTTGGAACGATTTTGCCGGTCTCGGATACGTAGGCTTTCAGAGTGTTGAGATCTTTGTAATCGATCTCTTTCACGTCTTCAGCGGTGAAACGGCAGAATTTACGACGACGGAAGAAACGTGCCATTTGATAGGCTCCTTAATAAGGTCCGTGGATTACTCGTCAGCGTTATCGCTGTCGTTCTCTTCGCCTTCAGCGCTTTCAGCGCCTTCGTGCTCAGGACGATCGCGACGCTCACGGCGCTCACTGCGGTTTTCTTCAGCCTTGAGCATCTCGGACTGGCCGGTAACGGCTTCGTCGCGACGGATGACCAGGTTACGGATCACAGCATCGTTGTAGCGGAAGTTGTCTTCCAGCTCGGCCAGGGCCTTGCCAGTGCACTCAACGTTCAGCATCACGTAGTGAGCCTTGTGAACATTGTTGATTGCGTAGGCCAGTTGACGACGGCCCCAATCTTCCAGACGGTGGATTTTGCCGCCGTCTTCTTCGATCAGCTTGGTGTAACGCTCAACCATGCCGCCGACTTGCTCGCTCTGGTCAGGGTGGACCAGAAAGATGATTTCGTAATGACGCATGAATGCTCCTTACGGGTTGTAGCCTGCCGCTCAAAAACGGTCAGACAAGGAGTGAATGACACTTATGGACTTGCTGGCGCGGGGCACATGCGTGCCTGCCGTCACAGCAAGGGGCGCAATTGTAGAGAAGGGACTGAAGAGGTGCAAGGCAATTGGTGATTATTTGAACAATCACCGGGAGACACCTGTAGGAGCTGCCGAAGGCTGCGATCTTTTGACTTTGTTTTTTCAAAACAAGATCAAAAGGTCGCAGCCTCGTTTCACTCGACAACTCCTACAAGCCACACAGAGAACTTTATTTCTTGGCTGATGCCTTGGCCTTGGCGCCCCGTTGACGCTGCGCTTCGAACAGGCACACACCGGTGGCCACGGACACGTTGAGACTGCTGACGCTGCCGGCCATCGGCAGGTTCACCAGGTAGTCGCAGTGCTCACGGGTCAGGCGACGCATGCCTTTGCCTTCGGCACCCATGATCAGGATGGTCGGGCCGGTCAGGTCCTGGTCATAAATGCTGACCTCGGCCTCGCCCGCCGTGCCAACAACCCACAGACCGCGCTGCTGGAGCTTTTCCAGAGTGCGAGCCAGGTTGGTCACCGCCACCAGCGGAATCACTTCCGCCGCGCCGCAGGCCACTTTACGCACCACCGGCGTCAGGGTTGCCGACTTGTCCTTGGGCACGATCACCGCCAGCGCACCGGCAGCATCCGCCGAACGCAGGCAGGCGCCGAGGTTGTGCGGGTCGGTCACGCCGTCGAGCACCAGCAACAGCGGTGCGCCCTCGGTGCGATCGAGCAACTCGTCGAGCATCGCCTCGCCCCAGACCTGGCTCGGACTGACGTCCGCCACCACGCCCTGGTGCACACCTTCAACCCAGGCGTCCATTTCGCGGCGCTCGGCCTGACCGACCTGCACACGATTTTCGTTGGCCAGTTCGATCAGGGTCTGCACGCGCGGATCGTTGCGGCTTTCGGCCAGCCAGATCTGCTTGACGCGTTTCGGGTGGTGACGCAGCAACGCTTCTACCGCGTGAACGCCGTAGATTTTTTCCAACTGACTCATGACTTCGCCTTCGGTTTACGCGACCCGCCACTTTTGGCTGGGGCCGAACCCGCTTTCGGCGGGCCTTTACGGTGTTTGCTCGGTTTGGCTGGCTTGCCGCCGGCGGCCTTCTCAGGCGCCGGCCGTCCGGTCTTTCCCCCAGACGCCGCTTTACCACCGCTTTTGGCTTCGGCCAGCAAGGCCTTCTTCAATTCACGGCTTTTGCGCAGCTCGGCGTTTTTCGCCACGGCATCGCTCGGGCGATAGGCCTCGACGGCTTTTTCTTTGGCTGGACGACGGCCGGCGGTTTTCGTCGGAGCCTTGTCTTCCACGGCCTTGGCCGCTGGAGCAGTGGTTTCGCTGCCGCGCTTCTTGCGACCGATCGGCGCGCTGATGGTTTTCTCGGCCATCTCGAAGTCGATCTTGCGCTCGTCGAGGTCGACGCGCATCACGCGCACTTCAACGGTATCGCCAAGACGGAAGCTGCGACCGGTGCGCTCGCCCGCCAGGCGGTGATGCACAGGGTCGAAGTGGTAGTAATCGCCCGGCAGCGCGGTGACGTGCACCAGGCCTTCGACGTAGATATCGGTCAGCTCGACGAACAGACCAAAACCGGTCACCGCAGTGATCACGCCGGGGAACGATTCGCCGACGCGATCCTTCATGAACTCGCACTTGAGCCAGTTCACCACGTCGCGGGTGGCTTCGTCGGCACGGCGCTCGCTCATCGAGCACTGCTCACCCAGTTGCTCCAGCGCCGCTTCGTCGTACGGATAGATGCGCGCCTTCGGAATGGTCATCGCCCCGGCACGACGAACGTGCGGAGTGTCCTGTTTCGAATGGATCACGCTACGGATGGCGCGGTGCGTGAGCAGGTCCGGGTAACGACGGATCGGCGAAGTGAAGTGGGTATAGGCTTCGTAATTCAGGCCGAAGTGGCCTTCGTTCTGGGCGCTGTACACCGCCTGGCTCAGGGAGCGCAGCATCACGGTCTGGATCAGATGGAAGTCCGGCCGATCCTTGATGCTCGCCAACAGGGCCTGATAGTCCTTCGGCGACGGGCCGTCCTTGCCTTTGTGCAGGGACAGGCCGAGCTCGCCGAGGAAGGCGCGCAGTTTTTCCAGACGCTCCGGTGGCGGGCCGTCGTGGACGCGGTACAGCGCAGGAATTTCGTGCTTCTTGAGGAATTCGGCAGTGGCCACGTTGGCCGCCAGCATGCATTCCTCGATCAGCTTGTGCGCATCGTTGCGGGTGGTCGGGCGGATTTCGGCAATCTTGCGCTCGGACCCGAAGATGATCCGGGTTTCCTGCGTTTCAAAATCGATCGCGCCACGTACGTGACGAGCCGCCAGCAACACTTTGTACAACGCATAGAGCTGCTTGAGGTGCGGCACCACGTCGGTGTATTCGCCGCGAAGCTTGCGCGCTTCGGTGGCTTTCGGCGTTTCCAGCATCGCGCTGACCTTGTTGTAGGTCAGACGGGCGTGAGAATGGATCACTGCTTCATAGAAGCAGTAGTCGGTCATTTCGCCGGACTTGGAGATGGTCATCTCGCAAACCATGGCCAGACGATCGACGTGCGGGTTCAGCGAGCACAGGCCGTTGGACAGCTGCTCAGGCAGCATCGGCACCACACGCTCGGGGAAGTACACCGAGTTGCCGCGCACCTGGGCTTCGTTGTCCAGCGCCGAACCGATCTTCACGTAGCTGGAAACGTCGGCAATCGCCACGTACAACTTCCAGCCGCCGGAGAACAGACGCAGCTTGCCAGGCTTGGCTTCGCAGTAGACCGCGTCGTCGAAATCGCGGGCATCTTCGCCGTCGATGGTGACGAACGGCAGATGGCGCAGGTCGACGCGCTTCTCTTTGTCTTTTTCTTCGACTTCCGGCTTGAGCTTGGCGGCTTCTTTGAGCACCGCTTCAGGCCAGACGTGCGGAATGTCGTAGGTACGCAGCGCGACATCGATTTCCATGCCCGGCGCCATGTAGTTGCCGACCACTTCGACCACATCGCCTTGCGGCTGGAAGCGCGGCGTCGGCCAGTGGGTGATCTTCACCTCGACGAACTGACCGATCTGCGCGTTGGCATTACGGCCTGGCGTAACCAGCACTTCCTGCTGGATCTTCGGATTGTCGGCAACGACGAAACCGATACCGCCCTCTTCGAAGTAGCGACCGACGATCGTTTCGTGGGCACGGGACACCACTTCGACGATCACGCCTTCACGGCGGCCACGACGGTCGAGACCGGAAACACGGGCCAGCGCACGGTCGCCATCGAACACCAGACGCATCTGCGCCGGGCTCATGAACAGGTCATCGCTACCGTCGTCCGGCACCAGAAAGCCGAAACCGTCACGGTGACCGCTGATGCGGCCGAGGATCAGGTCGAGCTTGTCCACCGGCGCATAGGTGCCACGGCGGGTGTAGATCAATTGAGCGTCGCGCTCCATGGCGCGCAGGCGGCGGCGCAGGGCTTCGATCTGGTCTTCTGTGGTCAGACCAAACTCTTCGACCAGTTGCTCGCGGGCAGCAGGCGAACCCCGATCGGCGAGATGCGCCAGGATCAGTTCGCGGCTGGGAATAGGGTTTTCATATTTTTCCGCTTCACGAGCGGCCTCGGGATCGAGGGACTGCCAATCGGCCATTAGAGAGTTTTCACCTTGTCTATATGCGGGTTAGTTTGGCATAGGCGCCATCAAACGGGAAATTTCCGACTCTATAAGGCCCTTCTGGAGCCTTGTATCGACGCCTGAAAGCCCTTTTGAACACCGCTGGTAAAAAAATTCATTTTTTTTGCTGACAGGGGTTTACAGTTAAAAAGGCGCTCCGTATAGTGCGCGCCATCGACGACGTACATACGTTGACGAGATGCCCAGGTGGTGAAATTGGTAGACACGCCAGCTTCAGGTGCTGGTGACCTTACGGTCGTGGAAGTTCGAGTCTTCTCCTGGGCACCAATTTCGAGTTTGAGACTAGATCAGTTTCAAGACTCACACAAAACCCGCGAAAGCGGGTTTTTTGCATTCCAGGCACCGGATTTGTTAAAACCGATTAATTAAAATTAAATCAGGGGTTTACAGATCAAAAGACGCTCCGTATAGTGCGCCACATCAACAGCGGCAACGCTCGCGATGAATGCCCAGATGGTGAAATTGGTAGACACGCCAGCTTCAGGTGCTGGTGACCTTACGGTCGTGGAAGTTCGAGTCTTCTTCTGGGCACCAATTCAAACTCAAGGTTACGACGTTGAGTTTCCCGAAAACCCGCGAAAGCGGGTTTTTGCGTTTCTGGCTTCCAGAAATTCTAAACGCCTCACTCGAAATTCGATTGTCCTTGTGTAGGAGCTGCCGAAGGCTGCGATCTTTGCTTTTGCTTTTAAAAAAAGATCAAAAGATCGCAGCCTTCGGCAGCTCCTACAAGGGCAGTGCAATCCGCACTTATCAGAGCTTGCTGCAGCCCGCAAGGCGCACTTGAGAAACAATATCGTTTATCATTGTTGCAAGTTTTTGCAATGCGACAGTGAGGAACCCTGCGAATGATGTTTCGAAATACCCTGCGCCGCGGCTTGACCTTCACCCTGCTCGGCCTGGCACTCGCCACTCCCCTCACCCAGGCAGCCGATGCGGTTTCCCTGACGCTCTACAACGGCCAACACAAGGAAGTCGGCGATGCGATCGCCAAGGCTTTCGAGGCCAAGACCGGCATTCACGTCAACGTACGCAAGGGCAGCAGCAACCAGCTCGCCAGCCAGGTCATCGAAGAAGGCGACCGTTCCCCCGCCGACGTGATCTACACCGAAGAATCTCCCCCGCTGAACAACCTCGGCGAGCTAGGCCTGCTGGCCAAGACCGACGACGCCACGCTGGCCGTACTGCCCAAGCAATACGTCGCCGGCAACGGCACCTGGATCGGTGTCACCGCGCGGGTTCGCGTTGTTGCCTACAACCCGAAACTGGTCGATGAGAAAGACTTGCCAAAGTCGGTGATGGAATTCTCCGATCCGAAGTGGCAAGGCAAAGTCGGCTTCGTCCCGACCAGCGGCGCATTCCAGGAACAGGCCGTGGCGATCATCAAGATGCATGGTCGCGACGCCGCCGAAGAATGGCTGACCGGCCTGCGCGCTTTCGGCAAGACCTACAGCAACAACATGGTCGCCCTCAAAGCCGTGGAAAACGGCGAAGTCGCCACCGTGCTGGTGAACAATTACTACTGGTTCGCCCTGCAGCGCGAGAAAGGCAAACTCGACTCGAAACTGCATTACTTCACCGGCGGCGACGTCGGCGGGCTGATCACCGTGTCCAGCGCTGCCGTACTGAAATCCAGCAAACATCCAAAAGAAGCCCAGCAATTCCTCGCCTACATGGCCAGTGAGGAAGGCCAGCGCGTGATCACCCAGACCACCGCCGAATACCCGCTGCACAAAGGCATGGAATCGGATCGCGGACTCAAGCCGTTCAGCGAACTGCAAGCGCCGAACGTGACCCCGGCCGATCTGGGCAACGCCGAAGAAGCGCTGGAGCTGGAACGTGAAGTTGGCCTGAACTGATGGCCGCATCGTTATCCGCCCCCGCCGCGCGCGGGGGTTACGTGCCACGACGCAAGCGCCCTTCGATCTGGCTGGTGTTGCCGGTTTTATTGCTGGTGGTCATGAGCCTGTTGCCATTGGCCTATGTCGGTTTGAAAGCCTGGCAAGCCGGCTGGGCCGATGCGTTGCACTTGTTGTGGCGCCCGTATGTGTTCGGTTTGCTGCGCAACACCTTGGCACTGATGGTTGGCGTGACGCTGACTTGCGGCGTGATCGGCCTGTCGCTGGCGTGGCTGCTGGAGCGCAGCAATCTGCCGGGACGACGCCTGTGGGGGGTGATTCTGTGCCTGCCGTTTGCGGTGCCGGCGTTTGTCAGCAGTTTCACCTGGGTGTCGTTGAGCGCGCAGTTCGAAGGCCTCGGCGGGGCGATTCTGGTGATGAGCCTGTCGAAGTATCCGCTGATTTTTCTGCCGGTAGCGGCGACCCTGCGCAACCTCGATCCGTCCCTCGAAGAGTCGGCTCGCACCTTGGGGCAAAATCGCTGGGGCGTGTTTTTCCGCGTCACCCTGCCGCTGCTCTGGCCGTCGCTGCTGGCTGGCTCGCTGCTGATTGCCCTGCACATGCTGGTCGAGTTCGGCGCACTGTCAATCATCGGCCTGCAAACCTTCACCACCGCGATCTATCAGCAATTCGAACTGGAATTCAGCAACGCCAACGCGGCGATGCTTTCGGCGGTGCTGCTCGCGTTGTGTCTGATGCTGTTGTGGCTGGAGCTGCGGGTGCGCGGCAAGGGGCGTCATGTGCGCACCGGCCAGGGTGCAGCGCGCCAGGCTGAGCAAGTGCGCTTGGGGCGGTGGGCGGTTTTCGGTCAGCTGTATTGCCTGTTGCTGGCGATTATCGGCAGCGGGATTCCGTTGGGCATGCTCGCGTACTGGCTGGCGGTCGGCTCATCGGCAGCCTTCCCGGTCGCGGCGATCACCGAAGCCCTGCTGTCGTCGCTGGCCTTGTCGCTGGGTGGCGCGGCGCTGTGCTTGCTGCTGGCGGTGCCGGTCGGGTTGCTGGTGGTGCGTTACAAGGGTCAACTGGCGATCTGGGCCGAGCGCTTGCCGTATCTGCTGCATGCGCTGCCAGGCCTGGTGATCGCGCTGACACTGGTGTATTTCGCCCTGCACTACGTGCCGGCGCTGTACCAGACGTCGGCATTGCTGCTGATCGCTTATGCGCTGCTGTTTCTGCCACTGGCACAGGCGCCGATTCGCACAGCACTGAACAAGGCTGCGCCGCAGCTGGAAGAAGCGGCACGCACGCTAGGGGCATCGTCGTTCACAGCGTTCTGTCGGGTGACCCTGCCGATCATTTTCCCGGCACTGGGCGCGGCGTTTGCGCTGGTGTTTCTGGATGCGATGAAAGAACTGACGGCGACGCTGCTACTCAGTCCGACCGGGCTCAACACGCTGGCGACCGAGGTCTGGGCGCATACCGCGAATGTCGAGTTTGCAGCGGCGGCGCCTTATGCGGCGTTGTTGATTGTGGTGTCGGGGCTGCCGGTGTATCTGCTGACGACGCGGATGTATCTGAGCCGCTAAAAGATCGCAGCCTGCGGCAGCTCCTACATGGGGATTTGCATTTCCCCGTAGGAGCTGACGCAGGCTGCGATCTTTTGATTTTAAGCCCTGAACTGCCCCAGGCTCGCCTTGAGTTGCGCCGCCAAGCCATCCAGCACCTTGCCACTGGCCGTGGTTTCCACCACCGCCTGCGCCGCTTTCTCAGCCTGAGCATGAATCGTCTCGACCCGCCCGCGAACCGCTTGCGCGCCCTGCGCCTGATGCGCCGCCGCCTGCGTCGCCAGACCGATCGCCGCATGCACCTGCTCGACCGAAGCCTGCACCGATTGTTGTAACCGCGCGCTGTCGCGTAACACCAGCAAACCTTCACTGGCCTGACGCCCGGCCTGGCCGATCGCCTCGACCGCCTCACGCGCGCCCTGCTGCAACGCCACGATGTGCGCCTGAATGTCACCGGTCGAGCTTTGCGTCTTGCTCGCCAGCGCGCGCACTTCATCCGCGACCACGGCAAAACCACGCCCGGTCTCACCGGCCCGAGCGGCTTCGATCGCCGCGTTCAAGGCCAACAGGTTGGTCTGCTCGGCGATGCCGTGAATCACCGTCAGCACCACTTCGATCTGTTCACTCTGCTGCGCCAGTCGTTCGATGACTTTCGCCCCGGTATCGACCTGCCCGGCCAGCGCCTCGATCAGGCTGCCGACCTTCGCCGAGGTGCGTGTGTTTTCGTCGGTGGCCTGGCGAATATCCACCACCTGCTTCAACGCCGCCTGCATGGCATGGCTTTCCGATTGCGCCTCGTCAGCCATTTGCGACAGCGCTCGCAGACTTTCCGCCACTTCATCACGCTGCATCCCGGCCGCTGCGTCGGCACCGGCATTGCGCAGGGTCATGGCGCCGATTTCCACGCCGGTACGCTGGGCCACGTCGCCCGCCTCGCGCACGATCGGCTGCAACTTATCCACAAAGCGATTGACCGCCGAGGCCATGTCGCCGATTTCGTCCTTGCTATTGATCTGCACGCGCTTGGTCAGGTCGCCCTCGCCTGCCGCCAGATCGTCCATCGCCGCATTGAGCATTTTCAAGCGATTGACTACCCGGTGCCCCAGCACCACCGTCAGCAACAACAGCACGCCGCAACCGACCAGCGCCAGGCCCATACCGATGCGCCAGCGCAAGGTCGCGGCGGCTTCCTGCACGGTGCTGCTGGTATTGGCTTTCATCTCGGTCGCGGTGGATTGCGCCGACTGCAGGCGTGCCTGCATCGCTGTGGCGCTGTCCGCTGCTGCGCCCTTGAGGCTATCGCCGACCAGTTGATCACTGCTGGCGATCAGCGCCGAGAAGCGCTGGTCGAGCGCCGCCAGATCGGCTTCCACCGAGGCGGTCGAGACGCCCATCAGCACCTTGCCGATTTCCACGCCGTTGGGGTTGATCGAAGCTTCAAGGTAGTAGACCGACGGATCGTTTTTCGCCGCGTCCAGGACCTTGTCCAGCGCACGCTCGCCCTGGCCTTTTTCCAGCAAGGCCTTGTTGATCGGATTTTCGCGGTTGAGGTAACGCGTCAGGTGCTGACCGGTGGCATCGTCGTAAACCACGAACAACACGTTGGGATTGCGCTGGGCGCGGCGGGCAAACTCGGACAGGGTCGGCACGTCGCTGTCCCACATGGCGCGCGGTGCCACCGAGGCGAGCAATTGGGCCATGTCATTGGCCGAGTCCTTCAGATCCTTTTCCAATGTCGTACGCAATTGCGCCTGCTCTTCCTTCAGACGAGAAGACAGGCCGGCGGTCAGACGCTGCCGGGTACTCGAGGAAAGGTTATCGAGGCTTGAGGTGACTTCGCGCCCGGCCTGCTCCAGCTCACTGGAAAGCTTCTGGCTGTCGGCGCCCAGACGAGTGCCGAGATCGGCTTCCAGCGCCGTGACCGTGCTTCGTGTCAGGGCGACTGCCACCAGCACTTGCACCAAAAGGGCGATACCAAGGGTAACGAACACGGGCCGCAACAAACGGCTTTGTAACAGTGAGAGAACGGCCGACACTGTGAATCCCTCTACTTCTGACGCCATTAATTTGATGGCACTCTTGCAGGAAGATTTACAGCAAAGGTCATGCCGTCCAACAGGCATAAACGACAAAGGCCCCGATTAAGGGGCCTTTGTTTTTTACATCAATGACTTATCAAGCGAACGGATGACGCAGCACGATGGTTTCGTTGCGATCCGGGCCCGTCGAAATAATGTCGATCGGCGCGCCGATCAACTCTTCAACGCGTTTGATGTAGGCACGAGCGTTAGCTGGCAGTTCTTCCAGGGACTTGGCACCCACGGTCGACTCGGTCCAGCCCGGCACTTCTTCGTACACAGGCTGCAGGCCCACGTAGCTGTCAGCGTCGGTCGGCGCCACGGCGTTGCCCTGCGCGTCTTTGTAGCCGGTGCAGATGTTGATGGTTTCCAGGCCATCGAGTACGTCCAGCTTGGTCAGGCAGATGCCCGAGATGCTGTTCACATCGATAGCGCGACGCAGGATAACGGCGTCGAACCAGCCGCAACGACGGGCACGGCCGGTGGTTGCGCCGAACTCGTGACCTTGCTTGGCCAGGTGCGCGCCCACTTCGTCGAACAGCTCAGTCGGGAATGGACCCGAACCTACGCGAGTGGTGTAAGCCTTGGTGATGCCCAGGATGTAGTCCAGGAACATCGGGCCAACGCCCGAACCGGTCGCCACGCCACCGGCGGTGGTGTTGGAACTGGTCACGTACGGGTAGGTACCGTGGTCGATGTCGAGCAACGAACCCTGGGCGCCTTCGAACATGATGTCTTTGCCGGCGCGACGCAGGTCGTGCAGCTCGGCAGTCACGTCGAGCATCAGCGGCTTGAGCAGCTCGGCGTATTCCTTGCACTCGGCCAAGGTCTTTTCGAACTCGATGGCCGGCTCTTTGTAGTAACCGACCAGCATGAAGTTGTGGTAATCCACCAGTTCACGCAGCTTGTCTTCGAAGCGCGGCATGTTGAGCAGGTCGCCCACGCGCAGGCCACGACGTGCAACCTTGTCTTCGTAAGCCGGGCCGATGCCGCGACCGGTAGTACCGATCTTCAGCTCGCCACGGGCTTTTTCACGGGCCTGGTCCAGCGCCACGTGGAAGGACAGGATCAGCGGGCAGGACGGGCTGATACGCAGGCGCTCGCGCACCGGTACGCCTTTCTCTTCCAGCTTGGTGATCTCACGCAGCAGGGCGTCAGGAGCAACCACCACGCCGTTGCCGATCAGGCACTGCACGCCTTCGCGCAGCACGCCCGACGGGATCAGGTGCAAGACGGTTTTTTCGCCGTCGATCACCAGGGTGTGGCCAGCGTTGTGGCCACCTTGGTAGCGCACTACGGCGGCAGCATGTTCGGTCAGCAGATCAACGATCTTGCCTTTGCCCTCATCACCCCATTGGGTGCCCAGGACTACGACATTCTTACCCATAACACTTGTCCTCATTCGCGCAAACTTGGTGCCGGCGATGGCCGGCAGGAAAACTCAAGAAGCCAGTGGCGATACTTGCCAAAGCCCGTTCTGCTGAATCAATTGCCGGTCGCAGTCCGCATCACGGGCGGCGGCCAAAGGTTGTCCAGGCAATGCCTGAACGACACGCTGACCCTCACTGCGCAACTGGCAAACCTGCTGCCAGAGTGCCGCATCCGTACTGTCAGGCATCCAGATACCGCCAGACGGTAGCTCGATCTCAGCACGCCCCAGGGTCACCAGGGTTTTCAAATCGGTAGAGAAGCCGGTCGCCGGACGGGCGCGACCGAAGTCGGCACCGATGTCGTCGTAACGACCGCCCTGAGCGATGGACTGGCCCACGCCCGGTACAAACACCGCGAACACCACACCCGTGTGGTAGTGGTAGCCGCGCAGCTCGCCCAGATCGAAGTACAGCGGCAGCTCCGGGAAACGCGTCGCCAGACGATCGGCGATCTCCAGCAAGTCTTCCAGCGCCGCCAGAACCGGCGCCGGCGCATTGGCCAGACGCTCACGGGCGGCGCTCAGTACTTCACGGCCGCCACACAGGTCGACCAGCGCCCGCAGCATGCCGGACAGGTCGGCCGGCAGGCCTTCGGTCAAGGTAATGACCTCGTCGATGGCCTTGCGTTGCAACGCATCGAACAACTGCTGCTCGACTTCACCGGACAGACCGGCGGCGCGCGCCAGACCACGGTAGATGCCGACATGGCCAAGGTCCATGTGCACATCCGGCACATCGGCCAGTTGCAGCATGGCCAGCATCAGGCTGATGACTTCCACGTCGCTGCTCGGGCTGGCATCGCCGTAAAGCTCGGCACCCAATTGAATCGGGCTGCGCGAGGACGACAGTGCACGCGGCTGGGCATGCAACACGCTGCCGGCGTAGCACAAGCGGCTAGGGCCTTCGCGACGCAGGGTGTGCGCATCGATGCGCGCCACTTGTGGCGTGATGTCGGCACGAAACCCCATCTGCCGACCCGACTGCGGGTCGATGACCTTGAAGGTACGCAGATCCAGATCCTGGCCCGCACCGGTCAGCAGGGATTCCAGGTACTCGATATGGGGAGTCACGACAAACTCGTAACCCCAGCTCTGGAACAGATCCAACACCTGACGACGCGCGACTTCAATGCGCGCCGCTTCCGGTGGCAGTACTTCTTCGATGCCATCTGGCAGCAGCCAGCGGTCTACCGTTGCCATTACGCCATTCCCCTTTGATCCGGGCGGCCAGCCTGCGGGCGAGCCTTGAGTGAAGCAGAAAATGACCGATCCGTTCAAAACGCACGCGCATGAACGACGCGGCGAAAGGCCTGTTACCGGCTTCGCCCATCACTTTCCTCGAAAATCTCTCGGGCCATTCAACCCGATGCCTGCAACAAAAAACAGCAATCAAACGTGCAGACGCAAAAAAGCCGGGAATTTCCCGGCTGCCGCATCATACACACGTTTTCCCAAAGGATCACCCCGCCCGAGGTTTTAGCCGCCGGGCGGAGTGATTCAGGTCAACGTCGTATCAAGGCTTGGACTTTTCCAGGTAACGGAAGAAGTCGCTGCTTGGGTCGAGAACCATGACGTCGGATTTGTTCGCGAAGCTTTCACGGTAGGCACGCAGGCTGCGGTAGAAACCGTAGAACTCCTGGTCCTGACCGTAGGCCTTGGAGTAGATCGCAGCGGCCTGGGCATCGCCGTCACCGCGAATCTCTTCGGATTCACGATAGGCTTCAGCCAGCAGCACGCGGCGTTGACGATCAGCGTCGGCACGGATGCCTTCGGCCAGCTCGTTACCCTTGGCGCGGTGCTCGCGAGCTTCACGCTCACGCTCGGTGCTCATACGTTCGAACACGCTGCGGTTCACTTCTTTCGGCAGATCGATGGTTTTGACCCGGACATCGACCACTTCGATACCCAGCTCTTTTTCCGCCATCTTGTTCAGCGATGCGGTGATGTCAGCCATCAGCGCATCACGCTCACCCGACACGACTTCGTGCAGGGTGCGCTTGCCGAACTGGTCACGCAGACCGGATTCCAGACGACGGGAAAGGCGTTCGTCGGCGATCTGCTTGAGGCCGGACGTCGCGGTGTAGAAGCGCTCTGCATCTTTCACGCGCCACTTGGCGTAGGCATCGACCATCACGGCTTTCTTTTCCAGGGTCAGGAAGCGCTGTGTCGGTGCATCCAGCGTCATCAGACGCGCGTCGAATTTACGCACCTGGTTGACGTAAGGCACTTTCACATGCAGGCCTGGCTGAACATCGGCCTGAACCACACGACCGAATTGCAGCAGCACCGCACGCTCGGTCTGAGCCACGATGTAGAAGCAGTTCCAGCCCACCAGCACCACGACAACGCCAACGATCAGGGCGATCAGCGATTTATTGCTCATCAGCGGGTCTCCCTTGTACGTGTCTGCGGCACGTCAGAGACATGCGGCGTGACGTCCGTGTTATTGCTGGCGGCAGCCGAACCGGTAACCGGTGCATTGCTGCCCGAACTGTTCTGGATCATTTTGTCCAACGGCAGGTAAAGCAGGTTGCTCTGGCCGTTCTTGTTGCCGGTCACGAGTACCTTGCTGGTATTGCTGAAGACTTCCTGCATGGTGTCCAGATACAGACGCTGGCGGGTGACTTCAGGGGCCTTGCGATACTCGGCGACCAGTTTGGTGAAGCGGTCAGCCTCACCCTTGGCGCGCGAGACCGTCTCGTCGCGGTAACCGTTGGCATCCTCGAGGATACGCTGGGCCTGACCACGGGCTTCCGGCACGACGCCGTTGGCGTAGGTTTCCGCCTGGTTGCGCGAACGCTGCTCGTCTTCACGGGCGCGGATCACGTCGTCGAAGGCTTCCTGCACTTCACGCGGTGCCGCTGCGCTCTGTACGTTGACCTGAGTGACGGTGATACCGGTGCGATAGGTATCGAGGAAACGTTGCAGACGCTCCTTGATTTCGCTGGCCATCAATTCACGACCTTCGGTCAGCACCTGGTCCATGGCGGTCGAACCCACCACGTGACGCAGGGCGCTGTCGGTCGCATGCTGCAGGCTGATTTCCGGCTGATCGACGTTCAGCACGAAGTCCTGCAGGTTGCTGATCTTGTACTGCACGGTCAGCGGCACTTCGACGATGTTCTCGTCTTCAGTCAGCATCTGGCCCTGCTTGGTGTAGGCACGCTCACGCGTGACGTTCTCCATGTACTTTTTATCGATCGGCGGGAAGTAGATGTTCAGGCCGGGGCCGACGGTCTCGTAGTACTTGCCGAAGCGCAGCACCACGGCTTGCTCCTGTTCGTCGACCACATAGACCGCGCTGTACAGCCAGACAGCCGCCAGCACGACGAGGCCGATGCCGAGCAGACCGCCAAAGCCGCCACCACTCCTGCCCGAACCACCGCCGTCATCACCACCGCGTTTCTTACCACCACCGAACAACCCGTTCAGGCTTTCCTGCAGCTTTCGGAAGGCCTCGTCGAGATCCGGTGGCCCCTTGCGGTCGCCGTTATTGCGGCGCTTGCCACCCCAAGGATCCTGATTATTCGAGTTGCCACCCGGCTCATTCCAAGCCATAGCGCTCTCCATCTGATAAAGCAAAGACGCACCCACGGCGCGCCGACCAATGCTACAGAATGCCTGCCGTTGCGGCACAACCGCTTTGCCAGGCTTTTATTGCAAAGTGTGTTGCTCGATGAATTCCATCGGCTGCAATCCTTCGCGGCTTACCAGTCGATTCAACTCGACACGGGGCAAACGAACGGCCAGCAGGCAGATGCCTTCTTCGTCATGCTCTTCTTTCTGTACCGCACCGAGTTCGAAGAACTGCGCACGCAGTCGAGCGAATCGTTGCGGCAAGCGCAATGTCCCCACAAACAAATCACTGCCCAACAACTCGGCAATGGCTTGCTCAAGCAATTCCAGCCCCGTGCCATCACGCGCCGACAGCCAGACCCGCTGCGGTTTGCCATCGGCATCGCGCTGGATCTGTGGCTCAACGCCTTCAAGCAAATCGAGTTTGTTGTATACCTCGAGGATCGGCAAGTCCTGGGCTCCGATCTCGCCCAGCACTACCATCACCTGCTCGATCTGCAACATGCGATCCGGTTCGGCCGCATCGATCACGTGCAACAGCAGGTCGGAATTGCTCGACTCTTCGAGCGTAGACCGAAATGCCTCGACCAGCTTGTGCGGCAGGTGACGAATGAACCCTACCGTGTCCGCCAGAACGATCGGCCCCAGGTCGTCCAGTTCCAGACGGCGCAGGGTTGGGTCGAGGGTGGCGAACAACTGGTCGGCCGCGTACACCTCGGACTTGGTCACGTTATTGAACAGCGTGGATTTGCCGGCGTTGGTATAGCCCACCAGAGACACGGTAGGGATATCCGCACGGGAGCGGCCGCGACGCGATTGCTCGCGCTGGCTGCGCACTTTTTCCAGACGGCCCTTGATCTGACGCAGGCGAACCCGCAGCAGACGCCGGTCGGTTTCGAGCTGGGTTTCCCCCGGGCCACGCATGCCGATACCGCCACCCTGACGCTCAAGGTGAGTCCAGCCGCGAACCAGGCGGGTGCTCATGTGATCAAGCTGGGCCAGTTCTACCTGGAGCTTGCCTTCATGGGTACGGGCGCGCTGGGCGAAGATATCGAGAATCAGGCCGGTACGGTCGATCACGCGACACTCGAAAACACGTTCGAGGTTACGTTCCTGACTGGGCGTGAGAATGTGATTGAAAATCACCAGATCGGCCTTTTCGGCATGGACCAGGTCGCGTAATTCCTCGACCTTGCCGCTGCCAATCAGGAATTTGGCGGTTGGCCGATGACGCGGTACGTTAAAAAACGCAACGGTCTCGGCGCCCGCCGAATTAGCCAATTCCTGAAACTCCTGCGGATCTTCGCGCGCCTCAGGGTCCTGACCTTCCAAGTGAACGAGAATGACTCGCTCACCACCACCGTGGCGCTCAAAGAACAAAGGAGACTCCTATCAGGCGTTACCTGGCTCAGCGTCACCTGCATCGGATTCGGTTGCGCTAGGCAGACGAATTGGACGTACTGGCACGACTGTCGAGATAGCGTGTTTGTAAACCATCTGGCTGACGGTGTTTTTCAGCAGGATAACGAACTGGTCGAACGACTCGATCGTGCCTTGCAGTTTGATACCGTTGACCAGGTAGATGGAAACCCCCACTTTCTCTTTACGTAAAGTATTCAAGTAAGGGTCTTGTAGCGAATGCCCTTTTGACATGTGCCGCACTCCTTTAAGGATTCAATAATAAAAATAGGTAATTCAGATGGCTTTGGCCGCCACACCCCCAAGGATAGACGGCAATTGCAAGGACTCAGCTCAATATGGAGATGGTCCCAAGGTATTTCAAGGCGCGTGGCAGATTGTCGCAATCAAGACTGTCCAGCCAGTGCAGTTCTTCCCAGCTGCGCAGCCAGGTGAACTGGCGCTTGGCCAATTGACGCGTGGCAATGATGCCGCGTTCCTGCATTTCAGCTAACGACAGCTTGCCATCCAGGTAGTCCCAGACTTGGCGGTAGCCTACCGCACGTATAGACGGCAACCCGGAATGCAGGTCACTTCTATTACGCAGGGCTACGACCTCGTCGATGAACCCCTGTTCCAGCATATTTGTGAATCTTTGTTTAATGCGCTCGTGCAGTACCTGGCGATTTGCCGGAGCAATGGCCAAGTTCGCGACAGTATAGGGCAATTGTTGCCGTCCCGAAGCGGCTGCTTCAGTACTTTGCGCAGATTGTTGCTGACGCAAGGCAGTCATGCTCTGACCGCTGACCCGATAAACCTCCAGCGCCCGACTAAGGCGTTGCGGATCGTTCGGATGAATGCGTGCTGCCGACACCGGATCGATGATCGCCAGTTGATCGTGCAAGGCTTGCCAGCCAAGGCGTGCAGCCTCTTCTTCGATCTGCGCACGAACCTCGGGATCGGCCGCCGGCATGTCCGCCAGGCCATCAACCAACGCCTTGTAATAGAGCATGGTGCCGCCAACCAGCAGCGGAATTTTTCCGCGTGCGGTGATCTCGGCCATGGCTTGCAGGGCATCACGACGGAAATCTGCTGCCGAATAGGCCTCAGCCGGATCGAGAATGTCGATCAACCGGTGCGGAAACTCGGCCAGCAGTTCTCTGGAAGGCTTGGCGGTGCCGATGTCCATGCCGCGATAGACCAGCGCCGAGTCGACGCTGATCAACTCGCACGGCAGCACCTTGGTCAGCTCGATGGCCAGGTCGGTCTTGCCCGCAGCGGTCGGGCCCATCAGAAAAATCGCTGGAGGAAGCTGGCTCATCAACGACCGCGCAGAAACAGTTTGTCCAGATCGTCCAGGCCCAGTTGGGTCCAGGTCGGTCGGCCATGGTTGCATTGACCGCTGCGCTCGGTGTTTTCCATGTCGCGCAGCAGGCCGTTCATTTCCGGCAGGGCCAGGCGCCGGTTGGCGCGGATCGCGCCGTGGCAGGCCATGGTGCCGAGCAGTTCGTTCAGGTGCGCCTGAATCCGGTCGCTGGTGCCGTATTCCATCAGGTCCGACAACACGTCACCCACCAGACGATTGGCCTCGGCCTGCTTGAGCAGCGCCGGAATCTGGCGGATCGCCAATGTTTCCGGGCCCAGACGCTGCAGCTCGAAGCCCAGTTTCTGGAACCATGCAGCGTGTTCTTCAGCGCAATCGGCTTCACGCTGACTGACCGCCAGCGACTCCGGCACCAACAGCGGCTGGCCGCTGAGGCCTTCGCTGGCCATGGCGATCTTCAGGCGTTCGTACATGATCCGCTCGTGCGCGGCATGCATGTCCACCAACACCAGCCCCTGAGCGTTCTCGGACAGAATGTAGATGCCCTTGAGTTGCGCCAATGCGTAACCGAGCGGCGGAATATCTTCCTGACCGGCAGGCAGCGCATTGGCATTCGCTTCCGGCAACGGTGCGAAGAACTCGCGGTAAGCGGCTTGAGCCTCGGCGGCCGGCGGCATCGCCGATTGCGGACGCGGCGTGTACTGATACTGATAAGCGCCGCCAGCGCTGGCGCCCGACGAAGTATTGAACGCCGGTTGCGCCTGCGGCTGTTCCAGCAGCGCGTTGGCCGCCAGACGCATTTCGCCCTGCGGGCCGAATTCACCGGCCTCGATGCCGGTTGGACGCACGACGGCAGTGGTGACAGAACCGGCCAGCTGATCTTCCGGACGCACATCGCCCAACGCGCGGTGCAACGTGCCATAAAGGAAGTCATGCACCATGCGCCCGTCACGGAAGCGCACTTCGTGCTTGGTCGGGTGCACGTTGACGTCCACCGCCGCCGGATCGACCTCGAAAAACAGCGCGAAGGTCGGATGACGGCCATTGAACAGCACATCGCGATAAGCCTGGCGCACCGCGTGAGCCACCAGTTTGTCGCGCACCGCACGGCCGTTCACGAAGAAATACTGCAAGTCCGCCTGGCTACGGTTGAAGGTCGGCAAACCGACCCAACCCCACAAGTGCAGGCCATTGCGCTCGATCTCGATCGGCAGCGCCTGTTCGAGGAAACCCGAACCGCAGATCGCCGCCACACGCCGGGCGCGGGCCGCATCATCGTGGGCCTCGTGCAGGCTGAGGATGGTCTTGCCGTTGTGGCGCAGATGGAAGGCCACGTCGAAACGCGCCAGCGCCAGACGCTTGATCACTTCTTGCAGGTGATCGAATTCGGTTTTTTCGGTCTTGAGAAACTTGCGCCGCGCCGGCGTATTGAAGAACAGGTCACGCACTTCCACCGAGGTACCGATCGGATGCGCCGCCGGCTGCACCCGAGGCGCCATGTCGCGGCCTTCGGTCTCGACCTGCCAGGCCTGATCGGCGTCGCGGGTGCGCGAGGTCAGGGTCAGGCGCGCCACGGAGCTGATCGACGCCAGTGCTTCACCACGGAAGCCGAGGCTCATCACCTGCTCGAGGTCTTCAAGATTGCGAATCTTGCTGGTGGCGTGGCGGGCCAGCGCCAGCGGCAGGTCATCGGCGGAAATACCGCTGCCATCGTCACGCACCCGCAGCAGCTTGACGCCGCCCTGCTCGACATCGACGTCGATGCGCTTGGCACCGGAGTCGAGACTGTTTTCCAGCAACTCCTTGATCACCGAAGCCGGGCGCTCGACCACCTCGCCGGCGGCGATCTGGTTCGCCAGCCGTGGGCTGAGCAGTTCGATGCGTGCGGCGTTCAAAATCTGGTTCATTCTTTGGACGCCAGATCGGTGCCGGGAATGGTCAGGTGCTGACCGATCTTCAGCTCATCGCTGCCGAGGTTGTTGGCACTGCGCAGCGTCGCAGGCGACACCTGATAACGCACGGCGATCATCGCCAGCGTCTCGCCCGGGCTCACGCGGTGATCGCGCGGGCCTTGGGCGATCTTGCCGGAGTCACGCAGCCAGGCAATGTAAGTGCCCGGTGGCGGGTTCTGCTGGAAGAACTGGCGCACGCCGCTGCTGATCGAACGCGCCAGCGCCTGCTGGTGGCTCGATGCCGAGAGCTTGCTCGCTTCGTTGGCGTTGGAGATAAATCCGGTTTCGACGAGGATCGACGGAATGTCCGGCGACTTCAGCACCATGAATCCAGCCTGCTCCACGCGCTGTTTGTGCAGCGGGGTCACGCGACCGATGTTGGTCAGGACTTTCTGGCCGACGTTGAGGCTGGAGGTCAGCGACGCCGTCATCGACAGGTCGAGCAGCACGCCGGCGAGCATGCGGTCCTTGTCGTCAAGGCTGACGTTGCCGGCACCACCGATCAGGTCAGAACGGTTTTCGCTGTCGGCCAGCCAACGGGCAGTCTCCGATGTCGCGCCACGATCAGACAGGGCAAACACCGAGGCACCGAAGGCTGCTGCAGACGGCGCGGCGTCGGCGTGGATCGAAACAAACAGGTCGGCGCCCTTCTTGCGGGCGATTTCGGTACGGCCGCGCAACGGGATGAAGTAGTCACCAGTACGAGTCAGTTCGGCACGGAAGCCTTTCATGCCGTTGACCTGACGCTGCAGTTCGCGGGCAATCTGCAGTACCACGTCTTTCTCACGCTGGCCGCGCGAGCCGGACGCACCCGGGTCTTCGCCGCCGTGACCGGCGTCGATCACCACAATGATGTCGCGCTTGCCGGCCGGGGCCGGTGGCAGTTTGATCGCCGGTTCCGACGGCGTTACCGGCACTGCCGGCACGGTGGCGACCGATGGCGTAGGGGCTGGCGGCGGCGCGGCATCGGCCGGGTTGTCGAACAGGTCGACCACCAGACGGTTACCGTATTGCGCGTTCGGCGCCAGCGAGAAGCTTTTCGGAGTGACGGCTTTTTTCAGGTCGATGACCACCCGCAGGTCAGTCGGCGTACGCTGGGCCGAGCGCATCGCGGTGATTGGCGTGTTGGCGGTCGAGACTTTCAGCGGCGCCCCCAGAGTGGCGCCATTGATGTCGATCACCAACCGATCCGGTGCGGTCAGGGTGAAGACGCTGTGCTGCACCGGGCCGCTCAGGTCGAAGACCAGTCGCGTGTTGTCCGGCGCCCGCCACAGGCGCACGCTGTTGACCTTTGTCTCGGCCACAGCGTTGACGGTCACTGCCATCAACATCAGTCCAACGGCAGCCACCAACGCGCGAAAGCGCATACCTAACCCCATCATTTAATTGGATTCCAATGCCAAAGCGGCACACCAGGCCTCGCCACGCGAGCCCTGGGATAAAATTTTCAGCGAACGCCCGCTGTCTTGCGGGCTAATGGTAATGGTCAGGTCAGGCTTTGGCAAAAAGCCTGCACCTTTATCGGGCCACTCGATCAGGCACAGTGCGTCGTCCTCGAAATAGTCGCGGATGCCGAGAAACTCCAGTTCCTCCGGATCGACCAGGCGATACAGGTCGAAGTGGAAGGCACGCACGTCGCCAATCTCGTAGGGCTCGACCAGAGTGAAGGTCGGACTTTTTACCGCGCCAACGTGCCCCAGGCCACGAATGATGCCCCGCGACAGGGTGGTTTTGCCCATGCCCAGGTTGCCTTCCAGAAAAATCAGGCCGTGGCCCTGGGTAACGCGGGCGATCCGTGCGCCAAAGTCGCTCATGGCCTGTTCATCGGCCAGGTACAGGGTTACTTCAGACACGGTGCATGCTCCTCCAACAACTGACGAATGACTGGAATCAGATCACTGGCCGCCAGCCCACGGCCGAATTTACCTTGTTGCGCGCCGGCATTGGCGTGCAGCCAGACTGCCAGGCACGCGGCATCGAAGCCCTCCATGCCTTGGGCCAACAACGCGCCAGTCAAGCCGGCGAGTACATCGCCCAGGCCGGCGGTGGCCATGGCCGGATGGCCCTGATGACACAGCGCCAGACGCCCATCGGGGTGGGCGATCAGACTGCCGGCGCCTTTGAGCACGACGACGGCCGAGTATTTTTTGCTCAACGCCCGCGCGGCGGCCGGACGATCTGCCTGCACCTCAGCGCTACTGACGCCCAACAGGCGCGCCGCCTCGCCAGGATGCGGAGTGATCACGCAATCCTTGGGCAGGCTGACAGAACCGCTCGCCAGCAGATTCAACGCGTCGGCGTCCCATACCTGTGGCAGCGGCGCATTGGCGGCCGCCGACAACAGCGCCCGGCCCCAGCTCGCCTGTCCGAGACCCGGGCCAACCACCAGCACCGAAACCTTTTCCAGCAGCGCCATCAACTGATTGGCCGACGACGTGCCGAGCACCATGACTTCCGGCATCCGCGTCAGCGCTGCCGGGACATGTTCCGCACGGGTTGCCAGCGACACCATCCCGGCGCCGCTGCGCAAGGCCGTTTCGCTACTGAGCAGGATCGCGCCGCCAAAGCCCTGATCGCCGCCGATCAACAGCAAATGCCCGAAGCGCCCTTTGTGCGCAGCGGGCGCACGCGGAACCAGTCGTGGAAGATTAGCCGCCGTGAGACGCAGAGCGCTGACAGGAATGTCACGGTAGATGTCGGCGGCAGCTCGCAGATCGTTGAACACCAACGCCCCGACCTGATCCGCCGCCTCCCCGGTGAACAGGCCGAGCTTCAAACCGATAAAAGTCACGGTTAGGTCAGCGTGCACCGCAACGCCGAGGACATGTCCGGTATCGGCAGACAATCCGGAAGGAATATCCACCGCCACCACCGGCAGGCCACTGGCATTGATCGCCTTGATCGCAGCGGCATACGGCTCACGTACATCGCCGGCCAGCCCGGTGCCGAGCAAGGCATCGACAATCACCCCGCGCAGCTCGCTTTGCGCGGACCAGCCCTGCACGGCGACGCCATCGTTGACTGCCTGCGCATAAGCCTGCGCAGCGTCGCCCTGCAAGCGTTGCGGATCACCGACTGTCAGCACCCGCACCGCCCAACCGGCCCGGTGCGCCAGCGCGGCGATCAGAAAACCATCACCGGCGTTGTTGCCATGCCCGGCAAGCACGGTCATTTGGTTCGCCGACGGCCACTGCCGCACCAATGCGCGCCAGGTCGCGTGCGCGGCGCGCTGCATCAATTCGAAGCCCGGCGTGCCCGCAGCGATCAGCCGCGCGTCGAGTGCTCGCACCTGTGCGGCGCCATACAGCGCGTCGGGTAATTCATCTTTCGTGTGCGGCATGCGTCTTCGGGCTCCGATGTCTGGCAGAATTATACGCACCTCAGCTCCGGTTTCTCTCGCCTCATGTCCGCCATCACCACAGATCTGCCCGCCCTCGCCCACTCGATCAAGGATTGGGGCCGCGAGCTGGGCTTCCAGCAAGTCGGCATCAGCGGTCTGGACCTGGCCGAGCATGAACAGCACCTGGAGCGCTGGCTCGCCGCCGGCTACCACGGCGAAATGGATTACATGGGCGCTCACGGCAGCAAACGCTCGCATCCGGAGCAATTGGTCCCGGGTACGTTACGCGTGGTTTCGCTGCGCATGGACTACCTGCCCGGCGACACGCAAATGGCGCAAATGCTCGCGCAACCGGAGAAGGCCTACGTTTCGCGTTATGCCTTGGGCCGCGATTACCACAAATTGATCCGTAAACGTGTGCAGCAATTGGCCGACAAGATTCAGTCGGAGATCGGCCCGTTCGGTTTCCGTGCGTTCGTAGACAGTGCCCCGGTGCTGGAAAAAGCCATCGCCGAACAGGCCGGGCTGGGCTGGATCGGCAAAAACACCCTGGTACTGAACCGCAAGGCCGGCAGCTATTTCTTCTTGAGCGAACTGTTCGTCGACCTGCCGCTGCCAGTGGACGAACCGCACAGCAGCGAACATTGCGGACGTTGTACCGCGTGTCTGGACATCTGCCCGACCAACGCTTTCGTCGGCCCGTATGTGCTGGACGCCCGGCGCTGCATCTCGTACCTGACCATCGAACTGAAAAACGCCATCCCCGAAGACCTGCGCCCGCTGATCGGCAACCGCGTATTCGGCTGCGACGACTGTCAGATCGTCTGCCCGTGGAACCGCTTCGCCCGGCCATCCGGGGAAAGCGATTTCAAGCCACGGCACAACCTCGACAACGCCGAACTGGCCAAGCTGTTCATGTGGGACGAGGACAAGTTTCTCAGCAGCACCGAAGGCTCGCCGCTGCGCCGCGCCGGTTACGAGCGCTGGCTGCGCAATCTGGCGGTCGGGCTGGGCAACGCGCCATCGAGCATTCCGGTGCTGGAAGCCTTGAAGGCGCGCCGCGACTATCCATCAGAGCTGGTGCGTGAACATGTTGAGTGGGCGCTGAAACAGCACGCCGAACGCCGTGCTTGAGGCTATGCCGGCTTTCTCCACTTGGCTGTGCGCCCCTTACCTGTTGGCTCAATCAGTCCTTCTGCTTTCAGTGATCGTAAAACCAGGCGAACTGTATCGCGACTGACTCCCGGACAGGACTCTTCTATTTCCGAGATGGAAAAAGGGAGGACTCGCTTCAAGGCTTCATCTCTGATTCGATCGCCTTTACCGCCTCGACGCTTCTCTATCGTGCCCACTCGCTCCTCGAACTCTTTGTACGCTCTAAGCATTGCCCCCCAAAAATAATCCATCCATGGTCGAACATCATGCGTACCCTCGTGCCATCCCTGAGAACTCAGCTCAAGTGTTGCGTAATAGCCCTCCTTTGACTCCTCGAATATCCGCTCAAGACTGATAAATCGCCCGACTCTGTAATCAAATTGATAGAGCAACAGCAATGTCAGCAGACGAGCGACGCGACCATTACCGTCAGAGAAGGGGTGTATGCAAAGGAAGTCGAGGACCGTAAGCGGCACCAAAACCAGAGGGTCAGCTAGATTCAATGCCAGCGCCCGGTGGTAATGCGCCAGGGTTTCAGTCACCGCAATAGGGGTCATATGAGCAGGAATAGGTTGGAAGCGAATCCGCGCCGAACCATCGGCATGGCGCTCAATGATGTCGTTGTTCATCGCCTTCCATTCACCACCATCCTGAGGTAGATAGCGGTAAAGAAGACTATGTAACTGTCTAAGAACACCTTCGGAAAATGGCTTTCCATCGGCAGATTCATGGATGAGTGACAGTGCGTCCCGATAGCCAGCAATTTCCTGTTCGGAGCGGCTTTTGGGATCAGCGTTTTTGCTCATCAGTGACTTCAATCGCGCTGGTGCGACAGTTACACCCTCCAGTCGGTTAGATGACTCCGTGGATTCAATTACGGCTATCTGCGTAAGCCCCTGGAGGATCTGCGGCGATTGAGCAACGAACAGTTGTTGCTTACCCCGAAACTCTCCCAATGCACGAAGCGTCGCAATCTGAAGACCGTCGAAGCGCAAGGCGTCAAGAAATTCCGGGGTGAGTGAGTGCATGATTCAGGCAGCCTTCTAAATGAGGCAAAAAGACTTAAATGGGGTAATTCAGAACAAAATACCCCCTTTAGACTTTATTTTTTACCCCATTTAGAGGCGCGGCATCTATGCAATATTCCCAACAGAATATTTCCATGCGCCCGCCAGTATGACGTCAAGGTGCGTCGTTATAGACGAACTTGGGCATTTCCCAGTGGAAACGGATCGCCAGCAACCGCAGCAGAAAGCCGCCGAACAAGGTGATCAGGATCGCCTGTTCGCTCGGCACATTCAGGTACAGGCAGAGCATGTAGCACCACGCGGCGGCGAACGAGACGCTGGCGTACAGTTCGCGGCGGAAGATCAGTGGGATGTCGTTGCAGAAGATGTCGCGCAGGATACCGCCGAAGACGCCGGTGATCACGCCGCTGACCGACGCCACCAGCATGCCGTGGCCCATTTCCAGAGCGGTCATGCAGCCGATCAGGGTGAACGCCACCAGACCAACCGCATCGAGCACCAGAAACAGTGAGCGCAGGTGGCGCATCCAGCGCGCGGTGAACACGGTGAGCATCGCGGCGGCTGAGGTCAGCACCAGATATTCCGGGTGTTTGACCCACGTCAGCGGATAGTGCCCGAGCAACACGTCACGTACCGAACCACCACCCAGCGCCGTGACGCAGGCGATCAGCACCACACCGAACCAGTCCATGCCGCGCCGCCCGGCAGACAACGCGCCGGTCATGGCTTCAGCGGTAATGGCGATCAGATAGAGCATCAGCAACATGGCGGCGGTCCTGGCAGGAAGGCGCGCAGTCTAGCCATTTCAGCGCCGCACCAGAAGGGGGCGGTAAGCGCCCCCTCAAACCTGTGGCGAGGGGATTCATCCCCGATGGAGCGCGAAGCGCTCCCCGCTACAGTTTCACCAAGTGGCCCGGTGCAACATCAGAACTTGATGAAATGCTTGCGGTAGTGCTGCAGCTCGGCGATCGACTCGCGGATGTCGTCCAGTGCCAGGTGAGTGCTGCCCTTCTTGAAGCTGTCGCGCACGTCCGGTGCCCAGCGTGCGGCCAGCTCTTTGAGCGTCGACACGTCGAGGTTGCGGTAGTGGAAGTAGCTTTCCAGCGCCTTCATGTGGGTATAAAGGAAGCGACGATCCTGGCAGATGCTGTTGCCGCAGATCGGTGACTTGCCCTTCGGTACCCATTTTTCCAGGAAAGCGATGGTTTCGGCCTCGGCCTCGGCCATGCTGATACGGCTGTCACGCACACGCTGGGTCAGGCCCGAGTTGCCGTGGGTGCGGGTGTTCCACTCGTCCATGCGGGCAAGCACTTCGTCACTGTGGTGAATGGCGATCACCGGGCCTTCGGCCAGGGTGTTCAGGTCACTGTCGGTGACGATGGTGGCCATTTCGATGATGACGTCGTTTTCCGGATCCAGACCGGTCATTTCCAGGTCGATCCAGATCAGGTTCTGCGGGTTTTGCATATTCGGACTCCTAGGCAATGCTGCGCAGTTTAGCCTAGGCCGGTGCCCGGGCGTGCTAAACTCGCGGCCGTTTTACCTAATCGCTGCATTCTTCAGACGGAACACCCATGGCCAAACGCCAACTCAATCGTCGTCAAAACTGGCGCATCGAAAAGATTCAGGGCGAGCGCGCCGCGCGCGCCGCCAAACGCGAGTCCTCGGCGGTCGAAGCCCTCGAGGGCGGCGACCTCGGCCCTGAGCAACACGGTCTGGTAATCGCCCACTTCGGTGTGCAGGTCGAAGTCGAGGCCGTGGACGGCGAACTGGCCGGCCAGGTTTTCCGTTGTCACCTGCGGGCCAACCTGCCGGCGCTGGTGACCGGTGATCGGGTGGTCTGGCGCGCCGGCAACCAAGGCATCGGGGTGATCGTCGCGCAGCTGCCGCGCAACACCGAACTCTGCCGCCCGGACAGCCGTGGCCAGCTCAAGCCGGTCGCCGCCAACGTCGACATGATCGTCATCGTCTTCGCACCGCTGCCCGAGCCGCATGCCAACCTGATCGACCGCTACCTGGTCGCCGCCGAACACGCCGGCATCCGCCCGTTGCTGCTGCTGAACAAGTTCGACCTGATCGACGAGCAGAACGCCCCGGCGCTCAATGCCCTGCTGGCGGTGTACCGCACGCTGGGTTATCCGGTGCTGGAAGTCTCGGCGCATCACGGCAACGGCATGGAACAATTGCAGAAGCAGCTCGACGGGCGCATCAGCGTGTTCGTCGGCCAGTCCGGCGTCGGCAAGTCGTCGCTGGTCAACAGCCTGCTGCCGGAAGTCGAAACCCGTGTCGGCCCGCTGTCGGAGCTGTCCGGTCAGGGCACGCACACCACGACCACCGCGCGTCTGTTCCACTTCCCTGGCGGCGGCGAGCTGATCGACTCCCCGGGTATTCGTGAGTTCGGCCTGGGCCACGTCAGCCGCGCCGACGTCGAAGCCGGCTTCATCGAGTTCAACGACCTGCTCGGCACCTGCCGATTCCGCGACTGCAAACACGATCGTGAACCCGGTTGCGCACTGCTCAAGGCCCTGGAAGACGGCCGGGTGCAGCAGCAGCGGATGAACAGCTACCGCTCGATCATCGCCAGCCTGCCGGAAAACGGCTACTAAACATCTGCACTGGCAGCCCCCGCGTCCGGGGGCTGCCGGATGTCGGACCACGTCTGACACATCCCCCCAACGGCTTAAACATCAGACCTTTCTGACAGGCCTGCTCACGCCTGCTTGCAGGGCATTTCTCTTTCCGCGCGCAGACCTTGCGGGCGCCTTCCAGATGCCTAGATTGGGTTGTTCCTTCGCACCTTCGCGACCTTCGAGGAACCCCATGCAGACCTACCATTTGTTCATCAGCCATTCGTGGAACTACGCCCACGCCCACGACAATCTGGTACGCCTCCTCGGCGCCAGACCGGATTTCAGTTTCAAGAATTTTTCCGTGCCGCCGCACAACCCGATCATGGGCGCGCAAACCGACAAGCAGCTCGAAGAAGCCATCGAAAACAAGATCCGTCCGTGTTCGGCGGTGCTGATCATGGCCGGCATGTATTCGACCTACAGCAAGTGGATCAACAAGGAAATCGAGATCGCCAAACGCATGGGCAAAGTGATCATCGCGATCAAGCCGTTCGGCGCCGAGCGCATTTCCACGGTAGTACGTGAGGCGGCACACGCCGAGTGCGCGTGGAACACCAACAGCATCATCGGTGCGATCCGTCAGCACACGGCGGTGTAACCATGCGCAAGGGACTGTTTATCGGCATCAACCACTACGACCACGTTTCGCCCTTGAGCGGCTGTAACAACGACGCTATGGCCATGGCTTCGGTACTGGAGCGTCATGCCAACGGGCGACCGAATTTCAGCAGCAAAGTGCTGACTTCCGCCGAGGAAAAACTCACGCTCAGCCACATGAAACAGCAGATCCAGAGCCTGTTCTCAGGCGACTCTGACGTGGCACTGCTGTACTTCGCCGGCCATGGTCAGTTCGACACCAGCATCGACGAAGGACTCCTGATTCCCCAGGACTATCAGCCTGGCGGAGACGGGATCCGCATCAGCGACATTCTGGAGTGGGCTGACAAGGCCCCGCACATCAAGAACAAAATCGTCATTCTCGATTGCTGCCAGGCCGGCGCAGCAGGCGCCATGCGCAACCTGCGTGGCGGTAGCAGTGTGATCGGCGAAGGCGTGACCATTCTCACGGCCTGCAAGAAAGAACAGTACGCCCTGGAAAGTCGCGGTCATGGCGTATTCACGGATCTGTTGCTGCAAGCGCTGCACGGTGGCGCTGCCAACGTACTCGGCAAGGTCACCCCCGGCAGCGTTTACTCGTTTGTCGACAATGCGCTGGGAGCCTGGGAACAGCGCCCGGTATTCAAGACCAATGTCTCGCAGTTTGTGCCGCTACGCGAGGTCGCACCGCTGATTGCCGAGGAAACCCTGCGCAAACTCAAGGACTGGTTCCCGGAGCCGAGCTTCGTGTTCAGGCTCGATCCCAGCTACGAGCCCACCGAAGCACTGTTCGATCCCGAGCACGGCGACATCTTCAAGCAACTGCAAATGTGCAACCGCCACAGCCTGATCGAACCGGTGGATGCCGAGCACATGTACTACGCCGCCATGAACTCCACTGGCTGCCGCCTCACGGCGCTCGGCGCCTATTACCGTGAACTCGCCATAAAAGGACACTTCTGATGCCCGTATTCATCAGCTACCGCCACATGGATCGCCCGCATGCCATGGCGCTCAATGCGCAATTGATGCAGGCCAACATCAAGACTTACCTCGACGTACTCGACCCGGAGTCGCAGACCACCGACGACATCACCGGGGTGATCACCCGCAACATCACCGAATGCACGCACCTGCTGGCGGTGGTTTCGGAGAAAACCGCACTGTCGTGGTGGGTGCCTTTCGAAATCGGCGAAGCGACCATCAGCAACCGCCGAATCTGCTCGTTCCGCACCGGGCCCGCGCAGTTGCCGGAGTATCTGGACAAGTGGCCGAAGCTGAGTACGGCCACAGATGTCGATTTCTTCATCGAGGCTTATCGCAGCGAAGGTACGATCAAGCGCTCGATGACCCTCGACTCGGTGACCGGCAATCAATCGACGCGCAGCGCCAACAAGATCAATGCCGATATGTTCCATGAAGGATTGAAGAACCGGATTCGGCGCGGTTTCTGAGGCCAATCGACAGCCACAAAAAAGCCGACATCACTGTCGGCTTTTTTGTCGGTCACTGCTTCGGCTCGGGGGCCGGTGCAGCGGCTGGCGGAGCTGTTGGCGCTGGCGCCGCAGTCCCCGGCGCGGCCGGTTTCGGTGCGGCGTCATCGAACAGGTTCAAACGTTCACGCAACTCATGGGCCGGCACCGGTTGCTGATCCGCCGGCAGCGCGTTCGGATCGACCGGCGTCGCCGCAGCGGCGCCGTTCTGACCGTCGGCGGCAGGCTTGGCCGCGTCGGCGCCTTGCGAACCTTCGATGGCCGCTTGGGCCTTTTTGGTCAGGACCACAATGTCGATGCGGCGGTTGACCGGGTTGAACGGATTTTCCTTGTCGAACAGCGCCGACGAGGCATAACCGACGACCCGCGCCACCTGCGAATCCGGATAGCTGCCGGCAACCAGCGCACGCCGCGCGGCGTTGGCACGGTTGGCCGAGAGTTCCCAGTTACCGAAATCGCCGGTGCCGGTGTACGGCTTGGCGTCGGTGTGGCCGCTGATGCTGATCTTGTTCGGCACCGCTTTGATGGTGTCGGCCATGGCCAGCAGGATGTCTTCGAAGTACGGCTTCAGACGTGCGGAGCCTGAGTCGAACATCGGCCGGTTTTCCGCGTCCATGATCTGGATGCGCAAGCCGTTCGGGGTGATCTCGAACAGGATCTGATCCTTGAACTTCTGCAGCTGCGGGTTCTCGTCGACCTTGTTCTGCAGTTCTTGCAGCAACAGTTCCAGGCGTTCTTTCTCGACCTGCTCGGCCATGCCTTCGACCTGCTCGGTGTCGACCGTGACCTTGTCCGGTTGCGGCTGGGATTTCACCTCAGGGTTGAGGGTGTTTTCCGGCGCCAGGGTCGGCGTGCCGCCCAGATCGATGATGTACGGCGTGCCGCTTTCGGAGAAGCCGACCGGATCCTTGAAGTAACCGGCGATGGCGATCTTCTGCTCGGGGGTTGCAGTGGACAGCAGCCACAACACCAGGAAGAACGCCATCATCGCCGTGGCGAAGTCGGCGAAGGCGATTTTCCACGCCCCGCCGTGGTGCCCACCGGCTATGCGCTTGACGCGCTTGATGATTATCGGCTGATTATTTTCCATGGCTTAGCGACCGCGAACGGCTTGTTCCAGCTCGGCAAAGCTTGGGCGGTGCGCCGGGTACAGAACCTTGCGCCCGAACTCCACGGCCAGCGATGGCGGCATGCCGGAAGCCGAAGCCACCAGCGAGGCCTTGATGGCTTCGTAGACGTTCAGTTCTTCCTTGGCATCGTGCGCCAGGGAATGCGCCAACGGCCCGAAGAAGCCATAGGCCGCGAGAATACCGAAGAAGGTACCGACCAGTGCCGCACCCACGTGCAGACCGATGGATTTCTGATCGCCCTCACCCAGGGACGCCATGGTCACCACGATACCCAGTACCGCCGCGACGATACCGAAACCGGGCATGGCGTCGGCGATGCCGTTCACCGCATGGGACGGGTGCTCGAGGTCTTCCTTGAGGCTGTAGAGTTCCATGTCGAACAGGCCTTCCAGCTCATGCGGAGCCATGTTGCCGGAGGACATGATGCGCAGGTAGTCGCAGATGAACGCAGTCATGCGCTCGTCTTTGAGCACAGCCGGGTACTTGGCGAAGATCGGGCTCGCGGCGGCGTCTTCGATATCGCCTTCGATGGCCATCATGCCTTCGCGGCGGCTCTTGTTAAGGATCTCGTAGATCAGGCCGAGCACTTCCAGATAGAACGTGTGGCTGAAGCGCGAACTGAACATGCTCAGGGACTTCTTGAGCACGTGCATCGTCATGTATCCGGGGTTGGCCTGCAGGAATGCACCGAGGGCCGCACCACCGATGATCATCACCTCGAAGGGCTGGATCAGGGCGGCAATCTTGCCGTGGGAGAGCACGTATCCGCCGAGCACGCTCGCGAATACGACGATGATGCCGATAATTTTAGCCATAGGTAGAAAGTACTTATTTAAGTCGGGTTCAAGGTCATATTCGGAAGTTAAAAAATCTCTTCTTCTACTTATCGGCAAAACTGCGCCAGACTATAGCCAGTTCAGGCGAAAAGCCAATTTAGCCCATGCCGGGCGCGTCTACAGTCAGTGAAGATCTCGTCCAGACATGGCTAATGAAACGAACGTCCCACACGCAAAACCGACCACGCTCGAGGGCTGGGTCAAGCTGCTCGATGGCGTGCGCCTGCCCGTGCCGCAAGAGGCTCACGACAAGGTTTGTCGGGCGATCCGCGACAACCGCAGCTCGCTGCGCGATATCGCCGACCTGATGCAGGACAGCCCGGCGCTGGCCTTGAGCATCATCCGTGAGGCTAATCGTCACACCCACGGCACCATGGCCGCAGCGGCGGAAAATCTCGAGGTGGCGATCAATCGTCTGGGCCTTGCGCGTACCGAAGACTTGCTCGCGCGTCTGCCCGTCGAACCGCAGATGCAGATCCCCAAGGCCCTGCGCCAACTGCAAATGATCAGCCAGCACGCGACGCAACAGGCCAACGGTTTTTTCGCCAGTCGCCTGGCGCGCCTGTGGCAGGACATTCACTGGGGCAGCCTGTTGTTTCTCTCGCCGTTGTGGCCGCTGGCGCTGACATTTCCCGAATTGCTCGAAGAGTGGGAGCTGCGGGTTATCCACAAGGGCGAATCGGCACGCACCGTCGAGAAGCAACTGTTTGGCGTGCGCCTGCTGAAGATCGCCGAGGCGCTGGTGCAAGTCTGGCACCTGCCGATCTGGGTGCAGCAAGGCTATAAACTGCTGCTCGGCGAACAGCGCGAACTGGTGAAAGTGCTGCGCATCGCCCGCGACAGCGAACATCCGTTGCGCCAGCAGAATCGCCTCGACGACGATCCCACCCTGCGCCGCTGGCTCAACCAGCCGGCCAACACCGTGTTGCTGGCCAACGGTCTGGCGCTGTCGGCGCAACAGGCCTGGGACAGTCCGCACAGCGAGCGCTGGCAGTACCTGACCAGCCTTTATCTGCAAATCTCGATGGATGAAGTGCAGCAGCAGTTGCACCAGCAAGCCGCCAACAGTGCGCGCCAGCATGCCATGCCCGATCTGTGGCACCCGGCGGTTTCATTGCTGTGGCCATGGGGCACCCATCGCTTGCCGGCCGGGATGCTGCCGGCGGCGGCGCCGAATGCCGAGGATCTGACTCAATGGCGCCGGCAATGCGCCGAACTGCTGGCCGAACCGAGCCGCTTCACCAATGCCATGAGCCTGACCGTCGCCGCGCGTGATGCGCTAGTCGCCAGCGGCATGCGCCGGGTGATGATTCTGATGGCCGACCGCACGCAGTCCAATCTGCGCGCGCACCAGACCTTCGGCCTGCCAAAAGAAGCCGCTGCGCTGAACTTCGTCGTCAGTCAGAGCAAAGTCCTGCAACGGTTGCTCGCACAACAGGCACAAGTGCGGATCAACCCCGAGAACAACGCACAGTTTTCCGCATTGTTGCCGCCGGGCCTGCGTTCGCTATTCCGTGGCGAGCACCTGTTCCTGCGCTCGCTGGTCAATAACGGTCGGGTGATCATGATCGTCGTGGCCGACCAGGGCGGTGGGCCGTTCGCTGACATCAGCGTGCAGGCTTTCGGCAAAACCGCGCAGTGCATCGAAAAAGCCCTGCACAGCTTTAGCAGCCGAGGCCGATGAGGCTGCGCTACAATCCCCCCCTTTGTGCTCTGGAGACCTCACATGTCTGACTTCTCTGGCTTGCCGCTCGTCATCGAACCGAGCGACCTGCTCCCTCGGCTGGATGCCAGCGAACTGATTCTGGTGGACCTGACCAGTGCCGCCCGCTATTCCGAGGGCCATCTGCCCGGCGCACGCTTTGTCGACCCCAAGCGCACCCAACTCGGCCAGCCGCCGGCGCCGGGACTGCTGCCGGCCAAAGCCGATCTGGAGACGCTGTTCGGTGAACTGGGCCATCGTCAGGACGCGGTCTACGTGGTCTATGACGACGAGGGCGGTGGCTGGGCCGGGCGTTTCATCTGGCTGCTCGACGTGATCGGTCACGACAAGTATCACTACCTCGACGGCGGTCTGCCGGCGTGGCTGGAAGCGGGTATGCCGATGTCGATCCAGGTGCCGCCTGCGGTGGGCGGCCCGGTGACGCTGCCCCTGCACGACGAGCCGACGGCGACCCGCGAATACCTGCAAAGCCGTCTCGGCGCCGCCGATCTGGCGATCTGGGATGCTCGTGGGCCGCTGGAGTATTCGGGCGAGAAAGTGCTGGCTGCCAAGGGCGGACACATCCCCGGTGCGGTGAACTTCGAGTGGACCGCCGGCATGGACAAGGCGCGTCAATTGCGGATTCGCACGGACATGCCGCAGATCCTCGAAGACCTCGGGATCACCAGGGACAAAGAAATCATTACCCACTGCCAGACCCATCACCGGTCGGGCTTCACTTATCTGGTGGCCAAGTCCCTCGGTTATCCGCGGGTCAAGGGCTACGCCGGTTCATGGGGCGAATGGGGCAACCACCCTGATACGCCTGTCGAGATTCAAGGTTCTAAGGACAACTAATGAAAGAGCGTCTGTTTATCCTCAGCCAGTACCTGCTGCCTCATCACTTGCTGTCGCGCCTGGCCGGTTGCGTTGCCGAGTGCCGCGTGCGCTGGTTCAAGAATGCCTTCACCCAGTGGTTCGCCAAGCGTTACCAGGTGGACATGTCGCAAGCGCTGGTCGAAGACCTGACCGCCTACGAGCACTTCAACGCCTTCTTCACCCGTGCCCTGAAAGACGGCGCGCGTCCACTGGACCAGACACCGGGCGCGATCCTCAGCCCGGCCGACGGTGCGGTCAGCCAGCTCGGCCCGATCGAACACGGTCGCGTGTTCCAGGCCAAGGGTCACAGCTTCAGCGTGCTGGAACTGCTTGGCGGTGACACGGCGAATGCCGCGCCGTTCATGGGCGGCGACTTCGCCACCATCTACCTGTCGCCGAAGGATTATCACCGCGTGCACATGCCGCTGGCCGGCACTCTGCGCGAGATGGTCTACATCCCGGGCCGAATCTTTTCGGTCAACCAGACCACCGCGGAAAACGTTCCGGAGCTGTTCGCCCGCAACGAACGTGTGGCGTGCATTTTCGACACCGAGCGCGGGCCGATGGCCGTGGTTCTGGTCGGCGCAATGATCGTCGCTTCGATCGAAACCGTGTGGGCTGGTCTGGTCACGCCGCCGAAGCGCGAACTGAAAACCTTCCGCTATGACGAAGCCGCCCGTGCACCGATTCATCTGGAAAAAGGCGCGGAACTGGGGCGCTTCAAGCTGGGTTCGACGGCGATCGTGCTGTTTGGCCCGGATCAAGTGAAGTGGGCTGCAGAACTGGTAGCGGGTTCGCCAGTGCAAATGGGCCAGGCCCTGGCATTGCCAAACGCCTGATACATCGGCGCTCCCGTGCAGGAGCTGCCGCAGGCTGCGATCTTTTGACTTTGTTTTTAAAAAACCGGATCAAAAGATCGCAGTCTGCGGCAGCTCCTAAAGGTTGAAGGCCGACATGCTCATTTGCTGCTATGGTTTTTGGCATGAGCCCGACCCTATCTCCACCGCTGCTGAGCGCCCCGATCCCGACGCAAACGCGCCTGTCGTTCTGCGAAGCCACCCCGCGCGACCTCAAGCGCTGGATCGCCGGCCTGCCCAAGGCCAACATCGGCGAAACCGCCCGCCAGTTGTATCAAGGCCTGGGCGAACTCAACCAATTGCTCACCCCCAGTGACAATCGCCTGCAACTGCTGGAGCTGCTGCGCCCCGAGGTTTACTTCGTCTGCCAGCATCTGGAGCGGCACTTCCTGCATCAGGCGATCATGCTCGATGACCGTTCGCGCAAGATCGGCAACCTGTGTCAGGCGCTGCAAAGTCATCTGGCCATCGGCTACAAGCAGATCGTTCTGCGCATTACCCCCAAGTACCACAAGGATCGGGCAGCGCTGGTCAGCCAGGCCCTGCAACGCGCCACGCATGCGCTCAAGGGGCAACTGCTGCGGGCGACGCAGCTTTACAGCCCGCCGCCGGAACATCTGTGGTTCGAACTGCATCAGCTGTATCGCTGCGCCTGCGCCTTGCAGTTGCAACAGCGCCGGGTGCATGACGATCTGGCGAGCCTGAGCAGCGAACTGAGCCTGGAACAGACCTACATCGCCACCCTGCTGCTGGGCAGCGCCCGTTGCAATCAACTGCGCCAGAACCAGATCGCCCGGCTGGCCGAAGTGCTGGAACCATGGAGTGCCCTGCTCAAGTTGCATCCCGGCAGTCCGCAGGATGGACTGTTCGCCATCAGCGCCGAACTGGACGCCGGCCCGCGCTACCGCAGCATGTTTCGCAAAGAACAACAGGGCGCACTGCTGGGCTTCGATCCGCAACCGCTGGTGAATGTGATCGAAGCGCATTTACTGCAGCAGGAGACGTCGACGCCGCTGCCCGTTCCGACAGGACTGAGCCTCGATACCCTGCAACATTTGCACGCCAGTTGGGGGCAGGCTGCCGAGCGCAGTTTTCAGCGCACCGCCGGTCAAGGCAACCTGACCGTGTGCGTCGGCATGAGCGCCCTGCACTTTTACCTGGGCGGCGAACGCACCTTCAGCGAACTGCTGAAACATCCCGGCGCCCGCGCGGCGAACTTCAGCCGCGCGGTGGTCCAGGGCGAAAAGGACAGCTGGAGCCAGGCCTTCGACGCCGCACCGCAGAGCGCGACTGAGGAATTGCTGCCGTACGAAGAAATCCAGTACGACCATCTGGGCGAAGACGAGAGCCACACCGACAGCCCTCCGCACTACCCGACCTACAGCTTGCCGGTGATCAACCACAGTCCCGGCGGCTATTGTCTGGCGTGGCCAAGCGAAGTACCCGCCGAACTGCAGGCCGGGGAAATGCTCGGGATTCAGGACAGTGCGAATCAGGGCTGGAGCATTGCGGTGGTCCGCTGGATTCGTCAGGTACGCGGCAACGGGCCGCAAATGGGCATCGAGCTGGTGGCCCCACACGCCGAACCCTGCGGTTTGCAACTGGTGCGTTCGCGGGATGATCACAGCCACTATTTGCGCGGTCTGTTACTGCCCGAGATCAGCGCCATCGACGTGCCCGCGACCTTGCTCGCCCCGCGTCTGCCATTTCAGGAAGGCAATAAAGTGCTGATCAACACCCACGGCGAAGAACACCGCGCCGGTCTGGATCGACGGGTGGCGAGTACGCACAGTTTCAATCAGTTTGCCTATCGCTCGCTGGAGGCCGCGCGCAATGGCGGGAGCGAGGAGGATTTCGATTCGTTGTGGAAATCGCTTTAAAGCTTTAAAGAAACTGTGGCGAGGGAGCTTGCTCCCGCTGGACTGCGCAGCAGTCCCACTCTCTTGAGTCAAAGAGCGGGGCCGCTTCGCGCCCCAGCGGGAGCAAGCTCCCTCGCCACAGAGGCCGCCTCAGGCTCAGAGCTGCCCGTCGCGATCGCGGAAGCCCAGCAGATACAACACGCCATCCAGTCCCAAGGTGGAAATCGCCTGCTTCGCCGACTGTTTGACCAGCGGCTTGGCGCGGAACGCCACACCCAACCCGGCAATCGCCAGCATCGGCAGGTCATTCGCACCGTCGCCCACAGCGATGGTCTGCTCCAGACGCAAGCCTTCCTTGTGCGCCAGCTCCTTCAGCAGATCCGCTTTACGCTGCGCATCGACGATCGGCTCGATCGCCACGCCGGTGCACTTGCCATCGACCACTTCCAGTTCGTTGGCGAACACGTAATCGATACCGAGTTTGGCCTGCAACTGCTTGGCGAAGTAGGTGAATCCGCCGGACAGGATCGCGGTCTTGTAGCCCAGGCGCTTGAGTTCGGCGAACAGGGTTTCCGCGCCTTCGGTCAGGCGCAGCGAGGCGCCGATCGAGTCCAGCACGCTGACATCCAGGCCCTTGAGCAGCGCCAGACGCTCTTTGAAGCTGGCGCGAAAATCCAGTTCGCCGGCCATTGCGCGCTCGGTGATGGCTGAGACTTGCTCGCCCACCCCGGCGGCCTTGGCCAGTTCATCGATGACTTCGGCTTCGATCAGCGTCGAGTCCATGTCGAACACCGCCAGACGCCGGTTGCGACGGAACAGCGAATCTTCCTGGAAGGCGATGTCGACGTTCAGCGCTTGGGCGACACTGAGGAATTCGGCCCGAAGAGCCTGCGGATCAGCCGCTTCGCCACGCACCGAGAACTCGATGCAGCCCTTGCCCTTGTCCGCCGGAGTGTCCAGCGGCATGCGACCCGACAGACGGTCGATATGGTCGATGTTCAGGCCATATTTGGCGGTGATCGAGCTGACTGCCTGCAATTGACCTGCGGTCACTTTACGGGTCAACAGGGTGACGATGTGGCGTTTCTTGCCCTGATTGCCCACCCATTGCTGGTAATCCTCTTCGGACACCGGGGTGAAGCGCACCTGCTGCTCAAGCTCGTAGCCCTTGAACAGGATGTCCTTGAGCACGGCTTTGCCTTGCTCGGAGTCGGGAATCTCAACCAGGATGCCGAACGACAGGGTGTCGTGGATCACCGCCTGACCGATGTCGAGAATGTTCACACCACCTTGTGCCAGAACGCCGGTAATGGCCGCAGTCAGACCCGGACGGTCGACTCCCGTGATGTTAATCAGGACGATTTCGCGCAACGCGCACCCCCGCAACTGGAAAAAAACCGCATTCTACCCACTTTCAGTGACCATCGGGCACCGCGAGCGCTTTGCCGGTCTAGGGCCTGTCGCTATACTGCGCGTCAACTTCACGGACAAAAGAGCCGAGCTCAGTGAACCGGCCCACGCCAGTTAAAACCGATAACTTCTTCCTGCTGATCTTCCGTGCACTGCGTCATCGCCGTGTGCCGATTGCATTGCGCATTGCCAGCCATAACGTGATCCTGGTCGCTCTGGCCCTGGTGATCTATGCCGGGGTGATGGGCTTGCAGTTCAAGCAGGCCATGCACGAGCAGGCCGATGCGCTGGGCGAAAGCCTGACCACGCAGACCGCCACCTCCGCCACTGAACTGTTGGTGTCCAACGACATCCTCAGCCTCAACGTGCTGCTCAACAACCTGACCAAGAACAAGCTGGTGGCCCACGCGGCTATCTATAGCGTGGACAACCGCATCCTCGCCGAATCCGGTCAGCGTCCCAAGCACAGCCTGCTGGGCGAAGCCGAGGGCATGTACGAGAGCAAGATCACCTTCCAGGACGTGACCGCCGGGCAACTGCGCATCAGTCTGGACATGGATCAGTTCCAGCAGCCGATGACCATCAGCCTGCAGAGCATGGGCATTCTCAGCGCGATTCTGTTGGCGCTGTCGCTGGCCCTGAGCCTGCGCATGGGTCGCTATCTGTCGACGCCGTTGCTGCAATTGCGCGTCTGGCTGCGCAATATCGACGAATACACCCCGGGCACCGACCGGCAGGACGAGATCGGCGACCTGGCGCGTCAACTGCACGCCAACTTCGCGCCGGAGCCTGCGCCTCAACCCGAGCCTGCGCCGGAACCCGAGTTCGAAGACGAAGATGAGCCAGAGTTCGAAGTGCGCAATCTGCGTGACCCGAGCTTTGACGAAACCCGCCCGATGGCTGCGCAAAAACCTGCGCCGCGCCACGTGGTCAGCACCGTTGAAGACGATGATGACGACGAAGACCCGTTTGCCGATCTGCGCGACGAGTCGCTGACCGAAGCTGTTCCGGCGCCGCGCAAAGCGACACCAAGCGTGCCGCAACACAGCGCGGTGCTGGCAATCCAGTTGGGCTCGCAGGAACAACTGCGTCGCCTGCCGCGTGCCCGCCTGGAAGAGTTGCTGGAGCGCTATCGCGACTGCCTCGATCAGGCCGCGTCGCTGTATCAGGGTGAGATCGAAACCCTGAATGATGGCAGCACACTGATGCTGTTCCACACCGAAGACAGCGGTGACGACTACCTGACCAATGCGATCTGCTGCGGTGAATTGTTGCGGGCGCTGGGCCATCAGTTGCAGATCGAAGTCGCCGACAGCGGCATCACCCTGCAATTGCAGTTGGGCCTGACCCTGGGCGACGAGCTGTTCGGCCTGAGCCAGATCGACCTGCTGCTGACCGATTCGGCCCAGGATGCACTGGCCCTGTCGCAGCACAGCCGCAACCTGCTGCTGGTCGAGCGCAAGATCGGCGACGATGCGCTGATTCGCCAGCGTGCACGGATCCGTCCGATCGCCAGCCCTGAGGGGGCTTGCTGTGTCGAGCGGTTGATGGAGCCTTATCCGTCGATGCTCGAACGGCAACTGGCGCGGATGCATGAGCGCCGGGCGTAATCCTTAGGCCTGAAACACAGGAGCCCGCAGACAAGCGATTGTCTGCGGGCTTTTTTGTGGCTGCCTGAAAGGATCCTTCGAACGCGGCATCGCATCGAGTAGGAGCTGCAGCACGCTGCGATCTTTTGATATTGATCCTGATACGGCCAGATCAAAAGATCGCAGCCTTCGGCAGCTCCTACAGGGTTCGCGTGTGTGGTCCCCCTTATCCGTTCGTCCAGACACAACAAAGCCCGCACTCGGCGGGCTTTGTTTCGACTCAAACCAGACTCAGAAGCGGAACACTTCCATATCGGTGCGAATCGGCGAGGCCATCGGAATCTTTGGCTGCTTTTCTGCATCCGCCGCCGGCGCTGCCGGTTTAGGCGCTGCTTTACGCGGTGCTTCGGCCACCGGAGGCTGGTTGGCCAATGGCTTGAGCGCCACCGACAACTGCTCGGCCAGACGCTGCAGCAGAATCCCCTGCGCCTGCACCTGCGAAGCCGTGGTGCCCGCATGCAGCTCTTGCAGATGAACGATACGGTTGTCGCGCACCTGACCACGACGGTCGATCAGACGCCATTGCGCGTCGAGGATCGCCGGTTGTTTCTCGCCGGAGTCCAGACGCGTGATGGTCAGCAATACCTGCACATCCGGAGTAAAGCCCAAGGTGGCCGGTGCCAGCACCACACGTTGACTGTCCAGACGACCGGCGACCTGACGCATCAGCAATTGATCGATATCCGACGAAAGGCTGCCAGCCCAGCGACCATCGGTCGATGCCTGCAGGCTGCCGTCCGGCTGACGTTGCAGCAGGGTTTCACGTTGCAGGTAGTCGGCCACGACTACCGGGCCCAACAAAACCGCCATGCCTGCGCTTTGCGCAGGCTGAACCGGACTTCCACTGTCCAGTTGATACAGCGACACCGGCTGGTGAACGCTGCAGCCCGCCAGGCCCAAAACGCCAGCGAGCAGGAAAATAAGGGGGCGCAGAGCAGTCATCATCCCGTCCAGGTGGCCGCCACAAGGCTGACCACAGTGAAAATACTCAATAAATATGAAGAACGCTCGGCCACGCCGGCGCTTGGAAAGGCCATATCATCCGTGAATATGCGTTCCGACTCCAGCGCCAAAGCGTCGATCTACGCGTTAAATCGTAGATAGACGCCTCTAGATCGGCGTTTTCGCCTAATTGAGGTTTTCGACGAGCAGCGCATCGACCCGCTGGAAGCCACGTGGAAGCTTGTTACCACGCCGTCCACGCTCACCTTTGTAGTGTTCGAGGTCTTCAGCTTTCAGTTTATACGGACGTTTACCTGCTTGCAGGATCAACGTAGCCCCTGCGGGGATAACCGCAATGTCCGTGACAAACTCTTCACGGCTGGCGACACGGTCACCCGGCACACCGATGATCTTGTTGCCCTTGCCCTTCGCCAACTGCGGCAAATCGCTGATATTGAAGACCAGCATCCGCCCCTCGCTTGTCACGGCGGCAAGCAAGTCATTCTCGCGATCAGTCACCGGACGCGGCGCGATCACCTTGGCGTTGTTCGGCAAGCTCAACAGGGCTTTACCGGCCTTGTTCTTGGCTTGCAGGTCTTCGCCTTTGACCACGAAACCGTAACCGGCGTCGGAGGCGATCACGTACAGCGCATCGTCTTCCGGCATCAGTACGCATTCGAACGTCGCGCCCGGTGGCGGGGTCAGACGCCCGGTCAACGGTTCACCCTGGCCGCGCGCCGACGGCAAGGTGTGGGCGGCGACCGAATAGCTGCGGCCAGTGGAGTCAATCACCACGGCAGACTGGTTGGAACGTCCCGCCGCCGAGGTCTTGAAGCCGTCACCCGCCTTGTACGACAGACCGGTGGCATCGATGTCATGGCCTTTGGCCGAACGGATCCAACCTTTTTCCGACAGCACGACGGTAACTTTCTCGTTCGGCAGCAGATCGTGTTCGGTCAACGCTTTCGCTTCTGCGCGCTCGACGATCGGCGAACGACGATCATCGCCGTAGGTTTCAGCGTCTTTCAGCAGCTCGGTGCGCACCAGCTTCTTCAGCTTGGCTTCGCTGCCCAGCAAGGCTTGCAACTTGGCTTGCTCCTTGAGCAGCTCGTCCTGCTCGTCGCGCAGCTTCATCTCTTCCAGACGCGCCAACTGCCGCAGACGGGTGTCAAGGATGTAGTCGGCCTGAATCTCGCTGAGGGCAAAACGCTCGATCAGCTTGGCTTTCGGGTGCTCCTCGGTGCGGATGATGTGGATCACTTCATCCAGGTTGAGGTAGGCGATCAACAAACCGTCCAACAGGTGCAGGCGACGCTCGACCTTGTCGAGGCGGAATTGCAGGCGGCGGCGCACGGTCAGCACGCGGAATTCCAGCCATTCGACCAGCAAGGCGCGCAGGTTTTTCAGCTGCGGCTTGCCATCCAGACCGATAATGTTGACGTTGACCCGGTAGGTCGACTCCAGCTCGGTGCTGGCGAACAGGTGCTGCATCAGCGCTTCGTGATCGACGCGGCTGTTGACCGGAATGATCACGATACGGCACGGGTTTTCGTGGTCGGATTCGTCGCGCAGGTCAGCGATCTGCGGCGCTTTCGACGGTTTGGCCTGCATCAGCGCGGCGATCTGCTCCAGCACCTTGGCCCCGGAGACCTGGTGCGGCAGCGCAGTGACGATGATGTCGCCGTCCTCGACGTGGTACACGGCGCGCATGCGCACCGAGCCCTTGCCGGTTTCGTACATTTTCAGCAGGTCGGCGCGCGGGGTGATGATTTCCGCTTCGGTCGGGTAATCCGGGCCTTGAATGTGCTCGCAGAGCTGTTCGACCGTGGCTTTAGGCTCATCGAGCAGGCGCACGCAGGCGGTGGCGACTTCGCGCAGGTTGTGCGGCGGCACGTCGGTGGCCATACCGACAGCGATGCCGGTGGTGCCGTTGAGCAGGATGTTCGGCAAACGTGCCGGCAACACCAGTGGTTCCTGCAGGGTGCCGTCGAAATTCGGGCCCCAGTCAGCGGTGCCCTGGCCCAGCTCGCTGAGCAGCACTTCGGAATAGCGCGACAGGCGTGCTTCGGTGTAACGCATGGCGGCGAAGGATTTAGGATCGTCCGGCGCACCCCAGTTGCCCTGGCCGTCGACCAGTGTGTAGCGATAGCTGAACGGCTGGGCCATCAGCACCATCGCTTCGTAGCACGCCGAATCGCCGTGCGGGTGGAACTTGCCGAGCACGTCACCGACGGTACGCGCCGATTTCTTGTGCTTGGAATCGGCGTCCAGCCCCAGCTCGCTCATCGCATAAATGATACGCCGCTGCACCGGTTTCAGGCCGTCGCCGATATGCGGCAGGGCACGGTCCATGATCACGTACATGGAGTAGTTGAGGTAGGCATTTTCGGTGAAGTCAGCCAGCGATCGGCGTTCTACGCCGTCTAAGCTGTCTGCAAGGATGTCGCTCATGCGGGCCTCATCGGTTCGTTGTCTGGCGCAGCAGCATGGTGCCGCCGCGCTGGGTAAATTCAAGTTTGTTCAGGGCGCTCATGCCGAGCAGCACCTGGTCACCATGCAGCCCCGGCGCCACCAGTGCGCGGACATCCCGCAGCACGATGTCACCCAGTTGCAGGCGTTCGATTTTGGTCCGGTAGCCCTGGCTCAGGCCGTTGGCCGTGCTCAGGGTCACACCGAAACCTTCTTCCAGCTTCAACCGTTTGGCCAGATCCGCCGGGATCGCCACATCGGTCGCGCCGGTGTCGAGCATGAACTCCACCGGCTCACCGTTGATCTGGCCACTGGCGACAAAATGCCCTTGAGCGTTGCCGGCCAGCTTCACTTCGATCACGCCGCCATGCTGCTCGGACGTGACCACCACGTTCGGATTCTGCTGACGTTCTTCCCACTCGCCGAAAAACCGCGTGGCCAGAAACAGCCCCGCGCACCAGGCCAGAATCATCAATACCCGGCCGGCACGCTTGCCCGGCGGTTGCTGACTCACGGTTTGGCGCTCCAGCCACCTTCAGGCGCGGCGAAGCGCCAGACGATCGGACGAACCTCACCGTCGGCCCGCGGGCCGAAATTATTGTCGACGCCGACCCACGCACCATCAGCGTCAACGATCAATGCCTCCTCCAAACCGAAGTTCTGCGAGTAACGGCGGTTGGCCTGCAGCAGTTCCGCGGCGTACGACCAGCAACGCTCGACCTTGGCGGTCTGCGCATCGCGCCGACAAATCTGGAAGGCGTTGCGTTCAAGGGTAAACAATTTGCCGTTGAACAACGAAAGGTCGGAAAAATCGCGGTCGACCGCTTTGGCATGCGGGAACTGCGGCGGCTGCATCTCCTTGCCGCCCTCGCTGAGCAGCACGCAACGACCGTCGCAATCCCACACCGTCTGCTGACGCTTGATCAGCAGCAAGCCACGGCTTTGCCGTTCGGCGGCCAGCCACATCTGATCGCCCGCCGGGTTGATCGCCAGACCTTCGAAGATCGCATTGAAATGCAGGAGCATGCCACTGGCCCGCGCTTCGCGAACCATCATCGGCGAAATCTTCAGCCAGTTGACCGGGCCGCTGACGGGCACCTGCAAGACCGCCGCGTGGCCCTCGCTGACAATGTAGCGATTGCCGGCGCTGTCGCAGCTGATGCCTTCGAAATCCAAGTCGCCACCGCGCACGAACGACGCCGCCCAATTGCGCGAACGCAATCCCCACGGCAAACCGGTCTCCGGCACCAGAGGCACGTCGATGTGCAAGGCTTCGGCCTGCCAGACCTGATCGGCGGTATTGAGCCGATAGATCTGGTCGTCATCGCGGTCCGACACCGTCCACAACTCGCTGCCACACATGGCCAGCCCCGACAGATTGCCGCCGCGCATGCCGTCGACCGGGTGTTCAGAGAGCACGCGCAATTCCTGCAACGGCTCCGCCGACACGCCTATCGCACTCAGCAGCAACGCACCCGCCAAGGCCCAGCCAAACCGCATCAGGCCAGCACCTCGGCGAGGTTGCCCTTGGATTCGAGCCAGGTCTTGCGGTCACCGGCGCGTTTTTTCGCCAGCAGCATGTCCATCATTTCCGAGGTCTCGGCGAAATCATCGCCCAGCGTCAATTGCACCAGACGCCGGGTGTTCGGGTCCATGGTGGTTTCACGCAACTGCGGCGGGTTCATTTCACCCAGGCCCTTGAATCGGGTGACCTGCGGTTTGCCGCGTTTCTTCTCGGCCACCAGACGATCGAGAATCCCGTCGCGCTCGGCTTCGTCGAGGGCGTAGTAGATCTCTTTGCCGAGGTCGATGCGGTACAGAGGGGGCATCGCCACGTAGACGTGACCGGCATCCACCAGCGGGCGGAAATGCTGGACGAACAACGCGCAAAGCAAGGTCGCAATGTGCAGACCGTCGGAGTCGGCGTCGGCGAGGATGCAGATCTTGCCGTAACGCAGCTGGCTCATGTCGGCAGCACCCGGATCGACACCGATGGCCACGGCGATGTTATGCACTTCCTGGCTGGCCAGCACTTCGCTGCCGTCGACTTCCCAGGTGTTGAGGATCTTGCCGCGCAACGGCAGGATCGCCTGGAACTCTTTATCCCGCGCTTGCTTGGCGGAACCGCCGGCGGAATCACCTTCGACCAGGAACAACTCGGAACGCATCGGGTCCTGACCCGCGCAGTCGGCCAGTTTACCCGGCAGCGCAGGGCCCTGAGTGACGCGTTTACGCTCGACCTTTTTACTCGCTTTCAAGCGGCGACCGGCGTTGTTGATCGCCAGTTCAGCCAGCGCCAGACCGGTTTCCGGGTTGGCGTTGAGCCACAGGCTGAAGGCGTCCTTGACCACCCCGGAGACAAACGCCGCCGCTTCACGGGACGACAGACGCTCTTTGGTCTGGCCGGAGAATTGCGGTTCCTGCATCTTCATCGACAGCACGAAAGCGATGCGTTCCCAGACGTCTTCCGGCGCCAGCTTCACGCCGCGCGGCAGCAGGCTGCGGAATTCGCAGAACTCGCGCATCGCGTCGAGCAGGCCCTGACGCAGACCGTTGACGTGGGTACCGCCCTGCGCCGTCGGGATCAGGTTGACGTAGCTTTCCTGCACCGCGTCGCCACCTTCCGGCAACCACAGCAGCGCCCAGTCGACCGCTTCTTTATTACCGGCGAGGCTGCCGCAGAATGGCTCGTCCGGCAGGCGTTCGAACTCGCTGACCGCGTCTACCAGGTAGGAGCGCAGACCGTCTTCGTAATGCCACTCGACTTTTTCGCCGGTGCCCTTGTCTTCGAAGCTGACCAGCAGCCCCGGGCACAGCACAGCCTTGGCCTTGAGCACGTGCTTGAGGCGGCTGATGGAGAATTTCGGTGAGTCGAAGTATTTCGGATCCGGCGCGAAGTACACGCTGGTGCCGGTGTTGCGCTTGCCGACGGTGCCGACGATTTCCAGCTCGGTGGCCTTGAAGCCATCCTTGAAGGTCATCTGGTATTCGTTGCCGTCACGTTTTACCCGTACCCGGACTTCGGTCGACAAGGCGTTGACCACGGAAATACCCACCCCGTGCAGACCGCCGGAGAACTGGTAGTTCTTGTTGGAAAACTTGCCGCCCGCATGCAGCTTGGTAAGGATCAGCTCGACACCCGACACACCCTCTTCCGGGTGAATGTCGACCGGCATGCCGCGACCGTCGTCACTGACTTCCAGCGAGTGATCGGCGTGCAGAATGACCTGCACCGATTTGGCGTGGCCGGCCAGGGCTTCGTCGACACTGTTGTCGATGACTTCCTGGGCGAGGTGGTTCGGCCGACTGGTGTCGGTGTACATGCCGGGGCGTTTGCGCACCGGGTCGAGGCCCGAGAGGACTTCGATGGCGTCGGCGTTATAAGAGCTAGCGCTGGGAGTGGCCATAGGGTCTCGTCGTCAGTGATTCAATGAAAAAGGGGCAAGACTTCACAGTTCGGTGAAATCGATTGCCTGATACAAATCGGCGCCAATGCCGGCAAAACTCAGTAACGCCGGCAATTGCCCGGCAAAACCCTGGTAACCATGGTCGCCGCCGGCCTGAATGCGCAGGGCACAGGCCCGGTAATACTGCTGGGCGAGGCGATAATCCAGTGTTTCATCGCCGGTCTGCAACCACACCTGATAACGCTGTGCATCCACGGGCGCCGGCACTTCCAGCTCGGCCAGGGCCGTCACATGGTCGTGGGTCAATTCCCAGGTCTCATCGGTATACAGGTTTTTCTGCGTGCCCAGGTATCCGTCGAACATCCGGTGCGGGCTGACCGCCGGGTTGACCAGCAGGGCTTTCAAGCCGTGGCGCTCAGCCAGGTGAGTCGCATAGTAGCCGCCGAGTGAGCTTCCCACCAGCAACGGCCGGCCCAGCTCGGCAATCGCCTGCTGCAACTGACCGATGGCTTCACGCGGGTGGTGATGCAGCGCCGGGACACGCAATTGGTCGCTCAAACCCAGCCGTTCCATCACCTCGACCAGCTGACAGGCCTTTTTCGAGGCCGGCGCGCTGTTGAAACCGTGGATATAGAGGATCGAACCGGACATTTGAGCTCCCTGAGTGTCGGCGAAAGATAGCGGAGTTTACAGGGAGTCAGAGCAGTATGGGCCATACAAATGATGTACATGACCGACCGATGCGATGCTGCCCTCGCGGCCCCCGCTACCTCCTGTAGGAGCTGCCGCAGGCTGCGATCTTTTGATTGTAAGAGCAGGAGCAAAAGATCGCAGCCTGCGGCAGCTCCTACAGGGTTGTGCAGTAAATTTCAGTAGCCGTTGGAGCCGTAATCGACGGTGAATTGGAAGTCGGTAACGCGCTCGACACCGGTTTCCAGCCGCCCGTCCGGCAGCAGCCGCAACCAGCGATACCCCGGCGCCTGTTCGCCGACCTTGAAGTCGTCACTGCCCGGCTCGAACTGAATGCAGGTCGAAGGCGAGGCCATCAGCCGTACGCCGTTGCGTTCGCGGTCGATTTCCTGATGCACATGCCCCCACAACACGCCGCGGGCCTGCGGAAAACGGTCCAGCACGTCGAAAAATGCTTCGGGATTGCGCAAGCCGATCGGCTCCATCCACGGGCATCCGATCGACACCGGATGATGGTGAAAGCACACCAGATGATGGCGCTCCGGGGCTTCACTCAATGAGCGCGCCAGCAATTGCAGCTGATCGTCCTGCAGATAACCCGGCACAGACCCCGGCACCGCCGAGTCGAGCAAGGTCACGCGCCAGTTGCCGATATCGACCACCGACTCCAGCAGCGCGCTTTGCACCGCAGCCTCAGCCATGATCAGCGGCTCATCGTGATTGCCGGGAATCCAGCGCGCCGGAGCATCGATCTGCGCGCTCATCTGGCGAAACAGCTGATATGACTCCAGCGTGCCGTCCTGAGAGATATCGCCAGTGGCCAGCATCAGATCGATCTGCGGCTGCTGCCCCAGCACCAATTCAATGACCTTTTGCAGGCTCTCGCGGGTGTTCATGCCCAGCAGCGTGCCGTCCGCCTCGGCGAACAGATGACTGTCGGATAACTGCACCAGCAACGCCGGATCGGCGGTGGTCAATGCGGATACGCTCGGCAAGGCGTTCTCCCAGGGCAAAAGCACGGAATCGGTTGAGTGCCGCAATTATGCTGGGGGATGGCGCAAAGGGGAAACCGGCGAACCGGACGCAGTTCACAACTAGCGTACGACTTCGTACTCGTGCCCCAGGGCCAGACAATGGCTCAGCCATTCTCCCAGGAACAGATTGAGCTGGGCCTTTTCATCCGGCTGATGCATCGCGGCGTTCGGGTAAGGATAGATGCCGCGAAAGCGTCGTGCATGTTCGGCGCTGATCACCTCGGCCATGCGTGCGTCATGGTAGACCTGTACTTCCAGTTGTGGCACCGGCAGCCACGGCAGGCTGTGTTCCTGACGCACCTGCAAAGTGGTGGTGTATGGGCAGGTCTGCAGCACTTCGAGGGCCAGCACGCCGAGCATCTGCTCGCCCTGAGTCACGGCGATGCGCCGCGCCTCGGGGTCGTTGCGCATGTCCGGCACCAGTCGCATCAGGCGCGCGTAGTTGGCCTCGCAGGCGGCTTGCAGCCCGGCGAGGTCGACTCGATAGCGATCGCGCAGCTTGTTTACGACCATAACCCCCTCACTTCGGCGCGGTTCAGCGCCAGCCATTGCAAGGCGATGATGCTCGCCGCGTTGGCAATGCGTCCGTCACGGACGGCCTGCAAGGCATCTTCAAAGGCCCAGACCGTGACGCGGATATCCTCTGCCTCTTCCTCCAGCCCATGCAGGCCGCCTACGCCTTCGGTGCTGCAGCGCCCCAGAAACAGATGCACGAATTCGTTGCTGCCACCCGGCGACGGAAAGTATTTGGTCATCGGCCACAGGGCATTGATGTCCAGCCCAGCTTCCTCCTGTGCCTCGCGGTGAGCAACTTCTTCCGGCACTTCGGCCTTGTCGATCAGACCGGCGACCAGCTCAACCAGCCACGGGTTGTCGGTCTTGCCCATGGCACCGACGCGAAACTGCTCGATCAGCACCACTTCATCGCGCTGCGGATCGTAAGGCAGCAGGCACACGGCATCGTGGCGCACGAAGACTTCGCGGTTGATCTCGCGGCTCATGCCGCCGGCGAACAGTTCATGGCGCAGGTGCAAACGGTCGAGCTTGTAGAAGCCCTCGTAGCAGCGCTCGCGCTTGACGACGTCGACGGTGACCGGAGTGGCGTTGGCAAAATCTGTCATGAGCATCCTCTCTTGCGGCAAATCCAATACGAGGTTGCTTGTTGTTACTGGCGACCTCGACTTCGCGCCATCCTAACGCGCCCGCCATGATTGATGCAGCCCCTTTACCGTCAGCGGGATGGACGGTGGCGGCGAAACCCACTCTAATTAGCTTAGTGGCGAACTGACTGCTTCGGCGAGAGTCGAAGCGGATAACTTTTTGCCTTCCCCTGTTTCAGAAAGGACGCCCATGTCGCTTTTCAAAATTGCCTCCGTGGCCGCCATCGCCCTGACCCTGGGCGCCTGCGCCAACCTGTTCCAACCCAACTACCGCACGCCGCTGGAAACCACCCGCGACGCCTCGGAAACCCTGAAACCCGGCTGTTCCAACCCGGACTGCCCGCTGGTGAATATCGATACCGTGCACTTCGCGGCCGAGCCTGCGCTGGACGGCATTATCGAAAAGCGCCTGCTGCAAATGACCCGCACCGAGCAGAACGCAGCGGTAGCGCCAACCCTGACCGCCTATCGTGATCAATTCCTGCGCAACGCCGGCCCGCGCAACAGCAGCTATTTGCAGGCCAAGGTACGCGAGCAGCATGACGGCTTGGTGATCATCGAGCTGTCGAGCTACCTCGACACCGGCGGCGCCCATGGCACCCCGGGTCGCGGCTTCATCAACTATTCGCGCCAACAGCATAAAGTGCTGAACCTGTCGGACATGTTGCTGCCGGGTCAGGAAGAGGCGTTCTGGAAAGCGGCACAAGTGGCGCACAACAGCTGGCTGATCAGCACCAAGCTCGATCAGGAAGCGGATTTCGTGAAGAGCTGGCCGTTCGTCAAAACTCCGAACGTGGCGCTGACCTACGGTGGCGTGATCCTCAAGTACGACGTGAGCACCATCGCGCCTTACGCGCTGGGCCACGTCGAACTGAAGATTCCTTACCCGCGTCTGAACGGCATTCTCAAACCCGAGCTGTTTCCGGGCCGTAACTGAAAGCCCGGCCGAGCACCAACTGCAGCAGCCCTGCCAGCACCAGTGCCGGCAGGGTCGCGCCGACATCCGGATACAGATTCGCCAGCAAGTGGTAAGTGCTGATTCCGCCCAGCCACGCCAGCAGCGCTGGCCAGCGCAATGCGGCTGACGCCACTTGAGCGCTGCGCTTGCGCAGAATGAAGTGATCCACCAGCACCACGCCGAACAGCGGCGCAAACACCGAACCGATCAGCAACAGGAAGTTCTGGTACTGCGCCAATGGCGCCAGCAGTGCAATCAGAGTGCAGATCAGGCCGATGGCCAAGGCCAGATGTTCGACCTTCAAGCGCAACAGAATCCCGCTCGACACCGCCGCCGAATGAATGTCGGCGAAAGCGTTTTCCGACTCATCCAACAGAATAAGTAACAGCGGAATGCCCAGACCGGCTCCGGCCAGTGCCAGCAGCAACGCATTGACTTCACCACTCGGCGCGAACGCCAGGGTGTAGGCCACGCCGAGGCTCATCAGCCAGAAGTTACCGATAAAGAAACCGATGGCAGTGCCGCCGAACACGTTCTTCGCACGCTTGCCGAAGCGCGAGTAATCGGCGATCAGCGGCAGCCACGACAGCGGCATCGCGATGGCAATGTCGAAGCCCACGGCGAACGGCATCGAACCGTCCCCGGTACGCGCCCAGAGTGCCGCCAGATCCGCCTTGGCGAACAGATTCCAGGTCAGCCAGATGCACGCCGCCAGAATCAGCCAGATGCCCCATTTGCGCAGGATCTTGCGCACGAACGTCAGCGGCCCGCTGACTGCGAGCAAGGTTGCGAGCGCACCGAAACACAAGGTCCAGAGCATCGGGCTGGCCCACAGCGACCCCTCGCTGAGGGCCCGGGTGCCGAGCAGGCTGGCGGCATCGCGCATGACGATGATTTCGAACGAGCCCCAACCGATCAGTTGCAACAGGTTGAGCAGCGCCGGCAGGCTCGCGCCTTTGCTGCCGAGACTCAGTTTCAGTGCGGCCATCGACGACAGACCGGTGTCGCTGCCGATCACGCCGACGGCGGCCAGCAGCAGCACGCCAACCAAGGTGCCGAGGAAGATCGCCAGCAGCGAACCGGAAAGGCCCAGACCGGGTGCGAGCAAGGCACCGGTCTGCAACACCATCAGGCCAATGCCGAGGGAAAACCACAGGGAAAACAAATCGCGACCGCCGAACACCCGCCTGTCGGCGGGCACAGCGAGGTCGGGGGAATAAGTGCTGGGTTGAATGCTCAAGGGGGTTATCTCAGAGGGACATTTGTTGTTGTGTGTGATCGCACACCATTCCTGTGGCGAGGGAGCTTGCTCCCGCTGGTCTGCGCAGCAGACCCAAAACCGGCCAACGCGTTCTTTCAATCAGATCGCGTTGGCCGGATTTACGACTGCTTCGCAGCCGGGCGGGAGCAAGCTCCCTCGCCACAGAGGCTCCGGTCATCCCAGAGCCTTTCAGGTCAGATCAAACCTTCTTGTACAGCTGACTGCCTTCCTTCTTGAACCGCTCGGCCTGTTCCGCCAAGCCCTGGGCGACGTCCACGTCGACCGCGTCGATTCGCTGGTTGGCCGCGTATTCACGGACTTCCTGAGTGATCTTCATTGAGCAGAATTTCGGCCCGCACATCGAGCAGAAGTGCGCGACCTTGGCCGAGTCCTTCGGCAGCGTTTCGTCGTGATACGAACGCGCGGTGTCTGGATCGAGACCGAGGTTGAACTGATCTTCCCAACGGAATTCGAAACGCGCCTTGCTCAAGGCATTGTCGCGAATCTGCGCGCCCGGATGCCCTTTGGCCAAGTCCGCTGCGTGGGCGGCGATCTTGTAGGTGATGATCCCGGTTTTCACGTCATCCTTGTTCGGCAAGCCGAGGTGTTCCTTCGGCGTCACGTAGCAGAGCATCGCGCAACCGAACCAGCCGATCATTGCCGCACCGATACCCGAGGTGATGTGGTCGTAACCCGGGGCGATATCGGTGGTCAGCGGGCCGAGGGTGTAGAACGGCGCCTCGTCGCAGCACTCCAGCTGCTTGTCCATGTTCTCTTTGATCAACTGCATCGGCACGTGGCCCGGGCCTTCGATCATGCACTGCACGTCGTGTTTCCAGGCGATCTTGGTCAGCTCGCCGAGGGTCTCCAGTTCGCCGAACTGCGCTTCGTCATTGGCGTCGGCAATCGAGCCCGGACGCAGGCCATCGCCCAGCGAGAAGCTGACGTCGTAGGCCTTCATGATTTCGCAGATTTCGTCGAAGTGGGTGTAGAGGAAGTTCTCTTTGTGGTGCGCCAGGCACCACTTGGCCATGATCGAACCGCCACGGGAAACGATGCCGGTCACGCGTTTGGCGGTCAGCGGCACGTAGCGCAGCAGCACGCCGGCGTGGATGGTGAAGTAGTCGACGCCCTGCTCTGCCTGCTCGATCAGCGTGTCGCGGAACAGCTCCCAGGTCAGGTCCTCGGCGACGCCGTTGACCTTTTCCAGGGCCTGATAGATCGGCACGGTACCAATCGGCACCGGCGAGTTGCGAATGATCCATTCGCGGGTTTCGTGAATGTGTTTGCCGGTGGACAGGTCCATCACGGTGTCCGAACCCCAGCGAATGCCCCAGGTCAGTTTCGCCACTTCTTCTTCGATGGACGAACCCAGGGCGCTGTTGCCGATGTTGCCGTTGATCTTCACCAGGAAGTTACGGCCGATGATCATCGGTTCCAGTTCGACGTGGTTGATGTTGGCCGGAATGATGGCGCGACCACGGGCGATTTCTTCGCGGACGAATTCAGCGGTGATTTCTTTCGGGATGCTCGCGCCAAAGCTGTGGCCGGCGTGTTGCTGGTTCAACAGGCCAGCGGCGCGGGCCTCTTGCAGCTTCATGTTTTCGCGGATGGCGACGTATTCCATCTCGGCGGTGATGATGCCTTTGCGCGCGTAGTGCATCTGGCTGACGTTGGCCCCGGCCTTGGCCCGGCGCGGGTTGTTGACGTGGGCAAAACGCAGCTTGGTCAACTCTGGATCCGCCAGGCGCTCCTGGCCGAAATTGGAACTCAGGCCAGGCAAACGCTCGGTGTCGCCACGGTCGTCGATCCACGCCGAACGCACGTCGCCCAGACCTTTGCGCACGTCGATCACCACGTTCGGATCGGTGTACGGGCCCGAGGTGTCGTAGACGGTGACCGGCGCGTTGATTTCGCCGCCGAAGTCGGTCGGCGTCACATCGAGAGTGATTTCGCGCATCGGCACACGGATGTCCGGGCGCGAACCCTGAACGTAGATTTTTTGCGAACGGGTGAACGGTTGAACCGACTGTTCGTCGACCTTGGCCGAGTCACTCAGGTTGATCGCGTTTTTTGCTTTTGTAGTCATCACGGGCTCTCCAGACAGCATCCAGGCAATGGATTGTCGGAGCAGAACCTGAAAGGCACGGACGCACCAGGACTGGTGCTGTGCATCGTCGTCGAGCGTTCGATTGTCGAACAATTTCCCGGACGAAGCACAAGAGGACTCGCCGGGTGACGAGAAATCTTGTTCCCTACGCAGGCGCTAACCTGATCAGGTTCAACGGGATCCGAAATTATTCGATCTCAGCCTCATAGCAAGGCACCCCGACAAGAACCCGGCCAGTCTAGACACAACCGGCAAAGAACGCCAACACCGCGGCAAACACCATGATGAATGGCGCAATTACCGGGACTTGCAGGATTGTTGCCGCACGATTGCGCAACTACACTCGCTTTGCCCTGCGCGCCTTGACGCTGCCGAGGCCGCGCCGTAGCCTTGGCGCGCACATTATTTCCGTAATATTTTTGCTAGGGATCGCCTCATGCTGCGCAAACTTTCACTGGCTCTTGCCGTGTCTTGTGCGTCCAACGCAATGGCCTGGGCAGCAGAAGCGCCTTTGTCGACCAAGACCGATCTGGTCAGCGTCTACCAGGAAGCAGTCGACAACAACGCCGATCTGGCCGCCGCCCGCGCCCAGTACGGAGCCCAGAAAGAAGTGGTGCCGCAGGCCCGTGCCGGCTTGCTGCCCAACTTGTCCGGCGGCGCCGAAGTGGCGGACGTGCGCACCTCGATCGACCAGCCTTCAGCCATTGCCAATCGCAGCGCGCATTCCTATCAGGCGACCCTGGCCCAGCCCTTGTTCCGCGCTGACCGCTGGTTCCAGTACCAGGCAGCCAAGGACGTCAACGAACAAGCCGCGCTGCAACTCTCGGCCACCGAGCAGAACCTGATCCTGCAATCGGCCGAAAGCTACTTCAACGTGCTGCGCAGTCAGGACAACCTGGCCTCGACCAAGGCTGAAGAAGCCGCTTTCAAGCGACAGCTTGACCAGTCCAACGAGCGCTTCGATGTCGGCCTGTCGGACAAGACCGACGTCCTGCAATCACAAGCGAGTTACGACACCGCGCGCGCGAACCGGATCGTCGCCCAGCGTCAGGTCGACGATGCGTTCGAAGCGCTGATCACTCTGACCAACCGTCAGTACAACTCGATTCAGGGCATCGTCCACACGCTGCCCATCCTGCCGCCGGCGCCAAACGACGCCAAGGCCTGGGTCGAAACCGCGGGCAAGCAGAACCTCAATCTGCTGGCGAGCAACTTTGCGGTCAGCTCCGCCGAACAGACCCTCAAACAGCGCAAGGCCGGTCACCTGCCGACCCTCGATGCCGTGGCCAAATACGAAAAGGGTGACAACGACGCCCTCGGTTTCGCCAACCCGAACGCCTTCGGTACGCCATACAGTGGCAACGTCGAGCAAAGTACGCTCGGCCTGCAACTGAACATCCCGATCTACAGTGGCGGGCTGACCAGTTCGCAAGTGCGCCAGTCCTATGCGCAACTGGATCAGAGCGAGCAACAGCGCGAATCCCTGCGTCGGCAGGTGGTGGAAAATACCCGCAATCTGCACCGCGCGGTGAACACCGATGTCGAGCAGGTACAGGCGCGCCGCCAGTCGATCATCTCCAACCAGAGTGCGGTGGAAGCCACGGAAATCGGTTATCAGGTGGGTACGCGCAACATCGTCGATGTGCTCGACGCCCAGCGCCAGCTGTACACCTCGGTGCGCAACTACAACAATACCCGCTACGACTACATCCTCGACAACCTGCGTTTGAAGCAGGCGGCGGGGACATTGAACCCGGGTGATCTGGAAGATCTGCGGCGTTATTTGAAAGCCGACTACAACCCGGACAAGGACTTCCTGCCACCGGATCTGGCCAAGGCCGCCGAAGCACAGCTCAAGGCGCGGCCTTAAGCCTTAAAGCAAAAGATCGCAGCCTTCGGCAGCTCCTACCCATGGAATGCATTTTCCTGTAGGAGCTGCCGAAGGCTGCGATCTTTTTTTTGCCTGTTACTTGATCAGTCGGGCCAAGCCATCCAGCAACCGCTGCAGCGCACCCTGATTACGCCGCATCACCGCCAGCCCGGCCTCGGCCATGCGCTGGGCATCACGCGGCAATTCGAACAGGCGCTGCACTTCCACCGCCAGCCCTTCGGCATCATCCACTTCGGCCAGCGCGCCGGCTTCGCGCAACTGCGCGGCGATGTCGAGGAAGTTGAACAGGTGCGGGCCACTGATGACCGGTTTGGCCAGGGCCGCCGGCTCCAGCAGGTTATGCCCGCCGTTCGGCACCAGGCTACCACCGACAAAGGCGCTGTCGGCCAGTGCATAGAGAAACAGCAACTCGCCCATGGTGTCGCCGAGCAGCACGGAAGTGTCCGCCTCGACATTGGCACCACTCGAACGGCGCACCGTGGCAAAGCCTTCACGCTGGCACAACTCGAACACCGAGTTGAAGCGCTCGGGATGGCGCGGCACCAGAATCAGCAACGCATTCGGGTAGTTCGTCAGCAGCTGGCGATGGGCGTCGAGCACCACTTCGTCTTCGCCTTCGTGGGTACTGGCGGCGATCCACACCGGGCGCTCCAGCGCCTGCCATTGACCGCGCAGTTCGTTGGCGCGTTGCAGCAGCTGCGGGTCGATGCTCAGGTCGAACTTGATCGAGCCAGTGACCTCGACCGTCTGCGGGCGCGCGCCCAGATCGCGGAAGCGCTGGGCTTCGGCTTCGGTCTGCACCGCGAACAAGCTCATTTCAGCGAGCATCGGCGCGGTCAGCTTGCTGAAGCGACCATAGCCCCGCGCCGATCGCTCGGACAATCGACCGTTGGCCAGCGCCACCGGAATCCCGCGTTTGGCACACTGATGAATGTGGTTCGGCCACAGTTCGGTTTCCATGATCACTGCCAGTTTCGGTTTGGCGTGATCAAGAAAACGCGCCGCGGCGCACGGCAAGTCATAGGGCAGATAGCAATGCTGGATGCGCGGCTCGCTGGCGAACAGTGCCTGAATCCGTTCCGATCCGGTCGGGGTCATGCAGGTCACGGTGATCGGCAGTTGTGGATAACGTTGCAGCAAGGCGCGGATCATCGGCGCAGCGGCGATGCTCTCGCCCACCGACACCGCGTGCACCCAGATCCCGCCGGGCTGCAGTGACGGCATCCCGCAGGAGAAGCGCTCGCCAATCCGTTTGGCATACGCCGGGGCCTTGCGCGAGCGCAGCCACAGCCGAATCGCCACCAATGGCAGCCCCAGGTAAAACAGCGCGGTGTAGAGAGTTCTATTCATGGCGGCGGAGTTTATCGACTTTTGTCGCCAATCGCCCGCAAGTGCACGGCAAAACGTTCGGCCAGCCAGCTCGCGGCAGGCCCCAGGGGTTCATCCCGGCGCCAGACCAGCTCCACCACCAGCGCCGGCGGGGTCCATTCGCTGTCCAGTTCGACCATCAACCCCTGATAGGCCGAGTACTGCACCACATGCCGGGGCAGCCAGGCCCAGCCCAGATCCCGCACCAGCCATTCGGCCATCACGTAGAAGCTATCAGCGCGCCACACTTGCGGGCTGGCCGGTTCGTTGCCGGGGTAGACGCTGGTTTGCGTCGACATCAGCAATTGCCGATGCTGCGCCAATTGCTGGCAGGTGACGTAGGGCTGCGTCGCCAGCGGATGATTGATCCCGCAGACCGTGACCATTTCCACCCGGCCCAATACCCGACGCTCCAGCGCTTCAGGAATTTCATCGTGATAGAACAGCAAGCCCAGATCGGCGCGACGCTCGACCAGTTTGCGTGCGACTTCACCCTGGGCGGCGCTGGTCAGTTGCACTTCGAGGCTGGGAAATTGCTCGGCCAGCGCATCGAAGCTTTCCACCAGTGCCTGATACGGCATCGCTTCATCCTGAGCTACCCGAAGCTGCGCTTCCTGACCGCGCATCATCGCCATCGCCCGACCATTGAGGCGCGCGCATTGACGCAACACTTCGCGCGCCTCTTCGAGCAGCGCCTCGCCGGCTTCGGTGAGCCTGGGTTGGCGACCACTGCTACGCTCGAACAGGCTGACACCCAAATCGTCTTCCAGCATGGCAATCGCACTGCTGATTGCCGACTGTGCCTTGCGTTGCTGGCGCGCCACGGCAGAAAACGAGCGTTGTTCGGCGACGCTGACGAAGGCGCGCAGTTGTTCGAGATTCCACAGGGTATTCATGCTGCAGCCCATCTTAAAAACAGATAGGTAATGACTTTACCCCATCTGGCGAGCGACTAGAATGCCGCCTCAGCAAGCAACGTTTTACATGAGGATCTACACATGAACGCCTACGCCTTCCTGGCTATCGCCATCTGCGCCGAAGTGATCGCCACCGTTTCGATGAAAGCGGTCAAAGGCTTGAGCACTCCGCTGCCGCTGATCCTGGTGATCGTCGGCTACGGGATCGCCTTCTGGATGCTGACACTGGTGGTGCGTACTGTGCCGGTGGGAGTCGCCTACGCCGTGTGGGCGGGCATGGGCATCGTCATGGTCAGTGTCGCGGCGCTGTTCATTTACGGGCAGAAGCTGGACGTACCGGCGATGCTCGGGATGGCGCTGATCGTGCTCGGTGTGGTGGTCATCCAGCTGTTCTCCAAGACCGCAGGGCATTGAAGAAAAAGATCGCAGCCTTCGGCAGCTCCTACATTGGAATGCATATCCCTGTAGGAGCTGCCGCAGGCTGCGATCTTTTTTCGCCTCTGAGCTCCGATCCCCGAGTCTGTATACTGCGCCCTCGTCTTGAACACTGAGGTCGTTGCATGCCATCCGTTATTTCCACCGACGTTTTGATTGTCGGCGCTGGTGTCGCCGGCCTCTGGCTGAACGCGCGTCTGCGCCGCCAGGGCTTTTCGACCGTGCTGGTGGAAAACGCCAGCCTCGGCGGCGGGCAGAGTGTGAAATCCCAGGGCATCATTCACGGCGGCGCCAAGTACGCGCTGCACGGTGCGCTGACGGGCGCCTCGGAAGCCATCGCCGACATGCCGCGCCGCTGGCGTGAAGCGCTGGCCGGCAACGGCGAGCTGGACCTGTCCGGCGTGCGCCTGTTGTCCGAAGCGCATTACCTGTGGTCGCCCGGCACCCTCGCCGGCAACCTCACCAGTTTCTTCGCCAGCAAAGCCGTGCGCGGCCGGGTCGATCAGGTCAAGGGCGATCAACTGCCGCCGGCCCTGCAAGACAAGCGCTTCAAGGGCAAGGTCTACCGCCTCGCCGAACTGGTGGTCGACGTGCCGAGCCTGATCCAGCGCCTGGCCGATCTGGCCGGCGACGGTCTGCTCGCCGGGCAAACCATCGAGCCGCTGCTGGAAGCAGGCGTGCTGGTCGGCCTGAAAGTCGACGGTCGTGAAATCCGCGCCCAACGCATCGTCCTCAGTGCCGGTGCCGGCACTGCCCGGTTGCTGGATGACCTGGGCCTGAGCCAACCGGCGATGCAACGCCGGCCGCTGCACATGATCATCGCCAAAGGCCCAAGCCTGAAGCCGTTGTACGCTCACTGCCTGGGCGGCGGCACCAAGCCGCGCATCACCGTCACCACTCACCCGGCCGCTGATGGCAACTGGGTCTGGTACCTGGGCGGCGACATTGCCGAAAGCGATGGCGTGGCCCGCGAGCCTGCGGAGCAGATCGCCACGGCGCAGAAAGAACTCGGCCAGTTGCTGCCATGGATCGACCTGAGCCAGGTGCAATGGGCGACCTTGCGCGTGGATCGCGCCGAGCCGCTGCAAACCGGCCTGAGCCGTCCGGACAACGCCTTCCTCGCCGAACAGGGTCGCCTGCTGGTGGGCTGGCCGACCAAACTGGCACTGGCACCGGACTTCGCTGACCGGGTCATCGCTGCGCTGGAGCGCGACGCCATCCAGCCGCAACCGGCCGAGCCATTGCCGGCACTGCCAAAACCACCGATGAGCGTACCGGCCTGGGAGCAACTGTTGCCATGAGCGTAGCGACCCTGCACGAACTGCATCGCCCCTTGGGCAGCACCGGCCTGATGGTTTCACCGCTGGGCCTGGGCACAGTCAAACTCGGCCGCGACCAGGGCGTGAAATACCCCAACGGTTTCCAGATCCCCGACGATGACGCGGCACGCATGCTGCTCAAGCAGGCCAAAGGGCTGGGCATCAACCTGATCGACACCGCCCCGGCCTACGGTCGCAGTGAGGAACGCCTCGGCCCGTTGTTGCGTCGCCAGCGGCAGGACTGGGTGATCGTCAGCAAGGTCGGTGAAGAGTTTGCCGACGGCCTGTCGCAGCATGACTTCAGTGCGGCACATACGCGGATGTCGGTCGAGCGTAGCCTGCAACGTCTTGAAACCGATTTTATCGACCTGGTGCTGGTGCACTCCGACGGCAACGACCTGGCGATCCTTGAGCACGAAGAGGTCTACGCTACCCTCGCCGCCCTCAAGGCCGAGGGCAAGATTCGCGGTTTCGGCTTCTCCGGCAAAACTGTCGAGGGCGGACTCAAGGCGCTGGAGCAAGGGGACTGCGCGATGGTCACCTACAATCTGAACGAACAGAACGAGAAGGCAGTCATTGACTATGCTGCTGCCCACGGCAAAGCCATTCTGGTGAAAAAAGCCCTGGCAAGCGGCCATGTATGCCTGAGTCCGGGCGTGGATCCAGTGCGCGCCAGCTTCGAGTTGTTGTTCCAGCAGCCCGGCGTGGCCAGTGCTATTGTCGGAACGATCAATCCGCTGCACCTCGCCCATAACGTTGCGACCGTTGCCCAGGTCCTTCGTGGTCACTGACGCCGCCCCGCGGCCTTAAGCAGGAGCCGACATGCCGCGCACGCTCATCAGAAAGAACCCGAGCGACTTCAAGACGCTACCGCTGTTCGTCGAGGCAACGCCCGAAGGCCTGACCTATCAAAGCGTCGGTATGCCGCTGAATTTCGCCCAGACCCTGCAGCGGCGCAAACCGGTGAGTGTGGCGGATGCCGAGCGCTTCGCGGTGGAGCTGGCCAACCTTGGGGTCTCGGTGCGCCTGACGCTGCATTGGCAGAATCGCGATTACTGGGTGCTGGTGCGCCAGCGTCGGCAGGATCGCGGGGACGTCGTGCTCAAGCTGATTTCCGGCTACGTGCCTGCTCAAGAACTGAACATCCCGTTGCACACGGCGATTCAGGAAATTGCCGAAGAGTGTCTGCTGGAAACCCCGGAAGGCTGGCTCGGCGGACGCTTCAATGACACCTGGCTACCCGCGCCCTACTCCTCCGCCCTGCATTATCGCGAGGCCCTGCCGTTTCGCCTGACGCCGCAGTCCGGTTCGGCGCGGCCGGTGCGCTGCGCCAATCTGCAATTGCTCGAACGGCCACGGGCCTATGTGCATCTGCCGACGGCATCACTGCAACTGATCTATGACTTGCGCCTGGACGTGCCCAAGGAAGTCAAATCCCTGAGTCTGTTTCATGTCGATGAACGCCTGGAAGGTGATCAACTGGTGGCGCGACTGGACCGCAAGCGCCCCGATCTGTACCTGATGCCGTTGCAGGACGGCGAACCGCTGGCCGAGCTGTATACCTTGAAGAAGGGTCAGCTGTCTCCGGCGGGCACGCGTGGTCTGTATCTGGCCGAAAGCTTTGCCAGACAGGATGGCTGGCTGGTGCGTGAAGAGCGGATTCGCTGGAAGGACTGGTTACGCCAACAAGGCCTGACCCCGCCGGAGAAGCCTACGGGCCTGGCGCGGTTGCGTGGCAAGGCCAAGCAACTGCTGAAAAAGATCGTACCGCGCAAGAAAGTCAGCTCCTGAAACGCAAAAGATCGCCGCCTGCGGCAGCTCCTACAGGGAAACGCATTCCAATGCAGGAGCTGCCGCAGGCGGCGATCTTTTCAGCTTGAATCAGTGACCGCGGATTTTTTCCACGATCGCGGTGGTCGAGCTGTTTTCCACCAGACCCAGCACTTTCACCGTGCCGCCGTAAGCCTTGACGATATCGGCACCAACAACCTGGTCGATACCGTAATCACCGCCCTTGACCAACACATCCGGCTTGACCTCGCGCAACAGGTTTTCCGGGGTGCCTTCCGGGAAGCTGATCACCCAGTCCACCGCACCGAGGCCGGCAAGTACCGCCATGCGTCGGTCGACACTGTTGATCGGACGTCCCGGCCCTTTCAGGCGGCTGACCGAGGCGTCATCGTTGATTGCCACGATCAGACGGTCGCCCTGGGCGCGCGCCTGCTCGAGGTAGGTCACGTGCCCGGCATGCAGAATGTCGAAGCAGCCATTGGTGAAGACGATGCGCTCGTTATGCGCACGGGCATCAGCCACTGCCAGCACCAACTGCTCCAGACCCAGAACACCACGCTCTGAGCCCTCTTCACGCTGAATCGCGCGGCGCAGTTCCGGAGCGCTGATCGCTGCAGTACCGAGCTTGCCGACCACAATACCGGCCGCCAGGTTGGCCAGTGCCACCGCATGCGGCAACTCTTCACCGGCAGCGATCGCCGCCGCCAGGGTGGAAATCACCGTGTCGCCGGCACCGGTCACGTCGAACACTTCACGGGCACGGGCCGGCAAATGCAGCGCCGGATGCTCCGGACGCAGCAGGGTCATGCCGTGTTCACCACGGGTGACCAGCAGCGCGCCGAGTTCGAGATCGTGCATCAGGGTCGCGCCCTTGCTCACCAGTTCGTGCTCATCGGCGCAACCGCCGACGATGGCTTCGAATTCACTGAGGTTCGGCGTGATCAGACTGGCGCCACGGTAGATCGAAAAATCCTTGCCCTTGGGATCGGCCAGCACCGGAATGCCTTTGGCACGGGCCGCCTGAATCAAGGCCTGATGGTTTTTCAGCGCACCTTTGCCGTAGTCCGACAGTACCAGCACCTTGATGCCTTCGAGCAGATCATCGACCTGCGAAGCCAGGGCCAGCGCATCGGTGGCAAACGGTTCTTCGAAGTCGATACGCAGCAATTGCTGGTGGCGACTCATGACCCGCAGCTTGACGATGGTCGGCTGATGCGCAATGCGCTGGAACAGGGCACGCACGCCCGCGCCCTTGAGACTGTTGCTCAGGCTGTCGGCGGCTTCGTCATCACCGGTCACACCGACCAGCGACGCCGGCGCACCCAGCGCGGCAATGTTCAAGGCAACGTTGGCAGCACCGCCCGGGCGGTCTTCGATTTGCTCGACTTTTACGACCGGAACCGGTGCCTCAGGGGAAATCCGTGAGGTTCCACCATGCCAGTAACGGTCGAGCATGACATCGCCGACCACCAAGACTGGGGCTTGATCGAATCGCGGCATGGACAACTTCATGGAGCAACCCACATACAAAATGAACAGGGGCGCGATATTAACACAGGGTTGGCAAAGGCTCGCGCAGCGGCTGCAACAGGATGAAACAGAACGCTTTTGCGCTTGTTTTCCGTACAGCCGCCGATCACTCGTAACCCAGCAAATCGTAATCGCGCTGGTAGATCCGCCGCACCAGCCTGCGCGTGCGTATTGTGCAGAATTCCCGGGCCGGCACGGCTCGACGCTGTTGCGAGCGATTGACGTGCGGCAGACTCACCGTTTGTCCAAGGTGTTCACACACCAGACTGAAATCACGCTGCAGATGCTCCTGATAACCGACGAAATCCAGCCCGAGACGCCCCAGCGAGTCGGTCAGGAAATCGGTTTGCGCCGCGAAGTGCAGTTGCCGCGAGATGGTTTCGGGGTGTAGCCAGCGGGCGACAAAATCGTCGAAGTCGCGGTAATGCCTGACCAGTTGCTGGGCGGCGTGATCACGCTCGCTCAACGCATTGCCGCGCAGGAAGGCGTAGGCCGAATAGGCGCGTTCCAGCGGATCGCGGACAAAGGCGAACTTGAATGCCTTCGCGAATGCCTCGGGGAATTGCTCCTCGTACCAGTACAACGGCAAATGCCCGGGACGCCAGCCGTCGAACATTGCCGTACAGATGCTGCTGCCGGCGCATTTCGGGACATGGATGAACAGGCAGGAGCGCTGCTGGAAGGGCTGGGGAAACGTCAGGTTGGCTGACATCGACTTGTTCACCACCTGACGATCGACCACCGACAGGCGCCCGAGCAGAAAGGCCCGCTGTGGCTTGGGCAGCAGTTTCCAGAGATAGCGTTGCAGCATGAAAGTACCCGCGCGACGGGGATGACCCCCTCGATGAAAGTCAGAGTTCGTTGAGGAACCTTAACAAGCGCGGTACCCGGTTTTATTCCGGTTTGGTCAAGAAGGGTAATGGTCTCGATACAAACGACTGTGGGAGCGAGCCTGCTCGCGATAGCGGGTGAACATTCGACACGGACGTCGTCTGTTGCAGCGCCTTCGCGAGCAGGCTCGCTCCCACAGGGCTGAGCCTGAAATCAGGCGATATCTTCGGCCGGGGCATCCAGGCCCATGGCGTTGAGGCGCGCGTAGTAACCATTTTGCGCCAGCAACTGGTCGTGAGTGCCGCGCTCGACGATGCGACCCTGATCCATGACCAGAATAAGGTCGGCCTTCTCGATGGTCGACAGACGGTGAGCGATCACCAGCGTGGTACGCCCCTTCATCACCTGATCCAGTGCCGCCTGAATGTGCCGTTCGGACTCAGTGTCGAGTGCCGAGGTGGCCTCGTCGAGAATCAGCAGCGGTGCGTTCTTCAGCAACGCACGGGCAATCGCCAGACGCTGGCGCTGGCCACCGGAAAGCAATACGCCGTTCTCGCCGACCTGAGTGTCCAGGCCTTGCGGCAGCTGCGAAATGAAGTCCATCGCATAGGCATCGCGCGCCGCTTTCTCGATGTCTTCGCGCGGTGCACCGGCCAGATCGCCATAAGCGATGTTGTTGGCCACGGTATCGCTGAACAAAGTGACGTGCTGGGTTACCTGGGCGATATGACGACGCAGGTTGAGCAGCTTGTACTGCTCGACTTCCACGTCGTCGATGAGAATTTCGCCCTTGTCGTGGTGATAGAAGCGTGGAATCAGGTTGGCCAGCGTCGACTTGCCGCTGCCCGAACGCCCTACCAATGCGACCATCTGCCCCGGCTGGACCGAGAAGCTGATGTCGTCGAGCACCTGACGTTCGGTGCCAGGGTAGGTGAAGCTGAGGTTGCGCACGTCCAGACGACCGCTCACCGCATCGCGCTCCACCGTACCGGTATCGACTTCCGGCTCGACATCCAGTTGCTCGAAGATGCTCTCGGCACCGGCCACGCCTTTCTGGATGGTCGAGCTGACTTCGGACAATTGACGGATCGGCTTGGGCAGCAGGCCTGCCAGGGTGATGTAGGCGACCATGTCACCGGCCGAGGCATCACCGCGCAGGTACAGCACGAGGAACATCAGCACGGCCATGGCGGTGTAGATCACCAGTTGCAGCATTGGCGTGTAGATCGCGCCGGTACGGGTCATGCGCAGTTGCTTGTCGGTGTTGCTCTGGCTGGCGTTGAGGAAGCGTTGTTCTTCGTAAGCCTCGCCGCCGAAGCTGCGCACCACGCGATAACCCTGGATGGTTTCCGAGGCAACGTGGGTGACATCGCCCATCGCCAGCTGGATCTTCTTGCTCTGCTTGCGGAATTTCTTGCTGGCGGTGCGCACCATTACGGCGATCAGCGGCAGGATCGCCACCATCACCAGGGTCAGCTTCCAGTTCATGAACAGCAGCGAGGCAAACAGGAAGATCACCGTCATGCCTTCACGGATTACGACCTTGATCGCATCTGTTGCCGCCCCCGTGACCATGGTCACGTTGAAGGTGATACGCGAAATCAGATGACCGGAGTTATGCTTGTCGAAATAGCGGTTAGGCAGCACCAGCAGGTTGTTGAACAACTGCACACGCAAGTCATGCACCAACCCGAGGGAAACCTTGGCCAGGAAATAGTTGCCCAGATAGGAGCCCAGCCCCTGCCACGCGGCGATCAGAATGATCAGCAACGGTACGGCCTGCAGCAGTTGCAGGTCGCGCAGGTACGGCACGGAAGGAAACAGCACCGCTTCAGGGTTGGACAGGCCATCGACAAAGTACTTGAGGATGTAGCCGAGCATTGGCTGCGTCGAGGCGAAAATCAGAAAGCCGACGATGCTGATCAGGAACAGACTGATGTACGGCCGGACATAGCCGAGCAGGCGGAAGTAGATTTTCAAGCTCGATGGGCTTGCGGCGGGACTGGAATCGGTCATATCACGCGAAAGTCGATAAAAAGGACGCTGACTTTAGCACAGCTTCTTCAGGGTTCTGGCAATCGGCGAAAGGCTGTTATTGTTAGGCATCTTTTTCCGCATCAAATAGCCATCACTCGAATGGTCGATCAACCTCAGGAATGAATCTCACAGCATGCAACTTCGCGGCTTCAGCAGTACGTCCAATCGAGTTTTCGATTTCATCAGCCTGTGGATACTACCCACCGGTTATTTTTTGCTCCTGTGCGCGCTGTTCTTTTTGCCGGGTCGAAGCCTGCATCACAAGCTGTTCTACGGACTGTTCAGCATTCCGACACTGATCGCACTGTGCCTGCGTCCACGCGAGCTCAAGGAGCTGCTGCGCGAGCCGATTTTCATCGCAGTCCTGTTGTTCGCCGCCTGGGCGTTGCTCAGCCTCGCATGGGGCCCAGACGGTGAGCCGCTCGGCGGAATGTTCAAGCCGCCACTGCATACCTTGCTGCTGTTTGCCGGCTGCTACCTGCTGGTGCGCTACCGCAGCGACATCCTGCAACCCTTGCTGTTCGGCGCTGCGCTGGTCGCGCTGATTGCCACGACCATTTTCCTGTTCATGTTCGCCCGGGTTTATGAGCCGGGGATGCGCCTGATCGGCGGCGGTGCCTTCGATAACCCGTTGCTCAGCTCGCACCTGTTCGGCTTCTTCAGTGCCTACTGGCTGAGCGTGACCATGACCTGCAAACGTCGCCAGATGATGTGGCTCAGCGTGCCGGCGATGGCAATCATGTTCATGGCCGTGATCGGCACGGGTTCCCGGACACCGCTGGTGGCACTGACCATGGCTGCGCTCTGGCTGTGCTTCATCTGCTGGAACCGACGTTCAGTGGGGTTGCTGGTAGCCCTGGCCCTGAGCGGGGTGGCGGTTCTCACGCTGTTTTCGCAGATGATCATTGAACGTGGTGATTCCTACCGGCTGGAAATCTGGCAAATCGTGTTGCACAAGATTGCCGACCACCCGTGGGTCGGCCATGGCTACAGTGCCACCCTCGCTGTCGACCCGGGCGTTGGCTACAACTTTCAGGAACCACACAGCTTTGCCCTCGGTGTCCTGTATTACGTCGGGATCATCGGACTGCTGCCATGGTTGTTCTTCCTGCTGTGGAGCCTGCTGAGCAGTTGGCGCCAGCGTGTGCAGCCACTGCTGATCATTGCCTCGACCTGGCTGGTATTCGGTATCGGTGCCGGGCTGACCGAAGGCGGTGGAATCATCTCGCGGCCCAAAGAGCACTGGTTCCTGTTGTGGATCCCGCTGGCACTGATCGCGGCGCTGAGCATCAATCAACGCGCGCGGCGCCTGTTGACACAGCCGGTGCAAAAGCTTGCGACCGCTGACCTGGAGCACATGAGCAGCGCGGCCCAGATCATTGAAGAAGACGGCCTCGGCCCAAAAGTCCTGCGCCTGACCGACGGCAGCTTCCTCAAGCTGTTCCGCCGTCGCCGCTGGTACACCTCCGGCAGCTTCAATCCCTACTCCGAACGTTTCGCGGTCAACAGCGAACAGCTGCGCCAGATGGGCATTCCGACCCCGCAAATATTGAATCTGTACCGTCTCGACGATGGCAGCAGTGCCGTGCATTACGCGCCGTTACCGGGACACACGCTGCGTCAGGTGCTGCAGAGCATTACGGCTCCAGCGGTGCGCCAGGCGCTGGTAGAGCGCTTTGGCAAATTCATGGCGCAACTGCACGAAAAAGGCGTGTATTTCCGCTCGCTGCACCTGGGTAACGTACTGGTGCTGGAAGATGGCGAGTTCGGCCTGATCGATCTGGCCGACTTGCGCATCTACCCTACCCCGCTCAGTCTTTCCCTGCGCCAACGCAATTTGCGTCATATGCAACGTTACACTGTCGACAAACGCTGGCTGTTCGAGGATCACCTCGATGCGTTGCTCCAGGGGTACGCCATGACGGCGTCTAAATCCGCGGTTGAAAATCTGCACAGGCAAGTGCTGGCCGGCAACGCCCCGGCCCGAGTTCAGTGATGATCGAAACCAATCCGCTTATCGCGCTGGCAGCCTACCTGCTGGCCATCGTCACCTCCGCCCTGCTGTTGCGCGCGGTGCCGAAAATAGCTCGGCACCTGCAGCATTCCGGCGAAAGTCGATATGCCAGCATCGACGGCCTGCGTGGCTATCTGGCGTTTGGTGTGTTCGTACACCACTCGGTCATTACCTGGATCTTCTTGCGCACCGGGGTGATCGACTTTCCGCCGAGCAACTTCTATTCGATGCTGGGTCAGGGCAGCGTCGCGCTGTTCTTCATGATCACCGGTTTTCTGTTCTGGAGCCGCCTGCTCGCGCAGGGACGCAACCATGACTGGCTGGCGTTCGGCGTCTCACGGGTATTTCGTCTGTATCCGCTGTATCTGCCGCTGATGCTGCTGGTGTTCGTCTCGATCTTCCACTTGCAGGACTGGCAAATGAAGGAGCCTGGCCTGGAGCTGTTCAAACAGATCCTCGCCTGGCTGACGTTCGACCGCCCGGACATCAACCAGTACCGTCATTCCGGCATGCTGATATCCAACGTCACGTGGACGCTGGCCTATGAGGTGTTTTTCTACATGGCGCTGCCATTGGCCGGACTGGTGTTCATCTACCGCGGCAGCTGGTTGCAGGTGGTGCTGTGCCTGATCGGCATCTACGCGCTGTACCAGATCATCGGCTGGGAACATTCGCTGAAGAAACACTTTCTGGCGAGTTTCCTCGGTGGCATTGCCGCCGCCTACTGGATTCGCCGGCCGGCGCTCGTGGCGTGGAGCCAGTCGCGCCTGGCGAGCATCATCGCCGTGCTCGCGCTGGTGATTGCATTCACCGCGTTCAGTCGGGCGTTCAAGACTGCACCGCTGTTTTTGCTGGGGTTGTTTTTCGTGATCGTAGCGTCCGGCAATGATCTGTTCGGCGCGCTGAAACCACGCAGCATTCGCTGGCTCGGCGAGATCAGCTACAGCACCTATCTGCTGCACGGGTTCGTTCTATGGCTGATGGTGCAACGGCTGCCGCTGCTGCTGAATATCGATGCACGGGAAACGGCGGTCTACCTACCCCTGGTGGCCGTCTGCGCGTGCTTGCTGATTCTGATCAGCAGCGTGACGTTCCTCTATATCGAGCAGCCGGGCATGGCTGCCGGCAAGAAGGTTGTGCATTGGCTGCGCCAGCGTCAGAAGGGCGAAAAGCGTCTGCCGGAGAAGATCGCTCGCTGAGTGCGAGCGAGCGCCTCAGTCCTTTTCCAGCGGGGAAAAGAGCAAACGCCCCAGTCCGCGCCAGGTCTTCTTGTTCCAGGCCTTGAACGGGATCTGCGCCAGTAGCTCGCGTGCCAGCTTTCGATTGCGGTTGGCGGTCTTGAGGAACATCGAGTTCAGCGCCTTGAAGCGCACTTCGTCGTACAACGGATGATCGCTGAACAACGCATAGGTGCGCAGGATGTTCTCGATCATGAAGCGATGATTCTTGTACGAGTTGGTGGCGTGCTTGCGGTAGCGCGCCATCACCACGTTCAAACCGTCGATGAAGTAGCCAGCACGGGTCACCTTGAGCTCGATATACAGGTCTTCAAGACGAATCGTCGGATCGAACCCTCCCACCTTCTCCAGCGCCTCGCGACGGATCATCAGCGTCGGCGCCGGCGGATACGGCTTGCGCTCAAGGAACATGTCGTCGAAATCGAGGCGGCGAAACGGCACGTCGCGGCGCTGACGCTTCTCTGGATAAAGACTGCCGTCGGCGTGCATCAGCTCGATATTGCCGGCACAGATCCCGACTTCAGGCTTGCCGTCCATGTACGCCACCTGGGTGGCAATACGGTCGGGATACATGATGTCGTCGGAGCCGAACGGCACAATCAGACTGCCCTTCGAACGGGCGATAGCGCCGTTGAGGGTATTGGTCAGACCCTGATTCTGCTGCACACGAAAATCGAAACCGTACTGCGCCTGCAACGCGCTGATGCGCTCGACGCTGTCGTCCTTCGAACCGTCATCGACCACCAGCAGCTCGATGTTTTTGTAGCTCTGGTTGAGGACGCTGAGGATGCTTTCCTCAATGTACGGGCCGTGGTTGTACGAGGCGATGATCACGGTGACGAGAGCGTTGGCTTCGCTCATGGCTCTTTCTTCACTCACGGCTTTCTCTTCGCTCACGGCTGCTCCTTGCGGGCCTGTTCCAGGCCGGAGTCGATCAGGTCCAGGTATTCCTGACGGAACACCTCGATGTCGTGCTGTTCCTGCAGATAACGATAGGCCTGCTCGCCCTTGTCCTTGAGTTCGTCGTCCGACAGCGCGAGATAGTTATCCAGCGCGGCGACCAGACTCGGCACGTCCTTGGGCGTGATCGCCAAACCGCCGGCACCTTCGATCAGCGGCAACATCGCCGGCACGTTCGAAGCGATCACCGGCAGGTGTCCGCTCATGCCTTCGAGCAACGCCAGGCCCAGGCCTTCGGCCAGCGACGGCATGGTCCAGATGTCGAACGCACGTACGTACTGCAGAGCGTTTTCCTTGAAACCCAGCAGGTGCGCACGACCGCTCAGGCCCAGTTGCTCGATCTCGGCCGCCAGCGGCGCTTGCAGGCGTCCGGCACCAATGATTGCCAGTTGAGTGTTCGGGTATTTGTCTTTCAGCGCGGCAAAGGCTTGCAGCAGATAGGTGTGGCCCTTGACCGACACCAGGCGCCCCAGCGCGCCAATCAAGCGCACATTCGGGTCGAGGCCCAACAACTCGCGAGCCTTTTCGCGGCTGTGCTGCAAGCCCTCGGCCTGCTCGATGTCGATGGCATTGGTAATGGCGTAGGTGTTCTGGTCGGTGAAGCCGCAATCGCAATCGAGCAGGTACTGTTTGACCGCTGGTGACACGCCGACGAAGCGCCAGTGCCGATCGATCAGACGCTGGGTCTGACGACGTCGGTAGAAGCGATCGTACTCACCGAAACCGTGGGAGATGCCAATGCACAGCGGCACCTTCAACCAGCGGTTGAGCGCCAACATCATGTTCACTGGTTTGAAGCGGTTGCAGATCACCACGTCGAACTTTTCCCGGCGGCAAAACTTGTACAGCTGCCACATCGCCCGCAGGCGCATGCCCTTGAGCGACTTGTCGGAAAACTCGAAGTACACCGAGTGATCGGCCCGGCTCACCGGCTCGCCCGGCCCCGGTTTGCCGCGCAGGAAAGCCGCGGTGAGCTCATAGCGATCGCTCGGCAATGCCTTGACGATCTGTTCGGCGAGGTCGGCAAAGTCATGGGCTTTGACGTTGTAGTCGGGTTGCAGCTGCAACACCTTGAACCGTTGACTCATGACTCTCCCCGCTGAACGCCTGTCTCACCGTGCTTGAGTAGCCAGAACAACTCCTGGCGCCTGACCGCTTTTCGAAAAAATTCGTTTTCGCCGTACACCGACGCGGCCCGCCCGGCGAGCACGCGCTGGATAACCCGGCGCAGGCGACGCTTGAACGGTGCCGACGGCTGCAGGTCATGCATCATGCCCAGCGCCATGGCCTTGTCACGTTGCAACTCGATGGACAGCGGCAGGCACAGCGGCTGCATCGGCACCGCCGGATCGAAGGCCGGCGGCAAGGCAATGCCCTGCCCGGTGTTGCCCATCGGCCAGCGGTCATTGTCATGCAAATGGTTGGCATAACCGAGCAACGTCGGCTGCCAGTCGAGACCCTGGAGCGCCTGCAAAACCGCTTGCTGGGCGCAGATATGATCGGGATGCGGATCGAGGGTCGGGTGCGGCAGCACGATCACCTCTGGACGGGCGCGCAGCAGCACTTCGCGCAGGTCGGCCAGCAGGTTGTTCCAGGTCGGTGCGCCATCGGCATCGCCCGGCAGGGTGAACGGATTCAACTGGCGAAACAGTCGCGTGTCGTTCAGATCCGCTTCGCGCGAGCCCACCACCTGATTCGGTGCGGTCTGCATCGCTGCCAGTTGCAGGCAGAAGTAGCCGAGCTGCACGCAGTGTTCTTGCGGCACACCGGCCCAACGCGGCACGGCGAGGCTGTCCCAGGCACGCAGACGGCCTTTGAGCCGCGCGGCCTCGACCTTGCTCATGCCCATCTGTTGATAGTGTTCGGCTTCGATCTCACCCGCAGTCAGGGTGACGATCCAGGCGTCATCGGCCTGGCTGTACAAGCCATACGCCGCCAGCTCGGCATCGTCGGCGTGCGGGGCGATCACCATCACCCGCTGTCGGCGGTAGTCCGGCTGCTCCAGCGCCCACAACACCGGCTCGCCGGACACCCGGCAGAAGCGCCCGCGCAAGCGCAACTGACCTTGCGCCAAGGCTTGCGCCTGACCGCTGAGGTTCAGGTAACGCAGGCCATTGACCCCGCGCTCGAAGGTTTGCGCATCAGGATTCGCCCCGCCGACCAGCTCGACGCGCGGATCAAGGAAACGTCCCAGCCAGGTGCTTTTGACCTTTACCGCGAGGATCAACGTCGCTTCGTCGACCAGCATCACGCCTTCATCCAGGCGCAGTTGCTCGCCGCTCAAATGCACCTTGGGTTGCGGCGTAAACGGCGGAAAGCTGTACTGGTAATCGTCTTTCGGCGAATAGAACAGGTGATCGGCAAACCACGCCTCGTGGGCGATCCAGCCAACCACCGCGAACACCAGCGGCAACCACCACGCGACCAGCACACCGAGCGCGATCAACACGCTCAGGGCGATCAGCAAGGTGAGGCGTTTATTGCGACGATGACGCTTGAGCAGTTGCTGTTTGCGGCTCATGGGCTGACTCATACGGTGAACACCGGCACAGGATTGCACCAGCGATCCTTGTATTCACGGTCGGCGCGACCGAAGGAAAACCGCAGTGGCTTGTCCAGTGCTCGCGCATGCTCCCAGGCGCTTTGCGTATTGAGAAAGCTCAACACGCTGCCAGGGCTGAACTCGCGGGTTTCGGGATCGACACCGCCGTTGATGTACTCGACGCTGATCCACTCCGGCGCTTCGACGCGGTACACCAGTTGAATGGCGATTGGCGCGTCGCTGAGGAAGATCACCGAGCCGATCAGCAGTTCACGCAGCAGCTCGATGACTTCGGCCATGCGCGCCGCGCCTGTAGCCGGGAAGCCCCAGCGGCGCTGGAACAGATCACAGTAGATCGCCGCCAGTTCGGCGCTGGAGAACTCGCCGACCGCACGTACCACACCGCCCGCCTCTTCCAGCAGACGCAGCTCACGGCGTTGGTTGTAGCGAAACTTCTTCGACAGTTCTTCGGGCGTGCGGGCCATGGCCAGTTGTTCGGTCTGCAACTTGAGACCGCTGAAGCGGTTTTCGTTGAGCGCCGAGAGATAGCGTGCGCGATGGCGCAACGGCGCCTGGGCATCGACGGCGGCCGGCAGGATCAGCTCGGCATTGCCGAGGTCGAACAGGCCTTTCTTGCCGTTGCGCTTGAGCACGTCCTTGGACAGGGCCAGGTCGCGACCCCAGGTCGGGATCGCCGCTTTGACTTCACCGTCCTGCTCCCACGCCAGATAGCGCACCGGGATGCCAGCCAGATCAGCCAGACGCTCGACCACCAAAGGATGCGTCGCGACGCTGCCGCCAAAACGCTGCCAGGCGGTGGCATAGGTGGAGGCGTCAACGGGCGACCAGCCACGTTCGCGCCAGCCTTGAAATCGGTTGAGCATCAGCCCCTCGGTGCCAGATCGGTAACTTGCGGCAGACGCCAGAAGGTGTCGCGCACCGCACGGTCGGAGAAACGCTCACGCAGGCGATCGAGCATCAGCTCGGCGCACTGACGGCGTTGCTGATCATCCATACCCGCCAAATGTTGCAGACCTTGTGCAAGGTGCTCGGCATCGCCCAGCGGGAACAGAATCCCCACGCCCTCGACCACTTCCTTGGCCCCGCCACACGCAGTGGCCAGCAACGGCACACCGGCGGCCATGGCTTCGAGCAGCACCATGCCGAACGGTTCGTGATCGGAGCTCAGGGCAAACACATCGAAGGCGCGGAAGTAATTGCGCGCGTCCGGTACCTGACCGAGAAACAGCACCCGGTCACCGATGCCCAGTTCGCGCGCCAGCTCCTTGAGGTCCTGTTCCAGACGGCCCTTGCCGAGAATCACCAGCTGACTGTTGCCCGGCAGACCGGGTAACGCCGCGGCGAAACCGTGCAGCAGGGTGGCCTGATCCTTGTCCGGGTGCAGCCGTCCGACGTTGCCGACAATGAACGCATCCGCCGCCAGACCGAGGGTCTCGCGGGCTTCGCGGGCCGACACCTGACTGGCCTGCAAGGCCGGCACATCGATGCGGTTGTACAAGGTCTGGATGCGGGTCGACGGCCATTTCGGCAGGCAGCGCCGCATGTCGTCGCGCACGGCATCGGAGACGCCGAGCAGGCTCAGGCGCTTGCGGAAAATGTGCGCGAACAGCTTGCGCGTGCCGCGTTTGTAATCGTCAAACGCGTGATGCACGCCAATCACCGGCAGCGAAGTACCGAGCAAGGCGATGTAGATCGGCTTGAAGCGATGGGCGATGCAGAAACTGAAATTGCGTGATGCGGCAATCTTGCGCAGATCGCCGATGGCGCCCAGCTTCAGGCCACGAATGGCCTTGGAGCTGTACTCCATGAACAACACTTCATCGGAAGCACACGCTGCGGCCACCTCGCTATCGGCGGCCCCGGTCAGAAAGACCGTGGTCACCCGATAACCGGTGCCCGCGAACAGGCTGGCGTACTGCCGTGCGCAGTCGAGGAACGGCCCGTCATAGCCGTGACAGAACTGCAGCACATGGCGTTCAGCCGAGCGAGTCATAAGCGTTTGCGCCCTCTTTGACCACCAGAATGTCTTCCATGATCAGGTACTGCAGATCGGAGCCGAAGAACATGTTCAGGGCGTCGGTCGGCGAGCAGATCATCGGCTCACCACGACGGTTCAGCGAAGTGTTCAGCGACACGCCGTTGCCGGTAAGGTTTTCCAGCGCCTTCATCATGTCGTAGTAGCGCGGGTTGTATTCGCGCTTGAGCACCTGGGCCCGGGAGGTACCGTCTTCGTGGACGACTTCCGGCACGCGGGTCTTCCACTCTTCCGCCACTTCGAAAGTAAAGGTCATGAACGGCGCCGGGTGATCGATCTTGATCATCTGCGGTGCAACGGTGTCGAGCATCGACGGGCAGAAAGGCCTCCAGCGCTCGCGGAACTTGATCTGGTGGTTGATGCGGTCAGCCACACCGGCCACGCTCGGGCAACCGATGATCGAACGTCCACCGAGCGCACGCGGACCGAACTCCATGCGGCCCTGGAACCAGGCCACCGGGTTGCCATCGACCATGATTTTGGCGATCTGCTCCGGCATGTTGTCGAGCTTGCGCCAGGTCGGCTTGTTCTCGTGACGGGCGCACGCGGCGATCACGTCTTCGTTGCTGTACGACGGGCCGAGGTAGACGTGTTCCATCTTCTCGACCGGCACGCCACGGGCGTGGGACACATAGGCCGCTGCGCCGACCGCGGTGCCGGCATCGCCGGACGCCGGTTGCACGAACAGTTCCTTGATGTCATCGCGGGCGATGATTTTCTGGTTCAGCTTGACGTTCAACGCGCAGCCACCGGCGAAGGCCAGCTTGCCGGTTTCCTTGAGCACATCGCCCAGGTAGTAGTCGATCATCTGCAGCGCCAGTTTCTCGAACAGCGCTTGCATGCTCGCGGCGTAGTGGATGTACGGTTCGTCGGCGATATCGCCTTCACGCTTCGGCCCCAGCCATTCGATCAGCTTCGGCGAGAAGTAGAAGCCTTTGCCCTTCTCTTTGTAGCGACGCAGGCCGATCACGTTGGCGTAGTCGGTGTTGATCACCAGTTCGCCGTTCTCGAACGAGGCCAGACGCGAGAAATCGTATTTGCTGGCGTCGCCGTACGGCGCCATGCCCATGACCTTGAACTCGCCGTCGAGCATCTCGAAACCGAGGAACTCGGTGATCGCGCCGTACAGGCCGCCGAGGGAGTCCGGATCGAAGAATTCCTTGATCTTGTGGATCTTGCCGTTTTCGCCGTAACCGAAGAAGGTCGTGGCGTACTCGCCCTTGCCGTCGATGCCGAGGATCGCGGTTTTCTCTTTGAAACCCGAGCAGTGGTAGGCGCTGGAGGCGTGAGCGAGGTGGTGCTCGACCGGCTCGATCTTGATCTTCTTCGGATCAAAACCCAGTTGCTCCAGGCACCAGACGATCTTGTTGCGATAGCGCTTGTAGCGACGGTTGCCCATCAGGATCGCATCGAGGGCACGGTCCGGGGCGTACCAGTAGCGCTTGGCGTAGTGCCAGCGAGCCTTGCCGAACAGGCTGATCGGCGCGAACGGAATCGCCACCACGTCAACGTCGGACGGCTTGATACCGGCCTGTTCCAGGCAGAACTTCGCCGATTCGTAGGGCATGCGGTTCTTTGCATGCTTATCGCGGACGAAGCGCTCCTCTTCAGCCGCCGCCACCAGCTTGCCGTCGATGTACAAGGCGGCTGAAGGGTCATGGCTAAGGGCGCCGGACAGGCCAAGAATCGTCAATGCCACAGGGTCTAGCCTCTTTAGTCTGCATTCAGGCGCGATGCGCCTTGAAAATTGATGTGCCCTCGCACCGGGCGAGAGACAGCTAAAGGGCGGGATTATAGCGTAAAAGCGCTGACAAGCCTCTAGCGGAACTGGCCAGCGTTCGCGTTGCACTCCCGAGCCTCTCAACATAGACTTCCGTGCAAATGGACTGGGGGATCCCGGTCGGCGCTAATGCCTCGGTGAGATCACCGGGGCTTTTCGCTTTCTGGGGGAGGGAAAACCTTCAACCCCCAGTTCTCGAAACTTACTCCCCAACATCATTTCGTCCTCCACTCCAATAGAGAGATGAAGCTCAGCACATCAAAGTCTGGATGCAAAAAAACTGAGAGCGCTTTACTTGCTCTGGGTTTCAAACAGAGAAAATTGCAAAACAGTTACCCGCGATCTGTTCGCCAATAGATGCCGATATTGCCATCCACGACCTGTTGATAAATCGTATACGGCAACACCACCGTGTCCAGCACCCCGGACAATGGCAGGTCCAGCAGCACGAACGGCAGCAGCACGCCGGTAGGGTCAGGTGGGGCATTCAGTACGCAGAAATCGAACGCCAGACCGCTGTAGATCCGTGGAATCGATTGGCAGTAGGTCTTCTGTTTGCGCATGTCGCGGGCGACGTCAGCGTCCATTTGCAATACCGAGGCGGCGGTGCCGCAGCCGGATAAAAGCCATGCGCAGGTGCTGAGTGTTACGGCGTTTTTGATGCTCAAGGTTTGCCCTCCGAAGTGGTCAGGGCAAGCTAGCATCGGGACTGGAGCGGGCACAGTTCATGGCTTCTGGAGAAGCTGTAGGACAAGTCAGTGGAGTTTGTCCGCTATTGCTCAACGGGAGATTTATGGGGCTTTAAAGCCCTATCGCGAGCAGGCTCACTCCTACAGTGGAATGCATTCCCCTGTAGGAGCCAGCCTGCTGGCGAAGGCGGCTCAGGACGCGCTGGAGATGTCCTTGGGCAACCGCTGATCGATCACTTGATACAGCGCGCTGCTCTCGGGCCAGTTGCGCATGAACCGTGCCCGATCCCGCGCATAGGCCGGTGCGAAACTTCCGACAGAACTGTGCTGACACATCGAATCCAGGTCGATCAGCGCCCAGCGATCTTCTTGCCAGAACAGGTTATGGCCCTTGAAGTCGCCATGGCTGATGCGCTCGGCAATCAATCGTGCAAACAATTGATCCAGCGCCAGCAATTCGGATTCCGGCGCCGCACCGCTTTCAACATATGGCGCAAAGCGCTCGATGATGTCCGGCCCCGGCAGGAACTCGGTCACCAGATAAGCACGGCTGCGCAGCCACAAAAAGCGCTTTTCCAGCACCGCCAGCGGTTTCGGCGTGGCGATGCCGAGGAACGCCAGGCGATTGCCTTCACGCCACGAGTGCCACGCGCGGCTCGGACGCCAGAAGCGCTTGAGCCAGTGCGCGAAGCCTTTGATGTTGTAGCGCTTGATCACCAACGTGCGCCCGGCCACTTCGACCTTGCCGACGCTCGCCGCGCCGCCGGTCTTGTACAGATGGCCCTGATCGAGCAGCGCATCGGCCTGATCCAGCACCGGCAGCATCGCCGCTTCTTCCTCGCGACGGATCGCCCGCAGGCCAAATGCACCGCGCTGCACACTGAACAACGTGCACTCGCGGCCCACCTTGATCAGATAATCCTTCAGGCGCCAGGCACGCACCTTGGCGATCTGCTTCTGCAGGGCTTCCAGCGGCAGCGCATGCTCGCTGTTGCTCAGCAGGTAATACACCAGCAATTCTTCGGTGAACGGCTCCAGTGACTTGGGCAACTGGGCGAAAAACACCCCGAGGTTTTCCAGCACTTTCTGCCGCGACAACGGCTGGCCAGCGGTCTCGGCGCAAATCCCGGCACCGTCGATCAGGTACAACTGACCGCCCTGGCGCAGCAGGTTGTCGAGGTGCAGATCTTCCTGCCACAGGCCTTTGCCATGCAGTTGGCCGATAGCGCCCAGCGCCTCGGCGAGTACCGCCGATTGCTCGTCCGCCAGCACCGGCAGCGATTCGACTTTCTGCCAGGCATCACCGAGGCTTTCGGCACCTTCGAGAAATTCGAACAACAGCCAGCCACCCTCGCCGTCCTGCAAACCATCAGCCAACAACAGCGGCGTGGTCAGGCCTTGTTCGGCGAGCAGTTTGACGCCCGCCAGTTCGCGCTGAAAATGCCGCGCAGCCTTGCTGCCCACCAGCAATTTGGCCAGCACCGGCCGCCCGCGCCAGACCCCGGCACCGACATAGCGCTGCCCCGGCAACACCCGCAACAGACTGAGCAACTGCAAATCCGCAGGGCCGGCCGCATCAGCGAGGCTGATCGTCAGCGGCAGACTCGGCGCACGTCCGGCGTTTTTCAGTTCGGACAAGCGCATCAACGGGTCTCCTTGCGACTGCGCCGTGCGGTCAGGCGCGTCACCCAACTGTCGACCAGCGAACTGTCGACTGGCTGATCGAGATAGGCCGCGAGCAACTCGCGCAATTGCGCCTCGCTCCATTCCGGCGCGCGACGCAGCAGCGGCTCCAGATCCTTGACCCGGTCGCGAATGAAGAACAGCAGTGGCCGGGTCTTTTCCAGGTCGATCAACTGCGCCTTATACGCGTCGCCATCAGCCTGCAAAAAGATGTGTTTCGGATAAAAGCAGCCGTGCACCTGACGCACGCCGTGCAGCTGGCGCGCCAGCTGTCCACAGGCCTTGAGAATGGCCGAGTGCTGCGCGGCGGTCAGCTCGGACCAGCGTTGCAACAGCGAATCAAGGTCGTCCCAGCCGTCGAGGGCCCGGGTCAGCAGGATCGCCTGGACATCGCCCTTGACCTTGCGCTCACCGAAGAACGCCGCTTGCAGCGCCGGGATCCCCAACTTGTTGTAGCGGCTGATATTGCGAAACTCGCGGGCGAAACTCGGCTCGCCGAACGGCGCATGCAGGGTACGGGTCAGGTAGTTGCTCTGGCGCTTGAGGTAATACGCCTGCCCATCCAGCTCCAGGCGAAACACGCTGCTCCAGCCACCGCCATCGGTGTTCGGTTCGTCCACGGCTTCGAGCTGTTTGGCCCAGAGCGCGTCGAAAGTGCCGAGGCCATGACGCTCAAGCAGCGCCCGGTCTTCAGCAGCCAGGAAATCAGTCATTCGCGTCCCTCGAAAAATCTCACCACGTGGCGAATCCGTTTCTTGTCGGCGGCATTGAGCCGATCACGTCCGCGGTATTGCAGATAGAAGCGCAGGCGCTGGGTGTTCGACAGGTGATATTTGGCCACCTTGTCGAGACAGGCCAGATCCTTGGTGATCCGGTATTTGAGCCAGAAGCCGCGCCAGAAATCGCCGTTCGGGCAGTCGATCAGAAACACCTGCGCCTGATCGTCGATCAGCAGGTTGCGCCATTTCAGATCGTTATGGGTAAAGCGGTGGTCGTGCATGGTTCGGGTGTAGCCGGCCAGTTGACGGCTGATGCCATCGACCCACAGCCGATCCTTGAGTTTCGGATCGTTGCGTTCGGCCAGCGCCGAGAGGTCTTCGGTGCGCGGCAGCTCGCGGGTGATCATGGCGCCACGAGCATAGGCCGCGCCACGTCGCTCCAGGCCCCAGGCCACCACTTCGGCAGTGGGAATACCCCACTTGGCGAAGCGCTTGAGGTTCTGCCACTCCATTTTTACCCGTGGCTTGCCCAAGTAACGGCGCAAGCCTTTGCCGGCGCCGACGTAGCGTTTGACGTAGTAATTCACGCCGTTGCGCTGCACGCGGATGACTTCGGACAGCGGGTCGCGGGTCAGGCGCTCGCCCTGCAGGGCAAACACCGCTTCGAGGCTGCCAAAATCTTCGGCCAGTTCGCTGTACTGCGGTTCAAGCGTCCAACCCGCCATCAGAGCGCATCCCCGTAACGCTGTTTGCGCGCATAAAGCTTGTTGGCCTTGCCTTCGAGCCAGCTCAGCAACGGTGCTTCTTCGGCGAGAATCTGCCGTAGCGGTTGCTGGAAGTAGCCCTTGAGGAAACGCAGCTTGTCGCGTCGGGTCAGGCCGATGTCCAGCGCCGAGAAATACAGCGCGGCCAGGTCCTTGTTGCGCCAGCGTTGAGTAATACGTGGGCGGGTCTGGGCGCGGTGCAGGTCGATCACCGAGAGCTTGAAATCTTCCGGGGTGATCGGCTTGTCGGTGTGCAGCAGAAAGTGGCAGATGTAGCAGTCGCGGTGGTTGACCCCGGCGCGGTGCATCATGCCGGTCATGCGCGCCACTTCAGCGATCAGCGCGCGCTTGAGCGCAGGCGCCGGCGGTTGCTTGACCCAATCGATGCTGAAGTCTTCGAGGCTGATGGTCGGCGCCAGCTCTTCGGTAACAATGAACGAATGTTGATCGGCCGGGTTGCTGCCCTTCTCACCGTAAGCCACGGCGGTCATGGTCGGCACGCCGACTTCCTGCAAACGCTGGATCGCCTTCCACTCCTGACCTGCGCCAAGCACCGGCAGCTTGGCGGTCAGCAGATTCTTGAAGATCTCGCCCCAGCCGATGCCCCGGTGGATCTTGACGAAAAAGCCGTTGCCGTCGACTTCCGTGCGCAGCGTGCGTCGAGCTTCCAGCTCGCGGTAGACCTCGCCCTGCAAGCCTTCGACTTCGGCGAACGGGTCGCGTCCGGCCCAAAGGCTCTTGAACGGTTCAGCCAGCATCAACTTCATTTAAGCGTGCTCCGCCAGAATCACATCGGCCGCGTGCTGCGGCATGCTGTAGAGGTCGGCCGTCTCGGCGAAGGCCAGACCATTGCGGCTCCAGGCCGCGCGTGCAGCGTCGTCATTCAACATGTCAGTCAGGTATTGCGTCAGTTGCGCCTGATCGAACGGTTCGTCCAGCACTCGCCCGGCGTCCGCCTCGGCGATGTAATGGGCGTAACCGCAGACCGCGCTGACCAGCACCGGCAACCCGGCGACCAGCGCCTCGAGCAGCACCGTACCGGTGTTTTCGTTGTACGCCGGGTGGATCAACAGGTCGGCGCCGAGCAGGAAACGCGGGATATCGCTGCGCCCCTTGAGGAACGTCACGTTGTCGCCCAGGCCCAAAGTCGCACTCTGCATCTGGAACAATTTGGGGTCATCCTGGCCGATTACAAACAGCCGGGTGCGTTTCTTCAGTTCGGCAGGCAGTGCGGCCAGCGCCTTGAGGCTGCGATCGACGCCCTTGGTCTTGAACCCGGAGCCGATCTGCACCAGCAGCAATTCGTCGTCCTTGAGGCTGAATTCGGCGCGGAAACCGGCGCGAATCTCGTCGGCATCCGCCGGCCGGCGACGGTCCTGGGCGATACCCGGCGGCAACAGGTGGAAGCGCTCCAGCGGCGTGTCGTAATGCTTGATGAACAGCGGCTGCTGCACTTCGGAAATCATCAGCACTTCGGTTTTCGCGTCCTTGGCAAACACCGCGCGCTCGTACTCGGCGAAGTGGCGATAGCGGCCCCAACGGCGGTACAGCGAATGGCGCAGGTTCTGCGCCTTGTCTTCGAAGCAGCCGTCGGCGGCGTAGTAGACGTCCAGACCCGGCATCTTGTTGAAGCCGATCAACCGGTCCACCGGACGCTTGGCCAGATCCGCTTCCATCCACGCCGTGAGCTTCTCGTTGCGCCGATGATTGAAGAACGCCTTGACCGGCGCCACCAGCACTTCGAAACCGGGCGGCACGTCGCCTTCCCAGATCAGCGTGTAGACGCGGATCTGATGGCCGCGCTTCTGGCATTCGAGGGCGATGCGCATGAAATCGCGCTGCAAACCACCGAACGGGAAATATTTGTACAGAACAAAAGCCAATTGCATCAGCGCAGCTCCTCAGCCATTAACAACGTGCTCAGTCGGCTGGCGACACGCTCGGGATTCACACGCGTGAAGCACAGGGGCTGCTCGCGTTTCAGGTCAAACTGACGGGCATCCTGCGCGGTCGGTTGGTAAGTGCATTTCTTTTGCAGGCAAGGGGCGCAGGGGAAATCACTGGCCATGTGAATCTGCACCTTGCCGTAGGCGCCGGTCAGGCCCGGGTTGGTCGGGCCGAACAGCGAAATTGTCGGTACATCCAGCGCGGCGGCAAGGTGACCGAGACCGGTGTCCACCGCGACGCAAGCCTGGGCGCCGGCCAGCACTTTGCCGACCCCGGCCAGATTCAGCTTCGGCAGCACTTCGGCGTGCTTGAAACCGGCGGCAATCCGTTCGGCACGGGCCTTCTCCAGCGGGTTGCCCCACGGCAGTTTGACCCCGACGCCCAGATAGCCGACGCGTTCGGTCAGCTCGCGCCAGTAGGCTTCCGGCCAATGCTTGGTGTCCCATGTGGTGCCGTGCAGGAACACCACGAAGGCGCTCTTGCGCGGCAATTCCACCAGACGCTCGACGTTGAGGCCGTAGTCGCCCAACCCTTTGGGCAGGTCATAACCGAGGGCGATGGCGAACAGCTGACGCACCCGTTCGACTGCATGTTGCCCGCGGGCCACCGCCAGTTTGCGGTCGTAGAAACGTGCGGCGATCGGCTCGCGCGCCGAGCCTTTGTCGAGACCGGCCACCGGGGCTTTGACGTAGCGCGTCAGCCAGGCACTTTTCAGCAGGCCCTGAGCGTCGATCACCAGATCGTATTTGCTGGCGCGCACGCTTTGCTTGAAGCGCTTCCACTCGCCGCTCTTGATGGTCTGCCAGAGGTTTTTGCGCCAGCGACGGATCGCCACCGGAATCACCTTGCCGACGGCCGGGTGCCAGGTCGGGATCTCGGCGAAGCCTTCTTCCACCACCCAGTCGAACTTGATCCCGGGGATGGCCCGGGCCGCGTCGGTCAGCGCCGGCAACGCGTGAATCACGTCGCCCAGCGATGAGGTCTTGATCAGCAATACCCGCAACTTAATGAACCTCGACCACGGAGCCCTGCAGTTTCTGCAAGGCATCGTTGACCGCGTCCGGCATCAGCTGGCGCAGGCAGTTGTAATGGCCGAAACGGCAGGTGCGATCGAAGCACGGACTGCAATCCAGACCCAACCGAACAATTTCGACGTGCTCGGCCAGCGGCGGGGTGAACCCCGGCGACGTCGAACCGTAGACCGCCACCAATGGACGGTTCAGCGCAGCAGCAACGTGCATCAGGCCGGAGTCGTTGGACACCACCGAATCGGCGCACGACAGCAGGTCGATGGCTTCGGCCAGCGAGGTGCCGCCGCTGAGGTTGACCGACTCTTCACGCAGGCCGGGAATCAGCCGCGCGCGGATGTCTTCGCCCACCGCGTGGTCGTTCTTCGAGCCGAACAACCACACCTGCCAGCCTTCGCGAATCCGCGCTTCGGCAACCCTGGCGTAATGCTCGGACGGCCAGCGCTTGGATTCGCCGAACTCGGCGCCGGGGCACAGAGCCAACACCGGTCGGTCGAGGGTCAGGCCAAATTTCGCCAGCGCCGCTTCGCGGGTCACCGGATCGATTTGCAGGCTCGGACGCGGATAAGGTTGCGGCAGCTCGGCGTTCGGCTCGTAAGCCAGGGCCATGAAGCGCTCGATCATCAACGGATAGCGTTCTTTATCCAGCGTGCGCACGTCGTTGAGCAGGCCGTAGCGGAATTCACCACGCCAGCCGGTGCGTTGTTTGATGCCGGCGAAAAACGGTACCAGCGCCGACTTCAGCGAGTTCGGCAGCAGGATCGCCTGATCGTACTGGCCGGCCAGGGACTTGCCGATTCGCCGACGCGTCGCCAGTTCCAGCGCGCCATGGCCGAGCGGAAAGCTCAAGGCCTTGCGCACTTCGGGCATGCGCTCAAGGATCGGCCGGCTCCACTCGGGGGCCAGCACGTCGATTTCGCATTGCGGGTGGCGCTGCTTGAGACACTGAAACAGTGTCTGCGCCATCACCATGTCACCGACCCAACTGGGCCCAACGATCAGAATATTCATGTGGTTTCCATAAACGAACCGGGGAGGCATTTACGCCTCCCCGCCTCGAGAATCACAGTGGGAGCGGCGCGGCTTGCGATGGGTCATTACCTTCAACATGACTGTCGACTGTCACTCCGCTATCGCGAGCAGGCTCGCTCCTACAGGGTTTTGCATCTGTTCACACATCTGCGACTCACCGCAGATCTATTGTAGGGGTGAGCCTGCTCGCGATGGGGTCGTTCATCCAACATTGCAGTCGTCTGATATTCCGCTATCGCGAGCAGGCTCGCGCCTACAGGGTTTTGCATCTGTTCACACATCTGCGACTCACCGCAGATCTATCGTAGGAGTGAGCCTGCTCGCGATGGGGTCGTTCATTCAACATTGCAGTCGTCTGATACTCCGCTATCGCGAGCAGGCTCGCTCCTACAGGGTCTTGCATTGACTCACACATCTGCGACTCACCGCAGATCTATCGTAGGAGTGAGCCTGCTCGCGATGGGGTCGTTACATTCAACATTGCAGTCGTCTGGTACTCCGCTATCGCGAGCAGGCTCGCTCCTACAGGTTTTTGCATCTGTTCACACATCTGCGACTCACCGCAGATCTATTGTAGGAGTGAGCCTGCTCGCGATGGGGTCGTTACATTCAACATTGAAGTCGTCTGATACTCCGCTATCGCGAGCAGGCTCGCTCCTACAGGGTTTTGCATCTGTTCACACATCTGCGACTCAGCTCAGCCCCAATTCTTTCCAGATCCGCAATACCTGCCGGCGCTCCTCGACAAACTGATCGCCTGCAATCACCCCGGCGTCCTTCTGCAAGGCCTGCCGGTGAGCGGCGGAGCGGTAGGCTTTATAGGCCTCGCGCAACAGGCTGGCATCTTCGGCAGGCATCAGCCCTTCGTGTTCCAGCTCTTCCAGAATGCGGATGTTATCGGTCCAGCGCAGCAATGGCGGGTGGCTGTGCGACCACGCCAGGGCCGCGTATTGCACCATAAATTCAATATCGACGATACCTCCGGCGTCCTGCTTGAGGTCGAACGGCGCCGTGGCCTCGAAGGCATTTACCGCGGTTCCGGCCGCCGTGCTCTTGCTGCCGAGGTTATCGCGCATCTTGGCGCGCATCTCGCTGACTTCCTGTTGCAACTTCGCCAGATCCCGCGCCTTGCCCAAAACCTGCGCGCGGACTTTCTCGAAGGCCTGACCGACATCCTGACTGCCGACCAGCACCCGCGCCCGCACCAGGGCCTGATGTTCCCAGGTCCAGGCTTCATTTTCCTGATAGCGCTCAAACGCCCCGAGCGAACTGACCAACAGCCCCGACGCGCCGGACGGCCGCAAACGCATATCCACTTCATACAGCTGGCCGGAGTTGGTCTGCGCCGTCAGCAAGTGAATGATCCGCTGCCCCAGCCGGGTGAAGAACTGCGCGCCATCGATCGGCTTCGGCCCGTCGGTTTCCGCCTGCGGATCGCCGTCATGGATGAACACCAGGTCCAGGTCCGAACCATGCCCCAGTTCCAGCCCACCGACTTTGCCATAACCGACAATGATGAAGCCGGGATCGCACAGGCTGCCGTCAGTGCGCAGCGGCGTGCCGTATTTGGCCACCGTCTGACGCCAGGCCAGTGCCAGCACTTGTTCGAGAATCGCTTCGGCGAGCCAGGTCAGGTAATCACTGACTTTCATCAACGGCAGACTGCCAGCAATTTCCGAGGCGGCGACGCGTAAGCGGTGCGCCAGTTTGAAGTGGCGCAGGGCTTCCATCTGCTGTTCGAGGTCATCTTCGGGGATCCGCGTCAGGCGCTCGCGCAACTCGGCGGCCAATTCGGGCGCCAGGGGCGGCTTGAACAGCCGGCCTTCATTGAGCAATTCGTCGAGCAGCAACGGGAAGCGGGTGATCTGCTCGGCGATCCACGGACTGGCCGCGCACAGCGTCAGCAAACGCCGCAAGGCGCCGGGGTTTTCCGTCAGAAGGACCAAATAAGCCGAACGTCGGGCGACCGCTTCGACCAGTGGCAGCACCCGCTCCAGCACCAGATCCGGATTGTCATGTTCCACCGCCTGAGCCAGCAGACGCGGAATAAACGCATCGAGACGCTCGCGACCCAGCCGCTGCATCGCGCGCAATTGCGGGCTGCCACGCAGGCTCGCCAGCGCTTTCAGGGCCTTGGTCGCATCAGCAAAGCCACCCTCTTCGAGCTGCCGGCAAGCAGCCTCTTCGTCCTGCGCCTCTTCCCACAGCGGCAACCACTCACCGCCCACCACGACTTCGCAGTCAGCGCCCTCTTCCTCATCGGGATCGGCGATCACCTGCGCGAAGTGCCAGGCCACCCGGCCACGCCAGAACATCAGTTTTTCGTGGAAGGCGTGCCAATCGGCAAAACCAAGCATGAACGCGATCCGCGCCTGATCCTGAGCGCCGTCCGGCAACATCTGGGTCTGGCGATCGGCAATCGCCTGAATCGCGTGCTCGGTGTAACGCAGGAATTCGTAACCTTCGCGCAACTCACTGATCACCGCCGGCGGCAGATAGCCCTGCCCTTCCAGCGTGCTCAGCACCTTTAATAGAGGACGCTGTTGCAGGCTGAGGTCGCGCCCGCCGTGGATCAACTGGAAGGCCTGGGCAATGAACTCGACCTCGCGGATACCGCCGGAGCCGAGTTTGATGTTGTCGGCCATGCCCTTGCGCCGCACTTCCTGCTGGATCAGCTGCTTCATGGTGCGCAGCGCTTCGATCGCCGAGAAGTCCAGATAACGCCGATAGACGAACGGGCGCAGCATATCGAGTAACTGCGCGCCGGCCGTTTGATCGCCGGCCACCACCCGCGCTTTGATCATCGCGTAGCGTTCCCAGTCGCGGCCCTGATCCTGGTAATACTGCTCCAGTGCATTGAAGCTCAGCACCAGCGCGCCGGACGAACCGTACGGGCGCAGGCGCATGTCGACGCGGAACACGAAGCCGTCGACGGTCATCGGGTCGAGCGCCTTGATCAGGCGCTGACCAAGCCGAATGAAGAATTCCTGATTATCCAGCGCGCGTTTCACGCCGACGGTTTCGCCGCCCTCGGGGTAGGCGAAGATCAGGTCGATGTCCGACGACAGGTTCAGCTCGACCGCGCCGAGCTTGCCCATGCCGAGAATGACCATCTGCTGTGGCAGACCGCTGCGTCGGCCGGTCGGCGTGCCGAATTGCTGGCAATGGCGGCTGTACAGCCATTGGTAGGCTTGATCGATGGTGGCGTCGGCCATGTCCGACAGGTCGCGGCAGGTCTGCACCAGATCGGCCTGGCGATTGAGGTCACGCCAGATGATCCGCACTTGATGCCGAGCGCGCTGACGGCGCAGGACGCGCCCGAGCTCGTCTTCGCTTTGCGCGGTGTTCACGGCGGCGGCAATCTGCGCGCACAGTTCACCCGGCGCGAACGGCCGATCGAGTTCACCGGACTGCACCAGCGACAGCAACATCAAAGGGTCACGAACGCTCTGTTCAATGACGAAATCGCTGGCGGCACTGACGCGAGCGAATTGCGCCCAGCGCTCCGGCGTCCAGTTGGAGAAGCCGAGATCGTCTTCCAGCGCGGCGACGGCCGTACGGAACGACTGCTCGGATCGAGTGACCAACGGCAGGAGAATGGCGGGGAGTTCGGCAAGCACGGGCAGGGTCATGGTCTATCCTTGATCGGCGTGTAAACGGCCGCTTGTAGTGTTTGATGAAAAACCGCTACGCGAAGGACTGTCGAACAAAAGTTAGAAATAGCTGAAATTTCTTCTTCTTTGGCATCCAGCATCAAACTTTCACCTTTTTCGGATGGTAATCGACCAACCTTAACGATTATTCTCACAACGCAGTCGGAGGCCACAAGCCTTTCCTCTGTAGTTTTACTACTCGTCTATACAGGCGAAAGGCTGAAATGCTCAAAGATTTGTAGTAAAACTACACGCCGCCGGAACAACCTGTCGGCAATCCAAGAATTTTAAATCGTCTGCCCACAAGGCCAGTCGCAAACTCAGGCAACCGATTCTGGAAGCCTTTCCGCCCTGGAGCAAGCCATGCAAGACCTCGATCCCGTCGAAACCCAGGAATGGCTGGACGCCCTGGAATCGGTTCTCGACAAAGAAGGCGAAGACCGTGCTCACTATCTGATGACCCGTATGGGTGAACTGGCGACCCGCAGCGGTTCGCAGCTCCCTTACGCCATCACCACGCCTTACCGCAACACCATCCCGGTAACCCACGAAGCACGCATGCCTGGCGACCTGTTCATGGAACGCCGCATTCGCTCGCTGGTGCGCTGGAACGCGATGGCCATGGTAATGCGTACGAACCTGAAAGATTCTGACCTGGGTGGTCACATCTCCAGCTTCGCTTCCAGCGCGACCCTGTATGACATCGGCTTCAACTACTTCTTCCAGGCCCCGACCGACGAACACGGCGGCGACCTGATCTACTTCCAGGGCCACACCTCGCCAGGCGTTTACGCCCGTGCGTTCATGGAAGGCCGCATCACCGAAGACCAGATGAACAACTTCCGCCAGGAAGTCGACGGTCAGGGCCTGTCGTCCTATCCGCACCCTTGGCTGATGCCTGACTTCTGGCAGTTCCCGACCGTATCCATGGGTCTGGGTCCGATCCAGGCGATCTACCAGGCACGTTTCATGAAGTACCTGGAACACCGCGGTTTCATCCAGCCGGGCAAACAGAAAGTCTGGTGCTTCCTGGGCGACGGCGAGTGCGACGAGCCGGAATCCCTGGGCGCGATCTCCCTGGCCGGCCGCGAGAAGCTGGACAACCTGATCTTCGTCATCAACTGCAACCTGCAGCGCCTCGACGGCCCGGTTCGCGGCAACGGCAAGATCATCCAGGAACTCGAAGGCGTGTTCCGCGGTGCTCAGTGGAACGTGACCAAAGTCATCTGGGGCCGTTTCTGGGACCCACTGCTGGCCAAGGACGTCGACGGCATCCTGCAACGTCGCATGGACGAAGTCATCGACGGCGAGTACCAGAACTACAAAGCCAAAGACGGCGCGTTCGTTCGCGAGCACTTCTTCAACACGCCTGAACTCAAGGCGATGGTTGCCGATCTGTCCGACGACGAGATCTGGAAACTCAACCGTGGCGGCCACGACCCGTACAAGGTCTATGCGGCGTACCACGAAGCGGTCAACCACAAAGAACAACCAACCGTCATCCTCGCCAAGACCATCAAGGGTTATGGCACCGGTGCCGGCGAAGCGAAAAACACTGCGCACAACACCAAGAAAGTCGACGTCGACAGCCTGAAGTTGTTCCGTGACCGCTTCGACATCCCGGTCAAGGACGAAGAGCTGGAGAACCTGCCGTTCTTCAAGCCAGAACCAAACAGCGCCGAAGCCCGCTACCTGAGCGAGCGCCGTGCTGCACTGGGCGGTTTCGTACCTCAGCGCCGCGCACAGAGCTTCAGCGTACCGACCCCGGACCTGGACACCCTGAAAGCCATCCTCGATGGTTCGGGCGACCGTGAAATCTCCACCACCATGGCCTTCGTGCGGATCCTCGCGCAACTGGTCAAGGACAAGGAAATCGGCCCGCGCATCGTGCCGATCATCCCGGACGAAGCCCGTACCTTCGGTATGGAAGGCATGTTCCGTCAGCTGGGAATCTACTCCTCCGTCGGCCAGCTCTACGAGCCAGTCGATAAAGACCAGGTGATGTTCTACAAGGAAGACCAGAAAGGTCAGATCCTTGAAGAAGGCATCAACGAAGCAGGCGCCATGAGCTCGTTCATCGCTGCCGGTACTTCGTACTCCAGCCACAACCAGCCGATGCTGCCGTTCTACATCTTCTACTCGATGTTCGGTTTCCAGCGTATCGGTGACCTGGCGTGGGCCGCTGGCGACAGCCGTACCCGTGGCTTCCTGATCGGCGGCACCGCCGGCCGTACCACCCTGAACGGTGAAGGCCTGCAACACGAAGACGGTCACAGCCACCTGCTGGCCGCAACCATCCCGAACTGCCGCACCTACGATCCAACCTACGGCTACGAGCTGGCGGTGATCATTCAGGACGGCATGAAGAAGATGACCGAAGAGCAACAGGACATCTTCTACTACATCACCGTGATGAACGAGTCGTACCAGCAGCCAGCCATGCCGGCCGGTGCCGAAGAAGGCATCAAGAAAGGCATGTACCTGCTCGAAGAAGACACCCGCGATGCGGCGCATCACGTACAGCTGATGGGCTCCGGCACCATCCTGCGTGAAGTGCGTGAAGCGGCGAAGATTCTGCGTGAAGAGTTCAACATCGGCGCTGACGTATGGAGCGTCACCAGCTTCAACGAATTGCGTCGCGACGGCCTGGCCGTTGAGCGCAGCAACCGCCTGAAGCCTGGCCAGAAGCCTAAGCAGAGCTACGTTGAAGAGTGCCTGAGCGGCCGCAAAGGTCCGGTCATTGCCTCTACCGACTACATGAAGCTGTTCGCCGAACAGATCCGTCAGTGGGTACCGTCCAAGGAATTCAAAGTCCTGGGCACCGACGGTTTCGGCCGCAGCGACAGCCGCAAGAAACTGCGTCATTTCTTCGAAGTCGACCGTCATTTCGTGGTGTTGGCAGCCCTGGAAGCACTGGCTGACCGTGGTGATATCGAACCTAAAGTGGTGGCCGAGGCCATCGTCAAGTTCGGCATCGACCCGGAAAAACGCAACCCACTGGACTGCTGAGGAGACATTTTGTGAGCGAACTCATTCGCGTACCTGACATCGGCAGCGGTGAAGGTGAAGTAATTGAACTGTTTGTGAAGGTCGGCGACCGTATCGAAGCCGACCAGAGCATCCTGACCCTGGAATCGGACAAGGCCAGCATGGAAGTGCCGGCCCCGAAAGCCGGCGTCATCAAGAGCCTGAAAGTGAAGCTGGGCGACCGTCTGAAAGAAGGCGACGAACTGCTTGAGCTGGAAGTCGAGGGCGCCGCGCAAGCGGCTCCTGCGCCTGCCGCTGCACCGGCTGCAAAAGCTGAAGCCAAACCGGCTGCCGCTCCTGCTGCAGCCGCGCCAGCCGCTGCCCCTGCTGCCGCTTCGGTGCAGCAAGTGCACGTGCCGGACATCGGTTCGTCGGGCAAGGCCCAGATCATCGAGATCCAGGTCAAGGTCGGCGACAAGGTCGAGGCTGATCAATCGCTGATCACCCTGGAATCCGACAAGGCCAGCATGGAAATCCCGTCGCCTGCCGCGGGCGTGGTCAAGGCCATCAGCGTCAAGCTCAACGACGAAGTCGGCACTGGCGACCTGATCCTCGATCTGGAAGTGGCGGGTGCTGCGGCCCCTGCTGCAGCCGCTCCGGCTCAGGCTGCTGCGCCAGCCGCTGCTGCTGCGCCGGCTCCGGCCGCCGCTCCGGCTGCACCGGTCGCCGACAGCGTTCAGGACATCCACGTTCCGGACATCGGTTCGGCCGGCAAGGCCAAGATCATCGAAGTGTTGGTCAAGGCTGGCGACAGCGTTGAAGCCGACCAGTCGCTGATCACCCTCGAATCCGACAAGGCGAGCATGGAAATCCCATCGCCTGCCGCTGGCGTGGTGGAAAGCGTTTCGATCAAGCTGGACGACGAAGTCGGTACCGGCGACCTGATCCTCAAGCTGAAAGTCAAAGGCGCAGCCCCTGCTGCAGCCCCGGCTCCAGCTGCCGCTGCGCCAAGTGCTCCGGCACCGGCCGCTGCTGCTCCGGCTGCCGCTGCACCTGCTGCCGCCGCTCCGGTTGCTGCTCCGGCCAAGCCTGGCGCGAAAGTTCACGCCGGCCCTGCCGTGCGTCAACTGGCCCGTGAATTTGGCGTCGAGTTGAGTGCCGTTGGCGCCAGCGGTCCGCACGGTCGCATTCTGAAAGAAGACGTGCAGGTTTACGTCAAAGCCATGATGCAGAAGGCCAAGGAAGCACCGGCCGCTGCTGGCGGCGCAACCGGTGGCGCGGGCATCCCGCCGATCCCGGTCGTGGACTTCAGCCGCTTCGGTGAAATCGAAGAAGTGCCGATGACCCGCCTGATGCAGGTCGGCGCTGCCAACCTGCACCGCAGCTGGCTGAACGTGCCGCACGTGACGCAATTCGACTCGGCGGACATCACCGAGCTGGAAGCCTTCCGCGTTGCGCAGAAAGCCGTCGCGGAGAAGGCCGGCGTCAAGCTGACCATCCTGCCGCTGCTGCTCAAGACCTGCGCGCACCTGCTCAAGGAGCTGCCGGACTTCAACAGTTCGCTGGCCCCAAGCGGCAAGGCGATCATTCGCAAGAAGTACGTCAACATCGGCTTCGCGGTCGACACCCCGGATGGCCTGCTGGTACCGGTCATCAAGAACGTCGACCAGAAGAGCCTGCTGCAACTGGCCGCAGAAGCTGCTTCGCTGGCTGAAAAAGCCCGCACCAAGAAGCTCTCTTCGGACGAGATGCAAGGCGCCTGCTTCACCATTTCCAGCCTCGGCCACATTGGCGGCACCGGCTTCACGCCGATCGTCAACGCGCCGGAAGTGGCGATCCTCGGTGTTTCCAAGGCAACCATCCAGCCAGTCTGGGACGGCAAAGCCTTCCAGCCGAAACTGATGCTGCCACTGTCGCTGTCCTACGATCACCGTGTGATCAACGGCGCCGCCGCTGCACGCTTCACCCAGCGTCTGGGCAGCCTGCTGGGCGACATCCGCACCATCCTGCTGTAAAGCGTTCGGCCCTCCGGCAACGGAGGGCCGATTGCGTTCCACGTTTTCGAGCGCCACACGCTCGTACCTCAACCCCGTCAGTTTGACGGGGCTTTTTTTTGCCTGGAAAAATGCAACGCCTCTTCCTACAAGTTCGGTTTACTTGAACTACGAACACAGTCGAATTCGTCTCGATATTTTTCCTCGACAGACAACTAATCTCTGCCCTCGGATTAAATAGCGATCATCTTGCGTTATTTATAAAAACGAAACTTACTCGAACGGACTCGAATATGTTCAAGCCAACGGTTGGCCCGATTATCGGCCACACTACAACTAATCACGCGCGTATATTCATGCGCGCCGACATCCAGGGCAACGCACCGGTATTTGCCGCTATTCGTTATCGCACGGCTGGCACACAACAGTGGTCAGCCGGCACTTTCGCCGAACCCAGTGCACGGCGCGATATGACCGAAGTGTTCACCCTCAACAACTTGAGCAGTGACACCGAATACGAATACCAGACCGGCTGGTTCAGCCCGATGAATCCGGTACATACCGTGGACAGCGTCGCCGAACTGCCGCTGCAGTGGCCGCGGGAAATCTATCGATTGCGCACCCGCTCCAGCAAAGCCCTGCAGCCAAAGGCCTATATCGTCGGCTCCTGCCGCTATTTACGCATGACCGCGGGCGTGCCGATGCTGCCCCAACTGGGTGACCGGATCTTTGCCTCCATCAACCAGTTGATCGAAGGCGCGCAACCGCCGATCAGTGCCTGTTTGATGACGGGCGATCAGATTTATGTCGACGACCTTAATCTGTTCGCACCTGATCGTGAATATAAGGAAATTACCAGCAAGTACCGCGCGGCATTCTCTCAGCCGAACATTCAGCGCCTGATGTCCGGCACGTCGACTTACATGATCCTGGATGATCACGAAATCGAAGACAACTGGCCGGCGAACGCCGACAAGTCAGATCAAGCGTTCTATCGCAATGCCATGGCCGCCTATGAAATCTATCAAGTCAGCCATAGCCCGGCGCATGAACTTACAACTAACGAAGAGGTGAATCGGGCAAAACTCGAGCACTACTGGTATCAATTCAGTGACGGGGATATCGAATGGTTTGTGACCGACAGCCGCACCCGCCGCAACCTGTCAGCCGATGATCGCCGCATACTCGATGAGGCGCAGGAACAGGCGCTGCTCAAGTGGCTGATCAACAGCCCGGCGCGGGTGAAGTTCGTCGTGACCAGCGTGATGTTCTACCCGGATCGCAAACTGCACGGCGACGATGCCTGGAAAGCCTTCCCGGAGCAGCGCCTGCGCCTGCTGGAAACCATACGCACCCGACGCATCAGGAATGTCGTGTTTATCTCGGGCGATGTGCATGGCTCGCTGACCTCGCGTCTGACCCACAGCGAAGACCCGGATTTCGAAGTCCACACCATCGTTTCCTCGCCGTTGTGCAACAGCAAGCTGCTGCCCTATGCCAAGGCGTCGACGTTCATCCTTGATCAACCGCTGGCGCGCACGGCAGCGGGCGACTATCAGCATGAGTTGACCAGCGCAGTGGTCAGCGAAGACAACTTCGCCCATGTGGTGGTCGAGGCTGATCAGATTCTGGTCAATTACCATGATCGGGATGGCAAGAAGCTGCAATCGATCAGCCTGAAATTACGTTGAGATCCTGAAAGATCGCAGCCTTCGGCAGCTCCTACATTGGTATGCATCGCCTGTAGGAGCTGCCGCAGGCTCCGATCTTTTGCTCTTTTCAACCACCCACTGGAGAAATGCCCCGAGCGGCCGACACATTCTTATAGCACTTGGCCTTCATCTCTCTTGTCAGTCGGTGCCGCAATGATGCAACCTTGCCGCAGGCAACAGTAAAGAGGGCGCGAGCCCGGCGCGTTCAGCATATTTCCAAGCGAGTTCCTTCATGAAGAGCCAACCCGATGCCGCCAGCCGTATGGCGGCCGAGGTAGTGACGCAGTTGCCTGTGCCCTCGCGGCTCGGCATGCTGCGTTTCGAGCGCTTGAATGAAGCCAGTTGGGCGATGCTGTTTCTCGACCCCAATTGCGAACGCCAGTTCGGCCAGCCAGCCGTCGAATTGTGTGCGCTGGTCGGCTCGCCCTACGCCAGCCTGATGGAGCCCGAAGCGCGCTATCAGTTGCATGACACCATTCAGCAGCAACTGCGCGACAGTCCGCATTATCTGGTGCGCTACACCCTGCACACCGCCGCGGGCGTGCTGAGCATCCTCGAACTGGGCGAAGCCTATAAACAGCACAATCGGCATTTGTTGCGTGGCTACCTGCTGGCAGTCGATGACGTGTTCGACGAGGCCCCGACGCTGCCGTCCGTCGACCTCGAAACCCAGAACTCGCGCCTGCAGATCGCCCTCGAACTGAACCAGCGCGCCCAGCAGGAACAACTGCAGCACCTCGATCGCGTACGCGCCCAGCAGGATCTGATTCTGCTACTCGCCCGCCAGCGCTACAGCAGCCACAACTCGCTGCAGGAAGCCGCCGAACTGATCACCCGCTGCGCCTGCGACATCTATGAAATCGACTGCGCCAGCCTGTGGAACCTCGAAGGCAATCTGCTGGTGCCGATTTCCGCGTATCACCGCGCGACGCAGGAATACATCCTGCCGGAGGTGATCGACATCAGCGGCTTCCCCGACTACATGGAAGCGCTACACGGCAGCCGCGCCATCGACGCGCACAATGCAATGCGCGACCCGCGCACCCGCGAGATGGCCGAGGCCCTGCGCCCGCGCGACGTCAACGCCATGCTCGACGCCAGCATCCGCGTCGATGGCCAGGTGGTCGGCGTGCTCTGTCTGGAGCAGACCGGCGTCACCCGCGCCTGGCAGTCCGACGAAATCGCCTTTGCCGGTGAGCTGGCCGACCAGTTCGCCCAGGTCATCAACAACCACAACCGTCGCACCGCCACCAGCGCCCTGCACCTGTTCCAGCGCGCGGTCGAGCAAAGTGCCAACGCCTTTCTGCTGGTCAATTGCGATGGCGTGGTCGAGTACGTCAACCCGAGCTTCACCGCGATTACCCAGTACTCCACCGAGGAAGTCCACGGCCAGCGCCTGTCGGAACTGCCGGCGCTGGAGAACCTCAGCGAGCTGCTGTTCGACGCGCCCTCGGCGCTGGCCAAGAGCAACAGCTGGCAGGGCGAATTCAAGAGCCGGCGCAAGAACCTCGAACCGTACTGGGGCCAGTTGTCGATTTCCAAGGTGTACGGCGACAACCGTGAGCTGACGCACTACATCGGCATCTACGAAGACATCACCCAGACCAAACTGGCGCAGCAGCGCATCGAGCGGCTGGCGTACACCGACAACCTGACGAACCTTGGCAACCGCCCGGCGTTTATCCGCAATCTGGACGAACGCTTCGCCCGCGATAGCGACACGCCGATCAGTCTGCTGCTGGTGGACATCGACAACTTCAAGCGGATCAACGACAGCCTCGGGCACCAGACCGGTGACAAGTTGTTGATCAGCCTCGCCCGACGCCTGCGCAACAGCCTCAGCCCGAGTGGCAGCCTTGCGCGTTTTGCCAGTAACGAATTCGCCGTGCTGCTCGACGACACCGACCTCGCCACTGGCCAACAGATTGCCAATCAACTGCTGGCGACCCTCGACAAACCGATGTTCGTCGACAACCAGCTGATCAGCGTCACCGGCTCCGTGGGCCTGGCCTGCGCGCCGCTGCATGGCCGCGACCCGCAGACCCTGATGCGCAACGCCGGCCTGGCCCTGCACAAGGCCAAGGCCAACGGCAAACACCAGGTCCAGGTCTTCACCGAAGCACTGAACGCCGAGGCCAGTTACAAGCTGTTCGTCGAGAACAACCTGCGCCGCGCCCTGACCCAGAACGAGCTGGACGTGTTCTACCAGCCCAAACTGTGCCTGCGCAGCGGTCGCCTGCTGGGCATGGAAGCGCTGCTGCGCTGGAACCACCCGGAACGCGGCATGATCCGCCCGGACCAGTTCATCAGCGTTGCCGAAGAGACCGGCCTGATCATCCCGATCGGCAAGTGGATTGCGCGTCAGGCCTGCCGCATGAGCAAGGCGCTGACCGCCGCGGGCTTGGGCAACCTGCAAGTGGCGATCAACCTCTCGCCGAAGCAGTTCTCTGACCCGGATCTGGTTGCGTCCATCGCCAACATCCTCAAGGAAGAAGCGCTGCCGGCCAATCTGCTCGAACTGGAGCTGACCGAAGGCCTGCTGCTGGAAGCCACCGAAGACACGCACTTGCAGCTCGATCAGCTCAAGCGCCTCGGCCTGACCCTGGCCATGGACGACTTCGGCACTGGTTACTCATCGCTCAGCTACCTGAAGAAATTCCCGATCGACATCATCAAGATCGATCGCAGCTTCATCCACGAAATCCCCGACAATCAGGACGACATGGAAATCACCTCCGCGGTGATCGCCATGGCCCACAACCTGAAACTCAAAGTCGTGGCCGAAGGCATCGAGACCGCCGAGCAACTGGCGTTCCTGCGTCGCCACCGCTGCGACGTCGGCCAGGGCTACCTGTTCGACCGGCCAATCCCCGGCGCCGAGCTGATACAGGCCCTCAAGCGCTACCCACGCGGCCCGCTCTGCCTCTAAATCCCATCTGTCGAAGCCCCCCCTGTGGGAGCGAGCCTGCTCGCGAAGGCGTTATAGCCGTCGACATCATCGTCGCCTGACACACCGCTTTCGCGAGCAGGCTCGCTCCCACATTTGAATAGTGCGAAATCCGGCATCATTCGGCACACTGGCGGTCTGACTTTTTACATCCCATCCTGACTGAGAGGAACGATCATGGTTCTGCGCTCGGAAATTCTGGTGAACAAAAACGTGCTACCGACCAAAGATCAAGCTCTGCCCGGCCGCGAAACCGCGATGACCCTGCCTGAAAAGCATTTCGTCTTCGAAGAAACCCCATTGCTCGGCCCTTTTTTCCAGGACGTCGACTTTGCGATCTTCGGTCTGGGTTGCTTCTGGGGCGCGGAACGCCGCTTCTGGCAGCGCGAAGGCGTGGTCAGCACGGTGGTCGGCTACGCCGGCGGCTACACGCCGAACCCGACCTACGAAGAAGTCTGCTCGGGCCTGACCGGCCACGCTGAAGTAGTGCTGGTGGTATATGACAAGGCCAAAGTCAGCTACGAAGAGCTGCTGGCAATGTTCTGGGAACTGCATAACCCGACACAGGGCATGCGTCAGGGCAACGACATCGGCACCCAGTACCGTTCGGTGATCTACGCGACCAGCCCGGAGCACCTCGACGCGGCGCTGAAGAGCAAAGCGGTGTATCAGGCTGAACTGTCGAAGGCGGGTCTGGGCGAAATCAGCACCGAGATCGAACAGGCGCCGACCGTATATTTCGCCGAGGCCTATCACCAGCAATACCTGGCGAAGAACCCTGAAGGTTATTGCGGGATTGGTGGCACCGGTGTGTGCATGCCACCGAGCCTGGCGGGTAACTAAACCCTTAAAGCAAAAGATCGTCCGAACGCGGCCCGAGCCTGCGGCAGCTCCTACAGGTCCGTGATTGTCCGCACATAAGTGGACGACACTGAATCCTGTAGGAGCTGCCGCAGGCTCGGGCCGCGTTCGGACGATCCTTTGATCCTGCCGTTGATCAGCTCTCGGCGATCAACCAATCCATCTGCCACCCACCCTGGGTCTGCCCAAGCTTCTTCGACAACCACGGCAGCAGCTCACGCAATTCTTCCTCCAGCCCCCACGGCGGATTGGCAATCGCCATCCCGGAGCCGTTCAGGCTGTTCGGCGTATCCAGCGGATGCACCAGCAGTTCCACGCGCAGCAACTTCGGCGCACCGGTACCCGCCAGATCCTGATAAAACCGCCGCAACGCACGCTGATCCTTCACCGGATACCAGATCGCCGCCACGGTTTGGCGCATCCGGCCAATCGCTTCTTTCAGCGACGCCGCACACTTTTGCATCTCGTCGAGCTGCTCGAACGGCGGATCGATCAGCATCACCGCGCGTTTCTCCTGCACCGGCAGCATCGCCCGCGCCACATGCCAGCCCTCGCCCAGATGCACCTTGACCCGACGATCACCGGCCATGTTGTCCTTGAGCAGCACGCCGTCTTCCGGGTGTTTCTCGTTGAGCATCACCCGATCCTGCGGCCGGGTCAGACGCCGCGCCAGCTCCGGCGAACCCGGGTAGTAGCGCAACTGGCCGTCCGGGTTCATCTCGTGCAGCACCTTCATGTAGTCGTCGGTCAGCGCCGGCAGATCCGGCTGATCCCACAACCGCGCGATGCCTTCCAGATACTCGCCGGTACGGTTGGCCTGATCGCCCTGCAGGTCATACAGACCGATACCGGCGTGCGTATCGAGATAGGCAAACGGCTGCTCCTTGCGCGACATCAGGGCGATGAGGCGGGTCAAGGTCAGGTGTTTGAACACATCGGCGTGATTGCCGGCATGGAAGGCGTGACGATAATTCATGGCTGCTCCTGCGAAGGGCGCAAAGTTTACCTTTTACCGGCCGGCAAGTCAGGGGTTGGCGGCCGAGCGGCCTCCAGCAGCAAAGATCGCAGCCTGCGGCAGCTCCTACACAGAATTGGCGTACCCCCTGTAGGAGCTGCCGAAGGCTGCGATCTTCTGCTCTTGCCTTTGTGACGAGGGAGCTTGCTCCCGCCGGGTTGCGAAGCGTTACAAGACCTAAATCCCGATTCCGTCTGACACCGCGACAATCTGGTTACGGCTGCTGCGCAGCCGAGCGGGAGCAAGCTCCCTCGCCACAAAAACTGTCTCAGGCTTACAGGGATGGGTTGCCGAGACGTTTGCCGATGACATCCAGCACATCGCAGCCGTCACGCAGCGGAATGGCGCAGAGCATGGCGAAGTCGCTGAGGATGATCGAGTCGCATTCGACCGAGCCGCGCATGCACATGTTTTCCAGCACCTGCGGTAGTTTTGGGCGGTCTCCCGCAACTCTATGAGCAACATAAAGAAACATCTTCCTCAGGATTACCGTCGTCTCACGAGCGAAGGGAGTGCGAATATCCGCTCCACTGAAAACCTGTAAAGAGGGAAATTTACATGGGAAGGAAAGTGGTCGGAATCGGCGCGCCTACATCAACTGGTGGTGTGGTTCTGGAAGGAAACGTTGGAATCAACATTGATTACGCGGTGAGCACTTCATCCATCGGCCACATGGCAAGTTGTCCTGTATGCCCTCCAGGCAAAGGTCCCATCGTAGCTGTCGGCCCACGAACAATCACTTTACCGGCTGGCCTGGTTGCACTTGAGGGCGACTATGTCGCGTGTGGCTGCCCGCCAAAATCCAACACTGTTCTCTTTGCTCAATCCTCTGTCTTTGGTGGCGGGGAACATAGCGCTGCGAGCTTTTCTCCCATCGTCCCTTTGATCCCTGAACCGAAGAGCATCCAGCGCATAACGTTCTCGTATGGAGAAAACCAGACACCCGTCGATTCGATATCGCGCTTCTATTGCGACTTGAATATTCATGTGAAAACTTCCGGCTATTTACCGGGAGAGACCGTGGCTGTAACGATCAGCGGTACGACAGAAAAAAAACTGACCGGGACGGTGGGGGCAAAAGGCATAGCGATCATTCCAAACGCTTTTCAAGGTGAATTCTTCGACATGGAAGGAGAAGTCTAGTGGCTCAGCTCAATATCAGTGCCGGTGGCGTAACCTCAAACATAGTTGTCAAAAGACCAAAATTCAGCACCCTATGGACTGCCTACGCAGAGGTCGGCCTCAAAAACTCGATTGATGTTTATGCACTGGTTGGAGGTAATGTCGAAGCGGCCAGAGCAGAAAAGCCTGATGCTTACGCGAACGCTTGCGCCCTTAGAATAAGTAGAGGATTTAACTATGGCGGCTACAAAATCCCGAAAGGAACGATCATTCCCAGCAAATCCATCTATCGCCTTGCCGGCGCAGACCAACTCCCGTACATCATGAAGGTCGCAGATTTCCTTGCCTTCCTGAAACACAATTGGGGGGCTCCGGATCATGAATTGAAACTCAGTGAGGCTGACTTCATCAATGGCAAGAAAGGCGTGATTATTATGGAAATCACCGGGTGGACCGACGCGACCGGTCATGCGACCTTGTGGAACGGTAGCTCCACCGGAGACAACAGCGACTACCATCGCCCGAATAGCCACACTTATGATCGGCCAGACGTAAAACTCGAAAAAATCAATTTCTGGGAGCTAAAGGGATGAAATTCCAGCTATTCATTGCGGTAGGTATTCTTGGCGCATCTGTAAATGCCTTCTCAAGTGAAGCAGATCTAACCACCGCAAGAGTTTCATTGAAGAATTACGGCCTCGCCAACTGCATATCAAATCAATTCAAGAGTGAATCAGATATCAAATCGGATCTCGGCCTCGCTATTGGCGCTTACTCCGTAATGGGCAAGGGGCAACACGCGATTTTGCAGAACGAAGACACGCTTGAAGTCATCCATGATCCCTATGTGGAAACAGAGAAGTACGTGGCGGATGCTTACGCCAAGACTTCTTCAACCAGCAAGCAGTCTGGAAAAAATATCGTGTTCTATTCTTGCCTTGAAATTTACAACTCCCCTGCATTCGACGCCTTTATCAAGTCACAAGATCAGTATCTGCAGAACTAAATTCTTCTCAGCAGGCTAGTGATCCTGCCATCGATAGAGGCTGGAAGGATCTATTCATAATTGTGACGTTAAGGCATCGCGCTCAAGCGTTTGCCGATGACATCCAGCACATCGCAGCCGTCACGCAGCGGAATGGCGCAGAGCATGGCGAAGTCGCTGAGGATGATCGAGTCGCATTCGACCGAGCCGCGCATGCACATGTTTTCCAGCACTTGAATAGCGGCGCGGATGCGGTGGTTGGCGGCGTCCATGAGGATGTCGAGGGGAACTTGGGTATCGATGAACAGGGTGGGCATGTCGCTGCAATTGCCGGTCAGGGCCATGAAGCGATTATCGGGATGGGGGATGATTTTTTCGTAGGGTGGATCGGGTTTAAGCATCGTCATATTTGAGCATTCTCGAAGTTCTAAATAGAGACTGCCATCGACCTTCCTACGGGTTGGGTGGCAGCCATGCGCGGGAGTAGGAACTGAGGAACTTCAAATCAGCCACGTCGAAACGTGTCCCGCACACAGCCGCCATAAAAGGCGTTGTGGACACTGGTTAAGTGTCGCAACCAATCGACGGTACTGATGCACATTTGAAGTTCGGGTTCCTACACCCTGCCACCACTCTCGCAGTGACAACGAAAAGACTATCCCCGCAACCCACCGCCCACCAGTTCATGAAATCCGCCGTAACTCGCAGGAAATTTCCGAGGACTTCGCCCGGAAATCTCACTCGGCTTCGTCCTGCAAATATGCCAATAACGCCGATTGCGAGGATTCTTCCGACGCTGAAACCTGAAAAAACTGCCGAACCTTGCAGCGCAACACAGCCTCCGGAAACACCTCGTACAGCGCTGGATGCTCCTCGCTCAGCCACTGCAGCGCATTGCCGATCCGGACTCCATTCCCTGCTGAAACCATCACCGACTCAGGCACCTTCCACCAAGGAAAAACCCGCCCCGAAACCTGCGCCCTGCCCCCGATCTCAACGGCCTGTCCGTTGATCAAACCGCGCGAAATCACTGGGATCAACTGCGCCGATTGCACTTCGTCGGACTGCAGGATCGGCAACAAAAACCGCCCATCCCAGAAGCGGAAAAACACCGCTTTGCCGTCCGGCATCAGCACCTGAGTCAGGCTGCGAAAGTGCTCGACCAGCACTTCCAGACTCGCCGAAGACACCGCCAGCCAACCCCAGTCGCAAGACTCGGTAGAGGCCACCCAATCGAGAAACTCACTGTCAGTAGCGACAACTCCCACGAAGGGCATCACCGCGTCCCACTCGGCGTAGATCGTCTCCGCCCAGATCGGCTTAGGTGCGACCAATGGAGGCCTGGCGTCGCTGGCGTTACTGAAGATCGCGAACAGTTGTTCCGAAGGTTTCAGCGGTTCACGCGCCAGCCACTCTGCCGGCATGAGGCAATCAGGCTGCACAAACACCATCCTTGCAACGCTCACACTCTTCGCAGAACGGCGCATCGCCTTTGAAACTCATGATTTGTGCGGCGGTGAGCATGGCCGCCGGCGCTGCGACCAGTTTCTCCGGCAACCCCGGCACCACCGGCGCGGCGCTCATCGCTGCCATCGGCGCGCCGCCCACGACAATCGGCACGCTGCTGAAAATTCCACCCGGCCCAATGTTGATCCACTGCCCGCCGGCCTGAATCGTCGCGCTCGCGCCGCCATCGATTACCACTTGTTGCCCGGCACTGACGTGGATTTGCGCGCTGGCGCTGGTTGCCTGATTGCTCACCCTGATATGCCGATCGCCGACCACGGTCAAGTGATCGTCCTGCTTCACTTCGGTCTGCCGCTGACCGTGGGTGATGCGTTGCTCATCGGCCTTCAACTCATGTCGCGCGGTGCCGGTGACAACGATGCTGCGCTGGTTGTCGACCTGCACCTGTTGGTCGTTCAACACATGCTGAGTCCAATCTCGCTGGGCACGCAGATAAATTTCCTCCGCTCCTTTTTTATCCTCGATGCGCAGTTCGTTGTAGCCGCCACCGCCGGGGCTGCTCTGACTGCGGAATATGCTGCGGGTCTTGTCCGCTGGCAGATCCAGCGGCACCGGCGTCGCGGCGTTGGGCAGACAACCCATGACCAGCGGTTTGTCGGCATCGGCGTCGATGAAACCGACCAGCACTTCCATGCCGACCCGTGGAATCAGCACGCTGCCGTAACGGTCATGGGCCCAACCGGCGGCCACGCGCAGCCAGCAACTGGAATGCTCGTTCAACTCGCCATCGCGATCCCAGGCCAGTTGCACCTTGACCCGACCGTACTCGTCGCAGTGAATTTCCGCGCCGGTCGGGCCGGTCACCACGGCAGGTTGATAGCCGAGCATGCGCGGTTTTTCCGGTCCCAACGCCGGGCGAAAGAACACATCCCACGGCGTGGCAAGAAAGGTATTACGGTAACCCTGGAATGCTTCCCCATCGCTGGTCACCGATTCCTCCAGCACTTGCGGCTGTCGGCCGTGGTGTTCGACCGAGGTCAGCAGCCACAGGTCGTTCCAGTCGCTACGCGGATGGTCGATCAGTTGCAGGAAATGTCCACAAACCAATGCAGATTCGTCGCTGACGCCCTCGGCCTGACGGTAATCGGCGACATGTCGCTCCAGCGCTCTTTGGGCGAGGTGCTTGCCGGTTTCACGATCGTTGAATTGGCCGGGGAAGTGATAATCCTCGAGCACCGGGCGCTGCTCACCGTCGACTCGACTTTGCAACTGCAGACGCGGCTTGATGAAGTTGTAATCGCGCCGGGTCACTACGCTGGTACGGGTTTCCACGCGAACATTGAAACGATTGATCGCCGGCGCGCCACCGGCCATGCCGCTGCCGGGCAGATACAGCGTCGGTCGAACCAGTTTCGGGAACACCGTCTGATCATCACCGAACACCAACAGGTGACCTTCCGGGTTGTGCTGAAAGTGGTAATGAATGCCGACTTCGGCGCACAGGCGCTGGATAAACGCGAGGTCACTTTCGGCGTATTGCACGCAGTACTCGCGCTCCGGGTACTCGCTGCCTAGGCGAAATTCGAAAGCATCGCGCAGAATCGAATGATCCTTGAGCACCTGCGCGACGATTTGCGGCACCGTCAGATGCTGAAAGATCCGCTGATTGATTCGGTGCGCGAGGTAGGTCAGACGCGGGACAAGACTGAGGTGATAGCGCGTCAGACGTTTCCCGGAATCGCCCTGCCCGACCTGATAAATCTGACCGTGAATGCCGCTGCCATCTGCATCGAAACTCAGAAACGCCTGACAATGCAGCAGGCTTTCCAGATCCAGATCGGGCCGTTCACTGACCAGTTCCAGCTCGAAACGAAAGGGTTGGCTGATGGCTTCCTTGCCCGTGAACTCAAGGACTTTGAGATCAATTTGGGCGCCTTCGAGGGTCAACGTGAAACGCGGTTGATTGGCAGGCGCGAACATCCGATGTCTCTCTGCAAAATGAGGGCGGGCGATTCTGCATGAGGAGCAAGTCGTGTTGGGTGGGTGACAGGAAAATCAGATTTGCCCTACTTTTTCTGGCGAAAAAGCTTTCGAAAATCGGCGCCTTCAACTACAGACAAATCCCGCAAACCCACCACCACCCCCTGTAGGAGTGAGCCTGCTCGCGATAGCGGTGTGTCAGAGGCAAAAATTTGACTGACACACCGCTATCGCGAGCAGGCTCACTCCTACAGGGGAATTGCGGTGAATCAGAGAAACTGCAGGCACAAAAAAACGGCCCGTCTCCTGTAGGAAACGGGCCGTTTTCGCGTGAGCGTCAGCTCAGAACAATTACTTGTTCAGGTGGAAATCTTTTTCCGCCGCTTCGAAGCGCTGCACCATGCCAGCGGTCGGCGCGCCGAGCTTGCTGACGATGTAGATCGCCAGGCTGGCGAAGATGAAGCCCGGGATGATTTCGTACAGACCCATCACCTCGAAATGCTTCCACACCACCACGGTGATGGCACCGACCAGGATGCCGGCCAGCGCGCCGTCGCGGGTCATGTCTTTCCAGATCACCGAGATCAGCACCACCGGACCGAACGCTGCACCGAAACCGGCCCAGGCGTAGGACACCAGGCCCAGTACGCGGTTTTCCGGGTTGGCGGCCATGGCGATAGCGATCAGCGCCACCAGCAACACCATCGCGCGACCAACCCAGACCAGTTCCACCTGGGAAGCGGATTTGCGCAGGAAGGTTTTGTAGAAGTCTTCGGTCAGGGCGCTCGAGCACACCAGCAGTTGGCAGCTCAGGGTGCTCATGACCGCGGCGAGAATCGCCGACAACAGGACACCGGCAACCCACGGATTGAAGAGGATTTTCGCCAGTTCAATGAATACCCGCTCGTGGTTTTCGGTCACGGGACCGGCCACTTCCGGGTGCGCCGAGAAGTAGGCGATACCGAAGAAGCCCACGGCGACGGTGCCGCCCAGGCACAGGATCATCCAGGTCATGGAGATGCGACGGGCGTTGGCAATCGACTTCACCGAGTCAGCGGCCATGAAACGCGCAAGGATGTGCGGCTGACCGAAGTACCCCAGACCCCAGCCCATCAGCGAGATGATGCCGATGAAGGTGGTGCCCTTGAGCATGTCGAAGTTGCTCGGATCCTGCGCTTCGATGGCCAGGAACGTGGTATCGACGCCACCGGTGGCCAGCAGCACGATGATCGGCGTCAGCAGCAGGGCGAAGATCATCAGCGTGGCTTGTACGGTGTCAGTCCAGCTCACCGCGAGGAAACCGCCGACGAAGGTGTAGGCAATCGTCGCTGCAGCACCGGCCCACAGCGCCGTCTCGTAGGACATGCCGAAGGTGCTTTCGAACAGTCGGGCGCCGGCCACGATGCCGGAAGCGCAGTAAATGGTGAAGAACACCAGAATCACCACCGCCGAGATGATGCGCAGCAGACCGCTTTTGTCTTCGAAACGGCTGGAGAAGTAGTCCGGCAGGGTCAACGCATCACCGTTGTGCTCGGTCTGCACGCGCAGACGGCCGGCGACGAAGAGCCAGTTCAGGTAGGCGCCAACGATCAAACCGATGGCGATCCAGCTTTCGGACAGACCGGACATGTAGATGGCACCTGGCAAGCCCATCAACAACCAGCCGCTCATGTCGGAAGCACCGGCAGACAGAGCCGTAACGACGCTGCCGAGGCTGCGGCCGCCAAGAATGTAGTCAGAAAGGTTGTTGGTGGAGCGATAGGCCATGAAGCCGATCAGCACCATTGCTGCGATGTAGATCACGAACGTGATCAGTGTTGGATTGCTTACGCTCATTAAGTTACGCCCTGGCTTTGTTTTTATGTTGCAGCGGTAATCAATCGCCCACAAACGACGACGTTTGGCAGACGAAACGGAATCCCGCGCATTTAGGACTGATGTTTCCCCAGGAAAGCCACCAGCCGATGCACCGGGTATTCCCGGTTGCACCTTGGGCGCGAATGCTATGCAACAAAGTAAAAAAGGTGCAACCAGTTTCTGGCGATTAAGTTGCACCTAGTCGGATATACCGATAAACAAGCCGTTTTTGCTCCCTTTTAGCGCAGTTGAGTCGCTCTGCTAGAAGTAAAAGCACCAAGCAGGAGCGGTACTTCAGTACCAGAAAATAATTTCTGACGAAGCGTTTATTTTTCCAAGAAAAAAAGGGTTGCACCCGGTTGCACCTCTTCCGGCGCACGGCTAATCTTGCCGCCAGCTGATGCCACGCAACTGTGGCAACCATGAGGATAAAAATATGGCTACCACCACCCTTGGGGTCAAACTCGATGACCCGACCCGCGAGCGCCTCAAGGCTGCCGCAACCTCGATTGATCGCACACCGCACTGGCTGATCAAGCAGGCAATTTTCAATTACCTGGAAAAACTCGAGGGTGGTGCAACCCTGACCGAGCTGAACGGTTTGACCGCCAAGGACGCCGACGACGCTGGCGAAGTGCAGACCGATCACGCCCACCAGTGCTTCCTCGAATTCGCTGAAAGCATCCTGCCGCAATCGGTGCTGCGCGCTTCGATCACTGCTGCTTACCGCCGCCCCGAGCCGGAAGTGGTGCCGATGCTGATCGAACAGGCACGCCTGCCAGCATCGATGGCCGATGCCACCAACAAACTCGCCGCGACCATCGCGGAAAAACTGCGTAACCAGAAAAGTGCCGGCGGTCGTGCAGGCATTGTTCAGGGCTTGCTGCAGGAGTTTTCCCTGTCGTCCCAGGAAGGCGTGGCACTGATGTGCCTGGCCGAAGCGCTGCTGCGCATCCCCGACAAGGGCACTCGCGATGCACTGATCCGCGACAAGATCAGCACCGGCAACTGGCAGCCGCACTTGGGCAACAGCCCGTCGCTGTTCGTCAACGCCGCGACCTGGGGTCTGCTGCTGACCGGCAAACTGGTGTCGACTCACAATGAAGCAGGCCTGACCTCGTCGCTGAGCCGGATCATCGGCAAGAGCGGCGAGCCGATGATCCGCAAGGGCGTCGACATGGCCATGCGTCTGATGGGCGAGCAGTTCGTCACCGGCGAAACCATCGCCGAAGCGCTGGCCAACGCGAGCAAGTTCGAAGCCAAAGGCTTCCGTTATTCCTACGACATGCTCGGTGAAGCGGCGCTGACCGAACACGACGCGCAGAAGTACCTGGCGTCGTACGAACAAGCCATTCACTCGATCGGCAAAGCTTCCCACGGGCGTGGGATTTATGAAGGCCCGGGCATTTCCATCAAGCTCTCGGCGCTGCACCCGCGTTACAGCCGTGCGCAGTACGAGCGCGTGATGGACGAGCTGTACCCGCGCCTGCTGTCGCTGACCCTGCTGGCCAAGCAATACGACATCGGCCTGAACATCGACGCCGAAGAAGCCGACCGTCTGGAGCTGTCGCTGGATCTGCTCGAGCGCCTGTGCTTCGAACCGCAACTGACCGGCTGGAACGGCATCGGTTTCGTGATTCAGGCTTACCAGAAGCGTTGCCCATACGTGATCGACTACGTGATCGATCTGGCCCGCCGCAGCCGTCATCGCCTGATGATCCGCCTGGTGAAAGGCGCGTACTGGGACAGCGAAATCAAGCGCGCCCAGGTCGAGGGCCTGGAAGGCTACCCGGTCTACACCCGCAAGGTGTACACCGACGTTTCCTACATTGCCTGCGCGCGCAAACTGCTGTCGGTGCCGGAAGTCATCTATCCGCAGTTCGCGACGCACAACGCCCACACCCTGTCGGCGATTTACCACATTGCCGGTCAGAACTATTACCCGGGCCAGTACGAATTCCAGTGCCTGCACGGCATGGGCGAACCGCTCTACGAGCAGGTTGTCGGCAAAGTTTCCGAAGGCAAGCTGAACCGTCCGTGCCGCGTGTACGCCCCGGTCGGTACTCACGAAACCCTGCTGGCGTACCTCGTGCGTCGTCTGCTGGAAAACGGCGCGAACACCTCGTTCGTCAACCGCATCGCCGACCAGTCGATTTCGATTCAGGAACTGGTGGCCGATCCGGTGGCGCAGATCGAGCAGATGGCAACCGTGGAAGGTGGTTTCGGCCTGCCGCACCCGCGCATTCCGCTGCCGCGTGACCTGTACGGCTCCGAGCGCGCCAACTCCGCCGGCATCGACATGGCCAACGAACATCGTCTGGCCTCGTTGTCCTGTGCCCTGCTCGCCACCGCGCACAACCACTGGAAAGCCGCGCCGATGCTCGGTTGCGCCTCCAGCAACGAAGCCCTGGCACCGGTGCTGAACCCGGCGGATCACCGCGATGTGGTCGGTCACGTGCAGGAAGCCACCGTCGAAGACGTCGACAATGCGATCCAGTGCGCGCTGAATGCCGCGCCTATCTGGCAGGCTACCCCGCCTGCCGAGCGCGCGGCGATTCTGGAACGCGCCGCCGACCTGATGGAAGGTGAAATCCAGCCATTGATGGGCCTGCTGGCCCGTGAAGCCGGCAAGACCTTCGCCAACGCCATCGCCGAAGTGCGTGAAGCGGTCGACTTCCTGCGCTACTACGCGGTGCAGGCGCGCAACGATTTCAGCAATGACGCCCACCGCCCGTTGGGCCCGGTGGTGTGCATCAGCCCGTGGAACTTCCCGCTGGCAATCTTCAGCGGTCAGGTCGCTGCCGCACTGGCCGCCGGTAACCCGGTACTGGCCAAACCGGCTGAACAGACTCCGCTGGTTGCCGCGCAAGCCGTACGTTTGTTGCTCGAAGCCGGGATTCCCGAAGGCGTGCTGCAACTGCTGCCGGGTCGCGGTGAAACCGTCGGTGCCGGTCTGGTCGGTGATGAGCGCGTCAAAGGCGTGATGTTCACCGGCTCCACCGAAGTCGCGCGTCTGCTGCAACGCAACATCGCTGGCCGTCTCGACAGCCAGGGCCGTCCGATTCCGCTGATCGCCGAAACCGGCGGGCAGAACGCGATGATCGTCGACTCCTCGGCGCTGACCGAACAAGTGGTGATCGACGTGGTGTCCTCGGCCTTCGACAGCGCCGGTCAGCGTTGCTCGGCCCTGCGCGTACTGTGCCTGCAGGAAGATTCCGCCGACCGTGTCATCGAAATGCTCAAAGGCGCGATGGCTGAAAGCCGTCTCGGCAACCCTGAGCGTCTGTCCGTGGACATTGGCCCGGTGATCGACGCCGAAGCCAAGGCCGGTATCGACAAGCACATCCAGGCCATGCGCGATAAAGGTCGCAGCGTGTACCAGGTGGCTATCGCCGACAGCGAAGAAGTCAAACGCGGCACTTTCGTCATGCCGACCCTGATCGAGCTGGAAAGCTTCGACGAGTTGCAACGCGAGATCTTCGGCCCGGTGCTGCACGTGGTGCGCTACAAGCGCAAGGACATCGACCAGTTGATCGGCCAGATCAATGCGTCCGGTTATGGCCTGACCCTCGGCGTGCACACCCGTATCGACGAGACCATCGCCAAGGTGATCGACAACGTCAACGCAGGTAACGTCTACGTCAACCGCAACATCGTCGGTGCCGTGGTCGGTGTGCAGCCGTTCGGCGGCGAAGGCCTGTCGGGTACTGGCCCGAAAGCCGGCGGTCCGCTGTACCTGTACCGTTTGCTGTCGACTCGTCCTGGCGACGCGATCGAACAATCCTTCGCTCGCGGTGATGCGGTCGTCGCCCCGGACGTGCGTCTGCGTGATGCCATGAGCAAACCGCTTAACGCTTTCAAGGCCTGGGCCGAGAGCAACAAATACGCCGACCTGAGCACCCTGTGCGGGCAGTACGCCGCTCAATCGCAAAGCGGCATCACCCGCGTGCTGGCCGGCCCGACCGGCGAGAAGAACAGCTACGCGATCCTGCCGCGTGAACACGTGCTGTGCCTGGCGGACGTCGAAGGCGATCTGCTGACCCAACTGGCGGCGGTCTTGGCGGTCGGCGGTTCGGCGGTATGGCCGGAGTCCGACATCAGCAAGGCATTGTTCGCACGCCTGCCGAAGGACGTTCAGGCGCGGATCAAACGGGTTGCCGACTGGCACAAGGATGAAGTGGTATTTGACGCCGTGTTGCATCACGGCCACTCCGACCAGCTGCGTGGTGTCTGCCAGCAGATTGCCAAGCGCGCCGGTGCGATCGTTGGCGTTCAGGGCCTGTCCCAGGGCGAGACCAACATTGCGCTGGAGCGTCTGGTGATCGAGCGGGCGTTGAGCGTCAACACGGCGGCGGCGGGTGGCAATGCCAGCCTGATGACTATCGGTTAAACCGCTGTAACTCCAGGCGTCCGCAATGGCCGCCTGGAATAACATCCCCTGTAGGAGTGAGCCTGCTCGCGATAGCGATCTATCAGACGCATTCATTCAGGCTGACAGACTGCGATCGCGAGCAGGCTCGCTCCTGCAAAAGATCAAAAGATCGCAGCCTTCGGCAGCTCCTACCACGATCGGTGCAGGAGCTGCCGAAGGCTGCGATCTTTTGCTTCTGTATCACGCCCATCAATCATCGTATTCAGCCTTTATCAGCAAGCCTAGACTCGGCCCAACTCCAATTTTCAGGTAGGCCGCCATGTCCGAGACGCTGCTCAGTTCCCGCAATCTGGCTTTCGAGCTGTACGAAGTCCTCGATGCCGAGGGCCTGACCCGGCGTGAGCGCTTTGCCGAGCACAATCGCGAGACCTTCGACGCGGCCATCGGCACCGCGCGCAGCATTGCCGAGAAATACTTCGCACCGCACAACCGCAAGGGCGACGAGAATGAACCGCGCTACGAGAACGCTCAGGCGATTCTGATTCCCGAAGTGAAACCAGCGGTGGATGCGTTCCTCGAGGCCGGCTTCCTCAATGCCGCGCGAAGCTTCGAAGCCGGCGGCATGCAACTGCCGACGTTGCTGTCGCAAGCCTGCTTTGCGCACTTTCAAGCGGCGAATGCGGCGACCACTTCCTATCCGTTCCTGACCATGGGCGCGGCCAACCTGATCGAAAGCTTCGGCACCGACGAGCAGAAACAGCGCTTCCTGCAACCGATGATTGACGGCCGCTTCTTCGGCACCATGGCCCTCACCGAACCGCACGCTGGTTCGTCGCTGTCGGATATTCGTACCCGCGCCGAGCCGGCGTCCGACGGCACTTATCGACTCAAGGGCAACAAGATCTTCATTTCCGGCGGCGATCATCCGCTGTCGGAAAACATCGTGCACATGGTCCTGGCCAAACTGCCGGACGCGCCGCCGGGGGTCAAAGGCATTTCGCTGTTTATCGTGCCGAAGTTTCTGGTCAACGATGACGGCACGCTGGGCGAGCGCAATGATGTGCTGCTGGCCGGGCTGTTCCACAAGATGGGCTGGCGCGGCACCACCTCCACCGCGCTGAACTTCGGCGATAACGGCAAGTGTGTCGGCTATCTGGTGGGCAAGCCGCACCATGGCTTGAGCTACATGTTCCAGATGATGAACGAGGCGCGGATCGGTGTTGGCATGGGCGCGGTGATGCTCGGTTACGCCGGTTACCTGTATTCGCTGGAATACGCCCGCGAACGCCCGCAAGGCCGAGTGCCGGACAGCAAGGATCCGAGCACCGCGCCAGTGGCGATCATTCAGCACGCAGATGTAAGACGCATGCTGCTGACGCAAAAGTCCTACGTCGAAGGGGCCTTTGACCTCGGCCTGTACGCGGCACGGTTGTTCGATGACACCACCACGCTGGATACCGAAGCCGAGCGCAAACAGGCCCAAGAGCTGCTGGACTTGCTGACACCGATCGTCAAATCCTGGCCGTCGGAGTTCTGCCTGAAAGCCAACGAACTGGCGATCCAGATTCTCGGCGGTCACGGTTACACCCGCGAATATCCGGTGGAACAGTACTACCGCGACAATCGCCTGAACCCGATCCACGAAGGCACCCACGGCATTCAGTCGCTGGACTTGCTCGGGCGCAAACTGGCGCAGAACGGCGGCGCGGGGCTCAAACAACTGATCCGTCTGATCGCCAACACCGCCGAGCGCGCAACCGCGTACGAATCGCTGACAGCACTGCGTGAACCATTGGAGAAACTGGTGGCTCGCCTGCAAGCGGTGACCATCGGCCTGCTGACCGATCTGGCGCAGGGCAAGATCAACAGCAGCCTGGCGAATTCGGCGCTGTACCTGAAGGTGTTCGGGCACACAGTGATTGGCTGGCGCTGGCTGGAGCAGGCAATTCGGGCAGAGGAAGGCTTGGCCAAGGGCAATGCGGCGGATGCTGACTTCTATAAGGGCAAGCTGCAGGCGGCGCGGTACTTCCTGACGTGGGAAGTACCGGGTTGTCATCATGAATTGGCGTTGCTGGAGGCGCGGGATGAGACGTGCCTGGCGATGCAGGATGGGTGGTTCTGATCCAGATGGTGTGTCGCAGCTGAAGTCCAATCGCGAGCAGGCTCACTCCTACAGTTGGAATGCGCTCCCCTTGTAGGAGCGAGCCTGCTCGCGATAGCGTCAGTTCAAACAACACATCTCTCAGGACAGCTTGAACCCACCCATCTGCCGCGCCAGATCATCCGCCAACCGCTGCAACATCTGACAATCCTCACGACACGCCCGCACCTCCCCTGCCGTCGCCCGGGCCAGATCGGAAATTCCCTGCACGTTGCGGTTGATCTCCTCGGTCACCGCCGACTGCTCCTCCGTCGCCGTCGCCACCTGATGGTTCATGTCGCTGATGTGTTCGACCTGCCCGGTAATTGCGGTCAACGACGCGCCCGTACGCTGGCTTGACTCAACCCCGGTACCGGTCGCCGCCTGCCCGGTGCGCATCGATGACACGGCATTCTCGGCGCCTTGCTTGAGGCTACCGATCATCTGCTGTATCTCGTCGGTGGACGCCTGGGTCCTGCGCGCCAAGGTGCGCACTTCATCCGCCACCACGGCAAACCCGCGCCCCATATCTCCGGCCCGCGCTGCTTCAATCGCCGCGTTGAGCGCCAGCAAGTTGGTCTGCTCGGACACGCCGCGAATCACCGCCAGCACCGAATCGATCGACGCCACCTGATGCGCCAGCTCACCTACCGCGCCCGCCGCCACGCCAATCTCATCGGACATGCTTTCTATATGGCGGATCGAGCCGCCGACCACTTCCCGCGCCTGCATTGCTTCATCGCGAGCAGTTTGTGAAGCAAGCGCGGCGTTGCCGGCGTTCTGCGCGATTTCCTGCACGGTCAGGCCCATCTCGTGCACCGCCGTGGCGACCATATCAGTCATTTCCTGCTGGCGCCCGGAGCGTTCGGCGGTGTTTTCCACCACTTTTGCGACTTGGCCGACCGCCGTGCGCAAGCGCTCGCTGGTGGTCAGGACTTCGCCGATCAGCCCGCGCTGGCTGTCGAGGAAACGGTTGAAGCCTCGGGCCAGATCGCCCAGTTCATCGGCGCGACTGGAATCTAACCGATGGGTCAAATCTCCACCGCCGCTACCGATCGCTACCAGCGCGGCTGTTACCTGACGAATCGGTCGCACCAGCCCTTGGGCCAGCCACACCACCAGCGCCAGACACACCAGTGCCACCGCCAGACCGATACCGCCGCTCATCCACATCGCTTTGCGGGCTTCAGCGTAGATCTGCGATTGCGGCACTTCGGCCACCAACGTCCAGCCCAGATCGCGCAGCGGCAGGCTGAAGGCGAGGAAGTCTTCGCCATCGCGCTGGAAGGAACTGTTGGTGGCGACTTTCTGCCCCATGACCGCTTGCGCCGCCGAAGCACCGATCTGCTCCGTAAGGGTGCGCTTGCCGCTGAACTGGGCCACGGGATGGACCTGGATCAAGCCGTCGGAACGCACGAGATAGACCTTGCCGCGCTCGCCAAAGCTGAAGTTGTGGATCAACTCCGACAGCTCTTTCATGCTCAGGCCCAATCCGGCCACGCCAACCACTTTGCCGGCCTGCTCGACCTTCAAGTCGATGAACAGCGCCAATTCTCCGGTGGCACCATCGTTGTCGATATTCAGGGTGCGCGGCTGATGGCTGTCGAGGAAGGAATAGAACCAGGCATCGGCCGGTTTGTCCCGGCTGAGGGTGCGATCCAGGCCCTTTTCGGTGATGTAGTGATTGGATTCGGTGCCGATGATCAAGGCGGTAAAAGCTTTATGTTCGGCGCGGATGCCTTCCAGATACTCTGCGAAGGCCGCTGTTTTGCTGCTGTCTTCACCCGCTGCCAGCCAGTCGCGCACCATGGAATTGCTGGCGATGTCTTTGGCGGCGGTGAGGGGTTGGACGAGGATGCGTTCGATGTCGTTGCGCGTCGCTTCGATGCTCGACGGCAGCGCTTGGTCGACCAGATAGCTCTGGGCGAGGCGGTTGACCACCAGGGTATAAATGCCAACCACGATCAGGATGCTGACCAGCAGGGCGGTGCCCATGCTGAGAATCAGCTGCCATTGAATACTGCGTCGCCACAACTGCATGGAGCACCCCCAAAGAATAAGTGGCCGAAACAATGCAACAGCCGTGCCGATTGTATACAACCCGATCGACAATCTATTCTTTGGTTGTGCGCAACCCCATCAGCCCTGATTGATGGTCTTGGCGATGGTGTCGACCGTGGCGCTGACTTGCTCTTGGTAACGGTCGAGTTCTGCCTGATGCTGCTTCTTCATTTCGATCTGCTGCGAGCACAGGTTCATCGCTGCCAGCACCAGCAAGCGGTCACCGATCAGCGTCGGGTATTTGCGTTTGGTGTCGGCCAGTGCGGCCTTGAGCATCAGTGCGGCGTCCAGCAGGGTCTGTTCTTCCCCGGCCGGTGCCTTGATCGAATAGTCCTCCCCCAGAATGGAGATGACTTTTACCCCTGCGGTGCCGTGGTTCATGCGCTGACAGGACCTGCGTTGACGCGATCAACCAGGGCCTGGATGCGCGCTGCGGTGGCGCCGTGCTTCTCTTCCTGTTCCATCAGGCTCAGTTGCAGGCTTTCGTTTTCATCCTTGGCCTGAGCCAGTTCCGTGGACAGGGTCTGGTTGGTTTGCGTGAGGGTCTGGTTCTGTTGCACCAGGTCGCTGACGAGCTGTTCCAATTGGCTGAGGGATGCTTCCAACATTTTGATCTTCCAGGCGTTTTTCAAAGGGCGCGTACGATAAAGAAAAGTCACTGCGGATGCCAGGGTTATACCGGCGCAAGGCCTTGATTTTCCTGGTGGCCGACCGTTCTCGCGAGTTTAAAAGACTGTGATCTGCCGATCTGGTTCCTGCACTTCGTCGCTCAGACCCGCCTGCGACAAATACGCACAGCACCTCAAGACTTTAGTCGTATGACCGATAAGTCATCCATACAGCAGTCTCAGCCCGCATGGAAGCGGCCCTTTTTGGTATCCGCGCCATGTCCCTTCGCAATATGAATATCGCCCCCAGGGCGTTCACCGGTTTCGCCCTGATCGGCGCCCTGATGCTGATTCTCGGTGTGTTCGCCCTGAACCAGATGAGCAAAATCCGCGGCGCTGCCGAGGACATCACTAACAGCAGTGTGCCGAGCATCAAGAACCTCGACGAGTTCACGCAGTTGACCTTGCGCCTGCGGGTGCTGTCCTATCGCTTGCTGGTCAACCGTGAGCCGGACGTGCAGCAGAAGACCATGGAACTGCTGGACACCCGCAACCAGCAGATCCGCGCCGCCCAATCGGCCTATGAACCATTGATCAGCAGCCCGGAAGAACGCGCCGCCTACGATCAATACGTGCAGTTGCTCGGCCAGTACCGGCAAATCGAAGACCGGATGAAGAGCCTGTCGCGCAACAATCAGGTGGACGAGTTGCGCAACCTGCTCAACACCGAGTTGCTGAACAACTCCGAAGCGATGAACACCGTGCTCAACCGCCTGATGCAGATCAACGGCGAGCAGATCAGTCAGACCAATCAAGAGGCGGCCGACCAGTATTCCTCGGCGTTCAATCTGGTGGTCACCCTGTTGGTCATCGCCACCGGTCTGACCTTCCTGTTCGCCTGGCTGCTGACCGTCAGCATCACCAAGCCGATCTCCAAAGCGCTGGACGCGGCGGAAACCATCGCCGAAGGCAACCTGACCCAGCCGATCCACGTCGACGGCAGCGACGAAGCCGGGCGCCTGCTGGCGGCCATGGCCAAGATGCAGTCGAAGCTGCGCGACACCTTGCAGCGCATCTCCGGCTCGGCCACGCAACTGGCTTCCGCTGCCGAAGAGCTGAACAGCGTCACCGACGAAAGCGCCCGTGGCCTGACTCAGCAGAACAACGAAATCGAACAGGCTGCCACCGCCGTCAACGAGATGACCAGCGCAGTGGAAGAAGTCGCGCGCAATGCCGTGAGCACTTCTGAAGCCTCGAAGAACGCCACCACCTCGGCGGGCGACGGCCGCGACCTGGTGCAGGAAACCGTCAGCGCCATCGAACGCATGAGCGCCGACGTGCAGAGCACCGCGACCCTGATCGGCGATCTGGCGAATGAATCCCGTGACATCGGCAAGGTGCTGGACGTGATTCGTGGTCTGGCGGATCAGACCAACCTGCTGGCCCTGAACGCAGCGATCGAAGCGGCGCGTGCCGGTGAAGCCGGGCGTGGTTTTGCCGTGGTGGCGGACGAAGTGCGTGCCTTGGCCCATCGCACCCAGCAGTCGACCAGCGAAATCGAACGCATGATCGGCAGCATCCAGAGCGGCACCGAACACGCCGTGGATTCGATGCGCAACAGCACCGAGCGCGCAGAATCGACCCTGAACATCGCGCGGGGTGCAGGGATGTCGCTGGACACCATCAACACCGCGATCGTCGAGATCAACGAGCGCAACCTGGTGATCGCCAGCGCCGCCGAAGAACAGGCGCAAGTGGCCCGCGAAGTGGATCGCAACCTGGTGAACATCCGCGACCTGTCGGTGCAATCGGCCACCGGCGCGAATCAGACCAGCGCGGCGAGCAACGAGCTGTCTCGGTTGGCGCTGGATCTGAACAATATGGTCGGGCGGTTCAGCCTGTAACTTTTAAAAGCAAAAAGATCGCAGCCTGCGGCAGCTCCTACAGGGAAACGCAAATCCCCATGCAGGAGCTGCCGCAGGCTGCGATCTTTTGATCTTGAAAAAAGCTTTTTGACAGCATCACATTTCAACAGGTTAGAATCGCTGGCACGCAGACTGCATGGTCAGTTTGTGCCCGTCTTTACGCTTCTGGAGTACTGCCTTTGAATGCGACGACCATCAACAGCCTGTTCTTGATCGGCGCGTTGCTGGTAGGTGCGAGCATTCTTGTCAGCTCACTTTCCTCCCGTCTCGGCATCCCCATTCTGGTCATCATCCTCGCGGTCGGCATGACGGCCGGGGTCGATGGCGGCGGGATCATTTTCGATAACTACCCGACAGCCTATCTGGTCGGCAACCTCGCACTGGCGGTGATCCTCCTCGACGGTGGCTTGCGCACCCGCGTTTCGAGTTTCCGCGTGGCCCTGTGGCCGGCACTGTCGCTGGCGACGGTCGGGGTGTTGATCACCACCGGGCTGACCGGCATGGCAGCGGCGTGGCTGTTCGACCTGAACCTGATTCAGGGCCTGCTGATCGGCGCCATTGTCGGCTCCACGGACGCCGCCGCGGTGTTCTCGCTGCTCGGCGGCAAGGGCCTCAACGAACGGGTGACCGCCAGCCTGGAAATCGAATCCGGCAGCAACGACCCGATGGCGGTGTTCCTCACCGTGACCCTGATCGACATGCTCGCCAGCGGCCAGACCGGCCTGCACTGGAGCCTGCTGACCCACCTGATTCGCGAGTTCGGTATCGGTGGCGTGATCGGTCTGGGCGGTGGCTGGCTGATGCTGCAATTGGTCAACCGGATCAACCTCGCCACCGGCCTGTACCCGATCCTGGTGATCGCCGGCGGTCTGGTGGTGTTCGCTCTGACCAACGCCCTGCACGGCAGTGGCTTCCTCGCGGTGTACCTGTGCGGCCTGGTGATCGGCAACCGCCCGGTGCGCAGCCGTCACGGCATCCTGCACATGCTCGACGGCATGGCATGGCTGGCGCAGATCGGCATGTTCCTCGTGCTGGGGTTGCTGGTCACCCCGCACGATCTGCTGCCGATCGCCCTGCCCGCTCTTGGCCTGGCGCTGTGGATGATTCTGTTCGCCCGGCCGCTGTCGGTCATCGTCGGCCTGCTGCCGTTCAAAGCGTTCCACGGTCGTGAGAAAGCGTTTATTTCCTGGGTCGGGTTGCGCGGCGCGGTACCGATCATTCTGGCGGTGTTCCCATTGATGGCCGGGCTGCCGAATGCGCAGCTGTACTTCAACCTCGCGTTCTTCATCGTACTGGTGTCGCTGCTGGTGCAGGGCACGAGCCTGCCGTGGGTGGCGAAACTGTTGAAGGTGACGGTACCGCCGGAGCCGGCGCCGATTTCCCGTTCAGCGCTGGAAGTGCACATCACCAGCGAGTGGGAGCTGTTCGTTTACAAGCTCGGCGCCGAGAAATGGTGCATCGGTTCACCGCTGCGTGATTTGAAAATGCCTGAAGGCACGCGTATCGCCGCGCTGTTTCGGGGTCAGCAACTGCTCCATCCGTCGGGTAGTACGGTGCTGGAAGTCGATGATTTGCTGTGTGTTATCGGCCATGAACACAACCTTCCGGCCCTTGGCAAACTGTTCAGCCAGGCGCCGCAACGCGGTCTGGATCTGCGCTTCTTCGGTGACTTCGTGCTCGAAGGAGACGCCCAGCTTAAAGCGGTTGCAGCGCTTTACGGGTTGCCGGCCGAGGGCATCGATCCGGACATGACTCTGGGTGCGTTCATTGCCCACAAGGTCGGGGGAGCACCGATCGTTGGCGACCAGGTGGAGTGGAACAACACCCACTGGACGGTTGCGGTCATGGACGGGAACAAGATCGGCAAAGTGGGCGTCAGATTCCCCGAAGGAAGTCGCCCGGGTCCCGGTCTCTTCCTCTAAACTGCGTCCACTCTCACTTGCTTGACCGGTCTCTATGCCTACCCTGCGCTCCTTCTTTTTCGCGGCCCTGCTGGGCCTGAGTCTTTCCGTCGGCCCGCTCTACGCCGCCGAACCGCCGTCCAGCGAAGCCGTGCAGGCCAGCCTGGACAAACTGGCCGACAGCAAACTGCCGGATGCCGACAAGAAGTCTCTGCAGACGGTCCTGCAAACCACGCTCAATCAGCTCAACAGCCGGCGTGATTACGACCAGAAGCTGATCGACCTCAAGCAGCAACTGGCCTCCGCCCCGCGGCAGACCATCGAGAACACCCGCGAACTGGCACGCCTCAAGGCCACGGCGGTAGTACCGGTGGCGCAGCGCTTCAGCAAAGAGTCGATCCAGCAGCTGGAGCAGATTCTCACCGATCGCTCGACCCAGCAAAGCGACCTGCAAAAGGCCCTGGCCGATGCCAACAGCCTGATCATCACCGCCCAGACCCGTCCCGAGCGCGCGCAGGCGGAAATCTCTGCCAGCCAGACGCGCATCCAGCAGATCAACAACATCCTCAAATCCGGCAAGGACGCGGGCAAGACCGTCAGTGCCGAGCAGCGCGACCAGTTGAATGCCGAGCTCGCCGCGTTGAACTCCCTGATTCCGCTGCGCCGTCAGGAGCTGGCCGGCAACAGCCAGTTGCAGGATCTGGGCAACAGTCAGCATGACCTGCTCTCGGAGAAATCCGACCGTCTCGACCGCGAGATCCAGGAACTGCAGACGCTGATCAACCAGAAGCGTCTCGCGCAGTCCCAGGAAACCGTTACCCAGCAGTCGATCGAGGCGCAAAAGGCCGGCGGCAGCAGCCTGCTCGCCACTGAAAGTGCGGCCAACCTCAAGCTTTCCGACTACCTGCTCAAAAGCACCGATCGCCTCAACGAAGTCACCCAGCAGAACCTGCAGGCCAAACAGCAACTCGACAGCCTGACCCAGAGCGATTCGGCCCTCGACGAGCAGATCAACGTGCTCAAGGGCAGCCTGCTGCTGTCGAAAATTCTCTATAAGCAGAAACAGGCGCTGCCGCGACTCAAGGTCGACCGCGATCTGGCGGACCAGATCGCCGACATTCGCCTGTATCAGTTTGAAGTCAGCCAGCAGCGCGAGCTGCTGAGCAACCCGGCAACCTACGTCGACAACCTGCTGTCCACCCAGCCGCCGGAACAAGTCACCCCGCAACTGCGCAAAAGCCTGCTGGAACTGGCCAACACCCGCGCCGACCTGCTGGAGCGCCTGAACCGCGAACTGAGCGCGGTGCTCAACGAATCGATCACCCTGCAGCTCAACCAGAAACAACTGTTGAGCACCGCACAAAGCCTGCGCGCCACCCTCGACGAGCAGATGTTCTGGATTCCCAGCAACAAGCCGCTGGACACCGAATGGATACGCGGCGTGCCGGAGCGGCTCAAGCGTCAGATCGACACCCTGCCGCTGGCTTCGAGCCTGAGCGAGCTGACCGACGGCCTGACCCAGCGTCCGTTGCTGTTCCTGCCCCTGGCCTTGCTGATCGGTGCTCTGCTGTGGCGGCGCAAGGCGCTGTATGCGCGGCTGAACAAGGTTCACCAGGACATCGGGCACTTCAAGCGTGACAGCCAGTGGCACACGCCGCAGGCGATTCTGATCAACATTCTGCTGGCGATGCCCGTGGCACTGGGTCTGGGCCTGTGCGGCCTGGCCCTGCAGATCGACGCCCGCGGGCAGAACGCCAACATGGGTGCGGCGTTGTTGCAAATGGGTCAGGCGTGGCTGGTGTTCTACACCGCTTACCGAATTCTCTCGCCGGGCGGCGTGGCCGAGCTGCATTTCCGCTGGGACAAACCGCAGGTCGAGTTCCTTCAGGGCTGGATCCGCCGCCTCGGGCTGGTGGTGATGGCGCTGGTGACCGTGGTGGCCGTCGCCGAGCTGCAACCGGCGGCGCTGGCCGACGACGTAATCGGCATGCCGGTCGTGCTGACCTGCTATGCGCTGATGGCATGGCTACTCAGCCGCCTGCTGATCAGCAGCCCGGCCCACGAAAATACCTCGCTGTTCCGCAAGGCCGTCGGCGTGATGTTCACCCTGCTGCCGATCGCGCTGTTCGTCGCGGTGTGCTTCGGCTACTACTACACCGCGCTGAAACTCAGCGACCGGTTGATCAACACCCTGTACCTGTTGATGTTCTGGCTGGTGATCGAAGCCACCTTCGTCCGTGGTCTGGCGGTCGCCGCACGCCGCCTGGCCTATCAGCGCGCCCTGGCCAAACGTCAGGCGGCCAAAGAAGCAGGCGACGGCGAAGCGGTGATCGAAGAGCCGACGCTGGACATCGAAAAGGTCAACGAACAGTCGCTGCGCCTGATCCGTCTGGCGCTGCTCGGCGGTTTCATCGCCGCGCTGTACTGGGTCTGGGCCGACCTGATCTCGGTGTTCTCGTACCTCGACAACATCACCCTCTACGAATACACCAGCGGCACCGGTGCCAACATGAGCATGGTGCCGATCAGCATCGGCGACATGCTCGGCGCGCTGATCATCATCGGCATTACCTTCGCCCTGGCGCGCAACTTGCCGGGTCTGCTCGAAGTGTTCGTGCTGTCGAAACTCAACCTGGCGCAGGGCAGCGCCTATGCGACCACGACGTTGCTGTCCTACGTGATCGCCGGCGTCGGTTTTGTCTCGACCCTGTCGACCCTCGGGGTCAGCTGGGACAAGTTGCAGTGGCTGGTGGCGGCGCTGTCGGTCGGCCTCGGTTTCGGTATGCAGGAGATCTTCGCCAACTTCATCTCCGGCATCATGATCCTGTTCGAACGCCCGGTGCGGATCGGCGACACCATCACCATCGGCAACCTGTCGGGCACGGTGAGCAAGATCCGCATCCGCGCCACGACCATCACCGACTTCGACCGCAAGGACATCATTGTCCCGAACAAGACGTTCATCACCGGGCAACTGATCAACTGGTCGCTGACCGACACCATCACCCGCGTCACCCTGAAGCTGGGCGTGGACTACGGCTCCGATCTGGATCTGGTCAAGGAACTGCTGCTCAAGGCTGCCCGGGAAAACCCGCGCGTGCTTAAAGAGCCCGAGCCGCACGTGTACTTCCTCAACTTCGGCGAAAGTACCCTCGATCACGAACTGCGCATGCATGTGCGCGACCTCGGCGACCGCAACCCGGTGATCGACGAAGTGAACCGCTTCATCAACCGCGAGTTCAAGAAGCAGCACATCAACATCTCGTTCCGCCAGATGGAGGTGTACCTGAAGAACCTCCACGGTCAGGAATACAAGTTGGTGCCCATCGAGGACGAGAACAAAACCATCGTGTCGATCGGCCCGGAGCAAAAGCCGCTGCAAGAGCCGCCGCCGGCCAAACTCGACTAACCGGTCTGATCCCAGCAGAATGCTCGGACATTCTGCTGGAGCCGGCCCTTGAAAGCCCTCGACGAACTGACCTTCGACAATCGCTTCGCCCGCCTCGGCGACGCGTTCTCCGCCCATGTGCTGCCCGAGCCGATCGACAACCCGCGTCTGGTCGTCGCCAGCCCTGCGGCCCTGGCCTTGCTCGATCTCGACCCGGCGACGGCCGACACTCAGGAATTCGCCGAACTGTTCGGCGGCCACAAGCTGTGGGCCGATGCCGAGCCACGGGCGATGGTCTATTCCGGGCACCAGTTCGGCGGCTACACGCCACAATTGGGCGATGGTCGCGGGCTGCTGCTCGGTGAGGTGTATAACCAGGCTGGCGAACACTGGGACCTGCACCTGAAGGGCGCCGGACAGACGCCGTTTTCGCGCATGGGCGATGGCCGCGCGGTATTGCGTTCGTCGATCCGTGAATTCCTCGCCTCCGAGGCGCTGCACGCGCTGAACATTCCGTCTTCACGTGCCGCCTGCGTGATTGGCTCCGACACTCCGGTGTGGCGTGAAAAGCAGGAGCGCGCCGCAATGGTGCTGCGTCTGGCGCCAAGCCATATTCGCTTCGGCCACTTCGAATATTTCTACTACACCAAGCGTCCCGAGCAGCAGAAGTTGCTCGGCGAACACGTATTGGCGATGCACTATCCCGAGTGCCTGGAGCAACCGGAACCGTATCTGGCGATGTTCCGCGAGATTGTCGAGCGCAATGCCGAACTGATCGCCAAGTGGCAGGCCTACGGCTTCTGTCACGGGGTGATGAACACCGACAACATGTCGATCCTCGGCATCACCTTCGACTTCGGCCCGTTCGCCTTCCTCGACGATTTCGACGCCAACTTCATCTGCAACCACTCCGATGATCAGGGCCGCTACTCGTTCAGCAACCAGGTGCCGATCGGCCAGTGGAATCTCAGCGCTCTGGCCCAGGCCCTGACGCCGTTCATCAGCGTCGAAGCCCTGCGCGAAGCCCTCGGCCTCTACCTGCCGCTCTTCCAGGCGCACTACCTCGACCTGATGCGCCGCCGCCTCGGCTTCACCACCGCCGAGGACGACGACCAGAAACTGCTGGAGGATCTGCTGCAACTGATGCAGAACAGCGGCGTCGATTACACGCTGTTCTTCCGTCGACTGGGTGAAGAATCCGCCGACCAGGCCGTGGCCCGTTTGCGCGACGATTTCGTCGACATCAAAGGCTTCGACGCCTGGGGCGAGCGCTACGTGGCGCGGGTTACCCGTGATGGCGACAGCAATCAGGAACAACGCCGCACCCGCATGCATGCACTCAATCCGCTGTACATCCTGCGCAACTACCTGGCGCAGAAGGCCATTGATGCCGCCGAACAAGGCGACTACTCCGAGGTGCGCCGACTGCATGCGGTGCTAAGCAAACCGTTCGACGAACAGCCGGGAATGGAAGGTTATGCCGAACGGCCGCCGGAGTGGGGCAAGCATCTGGAGATCAGTTGTTCGTCTTGAGGCTCCGGACTCAACCTTGATAAACGCCTCGTACGACTCCAGATCAGTCGTACGAGATATCAACTTAAACCGAGCCCGTCATGACCACTCCACTCCTAATCCCCTGCCCCGCCTGCAACGGCCTCAACCGCATCCCCGCCGAACGCCTGGGCGATCAGCCGAAGTGCGGGCGCTGTAAATCCGAGGTGCTGCTGAGCAAGCCGTTCGAACTCAAGCAAGGTGACTACGCCAGCCAGATCAAGGGTGATCTGCCGTTGTTGGTGGATGTCTGGGCGGAGTGGTGCGGGCCATGCAAGTCGTTCGCGCCGGTGTTCGAGCAGGCGGCAGCGCAGTTGGCGGGCAAGTGCCGGTTGGCCAAGCTCGACAGCGAGGCCAATCAGCAGTTGTCGGCGCAGTTGGGGATTCGTTCAATTCCGAGTTTGATTCTGTTCAAGAACGGTCGGGAAGTGGCGCGCCAGAGCGGGGCGTTTCCGTTGCCGCAGTTGATGGCGTGGCTGCGTAGCCAGGGCATCTGACCCAACACAAATTCAATTGTAGGAGTGAGCCTGCTCGCGATGGCGCCCGTTCAGTCAACAGAGATGTTGAACGTGCTGGCCTCTTCGCGAGCAGGCTCGCTCCCACAGGAGGGTGGGGTGCAATCCGGAAATCAGTGATCTTCGAGCAGGTTGTGCAGCTCGACGAACTGCTGTGTCAGCTTGTGCCGTGGGTCGAGGTGGATCAGCGGGGTGCTGGCCTGGTGCGACTCACGCATGCGCACCGAGCTGTTCAGGTACACCGGCAGCACCGGCAAGCCCTCGGCAATCAACTCATCGAGGATCTGTTGCGGCAGGCTGGCCCGGGCCTGGAACTGGTTGACCACGATGCCTTCGACTTCCAGGCCTTCGTTGTGGTCTTCCTTCAACTCTTCGATTTCCGCCAGCAGCCCGTACAGCGCCTGCCGCGAGAAGCTGTCGCAATCGAAGGGAATCAATACCCGATCGGCGGCGATCAACGCCGACACCGCATAGAAGTTCAGTGCTGGCGGCGTATCGAGATAAATCCGGTCGTATTCGCCATCCAGCTCATCGAGCAATTTTCGCAGCTTGTTGATCTTGTGCTTGGCCTCAAGCTTGGGCTGCAGATCGGCCAGCTCAGCGGTGGCGGTGATGATGTGCAGGTTGTCGAACGGGGTTTCGTAGATGTCGGCCTGGTTTTTCTTCGAGAACGGCCCTGATGACAAGGTTTGCTTGAAGAAGTCGGCAATGCCCATCGGTATGTCATTGCCGGTGAGCCCCGTCAGATACTGGGTGGAGTTGGCCTGGGCGTCGAGGTCGACCAACAGCGTGCGATAGCCCTCGCTGGCACTCACCGCCGCCAGATTGCAGGCAATGCTGGATTTGCCCACGCCACCTTTCTGATTGAACACCACGCGCCGCATGACAAAACCTCCGTGTATCAAAGAATGACCGAGTGTAGTTGCCTGTGCGTGCGCTTCGCTACCTTCAACGACGCGGACTACGGAGTCAGGCCACAAATCAGCGGGTACAGCGGGCAAAAACCTCCCGAGTGCGCTGATATACCCGACAGACAAATCCCGCACGACCTGGATAATGGCCAAGTGACAGTTTTCCGCAAACCACTCGGTACATTTCGTTGAGCAAAACGTAACCAACATTTGCTACACACTCGTCGCACCGGGATAATGCGCGCCACCCGGCGCCAAGCGCCACCTCAGGTCAGCCGCGCCCTGGCGACTCAAAGCGTCATGAAAAGCCCGCAGGGGCGGGATGAACATCCGTGATCAACTTCAACATCGCCCAATGGCGCGCGTGGGCCCCGGGGCTCGACAGCGTGGACGCGTGGCAGGCCTGGAGCCGACAACCGGTCGTACTCCCGAGCAGCGATGTCGCGCCCGATGTGTCGTTTCTGCCAGCCATGCAGCGCCGTCGGCTCAGTCGTCTGGCGCGGATGGCGTTCAGTGTCGGCTGGCCGCTGGCCGACGGACGGGAGAACCTGCCGCTGGTGTTTGTTTCACGACACGGTGAAACCCCGCGCACCTTCGAGATCCTCAGTGACCTGGCCAAGGACGAGCCGTTGTCGCCGACCCAGTTCAGCCTGTCGGTGCACAACGCGATCATCGGTCTGTGGTCGATCATGCGCGGCGAATCCAGCGAAATGACGGCCCTTGCGGCCGCGGGCGATGGCCTGGAACACGGCATCCTCGAAGCCGCCGCCCTGCTCGATGAAGGCGCTCCGGCGGTGCTGCTGATCATCACCGAAGAACAGCCGCCCCAAGCCTATTCGCAGTGGATCGACGACGTACCGTTCCCTTATGCGCTGGGTCTGCTGCTCACCCCCGGTACCGACTGGCGGCTGACCTTGAACAGCGGGCCGCAAGCACTGTCCAAGGCGCACTGGCCACACGCGCTGAATCTGTTGCGCACCCTGCTCGGCCAGCAAACCCATTGCCAACATGCCTGGAAAAATCGTGTATGGACCTGGCAACGCAACCCGTGACCGAGAAGAACCGCGACGCCTATTACTGGCGCTTGCTGGCCACCGCCGCCAGTTTCACCCTGTTCGGGCTCGGGGGGCTGTGCCTGCGCATACTGGTATTTCCGCTGCTCGGTTGCTTGCCGGGTGACGCACTCAAACATCGTCAGCGCGCGCGGCAGACCGTCAGTCGGCTGTTCTGGTTTTTCGTGCGATTCATGGCCCGCACCGGCGTCCTGACTTACGACATTCAAGGGGCGGAACGCCTCGGTCGGCCGGGGCAGATGATCATCGCCAACCACCCGTCGCTGATCGACGTGGTGTTCCTGATCGGCCTGGTGCGCCAGGCCAATTGCGTGGTGAAGAAAAGCCTGTGGGAAAATCCCTTCACCCGCGGCCCCCTGCGCCGCACCGAATACATCAGCAATGACGGCAGCATGGACATGCTCGACGCTGCCGCCGAGTCCCTGCAAAACGGCCAGACCCTGATCATTTTCCCCGAGGGCACGCGCACTCAACCCGGTCAGGCGCCAGCCTTTCATCGGGGGGCTGCGGCGATTGCCCTGCGCGGTGCGAAAATCCTTACGCCAGTGGTCATCAAGGTCAGCCCGACTACCCTGACCAAGGCCGAACCCTGGTATCGCATCCCCCGCCGCCGCGTGCACTTCAGTTTTCGTGTAGGGGCCGATATAGACCCACAGACTTTCGCCACGCAAGGCCCGGCACCGCAGGCCTCGCGCAAGCTCAACGATTATTTGCACTCTTACTACATTAAGGAGCTCGCCGAAGATGAGCGATCTGCACCGTGAAATAAAACTGCTGATCATCGATGCCCTCGGCCTCGAAGACATCAGCGTCGACGACATCGGCGACGAGCAGACGCTGTTCGGCGAAGGCCTGGGCCTGGATTCCGTCGACGCACTGGAACTGGGTCTGGCGATCCAGAAAAAGTACGGCATCAAGATCGACGCCGACGCCAAAGACACCCGTAACCACTTCACCAACGTGGCGAGCCTTGCGGCGTTCGTCACGGCAAAACAGGCAGCTTGAGACCGGACCATGCAAACTCGTGACGACATTTTCAACACCCTGCGCGATGCCTTGGTCGAGCTGTTCGAACTGGATCCGGCGCGAATCAGCCTGGAGTCCAACCTGTATCAGGATCTGGAGATCGACAGCATCGACGCGGTCGACCTGATCGATCACATCAAACGCCAGACCGGCAAGAAAATCGCCGCTGAAGAATTCAAATCGGTGCGCACCGTCGGTGACGTGGTCGAGGCGGTCTACCGTCTGGTTCAACCGGCCGCATGAGCCGACTGATCAGCCTCGGCCTGCTGTTGGCGGGGCTGCTGTACCCCTTTGCGGTGTATTTCGGCATGGAGCACTTCGCCCCGTGGCAGTTCGGACTGCTGTTGGGCGGGCTGTGGCTGGCACGCGCGCTGACCGGCGAGCGCAAACCCGGCAGCCTGTGGATGGCCTGCGTGGCGATCGGGTTCTGCCTGCTGCTGGCGCTGTTCGACAGTCCGCAGTTGCTGCGCTGGTATCCGGTGCTGATCAGCGGCTTCATGCTGGCGCTGTTCAGCCTGAGCCTGAAATACGGCCCGCCGATGGTCGAGCGCCTGGCGCGGCTGCGCGAGCCGCAACTGCCGCCCGAGGCGATCCGCTACACCCGCCAGGTCACCGTGGCCTGGAGCGTGTTTTTCTTCTGCAACGGTTTGTGCGCCGCGCTCCTGACCCTGTGGGCGCCGCTGCATTGGTGGATGTTGTACACCGGCCTGATCTCTTACGGATTGATCGGCCTGATGTTTGCCATTGAATGGCTGATACGACAACGGGTAAGAGGCCGTAAATGAACTGGATAAAACTTGAGCAACTGTTGCTCAAGACCTTGCCGGAGCGCGCGATCAGCGCCGCTCCGGCGCTCGACCACACACAACTGCGCGAGCAGGCGCTGAGTGTTGCCGCCGGCCTGCAGGCACGCGGCGTGCAGCGCATGGCGGTGCATCTGGAAGATGCCGCCGACCTCGCCATCGCCCTGCTCGGGGCCTGGCGCGCCAGCGTCAGTGTATTGCTGCCCGCGGACCTGCAAGCGCAGACCCGCCAGCGCTGGTCGAGTGAAGTCGATCTGTGGCTGACCGATCACAGCGCGGATGTTCACCTGAGCGATCTGTTGCAGCCGGCCCTGCCCGGCGCTGAACTGGATCTCGATCAGTGCCGGCTGAGCCTGTGCACCTCCGGCTCCAGCGGTGAGCCCAAGCGTATCGACAAGACCCTGCGCCAACTGGCCAACGAGGTCGAAGCCCTGGAGCAACTGTGGGGCGCGGATCTTGGTGAAGCCTGGATCATCGGCAGCGTCGCCACCCAGCACATCTACGGTTTGCTGTTCCGCGTGCTGTGGCCGCTGTGCGCCGGGCGCCCGTTCGTGCGCAGGCAACTGGCGTTTCCGGAAGACCTGCAGCGCGCCAGCCGCGAACACTCGGCCTTCGCCTGGGTCGGCAGCCCGGCACTGCTCAAACGCATGGGCGACAACCTCGACTGGCCGGCCCTGAGCGCCGTGCGCCGGGTGTTTTCCTCCGGCGGTGCGTTGCCGACAGAGGCGGCGCAGAGCCTGCAGCAACGCCTGCAGCAGTGGCCGACCGAAATCCTCGGCAGTTCGGAAACCGGCGGCATTGCCTGGCGTCAGGGCGCCAGCCTGTGGCAGCCCTTCGCCGGGGTTGAGCTGAGCCAGGACCGCGACGGCGCCCTGCTGGTCGCCTCGCCCTACCTGCCGGCCGGGCATGTCGAGCACACCGCCGACGCCGCGCGCATTGCCGCCGATGGGCGTTTCGAACTGCTGGGACGGCTGGACCGTATCGTCAAACTCGAAGAGAAGCGCATCTCCCTGCCGATGCTGGAGCAGGCGCTGGTCGCCCACGCCTGGGTCGCCGAAGCACGGATGGGCGTGGTTCAAGAAAACCGTGCGGTGCTTGGCGCCTTGCTGGTGCTCAGCGACGCCGGCCTGTTTGCCCTGCGTGAACAGGGGCGCCGCAGCCTGACCGAAGCCCTGCGCAAACACCTGAGCCAGCATTGCGAAGCCCTGGCCTTGCCCCGGCGCTGGCGTCTGGTGCGGCAACTGCCGCTGAACAGTCAGGGCAAGCTGCCGCAGGCCGACATCGAAGCGCTGCTGCTGGCGCCACGGCCGAAAGCCCCGCAAGTGCTGGAACAGGTCGAAACCGACGGCGAGTGGAGCCTGCAATTGAGTGTTCCGCCGGACCTGGCCTACTTCAGCGGCCACTTCCCCAAGGCCCCGGTGCTGCCCGGCGTGGTACAGGTCGAATGGGCGCTGAACCTCGGCCGACAACTGCTGAACCTGCCCGGCAAATTTGCCGGCATGGAAGTGCTGAAATTCCAGCAACTGGTGCGCCCGGGCGATGAGGTTCAACTGCACCTGCGTTTCGATCCAGAACGCGGCAAGCTGTATTTCGCCTACCGCAATGACACCGCGACCTGCTCCAGCGGGCGAATCCTCCTGGGAGCCACCGATGCATAACCTGTGGCGAGGGAGCTTGCTCCCGATGGGCTGCGAAGCGGCCCCAAACTCGGTCCACGCAAAACTGCGAGCGAGTGCTGCGCACTCGAGCGGGAGCAAGCTCCCTCGCCACAGTGGGGATGTGTTCAATGCATAACCCTTGCGCCGTGATTCCGGTCTACAACCATGAAACCGCGATCGGCACCGTGGTCGATGCCCTGCTCGCCCAAGGCCTGCCGTGCATTCTGGTGGACGACGCCAGCACTCCGTCCTGCGCGCGGGTGCTGGATACGCTGGCCGAGCGCGAAAACGTGCATCTGGTGCGCCTGACCCTCAATCAGGGCAAGGGCGGCGCGGTGATGACCGGCCTGCGCGAAGCGGCGCGTCTGGGCTTCACCCATGCCTTGCAGGTTGACGCCGACGGTCAACACGACTTGCACGACGTCGCGCGTTTCGTCGAGGAATCCCGCGTCCACCCGGACGCAATGATCTGCGGTTATCCGCTGTTCGACGAGAGTGTGCCCAAGGGCCGCTTGTACGCGCGTTATCTGACCCACGTGATGGTCTGGATCAACACCCTGTCGTTGCAGATCCGCGATTCGATGTGCGGCTTTCGCGTCTATCCGCTGGCTCCGACGCTGGCGGTAATCGACTCGGCGCGAGTCGGCAAGCGCATGGATTTCGACTCGGACATCCTCGTGCGCCTGTCGTGGCGCAACCAGCCGATGCGCTGGCTGCAGACCAGCGTGCATTACCCGCTGGACGGCGTCTCGCACTTCCGTCTGTTCCACGACAACGCGCTGATTTCCAGCATGCACACCCGGTTGTTCTTCGGCATGCTGCTGCGCCTGCCCGTCATCCTCTGGCGCCGGTGGCGCACATGAGCGTCGAGACCGACAAGAAGCACTGGGCCGACCGCGAAGAGCGCGGCAGCTTCCTGCTGATGAAATTCACCGCGTTCGCCGCCAAGGTGCTTGGCCGACGCCTGCTCAGTCCGCTGCTGTACGGCATCGTCCTGTATTTCTTCCTGTTCGGCCGTACCGCACGCAACAGTGCCTGGCAATACCAGCAACGGCTGGCCGACTGGAGCAACCGCGCCGAATTGCGCCCGAGTTATTGGCGCGTGTTCCGCCAGTTCATGGCGTTCGCCGATTCGCTGCTCGACAAGCTCGACGTGTGGAACGGCAAGCTGCGCATCGAGCAGATCGAAATCATCGACCCGGCACTGCTGCGCAATCAGTTGCGTGGCAGTCGCGGGCAACTGCTGGTCGGCGCGCACCTGGGCAACCTCGAGGTGTGCCGGGCGCTGGCCGAGATCGGCGAAAAGGTCACCATGAATGTGCTGGTGCACACCAAGCACGCCGAGCAGTTCAACCGCTTGCTGGGTGAGGCCGGCGCGACCAACCTGCGCCTGATTCAGGTCAGCGAACTGGACCCGGTGATCATGCTGCAACTGCACGAACGCCTGGAGCGCGGCGAATGGCTGGCGATTGCCGGCGACCGCGTGCCGTTGCACGGCGGGCGCAGCGTCACCGTGGACTTTCTCGGCCATCCGGCAGCGTTTCCGCAAGGCCCATGGTTGCTGGCCGGTTTGCTCAAGTGCCCGGTCAATCTGCTGATGTGCCTGAAACAACCGGACGGCCACTATCGCCTGACCCTCGAACCGTTCACCGACAGCGTGGTGTGGACGCGCCGCGAGCGCGAGCAGGTCATTCATCAGTGGGCCACCCGCTACGCGCAGCGCCTGAGTCACTATTGCCTTGAAGCCCCGCACCAATGGTTCAACTTTTACCCTTTCTGGAAGACCGATGACGACGCCAACCCATGAGCCGGTAACCTTCGGCGAACGCCCTTTGCGCATCGAAGACGTGCTGGCCCTGGCCAACCGTCAGGCGCCCGTGCAGTTGCAGAGTGACGCCGCCTACCGCGAACGCATCGCCAAAGGCGCACGGTTCCTCGATTCGCTGCTGGACAAGGAAGGCGTGATCTATGGCGTGACCACCGGTTACGGCGATTCCTGCGTGGTCGCGGTACCGCTGCATCACGTCGAGGCACTGCCGCGTCATCTCTACACCTTCCACGGTTGCGGCCTCGGCAAACTGCTCGACGCCCAAGCCACCCGCGCCGTGCTGGCGGCGCGCTTGCAGTCGTTGTGCCACGGCGTGTCCGGGGTGCGAATCGAACTGCTGGAGCGCCTGCACGCCTTCCTTGAACACGACATCCTGCCGCTGATTCCGGAAGAAGGCTCGGTCGGTGCCAGCGGCGATCTGACGCCGCTGTCCTACGTCGCCGCCACCCTGTCCGGCGAGCGCGAAGTGCTGTTCCGTGGCGAGCGTCGCCAGGCTGCCGACGTGCATCGCGAACTGGGCTGGACGCCGCTGGTGCTGCGCCCGAAAGAAGCGCTGGCCTTGATGAACGGCACGGCGGTGATGACCGGCCTCGCCAGCCTCGCCTACGCCCGCGCCGACTATCTGCTGCAACTGGCCACGCGCATCACCGCGCTCAACGTGGTCGCGCTGCAAGGCAATCCGGAACACTTCGACGAGCGTCTGTTCGCCGCCAAGCCGCATCCGGGGCAGATGCAAGTCGCCGCGTGGCTGCGCAAGGATCTGGCGATCGACGCGCCGACCGCACCGCTGCATCGCCTGCAGGATCGCTACTCGCTGCGCTGCGCCCCGCACGTGCTCGGGGTGCTGGCCGACAGCCTGAACTGGCTGCGTGCGTTCATCGAGACCGAACTCAACAGCGCCAACGACAACCCGATCATCGACGCCGAAGCCGAGCGCGTGCTGCACGGCGGGCACTTCTACGGCGGACACATCGCGTTCGCCATGGACAGCCTGAAAAATCTGGTGGCCAACGTCGCCGACCTGCTCGACCGCCAGCTCGCGTTGCTGGTCGACGAGCGCTACAACCATGGCTTGCCGAGCAATCTGTCCGGCGCCCCGGCGGATCGCGCCATGATCAACCACGGCTTCAAGGCCGTGCAGATCGGCACCAGTGCCTGGACCGCCGAAGCACTGAAAAACACCATGCCGGCCAGCGTGTTCTCGCGCTCCACCGAGTGCCACAACCAGGACAAGGTGAGCATGGGCACCATCGCCGCCCGTGACGCGATCCGCGTGCTGGAGCTGACCGAGCAAGTCGCCGCCGCCACGTTGCTCGCGGCCAATCAGGGCGTCTGGCTGCGCGGTCGCGATGAAGACGCGCGTGCGCTGCCACCTTCGCTGGCCGCCATGCACGAAGAACTGGCCAAGGACTTCCCGCCGGTCATCGAAGACCGTGCACTGGAAGGCGAACTGCGCCTGTGCCTGCAACGCATCGCCGAGCAACACTGGAGGCTGCATGCGTAGCGCAGGAGTGCTGCACGCCGACACGGAAATCCTCGTGCCGTTTTTCGACGTCGACACCCTGCACGTGGTCTGGCACGGGCATTACGTCAAATACCTGGAAGTCGCGCGCTGCGCGCTGCTCGACAAGATCGGCCACAACTACACGCAGATGTCCGAATCCGGCTACGCGTGGCCGATCATCGACCTGCAACTGCGTTATGTGCGTGGCGCGGTGTTCGGCCAACGCTTGAACGTACGCGCCAGTCTGGTGGAGTGGGAGAACCGCTTGAAGATCAATTATCTGATCACCGACCTGCAGACCGGCGAACGCCTGACCCGTGCCAGCTCGGTGCAGGTGGCGGTCGAAATCAGCAGCCGCGAGATGCAAATGGCCTCACCCAAAGCGTTCACCGACGCGGTGGAAGGGATGCTGCGATGAACCTGATCAATAAATTTCTCGGCGCTTTGGCGCTGCTCGCCGTGTCGACGCTGGCCAACGCCTTCGACCTGCAACAGCTCAGCGAACAACTGGCGAAACCGGAAGTGATCCACGGCCAGTTCATTCAGGAAAAACACCTGCGCGCCCTGCCTCAGCCGTTGATCAGCAAGGGCAGCTTCGTGCTGGCGAAAAATCACGGCCTGCTCTGGCTGCTCAAGACCCCGCTGCAACAGGATTACCGCATCACCGCCAAAGGCATCGCCCGTCGTGACGGCAACGCTTGGCAACTGCTGCCGAACAAAAGCGCCGGCGCCGAACAGAACCGTTTGTTCCTCGCTGTGCTGCAAGGCGACAGCAGCGGCCTGCAACGGGACTTCGAACTGGCGCTGAGCGGCGACGCACAGCAGTGGAAACTCACCCTGACCCCGCGCTCGGTGCTGCTCAAGCAAGTGTTCAATCAAATCAATATCGACGGCGGTGAGTTGGTACAGACCATCGAGTTGCTGGAAACCCAGGGCGACAGCACCGTGCTGCGCATGAAAGACAGCAGCGCCAGTCAACCGTTGAGCGAAGCGGAGCAACATGACTTTGCCGAGTGAACGCAGGCTGCCGTGGCTGTTTCTGATCCTGCTGCTGGCGGTCGTCGCGCTGGCCGGATGGCAGTGGCGCGACGGTGCACCGCTGTCGGCCAACCTCATGGAACTGGTGCCCGGGACCAATCCTGACGCCCTCGAACTGCGCGCCGAACAACGCATGCAGGAGCCGCTCAATCGGGAAATGCTGGTGCTGGTCGGCCATGCCGATCGCCAGCAAGCGGTGGCCATGGCGCAGACCCTGGGCGAGCAATGGCAGGCCAGCGGTCTGTTCGAAAAGGTCCAGTGGAACCTGCAGGCGGATCTGCCGGCGCTGCGCACGCAACTGCTGCAAGGTCGACTGGCGATGCTCTCGGCGGATGACCGGCAACTGCTGAGCGAGCATCCCGATGCGTTCATTCAGCAACGGGTGCAGGCGCTGTTCGACCCGTTCAACGGTTTCACTCTGGTACCGAGCCAAGACGACTGGCTAGGCCTGACCGGGCGCATCCAGAACAGCCAGCCGAAACACGGCGCGGTGCAACTGGACATCGGCAGCGGCGCACTGGTCGCCGATGCCGACGGCAAGAGCTGGGTGCTGCTGCGCGCGCGCACCACCGGCAATGCCTTCGACATGAACCTGCCGCTGAAAGTCGCCGATCTGCTGCAGCACAGTCGCGCGCAGGCAGCGAAAGCCGACGTACAACTGTTGGCCGCCAGCGGCCTGCTCTACGCCGCCAACGGTCAGCAACAAGCCACCCGCGAAATGACCTGGGTCGGCGGCGGCGCCACCCTCGGGATTCTGCTGTTGCTGCTGTTGGCGTTTCGTCGCTGGCGGGTGCTGCTGGCGTTCGTGCCGGTGCTGGTGGGCATGCTGTTCGGCGCGGTGGCCTGCGTGGCGTTGTTCGGCCACATGCATGTGATGACGCTGGTGCTCGGTTCCAGCCTGATCGGCGTGGCGGTGGATTACCCGCTGCACTATCTGTCGAAAAGCTGGAGCCTCAAGCCGTGGCGCAGCTGGCCGGCGCTGCGCCTGACCCTGTCCGGACTGACGCTGAGCCTGATCACCAGCGCCATCGGTTATCTGGCGCTGGCCTGGACGCCCTTCCCGGCGCTGACGCAAATCGCAGTGTTCTCCGCCGCCGGCTTGCTCGGCGCTTATTTGTCGGCGGTGTGCCTGCTGCCGGCCCTGCTGAAAAACGTTGAACTGCAGCCGGCGCAATGGCCGCTGCGTCTGGCCGAGCGTCTGGTGCAACTGCGCGAAACCCTGCTCGAACACGTGCGCACCCCGGTGCTGCTGGCGCTGCTGATCGCCTTCTGCGCCGGCGGTCTGGTGCAGCTGCAAAGCAAGAACGACATCCGCCAGTGGGTCGGTGCGCCACAACGCCTGACCGATGAAGCACAAACCATCGCACGCATCACCGGCTATCAGCCGACCAGCCAGTTCTTCCTCGTGCGTGGCGCCAATCAGCAGCAACTGCTGGAGCGTCAGGCTGCGTTGAGCGAGCGTCTGCAGCAACTGGTCAACCTCGACAAGCTGCAAGGCTACCTGGCGCTTGATCAACTGCTCAGTCCGCCGAGCCAGCAACAGCAGGTTCGCGAAGCGCTGAGCAAAATGCCGCAGTTCTGGCAGCCGTTGCTCGACCTCGGCGTACCGCTCGCGGCGTTGCAAACCGAGTTGCAACAGTTGCAGAAGCTGCCCGCCGAGGACATCGACGCGGCACTGGCCGGGCCGTTGGGCGAGCCTTACCGCACGCTGTGGCTCGGGCCGACCGATGACGGCGTGGCGGCGATGACCAGCCTGCAAGGGCTGAACAATCCGTCACTGCTGCGGGTGCAGGCGCTGGACTTGCCGGGGGTGATGCTGGTCGATCGTCTCGGCGAATTGAACGCGGTGTTCGCCGAGACCCAAATCAGCGCCGCCGAACTGAAACTCGCCTCCTGCGTGTTGATCGTGCTGGTGTTGATCGTGCCGTTCGGCTTCGGCGGCGCCTTGCGCATCGTCGCCCTGCCGTTGCTGGCGGCACTGTGCAGCCTGGCCAGCCTCGGTTGGCTCGGCCAGCCGCTGACGCTGTTCAGCCTGTTCGGCCTGCTGCTGGTAACGGCGATCAGCGTCGATTACGCGATCCTCATGCGTGAGCAGGTCGGCGGTGCGGCTGTCAGCCTGCTGGGCACCTTGCTGGCAGCGCTGACGACCTGGCTGTCGTTCGGGCTGCTGGCGGTGTCCAGTACGCCGGCGGTGAGCAACTTCGGCCTGGCGGTAAGCCTCGGGCTGGCCTTCAGTTTCATTCTGGCGCCGTGGGCCGGACGTCACGTCCACCGCGCCGCCGTCGTGGAGTCGGCAGCATGATGGTCGTCAGCTTCTGGCTGATGGCCCTGGCACTGTTCGCTGTGGCGACCGGTGTCGGTCGGCATTTCGGCCTGATCCCGATCGTCAGCCAGTTGCTGCTGGCCAGCTTCGGTTTGCCGCTGCTGATGTATTTCTGGATCGAACCGGGCTGGCAGCTCAGCGGCGCCGAACTGATTGCGCCGGGGTGGCTGAAAGACCTCTACAGCCTGAGTTTTGCGCTGTTGCTCGGGCACATTCTCAGTGATGTGATCGACCTGCGACTGGACCGCCAGAGCGTGAAAATCGCCGTGCCGAGTTTTGCCGTGCCGTTCGCTTGCGGTCTGGCCGCCGCCTGCTGGCTGCTGCCGGCGCAACCGTGGCTGAACTCGCTGGCGATCGGTCTGGTGTTCGCGATCACGGCGATCCCGGTGCTGTACCTGTACCTGCGCCACATCGACTATCCGCCCGCCGCCACCCGGCGTCTGGTGCAGACCGCCATCCTCATCGACCTGACCTGCTGGACACTGTTCGGCCTCGCTCAGGGCAGTCTGCATTTGAGCAGTCTGTTGCTGCCGCTCGGCTTGGCCTGCGTGCCGGTGCTGCTGCATCTGTTGCGCGTGCGTCGACCGCTGACCTACAGCCTCGGCTTCTTCGCGCTGCTGGTGCTGGCCGAGCACTACAAGCTCAACGCGCTGATTTTCGGCATCGGTTATCTGCTGTGCATGGCCTTGCTGAAAGTGCCATTGGTGCTGCCATTGCCCGCGCGGTGGATGAGCCGTTTGCAGACGTGGATCGCGATCCCGCTGATCCTCACCTTCGGCATCGTGCAGATCGACGTGCACAGCGCCCTCGCCAGCCTCGGCGCAGTGCAATGGGCGGCGCTGCTGCTGTTGCCGATTGCCAGTAAACTGCTCGGCAACTGGCTGGGTCTTGGCTGGGCCGGTGCCTCGTTCGAAGGCGCCAGCCGCTGGCGTGAAAGCGTGCTGCTGAACATTCGCGGCTTGAGCGAAATCGTCTTTCTCAATCTGTTGCTGCAACAACAGCTGATCAGCCCGGCACTGTACTTCGCGCTGATGCTGATGGGCCTGATCGCGACGCTGTTGCCGGCCCTGATCGGCCTGCACCGCGCGCCCCTGAAAACCATCGCCACTGCGCCCGGGAGTTCACGTGCCAACCGTTGAAATGCAACGTCGTCAGGTAGTGATCATCGGTGCCGGCCCGTCCGGCGCCATCGCCGCTGCGCTGCTCACGCGCAAGGGCCACGATGTGCTGGTGCTCGAGCGCCAGCACTTCCCGAGGTTCTCCATCGGCGAAAGCCTGCTCAGCCATTGCCTGGATTTCGTCGAAGAGGCCGGTATGCTCGACGCCGTCAACGCCGCCGGCTTCCAGCACAAGACCGGTGCTGCGTTCGCCTGGGGCGAGCGCTACAGCGCCTTCGATTTCAGCGACACCTTCACCGCAGGTAAACCCACCACGTTCCAGGTGCAGCGCGCCGATTTCGACAAGCTGCTGGCCGATCAGGCTGAATTGCAGGGTGCCGAAATCCGCTACGGCGACGCCATCGTCCGCGTCGATTTCGACCGCGCCAAGCCGCAGCTCGACGTGCTGCGCGAAGACGGCAGCGAGTACCGCGTCGACGCGGATTTTGTACTCGACGCCAGCGGTTACGGGCGCGTGCTGTCGCGCTTGCTCGAGCTGGAAGCACCATCGAATTTCCCGGTGCGCCAGGCGGTGTTCACCCACGTTGAAGATCACATCGACAACCCGGCCTTCGACCGCGAGAAGATCCTCGTCACCACCCACCCCGAGCACCGCGACATCTGGTTCTGGACGATCCCGTTCAGCAACGGTCGCTGCTCGGTGGGCGTGGTGGCTGCCGCCGAACACTTCAAGGGTCGCGACAGCGATCTGGACGCCTGCCTGCGCGGCTTCATCGCCGAAACCCCGAGCCTTGCAGGCGTGCTGGACAACGCCGTGTGGGACACCCCGGCGCGCACCCTCGGCGGTTATGCGGCCAATGTGAAAACCCTGCATGGTCCGGGCTTCGCCCTGCTCGGCAACGCCGCGGAGTTTCTCGACCCGGTGTTCTCTTCGGGCGTGACCATCGCCATGCGTTCGGCGAGCATGGCCGCCGCCGTCCTGCACCGGCAGTTGCAGGGCGAAACCGTCGACTGGCAGCGCGAGTTCGCCGAGCCACTCAAACGTGGTGTCGACACGTTTCGCTGCTACGTCGAAGGCTGGTACGCCGGCACCTTCCAGGACGTGATTTTTTATCAAGACAGTCAGGCCGACATACGCCGAATGATCTGCTCGATCCTCGCCGGCTACGCCTGGGATGAACGCAACCCGTTCGTCAGCGAAGCGCGCCGCCGGTTGAAGATGATTTCCGAACTCTGTGCAAAGGACGCCCCATGAATTACTTGAGCGACAGCTACGTCGAGGAAACCCGCTTCGGTTTCTGGTTCCTGCGCAGCCACACCTGGCAGCACCATGTGTTACGCGTGGCGATCAACGACCTGCGCGGGTTGTTCAGCGAGTCGCTGCCGGCCAATCCGGTGCTGCTGGATGCCGGCTGTGGTCAGGGCAAATCGTTCCGCCACCTGCGCCAGACCTTCGCCCCACTGCGTCTGATCGGCGTCGATGCCGATCCGCACAGCCTGCAACTGAGCGCCGAAGAAGCGGTGCGGCAGGGCTTCGACGTCGAGCTGATCGGCAGCGACTGCGCAACGCTAAATGTGGCCGATGCCAGTGTCGACCTGCTGTTCTGCCATCAGACCTTTCATCATCTGGTCGAACAGGAAAAAGCCCTCGCCGAGTTCTACCGCGTACTGAAGCCGGGCGGTTATCTGCTGTTCGCCGAGTCCACCGAGGCTTACATTGATACTTGGGTGATCCGCTGGCTGTTCCGCCATCCGATGCATGTGCAGAAGAGCGCCGCGCAGTACCTGGAGATGATTCGCCAGCAGGGTTTCGAGTTTGGCGAGCGCAATGTCTCGTACCCATATCTGTGGTGGAGCCGGTCGCAGGATTTCGGACTGCTGGAACGATTCGGATTGCGCCGGCCAAAGCCGTTTGGCAAGCGTGAGGAAACGTTGGTGAATGTCGTTGCCCGCAAGCCGCTTGAAGGTGATCGTTGATGCGACACATAACCTGTAGGAGTGAGCCTGCTCGCGATAGCGATGGGTCAGCCAGCCTCTTTGTTGAATGTGCCGGCGTCTTCGCGAGCAGGTTCGCTCCCACAGTGTCCGCGTTGTGGCGACTTTTTGTGGTCAGCATGATGCTTCTGTTGAGCGCCTGCGCCAGCCAGGCCCCGCTGCCAGCGGGCAACCCGACGCTGCCGTTACCGCTGCAACTGCACATCGAACGCCAGCAAGCCGATCAGCGTCAGGACTGGTTGTTGGTGATCCAGCGCGAAGGCCCCGGCATCCGCTGGTCGATGATGGACCCGCTGGGCATCCCGCAGGCGCGTCAGCAACTGATCGACGGTCGCTGGCAGGCCGACGGGCTGCTGCCGCCCAACCCGGAAGCCCGGGAGCTGTTTGCCGCGTTGCTGTTCGCCCTGACGCCGTCCGGCGAACTGGCGCGCAATTATCCCGTCGCACAACAGCAGGGCGAGCAACGCACGCTGGCGCCGCGCTGGACGATCCGTTATGCACAACCGTTGAGTTTCCAATTGAACCTGCCCCAAGGCCCGCACTATCGGGTTTCTGCCCTCGGTGAACCGACGCCATGACTGCCTACCTCAATGCCCTCGGCGTGATCTGCGCCTTGGGCCGCGACAAGCAACAGGTCGCGCACAACCTGTTTGCCGGTGACTGCTCGGGCATGCGCCGCGAGTCCGGCTGGGTGGCCGGGCGTGAGTTGCCGGTGGCGGCGGTGCACGGTGAGCTGGCGGCGATTCCGGCCGAACTGGCCGACCAGAGCAGCCGCAACAATCAACTGCTGCTGGAAGCCGCGCTGCAGATTCGCGAGGACATCGACCGGGCGATCCAAATCTATGGTCGCGAACGCATCGGCGTGGTGCTCGGCACCAGCACCTCGGGGATCGACGAAGCCAGTCGCGGGTTGGCGCATTACCTTCGCGAGCAGCAGTTCCCTGCTGAGTACGACTATCGGCAACAGGAGCTCGGCGCCCCGGCGAATTTTCTTGCCGACTGGCTGCAACTGAGCGGCCCGGCCTATGTGATTTCCACTGCCTGCACTTCCAGTGCGCGGGCGTTGATGAGCGCGCAGCGCCTGCTCGATCTCGGCCTGTGCGACGCGGTGCTGTGCGGCGGGGTCGACAGCCTGTGCAAACTGACGCTCAACGGTTTCACTTCACTGGAAGCGGTGTCCGACGAGCGCTGCAATCCGTTCTCGGCCAACCGCAATGGCATTAATATCGGCGAAGCGGCGGTGCTGTTTCTGATGAGCAAGCAACGCGGCGACGGCCCGGCCATTGCCCTGCTCGGCAGCGGCGCCAGCTCCGACGCGCACCACATTTCCGCGCCGGAACCGAGCGGCCGCGGCGCCCTGCAAGCGATGCAGAAAGCCTTGCACCGCGCGCAACTGCAAGCCGGTCAAATCAGCTACCTGAACCTGCACGGCACCGCGACCCAGCACAACGATGCGATGGAAAGTCTGGCGGTCGCCACGCTGTTCCCTGAAGGCGTGGCCTGCTCGTCGACCAAGCCGATGACCGGGCACACTCTCGGCGCTGCCGGTGCCCTCGAAGCGGCGTTCTGCTGGCTGAGCCTGAGCGCCGACAACCCGCAGCAAGCGTTGCCGCCACACGTCTGGGACGCCCAGCCCGAACCCGACTTGCCGGCGCTGAAGTGGGTGACCGCGAGCGAACGCCTGTCGTCCATTGCACCCCGCTACTTGATGAGCAACTCGTTTGCTTTCGGCGGCAACAACGTCAGCCTGATTATCGGAGACGCCCCATGAACGACTGGCCGCTCGCCGAATTGCTGCCCCACGCTGGCGACATGATTCTGATCGAGCACATCCTCGGTTTCGACGAAGAGCAGATCCACACCCGCCTCACGGTCAAGCCCGACGGCTTGTTCAGCCTGCCCGACGGCAGCCTGCCGGCGTGGGTCGGCATCGAGTTGATGGCGCAGAGCGTCGCCGCGTTCGCCGGTTGCCATGCACGGCAGAAGGGCAACCCGGTGGAGCTGGGTTTCCTCCTCGGCACGCGCAAATTCGAGTGCAACGTCGAGGCGTTTCCGGCCGGCAGCGAACTGACCATCCACGGTATCCGTTCGCTGGAAGACGACAACGGCATGGGTGTTTTCGAATGCCACATCAACGCCCCCGGCATCGAGGCCAGCGCACGCTTGAACGTGTTCCGCCCGCCGCAGCCCAGCCAATACCTTGAACAAAACAGAGAGTCGAACGATGACTGAATCCGTACTGGTCACCGGCTCCAGCCGTGGCATCGGCCGCGCCATTGCCTTGCGTCTGGCGCAGGCCGGGCATGACATCGTCTTGCATTGCCGCAGCGGCGTGGCTGAAGCCCAGGCCGTGAAAGCCGAAGTCGAAGCACTGGGGCGTCACGCGCGCATCCTGCAATTCGACGTCGCCGACCGCGAAACCTGCAAAATCATTCTCGAAACCGACGTCGAAACCCACGGCGCCTATTACGGCGTGGTGCTCAACGCCGGCCTGACCCGCGATGGCGCTTTTCCGGCGCTGAGCGATGACGATTGGGACGTGGTGCTGCGCACCAACCTCGACGGTTTCTACAACGTCCTGCACCCGGTGATGATGCCGATGATCCGCCGTCGCGCCGCCGGTCGGATCGTCTGCATCACCTCGGTGTCGGGTTTGATCGGCAACCGTGGCCAGGTCAACTACAGCGCCTCAAAGGCCGGGGTGATCGGCGCCGCGAAAGCGTTGGCGATTGAACTGGGCAAGCGCAAAATCACCGTTAACTGCGTCGCGCCGGGCCTGATCGATACGGCGATGCTCGACGAAAACGTGCCGGTGGAAGAACTGATGAAAATGATCCCCGCACAACGCATGGGCACCCCGGAAGAGGTCGCTGCTGCGGTGAATTTCCTGATGTCGGCGGAAGCCTCGTACATCACCCGTCAGGTCCTGGCGGTCAACGGAGGCCTGTGCTGATGAAGCGCGTCGTCGTCACCGGCATGGCCGGCATCACTTCGTTGGGCAGCGACTGGCAGACCATCGCCGGCAACTTCGCGGCCAACCGCAGCGGCATTCGCCGCATGGACGAGTGGGACCGCTTCAGCGAACTCAACACCCGTCTGGCCGGGCCGATCGATGATTTTGAAGTTCCCGCGCACTGGACTCGCAAGCAACTGCGCAGCATGGGTCGGGTGTCACGGCTGGCAGTGGGCGCGGCGGAACAGGCACTGGCCGACGCCGGCCTGCTCGGTGACGAATCGATCAAGGACGGGCGCATGGGTGTGGCGTGTGGCTCATCCACCGGCAGCACCGACGAGATCAAGGCCTTCGGCAACATGCTGCTCAACTCGGTGGCCGAGGGTCTCAACGCCAACTCCTACGTGCGGATGATGCCGCACACCACCGCGGCCAACATCAGCATTTTCTTCGGCCTCACCGGGCGCCTGATCCCGACGTCCAGCGCCTGCACCAGTGGCAGTCAGGGCATCGGCTACGCCTACGAGGCGATCAAGTTCGGGCGTCTGCCGCTGATGCTCGCCGGCGGTGCCGAAGAGCTGTGCCCGACCGAAGCCATGGTGTTTGACGCGCTGTACGCCACCAGCCTGAAAAACGACGCGCCACAGACCAGCCCACGTCCGTACGACAAGGGCCGCGATGGTCTGGTGATCGGCGAAGGCGGCGGCATGCTGGTGCTCGAAGAGCTGGAGCATGCGCTGGCTCGCGGCGCGCGGATCCACGCCGAGGTCGTCGGTTTCGGCAGCAACGCCGACGGCCAGCACACCACCCGCCCCGAGCAGGTCACCATGCGCCGTGCCATGGAACTGGCGCTGGAAGATGCCGGGCTTGCGCCGGATGACATCGGTTACGTCAATGGTCACGGTACCGCTACAGAACAGGGCGACATTGCCGAAACACTGGCAACCAGCAGTCTGTTCGGCGAACACATGCCGATCAGCTCGCAGAAGAGTTTTCTCGGCCACACACTCGGGGCCTGCGGCGCGCTGGAGTCGTGGTTCAGCATCGAAATGCTCAATCGCGACCTGTACGTGCACACGCTCAACCTCGACGAGGTCGATCCGCACTGCGGCAAACTCGATTACCTGCGCGGCGAATTCCGCCAGATGCATCACGAGCACGTGATGAACAACAATTTCGCTTTTGGTGGCGTCAACACCTCGTTGATTTTCCGCCGCTGGCACTGACCGCAACACGTTTGGAGTGAAGGGAATGACTCAGTTTCACCGCATCGCCGCCCTGCTGGCCCTGGCCCTTGTGCTCGGCGGTTGCACCAGCAAACCGGTTTACAACGCCAAGGAAGAGTTCTCGCCCAACCTCGGCTTCACCCAGGCGCAGATGAGCCGCGCCATCGTCACCGCACTCAACGACCGCCAGTGGGTCGTGCAGTCGGTGCGCCCGGGCATGATCAAGGCAGCGATTACCGTACGCGGCCGTCACCACGCCGAAGTCGACATCCCGTTCAGCCCGACCTCGTTTGAAATCGACTACCGCAGCAGCTACGGCCTCGACGCCAAGGACGGCAAGATCCACGGCAACTACAACCGTTGGGTCAACCGTCTGCGCGACAACGTGCTCAAGGAGTTGTCGATCAACCCGGACATCGAGTTCGTCAACGACCTGGGCATCGTCAAGCAAGGCGCCGACGAGCCGACCTACCTGAGCTTTCGCGAAGGCGTCAAACGCGCCACCGACGCCGGCCTGCTGGACGGCAGCGTGAAGTTCTACCTGGCCGGCGAAACCCTGCCCAAGCAAGTGCGCAAACTCGACACCGTGAGCAGCAGCCGCAAGACCAACGGTTCGAACAAATCCGACACCGACGCCTGCTTCTGGGCCCTGCAATCGGCCCTCGCCACCCTGCAGAACGCCGCGAAAAAAGCCGACGCCAACGCCGTGATCAACATCGCCAGCGTCGACCAGCGCGACCTGTACAAAGACACCGAGAAATTCCAGTGCCGCGCCGGCTTGGTGGTGTCGAGCGTGGCGTTGCGTGGGGATTTGGCGCACGTGGATTGATTGAACTGTAGAAACGACAAAGGGCGCCTTGCGGCGCCCTTTGCTATTCAGTTCAGCTCAAGTGCTGGCATGTAACTTCAAGCCCAACGCCTTCACCACTTTCAGAATCGTTCCAAACTCAGGATTTCCTTCACCTGATAGTGCACGGTAGAGACTTTCTCGAGACAGCCCGGCGTCACGTGCGACTTGGGTCATGCCTCGCGCTCTCGCAATGGTGCCCAGGGCCTTGGCGATAAAGGCAGGATCATCTCCAGCCTCCTCCATACAGGCATCCAGATAATTAGCCATGTCCTCTTCTGTCTTGAGGTACTCGGCAGAGTCCCAACGAGTGAATTGTTCGGTCATGGGTTTTGCTCCTGCCAGGACTCCGCGATGAGCCTGGCTTGCTTGATATCTCGGGGTTGGCTGCTCTTGTCTCCACCACAAAGGAGGATCACCACTTGCCGACCTTGTTGCATGAAATAGACTCGATATCCGGGGCCATAGTCAATTCTGACTTCGCTGAGCCCCTCACCGACGGCTTTGACATCACCAAAATTCCCATCGGCCATACGATCAATGCGCACCTGAATACGCATCCTGGCGCGGCTGTCAGCCAGCTTCAAAAGCCAGCTGGAGAATGTTGAACTTCGAATAATCTCGGGCATGCAAGGAAGTGTAGCCCTTGAGCTACAAATGTTCCAGATGGTTTTTTCTGCACCGACGCACGGTGTCTACACTCGTTAAATCGTTGAATGCTGACTCGCAAAGTCAAGGAGATGACCATGCAAGTGAAAGCCCTGATCACCGCCGCACTCCTCGGGCTATTGCCCAGCGCCAGCCATGCCACCAACCTGATGTACATGCCGTTCGAAACCGTGCTCTCGGATGCGATTCGCGCCGGGCGGCTGGATGGCAGTGTGAAGTTCTATCTGATCGGCAATGGGCCGCAGGGCACGCAACGCTTGTTGCGCCGCGATGTGGTCAGTGATCTGAAGACCAACGGCTTCAACAAGAGTGACCACGATTCCTGCGAGTGGGTGCTGCAGTCGAACCTGATCAAGTTGCAGGCCGACGCCAAGCGGGTCGGGGCGAATACGGTGGTCAATATCGTCAGTTATTACGACCAGCATGTACGCAAGGATTTGAATACTTATGAGTGCCGGGCCGGGATATTTGTGACGCGGGTGGCGTTGAAGGGGGATCTGGTGCGGTTGCCCTGAGGGCGTCGGTGTTTGAGTTGACGCCTTCGCGAGCAGGCTCGCTCCCACCTTGGAATGCGTTCCCTGTGGGAGCGAGCCTGTTCGCGATTTGATTGCTCAGCAATCAGGCTTTTGAAGGTTCGACCTTGCGCGTAAGCAGTTCGACAAACGCCTTGGCCATCGGCGATTTCTGATCCTTGCGCTGCACCAGCCACACCGCCGACACCGCCTCTGGATCAAGCAGTGGCCGGTAGACCACACCGTCGATGCGCATCCGCTGGTAGGACGCCGGCAACACCGAAACCCCCAGCCCCGCTGCGACCAGACCGATGATGGTCATCGCCTCACCGGCCTCCTGGGCGAAGTGCGGACTGAATCCGGCATCGCGAGCCAGACTGAGCAGTTGCGCATACAGCCCGCTGCCGTAGCTGCGTGGAAAGAACACGAACGGTTCCAGCGCCAGCGCCGAGAGGAACAGCCCTTCTTCGCTACCCTGCGCCAAAGGATGTTTGGAGCCGAGCACCGCCACCAGCGGCTCACGCATCAGCTCCACCACACTCAGCGAATCCGGCAGGCCCAGCGGGCGCATGATCCCGACTTCGATCGACTGATCCACCAACGCATCCGCGACCATGGTGCTGCTCATCTCCCGCAGGTTCAGGTGCACTGCCGGGAAACGCTGGCGAAAAGAAAAAATCGCCTGGGGAATGGTCGAGTTGAACGGGGCCGACGAGGTGAAGCCAATTTTCAATTCGCCCAGTTCGCCCAGTTGCGCACGCCGGGCAACGTCTGCCGCTTTGTCGACCTGCGCCAGCACCAGCCGTGCCTCCTGCAGAAACAATCTGCCGGCCTCACTCAGCTCGACCCGACGATTGGTGCGTTCGAACAACCGCGCGCCGACCTCTTGCTCCAGCGCCTGAATCTGCTGACTCAGCGGTGGCTGAGAGATCCCCAGCACCTGTGCGGCGCGGCCGAAATGCAGTTCTTCGGCGACGGCGATGAAGTAGCGCAGATGACGCAATTCCATGGAAACCTCATTAGGTCGTTAAAGCTATCAAACAGGTCGAACAATATATTGGATAGAAACATTAGCCAGCTATATGATTTTTTCATTGCCTGCCTGGCCGTGTCCTCCGAGGTCTGATGTGAAAACCGCCGCCGCCCCTCTTGCCCATGAAGTTCCGCCTGCCGCGACGGACGATGTCATCGCCGAGTTGCAGGAGATCTACATCGAAAAAGGCACGCCGATGTTCATGCGCACGGTGCTGGCGCTGTTCAGCGGCGGCTTCGCGACCTTCGCCCTGCTGTATTGCGTGCAACCGATGATGCCGCTGCTGTCCCACGAATATTCGATCAACGCGGCGCAAAGCAGCCTGATTCTGTCGGTGGCGACCGGCATGCTGGCCTTCGGACTGTTGATCACCGGGCCGATCTCCGACCGCATCGGGCGTAAACCGGTGATGGTCGCGGCGCTGTTCGCCGCCGCGCTGTGCACCATCGCCAGCTCGGTGATGCCGAGCTGGCACGGCGTGCTGATCATGCGCGCGCTGATCGGGCTGTCGCTGAGCGGCCTGGCGGCCGTGGCGATGACTTACCTGAGCGAGGAAATCCATCCGCAGCACATCGGTCTGGCGATGGGCCTGTACATCGGCGGCAACGCAATTGGCGGGATGAGCGGGCGCTTGATCACCGGGGTGCTGATCGACTTTGTCAGCTGGCACACGGCGATGCTGGTGATCGGCGGTCTGGCATTGGTTGCGGCGGCAGTGTTCTGGAAAATCCTTCCCGAGTCGCGCAACTTCCGCTCCCGCTCGCTGCACCCACGCAGCCTGTTTGATGGCTTCACCATGCACTTTCGCGACGCCGGCCTGCCGCTGCTGTTTCTTGAAGCGTTCGTGCTGATGGGCGCCTTCGTCACCCTGTTCAACTACATCGGCTATCGCCTGCTGGCCGCGCCGTACAATCTCGATCAGGTGTTCGTCGGCCTGTTGTCGGTGGTGTACCTGTCGGGCATCTACAGCTCGGCGAAGATCGGTTCGCTGGCGGACAAACTGGGGCGGCGCAAAGTGTTGTGGGCAACCATCGCGCTGATGTTCGCCGGCCTTGCGCTGACTATGTTCACGTCGCTGCTGCTGGTGATCGTCGGCATGCTGATCTTCACCTTCGGCTTCTTCGGTGCGCACTCGGTGGCGAGCAGCTGGATCGGCCGGCGCGCGACCAAGGCCAAGGGCCAGGCGGCGTCGTTGTATCTGTTCAGTTATTACGCAGGCTCCAGCATTGCCGGCACGGCGGGCGGGGTGTTCTGGCATTTGGGCGGCTGGAACGGGATTGGCCTGTTCATTGGAGCGCTGTTGCTGGTGGCGCTGCTGGTGGCGTTGAAACTGGCGAAATTGCCACCGCTCGGCGGTGTGAAAGCTTAAAAGCAAAAGATCGCAGCCTGCGGCAGCTCCTACAGGGAAACGCGAATCCCAATGCAGGAGCTGCCGCAGGCTGCGATCTTTTGATCTTGAAAAACGCCCGGCACAAGCCGGGCGTTTTTATTGTGTGGCGATCACTCGTGATACTGCGCCGACAACTCGTGCACTGCGCGCAGGAACGCGCCGGCATGCTCCGGATCGACCTCAGGGGTGATGCCGTGGCCGAGGTTGAACACGTGGCCGCTGCCCTTGCCGTAGCTGGCCAGAATACGCCCGACTTCAGTGCGGATCGCTTCCGGTTTGGCGTAGAGCACGGTCGGGTCCATGTTGCCTTGCAGCGCGACCTTGTCGCCGACGCGGGCGCGGGCGTTGCCGATGTCGCAGGTCCAGTCCAGGCCCAGTGCGTCGGCGCCGGCCTCGGCAATGCTTTCCAGCCACAGGCCGCCGTTTTTGGTGAACAGGATCACCGGCACCTTGCGACCGTCATGTTCGCGGATCAGGCCGCTGACGATTTTCTTCATGTAGGCCAGGGAGAATTCCTGATATGCCGCCGCCGACAGGTTGCCGCCCCAGGTATCGAAGATCTGCACCGCTTGCGCGCCGGCCTGGATCTGGCCGTTGAGGTACGAGGTCACCGACTGCGCCAGCTTGTCCAGCAGCAGGTGCATGGCTTGCGGGTTGTCGTAGAGCATCGCCTTGGTTTTGCGGAAGTCTTTCGACGAGCCGCCTTCAACCATGTAAGTGGCAAGGGTCCACGGGCTGCCAGAGAAGCCGATCAGCGGCACACGGCCATTCAGCTCGCGGCGGATGGTACTGACCGCGTCCATCACGTAGCCGAGATCTTTGTGTGGATCAGGGATCGGCAACGCTTCGATGTCCGCCAGGGTGCTGACGACTTTCTTGAAGCGCGGACCTTCACCGGTCTCGAAGTACAGGCCCTGGCCCATGGCATCGGGGATGGTGAGGATGTCGGAAAACAGGATCGCCGCGTCCAGTTGCGGGTAGCGGTCGAGCGGTTGCAGGGTGACTTCGCAGGCGAACTCCGGATTCATGCACAGGCTCATGAAATCACCGGCCTGGGCACGGCTGGCGCGGTATTCCGGCAGGTAGCGGCCGGCCTGGCGCATCATCCACACCGGGGTGACGTCAACGGGTTGCTTGAGCAGGGCGCGGAGGAAACGGTCGTTCTTCAGGGCAGTCATGTCGGCATCCGGAAAAAAAGTGCGGGCATTTTCTCAGAGCGCGACGCAAAAGGCACGGATGCAGGTCAGCCTTTTGTCTATCGGGTCAATTTACTGCGCTGGAATACTGATTTTGCAACACCTCAAAACAACTGTAGGAGTGAGTCTGCTCGCGATAGCGGTGTTTCAGTCAATGCATCAGGTGACCGATCTACCGTCATCGCGAGCAGGCTCACTCCTACAAGGTATTGCGTTGTTAGGTTAGACACCCAGGTAATCGAGAATCCCTTCGGCGGCGTTGCGGCCTTCGAAGATCGCCGTCACCACCAGGTCGGAACCGCGCACCATGTCGCCACCGGCGAAGATTTTCGGGTTGCTGGTCTGGTGCTTGTACTGACCCTGCTCAGGCGCGACGACGCGGCCCTGACTGTCAGTCTGGATTTCGAACTGTTCGAACCACGGTGCCGGGCTTGGACGGAAACCAAACGCGATGACCACGGCGTCGGCCGGGATGATCTCTTCGGAGCCCGGGATCGGCTCGGGGCTGCGACGGCCACGGGCATCCGGTTCGCCGAGACGGGTCTCGACCACCTTCACGCCTTCGACCTTGTCTTCACCGACGATCGCGATCGGCTGGCGGTTGTAGAGGAATTTCACGCCTTCTTCCTTGGCGTTCTTCACCTCTTTGCGCGAGCCGGGCATGTTCGCTTCGTCACGACGATAAGCACAGGTCACCGACTTGGCGCCCTGACGGATCGAGGTGCGGTTGCAATCCATCGCCGTGTCGCCACCGCCGAGTACCACGACCTTCTTGCCTTTCATGTCGACGAAATCTTCCGGTGACTTTTCAAAGCCCAGGTTGCGGTTGACGTTGGCAATCAGGAAATCCAGCGCGTCATAGACGCCCGGCAGATCCTCACCGGCAAAACCGCCCTTCATGTAGGTGTAGGTGCCCATGCCCATGAATACCGCATCGTATTCGGCGAGCAGCTGCTCCATGGTCACGTCCTTGCCGACCTCGGTATTGAGGCGGAACTCGATGCCCATGCCGGTGAAGACTTCGCGACGATTGCTCAGCACAGTCTTCTCAAGCTTGAACTCGGGAATGCCGAAGGTCAGCAGGCCGCCGATTTCCGGGTTCTTGTCGAACACCACCGGGGTCACGCCGCCACGCACCAGCACGTCGGCACAGCCCAGACCTGCCGGGCCTGCACCGATGATCGCGACACGCTTGCCGGTCGGTTTGACCTTGGACATGTCCGGGCGCCAACCCATGGCGAACGCGGTGTCGGTGATGTACTTCTCGACCGAACCGATGGTCACCGCACCGAAACCGTCGTTGAGGGTGCAGGCACCCTCGCACAGCCGATCCTGCGGGCACACCCGGCCGCAGACTTCCGGCAGGGTGTTGGTCTGGTGCGACAGCTCGGCGGCCTGGAGGATGTTGCCCTCGGCCACCAGCTTCAGCCAGTTGGGAATGAAGTTGTGCACCGGGCACTTCCATTCGCAATACGGGTTGCCGCAACCTAGGCAGCGGTGGGCCTGATCGGCCGACTGCTGGGGTTTGAACGGTTCGTAGATCTCGACGAACTCTTTCTTGCGTTGACGCAACAGTTTCTTCTTCGGATCCTTGCGCCCGACATCGATGAACTGGAAGTCGTTATTCAGACGTTCAGCCATTGTTAAAACCTCATCAAACTCTTCAGGCGCATATCACTGCGGGTTGGCACGAGTGCTGGAAAGCAACGATTTCAGGTTGGCAGCCTTAGGCTTGACCAGCCAGAAACGGCGCAAGTAGTCATCAAGGTTTTCGGCGAGTTCACGACCCCACTCGCTCTCGGTTTCCTTGACGTACTCGTTCAGCACGTTCTGCAAGTGGCTGCGGTAGGCTTCCATCGCCTCGCCGCTGATACGCTGGATTTCCACCAGTTCGTGGTTGACCCGGTCAACGAAGGTGTTGTCCTGGTCGAGCACGTAGGCGAAACCACCGGTCATGCCAGAGCCGAAGTTGTAACCGGTCTTGCCCAGGACGCAGACGAAACCACCGGTCATGTACTCGCAGCAGTGATCGCCAGTGCCTTCCACGACAGTATGGGCACCGGAGTTACGCACGGCAAAACGCTCGCCTGCGGTGCCGGCAGCAAACAGCTTGCCGCCGGTGGCGCCGTACAGGCAGGTGTTACCGATGATGGCGCTGTTCTGAGTCTGATAGACGCTGCCCTTCGGCGGCACGATGACCAGTTTGCCGCCGGTCATGCCTTTGCCGACGTAGTCGTTGGCGTCGCCTTCCAGGTACATGTTCAGACCGCCGGCGTTCCACACGCCGAAGCTCTGGCCGGCCGTGCCTTTGAAGCGGAAGGTGATCGGCGCGTTGGCCATGCCCTGATTGCCGTGCTTGCGCGCGATTTCACCGGAGATCCGCGCACCGATCGAACGGTCGCAGTTGCAGATGTCCAGTTCGAACTCGGCACCGCTGAGGTCGTTGATCGCCGAGGTCGCCATGTCGACCATTTCCTCGGCCAGAAGGCCCTGGTCGAACGGCGGGTTGCGCTCAACGCCGCAGAACTGCGGTTTGTCCGCCGGGATGTGATCGCTGCCCAGCAGCGGCGTCAGATCCAGGTGATGTTGCTTGGCGGTCTGGCCTTCGAGGACTTCCAGCAGATCGGTGCGGCCGATCAATTCTTCGAGGGAACGCACGCCGAGCCTGGCCAGCCACTCACGGGTTTCTTCGGCGACGTAGGTGAAGAAATTCACCACCATGTCGACCGTACCGATGTAGTGATCCTTGCGCAGCTTCTCGTTCTGCGTCGCGACGCCGGTGGCGCAGTTGTTCAGGTGGCAGATGCGCAGGTATTTGCAGCCAAGGGCGATCATCGGCGCAGTACCGAAGCCGAAACTTTCAGCGCCGAGGATCGCAGCCTTGATCACGTCGAGGCCGGTTTTCAGGCCGCCGTCGGTCTGCACCCGGACTTTGCCGCGCAGGTCGTTGCCGCGCAGGGTCTGGTGGGTTTCGGCCAGGCCGAGTTCCCACGGAGCGCCCGCGTATTTGATCGAGGTCAGCGGTGAAGCACCGGTGCCACCGTCGTAACCGGAGATGGTGATCAAGTCCGCATAGGCCTTGGCCACACCGGCGGCGATGGTACCGACGCCTGCTTCTGCTACCAGTTTCACCGAAACCAGCGCCTTCGGGTTGACCTGTTTCAGGTCGAAGATCAGCTGCGACAAGTCTTCGATCGAATAGATGTCGTGGTGCGGCGGTGGCGAAATCAGGGTCACGCCCGGCACTGCGTAACGCAGCTTGGCGATCAGCCCGTTGACCTTGCCGCCCGGCAGTTGCCCGCCCTCGCCCGGCTTGGCGCCCTGCGCGACCTTGATCTGCAGGACTTCAGCGTTGACCAGGTATTCCGGGGTTACACCGAAACGGCCAGTCGCGACCTGCTTGATTTTCGAGCTCTTGATGGTGCCGTAGCGCGCCGGGTCTTCGCCGCCTTCGCCGGAGTTGGAACGCGCACCGAGGCGGTTCATGGCTTCGGCCAGGGCTTCGTGAGCTTCCGGCGACAGTGCGCCCAGCGAGATACCCGCGGAGTCGAAGCGCTTGAGCACCGATTCCAGCGGCTCGATTTCACTGATGTCCAGCGGCTTGTCGAGAGTCTTGACTTTGAACAGGTCGCGAATCATCGACACCGGACGGTTGTCCACCAGTGAGGTGTATTCCTTGAACTTGGCGTAGTCGCCCTGCTGCACGGCGGCTTGCAGGGTGTTGACCACGTCAGGGTTGTACGCGTGATATTCGCCGCCGTGGACGAACTTCAGCAGACCGCCCTGCTGGATCGGCTTGCGCGGACTCCAGGCTTCGGTAGCGAGGGCTTTCTGCTCGGCTTCGATATCGACGAAACGCGCACCCTTGATGCGGCTCGGCACGCCACGGAAGCTCAGCTCGCACACTTCTTCGGACAGGCCGATGGCTTCGAACAGCTGCGCACCGCGGTACGAGGCGATGGTCGAGATGCCCATCTTCGACAGGATCTTCAGCAGACCTTTGGTGATGCCCTTGCGGTAGTTCTTGAACACCTCGTAGAGGTCGCCCAGTACTTCACCGGTACGGATCAGGTCGCCCAGCACTTCGTAGGCCAGGAACGGATACACCGCCGAGGCGCCAAAACCGATCAGCACCGCAAAGTGATGCGGATCGCGTGCGGTCGCGGTTTCTACGAGGATGTTGGAATCGCAACGCAGGCCTTTTTCGGTCAGGCGGTGGTGTACCGCGCCGGTGGCCAGCGAAGCGTGGATCGGCAGTTTGCCCGGAGCGATATGGCGGTCACTCAGGACGATCTGCGTACGCCCGGCACGCACGGCTTCTTCAGCCTGATCGGCAACATTGCGGATCGCCGCTTCGAGGCCGACGCTTTCGTCGTAGTTGAGGTCGATGATCTGCCGCTCGAAACCCGGGCGGTCGAGGTTCATCAGCGAGCGCCACTTGGCCGGCGAGATCACTGGCGAGCTGAGGATCACGCGCGAGGCGTGTTCCGGCGATTCCTGGAAGATGTTGCGCTCGGCACCGAGGCAGATTTCCAGCGACATCACGATCGCTTCACGCAGCGGGTCGATCGGCGGGTTGGTGACCTGCGCGAACTGCTGGCGGAAATAATCGTACGGCGTACGCACGCGCTGCGACAGCACGGCCATCGGCGTGTCGTCGCCCATCGAACCGACGGCTTCGTAGCCTTGCTCGCCGAGCGGACGCAGCACCTGATCACGCTCTTCGAACGTGACCTGATACATCTTCATGTATTGCTTGAGCTGATCGACGTCGTAGAACGCCGAACCGTGGTCGTTGTCTTCCATGGTCGCCTGGATGCGCAGGGCATTCTTGCGCAGCCATTGCTTGTAGGGATGACGGGACTTCAGACGGTTGTCGATCGCGTCGGTGTCGAGGATCTGCCCGGTTTCGGTGTCCACGGCGAGGATCTGACCCGGGCCGACACGGCCCTTGGCGATCACGTCTTGCGGCTGGTAGTTCCAGACGCCGATTTCCGAAGCAACGGTGATGAAACCGTTGGTGGTGGTGACCCAGCGCGCCGGACGCAGACCGTTTCGGTCGAGCAGGCACACCGCGTAACGACCATCGGTCATCACCACGCCGGCCGGGCCGTCCCACGGCTCCATGTGCATCGAGTTGTACTCGTAGAACGCACGCAGATCCGGGTCCATGGTTTCAACGTTCTGCCACGCTGGCGGAATGATCATCCGCACGCCACGGAACAGGTCGATGCCACCGGTGACCATCAGTTCGAGCATGTTGTCCATGCTCGAGGAGTCGGAACCGACACGGTTGACCAGCGGGCCGAGCTCTTCCAGATCCATCAGATCGTTGGTGAACTTGGTCCGACGGGCCTGCGCCCAGTTACGGTTACCGGTAATGGTGTTGATCTCGCCGTTGTGCGCGAGGAAGCGGAATGGCTGGGCCAGCGGCCATTTCGGCAGGGTGTTGGTGGAGAAACGCTGGTGGAACACGCAGATCGCGGTTTGCAGGCGCTGATCACCGAGGTCCGGATAGAACGCGGCCAGGTCGGCCGGCATCATCAGGCCTTTATAGATGATGGTCTTGTGCGAAAAGCTGCAGATGTAGTGGTCGGTGTCGGCGGCGTTGGCCACGGACGAGCGACGACGGGCGCTGAACAGCTTGACCGCCATGTCCTGATCGCTCAGACCTTCACCGCCGATGTACACCTGCTCGATCTGCGGCAGGCGCTCAAGGGCCAGGCGGCCGAGGACGCTGGTGTCGATCGGCACTTTGCGCCAGCCGATCAGTTGCAGGCCTTCAGCGAGGATCTCGCGGTTCATGTTCTCGCGAGCAGCTTCGGCCTTGGCCGGATCCTGGTTGAAGAAGACCATGCCCACGGCATATTGCCTGGGCAGCTCGACGCTGAAGTTTTCCTGGGCCATCGCCCGCAGGAACGCGTCAGGCTTTTGAATCAGCAGACCGCAACCGTCACCGGTCTTGCCGTCGGCATTAATCCCACCGCGGTGGGTCATGCAGGTCAGGGCCTCGATGGCCGTTTGCAAAAGGGTATGACTGGGCTCGCCCTGCATATGGGCTATCAGGCCGAAACCGCAGTTATCCTTGAATTCATCTGGTTGGTACAGACCTGCTTTCATAGACACTTTCTCACCAGGCTGCCTCTTTACGAGGCAAATTTCTTTTCAATTCAACCACTTGCTTGCCGCGCCGAACGTACGCCGGCTTTGCGGGGGCAAAAGGGTGGTCATTGTACACAGCGACACAGAGGCTCACAAATTTGACGACGAAATGTCGCAAATTCATGTCGCATTTGTGAAAGGTTTAAAGCGATCTGCTGTGCTAGTCAAAACTTTTTTAATTTTGACCGCAACGACTCAAAGACTACTGTGACGCAGACACCGCAAGGCACGCGGCCCGAAAGGGCGGCGCGCACTTGTAGAAATTTTGAGGTGCTTGGAGAGGCGGCCTGGGTAAGGCCGCCGAATCTTCAGCGAGTTGTTGCCAGTTCCTGTTGGACGCTGGCGACAGTGCGAGGCCAAGGTTTACCAGCCTGAACCTTCGCTGGCAAGGCCTTGATGGCAGAAACGGCTGCATCACGATTGGCGAAGTTGCCGTAGGTGATCACGTAGAGAGGCTTGCCGTTGAGGACTTTCTTGAAATAACGGTACTCGCCGCCCTGCTCCTTGACGAAGTTCTGCGCGGTCGCTTCGGAACTGGTGCCGAGGATCTGCACCACGTAATTGCTGGTCGGTTGACCGGCGTACCAGCTACCACCGGCAGCCTTGGCCACAGTAACCGGCTTCTCGGCCGGTTTGGCGGCCGCAACAGGCTTGGCCGGGGCCGGAGCCGGTTTGGCCGCCGGCGCTGCCGGAGCAGGCTTGGCGGTGGCCACCTGAGTCGGTGCCGGAGTCGGCTTGGCGGCTGGCACCGGAACCGGGGTTGGCGCCGGGCCGGCCGGAACACCTGCCGGAGGTGCGGAAGTCGTTACGGTCGGTGGCGTTGCGCTGGAGCCTTCGACTGGCACACCGTCGTCACCTTCGGTAATGCCACCCGCAGCTTCAGCCAACGGGCCGCGCATCACCGGCTGCGAGTTGCCGACCAGCGGCAGCGGCATCGGTTGCGTGTTACCGGCGAACTCGACGTTTGGTGCGCCACCATTGGCTGCGCCCTGACCCAATGGCAGTTGTGCCTGTTCGTTGGCAGGTGCGCCGGTGGTTGGCGCCTTGTTGCGACCCGGCATCAGCCAGGCGGCGGCGACCGCGACCACAACGACGGCGGAAATCGCCAATACGTGTTTCTTCGGCATGTTGAACCCCATACTTGGACGCTTGACCGCAGAGCGGCTGGCAATCATGACTTCGATCAGTGCATCGCGAGCGACCTGGTTGATGTTGCCAGGCCAACCCTCGGCGCTTTCGTGAATCTCAGAGATCTGATCCGCGGTGAAAAGTTCGACACCCCGACCCGCACCTTCGAGCCGTTGGTCGAGATATTCGCGAGTCTCCTCTTCGGTGTACGGTTGCAACTCGATGACGTGGAAGCGCTCTTCCTCGAGGTGCAAGGCCTCCAGTTGCGCGATCAGCGACGACTCACCGAACAGGAACACATGCGGGCGACCTTCCGGTGCACCGGCCCCCAGCGCCATCAGCGCTTCGAGAGCGGACTCGTCGAGCTGCTCGGCGTCATCCACCAGCAGATAGACTTCCTGCCCGGTCAGCGCCAGCTGCACCACTTGCGCCAGAATTGCGCCGACCTCGGCCTGCGCCACGTCCAGCGCCTGAGCAACCTGACGCAGAATACCGGCAGCATCGCCAGCCCCACGGGCCGACACTACAACACTTTGCACCGATTGCTTGTTGGTGCTGGCCACCAGCGCCTGACGCAGCAAGGTCTTGCCGCTGCCCTGCGGTCCGGTGACCACCAGCAGCAACTGGCTGTAACGCGCCAAGTGGTGCAGTTGCCCCAGCACCGGCTTGCGCTGGGCCGGGAAGAATTTGAAGCCCGGCACCCGCGGCGCGAAAGGGTCGTGACTTAACTGGAAATGGCCGAGGAACGCCTCGTCGGCATGCAAACTAGTCATCGGAATCTTATTAACCTTTAAGCTGAGCCAGAGCGCGGTAATCCGCTCCCAGCGTGGCCTGTAGAACCTCTTTCGGATAATCGGCGGTCACCACCGCTTCGCCCATCCGGCGCAGCAGCACCAGGCGCAGACGACCGTCGATCACTTTTTTATCAATTGCCATATGTTCGAGAAAATCGGCTTCGGTCATTTCTTCCGGCGGAATCACCGGCAGCCCGGCACGCTGGAACAGACGAATGCCGCGATCACGTTCCTGCTCGCTGATCCAGCCCAGACGCGCGGACATGTCCAGCGCCATCACGGTGCCAGCGGCGACCGCCTCACCATGCAACCAGACACCATAGCCCATGTGGGTCTCGATGGCGTGGCCGAAGGTGTGGCCGAGATTGAGCGTGGCGCGCACGCCGGTTTCCTTCTCATCGGCACCGACCACCGCTGCCTTGGCTGCGCAGGAACGCTCGATGGCGCAGGTCAGGGCCTTCTGGTCCAACGCGCGCAGGGCGTCGACGTTGTCTTCGAGCCAGGTCAGGAATGGCTCGTCGCAGATCAGGCCGTACTTGATGACTTCGGCCAGACCGGCGGACAGCTCACGCGCCGGCAGGGTTTTCAGCGATGCGGTATCGATCAGCACCACGTTCGGCTGATAGAACGCGCCGACCATGTTCTTGCCCAGCGGATGGTTGATGCCGGTCTTGCCGCCCACCGACGAATCGACCTGGGACAGCAGCGTGGTAGGAATCTGGATGAAGTCGACGCCACGCTGGTAGCAAGCGGCGGCAAAACCGGCCATGTCACCGATGACACCACCGCCGAGGGCGATGATCGTGGTGCGGCGGTCGTGACGGGCAGTCAGCAGGCCGTCGAAGATCAATTGCAGGGTTTCCCAGTTCTTGAAGGCTTCGCCGTCCGGCAGCACCACCGAGATCACCGAGAACTGCGCAAGACTGCGGGTCAGACGTTCGAGATAGAGCGGTGCAACGGTCTCGTTGGAGATGATCGCCACTTGCCGCCCGTGGATATGCGGCGCCAGCAATTCGGGCTGATCCAACAAACCTTCGCCAATATGAATCGGGTAGCTGCGCTCGCCTAGATCGACCTTGAGTGTCTGCATGTGTCCCCACAGTGAAGATGGAAGCAGGCGTCCTGCCCTGAATTATTGGTTGTCTGCGGCCTCTAGCGAATCTGACGCCGCTCGCACGCCATCCGCCACAACCTCGACGGATGTGACAGGACGCCGAGGATAGCGCATTTCGGGCGGCGCTTTAACGGGGTGGCAGCTGTGCCAGACGGTCGAGAATGTCGAGCACCACCATGCGCGGTGGCCGTTCGTCGGTTTCCACCACCAGATCGGCAATTTCCCGATAGAGCGGATCGCGGATCTCGAGCAGGTCTCGCAGGGTTTTCGCCGGATCGGCGGTGCGCAGCAAAGGACGATTGCGATCACGCGACGTACGCCCGACCTGCTGCTCGACCGACGCGTGCAAATACACCACCCGCCCGCCCGCGTGCAGGGCCTTGCGGTTGGCATCGCGCATCACCGCGCCGCCACCGGTCGCCAGCACCACGCCGTCGAACGCGCACAGCTCGGCGATCATCGCCTGCTCACGGTCACGAAAGCCGGGCTCGCCTTCCTTGTCGAAGATCCACGGGATATTGGCGCCCGTGCGCAGTTCAATTTCCTTGTCGGAATCTTTGAACGGCAGGCGCAGCTCTTTGGCCAGCAACCGGCCGATGGTGCTTTTTCCAGCGCCCATCGGTCCTACAAGAATCAAATTTCGCACAGAATCAACGACTCACAGCAATCGCCTGGTTATTCATGATACGCGGAGTGAGAAATACCAGCAGCTCGGATTTTTTCTCCGAAACCACATCACGCCGGAAAAGGCGGCCAAGATACGGCACATCGCCAAGAAATGGCACCTTATCTACGACCTTGCTTTGAGTATTTGAGAAAACGCCCCCAATCACGATGGTCTCGCCGTCGTTTACCAGCACCTTGGCGTTGACCTCGTTCTTCTTGATCGGCGGTACATCCTGCACTTTGTTCAGGTAGTCCGGTTCGTCCTTGGTGACCTTGACCTCCATGATGATGCGGTTGTCGGGGGTGATCTGCGGCGTCACTTCCAGCGACAGCGAAGCCTCCTTGAAGGACACCGACGTCGCGCCGCTGGAGCTGGCCTCCTGATACGGAATCTCGGTGCCCTTGAGGATCTTCGCCGTCTCCTTGTCGGAGGTGACCACTTTGGGCTGCGAGACGATCTCACCGTTGCCGGTCTTCTCCATGGCGGTCAGCTCAAGATCGAGCAGCACATTGTCGGTGATGAAGGCGATGCCGATCCCCGAGGTATTACCGACCGTGCCCATGTCGACGAACGGCGAGTTGGTGCTGGTGCTGCCCGGGGTACCGATGGTGGTCGAGGAGCCGTTACTGACCCCGGAGGTGTTCCAGTTGCCCTTGTTCTGGATCGAACCGCCCCAGCGCACGCCCAGACTCTTGTCGTAATCGACGTTGGCCTCGACGATCCGCGCCTCGATCATCACCTGGCGCACCGGAATATCCAGTTGCGCCACGATCCGCCGCAGTTCGTCGAGGCGATCCTGGGTCTGATAGGCAATGATGTTGTTGGTGCGCTCATCGACGGTGATCGAGCCACGCTCGTCGATTTTCGCCTCGGCGCTGGTCACCGACTGGAACAGCTTGGCGATGTCCGCGGCCTTGGCGTAGTTCACTTGCAGCAGCTCGCGGCGCAGCGGCGCCAGTTCGGCGATCTGTTTCTGCGACTCCAGTTCCTGGCGTTCGCGGGCGGCGATTTCGTCGGCCGGCGCCACCAGCAACACGTTGCCGATCTTGCGTTTATCCAGCCCCTTGGTTTTCAGCACCAGGTCCAGCGCCTGATCCCACGGCACGTTCTGCAGACGCAAGGTGATCCCGCCCTGCACCGTATCGCTGGCCACCAGATTGAGGTTGGTGAAATCGGCGATCAGTTGCAGCACCGAACGCACGTCGATGTCCTGAAAATTCAGCGAGAGTTTTTCGCCGCTGTAGCTGTTGCGGTCGGCGTTGCGCTTTTGCAGGTCATCGACGGTCATCGGGCGAATGCTGACGGTCAGTTTGTTGTCGGTCTGGTAGGTGGAATAGTCGAACGTACCGCTGGGTTCGACGGTGATGACCGCACGATCACCGGTGGCGGCAGCGTTGACGAACTGCACCGGGGTGGCGAAATCCTTGACGTCGAGGCGTACCCGCAGCCTGTCGGGCAACTGCGTGCGGGCGAAACTGAGGATGATCTTGCCGTCGTGCTCCTGAATGTCCGGGGCGATGGTCGGGTCCGACAGGTCGATGACGACGTTGCCCTCCCCGGCGGTGCCACGCTGGAAGTCGACGCCACGAATGGTTTTGGCGACGGGGGTGTAAGTCTTCGCCGGGGCCGCGACCGGTCGCGGCGCAACAGCGGCTGGCCGTGGCGCAGCAGGCTTGGCGCCCTGCCCGACCACCACCAACAGATTGTTGCCCTCGACCCGCGAGGTGTAGGGCGTCAGTTGCGTCAGGTTGATGATCAGGCGGGTGCGGTCGTTGGCCTCGACCACCGTTGCGGTTCGCGCGTTGCCGCTGCCCAGATCGCGGGTCTTGTTCGTCAGTTGGCTGGCGACACCCGGCAGATCCAGGGCGATGCGCGCCGGCGATTCGGTGGTGTAGCCCTTGGGTTGCGGTGGCGGGCTGTCGAACGACAGCTTCAACTCGATGCGGTCACCCGGTAACGCCGCGACATCCAGCGTCTTGAGGTTGGCCGCCTGAACCATCGGTGAAAGCAGCGCTATCCATAGCGAAAAACCGAGGGTGGAGAAAATCCTGTTCATTGTTCGACTTCCACTATGAGTGCTCTTTCAAAGGAATGGTGCGCGGACGTTCCAGCCAGGCGCCTTCGCCGTCGGGCACGATCTCGACCACATCGACCTGAGTGGCGCTGATGGCGACGATGCGCCCGTCGTTACGCCCCAGGTAGTCGCCGACTTTCAACCGATGCACTGCACCCGCCCCGCGCAGCAAGGCAAAGGAGCCGGTGGCATTGGAGATCGTGCCGACCATTTCAAACTGCTCGATGTTGAAACCTTCGAGGTATTGCTTGACCCGGTTGGGGTCGGGTTTGACGTTACGCGAGCCACGCTGCTGCCCGGCCAGATCGACTCGCAACTGGCGCGAGAACGGGCTGCGCAGGTTGGCCGCGCTGTAGGTAAAGGTGGGATAGGAACGGAACGTCGGCGTCGGCTCGATCCGGCCGGCCGGCCGCAGACGCACTTCGTTCATGTAAGCATCGAGGTCGCTGAACTCGTCACTGCTGCCGCAACCATTGAGGCCGAGTAACAGCACCAACAGGGCGAAATAACGGATCGGGGTCATTTGTCCAACCCCTTGTCGTTATAGCGGTAGGTCTTGGCAAGGATGCTCATGCGCAACTTCGCCCCGCCGTCGGGATTGGCCGGTGCCAGTTCGAAATCGTGCAAGGTGACGATCCGCGGCAATCCGGCGACGCCACTGACGAAGGTCGCGAGGTCGTGGTAAGCCCCGGTCACGGTGATCTGGATCGGCAACTCGATGTAGAACGGCTGAGCCACCTCCGGCAACAGCTTGATTTCTTCGAATTCGAGACCGCTGCCCAGCCCGGTGCGTGTGATGTCTTCGAGCAATCCCGGGACTTCGGTGTCGCTGGGCAATTGACGCAGGAGCACACCGAAGGTGTTTTCCATCTCCTTCATCTGCTGGGTGTACAGCTCCAGGTTGGCAGCCATACGCGCCTTGCTGGCGAATTGCTCCTTCAAGGTGTCTTCTTCCTGGCGCTTGGCCTCCAGCTGGTTTTCCATGTCACTGATGAAAAAGTTATAGCCAAGCGCCAGCACCAGTACCATCAACAGCGCCCCCGCCATGGCTTTCACTGCGGCCGGCCAGGAACCGATATTGCTGGTGTCCAGATCATTGAAGTCGATATTGCGCAGACTCTGCAGCCATTCGGACGGCTTCATTTGTCGCCCTCCGTCACCACTGGCTGGGTCTGACGCACGGTCAGCTGAAAGACGTTTGCCTGATCCACCTGACCGGCGGTCATCGCTTTCACCTCGTTCAAGCTGGGCGCATCAAACCAGTCGGAAGCGTCCAGATTGCGCATCAGCTCCGAAACGCGATTGTTCGACTCCGCCGCGCCGCTGATCGACAGCGTCTTGTCGACCAGTTTCACGCTGGTGAAATACACACCGTCCGGCAGCGTGCGCGCCAGCTGATCGAAGATCCGCCCGCTGATCTGCCGGTTGCCCTGCAAGTCCTGGATGATGCGCATGCGCTCGACCAGTTGCTGGCGCCGCGCCTTGAGCTCGCTGATCTGCTTGATCCGTTCGTCGACCACGGCGATCTGTTTACCGATGTAGGCATTGCGCGCTGCCTGCCGCTCGATGGCGGTACTGACGATCTGATCGGCGATGAACACTGCGCCCACCGAACCGACGAAGACCCCGATCAGGATCAGCAGAAAGCGTTTGCGCCGCTCTTCGCGGCGCTCCTCACGCCAGGGGAGAAGGTTGATCCGCGCCATCAGTCGAAACTCCTGAGCGCGAGCCCGCAGGCAATCATCAGGGCCGGCGCGTCACTGGCCAGCGCACCGGCGTTGACCTTGCTGCTCAAGGCCATGTCGGAAAACGGGTTGGCGACCTGGGTCGGGGTGCCCAGACGCTGCTCGATCAGCCGATCCAGCCCCGGCACCGAGGCAGTGCCGCCGGCCAGCAGGATGTGATCGACGGCGTTGTATTGCCCGGAGGCAAAGAAGAACTGCAACGAGCGCGAGACCTGCTGCACCAAGGCATCACGGAACGGCTGCAACACCTCGCTGACATAGTCATCCGGCAGGCCGCCCTGCTTTTTCGCCAGCCCGGCCTGCTCGACGGTCAGGCCGTAGCGGCGCTGGATCTCCTCGGTCAGTTGCCGGCCACCGAACAGTTGCTCGCGGGTATAGATGATGCGGCCGTTGTGCAGGACGCTGAGGGTGGTCATGGTCGCGCCGATGTCCACCACCGCCACCGTCAGGCGTTCCTGCGAGGCTGCCAGCTGAGTGGCGAGCAAAGCGAACGAGCGCTCCAGCGCATAGGCCTCGACATCGACCACCCGCGCGGTCAGCCCGGCCAGCGCCAGCGCTGCTTCGCGGACTTCGACGTTTTCCTTGCGACAGGCGGCCAGCAGCACGCTGACCCGCTCCGGGTTGCGCGGCGACACGCCCTGGACCTCGAAATCGATGGCGACTTCGTCCAGTGGATAGGGAATGTATTGGTCTGCCTCGATCTTCAGTTGGTTTTCCAGCTCATCATCGGTCAGCCCGGCATCCATCTCGATGATCTTGGTGATCACCGCGGAACCGGCCACCGCCACCGCCACGCTCTTGAGCCCGGTGCGCGCCTTGACCAGCACCCGGGACAAGGCATGGCCCACGCCTTCGAGCTCGGCGATGTTCTTCTCGACCACGGCGTTGGGCGGCAGCGGCTCAACTGCGTAGGCCTCGACCCGGTAGCGGTCGCCCTGACGGCTCAACTCCAGCAGCTTCACCGAAGTGGAGCTGATGTCGATCCCCAGTAACGTATTGGTCTTTTTCTTGAAGAGTCCCAGCACTACCAATTCCCTATGACTTTCCGTGAGTTACGGACTCTGTAATACGCATTGCGTTCCTTCACCCCGTCTTGACAGAAGCGCAAATGACGCCCCCAGCAGAAAAGTGCTTATAATGCCCAGCGTTTTTTTCCGCTTTTTACTGCCGGCGCGGGCCGTTCTGTGTGTAACCGGAACCCTGTCGCCACATTCATTCTTTGCCCTGGGTGCCCAAAAGCCTTGATTCGTCTGCTGAAATTTTTCGGTTGGTCCATCGTCGCCGTTTTCTGCGGACTGCTTTTAGGTCTCAGCGGCGCGTTTCTTTACCTTAGTCCGGGTTTGCCGTCTGTGGAGGCGCTGAGAAGCATTCAGTTGCAGATTCCGCTCCGGGTCTACAGCAGCGACAACAAGTTGATCGCAGAATTTGGCGAAATGCGCCGTACTCCGATCCGTTTCGCCGACATTCCACCCAATTTCATTAATGCGTTACTAAGTGCTGAAGACGACAATTTCGCCAACCACTATGGCGTCGATCCGAGCAGCCTGATGCGTGCCGCGACCCAACTGGTGAAAAGCGGGCACATTCAGTCCGGCGGCAGCACCATCACCATGCAGGTGGCGAAGAACTTCTTCCTGACCAGCGAACGCAGCTTCTCGCGCAAAACCACCGAGATTCTGCTGGCCCTGCAGATCGAACGGCAGCTGACCAAGGACGAGATCCTTGAGCTGTACGTGAACAAGATTTATCTGGGTAACCGCGCCTACGGCATCGAGGCGGCGGCGCAGGTGTATTACGGCAAGTCGATCCGCGACGTCAGCCTGGCGCAGATGGCGATGATCGCCGGCCTGCCGAAAGCCCCGTCGCGCTTCAACCCGCTGGCCAATCCGGCGCGCAGCAAGGAACGCCGCGACTGGATCCTCGGGCGCATGTACAAGCTCGGGAAGATTTCCGAGGCCGACTACACCGCCGCGATCAACGAGCCGCTGAACGCCAGTTATCACGTGCCGACCCCGGAAGTGAACGCACCGTACATCGCCGAAATGGCCCGTGCCGAAATGGTCGGCCGCTATGGCAGCGACGCTTACACCGAAGGTTTCCGCGTCACCACCACGGTGCCGAGCAACCTGCAGGAAATGGCCAACACCGCGCTGCACGAAGGCTTGATGACCTACGACCAGCGTCACGGCTACCGAGGCCCCGAGTCGCGCCTGCCGGGCAAGACCCACGAGGCATGGGCGACCGAGCTGACCAAGCAGCGCACCATCAGCAGCCTGGAACCGGCCATCGTCACCCAGGTCGACAAGAATGGCTTGCAGGTGCTGACCCGTACCGGCGAAGAACACGTCGCCTGGGACACCATGAAATGGGCGCGGCCGTTCCTCAATACCAACAGCATGGGCGCGGCCCCGCGTCAGCCGTCGGATGTGGCGCAGGTCGGCGATCTGATTCGCGTGCAGCGTCAGCCGAACAATTCGCTGAAATTCAGTCAGATTCCGCAGGCGCAAGGCGCGCTGGTGTCGCTGGATCCGCAGAACGGCGCGATTCGCTCGCTGGTCGGTGGTTTCGCCTTCGAGCAGAGCAACTACAACCGCGCCCTGCAGGCCAAGCGTCAGCCGGGTTCGAGCTTCAAGCCGTTCGTCTACAGCGCTGCGCTGGACAGCGGTTACACCGCCGCGACCCTGGTCAACGACGCCCCGATCGTGTTCGTCGACGAGTACCTGGACAAAGTCTGGCGGCCGAAGAACGACACCAACACCTTCCTCGGCCCGATCCGTCTGCGCGAGGCGCTGTACAAGTCGCGTAACCTGGTGTCGATCCGCTTGCTGCAGGCGATGGGCGTGGGCAAGACCATCGACTACATCACCCGCTTCGGCTTCAACAAGCAGGACCTGCCGCCGAACCTGTCGCTGGCGCTGGGCACCGCGACCCTGACACCGATGGAGATCGCTACCGGCTGGAGCACCTTCGCCAACGGCGGCTACAAAATCACCCCGTACATCATCGACAAGATCGAAAGCCGCAACGGCGACACGCTGTTCGTCGCCAACCCGCCGACCGTGCCACAGGGTGGCTCGGCGACCGATGGCATCGCGGCGCCGACACCTCAGTCGATCACCGTCAACGCCGCTCCGGTTCCGGGTGAAGCACCGGGCGCTGCCGCCGCACCACAAGCGCCGGCCGTGGCTGAGCGGATCGTCGATGGCCGCACCACGTACATCCTCAACAGCATGCTGCAGGACGTGATCAAGCTCGGCACCGGTCGCCGTGCACTGGCCATGGGTCGCAGCGACATCGCCGGCAAGACCGGTACCACCAACGAATCGAAGGATGCATGGTTCTCCGGTTACAACGCCGATTACGTGACCACCGTGTGGACCGGCTTCGACCAGCCGGAAAGCCTTGGTCGCCGCGAGTTCGGTGGCACCGTGGCGCTGCCGATCTGGATGAACTACATGTCGGCCGCCCTCAAGGACAAGCCGCCACACGTGCAGCCTGAGCCGGAAGGCATTCTCAGCCTGCGGGTGGATCCGGTCAGCGGTCGTGCCGCCACTCCGAGCACGCCGGGCGCGTACTTCGAACTGTTCAAGTCCGAAGACACGCCGCCCTCGGTGAATGAGCTGGGCAACGGCGCCATACCGGGCAGCCCGCTGCCGGCGGATGAGCAGGCGCCGATCGATCTGTTCTGATCCAGCGGCATTGGAAAGCCCCGCCTTCGATTGAAGTGCGGGGCTTTTTATTGCCTGAAGATCAAGATCAAAAGATCGCAGCCTGCGGCAGCTCCTACATTTGGAATTTGCTCCCCCTGTAGGAGCTGCCGCAGGCTGCGATCTTTTGATCTGCCTAACAAAAAGCCCCGACTCATTACGAGCCGGGGCTTTTGTTGAAGCGCTACAACGACTTAGCCGTTGAACACGTCATCCACGCTTTTCAGCGGGTAGTTCTTCGGATACGGCAGGGTCGCCACACCGGTCTCGATCGCAGCCTTGGCCACGGCGTCGGAGATCAGGGTGATCAGGCGCTTGTCCATTGGTTTCGGAATGATGTACTCACGGCCGAATTCCAGCGGCGCACCACCGTAGGCGTCGCACACGTCCTGTGGCACTGGCAGTTTGGCCAGTTCGCGCAGGGCGTTGGCCGCGGCCACTTTCATTTCTTCGTTGATGCGCTTGGCGCGAACGTCCAGGGCACCACGGAAGATGAACGGGAAGCCCAGTACGTTGTTGACCTGATTCGGGTAGTCGGAACGACCGGTGGCCATGATCACGTCGTTGCGGGTGGCGTGCGCCAGTTCCGGGGAGATTTCCGGATCCGGGTTCGAGCAGGCGAAGACGATCGGGTTGGCCGCCATCGACAGCAGGCCTTCAGCGCTCAGCAGGTTCGGGCCGGACAGACCGACGAACACGTCAGCGCCTTTCAGAGCGTCAGCCAGGCTGCGCTTGTCGGTGGCGTGAGCGAATACCGCTTTGTACTGGTTCAGGTCGTCACGGCCGGAGTGGATCACGCCGGTACGGTCAACCATGAAGATGTTTTCGATTTTTGCGCCCATGCTCACCAGCAACTTCATGCAGGAGATGGCCGCAGCGCCAGCGCCGAGGCAGACGATCTTGGCTTCCGGCAGGGTTTTGCCGGCGATTTCCAGGGCGTTGATCATGCCGGCAGCGGTCACGATCGCGGTACCGTGCTGATCATCGTGGAATACCGGAATGTCGCACTGCTCGATCAGAGCACGTTCGATCTCAAAGCACTCAGGTGCCTTGATGTCTTCCAGGTTGATGCCACCGAAAGTGATGGAGATGCGTTTTACGGTGTCGATGAAGGCTTGCGGGCTTTCGGAGTCGACTTCGATGTCGAAAACGTCGATGCCGGCGAAGCGCTTGAACAGCACGCCTTTACCTTCCATCACTGGCTTGGAAGCCAGTGGGCCGAGGTTACCCAGGCCCAGAATCGCGGTGCCATCGGAAATGACTGCAACCAGGTTGCCCTTGCCGGTGTATTTGTAGGCCAGTTCAGGATCGCGGGCGATCTCACGCACTGGTTCAGCTACGCCGGGGCTGTAGGCCAGCGACAGGTCGCGGGCGGTAGCAGTGGCCTTGGTGAGCTCGACACTCAGCTTCCCTGGACGAGGATTGGCATGATATTCGAGAGCGGCAGTTTTCAGATCAGACATTTTGGCATTCCGCTTTTTACTGTTGGACAGACTGGTCAGCGAGGATACGCGCCTCGCAAAGTCCCCACAAGACTGAGCGGTCACCCCTGTCAAGCGCGCTGTCCTACGACTTTGGGCCAAGAGCCACGGCGCACAAGGGCTTGACTGTTCACAATCGACAGAAAAAATGTCTACAATTTTTCTTCAGCGAGCGCTTTGCAGCATCGACGGATCGGACAACGGCAGCAGCCAACGCGGCTGACCCGATTTCAACCCGCCACGCCGCGAACGGTCGACGATCCAGCCGCGAGCCTCGATCTGCCTGCCCTGCAGCGCCTGCAACCGGGCGTTGTCGAATTGTCCGACGAGATTGGGTGCAACGCGCAGTACAACCGAGTCCTGCAACTCGATCCAGATTCCGCCGCGATTGCGTTGAACCTTGCTCACACGTCCACTGACCACGGCGAAACCCGAAGCGCGGATCTGCTCCGCTTTCAGTACAGGTGACTGGCGCCACAGGCCTCGACCGGCCTGCCGAGCGCTGCGTTCGGCCGCTTGCTGACAGGCCACAAGATCGACATTCGGCGCCACCGCCACCTGAAAACCAAGGCCGTCGGCGAGCATTTGCGCTTCAAGATTGGTGCCGCTGGTGCTGTAGACATGCGCAAGGGTGCGGCCGTAATGGTCTTTGGCCTGCTTGCCCGGCAGCAGACCGACCCGACCGCCGCTGTCCGCCACCAGTGCGTCAAGGCGTTTGCGCGCCGCCACGGCGAAGGGTTCGTCACTGCGGCCCTGCTTGCCCAGCTCCGGCGTGTTGAGACCGATCATCCGCACACTGCGCCCATCGCTCAGGCGTAGCGTGTCGCCATCGACCACGCGCTGGACGCTGACGCTGCTCAGGCCGGCAGGCGTGGGGCAAAATGCCTGGGCAGCGGACAGCCAAGTCGCGGACACAAAAAAGGCGCCCACAAGGGACGCCTTTTTCATCAGCCTGGAGAAACCGTCGAAGTTTTCCAGAATGATCAATCTTACTTCTTGGCGCCGAAGGCACCGAAACGGTCGGCGAACTTCTGAACGCGGCCACCGGTGTCCAGAGTCTTCTGCTTACCGGTGTAGAACGGGTGGCACTCGTTGCAAACGTCGATCGCCAGGGCTTTGCCGAAGGTCGAACGGGTTTCGAACTTGTTGCCGCAGCTGCAGGTTACTGCAACTTCTGGGTAATTCGGGTGGATATCAGCTTTCATGATGTCTTCCTCAGCTAGCGTGCCGCCACCCAACACTATTGTTGAATACCGCACGTAATTAGGCCGCGGATTCTACCAGACAATGTCAATCGCGCAAGCTGTCCCTGAGACCGACCGTCTGCTAGGCTCCCGGCCCATTGCGCTGCCCCCTGTGGGAGCGAGCCTGCTCGCGAAGACGATCTATCAGCCAGCATATCAGCCGCCTGACACACCGCTTTCGCGAGCAGGCTCACTCCTACAGGGTTATGTGCCTAGTCCTTTTTACCGTTTGTTGATAGAGATCCCCCCGCGTGCCCGACGCCATTCTGCGCCTCGCCCTGCCTTCGCCCCTGCGCCGCCTGTTCGACTATCGGGCCCCGGCCGGGGTGCTGCGCGCCCAGTTGCAGCCGGGCATGCGCCTGCGGGTGCCGTTCGGTCGGCGGGAGATGATCGGGATTCTGGTCGAGATCACCGACACCAGCGACGTGCCGCTGGAGAAACTCAAACCCGCGCTGGCCCTGCTCGATGCCGAACCGCCGTTGCCGCCCGCGCTGTTCAAACTGTGCCTTTGGACGTCGCAGTATTACCAGCACAGCCTCGGCGACACCTTGAGCTGGGCACTGCCGGTGCTGCTGCGTCAGGGTGAATTGGCGGAGGCCCGTCAGGAGCGCTTCTGGTCGATTGCGCCCGGCGCCAGCCTCGATGATCCGCGCGTCGCCCGCGCGCCACGGCAACGGGAAGCGCTGGCGACGCTGGCGCAGCACCCGCACGGCGTCGCCCATCAGTTGTTGAGCAAACTGATGCTGAGCAAGGACAGCCTCGACCTGCTGCTGGCCAAAGGCCTGGTGCAGGTCGAGATTCGTCGGCACGCCCCTGGCGTGCGCCATGAACACTGGTTGGCGCAACCGGAGTTGCCGCTCAATACCGAACAACGCGCCGCTTACGAAGCGATCCGCGCCGGGTTCGACAGTTATCACGCGTTTCTGCTGGCCGGGGTCACGGGCAGCGGCAAGACCGAAGTCTATCTACAACTGATCCGCGAAACCCTCGAAGCCGGCAAGCAGGCACTGGTGCTGATTCCCGAAATCAACCTCGGCCCGCAGACCCTGGCGCGTTTCGAGCAGCGCTTCAATGCGCGTATCGCCCTGCTGCATTCGGCGGTCAACGACCGTGAGCGCCTCGACGCCTGGCTCGCTGCCCGCGACGGCGAGGCCGACATTATTATCGGCACCCGCTCGGCGCTGTTCACCCCGATGAAGAACCCGGGGCTGATCATCATCGACGAAGAGCACGACGGCTCCTATAAACAGCAGGAAGGCCTGCGCTACCACGCCCGGGATCTGGCGCTGGTGCGCGCGCGACAGGAAAACATCCCGATCGTCCTCGGCTCCGCCACGCCTTCGCTGGAAAGCCTGCACAACGCTTACACCGGTCGCTATGGCCTGCTACGCCTCAACGAGCGGGCCGGCGGCGCCAGGCAGCCACGCTTCCTGCGGCTGGACGTGAAAAGCCGTCCGCTGGACAGCGGCATTTCCGGGCCGATGCAACAAGCCATCGGCCAGACCCTCGCGGCGGGCCAGCAGGTGCTGGTGTTCCTTAACCGGCGCGGCTTTGCGCCGACGTTGCTGTGCCACGATTGCGGCTGGATGTCCGAGTGCTCACGCTGCGATGCGCGAATGACCGTGCACCAGCGTTATGGCGAACTGCGTTGCCACCACTGCGGCTACGTCGAACGCACGCCGCGCCAGTGCCCCAAGTGCAACAAGGTTGATCTGCGCCCGGTGGGTGCCGGCACTGAACGCGCCGAAGAGCGTCTGGCGATTCTGTTCCCGGACTACCCGGTGCTGCGTGTCGACCGCGACAGCACCTCGCGCAAGGACGCAATGAATCAACTGTTCGCGACGATTCAGAAGGGGCAGCCGTGCATTCTGGTCGGCACGCAGATGTTGGCCAAGGGGCATCACTTCCCCCGGGTCACGCTGGTCTCGATTCTGGATGCCGACGGCGGGCTGTTCTCCGGCGACTTCCGCGCCAGCGAGCGCATGGCGCAGTTGATCGTGCAGGTCGCCGGGCGCGCCGGGCGGGCTGAGGAGCCGGGCAAGGTGATCATCCAGACGCACTTGGCCGACCATCCTCTATTGGTGCAACTGACCGAGCAGGGCTACTTCGCCTTTGCCGAGCAGGCGTTGAGCGAGCGCCGCGCCGCCGGACTGCCGCCGTTTGCGCATCTGGCGCTGTTGCGCGCCGAAGCGCACAAACCGGGGCAGGCCGAAGGATTTCTCGATGAGGCGTGCAGCGCGGCCGAGCGCTTGCTGGTCGAGCAGAATCTGAGCGGCATCGAACTGCTCGGTCCGGTGCCGGCGCCGATGGAGCGGCGTGCCGGTCGCTATCGGGCGCAGCTATTATTGCAGGCGACGGCGCGGGCACCGCTGCATCGGTTGCTCGCCAGCTGGTTGCTGGTGCTGGAGCAGATGCCGAGCGGGCGCGCGGTGCGCTGGTCGCTGGATGTCGATCCCGTGGATCTGTACTGAAAAGCAAAAGATCGCAGCCTGCGGCAGCTCCTACAGAATCGAGCGTGTTTCCCTGTAGGAGCTGCCGCAGGCTGCGATCTTTTGCTTTTAATGTCACCACATATCCACATCCTGCCTGCTAAGGTTGGCAAGCCCGTCTTCGCAACGGATAATGCCCAGTTTTTCCACCCGCGCATCGATGCGCCGCCGCGCTTGCGGTCGAAAGAGAAGACCATGAAAGACACCATTCGCCAGCTGATCCAACAAGCCCTCACCCAACTCGTCAACGAAGGTGTGTTGCCTGAAGGCCTGTCGCCGGCGATTCAGGTGGAGAACGCCCGTGACAAGACCCACGGTGACTTCGCCAGCAACATCGCCATGATGCTGGCCAAGCCTGCGGGCATGAAGCCGCGCGATCTGGCAGAGAAAATCATCGCCGCACTGCCGGCCGACGAGAACGTCACCAAGGCCGAAATCGCCGGTCCAGGCTTCATCAATTTCTTCCAGAACACCCAGGCTCTGGCCTCGCGCCTCGACACAGCCCTGGCTGACGCACATGTTGGCGTGCGCAAGGCCGGCCCGGCGCAGCGCACCGTGGTCGACCTGTCGGCGCCGAACCTGGCCAAAGAGATGCACGTCGGCCACTTGCGCTCGACCATCATCGGCGACGGCGTGGCCCGTGTTCTCGAGTTCCTCGGCGACGAAGTGATCCGCCAGAACCACGTGGGCGACTGGGGCACCCAGTTCGGCATGCTGATGGCGTATCTGCAGGAAAACCCGATCACCAGCGACGAGCTGTCCGATCTGGAAAACTTCTACCGCGCCGCCAAGCAGCGTTTCGACGAATCCGAAGAGTTCGCCGACCGCGCCCGTGGCCTGGTGGTCAAGCTGCAGGCCGGCGATGCCGAATGCCTGGCGCTGTGGACCAAGTTCAAGGATATCTCGCTGTCGCACTGCCAGAAGATCTACGAACTGCTCAACGTCAAACTGACCATGGCCGACGTGATGGGCGAAAGCGCCTACAACGACGACCTGATCAACGTGGTCAACGACCTGAAAGCCGCCGGCATGCTGGTCGAGAGCAACGGCGCCCAGTGCGTGTTCCTCGACGAGTTCAAGAACGCCGACGGCGATCCGCTGCCAGTGATCATCGTCAAGGCTGACGGCGGTTACCTGTACGCCACCACTGACCTGGCGGCCGTGCGCTATCGTTCTGGCAAACTGAAAGCTGACCGCGCCCTGTACTTCGTCGACCAGCGTCAGGCCCTGCACTTCCAGCAAGTGTTTGCCGTGGCGCGCAAGGCCGGTTTCGTGACCCATCCGATGGAAATGGAGCACATGGGCTTCGGCACCATGAACGGCGCCGATGGCCGTCCGTTCAAGACCCGTGATGGCGGCACCGTGAAGCTGATCGACCTGCTGACCGAAGCCCAGGAACGTGCCTACAACCTGGTCAAGGAGAAGAACCCGACACTGGCCGAAAACGAACTGCGCAATATCGCCAAGGTCGTCGGCATCGGTGCGGTGAAATACGCCGACCTGTCCAAGCACCGCACCAGCGACTACAGCTTCAACTTCGACCTGATGCTGAATTTCGAAGGCAATACCGCGCCGTACCTGCTGTACGCCTACACCCGTGTCGCCGGTGTGTTCCGCAAACTGGGCAAGGACTTCAGCGAAGTCGACGGCCAGATCGTCCTCGAAGCCGAGCACGAGCAAGAGCTGGCAGCGAAGCTGGCGCAGTTCGGCGAAGTGCTGAACAACGTCGCGGAAAAAGGCACGCCGCACATCCTCTGCACCTACCTGTATGACGTCGCCGGTCTGTTCTCCAGCTTCTACGAGAACTGCCCGATCCTCGCCGCCGAGACGCCGGCCCAGATGCAGAGCCGTCTGCGTCTGGCCGCGCTGACCGGTCGTACTCTCAAGCAAGGCCTGGAACTGCTGGGCCTGGAAACTCTGGAGCGCATGTAAGTTGGCTGCCAAGAAAAAACCTGCACCCAAGCGTGGCGCCAGCCGTTACCAAGCTCCTGCAAAGCAACCGATTCCGGGCTGGCTGTGGATGGCCATCGGCCTGACGGTCGGTGCGTTCATCGTTTTCCTGATGAAACTGGAGCCGGGCAAGGGCAGCGACACGGTCAAGCGCGAGAAGATCGAGCAGGCGCAACAGCAGAAAGCCACGAAAATCGCCGAGGCCAACAAGACCCCGCCGAGCCCGACGCAACCGGTGAAGCCGAAGTACGACTTCTACACGCTGCTGCCGGAATCGGAAGTGATCGTGCCGCCGGATGCCGTGCCGGAGAAAACCCTGCCGACGCCACAAGTGCCGACCACGCCGGTCACCCCGGCGGAAGCGGCGAAGATCGACACGGCACGGGCGCAGGCTGCGCTGTCGGGCATTACCCCGCCACCCGCGCCGCCAGTGGCGAAAGCGGCGCCGGTGACCAAGTTCTTCCTCCAGGCCGGTTCGTTCCGCAAAGAGGCGGACGCGGACAAGGTGCGGGCGCAGATCATTCTGCTGGGCCAGGCTGTTTCGGTTGAGTCGGGCACGGTGAAGGATGAGACCTGGTATCGCGTACTCGTTGGCCCGTTCAGCAACCGCGAACAGTTGACTACTGCGCAGAAACAACTGGCCGGCAGCGGCTTCAGCAACCTGTTGTTACAACAACGCCAGAGCCGCTGACCTCTCGCCGAACGTAAATCGTTCGGCGGACTTTGTGGCGAGGGAGCTTGCTCCCGCTGGGGTGCGAAGCGCCCCCAAATCCTGTGATTCCAGTGCGTCAGACAGCCTGGGATTGCAGGTTTTACGACTGCTGCGCAGCCGAGCGGGAGCGAGCTCCCTCGCCACAGAGGTTTGCACCACCCCTTCATCACCGCTCGTCCCCTCTCTCCGCCCCCGGTTGAAATCCTCTCCAGCACCCCCATATGAATGGGCATAAGGCATTTTCGCCCCGCTGCGTGGAGACTCTTCCCTTGACCACCATCGTTTCAGTCCGCCGCCACGGCAAAGTCGTCATGGGCGGCGACGGCCAGGTTTCTCTCGGCAACACCGTGATGAAAGGCAACGCCAAAAAGGTGCGTCGCCTGTACCACGGCCAGGTCATCGCCGGTTTCGCCGGTGCCACCGCCGACGCCTTCACCCTGTTCGAACGTTTCGAAGGCCAGCTCGAGAAACATCAGGGCCACCTGATCCGCGCCGCTGTCGAACTCGCCAAAGAATGGCGCACCGACCGCTCCCTGAGCCGCCTCGAAGCCATGCTCGCGGTCGCCAACAAGGACGCCTCGCTGATCATCACCGGCAACGGTGACGTGGTCGAACCGGAAAACGGCCTGATCGCCATGGGTTCCGGCGGCGGCTATGCACAGGCAGCAGCCAGCGCACTGTTGAAAAAGACCGACCTGTCGGCCCGTGAAATCGTCGAAACCGCATTGGGCATCGCTGCCGACATCTGCGTATTCACCAACCACACTCAGACCATTGAGGAGCAGGATCTCGCTGAATAAGCCTGACGCGGCCTAAGTGCCACGGCTTGTTTCTGCTTGAGGACCGTCAATTACTATGTCCATGACTCCCCGCGAAATCGTCCACGAACTCAACCGCCATATCATCGGCCAGGACGATGCCAAGCGCGCCGTCGCGATTGCCCTGCGCAACCGCTGGCGCCGCATGCAGCTGCCTGAAGAGCTGCGCGTTGAAGTGACCCCGAAAAACATTCTGATGATCGGCCCGACCGGCGTCGGTAAAACCGAAATCGCCCGTCGTCTGGCGAAACTGGCCAACGCGCCGTTCATCAAGGTCGAAGCGACCAAATTCACCGAAGTCGGCTACGTTGGCCGCGACGTTGAATCGATCATCCGTGATCTGGCCGACGCCGCGATCAAGATGCTCCGCGAGCAGGAAATGACCCGCGTGCGCCACCGTGCCGAAGACGCTGCCGAGGACCGTATCCTCGACGCACTGCTGCCACCGGCACGCATGGGCTTCAGCAATGAAGAGGCACCGAGCAGCGATTCCAACACCCGTCAGCTGTTCCGCAAACGCCTGCGCGAAGGTCAGCTGGACGACAAGGAAATCGAAATCGAAGTCGCCGAAGTGTCCGGCATCGAGATCGCTACGCCGCCCGGCATGGAAGAAATGACCAGCCAGTTGCAGAACCTGTTCGCCAATATGGGCAAGGGCAAGAAGAAAGCGCGCAAGCTCAAGGTCAAAGAAGCGCTGAAACTTGTGCGCGACGAAGAGGCCGGGCGCCTGGTCAACGAAGAAGAGCTGAAGGCCAAGGCGCTGGAAGCGGTCGAGCAGCACGGCATTGTGTTCATCGACGAAATCGACAAGGTCGCCAAGCGCGGCAATGTCGGCGGCGCCGATGTCTCCCGTGAAGGCGTACAGCGCGACCTGCTGCCGCTGATCGAAGGCTGCACAGTCAACACCAAACTGGGCATGGTCAAGACCGACCACATCCTGTTCATCGCCTCCGGTGCGTTTCACCTGAGCAAGCCGAGCGATCTGGTGCCGGAGCTGCAAGGCCGTCTGCCGATCCGTGTCGAGCTCAAGGCCCTGAGCCCGGAAGACTTCGAGCGCATCCTCAGCGAGCCGCACGCTTCGCTCACCGAGCAATACTGCGCACTGCTGAAAACCGAAGGCCTGAACATCCAGTTCCAGCCGGAAGGCATCAAGCGTCTGGCGGAAATCGCCTGGCAGGTCAACGAGAAGACCGAGAACATCGGTGCCCGTCGTCTGCACACGCTGCTTGAGCGTCTGCTGGAAGAGGTGTCGTTCAGTGCCGGCGACCTGGCCAGCGCGCATGACGACAAACCGATCCTGATCGACGCTGCGTACGTCAACAGCCATCTGGGCGAATTGGCGCAGAACGAAGACCTGTCCCGTTATATCCTGTAGGTCACCTTCTCTGTAGGAGCTGCCGCAGGCTGCGATCTTTTGATTTTGCTTTTCAAGATCAAAAGATCGCAGCCTGCGGCAGCTCCTACAGGGGTTCATCACAGTCGGATGACCTGCAATGACCAATATTCCCACCGACATCAAACTGCACAAAGCCTCGAAAACCCTGACGCTCAAATACGCGTCCGGCGAGGAGTACACCCTGCCCGCCGAATTTCTGCGCGTGCATTCCCCTTCCGCCGAGGTCCAGGGCCACGGCAAACCGATCCTGCAATTCGGCAAGCTCAATGTCGGCCTCAGCGGCCTGGAACCGGCCGGTCACTACGCACTGAAACTGACCTTCGACGACGGTCACGACAGCGGCTTGTTCACCTGGGATTACCTCTACGAGTTGGGGCGACGTCATGACGCACTCTGGGCCGATTATCTGGCCGAGCTCAAAGCGGCCGGGAAAACCCGTGATCCGGACGAGTCAATCGTCAAGCTGATGCTCTAGTCCGAGACTCTTGCTCTTTAGAGGGCATTTTCTAAATTCATCTGTTTGAATGCTCTGCTGTGTGGCCGAGGATCGGCCTGCTTGCGAAAAAAATTAAACTCGGGTAACCAATGGAGCTGGCAAGTTCCCTGCAGTGCTCTACGACTGTAAAGCAGCTATGCAGAATTAACGGTCACCCGAGCAGTAGTACCTGGCATTCGCTGTGGAACTGCACAGCAGAAACCGGGTACTCGTCTCAGGACAATGGAGCGTCGTAGATGAGTAACAAGAATAACGATGACCTGAAGTACCAAGCCTCGGAAAACACCCTGGGGCTTAATCCCGTCGTTGGGCTGCGCGGAAAGGATCTGCTGGCCTCTGCTCGTATGGTGCTGACCCAGGCCATCAAACAACCGATCCATAGCGTCAAGCACGTGACTCATTTCGGTCTTGAACTGAAGAACGTGCTGTTCGGCAAATCCGAACTGCAACCGGCCAGCGATGACCGTCGCTTCGCGGATCCGGCGTGGAGTCAGAACCCGCTCTACAAACGTTATCTGCAAACTTACCTGGCGTGGCGCAAGGAGCTCCACTCCTGGATCGACGACAGCAGCCTGTCACCCAAAGACATCGCGCGCGGCCACTTCGTGATCAACCTGATGACCGAAGCCATGGCCCCGACCAACACCGCAGCCAACCCGGCAGCGGTCAAACGCTTCTTCGAAACCGGCGGCAAAAGCCTGCTCGACGGCCTCTCGCATCTGGCCAAGGATCTGGTACACAACGGCGGCATGCCGAGCCAGGTCAACATGGGCGCGTTCGAGGTCGGCAAGAGCCTCGGCGTGACCGAAGGCGCGGTGGTGTTTCGCAACGACGTGCTGGAGCTGATCCAGTACAAGCCGATCACCGAGCAAGTCCACGAGCGCCCGCTGCTGGTGGTGCCGCCACAGATCAACAAGTTCTATGTTTTCGACCTGAGCCCGGACAAGAGTCTGGCGCGCTTCTGCCTGCGCAATAACGTGCAGACCTTCATCGTCAGCTGGCGTAACCCGACCAAGGCCCAGCGCGAGTGGGGTCTGTCGACCTACATCGATGCGCTCAAGGAAGCGGTCGACGTGGTCACGGCGATCACCGGCAGCAAAGACGTGAACATGCTCGGCGCCTGCTCCGGCGGCATCACCTGCACCGCCCTGCTCGGCCACTACGCCGCCCTCGGCGAGAACAAGGTCAACGCCCTGACCCTGCTGGTCAGCGTGCTCGACACCACACTGGACAGCGACGTCGCTCTGTTCGTCGACGAGCAGACCCTCGAGACCGCCAAGCGCCACTCGTACCAGGCCGGCGTGCTCGAAGGCAAGGACATGGCCAAGGTCTTCGCGTGGATGCGCCCCAACGACCTGATCTGGAACTACTGGGTCAACAACTACCTGCTCGGTAACGAGCCGCCGGTGTTCGACATCCTGTTCTGGAACAACGACACCACCCGCTTGCCGGCCGCGTTCCACGGCGACCTGATCGAGATGTTCAAAAACAACCCACTGATCCGCCCCAATGCACTGGAAGTGTGCGGCACGCCGATCGACCTCAAGCAGGTCACCGCCGACATCTTCTCGCTGGCCGGCACCAACGACCACATCACCCCGTGGAAGTCCTGCTACAAGTCGGCGCAGCTGTTTGGCGGCAAGGTCGAGTTCGTGCTGTCGAGCAGCGGGCACATCCAGAGCATCCTGAACCCGCCGGGCAATCCGAAATCGCGCTACATGACCAGCGAAGGCATGGCCGCCAATGCCGACGAATGGCAAGAGAACTCGACCAAGCACACTGATTCCTGGTGGCTGTACTGGCAGGCGTGGCAGGCCGAGCGCTCGGGCAATCTGAAAAAGGCGCCGACCAAACTCGGCAACAAAGCGTATGCGCCAGGTGAAGCATCGCCGGGCACTTATGTACATGAGCGGTAACTGACACCTCGCCCTGCGTAGGAGCTGCCGAAGGCTGCGATCTTTTGATTTTGCTTTTCAAGATCAAAGGATCGCAGCCTCCGGCAGCTCCTACAGGGGAGCGGGGATGAATTAATCCACAGGGCCTGAAGCATGCCGCAACCGTTCATTTTCCGTACCGTCGATCTGGATGGGCAGACCCTCCGCACGGCGGTACGCCCCGGCAAGCCTCATTTGACGCCCTTGCTGATTTTCAACGGCATCGGTGCCAACCTGGAGCTGGTGTTTCCATTTGTCGCGGCGCTGGACCCGGATCTGGAAGTGATCGCCTTCGACGTGCCCGGTGTCGGCGGCTCGTCGACGCCCAACCGACCGTATCGCTTTCCCGGATTGGCGAAGCTGACGTCGCGGATGCTCGACTACCTCGACTACGGTCAGGTCAACGTCATCGGCGTGTCCTGGGGCGGTGCGCTGGCGCAGCAATTCGCCCACGACTACCCCGAACGCTGCAAGAAACTGGTGCTGGCGGCGACTGCGGCCGGCGCCTTCATGGTGCCGGGCAAGCCGAAAGTGCTATGGATGATGGCCAGCCCACGCCGTTACATCCAGCCATCGCACGTGATCCGCATCGCACCGTTGATCTACGGCGGCTCGTTCCGCCGCGATCCGACCCTGGCTGCCAGCCATGCGGCGAAAGTGCGTTCGGCGGGCAAGCTCGGTTATTACTGGCAGCTGTTCGCCGGCCTGGGCTGGACCAGCATTCACTGGCTGCACAAGATCCATCAGCCGACCCTGGTGCTGGCCGGCGATGACGATCCGCTGATCCCGCTGATCAACATGCGCATGCTCGCCTGGCGCATCCCCAACGCCCAGTTGCACATCATCGACGACGGTCATTTGTTCCTGATCACCCGCGCCGAAGCCGTAGCGCCGATCATCATGAAATTCCTTGAGGAGGAACGGCAGCGCGCCGTGATGCACCCGCATCCGACCCCGCTGGGCGGATAAATCACAGCGGCAGGTTTTATGCAGGGTTTTGAACAAAGTGCGCGGCAGGACGCCGCGCAGGCAGCAACCCGTAACAGCGACTATGGTGTTCTGGTTCGGTGAGTTTGTTTTTGACCTGAAGACGAAGGAGTGTTGAGTCATGCGCGACAAACCTGCGACGGGCGTAGTGCCCAGTCCCGCCGTTTTCATCAATGCACAAAGTGCAATGACTGGCCTGCGCGGGCGGGACTTGCTCTCGACTTTGCGCAGCGTCGCAGCCCACGGTCTGCGCAACCCGTTCCACAGTGCGAAACACGCCTTGAAACTCGGCGGCCAGCTCGGTCGCGTGTTGCTCGGTGAAACCCTGCACCCGACCAACCCGCAGGACGCGCGGTTCGCCGATCCGGCGTGGAGCCTCAATCCGTTCTACCGGCGCAGCCTGCAGGCGTATCTGGCCTGGCAGAAACAGGTCAAGAGCTGGATCGATGAAAGCAGCATGAGCGAGGACGACCGCGCTCGCGCGCACTTCGCGTTCACCCTGCTCAACGATGCCGTCGCACCCTCCAATACCTTGCTCAATCCGCTGGCGGTGAAGGAACTGTTCAATTCCGGTGGCCAGAGTCTGGTGCGCGGCCTGAGCCATCTGTTCGATGATCTGCTGCACAACGATGGTCTGCCACGCCAGGTCACCAAGCAGGCTTTCGAGGTCGGCAAGACCGTTGCCACCACCACTGGCGCCGTGGTGTTTCGCAACGAGATGCTGGAGCTGATCCAGTACAAGCCGATGAGCGAAAACCAGTACGCCAAGCCGCTGCTGGTGGTGCCGCCGCAAATCAACAAGTACTACATTTTCGACCTCAGCCCGCAGAACAGCTTCGTCCAGTACGCGCTGAAGAACGGCCTGCAGACCTTCATGATCAGCTGGCGCAACCCGGACGTACGCCATCGCGAATGGGGCCTGTCGACCTATGTCGAGGCGGTGGAAGAAGCGATGAACATCTGCCGGACGATCACCGGCGCGCGCGAGGTCAACCTGATGGGCGCCTGCGCCGGTGGCCTGACCATCGCCGCGCTGCAGGGTCATCTGCAGGCCAAACGGCAACTGCGGCGGATCTCCAGTGCGACCTATCTGGTCAGCCTGCTCGACAGCGAGATCGAAACCCCGACCACCCTGTTCGCCGACGAACAGACCATCGAAGCAGCCAAACGCCGTTCCTATCAGAGAGGCGTGCTCGACGGTCGCGACATGGCCAAGGTGTTCGCCTGGATGCGGCCCAACGATTTGATCTGGAGCTACTTCGTCAATAACTACCTGCTCGGCAAGGAGCCGCCGGCCTTCGACATTCTCTACTGGAACAACGACAACACCCGCCTGCCCGCCGCATTCCACGGCGACCTGCTGGACTTCTTCAAACACAATCCGCTGACCCACCCGGGCGGACTGGAAGTCTGCGGTACGCCGATCGATCTGCAAAAAGTCACCGTCGACAGCTTCAGCGTGGCCGGCATGAACGATCACATCACGCCGTGGGACGCGGTGTATCGCTCGACCCTGCTGCTCGGCGGTGAGCGGCGTTTTGTGCTGTCCAACAGTGGTCATGTGCAAAGCATCCTCAACCCGCCGAGCAACCCGAAAGCCAATTACGTCGAGAACGGCAAGCTGAGCAGCGATCCGCGCGCCTGGTATTACGACGCCAAGCGCGTCGACGGCAGTTGGTGGCCGCAGTGGCTGGAGTGGATTCAGCAACGCTCCGGCGCCCAACGCGAAACCCTGATGACCCTCGGCAACCCGAACTATCCACCGATGGAGGCAGCACCCGGCACCTACGTGCATGTGCGCTGACGCTTAACCGAACTTTTCTAAGAAGACTGGATGAAAACCCGCGACCGGATTCTCGAATGTGCCCTGCAACTGTTCAACGAAAAGGGTGAGCCCAACGTCTCCACCATGGAAGTTGCCAACGAAATGGGGATCAGCCCCGGCAATCTCTACTACCACTTCCACGGCAAGGAACCGTTGATTCTCGGCCTGTTCGAACGCTTCCAGAATGAACTGGCGCCGCTGCTCGATCCACCGTCGGACGTCGAGCTGGCGCCGGAGGACTACTGGCTGTTTCTGCACCTGATCGTCGAGCGTCTGGCGCAGTACCGGTTCCTGTTCCAGGACCTGTCGAACCTCGCCGGGCGCCTGCCGAAACTGGCCAAGGGCATTCGCAACCTGCTCAACGCCCTCAAGCGCACGCTGGCGTCATTGCTGGCGCGGTTGAAGGCTTCGGGGCAACTGGTCAGTGATACCCAGGCGTTGGGGCAACTGGTGGAGCAGATCACCATGACCCTGCTGTTCTCGCTGGACTATCAGCGGATTCTGGATCGCGAGGGTGAGGTCAGGTTGGTCGTGTACCAGATCATGATGCTGGTGGCACCGCATCTGCTGCCGCCAGTGAAAGTCGCCACCGAACGGATGGCCCTGCAGTACCTTGAAGATCACGAGTGACCCACATCTTTTCGCCTGACCAACACCCATTGTGGGAGCGAGCCTGCTCGCGAATGGATCCTGTCAGTTGATTTCCATGTAGCTGATACACCGCTTTCGCGAGCAGGCTCGCTCCCACAGGGATCTACAGTGGTTTGGAGATTGTCTGCACAAAACAAAACGCCCGACCTTCACAGGCCGGGCGTTTTTTTTGCCCTGAAAAATCAGGACTGACTGGTTGGCGTCGACGGGGTCGATGCAGCAGTCGGGGTGGCTACCGGAGTCGGTGCAGCGGCGGAGTTCGACGCGCTGGCCGGGGTTGCCGGGGTGGCAGGCTTGGCTGCTGGGGCAGCCGGCTTCGGCGCAGCGGCTTTCGGCGCGGCCGGTTTTTTCACTGCCGGTTTTTTCGCCGCAGCCGGTTTGGCCGCAGGTTTGGCAGCCGGTTTGGTAGCCGGTTTGGCGGCAGCGGTTTTCGCTGCTGGCTTGGCGGCGGGTTTTGCTGCGGGTTTGGCCGCAGGTTTCGCAGCAGCTTTGGCAGCAACCGGTTTGGCAGCAGCTTTGGCGGCCGGCTTGGCAGCGGCCGTTTTAGCAGCAGGCTTGGCGGTCGCGGTTTTCGCCGCAGGCTTGGCCGCAGCTTTGGCAGCTGGTTTCGCAGCCGCTTTAGCCAATGGCTTGGCGGCGGTTTTGGTTGCCGGTTTGGCTGCTGCGGTTTTCGCCGCGACCGGTTGGGTTTTCAGACCGGTGAGTTTCTCGATCTGCTTGGTCAGGGTTTCGACCTTGCTGTGCAGCGCTTTGACTTCATTGCGGCTAGGCACACCCAGGCGCGAAATCGCGCTGTTCAGGCGCTTGTCGAAAGCCCCTTCCAGCTCGTCCCACTTGCCCAGTGCGCGATCTTTCACGCCGCTGATACGCGACTTGGCCGAAGAAGCGGAATCCTTGGCGGCATCGACTTTCTTGCCGACTGCAGACTTGGTGAGCTTCTCGGCCTTCTCGCCGTCTTTGACCAATGTATCGAAGAGCTTGCTGCCGTCAGTGTCGATCTTCGAGTACACGCCTAAACCAGCCAGCCAGATTTTGCGGGAGTAGTCTTCGACTTTCCCAATCCACGAGCTGCCTTCTTTATCGGTGTTCTTTTTACCAGCCATCCCGTTCTCCTTAAGATTTACGCGCGACGCGTTCGAGCAATGCCGTCAGCTCATCGAGCTTAGCAGAGAGTGTCTCAACGTCATGTTTAGACGGAATGCCGATACGATTCAAGGCGCTTGCTACACGGGAGTCGAACGCCTTCTCGACCTTGTCGAGCTGAACTTCGACGCGACCTTTGAACGAGCTGACTTCACCCTTGACTTCATCGATCTCGGCATTGGCGGCTTCGAGTTTTTCGGTGACGACTTTTTTGCCTTTCTTTTCAACAGTTTGACCAGCCTTGATCAACTCCTGAAAGTACTCGCTGCCCTCTTGGCCGACCTTGGCGTAGGCACCCAGGCCTGCCAGCCAGATCTTGCGGGCATAGGATTTGACGTCGCTCAGAGCAGAAGTCGAAACGTCGATTTTTTTCTTCAGAATTACTTTGGCCATGGTGCACCTCACGCGCAGAAGGTTTGAGGAACTGCCCGCAAAGGTGTCGGGCTCAGGCACAAAGTAGGGAGAAAAATTAGAAACGGCACCCTAACAACTGACATAAAAGAGGGGTGCCTGAATGAAAAGATCGCAGCCTTCGGCAGCTCCTACAGGGACACACATTCCCATGTAGGAGCTGCCGAAGGCTGCGATCTTTTGATCTTCAGACCAGCGCCTTGTCCAGCGCCTTCTCGATCTCGGCTTTGATCATGCCGCTCATGGCCGACATCATGATGCCCAGTTCCACGTCAACGCGGATCGAATCGTCGGCCACATGCACCGCGCCTTTCACGCCCGAGCGCTTGAGATTCAGGGTGTCACCCGACCACTGCGGCTCCAGTCCATATTGATCGGAGAGTTTCTGCGCCAGCTTGTCGGCCTTCTCGCGGGCGGCTTCCTTGCCCAGGCTGTGGGCACGCTCAACACTGATTTTGGCCATCGAATGACTCCTGCTTGATGAATAGGTGACGGTAAATCTTGACCGCGTCTGCGGCAAATCGTCCCGAAGGTCGCCCATCTTACCTTTAGCCATTCCAAGACAAAGCATGGCTTGGGGATTAGAATGTCGCGCATTCTCTTTTGGTGACAGCGATATGACTGATCAGCGCAAAGGCAGCGATGCCGAACCCACCACTCACTTCGGCTTCAAAAACGTTCCGGAAAGCCAGAAAGCGGAAAAAGTCGCTGAGGTGTTCCACTCCGTAGCCGCGAAGTACGACCTGATGAACGACCTTCTGTCGGGCGGCATGCACCGTCTGTGGAAGCGTTTCGCGATCGAACTGTCCGGTGTGCGTGCAGGCAACCGCGTGCTCGACATCGCCGGCGGCACTGGCGACCTGACCAAGAAATTCTCGCACCTGGTTGGCCCGACCGGTCAGGTGGTCTTGGCCGACATCAACGAATCCATGCTCAAGGTTGGCCGTGACCGCCTGCTGGATCTGGGTGTGTCGGGCAACGTTGAATTCGTTCAGGCGGACGCGGAAAAACTGCCGTTCCCGGACAACCACTTCGACTGCGTGACCATCGCTTTCGGCCTGCGCAACGTGACGCACAAAGAAGATGCGCTGCGCTCGATGCTGCGCGTGCTCAAGCCCGGTGGCCGCCTGCTGGTGCTGGAGTTCTCCAAGCCGACCAACGCGCTGATGTCCAAGGCCTACGACGCCTACTCGTTCGCCTTCATGCCGCTGATGGGCAAGCTGATCACCAATGATTCGGAAAGCTATCGCTACCTGGCCGAATCGATCCGCATGCACCCGAATCAGGAAACCCTGAAGTCGATGATGGTCGACGCCGGTTTCGACCGCGTGACCTATCACAACATGACCGCAGGCATTGTCGCCCTGCACCGCGGCATCAAGCCCTGATGTTGCTCACCGGGCTGCTCGCCAGCGTCGAACTCGGCCTCAACCGGGTGCTGCGTCTCGACAGCACGGCGCTGCCGCGGCTGGCGCATCTGACTGGCAAAGTGATTGCCGTCGATTGCCGCAGCCCGGCACTGCAACTGTTCATTCTGCCCAGCGATGAAGGTCTGATGCTCGCCTCGCACTGGGAAACCGGCGTCGACTGTACCCTTCGCGCCCCGGCTTCAAGCCTGGTGAAACTGGCTGTGAGCAAAGACAAGACCGCGGTGCTGCACGCCCCGGAAGTCGAGCTCGACGGTGACAGCGGCGTGCTGCTGGAATTGGCCGGCGTGCTGCAGGACCTCGAGCTGGACTGGGAGTACGAACTCTCGCGCTGGCTCGGCCCGGTTGCCACGCAACTGATCGGCGGTCACCTGCGCAGCCGTGCACGCTGGTATCAACAAGGATTTGCCAGCCTCAACCAGAACCTCGCCGAATACCTCGCCGAAGAATCGCGCACCCTCGTCGGCCAGCGCGAAGCCGAAGCGCGGTTCAGCGAACTGGACCGGATCAAACTTGATCTGGAACGTCTCGAGGCGCGTTTCGAGCGCCTTTCCCGATCCCTCGACCCAAGCGATAACGCATGAAGCTGCTTGCCGTCCGCCGTCTGTTGCGCATCCAGCGCGTCGTGATCCGCTACCGCCTCGATGACCTGCTTTTCGACCTGCCGCTGCCTTGGTTTCTCCTGGCGCTGCGCTACGTGCTGCCGTGGCGCTGGTTGCCGCGCAAGCCGCTGGAGTTGAGCCGTGGCGCGCGTCTGCGTCTGGCGCTGCAGGATCTGGGGCCGATCTTCATCAAGTTCGGGCAGATTCTTTCAACCCGCCGCGATCTGCTGCCGGAAGACATCGCCGACGAGCTGATGCTGCTGCAGGACCGCGTGCCGCCGTTCGATTCGCAGCTGTCGATCAAGCTGATCGAAGAACAGCTGGGCAAGAAAATCAGCGAAGTGTTCAGCCGTTTCGACGTCGAACCGCTGGCCTCGGCCTCGGTGGCGCAGGTGCATGCCGCGCAGCTGAAAACCGGCGAAGAAGTGGTGGTCAAGGTGATCCGCCCGGGCCTGAAACCGGTGATCGCCCAGGATCTGGCGTGGCTGTTCATCCTTGCCCGCGCCGCCGAAAAGGTCTCCGCCGACGCCCGCCTGCTGCACCCGGTGGACGTGGTGCAGGACTACGAAAAAACCATCTACGACGAACTCGACCTGCTGCGCGAGGCGGCCAACGCCAGCCAGTTGAAGCGCAACTTCGAAGGCTCTCCGCTGCTCTATGTGCCGCAAGTCTATTGGGACTGGTGCCGGCCGAAAGTGCTGGTGATGGAGCGCATCTACGGGATTCAGGTGACGGATCTGGCGACCCTCGCCGACCAGCGCACCGACATGAAAATGCTCGCCGAACGCGGCGTGGAGATCTTCTTCACCCAGGTGTTCCGCGACAGTTTCTTCCACGCCGACATGCACCCGGGCAACATCTTTGTCAGCACCGTCAACCCGTGGAGCCCGCAGTACATTGCGATCGACTGCGGCATCGTCGGCAGCCTGACCCCGGAAGACCAGGACTACCTGGCGCGCAACCTGTTCGCCTTCTTCAAGCGCGACTACCGCCGCGTGGCGCAGTTACACATTGATTCGGGCTGGGTGCCGGCGGAAACCAAGCTCAACGAGTTCGAAGCGGCGATCCGTACCGTGTGCGAACCGATCTTCGAAAAACCGTTAAAAGATATTTCATTTGGTCAGGTGCTGATGCGTCTGTTCCAGACCGCGCGACGCTTCAACATGGAAGTCCAGCCGCAACTGGTATTGCTGCAAAAGACCCTGTTGAACATCGAGGGCCTGGGCCGTCAGCTGTATCCGGATCTGGATCTGTGGAACACCGCGCAGCCGTTCCTCGAGCGCTGGATGCGCGAGCGCGTCAGCCCGAAAGCCTTGCTCGGCAACGTGCAGAGCCAGTTCGAGCAACTGCCGCACCTGGCCAACATGGCCCGCGATCTGCTCGAACGCATGTCGCAACCGCACGCCTACGATCCGCCGCCACCGTGGCACAAACGCAAGGACGACTGGTTCCTGCGCCTGCTCGGTTGCGCGCATCTGGCGGGTGGGGTGATCCTTGCCATCGGTGGCCCGCTTAACGAGTTGGGGCATTGGCCTGCGGGAATCATGGTGGCAGTCGGCTTGTATCTGGTCGTTCGCCGATAGCCAGTTCGCTGATCGGCTGGCACACTGTTTCAACGCCTGAACCTGACTATTGAAGTGCGGGTTCGCTGTCGGAGTCGAAGATGAAAAACTGGCTGGACGAGATCAAGTGGGACGCTGACGGCCTGGTGCCGGCGATTGCCCAGGATCACAAGACCGGACGCGTGCTGATGATGGCCTGGATGAACCGCGAAGCGCTGGAGCTGACCGCCGCGGAAAACCGTGCAATCTACTGGTCACGTTCCCGTGGCAAGCTGTGGCGCAAGGGCGAAGAGTCCGGCCACGTACAGACCCTGCATGAAATGCGCCTGGACTGTGACGCCGACGTGATCATCCTGATGGTCGAACAGATCGGCGACATCGCTTGCCATACCGGCCGTCAAAGCTGCTTTTACCGCGTCTATGAAAACGGCGACTGGAAAACAGTCGACCCGGTTCTGAAAGACCCGCACGCCATCTATTCCGCAGGACACAAACATGAGTGACACCCTGACCCGTCTGGCCGAGGTGCTCGAAGAGCGCAAAGGTGCCGCAGCCGACAGCTCATATGTGGCTAGTCTGTATCACAAGGGCCTGAACAAGATTCTGGAGAAAGTCGGCGAAGAGTCGGTCGAAACCATTATTGCCGCCAAGGACGCCGCCATCAGCGGTGACTGCAGCGATGTGATCTACGAGACTGCCGACCTGTGGTTCCACAGCATGGTCATGCTCGCCCAACTGGGGCAGCATCCGCAGGCCGTACTGGATGAACTGGATCGTCGCTTCGGTCTGTCCGGACACGTCGAGAAAGCCTCGCGTCCGTCCGCCTGAACAATTTTTAGAGAGGAACAGCAACATGGGCATTTTTGACTGGAAACACTGGATCGTCATTCTGGTAGTCGTGGTGCTGGTGTTCGGCACCAAGAAACTGAAAAACCTCGGCACCGACGTCGGCGAGTCGATCAAGGGCTTTCGCAAAGCCATGAACGATGACGAAAAGCCGGCCGCCGATCCGACCGTAACACCTGCGCAGCCGGTACCACCGGTGCAGCCGCAAGCCACCGCTCAGGCCAACCCGCCGCACACCATCGACGTGCAGGCGCAGAAAGTCGAAGAGCCGATCCGCAAAGACGTGTGAGCACTGACTAATGTTTGGTATCAGCTTCTCTGAACTGCTGCTCGTCGGCCTCGTCGCCCTGCTGGTGCTGGGCCCCGAGCGTCTGCCGGGCGCTGCGCGCACCGCCGGCCTTTGGGTCGGCCGGCTGAAGCGCAGCTTCAACGCGATCAAACAGGAAGTTGAACGTGAAATCGGTGCCGACGAGATTCGTCGGCAACTGCACAACGAGCACATCTTGTCGCTGGAGCAGGAGGCGCGGAAGATTTTCACGCCGGTTCAGCAGGAGCCAACGCCGGTTGAGCATGTGGGTGAGCAGACGATTCATGCGCCAGCCGCGCCCGCTGTAACAGCTCCGACACCTGCACCTGCCGCCGCTGTAGCGCCGCCAGCCCCCGTGTCGGCGGCTACAGAAGCCTCGGTTGAACACGTATCTCAAACCGCCGCGCCGATCACACCAGCGCCTCACGACACCACTCTGCCGCCGCGAGCCCCATGAGCGATCTCCCCGAAAACGACCAGCACATGCCGCTGGTTTCGCACCTCACCGAGTTGCGTACCCGCCTGCTGCGTTGCGTGGCGGCGATCTTCATCATCTTCGCCGGGTTGTTCGCCTTCACCCAGCAGATCTACACCTTCGTCTCGACGCCGCTGCGCCAGTACCTGCCGGTCGGCGCGACGATGATTGCCACTGATGTGTCGTCGCCGTTCCTGACGCCGCTGAAGCTGACGATGATGGTCTCGCTGTTCCTCGCGATCCCGGTGATCCTGCATCAGATCTGGGGCTTCATCGCGCCGGGCCTGTACAAGCATGAGAAGCGCATCGCGGTGCCGCTGCTGGTGTCGAGCATCCTGCTGTTCTACACCGGCATGGCGTTCGCCTATTACTTCGTGTTCCCGCTGATCTTCAAGTTCTTCGCCGCCGCCACCCCGGCCGGCGTGGAAATGATGACCGACATCGCCAGCTACCTCGACTTCGTGATGACGCTGTTCTTCGCCTTCGGCGTGGCGTTCGAAATCCCGGTGGCCGTGGTGCTGCTGGTGTGGATCGGCGTGGTCGACGTCGCCTACCTGAAGAAAATCCGCCCGTACGTGATCATCGGCTGCTTCGTGGTCGGCATGATCCTCACCCCGCCGGACATCTTCTCGCAGACCCTGCTGGCGGTACCGATGTGGATGCTGTTTGAAATCGGCATTCTGTTCGGCGGCCTGATCAGCAAGCGCGAACGTCCGGACGAAACGCCGGCCGACGATCACAACGACCAGCCGCCAGCGACCCAGGCATGAACCTGCTGTTGCTCGAAGAGGCCGACTTTATCGCGGTCGACCGCGTCGTGCTGCGTGACCGGCGCCTGACCCACATGCAGGAGGTTCACCGCTCGGAAGTCGGTGACAGCCTGCGCGTGGGGCGGATCAATGGCTTGATGGGCTCGGCTGAGCTGCTGCGCCTTGAGGCCGGCGAGGCGGAATTGCGCGTCAGCCTCGATCAACCGCCACCGGCCAAGCTGCCGCTGACTCTGGTACTGGCCTTGCCACGGCCGAAAATGCTGCGACGGGTGTTCCAGACCGTGGCGACCATGGGCGTGTCGAAGGTGATTCTGCTCAACAGCTACCGCGTCGAAAAAAGCTTCTGGCAGACGCCGTTTCTGGAGCCGGAAGCGATCCGCGAGAATCTGATCCTCGGCCTCGAACAGGCCCGCGATACCGTGCTGCCGGAAGTCATCATCGAGAAGCGCTTCAAACCGTTCGTCGAAGACCGCCTGCCGGCGATCAGCGAAGGCACCCTCGGCCTGGTTGGCCATCCCGGCAATTACCCGCCATGCCCACGGGCAGTAAGCGAACCGGTAACGCTGGCGATCGGCCCCGAGGGCGGCTGGATCCCCTACGAAATCGATCTGTTGGGCAAGTCCGGCCTGCAACCGGTGCAACTGGGCGAACGCATCCTGCGCGTCGAAACCGCCGTCACCGCACTGCTCGCCCGCCTGTTCTGACATACCACTCCCCTGTAGGAGCTGCCGCAGGCTGCGATTTGATTTTGTTTTTTAACAGCAAGATCAAAAGATCGCAGCCTGCGGCAGCTCCTGCAGAGGGGCGGTGTCGGACAAATCGGTTACAGATTGCCATCACCCAGCCGATACAGTCCCCATAAGTCCAATTAGTGGTCTGAGGGGAGTCGTCGCATGTACCGTTGGTTAGCCGAGAATCTTGGGAACGTCAGCGTCAAACGCAAGCTGGGCATTGGTTTCGGCCTGGTGCTGTTGCTCACCCTGCTGATTACCTTTACCGGTTGGACCGGCATGGGCGGCATCATCAGCCGTGGCGACAAGCTCGGCTTCATCTCCAGCCTCAATGAGCTGACCAAGGACCTGCGCCTGGCGCGCATGGACTACGACATGCGTCGCGGCGAGCAGGGACCGGGCGCCGTCAATGAATTGCTGGCCAAACTCGAAAGCGGTCTGCAATCGGCGCGCAGCATGATCGAACAACCCGCCGATGCAGCGATGGTCGACCAGCAACTGGCGGCCGTAGCCGAGTACAAGCGCGCGTTTGGGGAAATGACCCAAGCCACCGTGCAACGTGAGGACGCTCGCAACAAGCTGGGTGCAAACGCGGACAATGCCGTGGCCAAGGTCAGCGAAGTCGAAAATGCACTGCTGCAGGGTGACAGCGTCGCGCAGTTCAACGCCGTGATTGAGATGAGCAAACTGCTGCAGCAAGCGCGCTATCAGGTACGCGGTTACACCTACAGCGGTAAGGCCGAGGCCGAACAACCGGCGCTGAAGGCTATCGATAATGCGCTGAAAAACCTCGAAAGCCTGCCGGCTCGGGTACCGGAACAGCACATCGCCAACCTGCAACAAGCCACAGATTCGCTCAAGGCCTACCGCGCCGCAGTCAGCCAATTCCGTGACTCACAGGTGAAGAACGCCGCAGCGCTCGCGAGTATGGCGGCGCAGGGCGACATTTTGATCGCCGTCAGCAAGAAGCTCACTGAATCGCAGACTGTGGTTCGGGACACTGACGCCGCACGCGCCAAGAACTTGCTGCTGATCGCCACCTCGCTGGCCTTGGCCTTCGGCCTGCTGGCAGCCTGGGCGATCACCCGGCAGATCATCATTCCGCTGAACCAGACCCTGAAAGTCGCTGAACAAGTGGCCGCCGGCGATCTGACCCACAACCTGGTGTCGCAGCGTCGCGACGAACTCGGCCAGTTGCAACGTTCGATGCAGAGCATGACCCAAGGCCTGCGCGAGTTGATCGGTGGCATCAGCGACGGCGTCACGCAGATCGCCAGCGCCGCCGAAGAGCTGTCGGCGGTGACCGAGCAGACCAGCGCCGGGGTCAACAATCAGAAGATCGAGACCGATCAGGTCGCCACCGCCATGAACGAAATGGCCGCCACCGTGCAGGAAGTCGCGCGCAACGCCGAGGAGGCTTCCGAAGCCGCCGTGGCCGCCGACCAGCAGGCCCGCGAAGGCGACAAGGTGGTCGGTGAAGCCATCGCGCAGATTGAGCGTCTGGCAGCTGAGGTGGGTCATTCGACCGAAGCCATGGGCGAACTCAAGCGTGAAAGCGACAAGATCGGCAGCGTGCTCGACGTGATCAAGTCCGTGGCCCAGCAAACCAACCTGCTGGCGCTGAACGCCGCGATCGAAGCGGCGCGTGCCGGTGAGGCCGGGCGTGGTTTTGCGGTGGTTGCCGATGAAGTGCGCAGCCTCGCCCAGCGCACGCAGAAGTCCACCGAAGAGATCGAAGAGCTGATCGTCGGCCTGCAGAACGGCACCCAGCAGGTGGCAACGATCATGGACAACAGCCGCAGCCTGACCGACAGCAGCGTCGAACTGACCCGCCGTGCCGGTGGTTCGCTGGAAAGCATCACCCGCACCGTGTCGGCGATTCAGGCGATGAACCAGCAGATCGCCGCAGCGGCCGAGCAGCAGAGCGCCGTGGCTGAAGAGATCAACCGTAGCGTGCTGAATGTGCGGGATGTGTCGGATCAGACGTCGGCGGCGAGTGAAGAGACCGCGGCTTCCAGCGTTGAGTTGGCGCGGTTGGGGACGCATCTGCAGACGCTGGTGGGGCGGTTCAAGGTCTAAGCATCACAGCAAAAGATCGCAGCTTTCGGCAGCTCCTACAGGTGTACACATAACTCTGTAGGAGCTGCCGAAGGCTGCGATCTTTTTTGCTTTACAAGACCTGACGCAGGAAAGCCTGAGCGCGCGGGTCCTTCGGCGCATCAAAGAACTCCGCCGGAGAAGCATCTTCCAGCAATTTTCCGTGATCAAAGAACAACACCCGATCCGCCACTTCCCGGGCGAAGCCCATTTCGTGGGTGACGCAAACCATGGTCATGCCCTCCACGGCCAGGTTCTTCATGACATCCAGCACTTCACCAACCATTTCCGGATCGAGGGCCGAAGTCGGTTCGTCGAACAACATCACTTTCGGGTCCATCGCCAGCGCCCGGGCAATCGCCACGCGCTGTTGCTGACCGCCGGACAAACGTGACGGGTATTCGCGAGCCTTCTGCGCAATACCGACTTTCTCCAGCAACGCCAGGGCCTTGGCCTCGCTTTCCTTCTGCCCGCGCTTGCGCACGACTTTCTGCGCCAGGCAGAGGTTTTCCAGCACGGTCATGTGCGGGAACAGGTTGAAGTGCTGGAACACCATGCCGACTTCACGGCGGTAGGCGTTGACATCGGTTTTCGGGTCAGCCAGTTGCAGACCGTCGATGCTCACCGAGCCCGAGTCGAACGCTTCCAGGCCGTTGAGGCAGCGCAGGAAGGTCGACTTGCCCGAACCGGACGGACCGATCACCACCAGCACTTCGCCCTTGGCAACGGTGGTGGTGACGTTATCCACAGCCCGAACTACCTGGCCACGGGTGTCGAAAACTTTTACCAGATCGCGGACTTCAATCACTTTGCGCGAGCCTCCGCTCAAGACGGCTGGCGATTTTCGACAGCGGCAGGTTGATCAACAGGTACAGGCCGGCGACGCAGAACAGGATTTCGAACGGCGAGAACGAGGTGGTGATGACTTCACGACCACTTTTCAGCAGCTCGGTGATCGCAATCACCGACACCAGCGAGGTGTCCTTGACCAGACTGATGAACTGCCCAGCCAGCGGCGGCAGCACGCGCTTGAACGCTTGCGGCAATACCACGTGGCGCATCGACTGGCCGGCGCTCAGACCGAGCGAACGCGCCGCTTCGTTCTGGCCACGGGCAATCGACTGCACCCCGGAGCGGATGATCTCGGCCACGTAGGCGCCGGTAAACAACGACAGCGCGGCGATCCCGGCGAACTCGCGGGACAGGTTCATCACCGTGCCGATGAAGAAGTAGAAAATGAAGATCTGCACCAGCAGCGGCGTGCCGCGCACCAGTTCGACGTAGATGCTCGACAGGTCGCGCAGGGTCGGGTTGCTCGACAGACGGCACAGTCCGGTGACCAGACCGATCAGCAGACCGAGTACGCCGGACACCACCGACAGCCACAGCGTCGTCCAAAGGCCCCACAGCAGCGGCCCTGCCGCCCAGTGCCGGGTCACGCCCACGACGTCGCCTTCCGCCACATCGTCGCCCTGAGCGAATTGCAGGCTGTTCTCGTCGACGGTCAGGCGCTGCTCGTCACCGGCATCGTTGCGCAGAGTGACCTGCGCGCTGCCACCCTTGCGCACCAGTTCGGTGACGGTGGAGATATCGGTGGCACGCTGAGATTCTTCGGCCTGATAGGCGAAGTACTGCGGCACGCGGTTCCAGCGCCATTCGTAGGACATCAGCGACGTGGCGTAATACAACGCGCCCGCCAGGCCGACCAGCACCAACACGGTCAGGACGTGCCAGGGCCATTGGGCTTTTTTCTGTTTCATCTAAGAGCAAATCCATATCGATCAGGATGCTCGCTCCCTCTGTGGCGAGGGAGCTTGCTCCCGCTGGGGTGCGGAGCAGCCCTGAAATCAGCCACCGCGCAACGTCGGGTAGAACGAGTCAACCGGTTTAGACTGCTTCGCAGCCGAGCGGGAGCAAGCTCCCTCGCCACAACGACCGGCGTTATTCCATGTCCTTGAGCCACTCGGTGCTCTTGAACCACTTGTCATGAATGCGATCGTAGGTGCCGTCTTCGTGGATCTGGTGCAGGAAATTGTTGATGAAGTTGATGCTGTCGTAATCACCCTTCTTCAGACCGAAGGCCAGCGGCTCGTAGGTGAACGGCTTGTCGAGGAACACCAGTTTGCCGGCGCCGACTTTGTTCACCGCGACCACGTTGTACGGCGCGTCGTAGATGAAGGCGTCGGCCTTGCCGTTGACTACATCGAGCACCGCTTCCTGCTCGTTGTCGTAGCCGTGGTACTTGGCTTTGGCGATCAGCTTCCTGGCAACCATTTCACCGGTGGTGCCGAGCTTGGAGGTGATGCGATAGTCCGCGGTGTTCAGGTCTTTATAGGACTTGATGGTGCCTTCCAGCTCCTTGCGGATCAGCAGGGTCTGACCGACGACGATGAACGGTTCGCTGAAGTTCAGGCGCAGGTTACGCTCCTGAGTCAGGGTCATGCCGCTGCCGATCATGTCGAACTTGTCGGTCATCAGGGCCGGGATGATCCCGTCGTAACCGGTGGACACCAGCTCGAGCTTGACACCCATGGCCTTGGTCATGGCTTTGAGGATGTCGACTTCGAAACCGATGATTTCGCCGCGCTTGTTGGTCATTTCGAACGGCATGTAGGTCGGATCCATACCGACTTTCAACGTGCCGCGCTTGACCGCGTCATCGATTGCGCCGGCCTGCGCCGCAGTGACTGCAACCAGTGCCGTGACGCCGACCAGCAGCATCGACAGATACTTCTTCATCTTCAAGTCCCCAAAACCATTGCGTTTGCGGCGCGAAAACCGACAGAAATGGACAAGATTGTCCGGGTGCGCCAATTCGGGGACGGATGCTAACGCACTCGTCCGTTTGCACAAGGTTTTTTGCCGGGATTTGTTGTTACGGGGAGGGTTTCAAAAGCAAAAGATCGCAGCCTCCGGCAGCTCCTACAGGGTGTACACCCATTTCGTGTAGGAGCTGCCGAAGGCTGCGATCTTTAAAAAAAGCCCCGCATTGGCGGGGCTTCTTTTTAGGCCGGTTGAGCCTGCACGCTCAGCGGTCGCAACGGCAACAGCGGTGCATGCGGATCGGCTTTCACCGAAGCGCGCCAGGCATCCAGCCATTCCTTGTGGTCTTCGGACCAGACCAGCTCGTGCAGACGCGCCAGCGCCACCGGATCGCTCAGCAGTTGCAGACGATCATGGTTGTTCAGCCCGGCCGGGCCGACCTTGATCGCGTGACGCACACGCTCCTGACGCAGCCACTCGATCGGCTCGGCCTGACCGTGACGGGCCGTCGCCAGCGAGCACGCCAAGGCGTTCTGCTGCGGATCGACCACGGCGCGGATGAAGCCGTCGTTCAGTGCATGCCAGCGGTTCTCGTGGGTGTACTGGTCAGTCGCCAGCAAGGCCTGCGGCGGATTGTATTCCTCAGGAATGAGGAACAGGCTCTCGTCACGGGATTTGAGGCCCAGACCAACACGGCTGGAAATCACCGATACCGGGATCGACAGCATCAGCGAACCGACGATCGGCACCAGCCACCACAGGAAGCTCGGGTTCAGCCAGATCACCAGCAATGCCCAGCAGAAGCCCAGCAGGGTCTGCGGACCGTGGCGTTTGACCGCCTCGCTCCATGGCGTGGAGTCGTCGTCACGTTGCGGCGAGTTCCAGGTCGCGGCCCAGCCGAGGAACGCGGCGAGGACGAAACGGGTGTGGAAAATCATCCGCACCGGCGCCAGCAGCATGGAGAACAGCATCTCCAGCAGCATCGACAGGGTCACCTTGAACTTGCCACCGAACTCTTTCGCGCCCTTGGCCCAGATCAGGATGATGCTCAGCAGTTTCGGCAGGAACAGCAGCACGATGGTCGTCGAGAACAGCGCGATCGCCTTGTCCGGGTGCCATTGTGGCCACAGCGGATAGAGCTGACGAGGTTCCAGGAAGTACTGCGGCTCCATCAGCGTGTTCACCGCCAGCAGCGCGGTCGACAGCACCAGGAAGAAGAACCACAACGGCGCCGACAGGTACGACATCACGCCGGTCAGGAACACCGCGCGGTGCACCGGGTGCATGCCTTTGACCAGGAACAGGCGGAAGTTCATCAGGTTGCCGTGGCACCAGCGACGGTCACGCTTGAGCTCGTCGAGCAGGTTCGGCGGCAGTTCTTCGTAGCTGCCCGGCAGGTCGTAGGCAATCCACACGCCCCAACCGGCACGGCGCATCAGCGCGGCTTCAACGAAGTCGTGAGACAGAATCGCCCCGGAGAACGCACCTTTACCCGGCAACGGCGCCAGGGCGCAGTGGTCGATGAACGGCTTCATGCGGATGATCGCGTTGTGACCCCAGTAGTGGGATTCACCCAACTGCCAGAAGTGCAGACCGGCGGTGAACAGCGGACCGTACACGCGGGTGGCGAACTGCTGCATGCGCGCATACAGGGTGTCCATGCCCGACGCACGCGGCGCGGTCTGGATGATCCCGGCGTCCGGCGTGGCTTCCATCAGGCGTACCAGACTGGTCAGGCACTCGCCGCTCATCACTGAGTCGGCGTCGAGCACGACCATGTACTTGTAGTCACCGCCCCAGCGACGGCAGAAGTCGTCGAGGTTGCCGCTCTTGCGTTTCACACGGCGGCGGCGACGGCGATAGAAGATCTTGCCGAAACCCTTGGCTTCGCGGCAGACATCCAGCCAGGCCTGTTGCTCGGCGACGCAGATATCGGTGTCGTTACTGTCGCTGAGGACGAAGAAGTCGAAGCGATCCAGATCACCGGTCGCGGCGACCGATTCGAAGGTGGCGCGCAGACCGGCGAATACCCGAGGCACGTCTTCGTTGCAGATCGGCATCACCAGCGCAGTACGGGCGTCTTTCGGAATCGGCTCGTTGCCGGCGCTTTTGCCGGAGATACGGTATTTGTCGTGACCGGTGAGCAACTCGAGGAAGCCCATCAGTGCCGTCCAGAAACCGGCCGAGACCCAGCAGAACAGAATCCCGAACAGGATCAGGATGCTGGTCTGCAGCGCATACGGCAGCACTTGCGTGGCGGTTTGCAGCAGCGGCTGGTGCAGCACTTCGTCCAGATCGACGAACGACCAGCCCTGGTACGGCATGATGCCTTTCATGTACCAGCCGGCAACGATGGTCTGGCCGAGCATCAGCAGCAACAGAATGTAGCGACGGATCGAACCTACGGTGCGCCAGCGCGCCGCCGGCAACACGTTTTCGTCCTTCGGCGGCTGCGGCGGGTTGGTGCGCCCGGTCAGGCGACGCCAGCCACGCACCAGAATATTGGTGCGCCATGGCTCCGGCACGACTTTGGTCCGACGGATTGGCGGCGTCGCTTTCATGCTGACCCGACCACTGGCGTCGAGCACCAGCATTTCCGCCTCTTCCAGCTCCTCGGCAGTGCTCAGGGTCAGGCGCTTGCCCACCGAAGCCTGGGCGGCTTCGGCAGGGGCGTCGAACGTCGGCGACGACAGGCGCTGGTGCAGTTCGCTGAAGGACTGGCAGCCCGCGAGCTCCGCGCGCTGCTCGTCGGTCATCGGCAGATGCGCCAGATACTCGGACAGAGTCTCTGGCTGTACTTGAGAGTTACTCATCGGCAGGCAACTGATAGCTCCAGGTCTCGGTCAGGACTTCTTCAGTCGGTGCCGATTCCGGTGTGGCTGGGGCCGCGTTGGCAGCGGTTGGCTGCTTGGCGTCTTTGTTGGCCTTGTCCTTGGCATCTGCAGCTGGCTTGGCGTCAGCCTGTTTGGCCTCGGCTGCCTTGGCTTCCTTCTCTACCTTCTCTTGTTGCTTGGCCGCGACCTTGTCCGCCTTGGCCACCGACGAGTTCGACGCCGGTACCGAAGACTTGGCCAGATCAGCGGTCACCACTGGCTGTACCAGGGCAGCGCGCATCTCGGTGGACTTGCTCGCGTCCTTGATCTTCATCCGCAGGGTCAGGCGCCAGCCCTTGGTTTCCGGGTTGTAACGCACGCTGTTCTCAACCAGTTCGGCGTTATCACCAACACTGACTTGACTGCGCACATCGGCATCCGGAGCCAGTGCCGCCAGCGATGGACCTTCGAAATCGACCAGGTAGGCAACGCTGCCATCCGGCTGACGGATCAGGTTCGACTGCTTGACGTCACCGGTCGACCGCAGGGTCTGCTTGACCCAGGCGCTGTCGGGGGCGTGAAGCGCCGCTTCGTCCATGGTCCAGTGCAGGCGGTAGGCGAAGTCCAGCGGCTTGCCTGGCTCCGGCATGGTTTCCGGGCTCCAGAACGCAACGATGTTGTCGTTGGTTTCGTCGGCAGTCGGAATCTCTACCAGATCAACGGTGCCCTTGCCCCACTCGCCCTTCGGCTCGATCCAGGCGCTTGGACGCTTGTCGTAACGGTCGTCGAGGTCTTCGTAGTGGCTGAAGTCGCGACCACGCTGCAGCAGACCGAAACCACGCGGGTTCTCGACGCTGAAGTTGCTCACGGCCAGGTGTTTCGGGTTGTTCAGCGGACGCCAGATCCACTCGCCGTTGCCGGCATGGATCGACAGACCGCTGGAGTCGTGCAGTTCACGACGGTAGTTGAGGACTTTCGACGGCTGGTTGGCGCCGAACAGGAACATGCTGGTCAACGGTGCGATGCCCAGTTTGCCGACCTTGTCACGCAGGAACATCTGCGCCTTGACGTCGACAATGGTGTCGCTGCCCGGACGCAGGATCAGGCGGTAGGCACCGGTGGCGCGCGGCGAATCAAGCAGGGCGAAGATCACCAGATGCTTGTCGCCCGGCTTCGGCTGCTGAATCCAGAACTCGCGGAAACGCGGGAATTCTTCGCCCGACGGCAACGCGGTATCGATGGCCAGACCACGGGCCGACAGACCGTAAGTGTGACCCTTGCCGACAACGCGGAAGTAGCTCGCGCCGAGCATGGTCATGATTTCGTCTTGCTTGTCGGCCTTGTTGATCGGGTACAGCACACGGAAACCGGCGTAGCCCAGTTGTTCAGTGGCCTTCGGATCGAACTTGAGGTCGCCGAAATCGAAGCGGGTCGGATCGTATTTGATCTCTTCGACGGTGTTCGCCGTGATTTCGTTGATTTTCACCGGCGTATCGAAGTGCATGCCCTGGTGATAGAAGGACAGCTTGAACGGTGTCTTCTGATCGGCCCACTCAGCCTTTTCGGTGAGGAAGCGGATTTTCTGATAATCCGCGAACTTCATGTCACGGAATTCGTTCGGCAGGTTGCTGCGCGGGGCTTCGAACTTCTGCCCGGCCAGCTCTTTAGCCTTGGCTGATACATCGTCAAGATTGAACGCCCAAAGCTGGCCGGCGCTGAGCAGGCACAGGAGCGCCGAACCCGCTACCAGGGCACTTCGCATGCGTTTGGCAGACATTTTTGCTGCATTACAGGGACTAACAATCACGAGCAACCCTCGCCGAAAACAGATCAAAAAACCAACGGCCAGCTATCTATATGCCAGGTTGGCGAGCATTGTTCCGACTCCGCTGGGGCAAAATGATTCCCCAATCGGATCCAGACAAGTCTCTACCTAAGTCAAAAATGGACCAACGAACGCTGATCCCCATAGCGCGCGATTATCTAGTAGCCCGCGTGACAACGCATCAGGGGTAACAAAGTATTTATCGCGAAAAACGCCTGTTTACAGTCGAAAAGCCCTTGAAAAGATGTTTCAAGCGCTTTCATGTCTGTAACAGGAAGGTTACCGGGCCATCATTGACCAGGTGCACCTGCATATCCGCGCCGAATCTACCTGATGCCACAGTGCCATGCATCTGTTTCGCTTTGCTCAATAGATAGTCGAACAATTCCTCGCCCAATGCCGGAGGGGCTGCGGTCGAGAAACTCGGGCGCAACCCGCTCTTGGTGTCGGCTGCGAGGGTGAACTGAGAGACCAGCAGCAACCCGCCGCCCACATCCGCCAGGGACAGATTCATCTTGCCCTCGGCGTCACTGAATACCCGATAGTTAAGCAGCTTATGCAGAAGTTTGTCGGCACTGGTACGGGTGTCGTCGGGCTCGACCGCCACCAGCACCAGCAACCCCTGATCCACCGCGCCGACTATCTCTCCCGCGACTTCGACCCGTGCACCGCGCACACGCTGTAACAGCCCCTTCATGCTTCTTCAGGCGGCAGGTCGAGCAGGCGGCGGGCCATGTTGCTCGCGGCACGCACCAGCGCATCGGTAATGCCGGGCTCGGAGGCGGCGTGACCGGCGTCGCGAATCACCTGCAGCTCACTGTTCGGCCAGGCCTGATGCAATTCCCAGGCGTTGTCCAGCGGGCAGATCACGTCGTAGCGACCGTGAATGATCACCCCCGGCAGATGGGCGATCTTGCCCATGTCGCGGATCAACTGATTGGGCTCGAGAAACGCATTGTTGGTGAAGTAGTGACACTCGATCCGCGCGATCGACAGGGCGCGCTGCGGCTCGGAGAAACGGTCGACCACCAGCGGGTTCGGCCGCAGGGTCGCGGTGCGCCCTTCCCACGTCGACCAGGCCTTGGCCGCGTGCATCTGCGCGATCTGATCGTTACCGACCAGGCGCTTGTGGAAGGCGCTGAGCAGATCGTCGCGCTCGTCCAGCGGGATCGGCGCGATGTAGTCCTGCCAGTAATCAGGAAACAGACGGCTGGCACCAGCCTGATAGAACCACTCGATTTCCTGCGGACGGCAGAGAAAGATCCCACGCAGGATCAGACCGTGTACGCGCTCGGGGTGGGTTTGCGCGTAGGCCAGCGCCAGCGTCGAACCCCACGAACCGCCGAACAGCACCCATTTGTCGATGCCCAGGTGCTTGCGGATACGCTCAAGGTCGGCGACCAGATCCCAGGTGGTGTTGTTTTCCAGGCTGGCGTGCGGGGTGGAGCGTCCGCAGCCGCGCTGGTCGAAGGTGACAATGCGGTACAGGTTCGGATCGAAATAACGACGGCTCTGCGCGTCGCAACCGGCGCCCGGGCCACCGTGAATGAACACCACTGGCAAGCCTTCCGGTGAACCGCTTTCGTCGACGTACAGCGTGTGGGTGTCATCGACAGCCAGATCGTGCCGGGCATGGGGTTTGATCTGCGGAAACAATGTCTGCATTGCGTGCTCCGTAAGGGGTCGAGGTCATCCCTGGGGGGACTTCTATTATTCTGCCGTCCGGCATCATAAACCCGATTTACGTTAATGAGCATGCCTGAGGACATGAATCAAAACCTGTGGCGGCGAAGCAGTCCCTCTGTAGGAGCTGCCGAAGGCTGCGATCTTTTGACTTTGTTTTTTTGCAGACAAAGCAAGATCAAAAGATCGCAGCGTTTGGCAGCTCCTACAGGAAGCAGATCATGCGGTGTAACGGGTTTTGCCCCACGCCAGATAGCCTTGCAACAACTCCTGCAGTACCACCCGCGTCGGCTCCGCCAGATCAGCGCGGTAGCGGAACGGTTCGAACTCTTCCATGTAGGTGCTCTGGCACAGTTCCAGTTGCACGGCGTGGATGTTCTCGGCCGGGTTGCCGTAATGGCGGGTGATGTGGCCGCCCTTGAAACGTCCGTTGAGCACGTGGCTGAAGTTGCCGTGACGGGCGCAAATGGCTTCCAGTTGCGTCGCCAATTGTGGATCGCAACTGGCGCCGTTGAAGGTACCGAGGTTGAAGTCCGGCAGTTTGCCGTCGAACAGGTGCGGGATGATCGAGCGGATCGAGTGCGCGTCGAACAGCAGCGCATAGCCGAACTCGGCCTTCAGCCGCGCCAGTTCTTGTTGCAAAGTGCGGTGGTAAGGCGTCCAGACCTGTTCCAGATAGGTCGCGCGTTCCTCTTTCGAAGGCTCGTGCCCTTCGCGGAACAGCGGGATGCCATCGAACAGCGTCGCCGGGTACAGCCCGGTGGTGGCACCGGCGTACAACGGCTTGTCGTCGGACGGACGGTTGAGGTCGATGACGAACCGCGAGTATTCGGCGGCCAACGTGCTGGCGCCCAACTGCTCGGCGAAATCATAGAGCTGCGGGATGTGCCAGTCGGTGTCCGGCAGGCTTTTCGCGTCCGCGATCAGCCCGGCTTCGACCGCAGGCGTCAGGCGTACGCCGGCATGCGGCATGCTGATCAGCAGCGGTACGCGACCTTGTTTGAAACTCAGAACCTTATCCACAACCGCTCTCCTACAGACTTGATTCGACGCCGTGATGCACGACGCGTTTGTCCAGATCACCACCGAGCCAATAGGCCAGATCCGCCGGACGATCGATGTGCCAGGCGACGAAATCCGCGACCTTGCCGATTTCCAGCGAACCGTGGGTGTCAGCCATCCCCAACGCTTGTGCGGCATGAATGGTCGCGCCGGCCAGGGCTTCTTCCGGGGTCATGCGGAAACAGGTGCAGGCCATGTTCAGCATCAGGCGCAGCGACAGCGCCGGCGAGGTACCGGGGTTGAGGTCACTGGCGATGGCGATCTTGACCTTGTGTTTGCGCAAGGCGTCCATCGGCGGTAACTGGGTTTCGCGCAGGAAGTAGAACGCCCCCGGCAGCAGCACGGCGACGGTGTCGGACTTGGCCATGGCGATGGCGTCGTCTTCATCCATGAATTCCAGGTGATCGGCGGACAACGCGTGATACCGCGCCGCCAGACTGGAGCCATGCAGCGATGACAATTGCTCGGCGTGCAGCTTCACCGGCAGGCCGAGTTTTTGTGCGGTGATGAACACCCGCTCGACCTGCTCCGGCGAGAACGCCAGGTATTCGCAGAACGCATCCACCGCGTCGACCAGCCCTTCGGCAGCAAGCGCCGGAAGCATCTCGGCGCAGATGTGCTCGATGTAGTCGTCAGCGCGATCCTTGTACTCCGGCGGCAACGCGTGGGCGGCGAGGCAAGTGCTGCGCACGCTGATCGGCAGCTCCTTGGCCAGGCGACGGATGACCCGCAGGATCTTGCGTTCGCTGGCCAGGTCCAGACCGTAGCCGGACTTCATCTCGACCGTGGTCACGCCGTCGCGCATCAGGCTTTTCAGGCGCTTGGCGGCGCTGGCGAACAGCTCGTCTTCAGTCGCTTCACGGGTGGCGCGCACAGTGCTGGCGATACCGCCGCCCTGCGCGGCGATCTCGGCATAGCTGACGCCTTGCAGGCGCTTCTCGAATTCGCCGCTGCGGTTGCCACCGAACACCGTGTGGGTATGGCAGTCGATCAGGCCGGGGGTGACCCACGCGCCTTGCAAATCGTTGACCGCCGGGTATTCGCCGGACGGCAGCAGATTGCGCGGACCGATCCACTCGATGTGCGCACCGGACGTCACGATTGCCGCATCCTCGATGATCGAGTAGACGCCCTGCGCCATGGTTGCGACGTGGCAGTGTTGCCAGAGGGTTTTCATCCCTTAGTCTCCACAGTATTCAAAATCGATTTCGCGAGCAGGCTCGCTCCCACAGTTGAAATGCGCTCCCCTGTGGGAGCGAGCCTGCTCGCGAAGAGGCCATTACAGGCTAGGCAGCAATTTCGCCGGAACCAATTCGCTCAAGCAGCGCGAAGCCAGCAGCTCGGTCGCCGCATTGATGTCCGGTGCAAAGAAGCGATCCTTCTCATAGAACGGCACGTCCTTGCGCAGAATCGCCCGCGCCTGTTCCAACTTGGCCGAGGTCTTCAGACCGTTACGCAGATCCAGCCCCTGCACCGCCGCCAGCCATTCCACCGCGAGAATCCCGCGGGTGTTCTCGGCCATTTCCCACAGGCGCTTGCCGGCGGCCGGAGCCATCGACACGTGGTCTTCCTGGTTGGCCGAGGTCGGCAGGCTGTCGACCGAATGCGGATGGGACAGCGCCTTGTTCTCGCTGGCCAGTGCCGCGGCGGTCACCTGGGCAATCATGAAGCCGGAGTTCACACCGCCATTGGCCACCAGGAATGGCGGCAGTTGCGACATGTGCTTGTCCATCATCAGCGAGATACGGCGTTCGCTCAGCGAGCCGACTTCAGCGATGGCCAGGGCCATGTTGTCGGCGGCCATGGCCACGGGTTCGGCGTGGAAGTTGCCACCGGAAATCACATCGCCTTCAGCAGCGAACACCAACGGGTTGTCGGAGACGGCGTTGGCTTCAACCACCAGCACGTCGGCGGCCTGGCGGAATTGGGTCAGGCAGGCGCCCATGACTTGTGGCTGGCAACGCAAGGAGTACGGGTCTTGAACCTTCTCGCAGTTCTGGTGCGAGTCGGAGACTTCGCTGCGCTCGCCGAGCAGATCGCGATACGCGGCTGCAGCATCGATCTGACCTTTTTGACCGCGAGCGGCGTGAATACGTGCATCGAACGGCGAGCGCGAACCGAGCACCGCTTCAACCGTCAGACCGCCGATTGCCAGCGCACCGGCAAACAGGTCTTCACCTTCAAACAGACCGCGCAGGGCAAATGCGGTGGACACCTGAGTGCCGTTGAGCAACGCCAGACCTTCTTTCGCCGCCAGCGTCAGCGGGGTCAGACCGGCGATTTTCAGCGCTTCGGTGGCTTGCATCCACTCGCCCTTGTAACGCGCCTTGCCTTCGCCCAGCAGCACCAGCGACATGTGCGCCAGCGGCGCGAGGTCACCCGAGGCGCCGACCGAACCTTTGAGCGGAATGTGCGGATAAACCTCGGCGTTGATCAGCGCGATCAGCGCGTCGATCACCACGCGGCGAATGCCGGAGAAACCACGGCTGAGGCTGTTGACCTTGAGCACCATGATCAGCCGTACCAGCTCATCGCTGATCGGCTGGCCGACACCAGCGGCGTGCGACAGCACCAGAGAACGCTGCAGGTTTTCCAGGTCCTCGCTGGCAATGCGGGTCGAAGCCAGCAGGCCGAAACCGGTGTTGATGCCGTAGGCGGTGCGGTTCTCGGCGAGGATCTGCTCGACGCAGGCAACACTGGCCTCGATCTGCGCCGCAGCGCTGTTGTCGAGGGTCAGCTTGACCGGTTGCTGATAGACGTCACGCAGTTGGGCCAGGCTCAGTTGGCCGGGAATCAGGTTCAGCGCAGTCATTAAAATGCTCCTTTTGAACATTGTTATTAACTACCAGTCGCTCCGGAGCATTCCGTTATCCGTCGCCTCTCGCCTTCTGAGCGATCCGCGCCTTGGCACGCTGGTATGGGTAGTTGTCAGTGCAGATTCGGTAATACGTTGTGCAGCGCATTCGGGTTTTTCAGAACGCCTGCGGCGGCGGCGATATCCGGCGCCAGCCAGCGATCCTGATCGTAGGCCGGGACGGTTTCACGCAGCAGGCGCCACGCCCGGTCAGTGCCCGCACCAAAACGCTGCTCCTTGAGGAATTCAAAGGCCTGCGCCGCCAGCAGGTATTCGATGGCGAGGATCTGCTTGCAGTTTTCAAGGGCGCGGTGCAGCTTCAGCGCGGCGCTGGTGCCCATGCTCAGGTGGTCTTCCTGCAGGCCCGAGGTGACGTAGTTGTCGAGCACTGCCGGTTGCGCCAGCTGGCGATTCTCGGCACACAGCGAAGCGGCGACGTATTGCACGATCATCATCCCGGAGTTCACTCCCGGATTGGCCACCAGAAACGCCGGCAGACCGCTGACGTGCGGGTTGACCAGACGATCGAGGCGGCGTTCGGCAATCGAGCCGATTTCGGCCATGGCAATTGCCAGCAGATCCGCCGCCATCGCCACCGACTGACCGTGCGGGTTGGCCTGCGACATCACCCGGAAATTCTCCGGCGTGCCCAACAGCAACGGGTTATCGGTGCAGCCGTTGAGCTCGGCTTCGACCTGTTTGATCGCATGTTCCAGTTGATCGCGCGCCGCACCGTGCACCTGCGGGATCGAACGGATGCTCAGCGCATCCTGAGTGCGAATGCCTTTGCTGGTCGCGATCACTTCACTGCCATCGAGCAAGGCGCGCAGGTTGCTACCGACCTGTTGCATGCCGGGGTGCGGCTTGAGCGCGATGATCTCGGCGTCGAACGCGGCGATCTGCCCACGCTGCGCTTCGAAGCTCATGGCGCCAATCACGTCGGCCCATTGCACCAGCCGCGTCGCGTCGGCAATCGCCAGGCAGCTGAGGCCGGTCATGCACGGCGTGCCGTTGACCAGACACAAACCGTCCTTCGCGCCGAGTTGCACCGGTTGCAGGCCTTCTTCGGCCAGCGCCTGTTGCGCCGAGGTGATTTGCCCGCGATAGCTGACATTGCCCACGCCCAGCAGCGCGATGCCGATGTGCGCCATGTGCGTCAGGTAACCCACCGAGCCTTGCGATGGCACTTGCGGGGTGATGCCGCGATTGAGCAGCGCCAGCAGCGCTTCGACCACCCGGCGATGAATGCCGGATTTGCCGTGGCTGAAGTTGTGGATCGCGGCGCAGATGATCGCGCGGGTTTGCTCATCAGGCAGCACCGGGCCGACGCCGCAGGCGTGACTGAGCAAGGTATTGCGCGAGAGCTGGCTGAGTTGTTCGTCCTTCAGCGAGACGTTGGACAGGCCACCCAGACCGGTGTTGACGCCATAGGCACGCTCGCCGCTTTCGACGATGCGCTGGACGATGCCCTGAGCGTTTTCGATGCGCGCCCAGGTCTCGCTCGACAGCTCCAAAGTGGCGCCGTGACGGGCGACGGCGACCACGTCCTGCCAACGCAGGGGGCTGGCGGTGATGATGATTTTTTCAGCCTGGGACATCTTTAACCTCATCCAAACATTGATGCAGCTTTACCGACGCCTTCGCGAGCAGGCTCGCTCCCACATTTGGAATGCGTACCTCCTGTGGGAGCGAGCCTGCTCGCGAAGAGGCCAGCCCAGCCAACACAGATCTACCTAAACCACTGCCGCCCGCCGCTGCACGAACCGGTCGACATACTCATCCGCCGGCGAATGCAGGATCTCTCTCGGGGTGCCGACCTGGATCAGGCGGCCGTCCTTGAGGATCGCAATGCGGTTGCCGATGCGCACGGCCTCGTCGAGGTCGTGGGTGATGAACACGATGGTCTTGTGCAGGGTCTTTTGCAGTTCCAGCAACTGGTCCTGCATCTCGGCGCGGATCAGCGGATCCAGCGCACTGAAAGCTTCGTCCATCAGGATGATGTCGGTGTCCGCCGCCAAGGCGCGGGCCAGACCCACGCGCTGACGCATGCCGCCGGAGAGCTGGTGCGGGTATTTGTTTTCGTAGCCTTTGAGGCCCACGGTATTGATCCAGTGCAACGCGCGCTCGGCGCACAGTTGCTTGCTCTCGCCGCGCACTTTCAGGCCGTAGGCGACGTTCTCGATCACGGTCTTGTGCGGCAGCAGGCCGAAGCTCTGGAACACCATGCTGATCTTGTGCCGACGAAATTCGCGCAACGCTTCCATGTCGTATTGCAGGATGTCCACGCCGTCGACCAGGATCGCGCCGCTGGTGGGGTCGATCAAGCGGTTGAAGTGGCGCACCAGGGTCGACTTGCCCGAGCCGGACAGGCCCATGATCACGAAGATCTCGCCAGTGCCGATGCTCAGCGACAGGTCGTTGACCCCGACCACGCAACCGGTTTCGTTCAACACCTGATCCTTGGTCTTGCCCTGGCCGACCATCGCCAGTGCATCCTTGGCGCGGTTGCCGAAAATCTTGAAGACGTTTTTGACTTCGATCTTGCTCACGGTTGCGTTGTTCATTTGCTCACCTCATGCCGTGGCCGACCGTACGCCTGAGTAATGCGGTCGATGACCACTGCGAGAATCACGATCGCCAGACCGGCTTCGAGGCCGCGTCCGACGTTGAGGGTCTGAATCCCCACCAGCACGTCTTCACCCAGGCCACGGGCGCCGATCATCGAGGCGATCACCACCATCGACAGGGCCATCATGGTGGTCTGGTTGATCCCGGCCATGATGCTTGGCAGAGCCAGCGGCAGTTGCACGCCGAACAGTTGCTGCCAGCGGTTGGCACCGAAAGCGTTGATCGCTTCCATCACTTCCCCGTCGACCTGGCGGATGCCCAGATCGGTCAGGCGAATCAGCGGCGGCGCGGCGTAGATCACCGTGGCGAAAATCGCCGGGACCTTGCCCAGGCCGAACAGCATCAGCACCGGAATCAGGTACACGAAACTTGGCATGGTCTGCATGATGTCGAGCAACGGCATCAGCACCGAACGCAGGCGATTGCTGCGCGCCGAGAGGATGCCCAGCGGAATGCCGATCAGCACCGAAATAATCGTCGCGACCATCATCAGCGCCAGGGTCTGCATGAGTTTGTCCCACAGGCCGACAGCACCGACGAGGAACAGCAGACCGACGATGACGGCGGTGGTCAGCACTTTGCGCGTGGCGTGCCAGGCGACGACGCCGACGATCGCCAGCATCAACCACCACGGCGCCGCACGCAGCAGGCCTTCGAGGTTGACGATGGCCCACAGCAGAGTGTCCGAGATGTGGCGGAACACATCACCGTAGTTGGTGACCAGCGAATCGACCCAACCGTTGACCCAGTCGGCGATGGAAAAGGTAAAGCTTTCGGGAAACATAAGCGGCTCTCAATCAGAAATCTCAATCAAGCGATTTACGGCATATCTCCCGGCCAGCCTCACGGTTGACCGGGAGGTATCGACCTACAGCGCCGCGTCGATTTTCTTGGCAGCGTCTTCACTGACCCACGCATGCCAGACTTCAGGATGTTCCTTGAGGAAGATTTTCGCCAGCTTCGGCGACTCGATACGTTCCTTCGCCATGCGGCCCAGGTTCTGGTTCAGCAGGTCGATCGGCAGATTGACCTTTTCCAGCACGGCCACCAGTTCTGGCGCCTGCTCGTGGAAGGTTTTCGACAGGCCGACCTTGATGCTCACGCTCTTGTCGACGCCCGGTTTCTCTTCGAGTTTGACCGCGTCGATCTGGCCCATCAGCGGGGTTGGCGACCAGTAGTAGAACAGGATCGGCTCGCCACGCTTGTAGCTCGACAACACCGCCGCATCCAGCGCCGGGCCGGTGCCCGGACGGAAGTTGGTGTAGCTGTTTTCCAGGCCGTAGCTCTTGAGCATTTCGCTGTTGTCCAGCTCGCAGGTCCAGCCCGCCGGGCAGTTGTAGAAACGGCCCTTGGACGGCTCTTCGGCGTCTTTGAAAATAGCCGCGTACTTGCCCAGGTCGGCGATGTTTTTCAGGTCCGGGGCTTTTGCCTCGATCTTGCGTTTGGTGTCGCCTTCAATCACGTAGCGCGGCACGTACCAGCCTTCGATAGCGCCGACGATCGGGGCGCCGACACCGACGACTTTGCCGGCCTTCTCGGCCTTGTTCCAGACCTCACTGCGGCCGACCCATTCTTCGGCGAACACTTGAATGTCGTTGCTGCTCAGGGCGTTCTCCATGGTGATGGAATTGCCCGGCAGGCTGTCGGTCTTGCAGTCGTAACCTTTCTCCAGCACCACTTGCAGCACGTCGGTCAGCAGCATGCCGCTTTCCCAGTTCAGGCCGGCGAATTTCACCGGTTTGCCGGATTCGCACCAGCCGGCAGCCTGAGTGGCGCCGGCACTGGCCAGCAGGCCCATGGACAGCAGTGTGGTCAGCAGGGTCTTGTTCGATTTCATTGTTGCGACGCTCCTAATCATGAATTGGCTTACGGCAGTCAAGAGGCATCCAGCCCTGTCCACGTCCAATCAGGCCTGCGCCGCAGCGCGACCGGCCCCACTTTTTTCAGGGGGTACAACGCTGTTCTGCTCGACCGGCAGAATCAGTTGATCAGGCACCGAGCCGTGCCATTTCTTCGCGCACAGGTAATACAGCGCGGCAGGCAGCACCAGACCGATGATCCAGGAGATATCCACATCACCGAGGGCAGCCACCAGCGGGCCGGTGTAGAACTTGGTGGAGATGAACGGCAGCTGCACCAGCACGCCGAACACATAGACGCTGATCCCGAGCAGGTTCCAGCGACCGTAGCGACCGTTCGGATCGCCCAGCGCCGGCACGTCGTAACGCTCGCGAGTGATGCAGTAGTAGTCGACCAGGTTGATCGCGCTCCATGGCGTGAAGAACGCCAGCAGGAACAGGATGAACGACTTGAACGCACCGAGGAACGAGTGCTGACCGAGCAAGGCGATCAGGGTTGCCGCGCCGACAATCACCAGCACGAACACCAGACGCTGCATGCGCGTAACGGTCAGGTGGCCTTTGAAACCACTGATGATGGTCGCGATGCACATGAAGCTGCCGTAGGAGTTCAGCGTCGAGATGGTCACCTTGCCGAACGCGATGCTGAAGTACAGCAGCGCCGCAGTGGCACCGGTGCCGCCCAGACCGACGATGTAGGCCACTTCGTGCCCGGCAAATTGACCGTTGGCCGAAGCTGCCGCGAACACGCCAAGGACCATCGCCACCTGTGCACCGATGACCGAACCTGCGCCAGCGGCAAAGAAGGTTTTCACCGAGGAAATCTTGCTCGGCAGGTAACGCGAATAGTCAGCCACATACGGGCCGAACGCGATCTGCCAGGACGCTGCGAGCGACACCGCCAGCAGAAAACTGCTCCAGCTGAAGTGGCGAATTTGCAGGAGTGCGCCAACATCCTCCTGACTCAGCAGACGGCTGAACAGGTAAACAAAGGCAATCACGCCGATCACGCTGGCAACCCGGCCAATCCAGTGGATCACCCGATAACCGAGCACCGTGACCACCACGATGACACTGGCGAACAGCAGGATACCGACGGTGTCGCTGACGCCAAACAACTGGCCCAGCGCCTGGCCGGAAAGCACCGTACCGGTGGCAGTGAAACCCAGGTACATCAGGCACACCAGCACGATCGGGATCGCCGCGCCGTAGACGCCGAATTGCACGCGGCTGGAAATCATCTGCGGCAGGCCCAGTTTCGGCCCTTGCGCCGCATGCAGCGCCATCACACCGCCGCCCAGCAGTTGACCGATCAACAGACCCATCAACGACCAGAACACATCACCGCCCAGCACCACGGCCAGGGCCCCGGTGACAATCGCGGTGATTTGCAGATTCGCCCCCATCCACAGGGTGAACTGGCTCAACAGACGACCGTGTCTTTCCGCTTCCGGGATGTAGTCGATCGAACGCCTTTCGATCAACGGTTTACTGCCTTCACGATCGGGGGTTACAGCCATGATTCAACCTCTGTGGATTGTTATTCGAGTTCACTGAGCGTCTTGCGCACTAGTGTGGGAGCGAGCCTGCTCGCGAAGGCGTCAGCACATTCAACATGTGTGGTGGCTGACAGACCGCATTCGCGAGCAGGCTCGCTCCCACAAGGTTGTGCGCTTACTTGCCGGTAATCATCGGCAGGTTCAGCCCCTGCTCCTTCGCGCAGTCGATGGCGATCTGGTAACCGGCATCGGCGTGACGCATGACGCCAGTGGCCGGGTCGTTGTGCAGCACACGCGCAATACGTTCGGCCGCTTCGTCAGTACCGTCGCAGACAATCACCATGCCCGAGTGCTGCGAGAAGCCCATGCCCACGCCACCGCCGTGGTGCAGGGAAACCCAGGTCGCGCCGCTCGCGGTATTCAGCAGGGCGTTGAGCAGTGGCCAGTCGGACACGGCGTCGGAACCGTCCTGCATCGATTCGGTTTCGCGGTTCGGGCTGGCAACGGAGCCGGAGTCGAGGTGGTCGCGACCGATCACGATCGGTGCCGACAGCTCGCCGCTGCGCACCATTTCGTTGAACGCCAGACCGAGCTTGGCGCGCAGGCCCAGACCGACCCAGCAGATACGCGCCGGCAAACCCTGGAAGCTGATGCGCTCGCGGGCCATGTCCAGCCAGTTGTGCAGGTGCGCGTCGTCCGGGATCAGCTCTTTGACTTTGGCGTCGGTCTTGTAGATGTCCTGCGGATCACCCGACAGCGCCGCCCAGCGGAACGGGCCGATGCCACGGCAGAACAGTGGGCGGATGTAGGCCGGGACGAAGCCTGGGAAGTCGAACGCGTTTTCCACGCCCTCTTCTTGCGCCATCTGACGGATGTTGTTGCCGTAGTCGAAGGTCGGAATGCCTTGCTTCTGGAAGTCCAGCATGGCTTTGACGTGGACGGCCATCGACTGCTTGGCGGCTTTGATCACAGCGGCCGGCTCGGTCTTGGCGCGGGCGCGGTACTCGTCCCAGGTCCAGCCCGCCGGCAGGTAGCCGTTGAGTGGGTCGTGGGCGCTGGTCTGGTCGGTGACCATGTCCGGGCGCACGCCGCGCTTGACCAGTTCCGGCAGGATTTCTGCCGCGTTACCCAGCAGGGCGATGGAGATCGCTTTGCCTTCAGCGGTGTATTTGGCGATGCGTGCCAAGGCGTCGTCGAGGTCTTTGGCTTGCTCGTCGACGTAGCGGCTTTTCAGGCGGAAATCGATGCTCACCTGCTGGCATTCGATGTTCAGCGAGCAGGCACCGGCCAGGGTGGCTGCCAGTGGCTGAGCGCCGCCCATGCCGCCGAGACCGGCGGTCAGCACCCACTTGCCCTTGAGGTTGTCGTTGTAGTGCTGGCGACCGGCTTCAACGAAGGTTTCGTAGGTGCCCTGGACGATGCCCTGGCTGCCGATGTAGATCCAGCTGCCGGCGGTCATCTGGCCGTACATGGCCAGGCCTTTGGCGTCGAGTTCGTTGAAGTGCTCCCAGCTCGCCCAGTGCGGCACCAGGTTGGAGTTGGCGATCAGTACGCGCGGGGCATTGCTGTGAGTCTTGAACACGCCGACCGGTTTGCCCGATTGCACCAGCAGGGTTTCGTCGTCGTTGAGGTGGGTCAGGCTCTCGACGATCTTGTCGTAGCACTCCCAGTTACGCGCCGCGCGACCGATGCCACCGTAGACCACCAGCTCTTTCGGGTTCTCGGCCACTTCCGGATCGAGGTTGTTCATCAGCATGCGCAGCGGCGCTTCGGTCAGCCAGCTCTTGGCGGTCAGCTTGTTGCCGCGTGCAGCGCGGATCTCGACGTTGCGAAACTTTGTAGGCTTATTGTCAGTCACGAAAAAGACTCCTCAGCGATCAATTCAAACCAACCCTGGCAGTGGGCAAGCAGCCTGTGCGCCTCAATGCGCGACAAGCGAATCAGTGGACGCTGCGGACTCATACGCATACGTCTTTACTTGTACATACAAGCATATGCAATCAAGCGGCCAACTTGCTGAAGAGCTGTACAAGAAAAATCGCGAACAGGGCTGCAAAGCGCCTGAGCCAAGGGTTGCGGCGTGGATGAAATTTTTCGCAGGGGTGTTTGGGGGAAGTGTGCGGTTGTTACGAAAGCGTGGTTTTGCGCCACGCTGGGGCGTTCGGTAACAAGTTGGTGCGCCGAGGGAAACGGCCTGTATGAATGCAATTGTGGCGAGGGAGCTTGCTCCCGCTGGAGGCCGAAGGACTCCCATTCCGGCATTTACCGAAATGGGGCCGCTTCGCAGCCCAGCGGGAGCAAGCTCCCTCGCCACAATGTGTTTTATATGAGCAGAAGGATCAGCGCGCAGTCAGCTCGATCACGCAGCACGCGGCATTGACCGCGACTTCAACCAGACCGGTGTTACCGTCCAGCTGCAGGCAATCATGTCGGCCCAGTTGCGCAGTGCTGTCACCGACCCGCACTTGCAGAGACTCACTGACACTGAACACCAGCACCGTCGATGCCGAGCTGAAGAACCGCTGCTCGCCGTCCAGCCACTGCAACCGCGCGCTGTAACGCTGCGGCGCGTAGATCAGGTTGAAGTCGCGGATCGCGCCACCGAGCAAGGTGCAGGACACTTGGCTTTCGCCGCTGAACGCAAACGGGTCCAGCGGTAACAGTGGAGGCGTGTCATCGCCATCAACGCACAGGGTCATGCCATCGCCCTGCAGCACCGTAATTACCCGCTGGTAACCGGCAAAAGTCGAGAATCCACCGGACTCGGCAATGTCGGCAATCGACAGCCGCCAGCCGAAACCATCGAGGCCGGCACCCGCATCACGGGTGATTTCTTCGGTGCTGCCGCCGCCGTTTTTCCACGGCATGCGCGGGTAGCCTTCGGCGCGTAAAACTTTCACTTCACTGCTCATTTATGAAAGCGTCCTTCCAGACGATGACGGGAACCGGGATGAATCAGGCGCGCAGCAGTCACCGGCTGACGACCCGACCACGTGCGGCGGCGGATCAACAGGCAAGGCTCACCTTTTTCGATCTGCAGCAGCTTGCACTCGGACGGCTCCGCGAGGATCGCCTCGACGACGTGCTCGCCTTCGGTCAGCGGCGCCACTTGGTTGAGATAGGCGTATGGGGTCTGCAGGGTAAAGTCCTGCTTGAGGTATTCCGGGGCGACCAGCGCGTTGACGAAACGGTCTTCGATTTGCACAGGAATGTCGTTTTCGTAATGCACGATCAGCGAGTGGAAAACCTTCTGCCCTTCGCGCATGTCCAGCGCCAGCGCGCGCTCGGAGCCGGCAGCCTCTTCTTCGAGGGTGATCACCTGGCAGGTGTGGCGATGGCCGCGGGAGGCGATTTCGTCGGCGATGTTGTGCACTTCGAACAGCGCGGACTGGCTCTTCGGTTCGGCGACAAACGTACCCACACCTTGCATGCGCACCAACAGGCCGTCGGCAGTCATTTCGCGCAGCGCACGGTTGATGGTCATGCGGCTGAAACCGAGCTGGCTGACCAGCTCGCTTTCCGATGGCACGCGGTAGTGCGGTGGCCAGTTACCGCTGTCGATCTGCTGGGTGATCATCTGTTTGACGCGGGCGTACAAGGGCGCCGGACTGTCGCCCAGGTTCGCGGCCAACGGGGAGACTGGGGGCGGAGTCGGCACGGTTGATCCCTGTTCATTGGATGAAGGTTGCTAGCTTGCCGGAGTTTACCGGGCAGGCAAACGTCTGTATATGTATATACAAATAACACACGATGGGGTGCTGAACCATGTCCGCTTTCTTTGCCGAACGCGCGCTGCTGCCTAACGGATGGGCCAACAATGTACGTCTTGAGGTCAGCGCCGATGGCGTGCTGACCCAAATCCTGGCCGATTCCACCGCAGACGACGCCGAGCGGCTGAGCGGTCCGCTGCTGCCGGGCATGCCCAATCTGCACTCCCACGCCTTCCAGCGCGCGATGGCGGGACTGGCCGAAGTGGCCGGTAATCCCAACGACAGTTTCTGGACCTGGCGTGACCTGATGTATCGCCTCGTCGGAAAAATCAGCCCCGAGCAACTCGGCGTCATCGCCCGTCAGCTGTACATCGAAATGCTCAAGGCCGGTTACACCTCGGTGGCTGAATTCCACTACGTGCACCACGACAACAACGGTCAGCCGTATGCCGATCCGGCCGAACTGGCACTGCGCATCAGTCAGGCAGCGAGCGAAAGCGGCATCGGTCTGACCCTGTTGCCGGTGCTTTACAGCCATTCCGGATTCGGCGGCCAAACGCCCAATGATGGGCAGCGCCGCTTTATCAACAGCAGCGAAAATTACCTGAATCTGCAATCGCGCTTGCAGCCGTTGCTGGCTCAGCAAAAAGCGCAATCGCTGGGTCTGTGCTTCCACTCGTTGCGCGCGGTCACCCCGCAGCAGATCAGCGAAGTGCTGGCCGCCAGCGACAAGCAGTGCCCGGTGCACATTCACATCGCCGAACAACAGAAGGAAGTCGATGACTGCTTGAGCTGGAGCGGTCGCCGTCCGCTGCAATGGCTCTACGAAAACACCGAGGTCGATCAGCGCTGGTGCCTGGTTCACGCGACCCACGCCAACCCGGAAGAAGTCACGCTGATGGCCAGAAGTCGGGCCATCGCCGGGCTGTGCTTGACCACTGAAGCGAATCTGGGCGACGGGGTTTTCCCGGCGGTGGATTTCCTCACTCAAGGCGGACGCATGGGCATCGGTTCCGACAGCCACGTGTCGCTCAGCGTGGTCGAGGAATTGCGCTGGCTGGAATACGGCCAGCGTCTACGCGATCAGCGGCGTAACCGTTTGTATGGCGCGGATCAGCCGATGGTCGGACGCACGTTGTATGACGCAGCGCTGGACGGCGGCGCCCAGGCTTTGGGACAGCCGATTGGTGCGCTGGAAGTCGGCAAGCGTGCGGACTGGGTCGTGCTCGATGGCGATGATCCGTATCTGGCGACGGCCAGTGGTGACGGGATTCTGAATCGCTGGCTGTTTGCCGGCGGCGATCGTCAGGTGCGCGACGTGTTGGTCAATGGCCAGTGGGTGGTACGTGATGGGCGGCACGCGGGCGAAGAGGAAAGCGCACGCGCCTTCACCCAGGTTCTGCGCGAACTTTTAGGCTAAGAAAAGCAAAAGATCGCAGCCTGCGGCAGCTCTCCTACATGGAAATGAGATGGTTCCTGTAGGAGCTGCCGAAGGCTGCGATCTTTTCGCTGTTAATTCGAAGTCTTGGCCATCTGCCGATCCGACGCCCGCCAGATCAGTCGCGTGGTGTCGTAGCCCTGCTGCCGCGCCTTGCTCAAAAGCTCTTCACGCACCACACCGTTGACAGTCGGCGTGCGGGACAACAACCACATGTACTTGCGACTCGGATCGCCGACGATGGCGGTCTTGTAGTCGTCGCTGACGTACAACACCCAGTATTCGCCTTTCGCCACACCCGGAATCAAGCGCGAGAACCAGGTATCGAATTCGACCCACAACTTGTCGGTCTTGCCCGGCACCTGTGGATAAGCCTTGCCTTTGGCTTCTTCCCATTGCCAGTCGGCGGTCAGGCAGCGATTGAGCACATCGACATCGCCGTCCGGTCTGAGCGAGTAATGGGCTTCGGACTGCGCGCAGTTGCGCTGGAAGTACATCGGCAGGCGCGCCAGTTCATACCAGGTGCCCTGATAACGCTTGAGGTTGACACTGTGAGCCGTCTTGGGCGCCAGCGGATCTTCACCGTGGGTGGCGCAGCCGGCCAGTACCAGGCCGGCAAAAAGGACGAACAATAACCGCTTCATTATTTTTCTCCCGTGGGCGCGTAGCCCCGGTTTACTTCAGGCCTTGGCCGGAAAACATCAGCACTTTGTCACCGGCGTACTGCACGCTGATAAAGCTGTTTTTGTCGCCCCAGGTGCAACTGGACATGCCGAGCGCGCCCGAACAGTCGGTGGGTTTGCCGAGCAGGGTCTCAACTTCGGCCTTGGCCATGCCGGCCGAAAGCTTGGAATAGTTTTCCTGATTGACCTTGCTGCACGCGGCCAACAGCACGCAAAAAGTCAGGACGGCGATAGATCGCAGCGACATGAAGTAACTCCTGGAGCGGAAGGGGGATGGCAGGGTGCCAACCAGAAGCTTAGAAGAGAAAACCCTCATCTGGTTCCCTTCAGAAATGGCTATTTATCGCTCCGCTCGTCTGGCATTTACCGGTAAATCAGACACTTTCTGCGGCCATTGAGCATTTCGTCGCATTTCATCAAAGACGTCTAATCTTTGGCGCGCGGCGGTCGAAATAAGAGCAGCGCAAAGCCCCCGAGTGTGGCAAATTGCCGCCCTTTCTCGACCAGCCCCTTCGCGGTAGTTCATTCGATGACCAGAAACATGAAATTCAGCCACAAGATCTTGTTGGCTGCCGCCCTCGTGGTGGCCGTTGCGTTCGCCTGTTTCATTTTGTTCAACGACTATCGACAACGCGAAGCCCTGAGCAGCAGCACCGAAGCCTCGATGCAGGAGCTGGGCAGCCTGACCACCAGCAACATCCAGACCTGGCTGGAAAGCCGCATCCAGTTGTTGCAATCGCTGTCGCAGCAGGTCGCCGCCGACGGCAGCGCCCCGGCCAGCCTCAAGCGCATCATTGACCTGCCCGCCTACACCGGCAATTTCCAGCTCAGCTACTTCGGCGGCGCTGACGGCGTGATGTTCTCGGTACCCGCCGGCAATCGCGCGCCGGACTACGACCCGCGCGCCCGTGGCTGGTACAAGGCAGCCAACAGCGCCCAACAGACCATCGTCACCGAACCCTACATCGCCGCTTCGTCGGGCAAACTGGTAATCACCGTCGCCACCCCGGTGCAGCGTCAGGGCCAAATGATCGGTGTGGCCGGCGCGGATATCGACCTGACCAGCGTCAGCGCGATCATCAACTCGCTCAACTTTGGTGGCCACGGCCATGCGTTCATCGTCAGCGCCGATGGCAAGATCCTGATTCACCCGGACAGCAAACTGGTCCTGAAAACCCTCGCCGAGGCCTATCCGAACGGTGCGCCGAAAGTCAGCCCGGGACTGAAAGAAGTCGAGTTCGACGGCAAGACCCAACTGATCTCCTTCACCCGCGTCAACGGCGTGCCATCGGCTGACTGGTACGTGGCGCTGGTGCTGGACAAGGACACCGCGTTCTCGATGCTCAGTGAATTCCGCACCTCGGCGCTGATCGCCATGGTGATCGCCGTGGTAATCATCATCGCCCTGCTCGGCATGCTGATCCGCGTGCTGATGCAACCGCTGCTGACCATGGGCCGCGCCATGCACGACATCGCCGAAGGTGAAGGCGACCTGACCAAGCGTCTGGTGATCCACGGCCACGACGAGTTCGGTGCCCTTGGCCTGTCGTTCAACCGCTTCGTCGAGCGTATTCACACCTCGATCCGCGAAGTGTCCTCGGCCACCGGTCAGGTCAACGAAGTCGCTCTGCGCGTGGTCGCCGCGTCGAATTCGTCGATGTACAACTCCGACCAGCAGGCCAGCCGCACCAACAGCGTGGCCGCCGCGATCAACCAGCTCGGCGCCGCAGCCCAGGAAATCGCCCAGAACGCCGCCCTCGCCTCGCAGCACTCCAGCGATGCGCGCAACCTGGCGGTCGACGGCCAGCAGGTTGTGGATAAAACCATTCACGCCATGCAGCAGTTGTCGGCAAAAATCAGCGACTCCTGCGGCAACATCGAAACCCTCAACAGCAACACAGTGAATATCGGGCAGATTCTGGAGGTGATCACCAGCATCTCGCAGCAGACCAACCTGCTGGCACTCAACGCTGCGATTGAAGCGGCCCGAGCCGGTGAGGCTGGCCGTGGTTTCGCCGTGGTCGCTGACGAGGTGCGCAACCTCGCCCACCGCACTCAGGATTCGGCGCAGCAGGTGCAGAAGATGATCGAAGAACTGCAGGTGGGCGCGCGTCAGGCGGTGAGCATCATGACCGAGAGCCAGCGTGAGAGCGAAAGCAGCGTCGGCATTGCCAACCAGGCTGGCGAACGCCTGGGCAGCGTGACCCAGCGCATCGGCGAGATCGACGGCATGAACCAGTCGGTGGCTACCGCGACCGAAGAGCAGACTGCCGTGGTCGAGTCGATCAACGTCGACATCAACGAGATAAACACACTGAACCAGGAGGGTGTGGAGAACCTGCAGGCAACCTTGCGTGCGTGCTCGGATCTGGAACAGCAGGCGGCGCGGTTGAAGCAGTTGGTGGGCAGCTTCAGGATCTAAGGCGCTGCGACTGGCGTCTTCGCGAGCAGGCTCGCTCCCACATTGGAATGCATTTCAAAGTGGGAGCGAGCCTGCTCGCGAAGAGGGATTCAGCCGCAATGCAGATTTAGAACCTGGAACCTGGTTCAGAAAGAAACGCCAGCTCATCAACCGTCGACTCCCGCCCCAACACCGCATTGCGATGCGGAAACCGTCCAAACCGCGCAATCACCTTCCGATGTCGCTCGGCATAGTCCAGATTGTCGGCAAACACCGCCCGCTCGGCTTCCGGCTGTTCAGCCACCAGATCGATAAAACGCGAAACGGCTTCGTTCTGCACCGCGAGGTTTTCGCAGTGTTCGAACACCAGATAAATGAATACCCGCTGAATCGGCTTCAGTTGCCGATCGAAGTCCGCTGCAATGCCTTGGGCGACGAGTTTCTGCGCGCGCAGATCACCGGAAAATGCTTTGGGAGAGTCGCGAAAAATCATTCGCGGCAGTTGATCGAGCAGCAGCACCAGCGCCAGCCAACCTTCTGGACGTTGCGTCCACTCGGTCAATTCGCCGGCCAGGGCCTGATCGACAAAGACCCCGAAACGCTCACGCGCTTCGAGGTCTTGGCTGTCTTTCTTGCCGAACCACAACTTGCCCTTGTCAGCCGCAATCTCGTCCGGTGATTCGGCGTGTCCGAACCACCAATCGAGCAACGGCTGCCAGGGCGCGTTCATGGTTTATTCCTTATGGTAGGCCGTGGCGCGGGCGACTTCTTCTTTCGAACCGAGGAACACCGCTACGCGCTGGTGCAGGCCTTCCGGCTGGATGTCGAGGATGCGCTGGTGACCATCGGTGGACGCGCCGCCGGCCTGTTCCACCAGGAACGACATCGGGTTGGCTTCGTACATCAGACGCAGTTTGCCAGGCTTGGATGGCTCACGGCTGTCGCGTGGGTACATGAACAGACCGCCACGGGTCAGGATGCGGTGCACGTCGGCGACCATCGCCGCGACCCAACGCATGTTGTAGTTCTTCTTCAGCGGACCTTCTTCGCCGGCCAGCAGTTCGCTGACGTAGCGTTGTACCGGGGCTTCCCAGTGGCGCTGATTGGACATGTTGATCGCGAATTCCTGGGTGGTTTCAGGAATGGTGATGTCTTCGTGGGTCAGTACGAAGCTGCCCATTTCACGGTCCAGGGTGAAGCCTTTGACGCCGTCGCCCAGAGTCAGTACCAGCATGGTTTGCGGGCCATAGATCGCGTAACCGGCAGCAACCTGCTGGGTGCCTGGTTGCAGGAAGGCTTTTTCGTTCAGCGGCTCGTTCTGGCTCAGGTATTCGTTCGGGCAACGCAGTACCGAGAAGATGGTGCCGACCGGGGCGTTGATGTCGATGTTCGACGAGCCGTCCAGTGGGTCGAACACCAGCAGGTAGGCGCCTTTCGGGTATTTGCCCGGGATCTGGTAGGCATTGTCCATTTCTTCGGACGCCATGCCGGCCAGGTGACCGCCCCATTCGTTGGCTTCGAGAAGGATCTCGTTCGACAGGACGTCGAGCTTCTTCTGCACTTCGCCTTGGACGTTTTCAGTGCCCATGCTGCCCAGAACACCACCCAGGGCGCCTTTGGACACGGCGTGGCTGATCTCTTTGCAGGCACGCGCCACCACTTCGATCAGGAAACGCAGATCGGCAGGAGTGTTATTGCTGCGGGTCTGCTCAATCAAATAGCGACTCAGGGTAACGCGGGACATGGACGGCTCCGGTGGAATGGGGGGGTTAAAAACCCGCGCAGTTTACAGGGAGTCTGAAAACGTAGCGAGCGATGACGCCCGGTAACGTGCATTGGGGCGCAATTGCTTGCATCAGACGTGATCGGGTCGAGAGAGTTCAGGCACCGGATTGAGCGTAGTTCGAATCGGGACGAATGGCAGCTCGGAAGCTTCGCCGCTTGAACGTTCGCCTTCGCGAGCAGGCTCGCTCCTACAGAGAATCGGGGTGAACGCTGAATGGGCGCCGATTGAAGATCCACTGTGGAAGCGAGCCTGCTCGCGAATGGCGCAGCACCAGCCATTCTCAGGAATTGGTTGGCGGCTTGCGCAACAGGCTCGCCGCCATCGCCCCGAGGAACACCACACTCACCAGCAACACCGCCCACAGGCCGATCTTCTTCCAGTTGGTCTCGGCCACTGCCGCCGTATTCGCCGGCGCAGCCTGCGTGGCAACCACCTCACCCTGCACGGTCGCCTTGCCCAGCGCCGCGAGTTTTTCCGCTTTGAAATCCGGAATCAGCGTGCTCAGCGGCAGGTTCGCGGTTTTCACCGTCGGATTGCCCAGCGCCAGACTGTAAGGCCCATCACCGCGAGCAAGGAAAATCACCTGCGTCGCCCGTACCGCGTATTTCAGGCTCGGCGCCTGCTCGCCCAGACCACCGCCACGCTCATCCACACTCAGTTCCAATTGCTGCACGGTTTGCCCGTACAACTGCAATTCGTTTTGCACCACGTCCTGACCGTTCTGGGTCAGGCGATACAGCAAACCGTTGCTCAGCGTTTGCCACGGCAGGCTGCTTTCGCGCCGCCCCGCGAGCGTGACCGGAGCCAGACTGTTAGGTTGTTTCAGCTCGACCTGCACCCGCTCGACATTCAGCCCCATCGGCAACTGCCAGGTGTACTCGCCGGATTGGGTACTGCTGCCCGCCAGCGCTTGCGACCAGACCAACGGCAGCGGCACATTGCGTGGATCGCTGCTTTTCAGTTGCGCCGACGTGAGGATTGGCGCCGAGGTTGGCGCATCCCATAGCAGACGCAGATAGCGAGCGGATTGCCCCGGCAGCGTCACCTCATGCTGTTCGATGCGCTCGTCGGAAAAAGTCAGGCGTGCCACCTGCCCATCGCCCCACGCCTGCCAATGCTGCAAGTCATCACTGGCCTCGATGCTGAAACGCTGGAAGCCGTCGCGCTCGCTGGTCCAGTCGAGGATCAACTGCTGCAGCGGCGCCTTGATCGCACTGGCATCGAGCAGCCAGCCGCGTAGCACTTCTTCGCCAGCCTCCAGTTGAGTCGACGGCTGCACTTCCACCAGCGTGCCGGTGGTGGTCGATTGCACGCGCACGTTCGGCGCGCGCTCGCTGGCATCGGCAGCGTTGTACAACGGGAACCACTTCACTTCATGCAACTGCCCGTCGTCGCGGGTCTGCGCCGATTCCCGGGCCAGGGCGTAGGCCTGCGGTTCGCCGGCGGCGTTGAATACGCGCAGGTCGCTGAGATCGGTCTGGCGTGCCTGCAATTGCGCGCTCAGCGGCAGATCGAGGCGATACCACGGGCCGTTGCCGCTCACCGTCAGCGGCACCTGCGTGGCGAAGTCCGCCGGTTTTTCCTGCGCGCCGGCAGCCATCACCACGCCCAACGCCAACCACCCCAGATTCAGCATGCGACTCAAGATGAAACTCCTTCGGTATCCGGCACGGGTTTGTCCGCCGCCGGTTCGGCTTCGACGCGTTTCGGTGGCAGCGGTGCAAAGTAGCCCACCACCAGCAGCAACACGCCGACCCCGATAAACGAGACGATCCGGGCGAGGCCGCCACGGTTGCTCAATTCGACAAAAATCAGTTTGGCCACCACCAGCGCAATCAACGCCGCGCCGATCAGCCAGACTTCGCGCCGGTGACGCAGATGCCCGCCGATCATCAGACCCAGCGCCATCAGGGTCCAGACGATGGACAACCCGGCCTGCACCAGCATCGATTCGAGCAGCAGATCCAGCTCGAACGGAATGCCCGCCCAATGGTGCGCGGCGCGAGTCACCAGCGCGGTACAGAAGGCGAACAGCGAAACCCCGGCGACCAGTTGCGTGGCGTACTCGGCGTAATCCTTGCGCAGGGCAAACTGCGTCACCGCATGGCGCGACCACACATACACCCCGAACAGAGCGAACAGCAGGCCCAATTCCAGCGGGTTGATCAGCGGCACGTACGGCAGCGGCTCGGCGTTACCGTCGCTGAAGCCGTTGGCCAGCCAGAACCACGCCAACATCAGCACTGCCAGCGGCGCGGCGGCGTACAAGCGATATTCACGCGGGAATGCCGCCACCGGCCATGGCCAGTTGCGCGGAGCCGCCGCCAGCAACAGATACAGACTCGGCAGGATCGCCCACCCCAGCCAGCGCCAGGCGTTGTATTGCTCGGACAACAGCAGCAGGCCGTAGCGCAATTCCAGCGCCAGCACGCCGATCAGCAGCCAGCAACCCAGCACGTGCGCCGTGCTCAAGACCCGTGCCGGCAGCATCGGTGCCAGACGTCGCAAGCTGAAGAAGTGCACGACGAACACCAATACCCACGCCAGCCAGCCGAAGTTCGCCGCCGGGTGATAACGCGAATGCCACGCCGCCAGCAGCACCAGCCCCGCCGCCGGAATCAGCAAGGTGCAGAGCAGGCCCAGCGCCGGCCATTTCAGGCGCAGCGACAACAGCGTCCACAGCGCCACACTCAGCGCGGCAACCAGCAGCAACAGCGTCGCCTGCAGATTCAACGGCGCGAAACGCAGCACTTCGCTGACCCACGCCAACACCCACCAACCGGCGCCCCACACCAGCAGCACTTCGGACAGGCGTTGCAAACTCAGCGCATCGAACGCCGAGGCATGATTACCCAGTTGCAGACGCCAGGCACCGACCAGCGCGGCCAGCCCCAATACCAACGGCGTCCAGAAGCCGCCATGGGCCAACGGCCGCAGACCTTCGCTGGACAGCGGCCCGAGCAACTCGGGGCCGGCCAACAAGAATGCCGCGCCACCGATCAACTGCAACAACAGGCCGAAAACAAAACTCACGCGCTGCTTGAGGTAGAGGCTCAGCCAGATGATCAGCAGACCACTCGCCGCCCACACCGCACTCGCGGTTTGCCACGGCAGCACGAACAGCACCGCCAGATTGATCAGCACCAACCCCGCCAGCAACACCACCGACAAGCCACGCAGCAGCCGCACATCGTCGCGCACCATCTCGTCGCGCGCCGCCAGCAGCATCCCGCCGATCAACGCCAGACCGATCACGGATGCGCTGAGCAAACCGCTCCATCCGGCGCTGAACACGGCCGCCGAATCCTCACCTGCACCTTGCAGGCGCAACAGGAACAACGCACCACCGAGCAACTGCACAGCGAACGCGGTGAACAGGAACGTGCGCGATTGCAGGCGCAGGCCGACAAACAAGGTCACCAGTCCGGCCAGGGCCCAACTGATCGCTGTCAGCTGAACAAAGAAAAACAGCGGCGCCAGCAAGTACAGGAACGTCAGGCCCAGCGCCGCCAGCACCGGCAAGCCCTGGCGCTCCCATGGCGAAGCCCGTTCCGGCGCGGCTTTGCGCAATTGATAGAAACTGAACAGCAGTGCGATGCCGAGCATCAACGCCCCCAGCGGTGCGCCGTCGAGCAGGCTGCTTTCGCCAACCCGCAACTGACTGAGAAAGGCCAGCGCCGACCCCAGTTGCAGCAGCAGCGCAAACGCTCGGGCGAACGGCCGATGCTGACGCAAACCGAGCCAGAAAATCCCCGCGCCCTCCACTGCCCACGCCGCCGAAGTCCAGCGCGCATCGAGGCCCAGCGGGATCGCCAGACTGGCGAAAATCACCCCCAGCGCCAGACAGGTTTCACCGAGCAGCAATGCGCGGCCCGCCATAAATACCCGGGCCAGACCCATGTAGATCACGCCCAGTGCGAGTGCGCTGAACGCAGCGGCGAACTCCAGATGCTGCACCAGCGCAAACTGCAGACCGAAGCCAACGATCGGCGGGCCGAACAGCATCGTGCCGTCGACGTAGTCGCCCTTGCGCGCCGACCAGTGCAGCAGCGCCTCGCGATCGCCGTCCGCCGGGGCATCGGGCATGTCGAGCAACTTGCGCCGGGCGAACAGCAGGCCGATGCCCAGGTACATCAGGAAGAACAGGATCAGGAACGGCTCGGTGCTCCACAGCAACTCGGGCGCATAGGAACGCAGGCCCCAGGCGAAGCCGATACCGAACGTGCCGACGAACCCGATCAGGTTGAGCAGGCGCCAAGCCTTGAACCACGCAATGGCGAGGATACCGGCGTTGAGCAGCGCGAAATAGCTGAACAGCGCGACATGGTTGCCCTCCCCGGTCGAGGTCAGGATCGGCGCGGCGAAACCGCCCAATGCTGCAGCCGCCGCCAGCCCCAGTGCATCCTGGGTGATGGCCAGAATCGCCGAGAACACCGTAACCGCCACCAGCAAACCCAGCGCGGCAGACGGATCAAGCAACGGATGCAGACGCATCGCCGCAAACACTGTCAGGTACAGCACCGCGATCCCGGTGCCCTGCAAGATCAGCGCATAACTGCTGTAGCGCGTACGCAGCCACCAGCCCAGCGCCAGCAGGGCCAACGCCGCCGCCGCGACGCCGGCATAACGCAATTCGATCGGCACCACCATGCCCTCGGTGGCGTAGCGCAACAGGAAAGCCAGACCGAAAAACAGCAGCACTACGCCGACCCGCAGCACGGTGTTGCCACCGAACAGCCAGTTACGCGCCGCACGGATGCCACGCTCGATCAGGCTCGGGCCACGGGGTTCGGCAGGTTGTGCGGGTTGTGCGGGTTGTGCAGGATCGGCGGTGACGGCGTCCAGATGCCAGACATCAGCCGGCAGTGGCTGACTGGTTTCGCTGGCAACGGCAGAGATCGGTTCGAGCTCGGGTGGCAGTTCCCAGACCAATTCGGACGCTGAGGCATCTTCATCGATATCGAGGGGCGCGACGACCGGCTCGCTGACCGGTTCCGCGTTTGCCGCCGGCACCGCGTGAGAGGGGGAGCCTTCCAGCAGATACAAGCGCTGTGCGACGCCTTGCAAAGCCACCTTCGTCTGTTCAAGTTGGCGCTGTTGCTCTGCAGCCTGCGAGCCAAGCCGGGCGATGCGCAGCGTTTGCCCGATCGCCAGTCCCAGCAGCGCACCCAACAGTGCGTCACTGAACGACTCGTCGAGCAGCCAGCCGAGCAGCAGCCCGATCAACATGAACATCCATTGCATGGTCGATATCCCTAAGCGCAAAGGCCAATCCGGGAAGATTAGCGCAGCCTGATCCAAAAAGATCGCAGCCTTCGGCAGCTCCTGCACAGGTGTTCACATAACCCTGTAGGAGCTGCCGAAGGCTGCGATCTTTTCCGGCGCGCCGATTATATCGAGCCCAGCGAAAAGTTACTCCAGTGCCTTCCAGATATCCGTGGCGTACTCGCGAATCGTCCGGTCGGACGAGAACCAGCCCATGCGTGCCGTGTTGAGCACTGCCGAGCGCCACCAGTTGTTGGCGTCGTGCCAATGCGCATCGACGCGTTTTTGCGCTTCCCAGTAGGAATCGAAGTCGGCGCAGACCAGAAAGCGGTCGTAGTCCACCAGCGAATCGATCAGCCCGGTATAGCGCGACGTGTCGTCCGGCGAGAACACGCCGCTGCGGATCGCTTGCAGCACATCGTTCAGACGATGGGAGGCGGCGATGTCCGGCACGGCGCTGAACTCGTGGTTCTGCTTGCGCGCTTCAACCTGCTGCGCGCTGAGGCCGAAGATGAACATGTGCTCGGCGCCGATGCGCTCGCACATTTCCACGTTGGCACCGTCGAGGGTGCCGATGGTCAGCGCACCGTTGAGGCCGAACTTCATGTTGCTGGTGCCCGAAGCTTCGAACCCGGCGGTGGAAATCTGCTCGGACAAGTCCGCCGCCGGAATGATGCTCTCCGCCAGACTGACGTTGTAGTTGGGCAGGAACACGACCTTCAGCAAGCCACGCACCGTCGGATCGTTGTTCACCACCCGGGCGATGTCGTTGGTCAGCTTGATGATCAGTTTGGCCTGGTGATAACTGGCCGCCGCTTTACCGGCGAAGATTTTCACCCGAGGTACCCAGTCGACTTCAGGCTCGGCGCGGATCGCCTGATACAGCGCCACCGTGTGCATCAGGTTGAGCAACTGGCGCTTGTATTCGTGGATCCGTTTGACCTGCACGTCGAACATCGCCGCCGGGTTGACTGCGATCCCCAGCCGCTCATGAATCAGATAGGCCAGGGCCTTTTTGCTGTGCAGGCGCTGTTCGGCGAAGGCTTTGCGGAAGGCGGGTTTCTCGGCGAACGGTTCCAGATCGAGCAGGCGCTCTTCCGGGTTATCCAGCACCTCCGGGCCGAGGGAGTCGACCAGCATCGAGGTCAGTTCGGAGTTGGCCTGGAACAACCAGCGGCGGAAGGTGATGCCGTTGGTTTTGTTGTTGATCCGCTCCGGGTAGAGCTTGTGCAGTTCGGCGAACACGGTCTTGCGCATCAACTGCGTGTGCAGCCCGGACACACCGTTGACGCTGTGCGAACCGAGGAACGCGAGGTTGCCCATGCGCACCCGGCGACCGTTATCCTCTTCGATCAGCGACACGGCGCGCAGCACGTCGAAATCGTGAATGCCTTTGGCGCGCAGCGAGTCAATGTGCTGGGCGTTGATCAGATAGATGATCTGCATGTGCCGCGGCAGCATGCGTTCCATCAGGCCAACCGGCCAGGTTTCCAGCGCCTCGGGCAACAGCGTGTGGTTGGTGTACGACAGCGTATCGACGGTGACTTGCCACGCCGCGTCCCAGGCCACGTCGTAGACGTCGACCAGTTGCCGCATCAGTTCGGCGACGGCAATCGAGGGGTGAGTGTCGTTGAGCTGGATCGCCGCGTGATCGCCCAGGGTCAGCACCGAGGTGTGCATGTTGCGATGGCGGCGCAGCAGATCCTGCAGAGAGGCGGCGACGAAGAAGTATTCCTGACGCAGGCGCAACTCCTGACCGGCTTCGGTGCTGTCGGCCGGGTAAAGCACGCGGGAAATACTTTCAGCACGGGCGACTTCGGCGACGGCGCCCAAGTGGTCACCGGCGTTGAAACGTTCCAGGTGCAGATCTTCCATAGCTCGCGCACGCCACAGGCGCAAGGTATTGACGCTTGCCCCGCGCCAGCCGACCACCGGCGTGTCGTAGGCAATCGCGCGCACGGTTTCCGCTGGCGACCAGACCTGTCTGGTCTTGCCGCTGGCATCGGTGACGGTTTCGACGCTGCCGCCGAAACCGATGGAGTACACCACTTCCGGACGTTCGAACTCCCAAGGGTTGCCGAAGTCCAGCCAGTGCTCGGTCTGCTCCTGCTGCCAGCCATCGACGATGGCCTGACGGAACAGACCGTGCTCGTAGCGAATGCCGTAGCCGTGCCCGGCGATGCCGAGGGTCGACATGCTTTCCATGAAGCACGCCGCCAAACGTCCGAGGCCACCGTTGCCGAGCGCCGCATCGGGTTCCAGCAGGCGGATCCGTTCCAGATCGACACCGAGCTCAGTCAGCGCCTCACGGGCGACGTCGAGCAGGCCAAGGTTGCTCAGGCTGTCGTAGAGCAAACGGCCAATGAGAAATTCCAGCGAGAGGTAATACACCCGTTTCTGGCCTTTGCGGTAGATCTGCCGGGTGTGGTCCATCCAGTGTTCGACCATGTGGTCGCGCGCCGCCAGGGCAATGGCTTCGAACCAGTCATGGTCGAAGGCGTGATCCGGGTCTTTGCCCACTGCATAGGTGAGCTTGGTCAGGACGGCATCGCGGAATGCGGCCACCTCTGCTTCGCGAACTAGTGGTTCTTGAGTCATCGATAGGACCTCGAGCGAGCGGGGAATTGTCTGAGCCTAGACGGTCTGACCGACGGTAGAGGCGCAGGTTCTGCAGTTTTTCCGAAGACGGTGAGATAGCCCGGCATTACCTTGGCGAGTGGGCTAATGAATGCAGGGGCCGTGCCGGACCGAATGGCATTTGCGCGGCATTTGCAAAAATCTGGCGAAAGGTTGTTCAAAAATCCACCAGTCCCGGTATGATCGCGCGCCCTGATGCACACACGCCTGGTAACCCCCGATGATGAAGCCCAACCTGATTGCCGCCGCCGAGATCGACCGTCTCGATACGTGGGCCAAATATTCGGCCCCGATGTGCGGCTCTTGTGTCTCCAGCTGCTGCACCCTGCCGGTCGAGGTCAAGATCAAGGACCTGGTACGTATCGGCGTGGTCGACGAGTTCGAGCTGGGTGATCCGCCAAAGAACATCGCCAAGCGCCTGCAAAAGGAAGGGCTGGTGGAGCGCTTCAACCAGAAGTCGGGGATCTTCACTCTGCAGCGCATGAGCAACAACGATTGCTACTACCTGGATCGTAAGAGCCGCCTGTGCACCATTTATGACAAGCGTCCGGACACCTGCCGCAACCACCCGAAAATCGGCCCGCGGCCGGGGTATTGCGCGTACAAGCCGAAAGAAGTCGAGCGGGTGCAGAATTCGCGGTCGATCGAGAAGTTTTGATCTTTGCTGAAATTTGCGGCGGCTGATAGGCCGCCTTCGCGAGCAGGCTCGCTCCCACATTGGAATGCGTTCCCCTGTGGGAGCGAGCTTGCTCGCGATGGGGCCAGTTCAAACACCGTATAAACCCCAGACAAACAAAAACGCCCCCGGTCTCTCGACCGGGGGCGTTTTTTTTAGCCTGGGCTAAATCTTATGCCTTGGCTTTCTTGGCAGCGCGGGTACGCTCGCTTTCGTCCAGGATCTTCTTGCGAAGTCGGATGGACTTAGGAGTAACTTCGCACAGCTCGTCTTCCTGGATGTATTCCAGAGCCTGTTCCAGAGTGAAGCGAACAGGTGGTACCAGAGCGATGGTTTCGTCTTTACCCGAAGCACGCATGTTGTCGAGCTTCTTGCCTTTGGTAGGGTTCACACCCAGGTCGTTGTCGCGGCTGTTCTGACCAACGATTTGACCGTTGTAGATCTCCTGGCCGTGTTCTACGAACAGCTTGCCACGAGCCTGCAGGGTTTCCAGCGAGTAGGTCAGTGCCTTGCCGGTTTCAACCGAAACCAGAACGCCGTTCTGACGGCCGGACATGTGGCCCGACTTCACTGGAGCGTAACGGTCGAAGATCGAGGTCAGGATGCCAGCACCGTTGGTCAGGGTCAGGAACTGGTTACGGAAACCGATCAGACCGCGAGCAGGGATGTTGTATTCCAGACGAACACGGCCCTTGCCATCCGGCACCATGTTGCTCAGGTCGCCCTTACGCAGACCCATCTCTTCCATGACCTTGCCCTGCGATTCTTCAGGGATGTCGATGGTGACGTTTTCGAACGGTTCCTGCTTCACGCCGTCAACTTCACGGATGATCACTTCAGGACGGCCCAGGGCCAGCTCGAAGCCTTCGCGACGCATGGTTTCGATCAGTACCGAGAGGTGCAGCTCACCACGGCCGGAAACCTTGAACTTGTCAGCCGAGTCGCCTTCTTCAACGCGCAGTGCAACGTTGTACAGCAGCTCTTTGTCCAGACGATCCTTGATGTTACGGGAGGTCACGAACTTGCCTTCTTTACCGCAGAATGGCGAGTCGTTTACCTGGAAGGTCATGGAAACGGTTGGCTCGTCAACGGTCAGCGGCTTCATCGCCTCGACGGTGTTGATATCGCACAGGGTGTCGGAGATGAACAGCTCGTCGAAGCCGCTGATGCAGACGATGTCGCCGGCCGCTGCTTCTTCAACGTCAATGCGGTGCAGACCGTGGTGACCCATCAGTTTCAGGATACGACCGTTGCGGCGCTTGCCGTCGGCGCTGATCGCGACAACCGGGGTGTTCGGCTTGACGCGACCACGAGCGATACGGCCAACACCGATAACACCCAGGAAGCTGTTGTAGTCCAGAGCGGAAATCTGCATCTGGAACGGACCGTCACGGTCAACGGCCGGAGGCGGAACGTGGTCGACAACTGCCTGGTACAGCGCAGTCATGTCTTCGCCCATGGCGGTGTGATCCAGACCGGCGATGCCGTTCAGGGCCGAAGCGTAAACAACCTGGAAGTCCAGTTGTTCTTCGGTAGCACCGAGGTTGTCGAACAGGTCGAAGATCTGATCCAGAACCCAGTCCGGACGCGCGCCTGGACGGTCAACCTTGTTGATTACCACGATTGGACGCAGGCCGGCTTCGAACGCCTTCTTGGTCACGAAACGGGTTTGCGGCATAGGGCCGTCTTGAGCGTCAACCAGCAGCAGAACGGAGTCAACCATCGACATTACGCGTTCTACTTCACCGCCGAAGTCGGCGTGGCCCGGGGTGTCCACGATGTTGATGTGGTAGCCGTTCCAATTGATGGCGGTGTTTTTCGCCAGAATGGTAATACCGCGCTCTTTTTCCTGGTCGTTGGAGTCCATCACGCGCTCGTCGTTGAGCTCGTTGCGCTCCAGGGTGCCGGATTGACGCAGGAGTTTGTCTACCAGGGTGGTCTTACCATGGTCAACGTGGGCAATGATGGCGATGTTACGTAGATTTTCGATCACTTGTGTATCTCGATCAGAGGATTCGGTTTGCTGACAAGTCTTGGCAGCGATTAACAGTAGTGTCCGGCATGGCCGTTACAGCTTGACGGCGGTGTCGGGGGGCCGGTGACGCAGGCCACAGGCAAACAGCCCCGGGCACTTAGCTCGGTCGATAAACGCGCACATTGGCATGCCCCTCACTGAGCAAATGGTGAGCATGCAGGCGACTCATCACGCCTTTGTCGCAATACAGCAGGTACTGGCGAGTCGGATCCAGCTCCTTGAAACGAGCGTTCACTGCGTAGAACGGCATCGTCTGTACTTCTATTCCGGCGAGTTCCAGCGGGTCATCCTCGGCCGCATCCGGGTGACGGATGTCGATGACGATCTGACCGGCCAGCGCTTCGCCGACTTCTTCGATCTGCAAATCCTGGCCCAATTCGTCGATCACTCGATCGATCGGCACCAGCTTGGCGTTTTCGAGCGCACGCTCGAGAACCGCCATGTCGAATTCTTTCTCTTCGTGCTCAACACGGTGGCGCTTGGCGGCAGTCTTCGGATTGACCGAGATGACCCCGCAGTACTCCGGCATGTGCCGGGCGAAATCGGCGGTGCCGATCTCGTTGGCCGTGTCGATGATGTCCTGTTTGTGCGCAACGATCAGTGGACGCAGGACCAGTTTGTCGGTCACGCAGTCGATCACCGACAGGTTCGGCAGCGTCTGGCTCGATACCTGGGAGATCGCTTCGCCGGTGACCAGCGCGTCGATGTGCAGCCGGTCGGCGATGGCCGACGATGCGCGCAACATCATACGCTTCAATACGACGCCCATATGACTGTTATCGACTTTGCCGAGAATTTCGCCCAATACTTCTTCGAACGGAACACTGACAAATAGCACGCGTTGCGAGCTGCCGTACTTCTTCCAGATGAAATGCGCGACTTCCATCACGCCCAATTCGTGGGCACGCCCGCCCAGATTGAAGAAGCAGAAATGCGCCATCAGGCCGCGACGCATGATCTGGTACGCGGCAACCGTCGAGTCAAAGCCACCGGACATCAATACCAGCGTCTGCTCCAGGGCGCCGAGCGGGTAGCCGCCGATGCCGTTGTGCTGACTGTGGATGACGAACAACCGTTGGTCGCGAACTTCGATGCGAACTTCGATTTCCGGGTCTTTGAGGTCGATTCCGGCCGCACCGCACTCACGACGCAGCTTGCTGCCGACGTATTTCTCGACGTCCATCGAGCTGAACGGATGCTTGCCTGCACGCTTGCAGCGCACCGAGAAAATCTTCCCGGCCAGCACATCGCCGTAGTGCTGTTTGCACTTCTCGGTGATGTCGTCGAAGTCGCCCAGCGGGTACTCGTCGATCTGCAGAAAGTGCGCGACACCCGGGGTGCAGACCAGGCGCTCGCCCATCTCTTTCAAGGCCTTGGGGTCGGTAACGCGGGTTTCCAGCTCGAGATTGTCCCACACACCGTTCACCACCACGGCCGGGTCCAGATCGCGGAGCACGGCGCGGATGTTCTTGGCCAGCTGGCGGATGAAACGCATCCGGACAGGGCGGCTTTTGATGGTGATCTCGGGGAAGACTTTTACGATTAGTTTCATGAAAACAGCGCGCGCAGGGCCAGCCGAAAAAGGGGGGCGCGGATTATAGCGGAAATTGCTCAAGGTTTAACCAGTTAATATGCAGAAGGTTTCACTTGCACCAAAACGGGTCATTTCTGATTTGAAGCGCTACATTAAGGGGCGAGATTTTCACCTTTATGACGCTTTGCAGTGCTCAAAGCGTGAAATTGGGGCAAAAAACCCATGCTGGGGCACTGGCATGCAATTTGCTCCCTTGTGAGGCAGGTTGCCTTGGCAGAGTATCTGCGCCGGCATCACCCCTATTAAGGGCATCCACTACCAAGCCCTAAGCCACCCGGAGGACACTATGTCGAAGTCGGTTCAACTCATCAAAGATCATGACGTCAAGTGGATTGATCTGCGCTTCACGGACACCAAAGGCACTCAGCACCACGTGACCATGCCGGCTCGCGATGCGCTGGAAGACGACTTCTTCGAAGTCGGCAAGATGTTCGACGGTTCCTCCATCGCTGGCTGGAAAGGCATCGAAGCCTCCGACATGATCCTGCTGCCGGACGACGATACTGCCGTTCTCGACCCGTTCACCGAAGACGCGACCCTGATCCTGGTTTGCGACATCATCGAACCTTCGACCATGCAAGGTTATGATCGCGACCCGCGCGCCATCGCTCACCGTGCCGAGGAATACCTGAAGACCACCGGTATCGGTGACACCGTCTTCGCCGGTCCAGAACCAGAATTCTTCATCTTCGACGAAGTGAAGTTCAAGTCCGACATCTCCGGCTCGATGTTCAAGATCTACTCCGAACAAGGCTCGTGGATGTCCGACCAGGACATCGAAGGCGGCAACAAAGGCCACCGGCCTGGTATCAAAGGCGGCTACTTCCCGGTTCCGCCGTTCGACCACGACCACGAAATCCGTACTGCCATGTGCAACGCACTGGAAGAGATGGGCCAGACCGTTGAAGTTCACCACCACGAAGTGGCGACTGCCGGTCAGAACGAAATCGGTGTCAAGTTCAACACCCTGGTGAAGAAAGCTGACGAAGTTCAGACTCTGAAATACGTTGTCCACAACGTTGCCGACGCTTACGGCCGCACCGCGACCTTCATGCCGAAGCCACTGTACGGCGACAACGGCTCGGGCATGCACGTACACATGTCCATCGCCAAAGATGGCAAGAACACCTTTGCTGGCGAAGGCTATGCCGGCCTGTCCGAAACCGCCCTGTACTTCATCGGCGGTATCATCAAGCACGGTAAGGCCCTGAACGGCTTCACCAACCCGGCAACCAACTCCTACAAGCGTCTGGTGCCAGGTTTCGAAGCTCCGGTGATGCTGGCCTACTCGGCGCGCAACCGTTCCGCCTCGATCCGCATTCCTTACGTCAACAGCCCACGCGGCCGTCGTATCGAAGCACGCTTCCCGGATCCGGCTGCCAACCCGTACCTGGCTTTCGCAGCACTGCTGATGGCCGGTCTGGACGGTATCCAGAACAAGATCCACCCAGGCGATGCCGCTGACAAAAACCTGTACGACCTGCCGCCTGAAGAGGCGAAAGAGATCCCACAAGTTTGCGGCAGCCTGAAAGAAGCCCTGGAAGAGCTGGACAAGGGCCGTGCGTTCCTGACCAAGGGCGGCGTGTTCTCCGACGACTTCATCGACGCTTACATCGCGCTGAAATCCGAAGAAGAAATCAAGGTCCGCACCTTCGTACACCCACTGGAATATGAGCTGTACTACAGCTGCTGATCCGGTAGCGCCGCGCTCCGCGGCGTGACAAAGAGGCCTCCTTCGGGAGGCCTTTTTATTGCCCACGATTTATGAAACTACGCAAATCCCCTGTGGGAGCGAGCCTGCTCGCGAATGCGGTGGGTCATTGACAGGGAAGGCGACTGATACGCCGCCTTCGCGAGCAGGCTCGCTCCCACAAGGGATTTTGGCCTCTGAATGATCTCCGGATATGTCCCGGGTTGGGCCAACCGCCACACCTGACCTATGCTGCACCCCATCGCTTTCTTTCCCGGTCGATTTCATGGGTCGCACCTTTCTCTACAGCCTGCTGCTGATCGCCCTGCCCGCCGCCGCGCAGATCTACAAGTACACCGACGCCAACGGCAACACGGTCTACAGCGATCACTCGCCGGACGGTGTTCAGGCGCAACCGGTCGAGTTGCCGCCGCTGAACCGCGTCGAGCCGCAGGCACCGAGCGCACCGGCGCCCGCCAGCACCGACAATCGCCCACCTGCACGCAGCGCTTATGAAGTGCTGGAACTGACCGGCCTGCCCAGCGAAGAAGCGCTGCGCGCCAATAACGGCACCTTCACTGTCAACGTGCTGATCAAGCCACGCCTGCAGCCTCCGCACCAATTAAGGCTGGTCCTGGACGACGCGCCTTACGGCCAGCCGAGCAACGTGCCGATCCTGCAACTGGTGAATGTCGATCGCGGCGAGCATCGTCTCGCGGTGCAGGTGATCGACGGCGAAGCGATCATCCAGCAAAGCCCGGCGGCGGTGTTCACGGTGCAGCGGGTGCACAAGCCGTGAGGATTTTCTGGCTGATCCTGTGCCTGTCTGCCCTGCCCGTTTCGGCGGAGGTCTTCACCTATGTCGATGCGCAGGGCAATCGCGTCTACACCGACCAGCCGCGCGGCAACGCCAAGCGCGTGCCTATCGCAACCAGCAATCGCATGTCGGCCAACCCCACGGCTGCAGCACCGATCAGCGCTGTAAAAAAGGTCGCGGAACAACCACTGTTTCACTACGACATGCTGCGCATTCTGATCCCCGAGCCGGATGCGACCCTTCGCAGCAGCGCGGGCGAGGTGATCGTCAGTGTCACCAGCGAACCCGGTTTGCAGCAGGGCCATCGCTATCGCCTGCTACTGGACGGACAGGCCACTGGCGAACCAGGCCTCAGTCCGGTGTTCCCGTTGAGCAACATCGACCGGGGCAGTCACAACCTGTCGGTGGAAATCCTTGATGAGCAGGGTCGCACCGTCGAGCGCACCGCCAACCAGCCGTTCCACATGCTGCGTATCTCGCTGGCACAAAAGCGCCAAGTCAAACCCTGCGTCAGCGCGGACTACGGCGTGCGCCCGGAATGTCCGCTGAAAGACAAACCCGCTGAAGAAAAAAATCCCTTCCTGCGCTTCTTCTAACGCCGTTCAGCTTTACGCACTATATTGGTGCAATAGACTGCACCGCACCCAGATTCCAACCCATTTTGGTTCGAAACTTCCCATTCGAGCTGGCACCCTGCCACTCAAACGAGCGTCAAACGCCTGTTTCACGGGTTGAACGCTTCTTTTCGGAGCCTTGGTTTGGTTTTTGCATTTTATGTTTAACGACGCCTGCTTCTTGCGCACGCTCCGCCCCCAAAAGAGGCTCCGATGACTATTAGCGACGCAATCCACCGTTTGCTGCTCGACAACCTGACCACTGCCACCATTCTGCTCGACGCCGAACTGCGCCTTGAGTACATGAACCCGGCGGCCGAGATGCTGCTGGCCATCAGCGGTCAGCGCAGTCATGGACAGTTCATCAGCGAGCTGTTCACCGAGTCCACCGAGGCGCTCAACTCGCTGCGTCAGGCGGTCGAACAGGCACACCCGTTTACCAAGCGTGAGGCGATGCTCACCGCCCTCACCGGTCAGACCCTGACCGTGGATTACGCAGTGACGCCGATCCTCAGCAACGGCGCGACCATGCTCCTGCTGGAAGTGCACCCGCGTGATCGCCTGCTGCGGATCACCAAGGAAGAGGCGCAACTGTCCAAACAGGAAACCAGCAAGATGCTGGTGCGCGGCCTCGCCCACGAGATCAAGAACCCGCTCGGCGGCATCCGTGGCGCCGCGCAGTTGCTGGCCCGCGAACTGCCGGAAGACAGCCTGCGCGACTACACCAACGTGATCATTGAAGAGGCCGACCGCCTGCGCAATCTGGTCGACCGCATGCTCGGCTCGAACAAGCTGCCGTCGCTGGCGCTGTGCAACGTTCACGAAGTGCTCGAACGCGTCTCCCAACTGGTCGAAGCGGAAAGCCAGGGTTGCATCACCTTGGTGCGCGACTACGACCCGAGCATTCCCGACGTATTGATCGACCGCGAACAAATGATTCAGGCCGTACTGAACATCGTGCGCAACGCGATGCAGGCGATCAGCAGCCAGAACGAGCTGCGTCTGGGCCGCATCAGCCTGCGCACGCGGACCATGCGCCAGTTCACCATTGGCCACATCCGTCATCGTCTGGTGACCAAAATCGAGATCATCGACAACGGTCCCGGGATCCCTGCAGAACTTCAGGAAACCATCTTCTTTCCCATGGTCAGCGGCCGCCCGGACGGTACCGGGCTGGGCCTGGCCATCACCCAGAACATCATCAGCCAGCACCAGGGCCTGATCGAGTGTGACAGCCACCCCGGCCACACCACGTTCTCGATCTTTCTGCCACTGGAACAAGGAGCCACATCGACATGAGCCGTAGTGAAACCGTGTGGATCGTCGATGACGACCGTTCTATCCGTTGGGTTCTGGAAAAGGCCTTGCAGCAGGAAGGCATGACCACGCAGAGCTTCGACAGCGCCGACGGCGTGATGAGTCGTCTGGCACGTCAGCAGCCTGATGTGATCATTTCCGACATCCGCATGCCGGGCGCCAGCGGCCTCGACCTGCTGGCACGCATCCGCGAACAGCACCCACGGTTGCCGGTCATCATCATGACCGCTCACTCCGACCTGGACAGCGCCGTCGCCTCGTATCAGGGCGGCGCGTTCGAGTACCTGCCCAAGCCGTTCGACGTGGACGAGGCGGTATCGCTGGTCAAACGCGCCAACCAGCATGCGCAGGAACAGCAAGGCCTGGAAGTGGTGCCGGCGCTGACCCGCACCCCGGAAATCATCGGCGAAGCGCCGGCGATGCAGGAGGTGTTTCGCGCCATCGGCCGCTTGAGCCACTCCAACATCACTGTGTTGATCAACGGCGAATCCGGCACCGGTAAAGAACTGGTGGCCCACGCCCTGCACCGCCACAGCCCGCGCGCGGCCTCGCCGTTCATCGCGCTGAACATGGCGGCGATCCCCAAGGACCTGATGGAATCCGAGCTGTTCGGCCACGAGAAAGGTGCGTTCACCGGCGCGGCCAACCTGCGCCGCGGGCGTTTCGAACAGGCTGACGGCGGCACGTTGTTCCTCGACGAAATCGGCGACATGCCAGCCGATACCCAGACCCGCTTGCTGCGGGTGCTGGCCGACGGCGAGTTCTATCGCGTCGGCGGCCATGTGCCGGTCAAGGTCGATGTGCGGATCATTGCCGCGACTCACCAGAATCTGGAAACCCTGGTGCATGCCGGGAAGTTCCGTGAGGACTTGTTCCACCGCCTCAACGTGATCCGCATCCACATCCCGCGCCTGTCGGACCGTCGCGAAGATATCCCGACCCTGGCCAAGCACTTCCTCAGCCGCGCCGCGCAAGAACTGGCGGTGGAGCCGAAGCTGCTGAAAAGCGAGACCGAGGAATACCTGAAGAACCTGCCATGGCCGGGCAACGTGCGGCAGCTGGAGAACACCTGCCGCTGGATCACCGTGATGGCCTCCGGGCGCGAAGTGCACATCAGTGACCTGCCGCCGGAACTGCTGAGCCTGCCACAGGATTCGGCGCCAGTGACCAACTGGGAGCAGGCGCTGCGCCAGTGGGCCGATCAGGCCTTGGCCCGTGGCCAGTCGAGCTTGCTCGACAGCGCGGTGCCGGCGTTCGAGCGGATCATGATCGAGACCGCACTGAAGCACACGGCGGGTCGTCGTCGTGATGCGGCGGTATTGCTCGGCTGGGGGCGTAATACCCTGACGCGCAAAATCAAAGAATTGGGGATGAAAGTGGATGGCGGGGATGATGATGAGGGGGATGAGGGTTAACTCGGCACTCTAGTCGTCCGCGAAAAGATCGCAGCCTCCGGCAGCTCCTACAGAGAACACCTATCCCTGTAAGAGCTGCCAAAGGCTGCGATCTTTTTTTGTGTGCACCGCCACAAGGCACGACGAACCGCAATTGGGCACAAGTCATCGATCAAAAAAACACCGACCAGGATAAAGACTCCAGCCAGGCAGAAGCATCAAAGCCCCGATTTACGGGGCTTTCGCGCATCTGAAGCTTTTTTCTGTTTCGAAATACTAAAACTGGCACGCCCCCTGCAATAACCCTCACAGGTGATTCGGTTCACCACCCGTTTCGGGGACCTTGGTACAGGCAGGCCGGGGAATCCCCTCTTTACACCGGGCTCACACCGCCAACGCGATGCGCCCACCCTTTTGGGATCCTTGGTACAGGCAGGCCGGGGGTTCCCTCTTTACACCGGACCGACGCAGCAAGCGCGGTCCACCCCGTTTTGGGAACCCTGGTACAGGCAGGCCGGGAATTCCCGCTTTTATTGCTCTCGGAGATGGATCTCCAGCCGCCAGCGGTCATCGACCTTGCTGCCGGCCCACTCCCCTTGCAGCGGTCGCGCTGCCAGCACCGTCAGCAACAGCCCACCGTCACTCAACCGCGTTCGCCAGTTCACGTCCTTGCCGTTGAGCTTGAGCTGGCCTTTCTGCGCGCGACCTTCAGCCTGGAACAACAGGGCCACGGTGCCATCGATGATTTCGCCGTGCAGCTTCGGTTCGTTGTTGAACCACACCACCAGGCCGTCATCGGTCACGTCAACCTGCTGCAGCACACTCGGATCCGGCGTGGTCAGGCGACCGATCATCAAACCGATCATCACGCCGACAATCGCCAGCGAACCGATCACCCGCGGGAATAGTTTCGAACGCGGGTCGGCTTGCGGCGTAGAATGCGCGTCATCTTTACCTTCGGAGCCGTGCATGTTTCACGTCATCCTTTTTCAACCAGAAATTCCGCCGAACACCGGCAACGTTATCAGGCTGTGCGCCAACAGTGGCTGCCACCTGCATTTGATCGAACCGCTGGGTTTCGAGATGGACGACAAACGCTTGCGCCGGGCCGGTCTCGACTACCACGAATATGCCACGTTGCAGCGTCACGCCGACCTCGCCAGTTGCCTTGAGAGTCTCGGCAATCCACGGCTGTTCGCGTTTACCACCAAAGGCTCGCGGCCGTTTCACGATGCCGCGTTCGTCCCGGGCGATGCGTTCATCTTCGGCCCGGAAAGCCGTGGCCTGCCGCCGGAAGTGCTCGACGCCCTGCCCGCCGAACAGCGCCTGCGCCTGCCGATGCGTGAAGGCTGCCGCAGCCTGAACCTGTCCAACACCGTGGCAGTGGCCGTGTACGAAGCGTGGCGGCAGAACGACTTCAAATAACCACCCGATCCCTGTAGGAGCTGCCGCAGGCTGCGATCTTTGATCTTGTTTTTGAAGATCAAAAGATCGCAGCCTGCGGCAGCTCCTACAGGAAGTCTGTATTCCAACCCAAGAAAAAAGCGCCTGTTACGGCGCTTTTTTCGTTGTCGCTCAAACCGCTTATTGTACGGTCGGCGTCTCGCCAGCTTCCTGCATGCGCTGCAGCTCTTGCGCGTACAGGGCGTCGAAGTTCACCGGAGCCAGCATCAGGGCCGGGAACGAACCGCGGGTCACCAGGCTGTCCAGGGTTTCGCGAGCGTACGGGAACAGGATGTTCGGGCAGAACGCACCCAGGGTGTGGCTCATCGAAGCTGCGTCGAGGTTCTTGATCAGGAAGATACCGGCCTGTTGCACTTCAGCGATGAAGGCCACTTCGTCACCGTTTTTCACAGTCACGGACAGGGTCAGCACGACTTCGTAGAAATCGCCTTCCAGTTCTTTCTGGCGAGTGTTCAGGTCCAGACCGACGGTCGGGTCCCACTGCTGGCGGAAGATCGCCGGGCTTTTCGGAGCTTCGAAGGACAGATCGCGTACGTAGATGCGCTGCAAGGAGAATTGCGGTGCGGTTTCTTCTTCGCTGGCTGCAGTGTTCTGTTGGTCAGTCATCTCAGATCCTTTCTGATCTTGGGTCTTTTAGGGAGTGCTGTACGTGGGTGCAGCCGTTCAGGCCTTGAGCAGCGCGTCGAGCTTGCCGGCGCGCTCCAGGGCATATAAATCATCACAACCGCCGATGTGCTTTTCGCCGATCCAGATCTGCGGCACGGAGGTGCGTCCGGCCTTCTGGCTCATGGCAGCACGCACCTGCGGCTTGCCATCGACCTTGATCTCTTCGAAGGCCACGCCTTTGTTCTCGAGCAGGTATTTTGCTCGCGAGCAGTAAGGGCAGTAATCGCTGGAGTAGACGATGACGTGGCTCATATCACTTCACCAGCGGCAGGTTGTCGCCTTTCCAGCTGGAGATCCCGCCGGACAGCTTGGCGGCGGTGAAACCGGATTTCAGCAGCTCGCGAGCGTGGGTGCCAGCGGTCTGGCCCAGTGCGTCGACCAGAATGATGGTCTTGGCCTTGTGCTTTTCCAGCTCGCCGACGCGCGCGGCCAGCTTGTCTTGAGGAATGTTGATCGCGCCAACGATATGGCCGGCGGCGTAATCTTTCGCCGGACGGATGTCCACCACCACGCCTGCGTCCTTGTTGACCAGTGCGGTCAGTTCGCCGGTGCTCAGGCTTTTACCGCCGCCCTGCATCGTGTGCGCCAGCAGCAAAGCCAGCAATACGACGAAGATACCGACAAGAATGTAGTGGTTAGTGGCAAATTCAATCAGGTGAGCAACCATCGAAGGAGGTTCCAGGGCGTTAAAATGTCGGCCAGTATACACAGCCACTATGGTGGGCCAAACCCCGTCCGGCGGTGACGTGGTCGGAACTAAGCATTAAACTCGCCACTCCCTTTTTCTACGCCCTCTTCTTTATTAGCCACGAGTGGATTCCATGACTACCACGCCTAAACCTTTGGTCCTGATGATTCTCGACGGCTTCGGTCACAGTGACAGCCACGAATCCAATGCCGTGTATGCGGCGAAGAAACCTGTGCTCGATCGTCTCTGGGCCACGGTGCCGAACGGTCTGATCTCCGGCAGCGGCATGGACGTCGGCCTGCCGGACGGCCAGATGGGCAACTCCGAAGTCGGCCACATGAACCTCGGCGCCGGGCGCGTGGTGTATCAGGACTTCACTCGCGTGACCAAAGCGATCCGCGACGGTGAGTTCTTCGACAACCCGACCATCTGCGCCGCGGTGGATAAAGCCGTGGCCGCCGGCAAAGCCGTGCACTTCATGGGCCTGCTGTCCGACGGCGGCGTACACAGCCATCAGGATCACCTGATCGCCATGGCCGAACTGGCCTTCAAGCGCGGCGCCGAGAAGATCTACCTGCACGCCTTCCTCGATGGCCGCGACACGCCGCCGAAAAGCGCCACGTCGTCGATCGAACTGCTCGACGCGACCTTCCAGGCGCTCGGCAAGGGCCGCATCGCCAGCATCGTCGGTCGCTACTACGCGATGGACCGTGACAACCGTTGGGACCGCGTATCCCAGGCCTACAACCTGATCGTCGACGGCAACGCCGAATTCAACGCGGCCACCGCCCAGGAAGGCCTTGACGCCGCCTACGCCCGCGGCGAGAGCGACGAATTCGTCAAAGCCACCACCATCGGCGAGCCGGTCAAGGTCGAAGACGGCGACGCCGTCGTATTCATGAACTTCCGCGCCGACCGTGCCCGCGAGCTGACCCGCGTGTTCGTCGAAGACGATTTCAAGGAGTTCGAACGTGCGCGTCAGCCGAAACTGGCCGGTTTCGTCATGCTGACCCAGTACGCCGCCAGCATCCCTGCGCCGTCGGCCTTCGCCGCAGGCAGCCTGGAAAACGTGCTCGGCGATTATCTGGCGAAGAACGGCAAAACCCAGTTGCGCATTGCCGAAACGGAAAAATATGCACACGTGACCTTCTTCTTCTCCGGCGGCCGCGAAGAACCGTTCCCGGGCGAAGAGCGCATCCTGATTCCGTCGCCGAAAGTCGCCACCTACGACCTGCAACCGGAAATGAGCGCACCGGAAGTCACCGACCGCATCGTCGATGCCATCGAACACCAGCGTTACGACGTGATCGTGGTCAACTACGCCAACGGCGACATGGTCGGCCACAGCGGCGTGTTCGACGCGGCGGTGAAGGCCGTGGAGTGCCTGGACACCTGCGTCGGGCGCATCGTCGAGGCGCTGGAAAAGGTTGGCGGCGAAGCGCTGATCACCGCTGACCACGGCAACGTCGAGCAGATGTCCGACGCCTCCACCGGCCAGGCGCACACCGCACACACCACCGAGCCGGTGCCGTTCATTTATGTCGGCAAGCGTGACCTCAAGGTTCGTGAAGGCGGCGTACTGGCGGACGTGGCACCGACCATGCTGATGCTGATGGGCCTGGAAAAACCGGCGGAAATGACTGGCGCTTCGATTCTGGTCTGACCCGAATCCATAAAACACCGCAAAACCCTGTAGGAGTGAGCCTGCTCGCGATAGCAATCTGACAGTCAACTACTCTGTTGAATGTGAGAACGCCATCGCGAGCAGGCTCACTCCTACAGTTGTTTATGGTGGTTTCAAAGATTATTTTCAGCTGTATCTCCAGCCAGTTATCACACAAGCCCAATTGGGCGTTTTTTTTGCAGCCCCGGGCGGGCATACTAGGCCGTCCATTACCCTGGTGCCGCCCGCCTCTATGCTCCGCGTCCTGATCGCCCTCGCTCTGACCTGCCTGCTCCAACCGGCCTTCGCTGACGAGCGCGCGCAAACCCAACAGCAGCTGGATGCCACGCGTCAGGACATTGCCGAGCTGAAAAAGCTGCTGGGCAAGCTGCAGGAAGAAAAGTCCGGCGTGCAGAAAGAGCTCAAGGGCACCGAAACCGAGATGGGCAAGCTCGAGAAGCAGGTCGATGCCCTGCAGAAAGAGCTGAAGAAAAGCGAATCCGAGCTGCAGCGGCTCGATGCGGAGAAAAAAAAACTCCAGAGCGCGCGCACTGAACAACAGCGACTGATTGCCATCCAGGCCCGCGCGGCCTACCAGAATGGCCGTCAGGAATACCTCAAGCTGCTGCTCAACCAGCAGAATCCCGAGAGATTCGCCCGCACCCTCACCTATTACGATTACCTGAGCCAGGCCCGCCTGGAGCAGTTGAAGAACTTCAACGAAACTCTGCGCCAACTGGCCAATGTCGAAAAAGACATCGCCATGCAGCAGGCGCAATTGCTGGTACAGAAAAGCAGCCTCGACACCCAGCGCGACGAGCTGGAAAAGGTCCGCAAGGAACGCCAGCAAGTCCTCGCCAAGCTCAACGATGACGTGAAAGCCCGCGACCAGAAACTGGCCGCCCGCGAGCAGGATCAGGCAGACCTGTCTAAAGTCCTTAAAACCATTGAAGAAACCCTGGCCCGCCAGGCTCGTGAGGCAGAAGAAGCGCGACAGAAAGCGCTGATCGCCCAGCAGGAAGCGGAAAAAAAGCGTTTGCGTGAGGCGCAGGCTGACAACAGCGACGCCCCACGAAAACCAGTCAAGTCAACGCCAGGCGCGCTGGTATCCAGCAGCGGCGAGACCTTCGGTGGCCCTTTTGCTGCAACCCGGGGAAAACTTCCGTGGCCGGTTGATGGTCGATTACTGGCACGCTTCGGCGAAAGCCGTGGCGACGATGCCCGCACCAAGTGGGATGGCGTGATGATCAGCGCCGCCGCCGGCAGCCAGGTGCATGCCGTGCACGGCGGGCGCGTGGTGTTCGCCGACTGGTTGCGTGGCGCCGGGCTGCTGGTGATCCTTGATCATGGCAATGGTTATCTGAGTCTTTATGGTCACAACCAGACGCTGCTCAAGTCGGCCGGTGACGTGGTAAAAGCCGGTGAGTCGATTTCCACTGTGGGTAACAGTGGCGGTCAGGACACACCAGCGCTGTATTTCGCAATTCGTCAGCAGGGTCACCCGAGTGATCCGGCGCAATGGTGTCACGCGCAAGGATAAGCGCGTCGCCTAATTAAGGAGTTCGTTCGACATGCTGCATTTGTCCCGCCTTACCTCGCTGGCCCTGACGATCGCCCTGGTGATCGGCGCGCCTCTGGCGTTCGCCGCTCAACCGGCTCCGGCCGTCGCTCCGGCAGGTACTGCCGCGACCGCCAAGGCTCCGTTGCCGCTGGAAGAGTTGCGCACCTTTGCCGAGGTCATGGACCGGATCAAGGCGGCGTACGTCGAGCCGGTGGACGACAAGACCCTGCTGGAAAACGCCATCAAGGGCATGCTCAGCAACCTCGATCCGCACTCCGCGTATCTCGGCCCTGAAGACTTCACCGAACTGCAGGAAAGCACCAGCGGCGAATTCGGCGGCCTGGGCATCGAAGTCGGCTCCGAAGACGGTTTCATCAAGGTCGTCTCGCCGATCGACGACACCCCGGCGTCGAAGGCCGGCATTCAGGCCGGTGACTTCATCGTCAAGATCAACGGCGCACCAACTCGCGGCCAGACCATGACCGAAGCCGTGGACAAGATGCGCGGCAAGATCGGCCAGAAAATCACCCTGACCCTGGTACGCGATGGCGGTACACCGTTCGACGTGACCCTGGCCCGCGCCGTGATTCAAGTGAAGAGCGTCAAGGCGCAGCTGCTGGAATCGGGCTACGGCTACATCCGCATTACCCAGTTCCAGGTCAAGACCGGCGAAGAGGTCTCCAAGGCCCTGGCCAAGCTGCGCAAAGACAATGGCAAAAAGCTCAACGGCATCATCCTCGACCTGCGCAACAACCCGGGCGGCGTGTTGCAGGCGGCAGTGGAAGTGGTCGACCACTTCATCAAGAAAGGCCTGATCGTCTACACCAAAGGCCGGATCGCCAACTCCGAACTGCGCTTTTCCGCCACCGGCAAGGACGAGAGCGAAGCGGTGCCAATGGTCGTGCTGATCAACGGTGGCAGTGCCTCGGCCTCGGAAATCGTTGCCGGCGCCCTGCAGGATCAGAAACGCGCCGTGGTCATGGGCACCACCAGTTTCGGCAAAGGCTCGGTGCAAACCGTGCTGCCGCTGAACAACGATCGTGCGCTGAAGATCACTACCGCGCTGTACTTCACGCCGAATGGCCGCTCGATCCAGGCCCAGGGCATCGTCCCGGACATCGAAGTGCGCAAGGCCAAGATCACCAACGAAGCGGACGGCGACTACTTCAAGGAAGCCGACCTGCAAGGCCACCTGGGCAACGGCAACGGCGGCGCGGACAAGCCGACCGGTTCCGGCGCGAAAGCCAAGGCCATGCCGCAGGATGACGATTACCAACTGGCCCAGGCTCTGAGCCTGCTCAAAGGGCTGAGCATCACGTCCGGTCGTTGAGGATGTCGTTGCGTTTGCTCTTCGTCCTGCTGTGCTGTCTGGCGGGTGCTGCTCACGCAGAACCCGCCAGTTCGCCCCCGCCAAAAGCCTACCTGACGCTGATCATCGACGACCTGGGGCAGAATCTGCCCCGGGATCGCCGCGTGCTGGCCCTGCCCGGCCCGGTGACGACGGCGATCATGCCAGATACCCCGCACGCCACTGAATTCGCCCGCGAAGCCCATCGCGCCGGCAAGATCGTGATCCTGCATATGCCCATGGACCCGGCCACCGGCCCGTATGCCTGGCATCCAGAGCTACCGCTCGAGGAACTGCAAAAGCGCCTCGATGCCGCCTTCAAAATGGTTCCCTACACCGCTGGCATCAATAACCACATGGGCAGCCGCATGACTGCACAACCGATAGCAATGGCGTGGTTGATGGGTGAGTTGCAGCGCCGGCACAAGTTCTTCGTGGACAGCCGCACCAGTGCGCAAACCGTGGCGGCGCAGCAAGCACAGAAGATCGATCTGGCGAGTGTTTCGCGGGATGTGTTTCTCGACGACGAACGCACCGAAGCCGCCATCTTCACCCAGCTGCAGACGGCGATCAGCCTGGCGCGCAAGCAAGGATCGGCGGTGATGATCGGCCACCCTTACCCGCAAACACTGGCGGTACTGGAACGTGAATTGCCGAAACTCAAGGCCCAAGGCATCGAGTGGATCGATATCAAGCAGATGATCAGTGTGCGGAGTAACAAGGCGACAGCTGCACACGGGAAAAATGGAATTTATCGTTAAACTATCAAGTTATTAAATTCTCATACCCCCCTACAACCAAAACAAGTAGCAATAACTTATAGAACCCACTTAAACCAAACTGTCTTATTCTGCGCCAGTCTTGCACCTACCTATTAGCCAAGGACTGGCCATGAACCTGAACTATATCAACCCAAGCTTTTTATTACTGACAGCCTTCTCACTTCCCGCTTATTCCAGCCCCGTCGATTACGGCAAGGGTGTTGAAAACTTCTCACCGTCACAACACCTGACTAACAAAGATGGCGAAAATAACCACTGGATGGGAATCGGTGAGTACAAAAGCCGCGAGCACGGCTCCTGCACCGCCTTCCTGATCGACACAAACAGCTCTCGCCCGTCCGATTCCGCCTATGCACTGACCAGTGCGCACTGCGTGGGCAAGGAAAACGGGGTCATGCGAATAGATGACCCTATCGAAGCCACCATTACCTTCAACAACTTCATCGATACGACTGCTGCCTCCAGAACATTTCCTCTGCAGAAAGTAGCCTGGAGCAGTATTCAGGGTGTCGACCTGGCTCTTCTGGAGCTTGGAGTGTCACAGGGCGAACTTCTGGCACTGGGCATCACCCCCATGAAACTGGCCCGGCAGGCGCCGTCCGACGATAGCGACATTCTGATTGTGCACAAACCCGTTGGTGCTCCATTGCAAATGTCAGCTTGCACCCACATGCCCTCCCCGGCGATTTTCGAGAAGCCCTGGGTTTGGCGGCACACCGTCAGCAACCAATGCAAAGATATTGCTTCCGGAAGCTCGGGGAGTCCGGTCATCGTTCGAGCGACCAACGAGGTCTATGGCGTCCTTGGAACCTTGGCTCACCATCTGACGCCACTGCCAGGATACGGTCAGATTTCGAGCGGCAGTTACGGTAGCCCGACTTCGGTTTTCAACAACTGCTTTATCGATGGCAAATTCAATACGGATCCGCAGGTGTGCGAATTATTTCCGGCAGCCTCTATCGGACTGCCTGCCCAACTGCCAACGCATGCAAAGATCAGCGTAAACGCTCAGGGCAACTACGTTTATCCAGAATGGAACTTCGAAATAACCGCCAGCACCCGGTTTATCCGAACCAAACGTACGGCTGACCCGGTCGACTGCGAAGTTCCGCAAGGCTACAGCCCGCCGATCAATACTGGCACTACTCCCACCCAGTTAAATATTCCAATGGGACCTGAAACCGGGCTTGACAACCTTTGTGTCATCGCCACAAACAGTACTGAGGACTTATTACCGGCAGGCACTTATCGAAATGCCGTCACTGTTCCCACTTATCTGATTGATGCGGGCCCGACGCCTGTTCCGACCATAGAGACTTCGTTTAACAAAGAAATAAACAGAGCGCAGATTCTGTGGCCGGAACGCAAGAACGAGGGCCTTGATCGATACGAGGTAAAAGACGGCCTTGCTGAAAAAGTCAGCTGCGAAGACCCGCAGGGTTATAGGCGCGTGACCTCCCATTGGCTACGCCCGGAAAGCAACTTCCCCCTCAAGCTCTGCGTTTACGCTGTCGACCCCAACAATCAGCGCTCAGAATTGAAGGAATACATCCTGGAATGGGAAGCCCTCAAAAACAGCGCCCCCTGAGCTGATCAGTGACGTCGGCCTTGTGCTTCTGCATCAATGGGAAAAACAGGCGCGCAAGGCTGCCAATGGCAAGGAACGGTCTTTTTGGAAATAACTGGTCACGACGCCATACATAGTTACCGCCAGAGACCGGATGCGAATACCGATAGTGAGACCTGCAACGGGTCGCGACTCCCTTGAGTCGCCGTTCAACTATCAGGAGTGACCATGACCATTCATGACCAGGCCGCAGCGCCATCCAGGCAAATCGAGCCGATCCGACACGACAATCTGCTGATCCATTTCACCACGGAATTTCACCGGATCTGGGACAGCACCGGCTCTCGGGCTAAACCCGCGGCCTTCTGGCGCCCGACTCCGGCGCCGGATGTGTTGCCGGGCTATTTCCCGCTCGGCGACGTGTTCGTCGCCGGGCACGACAACATTAACGGCAGCACCGTGGTAGCTGTGGTTTGCGAAGCCGATGCACCCAGTGCAGATCCGGCCAGGGGCCCGGCATTAAGGCGCCCGGAGGATTTCGAACTGATCTGGAAAGATTCCGGCTCAGGCTCGAAGAAAGACGGTGCCGTATGGCGACCGATCGCCCCGCAAGGGTATGTGGCCATGGGCGCGGTCTGCTCCAATGATCACGAAAAACCTTCACTCAACGCGGTTCGCTGTGTACGCGCCGATCTGGTGATCGCCTCGGACGTTGGTGAACTGATCTGGAATGACAGGGGCAGCGGCGCCAGACAGAGTTTCAGCGCCTGGAGCGTCACGCCGACGAATGCGCCGCCGGGAGAGATTCATTTCGCACCAGGTACCTTTGTTGCGGCAAGCAGCTTCAACCGGCCAGAGGGCAATGTCGGTGCCTATTCGCTACGGATGCAGATCGCGCCACTGATCCAGTCATCGCCACAGCTGCCGACGCTCTCCGCAGCGCAAGCCCCAGAAACCAAAGGCGCAGCCACGCTCTCCCAAGTCATCGAGTTGCCATGGTTCGTGGTCAAGGATGACTTGTCGCCAATTGATCAATTACGCACCACGCCGTTTTATCGCCTGGAAAGAACCGACCAGTACTATTTGGTTGGGAGCGGACACAACACGGGCGAGGAGGCACGGGCTTTCAAGTGGACCGCGCAGCGGCTGCAGAATCCGAAGACGCTGCGTCTGTTCACTCAACTTACTGCGATCAGTTTTGTGAGTCCGTGGGCAACGAAGGCAGACGCTCATCCGTCACTCCCATTTTCGGCAAGACTGGACAGCCAGTTCACTCACGGCGAGACGTCAACCAGTGGTTGGCAGACTTCATTTGCTACCCATGTGATCGCTATGGCCGGCAAAGGCAAATTCGTCGCGGTTTATCAGCTGGAGAGTTTCTACGAGCTGCTTCGTGCTGACGGCTCGCAGGCGGGGATCAATCTGGCTTACACCCAGAACGAAAACCTCAATCTGCTGCAGTATCCGCCGCAAGAATGTACCCACGACGCAGCGGACCAGTCGTTACCGACGGCTACAGATAGCGCCCCATGATTTCGTCGACAACCCCGTCCTTGCGCATCTGATCCAACGCCGCCTGCAGCCTGGCGACCGTTGCATCCGACACATCCTTGTTCAGCGCCAGGTACAACTCGGCGCTGTTGAAGCGCAGCAAGGTCTTGAGGCCGGTGACCCCGTCCTGCCGCGCCAGATAACGCCCGGCAGGATCACCCGTGGCCCACAGGTCGATCTGGCCGTTGACCAGTTTTTTCGCGTTGTCCTGATCGCGCAGCACGACCATAGGCTTCAAGCCTTGTTTGGTCAGCGTCTCGGCAATCGCATCGCCCTTGTAGGCACCGATCTTGTACTTGCGCGCGTCATTAAGGGTATCGAGGGTGATCTTGCTGTCGGCCCTGGCCAGCATGATCCAGTCGTCCGGACCGATCGGGCCGACCCATTTGAACAGGTTCTCGCGATCCGGCAGGCGGGCCATCACGAAGGCGCCGTAACCGGGGTTTTCCAGCGCCAGTTTGTAGACCCGCTCCCATGGGAAGCGCAGCGTCAGGCTGTAGGTGAGCCCGGCGCGCTTGAACATTTCGCGCACGATGTCGGCGGCAATGCCATTGATGTTCTCGCCCTTGGCGAAGTTCTTGCCGTCTTTCGCCATGTTGTAGGGCGGAAAGTTTTCGGTAAGGAGCACCAGATCGGTGTCGGGACTGTTTTCGGCCCGCGCCGTGTTGAGCAACAACACAGAGGCACTGGCGAGAACAAGAAGCAGGCGTTTGATCATGTCGGGCTACCGGAATCCATGGCGTGCCCAAGAGTGCCTTGGGTACGCCATGCTGTCCACTGGCCTGTACGGTTTAGCGCATCACGATGCCGCGTTTGGCCATATACGCTTTCGCTTCCTGCACGGTGTATTCGCCGAAGTGGAAAATACTCGCCGCCAGTACCGCGCTGGCGTGGCCTTCGAGGATGCCGTCGGCCAGATGCTGCAGGTTGCCGACGCCGCCGGAAGCGATCACCGGAATGCCCAGCGCATCGCTGATCGCGCGGGTCACGCCGAGGTCGAAACCGTTTTTCATGCCGTCCTGATCCATGCTGGTCAGCAGGATCTCGCCGGCGCCGAGGCCTTCCATCTTCTTCGCCCACTCGACCGCGTCGAGACCGGTCGGCTTGCGCCCGCCGTGGGTGAAGATTTCCCAGCGCGGGGTTTCGCCCGGGCCGGAGACCTTCTTCGCGTCGATGGCGACGACGATGCACTGCGAGCCGAAATGCTGCGCGGCTTCGCCGACGAATTCCGGGTTGAACACAGCAGCGGTGTTGATCGATACCTTGTCCGCACCGGCATTGAGCAGGTTGCGAATGTCCTGCACGGTGCGCACGCCACCGCCGACGGTCAGCGGGATGAACACCTGGCTGGCCATGCGCTCGACGGTGTGCAGCGTGGTGTCGCGGCCATCGACGCTGGCAGTGATGTCGAGGAACGTAATCTCGTCAGCACCCTGCTCGTCATAGCGACGGGCGATTTCCACCGGGTCACCGGCATCGCGGATGTTCTCGAACTTCACACCTTTGACGACCCGGCCGTTGTCCACGTCCAGGCAAGGGATGATGCGTTTGGCCAGCGCCATGGTCAGTCCTCAGCCTTGGTACGCATCGCAGAAAGCTTGCGCTTCAGCGACGTCGAGGGTGCCTTCGTAGATCGCCCGGCCAGTGATTGCACCGATGATGCCCGGCGCCTTGGCGTCGAGCAGCGACTTGATGTCACCCAGATTGTGGATACCGCCGGACGCGATCACCGGGATCTTCGTCGCTGCAGCCAGCGCAGCGGTGAACGGTACGTTGCAGCCCTGCATCATGCCGTCTTTGGCGATGTCGGTATAAACGATCGACGATACACCGTCGGCTTCAAACTGCTTGGCCAGGTCGATGACCTGCACGGTGCTGATTTCAGCCCAGCCATCGGTGGCGACGAAACCGTCTTTGGCATCCAGACCGACAATGATTTTGCCCGGGAACACGCGGCAGGCTTCAGCGACGAACGCCGGATCCTTCACCGCTTTGGTGCCGATGATCACGTAGCTCACGCCCGCCTTGACGTAGTGTTCGATGGTTTCCAGCGAGCGGATACCGCCGCCGATCTGGATCGGCAGGTTCGGGTAGCGCCTGGCGATCGCGGTGACCACTTCGCCGTTGACCGGCTGGCCTTCGAACGCGCCGTTCAGATCGACCAGATGCAGACGGCGGCAACCGCCCTCCACCCACTTGGCAGCCATGCTCACCGGGTCCTCGGAGAACACTGTGGAATCTTCCATGCGGCCCTGGCGCAGACGTACGCAGGCACCGTCCTTGAGATCGATAGCGGGAATAATCAGCATCTGGCAAACCTTCAAATTTGAATGTTCAGCTTGGCTCGGAAATCAGTTTTTCTCGAGCGCCCACAGGTCGCTTTCGATGCTTTCAAACCGCTCTTTGAGGTGGGTCTGCACATCGAAAATCGCCCTGTTGTAATAGTGCGGAGCAATTTCGCGGGTAAACAGCTCAAGAATCTCCGCCGCTTCGAACGAACCCAGGTCGAGTTCGAACCGATCCTCCATGAACCGCTGAATCTTGCGGTTGGCCTCACTCTCCTGTTCAGGTGTGAGGGTCAGAATCGGCGGTTTGGACTTCTTGGCAGCCATTTACCAGCGACCGTCCCACGCGGCGAAGTTCTGCAGCAATTGCAGGCCATGGGTATGGCTCTTCTCCGGGTGGAATTGCACGGCGAAACGCGAGCCTTCGGCCAGCGCTGCAGCGAAATCGACCCCGTAATGACCGCTACCGACTACCTGCCGCGCATTGGCGGCAGCGATGTAGTAGCTGTGCACGAAGTAGAAGCGCGCCATGTCCGGAATGTCGTGCCACAGCGGGTGACTGACCTTCTGCTGCACTTCGTTCCAGCCCATGTGCGGGACTTTCAGGTGCTCGCCGTCTTCATGCAGGTCTTTGCCGAAGAACTTCACCGCGCCCGGGAACAGGCCGATGCAGTCGACACCGTCGTTCTCTTCGCTGCTGTCGAGCAGGGCTTGCATGCCGACGCAGATGCCGAGGAACGGACGATCCTGGCTGACTTCACGCACCAGCGCGTCGAAACCGAGGCGACGGATCTCCGCCATGCAATCGCGAATCGCGCCAACGCCGGGGAACACTACGCGGTCGGCTTCGCGGATCACGTCCGCATCGCTGGTGATCAGTACCTTGCCGGCGCCAACGTGCTCGAGGGCCTTGGCCACCGAGTGCAGGTTCCCCATGCCGTAGTCGATAACTGCAACCGTCTGCATTACAGAACGCCTTTGGTCGATGGCATTTGCCCGGCCATGCGCTCATCCAGCTCGACGGCCATGCGCAGCGCACGGCCGAAAGCCTTGAACACGGTTTCGATCTGGTGGTGGGTGTTGGTGCCACGCAGGTTGTCGATGTGCAGGCTGACCAGTGCGTGGTTGACGAAGCCCTGGAAGAATTCCTGGAACAGGTCAACGTCGAAGCCGCCCACGGTGGCGCGGGTGTATGGCACGTGCATCTGCAGGCCTGGACGGCCGGAGAAGTCGATCACCACGCGCGACAGCGCTTCATCGAGCGGCACGTAGGCGTGGCCGTAGCGACGGATGCCTTTCTTGTCGCCGATGGCTTTGGCGAAGGCCTGGCCGAGGGTGATACCGACGTCTTCCACGGTATGGTGGTCGTCGATATGCAGATCGCCCTTGCATTCAATATCCAGGTCGATCAACCCGTGACGGGCGATCTGATCCAGCATGTGCTCAAGAAAAGGAACACCGATATCGAATCGGGCCTTTCCGGTGCCATCAAGGTTGATCGAGGCTTTGATCTGGGTTTCCAGAGTGTCGCGCTCGACAGACGCCTTACGTTCGGCCATCACCAGCTCCGCAAAATCATTGGGCGAAAAAGGCAGCCATTATAGGCACGCGGGGCCGAAACAGAAACACGCGACGTGATATGCCTGACGGACAGAGGCCCCGGCTGTCGCGGGTAGACATGTCCATACAAGCCATTACAGGCACCCCGAAAACAACTGTAGGAGTGAGCCTGCTCGCGATGAGGGCGTGACAGCCAACATTTCCGTGACTGTCAGACCGCTATCGCGAGCAGGGCTCACTCCTACAGGGGTACTACGTTTTGTTTAGTGAAACAGTACCGCCGTCTTCTGCAGGGTCACCCACACACCCCACGCCAACGGAACGCCCACCACCAGCCATGCAGCGATTGCCAGCGGCTTGCTGCCCGGTGCGGCTTTCCACTCCAGCACGGTGCTCGCATCAGCACCTTTGTCGTGGCCCAGCGCCTGTTCGGCGGCCAGTTCAGCGTCGGTCATGAAGTACTTGTCTGCTACCGGACGCACCATCAGGTTGCAGAGGAAACCCAGCACCAGCAGGCCCGCGAGGATGTACAGGGTGATGTCGTAAGCGGCAGCGCGCTCAACGCCGATACTCAACTGATACTCACGCAGGTAGTTCACCAGCACCGGACCGAGCACGCCGGCCGCAGCCCAGGCAGTCAGCAGGCGACCGTGGATCGCGCCGACCATTTGCGTGCCGAACAGGTCGGCCAGATACGCCGGAACGGTCGCAAAACCACCGCCGTACATCGACAGGATGATGCAGAACGCCGCCACGAACAGCGCAACGTTGCCCAAATGGCCCATGTTCGGGATCAGTGCGTACAGCGCAAAACCGAGGGCGAAGAACACGAAGTAGGTGTTTTTGCGACCCAGGTAGTCCGAGAACGAAGCCCAGAAGAAGCGGCCACCGATGTTGAACAGGCTCAGCAGACCGGTGAAGCCGGCAGCGATCGCAGCGATCGAAGCCAGTTGCCCGGCGTCCAGTTGACCGAACGGCACGTCAACGCCCAGCAGCTTGCCGCCGAACACTTCCTGCAGCAGTGGCGAGGCCATGCCGAGGATGCCGATACCGGCCGATACGTTCAGGCACAGCACCAGCCACACCAGACGGAACTGCGGAGTTTTCCACGCCACATTCACGTGAACGTGACGGTGGGTGATCATCGAGTTCGACGCTTTCTTCGCCGGAGCAGTCCAGCCTTCAGGCTTCCAGCCGGTTGGCGGAACGCGATAAGCCAGGGCGCCACCGATCATGAACACGAAGTAGATCGCCGCCATCGCCACGAAGCTCTGCCACACGCCGACACCGGCAGGCGAAGCGAAGTGACTCATCAGCGCAGTCGCCAACGGTGCACCGACCATCGCGCCGCCACCGAAACCCATGATCGCCATGCCGGTCGCCATGCCGCGCTTGTCCGGGAACCACTTGATCAGGGTCGATACCGGCGAGATATAGCCCAGGCCCAGACCGATACCGCCGATCACGCCGGAGCCGATCCACATCAGCCAGATCTGGTGGGTATAAATCCCCAGTGCCGAGATCAGCAGACCGCCGCACCAGCACAGCGCCGAAACCACACCCGCCTTGCGTGGCCCGGCGTGTTCCAGCCAGCCACCCCAGATCGCTGCCGAGCAGCCGAGGAAGATGAAGAACAGGGTGTAGATCCAGCCGAGCATGGAGATCGGCCAGTCGCATTGCGAAGAGAAGACCTGAGCGATGAAACTCATGTCCGGCGCGCAAGCCACTGGCGCGGTGACGCCCAGCGCCTTGGACAACGGCAGCCAGAACACCGAGAAACCGTAGGCCATGCCGATGCACAGGTGGATGGCCAGAGCGGCCGGTGGAACCAGCCAGCGGTTGAAACCGGGCTTGGCGATGATGCGCTCCTTGGACAGGAACGCAGGCTGGTCGGCGCGAAGGCCGTCCGCCGTGATGCTCGTGCTCATTGTGTATCCCCCAATTATTAGTATGGTTCGCCAGCCACTGCTCACCCTCGGCCTTTATGCACGCAGGCATGACCGTTTTTTCGGGTGAAGCTCCTTGAAGGCGCGACGTTAAGTCGCAGAAGGACGGGCGAACCGGCGAAGGTTACCATTTGCACGTGACAGAAAAACCAAACTGATATCACCTTTTTCATGTCATCTGATCTCGTCCCCTGCAGGAGCTGCGGAACGCTGCGATCTTTTGACCTTGTTTTGACAGGCAAAATCAAAAGATCGCAGCGTTCCGCAGCTCCTGCAGGGGGCACTTTTGAGGAGGCACCAATGCCTGTCATCGTTCAAATGCTTGAAGACGCCAATTACCAGGATCAACAGGATCTGCAGAAGATCTATCGTGACGCCCCGCAATGGCTGTTCGCGCCGTATTCCGGGGACGCTCAACTGATCGAAAACAGCCTGGCTGACAGCTCTTTGATTGCAGGACGTTTCAACGATCGCCTGCTCGGTGCAGCACGCCTGACAAGGCACGACAGGGTTTGGTACTTGTCACATTTGTGTGTTCGAAAAGTCACCCGGCGCCGTGGGGTAGCCGAGCGGTTGGTGAACCAAGCACAGAAAATGGCGTCGCAAGCGGGTGCTCAACTGCGCCTGCTGGCACCGGCCGGACACCTTGAAACCCAGGCGCTGGCCACCAAATTGCAATTGCCGCTGGACGTGATCGCAACATGACAGCGCCCCGAACCGGGCGGATGCAGCGCTATACTCCCCGGCTAAATTACGAATTCGACTAACTACAAGGACTCGCCCATGAAAGCGTTCGGCAAAATCCTGGGTCTGGTACTTCTCGGGCTGTTGCTGATCATTGTGGCGGCGGGCTTCGCCCTGACCCACCTGTTTGATCCCAACGACTACAAAGACGAGATTCGCCAGATAGCCCGCGACAAGGCCCACATCGAGCTGACGCTCAATGGCGATATCGGCTGGAGCCTGTTCCCGTGGCTCGGCCTGGAACTGCATGAGGCCAGCATCGCCACCCTGATCAATCCGACCGAACCGTATGCCGACCTGCAGATGCTCGGCCTGTCCGTGCGCGTGTTGCCACTGTTGCGCCGCGAAGTGCAGATGAGCGATGTGCGCGTCGAAGGCCTGAACCTGCGCCTCAAACGCGACAAGAGCGGCCACGGCAACTGGGAAGACATCGGCAAGCTGCCACCTCCCGCCACGCCTGCCGGCAGCCCGCCACTTGCCAGCCCACCTGTTGCAGAGGCCCCCGCCCAGCCGGAAAAACCGCCGCAGCCGATCCGCCTCGACATCGACAGCCTGACCGTCAACAACGCTCGCGTTGAATACAACGATGAGCAGACCGGCAAACAGTACAGCGCCGAAAGCATCCAGCTGAGCACCGGTGCGGTACACGACTCGACCAACATTCCGCTGAAAGCCACGGCGTTCCTCAGCACCAATCAGCCTGTGCTGCGCGTGCGTACCGAACTCAATGGCGAGCTGCGCATCGAGCGTGCATTGCAACGTTACAAGTTCGAAGACATGAAACTGTCCGGCGAACTGACCGGCGATCCGCTGCAGGGCAAAGCCATGACTTTCTCCGCCCAAGGGCAGATCTTGCTGGACAAGGCGGCGAACGTCGCCGAATGGACCGGGATCAAGATCTCCGCCAACCAGTTGCGCGCGCTCGGTGAGCTGAAGGTCAACGACCTCGACAAGACCCCGCAGGTCACTGGCGGGATCTCGATCGCCCAGTTCGATCTGGCGAAATTTGTCGACAGCATCGGCCAAACGCTGCCAGCCATGGCGCCCGGCAGCCTGAGCAAGGTCGAACTGGTCAGCCGCGTGGCCGCCACGCCAACCAGCGTGGCCTTCGACAACATCAACCTGAAACTCGACGACAGCAGCTTCAGCGGGCGCATTGCCGTGGAAGATTTCGCCAAGCAGTCGCTGCGCGCGATCCTCAAGGCTGACACCTTCGATGTCGACCGCTACCTGCCGCCGAAATCGGAAAAAGCCAAAAACGCCGCGCAAGTGCGTCAGGCCGAAGTCGCCAGCACCGAAGCCGATGCCATGGCCGGCGCCGGCAGCACACCGTTGCCGGACAAGCCAAGCAAAAGCGCCTGGAGCACCGAGCGTCTGCTGCCGGTCGAGCGTCTGGCCAGACTCGACGTCGATGCCGACCTGAGCTTCGGCCAACTGACCCTCGACAAACTGCCGATCCAGAACGCCGCGCTCAAAGCCACCGGCCAGGGCGGCCTGCTGACCCTGGAGAGTCTGCGTGGCGGCCTGTACAACGGCGACTTCGAAGCCAAGGGCACCCTCGACGTACGCCCGAGTGCGCCGGTGCTGAACCTGCAAACCAGGATCAACCGCGTGCCGGCCGAGAAAATCCTCGAAAGCCAGGGCAAGAATCCGCCGGTCAAAGGTCTGGTCACGCTGACCAGCAGCCTCACCGGCAGCGGCAACAGCCAACAGGCGCTGATCGAAACCCTCAACGGCAACGCCAGTTTCGTGATCAACAACGGTGTGCTGCTCAACGCCAACCTTGAACAGCAACTGTGCAAAGGCATCGCCACCCTCAACCGCAAAACCCTCAGCGGCGAGCCGCGGGGCAAGGACACGCCGTTCCAGGAGCTCAAGGGCAACCTGACCTTGCGCAACGGCGTGGCGAGCAACCCGGACCTGAAAGTGCGCATCCCCGGTATGACCGTCAACGGCGACGGCGACATCGACCTGCGGGTGCTGGGCATGGATTACCGCGTCGGCATCATCGTCGAAGGCGACACCAGCGCCATGCCGGATCCGGCCTGTCAGGTCGGCGAGAAATTCGTCGGCATCGAGTGGCCGCTGCGCTGCCGTGGCCCTCTGGAACTGGGCGCCAAGGCTTGCCGTGTGGACAACGAACGCCTCGGCCAGGTCGCGACCAAAATGGCCGGTGACAAACTCGGCGAGAAGATCGATGAAAAACTCGGCGACAAGGTCAGCCCGGAATTGAAAAACGCATTGAAGGGGCTGTTCAAGCGATGAGAGCGGAGCAGTTTTCCACGGCGGTGCTGGAATGGTTCGACCGCCACGGCCGCCACGATTTGCCTTGGCAGCAAGACATCAACCCGTATCGGGTGTGGGTGTCGGAGATCATGTTGCAGCAGACCCAGGTCAGCACCGTGCTCAATTACTTCGACCGCTTCATGGCCGCGCTGCCAACGGTGCAAGCGCTGGCCGAGGCGCCGGAGGACGAAGTGCTGCACCTGTGGACCGGGCTGGGTTACTACACCCGCGCGCGCAATTTGCAGAAGACCGCAAAGATCGTCGTCAGCCAGTACGGCGGCGAATTTCCGCGGGACGTCGAAAAGCTGACGGATCTGCCGGGGATCGGCCTGTCCACCGCCGGCGCCATCGCCAGCATCAGCATGGGCCTGCGCGCGCCGATCCTCGATGGCAACGTCAAACGCGTTCTGGCGCGTTTTACCGCGCAAGAGGGTTACCCGGGTGAGCCGAAGGTCGCCAAACAGCTGTGGGCCAATGCAGAACGCTTCACGCCGCACGATCGGGTCAACGCCTACACCCAGGCGATGATGGATCTCGGCGCTACGCTGTGTACGCGCAGCAAACCGAGCTGTCTGCTGTGTCCGCTGGAAAAGGGCTGCGAAGCGCACATGCTCGGGCTGGAGACTCGCTACCCGATCCCCAAGCCGCGCAAGGCCATACCGCAGAAACGCACGCTGATGCCGCTGCTGGCCAACGGCGAAGGCGCGATTCTGCTTTATCGCCGCCCGTCCACGGGGTTGTGGGGCGGCTTATGGAGCCTGCCGGAACTCGATGACCTCGACGACCTGCAACATCTGGCCGACCAGCACTCGCTGACAATGGGCGAGCAGCAGGCGCTGCCAAGCCTGGTGCATACCTTCAGCCACTTCCAGCTGTCCATAGAACCCTGGCTGGTTCAGGTGCAGGAGGCCGGTCAGCACGTGGCCGAGGCCGACTGGCTCTGGTATAACCTCGCCACCCCGCCGCGCCTGGGCCTTGCCGCCCCGGTCAAAACCTTGCTCGAACGCGCGGCCGCCGTATTGAACGCAGGAGAGTCGTCATGACCCGCACCATCATGTGCCGCAAGTACAAAGAAGAACTGCCCGCGCTGGAACGCGCTCCTTTCCCGGGCGCCAAAGGTCAGGATATTTTTGACCACGTCTCGGCCAAGGCCTGGGCTGACTGGCAGAAGCACCAGACCCTGCTGATCAACGAAAAGCGTCTGAACATGATGAACGCCGAAGACCGCAAATATCTTCAGGGCGAAATGGACAAGTACTTCTCCGGCGAGGATTACGCCAAGGCGGAAGGCTACGTTCCGCCTGCAGAGTAAACCTGCAAAATCGGGGGGCGGATCGTAAGCGACGGAATTAATTTAAGAAATTTTAAAAAAGTCGTTGACGTAAATCCGAAAAACCCTTTTAATGCGCCCCGTTGCCCAGATAGCTCAGTCGGTAGAGCAGGGGATTGAAAATCCCCGTGTCGGCGGTTCGATTCCGTCTCTGGGCACCAAATACCGAAAACCCTGAATCGCAAGATTCAGGGTTTTTTTATGCCTGCGATTTGATAGCGGCTAAATCCAGTCTTTTTTCCGGGCTGCGCAAATGCGCGACGGGTTTCGAACGAAGGCGATCCGCGCTACTTTGGCCGCACCTTAAGGAAGAGGGTCATCCGCTCGATGAACCAGAAAAGAACCCGCGTACCCCTGCCCCATCCGCCACCCTATCGCCAGAGTCGGGCGGCATTCTGGGTGACGGTGCTGGTCGGCGTATTGATCGCCTTCCTCATCGCCGCGTCGACTTATCTGATCATCCACAGTTTGATCAGCGGCTCCATCACTACCTGGAACCGATCGGGCCCACGCCATACCTACACCCTCGCGCTGCAACCCCGAATGTTCTGGTTCGAGATCGTGTCGCAGTGCGTCGGCACCGTGTTCCTGATAGCCGTCGGCTGGATCGGATTATGGATTTACCGAATGGCGCACGAGCCCAGTTACAAGCAGAAGGCCAAGCGTACGCGCGATAAATGAAGACCGGCCTCAGAGGGTGTTGACGTAGTCGACCGGCAACAAAACCGTGTCGAGCGCAGCGTCTACCGGCAGCGATACAACGCTAATCAGCGGGCAAACGATCATCATGTAGCAGATGACCGCCGAGGGCATGCCGTCTCCCCCTCTCACGCCAAGCAAGTGCAGGCTGCCATCGACACCTTTGTAGTACGGCTCTTCAGAATCACCGTTCAGGCGCCCCATCATCGTTCCACAACCGGCCAGCAGCAAAACCAGGCTCACCACTGAGCCGATACGCAAAATCCCTTTCAAACCAGCACTTCCTTCGCCACAAACAGTAGGCGCGGGATTATACCCGCGCCTCGACGTTCAATTGCACCCAACGTTATCCAGCGTCATTCCAGTGGAACACCAGATTGCGCGCAGTGCCGCTACCAACGTCTGTCACGTCACGCCGTGTTTCGCCATTGCGCGTGGCGACCACCGTGTACTTACCCGGTGGCAATTGCACGTACACCAGCGGGCCCGTTTGGGTGAGGGTCAGCACGGTTTGCCCCGGCGACTTTTGAATCATCACGTCGACATCAGCGGTGTACTGGTCTTGCGCGCCCACCGCGAACGTCATGTGCAGGTTGTAACCGGTGGATTGTTGAATGGCTTTTGACTCGTCCAGGCCGATCCCGCCGGACAGGTAGTTGATGCCGTTTTGCTGTTGTTGCTGGACTTGCACCCCGGCACTGTCGATCGGGTCGAGGTTGGCCGCCTGCAACATCGCCGGAAAGACCAATGCCGCCACCGCCGCGATGGGCAGCAGGAATGAAAGAACACGTTTCATGATGACGACTCCCGGGCTCTTGTAGAGCCCAACTGTTACTCCTTATTTGATCCGGCCAGAGAAGCACGTGTTTTAGAATGATTGGAACTTGGCCAGGGTGCGAAAGGGACTAATTCGAGACGCACGGCGGCTCGAATTCACAGAGTCGCTAATCTTCAATCCGGAACGCACTGCGTTTCGAGTGATTGCGCAGCCCGGCGTTGAAGCTCATTCTCGATCCGTCTTCGCCAAGGCCAAGTCCGTATGAATTCATGCAGTCCCGCGTTTACGCCCGACACAGCAACCATGAGCGAACCTTTCAAAGAAGCTGCCGCAGATGGCTTTATGCTCGGCGGCTTCACCTGGCGTCACGCCCTGCCCGAGATCCAGCGACCGGTAGTCATCATCAACGCCGCCACCTCGGTACGCTGCCGACACTACTCGCGCTTCGCCGATTACCTATTCGCCAACGGCTTCGACGTGATCACCTACGACTACCGAGGCATCGGCGAATCGCGCCCGGCGACCCTGAAAGGTCTTGAGGCCTCATGGACCGACTGGGGCGCGCTGGATTTCGAGGCGATGCTCAAACGCGCGCAACGGGAATTCCCCGGCCAGCCAATTGATGCGGTCGGGCACAGCTTCGGCGGTTGCGCGGCTGGGCTCGGCGAGTCCGGGCAGGTCATTCGTCGGCTGGTGACGGTCGGCGCGCAGTTCGCTTACTGGCGCGACTATGCGCCGGCACAGCGCTGGCGCATGTTCGGCAAATGGCACCTGCTGATGCCGCTGCTGACGCGGCTCTGTGGCTATTTCCCGGGCAAACGCCTCGGCTGGCTGGAGGACACACCAGCAGGCGTCGTACGGGACTGGAGCACGCCTGCCGCGCGCTACGAGCAGCGTCCGAGCGGCCGCCGACTTCTGAAGGCAAGCGGTCGCCTGCCCTTCGCCAACGTCCGCGCACAAACCCTGGCGATCAGCATCAGCGACGACCCTTACGGCACGATCCCGGCCATCGAACGCCTGCTCGGCTACTTCAGTCATGCGCACAAAACCCACTTGCGCATCGCGCCGCAGGACATCGGCGAACAACAAGTCGGACATTTCGCCTTTTTTCGCAGCGCATACCAAGCCACACTATGGCCCATCGCTCTGACCTGGCTGCAAACCGGCGAGCTGGCCCCCGATACACCCGGGCGGCCAGTGCCACGCAGCTGAGCCCCCTCAACGCACGACGGAACACACCATGGCCTCCGCCAACAAGCAAAAAAAACGCGCCGCCCGGGCCAAGACCAAGGCCAAGCAGAACCGCACCAAACGCGCCGAGGCGCCGGTCGAACTGGACCCGAACGATGACCGCATCGACTTCGAGTCGGTGGACCTGACCGAGCTGTTCAAGAAAATGATCGACGCCGAGAAGATCAGCCAGCAAGCCATGTGCACCGCGTTCCTCGAAGACCCGCTGCTGGAGCTGGTCTACGAGCAGGAAGGCGAAGAAGGCGCGATGGATTTCATCCTCGCCGCACTGATCGAGTATCGCCAGTGGTCGCAAGAAACCGACGAGGCCGGCGCCCTGGCGTGGATCGAATCCCCGGCCTTCCAGGCCGACTATGTGGCGGCGTCCGACGCGATTGCCGCACAAACCCAACAGAAGAACTGAGTCCCCATGGCATCCCTGAACAAGCAACAGAAACGCGCCAAGCGCGCCAAAGCCAAAGCCAAGCACATCCGCATGGTCGGCCGTAAGCCGCTGGAGCAGGACGACAACCTCGGGCATCTGGACGAACCGATCCCGGAATACACCCTGGCGATGTTCAGCAAGATGCGCGACGCCGAAGCCGTCAGCCGCAATGAAATGCTGCTGACCCTGCTGCGCGAACTGGCGTTCATCATCGTTGACCATCCAGAGCTGCTGGACATGGAAAACGCCGAGAACGAAGGCATGGCCGCCACCCACCTGGCCGCCGACATGCTGATCGACTACCGCATGTGGGCCGACGGCATGGACATCGAAACCGCCCAAGCCTGGCTGACCGAGCCACAGTTCATCACCGATTTCGGGATTGCACTGGATACTTACGGCAAGTCGCTGGACACCCAGGAAGACAAGGGCGAATAAACCCCGCGCACAAACAAAAACGGCCGCTCGTCATCACTGACAGCGGCCGTTTTGCATTACGCGTTACGGATCAGTTCAACACCACCGCACCACGGTTTTCCAGCTTGCGACGGCGTGCCACCAGCAGACCGGCGGCAACTACCATGAGGCTCAGCAGGCCGGTTGCGAGGATTTCCACGCGGTGGGCTTCCTGGAACAGCATGATGGTCAGGGCCGCGACGATGAAGATGATCACCGCGTAGGTCAGGCCCGGGAACAGCCACATGCTGAAGACGATTTTCTCGCCGCGGGCCATGCGTTGTTTACGCATGCGCAGTTGCGAGAACGCGATCACCAGGTACACCAGCAGCGCGATGGCGCCGGAGCTCGCCAGCAGGAATTCGAACACGGCAGCCGGGGCCACGTAGTTGGCGAAGGTGCAGAGAAACGCAGCGCCGGTCGACAGCATCACGGCCCAATAAGGCGTACCGCTTTTGTTGACCCGGGTCGACATCGCCGGTGCGTCACCGCGCTTGCCGAGGGAGAACAGCATGCGCGACGAGGTGTACAGCGCCGAGTTCAGGCAGCTGGTCACCGCGACCAGAACCACGATATCGACGATCATTTTCGCGTTCGGAATGCCCATGCGCTCAAGCACGGTCTGGTAGGAACCGAGGTTGGCCAGCGTAGGATCGTTCCACGGCACCAGGGCCACAACGATGAAGATCGATACCAGGTAGAACAGGCCGATCCGCCAGATCACCGAGTTGGTGGCCTTGGAAATCTGCTTGCCCGGGTTCTTCGATTCCGCGGCCGCGATGGTTACGATTTCAGTACCCATGAACGAGAACATGGTGGTCAGAATTGCACCCAGCACCGCGCCCATGCCATTTGGCAGGAAGCCGCCGGAATCAAACAGGTGCGAAACACCGCTGACCTGACTGGTGGGCAGGAAGCCGAAAACAGCCGCAAGACCCAGCGCGATGAAACCGATGATTGCCAGGACTTTGATCAGAGCAAACCAGAATTCGAATTCACCGTAGTTTTTTACGCTGAACAGGTTGGTGACCGTCAGCAGCATGGTGATGATCAATGCGAACGCCCAGATCTCGATCCCCGGGAACCAGGCATGGAGGATGGTCGCGGCGGCGTTGGCTTCCAGTGGAATCACCAATACCCAGAACCACCAGTACAACCAGCCGATGGTGAAACCGGCCCAGTGCCCGATGGCACGGTCGGCGTAAGTCGAGAACGAGCCGGTGTCGGGCGAAGCGACAGCCATTTCACCGAGCATGCGCATCACCAGCACCACCAGGGTGCCAGCGGCGGCGTAGGCCAGCAGCACGGCGGGGCCGGCGGCAGCGATCGCGTGGCCGGAGCCAACGAACAGACCGGCGCCGATAACACCGGCGATCGACAACATGGTCACATGACGCGGTTTGAGCCCCTGTTCGAGGCCATTGGAGCTTGGGGTACTGCTCATCGGAACTACCTTTGCGAGGAAAGCGATTGCGTCCGTCCTGTCTGATTTTCCTTCTCGTAAAAAGAAACCAACAGGGCGTTCCAGATTCTGCACGCAATTATTGCGCCAAAATATTTCAAACTCTTCTGGGCCGCGGTCTTCAGCGAGACCGGACAGTCACCGCAAGTCATTGGAATGAATGGCAATTCGCCAGAGCGTTACCCTGCGACTCACTTTTCCCAACGTACGGGCGCACCAGAAACACACTGAAAAAGTATGGGATGCCCAATAAAAGGGCGAATCGTGTACGTTCGGCCGGATAGCGCTTCCAACACCCCGCCAAAGCTGGCAACATCGCGCCTTTTTTTACGCAACACCCACGGGTTTGCACGTTCGAACACCCGTTCGGTTGTTGATGTGGCGACAGTCTGCTGTGCCGATGCGACAACCTGCCACACGCCATCCGCTTACCGCTCGTAGCGCTGTTGGCTGCCATTGAAACGCTATGCTAGCTTGGCCGCCTCGCCAGGAAGGCCCGCCAACAGCAGGAGCGCAACATATATGAGGAACGCACATGGCTGAGGCCACGCCCGCGCTTGAAATCCGCAACTTGCACAAACGCTACGGACAGCTTGAGGTGCTCAAAGGCATCTCGCTGACCGCCCGCGACGGCGATGTGATCTCGATCCTCGGTTCCTCCGGTTCCGGCAAGTCCACGTTCCTGCGTTGCATCAACCTGTTGGAAAACCCGCACCAGGGTCAGATTCTGGTGGCCGGTGAAGAACTCAAGCTCAAGCCCGCCAAGAATGGCGAACTGGTTGCCGCTGATGGCAAGCAGATCAACCGCCTGCGTTCCGAGATTGGTTTTGTATTTCAAAACTTCAATCTGTGGCCGCACATGAGTGTGCTCGACAACATCATCGAGGCCCCGCGCCGCGTGCTTGGCCAGAGCAAGGCCGAGGCGATCGAGGTCGCCGAAGCGCTGCTGGCCAAGGTCGGCATTGCCGACAAGCGCCACGCCTACCCGTCGCAACTGTCCGGTGGTCAGCAACAACGCGCGGCGATCGCACGCACGCTGGCGATGCAGCCGAAGGTGATTCTGTTCGACGAGCCCACCTCCGCCCTTGACCCGGAAATGGTTCAGGAAGTACTTAGTGTCATCCGCGCACTGGCCGAAGAAGGCCGTACCATGCTGTTGGTGACCCACGAAATGGGCTTTGCCCGTCAAGTCTCCAGCGAAGTGGTGTTCCTCCACCAGGGGCTGGTGGAAGAGCAAGGATCGCCTCAGCAGGTGTTCGAAAACCCGCTTTCGGCGCGCTGCAAACAATTCATGTCCAGCAACCGCTAACGGAGCAACATGCATGCAGAATTTTAAAAAGGTCTTCCTGGCCGCCGCCGTCACCCTCGCCTTCAGCGCCGGTGCCATGGCCGAGACCCTGAAGATGGGCATCGAGGCGGCTTACCCGCCGTTCAACAACAAAGACGCCAGCGGCAACGTGGTCGGCTTCGACAAAGACATCGGCGACGCCCTGTGCGCCAAGATGAAAGTCGAGTGCACCGTGGTCACCTCCGACTGGGACGGTATCATCCCGGCGCTGAACGCCAAGAAGTTCGATTTCCTGATCTCCTCGCTGTCGATCACCGAAGAGCGCAAGGGCGCGGTGGATTTCACCGACCCGTACTACTCGAACAAACTGCAGTTCATCGCACCGAAAGATAAAGACTTCAAAACCGACAAGGATTCGCTCAAAGGCAAGATCATCGGTACGCAGCGCGCAACGCTCGCCGGTACCTGGCTGGAGGACACCTACGGTAGCGATATCGAAGTAAAACTCTATGACACCCAGGAAAACGCCTACCTGGATCTGACCTCCGGTCGGGTCGACGCCATCCTGGCCGACAAGTACGCCAACTACGACTGGCTGAAAAGCGACGCCGGCAAGAACTACGAGTTCAAGGGCGATGCTGTCGTTGAAAGCGACAAGATCGGCATCGCGGTGCGTAAAGGCGACCCGCTGCGTGAGAAGCTGAACGCCGCCCTGAAGGAAATCGTCGCCGACGGTACCTACAAGAAGATCAACGACAAGTACTTCCCGTTCAGCATCTATTGATCTGACCTGCGGGATCGGCGCCGTGATCCGACGGCGCCGGCTCCCGGCCTTGCCTGCCGCGATTTGAAAAGAAATCCATGATTATCGACCTCTACGGATTCGGCCCGGCCCTCGCCGCCGGCGCGCTGATGACCGTCAAACTGGCACTGACGGCCCTGTGCCTGGGACTGGTGCTCGGTCTGCTCGGCGCCTTGGCCAAGACTTCCCCGTACAAGCCGCTGCAATGGCTTGGCGGTACTTATTCGACCCTGGTGCGTGGCGTCCCGGAATTGCTCTGGGTGCTGTTGATCTACTTCGGTACGGTCAACCTGATGCGCAGCCTCGGTGAGTTCTTCGGCAATCCCGACCTGCAACTCAGTGCCTTCGCCGCCGGCGTAATTGCGCTGGGCCTGTGCTTCGGCGCCTACGCCACGGAAGTGTTCCGCGGCGCGATCCTTGCCATTCCCAAGGGCCATCGCGAAGCGGGTGTGGCGCTGGGCCTGTCGAAATGGCGGATTTTCACCAAGTTGATCATGCCGCAGATGTGGCGCATCGCCCTGCCCGGCCTGGGCAACCTGTTCATGATCCTGATGAAAGACACCGCACTGGTGTCGGTGATCGGCCTGGAAGAAATCATGCGTCACGCGCAGATCGGCGTGACCGTGTCGAAACAACCGTTCACTTTCTATCTGGTCGCCGCAGTCATGTACCTGGGCCTGACGGTGCTGGCGATGACCGGCATGCACTTCCTGGAAAAACGCGCCGCTCGCGGCTTTGCGAGGAGCGCTTCATGAACTGGGAAGTGATCATCAAGTGGCTGCCAAAACTGGCGCAGGGCGCGACCCTGACCCTGGAGCTGGTGGCGATTGCCGTGATAGCCGGCCTGCTACTGGCAATTCCACTGGGCATCGCCCGCTCTTCGAAGCTGTGGTATGTGCGCGCCTTGCCCTACGCCTACATCTTCTTTTTCCGTGGTACGCCGTTGCTGGTGCAACTGTTTCTGGTCTATTACGGCCTGGCGCAGTTCGATGCGGTGCGCAGCAGCGCGCTGTGGCCGTACCTGCGCGATCCCTTCTGGTGTACCACCGCGACCATGACCCTGCACACGGCGGCGTACATCGCGGAGATCCTGCGCGGCGCGATCCAGGCGATTCCGCCCGGCGAAATCGAGGCGGCGCGAGCGCTGGGCATGTCCAGGCCCAAGGCGATGTTCTACATCATGCTGCCGCGTGCGGCGCGCATCGGCCTGCCGGCCTACAGCAATGAAGTGATCCTGATGCTCAAGGCCAGCGCACTGGCGAGCACCGTGACCCTGCTGGAACTGACCGGCATGGCCCGCACAATCATCGCGCGCACCTACCTGCCGGTGGAAATCTTCTTCGCCGCCGGCGTGTTCTATCTGCTGATGTCCTACGTGCTGGTGCGCGGCTTCAAGCTGCTGGAGCGCTGGCTGCGCGTCGATGCCTGCCAAGGGCGTTGATACTTCCCACGTGTTGACGGGCGAGGACCTACTCGCCCGCTTCACCGCGCTGGATGCTTTTTTGCTTGAGCATCAGGCGCTGTGGAAACCTCGTCCGTTCACCCATCTTTCGCTTCCATGGGAAACCGCCTACCCCGAATTGGCTTCGTGGCTACGCGGACGATCACTGGAAGATGCAGAACGGGCGCACAACCGGCCTGCCGAGCTCATCGATGCCCCGGAGCCGTTCGCTGCATTGGCGGCGTTGTCGGCTGAGCTGAGCGCGGTCGGTGAGTTGCCGGAACATGCGCTGGAAGCCGCAGGCCATCGATTGAATGTCGATGTGCCGGGGCGCAAGTGGCAGCAGATCGAAGCGTTCGCCAGTCGTTTGTCTTTTGCCTCGCCGCCAACGCATTGGCTTGACTGGTGCTCCGGCAAGGGACATTTGGGTCGACGCCTGTTGGGTGCGGGACAACAGCTGACTTGCGTTGAATACGATCCGGCGTTGGTCGCCAGTGGTCAGGCATTAAGTCAGCGCCATCATTTGCACGCGCTGCATATCGAACAGGATGTACTGGCGACAGACGCAGCGAGCGTTATGAGTGCTCAGCACACCCCCGTCGCCCTGCACGCCTGCGGCGATTTGCACGTGCGCCTGATGCAACTGGCAAGCGCTGCCGGATGTCAGCAGATGGCCATCGCCCCGTGCTGTTACAACCGGATCAATCACAGCGAGTATCAGGCATTGTCCTCAGCGGGTTTGCGATCCGCCCTACAGCTCTCGATCGAAGATCTGGCGCTGCCCATGAGCGAAACCGTCACCGCCGGTGCACGGGTCCGACGTCAGCGCGACACCTCCATGGCCCGGCGCCTGGCATTCGATTTGCTGCAACGGCAAGTGCGTGAAGTAGACAAATACTTGCCCACCCCGTCCCTGCCCAGCGCCTGGCTGGACAAACCTTTCGCCGATTACTGTCACGATCTGGCAACGCTGAAAGAGTTATCCACAATCGGCTCGCCAGATTGGCGGGCACTGGAAGCCTCCGGCTGGCAGCGGTTGGCCGAAGTTCGCAACCTGGAATTACTGCGCGGATTGTTCCGACGACCACTGGAGCTTTGGCTGAATCTTGATCGAGCCATTTTCCTCGCCGAACAGGGATACATCGTACGCCTCGGCACCTTCTGCGACGCACCGCTGACTCCGCGTAATTTTCTGCTGCTGGCCGAGCGCGCTTAAAATCTTTACAGCCTGTGGATAACTCTGTTGATGGTTTTGCCGTGGATCCAATATCCACGGCCATTGCATGACAAAAACAGCATTGGTCATTTTTTGTTCACATAGATAAAAAACCTGTAAAACAGGGCTTTGCACACAAAATGAGAACGTGTCCACAAAATCCCCTGCAACGCAGCCGTAGCGCCCATCCGTTGTGCATAAGCTCCCAATCAAAAGGGCATAAACGGGTGAAATGGGTGCTTGAACAGTGCAGAAATCCTGCCATCACTCGCCTGCTGGATTGACGTCGAACAGCCCGATTTTGCGGCTTGACACCCAATGACACAGCTCATGCAGCGCCTGATCCAGCACCTGCGTAAAAATAGTCTGAATTAAGGGGTTTACAGAACCAACCCAATCGCTATAATCGTCGCCCACACGCCGGTATAGCTCAGTTGGTAGAGCAACTGACTTGTAATCAGTAGGTCCCGGGTTCGACTCCTGGTGCCGGCACCATACAAGGTTCCAGAGAAGGCTTTCAAAATCTCTAGAACCCCCGAAAAACCCGCCTTCTGGCGGGTTTTTTCGTTTTGGCGTTCCATCGGTTTCCGTCAGAAACTGGTGGATTCCAACCGTTTTAAGGGTAGAGTTTGGGATACAGGTCACGTCGATAAAAGGGAGTACCCTTATGTCGCGCACCACAGCTCCGCTCTCCGACGCAGCTTGCCGCTTGGCAAAACCTACAGACCGCGCCTACAAGCTTTTCGACGGCGATGGCCTCTATCTCCTAGTCCAACCCAATGGCCGCAAAGGCTGGCGGCTTCGTTACGTCAAACCTGACGGACGGGAAGGACTGACCTCGTTCGGCAACTACCCCGTCATTGGCCTCGCCGATGCGCGCCGCAAGCGCTTGGAGATCAAGCGAATGCTGGCGGATGGCATTGATCCCATAGAGACCAAGCACCAAGCCAAGGCGGAAGCTGTGATCAAAGGCAGAACCTTTGAAAGCGTTGCGCTGGACTGGCACACGGAAATGTCGGCCAAATGGGCACCAGGCCACTCCAAGACTGTGATGAGCCGCCTCAAAACCCACGTATTCCCGCTGATCGGCGCACGCGCCATTGTTGATCTCGACACCCATGACCTTATGCAGCCCTTGGAAGCGATCAAGAAGCGCGGAACGATAGACGTTGCTTTAAGGGTACAAAACTACCTGCAGAGCATCATGCGCGAGGCAAAGCGCCTCCGGCTTATCACCATAAACCCTGCCTACGACCTCGAAGGCTCGATCAAGGCCCTGCGGGTGGTGCATCGCCCCGCTCTACCCTTATCGCGACTGCCGGAACTGCAGGAGCGGATCGACACCTATAAAGGCCGGGCACTTACCCGTCTGACGGTGATGCTGTCGCTGCATGTGTTTGTACGCTCCAGTGAGCTGCGCTTCGCCCGCTGGAGCGAGTTCGACCTCAAGCGCGGCACCTGGGAGATACCGGACACTCGCCCCGCGCTGGAAGGAGTACCCTTTTCCACAAGGGGTACGAAGATGGCAGGGGATATCCATTTAGTACCCTTATCGCCGCAAGCAGTGGCGCTACTCGAAAAAATCCATGCGCTCACAGGTAACTTCGCATTGGTCTTCGCAGGCGATGCCAAACCCTGGAAGCCCATGTCCGAAAATACCGTGAACAACGCGCTACGGACGATGGGATACGACACCAAAACCGATATCTGCGGGCATGGATTTCGTTCGATGGCCTGCAGCGCGCTGATCGAGTCAGGATTGTGGTCGGAGACAGCCATTGAACGGCAGATGAGCCACAAGGAGCGCAACAACGTCCGCGCCGCTTACATCCACAAGGCCGAGTTCATCGAGGAGCGCAGGCTGATCATGAACTGGTGGAGCCGGTACCTGGAGGCCAACCGGCAGGAGCATGTCACTCCACACGAATTCGCGAACCAGACAGGAGCGAACGTCACTCGCCTAAAAGCAAAACGTGGCGCAACTGAGTAAGCGCTCGGTCTTCATATCTCAGCGATCCGCTTGTCCACGCGGGTCCATCCAAACAGGGCTGCAAAGCCGCCCTGTTTGGATGGACCTCACTTAAAAAATCTAAAGCCCCCACAACTGTCTGTGGAAAACCACTGATTTCCACCGGTGGATAATTTCATCCACAGCCGCAGAACTCCCGAAAATTCGAGCCTTGACCCGAATTATCCACAGGCGTAGAAAAGATCGGGCAAAGCGCTGTCGTTGACAGCAACCCAGGTAGCCAGAACCTTTAAGGCTACGCCACACCGTGGTGGTTCTCCCAAAGTGCGATTAGCGTCCGGCGGCTCGCACGGTCACAGCGATGTGATGGATGCCTACTTTTACCAGTGTGCCCACTGCGGCAACTCATCCCCTTTCATAGCTGCCCTGCAGCAACCTATCCGCGTGGCCATTTCCTTGCGCCAACCTGCGCCCGTCTCTTTCTCCCGGAAAGAGACGGGCGTTCCTACCGCTGCTGCAGCCCAACTCGTACAAGGCTTTGCGGCATTCCCCCTCGTGACAATCGGCGTGACAAACACCGAAGTCACCAGCAACAGCGATGCGGATGATGGTGCCGCAGCCCACGGAATGGACTGCACCTGACTGACAGTCAGGCATGCCCCGGTCATCACATCCCTGCCTTCACCCGACTCAGGATCTCGCGGCGCCGGTCTCGTCAGCCAGTGCAACCTCCACCCGCCCACTTCTTCGGAAGTGCTCAGGAGGTCAGATCATGAGATGCCCAAGCTCCCGGTTGTAAAGAGCCGACAGTCCCGCGTTAGTGGACAACCCTCACAGGTCGCAGGGGCCTTGATCCCTGATAACACTCAACATTCTTGGCGGGATGACGTGGGGAAGGCTTTAAAGGTTTGGCTTCGAGAGGAGTTTGATCATGGCATTGATAGGAAGGCGAGACGGGCGCAATTTTGGATATGGCCGGCAGCTGAGCTATGCGGGGCTACAAGCATTGCGTGATCTTTTTGGCGGCGGCCATTATGGCACGGTCAAAGCCCACAGCGATCGCTGGCAGGCTTTCGTTCGCTGGTGTCGGTCGGAGGATGGGCCCGGGTTTAACGATGCGCGAAAAATTGATCGGCAGACCTTGCTGAACTACGCGATACATCTGCGTCACCAAGTTGAACAAGGCGGCCTCGCCATCGCCACCGCGCAAAACCGGTTGTCCAGTGTGAACCGAACAATGGCGGCGCTTCGCGGTGATCAATATGTGAAAGTGCCGAGCCCGAGCAAGGCGCTGAGGATGCAGCGAACCAGTGTTCGCCGCTCGGTGCCGCAAGGCCAAGACCGCGAACATGTGAAACAGATAGTCGACGTACTCTGCGAACACCAGATACCACGCGCCGCCGCCATCGCTCATCTGGCGCGAGCCACCGGCATGCGCTTACGCGAGGCCATTTTGGCCGACCTACCGCGTCTAAAACGTGAGGCCGAACACTACGGCAAGATCAACATCCAGGATGGCACCAAAGGGGGGCGCTCAGGTGCTTCGGCGCCACGCTGGATTACGGTAGATGATCATGTTCGTGAGGCGCTGAGCTTTGCCGAACAGGTATCGCCCGACGGCAGCCGCAACTTGCTCGCGCCGAATGAACGCTACCTCGATTTCCATCAACGAATCGTTCGCCCTGCACGAGACATCCTCCATACGCACCACCTCATAGGTTTCCACGAATTGCGGGCAGCTTATGCGTGCGAACGCTATGAGCAAATCACCCAGCATCCCGCCCCCATCAACGGTGGCCATTGCTACCAACTCGACCGACGCTTAGATCAGGATGCCCGAGTACAAATCAGTTATGAGCTGGGGCACAACCGTATCGTCGTGGTGGCCGCTTACGTTGGTGGTCGAGCATGAGCACGGGATTCGATATGGATCTGTTCCTGGCGGGCGTCCTGACCGGATCGCATACCACTCGCCAACGCCACCTACATCAGGCGAAGGCTATCCAAACAGCGATCGCTGAGCGCTGGCACCGAGACAATCCTTGGACGTGGCAAAGAAAGCATGTGCTATGGTTTTTGCGCATGAAGATACAACATCGAGCCGCTTCCACGCGTTATTACTATAAGCTGACTGCAGAGTTAATTACTGTGCGACTAAGTAAAAAATGGAGATTTGACTAATGAAAGAAACAACGCGAGCTAGGGTCGCTGCAGTCGTCGGAGCTGCCGGAAATCAGAAAAAAATAAGCTCTATTTACGATTACTCGACTTCATCACATAGGAATATTTCAGCTAGCATCTCAAACGGAAAGGTTGAAGGATATGACTACACAACATCTAGCTTCTTTTCTGGAAGCAGCAACAACTCACTAGACTTCTATGACTACAACAATTCAAAGCATGTAAACCTCAAAATGAACGGAAAGAAATTTGATGGCTATGACTACGACACAAAAAAGTATTTTAGCGGAACCATAAACGGTAAAAATATTTCTCTGTACGATTACGACACTGGAAAACACTATAACTACAGCGTTTAGACGTTAATATCTAATTAAAAGCACCACCAATTAAATATGCACTTGAATTTCATTAGCATTGCCTGACTTACCCAGATAACTTTCCTAGGTAGTATCAGGCACTGCTTTTCCGCATAAAAATTAATCTAAATTTTTTACGTTTTCATGGCCAAACCAGGCCCTCGCTTTTTCAATAACTGCTTCAGACGGCGAGTGATAAAATAAAGCCAAATTTGATTTTGCACGGGTACAGCATACATAGAGAATTTTTCGCGTCCGATTCACCACACTCTCTTTATCCACACGATCAGTGAACAAATAATCAAAGTTATAGGAATTCCACCGACCGTTGTTCAGAACAACTAGAACATCAGGAAACTCTCGACCTTTGGTTTTATGTTGAGTAGAGAACGGCGTAAACCCTTCAAGATATTCAAATAGTTTCTGAAATTGAGAAAATGGAAGCGCGGCCACTTGGCTATAAATATAACGTTTCGACTCCATAAATGATTGAAGGCGATCGTCAATTCTAACAAGGCCGCTTTCATTTGCCTCATCGATGACTTGCTGTACTGTTTTATCATCGACTTTAGATAAATTTATAACCCTCTCCTTCAGTCTAACTTTATCATTCTTAGATTTGACGGCATGTTCAGTTACGCGAAGAAACTCATTAAAAATTCCATCTAAGTAAAGCTGGACATTTTTTTGTATTTTAAATAAATGTTTTATCAGGTCATCCCTATTACCCCCACCACGCCCCAACTCACTTCGATCAGATTTCTGATCATCTATAAGCTGGTCTTTGTCAATATATAAAGAAGCCAGTTCGCCATATGGAAAACCCAGCGCAGAGTCATATATGGCTTGGTGTTCTGCAATATATATCGCCATGCCGTCTGTGGGATCAACCTCTTTTAAGGCTTTACCAGTTTTCTTATACTTCAACTCGGCCAATACTTCTCCGAACGTTTTTCCCTCAGAGTTAAAAGCAGGCTCATTTTTCTTAATATAATTTTTGACCCTACGGACATACTCTAAAATTTTGTCGCCATCATAAATCCTCATCAGCTCACTAAACCCTGCTTTGGCAGCGATGAGATTATGAGTGAGATTGAGTTCCTTAGCGCCTGATGGCTCGGAAAACTCCCAACCCAGATATTCTTTTACAACATTAATATCATCATTCGAAGAGTATATAAATTGTATATGACCACTTTTTACACCACCTTCACCAGTCATATTTGGAGCATTTAAATCTTTAGAGGGAACTTGAAAAAGCCCATCATTCCTAAGCTTGTTTGCCAAATCGATTACATTTTGTGGATTTCTTCTATTTTCTTCTTTCTTTATTTCTCTTACCTGCCCAACCCCCTCCCCTTTGTAAGAATCTAAATCACCAATACCTTCGTCATAAATTGCTTGCATTGCATCGCCAAAAAAGCCAACAACATTTGGATCACCAACTCTAGCCAACTGCGTAAGAAGTATATCTACAACTTCCACCTGAGTATCTTGATACTCATCCACCATAATATATGGATAACAATCTTTCAAAATCCGGCACAGCTTGTCGTATCGCTTAAACATTTCGTTAGCAAGGACAATAACCTCATCATGTGAAATTACCCCCTCCCTAAACTTTACGTACTCCTTATACCTTACGTCCCCCTCAATTGTATCTAATTTTTCCGACTCTCCATTGCTATCTAAAACTTTAAACCCTGATATTTCGTCATCATTAATCAGCGTTAACAAAACCTCCTTTAGTTCCACTTGAAAGTGTTTGATTACTCCCCACAGAAAATCATGGATCGTAGAAACGTGCAGATTTGGATGACTGGCTCTGCCCTCAATCTCCCGCACCGCCGCGTTGGTGTAGGTAATACACGCTACGCGTGCCAAGGGCTTGAGGGTAACCAATTTCGTTATAACCTCTACCAAAGAATAAGTTTTCCCACTCCCAGCACCGCCACTCAGTAAAAAACTCTTACCCTCACTGATAGTATCTAGAATTTTTTTCGTCTCTTCACTAACCTCCTCTATGCTCTTCATTTGCGCAGCCATTCCAAGCCCTCTTGGATATAATGAGGAGTCTTCCAATTGGAGAAGTCTGATTTTTCATCAGGTATACTATTAAGCAGAACTTCAATCGCTAACGAAGGTTTTTTGCCAACTGCTTTCTCTGCAAACTCAAATGCATCGCACTCGCCATTTATATATTTATTGAACCACTTAGGCGTTAGAGATGGAAACTTTTCAGAGTCAGTTCCAAGTAGTGCTTTGTTTAGCGAAAAAAATGCATCTTCGAAGCTTCTTCCATGATAGCCGTCGTCTTTAGTCTGATATGCTAGAAAAATACAGCCATCGACATCGACCTTCCATTCGCCTCCGACTTTGGATAAAGCCTTACCTTCAACACTAAGTGAGGTAAAGTAGTCCAAATCTTCTCTAACCTTGCCGTGATAAAATATTAACGATCCATTTGCTGTATGGTCTGCCGCCGGGTCATCAGGACGACATTTTATAGTCTCTATTTTCTGAGTGCCTTTTTTGTATAACTGGGGAGTAACTCCATCCTTTTCAAAAAGCAGTTCTTTAATCCCGCTATCGATATCGGTCAAAATTAAAGCTTTAATACCAATGAAATGGATAAACTTTTCAAAAATTTGAGCATGTGCTCCTACCTCCACAATTGAAATATTCTGTGAAAGCAGAGGTATAGCGCCAACATCAGGAACCTCTTGGTCAAATTTTCTCATCATTGCTGGTAGAAGAATCTTCTCAGTATCACCCTCAATAAGTATTGCTTTATCGGCAAAAAATAGCTCGGCGCGATTCAACGTAAGATATTGTTTAAGGAATTTGTAGTAAAGTTCAGCCTGGGCATTGTCATCCACATCATCGGACGAATACTCCGACTTGAGCGCCTTAAGATTTTTTGCATCAACACTATTAGCAAGAGGAGACTTCCTCAAGTACTTGATATCGTCGAAATCACACTCTGCCACTATATGAGATGAGTGAGTGCTGATAATCGTTTGAAGATGAATCTCCACCCCATCCTCTCTCACCCGACTTTCTTTTAATAGGGACTTAATATTTTTTATAAAAGTATATTGCATCTGAGGATGTGTATGCGCTTCCGGCTCCTCAATAAAAAGTAAATTAATCGCAGCAGGATTCTCTTTACTAGATCTCCGAAAAGAACTCATCAACATTTCTATTTCAAAAATCATGCTGATTAGATTCATATAGCCAAGCCCATTAAAGTGCTCGGGAAGATCATGGGTGTCATGGGTATACATCACAGTTGTATTTCCATCCAACAGCTCTCGATGCTGCAGGGTGGATGCAATTTTAATATGCGTCTCGGACAATCTAGACCCGCCAAACTTTGCAACTTTTCCCAACAACCCAGAAAACATATCCTGATATATTTCGCTCAGCTCTTTATCCGTCGAGCGCAATTGTTTCTTAAAGCCCTCGACAGCCTCCTGCTGCTCTTGGTTCTCAGATGTCTTTTTGTATATGATTGCAGTCTGAGAAGAGAGGGTTTTATCATTGTCTTTATTCGTAACACTCCGCTTCGCACCGATAGACCTGAATGAAATAACATCAGCCAAACTAATGTTTTCTTTAGTCAAGTCTGTGAACACATCCGGATCACTATAGGAAAAGCTTTTTTTCCTGACTTGATCAAAGTAAATATGCTGATTTTCCTTAAGAAACAAACTCGAATCGTTGTCATATTTTTCTTTTACAGCATTGTAATCATTCCGCATCGCCGTCAACTGAGAATAACTAACCAGATACTCAAACCCAAGCACAATATGATTATCATCAGGATCCAAGCTCATTATTAACTGGCTTACTGGCGACAAATTATCGACGTCATCGTACTCAACATATAATTTCAACGTTATACCCAAGGGGATATAGGCATTCTCCGGACCTATCGGATCAGCGCCGCTCACCAATTTGATTAAGGCGGCTTTTAAATCGACATTGAAATCGTCAAAAACTATTTTATGCTTCTCAGAAGAATTTATAAATTTCTCTAACGCAGAGAGCAGCGAAGTCTTTCCGCTATTATTTTTACCCAACACCAGAGAAAGATTGCTCTCAAGATCAAGAGAGAACCTCTTCAATAAGCGAAAATTATTAACTTCGATCCTTACTACTTTCATGAACCTATCCTTGTATTAGAATAAATTGCACCGCCATTAGATATCAGACACATCTAGTCCCTGACATAAAATAACCAGTTATCGATCAATAAAATTAGAGCTATCGGTGTGTAAAATACTGACATTAATGGGCTTAATCGCTTAAGCGGATCATTTGCATCCATGCTAACCAAGCCTCCCGCTGCCAAGGGTCACATGACCCAGGGAGCTGGCCACTCGCCAGACAGTAGCTAAAGCTTGGCCTACCTGGCAAGTAGCTACCAAAGGCGCAGTTGGCATCGCACTCTGCAAATGCGAAAGATGTTGTAGATGTCAGGGTAAATTTAGAGATAGAAATTTCATAAAATTTATAAATATCAAATAAAAACAACAAGTTAGTTTTATGTTCGACTCCTGGTACCACCATACAAAAAAGCCCCCGCATAAATGCAGGGGCTTTGCTATTTCTAGAGTGTGGTAGATGCTTCTGTGCCTGAGACTTGCTCCCTGTGCGTAAACAATCTCAGGCAGGATACAAATCCCGCAACGCTTCAGGATGCTGACTGGCGACCCTCAGGAGAGTTTGCGCTGCCCCCGTCGGCTGCCGGCGACCCTGCTCCCAATCCTGCAAAGTCCGCAGACTCACACCGATCAGTTTGGCAAACGCACTTTGTGAAACGCCCACTTTGGCACACGCTTCTGCTGCCGCAGAGAGCCGCACCTGCGTTACGCGTGCGGCCTCGCCGTATAAACAAACCATAAACGCTTATTGGGACAGATCGACGAAAAGTATGGGGCGAGGCCTTGGGAAATCTGTTGTAACGAGAAGCCACTACTAGCCACCGTTGCTCATCTGCCTGCCCCAAAGCTACCGTCAAACCCGTCGCTGCCAATTCAGCGTCCGGGCCTGAGAACCCGCGTAAGATACAGGCGCACCAGCACCCAAAATCACGATTGCCGACGCTTTTTTGTGTCCGCACTCACGTGTAATGGCGGCTGTGCGTGGGAGACCCTCGGGTCTGCCGGGTTCCTGTATCTCCGGTTTCTCAGCCTGCGCATAGCTGCCACCCTTTCGCCTGAGAACGAAAATGGCGGCTCTCATTTGATACAGGGAGTTCACAAATGAATGCCATTGATCCATCCGTAATCCGCCGCGCTGCAACACCGGTCACCTCACTCCACGCCTTGGATACGGCAGGTGAAGCGAAATGACCGACTACCTCGATTTGAAAACACCAGGCCTTACGCACTTTTCCTTCCAGGCCAATCAAGCGCTGTTCCGCACGAATCGTGGTGTTCCGGTAATAACCGCCCTTTCCCACGCCTCCCACTTGCTTCACATCTCACGATTGCTCACTGCGGACACTTCAGTCTCGCGCGATCCGGATCTTCATGCTTATGCCTCCCAGTATCTGCAGGAGTTAAGCAAGGCACTGATCGACGATGTGGTGAAAGTGCTGGATGCGCCAACAGCAAGCCATTGACGTAAACCGCCAGAAGAAAGCCCTCGCTGTACCGCGAGGGCTTTTTGCGTTTCAAACCTGACTGATCTCAAACACATACGAAATCCTGCGCTGGCTCGCACTCCACACATAACGCAAATGCTTACCCTGCTTCGGAATCGACACGGCCGGCGGGCGGAACGCAGCAACACATTCGTGACCCGTCAGGCGAACGCTGTTGTAGAGCAGTCCCCAGGATGCAGACTCGCGCAGTTGTCGGGCAAATGCCTGGGATGGGCCGTAGGCTTCCGGATCGGGTTGATGCAAATGTGCAAAACCATCTCGAACATCGTGCAGCGGCTTAACCACACGATTGATGTAAGTCCGCATCGTCAACTCAAGATCCGCTTGGTTGGTGGCCGCGAGGAAGCGTTCCTGGTGATAGCAGGTTTCGGCGATGGCCGCGGCCTGGCTGCTGGCGGCGTAGTAGACGCCGAAGGTGCCGTCGGTGAAGCGGCTGCTTTTGCCGATGTGGGTAAACGCCGCCATCACCGGGGTTGAACCGGGGCCGGAGAGTCGGTCTTCGGGCCGTACACGGGCGAGTACGCCAGCCTGTTCGATCACGCGATCGTTGGTCAGTGCTTCCAGCGCGTAGGCGACTTCCAGGTCTTCGGGGTCGAGCACGTCTTCGAACAGCGCAATGGGCGGGAAGCTGCTGTTGACGATCCGGTAGGCCTTCGGCCATTGCGGCTCAGCCAGGGGCGGGGCCTTCAACCGCGCACCCCGTCGAGGTAGCGGCGCACATCAGCGATATCGACCACCCTCCCCGCCAGCATGTAATCCAGCGCAGTCCGGCCATTGAATGGCGCAGCCGTGTTGGGGCTGCTGACCCACGTATAAGCACGCTCGCGACTGTTGCTGAAGATGATGCTCAAGGCCTTGTGAATGCCCATCAGATACGAGATGCGCTCCAGCGTGTCGTGCGGCAGGCGAATGTTCGGCGGCAGGTGCTTGTACTTGTAGAACGTGGTGTTGCCGACGCCGCCCAGTAAAGTGCGCTGCTGCTCGGCGTTGCAACCCCAGCGCTCCATGAGATTGAAGAAAAACTTCAGCGCGACGCGCCCGGCCTCGGGGACGTCGAGTTGTTCACGCGGGGTGAGGGCTGGGGATGAGGTAGGCATGGTCGCCCTTCTTGGCTGGTCCGCAGCTGAGCGTAGTACATATATGAATTTTTTCAAAATATCTATTCGCATGCGAATAAGAACCTTGAAATTCCAAGGTTGACACCTCTATGTGTCCGAGGCGTAAAAAAGTGCCCGACTCGTCCGAATCGGGCACTTTTCTTGACCCCAATCACCCCCACATCATCAAAAATCCCGATCCTGTGTCAGCTTCCAGCCATCGGCGAGGACATCAATTCGCTACTAAACCCGCGACAACTATGCTCAGGTGCTGGAATATAGCCGGCATATGGCGCCGGATCGGCAGTCTCGTAAACAACAATACCCAGCCCACTTCAGAGGGCATTACCCATGGATAGCAGAACCTTACGCAACCTCATGCGCATCGTGCAGACCGGCTCGTTGTCGGCCGCAGCCGAGCATTCGTGCCTGACTGTGCAAGCGCTGGCCGCGCAGTTGAACAAGGTCGAAGAGCAGTTCGGTTTCCGCTTGTTTCGTCGTTCCAACAAAGGGCTGACGCTGACGCCGCAAGGCACGGAGCTGACGCCCTACATGGACAAAGTGCTGATTGCCACGCGACAGATGGAAGAAAAGGTCGAGGCGCTCAAGGTGCCGGGCCAGCGCACGTTGAAGGTCGCGTTGAACAACACGTTGTCGTCTGACTTCAACCGCCGAATGATCGGACGCCTGATCGAGGTGTTTCCCGATTACCAGATGGAATTCAGCTATGCCGAGTCGATGGAGAACCTCAGCAAGCTGAAGAACGAAGACTTTGACCTCGCGGTGCTGATCGGCCCGCAGCGGCCGGGTTTGCCGAGCATTGTTTTGCCGGATGTGCAGGTGCAGGTGGTCGGTGCCCATTGCGGGCAGGAAAACGATCCACTGACGTTGCTGGGCAACAAGTTTCAGGTGCGTCCTGCGGAAGATTGTCCGTATTCCCACAGTTTCCTGCGTTTTCTCGACGCCGGACTGGGCAATCACGAGAATGGTCAACGCATGGTTTATTCGTGCAGCGAAACCCTGACGCTGTCGTTGATCACGCAGATGGACGCAGTGGGCATGGTTTCTCGTGAGGCCGCGCAAAAGAACGGCCTGACGATTTTCCCCGGATTCGAGGATTTCCTCGAAGTGCGTCTGGCGGTGAACAACCCGAACCTGTCGGGGCAGGCCCTGAATGACGTGGTCGATCTGCCGTTACATGAACGAGCCGAGCGCAATGTACGCAGCCGTCCCAACCGCCACACTGAGAAAGAGGTTTTTGCTGAAATACGCACATAGCAACGTCGGAATGGCTGCATAAAATTCCGGGCGATCGAGCTGCAGGTGCTGATCCTTGATCAACAAGGGTGTCAGGCTGATCGCAGCGACGATCGCCACCGGCAGGTACTCCAGCGCCCGCGCAACGAATGGCGGCCAGTGCTCGGTGTTGACCTGCAGCGGCAACGCGCGTGGCAGGAAGGTCACGGCCATCATCAGCGCGACCACCAGGATCAGGAACGTTTGGTCAGGCATACACCCACTCCGCAGCCCACAAACGTGGCGATGAATACGTTGAACGGCGAAGTACCGACCAGGCTCAGCGCGCCCATGCAGGCGACGGCAGCCGCTGCGGCGATGAGTTTGTTGCGGGTGTTGCACAGCGACACCAGCACGTAGAGCATCATCGCAGTCAGCGCGTAGTCGAGCTGATACTTGATCAGGTGCGACGCGTATTGCGCGCAGACGGCGCCCAGCAATCCGCCCAGCACCCAAGAGGTGTGGCAGAACAGGTTGAAGCCGATCAGGTAACGGATGTTGACCGGCGCACCGGTGCCGAGTTTGACGCTGTGAAACGCGAAGGATTCGTCGGTCAGGCCACCGGCGTAAGCCCAGCGCTCCATACGGCTCAGCCCCAGTGCGCGAAGGGCCTTGGCCATGTACACCGACATCAGCATGTGCCGTGCATTGATCAGGAACGTAGTCAGCACGATGGTGGTCAGCGAAGCACCACTGGAGATCAGCGCCAGCGCGGCAAATTGCGAAGCGCCGGCGTAGACGAACAGGCACATCGCCACCGGCAGCCACATCGGCAGTCCGGCATTGACCGCCATCAGCCCGAACACGAACGACACCGTGAAATAACCGGCCACCACCGGGCTGGCTTCGGCAAACGTGCGCGATGGCTGATGGGCAGCCATCAGCGGCGCACTGCCGGACGTTTCATTCATAGATCCCTCTCAAATGTCCGCTCGCCGTGGGGTTCGCAAAAACCCTGGGCAGTCCAGAATCGCTTGCCCGCGAGGTTAGCATCGTCGACGAACAGAAACATCCGTAATACACCGACCCGTTTCATGTCGGACGACGCCGCTTCCACCAACCGCTGGCCGACGCCCTGGCTGCGGTAGCGCGGGCTGACCGCGAGGTGGTTGATGGTGCCGCGACTGCCGAGCATGCCGCCGAGCACCGCACCGACGATTTCGCCTGCGACGTCGAAGGCCAGATAGGCCGTGGTGGTCTTCTGGATCAATACACCGCGCAGGCATTTGGCGTCCTGCCATTCGCAGAACGACACTTCGTCGAACTGCCGGAAGAAACGCTCCATGCGCTGCGCGTCCTTGGCGGTGGCACGTCGCAGCACCACCGGCGTCGAGCACTCGACGCCATCGACCGGGGTGATCTGATTAGCGAACAATGTCGAAAGCGGTCCCGGGCCGCGAGAAGGAAATCGCCAGAATTTGCCGGTACGCCATGGCATGCGTGTGGGTGTTGCGCGCCGGGGTTACGTAGTGGCGCATATCGCGATCAAGGAAGTAGGTGGTGTCGAGAATTTCCTGGTAGGTGGTCGACGCCAATTGATGCTCGTGGATGTCGTAAAGACGACTCTCCGCTCCCTCGACATTGTTGCGTCCCCAGAAGTGCACGCCGCTGAACGGATAGCCGTCGCAGTGAATCCCTTCCGGGGTGATTTCCAGTTGCTTGCCGGGTTTGATCTCGATGCGAATCTGATGGATCTGGCATTGCCAGATTTCATCGTGCAATTCTTCCGGCAAAACGCTTTTGTACACTTCGAAGTCGGTGTCGATCAGGCTGCGCATCACCGGCGAAGTAATCACTTCATCGGAGAAGTCCTGAAAGTGCCGCACTACACCGCCCACATAGGCGTTGTTCTCTTTCGACTGCACGTACGCGCGATGCTCGAGTTGCTTCAATTCACGTGTTTTCGGGTTGTACTCGAAGTCGCTGTAACGACGGTAACGCATGCCGGCTTCGGCCTGACCGTAGTAACTGTCCGGCTCCATGTTTTCCCAACTTTTGGTCAGTCTGACGAAGTCGGCAAAATGACCGTAGAGATTGAAGTCACCACCCTGGACGTTGACATATTTGTCGCGCCGTAGCGATTCGCCCACTTCTCTGTTCAAAACGATCATTACCAAATTCTCCGCTGCGTTGAGCGGCCTAATCTATTAGGTGGAGAATTTGCGTCCATGAGAAAGAATTTCAGGCATTTAAAGCCCTGTTTGAAACGGTACTTGAAGACGCCTCAAAACAACTTTTACGTGACAAAAACCCGGTTTTTTTACGGTTTTCGCAGAAAAGACCTCGAAAAAAAACCCCGAGCCAGTCGGGGTTTTCTTATGCTTGTTACACCGGTTCGTTCATCAGAAGATGTTGATCGGGTAGTCCACGAATACACGCACTTCGTTGCCGCTACCGTTGTAGTCGGCGGATTTCTGCGACACGCGCAGGATCGAGCTGCGCAGTTTCACGCTCAGGTCTTTCGCCGGACCGCTTTGCACGACGTATTTGACCTGGTTGAAGATCTCACGCTCGGTGCCGCCACTGCTGGTGTCGGTGGTGATGTTGTCGCCACGCACGTAAGCGAAGTTGTAGCTCAGACCCGGCACGCCGAACGCGCCGAAATCCAGGCCGTAGCCCAACTGCCAGCTGCGCTCGTCTTCCGCGTTGAAGTCCGACCAGTAGGAGTTTGCCAGGTAGATGGTGTTGCCACCGTCGCCCTGACGGAAACCCGCGTTCTGATAACCGCCGTACGGGTAGCCCAAGTTGCTGTCGCCAGTGCTGCGCTGGTGCGCCACGGTGAACGAGTGCGGGCCGGTGGCAAATGTGGCTGCCAGGCTCCAGATCTTGTTGTCCTGGCCGCCGGTGCTCTTGGCCTCGGCGTAGGACTTGTCGAGCTTGGTGCGATAGCCGTTGAAGTCCAGGGTCAGGGACTGATCCTTGTCGATCGGGAACACGTAGTTGGCGTTCACGTACTGCTTCTTCATGACGTCTTCAACGTCGGAAGCGTACAGCGCCGCCTTGAACTGTTCGGTGAACTGGTAGCTACCGCCCAATACGTTGATCGACTTCAGACCACCGCTGTCACGGCCTTCTGCGCTTTTGCGCGATTCGGCAGTGAAACGACCGGCGTCCAGTTGCAGGCCTTTGATCTCTTTGGAAGTAATCAAGGTACCGGTGTAGCTTTCCGGCAGCAGACGCGAGTTGTCGTAGTTCAGCACCGGCAGCGCCGGCATCTGGTCGCCGTAGGTCAGCACGGTGTTGGACACGCGGAATTTGACCGCAGCGCCACCCTTGGACAGGTCGTCAGCCGCGTTGCCGCTGTCACCCTGTTTGAAGAAGTCGATACCACCGGCGCCGCTACGGCCCTTGCCGCCATCCAGACGCAGTGCGTAAAGACCGAAAGCATCAACACCCACACCAACGGTGCCTTGGGTGAAACCGGAAGAGAACGTACCGATGGCCGCCTGGCCCCACTCGGCTTTATCCGGGTTGCCGTCTTTGTAATCACGATTGATGTAGGCATTGCGCAGCAGCACTTTCAGGCTGCTGTCTTCTACAAAACCCTTGGATTCGGCCTGGCCGTCAGCCATAGCCGAAGTGGCACTCAACATCCCCAGTGCGATCAGACTGATTCGCTTGTTCAACATTTTGTTTTCCTTATTACGGGTTGAAACGCGCTGTGTCGAACGGCTGAAACGGCGCTATTGCACTCTTTTTTCACCCCGAAACAAAAAGACCCGCCCACGGTAAAACCGTGTCGGGCCCTTTTATTATTTTGAGTCATGGCGGTTGGCCACAGGCGTTGGGCCGAATCGTAGCCGCGCCCTCAATAATGTGTCAATTTCAAGAATCGTCTTTAAATAGGTAAAAATCGTCTAAGAATCGTAAATTTTGCGATAGCGCATTGCTCGGAAATGCGCTCAGCCAGTGAATCCAGCGCGATCAGGCGCAGCCATCCATAGAGCACAGCGCAGGGGACTTCCCCGCCTCTTCGACCCCAATCGCCTGCCCCAGCCACTCAGCAAAGGCTTGGGGCTTGCCAAGCCATGGGCTGATGTCGATCAAGGTGAATTGCCCGTCCTGCTCCAGCGCCAATGTCGGAAATCCCTGGCCGCCCAGTTGCGCCAAGAGTGCGCGGCTGGCTTTTACATGCGCTGTCGTATCAACGGATTTAAACGCAGCCGCAAAGGTGTCCTCGGCGTAGCCCAACTCACTGGCGAGTTCGAAAAGTACCGATTCATCGGCAATCCGCCGTCCTTCCACGTAATGCGCCGTCTGCAAACGCCCGAGCATCTGCAGGCCACGGCCGTCGATGGCCTCTGTCGCCATCACCGCTGCGATCGGCGGCGTCGAATCGAAAACCGCCGAGTGATCACGCAGCAGACCTTCGAAATACGCTTCGCCAAAGGGTTGTCCGGTGTATTCGGCGATGCGCCGGTCATGGGGCATGACGTAATCGCGCAGTTGCGGCGAAACACGCTGGCGATTCGCGCCACTCATCATTCCGCCCGCATGGGCAACGACCGGTAGCACTCGCTGCGCCGCTTGCACCAGGGGTTTGGCGCCGTAGCACCAACCACACAACGGGTCGTAAATGTAGTGAAGGATCATGAGAGAACTCCGGCAACCAATCAGGAAAATTCGATGGCAGCAGACTATTCCTCCGCGCCTGAGGGAAAAACGCCGGAATGACTCTCAGACTGTTTCGTGAATCGGTCGAATGAATCGTCTGATCAGTTTGTATCGAGATCGACATAAATTGAAACAATCTGACAGATGAACTATTCAGGAATAAATTACGGAAGCAAATGCAAAGCATTACCATTCGCGCGCTTGAATTTCCCCACCCTTTCGGATGCGCTTTTCCATGCCTGCCCCGTTCCGCCTCACGCCCGTCACCCTTGGATTGTCTGCCTTTCTGTCCAGCGGTTTTGCTTATTCCGCTACCGAGTTGCCTGCCACCGCGATCAGCGCCGAAGAACAGGCCGAGGACCCGCGTATCAAGATCAGTAACACCGCGACCCGCACCTCCACCCCGGTGCGTTATGTGCCGCAGGCCATCGACTCGATCAAGACCGCGAACGTCGCCGACTATGGCACCCATGACATCGGCGACGCCCTGAGTGGTATTCCCAACGTCAGCAGCAGCGCCGACACGCGCTTCGACAGCCTGCGCATCCGCGGCTTCGACGCCAGCAACGACTTCTATCTGGACGGCATTCGCGACGACAGCCAATACAAGCGCGACCTGCACAACATCGAGCGGGTCGAAGTGCTCAAAGGCCCGGCGGCGGTACTTTACGGCCGTGGCAGCCAGGGCGGGATCGTCAACCGCGTGAGCAAGCTGCCCGAGTTCGGCCGTCGTTCGACCATCGAGGCCCAGGGCGGCAGCGACGACCTGCGCAGCTTGTACGCCGACCTCAGCACCGACCCGAGTGAAAACCTCAGCCTGCGCCTGAACATGGGCAATATGGATGAAAACAGCTTCCGCGACGGCGTCAGCGGCAACCGCCAGCTGTTCGCGCCGTCGATGAGCTGGCAGCTCACACCGGATCTGAACTGGCTGGTGCAATACGAATACAGCCGCTACAACCGCACCCCGGATCGCGGCATTCCCGGTGTGAATGGCCGCCCGGCTGACGTCGGTCGCGACACCACCTACGGCAACGATCACGACTTCATCGACGACAAGGCGCAGTCCCTGCGTTCGAAACTCACCTATGAGATCAACGACAACTGGCAACTGCGCCAAACCTTGGGGGTATTCAAGCTCGACAGCGATTTCGACAACACCTACCTGACCAGCTTCGACCCGAAAACCAACAAGGTCGCGCGCCAGCACTGGCAGCAGGATCTGGCCACCCGCAACGTCTACAACAACCTCGAACTGGAAGGTGGTTTCGATACCTTTGGCCTCGAGCATCGCCTGCTGACTGGCGTCGAGATCGGCAGCCAGCGCCGCGATCCGAAGTTGTACAACGCCGCGACCGGCAGAACCCCGGGCGCGCAGCCGGTGCCGTCCCTTGATCTGTTCAACCCCAACCGCGAGCTCCGTCATACCGGCAGCATGCAGGTGTTCAGCGACAGCCACACCGAAGTCGAAAGTCGCGCGGTGTACGTGCAGGACCAGTTGCGCCTGAACGATCAATGGCAACTGCTGGCCGGCCTGCGCTACGACACCTTCGATATCGAGTCGACCAACCAGCTCAAGAACATCACTGAGGATCGCGACAGCCACAGCACCAGTCCACGCTTCGGGATTGTCTGGACGCCGTTGCAGAATCATTCGTTCTATGCCTCGTGGTCGAAGACCTTCTCGCCCGTTGGCGGCGGCCTGATCGGCATCACCCCTGGTGCTGCCGGCAATAGCAACGACTTGAGTCCGGAGCTGACCAGACAGAAAGAAATCGGCGTGAAAAGCGACTGGCTGGATGATCGCTTGAGCACCACGCTGGCAGTCTACGACCTGGAACTCTACAACCGCCGCACCAGTGATCCGAACGATCCGACCCTGACCGTCATGACCGGCCTTCAGCGCTCGCGCGGCATCGAACTGACCGCCACCGGCAAACTGGTCGGCAACTGGTACATGCGCGGTGGCGTCGGCGTGCAAGACACCACCATCGAGAAGGACAACAACGGGCTGGAAGGCAAGCGCGTCAACAACGTAGCCAAACACAACGGCAGCCTGTTCCTGACCTGGAAGCCGGAAATGGGCTGGTACGGCGAAACGGGTCTTACCCTGGTCGGCCAGCGTTACGCCGACAACGCCAACACCACGGTGCTACCGGGTTATGGCCGCTGGGATGCGCTGGTCGGCTACCGCTTCAAGGACTGGGACTTGCGCGCGGCACTGAACAACATCACCGACCGCGAGTATTACGCCTCGGCCACCAGCCAATATCAGATCCAGCCAGGCGCACCGCGCAGCGTTGTAATGACGGGCACCTATTCTTTCTGATTCAACCCAATACCTGTAGGAGTGAGCCTGCTCGCGATGACTATTTAACATTCAACAGATTCGTTGGCTGTTACTCCGCCATCGCGAGCAGGCTCACTCCTACAGTGGTTTTGTTTCGTGCATAAAAAAGCGCCGCCATCCCGGCAGCGCTTTTACCAATCCTTGTTGTTTTTCTTATCCTTCCATCACAGCCCATAACGCTTCCAGCTCAGCCTCGCTGAACAGGCCAGCGGGGTAGCGCTCGATCATCATCCGGCGCGGATCAGGTTCCCTGATCTGACGCGTTCCGTTGGATTTCAAAAAGTGCGCGACAATCTGGAGCGATTCGCCGTTTACGGCCATGGGATGCAAAGTCCGCTCGCTGACTACGTTCACTTCGGCGTTCATTTCAGCGCTCTCTCCCCTTTCGTCAGCGGCTAAGTTATCCAAGGTTTATGACAGAACTGTTGAAGCTCCCCCCCTCTCCCTAGTGCACTTTGTCCGATACAAGAGCTATGCCAAGGTTTCCTGTTTGTCGACAGGCGGATACAAACAAGCCCGCGGTCCAACAGGGCCGCGGGCTTGTTTGCATGTATGGCAAGCTAATTGTTGCCCGGTCGATTTATGAATCAACTCAAGCTGTTACGTCTCAACTCACTCTTTGTGCGGGGCTGGCTGCTGTTGAGTAAGGCAGTGGATATTGCCACCGCCCAGTAACAGTTCACGGCCCGGTACCATCACCACTTCGTGCTGCGGAAACAACTTCTGCAGGATTTCCCGCGCAGGGGCATCCATCGGATCGTCGAAACTCGGCGCGATGATGCCGCCGTTGACGATCAGGAAGTTCACGTAGGATCCGGCCAGACGCACGGAAGGGTTGCGCTCCTGGGTACCGTCCACCGGATCGACACCGGCACACTCTTCTTCGGTCGCGTACAGCGGTCCCGGAATCGGCATCTTGTGCACCGTGAATGGGCGGCCCTTGGCGTCGGTGCTGCTTTGCAGCACGTTCATTGCGGCCTGGCAGCGCGGGTAGTTCGGATCCTGCGGATCGTCGGTCCACGCCAGCAGCACTTCGCCCGGACGCACGTAGCAGCAGAAGTTATCCACATGGCCGTCGGTTTCGTCGTTGAACAGGCCATCCGGCAGCCAGATGATCTTATCCACCGACAGATTGTCGCGAAGCACCGCTTCGATCTCTTCGCGGCCCAGATGCGGATTGCGGTTGTGGTTGAGCAGGCACTCTTCGGTGGTGATCAGCGTGCCCTCACCGTCGACGTGAATCGAGCCGCCTTCCAGCACAAAACCTTCGGTGCGATAACGCGGGCTGCGCTCGATTTCGAGGATCTTGCCGCCGACCTGCGAATCACGGTTCCACGGCGAATACAGACCGCCCTCAAAGCCGCCCCAAGAGTTGAAGTCCCAGTTCACACCGCGCACTTCGCCACTGTTGTTGATGACGAACGTCGGGCCGGTATCACGCACCCAGGCGTCATCGCTGGACATCTCGACCACGCGGATATTCGGCAGGTCGAGGCGTGCGCGAGCGTTCTCATACTGACCGGCCGACACGGCAACCGTCACCGGTTCGAAACGGGCGATGGCCTTGGCCACTGCAACGTGCGCGGCCTGCGCCGGCTTGCCACCCAGGCGCCAGTTGTCTGGACGCTCAGGCCAGATCATCCAGGTCTGGGTCTGCGGCGCCCACTCGGCCGGCATGTAGAAGCCATCGTCACGCGGGGTACTTTTCAAAGTGGTCATCGGATCAGGACTCCAGGGAACCGTCGAAGGGTTGCAAAGCAATGACGACTTTATAACCGATAAATATCGGCATTAAAAGCAAACAAACATCCAGACATCTAAAATCACAGTTCAATTATCGATATAAATCTGAATCGCTGTAGGAGCTGCCGCAGGCTGCGATCTTTTGATTTTGAAAAGCCAGATCAAAAGATCGCAGCGTGCGGCAGCTCCTACAGGGGTCTGATTTTAGAGGCCTTCCCCGAGCACGCGATCCAGCATGTCGACAAAGAAGTCGACACTGCGCCGCGAGGTGACCATCGGCGGTTTGATCTTGAGAATGTTCAGGTCATCCCCGGTCGGTTGCATGAAGATTCCCAGCTCCCGCAGGCGATCGCACAACAACGTGGTTTCCTCGGTGGCCGGCTCCAGCGTCTCGCGGTTGCGGATCAGCTCTACCCCCAGATAGAACCCGGAACCATGCACCGCGCCCACCAGCGGGTGTTTATCGATCAATGCCTCCAGGCGTGCCTTGAAATGCCCGCCAACCACCTTGGCGTTTTCCCAGAGCTTTTCTTCTTCCATCACATCCAGCACCGCCATACCGACCTGGCAGCTCACCGGACTGCCGCCGGCCGACGAGAAGAAATAGCCTTCAGCTTCCAGCGCCTCGGCGATTTCCCGCCGCGTGATGACGGCGCCGAGCGGCTGGCCGTTGCCCATGCCCTTGGCCATGGTGATGATGTCCGGCACCACGCCCTGTTCTTCGAAACCCCAGAAGAAGTGGCCCATGCGTCCGTAACCGACCTGTACTTCATCGGCGATGCACACCCCTCCCTGGGCACGCACCAGTGCGTAAACCTGTTTCAGATACGTTGGCGGTAGCGAGATACCACCGGCGTTGCCATACACCGGTTCACAGATGAAACCGGCCAATTGGCGCTGTTGTGCGGCGATATGCGCCAGTTGCGCTTCGACGCTGCGCACATAGTGCGGCGCAGAATCCAGGCCACGGAATTCACCGCGATAGATGTTCGGCGCGGTCACCGGGTGCACCCAGTCCGGGCGGCTTTCCAGCGCTCGCGGGTTGTCGGCAACCGACGTCGACACCGCATCGGCGCCGACCGTCCAGCCGTGATAAGCCTCAAGCACGCTGAGCATGTCGCAGCCGCCGCTGTAGGCCCACGCCAGACGAACCGCCAGGTCGTTGGCCTCGCTGCCACTGTTGACCAGAAACACCCGGTCCATGCCTTCCGGCGCCAGCTTCAGCAAGCGTTCAGAGAACTCCGCCACCGCCGCATAGTTGAAACGTGAATTGGTGTTGAGCAGCGACCACTGCCGCGCTGCCACCTGCGCCATGCGCGGATGGCCATGACCGAGCACCGCGACGTTGTTGAGCATGTCGAGGTAGGAGCGGCCCTGCATGTCGATCAGGTGATTACGCCAGCCACGCTCGATGCGCGGCGGATCGACGTAATAATGTTTTTGCGTGCGGGCGAAACTGGCGTCGCGCCGCTCAAGCAAGGTTTTGGCGTCCAGCTCCGGTTCGGCATCGCAGGCCAGCCCCAGCAGAGTGGCTGGCGATGGGCACAAGGCCTGCCAAGCTGCAGCGCGCGCGGGACTGCAGAACAGTGGCGCATCCAGTGATGCAACGCGGCTCAACTGCACAATCAACGGGCCGCTGACCGCACCCAGCACCTGACCTTTGACCAGCGCCGCGCCGCTGTGCAACGAGGCGTTCACGCCCCACAGGCTCACGCTGAGCTGTGGGCCGTCGAGTTGCAGCACTCCATCCGCCACGTGATGCAGCACACCGGCAAACGGTGCTTCCACCGCCGCCCCCTGCGGTACGCGCAACTCAACGTGCAGCGGGAACGTCTCCGGTTCGACGGCACTGTCGGGACGCGTCTGCGACAAGCGATATTGCCCGTAACGACTCGCTGCCAGGCCATGCGCGGCAGCGGCTTCAGTCAGCAGCCGTTGATCGATGCCCTGCTGCTCCCAGTTGCCCGCCTCGAAATGCGGACTCAGGACGCCAAGATCGATCAGCGCGAACTCCCGCCCGACCAACTCCGGCAACAGCGGTGCAAAGCCTTCACTACCGATGGCTGGCAGGGGCTGGCCGACCGCCGTGAGGATCGCCGCTTCCATCAGCGCCAGCGGTACAGAAGTGGCCACGTGGAAAATTTCCCATTCGTGGCCAAGGTTGTCGCGGCTGTAGGTGTTGCCCGGATCGATGCTGACCTGCTGCTCGCCACTGAGTACCAGCACCGCCGCCCGCGCCACGATCAACGGCCACAACGCCAGCAACTCCTCATGTTGCAGCGGATTGACTGCGTGATAGGCCTGCACCGCCGGCAGAATCACAAACGGATCACCGCCGGCATGGTGCAGCAGCGCCGCGCACGTCACCGACAGATCGGTGATGCGCCAGGTGCGCACCAGATCACCGAAGTCGATCACACCCTGCAATTGCCAATGACGCTTGGCATCGCGTTGCCAGACAGCGTTATCGTCAGTGATGTCCATGTGGATCGCCTGCACCGGCAGCTTGTCCTGCAACGGCTGCAAGCGACGTTCGGCCTGTTCGGCGGCGGCAGCGATCAGGGCACGCTGGCGTTCATCCTTGATCACCGGCAGCAGGTGGTTGATCAGCGCACTGGCGTGGCGCGCGTCCCATTGCAGCGCACGCTCGAGACCCGGATGATCGAAGCTGGCCAGCGCCAGATCCATCTCGCCACACAACTGACCGAACCCGGCCACCACGTCATGCCCCAAATGCTCAAGATGGGTCAGCGGCTGGCCTTCGATGTACTCCAGCAGCCGCACGTGCACCGGCTCGCCGTTGGCCTGCAGCGATAACAGGTCCTCGCCGTTATTGGCCGAGATCACCTTGGGTACGTGCACCGACGAATGCTCGGCGAGGTACTTGAGGCCCGCATGTTGGGCCTGCAACTCCACCAGCGCGTAATCACCCCGGCAGATTTTCAGGACAAAGCGCCCACGTTCACTGTCGACCCGATAATTGAGGTCTTGCTGACTGCCCAGCGCCTGTAGCGTGCCGCTGAGCCCGTAATGCTCGGCCAACCACTGTCGGGCCTGCGCCTGGGAGACCTGCGGGCTGGGCAAACTGGCGCGATGAATCAACGTGGCGAGCGGCATGGAACGACCCCTGAAATTTTATTAGGCGCCTATATCGCCATTGCTGCAGTCGATGCGCAACCCCCGACCGGCGATATTCAAGTGCTCGCATCCGCTAGCGTTTTGCGCAAGAATGTCGGCCATTCACACCTATCTGGAAAAACCTCATGAATGTAATCACCACCGATCTGCCCGGTGTTCTGATCATCGAACCCAAGGTATTTGGTGACGAGCGCGGCTTCTTCTACGAGAGTTTCAACGCCAAGGCATTCCAGGATGCAACCGGTCTGGACACTCAATTCGTTCAAGACAACCATTCGCGCTCGCAGAAAGGCGTGCTGCGCGGTTTGCATTACCAGCTGCAGAATACCCAGGGCAAACTGGTCCGGGTAACGGTCGGTGAAGTGCTTGATGTGGCCGTGGACATCCGTCGCAGCTCGCCGCACTTCGGCAAGTGGGTCGCCGTGCGACTGTCGGCTGAAAACCACCGTCAATTGTGGGTTCCGGAAGGCTTTGCCCACGGTTTCGTGGTGCTGAGCGAGTTCGCCGAATTCCTCTACAAGACCACCAACTACTACGATCCGTCGTCCGAGCGCAGCATTCGCTGGGACGACCCTGCTCTGGGCATCGACTGGCAACTGGACGAAGCGCCGAAGCTGTCGGCCAAGGATCAGGCCGGTGCGCTGCTCAAGGACGCTGACGTCTTCGCCTGAGCCTAGGCATAATGCGCCTGTTCACTCAGGCGCATCCGGCTCATGAAACCTACCCTTCCCCGCAGACCCCGCTGGCGCAGCCTCGCCCTGCTGGCCCTGTGTCTTGCGCCGCTGCTATGGCCGCTTGAGCATCTGGCCGAGCGCTATTACCGCAGTGAACTGGCCGGACAAAACCGCCAGACCCTCGATCTCTACGTCGCCAACCTGCTGGGCACCCTGCACCGCTACGAAGTATTGCCGCAGATTCTCGGCGATTTGCCGGCCCTGCGCGCCGTGCTCGGGGCACCGGACGACGGCGTCACCCAAGGCAACGCCAACCGCCTGCTGAAAAACATCGCGGCGCAGACCGGCGCCGAAGTCATGTACCTGATGGACACCAGCGGCCAGACTCTGGCGGCGTCAAACTGGGACAAACATGACAGCTTCGTCGGGCGCAATTTCGCTTTCCGTCCGTATTTCAGCGAAGCCATGGCCGGACGTCTGGGCCGCTTCTTCGGCCTCGGCACTACTTCGGCCAAACGCGGTTATTTCTTCGCCGCGGCGGTGCGCAACGGCGAAAAAATCATCGGCGTGCTGGTGATCAAAGTCGATCTCGACCACACCGAAAGCCTGTGGGGCAAAACCCCGGAACAACTGTTGGTGACCGACCACAACGGCGTGGTGATTCTCACCTCGCGCCCGGAGTGGCGCTTTCGCTCGACCCGTATCTTGAGCGACACCGAGCGCTCGGCGATCACCGCCATCCTGCCCTATCCGACCCGCGAGCCGCGTCCGCTGAACCTCAGCGACAGCGCCTGGCTGACCCAAACCGTCAATATCGCCGAAACCGGCTGGAGCGTCAGTATTCTTGCCCCGCGCACGCTGATCGACCGCCCAGTGCGCACCGTGGTGGCGATCGGCGGCGCCACGCTGTTGGTGGTGATGCTGTTGCTTGGGCTGATGATGCAGCGCCGTCGGCATTACCTGGAACGCATCGCCTTCGAGGCCAAGGCCCGTCGTGAACTGGAAGGTCGGGTGGCCGAGCGGACCAGTGATCTGGAAGGCCTCAACCGCCGCCTCAAGCAGGAAGTGCTGGAGCGCGAACAGGCTCAGCAGGAACTGGTGCGCGCCCAGGACGATCTGGTCCAGGCCGGTAAACTCTCGGCGCTGGGCACGATGTCGGCGAGTATCAGCCACGAACTCAATCAGCCGCTGGCGGCGATTCGCAGTTACGCGGAAAACGCCGAAGTGCTGCTCGATCATCAACGCACCGACGATGCTCGCGGCAACCTGAAATTGATCAGCGAACTGACCGGGCGCATGGCCTCGATCATCGCCCACCTGCGTGCCTTCGCCCGCCGCGACCGCCATGCTCCGGAAAGCGTGGCCCTGCAACCGGCGCTGGATGATGCATTGGCATTGCTGGCCAAACGGCGCCGCAGCATGGAAGTCGAGCTGATCCGCGACCTGCCCGCCGCCACGCTGTGGGTCGAGGCCGGGGAAACCCGTCTGCGTCAGGTGCTCGGCAACCTGCTGGCCAACGCCCTCGATGCGCTGACCGAAAAAGGCCCGCCGCGCAAACTGTGGCTGAGTGCCGAATCCACCGCCGAGGGCGTCAATCTGTACATTCGCGACAACGGCCCGGGCTTTTGCATGGAAGCCCTCGGCCGCGCCAGCGAGCCCTTCTACACCACCAAGACCCGCACTCAGGGCCTTGGCCTGGGGCTGGCGATCTGTGAAACCCTGATGCGCGCCTTCGGGGGTGAACTGTCGTTCGCCAACCACAAGCAAGGTGGCGCCTTGATCACCCTGCGGCTGCGTGCCGGCGCGCCCGGGGTCAGCCTGCAACCGTCCGAGGATCGAAGTGCATGACCATCGACAATCGCATTGAGGTGGTGTTGATCGATGACGATCCGCACCTGCGTCAGGCCCTCGGCCAGACCCTGGACCTGGCCGGGCTGAAAATCCTCCCGCTGTCCGAAGCCAAAGGTCTGGCCGGGCAACTGGAGCGTGACTGGCCCGGCGTGGTGGTCAGCGACATCCGCATGCCGGGCATGGACGGCCTGGAACTGTTGAGCGAATTGCACGCTCAGGATCCGGAGCTGCCGGTGCTGCTGATCACTGGTCACGGTGACGTGCCGCTGGCGGTGCAGGCGATGCGTGCCGGCGCCTATGACTTTCTGGAAAAACCGTTCGCCAGTGACGCGCTGCTCGACAGCGTGCGCCGCGCCCTGGCCCTGCGCCGACTGGTGCTGGACAACCGCAGCCTGCGCCTCGCCCTGAGCGATCGCAACGAACTGAGCGCACGCCTGGTCGGCCATTCGGCGCCGATGCTGCGCCTGCGCGAGCAGATCGGCGCGCTGGCGGCGACCAAGGCCGACGTGTTGATCCTCGGAGAGACCGGCGCAGGCAAGGAAGTCGTGGCCCGTGCGCTGCACGACTTGTCGAGCCGGCGCAACGGCCCGTTCGTGGCGATCAACGCCGGGGCACTGGCCGAATCCGTGGTCGAAAGCGAGCTGTTCGGGCATGAGCCGGGCGCGTTCACTGGCGCCCAGAAACGCCGGATCGGCAAGTTCGAGTTCGCCAACGGCGGTACGCTGTTCCTCGACGAAATCGAAAGCATGAGCATGGACGTGCAGGTGAAATTGCTGCGCATGCTGCAAGAGCGTGTGGTCGAACGTCTGGGTGGCAATCAGTTGATCCCGCTGGACATCCGCGTCATCGCCGCGACCAAGGAAGACTTGCGTCAGGCCGCTGATCAAGGGCGCTTCCGCGCTGACTTGTACTACCGCCTGAACGTCGCCCCATTGCGCATTCCGCCGCTGCGCGAACGCGGCGAAGATGCGCTGGTGCTGTTCCAGCACTACGCCGATGAAGCCAGTGCCCGGCATGGCTTGCCGCCCCACGAACTGCAACCGGCGCAACGCGCCTTGCTGTTGCGCCACACCTGGCCGGGCAACGTGCGCGAACTGCAGAACGCTGCCGAGCGTTTCGCCCTCGGTCTGGAACTGGCGCTGGATAACAGTGGAGGCGAAGGCGGCACCACCGTGGAAGTCATCAGTGGCGGGCTCAGCGAGCAGGTGGAAAACTTCGAGAAGTCGTTGATTGCCGCTGAGCTGGCGCGCCCCCACAGTTCGGTGCGCAGCCTCGCCGAAGCCCTGGGAATTCCGCGCAAGACCCTGCACGACAAACTGCGCAAGCACGGCTTGAATTTCGCCGACAGTGGCGCCCATGGAGATGAAGCCGAATGAGCCGCGACAGCCGCTATCTGGAATCGGTGCTGCATCACGACATTCCCCTGACCCGCGAGATGGGCCTCAAGGTCCTCGCCTGGCACGAGCAGCAGTTGAGTCTGCACTTGCCGCTCGAGCCGAACGTCAATCACAAGAGCACCATGTTCGGCGGCAGTCTCTACTGCGGCGCAGTGCTGGCGGGTTGGGGCTGGCTGCATCTGCGCCTGAAGGAAGAAGGCATCGAAGACGGGCACATCGTGATTCAGGAAGGCCAGATCAGCTATCCGCTGCCTGTGACCGGGGATGCCAGAGCAATCTGTCCGGCACCGGAAGTGGCGGTCTGGAAGAAGTTTCTGGCGATGTATCAGCGTTATGGGCGGGCACGGTTGACGCTCACTACGCGGATCGTCAACGCCGGGAGTGATGAAGATGCTGTGACGTTCAGCGGGCAATACGTTCTGCACCGCTGAAGCAGAAGATCGCAGCCTTCGGCAGCTCCTACAGGGAGATACGAAATCCTCTGTAGGAGCTGCCGCAGGCTGCGATCTTTTGATCTCAGGAGCGAGCCAGCTCCAACAGTCTTGAACGCCAAGCCGCTTTCGCCGGCAGCGCCAGAAAGAACGCATTGAGCAGCGATTCCCGCGCCGGATAACAGAACGCTTCGCCCTGCAGATCCAGCACCTCGCCGCCGGCACCTTCGAGTACGCCCTGCGCGGCCGCGGTATCCCACTGCGAAGTCGGCGCCAATCGTGGATAGCAATCCGCTGCCCCTTCAGCCAACAGACAAAACTTCAGCGAACTGCCGATATTCGCCAGTTGCAACTCACCCAGGCTGGCGCTCAAACCGGCGAGCAGACGCTCTTGCTCCGGGCTGGAGTGCCGACGGCTCGCCACCACGGTGAACGCTTCACCGGGGGCCGGCACATCACGCACCTGAATCGTCACCGGCGAACCACCTTTGTCCCCACGCCACGCGCCGAGACCGGCTCCGCCGACATAGAAGCGGCCATTGGTCGGCATCGACACCACGCCAAACACCACCCGACCGTTTTCGATCAGGGCGATGTTGACGGTGAACTCTTCACTGCCGCTGATGAACTCCTTGGTGCCATCCAGCGGGTCCACCAACCACCAGCGCTGCCACCCGGCGCGCACGCTCTGCGGGATGTTGGCGTCTTCCTCGGACAGAATCGGAATACTGGAGTCCAGCGCGGTCAGCCCGGCGACAATCACGTGATGCGCGGCCATGTCTGCTGCGGTCACTGGTGAATCATCGGACTTGGCGGTGACCTCCACGCCAGAACGCCAAAACGGCAGGATCGCCTCGCCAGCCCGCAATGCCAGCTCAACCACTGGCGCCATCAAAGGATGGGAAAAATTCATCGACATCTCACTCATGACTGAAAGAACCCGCGCTGCGTCAGCAGATCACGAGCCAGATACAACGCCGCCAGAGCACGGCCTTCGGTAAATTGCGGGTTTTGCGCCAGCGCCGCCAGTTCACGCAGGTTGACCTTGTCGACGCGCATCGGCTCGGGCTCGTCGCCCTCCAGACGCTCCTCGTACAGATCGGTGGCCAGCACCACCTGGATCTTCTGGCTCATGTAACCGGGCGATAACGACAACTCGGTCAGATGCTCCAGTTGGCGCGCACCGAAACCAGCCTCCTCCTTGAGCTCGCGCTCGGCTGCTGCCAGTACATCCTCGCCCGGCTCGATCAAGCCTTTGGGCAGGGACAGTTCGTACTCGTCAGTGCCGCCGCAGTATTCCTCGACCAACACCGCGTGTTCGCTGTCGAGCATCGCCACAATCATTACCGCGCCATAACCCGCGCCTTTGCCGACCAGACGCTCGTAAGTGCGTTCCACACCATTGGAAAAACGCAGCTTCAGTTCTTCGACGCAAAACAGACGACTGGTGGCGACGATCTCGCGGGCGAGTACAGTGGGTTTCTGGCGCATGCAAAGCTCCTTGGCGTGAACGCGCTACTATAACGCGGCTTCCCCGATTGTTTGTGTCGGATATCTTTCTACCGCTCGAGACGTTGCCATGCCTTCTTTACCGTGGTCTGACATCGATACCGTCCTGCTGGACATGGACGGTACGTTGCTGGATCTGCACTTCGACAACCATTTCTGGCTGGAACACCTGCCGCAACGCTACGCCGAACTGCACGGGGTGAGCCGGGCCATGGCCGAGATGGAGTTGCAGCCGCTGTTCGAGCGCCATGCCGGGCAACTGCAGTGGTATTGCCTGGATTTCTGGAGTGCCGAGCTGAAGCTCTCGGTGCGTGAACTGAAACTGGAAACCGCACACCTGATCGCGCTGCGTGCGGATGCCGACACGTTTCTGCAAGCGATTAAAAGCGCCGGCAAACGGGTGATCATGATCACCAATGCGCACCGGGATTCGCTGTCGCTGAAACTGGAGCGGATCGAACTGGCACCTTATTTCGAGAGGCTGATCAGCTCCCACGATTACGGTTATCCCAAGGAGAACCCGCAGTTCTGGGATGCCTTGCAGGCGGATATCGATTTTGATCCGGCACGCAGTCTGTTCATCGACGATACGTTGCCGATTCTGCGTAGTGCACAGCGCTTCGGTGTGGCGCATTTGCTGGCGGTCAAAGAGCCGGACAGTCGCAAAGGGCCGAAGGACACCGCCGAGTTTGCGGCGGTTGAAGACTACCGCGATTTGATCCGGGAACTCTGATTTCCTGTAGGAGCTGCCGAAGGCTGCGATCTTTTGACTTTGATTGTTTAAAAAACAAGATCAAAAGATCGCAGCCTTCGGCAGCTCCTACAGGGTGTTGTGTTACTCAGGGATACGCAGGGTCTGGCCTGGATAGATTTTGTTCACATCCTTGAGCAGCGGTTTGTTGGCTTCGAAAATCTTGTTGTACTGGTTGGCATTACCATACACCGCGAGGGAAATCGCACTGAGGGTGTCGCCTTTTTTCACCACGACAAAACGTGCCGCAGCCACAACCGGCCCGGTCACCGTGATCTGATCATCAACACTGCCCACGCCTTCGATGTTACCCACCGCCAGCAGAATTTTTTCCTTCTCCTCCTGGCTCGCTACTTCACCGGTAACGGTGACCTTGTCGCCGTCCACGGTTGCCTGAACATTCGGATTGCCCAATCCGACCTTGCTGATATGTTCCTTCAACTGCTCACTGGCATTGGCATTACCTGGGGTCAGCAGGTCGATCAGCTTTTCACCGGCCTCTTTCACAAAGCTCAACAGACTCATAGCGCACACTCCTTGATTGGGATTCCAGACGTCAAAGCCTAGACCACCTTTGCCGAACCCGGTTCCGGCCCGACCAATGACCCTATCCCCACGCAAGCGCTAGAATCGCCCACCCCCGCCAACACCCTCCGGAGCGAAGATGGACATCAAGCAGCTGAAATTCCTCATCGCCCTCGACGAGACTCGCCACTTCGGCCAGGCTGCCGCGCGCTGCCACATCACTCAGCCGACTCTTTCGATGCGCCTGCGCAGCCTCGAAGAAGAACTCGATCTGCCGCTGGTCAATCGCGGCCAGCGCTTCGAAGGGTTTACCGCGCCGGGCGAGCGGGTGCTGGCGTGGGCCCGTTCGGTGCTGGCGGCTTACGACGGTTTGCAGGCGGAAGCGGCGGCCTGTCGCGGCAACCTGATCGGCACGCTGCGCCTGGGGGTGGTGCCGCTGTCGAGCTTCGATCCACTGCCACTGATGCAACGCCTGCACGGCTCGCACCCTGACCTGCGCTTCGAACTGTCGGCGCTGAGCTCCGAGCAGATCCTCGAACACCTGGCGAACAACCGCATCGACCTCGGCGTGTCGTACCTCGACCGGCTGGATCACGAACGTTTCGAGTCGCTGGCCTTCAGCGAGACGCGCATGGGCCTGCTGTACGATCAGCGCTCTTTCAGCTTCGGCGAGGCCGCGTTGAGCTGGGAGTCGCTGATCGAGCTGCCATTGGGCATGCTCACCAGCGGCATGCATTTCCGTCAGTCCATCGACCACAACTTCCACAGCCGGGGTCTGACCCCGCTGCCGCTGCTGCAAACCGATGCCGTGCATCAGTTGTTACAAGCTGTGCACGGCGGCTTCTGCTGCGCGGTAATGCCGCTGGAAGGCGGTCTGGAAAAACTCACCGATCACCTGCGCCTGCAACCGATCGAAAACGCCCAAACCCTCGCGCCACTGGGCCTGATCATGCGTCGCGGTGCGCCGCGCTCAGCGTTGGCCGAGGCCTGTTTTGCGCTGTATCGGGAATCACCGACGTCGCCTTGATCGACGGCATCTATCAATAGATCGACAGTAGCGATTAGACGCGACAAGTTGCCGCGCCTAGTCTTAACGTTGATCAATCCGTCGGTGATGCCATGAACGCCAAGCGCCCAACTTGCGCGGCGCCTGCACTCGAAACGCCCGCGCCCGCCGCCAGCCAGACTTACAGCTATAGCGATCTGCCCCTCGTGGAGTCGGCCAGCACCGCGCTCGCCGAGGAAGTCGCGTTGGCGATCGCCTACAACGGCATCAGTCAGGCGGTGATGCTGGTGACGCCGACGGATCTGGAAGATTTCATAGTCGGTTTCAGCCTCGGCAGCGGCATCATCGAAGACGCCAGCGACATTTATGACCTGCAACTGACCGGCGCCGGCTCGGCGCAATACGCGCAAGTGACCATCGCCAATCGCGCGTTCTGGAACCTCAAGCAACAGCGCCGACAACTGGCCGGCACCAGCGGTTGCGGGCTGTGCGGCGTCGAGGCGGTGGAACAGGCCTTGCCCGACCTCAAAGTGCTGCCCGGCGCACCGTTGCCGCCCGCCGCATGGCTCGACGGTCTGCGCCAGCGCATCGGCGCGTTCCAGCCGCTCGGTCAGCACTGCGGCGCGGTCCACGCGGCGGTGTTCATGAACGCCAGCGGTGAATTGCTGCTGGGCCGTGAAGACATCGGCCGGCACAACGCCCTCGACAAACTGATTGGCGGGCTGATCCGCCAGAAAATTTCCACCGAAGGCGGCCTGGCGATTGTCACCAGCCGTTGCAGTCTCGAATTGATCCAGAAAGTTTTACGCGCCGGCATCCAGACTCTGGTCAGCCTGTCCGCGCCCACGGGCCTTGCCGTGCAATGGGCCCGTCGCCACAACCTCAATCTCATCCACCTGCCGCAGAAGAATGCGCCGCGGGTCTACAGCCCAGCGATGGAGAATCAAGCGTGAGCCAACATCATCAAGCCGACCAGAAACCTGTCCCGCGCTACAAACCTTACAAAGGTGCAGCCGGCGGCTGGGGTGCCCTGATCAGTGTGGCCCAGGCCTGGTTGACCAGCGACAACGCACTGAAAAACCTGCGCATGATGCTCAAGACCAACCAGAACGGCGGTTTCGACTGCCCGGGCTGCGCCTGGGGCGATTCGCCGGAGAGCGGCATGGTCAAGTTCTGCGAGAACGGCGCCAAAGCGGTGAACTGGGAAGCGACCAAGCGTCGGGTGGACGGCAAGTTCTTCGCCAGACACAGCGTCACTTCGTTGCTGGAGCAGAGCGACTACTGGCTTGAATATCAGGGCCGCCTGACCGAGCCGATGGTCTACGACGCCGAGACCGACCGCTACAAACCCATCGCCTGGGACGATGCCTTCGCCCTGATCGGCAAGCACCTGCAAGCGCTGTCGAGCCCCGACCAGGCCGAGTTCTACACCTCGGGTCGTGCCAGCAACGAAGCGGCGTACCTGTATCAGCTGTTCGTGCGCGCCTACGGCACCAACAACTTCCCGGACTGCTCGAACATGTGCCACGAGGCCAGTGGTGTGGCGTTGGCGCAAAGCGTTGGCGTCGGCAAAGGCACCGTAACCTTCGACGACTTCGAACACGCCGACGCGATTTTCGTCTGGGGCCAAAACCCCGGCACCAATCATCCGCGGATGCTCGAACCGCTGCGTGAAGCGGTGAAGCGCGGCGCGCAAGTGGTGTGTATCAACCCGCTGAAAGAACGTGGCCTGGAACGTTTCCAGCACCCGCAGCACCCGATCGAAATGCTCACCAACGGCGACAAACCGACCAATACTGCGTACTTCCGTCCGGCACTGGGCGGCGACATGGCGGTGCTGCGCGGCATGGCCAAGTTCCTCCTGCAGTGGGAGCGCGATGCGCAGAAGGCCGGTGAGCCTGCGGTGTTCGATCATGATTTCCTCAATGCGCACAGCACCAACGTGCTGGAGTATCTCGGCGTGGTCGATGACACGCCTTGGGAGCAAATCGTCGCGCAGTCCGGCCTGACCCTGGTCGAGATCGAGCAAGCGGCGCGCATGTACGCCAAAGGCAAGAACGTGATCATGTGCTGGGCAATGGGCATCACCCAGCATCGCCACTCGGTGCCGACCATCCAGGAAATCGCCAACCTGATGCTGCTGCGCGGCAACGTCGGCAAACCCGGCGCTGGCCTGTGTCCGGTGCGCGGTCACAGTAACGTGCAGGGCGACCGCACCATGGGTATCAACGAGCGTCCGCCAGTGGCGTTCCTCGATTCTCTTGAGCGGCGTTTCCAGTTCAAGGTGCCGCGTGACAACGGGCACAACGTGGTCGAGGCGATCCACGCCATGGCCGAGGGCCGCGCCAAGGTCTTCATCGGTCTGGGCGGCAACTTCGCCCAGGCCACGCCGGACAGCCCGCGCACCTTCGCGGCGCTGAGCAATTGCGACCTGACCGTGCAGATCAGCACCAAGCTCAACCGCAGCCATCTGGCCCACGGTAAAAACGCGCTGATCCTGCCGTGCCTGGGCCGTACCGACATCGATATCCAGAGCGAAGGCCCGCAGGCGGTCACCGTGGAAGACTCGTTCAGCATGGTCCACGCCTCCAACGGCCAGTTGCAGCCGCTGTCGAACCAGATGCGCTCGGAACCGTCGATCATCGCCGGGATCGCCGCTGCCACGCTGGGCAGCAAACCGGTGGACTGGAACTGGCTGGTGGCCGATTACCGGCGCATCCGCGACCTGATTGCCGACACCATTCCGGGCTTCAAGGATTTCAACGAGAAGGTCAAGAACCCGGGCGGTTTCTACCTCGGCAACAGTGCTGGCGCGCGCAAGTGGAACACTCCATCGGGCCGGGCCAATTTCCGCGCGAACACGCTGCCCAAGGATCTGGTACACGAGCGCACCCGCGCCACCGGGCAACTGCCGGACCTGATCCTGCAATCGATGCGCTCCCACGATCAGTACAACACCACGATTTATGGCCTAGACGACCGTTATCGTGGGGTCAAGGGCCAGCGCGACGTGCTGTTCGCCAACGAGGCCGACATCATTCGCCTGGGCTTCCGCCCAGGGCAGAAGGCGGACATCGTGTCGCTGTGGGACGATGGTCGTGAGCGTCGGGTGAAGGGTTTTACCTTGCTGGCGTTTGATATTCCTGCCGGTCAGGCGGCGGCTTACTATCCGGAAGTGAATCCGCTGGTGCCGCTGGAAAGCACCGGGGATGGCAGCCATACGCCGACATCGAAGTTCATTGCGATCCGCCTTGAGGCGGCGAGTGAGACGGGGCTGATCATGGCCAAATCCGCTTAAACACGCAGCCCTGTGGCGAGCCTCTGTTTCCTGAAGCTTTCAAACGCCCACAAAAAAGGCCGCTTTTTCTCAAAAGCGGCCTGTCCGAAGTAGCTAAAGACCGACGAAAATCGCTTAAGTTCCGCATACAAAACAGCAACTTGCATAATTGTATACAAGTCGTGCTATTCGTCGGATTTCGATTGTCAGCCTTGTTACACAGCCTCAGGATCGGCGCCGTCATCCCTTTGAGGCTCCTCTATGAAGTTCTCCTCGATTCTCTTGTTGTCCCTTGGCCTGGTCAGTGGCTTCGCTTCTGCCGGAGGCACCACCGAAGCAGGTGTGGGCGGCGCATTGGGCGGGGTTCTTGGCTCGGTCGTCGGTCAGTCTTTAGGCGGCAGCACAGGTTCAACCATTGGCGCAGCCCTGGGCGGCGCGGGTGGTAGCGCGGTCGGCGCCAACAAACACAGCCGTGGTGAAGCAGCCATTGGCGGTGCGTTGGGCGCAGCCGGCGGTAACGTGGTCGGCCGCAGCATGGGCGGCACCACCGGCAGCCTGATCGGCGCCGCAGCAGGTGGCGGCGCCGGTGGCGCGCTCGGCAACTACATGGGCAACCAGAGCAATGATGACGATCGTCATTACGATCGTGGCCGTGATCGTGACCGTGGTTATTACCGCGATCGTCACCCGGGCCGCGGCCACGCCTACGGCCACCGCAAGCATCATCGCTACTATCGCGACTAACGCGTTGCGTTAAGCGCGAAAGCAAAAATCGCAGCCCAAGGGCTGCGATTTTTTTTGCCTGTCATACCACCAGATACTCCAGCGCCTGCCGCAGATCAGCAGGAATCGGCACCGGCTGATTGGTCGTCCGATCGACGAACACATGGACGAAACGCCCTGCTGCACACGCCTCGCTGTCACCGACCTTGAACACCGCCAGTTCATATTGCACCGAACTGTTACCCAGCTTGCCGACCCGCAGACCGATCTCGATCAGGTCCGGAAAAGCAATCGAGGCAAAGTAGTCACAGGCCGAACTGACCACAAACCCCACCACTTCGCCGTCATGAATATCCAGCCCGCCGACCTGGATCAGGTAGGTATTCACCGCCGTGTCGAAAAAGCTGTAATAGGTGACGTTATTGACGTGCCCATAGGCGTCGTTGTCGTGCCAGCGCGTGGTGATGGGCTGGAAGTGTGGGTAGTCGCTGCGCTGAGGGGTGGACATGTTTGCTGGTTCTCTTGTTTTTTAGTGAGGCCGCCTGCCCTCACCCTGGCCCTCTCCCAGAGGGAGAGGGGACTGAACGAGGTGTTCATTCGCCATAAGTCGACCTGAGCACTCGAGTCGGACTCAAGTTTGGAAAGCAATGAAGATCGTCTCCCTTCCCCCCTCACCTCTCTTTGGGGGAGAGGGGGACCGATTTTCGCTCTAACACTAAACTTCAGCAAACCCCTTACCCTGCGCCGCCAGCTCGCCAATCAAGCGCGCCGGTTGCCACTGATCGCCCTGGCGCGTCTGCAGTGCCAGCAAGCGCTGATGAATGTCCGCCAGCCCCTGCTGATCCGCCCAGGCCATCGGTCCGCCCTTGTCGGCCGGGAAGCCGTAGCCGTTCAGGTACACCAGATCAATGTCATGGGCCGCCCCGGCAATGCCTTCCTGAAGAATCTTCGCGCCCTCGTTGACCAACGCCAGCAAGCAACGTTCAAGAATCTCCTCCGGGCCGATCTCGCGACGCTGGAAACCCAGCCCTTCGCTGACTTCCAGCACCAGCGCATCCACTTCAGGATCATGCTCGGCCTGACGACTCCCGGGTTCATAGTGGTAATAACCATTGCCGGATTTCTGCCCGAAGCGGCCCATCTCACACAAGCGGTTGTCCACCTGCACTTCCGGCGCATCCTGCCCCTTGCCGGCCAATTCGCGCGCGCGCCACTCCAGATCAATGCCGACCACGTCATACATGCGAAACGGCCCCATGGCGAAACCGAAGCCCTGCAAGGCCGCATCGACCTGCTGTGGATAAGCGCCTTCGAGCAGCATCTTGCGCGCCTCCAGCACATACGGATGCAACATGCGATTGCCGATAAAACCGTGGCAGTTGCCCGACACCACACTGACCTTGCCCATGCGTTTGCCCAGGGCCAGGGCCGCGTCCAGCGCCGCCGGTGAAGTCTGTGCTCCGCGGACGATTTCCAGCAGTTTCATGATGTGCGCCGGGCTGAAGAAATGCAGGCCGAGCACTTGCGATGGACGTCTTGTTGCGGCGGCAATCGCGTCGATATCCAGCGCCGACGTATTGCTTGCCACCAACGCCTCAGGCTTGAGCAGGCCATCCAGCTCGCGAAAGATCTTCTGCTTGAGCTCAAGGTTTTCGTATACCGCTTCGATCACCAGATCGACATTGCGGATCGCCGCGTAATCCGCCGCCACGCTGACCCGCGCGATACGCGCGTCTGCCTCGGCCTGATCGATCCGGCCCTGGCGCACGTTGTGTGCATAGGTGTCGGCCACCGTGCCCATCGCCTGTTCAAGCATCTGTGGATTGTTATCGACCCACTGCACGGCAATGCCGGCATTGGCCAGGCACATGACAATGCCGCGGCCCATGGTGCCCGCGCCAATCACGGCAGCTCGCTGAATCTCGAAGGATGTCTGGCTCATGTTGTTCTCTTGTGGCGATCCGGAGACAGCCTTCACCATAGTCAGACAACGGGCATTTTTGAAATTTATTACCGTGATCAGCGACATTCAGCGCATGGATAAACCCCAATCGCCCTGAGGCCGCACACTATAGGAGCTGCCGAAGGCTGCAATCCTTTGATCTTGATTTTCAACAGCAAGATCAAGAGATCGCAGCCTTCGGCAGCTCCTACAGACAGATCAGAGGTGTTCTTGAGCCCAACTACGAACCTCGGCGTACGGATACGCCTCCAGCGCCGCATACCCCGAGATCGTCCGCGCCTTTAACCTGGTGAACAACGGCACACTGATCCCACACAGAAAACGTGTCAGGCGCTCCGCCGTCGGCACATTGCCGGTGTGCTGTTCGTGCCTGTGGATAAAATCACCGCACAGCGCCGCGAAATTCTTATCCACAAGCGCAGGCAACCCGGGAGGTGCCGGCAGCCGCGCGACGTCACCGTGACACACCGAACAGTGCCCGCAGCGCTCGGGCGCATTGTGGTCGCCGAAGTACTCGGCCAGGCGATAACCGAGGCAGCGTTCAGTGCCGAACAGTTCGAGCATGGCGTGAATCCGCGCGATTTCAGTCTGTTCATGTCGAGTGAAACAAGCATGCAACTCAGCGCTCAACACAGCGCTGTCGAAATCGCTGTGCTGCACGTTGTAGACCTCGGTCATCTGCTTGCTCTCCAGCTCGACCCAGCCCTTCTCCTGAAAGTAATCCAGCGCCTTGACCACCCGATTGCGCTCAGCCGAATACTGCGTGTACATCGCCTCGAAATTCACCGTGGCCCAGGTACGTGCGCGGCTGGAGGTGTGGATGATGGCCGCGACAAAATCCCTGCGCTCACCTTCAAAACGCTCAAGCAACGCTTCCGGCTCCAGCAGGTATTTGAAGCGGTACTCGGCGTAATAGGCATAGCGCGGCGCGATCAAACCGCGCAGCTCCAGTTGCACCAGCAAAGTCTTCAGCGGCAGCGTGCGAATATTGCTCTGGTCGGCCAGCGGCCCGAGCAGAAACTCCCACTGTCCTTCAGGTGCGGCAGCCTGTATTTCCTCCAGTACACAACGAATCCCCTCGCGCTCCGGGGTATCGCCGTAGACGAAGTTTTCCAGCACGTTGAGGCTGTCGCGGTTGGCCAGCACCAGGCAATCCGACGGCTGTCCGTCCCGTCCGGCGCGACCGATTTCCTGACTGTAGTTCTCGATGGATTTCGGCAGGTCGAAATGCACCACGTTGCGGATGTCGCCTTTATCGATGCCCATGCCGAACGCAATGGTCGCGACAATGCAACTGGACTGCCCGGCCATGAAGCGCTTCTGGATCGCCTCGCGCTGATCGTTGGGTAAACCGGCGTGATAAGCCTCGGCCTGTATGTCATTGCGCCCCAGATGTTCGGCGATGTGCTCGGCGGTTTTCTGCAACGTGACGTAGACGATGCTCGGCTGGCCCGAACGCACGCCCATCCACTCCACCAGCCGCCGGCGCTTGTCCTGGCCACGCACCGGTTCCACCAGCAGATTGAGGTTGGGGCGATAGAAACCGGTGGTCACCACATCTTCGGCAGCGATGGCGAATTTGGCTTGCATGTCGGCGATGACTTTCGGCGTCGCCGTGGCCGTCAGCAGCAGGGTTTGCGGGATGTTGAACTGGCGTTGATAGTCCGGCAGTTTCAGATAGTCGGGGCGGAAGTTGTGGCCCCATTCCGAGATGCAGTGCGCTTCGTCAATCACCAGCAGCGAGATCGGCACCTGCTGCAAAAAATTACGGAAACGCTCGTTCTTCAGGCGCTCCACCGAGATCATCAGAATCTTCAATTCACCCGAACGGGCGCGAGCCATCACATCATTGGCGTCATCGCGGCTTTGTGCCGAATCGATGCTGCCGGCACTGATGCCGTGACGCTTGAGGAATGCCAGTTGATCCTGCATCAACGCCAACAGTGGCGAGACCACCAGGGTCAGATGCGGCAGCAACAGCGCGGGCACTTGATAGCACAGCGACTTGCCGGATCCGGTGGGGAAAATCGCTGCTGCCGAACGTCCCGCCAGTACCGCGCTGATCGCGGCTTCCTGCCCGGGTCGAAACTGTGGATAACCGAAAACCTGTTCCAGGGTGTTGTGCATTCGCTGTCACTCCGTTGACCGCTGTGATGCCAACAGCCTAGCGGGCGATCGCAGCGAGTCGAGAAAAGGCCGGGGTCAATTCAATACGGGATGATACAGCCAATGGCGCAGACAACTCGGCCCACTGTAGGAGCGAGCCTGCTCGCGAAGAGGCCCGCAACAGCAATACAAACTTACCGGTTCAGGGCCGTAAAACCGCCACTCGCAGCTGCTCGTTCAACACCTGTTCATGCGCGCTCTGGCTCTTGCTCGCCCACATTGCATGAGCCGGGCTGATGTCACCGGTAAAGGCCGCCGCCAATTGCCGCAGTTCCGCAACACTGCGCACGCGCGGACAAAACGGCTGCCCGTCACAGTTCTGACTGGCGTTGCGATAGGTGCTCAGCAAACGATCCCACAGACCGTCACGCACCTGCCTGATCGATTTGAGCTGCACATGCGGCACACCCAGTCGCTGGTCCAGCCCTACCTCGTCCAGCGCTTCGCTGGCCAGCAAGGCCCTGCCGAACATCAAGACCTCGGCACGCGAGGCGGTATCGATACCGGTCTGGCTGGAAAGCGCATCGGGCCAACCGGTGCGTTCAAGGTCGGCAAACATCCAGCCGTTGCCAGTATCAGACGCCATGGCCAAACGGCAACCACTGGCCCACAGCAATAAAATCGAGGCCATACGTAGCCACTGCATACTCAATTCCCTTTAAGCGCGTATCGGACGTTTGGAAACGTCCTACAGATTCTGGCGCGCACCATACATAGATTTGCCAAGAAACGCCTGTGAATCCCGTGGGAAATGTCTGCGCTAGGGGTTTCACCTCAAAAAAGCCGCAAAACCTTGTAGGGCATATGCCCGGCCCTCGGAAAATCCCCTACGAACGCTGTCCATTGCGGCGCTCTTGTGAGTGCTCGCCACGCACTTCTATAGTGGCCGGCGCGACTGACCACTGAATCAGCCCCGCCCGAGTGCCTTTGTAAAGGACAAGCCTGACCATGATTACCCGCTATCGCCCCTTGAAGACTTGCTACAACGAAAATCCCGTATTGGTCATCGATACTCACTCCAGCCATCGCGATCTGCTTGATGCCGCTGACCAGCGACTGCGTGCCGCCAGTGATCTGCTGGAAACTCTTTACTGTTTATGTTTCAAACAGGCCGACGTGAAAGATATACCTAACATCGTCAACGCTCTCTATTTATTAGTGCAGGACGGCTGCGACTTGCTCGAAGTAGCAAAACATAAACCACAACAAACAGACACACACTAATAAAACTAAAATCCAGAAACAACAGAATGCTTTAACAAACAACTATAAAAGCTCTAAGTTGTTGACTCTTACTTCAACCGAGAGCAACACAATGACTGTTTTAACTATCTTTTTCTGCGGTACTGGTTCCAATAAATTCGACGTCTCCCACGAAAACTTCTGGGACGGAGAACTGATTTCCACCTTGGCGGCCAATCATACGGGCTACGAGTTTGCCGAGTGGATCGTGGTCGATGGCCCCGGCAGCGGCAACATGCAGGCCGACGATCTGTTCACCAAGACCAAGGAATACGGCCTGAGCGGCACCTTGTTCGGCAAGGGCTGGGAAGAAAACGTGTTGCACGCGCTCAATATCATCAAGGGCAAGTGCGACTGGCAACGCGAGCAACTGACGGAAGCCGAATACAATCGGCTGAAAGCCGCCGGCATTCCGATCGAAGATGTAAAATCCGAGGGTTCCTGGTTCTGGCGCAAATATAATTACGGTAATCGCAGCGTTACCCAGCAGCAATTACAGGAAGGAATCATCAAAACCCACCGCAAGGACGGTGTTATTCCTAATCAAGTCAACCTCGTCGGTTGGAGCCGAGGCGGCATCAGTTGCCATATGTTGGCCAATGCGATGTTCGAGGACAGCCTGCTGAAAAACATCCCGATCAATATCTTTGCGCTTGATCCCGTGCCGGGCATTGGTAACTTTCAGGAAGAGCGCGTCAAACTCGCGGCCAACGTCAAAGAGTATGTAGCGTTCTATGCTCGTGACGAACGTTCCAAAGGTTTCAGCTGCGTCATCCCACAGACCGCTACCGGCACTAAAACCTACATCTATCCTATGGCTGGCCGCCACGCCACCATGGCCGGCAATGCCACCAGCAGCGGCGGCGTCCCGACCGGCGCCAGTGATCGGAAAGCGCTGTCCGAGCCCGGACGCATCGTGCGCCACCTCGCCGAAACCTGCCTCAAACGATGGGGCGTACGACTGCAGAAAACCTTGAATCTGACCCAGGTCGATCTGGAAAACCTCACCAACGGCATCGCACGCGACGAAGCCAAATACACACTGATGCACAAACATTCCTACACCTACTTCACCGAGCTGGACCAAAACGAGCGCTACGTTTCGCTGGGCAGCAAAGGTGTACCGTTCACCAGCGTGAAGGGCGAGATCTACAAGCCGGCGACCGGCCTGGCAACCAGCTTGCTGGATATTTCGGCGTATCAGCATTTACGTTGAAAAACGATGAAGGACCGGTAGGAACGTCCGATGAAATCTTCATCCCGTTCCTACACGCCATGACTCTTTGTCGCCTATCGCGGCTTGAGGGCACAAATCTATAGTCGTGACTGTCGCTGGCAAATCAGCGGCTCGGGATTGGTCACCCGGAGGGACACATAAATGCGTCCGTTGTATGCTGCCGGCAGTTCAAATGTCTGCACGCTTGATGGTGGCTGTGTTTGGGACGCCTTTGAGCGTGCCGGACTTGTGTGTTCCTTCGGTTGACCAACCCGAACACAGTTCGCCTCCCATCGCTTGGTCACGGTGGGATGAATCCTCACGACATTTGGAATACACACTATGAAAGCATGGACCGCGCTTCCCCTCGATCGCTACCGCTCACTCGAATCCAGCCTCACCGACACCAAGTCCCTGATCATCGACACAGAGGCCAACCCGCAAGACATCCTCGAATGCGCCGTCCAGCGCCTGCGCGCCTCCAGCGACCTGCTGAAAACCCTCTACTGCCTCAGTTTCAAACAAGCCGACGTCGAAGACATCCCCCACATAACTCACGCCCTGTACCTGCTGACGCAGGATGGCGGTGACCTGCTGCAGGTCGCGCAGCAGCAGATGCTCGGCTGGAAAGCACCGGTCTGAGGCTGACAGTGTTCCGGTCGCTCTCACGCCTAACCTGAGAGCGATCAATAAAAACGTGATCAAAAATTGAAGTAACCATGAGCGAGTTTTTTGATGCACTGATGGAAAGCGTGCAGGAAATGGACGAGAACTTGTGCGCGCAGCGCTGCAACTCGCCCCTTGCTCCGAAAATATCTGAAAAGAACACGCTGACGTTTTATCTCGCCAGTTTACGCATTGAAGGCTTTGAAACGGTGCCTGCCGATGCGGCTGAATCATTGTCTGCTCGGCAGCAAATCCTTGATCGTTACCATCACGACACTAGCTGACTCCAAAGAGTGATCTACGGCGCTTAAGTGGCATTATTCTGGCCGTTTACATGAAAAAAAGCTTGAATAATGGCAGTTAATAAGAGCCGTTATTGCCGACTCCACGCCAAAAGGCAACCTTCTACTTAAGTGCTATTATTCTGGTAGTTATTGAAAAAAAATGAAGGAATACTGCCACATGGCCAAGAAAACAGCACCGCTTCTGCCCGCCTCCGCTCGACTGCTGTCCGAATTTGGAGAACGGCTGAAGCTGGCTCGTCTGCGCCGCAAGCTGACGGCAAAGCAGGTCGCTGAACGGTCAGGCATGTCGCTGACCACCTTGCGCAATCTGGAGTCAGGCGAATCAGGAGTAACCATCGGCGCTTATCTGTCGGTCATGCAGGTGCTGGGCCTGGAAAAGGATCTGAATCAGCTTGCCGCGACCGATGAAATGGGCCGCCAGCTACAGGATGCTCAGTTAATACCTGCATCAAGATCCCCAATCAAAAAGCCACAGCGAGTACGCGGAGTCAGCACGTTAAAAAAAGCTGCATTCGATCACAGCGAGACTTCAAGCGTCATCGATGCCGCTACTACAACAAAACTTCCGGACGACTTTCCAATCAACACGCACACTCTCTCCAATCTGTTGAAGAAGAAAAAGCCAGGTTCCACCACAGGTGAAAAATGACGCTGATCGCTGTTTATGCAGATTGGGAATCGTTGAATGGCGCCAGGCGTCTCGGCTTCCTGCATGCCCGTAAGACACGCAATACCAACGTATTCGAGTTTGAATACGATCCCGTAGCGCTGGCCGACTCCGAGTTAAGCTTCACACAGCTGGACCCACGAATCAGACTTTTTGAAGGACGTCAGTTTCCTGGTCAACATCAGACTCGTTTTGGCGTCTTCGCTGACTCAAGCCCTGATCGTTGGGGCCAACTGCTAATGAAGCGGCGCCTGGAGAGGGATATCCGCGACGGTTTGATTCCCAAGGGCAGCAAGCTATTCGAGTCTGACTATCTCCTTGGCGTGCATGACCAGTTCCGCGTCGGCGCCATCCGCTACAAGCTCAACGACGAGGGTAATTTTCTCGACGATCGCGATGGCGTTGCTGCCCCACCCCTTGTTGAATTACGTGCGCTGGAACAGGCGAGCCTGGCCTTGGAAAACGACGCGGACAACACCGCACTCGATGGCCGCGAATGGCTAAGAATGCTCATCGCGCCGGGTGGCTCACTGGGCGGCGCCAGACCAAAAGCCAGTGTGGTCGACGAGCATGGCCAACTATGGATCGCCAAGTTTCCCAGTACGCGAGACGACTACGATGTAGGAGGCTGGGAAATGCTGGTGAACGCCTTGGCGGTCAACTGCGGGCTACGTGTCGCAACCGGCATGGCACGACGTTACGCGAGCGACAACCACTGTTTTCTGGTCAAACGCTTTGACCGAACCGAACGCGGTGGGCGCCACCACTTCGCCTCAGCCATGACACTGACCAACCGCACCGACGGCGACGACGCGTCAACAGGCGCCAGCTACCTTGAGTTGGCGGAAGTACTCATGGAACACGGTTCGGAGCCCAATGCAGACCTTCGCGAGTTATGGTCGAGAATCGTCTTCAACATCCTCGTATCCAACACCGACGACCACCTGCGTAATCACGGATTTATTCTGGATCCCGGTCGGGGATGGCGCTTGTCGGCAGCGTATGACATGAACCCGGTAGCGGATGCAGATGGGTTGAAGCTGAACATCACTGATGCTGACAACGCGTTGGATCTGGAGCTGGCGAGGGAAGTGGCGGGGTATTTTCGGGTGAGCTCGATACATGCAGAAGAAATAATTGAGCACTTTAAATCCGAGATCAGCAACTGGCCGGAAGTAGCACGTGTATTGGGACTATCCAAGCGTGAACAGGACCTTATGGCAACAGCGTTTAGTGCCCTTTAATGCCCACAAAAAAGCCGCCCCTGGAGGCGGCTTTCTCATAACTACAAACCAATCTTACAACTTGGGACCCGCAGCCTTGATCGCGTCGCTCACTTCGAACTTCTTGAAGTTCTCGATGAACAGACCGGCCAGCGCCTTGGCGGCTTCGTCGTACGCAGCCTTGTCAGCCCAGGTGTTGCGTGGGTTGAGCAGGTTGGTTTCAACGCCCGGTACGGCCAGTGGCACGTCGAGGTTGATGGTGTCCAGATGCTCAGTGGCGGCACCGATCAGCGCGCCGCTCTGGATCGCAGCGATCACGGCGCGGGTGGTCGGGATGTTGAAGCGTTTGCCGACGCCGTAGCCGCCGCCGGTCCAGCCGGTGTTGACCAGGTAGACCTTGGAGCCGAAGCCGCGGATGCGCTTGATCAGCAGTTCTGCGTATTCACCAGCCGGACGCGGGAAGAACGGTGCGCCGAAGCAGGTGGAGAAGGTCGACTTGATGCCGCTGCCCGAACCCATTTCAGTCGAGCCCACCAGCGCGGTGTAGCCGGACAGGAAGTGGTAGGCCGCTTGTTCTTCGTTGAGGATCGACACTGGCGGCAGTACGCCGGTCAGGTCGCAGGTCAGGAAGATCACAGCGTTTGGCTCGCCGCCCAGGTTCTTCTCGGAACGCTTGGCAACGTGCTCCAGCGGGTAGGCCGCGCGGCTGTTCTGGGTCAGGCTGACATCGGCGTAGTCGGCGTGCTTGGCGTCGTCGATGACCACGTTTTCCAGCACAGCGCCGTGTTTGATGGCTTTCCAGATAACCGGCTCGTTCTTCTCGGACAGGTCGATGCACTTGGCATAGCAACCGCCTTCGATATTGAACACCACGCCTTCGCCCCAGCCGTGTTCGTCGTCACCGATCAGGTAACGGCTTTCGTCGGCCGACAGGGTGGTTTTACCGGTGCCCGACAGACCGAAGAACAGGGTCACATCGCCCTCTTCACCGATGTTGGCAGCGCAGTGCATTGGCAGCACGTCAGCGGCTGGCAGCAGGAAGTTCTGCACGGAGAACATGGCTTTCTTCATTTCACCGGCGTAACGCATGCCGGCGATGAGCACTTTCTTCTGCGCGAAGTTGATGATCACGCAACCGTCGGAGTTGGTGCCGTCACGCTCAGGCACGCACTCGAAGTTGGCCACGTTGAGCACTTGCCACTCTTCACGACCGGCCGGGTTGTACTGGGCCGGGTTGATGAACAGGCAACGACCGAACAGGTTCTGCCAGGCAGTCTGGGTGGTCATTTTCACGGCCAGGTAGTGATCTTCAGCCGCACCTACATGCACGTGGGAAACAAAGTGCTCTTGCGCGTTGTTGAACGCCTCGACACGAGCCCACAGCGCGTCGAACTTGTCGGCCGGGAACTTGCGGTTGATCGGGCCCCAGGCGATAGCGGCCTGGGTGGAAGGCTCTTCAACGATGAAACGATCGACTGGCGAACGGCCGGTGCGATGACCGGTGCGGACTACCAGAGCGCCAGTATCGGCAAGCTCGCCCTCACCGCGTTGCAGGGCTTCTTTAACCAGATCATCAACACTCAGATCGGTGTACACGGCGTTATTGGCTTGCGTCATGAGGTTCCCCGTCGGCCAGTGGCCGAGTGTGCTCCAAACGTTTTGTAGTAGAAAGTCGTGCACTACTACCGCGAAAAAAGTGGGCCGGATTATGCCAGAAAAGCCCAAAAAGAGTAGGGTCCTCCCGTCGTAACGGCGAAATTCCGTCGTTACGCAGTGAATTTACCTGCGCTGAACCGTTTTAGTGCCGGGTATCTGACGGCGTGTCGACGCCTGCGCCAGCGAACAATTGAGCAATATCAGCGGCATCGAACAGGTAGCGTTCGTTGCAGAACTGGCAATCGATCTCGATTTTGCCACCCTGCTCGGCCACCAGTGCCTGAGCATCTTCCAGACCCAGACTGACCAGCGCATTGCCCGAGCGTTCCCGCGAGCAGCTGCAACGGAAGCGCAGGTTCTGCACATCGAACAGGCGCACTTGCTCCTCATGGTAGAGACGGTGCAACACGGTTTCGTTGTCCAGGCTCAACAACTCATCGGCGGTCAGGGTGCTGCCGAGCGCAGTGATGTGCTGCCAACTGGCGGCGCGTTCTTCTTCGTCTTTCAGGCGATCGGCCGGCAGTTGTTGCAGCAGCAGGCCACGGGCACGGCGGCCATCAGCGTACAGCCAGAAACGCGTGCCGACCTGTTGCGACATGACGAAGTAATTGGTGAAGCACTCGGACAGGTTTTCGCCGTCAAGGTCGACGATGCCCTGATAGCGCTGGCCGACAGTCGGGTCGACGGTCAGGGCCAGCACGCCGTTCGGCATCAGGTCGGCAAGGGTCGCATCCGGGGCGATCTGGTCGGCGTGATAACGGGCCAGGCCGCGGATTTCACGCTCGCTGGAGCACTCGATCATCAGCATCGGAATCGGCCCTTCGGAGCGCGCCTGCAGAATCAGCAAGCCGTCGAATTTCAGGGTGCCCACCAGCAGCGAGGCAGCCGCCATCAATTCGCCCAGCAATTGCGCGACCGGCTCCGGGTACGGGTGCTTGGCGAGAACTTCGGCGTAGCTGCGTTCCAGCGCCACCAGTTCGCCGCGAGTGTCGCTGTCATCGAAGATGAAGCGTTGGGTGTAGTCGGTATCCGGTAGGTCGGTCATAGGTCTGGGTATCTGAATTGATGACAAAATGGTTACAAAAGATGAAAATCCCGCGCTTCTCCGCACCCATTTGGTGCGAAACGTTCAGCCACGGGAGGCATTTTATGAACAATCCGGGTTTGTTCCAATCAAGGTGGAACCTCGGCCGGCTGGTTCTGTGTAACGCAGTGCCATTAGCGTTACTGGCTTTCTGGTTATGGCCTACGGGCCAGATGCTGTGTGTGATTTTCGACGAGTGGCTGTTCCGCTCACTCAATGCACCACTGGCCAGCAACCCCATATGGCTCCACATCTGGGCAATTGCAAGTCTGCGGCCGTTCGACATTGTCGTCGGGCTGATTCTGCTGACGCTGCTGATCAAGGGTGACTGGGTGTTCAAGGCGATTGATGTACGTCGCGCCTTTTTCGGTTTTTTCTCGATTCTGCTGCTGATGGTGGTGATTCGCGCGCTGTTTTCCAAATTTGCCGACTACATGGACTGGCAGCACAGCAGCCCATCGATGGTGCTGGAAGGCGCGGTGCACCTGAGTGACTACTTCCCGCATCTGGAAAAAGCCTGGGAGCTGAAGGATCGCTCCAGCCAGAGCTTCCCCGGTGATCACGCTTCGGTGCTGCTGATCTGGGCGCTGTTCATGGGCGTATTCAGCCGTACCATCGGCCAGTTCCTGACGGTCTGGGGCCTGGCGCTGCTGTTCATGCTGCCACGTCTGGTCGCCGGCGCGCATTGGGGTCAGGACGATTACATCGGCGGCATGCTGCTGGCGGTGTGGGCGTTGGGCTGGGGTTACTACACGCCGTTTGCCTGTCACGCCGCCAACTTCTGGCTGAAGGTGACTGCACCGATTTTCGCTTTGCTGGGCAAGCTGCCGCTGGTTTCACGGATGAGTGTGGTGTCTGCCCGTTAATGGGTTGAATGCTGAAAAGATCGCAGCCTGCGGCAGCTCCTACATGGGAATACATTGTCCTGTAGGAGCTGCCGCAGACTGCGATCTTTCTATTCGTGGCTGTTCCCACGAAATTTAAACAGATCCCGCCGCTGCTTCTTGCTCGGCTTGCCATCGGTGCTCACGCCCAACGCTCCGGCCTTGCGCATCGCCGCTGCCGCTTCACGTTTGGCAATACTCGCCTCGGTCTCGGTATACAGCGTCTGCGCCTCGGGTGCGCCGCGACGTACGATCGACAAGGCTTCAACCCTCACCGTGCGCTCTTCAAAGCCGGTACGAATCTCGAATTCATCGCCAATGCGTGGCTCTTTGCCAGGCTTGCAGCGATCGCCTCGGCAATGCACCTTGCCACTTTCGATGGCCGCTTTGGCCAGGGCCCGGGTTTTATAAAAGCGCGCCGCCCACAACCACTTGTCGAGACGGACCTTGTCGTCCTCTTCGCTTTTTTGTGCCATGGAATTTCCTCATTCTGAAATATTGATGAACTGTACTACCGTTTCTGTCGTGCCATGAATTACCCCGTCCCGGATTACAATGCGCACCAGCCGATACCTGCTTGAAGCGTCGGCGATCCGGGCCGTAGAAATCTGTCGCCTTTTAACCCTTATTCTGCGTGAATACCGCGAATTCGGCCGTACGCGGCCCGAGCGGTTTCTGCCGGTTGATTACCTTTGAAGACATTTGACCATTTGACCGTTGTCGGTCTGCGCGAGTGGGTGGCACTCCCTGATCTGGGAGTCGCAGGCCTGCGGGCGAAAATCGACACCGGCGCCAGCACCTCCAGCCTGCATGCCACCGACATCGAGCCGTTCGAACGCGACGGCGAGAAGTGGGTGCGTTTCACCGCGCACCTGGGCACGGTCGTGCAGTTGCGTCACCGGCGCTGCGAAGCGCCGCTGGTGACGCGCAAAACCATTAAAAGCTCCAACGGCCAGGCGCAGGTGCGCTATGTGATCAGCACCACCCTGGCCCTCGGTGATCGGGTCTGGGCAGTCGAGTTCACCCTCGCCTGTCGCAAGTCCATGCGCTATCGCCTGTTGCTCGGTTCCAAAGCCCTGATCGATGGCCAGCTGGTGGTCAATCCGGGCATCAAATATGTACAAGACAAGCCGGTGTTCCCGGTATCTACCTCCTCCACAGGTGTTGCATGAAGATCGCTGTGCTGTCGCGGAATCCGCGTCTGTATTCCACCCGTCGTCTGGTCGAGGCCGGCACCGAGCGCGGGCACGAAATGGTAGTGATCGACACCTTGCGCGCCTACATGAACATCGCCAGCCACAAGCCGCAGATCCACTATCGCGGCAAGCCGCTCGAAGGCTTCGATGCGGTGATCCCGCGGATCGGTGCGTCGGTGACGTTCTACGGTTGCGCGGTGTTGCGCCAGTTCGAAATGATGGGGGTGTTTCCGCTCAACGAATCGGTGGCCATCGCCCGCTCGCGGGACAAACTGCGTTCGTTGCAATTGCTGTCGCGTCGTGGCATCGGCCTGCCGGTCACCGGCTTCGCTCACTCGCCGGATGACATTCCCGACCTGATCGACATGGTCAACGGCGCGCCACTGGTGATCAAGGTGCTGGAAGGCACCCAGGGCATCGGCGTGGTGCTGTGCGAAACCGCCACGGCCGCCGAATCGGTGATCGAGGCGTTCATGGGCCTGAAGCAGAACATCATGGTTCAGGAATACATCAAGGAGGCCGGCGGTGCGGACATCCGCTGCTTCGTGGTCGGCGACAAAGTGATCGCAGCCATGAAGCGTCAGGCCAAGCCGGGCGAGTTCCGCTCCAACCTGCACCGTGGCGGCAGCGCCAGCCTGATCAAGATCACCCCGGAAGAACGCATGACCGCGTTGCGTGCGGCCAAGGTCATGGGGCTGGCGGTGGCGGGTGTGGATATCCTGCGTTCGAACCACGGGCCGCTGGTGATGGAGGTGAACTCGTCGCCGGGCCTGGAAGGGATCGAGACCACCACCGGCAAGAACGTGGCGGGGATCATCATCGAACACCTTGAGAAAAATGGCGGGCCGAATATGACTCGCACCAAAGGCAAGGGTTAAAAGCAAAAGATCGCAGCCTTCGGCAGCTCCTACATGGGAATCCGTACCCTGTAGGAGCTGCCGAAGGCTGCGATCTTTTTTTCAACGGTTAAACCGCATCCCGCGGCAACATCAACCCCAACGGCAACCGCACCCGCGCCTCCAATCCGCCTCCGGAGCGGTTGCGCAGCTCGACATTGCCGCCATGCATCGAAGCAATCCGCTTCACGATCGCCAGGCCCAACCCGGTGCCTTTGCCGCCACGGGCACGGTCGCCACGGGTGAACGGGTTGAAAATCGCCTCCAGCTCCGACGGATCAATCCCCGCCCCCCGGTCCATCACACTCAGCACCACATACGGTGCGCTGGTATCACCGGACACATAAGCCGCGACTTCGACGCCACTGCCAGCATGGTTCAGGGCGTTGCCGATCAGGTTGTTCAGCAGGCGCTTCATTGACACCCGGCGCAGCGGAAACGGCTGGATCGGCTCCAGACGCAAACGCACTTTCTCTTCGTTCTGGTTGTACGGTGCGGCCACCTCACGCACCAGATCACTCAGGTCGACCTCCTCCACCGACTCGTCGCGACCATCGCGGATGAACGCGAGGAACTGGTCGAGAATCGCGTCCATGTCTTCGATATCGCGCACCATGTCGTCGGTCAAGTCGTTGCGATCGCCCATCAATTCCAGCGACAGACGCAAGCGGGTCAGCGGTGTGCGCAAGTCATGGGAGACCCCCGCCAGCATCAGCTCGCGCTCGCGACCGGCCTGTTCGACGTCTTCGGCCATCTGATTGAAGGCGCGATACACCTCGGTCATCTCGCTCGGTGTGTCGCTGATCGGCAGACGCACGCTGCGGCCCTGACCGAGTTGTCGGGCGGCGTACACCAGACGCTTCAACGGCTGGTTGAGCTGGCTGACGAAAATCCACGCCGAGGCGGTGGACAGCAAGCCGATGGCGAGGAACCAGCCGAGCACGTTCCAGATTTTCTGGCCGCGCAGCGGGTGCGGGTACAACGGCACTTTCAGCCAGCCGTCACCGAGGCTCGGCGCACGCACCCACAACGCCGGTGGCGAGTGCATGCGCAAGCGCACTTCGGTGTCGGCACCCAGCTCCGCCTGCATCTGCCGCTGATAGATTTCACTGTAGGGCCAGTGCTGTTCGCCCTCCGGCACGCCGGCACCGACTACCCGGATCAGGGTCGCGGCATCGGCGATCTTCGCGCGGTTTTCTTCATCGGCAGCCCAATAAGCGCGCAGCGTCAGGGCCACGCCGTGGCTGTACTGACGATCCACCAGCACGTCCTCGTTCATCAACAGATAAACCAGGGTCAGCGCCTTGGAAAACAGCACGACGATGAGCACCAGCCAAAGGGTGCGGGAGAAAAAGCTTTGGGGGAACCAGACGGGGGTTTTCATCGATAACCGTTACACACTTGCAGGAGCGAGCCATGCTCGCATATTGCGGATTGCGAGTCTGCGTAGAGGGTCGATCAACCCGATCTGCGCAGACCCGCTCCTACAAATCGCCGATCACTTGGTAGCGGCGCCATCCGGTACGAACACGTAGCCCACGCCCCAGACAGTCTGGATGTAACGCGGTTTCGACGGATCCGGTTCGATCATCCGGCGCAGACGGGAAATCTGCACGTCAATGGAACGCTCCAGCGCATCCCATTCGCGGCCACGGGCCAGGTTCATCAGCTTGTCGCGGGTCAGCGGCTGACGCGCGTTCATCACCAGAGCCTTGAGTACCGCGAACTCCCCGGTGGTGAGCATGTGCACTTCTTCGCCACGTTTCAGTTCGCGGGTGGCCAGCGACAGCACGTAATCGCCGAAGGTGACGTTTTCGTCTTCGCTGCCCGGCGCGCCCGGCACCGGTGCGGCCTGACGACGCAGAACGGCTTTGACCCGAGCCATCAGCTCGTCCGGGTTGAACGGCTTGGCCAGATAGTCATCGGCGCCCAGTTCCAGGCCCTTGATACGGCTCATCTCATCGCCCTTGGCGGTGAGCATGATGATCGGAATCTGATTGTTCGCCGCCCGCAGGCGACGGCATGCGGTCAGGCCGTCTTCGCCCGGCAGCATCAAGTCGAGGACGACCAGATTGAACACTTCACGCGACAGCAGACGGTCCATTTGCTCGGTGTTCGGTACGGCACGGGCACGGTAGCCCTTGCTGACGAAAAAGCGTTCCAGCAGGCTGCTCAGCCCCGGATCGTCGTCAACAATAAGAATTTTTTCGCCTTCAGCATTGTTTGCAGTGCTGCTCATTGGATGCTCCTTTTAGCTCGGCGCGCATTATGGCGTAGCTGCCGTTATACGCACCGTGTGCATTGTTAGCAGATTTTTCCTTCACTGCCAGAAAACCGGGGTTTCTACCTACAGACTGCTACACCCCCGAATGACAGAACGCTGGTTATAATGCGCGGCGTTTTGTGCCAGGCAACGTCTGAATCGTTACCGCAGGTGGCCGGGCTTTTTTCCCGGTGGCCGCAGTAATTGTTCGATTTCACGGGTCAATGGGGAGCCTTTTGACCCAGGCAGCGGCAATTTTCTAGCCGCTCAACCAGACTCCGGGCCTTTATTTCCGTGCCTGCGAGCCTGCTTTCACAATATGTCAGGTGGTTTTATGGACAGCATCAACAGCCGCATCGCCGAGGAACTCGGCGTACGCCCGCAACAGGTCGAAGCGGCCGTCGCGCTACTCGATGAAGGCTCTACCGTTCCCTTCATCGCCCGTTACCGGAAAGAAGTCACCGGCAGCCTCGATGACACCCAGTTGCGTCATCTGGAAGAGCGTCTGCGCTACCTGCGAGAACTCGACGAACGGCGCATCAGCATCCTCGCCAGCATCCAGGAGCAGGGCAAACTCACTCCTGCCCTGGAGCGCGACATCAAGCTCGCCGACACCAAGACCCGCCTCGAAGACTTGTACCTGCCGTACAAGCAGAAGCGCCGCACCAAGGGCCAGATTGCCCTGGAAGCCGGCCTCGGCGAACTGGCCGACGGCCTGTTCAACGACCCGAACCTGACGCCAGAAACCGAAGCCGCACGCTTCGTCGACGCCGAGAAAGGCGTAGCCGACGTGAAAGCTGCGCTGGAAGGCGCCAAGTACATCCTGATGGAACGCTTCGCCGAAGACGCCAGCCTGCTGGAAAAGCTGCGTAACTTCCTCAAGCAGGAAGCGACCATCAGCGCCCGCGTGATCGCCGGCAAGGAAGAAGAAGGCGCCAAGTTCCGCGACTACTTCGAACACGACGAACCGCTGAAAAGCATGCCGTCGCACCGCGCACTCGCCATTTTCCGTGGTCGCAACGAAGGCATCCTCAGCTCCGCGCTGAAGGTCGGCGACGAACTGCCGGGCACCATGCACCCGTGCGAAGGCATGATCGGCCAGCAATTCGGCATCCAGAATCAGAACCGCCCGGCCGACAAATGGCTTGGTGAAGTGGTGCGCTGGACCTGGAAGGTCAAGCTCTACACTCACCTCGAAACCGATCTGCTCGGCGAGCTGCGCGACGGTGCCGAAACCGAGGCGATCAACGTCTTCGCCCACAACCTGCACGACTTGCTGCTGGCCGCTCCGGCCGGCCCGCGCGCCACTCTGGGCCTCGACCCGGGCCTGCGTACCGGCTGCAAGGTCGCGGTGGTCGACTCCACCGGCAAGCTGCTCGATCACGCCACGGTTTACCCGCACGTGCCGCACAACAAGTGGGATCAGACCATCGCGATTCTGGCCGCCCTGTGCGCCAAGCACTCGGTTGACCTGATCGCCATCGGCAACGGCACCGCCAGCCGTGAAACCGACAAACTGGCAATCGAGCTGATCAAAAAATACCCAGCCATGAAGATGACCAAGGTCATGGTGTCCGAGGCCGGCGCATCGGTGTACTCGGCGTCGGAACTGGCGGCCAAGGAATTCCCGGATCTGGACGTGTCGATCCGTGGCGCCGTTTCCATCGCCCGTCGTCTGCAGGATCCACTGGCCGAGCTGGTGAAGATCGATCCGAAATCCATCGGCGTCGGCCAGTACCAGCACGACGTCTCGCAACTGAAACTGGCGCGTGGTCTGGATGCGGTGGTCGAGGACTGCGTGAACGCCGTCGGCGTCGATGTGAACACCGCCTCGGTGGCTTTGCTGGCGCGGATCTCCGGTCTCAACGCGACCCTGGCGCAGAACATCGTCGCCCACCGTGACGAGCACGGCGCCTTCAAGACCCGTGCGGCGCTGAAGAAAGTTGCGCGTCTGGGCGAGAAAACCTTCGAACAGGCCGCAGGTTTCCTGCGCGTGATGAACGGTGACAACCCACTGGATTCCTCGGCGGTGCACCCGGAAGCCTATCCGCTGGTACAGCGCATTGCCGCTGAAACCGACCGCGACATCCGCTCGCTGATCGGCGACGCTGCGTTCCTCAAGCGTCTGGATCCGAAGAAATTCACCGACGAGACGTTCGGTCTGCCCACCGTCACCGACATCCTGCAAGAACTGGAAAAGCCCGGCCGCGACCCGCGTCCGGAGTTCAAGACCGCCGAGTTCCAGGAAGGCGTCGAAGACCTCAAAGACCTGCAACTGGGGATGATCCTCGAAGGCGTCGTGACCAACGTGACCGCGTTCGGCGCGTTCGTCGATATCGGTGTGCATCAGGACGGCCTGGTGCACATCTCGGCGCTGTCGGAGAAGTTCATCAAGGACCCACGCGAAGCGGTGAAGGCCGGTGACGTGGTGAAAGTGAAGGTCATGGAAGTCGACATCCCGCGCAAACGCGTCGGCCTGTCGATGCGCATGAGCGACACACCGGGCGAGAAGGTCGACGGTGCCCGTGGTTCGCGTCCGGGCTCGGCACCGCGCCAGTCTTCGGGCAACGCGCCGCGCAAGGAAACGGCCACAGCTGCTCCGGTGAACAACGCCATGGCCTCGCTGTTCGCCAACGCCAAGCAGCTGAAGAAACGCTGATGGACATTCCGGCCGGGCTCGTCGAGAGCGCGTTTTTCAAGCTGTTGGGCTGCCGCCTGCACAGCCTGGAAACCGGGGTGGCGCAAGTCGCCCTGGTGCTGGAACCGGAACTGCGCAATCGCGGCGGCAAATTGCACGGTGGCGCGCTGTTCAGTCTGGTCGATATCGCCATGGGGCTGGCCTGTTCCAGCACCCACGGCTTTGATCAGCAGAGCGCGACCATCGAGTGCAAGATCAACTACATCCGCGCCGTGTCTGATGGCGAGGTGCTGTGCACGGCGCGGGTCATCCACCCGGGCCGCCGCACGCTGGTGGTCGAGGCCGACGTGATGCAGGGCGACAAACTGGTCGCAAAAGCGCAAGGCACGTTCGCTGTCCTGTAGATGTTGTTCATCATTTTGAGTTAATTTCGGCGCAACGAATCCTGTAGGAGCTGCAGCAGGCTCGGGCCGCGATCGGACGATCTTTTGACTTTGTTTTTAAAGTTCGCAGCCTGCGGCAGCTCCTACAGGTCATGTGTGTGGCTGACCGGCTAGAAAAACCAGGCGAAAACGCCAGTTTCAACTTCACCCTTGTAGACCGTCTTGCCCACCCCCATATTGGGGCGACTGACGCGTGAAGGAATCCAAATTGAGCGAACTTCTCAACCGCCGCCTGGCTCTGCTCGGCGAGCGCGCCAACCTCTCTCTGCTCGAACAGTGCCTCCACGGTATCGAACGTGAATGCCTGCGCGTGACCAGCGAAGGTCGTCTGGCGCAAACGCCGCACCCGGAAGCCTTGGGTTCCGCGCTGACCAATGAACAGATCACCACCGACTATTCCGAGTCGCTGCTGGAATTCATCACCCCCGCCCTGCCCGATCCGGCCGATACGCTGGCGAGCCTGGACAGGATTCATCGCTTTGCCTACAGCAAGCTCGGCAACGAGTACCTGTGGAGTCCATCGATGCCGTGCCCGTTGCCGGCCGAGGAAGACATCCCGATTGCCTACTACGGCACCTCCAACATCGGTCAGCTCAAGTACGTCTACCGCAAAGGCCTGGCCCTGCGGTACGGCAAGACCATGCAGTGCATCGCCGGGATTCACTACAACTTCTCGCTGCCGGAAAAACTCTGGCCGCTGCTGCGCGAAGCCGAGGGTTTCGTCGGCACCGACCGCGATTTCCAGTCGTCGTCCTACATCGCGCTGATCCGCAACTTCCGCCGCTACAGCTGGCTGCTGATGTACCTGTTCGGTGCTTCGCCAGCGCTGGATGCGGGCTTCCTGCGCGGCCGTTCGCACCAGTTGGAACAACTGGATCCGGACACCCTGTACCTGCCGTACGCCACCAGCCTGCGCATGAGCGACCTTGGTTACCAGAGCAACGCCCAGGCCGGCCTGACACCGTGCTACAACGATCTGGCGAGCTACACCGACAGCCTGCGCAAGGCCGTGGCCACGCCATACCCGCCGTACGTTGAAGTCGGCACGCACCAGGATGGCGAGTGGGTACAGCTCAACACCAACATCCTGCAGATCGAAAACGAGTACTACTCCAACATCCGCCCGAAACGCGTGACCTACACTGGCGAGCGGCCGATCCAGGCGCTGATGGCCCGTGGTATTCAGTACGTCGAAGTGCGTTGCCTGGACATCAACCCGTTCCTGCCGATGGGCATCGACGTCACCGAATCGCGCTTCCTCGACGCGTTCCTGCTGTACTGCGCGCTGAACGACAGCCCGTTGCTGACCAACAACAGTTGCGGCAACGCCACCTCGAACTTCCTCAGCGTGGTCAAGGAAGGTCGCCGTCCGGGCCTGCAATTGCAGCGTGACGGCGAAGCGGTCGAGCTGAAGGTTTGGGCAGCCGAGCTGCTGGAAAAAATCGCACCGCTGGCGGCGTTGCTCGATCAGAGCCATGGCGGCGACGCACACAGCAAGGCGCTGGACACGCAGCTGGCCAAGGTCAAGGATTCGTCCCTGACGCCTTCCGCCCAAGTGCTGGCAGCGATGGCCGAGCACAAGGAAAGCTTCGCGCAATTCTCCCTGCGCCAGAGCCAGGCGCATGCCGAGTTCTTCCGCAGCGAGCCGCTGGCGGCTGATGAACAAGCGAAGTTTGAGGAGCTGGCGCGTTCGTCGCTGGCGCAACAGGCGGAGCTTGAGCAGAACGAAGTCGGCGATTTCGATGTGTTTGTCGGGTCGTATCAGGCGAGCATTCTGGCGATCAGCAACTAAGCGCCGTCTTAAAAAAGATCGCAGCCTGCGGCAGCTCCTACAGGGAAAACACCCCTCCACTGTAGGAGCTGCCGCAGGCTGCGATCTTTTGATCTTTAGATTTTTCCGCTCATAAGCTAAGTCTAAAAAGTTATTTATTTTTAGATTCTTAGATCATTTAGTCTCCTTTCACGCCGATCATCGGTCGCCTGACTTGGAGCACTCCCCCATGAAACTGAATTTCCCGCTTCGCCTGCTGGCCGTGGCTTCGTTGGCTGCTGCGAGCTTTCTGGCGCAGGCCGCCGACCTCACCGTCGCCTACCAGACCACCGTGGACCCGGCGAAAGTCGCCCAGGCCGATGGCGCTTACGAAAAAGCCACCAAAGTCGACATCAGCTGGCGCAAGTTCGACAACGGCGCCGACATCATCGCCGCCATCGCTTCCGGTGACGTGCAGATCGGCTACCTCGGTTCCAGCCCGCTGACCGCGGCCATCACCCGCAACGTACCGGTGGAAACCTTCCTCATCGCCACCCAGATCGGCGCCGCCGAAGCTCTGGTCGCTCGCGACGGTTCCGGGATCAAGAGCCCACAGGATCTGATCGGCAAGAAAATCGCCGTGCCGTTCGTGTCCACCGGTCATTACAGTCTGCTCGCTGCGTTGAAGCACTGGAACATCGATCCGTCGAAAGTCACCGTGCTCAACCTCGCCCCGCCAGCGATCATCGCCGCGTGGAAACGCGGTGATATCGACGCCACTTACGTGTGGGATCCGGCCTTGGGTGTGGCCAAGGAAAACGGCAAAGTGCTGATCACCTCGGGTGAACTGGCCAAGTTCGGTGCGCCGACCTTCGATGCGTGGATCGTGCGCAAGGACTTCGCCGAGAAGCACCCGGAAATCGTCACCGCGTTCGCCAAGGTCACCCTCGACGCGTACGCCGATTACCGCAAGGATCCAAAAGCCTGGCTCGCCGATCAATCCCACGTCGACAAGCTGGTGAAGCTCTCCGGCGCCAAGGCCAGCGACATTCCATTACTGCTGCAGGGCAACGTCTACCCGCTGGCGGCCGATCAGGTGATTACCCTCGGCGCGCCGACCACCAAAGCCATTACCGACACCGCCGCGTTCCTCAAGGAGCAAGGCAAGGTCGAAGCCGTTCTGCCGGACTACGCGCCGTACGTCAGCGCCAAATACATCACCCACTGATCGGGAGTTAACTGCGATGGCCTTGCTACAGCTGGAGCGCATCAGCGCACAGTATCCCGGCAACCCGGAACCGGTACTGGCGGACATTTCCCTGACCCTCGGGCCTCAGCAATTGCTGGTCGCCCTCGGCCCGTCCGGCAGTGGCAAGACTTCGCTGTTGAACCTGATTGCCGGCTTCGTCGAACCCAGCGCCGGACGCATCACCCTCGACGGCGTGCCGGTCAAAGGCCCGAGCGCCGAACGCGGCGTGGTATTCCAGGATGACGCACTGCTGCCGTGGCAGGATGTGTTGGCCAACGTCGCTTTCGGTCTGGAACTGGCTGGCGTTGCCAAAGACAAACGCGAACAACGCGCCCGCGAGATGCTCGCGCTGGTTGATCTCACAGGTTTTGAACACCGTCGTATCTGGCAGCTCTCTGGCGGCCAGAAACAGCGTGTCGGCCTGGCCCGTGCTCTCGCCGCTGACCCACGTGTGCTGCTGATGGACGAGCCCTTCGGCGCCCTCGACGCATTCACCCGCGAGCAGATGCAGGAGCTGTTGCTGCAAGTCTGGCAGCGCACCGCCAAACCGGTGTTCCTGATTACCCACGACATCGAAGAAGCGGTGTTCCTCGCCACTGACCTGATTCTGCTGGCGCCGAATCCGGGGCAGATCGTCGAGCGTCTGCATCTGGATTTCGGTCAGCGCTACGCCGCCGGTGAATCGGCGCGGGCGATCAAATCCGACCCGCGTTTTATCGAAACCCGCGAGCACGTGCTGAGCAAAGTGTTCTCGCAACGCAGCGCCGTTCAGCGGCAGGAGCGCGCATGAGCAGTTACGACGTTTCCGCAGCGGCCGTGAAAAGTCCTTCGGTGGTGATTCCGCAGCGCCGCAGCCTGAGCACTCGCTGGATCAGCCTGCTGACCTTGTTCGCCTTGCTGGCGATCTGGTGGACGGTGACCGCCAGCGGTTTGATCGAACCGCTGTTCCTGCCGCCACCGTCCGCCGTGCTGCAAAAAGGCTGGTTGCTGGCGACCACCGGTTACATGGATTCAACCCTGTGGCAGCACCTGGGCGCGAGCCTGAGCCGCATCGGTCTGGGCCTCGGCTTCGCGATTCTGACCGCCGTGCCGGTGGGCATCGCCATCGGCGCCAACCGTATTGCCCGTGGTGTGCTTGATCCGTTGATCGAGTTTTACCGGCCGATTCCGCCATTGGCTTATCTGCCGCTGATCGTGATCTGGTGCGGCATTGGCGAGTTGTCGAAAGTGCTGCTGATCTACCTGGCGATTTTCGCGCCGATCGCCATCGCGACAGCCACCGGTGTGCGCACTGTAGACCCGGCGAAATTGCGTGCCGCGCAGTCATTGGGTGCCACTCGCGCACAGTTGATTCGGCATGTGATCTTGCCCAGCGCTCTGCCGGATATTCTCACCGGTGTGCGCATCGGTCTGGGTGTTGGCTGGTCAACCCTGGTCGCCGCTGAACTGATCGCCGCCACCAGCGGTTTGGGCTTCATGGTGCAGTCGGCTGCGCAGTTCCTGGTCACCGATGTGGTGCTGCTGGGGATTCTGGTGATCGCCCTGATCGCCTTCGCCATGGAAATGGGCCTGCGCGCCCTGCAGCGCAAACTGGTGCCGTGGCACGGCCAGGCGCACTGAGTCATTTGAAAATTCGCCCACTGTAGGAGCTGGCGCAGGCTGCGATCTTTTGTTTTTAAAAGATCAAGATCAAAAGATCGCAGCCTGCGGCAGCTCCTACAGGGGCGCGGTTTCCCGGAATTGAAGAGAACCACCATGAGCAGCCTGACCATCACCCCATTAAGCTCGGCCCTCGGCGCGCAGATCAGCGGCGTCGACGTCAGCCAGCCGTTGAACCTGGAACAGCGCGATGCCATCGAGCAGGCGCTGCTCAAGTACCAGGTGCTGTTCTTCCGCAACCAGCCGATCGAGCCTTCGCAACAGGCACGTTTCGCCGCGTACTTCGGCGACCTGCACATTCACCCGATCTACCCGAACGTGCCGGAGCAGCCCGAAGTGCTGATCCTAGACACCGCCGTCACCGACGTGCGCGACAACGCGATCTGGCACACCGACGTGACCTTCCTGCCGACCCCGGCGATGGGCGCGGTGCTCAGCGCCAAGCTGTTGCCGGAGTTTGGCGGCGACACCCTGTGGGCCAGCGGAATTGCCGCCTATGAAGCGCTGTCGGCGCCGATGAAAATCCTGCTCGAAGGCCTGACCGCCACTCACGATTTCACCCGTTCGTTTCCGCTGGAACGCTACGGCAATACGCCGCAAGCCCTGGCGCAGTGGGAAGAAGCAAGGCGCAAGAATCCGCCGCTGTCGCACCCGGTGATCCGCACTCACCCGGTGAGCGGACGCCGTTCGTTGTTCGTCAACGAAGGCTTCACCTCGAAGATCAACGAGCTGTCGGAAACCGAAAGCGAGGCGATACTGAAGTTCCTGTTCGCCCACGCAACCCGCCCGGAATTCACCATTCGCTGGCGCTGGCAGCAGGACGACATTGCGTTCTGGGATAACCGCGTGACCCAGCATTACGCGGTGGATGATTACCGCCCTGCACGACGGGTGATGCAGCGGGCGACGGTGTTGGGGGATGTGCCTTATTTTTAAGATCAAAAGATCGCAGCCTGCGGCAGCTCCTACATTGAAACGCGTTCCTCTGTAGGAGCTGCCGCAGGCTGCGATCTTTTGCTTTGCCGATTACTCCGCCGTCGAAGGCTTTTCCCACAGATTGATCCCGCCCTCCTGGGCAAACCGGTCGATCTCCGCCAGTTCCTCAGCACTGAAACTCAGGTTCTTCAACGCCCCGACGTTCTCGATGATCTGTTCCGGCCGGCTCGCGCCGATCAGCGCCGAGGTCACTCGCGGATCACGCAGGGTCCAGGCCAGCGCCAGTTGCGCCAGGCTCTGGCCGCGACGTTTGGCGATCTCGTTCAATGCGCGCACATGCGCAATGTTGGCCTCGGACAGGTGCGAAGCCTGCAACGAACCACCGCCCGGACGATTGACCCGCGCATCCGCCGGCACGCCGTTGAGGTATTTGTCGGTCAACAGACCCTGCGCCAACGGCGTGAACGCGATGACGCCAGTGCCGAGTTCTTCGGTAGTGTCGAGCAAGTCTTTTTCCACCCAGCGATTGAGCAGGTTGTATGCCGGCTGATGAATCAGCAGCGGTACCTTCCATTCCTTGAGCAGCGCAGCGATCTCGCGGGTTTTCACCCCGGAGTACGACGAGATACCGATGTACAACGCCTTGCCCTGTTGCACGGCAGTGGCGAGGGCGCTGGCGGTCTCTTCCAGCGGGGTGTCCGGGTCGAAGCGGTGCGAATAGAAGATATCCACATAGTCCAGACCCAGGCGCTGCAGGCTCTGGTCGAGACTGGCCAGCACGTATTTGCGCGAGCCGCCGCCCTGACCGTACGGGCCGGGCCACATGTCCCAACCGGCCTTGCTGGAGATGATCAGCTCATCGCGGTACTGCTTGAAGTCTTCGCGCAGCAAGCGACCGAAATTGACCTCGGCGCTGCCGTACGGCGGGCCGTAATTGTTGGCCAGGTCGAAGTGGTTGATGCCCAGGTCGAACGCGGTGCGTAGCAGGGCACGCTGGGTGTCGATCGGCGTGCTGTCGCCGAAGTTGTGCCACAGGCCCAGCGACAGCGCCGGCAGCACCAGACCGCTGCGGCCGACGCGGCGGTAAGGGATGGAGTCGTAGCGGTTTTCGGCAGCGGTGTAAGTCATCGAATCCTCTCTTGTCTGTCTTGAAATGGGTGTCGACTTCTTCGCGAGCAGGCTCGGTCCCACATTTGGAATGCACTCCCCTGCGGGAGCGAGCCTGCTCGCGAAGGGTGTTACACAAATCTGTTGCCGGGCCGGGCCAAGCCCAGGTTGTCGCGCAAGGTCCGGCCCTCATACTCGGTTCTGAACAGCCCACGCCGCTGCAGTTCCGGGACCACGCCATGGGCGAAGTCTTCGAGCCCGCCCGGCAGGTGCGGCACCAGCACGTTGAAGCCATCCGCCGCGCCCTGTTCGAACCACTCCTGCAAACGATCGGCGATCTGCGCCGGCGTGCCCACCAGGCTGTAGTGCCCGCGCCCCCCGGCAATCTTGCGGCCCAATTCGGCGAGGGTCAGATTCTCCCGGCCCGCCAGTTCAGTCAGCAATCTCTGCCGGCTCTGCTGGCCGCTGTCCGTCAGCGGCAACTGCGGCAGCGGGCCGTCCAGCGGGTACTTCGACAAGTCGAAGTTGCCCAGCATACGCCCAAGCAACGCCACGCCAACCCCCGGTTCGACCCATTGCTGAAACGTTTCAAATTTTTCCTGCGCTTCGGCTTCTGTCTGCCCGACGACGACAAACACCCCGGGCATGATTTTCAGCGAATCGGCACTGCGTCCGTACTTGGGCAGACGTCCCTTGAGATCGGCGTAGAACGCCTGCGCGCCGGCCAGTGAAGTCTGCGCAGTGAACACCACCTCTGCGGTTTGTGCCGCCAGTTCACGCCCGGTTTCGGACGAGCCGGCCTGCCCGATCACCGGTTGTCCCTGCGGCGAGCGTGCGATGTTCAGCGGGCCTTTCACCCGAAAGTGCTCGCCGACGTGATCCAGCACGTGCAACTTCGCCGGGTCGTAATAGGCGCCGCTGACCTTGTCGCGGACAAAGGCATCGTCCTCCCAACTGTCCCACAGCCCGGTGACCACCTGATGAAACTCGCGGGCACGGCTGTAGCGTTCGGCATGGCCGATGTGTTCGTCGCGACCAAAATTCAGTGCCTCGGCAGCGTTGTCCGAGGTCACCAGATTCCACCCGGCGCGGCCGCCCGACAGATGATCGAGCGAAGCGAATTTGCGCGCCACGTGATACGGCTCGTTGTAGCTGGTGGTCGCCGTGGCAATCAGGCCGATGTGCTCGGTCACCGCGCTCAGGGCCGAGAGCAAGGTCAGCGGTTCGAAGTGATCCGAGCGCGCCATGCGGCTGGCGATGTCCTGAGTCGGCGCGGCAACACTGTCGGCGACGAACAGCGTGTCGAACTTCGCCGCCTCGGCAATTTGCGCCAGATGCTTGTAGTGGGCGAAATCCAGACCGGCATTGGCCGGCACCTGCGGGTGGCGCCACGCGGCGACGTGGTGCCCGGTGGCCATGAGAAAGGCACCGAGTTTCAATTGTCTGCTCATCTCAGAAATCCTTGCGCAGTTGCACGCCGAAGTAGCGCTCGTCATCCCGTGGCACAGCGCGATAGATGTAGCTGCCGCCGCTGGCCAGCAACGGTGAGTAGGACTTGTCGGCGAGGTTCTTGCCCAGCAGCGCCACGCGCCAGCCGTTGCTGTAATCGGCGAGCGCGACGCTGGCGTTCCAGATGCCGTAGGCACCTTGTTTGGTGTCGGCGTTCTGGCTGATGTCGTACTGCACCTCGCTCTGCCAGCTGTAGTCGGTGCCGAGTTCGATATCGAGGCCGTTGTCCAGCGGGATGCTGTAGTCGGCGCGCACGTAGCTTTTCCAGTCGGGGCTGAACGGCAATGGCTTGCCATTGACGTTGCACGACGCCGCGGCCCCCGCCGGGCAGCTGAATTGGTCGATGCGCGCGCGGGTGTAGGCCAGTGCACCGGAGAACTTCAATTGCTGGGTCGCCTGCAAGGCGTAATCGAGTTCGACGCCTTCGGTGCTGACGCTGCCGGCGTTGATCAGGCGCGTCACCACTTGCCCGGCGACGGTGTCGAAAAAATTCGCCTGGTAGTTGTCGTAATCGCTGTGGAACACCGCGAGGTTGGTGGTCAGCCGGTTGTTCCAGCTGGTGGCCTTGATCCCCGCCTCCCAAGTATTCGAGGTCTCCGGCTTCAGCGCTTCGGTGTCACGCGGCTGCATGTTGAAGAACACGTTGTACGCCGGGCCTTTGTAGCCGCGCGAATAGGTCAGGTACGTGGTGACCGCATCGCTGAGGTCGTACTGCACACCTAGCCGGCCGGACCAGCCGTCCTCGTCCACCGAACCGGAACTGCTGGTGGCCGGCTGAATGCCGCTGACTGTAGTCGCCGAGGTCGAGACGCGGCGGTGATCGTATTCAAGATCGTCGTGGGTGTAGCGCAGGCCGGCGATGCCACGAAAGCCCGAGGTGAAGTTCAGCGTGGCTTCGCCGAACGCGGCGTAGCTGTCGCTGGTGGTGCTGTAATCGGCGACGCCACGGTCGGTGCGCGTGGTGGTGGTCAAGGTGCGCTGATAGGTCTCGTCGTCCTTGCCGTGCATGTAGAACAGGCCGCCAACGTATTCGAGGAACTCACCTTTCGGCGAGGCCAGGCGCAGCTCCTGCGAGTACTGGTCGAAGGCCAGATCGCCCTTGTCGGCGGTGCCGGGGAACGCTGGGGTGATCGTGCTCAGCCGATCGCCGTCCTGATACTGCGTGTTGTCCCAGCCGCGCCACGCGGTGATCGAGGTCAGGGTGTAATCACCCAGTTGCCAGTCGAGCTGGCCGGACAGGCCTTTGTTGGTGTCCTCGACGTGGCTGCGGGTGTCGGTGTTGATGTCGCGGTTGTGGCTGCTGGCATAGACCGGGCTCAGCGCGTTGGCGAATGCCGGGGTCAGCGACTTGCTGACGACGCCGTTGGGGCCGTCGTCGTGGGACTGCATGTAGTCGGCGATCAGGGTGAAGGTCACGTCATCGTTCGGAGTAAATTCGAGTTTGCCGCGCACCCCGCGATGGTTGTAGCCGTTGACTTCCTGGCCGTTGTGCTTGTTATCGACGTTGCCGTCGTAAGTGCCGAACAGGGTGCTGATCGAACCCTTGAGCGTGTCCGGAATCAGGCTGCCGCCAATGCCGAAGCGGGTGCGGCTTTCATTGCCGCTGTAGTACGACTGGTCAATGTAACCGTGGGTCTCGTTGGTCGGCGCCTTGCTGGTGATGTTGAGCACACCGGCCGAGGCGTTCTTGCCGAACAGCGTGCCTTGCGGGCCTCGCAGCACTTCGACGCGTTCCAGATCCAGCAGATCAAGGGTCGATTGACCGGGACGCGCATAGACCACGCCATCGATCACCGTGGCCACCGTTGGCTCGACGCCGGGCGAGGTGGAAATCGTGCCGACACCACGCACGAACAACGAGGTGTCCTTGTTCGACGCACCGGTACGGAAATTCAGCGACGGCACTTGCTGAACGATGCTCGCCACGCCGTTGCGGTTGTCGCGCTCCAGTTGTTCGCCGTCGATCACCGACACTGCCACCGGCACCTTCTGCAGCGACTCTTCGCGGCGGGTGGCGGTGACCGTGACGGACTTGAGTGTCGGTTCTTGTTCGCTGCTGTCGGCGGCAAAAGCAGTGGGCATCGGCAACGCCGCCAGCCCGGTAAAGATCCAGCCAGCGGCGCGAATCGACTGCGCCAGTTTGTGTGTCGCCCCAGGAATGTTGTGCATGGTTGCCCGCTCGAAATTGGCCCTGAACCGCTGCCGTTCTACGACGACAGCGCCTGAATCGGTGTCTTGGGCATTCGCTCGAGCGAGTAGCAGACAATGCGCTTTGTTAGCGCTAACATCGCCAGTATTGGCAAGCTCGGCATAGACCGTCCAATACTGAAAAATTACTTTTATATGCGTTTTGGTTTTTAAGAAGGATCGAGCCTTGAGCCAGGAAAAGCCCCGCAAACGCCGTGGCGCCGGACGCGTGACCCTGAATGGGGTGGCGCGCGAGGCGGGTGTTTCGGCGATTACCGTGTCGCGCTATTTCAATCAGCCGGAAACCGTCTCGCCCGAGCGCCGCGAGCGAATCGCGGCGGCGGTGGCCGAGTTGGGTTACGTGCCGAATCTGGTGGCCGGCGGACTGGCGTCGGCGCGGGGCAAAATCGTCGGCATGGTGATTCCGAACATCTCCGGGCCGATCTTTGCCAACACCATTCAGGGCTTCAGCGACACCCTCAGCCGCCACGGTTATCAACTGTTGCTGGCGTCGAGTTACTTCAGTACCGAGCAGGAAGAAAACGCCGTGCGCGCGTTTCTCGGCTGGTCGCCGGCAGCGCTGGTGCTGACCAGCCACTTTCACAGTTCGGGCACGGAAAAGATGATCGCCGAGGCGGAGATTCCGGTGATTGAAACCTGGGATTACCAGCCGGATCGCGAGCCGATGCAGATCGGCTTTTCGCACTATGAAGTCGGTGTGACCGCTGCGCGTTATCTGTACGACAAAGGCTATCGCCGCATCGCCTTCGTGCAGAACAGCGCACCCGGCGACCATAGTGCCCTGGAACGTCGCGACGGTTACGCCGCCACCCTCCGCGAATTCGGGCTGGAGCCGTGGGTGTTCGCCCCGGACGCCGACCGCCCGCCGTTCGAGGCCGGCAAGCAGGCAATGGAGGCGCTGATGAACGCCGCTCACCGCCCCGACGCCATCATCTTCGCCAACGACAACCTCGCCGCCGGCGGCCTGCTCGCCGGGCAACGCGCCGGCCTCAAGATCCCTGAAGACTGCGCCGTGCTCGGCTTCGGCGATTACCCGTTCGCCGAAATGCTCTTGCCGAGCCTGAGCACGATCAAACCACCGGCACTGGAGATCGGCGTGCTGGCGGCAACGCGGGTATTGGAAAGCCTTGGGGTGTTGCCGAGCGATGATGTGCAGCGGCTGAATTTATTGCAGTGCAACGTGATCGAGCGCGAAAGCACCTGACACACGTGCCTCTGTAGGAGCTGCCGCAGGCTGCGATCTTTTGATTCTGGCTTTAAAAGCGAAAGATCGCAGCCTGCGGCAGCTCCTACCGGTTCTTCGTTACGCCGACCATTGAGCCTGGCTTGAATTGAGGTGGGCTGAATTAGCTATGCTCTAAAAAACACCGAGTTGGCCCTATGGCGAGCAGGCTCGCTCCCACAGGGATCAGCTGTGAACACAGAATCAGTGAACAACCGAGGTCCATTGTGCGAGCCTGCTCGCGATGAGCCCCCGCCAAACAACAGATCCCTATCAGGCAGCCCCCGATCATGCACACCGCCATCATCATCTTCTTCGGCCTGATCCTGCTCGCCCTGATGCTCTACATCGGCGAGCGCGTCGGTTTCAGTCGGCAAACGTTGGCCTACAGTTTCGCCGCGCTGTGGCTGGCGCTGACAGTGATTAACGGCGCGGTGGGGGTGGTGCATGCCGGGCAGCCGCTGGGTTCGGAGATCGCGGTGGGCAGTGCGGTGTTCGGGGTGCCGATGGCGGCGATGGTGTTGTTCATGGTGCTGAGCGCCGAGTCGTGAAACGTCCCGGCGCTCATCTGCTGATCAACGCACCAGATGCAGGAACTGCATGTGGCGTTCGTACTGGTCGAGGATGTCGTTGATGATCTGCTCTTTGGTGTAGCCGACCAGATCGTAGTCCTGACTGCCCTCGCTCAAGTGCACTTCAGCGCGGTAGTAGCGGCGGTTGTTGAGCTGCTTGGAACCCATGCCGCCACGGGCGAACGACGGCGTGAAATAGCCGCGCATCTGCACCTGATAGATGAACGGATGCTGCTCACCGTGGCCGATTTCCAGGCTGATGTTGTCGTGCGCCGGATCCGGCTGCGTGACCACGTTCAAGCCCTTCTCGACGAATACCGCCGTCACTTCTTCAATCGCCGGGCGCACCGTGGTGTCCATGAAACGGTACACCTCGTCACGCGACGGGAAGTGCACCGCCTGGCTCAAACGCTGGCGCCAGCCGCCCGTGCCACGCCGCGAACCGGAGACCGGTGCCAGCGAATGCAATTGCGCGATCTGCTTCTGCGATTCCAGATAGAACGCCTTGTGCAGGCCCCACATCATCAGCAGCAAAATCAAAGAGAACGGCAACGAGGTCAGCACCACCGCCGATTTCAGCGCATCGATGCTGCCGGAGAACAGCAGCGCGCTGGTCACCAGCGCAGTCATCGCGCCCCAGAACACCCGCAGCCATTTCGGTCCGTCTTCGTCCGGGTTGCCGCCCTTGGCCGACAGGGTCGAAAGCACTACGGTACCGGAGTCGGCGGAAGTGACGAAGAACACGAAGCTGATGAACACCGTCACCGCGATGACGGTCTTGCTCCACGGGTAGGTTTCCAGCAGCAAGTAAAGGCTCATCGACGGATTGTCGAGGGCCGACATGCCCAACGCCGACATGCCGTGGTTGAGTACCTGATCGATCGCGCTGTTGCCGAAAATCGACATCCACGCCAGGGTGAAACCGAGCGGAATCAGCAGCACACCGAAGACGAATTCGCGGATGGTCCGGCCACGGGAAATCCGCGCGATGAACAGGCCCACGAACGGCGACCATGCGATCCACCACGCCCAGTAGAACACCGTCCAGCCACCGAGCCAGTCGCTTGGTTTGTCGTAGGCGTAGAGGTCGAAACTCTTCATCGGCAGCGCGCCGAGGTAATCGCCGAGGTTCTGGATCAGCGTGTTGAGCAGGTGCTGGGTAGGCCCTGCGAACAACACGAACAGCAGCAGCGCACAGGCCAGCAGCATGTTGATGTCGGACATCACCCGCACGCCCTTATCCACACCCGACACGGCGACAATGATCGCCGCGCCCATCATCAACGTGATCAGGCCGACCTGAATCCATTGGGTGTGAGCGATGCCGAACAGGTAATCGAGACCGGAGTTGAGGTGCAGCACGCCGAAGCCCATGTCGGCGCCCAGACCGAACACCGTGGCGATGATGCCGAAGCCGTCCACCGCGTAGCCGATGGGGCCGTTGATGCGCTTGCCGATCAGCGGGTACAGCGCCGAACGCAAGGCCAGCGGCAGGTTATGCCGGTAAGCGAAGTACGCCAGCGCCATCCCGACGAAGGCGAACACGCCCCAGCCGTGCAGGCCCCAGTGCAGAAACAGAATCTGCATCGCCTGCCGCGCCGCATCGGCAGTGCCGGCCTCGCCTTGCGGCGGTTGGGCCAGGTGCGTCAGTGGCTCGGATACGCAGAAGAAAAACAGCGTGATGCTGATCCCGGCGGCGAACAACATGCCGGCCCAGGACAGGTAACTGAACTCGGGTTCGTCGTGGTCGGCACCGAGTTTTATCTTGCCGTAGCCCGATAACGCGGTGACCACCACGAAGACCAGATACAGGGTCATCGCGAGCATGTAGTACCAGCCGACCGTATTGGCGGCCCAGTTTTGCGCAGCCAGCAGCCAGGCGCCGGCCTGCTCCGGCATGGCGATGACAACGAGACCAAACAGCAGAATCACCGTCGCGGCGAAGTAGAACACCGGCGGATTCATGCGTACCAGACCGCTGGCGGGGGTAGACGATGCACTCATGAAACGTGCACCTCGTGGGGTTGAAACGTGGCTGAAATGATCGGACTCAGCAAAGGCAAGCCTCCTGTTGTGAGCGGGCAGCGAACCACCGGTTTAACTTGAATGAACGTTCAAGTTAAACATGGATAGGGCGCCAAGGACTAATCGCACGGCCAAGCGGTAGCTTGTGGCGAGGGGATTTATCCCCGATGGAACGCGCAGCAGCCCTCCCTGTTCCAGCCGGAAATAGCCCGCTTTACGTTAGTTCAAGGAAGGCTATGACGTGAGGGTCGAACGATTCGTTCACTGCAGAATTGGCTGAATGCCATTATCTTGATTCGACCTGAAACCCGGGCTCTGCAGGAGCTGCCGAAGGCTGCGATCTTTTGATTTTAAAGATCGCAGCCTTCGGCAGCTCCTACAGGGGTTGGTTGAGTGGATTACTTCTGCGTCCCGTCATCATGCTGCAGATTGGCCTGAGTCAGGTTGCTCCCCGCCGGCACGCTGCGCGTCAGCCACACATTACCGCCGATGGTCGAACCCTGGCCGATGGTGATCCGTCCCAGAATCGTCGCCCCGGCGTAAATCACCACGTCATCCTCGACAATCGGATGCCGTGGATGGCCCTTCTGCAACTGCCCGTCTTCATCCGCCGGGAAGCGCTTGGCGCCCAAAGTCACGGCCTGATAGATCCGCACACGCTCGCCGATGATCGCGGTCTCGCCGATCACCACACCCGTACCGTGATCGATGAAAAAGCTGCGGCCGATCTGCGCACCCGGGTGGATATCGATGCCGGTGGCCGAGTGCGCAATCTCCGCGCTGATCCGCGCCAGCAACGGCAACCCGGCGCGATACAAATGGTGCGCCAGACGATGGTGAATCACCGCCAGAATTCCCGGATAGCACAGCAACACTTCATCGACACTGCGTGCCGCCGGATCACCGTGATAGGCGGCCAGCACGTCGGTATCGAGCAAGCTGCGCAGGCCCGGCAAGGCCAGGGCGAAATCCTGAATGATACGGATCGCCTGAGCTTCGACGTCAGCCTCGCCTTGAGCGCTGTGCCGGGCGACATAACGCAACTCCAGCCGCGCCTGCGCCAGCAACGCATTCAACGAAGTGTCGAGGGTGTGCCCGACATAAAAGTCCTCACTTTCCTCACGCAGATCCACCGGCCCCAGCCGCATCGGAAACAACGCGCCACACAGCGCCTCGAGAATCTCGGCCATCGCGGCGCGGGACGGCAACTCGCGACCACCCTGCTCGCCGCTGGCCCGGCCATTCTGGGTACGCCACTGATCCCGCGCGGTACGCAGTTGGCTGACGATGGTCTGCAATTGCCAATGGCTGGAACGCTCGCTCACGGTAAAGACTCCTCACGGGCGGCCGGACGGTCTGGCCGCGTCAACGGCGACTACTTTACGGCATGCCCACGAAGGCGAATTAAGAACCGATAGTGCTGGACTAAGCACATTTGGCTATAAGCAATTCACGGTTGCCCCGCTAAAACGGCCTGCCTATAGTCCTGTCATCTTCCTCCGCCAGTACGGGCTCATGATCAAACAACAGCTGGATCGCTTTAACCGTCTCGACCTGCTCGGCCAACCCACGCCACTGGAAAAACTCGAACGCCTGTCCGCGTGGCTGGGCCGTGATGTGTACATCAAACGCGATGACCTGACGCCACTGGCCATGGGCGGCAACAAGCTGCGCAAACTCGAATACCTCGCCGCCGACGCCCTCGCCCAAGGCGCCGACACGCTGATCACCGCCGGCGCCTTGCAATCGAACCACGTACGCCAGACCGCCGCATTGGCGGCCAAACTCGGCTTGGGTTGCGTGGCGCTGCTGGAGAATCCGCTAGGCACCGACGACAGCAACTACACCAGCAACGGCAACCGCCTGCTGCTCGACCTGTTCGACACCAAGGTCGAGCTGGTGGAAAACCTCGACAACGCCGACGAACAACTGGCCGCACTCGCCGTGCGCCTGCGCAGCAATGGCAAGAAACCGTATCTGGTGCCGATCGGTGGCTCGAATGCCCTCGGTGCCTTGGGCTACGTACGTGCCGGTCTGGAACTGGCAGAACAGATCAAGGACGCCGGCCTGAATTTCGCCGCCGTGGTGCTGGCCTCGGGCAGCGCCGGGACCCACAGCGGTCTGGCGCTGGCGTTGAGCGAAGCGCTGCCGCAATTGCCAGTGATCGGCGTGACGGTATCGCGCAGCGAAGAAGATCAGCGCCCGAAAGTGCAGGGGCTGGCCGAACGTACGGCGGACCTGCTGGGCGTGAAATTGCCGGAGCACTTCAAGGTCGAGTTGTGGGACGAATACTTCGGCCCGCGTTACGGCGAGCCGAATGCCGGGACACTGGCGGCAGTGAAACTGCTGGCCAGTCAGGACGCAGTGCTGCTCGACCCGGTCTATACCGGCAAGGCCATGGCCGGGTTGCTCGACGGGATCGGCCGCCAGCGTTTCGACGATGGCCCGATCATCTTCCTGCATACCGGTGGGGCGCCAGCATTGTTCGCATATCGGGATTTTCTGTAACCGGTAGATCAAAAGATCGCAGCCTGCGGCAGCTCCTACAGGAGTACGCATTCCAAATGTAGGAGCTGCCGCAGGCTGCGATCTTTTTCGCGAACAGTAAATATTCCATAAAGGAATAACATTTCAAATATTAAGTATTTTCAAGTCTAAAGCAGACATCTTATAGTCTCGCCGCAGGCGAATTTCGGGCAAGACGCATAAGCTGCTTTAGGGCACGATAACGCAGTCGTTCAATTCCCGGATTCGCCAACTTTCCTTAAGCGTCTTCCATAAGAAAACACAGGGGCTTGTCATGAATTTTTCCGCACTACGTCGCAATCTGCTGGTAGGTTCGCTGGGCCTTGCACTGAGCGCCGGCCTGATCGGTCAGGCAACCGCCGGTGAGCAACTGCAACAGATCAAGGACAAAGGCGTTATCAACGTCGGCCTGGAAGGCACTTACCCACCGTTCAGCTTCGTTGACGCCGATGGCAAGCTGTCCGGTTTCGAAGTCGAACTCTCCGAAGCTCTGGCGCAGAAGCTCGGCGTCAAAGCCAAGATTCAGCCGACCAAGTGGGACGGTATCCTCGCTGCACTGGAATCCAAGCGTCTGGACGTCGTCGTCAACCAGGTGACCATCTCCGACGAGCGCAAGAAGAAGTATGACTTCTCCGAACCGTACACCGTTTCCGGGATTCAGGCACTGGTGCTGAAGAGCAAGGAAGCCGCGCTGAACATCAAGACTGCCGCCGACCTGTCCGGCAAGAAAGTCGGTGTCGGCCTGGGCACCAACTACGAACAGTGGGTCCGCGCCAACGTGCCGGGCGCTGACGTGCGCACCTACGACGATGATCCGACCAAGTTCGCCGACCTGAACAACGGCCGCACCGACGCCATCCTGATCGACCGTCTGGCCGCACTGGAATACGCCAAGAAAGCCCCGAAAACCGTGGCTGCCGGGGAAGCGTTCTCCCGTCAGGAATCCGGGATTGCCCTGCGCAAAGGCGAGCCTGAGCTGCTGGCTGCGGTGAACAAGGCTCTCGACGAGCTGCGTGCCGACGGTACCCTTGAGAAGCTGTCGAAGAAATACTTCAACGCTGACGTCACCCAATAATGGAAGAAGCTTTCCAACTCGCACTGGACTCCGCGCCCTTTCTGCTCAAGGGCGCGTACTACACGGTCATCCTCAGTCTGGGCGGCATGTTCTTCGGCTTGCTGCTGGGCTTCGGCCTGGCCTTGATGCGCCTGTCGCGCTTCAAACTGGTGAGCTGGATTGCCCGCATCTACGTGTCGTTCTTTCGCGGCACGCCGTTGCTGGTGCAACTGTTCGTGATCTATTACGGCTTGCCGCAATTGGGTCTGGAACTGGATCCGCTGCCGGCGGCGCTGATCGGCTTCTCGCTGAACATGGCCGCCTACGCCTGTGAAATCCTCCGTGCGGCGATCGGTTCGATTGAGCGCGGCCAGTGGGAAGCCGCTGCGAGCATCGGCATGACCCGTGCGCAGACCCTGCGCCGGGCCATCCTGCCGCAGGCCATGCGCACGGCATTGCCGCCGCTGGGCAACAGCTTCATTTCGCTGGTCAAGGACACGGCACTGGCCGCCACCATTCAGGTGCCGGAACTGTTCCGCCAGGCGCAACTGATTACCGCCCGGACTTTTGAAGTCTTCACCATGTATCTTGCCGCCGCGCTGATCTACTGGATTCTGGCCACGGTGCTGTCGCACCTGCAGAACAAGTTGGAAGAGCGGGCCAATCGGCACGACCAGGAGTCCTGACCCCATGATTGTCGTGGAAAAACTGACAAAGCAGTTCAAGGGTCAAGAGGTGCTCAAAGGCATCGATCTTGAGGTGAAAGAAGGCGAGGTCGTGGCCATCATCGGCCCCAGCGGTTCGGGCAAGACCACGTTCCTGCGCTGCCTGAACTTCCTTGAACAACCCACCAGCGGCCGGATCAAGGTCGGCGATATCGAGATCGATACCAGCCGCCCGCTGAGCCAGCAACAGAGCCTGGTGCGCAACCTGCGCCAGCACGTGGGTTTCGTGTTCCAGAACTTCAACCTGTTCCCCCACCGCACTGCACTGGAAAACGTCATCGAAGGGCCGATCGTGGTCAAGAAGATGCCGCGCGAGCAAGCCGTTGCCCTGGGCATGAAGCTGCTGGCCAAGGTCGGTCTGGCTGGCAAGGAAGATGCGTATCCGCGTCGTCTGTCCGGCGGTCAGCAACAGCGCGTGGCGATTGCCCGAGCGCTGGCGATGGAGCCGGAGGTGATCCTGTTCGACGAGCCGACCTCGGCCCTCGACCCGGAGCTGGTGGGCGAAGTGCTGGCGACCATTCGCGGTCTCGCCGAAGAAAAACGCACCATGGTCATTGTCACCCACGAAATGGGGTTTGCCCGCGACGTGGCCAACCGTGTGGTGTTTTTCGACAAGGGCGTGATCGTCGAGCAAGGCGAAGCCAAGGCGTTGTTTGCCAACCCGAAAGAAGAACGCACCAAACAGTTTCTCAGCAAGTTTCTGAATCACGCCTGAGACACTTATTGCCTTGAGTCATTAACTTCCATGGACGGAAGTTTTACTTATCCCGCCTGAAAACCTCTAAATCCCTCCAGCTTAAACCTGTCAAAACAATACCTATATGTTCCGCAACAGACACAAGTAATCTGCGGCGCGCTTTCGTGCCTGTGAAATGATTTAAACGGGCCAGCACAAAATCGCAAAAACTCAGGAAAAACCGTAGTTCCATTCGCCATCAACGCTAGGCAGCATGCCTTATCAGCGTAGGACGCTTCTGATTAATCCGTAATTCATGGATTAACTAAGGTGCTCTATTGACACTCTTTCCCGCACGCTCTTATCTAGTCGGCAACCGGCACCCATTAGTTGAATCAATCCGTACTCAGCCCGAACAAAAGTTCACGGTTGCATTACCGATTCATCACGCCTTTTGTTTTTTCAAGAAACGGAATTCGCCGCAAGACTTCAAGGAGAGAACCCGATGACCCGCACTTCGCATAACCCCGAACTGGCAGCGCCGAACCTCGCATCCGCACACAACAACGCGATCAACCTGGCGGCGGCCGCGCACTTGCTGATTGATGTGCTGCCCTATTCCGGCATGGACGCCGGTGATCTGATCGAACTGTTCTGGAACAACTGCTACGTTGCCTCACGGGTCTTGACCAGCGAAGACGTCGGCGCCTCGATCAGCCTGCGGGTACCGGAGAGCTTTATCGCCAGTGGCACCGCACGGATTCACTATCGGGTGATGCAAATCGGTCAGGGGCCGGCGCTGTCGGCGGCAACCCGGGTGCAGGTCAAGCTCGACTGTCCCGGCGGCCAGCCTTCGCCGCTCTGCGGTGACGAGAATCAGCAACTGGCCCCCGTCTCGCTGCCCGACACCATTCGCCGCCAGGGCGTGAACCCCAATCAGATCAAACGCGGTGTACCACTGACCATCGAACCCTACCTGAACATGGCCGAGGACGACGCCATCACCCTGCGCTGGGGCGACGTGCGCATGGACCTGGCCCGGATCACGGCAGCCGATGTCGGCCTGCCGATTCAGGTCTGGGTGCCACCGGCAGTGATCGTCGAAGGAGGCGAGGATCTACGCCTGGACGTGACCTACTGCATCATCGACTGGGTGGGCAACAACTCACGCTGGGCACCGCCACGGACGCTGAAGATCGGGTGCGTGAATCCTTATCTGAAGGTGCCGCTGCGCCAAGCGCTGAAGGCCGCCGAATCGACCAAGGATTGATGCCGCATTCCTGTACTTGTGGGGCTTTGTAGTGAGGGGATTCAGGGAAACGACGCGCCGCCCCGATGGACTGCGAAGCAGTCCCGTTTTTTATGACTCAGAAAAGGCCGCTGCGCGGCCTGTCGGGGATAAATCCCCTCACCACAGGTTGTATCACCACGGCTGTGAGCCTGTTAACCAACCCGACCACCACCCCTTCTATACATATTCCTAAAAGTTAGTTTATTTAATATTTATACACGCTTAGGGTATATGAACCGGACCACCGGACATTCTTTCGTTCGCCGCACTTTTGCGGCGTTTTTCATGAGATGTGAGGTAGGTAGTATGGTCCGGAACACAATCACCCCAGTGCAGATCGCCAGGGCATTGCGTGCAGCCAAGGAGCGGCACTGATGTCCAGTCTGGCAGACGCTAACGTCCAGTCGGATCTGGACATCGCCCCGTCGTTGTTGCCCGCGCAGGTCTTGCGCAACGACGCCCAAGCCATCAAGGCTGCCCACGAACTGGCGCAAGTCGCCCGCGTGCAGGCCGCCAGGCGCGACCGCCAGCGCAAGCTGCCGTGGTCGGAAATCGAACAGTTCACCCGCAGCGGCCTCGGCAGCATTGCGATCCCGCGCGAATACGGTGGCCCACAAGTTTCATTCGTCACATTGGCCGAAGTGTTCGCGATCGTTTCCGCGGCCGACCCGGCGCTGGGACAGATCCCGCAGAACCAGTTCGGCATTATCAATCTGGTACTCGGCAGCGCCACCGAAGCGCAGAAAAAACAGCTGTTCCAGAGTGTTCTGGAAGGTTGGCGCATCGGCAATGCCGGCCCTGAGCGCGGCACCAAAAACACCCTGGAATTGAAAGCGCGCATCACCGCCGACGGCGATGACTACGTGATCAACGGCCAGAAGTTCTACTCCACCGGCGCGCTGTTCGCGCACTGGGTGGCGGTCAAGGCGCTCAATGACGACGGCAAGCAGGTGCTGGCCTTCGTCCGTCGTGGCACCCCGGGCCTGCGCATCGTTGATGACTGGTCGGGCTTCGGTCAGCGCACCACTGCCAGCGGCACGATTTTGCTGAACAACGTGCGCGTCGAGTCGAGCCTGGTCGTCGATAACTGGAAAATCAACCAGAAGCCAAACACTCAAGGCGCAGTGTCGCAGCTGATTCAGGCGGCCATCGACGCCGGCATCGCCCGTGGCGCCATCGACGACGCCATCGAATTCGTCAAAACCCGCGCGCGCCCATGGATCGACGCCAGGGTCGAACGCGCCAGCGATGACCTCTACGTGATCGCCGACATCGGCAAGCTGAAAATCGAACTGCACGCCGCCGAAGCGTTGCTGCGCAAGGCCGGGCAAGTGCTGGATCAGGTGCACGCCGCACCGCTGACCGCCGAATCCGCCGCCCGCGCTTCAATTGCGGTGGCCGAAGCGAAAGTGCTGACTACCGAGATCTCGCTGCAGGCCAGCGAAAAGCTTTTCGAACTGGCCGGCAGCCGCGCGACCCTCGCCGAATTCAACCTTGACCGCCACTGGCGCAACGCTCGGGTGCACACCCTGCACGATCCGGTGCGCTGGAAATATCACGCGGTTGGCGCCTATCGCCTGAACGGTACTTTGCCTGCTCGCCATTCCTGGATCTGAGACGACCGCACACTTTCTCAAAAGCATTGGAGAAACCCATGCCTTTTTCCCATCCCGTCGCGGTTATCACCAGCGATGAGCAAGCCCTGATCGTCGCCAGCGACCTGGCCGAAGATTTCAAACGCGACAGTGCCGTGCGCGACCGTGAACGCCGCCTGCCACTGCCGGAACTCGACGTATTTTCCCGCTCCGGCCTGTGGGGCATCAGCGTGCCCAAGGAGTATGGCGGCGCCGGCGTGTCCAACGTGACCCTGGCCAAGGTCATCGCCCTGATCGCTCAGGCTGACGGCTCTCTCGGGCAGATTCCGCAAAACCATTTCTACGCCCTCGAAGTGCTGCGCGTTAACGGCAGCCACGAGCAGAAACAACGCCTGTACGCCGAGGTGCTGGCCGGCCAGCGCTTCGGCAATGCTCTGGCGGAACTGGGTACCAAAACCGCCCACGATCGCGTCACCAGCCTCAAGCGTGACGGCGACGGCTATCGCATCAACGGTCGCAAGTTTTATGCGACCGGCGCGATCTATGCGCAGCGCATCCCGACGTCGGTGGTTGATGAAAATGGCGTGCAGCAACTGGCCTTCGTCCCGCGTGACAGCAAAGGCCTTACGGTGATCGACGACTGGAGCGGTTTCGGCCAGCGCACCACCGGCAGCGGTTCGGTGGTGTTCGAAGACGTCTACGTTGCCGCCGAGGATGTGATCCCGTTCCAGAGCGCCTTCGAGCGTCCGACCACGGTCGGCCCGCTGGCGCAGATTCTTCACGCCGCCATCGACACCGGTATCGCTCGCGCCGCTTACGAAGATGCCCTGCACTTCGTGCGCAGCAAGACCCGGCCGTGGATCGATTCCGGCAACGACAAGGCCACCGAGGATCCACTGACCCTGAAGAGTTTCGGCCACTTGAGCATTCGTCTGCACGCCACCGAAGCACTGCTGGAACGCTCCGGCGAATTCCTCGACAAAGCCCAGGCCGAGACCAACGCTGAAACAGTCGCCGCCGCCTCGATTGCCGTCGCCGAAGCACGGGCGATCAGCACCGAAATATCGCTCGCCGCTGGCAGCACCCTGTTCGAACTGGCCGGCAGTCAGGCGACCCTGATCGAGCACGGCCTCGACCGCCACTGGCGCAACGCCCGGGTGCACACCTTGCACGACCCGGTGCGCTGGAAGTATCACGCGGTGGGCAATTACTACCTCAACGATGAAAAGCCTCCGCTGCGAGGAACGATCTGATGAGCGCCGCGAAAAAGAAGATCCTGCTCAACGCGTTCAACATGAACTGCATCGGCCATATCAACCATGGCCTGTGGACGCATCCGCGCGACACCTCGACCCGCTACAACACAATTGAATATTGGACCGAACTGGCGCAGTTGCTGGAGCGCGGGCTGTTCGACGGGCTGTTCATCGCCGACATCGTCGGCGTGTACGACGTCTACCAGAACTCGGTGGACGTCACGCTCAAAGAGTCAATCCAGTTGCCGGTCAACGACCCGCTGCTGCTGGTGTCAGCGATGGCCGCCGTGACGAAAAACCTCGGCTTCGGCCTCACCGCCAACCTCACCTATGAACCGCCCTATCTGTTCGCCCGCCGAATGTCCACGCTCGATCATCTGAGCCGTGGTCGGGTCGGCTGGAACATCGTCACCGGTTACCTCGACAGCGCCGCCAAGGCCATGGGTCTGCGCGAACAGGTCGAGCATGACCGCCGTTACGATCAGGCCGACGAGTACCTCGAAGTGCTCTACAAACTCTGGGAAGGCAGTTGGGAAAACGGCGCGGTGCTCAATGATCGCGAGCAGCGTATCTACGCGCAGCCGGAGAAGGTGCACAAGGTCGAGCACCATGGCGAGTTTTATCAGGTCGAGGGTTATCACCTCTGCGAGCCGTCGCCGCAGCGTACGCCGGTGCTGTTCCAGGCCGGCAGTTCCGATCGCGGTCTGCTGTTCGCCGGACGTCACGCCGAGTGCGTGTTCATCAGTGGCCAGAACAAGCCGTCGACCAAGGTGCAGGTGGACAAGGTCCGCGCCAGCGCGGTCGAGGCCGGGCGCAATCCCGAGGACATCAAGGTGTTCATGGGCCTCAACGTGATCGTCGGCGCGACCGAAGCAGCCGCGTGGGCCAAACACGCCGAGTACCTGAGTCATGCCAGCGCCGAGGCCGGCGTCGCACATTTCTCAGCCTCCACCGGCATCGACTTTTCCCAGTACGAAATCGACGAACCGATTCAGTACGTCAAGAGCAACGCCATCCAGTCCGCAACCAAGAACCTGCAGAACAACGACTGGACCCGACGTAAGTTGCTCGACCAGCACGCCCTCGGTGGCCGCTATATCACCGTGGTCGGCTCGCCTGAGCAAGTCGCGGATGAACTGGAATCGTGGATCGCCGAAACCGGGCTGGACGGCTTCAACCTCACGCGCATCGTGACCCCGGAAAGCTATGTCGATTTCATCGAGCTGGTGATTCCGGAGTTACAGCGGCGCGGGTCGTACAAGACCGCGTATGACAGCGGCAGCTTGCGCGAGAAGCTGTTCCACGGCGAAGCGCATTTGCCCGAGCAACATACCGGCGCTTCGTACCGGCATTAACAGCTTCGCGAGCAGGCTCGCTCCCACATTTGAAATGCATTTCCCCTGTGGGAGCGAGCCTGCTCGCGAAGAGGCCCAAATAGACACTAAAAACTTATGCACTGACTGGAAAAACCACCATGACCCAGAAATTCCTGACCCACCCAGTCAAAGCACTGGCCCTGGCCTTCGGCCTGTTCAGTTCGGCTGTGTTCGCCGCCGATGCACCACTGAAAATCGGCACCACCGCCGCCTTCGCCATTCCGCTGGAAGCCGCCGTCGAAGAGGCCTCCAAACAAGGCCTGAAAGTCGAGCTGGTGGAGTTCACCGACTGGATCGCACCGAACGTCAGCCTCGCCGCCGGCGACATCGACGTGAACTACTTCCAGCACATCCCGTTCCTCGAAAACGCCAAGGCCGCCTCCGGTTTTGACCTGGTGCCGTTCGCTCCGGGGATCATCAACAACGTCGGCCTCTATTCAAAAAAATACAAAAGCTTCGACGAGTTGCCTGAAGGCGCCAGCGTGGCCATCGCCAACGATCCGATCAACAGCGGTCGCGGCCTGCAACTGCTGGCCAAGGCGGGTCTGATTACCCTGAAACCAGGGGTCGGCTACAAGGCCACCGAAGACGACATCGTCGCCAACCCGAAGAAGATCAAGATCCTGCAAGTCGAAGCCGTGCAACTGGTGCGCGCCTATGACGACGCCGATCTGGTTCAGGGCTACCCGGCCTACATCCGTCTGGCGAAGACCTTCGATGCGGGCTCGGCGTTGCTGTTCGACGGTCTCGACCACAAGGAATACGTGATCCAGTTCGTGATCCAGCCCAAGAGCAAGGACGACCCGCGCCTGATCAAGTTCGTCGACATCTACCAGCACTCGCCGGCCGTTCGCGCCGCGCTGGATAAAGCTCACGGCAAGCTGTATCAGGCCGGTTGGGAAAGCTGAGCATGACGGCCGCGATCCAACGGCGACTGGAGATTCCAGAGCCAAAAAATGCTGAAAAAACCGAACTGCATCCCGAGCTGAATCGCGCCCACGTACGCTTCATCGGCCTGGGTAAAATTTACGAAGGTCGACAAGGCCCGGTCGCGGCCCTGCAAGGCATCGATCTGGCGATCCAGCGCGGCGAGGTGTTCGGCATCATCGGTCGCAGCGGCGCCGGCAAGTCGTCGCTGATCCGCACGATCAATCGTCTGGAACAACCGACTGCGGGGCGGGTGCTGATCGATCAGGTCGACATCGGCGAGTTCGATGAAGACCGGCTGGTCACGCTGCGGCGGCGCATCGGCATGATCTTCCAGCACTTCAACCTGATGTCGGCCAAGACCGTATGGCAGAACGTCGAACTGCCACTGAAAGTCGCGGGCGTGCCGAAGGCGCAACGCGAGCAGAAGGTTCGTGAACTGCTCGAACTGGTCGGCTTGCAAGCCAAGCACACGGCCTACCCGGCGCAGCTTTCCGGTGGGCAGAAACAGCGTGTCGGCATCGCCCGCGCATTGGTGCATGACCCGGACATTCTGCTCTGCGACGAGGCCACTTCGGCGCTCGATCCCGAGACCACTCAGTCGATCCTCGGCCTGCTGCGCGAGATCAATCAGCGCCTGGGCCTGACCATTGTGTTGATCACCCATGAAATGGCGGTGATCCGCGAAATCTGCGACCGCGTGGTGGTACTGGAACACGGGCGAATTGTCGAGCAAGGCCCGGTCTGGGAAGTGTTCGGCAATCCGCAGCACGAGGTCAGCCAGACCTTGCTCGCGCCGCTGCAACACGCACTGCCGGAAGAACTGCAAAGCCGTCTGCATGCCCAGCCGCCCTCCCCGGGCGCGGCGGTGGTATTGCGCTTGCAGTTCACTGGCAGTGCCGGCGACGAGCCGGATCTGGCCGCGTTATTTGCTGCCCTCGGCGGACGCGTGAAGTTGCTGCAGGGCGGCGTTGAACGGATTCAGGGCCACGCGCTGGGACAACTGTTGCTGGCGGTCAGCGGCTCATCCTTGAGCGCCGAACAATTGCGCGAGCGCGCCGGGCAGTGGGCGCAACGAGTGGAGGTATCGGGTTATGTGGTTTGATCGTTTGCTCCAGGGATTCATCGACACCTTCCTGATGGTCGGCGTGTCGTCGCTGATCGCGTTGCTGGTGGGGATCCCGATGGCGGTGATTCTGGTCACCAGCGACAAGGGCGGGATCTATCAGGCGCCGCTGCTCAACCGGGCGCTGGGCGCGTTCGTGAATCTGTTCCGCTCGATCCCGTTTCTGATCCTGATGGTCGCGCTGATTCCGTTCACCCGGCTAATAGTCGGCACCACGTACGGTGTGTGGGCGGCGGTGGTGCCGCTGACCATTGCCGCGACGCCGTTCTTCGCGCGGATTGCCGAAGTGAGCTTGCGTGAGGTCGATCACGGCTTGATCGAGGCGGCGCAGGCCATGGGCTGCCGACGCTGGCACATCGTCTGGCACGTACTGTTGCCTGAAGCGCTGCCGGGGATTGTTGGCGGGTTCACGATTACGCTGGTGACGATGATCAACTCGTCAGCCATGGCCGGGGCGATAGGTGCCGGCGGCCTCGGCGACATCGCTTACCGCTACGGTTATCAGCGTTTCGACAGCCAGATCATGTTGACAGTGATTGTGTTGCTGGTGGCGTTGGTGGCGGTGATTCAGCTGGGTGGCGATCGTCTGGCGCGGGGCCTGAACAAGCGTTAAGGCATGCCGCGCCTCTGAAACCGCTATCGCGAGCAGGCTCACTCCTACAGGGGAGCGCATTTCAAATGTAGGAGTGAGCCTGCTCGCGATGGGCTGCGCAGCGGCCCCGCTGGTTGGCGTATATTCGGCAAATCCCAACTGCCGCGCAGCCCTCGACAATGAAGCAGACTCCCACCGATCTGGAACAGATCACCGCCACCACCCTCGGCCACTACAATTCGGTGGCCGAAGACTTCCGCGAAGGCACCCGCGACCACGATGTCAGCCAGAACATCGACGCGCTGCTACGGCATATTCACGGCACTGCGCCGTTCACGATTCTCGATTTCGGTTGCGGCCCGGGGCGCGACCTGCAGACGTTCACCCGCATGGGCCACGTCGCGGTCGGCCTCGATGGCACGCCGGAATTTGCGCGCATGGCCCGCGAGGACAGCGGTTGCGAGGTCTGGCAGCAGGACTTTCTGAAACTCGATCTGCCGGCCGAGCGCTTCGACGGGATCTTCGCCAATGCGGTGCTGTTTCATGTGCCGTCGCAGGAATTGCCGCGAGTGCTCAAGCAGTTGCATGGCACGCTGAAGCCGGACGGGGTGTTGTTCAGTTCCAATCCGCGCGGGGATAACCGTGAGGGCTGGAACGGGCCGAGGTATGGCGCGTATCACGATCTTGAGGCGTGGCGCGGGTTGCTCACGGCAGCGGGGTTTGTCGAGCTTGAGCATTACTACCGGCCGGCGGGATTGCCGCGCGAGCAGCAGCCTTGGCTGGCGAGTGTCTGGCGGCGGGTTGGCTGAAGATCAAAAGATCGCAGCCTTCGGCAGTTCCTGCATGGGATTACCCGTAGGAGCTGCCGCAGGCTGCGATCTTTTGCTTTTGCCTCAAGCGGTCTCTTTCTTCGGCTCGCGAATCTTGTACCAGGCCACATACAGCGCCGGCAGAAACAGCAGCGTCAGCAACGTCGCCACCACGATCCCGCCAATCATCGCGTAAGCCATCGGCCCCCAGAACACTTCTCGGGCGATCGGGATCATGCCCATGCTCGCCGCCGCGGCGGTCAGCAGGATCGGCCGGCGCCGGTGCTCGGTCGCTTCCACCACCGCATCCCACGGCGCATAGCCCTTCTGCTCGAACTCATCGATCTGCGTCACCAGAATCACCGAGTTACGGATGATGATGCCGATCAGCGCCAGGATCCCGAGGATCGCCACAAAGCCCATCGGCGTCCCGGTCGGCACCAGCGCCAGCACCACGCCGATCAGACCCAGCGGCGCGACACTCGCCACCAGGAACATCTTCTGCACGCTGTGCAGCTGGATCATCAGGAAGGTCGCCATCAAAAACAGCATCAACGGCAGCACCTTGGCGATTGGCCCTTGGGCCTTGCCACTTTCCTCGACCGTACCGCCGGTGGCGACTTTGTAGCCGACCGGCAGTTTTTCAGCGAAGGCATCGATCGACGGCTTGAGCAGTTTCACCAGGTCGGTCGGCTGGATCTCGTCACGCACCGAGGCCTTGATGGTGATGGTCGGCAAACGGTCGCGACGCCACACCAGCGGTTGCTCCAGCTCATACCGCACGGTGGCGAAGGCCAGCAGCGGAATCGACGTGCCGTTGGGTGTGACGATCTGCAGATTCTGCAGGGTTTCCGGGGTGCCGCGTTCGGAATCCACCGCCCGGCCAACAACGTTGATCAAGTAGATATCGTCATCGACCTGGGTCAATGGCGAGCCGCTGACGATGCTGTTCATCAGCTTCGCCACGTCTTCCGACGACAGCCCGAGCTGACGCGCCTTGTCCTGGGCGATGTCGATGCGCAGGACTTTGCCCGGCTCGTTCCAGTCGTAAATGATCTCGCCGATGTGTTCGTTCTTGTCCAGCTCCGTCGCCAGGTCGATGGCGTGCTTGCGCACCTGATCGATGTCCTTGCCACTGACCCGGTACTGGATCGGCCGTCCCACCGGCGGGCCCATTTCCAGCGCCTGCACGTAACTGCCGATGCCGACGAAGTCCTTGTGCAAGCGTTCACGCAAGCGTTGGCTGAGGGCTTCGCGGGCCTCGAAGTCTTTGCTGACGATCACCAGCTGCGCGTAGTACGGGTTCTGCAATTGCTGGTCGAGCGGCAGGTAGAAACGGATCGCGCCCTGACCGATGTAAGTGCTCCAGCGCACGATGTCCGGGTCGCCCTTGAGCGTGGCTTCAAGCTTGTCCACGGCCTTGCGGGTTTCGTCGATCGAGGCGTTTTGCGGCAGGTTCAGATCGACGAGGATTTCCGGGCGATCGGAGGACGGGAAGAACTGGTTCTGCACAAAGCGCATGCAGAATACCGCCAGCACGAAGCACAACACGGTGATGCCGATCGCCCACCAACGGTTGCGCATCGACCACAACAGGCCATGGTTGAATGCTCGGCCAATGCGCCCAGGCTCGCCTTCGTGGGGTTTCACGTTGGTGCTGAGAATGTGCACGCCAATCACCGGTGCGAACAGCACCGCGACGATCCACGACACCAGCATCGCCACCGCGATCACCGCAAACAGGGTGAAAGTGTACTCACCCGCAGAGCTGGCGTTGAGGCCAATCGGCACGAAACCGGCGACCGTCACCAGCGTACCGGTGAGCATCGGAAATGCCGTCGAGGTGTAGGCGAACGTCGCCGCCTGCTCCTTGGTCTCGCCCATTTCCAGGCGCGTGACCATCATCTCCACGGTGATCATCGCGTCGTCCACCAGCAGGCCGAGGGCGATGATCAGTGCGCCGAGGGAAATCCGCTGCATGGTGATGCCGCTGTATTCCATGAACACGAAGACCATCGCCAGCACCAGCGGAATCGAGCACGCCACCACCAGTCCGGCGCGCACGCCAAGACTGATGAAGCTGACCACCAGCACGATGATCACCGCTTCGAACAGCGCGCTGGTGAAGCCGCCGACGGCCTCTTCCACCACCACCGCCTGATCGGAAACGGTGTGCACGCCGACGCCCACCGGCAGGTCGGCCGTCAACTGGTCGATGCGCGCGTGCAGCGCTTTACCGAACTCCTGCACGTTGCCGCCCTTCTGCATGGCGATCGCCAGGCCGATGGCCGGTTTGCCGTCGAAGCGGAATTCCGGGGTGGCCGGGTCGACGTAACCACGGCTGATGTCGGCGATGTCGGCCAGCCGATAGAAACGGTCGTTGAGCTTGAGATTGACCTCGGCCAGATCCTTCTCCGAAGCGAACTGCCCCGAAGTGCGCACGGAAATCCGCTCCGGCCCGGCCTCGATCACACCCGCCGGGGTCACCGCGTTCTGCGATTGCAGGCTCTGCACCACCTGGCGCTGATCGATACCCAGCGCCGCGAGTTTGCGGGTGGAGAAGTTCAGGTAAATCACTTCGTCCTGCTGGCCGACCATCTCGATCTTGCCCAGCCCCGGTACGTTGCGGATCTCGGCGCGGGCCTGTTCCACGTAGTCGCGCAACTGGCGCATGGTCAGGCCGTCGGCGGTAAACGCGTAGACCGAGCCGTAGACGTCGCCGAACTCATCGTTGAATCCGGGGCCCTGAATCCCTTGGGGAAACTGTCCGCGAATGTCATCGATCTTCTTGCGCACCTGGTACCAGATTTCCGGGATGTCCTTGGCGCTGGTGGTGTCACGCAGGTACACGTAGACCGTCGATTCGCCGGGGCGCGTGTAGCTTTTCACGTAGTCGAGAGAATCGAGTTCCTCGAGTTTTTTCTCGATGCGGTCGGTGACCTGCTTGAGGGTTTCTTCCTGGGTCGCGCCCGGCCATTTGGTCTGGATGACCATGGTCTTGATGGTGAACGAGGGGTCTTCTTCGCGCCCCAGATTGAAGTAGGAAAACACCCCCATCAGCAGCGCGACGAACATCAGGTACCAGACGAACGACTGATGCTTGAGGGCCCATTCGGAGAGATTGAAAGAGCCTTTCATTGACTGTCCTCGTCGAGTTTCACGGCTTGTCCGGGTTTGAGACTGTTGACGCCTGCGCTGACCACCTGCTCACCACTCTTGACCCCGCCGGCCAGCACCACGGTGCTGTCGGTGCGGCTGGTGACACTGACATCGCGCGGTGACACGGTTTTGCTCTGGGTGTCGATGACCCAGATGCGGGTCTTGCCGTCGACTTCCTGCAACGCCGTGGCGGGCAATTCGATGCGCGGTTTGATCGCCGAACTGAGGGTCACGCTGATCGCTGTGCCGAGACGAAAACCGGGGGGTGTTTCGCTCAGGGTCAGGCGGGCGCGACGGGTACGCGTGGCACTCTGCGCCTGGGGTTCGATTTCGCGAATGATCGCCGTGGTGTTGATGCTCGGGTCGAGTTGCGCGGCCACCAGAAACACCACGTCGGACGGGATCTGATCGACCAGCGTGTCCGGCAGGTCGATCACTGCTTCCTTGATGTCCGGTTGCGCCAGGGTCACCACTTGCTGGCCGGCGGTCACCACTTGGCCGGCCTCGGCATTCCATGCGGTGACCACGGCTTTGTGGTCGGCGCGCAGTTCGGTGTAGCCGAGCTGATCCTTGCTCTGATTGACCGCTGCCCGCGCCTGATCGAGCGAAGCCTGGGTGGTTTTCAGGTCGGTGGTGGCGATGTCCAGTTGTGCCTGGGCACCCACTCCGCGATCGAACAGCGCTTGCTGCCGCCGGGCATTGGCCTGGGCGTTGATCAGTTGCGCCTGCACTTTGGCCAGATCGCCTTGGGCCGAGCGTAACTGGTTCTGCTGATCGGTCGGGTCGAGGGTGGCGAGCAGCGTGCCCTTGTCGACTTCAGCGCCAACATCGACGTTGCGACTGGCGATACGGCCGCCAACGCGAAACCCGGTGTTGCTCTCGTAACGCGCCTGAATGCTCCCGGCAAAACGCCCGAGGGTTTCCTCGTTCAGCGCCTGCACCTTGATCGACAGCACCGGCCGCACCGGTTCCGGCGGTGGCTCGCTTTTCGAGCAGGCAGCCAGCAACACACCGATGGACAACAGCCCCAGACGCTTCATGGCTGCGCTCCCGGTTGCAGATCCTTGTAGGTGTTTTCCGCCACCTCGACTTTTATCCCCGGGTGCAGCAGTTGCCCACCGGCCACAATCACCTTCTCGCCGCCGGAGAGTCCTTCACTGATGATGACGTTGCCGGTCAGGTAGCGACCGACCGTGACGTTGTGCAGTTGCGCCTCGCCTTTGTCATCGACAATCCATACGGCGGGGTCGCTGATGTTTTTGGTCAGCGCCGACCACGGCAATTCCACTGCCGACTTGCCGGAGCCTTTGGCGCTGGCGCTGACCACCGAGCCCAGCTGCATGCCCTGCGGCAGGCTGTCGAGGGTGACCTTGACCTGCACCGTGCCGGACTGTGCCGACACCGCCGGGGTGATTTCGCGCACGGTGCCAGTGGTCTTGATGTTGGGGTTGTCGAGCAGGCTGACCACGATCGAGCGATCGGCGGGCCGCTCAGAGAGCAGCGATTCGTAGACGTTGAACACCGCATCGCGCTCGCCATCGCGGGCCAGTTTGAAAATCGGTGCGGTCGCCTGGACCACCTGGCCGACTTCAGCCTGCCGCTCGGTGATGATGCCGGGAGCATCAGCAATCAGTGAGGTGTAACTGAGTTGATCCTTGGCATTGGCCAGTTGCGCCTGAGCCGCGCTCAGGGCGCTCTGACTGCTGCGCAAGGCGGCTTGAGCAGAGTCGAATTCGCTCTGACTGGTGTAACCCTTGGGCAACAGTTTCTGCTGCCGCACGAACGCCGCGGCGGTCTGTTTGACTCGCGCCTGCTCGGCGACAACCTGCGCCTGGGCGGAATCGACGTTGGTCTGCAAATCCTTGGGATCGAGTTTGGCCAGCACCTGCCTGGCGCTCACCCGGTCGCCGACATCGACCATGCGCTGGATGATCTTGCCGCCGACGCGGAACGACAGTTCGGTCTGCACCCGGGCCTGAACGTCACCGGTGAGGGTCACGGCAGCGGCGTAGTCAGCCGGCTTCACCACTTGCACAAAGACCCGGGGCAAGTACTCCGCCGGGGCTTCTTTCTTGCCGCAAGCGGTCAGCGTCGTGAGCAGGCTCAGCATGACCACTGTTTTCAATCCGGGACTCGCCATGCAGACTCCTTCCTGTGTACGAACGTGCAAGTGACGATACGACTGTGAGCTTAGAACAGGGTTCAACCTTCGCCTGCGTGATCTCTATATTTCCCGTGTAGGAGCTGCCGCAGGCTGCGATCTTTTGACTTTATAAGAGCAGGATCAAAAGATCGCAGCCTACGGCAGCTCCTACAATGGTCGCCTCAAGAGAAGGATTTTCATGCTCAAGACCCTCGCGGTGGCCAATTACCGCTCGATCAACAAATTGGTGATTCCACTGGGCCGGCTGAACCTGATCACCGGCCCCAACGGCAGCGGCAAGTCAAATCTATATCGGGCCTTGCGTCTGCTGGCGGAGACCGCGCAGGGCGGCGTGGTCAATGCGCTGGCCCGCGAGGGTGGGCTGGATTCGACGTTCTGGGCCGGGCCGGAAACCATCAGCCGGCGCATGCGCAACGGCGAAGTGGCGGTCGAGCCGACGGTGCGTCAGGGCGTCAAACGTCTGCGCCTGGGGTTTGCCGGCGAGGATTTCAGCTACTCCATCAGCCTCGGCTTGCCCGACTCCAACGGACACTTCATGTTGCCGGGGGACACTCATCCCAGCCCCTCGCGTTTCAGCCTCGATCCGCAGATCAAGCGCGAATGCATCTGGGCCGGGCCGCTCTATCGCCCGGCGAGCCTGCTGGTGGATCGCAACGGGCCGATGATCCGCGCCCGCGAAGCCCGCAGCTGGGACGTGCTGGCGCAACACACGCCGAACTTCGACAGCCTGTTCGATCAGGTCGGCAGCCTGCGCAGTTCGCCGGAAGTGTTCCAGATGCGCGAGTTCATTCGCCGCTGGCGCTTCTACGATCACTTTCGCAGCGACGCCGACGCCCCGGTGCGCCAGCCGCAATTGGGTACGCGCACGCCGGTGCTGCATCACGACGGCCGCGACCTCGCCGCAGCGTTGCAGACCATCAATGAAATCGGCGACCCCGAGGCGTTGCAGGCCGCGGTCAGCGACGCGTTTCCCGGCGCACGGCTGAACATCGCACCATTGGCCGGCGGACGCTTTGCCATCGAGTTTTTCCAGGAGGGGTTGTTGCGGCCATTGTCGGCGGCGGAGCTGTCGGACGGGACATTGCGTTATCTGCTGCTGGTCGCGGCTTTGCTGACCCCGAGGCCGCCGTCTTTGATGGTGCTCAACGAACCGGAAACCAGTCTGCATCCGGATCTGTTGCCGGCGCTGGCGCGCTTGATCATTCGCGCGTCGGAACGGTGTCAGGTGTGGGTGGTGTCCCATGCGCGGCGGTTGATCTCGGCGTTGCAGGAAGATCCGGAGTGCAATTGCATCGTGCTGGAGAAGACCTTCGGCCAGACCGGCATTGTCGGCCAGCGGGTGCTGGATGAGCCGGCGTGGCATTGGCCGGATTGAAAGCGAAAAGATCGCAGCCTGCGGCAGCTCCTACAGGTTTCGCGTCGCGCCGTGATATGGCGACAGGTGCTGCCCCTGTAGGAGCTGCCGCAGGCTGCGATCTTTTGCGCCTTGATTAATCACCCCTGCCACTTGCCACCCTCGACAATCACACTCTCAGGCTGGGTGTCATCGCTCAGCTCTTTACGCACATATTGGTCGTACAGCTTGAGCAGGGACTTCTCTTCACCCAGCTTCGCCAGCTCGGTATGCACCCAGTCACGCAGCTCGACGTTGCCCTTCTTCACTGCCGGCGCAATCGGTGCTTCGGCACCGAGTTTTTCGTCCAGCACGCGGTAGCCCGGGTTCTGCTTGGCCCAGCTGAACAGCACCAGATTGTCCTGCGCGCAGGCATCGCCGCGCCCGTTGGCCAGGGCTTGCAGCGACTCGGAGTTTTTCTCGAACTTCAGCTGTTTCCAGTCCGGATGATTCTTGGTCAGCCAGATGTCGGCGGTGGTGCCGGTGGTGGTGCAACTGGCCAGGTCATCGAGGCTTTTCACTGCGTTGCCTTGCGGCACCAGCGCCTGCACCGCGACCTTGAGGTTCGGGGTCACGGTCATGTTGGCGAGGATCAGGTCGACCTGTCGCGTTGCAGGAACGGAATGCGGCTCGCCGGCTCCACGGCCACGAATTCGACCTTGTTTTCATCGCCCAGCAGATCCTTGGCGAAGCGCCGGCCGATGTCGGTGTCGAAGCCGACGTAGCGTCCGGCCTCATCGACGAAACCGAAAGGCGGTTTGTCGGTGAACACGCCGACGATCAGTTTGTCGCGGCGCTTTCGCTGACGACTTTCGGCTTCGGCGCGATGTAGCTCTTGGTGGTGTAGAGGATTTCAGGCACGGCCACCGCCGAAACCACGGTGGTTTCCTTGAGCAGGAAAATGAAATTGGCGAACAGCGACGGCAGGCTGAGAATCCCCGCTTGCGGCAGGATCACGTAGCGCAGCAACTGGCCGTGCGACAGGCCGATGGAGCGGCCCGATTCCAGTTGCGCCCACGGCTTTGAGAAACGCCGGCAGGGTACTGAGGATAAATGCGTAACCGAAAGTCATGAAGCATCCTGGACGTCGCTCGGTAAGCGACGGTCATGCAGTCCATGGCAGCGGTAACTGTCCGGCAGGCGCTGACTTTATAGGTATAAAAACAAGAATTTAAATACTGTTAAAGCATATTGATATCACGCAAAAAACTATCTTGTGGGTTTGCCGGGAAGGAATAAGAAGGCTATTTTCCCTTGCGCTGTAGGACGGATCTTTTTTGCATGAAAGCCCTCCAAGGACGAACAGCTTTTGGCCAGACTCCCCCGGCCAAACCATTACAAGGAAGACAACATGGACGTAAAAGTGCCGCAGCGACTGGATCCGCAGGACATCGTGAAATTGCTCGTGGCGTTGCGCCGGGCGTTGAAGACTCAAGTGGCCTGAGTTACCACACTTCAAGATCAAAAGATCGCAGCCTGCGGCAGCTCCTACAGAAGATCGCGCTCCCTGTAGGAGCTGCCGCAGGCTGCGATCTTTTGCCTCTGGCTTTAGATCTTGTGGCGATTCCACAAATCGAGCACGCAAAAAAACGCCGATGACCATCACTGGCCATCGACGTTTTCATACCTTGAAGGGGTGGTTCAAGCGTTGGATCAGAACGCCGGCAATACCGCGCCGTTGTACTTCTTCTCGATGAACGCTTTGACTTCCGGGCTGGTCAGCGCAGCGGCCAGTTTCTTGATGGCGTCGCTGTTCTTGTTGTCCTCACGGGCCACCAGGAAGTTCACGTACGGCGAATCAGCGCCTTCGATCACCAGCGCATCCTTGGTCGGGTTCAGCTTGGCTTCCAGCGCGTAGTTGGTGTTGATCATGTCCAGATCAACTTCCTTCAGCACACGTGGCAGCAGGGCCGACTCCAGTTCCTTGAACTTGAAGTTGTGCGGGTTCTTGGCGATGTCTTTCGGGGTCGCCAGCGCGTTTTTCGGATCTTTCAGTTCGATCAGGCCAGCCTTCTGCAGCAGGATCAGGGCACGGCCGCTGTTGCTGCCTTCGTTCGGAATGGCGATGGTCGCGCCGTCCGGCAGGTCAGCCAGTTTCTTGTACTTGCTCGAGTAGCCACCGAACGGTTCAACGTGCACGCCTTGCACAGTCACCAGGTACTTGGACTTGTCGTCCTTGTATTTGCCAGCGTTGAAGCTGTCCAGGTAAGGCTTGGTCTGGAAGTAGTTGGCGTCCAGACGCTTCTCGCCAACCTGCACGTTCGGCTGCACGTAGTCGGTGAAGACCTTGATTTCCAGATCCACGCCTTCTTTGGCCAGGGTCGGTTTGATCAGCTCGAGAATTTCCGCGTGCGGCACCGGAGTCGCCGCCACCACCAGTTTCTCGCCGGCCTGGGCCAGGGAAGCCGTCAGAGCAGCCGCCAATGCGGTAAACAACAGAACCTTTTTCATGCAGTGTCCTTATCGAGAATCACGGTCGCGAATGGCGACGGCTATTAATACGAGTGCCAGTGAAGTGCTATCTCTGGCGTGAAGCGGACAATACCGGGATTTTTTATTCCAGGACAATAACGTTTATTCACTTTGATATTCCATTTTGCTCATACGCGCGAGATAGACATGTAGGCGCTGCCGCAGGCTGTGATCTTTTTATTTTCAATGGGTTAAATGCGCAAGAAGCAAGATCACAAGATCACAAGATCACAAGATCACAGCCTGCGGCAGCTCCTACACGAGACCTGCATTTTTCAGTAACTGCTTTAGCGCCTGCTGATCGGCGGCGGTGCCATTTTCCAGGATTTGCTTGATCTGGCTTTCGATCTGCACCAGCGTCTGTGGCAGGTTCAGGTGCTCCGGCAGGATTTCATCGCCGGTGCTGACCAGCAGCGCAAAGTGAATGACGTTTTCCAGCTCTCGGGTGTTGCCCGGCCAGCTGTGGCGCTCCAGCAGCTGCTGCGCCGCTTCGCTGATCAATGGCACCGGCAGATCAAGGCGCTGGCTGTAGATGCCGAGGAAATACTCGGCCAGCGAAAGGATGTCACCAATCCGCTCGCGCAGGGCCGGCAATTCCAGCTGACCTTCGCTGAGGTAGTGATAGAGCCGTTCATGAAATTTTCCGGCGTCCACCGCTTGTGCCAGATCGATACTGGTGGCTGCGACCAACCGCACATCCACCGGGCTTGGCTGATGCGCGCCGACGCGGGTGACTTCATGATTTTCCAGGGCGGCGAGCAGCTTGATCTGGATCGGCAACGGCAGATCGCCGATCTCGTCCAGATACAAGGTGCCGCCATTGGCCGAACCGAACCAGCCGGCGCGACTGCTCGCCGAACCGGTGTAACTGCCAGCGGCATAGCCGAACAGCTCGGCATCAGCGTAGGTCGGGCTGATCGCGCCGCAGTTGACCGAGACGAACAGACCGCTGCGATCACTGGCACGATGGATATGTCGCGCGAGAAGCTCTTTACCAGTGCCGGTCTCGCCGCGAATCAACACCGAGATGGCACGCGGCGCCAGGTGCTCCAGCTCCTCGCGCAACTGGCGGGAGCGGGGATCGACGAACACCAGCGCCTTGGCGCGAATGCTCAGAGGACTTTTTTCCGCATCGGGAAAGGTCAGCAACGGCTGACCGAACGTTTCGAAACTCATGGCAGACTCCCGCCCAGAACCGCCGGCAGACGGGGGCGTTCAGAAAAGAAAAAGGTTCAAGCGCGACGCCGGGCGTGGTGTTCCAGGCGGTTCTGCAGGCGATACAGATAAGCGAAACCCTGCTCCCAGCGCTGATGTCCGGACTTGACGTTGATGTGCCCGGCCCCCGCAAGAATCCCCGCTTCGGCGCCCCAGTTGCGCGCCAGCTCCAGGGCACGCGGGGCGCTGACGGCGGCGTCGTTGTCGGAACTGACCACCTGGCTCGGGAACGGCAGCAGGTCGGTCGGGATCGGCGCAAAATTGCGCAGTGCCGGCGCGCAGGCCGGACGCTCGACATCCGCCGGCGCCACCAGCAACGCGCCGCGCACCTGACGCAGGTATTGCACGGGCGCGGTGGCAGCCCAATGCGCAACGGTGATGCAACCCAGGCTGTGAGCAATCAGGATCACCGGCGTGCTGTCGGCGGCAATCGCTTCGGCCAGCGCCGCGACCCAGTCTTCACGGCGCGGTGTCAGCCAGTCGGCCTGCTCCACTCGTGCGCTGTTGGGCAGGCTGTTCTGCCAGTGTGTTTGCCAATGATCTTCTGGCGATCCTTGCCAGCCCGGCACAATCAGGTAGCGGATTGATTCGTTGCGCATGGGGAGCTCTCCTGCGTCGTGTCTGTTCCTGATCGAGTATAGGGACGGGATTTATATTCGTTAAGGAATAAGAAGCTATTTATTAAGACCCATAAAGAATATAAGTTGCCTTTTGTAGGAGCTGCCGAAGGCTCCTACAGGGATCGCGTGTGGGTTAAAACCGGGATAAAAAAAGGGCCGCACCCTGCCAAGGAGACGGCCCCGGAAAAACGTAAATCCTGTTACCGCGCGGTGATCACCGACAATTTGGTAATCCCCGCCCGCTCGATCGAGGCCATGGCCCGCGCCACTTCGCCGTAGTTCACCCCGTCGTCGGCCTGCAATTGCACGCGCACTTCCGGGTCCTTGGCCTTGGCCGACTTGAGGTTGAATTCCAGCAAGTCCGGCTGAATTTCATCCTTGTTGATAAACAGTTTGCCAGCGCCGTCGATGCTCACCACCAGTGGATCTTTCTGCTCGACCGGCGCCACCGCTTCGGTCTTCGGCAAATTGATCGGGATCGCGTTGGTCAGCAGCGGCGCGGTGACGATAAACACCACCAGCAGCACCAGCATCACGTCCACCAGCGGCGTCACGTTGATCTCGCTCAGCACCTCGTCGCTGTCTTGCGTGGAGAAGGCCATATCAGGACGCCTCCTTCACTTTTGTCGCATTGCCCGGTACCGCGACCTTGTTCGCAGTCGGGTGGATCAGCACACGGAACGAGCTCTTCTGCGCCAGGCTGTAGAAGTCGTGGGCGAAGTCATCCAGATCCGCCGCCGTCAGTTTCAGGCGACGCAAAAAGTAGTTGTAAACCAGCACCGCCGGCACTGCGACCGCGATCCCCACCCCGGTGGCGACCAGTGCCGCGCCAATCGGACCGGCAACGGTTTCCAGGCTCGCCGAGCCTGCCGCGCTGATGCCTTTCAACGCTTCCATGATTCCCCACACCGTGCCGAACAAACCAATGAACGGCGACGTACTACCAATACTTGCGACCACCGCCAGACCCGTTTCCAGCGAACGCCGTTCGCGGACGATCTGCTGACGCAAGGCACGTTCGAGGCGATCCTGATGGTTGATCGCCTGGCTCAGGTCATTGGCCTGCGGCGCCTCACCCACCTGGATCGCCGCGTAACCGGCCTGTGCCACCCGGGCCGCAGCGCCGGGTTGGGTTTCGCTCAATTCGGCGGCGGAATCGAGACTCGACGCCGCCCAGAAGCGTTTATGAAACTTGCGATCCTGCGCCTTCAGACGACCGAACTGCACAGCCTTGAGCAGCGCCAGTCCCCAGGTGGCAACGGAAAAAACCACCAGCAGCCAGATCACCGCGCTTTCGATGGATTCCAGTGGAGAGGCCAGTAACGTCATGATGTATTCCCTCGTGTAAACATTTAGCGCGAATAGGTTTCGGTTTAATGAATCTTGAAATCGATGGGCACGCTGACCCAGCCGTCCTGGGCGACATCACCCTGCTTGGCCGGCACAAAGCTCCACTGCTTGACCGCGCTTAGCGCCGCATCGTCGAGTTGCTGCCGACCGCTGCTTTTCTGAATCTGAATTTCACCGGGTTTGCCGTTGGCCAATACGTGCACCCTTAACATCACCGTGCCTTCCCAGCCGCGACGCTGGGCCAGCGATGGATATTCCGGCGCCGGGTTCTTCAGGTACGCCGCGTTGGCCGAGGCCGGTGTCACTGGCGCGGGAGCCGGTGGCGCGGGCGGTGCCGGAGCGGCGACCGGAGCGGCCGGTTGTGGCGGCGCCGGAGGCTGTTCGACTGCTTTGGGGGCCGGTTTCGGCACCGGTTTGGCCACGGGTTTCGGCTTGGGCTTGGGAATCGGTTTGGGTGGCGGCGGCTTCACCGCCAACTCGTCTTCAACCGGCGGCGGTGGCTCAACGACCGGTGCCGGTGGCGGCGGTTCGACCACTGGCGGCGCGGGTGGCGCCGGCCGCGAAAACTCGATGGTCATCGGTGGAATTTCCGGCGGCACGATCGGCAGCGCTGGCGTCGGATGCTGGTTGATCCAGTAGATCACCGCGCCGTGCACCAGCAGCGCCAGCACACCGAGCAGAATGGTTTCACGGCGGCGCAGAATGCCCTTGGGCGCACGCTGCAAACGCAGCTGCCCCAGCGGCACACGATGCGGCCGGCCGAGATCGACCAGTTCGCCACTTGGCGTCTGACGCCACAGCAATTCCTGTGCGCTGGCGGCGGTCTGGACATTGCCCATTGATTCACTCCCTGCGGTCTCTTTGCGAAGTACCCGACCGGTCGCCGCAAACATCCCCCGGGCGACCGGTCGTTGGGTGAATCATTGGAGCAATCGCTTATCTCCGAAAGTAACTTTTATCGATGTGGTTAGATTTTTTATGCATATAAGATTCAGCCGATTCCCGCCAGGCCACGCCCTGTAAGGGCTTGCGCCGCAACGAAAATTTACAATGCTTTTGAAGCATGAAAAATATTCGGCGAAGGCATGCGAAACCCGTTCATTTCGCGCTTCTTCAGCGGTTTTGCCGGATGAATTCCAGGCCGTTCAACCCGATGTTGCCCATCATGTCCGCCGCGCTGCCCAGTGCCCGCAAGCGTGTGTAGGCCTGATCGGGTGAGAACATCACCCAGGCTTGCACCATGCCGTCGTCCAGCAGCGTATTGAAAGAGATGGCGACAGGGCCTGTTGAAAAACCATGCCTGAAATGAAAATTGCCAAATTCGATCGGGTACTTGATGCCGGACAGTGACAGGGTGCCGGTGAAACTGCCGGAGCGATCATCGCCCTCGACGAGGGTCAAGGTTGTATCTGAAGGTTCATGACGATAAACGCCGTTGATCGTGAACATGTGCAGCATCCTTGCTTGATGTTTTGAGAGAGAAATCTGGCGCTGACTGCGCCTCATGCGTGGCGAACGAAGTCGCCCGGCAGGCTGCTGACCACGCCGTCATAGGTGACCCGCACACAGTGCCCGCGCAATTCATGGGTGCCGCGACTTGGCGAGAACAGGGTCAGGGCGAAATAACCGTGATCCTGGTTATTGGCAATCAGCGTGACCACGGTGGGCGGCTGGTAGCCGTTGAGGCTGGCATAACGGCCATTGACGATGCCGTAGTTGATGCCTTGGTGATGCAACGTGCCGCCGAAGACCCCGGTGCGGTCATCGGAATCGACAATGGTCAGAGAGGGGCCGTCGAGTGTGTTGGAATAAAGTGCGTTTTGCATGTAAGCGTCCTGATCGAATGATTAAGTTCACCGCGAGCTTAGAATCAGACACCCGCAAACGCTGTCATCCACAGGAAGCACAACCAACATGAAAATGACTTATTTCATGTAAGAAAAAACCGCCAGGCTTCATTAGCATGGCGGTTTTTTTGCGACACACAATTACTGTTTAACAAACTCCCCAGCCAGGCTAACAACATCACCATCAAAGTTATTGCGCGAACCCGCCGCACGAACTTTCGAATAGTTGTGATCCGGCGAGAACAATGTCCAGGCCTGATAGCCTGTACCCTCATTCAACGCCGAGATCGTGATGATCGTCGGCTGCCCGGTACTGTTCTGGAAATGGTAATGCCCGTAAGCGATGTCGTAGTTCACGCCGTTCTGGCTCAACTTGCCGCTGAAGGTGCCGTTGGAGTCGTTGCCGTCGGTAATCGTCAGTTTGGCGCCAGCGTTAGCGTTTACATAAGTTCCATTAATGCTCGACATAACGTGATTTCCTTTATCGTTGGATAAGTGTCTTCCGCTGAGAGCAAGTTTCCTCCTGGAAACTCACGACACTCAGGATGGTTGGCCATTCACTTATTGTCCACGCGACTTTTCAACGAAATTGCAATAAGCACTATTCAAACCGCACATATCTTATTGCCATTCCTTCGAGCATTAATTCCGTTTCAACTAACGACTGGCGCTGGTCTGCTGCGTCGCCGAGGTCGGGGCAATCACGGCCGTTTCCGAGCGCGGCGTACCCTTCGGCACCCAGTCGTAACTAACGGGCAACGCCCGATAGACCCAGTTGCTGATTGCGTCGCTGCCCGGTGCTTTACCCAGATATGGGCTGACGTATTCCCAGACGTTTTCGCCGCTGGTCGTGACCTGGAAAAACCGCCCGTTCATGCCTTCGTCGATCAGCGTATTGCCGTTGGGCAAACGTCGCGCGCTGCTGATGAACGAGCTATAGAACGCCCACCCCGGCTGCTTCGAATTCGCCGCGCTGTACTGCCAGACGATTTCATTTTTCTGCGGGTCGATTTCCAGCACTCGCGAGCCGGAAATAAGCCCGAGGGTGACATTCGGATACCCCGCCGAACCCTGGTTGTCGAACACCAGCAGGTTGCCCGCACCGGGCAGCCCGGCAGGGATGATGTGCGCGTCGTGCTGGCCGACAAATTGATCCACCGGGCGTGGCAGTTTCTGCGCGGTTTTCGGGTTGATCAGCGGCAGGTTCGGGCCGAGGCGCCAGACCACCTTGCCGCTGTGTTTGTCGATGATCGCGATGAAGTTGGCGTTGCGTGAATCGAGCAACAGGTTGTCAGGATTGAAGCGTTTGTCCCCGGCATCGAACCACTTGTTCGGCCCGACCACGCTCAGGTTGTTGATGTGCAAATAGTCCGGGTTGTCGCTGGCGCGCACCAGTTTCAATTGTTCCGGGGTGAAGCCGAATTCGTTCAGGTGTTCCGAGGCCAGCCACTGCCATTTCACCTGCCCGTCGGGGCTGACTTCATAGATCGCATCGTCGATCACCTCGGGCACTTTGAAGCCTTTGACCGGGTGTACCTTGTTCGCCAGTACCACGGTGTTGCCGTTGCTCAGGCGTCGCTGATCATGGTGTTGCTGCGCTGCGCCGCCGGGCGCCTTGTCGCCCCACTGCCAGACAACCTTGCCGTTCCAGTCCAGCTCGCCGACACTCTGATTGCCCAGACCGTTGCCGGCGGAGCCGAGCTTGCCCGGATCCTTGTCACTCAGTTGCAACAGCACATGCCCGCGCTCGCCGCCGACCAGTTGCGGGTCGATGATCGCCGACGGGAAACCCGCCTGCGGCCAGGTTTTCACCTCGTTGCCGTCCATGTCGATCAGGTGCGTCTGCTTGTCGGCACCACTGAAAATCACGTATTGGTTGAACGCCTTGTCCGGGTCGTAACGGGTGACGCCGGTCGGGTACACGCTGGGGGCGGCGAACGCCCCGCTGCTTGACACTGCGCCGGATAACAACAGCGCTAAAGCGGTTTTGCCTGGCAACATGATGCAGCTCCTTGAATGACAGATCAGAAGTCATAGCGACCGGTAACGCCGAGGGTGCGCGGCGTACCGAGCAGGCCTTCATAACCGCCGTTGCCGCCGGTCCACAGGGTCGTGTAGTAGGTCTTGTCGAAGGCGTTTTTCAGCCACAGCGAAACGTCCCACTGGCCCTGATTGAAATCGCCGCGCAGACCGGTGGACAGGTTGACCACCGCGTAGCTCGGGATCTGCCCGTAGTCGGAATCCTCGACTGTACCCACCGCTTTCGAGCGGAACGCGTAGCTGGCGGTGATGTAGGGTTCGAAGCCGTTGGCCAGATTCCATTTGTACTCGCCGTTGGCGTTGCCGATCCATTTCGACGCGCCAACCACTTGATGGCCGCTGAGGTCGCAGGACGTCGGTGCGCCCGGTGCCTGACTGACTTCCGGCGGGCACGGTGCATCCTTGTACGAGAGGTAGCTGACGTCGTTGTAAGAGCCGTTGAAGTTCAGCGTCAGGCCGCGCAACGGAATCACCGTGCTTTCAAACTCGACGCCACGTGAGCGCACCGAACCGGCGTTGGTCAGGTATTGCACACGGTTGACGTCGTCGTAGGCGTTGGTCTGATAGGCGTTGACCTGAGTCCAGAATACGTTGGCGTTGAGCTGCAGACGCCGGTCCCACAGGGTGCTTTTGAAGCCGAGTTCGGCGTTGTTGGCACGCTCGGTACCGATCAGCAGCGAGTCGGCGCCGGCGGTTGGCGCAGACCCCACCGCAAGGTTCACCCCGCCGGACTTTTCACCGTGGGACAGCGTGGCGTAACCGAGCAGATCATCGGTGATGCGGTAGCTGAGGTTGAGCAACCCGGACGGGCTGGAGCTGTACTGATTCAGATCGCCAGAGTCATAGGCGCCAGCGCGACCGCGACGTGCCGTAGCCGCTGCACCGGTGACAGTGGCACCACCGACCGGAGCATCGCGAGTGACCCAGGCGTTCTTCTCTTCATAGGTGCCACGCACCCCGGCGGTGAAGTCCAGACGCTCGGTGAGGTGCCAGGTGCCTTGGGCGAACAGCGCGAAGCTGTCGGTCTTGATGTGGCCGTTGCCGACGCTGCCGACGTTGGCCAGCGCGCCGCGTGGCGTGCCGTTCCAGATGTCGGCCTGCGGGCCGTAATAGGCGAAGGATTTGTTGTCCAGATCCGAGCCGAAGTAGTACGCGCCCACCACGTAATCGAAGAACTCGCCCTTGGGCGAGGCCAGGCGAAATTCCTGCGAGTACTGTTTGTCTTCGACCGAAACCCCGGCATTGTAGGTCGCCGCGACGTTGAGACCATCATCGTTGGCCGGAGTGAAATTCCAGAAGCGATAGGAGCTGATCGAGGTCAGGGTGAAATCGCTCGGCAGCGTCCAGTTGGCCTCCACCGACGTGCCGCCCTGATGCACGGTGACGTGCTGATCGTTGTCCAGATTGACCTTGCGGTGCGAGCCGTTGACCAGCGTCGCACCTGCGGCATTGGCCCGCGATTGATAAAGATTGACGCCGTTGATGGTCGGCCCGGTGTTGTACAGCACGCGGGTGCCGGCGCTGGAGTCCTCTTCGTTGTAATCGCCGATCCAGCGCAGATTGAAATCTTCGTTGGGCTTGAACAGCAACTGCGCACGGAAGCCATCGCGCGAGCCACCGTTCAGGTCATGGCCGTTGTATTCGTTCTTGATGTCGCCGTCGCTGCGGGTGCGATAGGCCGAAAAACGTCCGGCCAGTTCATCGTTGATCGGCCCGGAAATAGTGCCCTTGGTCTGGAAGTAGCTGTCCTCGCCGAACGAGGTTTCGATGCTGCGCTCAGGGGTAAAGGTCGGCGCGCGGGTACTGATGTTGATCACCCCGGCGGTGGTGTTCTTGCCGAACAGCGTGCCCTGTGGCCCGCGCAGGACTTCGAGCTGTTCGATGTCCATCAGGTCGAACACCGCCATCCCCGGACGGCCCAGATACACGTTGTCGATGTACAGACCGACACTGCCTTCCAGACCGTCGCTGGCCGGATTGTTGCCCAGGCCGCGAATCGACACGCTGGACTGGCGCGCATGCATGTAGGCGACATTGACGCTCGGCACCAGTTGCTGCAAATCCTGAATCCGGTAGACCCGCTGCGTCTCCAGAGTCTGGCCGCTGACCACGCTCATCGGCGTCGGCACGTCTTGCGAACTTTCTTCGCGACGGCGGGTGGTGACGGTCACGGTTTCCAGCTGCGAGCTATTGGCCGCAGCCTTGCCGGCGGGAGCCGGCGGCGGGGTTTCAGAGTCAGCGGCGTAGGTGTGAGTCCAACTGGCACTCCCCGCCAGCAACAGGGCCAGAGGCAGGCGTTTGAGCCGTCGTGGCGTTAAGGGTGACGCAAGGTTCAACGGGCTCATGGCGCGGCTCCTGGTCAAAAAACACGCAGACATCTTCAATGCTGCATATTCTTTTAAGTTATTTATTTATGTTTTTACAAAGATTTACTGCATAAGAGATTGCCTTTATAAGGAGTCGACCTAATGCATATCCAATGCATTTCCCGGATATTTTTTATGTGAAAAATGCATATCGACCTGCGCCAGCTTCGACACTTCATTGCCCTCGCCGAACAACGCAGTTTCGTCGCCGGCGCGCAGGTGGTGAACCTGTCGCAGTCGGCGTTCAGCCGCAGCATTCAGGCACTTGAACACAGCGTCGGCTGTCAGTTGGTCGATCGCGGGCGCAAGGACCTGCCGCCGACCAAACAGGGTCAGGTGCTGCTCGAACATGCGCGGCGACTGGTCAGCGGCGCGCAGCAGATGGCCAACGAGATCAGCCAGTTCAATGGTCTGGAAGCGGGCGAGCTGCGTTTCGGTTGTGGCCCGGCACCAGCGGCGGGATTGATCCCGCGCGCGATCGGCGCGTTCATCGGCCGTTACCCGAAAGCGCGGGTGCAATTTCAGGTCGATGACTGGCAAAGCCTGAGCAAACGCCTGCTCAGTGAGGAGTTCGAATTCTTCGTCGCCGACACTCGACACTTCGAGGCCGATCCGGATTACCTGACGTACCGCTTGCGGCCGCGCAAATGGCATTTCTGCTGTCGTGCCGGGCATCCGTTGGCGGCATTTGAACGGGTCTCGGCCGAGCAACTGATGAGTTATCCACTGGCGGTGAGCATTCGTCCGCCGAACCTGCGCAAGGTCATCGTCGACCTCAGCGGCCGCCCGGATTTCACCCCCAATGTCGAATGCGAAAACAGCTCAAGCCTGCTCAGCGTGGTGCTGCGCTCGGATGCCATCGGCATCGTCGGCGCGTATTCCGATGCACTGCATCAGGCCAAGGGTGAGCTGGCGTGTTTGCGGATCGAGGGCTTGGCGGATGATCTGGAGGAGCTGTACACGCGCTACGGGATTGTCAGTCGGGCGGGCTATCGGTTGTCGCCGCTGGCCGAGGCGATGATTGAGCAGATCAAGGCGATTGATGCGGTGGATGACGAGGTGTGTTCGCTGGAAAATTTTGCCGTCTGACAGCACGCCTTCGCGAGCAGGCTCGCTCCCACAGAGTTAGCGTCGATCACAAATTCTGCACTCACCACCATCCATTGTGGGAGCGAGCCTGCTCGCGAAGAGGCCGTTACAGGCGCCAATGCAATCCCTGCATAAAATCCATTCCCCAAATGCACTTGCCGAACACCCCCGCCGAAAGCGACAACCCTCGCCTGTCTTTCTGACCGGTGAACCCCATGTCCAACCCGCAAAACCCCGTGCGCAATGTGCTGTACATCATGTGCGATCAACTGCGCCGCGATTACCTGTCCTGCTATGGCCATCCGCATCTGCACACGCCGAACATCGATCGCCTGGCCGCCGCCGGCGTGCGCTTCAGCCGCGCCTACACCCAGGGCACGATTTGCGGGCCGTCGCGGATGTCGGCCTACACCGGGCGCTACGTCAGCAGCCATCAGGTCGCATGGAACGCCGTGCCGTTGCCGCTGGAAGAACTGACGATCGGTGATTACTTGCGCCCCCACGGCATCCGCACCGCGCTGGTCGGCAAGACCCACGCCACGGCCAACGTCGATGCCTTGCAACGACTGGCGATCAACCCGGACAGCACGCAGGCCGAGGTGCTCAACGAGGTCGGCTTCGAACCGTATTTTCGCCACGACGGGATCTTCCCCGACGACCCACTGTTCGACGACAAACGCGAATCCGCACCCTACACCCATTACCTGCGCGAGCAGGGCTTCGACGGGCGCAACCCTTGGCACGACTGGGCCAACGCCGCCGAAGGCGAGAACGGCGAAATACTCAGCGGCTGGCAGATGCGTCATGCGCATTTGCCAGCACGAATTCCCGAGCAGTTCTCAGAGACTGTCTACACTACAGATCGAGCCATCGACTTCATCACCGAGCAAGGTGAGAAATCCTGGTGTTTACACCTTTCCTACATCAAACCGCACTGGCCCTATATCGTATCGGCGCCATACCACGCCTTGTACAGTACGAAATCGATTCTCGAAGCGATCCGCGCGACGCCCTCCGAAGCCAGCAAACACCCCGTATACACAGCGTTTCGCCAGCACGAGGAAAGCCTCAACTTCTCCCGTGATTCAGTACGATTGAATGTAATCCCCACCTACATGGGCCTGATCAAGCAGGTGGATGATCAACTCGGGCGGCTGTTCGATTTTCTGCAGAGCAACGGACGTTGGGATGACACCTTGATTGTGTTCACCAGCGATCACGGCGACTTTCTCGGCGATCACTGGCTGGGCGAGAAGGAGTTTCTGCTGGAGCAAGCGGTGGGGGTGCCATTGATCGTGCGCGACCCGCGCGCGGTGGCGGACATCACTCGGGGCACGGTGGACGAGCGGTTGGCGGAAACCATTGATGCATTGCCGACGTTTCTGCAGGCGCTGGGCCTGCCGGGCGCCGAGCATCGGCTGGAAGGACGCTCGCTGATCCCGCTGTTGCACGGCGAAAATCCCGACTGGCGCCGCTACGCCATCAGCGAATACGACTACGCCTTTCAGGCCCCGGCCCGCGAGCGTCTGGGTCAGCCGATCGACCGTTGCCGGATGACCATGGTGCGCAGCGAGCGCTGGAAATACCTGGCGTACGACGGCTTCCGGCCGCAGCTGTTTGACCTGTTGAATGATCCGCAGGAGCTGCGTGATTTGGGTGAGGACCCGGCATACGCGGCGGTGCGCGAGGAGCATGCGGGGTATCTGTTTGAATGGGTGCGCAGCTTGAAGCGGCGCACCACGATCAGTCATCAGGAGATTGATTTGCGCGGGCAGCGGTTTCGCTATGGCGAGCCGCAGACCGAGAAAGTCGTGCAGATTGGAGTTTGGTGAATTAAAAGCTTCGCGAGCAGGCTCGCTCCCACAGGGCCATATGTTGTTCACATCCACTGTGTTCAACACATTTCCACTGTGGGAGCGAGCCTGCTCGCGAAAGGGCCCGATCAAACGCCGCCGATATCAAGCCCTTTGATGGTTTGACTACTCTGCCCCGAAACCCCAACCGGCACTTCACCCTTAAGCGTCACCCGCCGCACGATGCGCTCCTGAGTACCGTAATCATCAATCGCATAATGCTGAGTCGAACGGTTATCCCAGATCGCGACATCGCCAGCCTTCCAGCGCCAGCGCACGGTGTTTTCCTGACGGATTACATGGCTCTGCAACAGGCCGAACAGGTGCGCCGAATCGGCTTGCGAATAACCCTTGATGCGTTTGACGAAGTGCCCCAGCAACAAGCTTTTCTCGCCGCTGATCGGGTGCACGCGGACCACCGGGTGCTCGGTCTCGTAGACGGTCGAGGTGAAGATCTTGCGATAGCGTTCAAGCTTCTCCGGCGACACGTCTGGCTTGGCACTGGCGTAGTCGTATTCGTTGCTGTGCACGGCGACCAGTTTGTCCGCCAACTCGCGCAGCTCGCTCGGCAGTTCGTTGTAGGCGGTCGCGGTGTTGGCCCACAGGGTGTCGCCACCGAAGGCCGGGGCCACCACCGAGCGCAGGATCGAGGCTTTCGGATAGGCCTCGACGAAGGTCACGTCGGTGTGCCAGGAGTTGGCGCGCTGGCCCTCGGCCCCGTCCAGTTCCAGCAGATACCGCGTGCCCTCACGCACCGGTACGGTCGGATGCGCCACAGGTTCGCCGAGCAGATGGGCGAAGGCTTCCTGGCGCTGATCGTCGAGCTGGGTCTGCTCGCGGAAGAACACCACCTTGTACTGGATCAGCGCCTGCTGAATGGCTTCGACGGTAGCGGCGTCCAGTTCCCCGGACAGGTGCACGCCACGAATCTCGGCGCCGATTCGGCCGGCCACCGGATGGATTTCCAGCGCATGGACAGCAGGTTTTACAGCGAGTGCGGCATTGCTCATGGGTAGACCCTCATCGACTGCTTGCGGTTGGGCGGCAGCGAAACATCGCTCTATCTATATTCCATTTACATCTAATAGATATTCACATGCTTCGTTGACGGAATAAGAGCTTGCATTTAAAACCTCAAGCAACCCTCGTCGCAAATGCCTTCGAGCTATTTTTAGGATGCCGGAAAAGCATATGGATCTTCGCCAGTTGCGCTACTTCATCGCCCTCAACGAACACCGCAGTTTTGTCCGTGCGGCGGACGCGATGGGCATCACTCAACCGGCGTTCAGCCGCAGCATTCAAGGGCTGGAGCAGGAGTTCGGCTGCGTGCTTGTGGATCGCGGCAACAAGGATCTGCGCCCGACGCCCGAAGGCCAGGTGGTGCTGCAACACGCCCTGACCCTGGTGCAAGGCGCGGCGCTGCTCAGTGCCGAGGTGACGCAGATGACCAAGCTCGATGCTGGGGAACTGCACTTCGGCTGCGGCCCGGCCCCGGCGGTGAAACTGGTGCCGGATGCGGTGGCGCAATTCATCAACGCGCACCCGAAAGTGCGCACCTGTTTTCAGGTGGATAACTGGGAGAAACTCAGCCGCGCGCTGAGCCGCGAAGAGATCGAATTCTTCATCGCCGACATCCGTCATTTTGAGGCCGATCCGAATTTTCAGACCCAGGCCCTGACGCCCAAGCGCGGGGTGTTTTTCTGCCGTCCCGGGCACCCACTGCTGGCCAAGGAAAGCCTGTCGACCAACGACATGTTCGACTACCCGCTGGCGACCACGCTGATCCCGCCGGGAATTCGCAAACTGCTGGCGAACCTCAGCGGCCGGATCGATTTTTCGCCAACCATCGAGACCGAGCATTTCCCGGCGCTGGTAAAAGTGGTGTTGCAATCGAATGCCATCGGCATCGGTACGGAAGAGGCGTTTTACGAGGACATTGCTCAGGGTTCGCTGGCGCTGCTGCACTGGCGCAACCTGCCGCAGAATCTGGATAGCATGAACGCACGCTGCGGGATTGTCAGTCGTACCGGGTTTCGCTTGTCACCGGCAGCAAGAGCGATGATCGAGACGTTGGTGACTGTGGATAAACAGTCAATCAGCGTCGCTGTTTGAAGATCAAAGGATCGCAGCCTTCGGCAGCTCCTAGAAGAGAACGTATTCTCCTGCAGGAGCTGCCGAAGGCTGCGATCTTTTGCTTTTAAAGCTTGGCCGCCGCCAGTTCAGGCGCCACCCAATCACTGACCTTGAACGGCTTGCGAATCAACTTCTGTTGCGCCGCCAGATCCACCGAGTCCTGTAACTTGCCGAGGAACACCGGGTCCAGCGTCGACGGGAACACCTCGCTGAGTTTCTGATCCTGCAGGTCCTGGGTCAGGATCACCGGTGGATAACTCGCCAGCCTCGACACCAGTTGCACGTAAGCGTCCTTGTTGCTGTCCTGAGTCAGCCACTCCACCGCCTGCTGCTGCGCCTTGAGCAGTTTGGCCACGACCTCCGGGTGCCCGTCGACAAACTTGCCGGTGCCGACCAGCACCGACTGCACGCTACCGGCGCCGCCCAGATCCTTGGTGTTCAGCGGCAACTCAGCCAGCCCCTTGGCTTGCAGCGCCGTCAGCCCTGAGCTGCCCCACGACGCGTCGATCTGTTTCGCCGCCAATGCCGCAACCGCCCCGCTGAAGTCGAGATTGATCACCTTCAGATCCTTCTCGCTCAAGCCTTGACTGGCTAACGCCGCATCAAACGACAACTGCGTGGCGGTGCCACGGAAGATCGCCACGCGCTTGCCTTTCAGATCCTGCAAAGTCTTGATCCCCGACCCCGGCACCACGCCTAGATATTGCTTCACCCCACGCGCACTGGCGCTGAGTAGCCGCGTGTCGAGGCCATTGGACTTGCCAATGATCGCCGCCAGGTCGCCCAGATACGCCAGATCGACCTGACCGTTGGCAAACGCCTCATTGATCACCGGCCCGGCGCCCTTGAAGAAGCTCCACTGAATCTTGATGCCCTGATCGGCGAAGGCTTTTTCGAAGATCTGCTGATCACGCAGCACGTCCACTACACCGCCGCCGCTGTGCTGGGTGCCGGCACTCAGGTCAGGCACGGCGATCCTGATTTCCTTGAGCTCGTCGGCCTGCGCGCAAAACGCCAGCAGGCCCGCCAGTGCCGGGATGGCAAACAGACTGAAGACTCGTTTGAAGGGTAGGTTCATGGGTGCGGCTCCTTGATCACGACGGGCGTTGAGGAGCCGAAAGTAGGCCGAAGCGCGACCTTCGCTTAAATACTATAAATGCACATTTTTATAGCTTTTAAAGCTAAGCAAGCAATAACGCGGGCTGCAGCGGTGTATGCATTAACAGCATCGAAAATATTCTTCGAATGCATTGGATGCGCGATGCGCTGGAAGCCTTAAATGGCGCTGCTTATCTCCAAATTCAATATTTTACATATCGCTTATAACAATTTGTTTATAGCTAATACCGCTAGAGATCGCAGCCTTCGGCAGCTCCTACAGGGGCGAATTCACGGACGCGTCTCCCTGTAGGAGCTGCCGAAGGCTGCGATCTTTTGATCTTGCTCCCGATCCAACCCGACAACGGAGGTCACCCATGGCCCGTGATTCCCTGCTCAGCCTGCCGCTGCCCGCGCCGCCCCTGAAAAGTCGACGGGTGTGGCCAAGCCTCAACCACCGTCTGTTGCCGTGGCTGTTGCCGATCAGCCTGTTCGCTCTGTGGTGGCTGGCCGCGCGCAATCAATGGATGAGCGAGCAGATCCTGCCGGCGCCATCGCTGGTGTGGAACAGCGCCATCGAGCTGTCCCAGGGCGAGTTGTGGAGTCATTTGTGGATCAGCCTGCAACGTCTGCTCTGGGGCTTGCTGGCAGGGATCTGCGCCGGTGCGCTGTTGGGTGCCGCGCTGGGCTTCAGCCGGCGTCTCGAACGTCTGGTCTTCCCGACGTTCGCCGGTCTGGCACAGGTACCGACGCTGGCGTGGATTCCGCTGTTCATGGTGTTTTTCGGCATCGGCGAAGTGCTGAAACTGGTGGTGCTGATCAAGGCCATCGTGGTGCCGGTGACCCTGCACACCCTGGTCGGCGTTCGAGATGCGCAACCGAAACTGCGCGAAGCCGCCGCTGTACTGCGCCTGCCGTCGTACTTGCTGATCCGGCGTCTGGTGTTGCCTGCCGCGCTGCCGGCGTTCATGGCCGGCGTGCGTCTGGCCCTGGCCGCTGGCTGGACTTCATTGCTGGCGGTGGAACTGTTGGCCTCCAGCGAAGGCATCGGCTACCTGATGGTCTGGGCACGGCAACTGTTCATGCTCGACATCGTGTTCGTGTGCATCGTAGTCATCGGTGTGCTGGGTGTAGCAATGGATCGCGGCATCGGTTTTCTCGACCGCAAACTGGTGCACTGGCCGCACCCGGCCACTGCGGAAATCCGTCGTGGCCCGCGTTATGAAGGCTGGCAACGCCTGCAACCGTGGCTCTTGCCGCTGAGCCTGATCGGTTTGTGGCAAGTGGCGAGCGATCAGCAGTGGGTCGATGCGAACATTCTGGTCAGCCCGCTGGCGGTGCTGGAAACAACAAAAAACGGTCTGCTCGACGGCACGCTGATCAGCGGCATGGCGTTAAGCCTCGGTCGGACCCTTGGCGGGTTGCTGCTGGGCGGCGGACTCGGTTTCGCCCTCGGCCTGTTGCTGGGTTTGTCGCGCACCAGCGAACGGCTGCTCGGCCCGACCCTCGCTGCCATTCGCCAGATCGCGATTTTCGCCTGGGTGCCGCTGCTCACCGCGTGGTTCGGATTGGGTGAATTGGCGAAGTGGGTATTCGTCGCCCTCGCCGCATTTTTCCCGCTGTTCATCGCCACCCAGCGCAGCGTCGCCAACCTCTCGCCACAACTCAACGAAGCCGCGCAGGTGATGCGTCTGAGCCTCGGCCAGCGCCTGCGTCGTCTAGTGCTGCCGGGTGCGGCGCCGGGGATTTTCGCCGGGCTGCGCCTGAGCCTGATCTACGCCTGGCTCGGCACCATCGGCGCCGAATACTTCATGCCGTCCAACGGTGGCATCGGCAGCCAGATGATCGGCGCCCAACAACTGCTGCGCATGGACCTGATCATGGCCGGGATGCTGCTGGTCGGCCTCACCGGCGCCCTGCTCAACCTCATCGGCCAACGCCTGGAAATTCGCGCCACTCGCTGGAGACACGCATGAACGCACCGATTGTCAGCTTCACCCACGTAGGCAAATCCTTCGACGTCGACGGTTTCGAACTGGAGGCGATTCGCGAATTCAACCTCGACATCGCCGAGGGCGAATTCGTCGCCATCGTCGGCTCCAGCGGTTGCGGCAAATCCACCTTGCTGCGTTTGCTGGTGGGTCTGGATACGCAGTTTCGCGGGCAGATCAGCGTCGATGGCAAAGCCGTCAACGGCATCGGTGGCGAGCGCGGCATCGTGTTTCAGGAGCATCGGCTGTTCCCGTGGCTGACGGTGGCCGACAACATCGGTCTCGGTCTGGTCAACGAACCGCTGAGCGCCGCTGAAAAGCAGCAGCGTATCAACGATTTCATCGACCTGGTCGGCCTGCGCGATTTCACCCGCGCCTATCCGCACCAGCTCTCCGGCGGCATGGCCCAGCGCGTGGCGATTGCCCGTGGACTGGTCGCCAGCCCACGGATTCTGCTGCTCGACGAACCCTTCGGCGCCCTTGATGCGTTGACCCGCCAGCAAATGCAGGACGAGCTGCTGGCGATTCGTGACCGGGCGAAGATCACCACGATCCTCGTCACCCACGACGTCGAAGAAGCGATCTTTCTCGCCGACCGCGTGGTGGTGATGGAGCCGCGTCCGGGACGGATCAAGCAAGTGGTCGACATCGCCTTGCCGCACCCGCGTCAGCGCAGCAGTTTCGATTTCCATCAGTTGCGCGAAGAGCTGCTGCACGAATTGACCAGTGACGACCATTACCAACCGAGCCTGCCGGTACAGATCCGCGATCTGCCGTTGTCGTTCATTGCCTGCTGAGAGGAGTTTTCCGATGCCGCAACGCCCCAACTTTCTGCTGATTCTGGCCGACGATCTCGGCTTCTCCGACATCGGCGCATTCGGTGGCGAAATCGCCACGCCGAACCTCGATGCCCTGGCCAACAACGGCCTGCGCCTGACCGATTTCCACACCGCACCGACCTGCTCGCCAACCCGTTCGATGCTGCTGACCGGCACCGACCACCACATCGCCGGCATCGGCACCATGGCCGAAGCGCTGACCCCGGAGTTGATCGGCAAACCGGGTTACGAGGGCTATCTCAACGACCGCGTTGTGGCCCTGCCCGAGCTGCTGCGCGAGGCCGGTTATCAAACCTTGATGAGCGGCAAATGGCACCTCGGCCTGACCGCTGAACTGGCGCCGCAGGCTCGTGGTTTCGAACGCTCGTTCTCGCTTCTGCCGGGTGCGGCCAACCACTATGGGTTCGAACCGACCTACGATGAACACACCCCTGGCCTGCTGAAATCGACCCCGGCGCTGTATATCGAAGACGACACTTTTGTCGACGAATTGCCCAAGGATTTCTACTCGTCGGATGCCTTCGGCGACAAGCTGCTGCAGTACCTGAAGGAGCGCGACCAGAGCCGGCCATTCTTCGCTTATCTGCCCTTCTCCGCACCGCACTGGCCGTTGCAGGCGCCGGCTGACATTGTCGAAAAATACCGTGGCCGCTATGACGCCGGTCCCGAAGTCTTGCGTCTGGAACGCCTGGAAAAACTCAAGGCGCTGGGGCTGATCGAGCCGGATGTCGAGCCGCATCCACTGATTCAACTGAATGCGCAATGGGCTGCGCTGAGCGCTGAGCAACGACAGATTTCCGCGCGGGCCATGGAGGTCTACGCGGCGATGGTCGAGCGCATGGACTGGAATATCGGCCGGGTGGTCGATTATCTGCGCCAGCAGGGCCAGCTCGATAACACCTTCATCCTGTTCATGTCCGATAACGGTGCCGAAGGCGCGCTGCTGGAAGCGTTCCCCAAGTTCGGCCCGGAACTGCTGACCTACCTCAACCAGCATTACGACAACAGCCTCGACAACATCGGTCGTGCCAATTCCTACGTCTGGTACGGGCCGAGCTGGGCGCAGGTGGCGACCGCGCCGTCACGGCTGTTCAAGGCGTTCACCACCGAAGGCGGGATTCGGGTACCGGCGCTGCTGCACTATCCGCAACTGCCAATCAAAGGGCAGATCAGCCATGGCTTCGGCACGGTGATGGACGTCACCCCGACCATTCTCGATCTGGCGGGCGTACGCCATCCGGGCAAGCAATGGCACGGTAAACCGGTGGCGCCGTTGCGCGGTAAATCATGGTTGGGCTTTTTGTCCGGCGAGACGGCGCAGGTGCACGACGAGCATACCGTCACCGGATGGGAATTGTTTGGTCGCCGGGCAATTCGCCAGGGTTCGTGGAAAGCGGTGTGGATCCCCGGGCCGGTGGGGCCGGCGACGTGGCAGCTTTATGACTTGAGCAGCGATCCGGGGGAGATTCACGATCTGGCGTCGAGTCAGCCGGACAAGCTCAGCACCTTGATCGGGCATTGGCAGAAATATGTGGAGGAGACTGGGGTGATTCTCAGTGCTTCGCCGTTTCAGCCGGATTGATGTTGCCTGATAGATCGCTTTCGCGAGCAGGCTCGCTCCCACAATCCGGATTTGCGAATACGATCCAATTTGGGAGCGAGCCTGCTCGCGAATAGGCCTTCACACTCACCCATCAAGCCCTGGCAGTACGCACCTCTTCCTGCGCCAATTCATCCCTGCGAACAAACCGGTTAGCCCGCCCGAACGTGCCGAAATCATTGAACCGCACGCCCATCTCGCGCATCACCTTGTGCGCCACCGGCACGGTCATCTGCCGGATGTAAAACGGCTCCTTCACCACAAAATGGTGAATCCCGTGACTGCTGCCGAAGTTGAAGCAGAACACCTGCAGCGGCCACAACCACCACGGGTTCAACACTTGGCATTGCTGCAGCACGTTGCCCGCCTCAATGTCACCGTAGTAATGCATGTTCGAGCTGATGAAGTGCAGGCAAAAGGTGCGCAGCACGTTCGGGCCGATGATCACCACTGCCGCGATGTCGATCACCTGCATCACCGACAGCGTGGTCGCCGACCATTCAATCGACGACCCCATAAGGTAGGCGATGCCATTCACCGCATGGAAGCCGAGGAACACGTACCACGCGCCCCAATGCACCAGCGCCAGTGGCGCATAGACCTTCAGCGTGCGCTTGATGATGTTGATTTTGTGCGCCCAGGTCTTGGCCCGCAGCATGCGGATGAACGCCGACATCACGTTGTCGCCGACCATCAGCAAGCGCGCAAACCCCCAAGGCTCGCCGTTGGTGATCGCACGTTCTTCCAGGTCGGTTTCGGTGCCGGAGACCTTGTGGTGATTGAGGTGCAGATGGCGGCGGATCCACGGATTGATCGTGCTCGGCCGCGCCAGCCACACCAGGCCCATCATCAGGTTGTGCGGCAGCCGTTGTTTGCGGAAATACATGCTGTGGATCAGGTCGTGTTCCAGCTCATGGGTCAAGGAGGCGAAAAATGCGTTCAGCAGCAGGCACACCCACCACGCCATATGGCCAGTGATATACAGCGCCGCCGAGCCGATCATCCCGACCAGGGCGAAGGCCAGAATGCCGGCACCGAGGGCGTCCTGATGCTGCAGGATCGGGTAACGCTCGCGCAGTTCGACGCCCTTGGCCAGCACCACTTCGCGAATATGCGCTGATCGCTGGGCAGCATTGTGTCGCTGGGGACTTGCAGAAGTACGGTCCATGCTTCCATCCTCTGTTTATTGATGTTTGCATCCTGCCTCGCGAAAGCTTTATTGATGGTAGCCGTGAACGCCAACCTGTTGACCGGAAGCGCCAATCAGCATGAAGGAACCGACCTCGCTCGCCAGCTGGACCCGTGCCTTGCGCAAGCAACTCGATGCGCTGGGGCTGGACAGTCTTGGCCTGTGCCAACAGGCCGGGCTCGATCCGCAGTTGATGGACGACCCGAACGCGCGTTATCCGTTATCCGGCACCACGCGCCTATGGCAACTGGCAGTGCAGTTCAGCGGGGATCCGGCGATCGGACTGCGAGTGTCGCGCTTTGTCAGCCCGACCACGTTCCATGCGCTCGGTTACGCGCTGGTGGCCAGCGGCAGCCTGCGGGAGGTGTTCGAGCGCATCGTGCGTTATCACCCGGTGGTCAGCGATGCGCTGGAACTGGAGCTGAGCCGCAGCGATGACCGCTACCTGTTCCGTCTGAAAATTCCGTCAGGCAATCCGGCGCCGGCCTTCGAAGCCATCGACGCCTTTGCCGCGATCTACGTGCGCACCTGCCGCAATCGCCTCGGTCGCGATTACGCGCCGCTGGCGGTGTACCTGCGCCGGCCGGAACCGTCGGATGCGCATCAGTGGCACAAGGTGTTCCGCGCCCCGGTGCATTTCTCCTGCGCCGAAGATCGCCTGGAGTTCGCCCTCGCCGACTTCGACAGCCACCTCGATGACGCCAACCCGGAACTCGCCGAACACAACGAAGCGGTGCTCAAGCGCACCCTGGCTCAGCTCAAACCGCTGACCTGGGAGCGTAAGGTGCGCGACGCCATCGAAGAACAACTGCCCGAAGGCGAACCCAGCGCGGAACGCATCGCCCAGGCTTTGCACCTGAGCCTGCGCAGCCTGCAACGGCATCTGGCGGATGAGGGCTGTCGCTTCGACACGCTGCTCAACGAGAGCCGCGAGAACCTCGCGCTACTGCACCTGCGCGATCCGCAGTGTTCGTTGAGTGAAGTCAGTTACCTGCTGGGGTTTGCCGACACCAGCAGCTTCAGCCGCGCGTTCAAACGCTGGACGGGAATGACACCGGGGCAGTTTCGCGATCAGTTGCGCTGAACATCAGCCCTTGATCAAGCTGCGTTGCAGGCCGGAAGTCCACTGTTCGATCATCGCCTCGCCCACTTCGGCAAACTCGGGATGCCTGCGACTGTATTCGGCCATTTCCTCCATCGCCATCTGCATGCCATGAGCCACTTGTTGCAGTAATTCGCTGCAACGCGCCTCGGTCAGGTTGCATGCCGTACGACCAAACCGTACCAACATCTTGTACTTGGGCCAGGCTTTCGAACCGCCAGCAGCAGCGCCATGCTGTCGCTCTTGATATAAACCGACGTTGTGATGATGTCGTACGCCGGCGCGAGCCTGACGGGATGACTGCTCTGCATAATCTTCGTAAAGTACGCCGAAGTTTTTCAGATGCGCATCACCGTTTTGCAGCCCCGCAGACAACGCGACAAGTTTCAGAATACTTGCACGGCGCATCATGGGCTCAGGACAAAACCCAACTCAAACACAGTGCCACTCGCATCACTGCTCACCCTGACCTGCCCGCCATGCAACAGCATGATCGACTGCACAATCGCCAGCCCCAGCCCACCGGAATCTCCTGGTTGCGCCCGTGAAGGATCGACGCGATAGAAGCGGTCGAACAGTTTGCCCAGATGTTCTGGCGCGATCACCGGGCCGTGGTTGTGTACCTGTAACCAGCACACACCCGGCTCATCGTGGCGACGCAGGCTGATCGGCGTGCCTTCATCGGCGTGACGCACCGCGTTGGCCAGCAGATTACCCAGGGCACGTTGCAGCAGTTGCTGATCGGCCAACAGTTCGCCGTGCAGCCGGTTTTCCAGGCGCAACTGGCGATCATCGGCCAGGGCTTCGAAGTAATCGCACAGCTCGCTGCCGACGCTGTGCAGATCCAGTGTCTGCAAGTCGAGCGCGCGCTCCGCCTGTTCGGCGCGAGCAAGGAACATCAGGTTCTCGGCCATGCGTTTGAGGCGTTCGAACTCTTCCATGTTCGAGGCCAGCAGCTCCTGATATTCCGCCGTGCTGCGCGGGTGATTCAGCGCCTGGCCGTTGCTGGCGAGCAAGGTGTGCAACGGGGTGCGGATCTCGTGGGCCAGATCGGCAGAAAACTGCGACAGCCGCTGCACGCTGTCGTCCAGCCGCGCGAGCATGCCGTTGAGCGCCTGCACCGGTTCGAGCAGTTCGGCGGGGGTGCCGCTGGCGGGCAGACGCTGGTCGAGGCTGCGCAGATCAATGCCACGCACCGCCGCGCTTAACTGGCGCAATGGGTGCAGACCACGGCGCAGCAAAACCAGGCCCAACGCGAACGCCAGCAACGCGCCAAGTCCGACGGACAGGTACAGGCGCAAGCGATAACTGGCGAGCATCTGCTCACGCTCAGTGAGCACCTTGCCGGCGATCACCGTCAGCGGTTCTCCGTTCGGCCCTTGGGCTTCACCGGATAACAGCGCCAGCTCGGCGCCATCCGGCGCCTGCCAGATCAGCACATCGCGACGCTGCGGCATTTGCTCGCGTGCGATTGCGTTCAATGGCGGCAGGTCGCGCTGGCGCGGGTTGATCGCGATCACGTTCGAGCCATCGGCCCGCCGCACCAACAGCAGGCTGTCGAGGTTACCGAGCATGTTCTGATAGAGACGTGGCCGCGCTTGCAAGGCGCCGAGGCTGTCGCTGTCGGCGAGCAAGGCGCGCACTTGTTCCAGACGGCCAAGCAACGCCAGATCATCCCGATAGGCGATCTCCGAGTCGAGTGAACGGTAGAGAAACACGCCAATCGCGCTCAACACCAACGCGCAAACCAAGGCGAACGCCAGCGCCAGACGCCAGGCGATCGACCTAGACCGCATCGTCGGGCGCCTCCAGCTGATAGCCGACCCCGCGCACGGTGTGGATCAGTTTCGGCATGTACGGGTCATCGACCTTGGCCCGCAGGCGACGCACGGCAACTTCGACCATGTTGGTGTCGCTGTCGAAATTCAGGTTCCACACCTGCGAAGCGATCAACGTGCGTGACAACACTTCGCCCTGACGGCTGGCGAGCAATTGCAACAGGGCAAATTCCTTGTTGGTCAGGGCAATGCGCTGGCCGCCGCGGCTGACCCGACGCCGTAGCACGTCGATTTCCAGATCGGCGATGCTGTAGGACTCGGCCTCGCGCAGCGGTCCACGCCGCAACAGCGTGCGCACCCGCGCGAGCAATTCGGCAAAGGCGAAAGGCTTGAGCAGGTAATCATCGGCGCCCAGTTCGAGGCCGCGCACGCGATCTTCGATGGCGTCTTTGGCGGTGAGGAACAGCACCGGGGTGGCGCCGCGCTGGCGAATCAGTTGCAGCAATTGCCAGCCATTGAGGCCCGGCAACATCACGTCGAGGATGATCAGGTCGTATTCCTGCTGCTCGATGAAATAGCGCCCATCGAGGCCATTGAGCGCCACGTCCACAGCAAACCCCGACTCGCCCAGCCCCTTGGCAAGGAAATTCGCGGTTTTGGCTTCATCTTCTACGACCAGCAAACGCATGGCACACCTCGATTGATCAGACACACAGGCTAGGCGCCTTCGGCGGCGTTGCCCATTACAAACTTGTAATCCGACTGACGGGGTTCTGACGAAGAGCGGCGGCTAAGGTGATGCCCTTCGCTTTCGGAGCCTGTTCATGACCGCCAAATACCTTGCAGCCAGCCTCGCCCTCGGCCTCAGCACCAGCGTTTTCGCCGCCCCTGAACTGCCGCGTCACGCCGACCTGGATCTGAAAACCGCACGCCTGCTGGTCGACACCGCGCTGAGCAATTGCACCGCCACGGTGTCGGTACTCGACCGTGGCGGCAACCTGCTGGTGATCCTGCGCGGCGACGGCATCGGCCCGCACAACACCGCTGCCAGCCAGCGCAAAGCCTACACCGCGCTATCGACGAAAACCCCGACCCGGTTGTTCGCCGAGCGCGCCCGCAGCAACCCGGAAACCGCCAACCTCAACACCCTCGATGAGCTGCTGTTGCTCGGCGGCGGCATCCCGCTATTCGCCGCTGATGAACTGGTCGGCGCCATGGGCGTGGCCGGTTCCGGCAGCGGCGAGCAGGACGAAAGCTGTGCCATCAAGGCCGCCGAAAAGGCCGGCCTGACCTTCACCCGTTCCCAAAAAGGAGACTGACCATGACTACCCTGCGCATGACCTTCGCCGCACTCGGCCTGAGTGCCTTCTCCAGCCTGGCGCTGGCCGCCGGCAACCCGCTGAGCGTGCACGTGCTCAACCTGGAAAACGGCCTGCCCTCGCCGGGCGTCAACGTGACGCTGGAAAAACACATCGGCCAGAACTGGCAACCACTGGCCCAGGGCACCACCAACGAACAGGGGCGCATCGCCGAACTGTTCCCGGCCAAACAGCCTTTCGAGGCGGGCGAATACCGGGTGGTGTTCAAGACCGGCGAGTATTTCGAGAAGAACAAGCGCGAGACGTTTTTCCCGGAGATCCCGGTGATCTTCCAGGTGAAGCAGACTGATCAGCACTACCACATCCCGTTGCTGCTCAGCCCTTATGGTTTCTCGACCTATCGCGGCTCCTGAATCAACACAGATCAAAAATGTGGGAGCGAGCCTGCTCGCGAAGGCGTCGGTTCAGTCGACATCACCGTTGAATGACCCACCGCTTTCGCGAGCAGGCTCGCTCCCACAGGGGATCTCAGGTGCCCGTCAAATTGTCGCCAGCGCGCGCAATCGCTCGGCATCGAGAATCTCGATCTCGCCATACCCCAGCCCGATAACCCCCTGCGCCTGCAGATCCTTGAGGATCTGGTTGGTGGTCTGCCGTGACAGCGACAGCATCGACGCCAACTGCTCTTGCGGCAGTTGCAGCACCCGACGTGGCGCATCGATTTCACCGTAGCCTTCGGCGATCATCAACAAGCGATGGGCCAGGCGTGCCGGAGCCGGCAGCAGGCTCAACTGTTCGAGATTGATAAAGGTCAGGCGCAGTTTGTGGCTCATCAGCAACGCCAGTTGGCGCCAGTACACCGGCTGTTCGTCGAGGATTTTCAGCAGCGTGGCCTGCGGGATATTCAGCAGCATGCACGGCCCGACTGCATACGCATCGTGAGTCCGTGGCTGGCCGTCGAACAGGCTGATTTCGCCGAACCAGTGCGGCGCCTCCACCAGGCTCAGCAACGCCTCCTTGCCCTGCTCGCTCACCGCCCCGATACGAATCGCGCCATCAAGCACCGCGTACAACCCGCACGGCGCATCACCGCGCTGGAATAAACGCTGCCCCGCCGTCAGCCGCCGCTCCCGGGCCGCCGCCAGCAGACTATCCTGAAAGGATGAAGGCAGATGACTGAACCATTGCCCGGTCATCAGCCGTGAACGCTTATCCATGATCTCTCCCAATTGTCGCCTGCCTGACAGAGCGAATGCCGAACCCGAGGCATGCTGCACGCACCCTATAGGAGGAACAACAATGAAAAGCCTCGTCGACCATCTCAGTCAATACGCCGCCTACCATCGCGACCCGCGCAACATCGCCAGCCACTTTATCGGCATTCCGCTGATCGTGGTGGCGGTGGCGGTGTTGTTGTCGCGACCAGAATGGTCACTGGGCGGCTTGTGGGTATCGCCGGCGGTGCTGCTGGCGCTGGCGTCGGCGTGGTTCTACCTGCGCCTGGAACTGAAGCTGGGCATTCTGATGACCCTGTTGATGGGGCTGTCGGTCTGGGCCGGGCACACGCTGGCGCAGCAGAGCACCATGATCTGGCTGAGCAGTGGCCTGGCGATGTTTGTGATTGGCTGGGTGATCCAGTTTGTCGGGCACCACTATGAAGGACGCAAACCGGCATTTGTCGATGATGTCAGCGGGTTGATTGTCGGGCCGTTGTTCGTGGTGGCCGAACTGGCGTTCCTGCTGGGAATGCGCCATGAGTTGAAAGAACAGATCGAGGCGCGGGCGGGGGTGGTGCGGGTCAATCCGAATCGCAAAGCGGCGGCTTAGGCCGCTTTAAAAGATCGCAGCCTGCGGCAGCTCCTACAGAGGATACGCATTCCAATGTAGGAGCAGCCGCAGGCTGCGATCTTTTGCTTTTAGAGATTGGCGATTTTCTGCCAGACCTTCGGTTTGAAGAACAGCGTTTCACCCTTGGCCAAACCGATCAGGCTGTCGTGATCCTTAACCACTTCGGCCTCGATCAGATCGGCCTGCCCTTCCACCTTCAACGTCACCCGCGTGGTCGCACCCAACGGGCGGATATCACGCACTTCAGCGGCGTGGTGATCTTCCAGCTCATGCTTGGACAACGACACTTCGTGCGGACGGAACAGCACGTGGTTGTCGTCGCTGAGCAACAAGCGGTTCGAGTCGCCGAGGAAGTGGTAAACGAAATCGCTGGCCGGGTTTTCGTAGACGTCGCCCGGCGAGCCGATCTGCTCGATCACGCCCTTGTTCATCACCACAATACGGTCGGCGACTTCCATCGCTTCTTCCTGGTCGTGGGTCACGAATACCGAGGTCAGGTTGATGTCTTCGTGCAGCCGCGCGAGCCAGCGGCGCAGCTCTTTACGCACCTTGGCGTCGAGGGCGCCGAACGGCTCGTCGAGCAGCAGCACTTTCGGCTCCACCGCCAACGCGCGCGCGAGGGCGATACGCTGACGCTGGCCGCCGGACAGTTGCTCCGGGTAGCGATCCGCCAGCCAGTCCAGTTGCACCATGTTCAGCAGCTCGTGGACCTTGGTCGCGATCTGGCTTTCGCTCGGGCGTTGGTTTTTCGGTTTCATGCGCAGGCCGAACGCGACGTTGTCGAACACCGTCATGTGGCGGAACAAGGCGTAGTGCTGGAACACGAAACCGACGTTGCGATCACGCACATCGTGGCCGGAGACGTCTTCACCGTGAAACACGATATTGCCCTGATCCGGGGTTTCCAGGCCGGCGATGATCCGCAGCAGCGTGGTCTTGCCACAACCGGACGGCCCGAGCAGCGCCACCAGTTCACCGCTCTGGATGTCCAGGCTGATGTTGTCCAGCGCCTTGAACGCATTGAAATTCTTGCTGACGTTACGCACTTCGATCGACATGAATTATTCCTCCGCGGCGCTGGCGCGCAGGCGGTTGATACGGTTTTCGCTCCACTGCTTGAGCAGCAGGATGAAGAGCGCCAGGATCAGCAACAGGCTCGCCACGGCGAACGCGGCCACGTGGTTGTATTCGTTGTAGAGGATCTCGACGTGCAGCGGCAAGGTGTTGGTCACCCCGCGAATGTGCCCGGAAACCACCGACACCGCACCGAACTCACCCATGGCCCGCGCGGTACACAGCACCACGCCATAGATCAGGCCCCATTTGATGTTGGGGACGGTGACATGCCAGAACATTTGCCAGCCATTGGCACCGAGCAAGCGCGCGGCTTCCTCTTCCTGCGTGCCTTGTTCCTGCATCAGCGGGATCAGCTCGCGGGCCACGAACGGCACGGTGACGAAGATCGTCGCCAGCACGATGCCCGGCAGGGCGAAGACGATCTGAATGTCGTGATCCTGCAGCCACGGCCCGAACAGGCCTTGGGCGCCGAACATCAGCACGTAGACTAAACCTGCGATCACCGGCGATACCGAGAACGGCAGGTCGATCAGCGTCACCAGCATGCTCTTGCCGCGGAACGAATATTTGCTCACGCACCACGCGGCGCTGACGCCGAACACCAGGTTCAGCGGCACCGAAATCAGCACGGCGATCACCGTGAGTTTCAGCGCCGACAAAGCGTCCGGTTCAAAGATCGCCGTGAAGAATGCGCCGAGGCCATTCTTCAAACCTTGCGACACCACGATGAACAGCGGCAGTACCAGAAACAGAAAAAAGATCAGCCAGCCGAGACCGATCAGCACGCGCCGCGAAGTAGCACTGCCACGCCGTGCAGCGTTGGCCGAGGACGCGGCCGCAATAGACGATTGGGACATGGTTCGCGCCTCCTTATGGGGTTTCGATGCGCCGCTGCAACAGGTTGATCAGCAGCAACAGGACGAAGGAAACCACCAGCATCAGCACGCCGATGGAAGTGGCGCCGGTGTAATCGTACTGGTCGAGCTTGACCATGATCAGCAGCGGCAGGATCTCGGTTTTCATCGGCATGTTGCCGGCGATGAAAATCACCGAGCCGTACTCGCCGACACCCCGGGCAAACGCCAAAGCAAAACCGGTCAGCCAGGCGGGCAACAGCGCTGGCAGGAGGATATGGCGGAACACCTGCAAAGGTTTCGCGCCAAGGCAGGCGGCGGCTTCTTCGACTTCACGGGGAATGTCAGCCAGTACCGGCTGCACCGTGCGCACCACGAACGGCAGCGTGACGAAAGTCAGCGCGAGGGTGATGCCCAACGGGGTGTAGGCGATCTTGAAACCGAGATCGGCGGCGAACTGTCCGACCAGACCGGTCGGGGTGTACAGCGCGGTCAGGGCGATACCGGCCACCGCCGTCGGAAGGGCGAACGGCAAGTCGATCATCGCGTCGATCACCTTGCGTCCGGGGAAGGTGTAGCGCACCAGCACCCAGGCCAATAGCGTACCGATGATGCCGTTGATGATCGCCGCACACAGCGCGGTGCCGAAGCTCAGCTTCAAGGCTGCCAGCACACGTGGCGCGGTGATGATCGTCCAGAACTGATCCCAGGTGAGTTGGGCGGCGTGGACGAACATCGCCGCCAGCGGGATAAGCACAATCAGGCTGAGGTACACCAAGGTGTAACCCAGCGTCAGCCCGAAGCCGGGTATGACGGGGGAGATACGACGCGACATAAAAGTCCTTGGTTAAAAACGCATCAATGTGGGAGCGAGCCTGCTCGCGAAGAGGGAGTATCAGTCAACGTGCTTGTCGCCTGAAATACCGCCTTCGCGAGCAGGCTCGCTCCCACATGTCATGTGCCCAAACATCAGGCTGGTTAAGGGTGAGATTACTGCGCCTGATAGATCTGGTCGAACACGCCACCGTCGTTGAAGAATTTCGGCTGCGCGGTTTTCCAGCCGCCGAAGTCCTTGTCGATGGTCACCAGTTCCAGTTTCGGGAACTGCTGGGCGTACTTCGCCGCCACGTCCTTGTCACGCGGACGGTAGAAGTTCTTCGCCGCGATCTCCTGACCGGCCGGGCTGTACAGGTGCTTGAGATAGGCTTCGGCGATCTGCTCGTTGCCCTTCTTCTCGGCGTTCTTGTCGACCACCGCCACCGGTGGTTCGGCCAGAATCGACAGTGACGGCACAACGATGTCGAACTTGTCAGCGCCGCCGTCTTCTTTCAGTGCCAGGAACGCTTCGTTTTCCCAAGCCAGCAACACGTCACCCTGACCGTTGTTGACGAAGGTGATGGTCGAGCCACGGGCGCCGGTGTCCAGTACCGGAACGTGCTTGAACAGGGTCTGCACGTACTCTTTGGCTTTTTCTTCGCTGCCGCCGTTGGCTTTCAGGCCATAGGCCCACGCGGCGAGGAAGTTCCAGCGCGCACCGCCGGAGGTTTTCGGGTTCGGAGTGATCACCGAGACGTCGTTCTTGACCAGGTCGCCCCAGTCCTTGATGCCTTTCGGGTTGCCCTTGCGCACCAGGAACACGATGGTCGAGGTGTACGGGGTGCTCGCTTCCGGCAGACGCTTCTGCCAGTCGGCGGGCAGGGTCTTGCCGAGCTTGGCGATTTCGTCGATGTCACCGGCCAGCGCCAGGGTCACGACGTCGGCGCGCAGACCGTCGATCACCGCGCGGCCCTGCTTGCCCGAACCGCCATGGGATTGCTGGATTTTCACGGTGTCGCCGGCATGATCCTTCTGCCAGAACTTGATGAATTCGGCGTTGTAGTCCTGATACAGCTCGCGCGTCGGGTCGTACGACACGTTGAGCAGTTCGTAATCCTTGGCAACCGCGGAACCGGCAAACACAGCACTGGCCAGGGCGGCCAAAGCGTAACGGCGAATCGACGACATGGTGAAAGCTCCTGGAATTCTTGGTGGTGGCTTTTTCTTATGTGTTGCTGGAATCGGGTTGCTCATCCAAAGATCGCAGCCTTCGGCAGCTCCTGCACACACAGCCCCCTGTAGGAGCTGCCGCAGGCTGCGATCTTTTGATCTTCAGCTCAGCTCGGCTTGTTACCCGGCTGCTGCAAACGGAATTTCTCTTTGCGTTCGATCTGCACGACCTGGGCGTTGTGCACAGTGATCTCCACCGCGCCAAATCGCAGGTCGCGCAGGGCGCTCTGGATTTCACGCAAGATGGTGGTTTCGTCCTGACCGTCAACGCTGCGAAGGGATGCGCTCATGGTGCTGCTCCTTTGAATGGGATATGCCTGGCAGTGGGCGGCACTGCGTTCGGCGTGGAAGCAATATAAGAGAGGCGCAGATATTCTTAAAAAGACTATTTAAGAATGTTTATATAACTAGAAAACATTATCTGACGGAGCAAGGGTTTGCGCGGTGTTCCCGCAACGAAAGAGCACCGCAACCCCTGTGGCGAGGGAGCTTGCTCCCGCTCGAGTGCGAAGCGCTCGCCGTTTTTTTGGGCCTGCTACGCAGTCCAGCGGGAGCAAGCTCCCTCGCCACAGAATCGGACTCAACCGATAAACGGTACCCGCGCCCAATCAATCTCCCCCGCCGGCACCGGCCGCCCAAACCAGTAGCCCTGCCCCAGATCACATTCCTGCTCCAGCAGAAATGCCGCCTGCTCGGCCTGCTCGATCCCTTCGGCATGCACCTGCATGCCCATGCTGCGGGCCAACGCGACGATCACCCGAACAATCGCCGCGTCATCCTCGTCCCACGGCAGACCGGCGACAAAACCCTGATCGATCTTGAGCTTCTGCACCGGCAAGCGCTTGAGCCGCAGCAGCGACGAGTACCCGGTGCCAAAGTCGTCGATCGCCAGGCGAATACCCAACTCACGCAAGCGATGCATCTGTTCCAGCGCCACTTCCGGGTCATCCATCACCGCGCTTTCGGTGACCTCCAGCTCCAGATACGCCGGATCCAGCCCGGTCTCGTGCAGCACCTGCGCCACCTGCTGATACAGCTCACGCCGGGCAAACAAGCGCGACGACACGTTCACCGCGACAAACGACAACACAATCCCGGCCTGCTGCCACTGGCACATCTGCAAACACGCCTGGCGCATCACCCAGGCGTCGATTTCGTCGATCAGCCCGGTGCGCTCGGCAATCGGAATGAATTCCGCCGGCGACACCAGCCCCCGCTGCGGATGCTGCCAGCGCACCAGCGCTTCAACGCCGATCAGGCGACTGCTGCGCAAATCGTGAACCGGTTGGTAATAGACCCGCAACTCCTGCTGCTCCAGCGCGCGGCGTAGCTCGAAGGCGATCTCAACGCGTTGTTGCGCATGCGCGGTCAGCTCTTCGGTGTACAACGCGTAACCATTGCGCCCGCTGCTCTTGGCCTTGAACAGCGCGGCGTCGGCGTTGCGCAGCAATTGATCGGCACTCAATGCGTCGCTGGGGAACAGGCTGATACCGATACTGGCGTTGATGAACAGCTGATGCCGGTCGATACCGAACGGTTCCTTCAGCGCATCGAGAATGCGTTGGGCCAGCGCCGCCGCCTGAACCAGTTGTGGACAACTCTCCGCCAGCACCGCGAATTCGTCACCGCCGAGCCGCGCCAGAGTGATCCCGGGACCGAACAATTCCTGCAGGCGCGCCGATACTGCTTTGAGCAGGCGATCGCCGACGTTGTGCCCGAGGCTGTCGTTGATCATTTTGAAGTGATCCAGATCGATCATCAGCAGGGCGCAGCCGCGCTTGTGGATCTGCGCCGACGCCAGCGCCTGCTCGGCGCGGTCGCTGAACAACAGGCGATTGGGCAGGTCGGTCAGCGGATCGTGGTGGGCAAGGTGCTTGAGTTCGTGTTCGGAGTCCTTGATCGCACTGATGTCGGAAAACACTGCCACGTAGTGACTGAGGCGGCCCTGATCATCGTGAATCACGCGGATGGTCTGCCACTGTGGATAAATCTCGCCGCTCTTGCGCCGGTTCCAGATCTCCCCGCTCCATTCGCCCTCGCTCTCCAGCGTGGCGAACATTGCCTGATAGAAGCCCGGCGGATGGTGGCCGGACTTGAACAGGCTTGGCTGATGCCCAAGGACTTCTTCACGCTGATAGCCGGTGATCTCCATGAACGCGCGGTTGACATGCACGATCAGGCCCTGACGATTGGTGACCAGCACACCTTCGCGGGTGCAATCGAACACCGCTGCCGCCTGGCGCAGGCGTTCACGATCGGCCTGACGCTCGCGCAACCGCGCACCAATGCCGAGAAACTCACACAAACGCACACGGGCCAGGAAAATCATCCCGGCACTGAGCGCCGCCCAGACGTAACCGTTGATCAGTTGCCAGTGCAGTTGATCGACGGACTCATCGAAGAAATTGTTTAATAAATAACCAGTGCCTTGCAGCCAGACGACGGCAAGCACGAGATAGAGCAGCGCTGCATGCAAGGCATCGCGATAAGTGGCAGGCATTCGGCTGTCCATGTCCCTACAAAAAAGGCTGGAATTATAGGTCAAGAAACATCCAGCGACTCTTATCTGAAAGGGCGACTGGTTTTATCTGTGTGCTTGGTGATAATGCAACGGCTGTTTTTATCTTTATCGAGGGCCCTATAGCCTATGTGGTACGAAGGTTTTCTTGGCTTGTCGGCCTGGTCTCTGGTCGCGGTCACCTTGCTGATGACCCACGTGACAATTGTCGCCGTCACGGTCTATCTGCATCGTTACTCGGCCCATCGCTCGCTCGAGCTGAATGCCGGCCTGAAACACTTTTTCCGTTTCTGGCTGTGGCTGACCACGGCGCAGAACACCCGCGAGTGGACCGCCATCCACCGCAAACACCACGCCAAATGCGAAACCGAAGATGACCCGCACAGCCCGGTCATCAAGGGTCTGTCCACCGTGCTGCGCAAAGGCGCCGAGCTGTATCGCGCCGAAGCAGAGAACCCGGAAACCCTGCGTATCTACGGCAAGAACTGCCCCGAAGACTGGATCGAACGCAACCTCTACAGCCGCTATCCGCTGCTCGGCGTAGCGATCATGGGCGTCATCGACCTGCTGCTGTTCGGCACCATCGGCATCACCATCTGGGCGATCCAGATGATGTGGATTCCGGTCTGGGCCGCCGGCGTGGTCAACGGTCTGGGCCATGCCATCGGCTACCGCAACTTCGAATGCCGCGACGCGGCGACCAACCTGGTGCCGTGGGGCATCCTGATCGGCGGCGAAGAACTGCACAACAACCATCACACCTACCCCAACTCGGCCAAGCTGTCGGTGAAGAAGTGGGAGTTCGACCTCGGCTGGGCGTGGATCAAGGTCTTCAGCTTCTTCGGTCTGGCCAAAGTGCAGCGTGTGGCGCCGATCGCCCACCGCGTCGAAGGCAAGGGCAGTCTGGACATGGACACCGCCATGGCGATCCTCAACAACCGCTTCCAGATCATGGCCCAGTACCGCAAATTGGTCATCGGCCCGCTGGTAAAGCAGGAGCTGGACAAGGTCGATCATTCGGTACGTCATCAATTCCATCGGGCCAAACGCTTGCTGTCGCGGGAAACCAGCCTGCTGGAAGACCGTCATCACTTGCGCATCCAGAACATGCTCGAGCACAGTCAGGCGCTGAAGGTCATTTACGAAAAACGTCTGGCCCTGCAGCAGATCTGGGTCAAGACCAGCGCCAATGGTCACGACATGCTCGCCGCCATCAAGGAATGGGTGCACGAGGCCGAAGCCAGCGGCATCCAGTCCCTGCGTGAATTCGCCGACCAGCTGAAAACCTACTCGCTGCGCCCTACTGCATAACCTCCTGCAGGAGCTGCCGCAGGCTGCGATCTTCTGATTTTGTTTTAACAGACAAGATCGAAAGATCGCAGCCTGCGGCAGCTCCTACAGGGTTAATGCCATTTCCCCCTCCAGGCAGCGTGATCATGGTGATTACCGCTTGGCGGGAGCAAGCTCCCTCGCCACAAAAGCGCGGAACTTAGCACCGAAAGCCCTATCTCAAAGACACTTCGCCACCCCGGCGGGCTGTACTGTGGCCGTTGTCGAAATTGCGGCACACCTTTTGAGAAACGTGCCGATGGTCAACAACAATCAAAAAGACTCATCCCTTGCGCAGTGGCCCGAGGCCGCGCAAACCCTGATGGCGCTGATGCACGCCCAAGGCGAAGTCGCCCGGCTGAGCGAGCGCGAACAGCTGTTCAGCTCATTGCTGGTGAGCGTCAACGCGGTGCTCTGGGCCTTCAATTGGGAAACCCGTCAGGTGCTGTATGTCAGCCCTGCGTACGAGCGGATTTTCGGTCGCTCCGCAGGCCTGTTGCTGGCCGACTACAACCAGTGGCGCGACAGCATCTACCCCGACGACCTGGATTATGCCGAACGCAGTCTTGCCGAAGTGCTGCACAAGGGCGCGGTGGAAGACCGCGAGTACCGGATCATCGCCGCCGACGGCCAGGTTCGCTGGCTCAGCGACAAATGCTTCATCAACCGTCAGGACGAGCCCGGGCAACCGGTGATCATTGTCGGCATTGCCGAAGACATCACCGACAAGAAGCACATGGAAACCGAGCTGCATCGCCTGGCGACCACCGACGTGCTGACCCAGAGCAGCAACCGTCGGCACTTCTTCGAATGCGCCAACCGCGAGTTCGAAGAGGCGCGCCTGCAAGGTGCACCACTGGCCTTCCTGCTGCTGGACATCGATGATTTCAAGCTGATCAACGACAGTTACGGCCACCCGGAGGGTGATAACGTGCTGCAGCGCATCGCCGAATGCGGGCGCGCCTCGTTACGCCGGGGTGATCTGTTCGGGCGGATTGGCGGCGAAGAGTTCGCCGCCGTGTTCCCCGGTTGCGCGCCGGACATGGCGCTGCAAGTGGCCGAGCGACTGCGGCAGGAGATTCAGCGGTTGAGCTTCAATGTCGACGGCCAGACTTTCGGCATCACCGTCAGCCAGGGACTGACCAGCCTCAAGTATGAAGACGAAAGCCTCGACAGCCTGTTCGCCCGGGCGGATGCAGCGATGTATGAGGCCAAGCGTCAGGGCAAGAACCGGATCATCTCAAGCTGAAATCCACCGTCCGATTTACCTCCCCTGTAGGAGCTGCGGCACGCTGCGATCTTTTGATCGTTAAATCAAAAGATCGCAGCGTGCCGCAGCTCCTACAGGGGATCCTGACAAATCCGGTTATTTGCGCATCCGCATCAACTCCGGCAGCCCGATCTTCAGCAGCCGCGCCGTACGACTCCTGGCCAGTTCCTCAACGCCCTCATGCTCGGTCAGACGGGCCATTTGCGCTGCCATGTTCATCACCAGCGCCTCTCGGGAGTAGACCCCGCCACCGAGCTGGTAGACCGAAGCAATCAACTCCCGCAGCTCCAGCGGCAGGCGCCAGCGTGTACGCAGCGCCGAACCGTAGGCCGCGCCAAACTCCGCCAGCGCGTCACCGACCTCCTCCCACTCATCCAGCTCGCCACCGGCCTGCTTCCACTCCTGCAAACAGCGCAGCAACGCCAGGTCACCGAGACGATGCAGCATGCCCGCGCAGTAGCAGCGCTCCTGATCCAGATCGAGCAGACGCGCCAGGGTGCGGGCGTATTCGGCGGTGTGCAGCGACAGCCCCCAATAGCGCTCGGCGTAGTCCGCCAGGCACGGGTCACTGAGTCTGGCGCTGCGTTTGAGCGCCAGGCCGAGAATCAGGTTCATGCTCTGCCCGGTGCCGAGGCGATGCAGCGCCTGCCCCAGGGTCTGCACCGCCACACCATGATGCTGCGCCGCGCTGTTGGCGGCGGCGATCAGCACGGCGGTGATCTGCGGATCGGTGCGGATCTCTTCTTCCAGCAGCTTCAGATCAAGGCCATTGGGGTTGAGGCTGCGTTTGACCGCCACTTGCACATCGGTCATCAACGGCGCGCCATCGGCTTGTTCGCGACGCCGCTCAAGAAACACCGACAAGGTCATGCCAGGCGCCAGCGTCGGCACTTCGCAGAACACCTCTTCACCCGAATTCAGCAGCAAACCCTGCAGCCGCTCGGTCAGACTTTCCATGTTCAGCGGTTTGGTCAGATAGGCCGTCGGGGCCAACGGGATGGCTTCGCGCACGCTGGCGCTGTCGTTGCGACTGCTCATCAGAATGAACGGCAGCGGCGGATTGCGTTTGCGCTGGCGCACGCTGCGCAGCACGCTCAAGCCATCGATACCGGGCAATTCCCAATCGACAATGGCCAGGTCATAAGGCACTTCGCTGAGTAACGACATGGCTTGCCGGCCATCGGCACACAAGTCCAGCCGCGCATCACAGCGCACGTTGAGCAACACTTGTTTAAGCAGGTCACGAGACCACGGATCGGCCTCGGCAATCAGCACTCGGGGTACGGCGGGTAAATCAACGGCGGTCATGCGCGCTCTCCCTTGCAATGCCTGAACCTTAGCCAATGCTGGCCTTTCGATACAGCGCAAAAGGGTTTCCGAGGCATAAAAAAACCCGCCGAAGCGGGTTTTTTCTCGATCAGATCACACAGTGCCCGGAATTATAGCTCCGAGAAGCACTCTTCGATGATCGCCAGACCTTTGTCCAGTTGCTCGTCCGGCGAGGTCAGCGGTACGAGGACGCGCAGCACGTTGCCGTAGGTGCCGCAGGACAGCAGGATCAGGCCCTTGTCGCGAGCCTTGGCCACGACAGCCGCAACGGCGGTCGGGTTTGGCTTGTGGCTGTCGCCGTTTTCGAACAGCTCGACCGCGATCATCGCGCCCAGGGCACGCACTTCACCGATCACCGGGTACTTGGCCTGGATGGCCTTCAGGCCGGTTACCAGACGCTCGCCGACAGCCTTGCAGCGATCCAGCAGTTGCTCTTCTTCGAACACTTCCATCACGGCCAGAGCCGCAGCGCAAGCGATCGGGCTACCGGCGTAGGTGCCGCCCAGGCCGCCTGGAGCGATAGCGTCCATGTATTCGGCCTTGCCGCAGACACCCGCCAGCGGGAAGCCGCCAGCGATGGATTTGGCGAAAGTGGTCAGGTCGGCAGCAACGCCCATCTGTTCCATGGCGAAGAAAGTGCCGGTACGGCCAGCGCCAGTCTGCACTTCGTCAGCGATCAGCAGGATGCCGTGCTGGTCGCACAGGGCACGCAGACGCTTCATGAATTCTTTCGGCGCGACGTAGAAACCACCTTCACCCTGCACAGGCTCGATGATGATCGCGGCGATGTCTTTCGGCTCGGCGTCGTTCTTGAAGATGCGTTCGATGGACGCGATCGAATCGTCGATGCTCACACCGTGCAGTTCGTTCGGGTACAGCGCGCGGAAGATGCCGCCTGGCATCAGGCCCATGCCGGCCGAATAAGGCACGACTTTACCGGTCAGGCCCAGGGTCATCATGGTGCGACCGTGGTAAGCGCCGGTGAAGGCGATCACGCCGGCACGGCCAGTGGCGGCACGGGCGATTTTCACGGCGTTTTCCACGGCTTCGGAACCGGTGGTCACCAGCAGGGTTTTCTTGGCGAAATCACCTGGCACCTTGGCGTTGATCTTTTCGCACAGCTCAACGTACGGTTCGTAGGCCAGCACCTGGAAGCAGGTGTGGGTCAGCTTGTTCAGCTGTTCGGTCACGGCGGCGATGATTTTCGGGTGCACGTGGCCGGTGTTCAGCACGGCGATACCGCCGGCGAAGTCGATGAATTCACGACCTTCAACGTCAGTCACGGTAGCGTTCTTCGCCGATTCAGCGAAGATCGGGTGAATCTGGCCAACACCACGTGGAACAGCTGCGGTGCGGCGGGCCATCAGTTCAGCGTTAGTCTTGCTCATTACAGTCCTCATTCACCGCTCATCGGGCGGCGTGGTTCAAGGATTAAGCGGGAGAAATCGGCGGTGGCAGCATGCGATGATCGACTGCCACGGCGTTCCTGGCCGCAGAGAAAATTCCGGTTTGAAACGACGCAAAGGGACAGCGCTCTCGTGCCCTTTGCGTTTGCAGCAATCCCTTTCCCGGCTTAGATGCCCAGGCAGAGGTATTTGATTTCCAGGTAATCCTCGATGCCGTACTTGGAGCCTTCACGGCCCAGGCCCGAAGCCTTGATGCCGCCGAACGGCGCGACTTCGTTGGAGATCAGCCCGGTATTGACACCGACCATGCCATACTCCAGCGCTTCCGCCACACGGAACACACGACCGAGGTCACGAGCGTAGAAGTAGGACGCCAGACCGAATTCGGTGTCGTTGGACATCGCGATCACTTCGGCTTCGTCTTTGAAGCGGAACAGCGGCGCCAGCGGGCCGAAGGTTTCTTCCTTGGCCACAGCCGCGTCTTTTGGAACGTTGGTCAGGATAGTCGGCTCGAAGAAATTGCCTTCCATCGGTTTGCCACCGGCCAGCACGGTGGCGCCTTTGGCCACGGCGTCAGCGATGTGCTCTTGCACCTTGGCCACGGCTTTTTCGTCGATCAGCGGACCCGTGGTGGTGCCTTCTTCCAGACCGTTGCCGATCTTCAGTTTGGCCACCGCCACTTTCAGCTTCTCGGCGAACGCGTCGTAGACCGAATCCTGAATGTACAGACGATTGGCGCAGACGCAGGTCTGGCCATTGTTGCGGTATTTGGAAATGATCGCGCCTTCCACGGCCTTATCCAGATCCGCGTCGTCGAACACGATGAACGGCGCGTTGCCGCCCAGTTCCAGCGAGACTTTCTTGATGTCCTTGGCGCATTCCGACATCAGCTGACGGCCGATTTCGGTCGAGCCAGTGAAGGACAGCTTGCGCACGATCGGGTTGCTGGTCAGCTCACTGCCGATGTCGCCGGCGCTGCCGGAGACCACGCTGAACACACCTTTAGGGATGCCGGCGCGCTGGGCCAGTTCAGCCAGAGCAAAGGCGGAGAATGGGGTTTGCGAAGCCGGCTTGAGCACCATGGTGCAACCGGCGGCCAGCGCAGGGCCGGCTTTACGGGTGATCATCGCCGCCGGGAAGTTCCACGGGGTGATCGCTGCGGTCACGCCGATCGGCTGCTTGATCACGATCAGGCGCTTGTCCGGCTGGTGGCCCGGGATCACGTCGCCGTAGATGCGCTTGGCTTCTTCGGCGAACCACTCGATGAACGAAGCGGCGTAAACGATTTCGCCCTTGGCTTCGGCCAGCGGCTTGCCCTGCTCGAGGGTCATCAGGCGCGCGAGGTCGTCCTGGTTCTCGATCATCAGTTCGAACCAGCGACGCAGCTTGCCTGCACGCTCCTTGGCGGTCAGTGCACGCCAGGCCGGCAGCGCCTTGTCGGCGGCTTCGATGGCGCGGCGGGTTTCGGCGGCGCCCATTTTCGGCACAGTACCGAGGATTTCGCCGGTGGCCGGGTTGTTGACCTTGATCGTCTGACCGTTGTCCGCATCGACCCAAGCGCCATCAATGAAGGCTTGCTGGCGGAACAACTGGGTATCTTTAAGCTGCATGTCGGCTTTCCTTAACAGCACCGCGGCCTGCGCGGAGCAAAATTATGATTGTAGAAAGGCGCCTCGCAAGGCTGCCGTCAGGGAAATCATCTACCAGGTGAGGCGCAGCGATCGTGCGTTATTCAAAGCACCTGCGCTCCAACACCCCGTCAAAGAGCGTTTGAAATCTCAAACGGATCGTAGGATCAAAGGGGGTAAAGGACAATAGGTCGTTCGAAAAAAAGAACAAAAACCCAGCGTTTGCTGGTTTTTTCAGATCAACGAGCAAAAAGCCCCGGCCGCAGCCAAACCTTAGATCAGCCAGGAAAAAGCGCCAAGCGAGGGTTTTGCAGGACGTTACAGCTTTAAGGAATGCAGCGATTCTACGGACACGCGCACTGACAAAACCCGCCAAAACCCGGCATGGACGCCCCGAGCCGACCTAGGTATGATGTCGCCCGCTGCACCAGTAGCTCAGCTGGATAGAGTACTGCCCTCCGAAGGCAGGGGTCGTGGGTTCGAATCCCGCCTGGTGCGCCATGAATTGAAACGAGAAAGCCCCGGACTGTGATGGTCCGGGGCTTTTTTGTGGGCGCCGTGTTTCATGCGACGACGGTCACTCCGTCGTCCAGTCAAACTCGTCGTAATCGTCGTCTTCCTCTTCTTCCCCAACCTCCTCAAAAACCTCGTCTTCTTCCACGACGTCTTCTTCCGACTGGTTCAGCAGAAACTCCTTGCGCGCCTCGGTAATCGCGCGCCGCATCTCCTCGCCCTTCTGCGGGCAGTTGAGGAGTTGGGCGATGCGGTCGATTTTTGCTGCCACTTTGTTCTCCAGCGCTTCAGCCATGGCCCGATAGTGCGCGTTTTTGCCGGGCAATGCCAAATGGCTGGGCGAACAGGCGGTCAGTTCTGGCGGATTTTTTCGAGTCGCAGGTCGAGGTCCACGCCGGGGTAGCGTTTGTGCAGATCGTTGTACAAAGCATCAGCGGCTTGCGACTGGCCGGAGTCGCGCAGGCGCAGGACTTCGCGTAGTTGCGTATCGAGGCCGTTGGCCGGGGCGGCGGCGCGTTTGCTGAGTTTGGCTTGGTCGTCGCTGATCGCGTCGCTTTGCATCGGCGCGGCCATTTCCATCATCGGTGCCGGCGCGGACATGGCCGCAGCGGGCGGAGCGGCCAGTGATTGCGCTTCCGGGGCTTGCTTGCGCGCCAGCGGCGCGGCCGGTTTGGCGGCCGGTGCGAAGTCGAATTGCCGTTGTGGCTCGGGCGCGCGTTGCACCAGTGACAGCATCAGTGCCACACCGACCAGGCTGGCGAATGCGACCTGCCAACGCGGCTTCTGGCAGGCCTGCAGCCAGCGTTGCCACAGGCTTGGCTTGGGCGCCGGGGCTGCGCGGCGGGCAGCGGCGAGAATCAGCGCATCGAGCTGCTCTGACGGCTCGCCGGTGTGTTGCTCGCGATAATGCTTGAGCAGTTGTTCTTCGGGTGTCTGGCGGGCGTCAGTCATGTCAGTACCTCCTCGGCCAGCAGCCGACGCAGTTTTTGCTGGGCATAGCGCAAGCGGCTCTTGACGGTTTCCAGCGGTGTTTCGGTGAGGCTGGCGATTTGCGCCAGGTCGAGGTCGCCGTGGGCGCGCAGCAGGAACACTTCGCGCTGATCGGCAGGCAGGGTTTGCAGAGCGCTTTCCAGGCGCTGGCTGTCGCGGCTGAGGTTCAGCAATTGTTCGGGGTCATTGGTCTCGTCGCCAATCGCATGCAGCTGTTCGTCGTAGCTGTCGTGCAGCGGCTGATGCACGCCGTGTTTGCGCCAGTGATCGATCAGCCGATTGCGGGCAATCTGGAACAGCCATGTACGAAACGTCGCCCGTCCTTGTGGCTGACTGGCGCTGCGGATCAGGCTCAGCCAAGTGTCCTGAAACACTTCGTCAGCCAGTTCCGGTTTGCCGCTCAATCCGAGCAGAAACCGATACAAACCTTGGCGATGACGGGCGTACAAGATCTCGAACGCCGCACTGTCGCCTTCGCGATAACGCGCCAGCAGCGCTTCATCGCTGCTGGCGGCCAGGCTGTCTGGCGTAGCAAACAGCTGACTGATGAAGCCTTTCAATCGGCTCACTATTCAATCCGTCGCTCAGTGGGCAGCGCATTCAATGCGGTTGAGGTGCGCAGGCTTTGCGCCAATTCGACCAGTTGCACGAACTCGTTGCGCAAGCCGAAGCGGTCGTCGCCGCGAGCGCCTCGGGCCAGTGCCTCGGTGTCTTTCAGGCCAAAGTCGCCGATATAACGACCGTCCTTCAGTTGCTGGGAAAACGCCGCCACCGCCGCCGCAAAACGCAGATCCTCGCTGGCCGGTGCAACCTGATTGGCAATCGGCCGCTCGATCAGCAGACTTTTCCCACCTTCAGGCTGTTGATAACGCACACGCAGCATCGCCAATTCTCCATCCTTCGCAGCAACCACCTTCTCCGATTTAGCGTAGCGCAGCGGTTCCAGCCAGCCCTTCTCACCTGCCGGGACAATTTCATACAGTGCGGTCACCGTGTGTCCTGCGCCGACTTCACCGGCATCGACCTTGTCGTTACTGAAATCCTCACGCTTCAAGGCGCGGTTTTCGTAGCCGAGCAGGCGATATTCGCTGACCTGCGCCGGGTTGAACTCCACCTGCAATTTGACGTTTTTCGCCACCACCGCCAGGGTCGAACCGAGTTGATCCACCAGCACTTTGCGCGCCTCGCGCAGGTTGTCGATGTAGGCGTAGTTGCCGTCACCGGCGTCGGCCAGTTGTTCCATCAAGTGCTCATTGTAGTTATCCACACCGAAACCCAGGGTGGTCAGGGAAATCCCGGTTTTACGTTTATCCACAGCCATTTGTTTGAGGCTGTCGAAGTCGCTGATGCCGACGTTGAAGTCACCGTCGGTGGCCAACAGGATACGGTTGATGCCTTTGGGGATGAACGCCTGCTGCGCCATTTGATAGGCCAGTTCGATGCCCGACGCACCAGCGGTTGAACCGCCTGCGGTCAATTGCTCGATGGCTGTGCGAATTTTCGCTTTATCACGTCCGGAAGTCGGCTCCAGCACCACGCGGGATTCGCCGGCATACACCACCAGCGAAACCCGGTCCTGCTCGCGCAATTGATCGACCAATAGTTTCAATGTGCTTTTGACCAGCGGCAGCCCTTCGCGGCGATCCATCGAACCGGACACATCCACCAGAAACACCAGATTCGCCGGGGCCAGTTCTGCCACAGCCCGGTCGGACGCCTTGATGCCGATCCGCAGCAGACGGGTGTGCGGATTCCACGGGGTGGCGGCCAGTTCGGTGGTTACGCCGAATGGCGAGCCGTCGCTGGGCAGCGCGTAGTTATAGGGAAAGTAATTGACCATCTCTTCCAGTCGCACCGCGCCTTCAGGTGGCAATCGCCCTTGATTGAGCAAACGCCGGACGTTGGCGTAGGCGCCCGTATCGACGTCAGCGCTGAAGGTCGAGACCGGGGCCTCGGTCACGCTGTGAATCGGGTTGTCGGCCAGCGCCTGATACTGCTCGCGCTGCTCGTCGCGATAGCCTTGTGGATAACTTTCCCTCGCCGGCATCGCCGCGAAACTCGTCATTGGCGCCGGTCGCGCACTGCGCTTGGCCAGCGCACTGTCGGCAACGAGCGCCTCATGCTGAATCGACGCCTGTGGCTGGGCCGGCGCCGGGACGGCAGCCGATTCGGGATTGGAAGACACGCCGCAACCGGCGACGGTCAACAACACACCGACGGCAACGGGTCGCAGAAAAGGCAGGGAGCGGGACATGGGGGCTGACCTCGGGATGAAAAGTGATCCATTCATCCACTGAGACGGGCAGCCCCTTCAGATCGGGTTAAACGCCGCTGAAAATATTTTCAGCGGTGATAACGCCGCACCACGCTGCTGTTACGCAGTACGTGGCCTTTGATCTTGTCCATCAACTCGGCGCGGGTCAGGCCGGCGGGCAAAGCGTCCGGGGCCAGATCAAGGGCGTAGATCTGAATGATGTAGTGGTGCGCGCTGTCGCCAACCGGCGGGCATGGCCCGATGTAATGGGTGGTGCCTTTGGTGTTGGTACCGCCCACGCCTTCGAGACTGGATTTGGCGCCGACGCCGGCCGGGATCTGCCGGGTAGTGGCCTTGATGCCGTAGTGAATCCAGTGATCGACGCCAGCACCTTTCTGGCCGTCCGGGTCATGCATGACGATCGCGTAGCTCAGAGTGCCGGCAGGCCCCGCGTTCCAGGCGAGTGCCGGGGACTGGTTCTTGCCACCGCAACCGGCCGCATCGCTCGCGGCGGCCGAGGTGAACAGGCGATTGTCCGAGACACCGGGGATGTCGAGGGTAAAGCGCTCGGCCGCCTGCGCCGGAAACTGCACGCAAAGGGCGACGGCGACGGCCGCCAGCCAAGGGTTGAGAGAGGTCAATCGGGTCATTCCGGGAGTACCTTGTGCGGTTGGGCCTTCGTCGGCCTGCAAACTATAGCTGTACCGTTCGTAGCTTGGCAGTGGCAATTGGCTGAACCTCGCACTGCGGCGCAAACTCGTAAGAGAAATGCCTGTCAGGAGCACGAACATGAGCCTGCACCGTGTCGCCCTTTTCGCCGATGTCCCCGAAGACCGTGGCCTGCAAGTCGAAATCGGCGACTGCGAGATTGTCCTGCTCCACGCCAATGGCCAACTGCGCGCATTTCAAGGCGAATGCCCACATGCCGGGGCGCCACTGGCTGACGGCGCGCTGTGCAACGGACGCCTGATCTGCCCTTGGCACAAAGCCGCGTTTCGCGCCGAAGACGGCGCGTTGTGCGAACCACCAGCCCTCGACAGCCTCAAGCGTTACCCGCTGGAGCTACGCGGCGAGGAAGTCTGGGTCGATGATCAACCGCTGCCGGATGCGCACACGCCTCCGACCGATGATTCGCGCACCTTTGTGATTGTCGGCGCAGGTGCAGCGGGCACGGCATGTGCGGCAGCTCTGCGGGAGAAAGGTTTCGGTGGCCGGATCATCATGCTCGACCGCGAAGCGGACGCCGGTTACGACCGCACAGTGCTGAGCAAATTCGTCCTCGCCGGCGAGATGTCGGCGCAGGAAACTCCGCCACTGCGCGATGAAGATTTTTATCAAGAGCAGCGCATTGAACGCCGACAAGGCGAAATCACTGCCCTCGACGCTTCAGCGAAAACCCTGCATTTGAACGACGGCCAATCCCTGCGCTACGACGCCGCAGTGCTCGCCACCGGCGGCGAGCCCAATCCGCTGCAACTACCCGGCGCTGACCTGCCGCAGGTGTTCGTCCTGCGCTCGAAAGCCCAGGCCGAACAGATCATGCGCACCGCCAAACCCGAGCAGCGGGCGCTGATCATCGGCGACAGCTTTATCGCCCTCGAATGCGCCTCGGCCCTGCGCCAATTCGGCCTCGACGTCACAGTCATTGCCCGCCACGCCATTCCGTTTGCCGCGCAATTCGGCGAAGCGGTGGGCAAGGCGATCCGTGCGTTGCATGAACAGCACGGGGTGAAATTCATCACCGATCACGAAGCCAGGGAAATCACCGGCGAGGGCAAGGTCGAGGCGGTGCTGTTGGACAATGGCTTACGCGTTTCGGCGGATCTGGTGCTGGCGGGGATCGGCGTGCGCCCAGCGACAGGAGCCTTCGCTTCACTGCCAAGGGAGAAGGATCAATCGCTGCGTGTCGATGCCGGCCTGCGGGTCTGCGAAGGCCTCTGGGCAATTGGCGATATCGCCACGTTCACCCTGAGCGGCCAGCCGCAGCGCATCGAACATTGGCGCCTGGCCCAGCAGCACGCACGCATCGCTGCCGCCAACATGTTGGGCGCCGATGAGCATTATCTGGATGTGCCGTTTTTCTGGACCTGGCACTTCGGCAGGAACTACGACTACCTTGGCCATGCCAGTCAGTGGGATGAAATCGAGTTCAACGGCGAACCCGAGCATCCGCCCTTCATCGGCCTGTTCGGCCACAACGGCGTGGTGGTCGCCGCCGTGGCCTGCGAGGAAGAGCGGGCCATGGCGATGCTCGCCGAGCGGATGAAACAACCGCTGGCGATGGAAGAAGCTTGGGAGCTGATTCGCCGCTGAATGCTGATTGCCGATTGCCGATTGCCGATTGCTGAATGCTGAATGCTGAATGCTGAATGCTGAACAATGTAGGAGCTGCCGAAGGCTGCGATCTTTTGATCTTTAAAATCAAAATCAAAAGATCGCAGCCTTCGGCAGCTTCTACAGGGGCGTCGTCGTTCAGGTGGGGCGATTCACCGGGTCGCGATTGTCATCATCCTCGGCGTGCAGAAAGATCACCCGCGGATGTTCAAGTGGCGCCAGCGCTGGCGGTAGCTCCGCAGGCTCGATCGGACGCAAGTTCAGCACCACATGGCTGATATCGCCCTCCTGATCGTTGTGGATAGTCATCACTCCAGGGGTCCGCAGCTTCTCCAGGCGGTCATCGCACAGGCGGAAGCTCTTGCTCAGCCCTTCATCATCGACCACCGGTGCCGGCAAGCGACGCTGGGCGAAGCTTCTGCTTTTGCGCTGCTGATAACGCGCCCAACCAATCAGAATCACCGCGTTGACCAGCGCCACCCACAGGTAGATCTGCAAGGTGCCGAGGGCTTCAAACGCCGAGTTGTCGATGCGAGGCCCACCGGCGTGGGTCTCGATCAACGGCCACAATCCGCGGATCAGCAGAAACAGCAGGCCGACCCAGGCCAGCACGGTGAGGACCACATCGACCACCACCAGGAAGGGCCGCTGCCGGGTCCGGATGATTTTCATTTGATGACCTCCTCTTCGTCGTCGCCAACCGGCTTGATGCCGCGGTCAGGGCTGACCCAACGCGCACGCTTCTGATGTTGGCCAAACAGAACCTTGGGAAAACTGACCAATGTGGTGAGCAGGCTTACCAGCCAGAACGCGATCGGGTACCAGACCACCCAGAACATGGTTCTGCCCAGACCCGGTTCGTAGCGCCGGTCGATGATGATGCTGACGGCGAACTGCACCAGGCAGACGATCGCCAGCAGCAATCCGGTGAACGCCGGCGGCATCAGGTGATGCACGGCAATCGATTCCGGCATGACCACGAACTTGCCGACGCCCCAGAAAATCACCGACAGCAGGAACGTGAAGGCCCACCCGGTCGACAGGCAATATTCGAACAGCAATGGCCACAGGTAACGATGGCGGTACTGCCAGATGCCGCGAATGTTCTTGAACAGCACCTCGGCACCGCCCTGGGCCCAGCGCAGGCGCTGCTTCCACAGACCGCGCAGGGTTTCCGGCATGAGGATCCAGCACAGCGCGCGCGGCTCGTAGAAGATGCTCCAGTGATCGAGTTGCAGCTTCCAGCTGATGTCGATGTCTTCGGTGATCATGTCCGGGCTCCAGTAGCCAACCCGGTTCAACGCGGTACGGCGGAACGCGACGATGACGCCGGACACGGTAAAGATCCGCCCGAACACCCGTTGCGTGCGCTTGATCAGGCCGATGATCGACGAGAACTCACCGACCTGCACCCGCCCGACCAGGGTCGAACGTGTGCGAATCCGTGGGTTGCCGGTCACCGCGCCCAGCCGGGCGTTGTCGAGCATCGGCGCCACCAGATAGGCCGCCGTGTTAGGCGCCAGCAGCGCGTCGCCGTCGATGCACACCAGATATTCGCTGCGCGCAGCAATGGCACCCATGCGCAGGGCAACGGCCTTGCCCTGGTTTTCCGCCAGGTGCAGCACCCGCAGGCGTGGGTCTTCCTGGGCGAGCCGGTCGAGCACTTCGGCGGTGTTGTCCTTGGAGCCGTCGTTGATCGCGATGACTTCGATGTTCGGATAGTGCTGGGCCAGCGCCGCGTGAATGGTGTCGGCAGCGTTTTCGCCTTCGTTGTAGCAAGGGATCAGGATCGAGATCAGCGGCTCGCCTTCCAGTGGCGGCGGCAGGGTGTCGTCCTTCCACGGCCAGTGGCGTTCCCAGTGCAGCCAGAAATACAGGCCGCCGGCAATCCACAGACCGGACATGAACAACGGGTAGAAGAACACGAAGTCCATCAGAAACTGCCCGGTGACCAGGAAGATCAACCCCAGCGGCACGCCGAGGACGAGCGCCAGAACAAGCAGGGCTAACAGTCTATCCAGCATGTCATGGGTTCCATTTGTTGGAGAGCGCAGGCCTTACGGTTTTCAGGTCCGGCAGGTTGTCGAGAAAATTGTCCGGGTAGTAACCGAAACTGGTCGCACCCTGACGCTTGAGCCGGCCCATCCAGTCCGCCAGTTGGGCGCCATCGATGTCGGCCTGATCCTTTTTCGTCCAGTCGCGGGCCTGCAGTTCGAACACGGTGCGATCCAGCGCGCCGGGGCGCTGTTTGATCTTCGCCACCAGTTCTTCGAGCCACGGGCCGGATTGCGCCAGGGTCTGTTTTTCCATCAGCGGCATGGCCATCGGCGCCGTCCAGTCGTAGGTCACGAGGAAGTCGTCGAGGTTCTGCGCAAACCAGGCTTCGCTCTCAGGATTGAGCACCGGCTCGGCGAAGATGTTGCGTGCGGTCAGCACCTGCGGGCCACGGATCGCACGCACCTTGGCGGTCAGTTCGTTGGTGAAGTCGATCAGGTATTGGCTCTTGAAACGCGTCCAGCGCTGCATCGCAGCCGGATCGTCGCGCAGGGCGGCGATCGACCCCGGCAAACCCTGCGCCGTATAGGCTTTCAAGGCCTCCGGGCTGGCGTCTTCGAAGTCCGAGAGCACCGCGTCGTCGTGATAAAGGATGCCGTCGACCGAGGTCAGGCGCGCCACGTCTTCGTAGATTTCACCGATGATCCGCCGTACTTGCGGATCGAATGGCGACAGGCGCTGATACTGGCCCGGATCGACCGAAGTGGTGCCGGTCTTCGGATCCCAGCGCGTGACACGCGGCAGCTTCGAATCGAGGCCAAAACTCAGGACCGGCATCCACGCGAACACTTTCACGTGCGCCCGAGTTCGCAGTTGCCAGGCAACACGATCGAAGATGTCGGCGCGCACCGGCAGGTGACGGTTGGGGAAGTACAGCGAGTGCACCAGCCCGTCGCCCTTTGGATCGGCGAAGGCCTGCAGGAACACGGTGTTGGCGCCCATGTCGGCCATGCGCTGGATCAGCTTGCCAAGGTTGATTTCCTGCTGCGCCGGATCCGGGTCATAAACGTTGTCCAGATCGACGTGCACCACACGCATGGCGAAATCCGACTGCACGCCAACGATGCTGTTGGCGAAATGCTCGCCGTCAGGATCGGAGGCCACCAGGAAACGCGGGCTGCTCATCAGGTTGTCGAGGGCATCGAGACCGTCGTCCAGGGTCAGGGCCATTTCGTAGCCCTGCTCGCCGACCACGGCCAGCGATGTGCCGTCCGCCGTGCCGTACGGCCAGACCCAGATGCGCGGTTTCTTGCCGGTGACTTTGCGGATCTTTTCCGAAATGGTCGCGACGTCATTGCGGATCCGGGCGCGGAACTGCTCTTCGGACTCATAGCGTTTGGTGAGCGGATCGTAGCGGCGTGTCGCGGCAGCCGGCTGCAGGTTGCCTTGCGGGTTGGCGAGGATGCCTTTGTGGCTGGCGTCGGTGTGGGCGGCGATTTCCACCAGCCCCGATTGCGAGATCTCGCGCACCTGATCCCAGGTCAGGAAGTCGGAGCGTGCGCGCGGTGCACCGGCAAAATCCACTGGCTGATTGAGCGGGGTGTCGATCCAGGTGCCGACCGGTGCCAGCAAGGCGTGCCAGTTGTAGGCGCGCAGCACCGGCAGCACGCGGGTATAGAAGCTTGAGTAACCGTCGTCGAAGCTGAGCAGGATGGCTTTGGCCGGCAATTCCGGGCCGCCCTTGCGCGCCGCCATGATCTGATCGACGGTGACCGGTTGGTAGCCGTTCTCCCGCAGCCACGCGAGCTGCTCGATCATGCGCTCGGTGCGCACCGCCACCACGGCCTGATCGGGGTCACGGTCTTCGACGTCGTGATAGGCGATGCCCAGCACGTGGTTTTTCGGCCACGGTTTTTCACTGGCCGCCACCGGACGTTGCGACGGCGGCGCGAAGGCCGGGGCTTGCTGGGCGCAGGCGCTGACCAGCAGCACTCCCAGCAGAAGGATGAAACGCGTCATCAAAGGCATCTTCAAACTCTTCTAGAAGCGGAAAGTGAGGTCGACAAGCAGACGCAGATCGGTCTCCCGATCACCGTCGTAGGGCCGGTTGATCACACTGAACAAGCCGCCCACCTCGAACACGTCGTTCCAGGCATAACGCTGGCCGTAGCCGAGCATCGCCATGCCGCCGGTGCCGTGATCACGTTGGCTGTACGTACCCGCACCGGCCTGGAACTGCTGGCTCCACGAGGTTTCGTAACGGTGGTAGAGCACATGGTTGACGTTGACCGTCGGCATCACGCTGAAGTCCGACTTCGGGTTGAAGTACGGCACGTCATCGGATTTCGAGTTGTGGCTGGTGCCGACTTCCAGACCGGCATCGACCTGCACGTTCGGCGCGCTGTAGACACCCTCGCGCCCGGTGAGCAAGGCCTCGACGCGGTTGTTGCCATCACTGAAGTGCGACGGACTGACCGACAGCCGCCACTCGCGGCTCTCGTTGGCGCGCCAGCGGATGAACGCGTTGCCGCCGTTGGCCTTGATGTCGCTGTTCAGCGCACGCAACGGCGTCTCGGCCGACAGGTATTCGAGGCTGCCGCCGTACTGCCAGTGGTCGTTGATGTCACGGGCGATCGCCAGACGTGCGCCCTGTTTGTCGCCAAAGCCATAATCATGATTGGAAACTTCGGCTTCAAGCGTCATGTCGCGGGTTCGACGTTCCAGACCGACACGTTGAAAACGGTGATGGCCGGTCCCTTCGGCGAAGTCGCCGGTGGCATAACCCGCGCCGGCAAATACGCGCCAGTCTTCATCGATCGGAGGGCTGTACAACGTAGTCTGAATGCCGAAGTCGCGACTGCCACTGACCGCGCCGGCATCACCGCTGCCACCGCCATTGGCTTTGCCGCCGTAAGCTTCGACGCGCAGTTCGGACATGTCATGGACTTCTCGCTCGCGGGCCGCTCGTTGCACCTGGCGGTTGTCCGGGAAACGCGCGACCACGTCATCGGTCAGCGCATCCATCTGCCGCCATTCCTGCAGGGTCATCGCGGTGCGCGCCTGGGCGATTTCCAGGCCCATGTCGCGGGGGGCTATGCTCTCGGTTTCCTTGAGCTGGTTTTCGGCGCGGCGTGGCCACTGTCGGGCCAGGTACAGATCGGCCTGGGCCAGACGCAAACCGAGGTTGCCCGGCGCCTGATCGACCAGTGTCTGCAGGCGTTCCTCGCCGTGCGGCAGGTCGGAGCCGTAGGTGCCGGCTTGCGCCGCGAGCTGCTGGGCGTCCATCCATTCATCGTTGGGGTTGCCGATCGGCAAGCCCTTGAGTTCGACTCGCGGTTTCTGGGTCTTGGCCAGATCCTCGGCGACTTTGCGCGCGTCATCGGCGCGGTCGCTTTCCAGCAGCGAGTAGTACAACGCCGTGGTGTCTTCGAGTCGATCACCGACATCGGCGTCCGGGGCCGACAGCACCTGGCGATACAGGTCCGTGGCGATTTCCGGCTGGCGCTGATCCAGATACGACGCCGCTACCCAGCGCAGGGCGTAGGTCGGAATCTTCACGCCTTCGGCTTGCAGCTTCTGATATTCGTTGATGACATCAGCGGTGCGCGCCCGGGCCTTGAGTGCGCCCATGCGGTCGATGCGCCAGCGAACCACGTCCTCGTGGGCGCTGGCGTCCGGGGTCCAGGTGGCGAGCAATTTGTCGTAATCGGCCAACGCGCGGTCGGCGATCACGTAGCGTTCTTTTTCGCTGCGGGTGGCGAGTTCGGCCAGACGCACGCGTTCGGCAGCCAGATCACCTTCGAGGCGACGCAGGGTGACCGGGTCGATCAACCCGGGACGTTGATTGGCCAGACGCAGCGCCGGTTCCGGCAGCCGCGCCTTTTGCAGGGCGACCACGTATTCACGGGCGACTTCCGGCTTGCTGCCGGCACGGATGAACGCCTGATCGTATTCAAACAGCGCGTCGTACTGCTTGCCGGCGCGGGTCAGGGCATAGCCCAGTGCGAGGCGGCGCGAGGGATCGTCGGGTTTGGCGGCGACCAGGGCCTTGGCGCGGGTCACGGCTTCGTCAGGTTTGCCCGAGTCAGCCTGAGTCAGCGCCAGACCCAGTTGCAGGTCAGCGTTGTCCGGCTCCAGCGCCAGGGCCTTGTTGTAGACCTGGGTCGCCTGATCCCAACGCTTGAGGTTGCGATAGGCGCGTGCGGTGGCGGTCAGTGCCTGCACCGGCAGCACCCGGTCACGGCCCTGGGTCTCATAGACCTGCACCACTTCCGCATCGAGGCCGGCCCAACTGGCGATCTGCAGGTGATCGCTGATCTGGCCAGTGGTCGACTGCCCCGGTGGCACCTGGCGCAGCACGTTCAGCGCAGGCGTGGTCTGGCCGGCACGGGCATCACGCACCATCTGATCATAGGGTGTATCGGCAAACGCCAGTGCCGGCCAGAGCAACTGGCTGCACAGCGCAACGCGAAACAACGGGCGTAAACCACGATGTAAAGCAGGAACATCAATACGCGGCATTCGTCAGCATCCTTACATGGCCAGCCGGGTCGCAATGCCCCCCTTGCCCATTCGTAACGGAGACCGGGTCAAAACAGACCCGGCCAAGCTTAGTCAGGCAGTCTTGCATGCAAGCGTAGTCGAATATCCAGAACGCAATAATTGTTCAGAATCGTGGCGTCGGCTCAGACGAAAACCCGAACACCAGACAGCAAAACGCCCGGCGTCTGTGGATCAGAGGCCGGGCGTTGTTATTTAGAACGCAGGATTACTGCACTTGCGTGACGCCAGCGAACTTGCTCATCAGGAAGCCGACGAACTGCTCGACGGTCATCTTCTGGCCGTTGAACTCCACCTGATTGGCGGCGTAATGCAGCTTGGTCACGACGTTGGTGCCATCGACGGTCGCCAACTGCGAACCGACTGCCATGCCGGAGAACATGTCGGCACCGGCGCTGGCCTGATCAACGATGGCTTTGGCGTCAGTCTGACCGTCGAGCTGCGCCTGCACGCTGAGCAGATCGATCAGCATCGGCTTGGACACCTGAATCTTCATATCCAGCAGCGCGATCAACTGTTTGCCCAGTTGATCCGGCGGCAGATCCATCGACTGCGGCTTGGTCAGGTCAATCACCAGGCTCGCGCGGCTTTCACCGTTGGCGGTTTTCAGCGACAGGTTTTCCAGCGCGATCTGCGGACTGGCGGCCAGCAGTTTCTGCAGGTCAGCCTTGACCTGTGCCGACTCGGCTTCGGTCAGGTTCAGTTCCGGTGCCGGCAGGCCGGCTTCGGCAGCGGCCGCCGCTTCCTTCTCGTATGGCTGCAACTTAGTCTGGTAGATCTGCATCAACGACATCGTCGACGGGATGTCGAGGTTCTTCAGGCTCATGGCCATGTTGGCCGAACCGATTTTCTTGTCGTTGAGGGTGACTTCACCCACCTTGTAGTCAGCGCGACCCGAGGCATTGCTGCCGCTCTCTTCGGTGAGGTTCTTCATTTCGAAGTTCTTCACGCCGAGCACCGACTGCTTGGGACCAAAGGTGGTTTTGCTGTTGGTCAGCTCCAGGGTGTTTTCCCCGGTGTAATAGCCGTAGCTGCTCTTGGTGAGGTTGCTGGCCAGGGTCAGACCGTTGAGTTCGACCTGCACCGGCGCCTGATCCTGCGACACGGTGACCAGTTTCAGGTTGTCCATGTAGCCGTCAGCCTTGACCTTCTGCGCCTGGGCACTGGCGGAAATGTTCATGGTCAGGCCGGAAAATTTCAGGCTCGACTGCTCGTCCAGCGCGGTTTCCAGCGGCAGCAATTCCAGGCTGCTGGTGGTGGATTCGTCGTAGCCGATGTTGGTCACGCCCTTGAGCGGCGCGGCGCCTTTGGTGGCGGCAAACCATTTTTCGGTGGCCGGGCTCTTTTCCAGCTCGTAATTGCTGGTCGCCATGACCGGCAGCCACTTCAGCGACACCAGACGCGAGAACGGTAGCGGGCCATGTTCGATGTGGTCGACGAACAGCAGCTCGACCGGCTGGTCACCGAACATCTCACCCTCACCCTTGAGGCGGTAGTGCGCGGTGCTGGTGAAGGTGTGACGCTCCAGCGACACCAGCTCCAGCGACGCGGTGCCATTGGAGCCGGCCATCGCGGTCTGCAGCTCTTTATTGGCGTTGCTGACGGCGTTGTTCAGCACACCTTCAATCTTGGTCCCGGTATACCAGGCCCCGCCGGCGCTGATCGCACCGATGGCAACAACAATCCCGAGAAGCACGCCTGCTGATTTATTCATGAATGACCTGATCAATGTCCGTGGCTGAAATGTGGTCGTCTTCCCTGAACCCGTGACCGGGTCGCGGCTCGACTCCGCTGAAATTAGCAGTGGAGATTAGCACTGGCAGCACGAGGCGGCCCAATGTTTAAAGGTTAAAGAGTGTCTATGGACACACGCAAAAGCAAAAAGATCGCAGCCTTCGGCAGCTCCTGCAAAGGAATGCGTTTCCTGTAGGAGCTGCCGAAGGCTGCGAACTTTTGCTTTTCAGGAGTACTGAACCTCGATCTCATCGAGTTGATGATCAAAGCTTTTGAGCCGCGCCGTCCAGGTATACACCAGCACTTCAAAGTCGCGATCGATTACCGCCCCGCCCGGCCCGTCGGCCCGGGGGTCGCAGAAATCCAGTTGATAACGCTCACGGGCCATGGCCGTGGCGACATCCGACAGTTCGCGGGCATTGTTGAGCCAGTGCCAGCCTTCATCGGCAATCTGCTTGTCGAGTTCCAGGCACTGTTTTTTCAGGGCTTCGAGGCTTTTTTCCAGCGGGGTGCCAGTGAGTTCGCCCATGACTTCGGCGAAGGTGCGTCCCGGTTGCCAGTAGCTGCCCCAGAAGTAGCGGTCGAACACGGTTTCGACCCGGCGCAGGGCGACTTTGGTGTCCCAGATCAGCACCAGCGTCTTGCCCTGTTCCATCTGGCGTTTCTTGACCCGCTGCACCTGCAGCGACGCCCAGGCCACCACCACGATTGCCATGACCGCAATCAGCGCGACGGCGCTGTCGAGGAAGACCATGGCCTTGTCGATCTGATGGGCCAGCATGATGCCGTAGAAATAGGTGGCCGACAGCAGCACCAGCGCTACCAGGGCGCACCAGAAGCCGAGAGCGTAAGGGTTTTTCATTATTGGTTTCCCCTAGACCAGCGCTAGCAATGTGCGCTGAAAGGGTGCGTTGCACGTGGCACCCTTCCAACACTTCAAAGCATAGCAACGGCTTCAGGGTTTGCTGGTGCTTGAGGCTTGCGTTCGTCCGCTTTCCCAACCGCCGCCCAGCGCGAGGAACAAATCGATCTGGCTCATGGCGACCTGGGTGTTGGCGGCGGCCAGTTGCGCGGTGACGTCGGTGTAGGTGCGGGTCGCCTGCAGGTCGGCGAGGAACGACTCACGTCCGGCCTGGAAGAAGCGGTGGGTCTGGTCCGCCGCCAGTTTTGCCGATTGCTCGGCGTCGGCCAGGGCGTCGCGGCGTTGCAGCAGCGCGCTGTACTGGGCCAGGCCGGTCTGGGTTTCGCGGATGGCGTTGAGCACCACCCCGTCGAAATGCGCCAGTGCACCCTGCGCCGATGCTTCGGCTTCACGGATCCGCGCGCGGGCGCCGTTGGTCGGTACCTTCCAGCTCAGCGACGGGCCAAAGCCCCAGCGGTTGGTCGACGGATCACCCAAGTCGTCAATAAGACCGACGGTGCCGATGGTCGCGCCGATACTGATGTCCGGGTACAACTCGCCCGTGGCGACGCCGATGCCCGCTGTCGAGGCCGCCAAGCGACGTTCCGCCTGACGGATATCGGGACGACGCTTGAGCAGCGCAGCGCCATCACCCACTGGCACCAATTGGGCGATTTTCGGCAACTCGGCACAGGTTGCGGTGCCGGCCGGCAATTGCTCGACCGGTTTGGCCAGCAGCATCGACAGGCGGAACAACCCGGCCTGACGCGCTGCCTCATAACGCGGCAGGTCGGCGCGCAACGACTTGAATTGGGTTTGCGAACGGGTGACCTGAGTCTCATCGCCACGCCCGGCATCGCGCAGACGCTGGATCAGCGTGGTGCTCTGCGATTGCAGGTCGAGGGAATGCTGGGCGATTTCCCGCTCTTCATTGGCGGCGCACACCTGGGTGTAGGCGCGAACCACGTCGGCCACCAAAGTGATCCGTGCGGTGTCAGCCGCCGCTTGCGTCGCATCGGCGTTAGCCTTCGCGCCTTCGATACCGCGTTGCAGAGTGCCCCACAGATCGAACTGATAAGACGCGCTGATGCCAATATCACCGACGTTGTCGACCGGGACTTTTTCCGGCAGCAAGAACGCCTGACCGGATTCCTGCAAACGCTGCGCGCCCATCTTCACGCCTGCGCTCCAGCCACCCGCCGCTTCGGCCTCATCGACTTGCGCGCGAGCCCGTTGAAGGTTCGCCGCCGCCACGCGCAAGTCAGTGTTGGAGGCCATGGCCTGCTGCACCAGTTGATCCAGACGTGGATCCTTATAAAGCCGCCACCAATCCGCCGGCACCGGCGCCGACACCACCGGTTTGCCCTCCACCGCGAGTTCGCCCTGAAAGTCCTTGCGCTGCACCGCGGCGTCAGCGGGCAGATAATAGTCCGGCCCGACCATCTGACAGGCCGAGAGCATCACGCCCAACCCGGCGATCATCAGGGCCTTGTTCATTGCGCGGGCTCCTGCGTTTTGTCGTCGATGATCGACACGGTGGCGGTACGTCCGGCGATCATGCGGAAGTCTTCCGGCACTTCGTCAAAGGCGATACGCACCGGAATCCGCTGCGCCAGCCGCACCCAGCTGAACGCCGGGTTGACGTTGGGCAGCAGGTTGTTGCCGCTGGTGCGGTCGCGGTCTTCGATACCGGCGACGATGCTTTCGACATGCCCGCGCAGCCTGGCCTTGTCGCCGATCACGCGGATATCCACCGACTGCCCGACATGAATGCCGTCGAGTTTGGTTTCTTCGAAATAACCGTCGATGTGGAACGAGTTGCTGTCGACCACCGACAGCACCGGCCGCCCGGCGGTGACGAACTCCTGCACTCGCGGCGCGCGGTCGTTGACGTAACCGTCCACCGGGCTGCGGATCACCGAGCGATCCAGATTGAGCTGCGCGCTGTCCACCGTCACCAGCGCTTCGGCCAGCGCCGATTGCGCGCGGGCGACCTTCGACAGGCTTTCTTCCAGTTGTTCGGCCGGCACCAGGTTGCCCAGGCCACGGTTGCGCTTGGCTTCACGCTGCGCCTGGGCCAGGGTTTCTTCACGATCGGCAACCGCTGCTTTAGCCTGACGCAGGGCCAGTTTGAAACGGTCCTGGTCGATGCTGAACAGCACCTGACCGCGCTTGATCAACTGGTTGTCCTTGACCTCGACCTGCTGGATCAGCCCGGACACGTCCGGGGCGATCTGAATGATGTCGGCACGAATGTGGCCGTCACGGGTCCACGGCGCAAACATGTAATACATCACCATGCGCCAGACGAGGACGACGGCAAAAGTCACGATCAGCAGGGTCAGTACCACGCGACCGATGGTCAGAAACGGTTTTTTCATGTCATCAGGTATCGACTGAGTGAGTCCACGCCGTACAGCAGCACGGCGTAGAGCGCCACGTTGAACAATGCCCGGTGCCAGACCAGACGGTAAAAGTGCACACGCGTCAGCACGCCGTGCACCAGCAGAAACAACACATAGGTGATGCCCATCAGCACCAGCAGGGTCGGCAGGAAAATCCCGCTGATATCCAGATCACCGATCATAGGGGCGCTCCATCGGGCAGCGGTTCTTCGGCATCGCTGGTGCTGACGAATTCCACGCCGGGCAGCAGCGCCAGGCGCAAACCGCTCAAGGCATGCAACAGGTTTAGCCGGGTTTCTTCGTCGCCGTGGCCTTTGAGCGCGCGGCGCGCGCGATCCATGGTCATCAGCAACGGACTCGGCGCCGGCAAGCGTTCGCCCGCCTTCAGACACGCGCGGAAATACTCGCCAACCTCGGACACCACTTGCTGCAGCAGAGCCTTCGGCGCACCGGTGACCCGTGGCGTATAGGCCAGCAGGTCGAGCAGATTCAGCCCCACGCGTACTTCACGCATGGCAATCCCGGTGTCCTGACCGGTCATGGCCAGGCGCGGCAAGTGCTGCATCAAGCGGTCGAGCAACTGCACGCCCAGCTGCCGGTGTTCGGCAAGGTTGGCCGGCTCGGTCATGTGCACGATGTCTTTCCAGCTGAAGCGGGTCAGACGCTTGGCCGCCAGCTCGACGCCGAACGGACGGGCGATCAGGGTCCAGATGAACGCAAACAACAGGCCCAGAGGGCCGGCCAGGTTGGAGTTCACAAAGGCGAAGAAGTCCGCATCGTACGCGCCCTGAATGCTGATGAACGACGAGGTGTTGACCAGCGTCAGGAGCATGCCGAGGAAGAAGCGTGGCTGCACCGTGAGGGTGCCGACACAGATGAATGGAATCGCAAACGCCAGCACCAGCATCGGAAAATCGTGCAGGTTCGGCAGAATCAGAAACAGATAGAGACTGGCGAACAGCACCGACATCCCGGTCCAGAAAAAGAACCGATAGATCTGCGGCGCCGGGTCGTCCATCGAGGCGAAGAAACTGCACGCTACCGCCGCCAGAATCACCGCGCTGCCACCGTCCGGCCAGCCGAGCAGAATCCACAGCACCGACGCGACGATGATCGCCAGAACAGTCGAGGCCACCGAATACAGCATCATCCCGCGATCGAGAAACGGCGTCAGCCGCCCGAGGCGCCAGTGCCGGTACACCGCGCGCCAGCTGTCCTGGCGCTCGCAGAGAATAGCGTCCTGCAGACTGCGGCAGTCCTGCCACAGATCGATAAATTCGCCGAGGCGATAAATCGCGTTGGAGAACAACAATTGCTTGCGATCTTCCAGCGCCTCGCAGCTTGGCTGCAGGGCCTGGAGTTGATCCTTGAGGGCCTGCCATCGTTCGAGATCGGCGTCGTTATGGCCGAGCCATTCCTGGGTCGCGGTCAGCAGCGGGGCAAACTTTTCCACCAGTTCCGGCGTACGTCGCTCAAGGGCATAGAGCGAGTCTTCCAGAGCGTCGATCACCGGCAACAGGTGGATCATCCGTCCACGCAATTCCTTGGTGTTGCGCACGGTTTGCGGCCGGGCACCTTCGTGGGGCAACTGGCCGATCATCAATTCGAGGCTGTTGAAGTTGGCGACCATGGCCATGCGCAGCGCGGCGATCTGTTCAGGCTGCACGTCGCGGCTGAGAAACTTCAGGCTGTAGGTGGTGGCGTCGGCGAACCACTTGCCCACCGCGTCGTTGAATACCGGCGCCAAACGGCGCGGCCAGAACATCGCGCCGACCACCGCCGCCACGGCGATACCGAGAAAAATCTCTTCGGTGCGCGCCTCCGCCACGTCCCACACCGCCAGCGGATTATCCACGGTCGGCAAGGCAATCAGCGGCAAGGTGTAACCGGCCAGCATCAGCGCGTAGCTATTGGCGGTGCGCAGGTGCAGCGACAAGAACAACAGAATCCCGGTCCACAGCGCGACGACCACCACCAACACGTACGGACTCTGCACGAACATCGGCACGAACAGCACCGCTGCTGCCGCCCCGAGAAAAGTGCCGATGGCGCGGTACAGCGCCTTGGAGCTGGTCGGGCCGAGAAACGGGCTGGAGACGATGTACACCGTGGCCATCGCCCAATACGGACGCGGCATTTGCATGAGCAAGGCGATGTACAGCGCAATCATCGACGCTGCAAAGGTACGGACCCCGTAGAACCAGTCACGGGCCGGAGGAATGCCGGAAAAAAAACCGTTCAAGAATTGATCACCACAGGCGGATTGGCCGCCTCAAAAGCTCGCAGTACCCGAAGCGTAGCCTCCAGATCGCTCTGGTCGATGCCTTCGAGCACTTCATGACGCAGACGTACCAGCTCGCTTTCCACCGATTGCACCAGCTCACGGCCGCTGTCGGTCAGGCTCAGGCACTTGGCCCGGCGATCCTGCGCATCTTCGGTGCGGCAGACGTAGCCGGCGTAGCACAACTGATCGAGCAGGCGCACCAGCGACGGACTCTCCATCCCGGCCGCCTGCGCCACCTGCACCTGACGCACGCCCTCGCCCAACCGCCCGATCATCAACAAGGGCACGGCGCAGGCTTCGGAGATTCCATAGTTGACCAGCGTGGTCTGGCAGATCTTCCGCCAATGCCTGGCGGCCACCACCATGGCACTGCTGATGTTCATCTGGAGAGCGTCGAGGGAATTCGGCACGGGAAAATGCACACTGTTAGTTTGCTAACTATCAATATCGCATTGGCGGGGAATTTCAGTCAAGTTTTGAAACAAATCTGCCCGTTGGTCACTCGGAGCAACGCGTGATTCCTAATCAAAGCATTACGATGTATGTACCTCGTAAGTACATCACCTTTTAAAGGGAACATTGCAATGTCAAAACAGGCGGTTTTCACAATGAAACTCGAGCTCGAGCTGCGAGAGCAGTTCATGGCCGAAGCCGAGGCCTCGCATCGCCCTGCATCACAGATCGTGCGCGAAATGATGCGTCAGTTTGTTCAGACTCAAAGGGAAGCCCGTGAGTACGAGATGTTTTTGCAGCGAAAGGTCGAGCTTGCGCGAGCCTCAATAGCCGCCGGCGAGGTTTTTTCCAACGAGGAAGTTGAAGCACAATTCGCCGTCAGGCGCAGGCGGGCAGACAATCAAGGATGAAGATTATCTGGACTAAAAATGCTGTACAGGATCGTGAAAAATCTGGGACTACTTACACGCCGTAAACCCGCGAGTAGCCCTCGAAATGGATCGCCGCTTCACTGAAGCGGTATCCCGGATCTCCCAACACCCCGAAGTTGGCCCTGTCGGCGTTATCGCTGGCACTCGAGAGATCATTCCGCATCCTAGCTATCGTCTCGTTCACCAAATGGATCGAGAGGTGGTCTGGATCATGGCGATTGTTCATACCGCACAGATGTGGCCTTTCCCAAAATAGCGGTCATCCCTCCCGCCCCTTGCGCAACAACACATCCAACTGATCCACCACCTCCGCCCAGTCCGCATCATCAAGAATCTCATCCCGCAAAAAATCCGCCTGGCTCTTGCTCCAGAAAAACGCGTCCGCGAGGTGCAGCTCGGGTTTGAGTGGTGAATGGGTGGTGATGAATTGGTCGATGCTGGTCGGGTCGTTGTCCAGACCCAGTTGTTTGAACAGGGACGGCAGGCTGTGGGTGGGCTGTTCCATGGAGGACTCCTTCAAGAATGCGGTGGGTGGGAGATTATTCGCGAGCAGGCCCGCTCCCACAGGGGAACGTGTTCAACCTGTGAGAGCGAGCCTGCTCGCGAGGGCGCCGGCAAAAACGCTACAAATCCTACTGACTCAACTCCCGCACCTCGGCATGCGGCACCATTTTCAGGAATTCGGGCATGCTCATGTGCAGCAGGTAGTTGTGGTTACCGGCTTCCAGGTAGATGTCTTTCTGCCGGGTCAGCAGCGGGTCGATGACCATGTCCAGGCCGTAGGAATCACCCAGCGGCGGCACCGCGCCGCGTTCGCAGTCATCGAAGATATGCGCCAGGTTGCTCTCCCGGGTGATCTGCCATTCGCCCCTGCTGCGCACCTTGCTCAAGTCCAGATGCCGGCTGGCCGGCAGCACGGTCATCAGGTAATGCCCGTGGTGGTCGTCGAGAATGACCGATTTGGCCACGCGTTCGGCGGGCACTCCGGAAACCCGTGCGGTTTCCAGGCTGCTGGCCGAGTGGCGGTGGGCCACGATGTCATATTCGCAATGCGCCCGGTTCAGGCTGCTTTGCACTTTTTTTGCCATACGCATGCTGCACCTCGGTGTCCCGCTGAACGTTGTACCTGTTCTGCTGAGTCTAGTCCGACAAGGCATTGGCGAAAGGAAATCCGCTCACTGGACACATCTGCTCATTGAGCAGAATTCATCCAGCGCCAGGCTCAACTAGACTTAAGGAAACACCCCCATGACTCTCCCGGAGGGTCACGTGAATAGCCGATGTTGCACGTTTTTCCTGATACTGCTGACCAGCGGCTCGGCCCTCGCGGCTGACGTCCCGCTGACGGCGGTCAATCCGCTCGGCCTATGGCTGATCACCCTCGGCATTGCCTTTCTGATCGCCGAAGCGGCATTGCCCAACTACGGGGTGATCGGCCTCGGCGGGATCATCATGTTCGTCATCGGCGCGCTGATTCTGGGCAACGCCGAGTTGCCAGTACCGATGATCATCGGACTTGGCCTGCTCAGCGCCCTGCTGCTGATCGCGTTGATCGTCCGCGCCTTGAAAACCCGCCCGCGCCACGCCGTCAGCGGCGATGCCGGGCTGGTCGGCAGCGTGACGGCGGTGACTACCGTGCAAGCGCAAAACGCCCACAACGGCTGGGTGCAATTGCAGGGTGAACATTGGCAGGTGCACAGCACGACACCGCTGCACACCGGGCAATCGGTGCGGGTGGTCGGGCGTACGGGCTTATTGCTGAAAGTCGCCGCGACTGACGCGGTGCGACACGGAGAGTGATCATGGGTCTGCAAATCGGTTTCGTTGCACTGCTGCTGTTGGTGATCGCACTCGCCGGCTCGACCTTCCGCATCTTGCGTGAGTACGAGCGCGGCGTGGTGTTCCAGCTCGGGCGCTTTTGGCAAGTCAAGGGTCCGGGGCTGATCCTGCTGATTCCGGTGGTGCAGCAAATGGTCCGGGTCGATCTGCGCACCGTGGTGCTCGACGTGCCGCCGCAGGATGTCATCACCCGCGACAACGTCTCAGTGAAGGTCAACGCGGTGCTGTACTTCCGCGTGCTCGACCCGCAGAAGGCGATCATTCAGGTCGAAGACTTTCTCTCGGCCACCAGCCAACTGGCGCAGACCACCCTGCGCGCGGTGCTCGGCAAACATGAGCTGGATGAACTGCTGGCCGAACGCGAGCAACTGAACATCGACATCCAGCAGGTGCTCGACGCCCAGACCGATGCCTGGGGTATCAAGGTCGCCAACGTCGAGATCAAGCACGTCGACCTCAACGAGTCGATGGTGCGCGCAATTGCCAAACAGGCCGAAGCCGAACGTGAACGCCGGGCCAAGGTGATCCACGCCGAAGGCGAACTGCAGGCCTCGGAAAAACTCATGCAGGCCGCCGAAATGCTCGGCCGTCAGCCCGGTGCCATGCAGTTGCGCTACATGCAGACCTTGAGTTCGATTGCCGGCGACAAGAGCTCGACGATCGTCTTTCCGTTGCCGATCGAGCTGCTCAAGGGGATGGCGGATTTGTCGGGCAAATCCTGAGCCTGCGCAGGCCAGCGATCATCCGCCCGGTTTATCGGTGCCTGGCCCCCTCACATACAAGCGTGCAAAAGCACCGCCTGCATGGACATCGCTCTGCCGCTGCCAGCCTTCAGGCAACGCCGCAAACTCATCGGGTTCATCCAGCGTGCCGATCAACCACATCCGCGTGCTGCCCTTTGACACGTCACCAAGCTGATCGAGGAAAACCTCCTCGCCGACCAAAGTGCCAAACCCATAGGCATTGGGGCGCGTGGAACGCCCGTCCGCCGCTGGTGGCGTATACAGGCGGATCTGCGCGTCGGTGCGGTTGTAGTAGATGTAGCTGAGGTACCACATCATGTCGCTGGTGACGATCCGGTCACCCTCGATGAAGTGCCGGTTGACGTAGTCGACCAGCACGCTGAACTGATCGTTGCTGTCGACCGTGGCATTGTTCTTCACACCCACCAGCTCGACCCCAACGAACAACACCAGAATCGCCAGCGCCAGCACGCGAGAGCCTGCGTACAGACGATCGACCGCCAGCGCCACCAGCATTGGCAACCCCAGCGCATAGGCCGTCACATACCGCTCGATGAACACCGGCGAGAGGAACGACACGCCAAACACCAGCAGAATCGGCACCACGCTGTAAGACAGCAGCAACAGGCTGCCGCGAAACACACTGCGATCACGTCGCAACGCGACGCCGATCACGGCCACCAATGCCAGTGGCAGCAGCCAGAACAGCCACACCGGCAAGGTCAAACCGTCGTCCTGAATCAGCAACGACCAGACCATCGACGGCAATGAGCTGAGGGTCACCGGATCTTCCCAGCCAATGTCATTACTGGCCTTGAGTTCCGGGATGTGCCGCAGCAGATCAAGCAGATTCGGCACCCACGGCAAGTACAGCAACGCGATGCTCAGGTTCGCCAACCACCACGCCGGTCGCTGAATATGCCGCAGCCGATACCCCGGCTGCACGCGCACCGCCGTCAAATACAGCCAGTGGCTGATCACGCACAGAACAGTGAAATAGTGGGTGTAGAACGCTGCCGTCATCAGCAGCGCATAGGCCACCAGATAACGATGCCGCCTCGGCTGGCGCACCCAGTAGACCAGCGCGATCGTCGCGCCGATCAGCCACACACCGAGCAGCGCATACATGCGCACTTCCTGGCTGTAGCGCACGGCCGTGGGCAACAACGCCAGCAATAACCCGGCCAACAACGCAGCGCGGCGGGTGGCGAGCAGATCCACCAGCCACACCCCCAGCCCGACGGTGATGATTCCCGGCACGGCGCTCATCAGGCGAATCGACAGCATGCCGTCACCGAAAAGGCCTATCCAGCCGTGCAACAACATGAAATACAGCGGTGGATGCACGTCATGGGCCGCATGCCCCCAGATATCAGGCAGGGAAAACCGGCTGAGCAGAACACTGGAGCCTTCATCGAACCAGATCGACGCGGCCGTCAGGTCGAAAAAACGCACCGCCGCCGCGAGCAGCATGATCGGTAACAGCCAGTGCTCCCGGGCCCAACGAATCAGGCGCAAGGCAACCAACCATGCCCCGGGGACAGCACGTGGATCCTGCGTGTCGCCGACCGGCGTTTCTCTGTGTGCCGCCATTGCGTCCTCTTGCTGTGCCGGAATATCGCGAACGGATGGAGCCGAACCTGTCCGTCACTTTAGGTCAGCCACGGGAGGGCCGTCGATGGCGGTGTACGGTTTCACGACATCCGGCAACCCGCTCGGCAGGGAGCAGGTTCTGCGAACATCTCCTGACCGCGTTCCACGCCCCGCTTACGTGTAACTGCAATTTGGGAAGCGTCTGACATCATTTCTTCGGCGGCCTTGTTAGCGTTGCACAAAACCGGCTCCGAGACGTTTGTTGCGCGCAAGACCATGGAAGGTCTGCGCGCAAGCGTTGCATCGACGTCCGAGAGCCTGTGCCCCGTCACAGGACAAGGAATAAAGGATGTCGACCACCCGTGCCCGCTTCAGCCTTTCGCTCACCGACGTTAAACATGACCTGCAGGTCCTCTCCTTCACCGGCCACGAATCCATCAGCCAGCCCTACACGTTCGAGATCGAGTTGGTCAGCGAACGAGCGAACCTGCGCCTTGAAAGCTTCATGCACCAGCAGGCGTTCCTGGCGTTCGACCTCGAAGGTCATGGCATCCACGGCGTAGTCAATCGCGTTGCCCGGGGCGATAGCGGCAAACGCCTGACTCGCTACAGCCTGACACTGGTTCCACGCCTTTCGTATCTGCAACACCGTTTCAACCAGCGAATTTTCCAGCAGATTAACGTGCCACAGATCATTACCCGGATTCTCGCGGACAACGGCATTCAACGTGACCTGCACCAGTTTCATCTCGGCGCCGACTATCCGCCGCGCGAATACTGTGTCCAGTCGGAATCCGATCTGCACTTCATCCAGCGCCTGTGTCAGGAAGAAGGCATTCACTATCACTTCCAGCACAGCCGGGAAAAACACCTGCTGGTGCTGGGCGACAATCAGACGGTTTTTCCTCGTCTGGAGCGCCCCACACCCTATCGCCAGGACAGCGGCATGGTGGCCGAAACGCCTGCGATCCAACAATGGCAGGTACGGGTAGAAACCCGCCCCACGGCGACCACGCGCCGCGATCATGACTTTCGCAAGACCCGCTTTCTGCTGGAGGCGACCCAACGGCCCGACAGCGACGCGGCACGGCCGGCGCTTGAGGATTATCGCTATCCGGGGCTCTTCACCGACGGCGCGCGGGGCAAGCAACTGACCCACCGCGCCCTCGAAAGTCATCGCGCCGACTACTTGCAGGCTCGCGGCCACAGCGATCAGCCAAGCCTGATGGCGGGTCATTTCCTGTCGATCAGCGAGCATCCCTGCGAGGACAACAATCGGTTGTGGCTGCTGACCGAGGTGAACCACTGCGGCAAACAGCCCGCCGTGCTGGAGGAAACGCTGGACGGGGTGGCCGGCGCCGCTGACGATGGTTTTGTAGAAGGCTACCGGAACGATTTTGTCGCCACGCCATGGGAGGTGATCTACCGTCCACCACAATCATTCGTGAAGCCGCGAATCTTCGGCAGTCAGACCGCCGTGGTTACCGGTCCCGTCAACGAAGAGATCCATTGCGACGCGTTTGGTCGGGTCAAAGTCCAGTTCTACTGGGATCGCGAAGGCAATCACGACGACCACAGCAGCTGCTGGTTGCGGTTGGCCTCGAACTGGGCCGGCAGCGCCCACGGCAGCGTGACGCTGCCCCGGGTCGGCATGGAAGTGCTGGTCAGTTTTCTCGAGGGCGACCCCGATCACCCGGTGGTCAGCGGCTGCCTGATCAACAGCGCCAACCCGGCCCCCTATGAACTGCCGGAACACAAGACCCGCAGCGTGTTTCGCTCACGCAGTTCACCGGACAATGGCGGCTTCAACGAATTGCATGTGGAAGATCGCGCCGGTCGTGAACTGATTTACCTGCGCGCCCAGCGCGACCTCGAACACAAGGTGGAAAACGACAGCCGCCTGGACGTCGGCAACCAGCGCCACGAAACCATCAAGGGCCACAGCATCAGCGTGTTGCAGGCCGAAGAACAGCGCACCGTGCACGGCGACCGCAAAACCCGGCTGCATGCCAGCGATCACTTGCACGTCAGCGGAGACAGTCATAGCCGTGTCGATCGGTTGCAGGTGATCGAAGCCGGTCGGCAGATCCACCTCAACGCCGGCGATCATCTGGTACTCAACGCCGGCAACAGCATCAGCCTCACGGTCGGTGGCGAGCATCTGGTGATCGGTCACGGTGGCATTTTCAGCAGCAGTGCCATTCAGGTCGGCGGCAGCCCCACATCTGTTACGCCAGCGAGGGCATTGATGCCCGATGGCGTAACAGATGTGGGGCTGCCGCCGCCATTGCCACCCGTGCTGGCGCCCACGCAACTCGCGCTGCTGGCGGACAACAACGCCATGGGAGCGACTTTCTGCGCGCTTTGCGAAGACTGTCGCGATGGCGTCTGCCTGCCACGGGAGAACGCCGCATGAGCGAAACGTTTCCGCGCCGCTGGATGACCGGTCAATTCGCCTCAGGGCACGGCCTGTATGTGCTACTGGACTCACAGCCGCCACAACGGGAAACCCGGCAGACGCTGCTGCAAACCAGCGACTTCGAGCATTACCGCATCCTCTACAAAGACACACCCGCCGCCGAACTGGCGGACAACGGGCCGTTTGTCTTCGCCCTGGAGCGGTACGACGACAAGCGCATCGCGCCGTTGCTCGCCAGTCCGGAAAGCAACTGGGGATGGCTGTTCAGCCTGCCGCAAACCTCCCTGTCCGCGTGGGTCGAACACTGGCAGCAACGGCTGATCATCGGCGCACGCCCGCATCAGGCGCTGTACCGCTTTCACGACAACCGCGTGCTGACCCGGACACTGGCGTATCTGCCAACCGAAGACATTGCGGCCTACCTCGGCCCCGCCCTCAGCGTGTGTTACTGGCAGGGCACGCAATGGGAAAGCTGCGACAACCCGGCGCCTGGCCACTATCCACTGCCAGAGTCTCCACCGTGGCTGCATACACCCGTGCCTGCGGAGCAAACCCGCGAGATTCGCCAGCTTAACGCTCATCGCTATCTGCTGGCCGGACACGAACAGGCCTACGCCGACCTCGCCCGTACACAGCCACCGCAAACCTGGCTGCGCGAACGCTTGGCGCAGGCGGATGAGTGGGGGTGGCAGACCCCGCAGCAGCTGGAGTTTCTGCTGATTCACAGCTTGCGAGCGCCGGCCAACGGCTTTGATGCGCAGTGGCAAGTGCGCCCGGGGGAAACGCCGCTGGACCACTTCGAACGGGTGAGCCACTGGGTAAAAACGATGGCTGAAGAGGCAACGCAGTGAAACGATTTTTTCGACATGCCGGGTGGGTGGGCTGCATGGGGATGTTGCCGGGTTGTGTGGCGAGTCCGCCTGACAGTTTCACCTTCACGGCTGATTTGCCACCGGGGTTTGTTTATCAAGCTATCGCCAAATACGAACCCGATGCAGGTGAAACCTGCACTGTTCCGGACGGCCGCAATACCGCCGAGGGGTACAACCTGCAGTGGCGTGAGAACTACGTGGCCGTATCAGAAATAGCTATTCGCAGAACCGTGCGCGGCTGCCCGTTGGTGATCCGCAAAATCGACCTGGAACTCTACTTTGCATATGGCAAAGATCGAGGGGATTTCGCTTCAGACTATGCCGCCGTGGCCATACGCGGAGAACTTGAAGAAAAGTACAAAGGCACATTCGACGAAAGCGGTGAAAGCCGTTTTTACGGCCAGTGCCAGTGGCTGTTCCGCACGATGGGACCGTACCGCCGCATCGTAAAACTCCTCGACTGCAAAAAAACCGATGAGCTTGGCGCACTCGCGCGAGGTCGCCCTTTTGCCGCTTATATCCTCGACCAACTGCCGGGAAAAACCGTGCGGATGAAGATCGATTTAGCGGAGGAAGAAAGGCCTGCCATCGGCAAGACCTGGGTCAAAGTACCTAACGGCTGGAAGCGCTGCATGGGCGACAACTTCGAAGACCAGTACGCCTTCTGCTTCGGCAACCATACCGATTTCAGCACCTTCCAGATGGTCGATGGCCGCATCTGCACCATCTATCCCGGCTGCACGGAATAAGGAGTGTTCCACATGACGTCATTTGAAAAGGGGTTGCACAGCTACCTCACCGGGCCTCACTTGCGATGCATGGCGATGCTGGGTGGTTGCTTCGCTCTTATGGCTGGCTGCAAGAGCAGTCCGTCCAACAGCTTCACCTTCACGGCTGATTTGCCGCCGGGGTTTGTTTATCAAGCTATCGCCAAATACGAACCCGATGCAGGTGAAACCTGCACTGTTCCGGACGGCCGCAATACCGCCGAGGGGTACAACCTGCAGTGGCGTGAGAACTACGTGGCCGTATCAGAAATAGCTATTCGCAGAACCGTGCGCGGCTGCCCGTTGGTGATCCGCAAAATCGACCTGGAACTCTACTTTGCATATGGCAAAGATCGAGGGGATTTCGCTTCAGACTATGCCGCCGTGGCCATACGCGGAGAACTTGAAGAAAAGTACAAAGGCACATTCGACGAAACCGGTGAAAGCCGTTTTTACGGCCAGTGCCAGTGGCTGTTCCGCACGATGGGACCGTACCGCCGCATCGTAAAACTCCTCGACTGCAAAAAAACCGATGAGCTTGGCGCACTCGCGCGAGGTCGCCCTTTTGCCGCTTATATCCTCGACCAACTGCCGGGAAAAACCGTGCGGATGAAGATCGATTTAGCGGAGGAAGAAAGGCCTGCCATCGGCAAGACCTGGGTCAAAGTACCTAACGGCTGGAAGCGCTGCATGGGCGACAACTTCGAAGACCAGTACGCCTTCTGCTTCGGCAACCATACCGATTTCAGCACCTTCCAGATGGTCGATGGCCGCATCTGCACCATCTATCCCGGCTGCACGGAATAAGGAGTGTTCCACATGACGTCACTTGAAAAGGACCTGCAATCACCGCTCAACAACCGCCTGCTGAGCTGCCCCGCACAAGGTAACTGGAGCAGTTTTCAACTGGTCGATGAGTTTGGCTCGGGGGCGGCTTATGAGGGATTGGCCTATGTTGCGGTCGATTCAGAGGGACAACTATTCAATGGATACCTCGATATCAACGGTATTGGAAAGGTCGAAAACTATTGCGCGGGTCCGATTGCGTTGCGCTTCGAACAGGCTTACGAGGGTCAGGAAAAAGTCTATCTGCGCGTAATGGAACGTCCCCACTACCCACTGAAAATCACCGAACTCCAGGTTCGCGCCGAACAAACCCGTTACCGCAATCCGGACGCCACCCGTAACCGCGAACAACCCGTTCCGGACGGCGACGAATACATACAGGTGGAGGTGCGCCATCTGGTCCGGCATGTCGCTCATCTACCACCCGAGGTCTATCGCCACTACCCCGCCAACAGTGGCCTGTCAGCGATCATGGGCAAGCATGCACAGGTCGGCGTCGCTCTGGCCTCGCGCAAGCACACGGTGCTGGAAGTCCGTGCGTTGCGGGCCTTGCGCCCGATGCTGTCGACCGCGCCGGAGTTCTGCGCACTCAACCTCTATCAACTGGCATTGATGGCCACCCTGAGTTACTGCCCTTTTGGCCAGAAACCCGCCACCGCTCCGATCAAGGAACCCAAGGTGACCTTCCCCGAACAACCCAGTGTCGGCAACTGGTTCGCCGATGCCTTGGCCAAGTCTGATGAGCTGTGGCGCGTCGATGCCGCGCAAAAGAATGCCTATTACCCTTTGTATGAAGACGTGGCGTATTCGAGAAGGCTGGAAATCGTGCCGTTCGATCCGACGCTGTATGAGGTCAATGATCCAGCCCTTGGGGAGGATCAGGAGCATCCCGAGAAGGTTCACTTTCTCGACGACAGGCACCTCGGTAAAAAGGCCACTGACACTCAGGCGTTCATAACTCACAATGACGGACTGATTTTGATTGCAGTGCGGGGCACTTTTGAGATCATCCCCGATGGATTGCGCGATGCCGATGCACAGCAAGTCCCATTCGTTGAGGGCGTGGGCCAGGTACACCGAGGTTTTTACACGGCAGCACAGACTGCATACGATTTCGCAATTAAATATCTCGACAGATTCTACGCCGGCCAAAAACTACTCATCTGCGGCCACAGCCTCGGCGGTGCAATCACCCTGCTGCTCGCGGAAATGCTGCGCCGCAGATCGAATTTCACGTACAACATCCAGCTCTACACCTACGGCGCCCCCCGCGCCGGCGATACCGTCTTCACCCAAGCCGCCGCCCCGCAGGTGCATTACCGCATGGTCAACCACAACGACCCGGTGCCCAGCGTGCCGGGTAGCTGGATGAATACCAAAGTTGGGGTCTACGGGACTGGCGCGGCGTTGATGTTTACCAACGTGCCGGTCGGGCTGTCGGTGTTCGTCGCGGGGATTACAAACTGGACGGGGGAAGCCTACGACCACCATGGCACCCTGCATCACGCCATGCCGGTGGAGTTCGGGCGCCAGCAGACCTCTTCGATCCTGTGGGAGCCGGGCAGCGACACCATCACCCAGCACGCCGCGTGCACCCTCGCGCTGCAACAGAAAAACGGCCTGCCGGATCGTCCGGGATTGTTACGGCAGATCTTCAATGCCGGGCATCACTCGATGGTCGGCGGCTATGTCCCGGCGTGCTGGGCCGCCTTGCGCCGCTGGCAACAGGCCCATGAGGCGAATCGCACGCGGGTCACTGACAGCGAGTTTGAATGGGTGGAGCAAGCGCTGGTGCGCATTACCCGGCAATTGCGCGCCGCTCGCCAGGACCTGCTGGCCCGGCCAGCGGCCTACGTGCGCACCCAGGAGCGCACGATCGAGGCGATCAGCCATGAAGTCAGCCGCATCGAGACCAGCCATGCGCGCCTGAGCGCCTTGCGGCATAAACGGGTCAGCGCAACGGACGTCTATGGCCTGCTCGCCGAACAGCCGGCGCTGCTCGCCGAGTGCATGCAACGCTGGCGTGCGCACCCGGAAAACCTCAAGCAAGAACAACTCGCGCAGGCTCCGGACAACGCCAGCAACGATGCACGGCTGACCTCACTTTACGGGCATACGATCGGTGCGCCGCATACGCTTGATATCGATTCGATCATCTAGTGCAATCGGAGGGGGCGAAACGCTGGAGTCCCCGGCACCTCCGATCAAATCGAATGTATCGATTGGGTCCCCTTCGCCATCTCCCCCGACGGATACACCGACTCCCAGCCCCCGCCCAACGCCCGGTACAACCCGACCATCGCCAGCGAAACGCCGGTCGAACTTTCCACCCACTGCTCCTGAGTTGCCAGCAATGCGCCTTGCACGGTGAGGACGTTGACGAAATCAACCACGCCTTCGACGTATTGCTGTTGCGCGGTGCGCAGGGCGATCTGGTTCTGGCGTACGGCTTCGGCGAGGCTGTCGCGGCGGCGTTGGCTGGCGTTGTAGGCGGTCAGCTGGTCGTCGATTTCGTGCCAGGCGCGCAGCACGGTCTGCTGGTAGGCGATGGCCGCTTCCTGTTGCTGGGCTTCGCGCAGTTGCAGCATGCCGCGCAGGCGTCCGCCGTCGAACAGCGGCAGGCTGAATTGCGGGCCGATACCGAAAGCTCGCGAGCCCCAGGAACCGAAATCGCTCAGTTGCATCGCTTGCGATCCGAGGTTGCCGGACAGGGTGATGCGCGGATAGAAATCACCCTTGGCCACGCCGATGTTGGCGGTGGCAGCGTGCAGGCGCGCTTCGGCCTGTCGGATGTCCGGACGGCGTTCGGCCAACTGCGATGGCAGGCCGATGGCGACTTGCAACGGTGACTGCGGCACCGCACCGTCTGTGGATAACTCCTTGGCCAGTGCTTGCGGTGGTTCGCCCATCAGCAGGCTGATCGCATTGATCAGTTGTGACTGGCGCTGCTCAAGGGCCGGCAGGCGCGATTCGATGGCGGAAACCTGCGCGGCGGCTTCGGCGACGTCCAGATCGGTCGCTACACCGTCGTTCAGACGCAGTTGCGACAGCTTGAGGCTGTGCCGGGCGACGTCGAGGTTCTGCTCGGTGACCGCGCGGGTGTTCTGCACGCCGCGCAGTTGGATGTAGTTCTGTGCGGTGTCGGCGAGGACCGCGAGCAGCACGCCACGACGATCGTTTTCGGCGACTTCGAGGTTGGCATCGGCGGCTTCGGTTTCGCGGCGTACACGGCCCCAGAAATCCAGTTCCCAGGAGGCGGAGAAACCGGCGTCCCACAGGTTGAAAGCGGAATCGCCGTTGTGCCCGGACGGGTCATTCAGGCCTTCACCACTGTTGCGTTTACGCGCGTAGCTCCCGGTAGCGGCAGTGTTCGGGTAGCGATCCGCGGTGATCACCTGGCGCGCGGCACGGCTTTGTTGCAAACGGCTGCTGGCCAGTTGCAGATCGAGGTTACTGTTCATCGCGCGCTGAGTCAGGGCTGAGAGTTGCGGGTCGTGGAAAACCTCCCACCAGCGTTCGTTCAGCGGTTCGCTGACGGCTTGGCTGGGAGCGGACTTGGCGGGTTTGGCCCAGTCGCTGATCTGTGTAGCTTCAGGCTTGTGGAAGTCCGGGCCAACGGTACAGGCGCTAAGGCCAAACAAGCTCACCACAACAAGTGACTGATACAGACTTTTGTGGCGAGGGAGCTTGCTCCCGCTCGAGTGCGTAGCACTCGCGATTTTCGGGGTCGCTTCGCCCCCCCGCGCGAGCAAGCTCCCTCGACACAGGTTTTTACGCAGAATCATCGCTGAGTCACCTCGCGCTCCGCCGGCGCCGAACGGCGAGTGTCGATACTGGCCTCCACCGACATGCCCACACGCAAACGCTCGGCCAACGGCTGACCCGGCTCAAGCACGATCTTCACCGGAATCCGTTGTACCACCTTGGTGAAGTTGCCCGTGGCGTTATCCGGTTTCACCGCGGCGAATGTCACCCCAGTGGCCGGCGCGATGCTTTCGACGCGACCGCTCAAGGCCTCACCCCCGAGACTGTCGACATGCACCTGCACTTGCTGCCCCGGCTGCACGTCGGTGAGCTGGGTTTCCTGGAAGTTGGCAACCACATACGCCTGCTGCAACGGCACCACCGCCAGCAGCTTGCTGCCCGGCGTCACATAGGCGCCGACGCGCACCGCACGCTCGCCGACCATGCCGTCCTGCGGCGCGGTGATGCGCGTATAGGACAGCTCGAAACTGGCGATTTCCAGCGCCGCTTGCGCATGCTTCAGATTGCCTTCGGCTGCATCGCGCTGCGCCGTGAGAATCTCTACCTGCTTGCGCTCTGCCGCCAGTTTCGCGCTGGCGGTGTCGAGCCGAGCGCTCGCCTGATCAATGCGCGTGCGCGCCTGCTGCGCATTCTGCACCGTGCCGGCACCAACGCCGGCGAGGTGGTTGTAGCGATTGAGTTCCTGCTGAGCGAAGGCCATTTCTGCCTTGGCCGAGACCACCGAGGCCTGTGCCTGAGCAATCACCGACGTCTGCCGCTCCAGCGTGGCCTTGGCATTTTGCAGCTGAGCACGGGCGACCAGGGTTTGCGCATCGGCCGCTTCAGCGGCGGCGCGCAAATCACGATCATCGATCAACGCCAGCAGTTGCCCGGCCTTGACCCGCTGGTTGTCTTCCACCAGCACTTCCTTGATGAACCCGGCCACGCGCGGCACCACCAAGGTGAAGTCGGCGGAAACGAACGCGTCGTTGGTATTTTGCTGGGTACGCTTGCCGAACAGTCCCGGCACCGCCAGGTACAGCAACACGCCGACCGCCAGTGCGGCCGCCACGGCCACCGCGAGTTTTTGCTTTGCTTGAGTCGTCATAAAAACCTTCTGTTTCAGTACAGCCATCAGGTCGGCGCGCGCGGTGGAAAGATCCGCGTCGGCAGCCAGAAAATCAGCAGAATCAGCGCCACCGCGACGCCGGCCATGCACACATAGAGATCAGAGGAAGTCAGCACCACGGCCTGTTCATGCAGGCGATGGGCGAGCCCCGGATCGCTGCGATCGACCAACGGTGAATTGCCGAGGTTGTCGATCAACATGGTCGAGTGGAAATGCAGGCGCGCGGTGGTCAGCGCCTCAATGACTCCGGTGGCGATCACCGCCGCCAGGCCTTTCACCGTGTTGAACCACGCGGAGGCGAACGGCCCGTCCTGCGGCTGGATGCTGCCGGTCGACAACATCAACAGCGGCAACACCGACATCGGCTGACCAAAAATCTGCAGCCATTGCAGGACGTAGAAATTGTCGCGGATCCACTCCGAGGTCAGCAGCGAGCCGCCCAGGCAAGACAGCGTCAACATGCTCAAACCGATGCCGAGCACCCAGCGACAATCGACCCAGCGCAGGTTGCACAGCGCCGCCACCAGCGGCAGCGCGATCAACTGCGGCAACGCGGCGATCAGCATGATTGGCGCGGTCTGCACCGGGCGATAACCCTGGACCTGCGCCAGATAGCTCGACGGAATCAGCACCACCGCCTGCAATACCACCAGCACCCCGGCGAGGGTCATCAGTGCGAACGACAGGTTGCGGATACCGAGCATCTGCAACTTGAAAAACGGAATCGGCTGCGACCATTCATTGATCAGAAACGCCACCAGCAACAGCGAACCGGCGACGAGCAAACCGCAGATCAGGCTCGACTCGAACCAGTCCAGCCGATTGCCCTGAAGCAAGCCGATCACCAGCATGCAGATCGCCGGAAAACCCAGCAGCAGGCCTTTCCAGTTGAACGTCTTGAGGCGCTCCAGGCGCAGCGGATCCTGCGGAATGCCCCAAGCGACCATCGCCATGGCGATCAGGCACGGCACGATGATTTGCCAGAACGTCCATTGCCAGCCAACGTACTCGCTCCACAGCCCGGCCAGCGGCGTACCGAGGCCGGGGCCGAAAGTCGCGGTCAGGGCGTAACCGGCCAGGCCGTAGAGTTTGAAATTGGCCGGTAGAAACCGCAGGGCGACGGTCATCAGCATCGGTGGCAACGCGCCGCCCGCCAGCCCTTGCAGGGTGCGCATCAGCAACAGGCTTTCGTAGTTGGGGGCGAACGGGCACAGCACGCCGAGCAGCGTGAACAGGCTGATCGCGCAGAGGGTGAAACGGCGCAGCGAAAAGGTCACCGAGCACCACGGCGCGAAAGCCATCGCCGCCACCGAAGTCGCGGCGTAACAGGACACCAGCCAGGTGCCTTCGTCGTAACCGATGTTCAGCGCGCCCCGAATATCGGCCAGCGCGACTTTGGTCACCATCTCGTTGAGGCCCGAGACCAGCACCGCCAGCAGCACGCCAACCAGGCCGGTGATGATCCGCGCCCCGAACACCGGTGGCGCGGCCGCCGTCGCCGGACTGGCCGCAGCGATGGGCGCCGGGACCGTCAGGGATGTCATGGATACACACTCCGGAAGGAAAAATACCGGAGCATTTTAGTAAGGCTTACTGCTGACGAAAATTGACTTATTGGCAGGTTATAAGTGCGTCAGACACAACTATTTCCTGTAGGAGTGAGCCTGCTCGCGATAGCGGCATTTCAGTCGACATTTTTGGCGACTGATACACCGCTATCGCGAGCAGGCTCACTCCTACAGGGGGGTTGTGTGGTTTGCGGAATCAGGGTTGCGCGGCCAGCCACGTCTCGTCACAACACGCCTTGAGCGTTTCGCGCAGCCAGCGGTGCGCCGGGTCTTTGTCGAAGCGCGGGTGCCAGGCCTGGGTCAGCATCAGCGTCGGCAACGGGATTGGCAGATTGAACGAGCGCAGCTTCAGGCCCAGTCGGCGCACGCTGAGCAACGCTTCCTTGGGCACCGGCAGGATCAGGTCGGAATCGGGCAAGGCAAACATCGCCGCGTGAAAACTCGGGGCGATCACCGCCACCCGCCGCTCCAGGCCCAGGGCGTTCAGCGCGGTGTCGATAGGCCCGCGAGCAATGCCACGACGGGACATGCTGATATGCGAGAACCCGGCATAGCGCTCGGCGGTGATTTCGCCGTCGAGTAACGGATGATCCTCACGCACCAGACCGACGAAATGGGTGGAAAACAGGTTTTGTATCTTCACTTCCGGGGTCACCGGACGGGTGTTGCTGACACTCAGATCAATCCGTCCCTCACGCAGCGCTTCGTCGTCGCCATCGCCCTCGGGGACGAAACGCAATTCGCAGTGCGGCGCTTGCTGATCGAGGGTATCGAACAATTTGCCGCCGTACACACCGACGAAAAAGTCGTTGGCCCGGATGCTGAAGCGCCGGCGCAAAGTGCCCAGCTCCACGCTGTCGGCGGAGCGAAACAGCAGCGCGGCCTGCTCGACCACCTCGCGCACTTGCTCACGCAACTCCAGCGCCTTGGGAGTTGGCACCAGGCCGCGACCGGCGCGCACCAGGATCGGATCGCCGATCGCCTCGCGAATACGCGTCAGGGTGCGACTCATGGCGGCGGGGCTGAGGTTCATCCGCCGCGCGGCGCCGACCACACTGCCCTCGTCGAGCAAGGCATCGAGGGCGACCAGAAGATTCATGTCCGGGAGTTGCATGCTGAGCACTCTTGGCTGATCTGAATTGATTCAGGCGCAATGCTAGCAAACATTTTTCAAGTTTAGCGGCGCCAATTAGGGACGCTATCGCGAGCAGGCTCACTCCTACATTTGATCTTCAGTGATCGCAAATTTTGTGTTCGACGCAGATCCCTTGCAGGAGTGAGCCTGCTCGCAATGGCGCCAGTGGGAACAGCACAAATTACCGCTGCATGCCCCAGCGCTTTACGGTGACCCGCTCCAACGTATCGAACACCAGGTTCTCCACCAGCAACCCGATCAGGATCACCACCGCCAACCCGGCAAACACCTTGTCGGTGTACAGCTCATTGCGGTTCTGAAAGATGTACCAGCCCAACCCGCCCTTGCCGCTGGTGGCGCCGAACACCAGCTCGGCGGCGATCAGCGTGCGCCAGGCAAAGGCCCAGCCGATTTTCAGCCCCGCGAGGATCGACGGCAGCGCTGCCGGAATGAGGATGAACAGCACAAAACGCATGCCCTTCAGCCCGTAATTACGCCCGGCCATGCGCAGGGTTTCCGAGACACCGAGAAAACCGGCGTAGGTATTCAAAGCCAGCGCCCAGAGCACCGAATGCACCAACACGAAAATCAGGCTGTTCTGCCCCAGTCCAAACCAAAGTAGTGCCAGCGGCAGCAAGGCAATCGCCGGCAGCGGGTTGAACATCGAGGTCAGGGTGCTCAGCAGATCGCGACCAAACTGGGTCGACACCGCCAGCGTGGTCAGGGCAAATGCCAGCACGATGCCGATCAGGTAACCCTTGATCAGCACCACCAGCGATATCCATACCTTGCCCAGCAACTCACCACTGAGCAGGCCGTCGTACAGCGCATGACTGGTCTGCAGAAAACTTGGCAGCAGCAGGTCGTTGTTCTGCACCCGGGCGATCACCTCCCAAAGGATCGCCAGCAAAATCAGGATCACACTCTTACGCAGCCAGCCCTGTTGCCAAAGGCGTTGGCCTAGAGGCAATTCGCGCTCGAGCGGCACGCTGGTCAATGGTTCAAGGACGGTTTCAAACTCTTGTCGTACAGACGATGGTTGGCTCATCGGGCAATCCTCCAGAACGCTCAATAAGCGATACGAATGTCGTTGAAGTCATGGTCACGCTCGGTTTCCGGCGACTGGCCTTCATCGAACAGCAAACGGTGAATGCGCCGCGCCGACTCCTGAAACGCCACGCCGCCGAGGCTTTGCAGATCGTATTGATGGCTGTGCACTTCGGCGCGCACGCGCCCCGGATGTGGCGACAGCAGCAGGATGCGGTTGCCGACCACCAGCGCCTCTTCGATCGAGTGGGTGACGAACAGCAAGGTGAAGCGCACCTCCTCCCAGAGCAGCAGCAACTCTTCCTGCATCTTGCGCCGGGTCAGTGCGTCCAGCGCGGCGAACGGCTCATCCATCAGAAGGATTTTCGGCTGCATCGCCAGCGCGCGGGCAATCGCCACCCGCGCCTTCATGCCGCCGGACAAGGTGTGTGGATAGGCGTCGGCGAACGCTGCCAGACCGACCTTTTCCAGATAGTGCAGCGCGCGTTCTTCGGCGTCTTTTTTGTTCAGGGTTCGCGAGGCCAGCAGCGGAAACATCACGTTCTGTTTCACGGTTTTCCACGGCGGCAGTTGATCGAATTCCTGGAACACCACGATCCGGTCCGGACCGGGTCCATCAACCCGCTGACCTTGCAGGCGAATCTCGCCTTCACTCGGTGCAATGAACCCGGCGGCTGCTTTAAGCAAAGTCGACTTGCCGCAGCCGGACGGGCCGAGCAGCACAAAGCGATCCGCCGGATCGATTTCGAAACTGACCTGATGCGTGGCCCGCACCACCCGTTGCGGGGTGCGGTATTCGAGGCTGACGTTATCCACCGCCAGCAGCGCTTGCGTACTGGCGATCGGGTTGCTGGCCGCGTGGCCTTGCAAGGGGGCATTCATCTCGATCAGCTCCCTTGCAGTGGCTTGGCGTCCTGGAAGAAGTAGTCCTTCCACGACTCGGGTTTGTTCTTGATCGCACCGACGCGGTATAGGAATTCGGCCAGTGGATAGGTATTTTTCGGCGTGACGCTGAATTCGAACTGCGGGTTATCGATGATTTTCAGCAGCTCGGCGCGGTCAATTTTGGCCTTGGTCACGCGGATGTAGGTGTCCGCCGCCGCACCCTTATCGTTCTGGGCAAATTGCGCGGCTTCGGTCAGCGCTTCCACGAAGGCTTTGTAGGTTTTCGGGTTCTCATTGCGGAATTTCTCGGTGGCGAACAACACCGTCGGCGAGTTCGGGCCGAGGATGTCGTAGGAGTTGAGCACCACGTGCACGTTCGGGTTCTGCAGCGCCTGATCCTGGAACGGTGGGTTGGAGAAGTGCCCTGTCAACTCGGTGCCGCCGGCGATCAACGCCGCGGTCGCATCCGGGTGCGGAACGGCGATGGTGTACTTGTCGAGGCGATTGAATTCCTTGTCACCCCACTGCTTGGCCGCCGCGTATTGCAGGAAGCGCGACTGCACCGACACGCCCACCGCCGGCACCGCAATGCGGTCCTTCTCGGTGAAATCGGCAATGGTTTTGACCTTGGGATTGTTGCTGACCAGGTAGTACGGGAAGTTGCCGAGCGAGGCCACAGCTTTGACGTTCTGTTTGCCGTGGGTGCGATCCCAGATGGTCAGCAGCGGGCCGACCCCGGCGCCTGCAATGTCGATGGAACCGGACAGCAGCGCATCGTTGACCGCCGCGCCGCCCGAGAGCTGCGTCCAGTCGACCTTGATGTCGAGGCCTTGCTGCTTGCCGTACTTCTCGATCAGGCCCTGATCGCGCACCACGTTGAGCAATAAATAGACAATCCCGAACTGTTCGGCGATGCGGATTTCACCTTCGGCGTGGGCCACGGTCGGCGCCACCAGGCTGCCGGCAATCAGGCTGAAACCCAAGCCGATGGCCGCGGCCAGCGGTGCAAATGGAAGACGTTTGGACATGATCGAATCTCCGGCAAATCAGAAAGGCGCGTCGCCCTGAATGGTCGTGCGATACAGCTTGCGGCGCAGGTGCGCGGGGCAGCCGGCGGCAAGGTGGATCAGCGAGCGGTTGTCCCAGAACACCATGTCGTGAGGCTGCCACTGATGGCGGTAGATGTTTTGCGGCAGCACGCTGTGGGCGTAGAGCTCGGCGAGCAGTTGTTTGCTCTCTTCCTCCGGCAGACCGACGATGCGGGTGGTGAAGCCTTCGCTGACGAACAACGCCTTGCGGCCGTTTTCCGGGTGGGTACGGACGATCGGGTGCACCACTTCGGCGACCTGCGCCAGTTGCTCCGGAGTCAGGGTCGGACGCCAATTGCCCTCGAATTTGGTTTCGCTGTATCGCGCGGTGTAGGAATGCGCGGCCGAGCGGCCTTCCACGGCTTTGCGCAACGCTTCGGGCAGGTCGTCCCAGGCTTTGTGCATGTCGGCGAACAGCGTGTCGCCGCCCTCGGACGGCAACTCCTGGGCATGCAGCATCGAGCCAAGGCTCGGCAGCTCTTTATAGGAAAGATCGGAGTGCCAGAACTTGCCGGCATCGCCGAGGCCAATGTTCTGGCCGTTCTCGACGATGTTGGAAACGATGAGGATTTCCGGGTGATTGACCAGCAGGAACTGCTTGAGCACGTGAATCTGCAACACGCCGAAGCGGCGGCTGAAATCGATCTGCTGTTGCGGAGTGATGCGCTGGTCGCGGAACACCACGACATGGTGATCCAGATGCGCACGATGAATGCGCGCGAAGTCCTGGTCGTTGACCGGTCGGGTCAGGTCCAGGCCGATGATTTCGGCACCGACGGCACCGCTGAACGGACGGATTTCAAAGCTTTGCGGCGCGGCAGTCGCGGCGCTTGGGGTGGCAGTAGCTGCGGACATCTTTCAATCTCCCACGCACGGCGCGCTCACAGGCGCGCACGTCGATCAGAAACTCACGCTGGATTGCGTGTTGGTTCAGGTCGTGCGGCGCGCCGATTGGTCGGCAGGTACGCAGAGGGATGACTTTATAGCTATAAGAACCGGAAATTAAATACCGTTAATGAATAACGATATGGCGGATGTTGAGGAATGGACTGGTTGGTGAGTGACGATTTGTGTCACTTACTGACAGGAGTGTGTTATTCCCGCTGACGCCTTCGCGAGCAGGCTCGCTCCCACAGGGGTTCGTTGGTGAACACAAAATGAGTGTTTAACAAAGATCCAATGTGGGAGCGAGCCTGCTCGCGAATAGGCCATCAGCCGCGCTGCAAATCTAACGCTCGTGCAGTGCCTCGGCCCGCGCCCGGATGATCGGCTTGAGCAGATAACTCAACACCGACTTCTTGCCAGTGATGATATCCACCGACGCAACCATCCCCGGGATGATCAGCAACGGCTTCTCATCAGTGCCCAGGTGGCTGCGCTCGGTGCGCACCTTGATGATGTAGTAGGTGGTTTTCTTGTCTTCGTCGGTGATGGTGTCGGCACCGATCTGCTCCAGTTTGGCTTTCAGCCCGCCATAAATGGTGTAGTCGTACGCGGTGAATTTGACGATCGCTTCCTGCCCCGGATGCAGGAACGCAATGTCCTGCGGACGGATCTTGGCTTCGACCAGCAAGGTGTCATCCAGCGGCACGATTTCCACCATATCGCTGCCCGGCTGGATCACGCCGCCAATGGTGTTGACCAGCAACTTGTTGACGATGCCGCGTACCGGCGAGGTGACCAGTGTCCTGCTGACTCGGTCTTCCAGCGCTTTGCCGGTAGCCTGGGCCTTGTTCAGGTCGGTGCGGGCTTCATTGAGCTGAGTCAGCGCTTCGCTGCGGAATTTGCCGCGAGTCTCGTCGATCTTGCGTTGTACTTCCTTGATTGCCGATTCGGCGCGCGGGATCGCCAACGTGGTGGCGTCGAGCTGACCACGGGTTTCGACTTCGGCACGCTTGAGTCGCAGCACCTCCACCGGCGACACCGCGCCCTGCGCCACCAGCGGCTCGGACATGTTGATTTCCTGACGTTGCAGGCCCAGTTGCTGGCGGTATTGCGCCTGTTTGGAGCTGAACTCGCGCAGCTCTTGCTGACGCTGGATCAACTGTTCCTGCAAACCACCGATCTCGTCGTGCAGTTGCTGACGACGACTGATGTACAACGATTCCTCGCTTTTCGCCTGACCCGGCACGGCTTTGAGCACGTCTTCCGGGAAGTTCAGCGGACGGTCATCGACCTCGGCGCTCAGGCGTTCGACGCGCAGCAACATCGACAGCCGATCAGCCTCGGTTTCACCGACGTTGGAAGCAAATCGCGTGTCGTCCAGGCGAATCAGCGGTGCGCCGGCCTCGACGATCTGACCTTCCTTGACGAACATTTCCGAGACAATCCCGCCCTCAAGGTTCTGGATTTTCTGGATCTTCGACGACGGAATAGCCTTGCCGTCGCCCTTGGTCACTTCGTCGATCACGGCGAAGTTGGCCCACAGCATCAGGAACAGGAAGAAGCCGATGATTGCCCAGATGGTCAGACGCACGACGCGCGGGGCGTCTTCGATCAGCGCCTTGTTGACCTCCGGCAGCGGCTGGCCCTGCAGCGAGGCAGAACCCTTGAAGTAGCGACGGATCGACTCTTTGACACCCGACTTAAGCAACACTGATCTGCCCCTTCTTCAACGCTTCCATCACGGCGGCTTTTGGGCCATCGGCGAGAATCTGTCCACGGTCGACCACCAGCAGCCGGTCGACCAGCGACAGCAGCGAGGCCCGGTGCGTCACCAGCACCACGGTCTTGTTTTCAACGACAGCGGCCAAGCGTTGCTTGAGGCGTTCTTCGCCAGTGTTGTCCATGGCGCTGGTCGGTTCGTCGAGCAGCAGGATCGGCGGATTGAGCAGCAGCGCCCGCGCCAGTGCAACGTTCTGCCGTTGGCCGCCGGACAGGTTCTGCCCGCGCTCACCGACTTGCAGTTCATAGCCTTGCGGGTGCAGGCGGGCGAATTCGTGCACGCCGGCCAGTTCAGCGGCTTGCAGCACCAACTCGTCTTCCACATAGCGCGCGCCGGAGACCAGATTGTCGCGCAGGGTACCGGCCAGCAGTTGGATGTCCTGCGGCACGTAGCCGATGTTGTAGCGCAACTCGCTGACGTCGATCTGACGGATGTCGACGCCATCCACCAGCAGCGCGCCGTCATCCGGTTGGTACAGGCCGACCAGCAGTTTCGCCAGTGAGCTTTTACCGGAACCGCTGCGCCCGATGATGCCGATCTTCTCGCCGGGACGAATCACCAGGTTGATGTTCTTGAGTGCCGGGTTCTGTTGCTCCGGGTAGGTGAAGTTCAGCTGACGGCACTCGATCGCGCCCTGCAACACCTTGCGACTCAGCGGACGCTCTTCGAAATTGCGTTCCTGCGGCAGCTCCATCATCTGGTCAACCGAAGTCATGGTCACCCGCGCCTGCTGGTAGCGGGTCAACAGACCGGACAGCGACGCCAGCGGGCTGAGCGCACGGCCGCTGAGCATGTAGCAGGCAATCAGACCGCCCATGCTCAGGTTGCCGGCGATAATCTGGTACACGCCGAAGACGATCATGATCACCCCGGCCAGTTGCTGGATCAGCAAGGTAATGTTCATCGCCAGACCGGAGAGCATTTTCACCCGCAGTTCGAGGCGACTGAGGGTGCCGATGGTCTGTTCCCACTGGTATTGGCGTTCGCTTTCGGCGTTGTTGACCTTGACTGCATCGAGGCCGGCGAGGGTTTCGATCAGGCTCGACTGACGTTCGGCGCCGAGGGCCATGGTGCGTTCCATGGTCGCGACCAGCGGCTTCTGCAGCGCGTAGCCGATCAACAGCGCAATCGGGAACGCCAGCACCGGAATCCACACCAGATGCCCGCCAAGAATCGCGATGACGATGAAGATCAGAATGGTGAACGGCAGGTCGATCAGGCTGGTCAGGGTCAGCGAGGCGAGGAAGTCGCGCAGGCTCTGAAACTCATGGATGTTCTGCGCGAAGCTGCCGACCCGCGCCGGGCGGTACTTCATGGCCATGCCGACGATACGCTCGAACAGCGTCGCGGAGATGATCAGATCGGTTTTCTTGCCGGCCAGATCCAGGCACAGGCTGCGCAGGCTCTTGAGGATCAGGTCGAAAATGTAGGCACCGGTGATGCCCAGCGCCAGCACCCACAGGGTCGCTTCGGCCTGGTTCGGCACCACGCGGTCGTAGACGTTCATCACGAACAGCGGCGCGGCCATGGCGATGATGTTGATCAGGAAACTCGCGGCGATCGCATCGGCATACAGCCAGCGCGAACGCTTGAGGGTGTCGCGGAACCACGAGCGAGCGCGCGGGATCAGCGTGCCGTGGTTGACGTCGAATTTGTGCTGCGGCTGGGCGAAGAACACTTTGCCGGTGTAATCGTCGGCCAGCAGTTCGCGGCTGACCACCGATTCGCCGCCATCGCTTTCGCTGAGCAGCACCCGTGCTTCGTTGTCACCTTGCCAGCCGAGCAGAACAGCGCTGCGGCCATCCTTGAGCAGCAACAGCGCCGGCATGGCAATCGCCGGAATCTCTTCCAGTTTGCGTTGCAGCACCCGGCCCTGCAGCCCGGCGCGAGCCGCTGCGCGGGGCAGCAACTCGACACTCAGGCGTTGCTTGGGCAACGGCAGGCCAGTGGTGAGCATCGCGGCACTGGCCGGCTTCTGGTGCAACATGCACAGAGCAAGCAGACCATCCAGTAACGGATCGTCGTGCATCGCGCGCGGATCATGAATGAGTTGAACTCGACTGACTTCTGATTCCACGCTCGGCACTCTTGGCTAACAATTGAACAATGAAGGTTCTGCTCAATTCATACCGGGCAGTTGAACCTTCGGCTTCACATCGTTCTGCACGACGGATGCCAATGGTGCGACCACTCCCTGGCTCTTGAGCAACTCGCCCATGGTCGCCTTGATTCGATACTGAGTAAATAACTGAATGTTCTTGATCTCGGCCAAACGGCGCGAAGCGGTGAACAACTCGTTTTCGCTGTCGAGCAAATCGAGCAGGGTCCGCTCGCCGAGGCTGAACTGACGCTGGTAGGCGGTGCGCACGGCGGTGCTGTGATCAACGTATTGCTGAGCGATCGGCACTTGCGCATTGGCGTTGTTCAGGGCGTTCCAGGCCAGACCCAGTTCTTCGTTCAACTGACGCAGGGCGTTGTTGCGGATGTCCAGCGCCTGGTTCGACAGGTACGACTTGGATTCAAGGTCAGCCTTGTTGCTGCCACCGGAGTACAGGTTGAAGCGCATGCGCAGCATCGCCTGCCACTCATTGTTATGACCGTTCTGACCGTCGAGATCGTTGTCGGCGGTGCGACCCAGCTCGGCGTCAAAACGTGGGTAGAAGGTCGACTTGGCGGTTTCGTACTGTTTCTCGGCAGCGGCAATATCGGACTCGGCCGAGCGCAGGATCGGGCTGTTTTCCAGCATCTGCGTACGAGCTTCATTGAGGTTGGCCGGCATCATCGCCATGAACGGTGCCGGACGCTCCAGCTGATCTGGCATCTGGCCGACGGCGCTGAGGAAGTTGGTTTCGGAGTCGGCGAGGTTGGTCTGTTCGGTGATCAGATTGTTGCGGGCCTGAGCCATCCGCGCTTCAGCCTGATCGAGGTCGGCACCACTGCCGACGCCGCGCTGGGTGCGCAACTGGATCTGGTCGTAGATGCGCTGGTGGCTCTTGAGGTTTTCTTCGGCCAGACGCACGAATTCGCGGCGGGTCAATACATCCAGGTACACCTGGGCGACGGTCAGCGCGGTGCGCTCGGAAGTGCCGAGCAGCGAGTAGGCGCGGGAGTTGACGGTGGCTTGTTGACGCCCGACTTCACTCGACGTCGCAAAACCGTCAAAAACCATTTGCGAGAGACGTAAACTTGACTCGCTGCGGTTCAAAGTTTCCCAGTGGTTGCCGCCACCGTTGGCGCGGGTGGTCACGCTGTCGGTGCCCTCACGACCATAACCGCCCAGCAGATCGACCTTGGGCAGGTATCCCCCTTTGGCAGCCTTTAACTGATAATCCGCGGCCAAACGGCTGTTGACCCCTGCCTGGATTTCCGGATGGACATCCAGTGCCTGCTGCATGGCTTCTGGTAAGGATTGTGCTTGTACAAACGAGGCGGCGAGGGCGAACGGTAGAGCCTTGAACAGGTGCAAACGCATGGTAAAGATTTCCCAGGACTTCTTGTCTTGAATCACAGCAAAACGTGCTGCTGCGTCGGATGATTGGCAACCGGAATGACCGTATGTCGGAAAGTTCAAAATAGGAACTGGATCACACGCTGAGGGACAGGTCGCCGCGGAAATATCAATGTGACATTAGTGGGGCGATTGTTTAGGATGGCACCCAGAAGGTCAATAGTTTGGCATAAAGTTAATAGCGAAAGAATCTAGCCAAAATATTGACGAAAAACAGCGTCAAACTTGATTCGCAAATTTTAAAAGTACGTCCAGACTGAATCGGCGCCGAAGCCATCAGGCTATGGAAGTCAACTGAACGTGACACCCGGAGAGTCTTCAATGAGCAGTGTTGTTGCCATCGTCAAAAGCATTGTCGGTCAGGTATTCGTGGTCTCCCCCGAGGGTGTACGCCGCGTGCTCGTTGAAGGCGATCGCCTGTTCGTCGGCGACCAGATCGATACCGGCCTCTCCGGCGCCGTGTCGCTGGAACTGGCGGATGGCCGCACCCTGGACCTGGGCCGTGAAACCCAGTGGAGCGCCAACGCGCCCGACTCCAGCACTGACCTGGCCGAAGCCACCGCGCAGGCCGCGCCTTCTGTAGCAGAGCTGCAGCAGGCCATCGCCGCCGGTGCCGACCCGACCACCGCCCTTGAAGCCACCGCTGCCGGCGCTACCGCCGCAGGAACTGGCGGCGCGGCGGGCGGCGGCCACAGTTTCGTGATGCTCGACGCCACCGCTGGCCGCGTCGATCCGACCATCGGCTTCCCGACCGCGGGCATCAACGCCGGCGCGCAAGCGGCGCAGAACATCACCGGTGGCCAGACGACCGACACCACCACCAACGCTCTGCGTGAGTCGACCCTGAGCCTCAGCGCCACGCCGACCATTACCGAAGCCGGTGGCGTGCTGGTGTACACCGCGACCCTGACCCAGGCGCCGCTGACCGACCTGACCATCACCCTGTCCAACGGCTCGGTGATCGTGATTCCGGCCGGCTCCACCACCGGCACCGTCAACGTGCCGCTGGCACCGAACGACACCGTTTATAACGACCCGACCCAGATCGACGTGACCGTCACCGGCACCACCGGCGGCAACGGCATCACCGTGACCACGCCGACCACCCCGGCCACGACTCAGGTCACCGACACCATCGACACCACTACCGTCACCCTGACGGCGGGCAACAGCGTCACCGAAGGCGGTCAGATCACCTACACCGCGACCCTGACCAACCCGGCGCAGACGCCGGTGACCGTCACCCTGTCCAACGGTTCGACCATCACCATCGAAGCCGGCCAGACCACCGGCACCGTCAACGTGCCGACCGCGCCGAATGACGTCTACAACAACGGCAGCACCGTCAGCACCACCATCACCGGTGCCACCGGCGGCAACTTCGAGAACCTGGTGCCTAACACGACGCCAGCCGTGACGAACATCGTCGATTCGCGCGACACCACTGGCCTGACCCTGACCGCCACCGGCAGCGTGGTCGAAGGTGGCCAGATCACCTACACCGCGACCCTGACCAATCCGGCACAGACGCCGGTCACCGTCACCCTGTCCAACGGCTCGACCATCACCATCGAAGCCGGCCAGACCACTGGCACGGTCAACGTGCCGACCGCGCCGAATGACGTCTACAACAACGGCGGCACCGTCAGCACCACGATTACCGGCGCGACCGGCGGCAACTTCGAGAATCTGGTGCCGAACACCACGCCAGCGACCACCACCGTCACCGACTCCATCGACACCACCAACCTGTCGCTGAGTGCCACCGGCACTGTGGCCGAAGGCGGTTCGATCGTTTACACCGCGACCCTGACCAACCCGGCCGGTACCCCGGTGACCGTGACGTTGAGCAACGGCTCCGTCATCACCATCGACGCCGGCAAAACCACCGGCACCGTGACCGTTCCAGCGCCTGCCGATGACGTCTATAAAGACGCTGGTAAAGTCGAAGTCAGCATCACCGGCACCACCGGCGGCAATTTCGAGAACCTGGTGCCAAGCACCGTTCCGGCTGTTACCGAAGTCACTGACACCATCGATACCTCGACCGTCAAACTGACCGCCGATACTTCGGTCGCCGAAGGCGGCACCGTCACCTACACCGCGACGGTTGGCGCACCAGTGACCGGTTCGCCAGTTGTCGTGACCCTGGCCAACGGCCAGTCCATCACCATCGAAGTCGGCAAAACCACCGGCACCGTGACCACCACCGCACCGAACGATGCGTTGACCGGTAACCCGCCGCTGACCAACTCGATCACCAATGTCAGTGGCGGTAACTACGAGAACCTCGTCGCCGACAAAACCCCGGTTTCGACCAACGTCACCGACACTGTCGACACCACCAACCTGTCGCTGAGCGCAACCGGTACCGTGGCTGAGGGCGGTTCGATCGTTTACACCGCGACGTTGACCAACGCTGCCGGTTCGCCGGTCACCGTGACCCTGTCGAACGGCTCGGTGATCACCATCGACGCGGGTAAGACTACCGGTACCGTAACGGTTCCAGCACCTGCCGATGACGTCTACAAAGATGCCGGCAAAGTCGAAGTCACCATCAACGGTGCAACCGGCGGCAACTTCGAAAATCTGGTGCCAAGCACTGTCCCTGCGGTCACCGAAGTGACCGATACCATCGACACTTCGACGGTCAAACTGTCCGCTGACACCTCGGTCGCCGAGGGTGGCACCGTCACTTACACCGCGACCGTTGGTGCGCCTGTGACTGGCTCGCCGGTTGTCGTGACCTTGGCCAACGGTCAGTCCA
>NZ_JFYN01000035.1 GCF_000631985.1 Pseudomonas sp. RIT288
ACCGCAGGGACAGTGCTTGGCACCAGATTCTCGAAGTTGCCGCCGGACGCATCCTTGATAGTGACTTCGACCTTGCCAGCGTCCTTGTAGACATCATCGGCTGGTGCTGGAACCGTCACGGTGCCGGTAGTTTTACCCGCGTCGATGGTGATCACCGAGCCGTTGCTCAGGGTCACGGTGACCGGCGAACCGGCAGCGTTGGTCAACGTCGCGGTGTAAACGATCGAACCGCCCTCAGCCACGGTACCGGTTGCGCTCAGCGACAGGTTGGTGGTGTCGACGGTGTCGGTAACGGTGGTCGAAACCGGCGTCTTGTCGGCGACCAGATTCTCGTAATTGCCACCGGTCACGCCGGTAATCGAGTTGGTCAGTGGCTCATGACCATTCAACGCATCGTTCGGTGCGGTGGTGGTGACGGTGCCAGTGGTTTTACCCACTTCGATGGTGATGGTCTGACCGTTGGCCAGAGTCACGACAACCGGCGAGCCAGTCACAGGCGCACCAACGGTCGCGGTGTAAGTGACGGTGCCACCCTCGGCGACCGAGGTGTCAGCGGACAGTTTGACCGTCGAAGTGTCGATGGTATCGGTCACTTCGGTGACCGCAGGGACAGTGCTTGGCACCAGATTCTCGAAGTTGCCGCCGGACGCATCCTTGATAGTGACTTCGACCTTGCCGGCGTCTTTGTAAACGTCATCGGCAGGCGCTGGAACAGTCACGGTGCCGGTAGTTTTACCCGCGTCGATGGTGATCACCGAGCCATTGCTCAGGGTC
>NZ_JFYN01000036.1 GCF_000631985.1 Pseudomonas sp. RIT288
TTTATCGGGTGCTCACAAAACCCAGATACTGCGCAGAACCTTGTGGGAGCTGGCCTGCCCGCGATGGCATCCGGTCAGGCGATAGCGATGTTGAATGTGCCGGCCTCATCGCTGGCAGGCCAGTGCCCACAGATTTATCGGGTGCTCACAACATCCAGATACTGCGCGAACCTTGTGGGAGCTGGCCTGCCAGCGATGGCGTCCGGTCAGGCGATAACGATGTTGAATGTGCCGGCCTCATCGCTGGCAGGCCAGCTCCCACAGGTTTATCGGGTGCTCACAAAACCCAGATACTGCGCAGAACCTTGTGGGAGCTGGCCTGCCAGCGATGGCGTCCGGTCAGGCGATAGCGATGTTGAATGTGCCGGCCTCATCGCTGGCAGGCCAGGGCCCACAGATTTATCGGCTGCTCACAAAATCCGGATGCTGCGCAGAACCTTGTGGGAGCTGGCCTGCCAGCGATGGCGTCCGGTCAGGCGATAACGATGTTGAATGTGCCGGCCTCATCGC
>NZ_JFYN01000037.1 GCF_000631985.1 Pseudomonas sp. RIT288
TAGCAATAACTGACCAGCGTTTGCTCGGTGCGCCAGTCGCTGTCGCGCCAAACCTGATAATCAACGCCGATCAGATGCGCCCGGTCATAGCGCAACAGCAGCGACCGACCCGCGCCATTGTCCAAGCGGAAAACCCGCTGCTGATGATCGCGAGAAACGGTCAGACGGTTGCCATACGCATCACTGACCGCCACCAATCGCCCAGCGCGAAAGTGATAAAACCGCGCCGCATCCCCCGCCAGCGCGAGGATCAATTCCTCCGGCTCATCGCCGAGAAAAATCGCCGCCCGTGACAGGCTGTTGTGAATCTGCGGCCGCTCAACACTGGGCAACGGAAACCGCGTGCGGCGGTTCTCGTGATCGACCCAGATCACCGCATCGCCATCGAACTCCAGCCGATGCGCCAGCGAATGACTCCAGCCTGCGGC
>NZ_JFYN01000038.1 GCF_000631985.1 Pseudomonas sp. RIT288
TCCCACAGTTGAAAGGTAATCCTCCTGTAGGAGCGAGCCTGCTCGCGAAGGCGGTGTGTCAAGCCACGATGATGTTGAATGTGCAGGCCTCTTCGCGAGCAGGTTCGCTCCCACTGTTGAAAGGTAATTCTCCTGTAGGAGCGAGCCTGCTCGCGATAGCGGTGTGTCAAGCCACGAAGATGTTGAATGTGCAGGCCTCTTCGCGAGCAGGCTCGCTCCCACTGTTGAAAGGTAATCCTCCTGTAGGAGCGAGCCTGCTCGCGATAGCGGTGTGTCAAGCCACGATGATGTTGAATGTGCAGGCCTCTTCGCGAGCAGGTTCGTTCCCACAGTTGAAAGGTAATCCTCCTGTAGGAGCGAGCCTGCTCGCGA
>NZ_JFYN01000039.1 GCF_000631985.1 Pseudomonas sp. RIT288
ACCATCACCATCGAAGTGGGTAAAACCACCGGCACCGTGACCACCACCGCGCCGAACGATGCGCTGAACGGTCACGAGCCACTGACCAACTCGATCACTGACGTGACTGGCGGCAACTACGAAAACCTCGTCGCCGACAAAACCCCGGTTTCGACCAACGTCACCGACACCGTCGACACCACCAACCTGTCGCTGACCGCTACCGGCACAGTGGCCGAAGGCGGTTCTATCGTCTACATCGCGACCCTGACCAATCCAGCCGGTACTCCGGTGACTGTGACGTTGAGCAATGGCTCCATCATCACCATCGAAGCCG
>NZ_JFYN01000040.1 GCF_000631985.1 Pseudomonas sp. RIT288
GGCAAGGTCGAAGTCACTATCAAGGATGCGTCCGGCGGCAACTTCGAGAATCTGGTGCCAAGCACTGTCCCTGCGGTCACCGAAGTGACCGATACCATCGACACTTCGACGGTCAAACTGTCCGCTGACACCTCGGTCGCCGAGGGTGGCACCGTCACTTACACCGCGACCGTTGGTGCGCCTGTGACTGGCTCGCCGGTTGTCGTGACCTTGGCCAACGGTCAGTCCATCACCATCGAAGTGGGTAAAACCACCGGCACCGTCACCACCACCGCACCGAACGACGCGCTGAACGGCCAGGCGCCGCTGAACAACTCGATCACGGGTGTGAGCGGTGGCAACTACGAAAACCTGGTCGCCGACAAAACGCCGGTCAGCACTACCGTGACTGACACCATCGACACCACCAACCTGACGTTGAGCGCCACTGGCTCCGTCGCTGAAGGCGGTTCGATCGTTTACACCGCGACCTTGACCAATCCGGCGGGCACACCAGTCACCGTGACCCTGAGCAATGGCTCGGTGATCACCATCGACGCGGGTAAAACTACCGGCACCGTGACTGTTCCAGCGCCTGCCGATGACGTTTACAAAGACGCCGGCAAGGTCGAAGTCACTATCAAGGATGCGTCCGGCGGCAA
>NZ_JFYN01000041.1 GCF_000631985.1 Pseudomonas sp. RIT288
TGTCTGCCAGATGCTCGGTATCCTTCCCGCCGCCGGAGCCGCCCCGGCCGGCGGGAAGGATACCGAGCATCTGGCAGACAAACACGGTCAGGATGAACAACACCACCAGAAACACGAACAACAGCGGGTGGCGCGAGACAAAATCGCTCTGCGGATCACCGTTCGACTCGTACACCGTCGATGGCTCGTCCAGCGGATTGCCGCCGAGCACCACCAACATCGCCGCCACGCCGTCGCTGATGCCCTTGCTGAAATTGCCGGCCTTGAACGCCGGGGTGATCACTTGATGAATGATCACCGAGGTTTGCGCATCGGTCAGCCGATCCTCCAGACCGTAACCGACTTCGATGCGCAGTTTGCGCTCGTCACGGGCAACGATCAGCAGCGCGCCGTTGTTCTTGTCCTTCTGGCCGATGCCCCAGTGCCGGCCCAGTTGCACGCCGTAATCCTCGATGGTGGTGCCCTGCAGATCAGGCACCGTGACCACCACCAGCTGCTCGCCGGTCGCCTGCTCGTGAGCCTGCAATTGCTGGCTCAACTGGGCGCGCACCGACGGCTCGATCATCTGCGCTTCGTCCACCACCCGCCCGCTCAACGCCGGGAACGTCAACTCGGCCCGGGCGCTGACGGCGAACAGCCAGAGCATCAGCACCAGGCCTATCTTCAACACACGCATGAATAACCTCGGGTCAGAACTTCACTTCCGGGGCCTTTTCCGCACCGGGGGTGGTGGCTTCGAAGGTTTCGCGAATCGGCAGATCGCTGTACATCACGCTGTGCCAGAGACGACCGGGGAACGTGCGGATCTCGGTGTTGTACTTCTGCACCGCCAGAATGAAATCGCGCCGCGCCACGGCAATCCGGTTTTCCGTGCCTTCGAGCTGCGATTGCAGGGCAAGGAAGTTCTGGTTGGCCTTCAGATCCGGGTAGCGCTCGGAGACCACCATCAGACGGCTGAGCGCACCGCTCAACTGATCCTGGGCCTGCTGGAACTGCTTGAGTTTTTCCGGGTTGTCGAGGGTGCTGGCATCGACCTGGATCGATGTCGCCTTGGCCCGGGCCTCGACCACCGCCGTCAATGTCGCTTCTTCATGCTTGGCGTAGCCTCTGACGGTCTCCACCAGGTTGGGGATCAGGTCGGCACGGCGCTGGTACTGGTTCTGTACCTGGCCCCAGGCGGCTTTCGCCTGTTCGTCGAGGGTCGGGATATTGTTGATGCCGCAGGCGGTCAACAAGGTGGCGAGTACCAGCAGCGTGGCGACCTGCAGACGCGAGCGGTAGGTTGGACTGACATTCATCAAAGTGATGCTCCCTGGCATATTTCATAAAAAACCGACCGTGAAACCTTCTGCATCAGCGGTTGGGGCATAATCGGCGGCGCCACTGGATTGCAACGGGCCGATGGGCTAAAAAGAGGCCTTGCGCAAACGCTGCCGACGGTCGGCGGGCGTTTTTGGCTCGGCAATTTTGAGCCTGCACCCGAACAACAATAGTCGCTCCCTAACTTTTGGCTGGCCGGCATTGCATTGCCGCTTGGGCCCTTGAGAAAAATATTCATGAAGAAGCTGTGTTTGCTGGGTCTGTTCGTCAGCCTGGCCAGTCATCAAGTATTGGCCGCCACGACCCCGGCACCCCTGGAAAACAAGGACGCGTTCATCAGCAACCTGATGAAGCAAATGACCCTCGATGAAAAGATCGGCCAGTTGCGCCTGATCAGCATCGGCCCGGAAATGCCTCGCGAACTGATCCGCAAAGAGATCGCCGCCGGCAATATCGGCGGTACGTTCAACTCGATCACCCGCCCGGAAAACCGTCCGATGCAGGACGCGGCGATGCGCAGTCGCCTGAAGATTCCGATGTTTTTTGCGTACGACGTGATCCACGGTCACCGTACGATTTTCCCGATCCCGCTGGCCCTGGCGTCGAGCTGGGACATGGACGCCATCGGCCAGTCCGGGCGCGTTGCCGCCAAGGAAGCCGCGGCCGACAGCCTCGACATCACCTTCGCACCGATGGTCGATATCTCCCGCGATCCGCGCTGGGGCCGCAGCTCCGAAGGCTTCGGTGAAGACACCTACCTGACCTCGCGCATCGCCAAAGTGATGGTCAAGGCCTATCAGGGCGACACGCCGAGCGCGGCCGACAGCATCATGGCCAGCGTCAAGCACTTCGCCCTGTATGGCGCGGTCGAGGGCGGTCGCGATTACAACACCGTCGACATGAGCCCGGTGAAGATGTACCAGGACTATCTGCCACCGTACCGCGCGGCGATCGACGCCGGTGCCGGCGGGGTGATGGTGGCGTTGAACTCGATCAACGGCATTCCGGCCACCGCCAACACCTGGCTGATGAACGATCTGCTGCGCAAGGACTGGGGCTTCAAGGGCCTGGCGGTCAGCGACCACGGCGCGATCTTCGAACTGATCAAGCACGGCGTCGCCCGCGACGGTCGTGAAGCGGCGAAGCTGGCGATCAAGGCCGGCATCGACATGAGCATGAACGACACCCTGTACGGCAAAGAGCTGCCGGGGCTGCTCAAGTCCGGCGAGATCGAACAGAAAGACATCGACAACGCCGTGCGCGAAGTGCTCGCCGCCAAGTACGACATGGGCCTGTTCAAGGATCCGTACCTGCGTATCGGCAAGGCCGAGGATGATCCGGCAGACACCTACGCCGAAAGCCGCCTGCACCGCGCCGAAGCCCGTGAAGTGGCGCGGCGCAGCATGGTGTTGCTGAAGAACCAGAACGAAACCCTGCCGCTGAAGAAAGACGCGAAAGTCATGCTGGTCGGCCCATTGGCCAAGGCCCCCATCGACATGATGGGCAGTTGGGCCGCTGCGGGTAAACCTGCGCAGTCGGTCACCCTGTTCGACGGCATGAGCTCGGTGATCGGCAACAAGGCGAATCTGATCTACGCCCGTGGCGCCAACATCACCAGCGACAAGAAGATCCTCGACTACCTGAACTTCCTCAACTTCGACGCCCCGGAAGTGGTCGATGATCCACGCCCGGCCAATGTGCTGATCGACGAAGCGGTGAAAGCGGCCAGGGACGCCGACGTGATCGTCGCCGCCGTTGGCGAATCCCGTGGCATGTCCCACGAGTCCTCCAGCCGTACCGACCTGAACATCCCGGAAAACCAGCGCGAGCTGATCCGTGCCCTGAAAGCCACCGGCAAACCGCTGGTACTGGTGTTGATGAACGGCCGTCCGCTGACCATTCTCGAAGAGAATCAGTCGGCTGATGCGATTCTGGAAACCTGGTTCAGCGGCACCGAGGGCGGCAACGCGATCGCCGACGTGCTGTTCGGCGACTACAACCCGTCGGGCAAACTGCCGGTGACCTTCCCGCGTTCCGTGGGCCAGATCCCGACCTACTACAACCACCTGAGCATTGGCCGGCCGTTCACGCCGGGCAAACCGGGCAACTACACCTCGCAGTATTTCGATGACACCACCGGTCCCCTGTTCCCGTTCGGTTATGGCCTGAGCTACACCCAGTTCACGCTGAGCGACATGGCGTTGTCGTCGACCACGCTGAACGCCACCGGCAAGCTCGACGCCAGTGTCACCCTGAAAAACACCGGCAAACGTGACGGCGAAACCGTGGTGCAGCTGTACATTCAGGACGTCACCGGATCGATGATCCGCCCGGTGAAGGAACTGAAGAACTTCCAGAAAATCATGCTCAAGGCCGGCGAACAGAAGGTCGTGCACTTCACCATCACCGAGGATGACCTGAAGTTCTACAACGCCCAGCTCAAGTACGCGGCGGAGCCTGGCAAGTTCAATGTGCAGATCGGCCTGGATTCGCAGGACGTGACGCAGCAGAGCTTTGAATTGCTGTAACCGTTAAAAGCAAAAGATCGCAGCCTGCGGCAGCTCCTACATTGGGAGGGTGTACACCCTGTAGGAGCTGCCGCAGGCTGCGATCTTTTGATCTTGCTTTTGCCTTATCCGCGTCGATCGAGAATATTGACCACCAGCCGATCCACCCAGCCCCAGACCCGCTGTTTCACTCGCCGCCACAACGGCCGGCGCTGCCACTCTTCCAGACTGACCTGCTGACTCAGGCCGAAATCCTTCTCGAAACTCTGTACCACCGCTGCCGTCAACGACGGGTCCAGCGCTTCCAGGTTCGCCTCCAGATTGAAACGCAAGTTCCAGTGATCGAAGTTGCACGATCCAATGCTCACCCACTCGTCCACCAGCACCATTTTCAGGTGCAGGAAGCACGGCTGGTATTCGAAGATCTGCACCCCGGCCTTGAGCAGGCGCGGGTAGTAACGATGACCGGCGTAACGCACTGACGGGTGATCGGTGCGCGGCCCAGTCAGCAATAGCCGGACGTCGACACCCCGGGCAGCGGCCTTGCGCAGCGAGCGGCGGATTTTCCAGGTCGGCAGGAAATACGGGGTGGCCATCCAGATGCGTTTCTGCCCACTGTTCAGTGCGCGAAACAGCGACTGCAGAATGTCCCGATGCTGACGGGCATCGGCATAGGCCACACGGCCCATGCCCTCGCCCATGTCCGGAACCTTGGGCAAGCGTGGCAGGCCGACATGTGCGGACGGTTTCCAGGCCCGGCGATGGCGGTTGGCGATCCATTGGCGGTCGAACAGCACTTGCCAGTCGAGCACCAGCGGGCCGCTGATTTCCACCATCACCTCGTGCCATTCGCTGCTGTCCTGCCCCGGCGTCCAGAACTCATCGGTGACACCGGTGCCACCGACCACCGCCAGACGCTGATCGACCAGCAGCAACTTGCGGTGATCGCGATAGAAGTTGCCGACCCAGCGTCGCCAGTTCAGGCGATTGTAGAAACGCAGCTCGACCCCGGCCTTGGTCAGGCGCTGACGCAGGTGCAGGGTAAACGCGAGGCTGCCGTAGTCATCGAACAGACAACGTACCCGCACGCCGCGCTCGGCAGCCTGCACCAGCGCCTGAACCACGGCCTCGGCACAAGCGCCTGCCTCCACCAGATACAGCTCCAGCTCGACCTGCTCCTCGGCGCGGGCAATCTCCACCAGCATGCGCGGGAAGAAATGCGGGCCGTCGATCAACAGTTCGAAACGGTTGCCGTCACGCCATGGAAACACCGCGCCGCGCATGTCAGCGCGCCGTGAAAATCAGCACCGCACCCACCGGCACCGACAGACTGATGGCCGACAGGCCGGCCAGGTTACGCAGGGTTTCCAGGCCCGGCACCAGGTCGAAATCCTCGGCGTTGATCACCAGCGGTTCCAGCGTCACCACTTGAAAACGCCGGTCATCGAGCCGCGTTGCCAGCAACTCAGCCGGATATTCGTGTTGCTTGCCATGCAGGTTGACGGTCAGCGGCAAGCGCAATTCCAGCTGCGCGCCGGGGGCCAGATCGTTGATCGGACGCAGGTCGATCCGGGTGCTGATGGTCGCTTCGGGGAATTGCTCGATCTGGAACAGCTCCTTGCGCATGCGTTCGTCGCGCAGCGGGATACCGCTGTTGATCGACTCCAGCTCGACTTCGACCTCGGCGCGACCGCTGGGATCGACCTTGCCGTGCAACACCAGGAAGCGCTGCACTTCGGAAACGTGGGCGTTTTTCGTGCTGACGAACGACAGCCGTGACGACTCGCCATCCAGATACCAGTTGGCCTGCGCCGGCAGCGCGGCGGCGGCCAGCAGCAGACTGGCGAAGGCTTTATAGAGGGAGCGGTTGAACATTGAATACTCGTGGGGGCGATAAACCTGCACGAACCTTAACCGGCCATAGGTTTATTGCAAACATCAAGATCAAAAGATCGCAGCCTGCGGCAGCTCCTGCAGATTTTGCATTGCCTGTAGGAGCTGCCGCAGGCTGCGATCTTTTAAGGCTGTAAACGACAGCCTTGCCGTTCGCCCAGCCACTGCGCGCGATTGCTGCGGCCCATGCCGCTGACGGTGACGGTTTTGCTGGCGCTGTCATCGGTAAAGCCGCTGGTCGGCAACCACTGTTTTACATAGCCCCGGCAATATTCGGCATCGTTGTTCATTACATAACGACACGAACAATATTCCTTCGCCGTGTAGGCACTGATGATGTCCGGAAATGCCCAGAGGTTTTCCCGTTCGAGCCAGATCCAGCCGAGCAGCACGATCAGCGCCAGCAGCAACACCCGCTTCAACAGCTTCATGGCTGCACCGCCTTGAGCACGCGTTTGAGCAGTTCGTTGTGGCGATAGCTGCCGTCGCGGTCATCGGCGTAACGCACGATCACCAGTTTTTCGCTGGGGATCACATACAGCGCCTGGCCCCAGTGACCGAGGGCGGCGAAGGTGTCGGGCGGCGCGCCGGGCCACGGCGCGGCGGCGCCATCCGCCGGGCGATTGAGCCACCAGTGGCCGCCGGGCACCGCCTCGTCCTGATGGGTCTTGTAGCCGGCAAAAGACTCACGGTTGAAGGCGACCCAAGCCTTGGGCAGCAATTGTCGGTCGCCCCAGCGTCCATCGCGAGCCATCAGCAGACCGACCCGCGCCAGATCCCGCGCCGTGAGATAGGCATAAGAGGACGCGACAAACGTGCCGCCGGCATCGGTTTCCCACGCGGCAGAACGAATGCCCAACGGCTCGAACAACGCAGTCCACGGATAGTCGGGATAACGCTGCGGACCAACCATGCTCTTAAGCGCCGCCGCCAGCAGATTGCTGTCGCCACTGGAGTAACGGAACGTCTGCCCCGGTGGCGCATAAGCGTCGTGATCGGCGGTGAACGCAGGCATGTCGCGGTGCCCACGGGTGTAGAGCATCGCCACCACCGAGGATTTCAGCGGCGCGTATTCGTAGTCTTCCTGCCAGTCCAGCCCCGAAGCCCAGTGCAGCAGATCCGCCACGGTGATCGCCGGATGTTTTTCCAGCGCCGGATAAAACTTCGAAACCGGATCATCCCGTTTGAACAGGCCTTCGCCATACGCCACGCCGAGTACCGTGGCCATCAGGCTTTTGCTGATCGACCAGGTCAGGTGCGGGGTCTCGACACGGGTCGGGCCGGCGTAGCGTTCGTAGATCAACTGGCCGTCGCGGATGATCAGCAGCGCGTCAGTGCGAACGCCTTGGCGGGTGTTGTCGTCGCGGGGTGGGAAGGCGTAGGTCTCTAATGCCTCGACCGCCGCGCCGCTGATTTTTGCGCCAACCGGCCATTGCTCACCGGGCCATTGCTCGGCCTGAACCGTGAAGCTGATCAACAGCAGAAACAGGGACAGGCCTTTGATCATGGAAAAATCTCAACCGACGGGTGCAAAGATCATGGCCCAGAAAAATGACAATCTCCCGATCACTGTAGGAGCTGCCGCAGGCTGCGATCTGTTGATTGTGCTTTTAAAGATCAAAGGATCGCAGCCTGCGGCAGCTCCTACAGGGCAATGTGCAGGGCTTTGGCCAAGCGCTTTGCCCTGGCGCCGGCCGCCAACTGCATCACTCCCTGATCACGCTGCCACATCTGCGCCCACTCCGGATTACCCTCGGCCAACGCCTGATCGATCTCGGGTCTGAACGCATCAAACTGCGCAAACAACCCACCCAACAGCACATGCCCGGCCGGATTGTTCGGCGGCTGGCGGCTCGCCTCAGCGCACCCGGCCAGCAGCGCCAGCAAGCGCAATTGCAGGGTCTGCGACCAGCCACTGTCCTGACCGACGCCATACAGCCAAGCGGTCATCGCGCTCAACACATAGACATCTTCCAGGGTGCGGAACGGCTTCACATAAGCATCCCAGCCATCCCCCGCGAGCAACTCGCACAGCGCGCCGTCCAGATGCAGCCGACCGTGACTGATGTCCGGCATCAGCGGCAGCGCCGGGAGTTTTTCCACGCGCACGCCGGGCTCGCCGGGATAGACCACCGCCAGACTCAGACGCGGCGTTTCGCCGGGTTCTTCACTGCGCGCGGCGATCAACAGCCAGTCCGCCGCATCCCCGGCGGTGACGAAATCCTTGCGCCCGCTCAAGCGCAAATCGCTGAGACGGGTCTGCATGTCCGCCGGGCGCAGGCTGCGCTGCTCGGTCGCACACAACGCGCCAAGACTCGGCGGCGCGCTCGGCCAGAGCATGCGCAACGCCGCCTGATACCCCACCAGAAACGCCAGCCCCGGCGTCGCCATCCGCCGCCCCCCGGCCACCGCCAGTTCGAACGGCGTCACGTTGCCCAATTGATGCAACAAGGTAGCGAAACCTTCCGCCAGATCAGCCGTCGCGGGCAGGCGTTCATGACTTTCGAGCAGGCTGGGCCAGGGCATAAGAGGCTCCTTGAGGGCTGTCATACAAGCATCACCAAACGTTCACGGTGATGACACCGGGGCTACATAGCCTGACTTTGCACAACATGGCTGCATAAAGAAAGTCGATCGGCTGCAACCCACGACGGGTTCAAGGCCCGTACGGAGATTCAAATGACTCAGATCGCCCGCATCAGCGACACCGGCAATGAACGCCGCCTGCAAGCCGAACGCCTGATCGGCGCCGAGGCCTTGCAGCAAGCCCAGGCCTTGCGCTTCAGCGTATTCAGCGGCGAGTTCAACGCCAAGCTGAAAGGCGCGGAACTGGGTCTGGACATGGATGACTATGATGTTCACTGCAGCCACATCGGCGTGCGTGACCTGAACACCGGGCGTCTGGTCGCCACTACCCGCTTGCTCGATCACACGGCTGCCAGCGGTCTGGGCCGTTTTTACAGCGAAGAAGAATTCAGCCTGCACGGCCTCGCCCATCTGCAAGGCCCGATCCTCGAAATCGGCCGTACCTGCGTCGACCCGGCCTACCGCAACGGCGGCACCATCGCCGTGCTCTGGGGGGAACTGGCCGAAGTGTTGAATCAGGGCGGCTACAGCTACCTGATGGGTTGCGCGAGCATTCCAATGCAGGACGGCGGCGTGCAGGCCCACGCAATCATGCAGCGTCTGCGCGAACGTTATCTGTGCACCGAACACTTGCGCGCCGAACCGAAGAAGCCGCTGCCGTCGCTGGACATTCCATCGAACGTGATCGCCGAAATGCCGCCGCTGCTCAAGGCCTACATGCGTCTGGGTGCGAAGATCTGCGGCGAGCCGTGCTGGGACGAAGACTTCCAGGTCGCCGACGTGTTCATCCTGCTCAAGCGCGACGAACTTTGCCCGCGCTACGCCAAGCACTTCAAGGCGGCCGTGTGATGAGCCGGTTGCGCGTGTACGCGCGGATCGCGCGGGTGCTGCTGGTGGTGGCGCTGGGTTTGACCATGGCCAGCGTCTTCGGCGTGTTCGAACGTCTGGGTCTGGCGCACTCGATGCAACGTCGGCAGCGCTGGTCGCGGTTTTTCATGGCGCGTCTGAGCCATGCCTTGCCCTTTCGCGTGACCGTGCACGGCGAGTTGCCGAAGCAGCCGATGCTGTGGGTCAGCAATCATGTGTCATGGACTGACATTCCGCTGCTGGGCATGCTCACGCCGCTGTCGTTTCTGTCCAAGGCCGAAGTGCGCACCTGGCCGGTGGCCGGTTGGCTGGCGGCGAAGGCCGGCAGTCTGTTCATCCGTCGCGGTTCGGGCGACAGCCAGTTGATCCGCAAACAGATGACCCGTCACCTGCAAACGCAACATCCGCTGCTGATGTTCCCGGAAGGCACCACCACCGATGGCCGTTCGCTGCGCACCTTTCATGGTCGCTTGCTGTCGGCGGCCATCGATTCAGAGGTGATGCTGCAACCGGTGGCGATCCGTTATCTGCGCGATGGCGAAATCGACGCGCTGGCGCCGTTCATTGGTGACGATGATTTGCTGTCGCACCTGATGCGTCTGTTCAGCAACGACTGCGGCGATGTCGAAGTGCATCTGCTCAAGCCGATCGCCTGTCAGGGCCGCGAGCGTGCGGCGCTGGCGTTCGAAGCGCAGCAGGCGGTGCAGAAGGCGTTGTTTGGTGAGGTGGCCAAACCGGCCGAGCCACGCCGCGCAGGCGAACTGATCGCTGCCTGAAACACAAAAGATCGCAGCCTTCGGCAGCTCTACACCGATCCCCTGTAGGCGCTGCCGAAGGCTGCGATCTTTTGATCCTGGCTATCCCTGTGAAGCAGCAAAATCCTGAAGCTGGGGGTAGAACAAACGGAAATCCTCACTCAGCGGCTCATACAAGCGCCGCAATTCCTGCATCGCCGCCGCCAATTCCTCAGGCCGGGTCAGACGCCGGGAGATTCCGCGCAGCACCTGCTCCAGCACTTCAAACTCCTGATACGAACCCAGCCAGTCATTGGCAACCATGTGCGGTGCAATTTTCGCCAGGCGCTCGGGCAATTGCCGTTCATTCGACAGCACCCGGTAAACGTCGCGGGTGAAATGCTCCAGCGGCCGATCGGCGTACAGCGTCCAGTCGCGGGCCAGGCAATGGTCGAAAAACACATCGAGGACAATCCCGGCATAACGCCGCCGGGTCTCGGTGAAACGCCCGAGGGCGATGTCCACCAAGGGGTGGCGATCGGTGAACACATCAATCCGCCGATGCAGCTGAATCGCCGCTTCAATCTGCGGCGCAAATTGCCCCTGCAGCCGGCCTTTGACGAAATCGCCATACAGACTGCCGAGTAATTGCTCGGGGTGCTGGCCTCCGAGGTGTAAATGTGCGAGATAGTTCATGGGCGCAGCTTATCACTGCGCGCTTTCATCGTTACAGCACACGTATCGTTATAACCCGATATACCGATTTATGCGGTCGTCAGATCAAATTCATATTGGTATATCGCGAAGTACCGATTTAAAGTTCGCCTCATCGCGATATAGCGCTACACATCACGAGCACAAAGCCATGAACCTCGACCTCGACGAAATAATAAAAGCCCTGGCGCACCCAGTACGGCGAGACATCCTCATCTGGCTGAAAGACCCCAAAGCCCAGTTTCCTGAGCAGATTCACAACCACGAGTACGGCATCTGCGCCGGGCAGATCGATCAACGCTGCGGCCTGTCGCAGTCGACGGTCTCCGCCCACCTGGCGACCCTGCAACGTGCAGGTCTGATCAGCAGCCAGAAAGCCGGCCAGTGGCACTTTTTCAAACGCAACGAGGACGTGATCCAGGCGTTCCTCGACGCCATCGTCAAAGAGCTCAGCGCTCCCACAAGGAATTGATTCAAATGCCCCTCTCGCTACTCATTCTGGCCTTGAGCGCCTTCGCCATCGGCACCACCGAGTTCGTCATCATGGGCCTGCTGCCCGATGTGGCGGCCGACCTCGGTGTGTCGATTCCCGGCGCCGGGTGGCTGGTAACCGGTTACGCCCTGGGCGTGGCCATCGGTGCGCCGTTCATGGCACTGGCCACCGCCAGACTGCCGCGCAAGGCCGCACTGGTAGCGCTGATGGGCATTTTCATCGTCGGTAACCTGCTGTGTGCCATCGCCAGTGACTACAACGTGCTGATGTTTGCCCGTGTCATCACCGCGCTGTGCCACGGTGCGTTCTTCGGTATCGGTTCTGTGGTAGCTGCCGGGCTGGTGGCGCCGAACAAACGGGCGTCGGCCGTGGCGCTGATGTTCACCGGCCTGACCCTGGCCAACGTGCTCGGTGTACCGCTGGGTACCGCGCTGGGCCAGGAAGCCGGCTGGCGTTCGACCTTCTGGGCGGTGACCGTGATTGGTGTGGTGGCGCTGATCGGTCTGATGCGCTTCCTGCCGGCCAAGCGTGACGAGGAAAAACTCGACATGCGCGCCGAACTCGCCGCCCTCAAAGGTGCCGGCATCTGGCTGTCGCTGAGCATGACCGCGCTGTTCGCCGCGTCGATGTTCACCCTCTTCACCTACGTCGCGCCGCTGCTCGGCGATGTCACGGGTGTCTCGCCAAAAGGCGTGACCTGGACCCTGCTGCTGATCGGCCTCGGTCTGACGGTGGGCAACATCATCGGCGGCAAACTGGCGGACAAGCGTCTCGGCGCGACACTGATTGGCGTGTTCGTGGCGATGGCGGTGGTTTCCACCGTGCTGAGCTGGACCAGCGTTGCGCTGATCCCGACGGAGATCACCCTGTTCCTCTGGGCCACCGCATCCTTTGCCGCCGTCCCGGCGCTGCAAGTCAACGTGGTGACCTTCGGCAAAGCCGCACCGAACCTGGTGTCGACCCTGAACATCGGCGCTTTCAACATCGGCAACGCCTTGGGCGCCTGGGTCGGCGGCAGCGTCATCGCCCACGGTTTCGGCCTGACCAGCGTGCCCCTGGCCGCCGCCGCACTGGCCGTGCTCGCGCTGCTGGTGACCCTGATCACTTTCCGTCAGAACGGCGATGCCGGCCTGGCCCCTGCTACCCACTGATTAACCACTTAACTGACGAGGGTTGTACACATGGCAACTATTTTCGATCCGATCAAACTGGGCGACCTTGAGCTGTCCAACCGCATCATCATGGCCCCGCTGACCCGTTGCCGCGCTGATGAGGGCCGCGTACCGAACGCGCTGATGGCCGAGTACTACGTGCAACGCGCCTCCGCCGGCCTGATTCTGTCCGAAGCCACTTCGGTGACGCCGATGGGCGTTGGCTACCCGGACACTCCGGGCATCTGGTCCAACGACCAGGTGCGCGGCTGGACCAACGTGACCAAAGCCGTGCACGCTGCCGGCGGCAAGATCGTCCTGCAACTGTGGCACGTCGGCCGCATCTCGCACCCGTCGTACCTGAACGGTGAAACCCCGGTCGCGCCGAGCGCCATCCAGCCTGAAGGTCACGTCAGCCTGGTTCGCCCACTGGCCGACTACCCGACTCCGCGTGCTCTGGAAACCGCTGAAATCGCCGAGATCGTCGAGGCCTACCGCACCGGTGCCGAAAACGCTAAAGCAGCCGGCTTCGACGGTGTGGAAATCCACGGCGCCAACGGTTACCTGCTCGACCAGTTCCTGCAAAGCAGCACCAACCAGCGCACCGACAACTACGGCGGCTCCCTGGAGAACCGTGCACGTCTGCTGCTGGAAGTGACTGACGCTGCGATCGACGTCTGGGGCGCCGGCCGTGTCGGCGTGCATCTGGCACCTCGCGCCGACTCCCACGACATGGGCGACGACAATCTGGCCGAGACCTTCACTTATGTGGCTCGCGAGCTGGGCAAGCGCGGCATCGCCTTCATCTGCTCCCGCGAGAAAGAAGGCGCCGACAGCCTCGGCCCACAGCTGAAAGAAGCTTTCGGCGGCGCGTACATCGCCAACGAACGCTTCACCAAGGACAGCGCCAATGCCTGGCTGGCAGAAGGCAAGGCTGATGCGGTGGCGTTCGGCGTACCGTTCATTGCCAACCCGGATCTGCCAGCACGTCTGAAGGCCGACGCGCCGCTGAACGATGCTCGTCCTGAGCTGTTCTACGGCAAGGGCCCGGTCGGTTATCTCGATTATCCGACGCTGTAAGCGTTATTCAGTACGAAGCAGCAGAAACGCAAAAGCCCCGACTCGCAAGAGCCGGGGCTTTTTCTTGGGCGCCCGGTAGGGGGCCGCTAACATTCCTTCACAGGGACGACACAAAATCCCTACAAAATCCGTAGCCCGCTACGTTTAAACTCGCGGTTCGGGTGTATCAAAAAGCAGGCCGATTGACATAACCTGTGCCAATTACGCGTTTTGTTTCATTTGCGCAGGCTGGGGCTCAGGCGCAGCATATCCAGCCCCGTATCGACCCAGCGCTCGGCTTCGGCATGCAATTGAAAGCTGTCCGGCGCCAATAGCCATCCATACAGGAGGCCATCGATATACGCATGAATGCTGATGGCCGCCCGGGCAGTGTCGAGATCTTCCGGCAACTGGCCGCGATTGACCGCATTACGCAGGGTCAGACCGATGCGCAGGTTGCAATCGAGACTGGCCGTGCGGCGCTGCTGGCGCAGATCGCACATTTCATCGGTGAATTCGCACTTATGAAACAGAATCTCGTTGATGCGACGGGTCTTCGGATCCAGGGCTACCTGATGGAACAGATGAATCAACAGCTTGCGCATGCACCCCAACGGGTCGAGTTCGTCCTCGCTCTCGCTGGCCTTGGCCAATTCATCCAGCGGTTCATGCAGGCTGTCGAGCATCGCCTGCACCAGATCAGCCTTATTGCTGAAATGCCAATAGATGGCACCGCGCGTGACGCCGGCCAGCGTCGCGATATCCGCCAGGGTCGTGCGGGCCACGCCCCTTTCATAAAACGCTTTCTCGGCCGCTTCGAGAATCTGGCTGCGCGTTTCCTGAGCTTCCTCTTTGGTACGACGGACCATGGCAGTAAAACCTCAAACGGGATGTTTCAGGGATGGCTGAATATCCGCTGAATAAAGAGGGGGCTGATCTCTCACGAATCGGCTCCCCGGCCTACAATTTCAAACCTTGCGACGCATTTTGTAACAGAGTGGGTGCGCCCCCGGGCTATTTACAAACAACCATGAACGTAAGTATATTCCTTAGCAAGCTACTTATCCACTCGACCCGATTTTTTTAACCTTTCACACTTCTTGTGCGCAATGCGCGCGCCTGACCCGAGGATCTTCATGCAATTCAAGCCAGCTGTTACCGCTCTGGTCACTGCCGTCGCCCTGGCATCGCTGCTCAGCGGATGTAAAAAGGAAGAAGCGGCTCCAGCCGCTCCGCCTCCTCAGGTCGGCGTCGTCACCCTGCAACCACAAGCCTTCACCCTCACGTCGGAACTGCCGGGGCGCACCAGTGCGTACCGCATCGCGGAAGTTCGACCACAGGTCAACGGCATCATTCTCAAGCGTCTGTTCAAGGAAGGCGGCGACGTCAAAGCCGGCCAGCAGTTGTATCAGATCGATCCGGCCGTCTATGAAGCGACCCTGAAAAGCGCTGAAGCCAGCCTGCGTTCGACCAAGTCGATCTCCGACCGCTACAAGCAACTGGTCGATGAACAGGCCGTGAGCCGCCAGGAATACGACACCGCCGTCGCCAATCGCATGGAATCGGAAGCGTCGCTGCAGAGTGCGCAGATCAACGTGAAATACACCAAGGTCTACGCGCCGATCTCCGGCCGCATTGGCCGTTCTTCGGTGACCGAAGGCGCGCTGGTCAGCAATGGTCAGGCCGACGCGATGGCGACGATCCAGCAACTGGACCCGATCTACGTCGACGTCACTCAGTCCTCGGTTGAGCTGCTGGAACTGCGCCGCGAGCTGGAAAGCGGTCGCCTGCAGAAGGCCGGCGACAACTCGGCAGCGGTCAAGCTGACCCTCGAGGACGGCAGCCAGTACAAGCTCGACGGCAAGCTGGAATTCTCCGAAGTATCGGTTGATCCGACTACCGGTTCCGTGACCTTGCGCGCCGTGTTCCCGAACCCGGATCACACCCTGCTGCCAGGCATGTTCGTCCGTGCTCAGTTGCAGGCCGGGGTCAACGCCGCGGCCATTCTCGCGCCGCAACAAGGCGTGACCCGTGACCTCAAGGGTACCCCGACCGCACTGGTTGTCGGCCCGGACAACAAGGTTGAACTGCGTCAGCTCAAGGCCAGCCGTACCGTTGGCAGCCAGTGGCTGATCGAGGATGGCCTGAAAGCCGGCGATCGTCTGATCACCGAAGGTCTGCAATACGTTCACCCAGGTGCCCAGGTCAACCCGACCGAAGCGACCAACGTAGCCAAGAACCCGGCCCCCGCTCAAGCAGCTGACAAAGCCGCTGGCGGCAAAGGGGAGTAACTCATGTCGAAATTTTTTATCGACCGTCCGATTTTCGCCTGGGTAATTGCCCTGGTGATCATGTTGGTCGGGGCACTATCGATCCTCAAATTGCCGATCAACCAGTACCCGAGCATTGCACCGCCAGCCATCGCGATCTCCGTGACCTACCCGGGCGCTTCGGCGCAAACCGTGCAGGACACCGTGGTCCAGGTGATCGAGCAGCAACTCAACGGTATCGACAACCTGCGTTATGTGTCCTCGGAAAGTAACTCTGACGGCAGCATGACCATCACCGCGACCTTCGAGCAAGGCACCAACTCCGACACCGCGCAGGTTCAGGTTCAGAACAAGCTGAACCTGGCCACCCCGCTGCTGCCGCAGGAAGTGCAGCAACAGGGTATCCGCGTCACCAAGGCAGTGAAGAACTTCCTGCTGGTGATCGGCGTGGTGTCGCGTGACGGCAGCATGACCAAGGACGACCTGTCCAACTACATCGTGTCGAACATGCAGGACCCGATCTCGCGGACCGCCGGTGTCGGTGACTTCCAGGTCTTCGGTGCCCAGTACGCGATGCGCATCTGGCTCGATCCGGCCAAGCTGAACAAGTACAACCTGACGCCGGCTGATGTCAGCGCCGCGATCTCGGCGCAGAACGTCCAGGTGTCTTCCGGTCAGCTCGGCGGCTTGCCGGCGCTGCCAGGTCAGCAACTGAACGCCACGATCATCGGCAAGACCCGTCTGCAGACTGCCGAGCAGTTCAAGGCGATCCTGCTGAAGGTCAATCAGGACGGCTCCCAGGTTCGTGTCGGCGACGTGGCCGACGTCGGTCTGGGCGGTGAAAACTCGAGTATTTCTGCGCAGTTCAACGGCAGCCCGGCGTCCGGTCTGGCGGTAAAACTGGCCAACGGTGCCAACGCCCTCGACACAGCCAAAGCGCTGCGCAAGACGATTGACGACCTCAAGCCGTTCTTCCCGCAAGGCATGGAAGTGGTGTTCCCGTATGACACCACTCCGGTCGTGACCGAGTCGATCAAGGGTGTGGTTGAAACCCTGGTCGAAGCGATCGCGCTGGTGTTCCTGGTGATGTTCCTGTTCCTGCAGAACTTCCGCGCGACGGTCATCACCACGATGACCGTGCCGGTGGTATTGCTCGGTACGTTCGGCATCCTCGCCGCCGCCGGTTTCAGCATCAACACCCTGACCATGTTCGGTATGGTGCTGGCCATCGGCTTGCTGGTGGACGACGCCATCGTCGTGGTGGAAAACGTCGAGCGGGTGATGGCCGAAGAAGGCCTGTCACCGAAGGAAGCGACCAAGAAGTCCATGGGCCAGATCCAGGGTGCCCTGGTCGGTATCGCCCTGGTGCTGTCGGCGGTACTGCTGCCGATGGCGTTCTTCAGCGGTTCCACCGGTGTGATCTACAAGCAGTTCTCGATCACCATCGTCTCGGCCATGGCCCTGTCGGTAATGGTTGCACTGATCTTCACCCCGGCGCTCTGCGCGACCATGCTCAAGCCGATTGCCAAGGGTGACCACGGCACGCCGAAAAAAGGTTTCTTCGGCTGGTTCAACCGCAATTTCGATCGCGGTGTCAGAAGTTATGAGCGCGGTGTCGGCAACATGCTGTCGCGCAAAGCCCCGTATCTGCTGGCGTACCTGCTGATTGTCGTCGGCATGATCTGGCTGTTCACCCGCATTCCAACCGCGTTCCTGCCGGAAGAAGACCAGGGCGTACTGTTCGCCCAGGTGCAAACCCCGGCCGGCTCCAGTGCCGAACGTACTCAAGTCGTGATCGACGAGATGCGTACCTACCTGCTGGATAAAGAAGCGGGCGCGGTGTCCTCGGTGTTTACCGTGAACGGCTTCAACTTTGCCGGTCGTGGGCAGAGCTCGGGCCTCGCGTTCATCATGCTCAAGCCATGGCACGAGCGTGATTCGGGCAACAGCGTGTTTGCCCTGGCACAGCGTGCGCAGCAACATTTCTTCAGCTTCCGCGATGCGATGGTGTTTGCGTTCGCCCCGCCGGCGGTACTGGAGCTGGGTAACGCCACCGGTTTCGACGTGTTCCTGCAGGACCGCGCCGGCATCGGTCACGAAAAACTGATGGAAGCCCGTAACCAGTTCCTCGGCATGGCCGCGCAGAGCAAGGTGCTCTACCAGGTGCGTCCGAACGGTCTGAACGACGAGCCGCAATACCACCTGGAAATCGACGATGAGAAAGCCCAGGCCCTGGGTCTGAGCCTCTCCGATATCAACAGCACCCTGTCGATCTCCTTCGGTAGTAGCTACGTCAATGACTTCATCGACCGTGGTCGGGTGAAGAAGGTGTACGTGCAAGGTCAGGCCGGGGCGCGCATGAGCCCTGAAGACTTGAAGAAGTGGTACGTGCGCAACAACGCCGGAACCATGGTGCCGTTCTCTGCTTTTGCCAAGGGCGAGTGGATCTACGGTTCGCCGAAACTGGCCCGTTACAACGGCGTCGAAGCGATGGAAGTGCTCGGTTCTCCGGCGCCGGGTTACTCCACCGGTGAAGCGATGGCCGAAGTCGAAGCGATTGCCAAGAAGCTGCCGGCCGGTGTCGGTATTTCCTGGACCGGTCTGTCCTACGAGGAACGTCTGTCGGGTTCGCAGGCGCCGGCGCTGTACGCCCTGTCGCTGCTGATGGTGTTCCTGTGTCTGGCGGCGCTGTATGAAAGCTGGTCGATTCCGATCGCGGTCATGCTCGTGGTACCGCTGGGGATCATCGGTGCGTTGATGGCCACCAGCCTGCGCGGTCTGTCCAACGACGTGTACTTCCAGGTGGGCCTGTTGACGACCATCGGTCTTGCGGCTAAAAACGCCATTCTGATCGTCGAGTTCGCCAAAGAGCTGCATGAACAAGGGCGCAGTCTGCGCGATGCGGCGATCGAAGCGTGCCGCATGCGTCTGCGACCAATCATCATGACCTCGCTGGCGTTCGTCCTCGGTGTAGTACCGTTGGCGATCTCCACCGGTGCCGGTTCGGGTAGCCAGCACGCGATCGGTACTGGCGTGATTGGCGGTATGCTCACGGCCACGATCCTGGCGATCTTCTGGGTCCCACTGTTCTTCGTCACGGTTTCGTCCATAGGCCAGCGTAAAATCGCCGACCCGGACGAGACGACTGAAACTCCTAAAGAGGCTGGCCAATGAGCAAGTCGCTACTCTCCATCGCAGTCGCCGCCTTCGTGCTGAGCGGTTGCTCGCTGATCCCCGATTATCAGCAGCCTGAAGCACCGGTCGCGGGCCAGTACCCGCAGGGCCCGGCGTACTCGCCGGCCCAGGCGCCGGCGCAAGCGGCTGCCGAGCAGGGCTGGAAGCAGTTTTTCCATGACCCGGCCCTGCAACAGCTGATTCAGGTGTCGCTGGAAAACAACCGCGACCTGCGTGTCGCGGCGCTGAACATCGACGCTTATGCGGCTCAATACCGCATCCAGCGTGCCGACCTGTTCCCGGCGGTTTCGGCCAATGCCAGCGGCAGCCGCCAGCGGGTTCCGGCCCGTGCGTCGCAGACCGGTGAAGCAAACATCAGCAGCTCCTACACCGCGACCGTCGGCATCAGCGCCTACGAACTCGACCTGTTCGGTCGAGTGCGCAGCCTGAGCGAACAAGCGCTGCAACAGTACTTCGCCACTGAAGAAGCGCGCCGCAGCACCCAGATCAGTCTGGTGGCCAGTGTGGCCAACGCCTACATGACCTGGCAGGCCGACAAGGAACTGCTCAAGCTGACGCAAGACACCCTCGGTGCCTTTGAAGAAAGCTACAAGCTGACCAGCCGCAGCAACGAAGTCGGTGTGGCCTCGGCGCTGGACCTGGCGCAGTCGCGCACCTCGGTGGAAAACGCCCGGGCGCAACTGGCCAAGTACACCCGTCAGGTGGCTCAGGACGAAAACAGCCTGACGCTGCTGCTCGGCACCGGCATCCCGGCCAATCTGCAAACGGCCAAACCGCTGTCGGATGACCTGCTCAGCGATGTACCGGCCGGTCTGCCTTCGGACCTGCTGCAGCGTCGTCCGGACATCCTGCAAGCCGAGTACAACCTGAAAGCGGCCAATGCCAACATCGGTGCCGCCCGTGCAGCGTTCTTCCCGAGCATCAGCCTGACCGCCAACGCGGGCAGCCTGAGCCCGGACCTGTCCGGTCTGTTCAAGGGTGGTTCGGGTACCTGGCTGTTCCAGCCGCAGATCAACCTGCCGATCTTCAACGCCGGCAGCCTGCGCGCCAGCCTCGACTACGCCAAGATCCAGAAGGACATTGGCGTGGCGAACTACGAGAAGTCGATTCAAACCGCCTTCCAGGAAGTCGCCGACGGCCTGGCCGCCCGCCAGACCTACACCGAGCAGTTGCAAGCGCAGCGTGACTTCGTCGCGGCCAACCAGGATTACTACCGCCTGGCCGAGCGTCGTTACCGCATCGGTGTCGACAGCAACCTGACCTTCCTCGACGCCCAGCGTCAGTTGTTCAGCGCGCAACAGGCACTGATCACCGACCGCCTCGCGCAGCTGACCAGTGCGGTCAACCTGTACAAGGCCCTGGGTGGTGGCTGGAATGCGCAAACCGCGCAGAACGAACCGCTGAAAGAAGAAGCACCGAAGATGAAGCTGTTCTGATCATCCGGTGAACACAAGGAGCCCGCCAGTAGGCGGGCTTTTTGTTGCCTGGAAATCAAAAGATCGCAGCCTTCGGCAGCGCCTACAGGTGAACGCATGCCAAATGTAGGAGCTGCCGAAGGCTGCGATCTTTTGCTGTTCGATAATCGCCCAAAACCTGCTTTCCCCGATTGAATCCCGCCCACCGCGCCCCGCACCATTCGCTCCACAAAACCAATAACAACAGGTTCGACACCATGCTCCCGCGCCCTGTCCCGTCCGGCTGATCGCCGCCGCTTCATCCCTGATTCTGCAAGCTCGTGCCTGCCCCGAAAGTGGCGGCAACGGATCTGTTCGACCTAAAAAAATAACAAGAGACCCTGCGATGACTCATCCAACTGCGCCGTACGCCCTCCCCGGCCTGATCGCCTTGGCCCTGACCGGCGTCGCCCTCCCCGCCGCAGCCGAAGAAGCCGGTTTTGTCGAAGGCGCCAGCGCCAACCTGAACCTTCGCAACTTCTACATCAACCGTAACTTCACCAACCCGACCAAGGCCCAGGGCAAGGCTGAAGAGTGGACGCAGAGCTTCATTCTCGACGCCAAATCCGGCTTCACCCAGGGCACCGTCGGCTTCGGCATGGACGTGCTCGGCCTGTACTCAGTGAAGCTTGATGGCGGTAAAGGCACCGGTGGCACGCAATTGCTGCCGCTGGATCACGACGGGCGGCCGGCGGACAACTTCGGCCGTACCAACGTGGCGTTCAAGGCCAAACTGTCGCAGACCGAAATCAAGGTTGGCGAATGGATGCCGGTGCTACCGATCCTGCGTTCGGACGACGGCCGTTCGCTGCCGCAAACCTTCCGTGGCGGCCAGATCACCTCAAAGGAAATCAACGGTCTGACCCTTTACGGCGGGCAGTTCCGCGCCAACAGCCCGCGCGACGACAGCAGCATGAGCGACATGTCGATGTTCGGCAAAGCGGCGTTCACCTCCGATCGCTTCAACTTTCAGGGCGGTGAATACCAGTTCAACGAAAAACGCACACAGATCGGCCTGTGGAACGCCGAACTCAAGGACATCTACAGCCAGCAATACGTCAACCTGATTCACAGCCAGCCACTCGGTGCCTGGACGCTGGGCGCCAACCTCGGTTTCTTCTACGGCAAGGACGACGGCAGCGCCCGCGCCGGCGAACTCGACAACAAGACCTGGTCGGGAATGTTCTCGGCCCGCTACGGCGGCAACACCTTCTACGTCGGTCTGCAAAAGCTCACTGGCGACAGCGCCTGGATGCGCGTCAATGGCACCAGCGGCGGCACCCTGGCCAACGACAGTTACAACGCAAGCTACGACAACGCTCAGGAACGTTCCTGGCAGGTGCGCCACGACTACAACTTCGCCGCCCTGGGCATCCCCGGCCTGACCCTGATGAACCGCTACATCAGCGGCGACAACGTACACACCGGAACGATCACCGACGGCAAGGAATGGGGCCGCGAATCGGAATTGGGCTACACCGTGCAGAGCGGCACCCTGCGCGACCTGAATGTGCGCTGGCGCAACTCGACCATACGCCGCGACTTCAGCAACAACGAGTTCGACGAGAACCGTCTGATCATCAGCTATCCGATCAGCCTGCTCTGAACCCGCACGCCGGCGCTGCATGAGTGACGCCGGCATCAACCACTGGTCAGCCCGGACTGGCGATTTGTCGAGTCACAGATACAGTCATCAGAGCGTGTAAATTCTCCAGCCTGCTGTAGGAGCCCTTAGTTTTCTTCCGTTATCTCCGGATGCTGTACGCGAAGCTGCCTTGGCCACGGAGGTCAGGTATGAGCAAGCGAATAGTTATCGTCGGTGGCGGTGTAGGTGGAACCATGCTGGCCAATCAACTGGTCGGCAAGCTGTATCCCGAAGTTCTACGCGGCGACGTCTCGATTACATTGCTGTCCAGTTCCCCCGATCATTACTACAAACCTGCGTTCATGTATGTGGCGTTCAATCAGTTCTTCGAAGAGGAACTCAAACGTCCGGAGCGCTCATTGTTGCGCCCGGAAATCAGTTTCCACGTTGAAGAAGTCACCCGTTTCGACTTTTCCGGGCAGCAATTGAGCACCCGAACCGGCAAGCGCTTCGACTATGATTTTCTGGTGATCGCCACCGGCTGCGTGCCGGCGCCGGAACGAATCGCGGGTCTGCAAGAAGCCGGCGACCACTTCTATCAATACCTTCCTGCCCGGCAGCTGGCGCAACGCCTGAACACCATCGAAAAAGGCCGGATTTTCATTACCGTGTCCTTCCCGCAGACACCGAACGTCCCGCACCAATGCGGAATCGCGCCCGTGGAAACGACATTGATGCTGGATGATTTGTTGCGTCGCCGGGGCGTTCGCGAGCAAGTGGAAATCATCTACACCTACCCGACAGTTGCCCAGCTATTGCGCAATTGTCTGTTCTTGCAGCGCCCCACGGGTGAAATCCTGCCGAGCATTTTTGCCCGGAAAAACATTCATTTTCAGCGCGGCTTCACCCTGAGCCATGTGGATCCCGATGCAAAACTCGCCTACTCAGCCGAGGGCGATGCGCAACCCTTCGACATCCTGATGGCTACTCCGCCAATCCAGGCCGTCGAGGTGGTGCGTGAGTGCGGCATCTCGCAAGCCGCCAATGATGAAGGATGGCTGCCGACCAATCACGAAACGCTGCAGGTCTACGGTCTGGAGAATGTCTACGTGATCGGCGACACCGTCGATCTGCCGGTCAGCAAGGCAGGCGGCGCCTGTCATAACCAGGCGCCGGTGATCGCCAACAACATCACGGCCCAGATCCGACTTGGCGCACCCAACTCGGTATACGACGGTCGGGTTCAGGCGGTAGCACAAATGGGCCTGAATGCCGGGATGCCACTCTGGTACGACTACGCCCACGATGTATTGCCGACACCCCCGACCAAATTGGGCGGTCTGCTCAGAAACGGTTTCAATCGCGGTCTTTACTGGGCGGTGGCCCGGGGAATGCTTTGACTCTGCACAGGGAGGAGTGATTGCTCATGAACATGCCCGAGGAAATGTCAGCCACGCCCGGGTTCACTGCCCTGATGGCAAAACTGCAGCCGTTAATCGACGGCGGGCGCCTGGAGAATATTGTCGACCTGCTTTCACTGGTTTCCGATATCGCCGATCTGCTCGACGCGGCCATGGTGGAAAAACTCGCGCGATTGTTCGAGAGCAGCACTGCCGCCACCTGGGCAGTCAGTAATGCAGTGCGCGTGGCCAACGCCGAAGTATCGGCACAGTCAGCGGCGCCGGGCACTCTGGCGTTACTCAAACTGCTGAATGAAGAGGACACACGCAAAGGCGTGGCCGTTGTCCTGAAAACCCTCAACGTCATTGGACGACAACTGTAATCCGCCAGAGAGGACCTCCTCATGCGCGCCAAACTCGAAACGGCAGGGAACGCCTGCACCCACTGGGACGCCAAGGCGTACCAGCAGTTTTCCCGTCTCAGGCAACGCCCGGTCAACGAATTGCTCGACAGTGTCGATCTGCACGACCCCAAACGCATTTATGACCTGGGCTGCGGCACCGGCATTGCCACGCAGGTGCTGGCCCAGCGCTGGCCGCGTGCGCAGCTGCTGGGCGTCGACAGCTCGCGGCAGATGCTTGATCAGGCCCGGCGCCTGCCGATCAACGCCCAATGGCAAGAGTGCGACCTGCTCGACTGGCAACCCAGGCAACCCGCCGACCTGCTGCTCGCGGCGGCGGTGCTGCATTTCATTGGCGATCATAAACACCTGCTGCCGCGCCTGCTGAGTCATCTGAACCCCGGCGGCTGTCTGGCGGTGCACATGCCGGACTGGCGCGATGCCTTGTGGTATCGACTGATGCTCGACACGCTCGACCATGCCGGAACGGGACACACCCCCATCGGCACACCAGAACTGCGCCAGCGCATGGCCGCGCGGCCGTTGTTGGCACTGGAGGATTACTACCGCTTGCTGGAGCCGCTGACCACGTCGCTGGATATCTGGGAAACCGAGCAACTGCAGGTGGTTGACGGCAAGTCGCCGGTGTACGACTGGGTGAAGGTCTCGGCGCTGCGGCCGGTGATGCAGGCGCTGACGTCTCAGGAACAGGCGCGGTTTATCTATCACTTCCTGACGCGGGTGCATAAGCATTACCCGCCGGAGGAAAACGGGCAGACACTGTTTCCGTTCAAGCGGATTTTCATTGTCGCCAGAGTTTGAAGATCAAAAGATCGCAGCCTGCGGCAGCTCCTACAGGAAAACGCATTCCAAATGTAGGAACTGCCGCAGGCTGCGATCTTTTGATTCCGATGCTTACTCCCGGGATTCAACCCCAAGCTCATCCCACACCGACTCCGCCAGATGAAACGTCGCATTCGCCGCCGGGATCCCGCAATAAATCGCGCTCTGCATGATCACTTCCTTGATCTCGCTCCGGCTCACACCGTTGTTGGCCGCCGCACGCAAATGCAGTTTCAGCTCGGCCTCGCGGTTCATCCCGATCAGCATGGCGATGGTGATCAGGCTGCGGGTATGCCGTGGCAGGCCCGGGCGGGTCCAGATGTCGCCCCAGGCGTGACGAGTGATCATCTCCTGGAATTCCGAGTTGAACTCGGTCAGCGCATTCAGGCTGCGGTCGACGTGAGCATCGCCCAATACCGCACGGCGTACTTGCAGGCCTTCGTCGTAACGTTGTTTCTCGTCCACAAACTTCCCCTCACTGAGCGTTCAGAAACGCCAACACACGATCACTGAAAGCGGCACCCGCCTGCACGTTGGACAGGTGCGCGGCATGGAACTCGGCGTACTCGGCGCCGCGCACATGCTCTTGAATGAAATGCCCGCCGGATGGCGGCGTCACCGCATCTTCGGTCCCTGCGATGACCAGCAGCGGCAGGTTGATCGAGGCCAGTTGCTCACGGAAATCGGCATCGCGCACTGCCGCGCAATTGGCTGCATAGCCTTCAGGCGAAGTCGCCGCGAGCATGTCGGTGATGTTCTTCGCCGCCGCCGGATTGGCCGCGGAAAAATCAGGTGTGAACCAACGGGCAATCGACGCGTCACGCAGTGCGACCATCGCTGCCGGGCCATCACGCAGCACGGTTTCGATGCGCGGGTTCCACACCGATGGATCGCCGATTTTCGCGGCGGTGTTGCACACGATCAGTTTGTGCAGACGATGACCGGCATTGATCCCCAGCCACTGACCGATCAGCCCGCCCATCGACAGTCCGCAGAAATGCGCACGCTTGATGTGCAGCGCATCCAGCAGACCCAGCACGTCGCGTCCCAGTTGCTCGATGCTGTACGGCCCCGGCGTCACCAACGACTGGCCGTGACCACGGGTGTCGAAACGCAGCACCCGCAAGTGCTCGGTGAACGCTGGTATCTGAGCGTCCCACATGTGCAGGTCGGTGCCCAGCGAGTTGGACAGCACCAGTACCGGCGCATCGACCGGCCCATCCAATTGATAGTGCAGTTCGCCATCGGCGAGTTGAACGAAAGCCACAGCCCTCTCCTTTCAGACAGACAATGCGTTGTGTTCGGCCACTGCGCGCTCGACCCAGGCTTGCGCCTGGCCGAGGTAATGCGCGGGGTCGAGCAGATGATCCAGTTCGGTGCTGCTCAGTTCGGCGGTCACTTGCGGCTCGTCGCCGAGTACCGCACGCAGGTGGCGCTGTTCGGCCACCGCACGTTTGCAGCATTGTTCGAGCAGGTGATGCGCGGTGTCGCGACCGACCCGTTGCGCGAGGACGATGCTCACCGCTTCGGCCAGCACCAGCCCTTGGGTCAATTGGAGATTGCGCGCCATGCGCTCGGCATCGACTTCCAGGCCATCGGCCAGCAGGCGCGCCTGTTGCAGCGCACCGGACACCAGGCAGCAGATGTCCGGCAGGGTTTCCCATTCGGCATGCCACAGACCGAGACTGCGTTCGTGCTCCTGCGGCATGGCGCTGAACAGCGTCGAGACCAGCCCCGGCACCCGGGTCGCCGCGCCGATCAATACCGCCGCGCCCACCGGATTGCGCTTGTGCGGCATGGTCGACGAACCGCCCTTGCCCGGCGCCGACGGCTCGAACACTTCCGCCGCTTCGGTCTGCATCAACAGACTGACGTCGCGCCCGAGTTTGCCCAGGCTGCCGGCGATCAAACCGAGTACCGCGCCGAACTCGACGATGCGATCCCGCTGGGTGTGCCAAGGTTGTTCAGGCAGGCTCAGTTGCAGCTCTTCGGCCAGCGCCTGGGCGATCGGCAGCGCTTGCTCGCCGAGCGCCGCGAGGGTGCCGGAAGCGCCGCCGAATTGCAGCACCAGCAGCCGTGGCTTGAGTTCGCGCAGACGCTGACGGCTGCGGGTCACCGCGCCGAGCCATCCGGCGATCTTCATCCCGAGGGTGACGGGCGTGGCGTGCTGCAGCCAGGTGCGCCCGGCCAGTGGCGTCGCCGCATGACGTTTGGCCTGGGTGGCGAGCGAATCGGCAAGCGCTGCCAAGTCGCTTTCAATCAGTTGTAGCGCCTGACGCAATTGCAGGACCAGCCCGGAATCCATCACATCCTGACTGGTAGCGCCCAGGTGCACATAGCGCTCGGCCTCGGCACTGCTTGCGGCGATCTGCTTGCCCAACGCCTTGACCAGTGGGATCGCCGAGTTACCGGCCGTGGCAATCGCCTCGCCCAGCGCCGCGAAGTCATACAGACCGGCATTGCAGGCGGCGGCAATCGGCGCAACGGCAGACGCCGGAATCACCCCGACGCGCGCTTCGGCCCGAGCCAGTGCCGCTTCGAAATCGAGCATTGCCTGCACTCGGCCCTGATCGCAGAACACGTCGCGCATGTCGCGGGCAGTGAAGTAGGCATCGAACAATTGATTGCCCGGTCGCTGAGTCATAAACAGTCCTTGCCGGCGCGGGCCAATGCGGCCCGCGCACATCGGTTTACAGATCGTGGTGCAAGTACGCCGCCTGTTTCGGCAGGCGCAAGCTGAACAGGAACGCCACCGCCATCATCACCGTGACGTACCAGTAGAACGCGTTTTCCATGCCCCCGGCTTTCAGGCTCAGGGCCACGTATTCCGCCGAACCGCCGAAGATCGCATTGGCCACCGCATAGGCCATACCGACACCGAGGGCGCGGACTTCCGGCGGGAACATTTCGGCCTTCACCAGGCCGCTGATCGAGGTGTAGAAACTGACGATTGCCAGCGCCACGGTGATCAGCACAAAGGCCAGAATCGGGCTGCTGATGCTTTTCAGGCTCAGCAGGATCGGCACGGTGAACAGCGTGCCGAGCGCGCCGAACCAGAGCATCGAATTACGTCGGCCGATCTTGTCGGCAAGCATGCCGAACAGCGGCTGCATGCACATATACAGGAACAGCGCGCCGGTCATGATGTAGCTGGCAGTCTTGGCGTGCATGCCGGCAGTGTTCACCAGGTACTTCTGCATATACGTGGTGAAGGTGTAGAAAATCAGCGAGCCACCGGCGGTGTAACCGAGCACGGTGATGAACGCGGCCTTGTGATCACGGAACAGCGCGCGGATGCTGCCGGCGTCCTTGTTCTCGCGCATTTCCTTGCTGGTGGTTTCTTTCAGGGAGCGACGCAGGAACAGCGAAATCACCGCCGCCACCGCACCGACCACAAAAGGAATCCGCCAGCCGTAAGCACGCAGTTCATCTTCACTGAGGAACTGTTGCAGGATCACCACCAGCGACACCGCCAGCAGTTGCCCGCCAATCAGGGTCACGTACTGGAACGAGGCAAAAAAGCCGCGCTGGCCCTTGAGCGCGACTTCGCTCATGTAGGTTGCGGTGGTGCCGTACTCGCCGCCGACCGACAAGCCTTGCAGCAAGCGTGCAAACAACAGCAGGACTGGCGCCCAGACGCCAATGTCCTTGTAGGTCGGCAGGCAGGCGATCAGCAGCGAGCCGAAGCACATCATCAGAATCGAGATGAGCATTGAATTCTTGCGCCCGTGCTTGTCCGCCACCCGGCCAAAAATCCAGCCGCCAATCGGGCGCATCAGGAACCCGGCAGCGAACACCCCGGCCGTGTTGACCAGTTGCACCGTCGGGTTGTCGGAGGGGAAAAACGCCGGAGCGAAATAGATCGCGCAGAAGGCATAGACATAGAAGTCGAACCATTCGACGAGGTTGCCGGACGAGGCACCGACAATGGCGAAGATGCGCTTGCTGCGCTCCTCGCCGGTGTAATGAGCGGTGGTAGTGGTCATTGTTTTTTACTCTGAAGGGACAGGTGAGAGTCTAGACACACTTCGCAACAATCCCGTTCCACAGTTCCATCTGCAACACAGTTCTCCCCCTGTGGGAGCGAGCCTGCTCGCGAAGAGGAGGTGTCAGACGACATTTATCCTGGCTGACCCACCGCTTTCGCGAGCAGGCTCGCTCCTACAGGGTTTTGGGGTGTACTTCAGTAATCGAAGAACACCGTCTCAGCCTCAGTGCCCTGCAAAATCACATTCCACTGATAAACCCCCGCCGCATCCGGCTTCGCCAGCAACGTAGCGCGACGCTCGGCCGGCACACACTCCAGCAGCGGATCATTGACGTTCGCCGGCTCGCCCTCAAAGTAGATCCGCGTCAGCAAGTGCTTGACCAGGCCACGGGCAAACACCAGCACCACCAGATGCGGCGCCTGGGTCGAGCCCTTCAGGCCTTCGACCGTGCCCGGTTTGATCGTGGTGAAACGGAAGCGCCCTTCGGCGTCCACCGGCACCCGGCCGAAACCTTCGAAATGCGGGTCCAGCGGTTTGTCCTGCTCGTCTTCCGGGTGCGCGTACTTGCCGGCGGCGTTGGCCTGCCAGACTTCGAGCATCGCGTCGTTGACCACATCGCCGTTGCCGTCAACAACCTGGCCGGTGATCGCCACGCGCTCGCCGAGGGTTTGTTCGACCGTGAGGTTTTCGCGGTTCAGCCAGGTCAGGCCGATGTGGTAGTACGGCCCGACGGTGTGGGACGTGGTGGCAGTCAGCGTCATCTTATTTCTCCATCGGCGTGGCGTCGCGGCCACGCAAGACGATATCCCAGCGATAGCCGAGGGCGTAGGACGGAATGGTTTTTTCCAGATCGAAAGCGGCGATCAGACGTTCCTTCGCAGAGGTGTCCGGCACGCAGTTGTAGATCGGGTCGTAGGCCAGCAGCGGGTCGCCGGGAAAGTACATCTGCGTCACCAGACGGGTGAGGATGCTCGGCCCGAACAGCGAGAAATGGATGTGCGCCGGACGCCACGCGTTGTGGTGGTTGCCCCACGGATAGGCGCCGGGCTTGATGGTCTGGAACTGATACCAGCCGTCGGCGTCGGTCACGGTGCGGCCGGTGCCGGTGAAGTTCGGGTCCAGCGGTGCGTCGTGCAGGTCACGTTTGTGGTTGTAGCGGCCGGCGGCGTTGGCCTGCCAGATCTCCACCAGAATTCCCGGCACCGGCAGACCGTTTTCGTCGAGCACACGGCCGTGAATGATGATGCGCTCGCCCAACGGCTCGCCGTCGTGCTGGGCGGTCAGGTCGTTGTCCTTCTCGGCGACGCGTTCGGCACCGATGGTCGGGCCGGTGATCTCCGACAACGAATGCGGCAGAAACACCAACGGCTTGGATGGCGAGCGCAGGTTGGTGGATTGATACGTCGGGTGCAGGTATTCAGGCTGGGTGCCTTCCTGCGGACGACGGTAGCCAGGCTTGTCAGTCATTTCGCTTTCCTCTGTTCTTATCAGTCGACGCGCTGCGTCAGACGCGTTCGATGGCCAGGGCCAGACCCTGCCCGACGCCGACGCACATGGTCGCCAGACCTTTCTTGCCGTCGGACTTTTCCAGCTGATGCAACGCGGTCAGCACCAGTCGCGCGCCGCTCATGCCCAGCGGATGACCCAAGGCAATCGCGCCACCGTTCGGGTTGACCTGCGGCGCATCGTCGGCCAGCCCCAATTCACGCAGCACCGCCAGGCCCTGGCTGGCAAACGCTTCGTTGAGTTCGATCACGTCGAAATCGCTGACCGCCACGCCGAGGCGCTCGATCAGTTTGCGCACCGCCGGCACCGGGCCGATGCCCATCACCCGAGGTGCAACCCCGGCACTGGCCATACCGAGCACTTTGGCGCGGGCAGTCAGACCGTGTTTTTTCACCGCTTGCGCCGAAGCGAGAATCAGCGCGGCAGCACCGTCGTTGACGCCCGACGCATTGCCGGCGGTGACAGTCTTGTCCGGGCCGTTGACCGGTTTGAGTTTGGTCAGCGCTTCAAGCGTGGTGTCGGCGCGTGGATGTTCGTCCTGGCTGACCACGGTTTCGCCCTTCTTGTGGGCGATCCGCACTTCGACGATTTCCTCGGCGAAGTAGCCCGCCGCTTGTGCAGCGGCAGTGCGTTGCTGACTGCGCAAGGCGAAAGCGTCCTGGTCGGCACGCGACACTTTATAGTCGTCGGCGACGTTGTCGGCGGTCTGCGGCATCGCATCGACGCCGTATTGAGCTTTCATCAACGGGTTGATGAAACGCCAGCCGATGGTGGTGTCTTCCAGTTTCATGTTGCGCGAGAACGCTGCGTCCGCCTTGCCCATCACGAACGGCGCGCGGGACATCGACTCGACGCCGCCGGCAATCGCCAGCTCCATCTCGCCACTGGCGATGGCGCGAAACGCGGTGCCGATCGCGTCCATGCCCGAAGCGCAGAGACGGTTGAGGGTCACGCCCGGTACGCTCTCCGGCAGACCCGCCAGCAACAGCGCCATGCGCGCCACGTTGCGGTTGTCTTCGCCGGCCTGGTTGGCGCAGCCGAGGAACACTTCGTCGATTGCATTCCAGTCCACCGAGGGATTGCGTTCCATCAGCGCCTTGATCGGCACAGCGGCCAGGTCATCGGCGCGTACGGCGGACAAACCACCGCCGAACCGGCCGATGGGGGTACGAATCGCGTCGCAGATATACACGTCACGCATCATGCTTCTCCCGGTGCCTGGCCGTGGGCGGCGGCGGTGCGCGCTTCGAGATCGCGCAGTGCAGTCAGTTCGACCTCGGTCGGTGCAGCCGTGGTTTCAACGTTGTCGGCAAAGCGGATCGCCCAGCCGGTGGCGGCAACCACTTGCTCGCGGGTCACGCCCGGGTGCAGGGCGGTGACCACGAATTCGTGGGTGCCCTGCTCCGGTTCCATGATGCACAGGTCGGTGATGATCCCGACCGGGCCAGCACCCGGCAGGCCCAGACGCTTGCGCGAATCGCCACCCTCGCCATGACCGACCGAGGTAATGAAGTCGAGCTTGTCGACGAACGAACGCGCCGACTGCTTGAGGATGATCAACACGCTCTTCGCCGAACCGGCGATCTCCGGCGCGCCACCGGCACCCGGCAAACGCACTTTCGGCGCGTGGTAATCGCCGACCACGGTGGTGTTGATGTTGCCGAAACGGTCGACCTGCGCGGCGCCGAGAAACCCGACGTCGATGCGCCCACCCTGCAGCCAATAGCGAAAAATCTCACCGGTCGGTACCACGGTGTCGGCGGTCTCCGCCAGCTCACCATCACCGATCGACAGCGGCAGCACGCTAGGCTTGGCGCCAATCGGGCCCGATTCATAGATCAGCACCACGTCCGGCGACGAAGTCAGGCGCGCGAGGTTGGCGGCTTTCGACGGCAGGCCGATGCCGACGAAGCACACCGAGCCGTTCTTCAGGCGACGGGCCGCAGCGACGGTCATCATTTCATTGGTGGTGTAAGTCATTACTTGGCCTCCGAAGCAGCGGCCAACTTGGCCTGGAACTCGCTGAAGTCAGCGCAGCCATGGATGTATTCGTTGATCCACGCGGTAAACGTCTCACGGTCGCGGGCGATCGGATCCCACGCCTGATAGAAACGATTGTCGCGTTCGGTGTAACCGTGAGCGTAGGACGGATGCGCGCCGCCGGGTACGTGGCAAACCGCGCTCAAGGCCCAGGTCGGCAGCACGCAAGCGTTCATCGGTGCGTTGAGGTTGTCGACGATTTCCTCGACGGTGACGATGCAGCGCTTGGCCGCCAGTGCCGCTTCTTTCTGCACCCCGAGAATGCCCCACAACAGCACGTTGCCCTGACGGTCGGCTTTCTGCGCGTGGATCACGGTCACGTCCGGACGCACCGACGGCACCGCCGCCAACACTTCACCGGTGAACGGGCAGGTCACGGATTTGATCAGCGGGTTGACCTTCGGCAGGTCGGAACCGGCGTAGGCTCGCAGCACGGCGAACGGCAGGCCGGAAGCGCCGGCGACGTAGGCATTGGCCAGGTCGGCGTGGCTGTGTTCTTCGATTTCCAGCGCATGCGGCCATTGTTTCTCGACCGCGTCGCGCAGACGGTGCAGCGAACCCACACCCGGATTGCCGCCCCAGGAAAAGATCAGCTTGCGTGCACAACCGGCACCGATCAGTTGGTCGTAGATCAGGTCAGGCGTCATCCGCACCAGGGTCAGATCTTTCTTGCCCTGACGAATGATTTCATGACCTGCCGCCGTAGGGATCAGGTGAGTGAAGCCTTCGAGCGCGACGGTGTCGCCGTCGTTGACGAATTGCTTCACCGCGTCGTGCAGCGAAAGGATCTCAGCCATGGAGCAGGCTCCCGTTTTTGTAGTGAATCGCCAGTGAGAAAAAGGCGCGAGGTTCAGCGCCGGAGTCACTGCAGATTAAGCCGCTGAAAATCGCCAAACAATCCGATAATCGACTGAGTGTTCGTTTATCGAACAGATTGTTACCACCCTATCGTTCCGTGTTGATCGCCAAAAGATCGCAGCCTTGCGGCAGCTCCTACCGTTGGAATGCGTCTCCTGCAGGAGCTGCCGCAGGCTGCGATCTTTTCGGCTTAAACCGCGATATCAGGTCGCATCCGCATGACTGACCATGCCTTTAATCACCACCGCCGTCGTCGCCAACGCCGCCGGAATCACCAGCGCCGTCAGCACCTGCTCGAAGTTCCAGCCCAGGCCCAGCAACGTCGCGCCCATCCACGCCCCGAGAATCGCGCCAAAACGGCCAATCCCGAGCATCCACGAGACCCCGGTCGCGCGCCCCTGGGTCGGATAAAACCGTGCCGCCAATGAAGGCATCGCCGATTGCGCGCCGTTGACGCACATCCCCGCCACCAAAACCAAAGTCGCGAGCAACGTGATGTTGCCCAGGCTCTGCCCCACCGCGTAGGCAAACACCCCGGCCAGCAGGTAGAACGTGCCGATGACCTTGTGCGGATTGAAGCGGTCCATCGCCCATCCCACAGCGACCGCACTCAACACCCCGCCGAACTGGAACAACGCGCCGATAAACGCCGCCTGCTCCATGCTTGCGCCGCTGTCACGCATCAGGGTCGGCAGCCAACTGGTCAGCAGGTAGACGATGACCAGCCCCATGAAGTAGGTCAGCCACAGCAGCAAGGTGCCGACGCTGTAGGTGCCGGAGAAAATCACCGCGAACACGTTGCGCGCCTTGACGGTTTTCTGTTCCGGCACACTGAAACTCGAGGCCTGCGCGACGGCGACCGGATCGATCGGCGACAAGGTCTTGCGTACTTTGTCGGTGCCGCGATTGCGCACCACCAGAAAACGCGCCGACTCCGGCAGCCAGAACAGCAGCACCACCGCGAGGATCAACGGCAGGATCCCGCCGATCAGCAACAGGCTGTGCCAGCCGAACGCCGGGATCAGTTTCGCCGAAATGAAACCGCCGCCGGCCATGCCGAGGTTGAAGCCGCAGAACATGCTGGTCACCAGCAAGGATTTCTTGCGCTCCGGGGTGTATTCCGAGAGCAGCGTGGTGGCATTGGGCATGCCGGCGCCTAATCCGAGGCCAGTGAGAAAACGCAGCACCAGCAATTGTTCGACATTGGTGCTGTAGGCCGAAGCCAGACTGAAAGCGCCGAACAGCAGCACCGCGCCAACCAGCACCACTTTGCGCCCGAAGCGGTCAGCCAGTGGGCCGGAACCCAGTGCGCCGAAGACCATGCCGATCAACGCGGCGCTCATCACCGGGCCGAGGCTGGCGCGGTCGATGCCCCAGTCCTGGGACAGTGCCGGGGCGATAAAACCCATCGCCGCCGTGTCGAGGCCATCGAGAAACACAATCAGGAAACACAGGATCACCACCCGCCACTGATAGCGCGAGATCGGTTGGGCATTGATGAAGGTCTGCACGTCGAGGCAGTTACCTACAGCGGACTGAGGCTGGTTCATTATTTTTATTCCACGCAAAAAACGCAGTCGAACGGCGGCCGGCCAAAGAGCGGCACGGACACAAGAATAGAAGGCTGGAATCAGATGTTGCGATGAACCCGACAACACGGGTTGAAGCGGCGACAGTCGGGGAACGTGCGCATGGGGAGTTGCCTCTTGTCATTATTATGGGAGTCGGCAGTCCGGGCTGAGACTGAGTCGTGTGCTCAGCGCCGGATGACGCTGCCGCGACATTAATGATCCGGGGCTTTTAGCGTCAATTCGATAAACGCAACACTGTGCGTTTATCGAACAGCTTCATCAGGCGAACAGCTGCGCGCTAAGGTCACGGCTGGCGCTGAGCAGGCCCGGCAGGAAACGTTGTTCCAACTCGGTGCGACTGACGCGCCCGGCGTGGGTACTGACGTTGAGCGCCGCCACCACCTGGCCCGACGCGTCGTAGACCGGCACGGCAATCGAACGCAGGCCTTGTTCGAGTTCCTGATCGACGATGCACCAGCCCTGTCGCCGTACTTCTTGCAGGCATTCGAGCAGACTTTCGGGGGTGTGCAGCGTGCGGCTGGTCTTGGCCACCAGTTCGGCATGGTCGAGGTATTCGCGCAGCGAGGTGTCGTCCAGCGCCGCCAAAAGGATGCGGCCCATCGATGTGCAATAGGCCGGCAGACGCCCGCCCACCGACAGGTCCACCGAGATAAGCCGTTGCGTGGTCGCCGAGCGGGCGATGTACAGAATGTCGTCGCCCTCGAGCGTCGCCATGTTGCAGGCTTCGTGCAGTTGCTCGCTCATGCGGTCGAGGTACGGCTGGGCCGACACCGCCAGCGGCGTCGAAGACAGATACGCGTGGCCGAGTGTCAGCACCTTGGGCAGCAACGAGTAAGTACGGCCATCGGTGGTGGCGTAACCCAGTTTGATCAAGGTGTGCAGACAACGGCGCACGGCGGCGCGGGGAATTTCCGTGCGGTGGCTGATCTGGGCGATGGTCAGGTGTCGCTTGCGCTCCTGAAACGCCTGCACCACCGCCAGACCGCGGGCCAGCGAAGTCATGAAATCCGGATCGCCGGTCAATGCCTGGATACGCTTGGCGGGCGAAGCGACGATCGGCGGCGCCACGGAGGTGAAGGAGTTGCGCATTTGATCGTTCATTTCTTGTCCTTTTTCCGGCACGGATCAATGGCTATACAAGCGGCTCGCCAGCAGATGCACAAGAGTCGAGACACCAAGATTGGGCGATTATCGAACCGCCGACCGATTATCGCAATCCGTGAACCGGTGTCCTTCACGGCATCTTCAATCGTTCGCCTGACCTGTTCGTCAAACTTTGCATGGCCCCTTAGTTGTTCGACTTAATGGCGCCAGAAACTGAACGCGTGCCCTTAAAAGGTTTCGGCGAATTTCAACTAGCGATAAAACTTGTCAGTAACAAAACGATCACACATCCCGAACCGTTTTTAACTTGGCAAAGATAGTCATTCCCGATTCGACCGCTATAATGCACCTCAGTGGCGCCGCGTTTTCATTGGCCGAGGGTGCCGCCCGCTGACCCGATGCCTATTGCCGTCAGCCCCGGCCAGCGCCTGACGCTCATTATTCATGCACCGCCAGCGCGCTTGCTGAAACAGGAAACTGATGCTGCGTCAGTTTTAATCTGGTGCCGTAGCCGCCTGCAACATGGAAGTCTTGATCGCCCTGCCGATAACCCCAATGCCTGAACCGGCATTGCCCTTCGGTGGACGTGTTCAATCGACTCGTTGCCGTGCGTTTCACCAGATATTTATCTCAACTCAAACAGGTAGCACTGTGACGAAAGACGAACTGCGCGCGGAACTTGAGCGCCAGGAACAACGTTACAAGGAAGTTTACGGCGGGGAAGTCACCACCTACGCCGCTCAACCCGAACCGGAACGCAAGGCATGGCGTAAACGCCCGACCGTTCAGGATCAGGTTTTCCAGCAAGAACTGAAAAAGATGGAAGAAGAACTCAAAACCGAAGAGCCATGAACGGGCGATCCTGAGTTTTTCGAGAGTCTGCGTCGCCACCGGCTACAAGCGGTGACCCGACCGTGCCTTGTGCGCCCGCTACCCGCGGGCGGCGGCCCACCTCCACCGTCCTGCACGGGAAAGGAGCGTGTCTGACTCGTTTCAGAGATATTTCACACAAGCGTTTGAGGCCCTCGCGCGCTCGACAAATTGCCTGCTGCCTGAAGGTTTTTTCAAGCTAATCAAGGAGTTGAAAAACCCTGCATCACGCTGGGGCTTTGCACCTTGCAACAATTTAATTCGACATTGATTGCTACCGATGAGCAGGTAGGGGATCGATTTCCAGTCTTTTCTGGCATAATCGCGCCCCCTTATGACCGGGTCAGAAAACCTTCATGATCGATTTATTCAGCGGACTGGATGCTTGGGTGCTTGTGAGCCTCTTGCTCGCCCTGACGTTTGTCCTCGCCTTCGAGTTCATCAATGGATTTCATGACACCGCTAACGCGGTAGCCACTGTTATCTACACCAAAGCCATGCCGCCTCACCTGGCGGTGTTCTTCTCCGGTGTGTTCAACTTCCTCGGCGTGTTGCTGGGCGGCGTTGGCGTGGCGTATGCCATTGTTCACCTGCTGCCGGTAGAACTGCTGATCAATGTGAATACCGGCCATGGTCTGGCGATGGTGTTCTCGTTGCTCGCCGCGGCGATCACCTGGAACCTGGGCACCTGGTACTTCGGTATCCCGGCCTCCAGTTCCCACACCCTGATCGGCTCGATCCTCGGTGTCGGCCTGGCCAACGCCCTGATCAACAACATCCCGTTGGCCGACGGCGTGAACTGGCAGAAAGCGATCGACATCGGCGCCTCGCTGGTGTTCTCGCCAATGGCCGGTTTCCTGATCGCCGCGCTGATCCTGATCGGCCTCAAGTGGTGGCGCCCGCTGTCGAAGATGCACAAGACCCCGGAACAGCGCCGCAAGATCGACGACAAGAAACACCCGCCGTTCTGGAACCGCCTGGTCCTGGTGATCTCGGCCATGGCCGTGAGCTTCGTACACGGCTCCAACGATGGTCAGAAAGGCATCGGCCTGATCATGCTGGTATTGATCGGTATCGTCCCTGCGCAGTTCGTCCTCGACCTGAGCAGCACCACCTACCAGATCGAGCGCACCCGCGACGCGACTCTGCACCTGAGCCAGTTCTACAAGCGCAATGCCGATTCCCTGGGCGAATTCCTGGCCCTGGGCAAAAGCGTTGAAGGCGACCTGCCGGAGAAATTCCGCTGCAACCCGCAGCAGACCGAACCGACCATCGACGCCCTGCTTGGCACCCTTAAAGGTGTAGCGGACTACCATTCGCTGTCCTCGGAAAGCCGCATCGAAGTCCGTCGTTACCTGCTGTGCCTGGACGACACCGCGAAGAAAGTCGGCAAGCTGCCGGGCCTTGAAGCCCGTGAAAAGGCTGACCTGGACAAGCTGCGCAAAGACCTGACCACCACCACTGAATACGCCCCGTTCTGGGTGATTCTGGCGGTCGCCCTGGCCCTCGGCCTAGGCACCATGGTCGGCTGGAAACGCGTGGTACTGACCATCGGCGAGAAGATCGGCAAGCAAGGCATGACCTATTCCCAAGGCATGTCGGCGCAGATCACTACCGCCAGTCTGATCGGTATGGCCAACATCTTCAGTCTGCCGGTATCGACCACTCACGTGCTGTCCTCGGGCGTGGCTGGCACCATGGTCGCCAACAAGAGCGGCCTGCAGGGTGGGACTGTTCGCACCATCTTGCTGGCGTGGGTTCTGACCTTGCCGGCGACTGTGGCGTTGTCGGCCGGGTTGTTCTGGTTGGCGTCCAAAGCGCTGGGTAGCTGATAGACCGCAGCACATGAGAAAGGCGCGATTCTTGAGGATCGCGCCTTTTTTTTGGGTTTGGTTTTGTGAGCATATCCGTTGCTGCGGGTGTTGCTGATTACGGTTCCGCCCTTACGGCGGGTCACTTTTGACAAACGCCTCAAAAGTAACCAAAAAGTCTTGCCCCGGCGTACGGCACTTCGCTGAGGCTCAGTGTTCCCTCGCTACGGTGTCCATCAGGGGACATCGCCTCCGGTTTGCTTCGCTGCACCTCCTCTCGATGTATGCGGCTTCGCCGCATGGCGCGACGCGCCTAACCCCCTGATGGGCACCTAAGCTCGGCCTGCCGAAGGGGCTGGAGATCAAAAGCCACATCAAAAGCCAGAGCCAGAGCCAGAGCCAGAGCCAGAGCCAGAGCCAGAGCCAGAGCCAGAGCCAGAGCCAGAGCCAGATCAAAAGATCGCAGCCTTCGGCAGCTCCTACATGGGACTGGATGCGTTCAGCCATCGCCAGCAGGCTGAAAGCGCACAACCCATGCGGCAAAGCCGCCCCACTCAACAGGATGAGCGTTAGCTCGGCTGCAGCTATTGATCTTCAAGGCCCCGTCGGCAGGCTGAGTGGAGGGATTCATCCGGGGGTGGGAGCGCAGCGACCGTTTGGCGAAGCCAAACACAGCGAGAGGAGGTGCAGCGAAGCAAACCGGAGGCGATGCGCCCGGATGGATCCCGCAGCGAAGGAACCCCGAGCCTTAGCGAGCGGGCCGAACGTTGGGGCAAGACTTTTTGGTTCCTTTTGAGGCGTTTGTCAAAAGGGACTCGCTGTAAGAGCGAAACCGTCAGCGACAGCACCCGAAACAACGGATATGCACACCCAACAACCCACAACATGGTCGGCCCAAAGGCCGCCAAGAACACAAAAAAAAGGGCAACCGAAGTCGCCCAAAATGCCTTGCGTGCTCATCAAACCCAGAAAGACTACTTCTTGCGCTTATTCGCATCCTTCCAGATAAAAAATCCAAACCCTGCAAAAAACAGAACCATGAGACCTACGGTCAGAACCCCGGCAAACACCACGTTATCGAAAAACATGACTGTGGCCTCCTGGCCCCTGCTTTGCTGCGATGGAGCTAAGTTAACCAATCGCGCAGGCGCAGAAATTGACCAGGATCAAGTCCGGTCAACACAGAAGGTAAAGGCAGGAAAATAACTGACCTGCATCAAAGGATGCAGGGGGAGATCAACGCTTTTTCGGCTTGTTTTTCGACTTTTTCTTGGCTTTTCCCAACGGCATTGCCTGTTCGAAGGCCTTGCGCACTTCGTTCAGGCGTTTCTCGTTGAGGTCATGCACACGCTTGGCGCGCTCGGTGCTGAGGTCGATCAGTTTGTCGTCTTGGCTCATGGCGGGTGCATCACTTGAAAGAATCAAACTGCCACATCGGCGGCAGGGCTGCGCCAATCATGCCGCCTGACGCCAGCGCTCTACAACAATTCGTGTAAACCTCCGGACTCAGATCTCGATATCGACCCACAAGCCCTGACGCGGCTGATCCTCCATCAGCGGCACCACCGGCACCGTGTTGTCGGCATTCAGCTCGGTGCCCGGCACGGCGAGGTGTTCTTCCGGATCTTCGTCGGCTTCGCGACGGCGACGATCACGCTCCTGCTGGCGGCGCTGTTCTTCGCGCGCCAGCAGTCGATCCTCTTCCGGATCGCGCTTTTGCAGATCGATCGTGCTTTCGTTGGAGCTTTCCTGCACCGGCACCACCGGAGGAATATCCGGCCGCTGGCGAATCGGATCCTGCTGGGAAGTGATCGGCACAGCGCTCAGGGGGAGCATCGGTGGCAGCATATAAAGGGTCTCCTGTCAGCAGGCTATCGGCTGCGGCAAAGGCGCCTTGAGCCACTGGTCGCAAACTTGTGACCTGGTTGGCACTGCAGGAGCTGCCGAAGGCTGCGATCTTTAATGGAACACCGTAGAACGCAAGCGTTCCCGAAGATCAAAAGATCGCAGCCTGCGGCAGCTCCTACCCAGTAATCTTTGGCCCTGAAGCCTGCATTCCGTTAAGATAGCCCGCTTTTTCAAGGTGGGAGTCAGGCAGCATGGCGCAGCAGTATCAACCGGGGCAACGCTGGATCAGTGACAGCGAAGCAGAGCTTGGTTTAGGCACCGTTCTGGCACAGGACGGCCGCTTGTTGACCGTGCTTTACCCGGCCACTGGCGAAACCCGCCAGTACGCGCTACGGAATGCGCCCCTCACCCGCGTGCGGTTCTCGCCGGGTGACACCATTACTCACTTCGAAGGCTGGAAGATGACCGTGCGCGAAGTCGACGATGTCGACGGGTTGATGGTCTATCACGGTCTCAACGGGCAGAACGAAGCCGTCACCCTGCCGGAAACCCAGCTGTCGAACTTCATTCAGTTCCGTCTGGCCAGCGACCGTCTGTTCGCCGGGCAGATCGACCCGCTGCCGTGGTTCTCCCTGCGCTACAACACCCTGGAACACACCAGCCGCCAATTGCAGTCCTCGCTCTGGGGCCTGGGTGGCGTGCGTGCGCAACCGATCGCGCACCAACTGCACATCGCCCGTGAAGTCGCCGACCGTATCGCGCCACGGGTTCTGCTGGCAGACGAAGTGGGTCTGGGGAAAACCATCGAAGCCGGTCTGGTGATCCATCGCCAACTGCTCTCGGGCCGCGCCAACCGTGTGCTGATCCTGGTGCCGGAAAACCTGCAACACCAGTGGCTGGTGGAAATGCGCCGCCGCTTCAACCTGCAGGTTGCGCTGTTCGACGAAGAACGCTTCATCGAAAGCGATGCCACCAACCCATTCGAAGACACCCAACTGGCATTGGTTGCCCTGGAGTGGCTGGTCGAAGACGAGAAGGCGCAGGACGCCTTGTTCGCCGCCGGCTGGGATCTGATGGTGGTCGACGAAGCCCACCACCTGGTGTGGCACGAAGACAAGGCCAGCCCTGAGTATTCGCTGGTCGAACAACTGGCTGAAGTGATTCCCGGCGTGCTGCTGCTCACCGCGACCCCGGAACAACTCGGTCAGGACAGCCACTTCGCCCGTCTGCGCCTGCTCGACCCGAACCGTTTCCATGACCTGGCCGCGTTCCGCGCCGAGAGCGAGAACTATCGCCCGGTGGCCGAAGCCGTTCAGGAACTGCTCGACAAGGGGCGTCTGTCGCCCGCAGCTCACAAGACCATCCACGGTTTCCTCGGCAACGAAGGCGAAGCCCTGCTGACCGCGGTCAACGATGGCGATACCGAAGCCAGTGCCCGTCTGGTACGCGAGCTGCTCGACCGCCACGGCACCGGCCGCGTGCTGTTCCGTAACACCCGCGCCGCGGTGCAGGGTTTCCCGGAGCGCAAACTGCACCCGTACCCGCTGCCATGCCCGGACGAGTACCTCGAACTGCCGCTGGGCGATCACGCCGAGCTATACCCGGAAGTCAGCTTCCAGGCTCAGCCGGACGCCAGCGAAGAAGAGCGCTGGTGGAAATTCGACCCGCGTGTCGAGTGGCTGATCGATCAGCTGAAAATGCTCAAGCGCACCAAAGTGCTGGTGATCTGCGCCCACGCCGAAACTGCGATGGACCTGGAAGACGCCCTGCGCGTGCGTTCCGGCATCCCGGCCACGGTGTTCCATGAAGGCATGAACATCCTCGAGCGAGACCGCGCCGCCGCTTACTTCGCCGACGAAGAATTTGGCGCACAGGTGCTGATCTGCTCGGAAATCGGCAGTGAGGGTCGCAACTTCCAGTTCGCCCACCACCTGGTGCTGTTCGATCTGCCGTCGCACCCGGACCTGCTCGAGCAACGTATCGGGCGTCTCGACCGGATCGGCCAGAAGCACATCATCGAACTGCACGTGCCGTACCTGGAAACCAGCCCGCAGGAGCGCCTGTTCCAGTGGTACCACGAAGCGCTGAACGCGTTCCTCAACACCTGCCCGACCGGCAACGCCTTGCAGCATCAGTTCGGCCCGCGCCTGCTGCCGCTGCTTGAAGAAGCCGACGACGGTGAGTGGCAAGCGCTGATCGACGAAGCGCGCACCGAGCGCGAGCGTCTGGAAGCTGAGCTGCACACCGGTCGCGACCGTCTGCTGGAACTCAACTCCGGCGGTTCGGGCGAAGGCGATCAGTTGGTCGAGGACATCCTTGAGCAAGACGATCAGTTCGCCCTGCCGATCTACATGGAAACCCTGTTCGACGCGTTCGGCATCGACAGCGAAGACCATTCGGAAAACGCCCTGATCCTCAAGCCGAGCGAAAAGATGCTCGACGCCAGTTTCCCGCTGGGCGACGACGAAGGCGTGACCATCACCTACGACCGCAACCAGGCGCTGTCGCGCGAAGACATGCAGTTCATCACCTGGGAACACCCGATGGTGCAGGGCGGCATGGATCTGGTGCTGTCCGGTTCGATGGGTAACACCGCCGTCGCGCTGATCAAGAACAAGGCACTGAAGCCGGGCACCGTGCTGCTGGAACTGCTCTACGTCAGCGAAGTGGTTGCCCCGCGTTCGCTGCAACTGGGCCGCTACCTGCCACCGGCCGCCCTGCGCTGCCTGCTCGACGCCAACGGCAACGATCTGTCGGCCCGCGTCTCGTTCGAAACCTTGAACGATCAACTGGAAAGCGTGCCACGCGCCAGCGCCAACAAGTTCATCCAGGCTCAGCGCGATCAACTGACGCCACGGATCAACGCCGGTGAAGACAAGATCACCCCGCGTCACGCCGAGCGCGTGGCCGAGGCCCGTCGTCGTCTGGCGGCGGACACCGAGGAAGAACTGGCGCGCCTGACCGCGTTGCAAGCGGTCAACCCGACCGTACGCGACAGCGAACTGGATGCGTTGCGCAAGCAACGTGAACTGGGTCTGGCGATGCTGGATAAAGCGGCACTGCGTCTGGAAGCGATCCGGGTGTTGGTGGCGGGTTAAACCGCCCTGCTTCAGCGCTGAAAACAAGAAGGCCCGCAGCGATGCGGGCCTTTTTGTTCAGGGGCAAAAACAAAGATCGCAGCCTTCGGCAGCGCCTACATTGGAATGCGCTCCTCTGTAGGAGCTGCCGAAGGCTGCGATCTTTTGATCTTAAGCTGTCGCCGCTGCAACCTCTGGCTCAACCACCGCCACCAACCCCTCCTTCATCCGCTGCGCATCCCGCACAAAACAGCGCGCTGCCAGAAACAGAAACACCATGGTGAAGAACAGCGCCACCGGAATCAGATACATCGCGTCATGCAGCCCCACAGCCTTGAACGCCTCGGTCATCTGCTCAGCCCCCGCCGAGAGCATCGCCGATTTGGCAAAGTGATCGGACAAGGCTCCCACCACCACCGGCCCCAAGCCGCCGCCTAGCAGGTACAACCCGGCAAAGAACAGCGCCATCGCCGTGGCCCGCAGGCGTGGTTCGACCACGTCCTGAATCGCCGTGTACACGCAGGTATAGAAGTTATAGGCAAACAGCCAGCCGACGCTGAACACCGCGACGAACACGCCGATCTCGACCCGTCCGGCATGCAGCGCCCACGCTGTGCACAGGGTCGAGATGATCAGACTGAAGCCGGCAAACAGCAGCCGACCGTTGGCGACCCGCTGGTGAATCTTGTCGGCAATCCAGCCGCCGAGGGTCAGGCCGATCAACCCGGTGATACCGACAATCACCCCGGTCGCCACCGCCGCTTCCTGCAACGGCATCAGGAAGTAGCGCTGCAGCATCGGCACCAGAAACGAGTTGCAGGCATAGGTGGCGAAGTTGAAGCACAAACCGGCCATCACCAGCCACAAGAATGTCGGCACCGCGAGCACCCGGCGGATGGGCTTGTCGACTCTCTCCTGAGACACCTGGACGGTTTCTGCCGCGCCGCGCTTGGGTTCCTTGATGAAAAACATGAACACCGCGAGGATCAGTCCCGGCACCGCCGCGATAAAGAACGGCGCGCGCCAGCTGTCGAATGCCTTGACCATCGCGCCGATGGTGAAGAACGCCAGCAGCAGGCCCAACGGCAGGCCGAGCATGAAAATACCCATGGCCCGCGCACGACGGTGCGCCGGGAACAGATCACCGATCAGCGAGTTGGCCGCCGGTGCATAACTGGCCTCGCCAATGCCGATGCCCATGCGCACCAGCAGAAAACTCCAGAAGCTGCCGACCAGACCGTTGACCGCCGTCAGCGCGCTCCAGGTCGCCAGGCCCCAGCCCATCAGTTTGCTGCGCGAACCGGTATCGGCCATGCGCCCCAACGGCAGGCCGGCGATCGCATAAACCAGGGTGAACGCGGTGCCGACGATCCCCAGTTGAAAGTCGCTGAGGTGCCATTCCATGCGGATCGGCTCGATGATGATCGCCGGAATGGTGCGGTCGAAGAAATTGAACAGGTTGGCAAGGAACAACAGGAACAGAATGCGCCAGGCATTCGCCGCTTGGGTCGAGTTCTGCATGGGTCCGTCTCTTTATTGTTATGAGGGCTTCACTGCCGACGCATCCGAGCCCGGAACCTGCAATCTAGACACGCCTGCCGACGCTGTCTGTGATCATTCGTCAGCCTGATAATGAGCCATGGCACTGTAAAGAAACGTAAGCCCTTGATAAGTCAGCAATCCCCCGTAAACCGGGGGTTTTGCGGCAAAACCCGGCTACAAAAAAATACTTTCGCACCCCCCTTCCCAAGTTCTTGGCGAAGCCTAGAATAGCCGCCGGATCCGTCCGGATTCGCCGATCAACCCCTTTGATGCCCTCCTAATGTCCGAAGTCAGTCCGTGTCTGAATTGCGGTGCCTGCTGTTCCCATTTTCGCGTGTCTTTTTTCTGGGGTGAATGCGCCTCCTCCGGCGGCACAGTGCCCGATGAACTGGTAACGCAGATCAGCCCCAGTCGGGTGGCGATGAACGGCACCGACTGCAAATCGCCGCGTTGTACGGCGTTGGTCGGTGAGGTGGGCAGTAACGTGCAGTGCTCGATTTATGAGCAACGCTCCAGCCCCTGCCGCGAATTCGAATCGTCCTGGGAAAACGGCGAACAGAATGTCGATTGCGACAAGGCACGCGCCCGCTTCGGCTTGCCACCGCTTGAGCCTGACTGGAATCAGATCCCTTACGAGCAAAGCGCCTGAGGTTTAGCGCCAATCGCTATAAGGCTCATGCCGAAATCGTTGGCGCCAATATGCCACTACCGCTTGCACGATAAAAACCGCCTCTATACTCCAGTCATTCGCCTGCGTTGCTGAGGCAGCAGGGACGACTTCAGAGACGGGGATGCTATGGAGTGGCTTGGTTTGCAGTTTGTTACCGAGCTGCCGGAGAGCGGGCAGGTCATTCTCGATTGCACACACAATCCCTTGCTGGTGCTGGTGGCCTATCTGGTCGCCTGCGCCGCGAGTTTTGCCACCCTCGACATGGCCGAGCGGGTTGGCCACGCCGAAGATCCGGGTTCGCAACGGGTCTGGCGCTGGATCGGTGCCACTTGCCTGGCCGGCGGCATCTGGGCCATGCACTTCATCGCCATGCTGGCATTCCAGGCGCCGCTGGAAATCCATTACGAACTGGCCACCACCCTGTTTTCCCTGGTGATCGCCCTGCTCGCCTCGTGGCTGGCGATGCACACTCTGAGCGAGCCTCATCCCTCGCTGATGCAATACCTGAAAACCGCCATTGTTATTGGCCTGGGCATCGCCGGCATGCATTACGTCGGCATGGCGGCGATGCATTCGGTAGCCACCGCGTATTACCAGCCGCTGTTGTTCTGCCTGTCGATCCTGATTGCCATCGGCGCCAGCTTCGCCGCGCTGTGGGTCGCCGGTTATCTACGTGAAGGCAGTGGACGGTTTCATCAACTGCTCAAATACACCGCCGCAATGATCCTCGGCGCTGGCATCATCAGCATGCATTTCACCGGCATGGCCGCGTTGCATCTGGTGTTGCCCGAGGGCGTCGCACCGACCCTGAGCGGCGAAACCAATTACCTGCAACTGGGCCTGACAGTCGCATTGATCATCCTGCTGATTCTCGGCAGCGCGATCAGCGCGGCACTGGCCGACAAGAAACTGCAAAGCAAGGAGCACGACCTGCGCCGGGTCAACGCCCTGCTCAGCCAGCTCGATCAGGCGCGGATGTCGCTGCAACAAGTGGCCAACTACGACGCCCTGACCAACCTGATCAACCGCCGCGGTTTCAACCAGATCTTCGCCGAGAAACTCAACCAGAAAACCAGCGAAGGCGGCATGCTCGCGGTGATGTTTCTCGACATCGACCACTTCAAAAGGATCAACGACAGCCTCGGCCATGACGCCGGTGACGCTCTGCTCAAAGTCATCGCCAATCACATCAAAGGCTCGGTGCGCAGCCATGAAGACGTGGTTGCGCGCTTCGGCGGTGACGAATTCTGCATCCTGATCGGTCTGAATGAGCGCGAAGAGGCGCGCAGCATGGCGCAACGGATCATGCAGAAAATGAAGGAGCCGATCGAACTGGCCGGGCGGCGCATGGTGATGACCACCAGTATCGGCATCAGTCTGTTCCCCGACGACGGCACCACCTGCGAAGAACTGCTCAAGCACGCGGATCTGGCACTGTATCAATCCAAGGGTGCCGGGCGTAACGGCCTGCATTTTTTCAGTTCCAACATGAAGACCCGCGCCAGCCTCGAACTGCAACTGGAAGAAGAACTGCGCCACGCCCTGCGTGAGGAAAACGGGCTGATGCTCTACTACCAGCCGATCTTCGAACTGAAAACCGGGCGGGTGACCAAACTCGAAGCGCTGATTCGCTGGCAACACCCGGTGCATGGCTTGCTGGCCCCGGATCGTTTCATCGCGATTGCCGAAACCAACGGCCTGATTGCCGAACTGGATAACTGGGTGCTGCGCAGAGCCTGCACCGACCTTGGCGAACTGACGCGCCACGGCTGCGACGAACTGAAAATCGCCTGGAACTGCTCGCCGCTCAACCTTGCCCGGGAAGAACTCGCCGATGAAATCGAAAGTGCGCTGCGCACCGCTGGCGTCGCGCCCGAACGGCTGGAACTGGAAGTCACCGAAAACGCGTTGATGGGCAACATCGCCAACACCCTGGTGTTGCTGCGGCAGATCCGCGCCCTCGGGGTGTCGCTGTCGATCGATGACTTCGGCACCGGCTATTCATCGCTGGCCTACCTCAAGCGCCTGCCGCTCAACACACTGAAGATCGACCGTTCCTTCATCCTCGACATCCCCAGGGCGACCGCCGACATGGAAATCGTCCAGGCGATCATCGTCATGGCCCACACCCTGCATCTGCAGGTGGTGACCGAGGGCGTGGAAAGTCTGGAGCAGTACGAATTTCTTGAGCGCTCGGGCTGCGATTTCATTCAGGGCTACCTGCTGAGCCGCCCGGTGCCGCTGGACGAGTTACGCCCGGTGCTGGAGGAAATCAATCAGCGTAAACACTCACATGCGGTCAATCCGTTGAGTCTGGCGCACGGTACATTTGTACCATTGTCGCTGGATCCTTCTGCAAAAAGCCTTGCGCCCCATGCAGGCGCATCAGTTGTGCGGCCAATCCGCTGATCGGCGTTGCCGAGCCTTGTTCGCGGGAGAATTTGACCGCGGTATCAAGATCCTTGAGCAGCGTGCGCACGTGCCATTTCACTGGTTCAAAACGGCTCTCGGCCATTTGCGGGGCGAGGATCTGCAACGGTTTCGAATCAGCAAAACCACCGGCCAGCGCCTCGGCAATCAGGCGCGCATCGACTCCGGCCTGTTCGGCCAGCGCCACTACCTCGGCAATCACCAGCGCATTGCAGGCGACGATCATCTGGTTACAGGCCTTGGTCACTTGCCCGGCGCCGATGCCACCCATGTGCGTGACGCGCTGACCAAGGTTGAGCAGCACCGGGCGCACCCGATCCAGATCCGCTGCTGCACCGCCGACCATGATCGCCAGACTGCCGGCCTCGGCCCCCACCACGCCGCCGGACACCGGTGAATCGAGCCAGCTCATCCCGGTCTTGTCGGCCAACTCGGTTGCCATCTCGCGGGTAGCGGTCGGTTCGAGGCTGGAAAAGTCCACCAGCAACTGGCCCTTTTTCGCGCCTTCAACAACACCAGCGGCGCCGAACACCACCTCACGCACCACCGCCGTGTCGGCCAGACAGAGCATCACCACGTCCGCGTGTTCACACAGTTCTGCGGGACTCGCCACCTGCCGGGCGCCGGCTTCGACCAGTGGCGCGCACTTGGCCGGGTTGCGGTTCCACACGGTCAGCGGGTAACCCGCCGCCAGCAAACGGCGGCACATCGGCAGGCCCATCAAGCCGATTCCGGCAAAACCCAACGAAGGTAGCGTTGACATCATTTTGCCTCTTTTCGATTAAAGATCACTGAATAATGGCCGATTCATGAGCGATCAGGAAAGGATTCCCCCGCGCGACAATCAGGCCAAACCCCTGACGCCCGGGCCAAATTCGCGCAATAAAAAGACGCGAGATCTTATTCCGTGAGGCTCGCTGACACTGGTCAGCGGACCAACCAGTCCAGGTATATGGCGCACAATGACTTCTAAAAACAATCCCGCCACTGCGGTATCCGATCTGACCCTGAGCCCTGCCGCAAACAGCCCGTCATCATCGAAGCCATTGCCTCCGTCGCGCCCGCTGGGCACTCAGCAATATCTGTACTACACCGAAACCAATACCGACCGCATCCTCGACAACCTCGATGGCCTGCGTGATCTGGTGTTCCCGCGCCCGCCGCACCTGGAAGGCGACAACGAACAGCACAACGATCAGGAATTTCCGTCGGTGTGCCTGATCGGCCTCGGTCGCTGCGGCTCGAACATCGCCCTCGACGTCGCGGAGCTGGTGTACAACGCGCGCAAGTTCTACCTCAATGAATTCAACAACGAAGACCGCGCGGCAGATCGGCGTCTGGCCGACAAGGGCTACAGCCCAGCCCAGTGGATCAAGCAGAATCTGCGGATCGGCCCGAACAAGTCGAGCAAACCGGTGTTCCTCGTCGAGCCATTGGTGATGCTCGGCGACCTCGACAAGGACATCGCCGGACGCATCCGTTTCTCGCGCAAGGGCGAGAAAAGCGGCTTCCTGCGTGACTACAGCAAAATGAAGATCATGGACTTGTCCGAAGTCCACGCCGGTGGCGCCGGTAACGCGCCGATCCTCGGTCAGTACCTGGCGAAGATCATCCTCAACAAGGATACCCAACGCTTCTCCAGCCCTGACTGGAAAATGATCCACTCGTACCTGATCGACAGCTGCGGCATCAAGGCCAACCAGTCACGCCTGTACTTCTCGATCTTCAGTGCCGGCGGCGGTACCGGTTCGGGCATGGCTTCGGAATTCGGTCTGGCCCAGCAGCACTCGTACATGAACAAGACGTTCGACACCAAGCCGATGGACGAGCATGACGGCAAGAGCGGGCATTCGTTCGTGTTCGAGCCGATCTTCACCAGCGGCATCTGCGTGCTGCCGAACATTTCCGATCACCGCAGTGAAATGTCCGAGGCGCTGCACATCAACGCCGGACGCCTGTTGTGCAAATACCTGTCGGAGGAATGGGATTTCTCCTACAACTTCGCCAATGAAGACAGCAGCGAAGCCAGCGTCATGGGCCGTATCCGCCCATGGAACGCGATGATGCTGATCTCCAACGACATCATGCGTTACGCCGAAGAGAGCGATGACGGCAACATCCAGAACATTGATGTCAATGCGATGGAGAAGCACGCCAACCAGTACATCTCGCAGCAGATCTTCAACATCCTGACGGCGCAGGCGGTGACCACCGACTACGACCAGAACTACTTCCGGCGCGCCGGCATCGACATCGGCGAAACCATTCGCCTCGATGCCAACGACTTGTTCATGAGCCTGGCCGGCCCGGTGGCGATTGCCTACGCCGAATCGGTGGTGCCGGAAACCCCGCCGCCGAGCAGCGACAAGTTCAAGGTCTTCGACAAAGAGCCGCAGCGTCTGAACATCGACGACCTGTTCTTCCGCTCGATCGACCTGCCGCACTTCAACAAAGTCACCCAGGCGATCGAAGGCATCAGCCTGCTGCCGATCGAATCCAAGCGCTATCGCGCCTCGCTGGAGCAGTACAAGAATTCCGGCTACGACGCCGCCGCGCTGCACGACCTGCACTTCTTCAAGAACTGCTCGTCGGTGGTGTCGATCGTCTCGCTGCCCAAAGACTACAAGCTGTCTTACATGGATCTGAACCGGTTGAAGACCCACCTCAACAGCCTGTTCCCCAACACCACGCTCAAGCGCTATGCGCTGGTGATCGGCGCTTCGGCCAACCTGTCGCTGACCACCCTGATCGCCAAGAGCCCGTGCCTGTCGGACGACTTCCTGACGTTGATCGTGGCGTTCATCAAGCGCTGCTTCGCCAAGACCCCGTACCGTTTCGATGAGACCCTGGACAACTCGATCCTCGACTTCATCATCAACGAAGACTTCGACGAAGACCGCATCGACGACTTGCTCAACGAGTTCGAAAACCCGGCGAAGATCCTCGATACCAACTGGTATGCGATCAAACCGATGTACGAGAAGAAGTACCGCGAACTGATCAACGACAAGGACAAGTTCGTCTCGATCAACGACATTCGCCTGTCGCGCGATTGCGTGAAGAAGTCGATCAAGTACCTGCGCGAGATCTACCGTCACCGGATCGGCAAGACCAAGGTTATTTCCCTGAATAACCATACCGGGAAGACTTACTCGGTCTGATTGAAGACCGAGTCGCCCCATTCGCGAGCAGGCTCGCTCCCACTGGGGAATGCATTCCAAATGTGGGAGTGAGCCTGCTCGCGAAGAGGCCACTTTAAACACTGCAAAACCTTCATTGCCAATATCCAGAAACAATTAAGCAGCCCTCAGGCTGCTCAATAAACTGTTCCCGTTACGTTTACGTCACCGTGATGCCACCCACGCTTGTGGCCTTTCTCTACGGCAACGTGCCATCACGCTACTCCGCTACACACTTTCCACTGACAATCGTTCGCACCATCAAGGTGCAACATCGGAATCGACTGCCCTTTCCTGGATCAGAATCCACGGACTCACCACCACCGCCCACAACTGCGGATCACGCTCGAAAATATCCAGCGCCCGCGTTTCAGACAGCTTGGCGACCTTGTCTTCGGCCAGCCAGGCGGCGACTTTCTCGCCATCATCCGAGGCCACGGCCTCGGCGGCGGCGATCAAATCCAGGGCCGGGTCGACCCACAATAGGGCACCCTTGGCGAAGAACGGCTCCAGCTCTTTCCAGGTAATTGATGCGGTTTCACCAAGCAGCTTGGCATAGAGGGTGCTAGGTTCTTGATTCATGGGACTGTCCGGAAAAGAAATCGACGCGAATGATAACGTCGGTGGTTCGGCAGAAAAACCCGGTTGCAAAAGGCTTCACCGAACGAAAAGAGCAGGAACGCCAAGGAATGCTGCTGTTTGGGGCATAAGCCCCCCGAAAGCCCCGCCGCAATTCTGTCTTTTTCATTCAAAAATGCGACACCCACAAGTTTTGCCCCTCGGCGCCTGCTTCCCAGGCCAACAACCGGCGCTCTACACTGTACCGGTACAGTTGCCGGGGGCATTTCCGGAGGGTATCGCAAAGATATCTGACCCGGTTCTGCTGCTACGGCGCCAGAACTCAAAAAAATTACAACAGTAAGAGTGGAGCACTATGACTAAGGCTACTAAGCAGATTTCCAAACTGTTTGCCGCTATGGTTCTGGCCGGGGTTGCCAGCCATTCGTTCGCCGCTGACACCATCAAGATCGGTATCGCCGGCCCTAAAACCGGTCCTGTAGCCCAATACGGCGACATGCAGTTCAGTGGCGCGAAAATGGCCATCGAGCAGATCAACGCCAAGGGCGGCGTCGACGGCAAGAAACTCGAAGCCGTTGAATACGACGATGCCTGCGATCCTAAACAAGCCGTAGCGGTCGCGAACAAGGTCGTCAACGACGGCGTCAAGTTCGTGGTCGGTCACCTGTGCTCCAGCTCCACTCAGCCTGCTTCGGACATCTACGAAGACGAAGGCGTGATCATGATCACCCCGGCTGCCACCAGCCCGGACATCACCGCCCGTGGTTACAAAATGGTCTTCCGCACCATCGGTCTGGACAGCGCCCAGGGCCCTGCCGCCGGTAACTACATCGCCGACCACGTGAAGCCGAAAATCGTTGCCGTACTGCACGACAAGCAGCAATACGGTGAAGGCATCGCCACCGCAGTCAAAGCGACCCTGGAGAAGAAAGGCGTGAAAGTCGCCGTGTTCGAAGGCGTCAACGCCGGCGACAAGGACTTCTCCTCGATGATCGCCAAACTCAAGCAAGCCAACGTCGACTTCGTCTACTACGGCGGCTACCACCCGGAGCTGGGTCTGATCCTGCGTCAATCCCAGGAAAAGGGCCTGAAAGCCAAGTTCATGGGTCCGGAAGGCGTGGGTAACGACTCCATTTCGCAGATCGCCAAGGAGTCCTCCGAAGGCCTGCTGGTGACCCTGCCGAAATCCTTCGACCAGGATCCGGCCAACGTCGCCCTGGCTGATGCCTTCAAAGCCAAGAAAGAAGACCCGAGCGGCCCGTTCGTGTTCCCTTCCTACTCGGCGGTTGAAGTGATTGCCGAAGGCATCAAGGCAGCCAAGTCCGAAGACGCAGCGAAAGTGGCCGAAGCCATTCACGCGGGCACTTTCAAGACCCCGACCGGCGACCTGAGCTTCGACGCCAAGGGCGACCTGAAGGACTTCAAGTTTGTGGTTTACGAGTGGCACTTCGGCAAACCGAAAACTGAAGTTTCGCCTCAGTAAGGCGCGCCCTGACTGACTGCCAATAAAGCCCACGGCGTGCCGTGGGCTTTGTTTTACGAATGTATGGGCCGCACTGGCGTGATCCGCCAGTCTCCCCACCTGAAAATCTCAAAACCGTCATCAGCGGTTCGCTGGCAAAACCCGGATTCGAAGTGGATAAAGATCCACGGGGCCGGGCGGGAAAATGACTCCACCAGTGAAATGCGTATCAGGTTTTTAGGAGCGTTGTAATGCCTGACATCTATCACTTCTTCCAACAGCTGGTTAATGGCCTGACCATTGGCAGCACGTATGCCCTGATCGCCATCGGCTATACGATGGTCTACGGCATCATTGGAATGATCAACTTCGCCCACGGCGAGGTGTACATGATCGGTTCCTACGTGGCGTTCATCGCCATCGCCGGGCTGGCCATGATGGGAATCGACAACGTCCCGCTGTTGATGACCGCCGCGTTCATCGCGAGCATCGTCGTCACCAGCTCCTACGGTTACAGCATCGAACGGATCGCCTACCGCCCCCTGCGCGGCAGCAACCGTCTGATCCCGCTGATTTCCGCGATCGGTATGTCGATCTTCCTGCAGAACACGGTTCTGCTCGCGCAAGACTCCAAGGACAAATCCATCCCCAACCTGATCCCCGGCAACTTCTCCATCGGGCCAGGTGGTGCACATGAAGTGCTGATTTCCTACATGCAAATCGTGGTGTTCGTGGTGACCCTGATCGCCATGCTCGGCCTCACGCTGTTCATCTCCCGCTCTCGCCTGGGTCGCGCCTGCCGCGCCTGCGCCGAAGACATCAAGATGGCCAACCTGCTGGGCATCAACACCAACAACATCATCGCCCTGACCTTCGTCATCGGTGCTGCGCTGGCAGCCGTTGCGGCTGTGCTGCTGAGCATGCAGTACGGCGTGATCAACCCGAACGCCGGTTTCCTCGTCGGTCTCAAGGCCTTCACCGCCGCGGTACTGGGCGGGATCGGCAGCATCCCCGGCGCCATGCTCGGCGGGTTGGTGCTTGGGGTGGCTGAGGCCTTTGGTGCCGATATCTTCGGCGACCAGTACAAGGACGTCGTGGCTTTCGGCTTGTTGGTTCTGGTGCTGTTGTTCCGTCCGACCGGCATTCTGGGCCGTCCGGAGGTTGAGAAAGTATGACTAGGAATCTTAAACAGGCACTGTTCAGTGCCTTGCTGGTGTGGGCCGTGGCCTACCCGGTACTCGGTCTGAAACTGACCATCGTCGGCATCAACCTCGAAGTGCACGGCACCAGCCCGGCCATTCTGGCGACCATCGCCGTGTGCTCGGTGCTGATGTTCCTGCGCGTGCTGTTCAACCAGCAGATCAGCAAGGCGTGGAAATCCTCGCCGGGCCTGCCGTTGATCCCTGCCAAGGCCAGCAACTTCCTGACCCTGCCGACCACGCAACGCTACATCATCATTGCGCTGATCCTCGGTGCACTGGTGTGGCCGTTCTTCGGCTCCCGTGGCGCGGTGGACATTGCCACGCTGATCCTGATCTACGTGATGCTCGGCCTCGGTCTGAACATCGTCGTCGGTCTGGCCGGTCTGCTCGACCTGGGTTACGTCGGCTTCTACGCCGTCGGCGCCTACAGCTACGCGTTGCTGTCGCACTACTACGGCCTGAGCTTCTGGATCTGCCTGCCGATTGCCGGCCTGATGGCGGCGACGTTCGGCTTCCTGCTGGGCTTCCCGGTGTTGCGTCTGCGCGGTGACTACCTGGCAATCGTGACCCTCGGTTTCGGTGAGATCATTCGTCTGTTCCTGCGTAACCTGACCGACATCACCGGCGGCCCGAACGGCATCAGCAACATCGAGAAACCGACGTTCTTCGGCCTGACCTTCGAACGCAAAGCGGCGGAAGGCATGCAAACCTTCCACGAATATTTCGGCCTCGAATACAACTCGATCAACAAGGTGATCTTCCTCTACCTGGTTGCCCTGTTGCTGGCGCTGGCAGCGCTGTTCATCATCAATCGCCTGCTGCGCATGCCGATCGGTCGTGCGTGGGAAGCGTTGCGTGAAGACGAAATCGCCTGCCGTGCGCTGGGCCTGAATCCGACGATCATCAAGCTGTCGGCGTTCACCCTGGGGGCGAGCTTCGCCGGTTTCGCCGGTAGCTTCTTCGCCGCCCGTCAGGGTCTGGTGACGCCGGAATCGTTCACCTTCATCGAGTCGGCGATCATCCTAGCCATCGTCGTGCTGGGTGGCATGGGCTCGCAACTGGGCGTGATTCTCGCGGCCGTGGTGATGATCCTGTTGCCGGAAATGATGCGTGAGTTCAGCGAATACCGGATGTTGATGTTCGGTGCGCTGATGGTGTTGATGATGATCTGGCGTCCACAAGGTCTGCTGCCGATGCAACGCCCACACATGGAGTTGCGAAAATGAGCCGCGAGATTCTTAAAGTCGAAAACCTGAGCATGCGCTTCGGCGGCTTGCTGGCGGTCAATGGCGTGGCCCTGACCGTCAAGGAAAAACAAGTGGTGGCACTGATCGGGCCGAACGGCGCGGGCAAGACCACCGTGTTCAACTGCCTGACCGGTTTCTACCAGCCATCGGGCGGCAGCATCCTGCTGGACGGCGAGCCGATCCAGGGTCTGCCGGGGCACAAGATCGCCCTCAAGGGCGTGGTACGCACCTTCCAGAACGTGCGGCTGTTCAAGGACATGACGGCGGTCGAGAACCTGTTGATCGCCCAGCACCGTCACCTGAACACCAACTTCCTGGCCGGCCTGTTCAAGACCCCGGCGTTTCGCAAGAGCGAACGCGAGGCCATGGAATATGCCGAATACTGGCTGGAAAAGGTCAACCTGAAAGAGTTCGCCAACCGTACCGCCGGCACCCTGGCCTACGGTCAGCAACGGCGTCTGGAAATCGCCCGCTGCATGATGACCCGCCCGCGGATCCTCATGCTCGACGAACCGGCCGCCGGTCTGAATCCGAAGGAAACCGAAGACCTCAAGGCGCTGATCAGCGTGCTGCGTGAAGAGCACAACGTCACCGTGCTGCTGATCGAACACGACATGAAACTGGTCATGAGCATTTCCGACCACATCGTCGTGATCAACCAGGGCACGCCTCTGGCTGACGGCACGCCGGAACAGATCCGCGACAATCCTGAAGTGATCAAAGCCTACCTGGGGGAAGCGTAAATGCTGCAGTTCGAAAACGTTTCCACCTTCTACGGCAAGATCCAGGCCCTGCACAGCGTCAACGTCGAAGTCCGTCAGGGCGAGATCGTGACCCTGATCGGCGCCAACGGTGCCGGCAAGTCCACGCTACTGATGACGCTTTGCGGTTCGCCGCAGGCGCACAGCGGCAGCATCCGCTACATGGGTGAGGAACTGGTCGGCCAGGACTCGTCGCAGATCATGCGCAAGAGCATCGCGGTGGTGCCGGAAGGCCGTCGGGTGTTTGCCCGGCTGACCGTTGAAGAAAACCTGTCCATGGGCGGTTTCTTCACCGACAAGGGCGACTATCAGGAGCAAATGGACAAGGTTCTCGACCTGTTCCCGCGCCTGAAAGAACGCTTCAACCAGCGCGGCGGCACCATGTCCGGCGGCGAACAGCAGATGCTCGCCATCGGCCGGGCGTTGATGAGCAAGCCTAAACTGCTGCTGCTCGACGAGCCGTCGCTGGGCCTGGCACCGATCATCATCCAGCAGATCTTCGACATCATCGAACAGCTGCGCAAGGACGGTGTGACGGTGTTCCTGGTCGAGCAGAACGCCAACCAGGCGCTGAAAATCGCTGACCGTGCGTACGTTCTGGAGAACGGCCGCGTGGTGATGCAAGGCACCGGTGAAGCGCTGCTGACCGACCCGAAAGTGCGCGAGGCGTACCTCGGCGGTTGAGTCCTTTTGCCCAATAAAAAACGGCCTTCGGGCCGTTTTTTTGTACTTTACGAATATCCCTTGTAGGAGCTGCCGCAGGCTGCGATCTTTTGACTTCGCCTTTTAGAAGCAAGATCAAAAGATCGCAGCCTGCGGCAGCTCCTACAGGGTCTTGCATTTTTTTCTGAAAATTTCCGGCTGCGCTGTAACGCATCGCCATGAGCGTTCTCTAGTGGGACAAGCAAGCGCACTTCGCTTGTAAAACCCAAGCTCAAATCTGGAGAAACATCATGACTGCTACCACTCGTACCCTGTCCGCCGCTGCACTGGTTCTGGCTCTTGGTTCCGCCCTGAGCATGACCGCTGTTTCCAGCGCCAATGCCGCCGACAACAGCAACATGGAAAAATGCTTCGGCGTGGCCATGAAGGGTCACAACGATTGCGCCGCGGGCGCAGGCACCACGTGTGCCGGCACAGCGAAGATGGACTACCAGGCCAACGCGTGGAAGTTCGTGCCAAAAGGCACCTGCGCGACCACCGAGAGCAAGACCTCGCCGACCGGTTTCGGTCAGATGGAAGCCTTCAAAGCCAAGTCCTGATCCATTGCCTGCCCGAGTGACGCTCATGTTCTCAACCAGCGAACCTGTCCCACCGCGCACTCGGGCAGCCCTCTGCGGGCTCCCGTCCCGCGCGGGGCTGGGGCTCAAGACCGGGCACTTTCGTGAAGTGCTCGGCACCCGACCGGACATCGGTTTCTTCGAAGTCCACGCCGAAAACTACATGGTCGACGGCGGTCCGTTTCATCATTTTCTCGGGTTGATCCGCGAGCAGTATCCGCTGTCGCTGCACGGCGTCGGGCTGTCGATCGGGGCCGAAGGGCCATTGGACGTGCAGCACCTGCAACGCCTGCAAACACTGATCGAGCGTTATCAACCGCAGTCCTTTTCCGAACACCTGGCCTGGTCGAGCCACGGCCCGGTGTTCCTCAATGACCTGCTGCCGCTGGCGTATGACACGCCGACCCTGAACCGCGTCTGCGCGCATATCGATCAGGTGCAGAACAGCCTCAAGCGCCCAATGCTGCTGGAGAATCCCTCCACTTATCTGGCGTTTCAGCGTTCGACCATCGATGAGCCGGAGTTCATCGCCGAGGTGATCCGCCGCAGCGGCTGCGGTCTGCTGCTCGACGTCAACAACGTCTACGTGTCGTGCATCAATCATCAACGCGATCCACTGACCTACCTCGACGCGCTGCCGTTGCACGCGGTCGGCGAGATTCATCTGGCCGGGTTCGCCGAGGATGCCGACAGCCTCGGCGACCGCTTGCTGATCGATGATCATGGCGCGCCGATTGATGACGCAGTCTGGGCGTTGTACCGACAAGCGCTCGAACGAGTCGGCCCGGTGGCAACCTTGATCGAACGGGACAATCAGGTCCCGGCGTTCAATGTGCTGCTGGCCGAGGCGCAGCAGGCCGAAGCGTTGTTGCGGCACGCAGGGAGTCGGCCATGAGCACTCAAGCCGACTTCAGCGCCGCCCTGCTCGACACTCGCCTGCCCTGCCCCGCTGGCCTGTGCAGCGCCAACGGTGCTGATCCTGCCAGCCGATTCTTGGTGTATCGCAATAACGTGCAAGGCTCGTTGATCAACGCGCTGGCCGACAGTTATCCGGTGGTGCAGCAGTTGGTCGGTGAGGAATTCTTCCGTGGCATGGCGAGCACTTTCATCCAGCAGCAGCCACCGCGCAGTCCGCTGATGAGCCGTTATGGCGACAGTCTGGCGGACTTCATTGACCTATTCGAACCAGCGGCCGAGGTGCCGTATCTGGCCGATGTCGCACGGCTCGAACGCTTGCGCACCCGCGCTTATCACGCCGCCGATGCCGCGCCGGTCAGTGCGCAACAGATCAGCGCTGCACTGGCCGATCCGCAAACACTCGCCGAACTGAACATCGCCCTGCATCCCTCGCTGCACCTGCTCGACTCGGCCTACGCGGTGGTTTCGATCTGGGCCGCGCATCAGCAGGACGCCACACTGGCGGGCATCGACGTCCATCAACGGCAACAGGCACTGGTGCTGCGCAACGGTCTGGAGGTCGAGGTCTTTGCCCTCGATCACGGCGCCAGCGTGTTCATCCGCCATCTGCTCCATCACCGACCGCTGCTGCAAGCGGCGCAAGACAGTCCGCCCTTCGATCTGCCGCAGACCCTCGCCCTGCTGATCGGCCACCACGCCATCACCGACTTGAACTACCAGGTATCGCCATGAACAATCTCATCACTCGCGCCATCGGACTAATGGAAAAAATCCCCCACAGCCTGATCGCCTTCATCGCGCGGTTCTCGATTGCCGCGGTGTTCTGGAAGTCCGGGCAGACCAAGGTCGAGGGGCTGGCCATCGATTTGATCGACGGCACCTTTCAACTCGGCTGGCCACGCTTGGCGGACTCGACGATTCCTTTGTTCCAGAGCGAATATCACGTGCCGCTGCTGTCACCGGAAATCGCCGCGCACCTGGCGGCGTTTGCCGAACACTTCTTTCCGGTGCTGATATTGATCGGCTTCGCCACGAGGTTTTCGGCGCTGGCGCTGCTGGGCATGACGCTGGTCATCGAGGTGTTCGTCTACCCCGATGCCTACCCGACCCATGGCACCTGGGCGGCGGTGTTGCTGTACCTGATGGCGACCGGACCGGGGAAATTGTCGATCGACCACCTGATCGCCAGGTACTACAAACGCTGATGTCCGTGATATCCCTGATGTCCCCGATGTCCCCGATGTCCCTGTAGGAGCTGCCGAAGGCTGCGATCTTTTGATTTTGAAGATCAAAAGATCGCAGCCTTCGGCAGCTCCTACAGGGACATCACGGGTATCACGGGTATCACGGGCATCTTGGTCAACGCGATAGCCGATCCAGCGCCTCGCCGCTGCGCTTGAACCACCCGATCAAATAATCCGCCAGCACCTGCGTGCGCTTGGGCAACCCGCCCTGGTAGGGGTGCACCAGATACATCGGCATCCGGCGCGTCTGAAAGTCCCGCAGCAGCCAGCGCAATCGACCGTCAGCCAATTCGCGTTGCAGCAGGTACGACGGCAAACGGGCGATGCCGGCGCTCGCCAGTGCGGCTTTCTTCAGCAGATTGTAATGGTTGCTGGCGAACGGCCCCGACACCCGCACCCGCAGCAATTCGTGCTGTTGGTGATACAGCCATTCCTCGCGGCCACTGTAGTGGCTGTTGAGCAGGCAACGGTGTTCGGCCAGCTCCTGCGGGGTCAGCGGTTCGCCGAACTGCTCTAGATAGGCCGGGCTGGCGCAGGTCATTTCCTGCCACGCCAGCAGCGGTTTGGCCACCAGCCGCTCGTCATTGGCCACCTCGGAGCGAATCGCCAGATCGAAGCCATCCCGAGACAGGTCGCGATAGTGGTTGTTCAGCTCCAGCTCGATCTGCACCTCGGGGTATTGCTGCGAGAACTCCAGCAGCAAGCCATCGAAAAACGTTTCCCCCAGCGAGACTGGAACCGTCATCCGCACAGGGCCGGCCATGTCGTCTTTCAAACGCGCCAATGCCTGCCGCGCGCGCTCCACCTGGACGACCAGCGCCTGCGCCTGGGGCAACAGCGCGGCGCCGGCGGCAGTCAGGCTCAGACGGCGGGTGGTGCGTTGCAGCAGCACCACGGAAAACTGCGCCTCCAGTTGACTGATGCGCTTGGACAACTGGCCCTTGCTGCAACCCAGTTGCTGCGCCGCCAGGGTAAAACTGCCGGCCTCGATCAACACCGCGAACGCCGCCAGATCATCCATTTCGCTCATGGATTGTTTCCATTTGAAAACCAAAGGTTGCCTATTAGTGCGCTTATCCGCAGAAAAAACCACTCTAGACTGAAACCTCGTTCAACCCATTGAGGAACAGTCCCATGAAGATTCTGTTGATCGGTGCCGCCGGCACCATCGGTTCGGCCGTGGATAAAGAGCTGAGCCAGCGTCACGAAGTGATTCGCATCGGTCGCAGCAGCGGCGACTTCCAGGTGGACATCAGCGACAGCGCATCGATTCGCAAGCTGTTTGAACAGACCGGCAAGTTCGATGCGCTGATCTGTGCCGCCGGCAACGTGACCTTTGCTCCGCTCGGCGAGATGAACGCTGACAGCTTCGCTCTGGGCCTCAAAGACAAGCTGATGGGCCAGGTCAACCTGCTGCTGATCGGTCGCGAATACGCCAACGACGGTGCCTCGTTCACCTTCACCACGGGCGTGCTCAGTCATGACCCGATCCGTACCGGCGCCTCGGCGGCCTTGGTCAACGGCGCGCTGGACAGCTTCGTCAAAGCCGCCGCCATCGAATTACCGCGCGGTCTACGGGTGAATTCGATCAGCCCGACCGTGCTGCTGGAAGCCATGGGCAGCTACGCCCCGTACTTCCGTGGCTACAAGCCGGTTCCTGCAGCCGATGTGGCATTGGCCTACGCCAAAAGTGTCGAAGGCCTGCAAACCGGTCAGACCTTTCACGTCAACTGAAGACCGCGCAGGCAGGGGTGCATCAACGGGCCACTTCGGCTCCTGCGGTGCGCCCGCCCGCACGTTCGCGCAACCAGCGCTGCAACGGCCGTTCGAACCAGTAGTGACATAGCAGGCTGCTGCCGATCAGCACGGCAAAGAACAGCAGCAGGCTCCACGGCTGATAAAAAACGGCGCGTCCGGGCAGGAATTTATCAGCCAGCAGGGCCGCGACAATCTGCAGCGGAAAGTGCAGCAGGTAGGAGGCATAGCTGATGTCCCCAAGCCAGGACAAACGGCGCGCCAGCGGCTGCAACCATGGGTGACAAGCCGCAACGGCAACGATGGTCAACGGTAACAGCACGGCAAACCTGATGCGTTGTGATTGCGCCTCATCGCTGCCGATCCACCACCAGCCCGCCACACAGGTCAGCACCAGCCCGGCGGCGACCCAACGCAAATCAAAACGCCGCAACAACCAGTCCACGGCGATATAAGCCAATCCACCACAGAAAAAACCAAACACCCCGAGGCTGATTTTGTACTGCGTCGGAAACAGCCACAGGCTTACGGCAATCAGCAACGCACTGATCAGCAGCGGCGCCGGCGAGTAACGCCACAGCAGGAAAAACCCTGCATAAAGCAACACCTCCACCGATATCGACCAGGCCGGGCCGTTAAATGACCAGCCCTGCTCCAGCCCCCAGGCCGGAGCCAGAAACACATTGAGGAGCGCGTGCCAGGCATCGTTGAACGGGTAGACAAACGCGTTGCCGGTGTGCGCGCTGTAGATTTTCTGCAGCATGGCTACCGCCAAAAAAGTCGCCAGGTGCAAGGGATAGATCCGACTGAAACGTTCGCTGAAAAACTGTTTGCCGCTGATTTCGCGTTGCGCCAGCGCTCGGGCGAACAACCAGAAAAAAATGAATCCGGAAAGACTGAAGAAGAGCGAAACGGCATCACCGCCATGTCGGTAGAACAATGAAAACAGGCTGTACAACGGCTGGTCTTCACGTTGCAACGGTCCGGGCACTGCGCCTTGAAAAAAGAAGTGCTGCCAATGCCAGAACACGACAGCCAATGCCGCGATGCCGCGCAGGGCGTCCAGCGCGTACAGCCGCTCAGGGAATACCGAAGGGTTTTGCTTCATGCACCATCAATCCATGCCCGCACAGGTACGTCACTATGCTGGCGGGCAACGGGCAACTCAATAGCGAGCCCAAGCCGCCCACTCAAGTCTTGTGATCGACGGTCAGCCTGCGTAACGTGGCGGCACTTGTCTGGAGAGCCGAAGATGCGTGTTGCCCGTTCGTTGATCGTTGTTGCCCTGCTGCCACTGTTCGCCGCCTGCCAATTGCTCGATGGCCCGCGGGAAAGCGCGTCCCACATCGGACAAACCCGGATGCAGGGGCAGTTGACGGCGGCCGACGGCAAACTGGTGTTCCAGCCCTGTGGCGAACAACGTCAGTACGTGGTCAACGACATCGGCGGCACCAGCGTGCTGCAAGAGGCCGCGAGCCTCGCCGATCAGCAGGGCAAGCTGTTTGCCGATGTGCGCGGGAAGATCGCCGGCGACCGCCTCGACCTCGGCCAGTTGTATCGGGTCGAGCGTTCCGGCACCGCGTGCGATGACCCGAACTTCAAACTGTTGATCCTGCGTGCCGCGGGCCACGGTCCCGAGTGGAACGTCAAAGTCAGCGGCAAGGGCATGGTCATCGATCGTGAAGGCCAGCCCGCGCTGGCGGTGCCTTATGTCGAAGAGCAACTGGGCGACGGCCGCTTCAACCTCAGCAGCGAAGCCAACAACCAGCGCATCGAGTTGTGGGTCGCGCCGCAACGCTGCGTCGACAGCAGCACCGGCAGCGTGCAGCACATGAGCGCCGAACTGCGCATCGACGGCAAGGTCGAGCGTGGTTGCGGGTATTTCGGCGGATCGCGTAACGACTGAGCGTTTTAGCCTCACCGGATCCGGCCTTTGCGGCTTATAATCGCGGCCTTCAAACGCCCTGGCGCAGTTGTGCGCCCCGCGAATCCGGATCCTCGCCATGTTACGAATCACCGAACTCAAGCTGCCAATCGACCATCCCGAAGAAGACCTGCGTGCCGCCATCGTGCAGCGCCTGGGCATCGCCAGCGATGACTTGCTCGATTTCACCTTGTTCAAGCGCAGCTACGACGCGCGCAAAAAGTCCTCCGAACTGTGCTTCATCTACACCATCGACCTCAACGTGCGCGACGAGGCCAAGGTGCTGGGCAAGTTCGCCGACGACCGTAACGTCAACGTGGCGCCGGATGTCAGCTACAAATTCGTCGGCCAGGCGCCAAACGACCTGAGCCAGCGCCCGATCGTGGTCGGTTTCGGCCCGTGCGGGATCTTCGCCGGCCTGTTGCTGGCGCAGATGGGCTTCAAGCCGATCATCCTTGAACGTGGCACCGAAGTCCGTCAGCGCACCAAGGACACCTGGGGCCTGTGGCGTAAAAGCGTGCTCAACCCCGAGTCCAACGTGCAGTTCGGCGAAGGCGGCGCGGGCACGTTCTCCGACGGCAAGCTGTACAGCCAGATCAAGGATCCGAAGTTCCTTGGCCGCAAAGTCCTGCACGAATTCGTCAAGGCCGGCGCGCCGGAAGAAATCCTCTACGTCAGCAAGCCGCACATCGGTACGTTCCGTCTGACCGGCATGGTCGAGACCATGCGTGAGGAGATCCGCGCCCTGGGTGGCGAAGTACGCTTCCAGGAACGCGTCACCGATGTGCTGATCGAAGACGGCCAACTGGTCGGCGTCGAGTTGGCGAGCGGCGAAACCCTGCATTCGAAACACGTGGTTCTGGCCCTCGGCCACAGTGCCCGCGATACCTTCCGCATGCTTCACAGCCGTGGCGTGTTCATGGAGGCCAAGCCGTTCTCGGTGGGCTTCCGCATCGAACACCCGCAATCGCTGATCGACCGCGCGCGGCTGGGCAAATACGCAGGCCACCCAAAACTTGGGGCTGCCGACTACAAACTGGTGCACCACGCCAAGAACGGCCGTTCGGTCTACAGCTTCTGCATGTGCCCGGGCGGCACCGTGGTGGCGGCGACTTCCGAGCCGAACCGCGTGGTCACCAACGGCATGAGCCAGTACTCGCGTAACGAGCGCAACGCCAACTCCGGGATCGTCGTCGGCATCACCCCGGAAGTCGATTACCCGGGCGGCCCGCTGGCCGGTATCGAGTTGCAGGAGCGTCTGGAGTCCCACGCGTTCATCCTTGGCGGCAGCGATTACAAGGCCCCGGCGCAACTGGTCGGCGACTTCATCAATGGCACCCCATCCACCGAGCTGGGTGAAGTCGAGCCGTCGTACAAACCGGGTGTGGCCCTGGGCGACCTGGCCCTGGCACTGCCGGACTTTGCCATCGAAGCGATTCGTGAAGCGTTGCCGGCGTTCGAGAAGCAGATTCGCGGTTACTCGCTGCACGATGCCGTACTGACCGGCATCGAAACCCGTACCTCGTCGCCGCTGCGCATCACGCGTAACGAATCGCTGCAGAGCATGAATGTGAAAGGTCTGTTCCCGGCCGGCGAAGGCGCAGGTTACGCGGGCGGGATTCTGTCGGCGGGTGTGGACGGGATTCGTATCGCGGAAGCTGTGGCCCGCGACATTCTGGGGATTGAGGCTTAATTTTCAAGATCAAAAGATCGCAGCCTGCGGCAGCTCCTACAGGAATGTACTCCCCTGTAGGAGCTGCCGCAGGCTGCGATCTTTTTGCTTTTAGATATTGGCGCGCAACACTGAAGTCGGCAGCGCTTCACCGCGCTCGGCACTCGCCGCCACCGCTGCAATCAACCCTTCCAGCTCATAGCCCTGCGCCTTCAGCCAGGCCTGATCGTAATAGGTATCGGCATAACGCTCGCCGCCATCGCACAGAATCGCCACGATCGACCCCGACTCCCCCGCCGCTTTCATCTGCTGCGCCGCCATCAGCGCGCCGATCAGGTTGGTGCCGCTCGACCCGCCGACATGCCGTCCCAGACGCTGCGCCAGATAATGCATGGCCGCCAGCGACAAGGCGTCGGGCACCTTGACCATCGCATCGATCACCTTCGGCAGGAACGACGCCTCGACCCGTGGCCGGCCAATGCCTTCGATCCGCGAACCGCAGTCCAGTCGCAGACTCGCGTCGCCGCTCTGGTAGTAATCGAAGAACACCGAGCGCTCGGCGTCGGCGCACAAAACCCGGGTGCAATGCTGGCGATAACGCACGTAACGCCCCAGGGTCGCGGTGGTGCCGCCGGTGCCGGGGCTGGAAATCAGCCAGCTCGGCTCCGGGTGTTTCTCGAAACGCATCTGCTGGAAGATCGACTCGGCGATGTTGTTGTTCGCCCGCCAGTCGGTGGCCCGCTCGGCGTAGGTGAACTGGTCGATGAAGTGGCCGCCATGCTCGCGAGCCAAGCGCTCGGACTCGGCGTAAATCTGCGTCGGATCCTTGACCAGATGGCTCTGACCACCATAGAAGGCGATCTGCGCGATCTTCTCTTTCGAGGTGGTCGCCGGCATCACCGCAATGAACGGCAGGCCAAGCATGCGCGCGAAATACGCCTCGGAAATCGCCGTCGAACCGCTGGACGCCTCGATCACCGGCGCGTCGGGCTTGAGCCAGCCGTTACACAACGCATACAGGAACAGCGACCGCGCCAGGCGATGCTTGAGGCTGCCGGTGGGATGGCTCGACTCGTCCTTGAAATACAACTCGATACCTGCAAACCCCGGCAGCGGCAAGGGGATCAGATGGGTGTCGGCGCTGCGCTGAAAGTCCGCTTCGATGATGCGGATGGCTTCGCGGGCCCACTGTCGGTTGTCGCTCATGGTCATGCTCTCGTTGGTTCGGGCAGAAGTTGCCTCGCTACAGGCTCAGCCACCCAGCATAGGAAAAAACCTACAAGGCTCACAGATACAGCTGAGGCCCAATATATCCGCCAACTGCTAGGCTCTGTGCAAGTACGTGTCCGACCTTTTGCAATCATGGAGAGCCACCTTGCCGCTGCGTAGAACCTTCACTCGTTTCTTTCAGCTGGAAGCGGCCAGCGGGCTGCTGTTGATTGCCGCCGCCATCCTCGCCCTGATCATCAACAACTCACCGCTGTCATGGCTGTACACCAGCCTGCTCGACACTCCGGTGGTGACGCAGATCGGTGCGCTGAAAATCGCCAAGCCGCTGCTGTTGTGGATCAACGACGGGCTGATGGCGCTGTTCTTCCTGCTGATCGGTCTGGAGGTCAAGCGCGAGGTGCTCGACGGTCAGCTGTCGAAACCGTCGCAGATTGTTCTGCCCGGCGCGGCGGCGGTCGGCGGCATGGTCGTGCCGGCATTGATTTATTGGTTTCTTAACCGCGACAACCCGCCAGCCCTCGACGGCTGGGCGATTCCCACCGCCACCGACATTGCCTTCGCCCTCGGTGTGCTGGCCTTGCTCGGCAAGCGCGTGCCAGTGTCGCTGAAACTGTTTCTGATGACCCTGGCGATCATCGATGACTTGGGTGCCATCGTGATCATTGCGATCTTCTATTCCGGCGAACTCTCGAGCCTGTCGCTGGGCCTGGCGGCGGCGTGCATTGCGGCGCTGGTGGCGATGAACCGGCTTGGCGTAGTCAGGCTCGGGCCGTACATGATCATCGGTCTGATCCTGTGGGTGTGCGTGCTCAAGAGCGGGGTTCACGCGACGCTGGCCGGTGTCACGCTGGCGTTCTGCATCCCGCTGCGCACCAGAAATGCCGAGCCCTCGCCGCTGATGACCCTCGAGCACGCGCTGCATCCATGGGTGGCCTACGGCATTCTGCCGCTGTTTGCCTTCGCCAACGCCGGGCTGTCGCTGAGCGGGGTGAGCGTCGAAAGCTTCACTCATCACGTACCGATGGGCATCGCCATCGGCCTGCTGCTGGGCAAGACCGTCGGCGTGTTCGGCCTGACCTGGCTGGCAGTGAAAATCGGCATCGCCGCCCTGCCCCACGGTGCCAACTGGGGTCAGGTATTGGGTGTGGCGATCCTCTGCGGCATCGGTTTCACCATGAGCCTGTTTGTCGGTTCGCTGGCCTTTGAGCCGGGCGTGAGTGACTACGCCGGGATGGACCGGATGGGCATTCTGACCGGCTCGATTCTGGCGGCGTTGATCGGGTATGCGGTGACGGCGGCGGCGAGTCGCCGGAGAACGGATCTACCTGCATAGAACACCTGTGATTGGGATTTTTTGTGGCGAGGGAGCTTGCTCCCGCTGGAGCGCGAGGCGATCCCAACATCCCGGGTCTGCTGCGCAGCCCAGCGGGAGCAAGCTCCCTCGCCACAAATCCAGCCCTGTCTGAAAACCAGCGAACAAAGCCGGGGATAAATCCGGTTCGTCGCCGACCTGGGTGAAGGGGTCGAACTGCTCTGGACGCCGGCGGCGGATGGCTCGGACGTTCTCGGTATTCCGGCACTGGAGGCTGCACCGCAGGCACCGCACATCTGGGTGTATCCACCGACAAAAGCGGCGGACGGGATTCTGGTGAATCCGGTTTATCCGCCGGAGTATCGGGATTTCATTCTTGTGTTTCCGGCGGATTCGGGGGTTCGGCCGGTTTACGTTGTGCTCAGTCGAGCTCGCGACCATGCCTACTACGACCACCCAAAGACGCTACCTGCGTTTCCTGATGCAGTCAGAGTGAAGTCCAAGTCATCGGTTCAGGGTGGAGGAAAGCGGCGAGCACGCTGGGTAGACCGCAAAGGTCGGATCTATTAATGGGATTACAAAAGCAATGCTGTAGAAAAATACGCCAAATTGGGAACCACTCATTTGGGTGAGTTCAATCATATTACTGGTGAACAAACCGGGCCTGCTGAGCCGGATAGAAGAACCTCTAGAAATTAAGGGACTAAAACATGCGTTACCTTTCAATAACCGGGTTTTACCCTGACGAAATTCAAGACAGCTCGCTACAGTTTGAAATGGATATCAACGGTAGCGAAATGAATGAAAAGGTTGCACAGCTGATTGAATCCAGGCCGCTTAACGAACTGGAGCCTGGGGAGTTGTTATTGAGCCCGGATCAAGTAAGCGCATTGGAAGTCCTTCTGAACGTCAGCTTCCCGAAGGGTCTGGAGTATTTCATGGGCACCTGTGCCCAGCACTGAGCGGGCGAATTGAAACAAACAAAAAACCCCGACCAGTCACCTGATCGGGGTTTTTCTTTACCGCTCGTTTGCGCTTAGTGCGAAACGCGACTGGTGCCACCGACGGTGGAGATGCGCACGCGCTCACCGACACGGAACACTTCGTTTTCCTGAACCTGTTGCACGTAGGCGCGCATGCTGCCGTCGTCTTCGCGCACAGTGATTTCCACGCCTTGGGTGCGGGTCAGGCCTTCTTCGGTGGCCGAACCGATCAGGCCGCCGGCCACGGCGCCGATGACCGCCGCAACGATGCTGCCTTTGCCACCACCGATGGCGCTGCCGCCGACACCGCCAACCACTGCGCCTGCAGCGCCGCCGATCGGGGTCTTGGTGCCTTCGATTTTCACCGGACGCAGGGATTCGATGGTGCCCATGCGAATCGTCTGCACACGACGCGCTTCGTCACGGGAGTAGGAGTCACCGGTCAGGCTCGACTGGCAGCCGGTCAGCAACATCGCCATCGTGGAAAAGGAAGCAACCAGCAGAACAGACTTACGCATAGCATCAACTCCAAAAGAACAGGTGTTCATTAAACCCCGCTGCTTGACGCCTGTCACGACGCAGCCCGGATAAACTTGATTTTATTCAGGCCCGGTACAGGCACCTGCAGTCCCACCCAACAGTAGCGCCAAATCGCCCAATCTGCCCTGCCGACCCAAGGATTTTTCATGGACTACCTGATCATTTTCGTCACCACCATCGCCGGCCTGTACTTCCACGGGTGGCTGTACGTGCGGATCAAACGCTGGATGGAACGTGATCTGGCACTGTCGCTGGCGGGTAAAGATGAAGACAAACGTGCCTTCATGCTGGAACGGCTGGCCGATGCCCGCGCGCAAAAAATCAAGCGCCGAGACCTGCCGAAGTGGCTTGAGGCCGCTGCGGCAGGCTACCCCGCTCGGTAGACTGCTCAGGGCGCCAGACGTTCAAGAATCCAGTTGGCACCTTGCTGACGATAGTTCAGGCGATCGTGCAGGCGACTTGGACGGCCCTGCCAGAACTCGATGCGCTCGGGCAGCAAGCGATAACCGCCCCAATGCTCCGGGCAGTCGGGCTGGGTATCACTGAAGCGCTGCTCAGTGGCCTTGAGCAGGTCTTCCAGCTCGTCGCGCCCGTTGATCACTCGACTCTGCGGTGAGGCCCAGGCCCCAAGCCGACTGCCCAGCGGACGCACCTGATAATACGCGTCGGACTCTTGCGGCGTGACCTTCACCACGCGCCCTTCGATGCGCACCTGGCGTTCCAGGGTGGGCCAGAAAAACGTCATGGCCGCGAAAGGATTCGCCGCCAGATGCTGGCCCTTGGCGCTGTCGTAGTTGGTGAAAAAAGTGAAGCCCTGCGTGTCCAGGCCCTTGAGCAGCAGAATGCGGCAATGCGGCCGCCCGTCCGAATCCACCGTGGCCAGGGTCATGGCGTTGGCTTCCACTGGCGCCTGTTCGGTTTTCACCGCGTCGGCAAACCATTGGTGGAACAGCGCAAACGGCTCCGCAGGAGCTTGCGCCTCGGTCAGTCCGTCCCGGGTGTAATCACGACGCATATCTGCCAGAGCCTGGGTCATGGCGCATTCCTTTTCGTTAGCGGATCACTGCTTGGAAGTATCGCTTGCGGCAACTTTCTTGTCAGTCGCCGCGGCTTTGGCCGGAGCGGTTTTCTTGGCAGGCGTTTTTGCCGGTGCCTTGGTCGCCGCTTTTTTCGCCGGCGCCTTGGCGGCGGCTTTCTTCGCTGGAGCCTTTTTGCTCGCAGGTACGGCGGCCTTCGAAGCAGCCGGCGCCGGGGTTACCGGTTTGGCTGCAGGCTTGACGTCCTGTGCCGCGATCATCGTGGTCGGTGCCGGCGCCGGCATGTTGTACTTGCTCAGCAGTGCAACCATGGTGTTCTGCGGGGTCACCAGCAGTTCGACGCGACGGTTCAGGGCACGGCCTTCGGCGCTGTCGTTGGCGGCACGCGGGGCATCGCCGCCCATGCCACGCAGCATCAGGCGATCGCGCTGCAAGCCGCTCAAGCGGAAGATCGCCGCCACGGACTGGGCGCGTTCCTGGCTGAGCTTGACGTTGGCCGGCGCTGCACCGGTGTTGTCGCTGTGACCGAGCACCAGGACTGCGGTTTTCGGGTCAGCTTCAAGGATTTTCGCGACGTTGGTGAACGGGCTGAGGGTCACCGGCAGCAGCATGGCTGGACGCTTCGGGTTGAACGAGCCTTCAACCGGCGCGATCACCACCAACACGTTGTCACGACGCTCGAGTTGCAGATTGCTGTCCTTGATCGCCGCACGCAGGCGAGGCTCGTAGTCATCCAGCCAGGCCTGGGTGACTTTCGGGTCAGGCATCGGCACCACTTTGGCAGTGGACTGATCCTTGCCGCCGAACGGCCACCACCACTTTGTGCCGGTATCGGCATCAGCCTTGGCCACTACCGCCGGTTTGGCTTCTGGTTTTACTTCGGCTTTCACATCGCCCTTGGCGGTCGAATCATCGGATCCGCCGAACGGCCAGTACCAGTGGCTGCCGCTTTCAGTCTTGGCCACTGGAGCAGTAGCGGCAGGCTTGAGCGGGGCCGGAGCCGGTGCCGGCTCTTTGGCCGCCACTTTGTCGGAGGATCCGAACGGCCACCAACTGCCGCCGTCCGCATCGTTTTTAGGAGTCTGTGCACAACCGGTAATCGCAACACACAGGGCCAGGGCGAGAGTTTTTTTGGATGACATTGAAAATCCACAAAGTGAAGTAATAAAAAATCAGAGCTCTTTTGCCCGGATAAACTGACGCTTTGAATCGAAAAACCGGATCTGGTTCCAACCCTGGAACCTCATGTAAAGCTTTACAGACAAGTGGCAAGTACCCGCGCCAGTTGCTGTGCGCGCGGATCCATCAAGACGTACGGCCCAAGGGTATTTGTCACAAAACCGAATGCGACATCGTGCTCCGGATCAGCAAAACCCACCGAACCACCCGCCCCCGGATGACCAAACGCCCGCGGGCCGAGACCGTAGGTCGCGTTCGCCATGTCCGGCTGATCGAGCATGCAGCCCAGGCCGAAACGGGTACGGGTCAGCAAGGTCTTGTCCTCGCCGTAGCTGTGTTCGCGGGTCAGCTCTTCAAGCATTTCGCTTTCGAGCAGACTGCCGTCAAGCAAACCGGCGTAGAAACCGGCCAGGCTGCGCGCGTTGCCATGACCGTTGGCGGCAGGCTGCTGCATGCGTCGCCATTCCGGTTTGTTGGTGCTGGTGAGCACAGACGGCGGATTGGTGAAGGCGCGAGTCGTCATGGCGGTCGGTTCGCGCATGGTCACTTGCAACAGGCGCTGGGCCGCGGCATCGCCGACGTTGCCCTTGCCGCGAGCGATGTGCGCCACGCGGTGGAACTCTTCGTCAGCCAGACCGACATGGAAATCCAGCCCCAGCGGCCTGGCGACACGGGCGACGATCGACTCGCCCGGCCCGCGACCGTCAGCGCGACGCAGCAACTCCCCGACCAGCCAGCCATAGGTGATGGCGGCATAGCCGTGGCCGGTGCCGGGCGTCCACCAAGGCGCTTCGGCCGCAAGGGCGTCGACCATGGTTTGCCATTCGTAGAGGGCCGCGGGCGCCAGCAACTCCCGCAGGGCCGGCAGACCGGCCTGATGGCAGAGCAATTGGCGCAGGGTGACGATTTCTTTGCCGGCGGCAGCGAATTCCGGCCAGTAACGGGCAACCGGTGCATCCAGTTGCAGTTTGCCTTCGGCGACCAATTGCAGCGCGGTGACTGCGGTGAAGGTCTTGGTGCAGGAAAACAGGTTGGCGATGGTGTCGCTGTGCCAGGCCTCGGTGCCGTCCTTGTCGGCGGTACCGGACCAAAGATCAAGGACGGTTTCGCCGCCGACCTTGATGCACAGGGCTGCGCCGCGCTCCTGGGGATCGTCGAACAGTGCCGCGAAAGCCTCGCGCACCGCTTCGAATTGAAGCTCGTAATGTCCCTGAATCTGCACCCGCAACTCCCCCGCGAAAACGCTCTACAAAGTGGCCCGCATTGTTCCAGCCCTTGAGGGATTTGGGAACAGCTGCGGGCCGGGTGGTCATTTCCAACTAAAATCAAAAGATCGCAGCCTTCGGCAGCTCCTACAGAATCAAGCATTCCCTGTAGGAGCTGCCGAAGGCTGCGATCTTTCAAGGCATCAAGTCTTAGTGACCATTGCCCGAATGCCCACCCGCATGCCCGGCCCCCGGACCTTTGCCGGCTTCACCCTTGCGCCCGCCCTCCGCTTCATGACCGGCGGCGGCCGCGGCCTTCTCAGCCTCTTTGCCCAACTGATCAACTGCCTGCAGGTTGCTCTTGCGCACCGCCTCGACAAAGCCCTGATACGGCAGATCGGTAATCCCCACCAGACCGAAGTGCCCGTTCTCGCCATCAAGCAGACGCCCGGTCACCGGTTGGTCCAGATACTGGAACCAGTGCACGCCGACAATCGCCGGTTCGCTCAGCGCCTGTTTGAGGAAATTGGCATACGCCGGGCCGCGATCTTCTTCCCGCGGCAGTTGGGTCACGCCACCCCAGAACGGCCCACGATCACTGGAGCCGAAGTTGAATTCGGTGATCAGCACCGGTTTGTCGAGGGCGCGCAAGGCGGCAAAGTCATAGCCGTCCTGCGGTTTCAACGTGTACATGTTGAAACTCAGCACGTCGCAATACTGCGCGCAGGACGCCACCGCTTCCGGAGTGCTGGTGGCGAACCGGCCACCGAGCAGCAACTGATTCGGCGCATGCCATTTCAGCGAATCGGAGATGGTTTTGAAGTAGGTGTCGGCGAACACCTTCTGGAAGTATTTGAAGTCGTTTTCGATTTCCGGGTGCTCCGGATTCGGCATCGGCGGCACGAAACCCGGGTCTTCCATCAATTCCCACGCTGGCAGATCAATGCCCCACGCTTTGGACAGGCCCGCCTGGTTGCGGTACTTGTCGCGCAACTGCTTGAGGAATGCGCGTTTGGCCGGGACGTCGGTGGTCATTTTCAACGTGCCATAGGCCAGCGCATAGCGCGACTGCGGGTCGTCGCCCGGACCGGCCCACGCCAGCTCGTTATCGGCGTAGTAGCCAATCAGCCACGGATCATCACGATGATCGCGGGCGGCAATGGCCACGGCGCGCTCGGTGGCCATGGCGAAACGTGGGTCGAACGGGTCGGGCATGCCGCCCCACCAGTCGCTGCCGGTGCTGATGCTGGTGTAGTCGCCGACGATCGACAGCGGCAAGGTGTACGGCACCCGCTCGGCGTCGGCGAGCGAGTCGGCACTCCAGTTGCCGACGGTGTTGAAACCCCAGGCCTGCAGGCGATCGAGGGTGTGCGTAGCCCACTTCTGCTCGTCGACCGTGGCTTTGCACGGCGCAGCGACGGGTTGATCGGCAGCCTTTTCAGCAGTCGTCGCTACGGCGTCTGTTTTCGCCGCTGCGGCGACACCGGCCTTCGCCTCGTTTGGCTTTGGCGCAGGCTCGGCAGCTTTCACTGCGGTTTCTTCAACGGCACCCGCCTTGGCCGCTTCAGCAATCCCGGCCTTGGTGTAACTGTCCGGTTTGCATGGCTCGCCGTACAGGCGTTGCAGGTTGGCACCGTAAAAATCGTACCAGCGCCCGTTACCATAGCCTCGGCCCTGATCGGCGCCGTTGCCTCCACGGTTGTCGCCTTCGCCGAAATGACTGGCAAGTGGCTCGTCAGGCTTGGGCAGGGATTCGAACATCCACTCACGTCCGGCGACGTAGGTCTGGTTGACCTGCGGGCTGACGGTGTTGACCCCCAGCGAATAGAACGGATGTCCTTCAGGGGTCACCAGATACCAGCGACCGTCGCGTTTTTCGGTGCGGAAAAAGCCGCTGGCCTTGAACGCGGGGCCATTGTTCCAGCCACCGAACTTGTCCAGCGAAGACTTTTCGCGCTCGGCCAGCCAGGTTTTCAGCTGTTGCTCTTCCTTGGCGGCGGCGGATTTCAGCTGTTCGTCGTTGCTGACTTTTTCCGGCCATTTGCTGCGGGTCGATTGACCGTAGGCATCCACCAGATTGCCGTAGACGGCCTGGATCACGGCATCGCCGTCCTGCACGCCGAAACGTTCGAGCAGCAGGCTCTGCGCTGCTTTCGGCTGATCCATCCACAAGCTGACCGACACCACCTGGCTGCGATCCAGTTCACCGCTGCTGCTGGCCAGCAGAATTCGCTGGCCATCGACGGTCATCGGCATCGGCGGTCCGGCCTTCATGCCCTGGCTCAGCGGCGAAGTCGCCACCAACGGCACCAAGAGGGTTTGCGCCGGGCCTGCCGGCAAGTCGACGCGGCTGGTCAGCGTCTGCCCGTTGTTGCTCTGGATTTGCACGTAGACCGTCACGGCCCAGTTCATTGCGCTTTGCAGACGCAGGCTCATCATGCCCGACTGCGACCAGTCCCAGGCGCCGGTTTGCGGGGTCAGGCGCAGGGTCGGACGGGCTACCGGATTGAACGTCACCCGGCGCAGCACTTCACCTTCCGGGGTTTGCTCGGCGTTGGCTTGTGGCAGGTCAGTGTTTTCGGTGACGACTTTCACCACGTCGGCAGGACGGACGAAGTTGAACAGGGTCTGCTGACCCGCAGGCGCCGCCAGTAACGGGGCAGCGAAAATCAAGGCGAATACGGCAGGCAACGAGCGGCGAATCATAAGAACGGAGTTCTCCCTAACGACCAACTAAGGCCAATGGAAAAGCATGGCAGAGAGATAGACAGCGCGGCGGGCAAAACTGCCCACCGTTGTCTCAGGATATTTCACGACGGAATGGAGGTAACGCATTGAGGATCGCCTTGCCGTAGCGCTGGGTGACCAGGCGCCGATCGAGCAAGGTGATGGTGCCGCGGTCTTCTTCGGTACGCAGCAGACGCCCGCAGGCCTGAACCAGTTTCAGCGAGGCGTCGGGCACCGAGATTTCCATGAACGGATTGCCGCCACGGGCCTCGATCCACTCTGACAGCGCGGCCTCGACCGGATCGTCCGGCACCGAGAACGGGATCTTGGCGATCACCACGTGCTCGCAATAGGCACCTGGCAAATCCACGCCTTCGGCGAAACTGGCGAGGCCGAACAGCACGCTGGAATCGCCACCATCGACCCGCGCCTTGTGTTTGTTCAGGGTTTCCTGTTTCGACAGGTTGCCTTGAATGAACACCTGCTTGCGCCAGTCGCGGTCGAGGCCGTCGAACACGTCCTGCATCTGTTTGCGCGAAGAGAACAGCACCAGCGTGCCCCGTGAGCCTTCGACCAGATCCGGCAACTCGCGGATGATCGCCGCGGTGTGAGCAGCGGCGTCGCGTGGGTCGGCCTTCAGGTCAGGCACCCGCAGCACACCGGCATCGGCGTGATGGAACGGGCTCGGCACCACGGCGGTGACGGCTTTTTTCGGCAGGCCGGCGCGCATGCGGAAACGGTCGAAGGTGCCCAGAGCGGTCAGAGTTGCCGACGTTACAAGGCAGCCGTAGGCCACGTTCCACAGGCTGCGACGCAGGGTTTCCGCCGCGAGAATCGGGCTGGCGTTGACCTCGATGTCGAACAGCGAACCGCTTTCGGCCAGCGTCAGCCAGCGGGCCATCGGCGGGCTGTCTTCCGGGTCTTCGGCGGTGAATGCGGTCCACAACTCCCAGTTGCCCGACGCCCGCGACAACAGGCTGCCGAACAGCGGATACCACTCTTCGGCCTGGTTGCTGGCGATGCCGATGTTGACCTCGCCGTCCATGCCTTCCTTGAGCAGGTCGGTCAGGCGGGTGAACAGATCGTTGAGCCGCGAGTAACCCTTTTTCAGCTCGATGCCCATTTCGCGCATGTGTTCGGGAATCACCCCACCGACGAAACGATGGCGTGGCCGCTCGCGACCTTCGACGTCTTCGCCGGGTTTGAAATCGGCAATCTGCTCGCACGCGGTGAACATGAACTGCTGCTGGGTCTTGATCTCGCGCGCCAGCTCGGGCACTTGCTCGATCAGCTTGCCGAGATCGCCCGGCAACGGATGCTGGGCCAACAGTTTGGTGAGGTTCTTGGCGGTGGTTTCCAGCCAGTCGGCGGTGGAACGCAGGCGCGTGTAGTGGGCGAAGTGGCCGATGGCCTTGTCCGGCAGGTGATGGCCTTCGTCGAACACATAAATGGTGTCGCGCGGATCGGGCAGCACCGCGCCGCCGCCGAGCGCGAGATCAGCCAGCACCATGTCGTGGTTGGTGACGATCACGTCGACCTTGCCCATGCCTTCGCGCGCCTTGTAGAAGGCGCACTGGCCGAAGTTCGGGCAATGACGGTTGGTGCACTGGCTGTGATCGGTGGTCAGGCGCGCCCAGTCGGCGTCTTCCAGCGCGTTGGGCCAACTGTCGCGGTCGCCGTCCCATTTATTGCCGGCGAGTTTCTCGATCATGCTGGTGAACAGCTTCTGACTGGCCTCGTCGACCTCGATCTTGAAGCCTTCTTCTTCGAACAGCTGCGCGGTGGCGGTTTGCGCGTGGCCTTCCTGCAGCAGCATGTCAAGTTTGGACAGGCACATGTAACGGCCACGGCCCTTGGCCAGCGCAAAACTGAAGTTCAGCCCGCTGTTGCGCATCAGGTCGGGCAAGTCCTTGTAGACGATCTGCTCTTGCAGGGCCACGGTCGCGGTGGCGATCACCAGCCGCTTGCCGGCCAGCTTCGCCGTGGGGATTGCCGCGAGGCTGTAGGCCACGGTCTTGCCGGTACCGGTGCCGGCTTCCACCGCGACAATCGCGGGGTCGCCACTGCGCCGGCCTTCGTCGTCGGTGTCGATATCCCCGAGGACTTTGGCGATTTCGGCGATCATCAGGCGCTGGCCGTAACGCGGCTTGAGGCTCTTGGCTTCAAGAAAACGCGAATAGGCGCCCTGGATCGTGGTTTTGAGTTCAGTGCTGATCATTGAGTGTCGGGCGCAAAAACGCTGGATAAATTTTCAGTGGTTCGGTTCGGCGGCTATCATACCCCGCGAATCGATCCCGCGCAGAACGGAGTACCCCAATGACACCTTTTAGCCTCGTTTATCCGCTGCATGTCCTGTCCGCCCTGGTCTGGGTCGGTGGCATGTTTTTCGCCTGGATGGTCCTGCGCCCGGCGGCGGTGAAGGCTCTCGACGGCCCCGCCCGCCTGACCTTGTGGGTGGAAGTGTTTCAAGGTTTTTTCCGCTGGGTCTGGGTCGCGGTGATCCTGCTGCCGATCAGCGGCGTCGGCATGTTGCACTTGCAGCAGGTCGGTTTCGAGACCGCGCCAAAATACGTGCAGGTGATGATCGGGCTGTACGTGGTGATGACGGCGCTGTTTATCCGGATTCAGGGTTTGATGCTGCCGGAGTTGCGCAAGGCCGTTGAGGCGAAGGACTGGTCGGCGGGTACGGCGGTGCTGGGCCGGATTCGCCGGGTGGTGGGGATCAATTTGATTGTCGGGTTGGTGCTGGTGGCGATTGCGTCGGCTCGGCCGATGTTCTGACCCGCTGACCACAAGCATTTTTGTGGCGAGGGAGCTTGCTCCCGCTGGGCTGCGCAGCAGCCCCAAATCAGCTGACGCGCTCAATCTGACGAAACGCAGTATCGGGGGTGGGGCCGCTACGCGACCCAGCGGGAGCAAGCTCCCTCGCCACAATTGTGAATAGCGCTGTTCGTCAGAGGCGCTGTACGGTCACTGCCCCCGCCGCGCCCGCAGGCCCAGGCTGTCCATCCGCGCCGGCCTTGCCGTTCTTGCCGCCATCGGCGCGATACACCAGGCAGCCCTTGGACTGGCCGCCCTTGCCTGCCTTGCCGCCGATACCCGCCGGGCCACCGGCGCCACCAGCGACGTTGACCTTGATCAGCTCGGCCGGAAACTCGCGCGGCACTTCCAGGCGCACCAACGCCCCCGGTGCACCCGGCTGGCCGTCGCTGCCATTACTGCCATCAAAACCATGACCAGCTGCGCCCCAGGTGCAGCCCGGATCTTCACCGTTGCCACCATCCAGGCCGACGAAACCCGGTGCGCCGGTACCGCCGCGAGCATCCACAAACAGCTTTGGCGCGTTCAGCGCCTTGAACTGCAAATTCAGATTGCGCCCGGCACGGGCGGCTTTTTCATAGGTTCCCGGCGCGCCGCGTGCGGTGATCAGGCTGCCTTCGGACAGTTCGGCACGAATGACTTTCATGTCCAGCGCCTGTTCACTCGGGACGATCGCGATGCGCGCTTCGTGGCCCAGGTGCAATTCGCCGACGGTCAGCTCGGTCACATTGGCAGGAATCAGCAAGGTGCCGTAGTCCGCCACGTCCAGCCGTTCCAGCTGCAGGGTGCTGGTGGTGTTGGGCAAACGCATCAGGGAGTTGGTTTCGACGCTGACCACCTGAGCGCAGGCCAGAGGACTGATGAATGCAGCGAGCAGGCAAAGTTTACGCATGGGAAGAAGCCTCCGGAGCGGCCGGGGCCGGGATGGTTTGCAGGTGAAAAACGCCGAACAGCAGGATGCGCAGACGATCGCGCCACGGGTTGGTACGCCCCTTGAGGCGAGAGAACAGCAACTCCAGCACATGCAGCGCCAGCAACAAGGCGCCGGCCAGATTGACCAGCAAATGCAGCGGATGCACAAACGGCATCAGCAGATTAACCACCACCACGCACCAGAACAGCAGGGTCAGCAAACGCCCCAGCCCCCAGAAAACCTTCATACGCTCCCCCGTGTCGGAATTATTCTTTGGGCGCACAGTAACGGCTTACGCGGGGGATAAGCCAGAGGGGCAAAAGAAAAAACATTTGTCAGTCGTCGGATCGCTGCCGGTTCGACGACGATCGTCGACCGGCAGCTCTAGCCTGCGGACTACAGACAAGTCCTAGCGATTGATATGCAACTCCACCCGACGGTTTTTCGCCCGTCCCTCGTCCGTTGCGTTATCAGCCACCGGCTCGCTCTCGCCGCGTCCTTCACTGGTCAGTTTGTTCGGCGCCAGGCCCTGACTCAACAGGTACGCCGCCACGCTGCTGGCGCGTCGTTCCGACAGTGCCTGGTTATAGGCATCCGAACCTTTACTGTCGGTATGGCCGATGACCTTGATGCTGACCACGTCGGCATTGCGCAACTTGTCCATCAGCGTATCGAGCTGCGCTTTGGCGGCCGGGGTCAGATCCGACTTGTCGAAATCGAACAACACATTGCCGGCATCGCTGAGGGTGATGACTTCCGATTGCGGTGCAGGCTCGGGGGCTTTTGCAGTGACCGGATATTGCGGCAGCGGACAGCCGCGGTGATCGACCGGAGTATTTTCCGGAGTGTCCGGGCAACGGTCGCGGCGGTCGAATACGCCATCGCCGTCTTCATCGCCATCCTGGGCATAACAGATCAGCCCGCCAGTCAGAATCCCCAGCGCCGCACCGCCGCCGGCCCAGCCGCCACTTTCAATGGCGCCGAGACCGCCGCCGACCAGCCCGCCGATCAGGCTGCAGATCGGCCACGTACGTTGATTGAGGGGTGCATCGCCATCGCTATGAGTGGCGCAACCGGTGAGCAGGCTGCCCAGCAGCAGCACCGGCAAGACGGACCTTGAGAAAACAGTCATTGTGAAAGCTCCTGTGTCACCGGCCCATACCGGTTACACAGGAGTAAAGACCCGCATCCGCGACTGCACAAGCCGCGGATGCGAGAGGGGCTAGCGGACGATTTTGATTTCGGTACGACGGTTCTGTGCGCGACCGTCAGCGGTTTTGTTATCCGCCACTGGCTGGCTTTCACCCATGCCCGATACCGAAACGAAGCTGGCACGCGGCACACCTTGCTGGATCAGGTACTCCACCACCGAGTGCGCACGGCGATCCGACAGTTTCTTGTTGTAGGCATCGCTGCCGACGCTGTCGGTGTGGCCGGTCACGGTCAGTTGCGCCGTGGAAGACTCTTGTTTCAGGCGCGTGGCGACTTTATCCAGAACCTGTTTGTCGGAGCCGGTCAGGGTGGCTTTGTCGAACTGGAAGTGCACATCACGAATGACGATGGTTTCTTCCTTGACCACAACCGCCTCTTCTACCACTGGCGCAGGGGCAGGTGGTGGGCAGCCGTCAGCATCGACCTGCACGCCTTTAGGCGTGCCCGGGCACTTGTCGCGACTGTCCGGCACACCATCGCCGTCCTCGTCACCATCACCGTGCACCCAGCAATAGGCCGCTGCCGTACCGCCGACCAACAGGGCGCCGTAACCGGCCCATGCCGAACTCTCCGTCGCACCGAGGCCCGCGCCGACCACACCGCCGACCGCCGCACAGGTCGGCCAATCGGTTTTCTGCAAACCTGCGCAACCAGTCAACACACTGGTTAGCAGAATCAAAGGTAATGCTGTCCGAACTATGCTCATCTGGTTTTCTCCTGAGGGATCGGCTTAGAACCGATTCACGGAGTAAAGACCGGAGTTTTAATCTCCGCCAGCAATAGGCCACTGGCATTTGGGAGCGTGTTCACAGGGATTCGGCACTTTTGCCGCACACGGTAAATCGGGGTCTAGGCCGGATCCGTCTGGCGCGCTAGTCTTGGCGATCTGATTGAGGAGCTTCGATGAACGTCGCCATTTCTTCGCGCACGCCGCAACAGGCGCTGGCTGCTTTACTGGATCGCTATGCCCCGGCGCGTCTGCTGCTGATCGGCGCCAGCGAATTTCCGGCGCTCGCCGCTTTTAAACAGGCGCACCCGGACTGCTGCGTGGCCCACGCCGAACCCGGTGCGTTGCCCGCCGAACTCGCAGCGCGGCGCTTCGACCTGGCGCTGGTGGTCGATTGTCTTGAGCACCTGCCCAAGCGTGACGGCCTGAATCTGCTGGGCGGAATTCGCAACCTCAACGCCAGTCGCATCGCGGTGCTGGCGGATCTGCCAGCCAGCGGCTGGCAGGAAACCGACTTCTACTCGCTGGCGCTGCAGGCCAGTGAACGCTTTCAGCGTGACGAGCAGGTACTGACCCTGTTCACCTACGATCTGCTTGACTACAAACAAGTCCCCGACTGGCTCAACTCGCGGTTCTGGGCCAATCCGGAAAACTTCGGCAAATACTGGTGGTAATGCAATGAGTACAGCCATTTGCCCGTGCGGCAGCGGCAACCTGCTGGAGGCCTGCTGCGGTCACTATCACGCAGGTCACCCGGCGCCTTGCGCCGAAGCGCTGATGCGTTCGCGCTACAGTGCCTACGTGCTGGGGCTGATCGATTATCTGGTCGCCACCACCCTGCCCGCCCAGCAGGCCGGTCTGGATCGCCAGTCGATCAGTGCCTGGAGCGCGCAGAGCACCTGGCTCGGTCTTGAGGTCGAAAGCTCGGAAGTGTTCGGCGGCCAGCCGGAGCACGCTTTCGTCACCTTCACCGCGCGCTGGCACGACAGTCAGGGCGAACACAGTCACCGCGAGCGCTCCTCGTTCGTGCAGAACGCCGGGCGCTGGTACTTCATCGACCCGACCGTGCAGTTGAAGCTGGGGCGCAATGACGCGTGCCCGTGTGCGAGCGGGCAGAAGTTCAAGAAATGCTGTGCGGGGTATTTCGGCGCATAGGATCAAAAGATCGCAGCCTGCGGCAGCTCCTACAGGGGACGCGTCTCATGTAGGAGCTGCCGCAGGCTGCGATCTTTTAGCGTCTAGACTGCCAGCAAAGGGAGTTAACTCATGCTCGGACTATGGCGCACACTCAAAATTCTTCCCCTGCTGCTGATCCTGAACCTCGGCGGTTGCGCCTCGTGGTTCAGCGACGGCAGCGTCGATCCCGCCGTGCATCTGGTGAAAGTCGAGGTGGTGCGGGCCAAATTGCTCGAACAGAAATTCATCCTGCACTTTCGCATCGACAACCCCAACGACAGCGAACTGACCGTGCGCGGTCTGGAATACCGGATTCATCTGGCAGACCTGTTGCTGGCGGAAGGCGAGCATGAGCACTGGTTCACCGTCGGGCCAAAACGCAGTGCATATTTCAAAGTGCCGATCCGCACCAACCTGTGGCCTCGGGTAAAAGACGTGGTGAAAATGCTGAAAAATCCCAACCAGCAGATTCCCTATCGATTGCAGGGCGAGATGGAAACCGGTTTATTCATCGCCCACTACGTGCACCTGGAGCGCAATGGCGTGATAATCCCCGCCGATTTAATTCCGGAGTACAACCGATGACTCAGCAACCTCATGTCCATGGCCCTGACTGCAACCACGATCATGACCATCATCACGATCACGACCATGGCCATGTCCACGGCCCGAACTGTGGCCACGCCCACCAGGAACCGGTGCGCAACGCCTTGAAAGACGTCGGCCGCAACGATCCTTGCCCATGCGGCAACGGCAAGAAATTCAAGAAGTGCCACGGCGCTTGATGTTTCAGGTGAAGATCTTCTTCGCCTGAAAGATCGCCATCGCGAGCAGGCTCACTCCTACATTCGAGCGCATTCCTCCAGCTGGAATGCAACCCCCTGTGGGAGCTGGCCTGCCAGCGATGAGGCCGGCACATTCACCAAAGCACTGTCAGACAGCCGCCAGAATCTGCTTCGCGCTGACCACCGTCGCATACTCCCCGTGCAAATTCCCCAGCGACATCCCGTGCACCTCTTCGGCTGAACGTAGCGTGCCGAAGTAATCGGCCTTGTCGAAGGTGAAACACGCATCCTCCGCCACCCACGTCGCAAACCCCAGATTGCCCGCCGTACGCGCCGTGGACTCCACTGAGTTGTTGGTCGCCACGCCAACAATGATCAATTGCCCGATCCCTGCCTCACGCAACTGCGCTTCCAGCCCCGTGGCACACAATGCATCCGGCACCTGCTTCTGGATCAGCCATTCGCCGTCGTGCGGCAAGAATCTCTGCTGAAACTCCACCCCTGACTGCCCGGGCCAGAACACCGAATCCGGTTCACGCGACAGGTGCTGCACATGAATCACCGGCCGCCCGCTACTGCGCCACGCCCTCAGTAAATCGAGCATGCGTTCTTCGGCCTGTGGGTTATTCCGCCGCCCCAGGCGCGGCTGCAGAATGCCTTGTTGCTGGTCGATGATGATCAGTGCCGCGTTGGCCTGAAGCTCCATGGCGTTTTTTCTCATGCAGGATCGTTGAGTTCCGCAGTTCAGCATCACCTCCACGTATCAGGCAAGCGCATAAGATCAACCCGCCAAGATCAAAAGATCGCAGCCTGCGGCAGCTCCTGCAGGGTGTACTCAATTCAATTTAGGAGCTGCCGCAGGCTGCGATCTTTTCCATTCGACAGAAATACACAAATAACCCCCGCGCCCGCTTGCGCGGCCACCTCCTGCTCACTAACGTAGCGGCTTTATTGCGCCCTCAGCCTCTACACCCCCGCAGGAGCTTTGCCATGGCCTCGCCAGCCCTTACACATTTTCTTCCCCGGTTCGGCGTCGCCGCAGCAGTGACCGGTGTCTTGAGCCTGTCCGGTTGCCAGACCTGGAACGCGCAGGACACTCTCCCGCCCACCTCCGGCGTGCAACCGCTCAAGGGCCTGGCGCAGAACGTTTCGGTGCGACGCAATGCCATGGGCATGCCGTTGATCGAAAGCAACAGCTTCCACGATGCGCTGTTCACCCTCGGTTACGTGCACGCCAGCGACCGCATCAACCAGATGGTCACCCTGCGCCTGTTGGCCCAGGGCCGTCTGGCGGAAATGTCCGGCGCCTCGATGCTCGATGCCGACCGTTACATGCGCGCGGTCAACCTGAAGAAAAGCGCCGACGAGCTGTACAAGGCCTCGTCGCCAAGACTAAAGCGCTTCTTCGAAGTCTATGCGCGGGGCGTCAACGCCTACCTGTTCCGCTATGCCGACAAACTGCCGGGCGATCTCGCTTCCAGCGGCTACAAACCGGAATACTGGAAACCGGAAGATTCGGCACTGATGTTCGCGTTGCTGAACTTCAGCCAGTCGGCCAACCTGCCGGAAGAGATTTCCTCGCTGGTGCTCGCGCAAACCGTGACCAGCGACAAACTCGCCTGGCTGACCCCGTCCGCACCGGACGAGAACTTGCCAATGGCCGAGGCCGAAAAGCTGCAAGGTCTCAAGCTCAACGGGCAGATTCCTGGCCTCACCGAGCTGAGCAACGCCGGCCAACAATTGGCGACGGTGAATCTGCTCGGCACCAGCACCTCGAACAACTGGGCGATTGCCCCGCAACGCAGCCGCAGCGGCAAGAGTATCCTCGCCAGCGACAGCCACGGCCCACTGGCCGCGCCGTCGCTATGGACCTTCGTGCAGATCCGCGCGCCGAAATATCAGGCCGCCGGTGTCACCGTTGCCGGTTTGCCGATGGTGCTCGGTGGTTTCAACGGCAAAGTCGCGTGGAGCGCCACCAGCGTGCTCGGCGACAACCAGGACCTGTTCCTGGAAAAAATCCGCCGTCAGGGCAACAGCCTGACCTATGAGGTCAACGGCAAATGGCAGCCGCTGGGCGTGCGCAACGAAACCTATTTCGTCAAAGGCCAGCGGCCGATTCGCGAAGCGGTTTACGAAACCCGCCACGGCGCGCTGCTCAACAGTGCTCAGGCCGTACAGGGCAACGGTTTTGGCTTGGCCCTGCAAACCCCGAGCTTCACCGACGACAAATCGCTGGACGCCTTTTTTGACCTGACCCGCGCGCAGAACGTTGAACGTGCGTCGGACGCCAGTCGCGAGATCCGCGCCATCGCCCTGAACATGGTGTTCGCCGACGCCAGCAATATTGGCTGGCAAGTCACCGGGCGTTTCCCCAACCGGCGCGAAGGCGAAGGCCTGCTGCCATCGCCGGGTTGGGAGGGTCGCTACGACTGGGACGGTTACGCCGACCCGATGCTCCATCCGTACGATCAGGACCCGACCCAGGGCTGGCTCGGCACCGCCAACCAGCGGGTCATTCCTCACGGCTACGGCATGCAGTTGTCCAACTCGTGGGCGGCACCGGAACGCGGCGAACGTCTGGCAGAACTGGCCGGCAGTGGCAAACAGGACGGTCGCAGCGTGATCGCCATGCAGTACGACCAGACCACCACCTTCGCTGCCAAACTGAAGAAGATGTTCGAAGCGCCGGGCATGAAGCAGCCACTGAAGCAGGCAATCGATGCCCTGCCGGAAGCGGATCGCAGCAAGGCGCGCGAAGCGTTTACCCGATTGATGGCGTTTGACGGCAAGCTCAGCCCGACGTCGGCCGATGCGGCGATCTATGAACTGTTCCTGCAAGAAAGCATGAAGCAGATCTTCCTTGACGAGCTCGGCCCCGAGTCGAGCCCGGCGTGGAAAGTCTTTATCGCCAACGGTGACTTGTCCTACGCGGCACAAGCCGATCACCTGCTGGGGCGCGAAGACAGCCCGTTCTGGGATGACATCCGCACCCCGCAGAAAGAAGACAAGGCGCAGATTCTGGCGCGCAGTCTGGCGGCCGCGATCAACGCTGGCGACCGTCAATTGGGTGGCGATCGCAAGGCCTGGCAGTGGGGCAAACTGCACAGCTACACGTGGAAAAACGCCAGCGGCCAGACCGTTCGCGGCCCGCTGGCAGCTGGCGGCGATCACACCACGCTCAATACCGCGGCGTTTGCCTGGGGTCAGGACTTCAACACCACGCGTGCGCCGTCGATGCGCTTCATCGTCGACTTCAGCCAGAGCGAGCCGCTCATGGGGCAGAACGGCACTGGCCAGTCCGGCAACCCGGCCAGCCCGAACTACCTCAACGGCATCGACGCCTGGCTCAAGGGCCAGTACATCGGCTTGCCGCTGCAGCCGCAGAACTTTGACCGGGTGTATGGCAAGACGCGTTTGACCCTGACTCCGGGCAAATAAACGCAGTTCCCTTTTGGGAGCGAGCCTGCTCGCGAAGACGGAGACACAGTCAGAATAGATGTGTCAGTTAAACCGCTTTCGCGAGCAGGCTCGCTCCCACATTGGTTTTGTAGCGACTCTAAAATAATCGATAGAACTTCCGGACTCGCGCCAACCTCATAGCTAACAAGCCCCCCATTCTGGTAACGACATGGACCTTGTTATCGCCCGCCCCGAAGGTTTGTACTGCCCTGCCGGGGATTTCTACATTGATCCGTGGCGCCCGGTCGAGCGCTCGGTGATCACCCATGCCCACGGCGATCACGCCCGTAACGGCAATCAGCATTATCTGGCCAGCAGCGCCAGCGAAGGGATTTTGCGTGCGCGTCTGGGTCAGGACATCAACCTGCAAACCCTCGCCTACGGTCAGCGGCTGACCCACCACGGCGTGACCTTGAGTTTCCATCCCGCCGGGCATGTGCTCGGTTCGGCCCAGGTACGTCTGGAATACGGCGGCGAAGTCTGGGTCGCATCCGGCGATTACAAGATCGAACCCGACGGCACCTGCGCACCGTTCGAACCGGTGCGCTGCCACACCTTTATCACCGAATCGACCTTCGGCCTGCCGATCTACCGCTGGCAACCACAGGCGCAGGTGTTCAGCGAGATCAACCAGTGGTGGCAGGCGAACATCGCCGCCGGCAAGGCCAGCGTGTTGTTCTGTTATTCATTCGGCAAAGCTCAGCGGATCCTGCACGGCATCGACGCCAGCCTCGGCCCGATCCTCAGTCACGGTGCCGTCGAACCGCTGAACCGGGTCTACCGCGAGGCCGGCGTGTACCTGCCGCCGACGATCTACGCCGGCGACATCAAAAAATCCGACCCGATCATGCGTCAGGCGCTGGTCATCGCCCCGCCCTCGGCCGGTGGCAGCACCTGGATGCGCCGTTTCGGCGACTTCAGTGACGCCTTTGCCAGCGGCTGGATGCGCCTGCGCGGCACCCGCCGGCGGCGCGGCGTGGATCGCGGTTTCGTGCTCTCGGATCACGCCGACTGGCCCGGCCTGCTCTGGGCCATCGAACAGACCGGCGCCGAACGGGTGATGGTCACCCACGGCTCGATCGGCGTGCTGGTGCGCCATCTGCGTGAACAAGGCCTGGATGCGCAGGGCTTCAACACCGAATACGGCGACGATGAGGAGGAAAACATCGACGCCGAACCTGCCATCGCCGAGGTGCAAGCATGAAAGCTTTCGCCGAGTTGTACGCCGAACTCGACGCCACCACGTCCAGCAACGCCAAACTGGCCGCCATGCAAGCCTATTTCGCCCAGGCTGCACCGCAAGACGCTGCATGGGCGGTGTACTTTCTGTCCGGTGGGCGCCCGCGGCAACTGGTGCCGGTGCGCATCCTGCGCGAACTGGCGGTGGAGGTCTCGGGGTTGCAGCCGTGGCTGTTCGAGGAAAGCTATCAATCCGTCGGCGATCTGGCGGAAACCATTTCGCTGGTGCTGCCGGAAAATTCGCACAGCTCCGAAGCCGGCCTTGCCGAATGGATCGAAGACAAGCTGCTGCCACTGCGTGGTGAAACCCCGGAATACCTCGCCCGCCAACTGCCCGCCCTATGGTCGCAACTGGATCGGCCGAGCCTGATGCTGTGCATCAAGTTGATCACCGGCAGCTTCCGCGTTGGCGTGTCGAAACTGCTGGTCACTCGCGCGTTGGCGTCGATGGCCGGCCTCGACAGCAAACGCGTGGCGCAGCGACTGGTGGGTTACACCGACCTGTCGAACCGGCCGAACGCGGCCAGCTACCTGAAGCTGATCGCCCCTGAATCCGCCGACGAACACGCGCAACGTGGCGGTCAGCCCTACCCGTTTTTCCTCGCGCATGCCTTGTCGCAACCGGTCGAGGAATTTGAAGCGCTGCTGGGGCCGGCGAGCAATTGGCATGTGGAGTGGAAGTGGGATGGGATCCGCGCGCAGGTGGTCAAGCGCGAGGGTCGGTTGTGGGTCTGGTCGCGGGGTGAAGAGCTGGTGACCGAGCGTTTCCCCGAGTTCGACACACTGGTCCACGCGTTACCCGACGGCACGGTGATCGACGGCGAAATCGTGGTCTGGAAAAGTACCCATCCGAGCACCGAAGACGCCTTCGATCCGCAATCGACCGCGCCACCAGCGGTGCAACCCTTCGCCCTGTTGCAGCAACGCATCGGGCGCAAAACCCTCGACAAGAAAATCCTCGAAGAAGTGCCGGTGGTGGTGCTCGCCTACGATTTGCTGGAGTGGCAAGGCGAAGACTGGCGCAACCGTCCGCAGGCCGAACGGCGTGCGCAACTGGAGCAAGTCATCGCGCACGGTAACAACCCGGTGTTACTGGCCTCACCGATTCTGACCGGCAGTGACTGGTTCGATCTCGCCCGTCAGCGTGAAGCCTCACGGCGACTGGGGGTCGAGGGCATGATGCTCAAGGCTCGCGATGCCCTGTATGGCGTGGGCCGGACCAAAGACATGGGCGTGTGGTGGAAGTGGAAGGTCGATCCGTTCAGCGTCGACGCAGTATTGATCTACGCCCAGCGCGGACATGGCCGGCGCGCCAGTCTATACAGCGATTACACCTTCGCTGTGTGGGACGGCCCGCCCGAATCCAGCCAACGAGCGCTGGTGCCGTTCGCCAAGGCGTATTCGGGGCTGACTGACGAGGAGATGCGCCAGGTCGACAGCATCGTGCGCAAGACCACCGTGGAAAAATTCGGCCCGGTCAGCAGCGTCAAGCCGAGTCTGGTGTTCGAGTTGGGTTTCGAAGGGATTGCCCTGTCGCGACGGCACAAGAGCGGCATTGCCGTGCGCTTTCCGCGAATGCTGCGCTGGCGGCAGGACAAGACGGTGGATGAAGCAGACAGTCTGGCGACGTTGCAGGATTTGCTGGCCTGACCCGGTTTGCCGGGACATTCATCACCTTTGACCGAACGAAGTTCCTGTGGCGAGGGAGCTTGCTCCCGCTCGACTGCGCAGCAGTCGCAAAATGACGGTCTGTCTGAAAAACGCAGGGGAGTGCTTCGCCCTCCAGCGGGAGCAAGCTCCCTCGCCACAACGGCTCGTTTTATCCCTTGTAAATGCATGTCTCGACCCAACATGGTGCAGCCTTCAACAGCCGCCCATTCCCGTGCACCAATCCCTCTCCCTCCTCCCTCCCCCAACCTTTTAAAACACTTGTTCGGGACTCTGGTTCGGAAATTGCTACTTTCTATAGGTCGTACGCGTTCCAGTAACAATAATTCTGCGCCACAAGCGCTCATATTGGTTCTTAGGGATTGAATAATGAAAAAAGCATTGCTGACCCTTTCTGCACTGGCGTTGTGCATGGCTGCCGGCTCCGCGCTGGCCAAGGAATACAAAGAGCTGCGTTTTGGCGTTGATCCTTCCTACGCACCGTTCGAGTCGAAAGCGGCCGACGGCAGCCTGGTGGGCTTCGACATCGACCTGGGCAACGCGATCTGCGCCGAGCTGAAGGTCAAGTGCAAATGGGTCGAAAGCGATTTCGACGGCATGATTCCGGGCCTCAAGGCCAATAAATTCGACGGTGTGATCTCGTCGATGACCGTGACCCCGGCCCGCGAGAAAGTCATCGACTTCTCCAGCGAACTGTTCTCCGGCCCGACCGCTTATGTGTTCAAGAAGGGTTCCGGCCTGAGCGAAGACGTCGCGTCCCTCAAGGGCAAAACCGTCGGCTACGAGCAAGGCACCATTCAGGAAGCCTACGCCAAAGCCGTGCTGGACAAGGCTGGCGTGAAGACTCAGGCCTATCAGAATCAGGACCAGGTTTACTCCGACCTGACTTCCGGTCGCCTCGATGCCGCCATTCAGGACATGCTGCAAGCCGAACTGGGCTTCCTGAAGTCGCCAAAAGGCGAAGGCTACGAAGTCAGCAAGCCAGTCGACAGCGAATTGCTGCCGGCCAAAACCGCTGTCGGTATCAAGAAAGGTAACACTGAGCTGAAAGCGCTTTTAGATAAAGGTATCAAAGCGTTACACGACGACGGCAAATACGCCGAGATTCAAAAGAAACACTTTGGCGATCTGAATCTGTACAGCGGCAAATAATGCCCCGGCGCCCATCCTCGATGGGCGCCTTTTCCATCCGCTCAGGTTGCTGATTTATGTTCGAAAACCTCTTACAAAATCTGGGGCTCTCCGCGTTCAGCCTTCAGGGTTTCGGCCCATTGCTGTTGCAAGGCACCTGGATGACCATCAAATTATCGGCGATGTCGCTGCTGGTGGCCGTGTTGCTCGGCCTGCTCGGCGCCAGTGCCAAGCTGTCAAAAGTCAAACTGCTGCGTCTGCCCGCCCAGCTCTACACCACGCTGATTCGCGGGGTGCCGGATCTGGTGCTGATGCTGCTGATCTTCTACAGCCTGCAAACCTGGCTGACGTCGCTCACCGACTACATGGAATGGGAATACATCGAGATCGACCCGTTCAGTGCCGGGGTGCTGACCCTGGGCTTCATTTATGGCGCGTATTTCACCGAAACCTTCCGCGGGGCGATCCTTGCCGTGCCGCGCGGTCAAGTCGAAGCCGCCACCGCCTATGGCCTCAAGCGCGGCCAGCGCTTTCGCTTCGTGGTGTTCCCGCAAATGATGCGCTTCGCCCTGCCGGGCATCGGCAATAACTGGATGGTGATGCTCAAGGCCACCGCGCTGGTGTCGATCATCGGCCTGGCCGATCTGGTCAAAGCCGCGCAGGACGCCGGTAAAAGCACCTATCAACTGTTCTACTTTCTGGTACTTGCCGCCTTGATCTATCTGCTCATCACCAGTGCTTCGAACGTCATCCTGCGCTGGCTCGAGCGCCGTTACGCCGCCGGCGCACGGGAGGCCGTACGATGATCGAACTCCTGCAGGAATACTGGAAACCCTTCCTTTATACCGACGGCACCAACATCACCGGTCTGGCGATGACGATGTGGCTGCTCAGCGCGTCGATCTTCATTGGCTTCCTGGTGTCGATCCCGCTGTCGATTGCCCGGGTGTCTTCGCATTTCTATGTGCGCTGGCCGGTGCAGTTCTACACCTACCTGTTCCGTGGTACGCCGCTCTACATCCAGTTGCTGATCTGCTACACCGGGATCTACAGCCTGGCTGCCGTGCGCGCGCAGCCGTTGCTCGACAGTTTCTTTCGCGATGCGATGAACTGCACGATCCTCGCATTCGCCCTGAACACCTGCGCCTACACCACGGAGATTTTCGCCGGGGCGATCCGCAGCATGAACCACGGCGAAGTCGAAGCGGCCAAGGCCTACGGTCTGACCGGCTGGAAGCTGTATGCCTACGTGATCATGCCTTCAGCCTTACGGCGTTCGCTGCCGTATTACAGCAACGAAGTGATCCTGATGCTGCACTCGACCACCGTGGCCTTCACCGCGACCATCCCCGATATCCTGAAAGTCGCCCGGGACGCCAATTCGGCGACCTTCCTGACCTTCCAGTCGTTCGGCATCGCCGCGCTGATCTACCTGACCATCACCTTCGCGCTGGTCGGCCTGTTCCGCCTCGCCGAACGCCGCTGGCTGGCATTCCTCGGGCCGACCCACTAGGAAACCTGTAATGCGACACCAGATCCATGACCTGTTGGCCCCGGTGCCGGGGACCGCACGACAGATCCACAGCTTCCACTTCGGCCCGGAGCAGGCCCAAGGCAAGATCTACATCCAGTCCTCGCTGCATGCCGACGAAATGCCCGGCATGCTCGTGGCCTGGCACCTCAAGCAGCGGCTGGCGGAACTGGAAGCCGCCGGGCGCCTGCGCAGCCAGATCGTGCTGGTGCCGGTGGCCAATCCGGTCGGCCTCGAACAAGTGCTGATGGACGTGCCGCTGGGCCGTTACGAGATGGAGAGCGGGCAGAATTTCAATCGCTGGTTCGTCGACCTCAGCGAAGAAATCGGCAACGACATCGAGGGCAAGCTGGGCGACGACCCGCAACGCAACCTTGAGCTGATCCGCGCCAGCCTGCGCAACGCCCTCGCCCGCCAGACGCCCGCCACGCAACTGCAATCCCAGCGCCTGACCCTGCAACGGCTGGCGTGCGACGCCGACATGGTGCTGGACCTGCATTGCGATTTCGAATCCGTGGTTCACCTCTACACCACGCCCGAAGCGTGGCCGCAGGTCGAGCCGCTGGCGCGCTACATCGAAGCACAGGCCAGTCTGCTGGCCACCGATTCCGGCGGCCAGTCGTTTGACGAATGCTTCACCCTGCTGTGGTGGCAACTGCAGGAACGCTTTGGCGAGCACTTCGAGATTCCGCTGGGCAGTTTTTCGGTGACCGTGGAGTTGCGCGGCCAGGGTGACGTCAATCACCCAATGGCCAGTCGAGACTGCCAGGCCTTGATCGATTATCTGATCCAGTTCGATGCGATCGTCGGCGAGACCAAGCCGCAGCCGCCCTTGCCTTTCCCTGCCACGCCGCTGGCCGGCGTCCAACCGGTGACCACGCCGGTGGGCGGCTTGCTGGTGTACACCGCCACGGCCGGGCAGTACCTGCAAGCCGGGCAACAGATTGCCGAAATCATCGACCCGATCCACGACCGGGTCACCCCCATTCATTGCACTGCCGCCGGCCTGCTGTACGCCCGCTCGCTGCGGCGCATGGCCACTGCCGGCATGGTGATCGCCCATGTGGCGGGCGCCGAAGCCTATCGCAGCGGCTACCTACTTTCGCCTTGAGGATGTCTGTCCCATGTACAAATTGACTGTTGAAGGTCTGCACAAAAGCTATGGCGACCATCAGGTACTCAAAGGCGTTTCGCTCAAGGCCAAAACTGGCGACGTGATCAGCCTGATCGGCGCCAGCGGCTCGGGCAAAAGCACCTTTTTGCGCTGCATCAACTTCCTCGAGCAACCCAACGACGGCGCCATGAGCCTCGATGGCCAGGCGATCAGCATGATCACCGACCGTCACGGCATGCACGTCGCCGACCCGAATGAACTGCAACGCCTGCGCACGCGACTGGCGATGGTGTTCCAGCACTTCAACCTGTGGAGCCACATGACCGTGCTGGAAAACATCACCATGGCCCCGCGCCGGGTGCTGGGTTGCAGCAAGCAGGAAGCCGAAGACCGCGCCCGCCGTTACCTGGACAAGGTCGGCCTGCCGGCGCGGGTTGCCGATCAGTACCCGGCGTTTCTCTCCGGCGGCCAGCAACAGCGGGTGGCGATCGCCCGGGCACTGGCGATGGAACCGGAAGTGATGCTGTTCGACGAACCGACCTCGGCGCTCGACCCGGAGTTGGTGGGTGAGGTGCTGCGGGTGATTCAGGGTCTGGCTGAAGAAGGCCGGACGATGATCATGGTGACCCATGAAATGAGCTTCGCCCGTAAGGTCTCCAGCCAGGTGTTGTTCCTGCATCAGGGGCTGGTGGAGGAAGAAGGCGCACCGGAAGATGTGCTGGGCAATCCGAGAAGCGAACGGCTGAAGCAGTTCCTCAGCGGTAACCTCAAGTAACCCCGGATCCCCCGTGTAGGAGCTGCCGCAGGCTCGGGCCGCGTTCGGACGATCTTTTGATTTTGCTTTTCAAGATCAAAAGATCGCAGCCTGCGGCAGCTCCTACAGGGGATGCGGTGTGATTAAACCTTTCGTACGTCGGCGTGGTCACTGGAAGAACACTTCCAGAGCGCGCGCAGCAGGCATGGCGAAACTCCCCGACCTCGCAAAAACCTGGTTCAGCGCACGCAAATGGAAGCCGTTCGCCTTTCAAAAGCAGGTGTGGGCCGCCGTCAGACAAGGTCAGTCGGGGTTGCTGCACGCCAGCACCGGCGCTGGTAAAACCTATGCGGTGTGGTTCGCCGCGCTCAACCGCTTCGCCCGTTCAGCCGCGCCCGCAGCCACGACCAGCAAACGCAAACCCCATAGCGAACCGCTGACCGTGTTGTGGATCACGCCGATGCGTGCTCTCGCCGCCGACACCGCACGCGCCCTGCAAGCACCGGTCAGCGATTTGCAGATTCCGTGGAGCATCGGTCTGCGTACCGGCGACACCAGCAGCGCCGAACGTGCGCGTCAGGGCCGGCGCCTGCCGACCACGCTGATCACCACCCCGGAAAGCCTGACCCTGCTGCTCGCCCGTGCCGACGCCAAGGCTGCCTTGTCGAGCCTGCGGATGATCGTCGTCGATGAATGGCACGAACTGCTCGGCAACAAACGCGGCGTACAGCTGCAACTGGCCCTCGCCCGCCTGCGTCATTGGCAACCGGACCTGATCGTCTGGGGCGTGTCCGCCACCCTCGGAAATCAATCCCACGCCGAACAGGTGCTGATCCCACAGGGTGGCGGCATCAGCGTGCAGGGCCAGAGCGAAAAATCACTCAAGGTCGACACCTTGATCCCACCCGCCATCGAGCGTTTTCCGTGGGCCGGGCACATCGGTCTGAAGATGCTGCCGCAAGTGGTCGCCGAACTGGACGCCTGTGCCAGCAGCCTGGTGTTCACCAACACCCGTGCGCAGTCGGAAATCTGGTATCAGGCGCTGCTCGAAGCGCGGCCGGACTGGGCCGGACTGATCGCGCTGCACCACAGTTCACTGTCCCGCGAGACCCGCGACTGGGTCGAGCAAGCGTTGAAGGACGGGCAATTGAAAGCCGTGGTCTGCACGTCGAGCCTGGATCTGGGCGTGGACTTTTTACCGGTGGAACGGGTGCTGCAAATCGGCTCGGCGAAAGGCGTGGCGCGGCTGATGCAACGCGCCGGGCGCTCCGGTCACGCGCCGGGGCGCACCTCGCGAGTGACGCTGGTGCCGACCCACAGCCTGGAGCTGATCGAAGCCGCCGCTGCAGGCGACGCCGTGGCGCAACGACTCATCGAACCGCGTCTGTCGCCGCACAAACCGCTGGATGTGCTGGTGCAGCATCTGGTCAGCATGGCGCTGGGCGGAGGCTTTATTCCCGAGGAGCTATACGAAGAAGTCCGAGGGGCCTGGGCCTATCGTGACCTCACGCCGGCAGATTGGGCCTGGGCGTTGGCTTTCGTACGTCACGGCGGGCTTTCTCTTACAGCCTATCCGGATTACCGCCGGGTCGAACCGGATGAACACGGCGTCTGGCGTGTGCCCGATGCGCGATTGGCACGCCGTCATCGCATGAGCATTGGCACCATCGTCAGCGACGCGAGCATCAATCTGAAATTCTGGAGCAAGGGTGGTGGCGGCAAGCAGTTGGGCAGTGTCGAGGAAGGTTTTATCGCGCGGCTGAAACCGGGCGATGGCTTTCTGTTTGCCGGGCGCCTGCTGGAGTTGGTGCGGGTGGAAAACATGACCGCGTACGTCAAACGCAGCACCGCGAAAAAAGCCGCCGTGCCGCGCTGGAATGGCGGGCGGATGCCCCTTTCCAACGAACTGGCCGCCGCCGTGGTCAGTCGTTTCACGGCGGCAGCGCGCGGTGAGTTCGTCGGCCCGGAAATGCAGGCGCTGCAACCGTTGCTGCAAACCCAGGTGCGCTGGTCGGGTCTGCCCACCTCCGCCAATCTGTTGGCCGAAGTGCTGAAATCCCGCGAGGGCTGGCACCTTTTCCTCTACCCGTTTGCCGGGCGCCAGGTCCATCTGGGGCTTGCCAGCCTGTTGGCGTGGCGCGTCAGCCAGCGCCAGCCACTGACGTTCTCGATTGCGGTCAATGATTATGGGCTGGAGTTGCTCAGCGCCACGCCAGTCGATTGGTCCGGGCAACTCGATGCGGCGCTGCTCAGCCCCGAGCATCTGTTACGCGACGTGCTGGCCAGCCTCAATGCCGGTGAGCTGGCGTTGCGGCGCTTTCGCGAGATCGCACGGATCGCCGGGCTGGTATTCGCCGGCTATCCCGGCGCGCCGAAAAGTACCCGTCAGGTGCAGGCCTCCAGCGGATTGTTCTTCGAAGTGTTCAAGCAATACGACGCCGACAACCTGCTGCTGGCCCAGGCCGGGGAAGAAGTCCTACGGGAAGAACTGGATATTCGTCGTCTGGAACAGACATTGGAGCGGATCAACCGGATGAAACTGGACATGCACCTGATCAAACGTCCTACACCGCTGGGTTTTCCGTTACTGGTCGAACGCATGCGCGAAAGCATGAGTTCGGAAAAACTCGCCGACCGCATCCGACGCATGGTCGGCGACCTGGAGAAATCCGCCGACAAGGGTCAAGCCTCATGAGCGCAGCTTATCCAGTGCGCCTGGCCGGCGAAGAACTCTGGCTACTGCCGGAAAAGGCCCTGTACTGGCCAGCGCAACAGGCACTGCTGATCGCCGATGTGCATTTCGGCAAGGCTGCGGCGTACCGCAGCCTCGGCCAGCCGGTGCCGCAGGGAACCACGGCGGCGAACATCGAAGTGCTCGACCGCTTGCTGGCGAGACTGCCCTGCCGGCAGTTGATTTTCCTCGGTGACTTTCTGCACGGCCCCGGTTCGCATGCGGCGGGCACGCTGAATGCCTTGGTCGAATGGCGCGCACGTCACGCGGATCTGCCGATGACGCTGATTCGCGGCAACCACGACAAACGTGCCGGGGATCCGCCCCTATCGTTGAACATCAGGGTAGTACCGGAACCGCTGCTGCTCGGGCCGTTTGCCCTGCAACACGAACCCGACCCGCATCCCGAACGGCATGTGCTGGCCGGGCACGTGCATCCGGTCTATCGGCTTAACGGCAAGGGGCGGCAGAGTTTGCGTCTGGCGTGTTTCCGGCTGGGCGAACGTTTGAGCCTGTTGCCGGCGTTTGGCGCGTTTACCGGCGGCTATCCGGTAGAGAAAGACGACACCTGCAGGATTTTTGTCATCGGCGACGACGAAATATGGCCAGTCAGCTGAGGTCTTGGGCAAACCTCAGCTGACTGGCCATTCATGGAGTAGCGGCTCAGGCCACTGGCGCGGGTGGTGGCTCGTCCGGCAGCGTCGGCTCGCCCGGCTCGGTCGGTTGTTCGTTGGGGGTGTCGGGATCAGGCTGACCAGGAATCCCGCCAGCCATGTTCAGCGGGTGGGCCAACAAGGACCAGGCCAAAACGCCAACCTGATTGGGCTCAAGCCTTGCCAGTTCGGCGGTGATATGCGGATCGATCTTCATGGAACCCTCCTCGGCGAAGGCCCGCTTTGCCAGAAGCAAAAACGGGCAGTACACCCCATAGAGTGTCTGCCCGCCAAAGAATTCCCGCGAACTGCCGGATGGATCAGGTACGCGGCAGAGTCACGCCACGCTGGCCCTGATATTTGCCGCCGCGATCCTTGTACGAAACTTCGCACTGCTCGTCGGATTCGAGGAACAGCATCTGCGCTACGCCTTCGTTGGCATAGATTTTCGCCGGCAGATTGGTGGTGTTGGAGAATTCCAGCGTCACGTGACCTTCCCACTCAGGCTCGAGCGGGGTGACGTTGACGATAATGCCGCAGCGCGCGTAGGTGCTTTTACCCAGGCAGATGGTCAATACGTTGCGCGGAATGCGGAAGTATTCGACGGTGCTGGCCAGGGCGAAGGAGTTCGGCGGAATGATGCAGACGTCGCTGTGAATGTCGACGAAGCTGCCGGCGTCGAAGTTCTTCGGATCGACGATCGCCGAATTGATGTTGGTGAACACCTTGAAATGGTTGGTGCAGCGCACATCGTAGCCGTAGCTCGAAACACCGTAGGAGATCACACGGCTGTCGTCGCTGCCGCGCACCTGGCGCTCGACGAAAGGCTCGATCATGCCGTGTTCCTGCGCCATGCGGCGAATCCACTTGTCCGATTTGATGCTCATGGCGGGTGTCCTGAATAGCGAGGTGGAAAAAATCTGTCCGGCATCTTACCGGGCGCGCCGCCGGGTTCAAAGTCCGCGCTGCAATTCTCGCCGAACACGCAGGAAATACAGGCCCTGGCGACGAACCGTCACACCGTCGATCCCTAAAACAGAGAAACCTTCGCAAGAAACATTGGCACGTTCAGGAAAAAGGGTTAAGGTGGCGCCACTGTGTTGCTTGTGTCACTGAGAATCTCTACACGATATGTTGAATTTCGATCCAACCATCTACAAGAATTTTTCCTGCTCTTTGCACTCAGTCTCGGCCAGGGTTCTTCCTGAGTCGCAGTTATCTTTGTTCAAGGAGTTACACCATGTCTAATCGCCAAACCGGTACCGTTAAGTGGTTCAACGATGAAAAAGGCTTCGGCTTCATCACTCCACAATCCGGTGACGACCTGTTCGTTCACTTCAAAGCTATCCAATCCGACGGCTTCAAAAGCCTGAAAGAAGGCCAACAGGTTTCTTTCATCGCTACCCGCGGTCAGAAAGGCATGCAAGCTGAAGAAGTACAAGTTATCTAACTTGTAGCTTCTTTAGAAAAGAGCCCCGCCCTCAAGCGGGGCTTTTTTGTGGGCGTGTGTTTTTAACGGCCACAAAAAAGATCGCAGTCCGCGACAGCCCTCCTGTAGGAGCTGCCGCAGCTGCGATCCTTCGTTTGTGCCTTACCAGGCCACGCCAAACCCTGCGGTGTAGCGGGTCTTGTTCAAATCCGCATCCTTGGTACCACTGATGATGTCGCGTTCGGCCTTGAGGTTGAGCGACGCCCAGTCGGTGACCTTGTAGCGCAAGCCCATCTCGGCATCCAGCGCGTAGTTGGCTACGTCAGACAGCGGCTTGCCCAGTTCGCCATTGGTGAAGAACTCGACTTTCTTGCCGATCAGGTAGCGGTTGTAATCCCACTTCATGGCGACCGAATAGAAGTTGTCCTTGCCGCCATCGCTGTACTCGTAATCGGTGCGGTTGAGCAGCGAACCGAGCGAGAACGCGCCCAGTTCGTCATCCCAGAACTGGTAACCCGGACCGGTACCGACCACGCGCTGACGCGACAGTTCTTCAACATAGTCACGCTTGTAATTCAGGCGGCCCTGCCAGAACCACTTGTCAGTCAGGAAGCGGTCGAGTGCGTATTCGGCGCGCCAGTTATTGGTGGTGACCTGCTCGTCTTGCACTTCGCGGTTGTACTCGCCCTCGGCGGTGTGCCGCCAGCGGCCATGACGCGCAGTGGTCTTGAAGTCGATGTCGTAGTCGTCGGTGTCCTTTTCCGCCCGCTGATAATCCATCGCCAGGCCTATATTGCCTTTCCACACCAGATCCTCGACCACCGGTTTCGGTTTGAGGATCTGCTGAATGCTCGCCAGCTCCACGGTTTTCGGTGCTTCACCATTGGCCAAGGTGACCTTGCCGTCATCGGCGGCGGTCAGCGACTTGGCTTTTTCACCGTTGTAGGCGTCCTGTTTGACCAGCAGCTCCTGATCGCTTTGCAGGGTCTTGACCTCTTTCCAGTCGATGCTGACCGCACCTGCATACTGGGTCTGAATCAGCAATTTGCCGCCATCGAAAACGGAAATCTTACCGCTCAACTTGTCACCGTTCTTCAACCAGACGGTATCGGCAAGCAGCGGCGTGGAGGCACTGAAGACAGCAAGGCACAACAAGGTTCTGGACAACATAAGCGGATCGAGGGCTCAAGTTTGCGAAAAAGGTCGGCATTATCCGTAGGAATAAGGCCCTGACAAGGACTGACCGGGCGAATTCCCTTGAGTTCATTTCTCATCTGGCCAACGAGCGATTACGCTTGAGCCCGTCGATACGACTATTGTTCAGGAACTGCGCAGGTGAAAGAGCCGAATCATCCCGAGGAAAGCGAAGCGCAAATCCGACGCACGGCGCTTTACTCCACCCTTGCCCAGGTACCTGAAGGCAAGGTGGTCAGCTATGGTCAGTTGGCTGAACTCGCGGGGTTGGGGCGCGCCGCCCGCTGGGTCGGCCGGACCCTGAGCCAATTGCCCGCCGACACCAGGCTGCCGTGGCACCGGGTACTCGGTGCCGGCGGTCGGATCAGTCTGCCGCTGGGCAGCCCCTCGGGGGACGAACAACGGGCACGATTGCGTTCTGAAGGCGTCACCGTCCTGAACAATCGTGTGGATATTCGGCGCCATGGCTGGCGTCCGATAGAGCACAGCGGTTAGAGTGCGCGCTTTGTTTTCGCAATCTTGAGGCAGACTTCAGCCCATGCCCCGTAAAACCTGGCGCGCCGCGCTCGCCGCCTATGCCAGTCCTTCGACGCTCGTGCTGTTGTTGCTCGGTTTTGCTGCCGGCCTGCCGTACATGCTGGTGTTTTCGACGCTGTCCGTCTGGCTGCGTGAGGCCGGCGTTGCCCGTGAAACCATTGGCTACGCCAGCCTGATCGGTCTGGCATACGCCTTCAAATGGGTCTGGTCACCGCTGCTCGACCAATGGCGCCTGCCTTTATTGGGCAAGCTTGGCCGCCGCCGTTCGTGGCTGGTGCTCTCGCAGACTCTGGTGATTCTGGGCTTGATCGGCATGGGCTTCTGTGACCCGCAGAAACACCTGTCCTGGCTGATCGCCATTGCCGTTATCGTCGCTTTCGCCTCCGCCACCCAGGACATCGCGGTAGACGCCTATCGCCTGGAAATCGCCGACGATAGCCGTCAGGCCGCACTGGCCGCCAGTTACATGTCCGGCTATCGCGTCGCCGCCCTGTTGGCCACGGCGGGCGCACTGTTCTTCGCCGAAGGTTTCGGCTCCACTGGCTTCAACTATCAACATTCGGCCTGGACCGGCACCTACGCCCTGTTCGGTGTGTTGATGGTCCCTGCCCTGCTGACTTCACTGCTGATGCGCGAACCGCCAGTGCCACTGCGCACGCAGCTGCAGGCCGGCCGCTACAGCTTCGTGCATCAGCTGGCCTCGGTATTCGTGCTGATCGTGCTGCTGGTGTCGGTTCCGGCGATGTTCACCCAGCTCTACAACACCGATTTCGCCAGCGTACTGTTCGGCCAGATGAGTCCGCTCGACTTGCTGCTCGAAGACCGCGCCTTCCTGCGCGCGATCCTTTATACCCTGCTCACCGGCCTGTGCCTGTCGACCATGGGCCGTCGCGGCCTGGCGCCGGTACTGACCCCGGTCAACGACTTCATCCTGCGCTACCGCTGGCAGGCGTTGCTGTTGCTCGGGCTGATCGCCACCTACCGCATGTCCGACACGGTAATGGGCGTAATGGCCAACGTGTTCTACATCGACCAGGGCTTCACCAAGGATCAGATCGCCAGCGTCAGCAAGATCTTTGGCCTGATCATGACCCTGGTCGGCGCCGGCATGGGCGGCCTGCTGATTGTGCGCTTCGGTATCCTGCCGATCCTGTTCATCGGCGGTGCGGCGTCGGCGGCGACCAACCTGCTGTTCGTGATGCTGGCCGACATGGGGCCGAACCTGCAGATGCTGGTGGTGACCATCTCCCTCGACAACTTCAGTTCCGGGCTCGCGACCTCGGCGTTCGTCGCCTACCTGTCGAGCCTGACCAACCTCAAGTTTTCGGCCACGCAGTACGCCCTGCTCAGTTCAATCATGCTGCTGTTGCCGCGTCTGATGGGCGGTTATTCCGGGGTAATGGTCGAGAAGTTCGGCTACCACAGCTTCTTCATGATCACCGCGCTGCTCGGCGTGCCGACGCTGTTGTTGATCGCCCTGCACTGGTTCCAGGAAAATCGCCGCGCGGGCCCGACGCCAACGCCCGAGCCTGCACCGACCTCCGTCGTCGAAGAGTCGTAGGACATTTCAGCTACGGCGGGAGGATTCCCGCCGTTGAGCCTCACCGCCGAGCGCAATCCTGTACGTCGGCAAATCTCGCCGGTACACTGCTCCGTCATTTCCAGTCATAGCAACCGACAACGGCCAACCATGCGCACCAGTCAATTTTTGCTCGCCACACAGAAAGAAACGCCTTCCGATGCGGTCGTCGTCAGCCACCAGCTGATGCTGCGCGCCGGCATGATCCGCAAACTCGCTTCGGGCCTGTACACCTGGCTGCCGATGGGCTTGCGGGTAATGCGCAAGGTTGAAGCCATCGTTCGCGAAGAAATGAACGCTGCCGGTTCTCTTGAAGTGTTGATGCCGAGCACCCAACCGGCCGAGCTGTGGCAGGAATCGGGGCGCTGGGAAGAATACGGCCCTGAGCTGCTGCGCATCAAAGACCGCCACGGTCGCGACTTCTGCGCGGGCCCGACCCACGAAGAAGTGATCACCGATCTGATGCGCAACGAGTTGAGCAGTTACAAACAGCTGCCGATCAACCTGTACCAGATCCAGACCAAATTCCGTGACGAAATCCGCCCACGCTTCGGTTTGATGCGCGGCCGCGAGTTCATCATGAAGGATGCCTACTCGTTCCACGCCGATCAGGCTTCGCTGCAGGTCACCTATGACCGCATGCATCAGGCGTACTGCAACGTATTCACCCGTCTGGGCCTGAAATTCCGTCCGGTTGAAGCCGACAACGGCTCGATCGGTGGCGCTGGCTCCCACGAGTTCCACGTACTGGCCGAGTCCGGCGAAGACGACATCGTCTTCAGCAACGGTTCCGACTACGCGGCGAACATCGAGAAAGCCGAAGCCGTGCCACGCGAAACCTCGCGTCCAGCGCCGGCAGAAGAGCTGCGCCTGGTCGACACTCCAGACACCAAGACCATTGCTGCACTGGTGGAAAAATTCAATCTGCCGATTGAAAAGACCATCAAGACCCTGATCGTCCACGCTGAAGAGCCAGGCAAACTGATTGCCCTGGTCATCCGTGGCGACCACGAGCTCAACGAAATCAAAGCTGCCCAGCAACCAGGCGTTGCCAGCCCGCTGGTCATGGCTTCCGATGCAGAACTGCGTGACGCCATTGGCGCCGGCGCCGGTTCGCTCGGCCCGCTGAATCTGCCGCTGCCGATCATCATCGACCGTTCGGTCGAGCTGATGAGCGACTTCGGCATCGGTGCGAACATCGATGACAAGCATTACTTCGGCGTGAACTGGGAGCGCGATCTGCCGGTTCCGACCGTTGCCGACCTGCGTAACGTCGTGGCCGGTGACCCAAGCCCGGACGGCAAAGGCACCCTGGAAATCAAGCGCGGCATCGAAGTCGGGCACATCTTCCAGCTGGGCAACAAGTACAGCAAGGCGATGAAGTGCGAAGTGCTGGGCGAGAACGGCAAGCCGGTCACCCTGGAAATGGGTTGCTACGGTATCGGCGTATCCCGCGTGGTCGCTGCCGCCATCGAGCAGAGCAACGACGACAAAGGCATCATCTGGAGCGACACCCTGGCGCCATTCCAGATCGCCCTGGTGCCGCTGCGTTATGAAACCGAGCAGGTGCGCGAAGCCACTGACAAGCTGTACGCAGAACTGACGGCGGCCGGTTTCGAAGTGTTGCTGGACGATCGCGACAAGAAAACCAGCCCGGGCATCAAGTTCGCGGACATGGAGCTGATCGGCATTCCTCACCGGATCGTGGTCAGTGACCGCGGCCTCGCCGAAGGCAACCTGGAATACAAGAGCCGCACCGAGGCCGAAGCGCAAGCGCTGCCGGTCGCCGATGTGCTGTCCTTCCTTCAGGCCCGTATCCGCCGCTGAATCCAGATAGAGACCTCATGTTCAAGCGAAACACCTTGGGCCTCGGTGGTGCCGCCTTGTGCGGCGCCCTGCTGGTCAGCGGCTGTGCCAATCAAATGTCACAACGCAGCGAGCACGAAGAGCGGGTCGAGCGCAAATTGCTCGATCACAGCCTGCAGATCGATGTCGGTGAGCCTAAGGTGCTCGAGCTGCCGCAACGACGCGTGAAGATCAACGAACAGAAGACCTTTGAAGTCACCGAGTTCGAAGTCACCCGCCGTTACGATCGCTACACGCCTTACCAGCCCTGGCGCGAAATCTACGAGATTCCGCTGGGTGCGGTGGCCGTGGTTGCCGGTATCGGCGCCAATGTGGTCAACGTATTCGCCCTGGGCAACCTGCCGGACAGCGTGACCAAGGACTGGTTGAACTACGGCATTGCCGGGGTCAACCCGTTCATGAACGTGCAGTCCCACGGTCGTGCGCAACAGAACCTGGCCGGTATCGATGAAGTCCAGCGCGACAAGCGCACGGAGTATTCGAGCCTGCCGTGGAGCGAGCGCCCGGTGCAGGTCAAGGCCGGCAAGCAGACCTTTGACATGACCACCGACCGCAACGGCGTGCTGCGCCTGAACCTGCTGGACAGTCCGTTCGCCGAAAATGACCTGAATCATATCGGCAAACTGCAGATCAGCGTCGAAGACGGCAAGGATGACGTGCACAGCGATTCATCCCTGGCGATCAGCAGCCATTTGCGCAGCAAGTTGCTCGAAGCGCACGGGTTGATTTACGACGATCTGGAAGACGACGAAGTGAGCCAGTGGGTCCACCGGGTCAAGCGTCTGTCGGAACTGGGTCTGGAAGAAGAAGCCAGCGAGCTGGAGCAAAGCCTGATCGAACTGACGCGTAACGATCCTGAGTTGCAGGCCGAGTTTCTCAAGTCGCTGACCAAGGATGCGGGGCGTCTGGTCGCCGATCCTGGACCGAATTAACAGCAAAAGCTTCGCGAGCAGGCTCGCTCCCACAGTGAAATGCAATCTAATGTGGGAGCGAGCCTGCTCGCGAAGAGGTCCTGACAGACACCGCACATCTACCGTTCAAACAACTCCATCTGCTCAAACCCACCGCGCAAATCCTCCAGCCTCACCCCCACCCCCAACAACCGCACCGGTTTCCCGCCCCGATTGAACGCCTGCGTCAGCATCAACTGATAACTGCCCAGATCGCACCCCGCTCCGGCTTGTTCCAGTGTGGTCTGGGTAAAGTCATGAAACTTCACTTTGACGAACGGCTTGCCCGGTCGATAACTGCTGTCGATCCGCTCCATGCGGGTTTTCAGGGTTTCCAGCAGCTCCGGCAGCTTGTCTAGGCAACTGCGCAGATCCGGCAGATCGACGTCGTAGGTGTTTTCCACGCTGATTGACTGACGGCGGCTGTCGTTGTGCACCAACCGGTCATCGATCCCACGGGCCAGACTCCAGAGTCGCTCACCGAAACTGCCAAATTCGCGCACCAGCGCCAACTTGTCCCACTCGCGCAGTTGCAGGCAATCGACGATACCGAGCTTGCCCAGTTTGTCGGCAGTGACCTTGCCGACGCCGTGCAACTTGCTCACCGGCAAGCCGCTGACAAAATCCTCGACCTGATCCGGGGTAATCACGAACAACCCGTTGGGCTTCTTCCAGTCACTGGCGATCTTGGCCAGAAACTTGTTCGGGGCCACGCCGGCAGACACGGTGATATGCAACTGATTGGAAACACGCCGGCGAATATCCTGCGCGATGCGCGTGGCGCTGCCGCCAAAATGCGCGCTGTCGGAAACGTCGAGATAGGCCTCGTCCAGCGACAGCGGCTCGATCAGGTCGGTGTAATCGCGAAAAATCGTATGGATTTCCTTCGAGGCTTCGCGATAGGCATCCATGCGCGGCTTGACGATAGTCAGGTCGGGGCACAGCTTCAAGGCATGCCCGGATGACATCGCCGAACGCACGCCGTACGCCCGCGCTTCATAGTTGCAGGTCGCAATCACCCCACGCCGATCCGCCGACCCGCCCACCGCCAGCGGCTTGCCGGCCAGGTTCGGGTCGTCGCGCATCTCGATGGCGGCGTAGAAACAGTCACAGTCGACGTGGATGATTTTTCGCTGGGTCATGACAGAAAAGGAAACATGGCGAGCCGGAAACGCAGTATCTCACTGACACCTGTATATAGCACCAGTAGTCTGAATGTTCTTTTCAGGCTGTAGGAAAACAACGATGAATTTATTTCCTCAATCAAAAATCACCGACCGATAGAGCTGAAAGCCTTGCCCCACCTGCCCTGCGCCCCCTTCGTCCGCACCGTAAAAAGCGCTAACCGATTGAACAGGAACAGAATTATCCAGATTCAAGGTTGACAGCCCGGCGATCCTCTGTAGAATGCCGACACACAGACGCGGGATGGAGCAGTCTGGTAGCTCGTCGGGCTCATAACCCGAAGGTCGTCGGTTCAAATCCGGCTCCCGCAACCAAACATCAAAAAAGGCTACTCGAAAGAGTGGCCTTTTTTGTGCCTGTGTGTTTTTCAGACCAGCTTCCGCATCACGCACATCCGGGCGAACAGGAATTCGTTGCATTTCCGAAACTTACCGCACTACTGCGACCGTTTGACGCAAATTCACACTTATTTGACCCTTTACGGGATTAGCGGTTGACACCTCGCCGTTCGCCTGTAGAATGCCGCCACACAGACGCGGGATGGAGCAGTCTGGTAGCTCGTCGGGCTCATAACCCGAAGGTCGTCGGTTCAAATCCGGCTCCCGCAACCAAACATCAAAAAAGGCTGCTCGAAAGAGTGGCCTTTTTTGTATCTGTGAAAAAAGTCCTTTCGCAACAATGATCTGTCACGCTGCAGTGAAACGCTCAGGATCATCAGACCGCCCAGTTGCGACTATGCTTGAGTCGCAGGCAAGACGTCTGCAATCCATGACCCGCCCTCGCCGATCCCGGATGAGAGGCGTAGTATTTTGTGATTATTTTTTTCTACAGGGATTGGTAACTTGGCTGGATACCTCCATCCTGTCGCGCACAATCCAAGAGGTGATTGATGCGCGCCAACTCGTCTGATTCACAAGACACCGTCACAGCAGAACAACCGATCAAACCCGAGCGCCTGCGCTTGCTGGATCGGTTGAGCAAATATCGCCAGCCGATCGGTCTGGCGGTCACGTTGCTGCTGTTTGCCATTGCGCTGATTGCCTGTCGCCACCTGCTGAGCGAGCTCGATCTCTACGCATTGCACGACTCGATCCTGGCCGTGCCGAAACCGGCCCTGCTCGGCGCAGTGGGTGCGACGGTGGTCGGCTTCATCATACTGCTTGGCTATGAATGGTCGGCCAGCCGCTATGCCGGCGTGACGCTACCGCCGCGCACTCTGGCGCTGGGCGGCTTCACCGCGTTTGCGATTGGCAATGCCATAGGCTTGTCGCTGCTGTCCGGTGGCTCGGTGCGCTACCGTTTATATGCACGCCATGGCCTGGGGGCGTCGGAAGTCGCGCACATGACCCTGTTCGCCAGCCTGTCGCTGGGTTGCGCCCTGCCACCGCTGGCCGCCCTTGCGACCCTGAGCGACCTGCCCGCGGCCTCCGCCGCACTGGGCCTGTCAGAAGGCCTGCTCGGCACGATTGCCATGGTGGTGCTGGGTCTGGGCGCGATTCTGGCGATCGGCATCTATCGCCGCCGCCTGCCGGAGCAGCCGTACCGCGACAACCTGCTGGTCAGGGCCGGTCGCCGGACGCTGCGCCTGCCCGGCCGACGCCTGACCTTCCTGCAACTGATCATCACCGCCCTCGACGTCGCCGCAGCGGCCACCGTGCTTTATCTGCTGCTGCCGGAAGCCCCGCCGTTCGGCGCGTTCCTGCTGGTGTACCTGCTGGCCCTGGCCGCCGGCGTCCTCAGCCACGTGCCTGGCGGTGTCGGGGTTTTCGAAGCGATCCTGCTCGCTGCGTTTGCCGACACTCTCGGTGCCGCGCCGCTGGCCGCCGCCCTGCTGCTCTATCGCCTGATCTATGTGGTGCTGCCGCTGCTGGTGGCCTGCCTGTTTTTGCTGATCAACGAAGGCCAGCGCCTGTTCCAGACCCAGACCATGCGCGCCGCATCCGGTCTGGCCGCGCCGATTCTGGCGGTGCTGGTGTTCCTGTCCGGCGTGGTGCTGCTGTTTTCCGGCGCCACCCCGGAGATCGACACGCGTCTTGAACACATCGGCTTTCTGATCCCGCATCGACTGGTCGACGCCTCGCACTTCGGCGCCAGTCTGATCGGTGTGCTGTGTCTGATGCTGGCGCAGGGCCTGCGCCGTCGCCTGTCAGCCGCGTGGATGTTGACCACCATTCTGTTGCTGGTCGGCGCCCTGCTCTCGCTGCTCAAAGGCTTCGACTGGGAAGAAGCCACGCTGATGACACTCACCGCTGCGCTGCTGGGAGTGTTTCGCCGCTCGTTCTATCGCCCGAGTCGCCTGACCGAACTGCCGTTCTCGCCGCTGTATCTGGTGGCCAGTCTCTGCGTGTTGGGCGCCTCGACCTGGTTGCTGCTGTTCGCCTATCAGGACGTGCCTTACAGCCATCAACTGTGGTGGCAGTTCACCCTCGACGCTGACGCCCCGCGCGGCTTGCGCTCGTTGCTCGGCGCCGCCGTGCTGTTGCTGGTGATCGCGCTGACCTGGCTGCTGCGTACCGCGCGCCCGGTGATCCACCTGCCGACCCCGGACGAACTGGATCGCGCCGCAAAAATCCTGATGGCCTCGTCGCAACCCGATGGTGGCCTCGCGCTGACCGGTGACAAGGCGTTGCTGTTTCACCAGAACGACGAAGCCTTCCTGATGTACGCCCGCCGTGGCCGTAGCCTGGTGGCACTGTACGACCCGATCGGCCCCGGACAGCAACGCGCCGAGATGATCTGGCAGTTCCGCGACCTGTGCGACATCCATCACGCCCGTCCGGTGTTCTATCAGGTACGTGCGGAAAACCTGCCGTACTACATGGACATCGGCCTGACCGCGATCAAGCTCGGCGAAGAAGCCCGGGTCGATCTGCAGCGCTTTGACCTGGAAGCCAAGGGCAAAGAGATGAAGGACCTGCGCTACACCTGGAACCGTGGCACCCGCGACGGCCTGTCGCTGGAAATCCATGAGCCGGGCCAGGCGCCGATGGACGAGTTGAAAGTGATTTCCGATGCGTGGCTGACCGGCAAGAACGTGCGCGAGAAAGGTTTCTCCCTCGGTCGATTCAGCGACGATTACCTGAAGCATTTCCGCATTGCAGTGATTCGCTTCGAAGGCCGCCCGGTGGCGTTCGCCAACCTGCTCGAGACTTACAGCCATGACCTGGCCAGTCTCGATCTGATGCGCTCGCACCCGGACGCCCCCAAGCTGACCATGGAATTCCTGATGGTCGGCCTGATTCAACACTATAAGAGTCACGGATACGCGCGCTTCAGCCTGGGCATGGTGCCGTTGTCGGGGTTGCAACCCCGGCGTGGTGCACCGCTGACCCAGCGTCTGGGCTCGATGGTCTTCCGCCGTGGTGAGCAGCTGTACAACTTCCAAGGCTTGCGCCGCTTCAAAGACAAGTTCCAGCCTGACTGGGAACCCCGTTATATGGCAGTGCCCGCCGGACTCGATCCGCTGGTGGCGCTGGCCGATACTGCTGCCCTGATCGCGGGCGGCTTGACTGGATTGGTGAAACGCTGATGATTCAACGCTCCCTGAAGTACATCCTGGCCGCACTGATCGTGCTGGCCGTGATTGCCGGCGGCGGTTACTGGTACCTCAAACGCCCGGCACCGCAACCGACGCTGCAACCACTGACTGCTGCCGACGGCACGGTCATGACCCGCGTCATTCCCGGCACCCAGCCCAAAGCGCAGGTGCTGGTCGCGGTCAATGACGACCAGAAGCTGACCGACAACCAACTGAGCACCCTGAGCCGCAGCGCCTCGGCGCAGATCGTTCAGGTGATTTTGCCCAAGGACTGCCTGCAACAGAGCCGCGCCCTGCAAACCGGCCTGCGCGAACTGAATGGCCCGGCCACACTGGTCAGCGGTATCGGCCCTGGCGCGGTGCTGGCCTGGCGCTGGTTGTCCGAGCAGAAGGACGACAAGGCCCAGGCCATCTCGGTTGACCTGGCCCTGGAAAAACCCGGCTGCACCCACCTGTTGCCGAAATCCGCGGCTCATGGCCACTGGCTGGTGGCGTGGAACGACAACCCGGACGACACCAGCGCCGGTTTCGTACGCGATCAACCGAACGCCGAAACCAGCATCAGTGACTACGACATCAACCTGCCGCAAGTGCTGAACAACGAGCTGCGCAAGATTCTCGTCGGCGGCGACAAGGCCAACGGCGGTCTGGCGATCCCGGTGGTTGAAGTGCCGGCCGGCCAGGCCAAAGATACCGTGACCCTGTTTCTCTCCGGTGACGGCGGCTGGCGCGACCTCGACCGCGACGTAGCCGGCGAGATGGCCAAGATTGGCTATCCCGTCGTCGGCATCGACACCCTGCGCTACTACTGGCAGCACAAGAGCCCTGAGCAAAGCGCACTGGACTTGACCGAGCTGATGCAGCACTACCGCCAGAAATGGGGCACCAAGCGCTTCATCCTGACCGGTTACTCGTTCGGTGCCGACGTCCTGCCGGCGATCTACAACCGCCTGCCGGAGACTGAGCAGCAACGCGTCGACGCCATCATCCTGCTGGCCTTCGCCCGCACCGGCAGCTTCGAAATCGAAGTCGAAGGCTGGCTCGGCAACGCTGGCAAAGAAGCCGCCACTGGCCCGGAAATGGCCAAGCTGCCCGCCGCCAAAGTAGTTTGCATCTACGGCGCGGAAGAAACCGACGAAAGCGGCTGCACCGACAAGACGGCAGTCGGCGAAGCGGTGAAACTGCCCGGCGGCCACCACTTCGACGAGAACTACCCTGCGTTGGCCAAGCGTCTGGTGGACTTGATCGAGAAGCGTCAGAGCAAGGATCAGCCGACAGAGTGATCTGATCCGGCAAAACGAAAAGCCCCCGCCATCTCACGATGTCGGGGGCTTTTTACATTCCAGAGCAGCCCCCCATTCCCCTGTAGGAGTGAGCCTGCTCGCGATGGCGGAATGTCAGTCACTGATTTGCAAGCTGATACTCCGCCATCGCGAGCAGGCTCACTCCTACAGGAAATTGCGCAGGATTCACGATCTGAACGAACCAGGACCGAATTCCGAAGCCGACTTGCCTGAAAGCCTGTAGAGGCACAGAGATCAAAAGATCGCAGCCTTCGGCAGCTCCTACAGGTTTTGCATTCCATGCAGGAGCTGCCGAAGGCTGCGATCTTTTGATCTGAAGTGGTCGACTGACACTCCGCCTTCGCGAGCAAGCCCAATCCCACAGCTGGTTTTCGGTGGACTTGAGGTTTATACGCAGCCACAAAAAAGCCCCCGCCATCTCACGATGTCGGAGGCTTTTTACATTCCAGAGCAGCCCCCCATTCCCCTGTAGGAGTGAGCCTGCTCGCGATGGCGGAGTGTCAGTCACTGATTTGCAAGCTGACACTCCGCCATCGCGAGCAGGCTCACGCCTACAGGAAATTGCGCAGGACTCACGATCTGAACGAACCAAGACCGAATCCCGAAGCCAACCTGCCTGAAAGCCTGTAGAGGCACAGAGATCAAAAGATCGCAGCCTTCGGCAGCTCCTACAGGTTTTGCATTCCATGTAGGAGCTGCCGAAGGCTGCGATCTTTTGATCTGAAGTGGTCGACTGACACTCCGCCTTCGCGAGCAGACTCACTCCCACAGCTGGTTTTCGGTAGATTTGAGGTTTATACGCGGCCACAAAAAAGCCCCCGCCATCTCACGATGTCGGAGGCTTTTTACATTCCAGAGGACCACCCCATTCTCCTGTAGGAGTGAGCCTGCTCGCGATGGCGGAGTGTCAGTCACTGATTTGCAAGCTGACACTCCACCATCGCGAGCAGGCTCACTCCTACAGCTGGTTTTCGGTAGATTTGAGGTTTATACGCGGCCACAAAAAAGCCCCCGCCAGCCAAGACTGACGAGGGCTTTTCAGTTGATGCAGGCCTACATCTCCACCTGCGTCCCCAGTTCAATCACCCGGTTCAGCGGCAGATTGAAGAAACGCAGGTTGCCGTTGGCATTCTTCAACATGAACGCAAACAGCGCCTCGCGCCAACGGGCCATGCCTTCGAGTTTCGAGGCGATCACCGTTTCGCGGCTGAGGAAGTAGGTGGTGCGCATCGGGCTGAAGTCCAGTTCATCCAGGTGGCACAGTTTCAGCGCCTGCGGCACGTCCGGCTCGTCGGTGAAGCCGAAGTGCAGGATCACCCGGAAGAAGCCTTCGCCGTGGGCCTCGACTTCGAAGCGCCGCGATGGCGGCACGCGCGGGATGTCTTCGTAGACCACGGTCAGCAGTACCACTTGCTCGTGCAATACCTGGTTGTGCAGCAGGTTGTGCAACAGCGCGTGCGGCACCGCGTCGGAGCGTGCGGTGAGGAACACGGCGGTACCCTGCACGCGGTGCGGCGGTTGCACGCGAATGCTGCTGATGAAGATCGGCAATGGCAACGCGCCTTCGTCGAGACGATCGACCAGCAACTCCTTGCCACGCTTCCAGGTGGTCATCAGGATGAACAACACAATCCCCGCCAGAACCGGGAACGCACCGCCCTGGATGATCTTCGGCACGTTGGCGGCGAAGAACATGCCATCGACCAGCAGGAAGCCGAGCAGAATCGGCACCGCCAGCAGCGGCGGCCATTTCCACAGCAGAAGGATAACCGCCGCCACCAGGATGCTGGTGATCAGCATGGTGCCGGTCACCGCCACACCGTAGGCAGACGCCAGCGCGCCGGAGGACTCGAAACCGATCACCAGCAGGATCACGCCGACCATCAGCGCCCAGTTCACCGCGCCAATGTAGATCTGCCCCTGTTCGGCACTGGACGTGTGCTGAATGTGCATGCGCGGGATGTAGCCGAGTTGAATGGCTTGACGGGTCAACGAGAACGCACCGGAAATTACCGCTTGCGAAGCGATCACCGTGGCCAGGGTTGCCAGCATCACCAGTGGCACCAGTGCCCAGTTCGGCGCCAAGAGGTAGAACGGGTTACGTGCCGCTTCCGGGTTTTCCAGCAGCAATGCGCCCTGACCGAAGTAGTTCAGCACCAGCGCCGGCAGCACCAGAACCAGCCATGCGCGGGCAATCGGCTTGCGCCCGAAGTGGCCCATGTCGGCGTACAGTGCTTCGGCGCCGGTCAATGCCAGCACTACCGCGCCGAGAATCGCCACGCCCATGCCCGGGTGCACGATGAAGAAGCGCACGCCCCAGATCGGGTTCAGCGCATTCAACACTTCAGGGTGTCTGACGATCCCGCTGATACCCAGACCGCCCAGCACCAGGAACCATGCCACCATCACTGGGCCAAACAGCTTGCCGATGCGATCGGTGCCGTGTTTCTGGATCAGGAACAGTGCGACAAGCACCACCAGTGCCATCGGCACCACCCAGCGCTCCAGACCGTCGAACGCCAGCTCCAGACCTTCAACCGCCGACAACACGGAAATCGCCGGGGTAATCATGCTGTCGCCATAAAACAGCGCTGCTCCAATCAGCCCCAGAATCACCAGTACCGCCTGCAACTTCGGGTAGCGACTCGATGCACGTCGCGCCAGGGCAGTCAGCGCCATAATCCCGCCTTCCCCCTGGTTGTCGGCGCGCAGTACGAACAACACGTACTTGATCGTGACCACCCAGATCAACGACCAGAAAATCAACGCCAGAATCCCGAAGACCCCGTCGTGGTTGACTGGCACCCCGTAGTGACCGGCAAACACTTCTTTGAGGGTGTACAACGGGCTCGTGCCGATGTCGCCGTAAACCACCCCGACTGCCGCGACCAGCATGCTCAGCGGTTTTGCAGCCGAATGCTCGGCGCCCGCCGCCTGACTACTTGCCTGACCCATCCAACACTCCTGATTCTCAAACCGGCTTCTTTGAATGAAGCACTATGCTTTGTGGTGCAGCATGCGCTGTTTTACCTGTTGTTACAGACGTTTTGTTGACTGTAAAAAACTGGTAAAGCTCAACGGCGCGAAGCATAGCGCAGCACTCGTCGTATTTCCCTGCATAAAGCTGGTCAAGTGCGTTGCTCATCGCTAGAATTGCGCACTTTTTGATCAGAGGCGCGCCCTAAGCGCCCATCCGTCGGCTTTCCCACACGGCAAGCAGCGTCACAAAATACCGAGGTTAGACATGTCCACCACTCCTGCGCCGGCCAATCCAAAGGTTGGCTTCGTATCTCTGGGTTGCCCGAAAGCACTGGTCGACTCCGAGCGCATCCTGACCCAGCTGCGCATGGAAGGCTATGACGTAGTGTCCACCTACCAGGACGCCGACGTGGTGGTGGTCAACACCTGCGGTTTCATCGACTCGGCCAAGGCTGAATCGCTGGAAGTGATCGGTGAAGCGATCAAGGAAAACGGCAAGGTGATCGTCACCGGTTGCATGGGCGTGGAAGAAGGCAATATCCGCGACGTACACCCGAGCGTGCTGGCCGTGACCGGTCCGCAGCAGTACGAGCAAGTGGTCAACGCGGTGCACGAAGTGGTGCCGCCGCGTCAGGATCACAACCCGCTGATCGATCTGGTACCGCCGCAAGGCATCAAGCTGACCCCGCGTCACTACGCCTATCTGAAGATTTCCGAAGGCTGCAACCACAGCTGCAGCTTCTGCATCATTCCGTCGATGCGCGGCAAACTGGTCAGCCGTCCGGTGGGTGATGTGCTCGACGAGGCCCAGCGCCTGGTCAAGTCCGGCGTCAAAGAGCTGCTGGTGATTTCGCAAGACACCAGCGCCTACGGCGTCGACGTGAAATACCGCACCGGTTTCTGGAACGGCGCGCCGGTGAAAACCCGCATGACCGAACTCTGCGAAGCGCTGAGCACCCTCGGCGTGTGGGTGCGTCTGCACTATGTTTACCCGTACCCGCACGTTGACGAGCTGATCCCGCTGATGGCCGCCGGCAAGATCCTGCCGTACCTGGACATCCCGTTCCAGCACGCCAGCCCGAAAGTGCTGAAGTCGATGAAACGCCCGGCGTTCGAAGACAAGACCCTGGCGCGGATCAAGAACTGGCGCGAAATCTGCCCGGACCTGATCATCCGTTCGACCTTCATCGTCGGCTTCCCGGGCGAAACCGAAGAAGACTTCCAGTACCTGCTGAACTGGCTGACCGAAGCCCAGCTCGACCGCGTCGGCTGCTTCCAGTACTCGCCAGTCGATGGCGCGCCTGCCAATGACCTGGACCTGGAAGTGGTGCCGGACGACGTCAAGCAGGACCGTTGGGAGCGTTTCATGGCGCACCAGCAGGCGATCAGCTCGGCACGCCTGCAAATGCGCATCGGCCGTGAAATCGAAGTGCTGGTGGACGAAGTCGACGAGCAAGGCGCAGTCGGCCGCTGCTTCTTCGATGCCCCGGAAATCGACGGCAACGTGTTCATCGACAACGGCAGCAACCTCAAGCCGGGCGACAAGGTCTGGTGCAAGGTGACTGACGCTGACGAATACGACCTGTGGGCTGAGCAGATCTAACCACCGCACACCCTGCAGGAGCTGCCGAAGGCTGCGATCCTTTGATCTTGAAAAGATCGCAGCCTCGTTTCACTCGACAGCTCCTACAGGGATTGCGCGGGTATCAAAAAAGCCTCGCTCTTTTTTACGAGATGCGGGGCTTTTTTGCGTCTATCGTTTGCAGTGGGAAGGAATCCCGCTCATCCACTTGAAAAGAGGCAGCCGGGCATGCGTCAGCATTCGGTCATTCACACGCCGAAACTCAGCGATTATCAGGAACTGACCCGGGTCTGGGAGGCCTCGGTCCGCGCGACCCATGATTTTCTGCCGGACAGCTACATCGAGTTACTGCGCAATCTGGTGCTCACCCGCTATCTGGACGCGGTGATGCTGATTTGCACCAGGGATCATCAGCACCGCATCACCGGATTCGCCGGGGTGGCGGCGGGCAAGATCGAGATGCTGTTCATCGATCCCGAGCATCGCGGTCAGGGTTTGGGCAAGAAACTGCTCAACTACGCCATGCAGCATCTGAATGCCGATGAACTCGACGTCAACGAACAGAACCCGCAGGCACTGGGGTTTTATTTCAAGCAGGGTTTTGAAGTGATCGGCCGCTCGGAAGTGGATGGCATGGGCCAGCCGTACCCGTTGCTGCATATGCGCTTGCGGCAGAACCAGCAGCGCTCAAGCCATGCCTGACACACCAAAATCCCACTGTAGGAGCTGCCGAAGGCTGCGATCTTTTGCTTTTTGAAGATCAAAAGATCGCAGCCTTCGGCAGCGCCTGCAAATGGAACCGGGCTTAACCGGCGCCAGGCAGGTACAATGCCCACCCCTTTTTTGTTACGGCCCTGTCATGACTGACCCGATTCGCCTCTCCAAACGCCTCATCGAACTGGTGGGTTGCTCCCGCCGCGAGGCCGAGCTGTTCATCGAGGGCGGCTGGGTCACCGTGGACGGCGAAGTGATCGACGAACCGCAATTCAAGGTCGGCGAGCAGAAGGTCGAGCTCGACAAGGACGCTCAGGCCACCGCGCCGGAGCCAGTGACCATCCTGCTGAACGTGCCGGCGGGCATGGACGTCGACACCGCCATGCAATCGCTTAGCGCCGACACCCTCAGCGAAGAGCACCGCTACGGCAAACGCCCTTTGCGCGGCCACTTTCTGCGCCTGACGGCCAGCGCCGATCTGCAGCCCAAGGCCAGCGGTCTGCTGGTGTTTACTCAAGACTGGAAAGTACTGCGCAAGCTGACTGCCGATGCGGCCAAGATCGAGCAGGAATATGTGGTTGAAGTCGAAGGCGACATGGTTGCCCACGGCCTCAATCGCCTGCAACACGGCCTCACCCACAAGGGCAAGGAGCTGCCGCCGGTCAAAGCCAGTTGGCAGAACGAAAACCGCCTGCGCTTCGCCATGAAGAACCCGCAGCCGGGGATCATCGCGCAGTTCTGCGCAGCGGTTGGCCTGAAGGTCGTCGGCATCCGTCGCATCCGCATCGGCGGCGTGTCGATCGGCAAGGTTGCGGTGGGCCAATGGCGCTACCTGTCCGGCAAAGAGAAGTTCTGACGTCTCTGTTGCCGCCACACACTCCGGCAACGCGCCTGCGCGTTGCCCACAACGAAATATCAGGATTACCCACATGATTCATAACGACGTATTGCGCAGCGTGCGCTACATGCTCGACATCAGCGACAAGAAAGTCATCGAGATCATCAAGCTCGGCGGCCTGGACGTGGAGCTGAAAGACGTCGTCGCGTACCTCGACAAGAAAGAAGAAGACGAAGAAGGCTTCGTACGCTGCCCGGACGAAGTCATGGCGCACTTCCTCGACGGTCTGGTGGTGTTCAAGCGCGGCAAGGACGAAAGCCGTCCGCCGCAGCCGATCGAAGTGCCAGTGACCAACAACATCATCCTGAAGAAGCTGCGCGTGGCGTTCGAACTGAAGGAAGACGACATGCACGCGATCCTCAAGGCTGCCGAGTTCCCGGTGTCCAAACCTGAACTGAGCGCGCTGTTCCGCAAGGTCGGCCACACCAATTACCGCGCGTGCGGCGACCAGTTGCTGCGCAACTTCCTCAAGGGCCTGACCCTGCGCGTTCGCGGCTGATCACGCGACATGACTTACCGCGTCTCCCCCATCGGCTTCGTGCGCTCCTGTTTCAAGGAGAAGTTCGCCATCCCGCGCCAGCCGCAACTGGCCCCCGCCGCCCGTGGCGTGCTGGAGCTGGTGGCGCCGTTCGATCAGGGAGACGCCGTGCAAGGGCTGGAGCAGGTCAGCCATGTCTGGCTGTTGTTCCTGTTTCATCAGGCGCTGGAAGAGAAGCCGCGTCTGAAGGTGCGGCCACCGCGTCTGGGCGGTAACAAGTCCATGGGCGTGTTCGCCACCCGTGCGACGCACCGGCCCAATGGCATCGGGCAGTCAGTGGTGAAGCTGGACAAGGTCGAGGCCAATCGCCTGTTTATCTCGGGGATCGACTTGCTCGACGGCACACCGATTCTCGACATCAAACCCTATGTGCCTTACGCCGATATCATCGCTGACGCCTCCAACAGCATCGCCAGCGCGGCGCCACAGCTGATTGACGTGCAGTGGAAGGACGCCGCGCTGCAACAGGCGCACGGCCATGCTCAGCGTCTTGGCGAGCCACTGGTCGAGTTGATCGAGCAGTGCCTGGCCCAGGATCCGCGTCCGGCGTATCAGACGCCGGTGCCAGAACGCGAGTACGGTGCGCAATTCTGGGATCTGGACGTGCGCTGGCATTACCCGACGCCGGAACAGATTTGCGTGCTGGAAGTCATCCCCGCCACTGCCTGAAACACTTCCCCATGTAGGAGCTGCCGCAGGCTCGGGCCGCGATCGGACGATCTTTTGATCTTGCCTTTTTAAGATCAAAAGATCGTCCGATCGCGGCCCGAGCCTGCGGCAGCTCCTACATGGATTGAGGCAGGAATGAAGGAAATATTTCGGGCATAAAAAAGCCCCCATTGCCTTCGCCGGCAATGGGGGCTTTTTCGTGGGGCTTACTTCTCGACGAACGCACGCTCGATCAAGTAGTCACCCGGCTCGCGCATCCGCGCCGAGATCTTCAGGCCGAAGCTGTCGAGCACTTCGCTGGTCTCGTCGAGCATGCTCGGGCTGCCGCAGATCATCGCACGGTCGTCCTGCGGATTGATCGGTGGCAGACCGATGTCGCTGAACAGCTTGCCGCTGCGCATCAGGTCGGTCAGACGGCCCTGGTTCTCGAACGGCTCGCGGGTCACGGTCGGGTAGTAGATCAGCTTGTCACGCAGCGCTTCACCGAAGAACTCGTTCTGCGGCAGGTGCTCGGTGATGAATTCGCGGTAGGCGACTTCGTTGACGTAGCGCACGCCGTGCACCAGGATCACTTTTTCAAAGCGCTCGTAGGTTTCCGGGTCCTGGATCACGCTCATGAATGGCGCCAGACCCGTGCCGGTGCTCAGCAGATACAGATGTTTGCCCGGATTCAGGTCGTCGAGCACCAGGGTGCCGGTAGGCTTTTTCGAGATGATGATCTCGTCGCCTTCCTTCAGGTGCTGCAGCTGCGAGGTCAGCGGACCATCAGGCACCTTGATGCTGAAGAACTCGAGATGCTCTTCCCAGTTCGGGCTGGCGATCGAGTAAGCGCGCATAAGCGGGCGGCCGTTGGGCTGTTGCAGGCCGATCATCACGAACTGACCGTTCTCGAAGCGCAGGCCCGGATCACGGGTGCACTTGAAGCTGAACAGAGTGTCGTTCCAGTGATGAACACTGAGGACACGCTCGTGGTTCATGTTGCTCATGTACGTGGGACTCCTGGATATTGGGTCTGCGCTCGCCTTTGCGGCCGACAGTGCGCAATTGCAACGCATTCTAATAGCGACGACAATATCTGTTAACTGGATTATTAAGATAAGGGTTATCGGTTATATCGATATGCGATTTACTCTTCGTCAACTGCAAGTCTTCGTCGCCGTCGCCCAGCAGGAAAGCGTATCCCGTGCTGCGGGTCTGCTCAACCTCTCGCAGTCGGCGGCGAGCACCTCGATCACCGAACTGGAGCGCCAGTCCAGCTGCCAGCTGTTCGACCGCGCCGGCAAACGGCTGAGCCTCAATGCCCTCGGCAAACAGCTGTTGCCGCAAGCGGTGGCACTGCTCGACCAGTCCAAGGAAATCGAAGATCTGCTCAACGGCAAGTCCGGCTTCGGCTCACTGTCGGTGGGCGCCACCCTGACCATCGGCAATTACCTGGCGACCCTGTTGATCGGCGGCTTCATGCAGCGCCATCCGGAAAGCCAGGTGAAGCTGCATGTACAGAACACTGCCAATATCGTGCATCAAGTCGCCCACTACGAAATTGATCTGGGTCTAATCGAAGGCGACTGCAGCCACCCGGACATCGAGGTACAGAGCTGGGTCGAAGATGAACTGGTGGTGTTTTGCGCCCCGCAGCATCCATTGGCCAAGCGCGGCAGCGCGACCATGGAAGAGTTGACGCACGAAGCGTGGATTCTGCGTGAACAGGGTTCTGGTACGCGGCTGACCTTTGATCAGGCCATGCGTCACCATCGCAGTGCGCTGAATATCCGCCTGGAGCTGGAACACACCGAGGCGATCAAGCGTGCGGTGGAATCGGGATTGGGGATTGGCTGCATTTCGCGGCTGGCGCTGCGTGATGCGTTTCGGCGCGGCAGCCTGGTGGCGGTGGAAACGCCGGATCTGGATCTGTCCCGGCAGTTCTACTTCATCTGGCACAAGCAGAAATACCAGACCTCGGCCATGCGTGAGTTTCTCGATCTGTGCCGCGCTTTCACCGCCGGGGTGCAGCGCAGCGACGAGATCGTCTTGCCGAGTATCGCTTAAAGCAGAATCACCGCCCACACCAGGGCAATCATGCTCAGTGCCACGAATTGCGCGGCGCTGCCCATGTCCTTGGCATTCTTCGATAACGGGTGCAGTTCCAGTGAAATGCGGTCAATGGCCGCTTCCACCGCCGAATTCAGCAACTCGACGATCAGCGCCAGCAGGCACACGGCGATCAGCAGCGCCTGTTCAACGCGACTGACATTCAGGAAGAACGTCAGCGGAATCAGCACCACATTGAGCAGCACCAGTTGGCGGAATGCGGCTTCGCCGGTGAAGGCTGCGCGCAGGCCGTCGAGCGAGTAACCGGAAGCGTTGAGGATGCGTTTCAGGCCGGTCTGGCCCTTGAAAGGTGACATAACGTAAAAACCAACCAGAAAGGAGTGGGAAAGCTAGAGCAACAAAAGTCAAAAAAGCGTGAAGACGCCAGCCTTTATTGGCTCGGAATTGACTCAAGTTGTTGCAGAAGTAAGGCAGCCTGTGTCCGGGTGCGTACGTTCAACTTGCGAAAGATCGCGGTGACGTGGGCCTTGATGGTCGCTTCGGACACGTTCAGCTCGTAGGCAATCTGCTTGTTCAGCAGGCCTTCACAGACCATGGTCAGTACGCGGAACTGTTGCGGGGTCAGGCTGGCAAGGCCGTCGCTGGCGGCTTTGGCTTCGGCGGAGACGCTGACCGCCTCGAACGCCTGCGGAGGCCAGAACACGTCGCCATCGAGCACCCTGCGCACGGCTTGCTGAATCACGCTCAGGTCGCTGGACTTGGGAATAAAGCCACTGGCGCCAAACTCGCGAGACTTGACCATGACCGAGGCTTCTTCCTGCGCCGAAACCATCACCACCGGAATCTGCGGATATTGACCGCGTAGCATGACCAACCCGGAAAAGCCAAAAGCGCCGGGCATGTTCAGATCCAGCAGGACCAGATCCCAGTCAGCCTTTTCGGTCAGACGCGTTTCCAGTTCGGCGATACTCGCCACCTCCACCAGTCGCACATCCGGGCCAAGGCCCAGGGTCACCGCCTGGTGCAGTGCGCTACGAAACAGAGGGTGATCATCGGCAATCAGGATGTCGTATGTGGCCATTTTTCAAATGATCCTGTTTTTTGATGGCAGACCCGACGCATTCGGGGCTCACCAAAGCAACTCGAGATACCGCCGCACAGCGCTATCCACAAGGGCACGTTCAACGCCAATCTCCTGCAAACACGGCGTTTCAAACCTTGGCCGCACCCCAATCGGCGCCAAGCATGCCCAGCGAAGCCGGGGTGGTCAAGCAGCACGGCCGCCGCTGTGTGGAGTATGGGCCACTATCGGGCCAACACGGCTTGCGGCTTTCGTATATAAGGCAACAACTCGGCGTGGGCCGGGGTCGACTCGTTGACGTCCAGTTGTTGCTTTGCACCCAGATAATGCTGGCTGAACACATCGAAATAAGCGTCCAGAGCCGAAGCGGCATCGCTGTCCCCCGCCAACTCCAGGCACAACGCTGCAACTTCGGCGGTACACAGGTGCTCGCTGCGGGTGGAGCGGCGCAGGCGATAACGCGAAAGTTTGTCGGGCAGCAGGCTCAGGATCGGCAAGCGGTCGAAGTACGGACTCTTGCGGAAGATCTTGCGCGCCTCGGTCCAGGTCGCATCCAGCAGAATGAACAACGGACGCTTGCTGCTATCAGGCACTACGGTGTTGGTGACCCTTGACGGTTCGACGTATTCGCCGGGAAACACCAGATACGGCTGCCATTGCGGATCATTTAGCAGCGCCAGCATCTGTTCGTCCGGCTCGGTGCGCGACCAGATGAATGCGTGGTTGTCGCGCACTACATCGGCGATCAGCCAGCCGGTGTTGCTCGGCTTGAACACTTCCTTGCCGGTCATGATCAGGCACACCCCGGAACGGGTTTCGACGGTCGGTCGCCAGGCGCACAGGCAATGGCTGATGATCACCCGACAGTCGCGACAACGCTCGGAGCGAAAACCACGGGCCTGAATCGGCTTGATACCTTCATCTTCGCGCTGGTCGCGCAGGCGGGCGACCGCGTTGGGGGCGTGATTCATTGCAGGCAGCGCCCGGAGGCAGGAAAACTCGACACGAACAACACTCGGCAAGGCAATAAAGATCGCCAGTTTATCAGAGCGACGGGCACAAGCCTGTACCGTCCAGACCGGCTCCCCTATAATTCGCCGCCACTGAACGCACAGCCACGGGGCTGGTCGAACCACCAGTCACTGAATCAGGAGAGTTTCATGCTGCGCCTTATCGTTCCTACCGCGGCCATCGCATTGGCGTTGTCCTTCAGCGCACAGGCTGCGTCCCTGAAAGAGCAGAATCTCAACCGGGAACTGCGCAACATCGCCGAACAAAGCAGCGTCGGCACACCACGGGCGATCAACGAAGACATTCTCGATCAGGGCTACACCGTTGAAGGCGTTACCCTGATCAACCACCTGAGCGTGCAAGCCAGCCACGCCGAGAAGATGCGCGCCGATCCAAAAGCCGTGTATTTCCAGCTCGGTGCCTCGGTGTGCAATAACCCGTCGTACCGCAAGCTGATGGCCAAAGGTGCGATCATGCGTTACGACTTCAGTGAATATAAAACCAACAAGGCCATCGGCTCGGCCAGCTACCAGGATTCCGATTGCCCGAAAGCTGCCCCGGCGAAGAAGAAGTAATCATCGGGTATTGGCGCGCCGTTGTTCATCCTCGGCGCGCAATTCGGCCACCAGGGCCTGCAAGTAGCGAGAACGTCGTTCTCCACCTGCCAACCGACGGCAGCACTCCTCTTCGAGACTCACTTGATTGGTCTCGGCTGATGCTTTCAGCATCCGATACAACTGCGTATCGATTTCCAGAACCACTCTGGCCATCTATCCCGCCTCCATGCCACCGCGAATCCTTGAAAAGCGTGCACCTTGCGTACAGACGTTGTCGCAAAACTGTCGTACGGTGCCTGTAAGTCAGTAAATCAGAGTGTTTGCTCTACGGTGGACGTTCGGACGAGCGGTGAACTCATTGCGGCAAAAAACAATGAGCGGTTGCCCGCAACGAGTCCGCATGGCAATGATGAAGTCAGCGCAATTGCGTGCAAGGGTCTAGATTCAAAGTATTCCGATCATCTGTTCACGGCAGCAAAGGAACTGCCGATCGTGTGTGTTTTTGCAGCGCGGCACTGACGCCGCACGTCAGAGCCACAGCTCTGTGCAGAAGGAGACGTTGAATGCCTTACCAACCGAATGACCTGCTCAGCCGGCATTTTCAGGAACAACTCCCCGACCTCATCAGCAAGGTCGAAGAACAACTCACTCAGGTTTCCCCCGACAGCCCGAACCTGCCGATTTATCGCGACATGATCCTGACCGTGTTGCGCATGGCCCAAGAGGATCACAACCGCTGGAACGCCAAGATCACCCTGCAAGCCTTGCGCGAACTGGAGCAGGCGTTCCGGGTGCTGGAACAATTCAAGGGACGACGCAAAGTCACGGTATTCGGCTCGGCGCGCACGCCGGTCGAGCACCCCTTATATACGATGGCCCGGGAACTCGGCGCGGCCCTGACGCGATCAGACATGATGGTCATCACCGGTGCTGGTGGCGGGATCATGGCCGCCGCGCACGAAGGCGCCGGGCGCGATCACAGTCTCGGGTTCAACATCACCCTGCCCTTCGAACAACATGCCAACCCGACCGTGAATGGTACTGGCAACCTGCTGCCATTCCATTTCTTCTTCACCCGCAAACTGTTCTTCGTCAAGGAGGCCGATGCGCTTGTGCTGTGCCCTGGCGGATTCGGCACCCTGGACGAAGCACTGGAAGTACTGACACTGATCCAGACCGGTAAAAGTCCATTGGTGCCCGTGGTGTTGCTGGACGTGCCGGGGGGTACGTTCTGGCAGGGCGCCCTGGATTTCATTCGCCAGCAGCTCGAAGAAAACCACTACATTCTGCCCACTGACTTGAAACTGATGCGCCTGGTTTACAGCGTCGATGAGGCGGTGCAGCAGATCAACCAGTTCTACAGCAACTTCCACTCCAGCCGCTGGCTCAAGCGTCAGTTCGTGATTCGTATGCATCACAAACTCAGCGAGCAGGCTCTGGAACATATGCAAGATGCTTTCGCTGATCTGTGCCTGAGTGACCATTTCCATCAACACGCCTACAGCGGCGAAGAACATGACGAAGCGCAGTACAGCCATCTGGTGCGGTTGGCCTTCGCGTTCAATGCCCGGAACCATGGCCGACTCAGGGAGCTGGTGGATTACATCAATCTCCCGGAAAACTGGGCCCACAGCAAACCGCAGACCACCCAACGTGCACGTGAGCCATCAAAGGTAAGTTGAAGGCAAAAAAAAACGGCCCGCTATTTCCATAGCGGGCCGTTTTTTGTTCAACCGTCTTAATCGTCCATCCCTCTGCCGCTGAACAAGCGGTTGATCATCTCCATCGAAAAACCCCGATAGGCGAGGAAGCGGCCTTGCTTGGCGCGTTCCTTGGCATCGATCGGCAAGTGTCCGGAGAACTTGCGCTGCCACGTCTCGCGAAGCTGCTCCTGCCAGTCGATACCGCTTTCACGCAGAGCGAATTCGATATCGGCGCGTTGCAAACCACGCTGGCCCAGCTCTTCGCGAATGCGCAAAGGGCCATAGCCGGAACGGGCACGGTAGGAAACAAAACTTTCAAGGTAACGGGCTTCGGAAAGCAGCCCTTCTTCCGTCAACCGGTCGAGGGCTGTTTCGATCATTTCCGCCTCAGCGCCGCGCTGACGCAATTTACGCGTCAGTTCGACTCGACCGTGCTCGCGTCTAGCGAGCAGATCCATGGCGGTTCGCCGCACCGCGACGAGGGTATCGAGTACGGCGGTGGTCATCGCTGTTATCAGATATCAGCGTCAGCCAGGTCGTCTTCGGTCTCTTTGACCGCAGAGGCCTTGGAGTCCGCGATCACTGCTGGCGACAGCAGTTTGTCACGCAACTGCTTCTCGAGCTTGGCAGCGACTTCCGGGTTGTCTGCCAGGAACTTGGCCGAGTTGGCCTTGCCCTGACCGATCTTGGTGCCTTCATAGGCATACCATGCGCCGGACTTCTCGACGAAACCGTGCAGCACACCCAGGTCGATCATCTCGCCATTGAGGTAGATGCCTTTGCCGTAAAGGATCTGGAACTCGGCCTGACGGAACGGCGACGCCACCTTGTTCTTCACAACCTTGACGCGGGTTTCGCTGCCGACCACTTCGTCGCCTTCCTTCACCGCGCCGGTACGGCGGATGTCGAGACGAACCGAGGCGTAGAACTTCAGCGCGTTACCACCGGTGGTGGTTTCCGGGCTGCCGAACATCACGCCGATCTTCATGCGGATCTGGTTGATGAAGATCACCAGGCAGTTGGCGTTCTTGATGTTACCGGTGATTTTACGCAGCGCCTGGGACATCAGACGGGCTTGCAGGCCCACGTGCATGTCACCCATTTCGCCTTCGATTTCAGCCTTCGGTACCAAGGCGGCTACGGAGTCGACGATGATCACGTCGACGGCGTTGGAGCGCACCAGCATGTCGGTGATTTCCAGCGCCTGTTCGCCAGTGTCCGGCTGGGAAACCAGCAGGTCGTCGACGTTGACGCCCAGTTTGCCGGCGTACTCAGGATCGAGGGCGTGTTCGGCATCGACGAAAGCGCAGGTCGCGCCGGCTTTTTGAGCCTGGGCGATCACGGACAGCGTCAGTGTGGTTTTACCGGAAGATTCAGGACCGTAGATTTCAACGATACGGCCTTTTGGCAGACCGCCGATGCCGAGTGCGATGTCCAGACCCAGAGAGCCGGTGGAGATAGCCGGGATCGCCTGACGGTCCTGATCGCCCATACGCATTACGGCACCCTTGCCGAATTGACGTTCGATCTGACCCAGGGCCGCAGCCAAGGCTTTCTTCTTGTTGTCGTCCATTAAAGTCCTCACGTAATCAATAAGGCCTGACGGCCAACACCTGTATAAGTAGCCAGTATTATTCCACAGCGTTCGCGGATCGCCTACCCCTGATTTTCGATTTCTCGTGCCGCTAGTCGCAGCAGCCCCTCTAGCGCGGCCTTCACCGTTTGTCGGCGCACTTCGTCGCGGTTGCCGGGGAAGTGCTGAACCTCGCTGGAAACCGCATCGCCCACACCCCAGGCCAGCCATACGGTGCCCACCGGTTTGTTCGGTGTACCACCGTCGGGCCCGGCCACGCCGCTGACTGCCACGGCGAACCGCGCCAGGCTGTGCTTCTGCGCGCCCCGCACCATCGACTCGACGACTTCGCGACTGACCGCACCCACCGTGCCGAACAATTCGATGGGGACATGCAGTTGCTGGGTCTTCTGCCGGTTGGAGTAGGTCACATAACCGGCCTCGAACCACGCCGAGCTCCCCGGAATCCGCGTGATCGCCTCAGCAATCCCGCCACCGGTACACGACTCGGCCGTGGTGACGTGGGCATTGAGCAACTGCAAACGTCGGCCAAGCTCGGCAGCCAGTTGAGTGATCTCTTTCACGGTGCGCTCCGGATCGGGTGGAATGACTACCACCGTACACGACCCGGTTGCGCTTTCAATACACAGACTCATTCAAAATGTTCGGGCGCCAGCGCTCTGACATAGGCCTGACACGCCTGCAAGGCAATCAGTCCGCGGTCGCCGGTGTCGGTGATGGCGATAATTCGTTGAGCATGCGCCGGGTCAATTCGGGCGCGTACGGCTGCATGATCCACGCCGCCGGCACCGGCGGTGGCTGGCACCCCGCAGCCTTGGGCAGCATCGCCGGCGTCGATGAGGACTGACAGGCGCAGATCAGCAGTGGCAAGACGATCGCGCAGGCGATCTTGATCACGTTGGGCATCGCTCATGGCTCGATAGTGGGTTTGTTCACTGGCCGCCAGGCGTCGCTCGAGGGCCAGACGTTTATCCTGCTCGACCTGCTGCGCGCTGGCTGCGGCCACATTCAGCTGATTGAGAGTGTCGGCGTTTAACTGCGCCTGCTCTGCCAGTTGCCGCCCGTAGCGCCAGTCCTGAAACTGCCAGGCCAGCGCGCCTGCTACCGCGAACAGCAGCAAAACGCCGATCAGGCGCCAGGAGATGGACATAGCACCGCCCTCGCCCGCGCCCAGATGTCGAGACGATCCTGCAAGCCATTCAACCCGCCGTTGATTCGGCGGGTGATGCTGTTGAACTGGTCGCGATCGGCCAGATCGTTCAGGCCGTTCTGTTCCCAGAACCATGCCGCCGATTCCGCTGCCCATTGCGGTTGCTCAAGCAATTCCGGCAAGGACAGCAAGCGCTCGTCGCCAAACAGGCCGAGGCTGCACTGACGATAGTTGCTGCGCCCGGTGATCTGGATCAGCCCGCGACCGCGATACTTCTGCCCGTCGCCGTCGGCCTCGGGCGTGTTGCCCAGACGTAACGCCAGCGTGCCGGTGTCGTATTTGCTCAGGTATTGGTTGTTGCCCAGTTCGCGCACGTATTGCAACTGGCCCGACTCGTGGCCGATTTGCGCGAGAAACGCAGCGATACGTTTTGGCGTGTCGATATGGCGGCGAGTCATTGCGTTATTCAGTGCAGAAACAAAAACGCCCGCTTGGCTGCGGGCGTTGGGCATGATGGTTTTAAGGTTGTCTTCGGTTATTTGCATAATGCGTAATCCTCCCTGGATGCTCCGATTGAATCATGGTTGACGGGCAACAGCCCCCAGCCATTTTTTTGCCAGAGTTGTCAGGGTGTTGTTCGGTGCCGCGACTTCGGGGGCTGTGAACACCCAGCCGAGGGTGCCGAAGTTGGCGTTCCAGTCGATTTGCGGTAGCGGAGTAATGTCGGTGATATCGACCCAGATCAGATCCGGGTGGAACATCTCGGCCATGTTGCCGTCAGTCGAGAACAGTTCGACCACGGCGTTGTTGACGATGCGTGCGTAGGTTTTCATCAGGCGTACTCGTAGATGATTACAACGCCACGGGCTCCGGCACCGCCGGGTCTACCCGGTTGATTCGGGGCGTTGGCGATGCCGCCCGCTCCGGAACCATAACCCGAGCCGGGTGCAGCCACAGCTCCGGCGGCACTGGTGCCAGCGCCGCCCGCCCCCAAAGGGGAAAGTGCACCATGTCCCGGAAGAATCGAACCGTTGACGCAAATTCCAGGACTGCCGGCTGCACCTGCGCTACTGACAATGTTTGCACCAGTGGCCGCAATGCCAGGCGCGCCACCGACAAACAAGCCAAACTGTGAAACTCCAACTACACCGACGTTCGGTGCTCCGCCACCGCCAGGCGCAGAGACAAGAGATCCAATTGAACTGGTTCCCCCGGGCCCGGCACTCCCCCCGATAGCACCCGCGAGGCCAGCAGCACCCACTGTCACAATCTGGCTGCTACCAACGCTTGAAGAGGGAATCCAGGCTTCAGCATAACTGCCGGAAGCACCACCTCCCGATACTCCGATCTCACTGCCGGTGGTTGCGGCAATTCCCGCACTCCCGCCACCACCACCGACGACCTTGACCAGCACATTCTTCATCCCCACCGTCGGCACATAAGTGCCAGACGAGGTAAACGTCTTCACTCCCAATAAGCGCCCACTCGCCGCACCGCCACCGCTGGCATACACCAGCACCCAACTATCCAGCGCCGCGCTGTACACCACCGAACACATACTGCCGGCGACAATTTCGGCAGGTCGCAGCGCACTCAGCGCCAGACTCACCAGCGGCTTGGGCAGCAAGCCATTGGGCGCAAACGTGCTCGCCCCGGTATTGGCATTGCCAGCGGTAAAGCGCAGCGCCAGACCGTCTTTCAACGTAGCGATGGCGGGCACGTAGTTGGCCATGTACAGATTGGCGGCACCGATATCGGTCGCATGCTTGTCTTCACCGGCCTGACTGATTTTTTTCAGCGCCTGCAACAACTGCGTGGCATCGATTTCGCTGGGTTCAAGACCCGCAGATTTAACGACATTCAACAGTTCATCGGTAACGCTGTTGCCCCAGGTTGCCGGGATCAGCGATCCGGGCAGGCCGGCGACGGCGTCTTCATTGACGAACTTGCCGTTCACCAGCCCGACGCTGGGAACGCTTTTTGGATAATCCATTTCAACTTCCCTGATGAATTACAGCGCAGCAGCCAGCCACCTCGGCGCTACCGGCCGATGCTCGCTGAACGGAAAAAATGAGCCTTGCGGCCAGTCCCGCAACTCACGGCGATAGGTTTGCAGTTCGGCGTATTGCTCGGTGGTCAATGTAGTACCGCCGCCATCCTCGAGTTCATCGCGGTCACGTGCTACCAGACCATCGGTGGCAGCCAGTTGTGCTGTACGCCAGCGACGTTCAGCATCGGCCGCTTCCTCTGCCGAATAAGGTGGTGGATCAACCAGAGTCGGATAACCGTTATCCGCGTGCACGCCGACCACTTTTGCACTCACCGCCAGTTGCTGTAGCAGTGATATCCAATAGGTCTGGGGGATTTCAATGACGTCATCCGGAATATCCGATGAGTTGATAGCGGGAACATAAACCCCACGGGTGCTGGCGCTGAACAAGACATTGAACGGATTCATTTAATAACCCTTTGCGAAGAAGTTGATACCCCAACCTGCAGACACTTCGCCGCTGTAGCTTCGAACTTTCAGACGGCAACCCTGCTTCGATGCAGAGTTCGCGTACATGATGACCATCGCTCCATCGCCTCCTACGTGCATGGCGATGATCGAAGAAAACGCGGTAGGGAAAGAGATCGGAAAGACCACGTTGACATCGCCATTGGCATCCGTCGTGCCAACACCCCATTGATCGATATTTCCGCTGGCATAACGCTGGTAGCCAATGTTGCCGTACACACCGGAGTGCGCCGACGCATATCGATCACTCACCGAGCCGCCATAGAGGCGCCACTGTCCCGTGAGTTTGATCAGGTAGGCGGTGTCACCAATACCCAACTTCAGCGGGCCGGATGTGCCATTACAGGTGAGGAGCCCATCGTTACCGGAAGGATTGACGGTCAACACGCCGTTACCCGCGTTGATTACGTGAATCGTGCTCGCATGGGCCACACCATTGGTAGAAGGCAGCGTCGCAGTCAACGCGCTGGCACTGGAGAAACTCGCGACACCGCCAATATTCGCAGCGTTCAACACAGTGCTGGCGGCGTAGGAGGCAAAACCGGAGAACTGTAATCCCGCCCGCGTAACAAACTCGGTGGTCGCCATCGACTGATCATTGGAGAACTGTGGTGAAGTCAAAAACAACTTGTTGCTGCGCAATGCGGTTAGCACCTGATCATCTTTCGCTTCCGTCGGAGTGGTGCCGCCAGCATTGATGACATTCAACAACTCTTGGGTAACGCTATTGCCCCATTTCGCCGGAATCAACGACCCCGGCTTACCGGTCAGCGGGTCTTCATCGACAAACCTGCCGTTGACCAGACCGGCACTCGGGACACTGTTTGGGTAGTCCACGGTACTTCTCCTTGTGTGTGAGTCAGGTGTTTACTGCTGATCCGGGTGCAACGGGCCAGGTAATTTTGTCGGGGAATCCGGCCTGCTTTTCGATCCGGTTCAGCTCTACGCTGTAAAGCTTCCATTCGATCAGCAGCAGTTGTTCGTCATGGTTGGCATCGCCGATGTCTTCGGCGTATTGCAGCGGCGCGATGCGCAGGACGGCATCGCGCAGCAATGCGTCGCGCTGGCCGAGACATTGCTGTCTGACGCTCGCCAAACGAGCCTGCTCATCCAGTACCCAGGCGTTGTCGCGCCAGATGTGGAACTCACCTGGCCATGGTTGCGCGGTCAGGGTGTCCGGCAACTCACCCAGCTCGGTCCAGATCTGTTGCGCGCCGCCATCCTTGCGATAAACCACGCCACGGCGATCGATCACCTCACGCGGTACGCCGTTGATCAGTGCCCAGCTACGGCCGGTTTCCGGCTCAGGCAATTCGTACGCCAGCTCAACAGCATTACCGGGTAACTGGATGCCAATGCCCGGCGTGACAATGAACTCGACAGGCCCGGACAGAGCGCCCGAGCCATCAAATAGATAATTGAACATAAAGTGCCTCAGATGAGTTTGATGCGGCCGGGATAGGCGATGTTGCGCGGGCGGGATTTGAAGGCGTAGAGCAATGTTGCTGCCGGATCCATTTGATAACTGGTACCCACTGGAAAAATCGGTCCGCCATTACTCAGCCCCGATACATATTGAGGTTCCTCCCGAGTGTCCGCGCCCACTGCCGTCAGGCTGTCCGTCCAGCGCGATCCGACCGCGCCACCGCCATTCGCCCCCATCGCATACGAATGCGTCGATCCAGGCTGAAAAGTACCCATCGCACGCCCGGCATCCACACCACGACCTTCATCCAGAACCCGCAGAAATTCCCCTCGACCTTCGGGGCCACGAAAGGTCGTAGCACCGTCACCCGTGGTCCATTTCCCCTCAGTGCCTACGCGTAACGCTTCTGCCCCCAGCATTCCTGACTGCTGGGCGTGGTCCCACAGCCACGGCCATTCCGCGCGTTTCATGACGGAGCCATTGAGCGCACCGTACCCACCGGGACTGAGCATCAGGGTCGTCTCGAAAAACGGCCGCCCCAACGGGGTATTGTCAAAACGACCTACCGGCCACCAGCTCCCGGCCCCATCACTGCGCAAATGCCACCAGTCACCGCCGCCCATCAATACGAAGAACGGATAACCGCTGGCCGACAGATGAGTGTGAAAACGAATCCCGTCAGTACCTGACGCCTGAATGACCATGCGATTGCCGCTGTTGTCCACTCGCCGAACAATCACGTCGCGCACACCGAGTGCGGCGTTGGCCGGTGGCAGCAGCAAGGTCACTGGCCCTGGGCTGCCGTCGATCAGCACCAGGCCAAGCTCGGCCTCGGTCAGGGTTTTCGACGCGGCCAGTCGGGTGATGACCGAACGCATCGGGCTCGCTCTGCCGATGATCGACTGAATCGCCTTGTACAACTGAGCGGTATCAGCTTCAGAAGCCACCAGCCCGCCACCGTTAATCACACTCAGGATCTCCTGAGTCACGCTGTTGCCCCACACCGCCGGAATCAACGACCCCGGTGTCCCTGCCACCGGGTTTTCATCGACAAAGCGGCCATCGACCAGGCCGACGCTGGGGACGCTTTTTGGATAATCCATAGGTTTTTCGTTCCTCTGAAATAACAAATGAACCGCGTCGTGGCGATCGCGAGTGCGAGCCAGCGGCGGTCTGTTTTCTGAAAATAAAAAGCCCACGGTGAAGTGGGCTTGAGTGATGCAGCACGCAGACGGTGCGACTAGAAAGTGTGGCCGCTGAGCAGTTCGCGAATCGCCGCCAACGCGTCATCGCCAGCACGGCGCGCCAGATCGGGATTGCCTTTGGCCGCATGCGCGCGGATCTGGTTTTTGGCCTTCAGGCGCAAGGTGCGCAGGGTCAGCAAATGGTCGGTGAGTTGCTCGGCCTTGCTCAGAATCTGTTCGGCAGCCTGTTTGGCAGTTCGACCTTTGACTACCCACGCAGCAACCGACAACGGCACCTCTTTTTTCGGATAACCGGCGTCTTGATAAGCCTGAGCGTCGGCAGCAGCCTGGGCGTACTCCATGGCTTTGAGCGGGTCGCCGGCCAAAACGGTACGAGCACTGTCGGCCGCCGCGTCGACCTTGGAACACAGCTGTTCGCCTTCCTGAAGTTCCATCTCGGCGACTCTGGACGCATTCAGCTGCCACTTTTCTCCATTCCAATCATGGGCACTGGACGGCTGGGCCGGACGCAAGCCTTCCTCGAACTGATGCAGTTCTTGAATGATGATCATCGGATCAACTCCCAGGAAAAATTCACGTTTACCGCTGCAGAAAAATTAACCGCGATGCCATTGGCGTAATCGGCCGGGCCAACACTCTTGAGTCCCATGCTGAACAACAATTCGTCACTGGCGGCATTGCCTGCGCCCAACGTATGTTCGGCCTGGTACGACTGCCACAGCGAGCGCAATTCGTTGTGATCGAAGCTGGCTGTCAAGGTCGAAACCGTTGTATCGCTGACCACGTTGCTGGAAAAAATCAGCACCGCGCCGCCCGCTGTTGCCCAGCCATCCCAGTTGTTGGACGTACCGACGGTCGGGTTGAGGTAGCAGTAGTTGCCCCCCAGCCAACCCGTCGGCGCGAAGTTCACGCTGGTAATCCCGGTGGGATGCGGCGTGGGGTTACCCACTACCAACCGCGCCGCTCGAGCATGCGGATCAAGTGGCAGGTAAACCACGCCATTGCCATTGACGGTCTGCGTCCACGACAACCGGTTACGGTTGTAGATCGCCCTGACAATGGGTGTAGACCCAGGTCCCGCCGTAACGACCCAGGCCAGACAGATGTCCAGCGGCGTCGACTGGAAACCACCGCCCGCCGCACCATTGACCGTTCCCTTCAACCCTTCCGGTGCAGCGTCATAAATCGTGCCGCGCTGCATATAGAAGGTCAGCGCGCCCGCAATCACCTGCGCCCGGAGGAAGTAGCCGGTACTTGGCAGCAAATCGGGACTGCTCCACACCTGGGTGGTGAACGTACGCGCACGCCCCAACTGCCCGGCCACCACTTCCTGACCGAGACTGATCAGCACGCCCGCCGGAATCGAGATCCGTCCGCCACTGGTGGCAACCGCTGCCGGAGTGATCGCCAGACGTCCGTCCGGCGTCGCCACCGTCGCGGTCGGCAAAGACCCGATCGGCAACGCCGAATCCAGATTCCAGCCCTTGGCCGAAACGCTCTGAATCGCCTGCAACAACTGATCGTATTTCTTCTCGTCCGGAGTCAGATCCCCGGCCTTGATCACGTTGAGAATTTCCTGCGTAACCCCGTTGCCCCAATCTGCCGGGATCAGCGATCCCGGGGTCCCGGTCAGAGGGTTTTCATCAATAAACTTGCCATTCACCAGACCGGCGCTGGGCACACTTTTTGGATAGTCCACGGACGGACCTCCCGTTATTCAGAGTGATGGTTTGTGAGACTGGTTTTCAGGTTTCGACCGGAACAGGCCTCAGGCGGGCAAGACGGGCCAGACCACGTTTTGCGGATAGCCCGGCTGCTTGTCGATCTTGTTCAGCGCCAGTTTGTAGGTGGCGAATGCCTTGAATCGCTGCATATCGTCTGCATCGAGCAGGCCCGCGATGTAGGCGTCCGCCATGCCGACGGTTTGCTGATCGGCTTCGGCCAACAGCTCATCACGGCGCGCCAGAGCGGTAGCTCTTCGCTCGCCATCAACCACTTGCGAAGCGTTTGGCAAAGAATGTTTGGTGACCTTGCCGTCGGTGTATCGCCAGATGCCGTCGCGCTCGTCAATCGTGCGCAGGAACAGTTCGTCGGAGATCTCCACCGCGCCGGCAGGAATCTGCAGGTGAATAGCCGAGTCGTAGCGCCCAAGAAGTTCGCCCTGGGCATCGAAATGAATGTATTTCATCGTCCTCACCTTTATCGTCAGAAGCCCAGGGCGAACCAGTTCCACCCGCCGGGGTCGCCATTTGAGAAGCGCTGAAACTGGCTTGACGAGAGTTTCCACAAGGAGAAACGCAGGTCGGCGAATGCCGGAGAAATATCGCCTCCCGACAGCAGAAGCACTTTGTTGGGAAATGCGATCGGATAAGTGACGGTCTCACTCAGCCCTCCCCCCGAAGCCGTTCCCCACTGCAAAATCATGCCGCTGGGTAAGCGCTGATAGCCGTTGTCGCCCAGGGAAGCGGTAAACATCGGCGAATATTTGAGCGCGCCATCGCCGGAGTCCAGTCCCCACCCCCCACCCAATAGCAGTCGCCTGAAGGTTACGAAACACCCCCCTGCAAATGACAAGGAGGTAGTGGGTACCCCATTGATGGTGCTCAGACTTTCACCACTACGAGCCTTTACCGTCAAACTACCGGTGCTGCTCAGAATGCTGACCAGTCCACCTGGAGAAACACTGGACCAATCAGGCAGAGTCACCGTACATGGGCCAGTGAAGACTGATAGCTTGCCAACATCAGCCACCGTCAGCGTCACATCCCCTACATAGTTGGTCTGCCCCGCCAGACTGCCCAGCGCGCGCTGAACAAACTCTGTCGTCGCAACCTTCTGACTGACATCGAATTGAGGTGGCGTCTCATATAGCTTTTTTCCGCGCAACGCCTCCAGCAATTGCGTGTTGAGCCCCTCGGTGGGTTCGATCCCGGCAGCTTTGATAACCGTCAAAACCTCCTCGGTCAGGGCGTTGCCCCACTCCGCGGGAATCAACGATCCGGGGGTCCCGGTGATCGGGTTTTCATCGACAAAACGGCTGTTGACCAGACCGACACCCGGCATGCTTTTCGGATAATCCATCCCGTCATCCCTCCCTAGTCATAATTGATGTGCACCTTGGTATGCGCCGGCGCACTGCGGTGGATCAGGCACTCCAGTGCCGAGCCCGGGTTGACGCCGAAGCGCTCGCCCCAGTAGCTCGCGCCATAGCGCCGGCCGAGCAGCAGGCGGCCGCCGGTGTTGAGGGTCCACATGAATTGCGCTTCCCAGGTGCCCCAGTGCGCGGCGCCGAAACGCGAGCGGCCCATGCGTGGGGCTTCGTGTTCGGTGATGCTGGCGTTGGGGTAGCCCTGGCTTTTGGCGATGTCGAGGTAGTAGCCGACAGCCTGGCTGCCGACCGCAAGCAAGCGGCGGCGTACGGCGAGGCGGCGGTCGTCGAACAGCGGTGTGGCGCCCAGGCACGGGTCGGGCAGCTCCATCACCCGCTCCCAGTCCGGCACCAATTCGCTGACGCCCGCCGGGTCCATCTCGTTGAGCAGGTCGGCGGCGCGGGCATCGAGACGCGCCAGTTCGACGGCGACGCCTTGCAGCACTTCCTCGAGTTCCGGGACGCGCTCCGGGTCCCACGCCGGGCCGCTCGGCAGCAACGCGCGCAGCTGCGCCTGATATTGCGCGGCGGTTCTTATGCCCCCCATACGCAGCCTCCGAAGGTCAGCAGTTCGCTTTGCCCGGCAGGCACGTCAGCGGTCGGTGCGGTCAGCGTGTGATCGTACTCACCGCCGGCGCTGCTGATGGCTTCGCGGATATGGCTGATCAGCAGCGGCACACCCAGATCGGCCTCGCGGTTGTGCAGGTCGCGCAGTTGCGCTTCAACAGCGGCGCGTACAGCGCTGGTGTCCGGATTGACGCTCTTGAAGCGATACACCACCGGCACCTGAATCGGCCGCTGCACGTGCACCTCCGCCGTCACCGGACGCAGCGGTTCGATGTACTCCTGAACCTCCGCCAGTTGTTCGTCATTGGGCACTGGTTGCGGGTCTTCGTCACGCATGATGAACACCGTCACCGTGCCCGGACCAAGGAAACCACCGCGACACCAGGCCCGCGTCACGCCCGGCACTTCCAGCGCCCAGGTCTCGTAGTCGCTGGCCGAACCGCCGTGGGGGATCACGCGATAAGAGCGGATCACCCGCGAGCGCAACGACTCCAGACTTTCCCGCGCCACACCGCCACTGAGGCCGGGCGCGAGCACCACAAAACTGTTGCCGACCACGCCGGCGATCGGCTGCACCGGGTTCAGTGCCAGACCGCCATCGGCATTGCCCAGGCTGCCAGCGTCGAGCGCCGCGATGGTGGTGGTATTGCTGCCATTGACGGTGGTGCGCGCGGCGGTGACTTTGTAGGTGCGGCCATCGCTCGCTTGCAACAGCGTGTCGACATCCAGCACCGCACCGGCGGTCGCGGTAAAACTGACGCTGCCGGTGGCGACTTGCGCCGGTTTGCGTGGCTGGTTCAGGCGCAGGGCGGCGATGCGTTCCAGGGTCGATTCGTCGGCCTTGTCCGGCAAGATCTGCTCGGCAATCCAGTCGAGATAACCGTACAGGCCATACGCGGCGCCACCGAGGGTGCGGGCCAACACTTGCGCATCGGACTGGCGCAGCGAATCGCCGGCCAGGTCGCTTTGGGTGCGCTTGATCAGCACCGGCAGCGAAGGGGTTTCAAACGGCATAGATCACCTGCCAACTGTTATCGGGGTTGATGTCCAGACGTTCGCCGTCGGCCAGGGTCAGGACCGTGCGCAGGTTCAGGCGCTGGGCGTCAAGGCGTTCGCTGATGATGTCGATGGCGCTGCAGTGGCCGTCGTCGATCAGCCATTGCAAGGCTTCGCGGGCATAGAACTCGGCGTCCATCTGGGTCTGTCGGGTCAGCTTGACTCGACGCAAAAGCCACAGCCGCGAACCGATGCGGTCGTCGGCGACGGTGGGAAAGCTGTCGCCCCACCAGCCGAAGCGCTCCTCGTCGTCGAGGGCGTCGTCATCGGCGGCGCGCCGCCAGGTGAACAGGCTGATGAGCACGGCGCGGGTCAGTGCGGCGTGGAGGTTCTGGCTGATGAACATCATTGGCCTCCTGCCGGCGCACCGGTCTGGCCGCTGCCGGCCTGCACGCCAACGTGCACGTGCTTGATCTGACTGATGCCACCGGCGAGCTGATCACCGGTGGAAACGATCTTGCCGGTCTGATTGATCACCGGCGTGTCGAAGTTCACCGCGCTGCTGGCGCGGATGTTCAGGGTGGCGGTTTCGATGTCGATGATCCGCCCGCGCTTGAAGTGAATCTTGTCGCCCTCGTCGGTGTAGATCGCCACTTCGCCCGAAGCCAGCGACTGCAGGCGATAACGGCGATCGGCGACCACCAGGGCGATGGCGTGGGAACGGTCACCGCCGAGAAACGTGACAATGCCTTCGGCGCCGGCCAGCGGGTTGCTGGTGAAACCGTAGGGTTCGAAGTGCTCCAGATCGTCGTTCACTTCACCGGCGGTGAGGCGCATTTGCAGCGATTGCAGCTTGGATGCCGAATGGGCGAGCACGACAGTGCCGCGCGCCAGCAGGCGTGTCAGTAGGCTCATGCTTGGTTCCTGTACGAAACGGGCCGAGGTCAAAAGATCGCAGCCTTCGGCAGCTCCTACATAGGATCGGCGTACACCTGTAGGAGCTGCCGAAGGCTGCGATCTTTTCCGGGCTATGAGGTTTTTTTCGGGGGCGTTGGATCAGGATCAAAGGTCTGCGGCGGCGCCACTTGCAGCGTGGTCACCGAGCCCTGCGCCGACAGCGAATACGTCACTTTGGAGATCAGCATGTCGCCGTCAAAACCGAGTACCGGATCCTTGACCTTCACCAGTGTGTTGTGGCGCCACAGATCACCATTGGCCTGGCGCCAGCCCTGCACCTGATAGGTGGTGGTCTGCGCCCGGCCAACACGCGTGGCGCTTTCCCAGAGAGCCCGTTTGAGCGACAGATCAGGATTGATCTGCAGGCCCTCGTTGATCACGGTCACGCGGCGGCGCTTGTAGCCCAGATCCGTGGCGATCGATTCAATCTCGCTGACCGCTGCGCCGCTTTTCTGATCGTTGCCCTTCTGCTGGCCAATGACCCGGTATTCAGAGAACACCTGGCTGTAATCCATCGGCGCGTTAGCCGAAAGGATATTCTTGCCCAGCTCCAGCGCATCACTGGCCCGGCCACCGCTGCCAGGTCTGGCCAGTACCAGCCGCCCTGACGCATCGTCGGTGGAGAACACCCGAAACAGCGAAAGCAGACGATCGATCGATTGAAAAACCGTCTCCCCCGGCACCAGGGTGTAGCTGCCCAATCGCGTGGTTTCGGCAATCTCGCTGACGACCTTGACCTTGTAAGACGACGCCAATGCCTCGACGATGCTCAGCATGGGCTGGTCTTTCCACTGGTTCGGGCGGTTGATCGCGGCACAGTCCACCAGATCCTGAGTACAGGAACTGCCCTCGATGCTCAGGCTGATCTGGCGTCCATCGTAAGTGACCGGGGCTTTGAACACGTAACCGGTGAGCACCAGGTCCTGGCCGATTTTCACTTCGCACGGATCGCCCGGCTTGATCGGTTTGTCCACCGTCTGCCCCGGCCACTGCCAGGTGATGTCGAGTTTGAAGGTGCGGAACTGACGCTCAAGATCAGCGGTGATTTCGACGCTTTTCCAGCCGCCGTATTCCATGTTGTCGACGGTCAGCGTGACGCGATTATCCATTTCGCTCATGGTTTACTCCCCGGAGACTTTCACTTCGTTGGGCGAGAACCCGGGATGGTTCGTCGGATTGCGCTGCTGGATTTCAGTGACCCGCGTGGCATCGCCGAGGTACTTGTAGGCGATCACCACTGCCGGCGCGCTTTCCTGCAGGGTTTTAGTGACGAGCCGTATACCCGAGGACGCGACCGACTTGAGATGCGCGACCGCTGCATCCTGCAGATCGCTGATCATTTGGTGGTGTGCCGGGCCGGCCTTGGTTTTCACCAGGTTAAGGGTATCGATCAGCGTCTGCTGTATCGCCTGCACATCATCGATGGCGGGCACGTCCGCACGATTGATCGGCTGATTCGCCTGCTGGCCCACGGAAGGTATCGACGGCAATTTCACCGGTTTGCTTGCAACCGGCATTGAAGCGATCCACTGCGCCGCCTTCACGATCAGCGTGTCCTGCACCAGATCAGCCATGGCTTGCGCTGCTGCATTGGTGTCCTTGCCGGTAGTGATCTTCGGCGCATCAGCCTTGCGGATGGCTTCGAGTTGTTGGGACACGTCGGCAATCACGCCACGGTAGCCCTCCTTCGCGAATTCCTTGAGTTCCTTGATATCGCCGAGCAAGCCCTTGAACTCCGCTGCCACTTCCTTGGGCAACTCCTTGACGGCTTTCACCAGTTCAGTGATCTGCTTGTACTGCGCGATCAACGGCTTGAGCTGCTCCTTGATCACCTCATAAACCCCGGTCAGGCTGTTGCGCAGATTGGCAATGCCGATCCGCGCAGCCTTGATCAACGTCATCGCCTGCTCGAAACGCGCCACCGCAGACCCCAACAGACTGTCGGCTTTGGCCAGCAGCACTTTCTGGGTACTGACGCTGGCCGTTGGAAACGGCAGCGGCTGATCGGGATAAAACTTCAGACTAAAGGTCACCAACCCGCCATCCTGGCGGGTGTGGGTCATGTCGCATTCGCCGACCTTGACTTGCAGGCGTCCGAGCCACGGATGCACCAGTTCACCACTGCCCGCCTCCAAGGCCTTGAGCAGCTTGTCGCGCTGCTCAAGGCAATCGGCGCCGATGATGAACGCCGTGATGTCGTGGGTCTTGGCCTGCTGGCCGAGATCCTCGAAATACGGCAGGTCACGTTGCGGATACTCGTGCAACTGACCTTTGCGACCGACCGGGCTTTTCGCCTGATCGATCCAGAACCCGACACCGCGAAACGATGCCGGCAACAAACGGTCACGCCAGTTCATTGGAACCTCCTGCCGACAGCGAGCGATAGCCGATGCGCGAAGACAGCGCCAGCCCCGGTTGATTGGTTTGCGGTTGATCGGTACGCAACCCGGCCGGTGCGTTTTCGAAGCGCACGGTGAGGCCGCCTTCGAGTTGCGTACGGTTGTTGGCAGCGCTTTGCTGGATCAGGGCGCTGGAGGATTGCGGCAGCGATCCGCCCTGCAACGCCCCGTTTCCAGCAGACGCGGGACTTGCGCCAAAGAACGCCGGCGCCAGCTCACCCTTGCCTTCGGCATTGGTCTGGCGCTGCGCCTCGGTCAGGGTTTCGACCTTGCCGGTGACCTTGGCGATCAACCCGGCGAAACCACCGTCGAACAGCTCCTTGATCGGCGCGATGACGGTTTGCAGCTTTTGCCACAACTCGCCGAACCACCCGACAATCGGCCCCCAGCTCTCGATGATCTGATCCAGAGGTTTCCATTCGAACAGGGTGTGCAGAAAGTCCACAACCGGCGCAGACGCCGCCAGCACAACATCCCATAGCGCCGAAAAGACGTCGCCGACCGGCTGCCAGTACTGCGCAATCTGCTCCAGCGGCGACCATTCGAACAGGCTGTTGAAAAAGCCTTTGACCCGCTGCACTGACGTTTGCAGTGCCGTCCAGATCGGTTCGAAGTACCCGACGACACCACCCCAGGTGCTGGTGATCATTTCCATGGGGAAATAATCGAACAACGTCCGCAATGTATCCCGGGTGCTTTGCACAGCCGATTGCAGCGTCGTCCACACCGGCTGGAAGTACGCAACAACACCGCCCCAGGCGCTGGTGATCATCTGCATGGGCGAGAAGTCGAACAACGAAGCCAGGAACGCCTTGGCCGGCTGCGCGGCTTTTCGCAGGCCATCGAACATCGGCTCGAAGAACCTGACAACACCGCCCCACGCACTGTTGATCATCTGCATCGGCGAGAAATCGAACAGGTTTCTGAGGAACGCCATCACCGGCACACTCAAGGCCTTGAGCAGTTCCCAGATCGCCGAAAACAGCCCCGTCAGCGGCCCCCAGTTGTCCAGGATCATGCCGGCGGGCGTCCACGAGAACACCGATTTGAAGAAGTCGATTACCGGCGCAGTGACGGCTTTGACCTCGTCCCACATGCCCGAGAAGAATCCCGCAACCGGTGACCACAGCGCCGCCAGTGCATCCAGTGGTCGCCAGTCAAGAATCGAGCGCAACGTCGCCATCGCACTCGCACCGATGTTTTTCACGCCTTCCCACATGCCTTTGAAGAACGCGCTGATCGGCGTCCAGTTGGCATAGATCAAACCGGCTGCCACCGCGATGCCCATGGCAATGAGCATGATCGGATTGGTCTTGAGCACCATGCTCATGACGTCGAACACTTGCGTCGCACCGCTGACCGCAGTTTGCATCGCCGAGAAGGCGATGGCCGCCGCAGCCAGGCCTTCCACCAGTTGCGGGTTGTCGGCAAGCAGACTGCTGACCTGAGTCATCATCGGCTCAAGCCCGACCACCAACGCCCCGACCGCCGGCACCAACGCCGCGTCGACAGCAGCGGAAACCTTTTCCATCGACGCACTGAACACGTTCATGTTCTGTGCAGCGACTTTCGGCGCGGCGGGCAGATCGACGGTTTTCGCCGTCTCGCTGACTTCCGTCAATTTGCCCTGAAACGCCGCCGCCGACTTGATCCCGTCCACGAACGGCGTGATCACGCTGCCGCCCTTGAACAGACCGCTGATGTCCAGTTTGCCGAGGCCGGTCTGTTCCAGGTTTTTCTTGAAGCTCTCGACCTTTACTCGCAGGGCGCCGAGTTTGGGCGACAGTTCATCGATGCCCGTGATCAGCACCGGTGTTTGCACTTGCTTTTCTTCGTCTGCCATCACTGCACCTGCTGCATCGCATTGATCCGTTGCGCGTGCTCCAGCGATTCGCGGAGCACATCCAGTGGCCTGGCCATCATCTGTTCGGGGTCAACCTTCCAGAACCAGGCCAGGTCATAGGCGACTGCGATCAGGTCGGTGATGGCTCCGACGCCGCACTCATGAAAAAACTCGCAACGGCCCAGCTCAGCGCATTGAGGTCAGCCAGATCGAGCTGGTTGACCGACGACGGCGGGATGCCGGCGCACACGGCGATGTATTTGGCCGCCACGTCCATGTCGAGGCTGACTTCTTCGCTCTTGTCGATCTTGTACGGCAGCGCCTTGATCGCTCGCACTTCCTGCACCGTCGGACGGCGCAGGACGAGTTCGGTCAGGGGCTCGCCGTGAGCTTCGATCGCAACCTGAAGCTTCACGGCGCCGCTCATTGCCAGGTCCCCTTGATGCCTTCGAATTTCAGTTCGATGGTGGCGTCATCGCCCTTGGAAACCGGCTCTTCGACCAGATAGGCACCGGCCAGCACGTAGACCTTGCCGTTGCTGAATTCGCAGGTGACGGTGATGTCGGTGCCTTCGATCAGCTTCTTCAGCGGGAAGTCGGCGGTGTGCAGCGCGGTCACTTTGAACGACGGCGCGATGTCGGTTTCCTTGTAGAAACCCGGTACGACGGTTTCGCGTTTGACGGCCATCAGCGGGGCTTCGCAGCCGCCGTTGATAGTCAGTTGTGCACCGTCGACTTTGACGTAGCAGGTGCCTGCAATCACTTGACCCATGGTGTTACTCCCTTCAAATAAAAAAGCCCACCGAGGTGGGCTGAATGCTTGCGGCCAAACGCGGTTATCAGGCCGCGTCGTCGTATTGCAGACGGAATTGGTTGAGCAGTGCGAACACGCGCAGACCGTTGATGTAATCCGGCGGGAACAGCACGTTCACGCGGCTCGGGTCCTGCACGTCGCGCTCGACGATCAGGTGCTCGGCGAACAGCTCGGCGTTCTCCACGTGGCCTTCCAGTTCCAGCTTGGCGTACTGCGCAATCAGCTCGCCGCGAATGGTCGCCGGGGTGACGATCGGCTGGCCGGCGCCGAAACGGGTGCCGTCGGAGGCCAGTTTGTGGCGACCGTATTTGCTGGTGATCACGCTTTGCAGACGACGCACGATGAACGCCGACTGGTGCATGGTTTCGCTGTCCAGGTAGGAGTTGTCGGCCTGCCCGTAAGCGTTCTTCTGGTAGGTGGTGATCGAACGCTGAATGCGCACGTAACCGCCTTCGTAGTACGCGGTGGCGATGCCGTAGTTGAGCAGCGACTGACGCTCGGTCAGGGTGAAACGCTCGCTGGCCGGCGCCGGATCAACGCCCGGCAGGCTGCCGCTTTGGGTCGGACGGCTGGCATCGGCGGAGATGAACACCGCGGTGCGCGCAGCCAGTGCTGCAGCTTGTACCCAGAACGGTTGCGGTACACCCGGCTCCAGCGCCTGAATGGTCATGTGCTGGTCGTTACGTGCCTGGCCAGCAGCAACCAGCGTGCCGACGGTGCCACGCTTGGCGCTGTAGACGTGACCGAACAGTTGCTTGGCCCAGGACCAGCGACCGGTGCTGTCATCCATCACTGCTTGCCAGGTATTGAGAGTCGACAGATCCGACCACGGCAGTGCGATGAACTCGAACGGCTCGTCGCCCAGTGCAGCCACAGCTGCGACCTGATCCGGCACACCGGCGCCGCCGGTCATGGCGGTGATCGCAGTGGTCAGGCCGGCCGGGGTTTCTTCGCCGTTGCTCTTGCCCAGGCGATTGAACTGCAGGCTGATGTCGTTACCGCTGTCGCCGGTCCACTTGGCGTTCAGGGTGACCACACCTTCGGCAGCCGCAGCGCTCACCGGCAGATCGGCGGTGGCATTGATTTTCTGTGCCAGTGCGGTAGCCGCTTGAGCAGCGGTGGCACCGTTGACCACGGTGGCCTGCACACGCACACCAGCGACGTACAGGTTGAGCACGCCAGCCTGAGTCGCAGTGCCAGTCAGGGTCAGCACGCCTTTGGCGATGGCGCCTTCAGTGTTGTGCAGCGGCAGGCACCAGATCTCACCGATCGGGTCTGCCTTGCGGAAGGTCTCGTACATCGAAGCGAGCATCGAGCCCTGACCACCGATGCTTTTCGCCAGCGCAACGCTGGAGACCAGCACCAGTTTGCCGACCTCAGTCGGGGCAATGTTGTCGTTGACCTGAGCGACGATCAGACGGCGCATGGCCGAGGTCGCGCTATTGGCGGCCGAGTTGTCCATTTCGGCATAGAACAGCGGTACACGAATGTCCGCGGGGATGTTGCTGAATCCGATCGCCATTATTTGGCTCCCTGTGCTTTGACTTTTACGGTTTTGAGGGTGATATCGCCGTCGGCCAGACGTCGGCGCCACCAGGCGCTGTCCAGCACTTCACGGCCTTCTTTGGGCAGCAGATCGCCCGCTTCCGGGTCAGGCACGGCACGGCCAGCGGCCGGCAGTACGGTGATGCGATTGCTCATGGGGTTACGTCTCCAGAGAAAGTCAGTTCCACGCGCCCGTCAGGGCCCGGGTGTTTCAGATTGGGGTCGGCCGGGTCGATCGCATCGACCCGCACAGTGACCCCGGTAAAGGACGACAAGCCGTCCAGTTCACGTTCGTGCCAACTCTCCGCAGGCTGACTGGGCAGATTGCGGCCGAGCTGGAACTCGGCAAAAAAGCGCAGCCGATAGAAGGCCCGGCTGCTGTTGATCGAGACCATCTCGCCGCCGTCGTAGACGATGGCGCTGTAGTCAGTGCCCGACTTGAACCCCACCAGCGCGCGCCACAGTTCGGCGCGCAGGTCGTGCAACAGATCCAGCGCTTTTGTGCCGTCGCTGGCATCAAGCGCCAGGACGATTTCGAAGCGGTCGCGGATCGGTTGCGCGGTGAGGTTTTGCGCGGTGCTGTTGCTGGCTACATCGGCCAGCGGCAGCACATGGGCCGAAGGCGTCGGCAGATCGGCATTGCCTTGCAGCAACGCCAGATCGACGCCCACCGCAATGTGGTTGGCAAGGCTTGGGCATTGCGCACGCAGTTGCGTGAGGATCGGGGTGATCTTCATGGTGGTGTTCCAGAGTGTGGGGGAGTTACCGCAAGACCAATGTGGGAGCGAGCCTGCTCGCGAAGGCGGACCTACATTCAAAAACAATGTTGATCGATCCACCGCTTTCGCGAGCAGGCTCGCTCCCACAGGGGTTTGTGTCGCTCTGAGAAAGAGTGAATCAGTCCTTGGCTTCAGCCTTGGGATCAAGACCGCTGGCATCGATCACGCAGCGATAGCTGTTCTCGCGATTGCCACTGGCGGTGACCTTGTCGATCGACCAGCGCCCGCGCATGAAGTCCGGCCAGGTCTCATCGAGCAGCACCAGGCCTTCGGCCGCCAGCCGTGGATCGCCGGGACAGCTGATCTTGACCTTGTACTTTTGCCGGAGCATCTTGCGCACTTCGCCTTCGCCGACGGCGATCGCATCGGCTTCGCTGGGTTGCTTCTGGCGGAGGGTCTTGAACGGCGCAAGTCCCGTTTCAACCCAGCGCAACACACCCGCGGCACCATCCCAGAAACAGGTCTTGCAGCCCTTGGTCTGCTCACGGGCAGACTCCTCCAGCGTGGCGCTGATGAATGCGTGATCGCCGGGACGGTTGTTGCTGGTCACCGACAAAGTCACGTCCGCCAGCACCTGGCCCGACAACGATTTGGTCTGGCCGGGACGGGCCAGCACGTACACGTCGTCGTAGGGTTTGGTCACCGCGTTGTACTTTTTCGCCAGGCGCGTCAGAAAGCTCATGTCGGTTTCGTTGGACTGGTCGACATGCGCGATTCTGATCATCGCCACCTCAGGAGCGACGCGCGGTGAAAAGCCATGGCTCGACACCAGTTTGCGAAACAGCGCACCCAATGTGGTAGGGCCATGACTGGCCGTGCGGCGTTGCTTGAAGCCCGTCTCATCATCCTTGCTGAACGGTGCCGCCGTGGCCACCAGAGTCAGGCGAAACGGGAACAGCGTCGGTGTCAGGCGCGTCACTTTGAACTGGCCCTTGTCGACCATTCCCGACTCCAGATAGCCGACCTCAAGGCCGATTTTCCCGCCCAGATCCGGCAGCCCTTCGAGGCCTTCAAGATCGATCGTCAACGTCAGTTGATCGGACTCGAAACCGGCTGCATCGATGTGTTCCCAACTGATCAGGCGTTGATTGAGCAGGGCCGAATGGGCCCCGTAGAGTCTTACCGCCGGGGTGAAACCCAGTGCCATGCAACCTCCTTAATCCCAGGCCGTGAGCGGTTTGATCGTGGCCGGTTTCGAGTCGAGTTCCGGCAGCGTGACCCAAACGCCCGCAGGCAGGATCGGGCCGTATTCGGCCAAGGTCGGGTTGAGTTTCCACAGGGCCTCTTCAGCGGCGTCATCACTGCGTCCGGTTTCGCGGTAGAGCAGCAGATTCACCGAATCACCGGCCACGCTTCGTACCTTACGCATTGTTGAACTCCGTTAACCCGACCACCCACTTGATCACCATCGCGGTGCCGTCATCGATGACCTCGCTCTGGTTTTCGTCGATGCTGTTGATCCGCCACAGGCCCCAGTTGCGCCCGATACCGTCAATCAACGGCAGCGGCACCCGCTGTGCCTGAAGGGCGCGCAATTCATCGAGTCGATCCATGGCCACGGCATACATCGAGGTGCCGCTGATGGTCAGCGATTCCGCTTTCTGCCCGGTCTGACTGGATTTCGGTTTGCTGGTCAGGATCTGGATGTCGCTCCAGCCACCGTCGGACTTTCGCGCCAGCGTGCTGTAAGCGAAGTTGCGCGACAGGCCGAAGATGAAACTGCCTAGAGCCATTTGTTGTTTCATCAGTCGACTCCATCGGTCAGGGCTGCGTCACGGCGAGTGGCGAGGCTGTTGGTGTTCATCAGTGGAATGAATTCGTTGCTGAATTGAGATCTCAGGTGAAAGTCGACCAACTGACCAATCTTTTCCACACTGCCCGGGTCGCTGCAATACACCTGAACGGTGGGCGCGTAGGGGGCTGGCACCGTGGGCGCCTGGGCGCTGGCCAACGCCTGACTGACCTGAGCCGGTGCTGCGAGTTTGTCCGGTGGGGTACTGCCGAGTTTTTCGCCCAGAAGGGAACCGCCCTCACTGCCCAGCCAACCGCCAAGCAATCCACCGAGAACGCCACCTATGGCCATGCCGGGTGGGCCACCCACGGCTCCGAGTGACGCGCCGAAGGCAGAGCCTGCAAGAGCGCCGGCCATTCCACCGCCCGCTGCGCCGACGCTTTTAGCTATCTGGGTTTCGTCACCAGTGGCCACCCCGGCCGCCAGGCCTGCGAGGGCAGTGACGGTTTTTACAGGCCAGGGCATTGCGCGTGACAGAGGGCGCATGGCAGCGGTGGTCGACTCCAGGAGCGGGGCCCGCACCCGCGAAGTTTGCTCGAGGATCTTCAAACCGCTGCCAGCAGCGGCGGCCCCCGCTGTGCCGGTGGCGGCACCGGTGAAAACGGACAGGCCCTTATCCACGACTTTCTTGCCAACCCGGTCTTTGATATCGCTGCCAATGGCATCGAGCGCTTGATCGAACAACGGTTTGAGAAACGCGCTCACCGTCAACACCACACCAGCGGTTTTCGGATAGGTTTCAGTCAGTTCACTGAGCTTGTCGACCCCAGCGGAGGCCAGCGAATCGCTGGAGGGCGCCAACGCGTTGCCTTTGGCGACGGCCAATCGCTCGCTACGGGCATTCAGAATATTCAGCTGTCCTTGCTGAGTACCGGAAAGCGCCAGGGCAGCCTGTTTTACCGACCCCTTCTCGCCCAGCTCCGACGTTGCGTATCGCTGCTTGTCCTTGACCTGCCAGAACGTCTCATTAACCTCGCCGAGGTTTTGCGAGAGTTTCTGCGCAGCATCACCGCCATCGGAGAACAACGTCCTGGCCAACACTGCGCGTTGTTCTGGCGGTCTGGCGTTCAATGCGGCCAACACTGTCAGCAACGCGCCTTGTGCATTGTCCTTGTTCGGATCACGCATCGCCGCAGACACGGCCTTGGGATCGACCCCCAGTTGTTTCCACGCTCCCTGTTCGGCGACAGAGACCTGGTCTCCCTTGCTCAAGGCTGTGGAAATACTCTTCAACGCAACGCTTGCTTCACCTTCTTTCGTTCCGGTGTTCAGCAAGGCTGCCGACAGCGCTGCGGCTTGCTCGGGTTGCAACCCCGCAGCAATCGCCGCGTCGCCGGAACGCTGCAACACCGAGCCGATGTCTGCCGCGTTTACATCTCCGGGCATTTTGCCCAAGTGGTGAGCCGCATCTGCCAGATCGATGGCCTGATCACGGGTCAGTTTCATCGAGGTACGCCAGGCCGCCATCATCTCGGCAACTTGTAGCGCTGGCACCTTGAATGCTGACGCGGTGAGCGCAGCGTCATCGGCAAACTTCAGCAGTTCGAACTGCTTGTCCGAGGCATTGGGCAAGTCGATGCCAATCCCCGCCTTGGCACCCAACGCCGCGGCATTGACCAATTCAACCCCGGTGGTTCCTCCGGCAGCCACTAACGGCGCACTGGCCGTGATCAGGCTTGCCTGAGCCATTTCCTTGCCCTGAACCGGAGTCAGTCGAGCGACTTCGCTCAGGTTCGCAGCGGCTGTGTCCATCGCGACAGCGGCTTTGAGCAACTCGGGAGGGGCGGCGCCGGCTACCTTGTCTGTAGCCTTCTGCGCGGAAGATCCGCCGTCGCCATTGACCGCGCTCTTCGACAAAGAACGTTGGGTCGCCAAGGTGAGGATCAGCGAATCGATGGCTGCAGTGAGCGAAACGATTCGCTCACTTGCCGTGCTCAACGTTTGCCTCAGGTCGGCGACCTTATCCCGATCCAGGCCTGCTGTCGTCGTGCTCGTTGCTGCAGTGGTCAAGCCGATATTGCGGCTCGCGGAACTCGTGCTCTCACCGGCGTACATGAGCGCGTTTTTACTCTCTGCCATGCCGCTCTACTCCTGTTTCACGCCAAGGCGAGTGATCGCTATGTCGTAGCGGCGCAACGCCTTTTCGGCGTCCCATTGCAGAATCTCCGCTTCACTTACCGAGTAAATGAGCGGGACGATATCGAGGATTACTTCGATGTCGCGTTCCGAAAGTAGGCCGCCGGCTGGTTTAAAAAATCGTCGATGCGCACCTGCAATTGGGTCCAGTCCGGGACGCTCAGCTGGGCCAGATCGGGGATCATCAGGCCGGTGCAATGGGCGGTGATGAACTCGGCGCGTTCCTTGGCCGTTTTCAGTTTCTTCATCACTTTGGTGGCGCGCAGTGCGGGCATTTCCAGCGACAGCGAGGTCACGGTGCGGCCTGTCACGGCGAGCGGTTGCAGCAGCTGCACTTCGTCAGGATCGTCGGTCTTTTCCGCGTCCTCGACCTGCTCCAGAAAGTACGACGCCGGACGGGTCGACATCTCGTGCACGTACTGAGCGATGCTCACGTAGTCCGGGCGTTTGAGCTGGTCGAGTTCCTTGACCGACAGGCCGGTGGCGAGCAGCGCCAGTTCGAAGAACTGATCGTCTTCATCATCGCCGGCGCGTTCCAGCGCTTCTTTCTGCGCAGCGTAGAACAGCGGCTTGAGCTGGATCTGCTCGATCTGCGCGCCGTCGTCGCCGGTGATCGGCGACAGCAGGTCATGCTTGGGTGGCATCCACGACATGTATGAATTCCTTGGTGATTCTTTTTTAGGGGGGTCGCTATTCCCTTGTAGGAGTGAGCCTGCTCGCGATAGCGATCTTTCAGGCACATTGATGTTGCATGTGCTGTCCTCATCGCGAGCAGGCTCACTCCTACAGGGTTTATGGTGTGCCGAGGGTTACGGCATCAGCACCGCACGACGCGCATCACCGAGGATATCGACGCCGTTGAGCACGAATTTCTGGGTGCGCACGTCGATGTCGATCACCGGGATGCCGTTTTCCAGGCGGTTGTAGGTGCGGCAGGACAGCTCCAGTGTGGTGATGGCTTTACCCCCCATTTTCAGCGCATCTTCAGCCAGAGATTTCAGCTTGCCGCCCACTGTGTGGTAGGTGAACCAGGTGTTGCCGTCCTGATCCTGACCGGCTTCACGCACGTTCAGCAGGATGTCGTCGCCCAGCTTTACTCCCATCGCCAGCAACACTTCAGCACCGGTGCCTTGCAGCTTGAGCGTGGCATTCAGCGGCTTGGCGCTCTTGGCCATTTCCTCAACGATGAAGCGCCCGCCCGTCATGCTTTCCATGTCGAAATCGATTTTCGGCGGGGTGAACTCTTCCACGGTCGCCGACAACGGCAAACCTTGCAGGGTGGCCGCGATGGCCTGTCTTACGCGGTTGGTAAACATTAGAGAACGTCCTCCAGGAACTGCTCGATGATTTCATCGCGGGCGTTGAGTTGATAAACCATGTGTTCGTTCGGCGCGTAGCGGCCGTAGTCGATGACCACATACCAGGTGCCGTTCTTGTACTTCTCGACGCTGTTGAGTTCCGGGTGCAGATAGACGCTGCCGCCAGGAATGGTTTCGTCGGCGACCAGGGTCTGCAGCCAGTCGTTGATGCGCTTGACCTCCTGATCCATGAACGACTTGGTCAGGTTTTTGGCCATGGCTTTCTGGCCGGCCTTGACCAGCTTGCGGCTGATCGCATCTTCGAGGCCGACATAGCTGATGAACTTGCCGGTGATCGAGCGGTTACCCAGCAGCGAGAAGCCGCCCAGCACGGTGCGGGCGTAATAGCTGACACCGTAGCGGTTGAGCAGATCGCCTTCGGTGGAGGTGTCGAGGATGTTGTATTCAACGACGCGGGACACGTCTTCGGCGTAGGTCACCTGGTTGCCCGGGCTCTCCCACTGCTTGACCTTGGCCAGCGCGGCGATCGCCAGGCTGGACGGCGCGAGGAACACATTTTTCTTCGCCGCTTTCGAGTACACCGCCGGCATGTTGTGCACCACCAGGCAACGGTCGAAACCGAGGTCGGCGCCACCCAGTTCCTGGCTGTAAGTCACTTGATCAGCGACCGAGGCGTCCTTGCCGTCCAGCACCACGCGGGCCTTGATGCGTTTGCCGAACGAGGCGAACTCGCTGGCCACCGCTTTGGTGCCGGTGAAGCCCGGCGCGCCGATGATGGTCAGGTCTTCCGGGACGCTGCCGAGTGCGGCCAGACCGAGCTTGCGGCCGGTGGTTGGATCAACACCGCCGATCACTGCGTTAACGGTGTCGGCCGGAGTCGCGCCCGCTTCGACGATCACCACGTACACCGGCACCTTGACCACTTTCAGAATCTGGTAGACGGCGTGATACAGCGTGCCCTCTTCGGCGCCGGTCGGATCGAGCAGCGCGTGGGTGGTGAAGCTGTTGATGCGGAACGGTGCGTTGCGCGGAATCAGCGGATCAGCCTTCGGCGCGGTGCCGACCAGACCGATGATGTTGTCACCCAGGCCACCCATGGCCTCGGGGGATTCAGTGGCATTGACGGTAATGCCGTTGTGCTCGAAGTTCAAAACCTCAGCCATGGTTAGTCAGCCTTCTTGGCAGCGGCCTTTTTGGCCTGGGTGGAGGGTGTTTTCAGTTCCAGACGACCGGCGCTGTGCAGCGCACTGGCCTCGACGTCGAGCAGATCAAGGTCTTGACCGACGCTCGACCAGTGCCCACCGCCGGTGGGGAATGGAACGAGCACGGTGTAGGTTTGGCGGGTTGCCATTTTTCGTTTCTCCATAAACGGGAAAGCCCCTCGTGGGGAGGGGCTTTGGCGGGTGTTGAATTGTTTTTTGCGGGAAAGAAAACGCCCCGGGGTGCGGGGCGTCTATCAGGTCCTTTCACTCAACCAATCAGGCAATTGGGGGCGATATTGAATCGAAGGAAATTCCTCCCTCTGCGGCCACTGACGTAGCTGCTGCCGATACATTTGTAAATCGGAGTACTGCACAGCAGTTAGCGTAGTAAGGCCGCTTCCTTCCAATTCGTCTCGATGCCTTGCAACAAGAGTATCGGTTGATGCCAACTGCGCGTTGCGCCATTCGAGGCCTATGGACTGCAAAGTCGCTCTGTCAAACGGCGGAGGCTCGACCAGAATTGGCTGACCATCAGGTCCCGCTCCGATTTTTTTTGGTGTTGTTGCCAACTCGTTCAGCAGCGCCTCCCAATTACGCAGGAATACGGGTACCACATCGTCTGGAATATCGAGTTCGTGGACGTCAGGAAGGTAAGCACCGCATGTGCTGGGGCTAAATAAAATAATCTCTGTCATGCTCAAACCCCTATTGCTCGCCAGTAAACTGCCCAAGTGGCCAGAGTCCCGTTACTGCCGTTTTGAACTCGAAGAGTACATCCGGTCTTCTGGATAGAGTTGTAAACAACACAGCTCATCAATCCCATGGAACCCATATGAAGACAACTGATTGAGCGCATGGCCGTAGGGAACGCCAATGGATAGGTGATGTAAACATAGCCCTCAGCATCGGTCGTTCCGATCCCCCATTGCTCAATTGCTCCACCCGGATGTTTCATATATCCGGTTACTGCTCCGTTGGTGGCAAACATCGGCGAATATTTCAGCGCAGTATCCCCCGAGTCCAAACTCCAGCCGGGACCCAACAATAAGCGTCGGAAAACCGCAAAATTGCCAGGTTGAAGTACAACGCTGGTCAAGTTGGTGGTATTGACTGCTCCAAACGTTTCCCCCGCCCGAGTCTTGACAGTTACCCCTCCAGTGCTTGTCAGATGAACCAATCCCCCGGGAGGAACGCTGTCCCAGGCTGGAAGTGTCGCCGTCAAACCAGGTGCGGTGAAGATCGATAGTTTCCCGACGTCGGCAACTGTCAATTGGGTGTTGGCTTCATAGTTTGTCTGGCCGGCGTAACTACCCAGCGCACGCTGAACAAATTTAGTAGTTGCCAGAACATCATCATTACTAAAAACGTTGGCCGTGGGCGCTGTCGGGCTACCGGAGAACACCGGAGAACTCAGCGGTGCAAAGCCGAAAGTGATGTTTTGAAACACCAAAGCAGTAGTGCCGAGGAGCACAGGGGCATCGGTAACAAGCTGCCAGATCGTGTCGGCTTGAGTGGTGCCTTGCTCAATAGATACGGTAAGACCTGGCGTTACGTTGAGATCCGAGTCGGCATCTTTTGTGCGAACCCAGAATTCATTTGCAACAACGTACAGTCCATTGTCTTTCGCTGATGTCTGGTTTTTAACCAGCACCCTGTCTCCCGCAACGACTGCAACACCATCAATAGTTTGTGAAGCTTTCAGCACGATATTGCTCGTAGTGGCAACACGTACAGACTGCTTGGAATCAAGCTTCGCTAGCTCATCCGCCACATACCCTGTCACCCAGGCACGGGTGGCCTTGACCACCGTGTCATCGATCAGCAACGTCACCAGCGACGCATTGCTGGTCTCGAAAATCGAGCGAATGTAGAACTCTTTACCCGAGCCCGACGTGGCCAGAACCGGCTTGAACGACTCCGGGTATTTGACGATGGCATAAAGAATCCCGGTATCCGTCCACAGTCCCGCTTCCCGTACATACCAGCCGCCAACATCCGGCGGAATGGTGACTTCGGCGAGCAGCCAGCTCGGGTTCTTCTCGTCCTGGAACAGTGCGTTGAGTGGCCCGCGCCAGACTTCGCGTTTCAGCGCGGTGGCGGTCGCCGCCGGGTTGTAGACCGCGCCGCCGCCGTCGCCGACGGAAATCTGCGTCAGCTTGATCGGCACGCCCGCAGCCTTGCACGCTGTTTCGTAGGCAATCCCTGCGTTGGTGAGCAGGGTGTAATAGTCAGCCATTCAGGCCCCCTGAGGATAAATAGTGGATGTTTCGACGGTGTACATACCGGCGGCCATGAACGCCTCTCCCGAGGTTTCGAGCCCTTCGATGAACACCGGATAGATCGTCGTCAGTTCGCCGCAGAAGGTCGCGGCGGCGATGCAATGACTGCCGAACGCGCTCAAGCCAACCGTCACCGAAAGAATGTCCCGTTCGCTTTTGGCATCGGCCAGGCGTCGGTCGAGACGGGCGTCGATTTCTGCGCTGTAGGGTTGCTCGCTGAAGGCGCGCACGGAGAAGCTGTAAGGCACGCCGAGCGGCGTCTGTTCGTACCAGGCGCGGACTTCGGGGCGCAGTTGCAAACCCTTGGCTGCGTTCTCCAGCGCCTTGCGAGTACCGGCCTGGCGTGCGGTGGGCCAGGCCAGTTCGACGGTCAGGCGCTTTTCCACTTCCGGTGCGCTGGTGCTCCATTCGGCGACGCCGCGATCCGCTGCCAGATACGGCAGGAATGCGACCGGTGTTTCGCTCGGATTCATCAGTTCGGGGAACGGCGGCGCGATGCGATCAAGCAGTGCGCCAAAGCCCAGATCCAGTCCGCGTTCGAGTGCCGAACTGTTGGCCGGCAACAAGGTCGGGCGTTGCGTTGGCTCACTCATAGCGTCAGCACCTCGACCTCGACCGCCGTGCAGTACGGCGCCTGAAACGCAGTGGTCACGATCGGCGCCAGCGGTTCAAGAATCTGCAGTTGCACGGCGCCAGCGCTGTGCAGCGTGTAGTCGATCCAGCTCGGGTCGACACGCCCTTCGAGGCGATGACAACTGTCGGCGTAGGCCTGCAATTGTTGCTGCGCGGCGACTTTGGTCAGGCCCGAATCGGGGCCGGAATTGATCTTCGCCACCACACGAATCTTGTAGCGTTGAATGTCGGCAGCCTTGACCGTGACCAGGTCGGTTTCCGGCCGCACATCGGGCCGGGCGAAGTGCTGGCGTACACCGTCAAGCAGCGCTGCAGACGGGGTGCCATCGCCGTCTCGCGACAACACCGTGACTTGCACTTCGCCCGGCGCAGTACGCCGACCGTTGCCGTCCTTGACCTGTGCCGCGAGGCCATCAGGGTTGAAGGTGTAGGTGACATTCACCACACCAGCATCGGTGGATTCGACTTTCACCGTCGGCCGTTCACCGAGAGTGAACACCTCGCGGCGATACTGCATCCGCGAGCCCGCTGCCGGGGCGTGCGGCGCCAGGTAGTAGCGCAACCGGGCGTCGTCGTCGCTTTCATAAATCGGTGGTATTGGCGGGAAGGCTGCCGGGTCACCCGCATCGAGCAACTGGCGCTCCAGGCCCATGTCCGCCAGGCGGGCGTCGAGGTTGCTGCCGGTCGCCCACCACGCCAGCATCTGCTTGATGCGGGCGTTGTATTTGCGTTCATGGGTTTGCAGACGCACGCAGAAGGCTTCCAGCGCCAAGGTCAGCAGCTCGCTCTCGTTGTCGAGGCTGGTCTTGAGTTTCGCCGCGCTGTCCGGCGCCCGGGCGCCGACGTATTCGACGACGAAAGTCTTGAACTCGGCGAGCAAGTCTTCGAAGGCGTCGACGGTGATCAGCGCCGGTTCGGCCAATTGGTTCTGGCCGGGGATCAACATGCTCATGTCACGACCTCGAATGTCTGTTGACGGTTTTTCCAGGTGCCGGCGAAACGCAGCAGCAGGCCGGCGCCGTGACGGCTGGCGACGATCACGCTCGGCTGAAAATCACTGATCCCGTTCTGCGTGTTGTAGAACGCCTGAGCCGCGTGGCTCTGGGCCAGGAGCAGAACGTCGTCACCGAGGTTCTGCCCCAGCAACGTGGGGATCAGCGAGCCATAAAGGGGCCTTTTTTGCCGGGTGCCCAGCGGCGTGGTCAGGGCCCGGGTCGCGCGCTGCACGAACTGCAGCCAGTCGTCGACCGTGGCCCCGGAGTCTCTATCGATTCCGATCATGGGAAGCTCTTGATTCAGGGGCTGATGACGCGGCCCTGGTGATCCACCAGCGGGCCGCTGAAGTGCACGCCCGAGGCGTCGATGGTCAGGCCGACGGCGCCCAGTTGCAGGCTGATCAGCTGTGGCGTCATCGTCAGTTGCGCCGGGCCAATGCTCAGTGCAAGCGATTCGCGAGAGCCACTGAATGCGGCCGGGCCGTTCTGCCAATGCAAGGTGTGCGTGGCGTCGTCGTAGCCGCTTTCAGTGCCGTCGACGTGCACCCGGCGCGTCAGCGTCGGTACCGTTGCCGTCGGTGGAAAGCGGTCACTGTTCAAACCGAACAACGCCACGCTTTGCGCGCCGCTTTCACCGCTGCCGTAGTTGAGCAGCAGGCACTGCTCGCCCACGCTCGGAATCCGCGATTCGCTCTGCGCTCCGGCGCTCGGGTTGAAGAACTTGATGGCCGGCGTCAGCAGTCCACCGTGGCTGACCTGACAAGTGTTGCTCGCAGCATCGACTGCCTGACAGACGCCGATGCGACAGAAACTCTCGGCGCGGCGGTGCAGGTCATCGATCTCGGCTTCCATCTCGGCCAGCCGCTCGATGATCGGCCCCAGTTGCATGCGCAGTAATGCGTCGAACATCGATCAGGCCTCCAGCGCGGTGTATTGGTCGGGGTCGTCGATATCGTTGACTTCCCAGGTACGGGCGAATTTCGGCGTACCGAGCGGGTCGTCGAGCAAGGTCGGGCCGAGATAGAGGGTCTGGGTGAAGGTCAGGGTCCACGCCTTGTATTGCTGGTCGGCGCGTGTGAGCACTGACGGCAGACCATCAATGTTCATCGGCAGATCACATTGAGCGCCGGGCAGGCCCCAACGGTTGTCGGTGATCAGGTTTTTCAGCATGGCGATCAGATCGCAGGCGGCAAATGCACTGGCGGACAGTGCCGGAATGACTTGCAGCGACACCGTCATGACATGAGCAATGCGCCCATCAGCGGAGCGCACTCCCTGTGCATTGCGATCAAAGTCGATCAATGCCCAGGCCTGAGCACCGGGTGTTGTGAAGTCGTCGTGATTGCCAACCTGCAGATTCAGGCCGGCGCTGTTGCGCAAGGTTGTTGCCATCGCCGTGAACAGCTGCGAAGGCTGCTGGATCGGTGCGGGCATGCATGACCTCCTTTTCAAATGTCCACGCGCAGCCCCGCCGCATCAGTTGCATCGAGGCAAGAAAGTGAAGGGTTACTGTGGGTCGCGCGGCGGGGGAACTTCGCAAACGCCGATGCGCTTGGCGGCCCAGCGTTCGTACAGACCGATGGCCACATCGGCCCCGGCCATGGCAGTCAGGCAACCGAAGGCGCCGGCCGCCCAGATCGACAGCCCGGCGGCGTAAAGCAGCATGATCGCCGACACGCCGCAGATCATGCAGGCGCCGGAGCGCAGGGCCAGACGCCGCAGCAATGACCAGCCACGAGCGCCCTCCTTGTCGGCGCGCCACATTTCGCCGGACACCCCGCCCACCACGGCGAGGAGGATGACCAGCCAGATCGGCATGTCCGCCAACGCTTGTTGCTCGTTTGTCATGTCACGCCTCCTGGTGTGATGGATGAGTGGTATGTGTTTGGTTCAAACGGTTTCTCTTGAGGTAGGCATTCCAAAAAGCCCGGCACCAGGGCCAGGCTTTTCAGCAATGCATTCCCGGAGCCGGGAGTGGATCGGCGCCGCGAATCAGAAAGGAGCAACCGGCCAATTGATCTGCGGAAACACTGCGTTGTTTTTCGCTTCACTCAACGCAATGAAATACTGCTTGTAGGCAACCAGTGCCGCCTCATCCGCCGGAGTGGCGACTCCCAGATCCAGCTTGTATTGCAGAGGGTTGAAGTCCAGCCAGCGCTTGGCGTCGTCAAATCGCTGTTGCATGCGACCGTTGGTGAACAGCTCCTGCTCTGCGGCAGTTGTCTCAAGATACTCTTCGCCGGCAGGCCCAAACTGCCACTTCATCCCCGGTTGCACAGCGTCGTTACCGGTGATGTTCCGCCAGCCGGCATTCGGCTCAGCAGCCGGGACGGCTGGCGGTTCCCCCTCAGTGTCCAGCACCTGAAGAACGACGGTGTAACCCATCACATACAATGTCAGTGCATATCGATTCATTCCATTTTCCTTATGAGCGGTTCTAAAGCGAACTCGGCTTGTAGATGTCTGTCAGTGCGAGACGACTGAACAGACGGTTTGCCGGAGAGCCCGGCTGCTCTTTCCAACCTCCTCGGCCTGCTGGTTTCCATGAGGTTCGAGAAGACATCTGGCAGGCATTCCAAAAAGCCCGGCAGCTCGCCGGGCTTTTCAGTAATGCGCTCCTTCGCCTTCCTTCAATCCTGTGTACGTGAAGGAAGCTGACTTTTCGGCGCTACTGGCGCGGTACGAGTCCATTCAAATTGTTTTTCCGACCGCGGTCCCTGCCCGCCGGATAACTGCTCTTGGTGCTTTACGCTGCACACCCGGGTCAGTTGCCAACCCTCTGAACCGTTGAGGCCGGTTCATCGCTGCCTGTTCTTGTGGAACTAAAGAGCTGTTGTTGCCAGCCGCTTTGTCGAGCGGCTTGGTGGCAAGAATATGCATGGATGCATATACAGTCAATGCATAAATGCATTTATTTCTGCGCAAGAAATGCACTACCGCATACATACCGCATAAATCAAGGCTTCGAGGGTTTTGTTCAGGCGAAAAAAAACCCGCCATGGGCGGGTTTTCTAAGAAGGGGATTGCCTATCGGGCATACATGCCCCACCAGAAGACGTGACCGAGGATGACGATCTGCTCTTCCTGCATGTCCTGGAAGCTGTAGTCCTCGTCCGGATGCTCATCGCGGTTGAAGCTGCGCAGACGGATGCCGGTCGGCAGGCGATAGAGCTGCTTCACGCGCAATTGACCGTTGTGGTTGATCGCGTACAGGTCGCCATCGATGATGTCGCCGATCCCGCACTTGCCGGCATTGACTCCGACCGTGGCGCCGTCACGCAACACCGGCATCATGCTGTTACCGCGCACTGTCACGCATTTGGCCTGGTCAAACTGCACACCGTTGTGGCGCAGGCTGCGCTTGCCGAAGCGCAGACTGGAGCGCTCGCTCTCTTCGATGACGAATCTTCCTGATCCAGCAGCCAATTCAACCTCACGAAGGAAGGGCACCGACACCTCGTCGTCATCGACAGGGGTATCGTCGTCCCACAGGCTTATGTCCTTGAGTTCCGCATGCACGTCATCGCGCGCGCCGCCAGTCGCCGGGGCGACATCCGCGCGGCCACGCAATTGATCAGTGCTCACATTGAAGTATTCGGCGATCTTCGAAATGTGTTTATCCGAAGGATCGACGATCTTCCCGCTGAGAATCCGCGAGAGCGTTGATTGAGGCACGCCGGTGCGACGGTGGAGCTCCGTGGGGGAGATCCCGTGCTGGTCGAGCAGTGCTCTTAAGACGGAGGATACGTTGCGTTTTTGCATAACGCGCATAGTGCTTGAAGTTTTTTCCGAAGACAAATGCTGATTTGCATAAATCGTGCATATATCACAAATAAACGCAGAAAGTGTCAATGGGTCGTCATGCCTGCGTCGAGCCGACCGCCCATGGTAACCTTGCGTCCATCGCGGAAAAGCCCGGCAGTTGCCCTCGCTTTTGCCCTACATCATTTAACGAGTTACCTGACAATCCGATGAATAAAGCCGTCTCCGACCTGTCCTCCCACACCCCGATGATGCAGCAATACTGGCGTCTGAAGAACCAGCACCCGGATCAGCTGATGTTCTATCGCATGGGCGACTTCTACGAGATCTTCTATGAAGATGCGAAGAAGGCTGCCAAGTTGCTCGACATCACCCTGACCGCGCGCGGTCAGTCGGCGGGGCAAGCGATTCCGATGTGCGGGATTCCTTACCACGCGGCGGAAGGTTACCTGGCGAAACTGGTCAAGCTCGGCGAGTCGGTGGTGATCTGCGAGCAGGTCGGCGATCCGGCCACCAGCAAGGGCCCGGTAGAACGTCAGGTGGTGCGCATCATCACACCGGGTACGGTCAGCGACGAAGCGCTGCTTGATGAACGCCGCGACAACCTGATTGCCGCTGTACTGGGCGACGAGCGCCTGTTCGGTCTGGCGGTGCTGGACATCACCAGCGGCAACTTCACTGTGCTGGAGATCAAGGGCTGGGAAAACCTGCTGGCGGAGCTGGAGCGGGTCAACCCGGTAGAGCTGCTGATCCCGGACGATTGGCCGAAAGACCTGCCGGCGGAAAAACGCCGTGGCGTGCGTCGACGCGCGCCGTGGGATTTCGAGCGAGATTCGGCGCTGAAAAGCCTCTGCCAGCAGTTTTCCACACAAGATCTCAAAGGCTTCGGTTGCGAAACCCTGACCCTGGCCATCGGCGCTGCCGGTTGCCTGCTGGCCTATGCCAAGGAAACCCAGCGCACCGCCCTGCCCCATCTGCGCAGCCTGCGTCATGAGCGTCTGGACGACACCGTGGTGCTCGACGGCGCGAGCCGCCGCAACCTCGAACTCGATACCAACCTGGCCGGCGGTCGCGACAACACCCTGCAATGGGTGGTCGATCGTTGCCAGACCGCGATGGGCAGCCGCTTGTTGACCCGTTGGCTGAACCGTCCGCTGCGCGATCTGACAGTATTGCTGGCGCGCCAGACGTCGATCACATGCCTGCTCGACGGCTACCGCTTCGAAAAACTCCAGCCGCAGCTCAAGGAAATCGGCGACATTGAGCGGATTCTGGCGCGGATCGGCCTGCGCAATGCGCGGCCCCGTGATCTTGCCCGCCTGCGCGATGCTCTCGGTGCCCTGCCGCAACTGCAAGTGGCGATGACCGACCTCGAAGCGCCGCATCTGCAACGCCTGGCGACCACCACCAGCACCTACCCGGAACTGGCGGCGCTGCTGGAAAAAGCCATCATCGACAACCCGCCAGCGGTGATCCGCGACGGCGGCGTGCTGAAAACCGGTTACGACAGCGAACTCGACGAGCTTCAATCGCTGAGCGAAAACGCCGGCCAGTTCCTCATCGACCTGGAAGCCCGGGAGAAGGCCCGCACCGGTCTGGCTAACCTGAAAGTTGGCTATAACCGTATTCACGGCTACTTCATCGAACTGCCGAGCAAGCAGGCCGAATCCGCTCCAGCCGACTACATCCGTCGCCAGACGCTCAAGGGCGCCGAGCGTTTCATCACGCCGGAGCTGAAAGAATTCGAAGACAAGGCGCTGTCGGCCAAAAGCCGTGCCCTCGCCCGCGAGAAAATGCTCTACGAGGCGCTGCTGGAAGATCTGATCAGCCAGTTGCCACCGCTGCAGGATACTGCCGGTGCATTGGCCGAGCTGGATGTGCTGAGCAACCTTGCCGAGCGTGCGTTGAACCTTGACCTGAACTGTCCGCGTTTCGTCAGCGAGCCGTGCATGCGCATTACCCAGGGTCGTCACCCGGTGGTCGAGCAGGTGCTGACTACGCCGTTCGTGGCCAACGACCTGAGCCTGGATGACAACACCCGAATGCTGGTGATCACCGGCCCGAACATGGGCGGTAAATCCACCTACATGCGCCAAACCGCATTGATCGTGCTGCTGGCGCATATCGGCAGCTTCGTGCCGGCGGCCAGTTGCGAGTTGTCGCTGGTGGACCGGATCTTCACCCGGATCGGTTCCAGCGACGACCTGGCCGGTGGCCGTTCGACCTTCATGGTCGAGATGAGCGAAACCGCCAACATCCTGCACAACGCCACCGAACGCAGCCTGGTGCTGATGGACGAAGTCGGTCGCGGCACCAGCACCTTCGACGGTCTGTCCCTGGCATGGGCCGCCGCCGAGCGTCTGGCGCATCTGCGCGCCTATACTCTATTTGCCACGCACTATTTCGAACTGACCGTGTTGCCGGAAGCCGAGCCTTTGGTGGCTAACGTGCATCTGAATGCCACCGAGCACAACGAGCGCATCGTGTTCCTGCACCACGTATTGCCAGGGCCTGCCAGCCAGAGCTACGGCCTTGCGGTGGCGCAACTGGCCGGCGTGCCGAGTGAAGTGATCGTGCGTGCCCGCGAGCACCTGAGCCGACTGGAAGACACCGCTTTGCCGCATGAAGCGCCCAAGCCTGCCGTCAAAGGCAAACCGGCTGCCCCGCAGCAGAGCGACATGTTCGCCAGCCTGCCGCATCCGGTGCTCGATGAGTTGGCGAAAGTGGATCTCGATGATCTGACCCCGCGTCGAGCGCTCGAATTGTTATATGCACTTAAGAACCGGATCTAAGCAGCAAAGAACCGGATATAACGCAAACGGCTTCAAGCTGTTAGAATCTCGCGCGGTTTGGGATGCTGCTGGCTAATAGCCTGGCTGGCAGACATCGCTCCCGAACCTGGCGACCCCAACCGTGAAGGGGCTACGCTGCCGCCGCCTGAGGAGAAAATTAGAAATGACCTTCGTCGTCACCGACAACTGCATCAAGTGCAAGTACACCGACTGCGTAGAAGTGTGTCCGGTGGACTGCTTTTACGAAGGCCCGAACTTCCTGGTGATTCACCCGGATGAGTGCATCGACTGTGCCCTGTGCGAACCGGAATGCCCGGCCGTCGCGATTTTCTCCGAGGACGAAGTTCCGGAAGAGATGCAGGAGTTCATTCAGCTGAACGTTGAGTTGGCTGAAATCTGGCCGAACATCACCGAGAAGAAAGAATCGCTGCCGGATGCCGAAGAGTGGGATGGCGTCAAAGGCAAGATCAAAGACCTCGAACGCTGATCTGTCGCGCGTTACGAAAAGGCCCCTTGCGGGCCTTTTTGCTTGTTCGGATTTTACTTTTCTACAGGCAAAAAAAAGGGGCGGTTTGACCCGCCCACATTTTTTCCCTATTCCCTGTATTCCTTTTCATCGTCCTGATGAATCGCGTCCTGCGATGTCCGTTCCCCTCTTCCTTGAAGGGCGTGTCTGTCCGTGGACACAGTGCTGATACTAAAGAGTTCCCTGCCGAGAGCAATCGGCCCTACAGGATGAAAGTCGCTGTAATAAGCACTTCATATTAAAAAATAAGCATATAAATCAATTGTTTAAATAAGATTATCATCAGCAGTCGACGTCTGCCGTCCTGCAAAAATAGGGAACGCTTACGAAAGAGTAAGCCAAGGCTTACACCGCGAGACTACAAACGATGGAAATGCTGACCGTACGTCCGCCAATGTACTTTGTGGCGAGGGAGCTTGCTCCCGCTTGAGTGCGCAGCGCTCATGAATCTTTGGGGTTGCTGCGCAGCCCGGCGGGAGCAAGCTCCCTCGCCACAGACAATATTCAGCCAATATCCGAGCAATAAAAAAGCCCCGAACCAGTCGGGGCTTTTTATGGGCGGGCGTCAGAGGCGCTTACTGAAACAGCGACTCGCTCGACAGGCCATTTTTCTCGAGGATTTCGCGAAGGCGCTTGAGGCCCTCCACCTGGATCTGCCGTACCCGTTCCCGGGTCAGGCCGATCTCCAGGCCTACGTCTTCCAGCGTGCTGCTCTCATGGCCGCGCAGGCCGAAGCGGCGTACGACCACCTCGCGCTGCTTGTCGGTCAGTTCCGAGAGCCATTGATCGATGCTTTGCGACAGGTCGTCATCCTGCAGCAGTTCGCATGGATCGGTCGGACGGTCATCCGTCAGGGTGTCCAGCAGGGTTTTATCCGAATCCGGACCCAGCGAGACGTCGACCGAAGAAACCCGCTCGTTCAGGCCGAGCATGCGCTTGACCTCGCCCACCGGTTTTTCCAGCAGGTTGGCGATTTCTTCGGGTGAAGGTTCGTGATCGAGCTTTTGCGTCAGCTCCCGTGCCGCCCGCAGGTACACGTTGAGTTCCTTGACCACATGGATCGGCAGCCGGATGGTCCGGGTCTGATTCATGATCGCGCGCTCGATGGTCTGACGAATCCACCAGGTCGCGTAGGTCGAGAAGCGGAAGCCGCGCTCGGGATCGAACTTTTCCACTGCGCGGATCAGGCCGAGGTTACCCTCTTCGATCAGATCCAGCAGCGACAGCCCCCGATTGACGTAACGCCGGGCGATCTTCACGACCAGCCGCAGGTTACTTTCAATCATGCGCTTGCGCCCGGCAGGGTCGCCACTTTGCGACAGACGCGCAAAATGAACTTCTTCCTCCGGGGAGAGCAGTGGTGAAAAGCCGATTTCGTTGAGATACAGCTGCGTGGCATCGAGTGCCCGAGTGTAGTCGATGTACTTGTGTTGTTTAAGTGAAGCGGATTGTCTGGATTTGGAACGAACGGAAGGTGGAGCAGCCCCTTCATCATTCGACATCGAAGATTCCGAATCGATGCCGGCCTCCATAAGGAGAACCTCATCGTCGATGTCAAACTCCGGCACTTCTTTACTGAGAGCCATTGTTATAGTCCTTTGGTGAGTTCGACCCCAAGCTCAAGCGACGCCTTTATCCTTGGCAGCGCTGGAGCCTGTCCCCTCTACGCGACGGAACAGGCTGGCCTCAAATCAACGTTTGGGCAGGAACTGCAGCGGATCTACAGGTTTACCTTGGCGGCGAATCTCAAAATGCAGTTTCACCCGGTCTGTACCCGTTGACCCCATTTCGGCAATTGTCTGTCCGACCTTGACCTGCTGCCCCTCCCGTACCAACAGCCTGCGGTTGTGTCCGTAGGCACTGACGTAGGTTTCGCTGTGTTTGATGATGACTAATTCGCCGTAGCCCCTTAAGCCACTCCCGGCGTAAACCACCGTCCCATCAGACGCAGCTAAAACAGGCTGTCCCAAATCTCCGGCGATATCAATTCCTTTATTCAAACTACCGTTTGAAGAGAATTTTCCAATCAGAATGCCATTAGATGGCCATCCCCAGCCGGTCGGGGCCGGGCCCGGTGGAGGCAGCGGCGCCGGTGCCGATTTGTTCGCGACGGACGGTGCAGCCCCCGCAGCAGCGGCTCCGGAGCCGGTCACGGTGGTGGTCGTTGTGCCATTCGCCTGGCGTCGGATTACCGTGGTTTTGCTCGACGATGATGGCGCAGAACTGCTGTTGCTCACCACGGCCGTCGGCGTTGAACCGGTACGACCGTCAAAGCGAATTGTCTGACCCGGGTGGATCGTATACGGCGTAGGAATGTTGTTCCGGGCCGCGAGGGCTTTGTAGTCCCAGCCGTAGCGAAAAGCGATGGAAAACAGCGTATCACCCGGACGGACTACATACTGCCCGGTCGTAACGGCAGGCCGCTGGGCCGCCGCGCTGTTGCGATCGACCACCCGCACGTTGCTCGATTTGGTGCTGGAGCAACCAACCAGCAAGGTGCTCAATACAAGGCCAGTCACCAGGCGCTGAAAGCTCGTGTTACCCATACGCTGCGCAATGACTGTGAGACTCACCCGCCGCTCCCTTTGTGGTGGCTGAAATATGTGGAATGCCGAATCGCGGCAAGTAGTGTCGCAAGTATAACGGGCCGAACTGGCTTTACCGTTAAAGATGCGAAAACGCTTCACGCACACGTTTGCCCGTGGACAATTCGTAGCGTTTAAACCATCGCTGCCGGTGTAAGACACAGGCCAGCGCAAGGAATTCAGCGCCCGCAAATAAATGCTCAGGCCAGCGGGCCATTGAGCAATGGCACGAAGCGCACCGCCCCCAGAACGTGACGGGAAAAGCCGTGTTCTTCACGCACGATCAGCATCAGTTGCTGCACTTCCCCCGAGCCGACCGGAATCACCATCCGCCCACCCGGTGCCAGTTGATCGAGCAAGGCCTGCGGTACATCGGTCGCGACTGCGGTGACGATGATGCCGTTGTATGGCGCCAGCGCCGGCCAGCCTTCCCAGCCATCGCCCCAGCGGAACACCACGTTGCGCAGGTTGAGTTCGACCAGGCGTTCCTTGGCCCGATCCTGCAGGACCTTGATGCGTTCGACCGAAAATACCCGCTCAACCAGTTGCGACAGCACGGCCGTCTGATAACCCGAACCGGTACCGATCTCCAGCACCTTGTCCAGCGGCCCCGCTTCCAGCAGCAGCTCGCTCATGCGCGCCACCATATAAGGCTGGGAGATGGTCTGGTTGTGGCCGATCGGCAGTGCGGTGTCTTCGTACGCGCGGTGCGCCAGTGCTTCATCGACAAACAGATGACGCGGCGTACGGCGGATCACCTCCAGCACCTTGGCGTTGGACAGGCCTTCTTCATATAGACGCTGGATCAGACGTTCACGCGTGCGCTGGGACGTCATGCCGATACCGCTGCGCAGTCTGTCTTCGTGTTCACGAGCCATCAGCGCAGTTCCTCCAGCCAGCCGTCGAGACTTCTGAAGGCATCGTTGAAGGTGCGATCGAGCTGCAACGGCGTGATCGACACATACCCCTGCATCACCGCATGAAAGTCAGTGCCCGGGCCGCCGTCTTCGGCATCGCCGGCCGCGGCAATCCAGTAGCCGGCCTTGCCACGCGGGTCGACCACTTTCATCGGTGCCGCAGCCCGGGCGCGATGGCCCAGACGGGTCAGTTGAATGCCACGAATATGATCGATCGGCAGATTGGGAATGTTCACGTTCAGCACCGTACGCGGCGGCAGATCCAGCCCGGCATGAGCCTCGACCAGTTTGCGCGCGAAATGTGCGGCTGTCGCCAGGTTGTCCACCTGTCGCGAACACAGCGAAAACGCAAACGAAGGGCGCTCGAGAAAGCGCCCTTCGAGGGCTGCTGCCACAGTGCCGGAATACAGCACATCATCGCCCAGATTGGCACCGAGGTTGATCCCGGAAACCACCATGTCCGGCTCGCGCTCCAGCAGGCCGTTGAGGCCCAGGTGCACGCAGTCGGTGGGGGTTCCGTTGAGGCTGATGAAACCGTTTGCCAGGTATTGCGGGTGCAACGGACGGTCGAGCGTCAGCGAACTGCTGGCGCCGCTTTTGTCCTGCTCCGGGGCGATAACCACGCACTCGGTGTAATCCGCCAGCGCAGCATAAAGCGCGGCGAGACCGGGTGCGGTTACCCCATCGTCGTTAGAAATCAGAATACGCATGGGCTGTCCGTCTGCCCCACCGGCACCAGATCAACGAGTTCGCGCACCAATACGGTGGCGAAGCATCCGGCCGGAAGGACGAATTCCAGTTGCAGAATGTCAGGCTGGGGATAATGCCACGACAACCCGCCAATGGGCAGCCGCAGGATGCGACGTTCGTGGCTCATTCCGGCATTGATCAACCAATCGCGCAGATCCGCCTCACGCTCGGCAATCCCCTGCTCCAGATCATGGACAGCGCCAGCGGTCGGTGAGTCACCTTCGCCCCACTGCGGGCCGGTCGGATGCAGGTCGAGAATCGCCAGGCGCGGATCGCTGCATTCGGCAACACCCGCCGGGAAGAAACTGCGGCTGTCGGTGAATGCCAGCAGGTCGCCGACCTGCGCCTGCTGCCAGGTGCCGTCGGCAACCCGCGCCGCCAGCACTTGATTGAACAGAAAACTGCGCGCCGTCGACAGCAGCCGCGAGCGCACATTGCGCTGCTCGGGCAATGCTTTGCGCGCCGCCCAGGCACGCGCATCAACGACGTTGCCGCCGTCATGGCCGAAACGCTGGGCGCCGAAATAATTGGGAATGCCTTGCTTGGCGATCAGCTGCAGACGCTGTTCGATCGCGTCCTTGTCGCCGGAAAACTGGGTCAGGCGCAAGGTGAAGCCGTTGGCCGAATGCGCGCCGCGTTGCAGCTTGCGCTTGTGACGCGTGGTCTTGAGGATCTTCAGCGTGTCGTTTTCCGCCGCCGACAGATCCGGATCAGCCTTGCCCGGCAGTTGCACGCTGAACCACTGACGGGTCAGCGCCTGACGATCCTTGAGCCCGGCATAACTGACGGTGCGCAACGGCACGCCCGCTGCCTTGGCAATTCGGCGCGCCGCCTCTTCGGTGTTCAGGCCACGTTTTTCGACCCAGATCCACAGGTGTTCGCCATCGCCGCTGAACGGGATGTCGAGCACTTCATCGACCTGGAAATCTTCGGCGATGGCTTTCAGAACCGCAGTGCCGAGCGGTTCGCCATAGGCCCGCGGGCCGAGCAATTGCAGTTCGTTCATGCGCGCAGCAACAAGGCAACGGAATGCACGGCGATGCCTTCTTCGCGACCGACAAAGCCGAGCTTTTCGGTGGTGGTAGCTTTCACGTTCACTTGATCCAGTTCAACTTGCAGATCGGCGGCGATCAACGCGCGCATCGCTTCGATATGCGGGGCCATTTTCGGTGCCTGGGCGACGATGGTGTTGTCAACGTTGCCGACTTTCCAGCCCTTGGCATGGATCAACGCGACCACATGACGCAGCAGCACGCGGCTGTCGGCGCCCTTGAATTGCGGATCGGTATCCGGAAAGTGTTTACCGATATCGCCCAGCGCAGCCGCGCCGAGCAAGGCATCGCTCAAGGCGTGCAGCAGGACGTCACCGTCGGAGTGAGCGAGCAGCCCATAGCCGTGTGCAATGCGCACGCCGCCCAGAGTAATGAAATCGCCTTCAGCGAAACGGTGAACATCGTAGCCGTGGCCAATACGCATAAAAAAACGCCCCGATTTTTGTCAGGGCGTGATTCTACCTGCATTAACTGCGCAGGGCGCGTGCGTGATGCTGCAAGTGGTCGTCTACGAAGCTTGAGATGAAGAAATAGCTGTGGTCGTAGCCCGGTTGCAGGCGCAACGTCAGCGGATGATCCGCTTGTTTTGCCGCTTGTTGCAGGGCTTCGGGCTTGAGTTGAGTGGCCAGAAAGTCATCGCGATCACCCTGATCGACCAGCAACGGCAGTTTCTCGTCGGCTTCAGCGATCAGCGCGCAGGCATCCCACTCCTTCCACTTGGAACGGTCTTCGCCCAGGTAACGGGAGAACGCCTTCTGCCCCCACGGGCAATCCATTGGATTGTTGATCGGCGAAAACGCCGACACCGACTGATAACGCCCCGGATTGCGCAGCGCACAGACCAGCGCACCGTGACCGCCCATGGAGTGGCCGCTGATGCTGCGTTTGTCCGACGCCGGGAAATGCGCTTCAACCAGTGCAGGCAATTCCTGCACGACATAGTCATGCATCCGATAGTGGCGCGACCAAGGTTCCTGCGTGGCATTCAGATAGAACCCGGCGCCAAGGCCGAAATCCCAGGCGCCATCAGGATCACCCGGCACGTCCGGACCACGCGGACTGGTATCCGGTGCGACGATGATCAGGCCGAGTTCGGCGGCCATGCGCATCGCCCCGGCCTTCTGCATGAAGTTCTCGTCGGTGCACGTCAGGCCCGACAGCCAGTACAACACCGGCAACTTGCCGCCCTGCTCCGCTTGCGGCGGCAGGTACACGGCGAACACCATGTCACAGCCGAGCACGTCGGAACGGTGGCGATAACGTTTGTGCCAGCCGCCGAAACTTTTCTGACAGGAGATGTTTTCCAGACTCATGTAAAGACTCCTACGCGGCCACGGCTACAAACCTTCAAGGTCTGTAGCCGGGGCGCGATTGATCAGAAATGAATGACGGTACGGATGCTCTTGCCTTCGTGCATCAGGTCGAAGGCCTTGTTGATATCTTCCAGACCCATGGTGTGGGTAATGAAAGTATCCAGCGGAATCTCGCCGCTCTGCGCCATGTCGACGTAGCTTGGCAACTCGGTACGACCACGCACACCGCCAAATGCCGAACCACGCCAGACGCGGCCGGTTACCAGTTGGAATGGCCGGGTCGAAATTTCCTGACCGGCACCGGCAACACCGATGATTACCGATTCGCCCCAGCCCTTGTGGCAGCATTCCAGCGCAGCGCGCATCAGCTGCACGTTGCCGATGCATTCGAAGGAGAAGTCGACGCCGCCATCGGTCATGTCGACGATCACTTCCTGGATCGGACGATCGAAGTCTTTCGGGTTGACGCAATCGGTAGCGCCCAGCTGTTTGGCGATCTCGAACTTGGCCGGGTTGATGTCGATGGCGATGATCCGCGCGGCCTTGGCCTTGACTGCACCAATGACTGCCGACAGACCGATGCCGCCCAGACCGAAGATCGCCACGGTGTCACCCGGCTTGACCTTGGCGGTGTTGAGCACCGCACCGATACCGGTGGTCACGCCGCAACCGAGCAGGCAGACCTTTTCCAGCGGCGCATCCTTGGCAATTTTCGCCACGGAGATTTCCGGCAGTACGGTGTACTCCGAGAAGGTCGAAGTCCCCATGTAGTGGAAAATCGTTTCGCCCTTGTAGGAAAAGCGCGAAGTGCCGTCCGGCATCAGACCTTTGCCCTGAGTGGCGCGAATCGCCTGACACAGGTTGGTCTTGCCCGACTTGCAGAACTTGCACTGGCCGCATTCCGGGGTGTACAGCGGAATCACGTGGTCACCGACGGCGACCGAGGTTACGCCCTCGCCGATCGCTTCAACGATCGCGCCACCTTCGTGGCCGAGGATCGACGGGAAGATGCCTTCCGGATCCGCGCCGGACAGGGTGTAGGCGTCAGTGTGGCAGACCCCGGAAGCCACCACGCGCAGCAACACTTCACCGGCCTTGGGCATGGCCACATCGACTTCTACGATTTCCAGCGGCTTCTTGGCCTCGAAGGCAACGGCGGCGCGCGACTTGATCATGCTGACTCTCCAGTGAATCCATTGAATAAAAAAACCAGACCGGCAGTGTAGTACAGCGCGATCTGATGAATAATCCGGACAAAAGCAAAACATTATTGCCATACAGGGATAATCCCGATGTCGGAAAACCGCTGGGAAGGCATCGACGAGTTCGTCGCTGTCGCCGAATGCAGCCAGTTCACCGCCGCCGCAGAACGTCTTGGGGTTTCGTCCTCGCATATCAGTCGACAAATCGTACGGCTTGAGGAGCGTTTGCAGACGCGCCTGCTCTATCGCAGTACCCGTCGCGTGACCCTGACCGAAGCCGGGCAGACCTTTCTGCAGCATTGCCAGCGCCTGCAGGACGGTCGAGAAGAGGCCCTGCGCGCGGTCGGCGACCTGACCAGTGAACCGAAAGGCATGCTGCGCATGACCTGCGCCGTGGCCTATGGCGAGCGGTTTATCGTGCCGCTGGTGACGCGATTCATGGGGCTGTACCCGCAACTGCGGATCGATATCGAGCTGAGCAACCGTCAACTCGATCTGGTGCATGAAGGGTTGGATCTGGCGATCCGTCTGGGTCGCCTGCAGGATTCTCGATTGGTCGCCACCCGCCTGGCGCCGCGTCGGATGTATCTGTGCGCGTCTCCGTCCTACGTGGAACGGTATGGCCGCCCACACAGTTTGTCGGAACTGAGCCGCCACAATTGCCTGATCGGCAGCTCTGACCTGTGGCAACTGGAGCAGAACGGACGGGAATTTTCCCAGCGCGTGCAGGGAAACTGGCGCTGCAACAGTGGGCAGGCGGTGCTGGATGCGGCGCTGCAAGGGGTCGGCTTGTGTCAACTGCCGGACTATTACGTGCTGGAGCATTTGCACAGTGGGGCTTTGATTTCGTTGCTGGAGGCGCATCAGCCGCCGAACACGGCGGTGTGGGCGTTGTATCCACAGCAGCGGCATCTGTCGCCGAAGGTGCGCAAGCTGGTGGATTTCTTGAAGGAAGGGTTGGCCGAGCGGCCGGAGTATCGGAGCTGAAAGATGGATTGCCTGAACTATCGCCTTCGCGAGCAGGCTCGCTCCCACAGGGGATCGGCGGTGCATACAAATTCGGGGTCAGGCGCAAATCAAATGTGGGAGCGAGCCTGCTCGCGAAGGCAATCTGACAGGCGCCACAGCAATCAGCGGCGATTGGCCCAGCGCTGACGCAACCACTCCAGGTCTTCCGGCCGGGTGACCTTGAGGTTGTCCGCTCGCCCTTCGATCAGGCGCGGCGCCAGACCGGCCCACTCCATCGCCGAGGCTTCATCGGTAATCACCGCGTCCGCCACCAGACTGTCAGCCAGCGCCCGATGCAAGGCACCGAGGCGAAACATCTGCGGCGTATAGGCTTGCCAGATCACGCTGCGATCCACGGTTTCGAGCACACGACCGTGCTTGTCGACCCGCTTCAGGGTGTCGCGCGCCGGCACGGCCAGCAGACCGCCGACGGCATCATCCGCCAGCTCAGCCAGCAACTTGTCGAGATCGTCACGACTCAGGTTAGGTCGGGCAGCATCGTGCACCAGCACCCAGTCTTCATCGTCGGCACCTTGCGCATGCAGATGCAGCAAGGCATTGAGTACCGACCCGGAACGCTCCGCGCCGCCCTCGACCCGCTGAATCCGCGAGTCGGTGGCGCAAGCCAGGTTGGGCCAATAAGGATCATCAACCGCCAGACTGACCACCAGCCCCTTGAGGCTCGGGTGATCAAGGAAACAGCCGAGGCTGTGTTCGAGAATTGTGCGCCCGCCCAGTTGCAGGTATTGCTTGGGACGGTCCGCGGCCATTCGGGCACCGACGCCCGCGGCAGGAATCACGGCCCAGAAGGCCGGCAGGGAATCGATCATTGCGCGAGCTGGTAAAGGGTTTCACCGTCCTTGACCATGCCCAGCTCATGGCGAGCCCGCTCTTCAACGGTCTCCATGCCTTTTTTCAATTCGCTGACTTCAGCGTCCATCACCCGATTGCGCTCCAGCAGGCCTTCGTTCTCGGCGTGCTGATCAGCAATCTGCTGCTTCAGCTCGGCGACCTGCGCCAGACTGCCATTGCCCACCCACAGGCGGTACTGCAGACCGGCCAGCAGCAAGAGCAAAACGAGAAACAACCAGTAAGGACTGCGCATCGAATATCAGGTATCCAGTGAAAAAAGACAGCCACGCGAAAACTTTGAAACGTCTGATAGCACGAAGCCTGGAAGATCCAGGCTTGTGCATATAAGGCATCAGATTAGTGGCAAATCCATCGCTGTCACGACTTTTCCGACACAATCCGGTGTCTTTTTACCATTTACAACTCAGCCGCGGAACTCGCTGCGACCGTTGTACTTGGCTTTGCCATTCAACTGCTCTTCGATACGCAGCAGTTGGTTGTACTTGGATACGCGGTCGGAACGGCACAGCGAACCGGTCTTGATCTGACCAGCCGAAGTACCCACAGCCAGGTCGGCAATGGTCGAATCTTCGGTTTCGCCCGAACGGTGCGAGATCACTGCGGTGTAACCGGCAGCCTTGGCCATCTGGATGGCTTCCAGGGTTTCGGTCAGGGTGCCGATCTGGTTGAACTTGATCAGGATCGAGTTGGCGATCTTTTTATCGATGCCTTCTTTCAGGATCTTGGTGTTGGTCACGAACAGGTCGTCGCCGACCAGTTGGGTCTTCTCGCCGATCTTGTCGGTGAGGATCTTCCAGCCAGCCCAGTCGGACTCGTCCAGACCGTCTTCGATCGAGATGATCGGATAACGTTCGGTCAGACCTTTCAGATAATCGGCAAAACCTTCAGCGGTGAACACCTGGCCTTCGCCGGACAGGTTGTACTTGCCGTCTTCGTAGAATTCGCTGGCTGCGCAGTCCAGCGCCAGGGTCACGTCGGTGCCCAGCTTGTAACCGGCGTTGGCCACGGCTTCGGAGATCACTTTCAGCGCGTCTTCGTTGGAGGCCAGGTTCGGTGCGAAACCGCCTTCGTCGCCAACGGCGGTGCTCAGGCCACGGGCCTTCAGCACAGCTTTGAGGTGATGGAAAATCTCGGTGCCCATGCGCAGACCTTCCGAGAACGTCTTGGCGCCAACGGGCTGCACCATGAATTCCTGGATGTCGACGTTGTTATCGGCGTGCTCGCCACCGTTGATGATGTTCATCATCGGCACCGGCATCGAGTAAACACCCGGGGTACCGTTCAGGTTGGCGATGTGTGCGTAAAGTGGCAGATCCTGGTCCTGTGCAGCCGCCTTGGCCGCAGCCAGGGACACGGCGAGGATGGCGTTGGCGCCCAGTTTTGCCTTGTTTTCAGTACCGTCGAGATTGATCATCGCGTGGTCGAGGGCTTTCTGGTCGCTTGGGTCAGTGCCCAGCAGCAGCTCGCGGATCGGACCGTTGATATTTTTTACTGCCTGGAGCACACCCTTGCCCAGGTAACGGCTCTTGTCGCCATCACGCAGCTCGAGCGCTTCACGCGAGCCAGTGGATGCACCGGACGGCGCGCAAGCGCTGCCGATGATGCCGTTGTCGAGAAGCACGTCCGCTTCCACGGTGGGATTGCCACGGGAGTCGAGAACTTCACGACCTTTGATGTCGACGATTTTTGCCATTGTTGTAAACACTCCAAAGTTGACGAAAACGACGCAGCTAGAGGAAATCTTTTACCGTCGGCAAGTGGTGTGCAGCGGGCAGCTTGCAGACGACAACGCACATGCCCGAGGGCATGTGCGACAAATCGTGCGGTACTTTACCGGAGAAATGAGCTTTACGCGGTTTCTACCGTCGGAAAACTCTTCACCAGTTCGTCCAGGGCTTTGAGCTGGGCCAGGAATGGCTCCAGTTTGTCCAGGCGCAAGGCGCAGGGACCGTCGCATTTGGCGTTGTCCGGGTCCGGGTGCGCTTCGAGGAACAGACCGGCCAGCGACTGGCTCATGCCTGCCTTGGCCAGATCGGTGACCTGTGCACGGCGACCGCCGGCGGAGTCGGAACGACCGCCAGGCATTTGCAGCGAGTGGGTCACGTCGAAGAATACCGGATACTCGAACTGCTTCATGATGCCGAAGCCGAGCATGTCGACCACGAGGTTGTTGTAGCCGAAGCTCGAACCACGCTCGCAGAGGATCAATTGATCGTTACCCGCTTCCACGCACTTGTTCAGGATGTGTTTCATTTCCTGAGGCGCGAGGAACTGGGCTTTCTTGATGTTGATCACAGCGTTGGTCTTGGCCATCGCGACGACCAGATCGGTCTGGCGCGACAGGAAGGCCGGCAGCTGGATGATGTCGCAGACTTCAGCGACGACCGCGGCCTGGTCAGGCTCGTGGACGTCGGTGATGATCGGCACGCCGAAGGCTTGTTTGATGTCCTGGAAGATGCGCATGCCCTCTTCCAGGCCAGGACCGCGATACGAAGTCACAGAAGACCGGTTGGCCTTGTCGAAACTGGCCTTGAACACGTAAGGGATGCCGAGTTTCCCGGTGACCTTCACGTACTCCTCGCAAACCTGCATGGCCATGTCACGGCTTTCCAGCACGTTCATGCCGCCGAACAGCACCATGGGTTTGTCGTTGGCAATCTCGATGTCGCCGACGCGGATGATCTTCTGTGCCATCGGGTTACGCCTTCTTCTGGTGTTGAGCCAACGCTGCTTTTACGAAACCGCTGAACAGCGGGTGACCGTCACGTGGCGTCGAGGTGAACTCCGGGTGGAACTGGCAAGCAACGAACCATGGATGATCCGGCGCTTCCACCACTTCAACCAGCGCGGCGTCAGCGGAGCGACCGGAGATTTTCAGGCCGGCTTCGATGATTTGTGGCAGCAGGTTGTTGTTCACTTCGTAGCGGTGACGGTGACGTTCAACGATCACGTCCTTGCCATAGCAATCGTGCACCTTGGAGCCGGCTTCGAGCAGGCATTCCTGAGCGCCGAGACGCATGGTGCCGCCCAGATCGGACGCTTCGGTACGTACTTCAACTGCGCCGGTGGCGTCTTCCCACTCGGTGATCAGACCCACGACCGGGTGGCCGCTGGCGCGATCGAACTCGGTGGAGTTGGCGTCTTTCCAGCCCAGCACGTTACGGGCGAACTCGATGACCGCCACTTGCATGCCCAGGCAGATGCCCAGGTAAGGAACCTTGTTTTCACGAGCGTACTGAACGGCCGTGATCTTACCCTCGACGCCGCGCAGACCGAAGCCGCCCGGTACGAGGATCGCGTCGACACCTTCGAGCAGCGCAGTGCCCTGGTTCTCGATGTCTTCGGAGTCGATGTAACGCAGGTTGACCTTGGTACGGTTGGTGATGCCGGCGTGACTCATCGCTTCGATCAGCGACTTGTAGGCGTCCAGCAGTTCCATGTACTTGCCGACCATCGCGATGGTGACTTCGTGCTCTGGATTGAGCTTGGCATCAACGACCTTTTCCCACTCGGACAGGTCGGCGCCATTGCATTGCAGGCCGAAACGCTCGACGACGAAATCGTCCAGACCCTGAGCGTGCAGCACGGCCGGAATCTTGTAGATGGTGTCGACGTCTTCCAGGGAGATCACCGCACGCTCTTCAACGTTGGTGAACAGCGCGATCTTGCGACGCGACGACACATCCACCGGATGGTCGGAGCGGCAGATCAGCACATCTGGCTGCAGACCGATCGAACGCAGCTCTTTGACCGAGTGCTGGGTTGGCTTGGTCTTGGTTTCGCCAGCGGTGGCGATATACGGAACCAGGGTCAGGTGCATCAGCATCGCGCGCTTGGAACCGACTTCCACACGCAGTTGACGGATGGCTTCGAGGAACGGTTGCGATTCGATGTCGCCAACGGTACCGCCGATTTCCACCAGGGCCACGTCGGCATCGCCGGCACCCTTGATGATGCGACGCTTGATTTCGTCGGTGATGTGCGGAATCACCTGGATGGTTGCACCCAGGTAGTCACCACGGCGCTCTTTGCGCAGCACGTGCTCGTAGACACGGCCGGTGGTGAAGTTGTTGTTCTGGGTCATGGTCGTGCGGATGAACCGCTCGTAGTGGCCCAGGTCCAGGTCGGTCTCGGCGCCGTCGTGGGTGACGAACACTTCACCGTGCTGGAACGGGCTCATGGTGCCCGGGTCGACGTTGATGTACGGATCCAGCTTCAGCATGGTGACCTTAAGTCCCCGCGCCTCCAGGATGGCTGCCAATGAAGCCGAGGCAATGCCTTTCCCCAATGAAGAAACAACACCGCCCGTGACGAATATGTAGCGCGTCATGAAAAACCCTAGAAGTCTGCGTTAAAGCGGTACGAGCCGCCGGGGAAAGCGAAGGAAGGCCGAAGCCCCCGATCACCTGCATTAATCACAGTGCACCTTTCAAAAAAACCGCCGCGTTGGGACAGACCGGCAGATGAAACACCGGTACGTTGCTCGCTACACATTTTTTGGAATCGCCCAGCAAAGACTGCTTGGTAATCGGCAACTCCTGCAATTCAGGCGAATCCACAGAAGTTGTATCAAGAAGGGAGCGTAGTCTACCGGAATGCCCCTTTCATCTCAAACCTTGATCTTCGTCTGTTGGCTGCCAATGTAATTTCCAGCCGTCCGCCCCCTGCCCGTCAAGGCCCGGCAGGTTCGCCACCGCGAGCAATTCTGCGCCGCGAAACAGCAGCGGCAATCTGCCACGGACGAAGGCCGGCACCGCGCGCTCATTGAGCAGGCGCTTGAGATCGCGGTGGCCGCGCTCCGCCAGTTGCATCACCTCGCCGCCCTGCCGATAGCCAACCCGCAACGGTCCGACGGGAGCCTGCCCGCTGAACATGACACGCCCGTTATTCGCCAAGCGTAGCGGCGTCGACGGGTCAGGCCACTCGACGCTGACCGCTGGCGCGCGCAGCCAGTCGCTGCTCAACCACCATACCCGACCGGCGCTGCGATGCAGTTCACCATCGGCCAGACGCCAGATCGGCGAAGCATCGTTGCCAGCGCCGCAAAGATCGTCCCAACCCGACCAATGGTCAGTGTCGGGCAGCCGGGTCAGCGGTTCGAGCCAGTGGCTGAGTGCATTGCGCTGACGAGCGGCGGACACATTCGCCAGCGGCGCCAGTTCCAGCGACGGCAGGCCCAGCCATGAAAACTCGTGTGGTGTGGCGGCTTGCGCGAGATCAATCTGTGCCAGCTCATCGAGCAAGCCTTGCGCCTCACGCAGGTGCGCCGCGCTGCGGGCCATGCTCGCCTGCGCCTGCGGCCAGCGCTCGGACAATGCCGGCAGCACCTGATGGCGCAGGTAGTTGCGCGAATACTGTCGATTCTGGTTGGACGGATCTTCGATCCAGCGCAACTGATGCGCGTGGGCGTAAACCTCAAGCTCTGAGCGCGTGACGTCGAGCAATGGCCGCAGCAGCGTGCCACGCCCCAACGCCCGCTGCGCCGGCATCGCCGAAAGTCCACGAACGCCGGCACCGCGCATCAAGCGAAACAGCAGGGTTTCGGCCTGATCATCACGGTGTTGCCCGGTCAGCAGCACCTCATCCGCCTCGGTCAGCGAGGTGAATGCGGCATAACGCGCCTCCCGCGCTGCCCGCTCCAGACTGGCGCCGGGTTGCACCGTCACCCGCATCACCTGCAACGGGACACCCAATGCGTCGCAGACTGACTGACAATGCGCCGGCCACGCATCGGCCGCAGCCTGTAGACCGTGATGGATATGGATGGCGCTGAGCGCCGGCAGGGAATGGTCTTTGGCGAGATGGGCAAGCAGATACAGCAGGACGGTGGAATCCAGACCACCGGAGAAGGCGATGCGCCACTGAGCGGCGTTGCGCCAAGGCTCAAGGCTCAACATAAGCCGCGACGGCAAATCACTCTTCGAAGGATTCATAGAGAGGGTCGCTTCTTAAAACCTTGTAGGAGCTGCCGCAGGCTGCGATCTTTTGACTTTACTTTTCAAGATCAAAAGATCGCAGCCTGCAGCAGCTCCTACAGGGATACTGCGCAGTCGACTTAGAGACCGTAGCTCATCAGACGATCGTAACGGCGCTTGAGCAGCGCTTCGTTGTCGAACTTCTTCAGCATCGCCAGTTGCGAGCTCAGTTCGGCACGGATCGACGCAGCGGCAGCCACCGGATCACGGTGGGCGCCACCCAGAGGCTCGCCGATCACCTTGTCAACGATACCCAGACCTTTCAGGCGCTCGGCGGTGATGCCCATGGCTTCAGCGGCATCCGGTGCCTTTTCGGCAGTTTTCCACAGAATCGAAGCGCAACCTTCCGGCGAGATCACCGCGTAGGTCGAATATTGCAGCATGTTCAGCTGATCGCAGACGCCGATCGCCAGTGCACCGCCGGAACCACCTTCACCGATAACGGTGGCGATGATCGGGGTCTTCAGACGCGACATCACGCGCAGGTTCCAGGCGATAGCCTCGCTCTGGTTGCGCTCTTCAGCGTCGATACCAGGATAGGCGCCCGGGGTGTCGATGAAGGTCAGGATCGGCATCTTGAAACGCTCGGCCATCTCCATCAGACGGCAAGCCTTGCGGTAGCCTTCCGGACGCGGCATGCCGAAGTTGCGGCGTACCTTCTCACGCACTTCACGGCCTTTCTGGTGACCGATGATCATCACCGGCTGGTCTTCCAGACGTGCCACGCCGCCAACAATCGCTGCGTCGTCGGAGAAATGACGGTCACCGTGCAGTTCGTCGAACTCGGTGAAGATATGCTCGATGTAGTCGAGGGTGTACGGGCGTTTCGGGTGACGCGCCAGGCGTGCGATCTGCCAGCTGGTCAGCTTGCCGAAGATGTCTTCGGTCAGCGTGCGGCTCTTGTCCTGCAGGCGGGAGATCTCATCGCCGATATTCAGCGAATTGTCATTACCGACCAAGCGCAACTCTTCGATCTTGGCTTGCAGGTCGGCGATCGGCTGTTCGAAATCTAGAAAATTCGGGTTCATAGGCGTCCGTCTTGGGTCGTGTCCCAAATGAGCTTGGGCCGGCCGGTTGTCTATTCGCGCCCTACCTTAAGGGAGAGGCGCGCTGAGGTCGAGATTAAAAATTCAGGTTGTGGGCAAGCGCAATGATGGCACTTGCCGGTCAACGGTATTGGAGGAAGACGTTGTCTCGTCCGAACTGGTCACGCAGGGCTTGAATCAACGCATCCGCCGGGTCGATTCGCCAGGTCTCGCCGAACTGCAGCAAGGTCTTCGCATCGGGACTGGTGTACTCCATGGTGATCGGGCACGCCCCGCGGTGACGCTTGAGCAGCTCACCCAACCAGCGTAGCTGATCGCCTTTCAAGTCCTGAGTGTGCAGCTTCAGGCGCAGGCTCTCGGCCAGATTGGTCCGTGCATCTTCCATGCTCATCACACGCTTGACCCGCAGGCGCAGGCCGCCGGAGAAGTCGTCGTTGCTGACTTCGCCTTCGACCACCACCATTGCGTCGGTCTGCAACAGCGACTGCGCGGAGTGGAACGCATCGGCAAACAGCGAGGCTTCGATCCGTCCCGAGCGGTCGTCGAGGGTGATGAAGCCCATCTTGTCGCCCTTCTTGTTCTTCATCACCCGCAGGGCAATGATCATCCCGGCCACGGTTTGCGTGTCGCGGGCCGGTTTCAGGTCGATGATGCGCTGCCGGGCGAAACGGCGAATCTCGCCTTCGTACTCGTCGATCGGGTGACCGGTCAGGTACAGGCCCAAGGTGTCTTTCTCCCCCTTGAGACGCTCCTTGAGGGTCAGCTCCTTGGCCTTGCGATGTGTCGCGTAAACGTCGGCATCTTCCTCGACGAACAGCCCGCCAAACAAATCAGCATGACCACTGTCGTGGGTACGGGCGGTCTGTTCGGCAGCCTTGATCGCCTCCTCCATCGCCGCCAGCAGCACCGCGCGGTTGCGGTCGATGTTGGCCTGATAAGCCTTTTGCTCATCGTGGAAGTAGGGGCCGAGGCGGTCCAGCGCGCCGCTGCGGATCAGACCGTCCAGCGTCCGCTTGTTGATGCGCTTGAGGTCGACCCGGGCGCAGAAGTCGAACAGATCCTTGAACGGGCCGTCCTGACGCGCTTCGGTGATCGCTTCCACCGGGCCTTCGCCGACACCTTTGATCGCGCCGAGGCCATAGACGATGCGGCCGTCGTCGTTCACCGTGAACTTGAACTCCGAAGTGTTCACGTCCGGCGCGTCGAGGCGCAGCTTCATCGTGCGCACTTCCTCGATCAAGGTCACGACCTTGTCGGTGTTGTGCATATCCGCCGAGAGTACCGCAGCCATGAACGGCGCCGGGTAATGCGCCTTCAGCCAGGCGGTCTGGTACGACACCAGGCCGTAGGCGGCGGAGTGGGATTTGTTGAAGCCGTAACCGGCGAATTTTTCCACCAGGTCAAAGATGTTACCGGCGAGGTCGGCGTCAATATTGTTGGTCGCGCAACCTTCAATGAAACCGCCGCGCTGCTTGGCCATTTCCTCGGGTTTTTTCTTGCCCATGGCTCGCCGCAGCATGTCCGCACCACCAAGGGTGTAACCGGCCATGACCTGGGCGATCTGCATCACCTGTTCCTGATACAGGATGATGCCGTACGTCGGCGCCAGTACCGGCTTGAGACCTTCGTACTGATAGTCCGAGTGCGGGTACGCCAGTTCGGCGCGACCGTGCTTACGGTTGATGAAGTCGTCCACCATGCCGGACTGCAGCGGGCCCGGACGGAACAGCGCCACCAGTGCGATCAAGTCTTCCAGGCAGTCGGGCTTGAGCTTTTTGATCAGCTCTTTCATGCCGCGCGATTCAAGCTGGAACACCGCCGTGGTTTCGGCTTTCTGCAACAGGTTGTAAGTCGGTTTGTCGTCGAGCGGGATAAACGCGATGTCCAGCGGCTCTTCGCCGACCTTGGCGCGGTCACGGTTGATGGTTTTCAGCGCCCAGTCGATGATCGTCAGGGTCCGCAGGCCGAGGAAGTCGAACTTCACCAGACCGGCGGCCTCCACGTCGTCCTTGTCGAACTGGGTTACCAGACCGTCACCGGCCTCGTCGCAGTAGATCGGCGAGAAATCGGTCAGCTTGGTCGGCGCGATGACCACACCACCAGCATGCTTGCCGACGTTACGCACCACGCCCTCGAGCTTGCGCGCCATCTCCCAGATTTCCGCCGCTTCCTCATCAACCTTGATGAAGTCACGCAGGATCTCTTCCTGCTCGTAGGCTTTTTCCAGGGTCATGCCGACTTCGAACGGAATCATCTTCGACAGACGATCCGCCAGACCGTAGGACTTGCCCTGCACCCGCGCCACGTCGCGCACCACTGCCTTGGCGGCCATGGAACCGAAAGTGATGATCTGGCTTACCGCGTTGCGGCCGTATTTCTCGGCCACGTAGTCGATCACCCGGTCACGACCGTCCATGCAGAAGTCGACGTCGAAGTCGGGCATCGATACCCGTTCCGGGTTAAGGAAACGTTCGAACAGCAGGTCGTATTCCAGCGGATCAAGGTCAGTGATCTTCTGCACGTAAGCCACCAGCGAGCCGGCACCCGATCCACGGCCAGGGCCTACCGGCACGCCGTTGTTCTTGGCCCACTGGATAAAGTCCATCACGATCAGGAAGTAACCGGGGAAACCCATCTGGATGATGATATCCAGCTCGAAATTCAAGCGGTCGACGTAAACCTGACGCTTGGCCTCATAGTCTTCGGTGGTGTCCTTGGGCAGCAGCACCGCGAGGCGTTCTTCGAGACCATCGAAGGATACCTTGCGGAAATATTCGTCGATGGTCATGCCATCGGGAATCGGGAAGTTGGGCAAGAAGTGCGTGCCCAGCTTCACTTCAATGTTGCAGCGTTTGGCAATCTCGACAGTGTTTTCGATGGCATCGGGAATGTCGCTGAACAGCTCGGCCATTTCCTCGGCGCTTTTGAGGTATTGCTGGTCGCTGTAATTCTTCGAACGCCGCGGATCGTCAAGGGCGCGGCCCTCACCAATGCACACGCGGGTTTCGTGGGCGGCGAAGTCTTCCTGCTTGATGAAGCGCACATCGTTGGTCGCCACCAGCGGCGCGCCGAGCTTGTCGGCCAGGGCCACGGCACCGTGCAGTTGCTCTTCGTCATTAGGGCGATTGGTACGCTGGATTTCCAGATAGAAACGATCCGGGAACACCGCCATCCATTCGCGCGCCAAGGTCTCGGCTTCGTCCGGGTTGCCACTGATCATGGCCATGCCGATCTCGCCTTCTTTGGCGGCGGACAGCATGATCAGGCCTTCGTTGGCCTCGGCGACCCATTCGCGCTCGATGATGATCATGCCGTTGCGCTGGCCGTCGATGAAGCCGCGCGAGATCAACTCGGTGAGATTGCGATAACCCTTGGCGTTCATCACCAACAGGCTGATCCGGCTCAATGGCCCGTCCGGATCCTTGTTCGACAGCCACAGGTCGGCGCCGCAGATCGGTTTGATGCCGGCGCCCATGGCGTTTTTATAGAATTTGACCAGGGAACACATGTTGTTCTGATCGGTGACCGCCACGGCCGGCATGTTCATGCCGGTCAGCGCCTTGACCAGTGGCTTGATCCGCACCAGCCCGTCGACCAGGGAGTATTCAGTGTGCAGGCGTAGATGAACGAATGAAGCCGGCATAGTGATCCTGTCCAGTTACATAGAGACAACAAGGCCCGGATTGTACCGGGCCTCGAACAAAACATCAGCCTTGCGCCTAAACCTGCGTCAGACCTTCCAGCGCTTCGTAAGCCTGACGCACCGGGGCGAACGAGCGCCGGTGAATCGGCGTCGGGCCAAGACGCACCAACGCTTCCAGATGAACGGGCGTCGGATAGCCTTTATGGCCGCCGATGCCGTATCCCGGGTAGATCAATTCGAATGCCGACATCTCGCGATCGCGACTGACTTTGGCCAGAATCGACGCCGCGGCAATCGCCGGTACCTTGCTGTCACCCTTCACCACCGCTTCGGCGCGCATCGGCAGTTTCGGGCAGCGGTTACCGTCGATCATCGCCAGTTTCGGCTGAATATGCAGACCGGCCACCGCGCGCTGCATGGCGAGCATGGTCGCGTGGAGGATGTTCAGCTCGTCGATTTCCTCGACTTCGGCGCGGGCGATGCACCAGCTCAGGGATTTCTCGATGATCTCGTCGTAGAGCTTCTCGCGCCTGGCTTCGGTGAGCTTCTTCGAATCGTTGAGGCCGAGGATCGGCCGGTTCGGATCGAGGATCACCGCCGCCGTCACCACCGCGCCGCACAACGGGCCGCGACCGACTTCGTCGACACCGGCCACCAGCTCTTCGACTTCGGCGACCAAGGTGAAATCCAGGCCCATCTGCATCGTCTTGCTCATTGTTTCTGACCGATCAGGTTGAGGACGGCATCCGCCGCCTGATTGGAAGCATCCAGCCGCAAGGTGCGGTGGATCTCGTCGAAGCCACGGGTCTGTTCTTCGCCACCTTCGATCAGCGGCGACAGGGTCTGCGCCAATGCCTCGACTGTCGCATCATCCTGCAACAGTTCCGGCACCAACAGACGCTGGGCCAGCAGATTCGGCAGCGACACGTACGGGCTCTTGACCATGCGCTTGAGAATCCAGAAGGTCAGCGGCGCCAGGCGATACGCAACGACCATTGGCCGCTTGTACAGCAACGCTTCAAGCGTCGCCGTGCCGGAGGCGATCAGCACTGCGTTACACGCCGCCAAGGCCAGATGCGACTTGCCGTCGAGCAGGGTTACCGGCAAGTCGCGGCCAACCAGCAACTCTTCGAGCTGAGCGCGACGCTCGGCATTGGCGCACGGGATGACGAAGCGCAGCCCCGGGCGCATGGCCCGCAGACGTTCGGCAGTATCGAGGAACAGCGCACCGAGACGGCCAACTTCACCGCCACGACTGCCGGGCATCAACGCCACCAGCGGCCCGTCGGGCAAGCCGAGTTCGGCACGCGCGGCGGCGCGATCGGCCTGCAGCGGAATGGTATCGGCCAGCGTATGACCGACGAACCGCACCGGCACGCCCTTCTCTTCGTAGAATTTTGCTTCGAACGGCAACAGGGTGAGCATCAGATCGCAGCCTTCGCGAATCTTCAGTACACGCTTCTGCCGCCACGCCCACACCGAAGGGCTGACGTAATGCACGGTCTTGATCCCGGCCTGACGCAGCTTGAGTTCGATGTTGAGGTTGAAATCGGGAGCGTCGATGCCGATGAACACATCCGGTTTCTCGGCGATCAACGTGGCGATCAGATCCTTGCGGCGCTTGAGCAACTCGCGCAGCCGCCCGAGGACTTCCACCAGCCCCATGACCGACAGGCGCTCCATGGGGAAATAAGACGTCAGGCCCTCGGCCTGCATCAACGGACCGCCGACACCGATGAACTCGACCGCCGGGTGTTGAGCCTTGAGGGCGCGCATCAGACCGGCGCCCAGAATGTCACCGGAAGCTTCTCCCGCCACCAGCGCAATACGCAGACTGGCCATGATCAGCGAGTGATGCCGCGAGTCGAAGACTGGATCGAGTCACGAAACAGCGCAACTTCCGGAAACTGCGCAGCAGGCTCAGCCAATTCGGCCAACGCTTGCTCCACAGTCAAGCCCTGGCGGTACACCGTTTTATAGGCGCGGCGCAGCGCGTGAATCGCGTCTTCGCTGAAGCCACGGCGGCGCATGCCTTCGAAGTTCATGCTGCGCGCTTCGGCCGGGTTGCCGAATACGGTCACGAACGCCGGAACGTCCTTGCCGATGGCAGTGCCCATGCCGGAAAAGCTGTGAGCGCCGATGTGGCAGTACTGATGCACCAGGGTGAACCCGGAAAGGATCGCCCAGTCATCAACGTGCACATGCCCGGCCAATGCCGTGTTGTTCACCAGAATGCAGTGGTTGCCGATGACGCTGTCATGCCCGATGTGGGCGTAGGCCATGATCAGGTTGTGATCACCCAGCGTGGTTTCCGAACGATCCTGCACGGTGCCCCGGTGAATCGTCACGCCTTCGCGAATGACGTTGTGATCACCGATCACCAGACGGGTTTCCTCACCCTTGTACTTCAGGTCAGGAGTGTCTTCACCGACCGATGAAAACTGGTAGATGCGATTGTGCTTGCCGATACGGGTCGGGCCTTTGAGGACCACATGCGGTCCGATCACGGTACCCTCGCCGATTTCCACACCTGCGCCGATGATCGACCACGGGCCGACCTCGACGCCGTCAGCCAGAACGGCCGACGGATCGATGATTGCGCGAGGGTCAATCAAACTCATAGCTTGCGTTCCGCACAGATGATTTCAGCCGAGCAGACTGGCTTGCCGTCGACCGAAGCCTGGCATTCGAATTTCCAGATCTGACGCTTGCAGCTGATGAACTTGGCTTCCAGGATCAACTGATCGCCCGGCAGCACTGGCTGACGGAAACGCAGTTTGTCGGAACCGACGAAGTAGTACAGGGTGCCATCGGCCGGTTTCACATCGAGCATTTTGAAACCGAGGATCCCGGCAGCCTGGGCCATCGCTTCGATGATCAGTACGCCCGGCATGATCGGGTGCGCTGGAAAGTGGCCGTTGAAGAATGGCTCATTGATGCTGACATTCTTGTAGGCGCGAATGCGCTTGCCTTCAGTGTCCAGTTCCACCACCCGGTCCACCAGCAGGAACGGGTAACGGTGAGGCAGGTATTCGCGAATCTCGTTGATGTCCATCATTTCGGGGGGAAGCCTATGTAAAGATTGGGAGCGCGACTGACGCGCACTCCTCTAGCAAATCAAGGAGGCAGTCTAGAGGCTGTGCACACTTGATATGGAAATGGTATCAGCCATCAGATGAAGCATTGCTGCCGGGGGTCACTTCCCCGACGCGCTTTTCCAGCTGCTTCAAACGTCGCGCGAGGTCATCGAGCTGACGGATGCGGGCCGCGCTTTTGCGCCATTCGGCCGCCGGTTGCATGGCTGTGCCGGAAGAATAGGCGCCTGGCTCGGTAATCGAGTGGGTCACCATGGTCATCCCGGTCAGGAAAACGTTGTCGCAAATATCGATGTGCCCAACCAGACCGACACCACCGGCGAGCATGCAGTGCTTGCCGATTTTGGTGCTGCCGGAGATACCGACACACGCCGCCATTGCGGTGTGATCGCCGACCTGAACGTTGTGCGCGATCTGGATCTGGTTGTCGAGTTTCACGCCGTTGCCGATCACGGTGTCTGCCAGCGCGCCACGGTCGATGGCGGTGTTCACGCCAATCTCGACATCGTCGCCGATGGTCACGCCGCCGATCTGGGCGATCTTCTGCCAGATACCTTTCTCGTTGGCAAAACCGAAGCCTTCACCGCCGAGCACGGCACCGGACTGGATCACTACACGCTTGCCGATGCGCACGTCGTGGTACAGCGTCACCCGTGGAGCGAGCCAGCCGCCCTCGCCGATTTCACTGCGGGCACCGATGACGCAATGGGCACCCAGGGTGACCTGCGCGCCGATGCGCGCACCGGCCTCGATCACCACGAACGGGCCGATGCTGGCGCTTGGATCAACCACCGCATCCGGCGCAATCACCGCTGTGGGATGAATACCCGCAGCGGCTTTCGGCTTGGGATCGAACAGGTGAGAGATACGGGCGTAAGCCAGGTAAGGATCAGGCACCACCAGCGCGTTGCCGGAAAAACCTTCGGCATCGGCTTCCTTGAGCAACAGCGCAGCCGCCTGGGAACTTGCCAGGTATTTGCGATATTGAGGATTTGCCAGAAAGCTCAACTGAGCTGGGCCAGCCTCCTGCAAGGTGGCTAGCCCAGTAATTTGCGTCTCGGGTTCGCCACGCAGGGTGGCGCCGAGGAACTCGGCCAACTGGCCGAGCTTGATAGTCACGGTCATGGGTTACTTCAGCTGATTCATGCGCTCGATAACCTGGCGCGTGATGTCGTACTGAGGTTTGACATCGATCACAGCGCCACGCTCGAACACCAGGTCAAAACCACCTTTCTTGATGACTTCTTCCACTGCGCTATCCAGTTTCGGCTTCAGTTGCTTGAGCATTTCGCGGTCGGCAACTGCCTTGGCTTCGTTCAGCTCCTTGGACTGGAACTGGAAGTCACGGGCCTTTTGCTTGAATTCAAGCTCCAGACGCTCACGCTCGCCCTGCTGCATCTTGTCGCCACCGGCCATCAGACGATCCTGAATGCCCTTCGCGCTGCTTTCCAGCGTCTTGAGCTTGGTCAGTTGCGGGCCGAACTTCTTCTCGGCATCCACGGCGTATTTTTTGGCCGCGTCGGATTCCAGCAGTGCCATCTGATAGTTCAGAACGGCGATTTTCATGTCGGCGAACGCCGGGCCTGCCACCAGCACGGAGGCCAGGAGAACCAATTGAGTCAACTTACGCACGATGCACTCCTACAAAATCCATTGTCGTTATCTTGGGTCAGACGCTTAGAACGTCTGGCCGAGGGAGAATTGGAACACTTGAGTTTCAGCTTCATCCGGTTTCTTGATCGGCATCGCCAGTGCAAAGCTCAGCGGGCCCAGTGCGGTGACCCAGGTCACGCCGACACCGACGGAGCTGGCCATGTTGCTCAGACTGATGTCGTTGCACTTGGTGTTCGACGAAGAGCCATTCGCGTTGGTGGTGTCCTTGCATTGCGAATCGAAAACGTTACCCACATCCCAGAATACCGAGGTACGGAGGGAGCGCTGATCCTTGACGAACGGCAGCGGGAACAGAACCTCGACACCGCCCTGGATCAATACGTTGCCACCGAACGGCAGCGGATCCTGATCCGGGTCGACCGAGGTGCCCGGATTAGTGCCACGACTCGGGGTACTGCGAGGACCCAGCGTACTGTCCTTGAAGCCGCGAACCGAGTTGAAACCACCAGCATAGTAGTTTTCATAGAACGGCAAGCCGTCGGTCGAACCATAACCGTCGCCATAACCCAGTTCGGTGTGCAGACGCAGGGTGTAGTTTTCGGTGATTGGCTGGAACAACTGACCACGGTAGTCGAGTTTGTAGAACGACAGGTCGCTGCCCGGGATCGTGGTTTCCAGCGTCAGGCTCTGCGAACGGCCACGTGTCGGCAGTACGCCCTTGTTCAGGGTCGACTCGGACCAGCCGGCCGAAGCCTTGAAGTTCAGGTAGTTGTCGCCTTCCTTGTTAACGAAGTCGAAAATCTCGTCAACGGTGTATTGACCGGTCTTGATCTTGTCCTGCTGAGCAGACAGACCGAAGGTCAGACGCGAAGTCTCGCTGATCGGGTAGCCAACGTTGATGCCGGCACCCAGGCTGTCTACCGCATAGCTCGCTACGTCGACGTCGAGGTCTTTGTAGTCGGTGGTGCGATAGAATGCGTTATAACCCAGGCTCACGCCATCGGCGGTCCAGTACGGGTCAACGTAGCCGAAGTTGTAGCGGCTCTGGTATTCGCTGCGGGTCAGGCCCACGCTCACACGGTTACCGGTACCCAGGAAGTTGTTCTGAGTAATCGAACCACCGAGGATCAGACCGGCGCTCTGGGCGAAACCGACGCTGGCGGTGATCGAACCGGATGCCTGCTCTTCAACGGCGTAGTTCACGTCAACCTGGTCGTCGACACCCGGAACAGCCGGCGTTTCGACGTTCACTTCTTTAAAGAAGCCCAGACGCTCCAGACGAGTCTTGGACTGGTCGATCAGGTAGGTCGAAGCCCAGCCACCTTCCATCTGGCGCATTTCACGGCGCAGCACTTCGTCCTCGGACTTGGTGTTGCCACGGAAGTTGATGCGGTTGACGTAGGCGCGCTTGCCCGGATCGACGGCGAACAGGATGTCCACAGTGTGATCGTCGTCATGCGGCTGAGGTATGCCGTTGACGTTGGCGAAGGTGTAACCCTCGTTACCCAGACGGCGAGTGATCAGTTCGGAGGTGGTGGTCATCAGCTTGCGCGAGAACACCTGGCCTTTCTGCACCAGCAACAGCGACTTGACCTGATCTTCAGGCACCTTCAGGTCACCGCTGAGCTTGACGTCACGAACGGTGTACTTCTCGCCTTCGGTGATGTTGACGGTGATGTAGACGTGCTTCTTGTCCGGGGTGATGGACACCTGGGTCGAAGCGATGTCCATGTTGATGTAGCCACGGTCCAGGTAGTAGGAACGCAGGCGCTCCAGGTCACCGGAGAGTTTTTCACGGGCGTACTTGTCGTCGTTCTTGAAGAACGACAGCCAGTTGGTGGTTTTCAGCTCGAACAGGTCGATCAGATCGTCATCAGGGAAGACCGTGTTACCCACCACGTTGATGTGCTGGATGGCAGCCACAGTGCCTTCGTTGATCTTCACTTTCAGCGCCACACGGTTACGCGGCTGCGAAACCACTTCGGTGTCGACGGTCGCCGAGTAACGGCCCTGGGCAACGTACTGACGTTGCAGCTCGTTACGGACACCCTCGAGGGTGGCGCGCTGGAAGATCTCGCCTTCGGACAGACCGGACTGCTTCAGGCCTTTCATCAGGTCTTCGGTAGAGATCGCCTTGTTGCCTTCGATCTCGATACTCGCGACCGACGGACGTTCGACGACCGTGATCACCAGAACGTTGCCTTCGCGGCCCAGCTGGATATCTTGAAAGAAACCGGTTTTGAACAACGCACGAGTGGATTCCACCAGGCGACGATCATCCGCCTGCTCGCCGACGTTCAACGGCAAGGCACCAAAGACGCTACCCGCGGAGACCCGCTGGAGGCCATTGACGCGAATATCAGAGATAGTGAAGGACTCGGCGTGAACTTCGGCGATCATCAATACGGTGAGAACCGCAGTTAGCAGCAGACGTTTCATGAAGTCCTTTCTTATTCCAACTGGCAATAAACAAACTGCCGCAAAATGCGGCAGATTCGCAATTCAGCGAAGCTTTACAGTCGACCCAGATCATTGACCAGAGCAAGCAACATCACTCCGACCACCAAACTGATACCGATCTGCACCCCCCAACCTTGCACCCGATCCGACAAGGGGCGACCACGCACCCACTCAATCAGATAAAACAACAAATGCCCCCCATCCAGTACAGGAATGGGCAGCAAATTCAGAACCCCCAGGCTAATACTCAGATAAGCAAGGAAATTCAGGAAATCAGCAACGCCCGACTGGGCAGAAGCGCCCGCCACTTTAGCAATGGTTATCGGCCCACTCAAGTTTTTTACCGAGAGCTCGCCAAACAGCATTTTCTTCAGTGAGTCCAGCGTCAGGATGCTCATGGTCCAGGTACGCCGGGCACCCTCGCCAATCGCGGCCAACGGGCCATAACTGACCTCGCGGATCATTTCCGGCGGCCAGTCCACAGCTTTCACGCCAGCCCCCAGATAACCGCTCGGCGCCTTGCTTTCGCCACGCGCAGCCAGGGTCACCGGGACGTCGATTTGAGCACCGTCGCGTTCGACGCGCAGCAAGATTTTGGTATCAGGACGCGTACGAACGGTATCGACCACTTGCTGCCAGTCACCCAGCGCCTGGCCATCGAGCGACAACAGGCGGTCGCCGGTTTTCAGACCAGCGGCCTGTGCCGGACCTTTTGGATCGAGCTCGGCCAGCACCGGTGGCAAGGCCGGGCGCCATGGGCGAATACCCAGCGAGCGAATCGGATCGGGCTCATCAGCCCCTTTGAGCCAGTGATCCAGCGCCAGTTCGCGCGGCGTATCCGCGGTAGACCCCTGCTCACGCACGAGCAACTGCAGGGAACCACTTTCCCCAAGACGACGGACCAATTGCAAATTGACGGCCGCCCAGCCGGAAGTCGGCTCGCCATCGATAGCGACGATTTCCTGACCGGCATTCAAACCGGCCTTGGCCGCGATGCTGCCGGACTCGACCGCACCGATGACCGGACGGATCTGCTCACTGCCGAGCATGGCCAGCACCCAGAAAAACACCAGGGCCAGCAGGAAGTTGGCGATCGGTCCCGCCGCGACAATAGCGATGCGCTGGCGAACCGATTTGCGATTGAAGGATTGATGAAGTTGATCGGCCGGGACTTCGCCCTCACGCTCATCGAGCATTTTGACGTAGCCACCCAGCGGAATCGCGGCGACGACAAACTCGGTGCCCTGCTTGTCGTGCCAGCGCAGCAGGGGCATGCCGAAGCCCACGGAGAAACGCAAAACCTTGACGCCACAGCGACGCGCGACCCAGAAGTGGCCGAATTCGTGAAAGGTGACCAGCACACCCAAAGCGATCAGGGTGCCGGCAATCATATAGAGCGCGCTCATCTACTTTCTCCGCAATCCTGTTCAGTGCCGCGTGAAGCCATGGTTCTGCAACGGCTATCGGCCGTGACGATTCAGCCACTGTTCGGCCAGAATCCGCGCTTTCGCGTCTGCGGTAAACACCGCGTCCAGATCCTCAAGCGCAACCACTGGCTCGAGGTTCAGCACGTCCTCAATGATACTCGCGATTTCCAGATAGCCAACGCGTCCGTCGAGAAACGCCGCGACTGCCACTTCATTGGCCGCATTGAGCATGGCCGGCGCACTGTTGCCGGCCTCCGCCGCCTGCCGCGCCAGGCGCAGGCAAGGGAAGCGCTGTTCGTCCGGCGCCTCGAAATCCAGGCGCGCAACGGCAAACAGATCCAGCGGCGCCACACCCGAGTCGATCCGCTCAGGCCAGGCCAATGCGTTGGCAATCGGCGTGCGCATGTCAGGGTTGCCCAACTGCGCCAATACCGAGCCATCCACATAGTCGACCAGCGAGTGAATCACACTCTGCGGATGGATCACCACCTCGACCTGCGACGGCTTGGCATCGAACAGCCAGCAGGCCTCGATCAACTCCAGGCCCTTGTTCATCATGCTGGCCGAGTCCACCGAGATCTTGCGCCCCATGGACCAGTTCGGGTGCGCACACGCCTGATCAGGCGAAACATGCGCCAGCTCGCTCATCGGCGTCTGACGGAAAGGACCGCCCGAAGCAGTCAGCAAAATCCGCCGCACGCCAACCGCACCCAGCCCGCGGGAAAAATCCTGCGGCATGCACTGGAAGATCGCATTGTGCTCGCTGTCGATCGGCAACAACACCGAACCGCTCTTGTGCACGGCCTGCATGAACAGCGCGCCGGACATCACCAACGCTTCTTTGTTGGCCAGAAGGATTTTTTTCCCGGCCTGCACCGCTGCCAGAGTCGGGCGCAGGCCCGCAGCACCGACGATGGCCGCCATCACGGCATCGACTTCGGGCGCGGAGGCGACCTGGCACAGGCCCTCCTCCCCGACCAATACGCGGGTTGGCAAACCGGCAGCCCGCAGGTCGTCCTGCAACCCCCGCGCCGCCGCCACTTCCGGCACCACGGCAAACTGCGGCACATGGCGGATGCACAAGGCCAGCAGCTCGCTCAGGCGCGTGAAACCACTCAGGGCGAAAACCTGATAACGCTCAGGATGACGAGCAATGACGTCGAGGGTGCTCAGACCGATCGAGCCGGTGGCTCCCAGAACGGTAATCTGTTGCGGGCCGCTCACGGTGCAGCCATCCACAGCAATACAGCGAAAATCGGGATCGCAGCTGTCAGGCTGTCGATGCGATCAAGCACACCGCCATGACCGGGCAGCAGGTTGCTGCTGTCCTTGATGCCGGATTGACGCTTGAACATGCTTTCGGTGAGGTCACCCACCACCGAAATGAACACGATCAACGCAGCGCCGATCAGCCCCTTGAGCAGCTCAGCCACCGTCCAGTCGCGAACCAGGCCGACGATGGCGGTAATCACCAGACTCAGCGCCAGGCCACCGTAAACGCCTTCCCAGCTTTTACCCGGGCTGACTTGCGGCGCCAGCTTGCGCTTGCCAAAGGCACGGCCGGAGAAATAGGCACCGATGTCGGCCCCCCAGACCAGCACCATCACCGCCATGATCAGCCAGTTACCCAGTGGGTACTGTTTGATCTGCACCAGACCTTGCCAGGCCGGCAGCAGGATCAGCAAGCCGATCACCAGTTTGGTGGCCGCCGTGGACCAGTGCTCGCTGGAGCGCGGATACGTCAGCACCAGGTACGTCGCCACCGCCCACCACAACACCGAAGCGCCCAACACCCAAGGGGCGAGGCCCGGCAGGACGTACATGACGAACAGCATCAGCGCGACGACAGCGGCAAAGCCGACACGGAACGACTGTGCGGTAAAGCCAGCCAGGCGCGCCCATTCCCAGGCGCCCAGGCTTACGACCAAACCGATGAACAGCGCAAAACCGGATCCTTCGAGCAGGAAAAACCCGCATAGAGCGATCGGCAGCAAGATCAGCGCAGTGATGATTCGTTGTTTAAGCATTAAACCCGGGCTCCAGCTTCGACCTGTTCGCTCGTTTTACCGAAGCGACGCTGGCGCGAAGCGAAATCGGCCAGCGCGGTGCGCATGGCTTCGTGTTTGAAGTCCGGCCAGAACAGGTCGGAGAAGTACAACTCGGCATACGCCAGTTGCCACAGCAGGAAGTTGCTGATGCGGTGCTCGCCACCGGTGCGGATGCACAGATCCGGCAACGGCAGGTCGCCGGTGGCCAGACAGGTCTGCAGCAGATCCGGAGTGATGTCTTCCGGACGCAGATGCCCGGCCTGGACTTCACGCGCCAGACGCTGCGCCGCCTGGGCAATATCCCACTGACCGCCGTAGTTGGCGGCGATCTGCAGGATGAAGCGGTTGGCGCCGGCCGTCATGGCTTCCGCCTCGCGCATCGCCACCTGAAGCTCAGGATGGAAGCGCGAGCGATCGCCAATGATGCGCAAGCTGATGTTGTTGTCGTTGAGGCGCTTGGCCTCACGACGCAGCGCCTTGAAAAACAGATCCATCAAGGCACTGACTTCATCGGCCGGGCGCTGCCAGTTCTCACTGGAAAAGGCGAACAGGGTGAGCACTTCGACCTTGGCCTCGGCGCACACCTCGATCACCGCCCGCACAGCATCCACGCCCGCCTTATGCCCGGCGACACCCGGCATAAAGCGTTTTTTCGCCCAGCGATTATTGCCATCCATGATGATCGCGACATGGCGCGGCACCGCGGACGGCGCAGACTGCTTGGTCTTGTCCATTTAAAACTCGACCCTTATACGGCCATCAGGTCTTTTTCTTTCTCGTCCGTGGCCTTGGTGATCTGGGCCTCGAAGTCTTTGGTCAGCTTGTCGATATCAGCGGTGGCACGACGCTCTTCGTCTTCGCTGATTTCTTTATCCTTGACCAGCTTCTTCAGCTCGCCCAGCGCATCACGACGGATATTGCGCACGGCAACACGCGCATCTTCGGCTGCTGCACGCGCCTGCTTGGTGAAGCCTTTACGGGTTTCTTCAGTCAGGGCCGGCATGGAGATCAGCAGCAGTTCACCCAGGTTGGTCGGGTTCAGGTTCAGACCGGCGCTCTGGATCGCTTTGTCGACGGCCGCCAGCATGTTGCGCTCGAAAGCGACAACTTGCAGGGTGCGGGAGTCTTTTACAGTGATGTTGGCCACTTGAGTAATGGAAGTGTCTGCGCCGTAGTACGGCACCATCACGCTGCCCAGGATGCTTGGGTGAGCCTTGCCGGTACGAATCTGGCCGAATGCGTGGGCCAGAGAGTCCAGGGATTTTTGCATGCGCTCTTGAGCGTCTTTCTTGATTTCGTTGATCATTGTTGACCTTCCTCGATCAGGGTGCCTTCAGCGCCGCCATGCACGATGTTCAGCAGGGCGCCAGGCTTGTTCATGTTGAATACGCGCAGCGGCATCTTGTGGTCGCGGCACAGGCAAATAGCTGTCAGATCCATTACACCCAGCTTGCGATCCAGCACTTCATCATAAGTCAGATGATCGAACTTCTCGGCATGCGGGTCTTTGAACGGGTCAGCGGTATAGACGCCATCGACCTTGGTCGCCTTCAGAACGACGTCGGCGTCGATCTCGATGGCACGCAGGCAGGCTGCCGAATCCGTGGTGAAGAACGGATTGCCGGTACCGGCGGCGAAAATCACCACATCCTTGGAGTTCAGGTGGCGCATGGCTTTGCGGCGATCATAGTGATCGGTCACGCCAACCATGGAAATGGCCGACATCACGATAGCCGAGATATTGGCACGTTCCAGCGCATCGCGCATGGCCAGGGCGTTCATCACAGTGGCCAGCATGCCCATGTGGTCGCCTGTCACCCGATCCATGCCAGCCTTGCTCAAGGCCTCGCCACGGAACAGGTTGCCACCGCCGATCACCAGACCGACCTGTACGCCGATGCCAACCAGTTGGCCGACTTCCAGCGCCATCCGATCCAGCACTTTTGGATCGATCCCGAACTCCTCCGAGCCCATCAGGGCCTCGCCGCTAAGCTTGAGTAGAATGCGTTTATAGCGAGCCTGATAACCACTGCCCTGCTGAGCCATTGCGAATCTCTCCTGCGGCGTATTAAAAAAATTCTGTGCAAGCTGTTTTACAGCTGCCGTTCACTCTAGCTTGGCGCTGCTTCAGCGCCATCGGAACCTGGCTTTGTAAGTCAGTTCCCAGTGGAAACCAATTAAAAATTGGTAACCCCATCTGAAAAGAGGCTGCGCGCGTGAGCGGGCAGCCTCTTTCGGGCGACAGTTGAAAAACCGTCTTATTGCTTGGCGGCAGCCAGCTGGGCAGCAACTTCTTCAGCGAAGTTGTCGACCGGCTTCTCGATGCCTTCGCCTACTTTGAAGTAGGTGAAGGAAACGATTTCTGCGCCGCCTTTCTTGGCCAGCTCACCAACCTTGATTTCAGGGTTCTTGACGAACGCCTGCTCAACCAGGCTTGCTTCTGCCAGGAACTTGCTGATACGGCCTTTGACCATGTTCTCAACAATGTTTTCTGGCTTGCCTTTGATCTTCTCTTCGTTCAGCTGCAGGAACACAGCTTTTTCACGCTCGATCGCTTCAGCCGAAACTTGCGAAGGCAGCAGGAACTCAGGGTTGCTGGCAGCTACGTGCATCGCGATGTCTTTGGCCAGCTCGACGTCACCGCCTTTCAGAGCCACAACAACACCGATCTTGTTGCCGTGCAGGTAGGAACCTACAACGTCACCTTCGATACGGGTCAGACGACGGATGTTGACGTTTTCGCCTACTTTGGCAACCAGTGCTTCGCGAGCAGCTTCTTGCGAAGCGATCAGCGGAGCAGCGTCGGTCAGCTTGTCAGCGAAAGCTTTTTCAACGCTGGCAGCAACGAAGTTCTTGAAGTCGTCTTGCAGAGCCAGGAAGTCGGTCTGCGAGTTCACTTCCAGGATAACGGCAGCTTTACCGTCGTCCTTGATTGCGATTGCGCCTTCAGCGGCAACGTTGCCAGCCTTTTTCGCAGCCTTGATCGCGCCCGAAGCACGCATGTCATCAATGGCTTTTTCGATGTCGCCGTCAGCCTTTTCCAGGGCTTTCTTGCAGTCCATCATGCCTTCGCCGGTACGCTCGCGCAGTTCTTTAACCAACGCTGCAGTAATTGCTGCCATTTTCAAATTCCTCTTGGATAGGTTTTCAACCATTCCACCCGATCGAACGGGCGTTCAATTCTTCCCGAAACACCTTGTAGCTGCTGCACGTTACAAATGCAGGAGGTGCGCTGCCACAAGTGGGCGCCAACAAACGGTTTTCGAGGTGGCAAAAAGGGGGCCAAGCCCCCTTTTTGCTTACTGAGTCAACGCCAGGGCGTCGATTACTCAGCTGCAGCCTGAGTTTCTTCAGCTGCGAATTCAACAGTGCCGCCAGCAACATTGTTGCGACCACGGATCACTGCGTCAGCCATCGAACCCATGTACAGCTGGATAGCGCGGATTGCGTCATCGTTGCCTGGGATGATGTAGTCAACGCCTTCCGGGCTGCTGTTGGTATCGACAACGCCGATTACTGGGATGCCCAGCTTGTTGGCTTCGGTGATCGCGATGCGCTCGTGGTCAACGTCGATCACGAACAGTGCGTCTGGCAGACCGCCCATGTCCTTGATGCCGCCCAGCGAGCGATCCAGCTTTTCCAGGTCACGGGAGCGCATCAGCGCTTCTTTCTTGGTCAGCTTGGCGAAAGTACCGTCTTCGGCTTGAACTTCAAGGTCACGCAGACGCTTGATGGAAGCACGAATGGTTTTGAAGTTGGTCAGCATGCCGCCCAACCAGCGGTGATCGACGTACGGCGAACCGCAACGTGCTGCTTCTTCAGCAACGATCTTGCCAGCGGAACGCTTGGTGCCGACGAACAGAATCTTGTTTTTGCCCTGGGCCAGACGCTCTACGAAAGTCAGAGCTTCGTTGAACATTGGCAGGGTTTTTTCAAGGTTGATGATGTGAATCTTGTTACGCGCGCCGAAAATGTACTTACCCATTTTCGGATTCCAGTAACGGGTTTGGTGACCGAAGTGCACACCGGCCTTCAGCATATCGCGCATGTTGACTTGGGACATGATAGTTCCTTAATAAGTCGGGTTTGGCCTCCACGTATCCCAATGACCAACCAGTGGCATAAAGCCAAAAGCACCCAGGTCATCGTGTCGACACGTGTGTGGATTTAAGCTTTTCGGGGTATCCCCGGAAAGCGGCGCATTTTATACCACAGGGTGCGCAGAAACGGAACCCGGAATCTGTAATCGCACCAAGGACATGGGCGCAGCCCCCTTGGAATCGCCTCAAGGCACACCATTGTATAGAGAGAGACGATGCACGCAGGCGCGGATTTGCGCCTTTCGTCTGTTAGAATCGGGTTTTTCAGGGTCGCAAAACGCACACCTGCCACCCTGGTCCGTATCAGTAAGCGCCGCCGAGCGCAGAGAGAGCCTGTATGACCGTCAACCTCAAAACCCCCGAGGACATCGCTGGCATGCGTGTCGCCGGCAAGCTGGCCGCCGATGTGCTGGAAATGATTGCCGAACACGTCAAACCGGGCGTTACCACCGATCAACTGAACCAGATCTGCCACGACTACATCGTCAACGTGCAGCAGGCCATCCCTGCCCCGCTCAACTACAAGGGTTACCCGAAGTCGATCTGCACCTCGATCAACCACGTGGTCTGCCACGGCATTCCGAATGACAAGCCGCTGAAGAATGGCGACACCCTCAACATCGACGTCACCGTGATCAAGGACGGCTACCACGGCGACACCAGCCGCATGTTCCACATCGGCGAAGTGCCGGTCTGGGCCGAACGCCTGTCGCAGGTCACCCAGGAATGCATGTACAAGGCGATCGAAATCGTCAAACCTGGCTGCCGCCTCGGCGACATCGGTGAGATCATCCAGAAGCACGCGGAAAAGAACGGTTTCTCGGTGGTTCGCGAATTCTGCGGCCACGGCATCGGCAAGGTGTTCCACGAGGAACCGCAGATCCTGCACTACGGCCGCGCCGGTACCGGCATGGAACTGAAGGCCGGCATGACCTTCACCATCGAGCCGATGATCAACCAGGGCAAGGCTGACACCAAGGTACTGGGCGACGGCTGGACTGCGATCACCAAGGACCGCAAGCTCTCGGCACAGTGGGAACACACCCTGCTGGTGACCGACACCGGCTACGAGATCTTCACCCTGCGCGCCGACGACACCATCCCGCGCGTCTCGGCCTGACCCCAAGAACGCTCCCAGCCTTATAGAAGGAAAGCCAATCGATGCCGCAGGTGGATCCCGAACTCTTCGACCGCGGCCAGTTCCAGGCTGAACTGGCCCTGAAAGCGAGTCCCATTGCGGCGTTCAAAAAGGCGATCCGCCAGGCTCGCGAGGTCCTCGACACGCGTTTTCGCAGTGGTCGCGACATTCGCCGGCTGATCGAAGACCGGGCGTGGTTCGTCGACAATATCCTGCAAAAGGCCTGGGAGCAGTTCAACTGGAGCGAAGACGCCGATATCGCGCTGGTCGCGGTCGGCGGCTACGGCCGTGGTGAGTTGCACCCCTATTCCGACATCGACCTGCTGATCCTGCTGGACAGCGCCGATCACGAAGTCTTTCGCGATTCCATCGAGCGTTTTCTGACGCTGCTGTGGGACATCGGCCTGGAAGTCGGTCAGAGCGTACGCTCGGTCGACGAATGCGCCGAAGAAGCCCGCGCCGACCTGACGGTGGTCACCAACCTGATGGAAAGCCGCACCATCTGCGGCCCCGAGCGCCTGCGCCAGCGCATGCTCGATGTCACCAGTACGGCCCACATGTGGCCGGCCAAGGAGTTTTTCCTGGCCAAACGCGCTGAGCAAAAGGCCCGTCACCACAAGTACAACGACACCGAATACAACCTGGAACCCAACGTCAAAGGCTCGCCCGGTGGCCTGCGGGATATCCAGACGATTCTGTGGGTGGCCCGGCGTCAATACGGCACCCTGAACCTGCGCGCCCTCGCCGGCGAAGGTTTCCTGGTCGAGAGCGAAAACGCCCTGCTGGCGTCGTCCCAGGAATTCCTCTGGAAAGTGCGTTACGCCCTGCACATGCTCGCCGGTCGCTCCGAAGATCGCCTTTTGTTCGACCATCAACGGACGATTGCCGGCCTGCTCGGCTTTGAAGGTGACGACGCGAAACAGGCCGTCGAAAACTTCATGCAGCAATATTTCCGCGTGGTGATGAGCATCGCCCAGCTCAGCGACCTGATCATTCAGCATTTCGAGGAAGTCATCCTCGCCCCGGAAGACGAAGCGCCGCCGCAGCCGATCAACTCGCGCTTTCAACTGCACGACGGCTACATCGAAGCACGTAACGACAACGTGTTCCGCCGCACGCCGCTCGCCATGCTCGAGATCTTCGTGCTGATGGCCCAGCAGCCTGAAATCAAAGGCGTGCGCGCCGATACCATTCGCCTGCTGCGGGAAAATCGTCATCTGATCGACGACAACTTCCGCAATGACATCCGCAATACCAGCCTGTTCATCGAGCTGTTCAAGTGCAAGATCGGCGTGCACCGCAACCTGCGCCGGATGAACCGCTACGGCATCCTCGGGCGCTATCTGCCGGAGTTCGGTTTCATCGTCGGGCAGATGCAGCACGACCTGTTCCACATTTATACAGTCGATGCGCACACGCTGAACCTGATCAAACACCTGCGTAAGTTGCAGTACACCCAGGTGTCGGAAAAATTCCCGTTGGCCGCCAAGCTCATGGCCAAACTGCCCAAGCCCGAACTCATCTACATGGCCGGCCTGTATCACGACATCGGCAAGGGCCGGCATGGCGATCACTCGGACATCGGCGCGGTCGATGCCGAAGCGTTCTGCCAGCGCCATCAGTTGCCCCTGTGGGACAGCCGCCTGATCGTCTGGTTGGTGCAGAACCACCTGGTGATGTCGACCACCGCACAGCGCAAGGATCTGTCCGATCCACAGGTGATCCACGATTTCGCGCAGATCGTCGGCGACGAAACCCGTCTGGACTACCTGTACGTACTGACCGTGGCCGACATCAACGCGACCAACCCGACCCTGTGGAATTCGTGGCGCGCGAGCCTGTTGCGCCAGCTTTACACCGAGACCAAACGCGCCCTGCGCCGAGGCCTGGAAAACCCGGTGGATCGCGAAGAGCAGATTCGCCAGACCCAAAGTGCGGCACTGGACATCCTCGTGCGCGGCGGCACTGATCCGGACGACGTCGAGCAGTTGTGGGCGCAGTTGGGCGATGACTATTTCCTCCGTCACACCGCTGGCGACGTGGCCTGGCACAGCGATGCGATCCTGCAGCAGCCGGCCGATGGCGGTCCGCTGGTGCTGATCAAGGAAACCACCCAGCGCGAGTTCGAGGGAGGCACGCAGATCTTCATTTATGCCCCGGACCAGCACGACTTCTTCGCCGTAACCGTGGCCGCGATGGACCAGCTCAACCTGAACATTCACGACGCCCGGGTCATCACTTCGAGCAGCCAGTTCACCCTCGACACCTACATCGTGCTCGATACCGACGGCGACTCGATCGGCGACAACCCGGCCCGGGTCAAACAGATTCGCGACGGCCTGACCGAAGCCCTGCGCAACCCCGACGATTACCCGACGATCATCCAGCGCCGGGTGCCGCGCCAGCTCAAGCACTTCGCCTTCGCGCCGCAGGTGACGATCCACAACGACGCGCAGCGTCCGGTGACGGTGCTGGAACTGACCGCACCGGATCGCCCGGGCCTGCTGGCGCGGATCGGCGGGATCTTCCTCGAGTTCGACCTGTCGCTGCAGAACGCCAAGATTGCGACCCTGGGCGAGCGCGTGGAAGACGTGTTCTTCATCACCGACGCCCACAACCAGCCACTCTCCGATCCGCTGCTGTGCAGCCGTTTGCAGGACGCAATCGTCGAGCAACTGAGCGTCAATCAGGAACCGGATATCAAACTGTCGCGCATCAGTATTTGAATTAACAAACTATCCCTGTGGAGGCAGATATAGCTGCCCGGGGCTTTTGTGGTGAGGTGATTTATCCCCGATGGGTTGCGAAGCGGCCCCAAAAACCTGCAATCGCGGTGCATCCGCTACACCGCACGCGATGGTTTTGCGACTGCTGCGCAGCCGATCGGGGATCAATCCCCTCGCCACGGAGTTCTCTCCACATTGAACGAGGCCCCCATGAACAACGCTCTGAACCAGCTCCAGCCCTACCCGTTCGAAAAGCTCCGCGCCCTGCTGGGCACGGTCACCCCGAACCCGGACAAACGCCCGGTCGCCCTGTCGATCGGCGAGCCGAAACATCGCTCGCCAGGCTTTGTCGCCGAAGCGCTGGCGAACAATCTGGATCAGATGGCGGTGTATCCGACCACCCTCGGTATCCCGGCCCTGCGTGAGGCTATCGCCGGCTGGTGCGAACGTCGCTTCGGCGTGCCAAGCGGCTGGATTGATCCGGCGCGCAATGTGCTGCCGGTCAACGGTACCCGCGAAGCGCTGTTCGCCTTCACCCAGACCGTGGTCAATCGGGGTGACGATGCACTGATAGTCAGCCCGAACCCGTTCTATCAGATCTACGAAGGTGCAGCGTTCCTCGCCGGGGCCAAGCCGCACTACCTGCCGTGCCTGGACGAAAACGGCTTCAACCCGGATTTCGACGCCGTGTCGCCAGAGATCTGGAAACGCTGCCAGATCCTGTTTCTGTGCTCGCCAGGCAACCCGACGGGCGCACTGATCCCGGTCGATGTACTGAAAAAACTCATCGCTCTGGCCGACGAATACGACTTCGTGATCGCCGCCGACGAGTGCTACAGCGAACTGTACTTCGACGAACAGACCCCGCCGCCGGGCCTGCTCAGCGCCTGCGTCGAACTGGGTCGCAAGGACTTCAAGCGTTGCGTGGTGTTCCACAGCCTGTCCAAACGTTCGAACCTGCCGGGCCTGCGCTCCGGTTTCGTCGCGGGCGACGCCGACGTCCTCAAGGGCTTCCTGCTGTACCGCACCTACCACGGCTGCGCGATGCCGGTGCAAACCCAACTGGCCAGCGTCGCCGCCTGGAATGACGAAGTGCACGTTCGCGCCAACCGCGCGCTGTATCGCGAGAAGTTCGACGCAGTGCTGGCAATCCTCAGCCCGGTGATGGACGTGCAGCGCCCGGACGGCAGCTTCTATCTGTGGCCGAACGTGGCCGGTGACGATGCCGCATTCTGTCGCGATCTGTTCGAACAGGAACACGTGACCGTGGTGCCAGGCTCGTATCTGTCGCGCGAAGTAGACGGTGTCAATCCAGGCGCCGGCCGAGTGCGCATGGCCTTGGTTGCGCCACTGGCTGAATGTGTTGAAGCTGCAGAACGGATCCGCGACTTCATCACCCGCCAACGTTAACGTTTTAATGTCCGTGCCAGTCATCTGGCACGGACATATCCCTCAAGTTACATTTAAAACCACTTTACGACTACTCCAGACACTGCCCGAAGTTTAATCTTGCGCAGTGATCTTTTGCATGCGTAAAACAACCAAAAAAACATATCAAGGAGAAAGATAACCATGGACACCTTTCATTACTGCACGCTTCAAAAACCGTCTAAAGAACCAAACCCCAAAGACATTAACAACCGCCGACAAAAACGCTCTTTAGTGCACTATGCCAAACTATGGCCAAGCCGACACACGCTGAAAATAGCTTTCATGGATAACCCAACTTCTGAGCACAAAAAGAACATCATTGCCGCCGCCGAAAAATGGCTTCCTTATATCAGCTTGAAGTTTGAGTTTGTCGAGGGCGTAGAGGGTGACATCCGAATCGCTACCGAGGGCGTTGTGAACAGTTCATTTCTGGGCAACGACGCACTGGATATCTTTCCTGATTCGCCCACCATGAACCTTGGCATCGCCCCCGAACACGAAGACTTCGAGACGGTCGTCATTCACGAGTTTGGCCACGCACTGGGCGCGATGCACGAACACCAGCACCCCAAGGCGCAAATCCCCTGGAACAAAGAAAACGTTTATAACTATTACCAGAACAGGCCGTTAAATCCTCTGTCGCGAAACGAAGTTGACGACAATATATTTACACCCTTTGACGATGCCGATGCACTTTACTTGCCGTACGATCGACAATCCATCATGCACCATCCGGTTTCCAATAGCTTGACGCTGGGCAATTGGGAGAACCCGACAAATCGAGAAATCAGTGAGAAAGACAAACAGCTCATGCGGTTGATTTATCCACGTTAAACCACGAAAAAAATCATCAACAGTAAATAGCTGCTCAACAAAGCGATAAACGTTAACGTCTCGCGCTCTGGACATCAGGATCGTTAATCCGATACTTAAAGACACAGCCAAATACCGCGATTGCTTTATTTCACCGTGCCTTGATTGAATGCGTCGATGCTGCAGAACCAGTTCGCACGTTCGTCACTCGCGATTAAGACAACCACCAAAAATACTCCATGTGGACGTTTTGCCAAATCACCCAGCAAACCAACGCATCACTTGAAAAGGATTTAAAGAATGCCCCGAAGCAGATTCTGTAAAACATTTACCGCAAAAAATCTCAACGCTCCCTACCAAGGAATTTCGCTACGGGGTGTCGTCCTTGATAGAAGGTTATGGAAAGCATTCCATAACCTTACTGTAGCTTTTCTTGATGACATGTCAAAAGCCGATCGCTGGGAATATATAACAGTGATTCGAGAATGGGCGAGCCATATCAATCTGAGCATCGTATTCACCAGCGACCCCAAAGCCGATATTCGCATCAAGACCGAAGCCAGTCTTAACAGCTCGGCAATCGGGACCGATGCGCTTCTCGTCGATCCGGCAGATCCAACCATGTACATTGCTGACAAACCCAATACAGAGTTTTTCAGATCCGCGGTATTGCACGAGTTTGGCCATGCCCTTGGTTTTCAGCACGAACACCTGCACCCGGACATAAATATCCCATGGAACAAGCCAAAGGTTTATGAGTACTACATGGAGGAAGAAGGCTGGAGTCGAGAGTCAGTTGATCAGAATATCTTCAACCAGATCAACGAACCCATGACAGTCACCGCCTACGACTCCAAGTCAATCATGCACTACCCGATTGACAAGGATTTGACTGACGGCGTATTCGAAGTCGGTGAAAACATGGAGCTAAGTGAAAAGGATAAACACTTGGCGCGTAGCGTTTATCCTCGCTGACTCAGGCAAATACTCGAACACCCGCACTGTCTTGCTTCACGGTGCCGACATTGGCTTCGCTCAAATCGAGTTCGTCGCTGGCTGAGTGTGTCGAGGTTGCAGAGCGGATTCGTACGTTCGCCAGTCGCCAGTCATAGCGCCTTTACCCTGCCAGTTCTGCTGGCACCGTAGCCGGTCATAAAATCGTAAACACCTTCAATTTAGTTACTCAAGCCCAGCAACTAGTACTCTTCACCCAAAGCGACTTGTCGGAAACAACAAGCAACTCGACAAGTTAAATCCGAAAAATTAAAACATGGATGTTCAGCTATGCACCTAATCCGGCTTCAGCCAGGCAAAAAAATCGAAACTGCACTCTTCTCGCGCAACATCAAATGCACTCGGGAGACTCAGAACAATGTGGGCTAAAAACAATCCGGCAAAATTCTGGACTCCCGGCAGCACACTTCGCATCGCCTTCCTCAACGGCACGCAGGCATTCAAGGACGCGACCATCACCGCTGCCAGCAACTGGTTGCCGCACATCAACTTGAAGTTCGATTTCGTCGAGGGTGAAGTGGGCGACATCCGCATACTCAGTGAGGAAGGCACGTTTTCCTCCCTGATCGGCACGGATGCTCTGTTACATCCCGATGAGCCGACCATGAAACTCTGGCCCCATCCAGGTCAGGCACGTTACTTCGCAGCCAATGCCATGCATGAATTCGGTCACATGCTGGGCGCGGAGCATGAACAGACCAATCCCACGGCAGATATTCCCTGGGACAAGCCGGCCATCTACGCACAATTCGGAATCACCGAAAACCCGGAAGATGATGACTCTCAAGCCAGAGTGACGCGTGAAAGACTGCACCAATGGTATCTGGATCGTGCAGACCCCAGCGAAAGCATTTATTCGGAGTACGACCGAAAATCGATCATGCACTACGTCATTTATCAGTCCTGGACAAAAGGCGACTTTCAGAACTTTTTAAATTTGAGTCTAAGCGATAAGGATAAAGCCTTCATGGCGAAGGCCTATCCCTATCCGGCAGAAACGAGCCAGTAAGGTCATTCAACAGCGAATAACTATTTGACCTGCCCCAGATTCGCCTCGCTTAAATCCAGGTCTGCCAAAACTTCGCGCAACACGTCATCACCAATCTGATGGTGACGACTGAGGCTATACAACTCCAGACGCTGCGCCCGCAGCGCCTTCAAACGCAGACGGCGTTCCAGCAGATCCATCTGGAACGCCAGCGCCTGGGCTTCGGCGGAATCGTTGAAGACGTCGAGCTGATGACGATACTCGGACATGATTCGTGCCTTGAGTTCCGCCGAGAGCGCGGCCTGCGCAGCATCCTGCGGGCCGACCTCTTCGGTTTCCAGCGCATGGATCGCCGCTTCGGCAGTCTTGCGCCAGGCATCGCGCACTTCCTGGCGACGCTTGTCGTCCGGGCTTTTCTCGATGCCACGCAGCAGCAACGGCAAGGCGATACAGGCACAAATCAGCGACAACAGAATCACCCCGGCGGCGATGAAGATCAGCAGATCACGCTCGGGGAACGCCTCGGCCCCCATCAACATCGGCACCGACATCACACCGGCCAGCGTAACCGCCCCACGCACTCCGCCGACGGTCAGCAACCAGCAGGATCGCGCGGTCGGCACTTGCGTCAGGTCACCCTTGCCGCGCAGCCGTCGCAGCAGCACCGACAAACGCCAGATGCTTTGCACCCAGACAAAGCGCAACAGCACCAGCGCGAGGAAAATCGCCACCACGTCGAGGCCGCGATAGAGCAGCGTCGGCCACAACGTCGGTTCGTGGCTGACCACGGCCTTGATGATGTCCGGCAATTGCAGGCCCAGCAGCAAGAAGATCAAACCGTTGAAGGCAAATTCGAGCAATGACCAGACACTGCGATTGAGCAGCCGGGTACTGGTCTGCCGCGGCAGCAGATCAAGCCAGCTCTGCATCATCCCCGCCGCGACAGCCGAAAGAATCCCCGATGCACCCAGGCGCTCGGCCAGTACATAAGCAGCGAACGGCAGCAGCAACATGAACACCACGTGGGTGGCCGGATCGTCCCAGCCACGGGCGATCATCCACGCGCGCAAGCGCCCGACCAGCCAGCTCAGCGCGACGCCGACGGCCAAGCCCCCGACCGCCACCAGCACGAAAGTCAGGCTCGCATTGGCCAGCGAGAACACCCCGGTCACCGCCGCCACCAAGGCAAACTTGAACGTCACCAGACCCGAGGCATCGTTCATCAATGCTTCGCCTTGCAGGATGTGCATCAGCGGCGTCGGCAAGCGGTTCTGCGAGATCGCCGAAACAGCCACGGCATCGGTCGGCGACAACACGGCGGCCAGCGCGAAGGCCACCGGCAGCGGAATGCTCGGCAGCAGCCAGTGAATGAAGTACCCGGCGCCAACCACCGTGAACAACACCAGACCGACCGCCAGCGTCAGGATCGGTCCACGTAAGTGCCAGAACTCGCGCTTGGGCATGCGCCAGCCGTCGGAAAACAGCAGCGGCGGCAGGAACAGAAACAGGAACAATTCGGGGTCCAGCGCGACGTGCAGGCCCAGTGTCGGCCAGGCCAGCAAGGCACCGGCGGCGATTTGCACGAGGGGCAGTGGCAGCGGGATGACCCGTCCGACCAGCCGGGAGACGCTGACCAGCATCAGCAGGATCAGGACGGTATAAGCGGTTTGCATAAAGCGGAAATCTCAGACAATCGGCAGCGTTGAACTGCCATATTAGCCGCTTAGGATGCGTCTGGCGTTTGCACCTATGTCGCACACGCCCTATGTAGGAGCTGCGGCACGCTGCGATCTTTTGATGTTTAAAAACAAAATCAACAGATCGCAGCCTCGTTTCACTCGACAGCTCCTACAGGGATTTGTGCAGGGTAATGAAGCCGGGCGCCCGAAACGCTTTGGTCATGGCATAATCCGACACCATTTTTTTCCAGCACCTGTAAAGGGGGCGATTCCTTGACCGTTTCAAGTAAAACGTTGCACCTTTTCGGCATCAAAGCCTGCGACACCATGAAGAAGGCGCGCACCTGGCTCGATGAACACGCTGTCAGCTACGACTTCCACGACTACAAAACCGCCGGTATCGACCGTGAGCACCTGACCCGATGGTGTGACGAGCACGGCTGGCAAACGGTGTTGAACCGTGCAGGCACGACCTTTCGCAAACTCGACGACGAACGTAAAGCCGATCTCGACCAGTCGAAAGCCATCGAACTGATGCTCGCTCAACCCTCGATGATCAAGCGCCCGGTGCTCGATCTCGGTGACCGAACCCTGATTGGCTTCAAGCCAGACATCTACGCGGCCGCGCTCAAGTAAGCAGCCCGTCACTTATTGCTAGAGGTATTCACATGTCCAACTCTCTGTTCAGCATCGCCTTTGGTGTCGGCACGCAAAACCGTCAAGGCGCCTGGCTGGAAGTGTTCTACGCCCAGCCGCTGCTCAACCCGTCGACCGAACTGGTCGCCGCCGTTGCGCCGATCCTCGGCTACACCGAAGGCAACCAGGCCATCACGTTCACCACCGCGCAGGCTGCGCAACTGGCTGAAGCGGTCAAAGGCATCGACGCCGTTCAAGGCAAACTGCTGACCCGTCTGGCCGAGAGCCACAAGCCGCTGGTCGCCACTCTGCTGGCCGAAGACGCACAGCTGACCTCGACGCCTGAGGCGTACCTCAAGCTGCACCTGCTGTCGCATCGTCTGGTCAAACCGCACGGCGTAAGCCTGGCCGGGATCTTCCCGCTGCTGCCGAACGTTGCCTGGACCAGCCAGGGCGCGATCGACCTGAGCGAACTGGCCGAACTGCAACTCGAAGCCCGTCTGCGCGGCGAGCTGCTGGAAGTGTTCTCGGTGGACAAGTTCCCGAAAATGACCGACTACGTGGTACCGGCCGGCGTGCGTATCGCTGACGCGGCACGTCTGCGTCTGGGTGCGTACGTGGGCGAAGGCACCACCGTGATGCACGAAGGTTTCATCAACTTCAACGCCGGCACCGAAGGCCCGGGCATGATCGAAGGCCGCGTTTCCGCTGGCGTATTCGTCGGCAAGGGTTCGGACCTGGGCGGCGGCTGCTCGACCATGGGCACCCTGTCGGGTGGCGGCAACATCGTGATCAAGGTTGGCGAAGGCTGCCTGATCGGCGCCAACGCCGGTATCGGTATCCCGTTGGGCGACCGCAACACCGTCGAGTCGGGCCTGTACGTGACCGCCGGCACCAAAGTCGCGCTGCTGGACGAGCACAACAACCTGGTCAAAGTTGTGAAGGCGCGTGAGTTGGCCGGTCAGACCGACCTGCTGTTCCGTCGCAACTCGGAAACCGGTGCCGTGGAATGCAAGACCCACAAATCGGCGATCGAACTGAACGAAGCGCTGCACGCTCACAACTAAGTGCCGCAGGCACTTGTGGGAGCGAGCCTGCTCGCGAAGGCGTCCTTGAGGTCGCAAAAAGCTTCGCGAGCAGGCTAGCTCCCACTGTGTCTTGTGTACACCCCGCCCAAGTTCACAGGGCTGAACCCATGATGATTCCCTCCCCGTGGCGCGCCGATTTTCCGGCCATCGCCGCCCTGCAACGGCAAGACCAGACCTATCTGGACAACGCCGCCACCACGCAAAAACCCCAGGCCCTGCTCGACGCACTGACGCATTATTACGCCAACGGCGCGGCCAATGTGCATCGTGCACAGCATCTGCCCGGCGCCCACGCGACGCAGGCGTTCGAAGACAGTCGGCTCAAGGTTGCCCAGTGGCTGAATGCCGGTGACAGCGGGCAGATCATCTTCACCCACGGCGCCACCAGTGCGCTGAATCTTCTGGCCTATGGCCTGGAACATCTTTTCCAACCGGGCGATGAAATTGTCATCAGCGCCCTGGAGCATCACGCCAACCTGCTGCCGTGGCAGCAACTGGCGCAGCGTCGCGAGCTGAAACTGGTGATCCTGCCGCTGGACGCCGACGGCGTGATCGACCTCGGCACGGCTGTGCGTCTAATCACCCCACGCACTCGCTTGCTGGCGGTCAGTCAGCTGTCCAACGTGCTCGGTGCCTGGCAACCGTTGCCGGCGCTGTTGGCGATGGCCAAGGCGCACAACGCGCTGACCGTGGTCGATGGCGCCCAGGGTGTGGTGCATGGTCGCCACGATGTGCAGGCGCTGGGCTGTGACTTCTATGTGTTTTCCAGCCACAAGCTGTACGGCCCCGATGGCCTCGGCGTGCTGTTCGGGCGCAACACCGCACTTGAGCAACTGCAGCCGTGGCAGTTCGGCGGCGAAATGGTGCTGGAAGCCAATTATCACGATTCACGCTTCCGCCCTGCCCCGCTGGGTTTCGAGGCGGGCACGCCGCCGATCGCCAGCGTGATCGGCCTCGGCGCGACCCTCGATTATCTGGCCAGGCTGGATCAGGACGCGGTGTCGGCCCACGAAGCGGCGCTGCACGCCTACCTGCTGCAAGGCCTGGCCGCGCGCAACGGCATTCGTCTGCTGGGCAAGCCACAATTGGCGCTGGCGAGTTTTGTCGTCGAGGGTGTGCACAACGCCGATCTGGCGCACCTGCTGACCGAGCAAGGCATCGCCGTGCGCGCCGGGCATCACTGCGCCATGCCGTTGCTGAAAAGCCTGGAGCTGGCCGGCGCCATTCGTGTGTCGCTGGCGCTGTACAACGATTCCGAGGATCTGGAGCGTTTCTTTGACGCGCTGGATCAGGCCCTGGAGTTGTTGCGATGAGCCTGCCGCTCGCTGCCGCCGAAGCGCTGCAGACCTTTCAGAATGCCGCCGGTTGGGAACAACGGGCGCGGTTGCTGATGCAGTTTGGCGATCGTCTGCCACCGCTGGATGACGCGGACAAATGCGAAGCCAACCGCGTGCATGGCTGTGAGAGTCAAATGTGGCTGGTGGGTGAGTTGCAGGACGGCCAATGGCAGTTCAGCGCTGCCAGCGATGCACGGATGATTCGCGGGTTGGTGGCGTTGCTGCTGTTGCGGGTCAACGGTTTGTCTGCCATCGAGTTGCAGCAGGTGGACTTGCCAGACTGGTTCAGTCAACTCGGCCTTTCCCGCCAGCTATCGCCATCGCGCAGCAATGGCTTGAATGCCGTGCTCCAGCGGATGAATGAGTTGGCCGCCACCCTGTAGGAGCTGCCGCAGGCTGCGATCTTTTGATTTTGTTTTTTTCAAATCAGGATCAAAAGATCGCAGCCTGCGGCAGCTCCTACAGGGGAATACGTGAGCCTGCTCGCGATGAGGCCCTCAGCCCCGGCATCAAACCTGAGGTTTTACTCGGTCCGCCGGGCGCCGCACACCCGCCACAATCTTGTCCACCGCCTTGGTCGCCGCGACCATGCCGAACGTCGCCGTGACCATCATCACCGCGCCAAACCCGCCGGCGCAGTCGAGCTTCACCCCGTCGCCGACAAAACTCTTCTGCAAACAGATGCTGCCGTCCGGTTTCGGATAGCGCAGTTGTTCGGTGGAAAACACACACGGCACGCTGTAATGGCGGGTCACGGTGCGCGAGAAGCCATAGTCGCGACGCAACGTCGAACGCACTTTCGAGGCCAGTGGATCGTTGAAGGTACGGTTGAGGTCGCACACCTGAATCAGCGTCGGATCGATCTGCCCGCCCGCACCGCCGGTGGTGATGATCTGAATCTTGCGCCGTTTGCACCAGGCGATCAGCGCAGCCTTGGCGTTGACCGCGTCGATGCAGTCGATCACGCAGTCGATGTTCGGCGTGATGTACTCGGCCATGGTGTCGCGGGTAACGAAATCCGCCACCGCATGCACCGTGCAATCCGGGTTGATCCCGCGCAGGCGCTCGGCCATCACTTCGACCTTGGGCTTGCCGACGGTGCTGTCCAGCGCATGCAACTGGCGGTTGGCGTTGCTGACACAGACGTCGTCGAGGTCGAACAGCGAAATCTCACCGACGCCACAGCGGGCCATGGCTTCCGCCGCCCAGGAGCCGACGCCACCAACGCCGACAATCGCCACATGGGCCGCACGCAGACGCTCAAGGCCCTCGATGCCATACAAACGGGCGATGCCTGCAAACCGCGGATCTTCTGTACTCATGACCATTACCCCAAAAACCGGCGCGCATTATAGGGCCGTCGGCGGACAAGAGCATCTTTGATGCTATGAACGGTGAACGCAGCCGTTTGCACAAACCTTGTGGCGAGGGAGCTTGCTCCCGCCGGGTCGCGAAGCGGCCCTTTGAAAGCGGCCTGCTTCGCAGTCCAGCGGGAGCAAGCTCCCTCGCCACGGGGAATTGCTATAACTAAACAACAAAGTTTTCTCTTACAAGCTGTTACTAAAGAACTTAAATCAGGTTGGACTGCCCAATGTCGGGCATTTTCCTGCCCGGTGTACGAGCAGTGAACTGCCGGTGTAGGATTCGCGCCCTTTTGGCGTAAGCCGACCCGTTCCTTCGTTCCACAGCCTTTGGAACCCGAAATAGCTATGTCATCGCGTAAATTTGGTCTCAACCTGGTGGTGGTTCTGGCAATCGCCGCCCTGTTCACCGGTTTCTGGGCGCTGATCAACCGCCCGGTCTCCGCGCCCAACTGGCCGGAGCAGATCTCCGGTTTCTCTTATTCGCCATTCCAGCAGGGCCAATTCCCGCAGAAGGATCAGTATCCGACTGACGATGAAATGCGCCGTGACCTGGAGATCATGAGCAAGCTGACGGACAACATCCGCATCTACTCGGTCGACGGTTCGCTGCAGGACATCCCGAAACTGGCGGAAGAGTTCGGTCTGCGCGTGACCCTCGGGATCTGGATCAGCCCCGATCAGGAACGCAACGAGCGGGAAATCCAGCGCGCCATCGAACTGGCCAACACCTCACGCAGCGTGGTTCGCGTGGTGGTCGGTAACGAAGCGATCTTCCGCAAGGAAATCACTGCCGAGCAACTGAGCGTGCTGCTGGATCGCGTGCGCGCAGCGGTGAAAGTGCCGGTGACCACCTCCGAGCAGTGGCACGTCTGGGAAGAACACCCGGAACTGGCCAAGCATGTTGACCTGATCGCTGCGCACGTCCTGCCGTACTGGGAATTCATCCCCGTCGACAAGGCCGGTCAATTCGTCTTCGACCGCGCCCGCGACCTGAAAAAGCTGTTCCCGAAAAAGCCGCTGCTGCTGTCCGAAGTCGGCTGGCCGAGCAACGGTCGCATGCGCGGTGGCGCCGATGCATCGCCGGCGGATCAGGCGATCTACCTGCGCACCCTGGTCAACAAACTCAACCGTCAGGGCTTCAACTACTTCGTGATCGAAGCGTTCGACCAGCCGTGGAAGGCCAGTGACGAAGGTTCGGTGGGCGCTTACTGGGGCGTGTTCAACGCCGCGCGCCAGCAGAAATTCAACTTCGAAGGCCCGGTCGTCGCCATCCCGCAATGGCGCGTGCTGGCCATCGGTTCGGTGGTGCTGGCGCTGCTGTCGCTGACCCTGCTGATGATCGACGGCTCGGCCCTGCGCCAGCGTGGCCGCACCTTCCTGACCTTTATCGCGTTCCTTTGCGGTTCGGTGCTGGTGTGGATCGGTTACGACTACAGCCAGCAATACAGCACGTGGTTCAGCCTGACGGTCGGTTTCCTGCTGGCGCTGGGTGCGCTCGGGGTGTTCATCGTGTTGCTGACCGAGGCGCATGAACTGGCCGAGGCGGTCTGGACCCACAAGCGCCGGCGTGAATTCCTGCCGGTGGTGGGCGACTCGGACTACAGGCCGAAAGTCTCGATCCACGTCCCTTGCTACAACGAGCCGCCGGAGATGGTCAAACAGACCCTTGATGCCCTGGCCGCCCTCGATTACCCGGACTATGAAGTCCTGATCATCGACAACAACACCAAAGACCCGGCCGTCTGGGAGCCGGTGCGCGACTACTGCGCAACCCTCGGCCCGCGCTTCAAGTTCTTCCACGTCTCGCCCCTGGCCGGGTTCAAGGGCGGCGCGCTGAACTACCTGATTCCGCACACCGCCAAGGACGCCGAAGTGATCGCGGTGATCGACTCCGACTACTGCGTGCACCCGAACTGGCTCAAGCACATGGTGCCGCACTTCGCCGATCCGAAAATCGCCGTGGTGCAGTCGCCGCAGGACTATCGCGACCAGAACGAAAGCACCTTCAAGAAGCTCTGCTACGCCGAATACAAGGGCTTCTTCCACATCGGCATGGTCACTCGTAACGACCGCGACGCGATCATTCAGCACGGCACCATGACCATGACCCGACGCTCGGTTCTGGAAGAGCTGGGCTGGGCCGACTGGTGCATCTGTGAAGACGCCGAACTCGGTCTGCGCGTGTTCGAAAAAGGCCTGTCGGCGGCGTATTACCACGACAGCTACGGCAAGGGTCTGATGCCGGATACGTTTATCGACTTCAAGAAGCAGCGTTTCCGCTGGGCCTATGGCGCGATCCAGATCATCAAGCGCCACACCCGTAGCCTGCTGCGCGGCAAGGACACCGAGCTGACCCGTGGCCAGCGTTACCACTTCCTCGCGGGCTGGCTGCCGTGGGTCGCGGACGGTATGAACATCTTCTTCACCGTCGGCGCGCTGCTGTGGTCGGCGGCGATGATCATCGTGCCGCAACGGGTCGATCCGCCGCTGCTGATTTTCGCAATCCCGCCGCTGGCGCTGTTCGTGTTCAAGGTCGGCAAGATCATCTTCCTGTACCGTCGCGCCGTCGGCGTAAACCTCAAGGATGCGTTCTGCGCGGCATTGGCCGGTCTGGCGTTGTCGCACACCATCGCCAAAGCGGTGCTGTACGGCTTCTTCACCAGCAGCATTCCGTTCTTCCGCACACCGAAAAACGCCGACAACCACGGCTTCTGGGTGGCGATTTCCGAAGCTCGCGAAGAACTCTTCATCATGCTGCTGTTGTGGGGCGCGGCGCTGGGGATCTACCTGGTGCAGGGCATTCCGAGCAACGACATGCGCTTCTGGGTCGCAATGCTGCTGGTGCAGTCACTGCCGTACCTCGCGGCGCTGATCATGGCGTTCCTGTCGTCGCTGCCGAAACCTGCGGCGGAGCCTGAACCGGCCGCCGCTTGATCAGTTATTGTTGAACGTCAAACGGCGGCCTTCGGGTCGCCGTTTTGCATTAGAATGGTCGCCTTTTTCAATGCCAACACATCCTGTAGGAGCTGCCGCAGGCTGCGATCCTTTGATCTCGCTGTAGATTTTCAAAAACAAAATCAAAAGATCGCAGCCTGCGGCAGCTCCTACAGGTTTACCGTGCGCACCCCGGAGTTATTACATGACGGCCCACGCCGACCTTTCGCCGACCCTCCAACTCGCCATCGACCTGATCCGCCGTCCGTCCGTGACGCCGGTCGACGCCGATTGCCAGAAGCAGATGATGCAGCGCCTGGGCGATGCCGGTTTCACCCTCGAACCGATGCGCATCGAAGATGTGGATAACTTCTGGGCCACCCACGGCAACAACGACGGCCCGGTGCTGTGCTTCGCCGGCCACACCGACGTGGTGCCGACCGGTCCGGTGACCGCCTGGCAGATCGACCCGTTCAACGCGGTGATCGATGAGCATGGCATGCTCTGCGGTCGCGGCGCAGCGGACATGAAAGGCAGCCTGGCGTCGATGACCGTGGCCGCCGAGCGTTTCGTTGCCGACTACCCGAACCACAAGGGCAAGGTCGCGTTTCTGATCACCAGCGATGAAGAAGGCCCGGCGCACCACGGCACCAAAGCGGTGGTTGAACGTCTGGTGGCGCGCAAGGAACGTCTGGACTGGTGCATCGTCGGCGAACCGTCGAGCACCACGCTGGTCGGTGACGTGGTGAAAAACGGTCGTCGCGGCTCGCTGGGCGCCAAGCTCACCGTGCGCGGTGTGCAGGGTCACGTGGCCTACCCGCATCTGGCGAAGAACCCGATCCACCTCGCCGCTCCGGCGCTGGCCGAGCTGGCCGCCGAGCACTGGGATCACGGCAACGATTTCTTCCCGCCGACCAGTTTCCAGATTTCCAACCTCAACTCCGGCACCGGCGCGACCAACGTGATCCCGGGTGATCTGGTGGCGGTGTTCAACTTCCGTTTCTCCACCGAATCCACCGTCGAAGGCCTGCAGAAACGCGTGGCCGACATCCTCGACAAGCACGCTCTGGACTGGCACATCGACTGGGCGCTGTCCGGCCTGCCGTTCCTCACCGAGCCGGGCGCACTGCTCGACGCGGTGTCGTCGAGCATCAAGGACATCACCGGCCGCGAGACCAAGGCGTCGACCAGCGGCGGTACCTCCGATGGCCGCTTCATCGCGACCATGGGCACGCAAGTAGTTGAGCTGGGCCCGGTCAACGCGACCATTCACCAGGTCAACGAGCGCGTGCTGGCGGCCGATCTCGACGTGCTGACCGAGATCTACTACCAGACCCTGATCAAGTTGCTCGCCTGATGCTCGCGTGCCCGATCTGCAGTGAACCGCTGAACAGCGTCGACAACGGCGTGGTCTGCCCCGCCGGCCACCGCTTCGACCGTGCGCGTCAGGGTTACCTGAACCTGTTGCCGGTGCAGCACAAGAACAGCCGTGATCCTGGTGATAATCAGGCGATGGTCGAGGCGCGCCGCGACTTCTTGAACGCCGGGCATTACGCGCCGGTGGCCAAGCGTCTGGCCGAGCTGGCGGCGAGTTATGCGCCGGCACGCTGGGTCGATATCGGTTGCGGTGAGGGTTACTACACCGCACAGATCGCCGATGCCCTGCCGGACGCCGATGGCTACGCGCTGGACATCTCCCGCGAGGCGGTGAAACGCGCCTGCAAGCGCAATCCGGCAATCACCTGGTTGATCGCCAGCATGGCCCGCGTGCCATTGGCGTCGGGCAGTTGCCAGTTTCTCGCCAGCGTTTTCAGTCCTCTGGACTGGGAAGAGGCCAAGCGTCTGCTCAGCGTCGGCGGCGGCCTGATGAAGGTCGGACCGACCAGCGGCCACCTGATGGAGCTGCGCGAACGTCTGTACGACGAAGTGCGTGAGTACACCGACGACAAGCATCTGGCATTAGTGCCCGAAGGCATGGCGCTGGCGCACAGTGAAACCCTGGAATTCCAACTGACGCTGGACAAGCCCGAGGATCGCGCCCACCTGTTGGCGATGACGCCCCACGGCTGGCGCGCCAGTGCCGAACGCCGCGCCGCAGTGATCGAGCAGGCCGAGCCGTTCGTGACCACCGTGTCGATGCGCTACGATTATTTCGTTCTTCAATAACTTTTGGTCTCGGGCAAGTGCCCGCGGCCGGCTAAATCCGCGAATGGATTTTTCAGACCCGCAGTGAGGACATCCATGCGCCAACCGGATATCGAGATTTACCTGAAAGACGCCGACGTCGACCACAAGGCGATTTCCGCCTGGCTCGGTGAGGCTCTGGGCCCGTGCAGCGATTGGGTACAGAAGGGGCAGACCTACAAGTGCAAGGCTGGCGATGTTCCGGTGACCTGGCTGCCGAAAGCCGTGGGCAAGTGGAACAGCCTGTACCTGGAAAGCGACGCGACCCCATGGGACGACGACATCGCCTGCGCCCGTGCAGCCTTTGCCGCGCTGAACGTCGAGGTGCGTTGCGCACCGGGCACGTGGGTCGAGGAAGAAGGTGAGGAAACCGCTGATCGCTGGATTCGCATCAGCGAAGATGGTGAAGAAGAGATCACCTGGAAGACTGCCTGAAAGCAAAAGATCGCAGCCTTCGGCAGCTCCTACAGGGGAATGCATTCCGAACTGTAGGAGCTGCCGAAGGCTGCGATCTTTTGATCTTGAAAGTTACAGACCTACCACATCTTCTGCCTGCAACCCCTTCTCCCCCGTCACCACCGCATACTCAACCTGCTGACCTTCAGTCAGCGAGCGATGCCCTTCACCGCGAATCGCGCGGTAGTGCACGAACACGTCCACCCCGTCGTCGCGCTGAATGAAGCCGTAGCCCTTGGCGTCGTTGAACCACTTCACATTGCCGGTTTCACGTGTTGCCATCTGTTCATACTCCTTTTTTATTATTGAACAGGCTTTTCGCAGGAAAGCCTTTGCGGAACGTCAGCCTGCGCCCGACGTCCATAAAGGGCCCCGGCGACAGATTGCCGAGTATATGACAGGCGCAAAAACTCTCAACAGGAGATTACTTCGCCGCTTTTTTGCCGATTTTCGGTGAATACGGCAAACTGTCCGCCCCCGAGCATCTGCTCGGTTTTATTCACTCACGCAGAAGCCGTATGACCCGTTCCCCGTTCCGCCGTCTTGTGTTTGGCACCTTGCGCCGACTGTTGTATCTCTGGGTTCGCTCGGAGACGATCAACCAGTCGTCGTTCACCCTCAACCTCGACCGCAGTCGCCCGGTGTTCTACGTCCTGCAAAACCCCTCGCTCACCGATCTGGCGGTGGTCGACACCGAGTGCACCAAGGCCGGTCTGCCACGTCCGGTGCTGCCGGTGTCGGTGGGGCCGTTGATCGAACCGGCGGCGTTTTTCTATCTGACACCGGACCCGGACTGGCTCGGCCGTCAGGACAAGCGCGGCGCACCGCCGACCCTGACCCGTCTGGTCAGCGCCCTGACCCAGAACGCCGCCGAAGACGCGCAGATCATTCCGGTCAGTGTGTTCTGGGGCCAGTCGCCGGACAGCGAAAACAGTCCGTGGAAGCTGCTGTTCGCCGACAGTTGGGCGGTCACCGGGCGCCTGCGTCGACTGCTGAGCATCATCGTTCTGGGGCGCAAGACCCGCGTGCAGTTCTCCGCGCCGATCCACCTGCGCGAACTGATCGAGCACAACAAGGGCCACGAACGCACCGTACGCATGGCCCAGCGCATCCTGCGCGTGCACTTCCGTAACCTGAAGGCAGCTGTCATCGGCCCGGACATCTCCCACCGGCGCAATCTGGTCAAGGGCCTGCTCAACCAGCCCTTGGTCAAGCAAGCGATCCTCGACGAAGCCGAACGCGAGAACATCTCCCCGGAAAAAGCCAAGGCCCAGGCCCTGCGCTACGGCAACGAGATCGCCTCGGACTACACCTACACCGCGATCCGCTTCCTTGAAGTGGTGCTGAGCTGGTTCTGGAACAAGATCTACGACGGGATCAAGGTCAACCACATCGAGGGCGTGCAGAAGGTCGCTCAGGGTCACGAAGTGATCTACGTGCCGTGCCACCGTAGCCACATCGACTACCTGCTGCTGTCGTATCTGCTGTTTCGCAACGGCCTGACCCCGCCGCACATCGCCGCCGGGATCAACTTGAACATGCCGGTGATCGGCAGTCTGCTGCGCCGAGGCGGGGCGTTCTTCATGCGTCGCACGTTCAAGGGCAATCCGCTGTACACCTCGGTGTTCAACGAATACCTGCACACTCTGTTCACCAAAGGCTTCCCGGTCGAATACTTCGTCGAGGGCGGCCGCTCGCGCACCGGGCGCATGCTGCAACCGAAGACCGGCATGCTCGCAATCACCCTGCGCAGTTTCCTGCGTTCGTCGCGGATGCCAATCGTCTTCGTACCGGTATACATCGGTTACGAGCGCGTTCTTGAAGGCCGCACCTACCTCGGCGAACTGCGTGGCGCCAGCAAGAAGAAAGAGTCGATCTTCGACATTTTCAAAGTCATCGGCGCGCTCAAGCAACGCTTCGGTCAGGTCGCGGTGAACTTCGGCGAGCCAATCAAACTCGCGGAGTTCCTCGACAGCGAACAGCCAGACTGGCGCCAGCAGGAACTCGGCCCGCAGTACAAACCGGCGTGGCTCAACGAAACCACCAACCGCCTTGGCGAGAAAGTCGCGCAGCACCTGAACGAAGCAGCGGCGATCAATCCGGTCAACCTGGTGGCGCTGGCGCTGCTCTCGACCACCCGCCTGGCACTGGACGATCGAGCCATGGCGCGGGTGCTGGATCTGTATCTGGCACTGCTGCGCAAAGTCCCGTACTCGCCGCATACCACCCTGCCGGAAGGCGATGGTCGCGCGCTGATCGAGCATGTGAAGGACATGGATCTGTTGGCCGAGCAAAACGATGCGCTGGGCAAGATTCTCTATCTGGACGAGCAGAACGCGGTCCTGATGACCTACTACCGCAACAACGTGCTGCACATCTTCGCCTTGCCGGCGCTGCTGGCGAGCTTCTTCCAGAGCACCTCGCGCATGAGCCGCGAGCAGATCCTGCGCTACACCCGCGCGCTGTATCCGTACCTGCAGTCGGAGCTGTTCATTCGCTGGTCGCTGGATGAACTGGACGGTGTGGTCGATCAATGGCTGGAAGCCTTCGTCGAGCAAGGCCTGTTGCGTTTCGAGAAGGACGTGTACCTGCGTCCGGCGCCAAGTTCGCGGCACTTTGTGCTGCTGACCCTGCTGTCGAAAAGCATCGCGCAAACCCTGCAGCGCTTCTACATGACCGTGTCCCTGTTGCTCAACAGCGGCCAGAACAGCATCAGCGCCGAAGAGCTGGAAGACCTGTGCACGGTCATGGCCCAGCGTCTGTCGATCCTTCACGGTTTGAACGCCCCGGAGTTCTTCGACAAGAGCCTGTTCCGCCACTTCATCCAGACCCTGCTCGACCTCGACGTCCTGCGCCGCGACGAAGCGGGCAAGCTGAGCTACCACGAACTGCTCGGCGAACTGGCCGAAGGCGCGGCCAAACGGGTGTTGCCAGCGGAGATTCGTCTATCGATTCGTCAGGTGGCTTTGCACCGCAGTGAAGATGCCGCCGAAACAGCGAATACACCACAAGCCTGAAACTTGCTGACAACTAACGGGCGCACACTTCAATGGCCCCGTTAGTTGATTCATGGATTAATAGGCTCAATCCACCAATCACGATACGGATATCGAGATGAGCCTGTTAATCGAAGAAACTTGCACAGTAATCCTGGACTTCCGTCTACCACCCGAATTCCGCGCACCTGCCGATGGTGTCAATGAAACCATTGTCAGCATCAAAGTATTCAATTCCCAATCGCCTATTAACATCAAGGACTGGCACCGTGCTTCGATCTTCGACGCCGGTTGGAAATTTGACTTCCCTCATCACTACGGCGATGTAGGCGTCAGGTATCAAGTCAATGTCCAGATCCTTCATAACCAAATACCCTTGCTGATCGAGCAGGACTACTTTGTTACTGTCAACAACACTCCCCACCGTCAAACCCTGCACTTGAGTCCGATCGGGTTTCTATATGTCGAGGCTCAAGAAGCCGAGATTGTTGCGCCAGAAGAAGCGATCACCATCAGTCTGCATGAAGCAGAGTCTCCCGACGTTGAGTTGGTAAGTGTCAAACAGGACGAACAGTCAGTCTCCGGGTTTTATCTGAAATATGATCCTGACAGCGTTATACCCGGTAAGCGCTATGCACTGACGGGTATTGAAAACCGCTACCATCAACGTCTTAGGATTTCGCCTGAACAAGTAGAACTGGTTCCCGCGATGCCCAATACAAGCGCGCAGTCGTTTCAAAAATTGATGCAGTGGCTGGAAAAACCCTTACGTTTGTTCACTGACGCTGGCGCCAAAATCCGCTAGATTTGCTTCGGCGCCGGGATTTTTCCGGCGCGAAAGTCTCAGAGGTCCCGATGAAAAAACTCACCCTTCTCGCCGCAGCCACCCTGTTGAGCGCCTGCCAGTCGACCAACCCTGCCGGCAAAGTCGGCCTCGATGGCGAAGTGTTCTACCTGCAACGCATCGCCCTGCCACCGAGCGCGACCCTGAGCGTGAGCCTGCAGGACGTGTCGCTGGCCGACGCCCCGGCGGTGGTTCTCGACGAACAGAAAGGCCCGGTCAAAGGCCAGGTGCCGCTGCCGTTCCACTTGAGTTACGATCCGGCCCAGGTCAAGCCCGGCCACCGCTACTCGATCAGCGCGCGCATTGAAGTCAACGGCGAGCTGATGTTCATCACCACCGAAAATCACGCCGTGCAACTGGACGGCAACGATCCGCAGCCGCTGAAAATCCGCGTCGACGCGATTCGTTAATTGTCTTTCAAGGAAGCTGCCATGTTCCGCCCTACCCTTCGCTTCGCCGGCCTGTGCGCGGGCCTGATGGTCTCTGCCAGCGCCCTGGCGCTGTCGCTCAGCGACCTCTCGCAACAAGACGCCACCGGCGGCCTCAAGGACGCCCTGACCCAAGGCGCGCAAATCGCTGTCAAACAACTCGGCACCCCGGGCGGTTTCAGCAACAACCCGGAGGTGAAGATCGAACTGCCGGGCAAACTCGGCAAAGTCGCCGGCAAGATGAAAGCCTTCGGCATGGGCGCCCAGGTCGACGAACTCGAAACCGCCATGAACAAGGCCGCAGAAAGTGCCGTGACCCAGGCCCAACCGATCCTCGTCGACGCCGTGAAGAAAATGACCGTGGCCGACGCCAAGGGCATCCTCAGCGGCGGCACCGACTCGGCCACCCAATACCTGGACAAGACCAGCCGCGAACAGATCCGCGCCAAGTTCCTGCCCATCGTCAAACAAGCCACCGACAAAGTCGGCGTGGCGCAGAAATACAACGCCTTCGCCGGCCAGGCCGCGACCCTGGGTGTGGTGGATGCTAAGAGCGCCAACGTCGAAAACTACGTCACCGAACAAGCGCTCAATGGCTTGTTCGAAATGATCGGCAAACAGGAAGAAACCATCCGCAAGAATCCGGCAGCTGCAGCGACCGGTCTGGCGAAAAAGGTCTTCGAGACTTTGTAATTTTTGCCGCTGCACACAAAAGCCCGCTGAACCGGTGAAGGTCAGCGGGCTTTTTGTTGCGTGTCAGCCTTGCGGTTCGACCTGATCGAGGACGCGGTTTACCGACAGCCCAGCGAGCGAAATCATCTGTTGAATGCCAAGCAGCTGACTGCACGTCGGGCCGCTCAGGGTAAACGCCAACTCACTGGCCATGACATTGGCCGAGGCCAGCGTTTCGCAGGCATGGGCCAGACGGGCAACCTGAAAACCTTGTGGGAAGGTTCTGGTTTTCTCCCACACCCTTAAACACAACCAGACTCAATGTAGGAGCTGCCGAAGGCTGCGATCTTTTGATCTGACTTTGGATTTTTGAAAAGCCAGGGTCAAAAGATCGCAGCCTTCGGCAGCTCCTACAGGAGATTGGGTGTGGTCTGTTGGAGAGTGGTCGCTGTCAGGCCGCCATCGCGAGCAGGCTGGCTCCCACAAAAGCACTTGGGAAGGTTCTGGTTTTCTCCCACACCCTTAAACACAACCAGACTCAATGTAGGAGCTGCCGAAGGCTGCGATCTTTTGATCTGACTTTGGATTTTTGAAAAGCCAGGGTCAAAAGATCGCAGCCTTCGGCAGCTCCTACAGGAGATTGGGTGTGGTCTGTTGGAGAGTGGTCGCTGTCAGGCCGCCATCGCGAGCAGGCTGGCTCCCACAAAAGCACTTGGGAAGGTTCTGGTTTTCTCCCACACCCTTAAACACAACCAGACTCAATGTAGGAGCTGCCGAAGGCTGCGATCTTTTGATCTGGCTTTGGATTTTTGAAAAGCCAAGGTCAAAAGATCGCAGCCTTCGGCAGCTCCTACAGGAGATTGGGTGCGGGCAGTTGGAGAGTGGTCGGCTGTCAGGCCGCCATCGCCAGCAGGCTGGCTCCCACAAAAGCACTTGGGAAGGTTCTGGTTTTCTCTCACACCCTTAAACACAACCAGACTCAATGTAGGAGCTGACGAAGTCTGCGATCTTTTGATCTGGCTTTGGATTTTTGAAAAGCCAGGGTCAAAAGATCGCAGCCTTCGGCAGCTCCTACAGGAGATTGGGTGCGGGCAGTTGGAGGGTGGTCGGCTGTCAGGCCGCCATCGCGAGCAGGCTCACTCCTACAGTGGGATTGGGTGCGGGCAGTTGGAGAGTGGTCGCTGTCAGGCTGGCTCCTACAGAAGAGCAAAAGCCGAGCGCATGCTCTTCACCACTCAAATGGCCGAGTGTCAGCTCGCCGAAAGCTCTTGATCTTGCCGTGCCGGCCCCATCGGCAGGCTGAGTGGAGGGGCTTATCCGGGGGTGGGAGCGCAGCGACGTTTGGCGCAGCCAAACACATCGAGAGGAGGTGCAGCGAAGCAAACCGGAGGCGATGCCGCCGGATGAGCCCCGCAACGAAGGAACCCGAGCCACGGCGAGGGCCGTACGCCGGGGCCAAGCCTTTTGGTTACTTTTCGGCGTCTGGAAAAGTGACTCGCCGTAAGGGCGAAACCGCCAGTGGCACCACCCGAAGCAACGGATATTCACAAAGAACACCCAGAACATGGTCGGCCCAAAGGCCGCCACGTCCAAAACCATCAAGCGTCACGACGCACTCGGAACCAGGCCGCATACAAAGCAGGCAAAAACAAAAGCGTCAAAGCCGTAGCCACAATCAACCCCCCCATGATCGCCACCGCCATCGGCCCGAAAAACACACTGCGCGACAAAGGAATCATCGCCAGCACCGCCGCCAAAGCCGTCAACACAATCGGCCGAAACCGCCGCACCGTCGCCTCGATAATCGCCTGCCAAGGCTTAAGACCAGAGGCAATATCCTGCTCGATCTGATCCACCAGAATCACCGAGTTGCGCATGATCATCCCCGACAGTGCAATCGTCCCCAGCATCGCCACAAACCCGAACGGCTGGCGGAACACCATCAGAAACAACACCACCCCGATCAACCCCAGCGGCGCCGTCAAAAACACCATCGCCGTGCGCGAGAAACTGCGCAGTTGCACCATCAGCAACGTCAGCACCACCACAATGAACATCGGCACCCCGGCATTCACCGACTTCTGCCCACGCTCCGAATCTTCCACCGTGCCGCCAACATCCAGCAGATACCCGTCAGGCAATTCGGCACGGATCGGATCCAGCGTCGGCTCGATCTGCTTCACCAGCGTCGCCGGCTGCTCCTTGCCATAAATGTCAGCCCGCACGGTCACGGTTGGCAGACGATTACGATGCCAGATGACCCCTTCCTCAAACCCGTACTCCAGCGTGGCAATCTGCGACAGCGCCACACTGCGACCGTTATCGGTCGGCACCGCCAGACTCGGCAGCAACGACAACTCAGTACGCTCATGCACCGTGCCGCGCAACAGGATCTCGATCAGTTCGTTGTCCTCGCGATACTGGCTGACACTCGAACCGGTCAGCGAACTCTGGAGGAATTTCGCCAGATTGGCCGTGCTCACACCGAGCGCCCGCGCACGATCCTGATCGATGTTCAGGTACACCACTTTGCTCGGTTCTTCCCAATCCAGGTGCACGTTGACCACGTGCGGGTTCTCGCGCACCTTGGCCGCCACTTTGCGCGCCAGCGCACGGACTTCCTCGATGTGTTCACCGGTGACGCGGAACTGCACCGGATAGCCAACCGGCGGACCGTTTTCCAGACGCGTGACCCGCGAGCGCATGGCCGGGAATTGCTCGTTAAGGGTCTCGATCAACCAGGTACGCAGGGTCTCGCGCTCCTCGATGTTTTTCGCCAATACCACAAACTGGGCGAAGCTCGCTGCCGGCAGTTGTTGATCCAGCGGCAGGTAAAAACGCGGCGAACCGGTGCCGACATACGCCACATAATTGTCGATACCGGCGTGATCCTTGAGCATCGCTTCCAGGCGTTTGACCTCGGCCGTGGTGTTGGCCAGCGACGCACCTTCGGCCAGTTTCAGATCGACCATCAACTCCAGTCGATTGGAGGCCGGGAAGAACTGCTGCGGCACGAAACGGAACAGCATCACCGAAGCGATGAACAGCCCCACTGTCAGCACAATCACGGTTTTGCGGTGCGCCACGCACCACTCCACCAGACGTCGCACCCGTTGATAGAACGGCGTGCCATACGGGTCGGCCTGGCCATCGGTCGTGCCGTGTTTGGCGGCATGAATCTTCGCCAGATCCGGCAGGAGTTTTTCCCCCAGATACGGCACGAACATCACCGCCGCGACCCATGAGGCGAGCAACGCGATGGTCACCACCTGGAAGATCGAACGGGTGTATTCGCCGGTGCCGGACTGCGCGGTGGCAATCGGCAGGAAGCCGGCAGCGGTGATCAGCGTACCGGTAAGCATCGGGAACGCGGTGCTGGTCCAGGCGTAGCTCGCGGCCTTGATCCGGTCGAAACCCTGCTCCATTTTGATCGCCATCATTTCCACGGCGATGATCGCGTCGTCCACCAGCAAGCCCAGCGCCAGCACCAGCGCACCGAGGGAGATCTTGTGCAGACCGATGCCCAGGTAATACATGCAGGCGAAGGTCATCGCCAGCACCAGCGGAATGGTCAGCGCGACGACCATGCCGGTGCGCACGCCGAGAGAAAAGAAGCTCACCAGCAACACGATTGCCAGCGCCTCGACCAGCACCTGGACGAATTCGCCGACGCCGGTTTTCACCGCGGCGGGCTGGTCGGATACCTTGCGCAATTGCATGCCGGCCGGGAGGTTTTTCTGCAGGCGCGAGAACTCGCCCTCAAGCGCTTTACCCAGCACCAGAATGTCGCCGCCGTCCTTCATCGCCACCGCAAGACCGATGGCGTCTTCACCCATGAAGCGCATGCGCGGCGCCGGCGGATCGTTGAAACCGCGATGCACATCGGCGACATCGGAGATGCGGAACGTCCGGTCACCGACCCGGATCGGGAAGTTCTTGATCTCCTCGACCGTCTGAAAATTCCCCGAGACCCGCAGTTGCACACGCTCGCTGCCGGTTTCGAAGAAGCCGGCGGTGGACACCGCGTTCTGCTCTTCCAGCGCCTGCTGTACCGCCGCCAGTGGCAATCCTAACGTCGCCAGTTTTACATTGGACAGTTCGACCCAGATCTTCTCGTCCTGCAAACCGAGCAGATCGACCTTGCCGACATCCTTGACCCGTTGCAGCTGGATCTGGATACGGTCGGCGTAATCCTTGAGCACCGCGTAGTCGAAACCGTCGCCGGTCAGCGCGTAAATGTTGCCGAAGGTAGTACCGAATTCATCATTGAAAAACGGCCCTTGAATCCCCGGCGGCAAGGTCTGGCGAATGTCGCTGACCTTCTTGCGCACCTGATACCACAGGTCAGGGATTTCCTTGGAATGCATGGAGTCGCGGGCAATGAAGGTGACCTGCGATTCGCCCGGGCGGGAGAACGATACGATGCGCTCGTACTCGCCGGTTTCCATGAGTTTCTTTTCGATGCGTTCGGTGACCTGCCGCGAGACCTCCTGCGCAGTCGCTCCCGGCCAGCGGGTCTGGATGACCATGGCCTTGAAGGTGAACGGCGGGTCTTCGCTCTGGCCGAGTTTGGTGTAGGACAGCGCGCCGACGACGGCCAGCAAAAGCATCAGAAACAGTACGATCTGGCGATTACGCAGCGCCCATTCGGAAAGGTTGAAGCGCATCGGGACTTACTCCTTGTCCGCCAGATTGACCACACGGTTGGAGCGATCCACTGGACGCACCTGCTGACCTTCAAGCAATACGTGAACACCGGCGGCCACCACCCAGTCGCTGGCATTCAGGCCTTCGAGCACCGGCACGCTTTTCTCGCCAAACGGGCCGATGCGCACCGGGGTCTTTTTAAGGGTGTTGTTGGCGCTGACGACCCAGACGTAGGTCGCGCCGTTTTCCGCGGTGAGCGCCGAGAGCGGCACCGACAGCGACACGCTTTCTGCCGATTGCACGAAAACCCGGGCGCTCTGGCCGAGTTCGGCCGGAACCTTGCCGCTGGTGAACGAGATGCGTGCAGCGAAGGTGCGGGATTTCGGATCGGCTGCCGGCGACAGCTCACGAATCTGCCCGGCGAAGCGCTGGTTCTGCTGGGCCCACAGTTCAACGGTGACTGGCTGGCCGACCTTGAACCGCCCGAAGCTCTGCTCCGGCAGGCTGATCGACACTTCACGCTCGCCATCGGTGGCGAGGGTAAACACGGTTTGCCCGGCGGCGACTACCTGCCCGACTTCCACCGAACGCTTGGCCACCACGCCGTCCTGCGGCGCGCGCAGCACGGCGTAACTGGCCTGGTTAGTCGAGACGTTGAATTCGGCCTTGATCTGCTTGAGGCGTGCTTCGCCGGAGCGGTAGAGATTTTCCGCGTTGTCGTAGGCCGAACGGCTGACCATCTGCCGCTCCATCAAGGTCTTGTAACGGTCACGCTCGGCGCGCACCAGATTCAGGTTGGCTTCGGCGGCGGCGACCTGTGCGCGGGTGGCTTCGAGTTGCAGGCGCACGTCCTGCGGATCGAGCTCGGCCAGTGGCTGATCGGCCTTCACCCGCTGGCCTTCCTCGACCAGTCGTCGGCTGACTTTGCCGCCAATGCGGAACGCCAGATCGGGCTCGTAGCGGGCGCGCACCTCGCCCGGATAACTTTCCATCGCCTGCGCCGAAGGCTCTGGCTGAACCACCATAGCCGGTCGCACGCTGACTTGCGTCGCCTCTTCCTGACCGCAGGCTGCCAACAAAAAAGCCAGACTGACTGGCAATGCAAATGGCCACATGAGGTGCAGTGCATGACGGTACATGGTGACGGACCTTTCGCTAATGGTGCTTGGAATATTTATACTGGTCGGTATGGTATTAATAGCAAACTCACCAGTCCAGTATTAAAAGCGAAGAATGTCGAACAATCTTTCAGCTCCAAACGGCCCGGGCCGTCCGAAGGATCCGGCCAAGCGCCGGGCGATCCTCGACGCGGCGAAAACCCTGTTTCTGAGTCACGGCTACGCCAACACCAGCATGGACGCGGTCGCCGCCGAGGCTGGCGTGTCGAAACTGACGGTTTACAGCCACTTCAACGACAAGGAGACGCTGTTCTCCTCCGCCGTGATGGCCAAATGCGAGGAGCAGTTACCGCCGCTGTTCTTCGAATTGCCCGGCGGCACCCCCGTGGAAAATGTGTTGCTGAACATTGCCCGAGGCTTTCATCAACTGATCAACAGCGACGAGTCGGTGAATCTGCACCGGCTGATGATGGCGCTGGGCACGCAGGATCCGAAGCTGTCACAGATTTTCTTCGAGGCCGGCCCCGAACGCATGGTGCAAGGCATGGAGCGGCTGCTGAAACGCATCGACGAAACCGGCGCGCTGAGCATCGACCTGCCGCGTAATGCGGCCGAGCACTTCTTCTGCCTGATCAAGGGCGCGGGGAATTTTCGCTTGTTGTATTGCTGCGGTGAGCCGCTGAGCGAAGAGGCCTCAGAGAGTCATGTGCAGGAAGTGGTGGGGTTGTTCATGCGGGCGTATCGGCCCTGATTATGCGGTGTATTGAATGGCCCCATCGCGAGCAGGCTCACTTTCACATTTGAAATGCATTCCAATGTGGGAGATTCTATGGTTGAGGGGAAGCCCTCAACCTGCTTTCGGCTGGTATTCGCTCTGCCCCTTCAGTAGTGCGAATACGACACGAGCAAGTTTACGAGCCAGAATCACCAGTGCCTGAGTGGTGCTGAACCCTTTAGCTCGTTGCTCTTCATAAAAGCCTTTCCAGGTCGCCGTTCGGCTGGCCGACATGGCTGCATTGTGCAAAAGTCGGCGCGCCTCCGGATCACCTCGTTTTGTCAGACTGCGGCGACCGTCCTTCTGTCCCGACTGTGAAACTCGTAAATCCATTCCCAAAAAGGCGATGAATGCGTCAGCGTTTTTAAACTCGCCCCGCTGAAACGCCGCGATCAGGCGAGCTCCAGTCAAAAAGCCTATGCCTTCAACTTTCATGCAGCGCCTTAGATGGGCAAGTAGACCGGCCTCTTTAAGCTGGTCGTTGATCATCTTCTCGACCAGCACTTCAAGCCTCTGCATTGAGGCTATTTGCTCGGCAAAAGCGGCTTTGAGCAGCGGTTCATTTGCCCAGCTCTGTACCAGGCCCACTCGTGCCTGAACCAGCGCGGCGCGCCGGCGGAAAAGGCTCAAGAGTTGACGATACAGCGGCGATGGTGGAGTCCATGGGTGAAGCTCTTCATATTCATTTTTCAGATAACGGGCGAGCAGCTTTGCATCCAGCGCGTCGGTTTTGGCGCGAACCTTCACCCCTTTGCGGTAGTGGCTGAGTTCATAGCCACCGACCATGTAAATCGTGCAGCCGGCATCATGGGCCAGATCGGCGAATTCCAAGTGATAGATATTGGTCGACTCAATCGCTACGTCGACCGGTGCCGGCAAGGCTTTCAGCCATTTCTTGATGGCGGGCTTGTTATTGGGAAGCGTCTCAAGCAGGTCCAGTTCGGCCTGGTAGATCACCAGTTCATTTTTGGCGACATCCACGCCCACGATTGGCTTGGAAACAGAAACCGACATTGCCATTGAACACTCCCCGAGATATGGTTTTGAGCACTTGAAGGGCTCACCCAGAGGCGCAGGCTTGTTCCTATCGTCGGTCTAGCCAGATGCATTCTTTATCGGCGCTTGGGTGAAAGGAGGAGGGGCGAAATCTCCCACGGATCTGTACTGCGTCAACAGTCAGAATCGAGCCTTGTCCCTCCTCCTCCCTTCAAGTACCAGCATACAAGCGAGCCTGCTCGCGAAGGGGTAGACGCGGTCTCAGGCCTTGAGCGCTTTCTTCGGGTAGATGTCGTACCGACTGGATTTGCCATCCAGCGCATGACTCGGCTTCGGCCCCTCGATGCACGGTGCCTTGCGCGGGCGCTTGACCACCACACGGTGTGTCGCCAGGGCCAGCGCCGCTTCGAGCAGTGCCGGCGCATCCGGATCATCCCCGACCAGCGGCCGGAACAGGCGCATTTCCTTCTTCACCAGCGCGGTTTTCTCGCGGTGCGGGAACATCGGGTCGAGGTAAATCACCTGCGGTGGCTCGCCCTCCCAGTTGCGCATGACCTCGATCGAGTTGCCCTTGAGCAGCTTCATCCGCGCGACAATCGGCGCCACGTCGAAATCTTCCGCCGCCCGCGCCAGACCATCCTCCAGCAACGCCCCGATCAACGGCTGACGCTCGATCAGGCTCATCTCGCAGCCCAGACTGGCCAGCACGAACGCATCCTTGCCCAGCCCCGCCGTCGCGTCCAGCACCCGTGGACGCACGCCTTGGGCAATGCCGACCGCCTTGGCGATCATCTGCCCGCTGCCGCCGCCGTACAGACGCCGGTGCGCCGCGCCACCCTCGACGAAGTCCACCCGTACCGGCCCCGGTGCATCCGGGCCGAGCTGCTGCAGCTGCAAACCCTGCTCGCCCAGCTGCAAGGCGAACTCGCCGTCGTCCACCTGCAGCGGCAGGCCCAGACGCTCGGCCCACTGCTCGGCTTGCGCTTCAAACGTCGGGCCGAGGGCCTGGACATGGATGCGGCAGGCCGCGGGTTGCTCAATCATGAAAACACGCTCAAAAAAGTTAAGGATCGGCAGAAGGTGGCCGATAAACCAATCAACGCGCATTTTGCCAGAGCTGAGCGTCAACCGAAAAAAATGTCAGGCATTCTTCCCACATCGATTGGCTACATTTCGCCCAAGGGCGACTTCAGCCGTCATAACACTCAAGCATTGGGCGGCGTCAGTCACCTGTGGCAGGATTTCTTTGCCCAGGCCCTGGCCGAACAATCGAGCGATGTGGTGCCGGCCTGTGGCACCTTTCCACCGGTTGACCTGAACAGCCCGGAAGAACCGACCCTGGGCAGCGAGCTGCACGCGCACATCGTCGAGCAGCGTCAGTGCGACGTGGTCGAGACCGAGGTGCGTCCGCCGGAGCCGCTGTTCCTGCCGATCGCCGAGTTCGAAACCGATCTGCTGGACAAGCCGTTCCCACCATTCCCGCCAGAAGAACTCAAGGCTCAGCAGGAGCAGCAGGACTTCGACAGCAGTTGGGTCCGTCCGATCGTGATCAACAATGGTCAGCCGGTGCCAGAGCCTGGCCCGGCGCCGCAGAAGAAGCCGCTGTACTTGCCGATTGCCGAGTTCGACCTCGATCTGCTGCAAAAACCTTATCCACCGTTCCCGCCGGAAGAAATCGTCGAGCAGCAGAAAGCGCTGGACTTCGATAACGGCTGGGCGCGCCCGATCGTCCTGCAGAACCTGCGCATCGCCGCCTGATCCCTCAGCGACACACGCTCCAGCGCCCGACATCGACATGAAAGTGATTGCGATGTGCGGCGTTGTAATCCGGACTCAACACCACACTGAACGCCTCACAGGCGCCATCGCGCACCTGACGCAGAAACTGCGCATCCTGATTCTGTTTCGGCCAGTCCTTGAGCACGCTGATGCTGCGCCCGTCCGCCAGACGAAATCCGCTGATATCCAGCGCATCGGCACTGGCATGCCGACTGAGCGCCCCGCTCTCGCGGTTATAGACATTGCGGCAGGCAAAGCTGCCAAGGTGATCAAGGCGCGCCACCCTCTGCCCGTAAACAGATTGCGCGGCGGGTTGCAGGGTATGCCGTTCAAACATCGCGTAAGCCACCGCCAGCGGGCAACTGGCAAGGAAGCTGCTGCTCAGCGCCACCTCACCGCCCTGCACGCGCACGGCGCCGATCAGCGGGCACTTGGCGCCGGGGCTGTCGGCTTGCGCTGTGACGCGCAGACCCGCGTTGCTCAGGACTTGCGCGCACAACTCGGGATTGCTGCGCAGGCGCATCAGTTTGAAACCGGTCAGCCAATTGGGCGCGGCCTTCACATCCAGCGGCGCCCACGGATTCCACTCGGCCGGCACGTCGAGCCAGCCGCGCCAGACGCTGAGCACGGCGCCAGCAATTATCAACAGCACTGACAGCGTGATCCAGCGGCCCATGCTCAGCCCTTGAAAAACTGATTGGCCTGGGCGTACGGCATCGATTGCGCAGTGAAGCCGAAGGTGCCGTGCTGCTGGATCTCTTCAGCCGCGCGGAAGAACTCGCCGAACGCAGCCAAGGCCAACGCCGAACCGGTACTGATCCTGCGCACACCCATTTCTTCCAGCGCCTGCACAGTCAGTTTCAAACCGCCGGACATCAACACATTGACCGGTTTCGGCGCCACCGCGCGCACCACCGCCAGCACTTCTTCGGCATTGCGCAAACCCGGCGCATACAGCACGTCGGCGCCCGCCTCGGCAAAGGCTTGCAGGCGGCGGATGGTGTCGTTGAGATCGGGATTGCCGTGCAGATAATTTTCCGCGCGGGCCGTCAGGAGGAAGGGAAATGGCAGCGTGCGCACCGCGGCGACAGCAGCTTCGATGCGCGCCACAGCGTGTTCAAAGCAATAGATCGGCGCGTCGACGCGGCCCGTGGCGTCCTCGATCGAACCACCGACCGCGCCGGCCTCGGCAGCACGCAACAGGCTTTTGGCGCACTCGGCCGGGTCATCGGCGAAACCGTTTTCCAGGTCCACCGCCACCGGCAGATCGGTCGCCGCGACAATCGCCCGGACATTGGCCAGGGTGTCGTCGAGACTCAAGGCACCGTCGGCCTTGCCTTGGGAAAACGCGTAACCGGCGCTGGTGGTTGCCAGTGCCTGATAGCCCAGACTGGCGAGCATCTTCGCCGAGCCGGCATCCCACGGGTTGGGAATCACGAAAATCCCCGATCGCTCATGCAGGGCCTTGAAGGCCTGGGCTTTGCGGGCTTGTTCTTGAAGGGCGTGGGCGTCCATCGGCAGGCTCCTGGGCAGGGGAAAAATCCGCCTTCAGAGCAAGCCGAGTTGCTCGGCGGCGGGTTCTCTGTATAGCTCAGGCAGGGATGGCAGGCCAGGCAAACGTTGCATCAATTTTGCGTGAAAACGTTGCGCCAGCTTCGCCGCCATGACGTTGTCGGCGGTGTGCAGGAAGATGTAAGGCGTGCGGCCCTCTTCGATCCATTCGGCGATTTTCGCCACCCACGGCACGAGGAACGGATCGTTGGCTTCCAGCTCCGGGTGGCCGATGAAGCGCACCTGCGGGAACTGGGTAAACGCCGCCGGACGGGTCGGCACCCGGGGCTTTTTCGATTGTGCATGGATCACCGAAGACTCGGTGGACAGACAACTGAACAGCGCCCGTGGATCGAGGCAGATGCGTTCCACGCCACGGTCCAGCAGCAAGCGATTGAGCAGGCGTTCGCTCTCGCCCTTGGCGAAGAACTGTTCGTGGCGCACTTCCACCGCCAGTGGCCGATCCAGCGCGTCGATGAACGCGGTCAACTCGGGCAATCGATGCGGGGTGAAGCTTTTCGACAGTTGCAGCCACAGCGGCGAAACGCGCTCGCCGAGCGGGCCGAGAAGATTTACGAAGGTTTCGGCAGCGGTCAGTTGATCACGCAGGTCACCGCTGTGGCTGATGTCGCCGGGGAACTTGGCGGTGAAGCGAAAGTGTTCGGGCATGGTCTCGGCCCAGCGCTGCACGGTGGCCGGCGAGGGGCTGGCGTAGAAGGTCGTGTTGCCCTCCACGGCGTTGAACACTTGGGAATAAAGACTGAGGAAGTCCGAGGTCTTGGCGTCTTCGGGGTACAGGTACTCGCGCCAGGCGTTTTCACTCCAGGACGGACAACCGAGGTAGTAAGGCAGATCCATCAGATGTACAGGTCGAGGCCCAGCACATCCGCATCCCAATCGACAAACCCGGCGGTGCTCAGGTAGCTGGCCAGGGCCATCGCTACGCTTTTGCTCATGGCGCGGTGATAAATCATGTCTTGCTGACGGGCGGGCAGATTGGCCAGGCGTTGTGCGGGGGCTTTGGCAGCGCGGGCGGCCATTTGCTCTTCAGTCGGGAATTCCAGCTCGCCGTCGATATCGTCGACGGATTCATCCAGCGCCACATTGCCTTTGCGAGGCTTGCGCTTGATGGGGTAGGACTGAGAGGAAAGGCCGTCTATACGCATAATTTCATGCTCGGTATCGATGATGGCAATTTAGCGGCACTTGACCGACTTAGCAAACTGCCGAGTGATAACTAGAACACATAAAGCGCAAAAGGTTTAAAGCGAGGGGATGGAAACTGATGATTGGCAGCTGTAGAAGCAAAAGATCGCAGCCTTCGGCAGCTCCTACAGAAGCGTGCAACCCCTGTAGGAGCTGCCGCAGGCTGCGATCTGTTAAAGGCTCAGCGAGCCTTCGGGGTGGCGACTTTGTCGCGCAGGTAAACCGGTTGCGCATCGTCTGCCGGGATCGACTCGCCGCGTTCCCAGGCAAATCGCGCCAGGGTCAGCAGGTCTTCGGCGTGAGGCAGCATGCCAGCGTCCTGACCGCTCGGTTTGACCGCGATCCGCTCACCGTAACCCCACCCCGTCCCGGCACCGAACCACTCACCGCTGGCATCGCCCGGTAGCGCTGCCACTTCCGGCGGCAGTACCGCTTCGACACCGACCAGACGCATTTCGCCTGCGGTCTCGCGGTAGCAGCCCCAATACACTTCATCCATTCGCGCATCGATGGCCGCCGCGACCTGGCTCACGCCGTGTTCGCGATACGCACGTTGCGCCAGTACGGCGAGGTTCGACACCGGCAACACCGGACGATCCAGCGCGAACGCCAGCCCCTGCACCACGCCGATGGCAATCCGTACACCGGTAAACGCACCCGGCCCGCGACCGAACGCGATCGCGTCCACCGCCTGCAACGTGGTGCCGGCATCGGCCAGCAGTTGCTGGATCATCGGCAGCAGTTTCTGCGCGTGCAGACGCGGGATCACCTCGTAATGGCTCGTGACCTTGCCGTCATGCAGCAAGGCAACGGAGCAAGCTTCGGTCGCGGTGTCCAGGGCCAGCAAGGTGCTCATCGATGTATCCAAAACAGGTGGGAAAAAAGTGCGTCAGTATAAACAACTACGGCCCGCAAGCGGGCCGTGGATGATGCAACACGTCAGCTTTTTCAGCTCAGTGCTTCGAGCACCTTGGCGGTGATCGCTTCAACCGAACCAACGCCCGGAATGTGGCTGTACTTCGGCTTGCCAGCATTTTTGGCGGACAGGCTCTGATAGAACTCCACCAGCGGCTTGGTCTGCGAATGGTAGACCGACAGGCGATGACGCACGGTTTCTTCGGTGTCGTCCTTGCGCTGCACCAGATCGTCGCCGGTGACATCGTCTTTGCCAGCCACTTTCGGCGGGTTGTAGACGATGTGGTAAACGCGGCCGCTGGCCTCGTGAACGCGACGACCGGCGATACGCTGAACGATTTCTTCGTCTTCAACAGCGATTTCAACCACGGCGTCCAGCTCGACACCGGCAGTTACCAGCGCTTCGGCCTGTGGAATGGTGCGCGGGAAACCGTCGAACAGAAAGCCGTTGGCGCAGTCTGGTTGAGCGATGCGATCCTGCACCAGCGCGATGATCAGGTCATCCGACACCAGGCCGCCGGCATCCATGATGCTCTTGGCCTGAATGCCCAGCGGAGTGCCGGCCTTGACCGCAGCACGCAGCATGTCGCCGGTGGAGATTTGCGGAATGCCGAATTTCTCGGTGATGAACTTAGCCTGAGTACCTTTACCGGCCCCGGGAGCTCCCAGCAGAATGACGCGCATCGATGTGCTCCTCAATTTTTTATATAGAAAACAACGGGATTCGCCTCTTTGGGCCAATCTTAAAAAACGGGTCGTGGCCGCACAAACGGCCAAAGGCTGATCAAGATACACAGCAGGCTGCGCCCACACAAGACGCCAAAAGTCGGAGAAACCGGTGCCTGCCGCGACCTTGCGACGCGGTAACCCAAGTCGCAACCCCATCATTAACTGTCGCCTGCCCGCACTTTGTGCCTGTGTACAAAGCGGCACCCGGCCTGTGCACCGGGCGCCTGATACCACAGCAAAAACCTTAGCCGGTATTTCGCAAACCAGCGGCAATACCCGCCACAGACACCAGCAGCGCCTGCTCCACCGGGCTGCCCTGCTCGACATTCTGTTGCCGTGAACGGGCCAACAGCTCGGCCTGCAATAGATGTAGCGGATCAAGATAGGTGTTGCGCAGACGGATGAATTCCAGGGTGTCGGGGCTATGTGCCAGCAGCTGCGACTGCCCGGTCAGGCCAAGCACCACTGCGCACGCCTGCGACAATAGGTCGCGTAACTGCGCACCCAACGGCAGCAAGTCCGGCTCGACCAGACGCTGGTCGTACGACACCGCGATGTCGGCGTCGGCCTTGGCCAGGACCATTTCCAGCATGTCGATACGCGTGCGAAAGAACGGCCACTGTTCGCGCATCTGCCCGAGCAACTCGCCTTCGCCGCGCTCCAGCGCCTTGCTCAACGCGGTTTCCCAGCCGAGCCAGGCCGGCAGCATCAGACGAGTCTGAGTCCAGCCGAAAATCCACGGGATCGCCCGCAGACTTTCGATGCCACCGGCACGGCGCTTGGCCGGACGGCTACCGAGGGGCAGACGTCCCAACTCCTGCTCCGGCGTCGATTGGCGGAAGTACTCGACGAACTGCGGATTCTCACGCACCACGGCGCGATACGCGGCGACGCCATCGGCGGCCAGTTCATCCATCAGGTGCCGCCATTCTGGCGTTGGCGGCGGCGGTGGCAACAATGTCGCTTCAAGCACCGCGGCCAGATACAGATTGAGGTTCTGCTCGGCGATGTCCGGCAGGCCGAATTTGAATCGAATCATTTCGCCCTGCTCGGTGGTGCGGAAACGCCCCGCCACCGACCCCGGCGGTTGCGACAGAATCGCCGCGTGCGCCGGACCGCCGCCACGGCCCACGGTGCCACCGCGACCATGGAACAACAGCAGTTCGACTTGCTGCTCGCGGCAGATCTCCACCAGCCGCTCCTGCGCGCGATATTGCGCCCAGGCCGCAGCGGTGGTGCCGGCATCCTTGGCCGAGTCGGAATAACCGATCATCACTTCCTGCGGGCCTTGCAGCCTTGCGCGGTAGCCCGGCAGCAGCAACAGACGCTCCATCACCGGCCCGGCGTTGTCGAGGTCGGCGAGGGTTTCGAACAGCGGCACCACACGCATCGGCCGCAGCACGCCTGACTCTTTCAGCAGCAATTGCACCGCCAGCACGTCGGAGGCGGCGCCCGCCATCGAGATCACGTAGGAACCCAGCGAGGCGCCCGGTGCGGCAGCGATTTCCTTGCAGGTGGCGAGCACTTCGGCGGTGTCGGCGGACGGTTTGAAATGCGCCGGGAGCAGTGGCCGGCGATTGCTCAATTCGCGGGTGAGGAAGCTGATGCGCTGTTCTTCGTCCCAGTCTTCGTAGCGACCGAGGCCGAGGTAGTCCGTGATTTCGGTCATCGCCGAACTGTGCCGCGTCGAATCCTGACGCACATCGAGGCGCACCAGGAACAGGCCGAAGGTCACTGCCCGACGCAGGCAATCGAGCAATGGCCCATCGGCGATCACGCCCATGCCACATTCGTGCAGTGAGTTGAAACACAGTTCCAGCGGATCGAGCAGATCGCGGTTGTTGTGCAGCACGTCGGCCGGCGCCGGCGTGCTCGCAGTCAGCGACGCATGGGCCCAGTTGCGCGTGGCGCGCAGGCGTTCGCGCAATTGCTTGAGCACCGCCCGGTAAGGTTCGGCGCTGTCGCCGGCCTTGGCCTTGAGCGCATCGCTGGCCTGCTGCATCGACAGTTCGGCGGCCAGGTGATCGACATCGCGCAAGTACAGGTCGGCAGCCATCCAGCGCGCCAGCAACAGCACTTCGCGGGTCACTGCGGCTGTGACATTCGGGTTGCCGTCGCGGTCGCCGCCCATCCACGAAGCAAAGCGAATCGGCGCCGCCTCCAGTGGCAAGCGCAGGCCCGTCGCTTCATACAGCGCCTTGTCGGCCTTGCGCATATGGTTGGGAATCGCCTGCCAGAGCGAGTGTTCGATCACCGCAAAACCCCATTTGGCTTCATCGACCGGGGTCGGCCGGGTGCGGCGGATTTCTTCGGTGTGCCAGGCTTCGGCGATCAGCCGTTGCAGGGTGTTCTGGATCTGTTCGCGCTCGGCGCTGGTCAGGTCGCGATGATCCTGTGCCGCCAGTTGCGCAGCGATCGCGTCGTACTTCTGGATCAACGTGCGCCGCGCCACCTCGGTCGGGTGCGCGGTCAGCACCAGTTCGATTTCCAGGCGCGCCAGTTGCCGCGCCAGCGATTCCGCGCTGTGGCCTTCGTTACGCAGACGGGCGAGCAGTTCCGGCAGGACGCGGGACTCGAACGGCGCCGGTTGCGACTCTTCGCGGCGATGAATCAGCTGATACTGTTCGGCGATGTTTGCCAGGTTGAGAAACTGGTTGAACGCCCGCGCCACCGGCAGCAGTTCGTCTTCGCTCAACTGATTGAGGCTGGCGCTGAGTTCGGCGTCCATCGAGCCACGGCGGTCGGCCTTGGCGCCCTTGCGGATCTGCTCGATCTTGTCGAGAAATTCCTCGCCATACTGGTCACGGATGGTATTGCCCAACAGCTCACCGAGCAGGTGAACGTCCTCGCGCAAGCGTGCATCAATATCGGTCATCAGCAGTTCTCCAGCGTTAATCGGGACGGCGCAGAAACGAATGCTTTGCCCAGAGAGTGCCGCTCTACGGCGCTTCTTACAAGCAGACGACGAAGGGACTTTAAACCTTGGGGCTTGGAGCTAGTCTCAACAGTAAGCCGCACAACGGCTTGCCGCCGGCCCCGCCGGACACTCACCCAGGCCTGCCACGAGCAGGCGCGAAATGAGGTCATCATGAAAATTCGTGAACTCGCCCAGCATTGGGAAGAAAACGCCAAGGGTCGCCTGACCGACACCGGCTACACGATTCATCTGGACGTCGAGGCCGCAGCGCGACTGGCGGCGATTGCCGAGATGTACCCCAAACGCCACCCGGAAGAACTGCTCGGCGAACTGATCGGCGCCGCGCTCGAAGAGTTCGAAGCGAGCCTGCCGTATGTGAAAGGCTCGACGGTGGTGGCGACTGATGAGGAAGGTGATCCGCTGTATGAGGACGTCGGGCCGACACCACGTTTTCTGGCACTGTCGCGCCGGCATCTGCAGGATTTGTCGACTGCCGCCGGCAAGCAAAAACACTGACACAACATAGATCAAACTGTAGGAGTGAGCCTGCTCGCGATAGCGGTGTATCTGTGGCTTTTGATGCTGACTGACACAATGCTATCGCGAGCAGGCTCACTCCTACAGGGTCGTGTTTCCTTTTGAAAAGTTGTCTGACTTTTCCTCGCGCGTACCTCTCCCCGCCTCCAAAGTTCCCGGTTTAGAGCCTTGTCGATTTGGTCAAAAAAAAATTTGGCGATAGGCCATCTTTTCTGAACTTTTGAAAAACGCCTCCGGTCGGAACCTGTAACCACGCCTGGAACGAGCGTTTCAAAAACGCGCTTTCACATGACGCTTGCGACTCCTCGACCAGGATGGATTTTCGGTTTTATCAGGAGTTAAACAATGGAGTTGAAGACCATGAAGACCCAAACCTCGTTCTCCCACCTGCGCGGTCTGAAACTGGCTGCTCTGGCTATCGGTACCAGCTTCGTTCTGGCCGGTTGCGCCGGTAACCCGCCGACCGAGCAGTACGCCGTGACTCAATCGGCCGTCAACAGCGCCGTCAGCGCCGGTGGTACCGAGTTCGCTGCAGTGGAAATGAAGCAGGCTCAGGACAAGCTCAAGCAAGCCGAAATCGCCATGCACGACAAGAAGTATGAACAGGCTCGTACCCTTGCCGAGCAAGCCGAATGGGACGCTCGCGTAGCAGAACGCAAGGCTCAGGCTGCCAAGGCCGAACAGGCTGTGAAGGATTCCCAGAAAGGTGTTCAGGAACTGCGTCAGGAAAGTCAGCGCACCGTGCAGTAAGCGCGCATCCCGAATCGCAAAGCTGAAACTTTTATCGATAGAAAGGACGACAAATTATGCGTAAGCAACTGATGATCCCCGCTCTTCTGGCCGCAAGCGTTGCCCTGGCTGCCTGCTCCACTCCGCCTAACCCTAACCTGGAGCAGGCGCGCACCAACTACGCCGGCCTGCAGGCCAACCCGCAGGCGAGCAAAGTCGCTGCCCTGGAAACCAAGGACGCCAGCGATTACCTGGACAAGGCCGACAAGGCTTACCTGGACAAGCAAGACGCGGCCAAGGTTGACCAACTGGCCTACCTGACCAACCAGCGCGTGGAAGTGGCCAAGCAGACCATCGCCCTGCGCACCGCTGAGAACAACCTGAAGAACGCCGCCGCGCAACGTGCCCAGGCGCGTCTGGACGCTCGTGATCAGCAGATCAAACAGCTGCAGAACAGCCTGAACGCCAAGCAGACCGATCGCGGTACCCTGGTGACTTTCGGTGACGTACTGTTCGCTACCAACAAGGCTGACCTGAAATCCAGCGGTCTGGTGAACATCAACAAACTGGCGCAATTCCTTCAGGAAAACCCTGATCGCAAAGTGATCGTCGAGGGTTACACCGACAGCACCGGCGCTGCTTCGTACAACCAGTCGCTGTCCGAGCGTCGTGCCACCTCGGTACAAGTCGCTCTGATCAAGATGGGCGTCGATCCTTCGCGCATCGTGGTTCAGGGTTATGGCAAGGAATACCCGGTTGCCGATAACAGCAGCGTCTCGGGTCGTGCAATGAACCGTCGTGTGGAAGTGACCATTTCCAACGACAACCAGCCAGTGATGCCACGTTCGGCAGTCAGCTCGAACTAAGCAACACGCGCTAACGCAAAAGCCCCGCCTGAGTGATCAGGCGGGGCTTTTTAAGATCAAAAGATCGCAGCCTTCGGCAGCTCCTGCATTGGAATGCATTCTCCTGCAGGAGCTGCCGAAGGCTGCGATCTTTTGCTTTTATGGTTCGAGTTTCTGCGGGGTTTCCTGGCCCATGCAGCGCACGGCTTTTTTCTGCGCATTGATCAGCACACCGGTCAGGCCTTTCTGCTCGGTGTCGAACAGCACCAGCACGCCATCAATGCACTGCGCCACTTGCGGCGCCGGGTCCAGCGAGACTTTGTAGTCTTCGCCCGGCACGGTCTTGAGCATGGTGAACTCGTTGAGCAGCAGCGCATCCTCGGGTTTGGCGAAGTGCAGGTAGCCGTAGTACCACAGCGCCCCGACCGTGCCGAGGATGCTGCAGATACCGGTGATGATCAGCGGGATGGCGTTACGTTCTTCAGTCATTGCGGACTCTCATCTTCAGAATTCGGAGGTTGCGGATAATTCGGGATCTCGCCGAGGCGGCGCAGGCCGTTGAAGTGTTCGGGATCTTCCAGATAACGCAGCATCACCTGCCGCCAGACCGGGTCGCCGAAGGTCTGCACGTGGCCGCCGCGGGTCAGTTGCAGCACGCGCGGTGGCGGCGCAGCCTGATACAGGCGGATGGCGTTGGACATCGGCACCAGCGGGTCGTCGATGCTGTGAAAAATCAGCTTCGGCACGCCCTTGAGCTGCGGCATCGAGTGGATCGCGCTGTCGCCGTCCGGCACCAGCCACGACAGCGGCACCTGGAACGGCCAGGTCAGCCACGACGTGCTGAGGGCGTACTGGCCGACGCTGCGGTAACTGGCGGGAACACCGTCGAGTACGAAGGCCTTGAGCTGTTTCTGCCGCTCGGGGTGCTGCACCAGCCAATGCACGGCCATCGAGCCACCGAGGCTCTGGCCGAGGAGGATCAGCGGCTTGCCTTTGACCTCGGGCGCCTGATCCAGCCAGGCGAACGCGGCGTCGATGTCCTGATAGATCGCCGGCAGGCTCGGCTTGCCCTCGGACAAGCCATACCCGCGATAGTCCACCAGCAGCACCTGATAGCCGTTTTTCGGCAACCACCAGCTCCCGCCGAGGTGCATCGGCAGATTGCCGCCGTTGCCGTGCAGGTGCAGGACTGTGCCTTTGACCTCGACCCCGGGTTTGGCCGGCAGCCACCAGGCGTTGAGCTTGAGGCCATCGGCGGTGATCAGGGTAACGGTGCGGTACTCGAGTCTGGCTTTTTCAGGGGTAAAGATCTGGCCCGGTTCGGGGTAGAACAACAGCGAACTGCAACCGCCGAGGGTCAGGAGCAGGCAAAGGATGCCGAGGATTCTCATCCGGTGAAACCTCGCAGAATTCGAATTGGAATACCGTCAAAAACTGTAGGAGTGAGCCTGCTCGCGATAGCGGTGTGTCAGTCGATATTTATGTTATTGACACACCGCTATCGCGAGCAGGCTCACTCCTACAAGGGTTTTGTGTGTGGGTTAGAGGATATTGGAGTAATCCGCCTCAATCCGGTCCAGGCTCAAGTGATTGAGGAAGTTGGAGAAGCACATCCACGCCGACAGCGCGTTCATGTCGCGGAACTGTTCCGGCAGATATTTCGGCGGCACCACCAGACCTTCATCGACCAACTGACGCAGGGTACGCATGTCTTCCAGCGTGGTCTTGCCGCAGAACAGCAGCGGCACCTGCTCGAGCTTGCCTTTACGCACGGCCAACTGAATGTAGTTGTAAACCATGATAAAGCCCTTGAGATAGGACAAGTCTTTGGTGAATGGCAGACCGGTCGGGGTCGAACCACGGAACACCCGGCTGGCGTTACCGTAGCTTTCGGCCATTTCAAAGCCCTGCTCACGGAAGAACTCGAACACCTGCAAAAAGTCCGCGCCCTCCTCGACCATATGAATGGCGCGGGTACGGTTGGTCAGTTTGCGCAGGCGACTCGGGTAGGAGGCGAAGGTGATGATTTCCATCAGGATCGCCAGACCTTCCTGGGTCACCGTCGACGAGGGTGGGCCCTTGGACAGGAAGGTGCAGATCGGCTGATTCAAACCATTAAGCGTGGTGCCGACGTGTACCAGACCTTCGTGGACTTCCAGCGCACGCACGTCGCGGTCGTTGAACAGCGCGTCGGTGCGGATCTTGATGTAGTCGGCGCCTGCCGCCGCGTCGGCAACGATGCCGTCGGACTCGAACACGCGGATGGTTTCCTCGGCCTCGCCAAACACCTTGTTCAACCGGGTTTGCAGCAGGTGCACGGCATCCTTGGCGGTGAGGATCTTCGGTTCGTCCTTCAGGTCGCCACGGCCATCAATGTTGTTCAGATAGTCGGACATCATCAGGCCGAGGTCGGCCAGGGTCGGGTCGCCGGCGTGGAACGCATCGGAGGCGGCACCGTAGAGTTCCTGGGAGATCAGGCCGAAATCCTCGGTGCCGCGCGCTTCGAGCATGCGCACCACCATGCGGTATTCCTTGCACATGCGCCGCATGATCTGCCCGACCGGGTTGAACTGGCCGAGCTGGCGGGTGATGTCGCGCTCGATGTTCTGGAATTCCAGTTTGACCTTGCTCGAATCGAAGGACAGCGGCCGATTGAGGTAGTAGTCACGATCCACCGCCGGCATTTCCTTGCCTTTGGCCTTGAGAAACCCCTTGCGGATGTTCTCGTCCCACTTCACCGCATCGAGCACGCGGATCGGCGTCTGCGCCAGCACAATGCGATCGGACAGCGTGCGTATCGTCTGCTGGTAATCGTCCACCCGAAACTCCTGTAAATAACTGAATTATTTGGCGCGGGCCTGACGCTGATAGCGCGCGGCCTCGACGAATACATCGGAATTGGCCGGATCGTCGAGGTAAGCAAAGACCTTGTCGAGGCTACTGTCGACCTGCACGCCGTCGCCGTCGTCGGCGGTCTGGAACGGCTGGCCGTCGAGGGCTTGCTGTTTGATCGCCTGATTGATCTGTTCGAGGTCGAGGTTGTACACCACCAGCTCGTGTTTGTCGGTGAGTTCGAAACCGGCGATGGTGTATTGGCCACCGTAACTCGCCGGGACTTTCGCCGACAGGTACCAGCGACTGCCATGGCGCGACACGGTGAACGGGTACGCCTCGCGCTCGTGAGGCCGGGCCTTGAACCAGGTGATGGCCTGATAGCGATTATTGCCGACGCGGGTCAGCTCGAGGTTCATCGGCTCGCCCCAGGCATTGGTGCTCGACCACGTGCCCAGCAGGCCCTTGGGCGCCGGGTCACTGGCAGGCAGCGGATCCTTGAAGGTCACCAGACAGCCACTGAGCAGCAGGAACGACAAGGCGATCAGCACGCCACGCCAGGCTTTCATTCAATACTCCCTATGAACATATCCCGCCCTGACGATCACCACTTTCACCTGTGGGAGCGAGCCTGCTCGCGAAAGCGGTGTGTCAGGCAACAAAGATGTTGAATGTCAGACCGCATTCGCGAGCAGGCTCGCTCCCACAGGGATTGGCGTTACACCGAGGCGAGGACCAGATGCATATACCGCGTCAGAATCCCGAGCATGTCCTGTTCGGCCAAAGGCTCGGCGTCGTTGAGCAGGCCCTGATATTCCATCCGTCCGATAATCGCCGTCAACACCTTGGCATCCTGCTGCGGTTCACGCGAGCCCAGCACCTGGAACAACTGGCAGGTGCCCTGCAGCAGAATCTGCTGATGCGAGCGCACCAGATCCGCCAGACGCGGGTTGAGCAGCGCTTCCTGACGGAACGCCTGCTCGGCCATCAGGTGCTCGCGACGATTGACCAGTTGCCGGTGCACATAGTCGGCCATCAGCCGCGCGATGTCGTCCGCCAGTTGCGAGCGCGACTCGGGGCTGCCGTCGCCACTGACGACCATCTCGCGCAGCAGGCCTTCGTTGTTGATCCACAGCTTGGCCATGTAGGCCGCGCTGCGTTCGACGTATTGGGCGAAGGTATCGGTGAGCAGGTCATCGATATCCTTGAAGTAATAAGTGGTGGCCGACAGCGGCACACCGGCCTCGGCCGCCACCGCCCGGTGGCGCACGGCGCGCACGCCGTCGCGCACGACAATGCGCATCGCTGCGTCGAGAATGTCCTGTCGACGCTGCTCACTGCCCTGTCGGCTGGCCTTGCGGCCCTGGTACTGAACACTTTCAGCGACCGCAGTGGCGATACCCGCTGCACCTTCTTGAGCGATTGCAACCATCACGACTGGACTTCCTCTGCTATTGCAAAATTAACCAATTGATACATTTGTACCAGACAGGCAATAAAAAGCCGCCTGTTTTAGGCGGCTTTTTAACTGAAACGTTTACGCTTGCGGTCGCATGTGCGGGAACAGGATCACATCGCGGATCGACGGCGAGTTGGTCAGCAACATCACCAGACGGTCGATGCCGATACCCTCACCGGCCGTTGGCGGCATGCCGTACTCCAGCGCACGCACGAAGTCGGCGTCATAGTGCATGGCTTCGTCGTCGCCGGCGTCCTTGTCGGCCACCTGCGCCATGAAGCGCTCGGCCTGGTCTTCCGCGTCGTTCAACTCGGAGTAGGCGTTGGCGATTTCACGGCCGCCGATGAACAGCTCGAAACGGTCGGTGACGTTCGGGTTCTCGTCGTTACGACGGGCCAGCGGCGACACTTCGAACGGGTACTGAGTGATGAAGTGCGGCTGCTCCAGCTTGTGCTCGACCAGCTCTTCGAAAATCATCACCTGCAGCTTGCCCAGACCTTCAAAGCCCAACACCTTGGCGCCGGCCTTCTTGGCGATGGCGCGCGCCTTGTCGATGTCGTTCAGATCATCGGCCGTCAGCTCAGGGTTGTACTTGAGGATCGAGTCGAACACCGACAGACGGACAAACGGCTCGCCGAAGTGGAACACCTTGTCGCCGTACGGCACGTCGGTGCTGCCCAGCACCAGCTGCGCCAGCTCACGGAACAGTTCTTCGGTCAGGTCCATGTTGTCTTCGTAGTCGGCGTAAGCCTGGTAGAACTCCAACATGGTGAATTCAGGGTTGTGACGGGTCGAAACGCCTTCGTTACGGAAGTTGCGGTTGATCTCGAACACTTTCTCGAAACCGCCAACCACCAGACGCTTCAGATACAGCTCAGGCGCGATACGCAGGAACATTTCCATGTCCAGCGCGTTGTGGTGGGTTTCGAACGGCTTGGCCGCGGCGCCGCCTGGAATGGTCTGCAGCATCGGCGTTTCGACTTCGAGGAAGTCGCGCTTCATCAGGAAGCTGCGGATGTGCGCGATCACTTGCGAACGCACGCGGAAGGTCTGGCGCACGTCTTCGTTGACGATCAGGTCAACGTAACGCTGACGGTAGCGCTGTTCGGTGTCGGTCAGGCCGTGGTGCTTGTCCGGCAGCGGGCGCAGCGACTTGGTCAGCAGGCGCACGTGGGTCATTTCGACGTACAGATCGCCCTTGCCGGAGCGCGCCAGGGTGCCTTCGGCGGCAATGATGTCGCCCATGTCCCAGGTCTTGACGGCGGCCAGGGTGTCTTCGGACAGGGTTTTACGGTTGACGTAGACCTGGATGCGACCGGTCATGTCCTGGATCACCATGAACGAGCCACGGTTGAGCATGATGCGACCGGCAACCTTGACCGGGATTGCAGCCTCGGCCAGCTCTTCCTTGGTCTTGTCCGCGTATTTCTTCTGCAGATCTTCGCAGTAGTTTTCGCGGCGGAAGTCGTTCGGGAAGGCGTTGCCCTTGGCGCGCTCGGCAGCCAGCTTTTCCTTGCGCAGGGCGATCAGGGAGTTTTCTTCCTGTTGCAGGGCTTGCGGGTCGAGTTGTTGGTCGCTCATGTCTTCAGATATTCCATCAGGTTCGTTGCCCCCGGGCCTGACGGCCCGGGAATCGCCAGCAGGGCTGGCTCCTACAGGGATCGCGTTGCATCAGCGATCCTGTGTGCGTCTTTTACAGCCCCGATTTCAGGCTGGCTTCCAGGTATTCGTCGATGTCGCCGTCGAGCACCTTGTCGCAGTCGCTGCGTTCGATGTTGGTGCGCAGGTCCTTGATCCGCGACGCGTCGAGCACGTACGAACGGATCTGGTGACCCCAGCCGATGTCCGACTTGGTGTCTTCCAGCGCCTGGGAAGCAGCGTTGCGCTTCTGCATTTCCTGCTCGTACAACTTGGCCCGCAGCATTTTCATGGCGGTGTCCTTGTTGGCGTGCTGGGACCGTTCGTTCTGGCAACTGACCACGGTGTTGGTCGGTACGTGGGTGATACGTACGGCCGAGTCGGTGGTGTTTACGTGCTGACCACCGGCACCGGAGGAACGATAGGTGTCGATCCGCAGGTCTGCCGGGTTGATTTCGATTTCGACCTTGTCGTCGATCTCTGGCGAGACGAAAACGGCAGAGAACGAGGTGTGGCGACGGTTGCCGGAGTCGAACGGGCTCTTGCGCACCAGACGGTGCACGCCGATCTCGGTACGCAGCCAGCCAAAGGCGTATTCGCCCTTGATGTGCACGGTCGCACCTTTGATACCGGCGACTTCACCGGCCGACAGCTCCATGATGGTTGCGTCGAAACCGCGTTTGTCCGCCCAGCGCAGGTACATGCGCAGCAGGATGTTGGCCCAGTCCTGAGCCTCGGTGCCGCCGGAGCCGGCCTGGATGTCCAGGTAGGCATTGTTCGGGTCCATCTCGTGGCTGAACATGCGGCGGAATTCAAGCTTGGCGAGGTTTTCCTCGAGACGGGCCAGCTCGGCGACGACATCGCCCACTGCACCTTCGTCGTTTTCCTCGACGGCCATGTCCAGCAGGTCGCGGCAATCGGCCAGACCGCCGTTCAGCTCGTCGAGGGTGTCGACGATCTGCGCCAGCGCCGAGCGCTCGCGGCCCAGTTCCTGGGCGTATTCAGGCTTGTTCCAGACACTCGGATCTTCAAGCTCGCGATTGACTTCAGTCAGACGCTCATGCTTTTGATCGTAGTCAAAGATACCCCCGAATAGTTTCGGAGCGCTCGGACAGGTCCTTGATGGTGTTCAGGATCGGGTTGATTTCCATGACGGGCAGCACTCGTTGGCGAACTTTTGAAAGCCGGCGAGTATAACGTAATCAAGCTGTCACGGCAGCCCGTCTGGCGGCTGTCAGGGCGAATCACTTGACATGCCGCCGATCCATTGTGGGAGCGAGCCTGCTCGCGAAGACGGTGCATCAGACAACATCACTGTCGCCCGTGCGGCCGCTTTCGCGAGCAGGCTCGCTCCCACAGTGGGCTTGCGTGGGTTATTCGATGCCGACTTGGTTGCGGCCGTTGTTCTTCGCCAGGTACAGCCCGCGATCCGCCGCCGAAATCAGCAGCCGGCAATCGCTGCCCGACTGCGGCACCATGGTCGCCAGGCCGATGCTGATGGTCAGGCTCGCCCCGTCGCCCGGGGTGTTGTGTGGAATCTTCAGCGCCGCCACGGTCTGGCGCAGTTTCTCCGCCACCAGTCGTGCGCCGCCCGGCGAGGTGTTCGGCAGCACCAGTGCGAACTCTTCACCGCCATAACGCGCCGGCAGGTCCGACGGTCGCGCGCTGGCGTCGCGGATCGCCGTGGCGACCTTGCGCAGCGCCTCGTCGCCTTCGACGTGCCCAAAGCTGTCGTTGTAGGACTTGAAGTAATCGACGTCGATCATCAGCAACGACAACTGGCTCTGGTCGCGCAGCGAGCGGCGCCATTCCAGCTCCAGGTACTCGTCGAAGTGCCGACGGTTGGACAGTCCGGTCAGGCCGTCGGAGTTCATCAGCCGTTGCAGCACCAGGTTGGTATCGAGCAACTGCTGCTGACTGACGCGCAACGCACGGTACGCCGCATCCCGCTGCAGCAGGGTCATGTAGGAGCGCGAGTGGTAACGGATGCGCGCCACCAGCTCGATGGTGTCCGGCAGTTTCACCAGATAATCGTTGGCCCCGGCGGAAAACGCCGCGCTCTTGATCAGCGGGTCTTCCTTGGTCGACAGCACGATGATCGGAATGTCCTTGGTCGCCGGATGATTGCGGTATTCGCGCACCAGGCTCAGGCCGTCGAGGCCGGGCATCACCAGGTCCTGCAGAATCACCGTCGGCTTGATCCGTACCGCCTGGGCGATGGCCTGGTGCGGGTCGGAGCAGAAGTGGAAGTCGATGTTCTCTTCATTCGACAGCCCACGGCGCACGGCTTCGCCGATCATCGCCTGATCGTCCACCAACAACACCATGGCGGCGTTTTCGTCGGTTTTAATGTCGTCGATCTGTAAATCATTCATGGGCGGTCACCTGAGTACTGCGGGGGCCAGGATTGCGGAATAGCCTGTTCATTTGGGGAATACCTCCAGCAATCGTGGCGCTATCTTTTCCAGTGGACGGATTTCGACGGCCGCATCAATGGCCGCTGCTGCCTTGGGCATGCCGTACACCGCACTGCTTTGCTGGTCCTGCGCGATGGTCAGATAACCCTGCTGGCGCATGAGCTTAAGCCCTTGGGCCCCGTCGCGTCCCATCCCGGTCAATAAAACCCCGATGGCATCGCCGTTCCAATAACTGGCGACACTTTCGAAAAACACGTCGATCGAAGGTCGGTAAATCTCGTTGACCGGCTCGGCGGTATAGGCCAGCGTGCCGTTTTTCAATAAACGAATATGGTGGTTGGTGCCGGCCAGCAGCACCGCGCCGGCCTGCGGTGGCTCGCCTTCGCGGGCCAGACGTACGTCGAGACCGCTGGCGCTGGCCAGCCATTCGGCCATGCCCGCGGCAAACACCTGATCCACGTGCTGCACCAGCACGATGGCTGCCGAGAAATTGCGTGGCAGTCCCTTGAGCAGGACTTCCAGCGCTGCCGGTCCGCCGGCAGACGAGCCGATCGCCACCAGCCGCTTGCACGACGCCGAACTGCGGTGGGGCGTCGGCACCGGGCGCGAGCGCGGGGTTTTCTCGCCGATCAGCCAGCCGATATTGAGGATCTTGCGCAGCAACGGCGCCGCCGCTTCCTGCGCGTTCCCCGCACCAATGGCCGGGGTATCGACCACGTCCAGCGCGCCATGGCCCATGGCTTCGAAGACCCGGTGCACGTTCTGCTGGCGGTCGACCGTGACGATGACGATGGCGCACGGGGTTTCGGCCATGATCCGCCGGGTCGCCTCGACGCCATCCATCACCGGCATGATCAGGTCCATCAGGATCAGATCCGGGGTGTTTTCGGCGCACAGACGCACCGCCTCGGCACCGTTGTTGGCGACCCAGACCACCTGATGCGCCGGCTCGAAGGCCAGCGCACGGCGCAAAGCCTCCACCGCCAGGGGCATGTCGTTGACGATTGCGATTTTCATGTCCGCGCTCCTCCAATGAGCTCAACCACTGCATCAAGCAGGGCGTCGTCATGAAAACTGGCCTTGGCTAAATAATAGTCGGCGCCGGCGTCCAGTCCACGACGCCGGTCCTCTTCACGATCCTTGTACGAGACCACCATCACCGGCAGCGATTGCAGGCGGTTGTCGCGGCGCAACAGGGTGACCAGTTCGATGCCATCCATGCGCGGCATGTCGATGTCGGTGATCAGCAAATCGAAGTCCTCCGAACGCAGCGCGTTCCAGCCGTCCATGCCGTCCACCGCGACCGCGACGTCGTAGCCGCGATTGAGCAGCAGCTTGCGTTGCAACTCGCGCACAGTCAGCGAGTCGTCGACCACCAGAATCCGTTTGCGCGCCACTTCGGCGGCCTGATTGCCGTGACGCGCGATGCGTTCCAGACGCCCGGTGTTGAGCAGCTTGTCCACCGAACGCAACATGTCCTCGACATCGACGATCAGCACCACCGAACCATCGTCGAGCAAGGCCCCGGCGGAAATGTCCTGAACCTTGCCCAGCCGCTCATCCAGCGGCAGCACCACCAGCGTGCGCTCGCCGACAAACCGCTCGACCGCCACCCCGTAGACCGCGTCGCGCTCGCGGATCACCACGACCTTGAGGGTTTCGCCGCTGCTCTGACTGGCCGGACGATTCAGCAACTGACTGGCCGCAACCAGCCCGACATGCCGGCCTTCGTGCCAGAAATGCTGGCGTCCTTCGATCTGCACGATGTCCTGTGGCTCGAGATCGCACATGCGTTCGATATGCGCCAGCGGAAACGCATAAGCCTCCTCGCCGACTTCCACCACCAGACTGCGCACCACCGACAGGGTCAGCGGCACCTCCAGATGAAAGCGGCTGCCCTCGCCCGCCGTCTGCTCCAGCACCACCGCGCCGCGCAGTTGCCGGACCATGTGCTGCACCGCATCAAGACCGACGCCACGCCCGGACACTTCAGTCACCGTATCGCGCAGGCTGAAACCCGGCAGGAACAGGAACGTCAGCAGTTCCTCTTCGCTCAACTGCGCCGCCGTCTCGGCGGGCGACAGCTGACGTTCGACAATGCTGCGGCGGACCTTTTCCAGATCGACGCCATTGCCGTCATCACTCAACTCCAACACCAGCAAACCGGCCTGATGCGAAGCACGCAGGCGGATCAGGCCTTCTGCGGACTTGCCTTTGAGCAGGCGTTGTTCCGGGGTTTCGATGCCATGATCGACCGCGTTGCGCAGCAGATGGGTCAGCGGCGCTTCGAGTTTTTCCAGCACGTCGCGATCGACCTGGGTCTTCTCGCCTTCGATCTCCAGCCGCACCTGTTTGCCGAGGCTGCGCCCCAGGTCCCGAACCATGCGCACCTGACCGGTGAGCACGTCGGCGAACGGGCGCATGCGACAGGCCAGCGCGGTGTCGTAGAGCACTTGGGCGCGCTGGCTGGCTTGCCAGGCGAACTCGTCGAGTTCGGCGTTCTTTTCCGCGAGCAATTGCTGGGATTCAGCCAGCAAGCGCCGCGCGTCTTCAAGGGCTTCCTGGGCCTCAAGGCTCAGCGCATGTTCCTTGAGGTGCACATTGAGGCTTTCCAATGCCCGCAGGCCATTGTTCTGCATGCGCTTGAGACGCTGCATGGTCGCCAGATGCGGCTTGAGGCGCTGGGTTTCGACCAGTGATTTACTCGACAGGTCGAGCAGGCTGTTCAAGCGTTCGGCGGTGACCCGTAGCACCCGTTCGCCGCCCTCGGTGGTGCGCTTGCTCTTGCGCGGGGCCGGGTCGGAGGTTTCCAGCGGTGTATCGATCAATGGCGCCGGGGTTTCAATCGGTGCAGGTGCAGGCGGCGGCGCCTGCATCTGCAATTCGGCCATGGGCGGCGGCGCGACTGCGTACGGTGCCGAAGGGTCGAGCAGGCGCCCCATCAACGCCACATACGCTTCGATGTCCGGCGCTTGCGGAGCATTGGCCGGCGTGGCGATGCGCATCAACAGATCGGTGCCCTGCAACAACGCATCGATGTGCTCGGGACGCAGCAACAGCCGCCCTTCCTGCGCGCTGACCAGGCAATCTTCCATCACGTGGGCGACGCTGACACCGCTGTCGATGCCGACGATCCGCGCCGCGCCCTTGAGCGAGTGCGCCGCGCGCATGCACGATTCCAGATAGTCGGCCTGAGTCGGGTTGCGTTCCAGCGCCAGCAGCCCGCTGCTGAGCACCTGGGTCTGGGCTTCGGCTTCAAGGCTGAACAGCTCCAGCAGCGAGGCGTCGCGCATTTGCTCGGGGGTCATGTGAGGCTCCGGGTCACGGCGGACAGCAGCTGTTCTTCATCCAGCCAACGCAGGCTGCGCCCCCGGAATTGCAGGACTCCACGGGTGTATTTGGCGCTGGCCGTGCTGTGGTGTTCAGCGCCGGCACGCGAGGCCGCGTCGAGAATGCGTTCGTCGATGGCGTGGATGCCGTCGACTTCGTCCACCGGCACCACCACCGGCCCACCGTGGGCGGCGATGATCAGCATGCGCGGCATGATTCGCGCGCCAGTGGCCGGTGCGGCGTTGCCATCCAGGTCAAGCAATTCGACCAGCGACAGGCACGCCACTAATGCCCCGCGCACGTTCGCCACGCCGAGCAAGGCCCGCGAACGCTGATGCGGCAGCGAGTGAATCGCCTGCAGCGGCGCTACCTCCACCAGGCTGCGGGTGGCCAGCCCCAGCCATTCTTCGCCGAGACGGAACATCAGCAGCGAACGGGTTTTCACATCGGTTTCGACCGCCACGGCGACCGGATCGCGTTCGTCCTGCTGCAACGCATAACGGTCAAGCAGGCGCGTAGCGGCGGCGGAATACACCGCGCAGTTGCGGCAATGAATATGCTCGGCCAGCAACGGGCACGACTTGTCGCCATGAATGCCGATACGGTTCCAGCAATCATCGATGGCCCGGGCGTCTTCGTGGGTGACGTTCAAGGTGTCGGACGGGATCATCGTTTACGCTCACTGTCGGCGGTGCGGCCGCTGCGGGCGGCGCGTTCCTGCAATCGTCTGGCACCGGCGCTGTCACCCTGGGCCTGCAGCAAGGCGGCCAGGTGCATCAACGCTTCGGGATGTTGCGGTTCAAGGTACAAGGCCTTGCGGTAATGACTCTGGGCTTCGAGCGCTGCGCCGGCCACGTCGCTGAGCAGGCCGAGCCAGTAGAACACCTGCGCCACCGGTTCGTGACTGCGCAGATACTGCTCGCACGCCGCTCGGGCCTCGGCACTCTTGCCTTCGTTGGCCAGCGCAGCGATGTTGGCGAGCAAGGTCGCCGCGTCCGGGTTGGCGCTTTTGCTGCTGACAGGCAACGGTGCAACGCTGGCAAACGGACGTGGACGCACCGGCGGCGGTACTGGCGGCGGACTGCGCAGCGGTTGGCGCACCGGCAAAGGGGTTGGGGTCGGCAATGCCACAGGTTCGGGCATGGGTTCAGCGTGTCGACTGAAGGCAAACGACTGCGGGATGCCGATGGAGCGCATGCCCAGGCGCCCGAGCAGACTGCCCTCGGCAGGGCCGATGAACAACACGCCGTCGACGTGCGTCAGGCGCTTGAGCACGGCGAAAACCTGCTGTTGGGTCGGCTGATCGAAATAGATCAACAAGTTGCGGCAGAACACGAAGTCGAACGGCGGCTCACCCGCCAGCAGCGTCGGATCCAGCACATTGCCGGCCTGCAGGCGCACCTGCTCGCGCACGGCTTCGCTGACTCGATGACCATCCTGCTCGGCCGTGAAATGACGCTCGCGAAAGTCCAGATCCTGACCCCGAAACGAGTTCTTGCCATAAAGCCCGCGCCGCGCCTTGTCCACCGACAGCGGGCTGACGTCCATGCCGTCGACCTTGAACTGATGCGGCTTGAGCCCGGCATCGAGCAGGGCCATGGCAATCGAATAGGGTTCTTCGCCGGTCGAGCACGGCAGGCTGAGGATGCGCAGCGCGCGCATGTTGTTCAATTCGTCCAGACGCTTGCGCGCCAGCTTGCCGAGCGTGGCGAAGGATTCCGGATAACGGAAAAACCAGGTTTCGGGGACGATTACCGCCTCGATCAACGCCTGCTGTTCGTCCCGCGAACCTTGCAGCAGTTGCCAGTATTCATCGCTGTGCGCCGCTTGCGAGAGCGTGGTGCGTTGACGCACCGCGCGCTCGATGATCGCCGGCCCCACCGACGTGACATCCAGTCCGATGCGTTCCTTGAGGAAATCGAAAAAACGCTGATCGCTGCTCATGACTGCGCCTCAAGCGGCACCGGAAACAGCAGGCTACGCACGGCGTCATCCAGCAAGTCGTTGACCCGCACCCATTGCACCAGCCCCTGAGCATCTTCGCGCACCGGACCGAGGTACGGCGCCTGACGATTGTCCAGACCATACGGCTGAAAATCCTCGGGATTGCAACGCAGGGTGTCGGTCGCCTGCTCAAGGATCAGCCCGAGCCAGCGCGGCGGCTGCAGTGCATCCGGGCGGTAATGCACCAGCACCAGCCGGGTACTGGTGCGCGCCTCGGCGGGATGACCGAAAGTCAGCGCACTGAGGTCGATCGCCGGCACCACCGCACCACGATAGGCGAACACCCCGGCGACCCAGTTCGGCGCCTGGGCAATTGGCTTCAACGGCAGGCGCGGCAGCACTTCCGCCACCTCGGTGGCGCGCAAGGCGTAACGCTCGCTGCCGATGCGAAACAGCAGGAACAACGCCTGCTTCGCCACCGGCGCAGCGCTGCGTTTGGCGGTAATTTCGCTCATCAGACTTTGAATCGCGAAACGCCGCTGCGCAGCCCGACGGCCACCTGGCTCAGTTCGTCAATGGCGAAACTGGCCTGACGCAGAGACTCGACGGTCTGGCTGCTGGCGTCGCCCAACTGCACCAGTGCATGGTTGATCTGTTCGGCACCGGTGGCCTGGGCCTGCATGCCTTCGTTGACCATCAACACCCGCGGCGCCAGCGCCTGCACCTGATGGATGATCTGCGACAGCTGCTCGCCGACCTGTTGCACCTCGGCCATGCCCCGGCGCACTTCTTCGGAGAACTTGTCCATGCCCATCACGCCGGCAGACACCGCCGACTGGATCTCGCGAACCATCTGCTCGATGTCGTAAGTGGCGACGGCGGTCTGATCCGCCAGACGCCGCACTTCGGTGGCGACCACGGCAAAACCGCGACCGTATTCGCCAGCCTTCTCGGCCTCGATGGCCGCGTTGAGCGACAGCAGGTTGGTCTGGTCGGCGACCTTGACGATGGTCACCACCACCTGGTTGATATTGCCGGCCTTCTCGTTGAGGATCGCCAGTTTGGCATTGACCAGATCGGCCGCGCCCATCACCGAGTGCATGGTGTCTTCCATGCGCGCCAGACCTTGCTGGCCGGAACCGGCAAGTACCGAGGCCTGATCGGCGGCGGTGGACACTTCGGTCATGGTGCGCACCAGATCCCGCGAAGTCGCGGCAATCTCCCGTGAGGTCGCGCCGATCTCGGTGGTGGTGGCCGCGGTTTCGGTGGCGGTGGCCTGTTGCTGCTTGGAGGTGGCGGCGATTTCGGTCACCGAAGTGGTCACCTGCACCGAGGAACGCTGGGCCTGGGACACCAGCGAAGTCAGCTCGGTCATCATGTCGTTGAAGCCGGTTTCCACCGCGCCGAACTCGTCCTTGCGATCCAGATTGAGACGGCTGCTGAGGTCGCCGGTGCGCATGATTTCGAGGATCTTCACGATGCGGTTCATCGGCGCCATGATCGCGCGCATCAGCAACAGACCGCAGGCACCGGCTGCGAGCACGGCCACCAACAGCGAGACGAACATGCTGACCTTGGCCGCCGCTACAGCTTCGTCGATGTTGGCCATGGCCTGATCAGCGACCCGCTTGTTCTCGCCGATGATGTCATTGAGTTTCATACGGCCGGTGTACCAGGCCGGGGTCAGCTTCTCGGTGAACAGCTTGACCGCTTCGGCTTCCAGGTTGCGCTTGTGCAAGTCGAGCACCTGATCCTGGATCTGCATGTAGGCGTCGTGGTACTTCTCGAACGCGGCGAATTCGGTACGATCCTCGTCAGTGGCCATGGTTTTGCGATAGTTGGCCATCTGCTCCTGCAAACGCACCTCAAACGACTTGTAGTCCGCCGCATCCTCACTGGAAACCCCCTGACCTTCCTTGAGCCCGAGCAGTTCCTGGGTCTGCAGATAGCTGTCGACCCACGCACCGCGAATCATCGAGCTGTAATAGACGCCGGGAATCGCGTCATCACGCACGCTGTTTTCACTGGCCTCGATCTTCAGCAGCCGCGAATACGAAACGACCACCATCAGCAACATGATGGCGATAATCACCGCAAAGCTCGCCAAAATGCGTTGGCGCAACGTCCAGTTCTTCACAGTGATTCCTCGTGCCTAAGTCGAAATGCGGGGAGTATAGCCGAGGGCGGTGTTTCATTTATAAGACGCTTTTTAACCCTCGAGCCGGCCCGACGTGGTTGGCGGGAAGGCTCTGGGGTGGGACTGTCCGACAATCCGGGGCTGGCGTGCCAGTGATGGAACGGCAAAAAGGGGCGCTGGATCGGCCATTGCTGTGGATGCGCGGCTGAAAACGCAATCGTGAGCAGGCTCGCTCCCATGAATTTCGCCGTCCAGTCCAAAACCTTGTAGGAACTGCGGCACGCTGCGATCTTTTGATTTTTAAAGCCAACATCAAAAGATCGCAGCGTGCCGCAGCTCCTACATGAGTACCGGGTTCAGGCAGTTTTATAGCGACGCCTGCCGCACCTGTTTCTCCAGTTCTACCTTCAAGCCCGGCTCCAGCTTCAGTTGCTTGGCCAATTCCTCCAGATACGCCTTTTCCATAAAACTCTCCTCGTCCACCAGCATCACGCTGGCGATGTACATCTCCGCCGCCATTTCCGGCGTACTCGCGGCGCGGGCGACGTCGGAGGGGTCGAGGGGTTTGTTGAGTTCGGCGTGCAGCCAGTGCTGCAGTTCCTGATCGTTGTCGAGTCTGGTGAACTCGCCTTCGATCAACTGGCGCTCACGGTCATCAATGTGGCCGTCGGCCTTTGCGGCAGCGACCAGCGCCTTGAGAATCGCCTGGCTGTGTTGCTCGGCTTGCGCCGGTGGCAGTCGATCCAGCGTCTGCGGTTCGGTTTGCGGGGCGGTGCCTTTCTGGGCGTTCCAGTTGCCGTAGGCCTTGTAAGCCAGCACCCCGAGCGCGGCGAGGCCACCGTATACCGCGACTTTACCGCCGACCTTACGGGCCTTTTTGCTGCCGAGCAGCAGGCCCATGGCCCCAGCCGCCAGAGCTCCACCGCCCGCCCCCGAGAGCAGGCCGCCCAGCGCCCCGGAGCCAGAAGACCCACCAAGCAAGCCGCCCAGCCCGCCAGCCGCCGGTTTGTTATGCGAACCGCCAGCCTTGTTCTGCAACAGATCCTGGCCGGATTTGAGTAGTTGATCGAGCAATCCACGGGTGTTCATGTTCCGCCTCCAAAACAGGGGTTATCCGGATCTATCAGGCCCTCAGCCTAGTTGGAAAGTGCCCCGGCCCGGCCTGCGAGTGTGCTTCCAGATGTTGCTCAGGCTTTGCGTTGCAGCTTGCCGCTCGCGCCCCCATCAAAAAAAACGATATACACTCCAGCCAATCGATAAAAACCGCCCACCGGGTACCCTCCTCATGATGACCCTGCGTCAGATCCGTCACTTCATTGCGGTGGCCGAGACCGGCTCGATCTCCGCCGCTGCGCAAACCGCGTTCATTTCCCAATCGACCCTGACCTTGGCGATCCAGCAACTGGAAGAGGAAATCGGCGTCAGCCTGTTCAGCCGTCACGCCAAGGGCATGACGCTGACTCATCAGGGTCATCAGTTCCTGCGGCAGGCGCACCTGATACTGGCAACGGTGGATAACGCCAAACGCAGCCTGCAACAAAGCACCGATCAGGTCGCCGGACAGTTGATCGTCGGCGTAACCAGCCTCGTCGCCGGTTATTACCTGGCCGATTTGCTGACCCGTTTCCAGCGCGCCTATCCCAACGTCGAGATCCGGGTGATGGAGGACGAGCGGCCGTACATCGAGCATTTGCTGGTCAGCGGCGAAATCGATGTCGGCGTGCTGATCCTCTCCAACCTCGAAGACCGTCACGCCCTGCAGACCGAAGTGCTGACCCACTCGCCGCATCGTCTGTGGCTGCCAGCCCAGCATCCACTGCTGGAACACGACAGCATCAACCTCGCCGACGTCGCTCGCGAGCCGTTGATTCAACTGAACGTCGACGAGATGGATCGCAATGCCCAACGCCTGTGGCGCGGCGCCGGGCTGCAACCGAAGATCACCCTGCGCACGGCATCCACCGAAGCCGTGCGAAGCCTCGTTGCAGCAGGTCTGGGTGTATCAATCCAGCCGGACATGACTTACCGCCCATGGTCGCTCGAAGGCGACATCATCGAAGCGCGGCCGATTGCCGACCTCAACCAGACCCTCGATGTCGGTCTGGCCTGGCGCCGCGGGACAGCGCGCCCTGCCCTGGTTGATCCATTTCTGACCGTGGCCCGCGAGCAGCCACACGGCGGACGCAAACCATCTATTTAATCGAATGCCACCTTCAGTATTTAGAATTTGTCGACCTCGGAGCCGCGCACTAGTCTTGCTGCATCTATAAGACGGTCGGCTCCCGGGCACGGGAGCCACAATGACCACACAAGAAAAGAGATCGCGGAAAATGGCTGGCGTGCAGACCCCGATGTGTACCGCGTTGTTGATCGACGGCGAACTGATCGCCGGGCAAGGTTTCGTCGAACCGATCCTCAACCCGGCCAGCGGTGAAATTCTCACCCACATCGCCGAGGCCAGCACCGAGCAGGTCGAAACCGCGATCCTCGCCGCTCATCGCGCTTTTGGCGAATGGTCACGCACCACGCCGCAACAACGTTCCAGTCTGCTGCTGGACATCGCCAACGCCGTCGAAAAACACGCTGATTACCTCGCTCGCCTCGAAGCACTGAATTGCGGTAAGCCGCTGCACCTGGCGCGGCAGGACGATCTGACCGCCACTGTCGATGTGTTCCGCTTCTTCGCTGGCGCCGTGCGCTGCCAGACCGGTCAGCTCAGCGGCGAATACCTGCCGGGCTACACCAGCATGGTGCGTCGCGATCCGATTGGCGTGGTGGCGTCGATCGCGCCGTGGAACTACCCGATCATGATGGCCGCGTGGAAAATCGCCCCGGCCCTCGCCGCCGGCAATACGCTGGTGTTCAAGCCGTCGGAACACACACCGCTGTCGATCCTCGCGTTGGCGCCAGCACTCGCCGAGATCCTGCCGCGTGGGGTGATCAACATCATCTGCGGTGGCGGCGAAGGCGTCGGCAGCCATCTGGTCGGGCACGCCAAGGTGCGCATGGTCTCGCTGACCGGCGATATCGTCACCGGGCAGAAGATCCTCCAGGCTGCGGCGAAAACCCTGAAACGCACACACCTTGAACTCGGCGGCAAAGCCCCAGTGATTGTCTGCAACGACGCGGATATTCAAGCGGTGGTCGACGGCGTGCGCACCTACGGTTACTACAACGCCGGGCAGGACTGCACCGCTGCGTGCCGGATCTACGCGCAGGCCGGGATTCACGACAAACTGGTCGCCGAACTTGGTGCGGCAGTCAGCAGCCTGCGCTTCGCCGGCAAGCGTGATGCCGACAACGAGATCGGCCCGCTGATCAGCACCCGTCAGCGCGACCGCGTCGCCAGTTTCGTCGAGCGCGCCCTCGGCCAGCCGCACATCGAGCGCGTGACCGGCGCGGCGGTGCATTCCGGCGCCGGGTTCTTCTACCAGCCGACGTTGCTGGCCGGTTGCAAACAGACTGATGAAATCGTCCAGCGCGAAGTGTTCGGCCCGGTGGTCACCGTGACCCGTTTCGACGAACTCGCGCAAGCCGTGGACTGGGCCAACGACTCCGAATACGGCCTCGCCTCATCGGTGTGGACGCAGAATCTGGACAAGGCAATGCAGGTCGCCGCCCGTTTGCAGTACGGCTGCACCTGGATCAACAGCCATTTCATGCTGGTCAGCGAAATGCCCCACGGCGGGCTGAAACGCTCCGGATACGGCAAAGACTTATCCAGTGATTCGCTGCAGGACTACAGCGTGGTGCGGCACATCATGGCCCGCCACGGCCAGCATCTCTGACTACGCTAATAACAAGCCGCCAACGGCATGCTTCACCGCGTTCACAACTGCCCCGACCATAATTTAAAGAAGAGGGTTCAACCATGTTCGTGCACAAGACCGCACTGCTCAGTGCAATCACCACAGCCTTGCTGGCCAGCGCCAGCCTGCAAGCTGCCGAGCCGTTGAAGGCGGTCGGCGCCGGCGAGGGTCAGCTGGATATCGTGGCCTGGCCGGGCTACATCGAACGTGGCGAGAGCGACAAGGCCTACGACTGGGTGACCGGTTTCGAGAAGGAAACCGGCTGCAAGGTCAACGTCAAGACCGCCGCGACCTCCGACGAGATGGTCAGTCTGATGGCCAAGGGCGGTTACGACCTGGTCACCGCGTCCGGTGATGCCTCGTTGCGCCTGATCGTGGGCAAGCGCGTGCAACCGATCAACACCGCATTGATCCCGAACTGGAACACCCTCGATCCGCGCCTGAAAGACGCGCCGTGGTACGTGGTCAACAACCAGACCTACGGCACCCCGTATCAGTGGGGCCCGAACGTGCTGATGTACAACACCAACGTGTTCAAGACGCCGCCGACCAGCTGGAACGTCCTGTTCGACGCGCAGAATTTCCCCGACGGCAAACCGAACAAGGGCCGCGTACAAGCCTATGACGGCCCGATCTACATCGCCGACGCGGCGCTGTACCTGAAGACCGCCAAACCTGAGCTGGGGATCAAGGATCCGTATCAACTGACCGAAGCACAGTACAAGGCTGTGCTCGATCTGTTGCGCGCACAGCAGCCATTGATTCACCGCTACTGGCACGACACCACGGTACAGATGAGCGACTTCAAGAACGAAGGTGTGGTGGCGTCGAGCGCGTGGCCGTATCAGGTCAACGGCCTGATCAACGAGAAACAGCCGATCGCTTCGACCATTCCGAAAGAAGGTGCTACCGGTTGGGCCGACACCACCATGCTGCATGCCGAGGCCAAGCACCCGAACTGCGCGTACAAGTGGATGGACTGGTCGCTGCAGCCGAAAGTCCAGGGTGACGTGGCGGCGTGGTTTGGTTCGCTGCCAGCCGTGCCGGCGGCGTGCAAGGAGAGCGAACTGCTCGGTGCCGAGGGTTGCAAGACCAATGGCTTCGACCAGTTCGACAAGATCGCCTTCTGGAAAACCCCACAGGCTGAGGGCGGAAAATTCGTGCCTTATAGCCGCTGGACCCAGGACTACATCGCGATCATGGGCGGCCGCTGACACGCCGCTCACCTGTGGCGAGGGAGCTTGCTCCCGCTGGGTGGCGAAGCCGCCCCAAGACCTGGCAATGCGGTCTGCCATTCAAATCGCATGTGGCCAATTTGGGAGTGCTGCGCACTCCAGCGGGAGCAAGCTCCCTCGCCACAAAAGCAACAAGATTCAGCTTTTTCAGAAGTCCAGGCGAGGACCGCTGCGACGGCCCACGCCTTTTTGGAGCACCGCACCATGACGCTTGCAGTCCAGTTCACCAACGTCTCCCGGCAGTTCGGCGAGGTGAAGGCCGTTGACCGGGTTTCCATCGATATCCAGGACGGCGAGTTCTTTTCCATGCTCGGCCCTTCGGGCTCGGGCAAGACCACCTGCCTGCGCCTGATCGCCGGTTTCGAACAACCGAGCGCCGGCTCGATCCGCATTCACGGCGCCGAAGCGGCCGGTCTGCCGCCGTATCAGCGTGATGTAAACACCGTCTTCCAGGATTACGCACTGTTCCCGCACATGAACGTGCTGGACAACGTCGCCTACGGCTTGAAGGTCAAAGGCGTGAGCAAAACCGAACGCCACAAGCGCGCCGAAGAGGCATTGGACATGGTCGCCCTCGGTGGCTACGGCGCACGCAAACCGGTGCAGTTGTCCGGCGGTCAGCGCCAGCGGGTCGCCCTCGCCCGCGCCTTGGTCAATCGACCACGGGTGCTGTTGCTCGATGAACCGTTGGGCGCGCTCGACCTGAAACTGCGCGAGCAAATGCAGAGCGAACTGAAGAAGCTGCAACGCCAGCTCGGCATCACCTTCATCTTCGTTACCCACGACCAGACAGAAGCATTGTCGATGTCCGACCGCGTGGCGGTGTTCAACAAGGGCCGCATTGAACAGGTCGACACCCCGCGCAATCTGTACATGAAACCCACCACCACCTTCGTCGCCGAATTCGTCGGCACTTCGAACGTGATCCGTGGCGATCTGGCGCGCCAGCTCAGCGGCCATCCGCAGCCGTTTTCGATCCGCCCCGAGCACGTGCGTTTCGCCGAAGGCCCCCTCGCCAGCCACGAAATCGAAGTCAGCGGTCTGCTCCACGACATCCAGTATCAGGGCAGCGCCACGCGTTATGAACTGACGCTGGAAAACGGCCAGACCCTGAGCATCAGCCACGCCAACAATCAGTGGATCGACAGCAGCGCACAACACCAGCCCGGCCAGCGCCTGAGCGCGCGCTGGGCGCGGGAAGCAATGATCCCGTTGCACGACACCGTGGCCGGCGGGGTGTGAAATGAGCACGCTCACGATGACTCAAACAGCGCCCTTGCGCCGGTTTTCCAACCTGCTTTATCGCAAGCCGAATCTGTATCTGTCGCTGCTGCTGGTGCCGCCACTGCTGTGGTTCGGCGCGATTTATCTCGGCTCGCTGCTGGTGCTGTTGTGGCAGGGTTTCTACACCTTCGACGACTTCACCATGGCGGTCACCCCTGACCTCACGCTGGCGAATTTCGCTGCGCTGTTTCAGCCGTCGAACTTCGACATCATCCTGCGCACGCTGAGCATGGCCATCGTCGTGTCGATCGCCAGCGCCATTGTCGCGTTCCCGATTGCCTATTACATGGCGCGCTACACCACCGGCAAGACCAAGGCGTTTTTCTACATCGCGGTGATGCTGCCGATGTGGGCCAGTTACATCGTCAAGGCCTATGCGTGGACGTTGTTGCTGGCCAAGGGCGGCGTCGCACAATGGTTCGTCCAGCATCTGGGACTGGAGCCGGTCCTGCAGTTCATTCTGGGGATTCCCGGTGTCGGCGGCAGCACCCTGTCGACCTCACATCTGGGACGGTTCATGGTGTTCGTCTACATCTGGCTGCCGTTCATGATCCTGCCGATTCAGGCCTCGCTGGAGCGTCTGCCGCCGTCGCTGTTGCAGGCTTCCGCCGACCTTGGCGCCAAGCCGCGTCAGACCTTTATGCAGGTGATTCTGCCGCTGTCGATTCCGGGAATTGCTGCCGGATCGATCTTCACGTTCTCGCTGACCCTGGGCGATTTCATCGTGCCGCAACTGGTCGGGCCGCCCGGCTACTTCGTTGGCAGCATGGTGTACGCGCAGCAAGGTGCGATCGGCAACATGCCGATGGCCGCAGCGTTCACGTTGGTGCCGATTGTCTTGATCGCGATTTACCTGTCCATCGTCAAACGTCTGGGGGCCTTCGATGCACTCTGAGCGCGCTTCACCGGGCCTGCGCATTGCTGCCTGGGGCGGGTTGGTGTTTCTGCACTTCCCGATCCTGATCATCTTTCTTTACGCCTTCAACACCGAAGAAGCCGCGTTCAGCTTTCCGCCGAAGGGCTTCACCCTGCACTGGTTCAGCGTGGCGTTTTCCCGGCCGGATGTGCTGGAGGCGATCAAGCTCTCGCTGCAGATTGCCGCCATCGCCACGTTGATCGCGATGGTGCTCGGCACGCTGGCTTCAGCGGCGTTGTACCGCCGTGACTTCTTCGGCAAGCAGGGCATTTCGCTGATGCTGATTTTGCCGATCGCGCTGCCGGGGATCATCACCGGGATCGCGTTGCTGGCGACGTTCAAGACGCTGGGGATCGAGCCGGGGATGTTCACCATCATCGTCGGCCACGCGACCTTCTGTGTGGTGATCGTCTACAACAACGTCATCGCCCGCCTGCGCCGCACTTCGCACAGCCTGATCGAGGCCTCGATGGATCTGGGTGCCGACGGCTGGCAGACCTTTCGCTACATCATCCTGCCGAACCTCGGCTCGGCCTTGCTGGCTGGCGGCATGCTCGCCTTTGCGCTGTCGTTCGACGAAATCATCGTCACCACGTTCACCGCCGGGCATGAGCGCACGTTGCCGTTGTGGCTGCTCAATCAACTGAGCCGGCCACGGGATGTGCCGGTGACCAATGTCGTCGCCATGCTGGTGATGATGGTGACCATGTTGCCGATCCTTGGCGCGTACTACCTGACCCGGGGTGGCGAGAGTGTCGCCGGTAGTGGCGGGAAATAAATCCCCCCTGTAGGAGCTGCCGCAGGCTGCGATCTTCTGATGTTTTTTTAGATCAAGATCAAAAGATCGCAGCCTGCGGCAGCTCCTACACGGGATCCGGTTTCTCCAGAGAAAAATAATGGATTCGCAGAGGACAGAACCATGCAAACCAGACTCTTGATCAACGGCCATCTGGTCAACGGCGAAGGCCCGGCCCAACCGGTGCTCAACCCGGCGCTCGGCAGCGTACTGGTGGAAATCAACGAAGCCAGCGAGGCCCAGGTTGATGCCGCCGTGCGCGCCGCCGACAGCGCGTTCGCCGAGTGGTCGCAAACCACGCCGAAAGACCGTTCGCTGCTGCTGCTCAAACTCGCCGACGCCATCGAATCCCATGGCGAGGAACTGGCGAAACTCGAATCCGACAACTGCGGCAAACCCTACAGCGCCGCGCTGAACGACGAGATCCCGGCGATTGCCGACGTGTTCCGTTTCTTCGCCGGCGCCAGCCGTTGCATGAGCGGTTCGGCCGGCGGCGAATACCTGCCCGGCCACACCTCGATGATCCGCCGCGACCCGGTGGGCGTGATCGCGTCCATCGCGCCGTGGAATTACCCGCTGATGATGGTCGCCTGGAAAATCGCCCCGGCCCTCGCTGCCGGTAATACCGTGGTGCTCAAGCCGTCGGAACAAACCCCGCTGACCGCGCTGCGTCTGGCCGAACTGGCGTCGGAAATCTTCCCGGCGGGTGTACTCAATCTGGTGTTCGGCCGTGGTCCTACCGTCGGCAGCCCGCTGGTCACGCATCCGAAAGTGCGCATGGTCTCGCTGACCGGCTCCATCGCCACTGGCTCGAACATCATTTCCAGCACCGCCGACAGCGTCAAACGCATGCACATGGAACTGGGCGGCAAGGCGCCGGTGATCATCTTCGACGACGCCGACATCGATGCCGCCGTCGAAGGCATTCGCACCTTCGGGTTCTACAACGCCGGACAGGACTGCACCGCCGCGTGCCGGATCTACGCGCAGCAAGGCATCTACGACCGGTTCGTCGAAAAGCTCGGCGCAGCGGTCAGCAGCATCAAGTACGGCTTGCAGGATGATCCGTCGACCGAGTTGGGGCCGTTGATCACTGCGCAACATCGCGACCGCGTGGCTGCTTTCGTCGAACGCGCCGTGGCGCAGTCGCACATTCGCTTGATCACCGGCGGCAAGACTGTGGAAGGCGACGGTTTCTTCTTCGAACCGACGGTGCTGGCCGACGCGCAGCAGGATGACGAGATCGTCCGCCGCGAAGTGTTCGGGCCGGTAGTGTCGGTGACCAAGTTCACCGATGAAGCGCAGGCGCTGGCGTGGGCCAACGACTCCGACTACGGCCTCGCCTCTTCAGTGTGGACGGCGGATGTCGGACGCGCGCATCGCTTGTCGGCGCGGCTGCAGTACGGCTGCACCTGGGTTAACACACACTTCATGCTCGTCAGCGAAATGCCGCATGGCGGTCAGAAATTGTCCGGCTACGGCAAGGACATGTCCATGTACGGGCTGGAGGACTACACCACGGTTCGGCATGTGATGTTCAAGCACTAAAAGCAAAAAGATCGCAGCCTGCGGCAGCTCCTACAAGATGGACGCCGTGCTCCTGTAGGAGCTGCCGCAGGCTGCGATCTTTTCCGCGACACATGGATGATGTCGGCGATTCACCACCAGGCTTAACCGAAACCAAAACAATAACTACCGACCCGGGCGGCGCCCGCAAAGCCCCGCCACGGCCTCGGCCATCCGAAATCTGCCGATTTCACGGAGCAAACACCCATGAGTGCCTCACCCGAATTCTCGGCCGCCGTTGCCGACAGCGATGCCGAACAACTGCGCAAACTCGGCTACACCTCGAACTTCAACCGCAGCATGAGCCTGTGGGAAAACTTCGCGTTAGGTTTCACCTATCTGTCACCGGTCGTAGGGGTTTATACCCTGTTCGGCCTGTGCCTCGCCGCGGGTGGGCCACCGATGTTCTGGGCCTACTTGCTGGTCGGCTGCGGGCAGTTGCTGGTGTGTCTGATCTTCGGCGAAGTGGTTTCGCAGTTCCCGATTTCCGGCGGTGTTTATCCTTGGGCACGACGTCTGGTCGGCAAGAAATGGGCATGGATGGTCGGCTGGATCTACTCCATCGCTCTGTGTGTGACCATCGCGGCAGTCGCCGTCGGTGCCGGCCCGTATCTGGCGGCGATGCTCGGGTTTGAGCCGAGCAACAACACCAACATCGTCATCGCGCTGGTGCTGACCCTGTTCGCCACGCTGGTGAATCTGAGCGGCACCAAAGTACTGGCGCGCATTGCCATGTTCGGCTTCCTCTGCGAACTGGTCGGCGCGGTGATCGTCGGCGTGTACCTGCTGATCTTCGAGCGCCACCAACCGCTGAGCGTACTGTTCAACACTTTCGACATCAGCGTCGATGGCTCGTACCTGCCGGCGTTCCTCACCGCTTCGCTGGCGGGGATGTTCCTCTACTACGGCTTCGAGGCTTGCGGCGACGTCGCCGAAGAAACCCCGAACCCCAGCGCGAAAATCCCGGTGGCCATGCGCATGACCATCTACATCGGCGGCGTCGCGGCGATGTTCGCCTGCCTGGCGCTGATCCTCGCCGTGCCGGACATGCAAGCGGTGATCAACGGCACCGACAAAGACCCGGTCACCACCATCCTCAACAACGCCTTCGGCCCGATCGGCTCGAAAGTGGTGATGGGCGTGGTGATGATTTCCTTCATCTCCTGCGTCATCAGCCTGCAGGCCGCAGCGAGTCGTCTGCTGTACTCCTACGCTCGCGATGAAATGGTCATCGGCAGCCGACTGCTGAAAAAGATTTCTCCTACAACCCAGGTGCCGGTTGCCGCGCTGTTCGTGTCCGGCGTACTGCCCGCCCTGATCATCGCCCTCGGTTTCTTCCTGCAAGACGCCGTCGCCACCATCGTCAGCTTCGCCGCCATCGGCATCTACCTCGCGTTCCAGATGATCGTCCTCGCCGCGCTGTACGCCCGCAGCAAAGGCTGGAAACCCAGCGGCAAATTCACCCTCGGCGCCTGGGGCTGGCCAGTGAACATCGGCGCGCTGGTGTATGGCGTCGGCGCGATCATCAACATGGCCTGGCCACGCACGCCGGATGCGGCTTGGTATGTGAACTATGCGATGGTGTTGAGCACGGCCATCGTGATTGGACTGGGGTTGGTTTATATGTGGATCGGCAAGCCGTATGACCATGGGAAGGCGCCGGCTGGGGATGCGTGGAAGGTGAGTCGCTAAGCGCTTCTGCCCCCGGCACCGACAAGGTGTCGGGGTTCAGCAAAGACGAAAAAAGTCATCAAAAAGAAAGCTCTGCCTGATCGTGCTTCAGCAAGGAAATACGATCGAACAACCTGATTTTTTCATTGGCTTTTTGCTTGGCGTGATCGGACATGAATGCAATCAACTCTTCGAGCTGACTGACGTCTCCGACCACTTTGAATTCCTTTTCCTTGTTGACGAAGACAAGCGACTTCTTCTTTCTCGACAACAGTTCAATGACGTTGCTGAGCGTGCCGGTGCTCTTTGCATCCCAGATCATCAGGCCGTAATCAGCCGCTTCGGCCATCACCACGTCTTTTTCGGTGAAGAAGGCTCTCGACCCTTTGGAATGTTTGGAGTCGACTGTTCTGGCGGGCCATTTCCCAAGGTTATTCCTCGGTGCCGAACCGCTGCAGAACACCGTGGTTCTGGATCTCTCAAGACTCAGCAGATACTCCTGAATGGAAGTGTCGGCCCCCCCTGCATCACCCACCACCACCTCAAAATCGGACGCAACGATATTATTGATACGCTCTTTAACCTTCGGATCAAGGTTCTTGATGTTGATAGAGCCGGCAATAAATACAGTGGTCATTGAGTTCACTTCCAAGTTAGCGCCGCTACGTAAATCTTCCCTACCTTGGGATATTTACGCAAAACAGCGCAGGCCGCGTCCATCGACGCCCCGCTATCAAACAGATCATCTACAACCAATACATTCCAGCGCCCATCCGTGGTGATTTCATCATTGACGCTGAAACTGTCCCCAATCGCAGCAATCTTGTCTGCTTTGGAATGCAAATCCTTGAGCGATTTTCCAGTGGCCGCTTTTCGAAGCAAATCAGAGAAAACCGGCAGCCCAGTAATTTGTCCTAACGCCAGGGCAACCTCGGTTACCGGTTGTCGCTGACGAATATTTGAAGCAGGCATAGGTACCACAAATCCGACCTGATCCAGTTTTGGGAACACATTTGTCGCTACCGCTTGGGCGAGTGGGCCGACCTGAGTCCAATCCTTCTGGTATTTGAGCTGGTAGGTCGCTTCGCCGATCTCGGTGCGCTGGTTATCGAAGCATGGATACCCGCGATCATCGTTGCCAAGAAAGGTACTACTTACCATGTGTTTGTCCAGCACCCAGCCCTGATCCCAAGGTCCATTGATCTGTTTGAGGGATACCTTCATTGAATTCTCCATTATTCATAACGATCCTTTGAGCCCTGAAACCAAGGGCCGAGCATCTGAAGCGATGCGCGAGATTCAAACAAATAGCGGAAAAAACACTGGTTAGGGGTCGTTTCACTGGCGCCAGTGCAAAAACAGGCATCTCCTACAGACGCAGCCCTCCTGAAAAAGCTCCGTTTCCTACAGTTAGTGTCGATAGCGCAGACTTGGCGCGGAGAGCATCCGGGAGATAGTCTTCTTTCCGGCTGTGAAATCAGCAGCCCGGTGTCGAAGCCGGAACAAAATCAACATGGCGCAACCGCGCTCATTTGAGTGGCGGCTCTATTCTGAATATTGGAGTCGACAAATGCCTAAACAAATCAAAAACACCTCTGAAAACTTTCCTCACTTCACCCCCACCGTCTTCACCCGCCACAACCGCTTCCTCCACGCCTTCATGCAGGAACACGAAGCCTGGTTTTGTGTTCAGGATCTCGGTCGCCTGATGGGCTATCCGCTAAACGAACGCCTCACCCTGAAACTCGATCCCGATCAGCGCCGCCATGTCCTCCTGCGTCGGGATGGCGAAATTATCGATTGCGCGATGGTCAGCGAATCCGGCCTGTTCGCACTGCTCGTTCATCACTTCGTTCCGGAAAACCGCAACCTGCGCCAATGGCTGAGCCATGAAGTGATTCCGATGTTGCGCGAAACCAGCGCGATATCTCTGGAGAACTGCCCGAGCCTGAGTTCGGTGAACTGGGCTGGCGTCACTGTGCCGCTGCTGCACTGGCAGCAACAGGCGTGGGTCAAATGGCGTGACGTGCCGGAGTTGATGCACGGCCAGCAGCCGTATCCGGTGCTCGGAACCTGTAGCTGAAGCCCATCTAATAAAAAACCTGTGGCGAGGGAGCTTGTCGAATCGTCGCACCGTCCCGCAGGGTCGCGCAGCGGCCCCTCTACAAAAAGCAGGGGACTGCTGCGCAGTCCAGCGGGAGCAAGCTCCCTCGCCACAGGTCCAGCGTTTAAACCTCTAGACGAGTTGTTTTGCAGACGAGATTGCCAATCACTGAAATGCCCCACGTTCTGGAAGTTATCCCAAGCGATGAGTTCTTCGCAGAGTGTTACCTAAAGCAAATCAGCGTAGCCATGCGCCAGGAAGCAATAAAAGTCGGCATCGCTGATGCCGACGCAGGCAAGTTGATTGACTTGGCGACCGTAAAAGCCAAATGGCTTTCACGATCGCAATCCCAGCGTTAAAACCGCGAAACACTGCGCATCGCATCCACCAGATACCGCATCGCAATCCGGTCACTCTCCGACAACTCGCGATAACGTTCCACCAGCTTCAGCTCTTCAGAACTCAAACGACGCCTTCTGCGGCCGCTGCCGAGGCAGGGAAAGATGCCGAGCATTTCGGCGATGCCTTGAATTTTTGCCATGGACGATGTCCTTCTCTGATACTTCGAAGAATTGCTTGATCACCACATCGCCCTGCCCCTTACAGCAGCGCCTGTGCCCTGCCGGTCGTGCCGGCCATGCCCATAGAATAGAAATTTAATCGGCGCTGAAAAGCGGTTTTTAGAGTAATTAGTCGAAAAAAGCAGATATGCCCTGTAAATCAGAAAGTGCCGTCAGACATTTAACCGACATGTCTTGTTTCATTGACACTCTGTCACTGTGTATCAACGAATTTTGCTCGGCGAGCGAACCGTTTAAGCTAGCCGGCATCTGTTTATAGTCCGTTGCGTTTGGCCGAAGGCTTGTCCGAACCGTAATTTCTGATCCAGCACGTGCCAGGAACGGCGCGGGATTGCTCACGACAGGTTGTAATTATGCACCGCAGGAATTTGCTCAAAGCGTCGATGGCCATTGCGGCTTACACCGGTCTCTCGGCTTCCGGCCTGCTGGCCGCCCGTGCCTGGGCCGCCAATGGTGGCGCTGCCGATGGTGAAGCGCAGGCCTTCGACTTCGAAGCGCTCAAGCGTCAGGCCAAGCAACTGGCCGGCTCGGCCTATCAGGACAGCAAACAGGTGCTGCCACCGACTCTGGCGACCATGACCCCGCAGAACTTCAACGCGATCCGCTACGACGGCGACCATTCGCTGTGGAAGGAAAACAAGGGTCAGCTGGACGTGCAGTTCTTCCACGTCGGCATGGGGTTCCGCCAGCCGGTGCGCATGTACAGCGTCGATCCGAAGACCCGTACCGCGCGCGAAGTGCATTTTCGCCCGACGCTGTTCAACTACGAGAACACCTCGGTCGACACCCAGCAGCTCAAAGGCGACCTGGGGTTTGCCGGCTTCAAGCTGTTCAAGGCCCCGGAACTGGATCGCCATGACGTGGTGTCGTTCCTCGGTGCCAGCTATTTCCGCGCGGTGGATGCCACTGGCCAATATGGCCTATCCGCCCGTGGTCTGGCCGTCGACACCTACGCGAAAAAGCGCGAAGAATTCCCCGACTTCACCAAATTCTGGTTCGAGACCCCGGAACAGAACGCCACGCGCTTCGTGGTCTACGCCCTGCTCGACTCGCCGAGCGCCACCGGTGCCTACCGCTTCGACATCGATTGCCAGGCCGAGCGCGTGGTGATGGAGATCGACGCCCACATCAACGCGCGTACCGCCATCGAACAACTGGGCATCGCGCCGATGACCAGCATGTTCAGCTGCGGCACCCACGAACGCCGCATGTGCGACACCATTCACCCGCAGATCCACGACTCTGATCGCCTGGCGATGTGGCGTGGCAATGGCGAGTGGATCTGCCGTCCGCTGAACAACCCGGCGACCCTGCAGTTCAACGCGTTCGCCGACAAGGATCCGAAGGGTTTTGGTCTGGTGCAGACCGACCACGAATTCGCCAACTATCAGGACACTGTCGACTGGTACAGCAAGCGCCCGAGCCTGTGGGTCGAACCGACCACCGCGTGGGGCGAAGGCTCGATTGATCTGCTGGAAATTCCTACCACCGGCGAAACCCTCGACAACATCGTCGCGTTCTGGACCCCGAAGAAGCCAGTGGCTGCCGGCGACTCGCTGAACTACGGCTATAAGCTTTACTGGAGCGCCCTGCCACCGGTGGGCACGCCGCTGGCGCGGGTGCATGCGACACGTTCGGGCATGGGTGGATTCGTCGAAGGCTGGGCACCGGGCGAGCATTACCCGCCGGTCTGGGCCCGTCGTTTTGCCGTGGACTTTACCGGTGGCGGCCTGGATCGCCTGCCGCAGGGCACCGGGATCGAACCGGTGGTCACTTGCTCCAACGGCAAGGTGCAAGACTTCAGCGTGCTGGTGCTCGATGACATCAAGGGTTACCGGATCCTGTTCGACTGGTACCCGACCAGCGACAGCGTCGACCCGGTGGAACTGCGGCTGTTCATCCGCACCAATGACCGCACGCTGAGCGAGACCTGGTTGTACCAGTACTTCCCGCCGGCGCCGGACAAGCGTAAATACCCTTGAGGGTTATGTAGCGCCTGACCTGGCCTCTTCGCGAGCAGGCTCACTCCTACAGGGGGATCTATCGTTCACAAAATGAGTGTTCGACGCAGATCAACTGTAGGAGTGAGCCTGCTCGCGATAGCGTCCGACCAGGCAGCGCAACGACAACCAGACCAAACAAAGCCCCGGCCATCACTGACCGGGGCTTTTTGCTTTACCGCAACCGACTCAATCGCGCAGGTCAGACTCGTGAATCGGCTGATCACGATGGGTGGCGCGCTGATATTGCGCCGGCCACACCGCTTTACGCCCACCCAGATCATCGTCGGCATGCAGCGGCCAGTACGGGTCACGCAACAGCTCGCGGGCGAGGAAGATGATGTCGGCCTGACAGGTGCGCAGAATGTGCTCAGCCTGCGCCGGCTCGGTAATCATGCCGACGGTGCCGGTAGCGATGCCGGACTCCTTGCGCACCCGTTCGGCGAAGCGTGTCTGATAACCCGGCCCCACGGGAATCTCGGCGTTGGCGGCGGTACCACCGGAGGAGACGTCGATCAGATCCGCTCCCAGTGCCTTGAGGCGGCGCGCCAGCTCCACGGTTTCATCCGGGTTCCAGCCGTCTTCCACCCAGTCGGTGGCCGAAACCCGGACGAACACCGGCAACTCTTGCGGCCAGACCTCACGAACAGCCTCGGTGACCTGCAACACCAGCCGAATACGGTTTTCGAACGAACCACCGTACTGATCGCGGCGCTGGTTGCTCAATGGCGACAGAAACTGATGCAACAGATAACCGTGGGCGGCATGCACTTCAACCACGCTGAAACCTGCGGTCAATGCGCGCTTGGCGGCGGCAACGAACGCCTGAATTACGTCGGCGATCTGCGCTTCATCGAGCTGTTTCGGTTGCGTGTGTTGCGGATCGAAAGCAATCGGCGATGGCCCGACCGGGATCCAGCCGCCATCCTCCGGCTTGACGCTACCGTGTTTGCCGATCCATGGCCGATGGGTGCTGGCCTTGCGCCCGGCGTGGGCCAGTTGAATGCCGGCGACAGCGCCCTGAGCCGTGATGAAACGGGTGATGCGTTGCAGCGGTTCGATCTGTTCGTCGTTCCACAAACCGAGGTCTTCGGCGGTGATTCGCCCGTCGGCGGTGACCGCCGTGGCTTCCGTGAAAATCAGTCCGGCACCGCCCACCGCGCGGCTACCCAGGTGCACCAGATGCCAGTCGTTGGCCAGACCGTCGACGCTGGAATACTGGCACATCGGCGACACGGCGATGCGGTTGGGCAGGGTCAGTTGGCGAAGGGTAAAGGGTTCGAGCAGCAGACTCATGGGGCACCTCTCAAATCAGTGGGCAGGCTCCAGGGTTCTGTTTGAAAAGTCGACGAGTGACAGGAAAAGGTGCAGCACCCGCCCCCGCGGGCAAAAAATTCGACAAGACGTCACAAGGCCAATCAAGCAGTGCTTAGAGCCTAGTCGACAACCGGGGATGAGGGAGGGTTCAAGACGTTTTCTGTGAGTGCCACCGAACCTGTGGCGAGGGAGCCTGCTCCCAGCAAGAGCAAGCTCCCTCGCCACACAAGCACAAAGGGGTCAGCGTGGTTCGATGTGGGCAATCATCAATTGCACCGTCTCGTTGCCCCGAAACTCGTTAACGTCGAGCTTATAAGCCAGCTCGACCCACTGAATGGTCGGGTTCGGCCAGACATCACGATCGATGCCGAAAGCGATGCCATCCAGCTTCACCGAACCGCATTCACTTTTCAGCACCACCTTCAGGTGCCGCTCGCCGACCACCCGCTGCTCGACCAACTGGAACACGCCATGGAACAGCGGCTCCGGGAAGTGCTGGCCCCAAGGCCCCGCATGACGCAGGGCACGGGCCAGTTCCAGATGGAATTCCTCGACCGCCAGCGTGCCATCCGAGAGCATGCGCCCGGTCAGGTCCTCTTCGCGAAGTTGCCGACGCACTTCAGCGTCAAACGCCTCGGCGAACAGCGGAAAATTCTCTTGCGGCAAGGTCAGACCGGCCGCCATCGCATGGCCACCGTACTTGGCGATCAGGTTCGGATGCTGCGCCGCGACCACGCTCAGGGCATCGCGAATGTGGAAACCCTGCACCGAACGTCCCGAACCCTTGAGCAGGCCGTCACCGGCATCGGCGAAGGCAATGGTCGGACGGAAATAACGTTCTTTCATCCGCGAGGCGAGAATGCCGATCACGCCCTGGTGCCACTCGGGATCGAACAGGCACAGGCCGAACGGCATCGATTCCACCGGCAAATCCTTGAGCTGGGCCAGCGCCTCGCGCTGCATGCCCTGCTCGATGGATTTGCGATCCTGGTTCATGCCGTCCAGTTGCGCGGCCATTTCCCGCGCCAGATTGGCGTCGGCGGTGAGCAGGCATTCAATCCCGAGACTCATGTCATCCAGGCGCCCCGCCGCGTTCAGACGCGGGCCGACGATAAAACCCAGGTCGGTGGAGGTAATCCGCGCGGCGTCACGCTTGGCCACTTCAAGAATCGCCTTGATCCCCGGCCGTGCGCGCCCGGCACGAATCCGCTCGAGGCCCTGATGCACCAGAATCCGGTTGTTGGCGTCCAGCGGCACCACGTCGGCAACGCTGCCCAGCGCCACCAGATCCAGCAGTTCACCGATGTTCGGCTGCGGCTTGCTCTCGTACCAGCCGAGGGTGCGCAGGCGCGCGCGCAAAGCCATCAATACGTAGAAAATCACCCCGACCCCGGCCAGCGCCTTGCTCGGAAACTCGCAACCGGGCTGGTTCGGATTGACCAGCGCATCGGCCAGCGGCAGTTCATCGCCGGGCAAGTGGTGGTCGGTGATCAACACCTTGAGCCCGGCCTTTTTTGCCGCCGCCACGCCTTCGACGCTGGAGATGCCGTTGTCGACGGTGATCAGCAACTGCGGCTCGCGCGTCAGGGCGACTTCGACAATTTCCGGGGTCAGGCCATAGCCGTATTCGAAGCGGTTCGGCACCAGATAATCGACATGCGCCGCGCCCAGCAGACGCAAGCCGAGCACGCCAACCGTACTGGCCGTCGCGCCATCGGCGTCGAAGTCACCGACGATCAGAATCCGTTGACGTTGCTCCAGTGCCGTCACCAGCAGGTCCACTGCCGCCTCGATGCCCTTGAGCTGCTGGAACGGAATCAGCCGCGCCAGACTTTTATCCAGCTCCGCCTCGGACTGCACACCCCGCGCCGCGTACAAACGGGTCAGCAAAGGTGGCAGGTCACCGAGAAACGGCAGCGTGGCAGGCAACGGTCGAGGTTCAATACGCATGGGCTAACGGAAACTTCTCTTGAATACGTGGGATTAATCAGTGAACGGCGCAGGGTCAGCCGCGTTCACCTTGCAGCCATTGCAACTGGACTTCGTGCTGACCACGGTCGTCGGTAACGAAGATCGTGCCTTCGCTGATCATCACGTCCCACTTGATGACGCGCGGCATGTCCTTGGCCAGGGTTTCCAGCACTTCCTGCGGGACGGCAGCGATGTTGACGTTTTTCAGGTTCTTGATCGCCGGGATCACTTTGGTTTCCCACACGCGCAGGCTGCCGTAGGCCAGCAGGCTGGTGCGTTCGGTGCGACGCGAGCACCAGGTCAGGCGATCAGCGTCTGGCTGACCGACTTCGATCCAGTGCAGAACGCGGTCATCCAGGCTTTTTTCCCACAGCGCAGGTTCATCCACGTCCGACAGACCACGGCCGAACGACAGCTGCTCGTTGTACCAGAGCGCGTAGGCCAGCAGCCGCACGGTCATGCGCTCTTCGGTCTCCGAAGGGTGACGGGCGATGGTCTGCTTGACGCTCTCGTAGATACTGCGGTCGAGGTCAGTGAGGTTCAGTTCGAATTTGTACGTGGTAGACGGCTGGGCCATGAACGGGCTTCTTGATACGAGGAAAGTCGGCAAGTCTAACCGATGCCGTAGGCAATCATCGAATTGATGGCGATCAAGCTGCGGCGTCTGACAGCCGGCTATGTTAAAACGCTGTATTCGCTCAGCCTTGTCCTACAGGATTCAGTATGCCGTTCGCCAACAAACCGCTCAGCGGTGTGAAAGTCATTGAATTGGGTACGTTGATTGCCGGGCCGTTCGCCTCGCGCATTTGCGGCGAGTTCGGCGCCGAAGTGATCAAGATCGAATCGCCCGACGGCGGCGATCCGCTGCGCAAATGGCGCAAATTGTATGAAGGCACCTCGCTGTGGTGGTTCGTTCAGGCGCGCAACAAGAAGTCGCTGACCCTGAACCTCAAGCACCCCGAGGGCTTGGCGATCCTGAAAAAACTGCTGGGCGAAGCCGACATCCTGATCGAGAACTTTCGCCCCGGCGTGCTGGAAAAACTCGGGCTGAGCTGGGAAACCCTGCATGCCCTGAACCCGAAACTGGTGATGGTGCGCCTCTCGGGCTTCGGCCAGACCGGGCCGATGAAAGATCAACCGGGCTTCGGCGCGGTCGGTGAGTCCATGGGCGGTTTGCGTTACATCACCGGTTTCGAAGACCGGCCACCGGTGCGTACCGGGATTTCCATTGGCGACTCGATTGCTGCGCTGTGGGGCGTGATCGGCGCGCTGATGGCGCTGCGTCATCGCGAGGTCAACGGCGGTCTCGGCCAAGTGGTCGATGTCGCGTTGTACGAGGCGATTTTCGCCATGATGGAAAGCATGGTGCCGGAATTCGACGTGTTCGGCTTCATCCGCGAGCGCACCGGCAACATCATGCCGGGCATCACGCCGTCATCGATCCACACCAGCGCCGATGGCAAACATGTGCAGATCGGCGCCAATGGCGACGCGATCTTCAAGCGCTTCATGCTGATCATCGGCCGCGAAGATCTGGCCAACGATCCGACGCTGGCGAGCAACGACGGGCGCGACAGTCGCCGTGACGAGTTGTATGGCGTGATCGACCGCTGGGTCAATTCGCTGCCGCTGCAAAGCGTGCTCGACCTGCTCAATCAGGCGGAAGTACCAGCCAGCCGGATCTTCAGTGCCGAAGACATGTTCAGCGATCCGCAGTACCTCGCCCGGGAAATGTTCCTGCAGGCAAAACTGCCGGACGGCAAGCCTTTCAAGATGCCGGGCATCGTGCCGAAACTCTCTGAGACACCGGGCACTTCCGAATGGGTCGGGCCGCAGCTCGGTGAACACAATGCGCAGGTACTGAACGATCTTGGCTACGACGAACAGCAGATCGCCCGGTTGCGCGCAGACGGAGCTATCTAACCTGAAACATCACCGGACATCGGACGCCAACCGCGCCCACCACTGGTGGACGTGGCGGCTGTTCGGCCTGTTGTTTCTGCTCGCCCTGCCCGCCTGGGCGCAAGCGAAACCCACGCTGGTCTGGCTGTTGCGTGACCTGCCGCCCCTGACCATCTTCGAAGGCCCGAAAAAGGGCCAGGGTGTGATCGATCAACTGATGCCGATGCTGATCGCCGGCATGCCGCAATACGAACACACGTTGATGCGGGTCAATCGCGCCCGTGGCATGCAGATGCTGCACGAGCCGTCCTTCACCTGCGACCCCTCACTGATCTGGAGCAAGGAGCGCACGCAATGGATCGCGTTCTCTATCCCGGCGTTTCGCGCTGTCAGTAATGGACTGGTGGTGCGTCAGAAAGATCGCAATGTGCTGGCGCCGTACCTGATCGACGGTGAAGTCGATCTGACGGCATTTCTGGCCAACGGCGAAATCAAGGTCGGAGTCGTCGCCGAGCGCAGTTACGGCGAGTTTCTCGACACGCTGCTCAAGCAGGCCCCGGACGGTGCGCTGACGCCGCATTATGGCAACGACGCCCTGAGCAGCCTGCTGTCGATGCAGCGTCTGGGGCGCCTGCAAGTGGTGTTGGGTTACTCGCCGGAGATCCGCTATCAGGCGCATCAGGCGCAAATTGCCGAAGACGAACTGGTGTTCTATCCGATTCGCGGCACCGGCAAGTATCTGTCTGGCTATGTCGGGTGTTCCGATACTCCCCAGGGCCGTCAGGCGATCAGTGAGATCAACCAACTGCTGCGTACCCTGCCCCACGAGCAACTGAACCAGTCGTATGCCGACTGGCTGGACCCCGAAATGCGCACGGATTACCTGCACCAGGCGCGGATTTTTTTCGAGCAACAGGCTGCGCCATAAAACCTGCGGGCAAAAAGAAACCCCGAGAAGTGGGGAGACGACTCGGGGTTAAACGCGGTCTACATAAAGACCCGTAGCAGCAAGCGACAAGCACCGGAGCACAATGCTTGATCCTGCTGTTACGGGGTCTGACTGACGGGGATGCAGGAAGGTTCCCACAAAAATTATTTCATCTTCACAATGCCGCGCGCTTATCGAGTGCTGCATTACGCAAGGCCGCGATAACACAGGGCTCCAGTCGCCCTTCGGCGATCAGGACGTCACGGTGCAAACCGTCGACCACATCTGTCAGCAGGCGTTTGTCGCTCAATTGCGCCTGATTGAATTCGCGCTCCACCACGAGGGCGCCGTTGCTGTTCCTCAAGGTCACCAGGCACTCGCCATGGGCACCACGGGGGGTCAACGTCACCTGATACGGGCTCAGAGCCTCACCGAGCAATAGACTGATACTTTCCATCTCGATCTCCACTCAATAGTCCGAAAACATTGTGCCTGGGGCGTGTTCACAATAAATGACCACCGGCCCGAGAAGAAAGTTCTGAATACCGCGCTGCTCCCGGAGCAGTTAGCGGTCTGTCAGAGCATGCACGGTGAAGATGACAGAAACATAACCATCGGCTCAAGCCCCCGCTGGATGGGCTACCGCTTGCAAGTAGGTGTCCAGCAGCCCGCGCATCAGCACTGCCGAGACCGGCGTCTGCAGGCGCCCCAGCAGCGTCAACTCCTGTGCTTGCAGCAGGTTTTCCAGATCGCTCAGCAGGCCCGGTGCTACTCGCCCCAGCAGAATGAGCGCGCTGGCCTCCCGTTCGGCCGCCAGATGGTGGATCAGCGCCAGGCCCTCTCCGCCACGCAGTTGCGGATCGCAGATCGCGATGTCGACCCGGGTGCGCCGCTCCAGCGAGCAGCGTGCCGAGGCCAGCGATGGCGCCGTGAGTACGTCATAGATACCGACCGCGTTGAGCATCTGGTGCAACGCCATCATTCGATAAGGATCAGGTTCGAGAATCAGGACTTTGAGCGAGCGCATGGGCGACCTCGGAAACGGCAATCGCGGACTCGTCCGCAGTTGCTGACCACTTTAGGGCAGCCTCCTTCAGTCCCCCATCGGAAAAAGAGGCGTGTGACATAGGAAATTTCCCTATATCAATGCGGACGTCATCCCGCCGTTGCATCACGCTGGGTGATATCCGTCCAGCCCCCGAGCAGGCCGCGCAATTCCCCATTGGCGCTGTAGAACGGGACGGTCCACTGGTAGATTTCCCGATTGCCATCGTTGAATTGCAAACGGCGTCTGCTGAAACGGGTTCTGCGCGTTCTCAACTGAATCAGGAACTCATCATGCAGCATGTCGGCGGTGGCTCGCGGTAGCGCATCGACGTCGATCAAGCGGCATCCCTGCACCTGTTCAAAGCGGAGCGACAACGCCTCTTCATAACTTTTGTTGCACAGGATCAGGCGCCCTTCCAGGTCACGGACAAACACCGGATCGGGCATGGCATCAATCAAGGCGCGCTGGAAGACCAACTGATCGCCGAGCTCGCTTTGCACGTCTCGATGCTGCTTGATCACGGCCGCCATTCGCCGATTCCATAACAGCGACATCACACAAAAGCCCCCCACCAAAACCACCCCCCAGCAGCTTGAGCGGAGCCAGTGCTGCCAACCGGCGGCGGCCGGTTTCGGCCCGATGCCGCCCAGCCATTTCAGGCGAATGGCACGCAGCTCGGAGGCCGGGAACGCTTCGAGCGCCTTGTTCAGAATGCTCAGTAATTGCGGCTGGCCTCTGCGCACTGCCAAAAGATCGGCCTCCCATTTGCCTTCCAGAATTTCGCCGACCTGTAGCAGGCCTGAGGGATAGAGCTGCGCACCGATTTCATTTTCGATGGTGGCATAGGCCTCACCGCTTTCGACCAGCGCCCGCGCCTCGGCATAGGTTTTCACCGAGCGTAATTCGATGGACGGATAATCGCGTCGGATCACCCCCTCCAGCGCATGCCGACCCGGCAATACCAGCACCCGTTTGGCCAACTGCTCCAGCGATTGCACTCCCGGCTCGCCGGCGCGGCCGACAAATACCCAGCCGGCACCGCCAAAGGCATGACTGAAATCCAGACTCAATCGGCGCTCATCATTCATCGCCAGGGTCGTGCTCATATCGGCGGCACCGGTCTCCAGGCGCTCGAGCATCTGCGCGGTGGAAAAGGACTCCCGGTAGATGAACTGCAAGCCGGTCATGGCGCTGATGCGCTTGAGCACATCGCTGTTGAGGCCACTCCAATGACCGTGCTCATCCAGAAACAGGTACAACGGGTACTGCTCCGCCGCCACGATCACCGTCGGATTGTCGCGAATCCATTGCCGCTCTTCTTCATCCAGCACCACGGTGCCGATGTTCAACTTCTCTTCATGCACCAGGTGCGCAACCGCGCTCACGCGCCAGCCGTACAACAGGCACAACAGCAGTGCCTGCTTCAGGGTGTGTTTCCATCCTCTTTCAAACAGCATTGCCACTTCCTTCGAGATCGACTCACCCGTCCTTCATGGGCGAAAACCCGAGCAGTGTGGCAGCAGAAACAAAAAAGCCCGTCAGGAGACGGGCTTCAAAATGTGACAGCTTTTACGGCTTACAGCGGCTTGCCGCGGTTGCCATGCTGGCTGACAAAGGCCTGTACGGCTTTCAGCTCGTTTGGCAGAACGGTGCAGCGCTCGTTTCGCTCAAACAAATCAGAAAGATGTGCAGGCAGTTCGAGAGCTTTTCCTACACCCGCTTTCTCCACGGCATCCGGGAATTTCACCGGATGCGCAGTACCCAGGATCACCATCGGGATATCCAGGCTGCGACGGCATTCGCGGGCAGCACGCACGCCGATGGCGGTGTGCGGGTCCAGCACTTCGCCGCACTGCGCGTAGACTTCAGCGATGGTTTCGCAGGTTTGCGCATCGTCCACGGCCAGCGAGTCGAACAGCTTGCGGGCTTCGGTCCAGCGCTCTGGCTCGACGCTGAAACCACCGCCCTGCTTGAACGAATCCATCAACCCGGCAATCGCTGCGCCGTTGCGACCGTGCAGGTCGAACAGCAGGCGTTCGAAGTTCGACGAAACCATGATGTCCATCGACGGCGACAGCGTGGCGTGCAGGGTTTCCTTGACGTACTGGTTGCCGCTCATGAAGCGGTGCAGGATGTCGTTGCGGTTGGTGGCGACGATCAACTGGTTGATCGGCAGGCCCATGTTGCGCGCCAGGTAACCGGCGAAGATGTCGCCGAAGTTGCCGGTCGGTACCGAGAACGACACCGAACGCGCCGGGCCGCCCAGCTGCAGGGCTGCGTGGAAGTAGTAGACGATCTGGGCCATGATCCGCGCCCAGTTGATCGAATTCACCGCTACCAGGCGCGTGCCCTTGAGGAAGCTCTGGTCGGCGAAGCTGTTCTTGACCATTTCCTGGCAGTCATCGAAGTTGCCTTCGATGGCGATGTTGTGGATGTTCTCGCCGAAGATGGTGGTCATCTGCCGACGCTGCACTTCGGACACACGGTTGTGCGGGTGCAGGATGAAGATATCGACGTTTTCGCAGTGTTTGCAGCCTTCGATGGCGGCCGAACCGGTGTCACCCGAGGTGGCGCCGACGATCACCACGCGTTCGCCGCGTTTTTCCAGCACGTAATCGAGCAGACGACCGAGCAGTTGCAGGGCGAAGTCTTTGAACGCCAGGGTCGGGCCGTGGAACAGTTCGAGCACCCATTCGTTGCCGTTGAGCTGACGCAGCGGGGCTACGGCGCTGTGCGAGAACACGCCGTAGGTTTCTTCGAGGATCTTTTTGAAATCGGCGTCCGGGATGCTGCCGGTCACGAACGGGCGCATGACGCGGAAAGCCAGCTCGTGATACGGCAGGCCGGCCCAGGAAGCGATTTCCTCCTGGGTGAAACGTGGCAGGTTTTCCGGGACGTACAGACCGCCGTCGGTGGCCAGACCGGCCAGCAGGACGTCTTCGAAATTCAGGGCCGGTGCCTGGCCGCGGGTACTGATATAACGCATAAGGGCAAACCTTCGGTTTGAGCTTCAAGCTACGCGCTACAAGCTGCAAGTAAAAGCCAGACCGCTTTTCTCTTGCCGCTTGCAGCTCGACGCTTGCAGCTGCTTCTGCTTAGTTAAGGTGCTCGACGCGGATCCGCACAACCGGACCGTTGACGCCGGCCAATGCTTCCAGAGCGGCAATCGCATCGTTCATGTGCTGTTCCAGCACGCGGTGGGTCAGCAGGATCATCGGCACCAGGCCGTCGTGTTCCTCGACTTCCTTCTGCATGATCGACTCGATGTTGATGCCGCGCTCCGAGAGAATGCTCGCCACCTGAGCCAGTACGCCCGGATGATCCTTGGCCTGGATGCGCAGGTAGTAAGCGCTTTCGCAGGCTTCGATCGGCAGAATCGGATGCGCCGACAGCGAGTCCGGCTGGAAGGCCAGGTGCGGCACACGGTTTTCCGGATCGGAAGTCATGGCGCGAACCACGTCCACCAGATCAGCGATCACCGACGAAGCGGTCGGCTCCATGCCGGCACCGGCGCCGTAGAACAGCGTCGAACCGGCGGCATCACCGTTGACCATTACTGCGTTCATCACCCCGTTGACGTTGGCGATCAGACGATCGGCCGGGATCAGCGTCGGGTGCACGCGCAGCTCGATGCCGGCAGCGGTGCTGCGCGCCACACCGAGGTGCTTGATGCGGTAGCCCAGCGCTTCGGCGTAGTTCACGTCAGCGGTGGTCAGCTTGGTGATGCCTTCGGTGTAAGCCTTGTCGAACTGCAGCGGAATGCCGAACGCGATCGACGCCAGAATCGTCAGCTTGTGCGCCGCGTCGATGCCTTCAACGTCGAAGGTCGGGTCGGCTTCGGCGTAGCCCAGCGCTTGCGCTTCGGCCAGCACGTCTTCGAAGGTGCGACCCTTCTCGCGCATTTCGGTGAGGATGAAGTTACCGGTACCGTTGATGATCCCGGCGACCCAGTTGATGCGGTTGGCGGACAGGCCTTCACGGATCGCCTTGATCACCGGAATGCCACCGGCCACGGCCGCTTCGAACGCCACGATCACGCCTTTCTCGCGTGCCTTGGCGAAAATCTCATTACCGTGAACGGCAATCAGTGCCTTGTTCGCGGTGACCACATGCTTGCCATTCTCGATGGCCTTGAGTACCAGCTCGCGGGCAACGGTGTAGCCGCCCATCAGCTCTATGACGATGTCGATCTCAGGGTTCGTGGCCACTTCGAAGACATCGTTGGTAATCGCAATACCGGTCGTCTGGAACTGAGGCTTTGGCGTGCGCGTGGCAATTTGTGCCACTTCGATCCCACGCCCGGCACGACGAGCAATTTCCTCGGCGTTGCGCTGAAGTACGTTGAAGGTACCGCCACCGACGGTCCCTAACCCACAGATGCCTACTTTGACCGGATTCACTGTGAACTCCCCATGAAACGGCCGACGCAAGGTCGGCCGGAAAACAACCGCGTGTTCGCGGCTCTCTATTAATGGCCCGGCGAGATTACCACCGGACCATGATCGTCAAAGGCTGACCGTGACGATGCGAATTACTTGGCGCCCAGCGCCAGTTTGGCGACTTGTGGCGCCGGCTGGTAGCCCGGAATGACTTGTCCGTCGGCCAAAACGATGGCCGGTGTACCGTTCACGCCGATCGACTGACCGAGGGCGAACTGTTTGGAGACCGGGTTCGCGCACTTGGCGGCCTTGATTTCCTTGCCATCGACCATTTTGTCCATGGCGGCTTTCTTGTCGGTCGAGCACCACACGGCTTGCAGTTGTTCGTCACCCGGCGAGCCGAGGCCCTGACGCGGGAACGCCACGTAACGCACTTCGATGCCGCGCTTGTTCAGCTCAGGCACTTCGGCGTGCAGCTTGTGGCAGTACGGGCAGGTGGTGTCGGTGAACACGGTGATGTGCGATTTGGTCTCGCCCACGGCCGGGTAAACCACGGTTTCGGCCACCGGAATGGCATTGATCAGTTTGGAGATGCCCAGGCGTTCGGTCTTCTCGGTCAGGTTGACCGGTTTGCCGTCCTTGAGCTGAAACAGGTAGCCCTGAACGATGTACTGGCCGTCAGCGCTGGCGTACAGCACGCGGCTGCCCTTGAGCTTGACTTCATACATGCCCGGCAACGGGCTGGTGCTGATGCTTTCTACCGGAACCTCGAGTTCGAGTTTTTCCAGGCTTTGACGAATGGCTTTGTCGGCCGCGTCATCGGCGACGGCAAAGGTGCTGACCAACGCAATGGCTGCGGCGGCGAAAATCTGGGTCAGACGCATGAGAACTCCTGAAGGCGGACAAATGAAACGGTCAGAACGCCCGTGCCGGAACACCGGGTCATAACCGTCCATCGTGCAAACCGGCAAAGCCTACCACATAAGGCTCGCATGGCCGAATGCGCCTGACACAAGACATGCAGGCGCTGCCGAGGGCTGCGATCCTTTGATCCTGCTTGTTATTCCAAAAGCAAAGTCAAAAGATCGCAGCCTTCGGCAGCTCCTACAGGGGGGCATCAGCCGCGCGGGTGATGTTTGGCGTGCAGGTCTTGCAGGCGGGCACGTGCCACATGGGTGTAGATCTGCGTTGTCGACAGATCACTGTGGCCGAGCAGCATCTGCACTACCCGCAGATCGGCGCCGTGGTTGAGCAGGTGCGTGGCGAAGGCGTGACGCAAAGTGTGCGGCGACAGCGATTTGCCGATCCCGGCGACCTTGGCCCAATGCTTGATCCGGTGCCAGAAGGTCTGGCGGGTCATCTGCTCGCCGCGCTGGCTGGGGAACAGCACATCGCTGGGGCGCCCGCCCAGCAGCTCGCTGCGACCATCGCGCATGTAGCGTTCGATCCAGACAATCGCCTCCTCGCCCATCGGCACCAGCCGCTCCTTGCTGCCCTTGCCCATCACCCGCAACACGCCCTGACGCAGGTTGACCTGCTCCAGCGTCAGGCTGACCAGTTCGGTCACGCGCAGCCCGCAGGCGTACAGCACTTCAAGCATGGCGCGATCACGCTGACCGATGGCTTCACTCAGATCCGGCGCCTTGAGCAGCGCTTCGACGTCGGCTTCCGACAACGATTTGGGCAGCGGCCTGCCCAGTTGCGGCATGTCGACGCGCAAGGTCGGATCGACCGTAATCAGCTTCTCCCGCAGCAAATAGCGGTAAAAGCCACGCACACCGGAAAGAAATCTGGCGGTGGAACGCGGTTTGTAATTCTGCTCCAGGCGCCAGGACAGGTGATCGAGGATCAACTCGCGACCGGCATTGATCAGCTCCAGGTTTTTCTCCTGCAGCCAGCCGTTGAACAGCGCCAGATCGCTGCGGTAGGCGCCGCGGGTGTTGTCGGACAGGCCTTTTTCCAGCCACAGGGCGTCGAGGAATTGGTCAATCAGTGGATGGTCGATGGCAGGCATGGGCGCTCAAGACACACAACCTCCTGGGCTGTGCGCAAATGTAGAGTGAACTGTAGGAATGGCCGCTAGTCTTTCATAGCCCGCTAATTCAAGGAACAGGGAGCATCAATGAACGAGCAGCAAATTCTCTTGGCATTTGGCGGGATTGGGGCCGCGGCGCTGGGTTGCCAGTGGCTGGCGTGGCGCCTGAAGCTGCCGGCGATTCTGTTTCTGTTGCTGACCGGGATTCTCGCCGGACCGGTACTCGGCTGGCTCGACCCGCAGGAAATGTTCGGCCCGTTGCTGATGCCGCTGGTGTCGCTGGCGGTAGCGTTGATCCTGTTTGAGGGCAGTCTGACCTTGCACCTGTCGGAATGGCGCGAGATCGGCAGCGTCGTGCATCGGCTGGTGACCCTCGGCGCCCTCACGACCTGGGTGGTGATTGCCGTCGCGACCCACTTCTTGCTCGGCTTCGACTGGCTGCTGGCGATCCTGTTCGGCAGCCTGACGCTGGTGACCGGCCCGACGGTGATCGTGCCGATGCTGCGAGTGGTGCGACCGAAAGCCTCGATCGCCAACATTCTGCGCTGGGAAGGCATCGTCATTGACCCGATCGGCGCCCTGCTCGCGGTGGTGGTCTACAGCTTCATCATCGCCCGCTCCGAGGGCAACGGCCTCGAACAGAGTCTGTTGACCTTCGGCGGCGTGATTGTCTGCGGCAGTGTATTCGGGATTATCGGCGGCTGGGTGCTGGGCACCGTCATCCGTCGCCAATGGTTGCCGGAATACCTGCACAACCTCGCCTCGCTGGCGGCGGTGCTGGGGATTTTCATTGCGTCCAATCAGGTGATGCATGAGTCCGGCCTGCTCGCGGTGACACTGATGGGCATGTGGCTGGCGAACATGAAGGGCGTGGATGTTCGGCACATCCTGCACTTCAAGGAAAACCTCAGCGTGCTGCTGATTTCCGGACTGTTCATCCTGCTGGCGGCGCGACTGGATCTGCATGCCTTGATCGGCCTCGGGCCGTTGGTGCTGATTCTGCTGCTGGTGATTCAACTGGTCGCGCGCCCGCTGAACGTACTGTTGAGCACCGCAGGTTCCAGCCTGAGCTGGCGTGAACGCGCCCTGCTGTGCTGGATCGCCCCGCGCGGGATCGTGGCGGCGGCGGTGTCGGCGATTTTCGCAATTCGCCTTGATCAGGCCGGACACGAAGGCGCGCTGTTGTTGGTGCCCCTGACCTTCGCGGTGATCATCGGCACTGTGGTGCTGCAAAGTGCAACCGCTCGGCCACTGGCACGCTTGCTGAACGTCGCCGAACCGGCGCCGAGCGGCTTCCTGATCGTCGGCGCCAACGGCCCGGCGCGCCTGCTGGGCAAATCGTTGCAACAACTGGGCAGCCGCGTGCTGTTGACCGATTCGAGCTGGGAAAATATTCGTGCGGCGCGCATGGAGGGGTTGCCGACGTACTTTGGCAACCCGGCTTCGCAGCATGCCGATGCGCATCTGGACCTGGTCGGGCTGGGGCATCTATTGGCGTTGTCGCCCTCGGGTGAGCTGAATACCCTGGCGGCGATGCGTTTTCGACACGACTTTGGTCATCAACGCCTGTTCGGCCTGGCCAGTGGTCAGGAAAGTCGTCGCAGCGACAAGCACCGGGCAAGCCTGGAACATCGCGGCAATCAGCTGGGGAGCGAGGCGCTGACCTATGCCAAGCTGGCCAGCCTGATCAGCAACGGCGCCGAGCTTTACAGCACGACGCTGACCGACGGGTTCGGTTGGGAGGATTACCAGGCATTGCATGGCAATCGGGCGACCCTGCTGTTCATGCGCGATGACAGTGGCTGGGTGCATGTGGTGACGCCGGAGACCGTTTTGAAACCGGGATCCGGGTGGACGTTGCTGGCGTTGATTCAGCCGGAGGCCAGCGGCGCCTGATAAGTCGAATCGCGAGCAGGCTCACTCCTACAGTGTCCGTGTCGTTCACACCTTTTATATACGACACGGACACTGTAGGAGTGAGCCTGATCGCGATAGCCGCGACTCGGTTCCGGATCAGGCTGCAAATCCGGGCAGCACCGGCACCGGCCGCTTGTCATCATCAATCGCCACAAAGCTGAACTGCCCGTGGATCGCCTTCTCTCGCCCGTCACAGCTCATGCTCTCGACGAACACCTCTACCTCGACCTTGAGACTGGTGTTGCCGACCTTGATCACTTTCCCGACCAGCTCGACGATGGATCCGGCCGGGATCGCATGATTGAAGTCGATGCGGTCGGTTGAAACAGTCACCAGCGGCAGGCGGCAGAAGCGCGTGGCGGTGATGAATGACACTTCGTCCATCCACGCTAGCGCGGTACCGCCGAACAGGGTGTTGTGGTGGTTGGTGGTTGGCGGAAAGACGGCTTTGGTCACGCGGGTCACCGAGAGTTCGGTGCGGCGTTGGATTTCCTGGTCGCGGGTGGTCATGGGTTATTGCTCGTAAATCAGGGGCTCCCGAAAACAGCAAGATCAAAAGATCGCAGCCTTCGGCAGCTCCTACATAGTGGGGGCAGTTTATTGCAGGCAACAAAAAAGCAGCCCGTAGGCTGCTTTTTTCTGCATCGGAAGCTGGACTTAAGCCAGTTTTTCCTTGATGCGAGCTGCTTTACCCGACAGGTCGCGCAGGTAGTACAGCTTGGCTTTACGTACGTCACCGCGACGTTTGACAGCCATGCTGTCGATCTGCGGGGAGTAGGTCTGGAAAGTACGTTCTACGCCAACACCGTTGGAGATTTTACGAACGGTGAACGCACTGTTCACGCCGCGGTTACGCTTGGCGATTACAACGCCTTCGAACGCTTGCAGACGGGAACGATCGCCTTCCTTCACTTTCACCTGAACGACAATGGTGTCGCCTGGGGCAAAGGTAGGGATTTCTTTGGTCATCTGCTCTGCTTCGAGTGCAAGGATGATTTTGTTGGTCATGCTGTGCTCCTAAGGTAAATCAACTGATCTACCATCGATACGTTGTTAACTATCGTCCCGCTCGCGGATGTATTCCTCGAGCAGCTTCTTCTCTTCTCCAGAAAGCGAGCGGCTTTCCAGAAGATCGGCGCGTCGTTCATAGGTCCGACCAAGGGACTGCTGTAAACGCCAACGCCGGATATGCGCGTGATTGCCACTTAGCAACACGTCGGGAACACGCTGATCCGCATACACCTCAGGTCGGGTGTAGTGCGGGCAATCCAGCAGACCATCCGTAAAGGAATCTTCCTCAGCGGAATCCGCATGCCCTAAAGCTCCGGGCAGCAGTCGTGTAACCGCATCGATCATGACCATGGCCGGCAGCTCGCCGCCAGACAGTACATAGTCACCAATCGACCACTCTTCATCGACATGAGCCTCAATAAAGCGCTCGTCAATGCCTTCATAGCGGCCGGCAATCAGGATCAATGCATCCGATTTTGCCAACTCGCGTACCGCCGACTGAGTCAGTTGACGGCCTTGGGGGGACAGGTAAATCACCTTCGCCGCCTCCCCGGCTGCTGCCTTGGCCTGAACCAGAGCATCTTCCAGGGGCTTGATCTTCATCACCATGCCCGGACCACCGCCAAACGGGCGATCGTCCACAGTGTGATGCCGATCCGTCGTGTAATCCCGCGGATTCCAACAGGTCAGCTGCAACAGCCCCTGTTTGACCGCACGACTGGTAATGCCGTACTCACTGATGGCCGAGAACATCTCGGGGAACAACGTTATGACGTCTACGCGCAGGCTGGCCATTGCTTAGAAGTCCGCATCCCATTCCACCCTCATCACGCCTGCTTCCAGGTCGATTGCCAGCACGCATTGCTCTGTGTAGGGCAACAACCGCTCGCGATCATCCAGGCTGCCCGCGCAGGGCTTGACCACCAATACATCGTTCGCGCCGGTCTCCAACAGGTGATCAACCTTGCCGAACAATTGCTCGTCCTGGTTGATGACGCTCAGACCCTGCAACTGGTACCAGTAGTACTCGTCGCCTGTCAGGTTGGGCAAAAGGCTTCGCGAGATGCAAATCTCATAACCGCTCAGAAGCCGGGCTTCATCGCGATCGTCGAGGCCTTTGAGCTTGGCAACCAGATCCTTTTGAGTGGATCGGCCGCTGACCAGCTCGACCTGTTTCACCACGCCTTCGCGCCGAAGCGTCCAGTTGCGGTAGTCCAACAGGTTTTCAATCGGATCGGTAAAGGAAAAGACCTTCACCTCGCCGCGAACGCCGTGAACCGAAAAAATCTTGCCGACAACGATCAGGTCATCAGCTTTTTCTGGCGTCGCGCTCATACTGCTCAGGCTGCAGCCTTGGCAGATTCCTTCAGCAACTGAGCTACACGCTCAGAAGGCTGTGCACCAACGCTCAGCCAGTAGGCTACGCGCTCTTGGTTCACGGACAGACGGATTTCCTGACCACGGGCAACAGGGTTGAAGAAGCCAACCTGTTCTTTGTGGGAGCCGTCACGCGGGTTACGCGAGTCGGTTACGGTCAGGTGGTAAAACGGGCGCTTTTTGGAGCCGCCAAGGGCAAGACGGATTGTTAGCATGTGAACATCGTTCCTGTAGTCGGTGCTGCAAATCTAAATGCACAGCGGGCATGGGTGCCCGAAAGGCCGCATATTCTAAGGAATATCCGGACTTTTGCAAATGACTTTTTCCGGCGCCTATGGCATGCCGTGCGGATTTGCATATAGAGCCGTCGATGAAAACGGCCAGTCAGCTCCCGCCGAGTGCGGGTTTGCTGTTGATCCTGCGTCCTTGCAGGGTCTGCGCCGGTGCGACGACCGGCGAAGTCTTGGTGTCCTGTATCACATTTTTGGCATGCCGCCGCCGGGCAACATACCGCCCATGCCGCGCATCATTTTCGCCATTCCGCCTTTGGCGGTGAATTTCTTCATCATCTTCTGCATTTGCTTGTGCTGCTTGATCAAGCGGCCGATGTCCTGCACCTGGGTGCCGGAACCCATGGCGATCCGGCGCTTGCGCGAACCGCTGATCAGCTCAGGGTCGCGGCGCTCGGCCGGGGTCATGGAGTTGATGATGGCTTCCATCTGTTTGAACTGCTTCTCTGCCGCGTTCTGGGCATTGCCCATTTGCGACAGGTTGACGCCGCCGATGCTCGGCAGCTTGTCCATGAGCCCGCCGAGGCCGCCCATGTTCTTCATCTGTTGCAGCTGATCGCGGAAGTCTTCGAGGTCGAAGCCCTTGCCCTTCTTCAGCTTCTTGGCCAGTTTGTCGGCCTTGTCCTTGTCGAGGGTCGCTTCAGCCTGTTCGATCAGACTGAGCACGTCGCCCATGCCGAGGATCCGCGAAGCGATACGCTCAGGGTGGAACGGATCGAGCGCTTCGCTCTTCTCGCCCATACCGATGAACTTGATCGGCTTGCCGGTGATTGCGCGGACCGAAAGTGCAGCACCGCCACGGGCGTCGCCGTCGACCTTGGTCAGGATCACACCGGTCAGCGGCAGCGCATCACCGAAGGCCTTGGCCGTATTGGCGGCGTCCTGACCGGTCATGGCGTCAACCACAAACAGGGTTTCCACCGGGTTGATCGCGGCGTGCAGCGCCTTGATCTCGCCCATCATCTCTTCGTCGATGTGCAGACGACCGGCGGTGTCGACGATGACCACGTCGATGAATTTCAGTTTTGCTTCTTTAATAGCCGCGTTGGCGATGTCGACCGGCTTCTGGCTCAGATCGGACGGGAAGAACGTCACGCCGATGTCGTTGGCCAGGGTTTCCAGCTGTTTGATAGCAGCCGGACGGTAGATGTCCGCCGACACGACCATCACCGACTTCTTCTTGCGCTCTTTAAGGAAGCGCGCGAGTTTGCCGGCGGTGGTGGTTTTACCGGCACCCTGCAGACCGGCCATCAGAATGACAGCGGGCGGCACGGCGCTCAGGTTCAAGTCTTCGTTGGCCGCGCCCATCAGGCTTTCGAGTTCGGCCTGGACGATCTTCACGAACGCCTGGCCCGGCGTCAGGCTGCGCGACACCTCGGTGCCGACAGCGCGCTCCTTGACCGAATTGACGAAGTCCTTGACCACCGGCAGGGCGACGTCGGCTTCGAGCAACGCCATGCGCACTTCGCGCAGGGTGTCTTTGATATTGTCTTCAGTCAGCTTCGCCTTGCCGGTGACATGGCGCAGCGTCTGCGAGAGACGGTCGGTTAAGTTTTCAAACATTGCGCGATCCTTTCAGGCCCTGTGTAGACCGGGATAATGGCGGCCCAGACCGGATTCAACATGTGCTCGGCGAGCCTGCGGCGTGGGCAGGTCGCGGATTATAGCGAAGACTGCGTCGGGCGGACACCTCGCACTTTCGTGGTGTGGCGGTTCTATGCCAAACTCAGCGCCTTTCGGGCCTGCCTAACAGGATTTATGCTCCCCTTGTCACCCAGTTTGCTGACTACCATCGCCGCCGCTCTTCTTTATGCCGCTGCGACCCTTTATCAGGGCACCCGCCTGGCCTCCGGCGCCAAGGCGAACAAGCGCCTGCTGGTTACGCTCGGCATCCTCGCCGTGCTCGCTCACAGCGCCAGCCTGCTCACTCACCTGCTGACGCCGATCGGCCTGGGCCTGGATTTCTTCAGCGCCGCCAGCCTGATCGCCGCGGCCGTCATCGCCCTGACGCTGCTGGCCTGCTCGCGGATCCCGGTGGAAAACCTCCTGGTGCTGCTGTTCCCGCTCGGCGCGGCGACGGTGCTGCTGGCGCAGTTCGCCCCGGCCGGCACGGTGCAGATCATCGACGAAGAGCCGGGCATCCTCGCCCACATTCTGCTGTCGATCCTCGCCTACGGCATGTTCACCATCGCGGTATTCCAGGCCTTGTTGCTGCTGGTGCAGGATCACCAGCTCAAGCACAAGCACCCGTCGGGCCTGATCAAGAACTTCCCGCCGCTGCAAACCATGGAAAGCCTGTTGTTCGGCTTCCTCTGGGCTGGCTGGACGCTGCTGTCGCTGTCGCTGATCTCCGGCTGGCTGTTCGTCGAGAACCTGTTCGCCCAGCATCTGGTGCACAAGACCTTGCTGGCGTGCCTGGCCTGGATCGTGTTCAGCGTGCTGCTGTGGGGCCGCAATCGCCTCGGCTGGCGCGGCCACAAGGCAATTCGCTGGACCCTCGCCGGTTTCTGCCTGCTGATGTTGGCGTATTTCGGCAGCAAACTGGTTCGTGAATACATCCTGCACATCTGACGGGCGGCATAAATGGACGGTTTGCCCTTAGGGCCGATGCTCGCGGTATTTGTCCTGCTGATTTTATGGTCGGGGCTGTTTACCGCCGTCGAAATCGCGCAGCAACACTTGCTCGCGCAACGCACCGCCTCGCGCGCCAGCGATAAACCGCTGGCGAAGCTGAGCTTCCCGCTCGACAGCCTGATCCTGTGCAACACCCTGTGCCGCGCCCTCGCGGTGGTCATTGCCACATTGCTGGCAATCTTTCTTTGCGAAGAGAACGGCCCGTGGGCCGCCTGCCTCGTCGCCGGTGCCGTATTGCTGGTGTTTGCCGATTACTTTCCGCGCACCGTGGCCCAGCGCTACCCGGATGCGGTGCTGTCGTTTGGTAATAACCTGCTGGCCGTACCGCTGAAAATCCTTTACCCGCTGGCCTGGCCGCTGAGCCGCATCAGCGGTTTGCTGCTGCGTCCCTTCGCGCGCAAACCCCAGGTGGTGCAGAAAAGTGAAGACGAAGAAACTGCCGACCCTGACGACGACCCGGAACATCCGTCTCACACCCACCCGGTTTCCGGGATCCACGCGCTCGACAACATCACGGTCAACGACATTCTGGTACCACGCAGCGATGTCGACGGCATCAACCTCGACGACTCGATCGAAGCGATCATCGAACAACTGCGCCAGAACAAACGCACACGCCTGCCCGTGTTCCACAGCGACATCAACCAGGTCGAAGCGGTGCTCAACACCCGGCAGATCCGCCATCTGCTCAACGATGGCCATCTGACCCGCGAAGCGCTGCTGGCCGCCAGCTACGAACCGTACTTCGTCCCGGAAAGCACGCCGCTGCAACTGCAACTGCTGAACTTCCACAAGCAGCAGCGTCGCCTGGGCATGGTGGTGGACGAGTACGGCGAAGTGCTGGGCATCGTTACCCTGGAAGATATTCTCGAAGAAATCGTCGGCGAATTCGAAAGCGAGCACAGCCTCGACAACCCGCACATCCATCCGCAACCTGACGGGCGCATGGTGATCGATGGCACCGCGTCGATCCGCGAGTTGAACAAATGCCTGGGCTGGCACTTGCCGAGCGACGGTCCGAAAACCCTCAACGGTCTGGTGACCGAGGCGCTGGAGACCATTCCGGACAGCGCGGTGTGCTTGAAGATCGGGCGTTATCGGTTGGAGATTCTCGAGACCGAGGACAACCGGGTGAGCAAGGTGTTGATCTGGCATACGAGCTCGGTGCCTGCCAAGGTCTAAGAGCTGTTGTGGCGAGGGAGCTTGCTCCCGCTGGGTTGCGAAGCAGCCCTGGCTCTTGATTTACCCACCGACTCATGCGGCCGCTTCGCGCCCGAGCGGTAGCAAGCTCCCTCGCCACAGAAAGCCCGACAGCAGCGATCTTTGCTCTTGTTCATTCGTTAGCCCCCTTCCTATAATCGATTCGGCTTACCCAAGCCCCGCCAAGCCGCGTGCTTATCCCGCACTAGACCGGTTTCGGCCATTTCCGCTACACCCCGGCGACTGTTCCTACCTGAAACAGCGACCGCGCCTCATCCCACATCCCTGGGTGTTCGACCATAATAATTCGCTCCAACGGAGCCATGACTGTCAGGGATCACCGCATGACAACCAGTACCGCTTACAGCGCCACCGCGCCTGCCCAGCCGACCAACTCCGCCACCCGCGTGGCGACGGCGAGTTTCATCGGCACCGCCATCGAGTTTTACGACTTCTATGTCTACGCCACAGCCGCCGCGCTGGTGATCGGGCCGGTATTCTTTCCGCAGACCTCCGGCACGGCGCAGATGCTCTCGGCGTTTCTCACCTTCGGCATCGCCTTCCTCGCCCGACCGCTGGGCTCGGCATTGTTCGGCCACTTCGGCGACCGCATCGGACGCAAGTCGACGCTGGTGGCCTCGCTGCTGCTGATGGGCGTGTGCACCACGTTGATTGGTGTGCTGCCGGGTTACGACAGCATCGGCGCCTGGGCCCCGATCCTGCTGTGCGTGTTGCGTTTTGGCCAGGGGTTGGGGCTAGGCGGTGAATGGGGTGGCGCGGCGTTGCTGGCCACGGAGAATGCGCCCAAGGGCAAACGGGCGTGGTTCGGCATGTTCCCGCAGCTTGGGCCGTCGATCGGCTTTCTCGCGGCCAATGGCCTGTTCCTGACCCTGGCCATGACCCTCGATGACGAGCAGTTCCGCAGCTGGGGCTGGCGAATTCCGTTTCTGCTCAGCGCGGCACTGGTGATGGTCGGCCTGTATGTGCGCTTGAAACTCCACGAAACGCCGGTATTCGCCAACGCCATTGCCCGTCAGGAGCGGGTAAAAGTGCCGCTGGTCGAGCTGTTCAGCCAATACTGGGCGCCCACCCTGCTCGGCGCGGCGGCGATGGTGGTGTGCTATGCGCTGTTTTACATCTCGACGGTGTTTTCCCTGAGCTACGGCGTGTCCACCCTCGGCTACAGCCGTGAGACGTTCCTTGGACTGCTGTGTTTTGCCGTGCTGTTCATGGCCGCGGCAACACCGTTGTCCGCCTGGGCGAGTGACCGTTACGGGCGCAAACCGGTGCTGATCGTCGGCGGTGTGCTGGCGATTCTGTCCGGGTTCCTGATGGAGCCGTTGCTGACGCAGGGCTCGACCTGGGGCGTGGCGCTGTTCCTGTGCATCGAGCTGTTCCTGATGGGCGTGACGTTTGCCCCGATGGGCGCGCTGCTACCGGAGCTGTTTCCGACGCACGTGCGCTACACCGGCGCATCGGCGGCCTACAACCTCGGCGGCATCGTCGGCGCCTCGGCGGCTCCGTTCTTTGCGCAGAAACTGGTGGCGATGGGTGGTTTGAGTTATGTCGGCGGGTATGTGTCGGCGGCAGCGGTGCTCAGCCTGATTGCTGTGCTGTGCCTGAAGGAAACGCGCAATAACGATCTGAATCAGGTGGCCTGATAGAAGATCAAAAGCTTCGCGAGCAGGCTCGCTCCTACAGGGGAACGCATTCCAATTGTAGGAGTGAGCCTGCTCGCGATAGGGGCGCCTCGGTTTACAGTTCTACAACGACAGCCTGGGCAGCCCGGGTCGCTTTCGCACGAGCCGCCTCAATCGACTCATCCCGCGCCAATGCCACGCCCATGCGGCGCTGACCGTTGACTTCAGGCTTGCCGAACAGACGCAACGCCGTATCCGGCTCGCTCAGCGCTGCGCCAAGGTTGGCAAACGCGGTCTGGGTCGACTGCCCTTCCACCAGAATCACCGCCGAAGCGGATGGGCCGAACTGACGGATCAGCGGCACCGGCAGACCGAGAATGGCGCGGGCGTGCAGGGCGAACTGCGACAGATCCTGAGAAATCAGGGTCACCAGACCGGTGTCATGCGGGCGTGGCGAAACTTCGCTGAACCACACCTGATCACCCTTGATGAACAGCTCGACGCCGAACAGCCCGCGACCACCCAGGGCCTCGGTCACGGCTTTGGCCACGCGCTCGGACTCAGCCAGGGCAATCGGGCTCATGGCCTGCGGCTGCCAGGATTCCTGATAGTCGCCCTTCTCCTGACGGTGACCAACCGGTGCGCAGAACGTGGTGCCGCCGATGTGGCGCACGGTCAGCAGGGTGATTTCGTAGTCGAAATCGATGAAGCCTTCGATGATCACCCGACCTTTGCCGGCGCGACCGCCCTCTTGCGCGTAATCCCAGGCTTTCTGCACGTCATCGGCGCTGCGTAGCAGGCTCTGGCCTTTGCCCGACGAGCTCATGACTGGTTTGACCACGCACGGGAAGCCCAGATCCTGCACGGCTTTGCTGTAGTCCTCGAAGGTGTCGGCAAAGTGGTACGGCGACGTTGGCAGGTCCAGCTCTTCAGCGGCCAGACGGCGGATGCCTTCGCGGTTCATGGTCAGTTGCGCGGCGCGGGCCGTCGGGATCACGGTGAAGCCTTCGGCTTCCAGCTCGACCAGCGTGGCGGTGGCGATGGCTTCGATTTCCGGCACGATGAAGTGCGGCTTCTCGGCTTCGATCACTGCACGCAGGGCGGCGCCGTCGAGCATGTTGATCACGTGGCTGCGGTGCGCAACCTGCATGGCCGGCGCGTTGGCGTAACGGTCGACGGCAATCACTTCAACGCCCAGGCGTTGCAGCTCGATCACCACTTCCTTGCCCAACTCACCACAGCCACACAGCAATACGCGGGTCGCGGTCGGCGACAATGGAGTTCCGATACGGGTCATCTCAGGTCCTCAAAGAAGCGGATCATCGAGGAAAGCAACGCCAGACGCGCTTTCCATGGGGAGAAAGCGCGGCATTTTACATGAACCGCAGGGTTTGGCTCAGCTGGCGACAGCCTGTTTGCGCTCGCGCCAGGCCATGATCAGCCAAACGGCAGTGACGCCGGCAAACTTCGAGACCAGTGCGGTGATGATCACCGGTGGCGTCATCAGGTCGATCATGCCGAAAAAGATGAAGGTATCGAGCGGAATGCTCAGCGCCGAGCTGATCCACAGGCGGTCGCGCAACGGCCGTTTGGTGACGCTGAACACCAGCCAGTCAATACATTCGGAGATCGCGAACGCCGTGGCGCTGGCCAGGGCGATGGAAGGATCCGAGGTGACGTAGGACAACACCAGCGCCGCCAGCATCGCCACGATGGCACCGTGACCGAAACGGGTCTGCACCATGTCGCGCAACACGAACACCAACCCGCCCCAGGCCGACCAGATAATGTCCAGGTGTGGCGCGGTGGAGAAAGCGAAGTTGATCAGCACGACGCTGCCGATGTAGGCGATGAGGAAAATCATGGCGGTGACCTGGGAAATTGGCGCACAGGTTACTTCAGCCAAAGCAGAATCAAAAGATCGCAGCCTGCGGCAGCGCCTACACCGATCCCTGTAGGCGCTGCCGCAGGCTGCGATCTTTTGATCTTCGTTACTTGTTTGGCGTCGACCCGATCATCCACACCAACCCACTCGCCTTCGCCCGCTCATGACACAAGCCGAGCACCACCCGCCGCTCGTCATTGGTCATCCGGCCCCAGCGCGTGATCTCCGCGACCGTGCGCTGGCAACCGGTACAAATATCGTCTTCATCCAGTGCGCAGATATTCACGCACGGCGAGGCAACGGGTCTTTCCGGTGTGCTCATTGTTCCTGCTCGACCAGATCACGCGCATAGCGCTGCGAGTTATGCACATAGTGCGCAGCGCTCGCCTCGAGCATCTTCTTCTGCGGCTCGGTCAGTTCACGCACGACCTTGCCCGGCGAACCCATCACCAGCGAGCCATCGGGAATTTCCTTGCCTTCGCCGATCAGCGAATTGGCGCCGATGATGCAGTTCTTGCCGATTTTCGCGCCGTTGAGGATCACCGCGTTGATGCCGATCAGGCTGTAGTCACCCACGGTGCAGCCATGCAGCATGGCGTTGTGACCGATGGTCACCCCGGTGCCGATGGTCAGCGGATAGCCCATGTCGGTGTGCATCACCGTGCCGTCCTGGACGTTGCTGTTCTTGCCGATCAGGATCAGTTCGTTGTCACCGCGCAGCACGGCGTTGAACCAGACGTTGGCGCCCTCTTCGAGTTTGACCTTGCCCACCAGCACGGCATTGGGTGCAACCCAGCTCTGTGGATGGGTGTCGACGCGGGCGTCGCCCAGGCGGTATTTCATCTTGTTTTCCTCAGGGCTCACGAACGGGCCATTCGAGCGATGGCTTCAGGTATTGATATAGCTTTTGGGCGGGTGATGCAGACTGATCTGTTCGTCATAGAGCAGATTGATCAGCTCGACAATCATGATAGCGGTCAAACCCCAGATCTTGAATTCGCCATAACGATAACTCGGCACATACCAGCTGCGGCCCTGGTAATCGATACGGTGCGTGTGTTCGCGCGGGTCTTTGCGGAAGAATTCCAGCGGCACGTTGAATACCGCTGCGATCTCGGCATCGTTGGCCTGGTATTCGACAAAGTCCGGGATCACCCCGACATACGGTGTGACCTTGATGCCATGCAGGGAGATCAGCGGGCTGAGCGGGCCGATGACCTCGACCAGCCCCGGTGGCAGGCCGATTTCTTCTTCGGCTTCGCGCAGGGCGGTGAAAATCAGGTCGGGGTCTTCCGGATCCCGGCGTCCGCCGGGAAAAGCCACTTCGCCGCCATGGGTCGAGAGGCCGCTGGCGCGCAGGGTCAGCACCAGCTCGGGTTCGTCACTGCGGGTGATCGGCACCAGAACAGCGGCCTCGGGGAAACGTTTATCGGTCTCCAGCGTGCGCGGTGTGTGGTTGCTTACCCTATGCAGTAGCTCGTCCAGCATGAGTGTTCTCGATCTGTGCCTTACCCTGCATCATGCACCAATCATTGCAGCCGCCCAAGCCCCTCGCCGGGCCATGTCGCGAAACGACAACTTGCCGACCGGCACCGCTGCACGCCAAGATAGGCGCAGCATTCAGGAACCCCAGCATGAAATTTTGCAGCCAGTGCGGCAACCCGGTGACCCAGCGCATTCCCGAAGGCGACTCGCGGCTGCGATTTGTCTGTGACAGCTGTCAGACCATTCATTATCAAAACCCCAATATCGTTGCCGGTTGCGTCGCGACCTGGGGCAGTAAAGTGCTGCTCTGCCGCCGCGCAATCGAACCACGGCTCGGTTACTGGACACTGCCTGCCGGTTTCATGGAAAACGGCGAAACCATCGAGCAGGCCGCGATCCGCGAAACCGCCGAGGAAGCCTGCGCCCGGGTACGCAACCTGAGCATCTATACGCTGATCGACGTGCCGCATATCAGCCAGGTACACGTGTTCTTTCGCGCCGAACTGGCCGATCTGGACTTTGCCGCCGGGCCCGAGAGCCTCGAAGTGCAACTATTCGACGAAGCCGACATCCCGTGGGACGAGCTGGCTTTCCGCACGGTGGGGCGTACCTTAGAATGCTTCTTCGCGGATCGTCGGGTCGAGGCGTATCCGGTTCGTTCGGAATCGATTCCGCCGTTGGTCCAGCCTGCCATTAGCTGACTCAAAAAATCTAAAGATCAAAAGATCGCAGCCTGCGGCAGCTCCTACACTTAACTTTGCGTCACTCTTGGGGAATCGTTTCAATGCGCTGGTTGCTTGCCCTGTTTTGCCTGTCGTTCGTCACCGTGTCCCAAGCGTCATTCGTGACCACCGTGACGCCATCGAATACGCCGATGATCGAAAAAATACTGGTGCTCAAATCGGCTCATCAACTGCAATTGATCGCCGACGGCAAGCCGATCAAGACCTATCGAATTTCCCTGGGCAAGGGCGCAAAAAAAGGTCCGAAACTGATTGAAGGCGACAAACGCACGCCCGAAGGTTTCTATTGGATCGACTGGCGCAAGGTCAGCGAGAAATTCAATCTGGCGATGCACATCTCTTACCCGAACATCAGCGATTCGGCCCGTGCCCGCCGCGAAGGCGTCGAGCCTGGCGGAATGATCATGATCCACGGCACACCGGATTCGGAAGAAACCCCGGAAGACCTGTTCCACACCCTGGACTGGACCGATGGCTGCATCGCCATGCGCAACATGGACATGCGTGAAGTCTGGGGTCTGGTGCCGGACGGAACGATGATCGAGATTCGCCCTTAATCAGCGACCACCGGTCACCCACAAAAAAATAAATCAAAAGATCGCAGCCTGCGGCAGCTCCTACAGGGTTGATACCACTTCCCACTGCAGGAGCTGCCGCAGGCTGCGATCTTTTGCATTTTACAGCCCACCACTAATACCACTTGAAACCACACCCGCTATAACCCGCCATTTCATTGGGCTACACGCCAATTCACTGCGTTGACATGGTATTCAAGTGGTATTAATTTCCGCCCCACAAGCGAGCCACAACAATCCTATACTCGCGTCGGAAATGACCTACATGAACGACCTCCAGGCCCTACGCCCAGATGACTCCCAGCCGACGCCGCTGTACCTGCAGCTGGCGCGTAATCTGGAATCGGCGATCCATTCCGGGCAGTGGAAGGCCGAGCAGGCGATGCCGTCCGAGCGCAACCTCAGCGAGCAACTGGGTATCTCCCGGGTCACCGCGCGCAAGGCGCTGGAAGTGTTGCTCGATCAAGGTCTGATCCGCCGCCTGCAAGGTTCCGGCACCTTCATCACCCCCCGTCTGGAACAACCGCTGTCACGCCTCTCGGGCTTCAGCGAAATGCTCCGCCTCAAGGGTTTCGTCCCCAGCTCGCAGTGGCTGGAGCGCGAAATCACCCTGCCGACTCACGAAGAACTGATCCGCCTGAGCCTGTCGCCGAACGACAAGGTCGCGCGCATGAAACGCCTGCGCAAGGCCGACGACACCGTGATGGCCATCGAGATGAGCACCCTGCCCGCCTCGATCATGCCCAAGCCGCAATTGGTCGGCGATTCGCTCTACGAATACCTCGATGGCATCGGCAAACCGATCGTCCGCGCCCTGCAGCACATTCAGGCGATCAACGCCTCGGACGAGTTCGCCGCGCTGGTCGGCATCGCCCCCGGCACCGCCATGCTGCTGATGACCCGGGTCGGCTATCTGGAGGACAACACGCCGATCGAAGTCACCGACACCTATTGCCGCAACGACTACTACGACTTTGTTGCAGAGCTTCGTAGATAAAGAGCTGCGCCGCTGAGGCGGCCCAAAGCGAGAACCGACATGTCCGAAGACAACATCCTCACCGCTCACGGCTGGGTTCGCGGCCGGCTGATCCACGAACACGGCAAAGTCGTGTCGATCGAAGGCGTGCCCTGCGATCCGGCCGACAATGACCTGCCGTATCTGCTGCCGGGCTTCATCGACCTGCACGTGCACGGCGGTGGCGGCAAAGACATCATGGAAGGCGCCAGCGCCTTCGAAACCATCACCCGCACCCACGTGCGTTTCGGCACCACCTCGCTGCTGGCCACCACCATGACCGCGCCGAGTGCCGAGATTTCCAGCGTGCTGAAAGAGCTCGGCGAGTTCTGCGAACAGCGTCCGCAAGGTGCCGCCCGCGTCCTCGGTGTGCATCTCGAAGGCCCTTACATCAATCCCGGCAAACTCGGCGCGCAACCGAATTTCGCCCACACAGCGTTGATGGCCGAGGTCGAGGAATACCTGGCGCTGGCGCCGATCCGGGTGATCACCATCGCCCCGGAAATCGCCGGTCACGACGGGTTGATTCGTGAACTGAGCAGCCGCGGCATCCGCATGCAGATCGGCCATACCCTCGGCAGCTATGAGGAAGGCGTCGCCGCCCTGGATGCCGGCGCCACCAGTTTCACCCATTTGTACAACGCCATGAGCCCGCTGCATCACCGTGAGCCGGGGATCGTCGGCGCCGCGCTGGCCCACGCCAAATTCGCCGAACTGATTCCGGACTTGCTGCACGTGCACCCCGGCGCGATCCGCGTGGCCCTGCGTTCGATCCCGTGCCTGTACTGCGTCACCGATTCGACCGCCGCCGCCGGCATGCCCGACGGTGAATACAAGCTCGGCAGCCACACCGTGACCAAATGCCTGGGCGGCGTGCGCCTGCCCGACGGCACGCTGGCCGGCAGCACCCTGACCATGGATCAGGCCCTGCGCAACCTGGTGAAGATCGGATTGCCGATCGCCGAGGCCTCACAGCGTCTGTCGCAATTTCCCGCCGACTACCTCGGCATCACTGAACGCGGGCGCCTGCAACCGGGGGCCTGGGCCGACTGCGTGCGGCTGGATCGCTCACTCACACTGACCGCCGTCATGGTCGAAGGAGAAGACATTGACTTCAAAAATGCTTGAAGAGGCGCTGTCCTCGTTCGAGGCCGTGCAAGCCCAACTGCAGCAGCTCGACCCGCCAATGATCGAGATCGCCGGGCGCCTGCGCCGTCAGCCGCCACAAGTGGCAATGACCGTCGCGCGCGGCAGTTCCGATCACGCGGCGAGCTACTTCGCCTACCTGACCATGCAGCAACTGGGGGTGCCGGTGGCGTCGTTGCCGATGTCGGTGGTGACCATGCAGCAGGCGCCGTTGAAGGTCAGCGGTCAGGTCGCGTTCGCGTTCTCGCAATCGGGCCAGAGCCCGGATCTGGTCAACAGCCTGCGTCTGCTGCGCAAGCGTGGCGCCCTCAGTGTGTCGATGGTCAACGCCGCCGATTCGCCACTGGAAGCGGCCTGCGAATTCAGCCTGCCGTTGCTCGCCGGCACCGAAAGCAGCGTCGCCGCGACCAAGAGTTTCATCGCCACCCTCAGCGCCAGCGCCCGCCTGATCGCGCACTGGAAAGAAGACCGCGAACTGCTGGAAGCGCACAACGCCCTGCCCGAAGGCCTGCGCGAAGCGGCGCAACAGGACTGGAGCGCAGCCATCGACGCCTTGCGCGACTGTGAACGCCTGATGGTGATTGGCCGTGGCGCCGGTTTCGCCATCGCCCAGGAAGCCGCACTGAAGTTCAAGGAAACCTCGGCGATCCAGGCCGAAGCCTTCAGCAGTGCCGAAGTCCGTCACGGCCCGATGGCGCTGATCGACGAGCACTACCCGCTGCTGGTGTTCGCTCCGCGCGGTGCCGAACAGGCGGGTCTGATCAGTCTCGCGGCAGAGATGCGTCAACGCGGTGCCCGCGTGCTGCTGGCCGCGCCGGACGACATCCTCGAACGCGACCTGACCCTGAGCCGCGCCGAGCACCCGGCCCTCGATCCGATCCTGGCGATCCAGAGTTTCTACGTGATGGCCGCCGGCCTGGCCGTGGCCCGCGGCATGGACCCGGATCAGCCGCGCCACCTGAGCAAAGTGACCCGTACACACTGAAACCTGCTGATCGTTGCACAACCCTGTCGGCGGACGCGAAAACCGTTGATTGATGCACAACCCTGTAGGAGCTGCCGCAGGCTGCGATCTTTTGATTTTGACGTTGAAAAAAACAAGATCAACAGATCGCAGCCTGCGGCAGCTCCTACAGGGGAAAGCGAAATTACTGATGAGACCGAGCCATGCACAACAACAATAAAGAGCTGACCCTCAGCGCCCCGCTCAGCGGCCCGGTGCTCACGCTCGCCAAAGTCCCGGACGCGGTGTTCGCCAGCGGCGCGATGGGTGACGGCATTGCCATCGACCCGCTGAATGACACCCTGTATTCGCCCTGCGCCGGGGTGATCATCCACGTCGCCCGCACCGGCCATGCCCTGACCGTGCGCGCCGACAACGGCGCGGAAATCCTCCTGCATCTGGGCCTCGACACCGTTGAACTGAACGGCGAAGGCTTCTTGATGCTGGTCAAGGAAGGCACGCGGGTCAGCAACGGCCAGCCGTTGTTGCGCTACGACCTGGACAAGGTCGGCCAGCAGTGCAAAAGCCTGGTCAGCCTGCTGATCCTGACCAACAGCCAGGATTTCCAGGTGCGCCCGATCACACTCAAAGCGGTGAAGGTCGGCGAGCCGTTGCTGCACATTATTGCCCGCAGCAGCTCTGCGGCGACCGCCGAAGCCGTTGGCGGGCCAGAGGTTCATGGTCAGGTCTTGGTGGCGCATCGCGGCGGCTTGCATGCGCGCCCGGCCGCGCTGATTCGCCAGACCGCGCAAGGCTTCAAGAGCCAGTCGCAGCTGCACTTCGCCGGCAAATCGGCGCCGTGCAACAGCCTGATCGGCCTGATGGGCCTGACAATCGGCGAGCAGGATGAAGTGCAGGTCAGCTGTCAGGGGCCAGACGCCGAAGCTGCGCTGCAAGCATTGCTGAATGCGTTGGCGACCGCCCTGCCCGATGATCATCACGCCGCAGCACCGGTCAGCGCCGCACCGCGCAAGCGCCCGGCCGAAGCTGGCGTGCTGCAGGGTGTGTGCGCCGCGCCGGGACTGGTCGGCGGGCCGCTGTTTCGCCTGAACGCGATCAATCTGCCGGCGGATGCGGGCAAGCATGATCCGCTGGCGCAACAACAGGTGCTTGAGTCGGCGCTGAGTCAGGTTCGCGGCGAAATCAACGATACCCTCGCCCAAGCGAAAAAGCACAAGAGCACCGACGAAGAAGCGATCTTCGCCGCGCATCTGGCACTGCTCGAAGACCCGGCCCTGCTCGACGCCGCGCAGCATGCTATCGACCAAGGCACAGCGGCGACCCACGCGTGGAGCCAATCGATCGATGTGCAGTGCGAGATGCTGCAACACACCGGCAGCGCGCTGCTGACCGAACGCGCCAACGACCTGCGCGACCTCAAGCAACGGGTGCTGCGCGCCCTGCTCGGTGAAGCCTGGCATTACGACGTGCCGGCCGGCGCCATTATCGCTGCGCATGAACTGACGCCGTCGGATCTGCTGCAACTCAGCGCGCAAGGTGTTGCCGGGTTGTGCATGGCCGAGGGCGGCGCGACCTCGCACGTCGCGATTCTGGCGCGCGGCAAAGGTCTGCCTTGCCTGGTCGCACTGGGCGCCGCGTTGCTCGATCAGCCGCAAGGTCAGTCGGTGGTGCTGGATGCCGATGGCGGCCGCCTCGAACTGACGCCGAACGTCGAACGCCTGGCCGAAGTGCAACAGGCGCAAATCGACCGTCAGCAACGCCGCGATGCGCAACAGGCCAAGGCCCACCTGCCCGCCGAAACCCGCAATGGCGTGGCCATCGAAGTGGTCGCCAATGTTGCGTCCAGCCATGAAGCGGCAGACGCCTTTGCCAACGGCGCCGATGGCGTCGGCCTGCTGCGCACCGAGTTTCTGTTCGTCGAGCGACAGACCGCGCCGGACGTCGACGAGCAGCGCGCCGCCTATCAAGCCGTACTCGATGCCATGGGCGAGCACTCGGTGATCATCCGCACCATCGACGTCGGCGGCGACAAGCAACTGGACTACCTGCCGCTGCCCGCTGAAGCCAATCCGGTCTTGGGCTTGCGTGGCATTCGTCTGGCCCAGGCCCGCCCGGAAATCCTCGATCAGCAATTGCGCGCACTGCTGCAAGTCAGCCCGCTGCGCCGTTGCCGGATCCTGTTGCCGATGGTCACCGAAGTCGACGAACTGCTGCACATCCGCCAACGGGTCGATGCGCTGTGCCTGGAACTGAACATCAGCCAGCGCCCGGAAATCGGCGTGATGATCGAAGTCCCCGCCGCTGCGTTGCAGGCCGAGCAACTGGCTGAACACGCCGACTTCCTGTCGGTCGGCACCAACGACCTGTCGCAATACACCTTGGCCATGGACCGCGACCACGCCGGCCTCGCCGCTCGCGTCGATGCCCTGCACCCGGCGCTGCTGCGGCTGATTGCCATGACCTGCGCAGGCGCGGCGGTGCACAAACGCTGGGTCGGCGTCTGCGGCGCTCTCGCCTCCGATCCACTGGCGACACCGGTGCTGATCGGCCTCGGCGTGACCGAACTGTCGGTGAGCCCGGTGCAGATCGGTGAAATCAAGGATCGCGTGCGCCAGTTGCACGAGGCCGAATGCCAACGCCTCAGCCTCGACCTGTTGAAACTGAACAGTGCCACTGCGGTACGTCAGGCCTGCCATCTGCATTGGCCTCTGCACTAACAACAAGCTCTCTATAAAGAGCAGGGAGAACCACCATGTACCAACTCTTCATCGAAGGCCTGCAACGCCTCGGCCGTGCGTTGATGCTGCCGATCGCGATCCTGCCGATCGCCGGCCTGCTGCTGCGTCTGGGTGACACCGACCTGCTGAACATCGCGATCATCCACGATGCCGGGCAAGTGATCTTCGCCAACCTGGCCATGATCTTCGCCATCGGCATCGCCGTCGGATTCGCCAAGGACAACAACGGCACCGCAGGCCTGGCCGGGGTGATCGGTTACCTGGTGATGATCTCCACGCTCAAGGTGCTCGACCCGAGCATCAACATGGGCATGCTCGCCGGGATTGTCAGCGGCCTGATGGCCGGCGCGCTGTACAACCGCTTCAAGGACATCAAGCTGCCGGAGTATCTGGCGTTCTTCGGCGGCCGGCGCTTCGTGCCGATCGTCACCGGGTTCGCCGCAGTCGGTCTGGGCGTGGTGTTCGGCTACATCTGGCCGCCGATTCAGCACGGCATCAACAGCTTCGGCAGCCTGATGATGGAAAGCGGCAGCTTCGGCGCCTTCGTCTTCGGCGTGTTCAACCGCCTGCTGATCGTTACCGGCCTGCACCACATCCTCAACAACATGGCGTGGTTCGTGTTCGGCAACTTCACCGACCCGACCACCGGAGCACTCGTCACCGGCGACCTGTCACGCTATTTCGCCGGCGATCCGAAGGGCGGCCAGTTCATGACCGGCATGTTCCCGATGATGATCTTCGGCCTGCCCGCCGCATGCCTGGCGATGTACCGCAACGCGTTGCCAGAGCGGCGCAAGGTCATGGGCGGGATCTTTCTGTCGATGGCCCTGACGTCTTTTTTGACCGGGGTGACCGAACCGATTGAATTCGCCTTCATGTTCCTCGCCCCGCTGCTGTATCTGTTGCATGCGCTGCTGACCGGGTTGTCGATGGCGATCACCAATGCGCTGAACATTCACTTGGGTTTCACCTTCTCCGGCGGCTTCATCGACATGGTGCTGGGTTGGGGGCGTTCGACCAATGGCTGGCTGGTGATTCCGGTCGGGCTGGCCTATGCCGTGGTGTATTACGCGGTGTTTGATTTCTGTATCCGTCGCTTCAATTTGAAGACGCCGGGGCGGGAGGATGTTGCTGTCAGTGAAAAAGCCGTACTGACTGAAAACGAGCGCGCCAGTGCTTACATCAAGGCACTGGGCGGCGCTGAAAACCTGCTGACGGTTGGCGCTTGCACCACGCGGCTGCGCCTGGAAATGGTCGATCGCAACAAGGCTTCCGACGCTGACTTGAAGGCACTGGGTGCGATGGCCGTGGTACGCCCGGGCAAGGGCGGCAGCTTGCAGGTGGTGGTCGGGCCATTGGCCGACAGCATCGCCGACGAAATCCGCCTCGCCATGCCGGCGCTGGGTCGTGCGTTGGTGGCTCCGCCTGCGGTGGTGGTCGAGGAATCGAAAGCTGCATTGGTCGCAGCACCGGAAGCCCAACAATGGCTGACCGCATTGGGCGGTAGCGAGAATGTGCTGCAGCTGGAATGCATCGCCCTGACGCGCCTTCGTTTACAACTGGCCAATGGAAAAGCGTTGTCCGAGGCTCAGCTGAAAGCGCTGGGTTGCCAGGGTGTCAGCCCGTTGGACGGTGGGGTCTGGCATTTGTTGATTGGTGAGAAAGCGGCGAGTTTGAGTGGGGCGATTGAGGCGTTGGTGAACCGGACGGAGGTCAGCGCCAAGGTCTGAACCGTCCACTGTAGGAGCTGCCGAAGGCTGCGATCTTTTGACTTTGGTTTCTCACCATCAGAAACAAAATCAAAAGATCGCAGCCTTCGGCAGCTCCTACAAAGTATCCAGCCTGGCGGTGGTCAGGCTTGTGGATCGACCCTGTCCAGCGCGCGGTTTACCGCCAGTTCGGCGAGCATGACGATTTGCTGGATCGCCAGTGCGGTGCTGCGTTGCAGGCCGCTGAGTTCGTTGGCGAAGTTGCTGGCCATGGCACTGGCGCAGGCCAACGATTCGTAGGCGTGGGCTAGCAGGGTTTCGGGGTCGATGCTTGGGTTGACCAGGAACATCGTGCCGGGGTGATGCGCCTGAGCGGGTTGCGGGGTGAAGTAGAAATCGACAGCGCGCTTGATGGCTTCGCGGTCTTTCGTCAGGTCTTCAACCCGGATGGCGTCGGCGGGTGGGTCGGGTATCAGTTTGTCCATCGAACAAGTCCTTTTTAAGTGTTGCGGCCACTTGCTCCCGATCTCACTCGGAGAAGAGGTGGCAGCCATGTACGGAGTGAGATTACCGGTAAGGACCCCAAATCCGGCCGGACCGAAGTCCGCCCGTACATAGCCGCCATAAGGAATTGCTGACAGCGAAAGCTGGCCACAATTATGGGGGCACTTGTCTGGGGATCCAAATCGGGTATCTCACCTCCCGGTCGCTGAATTGGCAGCGACAGACAAAGCCTAGAGACCGGACGTCCGAGGGACAACCTGAAAACCTTGTGGGAAGGTTCTTCTGATTCCACACATTTTTAAACACAAAACATCCCACTGTAGGAGCTGCCGAAGGCTGCGATCTTTTGACTTTGGCTTTCCACAATCAAAGGCAAGATCAAAAGATCGCAGCCTTCGGCAGCTCCTACAGGTGAGTACTGCATCAGCTAGAGATTGGTCGGCTGTCAGGCCGCCATCGCTGGCAAGCCAGGCTCCCACAGGGGTTGTGGGCATCTGCAAGAGTCAGGTTGTCTGTCAGATTGCCTTCGCGAGCAGGCTCGCTCCCACAGAAAAGCAAAAGAAAAAACGGCGCTGCCCCGCTTCGCTCCTCACCACTCAACAGGATGAGCGTTAGCTCGGCTGCAGCTCTTGATCTTGATCTTGATCCACGGGCGACATCGGAAGGCTGAGTGCAGGGATTGATCCGGGTGTGGGAGCGCAGCGACCGTTTGGCGAAGCCAAACACAGCGAGAGGAGGTGCAGCGAAGCAAACCGGAGGCGCTGCGCCCGGATCAATCCCGCAGCGAAGGAACCCCGAGCCCCAGCGAGCGGGCCGAACGCAGGAGCAAGCGTTTTTTTGCTTACTTTTTTTAGGCGCTTGTAAAAAAAGTGAGTCGCCGTAAGGGCGAAACCGCCAGCGGCAGCACCCGAAGAATCGGATATTCACACAGTCAGGCAGAGCATGGTCGCCTGTCAGGGCGCCATCGCGAGCAGGCTCACTCCTACAGAAAAGCAAATCGCAGGCAACAAAAAACCCGCAGACAATCACTCATCTGCGGGTTTCTCGTTCCAGCGGCAGAAAGATCAGAAATCCTCCAACCGCCACACCTCATAAGCCGGCGTCTCGTAAGGGTGGCTCAACTTGAGAGCAGCCACCACATCACGAATCAACGCGTCACAAACGACAAGCTCAACCTTCCATTCCTCAACCCGCTCAACCTGCCCCGCCTCACCAATAAACGGCTGACTGCCGTCCAGAGGTCGAAACTGACCCAAGCCAAGCACCTGCCACGCACAGTGGTCATAGTCCCCGATCCGCCCACCACCGGCAGCGAATACAGCGTCCTTGACCACCTCGACATGACTGTCAGGAACAAAAAACCCAAGCTTGTACACAGGCCTTAGTTCACCCAGACGCGCGCGTTACGGAACATGCGCATCCAAGGTGCATCCTCGGTCCAGTCTTCCGAACGCCACGAGTTCTGCACCGCGCGGAACACTCGCTCCGGGTGCGGCATCATGATCGTCACGCGACCGTCGCGACTGGTGAGACCGGTGATCCCGCGCGGCGAACCGTTCGGGTTGGCCGGGTAGGCTTCGGTGACCTTGCCGTGGTTGTCGACGAAACGCATCGCCACGCAACCCGACAGATCGGCTTCCAGCAGGGCTTCTTCGCTGGAGAACTCGGCATGACCTTCACCGTGAGCGATGGCGATCGGCATACGCGAACCGGCCATGCCCTGCAGGAAGATCGAGTTCGATTCCTGGATCTGCACCATTGCCACGCGCGCTTCGAACTGCTCGGAGCGGTTGCGTACGAAGTGCGGCCAGAACTCGCTGCCCGGGATCAGCTCGTGCAGGTTGGACATCATCTGGCAACCGTTGCACACGCCGAGGGTGAAGCTGTCGTTACGCTCGAAGAAACCCTGGAACGCATCGCGGGCGCGACTGTTGAAGAGCGCCGACTTGGCCCAGCCCTCACCGGCACCGAGGACGTCGCCGTAGGAGAAACCACCGCAGGCCACCAGGCCTTTGAACTCGTTCAGGTCGACGCGGCCGGCGAGAATGTCGCTCATGTGCACGTCGATCGCGTTGAAACCGGCGCGGTCGAAGGCGGCGGCCATTTCCACCTGACCGTTGACGCCCTGCTCACGCAGCACGGCAACCTGTGGGCGAATGCCTTTCTTGATGTAAGGCGCCGCGATGTTCTGGTTGACGTCGTAGCTCAGCTTGACGCTCAGGCCCGGGTTGTCTTCTTCCAGCAGCGCGTCGAACTCTTGCTCGGCACAGTCGGCGTTGTCACGCAGACGCTGGATCTGGTAGCTGGTCTCGGCCCACTGACGTTGCAGCAGGCGACGCTGGCCTTCGAACACAGTGTCACCGTTGAAGGTGATGTTGATCTGACCGTTGTTGATCGGCTGACCGATCACCGACACGCAGTCACCCAGACCGGCCGCGCTGAATTGCGCGAGGATGTCCGGGGTGGCGTCCTGACGAACCTGAATCACTGCACCGAGTTCTTCGTTGAACAGGATCGCGGCGATTTCTGCCGAGTTTTCGGCAACGCTGTCCAGGTTCAGGCTCAGACCGCAGTGGCCGGCGAAGGCCATTTCAACCACGGAGGTCAGCAGACCACCGTCGGAACGGTCGTGGTAAGCCAACAGGTGACCGTCGGCGTTGAGGCCCTGGATCACGGCGAAGAAGGCTTTGAGGTCTTCGGCATCGTCGACGTCCGGAGCCTGCTTGCCGAGCTTGCCGTGAACCTGGGCAAGGATCGAGGCGCCCATGCGGTTCTGACCGCGACCGAGGTCGATCAGGATCAGGTCGGTGGTGCCCTTGTCCATGCGCAGTTCCGGGGTCAGGGTCTGACGGATGTCAGCCACTGGGGCGAAACCGGTCACGATCAGCGACATCGGCGAGGTCACGGTTTTTTCTTCGCCGTTGTCGTTCCAGCGGGTGGCCATGGACATCGAGTCCTTGCCGACCGGAATGGTGATGCCCAGCTCAGGGCACAGTTCCATGCCGACCGCTTTCACGGTGTCGTACAGACGCGCGTCTTCGCCCGGGTGGCCGGCAGCGGACATCCAGTTCGCCGACAGTTTGATGTCGGAGATCTTGTTGATGCGCGAAGCGGCAATGTTGGTCAGGGTTTCGCCGATGGCCATGCGGCCCGACGCCGGAGCGTCCAGCAGCGCCAGCGGAGTCCGCTCGCCCATGGCCATCGCTTCACCGGTGTAGACGTCGAAACTGGTGGCGGTGACGGCGACGTCGGCCACCGGAACCTGCCATGGGCCAACCATCTGGTCACGGGCCACAAGGCCGGTGATGGTGCGGTCACCAATGGTGATCAGGAAGCTTTTGCTCGCCACGGCCGGGTGATGCAGGACGCGCTCGATGGATTCACTGATGTCGAGGTTCGACGGATCGAAATCGTCGCCCAGCTCGGCTTCGCGAACCACCGAACGGTGCATGCGCGGCGCCTTGCCCAGCAACACTTCCAGTGGCATGTCCACCGGGTTGTTGCCGAAGTGGCTGTCGGTCACGGTCAGTTGCGGCTCAGCGGTGGCTTCACCGACCACGGCGAACGGGCAACGCTCACGTTCGCAGATCGCCTTGAAGCGCTCGAAATCGGCCGGGCCGACCGCCAGAACGTAACGTTCCTGGGATTCGTTGGACCAGATTTCGTGCGGGGCCATGCCCGGCTCGTCGTTGGGAATGTTGCGCAGTTCGAAACGGCCACCGCGGTCGCCGTCGTTGACCAGTTCCGGGAAGGCGTTGGACAGACCGCCCGCACCCACGTCGTGGATGAAGCTGATCGGGTTCTTGTCGCCCAGCTGCCAGCAACGGTCGATGACTTCCTGGCAGCGACGCTCCATTTCAGGGTTTTCACGCTGAACGGAAGCGAAATCCAGGTCCGCCGAGCTGGTGCCGGTGGCCATCGAGGAAGCGGCGCCGCCGCCCAGACCGATCAGCATTGCCGGGCCGCCGAGCACGATCAGCTTGGAGCCGACCAGGATCTCGCCTTTCTTGACGTGCTCTTCACGGATGTTGCCCATGCCGCCCGCGAGCATGATCGGCTTGTGGTAACCACGAACTTCATCACCGTGCGGAGTAGTGATCGACTGTTCGAAGGTACGGAAGTAGCCGGTCAGGGCCGGACGACCGAATTCGTTGTTGAACGCGGCGCCGCCCAGCGGGCCTTCGATCATGATGTCCAGCGCGGTAACGATACGCTCAGGCTTGCCGTACGGCACTTCCCACGGCTGTTCGAAGCCCGGGATCTGCAGGTTGGACACGGTGAAACCGGTCAGGCCGGCCTTTGGCTTGGCGCCACGACCGGTTGCACCTTCGTCGCGGATCTCGCCACCGGAACCGGTGGACGCGCCCGGGAACGGGGCGATCGCGGTCGGGTGGTTGTGGGTTTCGACTTTCATCAGGATGTGCACCGGCTCCTGCACCGCGCCGTACTGGCGGGTTTCCGGATCCGGGAAGAAGCGGCCGGCGACGTTGCCGACGATCACCGAGGCGTTGTCCTTATAAGCGGACAGCACGCCTTCGTTGTGCATCTGATAGGTGTTCTTGATCATGCCGAACAGGCTTTTTTCCTGGCTCTCGCCATCAATATCCCAACTGGCGTTGAAGATCTTGTGGCGGCAGTGCTCGGAGTTGGCCTGGGCGAACATCATCAGTTCGATGTCGTGCGGGTTGCGCTTGAGACCGTTGAAGGCGTTGACCAGGTAATCGATCTCGTCTTCGGCCAGGGCCAGGCCCAGTTCGGTGTTGGCTTTTTCCAGCGCGGCGCGGCCGCCACCGAGGATGTCGATCGCGGTCAGCGGCTTCGGCTCGGCGTGGCTGAACAGACCGGCGGCCTGCTCCAGATTGCCCAGAACGATCTGGGTCATGCGGTCATGCAGCACGTCGGCGATTTGCTGGGCTTCGGCGTCGCTGAACTGGCCGGCCACGTAGAACGCGATGCCGCGCTCCAGGCGCTGGATCTTGCTCAGGCCGCAGTTGCGGGCGATGTCGCTGGCCTTGCTCGACCATGGCGAGATGGTGCCGAAACGCGGCAACACCAGAAACAGACGGCCGGTCGGCTCTTGTACCGGAACGCTTGGGCCGTACTTCAGAAGGCGCGCAAGCACCTGCTGTTCGTCGCCGGTCAGGACGCCGGTGACTTCGGCGAAGTGAGCGAATTCAGCATACAGGCCACTGACAGCTGGAACCTTCTGGCTCAGTTGCTCAAGGAGTTTGCTGTGGCGAAAGGCAGAAAGGGCAGGAGCGCCGCGCAGGATCAACATCTTCGGGACAGCCTCGGGAAGGGGTGTGCTTTGAGGCCGTGCATTCTAGCCTAAACCGCCCTCAACATCACCCGAAACGCTACGCACGGTTGCACTCGGATATCAATCTGTGTTTCTGCCTTTGAAGTCAAATTCCGAGGGTGCGCGAGCAGCGCTTATTTTTTCTGTCACAAAATGCCTTTCAGCCCCATTCCTGCGGGGTTTCGTGCGGTTTTGTGATCTCTAGCAGACAAGCCGCTCACTGTCGAGATATGGCGCCCGCAGCCGTTTGCGTATACTGCGCAGATGTTTTTCCCAACGGCTTTGCGTCCGCGATACGCCAAATGGCTGATCGCAACCGGACTCTTCCTGGTGCTCGGTGGCTGTGTTGATAAACCCAACACACTCGAGCGCGTAAAGGAGGATGGTGTGCTGCGGGTGATTACCCGTAACAGCCCCGCCACCTACTTTCAGGATCGCAGCGGTGAAACCGGCTTCGAATACGAGCTGGTGAAGCGCTTTGCCGACGATTTGGGGGTCGAGCTGAAGATCGAGACCGCCGACAACCTCGACGATCTGTTCAACCAGATCGGCAAGCCGAACGGCCCGGTGCTGGCGGCGGCTGGGCTGGTCAGCAGCGAGGATCGCAAGAAGCAGGTGCGCTTCTCCCACTCCTACCTCGAAGTCACCCCGCAGATCATCTATCGCAACGGCCAGTCGCGCCCTACCGATCCCGGTGATCTGGTCGGCAAGAAAATCATGGTGCTCAAGGGCAGCACCCACGCCGAACAACTGGCGGAGCTGAAAAAGAAGTTTCCGGGCATCGAATACGAAGAATCCGACGCCGTTGAAGTGGTCGACCTGTTGCGCATGGTCGATGAAGGCCAGATCGACCTGACGCTGGTCGACTCCAACGAAGTGGCAATGAACCAGGTGTACTTCACCAACATCCGCGTGGCCTTCGACCTCGGCGATGCGCGCAGCCAGAGTTGGGCGGTGGCCGCCGGCGAAGACAACAGCCTGCTCAACGAGATCAACGCCTACCTCGACAAGGTGCAGAAAAACGGCACCCTGCAGCGCCTGAAAGACCGGTATTACGGCCACGTCGATGTCCTCGGCTACATGGGCGCCACCACCTTCGCCCAGCACTTGCAGCAGCGCCTGCCCAAATACGAACAGCACTTCAAGACCTACGCCAAGAAAGAGAAAGTCGACTGGCGCCTGCTGGCGGCCATCGGTTATCAGGAATCGCTGTGGCAACCGGCGGTCACTTCGAAAACCGGTGTGCGCGGTCTGATGATGCTGACCCAGAACACCGCTCAGGCCATGGGCGTGTCGAACCGACTCGATCCCAAGCAGAGCATCATGGGCGGCGCGAAGTACCTGGCCTACATGAAGGATCAGCTCGACGAATCGATTCAGGAGCCGGACCGCACCTGGTTTGCCCTGGCGGCGTACAACGTCGGCAGCGGTCATCTCGATGACGCACGCAAACTGGCGTCCCGCGAAGGCCTGAACCCGGACAAGTGGCTGGACGTGAAGAAGATGCTGCCGCGCCTGTCGCAGAAGCAGTGGTACAGCAAGACCCGCTATGGCTACGCCCGGGGCGGCGAGCCGGTGCATTTCGTGGCGAACATCCGTCGCTACTACGACATCCTGACCTGGGTAACCCAGCCGCAGCTTGAAGGCGATCAGGTGGCCGAGGGTAATCTGCATGTACCGGGGATCGACAAGTCAAAACCCGCGCAAGAACCTGCCCCGCTCTAACAAACACCACAAAAACCAATGTGGGAGCGAGCCTGCTCGCGAAGGCGTCGTGTCAGTCGACATCATCGCTGACTGATACACCGCTTTCGCGAGCAGGCTCGCTCCCACAGGGGTCATGCGTTGACCTTTAGCCTTTGAGCGCAGCCGCCAGAATCAGCGCTTTCATCTCGGACACTGCCGACTTGAACCCGACGAACAACGCATGCGCCACCAGCGCATGGCCGATGTTCAGTTCATTGATGCCCTTGATCGCCGCCACCGCTTCGACGTTGTGATAATGCAGGCCATGCCCGGCATTGACGATCAGGCCCTGCGCCAGACCAAACGCCACGCCGTCCGCCACACGCTTCAACTCTTCAGCGACCTCAGTCGGGGTTTCGGCATCGGCGTAACGCCCTGTGTGCAACTCGATCGCCGGTGCACCAACGCGTTTCGACGCGGCGATCTGGCGCTCGTCGGCATCGATGAACAGCGACACTTCGCTGCCGATCTTCGACAGACGCTCGACCGCTGCCTTGATTCGCTCCTCCTGCCCCGCTACGTCCAGACCGCCTTCAGTGGTCAGCTCCTGACGGGTTTCCGGGACGAGGCAGATGTGCGCCGGACGGATGCGCTCGGCGAACACCATCATTTCTTCGGTAACGCCCATTTCGAAGTTCATGCGGGTCTGCAGCACGTCCTTGAGCAACAGCACGTCGCGCTCCTGAATGTGCCGACGGTCTTCGCGCAGGTGCACGGTGATGCCGTCGGCGCCCGCCTCTTCCGCGTCCAGCGCTGCCTTGACCGGATCCGGGTAGCGTGTGCCACGGGCCTGACGCAAGGTGGCGACGTGGTCGATGTTCACGCCAAGAAGAATGCGATTGCTGGTGGTCACGGATGCGCTCCTGAATTTAGAGATTCGGCGCACAGCATACGGGGTGATCAGGGCTTGCGAAACAGTTCGCGACTGACAAGCGGACGACCGCCCAAGTGAACTGCCAGTGCTTGACGCATCAGACGTTTGGCGGCTGAAAGTGCGCCGGGGGCTGACCAGTCAGCTTCGGCCATGGCCAGCAATTCAACACCGTTGAACAGACCAGGTTGCAGCAGGTAAACGCGCTCAAGGCCAGCGTCCACTTGCAAACGATAAAGACCGTCCGGCGCGACCGGTTCGCTGTGGATATCGGTATTCAGGGAGAAGCCGTAACCGAGATCGTCCAGCAGACGCCATTCGAAGGAGCGCAACAACGGCTCCAGCGGACGACCTTCGGCCAGCGCCAACAGCGTGGCTGCGTAGTGATCGAACACCGCCGGGTGCGGGTCTTCGGCGGGTAGCAGACGGATCAGCAATTCATTGAGGTAGAGGCCGCTGAACAGCGCCTCGCCGATCATCCAGGTCGCATTGCCGGCACTTTCCATGCGCCCGACGTTCTTCAACTCACCCTTGCCACGAAACTCGACTTCCAGCGGCACGAACGGTCGCGCCAGTGTCCCGGCCTTGCCCCGCGCACTGCGCAATACCGCCCGCAGCCGCCCTTGCGGCGTGAGGAAGTCGACCAGCGCGCTGGTTTCGCGGTAGGCGCGCGAATGCAGGACGTAGGCGAGTTGGGCGGGAGGTGGGGTTTGCGACATGGAGTTCTCGATGAAGAAACGCAGTTTTTACACACCACCCAAAAACCAAATGTGGGAGCGAGCCTGCTCGCGAAAGCGGAGTGACAGTCAACATCAATGCTGAATGTTACATCCCTTCGCGAGCAGGCTCGCTCCCACAGTGGGTATCGGTGTTCTCTGGAACGGTGATTACAGGTCGCCGTAACCCAGCGAACGCAAAGCACGCTCGTCGTCAGACCAGCCGCCCTTCACCTTCACCCACAGGTTGAGCATGATCTTGGAGTCGAACAGCAGCTCCATGTCCTTGCGCGCTTCGGTGCCGATGCGTTTGATGCGCTCGCCCTTGTCGCCAATGATGATCTTCTTCTGGCCGTCACGTTCGACGAGGATCAGCGCATGGATGTGCAGGGTCTTGCCCTGCTGCTTGAACTCTTCGATCTCGACGGTGATCTGGTACGGCAGCTCGGCGCCCATTTGGCGCATGATTTTCTCGCGCACCAGTTCGGCAGCGAGGAAACGGCTGCTACGGTCGGTGATCTGGTCTTCCGGGAAGAAGTGATCGTTCTCCGGCAGATGATCGGCGATGACCTTTTCCAGCGCGTCGAGGTTGTGCCCGTGCTGCGCGGAAATCGGGATGATCTGTGCGTTCGGCAGCTGTTCCTGCAACCACGACAGGTGCGGCATCAGCTCGGCCTTGTCTTCGATGCGGTCGGTCTTGTTCAGCGCGACGATCAGCGGGCCGGTCACGTACTGCACGCGCTCCAGGACCATCTGGTCCTCTTCGGTCCACTTGGTGCGGTCGACCACGAAGATCACCACGTCGACGTCTTTCAATGCTGCCGAAGCGGTTTTGTTCATGTAACGGTTCAGAGCCTTTTCGCCACCCTTGTGCATGCCGGGGGTGTCGACGTAGATCGCCTGCACGTCACCCTCGGTCTTGATCCCGAGCATGTTGTGGCGGGTGGTCTGCGGCTTGCGCGAGGTGATCGCGAGCTTCTGGCCGAGGATGTGGTTGAGCAACGTCGACTTGCCGACGTTGGGACGGCCGACGATGGCAACGTAGCCACAGCGAGTTGCGTTTGTATCAGTCATTGCCATTCTCCACGCCCAGGGCAATCAGTGCTGCGGCGGCCGCTACCTGTTCGGCAATACGGCGGCTCACACCCTGACCTCGGCTTTTTTCATTCAATAAGACCACTTCGCACTCGACGAAGAAGGTACGGCAGTGCGGTTCACCCTGGATATCCACCACTTCATAGCGTGGCAGTTCGCAACCGCGCGATTGCAGGTGTTCCTGCAGGCGGGTCTTGGGATCCTTGTTGGTGTCGACCAGCGTCAGGCCTTCGAACTCACCGGCCAGCCAGGCCAGTACGCGCTCGCGAGCGACGTCCATGCCGGCATCCAGGTAGATCGCACCGATCAGCGCTTCGAGGGCATCGGCCAGGATCGATTCGCGACGGAAGCCACCGCTTTTCAGTTCGCCCGAGCCCAGACGCAGGTAGTCGCCCAGGTCGAAACCACGGGCCAGCACGGCCAGTGTCTCACCCTTCACCAGGCGTGCGCGCAAACGCGACAACTGGCCTTCGCGGGCCAGCGGGAAGCGATCGAACAGCGCCTCGCCGGCGACGAAGTTGAGGATGGCATCGCCGAGGAATTCCAGGCGTTCGTTGTTACGCCCGGCAAAGCTGCGGTGCGTGAGGGCCAGCAGCATCAGCTCCTGATCCTTGAAGGTGTAACCGAGCTGGCGCTCGAGACGGCTTAGAGAAACGCTCACGGTTTACCCACGCTGAGTTCGTGGCTGGATTCCACTGCCATCGCCGGGTTACGGCGCAGGCCTGGGACAATTAACGCTGTGTTCAAAAATGACGTCCTGAATATCGTGGCTTCATGCCCTGGTGCCGATTTGTGTCGACTCCAGAAATGCATTCGGCGCTGTGGTCAACAGCGCCGTGATTGATTACTTGATCAGGCCAACCCGCGAGAAATTCGGCAGGTGGCTGAGTTTCGGTTCCGGCCAGCTCATCCAGACAGCGAAGGCTTTGCCGACGATATTCTGGTCGGGAACCATGCCCAGCAGATCCTTGGGAATGTTCGGGTCATCCCAGTAGCGACTGTCGTTGGAGTTGTCGCGGTTGTCGCCCATCATGAAGTAATGGCCGGCCGGCACGGTCCAGGTATGGTCCGGGGTCGCACGGTAGCGGCTCATTTCCTTGCGGATCAGGTGCTCGGCAGCGCCGAGTTTTTCCTTGTAGAGCTCCGCGCTGCCCAGCGTGCCCGGCTCGGAGCCGACCAGTTGCTCGGCAATCGACTCGCCATTGACCAACAGACGCTTGTCAGCGGTGTAACGCACCGTGTCGCCCGGCAGGCCGACTACACGCTTGATGTAGTTGACGTTCGGGTCGCTCGGGTAGCGGAACACCATCACATCGCCACGCTGTGGATCACCGACTTCGATGACTTTCTTGTCGATCACCGGCAGACGGATCCCGTAAGAAAACTTGTTCACCAGAATGAAGTCGCCAACGTCCAGGGTCGGTTTCATCGAGCCGGACGGAATCTGGAACGGTTCCACCAGGAACGAACGCAGCACCAGCACGATGAACAGCACCGGAAAGAACGACTTGCCGTATTCAACCAGCAACGGCTCTTTGTTCAGCTTCTCGACCACCACGGGCTCGGGCTGGCTGACACTGCCTTGATAAGAGGCAATGGCAGCACGCCGACGCGGCGCCAGGAACAGCAGATCGAGCAACGCCAACAGGCCGCAGACGAACACGGCGATGACCAGCAACAGCGGGAAATTTAGTGACATAGGACCTGACTATTCCAACCTGAGCACGGCAAGGAAGGCTTCTTGTGGAATTTCCACGTTGCCGACCTGCTTCATGCGTTTCTTACCGGCCTTTTGCTTTTCAAGCAGCTTTTTCTTACGGCTTACGTCACCGCCGTAGCATTTGGCCAATACGTTCTTTCTGAGTGCCTTGACGGTTGTCCGGGCAACGATCTGACCGCCAATGGCCGCCTGGATCGCCACGTCGAACATCTGACGAGGAATCAGTTCTTTCATCTTCTCGGTCAACTGGCGACCTTTGAAGTGCGAATTGTCACGGTGCACGATCAACGCCAGGGCGTCGACCTTGTCACCGTTGATCAGCACGTCCAGTTTCACCAGATTAGCCGATTGGTAACGATCGAAATGGTAATCCAGCGAAGCATAGCCGCGGCTGGTGGATTTGAGACGGTCGAAGAAGTCCAGGACCACTTCGTTCATCGGCAGGTCGTAGGTCACTTGTACCTGATTGCCGAGGAACAGCATGTCGACCTGTACGCCGCGTTTCTCGATGCACAGGGTGATGACGTTGCCCAGGTGCTCCTGCGGAACCAGGATATTGGCCCGCACGATCGGCTCGCGCATGTCTTCGATGGCCGACACATCCGGAAGCTTGGATGGGTTGTCGACGTAAATCGTTTCACCGGTTTTCAGCACCAGCTCGAAAATTACCGTTGGCGCGGTGGTGATCAGGTCCAGGTCGTATTCGCGCTCGAGGCGCTCCTGGATGATCTCCATGTGCAGCATGCCGAGGAACCCGCAACGGAAGCCGAAGCCCAGTGCGTCGGAGCTTTCCGGGGTGTACTGCAGCGACGAGTCGTTCAGGGTCAGTTTCTGCAGCGCTTCGCGGAAGTCCTCGAAGTCGTCGGAGCTGACCGGGAACAGACCGGCATAAACCTGTGGCTGGATGCGTTTGAAACCGGGCAGAACCGGGACATCCGGAGTCGAGCTCAGGGTCAGGGTGTCACCAACCGGCGCACCGTGAATGTCCTTGATGCTGGCGATGATGAAGCCCACTTCGCCGGCCTTGAGGTCAGCGGTAGCAGTGTGTTTCGGGTTGAATACACCGACGCTGTCGACCAGGTGGATCTTGCCGGTGGATTTCACCAGGATCTTGTCGCCCTTTTTCACGCGGCCATGACGCACGCGCACCAGGGAAACAACGCCCAGGTAGTTGTCGAACCAGGAGTCGATGATCAACGCCTGCAGCGGATCTTCGATGTTGCCGGTCGGCGCAGGAATGGTCGCAACCAGACGTTCGAGCACTTCGTCGACACCCAGGCCGGTCTTGGCGCTGCAGGTGACGGCGTCGGTGGCGTCGATGCCGATGATCTTCTCGATCTCGTCCTTGACGCGGTCCGGCTCGGCCTGTGGCAGGTCGATCTTGTTCAGCACCGGCATGACCTCGAGGCCTTGCTCGATGGCGGTGTAGCAGTTGGCCACGGACTGGGCTTCAACACCCTGACCGGCATCGACCACCAGCAACGCCCCTTCACACGCGGCCAGGGAACGGCTGACTTCGTAGGTGAAGTCGACGTGGCCCGGGGTGTCAATGAAGTTCAGCTGGTAGGTGACGCCATCTTTGGCTTTGTAATAGAGGGTAACGCTATGGGCCTTGATGGTGATCCCGCGTTCGCGCTCCAGATCCATGGAATCCAGTACCTGGGCTTCCATTTCACGCTCGGCCAGGCCACCGCACATCTGGATGAAACGGTCAGCCAGCGTCGACTTGCCATGGTCAATGTGGGCGATGATGGAGAAATTGCGGATATGACTCAAATCACTCACGGATCAACACTCAAAAAGGCTGCAGGCTTGGCCCGCCGAAAAATAGCCGGGAATTGTACCTGATACACGGCGCAAGCGTCACGTTCGCCTGTCACCCCGATTGCATACGAAAACGCCCCGATCTGTCGACCGAGGCGTTTTCGCGGTTAAAGCGTTGGCAACAACGCGACCATCAACCGGCCCGTCGCAGCAACCAGACACCCGCCAGCGCACAGACCGTGGCCGGCACCAGCACCGCGAACAGCGGCGAGAAACCGAACACCAGGCTCGATGGGCCGAGCAGATCCTGGACAATGCGGAAGGTGAAGCCCACCAGCACACCGGTGAACACCCGCTGACCAAGAGTCACCGAGCGCAACGGGCCGAAGATGAAGGAGATCGCCATCAGTACCAGCGCAGCGGTCACCAGCGGCTGCAACACCTTGACCCAAAATGCCAGCCAGTAACGGCCATTGCTCAGGCCCTGGTCCGCCAGATAGTGGATATAGCCCCACAGACCGGAAATCGACAGCGACTCAGGCGCCATCACTACCGTGTTGAGCAATTGCGGACTCAGCGACACGTCCCACTCCTCGCTCGGCGCATTCAGCACTTCGGTGCTGCGCTCGTGGAACACCGTGGTGGTCACGTCGCTGAGCAGCCAGCGCTTGCCGTCGAACTCCGCACGCTTGGCAAAACTGGAGCTGAGCAGGTGACGCTCTTTGTCGAAGTGATAGCGGGTCACGCCATACAACAGACCGTCGGGTTGCACGGCGTTGATATGGATGAACTCCTCACCCTGACGGTGCCACATGCCGTGCTTGGCACTCTGCGCGTCGCCGCTGCCTTGCGCCAGCGAGCGATTGGCCTGGGCCATGCTTTCGGTGGCCGGTGCCACGTATTCGCCGATCAGCACGCCGGCCAGCATCAGCACCAGCATGGGCTTCATGACCGCCCAGACGATGCGCCCGATGGACACACCCGCGGCGCGCATGACCGTCAGCTCGCTGCTGCTGGCCAGACTGCCGAGGCCGATCAGGCAGCCGATCAGCGCGGCCATCGGCAGCATTTCATACAGGCGACGCGGTGCGGTGAGCAGGACAAAGCTCAGCACATCGGTCAGCGTGTAGGTATCGCTGACGTCGCTCATCTCGTCGATGAAGGCAAACAGGGTCGCCAGACCCAGAATGATCGCCAGCACGGCGATGATCGCCATGAACACACTGCTGCCGATGTAGCGGTCGAGTTTAACCACGGGCCACCTCCAGCGCAGCGCTGCGACGGCTGGCCAGCTTCAGGCGCATCGGCTCCCAGTACAGCAGGCCAAGACCAATGGCCAGGAAGATCCCGTGCACCCACCACAGGCCGAGAGCCGGCGGGATCTTGCCTTTTTCGAGGGCGCCGCGGGCGGCAATCAGGATGGTCAGGTAAGCCATATAAAGAAGAATCGCCGGCAGCAGCTTCAGGAAACGGCCCTGACGCGGATTGACCCGCGACAGCGGCACCGCCATCAGGGTCACGATGAACACCAGCAACGGCAGCGAAATCCGCCATTGCAGCTCAGCCCTGGAACGCTCGTCGTCGGCGCCCAGCAGGGTCGAGGTCGGGATCGCGTCACGGTCGGTGACTTCGTCACTGGCATCGGGTTTTGGCAGCAATACACCGTAGGTATCGTATTTGATCGCCCGGTAATCGGCCTGCCCCGGGCTGCCGTCATAGCGATAGCCGTTGTGCAGGATCAGGTAGCGGTTGCCGTCCGAGTGAACTTCCTGACGGCCCTTCTCGGCCACCAGTACGGAAATCCCGCGGTCCTTCTGATTGGCCCCGAGATTTTTCTGCGAGATGAACACGCCGCCGAGGTTGACGCGATCGTCGGTCAGGCTTTCGGTGTAGGTCACTCGGGTACCGTCACGCAACGCCTGGAAACGGCCAGGCTCGAGGGTATCGAACTCGGTCAGGGCGTCCTGCTTGTTCAGCAGCAGCTGGAACTGGTTGGCGCCTTGCGGGGCCAGGCTCAGGCTCAGCCACGCCACCACCAGTGCCACCAGCGTCGCCGGGAACAGGGTCATGCGCAGCAGACGCTGCTGACTCATGCCGGTGGCCGAGAGCACGGTCATTTCGCTTTCGAGGTACAACCGGCCATAAGCCAGCAGGATCCCGAGAAACAGGCCCAACGGCAGGATCAGCTGCATGAAACCCGGCAGACGGTAACCCATGATCAGGAACAGCGATCCCGGATCGAGTTGGCCCGCAGCGGCCTGGGCAAGGTATTTGATGAAGCGACCGCTCATGATGATGACCAGCAGCACGGCGCTGACGGCGCTCAGGGTCAACATCACTTCACGGGACAGATAACGGAAGACGATCAAACCAGACACTCCAGGGTTGTCAGGCTAAGGCGGCCAAACAAGCAAACGTTTCGAGCGACCCGCAAGGCAGAGCCGTCGAAAAAAGATGCGGCATTATCCTGTGATTGAGGGCGCCTGTCACTGCGCACACTCACCCAAGCGTGTAATCGGTTGAAGATCGTGCCGCCGAGGGTTGTCAGGCGCAGGGAGCGAGGTTCAAACTGCCGCCTTTGTCGCAGGCACTGGCCTGCGTCTCTTCTATCTATAAGCAGGCGACTGCGGACACCGTCGAACGCCTGTGTGTTGACCATTCATTCAGGGATCCGGACATGGAACTGGTTGTAAAAAGCGTTAGCCCAGAAACGTTGAAAACCGCCACCCTGGTGGTTGCCGTCGGCGAAGGCCGCAAACTCGGCGTCGCCGCCAAACAGGTCGACGAGCTGAGCGGTGGCGCGATCAGCGCCGTGCTCAAGCGTGGCGATCTGGCCGGCAAGGTCGGTCAAAGCCTGTTGCTGCACAGCCTGCCGAACCTCAAGGCCGAGCGCGTGCTGCTGGTCGGCGTGGGCAAGGATGAAGAACTGGGCGACCGTCCGTTCCGTAAAATCGTTGCCGGCATCCTCAATACCCTGAAAGGTCTGGGCGGCAGCGACGCCGTGCTGGCCCTGGATGAAATCATCGTCAAGAACCGCGACAGCTACGGCAAGACCCGTCTGCTGACCGAAACCCTGGTGGACGGCGAATACACGTTCGACCAGTTCAAGAGCCAGAAAGCCGAACCGCGCGCCCTGAAGAAAATCACCCTGCTGACCATCAAAGCCGCTCAGGCCGAAGTGCAGCGCGCCGTGACCCACGCTACCGCGATCGCCAACGGCATGGCCTTCACCCGTAATCTGGGCAACCTGCCGCCGAACATCTGCCACCCGACCTTCCTCGGCGAACAGGCAAAGAACCTCGGCAAAGAGTTCAAGGATCTGAAAGTCGAAGTCCTCGACGAGAAGAAGATCAAATCCCTGGGCATGGGCTCGTTCTACGCCGTCGGCCAAGGCAGCGCCCAGCCGCCGCGCCTGATTGTCATGCAATACAACGGTGGCAAGAAATCCGAGAAGCCTTACGCGCTGGTCGGTAAAGGCATCACCTTCGACACCGGCGGCATCAGCTTGAAGCCGGGCGCCGGCATGGACGAAATGAAGTACGACATGGGCGGCGCGGCCTCGGTGTTCGGCACCCTGCGTGCCGTGCTTGAATTGAAGCTGCCGATCAACCTGGTGTGCATCCTCGCTTGCGCGGAAAACATGCCGAGCGGCAACGCCTCACGTCCGGGCGACATCGTCACCACCATGAGCGGCCAGACCGTGGAAATCCTCAACACCGACGCCGAAGGCCGTCTGGTGCTGTGCGACGCCCTGACCTACTCCGAGCGCTTCAAGCCGCAAGCGGTGATCGACATCGCCACCCTGACCGGTGCCTGTGTGGTTGCACTGGGCGCCCACACTTCGGGCCTGCTGGGCAACAACGACGAACTGATCGGCCAACTGCTCAGCGCCGGTAAAGCCGCTGACGACCGCGCCTGGCAACTGCCGCTGTTCGACGAATACCAGGAACAACTGGACAGCCCGTTCGCCGACATCGCCAACATTGGCGGGCCGAAGGCCGGCACCATCACTGCCGCGTGCTTCCTGTCGCGCTTCACCAAGAACCTCAACTGGGCGCACCTGGACATCGCGGGCACCGCGTGGACCAGCGGCGGCAAGGACAAGGGCGCCACCGGCCGTCCGGTTCCGCTGCTGACCCAATACCTGCTGGACCGCGCCAAAGCCTGAAACCAATGAACCTGGGCGGCGTCACTTTGCGGTGACGCCGTTCAAGGCTCAGGAACCGCAATGACCAAAGTCGACTTCTATATCCTGCCCAGCGCCGATCCTTCGGCTCGTCTGGACTTTGCCTGCAAGCTCACCGAGAAAGCCTGGCGCATGGGTCACCGCATCTACCTGCATTGCAGCGATGCCGCTCAGCGTGACGATCTCGATGCACGCCTGTGGGCGTTCAAGGGCGAAACGTTCGTGCCGCACGGCGCTGCCGAGAGCGAACCAGACGGCTTGATCGTGCTGGGACTGAGCGCGGACTGCGGCGAGCATCAGGATTTGCTGGTCAACCTCGACCTGAAAGTACCGGCCTTCGCCAGCAAATTCGCCCGCGTGGCGGAAGTGGTGGTGGAAGATCCGACGATTCGCGCGGCGGCACGGGAGAGTTTCCGTTTCTACCGCGAACAGGGCTATCCTCTGCAAGATCACCGTTTACAGCGACTCTGAGTACGCCGATGGACACTCCAAAACCGCTGCAAAAGCCTGCACACCTGCTGGACGATCTCGAATCGATCCGCCAGTTGCTCGGCGATGACAACCTGCAACCGCCCTTGCTGACCGACACGGTCGAGGATGGCGAACAGGAACAGATTCCGATGCTGTTCGAGTCCGTCGACGCCACGCCGCCGACCCTCGAACCACCACCGGTTCCGGCCCCGGCACCTGCTGTAGCACCTGTGGACAAAGGCCCGGACGCCCTGCTGCATCTGGACAGCGAACTGCGCGCCGCCGCGCAATTGATCATGCAGGACGTGATCGACGACTTCGCGCCGCACATCGAAACCGAAATCAAACGCCGCCTCGAGGCGCGGATGGAACGGTTGCTCAGCCAGTACGAATAACGTTCCCGTAGGAGCTGCCGCAGGCTGCGATCTTTTGATCTTGTTTTTTAAAAGCAACATCAAAAGATCGCAGCCTGCGGCAGCTCCTACAGAAAGCTTTCTCCGGCCTGTCCTCCCCCGCTCGCCCTCGGCCCCATGCCCCGCTATACTTCCCGGCTTTTCCTGAATAAATGCCAATAGGGTCCCGCCGCGCATGGATAAGACCTACCAGCCGCACGCCATTGAAACTTCCTGGTACAACACCTGGGAGTCCGAGAACTATTTCGCACCGCAAGGCGCGGGCGATTCCTACACCATCATGATCCCGCCGCCGAACGTCACCGGCAGCCTGCACATGGGTCACGGTTTCAACAACGCGATCATGGACGCCCTGATCCGTTTCCGCCGCATGCAGGGTCGCAACACCCTGTGGCAGCCGGGCACCGACCACGCCGGTATCGCCACGCAGATGCTGGTGGAGCGTCAACTGGAAGCCACCGGCCAGAACCGCCACGACCTGGGCCGCGAGAAATTCCTCGAGAAAGTCTGGGAGTGGAAGGATCAGTCCGGCGGCAACATCAGCCGTCAGATCCGCCGCCTCGGTTCGTCCGTGGACTGGAGCCGCGAGCGCTTCACCATGGACGACGGTCTCTCGGAAGCGGTTAAAGAAGCCTTCGTACGCCTGCACGAAGACGGCCTGATCTACCGCGGCAAGCGTCTGGTCAACTGGGACACCAAGCTGCACACGGCGATTTCCGACCTCGAAGTGGAAAACCACGACGAGAAAGGTTTCCTGTGGAACCTCAAGTACCCGCTGGCCGACGGCGCGAAAACCGCTGAAGGCAACGATTTCCTGATCGTCGCGACCACCCGTCCGGAAACCATGCTCGGCGACTCCGCCGTCGCGGTTAACCCGAACGATGAGCGCTACAAAGCCCTGATCGGCAAATTCGTCGAGCTGCCACTGGTCGGCCGCCGCATCCCGATCATCGCCGACGATTACTGCGATCCTGAATTCGGCACCGGCTGCGTGAAAATCACCCCGGCCCACGATTTCAACGACTACGAAGTCGGCAAGCGCCACAACCTGCCGCTGCTGAACATCTTCGACAAGAACGCCAACGTGCTGCCCGCAGCCCAGGTGTTCAACCTCGACGGCACGCTGAACGACAGCATCGACGGCAAGATCCCGGCCGAGTACGCCGGTCTCGAGCGTTTCGAAGCCCGCAAGCAGATCGTCGCTGCGTTCGACGCCGCTGGCCTGCTGGTCAGCGTCGATGATCACAACCTGAAAGTGCCGAAAGGCGACCGTTCCGGCACCGTCATCGAGCCGTGGCTGACCGACCAGTGGTATGTGTCGACCAAACCTCTGGCCGAGCCGGCGATTGCTGCCGTTGAAGACGGCCGTATCCAGTTCGTGCCCAAGCAATACGAAAACATGTACTTCTCGTGGATGCGCGACATCCAGGACTGGTGCATCAGCCGTCAGCTGTGGTGGGGCCACCGGATTCCGGCCTGGTACGACGAGTCGGGCAAGGTCTACGTCGGTCGCGACGAAGCCGAAGTGCGCGCCAAGCACAACCTCGGCCCGGACGTTGCACTGCAACAGGACAACGACGTGCTCGACACCTGGTTCAGCTCGGGTCTGTGGACGTTCTCCACCCTCGGCTGGCCGGAAAAGACCGAATTCCTGAAGAAATTCCACTCCACCGACGTGCTGGTCACCGGCTTCGACATCATTTTCTTCTGGGTTGCCCGGATGATCATGCTGACGATGCACCTGATCAAGAACGAGGACGGCACCCCGCAAGTACCGTTCAAGACCGTTTACGTGCACGGTCTGGTGCGTGATGGCCAGGGCCAGAAGATGTCCAAGTCCAAGGGCAACGTCCTGGATCCGCTGGACATCATCGACGGTATCGAGCTGGAAGCACTGGTGCAGAAGCGCACCTCCGGCATGATGCAGCCAAAACTGGCGAAGAAGATCGAGAAGCAGACCCGCGACGAGTTCGCCGACGGCATCGCCAGTTACGGCACCGACGCCCTGCGCTTCACCTTCTGTTCGTTGGCGTCCACCGGTCGCGACATCAAGTTCGACATGGGCCGCGTCGAAGGCTATCGCAACTTCTGCAACAAGATCTGGAACGCCGCACGCTATGTTCTGGACAAGGGTGAAGACTGCGGCCAGAACGGCGAAGCCTACGAGCTGTCGCTGGCGGATCGCTGGATCATCTCGCAACTGCAACGCACCGAAGCCGAAGTGACCCGTCAACTGGATCAGTTCCGTTTCGACCTCGCCGCGCAAGCGCTGTACGAGTTCATCTGGAACCAGTACTGCGACTGGTACCTGGAACTGTCCAAACCAGTGCTGTGGGACGAAAATGCTCCGGTCGAGCGTCAGCGCGGCACCCGTCGCACGCTGGTTCGCGTGCTGGAAGTGGCGCTGCGTCTGGCACACCCGTTCATGCCGTTCATCACTGAAGAAATCTGGCAGCGCATCGCGCCGCTGGCCGGCATTCAGGGCAAGACGATCATGCTGCAACCTTGGCCGGTGGCCAACGAGGAGCGCATCGATCCGGCGGCCGAAGACGACATCGAGTGGCTCAAGGGCCTGATGCTTGGCACGCGTAACATCCGTGGCGAAATGAACATCGGCCCGGGCAAACCGCTGCCAATCTACCTGAAGAACGTCAGCGCTGAAGACCAGCGTCGTCTGACCGAGAACGAGGCGCTGCTGAAGAAGCTGGCGCGTCTGGAATCGATCACCGTACTCGCTGCCGGCGAAGAAGCACCGCTGTCCGCCACCGCTCTGGTGGGTGAGATGGAAGTGCTGGTGCCGATGGCCGGCCTGATCGACAAGGGTGCCGAACTGGCACGTCTGGACAAGGAAATCCTGCGTCTGCAGGGCGAAGTCCAGCGGGTGGGCGGCAAGCTGTCGAACGCCGGTTTCGTCGACAAGGCCCCGGCCGAAGTCATCGAGAAGGAACGCGCCAAACTGGCCGAGGCTGAACAGGCCCTGGGCAAACTGGCCGAGCAGCACGCGCGGATTTCCAGCCTGTAAGGGCAAGCCGCAATGAAAAAGGGAGGCCAAGTGGCCTCCCTTTTTCATTCCAGAATACCAATCCCCTGTAGGAGCTGCCGCAGGGAATGGGGTTCATAGTCGCTGGATGTGGGACAATACCCGCCACTTTCAGCCATACCCGAATCGATCACACCCATGAACGCCCCCCGCACACCCAAACCTGCGCGCAAGAAGCCTGATGCCGCGACCCCGACCAAAGCCGTCGAGCCGCGTGAAAAGGCCAGCCTGCACCCGCGCAATCGCCACCAGGGTCGCTACGACTTCCCGGCGCTGATCAAGACCACGCCGGAACTGGCGAAGTTCGTGATCACCAACCCGTACGGCAAGGAAAGCATCGACTTCGCCAGCCCCGACGCGGTGCGTGTGTTCAACCGGGCGCTGCTCAAGTCCTTCTACGGCATCGAACATTGGGACATCCCGGCGGACTACCTGTGCCCACCGGTCCCGGGCCGTGCCGATTACGTGCATTTCCTTGCCGACCTGCTGGCCAGCATGAACGATGGCAAGGTGCCGCGCGGCGCGATCGTCAACGTGCTGGACATCGGCATGGGCGCCAACTGCGTTTATCCGCTGATCGGCAACAGCGAATACCGCTGGCACTTCCTCGGTTCGGAAATCGACCCGACCGCCGTGGCTGCCGCCCGAGCCATCGTCCAGTCCAACGGGCTGAACAAGGTAATCCAGCTGCGCCAGCAGGAAAACCGCAAGCACATCCTGATCGGCTTGCTCGAGCCGGGCGAGCGCTTTGACCTGACCATGTGCAACCCGCCGTTCCACGCCTCGATGGAAGAGGCGACCAAGGGCAGCGAGCGCAAATGGCGCGCACTGGGCAAAGCCGATCCGAAACGCAAACTGCCGGTGCTGAACTTCGGTGGCCAGTCCGCCGAGCTGTGGTGTGAAGGTGGCGAAGCACGTTTCGTGACCCAACTGATCGCCGAAAGCGCGAACTTCCAGCACAAGGTGCTGTGGTTCAGCACCCTGGTGTCGAAAGCCTCGAACCTGCCCGCCATCGAAACCGCCCTGAAAAAGGCCGGCGTGCTCGAAAGCCAGGTGGTGGAAATGTCGCAAGGGCAGAAACAGAGCCGCTTTGTGGCGTGGACCTTCCAGACCAAGTCCGAGCAGCAGATCTGGCGGCGCGAGCGCTGGACGCGCTGACGCCCGCGCGGCGAACCTGTAGGAGCTGCGGCACGTTCGGGCCGCGATCGGACGATCTTTTGATCCTGCTTGAAAAACAAGATCAAAGGATCGCAGCCTCGTTTCACTCGACAGCTCCTACAGAGTGGCGTAGCTCCTCGCCAAATCGCAGGCACAAAAAAACCGTGCCCGGATCACTCCGGTGCACGGTTTTTTTATCGCTGCGTCTTACTTGTTCACAGCGTCGGTCAGGCCTTTGGCCACAACCAGCTTGATCACTTTCTTGGCAGGGATTTCGATGGCAGCGCCAGTCGAAGGGTTACGGCCAGTGCGGGCAGGACGCTCGGTCACTTTCAGCTTGCCGATACCTGGCAAGGTGATTTCGCCGCCGTTTTCCAGCTGATCGGCAACGATTTGGCCCAGTTGGTCCAGAGCGTTACGCGCGGTGGTTTTCGGCGCGTCGATAGCTTCAGCGATGTCGGCGATCAGTTGGTCTTTAGTAAGAGCCATGTAGTGTTCCTTCCCTATCAAATTCATATGGATTGCAGAGTGCAGTGTCAGCCATCGAGCCCGATCTTCTGGATCTGGCACCCTCGGCGATAACCACGACGAGTCGGGTTATAGATGCCGAAATCAGGGTTTGGTTCGACCTGACAAATGCTGATTGCACGCTTAACGCAGTGACTTCGCGTAAGACCGGGCAAAACTAGCACAGAGACGGGGAAATATCCGCCTCTAGCTACCCATTTGGTCAGCTTTATTGCTCTAAATCGGTAAAAAACTGCATAAGGACGGGCGCTTGCCCCGGTTTCAGCCCTCAACCCCCTGATTACGCTGCCACGGGCCACAATTTTCCAGTCATCCCCATTCATGTAGGAGCTGCCGAAGGCTCGGGCCGCGATCGGACGATCTTTTGATCTTGTTTTTGAAAATCAAAGTCAAAAGATCGTCCGATCGCGGCCCGAGCCTTCGGCAGCTTCTACAGAGAGCCTCGAATGGAGATTGCGGTACACTGGGCGCTTTTTCGGGGGAGCGTGCCCTCCTCCCTTCCACCAGCCGAGAAGCCCATGCCGATCCGTCATTGCATCGTCCACCTGATCGACAAAAAACCCGACGGCACGCCCGCAGTTCTGCACGCCCGTGACTCCGAACTGGCTGAGTCCGCGGCCATCGAGAACATGCTCGCCGACCTCAACGAGAGCTATAACGCCAAACAGGGCAAAGCCTGGGGCCTGTTCCATCCGGAATCCGGTGCGTTCCCGTTCAGCGGCTGGCTGAAGGAATACATGGAGGGCGGCAAGGACTTCGCCGCGTTCAGCAAGGTTGCGGTGGAGCATCTGCAAAAGCTGATGGAAGAGTCGAACCTGTCGGTCGGCGGCCACGTGCTGTTCGCCCACTATCAGCAGGGCATGACCGACTATCTGGCGATCGCCCTGCTGCACCACAGTGAAGGCGTGGCGGTGACCGATGAGTTGGACGTGACCCCATCGCGTCACCTCGACCTCGGCCAACTGCACCTGGCGGCGCGGATCAACGTCTCCGAGTGGCAGAACAACAAACAGTCCAAGCAGTACATCTCGTTCATCAAGGGCAAGAACGGCAAGAAGGTTTCGGAGTACTTCCGCGACTTCATCGGTTGCCAGGAAGGCGTCGACGGCCCGGGCGAGACCCGCACCCTGCTCAAGGCCTTCAGCGACTTCGTCGAGAGCGAAGACCTGCCGGAAGACTCTGCTCGCGAGAAAACCAAGACCCTGGTCGATTACGCCAGCAGCCAGGCCAAGCTCGGCGAGCCTATGGGCCTGGAAGAGCTGTCGGAGCTGATCGACGAAGAGCGCCCGAAAGCCTTCTACGATCACATTCGCAACAAGGATTACGGCCTGTCGCCGGAGATTCCGGCAGACAAACGCACCCTCAACCAGTTCCGCCGTTTCACCGGCCGCGCCGAGGGTCTGTCGATCAGCTTTGAAGCGCACCTGCTGGGCTCGAAGATCGAGTACGACGAAGAGGCTGGCACCCTGATCATCAAGGGCCTGCCGACCTCGCTCACCGATCAGCTCAAGCGCCGCAACTGATGCTGGGCAACGTGCTGAAGAAGGTTGCGCTGGTTCTGCTGGGGTCGTGGTCTATCAGAACTGGGGCAAGGTCGAGCGGGTGTTCAACCCGTCGCAGATGGTCTCTGAGCAGGTTCGCGCCAACGCCGATGTCGTGCTGTATGCCACCGACTGGTGCGGCTACTGCAAGCAGACCAAGCGTTTTCTCGACAGCAAGGGGATTCCTTTCAAGGAATTCGACATCGAGAAGGACGCCGAGGCGCGCAAGACGTATGAGGCACTGGGTGGGCGCGGGATTCCGTTGATTGATGTTAACGGGACTTTGATTCGTGGGTTTGACCCGGACGAAATTCTCGCCGCCCTGAAATAACACACACACACCTGTGGCGAGGGAGCTTGCTCCCGCTGGGCTGCGAAGCAGCCCCCGCTTTTCCGGGCGAGAACACGTTCGCAGGTTTACGACTGCTGCGCAGTCGAGCGGGAGCAAGCTCCCTCGCCACAGGATGTTGTGTGTAACCGTTACTTGGCTTCGATGCGGAAACCGAAGCGCGGGAAGTGCACATGCACCACACCGCCACGCGGATCTTCGCGACGCAGGATCAGCTCTTCGCGGCCAGCAAACAGCAACTCGCCCACCACCGGATCAACCCCGTAATCTGTCGCGGCAATCGCCACCTGCTGCCCCGCTTTGAAGCCGTTCGGATCGACAAACTGCTCATCCGGCAGCGCCGCTGGTGTCGAACTGCGCGCGACTTCCAGCGCCTCCTCGGCAGTCATTTCGCTCGCGGCACCATGACCAAAACCCAACACGCGTCCCAGCCACGCCGTCACGGCCGGATATTCGTCCACCAGCGGTGCAGTGACGTGCGTCGCCTTGAGGAACCACAGCGGATGCGCCAGGGCGAAGTCGGCAATCGATGGCTCGCCGAACAGAAAGTCGCCCTGCTCGCGCTGCAACTGCTGCTCGAGGCGCGCCATGATCGTTGGCCATTGGTGCTTGGCCTGCTCGGCCGCCAGCCGCGTGGCGCTGCCGCCACTGAACAGACCGGCACGGTCAGCAATGAACGCCTTGATCGCTTCCGGCGGCAACTTGCCGAAACGCACCGCGACCGATTCCGGCTGGAACACCAGACTGACCGCGTGCTGGAACACCACCGAATCGGCCCATGCGGCGAAGCTGGCGCTGGTCATTTCCTGACCTTGCGGGAAAAACGCCGGCAGGGCTTTTTCCTGCTCCAGACGACGGGCGATCAACGAAGTGTCGCAATAGATGTCCGCGCCGATCTGCAATACCGGGGTCTTGCGGTAGCCACCAGTCAGCGCGGTCAGATCCGGCTTGGGCATCACCGGCGAAATGTGCACCGAGCGCCACGACAAGCCTTTGAAGCCCAACAGCAGACGAGCCTTTTCGGCAAATGGAGAGGTCGGGTAATGATGCAGAATCAACTCGGACATGCTCGGCTCCGCCGCACAGAAAGTGAGTCGGCAGCTTAGCGTGCATTTGATTGGCAGCCTACAGATCTGCCTGATGGGAACCGATCAGTCAGATTGATAAGACGCGACCAGGCATTCCTTGGCGCTCTTGCGCAGCTTCTTGATCAAGCGTTCCTGACGCAACGCGTCGCTCTTGTCGCGACAACGCTCGGTGTAGACCAGCGCCATCGCCGGGCTGGACAGGAAAAAGCGCGCGCCCTTGCCGCTCTGATGCTTGGCGAAACGGCGCACCGGGTCGTCGCTGATCCCGCAGTACAGCGAACCGTTGGCCGCGCGCACGAGGTAAACGAACCAGGACTTGCTCACTGGCTCGACAACATCAACGGTTTTTTCGCTAAGGCTGGTCACTTCGGGATCAAGGTGTTTAGGAAACAGGCCGCGATCTTATCAGCGACCGGCCTGAAATGCCTTCAGCCCTTTCAACGCCTGCGCACGGACGGCGTTGCGCACCAGCGGCGTCCAGCCCAACAGCAGGCCTTTGAAACCCAAGGCCTGACGCGACCAGCGCCAGAGGTCGAAGTGGTCGTGGTGCTCGCAGATCTTGCCGTCGCGGAACACGAAGCGCGCCTGAATATCGTTGATCACCACGTTGCCGGTCTGGCTGAACAGGTAAGTCGCCACCCAGTGCGCACCGCCGCTGCGCTCGTCGGCGCGGACATTGTCGAAGGTCAGGGAGAAGTCCTTGGCCCGAGTGGTGAGCATGCGCCACATGTCTCCGGCATCGCGCCCGCGCAACTCGCCGAAGGCCTGATCGCTGAACACCACATCGTCGGTGTAGCACGCGGCCATGGCCTCGGCGTCAAGGCGCTGAAAGGCCTGGTAAAAGCGGGTGATCAACGCGGCGTGGGCTTCGCTCATGGGCAAACTCCGGGAAATGGACAGAATGCCAGCACGATAAGCTGCAAATCGAAGAAACACTATCGGCATTCGTGCACCGAATACCCGAAGTACACAAATCCCGTAGGAGCTGCGGCACGCTGCGATCTTTTGATGTTGATCTTGAAAGTCTTAAAGATCAAAAGATCGCAGCGTGCCGCAGCGCCTACAGGTGTCAGATCTTTTCGCTCTGCACTTGCACGTACAGCGCTCGACCCGCACCCAGCCCGGCAATGATCGCACCGGTGCCAATGATGCCGAAGATCCAGCCCACGGCATTCCAGCCGCCGGTCCAGTCATGCACCACGCCGACCGCGAACGGTCCCATCGACGCCAGGGTGTAACCGAAGCCCTGGGACATGCTCGACAGGTTGGCCGCCACATGCGAATCCCGCGAGCGCAGCACGATCAAGGTCAACGCCAGACTGAACGTACCGCCCTGCCCCAGACCCAGCAGAATCGCCCAGCCCCACAGCCCTTCAATCGGCGCATACAGGCAACCGAACAGACCACCGAGGGTCAGCGCCATCACCACCACGATTGCCAGACGCTGATCCTTGCCGCGGGTCGCCAGCCACGGCGCCGCGAGGGAGCTGGCGAGCTGGATGATCACCGAACCGGACAGCACCAGACCGGCCTGAGTCGGGGTCAGCCCACGACCGATCAGAATCGACGGCAACCAGCCGAACACGATGTACGCCAGCGACGATTGCAGGCCCATGTACAAGGTCACTTGCCAGGCCAGCGGATCGCGCAGCAGACCTTTCACCCGATAGGCGACGTTGTGCGCGCCGTGTTTCTGCCCGACCTGCGGCAGCCAGAACAGCGCCGCCACCAGCGCCGGGATTACCCAGAAGCCCAGCCCCAGCGCCCAGCTGTGGTCGAAGTGCTCGCTCAACGGCACGGTCGAACCCGCTGCCATTGCCGCGCCCAGGCACAGCGCCATGGTGTAGACGCCGGTCATGGTTCCGGCGTGTCTGGCGAAGTCGCGTTTGACAATACCCGGCAGCAGCACGCCGATGATGCCGATGCTCGCGCCACCGAGGACGCTGCCGGCGAACAGGCCGATCTCACCGAAATTGCTGCGCACAATGATCCCGCCGGCCAGGGTCAGCAGAATGCCGAGCACCACCCGTTCGGCGCCGAAACGCCGCGCCAGAATCGGCGCCAGCGGCGCGAACAAACCGAGGCACAACACCGGCAGCGTGGTCAGCAGACCGGCCTGAGCGGCAGACAGGCCAAGGCTTTTCGACACTTCACTGAGCAGCGGCGCCATGCTCGACAGCGCCGGGCGCAGGTTCAGTGCGACCAGAATCAGCCCCAGCAGCAACAGCCACGGCCGGCGCACCAGCGGATGGCTTTGCTGCACTTGCTCGTCGTCGGCCTCGGCGTCGATCAGCAGCTCTTCGAGTTCTGCAGTGCGCTTGGGGGTTGAGAGGTTTTTCTCGCTTTCAAGGTTCATTGATCAACTGCCTCGATATGGCTTTGGCCCGTTCCGGGTCGCGTTGTTCGACGGCATCGAGCAACTCGATGTGCAGGTCGAACACTTCCTGACGGCGCGGGACGATGTTCAGCGTCTGGCGCAATTGCGCGCCGACGATGCTGGAGAAATAGCGATACAACTCGCTGAGGGTCGGGTTATGCGCGGCGTCCACCAGACGGCGGTGAAACACCAGATCGCAGGCAATGTAAGTGTCGAGATCGCCGTGGTAGTGGCTGCCGCTGGTGCCGAGTGCTTCGCGCAGCGCGAGCAGGTCTTCATCGGTGCGGCGCAACGCGGCCAGGCCAATCGCCTCAACTTCGAGGATGTGCCGGGTCTCGCGCGCCTGCTCCAGCGAGCAACGGGACAACGCCTTGAGCGTGTCCATCGGATCGACTACTGCGCGCAGATAACTGCCGTCGCCCTGACGGATTTCGATCAACCCGGAAAACGCCAGCACGCGCATGGCTTCGCGCACGGTGTTGCGGCTGATGCCCAGTTCGGCGCACAACTCAGGCTCGGTCGGCAGCCGTTCGCCGACCTGCCACACGCCATCGCTGATGCGCTGGCGCAACTGATCCAGGGCCTGATCGACCAGGGATCGCTTGATCAAAGGTGAGATGTCTGTCATGAAATTCGCCTTTTCATCCAATCATAGGATGAATTTCCTGACATCTTAGTCAGCTGCGGTGTCGCACACAACCCCACGCAGGAAGGAACAACCGGGACATCAATCCTACTCGTCGAGTTGTAAAAACCGCTGACAGGCGAAGTGATTTCCCACAGTCCGCAGGAATACTGCCGACATCACTTGCAGACGCTGGACTGCAGACTTTGGACATTGATCCAGGGGCGTTTTGCCCCGTCATTATCCAAAGGAAGATGCACCGCTCATGGTAGAAGTCAATTTCGGCAAGCAGCACGACCGCCCTTTTGTTCTGCAGAAAAATCGCCAATTGCTCGCAGTCCGCAGCCAAGCTGGAACGCAGTTGGCCCAAACGCTTTGCTGCGAATCTGCTCACGCAGCGCTGGAAGGTTGCGAGCTGTTGTTGCATGTCGAGGACGCTGATGTGCAGATTTTCAAACTGCCTGGGCACTCGGACGCATCGCAACGCAAGGCGCTGTTACGCGAATTGCCCGACGTGCGCTTCGCGGGCAGCGTGCTGGTGGACCCCGTCACTCAGGAGCCGGTGCTCTATACCGAAAATATCTTTTTGAAGTTCATCGACTCACTGAAAGCCACTGAGTGCATGGTCATGCTTGAAGAGCTGGGCCTGATGATCAAGCAACAAGTGCCGTATGCAAAAAATGCCTTTTTTGTCCATCACCCCGCCACCCATGGCATCGATATCTGCACCCTCACGAGTAAATGGCTGGAACGCGACGAGATCGAGTACTGCCACCCGGAGCTGCTGCGCCAGGGTCAACGCCGAGCGATCCATGCCAATCAGTGGCACCTGAAGAAAACCACCGTGACCTATCAGGTTGAAATCGATGCCAGCGCCAACGTCGAAGCCGCACATGAACTCGCGCAGGGCGAAGGCATCGTCATCGCAGTCATCGATGACGCGTTTGACATTGACCATCCCGAATTTTCCGGAGAAGGCAAAGTTGTCGGTGCAAAGAACTTTGACCGACGTAACGCCAAAGGGGGCCCGCGCCCACTGAACGCCCTGGAACGCCACGGTACAGCCGCTGCCGGGGTGGCTTGCGCCAATGGAGGGGACGGCGCCAGCGGTGTCGCCCCCAAAGCCAGCCTGATGCCGTTGAAACTCACCAAACCCTTGGGAGCCCGCGCGGAGGCCGACGCCTTTTTCTGGGCTGCCGACCAGGGAGCCGACGTCATTTCCTGCAGCTGGGGGCCGGCTGAAGGGCATTGGGCCGACCCGGCGGACCCGCGTCACACGCAAGTGTTTCCTCTGGCCGCCAGCACACGGCTGGCAATCGAATACGCCGCCACCAAGGGCCGCAATGGCAAAGGCTGTGTGATCTTCTTTGGCGCGGGAAACGGTAACGAGTGCGCCGATAACGATGGCTATTCCAGCCACCCCCATGTCATTGCGGTAGGTGCCTGCAACGATCAGAACCGGCGCAGTGCCTACAGTGATTATGGCAAGTCACTCTGGTGCTGCTTTCCCAGCGGAGATCAGCAACACCCCGACCCGAAGTTCAAGCCTGCAACCTCGATCCCGCAGACCCGGGGGATCCGCACCACTGATTTGAGCGCAAAGTTTGCCGCCGCCACATTGCCGGCCTACACCGACACCTTCAGCGGTACCTCCAGCGCCTGCCCCGGCGCCGCGGGCATCGCTGCGCTGGTGCTCGGCGTCAATCCCGAGCTTGATCGCTCTGCGGTACGCCAGATACTTGCCGATTGCTGCGACAAGATCGGCCACCCCGATGACGGGCCGCGCGGCCAGTACGACGAAAACGGCCACAGTCACTACTACGGGCACGGCCGACTCAACGCGCTGCCTGCCGTGCACCTGGCACTTGAACTCAAAACAAATGCGGGCTGATTCGCCCCCATGAAAAAAGCCCTGTCGGCATACCGGCAGGGCTTTTTGTCAGGCGAGCTTCTCAGGCAATCAATGCAGGATCTGGCTCAGGAACAACTTGGTGCGGTCATTTTGCGGGTTGTCGAAGAAGTCGTTCGGCGCCGCCTGTTCGACGATTTCGCCCTTGTCCATGAAGATCACGCGGTTGGCCACGGTGCGGGCGAAGCCCATTTCATGGGTCACGCAGAGCATGGTCATGCCGTCTTCGGCGAGGCCAATCATGGTGTCCAGCACCTCTTTCACCATCTCCGGGTCGAGCGCCGAGGTCGGTTCGTCGAACAGCATGATTTTCGGTTTCATGCACAGCGCGCGAGCAATCGCCACGCGCTGTTGCTGACCGCCGGACAGTTGCCCCGGGAATTTATGCGCCTGCTCCGGAATGCGTACGCGCTCCAGATAATGCATGGCGATTTCCTCGGCCTTGCGCTTGGGCATCTTGCGTACCCACATCGGCGCCAGCGTGCAGTTCTGCAGGATGGTCAGGTGCGGGAACAGGTTGAAGTGCTGGAACACCATGCCGACTTCGCGGCGGATCGCTTCGATCTGCTTGAGATCGTTGGTCAGCTCCACGCCGTCGACAACGATGCGGCCCTGCTGGTGTTCTTCCAGACGGTTGAGGCAGCGGATGGTGGTCGATTTGCCGGAACCCGACGGGCCACACAGGACGATACGCTCGCCTTGCTTGACGTTGAGGTTGATGTCTTTCAGCACGTGGAACTGGCCGTACCACTTGTTCACACCCTGCATCTGAATAATGCCTTCAGGGCCGACAGGCTTTTTGATTGCTTCGCTCATTTACAGAGAACTCCTAACGCTTGTGGCCAGTGTCGAGCTTGCGTTCCAGATGCATGGAATAGCGCGACATACCAAAACAGAAAATCCAGAACACCAGGGCGGCGAACACGTAGCCTTCGGTGGCCATGCCCAGCCATTTCGGGTCGGCAGCGGCTTGCTTGACGCTGTTGAGCAGGTCGAACAGGCCGATGATGATCACCAGGCTAGTGTCCTTGAACAGCGCAATGAAGGTGTTGACGATGCCCGGAATCACCAGCTTCAGGGCTTGCGGCAGAATCACCAGGCCCATCGCACGCCAGTAACCGAGGCCCATCGCCGCAGCCGCTTCGTACTGACCTTTGGGGATCGCTTGCAGACCGCCGCGCACCACTTCGGCGACGTAGGCCGACTGGAACAGGATCACCCCGATCAGCGCCCGCAGCAGTTTGTCGAAGTTCATGCCTTCGGGCAGGAACAGCGGCAGCATCACCGAGGACATGAACAGCACCGTGATCAACGGCACGCCGCGCCAGAACTCGATGAAGGTCACGCAGACAACACGAATCGCCGGCATGTTCGAGCGACGGCCCAGCGCCAGAATGATCCCCAGCGGCAAGGCGCCGGCGATACCCACGGTGGCGATGACCAGGGTCAGCATCAGACCGCCCCACTGGCTGGTCGCCACGGCGTCGAGGCCGAACACGCCACCGTGCAGCAGGCACCAGGCGACGATCGGGTAGACCACCAGGAAGCTCAGGCCGTACACCGCTTTACGCGGGAAGCGCGAGATGAACAGTGGCGCCACGCCGATCACCGCCAGCCACACGGTCAGGTCGACGCGCCAGCGCAGGCCGGTCGGATAATAGCCGTACATGAACTGGCCGAAACGCTGCTGAATGAACACCCAGCAGGCGCCGTCCTTGGTGCAGTCGCCGCGGGTGGTGCCGACCCAGTTGGCATCAAGAATCGCCCAGCTGAGGATCGGTGGTATCACCAGGTAGATCAGATAGAATGCAAACAGGGTCAGCAGGGTGTTGAGCCAGCTGGAGAACATGTTCGCGCGTATCCATGCCATCGGGCCGAAAACCTTGGCCGGCGGTGGCATGTCGGGTTTGAAAGTATGGGTTGTCATGCGCGTTTCCTCACCGCTCGATCAGCGCAATGCGCTTGTTGTACCAGTTCATCAGCAGGGAAATGCTGATACTGATCGCCAGGTACACGCTCATGGTGATGGCAATGACTTCGATCGCCTGACCGGTCTGGTTGAGCACGGTGCCGGCGAACAGCGAAACCATTTCCGGATAACCGATACCGGCGGCCAGCGACGAGTTCTTCGCCAGGTTCAGGTATTGGCTGGTCAGTGGCGGAATGATCACCCGCAGGGCTTGCGGAATGATCACCTTGCGCAGGGTCGGGCCGTTGCGCAGGCCGAGCGAACGCGCCGCTTCGGTCTGGCCATGGCTGACCGACTTGATCCCCGAGCGGACGATTTCCGCGATGAACGCTGCGGTGTACACGGTCAACGCCAGGGTCAACGCGAGCAGTTCCGGGATCAACACCCAGCCGCCGACGAAGTTGAAACCTTTGAGTTCGGGCATCTCCCAGTGCAGAGGCGCGCCGAAGATCAGTGCGCACAAGGTCGGGATCACCAGCAGAATCGCCAGCCCGGTCCAGAACTTGTGGAACGGTACGCCGGTTTCTTCAAAGCGCTTGTTGGCCCAGCGAGTCATCAGCACGATGCCGACGATCGCCACCACGATGCTGATCACGAACGCCCAGAAACCATCAGCCGCCAGCGCGGCCGGCATGTTCAGGCCACGGCTGCTGACGAAAAAGGTGTCGCCGAAGTTGTGGCTGTTGCGCGGTCCCGGCATGGTCAGGAACACCGCGAAGTACCAGAACAGGATCTGCAGCAGCGGCGGAATGTTGCGGAACACTTCCACATACACGGTCGCCAGTTTGCTGATGATCCAGTTCGGCGACAGCCGCGCCACACCGATGATGAAGCCCAGCAGAGTCGCCAGGATCACGCCGATGATGGTCACCAACAGGGTGTTGAGCAGGCCGATCACGAACACCCGAGCGTAACTGTCCGCTTCGGTGTAAGAGATCAGGTGTTGAGCGATGCCGAACCCGGCACTGCGCTCCAGAAAGTCGAAACCGGAGGTGATGCCCCGGTGCTGCAGGTTGGTCTGGGTGTTGTCGAACAGATACCAGCCCATGGCGACCACCGCCACGACGGTGATGATCTGAAACAGCCACGCACGCACTCGCGGATCGCTGAGGCTGAGCCTCTGCTTTGGTGCGCCGATTGAATTTTGCATGAAGTGCCCCGGAAAAAATGGAACAAGAACATCACCCGGCGGTTGGCCCGCCGGGCGATAGAACCATTAGCGCACTGGTGGTGCGTACTGAATGCCGCCGTTGTTCCACAGGGCGTTCAAGCCGCGGTCGATTTCCAGCGGGGTGCTCTTGCCGAGGTTTTTCTCGAAGATTTCGCCGTAGTTGCCGACTTGTTTGACGATCTGCACAACCCAGTCCTTCGGCAGTTTCAGGTCTTTGCCGTACTCGCCGTCAGCGCCGAGCATACGGGCGACGTCCGGGTTCTTGGTCGACTTGGCTTCGGCTTCGACGTTCTTCGAAGTGATACCGGCTTCTTCAGCGTTGAGCAGCGCGTAGCCAACCCAGCGCACGATGGCCAGCCACTCGTCGTCGCCATTACGCACGACCGGGCCCAGCGGTTCTTTGGAAATGGTCTCCGGCAGAACCACGTAGTCCTTCGGCGATGCCAGCTTGGAACGCTGGGCAAACAGCTGGGACTTGTCGGAGGTCAGTACGTCGCAACGACCGGATTCCAGCGACTTGGCGCTTTCATCGGAGGTGTCGAAAGTGATCGGAGTGTATTTCAGACCGTTGCCGCGGAAGTAGTCGGAAACGTTCAGCTCGGTGGTGGTACCGGCCTGGATGCAGATGGTTGCACCGTCCAGCTCTTTGGCACTCTTCACGCCCAGCTTGTTGTTCACCAGGAAGCCGATGCCGTCGTAGTAGGTAATGAAGCCCGGGAATTTCAGGCCCATGCCCGCGTCACGGGAGCTGGTCATGGTGGTGTTGCGCGACAGGATGTCGATCTCGCCCGATTGCAGCGCGGTGAAGCGCTCCTTGGCGTTCAGCTGACTGAATTTGACCTTGGTCGCGTCGCCGAACACGGCAGCGGCCACAGCGCGGCAGACGTCAGCGTCGATCCCGAGGATCTTGCCGGTTGCGTCCGGTACCGAGAAGCCCGGCAGACCGTCGCTCACGCCACACTGCACGAAACCTTTCTTCTGCACGGCATCCAGGGTTGCACCCGCCTGAGCGAACCCGCTGACGCCGAGTACTGCTGCTGCAGTCACGACCGCCAGAGTGGATTTCAACATCTTCATTCAAACCTCCAGTTTTGCTCTTGTTGTGTCGGAGCTTGAGTCCTGTCGCACCCTTTTGAGGCGTTGTTGACCCGTGTTGGCTTTTTTTGGGGTCAACCGACGTAAGACCTTCGCTATGAGTCTAGTAGGAGAAAATCCACATCATGGACAACTCACTTCTCACCAATCGGCCGAACGGGCTGTAGCCCTTTCACGTTCGCTTTGCCCGTAGCGGCCATTGGCGAACATCCATCACCGGATTCTTTGCAATCCCGTCGCAAGACGTACACTGATAGTGTTACCGCAAGGCGTAGGACGCTTCGTACAGAATCCTCCATAGCAAAGCCCGTACCACACCGCTTGCTGAAGCGGTTGCGCGACAGGTCAATAGCAAAACTTGTAGCCTTGCGACATCTTCTTAACGGATCGACCGGACGCGCACCTCAATCACGCACTTATTGAGAGCGCCCGCACATTTTTGGAGCAGCCATGACCGAGCCCCTGATTCTTCAACCCGTAAAGCCCGCAGACGCCTGCGTGATCTGGCTGCACGGCCTCGGCGCGGATCGCTATGACTTCCTGCCAGTGGCTGAAGCGCTGCAGGAAAGCCTGCTGAGTACGCGCTTCGTATTGCCGCAAGCGCCGACCCTGCCCGTCACCATCAACGGCGGTTACGCGATGCCGAGCTGGTACGACATAAAGGCCATGAGCCCGGCGCGGTCGATTGACCGTGAGCAGTTGGAAGTGTCGGCGAATCGCATCATTGAATTGATTGAAACGGAGCGCGCCAGCGGAATAGACGCTTCGCGGATCTTTCTCGCCGGGTTTTCCCAGGGGGGCGCCGTCGTTCTGCACACCGCTTATATAAAGTGGCAAGGTCCGTTGGGTGGCGTACTTGCCCTGTCCACCTATGCCCCGACCTTCACTGACGAGATGGAGCTTTCAGCCAGCCAGCAGCGTATTCCCGCGCTGTGCCTGCACGGCCAGTTCGACGGCGTGGTGCAGAACTCGATGGGGCGCAGTGCCTATGAGCATTTGGTGAAGCATGGTGTCACCGTGACATGGCAGGAATACCCAATGGAGCACGAAGTGTTACCCGAAGAAATTCGTGACATCGGCGTCTGGCTGGACGAACGCCTGCGTTGATCGTTTCAGCGCGAACGCCCCTTTGATCATCCCACTACGCCGCGCCCGTTTCTTGCATTACACTGGCCGGCGTACATTCCTTAACCAATTGATGAGATGACCGTGCTCAAAGCACTCAAGAAAATGTTCGGTAAAAGCGAGGCTGAGCAGCTCGCGCCAGTCCCCAGTGCGCCGTCGCACGCCCCCGGCCCTCGCAGCGATGCGCCCAAGGCTGAACGTCCGGCTCCGGTAGCGACACCCGTGCCCGAGTCGCAACCGGCTATCGCCGCCGAACCGGTCCGCGCCGAAGCGCCGAAACCACCCCGGCCGCGCCGCGAACCGAAACCCAAGGCACCGGTCATTCCCTGGAAGCTCGAAGATTTCGTCGTCGAACCCCAGGAAGGCAAAACCCGCTTTCACGATTTCAAACTCGCTCCAGAACTGATGCACGCCATCCAGGACCTGGGCTTCCCATATTGCACGCCGATCCAGGCGCAGGTGCTGGGCTTCACCCTCGCCGGCAAAGACGCCATCGGCCGTGCGCAGACCGGTACCGGCAAGACCGCCGCGTTCCTGATCTCGATCATCACTCAGCTGCTGCAGACTCCGCCGCCGAAAGAACGCTACATGGGCGAACCCCGTGCGCTGATCATCGCTCCGACCCGCGAGCTGGTGGTGCAGATCGCCAAGGACGCCGCTGACCTGACCAAGTACACCGGCCTCAACGTGATGACGTTCGTTGGCGGCATGGACTTCGACAAGCAGCTCAAACACCTCGAAGCGCGCCACTGCGACATCCTCGTCGCCACTCCGGGCCGTCTGCTCGACTTCAACCAGCGCGGCGACGTGCACCTGGACATGGTCGAAGTGATGGTGCTGGACGAAGCCGACCGCATGCTCGACATGGGCTTCATCCCGCAAGTGCGGCAGATCATTCGCCAGACTCCGCCGAAGTCCGAGCGTCAGACCCTGCTGTTCTCCGCGACCTTCACCGAAGACGTGATGAACCTGGCCAAGCAATGGACCACCGATCCGGCAATCGTCGAAATCGAAATCACCAACGTGGCCAACGAAAACGTCGAGCAGCACATCTATGCGGTGGCTGCTGCGGATAAATACAAACTGCTGTTCAACCTGGTCAACGACAATGGCTGGGAACGCGTGATCGTCTTCGCCAACCGCAAGGACGAAGTGCGCCGCATCGAAGAGCGCCTGGTGCGTGACGGCATCAACGCCGCGCAACTGTCCGGCGACGTGCCGCAGCACAAGCGCATCAAGACCCTTGAAGGCTTCCGCGAAGGCAAGATCCGCGTGCTGGTGGCCACCGATGTCGCCGGTCGCGGCATCCACATCGACGGTATCAGCCATGTGATCAACTTCACCCTGCCGGAAGTCCCGGACGACTACGTGCACCGCATCGGCCGTACCGGTCGCGCGGGCGCTGACGGTGTATCGATCAGCTTCGCCGGCGAGGACGACTCCTATCAGTTGCCGTCGATCGAAGAGAAGCTCGGTCGCAAGATCAGCTGTGAGACACCGCCGACGCACCTGCTGCGCGCAGTGGAACGCAAGCGTCCGCAGCCGCAGTAAGCAACCCGTCACGCCAAAAGCGCAGCCGGCAACGGACTGCGCTTTTTTTTGCCCGGCGTTTTCAACAGGTGCTTGCGATAGACAACTAAAAGTCCATAATAGACAAATTAGTTTATATCCAGCCCGTGGAGCCTGACATGTCCAGTACACCCTACGTGATCGACCACATCCAGGCCCGCGAGCTGCTGGCGCGCATCGACGTGCCGCAAATCCTGCGCAAACTGTTTCGCGACCTCGCCGCCGGCCACGCCGTGCAACCGGCGCAGCAGCTGGTGGAGTTTCCGCAGGGCGCCGGCGATTTCATCAATTATCTGGGGGTGCTGGCCGAGGACGGTGTGTACGGCGTGAAAACCTCGCCGTATATCGTGCGCGAGCAAGGTGCACTGGTGACAGCGTGGACACTATTGATGTCGATGAAAACCGGCCAGCCGCTGCTGCTGTGCGATGCCGGCGAGCTCACCACCGCGCGTACCGCTGCGACCACCGCCGTTGCGGTCGATGCCCTCGCCCCGCTGAATGCCACACGACTGGCGATCATCGGCAGCGGCAAGGTTGCCCAGGCGCATCTGCATTACGTGAAAGGTCTGCGCGACTGGCAGAGCATCAGCGTGTATTCACCGAGCCTGTCTGAAGACGCTGAAACCGGGGCGCTGCTGAGAGAGATCTACCCCGGGGTGAACATTGCCGACAGCCGCGAAGCCGCCCTCGTCGAGGCTGACGTGATCATGCTCTGCACCTCGTCCGCCGGCCCGGTGATCGACCCGGCCACTCTGAGCAAACCGGCACTGATCACCTCAATCAGCACCAACGCGCCACGCGCCCATGAAGTACCGCCACAGACTCTGGGCGACATGCAGGTGTTCTGTGACTATCGTCTGACCACGCCGGGTTCGGCGGGTGAGATGTTGATCGCGACCGAACAGCATGGCTGGAGCAAGGATTTGATCGTTGGTGACCTCGCCGACCTGCTCAGCGAGAAACTGCCGCGCCCCGATTACGACCGTCACGTATTTTTCCGCTCAATCGGTCTGGGCCTGGAAGACATTGCCCTGGCGAATGCGGTTTATCACCTCAAGCACTGACACCTCGATCCCCTGTAGGAGCTGACGAGTGAAACGAGGCTGCGATCTTTTGATCTTGTCTTTTGAAAATCAAAAGATCGCAGCCTCGTTTCACTCGTCAGCTCCTACAGAGATCCTCAATGACTCAGGAGATTTTCATGAGCCAGGCAGATTTCATCATCATCGGCGGCGGGATTGCCGGCGCTTCCACCGGTTTCTGGCTGTCGCCCCACGCCAAAGTGATCGTGCTCGAACGTGAATCGCACCCGGCCTATCACTCCACCGGACGTTCCGCGGCGCTCTACACCGCGGCCTACGGCACGCCGCAGGTGCGGGCGCTGACGCTGGCCAGCCGTGAGTTTTTCGACCATCCGCCGAGCGGTTTCTGCGAGCATCCTTTGCTGACGCCGCGCGGCGAAATGACCGTGGACTTCAGCGGTGACGCCGCCGAACTGAACAACCAGTACCTCAGCGCCAAAGCCACGGTGCCAGAGATGCAGCTGCTCAGCGCCGACGAAGCCTGCGCCCGTCTGCCGATCCTGCGCCGGGAAAAAGTCCACGGCGCGATCTACGACCCGACCGCCAGCGACATCGACACCGACGCCCTGCATCAGGGCTACCTGCGCGGTATCCGCCGCAACAACGGCGAGGTGCTCACCGATTGCGAGGTGCTGGGCCTGACGCGCGATGCCGATGGCCTCTGGCAGGTGCAAACCAACGGCCAGGCCTTCAGCGCCCCGATCATCATCAACGCCGCCGGCGCCTGGGCCGACCAGATCGGCGCGCTGGCTGGCGCCCAAGCGCTGGGCCTGCAACCGAAACGTCGCGCGGCGTTCATTTTCGCCGGGCCCGAGGGCGTGGACATTCATCACTGGCCGATGCTGGTCAGCCTCGACGAATCGTTCTACATGAAGCCCGACGCCGGGATGTTCCTCGGCTCGCCAGCCAACGCCGACCCGGTCGAACCGCACGACGTGCAGCCGGAAGAGCTGGACATCGCCATGGGCATCTACCAGATCGAAGAAGCCACGACCCTGACCATCCGCCGCCCGACCCGCACCTGGGCCGGACTGCGCAGCTTCGTCGCCGACGGTGATCTGCTCAGCGGTTTCGATCCGCAGGTGCAGGGGCTGTTCTGGGTCGCGGCCCAGGGCGGTTACGGCATTCAGACTTCACCGGCCATGGGCCAGGCCAGCGCGGCATTGGCGCGTGGTCAGCCGCTGCCCGAGCCGCTGCAACAGTTCGGCCTGAGCAGCGCCATGCTCTCCCCTTCACGGCTGCGCTGATGGCCCCTGCGGATGACGCGCCCAACGGATTGCGGCACACTCGCAGCGCCTCCGTGCACGGGGGCGCTGACGCTGCCTGGAGCTCCACAATCATGACCGCCCCCGAATTCGATTCGGCACTGGATAACTTCCGTGCCATCGCCGACGCCATCGCCACGCTGTTCTTTCCCCACGCCGAAGTGGTGCTGCACGACCTGCGTACACAGAAGGTCGACTACATCGCCAACAACCTGTCCAAGCGCGAGATCGGCGACGATTCATCGCTTGAAGACATGCTCAGCGAGGAGGTCAGTGAGCGCAACATCGGCCCGTACGAAAAGCTCAATTGGGACGGCCAGAAGATACGCAGCCTGAGCACCGTGCTGCGCGACAGCGAAGAGCGGCCGCTGGCGGTGCTGTGCATCAACCTGAATATTTCGTTGTTCGAGAATGCCAAGGCTGCGCTGGATCTGTTCCTGTCGCCGAGCAAACTGATCCCGCAGCCGGATTCACTGTTTCGCGATGACTGGCAGGAACGCATCAACACCTTCCTCCACGCCTGGCTGCGCGAGCGGCAGCTGAGCCTGAATCTGCTGACCCGCGATCACAAGCGCGAACTGGTGCTGGCGCTGCACGCCGAAGGCGCGTTCAAGGGCAAGAGCGCCTCGAACTATGTGGCCAATGTGCTGAACATGGGGCGGGCGACGGTGTACAAGCATTTGAAGGAATTGAAGGGCTGAAGATCAAAAGATCGTCCGATCGCGGCCCGAGCCTGCGGCAGCTCCTACAGGAGAACTCATTCCCATGTAGGAGCTGCCGCAGGCTCGGGCCGCGATCGGACGATCTTTTCTATCAGTCGCCGTAGATGTCGGACTTGAAATACTTCTCGGAAATCTTCTGATACTCGCCACTCGCACGAATCCCGTCGATGGCCGTGTTCAACTCGCTGACCAGCTCGGTATTGCCCTTGCGCACCGCAATCCCCGCGCCCTCGCCCACGTACTTCGGATCCTTCAGCTCCGGCCCGACAAACGCATAGCCCTTGCCGCGTGGCATCGACAGGAAATCGTTCAGTGGAATGGTGTCGGCGAAAATCGCGTCGAGCCGCCCGGCCGCCAGGTCCATGTAAATTTCTTCGTTGTTGCCGTAGCGCTTGACGTTGATGCCCTTCGGTTCGAACACCTCGGTGGCATAACGATCGGTGGTGGTGGCGCGCTGCACGCCGACGGTCTTGCCCTTGAGGCTGGCATACTGGTCATCGACCGTAGCGCCTTCTTTCATCACCAGTCGCGACGACGTGAAGTAGTACTTGTGGGTGAAATCCACCGACTTCTTGCGGTCTTCGTTGATGGTCATCGACGACAAAGCCATGTCGATTTTCTTCACTTTCAACGAAGGAATCAGGCCATCGAACTCACCCTCGACCCACACGCACTTGACCTTCATCTGCGCGCACAGGGCGTTGCCGATGTCGTAGTCGAAACCGACGATTTCGCCCTTGTCGGTTTTCGACGCAAACGGTGGATAAGCGGCCTCGATGCCGATGCGCAGGGTCTTCTCGGCGGCAAACGAGCTGGTGCACGCCAACAGGCTCAGGGCCAGACCGGTGATCAGGGGGAGTTTCTTCATGTTCGTTCTCTCGCGGGTCGTTGTTGGTTTGGCAAGACAGAAGAAAAAGAGCTGGAACGGTTTTTTGTACTTGTAAATCCATACTGGACTTTTATGTACAAGCCGTCAATCGGTGGGAAAAGCAAAAAGATCGCAGCCTTCGGCAGCGCCTACAGGGGAACGCCGACCCAATGTAGGCGCTGTCGAAGGCTGCGATCTTTTTGCTGACAACGCAGAGATTATTTCTTCCAGCGATCTGCGGCGGCGTGATCACTGTCACGCCCTTCGACCCAGCGCGGGCCGTCGCTGGTGTTCTCTTTCTTCCAGAACGGCGCACGGGTTTTCAGGTAGTCCATGACAAAGGCGCAGGCGTCGAACGCCGCCTGGCGATGGGCGCTGGCCGCACCGACAAACACGATCGGCTCGCCCGGCTCCAGCGCGCCGATACGGTGCAGCACTTCGAGCTTCAGCAGCGGCCAGCGTTGCTCGGCCTCGACGGCGATCTTGCCGAGGGCTTTTTCGGTCATGCCCGGATAATGTTCGAGGAACATCCCCGCCACATCCAACCCGTCATTGAAGTCGCGCACATAACCGACAAAACTCACCACCGCGCCGACACCGACATTCGCCGCGTGCATCACGTTGACTTCAGCGCCGGGATCGAACGCCGTGGATTGCACCCGAATCGCCATGGCTCAGCCTCCGGTCACGGTGGGGAAAAACGCCACTTCGTCGCCATCGCTCACCGGCTCGTCGAGCTGGCACAGGTCTTCATTGCGCGCGCACATCAGGTTCTGCTCGCTCAGCACTTCGGCGCCATCGCGTTGCGCGAGCAATGCGCGCACGTCTTCGACGGTATCGAAACGACCCTCGACCTCGACCGAATCCACGCCCAGCGCTTCACGATAACGAGCAAAGAATTTAACCGTCAGCTTCATGGCTGCTCCGCCTGGAAATGCCCGCTCTTGCCGCCGACCTTCTCCAGCAGGCGCACGCTTTCGATGACCATGCCGCGATCCACCGCTTTGCACATGTCGTAGATGGTCAGCGCCGCGACGCTGGCAGCGGTCAGTGCTTCCATCTCCACGCCGGTCTGCCCGGACAGCTTGCAACGGGCGACGATGCGCACGCTGTCGTCGCCTTCAGCGATGAGTTCGACCTTGACCCCGGTCAGCATCAGAGGATGGCACAGCGGAATCAGATCGCTGGTTTTCTTCGCCGCCTGAATGCCGGCAATGCGCGCCACGGCAAACACGTCGCCCTTGGGATGGCCGCCGCTGACGATCATCTGCAGGGTTTCGGGCAGCATGCGCACCAGCGCTTGGGCCGTCGCCTCACGGAACGTCACGGCTTTTTCGGTGACGTCGACCATGTTGGCGCGACCTTGGGAATCGAGATGAGTCAGCACGGGATTACTCCTGATCAGGAGCGTGGATTGTAAACCTGTGGGTCAAATTTCCGCATCACTGATTATGAATTCACCGTTGCACCCTGTGGGAGCGAGCCTGCTCGCGAAAGCGGATTCAGATTCACTATAGATGTCGACTGATACACCGCATTCGCGAGCAGGCTCGCTCCCACAGGGGATATGCATTTATCAATAAAAAACCGGGCGGCTTTTGGGCCGCCCGATTTTGTTGGAAGGGTTACAGATGCGATTCGGCGTATTCGGCCAGGATCGAGCGTGGCACCCCTTGCAGGGTGATGTGCACCCCGTTGGGGAAATCCTTGAAGCGTTCGGTCAGGTAGGTCAGCCCGGAACTGGTCGCGGACAGGTAAGGGGTGTCGATCTGTGCCAGGTTGCCCAGGCACACCACTTTGGAACCGGCGCCGGCCCGGGTGATGATGGTTTTCATCTGGTGCGGCGTGAGGTTCTGGCATTCGTCGATCAGGATCAGGCTCTGCTGGAAGCTGCGACCGCGAATGTAGTTGAGCGATTTGAACTGCAACGGCACTTTGCTGAGGATGTAATCGACGCTGCCATGGGTGTTTTCGTCATCCATGTGCAAGGCTTCGAGGTTGTCGGTGATGGCGCCCAGCCAAGGCTCCATTTTTTCCGCTTCGGTGCCGGGCAGGAAGCCGATTTCCTGGTCCAGGCCCTGCACGCTGCGCGTTGCGATGATCCGGCGATAACGCTTGCTGACCATGGTCTGCTCGATCGCTGCGGCCAGTGCCAGAATGGTTTTACCCGAACCCGCCGCACCCGACAGGTTGACCAGGTGAATGTCCGGATCCAGCAGCGCATACAGCGCCAGGCTCTGGTAGATGTCCCGTGGCTTGAGGCCCCAGGCTTCCTGATGCAGCAGCGGTTCCTGATGCAGGTCGAGGATCAGTAGTTTGTCTTCCTGGATTTCCTTGATCCAGCCGACAAAGCCTTGTTCGTCAATGATGAACTCGTTGATGTGCACCGCCGGCAGGTTGTCGATCAACTGCACCTGATGCCAGGTGCGGCCGTGATCCTGACGGGTTTCGACCTTGCTGACGCGGTCCCAGAAGGAGCCGGTCATGTTGTGGTAGCCGTTGGGCAGCAGGGACACGTCATCGACCAACTGGTCGGTGCTGTAGTCCTCGGCATCGATCCCGCAGGCGCGCGCCTTGAGGCGCATGTTGATGTCTTTGGTGACCAGCACCACGGCCTTCTTCGGATCACGGGTGTGCAGGTCGATCAGTTGGTTGATGATTTTGTTGTCGTTCAGATGCTCGGGCAGAATCAGGTTCGACTCGGCCTGTTTGCTCATCAGAATTGACAGCAAGCCCTTTGGGCCGCCCTTGCCGCGCTGAATCGGCACACCCAGTTCGACGTCTTCGGGGGAGGCATCGCCCAGGGTCTTGTCGATCAGCCGGATCGCCTGGCGGCATTCGGCAGCAACGCTGTGATGGCCGCTCTTGAGCTTGTCCAGCTCTTCGAGCACGGTCATCGGGATCGCGACGTGGTGTTCTTCGAAATTCAGCAGGGCATTTGGATCGTGAATCAATACGTTGGTATCGAGTACATAAAGGATTGGCTGGTTGGAAGAAGGGCTACGTCCGTGATCATCCATACTCGGTCACCTTTGTGGGAGCCATTCGACGCAATACCTGGGCGGTGCTGCGCCTCGAAGTGACTGCCGAATTCATCCACGAGGGCCTGGATGAACTGCACACAAAAGGAGTCTTGGAAGACGCCACCTGTGTTGCAGGTTTCGGCGGTCTGTCTTCGTAATACTCCAAAACCCATGACATAAAAAAGCACTTTGACGGTTTTTTTAAGTTTATTTTGCAGAGTGACGAAAAGCCCTTGGCGGACCGTCCAGACCCCGCTAAAGTCGGAAGTCCGCCTGCATCGAATCTTCTAAAAAAATCGCCCCAAGCCCAATGTTTCCGGGCTTTTGCCGTTTGTCAGCGAAACCCGTCCTGACAGTCCTCAAAGCCGATGCCGCTTTGCGCAGTTTGCGTGATCAGCCACGGCAACGCGGTCTTCACCGCATCCTGTTTCATGTTGAAATTGATCACCCCGTGGCGCCACAACAGCATCAGGGTCAGCACTCGCTGCGCGCTCTGTGCGCCCTTGAGCTTGCCGGCGCCGTCCTGTGCGTCGATGTCCCACAGCGCCACTTGCAGGCCCTGATTGCGCAAGAAGCTGCCGGCATCACTGCGGCGCTGACCCTCGGGCGGACGAAACAGCGGCACGTAGTTTTCCGGCAACTTGTTCTTCACCAGATCGGCGCTGCGGCGCACCGAGTCCTGCCAGTCCTGCCAATAGCTGTGGGAACGGAACTCCCAACCCTGCACGCCCACACACTGTTTCGAGAACTCCGATTGCAGGTTGCTTGCCGAGCGATCCGCCAGTCGCGCCTGCACATCCTTGCCCAACACAAAGAACGTACCGCTGAGGTTGGATTTGCGCAGGTAATCGGCAATCCAGTCGGTGTTGTCCGGCTGCAGATTGGCGGCGCTGTCGAAACTCAGCAGAAACAGCCGATCGTGCATCTCTTCGCCGCTGCGCTCGTAGTCGCCAAAACGATCGATTTCGCTGCTGGTTTGCGGCGACAGCGCAGCCTTGCGCATCAGCTCGTCCAGGTACTGCAGATGAAACAAGCGGCTCGGCTCGGTCCACTTGGTGTAATAGCTGTCGTCGCTGACCACGAACTTGGCGGCCTGCTCGCGCAGGGTTTGCAGATCCTCGACGAGGAAGCAGAACGAGGCATCCTGATCGCAGCTCTGCTGGGCGAAGTTGTAGTTGGCCAACAGCCGTTCCCAGAGCCGCTGGCGCAGGCTGCTGATCGCGTCGACGTTGACCGTGCGCAGACCAAGGCGCTGGGCCAGCGCGGCCTCGTCCAGCGCCTCGGTGCCGAGCAGGCCACGGGCGAACATGAGGATTTCCGCGCGCGAGGCGACGTCGAACAGCGTCGGGCTGCTCAGTTGCTCCGGCCAGGTGCTGCGATCCAGCGTCGCCACATCGCCCGGCGCCGCCATGGCCCCGCAACTCAACAGCCACGCGGTGAATAAAAGAACAATGCGCAAAGGGGTGTCTCCATAACAAAACCCGCGCGGCACTATATCGCGGGTGATCGCAGGACAATCAAAAAGAAAGATCAAAAGATCGCAGCCTTCGGCAGCTCCTGCAAAGGCATTCAACAGTCGACCGTAACCTGTAGGAGCTGCCGAAGGCTGCGATCTTTTCCATGACACCATCGATCACCTATCACGCTCATAGCTGGAGTCAACTCGGCCAACCCCCTAGAATCGCCCCCACGATTAAAGGAGACGACTTCATGCTGATGGTGATTTCCCCCGCCAAGACCCTCGATTACGAAACACCGCCGGCGACCCAGCGCTTTACCCAGCCGCAATACCTGGACCATTCCCAGGAACTGATCCGGCAACTGCGCGAATTGAGCCCGGCACAGATCAGCGAACTGATGCACGTGTCCGACAAGATCGGCGGCCTCAACGCCGCGCGTTTCGGCAGCTGGACGCCCGCCTTCACCCCGGAAAACGCCAAGCAGGCGCTGCTCGCGTTCAAGGGTGACGTGTACACCGGCCTCGATGCGCAATCGTTCAGCGAAGCCCAGTTCGACTATGCGCAAAAGCACCTGCGCATGCTGTCCGGTCTCTATGGCCTGTTGCGTCCACTGGACCTGATGCAACCGTATCGTCTGGAAATGGGCACCAAACTGGCCAACGCCCGTGGCAAGGATCTGTACGCGTTCTGGGGCACCCGCATCAGCGAATGGCTCAACGAAGCGCTGGCCGAGCAAGGTGACGACGTGCTGCTGAACCTGGCGTCCAATGAGTACTTCTCGGCGGTCAAACGCAACGCCCTTGACGCGCGGATCATCAACACCGACTTCAAGGACCTGAAGAACGGTCAGTACAAGATCATCAGCTTCTATGCGAAGAAGGCCCGTGGCCTGATGAGCCGTTTCGTGATTCAGGAAAAAATCAACGATCCCGCCCTGCTCAAACAGTTCGATGTGCAGGGTTATCGCTACAGCGCCGAGCAGTCGAAACCGGACAATCTGGTATTTCTGCGCGACCACGCCCCGGAATAAAGCATGCCCATTGCACGACTCTGTCTATTAAGAGTCGTGCAGCTCGCACGACGTCAAAAATCCCTCGCGACATTTCGCCGTTTTATTGGCGCCATAGAATCGTCCCTCGCAATTCTAATTTTAGTTTCACTCGACAGCCGCACTTTTTTTCAGTAGTGGCACGTAAATTTTTTTACGGTAGTGGCACAAAACTATCTAGCTCGATTACGCGCCGATTAATAAAGGCCCAAATCGAAAGTGCTATCAAATTGAGACCAGTGCCATCTTTGGCAATATTTCAAAAAATTTCAGCTTTCGCGATGAGCGGGTAGGAACTATGTCCAAATGCATAGCTCATACCACCGGTAACGATTCTCGCCGAGTTTGTACGAGATAACTTACGCAGAGCGGAGAACCATGTAACCAAGTTGTCATAGCAACTTGCCTAGATGGTTCACTCATCTGATCAACTAACGATGGATAGGTGATACGCACCATAAACATCCTCTACAAGGCCAAGGCTGCGCCCCTGTAATTGTGCTCGCCTGAGCACCCAACCGCTTGATCTACGGGCCTTTCGCCCGACATCAGGTGGACTGAACACATGCACAAGAGTCTTCCGGCAAGAAGATCCGCTGCATAACAGGGCAAGTCATAACAACCAGGCCTAGTTGCGCACATCTTGAGTGCACTTATTTAGACACTCGGAACTTAGTATGCCTGCACACGGCATTGTGGCGCCTGTTTGCCGCACTTTCGAGTGCACTATGACCGCTGAACACCATTAACTCCGGCCATCTAACGGCTTGATAAAACACAGAGGTAATTGCGATGCGCATCAGCATATTTGGTTTGGGTTACGTTGGCGCAGTATGTGCCGGTTGCCTGTCTGCACGGGGCCATGACGTGGTTGGCGTCGATGTTGCCAAAGACAAGATCGATATGATCAACGCCGGCAAGTCGCCGATTGTTGAACCGGGTCTGGGCGAACTTCTGGCTCAGGGCATCGAGACCGGTCGTCTGCGCGGTACGACCAACTTCGCCGAGGCGATTCGTGACACCGACCTGTCGATGATCTGCGTCGGTACGCCGAGCAAGAAGAACGGCGACCTGGAACTGAACTACATCGAGGCCGTGTGCCGCGAGATCGGTTTCGTGCTGCGTGAAAAAACCACCCGCCACACCATCGTGGTTCGCAGCACCGTGCTGCCGGGCACCGTCGCCAACGTGGTGATCCCGATTCTCGAAGACTGCTCGGGCAAGAAGGCCGGCGTCGATTTCGGCGTCGCGGTCAACCCGGAATTCCTGCGTGAATCCACCGCGATCAAGGACTACGACCTGCCACCGATGACCGTCATCGGCGAGTTCGACAAAGCCTCGGGCGACGTTCTGCAATCGCTGTACGAAGAACTCGACGCGCCGATCATCCGCAAGGACATCGCAGTTGCCGAGATGATCAAGTACACCTGCAACGTCTGGCACGCGACCAAAGTGACCTTCGCCAACGAGATCGGCAACATCGCCAAAGCGGTCGGCGTCGATGGCCGTGAAGTGATGGATGTGGTCTGCCAGGACAAGACCCTCAACCTGTCCCAGTACTACATGCGCCCGGGCTTCGCCTTCGGCGGTTCGTGCCTGCCGAAAGACGTGCGTGCCCTGACCTACCGCGCCGGTTCGCTGGACGTCGAAGCGCCGCTGCTCAACTCGCTGATGCGCAGCAACGAATCGCAAGTGCAGAACGCTTTCGACATCGTTGAAAGCCACGACAAACGCAAAGTCGCCCTGCTCGGCCTGAGCTTCAAGGCCGGTACCGACGACCTGCGCGAAAGTCCGCTGGTGGAACTGGCCGAGATGCTGATCGGCAAGGGTTACGACCTGAGCATCTACGACAGCAACGTCGAGTACGCCCGTGTTCACGGCGCGAACAAGGATTACATCGAGTCGAAGATCCCGCACGTGTCGTCCCTGCTCAACTCGGACTTCGATTCGGTGATCGACAACTCCGACGTGATCATCCTCGGCAACCGCGACGAGAAATTCCGCGCGCTGGCCCAGGAAGCACCGCAGGGCAAACAGGTCATCGACCTGGTCGGTTTCATGGCCAAAGCCACCAACCCAGGTACTCGCACTGAAGGTATCTGCTGGTAAGGCAGACGTTGCACGGCGCCGCATCCGCGACGCCGCGCAACACCTCCGTGAACCCAAATGCAGGAGCTGCCGAAGGCTGCGATCTTTACCGGGACCACTTGAGTCCTGAGTGAACCCGTAAAGATCAACAGATCGCAGCCTTCGGCAGCTCCTACACAGGGTTCGCCCGAATCCGATGCCCCCTGTAGGAGCTGACGAGTGAAACGAGGCTGCGATCTTTACCCGGCTCGCTTGAGTTCTGAGTGAACCCGTAAAGATCAACAGATCGCAGCCTTCGGCAGCACCTACAGGGTTCGCCCGAATTGCGTGTGACATCGCAGTTTTTGTAAGCCTGCCTTAACCCCATCGGGCTCGCCCGAGATAGAGACGGATGCAGATTATGCACAGGCTAAAGCACGGCCTATTTCAGGCCGCCGGTTGGCTGTTTTACCTCAGTTTGTTAATGGGCCTGGCCTTGATGCTGCCCGCGTCCACATTCGACTCCGAGTCGAAGGACTTCATTTTCCTGATTGGCGCCGTGGGTATCTGGCGCTACTCGATGGGTGCAACGCACTTTGTGCGCGGCATGATTTTTCTCTACATCGTTTACCCGCACCTGCGCCGCAAAGTGCGCAAGCTGGGTAAAGCGGCGGACCCGTCGCATGTGTTTCTGATGGTCACCAGTTTCCGTATCGACGCGCTGACCACCGCGCAGGTCTACAGCTCGGTGATCCGCGAAGCCATCGACTGCGAACTGCCGACCACCGTGGTCTGCTCGATCGTCGAAATGTCCGATGAGCTGCTGGTCAAAGCGCTATGGGCGCGGATGAATCCGCCAGACCGGGTGAAGCTCGACTTCGTGCGCATTCCCGGCACCGGCAAACGCGATGGCCTGGCCTACGGTTTCCGCGCGATCTCCCGTCACCTGCCGGACGACCGCGCCGTGGTGGCCGTGATCGACGGCGACACCGTGCTCGGCGAAGGCACCGTGCGCAAGACCGTGCCGTGGTTCCAGCTGTTCGGCAACGTCGGTGGCCTGACCACCAACGAGTTCTGCGAAGTGCGCGGCGGCTACATCATGAGCGAATGGCACAAGCTGCGTTTCGCCCAGCGTCACATCAACATGTGCTCGATGGCCCTGTCCAAGCGCGTGCTGACCATGACCGGGCGCATGTCGGTGTTCCGTGCCACCGTGGTGACCGATCCGGAATTCATCGCCGACGTCGAAAGCGACTCGCTGCAACACTGGCGCCTGGGCCGTTTCAAGTTCCTCACCGGCGACGACAAGTCGAGCTGGTTCAGCCTGATGCGCCTGGGTTACGACACCTTTTACGTGCCGGACGCCGCGATCAACACCGTTGAGCATCCGCCGGAAAAGAGCTTCATCAAGGCCAGCCGCAAGCTGATGTTCCGCTGGTACGGCAACAACCTGCGCCAGAACTCGCGAGCGCTGGGCCTGGGTGTGAAACGCCTCGGCGCCTTCACCTCGGTGGTGCTGTTCGACCAGCGCGTGTCGATGTGGACCTCGCTGCTGGGCCTGACCGTGGCCCTCATCGCCAGCTTCAAGTACGGCGGCGCGTTCATCCTCGCCTACCTGCTGTGGATCGGTATCACCCGCCTGATTCTGACCCTGTTGCTGTCGTGCTCCGGTCACCGGATCGGCCCGGCCTATCCCGTGATTCTGTATTACAACCAGATCGTCGGTGCGCTGGTGAAGATCTACGTGTTCTTCCGCCTCGACCAGCAATCCTGGACGCGCCAACCCACTTCCCTGACCCGTGATCTCGCCAGCTTTCAACGTTGGTTCAACACCTGGTCGTCTCGGACCATGACCTTCTCCGCCGGCAGCATTTTCGTCGCCGTGCTGCTGATGATGGTCTGACCTGCCCCTATTGAATTAACAAGGAAATCGCCCCCATGAATACCGCCGTCAACGCCAACGTAGTGCATGAATCCGAAGCCCAGCGCCAGCACGCCCGAGTGAAAATTCCGGCCAAACTGCGTTTCTTCGGCCCAGACCGGACGCCGGTCGAAGCGCGGGTCCTCGACCTGTCCGCCGGTGGTCTGGCGTTCAACGCCGGGCAACTGCCGCTCAAGACCGGCGACGTGTACAAGGCGCGCCTGCAGTTCGTCATCGACAACCTCGGCCTGGCCATGGACGTCGAACTGCAAGTGCGCTCCTACGATCGCCAGACCGGCCGCGTCGGTTGCCAGTTCCAGAACCTGGAACCGCAGGACATCTCGACCCTGCGTCACCTGATCACTTCGCACCTGGCCGGCGACATCGTCAGCATGGGTGAAGTGCTGGCGACCCTGCAGCGCGACAACTTCACCAAGGCGCGCAAGGTCAAGGACGGCGGCAGCGGCATGACCCCGTTCGGGCGTCTGAAAGCCGTGACTTTCAGCGCCGGCATTTTCGCCATCGGTCTGGTCGCGTTCGGTTTCGTGTTCAAGTCGGTGTACGGCATGTACTTCGTCAGCCATGCGCAAGCAGGTCTGGTCAGCGTGCCGGGGATGAACATCACCATGCCGCGTGACGGCACCGTGCAGAGCCTGGTCAAGTCCGATGGCGTCGCCGCCAAAGGCGCTCCGCTGGCGACCTTCAGCACCAGCATGCTCGACGTGCTCAAGGGCCATCTCGACGAAGACCAGTTGCAACCGGCCAAGGTTGAAGAACTGTTCGGCAAGCAGATGACCGGCACCCTGACCTCGCCTTGCGATTGCACCGTGGCCCAGCAACTGGTGGCTGACGGTCAGTACGCGAGCAAGGGCGACGTGATCTTCACCCTGGTACCACGCAACACCCAGGCCACCGTCGATGCGCGCTTCTCCTATCGCCAGTTCGGCGACGTGCGTCCGGGGACGCCAGTGAGCTTCCAGATCGCCGGCGAAGACCAGACCCGCACCGGCAAGATCGTCAGCAGCACCAGCCTGAAAAGCGCCGACCTGTCCTCCGACATCCGCGTGCAGATCCAGCCGGACGAACCACTGGACAGCAGCTTCGCCGGCCGCCCGGTGGAAGTGAACAGCGACCGTGGTCCGAACCTGAACTGGCTGATCGACAAAGCCATGGCCGCCGGTCTTTAAGTCGAGGACATGCCTGTGACTACTCCTGTCTTGAACACACCGCCGACCCTGTGGGAGCGAGCCTGCTCGCGAAAGGGTCAGCACGGTTTGTCTGATGTATCGAGTCGACTGCTTCGCGAGCAGGCTCACTCCTACATGGGAACGGTATGCGCAGTTGCATTGGCGGTGAGTCTGGCCGGTTGCGCCGGCCTGCCCGACCAACGCCTGGCCAACGAAGCGCTCAAGCGTGGCGATACTGCCACCGCCGCGCAGAACTACCGCGCGCTGGCGGATCTGGGTTACAGCGAGGCGCAAGTCGGTCTTGCCGATATCCAGGTCGACAGCCGCGACCCTGAGCAGATCAAACAGGCCGAGGCGACCTACCGTGCCGCCGCCAGTGTTTCGCCGCGCGCTCAGGCCCGTCTCGGTCGCCTGCTAGTGGCCAAGCCGGGCTCTACCGAAGCCGAGCACCACGAAGCCGAAAGCCTGCTGAAAAAAGCCGCCGCCAATGGCGAAGGCAATACGTTGATCCCGCTGGCGATGCTGTACCTGCAATACCCGCACAGCTTCCCGAATATCAACGCTCAGCAGCAGATCGATCAGTGGCGCAAATCCGGCTACCCGGAAGCCGGTCTGGCCCAAGTGCTGCTGTACCGCACTCAGGGCACTTACGACCAGCATCTGGATGACGTGGAAAAGATCTGCAAAGCCGCGCTCAACACCACCGACATCTGCTACGTCGAACTGGCCACGGTCTATCAGAAACGAGCCCAGCCTGAACAACAAGCCGAGCTGATCAAGCAGATGCAGGCCGGTTACAGCCGTGGCAGCGTCACTGCGCAGCGCGTCGATTCCGTAGCCCGCGTACTGGCCGATTCGACTCTGGGCAAGACCGACGAAAAAACCGCGCAATCGCTGCTCGAACCGATCGCACCGGGCTACCCGGCGTCGTGGGTGACCCTCGCGCAGCTGCTCTACGACTTCCCGGAACTGGGCGACGTCGATCAGATGATGAAGTACCTGGACAACGGCCGCGCCGCCGACCAGCCGCGCGCCGAACTGTTGCTGGGCAAGCTCTACTACGAAGGCAAACTGGTGCCGGCCGACGCCAAAGTCGCCGAAGAACACTTCCAGAAAGCCGTCGGCCGCGAAGTCGCCGCCGACTACTACCTCGGCCAGATCTATCGCCGTGGTTACCTGGGCAAGGTTTATCCGCAGAAGGCTCTCGACCACCTGCTGACCGCTGCGCGCAACGGCCAGAACAGCGCCGATTTCGCCATCGCTCAACTGTTTTCCCAAGGCAAGGGCACCAAGCCTGACCCGCTCAACGCCTACGTATTCAGCCAATTGGCCAAGGCGCAGAACACCCCGCAAGCCGATGAACTGGCGACCACCCTCGCAGCGCAGTTGCCGCCCGAGCGTCTGGCCGAAGCCCAGCGCCTGCTGCAACAGGAACAGGCCAGCCGTGGCGCCCTGAACCAGAACACGCTGCAACTGCACGCCCTGCAAGAAGAAGACGGCGAGGAATCCCTATGAAGTTGAATCCCTTTGTGAAGGCCGGCATTGGCCTCACGTTCGCGCTGATCTGGTCTTGCCCGACACTGGCCGCGATCACTGAAACCAAGAACTTCGGCCTGGAAGTGAAAATCACCGGCCAGTCCGAAGACGACCGCGACCTCGGCACCGCCAGCGGCGGCGACGTCAACGGTGTGGGCCTGGACCTGCGTCCGTGGGTCTACGGCGAAAGCGGCGCGTGGAGTGCCTACGCCATGGGTCAGGCCGTGACCTCGACCGACATCATCGAGACCGACACCCTGCAGCAGTCCGACGGTGAACAAACCACCGACAGCAGCGACCGCAAAACCAAGAAGAATTACCTGGCGATGCGCGAATTCTGGGTCGGCTACAGCGGCCTGACGCCGTACCCCGGCGAGATGCTCAAGTTCGGTCGCCAGCGTCTGCGCAATGACGACGGGCAATGGCGCGACACCAACATCGAAGCGCTGAACTGGACCTTCGACACCACCCTGTTACGGGCCAACGTCGGTGTCGCCGAACGCTTCAGCGAATACCGCACCGACCTCAAAGAGCTGGCGCCCAAAGACAAGGATCGCCTGCACGCCTACGCCGATGCCGCCTACCAGTGGACACCGGGTAACTGGGTCGGCATTCGCGGCCACCACACCCACGATGACGGCAAGCTCGATTACGCCGAACCGGGCGTGCCCCGCGACACCCTCGACAAAACCCAGAACGGCGACATCAGCTGGCTCGGTCTGACTGCCGACAGCGATGCCTACAACTGGCGCAACACCAACACCGTCAACTACTGGGGCAGCATCACCGGCATGAGCGGCGACCTCGATTCGGTCAACCCGCTGAACGCTGATGGCAGCCGTCCTGCGCAAGCCAAACGCAGCGATGACATCAACGGCTGGGCCACCGACCTTGGCGTGCGTCTGCGCCTCGATCCGCAGTGGCAGGTCGGTGCGGCCTATGCCCGCGCCAGCGCCGATTACCAGCAGAACGGTCTGGAGAGCAACCGCTCCAACTACACCGGTACCCGCTCGCGCGTGCACCGTTTCGGCGAAGCGTTCCGTGGCGAAATGAACAACATGCAGACCGCCACCCTGTTCGGTTCGTGGATGCTCAACGACCAGTACGACGCCAGCCTGATCTACCACAAGTTCTGGCGCGTGGACGGCAACAAGCCGGTGGGCAGCAACGGCATCAACGCCGTGGAGAACAACACCGACGACGTCACCGGCGCGATCCTCTCCAGCACCTCGCTGCCGCTGCAGGATGGCAACAAGGACCTGGGTCAGGAGATGGACCTGGTGGTGACCAAGTACTTCAAGCAAGGCCTGTTGCCGGCAGCCCTGAGCCAGTCGATCGACGAGCCGTCGGCGCTGGTGCGCTTCCGTGGCGGTGTATTCAAGCCCGGTGATGCCTATGGCAGCCAGGTCGATTCGTACATGCACCGCGCGTTCATCGACGTGATCTGGCGCTTCTGATGCAAACCGCCAAGGGAGTGCCCGACATGCACCACGCAAGGAAAGGCTCGCTCAGCCTGTTGGCCGGCGCCATGCTGCTGGCCTCCGCTGGCGCGTTCGCCACGGTGGAGCCGGCTGTGCCTCAACAAGGCAAGCCGGTGACCACCGCCAAAGAGCTGCAACAAGCCAAGACCTACACCGTCAGCAGCGCGCCAACCGAGGCGCTGGAACTGGCCAAGCCGAAACTGCCCGACCTGTCCGGCTTCACCGCCGAGGCTGCTGCCGCGAAAATCGTCCGTAGCAAAGCAGGCAAAGTCAGCGTGCGCCGGATGATGCAGGAAGACGCCCTGAAGGACTTCATCGGCGGCGACAACAAGATGGCCGAATGGGTGGTGCGTCAGCACGGCATCCCGCAGGCGATCTTCGTCGACGACGGTTACATGAACCTCAAGGATCTGGCGCAGAAGCTGCCCAAGCAGTACTTCAGCGAGACCTCGCCGGGCGTGTACCTGTCGAAGCTGCCGATCGTTGTGGGCCGTAAAGGCATCCTCGAAATCGACGGCCAGACCCAGGAATTGCGCCTGTCGCAAGAGGCCGGTTCGTTCCTGGTCAACGACGGCCAGCTGTTCGTGCGTGACACCAAAGTCACTGGCTGGCGCGAGAAGGACAACGGCCCGGCAACCTTCCGTTCGCCGAAGGAATTCCGTCCGTTCCTGCTGGCCTGGGGCGGCACCGAGACTTACATCGTCAACAGCAAGATGGCCAGCTTCGGCTACGCCAACAGTAAGTCGTACGGGGTGAGTATTTCCCAGTACACGCCGAACATGGCCAAAGTGCTCAAGCGTCCCGAGCCGACCGGCTGGATCGTCGGCTCCGAGTTCTCCGACATGTGGTACGGCTTCTACTGCTACGAGACCCGCGACTTCGTGGTCAAGGGCAACACCTACAAGGACAACATCGTTTACGGCATCGACCCGCACGACCGTTCCCACGGTCTGATCATTGCCGAGAACACTGTGTACGGCACGAAGAAGAAGCACGGGATCATTATTTCCCGTGAGGTCAACGACAGCTTCATCTTCAACAACAAGAGCTACGACAACCACCTCTCGGGCCTGGTGATCGACCGTAACAGCGTCAACAACATCATTGCCTACAACGAGATCTACAAGAACCACACGGACGGCATCACGCTCTACGAGTCCGCCGACAACCTGCTGTGGGGCAACAAGGTCATCAGCAACAAGCGCCACGGCATCCGCATTCGTAACAGCGTGAACATCCGCCTCTACGAAAACGTCGCCATGGCCAACGGCCTGACCGGCGTCTACGGCCACATCAAGGACCTGACCGACACCGACCGTGACATCAAGCTCGACCCGTTCGACGCGCAAGTCTCGCTGATCGTGGTTGGCGGTGAACTGGCGGCCAACGGCAGCGGCCCGCTGTCGATCGATTCGCCGTTGAGCGTCGAGCTGTACCGCGTATCGATGCTGGCGCCGACCAAATCCAGCGGCATCAGCTTCAACGGCATCCTTGGCGAGCGCCAGGATGAAATTCTCGACTTGCTGGTGCGCCAGCAGAAAGCCGTGCTGATCGACCCTGTCGAACGCCAGACCGAAATGCAGGACTGAGGATAATTTTATGCACCCACACTTGATCAAATTACTCAGCCTGTCGGCCCTGACCGTGGGCATTCTGGCGGCCAGCAATGCTGCTCGCGCCGATGAAGCGGCGGGCGCCACACCGCCAAAATTCAGCGCTGAACCGTGCTGCAATCTGTGCCCGGCCGCGCACGATGCGAAGAACTACACCACGCGTTATCAGCAGAACTTCACCACGCTGGTGCAGGCGCAGGGCGACTGGCTGTTCCGTACCCAGGAAGATTTGCGCACCGAGTTCAACACCACCCCGGCCGGCTACAAACGCCTGCAACAGCTGCACGATGCGTTCAAGGCCAAAGGCGTCGAACTGGTGATCGTCTATCAGCCGACCCGTGGTCTGGTGAACCGCAACAAGCTCAACCCGCAGGAGAAAGCCGCGTTCGATTACGAGAAAGCGCTGGGCAACTACAAGACCATGCTCGGGCGTTTCGCGCAGATGGGTTACGTGGTGCCGGACCTGTCGCCGCTGACCAACGAATCGCTGCCGGACACCCTGCCCGCCCACGATTTCTACTTCCGCGGCGACCAGCACTGGACCCCATACGGCGCTCAGCGCACGGCGAAAATCGTCGCCGAGAAGGTCAAGCAGATCCCGGCGTTCGCCGACATTCCCAAGCGTGAATTCGAGACCAAACGCACCGGGCGCATGGGCAAGACCGGCACCCTGCACAACATGGCCGGCCAGCTGTGCGGCACCAGTTACGCGATCCAGTACATGGACCAGTTCACCACCGAGCCGAAAGGCGAGGCCGGTGACGGCGACCTGTTCGGTGATTCCGGTAACCCGCAGATCACCCTCGTGGGCACCTCGCACAGCGGCAAGAACTACAACTTCGCCGGCTTCCTCGAAGAGGCGATCGGCGCTGACATTCTCAACGTCGCGTTCCCTGGCGGCGGCCTCGAAGGTTCGATGCTGCAGTACCTCGGTAGCGACGAATTCCAGAAAACTCCGCCGAAGATTCTGATCTGGGAATTCTCGCCGCTGTACCGCCTCGACCAGGAAACCATCTATCGCCAGATGATGTCCCTTCTCGACAACGGCTGCGAAGGCAAAGACGCACAAATGTCCGCCAGCACCACGCTCAAGCCTGGCGGCAAACAGGAACTGCTGGTCAACAGCAAAAACCTGAACCTGCAGAACAGCAGCCATCAGGTCGACATCCGCTTCGCCGACACCTCGGTGAAAACCCTGCAAGCCACCCTCTGGTACATGAACGGTCGCCACGAGGACATCAAGATCGAGAAACCGGAAACCTCCGACACCGACGGTCGTTTCGCCTTTGAGCTGCGCACGGACGAAGACTGGGCCTCGCAAAATCTGCTGGCAGTCGAAGTCCAGGGCCCGGAAGCGGGTACCGCGCCGCAAAAAGTCGAAGCGAAAATCTGCAAACGCAACGTATTCCCGGGCGCTGGGCCACAAACCGCTCAGCTCGGGCAATGAGGTCTGCTATGCGAAATCGAACGATCAAACACTTGCTTGCACCATCCCTGCTGACCCTGGCGATGTTCGCCGGGGCCACTCAGGCCGCCGCGCCACTGCGCCCGCCGCAGGGTTACTTCGCGCCTGTGGATAAATTCAAGAGCGGCGACAAGAGCGAAGGCTGCGATGCGATGCCGGCGCCGTACACCGGGCCGCTGCAATTTCGCAGCAAATACGAAGGCTCGGACAAAGCCCGCGCGACCCTGAACGTGCAGTCGGAAAAAGCCTTCCGCGACACCACCAAGGACATCACCACCCTGGAGCGTGGCACCGCCAAACGCGTCATGCAGTTCATGCGCGACGGTCGTCCGGAGCAGCTCGACTGCACGCTGAACTGGCTGACCGCGTGGGCCAAGGCCGATGCGTTGATGTCGAAAGACTTCAACCACACCGGCAAGTCGATGCGCAAATGGGCGCTGGGCAGCATGGCGTCTTCGTACATCCGCCTGAAGTTCTCCGACTCGCATCCGCTGGCCACGCATCAGCAAGAAGCGCAGCAGATCGAAGCGTGGTTCAGCAAGATGGCCGATCAGGTGGTCAGCGACTGGGACAACCTGCCGCTGGAAAAAACCAACAACCACTCGTACTGGGCTGCCTGGTCGGTGATGGCCACCGCCGTCGCCACCAACCGTCGCGACCTGTTCGATTGGGCGGTGAAGGAATACAAGGTTGGCGTCAATCAAGTCGATGCCGACGGCTTCCTGCCCAACGAACTCAAGCGCCAGCAACGCGCACTCGCCTATCACAACTACGCCCTGCCACCACTGGCGATGATCGCCAGTTTTGCCCAGGTCAACGGTGTCGATCTGCGTCAGGAAAACAACAGCGCGCTCAAGCGTCTGGGTGACCGGGTGCTGGCCGGGGTGAAAGACCCGGATCAGTTCGAGAAGAAGAACGGCAAAGAGCAGGACATGACCGACCTGAAAGAGGACATGAAGTTCGCCTGGCTCGAACCGTTCTGCACCCTCTACACCTGCCCGCCGGACGTGATCGAGAAGAAGCACGGCATGCAACCGTTCAAGACCTTCCGCCTGGGCGGCGACCTGACCAAGGTCTACGACCCGTCGCACGAGAAGGGCAACAAGGGTTCGTAAGATCAAAACGCAAAACCCTGTAGGAGCTGCGGCACGCTGCGATCTTTTGACTCTGATTTTCAAAAGACAAGATCAAAAGATCGCAGCCTTCGGCAGCTCCTACAGGGGGCAACGAGATTTGAGTTAGCCCTCCGGTTTTTCATGGGGGGTTTGGGGGGGCTTTGGCCCTTGACTGTTGGTTCAAACATGGAGAGATCGGGATGGTATTTTCATCCAACGTGTTCCTGTTTCTGTTCTTGCCGATCTTTCTCGGCTTGTACTACTTGAGCGGGCAACGCTATCGCAACCTGTTGCTGCTGATCGCCAGCTACGTGTTCTACGCGTGGTGGCGGGTGGACTTCCTGGCGCTGTTCGCCGGCGTCACCCTGTGGAACTACTGGATCGGCCTGAAAGTCGGTGCCGCCGGCGTGCGCACCAAACCGGCACAGCGCTGGCTGCTGCTCGGTGTCGCGGTCGACCTGTGCATCCTCGGCTACTTCAAATACGCCAACTTCGGCGTGGACAGCATCAACGCGATCATGACCTCGTTCGGTCTGGAACCGTTCATCCTGACCCACGTGCTGCTGCCGATCGGCATCTCGTTCTACATCTTCGAATCGATCAGCTACATCATCGACGTGTATCGCGGCGACACCCCGGCCACCCGCAACCTGATCGACTTCGCAGCGTTCGTGGCGATCTTCCCGCACCTGATTGCCGGCCCGGTCCTGCGCTTTCGCGACCTCGCCGACCAGTTCAATAACCGCACGCACACCCTCGACAAGTTCTCCGAAGGTTGCACGCGGTTCATGCAGGGTTTCATCAAGAAGGTGTTCATCGCCGACACCCTCGCGGTAGTGGCCGACCACTGCTTCGCCCTGCAAAACCCGACTACGGGTGATGCCTGGCTCGGCGCACTGGCGTACACCGCGCAGCTGTATTTCGACTTCTCCGGTTACAGCGACATGGCCATCGGCCTGGGCCTGATGATGGGTTTCCGCTTCATGGAAAACTTCAAGCAGCCGTACATCAGCCAGTCGATCACCGAGTTCTGGCGCCGCTGGCACATCAGCCTGTCGACCTGGCTGCGTGACTACCTGTACATAACCCTCGGCGGTAACCGTAAAGGCACGCTGATGACCTATCGCAACCTGTTCCTGACCATGCTCCTCGGTGGCCTGTGGCACGGCGCGAACATCACTTACATCGTCTGGGGCGCCTGGCACGGCATGTGGCTGGCGATCGAAAAAATGCTCGGCATCAACACCTCGCCGCGCAGCCTCAACCCGATCCGCTGGGCGCTGACCTTCCTGCTGGTGGTCATGGGCTGGGTGATCTTCCGTGCCGAAAACCTGCACGTCGCGGGGCGCATGTACGGCGCGATGTTCAGCTTCAGTGACTGGTCGCTGTCGGAACTCAACCGCGCCAGCCTCACCGGCCTGCAAGTGGCAACCCTGGTGGTGGCGTACGCAACGCTGGCGTTCTTCGGCCTGCGTGATCTGTACACCAACCAGCCTCCAGTGAAGAGCAAACCTGAAGTCAACGTCGAGGCCAACGGCCCTGCCACCGCGACCCCGGGCATGATCAAGGCAGCCCCTGGCGAAAACCCGGCGAGCATCCACGAACCTGGTTACACCGTCGGCGTCGAAGCCCAGGTGCAACCGGCCTACTGGACGGCGGACTGGTCACGCTACGTGATGCGCGGGCTGATCCTGCTGCTGTTCATCGCCTCGATTCTCAAACTCTCGGCGCAAAGCTTCTCGCCGTTCCTTTACTTCCAGTTCTGAGGGATCTGACATGACCCGCTCATTACGCATCTTCTACATCGCGCTGTTTCTGCTGACCCTGCTGGTGCTCGGTCTGTGGTCGGTGCGCAGCTTCTTCGGCTTCAGCACCAACGCTGATGCGACCGTGCTCAATGGTCGCTGGACCAAAGCCGTGGAAACCCACTATGACGACCAGTTTCCGATCAAGCGCCTGGGCACCAACCTCTGGGCGGCGCTGGATTTCAAACTGTTCAACGAAGGGCGTCCGGGCGTAGTGCTCGGTCGCGATCAGTGGCTGTACAGCGACGAGGAATTCAACCCGATCGTCAACGAAGAACTGAACCTGCAAGGCAACTACGCGCTGGTCGAAGGCGTGCGCCAGACCCTGAAAGAGAAAGGCGTGAAACTGGTGATGGCGATCGTGCCGGCCAAGGTACGCCTGTACCCGGAACACTTGGGTGAAGTGAAACCGGCGAGCATCCACGCCAACCTCTATCAGGATTTCCACGCCCGTGTCGCGGCGGACAAGATCCTCGCCCCGGACCTGCTCGGCCCGCTGCAAAAAGCCAAGCAGAACGGTCAGCAAGTGTTCCTGCGCACCGACACCCACTGGACGCCTGAAGGCGCCGAGATCGCGGCCAACACCCTGGCGAAAACCATCGCCGACAAGTTCCCGCTCAGCGGCGAGCCGCAGCGCTTTGTCACCACGCCAGCGGAGAAGGTCACGCACAAGGGCGACCTGCGTCTGTTCCTGCCGCTGGATCCGCTGTTCGAAAACCTGATGCCAGCACAAGAGCCGCTGCAGAAGCGCAACACCGTGGCCGCCGCCGAGCAACCTGCCGGTGACGACGCGCTGTTCGCCAACAGCGAAGTACCGGTCGCACTGATCGGCACCAGCTACAGCGCCAACCCCAACTGGAACTTCGTCGGTGCGCTGAAACAAGCGCTGCACAGCGACGTCGTGAACTACGCCGAAGACGGCCACGGCCCGATCCTGCCGATGCTCAGCTACCTGAAAAGCGATGACTTCAAGAACAGCCCGCCACAGGTGCTGATCTGGGAGTTTCCTGAACGATATCTGCCTGTGAACAACGAAATCGGCGACGCCGACCCACAGTGGGTCGCAGAGCTCAAACAAGCCGGTGCTCGCCAACAAAACGTAGCCATCAACACTAAATCCGAGACGCCCGATCGGGCGCAAAACTGAAAGAGAGGTAACACCATGACTTTCACGACTACTCCTCGTCGTCTCGCTAAAAGCTTTGCACTGGTCGCTGGCCTCAGCGTGCTGTCGGTCCAGGCTTTCGCCGGTGGTGACGCCGCGCTGTACGGCCCGACTGCACCGAAAGGCTCGACCTTCGTGCGTATCTATAACGCCAGCAACGCCGAAGTCAGCGCCACCGTCGGCAGCACTAATCTGAGCGACGTCGCGCCGCTGGCCAGCAGCGACTTCAGCTTCATGCCGGGCGGTGACTACAGCGCCAAAGTCGGCAGCCAGACCCTGCCGGTCAAACTTGCCGGTGACCACTACTACACCCTGGTCAACAACGCATCCGGCGCGCCGCAACTGATCGAAGAACCGCCGTTCAAGAACAAGCAGAAATCCCTGGTGCGCGTGCAGAACCTCAGCGACAAGCCGCTGACCCTGAAGACCGCCGACGGCAAGACCGACGTGGTGCCGAACGTGGCCGCCAAGGGCCGTGGCGAGCGTGAAATCAACCCGGTGAAAGTGAGCCTCGCGCTGTACGAGGGCGACAAGAAGGTCGGCGACGTGAAACCGGTCGCCCTGGAGCGCGGTGAAGCAGCCGTGCTGTACGTCACCGGCAACGGCAGCAACCTGTCGCCAGTCTGGGTGAAACGCCCGGTGTCGACGCGCTAACAAATTTCCCGCAGAGACGCTGATCTCTGTAGGAGCTGCGGCACGCTGCGATCTTTTGATCTTCGGCGTCATTAAAGACGCCAAAAGATCGCAGCCTTCGGCAGCTCCTACAGGGAATCGCGGCGGTCTCTGGATACGAGACAAAAACAAGAGTGAAACGACACAACGTTCGTGCCTCTAACCAATCGATTTTTATGGAGTAAACAACATGATTCCGGTGATCTTGTCAGGTGGTAGCGGTTCACGTCTTTGGCCGCTTTCGCGCAAGCAATTCCCTAAACAATTCCTGGCCCTGACCGGTGAACACACACTGTTCCAGCAAACCCTGGAACGTCTGGTGTTCGAAGGCATGGACACGCCGATCGTGGTCTGCAACAAGGATCACCGCTTCATCGTCAACGAGCAGTTGGCCAACCGTAACCTCGAATGCCAGCGCATTCTGATGGAACCGTTCGGCCGCAACACCGCGCCAGCCGTAGCGCTGACCGCGATGATGCTGGTCAACGAAGGGCGTGACGAACTGATGCTGGTGCTGCCGGCCGACCACGTGCTGGAAGACCAGAAAGCCCTGCAACGCGCCCTCGCCCTGGCCACCGTCGCCGCCGAAAACGGCGAGATGGTGCTGTTCGGCGTGCCGGCGACCAAACCGGAAACCGGCTACGGCTACATCAAATCCACCGGCGACTCGCTGCTGCCCGAAGGCGTCAGCCGCGTTTCGCACTTCGTCGAAAAACCCGACGTCAAACGCGCCACCGAATACGTCGAGTCCGGTGGTTACTACTGGAACAGCGGCATGTTCCTGTTCCGCGCCAGCCGCTTCCTCGAAGAGCTGAAAAAGCACGATCCGGACATCTACGACACCTGCCTGCTGACCCTCGAGCGCAGCCAGCAGGACGCCGACACCGTCACGCTGGACGAAGCCACTTTCGCCTGCTGCCCGGACAACTCCATCGACTACTCGGTGATGGAAAAAACCCAGCGCGCCTGCGTGGTGCCGCTGAGCGCCGGCTGGAGCGATGTCGGTTGCTGGTCGTCGCTGTGGGAAGTCAACGAGAAGGACGCCAACGGCAACGTCAGCAAGGGCGACGTGGTGATCCAGGACAGCAAGAACTGCATGATCCACGGCAACGGCAAACTGGTGTCGGTGATCGGTCTGGAAAACATCGTCGTGGTCGAAACCAAGGACGCCATGATGATCGCCCACAAGGACAAGGTTCAGGGCGTCAAGCAGATGGTCAACACCCTCAACGAGCAGGGTCGCAGCGAAACCCAGAACCACTGCGAGGTCTACCGTCCGTGGGGTTCCTACGACTCGGTGGACATGGGCGGCCGCTTCCAGGTCAAGCACATCTCGGTGAAGCCGGGCGCGTGCCTGTCGCTGCAGATGCACCACCACCGCGCCGAGCACTGGATCGTGGTCAGCGGCACTGCCGAGGTGACCTGCGATGACAACGTGTTCCTGCTCTGCGAGAACCAGTCGACCTACATTCCGATCGCCTCGGTGCACCGCCTGCGCAACCCGGGCAAGATCCCGCTGGAAATCATCGAAGTCCAGTCAGGTTCGTACTTGGGTGAAGACGATATCGAACGCTTCGAAGATATCTACGGTCGCTCCACCCCGATCGAACGCGGCGTGTCGGTGAAAACCATCGCGCAGTGATCACCCGGCAATGAGAAGCCCCCGTCCAGCCCGCTGCGTCCCCTATCCGCAGTGGGTTGGGCGGGGGCTTTTTTACTAGCTGATCTTCCTCAATGAAACAGCTGCCACTGGTGACTGCGCGCTGATCTGAAAGCAATAATGTACTCATTCGGGATCGGTGTAATGAAGGTCATTTCCACTGTCATTGGCGGAATCATGGCCACGAAACCCGAGTTGTTCAGCGTATCGTCGCTCATCAAGATCCTTGTACCCAGTCTGCCCTTGGGAATGGATTTGGGAGGCGTTGCGAGTCCTAATGTTTGCTGATTGACCTCACGCTCCTGGAGCCCAGGAATTTCCATTCGATAAAGATAGTTACGCGTATCACCGTATCCGCCGGAATCCTCGTCCATACCTGTGGATATGAATCCGGGAACCGGACTTCTTACGTGCTCATTGGCGAGCGTGTTTATTCCCTTGGAAATCGCTGCTTGCCGGAACTCTTCTTTGATTTGAGCGCCACGATTGTCCCTGGGGAAAAAACCACCCGCAGCACGAATCTGTTCGGGTGCGCGATCGTCACCTCGCATAACCACAACGCCCTTGTTCTGACCGACAAGCAACGTATGCATCCCTATGGTCATCGAGCCTGCGGCATAAGACGGAAGTGGACCCGCCGCCCCTGAATTCGAGGGCCAGACAACCGGAGTAGAGGCTGGCTGGAATGGCTGAGCAATCACCGGCACTGCTGCAGGAACCGGGGGAGAAAAGGGTCGACGTGGTAACTTTGGAGCCGCCGCAAATCCTGCCCTCAAGGCAACAGGTTTGGGAGGAATGGGAGGGCGTGCAGGCAGGGAGGTTTGAGGTTGACTGTTTTGTGAAAAAACTGAAGACATTCTCGCGACAATGCCTCTTCTATCTTTTGCGTTCAGTCCGCTCGGGTCGGTCAAATTCATCGGATTATTACGAACCATCCTGTACAGATTCAAACCATCAATTGCCCCCGCCGGGTCCGGATTCATCCAGCGCTGCAACCGCGGGATGTAATACCGATAACCGTAGTAGTACAGCCCGGTAGCATCACGTTCCTTGCCGGAATAACGCACCGTACGGTAGCCGACCTCGGACTCACTGCTCCACGCCGTCTCGCCGAATGGATAGTAGGTTTCCTGACTGATGATCCGGGCGTCTGCGCCCAGTTCCAGACTGGTCGACCCGAGGTGATCGGAGAAATGGTACCGATAGCTGTCATTGCCGCTCGGCGGCGGTTCTTCCCAATGCATGACATGAACACTGTTAAGCCCGGTCTGTACCGAAACCACCTGCAATACCTCGCCAGCGCTGTCGATACGCAACTCCAGTCCCGGCAGGTAGCGCACCTCGTTGAGCACCGTGCGCGCATTAGTCTGCAACGCCCGAATCTTGCGCACACGTTGTCCTCCGGCGGCGTACAGATAAGTTTCCTGATCGTCAGATTCGCTCGCGCGCTCCACCGGGCTGACCAGGTGCAGCTGATTGCGCAGATCCCACTGCGCAAATCGCCCTTGATCCAGCTCCAGCAAATTGCCACGAGCGTCATAAGCCGCTGCGATTTGCGCTTCAGTCGGCGGCACGCCATTGCGCCACGGCAGGCCGCGATTGCTGTAGCGGGCAGTCTTGAATTGGCGTCCTTGCGCTTGAGCGCCGACATGCGTCAACTCGAGCAAATTGCCGCCGGCATCGTAACGACAGGTTTGCCGGTAATTGCTGAACGCCGCTGGATCAGCGCGACTCACCGACGTCGGCCCCTGGTTACTCGCCCCCGCTTCCCTACCGCTGGCCTCACTCAATTGATAGAGGCTGTCGTAGGTGAAACGGCTGATCGGGTCAATACGCTGATTGGCGAAGTAACGGATGGGCTGGGCCGCGTCTTCGATGCTCAACACATTGCCCATCCGGTCATAGGTGTAAACCAGATGCTGCAGCAGATTGCCGCTGGCGTCAGTTGTGCGGCGGCTGATGAGACGACCGCTCTGCGGCTGATAGGTCAGCGAGGAACGAACGCCGTTGCCCGCCAACTCATGCTCGACCTGGCCATCCGCGTTGTAACGAATGTCGCTGACCGTGGGCCGGTTATCGGGCTGGAGCTTCAACTGCAAACGTGCCGCACGCAAGCGACCGTCGACGGTCAGTTCAACCCCCTGCCTGTTATCTCGCGCGTCGACTTGTTCGAGCACTTGAGCAAGCGGGCCGAAGCGCCATCGGCTAGTGGCACCCTCGCCCGGTTCAAGCAACCGTGCACGGTCTTCAATCCGCTCGGGCCAATCGGGGGAGGCGGGATCCAGGGTAAAGTGGCGAATGTTTTCGCTGCATTGGCCGGTGATCGCAAAGGTTTCAAACAACACGCTGCCCGCCGGATCGTCATGACGTATTAATTGGCCGAGCTGATTTTTGCTCGCGTCGCCGGCACCGAGCTGGCCATATCTGTAACGCTCGACGCACCTTCGGGGCGTCGCTACACCCTCTTCGAATACCGCCACCGGTCGCAGCAACACGTCATATTCCACTTCACGACGGGTTCCAAGGCTGTCCCAGTCAAGCAGCACTTGTGCACCGAGACCGTAAAACGCGACCCGCGTACCAGCGTCGACGCTGTCCGAGCGCAACACTTGGCTATTCAACGAGTACACCATGGTCAGGTTGGCCGGGGTCAGTGGGTCGGACATTTGCAGTGCCCACAAACGCGGGTCCCACTGCACAACGGAACGCCCGACCACGTCGCGCAATGTACGGCGGATGCGGCTTTGAGTGGCGCTGACGCCATCATCGCGCCAATAGTCAACCGTGCGAATTGAAAGCCCACGAGGGTCGTTCGCCGAAAGCGTCGGAGTGTTGTGATGAACTCCCATCTGTCTCCTACCCTGTGTTTATGACAGCACCACTTCGTCCCTGCGAAGACATCAAACTGCTCGACAGTCCGGATGCCTACTGTCAGAAATTACAGTTCCGACCAATGGTGTGATGCTTTGCCTGGCGAATATCCATTCCCGCGCCCCTTCGGTAGGATGGTGCTCATGAGTTCAAGGAGCGTTCAAACATGTTCATCGGTGTTTTGCTGGTCATCACCTGGCTGATCCTGTTGCTGCGCTATCCGGCCAAGGCTGTGCCGGTGTCAGTCGCAGCCGCCGTTGGTCTGGGATTGGTCGCGGTCTGGGTGGTGTGGCTGGACAACCGCGAGCTCAAGCAACTGGCGCGTCTGGAGATGCGCATTGTCTATGCGCCTGAACAGTGCCCGGCGGATCGGCCGCTGCAACTGAAAATGAAAAACGGCAACGACGTGCCACTGACCGAGCTGCGCTGGCGCATCGCAGCCTACGCGCCCGGTGACACGGTCAATCTGGCCGATAACCAATACACCGCGCCGCGTTATCGTGGCCCCGGCGAACTGCAGGCCGGCGGCAACTGGGAAGACTGCTTGCCCATGCCACCGCTGCGCCCCGGTTATCGTCCGCAAACCCTGGAATTTCGCGCCGAGCGCTTGCAGGGCAGTTTTTCCGACTGATCCCCTCCCCCACTTTTTTGCACAAGGAATGCGCCATGCCCGTTGCGTTGATTACCGGTTGTTCCAGCGGCATTGGCCGCGCCCTCGCCGATGCGTTCAAAGCCGCCGGTTACGAAGTCTGGACCAGTGCGCGCAAGCCTGATGATGTTGCGGCACTCGCCGCTGCCGGGTTCACCGCAATCGCCCTGAACGTCAATGACAGCGTGGCGCTGGAACAACTCGCTGAGCGCATCAACCAGCAACACGGCGGCCTCGACGTGCTGATCAACAACGCCGGATATGGCGCCATGGGCCCGCTGCTCGATGGCGGCGTGCCGGCCATGCAGCGCCAGTTCGAGACCAACGTGTTCTCGATTGTCGGCGTGACTCGTGCACTGTTCCCGATGCTGCGCCGGGCCAAGGGGCTGGTGGTGAACATCGGCAGTGTCTCAGGAGTTCTGGTGACGCCGTTCGCTGGCGCCTACTGTGCTTCGAAAGCCGCGGTGCATGCGCTGAGCGATGCGTTGCGCATGGAGCTGGCGCCGTTCGGCATTCGCGTGATGGAAGTGCAACCGGGAGCAATTCAGTCGAGCTTCGCCAAGAATGCCGGGCACGAAGCCGAGCAACTGATCAACGAGCAGTCACCATGGTTTCCGTTGCGTGAGGGAATTCGCGCGCGGGCCAAGGCTTCGCAGGACAAACCGACGCCGGCCAGTGAGTTTGCGGCTGAATTGCTCAAGGCTGTGCAGCAAGGCACGCCGCCAAGATTGATCCGAATTGGTAATGGCAGCAGGGCGTTGCCGTTGCTGGCGACGTTGTTGCCCAAGGGGTTGCTGGAGTCGACATTGATGAGGCGGTTCGGCTTGCGCGGCCAGCTTTGATTCACTTCGGTGAAATTGCCAAATCAGCCGATCAACGTAAAATGCGCCAGACTTGAAGCACCCGATGTTTCAAGCAAACCGGATAGCGCATGGAATCGCTGGCGCATGCACTAAAGCAAGGGAATTGCTGAACACTGCGCCCCCTCCCCCGACCTTTCCTTCCGGAAACGTCGCTGCTTGTTTGCCTGCCTGACGCCAGCCCTGCTCGTACGCTTCAATTCAGATCAGGAACAACTTTTGAAAGTTCTCAACGTACTGCCTTTTGCATTGCTCACCTGGCTGGCGGGCTGCTCCACTCAAGAAGCGCCCCTCAACGACACCCTGCCGAAACTGACCGCCCGAGCGCTGTTGCCAACCGGAACTGAAATTACCTGGCGCCAAAATCGCGAATGACCAGCGGATCGTCAGCCTCATGGAGGATGATGCATTGTCGGTTGACGAACTCATCGAGTCCGGTCTGCTAGTGGTCAACAAGTTCTATTGATCGTCCGTAGCGCGAGCAGGCACGCGCCGGCACTGAACCTGCTCGCGATTGCAGCGACTGGGTATTTCAATTATCCACCGCACCCTGCGTCTGCCCGAACGGGCAAGTAATTTCCGCCGTAAGCCCCCGAAGGTGAATCCAAACCGGCGCTCACTGCGCCAGTCTTACCCTGTGGAATGTCGGATTCACATTGGCGCGAGTCTGGTCCTCAGCCCCACCCCTTCATGAAATCAATAAACGCCCGCACCTTGAGCGGCAGATGCCGGGTATCCGGATACAGCGCATAAACACCTTGCGCAGCGAAGCGGTGATCGGCCAGCAACCGCACCAATCGCCCCGCCTCCAGATCCTCCTGAATCAGCCACTGCGGCAAAATCGCCACGCCTTGCCCGGTCAGCGCAAACGCCCTGAGCGTCGCCGAGTTGTCGGCGACGATGGCGGTGGTCCCTGGTTTTGGCTGGTAGACATGCTCACGGCCGGGCGGGTCGGTCACGGTCATTCCCGGGACGCGGCCATGGCCCAGCGTCGGCATCGATTCCAAACTCGCCAGCGTGGCAACCGGCGCAAAGCGCTCGACCAGCTGCGGCGCCGCCACCGCAAACACTTCGAACGTCGACAACTGCACCGCGCGCAGATTGGAGTCGTGCATGCGGCCCAGACGAATCGCCATGTCGAAGCGTTCGGAGATCAGATCGGCGTGGGTCGAGGACGTCGACAAGTGAATGTTCAATTGCGGCTGTTGCTGACGAAACACCTCCAGCGCCGGCACCACCTGGGCCAGGGCAAATTCCACGGTGGTGGTGATGCGCAACGTGCCCTTGAGTTGCGAATGCTCGGAGCGCGCTTCTTCGATCGCCAGTCGCGCTTCGTCGAGGGTGCGCAGGCAGCGCCGATAGAACCGCTCGCCGGCATCGGTCAGGGCCAGTTGTCGGGTGTTGCGCGTGAGCAAGGTGACGCCCAGCTCTTCTTCCAGGCGCTTGAGATTGAAGCTCACCACCGCGCGGGTCTGGCCCAAGGTATCGGCGGCGGCCGTCAGCGACCCGGCCTCGACCACGGCTTTGAAGGTGTCAAAACGGTCCAGGCTGACCATATCCAGTGCGCCCTCTGTCAAAATCATTTTGACAAACTAGCAGGCAAACCAGCGTTTTCCTAACGCCTGAAGCGCACTACCCTGCGCGTCTCATCACAGGGAAGCGGCCATGACCTATCGCTCGAAAGTTGCGCTGGTGTATCTGTTCGGGTTCGCCCTCGACCTGCTGAACATGTTCGCCGCGAGCATTGCCTACCCGGACATCGCCCGGGAATTACAGGCCTCGGTGACGCAATTGGCGTGGATCACCAATGCCTACATGCTCGGACTGACGCTGGTCATTCCGCTGAGCGTGTGGCTGTCGGCGCGGCTGGGCGAGCGCCAGTTGATTCTTGGCTCGTTGCTGCTGTTCGGTATCGCTTCCGGTCTGGTGGCGCAGGCCGGGTCGATTGAAGGCCTGATTGGCTGGCGCCTGCTGCAAGGGCTCGGCGGTGGGTTGTTGCTGCCGATCGGTCAGGCCCTGGCTTATCGGCAATATCCTGCGACGCAACGCGCGCACCTGACCGGTGTGGTGCTGATGGTCGCGCTGATGGTCCCGGCCCTGTCGCCGGCGGCGGGAGGCTTGATCGTCGAGGCGTTGTCATGGCGCTGGATTTTCTACCTGAACATGCCACTGGCGCTGCTCGCGTTCGGCCTGGGTCTGCTGTGGTTGCAAGCGGATCAACCCGGCACTGAACGCCCGACACTGGATGTACGCGGGTTGCTGCTGGCGGTGACAGCCCTGAGTCTGTTGCTGATTGCCGTGAGTCTGGCAAGTGCGCCCGCGACCCGAAATCTGGCGGGCGGCGTTCTGCTGCTCGGCGCCATCACCTTATGGCTGTACCTGCGTGATGGCTGGCACAAACCCGACGCGGTGCTCGACCTGCAACTGATCAAGAGCCCGTCGCTGCGCCTGGCGATGTTGATCTACCTGTTCGTGCCCGGGGTGTTTACCGGCACCAACATGATTGCCGTGTTGTACCTGCACGACCTCGGTTTCGGCGCGGCGCAGACCGGTGCGCTGATGCTGTCCTGGGCGGCCGCATCGGGGGGGGCGATCATGCTTGGCAAACGCAGTTTCAACCGCATCGGCCCCAAACCGTTACTGATCGCCGGGATGCTTTTGCAGTGCCTGGGGATTGTCCTGCTGATGCGCATCGAGCAGCCCGCCGCCACGCCGCTGATCATCGCCTACGCCCTGATGGGACTGGGCGGCAGCCTGTGCAGCGTGACCGCGCAGAGCCTGGCGTTTGTCGGCATCGCACCGGAAAAAATGGGCCACTCCAGCGCCTTGTGGAACATCAATCGCCAGCTCGGTTTCTGCTTCGGCGCGGCGCTGCTCAGCTCGCTGTTGGGCGCACTGGGCGGCCACGGTTTCCAATACTGCTTTTTCGCGGCGGCCTTGCTCACATTGCTGCCGATGATCGCCGTGCTGCGCTTCGACGCCTCCAAAGTGCTCGCGCTGCTGAGCACACCTCCCCTGCAGGAAAAATCCACATGATTGACTACAACGAATATTTTGATGAAGTGATCCAGGCCCACCTGGTCATCGAACGCTGGTTTGCCGTCGAACAGGATTCGGCCGAACTTGCACGCTTGCTGGGCCGGTTCTCGGCGGACTTTTCCATGGTCACGCCGCTGGGCCGGGTACTGGATTTCGAAGCCTTGCGCATGCTGTTTCAAGCGGCAGGCGGGAAGAAGCCCGGGTTCAGGATCGAGCTCAGTGAGCTGCGCGGGATTGCATTGCATGCGAATGGCGCAACGCTGAGTTATCGCGAGCAACAGAGCGATGCGAGCGGGTTGCGCACCGATCGCCAGTCGACGGTGGTGTTTGAAAAGAGCGAGGCCGGGCGGGTGCTGTGGCGGCATTTGCAGGAGACGTTTTGCCAAGGCTGATGGAATCCCATTGTGGCGAGGGAGCTTGCTCCCTCGCCACAGGGTTACTCGACAGCGTCTTGCTTAACCACCACCGTGCAAGTAATCCCCGCGGCCAACAACACCCCCTCCGGCACTTCATCGATGTGAATGCGCACCGGCACCCGCTGTGCCAGGCGTACCCAGTTGAACGTCGGGTTCACGTCGGCGATCAGCTCACGGCTTTCCGGGTTGTCGCGGTCGTAGATGCCGCGAGAAATGCTCTCCACGTGGCCCTTCAACACTTCGCCGCTCATCAGTTGCATGTCGGCCTTATCGCCTACACGCACGTGTGGCAATTTGGTCTCTTCGAAGAAGCCGTAGACCCAGAACGAGTTCATGTCGACCACGGCCATTTTCGCTTCGCCGATGCGCGCGTAGTCACCGCGATGCACGTTGAGGTTGGTGACGTAGCCGTCGACTGCCGCGCGCACTTCGGTGCGTTTGAGGTTAAGTTCGGCCGCTTCCAGTTGTGCTTGCGCGTGTTGATAGTCGGCCTGCGCGGCGTCGGCGATGTTGCTGGCGTCGTCGCGGTTTTCCTTGGAGACCACCAGATTGTCGAGGTCGGCGCGGCGGTGCGCGTTGACCTTGCGCATCTCCCAGGTCGCCTTGCGCGACGCCACCAGCGACTGCGCCTGCTTCACGGCGAGACGGTAGTGTTCAGGGTCGATCTGCATCAGCAGGTCGCCCTTCTTCACCAACTGGTTGTCGCGCACCGGTACGTCGACCACTTCCCCGGTAACGTCGGCGGCGACGTTGATGATGTCCGCCCGCACCCGACCGTCGCGGGTCCACGGGGTGTTCATGTAGTGCTCCCACAACGTGCGGCCGATCCATAGCGCCAGGGCCAGCACCAGCAGGGTCGCGAGCAGGCTGAAAAACTTTTTCATCAGGGCCTTCTTCAGAGGTAGAGAATCAACGGTAAACAGTCAGCGCCATCGCGCCGAACAGACAGGTAAACAGGCTCAGGCGCAGCAACGCCGGGTGCCAGAAAAAGCGGTACAGGTCGAACCCCGAGAGGAACCGGTCCAAGGCCCAGGCGAGCGCCGCAGCGATAAAAAACATCAGGGTCATGGTCGGCATGTACACGCCGTGGAAGGCAATTTCACGAGGCATGGGCAAGTCCTTCGGGCTTGGCAACGGCATAGGCAGCAAGTGGTGATTGCGGGTCGAGCAACGAGGTGCGGATGAAGTGCAGATAGCTTTTCACCCGGCGTAACGCGGAGGTATCGAAGTGCGGCGCGAAGGGCTCGTCAGTCGCGGCGACCCGACTGATCGCGTGATCTACCGCCACCAGTGCGCGCTCCAGATTGCTCGGGTTCGGTTGCAGAAACAGCCGCACCAGCGCCCGGCCCATCACGCGGATCGCCTGCCGCCACGGCTGCGATTCGGCATACGCCGGGTGCACCGGGAGGATCGCCTGTTCCTTGCGCAACTCGATGATCGCGTGGCCGACTTCGAGCACCACGAACATCCAGCGCAACAGGTTCTTCTGCACCGTCGGCTGACCGGCAGCGAGGCCGTATGCCTGATGCAGCAGGTCGCGGGTACGACTCTCGAAACTCGATGCCAGGCCTTTGAGTTTGCCGCTGATCGCATAGACCACTTGCTCGCGCAGATCCTGCTCCAGGCGCTTCCACAACCAGCGGCTGTTCGGCGGCAGAATGATCGCGCCGGCAGCGGCACACACCAGCATGCCCATGACCATGGCGATGTAGTCGTTGATGAAGGTGTAGGGGTTGTAGATGGTCAGGTTGTCCGGCACCGAACCGGTGCTGAAGAAGATCAACAACCCCAGGCCCACACCTGCGTATTGCGGTCGCGAAGAGAGAAACGAGCCGAGCACGATCACTGGCGCAAGCATCACGCACAGCAGCGGAAAACCATCGATCCACGGGAAGATGAAAAACATCTCGACGAAGCCGATCAGCGCCCCGAGGAAAGTCCCGCAGGCCATCTGGAACGCCATGCGTTTCGGGTTCGGCGTGGCGGCGGACAGGCCCACGGTCGCGGCGGCAATCAGGGTCATGGTTGCGCCGCTCGGCCACGCGGTGGCGACCCAGTAACTACCGAGCACAATCAGGATAAACGAGGCGCGAATCCCCGACGCCGCAGCGGCCCACCAGTTGGTTTGCGGGGTGAACGGCTCGTCCCAGCGCTCACGCTCGTGGCGGTGATCGGCCAGCGAAGCGTGGGTCTGTGCATAACTGTGCAGGTCGTCGACGAAGCGATAGAGCAGCTCGTATGCAGTGTGGAAATCCAGTTGCTCGGCATCGCTGGGGTCAGTCTCCTGAAAGGCTGCACGCAGACTGCGCACCCGCGTCGGCAGGCCCCCCTTGTAGCTTGCCAGTGCCGTCGCCAGGCGAGCGGCGTCCGGGCTGGTCAGAGCGCGGCCACTGAAGCCGTCGAGCACTTCTGCCAGATCCTGCAGGCCCGGCCTGATCGCAGCCACCACGTGTTCTTCGTCATTCACGCGCAAGCGTTCGAGCAACTGATGCAGAGCGTTGAAGCGCGTGGTAATGCCCATGAACTCGCTGTTCAAACGGCTGAGGCGACCGTTGCGCCGGCGCATGTGCGGGTCTTCGAACACGGTGACGCTGCGCAATCCTTCCAGGCCCACGGCTTCGGCGATGAAACGCACGTTGTTGGTCTCGAAGGCGTCGGCTTTGCTGCGTCCGCGCAGGCCGTCGGTGACGAACAACGCGAACACCCCGAAGCGCTGATACAGCGCGTTGCGCATTGCTGCGCTGGCGGTTTGCGGCAGGATCGCGGCGCTGACCACCGTCGAGCAGAGAATCCCCAGCGAGATCTCCAGCACCCGCCAGACGGCGGCCATGAACGCACCGTCCGGATGCGCCAGCGCCGGCAGACCGACCATCGCGGCGGTGTAGCCGGCGAGGACAAAACCGTAGGCGCGGAAGTTACGGCAACGCGCCGCACCGGCCGAGCAGATGCCGACCCAGATCGCCAGCGATCCGAGGAACAACTCAGTGTTCTGCGCGAACAGCGAGATCAGCGTGACCATCATCGCCGACCCGGCCAGGGTGCCAAGGAAACGATAGAAACTCTTGGCGAACACATGGCCGCTCTGCGGCTGCATGACGATGAACACGGTGATCATCGCCGTACGCGGTTGCGGCAACTCCAGGCGCATCGCCAGCCACAACGTGAGGAACGCGGCGAGCAATACCTTGAAGATATACACCCAGGTCACGCCATCGCTGCGCGCCCAGTCAAACAAACCCCGACGCCATTCCAGGGAGTAGAGCCAGCGTAGAGGTGCGGGCAAGGGAGTCATTTGGTCTTGCTCAATAAATGAAGAGAAAGTCTGTGGATCACGCAATTCCTGTGGCGAGGGAGCTTGCTCCCGCTTGAGTGCACAGCGCTCACAAGATTTTTGGGGCTGCTGCGCAGCCCAGCGGGAGCAAGCTCCCTCGCCACAGGTTTGCGCATACCGTCGGGACTGTGTTCACCGCAGGAGGGCCGGGGTTTTCGGGGCTGCTGTTTGTTCGGCAGTGGGCACGTCATTGCCTGCCCCGAGGCCGCCACCCAGCGCCGTCACCAGCTCGGCATGCGCACTCAAGCGCGCCGCCTGCACCTGCTGCTGCACCTGCTGTTGCTTGAACAGCAAGGTCTGCGCATTGAGCACGTTGAGGTAATCGGTGAGGCCACGCTGATAGGCGATCATCGCAATGTCGTAGGTCTTCTGCGCGGTGGCCACCGACTCGGCGGCGAAGGCTTGCTGCTTGTCCATCGACTCGCGGCGGATCAACTGGTCGGAGATGTTCTTCAGTGCATTGACCAGCGTCTGGTTGTAATGCGCCACGGCGATGTCATACCCGGCGGACGCTTCACCCAGTTCGCTGCGCAAACGCCCCCCGTCGAAGATCGGCAGCGAGATCGCCGGGCCAACGTTGTAGTTGAGCTTCTTGCCAGTCAAAAACTCCAGCGCCCCGCCGCCGGTGGCCATGTAGCCGAGGCTGCCGACCAGATCGACGTTGGGATAAAACCCGGCGTGCGCCACGTCGATGCCGCGTGCCTGCGCCGCCACTTGCCAGCGACTGGCAACCACGTCCGGGCGCTGACCGAGCAACTCGGCGGGCAGTGCCGACGGCAGTTTCAACGCAGCACCCAGCGTCAAAGTCGGCCGCTGCAACTGCGCGCCGGCGCCCGGGCCTTTACCGGCCAGCGCGGCGATCTGGTTACGGCTGAGGGCGATTTCTTCGTCCAGCGCATCCAGTTGCCGATGGGTTTCCGGCAACGGCGTTTCGGCCTGACTGACTTCGAAGTGCGTGCCGATGCCGCCATTCAGACGTTTCTGCGCCAGATCGAGAATCTGCTGTTGCTGCTTGAGGGTCGCGGCGACGATATCGCGCTGGGCGTAATGCAGCGACAGCTCGATGTAGGCGCGCACGATATTGTTCTGCAATTCCAGCTGTGCCAACCGCGCTTCGGCGGCACTCATGTGCGCCAGATCCACCGCGCGTTCGCTGGCATTGCTTTCACGGCCCCAGAGGTCGAGGGCATAACTGAAACCCAGCGCGGCGTTGTTGTCCCAGGTGGTGGTGTTGGCCAGCTCGCCCGGGCCGTAGAACTGGTCGGTCGGCCAGTTGTGACGCTTTAGCGTTGACTCGCCATTGATCTGCAACGACTCGGCGGCCTCGGCGACACCGGCCAGTGCCTTGGCCTGACGCACCCGCGCAGCGGCCATGGCTATGGTCGGGCTGCCCTGCACGGCGAGGTCGATCCAGCGATTGAGTTGCGGGTCGCCATAGGCTTGCCACCATTGTGCGGTGGGCCAGTGTGCGTCACGGGCGGCGTGGGCGATGGCGTCGTCAGTGGCCAGTGCGTCGGCTTCCAATGCCTTGCTATGCGGGGCAATTCCTTGCGTTGAGATGCAGCCGCTGAGACCCAGGGTAAAAGCCAGAACACTGAGCGGCAAAAGCGCTCTGTTGATGCGACGCGGCACAGCTGCGAATTCCTGAAAGAGGATAAGGCGGGGGCGTGTTCCCTTCTGTAGGCGCTGCCGAAGGCTGCGATCTTTTGATCTTGATTCCCTTAAAACAAAATCAAAAGATCGCAGCCTTCGGCAGCTCCTACAGGGAACGGCGCAATTCTAGGTGGGCGCCTTGGTGGCGATAAGCTGGGATTCCTGTGAATCTTTGTTACCGTTAACGAGATAATCCCTTGGTCGGGGGTCTCAGACCCTGAAACTTCGTGTCACAATTTGCCATCTCCCTTGAGAGCACCCCATGGACACATTGCAAAACATGCGCGCCTTCAGTTGTGTGGCCGAAGCCGGCAGCTTCACCGCCGCCGCCGTGCAACTCGACACCACCACGGCCAACGTCTCGCGCGCGGTCTCCAACCTGGAAGCCCACCTGCAAACCCGCCTGCTCAATCGCACGACCCGGCGCATCGCCCTGACCGAGGCCGGCAAGCGCTACCTGCTGCGCTGCGAGCAGATCCTGGCCTATGTCGAAGAAGCCGAAGCCGAGGCCAGCCAAGCCCACGCCCGCCCCGCCGGCCAGTTGAAAGTGCACACCATGACCGGCATCGGCCAGCACTTCGTGATCGACGCCATCGCCCGCTACCGCAAGACCCACCCGGACGTGACCTTCGACCTGACCATGGCCAACCGCGTGCCGGACCTGCTCGACGAGGGCTACGACGTGTCCATCGTGCTGGCCAGCGAACTGCCGGACTCGGGCTTCGTCTCGCAACGCCTGGGCATCACCTACAGCATCGTCTGCGCCTCCCCGGCCTATGTGAAAGCCAACGGCTGCGCGCAAAAACCCAGCGACCTGCTGAACCACGCCTGCCTGCGCCTCGTCAGCCCGGTGATCCCCCTGGAAAAATGGGCCTTCAACGGCCCGGACGGCCAGGAAATGGTCACCATCAACAGCTCGCCGTTCCTGGTGAACTCCGCCGACGCGATGAAAGCCGCAATCATCAGCGGCATGGGCGTCGGCGTCCTGCCGGTCTACGCCGCCATCGAAGGCCTGCGCAACGGCACGCTGGTGCGGATGATGCCGAACTACCGCTCGCAGGAACTCAACCTGTACGCGATCTACCCCTCGCGGCAATACCTGGACGCGAAGATCAAGACCTGGGTCGAGTACTTGCGCGGGTCACTGCCGGAGATATTAGCGGCGCATCAGGCGGAACTGGCCGCCTACGAGTTAAGCGGCAACCTCGCCGGAGCCCGCGTCGCCAACTGATCTTCAACACATCGCCAAACCTGTAGGAGCTGCCGCAGGCTGCGATCTTTTGCCCTTGATGTTTAAAAATCAAAAGATCGCAGCCTACGGCAGCTCCTACAGAAGCGGTGATTTGACGGTCGTCGCTCGGAAGTGGGGTGAATAGGCTGGTTCGGTTGCTGAAACATCGGCGACCGGGTCTGGAAAACCCGAAGGGTCAAAGCACATGACATAATGCCGCGCTTTTTCAGCGCCGGTGTTTTAGTTATGGCGGCTGTACGAGGGAGACCTTCGGGTCTGCCGGGTTTGATCCTTTGCCGGTTTTTCCAGCCTGCGTACAGCTGCCACCCACTTCGCCTGGAAAACGAAAAGTGGCAGTTCCATTTCGTCAAAAGGATCTTTGCCATGATTAAGCCTTCACCCAATCCGCCCCAAGCGGAAAGCACTTCCCCCTACGAATCCCTCGATTCAAAAAAACCCACGACGCCACCGAACGCGCTCTCGACCACTACCTGAAACCTTCCGCTGCTGCTGTGAGACTCCACAAACCCAGCAGCATGTTCCAGGTCCTCCCGACATGGACAACGAAAGCCTGATGGTTCACGCCTGCGAATCACTGGCCTCGGCGAGCATCATGCTGGCTGAGCTGGCGGTGAGTCGGGTGCTGGATAACCACGAAATTTCGCAGTCTCCAACACAACCAATCCCCCCGTGGGAGCCTGCTCGCGAAGGCGCCAGCGCATTCAATATTTATGGTGCCTGCCCCACCGCTTTCGCGAGCAGGCTCACTCCTACAGTGGAATGGGGGCAGTCAGTTGGAGATTGGTCGGCTGGCAGGCCGCCTTCGCGGGCAGGCTCGCTCCTACAATTGGATGGGGGCAGTCAGTTGGAGATTGGTCGGCTGGCAGGCCGTCTTCGCGAGCAGGCTCGCTCCTACAGTGGAATGGGGGCAGTTAGTTGGAGATTGGTCGGCTGTCAGGCCGTCTTCGCGAGCAGGCTCACTCCTACAGTGGGAATGGGGCAGTTAGTTGGAGATTGGTCGGCTGTCAGGCCGCCTTCGCGGGCAGGCTCGCTCCTACAATTGGATGGGGGCAGTCAGTTGGAGATTGGTCGGCTGTCAGGCCGCCTTCGCGGGCAGGCTCGCTCCTACAATTGGATGGGGGCAGTCAGTTGGAGATTGGTCGGCTGGCAGGCCGTCTTCGCGAGCAGGCTCGCTCCTACAGTTGGATGGGGGCAGTCAGTTGG
>NZ_JFYN01000042.1 GCF_000631985.1 Pseudomonas sp. RIT288
GCAGGCCAGCTCCCACAGGGGTTGAGTACTCCTTCCAGAAACAGGTCGGCTGTCAGGCCGCCATCGCTGGCAGGCCAGCTCCCACAGGGGTTGAGTATTCCTGCCAAAAACAGGTCGGCTGTCAGGCCGCCATCGCCAGCAGGCCAGCTCCCACAGGGGTTGAGTACTCCTTCCAGAAACAGGTCGGCTGTCAGGTCGCCATCGCTGGCAGGCCAGCTCCCACAGGGGTTGAGTACTCCTGCCAGAAACAGGTCGGCTGTCAGGCCGCCGTCGATGGCAAGCCAGCCCTCACAGGGGTTGAGTACTCCTGCCAGAAACAGGTCGGCTGTCAGGCCGCCGTCGCCAGCAGGCTGGCTCCTACAATTTAGAAAGCGTGCACCCCATGCGGCGAAGCCGCCCCACTCAATGGCCGAGTGTCAGCTCGCCGAAAGCTCTTGATCTGAGGGCCCGTCGGCAGGCTGAGTGGAGGGATTTATCCGGGGGTGGGAGCGCAGCGACCGTTTGGCGCAGCCAAACACAGCGAGAGGAGGTGCAGCGAAGCAAACCGTAGGCGCTGCTCCCCGGATGAATCCCGGAGCGAAGGAACCCGAGCCCAGGCGAGGGCCGAACGTCAGGGTAAAGCCCTTTTGGTTACTTTTGAGGCGTTTGTCAAAAGTGACCCGCCGTAAGGGCGGAACCGTAATCAGCAACCCCCGCAGCAACGGATATACACCCAAAACAAACCAAACCCCAAACCCCAAACCCTAAGCCAAATCCGGATCCCGAGCAGCCCGCAAAGAGTTGCTCTCCAACTCATACCGCAACTCATCAATCAACGCCGCCACAGCCTCCGGCGTCCGCAACGCATTGAGCTTCAACCCGCTGATCACCAAATCCACCTGCCCCGAATCCGGGTGATACAACTTCACCGTCAGCGAATGCTCCCCATCCACTGAACACTCGCACGCCAATGGCGAAAAACTCTGTTCGAGGCTGGCGCGCAACTGCGCAAGATTCATCATGGAGCCTGTTCCTTTAGCTGTTTCGAAGGGAGACGATCCCAAGCCAACAGGCTCGTATCGCACCCCAACAGACTAAGAACTGCCCCCCCGCACCAGAACCTGCATTTGCACCCTGCCGACTAGTACATTTGCACCTACCGCTGGCCCTTCGCGCCGCGTTCTCCAGAAAACAGACCACGCTCGCGCGCCCAGACAATTGCCTCGCTGCGACTGTGCACATCGAGCTTGGAATACACCGTCGCCACATGATTGCGCACGGTGTTCGGCGCCAGCTTCAGGCGTGCGGCGATCTCCTTGTCGGCCAGCCCTTCGCAGATCAGCCCCAGCACATCGCGCTCACGCGCCGTGAGGTCAGTGAACGACACGCTCGGCAGTTGCGGCGAGTTGACCTTCTTCACGTTGGCCAGTTTTTCGATCAGCGTCCGACTGAACCACGACGCATCCTTCATCACCTCTTCAATCGCCGCCACCAACTCCAGCTCGGTGCGCTTGCGTTCGGTGATGTCCATCAGCACCAGCAGATAGCACGGCGTGTCCTGAATATTCACGGTGTCGGCGGACACCGCGCACTCCAACAGCTCTGCATCCTTCTTGCGCACGCGGACGTCAACCCGATCAACCCGACCGTTTTTCGCCAGGGCCGTCAGCAGTCGGGCCCGCGCGCCATCGTCGTCAATGAAATTAAGCTGCGTCACGGTTTTGCCCACGACATCGTCGCTGGCATAAGCCAAGGTGTCGAGGAACGCCTGGTTGACATCAATCACCTGCTGGTCCTCGGCGCTGCAGATCAGAATCGGCACCGGGGTCAGGCGGAACGCCTTGGCAAAGCGTTCTTCACTCTGACGCAGCGCGACTTCAGCCTTGTGGCGCAGCTCCATGTCGACAAAGGAAAACAGCATGCAATCCTCATCATTGAGCACCAACGGTTGCCCGGCGACGATCACTTGCTTGCTGCCGCCATCGGGCAGACGCAGTTGAGCCTGCATCTGCGGAATGGTCGCCACATCGCGCAGGCGCTGGATCGCCAGATCCTTTTTTTCGGCCTGTTCGAAGATGTCGATTTCATAGGCCGAGGTGCCGATCACCTGCTCGCGGGTGTAACCGGTCATCTCCAGAAACCCCGGATTGACCTTGATGTAGCGCAAATCACTGAGGCGGCAGATCACCGCCGGCGCCGGGTTGGCATTGAAGGTCTTTTCGAAGCGCTGCTCGGCGTTGGCCCAATCGGTAACGTCGCTCATGATCAGCACCAGCGACTCCGGCTGCCCTTCGCGGTCAGTCAGGATCATGCTGCGCACGCTGTGCACCCAAACGTGCTCGGGATCGTTTACGGCAGATACTTCAATCAGCACGTCGTTGAACGCTTCACAGCGCGCCGCGCGGCTGATCGGGTAGTGTTCCGGGGGCACCGTATGATTGTTGCGATAGCGCAGGCTGAAGCGCTTGGCATACTCGTCGGCATTAGTGCCCAGCTCACCGATCCGGCTGACACCGTGCATCGCCAGCGCCGCCTCGTTGGCCCAGAGAATGCTCTGATCGAGCTCCAGCAGAATCACCCCGTCGGACAGCCCGGCGATGATCTGCTGCAGCTGGCGACGGTTGGTTTCAGTGGTCAGGACTTCCTGGCTCATTGGATCTCCACAGGGAATGCGCGTGTGAAGATTACGACCGCAGGCGTTCGTGATCGTGCCGAACACTTCAACAGCACCTCAAATCCATTTGCAGGAGTGAGCCTGCTCGCGATAGCGGTCTGTCAGCCACATCACCTCTGACTGATACGCCGCTATCGCGAGCAGGCTCACTCCTACAGGGAACAACGGTGCATTCGCGGACTCGGGTTTTGTCGACTAAGGTTACTCCCTCATCGGATTGAGCCCCTGCCAGCTACACCGGGCTCTTGATCAAGGAGAGACTGATGACGTCGCGCCGCAACATCGAACAGACTTATCGCACCTGGTCCAGCCCGATTCTGCTCGAGCTGAAAAAGCGCGAACACCAAATGGCGCCGGTCGAGCGTCAGGCACTGGAGAATGTCCTGGTCGAACGACGGTTGCTGGATGTTGGCAACCCCAACGGCCCTGACCGACGCCAGGGCACTGCGAGTAAAAATCAACGCCCCGGTTGATCAAACCAGACGTTCCTACAGGTGAACACGAAAAGATCGCAGCCTGCGGCAGCTCCTACAAGTTGAACGCAATCCCACTGTAGGAGCTGCCGCAGGCTGCGATCTTTTGATCTTCAAGCCGCGCGCCGCCCCGCTGCCACCATCGCCGAAGCCGCCAGCATCGCCCGCAACAAGACCGCGCACCCGGCCGCCAGATCATCCGGCGCCGCGTTCTCGATTTCGTTGTGGCTGATCCCGCCTTCGCACGGCACGAAGATCATTCCCGCCGGGCCGAGTTCGGCGAGAAAGATCGCGTCGTGGCCGGCGCCGCTGACGATGTCCATGTGCGACAGGCCCAGGCCTTGCGCCGCGCCGCGTACCGCCTCGACGCAGCCCTTTTCGAAGTACAGCGGCGGAAAGTCGGCAGTCGGGGTCAGTTCATAGCTCAGGCCGTGTTCTTCGCAGGTGGCCTCGATGACCTGCTTCACCTCGACGATCATCGAGTCCAGGCGCGCTGGTTGCAGATGGCGGAAGTCGAGGGTCATGCGCACTTCGCCGGGAATGACGTTGCGCGAGCCGGGATAGGCTTGCAGGCAACCGACGGTGCCGCAGGCGTGGGGTTGATGGCCGAGGGCGGCTCGGTTGACCGCACCGACGATCACCGAGGCGCCGACCAACGCGTCCTTGCGCAGGTGCATCGGCGTTGGCCCGGCGTGGGCTTCGACGCCGCGCAGTTTCAGGTCGAACCACTTCTGCCCGAGTGCGCCGAGCACCACGCCGATGGTTTTCTGTTCGTCTTCGAGGATCGGGCCTTGTTCGATGTGCGCTTCAAAATACGCACCGACCTTGTGCCCGCTGACTTTGCGTGACCCGGCGTAACCGATGGCATTCAGGGCTTCGCCAACGGTGACGCCTTCGGCATCGACCTTGGCCAGGGTTTCTTCGAGGGTGAATTTTTCCGCGAACACTCCGGAACCCATCATGCACGGGGCGAAGCGCGAACCTTCTTCGTTGGTCCAGACCACGACTTCCAGCGGCGCTTCGGTTTCCACGCCGAGGTCATTGAGGGTGCGCAGCACTTCGACTCCGGCAAGGACGCCGAAGCAGCCGTCGAACTTGCCGCCGGTGGGCTGGGTGTCGATGTGGCTGCCAGTCATCACCGGCGGCAGATCCGGATTGCGCCCCGGGCGACGGGCGAAGATGTTGCCGACTTCATCCACCGTGACGCTGCACCCGGCGTCCTTGCACCACTGCACGAACAAGTCACGGGCCTGACGATCGAGGTCGGTCAAGGCCAGACGACAGACACCGCCCTTGACCGTGGCACCGAGCTTGGCCAGTTCCATGAGCGAGGCCCAGAGGCGGTCGCGGTTAATGTGCTGATGGGTGGATTGCAGAACGTCTACGGCTGCGTTCATGTTGATCTCCTCAGGCAGTTTCTTATGAATTTATTCAGGTACATCTCTGGCGTTAGTCAGGCCATCTTCGCGAGCAGGCTCGCTCCCACATTTGGAGTGCGTTCCCCCGTGGGAGCGAGCCTGCTCGCGAATGGGCCATCCCTCACACCGGTGATTTCACGACCGAAGGCTGCGCCCGCATCACGCACAACCCGTAATAAATCACCCCGCCCAGCGCCGAACCGGTGAACCAGCCGTAGCTGTAGAACCAGCTGAACGCATCGCTACCCAGCGACAGCAGGGTCAGCACCACCGGTACGCCAAACGCGGTAAATCCCGCCCAATTCCACGCCGGATACACGTCGTCGCGGTACAACCCGGCCAGGTCCAGTTGCTGTTTCTTGATCAGGAAATAGTCCACCACCATGATCCCGGCGATCGGCCCGAGCAGGCTCGAATAGCCCAGCAGCCAGTTGGAATACACGGTTTCCAGGCTGACATCGGAGACGATCAGCCCGAGCTTTTTCAGCAGCTCGTGGGCCATCAGCGCCAGCCCGACGAAGCCGGTGAGTAACACCGCTTTGGTGCGATTGATCACCTTGGGCGCAATGTTCTGGAAGTCGTTGGTCGGCGAGACGATGTTCGCTGCGGTGTTGGTCGAAAGCGTGGCGATGATGATCAGTGCCATGGCCACCGCCACCCACACCGGACTCTGGATATGGCCGATCAGACTGACCGGATCCGACACGGTGACACCGACCAGCTTCACCGACGCGGCAGTCATCACCACCCCCAGCGAAGCGAACAGGAACATGGTCAGCGGGAGACCGAAAATCTGCCCGAGTATCTGGTCCTTCTGACTCTTGGCGTAACGGCTGAAGTCAGGAATGTTCAGTGACAATGTGGCCCAGAAGCCGACCATCGCCGTCAGCCCGGCGGCGAAGTAACTGACCACGCTGGCGCCTTCAGGACGTTTGGGTGGAATCGCCAGCAACTCGGTCATCGACACATTGGGCATGGCCCACACCAGCAGGCCGATGCCGACCGCCACCAGCAACGGCGCGGACAGGGTTTCCAGCCATTTGATCGACTCGGCGCCGCGGATCACCACCCACAGGTTCAGCGCCCAGAAGATCATGAAGCCGATCACCTCCCCCGTGCCGCCGAGGGATTTCCAGCCCTCGAATACCGAGCCGAGAAACAGGTGAATCGCCAGCCCGCCGAACATGGTCTGGATGCCAAACCAGCCGCACGCCACCAGCGCACGAATCAGGCACGGCACGTTGGAGCCAAGCACGCCGAACGACGAACGCAGCAGCACCGGAAATGGAATGCCGTACTTGGTGCCGGGGAAAGCATTGAGGGTCAACGGGATCAGCACGATGACGTTGGCCAGCAGAATCGCCATCAGCGCTTCGCCGACGGTCAGGCCGAAATACGCGGTGAGCACGCCGCCGAGGGTGTAGGTCGGCACGCACACCGACATGCCGACCCACAGCGCGGTGATGTGCCATTTGTTCCAGGTTCGCTCGCGCACCTTGGTCGGTGCCATGTCGTGGTTGTAACGGGGACTGTCGAGGACGTCGCTGCCGGCGTCGAGCTCGAACAAGCCGTCGCGCTCGGTCACTTGCGATCTGTTCTGTTGCATGGCTGCTCCATGGTTATTCTGATTATTTTTGCTCATCGGGTGAGTGGGCGGACGCGCCGCACACCGGGCGATGGCCGGAGTACTTGCATGTGGACACGCACTTCGCGAACCGGCCTGGCTTGTCAGCGCCAGCACTCAATAAACGTGCCGACTGTTGTGCCGAGTTTCCCGACCTGTCCGTATAGCGCCTTCAACTGTTTGATGTTTAAACGCTTTTATTCAAATTATTGAGGCATGTTGCTTACTTGTTTCATCTCTTGCGAAAAATACCAAGCCAAGTTACTCGAACAGCCAGGTTCAAAGTGGTGCACGGTTATTTTCAGCAAGGCGTCTGGACCGCGACTCTTTAGCGTTCAAGCAGCTGATTTGCCATGACAAATCTCGCTCAATTCTGGTTCCTGTCAAGTGCGTCAAAATGGTGAAAGCCCTCACCATTTTGGTGATTTATAATTTTAATCTTTATATTTCAATACGTTATGTACGTTATAAGCTTATAAAAAATAATCTTGCTCATTCGATTAACACCAGCTAGTTTTTATTCCTGACAGCGCTGGCAGGAATATATCTTCCAGCATCGACGTTTTTATAAAACATATAGAACCGGTATAAGCCGGTCATGCCTGCGAGGAAGCCGCAATGTCTCTGTTGATCCGTGGCGCCACTGTTGTTACCCATGATGAAAGTTATTGCGCAGACGTCTATTGCGCCGACGGCGTGATCAAAGCCGTTGGTCAGAACCTGGATGTTCCCGCCGGTGCCGAAGTGCTCGACGGCACCGGCCAATACCTGATGCCCGGCGGCATCGATCCACACACCCACATGCAATTGCCTTTCATGGGTACCGTGGCCAGTGAAGACTTCTACAGCGGCACTGCCGCAGGTCTGGCTGGGGGTACCACGTCGATCATCGACTTCGTGATTCCCAATCCGCAGCAGTCGTTGATGGAAGCGTTTCATCAGTGGCGCGGCTGGGCCGAGAAGTCGGCATCGGACTATGGCTTCCACGTCGCGATCACCTGGTGGAGCGAGCAGGTGCGCGAGGAAATGGCTGAGCTGGTCAGCCACCACGGCATCAACAGCTTCAAGCATTTCATGGCCTACAAGAACGCGATCATGGCCGCCGACGACACGCTGGTGGCGAGTTTCGAACGCTGCCTGGAACTCGGCGCCGTGCCGACCGTGCACGCGGAAAACGGTGAGCTGGTCTATCACCTGCAACGCAAGTTGATGGCCCAGGGCATCACCGGGCCGGAAGCGCATCCGCTGTCGCGGCCCTCGCAGGTGGAAGGCGAAGCGGCGAGCCGGGCGATCCGTATTGCCGAGACCATCGGCACGCCGTTGTACCTGGTGCATGTCTCGACCAAGGAAGCGCTGGACGAAATCACTTACGCGCGCAGCAAGGGCCAACCGGTGTACGGCGAAGTGCTCGCCGGGCATTTGCTGCTCGACGACAGCGTCTACCAGCACCCGGACTGGCAGACCGCCGCCGGTTACGTGATGAGCCCGCCGTTCCGCCCGCGCGGCCATCAGGAAGCCCTGTGGCGCGGCCTGCAAAGCGGCAATCTGCACACCACCGCCACTGACCACTGCTGCTTCTGCGCCGAGCAAAAAGCCGCCGGGCGCGATGACTTCAGCAAGATCCCCAACGGCACCGCCGGCATTGAAGACCGCATGGCGGTGCTGTGGGATGAAGGGGTCAACAGCGGACGTTTGTCGATGCAGGACTTCGTTGCCCTCACCTCAACCAACACTGCGAAAATCTTCAACCTTTATCCGCGCAAAGGCGCGATCCGCGTCGGCGCCGATGCCGACCTGGTGCTGTGGGATCCGCAAGGCACCCGCACCATTTCCGCCAAGACCCACCATCAACAGGTGGACTTCAACATCTTCGAAGGCAAGACCGTGCGCGGCGTGCCGAGCCATACCGTCAGCCAGGGCAAAGTGGTCTGGGCCGACGGCGACCTGCGCGCCGAGCGCGGTGCCGGACGGTACATCGAACGGCCGGCGTATCCGGCGGTGTTTGATTTGCTGAGCAAGCGGGCTGAGTTGCACAAGCCAACAGCGGTGAAACGCTGAATTCCAGGCCTTCGGCCTTCGCGAGCAGGCTCGCACACATTTGAAATGCATTCCCCTGCAGGAGCTGCCGAAGGCTGCGATCTTTTGATCCTGGTGTTAAAGATCAAGATCAAAGATCGCAGCCTTCGGCAGCTCCTACACGGGGATTTGGCCAATGCCCGATAGAGGCAGTTACCGTGAGGCACACAACCGTGATCGAGACCCTGAACCATCTCCCGCATCCGCACGAAAGCGCGGCCGCCCTCGCCGGCCATTTCACTGATCTGGCGCCACCGCTCAACGCCCGGCAGGCACACCTGGAAGCCTCGCGCTGCCTGTATTGCTACGACGCGCCATGCGTCAATGCGTGCCCGAGCGAGATCGACATTCCGTCGTTCATCCGCAACATCCATCAGGACAACGTGCCCGGCGCAGCGCAGAAAATTCTTTCGGCGAACATCCTCGGCGGCAGTTGTGCCCGGGTCTGCCCGACGGAAATCCTTTGCCAGCAAGCCTGCGTGCGCAACAACGCCCAGGAATGCGCGCCGGTGCTGATCGGCCTGCTGCAACGCTACGCCGTGGACAATGCGAATTTCACCGAGCACCCGTTCCAGCGTGCGGCGAGCACCGGCAAGCGCGTCGCCGTGGTCGGCGCCGGGCCAGCGGGTTTGTCCTGCGCCCACCGCAGTGCCATGCACGGCCACGACGTGGTGATTTTCGAAGCGCGGGAGAAGGCCGGCGGCCTCAATGAATACGGGATCGCCAAGTACAAACTGGTCGACGACTACGCGCAGAAGGAGCTGGATTTCCTTCTGCAGATCGGCGGTATCGAAATCCGTCATGGGCAGAAACTCGGCGAGAATCTGACCCTCAGCGAGCTGCATCAGCAGTTCGACGCAGTGTTCCTCGGCCTCGGCCTCAACGCCAGCAAACAGCTCGGCCTGCCCCACGAAGATGCCCCCGGCCTGCTCACCGCCACCGACTACATCCGCGAACTGCGCCAGACCGATGACCTGACGCAACTGCCACTGGCCGAACGCTGCATCGTCCTCGGCGCCGGCAACACCGCGATCGACATGGCCGTGCAAATGGCCCGCCTCGGAGCGCGTGATGTGAATCTGGTGTATCGCCGGGGTGCGGCGGACATGGGCGCCACCGGCCACGAACAGGACATCGCCAAGGCCAATCAGGTGCGCCTGCTGACCTGGGCGCAACCGGAGGAAGTGCTGCTCGACGCGCAAGGCAAGGTGCGCGGCATGCGTTTCGCCCGCACGCAACTGGTCGACGGTCGTCTGCAAACCACTGGGGAAACTTTCGAGCTAGCGGCCGATGCGATCTTCAAAGCCATCGGCCAGGCCTTCGACAGCAGCGCTCTCGCCGACCCGCTGGCGCGCGAACTCAAGCGTCAGGGCGATCGGATTCAGGTCGACGATCACCTGCGCACCAGCATTCCCGGCGTGTATGCCGGCGGCGACTGCACCAGCCTCGATCAGGACCTCACCGTGCAAGCCGTACAGCACGGCAAACTCGCCGCCGAGGCGATCAACGCGCAACTGATGCTCAACGTGGAGGCTGCGTAAATGGCCGATCTCTCGATTGTCTTCGCCGGTATCAAAGCCCCTAATCCATTCTGGCTGGCCTCCGCGCCGCCGACCGACAAGGCCTACAACGTGGTCCGCGCCTTCGAGGCCGGCTGGGGTGGCGTGGTCTGGAAAACCCTCGGCGAGGACCCGGCAGCGGTCAACGTCTCATCGCGCTACTCGGCGCATTACGGCAACAACCGCGAAGTGCTGGGCATCAACAACATCGAACTGATCACCGACCGCTCGCTGGAGATCAACCTGCGCGAGATCACCCAGGTCAAGAAAGACTGGCCGGACCGTGCGCTGATCGTCTCGCTGATGGTGCCGTGCGTCGAGGAGTCGTGGAAACACATCCTGCCGCTGGTGGAAGCCACCGGTGCCGACGGCATCGAGCTGAATTTCGGTTGCCCGCACGGCATGCCCGAGCGCGGCATGGGCGCGGCGGTCGGTCAGGTGCCGGAGTACGTCGAGCAGGTCACTCGATGGTGCAAGACCTATTGTTCGCTGCCGGTGATCGTCAAACTGACGCCGAACATCACCGACATCCGCGTCGCCGCCCGCGCCGCACATCGCGGTGGCGCCGATGCGGTGTCGCTGATCAACACCATCAACTCGATCACCAGCGTCGATCTGGAGAACATGGTCGCCCTGCCCACCGTCGGCAGCAAAAGCACCCACGGCGGTTACTGCGGCTCGGCGGTGAAGCCGATTGCGCTGAACATGGTCGCCGAGATCGCCCGTGATCCGCAGACCCAGGGCCTGCCGATCTGCGGCATTGGTGGCATCGGCAGTTGGCGTGACGCGGCAGAGTTCATGGCGTTGGGCAGCGGCGCGGTGCAGGTGTGCACGGCGGCGATGCTCCACGGCTTCCGGATTGTCGAGGAGATGAAGGATGGCCTGTCGCGCTGGATGGACAGTCAGGGCTACGCCAATATCGCCGAGTTTTCCGGGCGCGCGGTGGGCAATACCACCGACTGGAAGTACCTCGACATCAACTATCAGGTCATCGCCAGGATTGATCAGGACGCGTGCATCGGTTGCGGGCGTTGCCACATTGCTTGCGAGGACACGTCACACCAGGCGATCAGCAGCCTGAAACAGGCCGACGGCACGCATAAATATGAAGTGATCGATGATGAGTGTGTGGGCTGCAATCTATGCCAGATCACCTGCCCGGTGGCGGATTGCATCGAGATGGTGCCGATGGAGACGGGCAAGCCGTTTCTGGACTGGAACCATGATCCGCGCAATCCGTACCATGTCGCGGTCTGATTCTTAAGATCAAAAGATCGTCCGATCGCGGCCCGAGCCTGCGGCAGCTCCTACAGAGGTCGGTGTAGGAGCTGCCGCAGGCTCGGGCCGCGATCGGACGATCTTTTGATTTATGGCTCCAACCCGATCCCGCGCAATATCACGCTGGTCACCGTCTGTACCGCCCGCTCGAACTGCATGTCCGACAGCGGCTGATGCTCGTTCAAAATATTCACCTGATGGTCGAAGTCGGCGTAATGCTGGGTCGAGGCCCAGATCATATACAGCAGGCTCGATGGCTCCACCGGCAGAATCCGCTTGTCCTCGACCCACTGGCGGATCTTCGCTTCCTTCATTTTCGCCCAGTCGTAAAGGCTCAGATCCAGCGCCTCACCGAGGGTCGGCGCGCCGTGGATGATTTCGTTGGCCCAGACTTTCGAGCCGTACGGCCGGCTGCGCGAATGGTTCATCTTGGCGCGGATGTAGCTGCTGAGCACCACCCTTGGATCGTCGAACATCTCGAAGCACAGCGCATCCTGCTTCCACACTTCCAGCAGGTCGAACAGCACGGCGCTGTACAGTTCGCTCTTGGTGGAAAAGTAGTAATGCAGGTTGGAGCGCGGCAATTGCACCTCGGCGGCAATGTCGGCCATGGCGGTGCCGCCGAAGCCTTTTTCGGCGAAGACTTTTTCCGCCGCCAGCAGGATTTTCTCGACGTTACTGCGGCGGATCTCGATCTTGTGATTGCCCATGAGGGCTCCCTGACAACGACGTTGCTGAAGACTAGCATCCGCTCTGGCCTCGGGGCGACCGCTGCAAACAAAACTTCGTACGAAGGTCTGCGCATGGCTAAACTGGCGCTTCTTTGTCCTGCCTCAGAGGTATCCGCGATGCTGTTCAAGAACGTCCTGACCACCACTGCCCTGCTCGCTTCGCTGTTCGCCGCATCTTCGGTTTTCGCCCACGCCCACCTGAAAAATGCCACCCCGGCCGCCGACAGCACCGTCGCCGCTCCGGCCGATCTGCGCCTGACCTTTTCTGAAGGCGTCGAAGCCAGTTTCACCAAAGTCAGCCTGACCCACGACGGCGCCCCGGTCGCAATCAAACCGCTGACCACCGAAGGCGACAAGAAAACCCTGATCGTCACCCCCGCCGCAGCACTCGGCGCCGGTGAATACAAAGTCGAATGGCACGCGGTGTCGGTCGACACGCACAAGAGCAAAGGCGCCTACCAGTTCAAGGTTGGCCAGTAATTCATGAGTGAAGCGCTGGTGCTGTGCCGTTTTGTGCATTTCAGCGCGGTGTTGATGCTGTTCGGCGCCTGGCTGTTCCGGCCGATGCTGCTCAAGGCGCCAGTGCCGACACTGGATCGGCATCTGGCACGACTGGCGCGCTGGCTGACCGCGATTGCGCTGGTCAGCGGTGTGACCTGGGCGCTGTTGATCACCGCCAGCATGGCCGGTTCGACTGCGGCAGCGTTCGACCCGACGACCATTGGCGCGGTGCTCGGCAACACGTTTTTCGGCCAGGTCTGGCGCTGGCATCTGCTGATCAACGCGCTGTTGCTGGCATTGCTGTTCACGCCTTGGCGTTCGAGCCTGGCGTTGCGCCTGGGCTTGAGCGCGCTGCTCCTGGCGACCCTGGCGCCGGTCGGCCACGGGGCGATGCTCGACGGTCTCAGCGGGCACCTGCTGATCCTCAATCAGATCGTTCATCTGACCTGCGTGGCTGCATGGCTCGGCGGCCTGTTGCTATTGGTGTTGATCCTGCGCCAGCCAGGCGCAGCAATGGGCCGGATCCTGCAACGCTTCAGCGGCGTCGGTTATGCGCTCGTCGGCGGGCTGCTGATCACCGGGCTGATCAACGTGCGCGTGCTGACCGGGCAATGGTGGCCGACGCCGCTGTTTGCAGGGTTTGCCTTGATTCTGCTGATCAAGGCGTTGCTGGTGGTCGGCATGCTCGCGCTGGCGCTGTTCAACCGCTTGCGGATTGATGACTGCGAACAGCGGAGGGGCGCGCTCAAACGCAGTGTGGTGCTGGAGTGGTTGTTGGGGATGGGTGCCGTTGCTGCGGTCTCCCTGCTCGGTACCCTGCCGCCGATGATTGCAGCCTGAAAAGCAAAAGATCGCAGCCTCCGGCAGCTCCTGCGATTCCCTGTAGGAGCTGCCGAAGGCTGCGATCTTTTTGCTCTTAATGCGGTTGTGTGTCGCCCGCTGCGGTGTCGATGCTGACGACCACCGACATCCCCGGACGCAAGCGCTCCTCTTCCTGCTGCCCCTCATCAATGGTGATCCGCACCGGCACGCGCTGGGCGATTTTGACGAAGTTGCCGGTAGCGTTGTCGGCCTGCAACAGGGCGAACTCCGAACCGGTGCCGGGCGAAATGTGCTGCACATGGCCGGTGAACTTGCGGTGGTTCAGCGCATCGACGGTGAAGCGCACAGGCTGCCCGACACGCACGTTGTTCATCTGGGTTTCCTTCATGTTGGCGATCACCCATTTCTGGTTCGGCACCAACGCCATCAACTGCGCCCCGGAGTTGACGTAAGCGCCCAGGCGCACGCCGATCTGCCCGAGCTGGCCGTCACGCGGGGCGACAATGCGCGTATTCGACAAGTCGATCCGCGCCAGTTGCACCGCCGCTTCAGCGCTGGCCACCGAGGCTTCCAGCGAACCGCGATTGACGATTACCGTCTGCAGATCCTGCCGGGCGATTTCCAGATTGGCCTTGGCCTGCGCCACCGCCGCAATACTCTGCGCATTGGCCGCGAGCGTCACGTCCATCTCGCGTTTCGACACCGAGCCGTCACTCACCAGCTCCTTGTTACGCCGCAGATCCGCCTCGCTTTTACGCAACTGCGCTTCGCTGTCGGCCACCACCGCCTGACGCAGTTTGATCGTCGCTTCGGCGCTGTTGCGTTGCTGCACCACGTTGGCCAGCGCGGCTTTCTGCACCGCCAGTTGCGCCAGCGACTGGTCGAGGCGCTGCTGATAAATCCGGTCGTCCAGACGCACCAGCAGGTCGCCGGCCTTCACGTACTGGAAATCCTGCACCGGCACCTCGAACACGTAGCCGCTGAGCTGCGGGCCGATGATCGTCACCTGGCCGCGCACCAGGGCGTTTTCAGTGGTTTCGACCGCACTGCTGAACGGCGGTAACTGCCAGGCGTAGAGCACGATCAGCACGCCGACGATGGCAATCGCGGCAAAGCCCAGCGACGAGATGATCCGCACCCGCAGCGAGCGCGGTTCGGTGTTCGGCGAGGACGGCGGCGCCACGCCTTCGGGGGTGGCGGCGATGGCATTGGTGGTTGTGGTGGTCGGTTCGGTCATGAATTGGAGGCACCGTCAGGAGGTACGGAAGGCGCTGGGGCGACGGCTTTGGTGGTACTCATCAGCCACAGCGCACGAATGGACAGCCAGATCATGGTCAGCACCGCAATCACGGCGATCAGCATGAATACATCGTTATAGGCCAGTACGTTGGCTTCGCGAGTCGCAGCATTCGCCAGGCTGCGAATGCCCTGCAGGTTGCGCAGGCTCGGGTCGGCCAGCACCGAGCCGACCGCCGACCCGCCGCTCTGTACGCGGCCGGCCACCAGCGGATCGGACAGCGTCAGGTGCTCGACCAGATGACTGGAGTGGAATTTCTCGCGCACGATCTGGAACGTGCCCAGCAACGCCGCGCCGAGCAGGCCCCCGAGGTTGTTGCAGATCCCGAACAACACCGAAAAACTCACCAGATTGCGCGGATTGGTCAGCACGTTGCGGGTGCCGAAAACCATGGTCGGGCCAAGAAAGAACGTGCTGCCGAAGGCCAGCAGAAACTGGCTGAAATACAGGTTTTGCGGGCGGGTCAGGTTGTTGGAAAAACTGTCCATCACCGAACCTGTCGCCATCAGCGCCAGCGAAATGATCAGCGGCATCAGCAGGTGCTTGGGGTCGATGGTCAGGGCGCTGGTCGCCAACCCGGCGATGCTGCCGATCAGCATCACCACGTACAGGCTGTGCAACTGCTCATAACCCATGTTGAGGTTCTGCATGAAACCGACGGCGCCGGTGGACTGTTCCGAAGTGACCATACGAATCAGGGTCACCGCCAGCGCCAGGCGGATCATCGTGCCGCTGCCGAGCCAGCGGGTCATCAGCATCGGGTTGCTGCGATTGTGTTCGATCGCCAGGCCGGCGAGGATCAGGGCAATCGAGGCCGCCAGCGCATAGCCGATCCAGTTGGCCTCCAGCCACCAATCGATCCGCCCCAGCGACAACACCGCGCAAAGCAGTGCCACGCCGCTGGCGAGAATCGCGAAGGTCAGAAAATCCAGCGGTTCGAAGGTTTTGAAACGGTCACCGGGCGGCAACTTGAGCAGCAGCACGCAGCCCAGCGACAGCAAGGCCATGCCCAATTCGAACAGGTACAAGCCGCGCCATTCGGCAATCTGCAGCAAGTCTTCGGAGAACAATCGCGCCAGCGGCAAAGCCAGTTGCGAGGCGCCGAGGCCCAGCACCAGCGCCTTCAGCCGCCACTTGGCCGGAAACGCCTGAACCATGTAATACAGGCCCAGCGAACTCAGCGCCGCACCGACCATGCCATGCGCCGCCCGCACCGCGATGGCCGAGCTCAGGTCGTTGACGAACAGGTGGCCGAACGTCACCAACGCATACAGCACCAGAAACACTTCGGTGAACGCGCGCAGGCCGAACTGCTGACGAAACTTCACCAGCAGCAGGTTCATCGACACGTTGGTCATCACGTAGGCGGCCGGCAGCCAGGCCATCTCCGCCGTGGTCGCGCCCAGCGCGCCTTGCAGGTAAGGCAGGTTGGCGACCACCAGCGAGTTACCCAAACCACCGGTCACCGCCACCAGCAGCCCGACCAGCGCATAGGCCAGGCGCTTGGGGTTGGAGTGCAGCGGCGTCGAGGGGGAACCGGGCAGACTGGGCTTCTCGTGAGGCTGCCAGTCGCGCGGGGCGTATCGATCCATTGAAAGGCCTTGTGCTTGTGTTGCCGGGAGTTTGCCGCAAATCTTGCGGCAAACCCATATCCTTTGTAGGCCTTCGCCTGCACTGGAATTGTGTGAAGCCTGATTCGTAAATTCTGTTTAAAGGTCTTCTCGCCCGCAACGGATTTTTCCCGCGCCGGGCAACTGCCACCCTTGCAGCCCTTCTCAACCTGCAAGGTGCCCGTTATGACCACGCCCCTCCGGCAACGCTCCCCACGCCTGCTGAAAAACCTTCTGGCTGCCGCCCTGATGCTGCCCGCCCTCGCCTTCGCTCAGGAACGGCCGTGGCCGGACGGCTCGCAACTGGTGATTTCGGTGTCGATGCAGTTCGAAACAGGCGGGCAGCCCGAAGGTGCGGAAAGTCCGTTTTCCGGCAGCCCATTGCCCAAGGGCTACCCGGATCTGCCGGCGCAGACCTGGTTTGATTATGGCTACAAGGAAGGTTTGTGGCGGATGCTCGATCTGTGGGATCGCACCGGGATCAAGGTCACCTCGCATGTGGTCGGCGAAGCGGCGCTCAAGCACCCGGAACTGGCGAAGGCAATTGCCGAGCGCGGCCACGAACTGGCAGCCCACGGCATGCGTTGGGCCGACTCCTACAACATGAGTTACGACCAGGAAAAGCAGTTCATCGGCGACGGTGTCAACGCGGTGGAAAAACTCACCGGCCAGCGCTCGGTGGGCTACAACGCCAACTGGCTGCGGCGCAGCCCCAACACGCTGAAGATCCTGCAAGACCTGAACTTCACCTACCACATCGATGATGTCAGCCGCGACGAACCGTTCGTGACCATGGTTCGTGGGCGAAAATTCGCCGTGGTCCCCTATACCCTGCGCAACAACGACATCGTGCTGATCGAGGGTCGGCACTTTTCCGCCGAGCAGTTCTATCAGCAACTGGTGCTGGAATTTGATCGACTGTACGCCGAAGGCGCGAGTAAGCGGCGGATGATGTCGGTGAGTCTGCACGACCGCATCGGCGGCACCCCGGCGATGGTCGAGGCGATGGAGCGGTTCATTCGTTATGCGCAGGCGCATCCGAAGGTGAGTTTCATGCGCAAGGACCAGATTGCCCGGATCGTCCTGACCGAGAAAAACCCGTTGATCGACAACACAGAGGCGCTCTACAACCGGTAAAACCGCCGAAAACAGCCCTCTTTGCAGCATTAGGAGGGCTACCAACTCGCGCAAACTCATCGTAAAAAGCCCTGTTGACTTTTGCGGAAAACCTCGCAACTATCCGCAACCATGTTGTACGACGACGTATAACAAATAATAAAAACAAAAAATGAAACAGGGAGCGTCACAGTGAGCACACACGTCTGCAATTCCGTTCGCACGTCCCGTATTTCCATCCCCCGCCCGTGTTCCACCCTGAGTTTGATCGGCTGCAGCAGCCTCGCCCTCGTTTTGCCGATGAGCGCAGACGCCGAAGGCTTCCTCGAAGACAGCAAAGCCACGCTGAACCTGCGCAACGCCTACTTCAATCGCAACTTCGTCAACCCGAACTACCCGCAGGGCAAGGCGGAAGAGTGGACGCAGAACTTCATCCTCGACGCCAAGTCCGGCTTCACCCAAGGCACCGTCGGTTTCGGTCTCGATGTGCTGGGAATGTATTCGCAAAAACTCGATGGCGGCAAAGGTACGGGCGGTACGCAACTGTTGCCGATCCACGATGACGGGCGCCCGGCGGACAATTTCGGTCGCCTCGGCGTGGCGCTGAAGGCCAAGGTGTCGAAGACTGAATTGAAGGTGGGCGAATGGATGCCGGTGCTGCCGATCCTGCGCTCGGACGATGGCCGCTCGTTACCGCAGACCTTTCGCGGTGGCCAGATCACCTCTACCGAGATCAACGGCCTGACCCTCTACGGTGGGCAGTTCCGTGGCAACAGCCCGCGCAACGATGCCAGCATGGAAGACATGTCGATGAACGGCCGCGGCGCCTTCACCTCCGACCGTTTCAACTTCGGCGGCGGCGAGTACACCTTCAACGACAAGCGCACCCTGGTCGGCGTGTGGTACGCCGAACTCAGCGACATCTACCAGCAGCAGTATTTCAACCTCAGCCATAGCCAGCCCCTGGGCGACTGGACGCTGGGCGCCAATCTCGGTTTCTTCACCGGCAAGGAAGACGGCAGCGCCCAGGCCGGCGACCTCGATAACAAGACAGCATTTGCCCTGCTGTCGGCCCGCTACGGCGGCAACACCTTCTATGTCGGCCTGCAAAAACTCAGCGGCGACGACGCGTGGATGCGGGTCAACGGCACCAGCGGCGGCACCCTGGCCAACGACAGCTACAACGCCAGCTATGACAACGCCAAAGAGCGCTCCTGGCAGTTGCGTCATGACTACAACTTCGTCGCCCTCGGCATTCCCGGCCTGACCCTGATGAACCGCTACATCAGCGGCGACAACGTGCACACCGGGACGATTACCGATGGCAAGGAATGGGGTCGCGAATCGGAACTGGGATACACCGTACAGAGCGGGCCGCTGAAAAACCTCAACGTGAGATGGCGCAACGCGACGATACGCCGGGACTTCAGCACCAACGAGTTCGACGAGAACCGGGTCTTTATCAGCTATCCGATTTCGTTGTTGTAACCGGGCGACGCCGCGCCTGTAGGAGTGAGCCTGCTCGCGATAGCGATCCGTCAGCCGCCGGTGTGCTGACTGGTACACCGCTATCGCGAGCAGGCTCGCTCCCACAAGAGGATTGCATTGCAAGGAGGGAATTGTGTTGAAGGGAAAGGAACTGGGCCTTCCGTCACTTACACCAAAAGTCGCGTTGACAAGTTCCGGAAAGCCTACCGATACTTCAGCGCAGTCATACGACAACCTACAACAAACCTAATAACAATGTGTAAGGGATTGCCATGACGTCTACCTCTACTCCACGTGCCCCGTTCAACCGTCTGCTGCTGACCGGCGCCGCCGGTGGCCTGGGCAAAGTCCTGCGCGAACGTATGCGCCCTTATGCCCGTGTCCTGCGCCTGTCGGACATCGCCGCTCTCGCCCCAGCCGTTGATGATCGCGAAGAAATCGTCCCCTGCGATCTGGCTGATAAACACGCCGTGTACCAACTGGTCGAAGGCGTCGACGCGATCCTGCATTTCGGCGGTGTCTCCGTGGAGCGGCCCTTCGAAGAAATCCTCGGCGCCAACATCTGCGGCGTATTTCACATCTACGAAGCCGCACGCCGCCATGGTGTGAAGCGAGTGATCTTCGCCAGTTCCAACCACGTCATCGGCTTCTACAAACAGGACGAGCCGCTCGACGCCAGTTGCGCCCGCCGCCCCGACGGCTACTACGGATTGTCCAAGTCCTACGGCGAAGACATGGCCAGTTTCTACTTTGATCGCTACGGCATCGAGACCGTCAGCATCCGCATCGGCTCCTCGTTCCCCGAGCCGCAGAACCGCCGAATGATGCACACCTGGCTGAGCTTCGACGATCTCACCCAATTGCTCGAACACTCGCTGTATACGCCCAACGTGGGCCATACCGTGGTCTATGGCATGTCCGCCAACAAGGACGTCTGGTGGGACAACCGCTTCGCCAGCCACCTCGGTTTTGAAGCCAGGGACAGCTCCGAAGTGTTCCGCGAAAAAGTCGAAGCGCAGCCTATGCCCGCCGCCGATGACCCGGCGCGGATCTATCAGGGCGGCGCGTTCGTCGCGGCCGGCCCCTTCGGCGACTGAACACTCCGACAACGACGCAAAGGAATGAGTATGCAAGCCGAATTGATCGTCGATGCTCGCAACGCCGTGGGCGAAAGCCCGGTCTGGGTGCCGCAGGAAAACGCGCTGTATTGGGTCGATATTCCCAACGGCGGGCTGCAACGCTGGAGCGCTGACACCGGCCATGTGCATGCCTGGAAAACCCCGCAAATGCTCGCCTGCATCGCCCGTCACAGCGATGGCGGCTGGGTTGCCGGCCTGGAGAGCGGCTTTTTTCATCTGCACCCGCACAGCGATGGCAGCCTCGACAGCGAATTGCTCGCCACCGTCGAGCACAGCCGGCCAGACATGCGCCTCAACGATGGTCGCTGCGACCGCCAGGGCCGTTTCTGGGCCGGCAGCATGGTGCTGAATATGGGCCTGAACGCGCCTGCGGGCCGACTCTATCGCTACGGCGCCGTCCCGTCAGGCGTGATCGAAGCGCAGCTGGACGGGTTCATCGTGCCGAACGGCCTCGGCTTCAGCCCTGACGGCAAGACGATGTACCTGTCGGATTCGCATCCGGACGTGCAATTGATCTGGGCCTTCGATTACGACACCGAGACCGGCACCCCGTCGAATCGGCGGATCTTCGTTGACATGAACCACTTCCCCGGCCGACCGGATGGCGCCGCCGTGGATGCCGAAGGCTGCTACTGGATCTGCGCCAACGACGCCGGACTGATTCACCGTTTTGCCCCGGACGGACGCCTCGATTTCTCGCTGGAAGTGCCGGTGAAGAAACCGACGATGTGTGCCTTCGGCGGCAGCCGCATGGACACCCTCTTCGTGACCTCGATTCGTCCCGGCGACGACCACGATCCGCAATCCCTGGCCGGCGGCGTGTTCGCCCTCAACCCCGGGGTCAAAGGCCTGGAAGAACCGCTGTTCGACGATTCCCTGTAACACTCGCCTCTGCTGCACCGCTGCGCCTTGAACACAACAATAACAAGACTGGAGACTCACCCCCATGTACTTCAAACGCACCTTGCTGGCCGCTGCACTCCCGCTTATGTTCACCTTCACTGGCGCCGCCCAGGCCCTGCAACTCAAATTCGCTGACATCCATCCCGCCGGTTATCCAACCGTGGTGGCCGAAGAAAACATGGGCAAGACCCTGACCAGGGAGACCAACGGCGAGCTGACCTTCCAATACTTCCCGGGCGGCGTACTGGGCTCTGAAAAGGAAGTCATCGAGCAGATGCAAGTCGGCGCGGTACAGCTGTCTCGCGTCAGCCTGGGTATCGTCGGCCCGGTAGTGCCGGATGTGAACGTGTTCAACATGCCGTTCATCTTCCGCGATCATCAACACATGCGTAACGTCATCGACGGCGCAGTGGGCGACGAGATCCTCGACAAAATCACCAACTCCGAATTCGGCCTCGTGGCCCTGGCCTGGATGGACGGCGGCACGCGCAACGTCTACACCAAGAAACCGGTACGCAAGCTTGAAGACCTCAAGGGCATGAAGATTCGTGTCCAGGGCAACCCGATGTTCATCGACATGATGAACGCCATGGGCGGTAACGGTATCGCCATGGACACCGGGGAAATCTTCAGCGCCTTGCAGACCGGCGTGATCGACGGCGCGGAAAACAACCCGCCGACCCTGCTCGAACACAACCACTTCCAGAACGCCAAGTTCTACAGCCTGACCGGTCACTTGATCCTGCCAGAGCCGATTGTGATGTCGAAAATCACCTGGGAAAAACTCACCCCGGAACAACAGGCGCTGGTCAAGACCGCCGCCAAGGCTGCCCAGGCTGAAGAACGCGTGCTATGGGACAAGAAGTCCGCTGCCAGCGAAGAAAAACTCAAGGCCGCTGGCGTCGAGTTCATCCAGGTCGACAAGAAACCCTTCTACGACGCCACCGCTCCGGTGCGGGAAAAGTACGGCGCGAAGTACGCCGACCTGATCAAGAAAATCGAAGCCGTTCAGTAACGCCTCCCGCTCCGTACTCATTAACCAGGCCCGGCGCACCTGATGACTCAGGCGCGCCCGGTAACGGTGGAACCCGATGAAGAATCTGCTGCTGCGTATCAACGACAAGATCTACATGACGTGCATCTGGGTCGCCGGCCTTTCCGTCCTGGCGATTTCCCTGATGATTCCCTGGGGCGTGTTCGCCCGCTACGTGCTGGGCACCGGTTCGAGCTGGCCAGAGCCGACGGCGATCCTGTTGATGATGGTGTTCACCTTCATCGGTGCCGCCGCCAGTTACCGCGCCGGTGCGCACATGGCCGTGGCCATGCTCACCGACCGCATGCCACCGCACGTGAGATCCGCGGCGGCGATTTTTTCCCAACTGCTCATGGCGGCGATCTGCATTTTCATGACCATCTGGGGCGCCAAGTTGTGCATGTCCACCTGGAACCAGTTCATGGCGGCCCTCCCCGACCTGCGAGTTGGCGTGACCTATCTGCCGATTCCCGTGGGCGGCTTGCTGACACTGGTTTTCGTCCTGGAAAAACTCTTGCTCGGTGACCAGAGCAAACGGCGGGTCGTGCAGTTCGATCTGGTTGAAGAAAGTGAAGGTGGCGCTTAATGGACGCTCTGATTCTGCTGGGCAGTTTTATCGTATTGATCCTCATCGGCATGCCAGTCGCCTATGCGCTGGGTGCCGCCGCGCTGATCGGTGCGTGGTGGATTGACATCCCGTTCCAGGCGGTGATGATCCAGGTCGCGTCGGGGGTGAACAAGTTCTCGCTGCTGGCCATTCCGTTCTTCGTCCTGGCCGGTGCGATCATGGCCGAGGGCGGCATGTCCCGGCGTTTGGTGGCGTGTGCCGGAGTGTTGGTGGGTTTTGTGCGCGGAGGCCTGTCGCTGGTCAACATTGTCGCCTCGACCTTCTTCGGCGCGATCTCCGGTTCCTCGGTGGCCGACACCGCGTCGGTGGGTTCGGTGCTGATCCCGGAAATGGAACGCAAGGGCTATCCACGGGATTTCTCCACCGCGGTGACCGTCAGCGGCTCGGTGCAAGCCCTGCTCACGCCACCCAGCCATAACTCCGTGCTCTACTCCCTGGCCGCCGGTGGTACGGTTTCGATTGCCTCGCTGTTCATGGCGGGCATCGTGCCGGGGTTGCTGATGAGCGCCTGCCTGATGGTGCTGTGCCTGATCTTCGCGAAAAAACGCGACTACCCCAAGGGTGAAGTCATCCCGATGCGCCAGGCGTTGAAAATCGTCGGCGAAGCCCTCTGGGGCCTGATGGCGATGGTGATCATCCTCGGCGGCATTCTCTCGGGGATCTTCACCGCCACGGAATCGGCGGCCATCGCAGTGTTGTGGTCGTTCTTCGTGACCATGTTCATCTACCGCGATTACAAGTGGCGTGAACTGCCGAAGCTGATGCACCGCACGGTACGCACCATTTCCATCGTGATGATCCTGATCGGTTTCGCCGCGAGCTTCGGCTACATCATGACCCTGATGCAGATTCCGGCGAAAATCACCACGCTGTTCCTGACCCTGTCGGACAACCGCTACGTGATCCTGATGTGCATCAACGTCATGCTGCTGTTGCTCGGCACGGTGATGGACATGGCGCCGCTGATCCTGATCCTGACGCCGATCCTGATGCCGGTGATTCTCGGCATCGGTGTCGATCCAGTGCAGTTCGGCATGATCATGCTGGTCAACCTCGGGATCGGGCTGATAACACCGCCGGTGGGCGCGGTGCTGTTTGTCGGTTCGGCGGTGGGCAAGGTCAGTATCGAGAGCACCGTGAAAGCGCTGCTGCCGTTCTATGCGGTGCTGTTCCTGGTGTTGATGCTGGTCACTTACATCCCCGCCATTTCCCTGTGGCTACCGCACTTGGTGTTGTAACAACCCGAAGGATCGCAGCCTCGTTTCACTCGACAGCTCCTACAGGGGAATGCGATTCCTGTAGGAGCTGCGGCACTTGGTGTTGTAACAGCCTGAAAGATCGCAGCCTCGTTTCACTCGACGGCTCCTACAGGGGAATGCGATTTCTGTAGGAGCTGCCGAAGGCTGCGATCTTTTGATCTTCCATACACTCAAGCCCGGAACAACATATACCCCGCCACCACCAGACACACGCTGGCAAACCCCACCTGCAATGTCCGCGCCGGCACCCGCGCACAAAGCTTGCGCCCGATGATCATCCCGACAATGCTGGCCACGATGAACGCCGCACCTTGAGTATCAATCCGCACGCCCGCCTGAAACGAGCCGATCACGCCAATCGCCGAAATCAGGCTGATCACCATCAGCGACGTGGCGACGATTCCGCGCATCTGCACATCGGTCAGTTGCTTGAACGCCGGCACGATCAGGAAGCCACCACCGACGCCGAGCAGGCCCGAAACCACACCGGTCACCGCGCCCAGTGCCGCAAGAGTCGCGGTGCATTTGGCGGTCCAGTCGAAACGACCGGTCTGCTCATTGAGCATGCAGTTCTTCTGCCCCCAGCTCGCGTGACCGTGGTCGCTCGGCCCCTCTTGTGCACGCTCGCGGCGCAGCATGCGCCAGGCCACCATGACCATCAGCAGGCTGAAGAGGATCATCAGGATCTTCTCCGGCAACTGATGCGCAAAATAAATGCCCAGCGGCGAAAACACCGCCCCGAGCGCGGCAATCAGCAGCGCTGCGCGATAGCGCACCAGGCCATGGCGCAAGCCGTCGATCGCCCCGACTGCCGCCGCACTGCCGACGGCGAACAACGCCACGGGCGCGGCCTGGGTCATGCTCCAACCCAAACCGAGCACCAGCGCCGGCACCGCGAGAATTCCGCCACCCGCCCCGGTCAGCCCGAGAATCAGCCCCATCAATACGCCAAACAGACTTGCCAGCAACATAGGGAGTTCTCAGTCGACTTTGGACAAACCGGTCAGCCACTCGCGGCCCTTGAGCATGCCGTTCCAGTAGAACCACGGCAGCAGCGTCGCCTTGAGGAACCACGCCGAGCGGCGCGGCACGGTCGCATTGAGGGCTAAGGTCGGCAGCAGCTTTCCGCCGTAACCGAACTCGGCGAGGATCACCTTGCCCTTCTCCACTGTCAGCGGGCACGAACCGTAACCGTCGTACTTCAGTGGCAGCGGTTGTTGCTTGCGCAGGGCCAAGAGGTTTTCGGCGACTACGACGACCTGCTTGCGCACGGCGGCAGCGGTTTTCGCATTGCTGGTGCCGCAGATGTCGCCGATGGCGAACACTTCCGGGAAGCGCGAATGTTGCAGGCTGTGCGGGTTCACTTCGCACCAGCCAGCAGCGTCGGCCAGCGGGCTCTGGGCGATGAAATCCGGTGAGACCTGCGGCGGCACCACGTGCAGCAGATCGAAGGTTTTCGCCTGTGTGGTGAGGTTGCCGTCAGCATCCTTGATCTCGAACCAGGCGGTTTTCGCCGGGCCGTCGACCTTGACCAGATTGCTGTTGAAGGCCAGTTGCGCGTTGTACTTTTCGATGTACTTCATCAGCGGCGGGACGAAGGTCGCGACGCCGAACAACGCGGCGCCGGCGAGGTTGAATTCAACCTCGACCTTGTTCAGGACGCCGGTTTTACGCCAGTGATCGCACGACAGGTACAAGGCCTTCTGCGGTGCGCCGGCGCATTTGATCGGCATCGCCGGCTGAGTGAACAACGCCTTGCCGCCACGCAGTTTCTGCACCTGATCCCAGGTGTACTGCGAGTGCTGATAGCTGTAGTTGGACGTCACGCCATGCTGACCGAGGCTTTCCTGCAGGCCTTCGATCCTCTCCCAGGCCAGACGCAGGCCGGGGCAGACGATCAGGTTCTGGTAAGTGACGGTGCGCTGATCGTTGAGGGTCAACCGACGCTGATCGGGATCGATGCCAGTCACCGCCGCCTGAATCCAGGTGGCCTGACGCGGCATCACTTGGCTCATCGGCCGCACGGTGTCCTTGACGTCGTAAGCACCACCGCCGACCAGCGTCCACGCCGGTTGGTAGTAATGCTGGGCGCTCGGCTCGATCACGGTGATGTTCAGAGTGGGATCACGCTTGAGCAGACTGGCGACGAAGCCGATGCCGGCGGTGCCGCCGCCGATGACCACGATATCTGCACTGATGGATGGGCCCCAGTGTTGATCGTTCATTGCTTGTTCCTTATTGCTGCACGCAAGGATTTTCCGGCTATCACATAAATCCACTGTAGGAGTGAGCCTGCTCGCGATAGCGGTATGTCAGTCGATGAAGATGTTGACTGATACACCGCTATCGCGAGCAGGCTCACTCCTAAAGGATTGTGTGGTGGCTGACATTTATTGATGGCCCAGACTTTTCAGTACCGCTCCGCAATACAACCCGGACAGGGTCTTCATCACCTGAATCACTTCAGGACTGGCCAGACCGTAAAAGATGTATTTGCCTTCGCGACGGGTCGCCACCAGGCCTTCATCACGCAGGATGCCCAATTGCTGGGACAGCGTCGGCTGGCGCACGCCGGTCATTTTTTCCAGTTCGCCGACATTGCGCTCACCCTGGGTCAGCTGGCACAGGATCAACAGGCGATCCTCATTGGCCAGCGCCTTGAGCAGCGCACAGGCCTTGGAGGCGGACGCCCGCAACTGGGCAACTTCACATTCGGTCAGACTGGATTGCATTTGCACGATGCCTTCAACGTCACTTAAGCTGCGAACATTATGTTTTTAGATAAAGTGTTGCAACCCATTTCCCTCGTTCAGGTTGGTGTCCATGCCCGCGCAGATTGAAGCTTTCCTCGACCCTGCCTCCTCGACCTACAGCTATGTGGTCTATGAAGCCGATGGCGGGCAGTGTGCAATCGTCGATCCGGTACTCGATTACGATGGCGCCGCCGGTCGCACCGGCACCGTGCAGGCCGACAAAATCATTGCCTTCGTCCGTGAACACCGCCTGCAGGTGCAATGGCTGCTGGAAACCCACGCCCACGCTGACCACCTGTCCGCCGCGCCGTATTTGCGCCGTGAACTGGGCGGCAAGATCGCGATCGGCCAGTCGATCAGCAAAGTGCAGAACGTGTTCAAGGCGCTGTTCAACCTGGAACCGGAATTCTGCGTCGACGGCTCGCAGTTCGATCACCTGTTCGCACCAAACGAGTCGTTCAAGATCGGCAACCTCAAGGCCACCGCCCTGCACGTGCCCGGCCACACCCCGGCGGACATGGCCTACCTGATCGATGGCGAACAGATTCTGGTCGGCGACACGCTGTTCATGCCCGATGTCGGCACCGCCCGTTGCGACTTCCCCGGCGGCAACGCGCATCAACTGTTCAACTCGATCCACAAACTGCTGGCCTTCCCGGCCAGCGTCAAACTCTACGTCTGCCACGACTACCCGCCCGAAGGCCGCGCCGCGCAGTGCCAGACCACCGTCGGCGAGCAGCGTCTGAGCAATATTCATGTGCATGACGGGATCGATGAAGCGGCGTTTGTCGAGATGCGCACTAAACGCGATGCCGGGCTGGGCATGCCGACGCTGTTGCTGCCGGCGATTCAGGTGAATGTGCGGGCGGGGAATTTTCCGGCGGCCGAAGACAATGGTGTGGTTTACCTGAAGATTCCGATTAACAAGCTTTAACGTCAAGACCCCAGCGTCAACCCGTTCGCCGGCAACGGCAGCGCGGTTTTATACCGCACCTGCTTCAGCGCAAAACTCGACCGGATATTCGCCACCCCCGGCACCTTGGTCAGAAAGTCCATCATGAAGCGCTCCAGCGCCTGAATCGTCGGCACCAGCACCCGGATCAGATAGTCCGGGTCGCCGGCCATCAGGTAGCACTCCATCACCTCGGGGCGATCGGAAATCGCCTCTTCGAAATGCTGCAACGCCTCCTCGACCTGTTTCTCCAGGCTGACGTGAATGAATACGTTCACGTGCAGGCCCAGCAGATCGGCATCCAGCAGCGTCACCTGCTCGCGAATCAGGCCCAATTCCTCCATCGCCTTGACCCGGTTGAAACACGGCGTCGGCGACAGATTCACCGAGCGCGCGAGGTCGGCGTTGGTGATGCGCGCATTCTCCTGAAGGCTGTTGAGAATGCCGATGTCGGTACGGTCCAGTTTGCGCATGAGACAAAACCACCTGTTTTTTATGTTTATGCAGAATTTCTATCTGCAAATCGTCTCCAGCGCAACGAAACAGAGATAAATATTCTTCTTGGCCGGGCCTATGATTGTTGTAGGACAAGATTTCTTTCACCCAAGAATGATTGCCAGCTCACTACAAGAAATTCACAAGATCGAGCGTAGAAGCCATGACCCAAGCGTATGAACCGCTGCGTCTGCACGTCCCTGAACCCTCGGGCCGCCCAGGCTGCAAAACCGACTTCTCCTACCTGCATCTGACCGATGCCGGCACGGTGCGCAAACCTTCCATCGACGTCGAACCTGCCGACACCGCCGACCTGGCGCGCGGGCTGATTCGGGTGCTCGATGATCAGGGCAACGCCCTCGGCCCCTGGGCTGAAAACGTGCCGGTCGAGATCCTGCGCAAGGGCATGCGCGCCATGCTCAAGACTCGGATCTACGACAACCGCATGGTGGTCGCCCAGCGGCAGAAAAAAATGTCGTTTTATATGCAAAGCCTTGGCGAAGAAGCCATCGGCAGTGCCCAGGCCCTGGCCTTGAACATCGACGACATGTGCTTCCCGACCTACCGCCAGCAAAGCATCCTGATGGCCCGCGAAGTGCCGCTGGTCGACCTGATCTGCCAGTTGCTGTCCAACGAGCGCGATCCGCTCAAGGGCCGGCAGTTGCCGATCATGTACTCGGTCAAGGACGCCGGTTTCTTCACCATCTCCGGCAACCTCGCCACCCAATTCATTCAGGCTGTCGGCTGGGGCATGGCCTCGGCGATCAAGGGCGACACCAAAATCGCCTCGGCCTGGATCGGTGACGGCGCTACCGCCGAATCGGACTTCCACACCGCCCTCACCTTCGCCCACGTTTACCGCGCGCCGGTGATCCTCAATGTGGTCAACAACCAGTGGGCGATCTCGACCTTCCAGGCCATCGCCGGGGGTGAAGCCACCACTTTCGCCGGACGCGGCGTCGGTTGCGGCATCGCCTCGCTGCGGGTCGATGGCAACGATTTCTACGCGGTCTACGCCGCTTCCGCCTGGGCTGCCGAACGCGCCCGGCGCAACCTTGGCCCGACCATGATCGAATGGGTCACCTACCGCGCCGGCCCGCACTCGACCTCCGACGATCCGTCGAAATACCGTCCTGCCGATGACTGGAGCCACTTCCCGCTGGGCGACCCGATTGCCCGCCTGAAGCAGCACCTGATCAAGGTCGGCCACTGGTCGGAAGAAGAGCACGCCGCCGTCAGCGCCGAGCTCGAAGCCGAAGTGATTGCCGCGCAGAAACAGGCCGAACAGTACGGCACCCTCGCCGGCGGCCAGATTCCAAGCGCCGCGACCATGTTCGAAGACGTCTACAAAGAGATGCCGGAGCACTTGAAGCGCCAGCGTCAGCAGTTGGGGATCTGACATGAACGATCACAACAACAATATTCAGTTGGAAACCGCCATGACCACGACCACCATGACCATGATCCAGGCCCTGCGCTCGGCCATGGATGTGATGCTTGAGCGTGACGACAATGTGGTGGTGTTCGGTCAGGACGTCGGCTACTTCGGCGGCGTGTTCCGTTGCACCGAAGGCCTGCAGACCAAATACGGCACCTCGCGCGTATTCGACGCGCCGATCTCCGAAAGCGGCATCGTCGGTGTTGCGGTGGGCATGGGCGCTTACGGACTGCGTCCGGTGGCCGAGATTCAGTTCGCCGACTACGTCTACCCTGCGTCCGACCAGATCATTTCCGAAGCCGCTCGCCTGCGTTATCGCTCGGCCGGCGAGTTCACCGCGCCGATGACCCTGCGCATGCCATGCGGCGGCGGCATCTACGGCGGCCAGACCCATAGCCAGAGCATCGAGGCGATGTTCACTCAGGTCTGCGGCCTGCGCACCGTGATGCCCTCCAACCCTTACGACGCCAAGGGCTTGCTGATCGCCTCGATCGAAAACGATGATCCGGTGATCTTCCTCGAGCCGAAACGCCTGTACAACGGCCCGTTCGACGGCCACCACGACCGCCCGGTAACCCCGTGGTCGAAACACCCGCAAGCCCAGGTGCCGGACGGTTACTACACCGTGCCGCTGGACGTCGCCGCGATCACCCGTCCGGGCAAGGACGTGACCGTGCTGACCTACGGCACCACCGTGTATGTGTCGCAAGTCGCGGCCGAAGAATCCGGCGTGGATGCCGAAGTCATCGACTTGCGCAGCCTGTGGCCGCTGGACCTGGAAACCATCGTCAAATCGGTGAAGAAAACCGGTCGTTGCGTGGTGGTACACGAAGCCACCCGTACCTGCGGTTTCGGCGCCGAACTGGTGTCGCTGGTGCAAGAGCACTGCTTCCATCACCTGGAAGCGCCGATCGAGCGCGTCACCGGTTGGGACACCCCCTACCCGCACGCGCAAGAGTGGGCGTATTTCCCAGGGCCGTCCCGAGTGGGCGCGGCGTTGAAACGGGTCATGGAGGTCTGAATGGGCACGCACGTTATCAAGATGCCGGACATCGGCGAAGGCATCGCAGAAGTCGAACTGTCGCAGTGGCACGTCAAAGTCGGCGACCTGGTGGTTGAAGACCAGGTGCTGGCGGACGTGATGACCGACAAGGCGATGGTCGATATTCCATCGCCGGTGCACGGCAAGGTGATTGCGCTCGGCGGTCAGCCGGGTGAAGTGATGGCGGTCGGCAGTGTGCTGATCAGCATTGAAGTGGAAGGTGCCGGCAACCTGAAAGAGTCCGCCGCACCAGCGCCTGTTGCTGCGAAACAGCCGCCTGCTGCCGCGAAAGTCGAAGCCGCCGTCGAGAGCAAACCTGCCGCCGCTGCTGCACCGCGTCCAGCACCGGTTTGCCAGGGACCGATGGTTGCCCGCGAGGCCGATGAACGTCCGCTGGCCTCGCCGGCCGTGCGCAAGCATGCGCTGGATCTGGGTATTCAATTGCGTCTGGTACGCGGCACCGGCCCGGCCGGTCGCGTGCTGCACGAAGACCTCGACGCCTATCTGGCGCAAGGTCAATCGAACGCTTCGGCACCGGCAGCCGCCGCTTACGCCCAGCGCAACGACGAAGAACAGATTCAAGTGATCGGCATGCGCCGCAAAATTGCCCAGCGCATGCAGGACGCCACCCAGCGTGCCGCGCACTTCAGCTATGTCGAGGAAATCGACGTCACCGCCATCGAAGAGCTGCGCGCGCATCTGAATGAAAAACATGGCGCCAGCCGTGGCAAGTTGACCTTGCTGCCGTTCCTCGTCCGCGCACTAGTCGTGGCCCTGCGCGACTTCCCGCAGATGAACGCGCGTTACGACGACGAAGCTCAGGTCATCACCCGCCTGGGCGCGGTGCATGTCGGCGTCGCCACGCAAAGCGACGTCGGCCTGATGGTGCCGGTGGTGCGTCACGCCGAGGCGCGCAGCCTGTGGGACAGCGCCGCGGAGATCTCGCGTCTGGCCAACGCCGCGCGCAATGGCAAGGCCAGCCGCGATGAACTGTCCGGTTCGACCATCACCCTGACCAGCCTCGGTGCGCTGGGCGGCATCGTCAGCACGCCGGTGCTGAACCTGCCGGAAGTGGCGATCGTCGGCGTGAACAAAATCGTCGAACGGCCGATGGTCATCAAAGGCCAGGTGGTGATCCGCAAGATGATGAACCTCTCCAGCTCCTTCGATCACCGCGTGGTCGACGGCATGGACGCGGCGCTCTTCATCCAGGCCATCCGTGGCTTGATCGAACAACCTGCCACTTTGTTTGTGGAGTAAGGCTCGCATGCAATCTCTGAACACTACGCTGCTGATCATTGGCGGCGGCCCTGGCGGTTACGTCACGGCGATTCGCGCCGGGCAACTGGGCATTTCGACGATTCTGGTCGAAGGCCAATCGCTCGGTGGCACTTGCCTGAACATCGGCTGCATTCCGTCCAAAGCGTTGATTCACGTGGCCGAGCAGTTTCACCAGACCCGCCATCACAGCCAGCATTCGGCGCTGGGCATCAGCGTTTCGGCGCCAACCCTCGACATCAGCAAAAGCGTCGAGTGGAAGGACGGCATCGTCGATCGCCTGACCACCGGCGTCGCCGCGCTGCTGAAAAAGCACAAGGTTCAGGTCATCCATGGCTGGGCCAAAGTCATTGACGGCAAAACCGTGGAAGTCGGCGATACGCGCATCCAGTGCGAACATCTGGTGCTGGCCACCGGTTCGACCAGCGTCAATCTGCCGATCCTACCCATTGGCGGGCCGATCATCTCCTCCACCGAAGCGCTGGCACCGAAGTCCGTGCCCAAGCGCCTGGTTGTGGTGGGCGGCGGTTACATCGGTCTGGAGCTGGGTATTGCCTACCGCAAGCTCGGCGCCGAAGTCAGTGTGGTCGAGGCGCAGGATCGCATTCTGCCGGCCTACGACGCCGAACTGACCCAACCGGTGCACGAAGCGTTGAAGCAACTGGGCGTGAAGCTTTATCTCAAGCACAGCGTGCTGGGTTTCGATGGCACCTTGCAGGTGCGTGACCCGAACGGCGACACCCTGAATCTGGAAACCGATCAGGTGCTGGTGGCGGTCGGTCGCAAGCCAAATACTCAAGGCTGGAACCTCGAAGCACTGAATCTGCACATGAACGGCTCGGCGATCAAGATCGACAGCCGCTGCCAGACCAGCATGCGCAACGTCTACGCCATCGGCGACCTCAGCGGCGAACCGATGCTCGCCCACCGCGCCATGGCTCAGGGCGAAATGGTCGCCGAGCTGATCAGCGGCAAATCCCGCGAATTCAACCCGACCGCCATCGCCGCCGTGTGCTTCACCGACCCGGAACTGGTAGTGGTCGGCCAGACCCCGGACGAAGCCAAGGCTGCCGGGCTGGACTGCATCGTCTCCAGCTTCCCGTTCGCCGCCAATGGCCGGGCGATGACCCTGGAATCGAAAAGCGGCTTCGTGCGGGTGGTCGCGCGTCGCGACAATCATCTGATTGTCGGCTGGCAGGCGGTGGGTGTCGGCGTCTCGGAGTTGTCGACCGCGTTTGCGCAAAGCCTGGAAATGGGTGCGCGACTGGAGGACATTGGCGGCACCATCCATGCGCATCCGACCCTGGGTGAAGCGGTACAGGAAGCGGCGTTGCGTGCTTTGGGGCATGCGTTGCACCTTTAAAGATCAAAAGATCGCAGCCTGCGGCAGCTCCTACAGTGGGGTTGCCGATTCTGTAGGAGCTGCCGCAGGCTGCGATCTTTTCAGCGATGGACAAGGTTTTTTCATAAGCAGGCTAATAAATCTGCTTTTCCCCCCATCGTCCGGGCTGCGAAACCGCGCAAGAATGAAGTATTGTTGTGCCCATCCAAAAAACGTCAGAAGCCTTGAACCGTTTCGACGGTTGTTCAGTGATAGAGGGTGTCATGGGTAACGAGAGCATCAATTGGGACAAGCTGGGTTTTGACTACATCAAGACCGATAAACGCTATCTGTCGTACTTTCGCAATGGCGAGTGGGACAAAGGCACCCTGACCGAAGACAACGTGCTGCACATCAGCGAAGGCTCGACTGCCCTTCACTATGGCCAGCAGTGCTTCGAAGGCCTGAAGGCTTATCGTTGCAAGGACGGCTCGATCAACCTGTTCCGTCCCGACCAGAACGCCGCTCGCATGCAGCGCAGCTGCGCCCGCCTGCTGATGCCGCACGTGTCGACCGAGCAGTTCATCGAAGCGTGCAAGGAAGTGGTTCGCGCCAACGAGCGCTTCATCCCGCCATACGGCACCGGCGGCGCGCTGTACCTGCGTCCGTTCGTGATCGGCGTGGGTGACAACATCGGCGTGCGTACCGCGCCGGAGTTCATCTTCTCGGTATTCGCGATCCCGGTCGGCGCCTACTTCAAGGGCGGCCTGACCCCGCACAACTTCCAGATTTCCAGCTTCGACCGCGCCGCCCCACAAGGCACCGGTGCGGCCAAGGTCGGTGGCAACTACGCCGCCAGCCTGATGCCGGGCTCCCAGGCCAAGAAGGCGCACTTCGCCGACGCCATCTACCTGGATCCGCTGACCCACAAGAAGATCGAGGAAGTCGGTTCGGCCAACTTCTTCGGGATCACCCACGACAACAAGTTCATCACCCCGAACTCGCCATCCGTGCTGCCGGGCATCACCCGCCTGTCGCTGATCGAACTGGCGAAAACCCGTCTGGGTCTGGAAGTGATTGAAGGCGACGTGCTGATCGACAAACTGTCGGACTTCAAGGAAGCCGGTGCTTGCGGTACCGCGGCGGTGATCACGCCGATCGGCGGCATCAGCTACAACGACCACCTGCATGTGTTCCACAGCGAAACCGAAGTCGGCCCGGTCACCCAGAAGCTCTACAAAGAGCTGACCGGCGTGCAGACCGGCGACATCGAAGCGCCAGCGGGCTGGATCGTAAAGGTTTGATCTGACGGTCAGTGATGCATAAAAGCCCCCCATCGAGTGATCGATGGGGGGCTTTTTATTGGAAAGATCGCAGCCTGCGGCAGCTCCTACAGGGGATCAGTGTAGGAGCTGCCGCAGGCTGCGATCCTTTGCTTTTCTATTTCAGCGCAATCCGCTTACCGCCTCGCGCGGCTATCCCGCTCGCCTGCCCATTCTGCTGCTTGCCCATCCGCGCCTGGGTGATCAACCCGGGAATCAATTCGCCCTCCGGCAGATTCTTCCAGAAACGCACCGGCAAGTGCCCTTGCATGACCTTCTCGTTCAACCGCGCCGGATTGAAGATGTGGCTGTAGTACGTCAACCACAACTCGCCGTGCGGGTCATCGACGTTCCGCGCCAGTTGCTGCCATTCCACCGGGCACTGGCGCTGATGAATCAACTGCTCGCCATCGTAATAAACCCCGTCACGCGGCGTGGCGATCAACCAGCGATGGCGGCCCATGCGCCCGATGAAATGTTCGCTGGCGCTGTGCAGGATGTCGTGGGCCGGTTCGTGCCACGCGACGTATTGCGGGCCTGGCTGATCCTGCGGACGTTCGATGAAACGCACGAACGCATGCAAATGATGGGCTTCACGCTGCACCTGCTTGATCCGCCGCTGCAACTCGCTGCCGAGCTTGTCGCCGGCCATCATCGCCGTGCGATCGCCATGACTGACTCGCCACAGTACTTCATACAACAGACTCCAACGCTGGTCGCCCCGGTAGCGCGCGGCTTGCTCCAGGGTATCGAGCAGTGCACGGGGGATGCGTGCCTGAAACGGCCCCTGCCCCTCGGGCACCGAGACGTCACTGGCAAACAGGTCGCTCACGCCTTCCGACGCCCAACTCACCAGGCTCGGGTCGACTTCATGGCTGAGCAGCCAGCGTGCCTGCTGGCGCCAGGTGTCGAACAGGTCGTCGCAATCGAGATTGATCATCCCCACAACCCCATCTGCTGCGGCTGCGGCCGGTCACGCAGTTGCTGATAGAGCATGTGGCTGGTGACTTCGGCCTGTTGCGGGTGGTAGTCGCTGGTGATGATGAACGGCTTGGCCTTGGCCAGCACACAGCGCATGCGTGCCACGTCTTCGTAGCGGATGCGCCGTTGCTGGCGCAATTGCACCAGACGTTCGGTAGTGCGCAGGCCGATGCCGGGGATGCGTGCGATCAGCGACGGCTCGGCGCGGTTCAGGTCCAGCGGAAACACTTCGCGATTCTGCAGCGCCCAGGCCAGCTTCGGATCGATATCCAGCGCCAGATTACCCGGGCCCTTGAGCAGCTCATCGGCGCTGTAGCCGTAACTGCGCAAGAGGAAGTCGGCCTGATACAAACGGTGCTCGCGCATCAGCGGTGGCGCGGCCAATGGCACGCTTTTCGGGCTGTCGGGGATCGGGCTGAAGGCCGAATAGTAGACGCGCCGCAAGCGGTAGTTGCCATACAGCGACTGAGCGCTGTGCAGGATCGTGCTGTCGTCGGTGTCGTCGGCGCCGACGATCATTTGCGTACTTTGCCCGGCGGGGGCGAATTTCGCCGAACGCGGTTCGTTGAGCACCGTTTGCACGCCGGTGTAGATGGTGTTCATCGCTTGCTTGATCGAACCGATCTGTTTCTCCGGGGCCAGGGTTTGCAGGCTGGCGTCGGTGGGCAGTTCGATATTGACGCTGAGGCGATCGGCGTAGCGCCCGGCCTCCTCGATCAATGCCGGATCGGCCTCGGGAATGGTCTTGAGGTGGATGTAGCCGCGAAACTCGTGCTGTTCGCGCAACAGCTTTGCCACGCGCACCAGTTGTTCCATGGTGTAGTCCGCCGAGCGGATGATCCCCGAACTGAGAAACAGCCCGCTGACGCAGTTGCGCCGGTAGAAATCCAGGGTCAGCGTCACCACTTCCTCGGGGGTGAAGCGTGCACGCGGCACATCGCTGGAGCGGCGGTTGACGCAATATTGGCAGTCGTAGAGACAGAAATTGGTCAGGAGGATCTTCAGCAGCGACACGCAACGGCCGTCCGGCGTGTAGCTGTGGCAGATGCCCATGCCATCGGTCGAGCCCAACCCGCTCTTGCCCTCGGAGCTGCGCTTGGGTGCACCGCTGCTGGCGCAGGAGGCGTCGTACTTGGCGGCGTCGGCGAGAATGCTGAGCTTGTCGATGATTTGCATGGCGAAGACTCGGTACTGGTTATGCGTACAGTATCGAGTCTATTGGATTGGCACAAGGTGCAAAACCGGATCAAAAGATCGCAGCCTGGGATTGGGCAGGGTCGAGAATTATCGGGTGTCCGCCATTACTGTAGGAGCTGCCGCAGGCTGCGATCTTTTGATCTTCGCGTCTAACGGCAACTCAACCCCGAACCGCGACCCGATCTCTCGGCGCCCCAGCGCCGATAATCCCAACGCCCGACTGTCCAGATCCTGCGTCACCCACTTGCGTTTCAGCGCCATCTGCAACAACGCCGCGCCCAACGAACCGCCCAGATGCGGCCGACGCATGCTCCAGTCCAGGCACGGGCAGGCGAACTTGCGGCGCAAGCTGATCAAGTCCTGCACCTCAATCCCCAAACCCACGAACAGCGCCTCGCCACTCTCGCTCAAGCGGTAAGCGCGCTCGTCAGTTTCCACCAGCCACCCCGCCTCGAGCAAACGGTCGTGCAGTAACACCGCCAGCGTGCCGGCCATGTGGTCATAGCAGGTGCGGGCGAATTGCAGGCGATCCGGGGTGTGCGGCTTGAAGCTCGGCGCGGCTTTCTGGCCGATCACCATCAACGCTTCCAGCGCCTGCGCCACCCGTTGATCGGCGAGGCTGTAATAACGATGGCGGCCCTGCACGTGCAGGCGCACCAGCGACAGATCCTTGAGTTTGGCCAGGTGTGCACTGGCGGTGGAGGCGCTGACTTCCGCCACGGCCGCTAATTCAGTGCTGGTGCGGGCGTGGCCGTCCATCAGCGAACAGAGGATTTTCGTGCGTGCCGGTTCGGCAATGGCGGCCGCCACCTGCGAAACGCCAATGTCTTGATGTTCTGCGTGCATATTTCGCTCCCCGACGAATCGTCGTCGCTGCGAACTGAAGATACTCGCATCACTTTCCCGACGACAAGGCTGTGAACCATGGACCCGATCATCGCTGCGACGCATGCCGATCCCTACCCCTACTACGCCAAATTGCGCGCCGAGGGCGGACTGACCTTTGATCACGGATTGAAATTGTGGGTCGCCAGCAGCGCCCGAGCGGTATGTGCGGTGCTGGTGCATGCCGATTGTCGGGTGCGACCGCCGCAGGAACCGGTGCCCAAGGCGATTGCCTCGGGGATGGCCGGCAAGGTGTTCGGGCAGTTGATGCGGATGAACGATGGCGAGCGCCAGCGCTGCCCGCGTACGGCTATCGAGCCGTCACTGCAGTTGATAGATGACGAGCAAGTACGCGCACTGGTGGCCGCGCGTCTGATTACGGCGGACGCCGACGGCCTATATAAGGCGATGTTACGCGGCCCGGTGTGCGTGGTCGCGGCGTTGCTCGGCTTCACCCCGGCGCAAGGCCGGACGATCAGTGAGCTGACCGCGGATTTCGTCGCCTGCCTGTCGCCGCTGAGCAATGACCTGCAACTGGCGGCGGCGCATGCGGCGGCGGAGCAATTGCGTGGTTATTTCATCGAGTTGCTGGCTGAAGCTGATAGCAAGTTGCTCACGGCCATCAAGCAGCGTTTTGCAGGTGAGGCAGAAATGCTGATCGCCAACCTGATCGGCCTCTGTTCGCAGACGTTTGAAGCGACTGCCGGACTGATCGGCAATGCACTGATCGCGCTGCAACGTCAGCCCGAGTTGCGTGATGCCTCAGTGGACGCACTGCTGGCCGAGGTTCAGCGCTTTGATCCGCCGGTGCAGAACACCCGGCGTTTTGTCGCGCAGACTTGCGAGATAGATGGTGTGCGGCTCGAGGCTGGCGAGGTGATTCTGGTGCTGCTGGCCTCGGCCAACCGCGATCCATTATTGAATGAAGAGCCTGAGCGGTTTCTGCTGGATCGTCCTGACCGGCGCAGTTTCAGCTTTGGCAGCGGCCGGCATCAGTGTCCGGGACAAGCGATGGCGCTGAGCATCGCCGCCGCGACTGTCAGAGAAATCCTTGATCAGGGTGTGAATCTGCAACAACTGACGTGGCATTACCGCCCGTCCCTCAATGGGCGGATCCCGCTGTTCAGCGCGCTACAGCCTTAGGCGCTGCGCAGTTCGATGGTCAGGTGCGACAGCTCATGCACCGGCGCCAGCCGCTCGCGGATCGCCTCGGCAGTGACGCCGGCGGCGGCCACCACACTGACAATCGCCGCCCGCGCCTGCGGGCCGACCTGCCAGACATGCAGATCGCTGATGCGCACATCATCCGAAGTTTCCAGCAACTCGCGGATCTCCGCCGCCACCGGCTCATCGGTGGTGTCGAGCAGAACCGCAGCGCTGTCGCGCATCAGGTTATAGGCCCACTTCGCGATGACAATCGAGCCGACAATACCCATCGCCGGGTCCAGCCATACCCAACCGAGATAGCGCCCGGCCAGCAACGCGGCAATCGCCAGCACCGAGGTCAGGGCATCGGCCAGTACATGGACGTAGGCCGAGCGCAGGTTGTTGTCGTGATGGTGATGATGATCATGGCCGTGGTCGTGCTGATGGCCGTGGTCATGGCCGTGATGGCCCATCAGCAGGAAGGCGCTGAGGACGTTCACGCCCAGCCCGACAATTGCAATCACGGTCGCTTCGCCGAACGCCACGGTGGTCGGTTCGAACAGACGAAAAATCGACTCGCCGGCAATGCCCAGCGACACCAGCCCCAGCACCATGGCTGAAGCAAAACCGGCCAGATCGCCAACCTTGCCGGTGCCGAAACTGTAGCGGCGGTTGTTGGCGTTGCGCCGGGCGAAACCGTAGGCCGCTGCGGCAATGCCCAAGGCGCCGGCATGCGTTGCCATGTGGAAACCGTCGGCCAGCAAAGCCATGGAGCCGGTGAGGTAGCCGGCGGCGATCTCGCCGATCATCATCACCAACGTCAGCACCACCACCCACAAGGTGCGGCGGGCGTTATCGTCGTGAGACGCGCCGAGAAACTGGTGATCATGGCTGAAACGTTCAGCGCTTGGGGTCAGGCTCATGATGCGCATGCTCTATTTGGAATAACGACGGATGGCTTGCAACAGATCTTCGGCGCCCTGGGCGCGCTGTTCGTCAGTCAGGTCGGGATGCGCCACGTGCTCACGGGTATGGGCCTCGATGAACTGCTCCATCAACCCGTTGACCGCCCCGCGAATCGCCGCTACCAGGTGCAAGGTCTTGGCGCAATCGGCCTCGCCCTCCAGCGCTTTCTCGACGGCCTGTACCTGGCCGGCAATGCGTCGTACACGGTTGAGCAGCTCGTCTTTATGTTCATGAATGTGCGACATACCTATACCCCCTACCCCTATATGGCGCGCATAGTCGCCGATGGCCTGGGCAATCGCAAGCACGGTGAGCTTTCAGGAGATGAACGGAATTTTGAAAACGACCTCAAGCCCTGTGTAGGAGTGAGCCTGCTCGCGATAGCGATATGTCTGATCACATAAATGTTGAATGTGCCGCCCTCATCGCGAGCAGGCTCACTCCTGCATCAGTTTGGTGGTGTTGCTTGCTCTGCGCCTGACACAAATCCCTGTGAGAACAAGAGGCTGATGACGATGGCGGTCTGAAAAACGCAGCATCGCCCTCGACAACCTAGAGCCCCCGACCAGAAATTGAAAAGCGTCCCTGTGGCGAGGGGATCCATGGATCGCGAAGCGATGCCCCAAAAAGGCCTGCTGCGCAGTCCATCGGGGATAACTCCCCTCACCACAGGTTGCCTGGAAATTGATTGATCGGCGGTTACCCGCCTCAATCCTCCCGCGTCAAAACCTCCAACAACTCAATCTCAAACACCAGATTCGAATGCGGCGCAATCTTGCCCATGGTTCGCTCGCCATAGCCCAGGTGCGCCGGCACCAGCAGTTTGCGCTTGCCGCCGACCTGCATGCCCATCAGCCCCTGATCCCAGCCCTTGATCACCCGCCCCGTGCCAATCACGCACTGAAAAGGTTTGCCTCGGCTGTAGGAAGAGTCGAACTCGCTGCCGTCTTCCAGCCAACCAGTGTAGTGGGTGGTGATCAGTGCGCCTTTGACGGCAGCCTTGCCCTCGCCCACCTGAAGATCGATTACCTGCAGTTCATCATTCATGGCATTCACTCTATTGTTCAGCTGGCGGCCGTTTTCCCAGAATTGCCGGTGATTGGCAACCCGCAGGCGCAGATCGATGCTGTATCGGAAGTGAGTGATGAAGAATTAACATAGCCATCCGCCATTACTTCACGGATCAATACGTCATGCTGGCAGCTCCTGAATGACTCACCTCTGGATCAGCCTTGTTATTGGCGTTGTCCTGTTTGCCGTGATTGTCGTACTGGTTTTGCGCGCGCGCGATTTGCGCCGGCAGTTGGCCGAATGCCGCGAGCTGCTGACCCGCGCCGCCGACCGCCAGAACATCCACCAGGACGGCGACGCCGAGCGTTTCAAACGCAGCCAGTACTTTGCGCGGATCGGCACCTGGGATTGGGAAGTCGACACCGATCGACTGTATTGGTCAGACGCGATCTACGGCATGTTCGGGTTCAAGATCGGCGAGATCACGCCGTCTTATGCGCTGTTCTGCTCCTGCGTGCACCCGGACGACCGCGTCAGAGTGCGCGACGGTGAATTGCGTTGCCTGGAGACCGGTGAAAACCACGACGAGGAATACCGCGTGGTCTGGCCCGACGGCACGATTCGCTGGCTGCGGGAAACCGGCAATGTGGTGCGCAACGACCACGACACGGTCATCAAGATGATGGGCGTGGTGCGCGACATCACCGAAGAAAAAGCCTCGGCCAGTTACCTCCAGCACCTCGCCCACTTCGACCCGCTGACTGGCCTGCCCAATCGTCTGGTGCTCGAAGAGCGTTTATCCGAAGCACTGGAACAGGCGCGCCGCAGCCTGACCCGAGTGGCACTGGTGTTTATCGATCTCAACGGTTTCAAGGCCATCAACGACCACTACGGCCATGCCGCCGGCGACCGCGTGCTGATCACCACCGCGACTCGTCTGAAACGCATCCTGCGCGCCACGGACACCGTCGCGCGGATTGGCGGTGACGAATTCGTGGTGATCCTGCAAGGCCTGGCCCCGAGCCTCAACCTGCAGGACGAAGCCCGCAGCGTCTGTCAGAAGATTTTCATCGAACTGTCGCCGCCGATCAGCATCGGCAACGACCAGCGCCATATCGGCACCAGCCTTGGGGTGGCAGTGTTTCCGGACCATGCGCCGACCATGGATCGGCTGCTGCACATTGCCGATCTGGCGATGTATGAGGCCAAGCGCAGCGGGAATAACCAGTATCGGTTGGGGGGTGGGCAGGTATTGAGCCGTAGTCGGGTGGAGTGAAATCAGGATTCAGGCTTGCCGATCACAACCCCGTTGAAGGTATGTGTGCAGCAGGTACAGGCAGGCGTCATGTCTTCAGCTCTTAGCTCAGGATTAACGATTTGCAAACGTTTATGCTCATCGATATACAAACTGCTGTAGCGACTCGATTCCCCTACTCCCACGATATCCCGGCGCTCGTGTTCATGCCGTGCAACCAACCAGAACACTGGTTCCGGCCGATTCAACCGAGAAACTGCCTCACTGTAAATCTCATCCCAGTTACCTCCGACGCGAGATAACAGAAAGCGAAATAATGGCGTGTAATCGTAGCCGTGATGCTTGATCCCATGCATCGAACCCCGCGCCGCCTCGCTACGCCTCTCGGCCTTGGTATTACGCTCATACCGATAGTGGCTGCCCGGACTGTTGCGCCAGACGTTGTGGGCAGTGGTATTTACTTTGCGATAAAGCGGGTTCTTTTCCAACGATTGCTCCTGACATCCAGTCATTCGAAACGCCCTTCGCGTTTTACCCGAATGGCGTGCGATTGCAAGCAGCCGTGGTGACCGAAGGTTGTGTGGATGCTGCTGAATAAACACGTGTTTATGGAATTGACCTTCGAATCTTCGTATAACGTCAAGACCGAAAAGGCCCGTGACAAGGATTCGCACCATGCTTTTCAACCCAGTCGATACGACCCTGCTGCACTTTCTTCAGAATCCGCTGAGAAACATCGAGTATCTTGAGTCAAACTGCGCAACGCTAAAATGGCATACCCGCCTACTACACCGTCTACCTGTACTGAGAGACTTCCTCTCCCATGATCAGTTAAAGTCCATAATCGCCCATGAACTCGCAAACAACCTCAACGCGATAAAAAACTCATACAAAACAGACCTGCAGCCCAACCCGGAATTAATCGGAAAAGACAACTACGAACTGTACACCACAACCCTCGGCAAATACTTCAATGTCAAAATACCTGCACGCTACTTTCGAAAGGCAACACTCAATCTTAAAAAATCGCTGTCTTTTTATAGGGAGGCCACGCTTTTCACAAAGCTTGAGTACACTTGCAACCGCGTCACGGAAAATCTCAATCTGGATGAATCCTACTTTTTCTCGACCTTGACCCACCAACAACTATGGACGACCTACTACCTGAGTGAAACGTATTTCCTGCTGACTCAGAATCTGCTGCAGGCAAAATACAGACGTGGAAAAATCCTGATTAGTGTGACGCCTGCATTATTGCCGAGCCTTCGGCAACGGTGGCTCGCTGAAACGTCAGAATTCCACTCCAACATGACCGACCGCTTTTACCTGCAAAACATCAGTCATTCACTCATTGAAGGCAGGCCACTTTCCTTGCAGGACAAGGAAAACATCACCGACTACATCTTGGATAAGTGCCTGTCCATCCATGTCAACTTCATTTCCCCGGCGCTTGAAAAAAATACCAGATACCAATATCTAAGGGATGTTGTATTCATCGCGGCATACCTTGAAATGCGAGCTCTCCAAGGCCACCGAACAACCCAGAGCAGCGCATTCTCTGCGTACGTGAACCCCGCATCAACTGCCCTTATGGCCAGTGCATTAGCCAGTGAACAACTGCCCATGGTGGATTCTCCACAGAGCTTTATCGCCGTGCGGGGCAATGACTATATTCGCGGAGCCCTAAATTTCAAGTACGGTTTGAAAAAGCTGGTCGGATTCCTTTTGGGAGATTCGAAAGACCCCGAAAACTCACATGACGTTAAAGGACTGCTGGGTAATAATTTCGAACAGGAACACATGATTGACTACATCAGGAATATTAAGGGCCAGCGTTTCAAGGTTCACCCGGGATTCAAAGCAGGAAACAACGCAAAGATCAAAAAATATGACATCGACCTGATACTAGAGGACACCACCCACAACTGCTTCTACTTTATTCAGGCCAAATACCGCCTAAGCGCGCAACCAACATTTCTTGGTGAGCAGTACGAAATTCTTCAAAAATCCGACTTCAAAAAAGGCTATGCACTGCAACTGATCACGCTCAAGGAAAACCTCGGGGATTCGAGCATAAGGGACAAGCTGAAAGGATTAGGCCTATCAGCAGCCACTGAAAAAAACAGTCATTTTATCCTGATACACAACTTACCCTTCCTCAATTTCTATAACTTTCAAGGCGTGTGTTTTTACGAGTGGAACTTATTTCGCAACCTCCTGAAGAACGGCAAAATTTCAATCAGCCACAATTTCAACATCAGAGAGGAACACACACTGAATGACGAACAACTCAAGGATCCCGAGCGTATTATCGACGCTTACTTCGGGGATACGGCGAGCGGACAGCAAAACCAATTCAATTACGCGCTCTATCGAGATACTCAGGTCAGCTATCGAGTGGGTAATCTGAACATTCTCAGCGACGTGATATAGCGCGAAGAACGAAGTAGTTCAACAGCCAGCCACTATGAACTGGCTGGCTGTTAAAATACGCAAGAATCGAACCGACGGTTTAACGCTCCACCGGTTTGATCTCCATGATTGTCCCGTTAGTAATCTTCACCAGCACGTACTTGTCGTTAATCTGAACCCATTGCGACTGGTCTTCAGGCTGGTTCAGGCCTTTCTGCTTCCAGTTTTTCAGGGCTTTTTCGTTGCGCTGGTAGACGTCCGGGGCGCGATCGCCGACTTTCAGTTCTCGGTCGCCGGTGGGGGAATGCTGGACGGTGTCGCTTGAGGTTTGCGCCGCTTGAACAAGTGGACTGATCCCGGCAATGCCGGCGACGAGGGCCAGGCTGGCGATTAGGGTTTTGCTGTTCATCGGTGAACCTCCTTGAGATGTGTGATACCTGAACTCCGACTGCGGAGGACTGGAATCATTCCTTGTTTTTTTGCCTGAGCTGGATGGGGAATTGTAGTCGGCGGGCAGGCTCCCTCCTACAGGGTTTGGTGGTGTTAACAAGCCTTGCAGATACTCCGCAAACTTGTGGGAGCGAGCCTGCTCGCGAAGGGGCCGGCACATGCAGCATCTTCGTTACCTGACACACCGCTTTCGCGAGCAGGCTCGCTCCCACAGGACAGTGGTGTTTCAGGGGATTGATCCGCTTTGCGCATCAATCCATGCCAACAATGCAATTAACATCCTGTTACAGCTGCGCGACCATCCGCCGCAATAACAACCGTGCGCCGCTTCCACGTCGCGCACGTCATAAAAGCGGTGGAGATTTTTCTATGACAGCCTCAATCCCACACGGCGGCTCGCGGGCCGGCGCCATTTTCCGGGTCACCTCGGGCAACTTCCTCGAACAGTTCGACTTCTTTCTGTTCGGCTTCTACGCCACGCAGATCGCGGCGGTGTTCTTCCCGGCGAGCAGTGAGTTCGCTTCCCTGATGATGACCTTTGCCGTATTCGGCGCAGGCTTTCTGATGCGTCCGCTGGGCGCCATCGTGCTGGGTGCTTACATCGATGACGTCGGTCGCCGCAAAGGGTTGATCGTCACCCTGTCGATCATGGCCAGCGGCACAATCCTGATTGTGCTGGTGCCCGGCTACGAGACCATTGGTCTGTTCGCCCCGGCGCTGGTGCTGATCGGACGGCTGTTGCAGGGTTTCTCCGCCGGTGCGGAACTGGGCGGTGTTTCGGTGTACTTGTCTGAAATCGCCACGCCCGGCCGCAAGGGCTTTTTCACCGCCTGGCAGTCGGCCAGTCAGCAAGTGGCGATCATCGTCGCGGCAGCCTTGGGCTATGCGCTGAACGCGTGGATGGCGCCGAGCGTGGTGGCCGATTGGGGCTGGCGCATTCCGTTTTTCGTCGGTTGCATGATCGTGCCTTTCATTTTTTTCCTGCGGCGTAACCTGGCAGAAACCGAAGAGTTCGCCGCACGCAAACACCGCCCGAGCATGAAGGAAGTGTTCCGCACGCTCGGCCAGAACTGGGGCGTGGTGCTCGGCGGCATGCTGATGGTCGCGCTGACCACCACTGCGTTCTACCTGATCACCGTGTACGCGCCGACCTTCGGCAAAACCGTGCTGCATCTGAGCACTTCCGATGCGTTGCTGGTGACCTTGCTGGTGGGCGTGTCGAACTTCTTCTGGCTGCCGATTGGCGGCATGTTGTCCGACCGTATCGGCCGGCGCCCGGTACTGATTGCCATGGCGCTGCTGGCGCTGGCCACCACCTATCCGGCGCTGTCGTACCTGGTGCAGGCGCCAAGCTTCAGCCACATGTTGCTGTCGCTGTTGTGGCTGTCGTTCATCTACGGCATGTACAACGGCGCGATGATTCCGGCGCTGACCGAGATCATGCCGGTGGAAGTGCGGGTGGCCGGTTTCTCTCTCGCCTACAGCCTGGCGACCGCGATTTTCGGCGGCTTCACTCCGGCGATGTCGACCTTCCTGATCCAGTACACCGGCGACAAAGCGGCGCCGGGTTACTGGATGAGCGTCGGCGCACTGTGTGCGTTGTGCGCCACGCTCTACCTCTATCGCCGCGCAGGCGGCCGTATGCAACCGGTTGCCGCATAAGGAGTAATCACCTTGAAAAAACTGATCAATCTCAGCGCCATCGCCCTCTTCGCTTTCAGCGCCCTGGCACACGCTGAACAGCTGAACGTGATGACGTCGGGCGGCTTTACCGCCGCCTACAAAATCCTCGGCCCGAAATTCGCAGCCGCCACCGGCAATACCCTCGATACCCAGCTCGGCCCGTCGATGGGCAAGGCCCCGGAAGCCATCCCTAATCGCCTCGCCCGCGGTGAGCACGCCGACGTGGTGATCATGGTCGGCTACGCCCTCGATGACCTGATCAAGCAAGGCAAGGTCGACCCGGCCTCGCGGGTCGAACTGGCGGATTCGCGGATCGGTCTGGTGGTGCGTGAAGGCGCGCCGAAGCCGGACATCAGCAGCGTCGAAAGTCTGAAGAAAACCCTGCTCGACGCAAAATCGGTGGCCTACTCCGACAGCGCCAGCGGCGTGTACATCGAGAAGGAGTTGTTCAACAAACTCGGCGTCGAGGATCAACTGAAACCAAAAGCGAAGATGGTCCCGAAAGTCCCGGTCGGCTCGGTGGTTGCCACGGGCGATTATCAACTGGGCTTCCAGCAGGTCAGCGAATTGCTGCCGGTGCCGGGGGTGAGTTTTGTCGGCAAGATTCCCGAGTCGGTGCAGTCGGTGACGCGCTTTGCCGCCGGCATTCCGGTCGGCGCGCAGCATCCAAAAGAGGCCAAGGCCCTGCTCGACTACCTCGCCGCGCCTGCCGCTCAGGCTGACGTACAAGCCACGGGGCTGGATTCGGTCAAGCGCTGAGCGTTGGCGGCTGGACTTTCATTTCCACCACCAGCCGCTCCAGTTCCAGTGCCGCCGGGGTCAACGTACGACCCCGGCGCTTGATGATGCCGACACTGCGCATCACTTGCGGGTCGGTCAATGGCACCCGCGTCAGGATCGGATGATCCGGCCCGGGCATCGCCATCAGCGGCACCGCCGCCACCCCCAGCCCCGCCTCCACCAGACCAATCATCGTCGTCACATGTCGTGTCTCGCAGATGCTCTGGCGTTGCGGCACCACACGGCTCAAGGCCTGATCGAGCAGAAAACGGTTGCCGGACGTCTTGTCCAGCGAGATGTAATCCTGCTGATAGAACTCGTCCCAGGTCACGCTGCTGCGGCCGGCCAACGGGTGATCACGCCGGCAAGCAACCACATAGCACTCCTGCACAAGCGGTTCAAAGTCGACTTTGGCATCCTGCGTGCCCAGAAAACTCAAACCGAAATCCGCCTCGCCGTTGACCACTGCGCTGAGCACATCGTGGGCGCTGGAGTCGAGGACTTTGACCTTGATTCGTGGAAACTGCTGGTGATAGCGGGCGACCACCCGCGGCATGAAGTAGTAGGCCGCCGACGGCACGCAGGCCACGGTGACATGACCCAATCGGGTCGAAGCGACTTCACTGATGCCCAGCAACGCCACATCCAGATCATCCAGCAAACGCTCGACGCTGGGCATGAAGCCACGACCGGCCTGGGTCAGGCTGACTTTGCGCGTGGTGCGCTCGAACAGCTTTACGCCGAGGGCGTCTTCAAGCTTCTCGATGCGTCGGCTCAGGGCCGGTTGCGACAGGCGCACGGTGTCGGCGGCCTTGCGGAAACTGCCCTGCTCGACCACCGCGCGAAAGGCTTGCAGGTCGTTGAGGTCGAAGTTGATGGCCATGGCGGAACTCGCAGGAATTGATTCGCAAAGGCTATCAATGTAACCAACTGATGCAAAATATTACAGACTTACACTACCCCTGTAGGAGCTGCCGCAGGCTGCGATCTTTTGATGTTGTTTTTGAAGGTCAATATCAAGATCAAAAGATCGTCCGAACGCGGCCCGAGCCTGCGGCGGCTCCTACAAGGGATCTTCGGTGGATCTTGAAACGATTCAGCCTTTATCCTTGTCACCCCCCGCCGTACCGCTGTCAGGAGTCAACCCATGCCCCATGAAGGCAACCTGTTACAAGCCGCTGTCGTGTTTCTCTTCGCCGCGGTGCTCACCGTGCCCTTGGCCAAACGTCTGCAACTGGGCGCGGTGCTCGGTTATCTGCTGGCGGGGGTGATCATCGGCCCGTCGGTGCTCGGTCTGATCGGCAATCCGCAGAGCGTTGCGCATATTTCCGAACTGGGCGTGGTGTTGCTGCTGTTCATCATCGGCCTTGAGCTGTCCCCCCGCCGCTTGTGGGTGATGCGCAAGTCGGTGTTCGGCGTGGGTCTGGCGCAGGTGCTGCTGACGGCGGCAGTGATCGGCGTGCTGGCGTTGTACGTGTTCGGACAGCCGCTCAACAGTGCGATTGTGCTCGGTCTCGGCCTGGCGCTGTCGTCCACCGCATTCGGCCTGCAAAGCCTGGCCGAGCGCAAGGAACTGACCAGCCCCCACGGGCGGCTGGCGTTTGCGATTCTGCTGTTTCAGGACATCGCCGCGATCCCGTTGATCGCGCTGGTGCCGATGCTCGCTGGCGGCGGCCACGAAACCAGCAGCGCCGCAAGCCTCAATCATGGTTTGCAGGTGCTCGGCGGGATCGCCGTGGTGGTGGTCGGTGGGCGTTATCTGCTGCGTCCGGTGTTTCGCGTGGTGGCAAAAACCGGTCTGCCTGAGGTCTCCACCGCCACCGCATTGCTGGTGGTGATCGGCACGGCGTGGCTGATGGATCTGGTCGGCGTGTCGATGGCGCTCGGGGCGTTTCTCGCCGGCCTGCTGCTGGCGGATTCGGAATATCGCCATGAACTGGAAGCGCAGATCGAGCCGTTCAAGGGCCTGCTGCTCGGGCTGTTTTTCATCAGCGTCGGCATGGGCGCCAACCTCAGCCTGCTGCTGAGTGCGCCGATCACCGTGCTGGGGCTGACGCTGCTGCTGATCGGCTTGAAGTTGCCGCTGCTGTTTGTGGTCGGGCGTCTGGCCGGAGGGCTGACCAGGGTCAGTGCGATTCGCCTGGGGATTGTGCTCGCCGCCGGTGGTGAATTTGCCTTTGTGGTGTTCAAGATCGGTCGTGATCAGGGCCTGTTCGAACCGCGCCTGTATGACCTGCTGGTACTGACCATCACCCTGTCGATGGCGCTGACGCCATTGCTGCTGTTGATCTGCGCACGGCTGGTCAGCCCGAAAGTGCAGCCGGTGGAGGTGCCGGAGAAATTCCGCGAGATCGACACCGAGGCTCCGCGCGTGGTGATTGCCGGCATGGGGCGGATGGGCCAGATCGTGGCGCGGATTCTGCGGGCGCAGAACATCAAGTTCGTGGCCCTCGACACCTCGGTGGAAACCATCGAACTGTCACGCAGTTTTGGCGGCGTGCCGGTGTTCTATGGCGACCCGATGCGCCCGGAGATTCTTAATGCAGCCAAGGTCGGTGAAGCGGAATATTTCGTGATTGCCACGGACGATCCAGAGACCAACATCAAGACCGCCGAAGTCGTGCGCAAGCTGTATCCGCACATGAAGATCATCGCCCGCGCACGTAACCGTCAGCACGTGCACCGCCTGGTCGATGTCGGTGCCGAGCCGATTCGAGAGACGTATTACTCCAGTCTGGAAATGAGCCGCCGCACCCTGGTCGGCCTCGGTCTGACTCAGGCCCAGGCCGATGCGCGGATCAAGCGCTTCAAGCACCACGACGAACAGGTGCTGGAAGCCCAGCACGCGGTCTACGACGATGCGGCCAAAGTCCTGCAGACCGCCCAGGAAGCCCGGGCGGAGCTGGCGCGGTTGTTTGAGTCGGACCAGTTGGAAGAGGAAGCGCGCAAGGTCTGACTTCAACGCATTTCCAATGGTAGGAGTGAGCCTGCTCGCGATTGCAATCTATCAGTAGACATCTCTTTTACTGACACACCGCCATCGCGAGCAGGCTCACTCCTACACAATTGATCGGTAAATTTGACCACTGTAGGAGCTGCCGCAGCTCCTACAGGGATTGTGGATTGGGTCAGGCCAGCTCTAACTCGAGCTCTTGCTTGACCGGCGCCACCTCAAACCGGTCCGCCAGGAACGGTGTGATATCCAGCGGCAGCGCTTCCTGGTTGACCAGTTTGTCCAGCAGCACGCCGGTGATCGCCGAGGTCAGGATGCCGGTGCGGAAGTGTCCGCAGGCATTCAGATACCCCTCCACCCCTCGCATCGGCCCGAGGATCGGCAGTTCATCCGGCGAGCCCGGACGCAACCCGGCCCAGGTGCGCTTGAGGTTGACGTCCTTGAGTTCCGGCAGGCAACGCACCGCGCCCTGCACCAGCCCGGCGATTTCCGGGTAGGTGGTGGTGACGTCGAAGCCTTTGTCTTCGGTGGTACTGCCGATCAGGATCTCGCCGTTGTCCTTCTGCGCCACGTAGCAGTCGCTGGTGGTCAGGCAGCCGTTGAGGATCTTCGGCATGCGCTCGGTCAGCAGAATCTGGCCCTTGACCGGTTTCACCGGGATACGAATCCCCGTCGCCCACGCACTCAAGTCCGCCGCCCAGGCACCAGCGGCGTTGATCAGGGTCTTGCAGTGGAACACGCCCTCTTCTGCCGTCTGCACGCCAGTCACGCGGCTGCCGTGGTGCAACACACCGGTGACGTTGGTGTTGACGAAGATATCGACGCCATTCTGCCGCGCGCCTTCCATGTAGGCATCGGCGAGGCGAAACGGGCTGACCTGGTGGTCGCAGAGAAACTCCAGCGCGCCCCGGGCCTCCTGACTGACGCTCGGCTCGGCCTCACGCAGCGCCGCCTGATCGAGCCAGCGCACCTGATCGGCCAGATGCGGAATGCAGCTGACAATGTGCTCGGCGTAGAGCCGGTCTTCGTCGTCATAGATGACGAATTTCAGTCCGGTCTTCTCGAACTTGAAATCCATCCCGTGCTGGTCTTTCAGCTCGCGGTGCAACGCCGGGTACAGCGCGTTGGACTGCAAGGCGAACTCGAAGAACGACTCCGGCAGGATGTGCGGCGTGCTGGCGTCCACCGCGACCGCCGCGCCCTGGGTTTCGCGCTTGCGGTTGGCCGACATCATGCGGAAGAAAATCACCCCGCAGCCCAGCCCCACCGACTCGCCGATAGCCCACAAGCCGCCGGCCGAAGCGCGGGTCGCGTTGCCCGGGCGCTTGGCATCGATCAGCGCAACCTTGAGCCCTTGGCGCTTGGACAATTGATAGGCGCAGGACGCCCCGATCACGCCGCCGCCGGCAATGATCACGTCATAGAACTTACTCATGGGAAGTGGCCTCCGTGCCGACGGACTGGAACGCGGAAAAAGGAATCGGATCGATCGGGAAGCGCGGACGCAGCCAGCCGACGTCCTTGCGCCCGGTGGCCTGGCGCAGACGGTCGCTGCAGTAGCCGACGCACATCCGTCCCTGACAATCGCCCATGCTGACGCGGGTGCGCATTTTCAGGCTGGCGATGTCTTGCACGCCCTGCTCCAGCGCCAGATCGATGTCGGCGCGGGTCGCATGTTCGCAGCGGCAGATCACCGTGTCGGCGGCCGGCAAAGCGGTCTGGCCGGCACCGCGTTCGGTGTAGCGGTCGACGGCTGCGCGAAAACGCACGATGGATTTGAGCTTGCCCAGATAACGGTCGCGGCGTACCCGCGCCAGTTCTTCTTCGATCACCCCGCGTTGCAGGAGGATCGAGGTGGCGGCGATCTTGCCGGCAAGCATCGCCGCTTCACCACCGCGAATCCCGCCCATGTCACCGGCCAGATGCACGTGCGGCTCGTTGCTTTGCTGCCACACATTGGCATTGGCGCGCAGGTAGCCGTCGTCGCTGAAACCGTGATCAAGGCCCATCTGCTGACTGAGTTGCGTACGCGGGATGAAGCCGTAACCGACCGCCAGGGTCTGGGCTTCGAAGCGTTCGATCTGAGTCAGATCAGGTTCCCAACTGGCCGAATACGGCGCGACAGTGACGCTCTTCAGTTCACCTTCGCCATGCGCTTCGACCACGCCCCAGCCGTAGTTCATCGGGATGCCGTGCAGTTTCAGATACGCAAGCATGCTCAGGCCGTCGAGGAACAACTGCGGTTTGTTCAGCAGCGCCAGGCTTTCGCGGGCGATCCTGCCGAAGGCGCAGGCCTCATACACACCCGCGACCTTGACCCCGGATGCGTGCAGTTGCGTTGCCACCAGCGGCAGCAGCGGCCCGGTACCGGCGATGACCACCGGCCCTTGCGGCTTGACCACGCCACTTTTGATTTGCAGTTGCAGGCCGCCGAGCATGATCACCCCCGGCAGGGTCCAGCCGGGGAACGGCACGCTGCGCTCGTGGCAACCGGCCGCCAGCAGCAATTGCGGGTATTCGATCTCGTGCAGTTGCTCATCGCCGTCGAGCACCACCAGCGCACGGGTGCCTTCGGCGCCGACCACGCGGTGATTGAGGCGCACGTCGATCAGCCCGGATTGCTCCTGAAAATCACCGTGCAGTTTGCTCAGGGCTTCGGAATAGCGCGGCCCGAGATAATCCAGTTGCACGCCGTCGCGCAGCGGCCCGCGATAGACCACGCCGCCGAGGCGCGAGGCTTCTTCGAGCAAGGTGCAGCGCACACCGTGGCGCGCCAGTTCGATGGCAGCCGCCATCCCCGCCGGACCACCGCCGACGATCACCGGTTGCAGGCTCATACAACCTCCTGCTCGTTGATGCGGTTGACCTGGGTTTCAATCTGCATACCGTCACGCACCACGGTCTGACAGGCGCGGCGCTTGTGACGACCGTTGATTTTCACCAGGCAGCACTGGCACACGCCCATGCCGCAGTAGGCGCCGCTGATCTGGTTGTGATCGTTGCGTGCGACCTGGCGCACGCCGAGGGACTGAATGACGCTGAGGACGGTTTCGCCGATGGCCGCGGTGACCGGTTGGCCGTTGATGTGGACAGTCATGTCCGCCTGGGTCAGGGGCTGGATATCGAAGGTGCGTTCTAGGCAGTGCATTACGATGTTCATCCGTGAAAAGGTTCAGGGGTAAGTGTTACGTCAGCTCCTTGCTGCGCACTGCCTGGCGACCCATTGTGTTTTTTGGCGGGGGTCTGCCGGGCTACTCCATGAGCGCAGCAAATTGCGCACCGGAGCACTGTAGTCGAAACCGCGACAAGGGCCTGGATCTTTTAAGTTAGGTGATATCGCGGCAGTGAATATTGATCCAGGTCGACAAATCATCCTCCCCTCACACGAACACCTGCAGGAGCTGCCGAAGACTGCGATCTTTTGATCTTGTCTGTGAAAAACAAAGTCAAAAGATCGCAGCCTGCGGCAGCGCCTACAGGTCAGCATGTGACAGAAATGAAAAAAGCCGCTTCCACCGTGAAGTGGAAGCGGCCGAGGCATGCGCCTCAATAGAGCATCTGGATCAGTGTACGAACAGGGCGATCAGGATGATGATCGGGATCGGCACACCGAGGAAAAACAGCAGTAGAGAGCGCATGGTGATTCTCCTTGTTAACGGACTGGAGGCAGCGTGGTGGTAGTGGTGGCGTAGGTGTCGACTTCAACGTACTCGACCGCATCCCGGCGACGACCGCCGAAGGTGGCTGCGAGACTGGCGAAGAACGCACCGGCCAATAGCGCGATGAACATCCACAGCGAAGTCCAGGCAGCGACTTTGGCAGCGGTCTCGGCAGCCTGTTGGGCTTTGACTTTGGCGTCGGCGATGGCTTTCTGAGTGCGGGCGTAGACTTCATCGACACGACGTTCGGCGTCGGCCTGACTCAGGTTGGTCCGTTGCGCCACCAGTTGCGCGAGGTAGGTACGGTCTTCGGCGCTGAGCTGGCCGTTGGCGAGGCTCTGGGCGAAGATCCGGGCTACTGCGCCATGCGCGGCGTCATCGCTGACGGAGGCTGGACGGTCATCGCGGAACAGGCTGTCGATGAAATAACCGTACTGGTTGCTGTCGGTGTTGGCAGCAGCACTGCCGGCAGCCTGAGTCGCGGCGGCCGCTGCGCCACCGGCGACACTAGCACCGGCCTGCACGCCACCGCTGATCACACTGCTGACCGAGCCGACGACCAGAACGGCCGTCACCAACGTAGCCACACACCAGGCAAGGAAACCATGGGCGGTATCACGGAAGTACACTTCATCGCCGTGCATGTTGGCCCATTTCACCCGCAGGCGACCGGCGATGTAACCACCGAGGCCCGAAGCGATGATTTGCGTCGCCGCCAGCCAGACAATCGTGGAAATCCCCAGGCTCTTGGCGCTGACGCCCTCCCCGGCCCAAGGTGAAACGGCAGAGAATCCCAAACCGAAGCCGAGCAGCACCAAAATCATCGACAGTGCTGCAGCGGCCGCCGCGCCCGCAAAGATCGCGCCCCAGGACACGCCTGACACGTTGCTCGACTCTCCTTCGAAGGCAGGATAAAACCCATCAGAGGATCTATTCATTGTTGTAGTGCTCCAGGCATGAAAAATGGTGTTACAGCTCGTCACGAGATGAATTGCAGCCACCGTGCCATTTGTCACTTTTGAATAAGTCGTTAAATTTCAACAGGTTAAAAAGACTGAACTTCTATATTCATTGCAATTTGCAACAATGGCCTGAAAGCAGCGGGTTTTATGCATTGACGCCAGAACGCCTCAGCTCAGGCGGATTGACGTTTGTGAAAGGCTCTACATGAAAGTTAATTTAAAGCGCGCCGGAAAATACTTGGCAAAATGCTGCCATTCCGTTTGAACCGATCAAGGCTTGCTCTATGACTCGTATTTTGACCATCGAAGACGACGCCGTGACTGCCCGTGAAATCGTCGCCGAACTCAGCAGCCACGGCCTGCAAGTGGATTGGGTCGACAATGGCCGCGAGGGCCTGGACCGTGCCGTCAGCGGCAACTATGACCTGATCACCCTCGACCGCATGCTGCCGGAACTCGATGGTCTGGCCATCGTCACCACGCTGCGCACCATGGGCGTGGCCACGCCGATTCTGATGATCAGCGCCCTCTCCGATGTCGATGAGCGCGTGCGCGGCTTGCGCGCCGGCGGCGATGATTACCTGACCAAACCGTTCGCCACCGACGAGATGGCCGCACGTGTGGAAGTGCTGCTGCGCCGACAGAACAGCGTCGCCACCCAGGCCACCACGTTGCAGGTCGCCGACCTTGAACTGGACTTGATCAGCCACGAAGCGCGCCGCGCCGGACAGGTGCTGACGCTGCTGCCGACCGAATACAAGCTGTTGGAATTCCTCATGCGCAACAGCGGCCAGATCCTGTCGCGAATGATGATTTTCGAAGAAGTCTGGGGCTATCACTTCGACCCGGGCACCAACCTGATCGACGTGCATATCGGTCGTCTGCGCAAGAAGATCGACGCGGCGGGCAACGTTCCGCTGATTCGCACGGTACGGGGCTCGGGTTATGTCATTGCCGAACCCGTCTGACGGCTGGCGTTCCTCCAGCAGCCGCTTGCTGGCGCTGTACAGTTCGCTGTTCGTGGCCTGGAGCGCGATCCTCATGGGGGTCATGTATTTCGAGGTTTCCAGCTACCTCGATAACCTTGCCAAGCATTCGCTGATGCAACGTCAACATCTGTTTTCGCACTTTCGCGGTGAGCAGCTGGAAGAAGCGCTCGCCGCCAGCATGACCTTCGACATCCGTGGCATCGACGCCTATGGCCTGTTCGACGCCCAGGGCGTGTACCTCGGCGGCGCGTTGCAGCAACTGCCCGAAGGCCTGCCGCTGGACGGCAAGATTCACACCCTGAATGACTGCGCCGACTCCGACGACCCGACCCTGCCCGCTGACAGCTGCGACGCGGTGGCAACCCAGACCCGCGACGGTCGCTGGCTGGTGTTGTTGCGCGATAACGGCTCGTTGTTCGCCGTCACGCGGATCATTCTGCATGCGTTGTTCTGGGGGGTGTCGCTGACGATCCTGCCGGGGATTGCCGGTTGGCATTTGCTGCGCCGCCGACCGATGCGGCGCATTCGCGCGATTCAGGACAGCGCGCAGGCGATTGTGGCCGGCGACCTGACTCACCGTTTGCCGCTGTCCAATCGCCGCGATGAACTGGACATGCTCGCCGCCATCGTCAACGCCATGCTCGATCGCATCGAGCGGCTGATGCATGAAGTCAAAGGCGTGTGCGACAACATCGCCCACGACTTGCGCACCCCGCTGACGCGTTTGCGTGCGCAGTTGTATCGCATGCAACAGCAGGCTGGTGAGGGTTCACCGGAAGCCGCGCAACTGGATCTGGTGCTGGCCGAGGCGGACACGCTGATGGCGCGGTTTCGCGGATTGCTGCGGATCTCGGAGCTGGAAGATCGTCAACGCCGCTCAGGATTTGTCGAACTCGATCCGGTGCAATTGCTCGAAGAACTGCATGAGTTCTACCTGCCACTGGCCGAGGAAGGCGAATTGCTGTTCGTGCTGAATATGCCGGAAACCCTGCCGCCGCTCAATGGTGACCGGGCGTTGTTGTTCGAGGCGCTGGCGAATCTGTTGAGCAACTCGATCAAGTTCACTCCCGCCGGCGGTACGGTGATTTTGCGTGGTGTGAATGATGGCGGGCATACGCGGATCGAGGTTCACGATTCGGGGCCGGGAATTCCCGAGGCTGAACGCGAGGCGGTGTTCCAGCGTTTCTATCGTGCCGAGGGTGGGCAACCGCAGAGCGGCTTTGGCCTGGGTCTATCGATTGTCGCGGCGATTGTCAGCCTGCATGGCTTCAATCTTGAGGTGGGCGGCAGTGAGCTGGGCGGTGCGAAGCTGGTGCTGGATTGTCGGCAGAGTCTGATTTCGCAGTCCTGAGAATCACCGCGATGCACTGTAGGAGTGAGCCTGCTCGCGATAGCGGTGAGTCAGCCAACATATTTGTTGGATGACTCACCGCTATCGCGAGCAGGCTCACTCCTACAAAGGTTTTGTGGTGTTCGATCAGGCCGGGTAATTGGCTCGCAGCGCCTCAAGGCCACCTTGATAGATGCCGTTGAACAACGTCACCACTTCCTCATCGCTCACGCCCTTGGCGTTGAAGCGTCCCGACCAGGTCACCCGGGCGCCCTGCCCCAGGGCTTCAACCTTGATCGTCGCCAGGTAATCGGTGGCCGGAAACGGCGCCTGTTCGATCGAGTAACTGTAGGTCCTGGCGGCGTTGTCGAACGCTTGCAGGCGCTCGATCACCACGGCGCCGTCGGCGGTTTGCAGGGTGCGCACGCGTCCGCCGTCGCTCAGTTCACTCTTGGAAATCGACGGCAGCCAGTCCGGCAGCGTGTTGAAGCCGCCGATCAATTGCCAGACCTGATCGGCCGACGCCGGGATGTCGATCGTTGCTGATGCAGTTGCCATAAATAAACGCTTCTCCAGAGTCTTCGCGGTTCAGATCGCCATACTGTCGACTACGCCGCCATCCACGCGCAAGGCCGCGCCAGTGGTGGCGGAGGAAAACGGCGAAGCGATGTACGTGACCAGATGCGCCACCTCGGCAACGTCGGCCACCCGCTGGATGATTGACGTCGGCCGCGCCCTGCGCACAAACGCATCAGCTTCTTCACGCAGATTACGACCGGACTCGGCGGCGGCATCCTTGAGCATGTGTTCCACGCCACCGGTAAAGGTCGGTCCCGGGAGGATCGCATTGACCGTCACACCGGTGCCCGCCAGACGCTTGGCCAAGCCATGGGATACCGCGAGGTTGGCGCTTTTGGTCACGCCGTAATTAAGCATGTCGGCCGGGGTCGCCACGCCGGATTCCGAAGACAGAAAGATCACCCGCCCCCAGCCCTGCTCGACCATCGCCGGCACGTAATGCCGCGACAGGCGCACGCCGGAAATCACGTTGACCTCGTAGAAGCGCGTCCACTCGCTGTCCGGGGTGTCGAAGAAGTCCACGGCGTCGAAGATCCCGAGGTTGTTCACCAGAATGTCTGCGCGCGGTTCGGCGGCGAACAGTTTTTCCGCACCTTCGGCTGTGCCCAGGTCGGCCGTCAGACCGCGCAGTTGCGCACCCGGCACGTGCTTGCGAATGCTTGCCAGCGCTTGCTCGACCTTGGCCGTTTCACGCCCGATCACCACAACAGTGGCTCCAGCGTCGGCCAATGACTGACTGATGCCCAGACCGATGCCACCCGTACTGCCGCTGACGATGGCCAGTTTTCCACTCAAGTCGATTTTCATGGGTTCACCTCTTCGATGGGGCAATACACGGACAATTTGAAGGAATGAATCAGCGTAGACGCGATATTGGCCGGGTGAAGGCGTTGCCGACCAAAGACCGGCGTTGCAAGGCTCTTGGCAACATCATGGCTGGTGGCGACGTCCTACACTGAAAGGGTCAGCCCTCAGTCAAGAGATAACCATGAAAATGTCTGCGCAAATGACCGTGGTCGCGGTGCTGGCCACGCTTGCCTATCTGGGGCTGGCGGTGTGGGGCATTGGCGGGCCGGCGGTGTTCTTTTCGCATGGGGCGCTGGTGCTGGTGGCGCTGGCCACGGTGCTGATGGTGGTGGCGTCGCTGTTCACCGATGTGAACATGAGTTCGGGCGAGCGCGAGGACCGCGCCAATCGCTGGGTGATTCCGGCGTTCGGCGTCATTGGTCTGGTCAGCGGTTTTCTTCCGGCGTACTGCGATCGCATCGACTTCTGGACCTTCGGCGCTGAAGGCGTGCGCTGGCTCGGCGCCTTGCTGTTTATCGTCGGTGGCACGCTGCGGCTGTGGCCGGTGTTTGTGCTGGGCCGGCGGTTCAGCGGTTTGGTGGCGATTCAGCCGGGGCATCGGTTGGTCACCGACGGCATTTACACGCGCCTGCGCAATCCGAGTTATCTGGGGTTGGTGGTCAACGCCGTGGGCTGGGCGCTGGCGTTTCGTTCCAGTGTCGGCTTGATTCTGGCGGCGCTGACGTTGATCCCGCTGATCGCGCGCATTCACTCGGAAGAGGCGCTGCTGCGCGGGCAGTTTGGTGCTGAGTACGAGGCTTATTGCGCGCGCAGCTGGCGGCTTCTGCCTGGCATCTACTGACCCCTGTAGGAGCTGCCGCAGGCTGCGATCTTTTGATCTTGATCTTGAAAAATAAAATCAAAAGATCGTCCGATCGCGGCCCGAGCCTGCGGCAGCTCCTACGGGGACGGTGTTGTGTCAGTTTTTTTGCAGGCGCAGTTGGCCTTGGCTGTCGACGGTGGCGCTCAGGGGCTCATAACTGTCGGTAGTCGCGTGGCGGGTTTCGAGCGGATGCTGGTGGGTGGTGGTGATGATCATCAGCGCCGCTCCGGCAGCTTCGGCGGCCTGGATACCGACAGTGGCGTCTTCGAAAATCAGGCAGTCGCCAGCCTCAAGCCCGAGGCGCTTTGCCGCCAGACGATAACCCGCCGGGTCAGGCTTGCCAGCGGTCACATCCTCCGCCGTGATCATCACTGCAGGCTCGCAAATCCCCGCCGCGGCCATCCGCCGCAACGCCAGATCCCGTGGTGCCGAAGTCACCATGGCCCAGCGCTCTCTCGGCAACGCATCGAGAAACGCCACGGCCCCGGGAATCGGCACAATCCCTTCGACATCATCGATTTCCGCCTGCGCGATAAACGCGGCTTGTGCCTCGGCATCCACGCCCGGCAAGTTCAGCCGGCGAATGGTGTCGATGGCACGGGCGCCGTGAATGGTCGGCAGGAAACTCTCGACATCAACCCCGTGGCGCTCAGCCCACGCCGCCCAGACGCGCTCGGCAGCAGCGATGGAGTTGAGGACGGTGCCGTCCATGTCGAACAGGAACGCGCCGAACGCGCGGTCGAAGACGTTATCGTAAGCAGACAAAAGGTCGCATCCTTTGACAGAACTGGGCGGATTGGCCGGGCAATGTAGCATTTTTACCCGGCGTTTCGACCCGGCACTTCAGTGCAGACGTGGCGCCTTGGACTTGAACGCGCTGTCGACACAGTCAAGCAACTGGCCGATGGCCCACGGCTTTTTGATGAACGCCACCGGATGCTTGACCCCGGAAGTCTCCGGGGTTTCATAACCGGACATGACCATCACCGGTTTGTCCGGCCAGCGCTCGCCGACCAGATTGGCCAGCCCCGCTCCGTTGATTTCACCGGGCATGGTGATATCGGTGAGCAGCAGCGCGACGTCCGGCGCGTGCTCTTCCAGATACAGCTTGGCTGCATCCGCGCTGGTTTGCGGCTCGACCTTGAAACCTTCCTCCTGAAGAATTTCGCAGAGAAACTCCAGAATCAACGGGTCGTCCTCAACCACCAGAATCAACCCGCCAGGAAGGAGCGCGCTCGGTGTCGGTGTTGGACTCATGAACTGGCACTCCCTGAATTGCATTAACGACTTAGCGGCTCGAATCCGCTGCTTATCTGGTATGAGCAGCGCGCCCTGCATAAATTCATTTTTGATACAGGTCTTTTCTTAACAGTCATCAATGGCCTTGGCTGACGGGCGTTCGCCAGACAGTTTTTGTGGTTAAAATGCCGGCCCTTTTGCTTGCTGACCGTGACTGATGAACCCTGAAGCCCTCGCCACCCTCCGCGCCCATTTGTTGCCTGCACTGGCGGCCGCCCCGAGCGAAACCCGTCGCCTGTTCCATGGCCGCGGACGTTGCTGGCCGGGGCTGGAGCAATTGACGGTGGACTGGCTGCAAGGCGTAGTGCTGGTGTCGCTGTTCAAGGAACCGCTGCCCGAACAGCTCGAAGCGCTCAAGCAATTGCTGCTCGACATCAGCCGCTCGGCCGAGTGGCAGCAGTCCGCTGCCCACACCTTGCTGGTGCAACATCGTTACCTGCCGCAGAGCACCGCCGAATGGTTGCTGGGGGATGAAATCGACGAGATGAGCATCGTCGAGGGCGGCTTGCACTACCGCGTCGATCTCGGTCGCAAGCAGAACGCCGGGCTGTTTCTCGACATGCGCTATGGACGCAACTGGGTGCGTGAGCAGGCAGCGGGCAAACGCGTGCTGAACCTGTTTGCCTACACCTGCGGTTTTTCCGTGGCGGCCATCGAAGGCGGCGCCAGCCATGTGGTCAACCTCGACATGTCCCGCGCCGCGCTGAGCCGTGGTCGCGACAATCACCGGTTGAACGGGCATGACCTGAGCAAGGTGAGTTTCCTTGGCCACGACCTGTTCAAGTCGTGGGGCAAGGTGATCAACAGCGGCCCGTACGATCTGGTGATCATCGACCCGCCATCGTTCCAGAAAGGCAGTTTTCTGCTGACCAAGGATTACCAGCGCGTGCTCCGCCGCTTGCCGGAACTGCTGACAGCGAACGGCACGGTGCTGGCGTGCATGAATGATCCGTCGTTCGGTTCGGACTTTTTGATCGACGGCGTGACGCAAGAAGCGCCGAGTCTGCGCTTTGAGCAGCGGTTGGAGAATCCGCCGGAGTTTCCGGATATTGATCCTGAAAGTGGCCTGAAGGCGCTTGTCTTCAAACGCACAGAGTGACCTTGCACCCCGCCCGCCCCCTGTAGGAGTGAGCCTGCTCGCGATAGCGGTGTGTCATTCAACCTTGTTCTGGATAAACAGACGCTATCGCGAGCAGGCTCACTCCTACAGGGGGGGTTGTGCTGAGTCAGGCAGTGGGTGGGCGCAGCACCAGCGCAAACAGCTCGCCATGCCCGGTCACATTGAGCTTGTGATAGAGATTGCGCCGATGCACCTTTACCGTCTCCGGCGATATGCCCATCTGCTGAGCGATGGCCTTGCTCGAGAAGCCCTGCAGAATCAGCCGCGCGGTGTCGACTTCACGGGCGGTCAGGCGCGCATCGAAGCGATCGAGCAGCGTCGCCAGATCCCCCGCCACTGGCTCGGTGCCAGTCCCTTGCGGCGGCAATAGCTGCACATGGCGACGCATCGCCGCCAGCACCCAGTCGCGCACACACAGCAGACGGCCCTGCTCGGCCAGATCGAAAGGTGTCGAACGTCCGAGTGACAGGCCAAGCACCCCGCCCTCGATGTTGATCATGAACTGCAACTCGTCCTCACCGACCACCGAGCGAAAGTAGCTCTGGTAATACTCGCTGTGCAGAAACTGGTCCGGCGCCACCGAGGCCAGGCTGTGCAGGCCGTCGGCGATCCCGGTCGTGGCGGTTTGATAAAACGGATCGAGCAGGTACATGCCGGCGCTGTAGCTGGCCAGTTCTTCCTGTTCATCGGCGCGACCCTTACTGTCGAAGTCGATCAGCAACTGCGGCGCCTGCCCCGCCTTCATCAGCGCCACCAGCGCGTTGTCCAGCGGCACCAGCAGGCGCAACGTGTCGACCAGCGCCCGCCAGAAGCCCTCCTGCCCGACTGTGGCGAACACCCGCGCCAGACTTTGATGCACCGGCAACTCCTGCAACAACGCGTCCACGCACTACCCCTTTTGAGTAACCCATGATGGGAATGGGTCAGGCGTGCCCGCCCCGATAGGCTGAGCACTCCTGTCAATCACCGGCCTGCCGCAGGCCAGGAGTGCCGCATCATGCGTTGTCGTCGTGGCTATATCAACCGGGGCATCAACCTTGGCCTGCTCGCCTGTCTGGGCGTCGCATCCGCCGCCAGTGCCGCCGACACACCGAGCGTGCATGTCTACAACTGGTACGACTACATCGGCCCCACGACCTTGGCTGACTTCAAGCGCGACAGCGGCATTCAGCCGGTTTACGACACGTTCGACAGCGCCGAAGTGCTCGAAGGCAAACTGCTGACCAGCCGCAGCGGTTACGACGTGGTGGTGGCGAGCAACTTCAGCCTGCCGACGCTGATCAAGGCCGGCGCCCTCGCCCCGCTGCCGCGCGATCAGCTGCCGGGCTGGAACAATCTCGACAGCGGTCTGCTGAGCAAACTGGCCAACAACGACCCCGGCAATCTATACGCCGTGCCGTACCTGTGGGGCACCAACGGCATCGGCTACAACGTCGACAAGGTGCGTGCCGCGCTCGGCGACAAGGCGCCGCTGGATTCGTGGGATCTGGTGTTCAAGGAAGAGAACCTCGCCAAACTTGGCCAGTGCGGGGTGGCGATGCTCGATTCGCCGTCGGAAATGCTCCCGGTAGCGCTGCACTACCTCGGGCTGCCGCCCAACAGCACCAATCCCGAGGACTATCAGAAAGCCGAAGCGCTGCTGCTCAAATTGCGCCCGCACATTGCCTACTTCAACTCGTCGAAATTCATCAGTGACCTGTCCAACGGCAACATCTGCGTGGCGGTGGGCTGGTCCGGGGCGATGCTCGAAGCCAAGACCAACGCCGAGCAGGCCAACAACGGCGTGAAGATCGCCTACAGCCTGCCCAAGGAAGGCGCGCCGGTGTGGTTCGACACGCTGGTGCTGCTCAAGGATGCGCCGAACCGCGCTCAGGGCCTGGCGTTCATCGACTACCTGCTGCGCCCGGAAGTCATCGCGCCGGTCAGCGATCACCTGTCGTACCCCAACGGCAATCGTGCGGCGACGCCCCTGGTGGCCGCGGCCACGCGGGATAACCCGGCGGTGTATCCGTCCGCGGCGGCGATGGCCACGTTGTACACCCTGGAGCCGCTGCCCAAAGCCACCGAACGCGTGCGCACGCGGGTGTGGAGCAAGGTAAAGAACGGCCAGTAAAACCAGCACATCTCCCCAGCAGGCTCACTCCTGCAAGGTCCGTGAATCCTTCAGATTTTTATAGAGAGACAGCCCATGAAACCCCGTGCCCGTGACCTCAACATCCGCATCGGCCAGCTGCAACCCGGCCCACTCAACGCCATCACCGACGTCCCCGGCGTGCGCGTCGGCCACAGTAACGTGCGTGGCCGCAGCGACAGCGGACGCGACATCTGCACCGGCGTCACAGTGATCGAACCGCGTCGCGGCTCGACCAACCAGCAGCCGTGTTTCGCCGGCGTGCATGTGCTCAACGGCAATGGCGATGCCACCGGCCTTGAGTGGATCCGCGAGGCCGGGCTGCTGACCAGTCCCATCGCCTTCACCAACACCCATAGCCTCGGCGTGGTGCGCGATGCGCTGATTGCGCTGGATCGCCAGCAGCAACCGGACGACGGACGCCTCTACTGGAACATGCCGGTGGTGCTGGAAACCTTCGATGGTCTGCTCAACGACATCAATGGTTTTCACGTGAAGCCCGAGCATGTCGCCGAGGCGCTGAGTTCTGCGCATGACGGCGCCGTTGAAGAAGGTGCAATCGGCGGCGGCAGCGGCATGATCTGCCATGAATTCAAGGGCGGCATCGGCAGCGCGTCACGGCGTCTGAGCAGCGCTCAGGGCGGTTGGACGGTGGGTGCGATCGTGCAGGCCAACCACGGCATTCGCAGCGAGCTGCGCGTCGACGGTTATCCGGTGGGCCGCTACATGGAGCAGGTGGATTCGCCGTTCCTGCGTGCTTCGCTGCCGCATCCGGGCATGGGTTCGATCGTGGTCTGCCTGGCCACCGACGCGCCACTGCTGCCGCATCAATGCACGCGCCTGGCACAGCGCGCCAGCCTTGGTCTGGCCCGCAGCGGTGGTGGCAACGAAGATCACAGCGGTGACATCTTCATCGCCTTCGCCACCGGCAACGACCAGGTGCCGCCCGCTGCTTACGAGGGCAAAGGCGCGCCGACCTGTGACGGTTTGCGCATGGTCAACAACGACCACATCAGCGAGCTGTTCCTGGCCGCCACCGAAGCGGTCGAAGAAGCGATCATCAACGCCCTGCTCGCCAGCGAGAGCACCGAGGGCAACGGGCACGCGGTACCGGGGCTGGATAAGGAAACACTGCTCGCCGCACTGGACAAGGCCGGCTGGCCCGGATCACGCTGACAAAACCTGTAGGAGTTGCGGCACGCTGCGATCTTTTGATCTTGCTTTCAAAAAATCAAAAGATCGCAGCGTGCCGCAGCTCCTGCAGAGGGAGTCAGCGGTGCTCAACGACCACTTCACCACCCGCTCGGCGCTGTATCGGGATTTCGACACGCGGTACTTGAGTCAGCCCCCGCGTGTTCCCATGATGAAGGTACGCAGGCGCTTCACTCCTGAGCGACTGCGTAGGGAACGGGTGTTCTGAACCCCAAATCAAGCCTGCTCCCTGTTCCATGCGCAACTTGAGCCTCGTGGCTCTACTCTCCCCATCAAAGAGCCTTGAGGCTCTTTTTTTGTCCGTTTTTTGCTGCTGACTCAGTGCAACGTCAGCCGCTGACGCACGAATTCTTCAGTGTGCCGGGTGACCTGATCCAGATGCCGGTCGCGCTGTTTCTCGGCATCGAGCATCGCGCGCTTGCCGTTTTTCTGCAGCAGGTAGGTGTGGATCTGCTGCACTTCCAGCGAGCGATAGATCGGCGTGGTGTCGATAAAACCGCGCAGACCGTTGCTGCGGTAATGGCGGGTGCTCATCAGCACCTGGGTTTCGCGAGCGCCAATCACCTCGAAGCCCAGCGCTTCGAAGTACGGCACCTTGCCGACACTGCAGGTCAGTTCGGCGTGCGGATAACGGCTGACCATCTCGCCAATCATCGCCCGCGCCACGCCCTGGCGCCGATAGCCTTCGCGCACCGCCATATAGGCGACGCTGCACGCTTCCCAATCGCCCTGCACCGGCAGGTACAAGAGGAAACCGGTAACCCGCTCCGGATCATCCTCGGCCGTCGCCACCAGCAATTCGACCTCGGTGCCCTTCTCGCCATTCAGCGCCTCCAGATACAGATGCACCTCATAGCCGACCGCGTACTGATAGACGTTGTACAGCAGATTGCTCGGGCCAAGACCGACCGCGCTGATGTCGGTCAGGTAATCGACCACCAGTTGCAGAATCTGGCTGTTGACGCTTTCGGGGCATGGGGATTTGTAGTGGGTGATGCGTGGCATGACAGCTGAACTCCGGCGGAAAACCGCGACATCATACCCCCTCCCGCCACCTGCTTTGTGCAGGAGCTGCCGCAGGCTGCGATCTTTTGATTTTTACCAGCAAGATCAAAAGATCGCAGCCTGCGGCAACTCCTACAGGGAGGCTCGCGGTTGACCTGAAGAAAATTTCATCCTCCGCGGACCGGATCTTTCGCCGATTTGGCGTCCAATTCCTCAGCTGCGTTGACTTTTTCACGCAGGCCTTGAGGAGTTGCCATGAGCGTTTGGCGTTCACTGTTCAAATGGCGAAAGACCCTGCTGCTGGTGCCGATGACGCTGGCGGCGCTGGCCAGCGCGCCGGTGTTTGCCCAGCAAGTGGTGATTGTTCAGCAAGCCCCACCACCGGTGCGCATGGAAGTGATGCCCGGCGCGCGTCCCGGGTATGTCTGGGACCAGGGCCACTGGCGCTGGGAAGGACGCGGCTACGTGTGGCTGCCCGGCCACTGGCAACCGGTGCGCCATGGCGCGCACTGGCGGCCGGGGCACTGGCAGGCACGCGGGCCGAACTGGTACTGGATCGAAGGCCACTGGGCCCGTTGAAACCGCCTCGCCTGCAAACTTCATCTATAGGGAACACCACCATGTCACGAACCTTGAAAACCCTGCTCGCCGCCTCACTGGTCGCGATCACCCTGTCGGGCTGCATTGTCGAACCGGTACGGCCGCATCGGCCACCGCCGCCGGTGGAAGTCGTGCCGGTCATGCCAGCGCCCGGTTATCACTGGGTCGCCGGTCACTATCGTTGGGATGGGCGTGAGTGGCGCTGGGCGCCGGGACACTGGCGCGCCTACTGATCTGACCGGCTGGCGTCACTGCTGTGGCGCCACGACCTTGAAGGTGATCGAAATGTCGTTGGACACCACGGTGTCCGCCCACGCCCCCGCACCGAGTCCGAACTGGTCCCGCTTGAGCACCAGTTCGCCGTCGAAAATGCCGATCGAACTGTCCGGTTTCAGCTCGACCGGCACCTCGACCTCGCGGGTGACGCCCTTGAGGGTGAGCTGGCCGGCGATCAGATAGCGATTGTCCTTCACCCGGGTAAAACGGCTGGATTCGAATACCGCCACCGGAAAGCGCTGGGTGTCGAACCACGCTGGCTTCACCAGCTCGGTGTTGGCGTCTTCGCTGCCGGCGTCGATGCTGTTGAGGTCGATATGCAACGTGGTGTGGGCACTGGCGAGGTCGTCGCTGTCGAACTGCAGCGTCGCGTCGAACTTGCCGAAGGTGCCATAAACCTGATTGCCGAATTGCTTGTAAATGAAGCTGATCTTGCTGGCGGTAGTGTTGACGCGGTTGTATTCAGCGGCCTGCGCCGCGCTCGTGACGCACAGGCAGGCAAACAATGCCGCAGCGGTGAATCGGGCACGCATGGGATTCTCCGGACAGGGCAAACCTTCAAGGCCTCGACTGACTTAAGCAAACAACCCGCGAATGCGCCATGTCATTTGTCTGCCGGTGTGGCTCAGGCTCAGACCAGCCGCTCGATCTTCTGATGCTGCCAGACCAGTTTGTAATACAGTGTCTGCAACACCAGCATGCCCAGATACGCCACCGGAAACGCCATCCACACACCCTGCAAACCGTACTGACCGTCCAGCCAGTAAGCCGCCGGCAACTGCACGCCGACCACGCAGACAATCGCAATAATTACCGGCACCAGCACCGTACCGCTGGCGCGCATGATGCCGCCGATGATCGCCTGGAAACCGAACACCAACAGGCTCCACAACATGATGTGCAGCAAGTGTTCAGCCATCGCCCGGGTCGAATCCTCGGTCAGGAACAATCCCAGCAACCAGTGCGACAACAGGTAACCGAGCACGATCAAACCACCGGTCAGGCACACGTTGATCAACAGCCCGGTGCGCAGAATCGCTCCCAGACGCTGCAGTTGCCCGGCACCAATGGCCTGGGCGCCGAGAATCGAGGCGGTGATGGCAATCGACAGCGCCGGAAACTGCACGTAGTTGACGATCTGCGTCACCGCGCCATAGGCCGCTGTCGCCTGCGAGCCGTGCTGGTTGACCAGCGCCAGAATCACCAGCTCCGACAGCGACAACACGATCATCTGCACCCCGGTCGGCAGGCCGATGCGCAGCACCTTGCCGAGAATCGCCGCGTCCAGCCGCAGCGCCGCGAAGAACTCGCGATCCGGCGCCAGTGGATGGTGCTTGCGAATCAGCCGCCACGCCAGCCACGCCATCGCCGACAGGTTACCGGCAAGCCCTGCGAAAGCGGCGCTCTGGATTCCCAGCTGGGGCAAACCGAACCAGCCACGGATCAGCGCCGGGGTCAGCGCCAGCCCGACCGAGGTCGACACCATCAGCGCCAACAGTGGCGACACCGTGTCGCTGACTCCGCGCAGCAATTGCGTGAACAGCACAAACACCAGCATCGACGGCAGAATCCACATCATCACGTGCGCATACGCCACCGCGTCGTCCAGCACATCCGCCGGCGTCCCCAGCCCCTGCAAGGCCTGCCGCGCAAATACACTGCCCAGCACCGCCGCGAGCAAGCCGATCATCACCCCCAGCAACAGCGTTGCCCCGGCAATTGCCTTGACCATGTGCGCCTCACGCGCGCCCCACGCCTGGCCGATCAACACCCCCGCCCCCGCGCCCAGGCCGATCACCAGCGCGATGAAGAAAAAGATGATCGGGAACATCCCCGACACCGCCGCCAACGCCTGCGTCCCGAGCATCTGCCCGATGTAGATACTGTTGACCGTGCCCGACATCGATTGCAGGAAGTTGGACAGCACCATCGGCGCGAGGAACAGCAGGTAGGTTTGCCAGAGGGGTTTGCTGGTGGCAGGGGTTTGCATTGAAGATCGGTCTCGGGCTGGGAGATGCGAGGGATATTACGCTAGATGGGCGGGTTAAAGTCGGTCGACATCGCCTCTGCTCAAGGCTTAAATGTCGGCACTATTTTCCGTGGAATGCGCCTGCCCATGACCCCGTTGCGAAATGCCCTGAGCTGTTCCCTGCTGGTTGTTTTCAGCCACCTTGCCGGCGCGGCCGACGCCCCTGTCCCCGCCGAATCGTTGCGTCCCTTGCTGGCAACCTTGAACGAACGCCTGAACATCGGCGACCTGGTGGCGCTGACCAAATGGGACAGCGGCAAGCCGATTCAGGACAGCCCGCGCGAAGCCCAGGTCATCGCCAATGCCCGCACCTTGGCAACCGAACACCAGCTCGACCCCGAAGACGTGGCCCAGTTGATCGCCGCGCAAATGGAGGCGAACAAACTGGTGCAGTACGGATTGCTCGCGCAATGGCAAGCGGCCGGTGCGGCGCCGGACACCCCGCGACCGGATCTGGCGAAGCAGATTCGCCCACGCCTGGACGAGCTGCAAACCCGCTTGCTGCGCCAGTACGCCGACTTCGCGCCCTATCGCCGCGACCCGAATTGCCCGGCCTTTCTGGCGAAGGCGCGACAGGGTCTGACCCACGACGCACTGCATGATCTGGCCCTGACCCGCGCTACCGGGGAGCTATGCATTCGGGCGCAGAAGCTCTAGATCAACAGTTCCGGCACACATCGCTGGCGTCGATAGTCACCATCACGCCAATGAAGTTCTCATAAAAAATCCGCGGCGTAACATCGGCTCCATACCAACCCAATACACCCCGGAGCACACGATCATGAAACGCCAAACCATCCTCGGCATCGCTTTCTCGGTTCTCGCAGTTAACGCTTTTGCAGCAACGCCCGCTCATACCCTGGTCGCTGAAGGCGGCTCGGACAAGTTGATTGAAAGCCGTTTGGCTGAAGGTGGTTCTGATCGTTTGCTGGAGCGCCGCGTGGCCGAAGGTGGTTCGGATCGTTTGCTGGAACGCCGCGTGGCCGAAGGTGGTTCTGATCGTCTGCTGGAACGCCGCGTGGCCGAAGGTGGTTCTGATCGTTTGCTGGAACGCCGCGTGGCCGAAGGTGGTTCTGATCGTCTGCTGGAACGCCGCGTGGCTGAAGGTGGTTCGGATCGTCTGCAAGAACGCCGCGTGGCTGAAGGAGGTTCGGATCGTCTGCTGGAACGCCGCGTGGCCGAAGGTGGTTCGGATCGTCTGCAAGAACGCCGCGTGGCTGAAGGTGGCTCGGATCGTCTGATCGAAAGCCGCAACGCGTAAAACATTGGTTCTGAAGCAGTCAAAGAAAGCCCGGCCTGATCAGCCGGGCTTTTTCATTTTATCGTTTGCAGGCGTGGTTCTTTCCAACAATCAGCGTCAGAAAGGTCTTTGCCCTATGGAGCATCGGCGAAACTTCCGACGATGCTTATCCGAAACGACCGACTGGCAGCCCGACGCTTAATGCGCATACCATGCGGCCACAACTTCCAAACAGAATTTTCCTGCCCATGCTCAAAGCCAGTCTGCGAAGCCACCTGACCCTCTGGTTCGCCGGTTTGTCCCTGCTGACACTGGTGAGCGTCGGCTTCTATGTCGGTCATATCGCCACCGAACAGATGAAGCAGGCCAGCGGCAATGCCCTGCTCAATACCGCGCGTTCGGCGGCGACGTTGCTCGGTGACCAGTTGCGCGAGCGCCAGCTGGAGGTCTACCTGCTCAGCCGTGCGCCGCATCTGGAACGCGGCGATCTCGACAACCCGGCGATTCTCAAATCGATGCAACTGCGCACCCAGGCCCGTACCGAGTATGCGTGGATGGGCGTGACCGATGCCAATGGCCACGTGCATCAAGCGGTCAATAATTTGCTGGTCGGGCAATCGGTACAGCAGCGGCCATGGTTCCAGGCTGGCCTGCGGGGTGAGTACACCGGTGATCCGCACGAAGCGGTGTTGCTGGCCAAACTGCTACCGGGAACGCCCAACGGTGAACCGCTGCGTTTCATCGACTTCGCCGCCCCGATCCGCAACGCCGACGGCCAGGTGATTGGCGTGCTGGGGGCGCACGCGCACTGGAGCTGGGTCACGCGCATTGTCGAGTCGGCAGCGTTCTCGCATAAAAATGCATCGCCGGATCTCGAAGCGCTGATCATCGATCACGACGGCAAGGTGCTGTACCCGGAAGCCCTGATGGGCCAGCAACTGGCGGTGAATGCTCCGAAGTTGTCGAGCTGGTCGGTCGGCAACGGTTACCTGACCAGCATGGTCACCGTACCGACGCCTTCGAGTACTGCGCTGTCCTGGTCGATTGCCGTGCGCCAGCCACTGGACACTGCCTTGGAGCCGGCGCACCTGCTGCTCTACAAATTGTTGCTGCTGGGGGTAGCCGCCGCAGTGGCGTTCGGGCTGGTGGCGTATTACCTGGCGCAGTACCTGAGCCGGCCGATCGAGCAACTCGCGCACTCGGCCAAACAGGTGCAGAACCAGCAGCCCGGCGCACACTTCCCGCTGCAACACCCGGTACAGGAAATCTCCCAGCTCGGACAGTCGCTCGACGCCATGACCCAGTCGCTGCTGGCCAAGGAGCGCGAACTGCAGGAAGCCAATGCCTCGCTGGAAGCTACCGTCGCCCAGCGCACCGCCGCACTGATGCAGGCCAATGCCGAACTGTTGAACCTGGCGACCCACGATGCCCTGACCGGCGTCTACAACCGCCGCCGTTTCGACGAGAAACTCAGCGAATACAGCCTGCTGTTCCGCCGCACCGGGCGACCGTTTGCCCTGCTGCTGATCGACGCCGATTACTTCAAGCGCATCAACGACACCTACGGCCATGCGATTGGCGACGACGTCCTGCAGCAATTGGCGCAACTCCTCCAGGCCAGCGTGCGTGCCACCGACTTCGTCGCCCGTTACGGCGGCGAGGAGTTCGCCGTGCTGCTGCCGGAAGTCGCCCAGCCTGATACTCCGGAGGTGGTCGCTGAGAAAATCCGTGCCGCCGTGGCCCAGGCGCACTTCCCCAACATCGGACAAGTCACCGTGAGCATTGGCGTCGCTCTGGCCGATCCGGCGGACAACAGCCACACGATGCTGATCAAACGTGCCGATCAGCAGCTGTATCAGGCGAAAGCGGCGGGCCGTAATCAGGTGGCTTGATCAGCCCTCCTTGACTTCGCAAATGCCGTTGGCCTGGTTTGCCGGACCGGCCGAGCAAAATCTTTAATCGGAGAATTGCTGCAGATACGCCAACAGATTATCGACCTTCTCCTGATCGCTCAGCCCCCAGAAAATCATCCGCGTCCCCGGTACCACGCCCTTCGGATCTTTCAGATACGCGGTCAGCGTGTCGCGATCCCAGGTCTTGCCGGAGTTTTTCATCGCCTCGGAATACACGTAATTGGCCGACGTCCCGGCGGGTCGGCCGATGATGCCGTTGAGTTGCGGACCGAACCCCGGGCGCGCGTCCGGGCCAACCTGGTGGCAGCCGCCGCACAGACGCGGAAAGATCTTCTCGCCGGCGGCTGGATCGCCTGCGGCACGGGCGGTTGAGCTGAACAGCACGGCGGTTGCGGTCAGGGCAAGAAGGAGTGAAACGGTGTTTTTCATCGGGCGTTCCAAAACGGTGTGATGCAGTTGAGGCAAGGCTAACACTTTGTGGCGAGGGAGCTTTTTACAGATAAGCGCCGATGACCTTTCTGACGGTGATCAATGCCTGACGCAGCACATCCATCGGCACCGAACCCAACGCCAGCCGAATCGCATGCGGCACATGCGCCGACACCGCGAACGGCTCGGCGGTGGTCACCGAAATCTGCTGGTGCATCAACTCCACCACAATCTGATCGGCGCGCACGTCCTCCGGCAGCGGCAGCCACAGGAAATAGGAGGATGGATGACCGATGCAAGTCAGCCCTTGCAACAACTCGGCGGCGAGCATTTGCCGGGCCCTGGTGTCGTCGCGTTTTTGTTGTTCCAGCAGGGTCACGGTGCCGTCGTCGAGCCAGCCGCAAGCCATCGCGGTCATCACGCCGGGGGTGTTCCAGGTGGTCGCGCGAATGATCCGCTCCAGCGCCGGCACCGCGTGCAGCGGTGCGGCAATGAAACCGACGCGCAGGCCAGTGGCAATGTTCTTCGAGAGTCCCGACACGTACACCGTGCGTTCCGGTGCCAGATCGACCAGGGGACGCGGTGGGTTTTCCACCAGAAAGGCGTAGGCCGCGTCTTCGATGAGGGTCAGATCATGGCGGCGGGCGAGCGCGACCAATTGCTCGCGCTGTTCGATCGGCGTCACCCAACCCAATGGATTGTGCAGGGTCGGCATGCTGTAAATCGCACGCACTGAACGGCTGCGGCAAAGTTTTTCCAGCGCCACCAGATCCGGCCCGTGATCACCGGACGGAATAGCCACCACTTCCAGATGCAGCGCTTCGGCCAACACCTTGAAGCCGGAATAAGTCAGCGCATCCGCCGCAATCACATCACCGGGTTTGAGCAAGGCCATCAGCGTCACGGCCAACCCTTGCTGGGCACCGTTGACGATCAACACTTGCCCGGCATCAACCAACACCCCGCGAGCCTGCAAATGCTGCGCAATCGAGGCGCGCTCATGCTGGCGCCCGGCGTGGGGTTGATAACGCAGCAAGGCTTCCAGGTCACCCGACAGCGCCAACTGGCGTAACGCCGTACGCAACAGGTCGGCCTGACCGGGCAGCGATGGATAGTTGAAATTCAGGTCGATCATGCCGACTGCCACGTCTTTCTGGTCGATGCCCTGCCCCGGCGACAACGAGGTTTCGCGCACAAACGTCCCGCGCCCGGTTTCGCCGCTGACCAGCCCCATCGCCTCAAGCTCGGCGTATACCCGCGACGCAGTGACCAGTGCCAGCCCCGCACTGGCCGCCAGTTCCCGGTGAGTCGGCAATCGGGTTCCGGGCGCCAGACGCCCCGCGCGAATGTCCGCAGCATAGGCGTCAACCAGGGTCTTGTAGCGCGAGCGCGGCATGCTGCATGTATCCATGACAATTATTTGATTGTGCTGATTCTCAGCCTCAGGATGGCTCGAACGCAACCCACCTCTTGAGCGTGACCTTGTATGGAACGGACTTCGAACCTGGTTAACCCGGCCCTGGAAAAAACCAGCGGCTGGATCAATGGCTTTATCGGCGTGCTGATCTTCAGCGGATCGCTACCCGCCACACGTCTGGCGGTGCTGGAATTCGATCCGGTGTTTCTCACCGTGGCGCGCGCGGCCATTGCCGGCGTATTGGCGGTCTTTCTGTTGTGGCTGTTTCGTGAACGGCGTCCGGCACGCGATCAGTGGTGGTCGTTATTGATTGTGGCGTTGGGCGTGGTGTTGGGATTTCCACTGCTGACGGCATTGGCGCTGCAACACGTGACGTCTGCGCATTCGATTGTGTTTGTAGGATTGCTGCCACTGGCAACGGCGATTTTTGCCGTACTGCGTGGCGGCGAGCACCCGCGACCGGTGTTCTGGCTGTTCTCGATTCTCGGCAGCGCGTTGGTCGTCGGCTTCGCCCTGTCACAGGGGCTGACCGCTTCACCCACCGGCGACCTGCTGATGCTCGCGGCGATTCTGGCCTGTGGCCTGGGTTATGCCGAAGGCGCGAAACTCTCACGGATCCTCGGCGGCTGGCAGGTGATCTGCTGGGCGCTGGTGTTATCGCTGCCGGTGATGGCCTTGCTCAGCCTGTGGCTGGCGCCCGCCTCGTTCAGCCACGTCAGCCTGTCGGCCTGGATGTGCCTGACGTACGTGGCGTTGTTCAGCATGCTGATCGGCTTTGTTTTCTGGTATCGCGGCCTGGCCCAAGGCGGGATCGCGGCGGTCGGTCAACTGCAATTGCTGCAGCCGTTTTTCGGTCTGACGCTGGCGGCGACGTTGCTGCATGAGCAGGTCAGCGTCGGCATGCTGGCGGTGACGGTAGGCGTCATCTTCTGCGTAGCCGGGGCAAAGAAATTCGCCAAATAACCCCACCGTCCCTGTAGGAGCTGCCGCAGGCTGCGATCTTTTGACGTTGATCTTTTAAAAAACCAGATCAAAAGATCGCAGCCTTCGGCAACTCCTACAGGGGATCAGTGGTGTTCGACGCCCGCGCGCTTGAGCAGTTTCTTGCAGCGCTCGGACAGATGAAACACCTGCAACTCCTTCCCGGCCTTGGCGTATCGCTCACGCAAGGTTTTCAACGCGGCAATCGCCGAATAGTCAACGAAGCTCAAATGCCGGCAATCCAGCGTCACCCGGGACGGATCATTGGCCGGGTCGAACTGGTTGAGAAACGGCGTGGTCGAGGCGAAAAACAGTGTGCCGTGCAGACGGTAGAGTTTGCTACCGTCGGCTTCCAGATGTTCATCGGCGTACAGCTCGCGGGCCTGCTGCCAGGCGAAATTCAGCGCGGCGATGATGATCCCGCACAGCACGGCGGTGGCCAGGTCGGTGAACACGGTGATGCTGGTCACGGCGATGATCACCAGTACATCGTTGAGCGGCACTTTGTTCACCACCCGCAACGAGGCCCAGGCGAAGGTCTGTTGCGAGACCACGAACATCACGCCCACCAGTGCCGCCAGCGGAATACGCTCGATCAGCGGCGACAGAAACAGGATGAACAGCAGAATCAAGCCACCCGCCACCACACCGGATAAACGCCCACGGCCGCCGGAGCTGAGGTTGATCACGGTCTGGCCGATCATTGCGCAACCGCCCATGCCACCGAACGCGCCCGAGACCATGTTCGCCGCGCCCAGCGCTACGCATTCGCGATCCGGGTAACCACGGGTTTCGGTGATTTCATCGGTGAGGTTCAGGGTCAGCAGGGTTTCCAGCAGACCAACCAGTGCCATCAGAATCGCGTACGGGGCGATGATGCGCAGGGTCTCCAGGTTCCACGGGATGTCCGGCAGCGCGAAGCTCGGCAGACCGCCGGCGATGTGCGCCATGTCACCAAGGGTGCGCGTCGGCAGACCGAACAGATAGACCAGCAGGCCCACGCCGAGGATCGCCACCAATGCCGGGGGCACCGCGCGGGTCAGGCGCGGCAGAATGTAGACGATGGCCATGGTCAGCAGTACCAGCCCGGTCATCAGGTACAACGGCGTGCCGCTGAGCCAGTGTTCGCCGCTCTTGAAATGCTCCAGTTGCGCCAGCGCAATGATGATCGCCAGACCGTTGACGAAGCCGAGCATCACCGGGTGCGGCACCATGCGCACCAGTTTTCCCAGGCGCAACAAGCCGAACGCCATCATGATCAGACCACCGAGCAACACCGTTGCCAGCAGGTATTGCACGCCGTGCTGCACCACCAGCGCGACGATCACCACCGCCATCGAGCCCGCCGCCCCGGAGACCATTCCCGGCCGGCCACCGAACAACGCGGTCAGCGTACAAATGATGAAGGCGCCGTATAGGCCCATCAGCGGATTGAGATGCGCCACCAGCGCGAACGCAATGCATTCGGGCAACAGGGCAAACGAGGTGGTGAGTCCGGCCAGGACATCGGCGCGCAGACGTTTCGGTTTCATGGCTTACCTGTCTGACGGCCGACGAGCGCGGCCGCTGATGTTCGTAAAAAAGTGGGGTGCGGATGTTACGGAATAGTTCGGAATCGGGCCAGCGATCGCTGACACCCGTCGACGCACGATTTATGCTGACGCGCTTCTGCCTCCATCGAGTACGACCATGACTGCATTGCTGACCGCCCGCGACGTTTGCCAGCGCTTGCGCGAGGCTGCGCTGGGCGTGCTGATGTTCAACAGATCCGAGACGCCCGCTGATACCGGACTGGTTGCGGTCGATATCGAGGGCTGGCGCCTGTTGCTGGATGTTGAGGGTGGGCGCTTGCATCACTGTGAACAGTGCCGCTGCCCGGATGGCCGCGAATGGCATTTCAACAGTCGTTATGGCACCGACCCGGTGAATCTGCTCAGTACCTGGGAACTGGCGCAGATCGAGAATCTGTTGAAGCACTGAGCGCTTCACGGTGAAGTCGATTGCTCAATGATGGCACTCTGCCCATAATTCGGCCCCCTTATTCCTCACGCAAGGAAACGCCGTGAAAAAGTCTCTGTTGTTGATCCCGATGCTGGCAGTGCTGCTGCAAGGTTGTGGCATGACCATGACCCGCTATGAGCCGAGCTTCGAAAACGTTCAAAAGCTCAAGCAGACCCCGCCCCTGCAGGCGATCAGCAATCCTCAGGTAACTGCCGAGTCCGGCGAAGGTTCGCTGACAGTGCGGGCCAACCCGGTGCGCTCGCCATCCGGCAGCATCCCGGCGCATATCCAGGACGCGATCACCGAAGAACTGCGCAAGGCCGGTCTGCTTGATCCGCAGGCCCAGCGTCAGTTGAAAGTGCTGGTGGTGAAGAACAATCTGTCGGCCGGCATGGGCACGGGCGATGGCGAACTCGCTGCACGCTTCACTCTGCTTAATGGGCAGAACGTGGTCTACGACGCGACCAAGCATGTCAGCAGCCAGTGGAGCAGCAGCTTCTTCGGTTTCATTGCGATTCCGAACGCGGTCAACGCCTATAACCCGATGCTGCGTGATCTGTTGAAGGAACTGTACAGCGATCCTCAGTTCATCCAAGCCCTGAAGTAAGGGCAAAAAAAGAGCCGCGATTGCGGCTCTTTTTTTTGACATCAGGCCCGCGGAGTACGAGTCTCGAGTGCCGAGTATTTCAGGTTGTTGTTGTCGATCATCTGCTTCAGCAGCGCGTTGACCTGACGGGCGAACGTATCGTTGACCGCCGCCTTCGGGGTGTTGCCCATCAACGGGATGAACCAGATACCGATCCAGGTACCGACCGCATCATGGTTGCTCGCGGTGGTTAGCGCCTGACCCGTTCCGTCCACGGCTTCGAGGCTCATGGTGTACTGATCGGTGCCGTACGCCGGAATCACCCCCAGGCTGAAACCACTGATGAAGCCCAGTACCATCGAACCGGCATTCGGCGGATGGTTGTACATTTTCAGACGCAGGCTGTAGTCACCCGGCTGCTTCTGGAACTCGTCCAGGGTAACGCGGCCGAACAGACCCGAATCGCTCAGAATCTTTTGCAGCTCTGGTTTGAGCTGGTCACGCGCCTGCGGCACTTCTACGGCCGAAGCGCTTTTCGGTTCGCCCTGATAGAAGTCGAAGTCCACATAGACATTGGGTTTGTTGGCGTAGCTGGCCATAGATGGCAGCTTGACCGGCGGGACTTCGTCTTTGGTGAAACTGGCACAACCACCGAGCGCAAGCACCAGGCCCAGCGCCAGGATTTTCCCGAATTGCATGTTGTCTTCCCTATGTGAACCGAGCCAAATGATAGCAATGAGCCTCCATTGCGGAAGCCGGGCGGATTCTAGAGAGAGCGCTCGCTTGAGGAAAGGCTGAAGCGGAAAATTTACACAAAATATGCGGATCAGCCCTGCCGCAAATCGAGCATGTAGGTGTAGTAGCCGGTATCACGCACATAACCCAGCGACTCATATAAACCCTGCGCCGTGAGGTTGTCGGTCGCGGTTTCCAGCACCAGCCCTTTGGCGCCGGTTTGCAGCGCGAAGTCCCGCGCGGTATTCATCAGCAACCGTCCGACGCCACAACCACGGGCGGCGGGCGCGGTGAACAAATCGCTGAGCAACCAGCTGCGATGGGCATCAATCGAGGAAAACGTCGGATACAGCTGCACGAAACCCAGCGCTTCGGCGTTTTCATCCTGTGCGAGGAAAATAGCCGACTCGTTGCCGGCCATGCGCTCGGCGATGAAGGCGCGCGATTGCTCAAGGTTCGACGGCTGCTGATAGAAACCGCGATAGGCGTCGAACAGTTTTGCCACCGCCTCCAAATGAGTCGCCGTAGCGCGAAGTGCCTTGATGGCCATGTTCCCTCCCCCCCGATTTTTTGATTATCGAACCCGCTTAGCGCTCTCGAACGAGTTAGCTGGCCTCATCGCTATATAGTTTTGTATATTGCGAAACCGAAAATGTCAGTACCTGCCCATGCCATTCACTCACACCGTATTCCCATGAGCGCCATCCGTGTACGCAACGAGCAACTGATCCTCGCCGCCGCCAGCGAAGAGTTTGCCGCCAACGGTTTCGACGCCACCCAGACCAGCAACATCGCCGCCCGTGCCGGCGTACCCAAGGCCAACCTGTATTACTACTTCCAGACCAAGGAAAACCTCTATTCCAAAGTCTTGCTGGGATTTGTCGAACCGCTGCTGGAAGCCTCGGCGGCGCTACGCGAAAGCGACGACCCCATGATCGGCCTGCGCGCCTACATCGCCGCGCGCATCCGCATCGCCCGTGAACACCCGGCCATCGCCAAGGTTTTCAGCGGCGAACTGCTGCTCGGCGCCCGCCAATTGCCCCACGAATGCCGCGACCTGCTGCACGCCGAAGCCCGACGCAACGTCGAATGCCTGCGCAGTTGGATCGAACGCGGCCTGTTGGCGCCGGTAGACCCGGAGCATCTGATGCTGTTCATCTGGTCGGCGACCCGCACCTACACCAATATCGGCTGGCAGATGGGCTGCATCACCGGGCGCGCAGTGCCGCAGGATGAGGATTATCAGACAGCGGCGCAGACGATTACGCGAATGGTGCTGGAGGGCGTCGTGCCACCGCAGGTTGGGGAGATTCGTCGGGTATTGTTTGCGACTTGAGGTATGAGGGCTGCTACGCAGCCCGGCGCGAGCAAGCTCGCTCGCCACAGGGACTCATGCTGGACATGGAGATCCGTGAGCACCACCAATCATTGTAGGAGCCAGCCTGCTGGCGATTGGGTCGGCACAGCTTGCATCTTCATTGACAGATCCACCGCCATCGCTGGCAGGCCAGCGCCTACAGGGGATTTGTGTTGGGCTTGGGAATTGGTGAGCACCACCAATCATTGTAGGAGCCAGCCTGCTGGCGATTGGGTCGGCACAGCTTGCATCTTCATTGACAGATCCACCGCCATCGCTGGCAGGCCAGCGCCTACAGGGGATTTGTGTTGGGCTTGGGAATTGGTGAGCACCACCAATCATTGTAGGAGCCAGCCTGCTGGCGATTGGGTCGGCACAGCTTGCATCTTCATTGACAGATCCACCGCCATCGCTGGCAGGCCAGCGCCTACAGGGGATTTGTGCCGGGCTTGGGAATTGGTGAACACCACCAATCATTGTGGGAGCCAGCCTGCTGGCGATTGGGTCGGCACAGCTTGCATCTTCATTGACAGGCCCACCGCCATCGCTGGCAGGCCAGCGCCTACAGGGGATTTGTGTTGGGCTTGGGAATTGGTGAGCACCTCCAATCATTGTAGGAGCCAGCCTGCTGGCGATTGGGTCGGTACAGCTTGCATCTTCATTGGCGGACCCACCGCCATCGCTGGCAGGCCAGCGCCTACAGGGGATTTGTGTTGGGCTTGGGAATTGGTGAGCACCACCAACCCTTGTAGGAGCCAGCCTGCTGACGATTGGGTCGATACAGCTTGCATCTTCATTGGCGGACCCACCGCCATCGCTGGCAGGCCAGCGCCTACAGGGGATTTGTGCCGGGCTTGGGAATTGGTGAACACCACCAATCATTGCGGGAGCCAGCCTGCTGGCGATTGGGTCGGCACAGCTTGCATCTTCATTGGCGGACCCACCGCCATCGCTGGCAGGCCAGCGCCTACAGGGGATTTGTGTTGGGCTTGGGAATTGGTGAGCACCACCAACCCTTGTCGCTGGCAGGCAGTGATGAGGCCAGTAAGAACAACAGAGGTGTTTTCGGGTTTCAGAAAGTGATCTCGGCTGCGGGTTTGACGTCGACCCGGGCCGTGGCCCCCGTCAGGTGCGCCAGATCCTTGTTGTGTTCGGCGATGATGTCTTCGGCGCTCATGGTGCCGTTGTCGACGGTGGAATGGGAGTCTGCCACGAGCACGACGTCGTAACCCAGCTGATGGGCCTGACGCATGGTGGCGTTGACGCAGTAGTCGGTCTGCAGGCCGCAGATGATCAGGCGTTCGAAGTCTTCGCTGGGCAACAGTTTGCCCAGGTCGGTCTGATAAAACGAATCCGGAGTGGTTTTGCGTACGCGCAGGTCTTGCTCCGCCGTCAGCAGGCTGTCGGCGAGTTGCCAGCCTTCGGCCCCATGGGCCAGCGGGCTGTCCTTTTCCTCATGCTGAATCAGCACCACCGGCACGCCCGCCTCACGCGCACGCGTGCTGAGCTGGTTGATGGTGGCGATCACGCGGTGGATGTCGAAGCACTGATACTCGCCCGAGCAGAGAGCCTGTTGGACATCGATGATCAACAATGCGCTGGACATGATGGGCCTTCCTTGATCGATCCTTGAGACAGGGGGCAGAGCCGAGCCCCGCCGCCTGTTTTACGCCTCTCAGTAGCCCAATGACAACCCGGTGTTGCGCCGTGGATCGTTGGCCCCGTAGAAACGGTTCTTGCCCACCGGTTTACCGCCCAGCGACGGCGCGCCGACCAGGATCGCGGCGATGTGGTTGGCGTCCTGCGGCCCGGCAAACTTGTGGCCCCAGCTCTCGAGAATCTTCCTGGTATCGGGGCTGGCGGCGAAGTCTTCGAGGTTGGTTTCTTCAGGCATCCATTGCTGGTGGAAACGCGGCGCGTCGACGGCTTCCTGCAGGCCCATGCCGTAGTCGATGACATTGAGCATGGTCAGCAAGGTCGCGGTGATGATCCGGCTGCCACCCGGCGTACCGACCACCATCACCACTTTGCCGTCCTTGGTGACGATGGTCGGGCTCATCGACGACAGCGGGGTTTTGCCCGGGGCGATGGCATTGGCCTCGCCCTGCACCAGACCGTACATGTTCGGCACGCCGACCTTGGAGGTGAAGTCGTCCATCTCGTCGTTGAGGATCACCCCGGTCTTGCTCGCCATCACCCCGGCGCCAAACCAGTCGTTGAGGGTGTAAGTCACCGACACTGCGTTGCCCCACTTGTCGACGATCGAATAGTGCGTGGTGTTGTTGCCTTCATGCGGGGCGACGCCGGGTTTCAGCTCGGCGGAGATCCCGGCCTTCTGCGGCTGGATCGCGTTGCGCAGCTGGGTGGCGTAGTTCTTGTCCAGCAGATGCTCGATCGGGTTCTTCACAAAATCCGGGTCGCCCAGATAGCTGTTGCGGTCCACGTAAGCATGGCGCATCGCTTCAATCTGGTAGTGCATGCCCTGGGCCGAATGGAAGCCCAGATCCTTCATCGGATAGCCTTCGAGGATGTTCATGATCTCGCAGATCACCACCCCGCCGGAGCTTGGCGGTGGCGCCGAAACCACGTGGTAGCCACGGTAATCGCACTCCACCGGGGCCAGTTCGCGGGTCTTGTACTTGTCGAGGTCGGCCTGGGTAATGATGCCCTTGTTGGCCTGACTGGACGTGACGATGGCGTCGGCCACCCAGCCTTTATAGAAACCGTCAGCGCCTTTTTCCGAGATGGTGCGCAGGGTTTTCGCCAGATCCTTCTGCACCAGTTTCTGCCCGACCTGCATCGGCTCGCCGTTGTGCAGGAAGATCGAGCCGGAATCGCGCATGTCCTTTTTGAACACATCGGTGGCGTAGTCCAGCAGATCGACATCGCCCTGCTCCAGTTCGAAACCGTCTTCAGCCAGTTTGATCGCCGGGGCGATCATTTCCTTGCGCGGTTTGGTGCCGTACTTGCTCAGCGCCAACTCCATGCCCGACACGGTGCCCGGCACCGCCACAGCGAGGTGACCACGGGTACTCAGATCCGGAACGACGTTGCCGTCCTTGTCCAGGTACATGTTGGCCGTCGCCGCCAGCGGGGCTTTTTCGCGGAAGTCGAGGAAGGTCTTGCGCCCGTCCGCCAGTTGAATGGTCATGAAACCGCCACCGCCGAGGTTGCCTGCTGCGGGATACACCACCGCCAGCGCATAGCCCACAGCGACCGCTGCATCCACCGCATTGCCGCCGTTTTTCAACACATCGACGCCGACATGGGAAGCCAGATGTTGGGCGGTGACCACCATGCCGTTCTCGGCGGCAACCGGGGCCACCGAAGCGGCGTGGGCCATCAGGCAGCTCAGTGCCAGTGAAGTCGCGATCAGCGTTTTGGCCAAAGGTTCGTACTTCATGAGTCGATCTCTTTTTTGTTATTGGATTCTGTGCAGAACAGAGAGGAACGCTGCAAAAGCACCAAGCAGTATGGTCGCTATTGCGATTTGCGCCTCCCCGATCAGGCAGTATGCTGGGCGCCGTTGCCGCGCCGCCCCGGAGTTTTGCCCATGCCCTACACGTTCATCACCCTGCCCTCACCGGTCGGCGAATTGAAGCTGGTTGCGAACGGCTCGCGACTGGCGGCCATCCTCTGGGAAAACGACAAACCGGGCCGGGTGCGCCTCGGGCCGATGAGCCAAGCGCCGGACAATCCGCTGCTGCAGCGAACCGCGCAGCAGCTTGAAGAATATTTTGCCGGCAAGCGTGATCGCTTCGACCTGGAGCTGGACTTTGTCGGCACCGATTTTCAGAAAAAGGTCTGGGCAGCATTGCTGACCATTCCGTTTGGCGAAACCCGCACTTACAGCCAGATCGCCGAGCAGATCGGTAACCCGACAGCCGTGCGCGCGGTAGGAGCGGCGAATGGGCGCAATCCGATTTCGATTGTGGCGCCGTGTCATCGGGTGATTGGCGCTTCGGGGAAGTTGACCGGGTTTGCGGGAGGACTTGAGGCCAAGGAGCGATTGCTGGTGCTGGAGGGGGGTGACTGGCCTGATGTCGGTAGAACAGGCGACCTGTTTTAACCCTGCAAATGCCATTGTGTGGCGAGGGAGCTTGCTCCCGCTCCAGTGCGTAGCACTGGCAAAAAAACCTGGGGCCGCTGCGCAGCCCAGCGGGAGCAAGCTCCCTCGCCACAATGGATTGGTGCTGAATCAGGTGTTGAACAGGTTATTCATTGCTGCATACTGCAACAGCATGATGGTCTTGGCATCGCAGATCTCGCCACGCTGGAACGCCGCCAGTGCTTCATCGAAGTCCCACTCCAGCACTTCCAGTTCTTCGGTTTCTTCTTCCAGGCCACCGCCCTCACTGACCTTCGACTTTGCGTCGTACTCGGCAATGAAAAAGTGCAGTTTCTCGGTCACCGAACCGGGGCTCATGTAAGCCTCGAATATCTTCTTCACGTCGTGCACGCGATAGCCGGTTTCCTCTTCGGCCTCGTCACGAATCCGCTGTTCCGGCGCAGCACCTTCCAGCAGCCCGGCCGCTACTTCGATCAGCAATCCATCGTGACCGTTGACGAACACCGGCAGACGGAATTGGCGGGTCAGCACCACCGTGCGCTGTGCGCGGTTGAACAACAGGATCGCCGCACCATTGCCCCGGTCGTAGACCTCGCGAGTCTGCCGCTGCCAGTCGCCGTTGTTGCGCAGGTAGTCGAAGGTGATCTTCTTCAACAGGTACCAGTCGTGGGACAACACCTCAGTGTCGACAATGTTGACCCGCTCGGCTGTCTTGATCATGACGCCTGATCCTTTGTCATCGGAAAACGCCCATAGTCGATTAATCGCGTTCACAAAAAAAGCCCGGCAGCGCTACCGGGCTTCTTTATCTGCGATTAACGGGCGAGGCGCGACAACACGTCGTCCGTTTCCTGCACCGCTGTTCGGGCGCCGTGAATCAGCGGCCCATAACGCCGACTGAACTCCCAGTTGTACGGCACGCGATCCTTGCTGACGCCGTTGTCCCAGTTCACCGACCAGGTCATCAGCCCTTTGATCGGTAGCCCTTTGATCGCCAGACGCTTGAGCGCATTGCCCACCGCGGTGCTGTCGATCACATAACCGGTGGCGGCCGCATCGACGTTGGCCGGCAGGCCGATGACGAATTTGTCAGCGGGGATTTTGGTGAAGCCCCGAGTCCCGGTCACCAGACTTTCGGTCAGGTAATAAAGGAAGTCCTCTTTCAGCGCATCGTTGTTCTGCGCGATCCACGCTCCATTGCCATTATTGGCTTCCGGCACCCAGACCCCGTCGCCGCCCTGGTTGTAGAACTGCGGCGCAATGAAGTCGTAGTAACCTTCCAGTGCCTGCAGGTATCCGACGTATTTGCCGTTGGTGGTCAGGTACGGAAACTCCGGGGCCATGCTGATGATGAAGTGCTTGCCCTGACCTGCGTAGTGATCCTTGACCAGTTTCAGCGCGGCTGGCAGCACAGTCTTGTTGGCAGCGAAATCAATCGCGCTCTGTTCAAGATCGATGTCCAGCCCATCGAAGCCGTAGGTTTCCACCAGACGGATGATTTCATTGGCCAGCGGTTGTTCCTGCCCGCTGCGCAACTCGATGTGCGCATCGGCGCCACCCAGGGACAGCAGCACCGCCCGTCCCTGACTGTTGAGCACGCCGACCTGACGCCGGAACTCGGCATCGGAGACGTTGTAGGGCTTGAAGGTCGGAATCCCGCTGCCCTTCATGAACGCCACCGCGACCACGTTGTACTCCTTGGGTACCGCTTCCAGAGCGATCTCGGCGAAGCGGCCCTGACGGTAGCCGTCACTCGGACCCGCCGGCCAGTTGTGCCAGAAGCCCATGAGTATTTTTTTGCCGGCGATGCTCGGCATCAGCGAGGCCGCATCGGCCGCCTGGTTTTGCACGAGTGTGAAGTCGATATTTGACATGTTCTAATCCTTCAGAACCTGTGGGTTGAGCGTAACGCCGTTATTTGAAGTCGACGTCGAACGCCTGATAGAACGCGTTACCGGTGTTGGCGACGATCCACATCAACACGATGACGTGACGGCCCTTTTTGTTGGCCGGCAATTTCACCGAATGATCGACCTTGGCCTTCAACTCCCCCGGATAGCTGTAATACGGCACCTGAGTGTAGAAGTCTTCGGCGAAAGGCTGCGCCTCGAGCTGTGCACGGGAAATACGCTGTTTCGGATCCCAGCCATCTTTGGTGATCATCCAGCGATAGCCACGGGTGGTGTGTGGCGCGGTGTATTCCCACTTCACTTCCAGCGTCTGGCCCGGGGTGACACTGAGCAATGGCCAGCTGAACGGGCGGTTGAGCTTTTTGCTCATTTCCTCGTCGGTGAAGTTCACGCAGTCACGGGCATCGGTCTTGCCACCGCTGAGGATGTAACCGTCGGCGGGCGGCGTGACGCTGTCACTGTCGCTGCCATACGGAGCAGGAAAAGGCCCTGCCGTCAGCGCCGGGAAGTTCTTGCCGCCTTCCATTTCGTTGACCTGCCAGGCACCGAGCAATCCTTGCTCGATGGCTACCGCACCGCGGCTGGCTGGAGAGGTGACGCGACCGTGTCGCAGTTGGGTTTGAGCTTGTGGTTGGTTCATGTTTTTCACTCCGTTGATTTAAGAACTCTCCTGTCCGAGGAGAGGCCTTCAAGCTAACGGAGGTGGTTTTTTTGTCCATCGGCGGTTTTGTCGCAGGCCATCGGCGCCTCAAGCGGAAAACGCCGAAAATACTGGATGAATATACAGTCAATTACGACAACGCCCACCTGACGCATGGCTAAAGGCCTACACGTCGACACTGCAAAAACCCGCATTCACCCTTCACTCCAGTTGTGCCTGGTATTCCTTTTCATATTGCCCGGCGAGCTGTTCCTTTTGCTTGTCATCGAGCAGCTTGCCGGCCATCTGGAAGAATTTCTGCTCCTCTTCCTTGAGATGGTGATGAACCTTGTCCGAGAGCTTCTTCGCCGTTGCCAGCCACGCCGGGCTGGACATCTCGGTTTCGTCCAGTTCTTCCATCATCTCGTCCATTTCATGGTGTTCCGAGATCGCGTGACGACTGAGATCGACGCCGTTGTCGAACTCCATCAACGGGATATAGAAGTGGCGTTCTTCGGCGGTTTCGTGGGCCTGGAGTTCGGCCTTGAGCTGCTTGTAGGCTTCAACCCGCTCCGGGGTGTCGCCGCTGGTTTCGACCAGGGCTTTGGCGTAATTGCGCTGGCGGTCGTGGCTTTCGCGAAGGGCTTCGAAAATATTCATGGGGGATCCTCATCAACCGCGTTCGGAATGACGCTGTAAAACCTAGACCCCGGCGTATCAGCGACGGTTCCAAAGGGTTGAGGAAGGACTTGGAAAGCGCCCGCCGGGCAGGATAGGCTGCGTGTTCATCTCACAAGGAAGTTGCGCATGACGTTGCGAATCGAGCTGTCGCAGAACCCTACGGAAGAACAGCGCAAGGCCATCCTCGAGCCTTTGATTGCGTACAACGACGCCCAGACCGGCGGCTCCAAATCCGAGCCCTTTGCCCTGCTGGTGCGCGATGAGCACGACGCAATTCTCGGCGGTTTGTATGGTCGGGTGATCTTTACCTGGATGTACATTGAATTGCTGTGCGTCCCGGAACAGGGTCGCGGGCAACGCATCGGCTCGGAACTGATGGCCATGGCGGAAAATCTGGCCAAGGAGAAGAACTGCCTGGGCATCTGGCTGGACACCTTCGATTTTCAGGCGCCGGAGTTTTACAAGAAGCTGGGATTCAGCCAATTTGGCGAGATCGTTGATTACCCGCCGGGGCATAGCCGGCATTATTTCCAGAAGCGTCTGATCGGTTGAATTCACTGGCCCTATCGCGAGCAGGCTCACTCCTACAGGATCGGTGGCGAACACAAATCCAGTGTGGGAGCCAGCCTGCTGGCGATGACGGCAGCCGCCTCAACGCATGATCAGAGGCAGGTCGCCAACGCCGCCAATCGGCGTTTGGCAACAAAATCATCCTTCTGCGCGTAGTAGTTGAGCACGGTTCCCGAAGCATCGCTGGTCACGTCGACAAACGATTCCGCCGAACGGGTGTACACCGTCGAACCACCCTTCTTGCCCGGTTGCAGGTACGCCCCGGCATCCACGCCAAACACCGCTTCGTCCTGCCAGCCGAACTGTACGCACTGAGCGACAACTTTCTCGGGCTTGTCCGAGGTCAGGACCTTGTACGGGGCTTTGGTGCGAGAATCGTCCATTACCGAACCCGCGCAGCCAGCCAGCACAGTCGCGGCCAGCGCTACCATCAGAATTCGCATTGCATTCGCTCATTCAGAAAAAAGCGGACTGTATCACCGCAACAGGCAAAATCATTCTGCTTTACTGCATTTATAGCGCGACACGCACCGGCCGCTCCGGCACCCTAGGGTCATCAGCCTCACAAGGAATACACATGGCGCCCACCGACCAGCGACATGAACAAGCCCTGAAACTGTTTCTCGACGCGCGCCCCGAATTGCGCGAAACCCTCGATCACCTCAACCCGCTGCTGGCCCAGGCCAAGGGTGAAACCGTTGCGCAGTATCGCGAAGAACGCTTGCATGAAGCCTTCGAGGCCGAAGCTGAAGATCAGGGACTGTTTGCCTGGGAACTGACCTTGCTGCTCACAGCGGCAACGCCCGAGGAGTATCAGACCCAGCGCATGGAGGTGCATCGCGAGGTAGCGGAAATGGCGCACATGAGCTGGGTCGATTATTGCGACCTGTATGGGTTGGAACCGTAACCACTGCGCAAGGATACCGTCACCGATGCTGCCTTCGACCTCGACTCACCGCGCCACTTCCGGGCATCTGCACCGGCAGAAATGGCGCGGCCGCATCGGTCTGGCGCTGGTGGCCAGCCTGTCGGTACTCGCCGGGATGACCGACGCGATCGGCTTCATGGCCAGCGGCGATTTCGTTTCTTTCATGAGCGGCAATACCACGCGGCTGGCGGTGGCGATCAGTGACGGCGACCTCGGACTGACCGTGCGCCTGATCATCCTCGTCGTCACCTTCGTGATCGGTAATGCCTTGGGGATCGTGATCGGGCGCCTCGGTGGGCGGCGCACATTGCCCTTGTTGCTGTGCATCGCCACCCTGCTTTGCTTCGCGGCCGCGTGGCCGTATGACACGCAACTGCCGGCGTTGCTGGCGGCGATCATCGCAATGGGCATGCTCAACGCGGCGGTCGAGGAAGTGAATGGCCTGCCGGTGGGCCTGACGTACGTGACCGGAGCGCTGTCGCGGTTCGGCCGTGGACTCGGGCGCTGGATGCTCGGCGAACGCCGTAACGGCTGGCGGGTGCAGTTGGTGCCTTGGACAGGCATGTTCATCGGCGCGATTCTCGGCGCGGTGCTGGAACAGCATTTCGGGCTTCGGGCGTTGTTCGCCAGCGGCTTGCTGGCGGCAGGGCTGGGCGTGCTGTCCTTGAGCATTCCGCGGCGTTGGCAACTCGGCTATATGCCGCGCTGATCGAAACCTCAGTCAAATACCCTGTAGGAACTGTCGAGTGAAACGAGGCTGCGATCTCTTGATCTTGCTTGTAAAGATCAAGAGATCGCAGCGTGCCGCAGCTCCTGCATGGACTCGCATGTATGACCGATAGCAGCAGAAATCGGTGTGTGCAACTTGGGTTTCGCGGCTGCCTCGATAAAGCTTTATCATGGCCGCAGTTTTGCTGATCGAGTCCGTCATGAAGTTCGCCATTGCGCTGTTTTCCGCCGCCCATGCGCCCTCCTCGCGCCGTGCCCTGCTGTTTGCGCAGGCTGCGCTGGCCGGCGGGCATGAAATTGTCCGGCTGTTTTTCTATCAGGACGGCGTGTACAACGCCTCCGACGCGGTGGTCACCCCGCAGGACGAGCTGGACCTGCCCAAACAGTGGCGCGCGTTCATCACCGAGCAGCAACTGGACGGCGTGGTATGCATCGCCGCTGCCTTGCGCCGTGGCGTACTGAATGACGAAGAAGCCAAACGCTACCAGCGTGATGCCGTCGCGGTCAGCGCGCCGTGGGAATTGTCCGGCCTCGGCCAGTTGCACGATGCGGTGCAGGACGCCGATCGATTGATCTGTTTCGGAGGCGCGTGAGATGGCCAAATCCCTGTTGATCATCAGCCGCCAGTCGCCATGGTCCGGCCCCGGCGCCCGCGAAGCGCTGGACATCGTCCTGGCCGGCGGCGCGTTCGATCTGCCGATCGGCCTGCTGTTTCTCGATGACGGCGTGCTGCAACTGGCCGCTGGGCAGAACGCCAAGACTCTGCAACAGAAAGACCTGAGCGCCAACCTGCAGGCGCTGCCGATGTTCGGCGTTGAAGAGCTGTTTTACTGCTCCGACAGCGCCAGCAATCGTGGCCTGAGCAGTCTGTCGCTGGACGAAGCGCAGCCGCTCGCTGCCAGCGAAATCACCGCCCTTATTGACCGTTACGACCAGGTGATCACCCTCTGATGTCGACTTTGCATGTGTTGTCTCATTCCCCGTTCGGCGACGAGCGCCTGAGCAGTTGCCTGCGCGTGATTGGCGCTGCCGACGCCGTGCTGTTATCCGGCGACGCGGTCTACGCCCTGCAACCGGGCACTGCGCCATTCGCCACGCTGAACGAGCGCCGGGTCAAGCTGTTCGCCCTCGCCGAAGACCTGCAGGCCCGGGCCATCGTTGCTCCCGACTGGGCTGAAGCCATCGACTACCCGGCCTTCGTTGAACTGTCGATCCACCACAACAAGGTCAACAGTTGGCTATGAACTCGATGACTGTCGGCGCCCGCGCCATCGAACTGGACAAGGACGGCTTTCTGGTCGACCTCGACGACTGGTCCCATGACGTTGCCAGCGCCCTCGCCGCCGCTGAAGACATCGGACTGACGGCCGAACACTGGGAAGTCCTCGAACTGCTGCGCAGCTTTTACGCAGAATTCCAGCTGTCGCCGGCCACCCGTCCGCTGATCAAGTACACCGCACTCAAACTCGGCCCGGACAAAGGCAACAGCCTGCACCTGAACCGACTGTTCAAAGGCACCCCTGCCAAACTCGCCGCGAAACTGGCGGGCCTGCCCAAACCGACGAATTGCTTATGACCGACTTTCCAGCGCTGACCCTTGAAACGCCCGCCGAGCACCCGTTCGCGCAGTTCGTACGGATCCTCGGCAAGGGCAAACGCGGCGCCCGCGACCTGACCCGTGAAGAAGCGTGGGAAGCCATGGGTATGGTGCTCGACGACAAAGTCGAAGACACCCAACTCGGCGCCTTTCTGATGCTGCTACGGCACAAGGAAGAAAGCGCCGAGGAAATGGCCGGTTTCACCGAAGCGTTGCGCGAGCGCCTGTCAGCGCCAACGCTGAACGTCGATCTGGACTGGCCGACCTATGCCGGCAAGAAACGCCATCTGCCGTGGTACCTGCTGTCGGCCAAGTGCCTGGCGCAAAACGGCGTGCGGATTTTCATGCACGGCGGCGGCGCGCACACCGCCGGGCGCCTGTACACCGAACAACTGCTTGGCGAGCTGAACATTCCGCTGTGCCGCACCTGGCAGCAGGTCGGCAGCGCGCTGGACAACGGTGGTCTGGCGTTCATGCCGCTGATGGACTGGGCGCCGCAGTTGCAGAAGATGATCGACCTGCGCAACACCATGGGCCTGCGCTCGCCGATCCATTCGCTGGCACGCATCCTCAATCCACTGCGCGCCCGTTGTGGTCTGCAGAGTATTTTCCACCCGGGCTATCAAGCGGTGCATCGCGAGGCCAGCGGCCTGCTCGGCGACACGGCGATCGTGGTCAAGGGCGATGGCGGCGAAATCGAGATCAACCCGGATGCCGACAGCCATCTGTACGGCACCCAGGGCGGCGAAAGCTGGGACGAGGAATGGCCGCAGCTGTCGAGCCAGCGCCACGTCAAACCGGCCACGCTGGACGTTGAACATCTCAAGGCGGTGTGGCGCGGCGAGGTGGTCGACAGTTATCCGCAAATGGCGCTTATTTCGACCATGGCCCTGGCCCTGCGCGGCCTCGGCCAGAGTCGCGAGCAAGCGTTCGCAACCGCCGAGCAATACTGGGCGGCGCGCAACAAATCGATTTAACCGATCATTGGCGCCCGATCTTTGCGCTTTTTGTTCGAACTCATTGGAATAGACTCGGCTCCAACGCTTATTGGAATCAGGAGTCTTGATCATGGGTTTACTCGTCGACGGCCACTGGCAGGACAAGTGGTACGAAAGCAGCAAAGACGGCGCCTTTCAGCGCGAACAGGCACAACGGCGCAATTGGGTCACCCCTGACGGCCAGCCCGGGCCGAGCGGTGAAGGCGGCTTTGCTGCCGAAGCCGGGCGCTATCACCTCTATGTGTCGCTCGCCTGCCCGTGGGCGCACCGCACGCTGATCCTGCGCAAGCTCAAAGGCCTGGAAAGCCTGATCGACGTGTCCGTGGTCAGCTGGCTGATGCTGGAAAACGGCTGGACCTTCGATCAGACCCTTGGCTCGACGGGCGATAAGCTTGACCACTTCGACTTCATGCACCAGCGCTACACCGTCGACGCGCCGGACTACACCGGCCGCGTCACCGTGCCGGTGCTGTGGGACAAGAAGCTCAAGCGCATCGTCAGCAATGAATCAGCGGAAATCATCCGCATGTTCAACAGCGCATTCGATGGCCTGACCGGTAACGAGCTGGACTTCTATCCGGCGCCATTACACGGCGAGATCGATGCACTGAACGAACGGATTTATCCGGCGGTGAACAACGGCGTGTATCGCGCCGGGTTCGCCACCTCGCAAAAAGCTTATGAACAAGCCTTCGATGACGTGTTTGCCGAACTGGATCATCTGGAGCGAGTACTGGGCGCCAACCGCTATCTGACCGGCGAATACCTGACTGAAGCAGACGTGCGTTTGTTCACCACGCTGATTCGCTTCGACGCGGTGTACCACGGGCACTTCAAGTGCAATCTGCGGCGGATTGCCGATTATCCGAACCTGTCGAACTGGCTGCGTGAGCTGTATCAGTGGCCGGGGATTGGCGAGACGGTGGATTTCCAGCACATCAAAAATCACTACTACGGTAGCCACAAGACCATCAATCCGACGGGGATTGTGCCGAAGGGGCCTGAGCAGGATTTCAGCGTGGCACATGATCGGGCGCGGTTGAACGGGAAAGGGGTTTGGTTGAAGGGCTAACAGCAAAAGCAAAAGCAAAAGCAAAAGCAAAAGCAAAAGCAAAGATCGCAGCCTGCGGCAGCTCCTACATGTGAATGCGTTCCCTGTAGGAGCTGCCGCAGGCTGCGATCTTTTTGCTTTGACTCAGACCTGCGCCTGAGCCCCTTCGAACCACGCCAGTTTCTCGCGCAGCTGCACCACTTCCCCCACGATCACCAGCGTCGGTGCATGCACTTCATGCTCTGCCACCAGGCGCGGCAGGTCGGCCAGCGTGCCAGTAAAGACCCGCTGATTGACCGTGGTGCCCTGCTGGATCAACGCCGCCGGGGTATCCGCGCTGCGACCGTGCTTGACCAACTGCTCGCAGATCACCGGCAAGCCCACCAGGCCCATGTAGAACACCAGCGTCTGCGCCGGGGCGACGAGGTCGGCCCACGGCAGATCGGTGGAACCGTCCTTCAGGTGACCGGTGACGAAGCGCACCGACTGCGCGTAATCGCGATGGGTCAACGGAATCCCGGCATACGCCGCGCAACCGCTGGCCGCCGTGATCCCCGGCACCACCTGGAACGGAATCCCGTGGGCCGCCAGCTCTTCGATCTCTTCACCGCCGCGACCGAAGATGAACGGATCACCGCCCTTCAAGCGCACCACGCGTTTGCCGGCCTTGGCCAGATCCACCAGTTGCTGGTTGATCTGATCCTGCGGCACCGCGTGATCAGAGCGACGCTTGCCGACGTAGACACGCTCGGCATCGCGACGGCACAGCTCAAGAATCGCCGGCGCCACCAAACGGTCGTACAGCACCACGTCGGCTTGCTGCATCAGACGCAAGGCGCGGAAGGTCAGCAGATCCGGATCACCCGGCCCTGCCCCCACCAGATACACCTCACCGGTGGTAACGGTCGCTTCACCATCGATCTTGGCCTGCAACAGACGCTCGGCTTCAGTGCCCTGCCCGGCCAGTTGGCGGTCGGCAATCGGGCCTTGAAATACGTCTTCCCAGAAACCGCGACGCTGCTGCACATCCGGAAACAGGTTTTTCACCTGATTGCGGAAACGTGCGGCAAGCCCGGCCAACTGGCCGTAGGTCGAAGGAATCCAGGTTTCGATCTTGGCGCGAATCAAACGGGCCAGCACCGGCGCATCGCCGCCGCTGGACACCGCGATGATCAGCGGCGAGCGATCGACGATCGCCGGGAAGATCACGCTGCATAGCTGCGGCGCGTCGACCACGTTGACCGGCACGCAACGCCGATGGGCATCGCTGGAGACTTGGGCGTTGAGCGTTTCGTCGTCGGTGGCGGCGATGATCAGCCCGCAACCGTCCAGATCCGCTTCCACGTAACCGCGCAGCAGACATTCGCCACCGCTGGCGCTGACCAGTTCGCGCAGTTGTGCTTCGATTTCAGGTGCGACCACCCGCAGCAGCGCACCGGCATCGGCCAGCAGGCGGGATTTGCGCAAGGCAATTTCCCCCCCACCGACCACCAACACACGACTGCCGCGCAGGTTGTGAAACAGCGGCAGATATTTCATTTAGCCGATGACCTCAAGGCCACCCATGTAAGGCTTCAGTACGTCCGGCACGCGGATCGAACCGTCGGCCTGCTGGTAGTTTTCCAGCACCGCCACCAGTGTACGACCGACCGCCAGACCCGAACCGTTGAGAGTGTGTACCAGCTCAGGCTTGCCGGTTTCCGGGTTGCGGAAACGCGCCTGCATGCGGCGAGCCTGGAAGTCGCCGCAGTTGGAGCACGACGAAATTTCGCGGTACTTGTCCTGGCTCGGAATCCACACTTCGAGGTCGTAGGTCTTGACGGCGCTGAAGCCCATGTCGCCGGTGCACAGCGCCAGGGTGCGGTAAGGCAGACCCAGCAGTTGCAGGACTTTCTCGGCGTTGGCGGTCAGGCCTTCCAGCGCTTCCATCGAAGTCGACGGCTCGACGATCTGCACCATTTCAACCTTGTCGAACTGGTGCTGACGGATCATGCCGCGGGTGTCGCGACCCGACGCACCGGCTTCGCTGCGGAAGCACGGGGTGTGGGCGACGAACTTGATTGGCAGCAGTTTCGAGTCGACGATTTCACCGGCGACGATGTTGGTCAACGACACTTCGGCGGTCGGGATCAGGTACAGATCGGCTTCGCCTTCGCGAGCGATCTTGAACAGATCTTCTTCGAACTTCGGCAGCTGGCCGGTGCCTTGCAGCGCCGGGGCCTGAACCAGATAAGGCGTGTAGGCCTCTTCGTAGCCATGCTCGTTGACGTGCAGGTTGATCATGAACTGCGCCAGAGCGCGGTGCAGTCGGGCGATCGGGCCGCGCAGCAGAGCGAAACGGGCGCCGGACAGCTTGGCGGCGGTTTCGAAATCCAGCCAGCCGAATTTCTCGCCCAGCGCCACGTGGTCCTTGACCTCGAAATCGAACTGCGTCGGCGTGCCCCAGCGGCGCACTTCAACGTTGTCGTCTTCGTCTTTGCCGACTGGTACCGATTCGTGCGGCAGGTTGGGGATACCCAGCAGGATCGAGTCCAGTTCGGTCTGGATCGCGTCCAGCTCGACTTTACCGGCGCTCAGCTCGCCCGCCATGCGCTCGACGTCCGCCATCAGCGGCGCGATGTCTTCGCCACGCTGCTTGGCCTGACCGATGGATTTGGAACGCGCGTTACGTTCAGCCTGCAGTGCTTCGGTGCGGGTCTGGACGGTCTTGCGCTGTTCTTCCAGCGCTTCGATGCGCGCGGTATCCAGGGCAAAGCCACGGGAAGCCAGGCGGTCCGCTACGTCCTGAAGGTTGCTACGTAACAGTTTGGAATCGAGCATGTCGGTTTCTCGTTATCAAAGTTTGGTCAGGGACAGGCCGGCCCATGTCGCGAGCAGCCCGCCGAATACGCTGATCGCCGCATAGCCCAGGGCCAGCGGCACTTGCCCGCTTTCCAGCAGGCGCACCGTATCCAGTGAAAAGGATGAAAAAGTCGTCAGCCCCCCGAGGAAGCCGACCATCAACCCGGCACGCACCTCGATCGGCACCTCCGGGCGTATCAAAAACAGGCCGTACAACACGCCAATCAGCAGACAGCCCACGATATTAACGGCCAGCGTCGCGGTATAGAAGTGCCGCGGCCAATTGGCGTTGACCCAATTGCCGGTGGCGAAGCGCAACAAGGTGCCGGCAATCCCGCCGACGGAGACTGCAACGATCAATGGAAGCACTATTTTCTCCGCTGTCTTGGGCTTAAACGGTCGAGTTGGGCAAGGTGGTTGAGCTTCTCGCCGATCTTCAATTCCAGGCCACGGGGCACCGGTTGATAGAACGGGATCGGCTCGAGCTCTTCCGGGAAATAATCTTCGCCGGCGGCATAGGCGTCCGGTTCGTCGTGGGCATAGCGGTATTCGTCGCCATAGCCCAATTGCTTCATCAGCTTGGTCGGTGCATTGCGCAAGTGCAGCGGCACTTCCAGCGAACCGTACTCGGCAGCGGCGCGTAGCGCGGTCTTGAAGCCCATGTACACCGCGTTGCTTTTCGGCGCACAGGCCAGATAGGTGATTGCCTGGGCGACTGCCAACTCGCCTTCTGGGCTGCCAAGGCGCTCCTGCACTTCCCACGCCGCCAGGCACAGGCTCAGGGCGCGCGGGTCGGCGTTGCCAATGTCTTCGCTGGCCATGCGCACCACGCGCCGCGCCAGGTACAACGGATCGCAGCCGCCATCGATCATCCGCGCAAACCAGTACAGCGCGCCGTCGGGGTTGGACCCGCGTACCGATTTGTGCAGCGCGGAGATCTGGTCGTAGAACGCTTCGCCACCCTTGTCGAAGCGCCGCCGGGTGTCGCCGAGCAGGCTTTGCAGCAACTCGGTGCCCATCTCGCTGTTGTCTTCGGCCAGATCCGAGGCGTTCTCCAGCAGATTGAGCAGGCGCCGGCCATCGCCATCGGCGGCCGACAGCAACATCTGGAAGCCTTCATCGCTGAGGGTCAGGTTGCGCTTACCGAGACCACGCTCTTCGGTGAGCGCGCGATGCACCAGTTTGCGCAGCGCCGTCTCATCGAGGCTTTTCAGCACATAGACGCGGGCCCGCGACAACAGCGCGTTGTTCAATTCAAACGAAGGGTTTTCGGTGGTGGCACCGATGAAAATCAGCGTGCCGTCTTCGACGTACGGCAGGAACGCATCCTGCTGCGATTTGTTGAAGCGGTGCACTTCATCGACGAACAGGATCGTGCGCTTGCCGTACTGGCCGGCCTGCTGCTTGGCGATTTCAACGGCCTGACGGATCTCCTTGACCCCGGCAAGTACCGCCGAGACCGTTTCGAAGTGCGCATCCGAGACTTCCGCGAGCAATCGCGCGAGGGTGGTCTTGCCCACGCCCGGCGGCCCCCAGAAGATCATCGAATGCAGGGCACCCTGCTCCAGCGCCTCACGCAGAGGCTTGCCGCGAGCGAGCACATGCTCCTGACCGACGTACTCATCCAGATTGGTCGCGCGCAAACGCGCGGCCAGTGGCTGGGCAATCGGTGCACTGCGAAACAGATCCATCACGTAGCGTTGAAACCTCTGATTGTCTGAAACCTGTTGGAATACCTGTGGACACCTGTTGGTGACCCTGTGGTGAGGGGATTTATCCCCGATGGACTACGCAGCAGTCACCTTTTTTGGGGCTGCTTTGCAGCCCATCGGGGATAAATCCCCTCGCCACAAAAGCGCCAAGCCACAAGAGTCCAAGCCGGGATCCGGGGTTTATTCCTGAATGACGTCAGCACCCTTCGGGATGTCGAACTTGAACTTCGACGCCGACACCGCTTCGTTGGCCTTGACCCCGGTGAACAGGATGTTGGTGCGCTGGCCGACGCTGTCGATCAGTTGCATGTCATTGACCAGGCCGTTGCGGAACGACAGACGCAGGCTGTCGAACAAGGTGTCCTTGGTCTTTGGCTTTAGGGTGAAGTCGATCACGCCACCCGCCTCTTTCGCGCTGATCTCGAAGCTCTGGCTGATCTTCGACACATCACCGGACAGCAGCAGCGCCGGGGTCTGGGTCAGACGCTCGTCGAGCTTCTTGATGGTTGCCTGCTCCAGATCCGGGTCCCACAGGGTGACCTTCTTGCCATCGGAGACCATGGTCTGCTCGTTTGGCGCTTCGGTGTGCCAGTAGAACAGGCCCGGACGCTGCAGGACCATATCACCGCGAGTTTCCTGCAACTGGGTGCCGCTGCCGTCGAGGGTCAGCTGGGAAAAATTCGCGGTCAGGGTTTTCGATGTTTCCAGCAGTTGGGTCAGACGCGCCACGTCCTTGTCGTCGGCGTGGGCCGTGAGCGTGGTCAGCGCCAGTACTGGCAACAGCATGCGGATAAGACGCATGGGAGTCCTCTTGAATACTTGTGGGGAAGGGACGGCGCGTCATTGCGCCATCCTTTGTTGCAAATCGGAGCGGCCGAATCAGTCGCGCATCGGGCCCGGGGCCAGTACTTCACGCGAACCGTTGGTGTTCATCGCCGTCACCACGCCAGCCATTTCCATGGCTTCGATCATGCGCGCAGCGCGGTTGTAACCGATCTTCAGCTTGCGCTGTACCGCGGAAATCGACGCCCTGCGGCTTTCCAGAACGAACTGCACAGCTTCGTCATACAGCGCGTCGGTTTCCGGATCATCACCGTCGCCGCCACCGCTGCTGCCTTCAAAGCCGCTGCCCGCCTCTTCGACACCGTTGAGGATGTCATCGTTGTATTCCGGTGCGCCACGCAGTTTCCAGGCTTCCACCACGCGGTGTACTTCATCGTCGGAAACGAACGCGCCGTGTACCCGGATCGGCAGGCTGGTGCCCGGCGGCATGTAGAGCATGTCACCGTGACCGAGCAGTTGCTCGGCGCCGCCCTGGTCGATGATGGTCCGCGAGTCGATCTTGCTCGATACCTGGAACGCCATACGTGTCGGAATGTTGGCCTTGATCAGACCGGTGATCACGTCCACCGAAGGACGCTGGGTCGCGAGGATCAGGTGAATACCGGCGGCACGCGCTTTCTGTGCGATACGGGCGATCAGCTCTTCGACCTTCTTGCCGACGATCATCATCATGTCGGCGAATTCGTCGACCACCACGACGATGGTCGGCAGCTTCTGCAGCAGCGGCGCTTCGTCGTGAATGCTTTCGCGCTTGTACAGCGGATCGCTCAACGGCTCGCCCGCATCCTGCGCTTCCTTGACCTTGGCGTTGAAGCCGGACAGGTTACGCACGCCCATCTTCGCCATCAGCTTGTAGCGGCGTTCCATCTCGGCAACGCTCCAGCGCAGGGCGTTGGCGGCGTCTTTCATGTCAGTCACTACCGGGCACAGCAGGTGCGGAATGCCTTCGTAGATCGACAGCTCGAGCATTTTCGGGTCGATCATGATCAGCTTGGCGTCTTCCGGGCCGGACTTGAACAGGATCGACAGGATCATCGCGTTCACACCCACCGACTTACCGGAACCGGTCGTACCGGCAACCAGCAGGTGCGGCATCTTCGCCAGGTCGGTGATGACCGGCTTGCCGCCAATGTCGTGGCCCAGGGCCAGGGTGACCGGCGACTTGAAATTGTCGTACTCGGGGGTCGAGAGCACTTCGGAGAAACGCACGATCTGTCGGTCTTCGTTGGGAATCTCGATACCGACCGTGGTCTTGCCCGGAATCACCTCGACCACCCGCACGCTGGTCACGGCCAGCGAACGTGCAAGGTCTTTCGCCAGGTTGGCGATGCGGCTGACTTTGACGCCGGCGGCAGGCTGGATTTCGTAACGGGTAATCACCGGGCCCGGATGAATCGAGTCCACGGTGACCTCGACGCCGAACTCCTTGAGCTTGATCTCCAGCAAGTGGCCGACCGCAGCCAGGGATTCCGGCGAATAATTGAGTTGTTTCTTTTCCGCAGGATCGAGAATCGAAATCGGCGGCAAGGTGCCTTCCACAGCGCTGTCGACGAACAACGGCGCCTGCTTCTCTTTCTGCACGCGCTTGCTTGGTTCTGGCGCCTTCACCGGAGCCGGGGCGATAACCGGCGGCACCTGCTTCTCGCGATCGGACATGTGCTTGCTCAGGGCCTGCTCACGCTCGATCAGGCGCTCCTTGACCTTGGCCTGTTCACGCTTGTCGGTGACGGTCGGCGCCACCACATCGTGGACGCGGTCATCGACTTCACGCAGTTGCGCAACCAGTTGCTTGCGCTCGGTACGCGCCGACCACCAGCGGTTGACCGCGCCCTGAAACAATTCGAACAGGTCCAGGGTGATCTTGCCGGTGACGTCCATCACCTTGAACCACGACAGATCGGTGAACACCGTCAGGCCGAACAGGAACAGCGCAATGAACAACAGCGTGCTGCCCTGGATATTCAGCGCGTTGCGCGCCAGATCGCCGAGACTTTCGCCCAGCGCCCCGCCCGCACCCGCCGGCAACCCGGTGGCCGCATGAAAATGGATATGCGCCAGCGCCGCGCCCGACAGCACCAGAAACACCAGACCGATCAGACGCCAGGAGAACAGCCAACCGCTCCACTGCCACGGCTCGTGACGTTGACGGAAGATCTGATACGCCTTGACCGCCAGCAGCAACGGGAAGATGTACGCGAAGTAACCCAGCACCATGAACAGGATATCGGCGCTGTAGGAACCGGCCGGGCCGCCGAAGTTCTGCACGTCGTCGATCTTGCTGTTGTGGCTCCAGCCCGGATCATCCTTGCCGTAGGTCAGCAAGGCCATCATCAGGAACAGGCACAAGGCACCGATGGCGATCAATGCACCTTCCTTGAGCCGGTAGTGCAATTGCTGGCGCCAGAGCGGAACGACTGTTTTTGGTGCTTCGGTGGATTTCTTCAAAACGCTTCTTTTCCTGCGCCCGGGGCGCGTCCATCTATTGAATGACGATAAAAAACTGCCCAATCCAGGCAGGTGAAAAAGTGAACCGGCGCAACTGAGACTACTTTTAACACTGTGCCGCAGCTTTTATAAACACAGCTATAAACACAGCGCTCTACAAATATTCTGTAACAGCCCGGCATTGTACGGGTTTGTGCGGCTGATGCCATGCTTCAAAACCCATAGCAGAGCATAGCCATTGCCACAAATCCTGCGGTTCAATTTGAGCATGCATTGTCTTTTGTGACAAAGGCTTATGAGGTGTATTTGATGAACGCAGCGAAGCATTCACGCCTGATCATTCTCGGCTCCGGCCCTGCCGGTTACAGCGCCGCCGTGTACGCCGCCCGTGCCAACCTCAAACCGGTGGTGATTACCGGGCTGCAGGCCGGTGGTCAGCTCACCACCACCGTCGAAGTCGACAACTGGCCCGGCGACGTCGAAGGCCTGACCGGTCCTGCGCTGATGGAGCGCATGCAAAAACACGCCGAGCGCTTTGCCACAGAGATCGTTTACGACCACATCCACACCGCCAAGTTGCAGCAGCGCCCGTTCGAACTCATTGGCGACAGCGGCATTTACACCTGCGACGCGCTGATCATCGCCACCGGTGCCTCGGCGCAGTATCTGGGCCTGCCGTCGGAAGAGGCCTTTGCCGGCAAAGGGGTGTCGGCCTGCGCGACCTGTGACGGCTTTTTCTATCGCAATCAGGTGGTCGCCGTGGTGGGCGGCGGCAACACCGCTGTCGAGGAGGCGCTGTACCTGTCGAACATCGCCAAGGAGGTGCATCTGATCCACCGTCGCGACAAATTGCGCTCGGAGAAAATCCTCCAGGACAAACTGTTCGAAAAAGCCGCCAACGGCAACGTTCGCCTGCACTGGAACCAGAATCTGGACGAAGTGCTGGGCGATGCCAGCGGTGTGACCGGTGCGCGCCTGCGTGACAGCCACACCGGGCAGACCCGCGAACTGGCACTGGCCGGCGTGTTCATCGCCATCGGCCATAAACCCAACACCGACCTGTTTCAGGGCCAATTGCCAATGCGCGATGGCTACCTGCTGGTCAAGGGCGGCAGCGACGGCGACGCCACCTCCACCGAGATTCCCGGCGTCTTCGCCGCAGGCGATGTGGCCGACCACGTCTACCGCCAGGCCGTAACCTCGGCCGGCGCCGGTTGCATGGCGGCACTGGACGCCGAGAAGTATCTGGACGACATTCCTGTCATTTAACGGCACACTTTATCGCGGGCCTTACGCCCGCACCGCCCTCCCCTTCTGCAAGCCTGGACGCCATGCTGACTTGGTTACAACGCAACTCCCTGACTTTCCCGCCTCTGGAAAAGGCCATGCGCGATCCCAATGGATTGCTGGCTGCCGGTGGCGATCTGTCCGCTGATCGCCTGGTGCAGGCTTATCGGCACGGCTGTTTTCCGTGGTTTTCCGAAGGCCAGCCGATCCTCTGGTGGTCGCCGGACCCGCGCACCGTGCTGTTTCCCGACGAACTGCATGTCTCGCGCAGCCTCGGCAAACTGCTGCGCAAGCAACGCTACCAGGTGACCTTCGATCAGGATTTCGATGCCGTTATTCGCGCCTGCGCCGCGCCACGGGACTACGCCGACGGCACCTGGATCACCGAAGCCATGCAGGACGCCTACCTCGAACTGCATCGCCGCGGTTTCGCTCACTCGGTCGAGGTCTGGGATCAGGGCCAACTGGTCGGCGGCCTGTATGGCCTGGCGATGGGTCAGCTGTTTTTCGGCGAATCGATGTTCAGCCGCGCCGACAATGCATCCAAATTTGGCTTTGCCACACTGGTGCAGCATCTGAAAGACGCCGGATTCGTCCTGATTGACTGCCAGATGCCGACCGATCATCTGCACAGCCTCGGTGCCCGGGCGATCCCCCGCCACGAATTCGCCGACTATCTGGCTCGCCACCTGGATCAACCCAGTCGTGCCACCTGGGTTTGCTGAGCGACTTTTGCGCGCGTGGCTTACACTTAATTCACCAGCTTATCCCGAGGGTTGATCATGACCGAGTTGGCGCGCTTGAAGTTCTATGCCACTCAGCCTCATTCCTGCAGTTATCTGCCCGAGGAGCAGGCGACGACGCTGTTTCTCGACCCGAGTCAGCCCATGGATGTGCACGTCTACGCAGACCTGTCGGAAATGGGTTTTCGTCGCAGCGGCGATCATCTGTATCGGCCCCATTGCCAGAATTGCAATGCGTGCGTGCCTGCGCGCATCCCGGTGTCGCAGTTCAGCCCCAACCGCCAACAGAAACGTATTTTCAAACGCAACGCCGACCTGCAGGTACGCCCGGTAAAACCGCACTTCAGCGAAGAATATTTCGATCTGTACCAGCGCTATATCGAGCAGCGACATGCCGACGGCGACATGTACCCGCCGAGCCGCGACCAGTTTTCGACCTTTCTGGTGCGCGATCTGCCCTTCTCGCGTTTCTACGAATTTCGTCTCGACGGACGGTTACTCGCCGTTGCGGTGACCGATCTGCTGCCCAACGGCTTGTCGGCGGTCTATACCTTTTACGAGCCTGACGAGGATCGCCGCAGCCTGGGCCGTTTCGCAATCCTGTGGCAAATCGCCGAAAGCCAGCGCCTGGGGCTGGAAGCGGTGTACCTCGGTTATTGGATCAAGAACTGCAAAAAGATGAACTACAAGACCCAATATCGCCCCATCGAATTGCTGATTAATCAGCGCTGGGTGATCCTGAACTGATCGCAAGCCGTAAACCCCTTGGCTTAAACCCCCTTTTTCGGGCACAATGCACGCCGCTTTTGCCTGGCGCAGTTGCACCGGGCCATTCATTGGATACCGAGGGCTTTACTGCATGTCGAAAGAAGACAGCTTCGAAATGGAAGGCACTGTCGTCGACACCCTGCCCAACACCATGTTTCGTGTGGAGTTGGAAAATGGGCACGTCGTAACCGCGCATATTTCCGGCAAGATGCGCAAGAACTACATTCGTATTCTTACCGGTGACAAAGTGCGCGTCGAGCTGACGCCCTATGACTTGAGCAAAGGGCGCATTACTTACCGCGCTCGTTAATCAAGTCAATACAAGACGCCCGGCTTTGCCGGGCGTTTTTGTTTGTCTGCGATTTGTTGGTTTTGTGTGTATATCCGTTGCTTCGGATGCTGCCGCTGGCGGTTTCGCTCTTACAGCGAGTCACCTTTTCCAGACGCCGGAGTGCCGGCCCAGCGAAAAGGTAACCCAAAAGGCTTTGCCCCGGCGTACGGCACTTCGCTGAGGCTCAGTGTTCCCTCGCTACGGTGCCCATCAGGGGGCATCGCCTACGGTTTGCTTCGCTGCACCTCCTCTCGATGTATGCGGCTTCGCCGCATGGCGCTGCGCGCCCACCCCCTGATGGACACCTACGCTCGGCCTGCCGAAGGGGCTGGAGATCAAAAGCCAGAGCCAGAGCCAAAGCAGATCAAAAGATCACAGCCTTCGGCAGTTCCTACAGGGGATTGGGTGTATTCAGTTTGGGATTTGGTCGGCTGTCAGGCCGCCGCCTTCGCGAGCAAGCTCGCTCCCACAGGGGGATGGGGTGTGGTCAGTTAGAGACTGGTCGGCTCGCAGGCCGCCATCGCCAGCAGGCTGGCTCCTACAGTTCAGATTGCGTGCACCCCATGCGGCGAAGCCGCCCCACTCAATGGCCGAGTGTCAGCTCGCCGAAAGCTTTTGATCTGAGGGCCCGTCGGCAGGCTGAGTGGAGGGATTTATCCGGGGGTGGGAGCGCAGCGACCGTTTGGCGCAGCCAAACACAGCGAGAGGAGGTGCAGCGAAGCAAACCGTAGGCGCTGCTCCCCGGATGAATCCCGGAGCGAAGGAACCCGAGCCTAAGCGAGGGCCGAACGTCAGGGTAAAGCCTTTTGGGTTACCTTTTCGGCGTTTGGAAAAGGTGACCCGCCGTAAGGGCGGAACCCTAAGCAGCCGTTACCGCAGAAACGGATATACACCCAAAATATCAGACAACAAAAAGGCGCCCGAAGGCGCCCTCTTGTTTTACAGCTGTCAGGCCATCTCAGCCGTGGTTTCGAAGTCAAACGTCAACTCACCATCCTTGATGTCGATGTGCACCACACCGCCATGCTCAGCCAGCTCGCCAAACAGAATCTCCTCCGCCAGCGGACGCTTGATCTTGTCCTGAATCAGACGCGCCATCGGACGTGCGCCCATCGCCGAATCGTAACCACCGGCCGCCAGCCAACTGCGCGCCGCATCAGTAACCTCCAGCAACACACGCTTGTCTTCCAGCTGCGCCTGCAGTTCGGTAAGGAACTTGTCCACCACGCTTTTGATGACCTCATGGCTGAGGCGACCAAACTGGATAATGGTGTCCAGACGGTTACGGAACTCCGGCGTGAAGCTCTTCTTGATCACTTCCATCGCATCAGACGAGTGGTCCTGATGGGTGAAACCGATCGAAGCACGCGCCGCGGTTTCGGCACCGGCGTTAGTGGTCATGATCACGATCACGTTGCGGAAGTCCGCCTTGCGCCCGTTGTTGTCGGTGAGCGTGCCGTGGTCCATCACCTGCAGCAGCAGGTTGAAGACTTCCGGATGCGCCTTCTCGATTTCATCGAGCAGCAACACGCAGTGCGGTTGCTTGGTGATCGCTTCGGTCAACAGACCGCCCTGATCAAAGCCGACATAGCCCGGAGGCGCACCGATCAGACGCGATACGGTGTGGCGCTCCATGTACTCGGACATGTCGAAGCGCACCAGCTCGATCCCCAACGCCTTGGCCAGTTGCCGCGCCGCCTCGGTTTTACCGACACCGGTGGGACCTGCGAACAGGAACGAACCGACTGGCTTGTCAGGCGACTTGAGCCCGGCACGGGACAGCTTGATCGCGGTGGACAGCGAATCGATCGCCGCATCCTGACCAAACACCGTCAGCTTCAGGTCGCGCTCCAGGTTACGCAGCAGTTCCTTGTCGGAGCTGGTGACGTGTTTCGGCGGAATCCGCGCGATCTTCGCCACAATGTCTTCAACCTGCGGCACTTCGATGCGTTTGACGCGCATCTCGACCGGTTGCAGGCGCTGATAGGCACCGGCCTCGTCGATCACGTCGATGGCCTTGTCCGGCATATGCCGGTCATTGATGTAGCGCGATGCCAGTTCAGCAGCGGCGCGCAACGACTCATCGCTGTATTCGATGTTGTGGTGCTGTTCGAAACGCCCTTTCAAGCCGCGCAGAATACCGATGGTGTCTTCCACCGACGGTTCGACGACATCGACCTTCTGGAAGCGTCGTGCCAGCGCACGATCCTTCTCGAAGATGCCGCGGAATTCCTGGAAAGTGGTCGAGCCGATGCAGCGGATGTCGCCAGACGACAACAGCGGCTTGAGCAGGTTGGAGGCATCCATCACGCCACCAGACGCAGCGCCCGCACCGATGATGGTGTGGATCTCGTCGATGAACAGGATCGCCTGCGGACGCTTTTTCAGTTCATTGAGCAGCGCCTTGAAGCGCTTCTCGAAATCACCGCGATACTTGGTGCCTGCGAGCAGAGCGCCGAGGTCGAGCGAATAGACGACGCTATTGGCCAGCAGATCCGGCACCTGGTTGTCGACAATACGCTTGGCCAGACCCTCGGCAATCGCGGTTTTACCCACGCCTGCCTCACCGACCAGCAACGGATTGTTCTTGCGCCGACGCGCGAGAATCTGCGCGACACGCTCGACTTCCGATTCGCGGCCGACCAGCGGGTCAATGCGACCCTGGCGCGCGAGTTCGTTGAGGTTGCTGGCATAAGCATCCAGCGGATTGCCTGAAGAAGAAGACTCACCGCCCTCGTCGTCCTGCATATCTTGTTCACCTTCAGAGTGATCGCCGTGCCCTGGCACTTTGGAAATGCCGTGGGCGATGTAATTGACGACATCAATGCGCGCAACGCTCTGCTGTTTCAGCAGGAATACGGCCTGACTCTCTTGCTCACTGAAGATTGCAACCAGCACGTTGGCGCCGGTTACTTCGCGTTTGCCCGAGCTCTGCACATGAAAGACAGCACGTTGCAGTACACGCTGGAAGCCCAGGGTTGGCTGGGTTTCGCGATCTTCGTCGTGGACGGGGATCAGTGGCGTGGTGGAGTCGATGAACTCCTGCAGGTCGTGCTTGAGTTTGTCGAGGTTTGCGCCGCAGGCACGCAATACGGTGGCGGCAGCCTCATTGTCCAATAGGGCCAGCAGCAGGTGTTCGACGGTCATGAATTCATGACGCTTCGAACGAGCCTCCTTGAAGGCAAGATTGAGGGTGACTTCGAGCTCGCGGTTTAACATAGCTTCACCTCATACCCAAGTGGTCGGCGATTAACCGTCCTTCTCGATTTCACAGAGTAGCGGATGCTGGCTTTCCCTGGCGTACTGGTTGACCTGCATGGCCTTTGTCTCGGCGATGTCGCGGGTAAACACTCCACATACTGCCCGTCCTTCTGTGTGAACGGCCAGCATGACCTTGGTCGCCAGCTCGCGATTCAGGTTAAAAAACACCTCGAGCACTTCGACGACGAAATCCATCGGTGTGTAGTCATCGTTGAACAAAACCACCTTGTACATCGGCGGCGCCTGTAACGCAGGCTTTGCTTCCTGAACAGCAACGCCTGCCGAATCGTCGTCGTGCTCCTCTGGATGATCCTTTTGGAGAAGCGGGCGATCCTGATTGAATGTTAGTCGAATCTGGCTGATTGCATGCATGGAAAGAAAGGTTCGTCAGTTGTGCAAATACAGTGGTGGGGGCGGCTGTACACCTTTTCAACTCCGACTGCCCGGTCACCTTGACTATCGGGAAAACGGTGTTACAACCAATAGAGCCCACAGTGGGTAAAAAAGATCCGCGGAGTCAATCCTTTTAACGGATTAGATTGCGGATGTCCTGGATGATACTCCAGCGATGGAGTCTGTTGCAGAGGGATTTGAGCATGGCTGTCGGCAAGGTCAAGTGGTTCAACAATGCCAAGGGATTCGGCTTCATCAACACCGATGCCCGCGAAGGACGAGACGAGGACGGCAAAGAGGTCGATTTCTTTGCGCACTACTCCGCCATTGACATGGACGGGTATAAAACCCTCAAGGCCGGACAGATCGTCAACTTCGACATCGTCCAGGGGCCCAAAGGCCTGCACGCGGTAAAGATCACAGCGGCGCCCGTGGCAAGCGAAGCGGCTACGCATGCCCCTCATACAGAAAAGGTACCGGGCTGACCTAACCGTTACCCGGTCATGAAAAAACCGCCCGAAGGCGGTTTTTTTGTACCTGCACTACTTACATGTGCTTGATGATCGCCTCACCGAAGCCCGAAGACGATACCAGCGTGGCACCGTCCATCAGACGCTCGAAGTCATAGGTCACGGTCTTGGCCTTGATGGCGCCGTTGGTGCCCTTGATGATGAGATCCGCCGCTTCGGTCCAGCCCAGATGACGCAACATCATCTCGGCCGACAGAATTACCGAACCCGGGTTGACCTGGTCCTTGCCGGCGTACTTCGGCGCGGTACCGTGTGTCGCCTCGAACATGGCCACGGTGTCGGACAGGTTGGCGCCCGGCGCGATACCGATACCACCCACTTCAGCCGCCAGGGCGTCGGAGAGGTAGTCACCGTTGAGGTTCAACGTGGCGATCACGTCGTACTCGGCCGGACGCAGCAGGATCTGCTGGAGCATGGCGTCGGCGATGGCATCCTTGACGATGACTTCACGGCCGGTTTTCGGGTTCTTGAATTTCATCCATGGGCCGCCATCGAGCAGCTCGGCGCCGAATTCTTCCTTCGCCACCTCGTAACCCCAGTCCTTGAAGGCACCTTCGGTGAATTTCATGATGTTGCCCTTGTGCACGATGGTCAGCGACTTGCGGTCGTTGTCCACCACGTATTGCAGGGCCTTGCGCACCAGACGCTTGGTGCCTTCCTTGGAAACAGGCTTGATGCCGATACCGCAATCCTGGTCGAACCGGATCTTGGTGACGCCCATTTCTTCTTTCAGAAACTTGATGACCTTGGTGGCTTCAGGGGAGCCGGCCTTCCATTCGATACCGGCATAAATGTCTTCGGAGTTCTCGCGGAAGATCACCATGTCGACGTCGCCGGGCTTTTTCACCGGGCTCGGTACACCCTCGAACCACACCACCGGGCGCAGGCATACATAAAGATCGAGTTGCTGGCGCAGGGCAACGTTGAGGGAGCGGATGCCACCACCGACCGGGGTGGTCAGCGGGCCCTTGATGGAGACCACGTAATCTTTCACGGCGTCCAGGGTTTCCTGGGGCAGCCAGGTGTCCTGGTCATAGACCTGAGTCGCTTTTTCGCCAGCATAAACCTCCATCCAGGAAATCTTGCGCTTGCCCCCGTAGGCCTTGGCCACGGCAGCATCAACCACTTTGATCATCACCGGGCTGACGTCGACGCCAATGCCGTCACCTTCGATGAAGGGGATGATCGGGTTATCAGGAACATTGAGAGAATGGTCTGCATTGACGGTGATTTTGTCGCCGACGGCTGGAACCTGAATCTTCTTGTAACCCATGCTGAACTCCATTGTTTGGATTGAACATCTGGCTTGGTTCGAGCGTAACCCAGTTAAATCAACACGCAAACCCTCTGTTCACGGCGCGGGCACATCTGGCTTCGTACAAGCCTGAAAGCAAAGGGAAAAGCGCCAAACTCAAGCATTCGCAGCGACTCTACGCCCCACCCGCCCCTGCGACCTTTAGACCAATGGACGAGACGGGTTGCATATGAACCATCGGCAGATTGCCAGCTACCTATGTATAATGCCGCCCGCTGACCAAAGGGTCACGACGGCTGGCCTCTCTAGAACGAGACTTTCCGCCTGATTGGTCGGGTTGTTATCGCAGCCTGACTGCTTGACGCTCTACTGATGCACCCAACATCACCGCGAAGAATCTCGACATTCGGTTCATGGATGACTTTGAACGAACGCGCTTACCCGGCGCCCCTCGAGTTTCTGCGCACGCTTTAGCAAAGAAGAGAGAGTTAATCCGAATATGCCCACCCGCTCGAAGATCATCTATACCTTCACCGACGAAGCTCCAGCCCTCGCCACCTATTCCCTGCTGCCGATCATCGAGGCTTACACTGCCTCGGCCGATATCGCCGTGGAAACCCGCGATATCTCTCTTGCAGCGCGCATCCTGGCCAGCTTCCCCGAGCAACTGGGCGACAAAGCCGTAGCCGACCACCTCGCCGAACTGGGCGACCTGGCCGTTACGCCTGAAGCCAACATCATCAAGCTGCCGAACATCAGCGCTTCGGTGCCTCAGCTGCAAGCGGCGATCAAAGAGCTGCAAGCCCAGGGTTACAACCTGCCGGACTACCCGGAAACCGTGACCAACGACGCCGAAAAAGAAGCCAAGGCGCGTTACGACAAGGTCAAGGGCAGCGCCGTGAACCCGGTTCTGCGTGAAGGCAACTCCGACCGCCGCGCTCCGCTGTCGGTCAAGAACTATGCGCGCAAGCACCCGCACAAAATGGGCGCCTGGGCCAAAGACTCCAAGTCCCACGTCGCTCACATGAGCACCGGCGATTTCTACGGCAGCGAAAAAGCTGCCCTGATCGACGCCGCTGACGCTGTGAAAATCGAGCTGATCGCCAAAGACGGTACCGCGACCGTCCTGAAAGAAAAAACCAGCGTTCAGGCTGGCGAGATCCTCGACTGCGCCGTGATGAGCAAAAACGCCCTGCGCGCGTTCATCGCCGCTGAAATCGAAAGCGCCAAGGCGCAAGGCGTGCTGCTCTCGGTGCACCTGAAAGCGACCATGATGAAGGTCTCCGACCCGATCATGTTCGGCCAGATCGTTGCCGAGTTCTATAAAGACGCCCTGACCAAGCACGCTGATGTGCTGGCCCAGATCGGCTTCAACCTGAACAACGGCATCGGCGACCTGTACGCTCGCATCAAGGCCCTGCCGGCCGAACAGCAAGCACAGATCGAAGCTGACATCGCAGCGGTCTACGCCGCGCGTCCATCGCTGGCGATGGTCAACTCCGACAAGGGCATCACCAACCTGCACGTGCCGAGCGACGTCATCGTCGACGCCTCGATGCCGGCAATGATCCGTGACTCCGGCAAGATGTGGGGCACCGACGGTCAGCTGCACGACACCAAGGCAGTAATCCCGGATCGTTGCTACGCAACCATCTACCAGGCCGTGATCGAAGATTGCAAAGCCCACGGCGCGTTTGATCCGACCACCATGGGCAGCGTGCCAAACGTTGGCCTGATGGCGAAAAAAGCCGAAGAGTACGGCTCGCACGACAAGACTTTCCAGATCAAGGCTGACGGCGTGGTTCGCGTCACCGACAGCAAGGGCAACCTGCTGATGGAACAGACTGTTGAAGCCGGCGACATCTTCCGCATGTGCCAGACCAAAGACGCGCCGATCCAGGACTGGGTCAAACTGGCCGTCAACCGTGCTCGCGCCAGCAGCACCCCGGCGATCTTCTGGCTGGACCCGATGCGAGCCCACGACGGCGTGGTGATCGAGAAGGTTCAGGCTTACCTGAAGGATCACGACACCAGCGGTCTGGACATCCAGATCATGGCGCCGGTCGATGCCATGAAGTACACCCTGCAGCGCACCCGCGAAGGCAAGGACACCATTTCGGTAACCGGCAACGTATTGCGCGACTACCTGACCGACCTGTTCCCGATCATGGAACTGGGCACCAGCGCCAAGATGCTGTCGATCGTGCCGCTGATGAACGGCGGTGGTCTGTTCGAAACCGGCGCCGGCGGTTCGGCTCCGAAGCACGTGCAGCAACTGGTCGAAGAGAACTTCCTGCGCTGGGATTCGCTGGGCGAATTCCTCGCGCTGGCAGCGTCCCTCGAGCATCTGGGTGTGAACTACAACAACCCGAAAGCGCTGGTTCTGTCGAAAACCCTGGATCAGGCCACTGGCCAGTTCCTCGACAACAACAAGTCGCCATCGCGCAAAGTCGGCAACATCGACAACCGCGGCAGCCACTTCTACCTGGCGATGTACTGGGCTCAGGCCCTGGCCGCCCAGACCGAAGACGCTGCACTGCAAGCGCAGTTCGCGACCCTGGCCAAAACCCTGACGGAGAACGAGGCGACCATCGTTGCCGAGCTCAACGCCGTGCAGGGCAAGCCAGTCGACATCGGCGGTTACTACCACGCCGACGCCGAGCTGATCAGCAAGGCCATGCGCCCAAGCGCAACCTTCAACGCGGCGATTGCTGCGCTGGTTTAAGGTTGTAATGCTGCAAAGAAGCCCCGGCCCAGTGCCGGGGTTTCTGTTTCGGAATGCAACACAAGCCCCTTGTAGGAGTGAGCCTGCTCGCGATAGCGGTATACCATTCAACGATTATGGTGGCTGACATTGCGCTATCGCGAGCAGGCTCACTCCTACAGGGATTGGGCTTCAATTCAATATTTGAGGAAACCCTATGGAATGGCTCCCCCACATCACCGTCGCCACGATCGTCGAAGACAACGGCCGCTTCCTGATGGTCGAAGAGCACAAAGCCGGGCGTAATGTGCTCAACCAGCCCGCAGGCCATCTGGATCCGAACGAAACCCTGATCGAAGCCGCCGTGCGCGAAACCCTCGAAGAAACCGGCTGGGACATCGAACCTATCGGCGTGATCGGCATTTATCTGTACACCGCGCCGAGCAACGGCGTGACTTATCAACGGGTGTGCTTCAGCGCCAAAGCAGTGAAACACCACCCGGACTATCAACTGGACGATGGCATCATTGGCGCCAAGTGGTTGACCTACAGCGAATTAATCGCCCAGCGCGACAACTGGCGCAGCGAGTTGATCATCCGCTGCATCGACGACTATCTGGCCGGCCATCACTTCAGTCTCGAACTGATCCGCCCTTCTCTTTAGCCTTGAGGCCGTGAGCCTGCTAGAATCGCGTCCTTTTTCAAGACACTCATTGAATCCCTATGCGTGATCCAGCCCCTTCTGACACATCCAAGAAGCGCGTCATTGTCGGCATGTCCGGCGGCGTGGACTCTTCCGTTTCCGCTCTCCTGCTGATCGAGCAGGGCTTTGAAGTGGAAGGCCTGTTCATGAAGAACTGGGAAGAAGACGACGGAACGGAATACTGCACCGCCATGGACGACCTGGCGGATGCCCAGGCCGTGTGCGACAAGATCGGTATCAAGCTGCACACCGCCAACTTCGCCGCCGAGTACTGGGACAACGTGTTCGAGCACTTCCTCGCCGAATACAAGGCCGGTCGCACGCCGAACCCGGACATCCTGTGCAACCGCGAGATCAAGTTCAAGGCGTTCCTCGACTACGCCATGATGCTTGGCGCCGACCTGATTGCCACCGGCCACTACGTGCGCCGTCGCGACATCGATGGTCGTACCGAACTGCTCAAGGGCCTCGATCCGAACAAGGATCAGAGCTACTTCCTGCACGCCGTCGGCGGCGAACAGATCGCCAAGACCCTGTTCCCGGTCGGTGAACTGGAAAAGCCGGAAGTTCGCGCCATTGCCGAGAAATACGAGTTGGCGACCGCCAAGAAGAAGGATTCCACCGGGATCTGCTTTATCGGCGAGCGACGCTTCAGCGACTTCCTCAAGCAATACCTGCCGGCGCAACCAGGCGAGATCAAGACCACCGAAGGCGAAGTCATCGGCCGTCACCACGGCTTGATGTACCACACCATCGGTCAGCGTCAGGGCCTGGGCATCGGCGGCCTGAAAGATGCCGGCGACGAGCCGTGGTACGTGCTGCGCAAGGATCTGGACAGCAACGAGCTGATCGTCGGCCAGGGCAACAACCATCCGTGGCTGTTCTCCAGCGCCCTGCTCGCTTCGGAAATCTATTGGGTCAACCCGATCGACCTGAGCCAGCCGCTGCGCCTCACCGCCAAAGTGCGTTATCGCCAGAGCGATCAGGCCTGCACCCTGGAAAAAACCGCCAGCGGCTACCGTGCCGTGTTCGACGAACCGCAACGCGCGGTGACCCCGGGCCAGTCCGTGGTGTTCTACGACGGTGAAATCTGCCTCGGTGGTGGCGTGATCGAAGTTGCCGAGCCGTGGAGCGGCCAGGCATGAGCCCGACTCAGGAGCAACTGACGGCGCTCGGCGGGGTGTTTCTCGCCGCGGTGCTGGTCGACCGCATCGCCAAGACCGGGCAGACCAGCGAGGCCGGCCTGAGCTGCATGCTCGGCAGTCTGCTGGTACGCGACCCGAAGGACACACTGGATGTGTACGGCGGCGACGACCTCAATCTGCGCGAGGGTTATCGCGCCTTGATCGGCGCCCTCGAGCGTGATCCAAGCACCCTGCAACGCGAGCCGCTGCGCTATGCCCTGTCGATGCTCGGCCTGGAACGCCAACTGGCCAAACGTGACGACATGCTCGACACCATTGGCAAGCGTCTGCCGCAGATCCAGTCGCAGGTCGAACACTTCGGCCCGGCCCACGAAAACGTGATCGCCGCCTGCGGTGCGCTGTATCAGGACACCCTGAGCACCCTGCGCCAGCGCATTCAGGTGCATGGCGACATGCGTAACCTGCAGCAACCGAGCAATGCTTCGAAGATCCGCGCGCTGCTGCTGGCCGGCATCCGTTCGGCACGCCTGTGGCGACAGCTCGGCGGCCACCGCTGGCAGTTGGTGATCAGCCGGCGCAAGCTGCTCAAAGAGCTGTATCCGTTGATGCGCAGCGAGTAAATCGTCGCGCAATAAAAGTTTTGTAGTCTGTAGCGCGTAATACGCCGGTCAGTTGGCAACGGACCGGCGGATTTTTTCATGTATGATACGCGCCCCATTTCGTTGCCCGACTGTCCGAGAACACCCCATGCAGCTCTCTTCGCTCACTGCGGTTTCCCCTGTTGACGGCCGCTACGCCGGCAAAACCCAGGCCCTGCGCCCGATTTTCAGCGAGTACGGCCTGATCCGTGCCCGCGTTCTGGTTGAAGTGCGCTGGCTCCAGCGCCTGGCCGCCCACGCCGGTATTCCGGAAGTGCCAGCCTTCTCCGCCGAGGCCAACGCCGTTCTCAATGAACTGGCTGAAAACTTCTCGCTGGAGCACGCCGAGCGCGTCAAAGAGATCGAGCGCACCACCAACCACGACGTCAAGGCGATCGAATACCTGCTCAAGGAGCAGGCGGCCAAGCTGCCGGAGCTGGCCAAGGTCAGCGAGTTCATCCACTTCGCCTGCACCAGTGAAGACATCAACAACCTGTCCCACGCCCTGATGCTGCGCGAAGGCCGTGACGACGTGATGCTGCCGCTGATGCGCCAGACTGCCAACGCCATCCGTGAACTGGCGATCCGTTTCGCCGACGTGCCGATGCTGTCGCGCACCCACGGTCAACCAGCCTCCCCGACTACCTTGGGCAAAGAACTGGCCAACGTGGTTTACCGTCTCGAGCGCCAGATCGCTCAGGTCGCTGCCGTGCCGCTGCTGGGCAAGATCAACGGCGCCGTAGGCAACTACAACGCGCACCTGTCGGCTTACCCGCAGATCGACTGGGAAGCCAACGCCCGCGCCTTCATCGAAGACGAGCTGGGTCTGGGTTTCAACCCGTACACCACGCAGATCGAACCGCACGACTACATCGCCGAGCTGTTTGACGCGATCGCACGCTTCAATACCATCCTGATCGACTTCGACCGTGACATCTGGGGCTACATCTCCCTGGGTTATTTCAAGCAGCGCACCATCGCTGGCGAAATCGGTTCGTCGACCATGCCGCACAAGGTCAACCCGATCGACTTCGAAAACTCCGAAGGCAACCTGGGCATCGCCAACGCACTGTTCCAGCACCTGGCGAGCAAACTGCCGATCTCCCGCTGGCAGCGCGACCTGACCGACTCCACCGTACTGCGCAACCTCGGCGTGGGCTTTGCTCACAGCGTGATCGCCTACGAAGCCAGCCTCAAAGGCATCAGCAAACTGGAGCTCAACGAGCAGAAGATTGCCGCTGACCTCGACGCTTGCTGGGAAGTATTGGCTGAGCCGATCCAGACCGTAATGCGCCGCTACAACATCGAAAACCCGTACGAAAAGCTGAAAGAACTGACCCGCGGCAAGGGCATCAGCCCTGAAGCGCTGCAGACTTTCATCGACGGCCTGGACATGCCAGCCGAAGCGAAAGCCGAACTGAAACAGCTGACCCCGGCCAACTACATCGGCAACGCTGTAGCGCAAGCCAGACGCATCTGATTCACCGCTTGACCCGTTTGAGACGCCCGGCCGCGCCGGGCGTTTTTATTCCCGTCTGAAAAATGCTTTTTTTCAATAGGTTACACATGAATCCTGATACTCCTCTTCAACTCCTGGGCGGTCTCACGGCGCGCGAATTCATGCGCGATTACTGGCAGAAAAAGCCGCTGCTGATCCGTCAGGCCATCCCTGACTTCGAAAGCCCGATCGACGCCGACGAACTGGCCGGCCTGGCCCTGGAAGAAGAGGTCGAGTCGCGCCTGGTGATCGAGCACGGCGAGCGCCCGTGGGAGCTGCGTCGCGGCCCGTTCGCCGAAGACGAGTTCAGCAAGCTGCCGGAAAAAGAGTGGACCTTGCTCGTTCAGGCCGTTGATCAATTCGTCCCGGAAGTCAGCGAGCTGCTGGAAAACTTCCGCTTCCTGCCGAGCTGGCGTGTCGATGACGTGATGATCAGCTTCGCCGCCCCGGGTGGCAGCGTCGGTCCGCACTTCGACAACTACGACGTGTTCCTGCTGCAAGGTCATGGCAAGCGCAACTGGAAGATCGGCCAGATGTGCGACACCGACAGCCCGCTGCTGCAGCACGCGGATCTGCGCATTCTCGCCGAATTCCACGAAACCGAAGAGTGGGTCCTGGAACCGGGCGACATGCTCTACCTGCCGCCGCGCCTGGCCCACTGCGGTGTCGCCGTGGACAACTGCATGACCTACTCGGTCGGCTTCCGCGCCCCGAGCGCCTCGGAAGTGCTGACCCACTTCACCGACTTCCTCAGCCAGTTCCTGTCGGACGAAGAGCGCTACACCGATGCCGACGCGCAGCCTGCGGTCGATCCGCACCAGATTCAGCACGATGCGCTGGATCGCCTGAAGAGCCTGCTCGCCGAGCACATGAGCGACGAGCGTCTGCTGCTGACCTGGTTCGGCCAGTACATGACCGAGCCGCGCTACCCGGAACTGGTGGTCGGCCCGGAAGACGTTGAAGAAGATGACTTCCTCAATGCCTTGCAGGACGGCGCGGTGCTGATCCGCAACCCGAGTGCGCGCCTGGCCTGGTCGGAAGTCGATGACGACCTGCTGCTGTTCGCCAGCGGCCAGAGCCGATACCTGCCGGGCAAGCTGCGCGAGCTGCTGAAGCTGATCTGCGCCGCCGATGCGCTGCACGTCGACAACCTCGGCGAGTGGCTCAACGATGAAGACGGTCGCGGCCTGCTGTGCGAGCTGGTCAAACAGGGCAGCCTGGGATTCGCCGATGAATAAGATTCGCGTACGTGTCGCAGACTGGCAAAAGGACAACGCCGAGATCCGGCGCATTCGTGAAACGGTGTTCATCGCCGAGCAATCGGTGCCACCCGAGCTTGAATGGGACGCCGATGATGCGACCGCCGTGCATTTTCTGGCGTTCGAAGGCGACTTCCCGATCGGCACCGCCCGCCTGCTGCCCGACGGGCACATTGGCCGGGTTTCGGTGTTGAAGGACTGGCGCGGGATGAAGGTGGGTGATGCGCTGATGCAAGCGGTCATCGCCGAAGCCGAAGCCCGCGGTCTGCAGCAGCAGATGCTCAGCGCCCAGGTACAGGCCACGGCGTTCTATGAGCGCCTGGGCTTCAGCCTGGTCAGCGAGGAATTCCTCGAAGCCGGGATTCCGCATGTCGATATGGTTCGGCATTCGGCTTGATCAGTAGAGATCCCAAGATCTCTACTGATTCTGTGATTTCTGGAGATCCTGTGGTGAGGGGATTCATCCCCGATGGACTGCGAAGCAGGCCCAAGGTTTTTTGGGGCCGCTCCGCGCCCCATCGGGGATGAATTCCCTCACCACAAAGCCCCTTGAGCCCCCTCAAAACGCCCCGCCATTTTCGGATGCCGGGGCGTTTTGCTGTCTACGATTCAACTTGCCCCACCCCGGGCCGACAAACTGGCAATATCAAGCCTTTCGAAAGCGGAGATAACGGACATGTCCCTACGCACCCTGCTCACCACCCTGCTGCTCGGCTGCAGCCTGTCGGTGATGGCAGCCACAGAAATCGTGCCTCTCAAGTACCGCACCAGCACCGACATGCTGCCGATGGCGCAAGACTTCATCGGCAAGGACGGTCAGGTCAGCGCCTATGGCAATCAACTGATCATCAAGGCCGAGCCGGACAAGATCCAGGAACTCAAGGCGCTGATTACCCAGCTCGACACTGTGCCCAAACGCCTGTTGATCACCGTCGACACCAACGAAAACAATCAGCAGAACACCGGCGACCAACAGACCCGGATCATCAATTACAGCACCGCCAGCCGTGACGGCGGCATCCAGCAGATTCAGGCCAGTGAAGGCGCGCCGGCGCTGATTCAGGTCGGCCAGAGCGTGCCGATCACCAGCAGCCAGAGCAACTCCTACGGCGATTACAGCAGCCAGACCCAATACCGTAACGTCACCCAGGGCTTCTACGTGACGGCGAGCGTCACCGGCGACATCGTTCACCTGGCAATCAGTACCAACCGTGACCGCATGAGCCAGGAACGTCCTGATGTAGTGAACGTACAAAGTACCGACACAACGGTCAGCGGACGCCTCGGCGAATGGATCACCCTTGCCGGCGTAAACCGTGAAACCCAGGCCGACAAACAGAGCCAGAGCCGCAGCTACTCGACTCAAGGCCGGGATGACATGACTTTACGGGTGAAAGTCGACGCGCTGGACTAAAGCACCGAAAACTGACTGATTAGTCGTATTAGACGAAAGATGTAGTGCTTGAAAAAAAGCACTACAAAACGTTTGACGGGCCAAAAAAGCGAAGGCATGATGGCCTCGCTCCCGCTAATCAGAGGCCCTGGCAAGGGCCTTCGAAGCGACGTTCGCACCTACCCCGCGAACCGCTTCGTGTCTGTACCGCCCACAAGGTGTGTTTGACGAGGTTGCCGACTGGAACGAAGTTGTCCCGAGGGACGGAAGCGTAATTAGGTAACCCGGCTTCACGCTGCAGTTCGTATAAAGGCCCACGACGCCCGAATGCGCCCCGCAGTCCGCCACTACCTGCTCACTTCCCCTCGAGCCCATCGTTCATCCCGTCGCCTACCCCGCCGAACCCGACTTGACCACCTAAGCTTCTGGTCAGCGAGCGCAGGAATTTTCCACCGCAGAACAACTTTTCATAAAGACGCGACGAGGTTTATCTCCATGGCACTGACACGCGAACAGCAAATTGCAGCCCTTGAAAAAGACTGGGCTGAAAACCCGCGCTGGAAAGGCGTGACTCGCACTTACTCCGCTGCTGACGTCGTCCGTCTGCGTGGCTCGGTTCAACCTGAGCACACCTTTGCGAAAATGGGCGCCGAGAAGCTGTGGAACCTGGTGACCCAGGGTGCCAAGCCGTCCTTCCGCCCAGAGAAAGATTTCGTCAACTGCATGGGCGCCCTGACCGGCGGCCAGGCTGTTCAGCAGGTCAAGGCCGGTATCCAGGCGATCTACCTGTCGGGCTGGCAGGTTGCTGCGGACAACAACTCCGCCGAATCGATGTACCCGGACCAGTCGCTGTACCCGGTGGATTCGGTTCCAACCGTGGTCAAGCGCATCAACAACTCGTTCCGTCGTGCTGACCAGATACAGTGGAAAGCCGGCAAGAACCCGGGCGACGAAGGCTACATCGACTACTTCGCACCAATCGTGGCTGACGCTGAAGCCGGTTTCGGCGGCGTACTGAACGCCTACGAGCTGATGAAGAGCATGATCGAAGCAGGCGCCGCCGGCGTGCACTTCGAAGACCAACTGGCTTCCGTGAAGAAGTGCGGCCACATGGGCGGCAAGGTACTGGTTCCAACTCAGGAAGCCGTACAGAAGCTGACCGCTGCACGTCTGGCGGCTGACGTTGCCGGTACACCGACCATCATTCTGGCCCGTACCGACGCCAACGCCGCTGACCTGCTGACTTCGGACTGCGACCCGTACGACCAGCCGTTCGTGACTGGCGAACGTACTCAGGAAGGCTTCTACAAGGTACGTGCCGGCCTGGATCAAGCGATTGCCCGTGGCCTGGCCTACGCTCCGTACGCCGACCTGATCTGGTGTGAAACCGCCAAACCGGATCTGGAAGAAGCCCGTCGCTTCGCTGAAGCGATCAAGAAGGAATACCCGGACCAACTGCTGTCGTACAACTGCTCGCCTTCCTTCAACTGGAAGAAAAACCTGGACGACGCGACCATCGCCAAATTCCAGCGCGAACTGTCCGCCATGGGCTACAAGCACCAGTTCATCACCCTGGCCGGCATTCACAACATGTGGCACAGCATGTTCAACCTGGCGCACGACTACGCCCGCAACGACATGACTGCCTACGTGAAGCTGCAGGAGCAGGAGTTCGCTGACGCCGCCAAGGGTTACACGTTCGTGGCTCACCAGCAGGAAGTGGGCACCGGCTACTTCGACGACATGACCACCGTGATTCAGGGTGGCTCGTCCTCGGTGACCGCGCTGACCGGTTCGACCGAAGAAGAACAGTTCCACTGATCTGCTTCACCTGAGCAAACGGCCTTTGCGGATCGTATAGAAAGCTAACCGCAAAGCCGCAAGACTGACGCCCCGACTGGTTCGGGGCGTTTTTTTTGCCCGCAGATTCCCCCATCCACCCTGTAGGAGCTGCCGAAGGCTGCGATCTTTTGATCTTGTTTTTAGATAAGCAAAATCAAAAGATCGCAGCCTTCGGCAGCTCCTACAGGGGGCGTGTGTTGGGCTGAAGAACTCCCAGCGCCACGAAACCTTGTGGGAGCGAGCCCGCTCGCGAAGGCGCTTTGTCAGCTTGCGCATACGGTGACTGACTCACCGCATTCGCGAGCAGGCTCGCTCCCACAGGTTTCGTCTTCAGCCCGCGGGACAAAACATTGATCCAGACCAGTACCCGCATCACAAAAAACCGGTAAAACGTGCGCCACCGCTACTTGCAGTAACAGGCATATAAGACAACTTTCTGTGTACTGCACCGCTAAACAGTTACAAAACCACTCCAAACGATATCAATTATCATTTAGCAGCAACTATGTTCGTTACATTTCCTACAAAACATAATTCGCGCAAACCCGGCTAATGCCCGCTACGCACGGGCTACAGAGCATCGGAGGTACGCTATGTCCTTATTCCAATAAATAATTTCGCTATAGGAATTTTACTTGCCGGGTGTTTAGCCATAAAATCAGCGCGATTGATTGCTGCGACATATCGTCACTGCCTATTTCTTTATCAAGCTCAGAGACCTTTGCTCTCTGTTAAGGATTACCAGCATGCCCGAAGCGACAGGACTCATGGCCCACAACTGGGGCTTTGCCATTTTCCTTCTGGGTGTCGTCGGCCTGTGTGCCTTCATGCTTGGCGTCTCCAGCCTCCTCGGGTCAAAAGCCTGGGGCCGCAGCAAAAACGAACCGTTCGAGTCCGGCATGCTACCTACCGGTGGCGCCCGCTTGCGGCTCTCAGCCAAATTCTATCTGGTCGCGATGCTGTTCGTGATCTTCGATATCGAAGCCCTCTTTCTCTTTGCATGGTCTGTGTCCGTCCGCGAAAGCGGCTGGACCGGATTCGTCGAAGCTCTCGTTTTCATAGCAATTCTGTTGGCAGGTCTTGTCTACCTGTTCCGAGTGGGCGCCCTTGACTGGGCTCCGGAAGCTCGTCGCAAGCGGCAGGCGAAGCTGAAACAATGAGGCTTTGGCAATGCAATACAATCTCACCAGAATCGACCCCGATGCTCCTAACGAGCAGTATCCGATCGGCGAACGGGAAACCGTTTCCGATCCGTTAGAGGATCAAGTCCACAAAAACATTTTCATGGGCAAGCTCGAAGACGTGCTGAGTGGCGCGGTCAACTGGGGGCGTAAAAACTCCCTGTGGCCGTACAACTTCGGCCTTTCGTGCTGCTATGTGGAAATGACCACCGCCTTCACGGCGCCCCACGACATCGCGCGCTTTGGCGCCGAAGTTATCCGGGCATCACCGCGTCAGGCCGACTTCATGGTTATCGCCGGTACCTGCTTCATCAAGATGGCGCCGATCATTCAGCGTCTCTACGAGCAGATGCTCGAGCCCAAGTGGGTTATCTCCATGGGTTCGTGCGCCAACTCCGGCGGCATGTACGACATCTACTCCGTGGTTCAAGGGGTGGACAAGTTCCTGCCCGTGGACGTCTACGTACCTGGCTGCCCGCCTCGTCCAGAAGCATTCCTCCAAGGCTTGATGCTGTTGCAGGAATCGATTGGACAGGAGCGTCGTCCGCTTTCCTGGGTCGTTGGTGATCAAGGCGTTTATCGCGCCGACATGCCTTCGCAAAAGGAACAGCGCCGCGAACAGCGAATCGCAGTCACCAACCTGCGCAGCCCTGACGAAGTCTGATCCAGTCTGTTTCAAAGAAACGAGAAGCTGGCTTCATTCTTTACGTTGACCGAAAGCGAAAAAATAACCATGACTACAGGCAGCGCTCTGTACATCCCGCCTTATAAGGCAGACGACCAGGATGTGGTCGTCGAATTGAACAACCGTTTTGGCGCCGAAGCGTTCACCGCTCAGTCGACCCGCACCGGCATGCCGGTGTTGTGGGTGGCGCGCGCCAGACTTGTCGAAGTCCTGACCTTCCTGCGTAACCTGCCCAAGCCGTACGTCATGCTCTATGACCTGCACGGCGTGGACGAGCGTCTGCGCACCAAGCGTCAAGGGCTGCCATCGGGCGCCGACTTCACCGTGTTCTATCACCTCATGTCGCTTGAGCGTAATAGTGACGTGATGATCAAAGTCGCCTTGTCCGAAAGCGACCTGAGCTTGCCGACCGTCACCAGCATCTGGCCAAACGCCAACTGGTACGAGCGTGAAGTCTGGGACATGTACGGCATCGACTTCAAAGGCCACCCGCACCTGTCGCGCATCATGATGCCGCCGACCTGGGAAGGTCACCCGCTGCGCAAGGACTTCCCGGCGCGCGCCACCGAATTCGATCCGTTCAGCCTCAACCTCGCCAAGCAACAGCTTGAGGAAGAAGCCGCGCGCTTCCGTCCCGAAGACTGGGGCATGAAGCGTTCCGGGGCCAACGAGGACTACATGTTCCTCAACCTGGGCCCGAACCACCCTTCGGCGCACGGTGCGTTCCGCATCATTCTGCAACTCGATGGCGAAGAAATCGTCGACTGCGTACCGGACATCGGTTACCACCACCGTGGCGCCGAGAAGATGGCCGAGCGTCAGTCCTGGCACAGTTTCATCCCGTACACCGACCGTATCGACTACCTCGGCGGCGTGATGAACAACCTGCCGTACGTGCTCTCGGTCGAGAAGCTGGCCGGCATCAAGGTCCCGGAGAAGGTCGACGTCATCCGCATCATGATGGCCGAGTTCTTCCGGATCACCAGCCACCTGCTGTTCCTGGGTACCTACATCCAGGACGTCGGCGCCATGACCCCGGTGTTCTTCACCTTCACCGACCGCCAGAAGGCGTACACGGTGATCGAAGCCATTACCGGTTTCCGTCTGCACCCGGCCTGGTACCGCATCGGTGGTGTTGCCCACGACCTGCCGCGCGGCTGGGACAAACTGGTGAAAGACTTCGTGGAGTGGCTGCCAAAACGCCTCGACGAATACACCAAGGCTGCCCTGCAGAACAGCATCCTCAAGGGTCGGACCATCGGCGTCGCCCAGTACAACACCAAAGAGGCCCTGGAATGGGGCGTCACCGGTGCCGGCCTGCGTTCGACCGGTTGCGACTTCGACCTGCGTAAGGCGCGTCCATACTCCGGCTACGAGAACTTCGAATTCGAAGTACCGCTGGCCGCCAATGGCGATGCCTACGATCGCTGCATGGTCCGCGTCGAAGAGATGCGCCAGAGCATCAAGATCATCGACCAGTGCATGCGCAACATGCCGGAAGGCCCGTACAAGGCGGATCACCCGCTGACCACGCCGCCGCCGAAAGAGCGCACGCTGCAGCACATCGAAACCCTGATCACGCACTTCCTGCAGGTTTCGTGGGGCCCGGTCATGCCGGCCAACGAATCCTTCCAGATGATCGAAGCGACCAAGGGCATCAACAGTTATTACCTGACGAGCGACGGCGGCACCATGAGCTACCGTACCCGGATCCGTACTCCGAGCTTCCCGCATCTGCAACAGATCCCTTCGGTGATCAAAGGCAGCATGGTCGCGGACTTGATTGCGTACCTGGGTAGTATCGACTTCGTTATGGCCGACGTGGACCGCTAAGCATGAACAGCACGCTTATCCAGACAGACCGTTTCACCTTGAGTGAAACCGAGCGCTCGGCCATCGAGCACGAGTTGCATCACTACGAAGACCCGCGCGCGGCGTCGATCGAAGCCCTGAAGATCGTTCAGAAAGAACGTGGCTGGGTGCCGGATGGCGCCCTGTACGCGATCGGCGAGATTCTCGGCATCCCGGCCAGCGACGTTGAAGGCGTGGCGACGTTCTACAGCCAGATCTTCCGTCAGCCGGTCGGCCGCCACATCATTCGCGTCTGCGACAGCATGGTCTGCTACATCGGCGGCCATGAGTCGGTGGTCAGCGAAATCCAGAACAATCTGGGCATTGGCCTGGGTCAGACCACCGCCGACGGTCGTTTCACTCTGCTGCCTGTCTGCTGCCTCGGCAACTGCGACAAGGCACCGGCGCTGATGATCGACGACGACACCTTTGGCGACGTGCAGCCTGCCGGCGTGGCCAAACTGCTCGAGGGCTACGTATGACCCTGACATCTTTCGGTCCTGCCAACCGCATCAAGCGTTCGGCCGAGACTCACCCGCTGACCTGGCGTCTGCGTGACGACGGCGAAGCCGTGTGGCTCGACGAATACCAGGCCAAGAACGGTTACGCCGCTGCGCGCAAAGCCTTCGCCGACATGGCTCAGGACGACATCGTCCAGACCGTGAAAGACGCCGGCCTCAAAGGCCGCGGCGGTGCAGGCTTCCCCACTGGCGTGAAGTGGGGCCTGATGCCCAAGGACGAATCCATCAACATCCGCTACCTGCTGTGCAACGCGGACGAAATGGAACCGAACACCTGGAAAGACCGCATGCTGATGGAGCAACTGCCCCATCTGCTGATCGAAGGCATGCTGATCAGTGCCCGCGCACTGAAAACCTACCGTGGCTACATCTTCCTGCGTGGCGAGTACACCACCGCCGCCAGGCACCTCAACCGTGCCGTGGAAGAAGCCAAGGCTGCAGGCCTTTTGGGTAAAAACATTCTGGGTTCGGGTTTTGATTTTGAACTGTTCGTGCACACCGGCGCCGGGCGTTACATCTGCGGTGAAGAAACCGCACTGATCAACTCCCTGGAAGGCCGCCGTGCCAACCCGCGCTCCAAGCCGCCCTTCCCTGCCGCCGTCGGCGTGTGGGGCAAGCCGACCTGCGTGAACAACGTCGAAACCCTGTGCAACGTGCCGGCGATCATTGCCGACGGCGTTGACTGGTACAAATCGTTGGCCCGCGAAGGCAGCGAAGACATGGGCACCAAGCTCATGGGCTTCTCCGGCAAGGTCAAGAACCCGGGGCTGTGGGAACTGCCATTCGGCGTCACCGGTCGCGAGCTGTTCGAAGACTACGCCGGCGGCATGCGCGACGGTTACAAGCTCAAGGCCTGGCAGCCAGGTGGCGCCGGTACCGGTTTCCTGTTGCCAGAACACCTCGACGCACAAATGTACGCCGGCGGCATCGCCAAAGTGGGCACCCGGATGGGTACCGGTCTGGCGATGGCGGTGGACGACAGCGTCAACATGGTCTCCTTGCTGCGCAACATGGAGCAGTTCTTCGCCCGCGAATCCTGCGGCTTCTGCACCCCGTGCCGTGATGGCTTGCCATGGAGCGTCAAGCTCTTGATGGCCATCGAAGAAGGCCGCGGTCAGCCAGGCGACATCGAGACCCTGCTGGGTCTGGTCGGTTTCCTCGGCCCAGGCAAGACCTTCTGTGCTCACGCACCGGGTGCCGTGGAGCCGCTGGGCAGTGCCATCAAATACTTCCGTCCAGAGTTCGAAGCCGGTATCGCGCCTGCAAGCGCCGCCGTCCCGCCTCTGGCAAGGCCGATCGTAGTCGGCGCGTAAACGCTTAAAGAGGCGAAGGGTCCGTGCCCTTCGCCTTTCGTCCGATGACGCCTTTCGGGGCTGACTGGATTCGGACGGATAACAAGATTCCATTAGCCACGCCCGCTGACACCGGGCCAACGAAGACCTTTGAACCATGGCCACTATCCACGTAGACGGCAAAGCGCTCGAAGTCGACGGGGCAGACAACCTGTTACAGGCATGTCTGTCGCTGGGCCTCGACATCCCTTATTTCTGCTGGCACCCCGCGCTTGGTAGCGTCGGGGCCTGCCGCCAGTGCGCGGTCAAGCAGTACACCGACGAGAACGACACCCGTGGTCGCATCGTCATGTCCTGCATGACCCCTGCCACCGACAACACCTGGATCTCCATCGACGATGAAGAATCCAAGGCGTTCCGCGCCAGTGTTGTCGAATGGCTGATGACCAACCACCCGCACGACTGCCCTGTGTGCGAAGAAGGCGGTCACTGCCACCTGCAAGACATGACGGTGATGACCGGCCACAACGAGCGCCGTTATCGCTTCACCAAACGTACCCACCAGAACCAGCAACTGGGCCCGTTCATTTCCCACGAAATGAACCGCTGCATCGCTTGCTACCGCTGCGTGCGTTTCTACAAGGACTATGCCGGCGGCACCGACCTCGGTGTATTCGGCGCCCACGACAACGTGTACTTCGGTCGCGTTGAAGACGGCACCCTCGAAAGCGAGTTCTCCGGCAACCTCACCGAGGTCTGCCCGACCGGTGTGTTCACCGACAAGACTCACTCCGAGCGTTACAACCGCAAGTGGGACATGCAGTTCTCGCCGAGCATCTGCCATGGTTGCTCCAGCGGTTGCAACATCTCCCCGGGCGAGCGTTACGGCGAACTGCGGCGCATCGAAAACCGTTTCAACGGTTCGGTGAACCAGTACTTCCTGTGCGACCGTGGTCGTTTCGGTTATGGCTACGTCAACCGCACCGACCGTCCACGTCAGCCACTGCTGGCCGACGGCACCAAGCTGGGCCTGGATCAGGCGCTGGACAAGGCAGCCGATCTGCTGCGCGGGCGCAACATCGTCGGTATCGGTTCGCCGCGTGCCAGCCTCGAAAGCAACTACGCGCTGCGTGAGCTGGTGGGCGCCGAGCACTTCTACTCCGGTATCGAAGCCTCCGAACTGGAGCGCATCCGTCTGGTCCTGCAAGTGCTCAAAGACAGCCCGCTGCCCGTGCCGAACATGCGCGACATCGAAGACCACGACGCCGTGTTCGTCCTCGGTGAAGACCTGACCCAGACTGCTGCGCGTATGGCTTTGTCCCTGCGTCAGTCGGTCAAGGGCAAAGCTGAAGACATGGCCGAAGCCATGCGCGTTCAGCCATGGCTCGACGCTGCAGTGAAGAACATCGGTCAGCACGAACTGAACCCGCTGTTCATCGCCAGCCTGGCCGAAACCAAGCTCGACGACATCGCTGAAGAATGCGTTCACGCAGCTCCGGACGATCTGGCACGCATCGGTTTCGCCGTGGCCCACGCTCTGGACGCCAGCGCCCCGGCCGTTGAAGGTCTGGACGCGGAAGCCCAGGCGCTGGCCAAGCGCATCGCCGACGCCCTGCTCGCGGCCAAACGTCCGCTGATCATCGCCGGTACTTCGCTGGGTTCCAAAGCCTTGATCGAAGCGGCGGCGAACATCGCCAAAGCCCTGAAGCTGCGCGAGAAGAACGGTTCGATCAGCCTGATCGTGCCGGAAGCCAACAGCCTCGGCCTGGCCATGCTCGGTGGCGAATCGGTCGACGCGGCGCTGCAAGCCGTGATCGATGGCAAGGCCGACGCCATCGTCGTGCTGGAAAACGATCTGTACACCCGCACCTCGAAAGCCAAGGTCGATGCCGCGCTGAACGCTGCGAAAGTGCTGATCGTTGCCGACCACCAGAAGACCGCCACCACCGACCGCGCGCAACTGGTTCTGCCAGCGGCGAGCTTCGCGGAAGGCGACGGTACTTTGGTCAGCCAGGAAGGTCGCGCCCAGCGCTTCTTCCAGGTTTTCGATCCGCAATACATGGATGCGAGCATCCTGGTTCACGAAGGCTGGCGCTGGCTGCACGCCCTGCGCTCGACCCTGCTGAACCAGCCGATCGACTGGACGCAACTCGACCACGTCACTGCAGCCGTGGCTTCGAGCACCGAGCAACTGGCGCGCATCGTCGATGCCGCCCCGTCTGCCGCGTTCCGCATCAAGGGTCTGAAACTGGCGCGTGAGCCGCTGCGTTATTCCGGTCGCACCGCGATGCGCGCCGACATCAGCGTTCACGAACCGCGTACCCCGCAAGACAAAGACACCGCGTTCGCCTTCTCCATGGAAGGTTACTCGGGTTCGGCCGAACCGCGTCAGCAGGTGCCGTTTGCCTGGTCGCCGGGCTGGAACTCGCCGCAAGCCTGGAACAAGTTCCAGGACGAAGTCGGTGGTCACCTGCGTGCTGGCGACCCGGGCACCCGCCTGATCGAAAGCACCGGTGATTCGCTGAACTGGTTCGCGGCTGCACCACGTGCATTCAACCCGGCGCCAGGCACCTGGCAGGCCGTGCCGTTCTACCACCTGTTCGGCAGCGACGAAAACTCGTCGAAAGCCGCTCCGGTACAGGAACGCATCCCGGCTCCGTACGTGGCTCTGGCCAAATCCGAAGCGGATCGCCTGGGCGTCAACGACGGTGCTCTGCTGAGCCTGAACGTGGCCGGCCAGACCCTGCGTCTTCCGCTGCGCATCAATGAAGAACTGGGCGCTGGTCTGGTGGCCTTGCCTGCGGGCATCGCCGGCATTCCACCGGCATTCGCCGGCCTGTCCGTCGACGGTCTGCAGGAGGCAGCGCAATGACCTGGTTCACCCCTGAAGTGATCGATGTGATCCTGACGGTCATCAAAGCCATCGTGATTCTGCTGGCCGTTGTGGTCGCGGGCGCGTTGCTCAGCTTTGTCGAACGTCGCCTGTTGGGCTGGTGGCAGGACCGTTACGGTCCGAACCGCGTTGGCCCGTTCGGCATGTTCCAGATTGCCGCCGACATGCTGAAGATGTTCTTCAAGGAAGACTGGACCCCGCCGTTTGCCGACAAGGTGATCTTCACCCTGGCACCGGTGGTCGCCATGTCCGCCCTGCTGATCGCCTTCGCGATCATCCCGATCACCCCGACGTGGGGCGTGGCGGATCTGAACATCGGCTTGCTGTTTTTCTTCGCGATGGCTGGTCTGTCGGTCTACGCGGTGCTGTTCGCCGGCTGGTCGAGTAACAACAAGTTCGCCCTGCTGGGCAGCTTGCGTGCCTCGGCGCAGACCGTGTCCTACGAAGTGTTCATGGGCCTGGCCCTGATGGGCATCGTGGTGCAGGTCGGCTCGTTCAACATGCGCGACATCGTCGAGTACCAGGCGCAGAACCTGTGGTTCATCATTCCGCAGTTCTTCGGCTTCTGTACCTTCTTCATCGCTGGCGTCGCCGTGACTCACCGTCACCCGTTCGACCAGCCGGAAGCGGAACAGGAACTGGCCGACGGTTACCACATTGAATACGCCGGTATGAAATGGGGCATGTTCTTCGTCGGTGAATACATCGGCATCATCCTGATCTCGGCGCTGCTGGTCACCCTGTTCTTCGGTGGCTGGCACGGTCCGTTCGGCATCCTGCCGCAACTGTCCTTCGTCTGGTTCGCACTGAAGACCGCGTTCTTCATCATGCTGTTCATCCTGCTGCGCGCTTCCATCCCGCGTCCGCGTTATGACCAGGTGATGGATTTCAGCTGGAAATTCTGCCTGCCACTGACCCTGATCAATTTGCTGATAACCGCTGCGGTTGTGTTGTGGAACACACCTGCGGTTGCGGTTCAGTGAGGATTTGACCCATGTTCAAATATATTGGCGACATCGTTAAGGGTACCGGTACCCAGTTGCGCAGCCTGGTCATGGTCTTCGGCCATGGCTTTCGCAAGCGCGACACCCTGCAATACCCGGAAGAGCCGGTCTACCTGCCGCCGCGCTACCGTGGTCGCATCGTCCTGACCCGTGACCCCGATGGCGAAGAGCGTTGCGTAGCCTGCAACCTGTGCGCCGTGGCGTGCCCGGTGGGTTGCATCTCGCTGCAGAAAGCTGAAACCGAAGACGGTCGCTGGTACCCGGACTTCTTCCGTATCAACTTCTCGCGCTGCATTTTCTGCGGTCTCTGCGAGGAAGCCTGTCCGACCACCGCAATCCAGCTGACCCCGGATTTCGAGATGGCCGAGTTCAAACGTCAGGACCTGGTGTACGAGAAAGAAGATCTGCTGATCTCCGGCCCCGGCAAAAACCCTGATTACAACTTCTATCGTGTTGCAGGTATGGCAATCGCTGGCAAGCCGAAAGGCTCTGCGCAGAATGAAGCCGAACCGATCAACGTGAAGAGCTTGCTGCCTTAAGGAAGAACGATGGAATTCGCTTTCTATTTCGCATCGGGTATCGCGGTTGTGTCCACGCTTCGTGTGGTCACCAACACCAACCCTGTGCACGCCCTGCTCTACCTGATCATCTCGTTGATCGCCGTGGCCATGACCTTCTTTGCACTCGGCGCTCCGTTCGCCGGCGTGCTGGAAGTGATCGCCTACGCCGGCGCCATCATGGTGCTGTTCGTGTTCGTGGTGATGATGCTGAACCTGGGCCCGGCCTCGGTGCAGCAGGAACGCACCTGGCTCAAGCCCGGCATCTGGGCAGGGCCGGTGATTCTCGCCGCCCTGCTGCTGGCCGAACTGCTGTATGTGCTGTTCGCTCACCAGAGCGGTCAGGCCATCGGCCACACCACCGTCGATGCAAAAGCCGTGGGCGTCAGCCTGTTCGGCCCGTATCTGCTGGTGGTCGAACTCGCCTCGATGCTGCTGCTCGCCGCAGCCGTCACGGCGTTCCATTTGGGCCGTAACGAGGCGAAGGAGTAAGACATGCCTGCTATCCCTCTCGAACATGGATTGGCCGTTGCCGGGATCCTGTTCTGCCTTGGTCTGGTCGGCCTGATGGTCCGCCGCAACATTTTGTTCGTGTTGATGAGTCTGGAAGTGATGATGAACGCCTCTGCCCTGGCCTTCATCGTTGCGGGCGCCCGCTGGGCGCAACCGGATGGACAGATCATGTTCATCCTGGTGATCAGCCTGGCAGCCGCCGAGGCCAGTATTGGCCTGGCGATCCTGCTGCAACTGTATCGCCGCTTCCACACGCTCGATATCGACGCTGCCAGTGAGATGCGCGGATGAACCTAATCTTTCTGACTTTTGTATTCCCTCTGATCGGTTTCCTGCTGCTGTCGTTCTCCCGTGGACGCTGGTCGGAAAACCTCTCGGCGCTGATCGGCGTGGGTTCCATTGGCCTGTCGGCAATTGTCGCCGCCTACGTCATCTGGCAATTCAACGTCGCGCCTCCAGAGGGCGGCCACTACACCCTGGTGCTGTGGAAGTGGATGGCGGTCGAAGGCTTCAAGCCTGACTTCGCCCTCTACATCGATGGCCTGTCGATCACCATGCTCGGCGTGGTGGTGGGTGTCGGTTTCCTGATCCACCTGTTCGCGTCCTGGTACATGCGCGGCGAAGCGGGTTACTCGCGCTTCTTCTCGTACACCAACCTGTTTATCGCCAGCATGCTGTTCCTGGTACTCGGCGATAACCTGTTGTTCCTGTACTTCGGCTGGGAAGGCGTGGGCCTGTGCTCGTACCTGTTGATCGGTTTCTACTACAGCAACCGCAACAACGGTAACGCCGCACTCAAGGCCTTCATCGTGACCCGGATCGGCGACGTGTTCATGGCCATCGGCCTGTTCATCCTGTTCCAGCAAGTGGGCACGTTGAACATCCAGGAATTGCTGGTGCTGGCACCGCAGAAATTCCAGGTCGGCGACTTCTGGATCACCCTGGCGACCCTGATGCTGCTGGGTGGTGCGGTCGGTAAATCGGCGCAACTGCCGCTGCAAACCTGGCTCGCGGACGCGATGGCCGGCCCGACCCCGGTGTCGGCACTGATCCACGCTGCAACCATGGTCACGGCCGGCGTCTACCTGATCGCCCGTACCCACGGCCTGTTCACCCTGGCGCCGGAAATCCTGCACCTGGTCGGCATCGTCGGTGGTGTGACTCTGGTGCTGGCGGGTTTCGCCGCACTGGTACAAACCGACATCAAACGTATCCTCGCCTACTCGACCATGAGCCAGATCGGCTACATGTTCCTGGCGCTGGGCGTTGGCGCCTGGGATGGCGCGATTTTCCACCTGATGACCCATGCCTTCTTCAAGGCCCTGCTGTTCCTTGCTTCCGGTGCGGTGATCGTTGCCTGCCACCACGAGCAGAACATCTTCAAGATGGGCGGTCTGTGGAAAAAACTGCCACTGGCCTACGCCAGCTTCATCGTCGGTGGTGCTGCACTGGCCGCCCTGCCACTGGTCACCGCAGGCTTCTACTCCAAGGACGAAATCCTTTGGGAAGCGTTCGCCAGCGGCAACCACGGTCTGCTCTACGCCGGTCTGGTCGGCGCGTTCATGACTTCGCTGTACACCTTCCGCCTGATCTTCATCACGTTCCACGGTGAAGCCAAGACCGAAGCCCACGCCGGTCACGGCATCTCGCACTGGCTGCCACTGTCGGTGCTGATCGTGCTGTCGACCTTCGTCGGCGCCATGATCGTGCCACCGCTGCACGGCGTTCTGCCAGAAAGCGTTGGCCATGCCGGGGGCGAAGCCAAGCACAGTCTGGAAATCGCCTCGGGCGCTATCGCTCTGGCCGGTATCCTGCTGGCAGCGCTGCTGTTCCTCGGCAAGCGTCGCTTCGTGACCGCGATCGCCAACAGCGGCATCGGCCGTTTCCTTTCGGCCTGGTGGTTCGCTGCCTGGGGCTTCGACTGGATCTACGACAAACTGTTCGTCAAGCCGTACCTTGCGATCAGCCATGTACTGCGCAGAGACCCGCTCGACCAGACCATCGGTCTGATCCCGCGTATGGCCAAGGGTGGTCACACCGCCCTGAGCCGCACCGAGACTGGTCAACTGCGTTGGTATGCCGCCTCGATGGCTGCTGGTGCCGTGCTGGTAATCGGCGCCATCGTGCTGGTAGCGGTCTGATATGAACCTTGCGAATTTGCGAAAGGAAACGAGCCCGTCATGATTCTGCCTTGGCTAATCCTGATCCCCTTCATCGGCGGCCTGCTGTGCTGGATGGGTGAGCGCTTCGGCGCTACCCTCCCCCGCTGGATTGCGCTGTTGACCATGACCCTGGAACTCGCCCTCGGCCTCTGGCTGTGGGCCCACGGTGACTATTCATTTGCGCCGGCGCCTGGCGCCGATCCAACCTGGGCGCTTGAGTTCAAGCACGTCTGGATCCAGCGCTTCGGCATCAACGTGCACCTGGCCCTCGACGGCCTGTCGCTGTTGATGATCCTGCTGACCGGTCTGCTGGGTATCCTCTCGGTACTCTGCTCGTGGAAAGAGATCCAGCGTCACGTTGGCTTCTTCCACCTGAACCTGATGTGGATCCTGGGCGGCGTTGTCGGCGTGTTCCTCGCCCTCGACCTGTTCATGTTCTTCTTCTTCTGGGAAATGATGCTGGTGCCGATGTACTTCCTCATCGCGCTCTGGGGTCACAGTTCTTCGGACGGCAAGAAAACCCGGATCTATGCCGCGACCAAGTTCTTCATCTTCACTCAGGCTTCCGGCCTGATCATGCTGGTGGCGATCCTCGGTCTGGTGCTGGTCAACTTCAACAACACTGGCGTGATTACCTTCAACTACGCCGACCTGTTGAAGACCAAGATGTCGATGACCACCGAGTACATCCTGATGCTCGGCTTCTTCATCGCCTTCGCGGTCAAGCTGCCCGTGGTGCCTTTCCACTCGTGGTTGCCTGACGCGCACGCCCAGGCGCCGACTGCCGGTTCCGTCGACCTCGCCGGTATCCTGCTGAAAACCGCGGCCTACGGCCTGCTGCGTTTCGCCCTGCCGCTGTTCCCGAATGCCTCGGCCGAATTCGCGCCGATCGCCATGACCCTCGGTCTGATCGGGATCTTCTACGGTGCGTTCCTGGCGTTCGCCCAAACCGATATCAAACGTCTGATCGCCTTCTCTTCCGTTTCCCACATGGGCTTCGTGTTGATCGGCATCTACTCCGGCAGCCAACTGGCACTGCAAGGTGCTGTGATCCAGATGCTGGCGCACGGTCTGTCGGCAGCAGCACTGTTTATCCTCAGCGGTCAACTGTACGAGCGTCTGCATACCCGTGACATGCGTGAGATGGGCGGTCTGTGGTCGCGTATCGCTTACCTGCCGGCGATCAGTCTGTTCTTTGCAGCCGCCTCTCTGGGTCTGCCGGGCACCGGTAACTTCGTCGGCGAGTTCCTGATCCTGATCGGCACCTTCGCCAGTGCGCCATGGATCACCGCGATTGCCACTTCCGGTCTGGTGTTCGGTTCGGTCTACTCGCTGATCATGATCCACCGTGCCTACTTCGGTCCGTCGAAATCGGATTCGATCCTGCACGGCATGGACGGTCGAGAACTGACCATGGTGCTGGGCCTTGCGGTGTTGCTGATTTACCTCGGCGTCTACCCGCAACCGTTCCTCGACACTTCCGCCGCCACGATGCATGGCGTGCAGCAGTGGCTCGGCACCGCCTTCACTCAACTCGCTTCGGCCCGGTAAGAGCGCTATGGAATTCACGATTCAACACTTTATTGCGCTTGCGCCACTGTTGATCACCAGCCTCACCATTATCGTGGTGATGCTGGCAATCGCCTGGCGCCGCAACCACTCGCAGACCTTCCTGATCTCGGTCGCCGGTCTGAACCTGGCCCTGCTGTCGATCCTGCCAGCCCTGAAAGTCGCGCCTCTGGCCGTGACTCCATTGCTGCAGATCGACACCTTCGCCTGCCTGTACATGGCGCTGATCCTGGTCGCCACCCTCGCTTGTGTAACCCTAGCCCACGCCTACCTCGGCGATGGCGGTTCGGGTTACCCGGGCAACCGTGAAGAACTGTACCTGCTGATCCTGATGGCCGCCGCCGGTGGTCTGGTTCTGGTCAGCGCGCAGCACCTGGCCGGTTTGTTCATCGGTCTGGAACTGCTGTCGGTGCCGGTCTACGGTCTGGTGGCTTACGCCTTCTTCAACAAGCGTTCGCTGGAAGCCGGCATCAAGTACATGGTGCTGTCGGCCGCCGGTTCCGCGTTCCTGTTGTTCGGCATGGCCCTGCTCTACGCTGACGCCGGCACCCTGAGCTTCGTCGGTATCGGTCAGGCGCTGGCCACCACCAACCTGCCGAGCTCGCTGGCTCAGCTGGGTCTGGGCATGATGCTGATCGGTCTGGCATTCAAGCTGTCGCTGGTACCGTTCCACCTGTGGACGCCGGACGTGTACGAAGGTGCTCCGGCGCCGGTCGCCGCGTTCCTCGCCACGGCGTCGAAGGTTGCCGTGTTCGCGGTGATGGTGCGTCTGTTCCAGATCTCCCCTGCCGCGAGCAGTGGCGTACTGAGCGACGTGCTGAGCGTGATCGCTATCGCCTCGATCCTGTTCGGTAACCTGCTGGCCCTGACCCAGAGCAACCTCAAGCGTCTGCTCGGTTACTCGTCCATTGCGCACTTCGGCTACCTGCTGATCGCGCTGGTGGCGAGCAAGGGTCTGGCGGTGGAAGCCATCGGCGTGTACCTGGTCACCTACGTGATCACCAGCCTTGGCGCCTTCGGCGTGATCACCCTGATGTCCTCGCCCTACAACGGCCGTGACGCCGACGCACTGTACGAGTACCGCGGCCTGTTCTGGCGCCGTCCGTACCTGACCGCGGTACTGACCGTGATGATGCTGTCCCTGGCCGGTATCCCGCTGACTGCCGGCTTCATCGGCAAGTTCTACATCATCGCCACCGGTGTCGAGTCGCACCAATGGTGGCTGGTCGGTTCCCTGGTACTGGGTAGCGCCATCGGCGTGTTTTACTACCTGCGCGTGATGGTCACCCTGTACCTGATCGAGCCGAACCTGCGCCGCCACGACGCCCAGCTGCACTGGGAACAGAAGGCAGGCGGCGTAATGCTGCTGGCCATCGCCGTGGTCGCGTTCTTCCTCGGTGTGTACCCGCAGCCATTGCTGACGCTGGTTCAGCAGGCGGGTCTGGCGGGCTGATTGCTCGGCTTGCTTTAGCTGCAAACAAAAACGGCACCTTCGGGTGCCGTTTTTGTTTTTGTGAGATTCAACAGCAAAAGATCGCAGCCTTCGGCAGCTCCTACAGGGGAATTGTGCAGGAGCTGCCGAAGGCTGCGATCTTTTGATCTTCACCCCAATGTCTTCACCATCGGCACGCAGGCCAGTCGCAGACCCGAAGGTGATTGATAAACCGCACTCTCCTCCCCGACATAACCGCAGCGACGATAAAAGTCGACCGCATTCAATGTTGCGTCCAGGCACACCTCGGTCAGCCCGAGATCCCGCGCCAAATCTTCGAGAAAGACCAGAACACGCCTGCCCAGCCCACGCTGCATGAAATCCGGGCGAATGAAGATCGCGCCAATTTCACGGTAATCCAGATCAAGCATGCCGGTCGCTACAGCCTCACCCTCAATGCAGCCCAGATAAAAGTGTTTTTCCATCAGCGTGTCGTAGCCGTCTTCGGCCGCTCCTTGGATCCAGTCGAGCATTTGCTGCTGGCTGTAGGCACCGACGCATTGCTGCCGGATGGCCAGGCGCCGAATCTCGAACGCGATCCGGGCGTCGTCCGGGGTAGCTCTTCTTATCTCGAACATTTATCTCTCCATGAGCCATGTGCGTACGGAGCATGAAAAAGCCCCGTCCATTGCTGGCGGGGCTTTGGGTAATACGTCCAATGACAAACACGTATGACCTCATGGCCCGCCGGAAGCGGTCATGGAGGAATACATCATGGTCATTCGAAGTCGGGCAGTCATGGGGTGATAGTGCTGCGGATTGTTCCGACACGTCAATTGTGAAGTCTCCCCTCTACTCAATCGAACGTTCTCACCACACTCGCCGATTCGTCCTACAGGTGTTTTTACGACCGGAGTCTACCGTTCAAAAAGGGACGAAAAGGACGGCCTGGAGGCCTTGACCGATTCGGTTATCGAGACAACACCATACGTAGGTAGCGTACAGAACATGGATGCTCTTTTTGTCGAATTACGTATGTTTCAGAAATACCGAAACGATTATCTGGACGACGATCTATTTCGGAGCTTTCAACTGGAGTTGCTGAAAAACCCCGAAGCGGGCGATCTGATCGAGGGCACAGGCGGGCTACGCAAGATTCGCTTTTGTGATCAGCGACGAGGCAAGGGCAAGCGCAGCGGATTACGGGTGATTTGCTACTGGTGGTCGGGTTTCAACCAATTCTGGCTGTTCACTGTGTACGGCAAAGACGAGTACACCGACCTCTCGCCGGCTCAGAAAAAACAGTTCAAACAAACTCTGAATAAAGAAATCAACACGAGATCCCACTATGAAACGTGACATTTTTTCCGAATTGATGGATGGCCTCGAAGCTCTGGCAGAAGAGCGCCAAGGCAAAATTACGCTGCGCACACACAAGGTTCAATTACCGAAACTGATGCCCATCACTGCCGAGGAAGTGATAGCCATCCGCCAACAGCTCAACCTCTCGAGGTCAGTGTTCGCCATGTACCTGCGCACCAACACGCGAACCCTGGAAAACTGGGAGCAAGGACGAGCAACACCCAATGCACAGGCCACGACCCTGATCCGTCTGGTCGAGCGATTTCCACAAACCATTGAGCAACTCGCAGCCTTGAACTGAACCCGCTTGGCACAAACCATTCATGACGAAATTGTAATTCCCCCATCACCTTGGCGTTATCCGCAGCTTGCAACGATGTCACCCGGCGACCAATGCCGGCGGGCCCTGCCCCGCCGAACAATAAAACCACGCCGACGCACGTTCCCGTTCTGCCGAACCCAAGGAGTGTTTGATGGTTAACAATACAAAAATGTCGATGGCCGCTTTAGCGGTGGTGGTCGGCTCCGGGCCGTCCATGGTGTTTGCAGAAGACAAGCCTGAGGGCTTTGTCGAAGGCAGTAGCCTGACGGTGCTCAACCGCAACTTCTACTTCAATCGTGATCATCGCAACGACCAGTCCAGCCCCACCGGCAACGGTTACTCCGAAGCCTGGGCGCATGCGGTGATCAGCAAGTTCGAATCCGGTTTCACTCAAGGCACCGTTGGGGTCGGTGTCGATGCGTTTGCCATGCTCGGTTTGAAACTCGACACCGGTGACGGACGCAACGGCGGGCGCAGTTCGTTCGATGTGTTGCCGGTCAACAGTGACGGCCAGGCGCGGGATGAATACACCAAGGTCGGTGGCGCTGCCAAAGTGCGGGCCTTCGATACGGTGGTCAAGGTCGGTGATGTGTTCCCGGCCAACCCGGTGGTGGCGGCCGGTGACTCGCGCTTGCTGCCGGAGAGCTTTCGCGGCGTGACGGCGACCAACACCAGCATCGACGGTCTGTCGATTCAGGGCGGACGGCTGCATGCGATGAGCCAGCCGGTGTCCAGCGACATGCGCGAAAACTTCGCCACGTTCTACGCAGGTCCAGTCAATTCGCCGTGGATCGCTTACGGTGGTGGCGACTATGTGCTGAACAAGAACCTCAGTTTCAGCCTGTATTCCAGTCGCCTCAAGGATGCCTGGAACCAGTATTACGCCGGCACCGCTTGGACCTATCCGCTGTCGGACGAGCTGTCGCTGTTCGGTGGTCTGAACTATTACAAAGCCGTCGACGAAGGCAAACAACTGCTCGGCCAATTCGACAACAACATCTGGAGCGGCCGCGTCGGCGTGAAGCTCGGCGCGCACTCTCTCGCCCTTTCCCACCAGCGCAACAACGGCAACGATGACTTCGATTACCTGCGCCAGTCCGACTCGATCTTCCTCGACAACTCGATCCAGTACAGCGACTTCAACTCGCCGAAAGAACGTTCGTGGATGGTGCGCTACGACCTCGACATGAGTGCTTACGGTGTGCCGGGGCTGTCATTCATGACCCGTTACGCGCGCGGCACCGACGCCGACTATTCCAACGCCAACGCCGTGTATATGCGCCGTGATGCCGAGGGCAATCCACTGACCGACCAGAAGCGCTGGGAGCGTGACGTCGAAGTCAAATACGTGGTGCAGAGCGGTTCGATGAAAGACCTGTCGCTGCGCTTGCGCCAGGCCACCACCCGCGCTACGGCGTTCGAGTCCGACCTGGATGAAGTGAGGGTGATCGTCGAATACCCGCTGGCGATTCTCTGAGTTTCCCGAGCAATACCATTCACCTTTAGAAGCTCCTTGCTCCTTTGGTCAGAGGTGAATTTTTTGGCGTCCTTCGGGGCGCCTTTTTTACATCTGCCAATATCACACCGCTGCCACAGGTTTGATCAGCGTTTCGAGAATGTTGAGCACAAAAAAACCGGAGCCAAGGCTCCGGTTTTTCAGGTCAGTGGGTCCTCATTCCCGCTGCATACATCGCCAGTTTCAGCACACTCGCCACCACCGCGAGCGATACCACGCTGCCGAACCAGATCAGCAACAACCAGCCCAGACGCTTGTACCAGCGGCTGGTTTTGACCTCACGCGAATCAATGGTAGCCATCGCCAATCCTCACTTTGCCGCGGAATACGTAGTAGCTCCAGAAGGTGTACATCAGGATCACCGGCAGGATGAACAGTGCGCCGATCAGGGCGAACAACTGGCTCGAGGGCGGTGATGCCGCCGCCCACAGGCTCACCGATGGCGGGATGATGTTTGGCCAGATACTTAGCGCCAGACCGATGTAACCGAGCAGCATCAGCACCAGAGTGAACACGAACGGCCAGTGGGTATGACGCTGACGCAACGTGCGCAGCAATCCGAACAACGCCAGCAGCGCCAACACCATCAACCCGACAAATACCTTCAGGTGTCCGCTGGTCGACCAGCGAGTGGCCAGCTCCGGGTGCAACTTCAGCGTCCATGCACCAATCACCACCACCATCGCCGTCAGCAACCACGCCAGCGGACGAGTGAAAAGACGCATCCGCGACTCGAGCATGCCTTCGGTCTTGACCAGCAACCAGGTGCTGCCCAACAGCGCATAAGCCACCACCAGACCGACACCGCACACCAGCGGGAACGGCGCCAGCCAGTCCAGGCCGCCACCGGCAAACTGCCGATCCACCACGGGAATGCCCGATACGTACGCGCCGATCGCCACACCCTGGGAGAACGTCGCCAGCAGCGAACCGCCGATGAACGCTTTGTCCCACCAGTGGCGCTTTTGCGGTGACGACTTGAAGCGAAACTCGAACGCCACGCCACGGAAAATCAGCCCGCAGAGCATCAGGATCAGCGGCAGGTACAGCGCCTCCAGAATCACCCCGTAGGCCAGTGGAAACGCGCCATACAGCGCCGCACCACCGAGCACCAGCCAGGTTTCGTTGCCGTCCCACACCGGGGCGACAGTGTTCATCATCACGTCGCGCTCCTGCTCATCGGGGATCAGTGGGAACAGGATGCCCAGGCCCAGATCGAAGCCGTCCATGATCACGTACATCATCACCCCGAAGGCGATGATCACTCCCCAGATCAACGAGAGATCGATACCTTGAATACCCATGACTCAATGCTCCTTCATCGGGGCGGTAGCCGCCGAAATGGGCCGGCGCGGGGTCGGCAACTGATCGCCCTCCGGCGGATGTTCGTGATGGGGCTGCGGGCCTTTCTTCACGAGTTTCATCATGTAGCCGATGCCCACGGTGAACACCGAGCAGTAGATCACCACGAACAGCAGCAGCGAGGTGCTCATCTGCGCCACCGAGTGATGCGACGCGGCGTCATGGGTGCGCATCAGGCCGTAAACCACCCACGGCTGACGCCCGACTTCGGTAGTGATCCAGCCGGCCAGCAACGCGATCAACCCGCTCGGCCCCATCAGCAACACCAGACGCTGGAAGCCACGATGCTGATAGAGCTTGCCGCCACGGCGCAACGCCAGACCCAGCACACCGACAAGGATCATCAACATGCCCAGCCCGGCCATGACGCGGAAGCTCCAGAAGATGATGGTCGAGTTCGGCCGGTCCTCCTTCGGGAAGCTCTTGAGCGCCGGGATCTGCTTGTCGAGGCTGTGAGTCAGGATCAGGCTGCCCAGGTACGGAATTTCCAGCGCATACCTGGTCTTCTCCGCCTGCATGTCGGGGATGCCGAACAGCACCAGCGGCGTCGGGCCGTTGTCGGCGTTTTCCCAGTGGCCTTCGATGGCGGCGATTTTTGCCGGTTGATGTTCCAGGGTGTTCAAGCCATGAGCGTCACCGACCACCGCCTGAATCGGCGCCACGATCAACGCCATCCACAACGCCATGGAAAACATCCTGCGCACCGGCGCGGTATTGTTGCCGCGCAGCAAGTGCCAGGCCGCCGACGAGCCAACGAAGAAGGCCGTGGCGACGAACGCGGCGATCGCCATGTGCGCCAGACGGAACGGAAACGACGGGTTGAACACGATCGCCAGCCAGTCCAGCGGCATCACCCGCCCGTCGACAATTTCAAAGCCCTGCGGCGTCTGCATCCAACTGTTGGAAGCGAGAATCCAGAACGTTGAAATCAGCGTGCCGATAGCGACCATCACCGTGGCAAAGAAGTGCAAGCCACGGCCGACGCGGTTCCAGCCGAACAGCATGACCCCGAGAAACCCGGCCTCAAGGAAGAACGCAGTCAGCACCTCATAGGTCAGCAACGGCCCGGTGATGCTTCCGGCGAAGTCGGAAAAGCCGCTCCAGTTGGTGCCGAACTGGTATGCCATGACCAGCCCCGAGACCACGCCCATGCCGAAGTTGACAGCGAAGATCTTCGACCAGAAGTGGTAGAGATCGCGGTAAGTGTCGTCACGGGTTTTCAGCCACAGGCCTTCGAGTACCGCGAGGAAACTCGCCAGGCCGATGGTGATCGCCGGGAAGATAATGTGAAACGAAACCGTGAACGCGAATTGAATTCGCGCCAGGTCCAGTGCCTCCATGTTGAGCATAATGATGTCCTCATCCAGGCTGAAAAGCGGCAGCACGTCGCCGGGCCACCGCCAGGCGCGAACGCCTGCAGCCAGTCAAATTGCCAGTGTTTTTATCAGTAGCGGGTCAGGCCACCGACGACGGAATCAGGTTGCTGACCTTGGCCGCTTCGAGGCGGATCGCAACGAATTTCGAGGTCGGCGTGTAGGTCCTGTCACCGTAGCTTTCCAGCGGCACCAGCGGGTTGGTTTCCGGGTAGTACGCCGCCGCCTGACCGGGCGGAATGTCGTAGGCGATCAGGGTGAAACCGCTGACCCGCCGTTCACGGTCGTCATCCCACAGCGCCACCAGATCGACCTTCTGCCCCGGTTCGAAACCGAGGCGCTGGATGTCCTGCTCGTTGGCAAAGATCACGTCGCGCATGCCGTAAACCCCTCGATAACGGTCGTCGAGGCCGTACAGCGTGGTGTTGTACTGATCGTGCGAACGCATGGTCTGCAGAATCAGATCCGGCTTGACCGGCAGGTTGCGCACGCCTTCGCTGATCAGGTGTTCGGGTAGCACGCACGGGGTGAACTGGGCTTTGCCGGACTCGGTGTTCCAGACCCGATCCGAGGCGTCGTTGCCGAGGTGGAAGCCACCCGGGGTCAGCAGTTTTTCGTTGAAGTTCTCGAAGCCCGGAATCACGTCGCCGATCAGGTTGCGAATGCGCCCGTAGTCGCCCACGACCCACTCCCAGTCGATTGGATGTTTGCCCAACGTGGCGGCGGCGATTCCGGCAATGATCGCCGGCTCGGATTTCAAGTGCGCCGACTTCGGCTTCAGTTGACCGAACGACAAGTGCACCATGCTGAAGGTGTCTTCCACGGTCACGCCTTGCGGGCCTTCGGCCTGAATGTCGATGTCGGTGCGACCGAGGCACGGCAGGATCAACGCATCGCGTCCGGTGACCAGATGGCTGCGGTTGAGCTTGGTCGAAATGTGCACGGTCAGGTCGAGTTTGCGCATCGCCTCGTGAGTGCGCGGGGTGTCCGGCGTGGCTTGGGCGAAGTTGCCACCCAGACCGATAAACACCTTGGCCTCGCCACGCTCCATCGCACCGATCGCCATGACGGTGTTGTGGCCGTGCATGCGCGGCACTTTGAAGTTGAAGCGTTTTTCCAGGGCGTCCATCAGCTCCTTCGGCGCCAGTTCGTTGATGCCCATGGTGCGGTCGCCCTGCACGTTACTGTGACCACGCACCGGCGACAGACCGGCGCCCGGACGGCCAACGTTGCCGCGCAGCAGTTGCAGGTTGATGACTTCCTGCAGGGTCGGCACCGAGTGCACGTGTTGGGTCAGGCCCATGGCCCAGCACATGATCACGCTCTTGGCGCGGCCATACATGCGCGCGGCCAGTTCGATGTCGTGCAGCGGCACGCCGGATTGCTCGAGGATGTGCTCCCACGAAGTCGCATCGACTTCCGCCAGATAGCTGTCCAGACCCGAGGTGTGCTCGGCGATGAACGCGTGATCGAACACCGGTTCGCCACCGCTGGCCTGGGCTTCACGCTCCCACTGCAGAAGGAATTTTACCATGCCGCGAATCATCGCCATGTCGCCACCCAGGGCCGGGCGGAAGTACGCGGTGTTGGTCGCTTCCCAGCCGTTGCTGAGCATCTCGATCGGGTTCTGCGGGTTCTGAAAACGCTCCAGGCCACGCTCTTTCAGCGGGTTGATGCACACCACTTGTGCGCCGCGCTTCACCGCTTCGCGCAGCGGTTCAAGCATCCGTGGGTGGTTGGTGCCAGGGTTCTGGCCGATGACGAAAATCGCGTCGGCGTGGTGCAGATCCTCGTAGACCACGGTGCCCTTGCCCACGCCCAGCGTCTCGCCCATGCTCACCGCACTGGCTTCGTGGCACATGTTCGAGCAGTCCGGGAAATTGTTGGTGCCGTAGGCCCGGACGAACAACTGATAGAGAAACGCCGCTTCGTTGCTGGCCCGGCCCGAGGTGTAGAACTCGGCCTCGTGCGGCGATTTCAGGCCCTTGAGGTGTTCGGCGATCAGCGCGAACGCGTCTTCCCAAGTGGTTTCCACATAGCGGTCGACCCGCGCGTCGTAACGCATCGGGTGGGTCAGGCGGCCCTGATATTCCAGCCAGTAGTCGCTCTGCTCGGCCAGGCTCGATACCGTGTACTTGTTGAAGAACGCCGGGTCGACCAAGCGCCCGGTAGCCTCCCAGTTCACCGCTTTGGCGCCGTTCTCGCAGAACTTGAGCATGCTCGCACCGGGCGCTTCCCCCCACGCGCAGCCCGGGCAGTCGAAACCGCCGTTCTGGTTGGTCTTGAGCATGGCGCGGATGTTTTTCAGGGCGTTTTCACTGCCCAGCCAGCTTTTGGTCAGGCTGATCACAGCCCCCCAACCGGCAGCGGCACCCTTGTAAGGTTTGTAACGGTCGACTTGTGACATGGGACATCTCCATGACGATGCACACAGGCATGAACCTGATCTTGGTTAAACAGCGACGGCCGACTTTGCACAGCAATAACGCAGTCGTTTCAGTTGCCGGAGCAAGGATATGAACCGTTACAAAACATTGTCTAATCGCTATTTATGACCACATTATCGAAAGCATCTATCACGGGAGAAAACCCTTTATTTACGGGGTGTTGCGAAACTAAAGCGGCAACTTTCGAGGAAAAATAATTGATCATCGACGCGCTCAATCAGCCGTTCATTAACAGTGATTGGACGCCCTCTCAAGTTGCCCATACTCTGCGCCAACCGGTTCCGTTAATGCGGACTTCTCACCCCTGCGAGGCTGTCATGTCAGAGCGTGTCTTGATCGATGGTTACAACCGCCGCGTCGACTATCTGCGCATGTCGGTCACCGACCGCTGCGACTTCCGCTGCGTCTATTGCATGGCCGAGGACATGCAGTTTCTGCCGCGCCAGCAAGTGCTGACGCTGGAGGAGATCTATCAACTGGCGCAGAGCTTTGTGGCACTGGGCACGCGTAAGATTCGCCTGACCGGCGGCGAGCCGCTGATCCGCCCGGGCGTGGTCAAGCTGTGCGAGCAGATCGCCGCCCTGCCCGGCCTGCGTGAACTGTGCATGACCACCAATGGCTCGCAGTTGGGCAAACTCGCCGCGCCGCTGTTCGACGCCGGGGTCAAGCGCCTGAACATCAGCCTCGACAGCCTCGACCCGGAGCGCTTCAGACAAATGACCCGCACCGGTGATCTGGCGCAGGTGATCAACGGCATCGATGCGGCGCGCAAGGCCGGTTTCACCCGAACCAAACTCAACGTGGTGGTGATGCAGGGGCGCAACGATCAGGAGATCAACGATCTGGTGAGCTTCGCCATCGACCGCCAGCTCGACGTCTCCTTCATCGAGGAAATGCCGCTGGGCATCATCAACGAACACAGCCGCGCCGAGTCGTTTTTCTCCAGCGCCCAGGTGCGCGAGAAGATCGCCGAGCGCTACACCCTGATCGACTCCGCCGAGTCGACTCAAGGCCCGTCGCGCTACTGGCGGCTGGCCGAGGCGCCGGACATTCGTCTGGGTTTCATCTCGCCGCACAGCCACAACTTTTGCGGCACCTGCAACCGGGTGCGGCTGACCGTCGAGGGGCGCCTGCTACTGTGTCTGGGTAACGAGCATTCGGTGGATCTGAAAGCCGTGCTGCGCGCTCATCCGGGGCAACCGCAGCGGCTGGAAAAAGCCATTGTCGAGGCGATGAAACTCAAGCCGTATCGACACAATTTCGAGGTGAACGACGACGTTCAGGTCGTGCGTTTCATGAACATGACCGGCGGTTGAGCCGCCCTCACCCTGCGTAACCGGGATCGCCCAGCATGATCATCAGACCCAAGGTCAACCCATTCGCCATCCTCTTCACCCTCAAGGGGTCGATTGCCAAACGCATCGCCCTGCGCACCCTGATGGTCACCTTGCTGGCCTCGGCCATCGTGCTGATCGAAATGCTCCATCCGAGCAACTTCACCAAGGTCAACGCCACGCCGTTCACCCTGCTCGGGCTGTCGCTGTCGATCTTCATGAATTTTCGCAACAACGCCTGCTACGACCGCTGGTATGAAGCGCGCAAAGCCTGGGGGGATGTGCTGGTGCACATTCGTTCGGTGATTCGCGAAACCCATGTCATCCGTGAATCGGTGCAGCGCAAACCGTTGCTGCTCAACCTCTGCGGGTTCGCCCATGCGCTGAATGCGCGATTGCGCCGGGAAAGCGAAGCGGCGGCCAGCAGCAAGTGGATCACCCCGCTGCACGATCCGCAGGTGCCGGACTACAGCGGACGGATTCTGCAACAGGTCGGCCAGCAGTGCTCCGACCTGCACCAGAACGGCGAGCTGAGCGAGTGGCGCTACATGCTGCTGGCCAATCACCTGACCAGCCTGACCCAGGCGCAAGCGGTGTGCGAGCGGATCAAAAACACCCCGCTGCCCTTCCCCTACACCTTGCTGCTGCACCGCACGATCTACCTGTTCTGCATCCTGCTGCCGTTCGCCATGGCCGAACCGCTGGGCTGGCTGACCCCGCTGTTCACGGCGATTGTCAGCTACACGTTCTTTGGTCTGGATGCGATTGCCGATGAACTGGAAGACCCGTTCGGCCGCGACGAAAACGACCTGGCGACCGACTCGCTGGTGCGCACTATCGAGCGTGACATTCTCTCCGAGCTGGGGGAGACAGACCTGCCACCGATGCTGCTGCCGGTGGACTACGTCCTGAGCTGAACCCGCTCTCCTGACCACACAAATACCCTCTGTAGGAGTGAGCCTGCTCGCGATAGCGGTCGACCAGCCAGTGAAGATGTTGACTGTGCCGCCGTCATCGCGAGCAGGCTCGCTCCTACAGGTTCCAGGTACACCCCGCAGAATGGCTGATCATCCCATACCCAAATGTGGGAGTGAGCCTGCTCGCGAAGAGTGCCTGTCAGTCAACGTTGATGTTGTATGACACGCCGCCTTCGCGAGCAAGCTCGCTCCTACAGGTTCCAGGTAACCTCGCAGAATGGCTGATCATCCCAAACCCAAATGTGGGAGCGAGCCTGCTCGCGAAGAGTGTCTGTCAGTCAACGTTGATGTTGTATGACACGCCGCCATCGCGAGCAGGCTCGCTCCTACAGGTTCCAGGTACACACCGCAGAATGGCTGATCATCCCACATCCAAATGTGGGAGCGAGCCTGCTCGCGAAGAGTGTCTGTCAGTCACCGTTGATGTTGTATGACACGCCGCCTTCGCGAGCAGGCTCGCTCCTACAGGTTCCAGGTACACCCCGCAGATTGGCTGATCATCACACAATTTACTTTTGTGTCGCGGTCAGAAGAGTTCGCTGAAGGGTATGAAGCGCAGCGGGTCGCCAATGTCGTGAGTGCGGTTTTCCGGCACTTCCACCAGCCCATCGGCCCAGGTCGCACCGAGCAAGACACCGGAACTCTGGTTCGGATACAACACCGCACGCCCCGCTTCCAGCCGCACCCGCAGGTACTCTCGACGGCTGCCCGCCTTGCTCCAGGCGAACCCGGCATTCACTGTAAAGCTCAACGGCATGACCTCTTCCACGCCCTGAATGCGCAGCAGATACGGCCGCGCCAGCAGGCCGAAGGTGACCAGCGCCGAAGTCGGATTACCCGGCAGGCCAATCACCGGCACCGTGCCGAAATGCCCCACGGTCAACGGTTTGCCAGGTTTGATCGCCAGTTTCCACAACAGCGGTTTGCCGTCCTCGCGCAGCACCTGACCGAGGCAATCGGCGTCGCCGGCAGACACGCCACCGGTGGTGAGAATCAGGTCGGCTGCCACTTGCAGTTGCTCAAGCTTGAGCCGCGTTTGCGCCGGACGATCCGGGAGGATCCCGGCGTCGATCACCTCACAGCCCAGTTCCCTCAGCCAATGGCCGAGCAACACGCGGTTGCTGTTGTAAATGCTGCCGGGACGCAACGGCTTGCCCGGCTCGACCAGTTCGTCACCGGTCGACAGCAGCGCCACGCGCGGGCGACGCACCACGTGCAACTGTGCCAGCCCCTGCCCGGCGGCGACCGCCAGTTCGAACGGCCCGAGACGTTTGCCGGCGCGCAGCAGGATGTCGCCGACGCGGTTTTCCTGCCCTTGCGCGCGAATGTTCTGCCCGGCCTTCAGCGGCTGCAAAAAGCGTACGCGGCCGTCCTCCAGCACTTCGACGTTTTCCTGCATCTCGACGCAGGTGGCGCCGGGTGGCAACGGTGCGCCGGTGAAGATCCGCGCACAGGTACCGGGCAGCAACGCATCCGGCGCCTGGCCGGCGTAGACCTTTTGCGACACCTGCAATGGCTGGCGATGCAGATCGGCCAGGTTCAACGCATAACCATCCATGGCACTGTTCGGCCACGGCGGCAGGTCGAGCGTGGCCACCAGATCACTGGCCAACACCCGTCCACGCGCCTCGTTGAGCGGCAGTATTTCGCTGTCGGCCAGACGTTGCTCATTGGCCATGCCGAGCAACTGATCGAGGGCGTCCTCGACCGACATCAACGCTGCCTTGCTCATCCGCGCGGCCCGCAGGCGGCGACTGATTTGAGGTGCGGCACGAAGTTGCACGGGCGATGGCGGTTATCCAGTTGCTCGGCAAGGATGCCTTCCCACGCCGTGCGGCAGGCACCGGTGGAACCCGGCAGGCAGCACACCAGCGTACCGTTGGACAATCCGGCCAGCGCTCGGCTTTGCACGGTGGACGTGCCGATGTCGAGAATCGAAATGGCGCGGAACAACTCGCCAAACCCATCGATCTGCTTGTCGAGCAGACACGCCACCGCTTCCGGCGTGCTGTCGCGTCCGGTGAAGCCGGTGCCGCCGGTGATCAGCACCACCTGAATGCTGTCGTCGGCAATCCAGTGGGCGACCTGGGCGCGGATCTTGTACAGGTCATCCTTGAGCAGGTTGCGTTCGCTCAGGGTATGACCGGCCTCCAGCAATCGGCTGACCAGCAGTTGGCCGGACGTGTCGCTCGCGTAATCGCGCGTATCGCTGACGGTCAGTACGGCTATGTTCAGGGGGACAAACAGGGCATCCGCTTTCGCACTCATGGGAATCTCCGGCAGTAGTCAATCAGATTGCCAAGCAGCCTAAGTGCCACTTATGAGTACTGTCTAATCACTCTGGCCAACCACATTATCGAGCTGCTCTATCGGCGCCGTTGACCTCGGCCAACGCCTTTGAAACCATGGGCGATAGAGCTGATCGATAGGCTTTTCAATTCTTCCGATTGGACGCAGATACAGGCAGGTGAGATCGTCGCACCTCGCGTTTTTCGTGCGCTGCGCGCATCTGCGTCAATACTCAATCCAATTTCTCAACGAGCAGGTGCCTGCGTGGACATCAAACAACTCAAGTTCCTGATCGCACTGGACGAAACCCGACATTTCGGCCAGGCCGCCGCACGCTGCCACATCACCCAGCCGACCCTGTCGATGCGTCTGCGCAATCTGGAAGATGAGCTGGATCTGGTGCTGGTCAATCGCGGCCAGCGCTTTGAAGGTTTCACTCAGGCCGGCGAACGGGTACTGGCCTGGGCGCGCACGCTGCTGGCCGCGCATGACGGTCTGTTCGCCGAGGCGGCGGCGTGCCGCGGGCAACTGGTCGGTAGCTTGCGCCTGGGCCTGGTGCCGCTGAGCAATTTCAATCCGGTCAATTACATTCAGAGTTTGTCCGGGACGTATCCCGAGCTGAAATTCAGTCTGTCGTCGGGGAGTTCTGACGAGATCATCGCCGGCCTTGGCAACAATCAACTGGATCTGGGCGTGTGCTACCTCGACCACGTCAACCCGAACTATTTCGATTTTTTCGAGATCGGCGAAACCCGCGTCGGCCTGCTTTACGACAACCGCCACTTCCATTTCGAAGGCTCGGAAATGAGCTGGGAAGACGCGGCCGAACTGCCGCTGGGGATGATCACCACCGGCATGCATTACCGCAAATCCATCGACCTGAGCTTCCGCAGTCGCGGGCTTAATCCGCAGCCGATCATGGAAAGCGATTCGACCTATCAGTTGCTGCAGGCGATTCACCAGGGTTTCTGCTGCTCGATCATGCCGCTGGACAGCGGGCTGGAAGAGCCGATCGAACACCTGTCGTTCATGCAACTGCCGGATGCCAGCGTGCTGGCGCCGCTGGGGCTGGTGATGCGCAAGACCGAGCCGCGCTCGGCGATTGCCGAGAAGTGTTTTGCCGAGGCGCGGAAGATGTTTGGGGTTGAAGTAATTTAAGCCAGATCCTCCCCCTGTAGGAGCTGCCGAAGGCTGCGATCTTTTGATCTTGATCTTAAAAACAAAAATCAAGATCAAAAGATCGCAGCCTTCGGCAGCTCCTACAGGGGTAGGCCTTGGTGATAGATCCGCCCGATCACCGCATCAGAACAAGCGATTGGACGCACTTTCACCACCCCCGTAGCCTGAACTCACTTCAGCGCTTCGGGACTTTTCAAGATGCTCTGCCACGTCGAAACCACCACCGAACCCACCACCGAACCCAACGCCCCCGCGCCGCAACCGTCACAGGTGGCGTTTCGCGAATACCTGCCGCACGCCCCGCTCTCGCACGTCGCCCTGGCCGCGGAAATCGCCCTGGCGATCACCTTCAATGGCCTGAGCCAGGCGGTGATGATGGTCTCGCCCGGCAACCTCGAAGACTTCATCCGGGGCTTCAGCCTGAGCAACGCGATCATCGACAGCGTCGACGAGATCTACGACATCTGCCTGAGCCATTTCGATCAGGCCTGTCAGGCTGACGTGCAGATTTCCAGCCGCGCCTTCTGGGCGCTGAAAGATCATCGTCGGCAGATGGCCGGCACCAGCGGGTGCGGCATCTGTGGCGTCGAGGCGCTGGAGCAGGCGCTGCCGCAACTGCAGATTCTGCAACCCTGCGCCCTGCCGCCAGCCGTGCATTTCGACGGCATCCGCCAACGCATCGAACAAGCCCAGCAACTGGCCCGCAGCAGCGGCGCCCTGCACGCAGCGCTGTACTTCGACGCCAGCGGTGAAGCGCTGCTGTGCCGCGAAGACATCGGCCGGCACAACGCCCTCGACAAGCTGATTGGCGCGATGCAAATCGCTGATGTCGATGCGCGCCAGGGCTTCGTGGTGGTCACCAGCCGTTGCAGCCTCGAATTGATCCACAAAGCCGTGCGCGCTCGCCTCGGCACCCTCGTCAGCCTGTCCGCCCCCACCGCGTTGACGGTGCGCTGGGCACTCAAGCATCGACTCAATCTGATCCACGTTCCGCACCGCAATGCCCCCCGAATCTACAGCCCGATCCAGGAGCTTTTGCCATGAGTAACACCCTCACCCACCTCGACGATCAGGGCCGCGCCAACATGGTCGACGTCAGCGACAAAGCCGCGACTCGCCGCGAAGCCACGGCGCAGGCCTGGGTGCAGATGCGCCCGGAAACGCTGCAGATGATCCAGGCCAACGGTCACCCCAAGGGCGACGTTTTCGCCGTGGCGCGCATCGCCGGGATTCAGGCGGCCAAGCGCACCCACGAACTGATCCCGCTGTGTCACGCGCTGCTGCTCAGCTCGATTCACGTCGAACTCAAGGCCTGCGAACCGGACCGCGTGCAGATCACCAGCACCTGCCGCTTAACCGGCCAGACCGGCGTCGAACTCGAAGCCCTGACCGCCGCCAGCGTCGCGGCGCTGACCATTTACGACATGTGCAAAGCCGTGGACCGGGCCATGGTCATCGGCGACATCCGCCTGCTGAGCAAACAGGGCGGACGCTCCGGGCATTTTCAATGGGAGAACGCGCAATGATCCTGATTAACTACTTCGCCAGCTACCGTGATCGCCTCAATCTGGGCGGCGAAAAAATCCCCCTGAGCGACAACCTGCGCTGCATCGAGGACGTGCGGCAGATGCTCATGGCCCGCGGTGAGGAATGGCGCGAAGTGCTCGGCGCCGGCAACCTGATGTGCGCGTTGAACCAAGAGCTGTGCCAGCCGAGTGCGGCCATCGAGGACTTCGACGAGATCGCATTTTTCCCTCCGGTCACCGGGGGCTGAGCATGACGGTTCGAGTTCAGTACAAAAGCTTCGACGTCGGCCAGTTGACCGCCGACCTGCATGCGCGCAATCCACGGGTCGGCGCGGTGGTGAATTTCATTGGCTATGTGCGCGATCTGAACATTGGCCAGAGCGTGAATGAGCTGTTCCTCGAGCACTATCCGGGCATGACCGAAAAGGCCCTTGAACAGATCGCCGACGAGGCGCGCGAGCGTTGGCCGCTGCTGGGGGTGGAGATTGTCCATCGGGTCGGCGCATTGGCGGTCAGCGAACCGATCGTGTTTGTGGGCGTCAGCAGCAAGCACCGACACATGGCGTTCGAAGCCTGCGCATTCATCATGGACGTGCTCAAAACCCGCGCGCCCTTCTGGAAGCGCGAGAGCACGGCGCAGGGTTCGCATTGGGTCGAGGCACGGGAGAGCGACCAGAATGCGGCACTGCGCTGGAGTCTGGCGCATGCCTGATCCTGAAGAGTGAATCAGACTGGGGCGAGGGAGCTTGTCGAATCGTCGTACCGTACCGCTGGGGCGCTAAGCGGCCTCAAAAAAGCGGGACTGCTTCGCAGCCCGGCGGAAGCAAGCTCCCTCGCCACAGGTTCAGCTTACCGATAGCACTTTTTCATAAAAGCCTGATTAGATAGCGGCTCCGCCATCATCTATCTCAGGAGCCGCGCTTGAGCATACCCGTTGAAGACCTGCCCAAACCCGCTCCCGTCACGCTGCGCCAGGCCTGGCGCTTCTGGCTCAAGCTCGGCTGCATCGGTTTCGGCGGCCCGGCCGGGCAGATCGCGATCATGCATCAGGAACTGGTCGAACGCCGGCGGTGGATCTCCGAGCGGCGCTTTCTGCACGCCCTCAACTACTGCATGTTGCTACCCGGCCCCGAGGCCCAGCAATTGGCGACGTACATTGGCTGGCTGTTGCATCGCACATGGGGCGGGGTGATCGCCGGGGCGCTGTTCGTGCTGCCATCGCTGTTCATCCTGATTGCGCTGTCGTGGCTGTACATCGCGTTCGGCGATGTGCCGGTGGTCGCCGGGATCTTCTACGGAATCAAACCGGCGGTGACCGCAATTGTCTTGCACGCGGCGCACCGAATCGGCTCGCGGGCGCTGAAAAACAGTTGGCTGTGGGCGATCGCCGGGGCGTCATTCGTGGCGATTTTTGCCTTCAACCTGCCGTTCCCGCTGATCGTGCTCGGGGCGGCATTGCTCGGCTATTTTGGTGGACGCCTGGCACCGCAGCGCTTCGACAATGGCGGGCAGCGCGGCAGTGCCAAGTCCTTCGGCCCGGCGCTGATCGATGACGACACGCCGACGCCTGAACATGCGCGATTCAGCCTGCCGAAGCTCTGGCGTCTGTTGTTGGTCGGCGCGGCGCTATGGTGTTTGCCGATGGCGCTGCTGACCGCGCTGTTCGGCTGGGACGGCACCTTCACGCAAATGGGATGGTTCTTCACCAAGGCCGCGTTCCTGACGTTTGGCGGCGCCTACGCGGTGTTGCCCTATGTCTATCAGGGCGCGGTCGGGCACTACGGCTGGCTGACGCCGACGCAGATGATCGACGGCCTCGCCCTCGGCGAAACCACGCCAGGGCCGTTGATCATGGTGGTGGCGTTTGTCGGGTTCATCGGCGGCTACGTGCAACCGGCGTTCGGCGCGGAACATGCGTTCGCCGCCGGTGCACTGGCGGCGACGCTGGTGACCTGGTTCACCTTCCTGCCCTCGTTCCTGTTCATCCTCGCCGGCGGGCCGTTGGTGGAATCAACGCACAACGAATTGAAATTCACTGCACCGTTGACCGCGATCACCGCTGCGGTGGTCGGGGTGATTCTCAACCTGGCGGGTTTCTTCGCTTATCACGTGTTCTGGCCCAACGGTTTCGCCGGGCACGCTGATCTGTTTTCGATCGGGCTGGCGCTGCTGGCCGCACTGGCGCTGTTCATTTTCAAACGCGGCGTAATTGAAGTGTTGATCGTTTGCGCCCTTGCCGGGCTGGGCTTTCACCTGCTGCGCTGAGCGGCGGCCAAAGAGGCAGGGGCACAATCAGCGGTTTACACGCCCGCAGATTGCCCCTTACTATCGGGGCACACCGGTCGGCGGGGCCATCCCGCCACCGACGTTTTCCGCCAACGGAAACACGCGTTATGAGTACGTCACCACAACAACCAGAAACGTTGAACGTCTCTCGCTTGCGCGCCCTCACCCACAGGGGCGGCGTATGAATCGTATCGTCAATCTCCCCATGGCCCTGCGCCGTTCCAAGCTGCGTCACTCCGCACGCCCGCCGGATATCGCCTGCTGATTCCGACAGTCAGAAAAGATCCATTTGTGGCGAGGGAGCTTGCTCCCGCCGGACTGCGTAGCAGTCCCCTGCCTTTGAATCAAAAGCGAGAGCCGCTTCGCGCCTCAGCGGGAGCAAGCTCCCTCGCCACAGGGTTCTGGGTCATGTCTGACTGATCTCCATTTGATATCCCTGCCGGGACGCGCGCCATGCGTCCGGCCCGATTCTGCGCGCCTGTGCGGCGCCATCGTGAGTGATTGACCATGAAATTCGCAGCCATCGAAGACGCACGCCTGTTCCTGGAACAGAACCCCGATATCGACATGATCGAGCTGTTCATCCTCGACGCCAACGGCGTGCCACGCGGCAAGCTGCTGCACCGCGAAGAACTGCTGGCGGTCTACGAAAGCGGTCGCCCGCTGCCCAGCACCATCCTCGGCCTGACCGTGCAGGGCGAGGACGTGGAAAACTCAGGTCTGGTGTGGGACGTCGGTGACATCGACTGCCGCGCCTACCCGCTCGAAGGCAGTCTGGTGCGCCTGCCGTGGCGGCAGATTCCGACCGCTGCGGTGCAGGTCAGCATGCACCCGAGCGAGGGTCTGCCGGCGAGCATCGCCGACCCGCGTCACCTGTTGATCAAAGTGATCGACGGTCTCAAGGCCCAAGGTTATCACCCGGTGATGGCGTGCGAGCTGGAGTTCTATCTGCTCGACGCCAAACGCGATCACAACGGCCGTCCGCAACCGGCGCTGGACGCCGACGGTGGCCGACCGCGACACACTCAGGTCTACGGTTTGCGTGAACTGGAGCAGATCGAACCGTTCCTCGCCGACCTCTACAGCGCCTGCAAACTGCACGGCATTCCGGCGCGCACGGCGATCTCGGAGTACGCCCCGGGCCAGGTGGAAATCACCCTCGAACATGGCGACGCGTTACTCGCGATGGATCAGGCGGTGCGCTACAAACGTCTGGTCAAAGCCGTGGCGCACAAGCACGGCATGCAAGCGACGTTCATGGCCAAGCCGTTCGATGATCTGGCCGGCACCGGCATGCACATGCACGTCAGCCTTGCTGATGGCGAGGGCCACAATCTGTTCGCTTCCGAAGACCCGGCGGGCACCCCGCTGCTGCGCACGGCAATTGGCGGCATGCTCGCTTCGCTGCTCGATACGCTGCTGCTGTTCTGCCCCAACGCCAACTCCTACCGGCGTTTTCAAGCCAACAGCTATGCGCCATTGGCGCCGACCTGGGGCGTCGACAACCGCACCGTCAGCCTGCGCGTACCGGGCGGCCCGGCCAATACCCGGCACATCGAACACCGCATCTGCGGCGCCGACGCCAACCCGTATCTGGCGGCGGCAGCGATTCTCGCCGGGATCCATCGTGGCATTCGCGAGAACCTGGACCCGGGCGCACCGGTCGAGGGCAACGGCTATGCGCAGGCCAAGGAATTGCTGCCAACCGATTGGCTGACGTCGCTGCAGGCGCTGGAGAGTTCCGCGTGGGCACGGGATGCCTTGGGGCAGGAATTTCTCGGGGTGTATCTGGCGGTGAAACGCGCCGAGTACCGGCAGTTCATGGCCGAGGTGGGTGAGCAGGATTGGCGTTGGTATCTGACCGAAGCCTGAACCCTCCCTCCTGATCTCCTGTGGGAGCGAGCCTGCTCGCGAAAGCGCTGTGTCAGTCACTTGATAGGTTGAATGTGACGACGCCTTCGCGAGCAGGCTCGCGCCTACAGGGGACCGCGTACAACCGAAGAATTTGTGTGGACACCGACATGACCCAACGCTGCAATTCCTACTACACCGCCACCCTCAATCAGGACACCGACTACCCGCCCCTGCAGGGCCGGCACCAGGTCGATGTGGTGATCATCGGCGGCGGTTTCACCGGCGTTGCCACCGCCGTCGAACTCGCCGAAAAAGGCCTGAAAGTCGCCATTGTCGAGAGCCACAAGATCGGCTGGGGCGCTACCGGACGCAATGGCGGACAAGTCACCGGCAGCCTCTCCGGCGACGGCGCGATGCGTAAACAGATGCGCCCGAAACTCGGCGGTGAAGTCGACGATTTCATCTGGCACCTGCGCTGGCGCGGGCATCAAATCATCCAGCAGCGCGTGGCGAAATACGGCATTCAGTGCGATCTCAAGCACGGTCATCTGCACGCCGCTTACAAGCCGAGCCACATGGACGGTCTGCGCAACGATTACGAGGAAGCCGTGCGCCGCGGACTGGGCGACGAGGTCAGCCTGCTCGACCGCAGTCAGGTGCGCGACCTGCTGCAAAGCGACCTCTACCATGGCGCGATCAAGAACACTCGCAACATGCACCTGCACCCGCTCAACCTGTGCCTCGGCGAAGCGCGGGCGGCGGAAAGTCTTGGCGCCTTGATCTTCGAGAACAGTGAGGTGCTGGAAATCATTCACGGCAAGAGCCCGGGCGTGCGCACCGCCCACGGCCAGATTGATGCCAATCAGGTGATGCTCGCCGGCGACGTCTATCACAAGCTCGAACCGGGCCAGCTCAAGGGCAAGATTTTCCCGGCCATGGGCGGCATCGTCACCACCGCGCCGCTGGGTGATCTGGCGCGGCAGATCAACCCCGAAGACCTCGCGGTGTACGACTGCCGTTTCGTCCTCGACTACTACCGCCTCACGGCCGACGGGCGCCTGCTGTTCGGCGGCGGCGCGAACTACAGCGGCAAGGATTCACGGGACATCGCCGCCGAACTGCGCCCGTGCATCGAGCAGACCTTCCCGGCCCTCAAAGGGGTGCAGATCGATTACCAGTGGAGCTGCGCAATGGGCATCGTGATCAACCGCATCCCGCAACTGGGCAAGCTCTCGGACAACGTCTGGTATTGCCAGGGCTACTCGGGACACGGCATCGCGACGACGCACATCATGGGCGAAATCATGAGCCGCGCGATCACCGGGCAGATGGAACAGTTCGACACCTTTGCGCAGTGCCAGCACATTCGGGTGCCGATGGGGGATTTGCTGGGCAATCCGTTGCTGGCGGCGGGGATGTGGTATTACCAGATGCTCGAAAAATTGCGTTGATCGGGCTCGCCCTATCGCGAGCAGGCTCACTCCTACAAGGGGAACGCATTCCAACTGTAGGAGTGAGCCTGCTCGCGATGAGGCAATCGGCATCACTACAAATCTCAGTCGGGCAACTGCTCCACCACAATCCCCAAGCGCCGATAATCCTCGACACTCCCCGACGCCACATGCTGCTCGGTAATCAGCGTATGCAGGCGTGTACACGCCGCCACCACAAACGGCTCCACCGCGCCGAGCTTGTCCGCCGTGGTCACCGCAATCACCCGCGCCGCGCTGTCGAGCAGCGCCTGTTTCACCGGCACTTCGTCGAAGTGCAGCGAGGTGATGCCCACTTCCGGGTGAATCGCACAGACCCCGGTAAACGCCAGATCCGCCTTGATCCCGGCCAGCATGCGTACCGCCTCGTGTCCACTGGACGACATCGTGCGTGGGTTCAGTTGCCCGCCCGCCAGAATCACTTTCACGCCCTGGTATTCGGACAAGGCAATCGCCGTCATCGGCGCGGCGGTCACTGCGGTGATCTGGACATCCGCGCGCAACGAGCGCGCCACCTGCAACGCGGTCGAGCCGGAATCGAACAGCACAATCTGCCCGTCCTCGACCTTTTGCGCCGCCAACTGCGCCAGACGCACCTTCACCTCATCAGTCTCTTCCAGTCGGGTGAAATAATCCTTGCCGCTGTCCTTGGGCCTTGGCAGCGCCCCGCCATGCACGCGCTGCACCAGCCCGGCGTGGTCCAGTTCGGCGAGGTCGCGGCGGATGGTGTCTTCGGACACAGCGAAGTGCTGGCTCAACTCCGAGGCCATGACCTTGCCGTCGCGTTCGAGGATCAGGAGGATTTTCTGCCGGCGCAGGGACGGCAGTTCGGTGACCGAATGATCGTGCATGGTTTTGCCTGTTTATGCTTGTAATTGCAGGTTTTGCCGAGACTAGCGAAAGCCCTGAACAAACACAAACCAGCGGGTATCAATTGTTTCGATCATTGGAATCAACAAGCCGAATTTTTTCTTTGCATTCAGCCTGTTCAGAATGGCCTCACTTTAAAAAGGCTCAGGATGAACAGCTGATGAATCTCAATTTTGCGTTTGCGTGCATGATCGTGGTGTCTTTTGCGATTGCTCTGGGCCACGCCTGATCCGTCACACCGACGCCGCCAGATGCTCACGCAACCATTTGTGTGCCGGATCGCGATGCGCGCGCTCGCCCCAGAACATCGCCATTTCGTAGCCCGGCACCTGCAGCGGCGCGTCGACCACCTGCAACGCCGGGTTGTCGCGCACCAAGCGTGACGGCAGCATCGCCACCAGATCGGTGCTCGCCAGCACCGACATCACCATCAGGAAATGCGGCACCGACAGCACCACCTTGCGTGACAGGCCGACCTCGGCCAACGCCTTGTCAGTCACTCCGAAAAAGCCCCCGCCCTCACGCGACACCATCACGTGTTCCAGCGCACAGAACTGTTCGCGGGTCGGTTTACGCTTCAACCCCGGATGGCCGAGGCGACCGGCCAACACGTAATGCTCGGTGAACAGCACCCGCTGATGCAGATCCAGCGGCGCGTCTTCGGTGATGTGCAGCGCCAGGTCAAACACGCCCTGCTCCACCTGCCTGGCCAACTGCGCCGGCATCAGATCGAGCACCGCCAGCCGCGTGCCCGGCGCCTGAAGGCGCATACCGCTGAGCGCTGGCAGCACCACCGTCGATTCGCCGTAATCCGTCGCCGCAACTTTCCAGATGTGGCGGGCCTGCGCCGGATCGAAGGCGCTGGCCGGCGCCACCGCGCGTTCCAGTGCTTCCAGCGCCTCGCGCAACGGCTCGCGCAATTCATCGGCCCGCGCCGTCGGCCGCATCCCCCGTGGCCCGGGCAGCAACAGCGGATCGCCGAAGATCTCGCGCAGCTTGGCCAGATGCACACTCACCGACGGCTGCGACAGGCTCAAGCGCTCTGCGGCGCGGGTTACGTTGTGTTCTGCCAACAACACGTCTAGGGTCAACAGCAAGTTGATATCCAGACGTCGTAAATTATTCATGGCTATACCTGACATATCAGACATTCATTTCCAATATACCGATCAAGGATTGATCCTGCCTGCATTCAACCAAGGAGTTGCAACATGAATGTGTTACTGGTCTACGCCCACCCCGAACCCACGTCGCTCAACGGCTCGCTCAGGGACTTCACCGTCCAGCGTCTGCAAGCCGCCGGTCACACCGTGCAGGTCTCCGACCTGTATGCGATGAACTGGAAAACCACGATCGACGCCGATGACGCCCCCGGTCGCGATGAAAGCCGGCCATTCCACGCCTCGATCGATTCGAAACTGGCTTACCAACAGGGCCGGCAGTCCGCTGACATCGCCCGTGAGCAGGAAAAACTGCTGTGGGCCGACGCGCTGATCCTGCAGTTCCCGCTGTGGTGGTTCACCATGCCGGCCATCCTCAAGGGCTGGGTCGAACGCGTGTACGCCTACGGGTTTGCCTACGGTGTCGGCGAACACTCCGATGCACGCTGGGGTGAGCGCTACGGCGAGGGCAAGATGAAAGGTAAACGCGCGATGCTGCTGGTCACCACCGGAGGCTGGGATTCGCACTACAGTACGCGCGGGATCAACGGGCCGATAGATGATCTGCTGTTTCCGATTCAGCACGGCGTTCTGTTCTACCCCGGTTTCGACGTGGTGCCGCCCTTCATGGTGTACCGCGCCAGCCGCATGGATCAAGCGCGGTTTGCCGAGACCTGCGAGGCGCTGGGCACGCGTCTGGATGAGTTGTGGAGCACGCGGCCGATTGCGTATCGACAGCAGAATGCCGGGGATTACGAGATTCCGGCGTTGACGCTCAAGGATGATGTCGCTCCGGGTGAAGCAGGCTTCGCCGCGCATTTGCGTTGATGCCCGGAAAAGATCGCAGCCTTCGGCAGCGCCTACACAGGAATCAGGTTTTCCCTGTAGGAGCTGCCAAAGGCTGCGATCTTTTGCTTTCAGACAGACACCACCCGCGCCGTGCGCACAAACAGCGCATGCGCCTTGTCCCAGAAGTTTCCGCCGAGCACAAAGAAACTGCCGATGAACATCAGGTCACCCAGCAGTTGCAGCTGCCAAAGATTGGGGCGCAATCCCGGCCAGAAGTTATCGAAATACGGTTCCAGAAACGCCGTCAGCAGCGGCAGCCAGAACATCACCACGCCGATCCGGTGCCGCATTGGCCCGACCTGATCGACCGGGGTCGGAATGATCCCCGACACGTAGCTGCCGATCTTGCGCTTGAGTTCGGCAAACCCGGCCTTGCCCATCACCGCGATCACCAACAGCAACAGCACCTTGTTGCTGATAAACAGCACCCCGGTCAACGCCGCGACTTTCGAGCCGGGTACATCGAGGCTGGCGGCAAGCGGCACCATCAGCCACGAGCCGAGCATCACGCAAATGATTGCCACGCCGGCCTTGAAGCGCCAGGTAGCAGGGGTGGTCGGTACAACCGAATCCTGTGAGGTGTCCATGGTTTCGTACCTTTTGATCGAGGGCCCGGGTGGTTGAGGAGCGCTTGAAAAGCGTAGCAGCAGAATCGCCCGATCAACCTGCCATCTGCCGTCTATGCTCCAGTGATATTTGCGACCCGGGACACGCGCAATGCCTGCAACCACCGCCCTGCTGACGCGGCCCGGCCACCTGTTGTTGCTCGGTGCCTTGAGTTTGAGCGGTTGCGTACGTCTGGGGCCGGATTTCCAGCCGCCGGGCGAGGCCTGGAGCAAGCAATGGCACAGCGCCGCGCTGGAGCAGGCCAGTGAACGCGCCGACCAACCGGACCTGCGCCAGTGGTGGCAAGTGTTCGCCGACCCGGTGCTCGACCGCCTGATCGCCGAAGCCGATGCGCACAACAGCAGCCTGAAAATCGCCGGGCTGCGAGTGCTCGAGGCCCGCGCGCAACTGGGCATCGCCGAAAGCGCCCGCTATCCGCAACTGCAGCAGTTGGGCGTCGACAGCCTTTACGTCGACCGTCATCAGTCCGGTGGCAACAACCCGCAGAACCGTCAATTCTGGCAACACAGCGCAGCGTTCGATGTCGGCTGGGAGCTGGATTTCTGGGGCCGTTTCAGCCGCGCCATCGAGTCGTCCGATGCGAGCTACTTCGCCGCCCAGGCCAACTACGAAGACGCTCTGGTGTTGCTGCGAGCGCAAGTCGCCGACACCTATTTTCTGCTGCGCACCACCGAAGCGCGGCTGCGGGTCGCCCGGGAAAACGCCGCCCAGCAGAAACGCAATTTCGAGATCACCGAAAAACTGTTCAACAGCGGCCAGACCGCCGAACTCGATCTGCAACAGGCGAAAACCCAGTACCTGGGCACTCTGAGCAGCATTCCGGCATTCGAAGATCAGTTGCTGCGCACGCGCAACGCGCTGGCGGTACTGGTCGGTCAGCCGCCCGGTGGCGCGGCGCTGCTGGCTGAGCAGGCGGGGCTGATTCCGCTGGTCGATCGCGCGGTGTTGCAAGACGTCCCGGCCAACCTGTTGCTGCGCCGCCCCGATGTGCGAGCGGCAGAACTGAACGTGGCTGCACAATCAGCGCTGGTCGGGGTCGCCGAAACCGATCTGTATCCGTCGCTGACCTTGCTCGGCAGCATCGTCTGGTCCACCGACACCCTCAGCGCCACCCCACGCAGCCTCGACCTGATCGGCGGCCCGAGCCTGCGCTGGAACCTCTTCGATTACGGGCGGATCCGCAACAACATCCGCGTGCAGGACGCGCGTCTGCAGCAACTGATCGAAGCCTACCGCGACAAGGTGCGCCAGGCCGCGCGCGAGGCCGACGATGCCGCCAGTGGCCTGAGCAAAGCGCTGCAGCGCGAACGCATTCTGCGCGAGGCCGAAGGCGCGGCGCGGCGTTCGCTGGTGCTGGCCAACACGCAATACCGCGAAGGTTATTCGGACTTTCAACGGGTGCTCGACGCTCAGCGTGCGCTGCTGGAGTTGCAAGACAACTATCTGGTCAGCCGCAGCGACGCGGTGAGCAACCTGATCGCCCTGTACAAAGCCCTCGGTGGCGGCTGGCAAAGCAATGCACCACAAGTCGATGAGCCTACCCGGCAACAGATGCAGCAACGCACCCACTGGGGCGACTTGCTCAACGCACCGCCCACCCCACCGGCGTATCCCCTTCCACCGCAGGTAAGTCGCCATGACTGACGTCGCGCCTCCAGCGCCCGCCCCAGCCCCCGCCCCGGTTCAACCTGACCCGGCGAAAAAAAGCATCCGTTGGGTGCTGCTGTTGATCGTGTTGAGCCTGGCGTGGTACCTGCTGGCCGACCGCTACACGCCCTACACCCAGCAGGCGCGGGTCGGCGCATTCGTGATTCCGGTGGCGGCGGAAGTCGCGGGGCGGGTGATCAAGGTCAACGTGCGCAACAATCAGGACGTGAAGGCCGGCGATATCCTGTTTGAACTCGATCCGCAGCCGCTGCAGATTGCCGTCGACCGAGCCCGGGCCGATCTGGAAAACGCCCGTCGCACAGTTGGCGCCAGCACCGCAGGCATCGCTTCGGCCCAGGCGTCGCTGCGTGCAGCCCAAGCCGATGAACTCAAGGCGCGCCAGGACAATCGCCGGCTTGAAGGCTTGTACAAAGAAGATCCGGGCACGGTGTCCGTACGACTTCTTGAAGTGTCCCGGGCCAACCATACAGCGGCGGTCAGCAAGGTCGCCGCCGCCCGGGCCGAAGTGCTGCGTGCCCAGGAACAGGAAGGCGGCAACACCGACACCAACGCCAAACTGCTCAGCGCCGCCGCCACGCTGGCCAAGGCCGAACTCGATCTGGCCAACACGCGCATCGGCGCACGCTCGGCCGGTTTGATTACCGACCTGCGCACCGACGTCGGCCAGTTCGCGGCTGCCGGCAGTCCGGTGATGACACTGATCGCCATCCACGACGTATGGATCAGCGCCGACCTGACTGAAAACAATCTCGGTCGTGTGCAACCCGGAACCCCGGTCGCCATCGTCCTTGACGCACTGCCCGGTGAAGTCCTCGACGGTCGCGTGCGCAGCGTCGGTTATGGCGTGAGCGTCGGCCAGACACCCGCGCCCGGCACCTTGCCAAGCATTCAGAACAGCCGCGACTGGCTGCGTCCGGCACAGCGTTTTCCAGTGATCATCGAGTTCAGCGAAGAGGCGAAAAAGCGTCTGTTCGACAGTCGCGCGATCCGCGCTGGCGGCCAGGCGGAAGTCATGGCCTTCCCCACCGAGGGCAATCTGCTCAACCCATTGGGGCGGTTGTTTGTCGGTCTGATGAGTTGGCTGTCGTATGCCTACTGAGCGCAGCGTGCCGGCGCAACGGGCCTTGCGTCTGGCGTTCGGCACGGCGCTGTGCACCGCTGCCAGTTATGGTTTCGCGTTGCCGCTGCCGTTCATCTCGCCAGTGCTGGCGGTTTTGCTGCTGGCCAGCCTGCCACGCCCCTTACCGCTGAAAGGCGCGTTGGCACTCGCGCTGGTGGCCGCGCTCACCACCAGCATCGGCCTGCTGCTGGTGCCGTTACTGCGTTACTACCCGCTAAGCGGCGTGTTGCTGATCGGCCTCGGTCTGTTTCTGGTGTTCCGCTTCGGCCTGCGCGGCGGCAACCCACTGATCATGATGTTTCTGGTGATCGGCATGACCATGATCTCCGCCGCTGGTTTTGCCGAGTTCGATCTGGCGATGGCGGTGATTGGTGCGCTGGTCAAAGGCCTGTTGCTGGCGGTTGCGGTGGTCGGGCTCAGCCATGCACTGTTTCCGGAACGCCCCGACAGCCCCGCCGCGCCGAAACCACCCGCCATGCCAGCCGAAGACGTACCCCGCGTGGCCCTGCGCGCCACGCTGATCGTGCTACCGACCTTTTTGCTGGCCCTGAGCGACCCGGCGAGCTACCTGCCGATCATCCTCAAAGCCGTCAGCCTCGGCCAGCAAACCTCCACCACCCAGACCCACCACGCCGGCCGCGAACTGCTCGGCTCGACGCTCCTGGCCGGCGTGTTGGCGGTGCTGCTGTGGTGCGGCTTGAGCCTGTTCGTGCACCTGTGGATGTTCTTTCTGTGGACGCTGCTGTTCGGCCTGTGGCTGGCACGCAAACTCTTTCGCCTGAGCCCGACGCCATTCAGCCCCGGGTTCTGGATCAACACATTCATCACCATGATCATCCTGCTCGGTCAATCGGTGCAGGACAGCGCGGCGGGCAAGGACGTGTACAGCGCGTTTGCGGTACGCATGGGGCTGTTTATTCTGGTGACGCTGTACGGCACGTTGATGATGCATGTGCTGGAGGCGCACCGGCCCCGCATCAAGGCGTAATCAGCTTTGTTCCCGCGCCCGCCGCACCTGCACCAACAACGCTGGCGCAAAATGCAGCAGCACCATCCGCGCCAGATGGTGAGTGAGGATGAACACCACGTTCAGGCCACCGGCGAAGGCGACAATCGCGATCGTCTCGATCGCGCCCGGCATGTACGCGAGCCACAGCGACAACGGATCACTGTTCAGCCAGCGCGCCGCCACTTCGGCAAATGCCGCCGCCACCACGATCATCAAGCCAACCGATACCAACGCCGTGCGGCCATGCCGCCCCAGCTCCGCGAGGCCGAGTCCCTGAAAGCGCGAGCCGATCCGCACGCCCAGAATCAGCGCCGCCAGGTTCAGGCTCCAGTCCGGCATGTGGAAGCCGTGCAGCCATCCCGATTTCACAAACACCGCCGTCAGCAGAATCGCCGTCAACATGAACGGCGCCGGCACGCCGATCACCAACAGCAGTCGCCCGATGACGATGCTCAAGCCGATCAGCGCCAGCACGGTCAACGCCATGCCCGTACTCAACGGAGCGTTTTCAACCACTGCCACCGAGGCCTGCCCGGGAATCAAAAAGCTCACCAGCAGCGTGATCAACAGCAAGCGCATCAGGTGCACGATGATGACCTTGCTCGAGGCCTTTTCCGACTCCAGCAAATCGAACACCGCCGCCAATGCACCGGGGTACACCGCCAACAGCGCATCGGTGCGATTCCAGCCAGCGCCGCGGGTCAGCCACCATCCGGCGAGGGCGATCTGTACGATCAGGCATATCAGCAGGACGCCGAGGCTTGGCAACATCGCCGAAGCCGTCGCACTGTCCCACGCTTCGAACATCAGCCCGGTGGCGATGCCCAGCGTGACCTGGATATAGCCCAGGCCATAAGGGGTTGCCGGGGCAAAACCGCTGCGCGTGGTGACCAGCGCGGTGACAAGGATCGCCCCCAGCAACAGGCCATGAGGAACACCGCTGACCTGCAACGCAGCGCCAACAGAGGCCGCGATCAACAAACACAGAATCGATTTCATATTCGCCTTCCTGGCTATTTCCCTGAGGCATTCCACTCCCCTGTAGGAGCTGCCGCAGGCTGCGATCTTTTGATTTTGTTTTTTAGGATCAAGATCAAAAGATCGCAGCCTGCGGCAGCTCCTACAGGGGAACGTGGTGATTTATGAGCGCAACCGTCCGATCGCCCGGCGATATTTCTCGACCCGTTCCAGATCCTCCCAACTCGGCGAGGCAATCCGCGACAGGTCGCTGTTCTCTTCCAGATCCGCCAGTTTCACCACCCGGCCAATCGGGTTCTGCGCCGCGCGCTCGACGAAATCCTCGTAGGACTCACCGGGCACTTTGGTCACCGATGCAATCGCCGTCAGCACCTCTTCGCTGAAGCCTTCCTTGCGCAAATCATCGAGGCTGATACCGCAATCCTCGACCACATCGTGCAGCACGGCGACGATGCGTTCCTCCAGGGTGCTCATGCGCAACATGACTTTCAGGGGATGCAGAATGTACGGCGCACCGCCCTTGTCGACCTGCCCGGCGTGCGCGGTGGCAGCGAGGGCGATAGCGCGTTCGAGTGTCTGGGTCATGGGGATTCCCTCGGGTTAGATGCCGTAACGGCCGCCAACGTGGATGTTGCGTTTGAGCCAGTTGCCGATCGCTTTCAAGCGCCCCACTGGCTGGGAATGTTGCTCAAGAAGCATGGACACCAATGACGTCTGATCCGTCCCCGGATACGCATCGATCAATTGCGCGACCCACGCACAATCGGCTTTCTTCAGATGTTCACGCCACTCGCCAGGCCAGCCATCCAGCTCATCTAGCGCCAACCACCGAGCCCCGCCCTGATTTGCATGCCCACCGCCAATCGATTGCTCGAAGCAGAATGGCGTCCCCGGTCGGGACAGGTCAAAGCAGAAAATGTAGATGTCTTGAGTAGGGTGCTGTGGCGTGGGGGCGTTGTTGCGGCTGCCGATTTCGATCATGCGCGGTTCCGTCCGTGGGTGAGGCTTGACAACTTGTTTCGCAGTCTACGTCGTGGTGCCGATGGGGGAAACCTCTGGCGATGAGATGTAGACGGACAACTGAAATGGTTCAACCCACCCTCTTTTGTGTAACATTTCCAAAACAGCGTATTTACAAGGATGTTCACCGTGTCAGGAAAACCTGCTGCTCGAGTTACTGATCCAACCTCCTCGTAGTACTTGGTGCTCCTTGGCTAACTGAATATACGCAGGAGCGAGAACAGAATGAGCCTTATCGAAAAACTAATTTCGCTGATAAAACCAGAACCTAGGCAAGAGCAAATAGCCGGGTACAGCAAACAAGAGCTTAAAAGCTTGTTTTCTCGGCCTTTAGCTCAGACCAACTTACCCGTTCAGCCTCCCACTACTTCATTGGAAAGCGCTGATATCTGCGCATTTTTTTCGCAGTTCCTAATCGAACCTAATGATTTGGTTGAATTTGAATCACTCGTCGAATCTCACTTCAGAAAAAACACTGAAAGAACCTTCAATGATCTTCCGGTATTTGAATACGACCGCGCATTGAGTGGAGACCGACTGATATTCTTCGCATCTACTAGAGAATTCAACTCTGTCACGATTCGCTTGATAACTAACAGCCTTGACTTTCTAACGATGCTTAACCGCAAAAAATTTGCGGTTCCTCCACCATGGTTTGCTTTTGAAGGCTACGAGCCTTCTTGGTGGGGAGGCAGCATGCAAGGTGCTCAAGAATATTACGACAACAATTATTTTTTCAGTTTTTTCACTCAATTGAGCGACATTGAAAAGCAATCTTATTATTCGAGGTTTCGCGCAACTGATGAGTGGATCGAAAGATTAGAGTTAATGTACGACACCGAGTGAGTTGAACAGGAGCACCTTCGCGTACTCTCACCGGAATGGTTGATGGAACCTTCCGAGACTAGCCAATCTCCAAACAATAAACGCCCCGCTCACGATCAAACATGGGGCCATGGGAGAGTTCCGCGATGAACATCCGACTGTTGCTCCTGATCGCTACCTTCAGCGTCATCCCCACCTGCGTCATGGCCGAGGGCTGCGACGTCCAGACCCAATCCTCCAGCGCTTCGGTGCCAGCGGTGGAAACCCACAGCTGCTACGAATACGAAGGCATGCCCGTCAGCTCCATCGACTGGTCGTGCAGCAATGAAAGCAAAGACATGCTCAGCAGCACTAAAACCAAGGTCGAACACTGCGCCGACCACTATCAGGCCACGTGTATCGCCACGATCACCCAGGAATCCCTGGCCAACCCGCACTCCACCAGCAAAGACAAAAATGCCAAGGCGCTGAACATCCCTGACAACGCCCAAGTGACCACGTATTACTACGACGTAGAGCATTTGGCCCAGGCGCGAATTGATTGTGAGAATGGTGGTGGGCATTGGAAGGCAAAGTAAGCGTTTGAGATCGGTGTTTGCGACAGGCAAAGAAAAGCCCGGCTCAAAAGACCGGGCTTTTTAGTGCGCGACATCCGTTAACCACCGCCGTTACCCCCACTGCTGCTACCGGACGGTTGACCTGCAGGGCTGGGCTTGGAAGCAGAAGGCACCGGCCCATTGTCGGTCTTGCCACCATCACCACCTTTAGGCAGCGAATTGGCGTCCGGATCGGCATTGGTGGCAGGGGACGCCGGGTCGCGAGTCTGGCTGTTGCCGTCGTTCGCCGTTGGGGTCGGCGTTTCGCCGGCCGCGATCGCATACAGCGAACTGCCGGACAGCAACGCCGCGAGGGTTAACACCGCGATTTTATGGTTCAGCATGGTGGCTCTTCCTTTGCTGGGTGAGTTACAGCATTGGAAGAAGGGGTGTGGCGAACGTGCGGTGCGCCAGACGAATGGTTATTCCCTGAAAGACTCGCGCAATTTCGATATCTGAAAACTTCGTAGGAAAACACATCATGTGGCGAGGGAGCTTGCTCCCGCTCGGCTCCAAAACCGGCCATAACCTTGCAGCACTTCAGAACATTCACTTCTTGACTTCTAACGCCCCTGTAAGACGCGTCTGAGTTTCAAAAACAACGAAACTCTGCCTCTCGGCCTTGGCTTGAGTTGACAGTTACTCTGCAGACAAGACTAATTTCCTAATAAAGCAGAACATCCATGGCCAATCACAGTTACATGACTATCACCGGAAACCGACAAGGACTGATCTCCGACGGATGTTCCGACACTAGTTCAATCGGCAACAAATGCCAGTTGGGCCACCTGGATGAAATCATGGTGCTGGCCTACTCACACAACATGACCGCCGGCAATAACGGTGGCGTTGGCGCCGACCGAGGCCAACACCTGCCAATCATGATTACCAAGAATATCGACAAATCCTCCCCGCTTCTGTCCGCCGCTCTTCACGAGCGCGAAGTGCTGGAATGCACAATATTTTTCTACCGAACCTCGCTCGCCGGCACCCAAGACAAATATTTCAAAATCCACATAACCGGCGCCAAAGTCGCCCACATCAATCTTCAAGTTCCCCATGCCATTCACCTCAATGACGCACAACCACAGGAACTGGTGTCGTTCACTTATCGCGAAATCAGTTGGACGCACATTCAGGCGGGCACGTTCGGCTACAGCACGTGGGGAAATGACGATGAATGAGGATTCGTGTGACATCAACGACGTTACCCGCGCCGCGTCGGAGCTGGTCGCGTTCGGCTGCCAGATCGGCGCCACGCAGTTGTACGACAGTTTTAGCCAGCTCAAATTTGGCGAAATAGTGTCGTCTTATGCGAATGAGATTATTCGAGCGGTTGATGAAGGTGTCATTAGTGCCAAGCAAGGATTGCAGGAACTCAGGGACGAGTATTCAGAGCTTTCTGCCAAGTCCATGTTTTATTTTCAGAATGGGCTGAGCATCGCTGCGGGAAGCATGCAACTTCAGGCTGGCGCCTTAGCGATTGGTGCCACCCGAGGCAAGGCTGGCGTTACGGGCATTGCCTTAATCGGGCACGGCGTCAACAACATTTACGAGGGTGTGGGAAACATTTACAACGGCTCTGACAAACCAAGTGTTGTGGGCCCCATCAGGATGGGTTATCAGAAAGTTTTCGGCATCAGCAACGGTGATTTTACCTATTACACCGTAGATCTCTATCTGTCTATTCGAGGCATGATACATCTCGTCCGAAAGCCAGATTCGGTGCAATTTTTCAATAGAGACCCTATAAACTACGAACGGGCCCACAAGCAAATGGGAATACCAACCTTAGCATTCGAAGCTTTAACTGACAGCTTCACGCTAAACTCAATTAAAGAATCAAGCCTTGAAAAGTAATCACACAACCGGCCCACTAACAGCGAGAGCGAAACGAACGCTGAAAAAAGCTTAAATAGCAAAACACTCCAAAAAACAATACGAACAGAAAAAACACTATCACCCAGTACGAAACACCATTGAAAAAATCGAACCCCATCACAAAAGGAACAAAATAAATGGCCAATATCATAGACATAAAACTCATTTCGATTAACACCCATCGTAAATTATAGTGCTTTTTTTCGATCTTTCTCCCATCGAGCATATTGCGAGGCGATGGAACAGAAAAAGCAAAACCATACAAAGCAAATAGAACAAAAACAACCAAAATCACTACCCAGCCCAAGTCCTCCTCAAGCTCTATAAACTGACCAATACAGTTTACGACCATTACACTCCAGAAAAACGAAGAAGCAAGAATTAGACAATAAACACGAAAAAAACGCTGAAAATCTTTTAATTGCACAACCCGCCCCCCTCACATAGCTATAACACCAACAATCAAGCTCTACAGACAATCAAGAATGACGTCCGATCATTTACCACGCAATGTAAACATGCCAGAAGAGCCATAACATTCTTAGCCTCGTATCATCACGCACCAACTCAGAACCTTCCTACAAATAAAAACCCTGCCCCCTACAAACTTTTCATCCACGAAAAAAAACCGACACCCAATAAAAGATGTCGGATTTATTTACAACGTACGCCTTATCTAAACAACGATCAGAAGTTAGCCGGCGTATTCGCACTGATAATCTCAGCCTCATCCGCCCCAATATTCCGGAACTTATGCGGCAGTGTCGTCGGAAAATAATACCCATCCCCCGCATTCAACACGCTCACCTGGCCATCCACGGTCAACTCCACCGTGCCACGGGTTACCAACCCACACTCCTCGCCTTCCGCATGCACAATCGGCTCTTCCCCGGAACTGGCACCCGGTGCGTATTGTTCGCGCAGCAGGCGCATCTGGCGGCTTGGCACTGAAGCGCCGATCAGCAGCAGACGCAGGCCGTGGCGGCCGAGGTCGGGTTGTTCGTTGGCGCGGAAGACGTATTGGTGTTCGCGCGGGGGCTGGTCGAAGGTGAAGAAGTCGGCCAGGGACATCGGGATGCCTTCGAGCAGCTTTTTCAGCGAGCTGACGGAAGGACTGACACGATTCTGTTCGATCAGGGAGATGGTGGCATTGGTCACGCCGCTACGCCGGGCCAGCTCGCGCTGGGAGAGTTTGTAGCTTTCGCGTACTAGTTTGAGTCGAGAACCCGTATCCATGACAGCCTTATGTGAGAACGACTTAAGGGCGATGGGGGTGGGTGGCGGGTGACGCGCCGAGGGCGCGGATCACGTTGCTCCCGTGTCCCGGAACCGTGAAAGGCGGCTATTAAATCACGTTTGCAGGTGTTGCTCAGCAGGTTCGATGGACGGTGGAGCAAAAGTCCTTGTTGCCTTGGTAATACAGTCACTGTAGGAGCGAGCCTGCTCGCGAAAGCGGTGTGTCAGTCGACATGGAGGTTGGTTGATATGGCCTCTTCGCGAGCAGGCTCGCTCCTACAGTTGGAGCTCTTTTGTGTCAGTTGGCTTTGTGAAGTTTGTCAGGCCGTCATCGCTGGCAAGCCAGACTCCCGCAGGGTTCGCGGTGTTTCTGTGGGAGTGATGATGCCTGTACTGGCGCCATTGCGAGCAGGCTCACTCCTACAGTGGGCACGTTGGTGTTTCTGTGGGATTGAGGGTGCCTCATCGCTGGCAGGCCAGCTCCCACATTTTGAGCTTTGGTGTTTCAGGTAAAAAACCGGCGGGGTCCTGGGGGCCGCCGCCGGGGAGGTAACCTAGATGCCGAAGCGATCGCGCAGCGAGTAGTAGACGGCGCCGAGGGCGGTCAATGGGGCGGAGAAGGTGCGGCCGCCGATCATTGGCATGTGAGGCAGCGAGGCGAAGGCGTCGAAGCGTTCGGCGTCGCCGCGGATCATTTCCGAGATCAGTTTGCCGGCCAGGTGCGAGCAGGTGACGCCGTGACCGCTGTAGCCCTGCATGTAGTAGGCGTTTTTCTCGATGCGACCGAACTGCGGCATGCGTGACATGGTCAGCAGGAAGTTGCCGGTCCAGCGGTAGTCGATTTTCACGTCCTTGAGCTGCGGGAAGGTCTTGAGGATCTTCGGCCGGATCAGTTGTTCGATGTCGTCCGGTTCCCGCGCGCCGTAGACCACGCCGCCGCCGTACAGCAGGCGGTTGTCGGCGGTCAGACGGTAGTAATCCAGCAGGTAGTTGCAGTCTTCGACGCAATAGTTGTTGGTGATCAGGCTGCGTGCCTGCTTCTCGGTCAGCGGTTCGGTGACGACGATCTGCGAGCCGCACGGCATGCTTTTCGCGGTCACACGGTTGTCCAGACCTTGCGGCAGGTAGGCGTTGCCGGCGATCAGCAGGTACTTGGCGCGCACCTGGCCTGTGGCGGTGCGCACCACGTTAGGCTCGCCGTATTTGATTTCCACGGCAGCCGACTGCTCGTAGATCTTGCCGCCCAGACGCACGATGGCCGCGGCTTCACCGAGGGCCAGGTTCAGCGGGTGAACGTGGCCGCCCTGCAGGTCCAGCAGGCCGCCAACGTAGGCGTCGGAGCCGATTTCGCGACGAATGTCAGCGGCGTCGAGCATCTTCAGGTTCTTGTTGCCGTAACGCTCCCAACTGCGCTTCTGCTCGGCCAGACCGTTGAGCTGTTTCTTGTTCATCGCTGCGAAAATGCCGCCCGGGCGGTAGTCGCATTTGATGTCGTATTCCTTGATGCGCGAACGGATGATGTCGGCGCCCTCGAAGATCATGCTGCCGAGGATTTGCGCGGTCTTGTCGCCGTAGCGCTCTTCGATCACATCGACGTCGCGACTGTAGGAATTGACCAGTTGCCCGCCATTGCGACCGCTGGCGCCATAGCCGACTTTCGCCGCTTCCAGCACCGTGACTTTATAACCGGCTTCGGTGAGGAACAGTGCCGAGGACAGGCCGGTGTAGCCGGCGCCAATGATGCAGACATCACACTCGACCGACTCTTCAAGGGTCGGGAAGTCGATGACTTCGTTGCGCGTGGCGGCGTAGTAGCTGTTGACGTGTTGTTGTTTCATTTTATTGTTCTCCGAGGGTCGCCCATCAAAGGCGACCACCGCTGTAGAAAATCAGAGCTTGATCCAGGTCGCTTTCAGCTCGGTGTACTTGTCGAACGCGTGCAGCGATTTGTCGCGACCGTTGCCCGACTGTTTGAAGCCACCGAACGGTGCAGTCATGTCGCCGCCGTCGTACTGGTTGACCCACACGCTGCCGGCACGCAGGCCACGGGCGAAGGTGTGCGCTTTGCTCAGGTTGCTGGTCCAGACGCCGGCAGCGAGGCCGAAGATGCTGTCATTGGCGATCTGCAGCGCCTCTTCAACGGTGTCGAAGGTGATCAGCGACAGCACCGGGCCGAAGATTTCTTCGCGGGCGATAGTCATCGCATTGGTCACGCCATCGAAGATCGCCGGTTGCACATACAAGCCACCGGTTTCTTCGAGGGTGCGCTGGCCGCCGGCAATCAGCTCGGCACCCTGCTCACGGCCGAGGCTGATATAGCGCAGCACGTTGTCCAGTTGACGCTGATCCACCACCGCGCCGACGGTGGTCGCAGGATCGAGGGCATGTCCCGGTTTCCACGCTTGCAGCGCTTCTACCAGCAGCGGAATGAATTGCTCGCGGATCGAACGCTCAACCAGCAAACGCGAACCGGCGGTGCAGACTTCGCCCTGGTTGAAGGCGATGGCGCCGGCCGCAGCCTGGGCTGCCGCGCGCAAGTCCGGGGCGTCGACAAACACCACGTTCGGGCTCTTGCCACCGGCTTCGAGCCAGACGCGTTTCATGTTGCTTTGCCCGGCATAAATCATCAGCTGTTTGGCAATCGCCGTGGAACCAGTGAAGGCCAGCACGTCGACGTCCATGTGCAGCGCCAGCGCCTTGCCGACGGTGTGGCCGAAGCCCGGCAACACGTTGAACACGCCTTTCGGAATACCCGCGTCCAGCGCGAGCTGGGCGATGCGGATAGCGGTCAGCGGCGACTTTTCCGATGGTTTGAGAATGAACGAGTTACCCGCCGCCAGCGCAGGGGCGAACTTCCAACTGGCCATGATCAGCGGGAAGTTCCACGGCACGATCGCGGCGACTACGCCGGATGGCTCGCGGGTCACCAGGCCGAGTTGGTCGTGCGGGGTGGGGGCGACTTCGTCGTAGATCTTGTCGATCGCTTCGGCGCTCCAGCGGATCGCGTTGGCGGTCGCCGGGATGTCGATGCTCATCGAGTCGCTGATCGGTTTACCCATGTCGAGGGTTTCCAGCAGCGCCAGTTCTTCCTGGTGTTGCAGGATCAGATCGGCGAAGCGGATCAGGATGCGTTTGCGCTCGGCCGGGGCCTTGCGCGCCCACACGCCGGAGTTGAACGACTGACGGGCGACTTCGACGGCGAGGTTGGCGTCGGCTTCATCGGTGCTGGCCACGGAGGCGAGGAAACGGCCGTCGACGGGGCTCAGGCATTCGAAGGTAGCGCCGCTGATCGCCGGACGGTATTCACCGTTGATGAACGCGCGGGATTCGATGCTCAGGGACTGGAAGCGTTGTTCCCAGTCGTTGCGGGTGGTGGTCATTGTTGTGGCTCGACAAGGGGATTGGGGGGGGCGATCTGGTAATACGATCCCCTGTAGGAGCTGCCGCAGGCTGCGATCTTTTGATCTTGTTTTTCCAGGATCAAGATCAAAAAGATCGCAACCTTCGGCAGCTCCTGCAGGGAATGGTGGTGAGACAGTCACCAGCCATTACGGCGGATGGTCGTTACACCGTATGCAGATACCAGTTGTACTCAAGATCGGAGATCGAGTTCTCGAACTCGGCCAGCTCGCTTTCCTTGCACGCGACGAATACGTCGATGTACATCGGGTCGATGTACTTGGCCATGACTTCGCTGTCGTCCAGCTCGCGCAACGCGTCGCGCAGGTTGTTCGGCAGGCTCTGTTCGTTCTGCTCGTAGCTGTTGCCTTCAACCGGCGAGCCTGGCTCGATCTGGTTGGTCAGACCGTGGTGAATACCGGCCAGCACCGAAGCCATCAGCAGGTACGGGTTGGCGTCGGCGCCCGCCACGCGGTGCTCGATGCGCACGGCGTCGGCCGAACCGGTCGGCACACGTACCGCCACGGTGCGGTTGTCGATGCCCCAGCTCGGCGAATTCGGCACGTAGAACTGCGCGCCGAAACGACGGTACGAGTTGACGTTCGGGCAAAGGAAAGCCATTTGCGCAGGCAGGGTCTCCAGCACACCGCCGATCGCATGTCGCAGCGCGGCGTTCTGCTCGGGATCCTCGCTGGCGAAGATGTTGTTGCCTTCTTTGTCCAGGATCGAAATGTGTACGTGCAGGCCGTTGCCCGCCTGGCCCGGATACGGCTTGGCCATGAAGGTGGTGTCCATCTCGTGGTCATAGGCGATGTTCTTCACCAGACGCTTGAGCAGCACCGCGTAGTCGCAGGCCTTGATCGGGTCGGAGACGTGATGCAGGTTGACTTCGAACTGCGCCGGGGCGCTTTCCTTGACGATCGCGTCAGCCGGGATGCCCTGCTCTTTCGCGCCTTCAAGGATGTCTTGCAGGCAGTCGACGTATTCATCGAGATCGTCGATCAGGTACACCTGAGTCGACACCGGGCGCTTGCCGGAGACTGGCGAACGTGGCGACTGCGGACGGCCGTTCACGTTGTCCTGGTCGATCAGGTAGAACTCCAGTTCGAACGCGGCGCAGATGGTCAGGCCCAGTTCGTCGAACTTGCGCACCACGTTGGCCAGCACTTCACGCGGGTCGGCGAAGAACGGCTCGCCTTCGATCTCGTGCATGGTCATCAGCAGTTGTGCGGTTGGGCGCTTCTGCCACGGCTCGATGCTCAGGGTGCCCGGAATCGGGTAGCAGATGCGGTCGGCGTCGCCGATGTCCAGACCCAGGCCGGTGCTTTCCACCGTGGAGCCATTGATGTCGAGAGCGAAGAGCGAGGCCGGCAGGTTGATGCCTTTCTCGTAAACCTTGTGAAGACTGGTGCGCTCGATGCGCTTGCCGCGCACCACACCGTTCATATCCGCAATCAGAAGGTCGACGTACAAAACCTCAGGATGTTTCTTAAGGAATGCGTTTGCTTCGTTGAGTTGAACGGCACGCAGAGGGACCGACATGATGCACCTATTTAGCTGTTAATTATTATGTTCACCGCTGTTTCGCCGAGCCAGTCAATCCGAAAGGCAAAGTGAAGTCAATAGCGAACAGCTGGCCGCTCAGCGTTTATTTTTCGGGCTTTTTTTAACACTCGAGTGCCAATGCAGGCGCCATAAGGCCTGAAATCATGAAGATTGCATGAGCGGCGTTTAGAATTTTTTACATGGCAGTTGTTAATTAAAATCAACGAGGCTAAGCTCCGGAAAAGCTCGTTCAAGTGTCAAACTTCGAGGTGAATAAAAATGGCATTCAAGCCATTGATCGGCGTTACTGCGTGCGTCAAACAGATTGGCCTGCACCCCTATCACATCAGCGGCGACAAGTACGTACGTGCTGTCAGCGTTGGCGCTCAGGGTCTTCCAGTGGTCATTCCTTCCCTTGGCAAACTGACTGAAATCGAAGACCTGCTCGGTCAACTCGATGGTCTGTTGCTGACCGGCTCGCCCTCGAACGTGGAACCCTTCCACTATCAAGGCCCGGACAGCGAACCCGGTACGGATCACGATCCGGCGCGGGACGCCACCACCCTTCCTTTATTACGTGCAGCCATCGCGGCGGGCGTTCCGGTACTCGGCATTTGCCGTGGCTTTCAGGAAATGAACGTGGCGTTCGGCGGCAGCCTGCACCAGAAGGTGCACGAGCTGCCGGGCATGCTCGATCACCGTGAAGCCGATAGCCCGGACGTGGCCGTGCAGTACGCACCGGCACATGCCGTGAGCGTGCTGGCGGGTGGCGTGTTCGAAGCGCTGGCGTTGCCGGGCGAGTTCCAGGTCAACTCGATTCACAGCCAGGGCATCGACCGCCTCGCGCCCGGCCTGCGTGCCGAAGCGGTGGCGCCGGACGGCCTGATCGAGGCGATCTCGGTTGAGCACAGCCCGACCTTCGCCCTCGGCGTGCAATGGCATCCGGAATGGCAGGTGCTGGACAACCCGAACTACCTGAAGATTTTCCAGGCGTTCGGCGAGGCCTGCCGGCAACGTGCGGCGCGACGCAACCAGCGCTGATTCAACCCAGGATTTCAAAACTGTTTACTGCCCCCACGGGGTCGGCGGCGGCGCGTGCGCGCATCCGTCATCCGTGAAAACAACAAACCGTAATAACAACAAGTACGACCCAGGCAGCCAGGACGGCGGCGCCGACCAGGTCAGGGTAACCCGCAGCAAATGCGATCCCTGTAGGAGCTGCCGAAGGCTGCGATCTTTTGATTTTGTTTTTCAGAATCAAGATCAAAAGATCGCAGCCTTCGGCAGCTCCTACAGGGGCCATGTGTGGCGAGGACAGTTTTCCCTGGCTTGCAATCCACTTAAGCCCGGCCACGTTGGCCGAGCGAACGAAACCTGTTGGGAGTTTCACATGGCAAACGCCTCCAGCACTTACCGGAAGGCACTTGAAGGTCACCAGCAACCGAAAAAGGTTCTGGTGAAAGTCGATCGTGTCACCAAGAAGTTCGACGAAACCACGGCAGTGGACGATGTGTCCCTGGAGATCCATCAGGGCGAAATCTTTGCCCTGCTCGGCGGCTCCGGTTCGGGCAAATCGACCCTGCTGCGCATGCTCGCCGGTTTCGAGCGGCCGACTGAAGGGCGGATTCTGCTCGACGGCGTGGACATCACCGACATGCCGCCGTACGAGCGGCCGATCAACATGATGTTCCAGTCCTACGCGCTGTTCCCGCACATGACCGTGGCGCAGAACATCGCCTTCGGCCTCAAGCAGGACCGTTTGCCGGCCAGCGAAATCGACGCCCGCGTCGAAGAGATGCTGCGCCTGGTGCACATGACCCAATACGCCAGACGCAAACCCCATCAGTTGTCCGGCGGTCAGCGTCAGCGCGTCGCTCTCGCCCGCTCCCTGGCGAAACGTCCAAAGCTGTTGCTGCTCGACGAGCCGATGGGCGCGCTGGATAAAAAGCTGCGTTCGCAGATGCAACTGGAACTGGTCGAGATCATCGAACGCGTTGGCGTGACCTGCGTGATGGTGACTCACGATCAGGAAGAAGCCATGACCATGGCTGAGCGCATCGCGATCATGCACCTCGGCTGGATCGCCCAGATCGGCAGCCCTGTCGACATCTATGAAGCGCCGGTCAGCCGCATGGTCTGCGAATTCATCGGCAACGTGAACGCCTTCGACGGCACCGTGGTGGAAGACCTTGAAGGTCACGCGATCATCCACAGCCCGGACCTGCAGCAGAAGATCTACGTCGGCCACGGCGTCAGCACTTCAGTGCAGGACAAGTCGATCACCTACGCGATCCGCCCGGAAAAAATGCTCGTCAGCACGCTCAAGCCAGAGACCCGCTACAACTGGTCCGAAGGCAAAGTGCATGACATCGCCTACCTCGGCGGCCACTCGGTGTTCTACGTCGAACTGCCGGGCGGCAAGATCGTCCAGTCGTTCATGGCCAACGCCGAACGCCGCGGCGCGCGTCCGACCTGGGACGACAAGGTCTACGTGTGGTGGGAAGACGACAGCGGCGTGGTACTGCGCTCATGAGAACCTTCAATCAGCAATTCCTGCGCCTGGTGCCCAGCGGGCGAAAGTTCGTCATCGGCATCCCGTTTATCTGGCTGTTCCTGTTCTTCATGCTGCCGTTCTTCCTGGTGATGAAGATCAGCTTCTCGGAAGCTGCACTGTCGATCCCGCCGTACTCGGAGATCTACACCTACGCCGAACAGAAATTCCAGCTGATGCTGAACATCGGCAACTACACCCTGCTCGGCGAAGACGAGCTTTACCTGTCGGCCTACCTCGGTTCGCTGAAGGTCGCGGCGCTGAGCACGCTGATGTGCCTGGTGATCGGTTTCCCGATGGCCTATGCGATCACCAAGGCGAGCAAGGAAGCGCAAAACGTCCTGCTGCTGTTGATCATGATGCCGACCTGGACCGCGATCCTGATCCGCGTTTACGCGTGGATGGGCATCCTCAGCAACAACGGTCTGCTCAATGCGTTTCTGATGTGGACCGGGCTCACCGATCACCCGATCGAGATCCTCAACACCAACTCCGCGGTGTATATCGGCGTGGTCTACGCCTACCTGCCATTCATGGTGCTGCCGCTCTACGCCAACCTGGTGAAGCACGATGGCAGCCTGCTGGAAGCCGCGTCGGACCTGGGCTCGAGCAACTTCAACAACTTCTGGAAAATCACCGTGCCGCTGGCCAAGAACGGGATCATTGCCGGCTGCATGCTGGTGTTCATTCCGGTGGTCGGCGAGTTCGTGATTCCGGAACTGCTGGGTGGCCCGGAGACGCTGATGATCGGTCGCGTGCTGTGGCAAGAGTTCTTCAATAACCGCGACTGGCCGGTGGCATCCGCGCTGGCAGTGGTGATGCTGTTGATCCTGATTGTGCCGATTCTGCTGTTCAACCGCAGTCAGGCCAAAGAGATGGAGGCACGGGGATGAAACGCTTCGGTTTTTCCAAGTTCATGTTGATCTTCGGCCTGATGTTCATTTATCTGCCGATGCTGATTCTGGTGATTTACTCGTTCAACGCCTCGAAACTGGTAACGGTGTGGGGCGGCTGGTCGGTGAAGTGGTACGTCGGCCTGCTCGACAACACGCAACTGATGGGCTCGGTGGTGCGCTCGCTGGAAATCGCCTGCTACACCGCGATTGCCGCCGTCGCACTGGGCACCCTCGCCGCCTTCGTCCTGACGCGGGTGACACGCTTCAAGGGGCGTACGCTGTTTGGCGGCCTGGTGACCGCGCCGTTGGTGATGCCTGAAGTGATCACCGGCCTGTCGCTGTTGCTGCTGTTCGTGGCGATGGCGCAGTTGATCGGCTGGCCACAGGAGCGTGGCATCGTCACGATCTGGATCGCCCACACCACGTTTTGTGCAGCCTATGTGGCGGTGGTAGTCTCCGCCCGCCTGCGTGAACTGGATCTGTCGATCGAAGAAGCCGCGATGGATCTTGGGGCCAAGCCGTTCAAGGTGTTTTTCCTGATCACCATTCCAATGATCGCGCCGTCGCTGGCAGCGGGCGGAATGATGTCGTTCGCCCTGTCGCTGGACGATCTGGTGCTGGCGAGCTTCGTCTCCGGCCCGGGTTCGACCACGCTGCCGATGGAAGTGTTCTCGGCGGTGCGTCTGGGCGTGAAGCCCGAGATCAACGCCGTGGCCAGCCTGATTCTGCTGGCGGTGTCGCTGGTGACCTTCCTGGTCTGGTACTTCGGCCGCAAGGCAGAAGCCAACCGCAAGAAGGCGATTCAGGAAGCGATGGATCAGACAGCGAATGAGGCGTGGCAGCAGCCGCAACGCGCCGCCACCGCTGCTTGACCTGTAGGAGCTGCGGCACGCTGCGATCTTTTGACTTTGCTCTTGAGGATCAAAAGATCGCAGCCTCGTTTCACTCGACAGCTCCTACAGAAAGGCGCTTGTCGATCAAGTTTCAGATGTGTGTTTTTGAATAAAAAGAATGGAGTTTCACCGATGAAAATGTTTGGCAGGACTCTGCTGACACTGTCCTTAATGGGCGCAATCGCCACGGGCGTCCAGGCCAACGACAAGGTGCTGCGTGTTTACAACTGGTCCGATTACATCGCGCCGGATACCGTCAAGAAGTTCGAAGACGAGACCGGCATCCAGGTGACCTACGACGTGTTCGACAGCAACGAGACCCTCGAGGCGCGTTTGCTGGCGGGCAAATCCGGTTACGACATCGTCGTGCCGTCCAACAGTTTCCTGGCCAAGCAGATCAAGGCCGGGGTCTATCAGCCGCTGGACAAATCGAAACTGTCGAACTGGAAAAATCTCAACCCGGTGCTGCTGAAAAACGCCTCCGCCAGCGATCCGGACAACGCTCACGCATTCCCGTACATGTGGGGTTCGATCGGCATCGGCTACAACCCGGACAAGGTCAAGGAAGTGCTCGGCGCCAACGCCCCGACCAACTCCTGGGACTTGCTGTTCAAGCCGGAAAACGCCGAGAAGCTGAAAGCCTGCGGCATCAGCTTCCTCGACTCGCCGACCGAAATGATCCCGGCTGCCCTGCACTATCTGGGCTACCCGGTGAACGACAAGGACAAGGCGCACATCCTCGAAGCCGAAGCGCTGTTCATGAAGATCCGCCCGTACGTGGCGTACTTCCATTCTTCGAAGTACATCTCGGACCTGGCCAACGGCAATATCTGCGTAGCGGTCGGTTATTCCGGTGACGTCCTGCAGGCCAAGGCCCGCGCCGTGGAGGCCGGCAACAAAGTGCAGATCGATTACAGCATTCCGAAGGAAGGCGCCGGCAGCTTCTACGACATGGTCGCCATCCCGCGCGATGCAGCGAACGTCGATAACGCCTACCTGTTCATGAACTTCCTGATGCGCCCGGACATCATCGCCGAGATCACCAACAGCAGCGGCTACAGCAACGCCAACTCGGCGGCGACGCCACTGGTGGACGAAGCGATTCGCAACGACCCGGGTTCGTACCCGTCGCAGGCGGTGATGGCGACGTTGTATGCGGTGCCGGATCAGCCGATAGCCACACAGCGGATCATGACCCGCGGCTGGACCCGGGTGAAACTCGGTAAATAATTCACTGCAAATCAAAAAATGTGGGAGCGAGCCTGCTCGCGAAAGCGGTGGTTCAGTTAACCAAAATGCTGAATGTGCCGACGCCTTCGCGAGCAGGCTCGCTCCCACAGGGTCTGTGTCTGACTTTCGATTTTCCGTTCACGCAGCGCCTTACCACCGCTGCACCCTGCAATGAACGGCCTCACCTGGCTCCCTCGGCTCAGGTGAATTTCAGGCGCCCTCGGGCGCCTTTTTTCTGCGCTCAATTCAGTGGCCAATCCTGCAGGATTCGATAGCGACCCTTGTGCGATTCGAACAAGGCAAAACGCTCGGCGCGCAGGAAAAACTCCGGCGGCGTAGTGGCCTCCGGCGCCTCTGTTCGAAAGTCACGGGCCAGGGTCAGGTGCGGGCGAAACTCGCGTGGTGATTCTTCGAAGCCGAACGGCAGCATCGCCTGCTCCAGCGCATACACCAGGCGCAACAACGCCGGCGGCGCCTGCTCCGGTGCCAGAGACAGAATCCCCGCCCGATGCCAGACCTGCAGACGGTCCAGCGCAATCTTCAATGGCTCACCCGGCGTGCGTACCTTGCCGGCGGCTTCGCAGACTTCATTGATCTGCGCCAGCGGTACGGCACCGAGGAACAGCAGCGTCAGGTGAAAGTTATCCGCCGGCACCGCTTTGCCGGTGCGCAGCCCCAGGTCGCCACGCCACTGAGCAATGGTCTTGCGCTGCGCCGGTGGGCAGTCGAGGGCGAAAAACAGTCGCTTGAACGGTTCATCCCTGCGCGCATCATCGGTCATGGCCCTGCTCCTTCACTCGTCGATCGGCCGATTCTACACAGCCTTCTCTGACGACTGGCGACACCCGGCTATAGTTCAAGGATTGCCATCGAACCGGAGGTCGCCATGCGCGAGATCCTCAGCAAAGAACCGTGGTGGGCCCGGCCACCCAACCCCGGGCAGGATGAAACCGAGCTGGAATGGGGCTGGCTGGTGCATTACAGCGAAGGTGAACCGCGTTTCGAATTCGTCCGCGAACGGCCGACGGACGAGCAGATTCGTAACCGCAAAGGCTGCCGGATTACCCCCTCTCCAGAGTGATCACAATTTCCTGTAGGAGTGAGCCTGCTCGCGATGGCGGTGGGTCAGCCTGCAAAGATGTTGGCTGTAATGGCCCAATCGCCAGCAGGCTGGCTCCCACAATGGATTTGCGTTGGTCTTCAGGCTTCAAGAAGGTTCTTGAAGCCCCCAAAGATCATGCGCTGCCCATCAAACCCCATCGGGTTGACGTCCGGTTGCATGCGCGGGTCTTCCATCATCTTTGCCATGCCGGCATCGCGGGTGGCCTTGTCGGGCCAGATCAGCCAGCCGGACGACACCGTCTCGTCGTCCTTGAGTTTTACCGCCATCGGGAATGACGTGACTTTGCCGTCCGGCACGTCATCGCCCCAGCACTGAACCACCTCCTTCGCTCCGTATTCCTTGAACAGTTTCGCGGCGATCTCACAGTGTTTTTTGTACTGTTCGCGATTGGCACTCGGCACGGGTGCTACAAAAATATCGATGTAAGCCATGATCATTCTCCTTGCACGTTGGGTTCGATCTGCCGGGTAGTCGATTGCGGCGGCTGCCATTCGACACGATTCACGCCCTGCCCGACCGACGGTTGCTCGCCCCCGCCAAGGCTGCCCTCGACCTGCCCGGCGATATGCAGCGTGCCGGCCATGACCCCGGTGATCGGGTTCTGCAGCAATTTCGCCCAGGCCTTGTCGAACGTGCTGCCCAGGCTGCTGCGAATCAGCGCTTCGCTGTCGGGCCGGTCGTTGGCCTGGATAATGGCGCGGATGCCCATCACCCCCACGGAAATCATCGCCCCGGCCAATTTGCCTGCCGCAGCGGCCACTGCACTGGCGGCACCGCGCGGGGCCATTTCCGCCTCTAATCGTTGGCTCGCGCGTTTGGCCACGGGCGCCATGCCGGCGTCGGTCGAGCCGATGCCTTTGGCCCCACCGTCGGTGTGAATCTTGTCGATCAACGCAGCGTAGGCCGGCAATGTGTTCAGCGGCTCGGTGCTGATGACGTTGTACAACGAGGCATCCCGCGCCGGCGGCGGCCCGAGGGCAATCGCCGGGACTTTCTGCAGACGCCCGTTGAGCTGGGCCACCGGCACGCCATAGCGTTGGGCGATGAGCGGCATCTGCTGGGCCATCAGTTGCGCGTAGAACGCCGTGGCCTGACCGAGGATCGCGTCCGGATCAATCTCCACCGCCACCGGTGCCAGCACTCTTTCCTGATACTGCTCAAGCAGATAGCTCGCCAGTCGCTTGGCCGAAGCGTCCTGTTCGCCGCCGGCACTGATGGTGTACCAACTGACCTTCATCGACAGCCATTCCTGGGTCCAGTAGCTGCTGAACCACGGAATGAAATTTTCTTCAGTTTGCTGATAGACGCGAGTGCGCCAATGTTCCATCGAGCCACGGGCAAATACTTTTACTTGCTCGGTGGATTGCTGCGAGGCGCTGACGATGTCGCGATCGATCAGCTGCCAGGTCGCCGGCGACACCACCACCGCTCGCGGCGCCACCGGTGCCCGGGCCGAGGTGGCGCAGCCAGCCAGCAGACACAGCGCAGCGACGCCCAGCGCACGCAGGTTCACGGTGGTGGAGTCCTTGAATGGAGGAAAACAGATTTGAGTATAGGTGCGGCTATTGGCCCATTTGTCGGTTGTGGCCAGGCGGGCCCCATCGCGAGCAGGCTCGCTCCCACTTTGAAATGCGTTCCCATGTGGGAGCGAGCCTGCTCGCGATGAGGCCATCAGTCCCGCTGAAAAAAACCGACCATCAACGCCGTCGATATTCACCATCGCCACGATTGCCTTCCGCCCGCCGCCCGGCGAAGGCACGATTCACCCATCCGAGACGCAACGAGGAGTACCCATCATGATTCGCACCATCACCCTCTCCGTGAGCTTCCCGGTGTTCGGCAGCAACTACTACGAGCAGCAGGTTGTCTCGCGCAAGACGCAAGCGCTGCTGTTCAACGAAGATTTCGACGATGTGCTGATGCCCGCCGCGAGCAATCACTTCAGCAATGAAGTAGTCGGCATCAACGATCAGTTCCGCTTTCTGAGCGACATACTCGCCACCCATTTGCTGGATCTCGAGGCCACCGCGCCTGCGCACTCCAGCGTCCGGGCGAGCGCTCATTTTTAATCGCCGAGGGCGTTCCCGTTGCGGGAACGCCCTCTTGGTATTCAATCAGTCATCATCACGATCACGGTAGTAACGGCGTCCGTCGCGGCGCCCGTCATCACGGTCATCCCAGCGCCGGTCGTGGTCGTAATAACGCCCGTGATCGCGGTCGTAATGCCGCCCGTGGCGGTGGTCATCATCAAAGTCCGCCACACAGCCAGCCAGCAATACGGCGGCGGTCACGGTCAGCAGCATCGTTGTAGCGCGCTTCATTCAACACTTCCCTAAAACCAAGGTCTTGACGACGGAACGGCTGCGCTGCCCGCGCCTTCAGGACGCCGTGCGCGCAGCCGCTGATACGACCGGACAAAAGGACTTTGATTCACTGACCGGGCACGACCGTTGATCGGCCCGCCGCCTGCATCCGGGCAGCGGCGAAATGCCACCTATACTGCTGCTTACCAACTCCCACGCAATGGATCTGCGCCTCGATAACAACAAGCAGAGGTGGATCATGGTCTGGCAACAAATCTACGACCCGTTCGGCAACCCGCTGATCTCCACGCTCATGGCCGCGGTGCCGGTGGTGGTGATGCTCGCGGCGCTGGCGTTCTTTCACGTCAAGGCGCATCTGGCCGCACTGTTGGCGTTGGCTTCGGCCCTGCTCATCTCGATCTTCGCCTTCGGCATGCCGGCGAGCATGGCCGGTTCAGCGGCGCTGTTCGGTGCGGCCAATGGCTTGCTGCCGATCGGCTGGATCGTGCTCAACATCATCTTTCTGCACCGTCTGACCACCGAGAACGGCTCGTTCAAAGTGCTGCAGGATTCCCTCGCGCGGATCACCGATGACCGGCGTTTGCAGTTGCTGCTGATCGCGTTTTGTTTCGGCGCGTTTTTCGAAGGCGCGGCCGGGTTCGGTACGCCGGTGGCGGTGACCGGGGCGATTCTGATCGGCCTCGGTTTTTCGCCGCTGGCCGCCTCGGGGCTGGCGCTGATTGCCAACACCGCACCGGTGGCGTTCGGCGCCCTCGGTACTCCAATCATCACCCTGGCCAAGGTCACCGGGCTGGATGAGATGGAGCTGTCGATGATGGTCGGTCGGCAGCTGCCGTTTTTCTCGGTGCTGGTGCCGTTCTGGTTGATCTGGGCGTTTGCCGGGTGGCGCAAGATGCTGGAGATCTGGCCGGCGATCCTGGTGGCCGGGGTCAGCTTCGCGGTGCCGCAATTCCTCGTGTCGAACTACCACGGCCCGATGCTGGTGGACGTGATCGCCGCACTGATTTCCATGGCCTGTCTGACGTTGTTCCTGAAAGTCTGGAAACCGGCGACCGTTCACACCTCGGCAGCGCTGTCCGGGCGGGTCGACAACTCTAAAGTCGACGAAGAGAAAGTCACCGCCAGCGCAGCGTTCAGCGATCAGGCACGCCCGGCGGTGATGCGCGCATGGATGCCGTGGATCATCCTCACCGTGTTCGTGTTTGCCTGGGGCACTCAGGGTTTTAAAAATATGTTCGACACCCGTCCGGCGATTGATCCGGTCACGCAATCGGCCAAGCTCGATCCGCAGGGCAAACCGCTGCGCGAGGCCAACCCGATTTTCGCTCCGGCCGTCACCTTCACCAATCTGCACCTGCAAATCGAAAAAGTCCCGCCAGTGGTCGCGGCGCCCAAAGCTGAAGAAGCGGTCTACAAGTTCACCTGGCTCACCGCCACCGGCAGCGGCATCCTGCTGGCGGCGATTGTCGGCGGTTTGCTGATGGGCTATTCGATCCCGCAACTGATCAAGCAATACCTGCGCACGTTGTGGGTGGTGCGCTTTTCGCTGATCACCATTGCGGCGATGCTGGCGCTGGGGTTTCTCACGCGTTACTCCGGACTGGACGCCACCATGGGCCTGGCGTTCGCCGCGACCGGGGTGTTTTACCCGATGTTCGGCACCCTGCTCGGCTGGCTCGGCGTCGCGTTGACCGGTTCGGATACGGCCTCGAACGTGCTGTTCGGCGGACTGCAACGGGTGACCTCGGAACAGCTGGGCATCAGCCCGGTGCTGATGGCCGCGGCCAACAGTTCCGGCGGGGTGATGGGCAAGATGGTCGATGCGCAATCGATCGTGGTCGCCTCCACCGCGACCCGCTGGTATGGGCATGAGGGCGAGATTCTGCGCTACGTGTTCTTCCACTCGATCGTGCTGGCCATCCTGGTGGGCGGGCTGGTGACATTGCAGGCGTATGTGGCGCCGTTCACGCATATGGTGGTTGGCGGGCACTGATGTCGTTTGGGAGGGCCTCTTCGCGAGCAAGCCCGCTCCAACAGGGACACGCGTTCCCCTGTAGGAGCGAGCCTGCTCGCGATGGCGTTGTCTCAGGCACTTCTGTGGAGCTGATCCACCGCAATCGCGAGCAGGCGAAGGCCTACAGGGGGTAACTGACAGATTAATGAATCCTGCGCATAACTCTATAGCGCAAATCCGCAAAAACCTTTTCCCCTCCGCACAGGTCATTCCAAGAACGAGACCGGCAAGCATGCCGGCGCGCCCCTATGGGCCCTTCAATCCCTGCCGTCCTGATTAAGCCAGAGAGGAATCGAAGCATGACGATTTCCCGACGAAGATTCCTGATCCTCGGCGCGGTGACCGCCACCGCGTTTGCAATGCCCCCTTTCATCAGCCTCAAGGCCTACGCGGCCAGTCTGGAGCAACCCGCCATGGCCAAACTGACGATCAACGTCAACGGTAAACCCCAAACCCTTGAGGTCGACAACCGCACGACCCTGCTCGACGCCCTGCGCGAACACCTGCACCTGACCGGCAGCAAGAAAGGCTGCGACCACGGCCAGTGCGGCGCCTGCACGGTGATCGCCGACGGCCGCCGAATCAATGCCTGCCTGACCCTCGCCGTGATGCACGAAGGCAGCGAAATCACCACCATCGAAGGCCTCGGCATGCCCGACAATTTGCACCCGATGCAGGCCGCGTTCATCAAGCACGATGGCTACCAGTGCGGCTATTGCACGCCGGGGCAGATCTGTTCGGCGGTGGCGGTGCTCAAGGAAATCCGCGAGGGCATTCCCAGCCACGTCAGCCCCAGCCTGACCGAGGCACCGCAACTGATCGCCAGCGAATTCCAGGAACGCATGAGCGGCAACATCTGCCGCTGCGGCGCCTACTCGAACATCATCGAAGCCATCACTGAAGTCGCGGAGGTGCCGGCATGAGAGCGTTCAATTACAGCCGCGCCGACTCCCCCGCCGCGGCCGCCGCACAAGCCGCGCAGGTCGAAGGTGCGAAGTTCATCGCCGGTGGCACCAACCTGCTGGACCTGATGAAGCTCGACATCGAAACCCCGCTGCACCTGATCGACGTCAACCACTTGGGCCTCGATCAGATCGACGCCACGCCTGAAGGCGGATTGCGCATCGGCGCACTGGTGCGCAACACCGACCTGGCCGCCGACAGCCGCGTGCGCAAGGATTACGCATTGCTCTCCCGAGCCTTGCTCGCCGGGGCCTCGGGCCAGTTGCGCAACATGGCGAGCACCGCCGGCAACCTGCTGCAACGCACCCGTTGCCCATACTTTTATGACGTCAATCAGGCCTGCAACAAACGCCAACCCGGCAGTGGCTGCGCGGCGATTGGCGGGGTCAGTCGGCAATTGGGGCTGATCGGTGTCAGCGACGCCTGCATCGCCACCCACCCCAGCGACATGGCGATTGCGATGCGTGCCCTCGATGCGCAGATTGAAACGGTGAAGCCCGACGGCAGCACCCGCAGCATCGCCATCGCCGATTTCCATCAACTGCCGGGCAATACGCCGAACATCGAAACCAGCCTCACGCCCGGCGAGTTCATCACTTCGGTAACCCTGCCGGCCCCGGTCGGCGGCACACACATTTATCACAAGGTGCGCGATCGCTCGTCGTATGCCTTTGCGCTGGTGTCGGTCGGTCTGATCCTGCACAAGGACGGCAGCGGCCGTGTGGCGGTGGGTGGCATCGCGCCGAAACCGTGGCGGGTCGATGACGCCGACGCGCTGCTGCCCAAAGGTGCAAAAGCCGTCAGCGAGCGCCTGCTCGACGGTGCCACGCCAACCCACGACAACCAATTCAAACTGACGCTGGTCGAGCGCACGCTCGGCTCGGTGTTGGCGCAAGCGAGGGATGAAGCATGAAGTTCGACACGCCCGCCACCACCAACCCGATCGACCAACTGAGAGTCGTCGGCAAGCCCACCGACCGCATCGAAGGCCCGCTGAAAACCAGCGGCCAGGCGCCCTACGCTTACGAGCAGCATCAGGCCGTGGCGAATCAGGCTTACGGTTTCATGGTCGGCTCGGCCATCGCCAAGGGCCGCATCAGCCACATCGATCTCGACGCCGCCGAAGCCGCGCCCGGCGTGCTCGCGATCGTTACCGCCGCCAATGCCGGCAAGCTTGGCAAAGGCCAATACAACGCGGCGCCGCTGCTGGCCGGGCCCGAGGTGCAGCACTATCACCAGGCCGTGGCGCTGGTCGTCGCCGAGACCTTCGAACAGGCCCGCGCCGCTGCACAACTGGTCAAGGTTGATTACGTCGCCGCCAAAGGCGAGTTCGAGCTGGCCAACGTGCGCGACCAGGGCGTCGAAGACGACGAGTTGCCCGACGTCACCCACGGCGATTTTGACCAGGCCTTCGCCGCCGCGCCGGTGCAGTTCGACCAGACCTACACCACTCCCGATCAGTCCCACGCAATGATGGAGCCGCACGCGACACTGGCCGCGTGGAAAGGTGACCATCTGACCTTGTGGACCTCCAACCAGATGATCGCCTGGAGTGTCGGCGACGTCGCCACCACCCTTGGCCTGCCCAAGGAAAACGTACGCTTGATCTCGCCCTATATTGGCGGCGGCTTCGGCGGCAAACTGTTTATCCGCGCCGACGCGATCCTCGCCGCCCTTGGTGCACGCCTGGCCAATCGCCCGGTGAAGGTTGCCCTCGCCCGTCCGCAAATGGCCAACAACACCACCCACCGCCCGGCCACGATCCAGCGCATTCGCCTGGGCGCCACGGCGGACGGCAAGCTCAGCGCCATCGCTCACGAAGGCTGGTCGGGCAACCTCAAGGACGGCAAGGTCGAAGTCGCCGCGCAACCGAGTCAGTTGCTCTACGCCGGGGAACATCGCCGGGTGACCATGCGCCGAGCACCACTGGATCTGCCCGAGGGCAATTCCATGCGCGCGCCGGGTGAAGCGCCGGGGCTGATGGCGCTGGAAATCGCCATGGACGAAATGGCCGAGCAGCTCAAGCTCGATCCGGTGCAGTTCCGCATCCTCAATGACACGCAGGTCGATCCGGTGAAAACCGAGCGCCCGTTCTCCCAGCGACGCCTGATCGAATGCCTGCAGACCGGCGCCGAGAAATTCGGCTGGAACCAGCGCAATGCCACACCCGGCAGTCGGCGCGAAGGGCGCTGGCTGATCGGCATGGGCGTCGCCGCCGCGTTTCGCAATAACCTGCTGATGAAGTCCGGTGCCCGGGTGCGACTGGAGCGCGACGGCAAGGTCACGGTGGAAACCGACATGACCGATATCGGCACCGGCAGCTACACCATCATCGCCCAGACCGCGGCCGAGATGATGGGTGTGGACCTGGCGGATGTGACGGTGCATCTGGGCGATTCGACCTTCCCGGTGTCGTCCGGCTCCGGGGGCCAGTTCGGCGGCAATTGCTCGACTGCCGGGGTGTATGCCGCGTGCATGAAACTGCGTGAAGCCGTGGCCGGCAAACTGGGCTTGAGCGGTGGTAACGTCGAGTTTGCTGACCGTCAGGTGCGCGCTGGCGGCAAGACCCTGCCGCTGCGTGATGCGGCAAAAGATGGCGTGGTCGAGGCCGAGGACAGCATCGAATTCGGCGACCTCGCCAAGCAGTATCAACAGTCGACCTTCGGCGCGCATTTCGTTGAAGTCGCGGTGGACGCGGCGACCGGCGAAGTCCGCGTGCGGCGCATGCTCGCAGTCTGCGCAGCGGGACGGATTCTCAACCCGAAAGCCGCGCGCAGCCAGGTGATCGGCGCAATGACCATGGGCGTCGGTGCGGCGTTGATGGAAGAGCTGGCGGTGGACAAACGGCTGGGCTTTTTCGTCAATCACGATCTGGCCGGATACGAGGTACCGGTGCATGCCGACATCCCGCATCAGGAGGTGATTTTCCTCGACGAAACCGATCCGGTCTCATCGCCGATGAAAGCCAAGGGTGTGGGTGAACTGGGGATTTGCGGCGTGAGTGCGGCGGTGGCGAATGCGATCTACAACGCCACCGGGGCGCGAGTGCGCGAGTATCCGATCACGCTGGACAAGATTCTCTCTTCCTTGCCAGAGATGACCTGACTCGTCCACCACTCCCCCTTGTAGGAGCTGCCGCAGGCTGCGATCTTTTGATCCTGGAAGATCGCAGCCCGCGGCAGCTCCTACACAGATCATTGCGGGTATTGCGCCGCACTCACCTGCTCCATCCACTCCACCACTTCACCCTCCAGCACCTCGGCAATCGCAATGTGCGTCATCGCCGTGGTCGGCGCGGCGCCATGCCAGTGCTTCACCTGCGGTGCGATCCATACGGTATCGCCGGGGCGGATCTGCCGAACCGGTTGCCCCCACTCCTGCACAAAACCTGAACCGGCGGTGACGATCAGCGTCTGACCCAACGGATGGCTGTGCCACGCCGTACGTGCGCCGGGCTCGAAGGTCACCGTTGCGCCGCTGACACGCGCGGCATCGCTGCTCTTGAACGGCGCATCGACCCGCACGGTGCCGGTGAACCAGTCTGCCGGACCTTTGGCTGAGGGTTGTGAACCGTTGGGGGTAACGATCACACGGGGAACATGCGCAGTAGCAATAACTGAGTTCATCACAAAACTCCAAATCTGAAAGAGACCTCCCCTGTAGGAGCTGCCGCAGGCTGCGATCTTTTGATGTTGTTTTTTAGGATCAAGATCAGAAGATCGCAGCCTGCGGCCGCTCCTACAGGGAACTTGCGTCACTTTAGCGAGCCGTACTCTTCAGATAATCGACTAAAATTCGAACAAACTTATGCAGGACACTCATCAATGCTTCGAGAAAACGCCAGTGACCTGCTCGCCTTCCTCGCCGTGGCCCGCGAACGCAGCTTCACCAAAGCCGCGGCCAGACTCGGCGTCTCGCAATCGGCGCTCAGCCATACCATTCGCGCCCTTGAAGCGCGTCTGGGCCTGCGCCTGCTGACCCGCACCACGCGCAGCGTTTCGCCCACCGAAGCCGGCGAACATTTGCTGCAGACCATCGGCCCGCGCTTCGAAGAGATCGAAGTGGAACTGGCCGCGCTGAGCAACCTGCGCGAAACCCCGGCCGGCAGGATCCGCATCAGCGCCACCGATCATTCGCTGGACTGGCTGCTACGTCCGGTGCTCAAGGAATTCCTGCCCCAGTATCCGGACATCGCTGTCGAGGTGATCTGCGATTACGGTTTCGTCGACATCGCCGGACAAGGCTTCGACGCCGGCATTCGGCTGGGCGAAGACGTAGCCCAAGGCATGATCGCCACCCGCATCGGCCCGGACATGCGCATGGCGGTGGTCGGCTCCCCGGCCTACTTCGCCAACCGCACACGCCCGGAAACGCCAAGAGATTTGACTGACCACGCCTGCAACAACCTGCGCTTGCCCACCAACGGCGGGCTCTACACCTGGGAGTTCGAGAAGGGTGACGAAAGTCTCAAGGTGCGGGTGTCCGGGCAAGTCACTCTAAATGGCGTCTACCCGCTGCTCGACGCCGCACTGGATGGTTTCGGCCTCAGCTACATTCCGGAAAATATCGTCGCGCCGCATCTGGCCGACGGGCGTCTGGTGCAAGTGCTGGCAGACTGGTGCCCGACGTTTGCCGGTTATCACCTGTATTACCCGAGCCGGCGGCAAGCGGCGCCGGCATTTGCGCTGTTGGTGGAAGCGTTGCGTTATCGCGGCTGACCGCCTACCCCAACAGCGCAATCAACTGATGCCGCTGCGCATCGGTGAGCATCGGCCCGAACCCGGCGCCCGCGTTGTCGGCCATGTAGCGCGGATTGCCGGTGCCGGGAATCACGCAGGTCACCGCCGGGTGCGACAGCAGGAACTTCAGCGCCAGTCGCGGCCAGCTGTTGACCTGCACGTCCGAGACCCAGGCCGGCAACGGCTTGCCCTTGAGTCGGGCGAGCAAGTCGCCGCCACCGAACGGCCGATTGCAGATCACCGCCACCCCGCGTTCGCGGCACAACGGCAGAATGCGTTTCTCCACGCCACGGTCATCGAGGGCGTAGTTGATTTGCAAAAAATCCAGTTGTTCGGCCTTGAGCACTGCTTCGACTTCTTCATAGGCCGAAGGCGTGTAATGGGTGATGCCGATGTAGCGGATGCGTCCCTGTTCTTTCCATTCGCGCAGGGTCGGCAGATGGGTTTGCCAGTCCAGCAGGTTATGGATCTGCATCAGGTCGATGCGTTCGGTGCGCAGCAGACGGAAGGATTGCTCCATCTGCGCGATACCCTCCTCGCGCCCTCGCGTCCAGACCTTGGTCGCCAGAAACGCAGGTGAGCGCGGTTCGTGGATCGCCAGCAACTCGCCAGTGGTTTGCTCGGCGCGGCCATACATCGGCGAGCTGTCGATCAGCGTGCCGCCCTTCCTGAATAGCTCGTCGAGCACCGCTGGCAGTTGTTTATACGCGGTTTGATCGGGCGCAACGTCGAAACCGCGATAGGTGCCCAGGCCCACCATCGGCAGCGGCTCGGAGCTGGAAGGGATGGCGCGGGTCTGCATGGTCTGGTCTCCTGCCTGGCTCGGCGAAGTGGCAGTCGGCGTGATGGCAGTGGCCAACGCCCGGTCAAAGCTCAGGACCGCCGAAACCCCGGCAGCCAGCGTGAGCAATCGGCGACGGGAGCAACCCTCAGTGTGGCTCATGCTGGTTCCCCTGCTGCGTGAATCTGTTGCACCTTGTGTGCGACGGCGGCCGGCCGGATTCGCTGGACTACACTGCGACTGCGAACACCCGCGCCCCGTTAAAGTTAGTCGAATGTCCAGAAAACTGATGTCACTCGTCGCCTTGCTCATCGCCCTCTACCTGCTGCTGTGCGGGGCGCTGTTCATTTTTCAGCGTTCGCTGATCTATTTCCCCCAGCCTGACAACGCCGTGACTACGGAAGATTCGCGGCTGAAACTGGCGATGCCGGATGCCGATGTCTGGGTAACCACGCGCACGCACGCCGGGCCGAAAGCGCTGATCTACTTTGGCGGCAATGCCGAAGATGTGTCGCGCAATCTGCCGTCGTTCAGTGCAGCCTTTCCCGACTACGCGGTGTTTTTGCTGAACTACCGGGGTTTCGGCGGCAGCGGCGGCTCGCCATCGGAAGACGCCATTGCCGAAGATGCGTTGGCGCTGTTCGATCAGGTGTACGCCAGCCATCCACAGGTTGCCGTGATCGGCCGCAGCCTCGGTTCCGGGGTGGCGGCGCGGCTGGCGAGTCAGCGCCCGGCGACAGGATTGATTCTGGTGACGCCGTACAACAGCCTCGAAGAAATCGCCGTCCGACAATATCCGTGGATGCCAGTGAAGTGGCTGCTGAAGGATCGCTTCGAGTCGGGCCGCTATGCCGCGCACATTCACGTGCCGACGTTGCTGTTGGCGGCCAGCGATGACGAGGTGATTCCACGGGACAGTACGCAGCGGTTGCTGCAGAGTTTCCCTAAAGGCGTCGCGACGCTCAGGATAGTGCCGGACTCGGCGCACAATTCGATTTCCGAGCGAGCGCAGTACTTGCAGTGGATGCAGGAAGTGCTTGATCGCTGATAGGCGATTATTGCGTCGGCTGAACTGGCCCCTTCGCGAGCAGGCTCGCTCCTACAGGTTTCGGGTGCGCTCACAGGTCTTGTGTACGCCACGGACACTGTAGGAGTGAGCCTGCTCGCGATGAGGCCAGTCCTTACAATACAAAACCAGAGTGGATCTGCCCTTCTTCGTCCCACCAAAAAGCCAGGTGGCCAGCATGAACCAAGTGCAAAAAGCCCAGTCCTAGTGGCGCCGCATTCCGCGGTTGCCCACTTCTGCACTGTCTTTTTCCCTGAGTCTGCCGTCCCATGCGCCATGTCGTTCGCTCATCACGCTTCGTTTCGCTGTGCCTGCTGATCCTTGCCCCACTGCTCACCGAGACCACCCACGCCAGCGAAGAGCGGCAACTGGTGGCCGCGATCAACGACTACCGCGCGCACCCGCAAGGTTGCTACCGGCGCCCTGCCCAGCGCCTGGCGCCACTGTCACTGAAATCGAATCTGGCGTTGCCGATCGGCTATGGCTACGGTGGTGGCTTGCGCGAGACGTTGAAGTCTTCGGGTTATTCGGCGGTGGCGGTGCGCAGTATCCGCATCGTCGGTGCCGGGGATGCCGAAGAAGCCTTCGAACAGCTGCAAGACAGCCACTGCACCGCCCTGCTTGACGCCCAGTACGCCGACATCGGCGTCAGCCGCTCCCGTGGTGAATGGCAAGTGGTGCTGGCGCAACCGGTGCTCGACAGTCGTGTCGGCGACAACCGCAGCGTCGGCAAGGCCCTGCTCGCCGAGGTCAACGCCGCCCGGTCACGCCCGCGGATGTGCGGGCGCCAACGCTTTGCCGCCGCCCGCCCCCTGAGCTGGAACCCGGCGCTGGGAGCCGCCGCACAAGGCCACAGCAAAGCCATGGCCTACGGCAACTATTTCGCCCACCGCGACCCGGACGGCGACATGCCGGCGGATCGCGCCCGGGCGGCGGGTTATCGAGGTCGGCAGATCGGCGAAAATATCGCCGCCGGCCAGAGTTCACCGGGCAAGGCAATGGCCGGATGGCTGGCCAGCCCCGGCCATTGCGCCAACCTGATGAACCCGATGTTCACCCAGGTCGGTGCCGGGTTTGCCAGTGAGGCGCGCAGTGATGAAGGCGTGTACTGGACAATGCTGTTCGGGGCGCCTTGATTTTGGGGGTTGATGCGGCTGGCCCCTTCGCGAGCAGGCTCGCTCCCACATTGATTCAGCGTAAACCGGACAAAATGTGGGAGCGAGCCTGCTCGCGAAGGGGCCAGTACAGACACCATCAATCACTTGGGCGGCCGCACTGTTTGTAACTGGCAACAGTATGAAATCGAGACCTTCGCCGGATCTCACACGAGCAATCCGGCGCTCTTCAGCAGCTCATGCAGTCCATTTGGAACCAATGGCGCGTGCTCGCTGAAACTTGAGCTGTCATGCCAGCGGATGGTGAAGGCAGCCCCGTCGCTTTCATGGCCATGGATTTGCGCAAGTTCATACGCGCCAGGATCGGCAAACGTCGCATCGTAGACTTGGACAATCTCATGCCCCGGTCTGCCGTTGTAGACGAACAGACTTTCAAGTGTGCCGAGCAGTCGTAAGTCGGTCATGGACAGACCCAGCTCCTCCTGTACTTCACGCACGATAGCCTCGGCACTGGTCTCGCCGAATTCGATACCACCGCCGACAGGTCGAAAACAGATTTGCTGGGTGACCGGGTCACGAAATTCGTTAACCAGAATTTTGCCGTTATATTGAAAAACACAGATTGCGAGCGCGCGAATACGTCGTTCGTCCATGGGATGAAGTCCATTTACAGATGTGAGGCGCAGAATTTAACCACGATTCGCGCTGCACACCTGTGGACGCCTATTGCAGCAGGTCACCTCAGACCGGAGAAATCGTCGCAAGCATTCCGATCAGAATGGTCAGTGTCAGAAATCCACCCAGGAAAATCGCCATCTTGTTCATGCTGCTCTCCTCAATACTGAGCTTGCGGTGCACCGGGCGCTTCGGGATGAAGGGCTGCCGCGGGTGACCGAACTGCCGGGCTATTCTGAGCGCCTGACTGAACCGGTTACAGAGGCAGATCCAACAGAAAAATACGGATCAGATGCCAATCTGATCCGCTCCGCCCATGGTCTGATATTCAGATCGGCACACAACGGTTCGTGATCCGCCGCTTTGAACTAGAGTGATTGCCGTCGCGCGAAGAACAACAACAATTTCAGGAGTGGTCAATGTCCGAACTGAACCTGCACCCCAACGCTGCCGAATCCCTGAGGCGCTGGCACGAGATGATCCGCTCCGGCAACCTCAAGGCCTTGCCCGAACTGCTCGATGCCAATGCCGTGTTCCGCTCGCCCATGGCCCACTCGCCTTACCCCGGCGTGCCAGTGGTGACGATGATCCTCAACACCGTGTTCAACGTGTTCGAAAACTTCAAATACCACCGTGAACTGGCAACCGCCGATGGCTTGAATGTGGTGCTGGAGTTCAGCGCCAGGGTCGGGGCGAAAGAGCTGAAGGGGATCGACATGATTCGCTTTGATGAGAGCGGGAAGATTGTCGAGTTCGAAGTGATGGTGCGGCCGTTGAGCGGGTTGCAGGCCCTCGGCGAAGAAATGGGCCGTCGTCTCGGCGCCTATCTGGCAAACGCAAAACAAGTGTAGGAGCTGCCGCAGGCTGCGATCTTTTGATCTTGATCTGTTCAAAGCAAGATCAAAAGATCGCAGCCTGCGGCAGCTCCTACAGCGGGTTTTTGGCACAAAAAAGCCCACTGACCGTAACCGGTTCAGTGGGCTTTTGTGCGAATGGTGTCTAGTTACAGAGCCATGTCACGTGCAGCATTTTCCTTCGGCGCTTCAGCTTTTTCAGCTGCAGGTGCGGCCGGAGCAGCAGTCTGACCAATCACCGGAGGGGTTGGCAGTTCGAGGATCTTGGCGGTGTACGCCCACTCTTGTGCCACTTTGGCCGGATCGTTGTTCAGCTGGGTGCCGTAGCTTGGCACGATCTGGTGCAACTTGGCTTGCCACTCAGGGGTGGCAACTTTGTCTTTGAAGACTTTCTGCAGCACGCTCAGCATGATCGGTGCAGCGGTCGACGCGCCTGGCGATGCGCCCAGCAGGCCGGCGATGGAGCCGTCTTGCGCGGCAACGATTTCGGTGCCCAGTTTCAGCACGCCGCCAGCGGCTTCATCACGCTTGATGATTTGCACGCGCTGGCCGGCTTGCCACAGGCGCCAGTCTTCGGCTTTGGCGTTCGGGAAGTATTCCTTCAGCGCGTTCAGACGGTCTTCATCCGACAGCATCAGTTGACCGGCCAGGTACTCGACCAGCGGGTATTCCTTGATGCCGACCTTGGTCATCGGCCAGATGTTGTGGGTGGTGGTGCTGGTCAGCAGGTCCAGGTACGAGCCTTCTTTGAGAAACTTGGTGCTGAAGGTCGCGAATGGGCCAAACAGGATGACGCGCTTGCCGTCCAGAACACGGGTGTCCAGGTGCGGAACCGACATCGGCGGTGCGCCAACCGAAGCTTTACCGTAGGCCTTGGCCAGATGCTGCTCGGCGATGGCCGGGTTATCGGTCACCAGGAACGAACCGCCGACCGGGAAGCCAGCGTACTCCTTGGCTTCAGGAATGCCCGACTTCTGCAGCAGGTGCAGAGCGCCGCCACCGGCGCCGATGAACACGAACTTGGCGTCGGTTTCGGTCTTGGTGCCGTCTTTCAGGTTTTTGTAGCTGACGCGCCAGGTGCCGTCAGCGTTCTTGGTGATGTCTTCGACTTCACTCGACAGCTTCAGGTCGAAGTTAGGCTTGGTCTGCAGGTAACCGGCGAACTGGCGGGTGATTTCGCCGAAGTTCATGTCGGTACCCAGCGGGCTCCAGGTGGCCGCGATTTTCTGGTTCGGGTCACGCCCTTCCATCATCAGCGGGACCCACTTCTTGATCACAGCCGGGTCTTCGGAGTACTGCATGCCGGCGAACAGCGGGCTCGCTTGCAGGGCTTCGTAGCGCTTTTTCAGGAACTTGATGTTGTCATCGCCCCACACGAAGCTCATGTGCGGAGTGGTGTTGATGAACGAGCGAGGGTTCTTCAGAACGCCTTGCTGAACCTGCCAGGCCCAGAACTGACGGGACACCTGGAACGCTTCGTTGATCTCGACAGCTTTCGGGATCGTCACGTTACCTTTGTCGTCTTCCGGGGTGTAGTTCAGCTCAGCCAGGGCCGAGTGACCGGTACCGGCGTTGTTCCAGCCGTTGGAGCTTTCCAGGGCGACGCCATCAAGGCGCTCGACCATTTCCATCGACCAGCTTGGCTCCAGCTCATTGATCCACACACCCAGGGTGGTGCTCATGATGCCGCCGCCGATCAGCAGAACGTCGACTTTCTTTGCTTCTGCAGCATTGGCGGACGACATCCCCATCGCCAAAGCCAGCCCGAGCAAGGCTGTGTTCACTTTCTTAAACATCCGTTGCACCTATGATAAAACGCCTTCCGCCCGCCGCTGTTATCTGTATGCGATCCGCTTTGATGACGCTCAGGCTCGCGTCGCAGATTCCGGCACACTTCAATTTTGACGGGTGGGCACACAAGGCCGACGTACCGCATCGACCTCAGTTAATGTCCCTTCTGAACTGACTTCTTATCATTATTAGCTTCAGCTACTTGAGCGACAGGGATTCCGTCAGCCCGCCCCAAAGGCAGGCAAACCGAATAAGGTCAAACCAAGTTGGCGCGAAGAATATCACGTCAGGGCAAACTCGCGCGTCTGTTCCCGACTTGAGAGTCTTTTTCCGCCGTGGACATTATCGGCCGGCCTCGGCTGAACATGACCTGCATGCGGCTGTGCCTGATGCCTGCAAACTTTTCCATGACCGCGCTATCAGCGGCTGACTGCCTGCGACCGTTGTTAGGTCAATCGAAAACCTGCTACGTTGTACGATGACTGACAAAGATAATTACTGTGATCAGTCAAACTCATAACAACAAGGAAACAGTCCCATGACCAAGACCCGACTACTGATCGGATTTCTCTGCGCATTCAACGGTTACGCCATGGCAGCCCCTGCTCCGGCAGAAAATGATGTAGCCAAGGCAGTCGATCATCTGACCCAGGCGATGCTGCACAAAGATATCCCTGAATTGAACGCCCTGACGGCCGACAACCTGACCTACGGCCATTCAAGCGGCAAGATCCAGGACAAGAAATCGTTCATCGCCGATATCGAAACCGGCAAAAGTGCATTCAAGACACTCGAAATGCAGAACCAGACCATCACCCTTTCCGGCGACACGGCACTGGTGCGCCATCACTTTTCGGCGCAGGCACTGAAAGGCACAGAGGTGGTGCCTACGGAGATCGAGAACCTCCAGATCTGGCAGAAGCAGCATGGCAAGTGGTTGTTGGTGGGGCGACAGGCATTCAAATTCTGATTGATATGAACGCTCTGCTTTGAGAAGAAGGCAGAGCTATTCACTAACCGTAAACTCAGACTTCGATTCTCCACATCCGGTTTCATTTGCGCCTCCTCTTGCCCTCGCTCCCTGATATGCTTCACAGCATTACCGTATGAACTCAATTTTTTTGGAGTGATCAATGCCTCGCCTACGCGTCAAGCACTTTGGCCCTATCCAGAATGGAGTGACGAACGATGGGTGGATAGAGTTCAAGCGCGTGACTGTATTCGTGGGTAATCAAGGCTCCGGAAAAAGCACATTAGCCAAGCTTTACTCGACCTTTTCATGGATCGAAAAAGCCTTGGAGCGTAGGGATTACGACAAGAGCTGGTTCGAGGAAAAGGATCGCCTCACCAATACATTTCTGCCTTACCACCGGCTCGAAAACTATATTTCTTCCGATCAGAAAAACCAAACGGAAATCGATTATGAAGGTGATGCCTTCACGATCAAGTACGCTCATGGACGAATGCACATCACCAAGTCCGAGGCGAGGGAATATCACCTGCCTCAGATCATGTATGTGCCCGCCGAACGAAATTTCATCTCCTACCTCAGAAATCCAGAGATACTAAGACTCAACTCTCCATCGCTCACAGAATTCCTGACGGAGTTTAACTACGCAAAGGAAAACATAGCGGGCTCTCTTGCTCTTCCTATCAACAACGCTAATCTCGAATATGATGTACTCAAAAACACTCTCAGCATAAGAGAGGCCACCTACAGGCTGGAATTGGCGGACGCTTCCAGCGGCTTCCAATCTGCCGTCCCTCTTTACTTGGTGAGTCAGTATCTGGCCAAACAGGTGTTTAAGCCCATAGGGCTTCGGCAGGATACGATGAGTTCCAAAGAGCTGGAGCGCTTCCGAAAAGAAGCTTCCAAGCTTCTTGACGAGTCTCTGACTATTGAACAGCAGCGAGCAGTTATAACAACTATCTCCAAACAATTTAACAAGACGGCTTTTATTAACATTGTCGAGGAGCCCGAGCAAAATCTCTACCCCAACTCACAATGGCGCATTTTGCAAAGCCTTCTTGAGATTAACAATCAAGGCGCTGACAACCACTTAGTAATGACAACTCACAGTCCCTACGTGGTGAATTACTTGACGATTGCAGTGCAAGGTAAACAGCTCCACGACAATATTCTGAAGAAAAAACGTGATGTCGATCTTATGCCTGAGCTCGCCAAGGTAATACCCTTGAAAAGCCTGCTGGACGCTGATGAACTGGCGATCTACCAAGCTGACGAGAAGACAGGGAGCATTGCAAGGCTGCCAATGGTTGAAGGGATCCCTTCTGATAGCAACTATCTCAACGCGTCGCTTCGTGAAAGTAGTGACATCTTTGATCGTCTCTTGGATATCGAGGAGGAACTGGAGGCGTGAACTTTTTAGACAATCAATGCCAAACTGGCCCTTTCCGACATATTCAGTTCGGCCTTTGCGACAATCAGGACTCGAAAGCCGCCTATATCGACCTATTTGATAAAGAGCGCTGGCTTGCTACGGTTGAGAACCCCAACGGCAGAGATATCACTTTCACCGCAATTGACAAATGCGTAGTGAAGGACGATGAGGCCGAAAATCAAAAACGCTGTGATTGTATGCTCATAACTAATCAGCAACTTTATTTGGTCGAATTGAAGGATTGGGGAAGGGGCGGATGGCAGAAACGCTCCATTCAGCAACTGGAGTCCACCATAGAACTTCTGAAAGCAGCGCACGGAGAGGAGTTCTTAAGCAATTACAAACCAAAAAAAGCCTATGTATGCAACATAAAAAAATCTCCCTTCTTCAAACCTGAATTGAACATCAAAAACCACTTTTATAAAAATCACAAATTCAGGTTATACATACAAACAACAATCCAGATTCCTTGAAGTCGAAGTGTGATAGACGGGTAGACCGAATCGCATTTTTCCACTACGTTTAAATATCACAACCGAAACCGATCCACCGACAACGCCAACGCCCCCGCCAGACTCGACAGCTCATCGGTAGTATTGGCCGTCTGCCCGATCACTTTGCTGTTGCCCTCGGACATTCCGGCGATCATTTCGACCTGATGGGCGATTTCGTTGCTGGCATGACTCTGCTCGCCGATGGTGCGGGTGATGTCATTGACCAGTTGCGTGGTGCTGAGGGTGGCGTCAAGGATTTCGCGAATCGCCCGCTCGACTTCAGCCGTGACCGCCATGCCCTTGTCGACCTGGGCCACGCCGGCCTCCATGCTGCTGACCGCTTCGCGGGTACTGTGCTGGATGCGTGCGACCATCGCGGCGATTTCCTGGGTTGAGGCGCTGGTGCGTGCCGCCAGGCTGCGCACTTCATCGGCAACCACGGCAAAACCCCGGCCCTGCTCGCCGGCCCGCGCCGCTTCGATGGCCGCGTTGAGCGCCAGCAGGTTGGTCTGATCGGCGATGCTCTTGATCACCTGAATGATGTTGAAGATGCCTTCGGATTCCTGATCCAGCGTACGGATGACCTGCGCCGACTGTTGTGCCGAGCGGGCGATGTCGTCCATGTCGCTGACCACCTGATGGATCACCTGCCCGCCGCTCTTGGCCAGCGACTCGGCCTGATTGGCCATGCCCAGCGCGCGTTCGGCATGACGAGTGATTTCCTCGATACTGGCGGTCATCTGGCTCGCGGCGGCGGCCATGGTGCCGGCGGCGGCACTTTGCTGCTGACTGCTGTCGGCAACCTGATGGCAACCGTGGCTCAACTGCTCGCTCATGCCGCTGACCCCATGGGCATTGCGCCGCACGACGTCGATCATGTTGCGCAGGTCGCGCTGCATGGTCGCCAGACTGCGGATCAGCGTGCTGGCCTCGTCCTTGCCGGTCGGCTCGCTGATCGGCTCGCTGAGGTTGCCGTGGGCGATGCTCTGAGCGATCTGGTTGGCGGACTTCAGCGGCCCCATGACGCTGCGGGTCACCCAGCGCCCTTGCGCCAACAACAGCAACAGACTGGCGAACAGCACCACACCGAGCGCGATGTTAGCGTTGTGAATGGCGCTTTCGGTGGCCTGGCTGGTCTCACGGGTGTTGCTTTCGATCAGTTCGCTGAGGGCCGCCATCTGCTCTTCAAGCTGACTGAAGGCGCTGTTGAACGTGCCCAGCTCCCGTTGCGCGCTGTCCGGGTTGTCCAGTGCCAGGCCGACTATGCGCTCGGCCGCCTCGATGTAGGTGTCCAGGTTGGGTTTTATGTGCTCCAGCGCGGCCCTGATCGTGGGGTTGACCGGCAATTTGAGGTTTTCATCCAGCACTTGGCGAAAATGCGTCGCGTGTTCGTTGATCGAGTCCCGCACTTCAGCGGCCGTGCCGGTGCTTTTGCCCAGGCCGACCAGCATCGCCGAGTACACGTCGGCCCGCAGCGCATCGTGCATCATGTCCGCTTCCATGTGATTTCGCAGCGCGGTCATGCTCACCGCGTCGTCGCTCACCGCAGCGGACATCCGTGTATTACCGACATAGCTGACCAGACTCACGATCAGCGCCGTCAGCAGGCTGGTTGCAATCAGCAGCAGCAAACGCAATTTGATCGACACGGTGGATTCCTCCCCTGAGGCGCGCCGGAATGCGCCTTTCAGGATTTCAGTTAAGCTTATTTGTGCAGATGTGCCGCTTCACAGCGTTTCAGCAAGTATCGGCGTGTTCGAACGGAACTCCGGCAAAGGTCGCACCTCTGAGATTATGTAGGCCTTCCTTTTTGCTTCACGCTTGTGGAGGAACATCGTCATGCGCAAGTTAGTGCTCCTTTCTTCTCTCCTGCTGTGCCTCCCTGTCGGCTCGGCTCTGGCCCGTGTCGACGCCGGCGATGTCGCCACCTCGGCGGGCGTTTCCGCGTCGCTGTACTCGACTTTCAAGGATCACAAAATGGTGATCCCGGCGCGCGATGACCTGTCAGCTTTCGTCGCCAGTGGCGGGGCCATCCGTGGGGTTTATCTTGAGTCGGTACTGCAACAGGTCCGGCAAGACAACCCCGGCCTCAATGCCAACGATGAAGATCTCGCCAACGCGATTCTGGTGCATTACGAAGGCCTGAATCAGTAGTTGCCAGGGACGCAGCGGCCGATGGACGGCAGCTGAAGGCGCATAGGCAAAACTGTCCGACGGCCTCTATGATGGAGGCCATGACGACTCTTGCGCCGCCTGCTCCCTTGCGCTCACCCTGCCCGCCCGGCGCCTGCGATTGCGGGCGCGACGCGTTGCTGGAAACGCCCGGCACGGATCTGCGCATCCTGCGCCTGACCCGCGAACAGGAAAAAATCCTCCTGGCACGCCTGGAACAACTCAAAGACCTGGCGGACTTGCGGCATCTGCAGCAGCGCATGCACGAGCAGTTGGGCCTGCGCGTGGAAGTCGCTCCGGGGTTTCATGAGGTGCGCAGCATGCTCGGCATCGAGATTCAGATCGAGGCACTGCCTGGACTGTGCCGCAAAACCCGCAAATCAATCCCGGCCGCCATTCGCCGGGGCCTGAACAACCACCCCGAAATCGCCTTCGAACTGCTCAACGCCCACGACTTGCTGCGCGACACTTGATCAGCGTTTCATCCCGACCCGCTTGCGCATCTCTGCGGTGATGCTTTGGCGGGTTTTCTTCAGGTCGGCCCACGGCTCGTCACCGACCTCGTTCAGACGCTCATGGACATTGCTGATGTTCCACTGATTGCCGCCCTTGATCTCGGCCACCTCTTCGCGAAACAGCGGTACCGACACCGGCAGTCCCTCTCGGGTACGCGCGGCGTAGGCACAAATGGTGGTGGCGCCCAGACCGTTGCGCAGGTAATCGATGAAGATCCGCCCGACACGATTTTTCGGCCCGGACACCGCAGAAAACCGTTCTGGCAACAGCTTGGCCATATGGCTGACGATCGCGTGGCTGAAGTCCTTGACCTCATCCCAGCCATGTTTGCGGGTCAACGGCACCACCAGGTGAATGCCCTTGCCGCCGCTGGTCTTGAGAAACGCCTTGAGCCCCAGTTCGTCCAGTACGGTCAGGGTCAGCGCCGTGGCTTCGACCATGCTTTTCCACGGCAGCGCAGGGTCAGGGTCGAGATCGAGGACGAAGCGATCAGGCTTGTCCAGATCGACGGTGGTGGCGTTCCAGGTGTGCAATTCAACCGTGCTCATCTGCACCGCACCGATCAAGGCTTCGGCATTGTTGATCAACATCACCGGCTGCCCGGTGACCTCCTTGTCCAGTGTGGTAATGCCGGGAATCGCCAGGTGCTCGGCGTTTTTCTGAAAGAACAGCTCGCCGGCAATGCCATCCGGCGCCCGCACCAGTGCGACCGGACGATCCTTGAGCTGCGGCAGAATCCACTCGGCGACGCTGGCGTAATACTCGGCCAATTGCATCTTGGTGGTGCCGCTGACCGCATCGATCACCCGATCCGGGTGGGTTATGCGCACTTTGCCGCTGGCCAGGCCAAGCTGTGATGGCGCCGCTTCGGCTTTCTTCGACGCGGCAGTTTTCTTCGAAGGAGCAGCTTTTTTCGACGGGGTGGCTTTCGCTGAAGTCTTCACAGGTTTCGCGCGCTCCTCGGTAATCGACTTGGCCGGCTTGTCATTGCGCAGACCATGGAACACAGCGTGGCGTACCGAGCCGTCCTTGGTCATTTCGGCGAACGCCACTTCCGCCAACAGACTGGGTTTGAGCCAGTGCACGCCTTTGGCGTCGAAGCCGCTTGGCGGGTTGACCACGGCAGCCTTTTTCACCTGCAACGGCTTTAGCTGGGCGAGGATGCTTTTCAACGTGGTCTCGTTGAACCCGGTGCCGACCTTGCCGGCATAGCGCAACTCGCCGCTGTCGCGATCATGCAGGCCCAGCAGCAAAGCACCGAAGGCACTGCGTGCGCCTTTCGGATCGGTATAGCCGACGACCACGAACTCCTGACGATGCTTGCACTTGAGCTTGATCCAGTCGCTGCTGCGCCGCGACACATACGGCGAGCCGAGACGTTTGCCGATCAGCCCTTCCATCTGCATCTGACAGGCGCTGTTGAGCAGTGCGTCCGCAGTTTCGTCGAAAGCTTCGGAGAAGCGCAGCAACGGCTGCTCATGCCCACCGAGCACCGTGGACAGCGCGGCGCGGCGCTCCTCGACCGGCACCTCGCGCAGGTCGACGCCGTTGAGATAGGGCATGTCGAACAGGTAGTACATGATGCTGGCGCTGCGCCCGGCTTCGAAGGCGTTTTGCAGCGCCTGAAAGTCCGGCACACCGTGTTCGTTGGTGACCACCACTTCGCCGTCCAGCCATGCCGATTCCAGCCCCAACTCGGCCAGTGCTTGCGCCTGTTGCGGCAGTTTATGCGTCCAGTCGTGGCCATTGCGGGTGAACAGTTGCACCTGATCGTGATCGATTCGCGCCATGATCCGGTAACCGTCGAACTTGATCTCGTAACTCCACTGTCCTTCGGGTGCGCTGTCGACCAGGGTCGCCAGTTCCGGCTTGAGTTGCGCCGGCAGTTTGGCCTTGCGCGCCCCAGTGAGCGTCCCGGACGCCGCTTTGCGCGGTTTGGCCGGGGCCTTTTTCACCGGCTTGGCTTGCTCGGCGGCGAGCTTGGGTTTACTGATCAGGGTGCGTTCGCTGAGCACGCTGTCCGGCTCCGCACTGAGCACATCGTAATCGTCTTGCGGCCGCGCAGCGCTGTCCTGATGTTTGATCAGAAACCAGTTTTCCTTCTTGCCCGGCATGTGCGTGCGCACCAGATTCCAGATCCCCGACAGCTTCTCTCCCTGCAGTTCGAACTTGAGCTTGCCCTTGGTGTAAGCCTTGGCCGGATCCTCCAGCGGGATCCACACGCCACGGTCCCAGACGATCACATCGCCCGCGCCGTAATGCCCTTCTGGAATGCTGCCCTCGAACGTCGCGTAATCCAGCGGATGGTCTTCGACGTGCACCGCCAGACGCTTGACCTTGGGGTCGAGGGACGGCCCCTTGGGCACCGCCCAGCTCTTCAGCGCCCCCTCGAGTTCGAGGCGAAAGTCATAATGCAGGTGCGAAGCGTCGTGCTTCTGGATGCAAAACTGCAGCGCATGTTCAGTGGCCTTGCTGCGGCCACGGCGCTTGACGGCGGCGGGCTCCGAGGTCGCCGAGAAATCGCGCATGCGGTTGTAGTCGTCGAGGTTCCTGTTCATGGCGCACCTGCCTTGTGTCAGCCAATGCGGGTCACGGTCAGCGCGACCACGGCGATCCGGTCCACGCGCTGGTAACCGGGGTTCAACAATTCTTCACCGAACACGTCGGGATCGAGTTCGCGATAGGTCCAGCCGAATCGCGTCGAATCCAGGCGTGGCACCACGGTGTCGAAAAACGGATCGCGGCCATCGACCATGGCCACGCCGGTGTACAGCAGCAACGAGCCACCGGGAGCCAGCCGATTGAGCGCCTGCTCGACGATGCGCAGCGACAATCCGGCGCCGAGCGAGCCACCGCCATGCCGATAGGCGCGACCGGCTGGATCGGCCATGTACGGCGGGTTGGCGACAATCAGGTCGAAGTTGCCTTCGGTGCCCTGCAGTACATCACTGGTCTGCACCTCGACATTGGCGACTTCGGCCAATGCCGCATTGATCGCGGTCAGGCGCAGCGCGGCGGGATTGATGTCCACCGCCAGCACCTCGGCTTCCCGGCGTGCGCGGGCAATCAGGATTGCGCCGACGCCAGCGCCGCAGCCGATGTCCACCGCACGCTGAATCGGCGCGAAGCTCTGTTGCAGATGCGCGTGAATCAGCTGCGCGAAACGGTAAGTGTCCGGGCCGAAAAACACCGAGTCGGCGGCATCGGTGGGAAAGCCTGAATGCACGAACAACAAGTCATCCAGGCTCGACCAGCGCACCCGGCTTTTCAAGCGGCCGTCGTAAACATCTATCACTTGAGCCTCCTGCAATTGCCGCTGTTCGTCAGCGGACAACAGCCCCGGTTCGAACGGGCGCGACCAGCCGAAGACGTCGCGCAGGGTATCGGCGACCTGCCCTTCGTCACGCTGGTTGACCCGCTGATGGGTCAAGGGCGTCGGCGTGATGAAACGGTAACCGTCGGCCTGCAAGCGCCGGCCGAGTTGCAGCAGCGTGAGGTCGTTGGCGGACAGTTGTTCTTCCTGATTCATGGGATTTCCTTAGCGCAGACTGGATTTGAGTTCGATGAAGCGACGTGTCGCCAGCAACCCCGCCGGGTGGGCATGCCGGGCCGGTGACAACCAAGGGATCAGCGTGGCCATTTGCGCATGTCCGTCCTGACCTTGCAGCGCAGACATAAGGCGCTGCACATCGGGGTCGTGTTCGGGCACGGCGGCTTCCGGGGTGGCGACCTGACGGCTGCGTCTTGGCGCCGGATTTTTCTCCGACGGCGTCCAGTCGCCAGCAATCCAGTCGTGCAGCAGCTGCTTTTCATACGGACTGAACACGCCGAACATCGCCGCACCGTCGCCGTCGATCAACTGCCAGAAACGGCTGGCCTGTGGGTCTTCGTTGCGTTTGATCCAGCCCTTGTCCTGCATTGCCTGGAGGAAACCGGGCAGTTGCTCGGGGCTGGCCAGCCACTGATTGACGGTTTTGCCTTCGAAGCGGCAGTAGTCGGAATGCATGTGCTGACCGAACGGGCGTTTGCGCTCAAGCATCGCCAGCACTTCGTGCTCCAGATCGAAACCCTCGATGATCGCGCGGCTGCCCTGCCCCAGGTCGTTGAGTCGATAACCCAGCGACACCCGGCGCAGAAATTCGTCACGATCGGCTTCCAGCGGCAGCAGGTCGAGCACCGACTGCACGGCTTTTTGCGCATGGCCGGTGCTGGCGTTATCGATGGTCACATGCAGGGTGAAGTAGTACGGATCGATGCCCAGCTCACTGAGTTCATAGGCACTGATCAGCAAGTGCAGCGGCAGTTGTTCGTAGCCAAGGTTGTAGCCGATCACCTCCGGCAGCAAGCTTTCGCCACAGGCGCCGAGTGCCAGTTGCAGCGCGCCTTGCAGGTAGCGTTCATCGGCCATCGCGCTGGCGTCCTGCAAACCGTGCTCAGCAAGCAGTTTGCGGTAGATCACCACATGGTTTTGCGCCGGATTGCCGTCGCCGAGTTCTTCCAGATAGGTACACAACAACCCGTCGAAACGCGGGTCGCGCCACTGCGGCAACAAACCGTACAACCACGCGCCATCGACCAGTTTGGTCGGTGCCACGGCCTGCAAAAAATACAGCGCATGGGCTTTGTTGCTGAAGAACTGGCGCGGCCCGCCAGCCTTGCGCTGTTGCAGGTAGTCGGCGTATTGCCGGGCAACGTCGGTGCAATGTCGGGCGACCCAGTCCTGCCAGGCAGACGGATCCTGCGGCAGCTCCTCGGATAGCAGCGCGGCGCGCTGCAACTGCTCGGCGAGAAAATCCTGGGCGAGATTTTCAGGCGCATCCTCGAGCAGCAGTGCCTCATAAATACGCCGCAGATCGCCGCCGGCAGTGATGGGCTGTTGCTGCGCGCTCGGCGCATGCAGAGGGGTCAGGGCAGTCATGTCAGTGTTCTCGCTCGGTTGGCCGGTCAGGGCGTTGTTTCACGCCTCTACATCAGCAGAGCAACCGCTATGGAGAAAAATTCAATCGACATCAAAATCGCCCTGACGGACGGCCTGATCAGTGCCAATTCTCTTTCACTTGATCACTTGCCCACTTGATCACTTGATTGATCACTTGGTCATTTGGTCATTTGGTCATTTGGTCATTTGGTCATTTGGTCATTTGGTCATTTGGTCACTGTAGGAGCTGCCGAAGGCTGCGATCTTTTGATCTTCAAAAATCAAAAGATCGCAGCCTTCGGCAGCTCCTACATTTACATCGTGTAATGGCTTGGCCGAGCGGATTGTGTTGGGAGCGCTAGTGTTCAAGGACGATGGTTACGGGGGGCAATGGAATGCCTGAAGCTGCAAAAGCCTGCGGTTTACGCAAGGGACGCTATTCGGAGGTTGGGCGGGTTTATTTGCTGACGGCGGTGGTTAAGGAGCGTCGGCCGGTTTTTACCGACTGGAGAATCGGACGACTGTTGGTTGAACAGATGCGCGCGACAGATGACGCAGGATTGGTCGCGTCTTCGGCTTGGGTGGTCATGCCGGATCACCTGCATTGGTTGGTAGACCTGAAACGAGGCTCCTTGGCGCAGCTGATGTGCCGCGTCAAATCGCGTAGTTGTCGGTCGGTAAATCTGATGTCTGGCAGCCAGGGAGGCCTGTGGCAACGCGGCTATTACGACCGCGCCTTGCGTCGCGATGAAGATCTTAAAGCCGCTGCCCGCTACATTGTCATGAATCCATTGCGGGCAGGTCTTGTGCAGCGCTTGGGTGATTACCCGTTGTAGGATGCTGTGTGGCTCTGAAGATCAAAAGATCGCAGCCTGCGGCAGCTCCTACAGAGAAACGAATTCCAATGTAGGAGCTGCCGCAGGCTGCGATCTTTTGACTTTGTGTTAAGCCGTACTCTTGGCCTGCTGCTCCAGATGCACCTGCAACTGCGGGTCGATCTGCAGCGCGGCAGCCAGTTCATCCAGGTAGTTGCGTTCGGCGTTCTGTTGGTCGTCAACCAGGATCACGCTGACCAGGTACATTTCGGCGGCCATGGCCGGGTCGTCGTTGGCAGCCGTGGCGACTTCGTTGGCGTCCAGCGGTTTGGCGACTTCGCTTTCAAACCACTGCTGCAATTGCGGATCGTCGGTGTGCTTGCTGATTTCACCCTTGATTATCTGTTGTTCCCGGGCATCGATCTCACCGTCAGCCTTGGCCGCCGCGATCAGCGCCCGCAGTACGGCATGACTGTGTTCCTCGACTTCGGGCCCGGCCAGCAGATTCGCCGTTTGCGGGATCTGTTGTGGCGCCGCCGAGGCCTGACTGCGTTGCCAGGCCTGATACGCCTGGAACGCCATCATCCCCAGCGAGGCCAGCGCCGCATAATTGGTGCCGCCGGAACGGTTTTGCGTACCGCCACCGAGTGCTCCGCCAAGTGCGCCGCCCAGGCCACCACCGCTACCGCCGCCGAGCAGGCCACCGAGCAAACCGCCCAAACCGCCCAGCCCTCCGGACTGCGCCGCACTACCGCCGGGGCCTGCACCGCCACCCAACAAACCGCCGAGCAAGCCGCCCAATCCGCCCAGCCCACCGCCGGCCGAGGCGCCACTTTGTTGTCCCGCCGAGGCTTGGCCCCGTAGCAGTTGTTCAAGCAAATCACTGGTGTTCATGATCTCGTCCTCAGGCGTTGGCAATAAATGCGTCAGGCAACAATAGACCGCCGGCGCCGGCGCGCCAGCACCGTTTGGCTGACGCTGGCAGATTTCGCCGAGGTATTTTTTGTGCGGGCAGCTAAGATTCAAAGGTGGTGAACCTTATCCCGGCCAAACCGGTCGATAGCTGCAACCCCGACCCGGTTTGCCGGCGCCCTTTACCCGAGGGTGATACCCGGCATGCTTCATATATCTGGAGAACGCCCCTGTGATATCGACCGTACACATCGCCAGGCTCAAAGCATGGGGCGCCCATGGTTTCACCGCGACCGGCGTGGTCACCGCCTTTCTGGCGACCCTCGCCCTGCTGGAGAACCAGCCGACCCATTGCCTGATGTGGCTGGGCGTGGCATTGATCGTTGACGGTCTCGACGGAGCGCTCGCGCGAAAGGTCAATGTGCAGTCGGTACTGCCAAGTTTCGACGGCTCGATCCTCGATCTGGTGATCGATTACCTGACCTACGTGTTCATTCCGGCCCTGTTCATCTATCGCTACATTCCCCTGCCCGACTACACCTTGCTGCTGAGCGTGTCGCTGATTCTGGTGTCATCGCTGTTCTGCTTCTGCAACGTCAACATGAAGAGCAAGGACAACTATTTCGTCGGCTTCCCCGCCGCGTGGAACGTGGTTGCCCTGTGCCTGTACATCATCAATCCGGGGCCGTGGATCACCTTTCTGACCGTCATCGGTCTGGCGCTGCTGACCGTGACCCGCATGAAATTCCTGCACCCGTTCCGCGTACGCCGGTTCATGCCGATCAACATCGCGGTGACGGCAATCTGGCTGCTGTGCAGCCTGTCGCTGGTGCTCAATCACCCGGTGATCAATCCGCTGGTGATGGGTTTGTGGCTGCTGGCGTCGGCGTACTTCCTGGGGATCTGCATCTGGCGCACGGCGCTGGAGTGGTTTGAGCGGCCGCCTCTGAAGTAAATCCACCCTATACCCTGTAGGAGCTGCCGCAGGCTGCGATCTTGTTGTTAAACCAAAATCAAAAGATCGCAGCCTGCGGCAGCTCCTACAGGGGTTTTAATTGATCTTTCAGCGCTTGGTGATGACCACCTCCAGATACTCGCTCGGCACCACCAGCGACTTCTCTCCCACCCGGTTCGAGCGGGTCAGCAGATCCGCCAGATCACTCTCCAGCGCCTGCCCGCCTTCCGGTGGCAATGCCGCAAAGGCCTTGTGCACCGGCCCGTACCAGTGGCGAAAAATGTCGATGAAATGCGCCGGCGAGCGATAGCGGAATTTGAACGTGCGGCGGGTCACCTGCAGCAGAAATTCGCGCTCATCGAAATGGCTGTGCAACCACGCTTCCGTGCCCCAATTGGACGGCGGCTGGGCCACGGCGGGGGGTGGGACGTGGCGACCGAGAACCTTGAACATCTGGCCGACGAAACCTTCCGGCGTCCAGTTCGCCAGACCGATGCGCCCGCCCCTTCGGCAGACCCGCGCCAGTTCCGCCGCCGCAGTCGCCTGATCCGGGGCAAACATCACGCCGAAGGTCGACAGCACCGCGTCATAACTCTCGTCGGGAAATGGCAACGCTTCGGCATCGGCGACCTGAAAAATCACATCCAGATGCTCGGCCCGTGCCCGATCCTGTCCCCGCTCCAGCAGCGCCGCCACATAGTCGGTCGAGGTCACCTGACAACCACGTCGCGCTGCCGCCAGAGTGGCGTTGCCATTGCCGGCGGCGACATCCAGTACCTCTTCATCGCAGTGCAGGTCGCAGGCCTCGGCGAGGTTTTCGCCGACGATCTGCAAGGTGGTACCGATCACCGCGTAATCGCCGCTGGCCCAGGCGACTTTCTGGCGCTCTTTCAGACCCGTCAGATCAATGGGAGTACTCATCAATCGCGCTCCGCAGCAGGTTGAAGGACTTCATTCAGCCGTGGTCGGGTCGATGACCGTCATCACCCGCGCCACGCTGTTGGCCGGGAATCCGCCCAGCCTGGCGTGCTCGCGCACCTGTTCTTCGTCAGGGGCGATGTAGACGCAATAGATTTTGTCGGCCGTGACGTAACTCTGCAGCCACTGCACCTGCGGTCCGAGTTCACGCAACACTTGGCAGGAGGTTTGCGACACGGTTTTGAGTTCTTGCTCCGACAGCTTTCCGGCCCCTGGAATCTCGCGTTCAATCACGAATTTCGGCATGGCAACCTCGCATTCTTTTTATCAGCGACAGGGTCGGCAGTGGCCCTGCTTCTGCACTATCGCGCCGAGGGTCGATGGCGTCCCTGCCAATCGTCCGAAGAGCCGTAAAAACAGCGGCCGGGCCGATGAGTGGCGGTTTTTTGTAAAGGCCTCGAAACACTCTCGGGATCGCCATGGCACGGGGCAATCGGATCTAACCAACAATGGCTCCTGATTCGCGACCTGTGAGCCATTGACGAGTTTTGACACTTACGCGGCCGGTGCCTTGGCCTCCTCCAGCAACTGGCGGATCATCTGCTCCTGCGTCTGGTAGCCGCCCTCGCCGAAATGGCTGTAGCGCACCTGCCCTTTGGCATCGATCAGGTAATGCGCCGGCCAGTACTGATTGTCGAAATTGCGCCAGATCGCATAGTTGTTGTCGATCGCCACCGGGTAAGTGATGCCGAGCTTCTGCACCTGCTCCCTGACGTTTTCGATGATCCGTTCGTAGCCATATTCCGGGGTGTGCACGCCGATCACCAGCAAACCGTCTTTGGCGTATTTTTTCTCCCACTCTTTGACGTACGGCAGGGTGTGCTGGCAGTTGATGCAGTCGTAAGTCCAGAAATCCACCAGCACCACTTTGCCGCGCAGATCCTCAGCGCTCAACGCGGGAGAATTGAGCCACTGCACCGCTCCGGACAGTGACGGCATGCGGCCCTGGCCTGTATCAATCGGCGAATCCGCGCGGACTTTGCTGACCAGGTAATCGAGCACCTTCGGTACGTTCTGCAGCACGCTGGTCTCGACGCCAGCAAGGCCTTCGGACGAGGTGCCGGCCAACAGGGTTTTGTCGGTGCCGGTCGCAATCAGCGCCGCTGCACCGAGCACCGCTACTCCGGCGCCACGGCGCAGCCAACCGGTGAATGGAATCGACGGCTTCAGCCGATTGACCAGTCCGCGTCCGGCAAAAATCAACGTCCCCAGCGACAATGCACTGCCGGCGCCATAAGCCAGCAACAGCAGGCTGGTCTGCGCGCTGGCACCTTGCAGCATGGCGCCGGTAAGGATCACCCCGAGGATCGGACCCGCACACGGCGCCCACAACAAACCTGTAGCCACGCCGAGCATGATCGAGCTGAGCGGCCCGGACTTTTTGCGCGTGTCTGGGTCGAGACGATTGCCGAGCCATACAAACGGTCGCGCCAGCCAGTCGCCGACCCGCGCCGAGATCAGCGACAGGCCGAACAACGCCATCACCCCCAACGCGACGTGGCGCCCGGTATTACTGGCCTGAATCACCCATTCGCTGCTGACCACCGCCAGGCTGGAAACCAGCGCAAAAGTCAGCGCCATGCCAACCAGGATCAGCAGGATCGACGAGCGTTGGCGCTGGGTACCGGCAAACAGGAACGGCACCACCGGCAGGATGCACGGGCTGAGGACGGTCAGCAGACCGCCGACAAATGCGATCAAGTACATAAGCTTCACTCCGAAAAAAGGATCACTCAATTCTCGTTGTTGCAGCCATCGGCGAATTTGCGGTAATCCAGCACCTGGGTTTTTCCGGCCGAATCCAGGTACGTCATGCGCGCATCGATAATGCCGCAGGTCACCGAGTTGTCCTCGGTCATCGACAGCACTTTCTGGATGTCCAGGTGCGTGCCATAGGTGTAGGTGTGCGGGCTGCCATCGGCTTCGGCCCGGGCCGACAGGGTGCAGATGTTCAGGGCGGCGAACAGGCAGGCGGCGACAAAGGTTTTGTGCGTCATGGTAGTTTCCTCAAGGCTTGTAGGGGTTGAGCCGAGGCAAGCTGTGCAGGCCTCGATGGAGCCTATTTGAAGCGCGTGAGGTATCGCGTCTGTGTCAGGAAACGGCCGCAATCAATCGCTGTGTATCCCTGCCGCCCGGAGATACACAGCGATACAAAACCCTGAAAAAATCGCGCTTTTGCGTGTGTATGTATCCGTCACGGCGCCAGATACACTGCAATACAAACCCGGGCAGGCAAGCCGGCGCAGGCTCGATAGACTGCATCGCATTGCCCTTTGATAGAGGTTCTGCACCGATGGAACATGTCGATCACATTCTGATCGTCGACGACGACCGCGAGATCCGCGAGCTGGTCGGCAATTACCTGAAGAAGAACGGCCTGCGCACCACAGTGGTCGCCGATGGCCGGCAGATGCGCAGCTTTCTCGAAGCCAACACCGTCGATCTGATCGTGCTCGACATCATGATGCCCGGCGATGATGGCCTGCAGTTGTGCCGCGAATTGCGCGTGGGCAAACACAAGGCCACGCCGGTGCTGATGCTCACGGCGCGCAACGATGAAACCGACCGCATCATCGGCCTGGAAATGGGCGCCGACGATTACCTGACCAAGCCGTTCGCCGCCCGTGAGTTGCTGGCGCGGATCAACGCGGTGCTGCGGCGCACGCGGATGCTGCCGCCGAATCTGGTGGTCACCGAAAGCGGCCGGCTGCTGGCCTTCGGCCGTTGGCAACTGGACACCTCGGCCCGGCATCTGCTGGACAAGGACGGCACGCTGGTGGCCCTCAGTGGTGCCGAATACCGTTTGCTGCGGGTGTTTCTCGATCATCCGCAGCGGGTGCTCAGCCGTGATCAATTGCTCAACCTGACGCAGGGCCGCGAGGCCGATCTGTTCGACCGTTCGATTGATCTGCTGGTCAGCCGTTTGCGCCAGCGCCTGCTCGATGATGCACGTGAGCCGGCCTACATCAAGACCGTGCGCAGCGAGGGTTATGTGTTTTCGCTGCCGGTGGAAATCCTCGGGGCCTCGGCATGAGTCTCAAGCTGCATTGGCCGCGCACCCTGGCTTCGCGGTTGTCGCTGATCTTTCTGGTCGGGCTGATCCTGGCCCAGGCCCTGTCGTTTGGCGCGCAGTACTACGAGCGCTACCAAAGCGCCAGAAGCACCATGCTCAACAACCTGCAAAACGACGTCTCGACGTCGATTGCGATCCTTGACCGCTTGCCCGCAGAGGAACGTCCCGCCTGGCTCACCCGGCTGGCTCGGGCCAATTACAATTATCTGCTGAGCGACGGTGAACCCGGCGCACCGCTGGATGCGGGCGAGGTGCCAGTGGCCGTAACTTCGATCAGCACCGCGATCGGTGACGCCTACCCGCTGAACTTCACCCGGTTCCACGAGGAGAAAAAACATTTTCAGGGGCATTTGCGCCTCAGCGACGGCAGCCCGGTGACCATCGATGTGCGTCCGGCCATGCCCCCCCTGTCGCCGTGGCTGCCGGGGGTATTGCTCGGGCAACTGACGCTGCTGATCGCCTGCACCTGGCTGGCGGTGCGCATCGCGATCCGCCCACTCGCCCGGCTCGCCAACGCCGTGGAAACCCTCGACCCCAACGCGCACCCGGTAATGCTCGACGAGCAAGGCCCGACCGAAGTGGCCTACGCCGCACGGGCCTTCAACGCGATGCAGGCGCGCATCGCGGCCTACCTGAAGGAGCGCATGCAACTGCTGGCGGCGATTTCCCATGACCTGCAAACCCCGATCACCCGCATGAAGCTGCGCGCAGAGTTCATGGACGATTCGGTCGAGAAGGACAAACTGTGCAACGACCTCGGCGAGATGGAGCATCTGGTGCGCGAGGGCGTGGCGTATGCCCGCAGCATTCACGGCTCGACCGAGGAAAGCCGGCGCACCGACGTCGATTCTTTCCTCGACAGCCTGGTGTTCGACTACCAGGACATGGGCAAGGACGTGCAGCTGAGCGGCAAGAGCGCCGCGGTGATCGATACCCGCCCCCAGGCCCTGCGCCGGGTGCTGGTCAACCTGACCGACAACGCGCTGAAATTCGCCGGTGCCGCGCAGTTGCAGGTCGACACCGATGACGGTCTTTGCATCAAAATCCTCGATCGCGGGCCAGGCATTGCCGAGGCGGAATTGCAGCAGGTCATACAGCCGTTCTACCGGGTGGAAAACTCGCGCAACCGCAGCACCGGCGGCACCGGCCTGGGCCTGGCGATCGCCCAGCAACTGGCCATGGCCCTCGGTGGCTCGCTGACCCTGAGCAACCGCGAGGGCGGAGGCCTGTGTGCGGAGCTGAAATTGCCACTGCGCTGATCCCCACACTGGAATTTGCATGCAGCACAAACGCTGCATCTTGCCCCAGCCCGACTAGACTGATTCATTACCCGGTCGAGGGGGAATGCAGGACGACGTCAGCTGTGCCCTGCCCACTTTTGTGACCACCGCCCTGCGGCCCAAGCCTCGACAACCTTTTGCCACCGGACGGTGATCCTGTATCGGGAGCACTCACGATGGACGAAACACGACTCAACGCATTCATGGGCAAACTGGTCAACGACATGGGCGGCGCCGCGATGCTGGCGAACGTCATCGTTGGCGAAGAACTCGGGCTTTACCGGGCGATGGCCGACAGTCAGCCGATCACCCCGCTAGCCCTCGCCGAAAAAACCACCTGCAACCCGCGTCTGGTGCGCGAATGGCTCAGCGCCCACGTCGCATCCGGCTATATGGAGCATCAGGATGGCCTGTTCCGCCTGCCGGAAGAGCAGGCACTGGCACTGGCCGTGGAAGACTCACCGGTGTATGTCGCCGGCGGACTCGGTGTGGTGGCCTCGTTTTTCCACGACAAGGACAAACTGGTCAAGGCCATGCGCGGCAACGGCGCCCTGCCCTGGGGTGATCACCATCCGTGCATGTTCAGCGGTACCGAGCGTTTCTTTCGCCCAGGCTACAAAGGTCACTTGATCGCTGAATGGCTGCCGGCGCTGGACGGCGTGGTCGCCAAACTCGAAAAAGGCGCCAAAGTCGCCGACATCGGCTGCGGCCACGGCGCCTCGACGGTGATCATGGCCCAGGCGTTTCCCAAATCGCGCTTCGTCGGTTTCGATTATCACGCGCCGTCGATCACCGTCGCCACCCAGCGCGCCGAAGAAGGCGGCGTCAGCAGCCGGGCGGAATTCTTCCAGAACAACGCCAAAAGCTACCCCGGTGACGACTATGACCTGATCTGCTACTTCGACTGCCTGCACGACATGGGCGACCCGGTCGGCGCCGCACGGCACGCGTTCAAATCATTGAAGGACGACGGCACGGTGCTGCTGGTCGAGCCATTTGCCAACGACGCGCTGGACGACAACATCAACCCGGTCGGACGTTTGTTCTACGCGGCCTCGACCTTTATCTGCACGCCGAATTCGCTGTCCCAGGAAGTTGGCCTGGGGCTGGGTGCGCAGGCCGGTGAAGTGCGCTTGCGCAAGGTGTTTACCGAGGCCGGGTTCAAGCATTTTCGCCGGGCGACGCAGACGCCGTTCAATCTGATTCTGGAGGCGCGCAAATAGATCACCGCTATCACCAGTGGCAAGGGAGCATGCTCCCGTCGGATTGCCCGGCGCCGCAAAAATCAGGCCTGCTGCGCAGTCCAGCGGGAGCAAGCTCCCTCGCCACACGGTTAATGCTAACCTGCGGGCATCGTCCTCCCCGGAGTGCTGAGCATGCTCGACAACCCGACCCGCGAACACCTCGATACTTTGCACCAGGCCATGGCCGATGGCGATTTCCTGGTGCTGACCGGCGCGGGCATCAGTACGCCGTCGGGCATCCCGGATTACCGCGACAGCGAGGGCGTACGGCGGGGCCGGCAGCCAATGATGTATCAGGAATTTCTCGCCGCCCCGGAATCCCGTCGCCGTTACTGGGCACGGGCCATGCTCGGCTGGCCACGGGTGCGCCAGGCGCGGCCGAATGCGGCGCATCAGGCGCTGGCCGAGTTGCAGCGCCGGGGACTGATCAACGCCTTGATCACGCAGAACGTCGACACCCTGCACGATCAGGCCGGCAGCCGGGACGTGATCGAATTGCACGGCAGCCTGCACCGGGTGCTGTGCCTGGATTGCGGCCAGCGCTGTGCGCGTGACGACATTCAGCAGCGGATGGTCGAGCAGAATCCGTATCTGGCCGGGGTCGATGCGGTGCAGGCGCCGGACGGTGATACCCTGCTCGATCCGGCCTTCGAAGCGCGCTTTCAGACTCCGCAATGTCCGTATTGCGATGGTAAACGGATGAAGCCGGACGTGGTGTTCTTCGGTGAAAACGTGGCCCAGCCGACAGCAGCGCGGGCCATGGCGGCGGCAGAAAATGCCGGGGGATTGCTGGTGGTGGGCTCGTCGCTGATGGCGTATTCGGCGTTTCGTCTGTGCCGGGTGATTGCCGATCGGGGCAAGCCGTTGCTGGCGATCAATCTGGGCAAGACCCGCGCCGATGATCTGCTGAATCTGAAGATCGAGGCGTCATGTGAACAACTGCTGCCGTTGCTGGTGCAACGTCTGACCACCTGAGCCCGCACTCTCCCTGTAGGAGCTGCCGCAGGCTGCGATCTTTTGACTTTTTTAGAAGCAAGATCAGAAGATCGCAGCCTGCGGCAGCTCCTACAATGGGGGTGGGGTTTCAAGTTCAATGTTCGGCCTTGAGGATGTCGAACAATGCCTGCGCCGCCGCCGACAGCTCATTACCCGGCTCGGTCAGCACGCCAATCGCCCGCTCCACCGAATCATTCAAGGTCAGGCAATGCGCGCCCAGCTCCTGCATCTGCTCGGCACACAACGCCGGCACCGCGCTGACCCCGAGCCCGCTGGCGACCATGCGCCCAACGGTTGCCAGTTGATGACTTTCGAATTCCACCGGCAGTTTCATGCCCCGGGCCTGCAAGTGTTCTTCGAGCATCACCCGCACCGTCGACGGCCGTTGCAGGGTGATGAACGGTTCCTGCAGCAAGGTCTGCCAGTCGATCTGCGTGCGCCCGGCCAACGTGGAATCCTGCGGCACCACCGCGACGAAGCGATCGATGTACAGCGGGGTGAACGTCAGTGAGGTGTTCTGCATCGGTTCGAACGCCACACCCAGTTCCACTTGGCGGTCGCGAACCATTTCCAGCACTTGCTCGTTGATCACGTCGTTGACCGTCACGTTGACGTTCGGATAACGCGCGCGAAAGGTCTTGAGGATCGGCGGCAGCAGGTTGCCGGCAAACGACGGCATGGCCGCCAGCGTCACCCGCCCGCGTTGCAGGCTGAAGCGCTGACGCATTTCGTCTTCGGCGTTGTCCCAGTCGGCGATCAGGCGCCGAGCCAGTGGCAGCAGCGATTCGCCCTCGGCGGTGAGCGCCACATTGCGCGTGTTGCGGCTGAACAGCCGCCCGCCCAGGCCCTCTTCCAGCGCCTTGATGGTCAGGCTCAGCGCCGATTGCGACAGGTGCAGGCGCTCGCAGGCCACGGCGAAGCTCAGGCTCTGGGCCACGGCGAGGAAGGCGCGGATCTGTTTGATGGTCATACTGGATACCTTACTGTTTCAACGTCGTACCCACTGTAGGAGCTGCCGAAGGCTGCGATCTTTTGATCTTGATCTTGATCTTTAAAAACAACATCAAAAGATCGCAGCCTGCGGCAGCTCCTACAGGGTAACAATCACAACTATTGAGTTTTATCTATCAATCAACCTTAAAAATCAACTTAACAAATATATCCTTCAGCGAGACACTCCAGTCATTCGGCTAGCCAGCCGCCCGACAAACAATAAAAGAGGTGCATATGGCAGGTTTCGACAAGCGCGTGAGTTCCTACGAGGAAGCTCTGGCGGGTCTTGAAGACGGCATGACCGTGATCGCCGGCGGCTTCGGCCTGTGTGGCATCCCGGAAAACCTGATCGCCGAGATCAAGCGCAAGGGCACCCGCGACCTCACCGTGGTTTCCAACAACTGCGGCGTCGACGGTTTCGGCCTCGGTGTCCTGCTGACCGACCGCCAGATCAGCAAGGTGATTGCCTCCTACGTCGGCGAAAACAAACTGTTCGAAGAGCAACTGCTCAAGGGCGACATCGAAGTCATCCTGACCCCGCAAGGCACCCTCGCCGAAAAAATGCGCGCAGGCGGCGCCGGCATCCCGGCCTTCTTCACCGCCACCGGCGTCGGCACCCCGGTCGCCGAAGGCAAGGAAGTGCGCGAATTCAAAGGGCGCAAGTACCTGATGGAAGAGTCCATCACCGGCGACTTCGCCATCGTCAAAGGCTGGAAAGCCGACCATTTCGGCAACGTCGTCTACCGTCACACCGCGCAGAACTTCAACCCGCTGGCGGCCACCGCCGGCAAGATCACCGTGGTCGAAGTCGAAGAAATCGTCGAGCCCGGCGAGCTGGATCCGTCGCAGATCCACACCCCCGGCATCTACGTCGACCGGGTCATTTGCGGCACGTTCGAAAAGCGCATCGAACAGCGCACCATCCGCAAATAATTCAGGCTGACGGAGAATAAAAACATGGCACTTACCCGCGAACAAATGGCTCAGCGCGTCGCTCGCGAAATGCAGGACGGCTACTACGTGAACCTCGGCATCGGCATTCCGACCCTGGTCGCCAACTACATTCCCGAAGGCATGGAAGTCATGCTGCAATCGGAAAACGGCCTGCTCGGCATGGGCCCGTTTCCGACTGAAGACACCATCGATGCCGACATGATCAACGCCGGCAAACAGACCGTCACCGCGCGCATCGGCGCGTCGATCTTCAACTCCGCCGAATCCTTCGCGATGATCCGCGGCGGGCATGTCGACCTGACCGTACTCGGCGCGTTCGAAGTGGACGTCGAAGGCAACATCGCCTCGTGGATGATTCCCGGCAAACTGGTCAAGGGCATGGGCGGCGCGATGGATCTGGTGGCCGGTGCCGACAATATCATCGTGATCATGACCCACGCCTCCAAGGACGGTGAGTCCAAACTGTTGGCCAAGTGCAGCCTGCCGCTGACCGGCGCCGGGTGCATCAAGCGCGTGCTGACCGACCTCGCCTACCTGGAAATCGAAAATGGCGCTTTTGTCCTCAAGGAACGCGCACCTGGCGTCAGCGTCGAGGAAATCGTCGCCAAAACCGCTGGTAAACTGATCGTCCCGGATCACGTACCGGAAATGCAGTTCGCTGCCCAGTGAGGAATTCGAAAATGCAAGACGTCGTAATTGTTGCCGCCACCCGCACCGCGATCGGCAGTTTCCAGGGTTCGCTGGCCAGCGTGTCCGCGGTGGATCTGGGCGCTGCGGTGATCCGCCAGTTGCTGGAACAGACCGGTCTGGACGGTGCGCAGGTCGATGAAGTGATCATGGGCCAGGTGCTGACGGCCGGCGCCGGACAGAACCCGGCGCGTCAGGCGGCGATCAAGGCCGGCCTGCCACATGCCGTGCCGGCCATGACCCTGAACAAGGTCTGCGGCTCGGGCCTGAAAGCCCTGCACCTGGGCGCGCAGGCGATCCGTTGCGGCGATGCCGAGGTGATCATCGCCGGCGGTCAGGAGAACATGAGCCTGTCCAACTACGTGATGCCGGGCGCACGCACCGGTCTGCGCATGGGTCACGCGCAAATCGTCGACACCATGATCAGCGATGGCCTGTGGGATGCGTTCAACGATTACCACATGGGCATCACTGCCGAGAATCTGGTCGATAAATATGAGATCAGCCGCGAGCAGCAGGACGCCTTCGCCGCCGCCTCGCAGCGCAAAGCCGCTGCGGCCATTGAAGCCGGACGCTTTGTCGATGAGATCACCCCGATCCTGATCCCGCAGCGCAAAGGTGACCCGGTCGCGTTCAAGGTTGATGAGCAACCGCGCGGCGATACCACCGCCGAATCGCTGGCGAAACTGCGTCCGGCGTTCAAGAAGGACGGCAGCGTCACCGCCGGTAATGCTTCGTCGCTGAACGACGGCGCCGCCGCAGTCATCCTGATGAGCGCGGAGAAAGCCAAGGCCCTGGGCCTGCCCGTGCTGGCAAAAATCGCCGCGTACGCCAACGCCGGTGTTGACCCGGCGATCATGGGCATCGGCCCGGTCTCGGCCACTCGCCGCTGCCTGGACAAGGCTGGCTGGAACATCGGCCAACTTGACCTGATCGAAGCCAACGAAGCTTTCGCCGCGCAATCGCTGGCAGTGGCCAAGGATCTGCAATGGGATCTGGACAAGGTCAACGTCAACGGCGGCGCCATCGCCCTCGGTCACCCGATCGGTGCGTCGGGCTGCCGCGTGCTGGTGACGCTGCTGCACGAAATGATCAAGCGTGATGCGAAGAAAGGCCTGGCAACCCTGTGCATCGGCGGCGGTCAGGGTGTGGCGCTGGCGCTGGAACGCGGTTAACCCAAAGGAGCAATACAGGCGGCGGACGGATCCACGACATCCGCTCGCTGCCTGGTTTCACCGCTTTTGTGGTGAGGGGATTTATCCCGGATGGGATGCGCAGCAGCCCCAGAATTTTTCGCCTCGACACACATCTTTACCAGCGCTTCGCACTGGATCGGGGATAAATCCCCTCGCCACAGGGTGCTTTGAAAGTCACACCACCATCTGCAGAATCAACCACGCGTTCGCCCCGCTGATCACCGCAAACAAGCCCCACGCCAGCACCCGGGTCGGCAGCCGGTTCACAAACGGCCCCATCAATTGCTTGTCGCTGGTCATGCGGATCAGCGGGTACAGCGCAAATGGCAGTTGCAGACTCAACACCACCTGACTCAACACCAGCAACTTGCCCACCGCGTTATCGCCCATCAGCCATACGCCGATGAACGCCGGGATCAGCGCCAGCCCACGGGTGATCAAACGCCGCTGCCAGCAGGGAATCCGCAGGTTCAGATACCCCTCCATGATCACCTGCCCGGCGATGGTCCCGGTGAACGTCGAACTCTGCCCCGAGGCCAGCAACGCCACGCCGAACAGCACACTGGCCAGCGCGCCGCCGACCAGCGGGTCGAGCAGGTGGTAGGCGTCCTGAATATCGACCACGTCGGTATGCCCGGACTGGTGAAACGCAGCCGCCGCCAGAATCAGAATCGCCGCGTTGACCAGCAGCGCCAGGGCCAGCGAACCGATGGTGTCGATGCGCGCCAGGTTCACCGCGTCCTGCTTGCTGGCCAGATCCTTGCCGATCATCCGCGTCTGTACGATCGAAGTGTGCAGGTAGAGGTTATGCGGCATTACCGTGGCGCCGAGGATGCCGATTGCCAGGTACAACGGCGCGGCATCGCTGATCGCCGAGAGCGACGGTTTGAACCCGGCGAACACGTCTGGCCAGTACGGTTTGATCAGCACCAGTTCGACGAAGAAACACACGCCGATGGTCGCCACCAGCACCAGCATGATCGCCTCCAGCCGACGGAAGCCACGGTTCTGCAGCGCCAGCACCAGCAGCGTGTCGAAGGCGGTCAGGGCAATGCCGAAGGTCAGCGAACACCCAAGCAACAAATGAAACGCCAGCGCGCAACCAAGTACTTCAGCCAGATCGGTGGCGATGATCGAGATTTCCGCCAGCACCCATTGCAGGCGCGCGGTTGGGGTGCTGTAGCGCTCGCGGGACAATTGCGCCAGATCGCGGCCGGTAGCGATGCCCAGCCGCGAGCACAGGCATTGCACGACCATCCCCGCCAGACTTGCGAGCAACACCACAAACAGCAGGCTGTAACCAAAACGCGAACCGGCCTCGATCGCGGTCGCCCAGTTGCCCGGGTCCATGTAGCCGATCGACACCAGCAAGCCTGGACCGGCAAAACGCAGCACGCGTTTGAAGAACGAAGCGTTCGGATCCACCGCGACACTGCCGGCCACTTCCGGCGGGCAGAACGGCGCGGTGGCGATTTTGGGTAAGCTGAATTTCACGCACACATCCAGAAACAAGTCGGAAAGACGCAGCTTAGACGTTTCAGCTTCAGGCTTGAAGAGCAAAAGATCGCAGCCTTCGGCAGCTCCTGCATTGGAATGCGTAGCGTGTAGGAGCTGCCGCAGGCTGCGATCTTTTGAGCTTAACGACTCACACCCAGTAACTGCTGACGCAGTTCGGGGTTACGGGTACGCGGATCCAGCCAGATATCGAAAAACGCCCGGGCAAACTGCGGATCATCAATTTCATGCTGCAACTGCTGACCGACAAAAAACCGCGCCCCCTGCCCCGGCAGATACACGCCCGTAATCCGCGTGCCGGCCTGCACATCGACGAACGATTGCTGCATTTGTTCTTGCCACCTGGCCAGTTGCGCGGGACTGACGCCCGAGCCTGCCAGCCGTTTGATTTCATCGACACTGGCCTGCACCAGATCATCGCGGGAGATCTTGCGCCGATAGATCAGCTCCAGGGCAAAGGGCTGTTCGGTGGACAACGGACGTGCCGCGCTCCACAACCGGGCGTTGTAGACGTCGAAGCCGAACACACTGAAATCGCCGGTGCCGATGATTCGCGCGCCGGGCACGGCGTCCTGCCAATTGGCCCAGGTCGGCGTCAGCAACAGCGCCCACAAGCCGATGCCACAGCACCCACGCAGCAATTTCGATGGTTTGCTCATCGCGGCAGCAACTCCGGTAAACCCTGATCTTCAGAGCATAGCGGATATCACTCGCACACTTTGTATACAAAAATTGTCGATCAAGGCAACAATCGGTTACCTTGGCCATTCCATCCCCGGAGGCCTTCCGCGTGCTGATCCTCAAACTGCTGCTGATTCCCGGTTTTCTGCTGCTGATTTCCCTCGCCGGCAAGCGCTGGGGGCCGAGCGTGGCCGGTTGGCTGTCGGGGCTGCCAGTGGTGGTCGGGCCGATTCTGTTTTTCCTCGCCATCGAACAGGGGCCGCAGTTTGCTGCGCAATCGGCGGTTGCAGCGCTGTCGGCGATGGTCGCCATGATCGCCTTCTGCATTACCTACGCGCAGGTGGCGCAGCGAGCGAACTGGCCGCTGGCGCTGACGATCTCCCTGACGGTGTGGGCGATGCTGGCGCTGGTGTTGTCGCTGGTTCCGTCGTCACTGACCTTCTCGGTCGCGGCGGCCGCCGCTGCCCTGCTCGCCGCGCCGTACCTGTTCCCCGACGTGCAACCGGTGCTGAACGGCACGGCACCGAAGTCGGAAAAACTGCTCTGGCGGATGGTTGCCGGAGCAGCGCTGACGCTGTTGGTGACGATGCTCGCGAGTACCGTGGGCGAGCGCTGGAGTGGCTTGCTCGCGGTGTTCCCGGTGCTCGGCGGTGTGATGGCAGTATTTTCCCAGCAGACCCTCGGCCCGGCGTTTACCGCGGCATTGCTGCGGGCGACGGCAACTGGCATGTACTCGTTTTCGGCGTTTTGCCTGGTGTCGGCGCTGACCCTGCCAACCCTGGGCCTCAGCGGATTCATCGCTGGTGTCGCGGTGTCGGTGGCCATGCTCGGGGTCACCCGTAAATTGCTGGCCCGACCGGTCCCGGCAAAGGCCGACCTTCCCAAGGCTGACGCAAACACCTGACATACCGCGCTGGAATGCCAGGCATGCTCCGTGGGATCATCGCCGCCCTGGCGCGACCATCCCTCGGAGATTCACATGTCATTGCTCAGCAAGAAAGCCGTCGTCCTGTTGCTGGCGGCGGTCGCCGGTCTCGGCGCCCTCAACGCCCAGGCAGCCAAGCCCAAGGAAAAGGCCTCGACCAACAACGTGTCGATGCTCGACGGCAAGTTCACCTTCGTCCTGCCCAAGGGGTTCACCGCCGACCCGCTGCCGGCCGGACCAACCGGTGCCAAGGGCACGATGTACACCAATCAGGCGACCAGGACCGTGGTCATCGCCGCGGAAAACCAGATCGCTGGAGGCACCAGCGTCAAGGACAACGACAACGAATTTCTCGATGGCAGCCTGGCGAGTTTCATCGATGACCAGCGCAAGGCCCTGCCGGACTTCAACAAGCTCAGCGAAAAAAGCCTGACCCAGAAAAGCAGCGGCCTCGGTGTGCGTCAGGTCGACAGCACCGCCACCCAGGGCGGCGGCCAGACCCTCAATACCACCCTGCTCGCCGCGTCCGGCAAGCGCATGGCGCTGGTCCAGGTGATTTCCCGGGCCAGCGACAAGAGCGGTCACGATGCGCTGGTGAAAACCATCCTCAAGGACAAGTGATCCTTACGGATTGAGTTGCTGCAGCCAAGCGTTCAAGTCCCGCAGTTCGGCCGCACTGATGCTGTGGCCGACGCCGGGATAGGCGTGAAACTCGGGGCTGTAGGCGAGTTTCTGCAGCAGCGCATTGGCTTCGGTGCCGTCGCGGTACGGCACCCGATCATCGGCGGTACCGTGGCCAATGAAGATCTTCAGCGGCAACGGTTGCTGCCCGGCCTTGAGTTCGGCCTTCAACACCGGCAGCAGGCGTCCGCTCAACGCCGCGATCCCACCGACCGCCACCGGCGGACGCAGGCCCACTTCATAGGTCATCATCGCGCCCTGGCTGAAGCCGATCAGGTACACCTTGTCCGGGCTGGCGTGATATTTCTTCGCTGCCTGCGCGACAAACTCCCGCAACTTCCGGCCGCTGGCGTGCAGATCATCGGTCTCACCGTTGTAGGCCCCTTCGCCTTTCTTGCGAAACCACTGGAAACGCCCTTCGCCCAACGCCAGCGGCGCCTGCACCGAGAGGTAGTTGTACTGCGCCGGCAGCTGAAATTTCATACCGATCAGATCGGCTTCGTTACTGCCATAGCCGTGCAGAAAGATCACCAGTGGCCGGGTGTTCGCGTCCGGGTGAACCTGTTCGATGTATTTCAGTGGCAAGTCGCTTTGCAGCGTGGTTTGCGCGTGGACGGCGCTGGACGCCAGGAGGATTAACAGGGCAAACGCCTTCAACATAAAGCCTTCCTTCACAGAGTGTCGGGTTCGTCGATGAGCCTAACACTGTCTGAAGATTGTGGTGCTGGCGAGACCGCTATCGCGAGCAGGCTCACTCCTACAGGGGCACCGCATTCCAAATGCAGGAGTGAGCCTGCTCGCGATGAGGCCGGAAGACTCAAAGGAAATCTGTCAGTCGTTGATCAGCTTGCCCACCCGAATCGGCTCATGCCCCGCCACCTTGGCCTGCCAGATCCCCGGCTGGGTGTAACGCCCACGATCAATCGCAAACAGCACGCCGCTGGTGCCGGTGTGCACGGTAGTCAGCCGGTCATTCAACGGATCCACCACCTCGAACAGCGCATCGCCCTGCTCGACCCACTCCCCGGCATTGCGCAGGAAACTGACCACGCCATGGTGCGGCGCGAACAGATATTCGGTGCCTTCGAACGGCATGCCTTCGCAGCATTCCTGCGGTGCCGCCGGCCATTCGCCGCTGATGAAACCCTGTTCGGCGAGAAAGCCGAGAATCGCTTCGCAATTGGCCTGCGCCTGATCGACCCGGGTGTCGCCCATGCTGCCCAGTTCCAGGGTGGTGGCGAGGTTGGCCGGGGGGATCGCCGCGTTTGGAAACGCTCGCGCCAGACGCAGCCACGGCGATGAGCACGATTCATCGAACGAACTGCCACCGGAGTCCTCGCACAACAGCGCAACGCCAGCCTTCAGTCGCGCCGCCAGCGATTGCCAGCGCGGCCAGTGTTGCGGCAGTGCGTAGAGGTGAATCGCCGCGTCGAAATCGCAATGCAGGTCGAGGGTGATGTCGGCGTCGCAGGCATGGCGCAGCAGCAAGCGGTGCAGTGCTTCCAGTTGCGAGGCCGGGGCTGGCAACTCATCGAGCGCCTCGCCCATGGTCTGGCGGATCAAGGCGATGTTGGCCTCGGCGTCGCTGCCCAGTTGCGAGCCGATGCGCGCCGCCACCGGCGCACTGAGTTCAACAAACGAGCGGTTGAAATTCTTGCCGCTGCCCAGCTCGAAGCGGCCCATGTGACTGCCTTGCAGATGTTGGTCGAGGCCAATCGGGTTGGCCACCGGCACCAGCTCGATCACGCCTTGCAGACGGCCCTGCTGTTCCAGCGCGTTGAGACGTTGCTTGAGTTCCCACGCGGTGCGCATGCCCGGCAGTTCATCGGCGTGCAGACTGGCCTGGATATAGACTTTGCGGCTGCCGGTGCCGTAACGAAACACGCTGAGGGAACGTTCGCTGCCCAAGTGGCTCCAGGGCAGGACATGGTCGATGCGTTGCATGAGAAAACTCCTGAATGGCTGGATCACGCAGATCCCCTGTAGGGGTGAGCCTGCTCGCGATAGCGGTGTATCAGGCACTAAAGCGGCTGAATGTTAAACCGCTATCGCGAGCAGGCTCACTCCTGCAGGGCTCTCCTATGAGTCAGAGCACAAAAAAAGTGGCCACCGTCTGCACGGGGCCACTTTTTTCTACAGCGTATTAATGACCATACACATCAAAGTCGAAGTACTTGTCCTGGACTTTCTTGTACTCGCCATTGGCGCGGATTTCGGTGATGGCCTTGTTGAATTTCTCGGCCAGCTCGGTATCGCCTTTGCGCACGGCAATCCCGGCACCGCCGCCGAAGTACTTGGCGTCTTCATAGGTCGGGCCGACGAATTCGAAGCCTTTGCCGGCATCGGTCTTCAGGAAACCGTCGCTGAGGTTGACCGAGTCGGCGAGCATCGCGTCGAGACGACCGGACTTCATGTCGAGGTTGGCTTCCTGCTGCGAGCCGTAGCGCACTACTTCAAACCCGGCGTCCTTGGCCATGTCGGTGGCGTAGCGGTCGTGGGTACTGGCGCGCAGCACGCCGACTTTCTTGCCCTTGAGCTCGGTCAGCGGGTCTTTGACACCGGAGCCTTCCTTCATCACGAAGCGCGCCGGGGTGTGGTAGTACTTGATGGTGAAATCGACGTTTTTCTTGCGGTCGTCGGTGATGGTCATCGAGGACAGGATCGCGTCGATCTTCTTCACTTTGAGTGCCGGGATCAGGCCGTCGAATTCCTGCTCGACCCACACGCATTTGACGTCCATCTGTTTGCACAGGGCATCGCCGATATCGACGTCGAACCCGGTGAGTTTGCCATCAGCGGTTTTCATCGAGAATGGCGGGTAAGCGGCTTCGATCCCCAGACGAATCGGTTTGGCGTCTTCGGCCACAGCGGTCAGGGACAACATCGACAGTGCCAGGGCACCGAACATCACTAGCTTCTTCATTTATTACTCCTGTGTGCGGAGGCTTTTATTGGCAGCTTTCGATTGGCGTTCGGTCATGGCCATTGAGCAGCAAAAACCGAAGTGGACGGCAGTCTATGGCGGCGCGCACAGGGCAAATTGTGTTTAGGCGACAAATACTTACAGAAAATCGGCGCACGCATTGACCGGAATCAACGGTGCGCCGACATGGTGCAAAGGCTGTAGGACAAATCCTCGAAAATGACCAAAATCACCCGTGTAGGAGCTGCCGCAGGCTGCGATCTTTTGCTCTTTAAAAGTCAAAAGATCGTCCGAACGCGGCCCGAGCCTGCGGCAGCTCCTACAAAAACTTTCAGCATTCGCAGGCGATGGGGGTTTTGGCAGGCTGTTCGACGCTCAGCGAAAAACCCTCATCCAGCCAGCCGGTCACACCGCCGATCATCTCCTTGACCGGGTAGCCCAACGCCGCCAGTTTCACCGCAGCCTTGTTGGCGCCGTTGCAGTGTGGGCCGGCGCAATAGACCACGAACAGCGTGCCCTTCGAGTAATCCGCCAGGCCATCGGCGCTGAGCAAGCGGGTCGGAATGTTGATCGCGCCCGGTACGTGACCGCGCTTGAACGCCAAAGAACCGCGCACATCGACCAGAACAAAATCAACTTCACCGGCCTCCTGGCTGCTGTACACGTCAGAACAATCGGTTTCAAAAGTCAGACGGTTGCTGAAATGCATCAGGGCAATGGCCGACGGTGCGGCAGGAATGTCGCGAACCAGGCTGGTCATGCTGTGTAGCTCCTACGTCAGTTGGGGTGAGCAGACTTTAACGGGCCGGCACTTGGCGCTACAGTGGCGCGCAAGACACTCACCGGGAATTTTCCGCCAAATGCCTGACTCACCTGGATTGGTTGCGATTCTGGCCTACGATGGCCTCTGTACCTTCGAGTTCGGCATTGCCGTGGAGATTTTCGGCCTGCCCCGACCGGAGTTCGATTTCCCGTGGTACGAGCACCGCATCGTCGCCGTCGATCAAGGGCCGATGCGCGCCATGGGCGGGATTCACGTACTGGCCGACGGCGGCCTGGAGCTGCTGGCGCAGGCGCGCACCATCATCATTCCCGGCTGGCGTGATCGCGCTGCCCCGGTGCCGCCGGCACTGATCGACGCCTTGCGACAGGCCCACGCCCAGGGTGCGCGGCTGCTGTCGATCTGCTCCGGGGTATTTGTGCTGGCCGCCAGTGGCTTGCTCGACGGTCACGGCGCAACCACCCACTGGCGCTACACCGATGAACTGGCGCGGCGCTTCCCGGCGATTGCGGTGGATCCGGATGTGCTTTACGTCGACTCCGGCCAGTTGATCACCTCGGCGGGCAGTGCCGCCGGGATCGATGCCTGCCTGCATCTGCTGGCGCGGGACTTTGGCACCCAGATCGCCAATTCAGTGGCCCGGCGCCTGGTGATGTCGCCGCAACGCACTGGCGGTCAGGCGCAGTTCATCCCCACACCGGTCAGCGCGACACCCCGCAACGACTTGTCGCGGGTGATGCAGTGGGCCCGCGAGCGCCTGCACCAACCGCTGGAAGTGCGCGATCTGGCCAGCGAAGCGGCGATGAGCGAGCGCACCTTTCTGCGACGTTTCACCGAGGCCAGCGGGCAATCGCCCAAGGCGTGGCTGCAACACGAGCGACTGGCACGGGCGCGGGAGTTGCTGGAGAGCAGCGTGCACAACACCGAGCAGATCGCCCAGCGCTGCGGTTATCGCTCGGTGGAAAGTTTTCGTGTGGCGTTTCGCAGCGTGGTCGGGGTACCGCCGTCGGTGTATCGGGAGCGGTTTGGGCGTGGAGTCAAAGCGATTTCCTGAGTTGGCTGTGACACTCCTTCGCGAGCAGGCTCGCTCCCACACTTGAAATGCGTTCCCTGCTCGCGAAGGGGCCGCTCCCACATTTGAAATGCGTTCCCTGTGGGAGCGAGCCTGCTCGCGAAGAGGCCAGCCCTGACAGACACAATCTAGGGCTTGCGCAACAGATAGGTATCCATGATCCACCCATGCTCGGCCCGCGCCGCTTTGCGCGTGCGCTCGATCTCAGCCGCGACATCCTTGAGCTTGCCACTGATCAGGATCTCATCCGGCGTGCCCAGGTAGGCGCCCCAGTAAATCTCTGTCTGCTGATCCGCCACATGGCGATAGGAATCTTCAGCGTCGAGCATCACCACCAGGCTGTCCGTGTCACTCACCTGCCCCGCCGCGAGACGCCGGCCAGTGGTGATTTCAATTGACCGGCCAATGCTGTTCAGCGGCACCTTATGCTGCGCGGCCAGTGCCTGAACGCTGGTGATCCCGGGGATCACTTCAAACTCGAAAGCACAGCGGCCTGACGCCAGAATTGCCTGCAGAATACGAATAGTGCTGTCGTACAGCGCCGGGTCGCCCCACACGAGGAAACCGCCACATTCGTTGTCAGCCAATTCTTCATTGATCAGCCGCTCGAAGGTTTCTTGCTTGGCGCGGTTCAGATCATCGACCGCGCGGGTGTAGTCCACTTCGCCGCGCTCGCGCTCCGGGCTGTAGGCTTCGGCGAAGCGATACGCAGGATCGGTGATGTAGCGCGCACAGATGTCGCGCCGCAGATCGATCAGTTTGTCCTTGCTCTGGCCTTTATCCATCAGAAAGAACACGTCGACCTGATTCAGCGCCTTTACCGCCTGCAGCGTGATGTAGTCGGGATTTCCGGCGCCGATGCCGATGACCAGCAGTTGTTTCATCACAGTGCTCCCGCAAGATCGATACCCGACAAGCGTAGCCGCCAGATACCGTTGAACCGCAGTTCAACGACTGACAGCGGCTCAACATCAATCGCGTTGAACGCTGCGCCCTGCACTACCTGCAGCAATGCTGCTCGCACCACGAACGGATGGGTGATGGCGACGATATGCCCCGGCGCACCTTGCAGGCTGGCCAGCCACGCCGCCACACGCTCGCCCAATTGCATCACCGACTCGCCACCATGAGGTGCCGCCTGCGGATCACTGATCCACGCCTGCAAAGCGTCGGCCTCGCGCAGTTGCAGATCCTTGATCGCTTGCCCGTGCCAGCGCCCCAAATCGCAATCGCGCAGCGCTTCGTCCACTTGCGGCGCCGCACCGAACCACTCGGCAGTCTGGCGGGTGCGCAATTCCGGCCCGCACAACACACGGTTGGCGCTGGCGAATTGTGTGGCCAACGCACCGGGCGCCAATGGCGGATTTTCAACAGGCTCGTTCGTAGGAAAACACGACAATTTCTGTGCGACGGTTCGAGCGTGGCAAATCAAAGTCAAACGGGTGGATTGCACTGTATTGCACTCGATGGAGATCCGGTAAATCGGCGGCAAACGGCCGGTCTTGCGGCAATTGTGCCGTAAACCGGGCGCTGCAGGGGATCCCGGGATTTTCTGGCCTGACATACTGAAGGCGAAAAAACGGCAATGTCTGACACACCGATGGGCAATGGACTACAAGGACCGGCGACATCTGTGTAGGCCTTGTTACACAGGGCTCTAACGTTACTTAAACGCTGAATCGCTACCGCTAAAAATTCACTAGACATGTAACCTGAGTTACATAAATACTGTTTTAACGGATTATGAAACGAATTCAACACCCCCTTCATCCAGCAGGAGCCCGGATGCCGCCTCTCAGAGACTTGATCACCGATCCCGGCCTGGAGCTGACGCCTTCTGAGCGCAAAGTGATTCGCGCCCTGCTCGACCAGTATCCGCGCAACGGCCTGGGTCCGATGGCGCGTCTGGCCGAACACGCTGGCGTCAGCGATCCGACCATCGTGCGGCTGGTGAAGAAGCTCGGATTCGGCGGTTATGCCGAGTTTCAGGACGCCCTGCTCAGCGACATGGATCACCGCCTGCGTTCGCCGCGCACCCTGTTGCAGCCCCGTTCGCACCTGAACAAGGATGATGCCTGGGGCCATTATCTGGCTGACAGCCAACGCCTGCTGGTGGAAACCCAGGTCCTGACGCAACCTGAAGACGTGCGCATTCTGCTCGACTGGCTGCTCGATACCCGGCACCAGATCTACTGCTTCGGCGGGCGCTTCAGTAGCCTGATGGCCAACTACCTGCTCAATCACTTGCGCCTGCTGCGACCCGGCTGCTTTGCCCTGGAAGACAATGCGCAACTGCCCGATCGCCTGTTCGATCTGCAACGTCAGGACGTAGTGCTGCTGTTTGACTATCGGCGCTACCAGTCCCAGGCCCTGCGGGTTGCCTCGGCAGCGAAGAACAACAACGCGCGGGTGGTGTTGTTCACCGACATCTATGCCTCGCCGCTGCGCGAACTGGCTGACCTGATCATCAGTGCTCCGGTGGAATCGGCCTCGCCGTTCGACACCATGGTGCCGGCGCTGGCCCAGGTCGAGGCGCTCATTGCCTGCCTGACCCTGCGCAGCCCCGATCTGGCCGATCGCCTGGAAGGCATCGACGCCCTGCGCAACGACTTCAACACCCATCTGCTGGAGGATAAATAAGGATGTTCAGTCTTCCCCACCGCTCGCCACGGGATTTGCCGTTTGTCACCGGTCACACCGCGTTGCTGCTGGTGGACATGCAGCGTGCCTGGCTCGAACCGCAGTTCGATCCGCACCTGAACGGGCCTGATGCCGAGTACTTCCTGACCCGCGCGCACATGCAGGTGGTGCCCAACCAGCGCCGTTTGCTGAGTGCCTTTCGCGAAACACGGCAGAACGTGCTGCACACGATTATCGAAAGCCTGACCGCCGACGGTCGCGACCGCTCGCTGGATCACAAACTGTCGGACATGCACCTGCCCAAGGGCAGTCAACAGGCGCGGATCATCGACGACCTGACCCCGGTGGAAAACGAAATCGTGTTGCCGAAAACCTCGTCCGGGGTGTTCAACTCGACCAACATCGATTACGTGCTGCGCAATCTCGAAACCCGCCACCTGATCATCGCCGGCATCGTCACCGACCAGTGCGTCGACATGGCCGTGCGGGATGCCGCCGACCGCGGTTATCTGGTGACACTGGTCGAAGACGCCTGCGCCACTTACACCCCGGCGCGGCATGACGCCTGCCTCAACGCGATCAAGGGCTACTGCTGGATCAGCGACACGCAAACCGTGCTCGGCCGCTTGCAGGAGATGCGTCCATGAGCGAGCGCCTGACGCCGTTGCCGATGACCACCATCGTCACCACTGACCTGATCGGTATCACCCGTGGCCGTTCGTTTCCCACCGATCAGCTGGAGCACTATCAAGCTGCCGGTTGCGGCTGGGTGCCGGCCAACAGCGCGTTGACCCCGCAGGACATCATCGCCCAGACCAACCCGTGGGGTGCTTATGGCGATTTGCGGCTGATCCCTGATCTGGCCAGTCGCGTCACCGTCGGTAATGGCCCGGATGCCGCAGCACCGGCGCTGGACTTCATCCATGGTGACATCCGCGAGACCGATGGCCGCCCATGGAGCACCTGCCCACGCACCTTGTTGCGCGATGAAATCGAGCGCTATCGCGACGACCTCGGTTTGCAGGTCAACGCGGCGTTCGAACACGAATTCAACCTGCATGCCGGTTTTGCCGAGCATCTGGCGTTTTCCCTCGAAGCCCAGCGTCAGGCGGCCGAGTTCGGCGGCTGGCTGCTCAGCGCGCTGCGCGCGGGGGGTGTCGAGCCGGAAATGTTCCTGCCCGAATACGGCAAGCACCAATACGAAATCACCTGCCGGCCGACCCTCGGCGTGGCGGCGGCGGATCGCGCGGTCAACGTGCGCGAGATCACCCGCGAAATCGCCCGGCAAATGGGCGTCGACGTCAGCTTCGCGCCGAAAACCAAGGCCGACGCGGTGTGCAATGGTGTGCACCTGCACGTCAGCCTGCTCGACCTGCAAGGTCTGCCGCTGCTGTACGACGCCGGCACCAGCAACGGTCTGTCGACCCTCGGCCAGCATTGGGCCGCAGGGATCCTGCATTACCTGCCGGCGCTGTGCGCGTTCACCGCGCCGACGCCGGTGTCGTACGAGCGTTTGCAGCCGCACCACTGGAGCGCGTCCTACGCGTGTCTGGGGCAGCAGAACCGTGAAGCGGCGCTGCGCATCTGTCCGACCGTGAGCCTGGGCGGCAAATCCGTGGCGGCGCAGTACAACCTCGAATTCCGCGCCATGGACGCCACCGCCTCGCCGCATCTGGCGATGGCCGCACTGCTGATCGCCGGACGGCTGGGTATCGAGCAGCGTCTGGCGCTGAACGCGATCACCGATGAAATTCCCGATTCACTCAACGACGAGCAACGCAAGGCCCGGGGCATTGTGGCCCTGCCCGCCTCGCTGGCCCAGGCGCTGGATTGCCTGCGTGACAGTGCAGCCTTCAATCAATGGCTGCCCAAGCCGTTGCTCGACACTTACCACGCCCTTAAAACCGAGGAACTGGCGCTGACGGAACAGCTCTCGCCCGCTGACCTGTGTGAGCACTATGCACGCCTGTACTGAATCCGCCGAGCTGGGGTTGTACACCCGCCCGGTCTACAACCTGAGCCGCGAAGATTCATCGCATCCGTTGATCCTGGTGTGCGAGCACGCCAGCCGCTACATTCCCGAGGCCCTGAACAATCTGGGCCTGGACGATGCAGCCGCGAGCGAGCACATCGCCTGGGACATCGGCGCACTGCAACTGGCTGAAAAGCTCTCGGAGAAACTCGGCGCGACACTGTTGAGCGCCAACTATTCACGGTTGCTGATCGACCTCAATCGGCCCCGGCATGCCCCCGACAGCATTCCGGCGCAGAGCGAGATTTATCAGGTGCCGGGTAACCGCGAACTGGACGAAGCCACTCGCGAGTACCGGCGCCAGACCCTGTTCAAACCGTTTCACGCACGGCTGCAGACCCTGATCGACCAGCGCGTTGCACAAGGCCAGGCAGTACGAGTGGTCGGGATTCACAGTTTTACCCCGGTCTATTACGGCCAGCCGCGCCCACTGGAAGTCGGCGTGCTGTTTGGTCAGGCCAAAACGTACGCGCAGCGGGTGATCGACGGCCTCGGCCAGCACCCGCTGAAAGTCGCCGGCAACCAGCCGTACCGGGTTGATCCGCTGGGCGACATGACGGTGCCGGTGCATGGCGATGCCCGAGGACTGGAATCGGTGTTGATCGAGGTGCGCAACGATCTGCTTTACAGCCCCGAAGCGGTATCAATGTGGGCCGAGCGCCTGGCGCCACTGCTGTAACCCATGCGGCAGAGACTGCTGACGCTGTAAACGATGGACCGATATAACAACTAAAAACGCTGGATAGGCTGACAAGGAGTTGCGCTTCATGGAAATAGAAGAGTTCGGCTACAAACAAGAGTTGAAACGTAGCCTGACACTGACCGACCTGGTGGTGTACGGGATGATCTTCATGATCCCCATCGCCCCGTTTGGCGTGTATGGCTACGTGAATGCCGAGGCGCCCGGGATGGTGCCGCTGGCCTATATCATCGGCATGGTGGCGATGCTGTTCACCGCGCTGAGCTACGGCAGCATGGCCAAGGCGTTTCCGATCGCAGGCTCGGTGTATTCCTACGCGCAACGCGGCCTCAATCAACACGTCGGCTTCATCGCCGGCTGGCTGATGCTGCTCGACTACCTGCTGATTCCACCGCTGCTGTACGTCTACGCGGCGATGGCTCTGAACCATTTGTACCCGGACATTCCGAAGGTCGGCTTCATTCTGGCGTTCCTGGTCAGCGCAACGTTCGTCAACCTGCGCGGGATCACCTTCACCGCACGGATGAACATCGTTTTCCTCTTGGCACAGCTGGTGGTACTGGGCATCTTCCTGTTCTACGCCTGGAACGCCCTGCACAACGGCGGCGGCAACGGCGAGCTGACGCTGGCGCCGCTGTATCACCCGGAAACGTTCAACTTCGTCCTGCTGATGCAAGCCGTGTCGATTGCCGTGCTGTCGTTCCTTGGCTTCGATGCGATCTCGACCCTCGCCGAAGAAATCAAAGGCGATCCGGGCCGCAGCGTTGGCCGCGCAGCGCTGATCACTCTGGTGGTGATGGGCGTGATTTTCGTCGTGCAGACCTGGATCGCTACCGATCTGGCCGCCGGCATGGGCTTCAAGTCCGCCGACACCGCGTTCTATGAAATCGCCGAAATCGCCGCTGGCAGCTGGCTGGCCACACTGACCGGTGTCGCCACGGCGCTGGCCTGGGGCGTCGCGGTAGCGATCACCTCGCAAGCCGCGGTGTCGCGTCTGCTGTTCGGCATGGCCCGCGATGGCAAGTTGCCGAAAGTGCTGGCCAAGGTGCACCCGAAGCACAACACGCCGTACCTGAGCATTTATCTGGTGGCGGTGCTGTCGCTGGTGATCTGCTACCTGTTCATCAATTCGGTCGACACCCTGACCTCGCTGGTCAACTTCGGTGCCCTCAGCGGTTTCATGCTGCTGCACCTGACAGTGATCAACTATTACTGGCGCCGGCAGAAGTCAGGTCAGGTGGTGCGCCATCTGATCTGTCCGGTGATCGGCTTCATCATCGTCGCCGCCATCATGTACAACATGGGCGTCGATGCGCAGAAACTCGGCCTGATCTGGATCGCGCTGGGTCTGGTGTACCTGTTCTTCCTGAACAAGCTCGGCGCCAGCACCGCGCTGCCTGATCCGAGCAATGGCTGACAAGAAAAAGAGCGGCGTCTGACAAAAAATCAGGCGACCGCCGCTTTAAAGCGTGGCAACCGACAGTGATAGTCAGGTTCGGTGAGGATCACCGGACCCTTTGATACAGGAGTGCATCCATGCTGGTCTTACGCCCAGTCGAGCCAACCGACCTGCCGCAATTGCAGCAACTGGCCCGCGACAGTCTGGTCGGCGTTACGTCGCTGCCGGACGACAGCGATCGCCTGCGCGAAAAAATTGCCGGCTCCTGCGCCTCGTTCGCCAGCGACATTCAGGCGCAAGGCCCGGAGAACTATTTCTTCGTGCTGGAAGACCTCGACACTCAGCGGCTGGTCGGCTGTTCGGAAATCCTTGCCACTGCCGGTTTCAACGAACCGTTCTACAGCCTGCGCAACCGCCACTTCACCAGTGCCTCGCGGGAATTGAACATCGAACACGGGGTGCCGGCGCTGTCGCTGTGTCACGACCTCAACGACCACACCCTGCTGCGCGGTTTTCACATCGACAACGCGCTGGTGCGCAGCGCCTTTTCCGAATTGCTGTCACGGGCGCGACTGCTGTTCATCGCCGCTCACGCACAACGCTTTGCCGATGCGGTGATCACCGAAATCGTCGGTTACAGCGACGAGAACGGTCACTCGCCGTTTTGGGATGCGCTGGGCAAACATTTCTTCGACCTGCCCTACGTCGAGGCTGAGCGCCTGTGCGGCCTGCAGAGCCGCACGTTCCTCGCCGAACTGATGCCGCAATACCCGATTTACGTACCGATGCTGCCTCCGGCGGCGCAGGCATGCATCGGCCGGATTCACCCGGACGGCCAGGAAGCGTTCGACATCCTCGAACGCGAAGGCTTTGAAACCAACAGCTACATCGACCTGTTCGACGCCGGTCCGACCCTGTATGCGCGCACCGCGAACATCCGTTCGATCGCCCGCAGCCAGACCGCCAGCGTGCGCGAGCAGGCACAGATCGACGCCCGCGGCCATTACCTGCTGAGCAACGACGCCCTGCACGGCTTCCGGGCCATCGTCGCCCAACTGGATTACCAGCCAGATCAACCGCTGTCGCTGACGCCGGCCCTGTGCGCGGCGCTGAAGGTTTCCGATGGCAGCACGGTCAGGCTGACAGCCCTGTGAACCGCGCCCGGTTGCATACCCAACGACAGTGCCCGAACAGGCGCGTACAAGGAGTTACCGCATGATCGTCCGTCCGGTCAAAGTCAGCGACCTGCCAGCGCTGATGACCCTGGTGCAACAGGCCGGCCCGGGGTTCACCACCCTGCCGGCCAATGAGGATCGCCTCGCCCACCGGGTGCGCTGGGCTCAGCGCGCGTTCGCCGAACAGGTGGAACGGGCCGACGCCGATTATCTGTTCGTGCTCGAAGACGACGACCTGCGGGTGGTCGGCGTCAGTGCCCTGACCGGCGCGGTGGGCCTGCGCGAGCCGTGGTACAACTATCGGGTCGGTCTGACCGTGAGTTCGTCGCCGGATCTGGGCATTTCGCGGCAGATCCCCACACTGTTTCTCAACAATGAACTGACCGGCCAGTCGGAACTGTGTTCGCTGTTCCTGCATCCGCAACACCGCCAAGGCAGCAATGGTCGGCTCCTGTCGCTAGGGCGCCTGCTGTTCGTGGCCGAATTTCCGCAGCTGTTTGGCGAAAAGATGATCGCCGAACTGCGTGGCAGTGCCGATGAACTCGGCTGCTCGCCGTTCTGGGACAGCCTGGGCCGACACTTTTTCAAGATGGACTTCAGCCACGCCGACCACTTGTCGGGTCTGGGCAACAAGTCGTTCATCGCCGAACTGATGCCGCGCCAGCCGTTATATACCTGCATGCTCACCGAGCAGGCGCAGGCCGTCATCGGCCAGCCGCATCCCAACACCGAACCGGCGCTGAAGATTCTGCGCGAAGAAGGCTTCACGCATAAGGGCTACATCGACATCTTCGACGGCGGCCCGGTGATCGAAGCACCGATCGGCAACATTCGTACCGTGCGCGACAGCCTCGCGTTGACCCTGAGCCTCGGCACACCGGACGATCAGGCCCCGTTATGGCTGATCCACAACCGTCGCCTGGAGAACTGCCGCATCACCGTCGCCCCCGGTCGTCTGGTCGGCAATAGCCTGGTGGTCGATCGCCTCACCGCCAAGCGCTTGCAGTTGCAACCAGGCAATTCGGTACGCGCGGTGCTGCTGCCCAGGCAACAGCAACAGGCGGTAGCCGCCTGATCTGCGGTTTTGCCACTGAAAATCCGCTGACTGCAGATGAAACCTTTCAGCCGCTGGATCCGTCATCAACGCCCCGCTCGCAAATTCGTCATGAACCTTGACCCATTCGCGTGATAGCCTTTTCATTCTTCGGCGTTGACACCTTTGCTCAAGCCGTTCCATTCCTTTGTATTGGTGGAACTCGTATGACCAGGCTTTCCCATCAAGATTTGCGCCGTAACTTCCGTCAATTGCTGGCTTCCGACACCTGCTACCACACCGCCTCGGTGTTCGACCCAATGTCCGCACGCATTGCCGCAGACCTGGGTTTTGAAGTGGGGATCCTCGGCGGCTCCGTGGCCTCGTTGCAGGTGCTGGGCGCTCCCGACTTTGCCCTGATCACCCTCAGCGAGTTCGCCGAACAGGCCACCCGCATTGGCCGCGTCGCCCAATTGCCAGTGATCGCCGACGCCGACCACGGCTACGGCAACGCCCTCAACGTGATGCGCACCATCGTCGAACTGGAACGCGCCGGCGTTGCCGCCCTGACCATTGAAGACACCCTGCTGCCAGCGCAGTTCGGCCGTAAATCCACCGACCTGATCTCGGTCGCCGAAGGCGTCGGCAAGATCCGCGCGGCGCTGGAAGCCCGAGTCGATTCGGAAATGGCAATCATCGCCCGCACCAACGCCGGGATCCTGCCGATTCAGGAAATCATCAGCCGCACCAAGCAATACCAGGCCGCCGGTGCCGACGGCATCTGTATGGTCGGGGTGCAGGACTTCGATCAGCTTGAGCAAATTGCCGAGCATCTGAGCGTGCCGCTGATGCTGGTCACCTATGGCAATCCGGCGCTGCGCGACGACAAACGCCTGGCCGAACTCGGCGTGCGCGTGACCATCGACGGCCACGGTGCGTACTTCGCGGCGATCAAGGCCACCTACGACAGCCTGCGCGAACAACGCCAGATCTTCACCCAGGCCTCGGACCTGAGCGCCACCGAGCTGACGCACACCTATACCCAACCTGAGGATTACATTCTCTGGGCGAAGGAATACATGAGCGTAAAGGAGTGACTGCTCACTGATACGAAGGTCTCGGGCAACTCTAAAGATGGCCGGTAGGCGCAATGTCACCGGCCAAGTTGCGAGTAAAGGCGAATTAATCGTAACCCGCTTTTACCAGCGATACATACCCACAAACAAACACCAACATTTAACAACAACTACTGCATTGATATTAAATATCGCTTCTCTATAATCGCAAACCGTTAAACAGCAAAAAACATTCAACCCGTCAAGCGCGGAGATCTGTTTAACAAAACAAAAGAACAAACCTGATCATTACGCCTGATCAAATATTCCAAAAAACATATTTGACGGGACAAAGACAAAGCGACTTCCCATGATAAAAAACCTGCTCAACCCAGACTTGAAGCCTGACCAGCTTATACCTGCATCAAGACAACAAACATGGGGAACGAAGTAAAGAATCTGGTCGACCAGTTATCCGAACCTAAAGCAGATACCGAGAATGTGTCCCGTCACGCCGCGATCATGCAAGCGACGAACATCCACACCGGAACGCTGACGTTATATTGCAACAAAGATGGAAACATCAGCCTCAAGACACCTGATAACGCACCCGCGCCTGAGCAGCTATATTCCGTTCCCGGAAACAGCGTTTTGTTCGCCATCAACGGGCAAGCGTATTCCATTCAGCTTTATCGACTCGACGGTGAATATCTGACGCGCGCAGAGCAGGTGATCGTGGATGCCGAAAATCCGTTGTTCATCGACGGCAGCAAAACCCTGTACGACAGCAATCCCGAGGGCAACGGGCACCCGGCGTTTATTGGCAGCATCAATCTGCCCGACAGAACTGCCGACATCAGTGTGTTCGCCCCCCACTCGTTGCGCAAAATCGGCTGGTTCCCTCATGACGACAGCGCCGCGCGCTGTCTGGTGAGTCTTGAACTGCTCGACGCAGCACAGGACCCCGGAGCCTGCAAAGTGGCGCAGGAATTGATTTATCACTATCACCCCGCTGTCGCCTGGCGGGCCTTTCAGATGATCAACAGAACGGATCGTCAGGCCGCACTAAGTTGCGTCCCGCTGTTGAGAAACTTGCAAGACAGTCGCCTGAACTACTTACTCGACCAGTGTGAAGCGGCATGAAATTACAGACATTTATCGAGCGCATGACGACTTACGATCTGCAACTGGACAGTTCAAGGATCGTGGAAGATCTGCGTCAACTCGCGACTAACCGCACGTTGTTGAGCGAGTACCTCTACACCACGATTCAACAGGACGGTTTCAGTACCAAAAACAGGCTTTACGGGGCCTACGCATTTGTCCTGCACTCCAACGATCTGTTTACCGTTCGCCTGGGTTTCTGGTCGCCGGTCACGTCACGGGATGAAAGGGAAACCTTTATCTATGACCTCAACCACAGTCATGACTTCGAACTCTATTGCGTGGGTTACAGCGGTGATGGTTACACCACTGTTTCACGGGAGATTCTGGATCAAGCACCGCTACAGGCTGGCAGAAGGCCCGAGTTCGGCGAAGAACGAGTCCTTAAACTTATTCCGGGTGAGGTGCTGCACATGCTTCCACTAAAGGAAGTACACAAACAGCTACCACCTGAAACAATGTCCGCCTCGCTGAGTTTGCTTATTCATCCTCCGCAGGCAGCCAAAACCGAAGAAGCCTGGTGCTTCGACGACAATCTCGTGCCGACTTATCCCGGCATCGCCCGCCAGGAGACAGCGCTCTATGACAGCCTGCTGTCCCGGCTACAACGTGAGCAGACTTCACTGCTCACTTAATCAGAAAGGAAATCTGCATGAACAAGCAACTCGATAACTGGAACCAGACTCCACTGCTGCACGCCGGCGCCAACGTCATCAATACGCCGGTGGCGACAGCTGCTGCATCGCCGTGCTCCGGCTTCATACCGCGTTATAACGTGGGCAACATTCACGAAATCAAACAATTCTGGAACACCCCGCAACAAGCCTGATTTCAGGATTCAACGCATGAAGGTGGCAGGCATTGAAGGCTGCCGCCTTCACGCGTGGCAACTATTTGCCCGCCAACTCCATGATCATCCGCGACAACAGATAAATACGCGGCGCCACGCTCGCCACTTCAGCGTATTCCTCCGGCGTATGAATATTGCCGCCGACAATCCCGAAACCATCCAGCGTCGGCGTGCCCACGCCGGCTGACAGGCTGGCATCCGCCGCACCACCGCTGCCCTCTTCGGTCAGCTTGCGGCCGATCTCGCCGTAAATCCCTTGCGCCATGGCCATCAAGCGATCCGACTCCGCCGTTTGCGGCATCGGTGGCAGCCCGCGTTTGAGGCTGGTGGTGACTTCTGTTTCGGCGATCAGCTTGTCCTGCGACACTCGCGCCAGGTCTTTCTCGATCCGGTCGAACTCTTCCGGCACCGCCGCACGCACGTCAGCCTTGGCGGTGGCGTGATCCGGGATCACGTTGGTGCGATCACCGGCCTGGAGCACGGTGAAGTTGATCGTGGTTTTCTTCGCTTCGTCGCCGAGTTTGCCCAGTTGCAGAATCTGGTGCGCCGCCTCCATCGCCGCGTTCCGCCCCAGCTCCGGCGCGACCCCGGCATGCGCCGCCTTGCCTTTGACCTCGACCAGCGCCGTCGCGCTGCCTTTGCGCCACACCACCAGTCCATCGGCCGGCCGCCCTGGTTCGAGGTTGAGGGTCACGTCGTGAGCTTTGGCGGTTTTCTTGATCAGGTCGGTGGCGACGTCGGAGCCGGTTTCTTCGCTGGCATCAAGCAGGAAGGTGATTTGCGCGTAATCCTTGAAGTCGAGGTTCTTCAGAATCTTCAGCGCGAAGATCCCGGCGACGATGCCGCCCTTGTCGTCCATCACCCCCGGCCCGTAAGCGCGACCGTCCTTGATATGGAACGGACGCTCGGCGGCGGAACCCTCTTTGAACACCGTGTCCATGTGGGCCATCAAGAGGATTTTTGCCTTGCCGGTGCCTTTGAAGGTCGCCAGCACGTGGTTGGATTTTTCCGGAGTGTTGGGCACCAGTTCGATGGACGCGCCAAGCTTTTTCAGCTCATCGATGGCGATCTCACTGACTTGCTTGAGACCCGGTTCATAACCGGAACCGGAGTCGATATTGACCAGCCGTTCCAGCAGTTTCAGGGCTTCGGGCTGATACTGCTCGGCATCCGCCAGCACTTGCTTGTGCGGCTCGGCGAAGGCGCTGGCGGAGCTGAGGACGAGGGACAGGCCGAGACTCGCGGCCAGCAGCGAGCGGGAAAATGAGAACGTCATGAATCGATCCTTGTTTCGCGTCAGGGGATTCAGACCGTACCTGACATCGACGCCAGGCTCTATACCGGATGCGACATCTCTGCGGCGGACACCGAACACCTGTAGGCCTTCGCCTGCTCGCGCCAGCAATCCATCAGTAACCCGGATGTTGACCGATATGACGCTGTCGCGCGCAGGCGAAGGCCTACAAAGGGAATGGTGCTGGGCAGTCAGACCGAATCGAGCAGTTCCTGCTTCGGCAGATCATCACTGTTGCAGATCACCCGATTGCGCCCGGTCGCCTTGGCCTCGTACAGCGCCTGATCCGCATCATTAAGCCAACGGGTCGCATCGCCGTGCGCCGGCTCATAGGCCGCCAGACCAATACTCAGACTGACCTTGAGCGCCGGGTTCTGCTCGTAACCCAGGGTGGCGAAACGTTCGCGCAAGGCCTCCATCGCCTGCGCGGCATTGAACAGCGGCAAGTCGGGCAGGATCACGCAGAACTCGTCGCCGCCATAGCGCCCGGCGACGTCCGCAGCACGCAGGTTCTGCTTGAGCATTTTGCTCAACTGGCGCAGCACGATGTCACCCGCCACATGCCCGTAGGTATCGTTGATCGCCTTGAAGTGGTCGATGTCGATCAACGCGATCGCTGCACCCTGCTTCTGCCGGCGGCAACGTTGAAAGGCGATTTCGAGTTGATCCTTCCACGCGCCGTGATTGAGCAGCCCGGTGAGGCTGTCGGTACGGCTCAGCGCCAGCAGCTCACGCTTGTGCAGACCCAGCGTGTAGGCCTGGCGAAAGCAGATCCAGCCCAGCGCCAGCGGGTACAGCATCAGCAACGGCAGACAGGCATACAGCTGCAGAGGCGAAGTTTGCGGGATGAACGCCGGGGCGAAAACCACCAGGCCGACGCCGATACCGAGGATCTGCGCCGCCAGGCCTGCGGCGAAAAAACGCAAACCGCCGATGGCGACGTTATTCATCGCCATCATCGAAACGGTGGTGGCACTGGGCAGTGGATTGAAGTGCATGGCGGCGACCCAGAAGCCGCCCATAAAGGCGTCAACCAACAGATTGCGGTGTTCCGCATGGTAAGGAACGCTGGCGCGACGGGCCCATTGAAACGCCAGGTGCGGCCAGAGCAGGCCGTTGAACAGCATCAGCGCCCAGACCCACAGCGGCGGGTCGAGCGGGTACATCGCCGCGCTCACGCACAACAGCCCCAGCACCAGCCCGAGGGTTCGCGATGTATAAAGCCTCCTGGCCAATGAAAGTCCCTTTCCCCCCTTGTTTCGCATAAGGGCCTCGACCACTCAACGGAACCTGCGAACACCGTCAGACGGATGTGCAGGAAGTCTAACAGGCAGCCGTTAAATAGCCATCACCGGCCAGCCGCTGAATACCGAGCCATCGCCGTCGCGCACAGTGCAAATTTTTAGCTATACCTGAAAGGACGAAAACGGAAAAACGACTATAAGAAGGAGGCCCATGCAGACCTACCGAGTGTTGATCATCGGCAGCGGATTTGGCGGCCAATGCGCGGCGGTCAACTTGCTCAAGGCCGGCATCAACGATTTTCGCCTGCTGGAACGCAGGGACTTCTTCGGCGGCACCTGGTGCCAGAACACCTACCCCGGCGCTGCGGTGGATGTGCCGTCGCCGCTGTACTCGTTGTCGTTTGCGCCATTTCCCTGGACACAGATGTTCGCCGCCCAGGCCGAATTGCATCGCTACACCGAATACGTCATCGAGCGCTTCGGCCTGCGCGAGCGCGTGGAGCTGCAAACCAACGTCGAACGCATCGAATGGGAGGACGCCGAAAAGCGCTGGGCGGTACACACCAGCAACGGGATTTTCTACGCACAGTTCGTGATCAACGCCTCCGGGCCGTTGAGCCAACCGGTGATCCCACCCTTCCCCGGCCAGGATCGTTTTGAAGGCAAAACTTTTCATACAAACAATTGGGATCACAGCTACGACTACCGCGGTAAACGCGTGGCCATCGTCGGCAGCGGCGCCAGTGCCGCGCAGGTGATACCGGCGATTGCTCCAGAAGTCGAGCAATTGCACGTGTTCCAGCGCACGCCACATTGGGTGCTGCCGCGCGCCGATCGCAGGTTTGGGTCTTTCCAGCGCTGGCTGCTGGGGGTGAAACCGGCCTACAAGCTGCTGCGCTGGCTGCTCTACTGGCAATTCGAAACCCGGGTCATCGCCTTCAAATATTCGAAACCGGCGATTCACCTGGTCCAGCGCCAGGCCCTGCGCTTTCTCAAGCAACAGGTGCCGGACCCGCAGTTGCGCGCACAACTCACCCCGGACTTCACCATCGGCTGCAAGCGCATCCTGCTGTCCAGCACCTATTACCCGGCGCTGACCCGACCCAACGTCACGCTGCACAGCCGCGAACAAGGCATCGTCGCGCTCGACGAAACCGGGATCGTCACCCAGGACGGCCAGCACATCGAGGTCGACCTGATTGTCTGGTCGACCGGCTACGACGCCACCGACGGCGTGGTCTCCTATCCGGTAACCGGCAAGCACGGCGTGCAACTCAAGGACGTCTGGGCGCAGTACCCGCGCGCCTATCTGGGCACCAGCCTGCCGGACTTCCCTAACCTGTTTATCGTCACCGGGCCCAACACTGGCATCGGGCATACCTCGGCGCTGTTCATCATCGAAGCGCAGATGAACTACATCCTCGATTGTATTCACACCTTGCAGTCAAAAGGACTGCGCAGCATCGAAGTGCGCCCCGAAGCGGAACGTACCTACACTGCAATGATCCACCGTGAGATGGAACGCACGGTATGGAAGTCCGGTGGCTGTCACAGTTGGTATCAGAGCAAGAGCGGTCATGTGATCGCAATATTTCCGGGGTTCAGTTTCAGCTACTACCGGTTGACCCGGGCGCTGAAACCGGCTGACCACATTCTGTCCTGAACACGTAAAAGGAAGACGTCGATGCTTGTGCTGTTTGTCGCTCTCGCGGTTTTCGTGGCCTGGAGCTGGTTGAGTTACCCGGTGGTCGGGCATTGGCTGTATGACCTGAGCACGGCGCTCGAGGCCAGGTTGTACAAGTTGCACAAAATCGAGGTGCCGATTGCCGAAATGACGGTCTCGACCTGGCAAGGTGGCCCCTATGAAGCAGCCAGCGCGATCCTGATGCTGCACGGCTACAGCGCCGAGAAAAATCTGTGGCTGCGCTTCGCCAAGCACTTTGTCCGCCAGTACCGGGTGATCATTCCGGACATCGCCGGCCATGGTGAAACCGGGTTCAAGGCCGGCGGCGGCTACGACATTGCGCTGCAGGCCAAGCGCATGATCCAGTTGCTGGACGTCTGCGGCGTGGAGAAGGTGCATGTGATCGGCAACTCGATGGGTGGCTACATCGCGGCATGGCTGGCAGCGACTTATCCGGAACGGATTGCCTCGGTGGCGCTGATCGACCCGGCCGGCGTCACCGCGCCGCAGGCCAGCGACATGGAGCGCCATCTGGCCCGCGGGCATAACCCGTTCCTGATCAATTCCCGGGAAGAATTCCGCCAGTTTTATGCGATGACCATGGCCTCGCCACCGTGGGTGCCCGGACTGGTGCTGGACGCCATCGCCCAGCGCTACGAACGCCAGCGCGACGAACTGGAAGAGATCTTCCGCGACTTCCGCGCCAGCCCGCCGATGGAGCCGAAACTGACAGACATCAAGTGCCCGGCGCTGCTGTTGTGGGGGCGCAAGGATCGCTTGATCGACGTCAGCAGCGTGCCAATCTGGAGCAAGGGCATCGCCAATCTTCGGGTCGAAGTGTGGGACGGTGTCGGACACATGCCGATGGTCGAACAACCGGGGAACACCGCACGGTTGTATCGGGAGTTTCTGGGCAATCAGCGTTGAATTCCACCGCTGGCACCGTGGCGAGGGAGCTTGCTCCCGCTGGGGCGCGAAGCGGCCCTGATCCAGCCAATGCGACTAGCCCGCCTCGCCACGGTATCGATCTCAGGTCTGCTGCGCAGCCCAGCGGGAGCAAGCTCCCTCGCCACAAAAAGCCCTCTTGGCGACATAGATTCGGAAGGTCGAAATGAACATTCTCTACGACGAACGCCTCGACGGCCCGCTACCGGAGGTGAACAAGGCCGAACTGCTGAAAACCCTGCAGCGCGCCCTCCCGGATCTCGACCTGCTCTGGCGTGAAGATGAACTCAAGCCCTACGAATGCGACGGCCTCTCGGCCTATCGCACCACGCCGATGCTGGTAGCCCTGCCCCGACGACTCGATCAGGTGCAAACCCTGCTCAAGCTCTGCCATCAACACAACGTGCCGGTGGTTGCCCGTGGCGCCGGCACCGGGTTGTCGGGCGGCGCGCTGCCGCTGGAAAAAGGCTTGCTGCTGGTGATGGCGCGCTTCAACAACATCCTGCACATCGACCCGGCTGCCCGTACCGCACGGGTTCAACCCGGGGTGCGCAATCTGGCGATCTCCCAGGCGGCCGCGCCGTTCGGCCTGTATTACGCGCCGGATCCGTCGTCGCAGATTGCCTGCTCGATCGGCGGCAATGTCGCGGAAAACGCCGGTGGCGTGCATTGCCTCAAGTACGGCCTGACCGTGCATAACCTGCTGAAAATCGAAGTGCTGACCATCGAAGGCGAACGTCTGACACTGGGCAGCGAGGCCCTCGATGCGCCGGGTTTCGATTTGCTGGCGCTGTTCACCGGCTCCGAAGGCTTGCTGGGAATCATCACCGAAGTCACGGTCAAACTGCTGCCCAAACCGCAGGTCGCCAAAGTGCTGCTGGCCAGTTTCGACTCGGTGGAAAAGGCTGGTCGCGCCGTGGCCGACATCATCGCTGCGGGGATCATTCCCGGCGGCCTGGAGATGATGGACAACCTGGCGATCCGCGCAGCCGAAGACTTCATTCACGCTGGTTACCCGGTCGATGCCGAGGCAATCCTGTTGTGCGAACTCGATGGCGTCGAAGCCGATGTCCACGACGATTGCCTGCGGGTGCGCGAGGTGATGCTCCAGGCCGGCGCCAGCGAAGTGCGTCAGGCCCGCGATGAAGCCGAGCGCGTGCGCTTCTGGGCCGGGCGCAAAAACGCCTTTCCGGCCATTGGCCGCTTGTCGCCGGACTACTACTGCATGGACGGCACCATCCCGCGTCGTGAGTTGCCCGGCGTGTTGCAGGGCATCGCCAGCCTCGGTGCCGAATACGGCTTGCGCGTGGCCAACGTGTTTCATGCCGGCGACGGCAATATGCACCCGCTGATTCTGTTCGACGCCAACCAGCCCGGCGAACTGCAGCGCGCCGAAGCGTTGGGCGGGAAGATTCTGGAATTGTGCGTGCAGGTTGGCGGCAGCATCACCGGTGAACACGGGGTCGGCCGCGAGAAAATCAATCAGATGTGCGCGCAGTTCAACAGCGCTGAACTGACCCTGTTCCACGCGGTAAAAACCGCGTTCGACCCGCAAGGCCTGCTCAACCCCGGCAAGAACATCCCGACCCTGCATCGCTGCGCCGAATTCGGTGCGATGCACATTCATGCCGGACAACTGCCATTCCCCGAACTGGAGCGCTTCTGATGGCTGATTTCGACGCCAGCAGCGCGCTGCTCGATCAGGTCAACCAGGCCCGGGCCAACGCCACGCCGCTGAAAATTCAAGGCGGCAACAGCAAGGCGTTTCTCGGCCACGAGGTGGCCGGTGAAGTGCTCGACGTCCGCGCGCATCGCGGCATCGTTCGCTATGAACCGACGGAACTGGTGGTCAGCGTGCGTGCCGGTACGCCGTTGCGCGAGTTGCTCACGGCGCTCGACGCGGCCGGGCAGATGCTGCCCTGCGAGCCGCCAGCCTTCGGCGACAGCGCCACGGTGGGCGGGATGATCGCCAGCGGACTGTCCGGGCCACGGCGGCCCTGGTCAGGTTCGGTGCGCGATTTTGTCCTCGGCACCCGGGTCATCACCGGCCTCGGCGAGCACCTGCGGTTCGGTGGCGAGGTGATGAAAAACGTTGCCGGCTACGACCTGTCGCGCCTGTTGACCGGCAGTTTTGGTTGTCTCGGGGTGCTGACCGAAGTCTCGCTGAAAGTCCTGCCGAAACCGCGTCAATGCCTGAGCATCCGTCTCGATATCGACTGCGCGCGGGCGCTGGCCAGACTGGCCGAGTGGGGCCAGCAACCGCTGCCGATCAGCGGCGCCTGCCATGACGGGCAAAGCCTGTATCTGCGCCTTGAGGGCGGCGAAGGCTCGGTCACCGCCGCGCATCAACGACTCGGCGGCGAGCCGCTGGATTCGACGTTCTGGCGCGACTTGAACGAGCAACGCCTGAGCTTTTTCGACGAAGGCCTGCCGCTGTGGCGCCTGTCGCTGCCGAACAATCTCGGGCCGCAGGACTTGCCCGGCCAACAGTTGATCGACTGGGCCGGTGCGCAACGCTGGCTGAAGTCCGATCACGAGCACATTCAGATCCTCGCCCAGGAACTCGGCGGGCACGCCACCTGCTTTACCCATGGCGCCAGCGACACACCGTTCCAGCCGCTGCCGCGCACGCTGATGCGCTATCACCAGCAACTCAAGGCGCAACTCGACCCGCAAGGGCTGTTCAACCCCGGCCGGATGTACGCGGAGTTCTAGCGATGCAAACCACCCTCAGCGAAGAGTCCCGACAACTGCCGCGTGCTGCCGAGGCGGAAAAGATCCTGCGAACCTGCGTGCATTGCGGGTTCTGCAACGCGACCTGCCCGACGTACCAATTGCTCGGCGATGAACTCGACGGGCCGCGCGGGCGCATCTATCTGATCAAGCAAGTGCTCGAAGGCGCAGCGGCCACCGAGCAGACGCAGTTGCATCTGGATCGCTGCCTGTCCTGCCGCAACTGCGAAACCACCTGCCCTTCCGGGGTCGACTATCACAACCTGCTCGACATTGGCCGAGCAGTGGTCGATCAGGCCGTACCGCGTCCTGCTGCCCAGCGTCTATTACGCGAAGGCTTGCGCGCACTGGCGCCAAATCCCGGGGTGTTCAAGGGCTTGCTGCGGGTTGGCGCGACGTTTCGGCCTTTGCTGCCGCGCCTGTTCGAAAGCAAACTGCCGCAACGCGCGCCGATGGCCGGTACACGACCTGCCCTACGCCATGCACGGCGGGTGTTGCTGCTCGAAGGCTGTGTGCAACCGGGCCTGTCGCCGAACACCAATGATGCGACGGCGCGAGTGCTCGATCGGTTGGGGATCAGCGTCACGCCGGTGGCCGAGGCCGGTTGCTGCGGCGCGCTGGACTATCACCTCGACGCCCAGGCCAAAGGCCTCGACCGAGCGCGACAGAACATCGACGCGTGGTGGCCACACCTGGAAAACGGCGCGGAAGCCATCGTGCAGACGGCCAGCGGCTGCGGCGCATTCATCAAGGATTATGGGCATTTGCTGGCGCAGGATCCGCGCTACGCCGAAAAGGCGCGGCAGATCAGCGAGCGAACGCTGGATCTGGTGCAGATCCTGGCCCAGGAACCCCTGGAGACAGTGTGCGCCGCCGCCCAACGCCGGATCGCCGTGCATTGCCCCTGCACCTTGCAACACGCGCTGAAACTCGGTGGCGCGGTGGAAGCGCTGCTGACCCGCCTCGGATTCAACCTCACGGCGGTGCCGGACGGTCATCTGTGTTGCGGTTCGGCCGGCACCTATTCGCTGACACAACCCACCCTTGCCCGGCAACTGCGCGACAACCGCCTCAACGCCCTGGAGAGCGATCGCCCGGACCTTATCGTCACCTCCAACATCGGTTGCCAGAATCATCTGGCCGGCGCCGGACGCACACAGGCTCTGCACTGGATCGAACTGGTGGATCAGTCGTTGGCAGAATGAAGTTCGTAGGATTCTTCGTTTGCCGCCGTCGGCGAAGGCTGCGATCTTTTCCTCCATCCAAACCGTGACCGTGGCAGGAATTTTTTTCATGACCGTGCAGCCTTTCGTCAGCCCCGACCTGATCCGCCAACGCTTCTCCAAAGCGATGTCCGACATGTACCGCGAAGAAGTGCCGTTGTACGGTGCGCTGATGGAACTGGTGGAACAGACCAACCGCGAAGTGCTCGCGGCTCAGCCGGATATCGCACGGCAGCTCGGCAGCACCGGTGAAATCGCACGACTGGACATGGAACGCCACGGTGCCATCCGCGTCGGTACCGCCAAAGAGCTGGCAACCCTCGCCCGCCTGTTCGCAGTGATGGGCATGCAACCGGTGGGTTATTACGACCTGACCCCGGCGGGTGTGCCGGTGCACTCCACCGCTTTTCGCGCGGTGCATGAAGCAGCGTTGCAGGTCAGCCCGTTTCGGGTATTCACTTCGTTGCTGCGCCTGGAACTGATCGAGGATCCCGAGCTGCGCGCGTTTGCCGAATCGGTACTGAATCAGCGTTCGATCTTTACCCCTACTGTTTTGCACCTGATTGAGCAGGCTGAGTCAGATGGTGGGCTGAAAGAGGATGAAGCGGCGCAATTTGTCCTACAGGCACTGGAGACCTTTCGCTGGCATCACAGCGCAACCGTCACCGCCGCGCAGTACCAGACCCTCAGCGCTCAGCATCGCCTGATCGCCGATGTGGTGGCGTTCAAAGGCCCGCACATCAATCACCTGACCCCGCGCACCCTCGACATCGACAGGGTGCAGGCGCAAATGCCGGTGCACGGCATCACCCCGAAAGCGGTGATCGAAGGCCCACCGCGCCGGCAATGTCCGATCCTGTTGCGCCAGACCAGTTTCAAGGCGCTCGACGAGCCGATCACTTTCACCGACCAGCACAACACCCGTGGCAGCCACAGCGCGCGTTTCGGCGAGATCGAACAACGTGGTGCGGCGCTGACGCCCAAAGGCCGGGCGCTGTATGACCGCTTGCTGAATGCTGCGCGCGATGAACTCGGAGACTTCCCCAACGAAGGCAACGCCGCACGCTACAACGCGCTGATGACCCAACACTTTGGCGAATTTCCTGACAGCGTCGACGGCATGCGAGAACAAGAGCTGGCGTATTTTCGCTACTTCCCTACGGAAAAAGGCTTGGCAGCGCGTAGCCTCACGTCGGCATCGCTGGAGGATTTGCTCCGTGAGGGCCATGTGAAAGCTGAACCTTTGGTGTACGAAGATTTCCTGCCGGTGAGTGCGGCGGGGATTTTTCAGTCGAACCTTGGGGACGCGGCGCAGACGCACTATAGCGAACACTCGAACCGCCAGGCATTCGAACAGGCGCTGGGGCGTGCGACCATTGATGAACTGGGGTTGTATGCCGATACGCAGCGGCGTTCGATTGAGGAGTGTGCCCAGGTTTTGGGCCTGAAACCGCTCTGACTGTGGCGAGGGAGCTTGCTCCCGCTGGGCTGCGAAGCGGCCCTCGTTTTTGGGAGCGCTGCGCACTCCAGCGGGAGCAAGCTCCCTCGCCACAGAATCAAATGTTGCTTCTAGCGCAACCGTGACCACAAGGCGAAACGCCCGATGCTGGCACTTGGCCTTACTGCGCAACTTCTTGCGCACTTGTTCGGCCAAACAGCTTGCTCATCCTGCTGCAGGCCTTGACTGGCCTGGCTTGCAGCCAAGTGCGCAACTTCTTGCGCAGTACTGCGCAAGAAGTTGCGCACTTTCCATCTCGATTCAGCAAAAAACATCGGCCAAACCGCAGGTTAGAGCCGCTTCACCCCCGGTTGCCGGGATCTTCGACAAACCTGGCACGCTCCTTGATAACAGTCAGGCACCCACCGGGCGATTCCGCCCCGGGCACCCTAAATTTATCCGCAAGGAGAGCACCCCATGGCAACACCAGCGTACATGTCGGTTACCGGCGAAAAACAAGGCCTGATCACTGCCGGCGCCTTCACCGCCGACTCCGTTGGCAACACCTACCAGGAAGGCCACGAAGACCAGGTTATGGTTCAGGCTTTCAGCCACGACGTGATCATCCCGCGTGACCCACAGTCCGGTCAGCCAACCGGTCAGCGCGTTCACAAGCCAGTTGTGATCACCAAGGTCTACGACAAGGCTTCGCCTCTGCTGCAAGCCGCTCTGACCTCCGGCGAGCGCATGAGCGAAATCGTTATCCAGTGGTACCGTACTTCTGCTCAAGGTACTCAAGAGCACTACTACACCACCAAACTGGAAGACGCGATCATCGTCGCCATCAACAACAAAATGCACAACTGCCAGGATCCAGGCAACTCGCACTTCACCCACCTGGAAGAAGTGCAGTTCACCTACCGCAAAATCACCTGGACCCACGAAGTCTCCGGTACTTCGGGTTCCGATGACTGGCGTGCTCCAGTCGTTTAATTACGGCTGATCGTTACAAGCATCGACCAGCCCTGCTGGTCGATGTTGTTTACGCCCCTCCAGAATTTCGCGTACGTTGAGCCGCTTTTTTGCGGCCGTCGACGAGCGCCGCTGTACAGCACGAGGAACAAGGGATGTTCGCGCCGGCCAATGAAACCCACTTTGCCCTGACCATCGAAGGGCTCTCCGCCGATTTTCAGGTATTCACCCTGACCGGCCGGGAAGCCATCAGCCAGCCTTTTGTGTTTGAGGTGGAGCTGGTCAGTGAGCAGCCGTCGCTGGACCTCGAAACCCTGCTGCACAAACCGGCCTTTCTGCAGCTGTCGCCCGATGGCAGCGGCATTCACGGCCAGATCTACCGCGCCGCCCAGGGCGATTCCGGCAAACGCCTGACGCGCTATTCGGTGACCCTGCGCCCGCAACTGTCGTACCTGGCGCACCGCGTCAACCAGCGGATCTTCCAGAACCTCACAGTGCCAAAAATCATCGGCATGGTTCTCGAAGAGCACGGTATCCAGAGTAACGCCTACGAATTCAAGACAGGTTCCATCTATCCCGAGCGCATCTACTGCGTGCAATACGATGAATCGGATCTGCATTTCATCCAGCGTCTGTGCGAGGAGGAAGGTATTCACTACCACTTCCAGCACAGCACCACGGCGCACAAGCTGGTGTTCGGCGATGACCAGACGGTGTTCCCGAAACTCCAGCCTGTGGCCTACCAGCAAGACTCCGGCATGGTCGCCAGCAACCCGGTGATCAAGCGCTTCGACCTGCGCCTGGAAACCCGCACCAGTCGCACCACCCGCCGCGACTACGACTTCGAAAAACCACGCCTGACGCTGGAAAGCGAAAACCGCGGCGACGCCCTGCCCGACCTCGAAGACTATGACTATCCGGGCCGTTTCATCGACCGCGAGCGCGGCAAGCACCTGGCCAAACGCGCCCTCGAACGTCACCGCAGCGACTTCCAGCTCGCCGAAGGCAAGAGCGACCAGCCGCTGCTGGTCAGCGGCCATTTCCTCGCTCTGACCGAGCACCCGAAAGCCAAGTGGAATGACCTGTGGCTGCTCACCGAAGTCCTGCACGAAGGCAAACAGCCGCAAGTGCTGGAAGAATCGGTGACCAGCGACACCACTGCCCTGAAAGACGATTTCCACCAGGGCTATCGCAACCGCTTCCAGGCGACCCCGTGGGACGTGCCCAATCGGCCACCGCTGCGCCACCCGAAACCGCGCATTCTCGGCAGCCAGAGCGCCGTGGTCACCGGCCCCAAAGGTGAAGAGATTCACTGCGACGAGTACGGCCGCGTCAAAGTGCAATTCCACTGGGACCGCGAAGGCCAGGCCGACGACAAGACCAGTTGCTGGTTGCGTGTCTCCAGCGCCTGGGCCGGCGCCCAGTACGGCGGCATCGCCATCCCGCGCATCGGCATGGAAGTGCTGGTCACCTTCCTTGAAGGCGACCCCGATCAACCGCTGATCAGCGGCTGCCTGTACCACAAGGAAAACACCGTCCCCTACCCGCTGCCAGCGAACAAGACCCGCAGCACCTTCAAGACCCTGAGCTCGATGGGCGGCGGTGGCTACAACGAACTGCGCATCGAAGACAAGAAAGGTCAGGAGCAGATCTTCCTCCATGCCCAGCGCGACTGGGACGAGAACATCGAGCACGACCAGAAGATCCGCGTCGGCAACGAACGCCACGACACCGTCGAGCAAAACAGCTACACGGAATTCAAGGCCGAAGAACACCACACCGTCTACGCCGACCGCAAAGTCGAAGCCCGCGCCAACGACCACCTGACCGTGGGCGTGAACCAGCACATCAAGATCGGCACCGGCCAGTTCATCGACGCCGGCCAGGAAATCCACCTCAGCAGCGGCATGAAAGTCGTCATGGAAGCCGGCGCCGAGTTGACCCTGGTCGGCGGCGGCAGCTTCATCAAGATCGACGCCGGCGGCGTGACCATGAGCGGCCCGGTGATCAACATGAACTCCGGCGGCAGCCCCGGCAGCGGCACTGGCGCCGCCCCGCTGATGCCCGGCGTGCTGAAACAGGCCGATGCCGACAAGGCCGGCCAGGTCCTGACCCCGGCCCAGATCAACACCCTCAAACGTAACGCGCCGTTCTGCGAAGAATGCGAAAAATGCAAGGCAGGTGCCTGTGCCATCTGATCGACTGACACCCAAGGACTGGCTGGCACAACAGCCGCTGCAAACCGGCGAGCGCCTGTACCTGATCATCAGCGCGGCGAGCGATGCCGACGCGCTGAAAACCCTGTACCTGACCGAACCCACCGCCCAGCTCCTGCCGATCTGGGGCGGCACGCCCTACTCCACCTGGCAACCGGTGATGCCCTACGTCACCGAACTCAAACCGAACTCGGCATTCCTGCCTTGGATCGCCGAAACCGACGCGCTCGACTGGGGCTGGCTGGCGGTCTCACGCGCCGAACCGAACAACGTGTTCGAGCATCTGCGCAGCCTGACCCAGGTGAAGATGCCCGACGGGACTGAGGTGTTTTTCCGCTTCTGGGATGGGCGGCATATCTACCCGATTCTGAAGGGGCTTGGGGAGAAGGCTGGGGAAGTACTGCCGGTGTTTGAGCGGTATTTGATTAATGGACAGACGCTGGAGGTTGGGACGCGGGTGTTGCCGAAGGTGAAGGATTGGCCGTGGTGGGAGGTGCCGAAGGATTTGCTGGATGGTCTGATGGCCGAAAATCCATCAACCATCATTGGCAACATGATGCAGTGGTTGCTGGATGAACATGCCGATCTGTACTTCTCGTTCCCCGAATCGAACCTGAAACAAAAAGTGGCGCGTTTTGTAAAACGCACGCCGCTCACGGAAGAAAATTTTGCCGGGCTGCTGAAAGCCCATCTGGAAAGTGAGGTGGTTGTATGAGCGTTTTGATGGGTGGGATCGTTGGCGGCCTCACAGCAAAGCAACCTGATGCTCAGGCAATCATCGCCGACTTCAAGAAGTGCCTGAAGGATTACCGCGAACACGCCGAAGCCTGGTATGGCGGCATTCTGGATGCTGAGCAGCAGTTCAAGGTCGGAGACGAAGTCGGCACTGCAGACAAGGACAGCAAAAAGGAAAATACGCTTTATGCCAACTGCCCGGCGAACGGCAAGCTCGTGCTGGTACATAGCTTCGAATCCGCGCGTTTTGTTCCGATTGGTAATACGCCGGTACGCCTGACGCCCGTCGTAGATGGCCGCTTCATTGGCAAGAACGAAGTGGGTCCGACGATCAACAAAACCATCGACTCGACGGGGATTCTGGAAGTTTCCGGACTCACCCCCAATCAGCAATACAAGATTACATTCTTCCCAAATCCCACGCCTGCCCAGATCGATAGCCTGTTCAACTCCTATCAAGGCGTGATTGGTGAATTGGGCGGATGGCTGCAAACCGAGTGGAGCACCAGTTTCCTGCCACTGTGGCAAGCGCATACCGATGCATCGCTGGGCGGCCGCGCCCTGCAAGAACTGGAAGCAGCGTGGGAAGGTTTTCTCAAAGCGATCATGGGTTTGTGGGGCGATATCAAAAGCCTCTATGACCTCGTTGCACACCCCCGCGAAAACTACGAAAAGCTGAAAAATTTCTTCACTGAAGAACAGATCAAGAAGATTTATGACGCCTCGTCAGAGGCCATCCACACAGCCCTGCTGATCGCCAGCGATGAACCACTGATGTGGATCTACGTCGCTGCCATTGTGGCGTGGATAAGAATGCTGCCGCCACAGACCTGCACAGAAGTACTGGCGCAGATGAGCACTGAATTCTTGCTGAACATTCTGGTCGGTGTGGTTCTGACGGGGGGCTTGGGCCTGGCCGTGCGTATCGGTACAAAAACAATCAAGGGTGTGCAGAGCAGCGGTAAGGTCATAAAACTGATTGAAGACTTTACCGGCATGCTGATGAAAGTCAGCAAATCCAAAGCTACGCCGCATACCGAGGCGTCGAAACCGTTATTGCTTAATGGTGATTCAAAGTTCAATCCGGCACGCAAGGCAGATGTTCAGATTGCGTCCCCTAAACCTGCAGAAACCGCTACAGCGCCGAAAAACAAGCCACCGGTGAGCGGTGGAAAAGTGGAATCCGATGCGCAGGTTCAGGCCCGTAAAAAAGATGAGCCGGCTTCGCGTGTCGAACAGGTAGAACCCGTCGATAACGCGCCCAAACAGTCGAAAAACCCGGCTGACGAACCTGCGCAATGCGTCGACAAAACCTGCTCCAACGGCGAACCCGTGTCGATGGTGACCGGTGAAGAATTGCTCACGCTGACTGATGGCGAACTGGGTGGTCTACTGCCATTCGAGTGGACTCGCCTTTATCGCAGCAGTGCGGTGGAAATCGACAGCCGCCTCGGCCATGGCTGGAGCCATTCACTCTCTCATCGCCTGCTGGTAGACGATGAAGGCGTGCTCTGGACCGACAATGAGAACCGCCAGACCCGTTTCCCGATGCCGACCGAGCAACGTCCGGCCATCACCAACAGCCTTGCCCAGGCAGCGATCTTCCTTGGGGATGCTCCCGGAGAATTGATCCTTACGCAGGCAGGCTCCAAAACTCGCTTCTACCATTTCCGAGCTGGCCGCCTGACTACCATCAGCGACGCTTACGAAAATCGACTGCATATCAGTTACGACTTCGTTGACCGCATCCAGCGTATCGATAACGGCGCAGGCCGTGCCCTGCTACTGCGTTACGACGACCGACACATTGTGGCCGTCGATCAGCAGCAACAGCGCCCGGAATACACCGAACGTGGTGAGCGCCAGGATCCATGGCTGACCATTCAGACACTTGTCACCTACCGATATAACGCACGGAATCAACTGGTTTCCTCGACAAATGCGGCCGGTGAAACCGAGCACTACCGGTACAACGATCAGAACGTCATTCTCGAACGGCAAATGGCCGGCGGCGCCAGTTTCTTCTGGGAATGGGAACGTGAAGGCAAACACTCTCGCTGTGTACGTCACTGGGCCAATTATGCGCAAATGGAAGCGCGGTACGAGTGGGACGACAAAGGCTCGGTGACCGTCTATAACGCTGACGGCAGTGAGTTGGTCTATGTGCATGACGAAAATGCGCGCCTAGTCTCCGAAACTGCGCCTGATGGCGGTGAAACGCAAAACGCCTATGACGATGAGGGCCGTCTGGTCGCAGTAAAAGATCCGATGGGCGCGATTACCGAGTATCAGTACAGCGAAGCTGGCCGCTTGATCGCGGTGATCCCGCCAGAAGGTGTTCCAACCCGATACAACTATTTCAACGGTCAACTTATCGACGTACAGCGTGGCAAGGCCCGCTGGAAATATGAGCGCAACCGTCAGGGCGATATCACCCAACAAACTGACCCGGACGGCAACGAGACCCACTACAGCTATGACCGTCAGGGCCGATTGCTGGAAATTCGTCACCCCGACGGCGGCCGCCATCAACTGGGCTGGAACAACCTCGGCCAGTTGCTGGAAGAACGCCTGCCGGACGGCGGTCAACGCAAGTATCGCTACGATGCACTTGGCCGACAAATCACTCGTCAGGACGAATTTGGCGCGATTACTCAATATCAATGGGACGCCGCTGATCGCCTGACCCAAGTAACCCTGCCAGGCGGCGCCACTCGCGCGTTCACCTATAACCCGTATGGTCGGGTCACCGCCGAACGCGACGAACTCGGGCGCATCACTCGTTACGAATACGCCGACAACCTGCACCTGGTCAGCCGCCGCATCAATCCAGACGGTAGCCAACTGCGCTATCGCTACGACAACTCGCAACTCAACCTCACCGAGATCGAGAACGAGCGCGGTGAGCGCTATCAGCTCGATTACTACTCGAACGGCCTGATCCAGCAGGAAACCGGCTTCGACGGTCGCCGTACCGCCTACGAATACGACCTCAACGGCCAGTTGCTGAAGAAAACCGAGTTCGGCGATGACGGCAGCGAGCTGATTACCGAATATCAGCGCGATGCTGCCGGCCGGCTGCTGGTGAAAACCCTAGCCGACGGCGAAGAGATTCATTACGGCTACGACGCTTTGGGTCGTCTGGTGAATGTCGACGACGGCCACTGGCCGCTCGCCTATGAATACGATGTGCAGGATCGCCTGATAACCGAACACCAGGGCTGGGGCACCACGCGTTACGAATACGACAGCGTTGGCCAACTGAGTCACTGCCGTCTCCCTGACGGCAGCACACTCGACTACCGTCACCTGTCCGGCGGACGCCTGAGCAGCATCGACCTCAACGGCTCACGCTTGACCAGCCATCAGTTCAGCGCAGGTCGCGAGCAGCAGCGCCAGCAAGGTCTTTTACTTAGTCAGTACCAATACGACGAACAGGGCCGTCTGCAAGCCCATAGCGTCAGCCAACGCGACAAAGACCTGTTCCAGCGACGCTACAACTACGATGCCAACGGCAACCTCGCCGGTATCGATGACAGCCGCAAAGGCAAGCGCAGCTACCACTACGACCCGCTCGACCGACTCATCAGCGTGCGCGGCGCCACACCGGAAAGCTTCGCTCACGACCCGGCGGGTAACCTGCTGGGTCAGAACAACGAAGGCACAGCGAACCTCGCCAACGTCAAAGGCAACCGTCTGCTGATGCAGGGTGATCGCCATTACGACTACGATGCCTACGGCAACCTGATACGCGAACGCCGTGGTGCCGGCCAGAAACTCGTCACTGAATACCGCTACGACTGCCAGCACCGCCTGATCGGCGTAAGCCTGCCAGGTGGCAGCACCGTGTCCTACAAATACGACGCATTCGGTCGACGCATCGAAAAAACCGTTGACGGCCACACTACCGAGTTCTTGTGGCAAGGCGAACGATTGATCGCGGAAAGCGCCGAAAACCGCTATCGCAGCTACATCTACGAACCCGGTAGCTTCCGCCCATTGGCGATGCTCGACGGCGAAGGTCCGCGCAAGGCCACGCCGTTTTACTACCAACTCGATCATCTGGGCACACCGCAGGAACTCACCGACTACAGTGGCGAGATCATGTGGTCCGCGAAGTACCGCGCCTACGGTAACCTCGCTGCGCTGGATGTCAGCGAGATTGATAACCCGCTGCGCTTCCAGGGTCAGTATTTCGATGCCGAGACGGGGTTACATTACAACCGGCACCGCTACTACAATCCTGGGACTGGAAGGTTTTTGACGCCGGACCCGATCAAGCTTGCAGGCGGTTTGAATAGCTACCAGTACGTGCCTAATCCTACGGGGTGGGTGGATCCATTGGGGTTGAATGGGTGTCCAGGTAGTAACGGAGGGACATCAACTGAAGACGTTAATAACCCTACTAAAAAAGCCGCAGTTAACGACGGAGAACCCAATGCGCCAACAATGTCTCGTGCTGAACGACAAGCAAGGATTCATGAGCTGACAGAGGCAATAGCTTATAAAGAGCTAAAATCAATGGAGGATCTTTCGCCAAGATATCACTTCCTTGAAAAACACGGCGCGCAAACTACCACTCAGTCGCAGATGGAACGTGCTGCTACTGGAAAAAACCCGACCACAGGCATAGTAGAAACATATCCAAACGGCAAGACAATCACTCCAAACTCAACAAGATACACCAGTCACAAAGCGCAGCTGACAGCTATAAAACGTGCAATGCGAATATATAAAAACACTGGAAACAAAGCATTGGCTGAGCGTCCAATGAGCATGGGCGGCATAATCGGAGAGGGATACAAAAAGGGCGGAACAAAGTACAAACAGCAAACTAAAGCCGTTACAATTCTGGACACTAACGGTCTACCAAAAACCTCATTCCCAAAGTATGAAAAATGAAACTTGAACCTAGCCTCGACATACTACCTTCACTATTATTTCCTATTGACGTAAACAGCGAACAAGATGACACCACAGCAACATTTATAGCGAACATAGACACAAGCAGCGAAGATGAACTTGTCAAACTATTTGACGCGCTCATTGAGCCAGAATTCAAATGCCGCATAGCGAGTGAACAGCAGTGGTACATCGACACACTCACCTTTTATCTAAATAAAAATGAAAAATTTAACCGAGTATTCTCGGATATCACCACATACCTTGCTGAGGACCCAGCTGATAAGCGCCAATTCATGTCGATTCTTCTAAACTGCCTAAAAAAATACAAAGAAAAAAATTGACGAAAAAATTGGGAGCATTGTTATAAATGGCGTTCACCCAATTTCCCCAAAACGCCTATACAAACAACGCTGCTGAATGGTGCAACATGCACTCTAGCGACCAAAGGGGACAAGACCAAAGGGATAGATTTATTTTCCGGCTTGCACCTTTTTCTAGCCCAGTTTTTCCGAAAATAAACCCGTGCCCTTTTTCCCACCGACATTACAGCAACCGGATCACACACTCAAAGGACTGTCCCCTTGAAACACCTGAATCGCCCTCTAACCCTTCTCCTCGCCCTAACCTTCTCCCTTAGTGCCACCGCATTATCCCTTCGCTCCGAACAACGCCCGGACGGAACGACGGCCCTGCTACTCACCAATGACCCAGCCCCGGACAGAGCGCCAAAGCTCAATAAGGATCCAGCCATTCGTTCCGCGCTAGTCGATTTCTTTGGATACCAAACAGGTAGCTACACCAACGACAAAACGATGATCGTGCAACAAGTTCTGGAAGCGCTCGATTCGGAAATGTCGATATTTGAACAGGGTGTGCCTGTCGGCAGAAAAATGATCACCGCCATGGATGATGGCAACAACGGGTTCGACCGTGGGGCTTTGTTACTGGATGACAAGGGTCAACTGATCGCTGTCGGCTTGGTGAATGGTCATTGCACGGTGAAGTCTCGTGACGAGGCTTTGACCTGTAATGATGCGCCGGACACGGTGCTGACGATCTTCCAGCCACAAGGCGCGAAAAAAGCTGACGCAGAACCCTTGATTGGCTGGAGCAAGCAGTTGCCGCCGCTCTTGGCCATGTGGGCGGAAAGCGATAATCCGGAGCGACGGGCGGCCGCGCAGAAAATTGCGACCATTGAATACGCTGCCACTAACCCGAACCAGGGTGCCTGGACGGCAGCTCAGTTACCTTCCGATTTCCCTGAAGCAATGCTGGCGATGCTGCCACAGCGGGCGCATCTGATAGGTGCTGGTGCTCACGGTGTATTCACCACACCGGGGATGGAGGGATCTCCGATTGAAGGTGATTGGGACAAAATTGCCGGACGTCCTCAACATGAGTTTGAGGTCATTCTCCGCACCTTTACCGCATATGCAGATGTCATCAATTTCTATCAGCAGCATGCGAAGGACGCCGAAATCAGCGGCAACCAACGAAAAGCGCTGGTCGAGGGTTACGTCGGTGGCGGTACTTACAAAATCGAAATAAGCAATAGAGAAGACGAAGGAACGGTCATCACGCTCTCAGCCTGGAGTCAAGAGGTCTGATTCATTCAGTCAGAAGGGGGCGATTTTAATCGCCCCCTTCTGCTTGTATCTCAGAGCTTTTCCAGTTCTTCCTTGGCTCCAGGCGCATAACGACCCACTGCCTTGAGCATCCAGAACTCCGCCTTGGATCGGCTCTTGGGCAGTCCTCCTCGCCCTTGCGCATACATCTTGCCTAATGCCAACTGAGCGTTGCCAAAGTCTGCGTCCGCTGACTGGCGGTAAAGTTTCGCAGCTTCGCGCTCGTTGCGCGTAGTTCCACGCCCCTGCTCCAGCATCTGCGCCAATTCATATTGCGAGTATTGGTTTCCTTGCAACGCCGATTTCCGATACCAAGCAACAGCAAGCTTCTCATCCTTTTCCACACCGCGCCCGGTGGCAAGCATCTCGGCTATATTGTTTTGACCAGATGCGTCTCCTGCCTCAGCGGCCTTAAGAAACCATTTTGCTGCGGTTACATCGCTCTGAGGAACTTCGTCACCCTTTTCGTAGATGTAAGCCAGCAACATATAGGCCATGACATAACCGCCCTCGGCCGACTGGTTGTAGTACGCCAACGCTTTGTCCATATCCTTGAGATTTTTGATTGATCGGCCGCCGCGATGATAGATCTGCGCCAGACTGAATTGAGCTTTGGCGTTACCCTGCTCCGCCGCTTTCAGATCCCAATAAACACCTGCATCTTCACCCTCAACACTCCGGTCCCAACGAAGCTCCTCAGCAAGTCCGACTTGCGCTTCGGCATTACCTTGCTCTGCAGCCTTGCGAAACCACTCTTCCGGCATGCCCGGCGACCACTGCTCGACCACCCCGCAAAGGTTCTCCTGAATGGCTTTGCCAAACTGCGTCTGCGCTTCAAGATCACCTGCAACCGCTTGCTCATGCAGATGTTCCGAATTCGGTGCGCACTTCCCTGCCTTCATCCCGTCGTAGAGCTCACGCGGCTCTTGTGCCCACGTATTACAGGCGATGAACATCGAAAAAAAAGCAGTGCCTACCGCACCGATAGTTTTGAAACTGTTGCTCATTTGATACTTCCTTGTGGCTTAAAAAATCCAGGCAAAAAATTGGCAGTAATCACCATGTTGCTTCAAACGCTTGATCAGCAACCTCATACCAACCACCACCCGATTCTGAACTCGCCCCTCGTCCGGGAATGGATCGAAGCCGCGGTTGGAGCGTTCAACAACTACCAGCGGTAAGTGGATTGTCATCTGGATCAGATTGGTCAGTTCGCAGATTCCGCTGCCGATAACGCGTCGTGCGTCACCGGGAGCGATGATGACGCCATTGATATGGTGGCGAAGCCAAAGCGCCGCCTATCCGGTAAAGACGCGCAGTTTAACGTGTGGACCGGATTACGTGCGCGAGATGTCGTGTCTCGACACACTTCGAATGGCTCGCTGAACGGCGAATTAAGCTTCAACTAAGCTTGCGTCGCTAGCATCCCGGACCGAGAGACACCTGTCGCCGATCAACCGCGGATGAGCTTACCGAATGAGCCAGTTTGATTTACCAGCCGTTACGCCGCCGAATTTCAGTCTTGTATTGGTAAATTACAAAACCCCGGACATCACCCGGATGTGCCTGGAGTTGTTGCGTCAGCACGTTCAGGCGCAGCGCATTCCGGTTTGGGTGGTGGACAATGATTCGGCGGATGCCAGCCTGGATTATTTGCGCTCGCTGGACTGGATCAATCTGATCGAACGCCCCTCCCCCGGCAAAGAAGCGGGACATATTGCGCATGGCAAGGCGCTGGATCTGGCGCTGGAAAAAGTTGAAACCGACTATCTGTTTCTGCTGCACACCGACACCTTTGTCTACGACAAGGAAGTCTTCTCGATGATGTTGCGCGAGTGCACGAGGACTTCGGATATCGCCGCAGTCGGGTGTGTCGAGCAAATCAATCGTGGAATTGTCAGAGACACCTGGCGACTAACTTCGCGGTTTTGCAAACACTATATTCGCCGGGCGAAAACTTCGTTGGGCTTGCGCAGCAAAGAGCCGAAACCTTATCGGGAAACTCACCTCAAGAGTTTTTGCACCTTGTGGAACGCCAAGTTGATGAAGTCCCAGGGACTGCACTTTTGCATGGATGACCGAGTTCCCGGTTATACCCTGCAGGATCGAATGGTCGGCCTGGGCTATGGCATCAAGCTGTTGTCGCCGCGCAAGATTTTCCGCTATCTGGATCACATCCAGGCAGGAACTGTCGCCGCCGCCGGCACGTACGGCAAAAACCACCGCCGCACCAAGATGTATGAAGCCACCCTCAAACGCTTTGAGGGGCAGGCGTCGGTATAATCGCGAACACAAAAAAGGGCGACTGCAAAGTCGCCCTTTTTTATCTGAAATTGTATACATCCGCTCCGAGGAGGTGTTCGCCCAGTGTAATGGCCTGGCAATCCATGCACCGGTAAAGAGCCCTGACACTGGGCGAACGGGAAGGATTTTAATAGAAGTTGGCGGATATGTCGTCATACCCAAAGGTAAATTTTATGTACGAGGAAGTTGATAGATATTTATCGACGAAATCCTTTCGTGAAACTTTCAAAGCACGGCTCAACTCATTTCAGATGATTGTTCTCATACAATAAGCTGTACAAGAACAATCATCTTGTAGAGTTAATGCTCAGCTTTCATGCTGACTGGTCACTTTTAATACATCGGTATAAGTGACAACTACGCTTTGCCCGACTTTCAGATCTTTCAGCCTGGCCTGAATTTCAGGCTTTTTAACGTCGAGGATTTTCGACTGGCCTTGGGGGTTTTCCAGGGTTACCTGATTATTCTTCAAATCAATTTTGGTAATTTTCAGTTGCACCTGAATCTGGCGATAAGCCTCGCCGCCCGGGTTTTCGGTGCCCGGAGCGTTGCGCAGCTCACCGCTGCGCTCGACGGTGCCAGGCAGACCTTTATCCACATCGGTATCGAGGTAGGCCGCCACGGAACGCTGCACTTCGACTTTGACCAGATCACCGACCCTGAGGTTGGCGAGGTTTTTCGCCTTGTCGCTGAGCTGAACGTGAACCTGACGACCTTCGGCGCCTTCGAGCACGACCTGATGGTTGGCCGCATCGACGGCCAGCACTTTGGTGGTGACCTGATCGGCCTCGACGGTGGCGGACAGCGGAATATCCGCCGCCATTGCGCCGAAGCTGGTGGCGGACAGAACGGTTGCGAAGGTGATGGCCTTGGCCAGAGCGTGAAGCTTCATAAGCGGTACTTTCCCTGTAATGAATGGCAACAACCGGCGCCCACGCAGGGTCGACACCGAATGTGCCATTGAGCATAGACGCTGTTCAGAGCTTGGCTGTTGTTTGTGCGGGCTCCTCAGGCTTCAGGGTCATCCAGTTCATTGGCGACGTTCACGGCGGGCGAATCCTTGTGCAGCTCGTCGGCCTTGGCACGCAGGATCTGCCACTGCTCCAGATCGATCGCACCTTGGCCGAGCAGGTCGTCGGCGATGCGTTGCAGGTCGAAATAGTGAGCGTCGGGGGATTGCTGCCAGTAGGTCTGATCGTCGAACAGGCGCTGCCAGGTGGCGAGGTCTGGGGGTTGCAGGTCGTCGCTCATGGCCAATTCTCCGCGGGTATTACGTTGTAGAGGCTGCGCGACGAAACGGAGTTCAACCCAATCCCTGTAGGAGCTGCTGCAGGCTGCGATCTTTTGCTCTTGTTTGTAAAATTAAAAGCAAAAGATCGCAGCCTTCGGCAGCTCCTACAGGGATTGCAATGCAGCAGTCAGTACCCGGTCATTTCCAGATAGCCGCGCCCGCCATGGCTGCCGCTGATCCGCACCGGCCCTTCCCAGTAAGGAATGCGCAGGTTCATCCAGGCGTCGGGATTTAGCGCGTCGAGGCTGATGTCGAGGTGTTTGTCGGGAATGCTGATCGACCAGCGCACCGGCATCTGGCGGCCGGCGACTTTGGCGGTGTCCTGAGGCGTGAGTTTGATCTGCTCGCCGTGCAGGGTTTCGGTCCGGCCGTCGGCGCGGATCCAGGTGCCGGTCAGATACGGCGCGCCGTCGGTTTGCCGGGTGCGAAACAGCATCAGCGACTCACCGCTGTCCAGATGCAGGGAAAACCAGTCCCACCCGGTCTGATTGGCTGCCAGCGGCTGACTGCTCCACTCACGATCCAGCCATGCCGGGCCGCTGACGGTGTAGGTCTGGCCGTCGATTTGCAGGGTGCCGCTGGCCTGAAAAAACGGCTGACTGTAGTAGTAGGAGGCCTGGCCCTGTTCGGATTTGCGGCTATAGCCGTTGTCACCTTGCAACACCAGCGGCCGACTGGAGGTGAGGTGCAGTTGATAGCTGAAGGCTTTATCTCGGGCACTGAGTTGCAGATCGGTCAGCGGATCCTGCGCCTGACTGGCGAAGCGCCAATCATCGATCCACGCCTCGAACGGCGCCACGTTCACCCCGGCCTGCCCCACTCCGCCCCGGGCATAGCGCTCGGCGGCATGGTGCGCGGTGGCCGACGTCACCGCGGCATGCCCGAGCCAGATCGTCTGATTGGCCCAGCCCGGTTGCTCTGCCGCAGGTTTTAACGCACTGCGAAACAGCGTCCATTGCACACCGAAATCGTGGCCCTGCCGGTCCTTGAGATTGGCGGTGACATACCACCATTCGATACGAAAACCTTCGTGCGCGCCGTGATCCGCCGGGAAGCTGAACACTCGCCCCGGCACCACCGGCGTAAACTGCACAGCCTGATCGCCAAGCCCGGCGAAGCCCTTCTGCTCAGGCACAGGTTGATCGCAACCGCCCAACAGCAGCAGCGCGAACAGCAGCGCAACCTGATTAATCCTCATGAGCAAACGTCCTCAGCAGATCCGCCGGTTGCGTGCGATACAACGAATACAGCGGCCATGCCGAGGCTAATAACGTCGCCAGCAACGCCAGCCCGAGCAACTGCAGGAGTTGCAGCGGAAAAATCCGCAACGGCAAACGCCAGCCGAATGCCTGCACGTTGATCACCGCGTCCAGACACCACGCCAACGCGATCCCCAACGGCAACGCCAGCACCAGCGTCAACACCGCCAGCAGCCAGGTCTGGCCGAGGTTGAGCAGCATCAACTGGCGGCGCGTCACGCCCAAGGCCCACAGCGGCGCCAGTTGCCCGAGGCGGCTCTGGCTCTGAGTCAGCAGGCTGATGAACAGCGCCACACCGGCCACCGCCAGGGTCAGGCTGTTCAACGCGGCGGTGGCGGCGAAGGTACGCTCGAAAACCTGCACCGACCAGCCCTTGAGCCGCGCCTGATCGACGATGCGGCTGTCATCGAGCTGAAAGCGCGTTTGCAGTGCGCGCAAAAACGGCGGGATGTCGGGCGGCGCGATGCGCAAGTTGAAACGGTTCGGCGTCAAAGTCGGCCACAGCCGCAGCAGATGATTGCTGTTGACCAGCACGTGGCCCTTGGGATTGCCATAGTCGGCGTAGATCCCGACGATCCGCGGTGACCACGCCCCGCCCGGTGTCGGCACGCTCAGATGATCCCCCGCGCGCACTTTCAGCCGTCGTGCCAATTGCTCGCTGAGCATCATTGAATCGTCGTTCGCCAGGTGCGTCCACGGATCACCGGCGATCGCCTCGAGCAACGGCCAGTGCTGCCGGTAATAAGGATGATCGATCACCCCGAACACATCCGCCGGCCAGCCCTGCAGGGACACTGCCACTTGCCAGTTGGGCAGCACCGCGCTGACGTTCGGCTGTTGCTTGAGCCAGACGTACATCTCGCGCGATTGCGCCGGATTGACCGGGTTGAGGTAAAGCTCGGCACTGAGGCGTTGTTCGAGCCAGTCGTCGAAGGTCTGGCGAAAACCGGCGGTCATGCTGCCGGCACCGATATTGGCCGACAGCGCCAGCAGCAACGCCATCAACGCCAGACTGAGTGCCGGCAGTTGCTGGCGGCAGTCGGCGAGAAACCACTGACCGAGTACCGAACGACTGCGTCCGAGCAAGGGATTGAGCACTGCGCTGAGCACCACCGGCAACGCCAGCGCGGCGCCGAGCAGCAACCCGGCCATCAACACAAAACCACTGCTCAGGCTGTCACCGAACAGCAACGCCAGCAGTGCAATCAGGCCCAGCCCTGCCGCCAGCCAACCCTGACGGCGCAACCAGCGCGCATGCTGCAGATGCCAGGCCTGCGGATCCGCCACCGCCAACAGCGGCAAGCGTGCCGCCCGTAACAGACTGTTGGCACCGGCCAGCAACGCGCCGAACAGGCTCAAACCGATTCCGCTGAACCACCACCAGGGACTCAGACGCAACTGCCCCGCCACTTCCGCGCCATACAGACCGCGCAGGCTGGCGGCGACATCCGGCAGCAACACGCTCGCCAGCCAGTAACCGCTGATGACCCCGAACACCCCGCCAACCAACGCCAGCACACCGAGCTCGACGACCAGACAGCCGATCAACATCCGCGCACTGATCCCGCAGGCGCGCAACGTACGCAACAGACCACGACGCTGTTCCAGCGCCAGACCGATGGCCGCGTGCACGATAAACAGCCCGACCAGAAACGAGAGAAAGCCCAAGGCATCCAGGTTGAGGTGAAAGCTCTCGGTCAGGCGCGCCAGATTGTTTTCCTCGGCGCTGCTTTTGAGCTGCAGCCGGCCATTGAACGCGGCCGGCAGTTCGCCATGAAAATCCTTCGGCAATAACAAGCGCGACAGTTGCCCGGGCTGTTCGAGCAGGGTTTGTGCGATACCGATGTCCACCAGCAACATGCCCGGCGCCATGTCCGGTTGCGTGTGCAACGGCGGCAGCGTCTGGCCGCTGGCGGTCTGCGGCGTAGCGCCTTCGGTCAAGCCAAGGGCCTGCAAGGTTTCCGGTGAAATCCACGTGCTGCCCGGCGGCGAGAAAAACTCGACGATGCGCTCGATCGGCATCGCCTGTCCGGCCACTGCCGAGTCCGTCGGCAGCGACACCGGTTCGATGCCCATCAGTTGCAGACGCTGATCCTGGTGATCCTTGAGCACCAAACGGCCTTGCAGCAGCGGCGACACCGGCCAGCCTGCGCGGCGCAGATCGATGAACCACTGCTGACTGAAGGTCGCACCGCTCGGTGTGGCCAGACTTGCCTGAGGTTCGCCACCAATCATCTGACTGGCCCGGGCATAACTGTCGCGGGCCTGACTGTTCAGCGCCTCGACCCCGGTCAGCAGACTGGTCGCCAGCCACAACCCGGTCAGTACACTGAAAAACTGCACCGGATGCCGCCGCCAGTGGCTGAGCAGCGCACGCAGGGTTTGCCAGAATACGTTCACGTCAGATGGCCGTTGGACAACACCACCCGCTGCGCCAGTCGCGCCGCCACGCGTGGGCTGTGCGTGACCATCAGCAGCGTGGTCGGCGTGTCGTCGAGCAGCTCCAGCAACAGCCGCAGCACGTCATCACTGGTGGCTTCATCGAGGCTGCCAGTGGGTTCGTCGGCGAGCAGCAATTTCGGTCGCGACGCCAACGCCCGGGCCAGCGCGACCCGCTGCTGCTGGCCGCCAGACAATTGTTCGGGATAACGCTTGAGCAAATCGCCCAAACCCAGACGCTGCACCAGATGCGCTTGCCAGCGCGGTTCATGGCGCCCGGCCAGACGCGCCTGAAACGCCAGATTGTCCTCGACCCGCAGACTGCCGATCAGGTTGAACTGCTGGAACACCAGACCGATTTCAGTACGGCGCCAGTCGGCCAGTTGCGCTTCGTTCATCTGCTCCAGCCGATGCTCGCCACTGTGAATGATGCCGCGATCAACCTTGTCGAGGCCAGCGATCAGGTGCAGCAAGGTGCTTTTGCCGCTGCCGGATTCGCCCATCAGCGCCAGACTGCTGCCGGCTTCGAGCGTCAGGTCGACGCCTTGCAGCACCGGGAGCGGGCCTTGGGGGGTGAGGTAACTTTTGAACACGCCTTGAACCTGAAGCATGCCGCCATCCGTTGGGTCAGTGTGGGGCAAGGATAGCGGATTGCGGTCTCAGCAGATCAATGGAGCTCGAACTGGCCCCATCGCTTGCAGGCAAGCTCCTACAGGGATTGGGGTTGTCCACAAATAGCAGCTTCGCCATCAAACACTGTGGGAGGTCTCTTCAGATCAGTGGTGTTTGAACTGGCCCCATCGCTTGCAGGCAAGCGCCTACAGGGATTGGGGTTGTCCACAAATAGCAGCTTCGCCATCAAACACTGTGGGAGGTCTCTTCAGATCAGTGGTGTTTGAACTGGCCCCATCGCTTGCAGGCAAGCGCCTACAGGGATTGGGGTTGTCCACAAATATCAGCTTCGCCATCAAACGCTGTGGGAGGTCTCTCAGACCAGTGGTGTTCGAACTGGCCCCATCGCTTGCAGGCAAGCGCCTACAGGGATTGGGGTTGCTCACAAATATCAGCTTCGCCATCAAACACTGTGGGAGGTCTCTCAGACCAGTGGTGTTCGAACTGGCCCCATCGCTTGCAGGCAAGCTCCTACAGGGAATGGGGGTGTACACAAATATCAGCTTCGCCATCAAACACTGTGGGAGGTCTCTTCAGATCCCCACAAATACTGAGTACACCCTAAAACACTGTGGGAGCTTGCCTGCAAGCGATGAGGCCAGTAAAGCCGACACAATTCTCACTGCCCGGTTGCCACACTGGTCGCCGCCTCCCCTGGTGTGACAATGGTATTCAGATCAATGTGCTTCCACTCAGGCTTGGCCCCCAGCCGCGCATTGAAGCGGTAGTTGAAGGTGAAGTCGTCCGCCGTCGGCAGCGTCAATGGTTTGCCGTACAGCGCCTCGACCCCCTCCAGGTCATAACCCATCAACTGCAGCAGCGTCGGAAAAATGTTGTAGTGGCTGGAGCGGTCCTTGTTCGTCGACAACGCTTGCGCCCAGTCCGGGCCGTGCACCTGATCGCCCTGAATCACCACCAGCGGCACCAGCCCTTCTTCCTCTACCGGATCGCCGCCGCAGTGGGTATTGAGCCCGGGGTTGCCGCGTTCATGCAGGTCCTGGCCGTGATCGGAGGTGTAGATCAGCAGCGCATTGTGCAAATTGGCCTGGGCAAACACTCGGGCGAAGAACTCGCCGACGTTCCATAACACCGTGTTCTTGTAGGCGTTGCGGTACAGCACCCAGTCATCCGGCTGGCCGTTGAAACCGTCGCGTTTGCCGGTGTCGGCGACTTCGGTGAATTGCCCACGCGGCAAGGTCGGCCGGTACGCCATGAAGGTGTCCGGGTATTTGTCGTGCACCGGAAAATGCGCGCCCACCTTGTTGATCACCACCAGCTCCGGCTGATCATCGTTGAGCAGTTCGATCAGCTTTGCGGCGGCGGCCATGTCGCGGTCACGCACGCTGGTCCGGTCAAACTGGACGAACTCGTCGATGTCCTTTTTCTCGCTGTCGGTCATCAGGTTCTGCAAATTGCCGCCGGTGCGCTGGGCGTCGATGTACACCGTGCGCAAACCGGCCTTTTTCGCGTACTGCCAGATCGACGGCAGCGTGCTGTTGATCCGCATGTAATCGGCGCGGGTACCGCCGTAGCGCAACGTGACGTTGGTGTCGGCGCTGCAATTGGCAATCGACGCAGCGTAGCCGTAGTTGAAAATGTCGACGCCCGGGTGCGCCTGATTGAGGTTGCTGTGCACGCCGAACGGCGCATTGATGTCCAGGTAATTGCCGGAGATGCTTTCGTCGATGATCAGCACGATGTCGTGATTGACCGCCGTGTTGCTGCGCGCCAGCGTCACCGGCTCTCGCGGGCCGACCGTGTTGTGCAGCGCTTCATAGGCGAACAGGTTCAGATAGGCCAGCGGCGTGTACATGATCGGCAAACCGCGCGCGCCCTCGCCCGCCCGCAAGAACAACACCGCACTCAACAGCAGCACACCACATACCGGCGCCGCCACACGCAACGCGTTGGGCACTACCAGTGCATGGCGCGGTTTCAGACCGATACCGAACAGCAACAGCAGACCACTGAGCGCGCCATGAATGATCGCGTCGCGATACTGGTAGGCGGCTTCCTGAATGAAGCCGCCGGAGTACACCAGCGAGATAAAATTGCTGTAGCTCAGGTAATCCGCGGTGACCCGGGTATAGACATCAAAAAACACCGCCGAGACAAACAGTGTTATTGCGAACAAGTGGCGAATGAGAGTCTGACGAATATAAGCCGTCAGATATAATGCCAAAGTAAGCGCCAAAAACATCGCGCCAAAAAGAAGTACAGCAAAACCGACGCCGATAGCATTTAACCGATCAACGTAATATTCGGAATAAAGCAGCAAATAAACAATTAAAAGTACTTCTTTGGCATATCTGAACATGGCGATACCGCTCGTGCAAAACGGCAGGGAGTCAAAGGTTTGTCAGTCAGAACCTGACACTAGCACCCACCCCCCAAAGCGCAAGAATTGACTGTTTTCTTCAGAAAGCGTCAAAAAACCGGTGACTCAAATCTGACACACAGCAAACGCTGCAAGCCTCTAGATTAGCGGTTTACAACCGTTTATCGCTTATTTTAAATCTGAACAAATCTGCAACTAAACAACAAATTCAATCGCAGCAATGACTTGATGGCCAATCGCCAAAAAGCGCTCAAGTGTTATACAGGTGCAACATGTCATTTTGCTGACACGCTTTCCAAACCCTGCGCTATACCCCTTTTACAGTCTTCTTCCGAAGTTCTTCTTTTCGCTCTATCGAGGGTGCGTAGATGGACGTGAGCGTATTTGGCACCGGCTATGTCGGATTAATTCAAGCCGCCGCACTTGCAGATGTAGGGCATCGGGTTTTATGTGTGGATATTGACCCAAATAAGATCAGACAACTGCAACAAGCCGTGCCGCCTATTAGCGAGCCTGGGTTATCCGCCGCACTGGAAGAAAACATCAAGGCCGGCCGTTTGCTGTTCAGCACCCAGGCCAGCGACGCCGTGGCGCATGCCGAGCTGATTTTCATCGCCGTGGGCACGCCGGCCGATGAGGACGGTTCCGCCGACCTGACCCACGTGCTTAATGTCGCCCGGGAGATCGCCTCGCACATGGAGGCCGATCGCACCCTGATCATCAAGTCCACGGTGCCGGTCGGCACGGCGGACCAGGTCGCCGCCAAGGCCAACGAAGAGTTGCAGCGCCGGGACCGCAGCAGCCTCAAGGTTCGCGTGGTGTCCAACCCCGAATTCCTCAAGGAAGGCAGCGCCCTCGCCGATTGCATGCGCCCGGACCGGATCATCGTCGGCACCCGCGATGACGCGGCCCGCGAGCAGATGAGCGAGCTGTACGCGCCGTTCTGCCGTAACCACGAAAAACTGATGTTCATGGACAACCGCAGCGCCGAACTGACCAAGTACGCGGCCAACGCGATGCTCGCCACGCGCATCAGCTTCATGAACGAACTGGCCAACCTCACCGAACTGCTCGGCGCCGACATCGAAGCGGTGCGCAAAGGCATCGGCTCCGATCCGCGCATCGGCTACCACTTCATCTACCCCGGTTGCGGCTTCGGCGGCTCGTGCTTCCCCAAGGATCTGCGCGCCCTGCTGCACACTGCCGAACACAACGGCATGCCGCTGAAACTGCTGCGCAGCGTCACCGATGTCAACGACAGCCAGCGGCACATCCTCTTCAGCAAACTCAAGGCGCAATTTCCGCAAGGTCTGGCCGGCAAGTCGATCGCGATCTGGGGCCTGGCGTTCAAACCCAATACCGATGACATGCGCGAAGCCCCCAGCCGCTACCTGATGGACGCGCTATGGGCCGAAGGCGCCAGCGTGCAGGCCTACGATCCGGAAGCCATGTCCGAATGCCGGCGCCTCTACGGTTACCGCAACGACCTGCACCTGTGCGCCACCCGCGACGACACCCTGGAAGATGCCGATGCGTTAGTGATCTGCACCGAGTGGAAGAATTTCCGCGTGGTGGATTTCGAGCTGCTGGCGAGCAAGCTGCGCTCGAAAGTGATTGTCGACGGTCGCAACCTCTACAACCCGGAACACGTGGCCGCTGCCGGTCTGCATTACAGCGGCATCGGTCTGCGCCACATCGCTCCGGAAGGACTGCGCCCATGAAAATCCTGGTCACCGGCGCAGCCGGCTTCATTGGCGCCCATTGCGTGTTGCGACTGATGCGCGACGGGCATGCGGTGGTCGGCCTGGATAACTTCAACGGCTACTACGACCCGCAGCTCAAACACGATCGGGTGCAATGGGTGCGCGATCAGGTCGGGCATTTCCCGCTGGCGCGGATTGATCTGGCCGATGCCGCCGCGATTGAAGCGCTGTTTGTCCGCGAGCAACCGCAAGTGGTGATCCACCTCGCGGCGCAGGCCGGGGTGCGCTACTCGCTGGAAAACCCGAAGGCCTACCTCGACAGCAACCTCTGCGGCTTCCTGAACATTCTCGAAGGCTGCCGGCATCATCCGGTGGATCACCTGATCTACGCTTCGTCGAGCTCGGTGTATGGCGCCAACCAGCACACGCCGTACTCGGTGCATGACGGGGTGAATCACCCGCTGTCGCTGTACGCCGCGACCAAAAAAGCCAACGAGCTGATGGCCCACAGTTACAGCCACCTGTTCGGCATTCCCAGCACCGGCCTGCGCTTTTTCACCGTGTACGGGCCATGGGGTCGGCCCGACATGTCGCCGATCCAGTTCGCCCGCGCGATCACCGAAGGCACGCCGCTGAAGCTGTTCAACTACGGCGAGCACCAGCGCGATTTCACTTATATAGACGACATCGTCGAAAGCATCGCGCGCCTCACCGACCATCCGCCGCACGACCACCCGGAGTGGGATCGTGAACATCCCGACGCGGGCAGCAGCATGGCGCCGTGGTGCCTGTTCAACATCGGCGGCCACCACCCGGTGGAGCTGAAAACCTATCTGGCGCTGATGGAAAAACACCTCGGCCAGAAAGCCATTGTCGAGCTCTTGCCCCTGCAACCGGGTGATGTGCTCAACACCTGTGCCGAGACCGATGATCTGGCCCAGGCCACCGGGTTCCAGCCCCGGATCGAGCTGGATGAAGGACTGGGGCGTTTCATCGCCTGGTTTCGCGACTACTACCCCACTGCCTATCGCCCACGCGCCGCTCGCGGCTGAACATCAGCGGAGGACCCCATGACTGGACATGAACAAGGTGTATCGATCCATCAGATGCGCCGCGACAAGCGCATGGATCCCGAGCACCGAATGCGCCTCGATAGCGCCATCCACAGGCAGGGCCGGGGCTGGTTGACCGGCCGCGACGGTGGCCGCCCATGGACGCTGTCACGCACCAACCGGGTGCTGGCCTGCATCGGTGCATTGCTGATTCTGGTGGTGTTTTCGCCGCTGCTGCTGGGCCTGGCACTGGCCATCAAACTCACCAGCCCGGGACCGGTGATGTTCGTGCAGAAACGCACCGGTTATCGCGGCCGCACCTTCGGCATGTACAAGTTCCGCACCATGGTCTGCAACGCCGAAGAACTGAAGGAATCGCTGCGCCACCTCAACAAGCACGGGGTCGACGCCATTGATTTCAAGATCGACAAGGATCCACGCATCACCGGCATCGGCGGTTTCCTGCGGCGCACCAGCCTCGATGAACTGCCCAACCTGTTCAACGTGGTCAGCGGTGACATGCGCCTGGTCGGCCCGCGGCCGACCTCGTTCAACGCCTACCGCTACAAGGACAATCATCTCGCTCGCTTGAGCATCTACCCCGGCATGACCGGCCTCTGGCAGATCTCCGGGCGCAGCAACATCGACTTCGACCAGCGCGTTGAGTTGGACCTCAGCTACATCGCCGAGCAAAGCCTTTTGCTTGATCTGAAGATCTTGTTGAAAACCCCCTTCAAAGTATTCAGCGGCCACGGAGCAAGCTAATGGACGGTTCAACCAGCAAAAGCCTGAGCATTGCCAACCCCAGCGAATCGAACCTGATTTCGACCGTGCTGGATCTGGATCTGCGGATCCTCTTTCTAACCGCCGCCAACCCCGGCGCGGGCACCACCACCAGTGCCCTGGCGCTGGCCAGCCAACTGGCGCAGATGAGCAGCGGCCAGGTGCTGGTGGTCGATGCCAGCCATTCGGCAGGCAACCTCACGCAGCAATTGAACCTGGGCAAGGAGCGCGGCCTGCGCGACCTGCTGTTCAACCCGGACAACCCGCCGCTGTTGCAGGACTGCGTGGTGCAGGTGTCGAGCCTGCCCTTCCACGTGCTGCCCAACGGCCGGCCGATCCGCACCCTGGAGCACCTGACCGCCGAGCGCCTGAGCCCGTTGCTCGACCGCCTGGGCACGCAGTACCGCTTCGTGGTGATCGACGGCGACGCGGTGTATTCCGCCGCCGACACGCTGGTGCTCGCCACTCAGGTCGATGGTGTGGTGTTCGTGGTGCGCGCCGAGGACACCCGCTGGGAAGTCGCCCAGGCCGCCGTGCAACGCCTGACTCAGGCCGGAGCAAAAGTGGTCGGCAGTGTGTTCAACCGGCGCAAGTACTACATGCCCAAGTGGCTCTACAAAAACCTGTAAGCGAACGCAAAGGATGACGCCATGAACGCCAAGATACTTGTTCTGCTGATGCTGCCGCTTGCGGGCTGCTCCAGCAATTCCGAGACCCGCAACATGCCGGTGAATATCCTCACCGCCGCACCGGCCAATGCCCAGGCCACCGACATGCCGAGGGTCGAACAGACCCTGCGCCCGAAAGACGTGCTGGATGTGATTTTCCACATCAGCACCAGCGGCTCGGACGCTTACCGCGTGCAGTCGGGTGACCAGATCGGCCTGAACTTCACCGCCGCCAGTCAGCTCAACGGCACGCAACTGGTGCTGCCCGACGGCACCATCGAACTGCCGGGCGCCAACACCTCGGTGAAAATCGCCGGTTTGACCAGCGACGAGGCCCGTCAGGAAATCCAGCGGGCCTATCAACGCAAGCAGCTGTTCCAGCCCAACCGCAATCAGCTCTCGGTGCAGATTCTCAGCCCGCTGAGCAACGAGCAGAACCTCAAAAGTGCGCTGAACCACCCGGCCACCGGCATGAGCCGCGAGATCACCGTGGGCAACGACGGTTATGCAAGTTTTCCGGAAATCGGCGCTGTGCCGTTGCAAGGCATGACCATCAACCAATTGGAAACCTTCCTTAACCAGAGGTACGCGCAATTGCCGGGGCGGATGAGCGTCGATGTGATGCTCAAGTCCACCGCTGGCAACGAGATCTACGTGCTCGGCGAAGTCGGCCAACCGGGCTCCTACCCGATCCGCCGTCCCGTGTCGGTGCTTGAAGCGCTGACCCTGGCGCGCGGTACCAATGTCAAGGCGAGGCTCGATTCGGTGGTGATCATGCGGCGCAACGGCAATCAGGTGCAGGCCATGAACTACGACGTGGAGAAAGCCCTGTCGGGCGACGCGTCACAGATCGCCTACCTGCAACCCGACGACATGCTCTACGTGCCAAAAACCAAACTGGCCAGCGCCGGCGAACTCGCCCGCCAACTGGCCGACGTGGTGCTGTTCCAGGGCGTGGGTTTCAGCTTCGGCTACCGCGTCGACAACAAAGGCAGTGACAACTGACTCTCAGGTGAACGACATGAACCCAAAAGAAAATTACCTGCACGAGTTCTTCAGGATCTTCTTCGCCAACAAGCAACTGGTGAAGCGCATCTTCCTGATCTTTGCAGTGATCGCGTTGTTGCTGCCGCTGTTGCTCAAACAGAGCTTCGATATCACCGCGCAGGTGATCGTGCAGTCGAAAAAACTGTCTCAGGGCGATGCGACCACCTCGCTCACCCAGGACAACGCCACCTTCATTCCGCCATCGCTGGCGGACATGGAGACCGAAAGCAATATCCTCCGTTCGCCGGCGCTGATTCGTCAGACCATCAGCGAACTGCGCGACCAGGGTCAATACAACCCGACGCCGGGGATGCTCAGCAAGCTGGCCGAACCGTTCAAGCGCTACGTCAGCACGCCGCTGCGCGAATATGTGATCAATCCACTGCGTGACGCATTGGGCATGGAAACCGATCCGGTGCGCGACACGGTACTGGATGGATTGACCCAGGACGCCATCGACAACCTGAAAATTGAAACCCTGCCGGGCTCCAATGTCATCTCGATCGTCTACAGCTTCGCTGATCCGGCCCAGGGCACGGTGTTCGTGTCCACGCTGCTGCGAAACTATCTGGTCGATCGTCAGGCGTTACAGTCGATCGAACTGCCGCACTCGTTCTACGAGACCAAGAAGCATCAGTATCAGGTCCGGCTCGATGGCCTGGAAGGCGCGCGGCTGAGCCTGCTGGAAAGCGTCGGCTCGTCCGATCCGAAAGAGGAAATCACCTTTCGCCTCAACGCGATCAACACCGAAGAGCAGGCACTCAACCTGTATCGCGATCGCCTGCTGCAAAGCCAGCGCTGGCTCGATTACCTGAAATCCAGCCTGGCCGCCGCCAACACCAACAAACTCAATGACTACACCTTTCCGTTCACCTTCACGACGACGGTGGACAACATCGCGTTCGAGGATCGCGAGATCCGGCAGATGGGCGAGGCGCTGACCACTCAGGTCAGCCGCTACATGAATGACCTTGCGGTCTTTCAGCCCGGTAGCGAACCGATGTTGCTGGCCCGCGAGCAAATTGCCCGCACCCGCCAGCAGTTCCTCAAAGTGGTCAACAACCGCATCCAGGAACGCACGATCGACCTGTCGGTGGTCAGCCAGGTCATCGAGCAGAAAACCGCGCGCATCGCCGAGTTCAAGAATCGGATCCATCAATTGCAGCAGACCCAAAGCAAGCTGCGCCAGATGGACACCGAGATCGGCGCGTTGCACGCAGCGTTTTCAACCTATGCGCAACGCTTTGCCGAAAGCAGCACGACACGCGCGCTGGATAACGACTTGTCCAATGCCCGGGTCTTGAGCCCGCCGTATGAACCGACCGAGGCGGCTTTTCCGAAACCGATGCTGATCATTCCGTTCGGTCTGCTCACCGGTCTGTTGCTGGCCATTGCCTTTGTCTATGTGCGTGAGTTCTTCGATCACCGCTTCAAGCATCCAGCGCAGATCAGCCATGAACTCGGCCTGCCGGTGCTGATGGTGCTCAACGAAGAAACCTCGCAGCCCGGCAATCCGCACAAGAACTGGACCATGCCGAGCCTGGTTCACTGGGTGCGCAATTGAACGCGGCGTCCACCCCGTGCGTCGCGCTGCCGATCATTCATTTGCTCAGCAGCGGCGGCTTCTACGGAGCCGAGCGGATGTTGCTGGATCATTGCCTGGCGACACCGGGGCAGCATCAGGTGCTGTTCCTCGACGCGCCACCGGAGCTGATCGAGCGCTTTCGCCAGGCCGGGTTGGACGCTCGCGGCTGTGCCGGGCTCGGCGGACTGCTGCGGCACTTGCGTCAGCGCCGAGGCGATCAACCGTTGCTCAACACGCACAACTTCAAAGGGCTGCTGTTCGGCTGGGTTGGCGCAACGCTGTTGCGCCTGCCACTGGTGATCACTCAGCACGGCTTCACGCCGCGCAGTCGCAAGCAGAAATTCTACACCTGGCTGAGCCTGCAACTGTGCCGCACGGCGTCGGTGAAGCAGGTGGTCTGCGTGGCACAAAGCATCGCCTCGCTGCACCTTGACGCCAGCGTGCAGGCGGAGAAGTTGCAGGTGATTCCCAACGGTTTGCCAGCGGCACCCGCGATGCCACCGGCGCTGGAACGACAACGCTGGCTGGCCGGTTACGTCGGTCGGTTGAGCAGCGAGAAAGGCCCGGATCTGTTTCTCGATGCGCTGATTGCCTTGTGTCACCAGCATCCGCAACTGGACGCCGTGATGCTCGGTGACGGCCCGGAACGTGAGGGTTTGCAGGCGCGCATCGACGCGGCCGGTTTACAACAGCGGATTCGCCTGCCGGGCTATCAGACGGCGATGCAAGGCTGGTGGCAGCAACTCGATGCGCTGGTGATCAGCTCGCGCACCGAGGGTACACCGATGATTCTGCTCGAAGCGATGCAGGCCGGTGTGCCGGTGGTGGCGTTCGCGGTCGGTGGCATTCCCGATGTGTTGCAGGACCGCCACAACGGCCTGCTCGCCGCACCGACCGATACCGTCGCCCTCGCCCGTCAACTCGACACGTTGCTGGCCGAACCGAAGCTCGCCGCGCAACTGCGCGACAACGCCAGACGCACACAACAGGAACGCTACGACCTCAAGGCTTTGGCTGAACGCTGGTCGCAGCTGTACATCCACACGGCACGGGAGGCACGCGCATGATTTTCCCGCTCTCGATCGTCAGCCTGCTGGCACTGGTCTGCATGGCTTTGCTGGTCAGTCCTTATCCGTATCTGGCGCCGGGGGCGGTGCTGGGGCTGCTGGGTTTCACGGTGCTGTACCGCAAACCGTCCTGGGGCCTGCTTGGCATTGCGGCGCTGGTGCCGTTTGAAGGGTTCTTCAAGGACAGCCTGGTTTCCGGGAGCAAATTGCTCGGTGCTTCGCTGGCACTGATTCTGATGTTGCAACTGGCATTGCATCAGATTCCATCGCAGCGCCTGCGCAGCAATCTGTGGCGCTACCTGATCGGTTTCATGGCGCTGTACTTTCTGAGCCTGCTCGCCTCCGACAATTTGGGCATGTCACAGAGTCATCTGCGTGAACTGAGCGTGGGTCTGATTCTGTTCGTGATCACCTTGTTGATCGGCCGCGAGCTGAACCTCGATCTGTTCGCCCGACTGGTCACGCTCAGCGTCAGCACGACCTGCGCGATGGCGATGTTTTCCAGCCGATTCCAGGACAAGGGCCGCGCCGCCGGCCTGCTCGAAGACCCGAATGCCTTTGCTCTGCTGATCGCCTTCGCCGTGCCGTTGGGCCTGCTGCTGGTGATTCGCAGCCCGAACCTGCTGCACCGTCTGTTCTGGGCGGGCTGCTGCCTTTTGCTGCTCGGCGGCATGACCAAAACCGAGTCACGCTCAGGCCTGGTGGTACTGGCCTTGAGTCTGGCGATCGGGGTCTGGCATTACCGCCAGCACCTCAATCGCATCCGTCCCCGGCATTTCGGATTCGCCATGCTCGGTGCCGCCATCGTGCTGCCATTGGCGATTTATGCGATGCCTGCCGGTTATCTGGCGCGCATCCAGTCGCTGAGCATCTTGAGCGCCGGGGCCAAGGCACAGGATGAATCCCTTGGCCGTCGCGCCTCCTACATTGTCGTCGGCAGCCAGATCATCCGCGAGCATCCGCTGCTCGGTTCCGGCCCCGGGACCTTCCCGTTGCACTACGCGACCACCGGGTATGCCAAGGCGTTCTCGGCCAACCGCAAGATCGGCGATCTGTATCGCCGGGCGCATAACACGTATCTGGAGATTTTCAGCGAACTGGGCATTCCTGCCGGCCTGTTGTTTGTCGGCATGCTCGTGCAGGGTTTCTACAACCTGATCCGCGCACGACGCGCGTGGCTGCAACGGCGCGAGTGGCAGCACGCGGACGTGGTGACTCATCTTGGAATGAGTTTTCTGTCACTGACGTTGTTTCTGATGTTTCTCAGCGCGCCGAACCTGAAGTACCTGTGGATCATGCTTGCGCTGACCTGGGTGCTGCGCCTGAAAGCCGAGCAGGCACCGCTGACGGAGGCCAGGGCATGAGCCGGATCAGCATCGTCATTCCGATGTACAACGAGGCACGGCATATCGGCCGCACCCTCCTGGCCGCTCGCAAAGCCGCGAACGTCGCCGACATCGACTGTGAACTGATTGTCGTCGACAACGGCTCCACGGATGACGGCCCACGGATCGCCCGCACATTCGGCGCACAGGTTCTGGTGCTGCCCGGGCTGCTGATCGGCGCCTTGCGCAATCGTGGCGCAACGGTTGCCAGCGGTGAATGGCTGGCGTTCATTGATGCCGATATCGAAATGCCCGAAGACTGGCTGAACCCGTTGTTTGCCCTGGCTGCGAGCGGTCAGGGCGACGTCTTCGGCCTGGACCTGCACACCCCTGCCGCCGCGCCATGGTATGCCGACGCGTGGCAGCGCCGCTCTTTGCGTCCGTCGAACCGCGCCACTCGCGCCGTGCAATGGCTGCCCAGTGCGAATCTGCTGATGCGCAAGCAGTGGTTCGACAGTGTCGGCGGTTTCAACGAAACCCTGCGCACCGGTGAGGACAAGGAGTACACCCTGCGTCTGACCGGACACGGCGCGCGCTTGCTGTCGGTCAACTCCAGCGTAGCCCTGCATTGGGGCTACGAAATGACCTGGCGCGAATGGATCGGCAAGGAACTGTGGCGCCAGGGCAGCCACCTGCAATTACTGCGCGCCCACGGCATGAGCCTGCGTCTGCTGCGTTTTCCGTTGCTGTCATTGCTGGTGTGGGTGCTCGATGCGCTGGCGGTGTTTGCAGTGCTTGCGGGCTATGCGCAGCAAGCGTTGCTGCTGCTGTTGCTGGGCCTGCTGCCGAGTCTGTTGCTCAGCGTACGGCAAAGTATTCGCCACCATAACGTCAACCTGACCTTGCAACTCTGGGGCCTGCACTGGGTGCGCCTGCACCTGGCCAGCGCGGCGTTGCTTCTCGGTCTGTGTCATTGGAACGCCAGGAGGCCCGCCCGTGGCTGAATTCATTTTTTGCCTGTGCCTTGTGCTGCCGGCGTACGCCTACATCGGCTATCCGCTGCTGCTGACCTTGCTGGCGCCGCTGTTCCCGGCCTGGCGGCACGCACCGGCACCGCCGCTGAACGTCAGCATCGTCATCGCCGCGCACAACGAGGCGCGCCACATCGAGCACAAGTTGCGCACGCTGCTGGCTCAGGATTATCAACCGGCGACGCTGCAGATCATTCTCGCCAGCGACGGCTCGAACGATGACACCGTGGCCTGCGCGCATAAAGTGCTTGATCCGCGCATCACCGTCCTCGACCTGCCGCGTCAGGGCAAGGCCGCCACACTGAATGCCGGCGTCGCCGTGAGCAGCGGCGACATTCTGGTGTTCACCGACGCCGACAACCAATGGTCGCGCGACACCCTCGGCCACTTGCTCGCGCCGTTGAGCGATCCGCAGGTCGGTGCCTGCGCCGGGCACATGGTGATCCCGGTCACCGGTGGCGGCCTGAGCATCGGCGACAGCCTCTATCGGCATTATGAAGGCTGGTTGCGCCGGGTCGAGAATCGCACCGGCTGTATGGTGTCCGCCGACGGCGCCCTGCTCGCCTTGCGCCGCGAGCTGTTCCAGAACGTGCCGGCCGAGGTCAACGACGACTTCTTCATCAGTACCTGCGCGCCGGTCGCACACAAACGCATCGTTTACGTCCCCCAGGCGCAGGTGATCGACCAAGGCGTCGACGAAGCGGACAAGCAATGGCGGCGCCGCCAGCGGGTCACCGTTGGCGGCCTGCAGAGCCTGGCGCAACGCAGCGAACTGCTCAATCCATTCAAGCACGGCCTGTATTCGATCGCCTTGATCAGCCACAAGCTGATCCGTCGACTGGCACCGGTGCTCTTGCTGCCGTTGCTGTTGAGCAATTTCTGGCTGTGGAACGAACACGGTTTCTATCGCCTGAGTCTGATCGCGCAACTGATCGGCTACGTGCTGGCCATCGCCGGCCTGCTGGATTCGCAACACCGTTTGCCCAAACCGTTCCGCCTCGCGGCGTTTCTGCTGGTGACGCTGGCAGGCATGAGCGTCGGCCTCTGGCAGTTCTTGCGCGGGCAACGTTACGCACAGTGGAATCCTGACCAGAATCGTTGAGAGGACTCAAGCCATGGCGATCAAACAACTGATAAAACGCACCAGCGGCTGGCTCTATCTCAACTCGCCAGTGGGGCGCAACCAGTTGCACGGGGCCGGGGTCATTCTGATGCTCCACCGGGTGCTGGCCAACGACCGCGCGGCCAGCCTGCCGCACCGCAATGAACTGTGCGTCGGCCCGCAAGCGTTCGAACACCTGCTGGTGTGGCTGCGCAAGCATTTCGATTGTGTGCCGCTGATGGAGTTGCTGCAGCCCAGCGCCCTGCGCACCGAGCGCCCTCGCGTGGCGCTGACGTTCGATGACGGCTGGCGTGACAACGCGGTCAACGCCTATCCGCTGTTGCAGAAACATCAGGTGCCGGCGAGCATTTTTCTCTCCACGGACTTCATTGGCAGCCGGCAACGCTTCTGGTGGGAAAGCGTGGGCGAAACGCTATGGGGCAGCCATGGCGAAAAGGCACGCATGCATCTGATCGAGTACCTGCGGATCACCGGTCACCCACTGCCGGTGCTGCTCGACGATATCGATGTCGACCGGCGCAGCCTGGCGCTGCTGCATTACCTGCAAGGCTTGAAGCGTCTCGAACCGCAGGCACTTGAACGGCTGACCGATGAATGTCCGCCGGAATCCTTGCCGCAAGCCCTGGACTGGCATCAGGTGCGCGCCATGGAAGCGTCCGGGCTGGTGCGTTTCGGCCCACATGGTGCCAGCCACGCGATCCTCACCGAACTCGATGCAGTGCGTCTGCGCGAAGAAATCAGCCGCAGCCGCGATGCCTTGCACAACGGCTGCAATCGGCCACTGCCGGTGTATTGCTACCCCAACGGAGACAACGATGAGCACGTGCGCGAGCAGGTTGCCAATCACGATTATCCGTTTGCCCTTGGCACGACCAGTGGCCTTTATCGCGGCGTCGGCGACCCCTTGAACCTGCCGCGCTTCGGCGTCAGCCAACGTACCGCACGCAATCCTGAACTGCTGTCATTGCGGATCTTTCGTGGAGCACGGCCATGAGTCGCGGCAGCTACCTCAAGCATCTGGCCCTGAGCATGGGCACCAAACTGGCGATGATCGCCTTGCGCCTGCTGCGCAACGTGTTGCTGGCGCGGATTCTCGGCCCGAGTGAACGGGGTTTGTTCGCCCTGCTCAGCACCCTGCCGGATCTGATCAGCGCGGCGACCAGCGGCGGCCTGAATTCGGCAGTCGGTTATCAAGCGGCCAATCAGCGGCCGATGGGCTTGTTGCTCGCTCAGGTATTGGTGTTCGGCTGTTTCCTGGCCGGGCTGCTGACCTTGCTGGTGGTCGCGCTGGCGCGAGAATTTGGCAGCGAACTCGATGTCACGATGCAGCTCGGTCTGCTCGCGTGGCTGTTGCTGCTGGCGGTGCCGCTGACTGTGCTCAAGAGCGGGCTGCTGACCTTGCACAACGCGTCGGGCGGCGTGGTCGCTTTCAATGTGCTGCGTCTGATCGAATCCCTGGCGCCGCTGCTGCTGTTTCTTGCGCTGTTCTGGATGTGGAAACAGGCAGCACTCGAAGCCGCGCTGATCAGTTGGCTGGCCGGCATCAGCCTGGTGGTGCTGGTGGGCTGGATGTGGCTCAAACGCGCACAGCCGCTGCAACTGCAATGGGACCGTGCGAGTCAGAACGAGCTGCTGCGCTTCAGTGCGCGCAGCCATCCGGACCTGCTGTTTCAACAGATCATTCTGCGCTCCGACTACTTGTTTATCGGCGCCCTGCTGGGCAGTACCGCGCTCGGCCACTACGCCATGGCCAGCGCCGCCGCCGAACTGTTGCTGATCGTTCCGGAAGCGGTCACCACGCCGCTGATGAAGCGACTGCTGCAACAGGACAAAGGCATGGACAAGGTCACGCCGCTGGCCCTGCGCCTGACCGCGACGGTGATGCTCGGCGCCTGCCTGGCCATGGCAGTGATCGGCGAATGGTTGATCGTCACGCTGTTCGGCGCGGCGTATCAACCGGCGTATCCGGCGCTGCTCGCGTTGCTGCCCGGTCTGCTGGGCCTGTGCTATGCGAGCATTCTGCGCCTGGATCTGATCGGCAAGGATCGCCCCGGCACGGTGTCGTTGCTGATGGGCATCGGCGCTGTGCTCAACCTGGCGCTGAATCTGCTGTTGATTCCGGCCTTCGGCATTGTCGGTGCAGCGGCGGCTTCATCAATCGCCTATCTGGCGGTGACGGTGGCGATGCTGGTGCTTTATTGCCGCTTGAGCAACGTGCCGTTCTGGCAAACCTTGATCATCCTGCCCAGCGACATCAGCCCGATGTGGTTGATGTTGCAACGTCGGAAGACAGCATGAAACGCCTGGCCCTGCTGTTCGGACTCGGCCTGACGCTGAACGGTTTCGCGGCGCCGATGCACTGGGGCGATATCCGTGACGGCAGTCTGTACCTGCAAGCGGATCGCCCGGACACCGTGACAGTGCAATGGGTGCCGGCATGGCAGGCCGAGGCCAATGAAGAGCATATTTATCTGCTCGATGGTCAGGGCAAGCTGCAGGGCGAACGGCTGATCAAAGCCAGCGAAACTCGCGGTTCGCAGCGCTGGACTTTGCGGCCCGGGGCTGCCAGCAGTCGACTGGAAATTCCCGGCTATAGCTTTCGCAGTTATCGGATTGAACATGACGAAAAAACCGTGGCGCTGTTCGCCCCGGCCAAAGTGCATTTCAGCGCCGAAGCGCGTAACGGCGACGAACTGTATTTCAAGGTAGCCGCCGGCGAGCGCGCGGTGCTGGCCGGCAAGTTTCATGGCGGCGTCAGCGGTTTGCAGGCACAGCGGGTCGGCGATCAGCAAACGCTGACGCTGGCACTGAAACCCTATCGTGCCTATTGGCAATTCGATCAGGTCGCCCTGCCGGTCAGCCAGCAGGAACAAGTCTGGCGCCTGCGTCTGCGCGGCACTGGCAAAGCGGCATTCTGGCTCGACGGCACGGCCAATCTGTTTGCGCAAAATCCGCAGCAGTTGCAGCCCGTGCGCGAAGATTCGGGGCAAACGCATTTGACCCTGCACGACAAAGTTCTCGGCCGCACGCCGGATCTGGGCATTGCTCTGCCGTATCTCGTGCCGCCACCCGCCAGTCATCCCTTGCTGGATGCGCTGAAGCCGGGGGCAGCCAGTTACTACAGTTTCGTTGACGTCACCTCGAAGAATCCGCATTTCGAAGACGCGTTCCGTGAGCTTTATCAAAATCGCTTCGGCATTCGCCAGGACATCACCCTGCTCGCCGGCACCGGGCGTCAGGCCGATCTGCGCGCCGATGTGCAGAGCAACAGCGGCCTCGACGCCTGGCTCGCCGGCACCCGCGCCCTGGGTGGCAAAGGCACGCATTACATCGGTTTCGCCGACGAGCCCAATCTCAACTATTCAAGCTACGAACAATACCGGGCGATCTTCAGCAGCATGGCGCGGCAGGTGCGCAGCGATCCAGCCAACGCCAAGGCAGGCGTGCGCATCGCAATGCCGGCCAGCTCACGGCTGGTCAACGGGCCGTTCACCGAAAACGCAGCAGACAAGCGCGGCATTGACTGGGCCCGGCGACTGCTCGGCGAGTCCGCCGATCAGGTCGACGCATTGGCCTGGCACGAATGGATGATCCGCGACCTGCTCGCAACCCGGGTCTACCGCGACAGCGTGCGCCGCGCCGCCGATCTGGTGGGTCTGGACGCCAAAGGTCAGCCCCGCAAAGCGTTGCTGCTGGATCAGACCAATCTGTCCAGTGGCTCAGCCCTGAGCCCCTACGATCAGGAAACCCATTACGCCGCGCTGTGGTGGGCCTCGGTGGTGATCAACGCCTCTCAGGATGGCCTGCTGAGCATGCTCAACTGGTTTCAGGCCGCCGACGAACCACCCTACGGCAAGGGCATGGTGCGCATCCATGACGACGGTCGCTTCGAGCTGAAACCCGTGGGCCTTGCCCAGCAATTCATCGCCGGGCATTGGCTGCCACAAGTGCTGCAACTGGATAACGACGCTTTTGAGGTGGATGTCCTGGCGATGGCCGGCGACGAGCAGCGCGCATTGCTCGGGGTGAACAAAGGCACGCGCCTGCAACGCGTTGAGCTGAGCGGTGCCAGGTGCCCGCCAAACACCGGCGCCCTGCGTTTTTTTGGTGCCGACAATCGCAGCCGCGACGCACCGTTTGCCTGCGAAAACGGGCGCGTGCGTTTCGATTTACCGGGGCAAACCCTGTTCGCCCTGAACTGGAGCGCGTCATGAACCGCCCTTCTGCCCTGCGCGCGTCAGGCTGCGCATGGCATCTTCATCAGGAGAAGAAACCATGGATATTCTACGAAGACTCAGCGGACATATCCGTCGTAAAGGCCTGCGAGCGACCTTGGCGAAGATCCGCAGAATGTACATTTTCAGCCATCAGGAACTGTTGTGGATGGAGCGCGATCTGGTCAGCCCCGTGCCGCCGCACAGCCTCAAACCCTACCCGCCGCTGCGCGTAATGGAGATCACCGCAGACAACGCCAGCGCCTTCACCCGCCACTTCGGCGACCGTGTCGGCGTCATGGCCGAGCTGGCCAGTGAAGGTCACACCGGGCACATGCATATCGACGAGCAAGGCGATGCCGTGGCGTTTATCTGGGGCACGCCGCGTGATTATGTCGATCGGCACTACTACGGTTGCCGGTTCCCGGTGAAACCCGGCGAGTTCTTCGAATTCGGTGGCGAAATGACCCGCGCCTACTGGGGCAGCGAATTGTCAGTCGACGTGCAAGTGCGCCTGTGGAAAACCATGGCCGCCCAAGGCTGCCGCAAAGTGGTCGATGTCTGTGACGCAAGCAACATCCCGGCGCTCAAGCTGCACCTGCGCATGGGCTACACCGAACAACAGCGGATCATGAATATCTACACGCTGTTCGGCCGCTGGCGCTTCTACCGCGAAACCCGCTACAGCGGCTCGCGCCTGGAAGCCCTGCGTAAAACTTCCCGTCCATCTGTCCCAGCAACGGCGGCCTGAACCCATGGTGATGCGATTCGAATGGCGCACGTCCCTGTGCGCTGCCGACTTCCCGGCAACAGCCTACGAGGCACTGCGCCTGCGGGTGGCCGACCACACGCCGTTCAACAGCCTTGGCTGGCTGTGCGCGGCAGAGCAGGCCCTGGGCGAGGATCAGCGTCTGCAGATTCTGCTCGGCTGGGAAACCGGGCAATTGCTGCTGTGCCTGCCACTGGTGGCCAGCCGCGAACGCTTCGCTGGCGTGCCATTTCGCGTTTTGCATCACTTGGGTTATCCGCTGGCCGATCGCCTGGCCCTGCTGTCGTTGCTCGGCAGCGAAGACATGCACAAGGCGCTGCTGCTGATCCGTGAACATCTGCCCCATGCGCTGCTGCAACTCAACGAACTGTCGGAACCTGCCGGTGAAGAAAGTGCGCTCACCGAATGGATGGCGCGCAGTTCCACGGCAGAACGACGCCTGAGTTGCCGGGTGCCGGTGCATCTGATCAGCGACGCCGATCATCAGGAAGTCTCTGGCGACCCGCGCTACAAGTTGCGTCGGGCGCGCAAACGGATTGCCGCATGCGGTGCGCAGATACGCCGGATCACCCCGGATGCGCTGAGCATGGGCGCCTTGCTGCAGACCCTCGGCGAAGTCGAAGCGGTGAGCTGGAAAGGCGATGAAGGCGTGGGGATTTTCGCCACGCCGCGCACCCGCCAATGGATCGAACACGCCTTCACCGCGCTTGCCGGCCAAGGCCTGGTACGCGTGGTGACGCTCGAACTGGGCGGCCGCTGCATCAGCTATCGCCTCGGTCTGCTCGAACAGGGCCGGCTCTACGATTACAACCTGGCGTTTGTGCCGCAGTACGCCGACCTCGGTAGCGGCCGGGTGTTGCTGGAGGAGTGGATTCGCTGGGGGCTGGATGAGCGCTGGCGCTGGATCGATGCGTCGCGGGTCAGCCTGGAAAACTCCAGCCATCAACTGCACGAACGCATGACCGGGCAACTGGAGCATTGGCGCTGGAGTTTCTACTCGTGGCGCCCGAGCGGCTTGCTGCTGGGCCTGGGGCTACGCCTTTGGCACCACGTCAAACCGTTCCTGCAAACATGGCGCGCCCAGCGTGCCGGCAACTCGCCAGCGGCGATCACATCCGACATTCAACCGGCAACACCACCCACCACACCTGGGCTAGCGCCTCGGAGGGCATCATGAGCGTCATCGAAAATCTGCTTCTGCGCATCAAACAAAAAGGCCTGCGCCGCACCCTGGGCGCGCTGTGGAAACGTTACGTCTTCGCTCACCGTGAATTGCTGTGGATGGACCGCGACCTGGTCACGCCGATTGCCCCAAACAAACTGCGCCCCTGTGAAGGTTTGCGCAGAGTCGACATCACCGCGGAAAACGCCAAGGCTTTCAGCAAGTACTTCGGTGACCGCGTGCAGACCATGGCCGAGCTGGCCACTGAAGGGCATACGGGGCACATGTACCTGGATCAGGACGATGACACCGTCGGGTTCGTCTGGGCCAGCACTCGCGACTATTACGACCGCCACTTCTACCGCTGCACGTTCCCGGTCAAGCCCGGTGAATACTTCCAGTTCGGTGCCGAAATTACCCGGCACTATTTCGGCAGTAGCCTGACCGTCGATGCTCAGACCGCACTGTGGCAAGTCATGGCTGCCCGAGGCTACAAAAAAGTGGTGGATATCTGCGACGGCGCCAATATTCAGGCCCTGAAGATGCATATACGCCTGGGCTATCAGGAACAAGGGCGGATCACGCATGTGTACGACCTGTTCGGGCACTGGCGGTTCTTCCGCGAAACCCGCTATGACGGCTCACGCCTGGAACTGCTGCGCAAACCGGAACGGCCGGCGGTGAGTGCGACGGCGTAGGCGTGGTTCAATCGTAAAACGGATGGCGATCATTCGGCCGCCATCGCGAGCAGGCTCACTCCTACAGTGGATTTGTATACGACACTATTCAACTGTAGGAGTGAGCCTGCTCGCGATGAGGCAGGAAAGTCGTTCGCTGTCAGCCTGGAGATGCCGTCATTACTCGTTGATGTCGCGGCAATTGGTGAATATCTGAAACATCTGATTCTTTCAGCCAGACTTGAAACCTTATCGACGCCATCGCGAGCAGGCTCGCTCCTACAGTGGATTTGTGTACGACACCGATCAACTGTAGGAGTGAGCCTGCTCGCGATGGGGCCAGATGGAGCAACAAATTCTCAGGCCTTGCGAGCGACCAGGGTGAAGCACAACGGCATCTGCGCCTCGCGATTCAGATACTGGTCATACACCTCTTCCCGGTTTGAATGCGCATATTCCCTGAAGTGCGCGATGTTCAACCCGGCCGCGATGGCGCCGCTGAAAATGGCGCCGAGGGTGTGCACGAACCAGTAGGACTTCGCCGCCTGCTGCTCGACCTTGCCGACGTAGACAATCGGTTCTTCCTGCACGAATGGCTCGGCGCGGAAGTAGGAACTGGCGAGGCGGTACGGGTCTTCGGCGTCGGGGTCGACCATTTCCAGAAACGGATGGGTTTCGTAGATCACCAGTATGCCGCCCGGCTTCAGGGTCAACGCCACGTGGCGAAAGAACTCGCCGATATCGGGCATCCAGTTCAGCACGCCGATGGTGATCAGCGCCACGTCGAAGCGGCTGTGCAGCGCAGCCGGCAGGTGATGGATATCGCTTTCGATGAATTCGGCGTTGTACGGCGAGCGCTGGTTCAACTCACGGGCCTGTTCGAGAAACGCCTCCGATTGATCGACGCCGACCACACTGCGCGCACCGAGGGCAAACAGCGACAGGCTTTCGCGACCGTTGTTGCAACCGAGTTGAATCAGCGCTTTACCGTCCACGCCGACCTGTTCCAGCAGACCGCGCAGGGTGTCGTCGAGGCACGTGAAATCAGCCTGTGACACCTCGTTCAACAGCGCTTGCCATTCCGCCGATTCACGGTGATGACGAGCAGAATCGTTCCACGCCTGTCGATTGCTGTCGATGGCGGCTTTATTGTTGGGCACTTCCATGGCGCACTCCGGTACTGCTCGTGATTGAGCGACCCCGAGTCTAGAACAGCCCGATCAGTACGGTTGTTGCGACTTTGTAAGCCACACCGCCGTTCCACTGTGGGAGCGAGCTTGCTCGCGAAGGCGTCGGCCCAGCCAACATCTTCATTGCCTGAACCACCGCTTTCGCGAGCAGGCTCGCTCCTACAGTTCGGAGCGCTTACATCTGGTTGAGGCGTTCACGCAGGAATTCGACCAGTGCCTGCACCGGGCGCGAAGCCTGGCGATGTTGCGGATACACCGCCGACAGGGTCAGCGGTTCGGGGCGGTAGTCGTCGAGCACTGGCACCAGTCGCCCGTCCTTCAGCGCCGCGCCAACGATGAACGTCGGCAGATAGGTAATCCCCATCCCCTGCACCGCCGCATCGCGCAGCAGCTCGCCGTTGTTCACCCGCATGCGCCCGGTGACATTGACCAGCAGCGGCTTGCCCTGCCCCGCGTTGAAGCGCCACTGCACCGAACGACCGTGGCCGTACGGCAAACAGTCGTGACTGTGCAGGTCTTCGGGGGTGAGCGGTGTGCCACGTTCGGCCAGATACGCCGGGCTGGCGCAGTACACCCGTTCGATGGCGGCGATGCGCCGCGCAATCAACGTCGAGTCTTCCAGCACACCAATGCGCAGCGCCAGGTCATAACCCTCACCGAGCAGGTCCACCGGGCGGTCGCTCAAATCCACCTCCACGGTGACATCGCGGTAGCGCTGCAGAAACAGCGGCAGCAGACACCCCAGATGCGCGACGGCAAACGACAGCGGTGCACTGACGCGAATGGTCCCGCGCGGCTCGGCAGTCTGCCCGGCGATGCCCTGCTCGACCTGCTCGACTTCGCCGAGCAGACGCAGCGCCGACTCGTAGTAGCTCTGGCCCAGTGGCGTGACGTCGAGGCGTCGGGTCGAGCGGTTCAACAGCCGCACGCCGAGGCGCTCTTCGAGTTGCATCAAACGACGGCTGACGAACTGCTTGGACAGGCCCAACTGATCGGCCGCAGCAGTGAAACTGCCGGAGTCCATGACCTGGCAAAAAATACGCATGTCTTCGAACGGGTTCATTGTCACTCTCTGGTAGACAGTCAAACGCTTTATAGCCGCTTTTTCACTTTTCGACAGCTCATTAATCTGTGCTCACGGTGTTGAAACCAACCCCAAACCTGTAGGAGCTGCCGCAGCTCCTACAGGGCACTCAAACAATCGAAAATGGAATTGAGCATGAACATCAAAAAAACCCTGACCGCATCCCTCCTCGCCCTCTCCATCGGCAACGCGTTCGCCGCCGGCAGCCCGGGTGTCGAACACCAGACCCAGGCCTTCCTCGAAGCCCTCGCAGCGGGCGGTGGCAAACCGCTGGAGCAACTCAGCCCGAAGGATGCCCGTGCGGTGCTGACCGGTGCGCAAGCATCGGTGAAAGTCGACCTCTCCGGGGTTGAAGTCAGCGACAAGGCAATCAAGGTCGATGGCCAGACGATCAACCTCAAAGTGGTGCGTCCGGCCAAGGTCAAAGGCCAATTGCCGGTGTTCATGTTCTTCCACGGTGGCGGTTGGGTACTGGGTGATTACCCGACGCATCAACGCCTGATTCGCGATCTGGTGGTCGGTTCTGGTGCAGTGGCGGTGTACGTCGATTACACGCCGTCGCCCGAAGCGCAGTACCCGACGGCGATCAACCAGGCCTATGCGGCGACCCAATGGGTCGCGGAAAACGGCAAGCAGATCGGGGTCGACGGCAAGCGTCTGGCGGTGGCTGGCAACAGCGTCGGCGGCAACATGGCGGCAGTCGTGGCGCTGATGGCCAAGGAACAGCAGACCCCGGCCCTGCGCTTCCAGCTGCTGATGTGGCCGGTGACCAACGCGCAGTTCGACGACGGCTCGTATCAGCAGTTTGCCGAGGGACACTTCCTCACCAAGGGCATGATGCAATGGTTCTGGGACAACTACACCACCAACCCGGCCGAGCGCGCACAGATCCACGCTTCGCCGCTGAACGCCAGCAGCGAACAGCTCAAGGGCCTGCCCGCCGCGCTGATACAGACCGCCGAATTCGACGTGTTGCGTGATGAAGGTGAAGGCTACGCGCGGCATCTGGATGCGGCCGGTGTGTCGGTGACCTCGGTGCGCTACAACGGGATGATTCATGACTTTGGTTTGCTCAATCCGCTGAGTCAGATTCCCGAAGTGAAAGCGGCCGTGCGGCAGGCGGCGGCTGAGTTGAAGACGCATCTGAATCAATAAAAGCAAAAGATCGCAGCCTGCGGCAGCTCCTACAGGGAAATGCATTCCAAAGTAGGAGCTGCCGCAGGCTGCGATCTTTTTTCTCAGCCGCATCGCGGAGTCTCGATCATGACCTTTTTCTATGCCCACCTGCTGTCCTGGAGCGCCGCCCTGCTGCTGCTCGATGCGCTGCTCTGGCACCTCGCCCCGTTCAAGCATCGCGCACCGAGAGTCGGCATTCGCCTGGCGCTGTTTCTGGCGTTCAGCGCATTGATCATCAACGCCGAGATCAGCCCGTTGCAGGCACCACTGTTCGCCGATGACCGGGTGATGCAACTGGGCGCGACGGCGCTGGGGATTGTCTGGTGGCTGTACGCCGCGCGGGTGCTGACCGAAGTGGTCGGCCTGATCCTGATGCGACGCATCGGGCACAGCGGTCGGCTGTTGCAGGACGTGATCGGCGCGCTGGTGTTTCTGGCGGCGATCGTCGCGGCCGCCGGCTATGTGCTGGAGCTGCCGGTCAAGGGCTTGCTGGCGACCTCCGGGGTAGTGGCGATCGTCGTTGGTCTGGCGTTGCAAAGCACCTTGAGCGACGTGTTTTCGGGGATCGTGCTCAACACCACCAAACCGTATCAGGTCGACGATTTCGTGGTGATCGACGGTGTCGAGGGCAAAGTCATCGACATCGACTGGCGCGCCACGCATCTGTTGACCAGCAGCGGCACGCTGGCCGTGGTGCCGAACTCGGTGGCGGCCAAGGCGAAGATCGTCAATCTGAGTCGTCCGACCAACCTGCACGGCGTCTCGATCAGCATCAAGGTGCCAAATCACATTCGCCCGCGGCGGGTGCTCGACGCCCTCGACCGCACCCTCCAGGGCAGCAGCAGTCTGCTGCTCAATCCGCCGCCCAAAGCCGTGTTGAAAGAGGCCGGCGAGGAGATGTCGGAGTATCTTGCCAGCGGTTTCATCAGTGAACTGAGCAAGAAAGGCGAAGTGCGCAATCAACTGTTCGACCTCGCCCACCGTCATCTCGAAGCTGCAGGAATTTCCCGCCATCCCGATGGCGTGATCGAGCCCTCGACCCGCGCCCGCGCGTTGCTCGATGAAGTGAAAATCTTTCGCTCGCTGAGCCATGAGGAACGTGATCGCCTCGCCGAATCGATGGTCGCGCAGCAGTACGCGGCCGGTCAGGTGGTGCTGGATCTGGATGAAGTGCCCGACAGTCTGTTTGTCATTGCCACGGGTGTGGTCAGTGCGACCGTGCCCGACGGCAACGGCCAGATCGAGGCCGGACGCATGGGGCCGAGCGAGGTCATGGGCGAACAGAGCATCCTCGCCGATACCCCGTCGCAAGCGACGTTCACCGCGCTGACGTCGAGCATCATCTATCGCCTCGACAAAGCCCTGACCCGCGAGTGCATGGCGCAGCGCAGCGAAGTCGGCCAGGCGCTGAACAAATTGCAGGCGGTGCGACAACAGAACAGCCGGCTGGCGTTGATGGCCAAACCGGTGGCGGTGCGCAAGGGTGGTTTTCTCGGCTGGTTGCAGAAACGCTAGCCCCATCCACCAGTTGAAAGCCAAACCTAGTGGCGAGGGAGCTTGCTCCCGCTTGAGTGCGCAGCGCTCACAGGATTTCGGGGACTGCTGCGCAGCCCAGCGGGAGCAAGCTCCCTCGCCACAGAGGATGGTGGATTGCGCCACTTTTTACTGCACATGAAAATGCCCGCAATCAAGCGGGCACTTTCAGTTCAAGCAATTACTTGGCAGTGAACTTGGTGTAGCTGTTGATCAGGTTGCGGTAGTTCGGCAGGCGTTCCGACAGCAGATGCGCCAGGCCTTCCATGTCGTTGCGCCAGTCGCCTTGCAGCTCGCACGCCACCGAGAACCAGTTCAGCAGTTGCGCACCGGCAGCCGACATCCGCGCCCACGCCGCTTGTTGCACGGTGGTGTTGAAGGTGCCGGAAGAATCGGTCACCACGAACACTTCGAAACCTTCAGCAATGGCCGACAGGGTCGGGAATGCTACGCAGACGTCGGTCACCACACCGGCGATGATCAGTTGTTTGCGGCCGGTGGCCTTGATCGCCTTGACGAAGTCTTCGTTGTCCCAGGCGTTGATCTGGCCTGGACGTTGAATGAATGGCGCGTCCGGGAATTGCTCGCGCAGCTCAGGCACGATCGGGCCGTTCGGGCCGGCATCGAAACTGGTGGTGAGGATGGTCGGCAGCTTGAAGAACTTGGCGATGTCGCCCAGCGCCAGCACGTTGTTCTTGAACTCGTTGGGGGTGAAATCCTGTACCAGCGAGATCAGACCGGTCTGGTGGTCGACCAGCAGCACGACCGCATCATCTTTGTTCAGACGCTTGTAGGGAACGCTCATGGGAAACTCCTCGGTGGATGGTTGTTGCGTGGGGCGCCGACCGGATGGCCGGCGCTTTTTTGTAGCGATCAGAAAGCGAAACAGGAACAGCCGAACGCGCCCCAGAAACCGGCAAAGTCGCTGACCGGCGCGTTCGACAGTCGGGCTTTTTCATGGCTGTGCGAGTGCACTGCGCAGGCACCGACGCACTGGTGCACTTGCGCCTGCAGAGGCGAGTTCGGGCGCCAGTGGCCCGGCACCTTGACCACCGGCGACCAGTCCGGCAGCACGGGGATCGAGCGTGGGCCGAGGTCTTCGAAATCGCCGGCGGCGTAAACGATCTTGCCGCCGACCACGGTCAGCACCGACTCGATCCATTTGATCGCTTCTTCCTCGACGTGGAAGAAGTCCGCGCTCAGCGCCGCCAGATCCGCCAGTTGCCCGACCTTGATCTGGCCCTTCTTGCCCTGTTCCGACGAGAACCAGGCGCTGCCGTGGGTGAACAGTTCCAGCGCGGTGGTGCGTGGCAGACCTTCTTCGTACAAGGCCAGACCGCCGACGGTGCGGCCGCTGACCATCCAGTACAGCGATGTCCACGGGTTATAGCTGGAAACCCGCGTGGCATCGGTACCGGCGCCGACCGGTACGCCTTCGGCGAGCATGCGTTTGATCGGCGGCGTGGCTTCGGCGGCTTTCGCGCCGTAACGGTCAACGAAGTATTCGCCCTGGAACGCCATGCGATCCTGAATCGCGATGCCGCCGCCCAGCGCCCTCACCCGCTCGATGTTCTGCGGGGTGATGGTTTCGGCGTGGTCGAAGAACCACGGCAGACCGTTGAACGGAATGTCACGATTGACCTTCTCGAACACGTCGAGCATGCGGCTGATCGATTCGTTGTACGTGGCGTGCAAGCGGAACGGCCAGCGCTGCTCGACCAGATGGCGCACCACCGGCTCCAGTTCCTGCTCCATGGTCTGCGGCAGATCCGGACGCGGTTCGAGGAAGTCTTCGAAGTCGGCCGCAGAGAACACCAGCATCTCGCCGGCGCCGTTGTGCCGCAGGTAATCGTCGCCCTGGTGCAACTTGACGCTGCCGGTCCAGTTCTGGAAGTCGGTCAGCTCTTCTTTCGGCTTCTGGGTGAACAGGTTGTAGGCGATGCGCACGGTCAACTGGTCGTCCTTGGCCAGTTGCTCGATCACCTGATAATCGTCGGGATAGTTCTGGAAACCACCGCCGGCATCGATCGCGCTGGTCAGGCCGAGGCGATTGAGTTCGCGCATGAACTGCCGGGTCGAGTTGACCTGATATTCCAGCGGCAGCTTCGGCCCCTTGGCCAGCGTCGAGTACAGAATCATCGCGTTGGGTTTTGCCACCAGCATCCCGGTCGGATTGCCGTTGGCATCGCGCACGATCTCGCCGCCGGGCGGGTTCGGTGTGTCGCGGGTGTACCCGGCGACGCGCAGGGCGGCACGGTTGAGCAACGCGCGGTCGTACAGGTGCAGGACGAACACCGGGGTGTCCGGCGCCGCCTGGTTGAGTTCTTCGAGGGTCGGCATGCGTTTTTCGGCGAACTGGAATTCGTTCCAGCCACCGACCACGCGCACCCATTGCGGGGTCGGCGTGCGGTCGGCCTGCTCCTTGAGCATGCGCAGCGCATCGGCCAGCGACGGTACGCCTTCCCAACGCAGTTCGAGGTTGTAGTTGAGGCCGCCACGGATCAGGTGCAGGTGCGAGTCGTTGAGGCCGGGGATCACGCAGCGCCCGTGCATGTCGATCACTTGCGTGGCCGAACCACGCAGGGCCATGGCCTGGGCGTCGTTACCGACGACGACAAAGCGTCCGTCCTTGATCGCCACCGCACTGGCCAGCGGCTTGCTGCGGTCTACGGTATGAAATTGGCCATTGAACAGAATCAGATCGGCGTTCATCGCAGTTCCTTTCGAGTAGATGAATGGGTGTCAGCGTGACGGCTGTTTCGCGGGCTCGACGTGAGCATGGGCCTGACCGGCTTCCAGCCACGGCGCGAACAACCGGGTCACGCGGGGCATGAACACGTACACCACCGACAGGACGATGGTCAGGGTGATCAGGAATGTGGCGACGACGTAGTTGGAAAGCAGCGGATGCAGCTTGAGCAGCGGCCCCCAGATCAGCGGTACCAACAGCGTGTGCGGCAGAATCACCAGCAGGGTGATCACCGCTTGCTTCCAGCGCGGCGGCGGCTTCGCGGCATCGGCCAGCGGCGCAAACCAGAATTCGTTGACCGGCGCGACTTCGGTCTGGTCGCCATCGGCGAGCATCGGCGCCGCTTCATCCACCAGCGCCTGACGCTGCGGCGACTCCAGCCACAGCTGCATGGCCTCGGTGGAGCAAAAGCGCAGGACGCAGGTGTACGTGTCGAGGCCTTTGAGTTTGCCGCGCACCACGTCGACCCCGAGGTGGCCGTCGCGCTGCCCGGCGACCCTGACGATGTTGCGCAACCACGCCTCGTAAGGCTGTTCGAATCCGGCCTTGACCCGGTGCTTGACGATCAGGGTCACGGTTTCACCGCCCCCCGGTGCTTTTGGACTCAGGGCTTCAGGCATAACGCAGCACTCCGGGCAGACGAACATTGAGCGCCAGGCGTCCCGGCCCGGCGATAAACACAGTGGCGAACAGGATCAACAGCAACCAGCCGAATTGCCCCTCGGCCACACTCCATTGCGGATGCACGACCAGCAGCGCCACCAGCAGAACAAAAAGAATAGGCAAGCAGGCCAATCGCGCCAGCACCCCGGCGACGATCAGTAGCGGACAGAGGACTTCGGCGAAAATCGCCAGACAGAGCGTGAGGTGCGCGCCGAGGTGGAACGGGTCTTCGATCTGCTGCAATTGCGCGTTGAAGTTCAACAGCTTGGGCAAGCCGTGCACCCACAGCAGAAACAATCCGCCGCTGACCCGCAGAAACAGCAAACCGGTATCGCGCGCCCGTTCATCCTTTTGAGAAGCGTTCATGACCTCACCCTTTCATTCTCATCGAGGTGAATCATGCTCGTCGCGGGCGGAGAAAAATTGGACATATGTGCTGTAGGCGCTGCCGCAGTCTGCGATCTTTTGATCCTGTTTTTAAATCAACATCAAAAGATCGCAGCCTGCGGCAGCGCCTACAGGGAGGGTGCGCGCAGCATCAATTGAGCTGATAGGACAGCTGCTGAAACAGGGGATCCTGAACCGCGTCGCTGTTGCCCCCGCCCTCGGGCAGACCGGCGGTGATCAAACGGCGGTCGAGCGTCAGGAAGGCAAACGCCTGGGCGTTGCCGGTGATCGACCTGACATGGGTCAGTTGATGGGCCACAGACCTGATATCGCCACCCCACACCGGGTTGCCAAACGCTTCGACCGTGCCATCCGCATAGAGCACCGCATAGGCACCATTGGTGCTGGCGATCTGCATGACATCGGTGCGCCGGCCTATCGCGGAGGGAACAATCCCGCCCTGGGCCGGATCGCCCCATGTATCGATTTGATGGTTATCCAGGCGCACCGCAAATCCGTACCCGCCGCCAATGATTTCGATGGCGTTTGTATAGGCGGTAATTCGCCCAGGCACTACCCCCCCTGCCTTTGAATTGCCCCAGGCGACAACACGGCGATCCGCGAGCAGTGCGGCAAACGCCGATCCGGAGCTGATCACTTCGACAATGTTGTTGAGTCGGGCAATCCTGGGCGGCAGCGTGCCGCCCGACACCCCTTCGCCCCAGCCGACGACGGAACCATTGGCTCTCAAGGCCACGCACGCATTGTGATTGCAGGTGACTGCGGTAACGTCGCGCAGCGCCGCGATCTCGGCGGGTAAGCTGCCGCCAAATCGGGCGTCGCCCCAGGCGACGATCTGCCCGTTGCCGCGCAGCGCCACGAAAGCTGAAACCGTCGCGCTGATGCTGACGATATCGCGCACCCGTGCAATATCGTCGGGTACCGATCCGCCATACCGGACGTCGCCCCAGGCGGCCACTTGACCGTTGCTGCGCAAGACCGCACCGGCATAACCCCCCATCGTGATGTTCACCACATCGGTCAGGCCCGCCACCTCGGCGCAAAGAACTCCGCCGTAAGCAACGTCGCCCCATGCCTTGACGGAGTTGTTGGCGCGCAACAAGGCCATGGCTCGCGCTCCGCCGACGACATCGATGACATCCTCTAGCGCGTCAATGTCCAACGGCAGGACACCGCCATACCCGGCCAGCCCCCACGCGACCAGACTTCCAGCGACCAGACTTCGGGCGTCACGCAGGGCAACAAATGCCGCATTCGCCTGACCCGGCCTGGCGGGATCACCCCAGCCATTGCCGAACAGGTTGGCGCGCTGCAACACCACCTCAAACGCATCGCTGCCCACGCGAAGCAGACGCCGGGGCTGCTTGTCATCGAAACTGGAGCCGCGAAATGACTGACTGTCGCCGTCGTACCGCCACACGGTTGACATGGGGCTGAGGTTGCCGGGATCGAGCGCTGTCAGCCAACGCGAGCTGCCTCTGTTCGACCAGTAGCGGGTGGTGGTGCCGCGTGAACCGATGACCAGCGGCGCGACCTTGATCGCTGCTTCTCTGATCAACACGGACAAGGGCGACGACTTATAGGTCCGGCCATTGCGGTACAAAAGGTAAAACAGCGTGAACGTTTCACCCCGGTGATTTTCGATGAACTGCTTTTCCACCGGATAATTGGCACGGCTGTTGGCGTTCAAGGCCTTGGCCTCGAATGACGGTACACCGGTTCCGGACGGCTGTTCGAAGAACGGCTGCACCCTGTCTTCCGGCAGAAAGCCCAGGAGTTCGACCTGCAGATTTGCACCGTCAACATTCACCGGATCATCAGGGTCGTAGACGCCATTGACCGACCGTTGAAACCGTGGCGGTTGCAGGTCCGGCAGGCGTTCGCCGATGACCTGTGCCGAGGCGGGCATCGATGGACCGACCGGTACGGCGCCGCGTTGCACTTCATACGTCGCCGTCACCACACTGGCGCTGATCACCTTGTCATTGGGCACTTGCAGGACGCAGGGCCGGAGCTGGCCGAATTCATCGGCCTCGACCACGCCACTTGCCGATACCCGCATGTCCGCCTGACCTGCACTCCTCGAAATGTAGGTCGCGTTAATCGTGTCACCCGCCTGAAAGCGTCCGCCGGCGGTGCGCACGATCATCAACAGCGGGTTGCGCGCGAGTTTTTCCAGATCGATGGTTTCCGAAATATCACCGGTATCGCTCTGCACTTCGCGAAAGATCAACGGCAGGAATCGGGTGCCGTCCAGGTTCTCTTCGACTTCCCGCGAAGCCGACCAGAGTGCGGCAGGGTCGACAGTGTTGCCCAATTGGTCGGTGACGGTGTAGTCAAACAGGAGCTTATGGTGACTCCGCTTCGCTTTGTCCAGAAAAGCCCGAGTGATGGTGAAACACACGGTGGCCGGCACCGCCGAACCCGGGTCGGGCGGCGGCGGCGCCTGCATCGCGCTGACGGTGCAGGTCTGGCGCTCACCATTGCACCTCAGCGTGATCAGGTCATAGGCCCGGCAATACGGATAACTGAAACAAATCTGAGCGCTGACGAAATCGGCAGCGACGCCTTTCAAAATGGCTTCGGGCAATTGCAACTTCAGTTCCGAATGCACTCCGTTGGTGGGCTTGGCGGCCTCGTGGCCCGGACGAATCCTGTTGTACAACCCTGTCACAGTCGCCGAGGCGCCGACATTCTGACTGCCTCGCATGACCTCGCAGTAAAGCCTGAAAACGCTGGCGAAGGGCAGCCGGCCCTTGGGGATATGCATGAACACTTTAACGTCGACGTCCCGGAAGATGTGACTGTCGAGCGTTGCCGTCTCGCCCTCCAGCCTTAATCGCATGACATCTCCGGGTTCGACCGTTCCGCTCAACAGTGGATCGACGGTCACAGTCGCCCCGCGATCATCGACCACCTCGTCATAGATGCGCAACGGGACGCCTATTGATGCGCCATTGACAGGAATGGTGGCGTCGACTACGAAGGGTGCAGGTACCTGAAATACGCCGTTGTCATCAGAATCGGGGAGGTTCATAAGCCGTGCACCTGTGCATTATTTGGGGGCAGGTGACAGCAAACCGCTAAACGGATCATTACGCACCTGTCAGATCTGACAGGTGCGCAAATATTTAAGACCGGCGGTCGATCACTGTGTGGTTCAGTCCCCCGTGACGATCGTGTACTCACGGGGCGTAAACGCGATCGCCGTCTGCCGATTGGCCACACCGTCCAGATTCACGTGCAAGCGGAGGGTCAAGGTGCTGCCATCTGCAAGGTCACTCAAATCGCTGAACAGAACCGTCAAATTGAAAATTCCATTGATTGCCCATGAGCGAGTGACGCTGTTTCTATCACCGGTCCAGAGCTGCCGTTCATGGGGTTCGCCCTCGGTGTTCGTGCCCTCCAGGTCCAACCACAGTTTTTGCCCCGCGGCGATATGTGGCCAACGGCCGAACTGCAACGTCGCGCCATTGGTCACCGTGCGCAGATCCAGCAGCGTCGTACCGTTTGCCTGAGTGAAAACCGGCGGAATAAATACCGATGCCGGCAAATCGCCGACCATCAGAAAAAAAGGCGCTGATGTCACCGGCGGCGAGAGTCCGCGCTCATAGGTAAAGGTGACGCTCACCTTTTTGCCCAGGTTGAACGGCACCACCGAGACCGACAACGGCACTTCCCGCGGTTTCGTCGCCCCGGCAATCAGCGTGTTGGTGGTGTGCGAACCTTGCGGCAGTGTGCCTGCCGCGCCGATCCAGCTGACCCGGAGCCTGTCATCGGGCAGCATGTCGTAAAGCAGCACCGCCGTCAGACTCTGCGTGGCGGCCAACGGATCGAGGCGGCCGTTGTCCGGAGCTTCTCGGATCGACAGGGGCAAGTCCTGCAAGACCACGTTGAGCCTCCAGGGGGCTGAAATCGCGCTGTCGTTGCTGACCTTTGCGGTAAACACATACCCGCCACCTGCCAGATCAACCAGCTCCAGCTGCCAGAGTCCGGAGTGCGCGCGGACCGTGTCGAGCAGTCGTGCCTCGTCATACACCTCTACGTCCTCGCCAGCTCGCGCGCTGCCACTCAGGGTGATCCGGGTGTGACGCGTGTCGGCGCCTTCGGGAATATCCTGGCCGTCCGCACCGGTCGCCGAGCGGATCACCGGTGTGGCGGATGCGCTGGTCATGACGATGTAATTGCGCTCGGCAAATACCTGCGCAAACGATTCGTCCTGGCTTCTCTGTAGCCCTGCGCTGAACCGCAGATTGAGAGCGCTGTGATTCCTCAGCCCCTGCAGCGGTGCCGCCGGGTAGTTTCTTTCGTAAAAACCGAAACGATTGAACTCATCGGCAATGACATTTTCCGGCGCTTGCCAATACCTGACATCGAACGCACTGCCGTCCACCTTCGTCCCCCTGAGCCTCAGCCACACAGGCTGGCCCGTGCGCTCCAACAGCCAGGCATTGATGCGCAGGGTAAACTCGCTCAGCGCGCTCACATTCAGCACCTGCCCTTCACCACCGTCCGATGCCTGCGGGATAAACGGTCTGGGCAAATCAGCCTGGGCAACTGGCAAGACATACAACAGCAGCGGCTGCGAGACCACTGCGGGTGCCGTGCCTCGAACCAGTGAGTAAGACAGCGTCACCGTACGGCCGAAGTTGAACGTCACCAGGTCCTTGTCCAGCCGCCGTATCACCGGACGCGCACTGCCCACCGGGGATAACGCCGAAGTATACGACCCCTCCCCCGAGCCCCCCGCCCAACGAATGCTGATCTGATCGTCAACCTGAATACCGGCGTAAGGTGCGACGAATGTCAGGTTATTTCTGACGTCACGCGGGTTGAGCAGAGTCGAAATCGGACTTTCTTGAATAAAGGGCGCCGGCAGATCGTCAGTGGTGAGCGAAACAGACGGATTGTTCATGATCCATTCCCTGTGCGAGATACAACCCTGCCCACTGGGGCAAGGACTCATCTCACACCGGATCGCCAACCTGCGCTACTGTCAGAACTTACAGGTGAAGCCGGTTACGGACGGACGGCAATCAGGTCGCTGGTATATCCAGCGGCGCCGCCATGAACTGGCTGATTCGCGAGCGCAGCCAGCGCTCGGCCGGGTCGTTGTCGTGCACCCCGCTCCAGGCCATCGACAGCTGTGCGGCATCGATCGGGAACGGTGGATCTTCAGCGCGCAGGTTGCAACCTTCGACCAGCGCACACGCGGCATAGTCCGGCACGGTGGCAACCATTTCGGTCCCGGCGAGCAACGCGCGCAAACCGCTGAACTGCGGCACGCCGAGCACCACGCGCCGACGCCGGCCAACCTTGGCCAGATCCAGGTCGATGTTGCCGCTCAAGTCGCCGGAGAACGACACCATCGCGTGCGGGCGCTCGCAGTATTCGTCCAGTGTCAGCGGCCCGGGACGGTCATCGCCGCGTAGCACTTTGCAGGGAATGTCGCGCAGTTTCTTGCGCTTGGCGTTGGCCGGCAGATCGGTGGTGTAGCTGACCCCGACCGAGATTTCCCCGGACGCCAGCAGCGCCGGCATCAACAGATAATTGGCGCGGCGCACCACCACGACAATGCCCGGGGCCTCTTGCTGGAGCTGTCGCAGCAGCGGCGGAAACAGCCCGAACTCAGCGTCGTCCGACAGGCCGATGCGGAACACGTCGCAACTGCTGGCCGGGTCGAATTCCTTGGCCCGGCTGACCGCGCCGGAGATCACATCCATCGCCGGTTGCAGCTCTTGCAGAATCGCCAGCGCACGCGCCGTCGGCTCCATGCTGCGGCCGTTGCGCAGCAGCAGCGGATCATCGAACAGATCGCGCAGACGCCCCAGCGCGGCGCTGACCGCCGGTTGGCCCATGAACAGTTTTTCGGCGACGCGGGTCAGGTTCTTTTCGAACATCAGCGCTTCGAAAATCACCAGCAGGTTCATGTCGACGCGACGCAGATCGTTACGGTTCATGGGCTCGTGTTCCTTGCTTGAGAAGTCGTGTTCAGTCAGGTGCGATAGCGCCGTACTTTACTCGATCAACGGTACGTTGGCCGCACGTTTGTATGGGCCGTATTCCACCGGTACCCATTGGGCCATCCTCGCCTATCTGCCCTGTCGCCGACTTGCAGCGATGTGCTGAGTTCAACGTTTTGCAGCGCAATTAACAACGTTTAACTCGTCAGTCTTCCGGCCCCGTCCAACAATGAAACCCTCTGCGAAACATTGTTTTTTTGACCAAAGGGAAACGTGCCGAGTGTGCGTTGCCCCACCGACACGGACATTGGCCATGGCTCACTTTCAACAAACAGTCGCCCTCGCCCTCTCCAGCGAATCCCGCACACCGCGCATCGGCGGCCTCAGTCCGCAGCGCGAACGGCGGGCCAAACAATTGATCCTCGATCGCCTGGGTGAAAGCCTGGAAGTCACCGAACTGGCAGAGGCCTGTTCGTTGTCACGCAGTCATTTTTCCCGGGCGTTCAAATGCAGTACCGGACTCTCGCCGCAGGACTGGATCCGTACCCAGCGCATCGCTCGCGCCAAGCAGCTGATCCGGCTCACCCACCTGAGCCTGACGCAAATCAGCCTGGAATGTGGTTTCTGTGATCAGGCACACTTCTGCCATATCTTCACCCGCAGCGAAGGCATCAGCCCGTTCGCCTGGCGGTGTCGTGAGGTGCCGGGCATGAAGGCCGAGAGACCGCAAGCAACGGCCGCGCCTGTCGGCATACGCCTGGCGGTCTAGACGCTGTCGCGCTACGCGCATTTCCCCGTGCTTCACTTCTGCCTCAACCGCTGCGCCACTTGCGCCACCCGCTCGCCCAGATGTGCTGCCGTGCGCCGGTCTTCGAGCGGCGGCGCGTGTTCGGGCGGCTGTTCGACACTGGATTGGGCCATGGCCCCGAGCGAGCTGCCCAGACGATTCAACTGTCCATCGAAGCAGCCCGCCGCCGAGCGCGCCGGGAGCAGGTCGAGACCCACCCAGATCATCGAATGTTGCGCGGCGAACACCGCCATTTGCAGCAATGTATTGAGCTTGTCGCCGCACAGGGTCCCGGAATTGGTGAACCCGGCGGCAACCTTGTTGCGCCACGGTTTTGCCAGATAGAACGCCGCGCTGGCCTCCATGAAATGCTTGAAGCCCGCCGACGCGCTGCCCATGTAAGTCGGCGCACCGAAGATGATCGCGTCGGCGCGGTGCAACTCATCCCAATAGCGTTCGACTTCTTCTACCGCCACCAACCGACAGGTACTGCCCGAGTGCCGTTCAACGCCTTGTGCCACGGCTTCTGCCATGACGCGTGTGTGGCCATAGCCGCTGTGATAGACCACCACCACGTTGCTCATTGCGCCGCCCTCCGCACGTGTGCACTCCATTGCAGCCATCAGGTCCTGGCCTGAGGGCAAGCTTGACTCAGCGGATTTTTGGGGTTGAAGCAGGCACAGACGAGTTAATCGTTGTTAATTGTCCGGGAGACAAAGCGCTGGTCTGCACATTGCAGCGGGCAAAAACGCCGATCGCTGCGTCACTTTCGTGCATTGCCGGCAATCTGCACGTTGCACTGACGCCAGAACCTGCGGAATATGTCCGAAAAACTGCGGATTAAAAGGCTTGCGTGCCGCTGACGCCGATCCGCGCTGCCCTTCACGGAGGCTTCACACGCCGTGGGCAGGATTATAAAAATTTCTCAGGAGTGAGCTGTTGAGTCTTCCCCCGAATCAGGCCCTCGGTTTCGGCCCCTATCGGATTCAGCCCGGCAAACGGCTGCTGCTTGAGGGCGAGCAGCCGTTACGCCTGGGCCGACGTGCCATGGATATTCTGCTGATCCTGCTGGCGCATGCCGGCGATGTCGTGAGCAAGCAGCAACTGATTGCCGGCGTATGGCCGGACAGCATCGTGGAAGACATCAATCTGCGGGTGCACATGGCGGCTTTGCGCAAAGCCCTGGGCGACGGTCAGGGCGGGCAGAGATACATCGTCACGGTGGCGCAGCGCGGCTACAGCTTTGTCGCACCGATCAGGCTGCAATCGATCGAACAGCACACCTGCGCCGAGACCGGCACCCGGCATAACCTGCCACTGCGCCGCACGCGAATGATCGGCCGCCAGCCGCTGGTCGACAGCCTGATCACGCAGTTGCCACGCCAGCGCTGCATCACGCTGGTCGGCCCCGGCGGCATCGGCAAAACCACCGTGGCCCTGCGCGTTGCCGAACAGATGATCGGCCACTATCGGGACGGCATCCGGCTGCTGGATCTTTCGCCGATCAACGACGCACGAATGATCTGCTCGCATCTGGCGGCCCTGCTGGACGTGGTGCTGCATGACAACGATCCGCTGCCCCACCTCGTCAATGCACTGCGCGAGCGCGAGATGCTGCTGGTGATCGACAATTGCGAACATTTGATCGACGCCATGGCACTGCTCAGCGAGAGCATTTTGCGCGGTGCGCCGCAGGTTCACATTCTGGCCACCAGCCGCGAGAGCCTGCGTGCCGAAGGCGAGTATGTGCAACGCCTTGAGTCGCTTGATTACCCGCCGCCGATTGCCGTGCTTGATCGTGCGCAGGCGTTGAATTTTTCAGCATTGCAACTGTTTGCCGAACGCGCCCTGGCCGCGCACGAGGGCTTCGAATTGAGCGACGCCGAGCTGCCCGATGCGCTTGAAATCTGTCGGCGTCTGGACGGCATTCCACTGGCCCTGGAGCTGGCGGCGGCGCAGGCTGGAGAGCTCGGCCTGCATGGTCTGCTCAGCCAGCTGCAAGGGCGTCTGCCGGTATTGGCTGCCGGCAATCAGAGCAGCGTGGAGCGCCACCAGACGCTGCGTGCCACGCTGGACTGGAGCTTCAACCTGCTGACCGATTGCGAACAGACCTGCCTGCGCCGACTGGGTGTGTTTCGGGGTGGCTTCACGCTGGAGTCCGCCGCTGCGGTGATCGGTGGACAGCACATCCAGCCCGGCGAGGTGTTTGGTTCGATCACACAACTGGTCGCCAAGTCGTTGCTCAACGTCGAAGTCGGTGATGAAGAAGTGTTCTATCGGTTGCTCGACACCACTCGGCGCTATGCCTTGGAAAAACTCGAGCAAGGCGCCGAACTTGCCGAAACCCGCGAACGCCACGCTGAACGCTGTCTGGCGCTGATGTATCAGGCGCAGACCGATTGGGAAAATACCTCAACCGCACTGTGGATCGAACGCTACGCACGCGGTCTGGAAGACCTGCGCGCGGCGCTCGACTGGAGCCTGAACGGTGCCGGCCCCAACGATGTGGGGATTTATCTGGCCGCAACCTCGGCGCCATTGTGGCAAGAGTTGTCGCTGCTCAAGGAATACGGCGGTTACGTGCGCCGGGCGCTGGCCCTGCTGGAAAACGCTGCCGAACCTTGTCCTCGGGTGAAAATCGCGCTGAAGCTGGCGCTTGGCAGCGCCTGCTACCACACCTGGGGTGGCACCCCGGAAACCATCGCGGCATTCGTCGATGCCCATACGCTGGCACAAGCGTACGACGACGTGGCCGGACAGCTGCGCGCGGTGTCCGGGCACATGGCGGTCAACCTGAGCTGTGGCCATTATCGGTCGGCGCTGGAACAGAGCGAACAGTTCGATCGACTCGGCCTGCATGGCGACCCGCAGTTGTCGCTGAGTACACACCGCCTGCGGGTGTTGGCGCTGCATTACGCCGGTGACCAGCAGCAGGCACGCTTGCATGCCGAGCAAGTGATTCAGCAAATGGCTCAAAACGGCAACCCCAACCGCTTCACCCATGGCTTCGGCGTGCAGTACGACCAGAGCGTCGCCTCGCTGACGGTGCTTGCCCGGGTGTTGTGGCTACAAGGTTTCCCTGAACAGGCCTGGCGTACGGCCAGGCAGGCACTGGACATCGCCGTGCAAATCAACCACGGCACTTCGATCTGCTACACCCTGGCGCTGGCCAGTTGCCTGATTGCTCATTACAACGGTGACCAGCAAAACGCCCGTGCTTTGCTGCAGCAGTTGCTGGAGCAGGCGCAGAAGCACTCCGTATTGCTGTTCCATCGCTGGGCATGCCAGTACGCGCAGGTTCTCGACGCCGATGCCGCCGTGCCGATACCGACCGAAGACAGCGGCCTGATCAGGGAAATCATGGTGACACTGGACAGCCGTTTTGTTGATGACGCGTTGCTTGAGCGGGCACACAGCGGAGCTGCAGGCTGGAGCACGGCGGAGATTCTGCGGGCTCGGGCCGATCGCATGTTGATTGAACAATCGGCTTGCCCCGACAGCAACACCCGGCAAGCCGAAAAGGTCTTGCACCAGGCACTGTCGATCGCGCAGACCCAGGGCGCCCTGGCCTGGGAACTGCGCAGCGCCACTTCGCTGGCGCAGTTGTGGCAACGGCAGAACCGCTGCCGCGAAGCGCTGGATTTATTGAACCCGATCTATCAACGCTTCACCGAGGGCTATGCCACCCCGGACTTGCGCAAGGTGCGCTTGTTACTCGACGAGTTGGGCCGCCAACTGCGAGCCTGACACCCAACGACTGCGGCTGACGAAGCGCGCATACCGGCGCTCGTACTCGTTGGATTCACCACTGCGTTCCAGTTGTTCGCGGGCGTAACGACGGGTGGTGTTGAGCATGCGATAGCGCAACCCGGCACTGCCCCGCTCGACCGCCAGCAAAGACTTCTGCGCCAACCGGTCAATCATCAGGGCCAACGTCGACGGAGGTAACTGCGCGCAGCTGATGACGCCCATCGCCGCATCCATGGCAAACGCCATTTTGAAAACCGACAGGCGTTGCAGCACCCGCTGTTCCTGCTCATTCAGGTGTTGATAGCTCCAGTCCAGCGCGGCTTTCAGGGTTTGATGGCGTGGCACGGCAGTACGCCGGCCATGGCTGAGCAGCTGTAAACAATTGTCGAGTTGTGACTGCAAGCCGACCATCGCCAAAGCATCAATGTGCACCGCCGCCAGTTCAATCGCCAGTGGCAGCCCATCGAGCCGCCGACAGATGTCGCGCACAGCATTGAGATCCTGTTCGCGCAGGGTAAAACCCTGTTGCCGGGCACGGGCACGACTGACAAACAATTGCACGGCCGAATAGCCCATGGTCTCTTCGACACTGCCCAACGCCGAGGATTTGGGAATGGCCAGTGGCGGCAGGGTTTGTACGGTCTCCAGACTGGCCTGCAATGCTTCGCGACTGGTCGCAAGAATCGACAGCCGTGGCGCGGCCTCCAGTAAACGTTCAACCAGAACCTTGCAGGCTTCACGCAGATGTTCGCAGTTATCCAGCACCAGCAAGCTGTGACGCGCCGCCAGCGTGACGAGATCGGTATCGAGGGTTTGCAACAGATAGTCGAGCAGTGGCGTGGCGTCGCTGACTACCGCCAGATCCACCAGCCAGACCCCATCGCGAAAATGCTGTAGCAGCAACTCTGCAGCACGCAACGCCACCGTGGTTTTGCCCACACCCGCAGGCCCCGTCACGGTCATCAATCGGCACAGTGGCAATTGCCGCACCATCGAGCCCACCACTGAATCGCGACCGGTCACCGGCGTCAGCCGCACAGGCAGGTTGTGTTGTGCTGCTTGCAGGTGTTCCAGGGGCACGTGCCCGGTATTGTCGCCCTGCACCGGGGCCACGAAGCTGTAGCCACATTGCGGCACATTGACGATATAGCGTTGGCCGTTCTCACCGTCACCGAGCGCCCGTCGCAGGGCGGCAATGTGGACGCGAAGATTGATCTCTTCGACCACCGAAGTGGGCCAGACCCGTGCAATCAACTCTTCCTTTCTGACCACTCGGCCTGCGCGCTCGACCAGCACCTGCAGAATGTCCAGCGCACGCCCGCCCATGCGCAGTTGCCGATCCCCGTCGAGGATCAGCCGTTGGCGCAAATGGAAGGCGTAAGGGCCGAAATACAGGACTGACGCCGAGTTCAAATCGTTGAGACTGTTCATGCCAACTATCTTGGCAGCCTGCGATGACGGCACAACCTTCACACAGGGCGCAGCACGGACATCCGGGTGCGCACAACGGACAGAACCGCTCTAACTGAACTGTTCGCGGTATTGCACAGGGGTAAGGCCGAGTTTTTCCGCGAACAACAGACGCATGTGCCGAACACTGCCAAAACCACTCTTGTAGGCCACGGTTTTCAAAGGCAGGTCAGTGGTTTCCAAAAGATTTCGTGCGCAGTCGATACGCGCACTTTGCAGGAACTCCATCGGCGTCATATTGATGTCGCGGGCAAACGTCCGCGCGAAGTGCCGTGCACTCATGTTCGCCAATCCTGCCATGCGCTCGACACTGAACGCTTCGTCGAGATGGTCCAGGACGTAATTCTGTACTCGGGTGATCGGGGTTTCCTGAGGCGCCACCGCCGCCATCAATGGGCTGAACTGCGCCTGTCCACCTTGACGTTTCATCACCACCAGCAGCACTTTGGCGACGTCCTGGGCCAACTTCTTGCCATGATCCTGCGCCACCAGCGCCAGCGCCAGGTCGATGCCGGCCGTGACCCCGCCAGAGGTGATCAGATTGCGATCCTCAATGAAAATCTGGTCGGTGGCGACGCTCGCCTTTGGAAATGCCTTGATCAGGCGTTCGGTGTAGTTCCAATGAGTGGTCACCCGATAGCCATCGAGTAACCCGGCATGGCCGAGCACGAAGGCGCCGGTGCAGATCGAACCATATCGCTCGGCACAGGGTACGGCCGCTTTCAGCCAAGCCAGCAACGCCGGGTGTTTTTCGTTGTAAGCCCCCGGCCCGCCGGGTACCAGCAGCAAGTCGTAGCGCTCAGGGGCTTGTTCTATATGCCGGTCGGTGTGTACCAGCACACCGTTGGACGCACTCAACGGCCCGCGCTCGGTACCGAGAGTGGTCAGTTGATAGTGCAACTCCGGTTTCAAATAGCGATTGGCCACCGAAAACACCTCCAGCGGCCCGGCCATGTCGAGCAGTAGAAAGTCGGGGAACAACACCATTGCCACGGTTTTCATGGGGTACACATCACTGTTAATGAAAGGTAAACGGACAAGACCGGATGAGCATTATGGCCAACTGCGGCACAGTCGTCGGAAAAAAATACGTGATCAAGCGCACACAACTGTCAACCACAAGCGGACAGTATTTCAATTTCCATCTACTTATTACCTCAAAGAGTAAACAGTAACCTTCTCCTCACTCGGACGAATTCACGTCCCCAAGGAGATTTCATCATGCTGACTCTTCGCAAAGCCTCCGATCGTGGCCTCGCCAATCATGGCTGGTTGAAGTCGTTCCACACCTTTTCCTTTGCCAGCTACCGCGACCCGCGTGAACAGGGTTTTTCCGACCTGCTGGTGATCAACGATGACCGCGTTGCCGCCGGCAAAGGTTTCGGCCAGCACCCGCATCGCGACATGGAGATCTTTTCCTACGTGCTCGAAGGCGCACTGGAACATAAAGACACGTTGGGCACCGGCTCGGTGATCCGCCCTGGCGACGTACAATTGATGAGCGCCGGCAGCGGCGTGGCGCACAGCGAGTTCAACCATTCGGCCACCAAGCCAGTGCACTTTTTGCAAATCTGGATTGTGCCGGAGATCAGCGGCGCCAAACCGCGCTATCAACAGGAGCATTTCAGTGCGCAGAAAAAACGCGGTCATCTGCAACTGATCATCTCGCCGGACGGCAGCGATGGTTCGCTGACAGTGCGCCAGGATGCGCGGGTATACGCCGGGTTGTTCGACGGCAAGGAAAGCGCCACCCTGAAACTGTCGGCCAACCGTTACGCCTACGTACATGTGGCTCGCGGCAGTGTTGAACTCAATGGCCAGTTGCTGCAGGAAGGTGACGGCGTGCGGGTTCGCGAGGAACAGGCGTTGACTCTGAGCAATGGCGTGGATGCCGAAGTACTGGTGTTTGACCTGCGTCCGCAGGAGCTGCCGCAAATGCCATGAGGCATGGGTTTCCAATGCCAACAAAAACGGCCTTCGATTGAAGGCCGTTTTTTTATTCTGGCAACACCGATGATGGCAACTCGGCAGGCTTGGCTGCACCGACATCTTTGCCCGCCTGAACCGCCGCCAATGTTGTTTGTATCGCTACATACAGGTTGGCCTGACTGGCGAAATAGCCACCAACGACAATGCTGACCACACCAAACAGATGCACAGCCGTTGCCATCCAGACGTTGGCATTCACGGTACCCGCCTTCTTGAGCGCCTCTTTGGACTCGATGGCAATGCCTTGAATCATTGAGTCGTAGCGTTTATCTCGCTCAAACTGGAGGCGTTCATTAGCCTTGTCTCGCTCTGCCTGGGAGCAAAGGAACTCTCGGATATCTGCGTGCACTCGCTCTACCCGAGCATCCATCCTTGCCTCGATGGTCTCGATCCTGGCATTGAATTCTTCACGGCTGATAGCGTTCATGGCTTGTGTGTAACGACCTTTGCTCAATGTTTCGGTGCATTGATATTGCTCGAATTCCCTGGCTTTCAATCCGATCCCCTTCCCTGGGTTACCGATACCTTCTCTGGCGCATCACTCACATACCGATTTCCTGGTGCTGCGAGTTGCATCAACAATAGGGCTGGCGCTCCAAGCCCACAAGCCGGCTGATTCTGCTATGAATGTAGGGCATTTCGTCAGACGATGTAGCTTGTCTAAAGCCCTCTAAGCAGTCATTCATTCTCCAGTGCAAACGCCTCGACAATCTGCTCAATCACCGCCCTGACCCGTGCGGTGTGGCGCAAGTCCGCGTGGGTCACCAGCCAGACCTCATACGGTTGCGGGCGATTGCGCTCCGGCCAAAGCCTGATCAGGCCATCGCGCTCGCCCATGTACACCGGAATTTCTCCTACGCCCAGGCCAGCCGCAATCGAGCGGCGTACCAACAGACTGGAGCTCAGGCTGGCGACAATCCGCCCGCGATGCAGCGGTTCGCAAACCAGCGTCATGTCCTTGTGCGTCTGCAAATACGGTTGGTAGACCACCAGGTCATGGCCTTCGAACGCCGTACCCTGCGGCGGGATGCCATGGGCGTCGATATACGCCTGTGAAGCGAACAATCCCACGGGCCAGCGAGCAATCCGCCGCGCGATCAGATCAGGATTGTCAGGCCGGGTATTGCGCACGGCGATGTCCGCCTCGCGCTTGGCCAGGCTAAGGATCTGCGTGGAAGCGTCCAGTTCAATGCGCACGTCGGGATGCTGTGCGTGCAGGCGGGTCATGGCCGGGATCAGGAAGTCGATGGCCAGCGAATCGGTGGTACTGACGCGTACGTTGCCGGTCAGACGATCATCCAGGCCCTGAATCTGCCGCTCGAGTTCCAGCGCCGACTGCTCCATTTTCTCCACGCTTTTGAGCGCGGCTTCGCCGACCGCCGTCAGTGCGTAGCCGTCGGAGGTGCGCAGGAACAAGGTCGCGCTCAGGGACTTTTCCAACGCCGTGATCCGTCGCCCGACGGTCGCCTGATCCACCCCCAGAACCCGCGCTGCGCCGCGTAATGTCGACTCCCTGCATACCGCGAGAAATACCCGTGCATCATCCCAGTTCATGCTGCCCCCAACCGATGCAAATTTGCATCACTATAAAGCCAAATCGCTGCATTACCGCAGCAAAGATAGCCGATATCCTGAGCGCCATAGACCTTCCTCAGGATTGCTGTCATGCGTACATCAACCTCAGCGTTACCGATTTTCTCGGGACTCTGCGCCAGCCTGGTCGGCATTGGTCTGGCGCGTTTTGCCTACACACCGCTTATTCCCTCGCTGATTCAGGCGCAGTGGTTTTCTGCCAACGACGTGGTCTACCTCGGCGCAGCCAATCTGGTCGGCTATCTGATCGGCGCCCTGCTCGGCCGGCCGATAGCGCGCCAACTGGGCAATAAAAACGCCCTGCGACTGATGATGCTGCTGGTCACCGCAGCGTTTTTTGCCTGTGCATTTCCATTGTCGGTGAGTTGGTTCTTTGGCTGGCGACTGCTGTCGGGGATTACCGGCGGCGCAATTATGGTGCTGGTGGCGGCGACTGTACTGCCCCACGTGCCGGCATCCCGCAAAGGGCTGGCCAGCGGTGCGATTTTTCTCGGTATCGGCCTGGGGATCGCCGCCTCTGGAACTCTTGTCCCGCCATTGTTGAATATGGGCCTGCAAGCTACCTGGTCGGGGCTGGGCGGATTGTCGCTGTTGCTGACCGCGATGAGCTGGTTTGGCTGGCCTGTTGATCTACCGCACCCGACCGCCACTCACGCAGGCGCGGCGATTGAGCCAACGCCCTCCGCCGTCTATTTGCTGTTCGGCCAATATGCGTTCATGGCGGCAGGGCTGGTACCGGCCATGGTGTTTCTGGTGGATTACGTGGCTCGAGGGCTCGGTGCCGGGGCGCAAATTGGCGCCTTGATTTGGGTGATGTATGGCCTGGGCGCAATTGTCGGCCCGGTAAGTTACGGCTTTCTCGCGGATCGGCTTGGCGCGCGGATCGGCATTCGGCTGGTATTGGTGATCCAGGCGATTGCGCTGGGACTGCTGGCGGTTTCCCACTCTTTCATGGCGTTGGCGGTGCTGGCAGTGATTATCGGCTCATTCCCGCCCGGCATCGTGCCTCTGGCCTTGGCCCGCGTGCATGAACTGGTGCCGGATCACCATCGCCAGCAAATCGCCTGGAGCCGCGCCACCGTATCGTTTGCCACGTTTCAGGCGCTGGCCGGATTTGCCTTTTCGGCGCTGTTCAATGCCACGGGCGGTCAGCACGCGTTGCTCTTCCTGATCGCCGCAGGGGCGATTGCCGTGGCGATCCTGTTGGAGCACGCCCTGAAATGGCTGCCCTCATCGACTGAACCACGCGTCTGTGAAAATTGAAGGGAATCATTGCCTGCGGGCCGTGCTCCCATCTTCAGAACCTCAAGCAACAGGAATCGACATGACTTTGCCCAACGAGATGACCCGGATCGAAATCACTGAACCCGGTGGCCCCGATGTTCTGCAAGCCAAACGTGTGCCGCTACCGGTCGCCGCAGCCGGTGAAGTGCTGATCCGCGTGCATGCCGCCGGGATCAACCGCCCCGACGCCCTGCAACGGGCCGGTAAATATCCAATGAAGCCGGGCATGAATCCGATCCCCGGTCTGGAAGTGGCCGGCGAAGTGGTGGCGCTGGGTGCCGGTGTCAGTCAGTTTGCCGTGGGGGACAAGGTCTGCGCGCTGACCAACGGTGGCGGTTACGCCGAATACTGCAACGTCCCGGCCAGGCAAACCCTGCCGATCCCCGAAGGACTGGATTGGGTGCAGGCCGCCGCTATCCCGGAAACGTTCTTTACCGTGTGGGCCAACCTGTTCGGCCTCGGCGACGCCCAGCGTGGTCAGCGCGTGCTGATCCACGGCGGCACCAGCGGCATCGGCACTACCGCGCTGATGCTCTGCCGCGAATTCGGCATCGAAGCCTTTGCCACCGCCGGCAGCGCCGATAAATGCGCGGCAATCAGCAAGCTGGGTGGGCAGCCGATCAATTATCGCGAGCAGGATTTCGCCACGGTCATCGCCGAAAAAACTGCTGGCCAAGGCGTTAACGCGATCCTGGACATCATGGGCGCCTCGTACCTCAACGGTAATGTCAGCGCGCTGGCAATGGATGGCCGATTGGTGATGCTGGGCTTTCTCGGCGGCGGCAAGGCCAACGACATCGACCTGCTGGCGATCATGGCCAAGCGTGCGGTAATCACCGGATCCTTGCTGCGAGCACGCACCTCAGAGGAAAAGGCCGAAATTGCCGAGCAACTGCGCGAACACGTGTGGCCGGCGCTGGCCGCCGGACGCTGCCTGCCGATCATCGACAAGATTTATTCGCTGAACGACGCGGCCCAGGCGCATGCACGCATGGAAGGTGGCGACCACATCGGCAAAATCGTCCTGCGCGTGGGCTGAGCCGCAGCATTTTGTAATCGTTGCGGGCACACGGCGGTCGAAAAAGTCACGCGCAGACCGAGCCTTCTGGTAAAAAGCCTTCTTTGTCTGCGCTGTGGTGAACCGTTTAATGCTCCTGTCCTTCATGACTCGTTTGCGTCGTCGCCGTCTGGCGTTCGCCTGCATGACCGCGCTGATCATTGGCGTGCCGACGAGTTGTGCGGTGCTCGAACACACCGAGCGCAAACTGCTGTTTCGCATCGAACCGGGCACGGCCGGCTGGTATCACGGCTTGCCGGGCAGCGTGCAGGAGCTCGACTTGCAGCCCAAGAGCTTCAAGGCCGGGCAAAACATTCATGCCTGGTGGTGGCCCGCAGACCGGCCGAACGCTCCGGCGATTCTCTATCTGCACGGCGTGCGCTGGAACCTCACCGGACAGCTGTTCCGCATCGAACAGTTGCGCGCGGCCGGCTACTCGGTACTGGCCATCGACTACCGAGGTTTCGGCCAGAGCAAGGGCGATCTGCCTTCGGAAAGCAGTGTGTACGAAGATGCCCGTGTAGCGTGGGAGCGCTTCAAACTGCTGCAGCCCGACCCGAGCAAGCGCCTGATCTACGGCCACTCGCTGGGCGGCGCCGTGGCCATTGATCTGGCCGCCGAACTCGGCCAGGAGGCGGCTCGGGACCAGACACCGCTGCCGGTCAAAGGCCTGGTGATTGAATCGACGTTCACCTCTCTCGCCGACGTGGCCGCCGCCGTGGCCAACACCTCGCTACCGGTGCGCTGGCTGCTGTCGCAGAAGTTCGACTCCATCGACAAGATCGCCGAGATTCACATGCCACTGCTGGTGGTGCACGGCATGGCCGACGCATTCGTGCCGCCGCGCTTCAGCGAGCAACTGTTCAACGCCGCCCAACCACCGAAACGACTGCTGCTGGTACCGGGCGCCACCCATAACAACAGCATGGCGCTGGGCGGGCAGAATTATCGCAAGGCGATCGATGCGCTGATGCAGACCAAACCTGCACCGCGCGTGGCCGGCCCCGCACGGGTGCGCAGCGCGCAGGACTCCTAGCGATAGCCGCGAGCCTGCAGATCGAACAGTTTGGCGTAGTGCCCGTTGGCGGCGATCAGGCTGTCGTGATCGCCCTGCTCCAGTATCCGTCCGGCCTCCAGCACCATGATCTGATCGGCATTGCGCACACTGGAAAAGCGATGGGAGATCAGCAGGGTCATGCGACCTTCGGTGTGCTGGCTGAAATGCTCGAACACCGCCGCTTCCGCCGCCGGATCCAGCGCCGAGGTCGGTTCATCGAGAATCAGGATGTCGGCATCGCGGCGCATGTAGGCCCGGGACAAGGCAATCTTCTGCCATTGCCCGCCCGACAACTCCTGACCGCCGGCGAACCATCGCCCGAGTTGCGTTGCATAGCCACGGTCGAGCCCTTCAATGAACGGCGCGGCCATGCCTTCGGCCGCTGCGGCCTGCCAGCGCGATTCATCGTTGAACGCCGACGTATCCCCCACGCCGATGTTTTCGCCCACGGTGAACTGGTAGCGAATGTAGTCCTGAAAAATCACCCCGATACGCCGACGCAAGGTGTTCTCTTCCCAATCCTGCAAATCGCTGCCATCAAGCAGAATGCGTCCCTGGTCGGGCCGATACAGACGCGTCAGCAACTTGATCAGCGTGGTCTTGCCTGAGCCGTTCTCCCCCACCAGCGCCACGCTCTTGCCCGGCACCACGTGCAGGTCGATGCCTTCCAGTGCTGCACGGCTGGCCCCGGGATAACGGAAACCGACGTTTTCAAAGCGCAGGCCATCACCCGGTTGTGCGCCGACGGTGAGATGACCGCAATCGGCCAACACCGGTTCGGCCAGATACTCATACAGGCTCGACAGGTACAGACCGTCCTCGTACAAACCGCTGATCGCACTCAGGCTGCTGCTGACCGCACTCTGCCCCTGCTTGAACAACACCAGGTACATGGTCATCTGACCGAGACTGATATTGCCGTGCACCGCATCGATGACCACCCAGGCATAGGCCAGATAGAACGCCCCGGTGCCAAGCAAGCCCAGACCGAAACCCCAGCCATCACGACGCAATGTCAGACGCCGATCCTCGGCGTAGAGCCTGGCGAAGGTGTCCCGATAGCGCTGCAACAGCAACGGCGCAAAGCCGAACAGCTTGACCTCTTTGATATAGGCCTCATGGGACAGCAAGGTTTCGATGTAATTTTGCTGCCGACTCTCCGGGGCGCGGCGGGTGAACAGGCGGAAAGCGTCGCCGGAGAAATGCGCTTCGGCAAAGAACACCGGCAACGCGCCAATCACCAGCAACAGCAACGCCCACGGTGAAAAATGCACCAGCAGCACAGCAAAGCTGATCAGCATGATCAGGTTCTGGATCAGCCCCAGCGACTTCATCACCAACGCCAGCGGCCGGGTCGAGGCTTCGCGGCGCACACGCACCAGCTTGTCGTAGAACTCGGAATTCTCGAACTGCACCAGCGACAGGGTCTGGGCCTTTTCCAGAATCAGCGTGTTGACCTTCTGCCCCAATTGCACCCGCAGCAGCGACTGCTGCACCGACAGGCCCCGTTGCGTGCCGGACAATAACGCCAACACCCCCGCCTCCATCAGCACGTAACGCAACACCGGCCACAGCGCTGCATCGCCCTGCTGCGCGTGCAACTGCATCGCTGTCACCACCGCATCGACAATGCGCTGGCCCAGCCACGCGGCTAGCGCCGGCAGAACACCGGCAATCAGAGTGGCCAGCACCAAGCCCAAAAACAAACCGCGTGAGGTCGCCCAGACCAACAGCAAGGCGCGCCGGGCCTGATCGAACAGGGCGTTGAAGCGGGAAATCAAAGGCATGGCACATTTAGCTCGACAGGTCGTACAGGGCGTCATGGTACTCCGCAGGTTTTATCCGTGCTGAAGCGCGGCGTTTTCAGAAGAAAAACATCTGGAAAAACTCTGGCCGTTGCGGCGTCCAATGCTCTGACATGTTTTAGCCGCCTTTCGCGGAACCTGGCGAACATCGCCTCTCTCCGCGCCTACTGCCAGGAACGCCGCCATGCGAATCAATCCCTACCTGATCTTCAACGGCAACTGCCGCGAGGCCTTCACCTTTTACGAACAAGCCTTGCAGGGCAAACTTGAAGCAATGATGACCTTCGGCGAAACACCCGCCGCCGACCACGTACCCAAAGAGCACCACCCTCTGGTGATCCACACCTGCCTGAAAGTCGGCGACCAGATGATCATGGCCTCCGACACCACGCCTGACCGGCCGACCGGGGGCATGAGTGGTTGCTCAATCTCCCTCAACGTCGACAGCATTGCCGAAGCCGAGCGAGTGTTTAATGCGCTGGCCAGGGATGGTCGCGTCGACATGCCGCTGGAAACCACGTTCTGGGCCGCTCGTTTCGGCATGCTGGTGGATCGCTTCGGCGTGTCGTGGATGGTCAATTGCGAGAGCGACAAGTGACGCCGACTTTTCGTCAGGCATGAAAAAGCCCAACCTGTTCAGGTTGGGCTTTTGGGTTTATCGCTGGGCCAGCTCATGCCGCACGCATTGTTCGTAATAGGTCTGTTTGACCGCCGCTGGCTTGAGCTTCGACGTACTGTTGTAGGTCTGCTCGGTAATGCCCATCGCCGTCATGCGCATCCATGGTTGCTGGAACTTGCGCACCTGCAACTGTTTGCGCGCGCCATACAACGAGATCCCCGACAGTTTCGACTGCTGCGCCCCGGCAGCGATGTCCGAGCCCCAGATACAGGCAAAACGATGACTCTTGCTCAACTCCTTCGCTTCAATGGCCGAAGCGAATGCAGCCAGGGAAAGCGTTGCAACGGTTATGACAATCGTCCGCATATAGCCAACCTAACCTTTTGAAAAAAGGCGAGTTTGCCCGGTACGGGATAACCTGGGGGCCAGCAATTTGCCGCATTTGTGCGGCGCCAACCGTTCGTCCAATGACCAGCACCTTGGCGTGACTGACACCTCCAATGCGGTACACCCCTCAGCACAAGGCCGGAAAAATGAACAAGAAGATTGCAACCCTGACGCTTGCAAGCCTGATGCTGGCAGGCTCTGGCTTGACACTGGCAAGCGAGAAAGCAGGATCAGCCGCGCCGCCCACTGCCATCCCGGGCGTGAATCAGTCCAGCAACAAGGCAGAATCCAACGAAGAAAAAGCCAACAAGAAAGGTGAAGAAGCCTCGGGGTCGAACTCGGGCGCAGAATCGAAAGAAACCGAGAAAGACGCGGCAACTTCCAGCGACTCGGAAGATATTCAAAGCAAGCCGAAACAGTAACCACTGGATTGAACGGCAGTGAACGCCGATCATGCCGGGGATCGCCAATACCCTGCAGATGAATGACCGTATGCCCAGTAAAGAAGCGCAACCCCAGACACCAGCGACCGCCGCTGACATCGAACGCTCGATCCAGGCCCTGAACAAAATGGCGGAACGTTTATGGGGCGATGGCCGAGAGGCAGAAGCAAAGGCGCTTCTGGATGCACTGGACGCATTGAACAGGGCGCTGGACCGGATCAGGATTGGCGAGAGCCGCAGGGTTCTGCATTGAGCCGTGGCCGCTGGCTGCGCACACCTTGGTGATCCCGCAAGACTCACAACCGCGGTTACGGCATCAGCCGATAACCGCGGTATTCACCGCTCTCATTGCAAGAGCGTGAGCTTCAGAGCACCGAGCGTAAAAAGTCTGCTGTTTCAGCTTTTTCCGGACGGTCGAAGATCTGCTCGGGAGTCCCTAACTCGTGGATCTGCCCTTTATGGAAGAACGCGACACGATCCGACACCTCGCGGGCGAATCGCATTTCATGGGTGACCACGATCATGGTCATCCCTTCATGAGATAGCATGCGCAATGTATCCAATACCTCACCAACAAGTTGCGGATCGAGCGCGGACGTCACCTCATCGAACAGCATGTAGTCCGGCGACATCGCAAGCGCGCGCGCAATCGCCATCCGCTGCTGCTGTCCACCTGACAGACGCGTTGGAAACGTCGTCAGCTTTTCACCCAGGCCCACATGCCTGAGCTTTTCGACAGCAATCGCCTCGGCTTCCTGCTTCGACTTGCCCAGGACTTTTCGCGGGGCGAGCATCACGTTTTCGAGCACTGTCATATGAGGAAAAGCATTCCATTGCTGAAATACAATTCCGATCTTTTGCCGAAGTTTATTGAGGTCGGTCCTTTTCGAATGGACGTGAATTCCATCGACACTGATACGACCTTGCTGGATATCTTCCAGGCCATTGATACACATCAGCATGGTCGACTTGCCCGAACCCGAACCACCGATCATTGATAACACTTCGCCCTTGTTCACACTCAGGCTGACACCTTTAAGAACATGCAAGGGGCCAAAGTGTTTATGTACGCCTTCAATTTTAATCATTGTATTTGCCACCTTTTCTCAAGACGAGCGCCGAGTCTCGCAATGGGGAAGCTCATTAAGAAATAGATCACGCCTGTAATTGCTAAAATGAGCAGCGGTTCCTGAAGTCGGGTTGTCACTATCTGCGAGCTGCGCAACAGTTCGATAATGCCAATCCACATCACCAGCGAAGTATCTTTCATGATGCCAAGGGCCAAACCGATCCAGCTTGGAAACACGATCCTGGTGGCAATCGGCAACGTGATCGAGACCACTTCCTGACTCCACGTCAAACCCAGTGATCGCGCGGCGCGACGGGTAGTCATAGGTACTGCCGCCACCCCGCTCCTGACGATTTCGGTGCACAATGCTGCGGCATAAACCCCAAGACAAATGCACGCGACAACATAAGTTGGCCAGTTCAGGCGAAACATGCTGTTGAACGAATTGAATATCACCAATTGAATCAACAGTGGCACCGAGCGGAAGATATCCAGAATCCAGCCGACGGGAGAACTGATCCACCACGCTGCGCCGGCCCTTATCAGACCGAACAACGTGCCGAACAAGGTGCCTATACCGACAGCAGCCAAAGTAATAGCGATGGTGACAACAGCACCCTTCAATAAAAACAGGATGTCGCTCCACGCGAGTGTCCCTTCAAAAAACATGGCGCACCTCTCAATAACGAAACAGGCGCCAAGCTAATAGCCGCGCACAAATCGTGAATATTTTCGATATCAGGTAGTACAGGCAAGCAGCGGCGAAGAAGAACTCAAATGTCCGATAAGTCATGACATTAAGTTGTTGAGTAACACCCGTCAGATCGCTCGTCAGACCAACAATAGTACCGAGAGAAGTCATCAGGATTGACCAGACCATTTGGTTAGTCATGGCATGGAACACCGCCCGCAACATCTGCGGAAGTACGATGTGCCATAGCGTCTGAGCCGCCCCCATGCCCAACGAACGAGCAGCGCGGACTTGCGTTTCCGGGACGGCGGAAAAGCCGCCCCGGAACGTTTCTGCCAGATAGCCTGCGTTGTTGAACGTAATACCGAGCAAGAGTGCATAGTACGAGTCGATACCCATTCCAATGGAGCCCAGCCCGAAATACACCATGTAAATCTGAAACAGTGCCGGGGTGTTGCGCGCCGTTTCAATCCACACACTGGCCAGACCTGAAAGGGTTTTGTTACCCGATCGTTTTGCAAGCGCCAGAAGCACTGCCAACACCGTGCCAATTGCCATCGCAAGCGTGGCAATCTCCAGAGTGACAACCGCCCCCGATAACATATCCGGAAGCGATTCCAGAACTGGCCGCCACTGGAAGGTATAAGACATACGATTACCTTTTTACGCGAAAGGTTTTTGTTTGTCGGAACGAGTGCTCCGTTTCCTTAACGATAAGTACCTGGAATGGTCAGATCCGGAGCTGGCCCGCCCTCTGTTCCTACCCACTTGGCATACAGCTCGGCATAACGGCCAGAGCGCACTTGGCGGTTAAGGAAAAGATTCACGTAGTTAAGCAGCCCCTGCTCCTGGCGTTGCACGAGGAACGCGCAGTAATCGGGGTCGACTGGCGCATCACCGACGATCTTCAGGCCCGGGTATTTCCCCGAGCTGATCACGTGGGTAGCGATCGTCGCGGTGGTGTACGTCGCATCAATCTTCTTCTGGCTGAGCGCCAGAAAACTGTCCGATTGGGACTGATAGGTCAGAAGCTTGGTTGCCGGGTCATTGATTTTCTGCACCGTCTCTTTCAGAGCTGCCGTCTCGTAGGCCCCTGCCGGACCTCCCACCGTATGTCCCTTGATGTCGGCGGCGCTTTTAATGCCTGAGTCTTCGCGAGCGAGAATGATGGTCTTGAAGACGAAGTAGGGAATTGAGAATCCGATCGTCCTTGCACGCTCCAGGGTGTCGGAGGCCACAGCGATACCAACATCGGCTCGTCCCGACAACACCGCTGGGATTCGGTCCGGGTCCGGGGTGTCGACGATTTCGGCTTTAACGCCAAGGGCGGCGGCCAGATCGTTGCAGTAGTCGACGTCAAAGCCAATCGGCTTGTTGTCCTTGTCCCGAGCGCCATTGGGCGGGAAGTCGAGCTCCACCGCACAGCGCAGCTTGCCTGACGAAATGATGTCGTCCAACTGGTCTGCATGAACGGCGGTGGCACCCAAGGCAGCAAGGGCTGCGACCAGGAAGAGTTGGTTAATGCGCATTTTTGTTCCCCTCGTTTGTTGATTGAACTCAGAAACAAGACACGCAAATTTTAGCGCATCCTGGATATCGTATACGTATTATCGGGGCAGTAAAATCACAGCTCTTATATCTTTATTGTTGGTGTCACTGGACTAGGAAACCGTAGGTAAGAGGATCCGTTTCATCGATGACCCAGTTGGCGAAGCCGCAGATATGAGCCTTACCGCTCACTTCAGGTATGACCGCGTCCAAAGACCCGACCTTGGTTTCGCTGAGCACGCGGCCTTTGAACACGGTCCCGATGATGGACTCGTTGATCAATGCATCGGATGCCGACAACTCGCCGCGCAGATAAAGTTGCGCAACACGGCCCGCCGTGCCCGACCCCGTCGGCGACCGGTCAATTGCCCGATCCGCATACACACAGCAATTGGCCTGGGTCGAACCCTCGTGACGCGGATCGCCATACACCATGACGCCGTACACGTCATTGAATTCAGGGATTTCAGGATGGATGAAGGGGCCCCGGGCATTAATGGCGGCTTTGATTTCGTAGCCGAACTGGGTGATCGTCGACAGGTCTTTCTCGCGAATGGCAATGTTGTGTGGCCGGCCATCAACGTAGAAGTAGGTTGCGCCACCGTAGGCGATATCACCGGTCACATTGCCGAATGTGGGCGTGGTTACCGTCACGTCCCGCTCGAAGATGAATGACGCCACGTTTACAAAACGAACGGCCCCTGTCCGCGTGCCATCCCACTCGACAAACGCCTCGATGAAACCGCAGGGAGCATCGATACCGACTCGGGTCTCAGGGGATTTACGCTCGATCCAGCCCAATTCCACAGCAGCAGTTGCCAGCGCAATGACACCGTGACCGCAGTGAGGGCTATAGCCCATGTTGTTGAGGAAAATAATGCCGAAATCGGCGTCTTCACTCACAGGCTCGGTTAAAAACCCACCATACAGATCCTTGTGGCCACGAGGCTCGAGCATCAAGGCTCGTCGATAATGGTCGGCGTTGCTTTGCAGCCAGGCGCTGCGCTCGACGATGGTCGCGCCAGGCACTTTGGGAAGTCCCTGGGTAACGAGCCGGAATGTTTCCCCGCTCGTATGCAGCTCAATCGTGGCAAATGAACGTTCGTACTGCATTCCTATTCTCCATATCTCAGGGTTGCGAAAGCTGACAATGCCTTGGACGAGGCATCTTTTTGGCTATGGTATACGATAAACGATGAACGTCAACTGTCAAAAAGGCCCTTCAACGCCGGAAAAACAGGACAGGAATTACAGGAAGGTCCAGGAAGGAAAAAACGCCGATACAGAGCGGCATGACATTATTGACTTTATAGATACTGTATACGATATTTTAAAAAACATCAGGTAGCGAGTCATGACTCATTCACACATCGATTTCCCGGCAGTGATTGGCTACGTCACCCCCCTGAGCGCACGGCCCGGGGAACGACTCGATTTCAAAATTTCCTCGACCGATAATCGGGATATCAACGCGAGAGTCGTCAGACTGGACTGCTGCGACCCCAATCCACTTGGCCCAGGACTCAAAAGCACAGAAGTAGATTTCGGCCTGAACCAAAGCTATCGGGCGACCGAACAACAGACCTGCCTCGGATCATGTGCAATCGGCCCCGTACCCACTCTCCCTGACGAACGAAACCTGATGCTGTCGCTGCTCATCAAACCCACACTGCTGAGCACCACCGACCAAGTGATTTTTTCGCTGCAGGATGAGACTGGATCGACGGGCTTTGTATTAGCGCTGAACAACGGGACACTGCTTTTAAAAAGGCTTGGGATGCCCACCCGCCAAGAGGTAGACCTTCATCTGGAAATCAACCGATGGAGCAAGCTGGAAATCTGCTTCGGCTTACAAAAGGTCACTGTCCGTTCGACACCTCTGAACACTCGAAAAACGGTCGAATCCAGTGCGCTGATGGAGGGGCTTCAAACCACTCTCAAGAACACCGATCACCTGTGTCTCGCCGCAAGCTGGAGCGGCCATCCCGTCGATTGCTTTAACGGCTCCATAGAAGCGCCCTGCCTGTGCAGCTCTCCGTTTGCCGCGACGACTGATACTGAAGTCCTCACACGCTGGTCCTTCGCAAAGGACGTTCAGAAGCAAACGGTCGTCGATGACATTGATCCCTCGCGCCATCTCACCTTGATCAACATGCCGATGCGCGGCGTGCGGTCTTCGGGATGGACCGGCCGAAACATGGACTGGAAAACTGCACCTGACGAATACGCAGCCATCGCCTTCCACGCCGACGACCTGAGTGACTGCCAATGGAGCACGACTCTGGCGATTCGAGTGCCCGCAGGTGTGCCGTCCGGGGTCTACGGCCTGATCGTCGACAACCCATCAGGCAGCGATACTATCCCCTTCTATGTTCTGCCTGGCGCAGATTCACCCCGCCGCAAAATCCTTTTTCTGGCGCCCACATTCACCTACATGGCCTACGCGAACCATGCACGCGGAACATTCGCAGGCGCGCTACAAAACCGGGTCAGGGAATGGAACGCCTATCCATATAATCCGGATACCGTTGGAGCCTTTGGGTACTCAAACTACAACCGCCACCCGGATGGTTCAGGGATAACCCTTTCATCCCGACTGCGGCCGATCATGACTATGCGCCCGGGCTATCTGGTCTACCCCGATGAGAATGGCTCGGGTATGCGCGGCTTCGCATCAGACTCCCACCTGACGGACTGGTTGAAAGCCAAGGGCTTCGAGTTCGATGTCATCACAGATGAAGATCTGGATCGTGAAGGCGTCGATACCCTGGCGCACTACGATGTCGTGTTGACCGGCACCCAGCCTGAATATCACACGCGCCGCACACTTGAAGCGCTGATAGCCTATCGAGAAGGCGGCGGAAAATTGATGTACCTCGGCGGCAACGGCTTCTATTGGAAAATCGGCCGCGACCCAAGCCACCCGCATATGATCGAGGTGCGCCGAGCGGAAGGCGGCATGCGAGTTTGGGCCAGCCAGCCTGGCGAGTATTACCACCAGCTCGATGGCGAGTACGGAGGCTTGTGGCGCCGCAACGGCATTGCACCACAACAAATTTCCGGCGTGGGTTTTACCGCTGAAGGAGCCTTCGAGGGAACGTATTACGTCCGCACCCCCGAATCATTTCGCAGTGAATTGGCCTTTCTGTTCGAGGGTATACCCCCCGGTCAAAAAATCGGCGACTTCGGCCTTTCGGGAGGCGGCGCTGCCGGCTTCGAAATCGACCAGGTCTGTTCGGACCTGGGAACCCCGGACTTCGTGACAGTGATAGCCGCCTCCGAAGGTCATGGCCCGACCTTTGAAACCACCTTTGAAGAGCTGCTGCTTCCGGGCGTCTTTGACGGAGGCCCGCGACCTTACGGCGGAATCCGCTCCAACATCGTCTACGGCATCGACGAAAACGGAGGCGGTTTGTTCTCGGTCGGCTCCATTACGTTTTGTGGGAGCCTGTCGCACAACCATTACGACAACAACGTATCGCGCCTGCTGGAAAACTGCCTGCGCAAATTCCTTGCAGCCTCACACATTACTGATGAGGCGCCGCAGTACCCGTATCGCCCCGACCTCCATTCAAAAGGTGATTGACGCTATGACGGACGAACAACGCTTGGTGCGCAAGGACTTCGACGAACTGACGGAGCTGTTGAAGGATGTCTTCATACGCAATGGAACGTCTGCGTTCGTCGCTGACATCCTGGCCACCAATTGTGCAGGCTGTGAGCGAGATGGCGCCCTTAGTCACGGCATATTCCGCATGCCCGGTTATGTGGCCTCGCTGAAGACCGGCTGGGTGGATGGGCAAGCCGAACCCGAGGTGGAGGCTGTTAGCCCCTCATTCATCCGCATCGATGCCCGGAACGGGTTCGCCCAGCCAGCCCTGGCCGCAGCCGCGGGTGCCATTGATGAAGCAATCGAGCGCACCGGCGTGGTCGTCGTTGCCATCCGCAACTCCCATCACTTCAGCGCACTCTGGCCGGACGTTGAACCGTTTGCTCGCAGAGGACTGGTCGCGATCAGCTTCGTCAACGGCCTGGCCAATGTCGTCCCGCACGGCGGACACACTGCGGTTTTCGGCACCAATCCTATTGCCTTTGCGGTGCCGATAGCCGACGGCGATCCGATTGTGGTGGATCAGGCAACCAGCGTCATAGCCAACGGTGAAGTCCGGCTTCATGCGTTAGACAACCGGCCACTTGCTCCCGACGTCGGGGTCGACAGCTCAGGTGCAGCCACCACCGACCCGCATGCGGTGCTGGCCGGCGGCGCGCTGAATACATTCGGCGGCTACAAGGGCTCCTCGATTGCACTCATGGTCGAATTGCTGGCAGGCGCATTGACCGGGGGGCAATTATCGTTCGAGAACGATTTCGGCCATTGCGTTGGCGCGCAGACTCCCAAGGCCGGACAGCTGTTGATCGTTATCGATCCGGATCGCGGTAGCTCAACCTGCTTCAGTCAGCGCGCGGCAATACTCTGCAAGCAACTGATCGACGCCGGACAGGAGCGCTTGCCGGGTGAGCGTCGCTACAAGAACCGAAACGCCGCGCAAACCCTCGGCATCCCGCTTGAAAATGAGGCCTTGGCGAACTTGCATCATTTGGCCACGCGCAGCCCCACGCCCGCACCGTGATTCTCACCACAGACACCTTCGACCCACCTCACAAGCACTGCTCTGGAACAGACATGAACGACCTATCGCGCGACACCGAAAAGCTTCAATTCCATCGATCGTTGACCCCTTCCCACATCGATCAACTGACCGCGCTTTTTCAAACCGAATGGTGGACCAAGGGGCGCAACAAAGCAGACGTGGAAAAGATGCTGCAATCGGGCGGCCCCCTCTTCGCTTTCATCGACCCGCACCACGACGAACTCGTCGCGTTCGCCCGGGCGATGACCGACGGTGTCTATAAAGCGATGATCTTCGACATCATCGTGAAGGAGACGTGGCGCGGGACGGGCCTGGGTGGTGTATTGATGAACACCGTGCTGAACGACCCAGCGCTGGTCGACATCAAACATCGCGAACTCTACTGCCTGGATAACATGGTTCCGTTCTATGAAAAATGGGGCTTTGCCACCGTAGCGGCCGGCCTGAACTTCATGCGCAAGGCAGAGATATAACCAGCGTCGGCCGCCTACCGTCACGGAAAAAAACGAGCGGCGCTGAAGGGCTCCAGGTTCTTCGCAGGCACGCGACCGGCGACCATCTGTGCGATGAGTCGTCCGGTCGTGGCGCCCAATGTCAGGCCGAGCTGTCCATGACCAAACGCCAAGAACACATTCGATAACCGGGTACTGCGATCGATCACCGGCTTGGTGTCGGGCAGATATGGGCGGTAGCCAACACCGTATTCGAAGTTAGCCATTTGCGGTCGGGGAAGGATCTTTCGCGCTTTCTCAAGAATGATGTCGGTGCGCTTGAAGTTCGGCTCGGCATTGGGCCGGGCAAACTCCATAGTGCCAGCGATTTGCAGGCCGCGGGTCATGGGGCTTAAGCAGAACCCACCATCAGGCAATGTTACGGAGTGGTGTATTGTCACCTCTGGTGTCGGCAAAAGCACTTGATACCCGGCGATCCCAGCCAGTGGGATCTTTACGCCAAGCTGATGAAGAAACGCTCGCGAACCGAGACCTGCCGCAATCACCACATGATCCGCTGCGTAGCGCACACCGTTGTTGAGTGTGACGCCACTGGCATGATCGACCACCTCATCCAGTCGTTTGACCTGACCGCGTCCCCGAACGCCGCCCTGATCGATAAAGCTTCGTGTCAGCGCTGCAATGAAACCTTCGGTGTCGCTGACCGAACACCAGTCGGGGAACAACAAGCCATGACTGAATGTACCGGCCAACGCCGGTTCAAGATCGGCTATCGCGGCGGCATCGAGTACTTCTGCCTTGAAGCCCAGGGCCGTGCGAAACGCCAAATGGGGACGTTCCTGATCCATGCCTGCGGCGGACTCGAACAACTTGATGACCGGTTTTTCGCACAGCAGTGCCTGCTCGGTACAGCCCTGCAGCAGCAGCGCATAATCAGCGTGGACATGATGAGTAAGGCTATCAATATCACCGCATAACCTTCCCTCTGCAGATACAGGGCGCAACACCCCCCCACCATTCCCCCACCAACAACAATGACCCTTTCGGAAAATAGACGAGGGGACTCAGAAGAATGAACAGGCGCCATGTATCCCTCCTTTAAAGGCTACGCTAAATCGAGACCTCTTAAGATATCGTATACCATAATGAGCAATGCCAATTCGCCGTAGCTAGGGCCACGGCGATGCTCGACATATAACGGCTGGTCTTATTTACGGATGCTGGTCAGCAACGACTCGCAGGCTTTGGTGATGTGCTGATACAGCAACTCGGCGGCTTTATCGGCATCGCCCTTGCGGCACGCGGCGAGAATTTGCCGATGCTCACGATCATCCACCCCGGTGCCACCGGAAAGCGTCAGTTGAATGCGCAGGTACCGTTCGATTCGGTCATTGACCGAGCGAATGAGGCCCATCAGGAACGGCCGGTTGGCATCTTCATAGAGGCAGGAATGGAACTGCCAATTGAGTTCCGCCCAGCGCGCCACGTTCGTCTCTTGCGCGAATTCATCGCAATACTGTTCGGCTCTCTTGAAGGTCGCTTCGGTCATCAGCGGCACGGACAGCTTCAGCGCGCTGGACTCCAGCATCGCCCGGACTTCGAAAATCTGCGCAATTTCCGGCTCTGAAATGCTTTTGACGACAGCCCCCCGGTTGCGTTGAAACTCGACCAAACCCTCAGCTTCGAGCCGTTTAAGTGCCTCCCGCACCGGAATCTTACTGACATCGAAAAGCTTGGCGACGTCATCCTGGCGAATCGGTTCGCCTTCGTCAAAATCACCGCTGATAATTGCCTCGCGAATATGGTTGGCGATGATGTCGGACGCCGTTGGCGCGAAACCAAGTGATGGCAGATCTACAGGATTTAGGGGCAATTTGAACTCCACGTACGCAATCGGAAGGACACGATCAAATAACGTATTCTATATCAGATCACAGCTTACCATTGGCCGATCTGTCAGCTGACGCCACCTCGCCTAAGGGTGGCTATGGCTGATCGGCTCCTAAAACACGGTTGACATTACCATTTGCGTATACGATATTCAATGAACGGTTTGGCTTACCCGATGCCTTGCATCGCGCTGCATAACCTGCGCTACACCCCAATTCAAAAAACAACAAGAGAAGCTCTGCATGCAAAACCAGAAAAAAACCGCTGACGATAAATTGCAGAGATACGGAGGCATTAACCGAGTCGGCGGGCATCAGCAGCACGCACAGAAAACCGCCAGGCGTGACGACATCAGATCCGTCATCCACGACCTGGCGTGGGTCCCCAGCGCCAATGAACACATGCTGATTCTTTGATACGGGTTTAGCGCAAACCGCGCCTTTGAACCCCGCGGTTCGAACACTCAGGAGAACCCTGGAATGCCAATAGTAAAAATTGAAATGCTCGCCGGGCGGAAGGACGAGAAAAAGCACCAACTGGCGCGCGAAATTACTGCTGCCTTCGCCAGAATCCTTGGCTCTGCGCCCAAGGACGTGACCATTGTCTTCACGGATGTGGCGACTTCTGACTGGGTGATCCCCGGTGAGCCGCTTAGTGCTTCAGCGACGGTTTTCCCGCCGCCCCAACGCTGAAATCGATCATCAAATGGCAGCTTCGATTGCTGAACACCAATCCCGCAGCGCGCCATTTTCTCTCCTCCAATGTCGAGTGTCTCTCATGTATTTGAATGCCCAGCAACTGGCCAACGCACTGCCTTGGGACGCGTTGATGGACGCGTTGTCCGAGATCTTCACCCGCACCGTGCACTCGCCTGTGCGTCATCATCACAAAATTGATGTACCAGGCGACCCCGCCGCCATGCTGCTGCTGATGCCGGCCTGGATCGAAGGTGAATACTTGGGGGTCAAACAAGTCACCGTGTTCCCCGGCAACAATGCCAAAGGTCAGCCAGGCCTCAGCAGTCATTATCTCCTGAGCTGCGCAAAAACCGGTGTACCCCTGGGTCAGTTTGACGGTAACGAACTGACGGCCCGTCGCACTGCCGCAGCATCTGCCCTGGCGTCACGTTATCTGTCGCGTGCAAACTCGAAACGCTTGCTAATGGTTGGGGCTGGCCGCATGGGACGTTATCTGGTCAGTGCTCACCGCTCGGTTCGCGATCTGGAAGAGGTGCTGGTTTATGACCTCAATATCGAAGCAGCAAGAGCATTCGCCAGCGACCTCCGCGACCAGGGACTCCAGGCGCAGGCGGTGACACTCCAAGAACTGCCCACTGCCGCGGCGGTCGCCGACATCATTAGCTGCGCGACGTTGGCCACCGAACCCGTGATCAAGGGCCAGTGGTTGCAGCCGGGAGTACATCTGGATCTGGTCGGCAGCTTCACTCCGACCATGCGTGAAGTCGACGACGATGTCGCGGCACGCTGCAGCATATTCGTGGACACACGCGAAGGTGCTCTCGCAGAGACCGGTGACCTGATCCAGCCAATTCGCAGCGGCGTCATCACCGAAGCCGATGTCATCGCCGAGTTCAGCGAACTGTGCGCTGAAAAACATGCCGGCCGCTCCGCCCTCAAGGAGCCCGCCCAGGCCATGACGATGTTCAAGTCGGTTGGCGCGTCAGTAGAGGATCTCGCGGCGGCGATCTTGGCTTACCAGCGGAGTACGACTGCCAACTGACCCATGACGCGGTCAAGCATGAATAATCTGTGGCACCTGGAAGTACGTCGAATCAATTGATGATCCATGTTCACAACACCTTTGCGTAAATCAACGTTCTCCCCATGGATGGCTGAGGGGATACTTACGACCGTAAGTCGTGCCACTCGAAGCCTGTTGCCGGATTGAAATAGTTTCAATCCGGCCATTCATGAGGACTCCCGATGCAAACTGATTTCGCCGCCTGGTCCTGGACCGCTGGTCGAGGTATCGACGGATTACAACTGATCCGCAAACCCCTTGTGCAACCTGGCCCAGGTGAGGTTCTGATTGCCAACCGAGCGCTGGCGCTCAACCCGGTGGACTGGAAAATCATCGAATGGGGTCACCCTGCCTGGAACACCGGCCACGTGCCCGGCGTGGATGGCATGGGCGTAGTGGTTGCCTGCGGTGCCGGAGTGCCAATCAAACCGGGGACTCGCGTGGCGTATCACCAGTCACTGGAGCGCGATGGCAGCTTTGCCGAGTTCTGTTTGCTCGATTGGGCGACCGTAATGACGGTGCCGGCAGCGCTTGATGACTCCATCGCCGCGTCAATCCCCTGCCCCGGCCTGACAGCCTGGCAAGCATTGGACAAAGTTCCGGTTAGCGGGCCGAGTGACATGTTGGTAGTCGGTGCAGGTGGCGCGGTGGGCCTGCTATTGGTACAACTGGCAGTGCAACGTGGTTGCCGAGTGTGGGCCACGGCGGGTACAAAGCATCATGCGAACTTGAAAGCGCTGGGTGCCGTTGGCGTATTCGACTACCAGGACCACAACTGGCAGCACAACCTTCAAGCTAGCCTGGGTGAGCGTCGCCTCAAGGTTGTTTTCGATACTGTCAGTGGCGCGCATGCAGCGGCCCTGGCACCTCTGCTGGGTTATAACGGTCATCTGGTGTGTATTCAGGATCGGCAAGAAACTGCACCGCTGCCGGCCTTCAGCACCGCGATTTCCCTGCATGAGGTTGCGCTCAACAGCTTCCATTCCTACGCATGCCTGGGCGATCGACAACTGCTTCGAGACGCTGGCGAACACCTCCTCGAAAGCATGCTGGGCGGTCGCCTGACAATACCTGAACGTCGAATCTTTGATTTTCGTAACCTTCCTGAAGCCCTGCTGGCTCTCAAGCAAGGTGGCGAAGGTGGAAAATGGATTGCCCTGTTGAACGAGTCAGGCGTCACGCCTTCCGGACAGCCGTAAAAAGAAATCGCCCGAGGCTCTTTTAGGGAGCCCTCGGGCGACAGATCAGCATGACCGAACGGAGGCGCTCTGGTTATACCTCCGCGAGATTTTCCTTTTTCTCCAACCAATCGATCATCAACTCACCCCAAGCGATGTCCGCTTGCAGTGCGTCTTTGGCCTTGGTCGAGTCTCGGGTGCGCAAACCTTCCAGTACTTCGAAATGCTTGTGTTTGGCACTGGCCAGCTCCCGCTTGGGACCTCGGCGTGAAACCGGCTCAGCAGCGGCCCCATGATAACCCACATATTTTCGAGTGTTTTCGACACCACGGGCATGCGTGCCGCAGAGATCAACCCGAAGTGAAACTCCCGGTTGAGCAACGCCGCTTGTTTGTAATCGACCGTTACCGCTTTCTGGAACGCATCCTGAATGGCCTCGAGGTTCTCCAGTTCAGGTCGGGGGGCGTCATTGAACGAATTGGTGCACAACGCACGGCCATACGCCTGTCACCGTTTGGCGGCCTGTTCGACATGGGGCTTTACGAGGACGTCGAAGAAACCTACCTGTATGTCGCCGATCAGCTTTCTCGGCGTGGATTGGCCTACGTCCATTTCATGGATCAACTGTCGCGTGGCAGCTCGCCGATTCCAGACGACTTCCTGAAAAAATTTCGCAGCCACTACCGAGGAACATTCGCTCTCGCCGGGGGCATGACCAAAGAGCGTGCCGAGAAATTCCTGCGCAACGGGTTGATTGACCTCGCCGCATTCGGTGAACCCTTTATCGCCAACCCCGACCTGGTTGAACGCTTGCACAACGGCTGGCCGCTGTTAAAACCAGACCGCGCACTGAATTATGGTGGCGACGCCAAGGGATATACCGATTACCCAACCTACTCGATCGCTTGACGCTCGTTGAGTGGCGTGTGGGCTTGATCCGCCACCTCGCGGGTCAAGAAGTCGATCAGCGCCCGGGACGCTGCTGATAGCTGGCGATGAGGCGGGAAAATCACCGAGAACGGTCGGGACCGTCCACCCGACTGTTCGAGCAGCGGCACCAGGCGTCCGCTTTGAATCCGCTCCCGGACAATAAAGTCGTAGGTCTGACAAATCCCCATACCGTGCTCGGCCAAAGACACAGTGCCCAGCACGTCGTCGGACACTTGAACATTCGCCTCAGGTATCCACTCCCGATCAATACCCTGCTCACAGAACAACCAGGGGCCGATCCGGCCGCTGCTGGGCATCACAAATGGCAGGCAGACATGCGCTGGCAGTTCGTCGACACTGCGCGGCGTACCGGCGCGCCGCAGGTAGTCCGGCGCGGCGACCAGGCATAAACCCGCATCCTCAAGTTTGCGTCCAATCAGGCCGCTGTCAGGTAATTGCCCAAGGCGAATAGCCAAGTCATACCCTTCGGCCACCAGATCCACATTTCGATTGCTGATGCTCAACTCGATGCGCACCTGCGGGTACTGCCGAGTAAAACGACAGAGCAATGCCGGCAGCCGGTAGTGTCCGTACGTCGTCGGCACACTGAGCCGTACACGGCCCGTCAACGCGCCTTCCTGCCCACGAATAGCCCGCTCTGCTTCATCGATCAACGAGAACGCCGCGCGGGACTGTTCAAGGTAAAGCAGACCTGCCTCGGTCAGGCTCAGGCGTCGAGTCGTGCGCCGCAACAACTGAACCCCCAGGCGTGCTTCCAGGCGAGAGATTGCCCGGCTGACCACTGACGGGGTGGTCGCCAGAAACACGGCCCCAGCGCTCAGGGAGCCCTTCTCCACCACGGTGATAAAGACTTCTACGTCCGCGAGATAATCGAATCGACGGCTCACCTTTACCTCCAAAGAACAGATGCTTTGCTTTCCAGCAAGTTTATCGCCCATCCAGGCATGAATATAGTTGTATCAACGATCAGGCGACTGCCGATCGAACACACCCTCCACTGCTCGGAAATACCATGCGCCCTATCACCCGACTCGCCCTTGCAATGACCATTTTCACCGCGGCCTTCAACGCCCAGGCCAGCAACGTACTGATCGTGCTATCAGATTCAGACCACCTAGACCTCAAGGACAACAAAGTCTTTGCAACCGGCTTTTACCTGAACGAATTGATGCAACCGGTAAAACTGATGCTCGATGCCGGGCACTCGGTGACCTTTGCGACGCCTACAGGCAAGGCGCCGACTTTGGACAAATCGTCCGCCGACAAGATGTATTTCAACGATGACGTTGCGGCACTGCAGGAGTACAAGGCGCTCCTGGAGCACCTCAAGATCACCTCGCCGGGTGAGTCACCGGTCATTAGCCTGTCGCGGGTCGAACAGATCGGCTACGAGCACTTCGATGCTGTCTATATACCTGGTGGCCATGCACCGATGCAGGATCTACTGCACAGCGTCGAACTCGGAAAACTGCTGAATAATTTCCATGCGCACAGCAAGACAACCGCCCTCGTTTGCCATGGACCGATTGCTCTGCTGTCGACGCTGTCCAACCCCACCGCCTTCACTCGCCAACTCGAAACCGGCACCCAGGCTACGAGCTCGGACTGGACCTACGCCGGCTACAAGTTCACGGTCATAAGCAATCAGGAAGAAGAGTTGGCCAAGGGATTATTGAAGGGAGGCGTCATGAAGTTCTATCCACAAACGGCACTGGAACAAGCCGGCGGCGTATACAGCAGCAACTCTTCACCGTGGACCAGCCATGTCGTCATCGACCGCGAACTGGTGACCGGTCAAAACCCTGGTTCAGCGCTGGATGTGGGTAAGGTGATACTCGATCGACTCAAGTCCCAGAGCCAAGCGAAAGACTGATCGATTCAAACTCTCACTTTTTCACCGACATGCCGGTTGTCGAAAGCCAATCGTTTTGTAGGGGTAAAAACACCTAAAAATATAAAAAAGGGTCGCGAGAGTCAGTGGAGATGACTTACGGAGCCTGATGCGTCCCGTGATAGCTCGAGGTGCTACTCGTCAGGCCATCAGTCTTTTTTCGGATATCGTTCAGATGTCTGGATGGGCGCAGAAACGCCAGCTATGGCGAACACTGCTGTGTCGACGGAAATCCAGCCGAGTTGGTCGAAATAGATAAGCTTATACCCAGTGATTACCAGGTGGAGAGAACCCGGCTCCTCTCCTCCACTGAACGTCAAGAATGACACCAACGCTTTCAGAAAATGACTGCCGACTATGCAGCGCTACCTGCCGGCGAAAAGTACGATGGCGTTCGCCCACTCAAACCAGAGTCCCAAATGGACTTGTTTCCATTGAGATGAGTCATTGCCCTGCCCTACTTCGTCGGAGGATCTGTGAGCCTGCATGCAGGTTTAGTGAAGCTGTAAATCCGATAATTCCGCATACGCGGCGATTCGATGACGAGCTGACGCCTTCGGCACAGGTGCTGTGCGACGCTGCGAAAACGAAATTCGAGCCTGGCGCGGTTCGGCCTTTTTCAGAGCAAACAACACGCCGAATACTTCAAGGGGCTGGTCGGCCACGAACAGTCGGATCTGGAGGCGCTGAGCGTCACCTCAAGGCTGCATCAGCAAGATGCTTGAGCGAGCCTCCATAGGCAAGCTGGACGCCTATATCCAAACTTACATCAGCCGTATTTCCCAGTTCCACTCGTGATCATTTTCAATGGGCGCGGAAATTCTGTGCCCCTATAAAAACGTAGTAACCCTCTATTACCCACCCCGGCCATGTTCGCCTCATCATGAAGTCGAATGTGCTTGACCCAAACTCCAAGAATGACGAAAAAACTCAGGTAGATGGAATGGCAAAATTTATTCACACCATGATTCGCGTGGGCAACCTCGACCAATCCATGAAGTTCTATCAGGAAGTGTTTGGACTGAAAGAAACTCATCGCCTGGACTTCGACGATTTTTCCCTGGTCTATTTGCGAGATTTCGAGAGCGGTGCAGAAATCGAACTGACCTGGAACAAGGGGCAAAACGAGTACACCCATGGCACCGGCTACGGTCATGCTGCCTTTGTCGTTGAGGATTTGGACCAGCAGTTCAATCGGCTGCTGGATCTGAATTTGTCACCGGCCCCCATCAAGGAATTTAAAAGAGACGGCGTTTTGCTCGCACGATTCTTTTTTATTCAGGATCCCGATGGTTACAAAATCGAAGTATTGCAGCGGGGTGGTCACTACCAATAAAGAAATTCGAGCAACGAAATATCGATGGCCTGGGCACCTGCCAGCTCAGAATCCTCAAGATGGTTTTACTTTGCAACGCGAATGATTTCTTAAAGCAAACGCCTGATTGGATTGGTCTGATGTAGTAACCCGTTCTTACCTTTCCCGTTAGATCACCCTCCACGATTCGACCGTGACGCTGTCATTCCTTATAAAAATAAAAAGGAGACATTTCATGCAAGACGTAAAGATCAACCGTCGCCGTTTTCTGCAAGGAAGCGGTGGGTTGTTGCTTGGCACGCTGATATTCGGCTCCGGCCCCATCGCCCTGCTGGCTCCCAGCCGCTCATGGGCGATGGAGATGAATACCCTGAGCAGCGATGTCGCGGCGAAGTTACTGCTGGTGATCCGCCGTATCTACCCCCATGACCGTATGGAAGACGCTGTCTACGCCTTTGCCGTAAAGGCGCTCGACGAGCGTGCATCCACCGATCCCTCCGTGCTCCCCTTGCTTGATCAAGGTCTGTCCGACCTGGATCGACTGGCGGGCGGTAATTGGTCAAGTCTCGATGAAACCAGACAAGTCACCCTGCTTGAAGACATTCAACACTCCGACTTTTTCGCTTTGATCAGAAGCACCTCGGTCAATTCGCTATACAGCAATGAGCTGGCTTACCAGCATTTCGGTTACGAAGGCGCCTCCTTTCCTAAAGGCGGATATCTGATGCGTGGCTTCAATGATCTGAAGTGGCTGCCTGCCGCTCCAGCAGAAGCCAGTCCCAGCGCTTTTTCTTGAGGAGTAACGAGCATGACAACCTACAGTTTTGACGATGATTCCGTAGTAGTAATCATCGGTTCCGGTGCTGGTGGCGGGACCCTCGCCAACGAGTTGTGCCAAAAGGGTGTACCGGTCGTTCTTCTCGAAGCGGGTGAGCGTCAATCCTCAGCAACCTTCATCAATGATGAATGGCCTTCGTTTCAACAGCTGTCCTGGGGTGATACCCGCACCACGTCGGGCACTTGGCAGATAGCCAAGGACTTTCCCAATCTACCCGCGTGGATCTGCAAAACGGTGGGTGGCACCACCACTCATTGGGCCGGAGCCAGCATCCGCTTACAAGAACACGAGTTTCGGGCACGAGAGACTTACGGCGAAGTAAAAGGCGCCAACCTGCTGGACTGGCCATTGACCTTGTCTGAGCTGGAGCCCTATTACACCCGTGCCGAGGACAAGATGGGCGTCACTCGCACCAACGACATTCCTGGACTGCCTGGCAACAATAACTTCCAAGTGATGTACAACGGTGCAATGAAGCTCGGTTACAAACATTGCTCGACTGGACGCATGGCCATCAACAGCCGCGCCCGTGCAGGACGCGCGCAATGCATGCAGCTAGGGTTTTGCTTTCAGGGCTGCAAAATGGGGGCGAAGTGGTCAACGCTCTACACTGAGATTCCCGCCGCCGAAGCGACTGGCAAGCTTGAACTGCGAACGCAAGCCCATGCGGTTCGCATCGAACATGATGCCAAAGGACGTGCCAGCTCTGTTGTATACGCCGATGCAAAGGGTCAATTGCACCGGCAGAAAGGCCGCATCATCGCAATAGCGGGCAACGCAATTGAAACCCCCAGATTACTCTTGAACTCATCCAGCACATTATTTCCGCACGGACTGGCCAACGGATCAGGCATGGTCGGCAAACATTACATGCGGCACACCACCGGATCTGTTTTCGCCGAATTCAGCGATCCTGTGCATTTCTACCGAGGCACGATCATGGCGGGGCTGATCAGTGACGAGGTGCATTTCAATCCTGACCGCGGCTTTGTCGGCGGCTACGAAATGGAAACCATCTCACTTGGGCCATCGTTCATGGCGGCATTTTTCAATCCTGGTGCCTGGGGCAAGGATTTCACCCGAGTCATGGACAATTACACTCACCTTGCCGGCATGTGGCTGGTGGGTGAAGACATGCCTCGTGAGAGCAATCGCATCACATTGAGCGATAACACCAAGGACCGTTTCGGGATACCAGTGGCCAACGTTCACTACGACGACCATCCCAATGACATTGCCATGCGTGAACACGCCTTCAAACAAGGCAGCGCGGTATACGAAGCAGTTGGCGCGCTCAAGACGCACCGGGTTCCGCCTTACCCTTCCACCCATAACATGGGCACGTGTCGCATGAGTCTTAGAGAGGCGGACGGTGTCTGCAATAAACATGGACAGTGCCATGAGGTGCCTAACCTGTTCATCTCGGACGGGAGCCAGTTCACCACCAGTGGCGCGGAAAATCCGACTCTGACAATCGTAAGCCTGGCCATTCGACAAGCCGACTATATTGCCGAAGCGCTCAAGGCCAAGGCAGCATGAAGGCGCAAAAAACAGGCGGCCTGGAAGTCCTCGAGTTGAGGGCTTTCACCGACAACTACATCTGGCTACTGCTCAACCCGGATCAGAAGCACTGCGCAGTCGTTGATCCTGGGGATGCTCAGCCTGTCATCGACTGGTTGAACGAGCATCCGCAGTGGACGCTTGGCGATGTGTTGATCACACATCATCATCATGACCATGTCGGCGGTATTGATGAGCTCAAGCAACAGTACAACGTCAGAGTGATCGGGCCGGCACAGGCGTCAATTCCGGGTCTGAACCTGGTCGTGGGCGACAGTGATCAGGTCAAGGTGCTCGGACGTACCGTGCGGGTCATGGCCGTACCAGGACACACCTTGGATCATGTTGCCTTTTTCCTGCCGGATGAACTAACCCTGTTCAGTGGCGACACACTATTCGCTGCTGGATGTGGCCGACTATTTGAGGGAACCGCCGAGCAGATGCTTGACTCCCTGGAGCGCCTGGCGGCATTGCCCGACACCACGCGCGTCTACTGCGCGCATGAATATACCTTGGGGAACCTGCACTTCGCTCAGGCTGTAGAGCCCGATAACAAACAGATAGCCGCTCGTTTGGTGGAGGTGGAGTCAACACGGGCTCGGGGGGCATGCACCCTACCCTCGACGATCGGCTTGGAAAAGGCCACCAATCCGTTTCTACGAACGTCTGTGCCGGCTGTTCGGGCTGCATCGCAAAACCATGCGCAAGCGAGCATTGAAACGCCAGTCGAGTGTTTGCAATCGTTGCGTGAATGGAAAAACGGCTTTTAGACCGTCAACAAGTATGCCTCTCCGACCTGTTGACTACCCTCCACACTCATTGATTACGAATAGGCAGTGATGGTCCGAGCGGTAGCGTCGAAAATAAAAACAATTGGTGAGATCAACGATGAACAAGATTCTGGCAGCTGCCTTTCTACTCGTGATATCGAGTGCCCATGCGGCTCAAGAGCCGGAGGCAGTCTTCAATCGGTCATGCGTCATGTGTCACAACGGACAACTGCCTATAGCTCCCAAAAAGGGTGATCAAGCCGCCTGGAAACCTCGCCTGGACAAGGGCCCGGACGTACTGCTCAAAAACGTCACCGAGGGGCTGAACGTTATGCCACCTCGTGGGCTGTGCATGGATTGCAGCCCGGAAGACTTGGCAGCGGTCATTGCCTGGATGTCGAAATGAGTCTGTTGGGAAGAGGCAACACTAAAACCCGGGCTGGAACGCCAAGTGTAGTATTGGCCTATTACCTCTCTTTGCCTAAAGAGGGAAATAATCCAGCTTTTACCGGGTAGGGCCTCAAAATGTGCGAGCTGTATGTTAAAGCCGATCCAATACTGTATGAGTCTCGGTCACGCTCGTTGCGCATACACGGCGTGATCACGACTCTGCGACTGGAAAACCAGTTTTGGGACATCCTCACAGAGATGGCAGCTGGGGAAGGCCTGACCACCAACCAGTTAATCACCAATCTCTATGAGGAGATCACCAAAGCTCGCGATGAGGTGGTGAACTTCTCCTCATTTCTACGGGTTTGTTGCACTCGATACCTGGCTCAACAGCGCAGTGCCGCACCTCTTAAGCTGGTTAACCGCAGCGCATGATTTTCAGTGGTCGACCCGGAAGCCAAAAGCCACCAAGTATTTGACGCAGAAACCTCGTCCGGAATGACCTCGGCATTGCGCATGGCCAGTGTCCCTTGATAGCCCTCTTCATAGCTGAACCCGGCAACACTGCACAGCGGCGAGCTCAACCCGAGGCGCGGCGCTTCTCGAAAAAGCCTTTCTGCCGCTCATTCTGAGGGCACGCTGCCTCTCCCGGCCAAACAGGCTACCTGTGTGCACCCTCTTGCCTGAAGAAATCTTGCGGCACTCGCGCCTGCCCCAAAATTATCGGACGACACAGTACCGATGAACTCCCCTGCTCTGCGGGAATTCAGTGTGACTACACATCGGTTGGGACGGCGCGATTGCTACCGGGGAAGAGGTGAGTTTCTCTTGCAGTATGGCCAATCTGCGGGCTGGGCCTAATTGAACGTAGAGGGGATTCACGCAATGCGTACTTCAAAGTCCATGAACAAAAGGGCCCTCGAAGGGGGCCCTTTTCGGGTGCCTAAAAACACCGCCATGCTGGATGTATCTGCTCAATTTTACGCAGCGTCTGGTACCACCGCCTGAGCGAAACGAGTGACAGGGGCGTCGCTACTTTGAACACTCTGACTCCGTATTATTTGTTCAGCCTTTGGAACCGGGCCGGCTTACGGAACAAACGGAAATCGTCAAATTTTTGCCCGTAAATAAAAGGTAGGTACGCATCGGGGTCTGGCAGTACTTCCAAGCGCGGTACAGTCCAACTCGACTCGCCTTCGGTGTAATAAGCCGATCCAACCGATACGACTGGAATGGTGTGAAGCGGATCCAGCGCTGTCCCACTGAGCCTCAGAGTTCCCTTGCCTTCACGCTTTACTCGTAGGTTTTCCTGGTTTTTCATACAATTCAGAATTGGATCGTGTTGAAGACCAAAGCCTGTGGAATGAGGCACCGCCTTGATTTCAAAATCATAACTCTCACTTCTTGAAGGGCCTTGGTCATCCCCAAACTCCGCTTCAATTTCGATCAACCGTACGCCGTTGCGCTCGCAGAAACCGTAGGCTTCATGACCATCCATGTAGACTTGAGCGATGCCCGTTTTCTTTGCCTCCCCCCACATCTCACGACCGATCGTGACTGGCATATCCCCGCTCACAATCAATACGAGCATCGTGGTGCCTTCGAGTTCTTTGTATCGGCATTTGAGCGAAATGATTCCGCAGTCAAACTCGCCACATAGCTCACTCTGCCAACGTGAAATGCTGGCTATGGCAGTAGGTGTTTCAGGCAGATCAAAACAAGGAGGTAGCACCGACCGCAAGAATTCGAAAGTCGTCTCGAACTCAATCGATACGGCTTCAATTGTGCAACGCCCTTCAGAGAGAATTCGTTGAATTTCCTGAAGCTCTTCTTTCGTTTTTACGAAGCTCATGACAGTCGGTATCCCTTGATATTTTTATAAAGTTAAAGGTGACAATCTGACGTGAAATTCAGGCTTTCAAACGTTTGATAACTGCTTCGGCTACGCCCAGAGAAGAAGCTGGATTCTGGCCAGTGATCAAGGATCCGGAGACGACAACATGACTTTCCCAATCACCCGACTTCGAGTACACCGCACCAAGCGCTTTCATGTCAGTTTCGACGAGATAAGGAACTGCCTTTTCCAGGCCTACCGCAGCTTCCTCACTGTCACTGAATGCAGTCACCTGAACACCTTCGACCAAGGGGCGCCCATCGCTTTTTCGAGCATCGAGCAATGCGCATCCCGCATGGCAGATCGTGGCAACAGGCTTGCCTGAGGAAATCAACGATTCAATCAGCGCTACAGAATGGGGGTTATCGCGCAAGTCCCACAGGGGGCCATGGCCACCCGGATAAACAAGCGCGGTTATATCCGATGCCGATACAGATGACAGCTTGGCGGTGCTGTTCATGCGCTCTGCCAGAATGGCATCAGACTTATAGCGCTGGTAAAGAGGATTGCCCTTCAGTGCATCTACCGAAGCAGGATCTACAGGAACATTGCCTCCCAGTGGCGAGCAAAGGCGAACCGGGAGACCGGCATCAACAAAGCTGTAATAAGGCGTTAGAAACTCTTCAAGCCACAGCCCGGTTTCCCTTCCTGTGTCACCGAATGTCGCGTGGGAGGTTAATACAAATAAAATACTCATCGTGTGCACTCCAGACGTTTTAGCCAAATGGCTGGCATTCAGGCAGCAGTTTGCTGTTCCCATAAATCTTGGGCGGTAGACCAGGTTTGATTAACGTCTTTACCGTCGGCGGTTTTCCAGGTGATTGGGCCAACCATTTGAAGGATGAAGGTAGTGTCGGCGAGCATCTTGGTTTCTTCGTGCTCGGCGCCGGTGGCTTCATACAGAAAACCGTGCTTGATACACAACGCACCACCATTTTCTGGCCCGCCACGCAACTCAAGAATACCGTCGAAGACATAGCCTTCTGCCGGGCCGTGATGGATATGCGGCAGCAGGATCGAGCCATTCGGGCAGTAAAACATTACTGTCCAAATACCAAACTCAGGTGACACATGAAGTAATTTCCACTTCACGCCACCGGTATGAAACTGAGCTGGAAAGTCCTGCCACTCCACTTGGTCAACCTGCACATAAGCGTCTTGTGGTTTCTGGATCTGGTTCATTTCAGGCCTCACGGATTGTGGGTATCGGTGGGCACAAGCTACATCTGGGGTTCAGTTCGTCCTATCCAGAATTGGCAACAGGTGCACCTGATTCCAGGCAGAGGAGCAAACAAGGAGAGTTGCCGAAAATGGCTATTTACTTGGAGGTTCAGAGCTTAGCGTTCGGGTTGTAGATAACCCGGCGAGCGCTCCTCGCCCCTATGAGGAATAAGAAGATGGCTAAAACAATAACGGTAATCGGCACTGGTTTGATGGGTTCCGGCCTCGCCCGCACACTGCTTGCTGCAGGACGAAAAGTCACAGTTTGGGATGGTCGTCCTGAAGCCACTAAACCTTTGGTGGAAAAAGGTGCGACGCTTGCCCCTTCCTTCGTGGAAGCGGTACATGGAAGCGAGCTGACCATCATGATTATCAGCAGCGCCGCTGGTGGTGCATCGCTTATCGAAAGCAATATCACGTCGCTTGATCTGGCCGGTCGCTTCGTGGCCAATCTCAGTACTTCTATGCCGGAAGACGGGCAACGCTTCCGTGGTCTCGTAGAAAGTCGCGGTGGGATCTTTATCAACGCGGCTATCTCTTCGTACCCTGACCTGATTGGCGGCCCTTATACGGCGATTCAATACGCATGTGATCCAGCCGTATGGGACGAGATTGCAGAAACCGTCAAGCCGATGGCGCCACAAGGCACGATTTACACCGGTGAAGACCTGACAGTGCCACCTATCGTTGATGCTGCGATGACGGGCAGCTTTTACGCAGTGGGCCTGGCCGGCTTCCTCGAGGCAGCGGCGTATGCCAAGACTCAGGGCGTCAGTGCGAGCCAACTTTCAGAGTTCGCTGACAAGATGCTGGATCTACTGCGCTATAAGGTGCAAAAGAGCATCAAGGAGATCGAGGCCAACGATTTCAGCACAATCCAGGCGACTGTGGACGTGTATCTAGATGCCGTCGTTCAGTGGCGCGATGCACTGAAGGCAAGCGGATTGCGGGCCAGTCATATCTCAGCACTCGCGGATGATCTCAAGATTGCTCAGGATGCCGGTCACGGTGCCTTGGGCTTCAACTCGCAATATCTGGTGGCCGGAGTAAAAGGTTAAAGATTGGGCAATAAAAAGCCGGCTCCGAAAGAGCCGGCTTTTTACATTTGAGGACTGTTAATGATGACGTCGGTGCGCGCCCAATCTGCTCACAGTCTGAGATGGCAGCTCTCCGAAAAACTCCTGATAGTATTTTGAAAATCTACCCAGATGACTGAAACCAGCATCAAGCGCGGCGCCTTGAATTGTTTCTTGCGGTGAGGACATCAGCAGTTTCCGAGCGGTGTTCAGTCGTACTGACCTTACATAGTTCAGCGGAGTCATGCCCAATACATCTTCGAAACTGTACTGAAGCGTTCTACGGCTGATCCTCAGATGGTTACACAGGTCTAGCACTCCAATGTCTTCATCCTGGACATGGCGAGCGAAAAATTCGCAGCTCTTTTCGACAATGTATGTCCTTGTCGAAGGAGGAACGACGAACCGAGTAGAACTTTCAAAATCCAGAATTTCTTGGACGCAGCTAAAAACCTTATCCAGGTTTGAACTGAATGGGGCTTGCCCGATTCCTGCACAGACGTTACTCAGATGAGATTTCAGGTTCAACTCGAAATCGATCTGAGTGTCGGTGGAGGGCTGAATAAATCGCTCGAATGGCTTCGACTCGATATTCAGGAAAGCTTCAGTTTTGAATGTTTCGAGAAAAGCTGCCTTACTGACAGTAAGCATCAATGCTTCGATAGGCGCTTTTGCTACCGCATGGAAAGAGCGCCCAGATGAAATGTGAAAGGTGTCGGCGTTAACGTACCTGCCATTGAGAAGCACATCCTCCTCGGATCGCACGTTAACGATGACTATCGAATCAAGCGGAACATGACATATTTGCTCGACACAGGGACTGTCCATTGTCTCGCGAGTAACCTGCACTTTTCCGGCAATGGAATGGCTCGCGATAGCACCATGGAAGTGAGCTTTCTTCTCAAGCTGATGGTAACGATTGTCGTCCCATTCGTTCAGGCCACCCGCGTGCTCAAACGCATCATGCGACTCCATAAACCGAAACCTGGTGTCGTTCTGAGGTGCGTGCATGGCCATCATGAATCTCGCTTAACTTAGGTGACCTATGTCTCTAAGCAAGCTCCATGCCGCCCCCCATCAAAGTCATTCTTATTCCCCGCGTATGCGCAGAGAGGTGTCTAAAACACGCGCTACAGGCCGAGTAGTGAAAGACGTAAGCCGCTTTGGGCTTTTGCGCCTTTTGTGAAGTGATACCGACTTTGCATTTTATTGGGTCGGATGACCCAGACTGGTGCGAATTTACTCACTTCTCAACCACAGATCCGAGAAGAAACGACCCAAATGCCCGCGAAACTTGACTAGCCAAAATGCCCAGCAGTCGCTCCTCCATCCAGAGAATAAACGATCCCATTCGTGTAACCGGCTTCTTCGGAAGCCAGGTGATAGATGACCTTCGCCACCTCGGCAGGCTGGGCAAATCTACCCAAAGGTACCTCTTTGGCGTAAGACTTCATCTCGGCTTCAGGGTCACTCGCCTCCGCAAATAAGCTGTCCATCATCCGAGTCTGTACGAAGCCTGGACATACTGCATTACTACGTACTCCCCAAGGCCCATAGTCCAGCGCCAGGCAACGTACAAGTCCCAGTACACCGTGTTTAGATGCACAGTAAGCCGCATATCCCGATGCACCACGCACTGAAGCGTCGGATCCTACGGCAACGAAAGCGCCCGTTTTCTGTTCCATAAAAATCGGCATCGAATACTTCGACATTAGCCAGGTACCAGTGAGGTTTACTCCTAGCATGAACTCCCAGTCTTCCCTCGCCAAATCATGAACCAGTCCTGTGCGAGCAACCCCCGCGCAAGGGATCACGGCATGAAGCGCAACGTCGAAGGATCTGGCGAACTCAAATAGCCCACGCACCTCGTCCTCTTGAGAGACATCCACGACCCGGGCATGAAAGCTGCCAGAGCCGACCTTTTGGGCCGTTTCTTCCAAGCCAGATTGCGAAAGGTCGCAGCCGATCACACAGAAATTATTCTTTGCAAAGTGGACGGCGGTCGCTTGGCCGATTCCAGAACCAGCTCCAGAAACAACGACAATGTTCATTTCTTTGCTCATGGCTGTAATCCATATTTTTTGAGGCTGAGCCCGCAACTTTGCGTTAAGGAAGGGCGTAGCCATAGCCAATATCGGCAAACCGCAGGGAGGTTGCCGACAGGAGGAAATCTCGTAATGGATTGCCAAAAATGGATACGAGGTAACAGCTGCCAAGCGTAGGCTGAATACAGGGCGCAATTGGACAGTTTTACTGACCGTCGAAGGGAAGCAACAACTAAGCGTCCAGCAACACTTACTACCGCTGCCATAATAATTTTCTAAAACAGCCAAAGCGGACGGCATCGTAAGAACTCGTCCAGAGAGCAACGACATGAGCAAAGCTGACGTTGAACACGGCACAGGAATGATGAGTACAAGCGAAAGCTTGAACACGGATCTGTTGAAGCAATTGGAGGCCATGAACCAGCCCGAGCACACCTCCTCCGAATGCTGGAGTAGCGCTGCGTCGCTCGTTCGAGAAGCCTCTATATGGATTCTCTTGGGTGCTGTTCTCTGGATCGGTACCTTGCTGGCTGTAGGAGCAAACGCATGAGCACTTCACATAGCGTCGAACAAGAAGCCCTCGCGGGTCGGTTGCCAGTTCTGTCGGGTAACCGGGTGTACAAAACCTACGGCTCATTTCTCTGGACTTGTTGCGCATTCAGTGCGGCCACATGGGCATTCCTCATCGGCAGTTATCTACCGTATGTAGGTGATTGGCGGCTCGGAGTGATGGGGTATGTGATCGGCCTCATCATCGGCATGGCATTGGTCTCGCTCGCTTCGGGAGTGCCCAGCTACAAATACGGTACCGACCCTATTGATACCGCCAAAGCTTCTTTCGGTTACAGAGGGATCATCGTTCCCCTATTTGGCTTGCTTGCAACCTTGATCGGCTGGTCTTACGTAGTTGAAGCATTGACAGCCAGGGGAGCAGCGAACGTCGCCGCCACCGTCACAGGAAGCCAGGTGACTGGCGATTCACATGAGCACCTGGTGATTGGCGTTGCGTTGGCGACATTGTTCCTTGTGTGGTTTATTGCATGTAAAGGGCCGAAGTTTTTTGAACGTCTCAACGGTTTTATCGGGCCGCTGCACATGCTGATCACCTTGGTGATGTTTGGCATCCTGGTGCATAAATTCGGGCTCGAAAACCTGTGGCACAACCAAGTGGCCCCAGATCAGATGCTGTCGCATGATCCCGTACAGGGCCTGGCACTTGCCGTTGAGTTTGGCGTCTCCAACGCCATGACTTGGTGGCCAGTCATGGGTGGTCTTACCCGCCTGGTAAAAAGCAAAAATCATGTGATGGGCCCATCAATCATTGGTGTGGGTATCCTCGGAGCGGCGGTTGTCTCCACCGTTGCAGCCCTTGCAGCCATCAGCGCAGGCACTTACGACCCAACGATCTGGATGATCGCAGTTGGCGGGCCAGTATTCGGCTCAATCGTGATGACCATCGTTCTGACGGCAAACGTTGCCACGATGGTTGTGATGATCTACCTGGCGGGGGTTTCAATTCAGCAGGTCAAATTCTTCGCGAGATTAAAATGGGAACTGCTTCTCGCACTCCTCCTGCTGCCTGGGGTGTACTTCGCCTTTGAGACCGAATGGTTGCTGTCCAAGGTTATGAGTTGGCTGTCGTACAACGGCGTGATGTTTGTGGGTATCTCCGGGATCACGCTTGTTGATTACTTCATCCTGAGACGCGAGCAACTCGATGCTCCCAGTCTTTTCGCGACTCGCAACAGCAACTACGCCTACTGGGGTGGCGTGAACTGGACAGCGGTAGTGATCAGCATCGTGGCGGTGATTGGCTACCTGGCGCTGTATGACCCCGTCACGGTTGCGATGCATCAATGGTTTCGTTACCTGGGCGCCTCCATTCCAGTAATCGCCATATCTGGAGCTTCGTACTACTTGGCCGTGCGACTCATTGTGGCTCCGATGGGAAAAGGTAACTACACCAAAGGAACGGCTATCACCAGCCGTCCGACACTCGACCCACAGCCTGCACCTGGAGCAATGAAGGTCAGCCTTTAGCTGCCAGTTCCGTTTCCGGCAATGAGGCCCAGCCCAAGCTGAGTCCAACATCTCGTTTCCCTCAGGGCGTCTTCCAGGCGCCCTTTTTTATGCAGTGTGCGCAGCTCACTGCGCCCAACAGAGGCGTTGCTAATGCTATCGATGTATTCAATAAAGTTCAGGATGCCAGCCTTGGCAGGACTATGCTTAGTGACAACACTGGCGAGCGTCGTTGCCCTTAACGTCTTCCAGGGAAAAGTGTCTTCAGATGAAATCCGAACACAGAGCAGTGTTCTATTGGAAGTCGCAGCTCGCGATCAGCTCATCGGCAACGGGAAAGCCCAACAAGCTCGTATAGAGAAAAAATTCAGCGATGCCAAGCTATTAGCTCAGCAGGTAGCTCTGCAGGTAGGTACGCTTCGAGATCAGTTTGCGGAGGGTCGGATCAGCGCCGGGAACCTGCGACGAGACATGGTCAAAAGCATTCATCAGGCAGTTGCGGCCAACCCGGCTTTCTTGGGGCTATACGTGGCTTTTGAACCCAATCAAGCAGGTGGGGAGGATGAAGGATTCAAAGGCAAGACAGAGTTCGGTTCAAACGAAATTGGCCGTTTCTCAACCTACTACTCTCGTTACGGCAGCAGCACCTTCGAATTAGCAGCATTAGACGAAAAAACCATCAACGGCGATCAATCGAATGCTAGCGGCCAACCGATGAATTATTGGTACAGCTGCTCGAAAAGTACGCTTAAGCCCTGCATAACTGCCCCTTACTTCGACACACTGAATGGCCAAACCGAAGGTCTCGTATCGCTTGCAGTTCCCTACTTGGAAAAGGGCAAGTATGTCGGTGTGCTGGTGGTCGATTTGAGTCTGAATGATCTTCAGGAGCAAAGCGAAAAGCTCTCCCGAGATATTTACGGCGGACATTCGACGGTGAGCATCGTGAGCAACTTGGGCGTAGTCGCTGCGAACAGCGCCTCGGCGAAATCAGCTGGAAAATTTGCATCTGAGGTGTGGCCTGAAAATGGAGCGCAGCTTCAGGCTCGAACATTTGCCTCTGGGATATCAGCGGCTCGCGAACGCGACAATTTTCAGTTGCTACTGCCCTTCTCTCCTATTGGCGAGTCAGCGCCTTGGGCCGTAAAGATCGACGTTCCATGGGCTACATTGATGGCACCTGCTGACAAGCTGGCAGACCAGCTCGATACACGACGCCGTTCAGGTATGTGGCAAAGTATTATGTTCGGTGCGTTGCTCGGAACATTAGGCCTTTTGTTAAGCGCGGTGATCATCCACAAATCGCTTCAACCATTGAGTGTGATCACGCTCATGATCAAGGAAATCGCGAGCGGTGACGGCGACCTGACCAAGCGGATCAACTACCGCCGACCTGACGAACTTGGTGAGCTTTCAGGATGGTTTAATCGCTTCCTGGAAAAACTGCATCCTCTGATTAGAGAGATCCAAGCCACTGCCCAGAAAACTCGTGAGGCTGCAACGCACGCGTCCGCGATAGCACAAGAATCTCGTGCCAAATTGAACGCCCAAGCCAATGAGGTCGATCAGGTCGCTACAGCGTCTACCGAAATGGCGGCGACTGCGCAGGAAGTGGCCAGGAATACCGCATCTGCCGCCGATGCCGCGCAGGATAGTAATGACGCGGGATCACAAGCTGACCGAATCATTGTCAGCGCAAGCCAGACAATTCATAAACTGTCCAATGGCATGAGTCAGAACATGTCCCAAGTCAGGGCGCTCGCCGACAGCAGTACAAAGATCAGTTCCGTTCTGGAGGTCATTCGGGGGATCGCCGAACAGACAAACCTACTCGCATTGAATGCCGCCATCGAAGCCGCTCGCGCTGGCGAAGCCGGTCGAGGATTTGCGGTTGTCGCAGACGAAGTTCGAACGCTAGCTCGGCGCACCCAGGATTCGGTAGCAGAGAGCCAGCTAGTCATTGAAGCTCTTCAACAGAACACCTCTAATGTGGTCACTGCAATGAGCGAAAGCCACTCACTGACAGGCACGACGGTTGAGGAATTCGCCAGGGTCGGGGATGCCCTTCAACAGATGAGCATGGGGGTCGGAAGGATAAATGACATGACCCTACAGATCGCGACGGCTACAGAGGAACAAAGCAACGTGGCTGATGAAGTCAGTGCAAACGTCAGCAACATCAGGGACTTCACCCAGAGATTGGCCGTGAACGGTCAAGAATTGGAAACCGTCAGTATGCACCTTGATCAGTTGGCGAAGACTCTCGAAGAAAAAGTAGGCCATTTCAAAGTCTGATCTGTTCACCTTTGCGCCCTCTTATGCGAGGGCGCACTTACCTGGCTAAGCAGAGTCATCTGCTGGTGAGCGCGTCAAAGTGGCAGTCCAAAATGAGATCGCGGTTTCGACCATCTGTTCGCGGAGCCCCGACGTTGGGCTCAACTGATCCTGGTAGAAAAAATTTCCCTCAATCTGTGTCGCGATCAGAGCAGCGTATGTGCGGACTTTGTCCGCTGGTAACGCTGGATTGATTTCAGTGATCAACTGACAGAAGCCGGTAAGGAATTGGTTGTACTGACTGACCATTAAATCCTTGACCGACTCATCGTGGCTGGCCAAAGCGCCCATTTGAAAAAAGAACTTTCCAGTTTCTGTATCAAATGTCGCTGATGAGTTTTCCCGAATGGCAACTGCCAATCGCTCAATCGGTGTCGCGGCGCAGGCATTCTCGACCAGGTGATTCACGGCCTCTACGAAGTGACCAAGCTTGGCCTTGATCATTTGCCGGCAAAGATTTTCCGTATTGCCACAATAGTGCTGAAGGTTGTTGAGGCTAATGCCCAACTCCTTGGCAACCTTTCGGGCAGAGAATTGCGCGTAGCCATCCCGCACAAAGATAACGGCAGCGGCATCATTGATCTCTTCGATTTTTTTTAGCCGCTTACCCGCACGACTGTAGGGGCTGACGTCCCCAGCTTCACTTTCTTCATACCCTAGTAGCACGCCGTGGCCGCTCCTTTTGTAGCGTTGGTGACCCATTCCAGGTGGGAACGATTCGAGCATTCGTCTTCATCTTAACCCTAACCAAAGTCGCCAGTGCGCGGGATGACCAGTTGGCACCCTTGAGTTGCAAACTTCGGATAAGCTGCCTGACTTTCCGAACGCAGAGCCCCCTCGCAGCATCATGGAAGATTCAATCTGACCGCCAAGGAAATTGAAGAAAAAAGCCCCCGAGATTTCAGAGGCTTTTGTCTTTGCAAGCAAATCTACAGATGCTGTAAAAACCAGTCCGTCGCTGCCTTACTCGAAGCTTCAAAGTATTTGATGTAAGGATCGAAGTGACCGCCCTCAAGCAGAACCAAAGCCTTCGGCTGAAGCGCCTGCTCGTATGCTTTGAGAGCCAAACCCGTGACCGTCAACGTATCGCGCTTGGCCACAAGCATCAGCAGCGGAGTCGGGCTTATGCGATCAATAACAGATCCTGGTTCATATTCATTCAGCATCTCAACGCTCTTGAGCGTTACCTCGTTACGCCAAGCAGGAGCGATGGTTCGTCCGCTGTGAACGAAGAAGTCGTAGGAATCCTGCCCCGGAAGAGCACAATCACTTGTTGGGTCTTCGTTAACGACTTCGAGCATCATAGGGGCCTTCCCCGCATAGCGATCAGCCCGGTCTACCTCAAATGCATCTATGACTGCAGGCAGCAAATCAGGGCGAATGGCAAGGCGCACATCCATCGACCCGCTTATATCAGGCACCTGTGCCGCTACACATTTCACCCGGCGATCAAAAGCTGCTACCTGTAAAACATGTCCACCGCTGTAGCTCGACCCCCAAATGCCGATCCGCTGACTGTCGATCTGCTCAAGCTTACACGCGAACGTAATGGCGTCTCGGTAATCGCGGATCTGAAGGACGGGGTCAACTTCCTGCCGAGGCAGACCATCACTCGATCCAAAATTACGGTTGTCGTAGATCAATACGGCAAAACCATTTTGCGAAAACACTTCACCGTACTTATCCAGGTACTGCTCTTTTACTGCAGTAAAACCGTGGGCCATGACGATGGCCGGATACTGATGCTTTGCCTGTCCTTCAGGAGTGTACAGCCACCCTCGGAGCGTCACGCCATCGGTAGTTTCGAAGCTGATGTCACTGCGCATCGTTGGTTCTCCAAGCGTCGCCGCCCGTTAATGTGCGTTAAAGGATATCTTCGGCGGTGGTATTCAAAGCGGCATCTGGAGCAACCAGATAATTGGGATCGCGCATCTCGATCCATCCGCAGAACGGTGGGTTCGTGCTCCAGCCCAACAGGCGCTGAACACGCTCGGGGAACTCACGAACACGCTCACGAGGCACAGCGATGTATTGGTTTTCCTCTTGACGCAAGTACCCCAAAACCAAGGTAGTGGCGATCGCAGTACGTGGTTTGTCCACCGTCGTGTTTCTGCCACCACTGTGGTAAGTCGATCCGAGGTAGATCAAGCCGTCACCAACATTCATCTCAGCCGGTACGGATTCCTCGTAGGTTGGCGCACGATCGTCATCCCATTTGTGGCTACCTGGAATAACTCGCGTCGCACCATTTACCTCGGTGTATTCGCTCAGTGCATACAACACCTGGATCTGACTGTCAGGGCCAGGGTGACGGCGGTGGTGCGCAATATCATCCCGATGCAGCGGCTGTGCTCCTTCACCAGGCATGATCATGATTGCCTGGGTCAATGACATTTGCAGCGCTGGGATGGACACGTGCTGAACACCGTCGAGCCAGTATTTGAAAGGCTTGCACAGATGCTTCTCTGCCGCGCCGTACAACTGTGGCTGAGTGATGAGTTCTTGCATGTGCAGTGACCGGGAAAACAGCCCTGATATGCGCCTTGTTTTGCGCCCAACGAAAGAACCGTCGCCATTAGGAGCAACGTCCAGCACGTCAGCCAAATCAGCCCATAGTCCGTCGATGGTCTCTTGCTTGAGCATGTTTTTAACAATGCACCCACCATCGCGCTCCAGGCACTCAAGGATGTCGTCGATGCTCGCGCTGCCAGGCAGAGTGACCAACGCTTTTTTGCTACTCATTTTGCTCTCCGGAAAACTTCAGGTGTTCGTGAAGCTTTTATACAAGGCGAATGAGCATTCCTTTATCCATAATCGGCAAGCCGACATGGCACCGTAGTCGTTTCCTGCCCACTGCATCCGTTGCCGATACTGGCTAGGCAAAGTTGGCGAACTGCGAATAGCGTCTCCTCAACAATTCATATCGTTGAGGGGCACCAGAATGAAAAGACTAGAAGGCAAAGTTGCGTTGATTTCCGGGGCGTCATCAGGCATTGGTGCAGCCAGCGCCATACGATTTGCAGAAGAAGGCGCCAAAATTGTCATCTGTGACATCGATGAGGCAAAGGCCAGTTCAGTTGTGCAAGCCATCCAGGCTGCAGGTGGTGAGGCAATATTTGCCCGCTTGGATGTTCGGGATGAGAGCCAATGGATTTCAGCGTTTCAGGCCGGAGTATCAAAGTTTGGTTTCGTGAACGTCGTCATAAACAGCGCTGGCATCGCGGTACCCGGCAATGTCGAAACCATGAGCTTTGACGACTGGAACAAGGAGCTTTCAGTCAACCTCAATGGCACCTTCTTCGGCGTGAAACATGCTTTCAAGAACCTTCGGAAAAATGGAGGATCGATTATCAATCTGTCGTCCATCGAAGGCATTGTTGGCCATCCGGAATACGCAGCATATTGCGCAGGTAAAGGCGCAATCCGTAACCTCACCAAATCAGCTGCATTGCATGCTGGCCGAAGTGGCTACAAGATTCGGGTCAACAGCATTCACCCTGGATACATCGTGACGCCAATGGTTGGAAATGACCCAGTTGAGCTGGAGCGTTTGGCCAAGCTGCATCCAATCGGCTTCCTGGGCGAAGCAATCGATATCGCCAACATGGCGCTCTTTTTGGCTTCAGACGAGTCGCGCTTTGCGACAGGAGCCGAATTTGTGGTCGACGGCGGATTCCTCGCGCAGTAAGTAGATGCCCCCTTCGCTTTCACCAGGGATGGTGCCAGCGACCACTGCGCAATCCGTTCTATCGCATTGCGGCGCGTTAACACGACGGCGTAGAAAATGAGTGACGCTGAGATTGCTACGTCAGCAAGAGCCAGGACTCGGAAAACGGGAGCGGCGCATCTCGATTACACTGCACGGCAAAGACGTTTAGTGTCATCGCCACCAACGCGTAATATCCAAAAACACCTGTCAACTCGACAACTGCCAGTTCACCAAGCGTACTGACGGCCTCTGCTGACAGGGCGTCATCTACACGACGATCTTCATAGAGTACCTTTCCGAGATGATAGACGATGCGTTCGTCACCACGCTGGTTCGGGTAAGACCTACTGCTTGAGCACGCCTCGAAGGGCCTTTTTGTACTCAAACCAAACTCACTTTGTCAGCCAAGTCTCGACAGTGGCAGCGCCGTATTCGGCTTTCCACTCTTTCAGGCCTTTGTGATTCCCACCTTTGGTTTCGATGAGCTCACCAGTGTGAGGGTTCCTGTAGACCTTAACTTGGCGTGGCTTCCGGAAGCCGGCTCTGGACTCAACGGTTGGAGCACGACGGCGGCCAGATTGTGGATCAAGCAGGCTGACCACGTTCGGCAGGCTGTAACCGTACTCGGCGAGTAGCGCACGCAGCCTGGTTTCAAATTCGAGTTCCTTCTTGAGGCCAGCGTCGCCTTTCAAGGATTCGAGAACATGGAGCTGCTCTGCGAGGTGTTATTCGAGCTGACGGAATTCAGCAAGCTTAGACATCGGCAGTCTCCAGATGATTAGTCCTCTAACGCTATACCAAAAACAGCAATTTTCAGAAAGTCGGGAAAAGATCAGCTTTAGGAAATTGCGAGTTCGGAGCTGTGCTGCGATTGCACGGCCTTTATGACCTGTTTGCGGAACGGAATTGCAAGTGAAGGCGTCGTCTGTTTAAGAGGCCGACGCAAGAACGCGTTCGGCCCCTACGAAGGTTACTCAAAAATTGAAGGTGTAGCGCATGATGAAGCGATTTTCGTTAGCACTATCTGCATAAGTTGAGCGGTTCGTCGAGTTACGCCATTGGAACGCTAAGCCCTTGGCAGGCCCACTTTGGATAGCGTATGAAATATCGGTCACCCGCTCCCATTCTTTTCCCTGATCCCCGGTCCGGCGCAGAGCAGCAGCTTGTCGGGTCGTCAGTAGCTCGGGATCTATATCGTCCCCTTTGACATACTTGGTTGTAAACAATAGGCCAGGCAGCCCTGACGCCGCGAAATCATAGTCATAACGAGCAAACCAAACTCGCTCATTTGGTGCGGTAAATGTACTTACCAACGACTCACCGAAGAGGTAAGAATCAGTACCATTGACGAATGCGAATGGCGTATCGCCCCACGCCTTCTGAAAACCGCCACCGAAGGTATGTCCCAGTAGGTTGTAAGCGAAATAGCTACTTAACGTCCGATTATCAACGTTGCCAAGCTTATTTGACCCGCTTTCCCCTGAATCAAAAAGTCGTACATCTGCTATTAGATTCCCGTCAAGGAATGGCTGCGTAGTTTTTATACCGGCAAAATATGTACGGTAAAGATCCTCAAGCTCAGCCGCATGCAAACTCAGTGCTAAATTATTTGTTGGTTTAAAGTCGAAGGCCAGGTAATTATAGTGATCCGCCTCAACAGGAGCATACCCAGTGGCGGTAAGAGATTCAAAATCAGTTGAATTTCTTTGTTTGACAGCATTGATGCGTATCGCTGTCACCGTGAGCCTGTCAATGTCCTTGACGGTTAGTAGGCCACCACGAAAAACTTGTGGCAAGAGCCTGCTATTATTGCTCCAGAGTAAGGGCATAAGGGGATTTACACCGCCTAGCCTCATTTCCGTTTTCCCTAATCGCGCTTTTGCTGTGGCAACAAACTTGCCGTACTCATCCTCAACATTGCGATCGGAATCGAAAGCAAGCAAGCCAGATCCGGTTCTATCCGAGCTCGAATCCAACTTCACGCCAAGCAACCCGAGGGCATCAACACCCAAACCCACCGCCCCATCTGTAAAACCCGACTGAAGATTTACGATGAAACCTTGCGCCCATTCATCACGCTTGGACTGAGTTGCTCCTTCATTACGAAAATCTCGATTATAATAAAAATTTCTAAGTTCAAGGCTACCCTTGAAGTCATCGACAAAATTTGCGGAAGCGAAGGGAGCAACCATCAAAGACGAGCAGAGAGACACGACTTTTTGAGAAAAATAAGACATCACTGGCACCTTGTTTTTGTTTTGTGCGAGGTATGAACCGCCCGGCTGCGTTTCATGTAATGACATTGCAGTGCGTTTTCCCTCTACCGGGTACAGAGGGGGTTTAAATATTCCTATCCATCGATTAATAAGTCTCCGACTTCCGACCAATTCCCGAAGTAGCAGCCCTGGAAAATTCCGTTGTTAGTTGTAGGCAGTCTGGAATCCAACCGCTTGAGCAATCGGAGTTGCTACCCGGGGAGTCCATCAAGAATGTACAGGTGTGCTGATGAGGATTTAAATCTGAAATCGATGATATCCTCATACTCTGGAGAGTAATAAAATTCCCGAGCCTTCTCGACAGACGAAAACTCGAGAAAAATCACACGTGGCACAACGCGCTCACCTTCAATCACTTCAGGCGAGTCAGTTGCAACTAAGAATTTTGCTTCGAACTTCTTCAGTATAGGCTTCACCTTGGTCATGTAATCCTCGTAAAAGACACTTGGATCGGTGATCGTAAGCTCCGCTAAAAGGTAACCCTTCTTATTCATTTTAAATCCCTTTCAAAATAAGTTCATCTGAGTACTTATATAAGGCGAAACCATTCAAGTCCCGCCCTCCCCTATCTGGATTGTTTGGTGGCAGACTAGAAACTCGCCGGCAAGTGGCTTGGCCGTTCGCAGGCTACTGTTCCCATTTTTGCGGGCACTGACATTTCAAAAAGCTCAAGATCCGATGAGATAGCCGTTTCATTGTGTTTAAGACCTGGCGGAATAAATAGCGACTCGCCAGTTTCAACGCGAATAGTTCTCCCGTCTTCAAACTGAAGTTCAATCCAGCCCCGGAGAGCATAAATGAAATGAACATCGCAGATATGATAATGCCATCCAGTCTGCTCCATCACATCAGTTGCGCAGGTGACCTGTGCCCTCGCTACACCGGCGGTCGCATCAGTTAAACCAAGATCGCGATACTTGAAGAAAGCACGACGACCAGGAACGAACGGGGCGCTTTGCGGCGTGACATATGTTAGTTTTTTTGCGAGCTCGGCAACAGATTCCGGGAGTTCCAGTGGGACTTTTAATTCAGTTTTCATCTCTTTTCTCCTTACTTTATCAGGCAATATTCACGCGAGAATATCCGCAGTTAAATCAACTACGAAATACGCCATTAAAATTTCGACTAAAAAGCCTTTCAAATGTCTACTACTGCAGTCATTAACAAAAAATGATACCGCCTACAGTAGTACTCAATTCAAATGAGCCCAGTGGTATAGAACATCGCAATCACAAAGAACACTGCAATAGTCTTGATAATGGTTATTCCAAATATCTCCTTGTAGGCCTGTCTATGGGTGAGCCCAGTGACGGCAAGCAATGTGATCACCGCACCATTGTGAGGTAGAGTATCCATACCGCCGCTTGCCATCGATACAACGCGATGCATAACTTCAAGCGGGATATTTGCAGCATTAGCCGCTGCAATAATTTGATCGCCCATTGCGGCAAGTGCAATGCTCAGCCCTCCGGATGCAGATCCTGTGATCCCTGCCAGAGTACTTACTGAAACAGCAGCCTTTATTAACGGGTCGGGGAGGTATTGGAGCGCACTACTAACCACGAGGAAACCAGGCAGAATGGCAACGACGCTACCGAAGCCGTATTCAGACGCTGTATTGAGCGCTGCCATAGAAGCGCCAGAAACAGCGTGCTTTGCGCTCGCTACAAAGCGCTCGCGGACTTGCCTAAATGCAACAGCGACCACAAATAAGATGCCGCAAAGTAGCGCCCCCTGCACTGCCCAAATGGCGGCGGTGCTAGAAGTTTTACCAGTAACAATCGCTGGCAACCCTGGAAAAATATCTGGATTTATCGAGTAAAGAGCGCTATACCAAGTCGGAATGTAGAGGGTAAGACAGTAATTAACAACTCCCACTACCAGCAAAGAAGTCAACGCCAGAATGGGATTAGGTAGTTTTACGGACTCGACACGTTCAGGCTCATTAGTATGCCCCTCACCATAACTTTCACCGGCGACCATGGCCGATTTGCGTCGCCACTCCAAATACATCAAACCTACAATCAATACAAATATGGATCCCGATACACCTAGTATTGGAGCAGCCCAGGAAGTTGTATTAAAAAAAGTCGTTGGAATTATGTTCTGGATTTGAGGCGTACCGGGAAGAGCATCCATAGTAAATGAGAACGAGCCCAAGGCCAGCGCACCTGGCATCAGACGCTTGGGGATATTATTTTGACGATAAAGTTCTGCTGCAAACGGATATACAGCAAAGACCACAACGAACACGGAAACGCCACCGTAAGTCATCAGCGCGCACGCAGCAACAACGATAAAGTTAACCTTAGAACGACCAAAATAGCGGATTGCTGCAGCTACAATTGCCTCTGAGAATCCAGATATTTCAATAACCTTCCCAAATACAGCACCAAGTAGAAATACCGGCAGATACAGCTTTAGAAATGTCGCCATCTTTTCAAGAAACACACCTGAGAAGATGGGGGCGACAGATGACGGATCGACAAAAAAAACAGCGCCGAGGGCCGCCACTGGAGCTACCAGTATGACACTGTGGCCCCGGTAGGCCATGAACATGAGGAAACCTAACGCTGCCAAAGCAATAAGCACAGACATAGTATATTTCACACCTGATTAGATTTATTATTATTTAGATCAGACTTTTTATATTCAACTGATCCCAGGCCCATTAAGAGCCTGGAAACAAAGTTAGTTAACTCAACTTCCCTGTCTTGCTTACACCGCTAGCGAGGTACCCTCCATCCACCGGCAAATATGCGCCGTTGATGTATGCTGCACCTTCAGATAGAAGAAAAAGAATTGTCGCGCTCATATCGTCAAGTACACCCAGGCGGCGTGCAGGGATCATTGAGGTGTACGCCTCAATCGTCTCGGGTGTATAGCTCGCCTCAGTCAAGGGGGTGAGAACCGGGCCTGGGGCAATGGCGTTCGCTGTAACGCCATGAGGGCCTAGCTCCATTGAAAGCTGTTTGGTGAGCCCAACCATAGCTGCTTTAGAAGTGCCATAGGCTGTACGCCCAATCCCGGCACGTACGGCGCTCACCGACGCAACGTTGACGATACGACCATATCCAGCCTTTAACATGCTTTTGCCGGCACGCTGCGAGCACAAAAAAGTACCCGTGACGTTTACAGCCATTACCTTGTTGAAAAGCTCCACCGGATAGTCGATGAACGCGTGAATGCCCAGAATGCCAGCGCTGTTGACTAGGAGGTGTGTCGTGTCTCCATACCATTCCTCAGCAGTATTGAACGCGAAATCAACGGAGTTTGCATCCGACACATCAATCGATACAGCAATGGCGTTGCCACCTTGCTTCAAAATGGAGTTGGCGACTTTAGTTGCGTTCTCTAGGTTCAGATCAGCCACTACTACGTGAGCACCTCTTGCCGCCAACGCAACCGCAGCAGCTTCGCCAATGCCCGAACCGCCGCCAGTTACAAAAGCAGTTTTATTTTCAAAGTTCATACAACACACCTCAGGCTATGCTTCTTAATTATTTTAATGCGCCAACCATCATAGTTCTTAAATCTGACTATTGGCTGGACTATCGCTGAATCTGACGACCAATAGAAACAGCGCGCTCACTATCGGAAGCGGTCATCTGGGAGAAGCTTGATACCGCTACAAAATCTTCTTTGCGTAAAATCAACAGGGCCACAATCGAAACTACTCCAGTACTCACATAGAAGTACCACGGCGACGATATATCTCCAGTCTTTTGAATTAACCAAGTAGAGATAAATGGAGCGCTCCCACCAAACAAGGCTACTGGAATATTGTAAGCAACCGCAATGCCAGTGGAACGGATACGCGTAGGAAGAAGCTCACTCATTGTTGCGTAGGTTGAGGATGCATACAGTCCGAATAAAATTGCGACCACCATCAAAGGCAAAAAGAACGAACCTGGCGTCGCACCTTCAGCGGCATTAAATAGCCAGTACATCGCCACGGTCGCCGCACAGCCAACAATCAGAAGAAATGGTTTGCGTCCATATCGGTCAGTGAACATCCCACCAAACGGCATGACAAACGCAGCAGAAATGCTTGCGATGAAAACCAGAAGAAGAGTCGTTACCGCGTCAAACTTCAATATGCGAGACATGTAGGTCGATGAAAAGGTGAGCACCAGATAAAATATTGAACTATGAAGCGAAATAATGAAAAAAACCAACGTGACAGCTCGCTTCCATAACCACACTTCTCGCAGTGGAGCTTTGGAGGTCTCACCTCTACTTTGAATAGCTATGAATTCGGGACTGTCCTCCAATTTGAGGCGGATGTACATCGAGACCAAACCCATTGGGCCCGCGACTAAAAAAGGTAAGCGCCACGCCCAATTCTGCATGTGCTCGGCGCCGAGAATCCAAGTAAGTCCGTTAGCGACTACGCCACCCAGAACGAGGCCGAGCACAGCGGTTACCATTAACCAGCAAGTTGAAAAACCGCGTCTTCCTGGGCCTGCATACTCAGAAATGTAGCTTGTGATCGTTCCGATTTCCCCCCCTGCAGAGAAACCCTGCATACAGCGGATGAGCACAAGGAGAATGGGCGCAGCGATACCAATCGACGCGTAGCTAGGAAGAAGCCCCATCAGAAACGTTGAACCTGACATCATAATGAGGACGGTGACTAACGTCCGACGACGGCCTATTTTGTCAGCTAGGGGGCCAAAGAACAGTCCTCCAAGTGGTCGTATAAAAAAACTGAGAGCGAATGCAGCAAAGCTGCTGAGCAAGCTTGTCGTTGGATCATCTGAGACAAAGAACGCATGTCCGATGTAGACGGCTAAGAATCCGTATACACCGTAGTCATACCATTCAATAAGATGGCCGGAGGTCGCACCGATAAAGGCTCTTCTTCTATGGCATGCAAGGCTATCATTATGCATCTGAGGATTCCTCTTTTTATTTTTAATGGAAAGTGCCGATCGTTCCTCATCAAGCAAGGAGACTTATTACCGCGCAACCTCTTCTTTTTTAGCGTTAGCAACTCCAGGCGTTTCTCAGCGGACGAAAAGCTGTCGCACCCGGCACGAGCATGCCTCCAGCGAAACTCATGGTGATGGTATGTTTTATTTTCGCTCTCGACCTTTTCTAACTCATTATTAATTAGAAAACTGACATTCTCTTACAGAGACATGACAGGCATTCAACTATCAAACCATCGCAATATTTTTGATAACGACCATTCATATAATCCTATATGACAATTACGAAACACCCCGGTATATCTGTGATACGTGATATCGGCCTACAGATGTCGGTATCTCATGCTCGCCATGACGTTTCCCTAGTTTCGTTTGGTAAGGAGCACCTAGATTGCCGCAAGGCCGACAGCTTTCGCTATTCGTGCAACTACGTACGGGGATTGGTAACCTAAGGATCGGTAAAGCCTGGACGAGCACCTATTTCAAGGTGGAGAACGATGACTGACCCAACACGCCAGCAGCTACAAGACCTCGAACGTCTTGCTTTCCAGGTTTCTCCTGCGCCCCAGGTGATTACGGGCGATAGGCGCATACTGGAGCTCAATGATGCATTCGCGACTCTCTTTGGATTCAAGCGAGAGGAGCTGCTCGATGAGCATCTACTCAAGCTTTACCCGTCTAAGGCGGACTTTAAGATTATTGGTGATCGCAGCCTGAATTGGTTAAGGCATGCCAAGAATGGTGCGTACTCAGATGAACGCTTTATGCAGCATCAAAGCGGTGAGGTTTTTTGGGCAAGGGCTAAGGGGTACACGTTGACGCCAGAAGACCCTTTTCATCTCATGGTTTGGCATTTTGAACGAATTGATCAAGCTGTCCGAGCGACCGTCAACCTCACGCCTAGAGAGCGGGAGATCGCCGTTCACATCGTCAATGGGCTCACATGCAAAGAGATTGGTCGTAAATTCGACATTTCACATCGCACTGTCGAAGTTCACCGTGGACGGCTTATGAAAAAGCTGAAGGCAAAAAATAGTGCTGAATTGGTCTCAAAAATAATTGTCTTGAAGTAGACCCGTCCTTTTATTCATTTGCGATGTCGGCACAGATTGCAATCGCTCTAGCAAATGTCGATCTTCCAATCCATAGCCCAGCTCTTTCAAGGTTTTTTTCACTTTAGCGGTCTTGATCACCCGATCCGTCGACACATGGGCATGCACTGCTTTGGCTTCCAGCCACTCCTCGGGTTTAGGCACCTTCGGGCCTCGTTTGCTTTGGGTGACAGTTTGGGTCAAGACGTTTCCCGCCAGTGCCAGTAAGTACGGAGCCAGCCCATCTGCGGAAATGTGGATCGATTAGGGCTCTGTCGCGCGCCTTTGTACATCTGAGGCGAGCCAACTTGTCTTTCAAACGCGGTATCGCGGCGATAGTCCGCTGAGCGCCTGAGCTACGTCGCGATGCCGCGTTGACAGCGCTTGGATCAAGGTCGCGATTGCTCGCCCTTGATCTTAACATCCTGCCAATTCCCCTTGTTTTGAAGAATCTCCGGCTCGACACCTGAGAAAACCCCCTTGGCCTCCATATCACCGAGTAACAGGAATCTAAACCAAGCCGTCATGTAGCCATCAGCGTGATCAAGCGTATTGCCATGATCTACACCTCTGCGTCGTGCCATCACGGCGATCGCGTTTCCGGTCAAGTCGTCGAAATTCTTTCCGAGGGACGCCAGCGGTGCAATTGTCTTGGCATCAATATCCCCAGTTCCCGCGACCATCATGTAAGGAATCCGAATCTTGCCGACATCATATTTCCACCTCTTGTCGATCTTCCATGATTCAATCATCGATAGTGAGACGGCACTGGCGCTGTAAAGTACTCGATAATTTGAACCGTTTGGAAAGTCCGTTACTGCGTGGATCGCGCCCGCCCCACCTTGCGAGTGTCCGGCAATGCCTATCTTTTGAACGTCTACTTTGCGGTAGAAAAGGCTGGAAGGATCTTTACTTTGAGCAAGAATAAAATCCAGTTCTTTGGCTGAGGAGGATCCGAGTGCGCTCCATTCATCGTCATTTCCAGCGACGATGAATCCCCAAGAAGCTAGGTGTTCAAAGATTGGCTCATACCTGGGATACGTAACACCGGTGCCGTTGGCCATGATCACAAGAGGATAGGCCTTGTTCTTCTGTTCCATTTCCGCTGGATACCAGATTTTATAGCTCGGGAACTTCTCCTCACCACTACTGAAGGTTCTCGATGCGACCGTGAACTCCCCTAACCCAGTGTACTTCGCCTCAAGCGGCTTGGCAGTCGACACGCTGTCAAAATAACGCTCCTTGACCATTGGTTGGGTCGCGGAGTCACAACCGACTAGCCCAGTGAAAGCCAGAACAATCAAACCAATATTTGCCAATCTCATCATTACTACAGCATCCCATTATGCGATTTTTCCATCAATTGACCTCATGTCGACGGCCTGCCCATTCAACAATTTAGCGCTCTTCAATCTTTCGATGAGCTAAGGCCGACCGAACTGGCGCGGCCGGGCGTTCATAAGCACACAGACGCGCATTCAGCACTGCGCAGATTACCTATGGCAGCTCGTTTTGTATCGCTCAGCCTGCGATCATGATGGATTGGTCGTCCAGCCTGGCCTTTTTTCAAGATATGGCTGGAGAAGAGCAATTTATACCCAATACTGAGTCTCCTATGACTAATCGGTCTGATCCGGGGATTGATGCATCCCGCATCCAAGTCTGCGTATAGAATTAATCTCTATTCCATGAGGGGCAATTGCCTTCCTCAGCCAAGATATATGGGACTCAAGCGTATTTGATTCCATGAGTTCGTCAAATCTGTATATTGCCTTCGTGAGTTTTCACTGGAAACGGTACGACCAACTATTTGACAGAGCGAATCCAAGGTCCTGCTGGTTGACTCCCACACGCTGCGAGATAACGCCTAAACAAAACGCCAGTGACGGCCCAACGAAGAAAGCACCGCCACTAGCTAAACTGGCGAAGTTAAAGAGCGTCAGCGATCGCTTGGCCTACCTCTTGGGTAGAACCCTGCCCACCCAAATCACGCGTCTTCGGGCCATGAGCAATAACCGTCTCAATGGCTTGCATGATTGCATCGTGAGCAGCACGGAACTCTGGGCCATCACCCAGGAAATCAAGCATCAACGCACCCGACCAAATCATGGCAACAGGGTTGGCAATGTTCTTGCCGAAGATGTCCGGTGCCGAGCCGTGGACGGGTTCGAACAGCGAAGGAAATTTGCGCTCCGGATTGAGGTTGGCCGAAGGCGCAATACCAATGGTGCCCGTGCAGGCCGGGCCGAGGTCAGAGAGGATGTCGCCAAACAGGTTGGACGCCACCACCACATCAAAGCGATCTGGATGCAAGACAAAGCGGGCACACAGGATGTCGATATGTTGCTTGTCCCATTTGATCTCGGGGTAGTTGTCCGCCATCGCCGCAACGCGTTCATCCCAGTACGGCATGCTGATTGCCATGCCATTTGACTTGGTAGCGGCGGTCACATATTTGCGTGATCGGGTCTGGGCGAGGTCGAAGGCATATTTGAGGATGCGGTCGACACCTCGCCGAGTGAACACTGATTCCTGCAGCACGAACTCGTGCTCCGTCCCTTCGAAGACCCGTCCCCCCACCGAGGAATACTCACCTTCGGTATTTTCCCGGACTACGATGAAATCGATATCGCCCGGCTTGCGATTGGCCAGTGGGCATGGCACGCCAGGGAACAGCTTCACCGGGCGTATGTTCGCGTATTGATCGAACTCCCTGCGAAACTTTAATAATGACCCCCAAAGGGAAATATGATCCGGCACTTTATCCGGCCAACCAACAGCACCAAAGTAAATAGCATCGTAACCTTTCAGCTGCTCAAACCAGTCGTCGGGCATCATCTTGCCGCAGGCAAGATAATAATCGCAACTGGCCCACTCAAAACTTTGAAACTCAAGTTCAATGCCGTACTTGGCAGCAGCCTTTCGCACAACTTTAATACCCTCAGGCATCACTTCGAGCCCGATGCCGTCGCCGGCAATCGCGGCAATTCGAAACGTCTTGCTCATCACACGTCCTCTTTAGATTATCAAACAGCAATAGCTATGAATTAAATCGACTTAAGCAATGACAAAGCGCGATGAAAAACTTTACGTTCATCATCATTAGTTCAGCCGCTACTGCGCCTATCGCAGCAGCGGCAAAGACAGGCCTGCGAGTTGTCAGACTTGATCGCCTAACGAAGACTCCAACCGTGAATATTTCTCGGGTGACCGGACACTCAAGTACAATGCGCCCAGGAAACCCAACACAAACGAACCAAACAACAGCGCCATGAAGAACACCTCAAGTGCGCCTTGTACGCCCAGCAAGACATCGAAGCTAGTCAGGGCAAAATAAAGAAACGGCAGAAGACCCGCGACGCTTAACAGCGGCGCGACAAAGGTATGCCACAACCGTTTGTCCACCGTGGAACGACGGAAGAACACGAAGATCGCAATGCTGGCGATGCACTGGATGGTGATGATCCCTGCAGCACCTACTCCGGTGAACCAGGTGAAGAGCGTGTCGTAGGGATTCAGCCCCAGCACTGCGAATATCGCGACCACCACCGCAACCATTGCGGTTTGCACGTAGCACGCCACATGGGGTGACTTTTGCACGGGGTGAGTCGAGCCCAGTTTCTGGCTGAGTAACCCCTGGCGCCCCAATGAGTAGAGGTAACGGGCCACGTTGCTGTGGAACGTTACGATGGCAGCAAACAGACTGGTAATGACCAGCACTTGAAACAACTCCGTCGCCCAGCCACCGAGGATCTTATCGCTGACCCAGAAAATCAGATTGCCCGATTGGTCCTTGGCCACCGTCACTGCTTCGGTTGTACCGATTGCATTGATGATCAACCAGGCTGTCAACGCGTAAAACACGCCCATGAATATCACCGCGATATAGGTCGCTATCGGCACCGTGCGTTTGGGGTCGCGCGCTTCCTCACCATAAATGGCAGTGCCCTCGAACCCGATGAACGATGCATGGGCGAACATCAGAGCGACACCGATTGCGCCTGAGAATGTCGCCGACGGACTGAATGGTTCAAACGAAAACTGGCTCACCGGCACCGAGTGATCGCCAAACAAAATGCCCAGGTCCAGTATCAGGATAATTACGGTCTCCAGCGTGAGCAGGACCGCCAATACCACGGCGCCTGCATGCAAACGCCGTAACCCCAGCCACAGGCACATCGCCATGGCGGTGAAGGAGTACACCCACCACGGCAGATGGAGGTTGAGTTGCTTGCCGAGCAACTCATTGAGGTAATAGCCGATACCTCCGTACAGACCCAGTTGAATCGCGTTATAGGAAAAAATTGCCAAAGAGGCAGAGCCCAGTCCCATGGGCCGGCCGATGCCTTTGGTGATGTAGGCGTAGAACGCCCCGGCGTTGGTGATGTGTTTACTCATCGCCACGTAACCCACGGCGAACAGCAACAGCACCAGGGCGACCGCCACAAACGCACCGGCAATGCCGATGCCATTTCCAGAGCCAATGATCACAGGGAACAACGCGACAACCACCGTCAGTGGCGCCGCGGCGGCTATCACAAAGAACACGATACCCATGATGCCGATACTGTTTCGCTCGAGGTCTCGGCTATCAGAACTTGGGTTCATGGTCTTTCCCGGTATTGATCCCGCTAAGTCCAGCGTAGCTGGTTTATTACTATATTCGTATGACATCGCTAAAACCCTGTAGGTAGTGAGTTTTTTATTTCGGTAAAGCGAGGCAGTCGTTAAACAAGCAATACTCGGCAGCGTGCCTATATACACCTCGGCACTTTCTGGTTTTTTCGAAGTAACAAGTGTCCTTATTATTGATGAATCGATGCAGACTTTATTCGTAGATCCGTCATATCCCTGTACCGCGAAAACCCAAAGATCTCTCCAGACTGTTCGCGCCCAAATCAAATACTTTAGAACAGACGTTTCTCATGTAAGACGTGTATTTATGACTCCAAAGTACAACGTTCAAGTTTGGTCGATATGAACTTCACGTCGAGGTACTCTTGAAGTCCCCAGTGACCACCTTCCCTGCCCAGTCCGCTGTCCTTATTGCCACCGAACGGCGCTTGTGCGGTCGATGGCGCTCCATCGTTGACGCCGATCATTCCGTATTCCAACGCTTCAGCCACCAGTTGCGCTCGGGTCAGGTTCCTAGTCCACAGATAGGCTGCCAAGCCGTACGGCGATGCATTGGCTGCCGCCACCACTTCAGCTTCACTGTCGAACGTAATCAGCGGCGCCACCGGACCGAAGGTTTCCTCCTGCATGATCAACATCGTTGCAGTCACGTCCTGGAGCACGGTCGGTTGAACATAGAAGCCTTCCATCCGCACACCTCCGGCGATGATTCGAGCACCTTGGGCCACCGCATCGGCGATATGGCTGAGTGCTTTATCGCGTGCATGTTCATCCACCAACGGGCCTATCCGGGTGGACTCTAGCAATGGGTCGCCCACCTGGAGCCGATTGACCGCAACAGCGAGTTTTTCGGCGAACTGACTGGCGATCGAGCGATGGACATAGATGCGATTGGTGCATACACAGGTCTGTCCGGCATTGCGGAATTTGCAAGCCACGACCTCATCCACGGCCGCGTCCAGATCGGCATCTTCAAAAATGATGAACGGCGCATGCCCCCCCAATTCCAGAGACATCCTTTTCAATGTCTTGGCCGATTGCTCGTACAGACGCTTGCCCACCTCAGTGCTACCGGTAAAGGTGAGTTTGCGAATACGCGGGTCATCGAACATCACCTGAGACACCGTCCGCGGATCCGTGGTGGTAATCACCTGCAAGGTTCCGGGAGGGCCCCCTACTTCTTCCCACAGTTTGGCGAAATACAGTGCTGTGAGCGGTGCTTGCACGGGAGGTTTGACAATGGCCGTACACCCCACTGCCAGCGCCGGCGCCAGCTTGCGGGTGATCATCGCCGCAGGAAAATTCCACGGTGTAATGGCATACACAGGCCCAACCGGCTGTTGCAGGGTCGCCAGCCGTTTGTTGCCATGTTGGCTCGGCATGCTTTCGCCGCCGACACGCCGCCCTTCTTCGGCAAACCAGTCGATAAACGAAGCGGCGTAAACGACTTCTCCACGGGCTTCCTGAATCGGCTTGCCCATTTCCATGGTGATGGTACGGGCAATGCCCTCGGTGTGTTCGATGACGGCGTTGTACCAGGCACGCAGCAGTGCGCACCGATGATGAGCGGTTGTGTGACGCCAGGTCTGGAATGCGGCACTGGCGGCATCGGCAGCCAACATCGCCTCTTCAATACCGGCGCTCGGAAGCTCGGCGATGATTTCCCCGGTCGCGGGAGAACGCACCGGGAACCAGGCAAAGGCGCTGATCCATTGACCATTGACGAACATCTTGCGACGACCGCCAGCGTTGGAGCCTGGCGTAAAGATTGGAAGTTTCATGAGTGATCCACCTATTCGGTCATGCCTGCCTTTCCATCAAGAAAAAGGCACCTCGTACGCAATCGCTGTCACTTGCTCAGGCGTTCGGTCAGACTTCGAAAGATGCGCGACCTGGCGACCTGATAACCGAGGCGTTGCCCGACATCCGTTTTCAACAAACTGCCGATCAGCCCGTTATCCACCTTGAGCACCTTGCGCCCCGCTGCCGTATCGGTTTGCCCAGCCAGGTCGGCAAGGATGCGTTGCGCCGCGTTGTGCCCGGGCATGCCACTGACACCGCCGCCGGGATGGCTGCCGGAACCACAAAGGTAATAACCGGGAATCGGCGTCCGGTAATGCGCCGCCGCTTTGATGGGGCGATTGTCGAAGAGGTTGTCCAGGCCGATCATGGACTGGTGAAAGATGTTTCCACGGGTGATGTGATAGTCGCGATGCAGATCCAGTGGGGTGATCACGTGGCGAGCGAGGATGTGATTGCGCATGTTCGGTGCATAGCGGAAATAGATCTCCAGCACCTTGTCAGCCCACTCGTCCTTGCGTGTGTCCCAATCTCCATGGGCCAGGTCAAAGGGCAATTGCTGCACCCCCAACGAGAGCGTATGAGTACCTGGCTGGCTCACCAGCCCCGGGTGGGTCACAGAGGGAATCAGCGCCTCGACCACCATGTCATCCGGAAACTCCCCACGCTGCTGTGCTTGCCAGGCCATTTCATACAGGGCGGGAGACGGGCCGAGAATGTTCAAACCCTGATGTTGGGGGCCCAGCTTGCCGGCCGGAAAGCCGACATAATCCGGCAGCGCGTCCACCAACAGGTGAATACGCGCCATGGAGCCGCGCTGATCAATCGCTTTGGCATCGGCTGCCACCGCCTCTGGCAACGTCCCTTCGGGTAACAACCCCACCAAAGAGCGAGTTGGGTCTGCACCGGAAATGACCAGCGGCGCGCGAAGCTGCTCGCCCGAGGCCAGCAAAACCCCCACTGCCTTCCCCTCTTCAATCAACACCTGTTGGATGGGCGCACTCGTTTCAACCCTGCCACCAAATGCTTGCAAGGCACTGACCAGTGATTCGCTGATCATGCCCATCCCGCCTTTCGGCAGGCCATAACGACCGAACTGACCTTCAAACTCTCCCAACGCGTGATAGCCATAGACATAAGCCGTGCCTGGCGTGGTTGGACTTCCCCACGTGGAGACCAGCCCCATGAACATCATGAAGCCACGAAGACGATCGGATTCTATGTAGTCCTTCAGCAGATCCTCGGCCGAAGCCGTCATGAACGCGTCGTACAGCGCGCTTTCACCGGCGTCGTCAAAGATCGCTTTCAAGCGTTGCCGGGTCGGCGGGTCGCCGAGCTGGATCTCATGCGTCAGCTCGCCGAAACGCTTGAGCCGCGTCGCGAAACGCATGAAGTTGGCGCCATCGGCCTTATTGTGATCTTCGATCGAACGCAGGGTCTTGTCGATCTCCTGCCAGAACATCACACGATCGCCGTCGTCCCATAGCGCCATTTCCTGCAAGCCCGGAGCCACCGACTCCAGGCCGTATTTTTTCAGTTCCAGATCGTCGACCACTTCCTGTCGAAACATCATCTGAATGTACGAACAAGAAGAGAAAATAGCGCCCGGTATCAGTTCTTCACTGGTACAGGCGCCACCCACAATCGGCCTGGCCTCCAACACCAATACCTTGAGGCCTGCCCTGGCGAGATAATTTGCACACACCAGCCCGTTATGGCCGGCACCGATGATCAGGGCATCAAGATCGTTATGCTTACTCACGGCGTCATTCCATCTGAATGTGAAATCGAATGCCTGCCCACCTGCACGGTGAACAGGCCGCCTGCACGGCCAGCGACTCAGGCCGGCAGCACCAACTTGAACAACTGGTGATCAGTGAAGGTGTCATCCGGGTGACCGACAAAATTACCCGTCACAATGCCGGTCGCGCCTTCGAATCGGCCACCACCGCGAATCACGCGCCAGGCGATCGAACCGGTGCTGTAGCCGCTTGCCTGCACACTGAACTGGCCTGGCATGACCGTTTCGACATCCAGGTAGCTGTCGATTCCGGGGAAGTCGACGCGACCGGTTTCCCAACTTTGCTCACCCCGCACGGTCACCACCGTATCGAAGTGCGCGACCCCGGTCGGCACCTGCAACGCCCCTTCGCCCTGCACATCCGACAGTGGATCAAGCGCAAGAATCAGACCCTGGGCACGGGACCGTACGACACCGGTGGCGTGGCCGATGGCTTCGGCCTTGCCAGTGAAGTAGATCAGCATGGAATAGGTTTTCATCATCAACCTCTCACACCGGTGGTTTTGCCCAGTTCAGCCATGACGTCGGCCAGAATGTCGAGGAAGTAGGCGGCGTTGTCAGCGGTGAATGGCAACGGAGGGCGGATCTTCAGCACATTGCCCAACGGACTGGAAGCGCTGATCAACACGTTATGGTCACGTAACTTGTTGACCACTTGCATGGCCAGTTCCTCGTGCGGTTCTTTGGTAAGCGGGTCCTTGACGAACTCGGCACCGATGAACAGACCCGCCCCCCGAACATCACCGATCACCGGATATTCCTTGGCCAGCTCACGCAGGCCGGCGCGCAACAGATCACCGACCACCAGAGAGTTTTTTTGCAGGTTTTCGCCCTCGATCACTTCCAGCACCGCCATCGCCGCAGCGGTAGAAACCGGGTTGCCGCCAAAGGTATTGAAGTAACGTGCGGTCGTAGCAAAACGCGTCAGCAACTCCGGTTTCGCCACTACCCCACCGATGGGAAGGCCATTGCCCATGGGCTTGCCCATGATCACCAGGTCAGGTACGACGCCGTGACGCTGGAAGCCCCAGAACTCATCGCCGGTACGCGCGAAACCAGGCTGAACTTCGTCAGCGATAAACAGGCCTCCAGCACGACGAACCGCCTCGACGGCCTTGACCAGAAAACCACGCGGGTCAGAGAAGACGCCATCACTGGAGAAGATGGTATCCGTCACCAGCGCCGCCGGGCGGATGCCGTGACGCAGCATGTCAGCAATCGCCGCTTCAACCGACTCGGCAAATGCGTCGCCGACATCCTTATCCCCCGCACGATACGCGTCCGGTGCAGGAACCAGGCGCACCATGCTGCCCAACGCCACACCTTCACCCAAAGACGGAGACATCTCGGCAATCGCGGCGGTGATGCCGTGGTAGGCATTTTCAGTGACGATGATGCCGGTGTTACCGGTATGGCAACGCGCGATTCGTACCGCAAGGTCCGATGACTCACTGCCGGTGCACGTAAACATGACGTTCGCCAATTCCTTGGGAAAGGTAGCGATCAGCTTTTCGGCGTAGGTCAGTACAGTGTCGTACAGATAGCGGGTATGGGTATTGAGCAGTGCCATCTGTTTGGAAACCGCCTCCACGACATGCGGATGGCAGTGCCCTACCGAAGGCACGTTGTTGTACACATCCAGGTAAGGCGTGTCATGCGAGTCGTACATCCACACGCCTTCCGCGCGGACGAAGTGCACAGGCTTTTCATAGAACAACTTGTAGGACGGGCCCAGTACTTTTGCGCGGCGTTTGAGCAATTGTTCGATCACCGGATCCAGGCCATGAGCCTGAGCAGGATCGAACGAGTTGATCATCAATGGGCGATTCATTATTTCACTCCAGGTTGCATGCTTTACGAAGAATGGATTGGGCATCCGCTCGACTGACTTGCGCCAATCGCTGGAGCCCGTCCCAGGCAACGCCCGTGTTCTTGAGGATGTAATGACGGTTTGTGGGATATAGACGTGCCCGAAACTCGGTGATCGTGATCGCCGTACACAGACGCGTGATAATCAGGTCGTAAAGCAGGTCCACTTCCGCCACCAGCAGCGGCAACACCCGGTGATACGCCCCGAGCATCTCGGCCACCTTGCTCAACGGGCGGTCGCCGTCGGTGTGATAACTGGCGGCAATGGCGATGTCGTTGATCAGCTGGGTCGCCACCATGTCGCCAAAATCGAGGATGCCCGAGACTTCATCATGGCGCCCCTCATCCATCAGGATGTTGTGTGGATTGAAGTCGGCATGAACCACCTGGCTGCGCATTTCAATGAGTCGGTGGTAGACGACGTCGTCGAAATAATCGAAGCCTGCTCGAACCAGGTTCCAGGGTTTATCGCCATCGGCATGCTGCGTTGATGGCAGCATCTCCCGGCAAGCTGCCGCTTGCTGAATGTCCCACGCCAGGGCTCGATCAGCCCCTGGGTGGTTGAAGCCACGTAGCGCTAACCCAAGCTCGGCCAGACTGATGCCGATGTTGCGCAACTGGGCTTGCGAGCTGACACTTTTTGGCAACGCCAAGCCTTCCAGAAACGAAGTCATCCAGATAATTCGTCTCGGGTTGTCACCCACTTTCACCGCAAAGGACGTTTCACCGTTGAGCGACGCAATCAACAGTGGAACCGGAATATGCGGTGCGCGTTCGGCAAGCCAGGCCAGCGCTTGAATCTGCATATCGATGGTCGCGTGATCATCTGCAGGGTTCGACATCCGCAGGATGTACTGCAAGCCGTCGACTGAAAAAACATGGAACAGCTCGTCACGCTCACAACTGATTCGCGTGCATCGGACACTCATGCCATACCGGCCCAGAACAAGCGCTTCGACTTCCGCCAAAGGCGTCTCTTCGACAGCGGTCGTCATATTGCTCAGTGATAGCGAAAGACCGTTAATCGTCATTGGATATGCTGCCTAATGCTATTCAGGACCCGTTTTCGAAGCACTCTCAAGCCGCGACCTGATAAACAGATCGCTCTGCAGTGCGTCCACAAGAGTCCCGAATCTCGAATACCGGGAGTACCCCCGCCGGAGCGGGGCGTCATATCATTCGAAGTTCATCATGACGTGACGAACGACCGTGTAGTCTTCCAGGCAGTAGATCGACTGATCCTTGCCATAACCGGACATCTTCATACCGCCATGAGGCATTTCGCTCAGGAGGGTGAAGTGTTGATTGACCCAAGTGGTGCCGTATTGCAGGCGAGCGCTGACCTTGGCAGCGGTCTTGGCATCACGGGTCCAGACTGATGAAGCCAAGCCATAGCGGCTATCATTTGCCCAGCCGATGACCTGATCGACGTCCTGGAAGGAGGTCACCGAAACCACGGGGCCAAACACTTCACGCTGGACGATTTCGTCGGTTTGCAAGGCTCCGACAACGAGGGTCGGCTCGTAGTAGAAACCATCACCCGCCACATGCTTGCCACCCGTGATGACCTGGATATGCGACTGATCCTTCGCACGGTCGACAAAACCCGCAACGCGTTCACGCTGTCGGGCGCTGATCAGCGGACCGAGCTCTGTACCGGCCTGGTCGGTGGGCCCGAGCTTGATTGAGCACACGGCCTCCTTGAGGGCCGCGACGAGGGTGTCGTGGACGCTTTCATGCACGTAGATTCGGCAAGCGGCGCAGCAATCCTGACCGGCGTTGTAGAAGCCAGCCGAGCGTACGGTGGAAACCACCGCCTCCAGGTCCGCGTCGGCCATCACGATCACCGGTGCCTTGCCGCCCAGCTCGAGATGGGTGCGTTTGAGATTGCCGGTCGCCGCTTGCAGGACTTTCTGGCCGGTGGTGACATCACCAGTGATGGACATCATGTTGATGTCCGGGTGCTCACCCAGGGCCTGACCGACCGTTTGCCCGCGTCCGGTGACGATATTGACCACACCAGGTGGCAGCATCTCGGCAAGGATACTGCCCAGTTTCAATGCGGTGAGCGGGGTGTTTTCCGACGGCTTCATCACCACGGTATTACCCACGGCAATCGGCGCGAAAATCTTCCAGGTGGCCATGGCCAATGGGAAGTTCCAGGGAGCAATGGCCCCGACCACGCCAACCGGGTCACGACGAATGATGCTCGTATGGTTGGCTGCGTATTCACCGGCCGCCAGCCCGGTCAGGCAACGCGCCGCGCCAGCAAAAAAGCGAATGTTGTCGACCACGCCCGGGATCTCATCCTCAAGCATGCGCTCGTAGGGCTTGCCCACGTTCAACGATTCGATTTGGGCAAAAGCGGCGCCTTCCTGTTCGATTCGATCGGCAATTTTCAGCAACAGCGCCGAGCGTTTTCCTGGGGGCAACTGCGACCAGGCCGGGAACGCCTTGCGAGCGGCTGCCACCGCTTGATCAATCTGTTCAAGGCTGGCTTCCGGCACTTCTCCCAGAACTCGACCAGTGGCCGGGTTCAGCAGCGTTTCTGCGTGGCCTTCGCCGCGAACCAGCTTGCCGTCGATCAACAGATCAATCACGAACTCTTGTGTAGTGCTCATAGTTACTCTCACGCTCGTCTGTAAAAACTGTGGCAGGGCAACCAGCGCGTCACGACCCGGCTGCGCTCCTCGTTACAGACAAACTATGACAGTATGGACTGAGCCCCTATGTCCAATCGGAACTAGTTGTTATGTCCACTTTTGACCCCAATCTACTGTCTGACCTGATTCTCGCCACGCTCAAAGAAAGCAGCGGAATATCGCTGCAACGGCAAATCTACAAAGTGGTACAGCAAGCGATCCTTGACGCGCGGCTGGCCCCGGGTCATCGCCTGCCTGCCACCCGCGCGCTGGCCAAGGAGTTGAAGGTCTCACGCATGACCGTCACCCTGGCCTACGACAAACTGGGCGCCGAGGGATACATCGTCAGCACTCATGGCAGCGGTAGTTTCGTGGCCAATATTCACCCCGCCGTCAGCCGGGCACAGATGGCAACGCAGCTTTCAGCGCCTGATGACAGACCAGGACTGTCACGCCGGGCGGTCGAACTGGTGGGTGGGACTCACGGGGCGACAGAGCATGAAGGGGCATTCGTCCCGGGCGTTGCCGACACCACCAACTTCCCCTTCCATATCTGGCAACGCATGCAGAATCGATACGCCAAGAAGCCCTTCTCGGCGCTGACCGGCTACAGCAGCGACGGGGGGTATCTGCCTTTGCGTCAGGCCCTGGCGGAGTACTTGCAGATATCGCGTTCAGTAAAATGCAGCCCGCACCAGATCCTGATCACGATGGGAACGAATCAGTCCCTGGACTTGTGCGCGCATATGCTGGCCGACACGGGCGACGTCGCACTGATCGAGGAGCCCTGCAACTGGAGCACGGCACTTATTTGGAAAGCGGCAAGCCTGAGAGTAGTGCCTGTTCCGATCGATGAGGATGGTGTCGCTGCTCAGCTCTTTCCTTTTCAGAAAACCAAGCCTGAAGACCTGCCAAAATTACTCTTCACGACACCGTCACACCAATACCCGATGGGGGGCTCGATGGGCTTGCATCGGCGCCGACTGTTGATTGAGTTGGCCAGGGAACATAACTTCTGGATTATTGAAGACGACTACGACAGCGAGTTCCGTTATGACTCCAGCCCTCTACCCTCTCTGCAGGGACTGGATGAGCATGAGCGGGTCATCTATCTGGGCACCTTTAGCAAGGTGATGTACCCAGGATTGCGAATGAGTTATCTGGTGGTGCCCGAAGCACTCGCCGACGCCTTCGCCAGTGGTCTGACTCAGCTGTACCGCCCAGGCCAGCTTGGACTTCAGGCCGCCATGGCCGACTTCATCGGCGAGGGCTATTTCGCGACCCATATCAGAAGAATGCGGGGCATTTACGCTGAGCGTCAGCGCGAACTGAAACGTGCGTTGAACGAACACTTTGGTGACACCATAACGGTTTCAACCGGTCACACCGGACTGCACCTGACCATACAGTTCACCTCCAACATCGACCTTGCCAAAATGACAGCAGAAGCCAGAACGAGAGGCATATATCTGCGCGACATAAGTCTCTATCACCAACTGCCGCATTCAATTAAAGGTTATGTTCTGGGTTATGGAGGAGTCAGGACGAACGATATCGAACCCGCCGTCAAAAAGATGGCCGAGGCTTATCTGGTAGCAAAAAAAAGTAACCACCAGGCATGCTGAGTATGCGAGACGTGGATCGCTGCCATCTGATCACTGCCGTCTTCATAGGCCGGACTCATCGATGCGTAGGCATTGCTGAGCGTTACATCTGAGTCGATTCCCGTCCGCCGTGATTAACAGAATCGAAATCCTGTCACTTGTATCTAGCTTCGAAAGCAGGGGCGATTCAGTCAGTCCCGAATGAGTGGTCTTTCCAACCCTGCCCTCGCACAGCCACCGCAAAAAAAAGCATAGGCAACCTTCATAGATGCAGCTACGAAAGTTTACCTATGCAAAAGGTGAGTCACAGATATATGCGATAAATCCAAGCATTGCAGGGTGGGGTTCACTCACATCACTAGCTGGCCCCCCGCGATAAAACAGCCTTTCACCGTTGCCTGACTAGACGCCACGATCCTGACAGTAAAAAGCTGCCACCTCAGATACGTCACCCGGGCACCCGACGCGCCCCGGCTACTTGAGGCTCGCAGTCTTTACGTACCTTCACCAGAGTTTGCGCTGAGTCACGCCTACCCCAGACAGTCGATTAACTCACTACATCAGGCAGCGCTTCGCCGGCCAACGCGCGGCGGGCACGCTCTACTGCACCGTCTTGCAGCGCGCCTAGGGAAGTGTTCGAGCGCCAGGCGATATGCGGGGTCAGAATCACATTGGGAGCATTGCGTAAGGCGTTATCCGCCGGTAACGGTTCCTTGGCGAACACGTCCAGAGCCGCACCGGCGATGTGGCCCTCATGCAGCGCTTCGGCGAGCGCTGGCTCGTCGATCAGCCCACCTCGGGATACATTTACGATCACCGAGCCTTTGCGCATGCGCTTGAGCACAGCAGCGTTGATCATGTTACGGGTGTCGGCGTTAAGGGGAAGGTGCAGTGAAACCACGTCCGACTGCTCGAGCACTTCGTCGAGCGAAGCTTGAGTCACGTTGTCGAATGTGGCGAAAGGATCGTAGGCTTTCACACGAGTCCCCAGCGCCGCCCACCAGCCGGCCGTCAGACGACCAATCCGGCCCATGCCGACAATACCCACGTCCATGTTGGCAAACTTGGGCGTGTCATAGGCAATCGTGCCCGCCCAACCACCTCTCTCGATCGAGGCCTGGCCTTGAGGCAAACGGCGAGCCAGTGCGATGCCCATCGCAAGCGCATGCGCGGCCACTTCCTCAGAAGAGGCGTCCGGAACGATCGACACCGGAATGTTGAGGTTTTTTGCAGTCTTGACGTCGATGTTGTCGTAACCCATGCCGTAGCGAACGACCGCCTTGCATCGCGTCATGCGCGAAAACTCGGTTTCGTTCACCTTGCCATAAGGCGTCACCATGACGATAACGGCGTTCGTCATCCCGTCGGTGAACGCTTGTTGGTCAGCGGCAGCCACCAGTTCAAGACCGAATTGGTCAGCTAATGCCTGCTCACGCTCAAGGTGCGGAAACTGGTGCGGAGCAATCAAAAGAGTCCCGTTGGAAATAGCAGAATGCATCGCTCTAATCCTTGTTTTTCAGAGTTCGAAAGGAGCCTCGCCGTTACGCGGACAAGGCCCGTTTAAGTCAGTCGATTCGACGGCCTATACGGTCATAAATGACAGAGCCGCGACGTTTGAGATAAAAGGCAAGCGCAATGCCGACGATGATGGACAGATAGGTCAAACCGACCAGCCCCCACATCACAGCTGGCGGAGCATCGATCAACAGTTCAATGTTCATCGACGCAGTGACCAGAACGACGCCTACACCGATAGCAGCTATCAAGGGGGCATAGAAGATCTTCCACTTTGTCCCCCCCTGAGGGTCCCTTTTGAAAAATACCAAGACAGCAATCGACGTCATGAACAGCAGCAACAACATTCCGTAGAACGCGATTCCCGCGGCCGCGCCATACAGCGCAAGGTCCTTGCCCCCCGTCGCGATCAACGCCAGCAATGCCAGCAGCCCCGCAGCCCCAACGGCCATTGCCGAACGATAGGGAGAACCGTGTTTAGGGTGAACAGAGGCAAAATATTGCGGCAGAACCCCGTCCACACTCAGCGAGTGGGTGTAGCGCGAAAGAATGTTCTGCAACGCGAGGGTGGAGGCAAACATACTGGTGACGATTAGTACGTTGACAACCTGATTGGCAAACACGCCTACGTACTTCAAGACTGCATCAGGCATCATCGCCGCTGGATTGGCCTGAGCTGCCGCGACAGCATTACTGACCCCAGACGCCAGGATCAGTCCGTAGGACGAAATGGCATAGAAAACGCCTAGAAAAATGATCGCCAGATAGGTCGCGCGCGGGATGGTTTTGAGCGGGTCCCGAACCTCGTCCCGATAGATGGCCGTGGCTTCAAAACCGTTGAACAGACCAACGCTGAATAACAGCAGCAAACCCAGCTTGGGTGTCACCAGGCTCGCCGGATTCCACGGTTCCAATGCATAGCCTTCAGGTCCGCCGTTGGAAATCACGGCGACGTCGAAGATAACGATTGCAATGATTTCAAGGACTAGAAGTGCCGACAGCACTTTGGCGGAAAACTCCACGTTGAAGTAACTCATAGCCCAGACGACCAACAACATGGCCATCGACCATACCCACCAGGAGATCGCAGCGGTGGGAACGAAGCTGGCAATCAGGTTGTTTACGGCAACGCCAGCGAATACCAGTGCAGCGATAATGTTGAAGCCATAGGTCACAAGTGCGAGGAAAGAGCCACCCAGCCCCAAGGGACGTCCCAGGCCTTCAGTTATGTAAGTATAAAAAGCCCCCGGCCGTGGGACCCTCCGGGTCATGTTGGTGAAGCCCGTCGCAAACATGATCATCAATACCGTGACACCCAGGAACGCGATAGGTACACCGATACCAAAACTGATGTTGAACGATAGAAACCCGCAAACAACACCCAGCGGTGCCGAAAAAGCGAGTACGGTGAACATGAGATCGAGTGTTCCCATGTTGCCCTTGAGTTTGTAACCGGATGCAGCTTCTTGTGCGTCGCCTGAAGCGACTTTCAAACGGTCTTGTACAGCGTTCATTTTTGATTTTCCTGTTGGCATTTTTATAATGTAAAAAATTTATAGGCAGGAGAAATACGGGCAAGACTTCGTGGAACATTCCAAGATATGGCTGATTTTTGTTTTACGTCATGAGCCGCAATTGGCGGCTCATGACGTGTCAAACCTGAAACTTTGAAAGCACGCACAGCATCAGATTTAAGGCTCGGTTTTCACTCTGAGAGCAAACTTGCCAGGTCTTTCACCGTTTTACGGCTTTGCTGGCGTGCAAATTGCTGCACATACCATTTGCCAAGCGCCTGTTTACCTGTGGAGCCACTGGCTTTCCAACCGCCGAACGTTTGCGGACCTGGCCACCATCCTGTGGTCGCGTGTCCTGGCACATTAACGTCCACGCAACCCGCTTCGATTTCGCGCAGGAACGTACGCGCCTCTTCCACATCACCGGTATAGATGCCCGCGGTAAGGCCCATCGACGTCGCGTTTGCCGCGATCAAAGCATCCTCGAAACTGTCGACTTTGCTGATAGAAACCAGCGGCAGGAAGTACTCGGTAACCGCCAGTTCATGTTCAGCGGGCATGCCCGAGATTACCGTGGCCTCTACAAAGTAACCTTCTTGTTCCAGCACCTGGCCACCGTCAACGCGATAGCCGCCAGCTTTAGCCTGCTCGACAACCCGCTTGAAACGCTGGACGGCGCGCGGGTTGACCAGTGGACCGCCGAAACTGTCTTTTACAGCTGGCTCGGCAATCACCACTTTCTGACGTCGCTCGGCGACCAGTTCAACCAGGCGCTCGTAGGCCTTGGGTGTCGCAATTACACGGGAAAGTGCACTGCACTTTTGCCCTACCAGGTCGAAGGCCGAGAACACGATGCCGTCAGCCGCCATTTCCAGATCAGCGGTGTCAGTGACAATCACAGGATTCTTGCCGCCCATTTCGGCGATTACCGGGCGTGGATAAGGGCCGCTGTTGAACTGTCGAATGATCTCCTGGCCCACAGCCACGGAACCCGTGAAGGACATGCCATCGACATTGCTCGCAACCAGCACACGCCCCGGTTCGTCGGCGCCGTGGATGATATTGACCAGGCCTACGGGCAGGTCCATCGCCTCACACATTTCATAGACGGCGTGACAAGACCACGGGCCATCATGGGTCGCTTTGATCACCATGCCATTGCCGGCGATGATAGCGGCAATAGTAGGCCCGGACGCCTGCACGATCGGATAGTTGAACGGCGTAATAAACCCAAACACACCGTATGGACGAAGCACGGAGGCATTAGCGAACCCCGAGGGATCTGCCTCCCGCTCATCCTCAAAGGCACCCGGACGGCCCGCGTATTCAGTATAGAATTTTAGAATTTCCAGCACTTCCGTGGCTTCGGCACGGGCGCCGGCGCGGGTTTTACCGATTTCCACCGCTACGCGAACAGTCCAATCGTCGATCTTGCCAGCAACGTAATCCAGCGCCTTGGTGACGCGTGCAATACGCTCCTTCAGCGGAACCTTGACCCATTCGCGTTGCGCTTCGCGGCTCTTCTCGACTGCCAAGTGAACCAGCTCGGCCGGGGCGTCATGGCAACCGGAAACAATCACTGAGGGAAAGCTTGGGTCTTCACGCTTGAGCAGCGCACCGTCGAAGTACTTTTTACCCGCGATCACATGCGGAACTATCGTAGGCGGCTTGGCGCGTTGAGCCGCAACGGCGTTGGCGAAAAATTCATGGTTGGCGGTAGTCATCATCATCCTCGTACCAAAGGAATGGACACTCGGTCGAGTGTTCACTTGGCAATCAAGGCTACCCACAAAGCCCCGCCTCAACTGTCCCAACCTGAGACACAAGCATAACCATTTGTTAAATATATATTTTTTCCAAATCCCCTCTTGCAGCATGCTTGTTCAAGTCTTCCTGCCTATTGAACATCACTGCAAAGAGATAACCGCAACTGTCATTCTTTAATGAATACCAAACGACGCACACCGCCTCGCCACTGATCGCACCTTGTCCCAAGTCGGCACAGTTAGACGTTTTAAGCCGAAGTTAGTCTAGCCCCACGATGTCGACCACTTAGGTCATTCTTCTCAGGAGACGGGCGGACTATCATGGCAAGCAATAACGACAACCACAGCCTCAACCAGGATCCACAACTTCGTCATGGCTCAAAGGGTTTCCCCCTTCTGCCCGGCGGCTTTGGCCGCTCCACCTACTATCTGGGTGCCCCCACCCCCTACGCCGTTCGCGGCGATGGGTACAAGGTATGGGATGATCGTGGTCGCGAACTAATCGATGCCAACAACAACTTCACAACCCTGATCCACGGCAACGCCCACCCCGCGCTGGTCGAGGCGGCCAGCCGGGTGATCAAGAACGGCAGTTGCTGGGGTATTCCGAACAAGCAGGAATGGGAACACGCGGAGTTATTGCTGGCGCGTCTGCCGGGCCTGGATCAAGTTCGCTACACCAACTCCGGCACTGAAGCGGTCATGACTGCCGTGCGTGTGGCACGTGGTGTAACCGGGCGTGATGGCGTCATCATGATGCAGAACGGGTACCACGGTTCCTCCGAACTGGCACTGTGCACAGGCGGCCCGCAAAGTCGCCGAGGCGTTCCGGCGGGCGTTTCCAACGATGTCACGCTGGTCGCTTTCAACGACCTTGCAGCCCTCGAAGACGCCGTGGCTGCAAGACCGGATTACTTCGCGGCAATCATCATCGACGTACTCCCCAACCGCGCCGGATTGATCGCCGCCACACCGGAGTTCATCAAGGGTGCCCGCGCCCTGGCCTCGCGCTACGGCGTGGTATTGATCATCGATGAAGTCATCAGCTTGCGCCTTGGCTTTAACGGCGCCTGTACCGAATATGGCATTACCCCCGACCTGCTCACCACCGGCAAGCTGATTGGTGGTGGCTTCCCGGTAGGTGCATTCGCCGGCCGCGAAGAGTTGATGCGCCACCTTGACCCGACCGGCCCGAGCCCGCTTCCACAGGCCGGGACCTTTTCCGGGAATCCAGTGAGCATGGCGGCCGGCGCAGAGTCACTGCGTCTGCTGACATCCGACGTCATCGACTCAATGAACGCATTGGGCGATGAAGCCCGTCTGGCCATTGCGGATCGCGTAGACGCACTGGGTTGGGAGGTTCGCGGTAAAGGCTCGTTGTTCCGCCCATTCCCCAAGACGGGAATCGCGTATACGACCGAGCTACAACACAAACTGTGGTGGGCAGCGTACGACCGTGGCGTGCTGCTCTCCACGGCCAACCTGATCTCGCTTTCTTCACCGATGACTCAAGCGGTGGTGAGAGACCTGGCGGATCGCCTGACGGATGCCATCAGCTTCGTCGCCAATAACTAATCCTCGATAACACCTGAGCCCGCAAAAAAGGCCCGGGCGACCTGCGCCTCGTTCAACGTCGAGCGGGTGCCCGCGCAAGCTCAATCACGTTGTAACTCACGATAAGCTGGAGGTTTTTATGGATATCGGTCTCTTCATGGTGCCATTTCGCGCACCACAGACCAGCCTGAAAGATGGCTACGAATGGGACATGCAAGTCATTCGTTGGGCAGATGAGTTTGGTTTATCCGAAGTGTGGGTAGCCGAGCACAGCACCATGCGCTGGGAGCCCGTCTGTTCGCCTGAGCTTTACCTTGCGGCAGCGCTGGCGCAAACCAAGCAGATCAAGCTCGCCACCGGCGCCAACGTGCCGGCGCACCACAACCCGGTTGCCCTGGCTCACCGGCTGATGCAATTGGACCACATGTCCCAGGGCCGTCTGATCGTCGGTCTGGGCGCGGGCGCTTACCCTTCCGACCACAAGATACACGGCAACACCAACCCGCCCGAGAAAATGGCTGAAGCCGTAGATATCATGCGTGCAATTTGGGAGAAAAAAGGGCCATTCAAGTACGAAGGCAAATACTGGCAATTCGAAGTTCCCGAGTACGACGAAATTCAGCAGGGGCCATTCTTTGAACCCTTTCAGAAACCGCACCCACCACTGGCGATGGCAGGCCTGAGCCCGAATTCGAAGACGCTGACCGAGGCTGGCCGCAACGGCTATCTGCCGATGAGCTTTAACGTGGGCCGCGAATACCTGGCCGGCCACTGGTACCGCTACATGCAAGGTGCGGAAGCGGCCGGCAAGGTCGCTGACCGAAACCAATGGCGAATCGCCCATAACATTCTGGTAGCCGACACCGACGAAGAAGCGATCGACATGGCCGTCAACGGTGCGATGGGGCAGGCATATCGCGAATGGCTGCTGCCAGGCTACGAGCGCGGCGGGTTCCTGCCAGTGATGGTTCCAGAGCTAGGTAAAGTGACAGCGAATGACATCGACATTGAATACCTGGCGCGCGAGAAGTGGCTTGTCGGTTCTCCGGACACCATCGTGAAAAAACTGCAACGTGATCTGGATGCATCCGGTGGCTTCGGCACCCTGATCCACTTCTCGTTCGACTACCTCGATCAGCGTGAAAAATACCGTCGTCACTTCGAACTGCTGGGCACCGAAGTACTGCCTCGCATCAAGGGCATCGTGCACAAAACCGAGAAGCTTGCGGACTTGAAGCGCCCCGCAGGCATCAACGACTGATAACCGCGTCGAGGGGTGCTTGCACTCCTCGTTGCCTGTATCACTCCCCTTTTGCTCGGTACGCAGGCAAATCACGCCAATGCTCCGAGCACGAACCTCGCCACAGCACTTCACTTATCAAGGTAAAAAAATGAAGCTGGTAAATTACGAAAGCCAAGGCAAGCTGCAGCCTGGCATCCTGATTGACGAGCACGTGTTTGACACCAAACGATTGCTCACCGCCATGGGCGAAGACGCCCCCGCACAGCTTACCAACCGCCAACTGTTGACCCAGTGGCAGGGCAAGCTGGCGGTTCTGGAAGAGCGCATTGTCAAATCGGCCAGGGCCACCCCGGAAGCTGCGGTTGGCCAAATCGGCAAGCTGCGCCTGGGCCCACCTATTCATGATTCGAGCAAAGTCTTGTGTGTAGGCCTGAACTACCGCGATCACGTGGCTGAAACCGGTCGAAAACTACCGACCGCGCCCGACATTTTTTGCAAATTCAATACCTCGCTGATCGGCGCTACAGATGATATCGCCTGCACAAGCCTCACCCCGAACCTGGACTTCGAAGGTGAACTGGCCGTGGTGATCGGTAAGCCATGCCGCCATGTAAAACCGGAAGAGGCACTTGATTATGTGGCCGGCTTGACCGTGCTGAACGACACCTCCGCTCGCGACCTGCAGCTGCGCGGCACGCAATGGACGCCAGGCAAGGCGATCGACGGTTCGACACCTTGTGGCCCGGCCCTGGTGACCCTGAACGAAATCAGCAACCCGCAAGCGCTGGATATTCAGACTCGAGTCAACGGCAAGGTGATGCAATCCTCCAACACCAGCTATCAGATCTTCTCGGTCGCTGACGTGGTTTCGTTTATTTCAAGCTTTCTCGAACTATCCCCTGGCGACATCATTGCGACGGGCACACCTGAAGGCATCGGTAGCAAACGCACTCCGCCATTCTGGCTGAAGGCCGGCGACGTGGTTGAGGTAGAGATCAGCGAAGTGGGGCGTCTGCTCAACGTAGTACGCTAATGCTTGATGAAAAGAGCCCCGGACTTGCGCCGGGGCTCTTTGCATTGTGTTGATGAAACCTTCAGCAACGTACTTCGATCTCAAAGCCTCGTACGGTGTATGAGTCTATCTTGCGATACAGTGTCGAACGCCCTATCCGAAGTATCGCGGCAGCCCGTAGCCGATTCCCGCCCGCCTCGATCAGTGCCTCTCGAATTTGCTCCAGCTCTGCTCTTTGCAAGCGACTGAGCCGGATCCGCGCCAGCGCGCGACGATGCACTTCTGCCAGATCGTCCAGCCTGACCTCAGCCCCTGTCGCTCTGAGTGCCGCTGCCTCGACGACCTCCTTGAGTTGCCGAACGTTACCGGGCCACTCGGCCCCCGCCAGTACCTCAAGCAGGCGTGACGAAACACGACGTGGTTGAGGCAACGCATTGAGGAAATGGTCGACCAGCAACGGGATGTCATCGCGGCGAATACGCAATGAAGGCATCTGAATTTCAATGCCCTGCATACTGGAAATCAACGGGAGCATATCGTCAGTCACGGTGGCAAACGTCATGAACACCCTGGGTTGATCCAGCCCCGAAAGCAATAACGTCAGTTGGTCCCTGAACAGCGTCGGCAAACTGTCTACGCGATGAAAAACCACCGTGCCACCGTTAGCCAGGTCATCGGAAACTTGCTGGATGTCCAGCGGATTGCCCAAGGACAATGCAGCGCATTGATGTGTACGGGTAGGCCCTCCCACTCGACCGGCCAAGGCATCGGCCAACAACAGCTTGCCGGTACCGGCCTCACCGACGATGTAGGCCGAGATCCCCCTGGCCGCGGCGGTCGCGGCGCCCTCGATGGCCCGCTTGAAGGGTGAACTGTTACCAATCAGTTGCTCGAATTGATCCTTGCGCCCCGTGATCCGAAGAGTCTGAGTGCGGGAGATGCACGCTTCAGACTTGCGCAAACGCATGACGGCACCCGCCTCTCCGTCACCACGGTCGACAGGCCGGGCTTGCAGGTGCAGCGTTTTTTCCGGACCGCAACTGATCTCGCGCTCGATAGGCTCGCTGCAATGCTGAATCTCCTGGGCATAACCTGCCAACACTGCATAGTCACTCTGATCGAGCATCTGCATCGCACTGCGGCTGGCGATGGTGGTCTTGCCGTCCATGGCGATCACCGCATCGGTGCCCCGCTTGCGCACTTCACGCAGATATTCAGACAACAGCAACTGTTCACGCGCAGCCAGGCTGGCGGCCAATGCACTGTTGATCTGGGATGCTGCCCCCTGAAGGATCAGCAGAATCGAACGTGGGTCCATGCCGATCACGAGTCGCTCGGGAAACGCAAGGCTCAGGACGCCGCGAATAGAGCGCCGCAGCGGGTCGCGGATCGGAACCGAGGTGCAATACATATCCTGCAGTGCGTCATTGAAGTGCTCGGCGCCCCAAACCTGGACGGCACCACCCTCCTCGATCGCCGTGCCCTCCGAGTTCGTGCCGATCTGATCTTCAGACATGCAGCCCCCCAGAATCGGGAAAGACTTCTCGGCACGCTTGACCATCATCGGATCGCCGCGAAAATCAGCGATAGTCCCCATTGAATCGGTCAGGGTCACGATGCCTTGTGATTCCACACACAAGCGTTCAAGTTCGTCTAAAATCGGCCGCGCCGTTTGTAAAATCCTGTCATCCAGGTGCGGCTTGGCGACCAGTTCCATGGTTTTTTGAGCAGGGCTGACCTGACATAGCGCGCTGCGTTGCCACGATCTTGCGATGACCGGGCGCAGCGTGGACAAATCGGTATGCAGGGGGTCACACAGGAATTTTTCTCTGAGCGTGATGATGGCAGATTTAGTAAGTGAACCTGCGGCAACTTCGTGCCGCTTGTTAGTCATTTTAGGGTTCATGTCAATTCTCCGCCCTTGAGAGGCAAGCAAGGCAGTGCAGACTGGCTTTACGCTTGGTGCAGACCTCAAGGGTGCACCGCCCCCCCTCAAGTTCCTGATGAATACTCCTCTGTCTCGGTTGAGTTAAACGTCCGCTGGCGCTATTCGTCAGAACCCTTCGCAAGTATCCGTTGGGGATGAAACGAGTGGCTGTTGGCGGACGCTGAACCCGAGAAGCGGGTGAAGTGATCCATGAGCAATTGTGATGCCAGACCACCCAAGGCCGGTTTGTCTCTATTACTGAGCGGTATAGCCGCCGTCGATGTACAGCTCGGTACCCGTCACGTAGCTCGCTTCATCACAGGCCAGGTACAGCACGCCGTAACTGACTTCCTCTGGACGCGCACCTCGGCCCATAGGCGTAGCGGCTGCGAAGGCATCATTGGATTCGACACCCTCTTCTTCTGCCATCGGAGTCATCACCAGACCCGGGCAAATCGAATTGACGCGAATGTTGTCCTTCACATATTGCATTGCAGCCGCTTTAGTCATCATGCGCACGGCGCCCTTGGAGGCCTGATAGGAAAAAGAGCCCGCTCCGCCCACCTGGCCGTTGATGGAGCAAACGTTGACGATGGAGCCGCCACCGGCACGTTGCATGGCCGGCACAGCGTGCTTGATGCCGAGGAAAACCCCCTGCTGATTGATCGCCGTCAGTTTGGTCCAGGCGCTGAGTTCTTCTTCGTGGGCTCCTTTCATGGAACCAACGATGCCGGCATTGTTCAGCAGAATATCTACCCGTCCCCAACGCGCTTCGGCCTCTTTGACGACAGCGATCCAGTCAGCCTCGGACGTCACATCCATGTGGAGATAATGAACATCGTAGCCGGCATCACGCAGTTCTTGCGCCACCGCCGAACCGGGGGCATCGAGCACATCGGTCATCAATACCTTTGCGCCTTCGGAAGCGAACAACCGCGTGTGAGCTTCGCCTTGACCACGCGCTGCACCGGTAATAATTGTCACTTTGCCCAAAACTCTATTCATGACGCTCTCCGTTGTTATTAATGGGCTCACGCCCCAGCAGTGTTACTTGCGCCACCTTAGCGCCCTGTCGAGAATGCCGACTGTGTCATTTAGGTACAGACGTCTATGCCCAGCGGCAAGCGTTGGCTGCACTCAGACCTTGAAGTGATCCATCAACCGCATCTGCTCGACCGTCAACACATTCAACTGACCGGTGATCTGCGCCGACTGGCTCGCCTGACGGGTCAAGGATTCCGTCACACCGCGGATGTTGGCGACGTTGCGGTTGACCTCTTCAGCAACCGCGCCCTGCTCTTCGGCGGCGCTCGCAATTTGCAGGTTCATGCTAGTGATGACAGAGACTGCTTCACCGATACGATCCAGGGCCTTGAGTGCCTTGTGAATACTTTGCGCATTGTCCTGGGTCTTGCTGTGACTGTTGTGCATCAGGGTAACGACGCCACGAGTACGGTCCTGGATCTGCTCAACGACGTGACGGATTTCTTCGACTGAGTCCTGAGTACGTCGTGCGAGAGCCCTCACCTCATCGGCCACCACAGCGAACCCACGCCCACTGTCACCTGCCCTCGCCGCTTCGATGGCTGCGTTCAATGCCAGCAAATTTGTCTGCTCCGCAATGCCCCGGATGACATCCAGCACCGAGCCAATCTGCTCGCTGCTGACCGCCAGTGCCTCAACCTGGACCACCACGCGGCTTATCTCTTCACACAGGTTGGTAACCTCAGACGTACTGTGACGGATGATCGCCATCCCATCCTGAGCCTCATTATCCGCGACCTGGGCGGCAGTCGCTGCACTTGACGCATTGGTGGCAACGTCCAGCGCGGTGGCGCTCATTTCATTCGATGCGGTAGCGACCTGGTCGATTTCCCGAAACTGGACTTGCATGCCTTCGCTTGTTTCACGGGCGACTGTCGAAGACTGGTCGGCGGCAGTTCGGATCTCAACAATGCTTTGCTTGATCCGGGCGACGGTGGGTTGCAATTTGTCCAGAAAACGATTGAACCCGCTCGCCAGCTCACCGAGCTCATCTCGCTTGACGTAATTCAGGCGACGCGTCAGATCGCCATCACCGGTGGCAATTTCCTGAAGCATCTGTGCCACCGAGTTGATTGGACGAATCACACCAGAGGCCATCAACCACATCAGCGTCAGTCCAATCAAAGCCGCAACGAAGCCAACCAGTACCGTATTGGTCACCCCCCGAGCCTGCGCGTCGTTCAGTTGCCGCTGCACCGCGAGCGTGTCTTCGAGCAGCACCTGTCGGGGCACGCCCAGGAGCACATTCCAAGGCATTACACCTTCTGCCACATTCAAAGGGATCGTCGCACGAATCTCATCCTCGCTCTCGAGCACCGCGGCGCCATCTTTTGCCAGATCCTGCACCATGCCGCCCATCTCGGGCGGCAAATGTGCACCAATGGCCGCGGGATCGACGCTGTCCGCCGCAACGACGCCATCGGCGGATGTCACAATGATGTAGCTCTGCCCCCCAAACAGACTCGCAGCACTCTTATGTACCCCGGCTTGCAGCGCCGCCAGCGATAGGTCGACCCCGACGACGGCCACCACAACGCCATTGACGATGACGGGCATCGATATCGACGTCAGCAGTGCCTTTTCACCGTTGACGGTATCGTTATAGGGCGATTGCACGCATAGCTGCCGCGTCGTTTTCGGACAAACGAACCAGTTGTTGTAGGGAACACCACTGGCATTCAGGTCGGTTTTCACCAGATCCGCTTCTGCAATAGTCGAATTCACCGAACTCCCGCCGTAGCGACTCCATTGAGCGGTGAAGCGCCCGCTGTCGTTTCCGCTGTGAGTTGCATCTCCCACGAAAACAGCATCCTGACCATCCAGTGAATCTGGCTCGAAGACGATCCACAGCCCTTGCAAGCCGAGTGCAGTGTTGCGTTCATACAGCTTTTTCACGCTATCGTTGAGCAACTCACGCAATACTGCGGGATTACCGCCGTGTCGCTTCCACCCTTCACTCTGGGCGGTGACTTGATCGGCGAGCGACGTCAACAGTATCTGGCTCTGACGAAAATAACTGCCCAACATGGCCGTCTGTTCAGACGCCTTGGCCTGAAGCAAGGTCTTGGCGGCGTGGATCATCGTCCGCTCGCTGGCTTGGGCAACCAGCGAATTATTCACGCTGGAAAAGTGGATATTCATGGCCACCACCACAGCAACTATGCCGAGCAGGCACAAGCCGGCCAATACAACAATTTTGACGCGAATAGAGCCAGTATTGAGAGACATGTTTTTCCCGATGACGACAGCCGGACGGATTGATGAGCAACCACCTCAAAGACCTTTCTAGACAGGCCACAACCGTTCAAGAAACTGTCTGAGAGCGGGTAGAGAAGCCTTCAACTTGCTGATTTGCAGCACTGCATCAGCCGCTTGCCGCCCCTTAGCATGGAAATGTTCGAGCATGACCTGATGCTGTTGCGCATTCTCGGGAGCAACCTTGGGACACGCGAGTATCGATAACACCAGCACGCCGGTATCCAGCCCTACCCTCATCAAGCCGTTGGTCACGGACTGAGAAAGAAAATGGCTGTGTTGCCACGCGGGGTCTTCCTCGACGTAACCTGCGGCGACAACCACCTTGTAATCGCCCGTTCTGGCCAGGTCCATCGCCACATTGGGAACTGCGAACAGGTCGGACACGACAAATGAATCAATCCGTTCCATGGGAACTTTCTCGCTGAACCCATCGAAGGCCCGCTGAACAAATTCCTCGCGTGCGCCCGCTTTGATAAATGCATAAACCGCATTCTTCATGGCATTTGATTCCGTCTTGTTTTTTTGTCTGGACGCACTTGCAACGCTGCCAGATGCTTCTGCGCCCAAAGGCCCGTCATCCCCGGGCAAACCTCCAGGAACATGGCAGCGTAATAACGTGCTCAGCCAAGTCTCGGGGATCACGACAGCGCAAAACTGTCCCATCTTGAGTCACTAAATACTCCCCGCGCGCTACAACCCTCGTTGGCTCAAGTTGGGACAGTTTGACTATCCGTTTGTGAGAGAACCTGAGATCAGAGGCAACGCGGCCCCCTGGTAACGATGAACCATTGGGTCGAGAGGGGCAGAGATGAATCCCGAACCCTGGACCCGCTGGCGGCCATACAACAACGCGCCGCCAGTTTTGATCATGTGATTTTCATGACAGCTAGACAGCGCCTCGGCGCGAACAAAATGCACACCCGTGCCAAGCCTGCGGAGATAGAGAAATGTCAGAGATACAAAGTGCTAGCCATTCCAACTCAGGGGTCGATAAAACCCTGTTCCTGCATGCCATGTCGATTCTGCCAGGCCCGGTTTCGCTGGTAACGACAGGTGAAGGGGAAAACCGCATGGGTCTTACCGTTTCGGCGCTGTGCAGTCTCTCGGCTGAGCCGCCGTCGCTGATCGTATGCGTGAATAAAAACGCCAGTGCCCATGATGAACTGCTGTCACGGGGCACCTTCGGCGTTAACGTACTCAAACCTGATCAAGCCGACTTCGCCACACTGTTCACACAGCGCGGCGTAGATCGCTTCGCCAGTTCCGAATGGATACAACGCGTCACCGGCGCGCCCCTGCTGGGCAGCGCGCTAATCGCGTTCGATTGCAGGCTGGAGCGCTCCATCGATGGTTTCTCCCACACCATTCTCATCGGCTCCATCGCCGATATCGTGATAACGCCAGAGACTCCATCGGAATGCCTGGTCTGGCACCAGCGCCGTTACCGCACCTGTGCAGAGATCGCCTGATCAACGCTTCACACTGTGAACCAACAAGTGACTGATTCGATAAGGCATCACGACCTGAGAACAGCGCCTGACAACATGATTTGACCTTGGCCATTACGCGCAGGGGAAACCAGAAAAACAAGATGAGGTAACAACATGGTCGCCAATCGATACGCATTCATCAAAGCGGGCTGGCACAGCGATATCGTGAACCGGGCGCTGGAGGGGTTCTACGAAAACATCTGTCCGGATCAAATCGATGTGTTCGAGGTGCCTGGCGCTTTCGAACTGCCACTGATGGCTCAAGAGCTTGCATTGACCGGCCGGTACGCGGCGGTGATCGCAGCAGCCCTCGTGGTGGATGGCGGTATCTATCGACACGACTACGTCGCGCAGACAGTCATTGATGGTTTGATGCGCGTTGGCCTGGATACCCGCGTGCCGATTCTTTCCGTGTCGCTGACCCCGCATCACTTTCAGGAGACCGATCACCATCGTGCGATCTTCAGTGCGCATTTCCTGGAAAAAGGCCGCGAAGCCGCCAACGCAGCAATCAAAATAGGCATGACCCGGGCCACAGTGTTGGGTAAGCCGCAACGAAAGCTGCAATCGGCAGGCTGATCAAACGCAGCAAACCTCCGAGCGAGCGATCCGACCTGATCCAGGGTCGCCGCTCTGCAGCAAAGACCGTCGCCGTAGCCGTCACGTTGCTCCGGACCCAGCCAACCCGGCCTCATGCATTCCTCAGCAGTGACTTGAGCCTGAGCAGAAAATGCCCCAGCGCCGGAACAATCACCCGCACGCCCACCATATTCCAGATGAACATGAACCCAAGCAGGATTTCCATATCGGCCTGGAACTGGATGGGTGACAGCTCCCAGGTGAGCACGGCAATACCCCGCGTAATCCCGGTCATCACCACGCCCACGCAGGTGCCTGGCTGGCATCCCCCCTCCCCCCCGGCATCAATCCTTTCTACATCAACGCCTCACCCCCGCGTCCGTAATATCCCGCCAATCAGCCCCGGCGATCGCATCGCGGGCCGAGTTCGCAGGTAAAGGAAGCTGCCGGAGGTGTTCGCGCCCTCCAGCCAATCTCCGATCCCGTCGCGTCAGCAACCAAGGAAACGCTCCAGTCAGGGTCGATGCTGGGCAAAACTCAGGGAAACCCAACAGGCGAAGTGCGAACACTTGAAGTTTCCGTAATTGAGACAGGCACGTTAGAAGAGCGCATGGCAGCGCGATGCTTTCTTACGGTGCACTAATCCAGACATTTTATCGCGCAGCCCCCGTAAAAAGGCTCTCCACAAGTTGGCATACACATTGCTTGACTGATAAAACCGAACGACCGTTCGTACGGATAGCCAAAACCAATTGCTGAGCCTCGGTACCACCGCACCCTGCAGCCCGAACGAGAATGCTGATGCCTACCAAATTTCCAACCATAGCAATCGTGGGAAGCGGCCCCTCTGGCTGCTACGTCACCCAATTCCTTAACAAGAAATGGCCCGAGTCGCAGATCACAATTTTTGAAGCACTTCCGGTTCCGTATGGGCTTGTCCGCTACGGAGTGGCAGCAGATCACCAGGGTAGCAAGGCTGTTACACAACAATTCGAGCGCTTGTTAGAAAAAGAAACCATCGAGTTTCGCGGCAACGTAGCTGTCGGTAGGGATATCTCCTTCGTGAAGCTAACCGACGCTTACGATGTAGTGGTGTTGGCAACTGGGCTCAATTATGACGCCACCCTGAGCATACCCTTGGCTCCTGCGGCTCAAATAATTGGTGCCGGCGCGCTTTTAAAAGCGCTTAACGGACATCCTGAAGCGAACCTGCCAGTGGACGCGAATGGCGAAATCAGGCGCTTAGGAAAACATATCGCAGTGATTGGCAGCGGGAACGTAGCCATCGACGCGTTACGGATGATCGCGAAAACCGATGATGCATTGGCGGGATCAGACATTTCTGATGAGATTCGAACAAAAATAGATACCGCGGGCGTCAGCAACATCACGCTCATCAGTCGCTCAAGTGCAGACGAAGCGAAGTGCGACGACTCAATGATGGCCGAATTGATTGCTCTACCTAACGTGAATGTCAGCGTGAAGGGGCTACGAGAGACCGACGTGGGTACCATCGCCCAAATGCTGAGAAAGGCGCAAGCCGCAGACAAAGCTGAGACCGAAGCGCAGGTCAGCCTGAAATTTATCTTCAACGAAGTACCTCAGTCGATTTCTTACGTAGAGGGCTTCGGCACGGAACTGATCAGTCACAGTAAAAACACCGATTCAGAATCATCCCGGATTTTCGACTCAATCATTACGGCGATTGGTTTTACTAACAGTGCTGAATCTAATCAAATAATTCCCCAGGAAAATTTTGAAGGTGACTCGATTTATAGAGTTGGGTGGCTCCGCAGAGGCGCCAACGGCACCGTGGCGGAAAATCGTAAAGACGCAAAAGCAGTAACAACTCAGATCATCGAAGACTTTGAAAGCGGAAAAATCAAAGCAGTGAAACTCGGTCTTGCATCCGTAGTACGTGATCTACCCGTTAACCACGTAACTTATGAAGGATGGAAGCGCATTGATCATTACGAGCAAGCTTCAGCCAAATCTTCGCGTTGCCGACAAAAGGTGCCGGATCTTTTGATGATGCTCAGAATCGCACATGGCCAGCACGCCATGAGTTAACAAAAAAGCAAATATCCTGACTCAACCAATTAACTAACAGGAAAGGTGAGACCATGTTTGATGTACTCGTTGCCTATGGCACTGAGAGCGGGAACGCAGAGATGGCTGCGGATGATATAGCAGCGAATCTTGACGCTCGCGGGATTAAGACAGATGTTAAATCGCTTGAAAATCTGAACGTGACGGAGCTTTCTAAAATTCCGCACCTGGTAATTGTAACCTCTACCTATGGCGAAGGTGAGTTACCGGAGACTACGGCGCCGTTCTATTCCGAACTTGACTCAAATGCTCCAAATTTAAGTGGTATCACGTTTTCGGCATTTGGCCTCGGTGACAGCACTTATAACAACTTCAATAATGCGATCAACATTGTGTCGCGAAAGTTGATAGCGCTTGGCGCCACCCAATTGGGTGAAACCGGTATGCACGATGCCGCCATGGGTAAGTCGCTGACTCTAGCAGCAACCACATGGATTGACACAATTACATCCAACAGTGTAAGTGGGCATAAAGCATGAATATTACACATGACATTCTACCGTGGTCGCATCCCGACTTTCGCCGAAACCCCTATCCTTGGTACGCCCGACTGCAGCGAGATTACCCGCTGTACCAGGAAAACGAACACACCTACATCATTTCGCGGTATGAAGACTACATAAAGTACGTAAAACACCCTGCTATGAGCATGGTTGAACCTGACTGGGTGAAACCTCATAACTGGCATGTGTTTTTGGATACGATCTTGTTTTATGATCCTCCCAAGCACACGACTACTCGGCGACACACCAACAAATGGTTCACACCCAAACTGGTGGCAGAGTGGGTCAAACACACTATCAGCGTGACCGAAGAAGCTCTAAACCGGATAGAGCCCGATGGCTATATTGAAGCGCACCACCATATTTGTGTCGTCCCCACTCATATAACTATGTGCCGTGTACTCGGCGTTATCGAAGATGAAATCGAGCTCGCGACGCTGAACTCTTTGAAAATCGTTGGCATGCAAACCCCAGCAGCAACTCAGGCCGACAAAGACCGCGCTCGGGACGGCTTTGAATGGTTATTCGCTAAATGCAAGGCAATGATCAACGAAAAGCGCGAAAATCCAGGTAATGGTCTGCTTGATGCCATGTTGACTCTCGAGGCCAGTGGCGACATGACATATAATGAGGTCCTGCAGACGCTGGTACTTTTTTACTTCTCGGGCGCACCGAACCCGGCGTACCTGCTTGCGTCTATTCTTGAACACTTTGCTCGCGAGCCGCACTTATTTGAACTTTACCGGGAAAATCCGGAGGTTCGCCAAGCCATGATCAACGAATTCATACGTCTGAACCCACCGGAGCAGTCGTTCACTCGTTATCCGACAGAGGATATCGAGATCCGGGGCGTCACGATTCCGGCGGGCTCCTGCATACGCTTCATGACCGCAGCCGCAAACAGAGACGAGACTGTATTCAAACGTCCTAACCAATTCGATCATACCCGACCGCAAGAAGCGAGCCAGCACGTCTCGTTCGGCGTGGGCGTACACGCTTGCGCTGGGCAGGTGATCAGCCGTGCCGAGGTCCAGGCCTCTCTGGACGTAATCGCCCAGCGATTCAAACGGATCGAATTGGCCGAAGAACCAGTCACGATGAACGACGACCGAATCCGTAACTACATTACGCTGCCACTCATCTTCAAATAAGGGTGCCCCTCCCCCTAACCCCTGAATTCGCGACTGATACAACCTGAATAAAGAGAGAACTATGGTTTTCGGAAGGCGTTTTTCCTTAATGGGGTTAGGACCACTTTCGCCAAACTGAAAATAATTACGAAGTACCTGTATAACGAAATTCACCAAAACTTATTATAAAAATATCTTTAATTGTATATCTCTGCCCGCCAAACAGAATCGAATCAATAGATATCCCAGGAGATAGCAATGACGACAACAGCGCAGGCAAAGGCTTTGCAAATCGATGCACCTTCCAAACACAAAAAGCTCGCCGGTGAGATGGGAGCATTCAGCTTAGCTCTCACAGTTCTGGCTTTTTCAGCCCCCTTGACCACGGTATCAGGATACATTCCTGTCGCACTCATGTTCGGGGGGGTGGGCAGTCCGCTCGCGTTCATTTTCGTTACAGCAATGATTCTAATCTTCGGGATTGGATATGTGACACTCAACGCTGAAGTCAAACGCCCGGGAGATTTTTATTCCTTCATAAGCTATGGACTTGGAAAGCCTGCAGGTCTTGGCTCAGGACTGATGGCCGCTGTATCGTACTTTCTGATTCTAACCGGCGTGGCCGCATACTTCGGTGTATCCGGGGCAGATCTACATAAAGAGATTTCCGGAACCTCATATCCTTGGTACGTCTACGCTCTACTTTGCTGGTTTGCCGTCGCCATCATGGGTTATCTCCATATAGAGCTTTCCGCCAAGATTCTAACTTGGGTCATGGTCGCGGAAATCATAATATGCATTATTTTCGCTTTGGGAGTACTGTCCAACAGTGGCGACAGCTCGGTGACCGCGGCCTCCCCCTTGTCGCCCTCAGAGCTGACAAAGGATTCGGTAAACCTGCCGTTTGCCATGCTGTTCGTAGTTTCGTTTTTCATGGGGTTTGAGGCGACTGCGCTGTTCAGAGACGAAGTGCGAATGCCAGACAAAACGATTCCAATGGCCACCTACGGCGCAATTATCTTTATTGGCGTAATTTACACATTCTGCGCATATGCAATGATCATAGCTTATGGGACTAGCATCCAAGAGGTAGCAGCTAACTCCCCAGCCAATATGTTTAATGATGCATTCGGTAAATACGTAAGCGGAAAATTTCATGTTTTTATTTCAGCATTGATATTGACCTCCTCGTTTGCATGCATCCTGTCCATACATAACGTACTTTCCCGATATCTCTATAACTTGGGCACAGACGGTGCGCTGCCTTCCGTGCTTCGCAAAGTACATGCCAATCACTCTTCACCTTACATCGCTTCGCTAGCCGTGTCGCTACTAGTATTATCCGTGATGCTACCTTTTATTGTATTGCAGGTTAAACCTGACCTGCTGTACGGCCAACTGTCTGGGGTTGGCACCGCCGGCATAATAATCCTACTCACGCTTGTCAACTTATCTGCGCTCTCCTGGTACTTCAAGAGAGGCCGTAGCCAAAACGCCAGTGTATTAAAGTCTCTGGTTGCCCCGACCATTTCAACTATCTTTTTTACGGGCCTTGTTTACCTCGTTGAGAAAAACTTTGAACTGTTGGTTGGCGGTGAACCCGGACAACGTACATGGATGCTATACAGCCTGGGGGCAATTATGATCTTGGGTATTGCGTTGGCATTCTATTATAAACTTGCACGTCCAGGCACGTATGAGCGACTTGGGCGCACTCATCACTGACTTAGGTTTACCAGGGAGTCGCCTCAGGCTCTCCTGGTTAACTCAGGGCTAGTCAATCAGGTTTTGGTGGAATCATATACTCCCCTTGTGTACCATTCGGCCCATCGCTGAAACAGGTAGCAGCCGCCATGACCAAGCTTGACAATGTTAATAGCATGATTTCCATGCTTGACAAATACATCGGCACATTCGATTGGGGCAGCCTAACTAAAAGTAAGCAGATCATTCTGAACTCTTTCCTGCGAGTTGCGACGAGTGAAGGCATCGCTAATGTGTCGATGCGCACACTCGCATCAGCAGCGGGCGTCAAACCTCCTACAATATATTCTCACTTCCCAGGCGGCCGGGATGAAATAGTATCCGCGGCACTTCATCGACACTACAACAACTTCTCAAAAAGTCTACGCCAGGCACTGCATGGCTGCACATGCGCTGAGGAGTACTGGGCATCCCTAGTTGCATTTCATGTCACGCAACAGCTGTCTCAACCTGAGAACGATCTTTGGGACATACTGATTGCTACTGACAAAGTAAATAGCTCACTGGATCCGGAATTACGACGAGAAGTTAATGACTGGGAAGAGTTTTGCGATCAGATGTACTGTGCTGTCGCACGCGACTTAGGACACGCTAACTGTACTCAGGACGCGCGAGTAGTTCGAAAGACGCTGGACAGCATTGGAAGTTGGTGGCACTGGGATGGTTCAGAAGCTCACCTTAATCAGGCCATTGACTATGCGCTCGTTCTGACAACGCACATCCTGACAACACCCAAAACCGTATATCACAAAGCCTAGGTTTGGTACGAAAAGTACTGTTTAAAACACCGCATGGCACAATCCAGTGAAACCATCCGCGCATAATTTTTCGCGAGTTTGTCGAAGCGCGTAACGATGCAGCGATCTTCCTTCAACCGGCCAAACATGTGCTGTTACCGGTACTTGGTATGATCAAACAGCCTGGGCAGACCCGGTTTCGGTTTGCGCTTCATGCCACGCAGCGGGATCACCGACTGCATTCGGTAAGGGTCACAGTAATAACCCTGGACCTCGGCGTCACAGCCCTAGTCAGACAGCAACCATCGAAGCATTTGCGGGATGACCGCGCACACTAACGATGTAAGCCTTATCCCGCACCGGCTGCGCATAGGCGATACCGCTGGCTTGCCCTCCTGACAATAGAAAGCTTAGCGATATGCCATTGGCATAACAGCGGATGTGGATCTTGGTCGTCAGGACGCTTCAGATAAGTCCGAACGCGTGGTGACTCATCAGCGCCCTTTTTCCAGCGCCAGAAGAGCTCCGAATTGCGCGCACCGCTGTGGAGCCAGTCAGCCAGGCTCCCAGATCGATTAACCCTTGCGCGCTCAATCCGATATGAAGTCGCTTCAGCCTCTGGCCGAATACCCGAGATTGCACCAATCACTAAAGCGCTGATACAGCGTTGACCACCGGCCAATCATCTGCACGTGGGCGTCCATTACGCCAGACTCACTGAAGAGCTTTCCAGCCAAATCCCAGACTGCGCCGGGAAATTCATACCGTTGGCCATCGAGGGCCCCTACTCTGATGAGCGTGGACTTTAGGGCGCCTGCGCGCATTAGTTACCGTTTGAAAGCACCGGGCGGGGCACGTAATAACCCCATACTCTATCAGCCCCATCTGAAGGGGCTGATTGAGCCGCTGGAGCGCCAGGCAAACTGTCAACTCAAGCGCTTGGCAGTCCAGTATAAAAAGCTTGCGCATAACGCCATAGCAGCTCCGATTATCGCTGGAGAGGTCCAGCCAAATCCGGCAGTGATAGCCATACCACCTAGCCAAGGCCCAAGTGCGTTAGCAGCATTCAGCGCAGCATGGTTGCTTGCTGCGACTAATTGTTGGCCATGTTTGGAGACATCCATAAGCCGCATCTGCAGCGCCGGACATAGACCTATCATACATCCGAGCGCCATAGTCGCAACAGCCACACCAATCTTTGAGCCGGCAAGCAGCGGGAATACCAATAAAGTTATGAGACTGAAAGTTAAAATTATCTTAACAGAAGCGAACTTGAAGCGGTCGTATAGCCATCCACCGGCGTAATTCCCTACCAGCGTACCCACACCAAAAAAAATCAGCATTGGTGCGATCCAATAATCTTCAAGCCGCGTAACATTCAATATGATGGGTGCTAGATAGCTGTACACTCCAAACATGCCCGAAAACCCAATTGCTGCAATACCCAGTGTCAACCACACTTGCGGATTAGCAAAAGAAGCCAGTTCGTGCTTTACATTAAGGGGCGGCTCCTTGCTCATATCTGGCGCATAACGATGTAATAAGAAAAGACCAATTAGACTGGCAAAGCTGATCCCGGCAAAAATCCACCGCCAGCCCAGCTCCTGACCAATGTAGGTTGCACCTGGCGCGCCCAGAAGAATTGCTGCGGTGACGCCCATTAAAACTCGGCTTACCGCCTTGCCCCTTTTATTGAACGGCGCGTTCGAGGCAGCCAACACAGCGGCCACTCCAAAGTACGCAGCATGCGGAAAGCCCGCCATTACACGGGAAAATAGAAGCAGTTCATAGTTCGTAGAGAAAAAACTGAGTGCATTTGCGACCGTGTATACGCCCAACAGGAACACTATAAGGTTCCGCTTGCTCAGATACACCCCGACAAACACCATGATGGGAGCGCCGATCACCACACCGATGGCATAGGCACTAATAAGATTGGCTGCTTGAGTTTCAGGTATGGAGAAAGCCGCTGAAAAGCTTGAGAGAAGTCCCATCATGGCAAATTCACCAGTGCAGAGGGAAAAGACCCCAGCCATCAAAGCCAATTCAACTAAAACCCTCTTGCTAACAATCGTTTTTAACATATCACGTCACAGCCCTAGCGGCCTCAACATTGAATTGCGGCCATTACGATAAAGTCCGGAAAGGGCATCGTTACATTGCGCCTTGCCAGCATGAGAGGATTCAAATGGGGTTAGTCGAACGACAGTTGATCGCTATTACACTACCAAACGATCGTTCGGATAATTTGTATGTTACACCGCCAGAGCTGGCAATGAGGGCAGTATAAATGCGGAAATTTGGCAAGTGGGCCGCCCGGACCGTCAGGCAATCTCGGAACCTGCAGCCCAAGCTCAGCGCACTCATAAGGGACGCTCACCGCTTTGCCGAAGACTAATCTTTTGACTGTGTCCGTATTTCAGCCACAGGCGCACAAACAGTGTGAGGCAGCGTCCCTGAAAATTAAGCCGTCCAGGCCCTATGTATCCGGGCCTAGCTAGTTAATACCGGCAATCAACTACTTTTTCACATAATCGTAAACACTACGTCCAATGTTGGAGAAATGTGAGCTTTTCTCCAGTAACTCCATAAAGAATTTTTGACCAAACGGCTGCTCGGGGTAGAGCGCCACACGGGGATCCTCGTACTCCCGGACATAGCCGACGCTTGCCCCACCCATTTCATAACCGATAAGACGCTGGAGTTCCGGCGTGAAGTTTTTCGCCACCTCCAAGGGAATTGACAGGTACTGATTTTCTTCCTGCCTGACCCAACCCACACAGTAATCAATATTCAGAGCACGGCGGCTAGCTTGCGACTTGTTCTCACCGCCGCCATGAATGGTTTTGCCGGTATAAACGAGCACTGATCCCTTTTTCATCTCAGCTGCGAAAGTGTCAGCCTGAGAAAAAGTCAGAGGAAGCAAGTTATGTTTATGACTCCCGGGGATAACGCGTGTTGCGCCATTTTCCTCGGTGAAATCATCCATCGCCCAGATGGTACTTACTTCAATATGGAAGTTTACAGGAAAATGATCATACCAATCCCAGGCCCCTTCATCACGATGAAGAAACTGAGCTTTCTGACCCGGATCAATGCATATGACTTGGGTCAGGTTAAGCTGCACCGCAGATGCATTTCTACCCAAGAACTTTCTAGTCGCTCCTAGCACGGTTGGGTGCATAACCATAGCGTGAGATGCAGTAGAGCGGGCAGGTACCGCACCGCAACGGCGAGTAAGCGTACCTACGGCATTGTTCTCACCTTCAGGAGTGCGATCCAGGTATGGTTGAATTTGATCGTTGACGGCATCTATAACCGCGTCACTCACAGCGTTATCGATAATGCAGTAACCTTCAGCATCCAAGCAGGCGATAACTTCATCAATCGAGCAATTGGAAGGCAGGTGAATAAGAGACATATATCCTCCAGATTAAAACTTAGGGATTCATAAAGTCAGATAGAAGACTTCCAATCAAGCTATCGCAACATAACAAAATGCACATCCATCTTAAGGATGAGTTCGCACCACATCATTCGGTACAAAGACGGCACGCATCATGCTGAGTAGCGTTATAGCGCTGTAAGAATCGCTTCAATGGGCAGGCACTGCACCATCAGATGGCAGATATACCCCCTGGCGCTTTAATTTCGTGCAATGCAATACGAGGTACCCCTGATGCATAACGCCGAGCTTAGTACACGATGCCGAGAGTACGCGCAAAACACGGTCAAATTCTTGAAAAAAACCACGGGATGCTCGGCCGTTGTGTTCACGTGGTATCACGACAGCCGAAGCAAACCACCTCATTTTCAATTGGGCGCAGATGAGGAAATGATCACTGAATATTATGACCGCTACTATCACGCCGATCCGCTTCGTGCCGACCTACTGATCGAAACAGCAACACACTTTGCGACCCTATCGAATGCCCGAGAGAAACACGACGAAAATTTGCTAGAACAGTATTATCCTTTTCTCCGTAAATATAAAATTCGAGAAGAAATGGATCTGCTTTTCTGTGCAGGCGGAATTCCTGTGGCTTCGGCCGCACTGCTGCACCAAGAAAGCAGTAGAGAAAACAACATGGGGGCTTGCGATTTAAAGGAAGTGCACAAATACCTGCAATATGCATTTTCTATTCTACCCTCGGTCAGACTTATTAACATGAACGCGGAGCTTGAGTCTCGCTACAAACTAACGCCTAAAGAACGGGCGGTGGTGGAGCTCATAGTGTCGGGAGAATCCAACAAGTCTATCGCAACGCGGCTCGGCATGGAGCTACCGACCACTAAAACCCACGTCCTGCACATTTTCGAAAAGCTCCAGGTCGATAGCAGGGGCAAGGTAATTTCATTGTTAATGGGTGTACGTTAGCTAAGGGTTGAGGAGGTCGTGTGTGCGCCACCGCCCCCCCCTTTAAGTACAGGACGCTACAGATCTGATTTCGCACTGCCTCATACCTTAGGTTGATGTGCATCACTGATAGATCATGGATAGTCGTAGGACGGCATGGTGGAGCGCTTATACAACTATTATTATTTAGCGAATTATCTCTCGCATGCCGACACTGCCGCTCAACGTCTATAACCAGGTGATGTCAATGAACGACTTAGACGGGGCATTTAAGCCCTCGCGTGCGACATATATAATCTCCCCTGAGCTCACTTATGCTCCGGGCACACAAGCTCTCAAAGGTAAAATATCCGGCTGGGAATTACTCTGCTCCGTTCTGGCATTCGCAGCTCCCGTAACTTCGGTAAGCAGCTTGATTCCATTCGTTATTCAAGGAGGAGGGATTGGCGCACCGCTATTGATTTTGGCAGCAACCGTATTGATGCTGAGCTTCAGTATTGGTTTCGTGGCCATGTCAGAGCATGTGACTAAGCCTGGCGCGTTCTACGCTTATGTGGCCGAAGCTTGTGGCATAAAAATAGGCAATGGTACGGCATTTGTTGCGGTCTTTGCTTATTTCACGCTGGGGTTCTGCACCGTTGCGTTGATAGGGCCAGTGTTTTCCAGCTTTCTATCCGAAGTCTTTGGCATCAGCGGTGTTCCCTGGTACGTAGGCAGCATGCTTTCATTTATGATAACCGGCTTTTTGTCCTACCTGCGCATTGACCTTTCGGCAAAGATATTGACTCTTACTATGTTCGCAGAGATTGCCGTCGTACTGATTTTTAATTTAATCGTGCCATTCTCTAACAATGGCCAGAACTTTTCTGTAGAACCACTCTCGCCCAGCCACTTCCTCGACGGCAACTTCACAGTTGCCTTTCTGTATTCGATCATTATCTTCATCGGCTTTGAATCTACCGCAGTTTATCGGGACGAAGTAAAAAATCCGAAAAAAACCATTCCATTCGTAACCTATGCAGCCGTCCTTTTCATCGGTTGTTTCTACGCATTCAGTGCGTGGATGACCATAACGGCTTATGGCGTAGACAATGTTATGGAAGCCGCCAACAAGGACACGGCTAACCTGTTTATGAACGCTATGGCGACCTACATGGGTAAAACCAGCGTCGACATAACCAGAGGGATTCTAATCATTTCCGCCATCGCGTGCCTGCTCTCGGCGCATAATGCGCTGGCGAGATATATTTACTCGCTGAGCCGCAATGGAGCGATCTCGCATAAGTTCGGTAAAATCCATCCTAAACACATGTCACCTTATGTCGCCAGTCTCAGTTGTACCTTAGGCTGGGCGCTGGCAACCCTGGCTTTCATCAAATCAGACCCCAGCCTCCTCTACGCCCAGGTCGGCGGAGTTGGCACGTATGCCATGCTAATCCTGATGTCGCTGACAAGCATCGCGGTTCTATATTTTTTCCTTCGCCGCAAAGAATTCAGCTTCAGGACCACTGTTTGCCCGTTACTGGCCGTCGCCGGAATTCTAAGCTTTACACTTCTGACCACGGTTAACTTCCACTACCTAACTGGAGGCGAGCCGGGTTCAGGTATATGGCTGCAACTAATTATTGTCGGCATGTTCGCTTTTGGCTACTTTTCAGCATTGTTCAGACCACGGTCTGCGTCCCTAGCGGCGACCGAGAGCTAGCCAGTCGCGCCGGGGGAAAATACAACCTCGTTGCCACACCTCGATAGCGCGTCCACCTGACGCTATCGAGGTGTGCCCAAAAAAGAGGAACTAACCTCCCCGACTCAGACTTCTGACACAACGTTTCCATTACCCTTCAAGTTAGCTTTCTTAGTTACAGGCGAGAAACACTACTCACGACCGCTTACACTTGACGCCCCCACTCTGAGGTCAGGGTTTTCAGAATCCAGTGAAATTCGCAGCCCTACGTTCCAGGAAGGAATTGACTCCCTCTTTGAAATCGCCGCTCGCAAGGATCGGCAATAGATCCGGAATCAACTGATCCATCGCAACTTGCTCACCTTGATTAATCGCTAAACGGGCACTTCCGAGGGTCGCCGCGACGCCCAGTGGAGCCTGCCGGGCTATTCGTTCTGCAATTTGCATCGCCGCTTCGAATTGCTGGCCAGCAGGGCATACAGCCTGCACCAACCCCATACGATGGGCTTCATTTGCGTCAAATTCGTCGCCGGTCAGTAGGTAACGCATCGTATTCCCCCAGCCGATGTTCTGGACGAATCGAACCGTTGCGCCGCCTACGGCATAGAGACCTCTCTGCACTTCGATCTGGCCGAAGCGACAATTGTCAGCAGCAACCCTGATATCAGCAGCCAGCATCAACTCCAGCGCAAGTGTGTAGCAGATTCCATGGGCGGCCACGACAATCGGCTTGCTTACCCGGCGTGACTGATTCAGGCCAAAAGGATCACAGGCGCCTGCTGGAAGCTCGGGAAAGCCCCCCTTAGCGAACTGACCGGCCCACTGCTTCAGTTCCAAGCCAGCGGTGAAGTTTTTCCCTTCGCCATACAGCACGCCGCAGCGCAGTGTTGGGTCAGTATTCAGGATGCCGTAAGCCACAGCCAGCTCGATGTAGAGATCAATGTCCATCGCGTTCATTTTTTCAGGGCGATTGAACCCGATGCACAAAACACGGCCCCGCTTTTCAACTTTGACTTTATCGACCATCAAAAACCCAACCCAATGTCAGAGTGTTCGTTAATTTGCAACTGATGCTTTGCAAGGAGCGCCACTCTTGCCGCTTGCCCAAATGATCGCCTGCTCTACCAAACGTGAATAATTCACGTCTCGATATGTTTCAGCGTAGTGCCCCAACGCAGAGTAAAACGCTCGCCCGTTTCCGAGACAGTGCTTCCAAATCATCGGATGGTCGATACCCATACTGATATCGGTACCGGCCATCTTCGGCGAATAACTTGTTTCGTCGATGCTTAGCAGCACCTCCACCCTTGGACGTGGACTTGTGTCGAACGAATACCACTCATCATCCATCACCCATCTGGATGGCAGGTGGGCAACTATCGGGTCGTCAGGAGAGTCGACAACCAGCGTGCCGGATTGCTTCTGCGGGAACAGCGGATGCCCTTTAAACTGAGCCTTAATGAGATCCTTTACATACCAATCCCAAGCGTACTTGGGATCTCCACCTGAGGCATGCAATGCTACAAACCCCCCACCATTGCTCAGGTAGGTTTTTAAAGCTTGACGTTGCGGCTCGGTCAGTACGTCCCCGGATACGTTGTTCCAGATCACTGTCTGAAATTTGCTCAGGTCGTCCGGATTGTGCACAGCTGCATTATCGGTGTGGTAGAGAGACCAGCCATTCTTCTTCGCCAACTGGCTGAGCATCTCATTTGCAGCAGGTATCGCATCCTTGTGAATGAAGCCATTGGTTTTGTCGAACACCAGGACTGCTGGCATCTTGACCTTCACATCAGTAGGACGATCTTGATCATATTCCGGCTCGCGAAACATCCCCTGCGAACGCAGGAAGAAATAGACAAAGGCGCCAAGGCATATCACGAAAAGAAGCAGGATGAGCGACAAGCGACGAATCATTTTCATATGTACACCGAGCTTCCTGGTTAGATGCGACCTGACTGATATTCGGTGACGGCGTGATCCACGGCCCTGACGGTGAGCGCCATCAAAGTGAGCGAAGGATTCACGCATGAGGCAGAGGTCATGCAGGAACCGTCCGTCACGAACAGGTTTGGCACCTCGTGACTCTGATTCCATCGATTGAGGAACGAGTCCTCGCGGTTGTGCCCCATACGTGCCGTCCCCATTTCATGGACGCTTGCGCCAGGAGGCGTGCCGGAGAAATCCTGGATCATCACCGCCCCCGCCGCTGCCAGCATCTGGTGCGCCTCGGAAACGATATCCGTAATCATCGCCTTCTCGTTTTCTCTATAGACGTAGTCGAAGCACGCCAATGGAATGCCGTACGAATCTTTTTTCGTCGGATGCAGGAACATGTGGTTTTCATGGTTCGGAAGAACCTCACCAAATCCCGCTACATACATAATCCAAGGGCCCGGTCCTTTCATGGCCTCCTTAAACTTCGCTCCGATCCCCGGAACCATCGAGAACTTGGAGTTCCAGCCCAGACGTTGAGCCGCTGCCTGGTAACCATAGCCACGTAGATAGGGCTGATCGTTTTCCCTGAGATTTTTGAAGCGCGGGATGTAGATCTGGTTGGGACGATAGCCGTAGGGGTACTTGTCCAAATAGCCAGGCATCACCCCGAGTGCGCCATTACCGTAGGTGTGATCCATCAAGTAACGTCCCAATACCCCGCTGGTGTTACCCAGGCCATTGGGGAAAGACTCACTCTTGGAGTTGAGCAGGATCTGCGTACTGCCGATAGTCGAGCCGCAGAGGAATACCATCTTTGATGTGAACCTCAGCTTTTGACGAGTATTGGCATCAATCACTCGTACAGCTGAAGCACGATTGGTTGTGGGATCGTAGTCGATACTCTCGACTACGCTATCGCAACGTAGCGTCAGGTTGCCCGTGGCCTTGGCCGCCGGCAACGTCGAGACAATGCTATTAAAATATGCCTTGAAGGTGCAGCCACGCTCACATTTGTAGCAGTAGGTACAAGCACCTCGATTGTTTTGCGGTTGGGTCTGAATGGCCATTCGCCCCATGGTCACACAGCGCGAATCGCCGAAGGTTTCCCTAACCTTGTTTGCGAAAACTTTCTCGACATGGTTCATTTCCATCGGGGGTTGGAACTCCCCATCCGGAAGCTGCGGCAAACCTTCCTTCTGCCCGCTCACACCGATGAACTTTTCTACGTAGCTGTACCAGTCCTTGATATCGGCATAGCGAATGGGCCAATCGCAGCCATGCCCATCTTTCTTGTTGGCTCCAAAATCCAGATCGCTGTAACGATAGACATGCCTCCCCCATACCAACGACTTGCCACCTAGCACACCGCCACGAATCCATACAAACGGCTTCTCTGGGTTAAACGCGTAAGGATTGGCTTTGTCGTTATTGAAGAAGTGGCGGGTGGTTTCGTCAAAAGCGTAAATTTTACTTTGGACAGGATATTCAGAGTCGTAAAGGTCACGTAGGGGCTTGCCGCCGAAAGGGATCTTCCATGGCGGTTGAAACATGCCCTTGTAGTCGATGTCATGCTTGATTTCCCTCCCGCGCTCCAGCACAAGAACTTTTAAACCTTTCTCGCAGAGTTCCTTTGCGGCCCAGCCGCCAGTGATCCCTGAGCCTATGACAATTGCATCAAAATCAGTCTGCATAACTCACCATTAAATAGCTGCCGAGCGCAGCGCATTACGCGCTGCGGCTGGGAAATCACCAGATGTACTGGCGCCCACCACTCGCTTGCAGGGTTGCCTCACCGTCGTATCTGCCTGGAACAGGCAAGTACTGCATTTCCGTGCTGGAAGCAGTTTCGGAGGTGTAGTAGCCAACCACTACTAACTCCTTAAGCTTGGTGAAGAAGGGTGCCTCTTGATCGATATCTCCCTTACCCATCAAAGTGGCGGGGGTAACCGGTTTCGGATGCGCCTTCGCGTATGCCTGCGCGATGGTTTCGGCGTCTTGCAGGCTGACCGCCTGTTGCGCCGACGTGGAGTTCAGGAAGTCGCTACCAAACTCTTTCAGACAGTACTTATCGAGCTCAGTGAGCCCATCAAGGAAGATCGTTCGCTCTCGATGGGTGTACCAATCGGACACCAGACTCTCGATGAAATTGGGAACGCCCGCATCCACTGCACCGGGTGTGTCGGTGCGGGGAATGACGAGGTCTGATAACACCAGGCAAAGCTGGGCCTGGTGCGACGTGAGCGGGAAAGTGAGGAGTGGCTTATCACCTCCCGTCAACGCACTTACCAACCCGCTGGCGGTAATCCCTCCCAGTAAAACGCATGTGTTTGTCAGTAACTGCCGACGAAGCATTATTGAATTCCCCCGGTACTATTGAAGTTGAGTGACAAAGAAGTGCGTCAACGCACACCGGCCTGCCTCAGACGGGCCGGAGTAAACTCATTCAGATCGGGCTTTACGTCGAAGTTGACGGGCGTTTCTTCCTGCGCAAGGGCATTGATCGTGTAGCGTCCAGAGATGAGGTCGTACTGCGCTTCACCTGCGGACCACACAATTTGATGGTCGTAATAATTTATGGTGTAGGTCTCGGCGAGACGCCACAGCTCACCTCGGCTATCGCGGCTTTCAGCTACCAGTATCTGGTAGGAGTCTTCATCGAAGTAAAAGTCGCGCTGGGAGTAAACGTGGCGCATCCCCGGCTTCAACTTGGCCCGCACGTGCCACACGCGGTGCAACTCATAGCGAGTCAGATCCGGATTGACGTGTGCCGTCTGGATAATGTCCTTGTATGTGTTGGTGCGAGAGGCAAACCGGTAGCTGTTGTATGGGACATACATCTCTTTCTTGCCCACGATCTCCCAAGTGAAACGATCCGGAGCACCGTTGAACATGTCTACGTCATCCACCGTCATCAGACCGCCTGCGGTGGGAGTGTCATAGCCGACAGTAGGAGATCGCCGAACGCGACGCTGGCCCGGTGTGTACACCCAGGACTGCCGCGGGGAGACAGTTTGGTTCACGGTATCTTGAATCAGCCGTACTACACCGGCATCGCGCGGTGGGGCCAGCGTCTCCTGAAGGTAATAAAAGAGCATATTCCCTTCAGTTGAGCCGTCGTCACGAAAGTCCCGATTGTAGAGATAGAGATCGCGGTTTTTGTTGAGGGTATAGCTCCCCCCCGCCTGAATGTTGGCCCCGGCATTGGTTCGCTGTACCGCATTTCCACGGTAGCGCAGCAAATGGTTCCAAATCACTTCCAGGCCGGACTTCGGTAGCGGGAAAGGCGTAGCCACCTTTACTTCCGATACGCCGTTGCCATCCGTTGTCAGCTTGGTGTGTTCGGCATTCACCTTCACTGCGTCGTACACGAATTGCGGGAAGGATGCGGACCTACGGGTAGGATAGACGTTCATCTTCCAGGTATCGGGGTGTCGGCGCAGCATGGCCAACTGTCCGTCACTGATTTTGTCCTTGTAGCTCGCCGAGTTGGCTGCGGTGATCGTCAGTAGTGGCTTGTCCGCCTCATAGGGGTCTTTGTAGCCCTTCGCCAAATCGAAGGCATTTTTGTTCATTGTCAGACCACCATTCCAGGCAGGAATCGAGCCATCGGCATTACCAGCTTTTTCTGCACCGATCGGTGTGAGATCCCGGCCCAAGCGTGCAACATCTGAAGCCGCAAACACATGGCCACAGAAGATCAACGCGAGTGCAGCAACAACTTGAGTCTTATAGAACGCATTCATAACTGCACCTCAGAAACTGTACTTAACATTGAAACTCAGAAAATCACGGTCGCGGTTGTAACGACCACCGCCATTGAACGCCGTGTAGCTGATGCCAGCACCAATGACTTCTTTGTAGGTGGCATCTACTTTCGCGGTGTAGGCACGCTCGCCTTTGTTATTGGCGCCGTTACGCCCGTTGATGCCGGCGTAAACGCTCACACCAGGAGAAACGGTGAATTGGCCGAAAATATCGTCGTAGGTCAGGGAGCCTGTGGTAGTCGTGCCCCAGGAGCTGTTGGTCATACCACCTGGAAGGTCAGGGTTATCGAACGTCTGCGCGGGCAAACTTCCATAAATTCGGTTGGCACTTACTTCGGCAACGATGCTTCCTGAGTCCGCTCGCAATACGCCACTCGGCAGCAGATAGATCGCGGAGAGTGTTACTTGCGCCCGGCCCCTTTCGACATAGCCGGGGATGTAGGTCCCTTGGGATAAGCCACCCACAACAGCCGGAGAGATCACAGCTCGCGAGGTGTACTTGCTGACAATCGAATCGGGGCGATAACTCAGTTCTCCGGCGACCGCCAAGCCCTCCAGCGGGCCACCATTAATTGTCGTATTGAAGCTGAAGCCATAGAGATCACGCTTGCCAATGTACTCGGCGAAGTAGGTTGCTCGATTGGCAAACGGGATGGGGCCGACACCGGGTACGGCTAGGATGGCGCCCGCTTTGGCACTGACTACCGGCGTCTGCGTGCTATAGCGAAGGTAATAAAGACCGAAGTCCGTTTGGTTCAGCTCTTGAGCCGTCCAGCGCAGGCCTAAACCATATTGAGCATCACCGTCTGGCTTGACATCGTGCGAGCGCGGAACAAAGGTACTCATCAGCAGGGACTCTGCGAGAGGCCTCATACCGGAAGGTACGCCATTGAGATAGGCTCGCACTTCGTCTGGGCTGTCGAACGCCGTGGGGCGTCCCAGCAAACCGGTAACCGACTCCTGGATAGCCGCGACGGGCAGATAATCGCAATCATCATCCCCGATCACATCAGTGGTTGAAAAAAAGGTTCCGCAAGCGTCCAGCTTCGAAGCTTTCCAAGAGGAGCCCGGCTGCCAGTAGCCCTCAACAGTCATGCTCTCGTTCAACTCAAAGGAAAACGATCCCATAAGGGTCGGCAGAAAGGCCTCCTTGATTTCAGACCCAGGTGCACGAAGGGCCCCGACATCATAGGGATTGGTCGCTGAAATACCGCCTTGGGCGAATATCGACTCTCCCCAGTTGATCACTTGTCGGCCCAAGCGAGCCGAAAACAGGCGATCCCCAAGCTTCCAAGAGCCATACACGAACGCATCAAGCAGTTCGGCACTCGAGCCGGCAAGATCTTCGCCATCATCACTAAGTTCACGTTGACGACGCGAGTCATCTTTCAGTTCGAAATCATAGAATGCGCGACCACGTAAAAAGACACCGTAATCCTCCTGAAATCGCAGATCCAAATCAGACACAACCTTGGCCACCTCGGATACAAGGTCTCCCTTTCGAAAGTTCAGATTGCCGTCGTCATAAACGAGGGGGCCATTATCGACACTTCCGCCATTGGAACGAGCAATCAGCTTCTTTGAAGGAGCCTGCATTCGGTAAGTGGTGCCGTAAGAGACAGTGGTGTCGAGCGAGCCAGACACTGTTTCGCCGTCAAATTGAAAAGCGAATACTGATCCACATGGAGCCAGGCATAGAGCCAATGCACCAAGAGTCAGGCTGGGCGGGGAGATCTCAGGAACCGTCGCACGAACGGCTCGGCTTAACTTGGGTGTGTTTTGCATCCTATGTCTCACTTGTTTTTATTATTGAGCGCAACCCATACCTGCTTGCGGGCGGCAGGAATAGTTATTGCAGACGCGATTCAACAGCGTGAGCCTACAGCGCTGATCGGACTCACGATCAGGTTAAACACTAAGTCTCAGGTATACTTGATCGCATTACCCCCAAAGGACCAAATTAATTTGCGACTATTAACCAACTGATAAATATTGTTTTTTTCTACTTCTTAGGAGATATAAGCGTTACCGTAGTTCTTTTTAGATTCTCGTTAGTGCTTTGTGGCTAGTGACGCACCAGGAGGACTGGCCCCATACTAAAAGCCGAAAAAGCAGACAGGCTTCACTCCTATGAGATGAGCAAACCCATGATTCCAGCATCCCCTCCCCCAGACTTCAGTCTTCCCCAACTGCCACGAAAACCAAGAAGCCACATCCTCCGCACATCACTAATGAACAAGGTGCTCTCTCGGGATGTCAGACTGCGCTTGCTCTGTGCCGCTGCCGGTAGCGGCAAAACCACCTTGATGGCGGACTGTGCACGGGCCAGGACCACTGGGCGAACTATCTGGATTTCCATGCACGGGGCAGCGCTGAGTAACGAAGGTTTCCTTCAGAACATCCTTGCGGCCTTTACCGAGAGTGCACCCGAGACAGCCAGCGAAGCGCTCGTGACCAAAACCTTGATGGAGGTTTCAAGTTCTGTATGGATCATGCTCGATGACTATCCGCATCGGCCCACACCAGAGCTGGACGCCTTGTTAGGACGACTGCTGAATTTGCCCAACAATGCTGTTCAATGGTGGGTCGCAACCAGGCGGCGGATTGGTATCAACTTGGCGAAATTGCTAATTGCTGATGAGCTACTTGAAATAACCGGTCTTGATCTCACCATTACCCAAGGTGAACTGAGCATTCTGCTGGGCGAAGAAAGCGATACCAAAGCTTTCGAAAGTACCTTCCGCGACACCCAGGGCTGGTTTGCTGCAGCGTCGATCTGGCTCGCCGCACAGCCAAGCCAGCGTACCCATCTGAGCAATAATTACCAGTTCGAGTCGTTACTACGCGATTACATTGAGATAGAGCTGCTCGAAACACTGCCCGACAAACTTCGGAGGCAGTTGACTATTCTGGCCGTCGCTTCAGCTTTCAATGACGCACTTTGCTCGCACCTCCTCGAACTTGATGACAGCCATGCATGGTTTAGGGAGTTAGAAAGCCAAGGCGCTTTCCTCTACCCGATCGCCGAACATCCAGGCTGGTTTCGGCTAATGCCTACCGCAGCCTCCATTTTGGCGAGAGAGTTGAGTGCAGGAGACGCCCGGCTCATTCACTTGCAAGCCTGTAACTGGCTGGAAGATCAAGAGCAATACCGCTTCGCGATCGACCATGCCCTGGCCGCTGGCGTACATCATCGAGCGACCAAATTGCTCGAACGGCTAGCCGATAGACGCCTGCTACACGGATTCCAGTCCACACAAGTTTTTGAATGGTTCAACGATTTGCCCGCGAGCCTTACCCACAGCAGCAGTGATCTGGTGCTGCTCAGTGCTTTTGCATTTGGCGCAACCTTTCAAGTAGAGAAAGCCACGGTTTGCCTGGAGAGCCTCAGCAAATTTCTACCGGCTGCAAGCGCTGAGCTGCAACTACGCACATTCAGTCGGACCCAAGCGCTGCTAGGGCTTCTAGCCCATGCATCGGGAGATCTTTCGAACGCTCAGCTACACTGCCGAGAAGCCATTGAAGTCCTTCCAGTCCAAGACTGGGCGCTACAGTTACTTTGTCGCTCCACTCTAATAAACCATGCATTGTTTGCGGGTCAGCTCGAGGTTGCTGACAACCTTCTAGCGTCTGCACGGCAGTTCTTGAAGCTGCTAGATAGCGATCTGCCCGCCGTGATCGTGGATAACTACCAAGCTGACGTAATGATGGTACGAGGACAGTTGACTCAAGCAGAGTCGATGCTCGAACGTAATCTCCTGCTCATCTCCAATACCATTTTCTCTGAGCGGGGGTGGGTTGGCCGTACTCATCTCAAGCTTGGCCAGATACAGATGCGCCTTGGAAAAATAGCGTTGGCAGAGGAACAGTTCTGGATCAGCTTTCGCGTAATGAATAACGCATTGGAACCGGCCGCCTATCAAGCTCTTCTGGCGTTAGCAGACCTGGCGTTGCTGGACGATGAGGTCGGCAAGGCATCTAGCCTGGTTGATAAAGCAGCCAGATTATTGAGCGAAAGGAAAATGGCCCCCCCAAGCTACTTGGCCTGTTTGGAATTAGCACAAGCCAAAGTTCTGATCCGTCGCGGCGAGCCCGGCCGAGCGATACCTTTGCTTGAGCGCATCCAGCAACATCATGCGTCGGGGCAATGTACCCAGCCATTGTCCACCATGGAGCTACTGCTTGAATGTGAAGGACTGGCAGCTGAAGCAGGAGTGTCCGACTACCCAAAGGCCATCAGTAAACTTCAAGCTGTCATCACGAGAGCCTATTCTCAGGGGTATCTCACCAGCGCCACAGACTTGACATTTAAACTTGCACTTATCATCTATAAAGCCGGCGATAAAGAGGAAGCGAAGTTATGGCTTCTAAAAGGGCTTGAAGCCTCCAAGCCAATGCAACACCGATTGCCAATGGAAAACCTTGAGCGAACTTGTCCAGACCTCTGCTCCTCGGTGGAGAGGGATAAACAGTACGGCGTGCTTTCGGATCGAGAAATAGAAGTCTTACGTTTGGTCGAAGCGTGTCTATCGAATGCAGAAATTGGGCAACGGTTGTACATCTCGGTGTTTACGGTGAAAAGTCATATACAGCGGATCTGCGGCAAGCTGGGAGTAAGGCGAAGAGCTCAAGCTGTGGCTAAAGCCAGATCAATGAATGTTCTCTGAGATTATCGAGTCGCGTAATTTTAAACTTCCCGGTTAGCTGTATAACTTGAATTGATTTTATGGATGGTAGGAACTAATGAAGCACGCTACAGGCCGACTCTATGGAAAAGCCGATTAAGGTGCCTACCGCATTAAAAATGCGCACGACATGAAGCCGACTTACGACATCGCCTACGGCAACACGAAACCCACCCGCGGTGGAAATCTGTTCCTGGTTGATCATTCAGCGCACACTCGCACTTGAAGAGTGCTCATCCAGAAGTTTAATCCCACTGCAAGTTTGAATGGCCATGATCCGTGTTTAGCGTTACTCGCCAAACTATTCACGCGCACTGAGCGTTCAGAACATTGCTGCGCAAGAAAATCAGAGCGATCATCGGTTCCAGATGACTCCAATAACCAACTATAGGATGTCGGGATGCGTCACTATCATATCGCCGCAAGCGAATTCAATTACCTGCAAACCGCCGAGCAAGACCTGCACGGTAGTCTGGACGGTTTAAACGCCTGTGTGGAGTGCTGTGACCGACATGCCGATGGCCAAGATGTGGCCTTGTACTATGAAGCACAGGATGGCCGAGCCTCGCACCATACCTTTCGCGAACTACAGGATCAGGCTGCCCGATTTGGCAATTTCCTCCGTGAGCAAGGCGTGCAACCGGGTGACCGGGTCGCCGGGCTTTTACCGCGAACATTCGAGCTACTGATCACGATCTTGGGAACCTGGCGGGTAGGAGCGGTGTACCAACCGCTATTTATCGCGTTCGGCCCTAAGGCGATTGAGCAGCGGCTGGACTGCTCTGGTGCGCGCTGGGTTGTTACCGATGCGCACAACCGGCCCAAACTGAACGAAGTCACCAACTGCCCCATTGTGATCACAGTGGAAGCCGCTCAACAGGACCTCGGCGATTATGATTTTTGGAGTACCCTCCAACGCCAGAGCAACGACTGCGAGCCGCTGCTTCAGGACGGCCAAGCCCCCATTTCTTCTCATGTGCACTTCCGGGACCACCGGGCCAGCCAAGCCCCTAGAGGTTCCATTGCGGGCCATTTTGGCTTTCAAGGGATACATGCATGATGCAGTAGAGTTGCGGGCGGACGATCGCTTTTGGAACCTCGCTGATCCCGGCTGGGCCTATGGCCTCTATTACTCGGTCACCGGGCCACTGGCTTTAGGTCACGCGACGTTGTTCTACGATGGCCCATTTTCGGTCGATAGCACCTGTTGGGTAATCAACAAATATGCAATCACTAACCTCGCCGGCTCCCCGACGGCCTTCACGTCACTTATCTCGACGGGTACGCAATTCGCCGATAGCATCAGGGGTCGGTTGCGCGTAATCAGCAGCGCCGGAGAGCCACTCAATCCCCAAGTCATCCGCTGGTTCGCCGAGCACTTAGGCGTAGTCATCCACGACCACTATGGACAGACCGAGCTGGGCATGGTGCTTTGCAACCATCATGGTCTGAGCCACCCTGTACGTGAAGGCTCTGCTGGCTACGCCATTCTTGGTCACCGAATTGTAGTGCTTGATGAGCAGCAGCAGGAATTGCCGGCTGGCCAGCCTGGTGCATTGGCAGTTGATCGCGAGCGCTCGCCGCAGTACTGGTTCGCTGGTTACTTCGGCATGCCGACGAAGGCCTTCGTGGGTCGTTATTACTTGAGCGGGGATACTGCAGAACTCAATGACGATGGGAGCATTAGCTTCGTAGGTCGTAACGACGACGTGATCACCACCTCCGGTTATCGGGTAGGGCCGTTTGACGTTGAAAGCGCGCTGGTGGAGCATCCTGCTGTGATTGAGGCCGCCGTGATCGGCAAGCCTAACCCGCAGCGGACAGAGGTGATCAAGGCTTTCGTAGTACTGAACAAGCAATATCTACCTGGCCCGAAACTGGCCGAAACACTGCGGCTACACGTCCGCCAGCGTCTCGCGGCTCATGCCTATCCACGCGAAATCGAGTTCGTCAATGAGCTGCCGAAGACACCCAGCGGCAAGCTGCAACGGTTCATCCTGCGCAACCAGGAGATTGCCAAGCAGCAGCGCTAGGACTTAAGAGTGGTGGCGTGCGAAAGATCCAAATACGCCAATGGGTTACCTTAACGAATTATCGTTAGAATCCAGCGAATCCAGCAGGATCGTTAGTCCTCCAAGCTGGATAGTATCAATTTCTTGATATCACTCAGTGGCTTGAAGTTGATCGTTGAAACACTAAGCATTATTTTTTACGTCTTGGCTGTCGCACGATCGCAATCAACTAAAAAAATGAGACACGACACGTATCAAAATAGCGCGAACTCTCACAAAAAAAGACAATAAAGTCCTTTTTTCGTTTAACTTTTCGCCCTCCTCCCCCCTCACTGAAACAACCTCTAATGACGCATCCTCGCTGCTCAAAGTGATCGGGATTTCGTCATGGATACGATATTTCCTGATACCTGCCATCGAATTGAGTGAATGCATAATAGCCTCTATTCTAGCGTTAGCGGTTTCGACATTAAATGCAAAAACCACACCAACCATGGAACATCAACACTACGACGCTACGGATCTGTTTTCGTCATTATCAATTACACCTCCAACGCCTACAATCAAGTTTGTATCAACCCTTACACCTCAGCAAAGCGTTGGACAAAAATCATAAAACGACCTTTACAAGCGAACAAAATGAACATACATTGAAAAACATTAATTTCTACCCATCACAGCCAAACACAGCGACGAACACTCATATAGCTTGACAGACATTTTTTGAGGTTCCGTTAGTTTGCTCATGGAAGCCAATTATGAAATTTGAGCTGGATAATTTCAATGGCGTGACCATTGATCCTTCTTCATTACCCCCCTCCGCGGAGGAACTAAAAGCTGAGATTGCAGATCTGTTAATGTATCTCGACGCTCACAAAAAGTCCCTTTGCTGGATCTCACTTCCTATTCTGCAGTCTGAGATAATCCCGTTATTTGTCAGCGCCGGTTTCACCTTTCACAGTTGCCTTCATCAAGAGTTGACGTTGATTCGTCAATCTTCAAAAAGTACTTTTGTACCCTTCATTCCGACCCACACAATTGGTGCAGCCGCTATTGTTCTGAATGAAGCGAACGAAATACTCCTGGTAAAAGAGCGAGGAACAACTGGATTCAAATTGCCGGGCGGCTATGTAGAATCGGGTGAACACATTCAGCACTCGATCCAGCGTGAGGTACTGGAAGAAACCGGAATAGAATCGGTATTCTTATCCATAGTTGGATTCACTACAATGCATACTCATCAGCTCGGAAAATCCAATCTGCATTTCATCTGTAAAATGAAAGCGCTGACGCAAGCGATCAACATATTAGATACCGTGGAAATCGAGGATGCCAGATGGGTTCGGTTGACTTCATATACTTCCGAACCTACTAACAGCCTCACCGATCGGCAAATTGTCAATATCGTCGCTCGCAGTACAGGATTGATTGCGACAGAGTTCTCCGGAAATATCGCCCCCCATAAAAGAGATGAAATATTTATCTCTACATCCACATCGATCATCTAGGGCATTGCTCAGAAAAAGCAGAGCATCCGTCAACCAAATTTTATTCTGCCTTGCTTTCTAAGCGCTCAGACAGCCAGTAGATTAAACATCCTACAAACGCCATGCTGGCGCCTACATAACCTGTCGATGTCCACCCCAAGCCAGCATTAATCGCGAGTCCCCCCAACCAAGGGCCGAGCGCGTTTGCAAGGTTTAACGCGGCATGGTTGGAAGCTGCAACGAGTGACTGTCCATGCTTACTGATATCCATCAGTCGCATCTGTAGTGCAGGCGCCAATGCGACCATGCATCCAAGTGACACGGTGGCAAGTGAGATTCCCATTAGCGTCTGGGACAGAACTGGAAACGCGAACAAGGCAACAAAACTAAATAACATAATATATTTTACAGCGGCAAACTTGATACGATCATAAAGCCAGCCACCTGCAAAATTTCCAATCATCGTACCGACACCAAACAAAACCAGCATGGGCGCGATCCAACTAGCGTCCAGCTTGGTAACATTCAAGATAATTGGAGCAAGGTAACTGTAGGCACCAAACATCCCGCAGAAACCAAACGCACCAATTGCAAGGGCAAGCCATATCTGCAGGCGAGTGAAAGGCATCAATTCATCCTTGACATTTAGTCGCCGCTCATCCTCAACTTCAGGTGCATTGTGATAAAGAAGAATCAAACTCGTCAAACTGAAAATAGTGATGCCGGCAAAAACCGAACGCCAGCCGAAAACTTGACCTAGGTAAGTCGCGCCCGGTGCACCAATCAATATTGCTGCCGTTACTCCCAGTAGTATCCTACTAACCGCCTTGCCTCGCTTATTGAATGGTGCCATAGAAGCCGCCACCATTGCGGCGACACCAAAATAGGCTGCATGCGGGAAGCCGGCCAATAGCCTGGACAATAAAAGCGTCTCATAGTTTGGAGCCATTAAACTCAAGGCATTTGCACAGACATATAACCCCAATAAAACCAGAATAAGTTTTCGCTTTTTTAGATAAACCCCTACAAACACCATGAAAGGGGCACCCACAACGACCCCAATCGCGTATGCACTGATCAGATGGGCTACGCTCGTTTCTGGCTTCTGAAAAGCGGACGACAACGTTGAAATAAGACCCATCATTGCAAACTCGCCAGTGCAGAACGAGAAAACACCTACGATCAAGGCGAACTCAACGAGGAAGCGCTTGTTTCGAAAAAAAACCAAACTAATTACCTCATGTTAAGCAAAAAAAGCACTCAACATGTTCATTCATGTTGAGTGCAAAGCACGCATTGTTCGGTCAAGGTATTCCCAGCATCCTCTGCGCCTCCACGGCTCCCCCGCCTTTAGTTGGCCTGCGCAGGAGAAGCACGCACACTGCTGCCCTCCTGGCGCGCCGATTGGAGGAAGACATAGTTACCCTCGGCGCAACCTGCGCATATCGCCTGTTGTCCGGCCGAGGGATCGCGGTCCATCTCAATAGCGCTGTACGATCGATTACACACATGACACTCGATGTGTGCTCGCCACACATCGAAAACTTCGTCCCGCGGATCGGAGGAACGGGAAATCAATCCACCGTCGACAAATTTGGTAATTATCCAGTAGCTGAACGCAGCCAGACCCGAAATCAGAATGGGCGCGGTTTCCACATACCAACTACCTTTGGTCCCGCCTTCAACGATTGTGATACCCACGACCGTTGAAATGACCATCGCCCATGCGCCAGGCATGACAGCCTTGACCCTACCCGGACGAAACTCCAGACCATGTTTCGCATCACGGTTGAGTGCGTAGTGAGTCATAAGAATCGCAACCCAAGCAGTAACCGCGACGCCCTGCCATGCCAAGGCTTTGAGCAAATAGCTGAACACGTTGGTGAGCATCAGCAGATAAACGCAGCAACCCACAAACAGCACCCACACCCAGCGTGGCCAGTAAAGTCGCAAGCCACGAGCAGCAAACCCAGCGAAGTTCAGCGAGGCCACATAGTAGTTAGCCGTATTGATGCGCGTCTGACTGATCAGAATGAAGATCAGGCCCAAAAAACCGGAGGCATTCAAAATGGCTTCAGCGATACCGCGCTCACTGGCTTTCAGGCCAGGGAAAACAGTATCCATGATGAATACGCCCGCTAACCCATTCATTACGAATAGCGCAAGGTAGAACACCGGGCCAAAGGTAATCAGGCCATGAAACTTTGCATCAGCCGGCTTTCCGAACCGCGAAAACTCGGCCGTGACCATCATGTTGACGCAAATGCCCATGTACACAATGAACGCCCACATCCATCCGGGAACCACCGAATCGCTAGAGGCTGGAATGGACAGGAACGAGGTGGTGAACCCATATTTGTTGCCGGCCATGAAAATAACCAGCACCAGGCCAACGATATACAGGGGCAGCAGTGCACCGTTGAGCTTGTCGAGCCAAACCTGGACACTGCCCATCACCAAAGGCAATGCATACAGCACCGCTAGCAGGTACCACCATCGCATGTCGCTCTCGGGTGCGAAATACTGCTGGAACGCGACCGCGATGATTGACCCCTCAAACACCGCGTAATACGTCGCCGTCACCGCAAACAACAACGAAGAAATGATTGCACCTGCGCCACCGAAAATCCCGCGCGACAGCAATGCGACGGTCAGTCCATTTTTGATCGAGCGTTGCGATATCACATAGTTAATGCCGCCATAGAACAGTGCCGAGAGCACGATCCCCACAATCGCGTTCTTGCTACCCACGGACTGAGCGACTGCCACACTGATGTACAAGTAGAACATCGCGCTGAGCACAGACCAGGAGGCCATCGCCAGGCTCCAGCGATTTGTTCTCGCCGACAACGGCACCACATGCCTCGAATAATCTTCTGCTGATTGCTCAATCAACACACGAGGGTCATCTGCATACGTAACATTAAGCGGATTCAATTCCGACATGACGGCTCTCTTTGTTCTACGCGCTGTAAACCGGGCATCAAGACAACAACGCCCGAGAACAGGCCCGGGCGTTGCAGGTCATACCATCGATATCACTTCACATTGGAAAAAAACTTCAGCAGTTCATCAACTAGACCGTTGGGTTGTTCCTCTGGAATGTAATGACCGCTTTTCACCATGGTGCCCGATACATTGGCCGCAACTTTCTTTAGCTCGCTGACAAGATCAGGCATCGACCCTTGGTCTGCGCGAACGGCCAGCACAGGCATCTTCAGTAAAGTTTTGGCAAACTCACGATTTTGTTCAGCCGACTGCGTGGTAGCGCGATAATACGCGAGACCGCCCTTCCATCCATTCAGTCGGAACGCACGTAGATACTCGGCAAAATCTTCCTCGGTGAAGATCTGAGGATTTGCCGCTTTACGTTGCAGATACCACCTCAAGTAGATGTGTTCACGGCCTTCCAGCAACTCTTCCGGGAGGTCCGGAATATTGTGGAACGCAACATGCCAAGTCCGCCAGGCAGCGTCGGATGCCCACGGAAGATTGTCTGGCAAACTGATTCCGGGAATGCCCGTGTCCAGAATGGCCAGTCCAGTGACACTGTCACCGAATTGAGCACAATACGGGTAACCCACCCAGGCACCAATGTCGTGAACCACCAACGAGTGCTTTTCGACACCCACCTGAGTCAGAAATTTTCTCAGCAGGCGCGACACGTTGCCGGTATCACAACTGGACGGTCGATCCGAATCACCCTGACCTGGAAGATCCGGCGCAATTACCCGGTAGTGCTTGCCCAGCAGAGGCAGCACCTTGCGCCAGGCATACCAGCTTTGCGGAAAACCACACACCAGTACCATCACTTGACCGTTCTCGACACCACCGCTCACATAATGAATACGGGTGCCGTCCACTGTTTCAAAACCCCGCTTGAATCCTTCAACACCACTGTCCGGCCACTCACGAGCACTAAACATTTTTCCGTTACCTTTGCACAGAAAGATTGAAGTTAATGGCTACACAGCCGTGATCAGAAGGGATCGCGCGCCGCGGCCAGCCAACCACCATCCATCACGTATTCGCTGCCATGGACGAAGTCGGCTTCATCACCGCCGAGGAAGGCAGCAAGTTTGGCTATTTCGCTTGGCTGGCACCAACGTTGGGCCGGGAATTTCTTGATGGCTGCCTCCATATCTGGAGAGCCTGCGGTAACCGGGTCCGCCAAGGCCAGGGGAGTCGCAGTAGCACCCGGACAGATCGTGTTAACGCGAATGCCACGCGCCCCGTACTCGAACGTCAGTTGACGAGTCAGACCGATAACGCCGTGCTTGGAGGCGGTGTACGCAGTACCGCCGCCAGCCGCACTGAAGCCAGATGTCGACGAGGTGTTGATAATGGCCCCTTTGCCTTGCTTAAGCATTTGCGGGATAACGGCCCGCGCCATCAGAAACGGGCCAGTCAAATTGACGGCAATTACTTTGTTCCATTCTTCCAAGCTGACTTCATGCGCAGTCGCATGACCATCCAGAATGCCCGCGTTGTTGCACAGCAAATCAATATGGCCCCAGCGCTGGATAACAGCATCAACCGCTGACTGGACACTTTTGGGGTCACTCACATCAACTTCGTGGGCAAAGGCGAGCTCAGGTTGAGCCAGTTCGGAAATGGTTTCCACTGCGCGTTTCGGGTTGATATCCAGCACTGCCACGTTGGCACCGCGAGCTGTAAATTCGTGCACCATGGCACGGCCCATCCCGGAGCCACCACCAGTTACAATCACTACGCGACCATTATAATTATTCATGTCATCAACCTCGCCATTAATAATATCGCCAGCACCGCGAACTAAAGTTCAAGTCCAGCAACCATTGAAAGCATTCTGCAAAACGACAAGTACTTATGAGTACTCAATAGACCGTGTCTAGCCCGTACATGATTTAGATATTCCCCTACCCTTCTGATAGGGTCAAATCCCGATTTATGATTGGCGACGATAGCCTTTTCTTATCAATCGGCACGTGTGGTGCTTCGTGATGCTCGACTTACTCGACCGCCTTGACCATATCTTCGATGACTTTCTTGGCGTCGCCGAACACCATCATGGTCTTGTCCAGGTAGAACAGTTCGTTGTCCAGACCGGCATAACCGCTGGCCATCGAGCGCTTGTTGACGATGATGGTCTTGGCCTTGAACGCTTCGAGAATCGGCATGCCGGCAATCGGCGATTTCGGATCGTTCTTTGCGGCCGGGTTGACCACGTCGTTGGCGCCGAGCACCAGCACCACGTCGGCCTGGCCGAACTCGGAGTTGATGTCTTCCATCTCGAATACCTGGTCGTAAGGCACTTCGGCCTCGGCGAGCAGGACGTTCATGTGGCCCGGCATACGACCGGCCACCGGGTGAATCGCGTACTTCACGGTCACGCCACGGTGGGTCAGTTTCTCGGTCAGTTCTTTCAAGGCGTGCTGCGCGCGGGCCACTGCCAGACCGTAACCCGGGACGATGATCACGGTGTCGGCGTTGGTCAGCAGGAAGGTTGCGTCGTCAGCCGAACCGGATTTCACCGGACGGGCTTCTTTCGCACCGGCAGGTCCTGCGTCGGCCGTGTTGCCGAAACCGCCGAGCAGTACATTAAAGAAGGAACGGTTCATCGCCTTGCACATGATGTACGAGAGGATCGCGCCGCTCGAACCCACCAGCGAGCCGGCGATGATCAGCATCGAGTTGTTCAGCGAGAAGCCGATACCCGCCGCCGCCCAGCCCGAGTAACTGTTGAGCATCGACACCACCACCGGCATGTCCGCGCCGCCGATCGGGATGATGATCAGCACGCCCATCACGAACGCCAACGCCAGCATCAGCGCGAACGCGGCGAGGTTGCCGGTGAGCATGAAGGTCACGCCCAGCACCAGTGTCGCCAGACCGAGTACCGCGTTCAGCTTGTGCTGACCGGCAAACTGTACCGGTGCGCCCTGAAACAGGCGGAACTTGTACTTGCCCGAGAGCTTGCCGAACGCAATCACCGAACCGGAGAAGGTGATTGCACCGATCGCCGCGCCGAGGAACAGCTCCAGACGGTTGCCCGCTGGAATGGCGTCGCCCAGGTGTTTAACGATGCCCAGCGATTGCGGCTCGACCACCGCCGCAATGGCGATGAACACTGCCGCCAGGCCGATCATGCTGTGCATGAACGCGACCAGTTCCGGCATTTTGGTCATTTCGACGCGCTTGGCCATGATCGAACCGGCGGTGCCGCCGATCAGCAGGCCGACGATCACATAACCGATACCGGCAGTCGCCAGCTCAGCACCGAGCTTATAAATGAGGCCGATGGTGGTGAGGATGGCCAG
>NZ_JFYN01000043.1 GCF_000631985.1 Pseudomonas sp. RIT288
CGAGTCAGTACCCGAATTTCTTGACGACCATAGAGCGTTGGAACCACCTGATCCCATCCCGAACTCAGAAGTGAAACGATGCATCGCCGATGGTAGTGTGGGGTTTCCCCATGTGAGAGTAGGTCATCGTCAAGATTAAATTCCGAAACCCCAATTGCGAAAGCAGTTGGGGTTTTGTTTTGTCCGCAGGAAAGTAGTCTGCCTGCCAATACAGGCCCTAGCTACTTGTGTTTGCCTCGATCTGACGCGAAAGCCACGCCCGGCTGTAGGTCAGAACACGGCTAGCCATAGTGGTCGGGAAATGGATAAAACCATGGGCGGACGAGGGCAGTAGATGTACTTCAACCGGTGCTGATTGTTGCCAGCGCTCAGCCAGTTCCAGCGTGTCATCGCGCAGCGGATCCAGTTCACCGGTGAACATCAACGCCGGTGGCAATCCGCTCAAGTCACCGTACAGCGGAGACAGCTGCGCCTGCCGGCGTTCATCATCGCTCAATCCTGGAGTCAGCAGGCGCAGCGCCTCGGCCATTCCCGGGCCATCGAGCACCAGCGTTTCAGTAGGTGCTGAGTGCACGCTCGGGGTGCCCGCGAGATCGTAGACGCCGTAATAGAGCAGGGCGCCGCTGACCCGCTGCAGCAAATCGGCTGATTGCTTGAGCGACAACAGCGTGGCGACGGCCAAGTGCGCGCCCGCCGATTCGCCGACAACGATCACCGGCAGGCCGACGAACTCGGTGCAATCGTCGCTTAGCAGCCAGCGTGCGGCGCACAGACAATCCTGCATGAGATCCTCTATCGGCGTATTGACTGCCAATCGATAGTCGACCGATATCACCGCCACGTTGCATGCCTTGACCATGGCGATATTGAGGTCGTCGTTCATCTGCGCATTGCCGATCACCCAGCCGCCGCCGTGGTAATCCAGCACCACACCTTGAGCCTTTCCCTGCGGGCGGATGATTCGGACGGGCACTGAAGCACCCTGCGAATACACCACAATGTTTTGCGCATGCAGGTCATGTTTCAGCGGTTTGTCCGCGCTGGCAATCTGGCTGGCGCGCAGCAATGCCTGGATCAAGCGCGGCGTCAGCCGATTGCGGATGCGAAACCGCGGCAGCCAGGCGAGCTTGCGATTGAAACGTTGCATCTGCGCCAGATCACTTTCGCTGAACTCAAGTGTGTTATTGGCCAAATCTATCCTCCCGTGGCAGCAAACCTTGGTTCAATAGTTCTTATCCTCACGGCGGTGCGGCGAAGGGCGCTTCGTTGTTCGGGACATTCGCATCATTCCCCACACGCTGCAATGTTTCCGGCACCGCCAGCCACAACAGCACAAACGCCACCCCGGCAATCACCGCCAGGGTCAGAAATGCCGCGTTGTAACCGGCCTCCTGAAGCACAATACCCGCAACGCTGGCACTCAATGCTGCGCCCAGGCCAAACACTGTCGATAGGGCGCCTAGGCTGATATTGAAGTGGCCGGTGCCCAGCGTCAGGTCTTTGACCACCACCGGGAACAGTGCGCCGAAGATCCCCGCACCGACGCCGTCGAGCATCTGTACGGCAACCAGCCAGTAAGGGTCGGCGGATAAGGTGTAGAGCACACCGCGCAACGGCAGAATCAGGAAACCTGCGAGGAGTAGCGGCTTGCGTCCCCACACATCGGCCTTGGCTCCGACCAGCAACGCGATCGGCACCATGACCAGTTGCGCGGCGACGATGCAGGCCGAGGTCAGTGGCGTCGCCATCTGCAGATTGACTTGCGCCAGTTTCTGGCTCACCAGTGGCAGCATCGCCGCGTTGGCCAAGTGGAAGAGCGCACAACAAATGGCGAACATCAGCAGCGCCTTGTTGGTCAGCAGCACCGCCAATCCCGAAGGCGCCTTGGCGTGAGCGGCGTCGCTGGGGTCAAGTCCCCGCGCCAGATCATGGTTGATCGCGTTGGCATCGACGAAGCTCACGGCGATTACACTGCACAGCGCCATGACCGCCATCAGATAGAACACCGCCACCGGCCCGAACAGGTAAGCGAATCCACCGGCCAGCAGCGCCGCGCAGGCGTTGCCGGCATGGTTGAAGGTTTCGTTGCGTCCGGTGCGTCGAGTGAAGGCTCGCGGACCGGTGATGCCCAGGGTGATCGCCGAGATGGCCGGAGCGAATACCGACGCGGCTGCGGCGCTCAGCGCTTGGGTGATCGCCACCAGACTGAAGGACGTAACGAAGGGCAACACCACGCAACTGCCGGTCACCAGCAAAGCGGCAATTGCGATCACCGCTCGTTTACGGCGTGTGTTGTCGACCAAGGCCCCGGCGGGTGTCTGGGTGACAAGGGCGGCGATGCCAGCAAGGGTCATCACCAGCCCGATGCTGGCCGGCTCCCAGTGATGAACGGCCAGCAGGTAAATGGCCAGGTACGGCCCGAGTCCGTCGCGCACATCGGCGAGGAAGAAATTCAGGCTGTCCAGCGAGAGGTTGTTGCGACGATTGGTATGAGTGACCACGCTGGCATCTTCAATAAACGAGGTTCGGCGAAATGCCTCAACCTCCGCTAAGTCAGTGACTTGTGGCCTGCGGATTTAGTTTCCTGGCGGATGCCGACGGCACACACTTTTTCGCTCGGCGCTCGCCCCAGCAATGGCAACCCGACCAGGGTCAAACCGATGCCGAGCAGCGCGCTGGCACTTAGCGGATCGCCGAACTGCATCCACGCCCACAACAGTGTCACCGGTGGCGTCAGAAACAGCGCGCCACTGATGCGCTGCATGCTGAAACGCTGCAGACACAGCCAATAAAATCCGTAGCCGCCAAAAGTCGAGAAGATCACCAGCCACAGCACGCCACTGACGAAGTCTGCACTGATCGGCGGGCGCAATTCACCCTCAAGGCCTGCCAACAGCGCAAACACGGGAATCACCGCACACACCTGAATAAACAGCGCCGTGGTGGCCGGCATCGCAACGCCCGGCCGGGCTTTCTCAAACAAGGTCGCCGCCGTCAGCGACAATACCGCCAGTAACGGCAAGCAGTAGGCCCACAACCCCGCACTGGCCCACTCGACACTCGCAGCGCTGGCCAGCAGCATGCCGATCACGCACAGCGCCAGACCCAACCATTGCCAGCCACGTGTGCACTGCCCCGGAACGCTGCCGGCCAGCAGCACAATTGTCAGCGGCAACAAATTGGCAAACAGTGACGCAGTGCCCGGCGTGACGCCAAGTTGAATCGAGGCGGCAATCGGTCCGATGTAGCCGCCCATCGCGAACAGCCCAAGCAGTGCCTGACGCCACATGTCTTTACCGCGCAAACCACGCAAGCCAGCCCAGGCGAACGGCAGCAACAACAATGCCGCCAAAACAAAACGCCACAACGAGGCCAGGTACACGCTGCCTTGATCGGCGACGTAGCGATAGCCAATGAACCCGGAACTCCAGCTGATCACCATTGCAATCAGCAGTGAATAACGAACAGGCATAACGTTCATCGCATGGCACCTGACAGAGGAATGAGTTCGATGATATGAATCAAGCACTGATGCATTCAAACGATACGATCAGCACCACTGATGCAGGAATTCTCAAGCATGGCCGAAGCCCTTGATATCGAACTGTTGCGCACCTTTCAGGCAATCGTGCGCTTCGGGCAATTTCTCGCCGCCGCGAGTTTCCTCAACAAGAGCCCGTCAGCGGTCAGCCTGCATGTGCGGCGTCTGGAAGCGCTGGCGGGCGGGCGCTTGCTGGAGCGCGATAACCAGACGGTCAACCTCACGCCACTGGGTCGACGCTTCGCCCTGCAGAGCGCCGAATTGCTGCGTCACCACGATCAATTGCTGGCGAGCTTCAGCACGCCGCTGGCCAGCGGGCGGATCCGTCTGGGGGTTTCCGAGGAGTATGCCGGCGCAGTACTGGGCTGTACGTTGCCGCACTTGTCTGCAGATTTTCCGCACATCGAGCTGGAAGTCGAAACGGGTGCCAGCGGCCGTTTGAGTGCGCGTCTGGAGCGCGGGCAACTGGATCTGGCGTTGCTGGTGGTCGTCGCCAATGCGCCGCCATCGTCGCGTTGCGTAAGGATGTTGGGCCTGACCCAGCCAGTGTGGGTCGCCGCGCACAACTACACGCAGGATCTCACCCGGCCGGTACCGCTGGCCTTGCACGGCAAGGGTTGCCCCTATCGCAGCGTTGCCGTGGATGCATTGAGCGAGCAGGGTCGGCGGTGGCGCGCGGTGATTGTCAGCGCCGGTGCCAGCGCGCTGGAAACAGCCATCGAGGCCGGACTGGCGGTGGGCATTGTTGATCGTGCGCAAGTGCGCCCCGGCATGCGCGTGTTGAGCAGTGAGGAGGGATTACCCGAGTTGCCGCTGCACGAGTTGCGCCTGATGCAGGCACCGGGTGAATTGAGTGAGGCGGGGGAGGTTCTGGTGCGCTTGATCGGTGACGGCTTCGTGTTGTGACGTGTTGATCGACGGCAGCCCCGGCCAGGGCCGCCGTCAGTCATTACATCAGTTGATCCGCGGATGCTGTTGCACCAACTCCTTGCGTTTGGCTTCCAGTTCGGCGATTTCGGCGTCGATGTCTTCGATTTTCTGCTCGATGTTGTCGTGGTGTTCCTTGAGCAGTTCCTTGGCTTCTTCAATGTCCGACGCGGCCGGCGCAGCACCGCGCAGCGGCTTGTTGGCGGTCTCTTTCATGGTCACGCCAGTAATCAGACCGACCACGGCAATGACCATCAGGTAATAGGCCGGCATGTACAGGTTGTTGGTGCTTTCCACCAGCCAGGCCACGGCGGTCGGGGTCAGGCCGGCAATCAACACCGAGACGTTGAAAGCTGCGGCCAGTGCGCTGTAGCGGATGTGCGTGGGGAACATCGCCGGCAGGGTCGAAGCCATGACGCCGATGAAGAAATTCAGCAACACCGCGAGCATCAGCAAGCCGGAAAAGATCAGGCCGATCTTGCCGCTGTTGATCAGCATGAACGCCGGAATCGCCAGCAGGAACAGGCCGATACTGCCGACCACAATGAAAGGCTTGCGGCCGATCTTGTCGCTGATAAAACCGATCGCCGGCTGCACGAACAACATGCCGACCATGATTGCGATGATGATCAGTACGCCACGGTTTTCGCTGTAGTGCAGGTTGTGCGACAGGTAGCTTGGCATGTAGGTCAGCAGCATGTAGTAAGTGACATTGGTCACCGCCACCACGCCGATGCAGGTCATCAAGCTGCGCCAGTGTTTGGTCGCGACTTCCTTGAACGAGACCTTTGGCCCGCCCGCCAGACCTTCACGGTCGCCTTCTTCGAGTTTCTCGACATGTTGTTGAAACGCTGGCGTCTCTTCCAGCGCATGACGCAGGTAGAGGCCGATCATGCCCAGTGGCAGGGCGAGGAAGAACGGCAGGCGCCAGCCCCATTCGAGGAATTTCTCTTCGCCGATGATCGTCGAGATCAGCACCACCACTCCGGCGCCGAGGACGAAGCCGGCAATCGAGCCGAAGTCCAGCCAACTGCCGAGGAACCCGCGCTTGCGGTCGGGCGCGTATTCGGCGACGAAGATCGAGGCGCCGGTGTACTCACCGCCGACCGAGAAACCCTGGGCCATTTTCGCCAGCAACAACAGGATTGGCGCCCAGATGCCGATCGACTCATAGGACGGTATCAAGCCGATGGCGAAGGTGCTCAGCGACATGATCACGATAGTCGCGGCCAGCACTTTCTGTCGCCCGTATTTGTCGCCCAGCGCACCGAAGAACAGGCCGCCCAGGGGACGGATCAGGAACGGCACCGAGAAGGTCGCCAGCGCTGCAATCATCTGCACGCCAGGATCGGCGCCCGGGAAGAAGATCTTGCCCAGTGCATAGGCGACGAAGCCGTAAACCCCGAAGTCGAACCATTCCATGGCGTTGCCCAGTGCGGCGGCGGTGATCGCCTTGCGCATCTTGGCGTCGTCGACAATCGTGATGTCTTTCAATCCGATGGGATTGACCTTGTTTTTCCTTGATTTCATGCGGGTCACTCATAGCTGAACGGATTCGATGCCATTGTTTTGGTGGCATGGGTTCTTTCCGTCAGATACAAGAAGACACGAAAAAATTCACTGCTCAGGGCATTTTTGTCGTTTGCCCGTGCTGATGCTTGGCGCGAGCAGCGGCTCCCACCCAGCGGCGATTACGCAAAAGCACAAGACGTCAGGCTGAAAACCCGGATAATGGCCGCCAATTCGTTTCTGCTCTCTGGTAAACCCGCATGGAAATCAAGGTCAACTTTCTCGACAACCTTCGACTTGAAGCCAAGTTCGACGACTTCACGGTGATCGCCGATCAGCCCATTCGCTACAAGGGCGATGGCTCGGCACCGGGGCCGTTCGACTACTTCCTGGCGTCGTCGGCCTTGTGCGCGGCTTACTTCGTGAAGCTGTACTGCGAAACGCGCAATATCCCGACCGAGAATATTCGCCTGTCGCAGAACAACATCGTCGATCCGGAAAACCGCTACAACCAGATCTTCAAGATCCAGGTCGAATTGCCAGCGGACATTTCCGAGAAGGATCGTCTGGGCATCCTGCGTTCGATTGATCGCTGCACGGTGAAGAAGGTCGTGCAGACCGGCCCCGAGTTCGTGATCGAGGAAGTCGAGAACCTCGACGCCGATGCGCAAGCCCTGTTGATGCCGCATTCGACTTCTGAAGCGGGCACTTACATTGCCGGTAAAGATCTGCCGCTGGAGCAGACCATAGCCAATATGTCGGGGATTCTCGCCGATCTGGGGATGAAGATCGAAATCGCCTCGTGGCGCAACATCGTGCCTAACGTCTGGTCGCTGCACATCCGCGATGCGCACTCGCCGATGTGCTTCACTAACGGCAAGGGCGCGACCAAAGAGGGCGCACTGGCCTCGGCACTGGGCGAGTTCATCGAGCGCCTGAACTGCAACTTCTTCTATAACGATCAGTTCTGGGGCGAGGACATCGCCACCGCCGAATTCGTGCATTACCCGAACGAGCGCTGGTTCAAACCGGGTCCGAAAGACGAGCTGCCGTCAGAAATTCTCGACCAATACTGCCTGGACATTTACAACCGCGATGGCGAACTCAAAGGCTCGCATCTGTACGACACCAACTCCGGCAACACCCAGCGCGGCATCTGCTCGCTGCCGTTCGTGCGCCAGTCGGATGGCGAGGTGGTGTACTTCCCGTCCAACCTGATCGAAAACCTGTTCCTGAGCAACGGCATGAGCGCCGGCAACACCTTGGCTGAAGCCCAGGTGCAATGTCTGTCGGAGATCTTCGAGCGTGCGGTCAAACGCGAAATCCTCGAAGGCGAGATGGCCTTGCCCGATGTGCCGCAGGAAGTGCTGGAGAAGTACCCAAGCATTCTCGCCGGGATCAAGGGCCTGGAAGAGCAGGGCTTCCCGGTGCTGGTCAAGGACGCGTCGCTGAGCGGTGAATTCCCGGTGATGTGCGTGACCCTGATGAACCCGCGCACTGGCGGCGTGTTCGCCTCGTTCGGCGCGCACCCGAGCCTGGAAGTGGCGCTGGAGCGCAGCCTGACCGAGTTGTTGCAGGGCCGCAGTTTCGAAGGCCTGAACGACTTGCCGCAACCGACGTTCTCCGGCCAGGCAGTGACCGAACCGAACAACTTCGTCGAGCACTTCATCGACTCCAGCGGTGTGGTGTCGTGGCGCTTCTTCAGTGCCAAGTCTGACTTCGAATTCGTCGAGTGGGACTTCTCAGGTCAAGGCGAAAACTCCAACGCCGAAGAAGCCGCGACTCTGTTCGGCATCCTCGAAGCCATGGGCAAAGAAGCCTACATGGCGGTCTACGACGACCTCGGCGCCAACGCCTGCCGGATCCTGGTGCCGGATTACTCGGAAATCTACCCGGTGGACGACCTGATCTGGGACAACACCAACAAGGCCCTGCAATTTCGCGCAGACATCCTCAACCTGCACAGCCTGAGCAAGGTCGGCCTGCGCAACCTGGCCCAGGGCCTGGAAAACAGCGAGCTGGATGATTACACCGACATCACCACGCTGATCGGCATCGAGTTCGACGACAATACACCTTGGGGCAAGTTGACGATTCTGGAGCTGCGTCTGCTGATCTATCTTGCCCTGCAGAAGTTCGAACAGGCCAAGGATCTGGTCGAAGCCTTCCTGCAGTACAACGACAACACCGTCGAGCGCGGCTTGTTCTATCAGGCGGTGAACGTGTGCCTGGAAATGGAGCTGGACGAGGATCTGGAACTGTCTGACTACGAGGCCAACTTCCGCCGGATGTTCGGTGACGAGCGCATGGACGCGGCGATTGGTTCGGTCAATGGCAGCGTGCGCTTCTACGGTCTGACGCCGACCAGCATGAAGCTCGAAGGGCTGGACCGTCACCTGCGTCTGATCGACAGCTACAAGAAGCTGCACGCAGCAAGGGCGAATGCGGCGGGGTTGAATCGCTGACAGCAGACGGTCATTTTGTGCCGAGTTAACTCTGAGCTGAATGAGCCTGAATGAGTTGACTCTGTGGTGAGGGGATTTATCCCCGATGGCGCGCGAAGCGGGCCTGGCTTCTGCAACCAATCAAGAAGCGGCCTGCTGCGCAGTCCATCGGGGATAAATCCCCTCACCACAAGTGAGTATTGTGGGGGCATGGAGATTCAAGGATGGAAGAGAAGGTTGTGAGGTCGAAGCTGGTCAACTTTCTGGTGGCTGACGTCGAGGTGGATTACGAAGGTGTCGGCGATTTCTACGATGTTGCCGGCAGTGGCAACGTCGGTGCATTGGCCGGGGTGCTGGAAGGCTTCAAGGAGGTTTACGGCGGGCTGTGGGTCGGCGGCAAAATGACCCTCACGAATACTGCTGTGTACTTGAACGCCAACGCCATGAACCGCATGGTTCAGGACGGCACACTGGACATCAGAGTGCCGCTGGGGATGATCCGCAAGGTCACGCTTGAAGGGGGCTTCATCACCAAAATCGTCTGCCTGGATACCGATGCTGGCAGCATTCTGTTCCGTTGCTTTGGCGCGAAGGACATTGTTGCGTTGATCGAAAAGTCGATCCAGCCACGGGTTTCGACAGCAGTACTCAAGCGCGGTGTCTGATTGGATCGTCAGGCCGTTCGCCAATCTCACCTGCACCGAAAAACCAGTGGGAGCCAGCCGCTAATTCTGAGTCCACCGCGCACCCCCATGTGGGAGCGAGCCTGCTCGCGAAGAGGGCGTGTCAGTCGCCGTCGCTTTGGCTGACAGATCGCATTCGCGAGCAGGCTCGCACACATTGGATCTCTGGCCGCCGCCAATCCTGAGTCCACCCAATAACCCTGTGGGAGCTGGCTTGCCAGCGATGGGGCCGTGTCAGCCGCTATCATTATCGGCGTTGTCAGCGCTTGCACTGCGCCTGCACCACCTGGCAGGTGTTCGGTGTCCCTCCGGAGCGGCTCGCATAACGCATGCAGTTATTCATCGACTTCTTGCGCGCCATGCTCAAGGTGTCGCCCCAGGCCAGACCACCTTCGCCGGAAGTGGGCACGGCTTTGGCGTAGCAGTTCGAGCCGTTGGTGGCGTAGCGCTTGCTTGAGCACCCGGTGGTCAGCGCCAGAGTGGTGGCGAGCAGGCTGAGCAGCAGCCATGAGGTGCATTGGCGTACGTTTGTTGCGGTCATCACGGTTCCCCGGTGGTCAGGCGCATTGATTGCCTGTCTGTCAGGCGTTGGGCATTATCCAGCAATCGACATAAGGAAGCGTCCCCAATGCGTGCACCCACCCTGCATCTGATGTGCGGCAAGATCGCCTCGGGCAAATCGACACTGGCCAAATCACTGGCTGAGGAACACGGTGCGCTGCTGCTCAATGAGGATCAGTGGCTGTCGCGGCTGTATCCGGAGCAAATCAAATCCGTGGCAGATTACGTTCGATGTGCGCGGCAGATTCGCGGGGTGCTGGGGCCGTTGGTGGTTGATGTGCTGACCGCGGGGGTGGGTGTAGTGCTGGATTTTCCGGCCAATACCGTGGCGGATCGGCAGTGGCTGCGAGGACTGGCGGATACCGCGAAAGTGCCGCACTGCTTGCACTATCTCGAAGTGGATGACGACACCTGCCGTGTCCGGCTACATGCACGCAACGCGCTGGCGGAGCATGAGTTCGCGGCGTCGGATGCGGAGTTTGATTTGATCACGCGTTACTTTCAGGTGCCGGACGTGGGCGAGGGGCTGGAGATCGTCATGCACCGCAATCGCCAGCCGGGCCAGTTCCCACGATGATCTCGGCCTGTCGCCATTCCTGAAGCCACCGCACACCCTGTAGGAGTGAGCCTGCTCGCGATAGGGCCATGTCAGGCGGCCTGCGCGCTCTGCTGCACAAACCGCTCGATCAACCACCGCGCCGCCGGCCCCGGTGGCAGGTCGGTGCGGTAGATGACGTCGAACGGGTAGATGCCGCTCTGGTATTCCGGCAGGTTCAAGCGCACCAGGCGGCCGGACTGCAAATCCTCTTCGACCATCGGCAACGGCATGTTCCCCCAGCCAATCCCCTCGCGCAGCAGCATGTGTTTGGCACCCAGATCCGCCAGGCGCCAGGTGCGGTTGCTGAGGACGGCGAAGTCGCGATCCCTGGTCAGTTGCGAGCGGTCGGACAACACCAGTTGCGTCAGTTCACGTCCGGCCCCCGGCGTGTTCGCTTCACCCGTAGCCAACGGATGATGCGGTGCCGCCACCGGAATCAACTCGACACTGCCGGCACCGATTCGCTCGATCGCATCGATGCCTTCATTCATTGGCCCACTGACGCCAATGATCGCGCCACGATTGATCACTCGCTCCGTCACCGCCCCCAGCGCCTCCATGTGCAAGTGCAGGGCGACCGTGGGAAACGCCTCGCGAAACGACTTCAACGCATCCACCACTCGCTGCGGCGGTAGCATCACATCCAGCACCACATGCACCTCAGCTTCCAGCCCCTGCAACAGACCTTTGACCTTGGCGCGCAAGCCATGCACGCCGTTGGCGATGGTGCGGGCCTCGGCCAGCACCGTGCGGCCGGCCTCGGTGAGTTGCGGTTTACGCGTGGTCTGGCGATCAAACAGCGTCACCCCCAGCTGCAATTCCAGGTTGGCCATCGAATAGCTGATCACCGACGTCGCGCGGTGCAGCTTCCTCGCGGCGGCGGCGAAGCTGCCCAGTTCCACCACCGCCAAAAAGACCCGCAGTTGATCCAGCGTCGGCGTGCCCGGGTCAGAAATCATGGCTGTTTCCTCATCATATTCAGCGTAGCGCTATCGTCGCCGAGGTCTATCAGCTTGTCTATTTTCTAGAACGTAATGATCGAAATTAGTCGGCTATTCAGATTAGCTGGCGGAGCGCACCATTTCCTCACTTGGACGATTCATCTCGGATCGCCGCACCTTTGAAGGAAATACCGCCATGACCACTACTGCAAGCATTGCTCCAGCCACCACTGAACAAACCCGCAACGATGTCACCCAGGCTTCGGCTTCATTGGCCGGCCGCGTCCTGCTCAGCGCAATCTTCATCCTCTCCGGTTTCTCCAAACTGGCGGCCCCGGCGATGATGATCGGCTACATCAGCTCGGTCGGTCTGCCGCTGCCGCAAGTGGCGCTGGCGCTGGCAATCATCGTCGAAATCGGTGGCGGCCTGGCGCTGATCGCCGGCTACCGCACCCGCACCGTCGCCGCTGTGCTGGCCGTTTTCAGCGTGGTCACTGCGCTGGCGTTCCACAACGCATTGGGCGATCAGAATCAGTTCATCCACTTCTTCAAGAACATCGCCATGGCCGGCGGCCTGTTGCAAGTGGTCGCGTTTGGCGCCGGTCGGTTCAGCCTTGACGCTCGTCGTCACTGATCACGCACTCTCCACTCCAATCGATCGAGGTCTCTCATGAAAGCCATCCGCGTGTACGAATACGGCAATCCCGAAGTGCTGCAACTGGAAGAAGTCGCCGACCCTGTGGCCGGCGCCGGTGAAGTGTTGATCGAAGTCGCCGGGGCAGGGGTCAACCCGATCGACTGGAAGGTGTTGTCCGGCGCGATGAAAGCGTTCATTCCGCTGCCACTGCCGTTCACCCCGGGCGTTGAAGTGTCCGGCAAGGTGATTGCCACTGGCCCCAGTGTGAACGAATTCAAGCTCGGCGATGAAGTGTTCGGCTTTATCAACATCGTCGGTGGTTACGCCAGCAAAGCCGTGGCCCCGGTGGCTAAACTGGCACTCAAACCACAATCCCTCAACGCCCTGGAGGCTGGCGCCGTTCCGGCCACCGCGCTCACCGCGTGGCAAGCGTTGACCGAGCACGCTGGCGTGCAGCGTCGGCAGAAAGTGCTGATCCACGCAGCCGCCGGTAGCGTAGGCAGCATGGCGGTGCAGATCGCCAAGTACCTGGGCGCCGAAGTCATCGCGACCGCCTCGGCCGGCAATCATGCGTACCTCAAGCAACTCGGTGCTGATCAAGTGATCGACTACACCGCCCTGGCGTTTGAAGAACGGGCATCCGAGGTCGACGTGGTGCTCGATCTGGTCGGCGGCGACACCCAGAACCGTTCGTTCCGCGTGTTGAAACGCGGCGGGCTGCTGGTCTCGCCGGTCAGCGCGCCGAGCATGACCTTGGCCAACGACTACGGCGTGACCCCGATCAACTTCGCCACCCGCTCCGACGGTGCACAATTGGCGCTGATCGCCGAACTGTTTGAGCGTGGTCACCTCAGCGTCGACGTCGAAGTGTTCGCGCTGAGCGAGGCGCAACGTGCGCTTGAGAAAAGCCTGAGCCGCCGAGGCCATGGCAGGTTGGTCCTCGATCCCACCAAGTAACCGCCGAACCCCTGTAGGCGCTGCCGCAGGCTGCGATCTTTTGATCTTCAAAGGCAAAAGATCGCAGCCAGCGGCAGCGCCTACAGGGTTTTTTGTTAACCCACGGACAAAAAGCGCAGCCCACAGCCCAATTGCGCAGCCATTTCCTTGCGCAGTCGTTCTGTCATATTCGGTATCAGTTGATTGCAGATAGTAGCCAGCCCAACGCTAATTCCAATGAGGCTGCACTGTGTTTCAACGTCTTGTGTGTTCGCTGTCCATTCTGAGCCTGTCCATCGCCGCCGCTCACGCTGCCGAGCCTGTCGCGCTCGACACGCCACGGCTGCAAAGCATCGACAATTTCCGTGATGTCGCCGGCCTCACCACCGCGTATTCCACGGCCCACGACGGCACCATGCGTGGCGGCGTTTTTTACCGCTCCAACGCGATCACGCCGTCGGCAGCAGATCTGGCGATCCTCAACAGCCTCGACATCAAAGCCGTCTACGACCTGCGCACACCGAGCGAAATCGCCGGTACGCCGGACACGATGCTGACCGGCGCGACCTACCAGAACATCGACATCATCGGCAGCACTACCTCGGGCGCGAGCATCACCACCGTGTCGTTCAAAAGCGCCGCCGACGCCATCGCCATGATGGAGCAGACCAACCGCGCCTTCGTCAGCGAGGCGGGGATGCGCGGTCAGTTCGGCAAGCTGTTCAACGAACTGGCCAGCACCGACGGCGCGCAACTGTTCCACTGCACCGCCGGCAAGGACCGCACGGGCTGGACCGCTGCTGTGTTGCAGAGCATCGCCGGGGTCGACAATGCGACCATCATGGCCAACTACCTGGCGACCAACGACTACACCGCCGCCCGCGTCGCCGCGACTCTCAAAGCAATGCCGCCAAGCATGGCCTCGGTCTACGCGCCGCTGCTCGGTGTGCAGGCCAGCTATCTGCAGGCTGGTCTCGATGAGGTCACCGCCGAATACGGCAGCATGGACAACTACCTCAAACAAGGCCTGGGCCTGTCGCAGGAAACCATTTACGTGCTGCGCGGCAAACTGGTCGAGTACAACAGCCTGCCGGGGCAGGCCGGATTGATCGGCAATGCCGCCGCCGGTGCCGAATTGCTCCGCGAATTGCAGAACAGCAACCTGTCCGGCACCTACAGCGCCTACAACTACTACCTGCAATCGGCGATCGATGCCGGCACCCTCGGCGGTGTCGAGTCCCAGGTCGGCGGCCAGGTTCACGCGGATGCCGCCAGCTACCTGCTGCGGCAGAACGCGTTGATCGAACAGGCCGCTGCGCCTTATGCCAGCGGCTCCGATCTGAAAGTCGGGCAATACCGTTTGTGGACCACCGCGCTCGCCGGTTACCTCGGCACTGACGGCTCGTCCCACGCAGAGGGCAGCAACGAACACAGTCAGGGCCTGATGCTCGGCATCACCCAGCGCTTCTCCGAGCAACTCAGCGCACGCGGCGGTTTCGGCTACAGCAAAGGCACTGTCGGCGGCGCGGGAGGCGAGGCCGATACGGATTTCACCTTCTTCAACCTCGGTGCGCGCTACGGCTTCACCAGCCTGGAACGCGGGCTGTTCGTCGACGCCAGCGCGAGCGCCGGCTACGTCGATTACGACAGCAAACGCGACCTCGGTGGCGGCCTCGGCACGGCCAAGGGCGACACTCACGGCAATCTCGCCGGCGCGACGCTGGCGCTGGGTTACCGCGCCCCGGTCAACGGCATGATCCTCGAACCCAGCCTCGGCTTGCGCGTCAGCCACCTTGACCTCAAAGGCTTCAAAGAGAAGGGCAGCGAACTGTCACTCGACGTCGACGACAACACCGCCACCCGCCGCAGCGCCGTCGCCAACCTCAACGTGGCGTTCGCCCCGGTGGCAATGGGCGCGTGGCAACTGGTGCCTGGCGTACAAGTCGGCTACGAACGCACCCTGGGCAACAACGACGTCAACAGCCAAAGCCACCTGCTGGGCCTCGACATCGAACAACGCGCCGCCTACGACAACCGCGACCAGTTCAGCGGCGGCGTCAACCTGATGGCCAGGCTCGGCGCCGTCAGCGTCGGCGCAGAAGTCGGTGCCAGCGGCGGCGGTGACAACCACGGTTTCAGCGGCAGCCTCAAGGCCAGTTACGCGTTCTAAAGCAGGGACAACCGCGCAAGGTCAAGGATGACCACCAATCACCAGCAAAAACCGGTGGAAGCAGGGAATTGGCAACCCTGATTCACCGCCTGACCCTGTGGGAGCGAGCCTGCTCGCGAAGGCGTCATGTCAGCCAACGTCACCCTCAACTGACCCAGCCGCATCCCCGCCGATAAACCAATCAACCCCGCCCCCTCAACTGCGCCGGACTCACCCCATACGCCTGCTGAAAATACTGACAAAACCGCCCGACATTACTGAACCCAAAGCGCAGCGCCACCTCCGTTACTGACGCAGAATGCCGCTGCCCCAGCGCTTCGAAAGCCCGCGCCAGCCGCACCTGACGCTGATACGCCACAATCGACATCCCGACAAACCGCCGAAAGCCCTCCTGCAATGCGCGCTGACTGACATTGCTCAACCGCGCCAACTCAACCCCGCTCAGCAGTTGCTCCGGATGCGCCTGAATAAACTCCACCGCCAACTTCACATGCCGCGGCGCCACCCTCGGCGCCGGCTGGTGCAACGCCTCGGTAAAATTGTGCGGCCACGCCTCCAGCACCGCATCAATCAACATCTCGCGTAACCGCGACGGCATCAGCGTGCCGCTGTTGAGCAACAAATCAAACTCCGTCCCCGTCGCCAGATCAATCAACGCCTTGATCCCCTGAAACGCCGCCGTGTGCAGATCCACCACCGGCTCAAACACAATCTTCTGCACAATCGGTCGTCCCAACAACGCCGCCAACCGCTCCGTCAGTTGCCGCCGATTCACCGAAATCCCGTGTTGCGCGTGATTGTCGAGAAACCGCATCGAGCGGATATCCGCCTTATCAATCGCCAACCCTACCTGGGCCACACCGACGGACTCGGTACGGTGGTTGAACACAATCTTGCCCGCCGTGGGAATCACGAATGTGATCTCGTCCTGCGGGTCGGGGAAGGTCACGGTGAAATCGCCGTGGTAATGCATGCGCCGGAAACTGACGCCGTCGTGCCTGCCGTAGACGCCGCCGATGATGATGTTGGAGGGGATCGGCGGGGTGTCGGCGTAGCGATTGCCGAAGAGCCGGGAGAAGAGGGCGCCGAAGTCTTCGCAGTGGAGGTTTTCTGAGCGGAGGATGATTTTTTGGCGGGGGCTTGGGGACACCTTGAGGGCACCTTTTGTTGGGGCTCTTGGATAAGGGGTTGCTAGTCGCGGGGAGGTTAGCAGCTTGGGGTGACAGGTCTGTGACGGGAATTGCGTCGCTGGAGGGGCCGCCATGCTGATGCTGCTTCGCTCGCAACTTGGCCGTGGGCTAAAAGTCTATTCAGGGCGCTCATGGAATTCAGCAAAAATATCCGCCATGAAATCCATGAACACGATGGCTCGCCGAGGCAGCAGCCGATTCGCCAGGTATACGATTTGGATCGGCACCGGTGGCGCCACGTATTCGTTAAGCAGCAATTGAAGATTGCCACTCTTCAGCCCGTCCTCATAAAGCCATTGCGGCCCTTGCGCGATGCCCAATCCGGCATTGACGTACTCACGAATCGCCTCAGGCGAGTTGACACGCAGTCGTCCGGAAATCGGGACATCAGTATCCTTGAACCGCCAGTTGGTTCCAGTGGACAGGAGGGTATAAATGAGGCAGTCGTGTTCCTTCAGGTCATCAGGCGAAGAGGGAGTGCCTCGTTTCTCCAGGTACGCACGGCTGGCAACGCACACACGCTCGAACCACGCGAGTGGCCGGGCTCGCATTGCACTGTCTTCCAGGTGACCGATACGAATCGCCAGTTCTACCCCCTCGTCGACCAAATTGACGTAGCGATCATTGATTTGAAGATCGAGCGACAGTTCGGGGTAGCGCCCTAGAAAACTCGCGACGTGCGGTACGATGAAGGTGTGAGCCAATGCAGTCGGGCAAGCGACGCGCAGTAAACCGGACGGCGCTACGTTTCCTCTCAGTGAGGACTCTGACTGTTCCACTGAGTCCAGGATACGCCGCGCATCTGCGTAATACCGTTCACCCTCGGGTGTGAGCATCAGCTTTCGTGTGGATCGATGAAGCAGCCTGGTTTGCAAATGGTCTTCAAGCGCAGCGACGTAACGACTGACGCTCGGTTGCCCTAGTCCCAGATCACGTCCCGCAGCAGAAAAACTGCCTGTCTCGACAGCGCGCACAAAACAGCTCATCAGTAACAACCGGTCCATCACGCCCCTATTCATGCGGCTTTCGCATGAGATCTATTCTATTTCCCCATCTTATCAGCACGCTGGCATGAATACATAGTTGCTCTCAGAGGGTCAGTCGCCCGTTTGGCGGCCCAAAAAGAGAGGAAATTCATATGTCCCGTTTACAAGGCAAGCGCACCCTGATCACTGGCGGTACAAGCGGCATCGGTCTGGAGACCGCGAAGCAATTTCTCGCCGAAGGCGCACGTGTGATCGTCACCGGTGTCAATCCTGAGTCCATGGCAATTGCTCAAGCGATTTTAGGTAGCGAAGTCCTGGTGCTGCGCGCCGACTCAGCCAGCGTCGCGGCCCAGAAGGAACTGGCGCAGGCCGTTCAGTCTCATTACGGGCAGCTCGACGTTGCCTTCCTCAATGCTGGCGTATCCGTCTGGAGGCCAATCGAAGACTGGAACGAGGAGATGTTTGATCGCTCCTTCGACATCAATGTCAAAGGCCCTTACTTCCTTCTGCAAGCACTGCTGCCGACTTTCTCCAATCCTGCGTCGGTGGTTCTTAACACCTCGATCAGTGCACATCTGGGCGCCGCGAACTCATCCGTTTACGCCGCAACCAAGGCTGCCTTCCTGAATATGTCGAAAACGCTCTCTGGCGAGCTGCTACCGCGTGGTGTTCGAGTCAATGCGGTCAGCCCTGGTCCTATCGACACGCCGCTGTACGACAAGGCAGGTATACCCGATGCCTACCGCGAGCAGGTCAACAAGGAGATTGTTGCGACTATCCCATTTGGCCGTTTTGGCACGCCTGAAGAAGTAGCCAAGGCGGTGCTGTACCTCGCGTCGGACGAGTCTCGCTGGACGGTGGGAACGGAAATTATTGTTGATGGTGGTCGCGCGCTTTAACGAAATAGGCACGCCTTCGAGTCTGTACATCCCGCTTCCTGTCCGGAAGCGGGAGTTGTCGAAATAACAGTGGGTATTCAAATGTCGCAATCACAGCTCACGCTCGTTAGCCACGAGCTTTGTCCGTTTGTTCAGCGAGTGGCAGTCATTACTGAATTCAAGCCGAGAGAAACTCCAGGCTGTCGAGGTCGATTTCGGCATGGATCCCGAGTTCGCCCTTGTAGAGGGATCCGTTGAATTGACTCGTGTCAGGTAGCTTTTCGAGCCGTTCGTGTTGATGTCCATTAGGCAATACCCTCCGTGGTACCAGGCTAGCTAGCGGCCGCAGAGGCCTTACGAGTTACTGCATCGGCACAACATTATCCAACGCCTGATTCACCGCCAGTTCCCCCAGCATCACCACCTGCGCAATGCCCAGCAGCGTCTTGCGAATCGGCCCCTCAACCAGCGCCGCGACATCCCCCAACATCACCGTCGCCGAACCTGGCGATTCACTCGCGTTCGCCAGCAATTCCTCGGTGGCGATTTTGGGGTTGGCGAGGAACATGGCGTGGGGTGTGTAGGGCGTGGCCATGATCTGGCTGCCGGGGTTCAGGTAGTGCAGGCTGGCAGTGAGCAGGCCCGTGGGCGATTGGCCCTTTGAATGTTCGCAGTTGCGCGTAGTGCGCGTCGCAGTGGACGGGGTTGTAGTCGCGGGACAGTTGCGCGAAGTGCTGGATGTCGTCGGGTGTGAAACGGCGGACGACGCTGAAGCGGTCGCCCACCTTGAGGCCTTCGGCGGCGCGTTGTCTCGGGGTTTGCATGGGGGCCTCGCTGCTTATGCGCGGGATGTGTTCAGGGCATTCGAGCAGGGTGCTTCGCCGGATGATTTTCCGCGTGAGGATCATGAGCGGTCGTGGGAGGAGCGTTTTCCGGTGGAGCGTCTGAATTCGCTGGGGCGTGCGGGGCTTGGGCTGGAGTGAGGGGATCGCATCTTCGCTCGGCGAAGGCCGGGCGAAGATGCACTGCGCCATCGCGATCAGTAATCCCAGATTGCCGGAATCCAGCGGAACGCTTCGCCGTTGACGGACACACGGCCCACCGAAGGGAAGGGCAGGTGCGTGGCGACAAACAGTTCGCCGCTGGCGGCGGCTTCCTGCAGCAGCCGTACGCGCACGCGCACCGCTTCTTCGGGGTCGTGCTCGAAGCCGTTGTGCCAGTCCGGGTGGTCGAAGGCTACCGGGAACAGGGCGTCGCCGGCAAAGGTAAGGCGTTCTGCGCCGGACGTCACGCGGACCACGCAATGGCCCGGGGTGTGGCCGCCGGTGAGTCTGGCGACCACGCCGGGAGCCACTTCGTGCTGGTCTTCGAAGATACACAGCTTGCTTTGGTACTGGTCGATGAAGGCGTTGGCGGTGGAGCGCAAGACGTCCGGTACCGGCGCGGGCATGTCGGTATAGGTGAAGTCCGGCGAGGTCCAGAAGTCGACTTCGGTGGCGGTGACGTGGATACGCACGTCGTCGCGCAGACGGGTTTTCACCGCATCGACGAGCAGGCCGCCGATGTGGTCCATGTGCATGTGGGTGATCACGATATCGGTGACATCCGCGAGGTCGATCCCGGCCGCCGCGAGGCGTTTGGGAAACTGCCCGGCGCGCGGGAAGCCGGGGAACTGGCCGCCGAGGCCGGCATCGACAAGGATGACCTGCTCGCCGCTGCGCACCACCAGCACGTTGAGCGCCCAGTCGAACGCGTCGGGGCCCAGGTACATCTCTTTGAACCACGCAGCGCGGTCGGCGGGATCGGCGTTGGTCGACATGGTCTGGGTCGGCAGCGGCAGCACGCCATCGCTGATGACCATGACGTCGATGTCACCAAGGCGCAGTGCATAGCGCGACGGCACCAGTTCTTCGGTCGGGGTTTGCAGGGTTGCGCTGTTGGCGGTGAAGGAATCCAGAGGCATGGTCATGGTGTTCTCCTTTTTTCAGGCAAGGCAATCGGTTCGCGGTTGCTGGACGTGATCAAGCCACCGGGATCATCGGGTCGGCAGCGGCGAGGGCGGTGCGCCGGTCAGCGGCTGGCGGGTAGATCCACACGCTGTTGATTTGTGTCTTCAGTTCCTTGGCTTCGGCTCGCACCAGTTTCAGTTGGCGATCCCAACCTTCGGTGTACACCGCGCCCCAGGCACCCAGGTCCAGGCAGGTCACGTACTTGGGCTGACGGTAAGTGGTTGGCGCTACGCCGAGCAGATCGGCGACGGCGTTGTTGCCGGCATGCCGACCGAGGCTGATGGCGTGCTGGCAGGACATTACCGAGAAGTTGCCGACGTCGTCGGTAGCGGCGCGGGCGACATCGCCGGCCGCGAATACGTGATCGACGCCTTGTACTTTGAGGTTGCCATCGACGTGCAGACGCCCCTGGCCATCGCGCTCGGCGGCGAGTTGTTCGGTCAGCGGGCTGGCGCGGAAACCCACGGTCCAGATCACGGTGTTGCTTTCGATGTGGCGACCGTCAGCGAGCGTGACGCCGTTGGTATCCACGGCGGCGACCGTCGCGTCGACGATCCATTCGATGCCCAGGTCTTTCGACGCCTCGATGATGGACGGACGAATGCCGTCGCCCATGGTCGCGGCGATGTCTTTGCTGCGATCAACGATGATCACCCGAACGTCTTGCTCCGCACCAAGAATGGCGCGCAGACGGCTGGGCATTTCGGTCGCGGTTTCGATACCGGTGAAGCCACCACCGGCGATCACCACGGTGTTGCGCGCGGCGCTGACGGGTTGGTTGGCCAGCGAGTGGAGGTGGCGTTCGAGGCGGTCCGCCGATTCGATCTGGTCGACGTCGAACGCATGCTCTTTCAGGCCGGGTACCGGCGGACGGGCCAGTTGGCTGCCGCTGGCCAGCACCAGGCGATCGTACGTCAGTTCACCGGGGCGGCCAGCCTCATCGCGATAACCGACACGCCGCGCCTGGCTGTCGACGCTTTCGGCGCTGCCTTTGACGAAGCGCACGCCCACGGCATCGAGCAGCGCATCCAGCGGCGCGTACATGCTCTGAACATCGGGCTCGTAGAAGCGCGGACGAATGCGCAGTTCGGCTTGCGGGGCGAGCAGTGTGATCTGCACATCGTGGCGGTCATGCATATCCAGCAAGCGCGCGGCGCTCAACGTGCTCCACAGCCCACCGAACCCTGCACCGATCACCAATAATTGCTGTTTCATAATGTGCTCCCTGACGCTGATGGATGGATAAACCGAGTCGTGGTTGCGACTCTGGCGTGACGATCACCGGCCGCCGCAAACTGATTGCCGTACTGCATGGCGCTTAATCGCCCGCTGTCGAAAACAATGCTATGGCGGGGGGGCTGCGGGCGCAGTTGTCCATCGGTGTGTGCGGGTTACGCATGGGTCGAAGGGGGTTATACGAAGGTATCGGGCAGGTACGCCAATCTGTAGGAGCTGCCGAAGGCTGCGATCTTTTGTTGTTGCCCTTTAAAAGCAAGATCAAAAGATCGCAGCCTTCGGCAGCTCCTACAGGGGAAGTGTTTGGTTCAGGGCGATCTCGATGTGCCTGAGCAGGTCTTCGGCGCGGAAGGGTTTGGCCAGGCAGGCGATGACGCCGGGGGGGCGGTTCTTCATTTCATCGGGACGGGCGGTGACAAAAATCACTGGAATGCGCCAGCCTTGTGCGCATAACGTTTCGTGCAATTGGAGGCCACTCATGCCGGGCATCTGGATATCGGAAATCAGGCAGTGCGTCTGCGCCGGACCTTCCGCGTCAAGGAAAGCCTGCCCCCCCGGATAGCCGAGCACCTGATATTGACTGGCGCGCAACAGACTTTCCAGCGCACTGCGAATGGCCTCGTCGTCGTCAACCACGGCAATGACAACTTTATGCTGCATAGGGCTCCCTGGCCGGATGGGCACGCATGGCGACTCCTGTCGTTCTTGCACCATACGCCGTCGGCAGCGGCGCAAAACTATACCTAGGTATAGCGCGGCGAGCCTCTTTGCCAGTCAGTGGTTACGGCGTCAGCCTTCACGGCTGAAACGGCTGCGGTAGTCACGCGGTGAAATCGACAGATGACGCTGGAAGCAAGCGCGCAAACGCTCTTCATCACCAAATCCGCTGAGACGCGCGACCTGGTCGATGTTGTACGCCGAGTTTTCCAGCAAACGCCTGGCCGCCTCGAGGCGAAACAGCTCGATGGCCCTGGATGGCGTGTGACCGGTGCTCTGTTTGTAGACCCGGGTGAAATTGCGCAGGCTCATTCTGGCCTGTTCGGCGAGGCGCTCCACCGTCAGTTTCGGATCGCTTGAGTGATCCATCAGCCACAGGTGCAGCGAATCGAACTGCGGGCTGCCGTGTATCTGCGATTGCAGCAAGGTGCTGTATTGCGCCTGACCACCGGGACGCTTGAGGTACACCACCAATTCGCGGGCTACCTGCAACGCCACCTCACGGCCACAATCAGCCTCGACCAGCGCCAGGGCCAGATCGATTCCTGCCGTGACCCCGGCCGATGTCCAGACCGCGCCCTGTTGAATGAAGATCGCATCGGCATCCACCTCGACCGCCGCGAAGCGCTCGCGCAACGTGTCGCACATGGCCCAATGCGTGGCGGCGCGGCGACCGTCGAGCAAACCGGCCTGAGCCAGCAGGAAGGCGCCGCTGCACACCGAGACCACACGTCGCGCGGCCTGGCTTTCATGCCGTAGCCATGCGGTGAGTTCGGCGTGATCGTCGAGGGTCTGGCAAATATCGGGCGCGCCGGGCACGACCAGGGTGTCCAGCGTGGCCATGTCGAGTTGGCGCAACGCCCGGGTGTCCACGGCCAGGCCTTCGATGGTGTTGACCAGGCCGCCTTGAAGGCTGGCGGTGTGCAGTTGATAACCGGGTTGGCCGCGCTCGGCCAAGGCTTTGCTCGCCGCCCAGAACACGGTTTGCGCGCCACTGAGGTCGAGCAGACTCATTCGCGGGTAGGCAATAAACACCACGTCGCGCGGCTCGGGCTTGGGCCAGGTGAGGGGTTGCAGAGAAACGCTGGACATTGAAAACGGGCCTGTTCAAACGGTGGCAGAGGGGCGGCGGCGTGGCCGATTTTCAGGGGTTTCTGGCCTGTCGGCAATGCGTTCCGACTGCTAGCCTGTTGCGCGACCGCTTGGCTGACCTCTGGCTGCGTTCGCCATCATGGACTAGATTTATTCACCTGCACATCGCACGCGTTGCGATCTCGCCGAGGACTCACGATGACCCTGTGGTCGCATTCCAGCCCCAGCGCAACACCGCCCGCGTTGGGGGAACCGGTGGTTTATGTGGTCGACGACGACGCGTCCATGCGTCAGGCCCTCGACGGTTTGCTGCGCTCGATCGGGCTGCAGGTGCAGACGTTCGAAACCTCCCGGGACTTCCTCACTTCGGCCAGACGTGACGCGCCCGGTTGCCTGGTGCTCGATGTGCGTTTGCGCGGCGAAAGCGGCCTGCTCGTTCAGGAACAGATGGAGAAAAACGGTCTGCGCATTCCCGTCGTGTTCATGACGGGCCACGGCGACATCGCCATGACGGTCAAGGCGATGAAAGCCGGGGCGGTGGACTTTCTGGCCAAGCCTTTTCGTGATCAGGACATGCTCGACGCCGTAGCCAGCGCGCTGGCCCGTGACAGCGCGCGATTGATCGCCGAGCAATCCGGCGTGGCCCTGCGCCTGGCCTACGAGACACTGACCGGGCGTGAGCGCGAGGTGCTCGGTTTCGTTATCAGTGGGCTGATGAACAAGCAGATTGCCGCGCAACTCAACCTCAGCGAAGTGACGGTCAAAGTCCATCGCGGCCAGGTCATGAGGAAACTTGCTGCACGATCGGTGGCCGATCTGGTGCGTATCGCCGAGGCGTTGGGCATCGAGCCGGCGCAGCGCTCCAGTTGAGCTGAATACGCGCGGGGCATCCACCGCGTGGCAAAAAAACCTTTGACGGTGTCGACCCGGATGGCCAGCAAAAAGCAGATTTTGTGGGACGATGTCGAGCGCGTGTTCTATCGCGAGGCAGGACAGGGCGAGGGCAGCCCGAGCGTGCTGGTGGTGCGCCCGACCCTTGACCAGCCGTTGCCTGCCACTCTCGACCGACTGGCCCACGAATACAGTCTCAAGGGCGAGCTCGGCAGCCAATGGGCGTTGCAGCCGCAAGCCCTTGTGCATGCCGGCGGGGCCACGCGTCTGATGTTCGACGACCCCGGCGGCGAGCCGCTGTCGCGCTTGCTGGTCACACCGCTTGAGACGCAAACCTGCCTGTTGCACGCGATCAACATTGCCGTCGCGCTTGGCCACGTGCATCAGTGCGGGCTGGTGCACAAGGATCTCAAGCCGCAGCATATTCTGGTCAATTGCCACGACGGTCAGGCGCGGTTGACTGGCTTCGGCCTGGCCTCGCGTCTGCCGCGCGAACGTCAGGCGCCTGCACCGCCGGAAACCATTGCCGGCACACTGGCCTACATGGCGCCCGAACAGACCGGGCGAATGAATCGCTCGATCGACTCACGCAGCGATTTGTATGCGTTCGGCGTAACGTTGTATCAGATGCTCACCGGCTCGTTGCCGTTCAGTGCCAATGACCCGATGGAGTGGGTGCATTGCCACATCGCACGGCTGCCGATGCCGGCGTGTGAACGGGTCGCCACGATACCGGTGATGCTCTCGCGTGTGGTCATGAAGCTGCTCGCCAAGACGGCCGAAGCGCGCTATCAAACGGCCGCCGGCGTCGAACATGATCTGCGCCGTTGTCTGGACGAGTGGCGGCGGACGCGGCAGATCCAGGTGTTCACGCTGAACGAGCAGGGCGCAATCGATCGCTTGCTGATCCCGGAGAAGCTCTACGGGCGTGAGCGTGAAGTGCAAACGCTGATCGACGCCTTCGCCCAGGTAGTAAAGACCTCTTCGCCGAGGCTGGTGCTGGTGTCGGGTTATTCCGGCATCGGCAAGTCCTCGGTGGTCAGTGAATTGCACAAAGTGTTGGTGCCGTCGCGGGGGTTGTTCGCTGCCGGCAAGTTCGATCAGTACCAGCGCGACATCCCCTATGCGACGCTGGTTCAGGCTTTTCAGGGACTGGTGCGCACGCTGCTGGGCAAGCGGCGTGAGGTGCTGGCTGACTGGCGCGCGGCGTTGTTGCAGGCACTGTCGCCGAACGCTCGGTTGATGACCGAGCTGATCCCGGAACTCAAACTGATCATTGGCGAGCCGCCACCGGTGCCAGAACTTGAGCCGCAGCAAGCGCAGCAGCGTTTCATGGGGGTGTTGCAACGTTTCATCGGCGTGTTCGCCCGGCCCGAGCACCCGCTGGCGTTGTTCCTTGATGACCTGCAATGGCTGGATGCGGCAACACTCGATCTGCTGGAAGACCTGCTGACCCGCTCGGACCTTGGGCACTTGTTGCTGGTGGGGGCTTACCGCGATAACGAGGTCGATGCCGATCACCCGCTCAACGGCAAGCTCCAGGCCATGCGCACTGCCGGCGTGCACATCGATGAGATCCGACTGGCGGCGCTCGCCGGCGTACACATCGAGCAACTGATAGCCGAATCCCTGCGCTGTCCTCCGGCAAGTATCGTTGCATTGGCGCGGCTGGTGCTGGACAAGACCTACGGCAATCCCTTTTTCGTCATCCAGTTTCTGCACGCGCTGTTCGAGGAGCAGTTGCTGGTTTACGACCATCAGTTCAGCCGCTGGCGCTGGGATCTGGCACTGATCAACGCCAAGGGCTACACCGATAACGTGGTCGATCTGATGCTCGGCAAACTGGCGCGCCTGCCGCTGGACACTCGCCAGGCGCTGCAACAACTGGCCTGCCTGGGCAACGTGGCGCGGATCGACACGCTGGCTGCGGTGCTCGACCTGTCGCCGGTGCGCGTACGCGCGGTGCTGTGGCCGGCGGTGCGTCAGGAACTGGTCGAGTTTCACGAAGGCACCTGTGCATTCGCCCACGACCGTATTCACGAGGCCGCGTACTCGCTGATCGCCGACGCCGAACGCGCGCAACGGCATCTGCGCATCGGCCGGTTGCTCGCTCTGCAAACGCAGCGCGAAGGGCGCGAAGACGCAATCTTCGAAATCGTTGGCCAGCTCAATCGCGGCGCCAGCCTGATCAGTGCCCGTGCCGAACGCGAACAACTGGCCGAATTCAATTTGCTCGCCGGCCAGCGCGCCAAGGCGTCGACCGCTTACACGTCAGCGCTGACTTACCTGGGCGCGGGAGCGGCGATGCTTGGCGAGCAGGACGGTGACAGTCGCCATGAACTGGGTTTTGCCCTGGCGCTGAACCGCGCCGAGTGCGAGTTCCTCACCGGGCAACTGGCGCTTGCCGAGGCGCGTCTGGCCGCGCTGGCCGAGCGCGCCACAAGCACCGTGGAGCGGGCGGCAGTCACCTGTTTGCAGATGGATGTCTACTTGCTGCTCGATCGCAGCGATCGCGCAGTGAACGTGTGCCTGGCGTATTTGCGTCAGGTCGGCATCGACTGGACGGCGCATCCGGACGATCAGCAAGTGCGTTTTGAATACCAGCAGATCTGGACGCAACTGGGTGAGCGCAGCATTGAGCAGTTGATCGACCTGCCACTGATGGAAGACCCGGCCTTGCTGGTCACGCTGGATGCGTTGAGCAAACTCTTCGCACCGGCGTTGCAGTCGGATGCCAACCTCGCCTGCCTGACCATCTGCAAAGCCGTCAGTCTGAGCCTGCAACACGGCAATTGCGATGCCTCCTGCATGCTCTACGCCAACGTCATGCGTGTCGCCGGCCCGCGCTTCGGCGACTATGCCGCCGGTTACCGCTTTGGCCGTTTGGGCTGCGATCTGGTCGACCGCCGCGGACTGACGCGATACGAAGCGCGTACCTACCTGTGCTTCTCGATTTTTGTGGTGCGCTGGATGCGACCGGTGCGTGAGTGCCGCGAATTGCTGCGTCGTGCACTCAGCGCCGGCAACCGCATCGGCGATTTGCCTTATGCAGCCTATGCCGGCAATAGCCTGATTTCCGATTTGTTGTTTATTGGCGAGCCGCTGGCGCGAGTGCAAGTTCAGGCCGAGGCGGGGTTGGCCTATGCGCAGAAGATTCGCTTCGGTCTGGTGGTGAGTTTCATCAGTTGCCAACGCGCTCTGATTCGCATGCTGCGCGGGCAGACGCCGCAGTTTGGCTGTTTCAACGATGAGCACTTTGACGAGGCAAGTTTCGAGACGAACCTTGCCGCCCCGGATCTGGCGCTTGCTCGCGCCAAATATTGGGTGCGTAAGCTGCAGGCACGCTATTTGGCCGGGGATTACCCGGCGGCCATCGCCTGCGCAGCGCAGGCAAAGGCTTTGTTGTGGGTGATCTCCTCGTTTTTCGAAGAGGCCGAATATCACTTTTACGCCGCCTTGACCTTGGCTGCTGTCGCCGAATCAGAGCCTGACCTGCAGCGCCTGAATGAACATCTCGATCATCTGCAAGTCTGGGCGCAACAATGTGCGCAGACTTTTGCCAGTCAGACGGCGCTGGTCGCTGCTGAAATCGCCCGGGTTGCGGGGCAGTTGATCGAAGCGCAGGCGTTGTACGAACAGGCGATTCAACTGGCCGAGGACCACGGTTTTGTGCATGTCGAAGCCTTGGCCAACGAACTCGCCGCGCGCTTCTACAGCGCCCGTGGTCTGGACAAGATCGCCCGCCTTTACATGCAGGACGCGCGCTACGGTTATCGACGTTGGGGCGCCGAGGGCAAGGTGCGACAACTGGAACGATGCCACCGCTATTTGCGCCATGAAGAGGCGTCGCCCAACCCGACGGCGACCATCATCACCCCGGTCGAGCATCTGGATCTGGCCACGGTGCTCAAGGTGTCCCAGGCCGTTTCAGGCGAAATTGTCCTGGATCGATTGATCGAAATGGTCATGCGCACCGCCATCGAACAGGCTGGCGCCGAGCACGGTCTGCTGATTTTGACTGAGGAGGACACGCCCTATATTGCTGCGCGAACCAGCGTAGGTGCCGATAGCACGCAGTTGTGCAATGAGCCGGTGACCACGACGGCGTTGGCCGAATCGGTGCTCTACCGGACCCTGCGCACGGGCGAAAGCCTGTGCCTGGACGATGCCGTTGCCGATCCGGCCTTCGCCGCTGACCTGTACGTTCACCAGCGTGGCGCCCGTTCGATCCTGTGCCTGCCATTGATGAATCAGGGCCGGATCGTCGGGGCGCTGTACCTGGAAAACAACCTGTCTGGCGGTGTGTTCAGCCCGGCGCGTTTTGCCGTGCTGCGACTGGTGGCTTCACAGGCTGCGATCTCGCTGGACAACGCGCGACTGTATCGCGACGTCGCCGAACGTGAGGCGAAGATTCGGCGGCTGGTCGACGCCAACATCATCGGCATCATCGTCTGGAATATTGAAGGGGAGATTATTGAAGCCAACGACGCATTTCTGCGCATGGTCGGTTACGAACGCGAAGATTTACTCTCGCGCAGGGTGCATTGGCGAGACATGACCCCGCCGCCATTGCGCGCGGAAAGTGAAGATGCTCTGGCGACCGCGATCCGCACCGGGCGCGCTCAGCCGTTCGAAAAGGAATACATCCGCAAGGATGGCAGCCGCCTGCCGGTGATCGTCGGTCTGGCCGCGTTCGAAGCCAGTCAGCAGCAGGGCGTGGCATTCGTCCTCGACCTGAGCGAACGCAAGCAGGCTGAAGAACAAGTGCGCGAGAGCGAACGCCTATATCGCCAGGTACAAGCGGAACTGTCCCACGCCAATCGCGTGGCGACCATGGGCCAGTTGGCGGCGTCCATTGCCCATGAAGTCAACCAGCCGCTCGCCGCCACCGTGACCAATGCCAACGCCGCGTTGCGCTGGCTCGGCGCGCAACCGGCGAACATCGACGAGGTTGAGCAGGGCCTCAGGCGCATCATCAACGATGGCAATCGCGCGGCCGAGGTGCTCGGACGCATCCGCGCACTGATCCGCAAGACGCCACCGCAACGCCAGGCGCTGAACCTCAACGCGGTAGTGGGCGAAATGGTCGGGTTCACGCGCGGTGAGGCGGCACGATGCGGGGCTGTGATCAGCACGCAATTGGCCAGCGACTTGCCTGCGGTATTGGCCGACCGGGTCGAATTGCAGCAGGTCCTGCTCAACCTGATCATAAATGCCCTGGAAGCAATGGAGGTAATGGAGGCGGGCGAGCGCAGACTGCTGATCACCAGCGAATCCGTCGCAGATAACGTTCGGATCATGGTCAGCGACTCCGGGCCGGGATTCGCTTGCGAGCGTGCAGAGGAAGTTTTCACCGCGTTCTACACCACCAAATCGACCGGGCTGGGCATGGGGCTGTCGATTTGCCGCACTATCATCGAAGCCCATGGCGGACGCTTGTGGGCAGAGGCCAATTTGCCGTTGGGTGCGCGAGTGTTATTTACGCTGGCGTCGTGCAAGAGCGTTGCAACCCTTCAGCGATCGTAGCCGGGGAGGCAATTGGCGGCCGTCTCGGGTGCTTTGTTGGCTGGGCTGACGCCATCGCGAGCAGGCTCACTCCTACAGTGGGTTTTGCAGTGCTCAAGAATATTGTGCCGGGCACCAAACCTGCAGGAGTGAGCCTGCTTGCGAAAAGGGCACCCAGGGTGTCTGGATTTATTCATCACCATTCTGGACACAGTGTTTGTCCAACCGACCGGTTTTTGCCGTGCGCTTCAACCCCTAACATCGTCTCCACTCCGTGAACAGACACGGTTCCCCATGAGACGGTGAACATCATGAAACTTGCAAGAATCGCTCTTCTTCTGGCCCTTGGCGGTATCGGCGCGCAAGCCTTTGCGGCGGACGAAACCGCGCAAGTCGAGGCCTACAACGCCGCCGCTCAAGCAGACATCGCCCACGTGGTGTCGATCTCCGAAGCGGCCAATCAGTGCGGCGCGGTGCCGGTGCAGATGACTTATGAAGACTCGAACGGTGCGCGGCATGTCGTGCAATACCAGGTGATGGGCAGCGGTTGTTCCAACGGTTGATGTCGGTGCAGGCGCTGGAGGGTCGACACTCCAGGTCTGCGGCACCTAAGCGTTGACGAGTTCTTTGGCCGCGGCCATGTCTTCATCGGATGCCAGCAGTTGCGGGATGGCGGTTTTCAGGAACTCCACCCAGGTCTTGATTTTGGCGTCGACGAATTTGCGCGACGGGTAGATCGCGAACAGGTTGTATTCCTCCAGGCGGTACTGCGGCAGTACCCGCACCAGCGTTCCTCCGACCAATCCTTCGACGGCTGATGCCAGCGGCTGAATGCCGATGCCCATACCATTTCTGATCGCCGTGGCCATGCCGTCGGCGGTGTTGATGTGGAAAGGGGAGTCGGGGATATTCTGCGTTTCCATGCCTTGTGGGCCTTCGAACACCCAGTTTTCTGCGGGCATCACCGTGTTGACGATGCGCAGGCAGTCGTGCGCGGCGAGGTCGGCGGGTGAGGCGGGGGGGCCGTGTTTGGCCAGGTACGACGGTGACGCGCAGAGAATGCTGTAAGTGGTACCGAGGCGTTGCGCGACGAAGCCGGAATCGGGCAGGTCGCGGGCGAGGACGATCGACATGTCGTAGCTTTCTTCGAGCAGGTCGGGCAGGCGATTGCTCAGGGTCAGGTCGAACATCACCGTAGGGTGAATCTCGCGGTAGCGGGCGATCGCATTGATCACGTAGTGGTTGCCGATGGCGGCCATGGCGTGGATCTTCAGGCGCCCAACCGGCAAGATCTGGGCGGTGCCGGCTTCGTCATCGGCTTCGCGCAGGTCATCGAGGATTTTTTCGGCACGCTGCAAATAACGCACGCCGGCTTCGGTCAGGGCGAGGCGGCGGGTGGTGCGGTTGATCAGGCGCGTGTGCAACCGCGTTTCGAGGCTGGAGACGGCTTTGGAGACGTTGGTCGTGGTGGTATCGAGCACATCGGCCGCAGCGGTGAAGCTGCCGCTCTGAGCGACGGCGACGAAGCAGCGCAGGGTCTGAATAACGTCCATCGTTGTTGTTGGCTCTGTGGCTGGGATGGCCATTCTAGGGTTTGCCGTGGGTGGTGTTGCAAATGTTTGCGAGCGAGGGGCGGGCGCATGGCGGGTGAAGGGCTTGAAGATATTCTGGCGCCGGGGCTTGCGGTGGTGTTCTGCGGGATCAATCGGGGTTGCTCGCGGCTGCGTATGTGGCATTTACAGGGGCAGAAGGTGGTGGCGTCAGCGCCGAAAATCTGAACATCACTACTGCGCAAAAAGTTGCGCAGTTGTTTCGCGGATTTCAGCCGAAAACCCCCTTCAAACCTCTCTAGATCATGGTTTTCAGCCAAGTGCGCAAGAAGTTGCACAGTACTGCGCAACTTCTTGCGCACTTTTTTCTGTTTGTCGAAGTTTAAAACGCCAGAACGCGAAGGTATTGCTGGCAAGCCCTTGATCCGTAATAGCTAGACGATGACTGGCACGGAATTTGATCTCTGAGCAGGCACCCGGACAGGCAATGGTGCCTGTCGGTTGTGTATTTTCGAGCAAGGAGAGCATCCCCATGGCAACACCAGCGTACATGTCCGTCACTGGCGAAAAACAAGGTCTGATCACTGCCGGCGCGTTCACCGCCGACTCCGTGGGCAACACCTTCCAGGAAGGCCACGAAGACCAGGTCATGGTTCAGGCTTTCACCCACGACGTGATCATCCCGCGTGATCCGCAATCCGGTCAGCCAACCGGTCAGCGCGTGCACAAGCCAGTGGTCATCACCAAGGTCTACGACAAGGCTTCGCCTCTGCTGCAAGCGGCACTGACTTCCGGCGAGCGCATGAGCGAAATCGTTATCCAGTGGTACCGCACTTCGGCTCAAGGTACCCAGGAGCACTACTACACCACCAAACTGGAAGACGCGATCATCGTCGCCATCAACAACAAGATGCACAACTGCCAGGACCCGTCAAACGCCCACTTCACCCACTTGGAAGAAGTGCAGTTCACCTACCGCAAAATCACCTGGACCCACGAAGTCTCCGGTACTTCGGGTTCCGATGACTGGCGTGCTCCAGTCGTTTAATCGCGACTGATGGTTGTACTGCCCCGGCCAGTGCGGTTGGCCGGGGCGGCTTTGACCTACAGAATTTATTGCGTGCGCCACGCTTCATGGAAACGGCGCCCGTCGCAGCATTGCGCGAGGAACAAGGGATGTTCTCACCGGCCAATCAACCTCATTTCAATCTGACCATCGATGGCGCGGACAGCGATTTCCAGGTGCTGTCGTTCACCGGGAAAGAGGCGCTCAACACCCCCTTCGAGTTCGAGCTGGAACTGGTCAGTGAGAAAGCCTCGATCAACCTCGAAAGCCTGCTGCACAAACTCGCGTTCCTGCAGCTGTCGCCCAGCGGCACGGGGATTCACGGGCTGATCTACAGCATCGCCCAGGGCGAGGCCGGCAAACGCCTGACCCGCTACAAAATTTCCCTGCGCCCGCAGCTGGCCTACCTCGCGCATCGAGTCAATCAGCGCATTTTCCAGCAGATGACTGTGCAGCAGATCATCAGCAAGGTCCTGGAAGAACACGGCATCCTCGCCAGCGATTACCACTTCCAGCTCAGCGCGATTTATCCCGAGCGCATTTACTGCGTGCAGTACGACGAAAGCGATCTGCATTTCGTCCAGCGCCTGTGCGAGGAGGAGGGGATTCACTACCACTTCCAGCACACGGCCAGCGGCCACAAACTGATGTTCGGCGATGACCAGACGGTGTTCCCGAAACTCGCGCCAGTGGCTTATCAGCAGGACTCCGGACTGGTCGCCGACCAACCGGTGGTCAAGCGTTTCGGGCTGCGTCTGGCGACCCGCACCAGTCGCACCACACGCCGTGATTACGACTTCGTCAAACCGAAGATCGAACTCGAAAGCGATGCCAAGAGCAGCGCTCAGCCGGACCTGGAAGATTACGATTACCCGGGTCGTTTCGTCGATCGCGAGCGCGGTAAACACCTGGCCAATCGCGCACTGGAACGCCATCGCAGCGACTATCGTCTGGCCGAGGGCAACAGCGATCAGCCGATTCTGGTCAGCGGGCATTTTCTCGCCCTCACCGAACACGCCAACCCGACCTGGAACGATCTGTGGCTGCTGACCGAGATCTTCCACGAAGGCAAGCAGCCGCAGGTGCTCGAAGAGTCGGTGACCAGCGACACCACCGACCTCAAGGACGATTTCCACCAGGGCTACCGCAACCGCTTCAGCGCCATCCCGTGGGACGTGCCTTACCGTCCGCCGCTCGATCACCCGAAACCGAAAGTGCTCGGCACCCAGAGCGCCGTGGTCTGCGGCCCTGAGGGCGAAGAGATCTATTGCGACCAGTACGGCCGGGTGAAGGTGCAGTTCTTCTGGGATCGCGAAGGCAAGCACGACGACATGACCAGTTGCTGGATGCGTGTCGCGTCGAGCTGGGCAGCGGAAACCTTTGGCTCGATCAACATCCCGCGGGTCGGCATGGAGGTGTTGATCACCTTCCTTGAAGGCGATCCCGATCAGCCGCTGATCACCGGTTGCCTGTACCACGGCGCGAATCTGCCACCGTACAAACTGCCGGACTTCAAAACCCTGGCCACGGTCAAGAGCAAGGAATACAAGGGCAGCCGCGCCAATGAACTGCGTATCGACGACACCACCAGCGAGATCAGCATTGCGCTGCGCAGTGACCACGGCGCGAGTGCGATCAACCTCGGCTACCTGACCCATCCACGCCCGAGCGGCGGTCAGCCGCGTGGCGAAGGGTTCGAATTGCGCACCGACCGCCACGGCGCAGTGCGTGCCGGGGCCGGTCTGCTGATCACCACCGAGCCGCGCCCGAATGAATCCAAGCACCACAAGGATTTACCGGAGACCGCTGAACGCCTCGCGACGGCCAGCGATCAGCAAGACGGTTTTGCGGTGCAGGCCAAAGAGTTTCAAGCGCAGGAGGCGGGTGATCAGGACGACGTGGCCAAGGCCTTGCACGCGCAGCATCAAGGCGTGCTCGGCAGTGGCCCGGCGAACATGACCGCCAATGAATTCCCTGAATTCACCGAGCCGCATCTGGTGCTCGCGAGTCCCGCCGGTATCGCCCTGACCACGCCGCGCTCCAGCCATATCGCCACCGGTGAACACCTGGCGCTGAGCAGCACCGGGCACACCAGTTTTTCCATCGGCAAACGTCTGCTGGCGAGTGCCAGCCGTGGCATGCGCCTGTTCGTGCAGAGCATGGGCTGGCGCCTGGTGGCGGCGTCCGGCGACATCGACGTCAAGGCGCTGAAGGACAGCATCAACCTGCTGGCCAAACTCAACATCACCGCCAACGCCGACCGCATCACCATCACCGCGAAAACCGAACTGGTGATTCAGGGGGGTGGCAGCGCGACCACTTACAACGCCGGCGGCATCACCCACGCCACCACGGGCCCGTACACCGCGCACGCGGCGAACTTCGCCTACACCGGGGCGAAAAGTCTGGCCGGGGTGTTCCCGGAGCCGCCGAAACCGGGCAAGGGCAATCTGGAGCTGTTCAACCAGTACGCCGGGCGTCAGGGCGTCAAGGAAGGCGACTACGAAGTCATCGATGCGCTGGGCAAAAGCATCAAGGGCAAGCTCGACGCCAAGGGCTTCGCCAGTGTGTCTGGCGCCGCACCGGGGCCGGCGCGCGTGCTGTTCGGGAAGGACCCGGCGGACACCTGGAGCGACGGCAGCTACATCGGCAAAGCGGAGTGGCCGCTGAACCCGCCAGGCACTGAAGAGGTGCCGAGCCAGGTGCAGGCGATGGTTGCACAGGCGCTGCCGAACAAGAACTGGGACATGCTGGAGAAGGGCAAGGACATGGCGCAAACAGGGATGAATGCGATGCAGACTGCGCAAGGCGCAATGCAAACGGCGCAGCAGGTGAAAGGGGCGGTGCAGGGTGGGGCGGCCGGGTTGCCGAAACTGGCGAGTGCGGCGCTGCCAAGTGCTTCGGGGATTCTGGGGGCGGCGAGCAAGAGCGGCAAGTTGCCGGGGCTGCCGGCGCCGACGCTACCGAAGCCTTCCTTGAAAACCCCGGACTTGAGTTTCGTTTCCACTCTGCTGCCCGGTGAGAAGTTGTCATGACTGCACCAACACCTGTTGTGAAAAAACGCGAGCCGCAAGTCGCGATCGTGCCGCTCAACACTATCGATATCAAGGACATCGGGCGTGGGGCTGCCAGGTTCGATGCGTGGCTGCAGTCGATCAGCGGTGGCGTGGTCACGCTTGAACGGGTCAAGAACGTTGCCGGCGCGCTCCCGGTAGTGGGCAATATCATGGCTCTGGTTGACGCCCTCGGAGACATTGTCACCCTGGCGAAGAGCAAGCAGCGTCATTTGCTGGATTGGGTCAGCCTGGGTATCAACCTGATCGGTGTGCTGCCGGCACCACCGACCATGGCGTCGGCGCGGATGACCTTGCGTCCGACGTTATCACTGGTGCGTCAGGAACTGCGCAACAGCGCGAAGATGTTGTTGGGCGACTCATTGATCGAGGTGTTGATCGGGCATTTGAATGCCACCATCGTTGGTACGATCGATGACTTTGTGGAGCAAGCCAAGCCCAAGCTGGCAAGCATCCTCGATGATGCGGGAGAGCTGGGTCAGAAGGCGGTGAACGAGATCGCCAAGGGCCTGGAAACCGTGGTTAACGGCAAACTCGACGCCAAGGGTGACCTCAAGGCGGCGGGTGCCAAAATGAGTGCCGCGGGCGACCAGTTCTGGCATGACCCCAAAGCATCAATCGGTAACTTTCTTGGGGCCACATACAGTGCCTACAAGGCGGCGGGGAAAGGTGTCGCCAACAGTGCGGCGAAGCATTTGCTGCCGCAAGACGCCAAGGCACTGGTGCTCAGCAACACCGGCATGCTGCGTACCTTGGGTGTGGAACTTAAAACGCAGATGAAAAAGCTCGGTGATCCGGGCGTGCAGCACTCCATCGGTTGGTTGCTGCAGATGTTGGCGGGCGCTGTCGTGACCTGGCGCAAGCGGCGCTCCCATGGGCAAGGCGCAAGCGTCAAACCGGGAACGACCTCGAAGTCTCAACATCTGGCGGGAAAGGGGCGCCTGGAATCCACCAATCAACAGGTTCAGGCAACTCACGCACCGGACCCGAAGAAAAACGGCACCTGCAGCAGTACCTGTAACAGCATCAATTTTGCACTGGGTTCGGAAACCCTCAGTCATACCGATTTCAGTTTGCCTGGACCGTTTCCGGTCGAGTGGACGCGAACCTACCACTCACGCCTCGGGGCTTATGATCAGGGCGAAATTGGCGCGCGCTGGATCAGTGAGTTCACCACGCGTTTTGATTGCGTTGACGATGGCCTGACGTTCCACGATGCCGACGGTCGCAGCCATTCGTATCCTCTGCCCAAGGCTGGCTTGTCCCATTACGACGCCATCGAAAACACCACCCTGATTCGGGCCAGCGAAGATCAGTTGTTGCTGTGCCGTGGCTTCGAACGCAAGGAAACCTATGTCCGGCGTGGTCAAACCTATGTGTTGACCGGCATCGTGTTGCGCAATGGCGCCGGGATCATGCTGCATTACGAGCATCGTCACGGCGAGCGAGCGGTGCTCTCAGATCTGATGACCTATCAGGAAAACGACATCAGCAAAGTCCATTTGCACCTCGGCACCTTGATCGATCATCACGGGCGCCTCACAGGCCTTTGGGAAATTTGCGATGGCGCGCCGCTGCGCCAACTCTGCGCTTATCGCTACGACGATTTTGGCGATCTGATTCAGGCGCAGGATGAGAATGGTGCGGCATGGACGTATGAGTACCAGCATCACTTGATTACCCGCTACACCGACCGTACCCACCGTGGAATGAATCTGCAGTGGCAGGGTACAGGTGCCGATGCCAGAGCCATTCGTGAATGGGCAGACGATGGCAGCTTCGATACACGTCTGGAGTGGGACGAAAACATTCGCCTGACTTATGTCACCGACGCGCATGGCGGCGAGACTTGGCATTACTACGACATTCTTGGTTACACGTACCGCATTCGATACCCGGATGAGCGTTCGGAATGGTTGTTCCGAGATGAAGCCAAGAACGTGATTCGTCATGTACATGCCGATGGCAGCACGGATCAGTATCGCTACGATGAGCGCGGCAACCGTCTCGAACACATCCAGGCCGATCACACGGTCGTGCATTTTGCTTATAACGATCAGGACTTGCTGATCAAGATAAGTGACGCGGAGGGCGGCCAATGGCTGCGTGCCTACGATGATCAGGGGAATCTTGTCGAAACTGTCGATCCGTTGGGTAACAAGACGGAATACGCCTACGACAAGACTGGCCGGCCGACCGCGATCAAGGACGCCAACGGCAACGAGAAAACGCTGGCCTACAACGATGCCGGACAGTTGGTGGAGTATGTCGATTGCTCGGGCAAGACCAGCGCCTGGGAATACAACGAACTGGGCCAGATGGTTTGCTTCACCGATGCGCTCGGGAACAGCACTGAATATCAATACAAGGCTGGGCACCTGGTATTGATCAAGCACCCGGACAAGACCGAGGAGCGCTTTCAGCGCGATGCCGAAGGGCGGTTGCTGGCTTACACCGATGGACTGGACCGTTGCACCACCTGGAGTTACACCGCCGCCGGATTGATTTCCGAACGAGTCGATGCCGCCGAACAGACCTTGCGTTATCGCTGGGATCGGCTCGGAAGACTGACGAATCTGGAAAACGAAAACGAAAGCAGTGCGCAGTTCCACTACGACCCGGTGGGGCGTCTCCTGATGGAGACCGGCTTCGACGGTCGAACGACACGCTATCAGTACGACTCCGTCTCAGGTCGGCTGGTGGGCACCCGTACCGCAGAGCGCAGCATTGCTCTGAGCTACGATCCGATGGGTCGCATAACGGAGCGCCGCGCCAGTCTGGGCAATCAACAGCAAAGCGAAACCTTCGCCTATGACGGCAATGGAAACCTGGTCATGGCGAGCAATGCTGACAGCCGACTGCAATGGTTCCATGACCCTGCCGGGAACCTGCTGCGTGAGCACCAACACTACCTTGGCCTGGAAAAGCCAATGGTTGCGGTCTGGCAGCACGAGTACGACGTACTCAATCAGCGTGTCGCAACGACGCGTCCTGATGGGCATCGGGTCAGCTGGCTCACGTATGGCAGCGGCCATTTGTTGGGGCTGCGGCTGGACGATCACGAACTGGTGGGCTATGAGCGCGATGATTTACATCGAGAGGTGGTTCGTCATCAGGGTAATCGCCTGCTGCAAACCCAAAAATGGGATCCGGCCGGCAAGTTGCAACAGCAACTGCTCATACACGGCGACAGCAAAACAGCTGTATTGAAGCGTGAGTACAAATACGATGCCGTGGGTGAACTGACGGATCTGGACGACAGTTTTCATGGTTTGTCGTCTTACCGTTATGACCCGGTGGGACGCTTGCTTGCAGCCACCACTCGACAGGGAGTGGAAACCTTCGACTTCGATCCGGCCGGTAACCTCCTGGACAACCAGGCCACGCAGATCCGTCGACCGCTGGAACAGACGCCGCTACGCAGCAAACTGCTCGATAACTTGCTGCGCCACTATGCGGGTACGCATTACGAATACGACGAGCGCGGCAATGAGACGGTACGTTGGCATAACGGTAGCCGCCGCGAGATGCGCTGGGATCTTTTCGATCGACTGGTGCATTTTGACGACGCTCGCCTGACCGTGGATTTTGCTTACGATGCTCTGGGCCGACGTCTGTATAAAAACTCCAGCGTGCATTTCAAACAGCGCCCGGAAGCTGGTTCGCTGTGGAATCAAAGTGAATATGCTCGAAAACAGCGGGAGTCCGGCTGCGGTTTCACATTGTATGGATGGGACGGTGACAATCTTGCCTGGGAAAGCAGTCCGTCCCAACAGGACGTCGGCACGGGGCGCACCGTGCATTACATCTTTGAACCCGGCACTTTTGTCCCGGTTGCCCAGGCGCTGATCCATAGAGCCATTGACCTGACTGGGTCGGCTGATTCCAGTGGCGATTACAGTCTGGAAGATGATCCGTTATGGAATCATAAGGTTGCCATTCAGCCTGTTGACGTATTGAACTGGTATCAATGCGACCATCTGGGAACTCCGCGAGAGTTGACCGATGCGCAGGGCGAGATCGCCTGGACTGCCGAATACAAGGCTTGGGGCTCGGTTGTGGAGCAACGCTCTACGGTTGCCCGGCGAGAGGGTGTAACCAATCCGATTCGGTTTCAGGGGCAGTACCATGACCACGAAACCGGACTTCATTACAATCGACACCGCTATTACGATCCCGATACCGGCCGATTTATCGGGCAGGATCCGATCAGCTACGTCGGTGGATTGAATCTTTACAGTTATGCACCCAATCCTACCGGCTGGATCGATCCGCTCGGGCTGGCCAAAACCTGTTGCTGTGGTGAGCCTTACGTCAACCAGGACACACGCTGGCGCCAGGTCATGGAAGATCCGAATACACCGTCTTCAATGCGCGGCTGGATCAAAAATCAGGCAAGCCGAGTAGATGCCGGCAAGCAAGCCAATATCAAGGCACCGCCAGGCTATGAGTTGGCACACCGCCCACGGTTCGAGAATGACTCAGGGTACGACTATTCTCACGCCGATCCGATGCTGGCAGCCGATCACCGCGGCATTCAACACCGTTACTGGCGAAAACGCGGCGGATGCTGGAATGCGAGAATGCCTAAATCCGGTTTCCCGGGAACGGGTAAGTTAAGTCTGCCTAAACGAGGGGCGCTTCCATAAGCGAGGATTTATGTCTAAGACACGTGTGATTGGTACAACGACAGACGCTATTCAGGAAGAAGAAAAGAAACTGGGCCGAACACTGCCAAAGTCCTTTTCCGATTGGCTTCTTTCAAATAACGGAAAGTCACTGGGGGCGTTAACGATTTTCCCCGTTCTGGACGCTCGTGACCGAAGGAAGACCTGGGAATCGATCGATCATCACTTTAAAAAGGACTGGCAGGAGTGGCTGGAGAACTTTTCCGACACCTCTACCGACTTTTCAGAACTTCTGCCGTTCGCTGAGTTTGGCACGGGGGATTATTACTGCTTCAACTACGCGGTAAAGGGTCAGACAGGAGAGCCGGTCGTGGTCTTGTGGTCTCACGAAACCGGTGAGATTGACCAGGTAGCGGAAAGCTTTGCCGCGTTTCTTGTCATGCCGGGGCGGCCAGGCTGATGTGTTGATGCTGGCGCTGATCATGAGTTGTCGCAACCTGCTCACAGGTGCGAAATTGATGCTCGACCCCGAATGGTTTGAAGACAGCGGGATGGCGGAGTAACGCCATCCAGCTCAAATGTCAAAGGAGTGACAACATGAAAGACGCCATTCGCCTGGGCGACTCCACCACCCACGGTGGCAAGGTCCTCGAAGCATTCTCGCAAACCGATCTTAACGGCAAGCCGATTGCCGGGCTCGGTCACAAGGTCAGTTGCCCGCTGTGCAAAGGGATTTTCCCGATTGCCGAGGGCAGCAGCACCTACACCGTCGATGGCGTGCCCATCGCGCTCGACGGCATGAAAACCGCCTGCGGTGCCGCACTCATTGCCAGTGGTCCGAAAGGGGCCGTTACCAGCTGAATCCATATTTTGCGCATCGATTGCCTTTTGCAGGGCAGCGGGTTCCTGCCGCCTGTTTGAAGGGTACTTGAAGCATGAATGGCGTTGTTCTACTGCATCGTCTGAATATTGATGCCAACCAACAAGCCGTGGGTTTTACAGGCTGGATCAACCTCAGGCTGTTCGGGTAAGCCGGTCATTGAAGTAACGATGGCACTCAAAACTCTCTGGATGTTAAAGGAATAAATATGAAAGCCACTTCTTTGTTTCTCGCTATCGCCGCCACTGTCGGCATCTCCAGCCTGGCATCCGCAGAAGCGCCAGATTCCGCTACCCTGAAAGGCATGTACGACACCGGTCGCAACATGTCGGGCTTGATCAAGCATTGCGTCGACAAGGGCTACCTGAAAGCGGACAGCACTGAAAACGCCAACAAAATGGTGGCGTTCGTTGCGAATATGCCGGGCAAATTCGACAAGGCTGATGGCGACAAGAACGAAAGTTTCGGGCGCAAGGGTGACGTGTTGGCCGACGGTCAATACAAGAGCCTGGAAGGCAACCTGCCGCCGGATCTAAGCCTCAAGCAATGGTGCGAGCAAGCGGATCAAGGCATGCGTGAGGGGCTCAAGCAATTTGGCTTGTAAACGACATCGAAGGGAACACTCGCCATGAAATCCGAAAAACCACCCACCGACGCTTCGGCACTCATCGACGCTCGAATCACCGAACTGGACGATTGGCGCGGCGCGATCCTCGGCGAGATTCGCAAGGTCATTCATCAGGCCGATCCCGAGGTGGTGGAGGAGTGGAAGTGGCGGGGTGTTCCGGCGTGGTCGCGGGGCGGCATCATTTGCACCGGGGAGACCTACAAGGCGGCGGTGAAGATGACCTTCGCCAAGGGCGCGGCGCTGGCCGATCCTGCGCGGTTGTTCAACGCCAGCCTGGAGGGCAACACCCGCCGGGCGATTGATTTTCATGAGGGTGACCCGGTCGATGAGCGGGCCTTGAAAGCACTGATTCGCGAGGCGATTGCGCTGAATCTGTCGAAGTGAATCCTGCCGTTTGCCCTGGCTCAGAAATAACTGGCTGTTTTAAAACAATTTTTTTTGCACTCAGGGCTTCCCAGATCAAAAAAAGCTTGGTAAATTGCGGCCCATTCTCGCAGAGCTTGTTACAGAGCTTGAGATACAGGGGCGTCGCCAAGCGGTAAGGCAGCAGGTTTTGATCCTGCCATGCGTTGGTTCGAATCCAGCCGCCCCTGCCATATTCAGAAAAAACGCCAGTCCGAAAGGGCTGGCGTTTTTTTATGCGTGCGATTTGTGGCTGGCACTGACAGTTGCCTGAGTCGCAGCGGAGTACTGATGTAAACTGCCCGCGCGAAAAGTCCCGGTGCGTTGCTGGCCGGCGACCCTCCATCTCTCCAGACAAGAGACTTTCATGGCTAATCAAGACCTCAGCTTCACCCCTGATCCGGATGCCGATTCCATTTCCTCCGACGTTGTCGGTTTCAACGGCATTCTGGTTTCAACCCAGATCCCGACCCGTGCCGACGGCAGCCTGGAGCTGGGCGATATCACCCTGCAAAGCGAATGCACCCTGCAGGCGCTGAAAGTGGCGCTGGAGCGGGCCGGCAGTTCGATGGATCGCGTCATGCACCTGACCATCTATCTCACCGACATGGCTGATCGCGCGGCGTTCAACGAAGTCTACAAGCGCTTCTTCGCCAAGCCATGGCCGGTACGCGCCGCGGTGGGCGTGGCGTCGCTGGCGGTGGAAGGTATGCGCGTGGAAGTCACCGCAATGGCCGCCAAGGCCTGAAGTAATGCCACATCCGACTGTAGGAGCTGTCGAGTGCAACGAGGCTGCGATCTTTAGATCTTGAAAATCCAAGTCAAAAGATCGCAGCGTGCCGCAGCTCCTACAAAGGCAAACCGAGTTGCCACTTGGCCGCGATGGCCTGATGTAATGCCATATCCAACTGTAGGAGCTGTCGAGTGCAACGAGGCTGCGATCTTTTGATTTTGAAAATCCAAGTCAAAAGATCGCAGCGTGCCGCAGCTCCTGCAGAGGCAGACTGAGTTGCCACTTGGCAGCACAGACGTGCCGCTCGGGCGTTTCGCGGCTACAATGCGCGCCTTAACCGTGACAGCCTGACTAAAAAAACTATGTCCTTGCCCAAGCATCATCTGGAATTGCTCAGCCCCGCCCGTGACGTGGCGATTGCCCGCGAGGCGATCCTGCACGGCGCGGACGCCGTGTACATCGGTGGCCCGAGCTTCGGCGCGCGCCACAACGCCTGCAACGAGGTGAGCGAAATCGCCGAGCTGGTGGAATTTGCCCGCCGTTATCACGCGCGCATTTTCACCACCATCAACACCATCCTGCACGACAACGAACTGGAGCCGGCGCGCAAGCTGATCCACCAGTTGTACGACGCCGGTGTCGACGCGCTGATCGTCCAGGACCTGGGCGTGATGGAGCTGGACATTCCGCCGATCGAGCTGCATGCCAGTACCCAGACCGACATCCGCACCCTTGAGCGGGCGAAGTTCCTCGATCAGGCCGGTTTTTCGCAACTGGTGCTGGCCCGTGAGCTGAACCTCAAAGAAATCCGCGCCATCGCCGACGAAACCGATGCCGCTATCGAGTTCTTCATCCACGGCGCCCTGTGCGTGGCGTTCTCCGGGCAGTGCAACATTTCCCACGCGCAGACCGGGCGCAGCGCCAACCGTGGCGACTGCTCCCAAGCCTGCCGTTTGCCGTACACCCTGAAAGACGAAAAGGGTGGGGTGATCGCCTACGAAAAACACCTGCTGTCGATGAAGGACAACAACCAGAGCGCCAACATCCGCGCGCTGGTCGAAGCCGGTGTGCGCTCGTTCAAGATCGAAGGTCGCTACAAGGACATGGGTTATGTGAAGAACATCACTGCCTACTACCGCCAGCGCCTCGACGACGTACTGGAAGACCGCCCGGACCTGGCCCGCGCTTCCAGCGGCCGCACCGCGCACTTCTTCCTGCCGGACCCGGAAAAGACTTTCCACCGTGGCAGCACCGACTACTTCGTCACCGATCGCAAGATCGACATCGGCGCGTTCGACTCGCCGACCTTCACCGGTCTGCCAGTCGGCACCGTCGAGAAAGTCGGCAAGCGTGACCTGCAGGTGGTGACGCAGGAGCCGCTGTCCAACGGCGATGGCCTCAACGTGCTGGTCAAGCGTGAAGTCGTGGGTTTCCGCGCCAACATCGCCGAGCCGAAAGGCGAGTTCGAAGAAGACGGCGAGAAGCGTTATCGCTACCGCGTCGAGCCGAACGAAATGCCCGAAGGCCTGTACAAGCTGCGCCCGAACCACCCACTGAATCGCAACCTCGACCACAACTGGCAACAGGCACTGCAGAAGACCTCCGCGGAGCGTCGGGTGGCCCTGAGCTGGGTCGCGCGTCTGCGTGAAGAACAGCTGGAAGTGACCGCCACCAGTGAAGAGGGCATCAGTGCCAGCGTGACCCTCAACGGTCCTTTCGGTGTCGCCAACAAGCCGGAACAGGCGCTGGAGCAATTGCAGGATCTGCTCGGCCAGCTCGGCACCACCCAGTACCACGCCACCGACATCAAGCTCGATGCGCCGCAGGCGTTCTTCATTCCGAATTCGCAGCTCAAGGCCTTGCGCCGCGAAGTCATCGAAGCCCTGACCGCCGCCCGCGTCGCGGCGCATCCGCGTGGCAGCCGCAAGGCCGAAACCACGCCGCCGCCGGTGTACCCGGAGTCGCACCTGTCGTTCCTGGCCAACGTCTACAACCAGAAGGCGCGCGACTTCTATCACCGTCACGGGGTGAAGTTGATCGATGCGGCGTACGAGGCCCACGAAGAGGCCGGTGAAGTGCCGGTGATGATCACCAAGCACTGCCTGCGTTTCTCGTTCAACCTGTGTCCGAAACAGGCCAAGGGCGTAACTGGCGTGCGCACCAAAGTCGCGCCGATGCAGCTGATTCACGGCGACGAAGTGCTGACCCTGAAGTTCGACTGCAAGCCGTGCGAGATGCACATCATCGGCAAGATGAAAGGCCACATCCTCAACATGCCGCAACCGGGCAGCGTGGTCGGCCACATCAGCCCGGAAGACCTGCTGAAAACCATCCCGCGCGCGCCACACTGAGTGACGGGCGGGCGTGGCGCTACGGTGTCACGCCTGCGCGGGCTCGCGCTCCGCCAGCTCTTCGAGCAGGTCGGCTGACGGCACAAAGAACAGACCCCCGGTGACCGCCGTGCTGAAGTCCAGCAAACGGTCGTAGTTGCCGACGGGGTTGCCGACAAACATGTTCTCCAGCATCTGCTCGATCGGTTCCGGCGAGCGCGCGTAACCAATGAAATAGGTGCCGAATTCACCAGCCCCCGGGCGGCCGAACGGCATGTTGTCGCGCAGGATCTTCTGCTCCTGGCCGTCTTTGGTGATGGTGGTCAGGGCGCTGTGGGAATTGCTCGGCTTCACTTCTTCACCGAGTTCGATGTCGGCCAGCTTGGTGCGGCCGATCACCTTCTCCTGAGCCTCGACGCTCAACGCATTCCACGCCTCCATCTTGTGCAGGTACTTCTGCACCAGCACATAACTGCCGGATTCGAACGCCGGATCTTCATTACCGATCAGGGTGAAGTGGTCAGCCTTGCGTCCCACCGGATTCTCGGTGCCATCGACGAAACCGATGATGCTGCGCATGTCGAAGTAGCGGAAACCCTGCACCTCATCCACTACGGTGATCGCGCCATTGAGTGCACTGCACAACTGGGTCGCCAGTTCGAAACACAGATCCATCTGGTCGGCACGGATGTGCAGCAGGATGTCCCCCGGAGTCGCCACCGCGCGGCGGCCCTCGACGCCGAACTCCCGGAACGGATGCAGCGACGCCGGGCGAGGGCTGCCGAACAGGGCGTCCCAGGCGCTGGCGCTGAAGCCGCAGACACACGACAGATTGCCATTGGGCACGCGTTTGCCGACCGAGCGGGTAAGGGCGGCGATGTCGCCGCACCAGCCGCGCACTTGACTGGCGGCGTCGATCCCGGGCAGCAGCGTGGCGACGATAAAGATCGCGCTGCTGGTGATCGGGTTGCAGATGGCTTGCGGTTCCGGAGCGAGCTGATCCGTAGGCATATTGGGTAGTCCTGAAACAGTTGCATGAGCGGTCAGATAGACAGGCATGACCTTAGCAGAATCGCCGTGAAATTATTGCTGAGCGTGGCGGGTGGAGAGAGTGGGTCGGGATCCCGCCATCGGAATGCGATTGCGCAAGAAGTTGCGCAGTTGACGTTCGATCCGTGCCATGCAGGAAGGATGCTGAAGCTCTAGGCTGCACCTTACAGCCAAGTGCGCAAGAAGTTGCGCAGTACTGCGCAACTTCTTGCGCACTTTGAGCCAGTCTGGCGCGGTGTGAGGCTGACTGCTTCTACCGATCGGGCTCAAGTTCTTGATAACTAATGGCCATATGATGGCTGGCACGACTTTTGGTTGTTTTTTGCGCACTGGCGTCCCTATGGACTGCCTCGTACGAGGAACAATGGAATGTTCGCATCGACCGAGAGCGCCACACCCGATCTGTCTCAGCCGCAAGTCGCGGTGGTTCCACTGAATCTGATTCAGGTCGAAGATGTCGGGCGCAGCGCCGCCCGGTTCGATGCCTGGCTCAGGGCAAACAGCGGCGATCAAGTGACGCTCGAGCGCATCAAGACGCAGGCCGGTGCACTGCCCACCGCCGGCAACATCATGGCGCTTGTCGATGTCTTGAACGACATCACCGGACTCTGCGACAACTCAAGACGCGAGCCTCTGGACTGGGTCAGTCTGGGTATCAACCTGATTGGAATCCTGCCCGCGCCGCCAAACATGGCAGCTGCACGCATGAGCTTGCGTCCGACGCTGTTTCTGGTGCGCCAGACGCTGAGCCAGGGTGGCAAACAAGTGCTCGGCGATTCGCTGATTGAAACCATCATTGGCCATTTGAACGCCGATATCGTAGGCACTCTGGATGATTTCGTGACGCAGGCTCAGGCCCGACTCCCGGAGATTATCGACGCCGCGGCCAGCCTGGGCACGAGCGTCGTCAACGAAATCGCCACTGGCATGGAGGGCGCCGGTAACGCTGCACTCGATGGCAAGCCTTTCCAGCACCAGGCCGGGGTGCCGGTCGAGGCGTTCTTGCACGATCCCAAGGCTACCATCAGCAATATTTTCGCTGCTGTCGCCAATGCCTGCAAAGCGGCCGGTCGAGGCATGGCCAGCAGCGGCACCCCAACCCTGCCTGCGGCTCAGGTCAGGCAACGGCTTCTCGACACTGTGGCCGCATTGCGGGCATTGGCAACCGAGTTGCACGCGCGGATCACCAGCCTCGGCAACGTCGAGCAGCCGCACTCCATTGGCGGCCTGCTGCAGGCACTCGCCCAGGCGGTAGAGGCCTGGCGTCAGCGCAATGACCAAGGGCAGGGCGCCAACGTCAAACCGACGACCACCAGCCAGGCCAGACACATGGCCGGCGAAGGCGCGCTGGAGGTGCGCAAGGACGAGGTCCCCGCCGATAAACGTCCCAACGAAGAAAAGAACAAGGTGTTGTGCAGCACCTGTCGTCGGATCAACTTTGCCGTGGGCAGCGAGTCGTTCGATCACACGGACTTCTCGTTACCGGGACCGTTCCCGCTTGAGTGGACCCGAACCTATTGCTCCTGCCTCGATGCCTATGATCAAGAGGTGATGGGCGCTCGCTGGATCACCCCGTTCACCACGCGTTTTGATCGTGTCGGCAATCGTTTGGCGTTTTACGAGGCCGATGGTCGCCAGATCGATTTTCCGCTGCTCAAAGTGGGCACTACACATTACGACCCCATCGAAAAACTGACCCTGGTGCGCAGTGGCGAGGAGCAGTTGCTGCTCTGTCGTGGTTTCGAACGGCAGGAGAGCTACGTCTGGCAAGGCGAGAGTTTTCAACTGATCAGCATCGTTCTGCGCAACGGCGCCGCGATCATGTTGCACTACGAGCATCACCACGGTCAGCGTTCGGTGCTGTCGGATCTGATCACTTATCAGGGCGACATGAGCCAGGTCCACCGGCACTTGGGCACCCTGATCGATGATCACGGCCGCCTGACCGGCCTCTGGGAAATCGTCGATGGTGTGCCGCAGCGACAACTGTGCGCCTATCAGTACGATGAACTGGGCGACCTGATCCAGGCGCAAGACGAGAACGGCGAAGCCTGGGCGTATCAATACCAGCACCATCTGGTGACCCGTTACACCGATCGCACTGGCCGCGGCACCAACCTGCAATGGCAAGGAACGGGCGCCAAAGCCCGAGCGGTCCGCGAATGGGCGGACGATGGCAGCTTCGAAACGCAACTGGAATGGGATCCGCGGATACGCCTGACACGTGTCACCGACGCACTTGGCAATCAGACCTCGCACTACTGCGACGCCCTCGGCTACACCTATCGCATTCGTTACGCCGATGGACGTTCCGAATGGCTGTTTCGCGATGAAGCCAAGAACGTCCTGCGCCATGTTCACGCCGATGGCAGCGTCGATCGCTACTGCTACGATCTGCGTGGCAACCTGCTCGAACACATTCGCGCCGATGACAGCGTGGCGCATTACGCCTTTGATGATCAGGATCAGTTGATCAAGATCCTTGATGCCGAAGGCGGGTTGTGGCGTCAAGGTTACGATGATCGCGGCAACCTGGTGGAGGCGATCGACCCGCTGGGGAACAAGACCGAGTATGCATATAACCAGGCAGGTCTGCCAACAGGCATAAAAGCAGCCAATGGCAGCGAGAAATCGCTAGCCTGCAACGACGCAGGGCAATTGCTGGAGTACGTCGACTGTTCAGGCAAGAAGAGCGCCTGGGCGTATGACGAGCGTGGGCAAATGGTCTGCTTTACCGATGCGGCAGGGCAGAGCACCGAGTACCAATACCGCAGCGGCCAAGTCGTGTCGGTCAAGCATCCGGACAAGAGCGAGGAGCGCTTCGAATATGACGCCGAAGGGCGATTGCTTGCTTACTCCGATGGTCTCGATCGTTGCACGACCTGGTCCTATAACGCTGCCGGGATGATTGCCGAGCGCGTGGATGCCTGTGAGCAGACCTTGCGCTATCGCTGGGACCGACTCGGTCAGTTGATCGCGCTGGAAAATGAAAATCAGAGTGCGGCACGCTTTCAGTTCGATGGTATGGGCCGATTGCTGGAAGAGCGCGGATTCGACGGACGGGTTACCCGCTATCAGTACGATGTGCAAAGTGGCCAGCTGGCCTGTGTGATCAACGGCGAACATCGGCGTTCGCCGCGCTTCGATGCAATGGGGCGCCTGATCGAGACTGTCGTCAGTCTGTCAGGGCATTCCCAAAGTGAAATGTTTACCTACGACGGCAATGGCAACCTCACGCAGGCCAGCAATGCTGACAGTCGACTGCAATGGTTCTTCGATCCGGCCGGCAACCTGTTGCGCGAGCATCAACACTACCTGGGCCTGGAACAACCGATTGTCGCAGTCTGGCAGCATGAATACGACGAGCTCAACCAACGGTGTGCGACTGTCCGCCCGGATGGTCATCGGGTCAGTTGGCTGACGTACGGCAGCGGCCATCTGTTGGCGCTGCGTCTCGACCAGCACGACCTGATCCGTTACGAGCGCGATGACCTGCACCGCGAAATTGCAAGGCACCAAGGCAATCAACTGTTGCAAACGCAACAGTGGGATGCGCTCGGTCGACTCCAGGAGCAACTGCTGGGTCGTAACGATGGCATGTCAACGCTGCTCAAACGTAGTTATCAATATGATGAGGCTGGTCAGCTCACCGACATCAACGATAGCCGTCGCGGTCACATCGGCTATCGCTACGATCCGGTCGAGCGGCTGCTGGCGGCCACGACCCGGCAAGGTGAGGAGATCTTTGCCTTCGACCCGGCGAGCAACCTGCTGGATGACACCACGAACGAGACTCGTCGGCCACTGGATCAGACCCCCATGCGCAGAAAGTGGGTCGACAACGTGCTGCGAGAGCAGGCCGGCACTCGCTATCATTACGACGAGCGCGGCAACCTGACAGAGCGTATCGAGGACGGCAACCGCAGCCAGTTTCAATGGGATCTTTTCGATCGGCTGGTGCACTTCGAAGACCAGCGCCTGACCGTTGATTTTGCCTATGACGCGATGGGACGGCGGCTTTACAAAAGGTCCAGCGCACACTTCAAACCGCATTCACAGGCCGGCTCGCAATGGAACCGCAGCGAACAGGCCCGGGCACAACGCGAGCATCACTGCGGTTTCACCTTGTACGGATGGGACGGCGACCACCTGGCCTGGGAAAGCAGTCCGGCCGAGCAGGATGGGGCGGTGGGTCGCACCGTTCATTATCTCTATGAGCCGGACAGTTTTGTGCCGTTGGTACAGGCGATTTGCAATGCCCCCATCGATTTATCTGCCCCTTCGGACTACGGTGAAGACTACAGCCTTGAGGACGATCCTCAATGGCGCCGTCAACCCGCAGCATCGGCTTTCGATGCGGTTCTCTGGTACCAGTGTGACCATCTGGGTACACCTCAGGAGCTGACGGACGCTGCAGGCAATCTGGCCTGGAGCGCGAATTACAAGGCTTGGGGGCAAATACAGGAGCAGCGCTCGGAATGGGCGCAGCAGTTGGGTGTAGACAACCCGATACGGTTTCAAGGGCAGTATCACGACCATGAGACCGGGCTGCATTACAACCGGTATCGATACTATGATCCGGCGGTTGGGCGGTTTATCAGCAAAGATCCGATTGGTTATGCCGGAGGGTTGAATCTTTATCAGTATGCTCGCAACCCGATACTCTGGGTCGATCCGCTTGGGTGGGTCCCGACGCCGCTGACAGCCGGTGGTTATATCGTTTATGGGCTTTTCAGAGGCAGCCAGAAAATTCCCTTCTATGTCGGTTTGACCAAGCAACCTGCAGTACTGCGCGAGGCTCAGCATGCCAAGTCTTTTGTCAATGGTGTAAGCCGTTTGGGAACGGCGAGCCTGAAGGTTTTAGAGCCAAATCTGAATTACTCGCAGTCAAAAGGGTACGAGCAATATTTCATTGAGAAATTCAAAACGCTGACGGGATGGCCGGGTAATCGAATCAACGCGATTAACATGCGACGAAAAGATCCCAGATCCCAATCCCATGTTGCCTGGTACGAAAAAATCAAAAAAGCCGATTCGTGTAAAAGCGATGAGACTAAGGACTAAAGAACCGTGAAGATGCTAGGTAAGAATGCCAGACCTGGAGACTTGTTTTACATTCCGGCATGCCGGGAAACGGACCAACAAGGTTTTGTGATTGCCCGTCTTATCGAAAATGTGCCGGGCAATCTGGGCTACCTGGTTGAGGTTTTCGAAAATTTTTACGTGACACTACCGAGCTCCCGCGAAGATGTAGACATCCGGAACCGCCTGTTCAAACCGGTGTTGTGTTCCTTCAGATTTTCGGAGGTTCCCAAGTGGCGAGTACTTTTTTCGGACCCGGATTACGACAGGACCCAATCCGGGTATGACGCGATCAAGTTTTTATTTCATTCAAGCCTTTGGGTAGGCGGGAAAGAAATAGCCAAGTCGCAATTGGGCGGCAGTCTTTCCCGTATTGAGGAAGCTGTTTGCTGGCGCACGCTTCATCTGATTTTCAGGGTAAACGCGCACTTGGCCGGAGTGTTGGGTGCAGATGAGCCCTACGATCATGACCGGTTACCCAGCGACCTCAGAGAGGACAACCCGGCTGCCATCGCTCGTGTGATTTCCCTCGCCCAAGCGATGGATGAGAAGTTCAAGGTATGGGCCGCCGAGACTAAAAAGAAAAGGTAGGCGACGGTCATCTCAGGTTTCCAGCGCCGACGTCGGCATGTATTCAAGCTCAGAACCGATCCAGTTCATAAGCCGCAAGCGCCGGTAGCTCATGTCCCGGGACAGCTACCGGTGACGCCAGCCGGGCAATCATCTGCGCAGTCACCGCCGCCTGCGTCAGCCCCAAATGCTGATGCCCAAACGCGAGCAGCACCTTGCCGTCGCAGACCTTGTCGATGATCGGCAGCGAGTCCGGCAGCGACGGACGAAAACCCATCCACGGCGTCGCGTCCTCCACATTCAAATCATGGCGGAGCAAGCCCTTGCTCAAGCGATGCAATTGCCAGGCGCGCTCCATGAACGGCGGGCGCTGCAGGCCGGCGAACTCCACCGTACCGGCCAGGCGCAGGCCGCTGGTCATTGGCGTCATGATGAACTTGCGCTCCAGCGAGGTGACGGCGAACGGCAGGCGTCCGTGCTCGTGCGGCAACATCAGGTGATAGCCGCGCTCGGTGTCCAGTGGCACGCGTTTACCGGTCAGCGCCGTGGTGAGCTTCGCCGAATGTGCGCCACAGGCGATCAGCACCTGCCGCGCGGTGAAACGCCCCTGATCGGTGAGCAACGACACGCCATGCTCCTGCAACTGGCCACCCCGAACTTCCTGCTGGAGGAACTGCACGCCGGCCGTTTTGGCAGCGCTCACCAGTTCACACACCACCTGATACGGGTCGAGAAAATGCCCGGTGCGCGGGTAGAACAATCCGCCCTGAATCTGTTCGCTGAGCTGCGGCGCGCGCTCCCTTACGGCGTTGGCCGACCACAAATCCACCGGCACCTGCTGTTGACGCATGCGCGCCTGCAAGGCTTCGATGGCTGGCCGCGACTCGGCGCGCTCGAACACCAGCAGCGAGCCGTCCTCCTTGAGCAGGTCGGGGCGGGCGATGCTGTGCAGCAAGCGCTGCCACGCGTCGAGGCTGCTTTCGTTGAGCGCACGCAGGCCGGCCACGGTGCGCTGAAACGGCGCCGGGCGCAGGTTCAGCAGCAATCGGCTGAACCACGGCACGGCGCGTGGCAGGTACTTCCAGTCCAGGCGCAGCGGTCCCATCGGGTCCATCAGCATCGCCGGCAGGCGCATGAGGATCGACGCGTCGGCAATCGGAAACACCTGCTCGGTGGCCAGGTGCCCGGCGTTGCCGAACGAGGCGCCATGACCGGGCGGTTGCTTGTCGATGACCACCACCCGTTTACCCTGACGTGCCAGTAGCAGGGCGCAGGCGACACCGATGATGCCGGCGCCGATCACCGCGATATCGGCGTTGTCCGCTGTGAGGTTGTCGGGCATGTTCAGGCTTCCCTCTGACCGTTGAGCAAGCGCCGTAACTGCAGCGGATTCGCTTGTTTCAGCGGCTGCGGCAGCAGGCTGTCGGGGAAATCCTGATAGCACACCGGACGCAGGAAACGCAGGATCGCCGCCGTGCCGACCGAGGTGCTGCGCGAATCCGACGTGGCCGGGAACGGCCCGCCATGCACCATCGCGTCACACACCTCGACCCCGGTCGGCCAGCCGTTGACCAGCAGGCGTCCGGCCTTGCGTTCCAGTGTCGGCAACAAGTCCCGGGCGCGGTCCAGATCGGCATCATCCAGCTGCAGCGTGGCGGTCAACTGGCCTTCGAGATGTTCGCAGACCTGACGGATTTCATCGTCGTTGGCGCATCGCACGATCAGCGACGCCGAGCCGAATATTTCACCTTGCAGACGCACATCAGCGAGGAATTCCTGCGCCTGAGTGACGAACAACTGCGCCTGGCACTGGTTCGGGCCTTCAGCGGCGAGACCGCTTGCTGCGCGTTGCGCCTGAGGATGTTCGGCCAACGCGGCGACTGCGCTGGCATAGGCGCGGAAGATCCCCGGCGTAAGCATGGTCTGCGCCGGGCTGCGCTGGACCCCTACGGCGGCAGCGGCGATGAACCTGTCCAGCGCCGCCCCTTGGCGAGCGATGACCAGCCCGGGATTGGTGCAGAACTGCCCGGCGCCCTGAGTCAGCGAGGTGACAAAGCCCTGCGCCAACGCCTCACCGCGTGCGGCAAGCGCTGCGGGAAACAGCAGCACCGGATTGATCGAACTCATTTCCGCATACAGCGGAATCGGTTCGGGCCGTGCCTGCGCCGCTTTACTCAAGGCGAGGCCGCCACTGCGTGAGCCGGTGAAGCCCACAGCCTTGATGCGCCAATCGCTGACCAACGCAATGCCGACTTCGTTGCCGGAACCGAACAGCAGCGAGAACACGCCCTCAGGCAAAGCGGATTTTTTCACTGCGCGAGTCAGCGCCTGGCCGACCAGTTCACTGGTGCCGGGATGCGCGCTGTGCGCCTTGACAATCACCGGGCAGCCGGCGGCGAGTGCCGAAGCGGTGTCACCGCCTGCCACCGAGAACGCCAGCGGAAAGTTGCTGGCGCCAAACACCGCCACTGGCCCCAGCGCAATCTGCCGCTGGCGCAGATCAGAACGTGGCAGTGGCTGGCGCTGTGGTTGTGATGGGTCGACCCGCACGTCCAGCCATTCGCCGGCACGTACAGTGCGGGCGAAGGTGCGCAGTTGCCCGCAGGTGCGCCCGCGTTCGCCTTGAATCCGTGCGCGTGGCAGGCCGCTTTCGGCCACCGCGCGATCAATCAGCGCATCGCCAAGGGCTTCGATCTCATTGGCGATGGTTTCGAGAAATTCGGCGCGCGCCTCCAGGGATGTCTCGCGATAACGATCAAAGGCCTGCCACGCCAGTGCGCAGGCCTGTTCGACCTGCTCGGCAGTGCCACCGGCATAGGCCGGTTCCAGCGCCGCGTCGGTGGCGGGATTGATCGCATGGATCGCTTCACGGCTGCCGGCAATGGCTTGGCCGCCGATCAACATGTGGCCTGTCAGAGTCATGACGCTTCCTTGATAAAAGAGGTGAAGCCCCGGCATCACACCGGGGCAGGGGCTGCGGTCAGGCGAGGTGCTGTTCGGCGGACCAGTTTTTGTACCACTGACGGAACAGCGCGTACTGGGTCTCGGCGTAACGGCGCTGGGCATCGCTGAGGGCGTCGGTTTCGTTGAAGTGCAGGGCGTACTCATGGTCGCCGTTGAGCACCATCAGATGCTTGTAATACAGCACCAGGTCGCAGCCTTCATCGAACGACGACAGCACCGCCAGCGCCGCTTCCAGTTCGCGCGCCAGGCGCCGCGCCTTGGCATCGCCCTTGGCCGCTTGCTCGCTCAGCGCCACCAGTTGCAGTACTTCGCGGGGCAGGGCGTTACCGATGCCGGTGATCGCGCCAGTGGCGTTGCAGTTGACGAAACCGTGCACCACTTGCGTATCGACACCGACCATCAGGGTCACGGCATCGTCCTGCGAGGTGATGTTCTCGGCGGCGTAGCGCAAATCGGCGCCACCGCCGAATTCCTTGAAGCCGATCAGGTTCGGATGTTCGCGGCGCAGTTCGAAGAACAGGTCGGCGCGGGTGGCAAAGCCGTAGTAGGGGCTGTTGTAGATCACCGCCGGCAGGTTCGGCGCGGCGTTGAGGATCGCGGCGAAGTGAGCTTTTTGTGCGGTGGCCGAGGCACCACGGGACAAGACGCGTGGAATCACCATCAGGCCATGCGCGCCGACTTTCGCGGCGTGCGCGGCATGGGACACCGCTTCACGGCTGTTGACCGCGCCGGTGCCGACGATGGTCGGAACCCCGGCGGCCACCAGACGCGCCACGCCTTCCTGACGCTCGGCCTCGGTCAGCAGCGGCCAGTCGCCCATCGAGCCGCAGTAAACCACTGCGCTCATGCCGATATCGATCAGCTCGCGACCCTTGGCCACCAGTGCGTCGAAGTCAGGTTTGCGCTCGGCGGTGCACGGGGTCATCAGCGCGGGAATGCAGCCAGTGAAGATGTTATCGCTCATTGTTGTAGCTCCTCGGGACATTCATTCAAGTCGAAAAAACGGGGCAGGTCAGATGCCCCAGGCGAAAGGGTCCTGCTCGTCGATCAGCAGGGTGGCGTCGGCGGTCATGTAGGCGCGGCCGGTAATGAACGGACGTACGCGGTCGCCTTGCCATTCGAAGTGCCCTTCGAACTGGCTGCCGGTGATGCTCGCTTGCGTCCAGACCTGGCCTTCGGCGAGTTTGCCGTCGGCGGCCAGGCAGGCGAGTTTGGCGCTGGTGCCGGTGCCGCAGGGTGAGCGGTCGTAGGCTTTGCCCGGGCACATGACGAAGTTGCGGCTGTCGGCGTGGGCGTCGTCGGCAAACAGTTCGACGTGGTCGATCAGCGCGCCGTCCTCACCGTGAATGCCTTGGGCTTCGAGGGCCTTGAGCATCGCCCAGGTGTAATCGGTCAGGGCGTCGACGTTGCTCATCTGCAGGTCCTGGCCGTGTTCGGAAACCAGGAAAAACCAGTTGCCGCCCCAGGCGATGTCGCCGAACACGCGACCGTAGCCGGGCACGTCCACCGGCACCTGTTTGCGGTAGCGCCAGGCCGGCACGTTGCCCAGGGTCACCGCGCCGTCCTCGTGCAGGGTGGCACTGACGGGGCCGACCGGGGTGTCGATCTGGTGCACGCCCGGTTCGATCTGCCCCAGGTAATGCAGCGAGTTGACCAGGCCGATGGTGCCGTGGCCGCACATGCCGAGGTAGCCGGCGTTGTTGAAGAAAATCACCCCGCAGGTGGCATCCGGCGACACCGGCGCGCAGTACAGCGCGCCGACCAGTACGTCGTTGCCACGCGGCTCCAGCAGGCAGGCGCGGCGCCATTGATCGTGGCCTTCGCGCAGGGCATCGCGCTTCTCGGCGATGCTGTTGCCGGGCAGGTCGGGGAAGCCTTTCATCACCAGACGTGTGGGTTCGCCGCCGGTATGGGAATCGATGATGTGCAGTCGTTTCATGAACGCGTCCCTTCAGTGAATGTCAGGCGTGAGCCGGGCGTTGGCCCGTTGCCGAATGGGTAGAGGATTCAGTGGCTTCACTTTCGTCGTCCTCGGTTTCCAGACGAATCAGGTGTGCCGGTACGCCGGTGGCCGCGCCCCAGTAGTAGATGCCTAGCGCGCAGACCGCGACGATCACCGTGTCGAACGGATGGCTGAGCACGCCGATACCACCGAAACTGCCGAGTTTGGAGAGGACGATGGTCACAGCGTAGAAGCCGATCAGCCACGCCGATGAGCGCACTTGCTGGCCGAGGTTGAGGTGCGCGGTTGGCACCATGCGCCCACACAACAGGTAGATGACAAACATCAGGATTTGCAGGCCGAGCAACCACGACACGGTGCCCCAGCCTGACCAGTAGACGATCAGCGCGGCGATGATGAACGACAGCGGCCCAAGCACGCTCATGCCCTTGACCCGGAACGGACGCGGCATGTCCGGCGCATTGCGACGCAGTGCGGCGACCGTCACCGGGGCCACGGCGTAGCTCAATACCAGCGCGGCGGAGACCACGTTGATCAGCGCTTCCCACGACGGGAACGGCAGGGTCCAGAACACCGACAGGCCAAAGGTCAGCCACAGCGCCGGGCGCGGAATGCCGGATTTTTCGTCGATGCGGGTGAAAATCTTGAAGAAGGTCCCGGTCTGCGCCCAGCCGTAGATCACCCGTGGCGTGGCGTTCATGTAGATGTTGCCGCAGCCGCTGGGCGAGATCACCGCATCGGCCACCACCAGATACGCCAGCCAGCCGACGCCCAGTGCCAGGGCGATGTCGCGATACGGCAGGGCCAGTTCCTTGGCGACGCCGGCCCAGCCATTGGCGAGCATCTCGGTCGGAATGCCGCCGAGGAAAGCAGTCTGCAGCAGCACGTAGATCGCGGTGGACAGCAGCACCGACAGGATCAGCGCGACCGGGATCGTGCGTTGCGGATTCTTCACTTCACTGGCCACCGAAATGATCGGCGTCAGGCCCAGATAAGCGAAGATCACCCCGCCGGCCGACACGGCCATTTCGATGCCGGACAGGCCGAACGGCGCAAAGCCATGCACTTCGAAATTGGCTGGTTTGAAGAAGGTGAACAGCACGCCGATCACCAGCAGCGGCACGATGAACTTGAACACGCTGACCAGATTGTTGGCCATGGCGAAGGTCTTCACGCTGCGGTAGTTGAGCAGGAAAAACAGGCACAACAGCCCGAACTGCACGAACCAGCCAAGCACAGTCGGGTCGCTGGAGCCGACCTTGGTCAGCTCGGGAAACCACGCCGCCGCATATTGCCGCGAGGCAACCACTTCGATCGCCACCAGGCTGGAAAACGCAATCAGCGTGATGAAGCCCATCAAGTAGCCGAGCAACGGGCCGTGGGAGTAAACCGGGTAACGCACCACACCGCCGGCACGGGGCAGCGCGGCGCCCAATTCGCAGTAGACGATGCCCAACAGCAACACGGCGAAACCACCGAGCAGCCAGGAAAAGATCCCTGCCGGACCGGCGATGGCTGACACGTGACTGGCGGCGAACAACCAGCCCGAACCGAAGATCGCCCCCAGTCCGATGAACGTGAGATCTATCAATGAAAGTTGTTTCTTGAACTTGCCTTGGCCTGTCATAGCGTCGCCTTCTTGTTGGTTGTTGGAGGGGCGTGCAGTGGCGCTACAGTGAACTCATCAGGCGTTGCGCGATTGATGTTTTTTGCCGGTGACGATGACGAAATCAGCACAATGGCCAACGGCAAAGGCCCGGCTCGACAGGCTGTCGGCCATGGGGCAATCTGCGCGCAAGTCAATGCGCACAGTGGGGAGTGACAGTCATGACGCAGAACGCGTTTGCGATCCTGAGCCAGCAGAACGAAGTGAGCCGACCGCAGAGCCTTGACGATCTGCTTGCCAGCATGGCGCTGCTGTTGCCGATGCTCGATGTGATTCCCAACGCGGCGATCTTCATCAAGGATCCGCAGGCGCGCTACGTCATGGCCAACCAGACGCTGGTGCAGCGCTGTGGTCTGAAAGACTTGCGACCGTTATTGGGCAAGACCAGTGCCGAGGTGTTTCCGGCGCAATTGGGCCCGGGTTACACCGAGCAGGATCGGCGCGTGCTGGAAGAGGGGTTTGTGCTGGAGGATCAGCTCGAGCTGCATCTGTACGGCAGCCGCGAACCGGGTTGGTGCCTGACCCACAAGCGTCCGCTGTACGACCGCGACAACCGGATCATCGGCCTGGCGGGGATTTCCGTCGACCTGCAAACCGCCAGCGAAACCCATCCGGCGTATCAGCGTCTGGCGGCGGTGGATGAATACATCCGGGCGAACTTCAATCAGCGCGTCAGCCTGAGCGAACTGACGCGCATCGCCGGGATTTCAGTGGCGCAACTGGAGCGTTACTGCAAGCGAGTGTTCCACCTGACGCCGCGCCAGATGATCCAGAAAGTGCGTCTTGAGCATGCGCATCGGCTGTTGCACGGCGAGTTGCCGATCACCGAAGTGGCGCTGCAGTGCGGTTATACCGACCACAGCGCGTTCACCCGGCAGTTCAAGGCTTCGACCGGATTCACCCCGCGCCAGTATCGGTTGGCGACGGCGCAGTGAGGCTTGCCGGTCAGGCCTTGACCCAGCGCTGCCGGCTCCACGCACTCAGCGAATCCACGCCCAGCACCAGAATCAGCATCGCCAGAATCACCGTACTCGCCTGCGCTTCCTGAAACAGGCTGAGGCTGACATACAGCATCTGCCCCAAACCACCGGCACCGACGAAGCCCAGCACACTGGCCATGCGGATGTTGTTTTCCCAGCGATACAGGCAATACGCGAGCAACTGCGGCGCGAGGTTGGGCAGGGTGCCGTAGCAGAAGGCGAGCACCGGGTTGCCACCCTGCAAGCGGATCGCTTCGGCAGGTTCCGGCGGGGTGTTTTCCAGCGCTTCGGCGAACAACCGGCCGAGCACCCCGGTGGTGTGCAGGGCCAGCGCCAGGGTGCCGGCATTCGGGCCGAGGCCGGCGGCGAGCACCATCAGTGCCGCCCACACCAGTTCCGGAATCGCCCGCAGACCGTTGAGCAGCAGCCGCGAAGCGCTTTGCAGCGGCCAACCGAAACGTCCGGCGGCAGGCAGCGCGAGGAGGATGCCGAACACCGCTGCGAGCAGGGTGCCGAGGGCCGACATGGCAAGGGTTTCCAGCGAACCCTTGAGGATCGCCTGCAAATGCGTGGCGCTCAGGTCCGGGCTGAGAAAGCGCTGCGCATAGGCACCCATCTGCTTGAGGCTGGTGGCGCTGCCGAGTTCATCGAGGTCGAGTTCGAGGTAGCCGAACGAGGCGATAACCGCGACGCCAATCGCGACGATCAGCAACAGATTGATCAGGCGATTCATGTCAGCCTCCAGCGCAGCAGACGGCTGAGTTGATCGGCACCGAGCACCAGAATCAGGAAGGTCAGCAACATGCTTGCCACTTCACCGCTGGCGAACATGCGCAACGACAGGTCGATCTGCTGGCCGAGGCCACCGGCGCCGACAAACCCCATCACCACCGAAGCGCGAATCGCGCACTCCCAGCGATACACCGTGTACGACAGCAACTCCGCCGCGACATTCGGCAGAATCCCATAGGCGAAACCGGCGAGCCGTCCGCTGCCGGCCTGCATCAAGGCATGCGCCGGGCGCTGGTCGGTGGACTCGAAGATTTCCGCGTAGACCTTGCCGAGCATGCCGCTGTAGGTGATGGCGATCGCCAGCACACCGGCCGCCGGGCCGAGGCCCACGGCGCGCACGAACAGCAGCGCCCAGACGATTTCCGGCACGCTGCGCAAGAAGATCAGCAGCCCGCGCACCGGCCAGCGCAGCAAGCGCCCGAGCCGACTGGGAATACCGCTCCGGGACGCCGCAGACAACGACAGCGCGCGGCTGGCAATCAGGCTGGCCGGCACCGCCAGCAGCAGTGCCAGGGCCATACCGGCGGTGGCGATGGCCAGGGTTTGCAGGGTCGCCTTGAGCAGCAACTGGAGAAAGTCGTGGTCATGCGCCGGTGGCCAGAATCCGGAGATGAAGCGGCCCATTTCGGTCTGGCTGTCGCTGTGCAGCAGCACCCCCAGATCCAGTTCGCTGAGCTGGATGCCCGGCCACAGCAGGGCAAGTGCCAGCAGGGTCAGCAGTAATCGCGGCGCGGCGGCCGGGTCGCGTGAATCGGCCCTCAGCATCGCGGGATCTGCACAATCAGCGGCGCACTGGGCGTCGTCGGGCTTTGCAATTGCTCGTTGGCGTACAGCGTATTGAGCATCTCGCGGCTGACCTGTTCGGCCGGGCTGTCAAACAGGATCTGGCCGTCGCGCAAACCGATGATGCGCGGAAAGTGCGCCAGCGCCAGTTCCACCGCATGCAGACTCGCCACCAGCGTGACGTTATGCGCCCGGGCATGCTGCGAGAGGATCGACAGGGTGTGCCCGGCCAGCACCGGGTCCATCGCCGACACCGGTTCGTCCGCCAGCAGAATCTCTGGTGCCTGATACAGCACTCGGGCAATGCCCACGCGCTGCAATTGGCCGCCGGACAATTGCTGGCAGTAAGCGAAGAGTTTGTCGCCCAGATCCAGGCGGGCGAGGGCCGCACGGGCGCCGGGAATATCCGTCGGATGCAGCAGATTCAGCAGGCTCTTGCCCAAACTCCACTGGCCGAGTTTGCCGGCCAGCACCGCCGTTACCACGCGCTGGCGCGGCGGCAGCGGTGGGGCTTGATGCACCAGGCCGATGCGCGCACGCAGGCGTTGCCGCTGACGGGCGGAGAGATGCCAGGGACGTTCGCCCAGCACCTCGATGTCGCCGCTGCTGGGGCGCAACGCGGTGGCCAGCAAGTTCAACAGACTGGATTTTCCGGCCCCGGACGGGCCGATGATCGCCACCTGCTCACCAGCGCCAATCTGCAGGTCGACGCCGCGTAGCGCATCGACCCCGTTGGCGTGGTGCAGAGTGCCTTCTTTGAGGCTCAGGGTCATTTCAACAGATCGGCAGCGCGAGCAGCTTCCTCGATACCCTTGTAGTTTTCGGGCTTGGTGTCGATGAAGCGGCTGGCCGCCTGCAGATCAAGAATCTTCTTCTGCTCAGGATTTGCCGGGTCGAGGTCGAGGAAGGCTTTCTTGATCTTCGCCGCCAGCGCCGGGTCGAGGGTGCCGCGCACGGTCCAGTTGTAATCGAAGTAGGCCGGGGTGGTGGCGAACACGTGGACCTTGCTGGTGTCGACCTTGCCGGCGTCCACCAGTTTCTGCCAGACGCTGGCGTTCAGCACACCGGCATCGACTTTACCGGCCTGGACCCAGGCGACGGTGGCGTCATGCGCACCGGAGTAGGCGACGCGGCTGAAATAGGCTTCAGGCTTGATGTTGTCGTTCTTCAGCATGAAGTAACGCGGCATCAGGCTGCCGGACGTCGACGATACCGAGCCGAAGGCAAAGGTCTTGCCCTTGAGGTCGGCCAGGCTCTTCACGTTCGGGTCGGCGGTGATGAACTTGCTGGTGAACTGCGCATCCTGCTCGCGCTGCACCAGCGGGATCACCGGGGTGGTGGCGTCGGTCTTCAGGCGTGCCTGAACAAAGGTGAAACCGCCCAGCCAGGCCATGTCGAGGCGGTCGGTCGCCAGCGCTTCAACCACCGCCGGATAGTCGGCCACGGGAACGAACTGCACTTTCATGCCCAGCTGCTGCTCCAGATACGCGCCCAGCGGCTCGAACTTGCGCAGCAATTCGGTCGGGGCTTCGTCGGGAATCGCGCTGACCCGCAACACATCGGCGGCATGCGCCACCAGAGCAGAAAAAGACAGGGCCAGACCAGCAGTCAGTGCCAGGGTTCGTTTGAGCATGGAAATCTCCGTTTCATGAGCGTCGCATTCTAAGCGCCACCGGGCGCGGTGTCGCGCGCGGGCGCTCAATCAGGTTAGACGAAGCGGCGAATTTGTACGCAGACGGAGGGTTACACCACGTTTCATTCCAGTGGTTTGCTCGGATCAGCAGCTCACTGCCGGTGTGATCACGAAAAAAACTGTAGGCGCTGTCGAGTGAAACGAGGCTGCGATCTTTGCGTTTCGATTGACGACCAAAAGATCGCAGCGTGCCGCAGCTCCTACACGGGGATTTTGGCAATCACCTTGATCTCGAACTGAAACCCGGCCAGCCAGGTCACGCCGACCGCAGTAATCGTCGGATACGGTGCACTGCCCCAGAACTCCGGCACCACTTCCCAGATGGTTTCGAAGGTCGATTGCGGATCGATCATGAACACCGTGACGTCCACCGCATCGGCGAAGCTGCAACCGGCGGCATCGAGGATCGCATTGAGGTTGTTGAAGGCCAGGCGCACCTGATCCTGCAGATCCGGTTCGGGCGAGCCGTCTTCACGGCTGCCGACCTGTCCCGAGACAAACAGAAAACCATTGGAGCGAATGGCCGGTGAATAACGATGACGCTCGTAAAGCGCATGGCGGGCTGGCGGGAAAACGACGTCGCGCTGGGTCATGGGTGTCTCCATCATTGTTTGGTGGTTGCTGATGGAGTGACTGTAGGGGCTTGCGCAGTGGCGATAAACGCGCAACCTTGGCGTTCACTGTTTGTATTTTCCAAACAATCCGAGGGTGCGAAGTGGACCGTTTCGATGCAATGCAGGCGTTCGCCCGGGTGGTCGAGGCGGGGAGTTTCACCAAGGCTGCCGAGACCCTGCACATGAGCAAGACCACCGTGACCCAGCTCGTCCAGCAACTGGAAGCCCGGCTGCGGGTCAAGTTGCTCAACCGCACCACGCGCAAGGTCAACGTCACTGCCGATGGCGCGATCTATTACGAGCGAGTCATCAAGCTCTTGGCCGATATGGACGACGCCGAAACCAGTCTGTCCGGCGCCTCGGCATTGCCCAGAGGACGCTTGCGCGTAGATGTGCCGAGCCCGCTGGCGAGGCTGATTCTGCTGCCGGCATTACCTGAGTTTCACCAGCGTTATCCGGATATTCAGATCGACATGGGTGTCAGCGACCGCATCGTCGACATCATCGATGAGAACGTCGACTGCGTGGTGCGCGGCGGCGAATTGCTCGATCAGTCATTGATGGCGCGACGGGTGGCCGACCTTCAGCTCGGGGTCTTCGCCGCGCCGAGTTACCTGGCCCGCGCCGGAACGCCGCGGCATCCACGCGAGCTGGAAGACTCGCATCATCGGGTGGTCGGCTTTCTCTGGGCACGCACGGGAAAACCGGTGCCTTACGCCTTGCACAATGGCAGCGAGCACCTGCAGATCAAGGGCCGCCACGTGCTCGCCGTCGACGACGGTAACGCCTACCTTGCGGCAGGGCTGGCCGGCATGGGCGTGCTGTGGTTGCCCAGGTACATGTCGCACGTGCATCAGGCCCGGGGCGAGTTGGTGCCGCTGTTCGAAGACTGGCAACTCGAGCCGATGCCGCTCTACGTGGCATACCCGCCGAACCGGCATATCAGCCAGAAGCTAAGGGTATTTATCGATTGGATCGTGAAATTGATGGCTCACCGTGCCAATGGCCCGGAACTTGCTGAACCGCGCTCTGAGACTGTCAAATAAATAACGAATAACGGCAATCACAGCGTCGGCAGCTCTGGATGCACCGCTATTCACCCAAGGAGCGTCACCCGTCATGAATATGTACATCGATATTGTCGGCGCGTGCAATTTAAGCTGCCCTTCGTGCCCGATGGGCAACTCGGAAAACGTCAACTTCAAGAAAGCCATGCAAGTCGACATGTTTCGCAAGATCGTCGAGAAGGCCCGCGACGAAGGGGTCGAGACGATCTTTCTGTACAACTGGACCGAGCCGTTGATCCATCCGCGAATCGGTGAGTTTGTCGAGATCATCAATGCAGCCGGTTTGCAGAGCGGTATCAGCTCCAACTTGAACCTGGCCAAGAACATGGAAACCGCCATGCTGGCCAACCCGTGGTTCTTCCGTATTTCGTTGTCCGGGTTTTACCAGGAGACTTACCAGCAGGGGCACGTGGGCGGCGACATTGAAGTGGTCAAGGCCAACATGATCAAACTGCATGAGCTCAAGCAGCAACATGGCTTGAGTACGCGGATCGAGGTTTACTACCACCGTTATCTCGACAACATGGAAGAAGAAGGGCTGATGCGTGAATTCAGCCAGCGCCTGGGTTTTGACTTCTCCACCGGTTTTTCCGTGATGATGCCGCTGGAGAAGACGCTCGCGCTGATCGAGGGTGATTCGTCGGTGACCGACACCGATCGCGAGACCCTGAAACGACTCGCGCTGCCGCCGTACGACGACCTGGTCAACCTGGTTCGCCAGTATCCCAAGCAGGCGTGCACGCTCAAAGACAACTGGCTAGTGCTCGATTGCAACGGCAACACTATCTTGTGCTGCTCTGTTTTCAATCAGACCGAATTCCAGCTCGGCAAATATCTGGACGTGCCACTGCCACAGCTGACTCGCCTCAAATACACCCAGCAGAACTGCGTCGATATGTGTAATCGCTGCGCGAAAAACGGCATGCACATTTATGCGACATTACCCAATCACGGGCCGCTGAAAGAACACGCCGTCAACCGCATCATTGACTTCCAGCGGCGCACGATCGTGGGGCTACCGATCGAAAGCGACAAGCTTGGGCGAACCGGAGAAGTCAGTGCGGAGAACTTTGACGAAGCGCAATACCTGCAGATGAACCAGGACGTCAAAAACGCGATTGCCACGGGGGCCTTCACCAGCGGTTATCAGCATTACGTGCTGTACGGGCGTCTGGAAGGCCGGCTCGGTGCGGGTTATCTCACCGTCGTCTGACCGTGCGTAGCTGGTCTCGCCAATTCAGTTGCCACAAGCGTGATTGACTCTTTGGCCCATCAAGCCAACTATCGGCGCATAACAACATGACCGATGGGCCAGACCTTGATCGAACGACGTCAATTCAGCGGAGGCATGAAGGGCAAAAACCTCCGCTATCTGAATGAGCAATCCGCCGAGACCCGCATCACCCGCACCGGTTTCCTGTTGCTGGAGCACTTTTCACTGCCGGCCTTCACCCAGGCGCTGGACACCATCATCACCGCCAACCTGTTGCGCGCCGGACTGTTCAGCTCGCGCACGTTCGGTTTGGGCGAGGGTGAGGTGATCAGCGATCTGGGGCTGGTGATTCGCCCGGATGCGCGGATTGACCCGGCCAGTCTTGCGCAGCTGGATCTGCTGGTGGTGTGTGGCGGTTACCGCACTGAGCTGAAGGCCAGCGAAGAGTTGATCAGCCTGCTGCGCGCGGCCGCGGAACGCGGCGTCAGTCTGGCCGGTTTGTGGAACGGTGCGTGGTTTCTCGGCCGCGCCGGGCTGCTCGATGGCTATCGTTGCGCGATCCACCCGGAACATCGTCCGGCGCTGACGGAAATTGCCAAAGCCACCCAGGTCAGCAGTGAACCTTATGTCATTGATCGCGACCGGCTCACGGCATCCAGTCCGTCCGGGGCTTTCCATATGGCGCTGGACTGGATCAAGAGCCTGCACGGCAAGGCGCTGGTCGAAGGCATCGAGGACATTCTGGCGTTCGAGGAGTCGCGGTATCGACGGATCAAACCGGATGAAAACCTCTGCGTCAGCGCACCGTTGCGCGAGGTGGTCAAACTGATGGACGCCAATCTCGAGGAACCGCTGGAGCTGGAGCAACTGGCGGTGTATGCCGGTCGCTCGCGGCGGCAGCTGGAGCGTTTGTTCAAGGAGCAACTCGGCACCACGCCGCAGCGCTATTACCTGGAATTGCGCATCACCGAAGCCCGGCGCCTGTTGCAGCACACCGAGCTGTCCCAGATGGAAGTGCTGGTGGCCTGTGGTTTCGTTTCGCCGAGCCATTTCAGCAAATGCTACAGCGCGTTTTTCGGTTATCGACCGTCCAGGGAAAAACGCCTGGTCAAATAGACCGAGGCGTTTTCGGCCATTGGCCTCAGAGATGATCGGCGTCGATCACCGCCTGAGCAAACGCCTGCGGATCTTCCTGCGGCAGGTTGTGGCCGATGCCGCCGTTGATCAGGCGGAACTGGTACTTGCCGGTGAAGCGCTTGGCGTAATCCTCGGGCGCCGGGTGCGGCGCGCCGTTGGCGTCACCCTCGAGGGTGATGGTCGGCACGCTGATCGACGGGGCGCTGGCGAGTTTCTGTTCCAGCGCCGCGTATTGCGCTTCGCCCTGCACCAGGCCCAGACGCCAGCGGTAGTTGAACACGGTGATCTCGACGTGATCGGGGTTCTCCAGAGCTTTGGCGCTGCGGTCGAAAGTGGCGTCATCGAACGCCCACTTCGGCGAGGCGAGCTGCCAGATCAGCTTGGCGAAGTCGTGGGTGTTTTTCCGGTAGCCGTCACGGCCACGTTCGGTGGCGAAGTAGAACTGATACCACCACTGCAATTCGGCCTTGGGCGGCAACGGATTCTGCCCGGCAGCCTGATTGCCGATCAGGTAGCCGCTGACCGAGACCAGTGCCTTGACTCGCTCCGGCCATATCGCCGAGACGATGTCTGCCGAACGTGCGCCCCAGTCGTAGCCACCGAGCACCGCTTGCTTGATATTCAGGGCGTCCATGAAGTCGATCACGTCGCTGGCCAGCGCCGCAGGCTGGCCGTTGCGCAGTGTCTGGTCCGAGAGGAAATGTGTGTCGCCATAACCCCGCGCATACGGCATCAACACCCGATAACCCTTGGCGGCGAGCAACGGCGCGACCTCGTCATAACTGTGAATGTCGTACGGCCAGCCGTGCAGCAGAATCACCACCGGCCCCTGCGCCGGGCCGGTTTCGGCGTATGCCACATCCAGCAGTCCGGCCTTCACATGTTTGAGCGGGCCGAACGGCGAGGGCGCGGAATAGCTGACCTTGTGGTCGCCGGGTGCCGGTTGCGCGGCGGCGGCCGTTGGCATTTGAGTCGCTGCCATCGCGCCGAACAGCGCCAGAGCGAGGATTGAATGGCGGGGGTTGATACGGTTGAACGCTGCGGTCGTCATGCTGATGTCTCCTTGGCAAGCCTGTTGGGGGCAGGTGCGGGGTGATCCCGGCAAACCTTGCAGGCATTTGAACGCCGTGACGTATCTGGCCCATGTCGAAAAAGCGCGGTGATTCAAGTTCATGTATCGCCGGGGTGTCTGTACACACTGTGATACACAGCCGGTGTGCTTTGTATGGCCGTGTATCCAGCATTGCGCGTGATACACGGCGAGACCAAACCCGGGTCTTTTGACACATCGCCGCTACACGCCACGCTCACAGTGATGGCCTTCACACCATGACTGTCGAGAGGGTATTTGCATGCAACGCACACTGATTCTGGCCACTGTGGCCGCACTGGTTTCATTCACCGGCCTGGCGCAGGCGGCAGACGCTCAGGCCATGAGCTGGCAGCAGGGCCTGAGCCGTACCGACCTGATTCGTCAGGACCTGGGCGACGCGGATCGCGAGGTGCTGCAGGCGCGGATCGATTTCGACCCGGGCGTGACTGCGCCGCGACATGCGCATCCGGGTGTCGAGGTGGCGCACGTGCTCCGCGGCACGCTGGAGTATCAGCTGGAGGGCCGGCCGGCGGTCACGCTAAAGGCCGGGGATTCGCTGTTCATCCCGGCGGGCGTGGCCCATGTGGCGAAGAACGTCGGCCAGGACCAAGGCGTGGAACTGGCGACCTATGTGGTGAAAAAGGGTCAGCCGCTGCTGGAATTGAAGCCGTGACCGGGCTTATCTGGCGCGCAGCAACTTGCGGTAGTCCACCGGCGAAATCCCGCGTGCCTGACGGAAGGAATGGCTGAAAGAACTGGCCTGCGAGTAACCCAGCATCAGGGCGATGTTCATGATGCTGGTCTCGGTACGGCGCAGGTAATGGTCGGCCAGTTCCATGCGCATGGTTTCCAGCACCTGATTGAAGTTTTCTCCTTCAGCCGCCAGTTTGCGCTGCAAGGTGCGCGGCGAAATCGCCAACTGCCGGGCCAGGCTTTTCAGGCTGAAATCGCCGGTCGGCAACTGTTCGGTGAGCAGTGCGCGCAAGCGGTCGGTCACGGAAAATGCCGGATACGACAGGCACAGCTGCCAGTCGGCCTCCAGCAGCATGCTGCGATGCATGCGCGGGTCGGCCCCCTGGATCCGCGTCGAGAGCGTCGACTCGGCGAACACCAGCGCATTGCAACCGGCCTCGAACTGCACCGGACAGCCAAAGAAGTGTTCATACAGCGCCGGTTCGCCCACCGCCGGATGCATCATCCGCACTTCCAGCATCGGCTGATGACTCGCGATCAACCAGCGGCCGAATGCTGCCCAGCCGACCATCAGGGCCTCCTGATGCAGGGCGCAGTAAGGCTCCAGCTCACTGATGCGCTGGTCTTCGAGGCTCACGCGGCCGTCGCCGATGACGATCCGGGTCTGGCTGGAAGGGCTGTCGTAAACGATCTTGCCGAATCGCAGAATCATGTTCAGCGACTCGCCCAGTGTCGCGCTGGTCATCAGCACATAACCCAGCACGCCATAGGTGCCCGGGCGCACGGCGGCGCCGACCAACAGGCCGAAATGCGGCAGGTTGCTGCTGAGCGCCGCCAGTTCCAGCAAGGCACGCAGTTGGCGCATGGGAATGCGCACAATCGAGTCGGACAACTGCTCGCGTGAGAGTCCGGTCTGATGCAACAGCCAATCGCCATCGCAACCGTATTGTTCGGCGACATCAAGGACGTGGTTAACGAAGGCAGCGCTGGAAGTGGCGGGTCGCATGGGGGGAGGGGAAGTCCGGTAATCCGGTGATCTTGCTTTTCCGAAAGGTGAAGAAAGCGACGTCGCCAAGGCGCGCGGCGTCAATAGACCCTACATGCGCCCGATCACCGGAATGCCGGTGCCGGTGACCGCCGACGCTTGCTCCGAAATCAGAAACAGAATGACCGCCGCCAACTGCGCCGGTGTCACCCAGCGCTGATGTTCGGCGTCGGGCATGGCCTCACGGTTTTGCGGGGTGTCGAGAATGCTCGGCAGCACGGCATTGACCGTGATGCTCATGTCCTTGAGTTCTTCGGCGAGGCTTTCGGTCAGGCGCAGTACGCTGGATTTCGATGCAGCGTAAGCGCCCATCCCCAGTCCGGCCTTGGCCGCCATGCTCGCGCCGATATTGACGATGCGCCCGGTCGAGGATTGCAGCAGTAATGGCAGCAGGGCTTTGCTGGCGTTCAATGCGGTTCGAAGGTTCAGCGAATAGAGCCGATCCCAGGCCTCTAGCGCACCGCCCAACAACGGTTCCCACGCATAGCCTCCAGCGCCGTTGACCAGCGCATCGAGACGACCGAAATAGCGGTTGATCTGGTGGGCGACTGCCTGGCAATCGGCAAGGGAGGTCAGATCGATGCCGGACAGGACCAGTCGATTGTGGGAGCTGGGCAGCGTAATCATCGCCCGATCGATCAGCACCAGATCTGCGCCCTGGGCTGCGGCCATGTCCGCCAGGGTCTCGCCGAGATTCCCCAGGGCGCCGGTAATCGCCACAACGCGCCGTGAGAGTGACTGAGTCATCAAGAGTCCTTTCCTTTTTAAGGGCGCATACTCTAATGACATCGGTGGCCCGTGGCATGCTTTTGGATGTCAACTTGTTGTGCAAAAGTGCCAAAATTTTATGCTTGGCAAAACAAGGGGAAAGGGTCGTGAAACAGGCGTCAGAAAGTTGGCTTCAAGCTTGCGGCGCCAAGCGGATTTTGAAAGCCTGGCGATGGTTTGGTCTGGCATTCTTGTCGCTGTTTCGCCAAGCGCAAATGCTGTCCTGAAGTCTTTAGCGCGCTTTTTTTCCGGATGACGCAGCGCAAGTCGGAAGTACTTTTTTTGGCGCGACATAATCTGTTGCTGCAGCAAGCCAGTGCTACTTGTATCCTTGCGCGCGACAAGGACACGCGGCTGCAGTCATCGAGTCGGTCGACCCGCCGCAGGAACGGAAACCGGACTTTCCCAAAGGTAGTAATGTGAAGCGTGATACCCGCCTGGTTGTGCTTTTGTTGTTGGTGATCGGTTGTTCCCTCGCGTCACTGACGGTGTGGAAAGTGTTGGCCTCTCGAGAGCGCGCGCTGGAGGAAGTCGACGTTCATGGCTTGAACCTGACCCAGGCGCTGGCGACGTACTCCGAAGGCATCGTCCGCCAGAGTTCGTTGCTGCTGCTCGGACTTGTCGAACGTCTGGAAACCGAAGGCAGCGGCCCCGCGCAGATCCAGCGTCTGAGCACACTGGTCAATCGTCAGGAACCGCTGATGCCGCAACTCAGCGGCATCACCATCTACGACAACCAGGGCCGTTGGCTGATGTCTTCCAACCGACCGATTCCGGCCGGGGCCAACAGCCGTGATCGCGCCTACTTCATCCATCATCGCGACGATCCGAGCCGCGAGACCTTTATCGGTCCACCGATCCAGAGCCGCTCCAATCAAGAGTGGGTGATTACCGTCAGCCGCCGCTTCAACGATGCGCACGGCGAGTTTGCCGGGGTGGTGGCGGTCACCCTGGGGGTCGAAAACTTCCTGCGCCTGTTCGGCAAGATCGATGTCGGGCAGGAGGGTGCCATCGGCTTGTCCTACACCGACGGCACGTTGCTGGTGCGCTATCCCTTCCGCGAGCAGGACATGGGGCGCAACTTTTCCAAGTCGCCCATCTATGCAAAGTATCTGGTCGATCGATCCGTCGGCACCGCGTCGTTTACCTCCAGCCTCGATGGCGTCGAGCGGCTCTATGCCTTCCGCAAGAGTGACCGGTTGCCGCTGATCACCACTGTCGCCCTCGGCAAGCGCGAATCCCTTGCTGCGTGGCGCATGGAAGCCTGGCTGTCGGCAGTGGTGGTTGCGGGATTGCTGGGGCTCACCGGGCTCATCGGCTGGTTCCTGATTGTGGATATCCGCAGGCGTACCGAGGCAGAAGACCAATTGCGCGGGACGCAGCAGCAGTTGCTCTCATCCAATCGCCAGCTTGAGTTGCTGGCGATGAAGGACGCCCTGACGGGTCTGGCCAACCGGCGCTGCTTCGATGAGAGCCTCGCCATGGAAGCCCGGCGCGCACAACGTGATGGCACGACGCTGGCGTTGCTGATGATCGATATCGATTACTTCAAGCTGTTCAACGATTCATACGGGCATGTCGCCGGCGATGCCTGCCTGCAGAAGGTCGGCACAATCCTCGAAGGTTGTGTACGGCGCCCGTCGGATCTGGTGGCACGTTACGGCGGCGAGGAGCTGAGCGTGATCATGCCGGCCACCGACAGCGACGGTGCTGCGGTGGTGGCGCAGATGATCCTCGATCGTTTGCAGCAGGAGCACATCCCGCACCCTTCCAGCCCGTTCGGACGGCTGAGTGTGAGTATCGGCATCGCTACGGCCTCGGGCTCGCAACTGGAAACCCTGCAAGGGTTGATCGAGGTGGCGGATCAGGCGTTGTATAACGCCAAGGCGTTGGGGCGTAACCGGTTTGTGAGGTGATCAGTGGGCATTTGTCCGATAGATCGCCGTCGGGCTGACTTTCACGCCGGGCGGCGAACCCGCTGGGTGTCTTTTGAGGGCGGACACCCAAACTGGCGACTGTATTCCCGGCTGAATTGCGACGGGCTTTCGTAGCCCACTCGATAGCAGGCACTCGCCACATCCAGCCCTTCGCCGAGCAATAAGCGGCGGGCTTCCTGCAGGCGGAGTTGTTTCTGGTATTGCAGTGGACTCATGGCCGTCACGGCCTTGAATTGATGATGCAATGTGGAATTGCCCAGACTGGCGACCCGGGCGAGTTCTTCGATGCGCAAGGGTTGGGTGTAGTGGTTGTTCAGCCAATCGATTGCCCGCGTTACCCGGCGTGTTTGCGAGTCACCGAGGGCAAGCTCATACAGACGACGACCGTGCACGCCTCGCAGGAGCCGGTAATACAGCTCGCGCAGGGCGAGGGGCGCCAGCATGCCGATGTCTTTCGGTGTTTCCAGCAGCCGGACCAGCCGAAGCATGGTTTCCAGCAGAGGCACATCGACCTTTTCCAGGAAAAGGCCAAGCTCCGGCTCGTCCGGGACGCCCGTCGGGGGCGCATCGGCGATGACCTGAGCGATTTCCGTGCCCTCGAAATCAAAGCGGATACACAGGTAGGGCGCCTCCGGGCTGGCCATCAACACGCGCCCGGAAACGGGAAGTGTCACTGAGACCACCAGGTAACTGAGCGGGTCGTACAGATAATGGTCGTCACCCAGACCGATTTCTTTTTGTCCTTGCACGATCAGGCAAAGTGCCGGCTTGTGCACGGTGTGGATCAGCTCCGAAGGCGCGTCAAAACGGATGACATGCAAGGGCGCTATGGCAGTCTCATAGACCCCGGGTGCAGCAAACCGTTGCGTCAGCAAGCGAACCAGTTCGTCACGGTAGATGGCCGTGTTTTGCAGGATGAAAGCATCGCTCTGTTGCATTTCAGGCTCTCACAAGTGTTTATGAGCGTCTGCCCGGAACTGTCCAGGCAGACGATATTCACCCGACATCATTAAAGTGCTCATTGCCGATAGAGGATCATGCCGGCGTGATACAGCACGTCGTCATGAAAATGCCCGTCAGCGGTGAAGCCGGTGTCGTCCCAATACTGGATGTAGTCACCAACTATTTCGTAGCGGCCTTCATAGGCACTCTTATTTTTACCACGGGCCTCGTCATAACGCCCAGTGGTCAGCAGCTCGTGACGGATGAATCCATCGGCGGTAACCCACATCCCGGCGTAACGATGGACAGGCGTGGTTTGTCTGGCATTTTTCATCAGCTTGACTCCTTGATATCAGGCTTGGCCGATTCGACCCAGGGCGGTGCGGTCAGAGCCGTTTTCGGCAACGCGAAACCCCGGAGTACGATCACTGCCGCCTTCAGTCACGCGCATGCCGGGAGTCCGGTCAGAGCCGTCTGCGGCCAGATGCAGGCTGGTAGGGGAGAGGTTGACCGCGCAGGCAACCATCGCGCTGATCACCAGTGACAGGGAAAGCCGTTTTGCATTTTTCATTGTTCAGTCCTCAATGTCTTGTTCAGCCGGGTGGCCTGCCGTGGCCTGTGTCTGCATCCGTTGCGTGCTTTCAGATTACGTAGCCGAGCGCAGTGGTGTTAGGACGAAACTGCCGCAGATTTGCCTGATCCTCTTGGCTTGCCCAAGTGCCTGGCAGCTCCTTCCTGCGCTGGCTCACCCGGCCGTGACGGTCATGCCGCCGTCGGCCATGACCACCGAACCGACCATGAAGCTGGCACGGTCCGAGGCGATGAACGCGACCACTTCGGCGATTTCTTCTGGTTGAGCCGCACGGCCGATCGGCGCGGCCTCGCCGTGTTGGGCGAGAAATGCCGGGCCATCGTCGACCACATTGTTGAGGATGTTGGTCACCACATCTCCGACGCCGACGGCATTGACGCGGATGCCGTGGCCGATGACTTCAAGCGCCAGGGTGCGCGTCAGTTGCGCGAGCGCGCCTTTGGAGGCGGTGTAGGCGGCGATGGTGGGGAAGGCGAAATAGGAGGCGTAGGACGCGATGTTGACGATCGAGCCGGATTTATTCGGCAGCATCGCTTTGACCGCTTCCCGGCTATGCAGAAATGCAGCCGTGGCATTCACCGCCTGAATGCGCTCCCAGTCTTCGCGAGTCATGTCGATGACCAGCTTGTTGATGATGATGCCGGCGTTATTGACCAGGATGTCCAGTCGACCAAATTGCTCGATGGCCAATGCGACTGCGCGTTCGGCGGCCCCGTCCTGAGTGATATCGGCTACCAGTGGTACCAGCCCGGGGCGAGCCAGTGCCTGTACCTCGGGGTTTATATCTTCAGCGATGACCTTGGCGCCGCGGGCATGCAGCAGTAGTGCGATGGCCTTGCCGATGCCACTGGCCGCGCCAGTGATCAGAGCCACTTTACCGGCCACTTCGTTTGGTGTGCTGTACTTGATATCGCTCATGATGTTCTCCAGCGTTTTGATCGAGTAGGGATTAGCCGGGTCGGCGCCCGCAAGGCGCTGTCATCGGCGACGGGCCTACTGTCTCGCAGCGAGGCGAGGTCGGCTTTCGGGAAACTGCCCACGCTGTCGGGGTTTTGCGCTGAATCTTAGCAAGAAGGGTTCGCTGCTCGATTCAATCCACGGCAAAAGCCCGATACCATCGTTCCGGTCTCATCGGGCAAAGTTCGGTCAAGCGCCAGCTGAAGGCTGTGGGGCTGTGCACAACCGAGTATGAAAAGGACATGTTCATGACCAATACCGGGCGAACGTCGCTGGAACACAGGTCGACTTCCCATCAGGACTTGCGCATCACAGGGCAGTCGATGGGTGACTACCTGCCGGGCGAGCCGCTGGCGTTACCAGCGTGTCCGGAAATCAAGGACATCGTGATCCGGTTTTTTACCCATGGCAGCGTGGTTGAACCCATTCTCGTGCCTGCGGTGGTGGAACCGCTACTCGTCCTGGTTCTGGCGGGGACGGCGAGGGTGGAGGAGCGCGTGCCGGGCGGCGAGTGGGAAGCGGCAGAGGTCAGCGCTGGCGATTTTTTCCTCACCAGTTCCGATGAACCTTATGAAATGCGCTGGCAGACTCAGGGAGGCGATACTTTTGAAGTGATGCACCTTTATCTGGGGCTGCCGCTGATCGAACACGCGTCGCGTGAGTTGTTGGGGGATTACGGGGGAGCTGTACGTTTGCGTGATGTTTCCGGGGCACGCGACGCGCGCGTCACGTTTGTCATGGAGCAGTTGCGCTCCGAACTGGTTATGGAGCGCTCGCCCAGCGCTCTGTTTGCCCGCTCGCTGGCACAGGCGCTGGCCGTGCACCTGGTGCGCAGCTATCGCGCCGAGGCCCGAGGTGGACGTCGGAGCAACGCCTTGCAAGCCTACAAGCTGCGCAAAGTCACTGACGCCATGAGTGCGGATCTGGGCGCTGAATTCAGCCTGGCAAAGCTGGCCAGACTGGCCGAGCTGAGCGAGTACCACTTCAGCCGTCTGTTCAAGCGAGCGACGGGATTTTCGCCTTCGCAGTACTTCATCCGCTTGCGCATGATTCGCGCGCGGCAGCTGTTGCTCGAGACCGGGCGCAGTGTCATCGACGTCGGCCTGGAGGTCGGCTATTCAAGCCCCAGTCACTTCTCTCAAGTGTTTCGTCGCGAGGTGGGCGTAACGCCCAGCGAGTTCCGTGGGGCTTGAGCTTCGCTGCCTTATCTGTTTTGCAGATTGATGCACACCGACACGAATAGGCAAAAGTTGCGCAGGTTTCGGCACGCGCCGAGCAGGCGCGTGCCCTTAATCTTTTCGACGTACCCAGCAGCAACGCCCGCGACTTCAGCGGTCGCTGCTGAACTTCAATGCTGAGAGCAGGAGCTACGGATATGTCGAACATTCACAACAAAGTCGTGCTGATTACCGGTGCAAGCAGCGGTATTGGCGAAGCGGCGGCCAGGCTGATCGCCAGCAAAGGTGCCCATGTAGTACTCGGTGCCCGCCGTACGGAGCGTCTGGACAAACTGGTCAGCGAGATCCGGGCCGAGGGTGGCTCGGCCAGCGCCCGCGCACTGGATGTCACGGATCTGCAATCCATGCAGGCGTTCGTGACGTTCGCCAAGGCGCAATATGGCAAGGTCGATGTGATCATCAACAACGCGGGCGTGATGCCCCTGTCTCCCTTGGCCTCGTTGAAGGTCAACGAATGGAACCAGATGCTCGATGTCAACGTGCGCGGGGTGCTGCATGGTATCGCTGCGGTCTTGCCGGACATGCAGGCGCAAGGGTACGGGCAGGTTATCAATATCTCGTCGATTGGCGGTCTTGCGGTCTCTCCAACGGCTGCGGTGTACTGCGCGACCAAATTCGCCGTCCGCGCCATCTCGGATGGTTTGCGCCAGGAAACGGACAAGATTCGCGTCACGGTGGTGTGCCCGGGTGTCGTCGAGTCCGAACTGGCCGATACGATTTCCGATGAGGTGGCTCGCGAGGAAATGAAAGCCTTCCGGCGTGTGGCGCTCAACGCAGACGCCATTGCACGAGCACTCGCTTATGCCATCGAACAGCCCGACGATGTTGATGTAAGTGAGATTGTGGTACGTCCGACGGCCAGCCCGCACTGAGCCATCCTGGCAGGCAATCGCTCTCAGGCCCAAAGCAGTCGTGCATCAACGCCTGCTTTGGGCCGCTTCATTTATCGAGGCCGCAACGAAAACCATCTGTCGCGCCGTCAGTCGCCGCCGCTGAACACTCCAGAACCGCAGCCCTCTACCGACTTACAAATCACCCGGGGGTAATAACCATGAGCGACATTCGCAAAGAGCAGGCGTTGGCCGCCTGGCGAAAATTACTGGAAGAGCCAGAGATCCGTATGGACGCTGAGGATCAATACGACGATTTGCTGAAAATGGCCGATACGATGGAGCAGGAAGGACTGATTACAGCAACAGAATGGCGCCAGTTGGTGCGCAAGGCCGGGGCAAGGTTCGCCCAGACCACGGAGGGACTCTCGGGCGGAACCTGAAAATTTGGCGGAGCAGGGTGCAGAGCGACGGTGCCGCATTGACAGCGGCAACTGTTGTTAATGGGAATTTGTATTAATTGCGAATAGTTTTGTATAGCATGCGCGGGAGTTTTTTGGCGGTTCCACCCCCTGCATTGGCCTATTCGTAAAGGTTGCTCTCTCCATGCGTCGAACCCTGCTTTCCATTTGTGTGCTGCAAGCATTGTCGCCTGCCTCTTGGGCTGATCAAACGGGGGCATCACCCTCAACGCTGGAGCTGGACGCAACCGATGTCATCGGTACTGCGAATTACGAAAGGGCGGACGGCCCGGTGCAGGGTTATCGGGCGACGCGCTCGGCCAGCGCCACGCGTACTGACACCTCTATCCACGAAACTCCGCAATCGATCAGTGTGGTCTCCAAGGACGCGGTCGAGGATCTGGGTGCCACCCGTTTGCAGGACGCGCTGGACTACGCCGGTGGCGTAGGGCGAGCGAACAATTTTGGTGGCCAGGGCCTGACCACGTTTACCGTGCGTGGCTTCACCACCGGCGAGTTCTATCGCAACGGTTTTCCGATCAACCGCGGCTATCCGAACATGCCGGATGCCAACACAATCGAACGCCTCGAAGTGCTGCGCGGGCCGGCCACGATGCTCTACGGTCGGGGTGATCCTGGCGGCACCTTCAACGTGGTGTCCAAGCAGCCGTTGCCTGAAAGCAGCGTCACCCTGGGCAGCCAACTCAACGATCAGGGCATGAAACGCGGCACGCTGGACGCTTCCGGCCCGCTCGACGAAGAGGGGCGCCTGGCCTATCGCTTGAACGTTGTGGGCGAGGGCGGCGACACCTTCCGCGATCACGTCGAAACCGAGCGCTACGGCATCTCGCCGGTACTCACCTGGCAGGCAACCGACGCAACCAAGCTGATTTTCGAAGGCGATTTCATGCGCAACAATGCGCCTCTGGATCGGGGCCTTACCCGTTACGCGAAGCAGACAGGAACCGCCTCGCGCGACAGTTTTTTCGGCGAAAAAGACGCTGGCAAACTGCATAACGACAACAACATGGCGCAATTGCGTTTCGAGCACATGCTCAACGACGACTGGACCCTGGGCGGCGGTTTCCAGTGGCTCGATGGTTCGCTCAAGGGCAACGCAATCGAGGCCAATGGCATTGCCGATGACGGCCGTACCCTCGGGCGCAACTTCAACTACCGCAAGCTGGAGTGGACCGACAAGGATACCCAACTCAATCTGACCGGGCATTTCGATACCGCGGGTTTGCAGCACACGTTGCTCACCGGTATCGAGTACGAAGATTACGACTACAAGTCGATCATTCAACGCTCCAGCGGCGCCGTCGGTGCGTACCCGATCGACATCTTCGATCCGGTCTACGGGCAGCCGCGCCCGGCACTCACCCGCACGCCGACGCACGACAAGGAAAACCTCAAGACGTATGCCGCGTTCCTGCAGGATCAGGTGGCATTGACCGATAAACTCAAGGTGCTGGCCGGGGCGCGTTTCGAGCGCTTCGAACATGACTACGAAACCTACGTGCCCGGTGGCAAGAGCTGGCAGGCCAGTGACAACGCGGTGACTCCGCGCATCGGTGTGACTTACGACCTGACCGAGACATTGGCGATCTATGCCGATACGGCGCGCTCCTTCAAGCCGAACACCGGCGCCAGTCGCCAGGGCGGAGGGTTCGAGCCGGAGAAGGGCAAGTCCTATGAAATGGGGATCAAGTGGGAAGCGCTGGATCAGCAGTTGAGTGTTGACGCGGCGATCTATCAGATCGAAAAACGTAACGTGTTGACCACCGACCCGGTTGATTCGACCTTCAGCGTTGCGGCCGGCGAAGTGCGTAGCCGCGGTTTCGACGTCAACGTTGCCGGCAACCTGACGCCCGAATGGCGGGTGATTGGTGGTTACGCCTATGTCGATGCCGAGGTGACCAAGGACAACGTGCTGCGCTCTGGCACGCGGCTGATGAATATCCCGAAGAACAGCTTCAGCCTGCTGAACATGTATGAGTTCCAGGACGGCACCCTCAAGGGATTGGGGCTGGGCACTGGTCTCAAGTACGTCGACGAGCGCGCCGGACAAACCGCCAACACCGCGTTTTCGATGGGCAGCTATACCGTTGTCGATTTGCTCAGCTTCTACAAGATCAATGACAAGGTGCGGCTCAATCTCGACGTGAAAAACCTGTTCGACCGTGATTATGAAGAGGGCGCATTCGGCAACGTCTATGCCTATCCGGGGGCGCCGCGAACCGTGCAGGTCGGTGTTTCCTACACCTTGTAGCAGGGTGGAGCAAAATTCTCACAGGCCACAATGAAACAGCCCTGAATATTCAGGGCTGTTTCTTGTTTATCCGATAACGCTTGAAACGTTCTTGCTGTAGCCGCTGCCGGCCTCCGTCAGATTCGCGTAAAAGATACAGCCGATCAGTCTCGCGAACAGGCCTAACGTGTCTGCCAGATCCGGGTCATCGAAAATCACCGCCCTGGAGTCCAGTGCACACAGCGCGCCCCAAAGTTGTCCGTCGGGCAGGAAAATAGGGGCTCCTGCGTAGCTTTCAATCAAATATTGCTTCACCACAGGGCGTGTCGAAAACCTGCCATCGCGACTTATCTGCGGCACGAAAAGCACCTGGGGGTCTCTGCGAAACTCGCTGCACAGCGTGGTCTCCAGTTCCAGCGTGTCGCCGGTGTTGATTCCAAGTTCGATCGGATCGAAGGCGGAACAGACGATCCAGTCCGTGTCGGTGAATTTTGCGATCGCCGCGAAACGCGTCCCGGTCATGCGTGTAACGAGCTGCAGAATATTGGTCGTAGCTTCTATTTCAGCGATAGAGGAACGTTCCTCTGCGCTTAGCAACGCTCTGTCAATGGTGTCACTGAGGGGCATGCATTGTTCTCCGGTCATGATTTTTCGAGTTGGCGACTGCTAAACGCTTTTGAAACTGCCCGTTTTGATACTAAACAAAACGGATTCGTTCACATGAAAGGTTCCTGATGGCTGCAATAGCGAAGGATCATTGGCGTCTGATCGTGCGGGCAGCGGAATCGACTGCTGAGCAGATCCTGGAGCAGGTATCAGAAGCGGCAGTCTGGCCCAGCTAAACGCCACGGCTACGCAAGTCTTCCCTGCGGACTTGGCTCCAGGACTTTCATGCAATGGCATCGTTCAGGTTGACTTGAGCGCTACTGGAAAACACCTGCAAGAGTTCAGACAGCGTGCCTGACGAATAGTAAACGTGACGATCAACATCCTGACTTTTCAGCTGCAGGGCTTTCAAGGCATCGACCAGAATATGCGTCTTGTTTGGAGAGTCGAGCCCAAGGTCAATTTCCAGATGAGCGATCAATATCGCTCCAGTCCACAGTCCGAAGGCTGTGTTTATTGATCAGTTCGAGCACCGTGGCAGCCCGTTGCAGGTCAACACTAAATACCGTGCGCTGCGATGAACATTGCGACGGCCGACCGGCAATAGGATTCAACTTCATTGTCGTCCTTTGCTTTCGCTTCATCGAAGCGGGCGATCATCAGGAGATCGGACCCTTTGATAAGCGCGGCAAACAAGCGGGCAGACGCTAAAGGGTCGGGCACGTTTAGCATCGCCTCCGCGTGCAACTGACGCAAAAGGGCCTCGATCTGGGCAGTGACATAGGCGGGACCGGCTTCGTAATGGAGCTTGCTCAACGACTTTTGCTTCGTCTTGTCGACCATGATCATGGCTTCAACACTGCGCACTTCCGGACTCAACAACGTGCGCAGCAGGAATGTCCCCACCGCCATCAGCTGATCTGCAGCCGAACCGTCGACGCCTTCAACAATGGCCTGTGGTGCAAACTGATGGCAGTGGGCCGCGATGGCCGCGCTGAACAGCGCCTCCTTGTTCTCGAAGTGTCGGTAGATGCTTAGCTTGGATATTTTTGCCCGCTGGGCGACCTTGTCCATTGTTGTCGCTTGAAATCCCAACTCCACAAACAGTTCGCCGGCGGCGTCGACGATCGATTGGCTGAGCGCCTCGTTGGCTGGCCGGCCGCGCCGGGTCTGGCTGATTTCGGTCATAAAGATTCCAGTACTTGACGGTATCGTAATTTCAGGATTATGGTACTCGAAAGTATCCAAACAGTAAAACCCAAGTCCCTTCAGCCACAACGCGGAGCCTATCACCATGAATGACGTCATCATTATCGGCGGCAGTTTTGCGGGTCTTGCCGCCGCACTCCAGCTTGGTCGTGCCCGCCGAAAAGTCATCGTTCTCGATACCGGCCTTCCGCGTAATCGCTTCGCCGACCACTCGCATGGTTTGCTTGGCCACGATCACAAGCCCCCACTGGAGATTCTGGCCGAAGCGCGGCAACAGTTGGCGCGCTACCCTACGATCAATCTTGTCACTGCCAGGGCCGAGAGCATCTCCGGCACCATTGACGATTTCTACATCCTCACTGGTGATGGCGAAAGCCTCAGGGCACGCCGCCTGATTTTGAGTTATGGCGTCGCCGACCAGATGCCTGAACTTCCCGGCTTTGCCGAAGGCTGGGGAACCTCCATAGTGCCCTGTCCCTATTGCGACGGCTTTGAAGTTGCGGGCCGGCATTGGGGCCTCGTCTGGTCCGGCCCGCCCTCGCACAACTACGTCAGGCTATACCACGACTGGACCGACACACTGACAGTCTTCGCCAATGGTCAAGACATTCCACCCGACATCCGGGCCGATCTGGCGCGCCGCGGCATCCCGATCGTCGATGGCCGGATCACCGAAATCGACCATGACGAGAGCCACAACGCCACTATCAGGCTAGATGCCGGCCCCTCTGTTGCGGTCGACATCTTGTTCGCGCATCCGCGCAACAAGCCGTCCGCACGTCTGCATGAATCACTGGGCCTCGCCACGATCGATACGCCCCTGGGCATCGCCCTCAAGGTCGACGAGCGCCGCGAAACCAGTGTGCCCGGCGTCTACGCTGCCGGCGATCTCGCCAATCCTCTCATGGCTTCTGTCAGCACGGCTTCATGGCAAGGTGCGATGGCGGGCATCTTCGCCCAGCAGTCCATGCTGGTTTGAGATCAAGCAGCATCGATCACGCCAATTTCAATTTCACAATAGACGCGAGCGCCACCATGGAAGTCCTGAAGAAATTCAAGCCGCTAGACGATAAGTTCCCGCTTGAGCGCCAACTCGGCATCTCGGCCGCGCCAATCGTACTTATCAACATATTCACGGTCGGTTCCGCCGACGAAGCGGGCTTCCTGGACGCCTTCAAGGCGGCAGGCGAAACCCTGAAGAAGCAGCCGGGCTTCATTTCCACCCAACTGCACCGCGCGATCGGTGATAGCCCGACCTTCCTGAACTATGTGGTGTGGGAGTCCACCGAGACGCTCCGCGATGCCTTCGCCCGCCCCGAATTCGTCGCCAAGGTTTCGGCCTATCCGTCATCCGTCGTAGCCACCCCGCACCTGTTCCAGAAGGTCGCCGTCCCCGGCTTTTGCACGGCCTGACTCCGGAAATATGGCAAGGCGCGATGGCCGGCCCTTCGCCCAGCAGTAGATGCCGGCTTGAGAGCAGAGACTGGAGATGAGCATGGAAGCGCACATGTCCAAGACCAGAAACACCGAAGCCAGCATCAGCATTTCTCGCCCGACTATTTTTGAAAAAGGCTGACACACATGGAGTTCGAACACGTCACTTTCGACCTGCCACACGGAACCTTTCATGCGCTGAAGGGCGGCGATCCCGATGGTCAACCGACGATCGTCTTGCACGGTTTCCCAGATCATCCGCCAACCGCGAAGCTCTTCCTTGCCGAGCTCGGCCGCCGTGGCCGTCACGTCGTCGCACCCTGGCTTCGCGGCTACGCGCCGTCCCCGACTGCGGGGCCGTTCGACTTCGCGGCTCTCACCAGCGACGTGCTCGCGCTGATCGACCGTTGGTCTCCGGGGCGCCCCGTGGAGTTGATTGGCCACGATTGGGGCGCCCTGATCACCTATGACGCCTGCGTCACAGCACCGGAGCGGATCGAACGCGCGGTCGCGCTCGCAATCCCTCATCCACTCACGTTCATGAGCCGGCTGACGCACCTCGCTCAGCTACGCCGGAGCTCGTACATGGGGCTCTTTCAACTGCCTGGAAGCGGCTGGATCGCCACCGCCCGCGATCTTGCCTTCATCGACAGCCTCTGGCGTCAATGGTCGCCCGGCTTCTCGCTCGATCCCGCGCTCAAGGCAGAGCTACACGAGCATCTGCGCAAGAGCATGCCCGCGCCCCTAAAGTATTACCGGGCGATGCTGCGCCCCGGCATGATTGGTGCGACGCGACGCATGTCTCAGCCGATCACGGTGCCCCTGTTGCAGCTTCACGGTGCCAACGACGGCTGCATCCTCCCCGCGCATGTCGAAGACCGACATCGGTTCGCCGCCCCGCACGCGATGGAAGTCGTCCCCGGCGTCGGTCACTTCCTGCACATCGAGGCCCCTGAGGCGATCGCGGAACGGATCGCGGCATGGGCCAGGTAGCGTCCTATCCTCCTTGCCTCGATCAAAGGCTAGCGGGTTAAAACGAATCAAAACGAGGAGATGTCATGACAGAGCAAAAAGCCTATCAGGTCGCCGACTGGAATGGCGAAAGCGGAGAGTACTGGGCCGCCAACCAGGCCCGGCTCGACGCCATGTTTGCGGTATTTGGCCAGGCTGCGATAGAAGCCGCGGCGCCCGTCACGGGCGAACGCGTGCTTGACGTCGGTTGTGGCGCGGGCGCGTCGAGTCTGGCTCTGGCCGCCCGCGTCGGGGCGGGCGGCCATGTGCTGGCCGTGGACATATCCGAACCGCTGATTGAACGAGCGCGCGAGCTTGCGCCGCAGGATACGCCGGTCCTGTTTCAGGTGGCCGACGCCAGTAGCGCCAAGCTACCCGAGGGCGCGTTTGACATCCTTTTCTCGCGTTTCGGGGTGATGTTCTTCGACGATCCGACAGGGGCGTTCGCCCATATGCGACGCGCGCTCCGGCCGGGCGGGCGGGTCGCTTTCATCTGCTGGCGCGGCGTGGCCGAGAACGATTGGGTACGCCTGCCGATGGGCGCGATCAGGGGCATCGTCCCGCCGATCGCACCGCCTGATCCCGAAGCACCCGGACCATTCTCGTTCGGTGACCGGGGGCGCGTGACACGTATCCTGACGGAGGCTGGCTTTACCGATATCACTTTTGCGCCGTTCGATGTGTCCATCCCATTCGGCGAAGGCGAGACTCGGGATGCGGCAATCGACGACGCGGTAAGGATGGCGTTCGAGGGCGGCCCGCTGTCGCTTGTGCTCGCGCATCAAACCGATGACATCCGTGACCACGCCTGGGCCGCAGTTCGTGCCGCCTTCGCCGACCTCCCCGGCGAGCGGTCGGTGATGATCGACGGCGCGGCCTGGATCGTCATGGCATGTAATCCGGCAGCCAGCGCTTGTTAGCATGGATGACGTCCCCGTTCAGTAGAGCAGGGCAACTTTGGCAAATTAGATTGATGTCCCTTTTGGTTTGGTGATCCGTCCTTGGCAAAAGCGAATACTCTGCAATGGTCTTAATCGGTTGTGGATTCAACCGGTCGACGCAACAGATTGGCTAAAACGTTCAGCGGGTGTTCCCCACACCCGTTGAAGGTGCCCACCAAGGGCACCATTTTTCAGTTCTATCCGGCATGGGGTGACTTAAAGCAAGTCTTCAGGCTGCATCGTCAAAATGATTTTCCCGACGTTCTGGGAAGACTCCATCCGGCGGTGAGCATCGGCAGCCCTTGAAAGCGCAAACGTGCTGTCGACAACCGGCTCAAGGCTTCCGGCACCCTCGAAGCGATCAAGCCAGTGCTCGCGGAAACGCTTGATCATTTCGTGCTTCTCCGGTTGCGTGCGCGACTTCATGACCGTACCGATGATTTGCACGTGGCGGTAAAGAATATCTTCCAGCGCTACGGTCACGTTGCCGCCTCCGCCAAGGATGCCTACCTGAACCAAGCGGCCGCCCTTTGCAAGGGACGCGATGTTGCGGGCGAAGTAGGGCTCACCGATAAAGTCGATGATGACATCGACGCCGCGACCCTGGGTTTTGTCGGCAATCACGTCAGCGAAATCCTGCGTCTTGTAGTCGATCGCCACGTCAGCGCCCAAATGTTCGACACGCGCCAACTTGCTGCCTTCGGTCGTCGCATACACCGTGGCGCCTGTGGCATAAGCCAACTGCACCGCAGCAGACCCGACGCCGCCGGCGGCCGCATGAATCAACACCGAATCACCGGACTTGAGCCGAGCCAGGTGCATCATCGCTTCATGGGCCGTGACGAAGACCTCGGGAATGGCCGCCGCGTGTACATAGTCAAGCTGCGCGGGAATGTGCATGGCCATGCGGTAATCAATGCGTGCCTGTTCGGCGTAGGCACCGCCTCCGACCACGCCCATGACGCGATCTCCCACCTCGAACCCCGTGACCGCGCTACCTTTGCCGATCACTTCGCCGGCGATTTCCAGGCCGATGATCAGCGAGTCACCGAAGTTCGGATGGCCGTAGCCACCGGTCCGGTGAGTCAGGTCCGCACGGTTCACCCCGGCGGCATAGACACGCACCAGCAGGTCGTGAGGACGGACTTCAGGATTGGCGACCTCTACGAGTTCCAGGACGTCTGGCGCACCAAACTCTTTGATGTTGATGGCTTTCATTCAGTTGTTCTCCGTTTCGCTGAACGTGGCGCTGGCGATAGCCGATGCGGTGATGGCGCCAGGGAAGCCCACGTAAAACGCCAGGTGCGTGATCGCTGCCGCCAGTTCGTCATGGGTTACACCGTTGCCAGCCGCCCGGCGTAAGTGAGCAGGCAACTCCTCCGAGTGACCACCGGCAATCAATGCCGCCACGGTGATCAGGCTACGGTCGCGCGGGGACAGCGCCGGATCGCTCCAGATTTGCGGATAAAGCGTTGAGTCGACGAATTGCGCCAGCTTCGGCGTGAATGCGCGCGCTGCTTCGCGAGGACTGTTGAAGTTGAGCTTGGACATGGGCGAGTTCCTTAAACCTGGCTGATGAATTTGTGAGTGAGATAGTGCTCGATGCCTTCAATGCCACCTTCGGAGCCGTGACCGCTTTCTTTCATGCCGCCGAACGGGAGCTCGGTCGCGACGATGCGGTATTGATTGATCCCGATCATCCCGGCCTCCAATCCATCAGCGACATCAATGGCCGTGCGCGCGCTGGAGGTGAACGCGTAGGCCGAAAGTCCGTAGGGCAGGCGGTTGGCTTCTTGCAGTCCATCGGCCAGTTCATCGAACGGCATCAGTACGGCGATGGGGCCGAAGGGTTCTTCGTGCATGACGCGGGCGCTCATCGGCACATCCGCCAGAACCGTGGGTTGGAAGAAGTAGCCTTCGCCTGACAGGGCTTCGCCACCGACCAGTACCCGTGCACCTTTTTCAACGGCATCGGCGACCAGTTCTTCCATTTTTGCCAATTGCCTTGGGTTGGCCAGGGGGCCGACCTGGGTGTCCGGATGCAGGCCGTCACCGATTCTCAGCGCTTGGGTCGCAGCGACAAAATGATCGACAAAGGCTTGATAGGCGCCACGCTGGATCAGAAACCGAGTGGACGAAATGCACACCTGCCCGGTGCCGCGAAAGCGGTTCGCGACGCCTTCGATGGCGGCTTTTTCAATGTCGCCATCCTCGAACACCAGCACCGGTCCGTGTCCACCGAGTTCAAGGGTGATGGGCTTCACGCCTTCGGCAGCGCGTGCAGACAGCAGGCGACCGATCGGCACTGAACCGGTGAAGGTCACTTTGCGAATGATCGGCGAGGCGATCAGATGGCTGGACACTTGATCTGGTACGCCGAAGACCACTTGCAGCACACCCTTGGGCAATCCTGCATCGTCGAGTGCACGCGCCAGGGCCAGTGCTGTGGAGGGGCTTTCCTCACCGGGTTTGAGGATGACGCTGCAACCGGCGGCCAGTGCTGCCGAGAGCTTGCGTGCCGGGGTGATGGCCGGGAAATTCCACGGTGTGAATGCGGCGACTGGGCCGATGGCCTGGCGTTTGACAAGTTGCAGTACGCCTGGCCGATTGGCCGGAACCACACGGCCATCGATACGTCGGGCGCTTTCGGCGAACCATTCGAAATACTCCGCCGCACGAGTCACTTCATCCAGGCTTTCATTCAGCGGCTTACCTTCCTCCAGGGTCATCTGCGTGGCAATCTGCGGTGCACGCTCGAGGATCAGGTCGGCGGCACGCTTGAGGATTTTTGCGCGTTTGTCAGGCACGGTCTGACGCCATTGTTCGAAGCTCAGGCGAGTCACTTCAAGGGCGTGATCAAGGTCGTCTGCGGTGGCGAGAGGGACGCGGCCGATTTCCCGGCCGGTTGCCGGGTTGACGACAGCGGCGGTATCGCGCCCTTCGGCACTGATCCATTCACCACCGATGAAAAGATAAAGCGGGTCGTAGGAAGTCTTCATGATGTGACCTTCAGTTGGTTGTCAGAGATTCGTAAGAAATCCGGCGCCTGTTCAGGCGGCCTGTGCAACCAAGTCTATGGAAGGAGCGCCCCTTGATTTAGTCGCGCCGAAGGGAATCATTGTTGTCGCCAGAGGTAATATCGAGCCGCGGGCCGAACGTGTAGCATCCGGAAAAAATGCGCGCTATCACGGGTGAGCGTCAGATATCAGGAAGGTCGCGATGGATAAGCTTTCGAACATGTCGGTGTACATAAAAGTTGTCGAGATGGGCAGTTTCACGGCCGTTGCCAATCATCTGGACTCCACAGTCGGTAACGTATCGCGTGCTGTATCTGCGCTGGAAAACGTGCTCGATACACGCCTGTTGCAACGCTCGACCCGACGTCTTTCGGTCACCGATGCAGGGCGACGGTTCTATGAGCGCTGCACGAAAATCCTGGCTGATCTGGAAAGTGCCGAAGCCGAAGCCAGCAATGCGGCGCTACAGCCGAAGGGAACACTGCGTGTGCATTGCGTGCCCGGGCTGGCTCGGCATCTGGTCACGGGGGCCGTGCTGGAGTACCGCCGGCAGTTCCCGGAGGTGACTGTGGATTTATTACTCTCGCAACGCATGCCTAACCTGTTGGAAGACCAACTGGACGTCTCGATTCTGATCGCCCGTGCGCTTCCCGATTCGGCGTATGTCAGCCAAAAGATCGGTGTCAGCCATTGTGTGCTGGTGGCGTCGCCAGACTACCTCGCCCGGCATGCGGCCCCCGAAAAGCCCGAAGACTTGCGCGATCATCAGTGTCTGCTGCTGGGTACCGTGGACTATGTGCGGGATGAGTGGCAGCTCAAGAGCAGAGCGGGGGACGCGACATTTGTCCCGACGGGGCCAAGTTTCAGCGTCAACGATATGGATGCGATGGCGCTTGCCAGTCGAGAGGGCGCGGGGATTGGTTTGTTGGCCGGGTTTACAGCCATCGACGATTTGCGTTCCGGCAAGTTAGTGCGGGTTTTGCCTGACTACCATACCTATGAGCGCAACGTGTACGCCGTCTATACCTCCCGGCAGTTTGTCGATGCAAAAATCACCCGGTTTATTGAAACGCTGAAAGATCGGGTTGGCAGTCAACTGGCAGCCACGGCCAAAGAACTTATCGATTGAAACGCTGGTGGGCAAAAAAGTATTTGCGCCTCGATGAGACAACTCTTCGAGGCGCAATGATTGGCGAACAGCTTGCTTACCCCTGGCTGCAGCGGCCCATGACGCTATAGGCCAGTACGTGCTGTTTGCCTTGTGAATCCTGGTAAGTCATGTGCGTCGGCACTACAGCGCAAACATCTGGCACGCGGTCTTCAGAGATGACTTTGGCGACATCAAGGTGGGTACCGTAGCCATATTGCTCGACCTGTTGAGTTCTTGCTGCACCCTCCTGCGCCGCTACAACAGAGCTGAAGCCCAAAAGTGCGATGATGACCATTGCTGTTTTCATAATGAGATTTCCTGAAGTAAGTGGATGTTGCTGGCAGGACGAACTTTAGGCTTCAGGGTTTTGTGGAAACAGGAGCGAATCAGGGAAAGACTTTTCTCAATTCCGAACACAATCGTGAGGTGTCTGACGTTAGTGCTTTTTTATGTGTGGCCGTCTGCTTTTGGGCGAAATCTGCCTGTCAAAGGCAGCCACATGCTCCTGAGTTTCGAGGTCGAATCAACTAAACTTGAGGGAGCGCGCGGCCGTGTCAGAAGGGCATAGTTGCGCAAATGGCCGAAAAGATACGGAAACGATCCAGAGGGAGAAGGACAAAATTTCCGAACGCCAGAAACGACAAAGCCCTGAATAATCAGGGCTTTGTCGTACATAAGATGGCGGAGGCGATGGGATTCGAACTCATGGACCTGTTACAGTCGACGGTTTTCAAGACCGTTGCCTTAAACCACTCGGCCACACCTCCGTTTGCGTTGCGGGCGCCATAATACCTGAATGAAACACACTGTCAAACTCTGTGCATGGCTTGTTGCAGAGCGTCTGTTATGATCTTTGCGACTGAACGTTTCAAACCAACAGGAGTGTCGCCATGCGCGAACAGGATTACGCAGTTCACAACAGCGTGCAGGCTGAGCAGCTAGAGGTTAGCCGCGTCCTGCGCAACACTTACGGTCTACTGGCGCTCACCCTCGCATTCAGCGGTGTGATGGCGTTCGTGGCGCAGCAGATGCGCGTCGGCTACCCGAACATTTTCGTGGTGCTGATCGGCTTCTACGGACTGTTCTTCCTCACCAACAAACTCCGTGATTCCGCGTGGGGCCTGGTGTCCGCTTTTGCGCTGACCGGTTTCATGGGTTTCCTGCTCGGCCCGATCCTCAACCGTTACCTGGGCATGCAGGGCGGCGCTGAAGTGGTCAGCTCGGCGTTCGCGATGACCGCGCTGGTGTTTGGTGGTCTGTCGGCCTACGTGCTGATCACCCGCAAGGACATGAGCTTCCTCGGTGGTTTCATCACCGCCGGTTTCTTCGTGTTGCTGGGTGCAACGCTGGCGAGCCTGTTCTTCCAGATCAGCGGCCTGCAACTGGCGATCAGCGCCGGTTTCGTGCTGTTCTCGTCGGTGTGCATTCTGTTCCAGACCAGCGCGATCATCCACGGTGGCGAGCGCAACTACATCATGGCGACCATCAGCCTGTATGTATCGATCTACAACCTGTTCATCAGCTTGTTGCAGATCTTCGGCATCATGAGCCGCGACGACTGATCGCAATTCGTGAATCAACAAAAAACCCGCTTCGGCGGGTTTTTTGTTGTCTGCGAAAAGCGGATCAGTTGATCACCATGCTGCCATCGGCCTGTTGCTTGTAAATAGTGTAGGGCAGCAGAAAAGTATCCAGCACACCCGAAACCGCTGCATCGACCACCAGGCCAAAGGAGGCGTTGTTGTAATTGAACGCGTCGACGTCATCCGGCTTTTCGGCGTGCAGCATGCAGAAGTCGTAGGTCGCACCGCTGTAAATGCGCGGGACCGCGCCGCAGTAGGTTTTCTTGGTTTTCAACTGGTCTACGGAAGCCTTGTCGCTAAGCACGACGGTCTGCACCGTCCCGCACCCGGCAAGCATCAACACTGTCAGCATCACTGCCTGAATTCTCATTACCGCCAATCCTTAGCCGGAAAAACCTCAATCTACGCCGAACAGACGCAAAAAGCACTCACGCCATCGGCGGCAAACGGCGTTTGACCGGGGTTTTCTTGACGATCGCGGTGTTGGTTTCGGCCAGCGTATTGAGGCGGTCGAGCAGGGTGTCCAGCTGTTCCATCGAGCGCACGTGCAGGCGGGCGATGAAACAATCTTCCCCGGTGACCTTGTCGCACTCGGTGAACTCCGGGATCGACATAATCTGCCGTTCCACTTCCTGCAGTTGCCCCGGCAGCGGACGTACCCGGACGATCGCCTGGAGTTGATAGCCGAAACATTTGGGGTCGATCTCGACGGTATAACCCCTGAGCACGCCGCGTTCCTCCAGCCGGCGCAGGCGTTCGGCCACGCTGGGTGACGACAGGCCGCTGATCTGCGCCAATGCCTTGAGCGAGCGGCGCGAGTCTTCCATCAAGGCGCTGATGAGGATCTGGTCGATATCGTCGGTCATGGCGCAACTCCGGTATTAGGCATTTGAGGGAAACCACCCGCGATAAAAAAGGCAGAAACCGAGTTTAGCCTGCTTTTTGCGCTGGAGGCGCTCGGGGTCGGCTTGGCATACTTTTGCCACGCTTTCGTCAAACGCTTAGGGAGATCAATGATGGAAAACACAATCCGCCGTGGTTCATTGGAAATGACTGCCGCCATGCTGATTTCCGGGACCATCGGCTGGTTCGTGCTGGTATCCGGGCAACCGGTGCTGGATGTGGTGTTCTGGCGTTGCGTGTTCGGCGCCGGCACCTTGCTGCTGATCTGCGCGGCGTTCGGCTTCTTGCGTCCGGGCATTTTGACCCGCACCACGTTCCTGCTCGCGGTGCTCAGCGGGGTGGCGATTGTCGGCAACTGGGTATTGTTGTTCGGCTCGTATTCCCGGGCCTCGATTGCCATCGGCACGGCGGTCTACAACGTACAACCGTTCATGCTGGTTGGCCTGGCGGCACTGTTTCTCGGCGAGAAAATCACCTTGCAGAAGCTGTTCTGGCTAGCGATTTCCTTTCTCGGCATGCTGGCGATCGTCAGCGCCCACGGAGGGCAGGGCGAGAGCGGTAACGAATATCTGCTGGGGATTGCGCTGGCGCTGGGCGCGGCGTTGCTCTACGCGATGGCGGCGCTGATCATCAAACGCCTCACCGGCACGCCGCCGCATCTGATCGCGTTGATCCAGGTCTGCACCGGAGTGCTGTTGCTCGCGCCGTTCGCGCACTTCAACGGCTTGCCGCAAACCAACGGAGCCTGGGCCAGTCTGGTGACGCTGGGCATCGTCCACACTGGCCTGATGTATGTGCTGCTGTACGGCGCGATCCAGAAACTGCCGACTGCCCTGACCGGAGCGCTGTCCTTCATCTACCCGATTGCGGCGATCTTCGTCGACTGGTTCGCCTTCGGCCATCGCCTGGAGATCCTGCAATGGGTCGGTGTCGCAGCGATTCTGCTGGCCGCCGCCGGGATGCAACAGGGCTGGGGCCTGAAAGCCCGGCGCGAGCTCAAATCGGCTTGATCAGATCCTTGAACAGGCCTTTGAGCTGCTGATTGCCAGCATCCACCAGATGATTGTCGTCAAAGTACAGCGGCACGCCGTCCATGGAACCCATGCAGTTGCCGTTGGGACACAGGTACGGCGTCGGGTCGATCACCGTCGCGTTGCAGCGGCTGGCGGCGGCTTCGATGGTTGCGATGGCGACGCGGTTGCGTTTCTCGTATGCCTGCAACGGCAGGGAAATGTCCGTGGTTTGCCGGAACAATCGCTGATTCAGATTCAACCCCTTGTAGACGCTGAAGGGCATCTCCGGGATCGGTTTGACGATGTACACCGGGTGGTTTTCAGCGATCGAGCAGACCGTGCTGACGTATTCTTCGGTATAGGCGTCAGCAAACGATGCCTGGCGCTCGGGAAACGAAATCCGATAGCTGTTTTCTCGTCCTGAATCCGCGTACAGCGCCGCACGGCTGAACAGCACCACCGGGATCCCGGCATACGCGGTTTTCAGTTGCTGCAACTTTTCCTGATTGAAGCCCCGGCACTGGCTTTCGACGGTTTTGTCGTGCATGGCGAAGTGCGCCAGGGTCGGGCAACCGCCCCGTGACCACGACAGCGCTGCCTGCGGGTTGTCCATCTGCACCGCTGCTGCGGTGGATTGCGCGTGGCTGTCGCCATACAGAATTACCGACACGTCACCCGTGCCCAGTTTGCAATCCGCTGCTGCATACGCGTTGGGGTAGCACTCCTGCGGATACAGCTTGCTGGTGTATTCCGGCTGGCCGAGTTCGACCAGTGCCGGGCGCCAGTCGGGGTGTTGCTTGACCAGCGACGACGTCGTTGCCGACACGGCCACCACCGCTACCGTCAGCGACGCGAACTTGATCACTGTTCGAGTAGCGCTCGTACCTTTCTTCACCTTCGATTCCACCAGGTAGAAGGACAGGGTGCCGAGGGCGAACGAGGCGATGATTGCGCCGATCACGTGTGGCCAACTGTTCAGCAGGCCGCACAGGTACAGCAGTACCACCAGCGGCCAATGCCAGAGGTACACCGAGTAGGAAATGCTTCCGACAAACTGCAGCGTAGGATGGCTGCTGAACACTGACCGGGTGTTGCCGTGAATCACCAGCATCGTCCCCAGCACCGGCACCAGTGCCAGGTAGCCGGGCCACAGGTCCGCCTCAGAAAAGCCCAGCACGCTGACGGCAATTGCCAGCAGGCCGAACCCTTCGCAAATCACGCCGCCGCGCTCGCCCAATCGCAGGGGAAACAGAAAAACCAGGCCGCCGGCGATCATTTCCCATGCGCGGGTGGGCAGCATGTAGAAGGCGAACGTCGGGTTGAGGCGGGTCACGACGATGGACGCCGCGAGCGACATCAACGCCAGGGCAACCAGGGCAAATCGGCTTTTGTCGGCACCGAAGAACCGGTGCAGCCCCATGATCAGTACGGGATAAAGCAGGTAGAACTGCCACTCCACCGACAGCGACCAGGTGTGCAGCAACCAGTTTTCATGCAGCGGCGCCGCGAAGTAATTACCGCTTTGGGCAAAGCTGAAGTTCGAGCTGAACAGCAGGCTGCTCTTGATCGTGCGGATGGTTTCGCGCAAGTCGTCCAGCGGCAGATAAAGGTAGCCGAAAACCAGCAGTGCAACGCACAGGACCAGCAGGGCGGGAATGATGCGTCGGGCGCGGGAGGCGTAGAAACCGAGGAGGGAAAAATTCTGCTGCTGCACGCCATTGACGATGATGCCGGTCATCAGGAAGCCGGAGATGACGAAGAACACGTCTACGCCGACAAATCCGCCTTCAAACCCTGGCACCTTGAAATGAAACAGCACGACCGAGAGCACGGCCAGTGCCCGCAGGGCGTTGATACTCTTCCTGAATTGCATTTATGCGTCCATGTCACATCCGTTGTGCGGCGCATTGTAGTGATGATGTCGGCTTTGTTACATGGATTTTTCCGCTGATTCAGATGTTCCAGCGCGGCGCCGTCATCGCCAGGCGCTGGCGCAGCTCACCGATGTTCGCGGCCAGTTGTCGGGTCAGCAAGCGGTAGCCGTCCAGCGTGCTGTAGACCGGCGTGTCGAGACCGGCGTCCGGTAACTCCAGCGGGCGCTCCAGGCGTTGCGTGGCGCCGGACTTCAAGGCCCGGGCCATGCCGATCAGCTGCACGCGGATCACCCGGTGTTCGGCTCGCAGCGCCGATTGCAGGTGCGCCATGGCTTCGGGGTCGTTGGCATCCGGGCGGGTGTTGCCGAGGATCTCCAGAGTGCTGACGCACATCCGCAGGTTGCGCTGAATCGCGTCCAGTTCGGTCATGGAGATTTTCACTTCCTTGGACACCGAAGGCATCAGCGAGCGCAGTTGCACCATCACTGTGGTCACCCGGCCCATCAGCTTCAGATGTTCATCGGCGCTGACCGGTTGGCCGCCAATGATCCGCCCGTACAACGTGGCGCAGTCGCGCAAGGCGTCGGCCAGGTTGTAGCGCCACGAATACACCGCGTACAGCGGCAGGGCGAAGGAGAACGCCAGGGCCAGGGCAATGCCGATCAGGATGTCGACCCCGCGCCACAAGCCGTCGGTGATCGGGTTGTCGCCATGTCCGGCAACGATGAACACGGTAATCGCCGAGAGCAGGGCGGTGTAACCGCCCTTGCCGATCGCGTGATAGGAGAAGAAGCCGCAGACCACCGCCATGGCAAAGTAGGTCAGCCACGGCAGGCCCAGCCATGCCTGTTGCGCCACCAGCAGCAGACCGACGCCAGCACCGATCAGGGTGCCGGTGGCGCGTTCGGCGGCTTTCTTGCCGATGTTGCCGTGGTGCTGCAGGCCGCCGATCACCACCAGCATGGTCACCGACGCCCACTCGCCGTGGGGCAGGTTGATGCCGGTGGTCAGCAGGATGGTCGCCAGCAGCCCCAGCGCTACCCGCACCGCGTGAATCAGTCGGGCGTGCTGGTAGCGGCGGTACGGGTCCAGCAACGGACGCAGGATTCGCCGCAGCAGCGGTGGCAGTCGTTGGGCGCTGAAGGTGCTCAGTGCAAAGTCCTCGTCAGAAGATGTAGTCGGTGGTCAGGAAGCTCGAATCGCGGCCGCGAATGATTTCGCTGATCAGGTCCTTGTTGCTGTCCTGGAACTTGGTCGCCACCAGTGTGCGGATCGAAAACACCCGCAGTGCATCGTGTACCGACAGCGTGCCCTCGGCGGAGTTCTTGCGCCCGTTGAACGGGTAGGTGTCCGGGCCGCGCTGGCACTGGGCGTTGAGGTTGATCCGCCCGACCTGATTGGCGAAGGTATCGACCAGTCGGCCGATCGCCACCGGGTTGGTGCCGAACAGGCTCAGTTGCTGGCCAAAGTCCGATTCCAGCACGTAATCGATCACGGTATCGAGGTGACGGTACGGCACGATCGGCACCACCGGGCCGAACTGTTCTTCGTTGTACACGCGCATCTGCGGCGTCACCGGGTACAGCACCGCCGGGTAGAAGAACGACTCGCGACTCTCGCCGCCGTTGGGGTTGACCACTTGCGCGCCCTTGCTCTGCGCGTCGGCCACCAGACCGTGCAGGTAATCGACCTTGCCCGACTCCGGTAACGGCGTCAGCGCCACGCCGCTGTCCCACGGCATGCCCGGCTTGAGCGTGGCCAGTTTGGCGTTGAATTTTTCGATGAAGGTGTCGACCACGTCTTCGTGCACAAACAGGATCTTCAGCGCGGTGCAGCGCTGGCCGTTGAACGACAGCGAACCGGTGACCGCTTCGCTGACCGCATTGTCCAGATCGACTTCCGGCAGGACGATGCCGGGGTTCTTCGCATCCAGACCCAGCGCGGCGCGCAAGCGGTGTGGTTTCGGGTGCAGCTTCTTCAGGTCGCTCGCGGCCTTGTTGGTACCGATGAAGGCGAAGATATCGATCTTGCCGCTGGCCATCAGCGCGCTGACGGTCTCGCGGCCGCTGCCGTAGATCACGTTGATCACGCCGGTCGGGAAGCTGTCGCGGAACGCTTCGAGCAGCGGGCGGATCAGCAACACGCCGAGCTTGGCCGGTTTGAACACCACGGTGTTGCCCATGATCAGCGCCGGAATCAGCGTGGTGAAGGTTTCGTTCAGCGGATAGTTGTAAGGCCCCATGCACAGTGCCACGCCGAGTGGCACGCGACGGATCTGGCCGAGGGTGTCCTGTTCCAGTTCGAAACGGCTGGAGCGGCGGTCGAGTTCTTTGAGTGCATTGATGGTGTCGACGATGTAGTCGCAGGTGCGATCAAACTCTTTTTCCGAGTCCTTGAGATTCTTGCCGATCTCCCACATCAGCAGTTTGACCACGGCTTCGCGCTGCTGGCGCATGCGGCCGAGAAACGCTTCGACGTGCTGGATCCGTTCGGCCACGCGCATGGTCGGCCACAGGCCCTGACCGCGATCATAGGCACGCACGGCAGCGTCGAGGGCGGTGAGCGCGGTGTCCGCGTCAAGCAGCGGGGTGCTGCCGAGGATCACTTGTTCATCGCCGTTCTCGCCGTGCAGATACACAGGGCTGCGCACGGTGGCGAGCGGGCCGTCCCAGCGCCGCAGTTCGCCATCGACGAGGTATTCGCGTTGCTCGACCTGACCGTCGAGGCGGTATTTTTCCGGGATGTCGCTGACAGAAGGGAACAGGTTGCCAAGGATGTTTGCTGTGGTCATGTCGCTACCCCGTGTTGATGTCCGTATACAGATCAAAAAGTCTTTACAGGTTATACGCCTGAATACGCTGAAATTTAAACCCGTGAATGTCACGCGAATGTCACGCCAAGCCCTGTAGGAGCTGCCGCAGGCTGCGATCTTTTGATCTTGATTTCCAAAAGCAACGTCAAAAGATCGCAGCCTGCGGCGGCTCCTGCAGACGGCAATGGTGTGGCCCCGTTTGGCCCCATCGTTGTCCCGCAATGCCCTCAACCCGCTGCCGTGCCTGCCTTAAGGTGTGATCACAACAATAAGCGATGCCACCCTCGAGGATCGTTATGCGGGCAATCCGACTCACTTTACTGCTGGCGCTGTTCATGACGCTGTGCGGCTGCGGCGAAAAATCCGCACCGCCGGCGACCACCCGCAGTGCCACACCCTCCGACCCGGCCCTCGCGCAGATCTACGTCAACAGCTGCCAGTTGTGCCACGCCAACCCGGCCGCCAATGCGCCGCTGACTGGCGATCGTCAAGCCTGGGAGCCGCGCATCCGCCAGGGCGCCGACACGCTGCTCGACCACGCCATCAACGGCTACAACGGCATGCCGCCGATGGGCCAGTGCGTCGAGTGCACCGAAGAACAATTCCTGCAACTGATCGGCTTCATGGCCGACCAGCCCCTCCCACAATAAGGGCGCGCGCATGAGCATGGATCTGACACGGCGTCAGTTGTTGCAACGGGCAAGCATCGTCGGCGCGTTCAGTGCACTGGCGGCCAACCCCGCGCTGGGGCAATTGATGCGCGCCCCGCGGCTGATTCCCTGGCGCAACTGGTCGGGCGGGCAGAGTTGCCTGCCGGCGGCGCGGCTGGCGCCGAAGAATCTCGATGAACTAAGCACTGCGATTCGTCAGGCCCAGGGCAAAATCCGCCCGGTCGGTTCGGCACATTCGTTCAGCGCGCTGGTGCCCACCGACGGCACGCTGCTGTCGCTGAGTTATTTCACCGGCCTGCTCGATCACGACCCGAGCACCCTGCAGGCCGAATTCGCCGCCGGCACGCCGATGTCGCGCATGGGCGTGCCGCTGAAGGACGTCGGCCAAGCGCTGCAGAACATGGCTGATATCGATTACCAGACTCTCGCCGGGGCAATTTCCACCTCGACCCATGGCACCGGCAAAACCTTTCAGTCGTACTCGGCGCATGTCTGCGGCATGCAACTGGTGACGGCCAATGGCGAGGTGCTGGACTGCGACAGCCAGCGTCATCCAGAAGTGCTCAACGCCGCACGGGTATCCCTCGGTGCATTGGGCGTGGCGACGAAAATCCGTCTGCAAAATCGCCCGGCCTACCGCCTGCGCGAGCGCCAGTGGATCGCCAGGACCGAAGAGCTGCTGGAAGACCTCGACAAGAACACCCGGGAAAACCAGCACTGGGAAATGCTCGTGGTCACCCATTCCGACTACGCGCTGTCCATCGCCCTCAACGAAACCAGCGACCCGGCTACGCCGCCGATTCCCCCCGAAGAGGAGGGCGGCAACGAGTTCGTGACCCTGATCGAGAAGATCGACAAATACGGCAGCGACTTCCCCGAGCTGCGCCGCACGCTGCTCAACAGTCTGCGGCATCTGGCGAGTTTCGATGATCGGGTCGGCGACTCGTTCGACATCTACGCCAACGTGCGCACCGTGCGCTTCAACGAGATGGAATATTCGGTGCCCGCCGAACACGGCCCGGCGTGTCTGCGTGAAATCCTCAAGCTGATTCAGGACAAGGACCTGCGCACCTGGTTTCCCATCGAGTACCGCTACGTCAAGGCTGATGACATTCCGCTGAGCATGTTCGAGGGCCGCGACAGCTGTTCGATCTCGGTGCACCAGCATTACCAGATGGACCATCACAACTTCTTTGCCGCGGTCGAGCCGATCTTCTGGAAGTACAACGGCCGCCCGCACTGGGGCAAATTGCACACGCTCAACGCGAAGAATCTGCAACCGCTGTACCCGCGCTGGCGCGAGTTTGTCGACGTACGTCAGGCGCTGGATCCGAGCGGACGCTTTCTCAATGCACATCTGGCATCGATTCTGGGGGTGAGCTGATGGCGCTCAATCGGCGTAATTTCATGCTCGGCACGTTGGGTGTCGGCGCTTTACTGGTGGGCGTGGGCGCCTGGCTGCGACCGGGTGATCGCGGTGCGCCTTACAGCGAATATTTCCGCGCACTGAATAAAGAACTGAAAGACCAAGGCCCGATGCGCCCGGTGCTGCTGATCGATCTGGATCGCCTCGATCACAACATTGACGTGGTAACGCAGTCGGTCAAACGCAGCGGCAAGCAATTGCGTCTGGTGGAAAAGTCCCTGCCTTCGCCGGGGTTGTTGAGCTACATCGCGCAACGGGCCGGGACGCAAAAACTCATGTCGTTTCACCAGCCGTTTCTCAACCACGATGCCGTCACGTTTCCCCAGTCCGACATTCTGCTCGGCAAGCCGTTGCCGGTGCGTTCGGCCGAGCTGTTTTATCAGACCCACAAAGGCCCGTTCGATCCTTCCAGGCAACTGCAATGGCTGCTCGACGGGCCTGCACGGCTGCAGCAATATCTGGCGTTGGCGCAGGGTCTGGGCACGCGGCTGCGCATCAATATCGAACTGGATGTCGGCCTGCATCGCGGCGGGGTCAGTGATGAGAGTGTATTGGGGCAGATGCTCACGCTGATCAGTGCCAACCCGCAGCACTTGGCGTTCGCCGGGTTCATGGGCTACGACCCGTTCGTGGGCATGGGCGTGCCGGGGATTCTCGGTTCGCCCGAGGAACTGTTCGCCAAGGTCATGCTGATTTATCAGCGCAACGTCGATTTTACTCACCAGCAGTTTCCGGCGTTGTGGAATGACCACCTGTGCCTGAACACCGCCGGCAGCCCGAGCTACCGTATCCACGAAAACGAAAAGCTCAGCACCGAGGTTTCGGTGGGCACGGCGATGCTCAAACCGACGCATTACGACTTGCCGTCGCTGGTTGACCACGTACCGGCGACCTACATCGCCACCCCGGTGCTGAAGAGTACCGGTGCGGTAAATATCCCGGCGCTGGACGACAAGTCGAAACTGTTCTCCTGGTGGGACACCAACCAGCGCCAGACCTTTTTCATCTACGGCGGCAACTGGATGGCCGAGTTGGAATCGCCGTCGGGGTTACAGAGCAATGGGGTCTACGGGCGCAGTTCGAATCAGGAAATGGTCAACGGTTCGAATGCGGTGGGCCTGACCGTCGAGGATCAAGTGTTTCTGCGCCCGACCCAGACCGAAGCGGTTTTGCTGCAGTTCGGTGATTTGCTGGCCGTGCGTGGCGGCAAGATCGTCGACACCTGGCCGGTTTATTCCTGAAGCAAAAGATCGCAGCCTTTGGCAGCTCCTGCAGGGCGCACTCAATCCCACTGCAGGAGCTGCCGAAGGCTGCGATCTTTTGATTTTGCTTTCCCATCAACTCCAGCATGAAGCTTTCATGACAAAAGTTCGGTAGCACATAGCCAGTCCGGTCATGCCTATGTAACGCGCTTGAGGGCCCCAACGGGGCGCTTTTCATAAGCCGAGGCGGGACGCCGGGAGTGAGGCAATGGGGACTATGGAACGCTACTCGAAAGTGGGCATGCAGGAACTCGATCAGCGCCTGTCGAAGATCGTCGAAGCCGCGCGCAAGAAGCCGGTTTCGGTGTATCGCTACGGCGCGCCGTGGGTCTGGATCGTCTCGCAGGATGACTGGCAGGGCGCCTTGAAAGAGGTCTCCAGCTACATTCCGCCAGGCCATTCGCTGGTGTTGCTGCGCCCGCAGATCGACGACTTGCTCGACGCCCACCAAGGCCTGCTGCACGAACTCAATGCCGAACCGGGCATGCTCATCCCCGCGCAAACCGTCATGCACATCCTGCTCCTGCAACTGCTGTATTCGGTGCCCAGCGAGCAGCAACTGTATGAACAACTCAATTACAACCTGCTGTTCCGCTGGTTCGTCGGTCTTGGCCTGAACCAGAAAGTCTGGAGCTTCAACGTCCTCAGTCGCGACATCGCCACGCTGCTCAACAACCCGCGTGCGGTGCAGCTCATTCAGAAAATCATCGGCGAAGTGTTCTGCGGTGCCTTGCTGCAAATGCCCGAGTTCTCCTTGAACTTCGCGCTGCTGCACACCTGGCTCGGCAAGCACAGCGGTGTCGCGCACGTCAGCAATTAGCCGCGCCTGCCATTGATGCAACACACAAGGCGCGCAACAGCGCCAACAGGTCATCGCGAATTCAGGGGGTAGTGTGGATCAGATTTTCACGTCACGGCTGGCGCTGTGGGGCTGGCTGCTGGTGACGGCCGGCGCGCAACCGGCGTTCGCCGAAGAGGCTGCCCAAGGCGCCGTGCCGCAACGTCTGGTGGACGTCAACGAATACTTCGTGCGCGGCAACACCGTGCTCGACGCCCGGGCCATCGAAGAGGCGGTGTACCCGTTTCTCGGCCCGCAAAAAGCCATGACTGACATCGAAGGCGCCCGCGATGCCTTGCAGAAGGCTTATCAGCAGCGGGGCTACCAATCGGTGTTCGTCGAACTGCCGGAGCAAGCGGTGGCGGATGGCATCGTCTATCTGCAAGTCAGCGAAACCAAGGTCGGCCGGGTACGGGTGGTCGGCGCCAAACACTATTCGCCGCTGGACATCCGCGACAACGTCCCGGCGCTGAAAGAGGGCGAGGTGCCGGACTTCGCCAAGGTTCAGGGCGAACTGGCGCAGCTCAATAAAACCCCGGGCCGCCAGGTCATGCCGCTGGTGCGCGAAGGTCAACGCCCCGGCACCATGGACGTCGATTTGCAGGTCGAAGACCAGAACCCGTGGAGCGCCAGCGTCGGCCTCAACAACGACTACAGCGCCGACACCGAGAAGCTGCGCGCCGTGACCAGCCTCGGCTACAACAACCTCTGGCAGCTTGGCCACAGCATCAACCTGACGTACTTCACCGCACCGCAGGACACCGACAACGCCAAGGTCTGGTCGGCTTCCTACACCGCGCCGCTGACCGAGCGCTGGAGTGTGCAGTTCTCCGGTTATCAGTCCGACAGCAACGTCGCCACCATCGGCGGCAGCAACGTGCTGGGCAAGGGTCACTCCTACGGCGTATCGGCAATCTACACGCTGCCATCCAGCGGCAACTGGTCGAACTCGCTGTCGGCCGGTATCGACTTCAAGGACTTCGACGAACGCCTGACCCTGTCCGGCGAGAGCGACAAGGTGCCGCTGAAATACGCGCCGTTCACCTTCGCCTACAACGGCTTCCGTTACACCGAAAAGAGCCAGCTCGGCCTCGGCCTGAGCCTGGTCGCGGCCACCCGCAGCATTTTCGGCTACGGCAGTTCCGACGAAGACTTCGACTACAAACGCTACCGCGCCAACCCGAGTTTCGCCGTGGTCAAGGGCGACAGCAACTTCACCTGGACCTTCGACAATGATTGGCAAAGCGCGAGCAAAGGCGCATTCCAGCTGACGTCGGGGCCACTGGTGTCCAACGAACAGTTTTCCGCTGGCGGCGCGACCTCGGTGCGCGGCTATCTGGCGGCCGAGCGCACCGGTGATGACGGCGTACTGCTCAGCCAGGAGCTGCGCACGCCGTCGCTGGCGAAATACGCCGGCAGCTGGATGCAGGAATGGCGCTTCTACGCCTTCGCCGAAGGCGCGCAACTGTACCTGCGTGACGAGTTGCCGGACCAGGACGCCAGTTACGCCCTGGCCAGCGTCGGCCTCGGCACCCGCGCCAGCCTGAGCAAATGGCTGTCCGGCAGCCTCGACTGGGGCTACCCGTTACTCGAAGGGCCGAACACCTCGAAGCAGGAATCGCGCCTGCACTTCAACCTTCAAGCCACTTTCTAAAGGAGCACGTTCATGCAGCGCCTCATTCTTTCGTTGTTGATCTGCCTGGGCTTCGTGCTCCCGGCCACGGCGCAGGCCTGGTGGCAGGACGACTGGCATTACCGCAAACAGATCGCCGTCGACACCACGCCACAGGGTGCCGGGATCAATCAGGCGCTGGGCCGCACCGCGCTGCTGGTGCGCCTGCACACCGGCAATTTCACCTTCGATGGCGTCAAGGAAGACGGCGCGGATTTGCGCTTCGTCGCCGCCGATGACAAGACCGTGCTCAACCACCAGATCGAAAGCTTCGACGCGCTGATGGGCATGGCGCTGATCTGGGTCGATGTGCCGAATGTCGAGGGCGGTCAGCGTCAGGACATCTGGATGTACTACGGCAATCAGAAGGCCCCGGCCACCGGTAACGGCCAACTGACGTTCGATCCGAATTACACCGCGCTGTATCACTTCGACGGCGCTACCGGCACCCCGGCCAAGGACACCAGCGCTTACGGCAACACCGCACAAAGCGCCACCGGCGCGGCGATTGACGGCGTGGTCGGGCGCGCCTTGCAGTTCAGCGGCCAGCCGTTGTTGCTGCCGGCCAGTCCGTCGCTGCAGCACAGCGCTGGCAGTGCGTTCACCTTCAGTGCCTGGCTGCGTCTGGATCAGGCCAATGGCGAGCAACTGATCCTTGCCCGCCGCGAAGGCGCCAACAGCCTGCTGGTCGGGGTCAATCAAGGCGTGCCGTTCGTGGAGATCGACGGCCAGCGCGCGGTGGCCACGCAGCCGCTGAGTCCGGGGCAATGGCAGCACGTCGCGCTGACCGCCGAAGGCGCGAAAGTCAGCCTGTACATCAATGGTCGTGAAGGCGCGACGCTGGCTCAGGCGATGCCGGCGTTCAATTCGGTGATGGCGGTTGGCGCCGATCTGGCCGCTGGCCCGTACCAGCCATTCGTGGGCGCCATCGACGAACTGCGCCTGTCGAAAGTCGCGCGTCCGGCGCCATTGCTGCTGGCTGATGCGACCTCCCAAGGCGCCGAGTCGAAACTGGTGGCCTACGGCGTCGACGAGGAACAGTCCGGTTTCGGTTTCGGCAGCCTCGGTTTCCTGCTCAACGCGGTACCGGTCGACGCCTGGGTGATCATCGCCGTGCTGGTGCTGATGATGTTCCAGTCGTGGATCATCATGCTGCGCAAGAACCGCACCCTCAGTCGTGTGAGCAAGGCCAACGAAGACTTCCGCGAGCAGTTCGCCAAGGTCGGTACCCGTCTGGAGATGTTCGCCGACGACGCGCAACTCGCCCAGCGTCTGCAGCATTCGCCGCTGTGGCGCTTGTACTCGGTGGCGGTCAAGGAAATCCGCACCCGCCGCGAGCAGGGTGCCGATACCTCTTCGGTGTCCGCAGCGACTATTGAAGCGATTCGCTGCTCGATGGACGGCGTGCGCACTCGCGAGAACCAGGCGCTCAGTTCGAAACTCTCGACCCTGTCCAACGCCATCGCCGGCGGCCCGTACATCGGCCTGCTCGGCACCGTGCTGGGGATCATGGTGGTGTTCCTCGGCACCGCGATGGCCGGCGACGTCAACATCAACGCCATCGCGCCCGGCATGGCCGCCGCATTGCTGGCCACCGCCATGGGCCTGTTCGTCGCGATACCGGCGCTGTTTGGCTACAACCGCCTGATCACCCGCAACAAGGAAGTCAGCGCCGACATGCGCGTGTTCGTCGACGAGTTCATCACCCGTCTGGCGGAGATGCACGGCGAAGGCCAGTCCAGCGAAGCGGCGCATCAGCGCGGCCATCACGCCAACCACTCCGTACCGGCCTGAGGAGCACTGCCATGGCGTCCGTAAATGCCTCCCACGACGATGACGAAGATGCAGCGGTGGACAGCATCAACATCACCCCATTGGTCGACGTGCTGATGGTGGTGCTGGTGATGTTCATCCTCACCGCCACCGCGCAGGTCTCCGGGATCCAGATCAACCTGCCCAAGGCCAGCGCCTCGGTGTCACTGTCGGAGGCCAAGACCAAGGCGATTTCGGTCAACGACGGCGGTCAGGTGTTCCTCGATGCCTACCCGGTGACCCTGGCCGAGCTGGAGGAACGCTTGCGCATCGAGAAGGCGCAGAGCCCGGACTTCCCGGTGATCGTGCGTGGCGACGCGACGGTGCAGTACCAGAAGGTCATTGAAGTGCTGGATCTGTTGCGCCGGCTCGAACTGTCTCAGGTCGGTCTGGTGACCGGCAAACCGACGCAGGGCTGAGTGATGACCGCACAACTTCCGATCGAGCCGCTGCCGGTGAAACGCTCGCCGTTGCGTTACCTGAAGTGGAGCGCCGGGCTGCTGCTCGGCGCGCTCGCCGCGTGGTTCCTGTGGCAGTGGGCCAATGACATGAGCGGCGTGCGCCGTGAGGCGCCGAAGGTGCCGACGATCATTCCGTTGCCGCCACCGCCGCCGCCCCCTCCGGAAAAACCGCCGGAGCCGGAAACCCCGGTGGAAGAAAAAGTCGTCGAGCCCGAGCCCACGCCCGAGCCGCAAGAGGTCAAGCCCGAGGAAGAGGCGCCGCCATCGCCGGCGGACGATCTGGCCAACCCGATGCAAATGGACGGTGACGCACAGAGTGGCAACGACGCTTTCAACATCGGCGCCGGCAAGGGTGGCGGCATGGCCGGTGCGGGTGGCGGACGCCTGGGAACCGGCACTTACAGTCAGTTCCTCGCGTTCACTTTTCAGCGCTTGCTGCGCGAGAACCCCGACCTGCGCAACCTCGCATTTTCGCTGCAGGCCGATGTGTGGCTGAGCAGCGTCGGCGAAATCACCCGAGTCGAGCTGGTCAAGTCCAGCGGCAGTTCCGAGATCGATACCCAGGTGCTGGCGGCGCTGCGTAACGCGCCGCACCTGAGCGAACGGCCACCGGCCTCCATGACGTTGCCTGTGCGCCTGTCCCTGCAAGGGCGGCGTCCGGGTTAACCCACTTATTCATTGCCAAGCATTCAAGCTTTGCCAAAAGGAGTTGTGTGCAGATGATTTCCAACGTGAATCGATTGTCCCTGGCGGTCGGCATGGTCATCGCGACCCTGGTCGGTCAGGCGGCGGCAGCGCCTGCGCCCTCGGAGAACGCCACGATCAATCTGATCCGCTTGCTGGTCGAGCAGGGCATTCTGAAACAGGACAAGGCCGACGCGCTGATCGCTCAGGCGCAGAACGAAGCGGCGCAGGCCAAGCAGGCCGCCGCTTCCACCGCCGTAGCGGCCGGGCCGGTGGCGGCGCCGGGCGATGTGCGCGTGCAGTATGTGCCGGCCGCGGTGCGCGACCAGATCCGCGATCAGGTCAAGGCCGAAGTCATGGCCACCGCCAAGCAGGAAAACTGGGCCGCGCCCAACACCTTCCCGGACTGGGCTTCGCGCATCAGCTTCGATGGTGACATCCGCCTGCGTGACGAGTCGCGCTACTACTCCGGCAGCAACAGCAACGAAATCGTCGACTTCGCCAAACTCAACAACAACGGCCCGTACGACGTGAACCCCAACAGCAGCACCAATCTGCCGCCGTTGCTCAACACCCGTGAAGACCGCACCAACCAATTCCGCCTGCGCGCACGGCTGGGCATGAAAGCGGTGATCTCGCCGGAATGGACCGCCGGCATCCGCATCGGTACCGGCTCGGACAACAACCCGGTGTCGACCACGCAGAACCTCGGCGGCGGTTTCGCCAAGAAGGACATCTGGCTCGATCAGGGTTACCTGAACTGGAAACCCACCGACGAGTTGACCCTGACCGGCGGGCGTTTCGCCAACCCGTTCATGTCCACCGACATGCTGTATTCCAACGACCTGAACTTTGACGGGGTGGCGGCGATTTTCGACCACAAGCTCAACCGCGACTGGGGCGTGTTCGGCACCGTCGGCGCGTTCCCGGTGGATTACACCAACGACACCACCACCAGCAACGGTTTCGACAAGGAAGAAAGCGACAACAAGTGGCTGTACGGCGCGCAGCTCGGCGCCAAATGGGCGATCAACAGCAACAACCGCCTCAAGGGTGCGTTGGCCTATTACCGTTTCGACGACATTCAAGGGCAGCGCTCCAGCCCATGCGAACCCTGGGCCGGCGCACCGGGTTGCGACACCGACGGCAGCCGCGCGGCCTTCATGCAGAAGGGCAACAGCGTGTTCCTGCTGCGCGACATCACGCCGAACCCGGCCAACCCGACCACCACGCCGCAGCCGCAATTCGTCGGTCTGGCGTCGGAGTTCAACCTGCTCGACCTGAACCTGGTGTGGGACGCCGATCTGCCAGAGGACTTCAAGCTGCGCAGCCAGGGCAACTACATCCACAACCTCGGTTACGACGAAGGCGACATGCGCAAGCGCTCCGAGGGGCAGATCGTCAACAACCTCAACAGCAACGGCGAGATCGAAAGTGGCGCCAATGCGTGGATGGTGCAGTTCACCCTCGGCAATGCGCTGGACCTGAAGAAGCAGGGCGACTGGAATATGTTCGCCGGCTACAAGTACATCCAGCCGGACGCCTTGCCCGATGGCTTCAACGATTCCTCGTTCCACCTCGGCGGCACCAACGCCAAGGGCTATTTCCTCGGCGGCAATTACGGTCTGGCGAAGAACGTCTACGCCACCGGCCGCTGGCTGAGCACCGAGGCGGTGTACGGCGCGCCGTTCGACATCGACGTCTTGCAGCTTGAGATCAACACGCGCTTCTAAGGCGCCGGGAGTACGGTCATGCACGCACGAGTTTTTCTGTTGGGGCTGAGTTTTTTCATGGCTCAAGGGGCCAGCGCCGAAGGCATGGAAGAGCGTCTGCGCACCCAGTTGCGCAGCACCACTCAGCAGTTGCAGGCCCTGCAGAGCCAGCAGGCCCAGGCCAGCGCCGCGCAATTGGCGACGCAGAACGAAGCCAAGGCCGCGCAGGCGCAGATCAAGCAACTGACCGCCGAACTGGCCAAGGCCAAGGGCGTCGCCGAGCAGTTGGCCGGCCAGCAGCAGAACCTGCACAACCAGGCCCAGGCGCAAGTCGCCGCCAGCAGCGAGCAGGTCGGCAAGTTCAAGAAGGCCTACGACGAGTTGCTGGTCATGGCCCGTGCCAAAGAGGCAGAACGGTCTAAGCTTCAAACGCAATTGGCTGAACGTGACACACAAGTGCAGCAATGTTCAGTCAAGAATCAGCAGATGTACGGCGTCGCCAAGCAGATCCTCAGCGCTTACGAAAACATCGATGTGGCCGAGGTGATGAAGATCCGCCAGCCCTTCGCGGGCAGCGCCCGGGTCAAGTTCGATGAACTGGCCCAGGGCTTTGGCGATGAACTGTACAAGACTCAATTCGATGCGCCACAAGCTGCGATTGCGCACTGATTAAAAGACTCATAGACAAGGAAGAAGTAATGACTCAATTGATCTCCCACGTATCCCCACAATCCCTGACCGAAGTCCTGCAAGCCGCCGGTTATCGCGTCAACCAGACCGAGCAGAACGGCATCGTCCAGCTACTCAGCGCCAGTCAGGGCATCGGCTATGCCGTGCGTTTCGGCAATCCGGCGGTGGAGCAGGGCAGCTATGTCGATTTCACTTTCAGCTGTGCGCTGCGGGTGCAAGGTGAGTTGCCACAGGGCGTGGCCGAACAGTGGAACGCCAGCCGGCGTTTTGCGCGGTTGTCGTTGCAGGGCGAGTTTCTGGTGATGGAAATGGACGTGGTGCTGGCGGCCGGTGTGAGCAGCGATCACCTGCGCGGCAACCTGGAATTGTGGGATCGCCTGCTGCAGGAGTTCATCGTCTACCTGCGTGATTTCAGCCAGGCCGCGCAAGCTTCGACAGCCAAAGTCGCTACCGCTGAGCAAGAGGAAGTCGCGCTGTGAAAAAGCCTGCCATGGTGATCGGCGCCGGGGCAGTGGCGCTGTTGGTGGTAGCCGTGGCGCTGGTGCTGCGACCGGGCACAGACCCGGTTGCCGCCCAGCAATCGTCGCCTATGGCGGCGGTTGCTGCTACGCCTGCGGTAGCGCGACTGGGCAATCAGCAGGTGACACCGCAGGAATTGCAGGCACTGCTGACGACGGTCCCTCCGGCGACTCGCGAGCAATTGCGCGGCAACCGTGAAGCACTGGAACGCTGGATTCGTGCGCGGCTGGCGGAGAAAGCGGTGCTGGAGCAGGCCGACGCTCAGGGCTGGGCGCAGCGTCCGGACGTGGTGCGGCAAACCCGCGCGGCCAGCGAGCAGATCGTCTTTCGCGATTACCTGCGCTCGGTCAGCACAGTGCCGGCGGACTACCCGAGTGCGGCCGAGTTGCAGCAGGCGTATGACGCTGGCAAAGGCAACTGGCAGACTCCGGCGTTGTATCGGGTGAGCCAGATTTTCCTCGCTGTGAATGAGCCGCAGAACCTCGAAGCGGTGCGCAAGCAGGCGGCGGAGCTGAGCAAAAAGGCTCAGGCCGCACCGAGCGATTTTGCTGCACTGGCAAGCCAGCATTCGCAGGATCGGCAGACCGCCGAGCGCGGCGGCGACAGCGGGCTGCAACCGTTACAGCAATGGGTGCCGGAGGTGCGGGGTGCGGTGGCGAAATTGAAGGTCGGCGCGGTGTCCGATCCGCTGCAGAGCGCCGCCGGCTTCCATGTGATCAAACTCACCGAACAGCAACCGGCACGTACCGCGACCCTCGACGAACTGCGTGATCAACTGACCCAGGCCTTGCGTGCGCAACGTCAGGAGCAGATTGCCCAGGCGTATCTGGACGGGATGCTCAATACCGCGACGTTGAGTATCGACGGGGCCGAGCTGAACAAGGTCCTCGAATCCAACCATTAGAGCACTGGCACACCACAAACCCTGTAGGAGTGAGCCTGCTCGCGATAGCGATGTGTCAGGCAAAGAGATGTCAGCTGTGCCGACGCTATCGCGAGCAGGCTCACTCCTACAGGGGATCTGCGCAATGTCTAAATACAAAGATCGACAGGGAGTCATCGATGTCATTCACCGAACCTGCAGGACGACAGGGTAACCACGACTATCGCTGGGCACAGGGCGAGCGCGAACCGTGGCTGGCGCAAGCCGCGAGCATCGATGCCGAGGTCGCGCAATATTTTCTGGTCAGCGCCCGCTGCGGTTGCTTCATGCAGGCAGCGCGCAGCCTCAATGTGCGTTCGACCTTGCTGCGCAAACAACTGGCGCAGCTTGAGCAAACGCTGCAGCACTCGCTGTTCAGCTTTCAGGGCAGCGCCCTGAGCCTGACCCGTGAAGGTCAGCAGCTGCAGGCGCAACTGGTCGCGCTGGCCCACGAACGCAAACTGCCGGTGGTCGAGCAGCCGCTGATCCGCTTGGCGGTTGCCGAATCAATCCTGCATGACATCCTCGGTCGCGACCTGATCGCGCTGCTGCGCCGCAATGCCAGTGTGCGCCTGGAGATCATTGCGCTGGACAGCGAACTGGCGCTGCGCGCGGTCAGTGCCGACGTGGTGCTGTGGTTGGCCCACGGCGACAGCCCCAACCCCGGCCCGGCCTTCGCCACCAGCCAGCCGCAGGCCCTGGCGCGTCTGGATTACCTGCCGCACATCGCCAAGCGCTATTCCCGCGTCACCGCGCGCCCGGCGAGTGCCGATGACCTGAGCGATTTCATGCTGGTGCAATGGCAGCACGACCGCCAGATCGACAGCTTCCGGCCGTGGAATGAGCTGGTCGAACAACGTCTGGCCGGCGTGGTACAGATGCAATCCTATGAACTGATGCTGGAAATGATCCGCTGCAGCGCCTGCATCGGTTTGCTGCCGGCATACATGAGCCGTTTCGACCGCGGGCTGGTGGCGTTGCCGGGGTTGTTCGATGAGCCGATGCAGTTACAGGCGTGGCTGGCGGTCAACGCTGATTCCCTGGCGATAGAAGAAGTCCGCACGCTGGTCGAACTCATCCACCACACCTTCAACGAACGCCAGGAATGGTTCCAGACCTGACCCAATCCCCCGCGTACGCCATTCCCTGTAGGAGCTGCTGCAGGCTGCGATCTTTTGATCTTGTCTTTCAAAAGCGAAGTCAAAAGATCGCAGCCTGCGGCAGCTCCTACAGTTTGTATGCGTCGGTCTTTGCGGTTTAGAGTGATTGGCCACACATCGATCCAGGAAGGATCTGCCATGCCCGACCACAACCCCGCCATCACCCTCGAACGCTTCAACGAATCCCATATCGAGGCCGTCACCGCGCTGTACAACGATCCGGCCGTGACCCGGCAGGTGCTGCAGATGCCGTTTCAGTCCACCGAGATCTGGCGTCAGCGCTTGCTGGCAGAGAACGAGCGGATGGTCAAACTGGTGGCGTTGCATCAGGGCGCGGTGGTTGGTCATCTTGGGCTGGAAAATTATTCACGAATTCGCCGCGCGCACGCCGGCAGCGTCGGCATGGCGGTCGCCGTGGCGTGGCAGGGCAAGGGTGTCGGTTCGAAACTGCTGGCGGCGGCGCTGGACATCGCCGACAACTGGATGAACCTGCACCGGGTCGAACTCTCGGTGTACGCCGACAACGAGGCGGCCATCGGTCTGTATCGCAAGTTCGGCTTCGAGAACGAAGGCCTGTTTCGTGACTACGCCGTGCGCGACGGGCAATGGGTCGACACCCTGAGCATGGCCCGCCTGCGCAATCGCGCGACCTCCTGACTCAGTCGCCCAGAGCGAACGCCACCGCCGCCTGCGCATGCAGTTCGGTGGTGTCGAGCAGGGGCAGGGCGCTGTGTTCGGGTTTGACCAGCAGGCCGATTTCCGTGCAGCCGAGGATGATCGCCTGGGCGCCGCGCGCGGTCAGCGTTTCGATCACTCGTTGATAGATTTTGCGTGATTCGTCACTGATCACTCCGACGCACAGTTCGTCGTAGATGATCCGATGCACGTCCTTGCGCTCGGCGTCGTCCGGCACCAGTACCGTCAAACCCTGTGCAATCAGACGCTGCTTGAGAAAATCCTGCTCCATGGTGAACGCCGTGCCGAGCAGACCGACCGTGCGCGCATCGATGGCCAGTGCTGCCTGCGCCGCCGGCTCGGCAATGTGCAGGAACGGAATGCTGATCGCTGCCTGAATCTGCTGCGCGACCTTGTGCATGGTGTTGGTACACAGCACCACGCATTCGGCACCGCCGGCTTCCAGTCTGCGTGCGGCATCCACCAGAATCGCTGCTGCGTCGTCCCAGCGCCCGGCGTGCTGGGCCTGTTCGACCGGGCCAAAGTCGACGCTGTACATCAGGATTTGCGCCGAGCGTAGCGGGCCGAGGCGGTCGCGGACCTGTTGATTGATGAGACGATAATATTCAGCGCTGGATTCCCAGCTCATGCCGCCGATCAGGCCGATGGTGCGCATTGAAATTCCTCGAACAATGGCCCGTATTGGAAAAGTCGGGCTCCAGCGGAGTGTCCATCGGTTCAGGGGCATATGCCAGTACAAAGCAACTGTACCGTTGATCCTTTTGCCAAGTGTCACGGTGCCGGCGTTCGAGGTTTAACGTACGCCGGCGCCTCGATCTGTCACTATCGACTATCGCAGGCTCTCCCCGAGGAACGTACCGATGAACGACGTACAACAACTGGGCGAAATGCTTCGTCACTATGCCGAGAGTGAAGCACACAAGAAGCAACTGTTCGAAACGCAGTCACAGGCGTGGACCAGCCGCATCACCGAGCTGTTTGGCCAGATCCAGCAATGGCTGGAACCGGTACAGGCACCGAACCTGCTGGAGGTGAGCCGCGAGGCTTACGTCGCGTTCGGCCCAAGCACACCGGTGGAAACCTCGACCTTCAACACCGAAAAACTCAGCATCGTGATCGCCGGCAAACCGGTGGAATTCGTGCCGGACGTGATGGGCAGCGCGGGACAGATTTCTCTGGCGGTGATGGGCCTGACGGCGGCGCGCTATGGCAGCATCTCGCTGGTCGGGCTGCCGAGCGGCGAGTGGCAATGGCGCAAGACCAATGGCTTGAAGGATCCCGACACGTTTGTGTTTGATGCGGACTTTCTGGCGCAGCAGTTGCAGAGCCTGATTCCCCGCGACCGCACCTGACCTCACAACAACCCCCCTGTAGGAGCTGCCGAAGGCTGCGATCTTTTGATCTTGTTTTAAAAAATCAAAGTCAAAAGATCGCAGCCTGCGGCAGCTCCTACAAGGGGCGGGGTATTACATTTCGAGGTTGATCCAGCCCGCCTTGGCCTCTTCCGGCGCCACCGCCTTCACGGTTTTGCCCGTCGCCAGTTCCACCCGCCGTGCCACCTCCGGATCATCGGCAAACGGCACCATGCTCGCGTCATCGAGGCTTTCAGTCGTCTGGTGGCGCAGGCAGTACTCCACCGCCAGCCACAGAAACACCACGCCCAGCACATTCAAGAAAATATCCATCCTCTTCGGCTCCCTGCCTCAGGCGATCTGCGCCTGGCTGCGCGCCAGCGATACGTCGGCGACCCGTACCGTGCGCCAGACGTTGTAGGCCATCAGCAGCATGCCGCTGAGGAAGAACACCCCGCCGGCAAAGCGCACGATGAACCCCGGATGACTGGCCTGCAGCGCTTCGACGAAGGAGTAGGTCAGCGTGCCGTCCTCGTTGATCGCCCGCCACATCAGGCCCTGAGTGATGCCGTTGACCCACATCGACGCGATGTACAGCACGGTGCCGATGGTCGCCAGCCAGAAGTGCAGGTTGATCAGCGGCGTGCTGTACATCTGCTCGCGGCCAAAGACTTTCGGCACCATGTGGTAGGTCGCGCCGAAGGTGATCATCGCCACCCAGCCCAAGGCCCCGGCGTGAACGTGGCCGATGGTCCAGTCGGTGTAGTGGGAGAGGGCGTTGACGGTTTTGATTGCCATCATCGGCCCTTCGAACGTCGACATGCCGTAGAACGCCAGCGACAGCACCAGGAAGCGCAGAATCGGGTCGGTGCGCAACTTATGCCAGGCACCCGACAAGGTCATCATGCCGTTGATCATCCCGCCCCAGCTCGGCGCCAGCAGGATCAGCGACATCGCCATGCCCAGCGACTGCGCCCAATCCGGCAGCGCGGTGTAGTGCAAGTGGTGCGGGCCGGCCCAGATGTACAGGGTGATCAGCGCCCAGAAATGCACGATCGACAACCGATACGAATACACCGGGCGGTTGACCTGTTTCGGCACGAAGTAATACATCATTCCGAGGAAGCCGGTGGTCAGGAAGAAACCCACAGCGTTATGGCCGTACCACCACTGCACCATGGCGTCGGTCGCCCCGGAATACACCGGATAGGATTTGAACCAGTCCACCGGGATCGACAGGTGATTGACCACGTGCAACATGGCGATCACCAGAATGAACGCACCGAAAAACCAGTTGCCGACATAGATGTGTTTGGTCTTGCGCTGCACCACGGTGGTGAAAAACACGATGGCATACGCGACCCAGACCACCGCCATCCACACCGCGCCGGAGAATTCGATCTCGGCGTATTCCTTGGTGGTGGTGTAGCCCATCGGCAGGGTGATCAGCATGATCACGATCACTGATTGCCAGCCCCAGAAGGTGAAGGCCGCGAGCTTGTCCGAATACAGGCGCACCTGGCAGGTGCGCTGCACCGCGTAGTAACTGGCAGCGAATTGCGCGCTGCCGGCGAAACCGAAAATCACCAGGCTGGTGTGCAGTGGCCGCAAGCGGCCGAAGGTGGTCCAGGGCAGGTCAAGGTTCATGTCCGGCCACACCAGTTGCGAGGCGATCCATACCCCCATCGCCATGCCGACGACACCCCAGAAAACTGTCGCGATAACGAATTGGCGGACGACCTTGTAGTTATAAGCCTGTCCGATTGTTGCTGTGCTCATGGTCAGTTCTTCCACGGTTGCAAAGTCTTGCCAGGCCACCCGGTCTGGCACGAGCTGCACTGTAGGAAGACCACTGGAAACAAAACAGGCTCAGGAATCTTTCATTTGTACGGATCAGATTGAAGTGCTGCCTGCGGCGTTCTGCCACGCCCTGATACGGTTTTTATCGTTTCAGGTGAATCTGTTGCGTACTGCGCCGTAGGGCCATAGTGCTGGCAAAATCTGTAGGAGTGAGCCTGCAGGAATTGCGCACAATTCTGATGAGGTAGCCGCTGCATGTACCAATACGACGATTACGACCGCGCGCTGGTGTTCGAGCGCGTTGCGCAGTTTCGCGATCAGGTCGAGCGCTTCATGGCCGGCGACTTGAGCGAGGAGGAGTTCCTGCCGCTGCGCCTGCAAAACGGTCTGTACCTGCAAAAGCACGCCTACATGCTGCGGGTGGCGATTCCTTACGGCACCCTGAGTGCCGAACAGATGCGCACGCTGGCGAGCATCTCCGCCGATTACGATCGCGGCTACGGCCACTTCACCACGCGGCAGAACCTGCAATTCAACTGGATCGAACTGGCGCAGGTGCCGGACATCCTTGAGCGCCTGGCGCAGGTCAACATGCATGCGATCCAGACCTCCGGCAACTGCGTGCGCAACATCACCACCGAAGCCTTCGCCGGGGTCGCGGCGGACGAGATGATCGACCCGCGCCCGCTGGCCGAGATCCTGCGGCAATGGTCGACGATCAACCCGGAATTCCTCTTCCTGCCACGCAAGTTCAAGATCGCCATCTGCTCGGCGAAGCAGGATCGCGCGGCAATCATGATGCATGACATCGGCCTGTATCTTTATCCGGGGCGCGCCGGGCAAATGCTGCTGCGGGTGATCGTTGGTGGCGGGTTGGGGCGCACGCCGATCCTCGGCCTGCAGATCCGCGACGGTTTGCCGTGGCAGCATCTGCTGTCGTACGTCGAGGCGGTACTGCGGGTCTACAACCGCCATGGCCGGCGCGACAACAAGTACAAGGCGCGGATCAAGATTCTGGTCAAGGCGCTGGGCATCGAGGCGTTCGCCAAAGAGGTCGAAGAAGAATGGCAATACCTCAAGGACGGCCCGGCGCAGCTGACCGAGGCTGAATATGAGCGGGTCGCCAGTGCCTTCGTGCCGCCGATCTATCACACCCTGGGCGATACCGATCTGGACTTCGGCACGCGTCTGGCCGAAAGCCCGGCGTTCGCCCGCTGGGTCGCGCGCAACGTGCAGCCGCACAAGAAACCGGGTTACACCAGCGTGGTGCTGTCGACCAAACCGGGGCTGAGCGCACCGCCGGGGGATGTCACCGGTCAGCAGATGCTGGCGGTGGCCGACTGGTCGGAGCGTTTCGGCTTCGGCGAGATTCGCATTGCCCACGAACAGAATATTGTCCTGCCCGATGTGCAGAAGTCTGATCTGTATGAACTCTGGCGACTGGCCTGCGAGCGCAATCTGGGCAGCGCCAACGTCGGCCTGCTGACCGACATCATCGCCTGCCCGGGCGGCGATTTCTGTGCGCTGGCCAACGCCAAGTCGATCCCGATTGCCCAGGCGATTCAGGCGCGTTTCGACAACCTCGACTACCTGCACGACCTGGGTGACATCAGCCTGAACATCTCCGGTTGCATGAACGCCTGCGGCCACCACCACATCGGCAATATCGGCATTCTTGGCGTCGATAAAAACGGCAGCGAGTGGTACCAGATCACCCTCGGTGGCGCGCAGGGCAAGCACAGCGCACTGGGCAAGGTCATCGGCCCGTCGTTCAGCGCGACCGAAGTGCCACAGGTGATCGAACGGATCATCGGCACCTTTGTGCGTTACCGCGAAAGCGAGGAGTCGTTTGTCGACACCGTGGCGCGCATTGGCCTGGAGCCGTTCAAGGAGCGGGTCTACCCGAAAGCGCTGGAGGTGTCGGCATGAACAATCTGCTGCGCCTGGAGCAAGGTGTTGCGCGGCTGATCGAAGACGATCCGTGGACGCTGATCCGCGAGCCGGAGCAGGGCAGGCCGCAAGGATTGCTGATCCTGCCGCTGGCGCACTGGCTGCAATCACCTTCGACTCACGCGGTGTGGCTGGGGCCGGACGATGAAGTCGAAAGCGTGGTGCCGTGGCTGGCCTCGCTGCCGCTGATTGCCCTGGATTTTCCGAGCTTTCGCGACGGACGCGCCTACAGTCAGGCGTATCTGCTGCGCAGCCGGTTTGGCTGGGCCGGCGAGTTGCGGGCGATTGGCGATGTGCTGCGTGATCAACTCAGCCATATGCGTCAGTGCGGGTTCGACAGCTTTGCGGTGCGCGAGGACAAGTCGGCCGAGGATGCCCTGAAGGGACTGGCCGGCATGAGCGTGCTGTACGGCCGCTCGGTAATAGAACCACGGCCGTTGTTTCGCAGACGCTGAAGACTCGGTGGCGAGGGAGCTTGCTCCCGCTGGAGTGCGCAGCACTCCCAAACAGGCATGATGCGATCCGTCAGATAAATCGCGTTGTCTGGTTTGGGGCGGCTTCGCCACCCAGCGGGAGCAAGCTCCCTCGCCACAGGTGTTTTGCGGTGACAAGCAAGGGAAACCCTTACATCCCGCACCATTCCCGGATTTTTCCTTGGGTCGATGCTGGCCTTTTGGTAGAGTCGCCGTCGCCAGCGGGTTTTCGGCTGGACGACGGAACGAAGAAGGGAGTCTGGGTAGTGAGTGCGGGCAAAAAGATTTTGGGCCTCACGGCGTTGCTGTTGATGCTGACGCTGTGGGCCAGTTACTTCTATGTGTTCAAGGAAAACCGCGACGGCCAGTTGGGCGGCGCCGGTGAAAGCACCGCGTGGTGCGGCGCGCCGCCGTCCACCGAAGCGGCGCTGTTGGGCAAGGATCAATTGACCTTGCGGGTCACCAACAACCTGCGCGGCGAGTTCATGCTCAGTGGCTCGCTGGTGGTCTCCGAACGCACCTTCAACCGCTACGATCTGGGCCGCAACGAACTGCGTCTGCGCCTGGAACCGTTGCAGTGGTCGTATGGCGTCACGCCGATCTTCCTCGAACAGGTCAAGGTCCAGCCGCTGAGCCGCAACCTCGCCTCGCCGACCAAAAGCGCCTACGCCGAGCTTGAGCCACGGCCGATCGGCGTGCAGGGCCAGGTCACCGAATTCCCCTTCGACACCTATCGCTACGGCTACAAACCGGTGCTGTATTACCTCAAGGGCAGCGAGCGCATCGACCTGCGCTTCAAGAACATCACCACGCTGATGGACATGTCCAACACCTTCACGCCGATCCAGAAGTACAACCGCGTCGAGTACATCAACGAGAAAAACTCGATGATCCGCGACGAGGACTACAAGGCCTACGGCCCGCACGAGTGCGCGTTCAGCGTCGAGCGCAAAGGCTCGTTCAAGGTCGTGGTGCTGTTGTTCCTGCTGGTGCTGTGCCTGCCGCTGCTGCACGTGTTCTATCGCGACGAGCCGGGGATCGACTTCCTCGCCACGCTGGTGACGATTGCCGTGGTACGGGTGCTGCTGGTGGGGCCGGTGCAGGACTTCCAGTTGTACAACATCGACTTCCTGTTCGGCGCGGCGATCCTGCTGGTGGGCTCGGTATCGCTGATCAAGGCGATGCGCGCCAACAGCCGGCGCGAGATGGCCTTGAAGAGCGGGGCAACGTCTTCCTGGTGATGCGGCCCTGAACATGACCCTGTAGGAGCTGCCGCAGGCTGCGATCTTTTGATGTTGCTTTTAAAAAACAAGATCAAAGGATCGCAGCCTGCGGCAACTCCTACAGGGCGCTTTATTTCAGCGCCGGATCGCTCATGTTCATCTTCTTCCACCCCTGCAGCAGCACCTGCGCCTTCGGCTCCTGGCCGTTTTCCAGGTAGTACTGGATCAGCGACAGCCGAGCATTGCGGTTCGTCGGTTGCACCTTGAGCAAGCGCTCCAGCTCGTCACACGCCTCAGTCACCTTGCCACTGTCGTGCAACGCCACCGCCAGCACATATCCGTACTGCGCGTTCTGCGGCTCCAGTTGCGCGGCTTTGTGCAGCGCGGTCATGGCTTCGGCAGTCTTGCCGGCGCGGATCAATGACAGACCACGGGTGTGCTGTAACAACGCAACCTCCGGGTGTGCCTTGAGGCTGTTGTCGAGCAGGGTTTGCGCTTCCTGTCCCCGGCCATTGGCCTCCAGCCATTGCACCAGCGTCACCAGTGCCGGGTAGAAATCCGGATCGCGTTTGAGTGCCGTGCGCAGCAATCCTTCGACCTCGGCAGCGCGGCCATTGGCCTGATACAACATCGCCAGATTCAGGTTGGCCTCGGCCCGTTCCGCGAGATTGTTCTGCACCGCCTCATACTCGGCAATCGCCGCGTCCCAATTGGCCTGGGCGGCGCCGAGGCCGTTGTTGCGCGCAACGCTGAGCAGGTCCCGCGCCGCGACGATGCGCACGGCTTTCACCGGATCGCCGAGCAGTGGTGTCAGCAACGACGCGCGCTCGGCGGGTGGCAGGAAGGCACTGATCGCCCGCACTGCGCTTTCGCGAACCTGCGGTGCCGGATTCTGCAGATCCCGGGTCGCCAGTTTCAAGGCCTGATCGCTTGGGTACAGCGGCAGTTCAGCCAGTAACGTCGCACGCTGAATCGCTGGCAGATCGCTGCGCTGCAACTGCTCATACAAGGCGTTCGCTGCACCGGGCTGGCCGTTGCGGATCAGCCACAGGCTCTCGTCATAGCGAGGTGCCTGCGGGGCAGTCGCGGAAGCATTCCACAACTTGAACTGCGCGGTGACCTTGTCGCCGGCCTTGCCCTGATGACAGCTCAGGCAAGCGTCGGGCGTACCGAGTTTCTGCGCGCGTTCCGGGTTGGGAATGCTGAAGCTGTGATCATGGCGCCAGTCGTTGCCCATGTAGAACTTGCCGGGCATGTGGCAATCCACGCACTGCGAGCCGGGCTGGCCCGGGGCGTGGCGGGTGTGTTCGATGGAATCGTAGTTCTTCGCTTGCAGGCCCTTGCCGTCGACGCCTGCGACCGAAGTCTTGCCCGCCGTGTTGTGGCACTGCAGACACACGGCGTTGCCCGGTGCCTTGAGTTCAGTGCTGTGCGGATTGTGGCAGTTGCTGCAGCGCACACCCTTGTCGAACATTTTGCTCTGCAGGAACGAGCCGTGCTCGAACACTTCATCCTTGATCTTGCCGTCCAGCGCATACAGTTCGCGGGTGAGGGTGCTCGGCAGGTAGTCGTCCATCAAGCGCTTGCCGACGGTGTAGCCATCGCCCAGTGGTGCACGGCGAGCATGGCAGCGGGCACAGGTTTCGATCTCGACGCTGGCGTTCTTGTCCTTGAGGTCGACGACGAAACCCTTGCGGATCAGGTCGTCTTTTTTCTGCGCCCATTGCAGGTGATTCGATGCCGGGCCGTGGCAGGCCTGACAGCCGACGCCGAGGCTGTTCCACTGACTGTCGAACGTATTGCTGGCCGCATCGAAATTACGCTTGAAACCGGTGGTGTGGCACTCGACGCACATGAAGTTGGCGTTCTGGCTCGGCTTGCTCCAGTGCAGCGGATTCTTGAAGTTCACGCCCTGGCCGGGGTAGAGGTGAAACCAGCGGTGTTTCTCGGTATCCCAGGCCACACCGAGCGCCTGCAAACGGCCTTCGCCGACCTCGATCAGGTATTGCTGCAACGGTGCGATGCCGAAGGTGTAGGCGACTTTGAAGTCAGCGTTCTTGCCATCGATGCCGGGGGTATTGACCCAGAACTCGTCGCCCTTGCGTGAGAAGCGGGTGGTCTCGTTTTCGGCCTTGAAGGTGACGTTGTTGAAGTCGCCGAGCAGGGTTTCACTATTCGCTGCCTGCATCGCCAATTGGTGATGCGAGCCTTGCCAGTCCTTGACCTGCTCGGTGTGACAGCCTTGGCATTGTTGTTCATCGACCATGGTCGCAGGCTGCTGCGCCGGCGGATGCGGTTTGGCGACGACGGGCGCCACCGCGCTGATCGGCGGGGCCGTGTACGGCGCGGGCGCGGGGCTGAACAGAAACCAGCCAATTCCTGCCACTGCGGCCAGCAGCACGCCGATGGCGAGGGGGAACAGGTAACGTGAAGGGGACGGTCGGGGCGAATCGGGATCAGGCTGTACGACTTTATTTTTATGCTTGGGCATTACGACTTCCATGGTCCAGGTGCATTGGCCTGCTGGCGTGCATTCAAGCTTGATGCAGCTTTGCCGGATGCCCGGCGTCTGTCAAACGCCGGTTGTGAAGCAGTGCCCGGTCTCGTGCGAATTTTGTGGTTTTCAATCGCAATCGCCGGAGTTTTAGCTATACCTGTAACTCCCCCAACGCAATAGATTCAGGCCTTCTGACAGGAGTTACAGCATGAAGCTAGCAGTAATGATGGGCACCCTTTGCATCGCCACCCTTGGGGTGGTGGGTTGCTCCAGCAAAACCGTCGCTCCCGATGAGTATTCCGGCTTTCTCAAGGACTACAGCCAGCTCAAGGAGGCCAAATCGCCGTCCGGTGCCGAGGTGATGCGCTGGATCGATCCGAAGGTCGACATCAGCAAGTTCACCAGCGTGTACATCGAGCCAACCCAGCTCTATCCAAAGCCGCAACCGACCGCAAAGATTTCGCAGCAGACCCTCAACGGCATCACCTCCTATTACGATCAGGCGCTCAAGCGTGAAATCAGCAAGGATCTGCCGTTGGCCAACGGCCCCGGCCCTGGGGTGATTGTGGTGCGAGCGGCGATCACTGCCGTGAGCAGCAAGACCGAAGGCCTGCAGGTGTATGAAGTGATTCCGGTTGCGCTGGTCGCGGCAGCGGTCAGCACTGCCAGCGGTATCCGCGATCAGGAAACCACCCTGGCCACCGAAGCGGTGTTCCTCGACGGTGCGAGCAACAAGGTCGTGGCGCAAGTGGTGCGCAAAGGCACCGGTAAACCACTGGAAAATGAAACCCAGGCGATGAAGGCCAGCGACGTCAAACCGGTGATTGATGGTTGGGCGAATGACATGCATCAGATGTATCTGAAACTCAAGTCCAGCAAATAACCCCGGGTCCCTGTAGGCGCTGCCGCAGGCTGCGATCTTTTGACTTTGTTTTTAAAGATCAAGATCGACAGATCGCAGCCTGCGGCAGCTCCTACAGAGGGCAGCATTACTGCCCCACAAACCACCGGAAATACGGGTTCGCCCGATCCCCCTGCATCACCTCGCGAATATCCCGCCCCCACGCATCCCGATCACCGTCATACGCATGCAGGCTGGCGCGGTAAAACTGCATCAGGCGCTGGCGGTGCGTCTCCAGTCGCTCAGTGAACCCGGCCTCGGCATTCACCAGCGGTGGCGGCACATACAGATCCAATAGCGCCGGCAGCACCCGGGTGATTTCCTTGCTGCGCACCCACGGTGCGTATTCGATTCGGGGCTGATCGTCAGTCACTGCCGGCGCATTCGCCGCAAAGCGCTCAAGGCCTGCGCGGTCGGTGACCCAGGTCGCGAGCAACGCTGGGGCCGAGCCAATCCCGACATCCTGCAAGGTGCTGCGCACGCTGGCCTGCTGGAAGCGCTCGGTGATTTTCGCCGCGTCCAGCTCCATCGGTTGCAGCGAACCGACCAGCAGCATCTCGTGGAACTCGCTGGTCCACAGCGAGGCATACGGGAACACGTCGAGAAAGCTGCGCACCAGTGAACGCGAATCGTCGATGTTCTGGGTGGGCAACGGTAGCCACTGTGCGGCGATGCCTTGTTGTGCCAGGCGACTGGCCGCCAACTGGTAGAAGTCCCGCGAGTACAGATTGACCACACCGGCCGCCGATGGCGGTGGCGGTTCGAGGGTGATCAGGTCGTAGGTTTGCGCACTGCGCAGCAGTTCCTGACGACCATCGCGCAGGCGCACATCGACACCAGGATCGCTGGCGGCGTTGAAGTTGCCCTTGAACAGCGGCGCGGCCTTGACCACCGATGGCAGCAGCTCGGCGACCACCCGCTGTTCCAGCCCCGGATAGCGCAGCAGCGCGCCGGCGGTGATCCCGGTGCCGAAGCCGATCACCAGCGTCGAACGCGGCTCGCCGTTGTGGATCAGCAGTGGCAGCAGCGCCTGGATGCGCATGTAACGCAGCGACGGCATGGCATCGCCGGTATTGGACACGCCCTGAATGTACAAACGGTGGAAGGTGTTCTCACCACGGCCCTGAGCGACCACCGCCACGGTGCCGCCACGGCCTTCTTCGTAGAACGCCAGCGTGCCGTTGCGTGCTCCGGGCAGCAGACTGGCAAGTTTGTCGGCCGGCGTCAGTACGGCCAGTGCCACTGAAATCAGTCCCAGCGCGACCACCGCCTGACGCCGACCTTTTTTGACGTGGTGGCCCTTGCGCACGGCCACGTAGCCGATGCCGGCCGCGATGATTGCCAGCAAGCCCAGCGTGCGCACCAGACCCAGCAGCGGGATCAGCAGAAAACCGCAGAGCATCACCCCGACAATCCCGCCCAGCGTGTTGAACGCGACGACGGCACCGACGTCGCGACCGACGCGCTCACGCCCCACACTCAAGCGCAGCGCCAGTGGAAACGCCGCGCCGAGCAACAGCGTCGGCACGAACACGATGCTCAGCGCTGCCCCTGCGAAACGTGCGCTCATACCGACCAGTTCGCTGGCGCCCAAGGCCAGCAGCCAGCTCTCGGCCTGACTCTGGGCCAACACCAGCCAGCGCCCGAGCAGGGTGATTTCCAGCAAGGCGATCAGCCCGGCGCCGGCAATCAACAAACCGAACACACCCCACGGATCGCGAATGCGCTCGACGCGACGGGCGAGCAGGACGCTGCCGATGAACAGCCCGGCCAGATATGTGGCGAGCACCACGGCAAACGCGTAGGTGCGGGTGCTCATGAACTGCACGATCGACTGCGACCAGACCACTTCATAACCCAGCGCCACGCCGCCGGCGATGGCGTACAGCCACAACGCAGTGCGATCCGCGGCTGTCTCGGTGTGATGTTTGACCGGGGCCGCAATCGGCATCGGATGCTGACGCTGCAACCATAGCGCAGCGGCCGCGGCCAGCAGATTGAGCATCGCCGCAAACAACGCACTGCCGCGTACACCGAGGGTGGCGATCAGCACGAACGCGGCGAGCAGGGTGCCGACAATTGCGCCCAGGGTGTTGGCCGCATACAACTGACCGCCGGCCCTGCCCGGATCAGCCGCCAGCGAGCGCACCAATACCGGCAGCGTGCCGCCCATCAATACCGCCGGAATGCCCACCAGAGCGAATGGCAAAAGCCAGGCCAGGAGACCGACATGACCTTGCAGCCAGGCAAACGGGCTCGCCGCCAGGCTCATGGCAACCGTGGCGCCAACACCAAGAATCGCCACCAGTATTTCCAGCCCGGCGTAGAGCAGCACCGGTTGCTGCAAGCGATCAGCCCAACGCCCGAACAGCCAGCCACCGATGGCCAGCCCGGCGAAAAACGCGCTGATGCCGGTGGTGATGGCATAGACCTCGACGCCGACCACCAGCGACAACTGCTTGATCCACAGCACCTGATACACCAGCGCGGCGGCGCCGGAGATGCACAGCAGCAGGGCAGGGATCAGCAGCGCCGGGGTGGTGGCTTGGGTGGTGGGTATGGCCGACGGCTTGCTGGCGATACGTGAGGGCATGCGGATTGCCTTATTTCAATTCGGAAAGTGCTGTGACGGTGCCGGCCTCTTCGCGAGCAGGCTCGCTCCCACTGGGGATTTGTGGTGGACACAAGTCCAGTGTGGGAGTGAGCCTGCTCGCGATCGGGGCCAACAAGGTCCCAAGTGAAGAATCAGGACCACCCGCCGATGAGGGCGGGCGGCAGTTCAACGGTCTTACTGTGCAGCCGGAGCCGCTTTCATTTTCTCTTCAATCTTCGCGTCGACCGCGGCACGGATCTGGTCGATGCTGAAACTCGCCGGTTTCTGGCTTGGCGGGTATTCGATGAAGGTCTGCAGGAAGCGTGCTGCCTTGGTTGTCGCAACGGCAACCAGATAAACGTTCTTGGTCGACCAGTCGTAGTATTGATCGGAAACCACATCGGCCCGTTCGTACGGGTCCATTCTCAGGTTGAAGATCTTGGGCACGCGCAAGGGGGTGAACGGGTTGCTCCAGACCGCAAAACCACCCGGCGCTCGCTGCTCGGCGAAGACGGCCTTCCAGTTGCCAAAGCGCATTGAAACCAGCATGCCGTCGTCGTTGAAGTAATAGAACTCCTTACGCTCACCGTTGGGTTTCTGGCCGGTCAGATAGGGCAACTGGTTGTAACCGTCCAGATGCACTTTGAAGTTGCTGCCTCCGGAAGCCGGCGCCCAGCCCTTGAGCAGCTTGTCTTTGACCTCGGCGTCACCGGCAGCAGCGAGCAAGGTCGGGAACCAGTCCAGACCCGAGAACATCTCGTTGGACACTTCACCCGGTTTGATCTTGCCCGGCCAGCGAACCATCGCCGGTACGCGGTAGGCGCCTTCCCAGTTGGAGTTTTTCTCATTACGGAACGGCGTAGTCGCCGCGTCCGGCCAGGAGAACTGGTTCGGGCCGTTGTCGGTGGTGTAGACCACGATCGTGTTGTCGGCGATTTTCAGGTCGTCGAGCGTCTTGAGCAATTTGCCGACATCACCGTCGTGTTCCAGCATGCCGTCGGCGTATTCGTTGCCGGGCATGCCGCTCTGGCCCTTCATCGAATCACGCACGTGGGTGAACAGGTGCATGCGCGTGGTGTTCATCCAGACGAAGAACGGCTTGTCGGCCTTGGCCTGTTTCTCGATGAACGCTTGCGCGGCAGCGGTGGTTTCGTCGTCGATGGTTTCCATGCGCTTGGTGGTCAGCGCGCCGGTGTCCTCGATCTTGCCGTCGGCGAAACTGTGGATCACGCCCCGTGGCGAGTTGGCTTTGACAAAGTCCGGGTCATCCTTGGGCCAGTAGGGGCGTTCGGGTTCCTCTTCGGCGTTGAGGTGATAGAGGTTGCCGAAGAATTCGTCGAAACCATGGTTGGTTGGCAGGTATTCATCCTTGTCCCCAAGATGGTTCTTACCGAACTGGCCGGTGGCGTAACCCTGAGATTTGAGCGCCTGAGCGATGGTGATATCGCGCTTTTGCAGGCCCACCGTTGCTCCCGGTGCGCCGACTTTCGACAGGCCGGTACGCAGCGGCGTCTGGCCGGTGATGAACGAGGAACGTCCGGCGGTGCAGCTGTTCTCCGCGTAGTAGTCAGTGAACATCATGCCTTCTTTGGCAATCCGGTCGATGTTCGGGGTCTTGTAGCCCACCACGCCCATGGAGTAGGCGCTGATGTTGGTCTGGCCGATGTCATCTCCGAAGATCACCAGAATGTTGGGTTTCTCAGCCGCTGTGGCGGTTGCCGACAGCGCCATCACCGAGGTTGCCACCAGGGCGAGTTTCGGTAGCCACTTGCGTATGCGAGTCATCTGACTTGCTCCTTATCGCGGGGGTCGTTGTTGCGACTTACGTTTCTTGCAGTCCTGCATCACGCTTTTTCTTATTGCACCTGCCCGGTTGCCGGTGGATCGAACGGGTAGATCCGGCGCCATTCGGTCGCCATGTCCACCACGGTCCAGCCACGGGAATTTGCTTCGTCGAGGGCCTTGTCGAGTCGCCCGATATCGGATTTTCGGTCATAGGCCCACTCGCGTCTGGCGTCGGTGTGATGCACCAGCCCCATGAAGCGTTTGCCGGGGCCGGCGGCGGTCCACTGCAGCATCTGCAGGTCGCCGTCGGAGTTGCCGAACGCGAGGATCGGGCGCTTGCCGATCACTGCATCAATGCTTTCCGGTTTACCCGGGCCGTCGTCGTTGTGCGCCAGTTTCCGGGTGCGCAGGATCGAGGCTTTGCCGTCCTTGAACTGGAACGCGGTGACGAACGTGGTGCCAATCACCTGTTCCGGCGGGATGCCGTAGACCTTCTCGGCAAAGGCGCGCATGAAACCGGTGTCGCCGCCGGAAACGATGTAGGTCTTGAAGTCCTGGCTGCGCAGGTAGTCGAGCATTTCCAGCATCGGCTGGAAGATCATTTCGGTGTAGGGCTTGCCGGTCTTCGGATGCCGCGCCTGGCTCAGCCAGGTCTTGGCGTAGTCGTCGAAAGCCTCGGTGGTCATGCCGGTGTGGGTGGCGCCGAAGATCTTGATAATCCCGTCCATGCCGGCGGCGGCCAGTGCCTTGTGGTCATTTTCCAGCACGGCTTTGAATGGCTGAGTGGTTTTCCATTCCGGGTGCTGCGGCGCATTGCGCTTGACCTCGTCGAGGGCGAACAACAACTCGAAATACATCGGTTGTTCGCTCCACAGGGTGCCGTCGTTGTCGAACACCGCGATACGCTCGGCAGGTTGGACGAAGTCCTTGCTGTGCTGATCGGTGACCGCTTGCACGAACGCGATGATGTTGTTTTTCGCCGGGCCGTCGTTCCATGACGGCAGTGGCTCGCTGGCCTGGGCCAGCAGTGGCAATGCCAGCGTGAACCACAGCGCAAGGCTGAAACGTTGTCGCTGCTGCGGCGGGTTGGTCATGGGAACTCCCTTTCCTGAACGGGGTTGAGCGGGCGCAGGGCCGACGCCGGTTTGTGCGCCTTTTGTTCGGCCTGATGGTGAAGCGTAGTCAACGATGCACGTAGTTGAGCGAGTGTTTGTGCAGGCTGCGGATCACGTCCGTAAAGCCCGCGCAACAGGCCTTGCAGGCGTGGGCCGGCATTCACCAGTTGCAGCCCCAGCCGACTGCGCCGCAGCCACAGGTACAACGCGCTCAATTGCGCCGGTCGAGCCTGCAGTTGCGGGTTGATTTGCTGCCAGGCGAACTCCGCCGATTGCTCCCAGGCCAGTTGCCGCGCGTGTTTGCGTGCCTGCCATTGGCGCCGGGCACGCATCAGCGCCGGACGCAGCCAATAACCGATGCCAATGCAGACGGCGAGTAGTGCCAGCCACAGCAGCCAGCGCGTGGAAAAATGCGGGTTATTGCGGCCGAGCTGCTGGAGATCCTCGGTGATCGAGAACACCGGTTTGTAGGCACTGTTGGCTGTGACTTCGAAGGTCACGGCGGGCACTTGCGCAGTTCGGCTCTGCTGCGCTTTCACATCCCACCATTTCACCGCGATGGCCGGCAGGGTGTAGGCGCCAGCCTTGTCGATGCGGTAGGTGACGGCGTCGATCCGCTGACCACCGAGCACGTTGCCGCGACCGTCATCCAGGCGGGTGACTTGCGGGGTCTGCAGATAACGACTCAGGCCGGCCACGTCAGCCAATGACGGAACCGGCAGCGCCATCGCCAGTGCGCCATCGGCCTGCAGGGTCAGTTGACGGGTGATGCTGTCGCCGGTTTTCAACGGAGTTGCCGAATTGATCAGGCTTTGGCTCAGACGCAGACCGCTGGCCACCAGCGGCGTTTCTCCGGGCATGAACCCTGGAGGCTGAGCGGCACTGAAGTGCAATGGTTGACTGTGTGCGCTGATCGCTGTGCTGGCCTGACCCGGTGTCGCACTGACCGTCAACGCCGGAATGTCGAAGCGGCGCGCAACATTCGGCGTGATCAGGTAGCTGTAGCGCAAGCCGCTGAAGGATTGCCCGTCGATGGTCTGATTCAGGTGTTGCGCCTGGCCGTCGGGCGGCGTGACCAGGGCGCCGTCGAGTTTCAGCTCGGGCAGGGTGGCAGCGCTGGTGAACCAGGTGTCGGTGAGCACGTCGACTTGCAGCTCGACCAGTCCGCCGACCATCGCGCCTTCAGCGGGTTGCAGGTGGGCCTGGATTTTCAGTTGGGGTTCGGCGGCAGAGGCCTGGATTGTGAACAGGCAACTGGTGAGCAGGGTCAGCAGGGTTGCGGTGATCAGGCGGGCGCCATCGCGAGCACAGGGGATTTGTGTGCGCCGAAACTCTTCTGTAGGAGTGAGCCTGCTCGCGATAGCCGCAACCCGGTTCATGGCCTGGCCCCCGACTGATCCTGCAAACTGAACTTCTGCTTGAGAAACTTCGCCGGCGAAGTCGTCAGGTTCTGCAACCACAACGCATCGGACGTCGCCTGTTCGGTCTCGACCTTTTTGCTCTGGCCCTTGCCCGGTGCCTTGTCGAATTTCACTTCGTCCGGTTTGGTCTCGGGGGCGTTCTTTTCTGCGCTGTCGGTGTCCTTGAGCAACGCCTGCGCCAGTGCCAGATTGGCCGTGGCTTCGGGGAACTGCGGTTGCCGCTGCAAGGCCTGGCTGTAAGCGGCAATCGCCTGATCGAACTTGAAGCGCCGTACGTAAATGTTGCCCAGGTAGAACCACGCTTGCGCCGTGTCCAGCCGGGCAAAGGTCGCCAGTGCGAGGTCGTAGTCCGCCGCATGATAGGCCGCCACGCCTTTCCAGTACGGATCGACAAACAGCGCCGCCGCTTGCGGCCAATGCTCATGCTCGACAGCCCAGCGCCCTTGCTGATCGCGGGTGAAAAACGCGTCGGTCAGTGCACTGGCCTGTGCGGGTGCGGCAGGCCAGCCAAGGCTTGTGGCCAGCAGCAGCGCCGGTACCCAGTTGACGCTCCAGCCCTTGCGCATACCGAGCAGCGCCAACAATAGAAGAGGCCAGCACAGCCAGTAACCGGCGTCCTTCCAGTGCAATTGCTGTTGTTCGGCGCTGGCACTCTGGAAATGTTGCTGGGCGTGCAACTCGATCCAGTCCAGATCATTGTCGTCGAGGGTGAGGCTGCCCAGCGGCGCGTCGAGAGCGGCGGCCAATTGCCTGAGTGCCGCCGGATCGAAATGGCCGAGCAGCGGGCGCCCGTTGCTGTCGACTGCCGGCTGGCCGTTGGCGCCCTGGATCACCCCGCCATCCGCATTGCCGACCGCGAGTACCAACACCTGCAATTGGCTGTCGGCGAGTTGTTTGCCGAGGCCATCGAGTTGCGTGGTGTCAGCGCCGTCGGTGATCAGCAGCAGGCTGCCCGGGGTTTGCTCGGCGCTGAGCAGACGTTTGGCCTGCTCGATGACGGCGCTAACGTCCTTGCCCGGTTTGTCGATGAGGCCTGTGCCCAGCGCCTGAATGAAGGTGTCGAGCAACGCCGGATCGTCGGTCGGTGGCAACACCAGATGCGCGCTGCCGGCATAGGCGATCAGCGCGGTTCGGGCGCCCGCGCGACGCTGGATCAGGTCGTGCAGTTTGTGTTTGGCCGCTTCCAGGCGCGTCGATGGTACGTCGCTGGCGTCCATAGATGGCGACAGATCCACGGCGACGATCAGCGGCGCGCGATTCTCCAGAAAGTCCGGGCGATCCTGCTCCCAGGTCGGCCCGGCGGCGGCGATGGCGCCGATTATCAGCATCGCGCACAGCCAGTGCACCGGACGCAGGCGCTGCTGATCCTTTGGAGTCACCAGCAGATGCGGCAGCAAGTGTTCGGCGATGTTGCTGCGCAGCCGGCGCTGCAAGTCGCGGCTACGGCGCCAGAGCAGCGGCAGCAGCGCGGCGAACAGCGCGAGCAGCAGCCACAGCGGGCGCAGGAAATGCAAGTCACCGAGATTGATCTCCATCTCAGGCCTCCTGCCGCTGGCGGGCAAGTGCCAGGCGCGGGCGCAGCACGGCGCCGAGGTGATACAGCGCCAACAACCCCAGTGCCGTGCCCAACGGCCAATGGAACAACTCGCGTTGTGGCTGATGGCTGAGGGTTTTCACCTGATGCGGCGTGAGGCGGTCGAGGGTGCTGTAGACCTGATCCAGCGCCGTACGATCTTCGGCGCGGAAGAACTGCCCGCCAGTGGTCTGGGCGATCTGTTGCAGCCCGCGCAGATTGACCTGCGCCTCGCCGGACGCCGTCGGGTCGCCGATGCCGATGGTGTGAATGACCACGCCCTTGTTGGCGGCCATTTCCGCGGCGTGATCGGGGGTGATCGCGCTGCTGGTGTCGTTGCCGTCAGTCAGCAGGATCAGCACCTTTTGCTGTTCGTGCGCCTGGTCGAGCAGCTTCAGGCTCAAACCGATGGCATCACCGATGGCGGTGTTCGGCCCGGCCATGCCGATGCCGGTGTCGGCCAACAACAGCGCAAGGCTGGCGTGATCGAGGGTCAGCGGCGCCTGCGGATAGGCGCCGCTGCCGAACACGATCAGACCGATGCGGTCGTCAATGCGCTTGTCGATGAAGCCTTGCACGACCTGTTTGACGGCGGCGAGACGATTGATTTTCTGGCCATTGGCATTGCTGAAATCTTCGGTTTCCATCGACTGCGAGATGTCGATGGCGAGCATCAGGTCGCGTACCGGTTGCTGGCGTTCGATGGTTTTTTCGACGAACACCGGGCGCGCGGCGGCGAGCAGGATCAGCGCCCAGACCAGCAGGTTCAGCAGCAGTTGCCAGGGGTTCTGACGGTTGCCGACCTGGCTCGGCGCTTCCCCGACGGCGCGGCTCATGGCGCCGAAAAACGGCACGCGCACGGCGCTGCGCGCTTCCTGATACGCCGGCAGATAACGCAAGGTCAGCCACGGCAGCGGCAGCAGGAGCAGCAGCCACGGGTAATCAAGCTGCCACATGGTGTTGCTCCACCCAATGTTGGCAGGTGTCGAACAGCGCCTGGCGCTGTTCGACGGGGAGGGCACGCAGGGTGGCGTCGGGGGCGTAGGCGAGCTGGGCGAGTTGTGCGCTGAAATTGGCCGGTAGAGGTTTCTTGCTGTGTTGCTGCAAAAACGCCTGCCAGTCCGATCTCCCCAACGCCGCCACCCCTGTAGGAGCTGCCGAAGGCTGCGATCTTTTGACGTTGCCTTTAAACAACAAGATCAAAAGATCGCAGCCTTCGGCAGCTCCTACAGGGCAGTGTTTCAAGGGCATCGAGAGCGCCACGCGTTTGAGCAGTTCGGGCAACTCGCGCAGGGCATTGAGATCATCACTGCGCTCACGCAACTGCGCCAGCCGCACCAGCGCTTCGCGCCGATACTGATCCCGTCGCCATTGCACATAACGCCGCACGCCAACAATCAACGCCAGCACAACCAATAGCGCGAGCAACAGCCACCAGCCCCAGGTCTGCGGCGCATAACTCACCGGCGCCGGCAGGCTCAGCTCCTTGAGCTGACTGATGTCGGGGATGTTCGGATTCATCGCCGTGGGCCGGCAGACTTGCCAAGCTCGGCGCGCAATTGCGCGCGGGCCTCTTCGGCGGTGCTGAACATCATCAGCGGCACCTGACTGCGACGCAGCAGCATGGCGACGTCCTTGAGCCGGCCACCGAGGTAATCGCCCAATGGCTGGTGCACGCTGCGTTTCTCGACAGCCAGTTCCACCTGCAATTGGCCTTGGGTGACCAGCAGCCGGCCATCGCTCGGCAGCTTCAAGGCCAGTGGATCGTAGACTTGCAGGGCGATCACGTCGTTATGCGCGCGCAGTTGCCGCATCAATTGCAAGGTACGTTCACCGGCTCCGGCGAAGTCGCTGACGATGCAGATCAAATGGTCGTGACCGGCCAGCGCCAGGCAGCGCTGCAAGGCCTTGTCCAATTGATCCTCGTCTTCGGCGTCAGGATTGCCCGCGTTCAGCGCCTGATTCTGTTGCGCCACGCGGCTGAGCAGGGCTTCGACCCGCTTGCGGCTGCGCAACGGCGCGATGCTGTCGATGCGCTGATCGTTGAACACCAGACCGCCGACCCGGTCACCGGCGTTGAACACCATCCACGCTGCCAGTGCGCCGAGTTCTGCGGCGAGGGCGGACTTGAAACTGCGTTGCGAGCCGAAGAACATCGACATGCGCTGATCGACCACGATCAATGCCGGGCGATCGCGTTCTTCAGTAAACGTGCGTACCACCGGTTTGCCGGTGCGCAGCGAGGCGCGCCAGTCGAGGTGGCGTAAATCATCGCCGGTTTGATAGCGGCGCAACTCATCGAAGTTCAAGCCACGGCCACGCAGGCGCGAGGCATGGTTGCCGGCGAGGATGCTGCCCTGGGGTTGGCGCGCCAGAAAACTCAGGTCACGGGCCTTGAACTCCAGCGCCATCAATTGCGCCAGAGAGACGTAGACCAGACCCTCCGTGTTCATGCCGGAATCGCCACTTTGTCCAACAAACGGTCGAGCACCTGATCGGCAGTCACGCCATCCGCGACCGCGTCGTAGCTCAATTGCAGGCGATGGCGCAGCACCGGATGCACCACGGCGCGCACGTTGTCCGGCGAGACGAAATCCTGGCCCTGCAACCACGCATCAGCCCGCGCGCAACGATCCAGGCCGATGCCGCCACGGGGACTGGCACCAATGCTGATCCAGCGTCCGAGGTCTCCGTCGTAATCGGCCGGGTGGCGAGTGGCGTTGATCAGGTCGATCAGGTAGCGGTCGATGGCCGGCGACACATGCACCGCGCTGACCTCCTTGCGCGCCTCGAAGATCACTTCCTGTGACAGGCTGAAGCCCTTGCCCGGCGCGGTGTTCGCGCCCTGGGCAAACTCTTCGGCGCGCAACAGACGCAGCACCTGGCTTTCGTTGTCGGCGCTGGGGTAATCCAGCAGCACCTTCATCAGGAACCGGTCCATCTGCGCTTCAGGCAACGGATAAGTGCCTTCCTGCTCGATCGGGTTTTGCGTGGCGACCACAATGAACAGTTCCGGCAGCAGGTGACTGGTGCCGGCCACGGTAATCTGCCGTTCTTCCATGGCTTCCAGCAGCGCCGCCTGCACTTTGGCCGGGGCGCGGTTGATCTCGTCGGCGAGGATCAGATTGCCGAACAGCGGGCCTGGCTGGAAGCGGATCTCGTTTTGCCCGGCGACCTGATGCAGCACTTCGGCGCCGGTGATGTCCGAGGGCAGCAAGTCGGGGGTGAACTGGATGCGGCTCATCTTCGCGTCCAGATGCGTGGCCAACGCCTTGACCGTGCGCGTCTTGGCCAGCCCCGGCAGGCTTTCCAGCAGCAAGTGTCCGTTGGCCAGCAGGCCAAGGAGGATCTGCCGAATGACCTGATCCTGGCCGAGTACGGCTTCGGCGATGCTCGCTTGCAGGGCGTTGAGGTCGGTGAGTGTGGTCATGGGACAGTCCTTTGGGGCCGGTCTAGAAAAACGCCAGAGTCATGTTGACGGCAATCCCGTTGCCTTCGGGGCGGTTCTTGGTGTCGAACTCCGGCACCCAGCGCGCACTGATGTTGGCCTGGGCGTCGGCGAATTTTCCGGCCCAGGCGACCACCGGCCCGGCGCCGACCGAGCGGCCACGGAAGCCATTCAGGCTGTCGGCGGTCTGCCCCTTGTCGTCGGTGACTTGCTGGATATAGCCGGCCGCCAGACCGGCGCTCCAACCACTGCCGAAGCCGTGAGTCCACAAGGCATCGAGGGTGAAGATGTTGCCGTTGCGGTAATCGGTGGCGGTGTTTTCGGTGTAGAACTCCAGTCCACTGGACAGGGTGAATTCACCACCCTTGCCGTCCAGATGGGTGAAGGCCACGGTGGGCATGAACGTGTAATTGTTCTGCCCCGGGTTGGCCAGGCGATTGTCGTTGTAGGCGCCGGTCGGCACGTAGATCGGCAGGGAGAACGCGATGTGGTTCAACTCGTCGAAGTGGTAGCCGGCGGCAATCGGAGTGACCAACGCGTCGGCGAACTGGGTCCCGGAATCGCTGGTGCCGAGGGTGCGTCCGCGCGGTCCGGTGATGGCCGCGTCTATGTCGGTGTACTGCACAGGAACACCGATTGCCGAGGCGAAGTTCCATGGGCCTTTGCCGGTGTCCCAGATGTGCGTCAGGTTGGTCATGGTGTAGGACACTTTCATGTCGATCCCTGCACTGACTTCACCGGAAATCGGCGCGCCGCGACTGCCTTTTAGCGATCCGTCGTACCAGATGCTGGTGACCGAGACTACCCAGCCCGGTTCGGGCGGGATGATCCCGGCGTTGGAATACACCTGTTGCCCGGTGATCGGCCGGCCCACGCCACCTTCAGCTGCATAGAGTTGAGTACTGCCGATCATGCACAGCGCCAGCAGCGGACGCACAACGTAAGGCTTGACCATCACTGGCTCCGTTTATTGTTTTGAGTTGACCGGGTTGAGCAGCGGCATCTTCCATTCGCCGCTGGCCACTTCCGGCTTCGGCAGGTACAGACGCAACACGCCGTAGAACGGCCCGTTCGGTGCCGGCAGCCAGTTGGCCTGCTTGTCCTTGCCAGGATTTTTGTGCTGCACGTAGAGGGTCAGTCCGCCGTCGGCATCTAGCTTCAAGTCGGGCAGCATCCGCGAGTTGATCAGGTAGCGATTGAGTGGGTTGGCCACCAGCAATTTGCTCTTGCCGTCGTACAGGGTCAGCGACCAGAAGGCGTCGGCCGGGGGCAGGGCGCCTTTGTCGAAATGCAGGGTGTAGTCGTGTTTCGCTGCGTCGGCCGGCTGGCCGTCCTTGTCGACGAAATAGCCGATGTAGTTCGCCTCTTCGGCAGAGTTGCCGAAGATGCCCATGTTGGCGCCGGCGTAGCGATACAGATAATTGCCCTTGAGGTGATCGCGGGTGCCGAACAGATCACCGCTGCTGATTTCGTGCGTATCGACCTTGTCTTTCTTGAACGCGGCGAATTCAGCCTTGGCGTCACTGATGCCGTCTTCGAGGGCCTTGCGTTGCTCGGCGCCAAGCTTTTTCAGGTCGAATGGCTGACCGGCGCCGATGCCGATCCTGGCGAAGCGTGCGAGCAGGTCTTTTTCGACGTCCTGCGGCGGGGTGAAGGCGAGCATGAAGTTCAGGTAGCGGAACAGCTCCGGGGTTTCGCTCATGGTCGGCGTCGGTTTCGGCCAACTGACTTTCGGTGCCGGCGCCGGGGCCTTCTGTTTCACGTAGTGGCTCAGCGGCTCGACCTTGTAGCCTTTCTGGATCTGCTTGACCTTGCCCAGATCCTTCTCGTCGAACAGCTGCGTGCGGTACAGCGCGTAGGCGATGTTGCTTTCGCTGCGCACCAGGCGGTCGATGTTGATCGGTTGCTGACCTTTCCAGTCAGGCCCGGCGATCATGAAATGGCCACCGTTATTACCGGTGCTGCGAGTGCCCAGGTAAGCGAAGTTCTGCGTGTAGGCGTCGATCAGTTGCACTGAGTAGTAACGGTGTTCTTCGATCGGCGGCAAGGTCAGGATCAGCGGTTCGCTGCGCAAATCCATCCAGACGAACGAGTAGGGCGTGTCGGCGTTCGGCGTGACGAACGCGGTGTCTTTGGCGGTGAAGGCCTTGGCGGTGTTACCGATCTGGTTGAACGGTGCCTTGAAGTTCGGACTCTTGCTGTCCACGGCCTGGGTGTACAGGGTCTTGTACATTTCCACTACCGGGAAGCCATAGAGCCAGGCTTCCCTGGCGATGCCTCGGGCTTCTTCGGGGCTGGCGCTGAAATCGGCCCAGGCGTTGCTGCTCAAGGCGAGGGTCAGGCCGGTCAGCCATAGATTGCGTGTGTTCATGCGGCGTCCTTATTCATTGCACGACCGTGATGTCGTCGAGTTTCCAGCTCTTGTCGAAATAGGCTTCGGTCGGCGCGTACAGGCGGAAGTAGCTGAACCAGTGCTTGCCGGGCACGGTTTGCACCCAGTTGTTTTCGAAGCCTTTGGGTGCGCTTGGGCCGAAGTACAGGTCCACCGAGCCATCGGCGTTTTTCTTCAGATCCTGGCGCGAGGACAGGTCGGCCTTGCGCTGCGGATTGTCGATCAGGCAACGGCTGTCGATGTCGTACACGGTCATCGACCAGAACTGCTTGGCCGGCGGGTTGGCGCCGACGTGCAGGCGATAGGTCTTGCCGCCGTCGAGCCAGTCGCCCTTGGCGTCGGTGTAGGCGCCAAGATAGGTCTGGCCGAGCCCCGGGGTCTTGGAGACCATGCCTTTGGTGTTGGTCACCGCTTCATAGAACCAGGCGCTGCGCTCCCACAACTGGTCGTAATAGGCCACGCGTTGCGACGGTTCTGCGATGTTCAGCACCGTGTCCCAATGCCGGTCGGGCCAGTACTGCGCCTCGGGGAAGCGCTTGGCAAAGGTGTTGGCCTTGGCAATCAGCTCACCCACCTGCGCGCCGGATTCCAGGGCCTGACGCTGCTGGGTGTTGGGGTTGAAGGGTTTGTCTTTCTCGATGCCGAGACTGGCGAGCATCGCCATGTAAAAGCGGTCACGTTCATTGACCGGTTCTTTCTGGATGATCTGGTGCAGCCGCTGCCAGTAAGCGATGCCGCGCGGTTGGGTGCCCGACCACTTTTTACCGTCAGGCGACAGCAGGCGGGTCTTGCTCGGCTCGGCACGCCTGGCGTACGGGTACATCTTGAATTTCTCGACCAGCGCCTTGCCTTTGGCCGGATCCGGATCCAGCACCCGGAAGCCCACCAGCACGTTCATGGTTTCCGATTTGGCCAGGTAATAGTTGTCGGCATCGGCCGGTGGTTCCGCGCCCGGTGGCAGCACCAGGTATTTGCCGCCCTGGCCTTTGTCCGGACCGGTCTGGCCCATGTCGATGATCGCCCGCTGCCAGAAATCGCCAATGCCGCCGGCGGTCGGTCCCGGTGGCAGTTCAATCACCAGCGGCCCGGTTTCGCTGAGGTCGACGAAGCCGAGAATGTACGGCGTGGTGGCGTTGGCGGTGATCACGCCGAGCTTGTCTTCGTAGCTGTCGAGCACCATAAGATCGCCGCTGCGCGCGCCGAGCTTGTCGCGAAATTCTTCCTGCCACTGCGCGTAGGACACCAGCGGCAAGGCCCACAGGTAACTCTGCGTCGCCTGCTGGAAATCCAGTTCGGCGTAGAGTTTGGCAATCGACTCATGGGCCGGCAGTTCGCCTTCCATGGCGATTTTGCCGATACGGGTGTCGAGCTCCTGAGCACCGACGCCGCAGCTGGCGAACAGAGTCATCAGGCTGAAACCGGCGGCGCGTAAAGCGATGTGCATGGCGATGTCCTTATTTTCCGAATGTCACGTTGATCCCGGCGAACAGGGTGAACTGCGGCACACCATCGCCTTTGCGTTCGACGGTCCACTGCGGTTCGAGGAAGGCGTTGAGAATATTGCTGCCGGACTTCCAGACCTTGCCCGCACCCAGCCCGATCGGGATGTAGTGAGTGTTGTTCTTCAGGTCGAACGTCCAGGTGCCGGTAGAGCGCAGGTACCAGCCCTTGTCGAGGTTATGAATGATGAAGGGCTGCAGGGTTGCGGTTTCGACATGCGCTCGGTCCTGGTCGCCGGCGAACGAGCTCTGGTACTGCACCAGCGCACCGAGCAGGCCGCGCGGTGACGAATCGATCGCCACCGCCGCAAGGCCGGCCTGCCACTTGCCGGTGCCCAGTTCATCCTCGGCGGCGGTCGGCGCAGTGACCTGCGGGCCGATGCCCAACTGCACGCCGTCGGTCTTGAGCAGAAAGATGTCGAACAGATTGAGATCGCCGATGCCGGTGCTGTAGCCGCCGCGCGGATCGGGGCGGGTACTGATCGGCATCGTTGCGCGCAGCAATTGCGGTACGCCGATGAAATCGTTGGGCGCAATCGGCAAAGTGCCGCGCAGCAACGCATCATTGGTGTGCAGATTGCTGTCGAACAGCTTGGGCGTGTAGTAATCCTGCAGGTTGGCGCCGGGCGCCAGGTTCAGCGGATTGTTGCTTTTGTTGGCCTCTTCGGCGTTATTCGCAAAGGCACAAACCACAGGCACCAGCGAAATCGCCAGCAGCAAGGCGTGAATCCCCAATTTTTCCGACATGATCCCCGTTTCCCTGGTGGCTACTGCGTGGAGGTCCCGGCACTTCTCGGCCGTTGGACGTATTCCCTTTCTTATCAAGCCTGTAGGACACGTCTGAATGACGCTAGCAGCTAATGGGGAGTTAGCCAGTCGAAGGGTTTAATTCTTTGGTTCTGTCTACAGAGTCACACTAAAGGTGGGCGCTGAATCTTTACGCCCGTGTAGGAGCTGCCGCAGGCTCGGGCCGCGATCGGACGATCTTTTGACTTTGATTTTTTAAAAGCCAGATCAAAAGATCGCAGCCTTTGGCAGCTCCTACAGGGGGCAGGGATTACAGGTTTTTCTTCGCTTGCTCGCGAACGCGTTCTTCCTGCGCCCGCGCCTCAGGCGTGAATTCGGCACCGAAATCCTCGGCGGAGAATATCTGCCGTATTTCGATATCAGAGTCGCCCGGCATCGGGTTCGGGCAGCGCTTGACCCATTCGATGGCTTCTTCCTTCGATTTGACTTCCCAGATCCAGTACCCGGCCACCAGCTCCTTGGTCTCGATGAACGGGCCGTCGATGACGCTGCGCTGGGCGCCGGAGAAATGCACGCGGACGCCTTTGCTGCTCGGGTGCAGGCCATTGCCGTCGATGAGGATGCCGGCCTTGACCAGTTCTTCGTTGAAGTTACCCATGGCGGTGATCAGTTCTTCGCTGGGCATGATGCCGGCTTCGGAGTCGGCGCTGGCTTTGACAAGGATCATGAATCGCATGGTGGTTTCTCCAGGGAATGGGGGGATTCATGGTTTAGTCGAATGGGCCGCGCATGAATCGACAGGTGTCTGAATAAAAGACGCAAAGCTGCGCTTTAACAAATGCATCCCGACATGCTGCAACTGCCAATGCAGGAGCTGCCGCAAGCTGCGATCTTTTGCTCCTGTCGTTAAAAACCAACATCAAAAGACTGCAGCCTTCGGCAGCTCCCCGTGCATATTTCAATTCAGGATGTTTAAAAGTTGTTTCGATTTTGCGGAACGTTCCCACAAGGTTTTCAGGTTGTCCGTCGGACGTCGGGTCTCTAGCCTGTGTTCGTCGCTGCCAATTCAGCGACCGGGACTGGAAACCCCGATGGGTATTAGTGGCGCGTACACGCCTTTCATAACGTATCCTTGCGCACTTCGAATGTGTGCACTCCGTTATGGCGGCTGTGCGCGGGGGACCTTCGGGTCGTCCGGGTCGCCGCTGCCCGGGTTTCCAACCTGCGTACAGCTGCCACCTCTTCGTCCGGAAACCGAAGGGGGCAGCTCCGACTATTCAGTGGAGTTACACCATGAAAAAACCAACACTTAACCCCCCAGAATCAGGCGCCGACACCACAACCCCTTACGCCTCAGTCGACAGTAAAAAACTCCACGAAGCCGCCGACCGCGCCCTCGACTACTACCTCAATCCCGCCGCCCGTATCATGTCTAGCGCCAACGAACCGGAATCCATGTACCTCGCCAATCCCAAGTACAACACCGAATCTCTTCTAGCCAACGCCAGCGAAACACTCGGCTCGGCCAGCGAGATGCTCATCAACTTCGCTGCCTCGCTGGAAACCTCCCAGCGCAAAACAGCACTGGGCATTGCTCAGGTCGTCATGCTGGGGGAGTTAGCGGTAAATCAAGCACTGGATCACGTAGAACTTAAAGACTGATTGATCATGACCCTTCCCGCGCGCAGCAAAGCAATGCAGCCCTTGAGGCTCTGCGTCAGATTCGTGAGTTGGCGCACAGAGCTCTCTTGTTACATTCCTTTACCGCGCGTTGGAACGGTCAACGACCAACCAAAAAAGACTCTAGCCGGTCGTATTTTCTATCCAGTTCGCAGGTGACATGGATACCCTGTTTTCCAAAACAAGATCGGGTAACATCCGCAGGTCGTGATATTCAATGGAGAGAAACGATGGCAGGAAAGCCAGTCGCAAGGCTCGGAGATCCAGGTAGTCATGGTGGAAATATCAGCACTGGATCAAGTCCTATTTTTGTTAACTCGACTCCCGTAGCTTTGGTAGGAGATATCTATTCCTGCCCGATTCACGGCAGTAATCCCATAACAACGGGCGCCCCCCATGTTTTTGGGTTGGGAAAGGACGTTGCCCATGTCGGTTCCCAAACGGCATGTGGAGCGACGATTACTGCTGGGTCACCCGACACCTTCGTCGGTGATTCTGGTAGTGCTCCCGCCAGCTTCTTCTCGCAGTTTCTGAAAGAAAAGACTTTCGTCGAGTTTCAGTTGCTTAATGAAAGAGATGAACCTGTAGCCAACGAGCCGTATGAATTGACGCTTCCCGATGGAACCTTGATGACTGGCGTCCTCGACGAAAATGGCTTTGTGCATGTTGCAAATATTCCCAGGGGGAGTTGCAGCATAAAGTTTCCGAAACTTGAAGATACGGAATATCTTTAATGGTTCAGTCTACTAAAACTACCAGCACAACCCAGGCAGCAAAAAATACAGGCGCACCAGGGAAAACCACAAAAACCAATCAGGTGGTCGTATCCGGTGCGTATATGGAAGTGCTGGTGGGTGGTCCCTACACCCGCGATAAAGAAGAGCATCCTTTCGGGCACGCGGCTTTACACGTAGTGGTCGGTAGCAAAGACATTACTTATGACTTTGGTCGCTATGGAAAAACCTGGGGCACGTTCGATAGCGAGGGCGAAGGCGTGTTGAACGTCTGGACGTCCTTCAAAGCGTATATCTCTGGTGAAAACAGTTTGGGGCGTACAACAACAGGTTTTGTTTATTTTTTGGAAAATGCAAAAGCCGAGGCTGTGATCGCTCATTTCGACGGTATTGTCGCCCAGCAAAAAGAACAGCGAAAAAAGACTGCCTCATCAGCTCGGTATGTCTTGCCATCGAACTATCATCCGACCACGAATAACTGCACAACCGTGACAATCGCAGGAGCAAAGGTTTCGGGAAAGTCAATTGTGCAGAACCCGGCGAAATTCAATGAGATGCGAGGTCTTTCTTTCATCGAAAGACAGGCAGCGCGTACGCAAAGTAGTCCGAAGGACGGTATTTTCATGCCTGCGGATTTACAAGCCATGCTCGAAGCGAATACCGAGGCCCCCTATGATAAGAAAAATGTTTACAAATAGACGTCTTGGCCTATGGCTGGTGGCAGTTTTATCCGTCAATGCGATTTTTTTGGCTTTTCTGATTTTTGGCGATATTGCGAAGGGGCACAATATGAAAATGATCAAAACTAAAGAACCGTTGCTGATTGAAGGGCCAAATGGCGACGAGAATTACTATGTCCTGCCTTTGGGTACTACCCTTTATCACGATAAAAGCTTTCCTGAAGGGCACGACCGTTATGTGGTGTATCTCAATCATAAGGGTGCAATTGCACACGAAGAAGTACCCATGAAGCCTGAGTATGGCGGTTCATTTATAGACCCGCTCTGGCTGGCCAATGTTGATGAGGAAACCTTGAAAGAAATTTTCAAACGGTTTCCGCTCTCCAAAACCGATATTGCCGCTGCGATCAAGGCCAATGAAATAACCAAGGATGATCTAGCCGACATCATCCGATCCATGCCCGACTGACCAATCTTTTAGCTGTCGGTGAAACGAAGCTGCGGTCTTTTGATCTTGATGAAAAGATAAAGTCAAAAGATCGCAGCCTGCGGCAGCTCCTACCAGGAGGCTTGGGTTGTATACAATTTTTTGCACAGGCCCCTGACAATTTTCATGCAGGGCATAGGTCGTCGGACAATTTCGTGGTTAACTTCGGCCTCTTGCATGCTCAATAACCACGTTAAGAAGGACTAAAGTCATGGCTCAAGTCACCCTCAAAGGCAACCCGGTTCAAGTAAACGGCCAGTTGCCACAAGCCGGTTCCAAGGCGCCAGCCTTTTCCCTGGTTGCCGGCAATCTGTCCGACGTCACCCTGGCGAGCTTCGCCGGCAAGCGCAAAGTGCTGAACATCTTCCCAAGCGTCGACACCCCGACCTGCGCCACCTCCGTGCGCAAGTTCAACGCTCAGGCCAACGAACTGAACAACACCGTGGTGCTGTGCATCTCGGCTGACCTGCCATTCGCCCAGGCCCGTTTCTGCGGTGCCGAAGGCCTGGAAAACGTGCAGAACCTGTCGACCCTGCGCGGTGCCGAATTCAGCGAAAACTACGGCGTAGCCATCGCTGACGGCCCGCTCAAAGGCCTGACCGCCCGTGCCGTGGTGGTTCTGGACGAGAACGACAACGTTCTGCACAGTGAACTGGTCAAGGAAATCGCTGAAGAGCCGAACTACGACGCAGCACTCGCCGTTCTGAAATAAGCGCTTTTACAATTGTTAACGGCCTGGCCCTGTCCAGGCCGTTTTCATTTGTGTATCAGTGTTTTGCCTCACACCTTGAAACGTAAGTTGAAGGTAAATTGCCGGTAAAGCTGCTTTGCTTAAATCCCATCAGTGCTTATCGTTCAGCCTCCCGTAAAAGAAGCCCACGCGCCCAATGGTTAATCAATCCATGCAATCGTCCCCTCGCAACTCCCGTCGCTGGCTGATCAGCCTGCTCGTCCTGTTGGTCATCGCCGTATTGTGCTGGAAATTCTGGCCCGCCGGTTCGGCCCACAAGGAGGGCGCCGACAAGGCAGCGAGCGGCCATGCCGGACGTTCGGGGATGATGCGGCCGGGCTTCGGCGGCGCGGCGGGACCGATTCCGGTGCGAGTAGCGCCGGCGGTCACGGGCGACTTCCCGCTGTATTACAAGGCTCTGGGCACGGTGACTGCGCTCAACACCATCAACGTGCGCAGCCGGGTTGGCGGTGAACTGGTGAAGATCAATTTCGAGGAAGGGCAGATGGTCAAGGCCGGCGACCTGCTGGCAGAGATCGATCCGCGTCCGTACCAGAACGCCTTGCTCCAGGCTGAAGGCACCTTGCTGCAAAATCAGGCGCAGTTGAAAAACGCACAGGTCGACGTCGAGCGTTATCGTGGCCTGTATAAGGAAGACAGTATCGCCAAGCAGACGCTGGACACTGCCGAAGCACTGGTCGGCCAGTACCTGGGCACGGTCAAGACCAATCAGGCGGCGGTCAACGACGCCAAGCTCAATCTCGAATTCACCAAGATCCGCGCACCGATTGCCGGTCGCGTCGGTCTGCGTCAGGTCGACGTCGGCAACCTCGTCGCCGCCAACGACACCACGTTCCTTGCGGTGATCACTCAGACCCAACCGATCAGCGTGGTCTTCACCTTGCCGGAAAACAGTCTCGAAACCGTATTGGCCCGCTACCACAGCGGCGCCAAACTGCCGGCCGAGGCATGGGATCGCGGCGATACCAGAATCCAGGCCAACGGTGTGCTGCAAAGCCTCGACAACCAGATCGATGTCGCCACCGGCACCCTGAAATTCAAGGCCCGTTACGATAACCGCGACCAGTCGCTGTTCCCCAATCAGTTCGTCAATGTGCACCTGCTGGCAGACACCCTGAAAGGCGTGGTGCTGGCACCGTCGGCGGCGATTCAGTTCGGCACTAACGGCACGTTCGTTTACGCGTTGGACGGCGACAGGAAAGTCACCATCCGCCAACTGAAAATCGGCGCCAGTGACGGCACCAACACCGTGGTCACCGAAGGCCTCGCTGCGGGCGATCGCGTGGTGCTGGAAGGCACCGACCGCCTGAAGGAAGGCAGCGAAGTGGAAGTGGTCAACGACAGCAATGACGTGCCGACCACCCCGACCGGGCACCTGCAGGGCAAACCCGCCGCCAGTGCGCCGGACGCCGCCGCAGCTGACAAGGCCAAGAAGGGCGCATGAACATTTCGCGGCTGTTCATCCTCCGTCCGGTAGCCACCACCCTGAGCATGCTGGCCATTGTTCTGGCCGGCCTGATTGCCTATCGCCTGCTGCCGGTCTCGGCATTGCCGCAGGTCGATTACCCGACCATTCGCGTCATGACCCTGTACCCCGGCGCCAGTCCGGACGTGATGACCAGTGCCGTCACCGCGCCGCTCGAACGCCAGTTCGGGCAGATGCCGGGCCTGACGCAAATGGCTTCGACCAGCTCCGGCGGCGCTTCGGTGCTGACCCTGCGTTTCAGCCTCGACATCAACATGGACGTCGCCGAACAGCAGGTGCAAGCCGCGATCAACGCCGCGACCAATCTGCTGCCGACCGACTTGCCGGCGCCGCCGGTGTACAACAAGGTCAACCCGGCGGATACCCCGGTGCTGACTCTGGCGATCACCTCGAAAACCATGCTCCTGCCCAAGCTCAATGACCTGGTCGACACGCGCATGGCGCAGAAGATCGCGCAGATCAGCGGCGTCGGCATGGTCAGCATTGCCGGCGGTCAGCGGCAGGCGGTACGGATCAAGGTCAACCCGGAAGCCCTCGCGGCGAACAGCCTGAACCTTGAAGACGTGCGCACCCTGATTGGCGCCTCCAACGTCAACCAGCCGAAAGGTAACTTCGACGGCCCGACCCGGGTTTCGATGCTCGACGCCAACGACCAGCTGACGTCGCCCAAGGACTACGCCAACCTGATTCTCGCCTACAAGAACGGCGCGCCGCTGCGTCTGAAGGATGTGGCGGAAATCGTCGACGGCGCGGAGAACGAGCGTCTCGCCGCATGGGCCAACCAGAATCAGGCCGTGTTGCTCAATATCCAGCGTCAGCCAGGCGCCAACGTGATTGAAGTGGTCGACCGGATCAAGGCGTTGCTGCCGAGCATCACCGACAACCTGCCGGCCGGCCTCGACGTGACCGTGCTCACCGACCGCACCCAGACCATCCGCGCCTCGGTCACCGACGTGCAGCACGAACTGCTGATCGCCATTGCGTTGGTGGTGATGGTGACGTTCCTGTTTTTGCGGCGTGCCAGTGCGACGATCATCCCGTCGGTGGCGGTGCCGCTGTCGCTGATCGGTACGTTTGGCGTGATGTACCTGGCCGGCTTCTCGGTCAACAACCTGACCTTGATGGCGCTGACCATTGCCACCGGTTTCGTGGTCGACGACGCGATCGTGATGCTGGAAAACATCGCGCGCTTCATCGAGGAGGGCGACAGCCCGATGCAGGCGGCGCTGAAAGGCGCCAGGCAGATCGGTTTCACTTTGATTTCGCTGACCCTGTCGCTGATCGCGGTACTGATTCCGCTGCTGTTCATGGCTGACGTGGTCGGGCGACTGTTCCGCGAGTTCGCCATCACTCTGGCGGTAGCGATCCTGATTTCCCTGGTGGTCTCGCTGACCCTGACGCCGATGATGTGCGCACGCTTGCTCAAACGCGAGCCGGAAGCGCATGAACAGGGCCGCTTCTACCGGGCCAGCGGCGCGGTCATCGACTGGATGATCGCTGCGTACGGGCGCAAGTTGCAGTGGGTGCTCAAACACCAGCCGCTGACCCTGTTGGTCGCTATCGGTACGCTGGCGCTGACCGTGTTCCTTTATATGGTGGTGCCCAAGGGCTTTTTCCCGGTGCAGGACACCGGGGTGATCCAGGGCATTTCCGAAGCGCCGCAGTCGATTTCCTTCGCGGCCATGGGCGAGCGTCAGCAGGCGCTGGCCAAGGTGATTCTCGAAGATCCGGCGGTTGAGAGCCTGTCGTCCTACATCGGCGTCGACGGCGACAACGCCACGCTCAACAGCGGTCGCCTGCTGATCAACCTCAAGCCGCATGGTCAGCGTGACCTGAGCGCCACCGAAGTGATCGCGCGCCTGCAACCGCAACTGGACAAACTGGTCGGCATCCGCCTGTTCATGCAGCCGGTGCAGGATTTGACCATCGAGGATCGGGTCAGCCGTACCCAGTACCAATTCAGCATGTCCTCGCCGGATTCTGAACTGCTCAGCCAGTGGAGCGGGCGTCTGGTCGAGGCACTGGCTCAGCGTCCGGAGCTGACCGACGTTGCCAGCGACTTGCAGGACAAGGGGTTGCAGGTCTATCTGGTGATCGACCGCGATGCGGCGTCGCGCCTCGGTGTTTCGGTGCAGAACATTACCGATGCGCTGTATGACGCCTTCGGTCAGCGGCAGATCTCGACCATTTACACCCAGGCCAGCCAGTACCGTGTGGTACTGCAGGCACAGGCCGGGGAGAAGATCGGCCCGGCGGCGCTGGATCAGATTCACGTCAAGACCACGGACGGCGCGCAGGTGCGCCTGTCGAGTCTGGCCCATGTCGAAGAGCGTCAGGCACAACTGGCGATCACCCACATCGGCCAGTTCCCGGCGGTGATGATGTCGTTCAACCTGGCGCCCGGTGTGGCGCTGGGGCACGCGGTGGACATCATCGAACAGGTGCAGAAAGACATCGGCATGCCGATTGGCGTGCAGACTCAGTTCCAGGGGGCGGCCGAAGCGTTCCAGGCCTCGCTGTCGAGCACCTTGCTGCTGATTCTGGCGGCGGTGGTGACCATGTACATCGTGCTCGGCGTGCTCTACGAGAGCTATATCCACCCGATCACCATTCTCTCGACCTTGCCGTCGGCGGCGGTGGGCGCCTTGCTTGCGTTGCTGCTCAGCGGCAATGACCTGGGCATGATCGCGATCATCGGCATCATCCTGTTGATCGGTATCGTCAAGAAAAACGCGATCATGATGATCGACTTCGCCCTCGACGCCGAACGCACCCAGGGCATGGCGCCGGAGCAGGCGATCTATCAGGCGGCGCTGCTGCGCTTCCGGCCGATTCTGATGACCACTCTGGCGGCGCTGTTCGGCGCGGTGCCGTTGATGCTCGCCACCGGTTCCGGGGCTGAGTTGCGTCAGCCACTGGGTCTGGTGATGGTCGGCGGCTTGCTGGTGAGCCAGGTACTGACCCTGTTCACCACGCCGGTGATCTACCTGTATTTCGACCGTCTCGGCCGGCGTTTTGGCAAAACCAATGCCGACCGCGAAGAGGTGGTGGTATGACTTTGCAGCACCTCATCCACTGTGGGAGCGAGCCTGCTCGCGAAAGCGCTGGATCAGTCACCATCAAGGTTGAATGTCAGACCGTATTCGCAAGCAGGCTCGCTCCCACAGTGGGTAGGTGTGTTGATGGGGATTGCGGTCAATGAACTTGTCCGGTCCTTTCATCAAGCGCCCGGTCGCGACCATGCTCCTCAGTCTGGCGATCATGCTGCTGGGCGGGGTCAGCTTCGGCCTGTTGCCGGTGTCGCCGCTGCCACAAATGGATTTCCCGGTGATCGTGGTCCAGGCCAGTCTGCCCGGCGCCAGTCCCGAGGTGATGGCGTCCACGGTGGCGACGCCGCTGGAGCGCTCGTTCGGGGCGATTGCCGGCGTCAACACCATGAGCAGCCGTTCCAGCCAGGGCTCGACCCGGGTCATTCTGCAATTTGACCTCGACCGCGACATCAACGGTGCGGCGCGCGAGGTGCAGGCAGCCATCAACGCTTCGCGCAACCTGTTGCCGAGCGGGATGCGCAGCATGCCGACCTACAAGAAGGTCAACCCGTCGCAGGCACCGATCATGGTGCTATCGCTGACTTCGGACGTGCTGGAAAAAGGCCAGCTCTACGACCTGGCCTCGACCATCCTTTCGCAGAGCCTGTCCCAGGTGCAGGGCGTGGGCGAGGTGCAGATCGGCGGCAGCTCGCTGCCGGCGGTGCGAATCGAGCTCGAACCGCAGGCGCTGAACCAGTACGGCGTGGCGCTTGACGATGTGCGCAAGACCATCGCCGGGGCCAACGTGCGCCGGCCCAAGGGTTCGGTCGAAGACGGCGAACGCCTGTGGCAGATCCAGGCCAACGACCAGTTGGAGAAGGCCAAGGATTACGAATCGCTGATCATCCATTACAACAACGGCGCGGCCCTGCGCCTGAAGGACGTGGCCAAGGTCAGCGACGGCGTCGAAGACCGCTACAACAGCGGTTTCTTCAATGATGACGCGGCGGTGTTGCTGGTGATCAACCGCCAGGCCGGCGCCAACATCATCGAAACGGTCAACGAGATCAAGGCGCAGTTGCCGGCATTGCAAGCGGTGCTGCCGGCCAGCGTCAAACTGAACCTGGCGATGGATCGCTCGCCGGTGATCAAGGCCACGTTGCACGAAGCGGAAATGACCCTGCTGATTGCCGTGGCGCTGGTGATTCTGGTGGTGTTCCTGTTTCTCGGTAACTTTCGCGCTTCGCTGATTCCGACGCTGGCGGTGCCGGTGTCGCTGGTCGGCACCTTTGCGGTGATGTACCTCTACGGTTTTTCGCTGAACAACCTGTCGCTGATGGCGCTGATTCTGGCGACCGGGCTGGTGGTGGACGATGCCATCGTGGTGCTGGAGAACATTTCCCGGCACATCGACGAAGGCGTCAAGCCGATGAAGGCTGCCTACCTGGGGGCCAAGGAAGTCGGTTTCACCTTGCTGTCGATGAACGTGTCGCTGGTGGCAGTGTTCCTGTCGATCCTGTTCATGGGCGGGATTGTCGAGAGCCTGTTCCGCGAGTTTTCCATCACCCTGGCGGCAGCCATCGTGGTGTCGCTGGTGGTCTCGCTGACCCTGACCCCGATGCTCTGCGCCCGCTGGCTCAAGCCGCACACGCCGGGCCAGGAAAACCGCCTGCAACGCTGGAGCCGCCGCGCCAACGACTGGATGGTCGGCAAATATGCGACCAGCCTCGACTGGGTGCTGCGCCACCGCCGCCTGACCCTGCTCAGCCTGATCCTCACGGTCGGGGTCAACGTTGCCCTGTACGTGGTGGTGCCGAAGACGTTCATGCCGCAGCAGGACACTGGCCAGTTGATCGGTTTCGTGCGGGGTGACGATGGTCTGTCGTTCAGCGTGATGCAGCCGAAAATGGAAACCTTCCGCCGCGCCGTGCTCAAGGACGAGGCAGTGGAAAGCGTCGCCGGGTTCATCGGCGGCACCAACGGCACCAACAACGCGTTCATGCTGGTACGCCTGAAGCCGATCAAGGAACGCAACCTGTCGGCGCAGAAAGTCATCGAACGCCTGCGCAAGGAAATGCCCAAGGTGCCCGGTGCCCAGTTGATGCTGATGGCGGATCAGGACCTGCAGTTCGGCGGTGGCCGCGAGCAGACCACCTCGCAATACAGCTACATCCTGCAAAGCGGCGATCTAGGGGCGTTGCGCGAGTGGTATCCGAAAGTCGTTACCGCGCTGCGCGCACTGCCGGAGCTGACGGCGATCGATGCCCGCGAGGGCCGTGGCGCGCAGCAGGTGACGCTGATTGTCGATCGCGATCAGGCCAAACGCCTAGGAGTCGACATGAACATGGTCACGGCGGTGTTGAACAACGCCTACAGCCAGCGGCAGATTTCGACGATCTACGACAGCCTCAACCAGTATCAGGTGGTGATGGAGGTCAATCCGAAATACGCGCAGGATCCGGTGACGCTCAATCAGGTACAGGTGATTACCGCGGATGGTGCGCGGATTCCGTTGTCGACCATCGCCCATTACGAAAACAGCCTGGAAGACGACCGCGTCAGCCACGAAGGCCAGTTCGCCTCCGAAAGCATCGCGTTTGACATGGCCGAAGGCGTGACCGTGGAGCAGGGCAGCGCCGCGATCGAACGGGCGATTGCCAAGGTCGGTCTGCCGGAAGATGTGATCGCGAAAATGGCCGGCACCGCCGATGCCTTTGCCGCGACGCAGAAGAGCCAGCCGTTCATGATCCTTGGTGCGCTGCTGGCGGTGTATCTGGTGCTGGGTGTGCTGTATGAAAGCTACATTCACCCGTTGACGATTCTTTCGACCTTGCCCTCGGCCGGTGTCGGCGCATTGCTGTCGATTTATGCACTGGGCGGCGAGTTCAGCCTGATCTCCCTGCTCGGATTGTTCCTGCTGATCGGGGTGGTGAAGAAAAACGCGATCCTGATGATCGACCTGGCATTGCAACTGGAACGCCATCACGGCCTGTCGCCGCTGGAGTCGATCCGCAGCGCCTGCCTGCAACGGTTGCGGCCGATTCTGATGACCACCCTGGCGGCAATCCTCGGTGCCTTGCCGTTGCTGCTCGGCCGCGCGGAAGGCGCAGAAATGCGCCAGCCGCTGGGCCTGACCATCATCGGCGGCCTGATCTTCAGCCAGGTACTGACCCTTTACACCACCCCGGTGGTTTACCTCTATCTCGACAAGCTGCGCCACCGCTTCAACAAGTGGCGTGGCGTGCGTACTGACGCCGCTCTGGAAACTCCGCTATGACTGACCGTTCGCTTCTCAATCTGGCCACTGCGCGCGGCTCGCGCCTGTTGAGCCTGTCACTGTGCGTGGCGATGCTCAGTGCCTGCGCCGTCGGCCCGGACTATCAGCGTCCGCAGACCGCCGAGGTCGCGCAATACAAAGAGGCCAAAGGCTGGCGTCAGGCCAATCCGAGCGACTCGCTGGCGCGCGGCGCCTGGTGGGAGTTGTATGGCGATCAGCAACTCAATGGCCTGATCGAGCAACTCAACCGTTCCAACCAGACTGTCGCGCAATCCGAAGCGCAGTACCGTCAGGCCCAGGCCCTGGTGCGCAGTGCGCGTGGGGCGTTTTACCCGAACGTTGACTTGAGCGTGGGCAAGACCCGTTCCAGCCAGGGCACCGGCAGCAGCAGTTCAAGCCTGAGCAGTTCTGCCAGCGGTATTCGCGACACCTACAACGCGCAATTGGGCGTGAGTTGGGAAGCGGACATCTGGGGCAAGTTGCGCCGTGGCCTGGAAGCGGATCAGGCCAGCGCCCAGGCGAGTTTTGCCGACCTGGCCGCAATGCGCCTGAGCCAGCAGTCGGAGCTGGTGCAGAACTACCTGCAACTGCGGGTCATCGATCAGCAGAAGCGTCTGCTCGAAGCCACCGTCGCGGCCTACGAAAAATCCCTGCAAATGACCCAGAACCAGTACCGCGCGGGGATTTCCGGGCGCGATGCGGTGGCGCAGGCGCAGACCCAGTTGAAAACCACCCAGGCCGATCTGGTCGACCTGATCTGGCAACGCGCGCAGTTTGAAAATGCCATCGCGGTGCTCACCGGGCAGGCGCCGGCCGAGTTCAGCATCGCCGAAACCCAGAATATTCCGAACCTGCCGCAGATTCCCCTGAGCCTGCCTTCGCAGTTGCTGGAGCGACGTCCGGACATCGCCTCGGCGGAACGCTCGGTGATCGCCGCCAACGCCAATATTGGCGTAGCGAAAGCCGCGTATTACCCGGATCTGAGCTTGAGCATGAGCGGCGGCTACAGCAGCAGTACCTCGAAAGATCTTTTAACGCTACCGAACCGTTTCTGGTCGGTCGGCCCGAAACTGGATCTGCCGATCTTCGACGGTGGCATCCGTTCGGCCGAGGTTGACCGGACCGAGGCGGTGTATGACCAGACCGTTGCCAAGTACCGCCAGACGGTGCTCGACGGCTTCCGTGAAGTGGAAAACTATCTGGTGCAATTGAAGGTGTATGAAGACGAGGCGGCGGTGCGTCAGGAAGCACTGGATGCCGCGCGCGACTCGCTGCGCCTGACCCAGAATCAGTACAAGGCCGGGCTGATTGCTTACATCGATGTGGTCGTGGTGCAGGCCACGGCGCTGAGCAACGAGCGCACTGTGCTGAATATCCTGCAGAGTCGCCTGATTGCCAGCGTGCAATTGATTGCTGCGCTGGGCGGCGGCTGGGACGGACAACTGACCGCCGAATAGCCTGTGTAGGAGCTGCGGCACGCGGCGATCTTTTGATCTTTGAAAACAAGGTCAAAAGATCGCCGCGTGCCGCAGCTCCTACAGGTTGTGTTTGTTGTTCCAGAGCCTTGCAAAACGATCAAACAAGCGTTTCATCGGCTTGATGGCAAAATGATTACTTTGTCAGTGCGTTCTTCCGCGCAATCAGTACAATCGCCGCATTTGCCCGGCCGAGAATGGACGCAGTACGGTGCGGGTGGTTGCGAGAATCCCCATGCTCATCGGTAATTATTCCTTCACCCTGGTTTTCATTTCTTTGTGTGTGGCGATCCTCGCGTCCTACACCGCGCTCGACCTGACCGGGCGCATCGCCAGCGCCCGCGGACGCGCAGTGCATTTCTGGACGGCGGGCGGTGCACTGGCGATGGGGGTCGGCGTCTGGTCGATGCACTTCATCGGCATGCTGGCCTTCAAGCTGCCGATCGACCTGGGTTACGACATTGCGATTACCGCGCTGTCGCTACTGATCGCAGTGCTGTCCTGCGGGTTCGCGCTATGGCTGGTCAGCCAACCGAAACTGCCGATTTGGCAATTGGCCTTTGGTGCTTTGGTCATGGGCGCCGGCATCAGTGCAATGCATTACACCGGCATGGCCGCGCTGCGCATGACGCCTGGCATCGATTACGATCCGACGCTGTTCGGTGCCTCATTGCTGATTGCGGTCGGCGCTTCGGCAGCGGCGTTGGGGATCGCCTTCCGCCTGCGCCAGCACTCGCCTTATGTGCGCCTGATTCGCGGCGGTGCGGCGGTGATCATGGGCATCGCGATTGTCGGCATGCACTACACCGGCATGGCCGCCGCGCAGTTTCCTGATGGCAGTTTCTGCGGTGCGTCGCTCGACGGCCTCAAGGGCAACGGCCTCGACAATCTGGTGCTGATCACCACGCTGGCGGTGCTGTCGATTGCCTTGCTCACCTCGATTCTCGATGCCCGTCTTGAAACGCGCACCGCCGATCTGGCGCATTCGCTGACCCTGGCCAACCGCGAACTGACGCAACTGGCGTTGCACGACACCCTGACCGGCCTGCCGAACCGCATGCTGCTGGATGACCGGATCAATCAGGCGATGAAAAAAGTCGAGGAGCAGGGCGGTTGTTTTGCGCTGATGTTCATCGATCTGGACGGTTTCAAACCGGTCAACGATGCCTTTGGCCATCACATGGGCGACCAGTTGCTGCGCGAAGTCGGGGTGCGTCTGCGTGAAGACTTGCGCAGCCAGGACACGTTGGCGCGGATCGGCGGCGACGAATTCGTGCTACTGGTGCGGCTGAGCGAACCCGACGATGCTCTCGGGCTGGCCGCGCGTCAGGTCGGGTTGCTCGGTCAGGCGTTCCGCGTGGCCGAGCACGACTTGCAGATTTCTGCCAGTGTCGGCATCGCCCTGTACCCGGGTAACGGCCTGAGCGCTCAGGAACTGCTGATGAACGCCGACGCGGCGATGTATCACGCCAAGGGCAGCGGAAAAAACGGTTACAGCTTCTTCGATGCCTCGATGAACAGCAACGCGCGCAAGCAGCTGCAACTGTTGCAGGATCTGCGGGCTGCGCTGGAGCACAGTCAGTTCAGCCTGTATTTCCAACCCAAATTCGATGCCGCCAGTGGCCGTCCGGTCGGTGCCGAAGCGCTGCTGCGCTGGCAGCATCCGACCCAGGGCATGCTGCTCCCGGACAAGTTCATCGATCTGGCGGAGAAGACCGGCCTGATCATCGCCATCGGTGAATGGGTGCTCAACGAGGCCTGCCGGCAGATGCGCGAATGGTACGTGCTCGGTTACACCGACTGGCGCATCGCGGTGAACCTCTCAGCCTTGCAGTTCTGCCACGCGGGGCTGGTGCAGAGCGTGGCCAAGGCGCTGGCGACCCACCATCTGCCGGCCAATAGCCTGACCCTGGAAATCACCGAAACCACGGCCATGAGCGACGCGGATGCGAGCATGACGGTGTTGCAGGAGTTGTCGGACATGGGCGTCGACCTGTCGATCGACGACTTCGGCACCGGGTATTCGAGCCTGATGTACCTCAAGCGTTTGCCGGCCAACGAGCTGAAGATCGACCGCGGTTTTGTCCGCGATCTGGAGCACGACAGCGATGACGCAGCCATCGTCTCGGCGATTGTGGCGCTGGGGCAGGCACTGGGTTTGCGCATCGTTGCCGAGGGTGTGGAGACCGACGTGCAGCAGGATTTCCTCACGCAGTTGGGCTGTGATTCTTTGCAGGGCTATCTGTTGGGGCATCCGATGCCGGCGGATCGCTTCATGCAGAACATTGCCCGTGGAGAGGCTCCGGCGGCTGTCTGACTGCATTCTGTGACGAGGGAGCTTGCTCCCGCTGGGGCGCGAAGCGGCCGCGTTTTTACTCGGTTATACGGTGTTGGCCGGATTCACGTCTGCTTCGCAGCCGAGCGGGAGCAAGCTCTCTCGCCACAATAAACATCTCAGTCTCATGCATGGTCTTGTCTTTGACAGAGCCCATGCAAAACCGCCCAATGGCGGTTATTCTTCAACCCGACTGTCAAGTGTGCATTGGGGGAAGGGCCAGCATGGATAAAGTCATGGTTATCACCGGTGGCGGGCGCGGAATTGGCGCCGCTACGGCGTTGTTGGCTGCCGGACAGGGCTATCGGATCTGCATCAACTATCAGTCGGATGAACAGGCCGCGCACAGTGTGCTGGAGCAAGTGCGGGCGCTGGGGGCGCAAGCCATTGCGGTACGCGCCGATGTCAGCATCGAAGACGAAGTGATCGCACTGTTTCAGCGGGTCGACACCGAACTGGGGCGGGTCACCGCGCTGGTGAACAACGCCGGCACCGTCGGGCACAAGTCGCGAGTCGATGAAATGTCCGAATTTCGCATTCTCAAAATCATGAAAACCAACGTCCTGGCGCCGATCCTCTGCGCCAAGCACGCGATCCTGCGCATGTCGCCCAAACACGGCGGGCAGGGCGGCAGCATCGTCAACGTCTCCTCGGTCGCCGCACGGCTGGGTTCGCCCAACGAGTACGTCGACTACGCCGCGTCCAAAGGCGCGCTCGACACCTTCACCATCGGTCTGTCCAAGGAAGTGGCCGGCGAGGGCATTCGCGTCAACGCGGTGCGACCGGGTTATATCTATACCGATTTCCACGCGTTGAGCGGCGATCCGGATCGGGTCAGCAAGCTTGAGTCGGCGATCCCGATGGCCCGGGGCGGGCGCCCGGATGAAGTGGCGGAGGCGATTGTCTGGTTGCTGTCGGACAAGGCTTCCTATGCGACCGGGACGTTTGTCGATCTGGGTGGCGGGCGTTAACTCAACGGCGTCTGGTAAGGCCTCATCGCGAGCAGGCTCACTCCTACAGGGTGAACGCATTTCAATGTAGGCGTGAGCCTGCTCGCGATAGCTATAGCTCAGACAATACAGAACCGTCAGAACGACCGCACTATCCGCCCCAATGTCTCCATCGCCTTCTCCGAATCCTCGGTCCACGGGCTGCCGTAGTTCAAGCGGATGCAGTTCCTGAACCGCTGGGTCGGCGAAAAGATCGGCCCCGGCGCGATGCTGATGCCCTGCGCCAGCGCCATCTGAAACAACTTCAATGAATCCATCTGCGGTGGCAGTTCCAGCCACAGGAAGTAGCCGCCGGCCGGTTGGCTGACCCGGGTTTGCGCCGGGAAATACCGTGCAATCGCCGCGAGCATCGCACTTTGCTGTTCTTCCAGGGCGTAGCGCAATTTGCGCAAGTGGCGGTCGTAGCCGCCGTGTTGCAGGTAGTCGGCGATGGCCGCTTGTGCCGGCATCGAGGCGCACAGTGAGGTCATCAGTTTCAGCCGTTCGATTTTCTGCGCGTAACGCCCGGCAGCGACCCAGCCGATGCGGTAGCCGGGGGCCAGGCTCTTGGCGAACGAACCGCAGTGCATCACCAGCCCTTCGGTGTCGAAGGCCTTGGCCGGTTTCGGCGCTTGCTGGCCGTAATAGAGTTCGGCGTAGACGTCGTCCTCGATCAGCGGCACCTGATGTCGGCGCAGCAGTTCCACCAGTTCCTGTTTCTTCGCCTCGGGCATGGTCGCGCCCATCGGGTTCTGGAAACTGGTCATGCACCAGCAGGCCTTGATCGGATGGCGCTCCAGGGTCTGCGCAAGCACGCCGAGGTCGATACCGTCGCGTGGGTGCACGGGGATTTCCACGGCTTTGAGTTTCAGCCGCTCCAGCACTTGCAGGCTGGCATAGAACGCCGGGGCCTCGATGGCCACCAGATCGCCCGGCTCGGTGACCGCTTGCAGGCACAGGTTCAGCGCTTCGAGGGCGCCGTTGGTGATCAGCAGTTCTTCCATCGGCAGCATCAGCCCGCCGACCATGTAGCGCAGGGCGATCTGCCGGCGCAGTTGCGGGTTGCCCGGCGACATGTCGGTAACCACCATGCGCGGATCCATCTCCCGCGCCGCGCTGGCCAGCGATCGCGACAAACGCTGCAACGGAAACAGGGTCGGGCTGGGGAACGCCGAACCGAAGGGCACGGTGCTCGGATCCTTGATCGATTCGAGCACCGAGAACACCAGTTCGCTGACGTCGACTTCGGTGGAGTCGTTGACGTGGCTGCTGATCACCGGCTCCGAGAACGGACTCGGTGCGTGGGTGTTGACGAAGTAGCCGGAGCGCGGCCGCGCGCGGATCAGGCCACGACGTTCGAGCAGGTAATAGGCCTGGAATACCGTGGACGGGCTGACCCCGTAAGTCTGGCTGGCGTAGCGCACCGAAGGCACCCGTTGCCCGGGGCCGAGCACGCCGGAGCGGATCAGTTCAGCGATGTCGTCGGCGAATTTTTCGTAGCGTTTCATCGGTATCCCGCGATGGACTGAATTAGGATTGCTCTTTGTGGCGAGGGAGCTTGCTCCCGCTTGAGTACGCAGCGCTCACAAGCTTTTGGGGCCGCTACGCAGCCCAGCGGGAGCAAGCTCCCTCGCCACAGGGATCGCAGTGTCAAAAGAGCGCTGCATCTTAAGGGATCAGCGATTCATCGGCGCCACAAACCTGCTTTTCGCCACGCTGTAAATCTGCGGCTTGTCGCTGTCGGCGATTTTGAAGCTCAAGGTCTGCGAGCTGCTGGCCGGGCGCTCCGTGGTCATCGCCACCGACACCGGCACATCGACAATTTCCCCCGGCGCCAGGCTCAGTTCGGTCTTGCCCTGCAACTGGAAGCCGTCGCCCTCCACCAGGCTCAGGGTGTAGTCCTGGCGCTGCTGGGTCTTGTTGATCACCTTGAGGGTGTAGATGTTCTCGATCTGGCCCTGACCGTTCTCGCGGAACAGCCCGCGATCCTTGGTCACATCCAGCGAGACCATCGGCCGTTCGATCAGGGCCAGCGCCAGGGCGCCGATCATCACCAGCAGCACCGCGACGTAGCCGATCAGCCGTGGTCGCAGCAGATGGGTCTTGCCGCCCTGCAATTCGCGTTCGGAACTGTAGCGGATCAGGCCGCGCGGGTAGTTCATTTTGTCCATGATCGAATCACAGGCGTCGATGCACGCTGCGCAGCCGATGCATTCCATCTGCAGGCCGTCGCGGATGTCGATGCCGGTCGGACAGACCTGCACGCACAACTGGCAGTCGATGCAATCACCCAGGCCGGCTTCGGCGGGTTTCACGTCGCGCTTGCGCGGGCCACGATTTTCGCCACGGGCCACGTCGTAGGAAATCGCCAGGGTGTCCTTGTCGAACATCACGCTCTGGAATCGCGCATACGGGCACATGTGCATGCACACCGCTTCGCGCAACCAACCGGCGTTGATGTAAGTGGCGGCGGTGAAGAACAGCACCCAGAACAGACTGACCCCGCCGATCTGCAGGGTGACCAGCTCTTCGGCCAGTGGACGAATCGGCGTGAAGTAGCCGACGAACGTCAGCCCGGTCATTACGCTGATCGCCAGCCACAAGGTGTGCTTGGCGGCGCGGCGGGCCAGTTTGTTCAGGCCCCAGGGCGCCGCTTGCAGTTTGATCCGCTGGTTGCGTTCGCCCTCGGTGACTTTCTCGCACCACATGAAAATCCATGTCCACGAACTCTGTGGGCAGGTGTAGCCGCACCAGACCCGGCCGGCGAACACGGTGATGGCGAACAGGCCGAACGCGGCAATGATCAGCAGCGCCGAGAGCAGAATGAAATCCTGTGGCCAGAAGGTCGCGCCGAAGATGTGGAATTTGCTTTCGGCCAAGTCCCACAGCACCGCCTGACGACCGCCCCAGTTCAGCCACACGGTGCCGAAGAACAGCAGGAACAGAAAGCCCGCGCCGCTCATGCGCAAGGTGCGGAACAGGCCGGTGAAACTGCGGGTGTGGATCTGCGTGTCGGTGGAGCCGGCCTTCGCCTTCATCGGGCGACCAGGCACATTTTTTATGGTGGGGCTTGCTTCTACGGTTCGGACGGGGATTTGTTCGCTCATGGTCGTTCGCTCATCAGCCTCCATCAGGCGAATGAACTATGAGCGCCGATCTGTTTGCATAACAGACTCAGCTATTTGAATAAAAAGCGTATCAGATGGCTTCTGATCCACACGCTGCGACAACTTGAAGCAGCCCGCAGACGCAGGCGCAAACGCCTATCGCAGGCGTCTGCACCGGGTGTTGATCAAGGTCAGTCAAATCACCGAATCACTCTCGTCGGCCTTCAGGTGCTTACGGCCATCCTTCGCGCCGGCGACGGTCAAGGCGTCGGCTTCTGCTTCGGTGATGTAAATGCGCCGACTTTCAATTTCCACGAACGACATGGCTTTTTCGCTATCGGTTTTGACTTCCAGGGTGTCGCAGATACGAATTTCTTCGCCATTTTCCACGGTGAAAAAACACACTTTGGATTCGGGATTGGATTCATCGATTCGAACGGGCATGAGGCTGTCCTTTTTTCATGGGTACCTGAAAGGTTAGGGCGCGCGTTTTGCCAATCGTTCTGCGCAACTGATTAATGGTCGCCGCTGTCCATCCCCTGACGACATATAAAAAAGGACGGAGCGATGAACGCCTGGTGGCATGAAGTGTGGGTGACGCTGCAAGGGGAGTTCGCCGACATCGGCGATGCCTCGCAACTGACGCGCATCACCGTGCGCCTGTTGATGGCGGCGGTGCTGGGCGGGATCCTCGGTTTCGAGCGGGAGCACAAGGGCAAGGCCGCCGGGGTGCGCACGCATATGCTGGTGGCGCTCGGCGCAGCGCTGTTTGTGCTGGTGCCGCAGACCTCTGGGGCAGAGTCCGATGCGATGAGCCGAGTGTTGCAGGGAGTGATCGCCGGGATCGGCTTTTTGGGTGCCGGGACGATTCTGAAGAATCAGGAAGGCGATGAAGGCCATGTCAAAGGGCTGACCACTGCCGCCGGGTTGTGGATGACGGCGGCGATCGGCGTGGCCGCCGGGTTGGGCAGGGAAGCGACCGCGCTGCTCAGCACCTTGTTGGCGCTGGGGATCTTCAGCGTGATGCCTCGGGTGGTCAGGATGTTCGAGAAGGACGACGAGAAAAAACCACACCTGTAACAACCCGTAAACACCCTGTAGGAGCTGCCGAAGGCTGCGATCTTTTGACTTTGATTTTAAAAAACAAGATCAAAAGATCGTCCGATCGCGGCCCGAGCCTGCGGCAGCTCCTACAGGGGGGAGCGAGGCGCGGTTCAGACGATTACGGGCGGCATCGTCGTCGGTGGTTCTTCCTTCGGCGGTGGCGTGCTGCCCGGTGGTTCCTGCTCGGGAATCGGCTGCGGTTCGGTCTCGGGCAGGGTGGGTTTGTCGATGTTCGGATCAGGCGTTTCGGCCGGGATCGGGATGTTCATCTGTAGACCTCCGTGTGGCACATGGCGTGAGAAGTGCTTAAGTGGATTGACCACCGTGTGATGAATTCGATCCGCTTTTTTGTCCAGGCAAATCCCTGTGAACTTTTCCCCGCGCCGGTCGCTCGGAACCTAAGTGAGTTCAAGTCGGGGCCGGTGCCTCATTGTGAACACTGTTCCGGCACAAGAGCGTCCTTGGGGCGTTAAGGAGAGATGCTCGATGTCTGCTGAAAAACCTTCAGAGCAGAGCTACAACCCGCACATGCCGCTGTCGCAGGCGTTGCTGCTGCCGCGCATCGTGATCGAAAACACCATGCCCACCCTCGATGGCGGGCAGTTTGCGGTCAAGTCTATCGTCGAGCGTGAGGTGATCGTCACCAGCAAGGTCTTTGCCGACGGCCACGACAAGCTGGCGGTGCGCATCCGCTGGCGCGCGGAGGGCGAAGAGAGCTGGCACAGCGAGGTGATGAACGAGCTGGGCAATAACAGTTGGCAGGGGCAGTTTCGTCCCGAACGCCAGGGTCGCTATCTGTACTGCATCGAAGCGTGGATCGATCATTTCGCCAGTTTCCAGTACGAACTGGAGAAAAAGCACAACGCCGCCGTCCCGGTGTCGCTCGAACTGCAGGAAGGCCGCAGCATGGTGCAGCAGGCCGCAGAGCGCAGCGAAGGTCAGCTCAGCGAACAACTTGCCGCTTTGCACCACGAATTGTCCGGTCTGCTCGAAACCGAGCAGGTGGCGCTGTTTCTGCACTCGCGCAGTGCGCAATTGATGGCGCAGGCCGATCACCGTGCCTATCTGAGCCTGAGCGCCGAATTCCCGGTGGATGTCGAGCGTGAACTGGCCGAGTTTGCCAGTTGGTACGAGCTGTTTCCGCGCTCGATCACCGACGATCCCAACCGTCACGGCACTTTCAACGACGTGCATTCGCGCCTGCCGATGATTCAGGACATGGGTTTTGACGTGCTGTACTTCACGCCGATCCACCCGATCGGCCGCGCCCACCGCAAGGGCCGCAACAATTCCCTGACCGCCGGCCCCGATGATCCGGGCAGTCCGTACGCGATCGGCAGTGAGGACGGCGGGCACGAGGCGATTCACTCGCAGCTCGGTACCCGCGAAGACTTCCGCCGGTTGGTCGCCGCTGCCGCTGAGCATGGCCTGGAAATCGCCCTCGATTTCGCCATCCAGTGTTCGCAGGATCACCCGTGGCTCAAGCAGCATCCGGGCTGGTTCAACTGGCGCCCGGACGGCACGATCAAATACGCGGAAAACCCGCCGAAGAAATACCAGGACATCGTCAACGTCGACTTCTATGCGCCGGACGCGATCCCCAGCTTGTGGGTCGAGTTGCGCGATATCGTGGTTGGCTGGGTCAACGAAGGTGTGAAGATCTTCCGCGTCGACAATCCGCACACCAAACCGCTGCCGTTCTGGCAATGGCTGATCGCCGATGTGCGGGCGCTGCACCCGGAAGTGATTTTCCTCGCCGAGGCGTTCACCACGCCGGCGATGATGGCGCGTCTGGGCAAGGTCGGTTATTCCCAGAGCTACACCTATTTCACCTGGCGCAACACCAAGTCGGAGCTGGCGAGCTACTTCACCGAACTCAACGAGTCGCCGTGGCGCGAGTGCTACCGGCCGAACTTCTTCGTCAACACACCGGACATCAACCCGGCGTTCCTGCATGAGTCGGGGCGTCCGGGGTTTCTGATCCGCGCGGCGCTGGCGACCATGGGTTCGGGTTTGTGGGGCATGTATTCCGGTTATGAGCTGTGCGAAGCGGCGCCGGTGCCGGGCAAGGAGGAATACCTCGATTCGGAGAAGTACGAGATCCGCGTCCGCGACTTCAATGCGCCGGGCAACATCATTGCCGAAATCGCCCAGCTCAACCGCATCCGCCGGCAGAACCCGGCGCTGCACACGCATCTGGGGCTGAAGGTCTACAACGTGTGGAACGACAACATTCTGTACTTCGGCAAGCGCAGCTTCGACGGCAGCAATTTCATTCTGGTGGCGGTGAGCCTTGATCCGCACAACGTGCAGGAAGCCAATTTCGAGTTGCCGCTGTGGGAGATGGGCCTGCCCGACGACGCAACCACCCACGGTGAGGACTTGATGAACGGGCACCGCTGGGACTGGCATGGCAAATATCAGTTCATGCGGATTGACCCGGCGTACCAGCCGTTCGGGATCTGGCGGATTACTGTCTGAACACAGATCCTCCTGTGGGAGCGAGCCTGCTCGCGAAAGCAATTTTGCAGGCGATATTTTTGCTGAATGTTAATCCGCATTCGCGAGCAGGCTCGCTCCCACAGGTTGCTCATTGAGTTGGAGTCAGGTGATCGGCTCACGGCTTTTCTAGAATTGAACAGGAGTTTCACATGGCGAAGAAACCCAAGGCAGCCACCTTTATCAAAGACCCGCTCTGGTACAAGGATGCGGTGATCTATCAAGTTCACGTCAAATCGTTTTTCGACTCCAACAACGACGGTATCGGCGACTTTCCCGGCCTGATCGCCAAACTCGACTACATCGCCGAACTCGGCGTCAACACCATCTGGCTATTGCCGTTCTATCCGTCGCCACGGCGCGACGACGGCTATGACATCGCCGAATACCGCGGCGTACATAGCGACTACGGGACGATGGCCGACGCCAAGCGTTTTATCGCCGAGGCGCACAAGCGTGGTTTGCGGGTGATCACCGAACTGGTCATCAACCACACCTCGGATCAGCACCCGTGGTTCCAGCGGGCGCGCAAGGCCAAGCCCGGGTCGGCGGCGCGCGACTTCTATGTGTGGTCGGATGACGATCAGAAATACGACGGCACGCGGATCATCTTCCTCGACACCGAAAAGTCCAACTGGACCTGGGATCCGGTCGCCGGCCAGTACTTCTGGCACCGTTTCTATTCGCACCAGCCCGACCTCAACTTCGACAACCCGCAAGTGATGAAAGCGGTGCTGTCGGTGATGCGCTACTGGCTGGACATGGGCATCGACGGCCTGCGCCTCGACGCGATTCCGTACCTGATCGAACGCGACGGCACCAACAACGAAAACCTGCCCGAGACCCACGACGTCCTCAAGCAGATCCGTGCCGAGATCGATGCAAATTACCCCGACCGCATGCTGCTGGCCGAGGCCAACCAATGGCCGGAAGACACCCAGTTGTACTTCGGCGACACCGATGCCGAAGGCGTCAACGGCGACGAATGCCACATGGCCTTTCACTTCCCGCTGATGCCGCGCATGTACATGGCGCTGGCCCAGGAAGATCGCTTCCCGATCACCGACATTTTGCGCCAAACCCCGGAAATTCCTGCCAACTGCCAGTGGGCGATTTTCCTGCGCAACCACGATGAGCTGACGCTGGAAATGGTCACCGACAAGGAGCGCGACTACCTGTGGAATTACTACGCCGCTGACCGTCGCGCGCGGATCAACCTTGGCATTCGTCGGCGTCTGGCGCCGTTGATGGAGCGTGACCGCCGCCGCGTCGAGCTGCTCAACAGCTTGTTGCTGTCGATGCCCGGCACGCCGACTTTGTATTACGGCGATGAAATCGGCATGGGCGACAACATCTACCTAGGCGACCGCGACGGCGTGCGCACGCCGATGCAATGGTCGATCGACCGCAACGGCGGTTTCTCTCGCGCCGATCCGGCGAGTCTGGTGCTGCCGCCGATCATGGACCCGCAATACGGTTATCTGTCGGTCAACGTCGAGACTCAGGCCGGCGACCCGCATTCGCTGCTCAACTGGACGCGACGCATGCTCGCCGTGCGCAAGCAGTCCAAGGCGTTCGGTCGTGGCACGCTGAAGATGCTTTCGCCGAGCAACCGACGGATTCTGGCCTACACCCGCGAGTTCACCGACGCTGACGGCAAGCATGAAATCATTCTCTGCGTGGCCAACGTTTCGCGCAGCGCGCAGGCGGCGGAACTTGATCTCTCGGCCTACGTCGGCATGGTTCCGGTGGAGATGCTCGGCGGTAACGCGTTCCCGCCGATCGGCCAGTTGAATTTCCTCCTGACCCTGGCGCCGTATGGTTTCTACTGGTTCGCCCTGGCTGCGGAAAACCAGATGCCGAGCTGGCACGTGGAACCGGCGCAGAGCCTGCCGGACTTCACCACGCTGGTGCTGAAAAAACGCATGGAAGAGCTGCTCGAAGCACCGACCCGCGCCACCCTGGAGCAGAGCATTCTGCCGAGCTGGCTGCAGAACCGCCGCTGGTTCGCCGGCAAGGACGCAGCCATCGAACAGGTCAATCTGGCCTACGGCGTGCGCTTCGGCGATGCGCAGCATCCGGTGCTGCTCAGCGAAATCGAAGTCACCAGCGCCGGGCAGACCAGCCGCTATCAACTGCCGTTCGGTTTCATCGCCGAAGATCAGGTCGGGCCGGCGTTGCCGCAGCAGTTGGCGTTGTCCCGCGTACGGCGCGGGCGTCAGGTCGGCCTGATTACCGACGCGTTCAGTCTTGAAACGTTTGTGCGCGCAGTGCTGCAAGGCATGCAGAGCAACACCGTGCTCAGCTCCGAACAGGGCGAGATTCGTTTCGCGCCGACCGCGCAGCTGGAAAAACTCGGCCTCGGCGCCGAATCCGAGGTGCGCTATCTGTCGGCCGAGCAGTCGAACAGTTCGGTGGTGATCGGCAACAGCCTGGTGCTGAAGTTGATCCGCAAGGTTGCCTCCGGCGTGCACCCGGAATTGGAAATGAGCGCGTACCTGACTGAAGCCGGTTTCGAGAACATCTCGCCGCTGCTCGGCTCGGTGATCCGCCGCGATGGCGCTGGCGAAGACAATCTGCTGATGATCGCCCAAGGCTATCTGAGCAATCAGGGCGATGCCTGGGAGTGGACGCAGAACAACCTCGAGCGGGCGCTGCGTGATGAGCTGGCCGACTCGATGTCCGAGCAGGATCAGCATTACAACGCCCTTGGCGAACTGAAGGACTTTGCCGGCATGCTCGGCCAACGTCTGGGGGAAATGCACCAAGTGCTGGCGGCGCCAAGCGACAACCCCGACTTTTCCCCGCAAACCACCAGTGCCAAGGACGCCCAAGCCACTGGCAAGGACGTCGCGGCGCAGGTCGAGCATGCCTTGAAGCTGCTCAAGCAGCATCAGAGTCATCTGAGCACGGCGGATCAGAAAATGGTCGCAAGGCTGCTGGACAACAAAAAAGTCATCCTCGGCCATGTGCAGGAACTGGCGCAGAAAGCCGTGGGCGGCTTGCGTATTCGTGTCCACGGCGACTTGCATCTGGGTCAGGTGCTGGTGATCAAGGGCGATGCCTACCTGATCGATTTCGAGGGTGAACCGGCGCGGCCACTGCACGAACGGCGCGGCAGACACAGTCCGTACAAGGACGTCAGCGGCGTGCTGCGTTCCTTCGATTACGCGGCGGCGATGACGATCAACGTGCACAACGTCGATCACAGTCCAGAGTCGGAAGCGGCCCGGCATCGGGTTGCCGAGCGCTATCTGCGTGAGGCGCGCGAGGCATTTGTTCAGGCGTATCGCCAAGCGGCAGCTAGTCTTGATCATGCCTGGCAGGATCCTGCGGGTGCCGACGCTGCGCTTGCGCTGTTCGGCCTGGAGAAGGCGGCCTATGAAGTGGCCTATGAAGCCGAAAATCGCCCCACGTGGCTGCCCGTGCCGTTGCACGGTTTGTATGGGTTATTGACGGGGCTTAAACCCTTTTCCGATCTTGGTGGAGAGTAGTCATGAGTTTCTCGAACAAGGAACAGGGTCACGCTAAAGAAGCGTTACTGCCGGCGGCGCAGGATATTGATGCCCTGGTGCGCGCTGAACACCACGACCCGTTTTCCATTCTCGGCCCGCACGGTGATGGTGCTGGCGGGCAGTTCATCCGCGCTTATCTGCCGGGTGCGTTGAAAGTCGAAGTGCTGGACAAGGACAGTGGCGAAGAACGTGGCGAACTGACCGCCACTGAAACCCCGGGATTGTTTGTCGGTCACTTCGATCAGGCGCGGCCGTATCTGCTGCGCACGCGTTGGGCCGGTGGCGAACAGGTCGCGGAAGATCCCTACAGCTTTGGCCAGTTGCTTGGCGAAATGGACCTGTATCTGTTCGCCGAAGGCAATCACCGCGACCTCAGCAGTTGCCTTGGCGCACAACTGACCACGGTCGATGGCGTCGACGGTGTGCGTTTTGCCGTGTGGGCGCCGAATGCTCGCCGAGTGTCGGTGGTCGGCGATTTCAACGTGTGGGACGGTCGCCGCCATCCGATGCGCCTGCGGCATCCGTCCGGGGTCTGGGAGTTATTCATTCCGCGCCTGCAAGCAGGGGAGTTGTACAAATACGAGATCCTCGGCGCCCACGGCATCTTGCCGCTGAAGGCCGACCCGATGGCCCTGGCCACCAGTCTGCCGCCGGACACCGCCTCGAAAGTCGCCGCACCGCTGCAGATCAACTGGCAGGATCACGACTGGATGAACGCTCGTCGCGAGCGGCAGAAGCATTCAGCGCCGCTGTCGATCTACGAATTGCATGCCGGATCGTGGCAGTGCGAACTGGACGATCTGGGCGAAGTCGCCCGCCAGTACACCTGGCCGGAGCTGGCCGAGCGGCTGATTCCTTACGTCAAGGAACTGGGTTTCACCCACATCGAACTGATGCCGATCATGGAGCACCCGTTTGGCGGCTCATGGGGTTATCAGTTGCTCTCGCAATTCGCTCCGAGCGCCCGTTACGGCACGCCAGAGCAGTTCGGTGAGTTCGTCGACGCCTGCCACCGCGCCGATATCGGCGTGATCCTCGACTGGGTGCCGGCGCATTTTCCTACCGATACCCACGGCCTGGCGCAGTTCGACGGCACGGCGTTGTATGAATATGGCAACCCGCTGGAAGGTTTCCATCAGGACTGGGACACGCTGATCTACAACCTCGGGCGCACCGAGGTGCATGGCTACATGCTGGCGTCGGCGTTGCACTGGTTGAAGCATTTCCACATCGATGGCCTGCGCGTTGATGCGGTGGCCTCGATGCTCTATCGCGACTATTCGCGCAAGGCCGGCGAATGGGTGCCGAACCGTCACGGCGGGCGCGAGAATCTCGAGGCGATCGATTTCCTTCGTCACTTGAATGACGTGGTCGAGCTGGAAGCCCCGGGGGCGCTGGTGATCGCCGAGGAATCCACCGCATGGCCGGGTGTCAGCCAGAGCACCCAGCAGGGCGGTCTCGGTTTCGCCTACAAATGGAACATGGGCTGGATGCACGACTCGCTGCACTACATCCAGCAGGATCCGGTGTACCGCGCGCACCATCACAACGAATTGAGTTTCGGCCTGGTCTATGCCTGGTCCGAGCGCTTCATCCTGCCGATCTCCCATGACGAAGTGGTGCACGGCAAGCACTCGCTGATCGACAAGATGCCCGGCGACCGCTGGCAGAAATTCGCTAACCTGCGCGCCTATCTGAGTTTCATGTGGACCCATCCGGGCAAGAAGCTGTTGTTCATGGGCTGCGAATTCGGCCAGTGGCGCGAGTGGAATCACGATCAGCAACTGGACTGGTACCTGCTGCAATACTCGGAACACAAAGGCGTGCAGAAACTGGTCGGCGACCTCAACCGCTTGTACCGCGAGGAACCGGCGCTGCACGATCAGGACGATGCGCCGCAGGGCTTCCAGTGGTTGATCGGCGATGATGCGATCAACAGCGTGTACGCGTGGCTGCGCTGGAGCAAGGACGGCAAACCGGTACTGGTGGTCGCCAACTTCACCCCGGTGCCGCGTCAGTCGTACCGGGTCGGCGTGCCGTTCGCCGGACGCTGGAAGGAGCTGCTCAACAGCGATGCCGACACCTATGCCGGGTCGAATTATGGCAATGGCGGCGGGGCGTTTACCGAAGAGGTGGCGAGCCATGGGCAGTCGCTGTCGCTGGAGCTGAACCTGCCGCCGCTGGCGGTGTTGATTCTCAAGCCGGAGGGCTGATCCGCAACCGCGTCGCTGCCATCGCGAGCAGGCTCACTCCTACATTTGGAATACGTCTCCCTGTAGGAGTGAGCCTGCTCGCGAAGGCGTGCTCACCAACGCATCCGCACCCCCAGGCTGCCAATCAACCCGTTCAGATCATTGTCATCCACATCACTGCTGTAATCGGCGCTGACATACAGGCTGACCGCCGGCGTCACCCGCGCCACCAGTCCCAGCCCCAATTCGACTGTCGATGACTTGCGGCTGCTGCTGATCTTGTCGACCTGGTCCAGGGTCACCGTGTTGCCGGTATAGACCGTGTGCCAGAGGTTGGTGCGCACGTAGGGTTCCACCGGCAGGCCGTTCACATCGTAACTGCCTTTGAGGCGGGCGCCGACGCGGCCGCTCCACGCCGACAGATCCGAGGACGAAGCATTGCCGGAACCCGCGTACGGCGTGTCGAGGGTGATGCGCTGGTTGATCAGTTGCGCCTGGGGTTCAACCACCCAGTTCTCGCCCAGACCGATCGGGTAGCCGCCTTCGACCGAGAAAGTCATCGCCCTGCCTTCGGTGGCCTGGCGCGCGCCTTGTTCGTTGCGACTGAAACCGCTGACCCGGCCACCGCTGGCCGACAGGTCGACATGCCAACCCTGCGCACCAGTCAGGCGGTAATAAGCGCCGAGGCTCTGGCCTTGCAGGTTCAGGGTGTCGGTGGTCGGATCGACGAGGGCTCGGCTGTTGATCAGGCCGCTGCTGTTGGCCTGGATCTGGTGGTATCCGCCAATCAGGCCGAGGGTCTGGGTGTGACCGCCGGCGCTTTGCACGGTGAGCACGGGCGGACCTTTGAAGTCGCCGTTGCCGGGGGCGGCAAAACCTGGCGAAAGTACGTCGGTTTGCGCTTGCCGGGCGCTTCGCCCGTACAGCTGATCCCAGGCCGCCGGCGCCAGATCTTCGGTGATCAGGTTGGCGCCGCGCAGATCGGGACGTGGACTCAGGCGTTGGGGCCCGGGGGTGACAACGGTGGCGGGCAGGGTCAGGACGGGCACATCCTGGCGATACCAGGGAGTGGTTTCATCCGCCGCAGGTCCGGCCTGCGCCTCCATGGATGAGCACAGCAGAATCGAACTCGACACTGTGCAAAACGTCACTTTGATTTCTTGCGGGGTGAATGAGCTTTTCATGGAGGTCTACCTTGCAAGCGCATGCGGAATCTCTTTTCTGGCGTCTCTCCTACCCCGAACGAGGGGCGACCGAATGGAGCGGGGCGAACCGCGGCGCTCGATTTCGCGAGTGCCGGAAGGGTCGCCCCGGTTAGTGATTCCGGGGGTAGTAAGGTAGAGATAAGAAGAACGAAGCCTATGCGTCAAGAAAAGGTGCGATGAGCGGTAAGGCTAAATCAGGCCATGCAAGCGTTTGTTTTTCTGCACATATCTAAGTCGTTGTTTGTAGGGAAATACAGTGCGACAACCGCGCTGTAGAGGGATCAAGTAGCCTGCTATCGGTTTATCAACTGATGCGAACCCCCAGATTTCCCGCCAGACCACGCAGGTCATTGCTGTCGATATTGCTGCTGTAGTCGGTACTGGCATAAACACTCACCGCACGGTCGAGCGTCACCACCACACCGAGGCCGATATCGGCGGTCGAGGACTTCTGTTCGCTATTGATGGTATCAGTGCCATCGAAGGTCACCGAATCGGTGCCGGAAAAGGTGTGCCACAGATTGGCCCGCAGGTACGGTTCCAATGGCAGACCATTGACTTGATAACGGCCCTTGAGCCGTGCGCCGAGGCGACCGGTCCAGGCACCGTCGGAATCGAATGACACCCGCGAGATGCCGTCGTCCTGGCTGTCGAGGGAGATTTTCTGGTGGATCACCTGTACTTGCGGCTCGACCACCCAGGTGTCGTTGAGCGCGAACGGGTAGCCTGCCTCGGCCGAGAGCGTCAGCGCATGCCCGCGATTGTCCAGTTTCAGCCCACGGTCGGAACGGTTGTCGCCGTCGAAACGCGTGCCCATCACCACGGTATCGATGTACCAGCCGTAGGGATCGGTCAGCGTCCAGTACAAGCCATAACTGTCGCCTTCGAGTTTGATCTTGCCCGCGCTGTTGTTCTCGAAGCCTTCGTTGAAACCGTCAACATCGCCCTGAATCCGGCTATGGCCGACGAACAGGCCGATGCGTTGCGTTTGCCCGCCCGACGTCTGTGCGCTGTACAGATCGTTGCCGACCTGAAAGCCATTGAGTGAACCGTTCAGGCGTGGGGTGACGGTGCCGGCCCAGGTCTGATCGATGTTCTTGCCGTAGACCCGGCCCCAACCGGCCCCGAAGGCACCGGTTTCGCTGAGCAGGCGTTGATCGCCCTGACGGTCGTGAAATGTCCCGAGTGCGCCAAGGGTCAGTTGCGCGGCGGCGGGTGGCAGCACCGACCAGTTCGGTACCTCGGGACGATAGATCGGGATCGGCGCAGCGCCTGCCACGGCGGCGGGCAGCACGGGCAGCTCAGGGCTGGCGATGGGCGGCGCGGGTTCGCCGGGTGCGGGTGCAACAGGCGTGATCTGCGCGACAACCGGAGTCGCCACCACCGGTACCAGAATCGGTGGCAGACTCGGATCGGGATTGGGCACGCTGACTACCTGCGGCGCGACGACGGCGGAGCGCAGGTACCAGCTGTTTTCGGTCCCTGCGGTGACGCCGCCCTTGAACAGATAGTAGTCGTAAGCCCCGACCGACACCGGACCGCTGAAGCTGAAGGCATTGTTGGTACTCACGGTGGAGCCTTGGGCCTGCACCACCTGAATGCCGTTTTCCCGGGTCAGGCCACCGATCCCGCCGATGTTGGTCACGCTGATGACAGTGGCACCGCTGAGGCTGCCGTTGTTGACCACCAGTTTGTCGCTGGGCGCGCCATCGGCACCGAGCTCGCTTTGCAGCAGTAACTGGCCGTCGTTGCCGACGTAGTTGCCGTTGATAGTCAGGGCGTCATCGGTGCGGCTGTTGTTGCGAGTCAGGTCGATGACCCCGGCGTTGTTGAAGGTCACGGTCTGTCCGGCCACGGCGGGTGACACTGCGCCCTGGGTCGAGAACACGCTGCTGCTGGCATCGACGTTGAGCACGCCGCTGCCGCTGGCGGCATCGCCAAGCACCAGGCTGCTCGACCCCAGGTCCAGTTGGGAGGTGTTGTTCAGGTTCACCGTTTCCCAATTGCTGAATCGTGCTGGCAGCTCGGTGCGGGTGTTGTCGAAGGTCAGGACGTCGTTGCCCGCGCCGCCATCGACGTTGGGTGTCAGTGCCAGCACGCTGTCATCGAGGTTGCGCAGCGTTGCGCTGTCGTTGCCGTCGCCCATCAGGATCGCCGAACGGATGATTCCGCCGCCGTCCCACAGCAACGAGTCGTCGCCGACACTGGCGCGGATCTCGCCGGCGATTTCGCCGCCGGTCACGGTGATGCTGTCGTTGCCGCCGCTGACACTGATGTTGCCGCCGATGCGCCCGCCGGAAACGATGATGGTATCGGTGCCGAACCCGGTGACCAGGTTGCCGAGGATCTGCCCGCCAGACAGGTCGAAAATATTGTTGTCGAGCTTCATGTCGACCCGGCCAATGGTGCCGCCGGTCATGCGCGCGACATCGCCGTCCTCGAAGGCCGCAACGATGGTGCCGCCGGTCATCAGAAACGTGTCGCGACCTTCGCCCTGGGCCAGAAACCCGAGTGAGCCACCGGTCATGATGAAGACGTCGATGCCCGCGCCTTGATTGACTGCTGCCGTGATCACACCAGAATGGATTTCGACCCGGTCGGTGCCGGCGCCAAAGGTCACACTGCCATTGATCTGACCGGTGCCGTTGGCGGGGAGGGCAAGGCTGTTGTTACCGGAGAGGTCGGTGAGCGGACCGCTGCTGCCACTGTCGCAGGTATAGGCATCGTTACCCGCGCCGGGCGTCAAGACACAGGCCGACCAGGCGGGTGGGCTGGCGAGCAGCACAAGCGAGGCGGGCAAAATATGGCGGTATCGCAAAGTCCTCAGAGCAGTAATAGATCGCATGTGGCAATTCCCTGCTTTGGCTAAAGGGAAATTCATCCGTGAAGGGGTGCCTGATCTAAATGCCTCTGATGTTTATGAACTACGTGAGATCTGAACCCTAACGTTTTGAAAGTGCCGATCCTTCAGCTTTTTAAGGTGTAGTCGCTTTTTAGCGCTGATCAAGCAGTTCTGACAGACGGTCTTGTTGCAACTGTCAAAGATGCACTTCCACTGCCAGCGGCAAGTGGTCCGACAGATGCGTCCACGGCTTGTTGCCGAGGATCTGCGGGTCGTGGCTGCTGGCGTTGCGCAGGTAGATGCGATCCAGGCGCAGCAACGGAAAACGCGCCGGATAGGTCTTGGCCGGACGGCCGTGGTGGCGTTCGAACGCTTCGTGCAGGTAATCGCGGCGGGCGAGGGTGACATTACCCTGCAGCTGCCAGTCATTGAAGTCGCCGGCAATGATGACCGGCGCATCGTCGGGCAGCGATTCAAGCAACTGGCAAAGCAGCTGCAACTGCAATTGGCGGTGGCTTTCCAGCAGACTCAGGTGCACGCAGATCGCGTGGACTTCGGCGTGGCCCGGTACGTCCAGCACACAGTGCAGCAGGCCGCGGCGCTCGGGGCCGGTGATCGACACGTCGAGGTTGCGGTATTCGCGGATCGGGTATTTCGACAGCAGGGCGTTGCCGTGGTGGCCATCGGGATAGACCGCATTGCGTCCATAGGCGAAATCGCTCCACATGCTGTCAGCGAGAAATTCGTATTGCGAGGTTTGCGGCCATTCGTTGTAGCGATTGGAGTGTCGCTCGTGTTCGCCCACGACTTCCTGGAGAAACACCAGATCGGCCGAGGTGCTGCGCACCGCTTCGCGCAGTTCGGGAAGGATGAAGCGCCGGTTGAGGGCGGTAAACCCCTTGTGAGTATTGACCGTCAGCACGCGCAGGCGATGGATGACAGGGGCGTCGACGGCGTGACGCTTGGGATCGCTGGACACGTTCACTCCTCTGAAAAAACGGCTTCCTATGCATGCGACTGGTCTGTGAGTGGGCAGTTCCTTCCAGATGCCTCAGGCCGGAATTCAAATCACCAGAGCCGCCAGGAAACCTGTGGGAGCGGCGGTGCGGCGATTCGACTTGCTCGCGAAAGCGGTCGACCAGACAACATCAAAACAACCGGGCAAACCTTGGACAAACGTAACCCCGCAAGCACGTTCAGAGTGGCCATGTTGATGCTGCATCAGGTGAACATGCTCAGTGAACTGTTGGTCAACCGAGTACTCGATGGTCGCCGCGTCCCTCAATAGTCGGGCATCCATGTAGGAACTGCCGAAGGCTGCGATCTTTTGATCTTGCTTTAAAAAAAAAGGATCAAAAGATCGCAGCCTTCGGCAGCTCCTACAGGTCATCATTCTTTCAAATTACCTCGATCGGAGTTGCAGCTGATGCCCGAAACCCCACCCGATCCGTCGATCACAGAATCGGTATCGCCGTACGAATCCGGCACCTCCAGAAAACTCCACGAAGCCGCCGAACGCGCCCTCGATCACTACCTCGCGCCCGCGCACATCATGGCAACCCCCTACACCCCCAGCAGCATGTTCCTGGTCAACCCGCAAACCGACACCGAATCGTTGCTCGCCAACGCCTGTGAATCCCTGGCCTCGGCCACGGTCATGCTCGGCGATTTCGCCTGCACGCAGGAAGGGCCGAGTCGTAATACGGCGTTGGGCATTGCGCAGGTGTTGATGCTGGGGGAGTTGGCGGTGAATCAGGCGCTGGATAACGTGGTGCCGAAGGAATAGACGCTGACAGTTCTGGCCTCTTCGCGAGCAGGCTTGCTCCTGCATAGGTTCTGCGGTGGCACACAGGTTATGTGCCCGGCAAAATCTTCTGTAGGAGTGAGCCTGCTCGCGATGGCGGTGTGTCAGTCAACGCAGTTATTGGTTGATCGACCGCTATCGCGAGCAGGCTCGCTCCTAAAGGGAGAAGGGGTTTCAGATGAGGACGATTTCGTACGGCAAGCGCATACGCTCGAGAATTACCCGTGGCAGCATCGGCGCAATGCCGATCGCCGGTTCGCCTTTGAGCTGGCTGGCGTAGGCGTGGGTGGCGTGGCTTTTGCGCGCCACGGTCCAGGTGTCGAGTCGCAGTTTGCGTGCGCGTTCCCAGGGGATCAGGTTCTGGTCGCGTTCCGGCCAGTGCCACGCCCAGACCGGCACGTCATGGAAGGTAGCGCCGACTTGCGCTGCCGCTTTGGCACTCGCGCGGCCAACCGCCTCGTGATCGTCATTACCATCCTCGCGCCAGGTGCTGAACACCACGTCGCCGGGGCGCAGGTAGCGGGCGATGAAATCGGTGAGGTCGACCTCGCGGTCGAGCAGCGCGTTGTCGGTAAACCCGCCACGCACCCATTTCAGGCTGTGCATCGGCAAGCCGAGACGGCGCAGCGCTTCGACACTTTCCTGGGGACGGAACACGCTCAGGCGTTTTTCCGACCATTGCCGCGAGCCGGGATGGCTGGCGCTGCCGTCAGTGATCGACAGCAGTTGCAGCGGATGGCCAAGGCTGGCGAGCAATTGCAGGAGCCCGCCACAGGTCACCACTTCATCACCCGGATGCGGGGCGACGACAACGGCTCGGGCACCGGGTGGTACCAGACTGTGGGTATTGATGACGGGGATGTTGTCCAGTTGCTGGGCGCTGTTCCATATCTGCGCCGGCAGCGGATTTTCGCTGAGGGTTAACGGTTTCATGGGTATTACGTCCTTGTTGTCTCTGGCCCTCAGTCGTGCAGACGCCGTGGAAAGTCAGGCGCGCGCGACCCGTGAAGGCGGATGAATTGCCGTGCGACGCTCCGAACCCTGGATTGCCGCGCAGCAGAGTATTGCTCATGAAAGTGGATTCGTCGCGTCACAGATCAATCTGATCCGCTTTTTTTTAGCCTGGCTGTGCCAGATTTCGTAGATAGTCGCCGAATCCACCTCGTGCCCGGCTGTCCAGTCGGGCACTGGTGCGTACCTGCGGGCGATGGCTCCAGGCGATGTCGGCACCGCACTGTTCCAGTCGCCGCACCAGTTGCACATCTTCGTCGCAGGCCAGCGGCGGGAAACCACCGGCCCAGCGGTAAACGTCGGCACTGACCCCGAGGTTGGCGCCGTGGATGTGCCGATGCCCGTCACGGGCTTGATAGTGACTGTGATAGCGAATCTGCGCGGCTTCATCGAACGACTGATCCCAGTGTTCGACGGTCACCGTGCCGCATACCGCGTCGGCGCCCAGCCCCAGCTGCGCCACCAGCCAGTCATCGGCCACGCGGCTGTCGGCGTCGGAGCAGGAAATCCAGCGTGCGCCGCGCTCCAGCAGGACCTGCGCGCCGGCGGCCCGGGCCTGGCCGACATTGCGCGCGTCGATGTGCAGGCTCTGTACCGGAAAGCGCTTGACGATCTGCGCCGAGCGGTCAGTGCAGCTGTCGAGCACCACCAGCACTTCGACCGGTTCGCCGGCCAGCAGCCCGTGTTTACTGGCGCGCAGTGCCGCGCTCAGACATTGCTCAAGCAGGTCTTCCTCGTTATGCGCCGGAATCAGAATGCCGATCATCGCAGGCCCTCCAGTGCGGCCACCGAGCGCGGCTCGCGGCTCCAGACTTCAAGGATGAAGTCCGCTTCCTGATGCAGTGCCAGACGCGGCAGCGGCAACTGCTCGTGGATCAGGTCATGCACCTGACGGGCATTCAGCGGGCAGCCGTCGATGGGCGGACGCCAGTGGCAAGCGAGCAATTGCCCGTCAGCCGTCAGGGATTCACTGATGCGCCGGATCACTTCTGTCAGATCCCGGGCATCGAGGTAGTAGCCGATTTCGCTAAATACAATCAGGTCGAATTTTTCTTCCGGCCAGTCGCCGGGCAGGCGACTTTGGCGCACCTCGGCGTGGTCGAAAAGGCTCAATCGGGTACGCGCCAGGTTCACTGCCGCACTGGCGGTGTCGCAGCACAGCAGACGGTCGCAGCGGCCGGCGAGCTCGGCGCTGAGTTCGCCATTGGCGCAACCGGGTTCGAAGATCGCCCGATAATGTGCGCGGGGCAGGGCGGCGAGGGTGATTGCGCGTTTGCGCTGTTCGTACCAGCGCTCGCGGAACGCCCAGGGATCGTCGTTGGCGCTGAATAATCCGTCGAAGTAACGATCATCGACACTCATAGGAACACCACTTCAAAAGGTTGCAGCAGACGATCCAGCACGTACGGCGCCAATACCGGTTGCAGTCCGGCTTGCGGGTCGCCTTCCAGCTGGCTGGCAAAGGCATGCACCGCGTGGCGTTTGCGCGCCACTTGCTCGGGTGACAACAGAATCTTGCGCGCGCGCTGCCATGGCACCGCGGCGTCTTCCGGGGAGGCCCAGTGCCAGGTCCATACCGGCAATTCGTGGCAGGTGGCGCCGACCCGGCGTGCGGCTTCGATACTGGCGCGGCCGGCGGCTTCGTGATCGCAGTGGCCGTCCTCGCACCAGGTGCTGAACACCACGTCGCCGGGGCGCAGGTGGCGTTCGATGAACGCGACCAGCGACGGCTCATCAGCAGCGACCTGGCTATCGCTGAACCCACCGCGCAGCCATTTCATGCGGTGCAGCGGCACGCCGAGGCGGCGCAGGGCTTCGGCTGATTCCTGCGGCCGCACCACGCTCAGACGTTCGACCGGCCAGCGCTCGGAACCGGGATGACTGGCGCTGCCATCGGTGACCGAAATCAGTTGCAACTGACGCCCGGCGGCTGCGAGTAACTGCAACAGGCCGCCGCAGCCGAGCACTTCATCATCCGGATGCGGCGCGACAATCACCGCACGGGCGCCGGGTGGCACCAGACTGAGGATGTCGATGCTGTCCAGCGCCGCGAGGTGCCGGGAATGTTGCCATTGCAGCAGCGAAGTGCCCTGGTGGCCGATGATCGGGTCGGGTTTGTTGGCGACATTCATAGTGTCCAGGCCTCCTCGGGGTGTTCCGCCAGCGATTGGCCGAGAGCAGCGAGGTCACGCTCGGCATGGCTCTGACGCAGGAACACCGGCAGATCAGCCATCAACCGGGCGAAGTGCCGATCCTTGCAGAACGGCCCGGCCCCCAGCGCCCGCCCGACCTCGCGCATCACTTGTTCGGCCGACTGTTCGACCACGGCGCGGGCACGCCGGGCCAACAGTTCGGCATCGGCATCAGGATGCGCATCGATGTGCAAGGTACTGAAGCGCAGCACATTGGCTGCCGCGTACAACGCCGTATCGACCGCGCCGAGATGGGCGAGGGCGTGCGGCTCCTGACGTTGCGCGCAGTGTTGCCGTAGCGCCTCGGCGATCTGCCGGGCCGCGCCGTACCAGCACGCCGCGATACCGATCCCGCCTTGCCAGAAACCCGGACGATTCAGGTAGTCGCCGGGTTCGCCGATGGCCTGGGCTTCAGCGCCGTCGAACAACACTTCGACGCTGCCAGTGGCGCCCATGCCGACCGCTTGCCAGCCCTGATCGGTAATGTTCACTCCCGGTTGATCAAGCGCCACCGCGACCAGTTGCTGACGGTCTTCGGCGTCCCACGCGGTGAGCAGCGCATGGCTGAGCACTGCCGCCCCGGAGCACCAGGCCTTGCGCCCGTCGAGGCGCACCATGTGCCCGGCCGGGCGCACGTGCACCCGCGCCTGCGGCGGTTCAGCCGCCCACATGCCCCAAGTACTGCCCGGCGTGGGCGAACCGCCGAGTTGTTCGATGATCGCCAGGGCGTCGGTGTGGCCTTCGTAGAGTTTGCACAAGCCCAGATCATGTCCGCCGACTTCGGCCAGGCGCTGAAAACGCTCCAGCGTGCGGCCGCTGCCGGGTAGCGGCAACTGATCCAGACCGGCCTCGACCAGCGCCCGCAGGCAATGGCCGAGTGCGGCGGTGTCGCGATAGTCCGGCGGGCGGCGCGCCAGATAACTGTGCAGGTCCATATCAGTCTTCTTCTTCGCGTTGCAGTTCGAACAGCAGCAGCGAACGCCCGGTGACCGAGTATTCATGGCCGAACTCGAAGCGTTCCTGACCGCGAATCGATGGCTGATTGGTGTCGATCATGCAGGTCCAGAAACTGCCTTCCGGCACTTCCGGCAGGCTGAAGTTGACGATGTCGTGATGGGCGTTGACCACCAGCAGCAACGTCGCATCGCCACCCTTGCGGCGGATCCCGGTTTCCTGGGCGCGACCATCGAGCAGCATGCCCAGGCAGCGGTTGTGCGCGTCATGCCAATGCTCGGTGGTCATCTCGGTGCCGCCCGGCGCCAGCCAGGTGACGTCCTTGACGCCGATGTCCTCGTTGTACTCGCCGACCAGGAAGCGCCCGCGACGCAGGATCGGATAAGCCATACGCAATTTGATCAGGCGTTTGACGAACTTGAGCAGCGCCTTGCCGTCCTCGCTCAGGTCCCAGTTGACCCAGCCGATCTCGCTGTCCTGGCAATAGGCGTTGTTGTTGCCGTCCTGCGTGCGGGCGAATTCGTCGCCGGCAACGATCATCGGCGTGCCCTGCGACAGCAGCAGCGTGGCGAAGAAATTGCGCATCTGCCGGTGGCGCAGCGCATTGATCTGCGGATCGTCGGTCGGGCCTTCGACGCCGTGGTTCCACGACAGGTTGTTGTTGCTGCCGTCCTGGTTGTTCTCGTCGTTGGCCTCGTTGTGCTTGTCGTTGTACGACACCAGATCGTTGAGGGTGAAACCGTCATGCGCGGTGATGAAATTCACCGACGAGTACGGCCGCCGCCCCCGCTGGTTGAACATCTCGCCGGACGCGGTCATGCGGCTGGCGAAGTCGGCGACCTGGCCGTCGTCACCTTTCCAGAACGCGCGTACGGTGTCGCGAAATTTGTCGTTCCACTCGACCCAGCCCGGCGGAAAGTTGCCGACCTGATAGCCACCGGGGCCGCAGTCCCAAGGCTCGGCGATCATTTTCACCTGACGCAGCACCGGATCCTGCCGGCAGGCGACGAGAAAACTGTGACGCTCGTCGAAACCGTCGTGATAGCGCCCGAGAATCGTCGCCAGATCGAAGCGGAAGCCGTCGACGTGCATCTCGCTGGCCCAGTAGCGCAGCGAGTCGGTGACCATTTGCAGCACGCACGGATGACTCAGGTCGAGGGTGTTGCCGGTGCCGGAATCGTTGATGTAATAGCGCTTGTCGTCCGGCATCAGGCGGTAGTAAGAGGCGTTGTCGATGCCGCGCATCGACAGGGTCGGACCCTGTTCGTTGCCCTCGGCGGTGTGGTTATAGACCACGTCGAGGATCACCTCCAGATTGGCCTCGTGCAGGTGCGCGACCATCTCCTTGAACTCGGCGATCTTGCCGCTGGCCAGGTAACGCGGATCCGGGGCGAAGAAGGCGATGCTGTTGTAGCCCCAGTAGTTGGTCATGCCCTTGTGCAGCAAGTGTTGGTCGTTGACGAAGGCATGGATCGGCAGCAATTCCACGCTCGACACGCCGAGTTTGCGGATGTGTTCGAGCACGTCGTCGACCATCAGGCCGGCAAACGTACCGCGCACGTTCTCTGGCACCGACGGGTGGCGCATGCTGATGCCGCGTACGTGGGTTTCATAAATGATGGTTTTGTCCCACGGCACGCTGACCCGGTGATCGTTGCCCCAGGTGTGCGCCGGGTCGATGACCTTGCACTTGGGTACGAAGGGCGCGCTGTCGCGTTCGTCGAAACTGAGGTCGGCATCGGGGTGGCCGATGGTGTAGCCGAACAGCGCCTCGGACCATTTCAACTCGCCGACCAGCTGTTTGGCGTAGGGGTCGATCAGCAGTTTGTTGTGGTTGAAGCGATGGCCGTTCGCCGGGTCATACGGGCCATAGACACGGTAGCCGTAGATCAGCCCCGGATGGGCGTCTGGCAGATAGCCGTGGAATATCTCGTCGGTGTATTCCGGCAGTTCGATGCGTTCGAGTTCGACTTCGCCGGTATCGTCGAAGATGCACAACTCGACCTTGGTGGCGTTGGCGGAAAACAGCGCAAAGTTCACCCCCAGACCATCCCAGGTCGCGCCGAGCGGGAAGGGCAGACCTTCACGGATTCTGGACGGCTCGGCGTGCGCTGCGGGCTCGGCTTTTTTTGGACTGGACATGATTGCTCCTGCAAAACGGGGAAATTCTCGGCTGATACAAAACCTTGTAGAAGTGAGCCTGCTCGCGATAGCGGTCTGACATTCGATCTCGATGTCGCCTGATACATCGCAATCGCGAGCAGGCTCACTCCTACAGGGTGTTTGGGTTTTTTTGAGGACGAGTTAGTCCTCGGTGGCGAGCGAACCCGCCACACGATCATTCAGTTCAATAATCCCGGGTGGGTCAGTTGGCCGGGGGCTTGCGCGGGGCGCGCGGCTTCTTCTCGGCGGCTTTTTCGCCCGGTGGAATCACCTTGGCGGCGCTGGAGGGCTTGGCTTTGGCGTCCGCAGGCGCCTTGGGCTTGGCCGCCGGGGTCTTGCTTTCGGTGGCTTTGCCGGTCGCAGTCTTGCCGGCGGTTTTGCTGCCAGCGGCTTTCGGCGACTTCTTCGGCGCCAGGGCCTCGGCTTCGGCCAGTTTGCGCGCCATTTCCCAATGACGCGCTTCATGACCTTCAGGTTTGCCCTCCGATTCCCAGATCTGATAGGCGAACTCGCGGATGCGTTTATCGTCGGTACTCATCGCAATGCTCCTGAACTGAACTCGTCGTTACGTAAAGAGTTGGATAAACAGATTGACCGGGAAATCCCCCAGCGCGGCGCTGACGTTCAGCTCCCTGTTTTTTGTGACTGCGCTGCTGTGAAAAAGTCCCTTCAGGTTTGTGTCAGAGGCGGCGAACGGTAGAACCACCCGCGTATCGCCCCAGCGCAGCGCATCCACCTGTGGCACGGCACTGTTTTCCAGCAACGTCGCGCAGCGGATCGGCACGATCACGATGGCGTAGCGGCCCTCGTGCTCACGGGCGAAGGCGAGCACGTTGTGCGCCTGCTCGCCGAGCACCTCCAGGGCCTGATACGTGCCCCGGCGAAACAGCTCGGCGTGTTCGGCGCGCAGGTTCAACACCTGGGCGATCAACGCTTGCTTGATGCGCCCGTCACGCCAGTTCGCCAGCAGTTGCGCAAGCGGCGCGTGTCCGTCCAGAGCCTGCTCGCGAGCGGCGTAATCCACCGGCCGGCGGTTGTCCGGATCGACCAGGCTGAAGTCCCAGAACTCGTTGCCCTGATACAGATCCGGCACCCCCGGCACAGTCATGCGCAGCAAGGTTTGCGCCAGACTGTTGAGGGCGCCCGCCGCAGCGATGCTGTTGACGGTCTTGCTCAGCGCGGCGCGCAGCAGCTCGCCTTCGTCACCGGTGAGCAAGCGCTGGGTAAACGTCTGCGCAGCGTTTTCGTAGGCTTCGTTGGGAGCACTCCAGCTGCTTTGCAGCTTGGCCTCGCGCAGGGCTTTCTGTTGCCACTGCCAGATGCGTTCGGCGTAGTCGCTGAAACCTGCCTGATCGTCATCACGCAATTGCAGCGGCCAACTGCCGAGCAGGGCCTGATAAAGGATCAGTTCATCGCCGGACGACGGCACTTGATCATCGTCGCGCAACGGTCGGGCGAGGGCGCGCCACAACTCGACCTGTTCGGCGTACCAGTGGCCGCGTTCGCTGAGCACCGCCAGCCGCGCCCGGGTGTCTTCGCCGCGTTTGTGGTCGTGGGTGGCGGTGGCGAGCAAATTGTCGGGGAACGCCGCCAGCCGTTGCTGATTGACCGCGTGGAAGTCGCTGACCGGTGCGCTGAACTGCTCGGTGTTGTAGCCGACGTCATTGCGCGACAGCAGCACCGCCGAGCGATACAGCGCGGTGTCTTCGACGGCTTTGGCCGCTGCCGGCGACGTCAGTTGCTGGAAACGTACGCAGGCGTGCTTGAGGATCTTGCGCGAGCGCCCGCGCGGCTTGTGCCGCCATGGCGTGCCTCCGAGCCAGGCGGCGACGCAGTCGAGCACCGGCCAGTCGCCTTCGCCCAGGGTTTGCCGGGCGCCGTCCATGGCTTGCTGGAAGAACTGTTCATCCTGAGCCGAGCGCCCGAGCGCGCTGATGTAAGTGCGATACACGGGGAAATGCACGATCAGTGCCTGCAACACCCGGCGGATCGCGCCGAGGGTCAGGTCGCGGGTCATCAGGTCGTCGCGCGCCACTTGCAGCAGCGCCTGGGCGACGCTTTCGCAGTCGCTGGCCAGCGAGCCGTTGAGGATCTGCTGGCGCGCCAGTTGTGCTTCTTCGATGAACGCCGCCGGACGCTCGGTACGCCGTTGCCAGAGGTCGCCGAGGACGTGTTCGCCATCCGGGTCGTGTTGCAGCAACGACAGTTGATTCATGAACTCGTAACCGGTGCTGCCATCCACCGCCCAATCGGTGCGCAGGCTTTCGCCAGCGCCGAGAATCTTCTCGACGTAGATCGGCAAGTGCCGACCCGGCACGAGCGAGTCGAGGCGCCGCCGCAGTTTGCGGCAATAGCCACGCGGGTCAGCGAGGCCGTCGATGTGATCGATGCGCAAACCATCGACCAGCCCCTCGGCGATCAACTGAAAGATCTTGCCGTGAGTGGCTTCGAACACGGCCGGACGCTCGACGCGCAGGCCGCCGAGTTCGTTGATGTCGAAAAAGCGCCGCCAGTTGATGTCGTCCGCTGCGGTGCGCCAACTGGCGAGACGGTAGCTCTGGCGTTCGAGCAACTGGTGCAGCTTGTCGAAGCCTTCTGCAGTGGTGGAGTCGTAAGCCGCGAGTCTTTCCTCGATCGCGGCGAGAATCTGCGGATCGCTCGCCAGCTCCTTCAATTCAGCCTTCAGCGGGATCGCCAGCGCATGGGCTTCGGTCTGGTAGCTGAGGGTACTGAAACGATCGGCGAGGGATTTCAGCGCTTCGAGCGGTTTGAGCAGCTCGCCGTAGTCATTCGGGCAGATCGGGAAGTGATGCTCGTAATGCTCGACATGGAAGCGTCCCTGCTGCGCATCGAAGCGCAGTTTCAGCGTGCCTTCCTGCAGCGCGACACCGTAATCGCTGCCGAGAAACGGCAACAATAATTGGCCTTCCATCAGCGGGTCGGGGGAGTGCCACTGGATGTCGAAGAACTCGCCGTATGGACTCAGGCGGCCCCATTCCAGCAGGTCCAGCCACCACGGATTATCACCGCCACCGACGGCCATGTGATTGGAGACGATGTCGAGGATCAGGCCCATGTTGTGTTCGCGCAAGGTGCTGACCAGACGCCGCAGCGCCGGTTCGCCGCCGAGTTCCGGGTTGACTTGCGTCGGGTCGACCACGTCGTAGCCGTGCATCGAACCGGCGCGGGCCGCAAGCAGCGGTGAGGCATAAATGTGGCTGATGCCGAGGCGGGCAAAGTACGGCACCAGCGGCACCGCCTGTTCCAGGGTGAAGCCCTTGTGAAATTGCAGGCGCAGGGTGGCGCGCAACGGTTGGTTGAACGATGAATTCATTGGTCACGCTCGGCAGCTTGCAGGCGGGCACAGGCCAGCAGTTCCAGGCGGCGCGCAGCCTCGGCACCATCGAGCAACGCTTCACTGTTGCCGGGCAGGCGCCGCGACCAGTTCGGATGGCTGTCGATGGTGCCAGGCAGGTTGGCCTGTTCATCGATGCCCAGCGCGTCTTCCAGTGGCAACAGCACCAGCGGCGCGCGGGTGTGACCGAGGAAACGCACACTGGCATCGACCACTTGATCGGCTTCGTGGGACTCTTCGCGGAAGTTTTGCGGGTCCTGACTCAGTGCATCGCGCAAGCCTTGACGTTCACGCTGGCGATGCCGGCGCCATTCGATTTCACCGTTGGCGTCGACAAAGTCCAGGCGCGCATTCCAGTCGATGTCGCGGCCATGCCACCAGCCGTTGAGCGTGGGCAGGTCGTGGGTGGTGGTGGTCGCCAGCGCGTTGTCCGGCCAGTCGAGAATCGGTTTGAAACGGGTGTTGTCCTGTTCGAACAGCAGCACGCGCATGCCGAGGATCGCCCGCGCGCTGAGTTTTTCCCGCAGCCCGTCGGGCACGGTGCCGAGGTCTTCGCCGAGGACGATCGCCTGGTGCCGATGGGATTCGAGGGTCAGCAGCCGCAGCAGATCGTCCACCGGGTAATACAGGTACGCCCCGTCAGCCGGGGCCGCACCATTAGGGATCACCCACAGGCGTTGCAGGCCCATCACATGGTCGATGCGCAAGCCGCCGGCATGGGCGAAGTTGGCGCGCAGCATGTCGATGAAAGCGCGAAAGCCATTGCGGATCAGGCCTTCAGGGGAAAACGCGGAAATCCCCCAACCCTGACCCGAGCGGTTGAGAATGTCCGGCGGCGCACCCACGGTGAGCGAGGCGAGCAACTCGTCCTGAAAGCTCCAGGCCTGGCTGCCGGCGCCGTCGGCACCGACCGCGAGGTCAGCGATCAGGCCAATGCCCATGCCGGCGCTGCGCGCAGCCGTTTGCGCACGCTCCAGGCAACGGTGGATCAGCCATTGGCAAAAGGCGAAGTAGCCGATGCGCTCGGCGTATTCCTCGGCAAACGCTTCGAGGGCGGCGCCACGCGGCTCGTGCCAGTGTTCCGGCCAGTGCCGCCAGTCGAGGCTTTCGCCACGGGCGGCGCGCATTTCCTGAATGGCTTCGAAGCGGCAGTGATTTTCCAGGGCTTCGCCACCGGCATGGCGGAAACTGGCGAAGTCCGCATGCAACGGATGCTCACCCGCGACGAAACCTTCGTACAGGGCTTGCAGCAGTTTGTACTTGGCCTCGGCAGCGCTGGGCCAATCGATCAGTTTGAGGTCTTCCAGTTGCTTGAATTGCTCGGCCAGACCGCTGGCGTCGATCGCATCACGCAACGCCCGTTCGCCAAGGATCGCGCCCGGAGCGGCATACAGGGAATTGAGGAACAGCCGGCTGGACGGTGAATATGGGCTGTAACGCCCGGTGTCGGCGCTGAACATCGCATGCAGCGGACTGATCGCCAGCGCCTCGGCGCCGCGTTCGCCGGCCACCCGGACCAGCTCTTCCAGCGCCTGGGTGTCACCAAAACCGCCATCGCCGGGGCGGCGCAAACTGTACAGTTGCGCGCTCAGGCCCCAGACGCGAGGGATCGGGTTGTCCACTGCGTCGCCGACGCTGAAGCAGCGCTCGGGCGCCACGGCGAGGGTGAAATACTGATCGGCGATGTGCACCTGTTGATAGCCGACCGGGATCAATCCCGGCAGTCTGGCTTCGGCATCGAGCCTGAGGTTAAGGCGTGAACCGTCTTCCAGGTGGATTTCGCACGGGGTTTGCGGTTCGAAGTAGCGGGCCAGATCGACACCGACACCGACGTCTGCGGTCAGCAGCGGCGGCAGGTGGCGATCCTGTTGCACTTGTTGCAGTTGCAGCAGGCTGGCGTCGATTTCCTGCGCGGTATTGGCCGGATGACCCAGCCCGGTGAGGACATTGCGCAGCACCGCCGGGGCGACTTTCTGCGGGCGACCATTGGCGTCGATCCAGTCGACGGCGAGGCCGGCGCGGCTTGCGAGTATTTCCAGTTGCGCATCGCTCATAGGCGCTCTCCATCCAGAGGTTGCAAGGGGGTTGCGGCCGTGAGGCTGACAAGCGCGCAATACGGGGCGAGGATGCCCGGTTCCGACAGGTCGTCTGCTGGCGGCTGTTGAAACAGCCACACGGCGTCGGTCTGTGCAGGGTTGACCACTGGCGTATCGCTGAGGTTCAGGTCAATTCGCAGCTCACTGCCATCGCCCAGCCGCCAGCGCGCGCTGACCGCACCGAAGCCGAGCATGTGCGCCCCGAGCGCCTGGGTGCCAGACAGATTGGGCATGATGTAGCGGTGGCGCAATTGCAGCAGTTGCCGGTACAGCGCGAGGGTTTCCTGCTGTTTTGCGCTGCCGCTGCCGCTCAGGCGCGGCTGCGAAGTGTGGAAGGTCTGCTCGGCATTCGGATCGGGAATTTTTTCGCGTTTGTGCGGATCGGCGAAGGCGCTGAATCCGGCGAATTCGTTGCGCCGACCTTCGCGCACCAGATCCGCCAGTTCGCCGTGGTGGCTGGTGAAAAACAGGAACGGTTGCTCGGCGGCGAATTCATCGCCCATGAACATCAGCGGAATCATCGGTGACAGCAGCAACAGCACGGTGGCAGCCTGCACGGCGCGTGGATCGGCCAGTTGATGCAAGCGTTCGCCGAAGGCCCGGTTGCCGATCTGATCGTGGTTCTGCAGGAACAGGATGAAAGCGGTCGAGGGCAGGTGTTCGCTGGGCTCGCCGCGCGGTTCACCGTGGCGAGTGATGTGACCCTGAAACACGAAGCCCTGGCTCAGACAACGCACCAGTTGTTCGGTCGGTTGCAGCGCATAGTCGGCGTAATAGGCGTCGGTTTCGCCGGTCAGCAATACATGCAGGGCGTTGTGGCCGTCGTCGTTCCACTGCGCGTCGTAATCCTCTTCGAGCAGGCTCGACTGGTTCAGCTCGTTCTCCACGGTGAGCCAGACGTGGCGCGTCGGATCGATCTGCTGACGGATGCGTTGAGCCAGTTCAGGCAGGAAGTCCGGGCTTTCGATGGCGTGCACCGCGTCCAGGCGCAGACCGTCGAAGCGATATTCGAGCAGCCACATCAGCGCGTTGTCGATGAAGAAGTCCCGCACTTCACGTCGACGGAAGTCGATCGCGGCGCCCCAGGGTGTGTGCTTGTCTTCGCGGAAAAAACCTTTGGCGTAGCGCCCGAGGTAATTGCCGTCAGGGCCGAAGTGGTTGTAGACCACGTCGAGAATCACCGCCAGACCATGGCCGTGGGCGCTGTCGATCAGGTGTTTGAGTTGTTCCGGGGTGCCATAGGAGGCTTGCGGTGCGTAGGGCAGCACGCCGTCGTAGCCCCAGTTGCGGGTGCCGGGGAACTGCGCCAGCGGCATCAGTTCGATGGCGGTAATGCCCAGCTCGACCAGACGCGCCAGATGCTGCTCGACTTCGGCAAAGCCGCCGAGTGCGCCGACGTGCAGCTCGTAGATCACTGCTTCGCTCCACGGCCGGCCATGCCAGGTGGTGTGCCGCCACTGATAGGCCAGCGGATCGACCACCACGCTGTGGCGGTCAAGGTCGCCATCCTGGGCGCGGGAGGCCGGGTCGGGCACCTCCAGTTCGCCATCGATGTTGAAGCGGTAGCGGGTGCCCGCGGGGCAGCGGGTCTTGATCACGAACCAGCCATCGGCCTGCGGTAACATCGGCAAGGACTGGCCGTTTTCAAGTTCGACACTGACGTAAAACGCATCCGGTGCCCACAGCGCAAACTGAGTGTGTTCGGCGTCCTGCATGATCGCGCCGTGGGGCCAGTTTTCTTGGGTCCGTAACGGCATTGTGAAAAGCTCCCTGAGTTATTTGTGGCCGGCTTTACCCAGCGCCTTGGCGACCAGTTGTTCGTAGAGTTCGGCGTAGGGTTCGACCGCTTTGCACCAGTTGAACGGCGCGGCCATCGCTCGGCAGCGCATGGCGTTGAGCAGGTCGGGGAAGGCGAAGACCTTGAACGCGCGGCTCAGGGCTTCGCGGTAGCTGTCGGCAGTGGATTCGTCGAAGAGGAAACCGGTGACGCCGTTTTCGATGGTGTCGGCCAGGCCGCCGGTATTGCGCGCCACCGGCAACGAGCCGAAGCGCTGCGCGTACATCTGGCTCAGGCCGCAGGGTTCATAACGCGATGGCATCAGCAGGAAATCGCTGCCGGCGAACATGCGGCGGGCGTCGGTTTCATTGAAGCCGATGCGCACGCCGATCTGCCCGGGGAAGCGCAGCGCCAGTTCACGCATGGCCTGTTCCTCTTCCGGCTCGCCACGCCCGATGATTGCGATCTGGCCACCGTTCTGCACGATGTATTCGGAGACGGCTTCGGTCAGGTCCAGGCCTTTCTGATAGACCAGACGCGAGACCACGGCAAACAGCGGGCCGCTGGAATCTTTCAAGCCAAACAGTTCACGCACATGGGCGGCGTTGACCGCTTTGCCTTCCCAGTCGCCGATGGCGAACGGCGCGAACAGGTGCGGGTCAGTGGCGGCGTCCCAGCTCTCGTCGATGCCGTTGGGGATGCCGCTGAGCAAGCCTTGCTGGGTCTTGGCGGCGAGAAAGCCGTCGAGACCGCAGCCAAAATCCGGGGTGGTGATTTCCTGCGCGTAGGTGGCGCTGACGGTGGTGATGTGGCTCGAATACGCCATGCCGGCCTTGAGGAACGACATCTTGCCGTAGAACTCCATGCCTTCCTGTTGCAGGGCATGGGTCGGAATGCCGAGTTCCGGGCAGGAGCCGAGGCTGGTCACGCCTTGGTAGGCCAGGTTGTGAATGGTGAACAGGGTCGGCGTGCGCTGCCCGCGCCAGTGCATATAGGCAGGTGCCAGACCGGCCGGCCAGTCATGGGCGTGCACCAGATCCGGGCACCAGTGAATTTGTGCGAGGTTGGCGGCGATGTCGGCAGCGGCCAGGCCCAGGCGGGCGAAACGGATATGGTTGTCCGGCCAGTCGCGGCCGTTGTTGGCGCCGTAGGGCGAGCCTTCACGCTCGTACAGTTCAGGGCAGATCAGGACGTAGATCACCAGCCCGTCCGGCATGTCCATGCGTCCGATCTTGCACGGAGGCAATGCGGCATGGCCGCCAAGTTCGCCGATGATGTGGATCGGGTTCTCGCTGTGCATCACCTGCGGGTAACCGGGGATCAACACGCGCACATCGTGCAGGTGCGCCATGGCGCGGGGCAGGGCGGAGGAGACGTCGCCCAGACCGCCGGTCTTCACCAGATCGGCGATTTCCGAGGTCACGAACAACACTTTCTTCTTGTTGGGATTCTGGCTGGCGACCGGCGTCAGCGTTTTGGTGCCCGGGACGTTGATCGACCGGCTGCCGGGAAGACTCAATGTGCTCGCTTCGCCTACTGACTGCTGAGCACGCTCTCCCTGAATATCCAATGCCGCACTGATCATGTGAATCTCCCGTGTCGTTGATCTGTTTCTTGTCTGGAACAAGCCATATCCATGGCCAAATCCTGTGGCCGGGCGCAAACGCGCCACGCATCGGTGAGCAAACGCTACCCAACACGCGCAAGCAGAATGGGTGAAGTGGCCGTTGCAAGGATTACACCAGTCGCGTTGCCCCTGCCTTTCTGATGACCCGTCGCTTCACGCAAAAGTTTCGACTTTTTTTGCGTGCGGTGACCGACTGGTCGAGACCCGCGAAAATCAGTCTAGGCCAGATCCTAGAGCGGACGAGGGCAAATGGGTAAATTGTTCGACAATCGGTTTGCAGGTGGCGAAAGACGTGGTTCGCAGGGCTGAACGCACCGACGAAGTGCAGGTTTTTTTCGTTGGAGGGGCTAAAACGGTGACTGGTCGGTCACGATTTTGTGCTAGCGGTGAGGCGGGGCGCACTGTTGTGGTGCGGACAGTTTGTTGCTTCGCTGAACAAGGACAAACCTGTAGGAGCTGCCGAAGGCTGCGATCTTTTGATCTTGTTTTTAAAATCGAGATCAAGATCAGGATCAAAAGATCGCAGCCTTCGGCAGCTCCTACAGGGAGGTTTAATTCAATACACGGATTGGGTTATCCGCCGCCCAACCTTGGATATCCTCGATCATCTGCGCAAAGAATTGCGCATAGTTCTGTCGGCTGACATACCCCACATGTGGCGTGGCCAGCACATTGTCCAGGGTGCGGAACGGGTGCAGTGCAGGCAGCGGCTCCTGATCGAACACATCCAGCGCCGCGCCGGCGATCTTCTGTTTCTGCAACGCCTTGATCAGCGCCGCTTCATCGACAATCGGCCCGCGGGCGGTGTTGACCAGCAGTGCGGTGGTTTTCATCCAGTCCAGCGCCTGCGCGTCGACCAGGCCGCGACTGCGTTCGCTGAGCACCAGATGCACTGACAGCACATCGGCCTGTTCGAACAGTTGCTGCTTGCTGACCCAGGTCACGCCGGCCTGCTGCGCGCGTTCAGCGGTGAGGTTTTCGCTCCAGGCGATCACGCGCATACCGAACACCTGACCGAATTGCGCGACCTTCTGGCCGATGCTGCCCAGACCGAGAATGCCCAGGGTCTTGCCGTGCAAGTCGCCGCCCAGCCCTTGCTGCCAGCCGCCAGCGCGCAGGGAGTTGGCTTCATTCACCAGATTGCGTGTCGCGGCCATGATCAACGCCCAGGTCAGCTCCGGCGCCGCGTGTTTGTAGCTGTCGGTGCCGCAGACTTTGATACCGAGGCCGGCGGCCGCTTGCAGGTCCAGCGCCGCGTTGCGCATACCGCCGGTGACCAGCAGTTTGAGATTGGGCAGACGCTGCAGCAGGTCCTGATCGAAACGCGTCCGCTCGCGCATCACGCAGATCACCTGGTACTGGCCCAGTCGTTCAGCCAGCGTGGCGTTGTCCGCCGGGTAGTCATGCACAAACGTCACTTCGCCGATGCTGTCGAGCACCGACCAGTCGACCACGTCCCGTGCCACGTCCTGCCAGTCATCGATCACTGCAATCTGCACCGCCATCAGCCTTACCTCATCAACGAACGGGATTGGTGTTGTTCAGCCAGCCGAGCAGGGCCTGGTGAAACTTCGCCGGCTCTTCCATCTGCGGCGCGTGGCCCATGCCGGGGAATTCCACCAGCGTCGACTGTGGAATCAGCTTGGCGACCTGCTTGCCGAGGACGTCATAGTGGCCGATTTTCGCCTTGACCTCGGGGGACGCGAGATCCTTGCCGATCGCCGTGGTGTCGGACGTGCCGATCAACAACAGGGTCGGCATCTTCAGGTCCTTGAACTCGTAGTACACCGGCTGGGTGAAGATCATGTCGTAGATCAGCGCCGAGTTCCACGCCACCTGGGTTTTGCCCGGGCCGTTGCTCAGGCCGGCGAGCATGTCGACCCAACGGTCGAATTCGGGTTTCCAGCGCCCGTCGTAATAGGTGTTGCGCTCGTAGTCGCGAATGCCTTGGGCGGTGACTTTCAGTTCGCGCTGATACCACTGATCAACGGTGCGATACGGCACGCCGAGGGCTTTCCAGTCTTCCAGGCCGATCGGGTTGACCAGCGCCAGTTGTTCGACCTGATCCGGGAACAGCAGCGCGTAGCGAGTGGCAAGCATGCCGCCGGTGGAGTGGCCGAGCAGGGTGGCTTTCTGAATGCCGAGGGCCTTGAGCAACTGTTGGGTGTTGGTCGCCAGTTGCTGGAAGCTGTACTGGTAGTGATCGGGTTTGCTGGAGGTGCAGAAGCCGATCTGATCCGGCGCGACAACCCGGTAACCGGCCTCGCTCAAGGCTTTGATCGAACTGTCCCAGGTGGCGGCGCAAAAATTCTTGCCGTGCATCAGCACCACGGTGCGCCCGTTGGCCTTGCCGTGGGCGGCGACGTCCATGTAGCCCATCTGCAGGGATTTACCCTGGGACTGAAAGGCAAAGTGCTTGAGCGTGTAGGGGTATTGGAAACCTTGCAGCTCCGGGCCATAACTCGGGGCATTGTTCGGGACTGCAGCAGGAGCTGCATCGGCAGGCGCGGCGGCGTGGGCAAACAGTGGCAGCGCGGCACTGAGGAACAGGCCGGGCAGCCAGCGGGATAACGTGACGGACATAGGGGCAAACTCCATGGAAATCGGCCGATGCTGGAACGCCCGGATTAGGGCGACGTTAACCACAGGCAACGCCATGGCCGGAATGTTCAACCGAGCCATCCAAGCGTGAGCATGGCGACCACGGCGTAACGCGCAGCTTTGGCCAGCGTGACGATCAGCAGAAAGCGCCCGAGCGGCTCGCGCATGACGCCAGCGATCAGGGTCAGCGGATCGCCGATCACCGGCAGCCAACTCAGTAGCAGCGACCAGTGACCATAGCGCTCGTAGTGTTTGCGCGCGGTGGCCATGTGTTTCGCGCTGACGGGAAACCAGCGTCGATCCTGAAAGCGCTCGAGGCCGCGCCCAAGCCACCAGTTGACCAGCGAACCGAGGACATTGCCCAGCGTCGCCACGCCCAGCAGGCCCCAAAGCCAGTAACGGTCGCTGGCAATCAGGCCGACCAGCAGCGCTTCGGATTGCAGCGGCAACAGCGTCGCAGCGCCGAACGCGGCGGCGAACAGCCCGACGTAAGCGGCAGCCATCAGTGCGCCGGGTAGTCCGCCACCACGACATCCGTACCGTCCTTTTTCAGGCCGATCACTTGATAGGCATCGCTCATGCCGTCCATTTCCATGCCCGGCGAACCCATGGGCATACCCGGTGCGGCCACGCCCAGCAGATCGTCGCGCTTGCTCAGGGCCAGCACTTGTTCAGCCGGGACATGGCCTTCGACGAACTTGCCGTTGATCAGCGCGGTATGGCACGAGCCCAGGCGCGGTGGCACGCCGTGTTGCTGCTTGAAGCTGCTCATGTCGCTTTCGACATGGTCTTCGACTTTGAAGCCGTTGGCTTCGAGGTGGCTGATCCATTTCTTGCAGCAACCGCAATTGGCGTCGCGATGCACTTCGATCGGGATCAGCTCGGCGGCCTGGGCCAGGGAGGACAGGAGCAGGGCGCTGAGGGCGGCCAGTCGCAGGGAGGTTCGCATGGTGGGCTCTCGACAAGGATGACGGTCAGAAAGGAAAGTATTTTGACCGGATTATCCTGCCGGGCATCAACGGAGTGTTTCAAGTTGATACAAGGCAGGCTGGCAGGATGATCATGGATCAAGCCTGACAGCCTGCTGAGCGAGAGATTACAAATCTGTCAGATAAAACACGCCCCCTGTAGGAGCTGCGGCACGCTGCGATCTTTTGATCTTGGTTCATAAAATCAAAGTCAAAAGATCGCAGCGTGCCGCAGCTCCTACAGGAGAATGGGGGTTACCGGACTTTGAACCGACCCATGATCGCGCTCACCCGGTTGTTGGCTTCCAGCAGCTGGCGGGTGTTGAGTTCGCTGGCCTGGCCGCTGTGCACCAGTTCTTCGACCATGTGGCGGATCTGCACCATGCTGCGGTTGATCTCTTCAGTCACCGCACTTTGCTGTTCGGCAGCGGTGGCGATTTGCGTGCTGAGGCTGTTGATGTGGCTGACCGAACCGGCCATTTCATCCAGACCCGAGTTAACCCGCGCGGTGGCGTCGGCGGCGGACTGGCAACTGGCCTGAGTGTTTTCCATGGCGCTGACCGAGGAACTCACGCCTTGCGTCAGGCGGGTCAGCATCTCGTTGATTTCCGAGGTACTGGCCTGAGTGCGGGCAGCGAGGGCGCGGACTTCATCCGCTACCACGGCAAAGCCGCGACCCTGTTCACCGGCCCGGGCGGCCTCGATGGCGGCGTTAAGTGCCAGCAGGTTGGTCTGCCCGGCGATTGCGCCGATCACCCCGAGAATCTCGGTGATGCGCTGCGCGTCCTGCTGCATGTTCTCGACTTTTTTGGTGGCGCTGGCCACTTCGTCGATCAAGGCCACCACGCTGTTGGTCGCTTCACCGACCACGACCCGCGAGCGGTCGGCGTTTTCGTTGGCGCGCTGGGTGAACGCTGCGGTTTCAGCGGCATTCTGCGCAACGCTTTCGGCCGTCGAACTCATTTCGGTGATGGCGGTGACGGTCTGATCGGTTTCCGAAGCATGGCGCAGCAGAATCTGGCTGGTGTTCGCCGACGTACGCTGCAGGTCGTCCAGGCTCGAAGCCATGGCGCCGGTCGCCTGGGTGACTTCACCGATCATGTTCTGCAGATAGGCAATAAAGGTGTTGACCGAGTGACCGATGGCGCCCAGTTCGTCTTCGGCGCGGATGGTAATGCGCCGGGTCAGATCCGCATCGCCGCTGGACAGCAAGTCGATGTTGGCCTTCAGCGCTTTCATCCGCGAAACCAGTTGGCGAATCGCATAGACCTGCAACAGCACCAGCAGGATCACCAGCGGAATCTGTAACAGGCTCAGGCTGCTGAGGACGTCGTCACGCTGGGCGGTGAGCATTTTCGTTGGCAGAGCGGTGGCGAGGAACCACGGCGTGCCTTCGATCGGGCGCATGAAGAAGGTGCTGGCTTCGCCGTTGTTGTCGAACTCGACGCGTTGCGCCTGATCCCGGTTCTGCAGGCCAGCCTTGACCTGACTGGCGAAGGTCGAGCCGGCGGCCAGCTCGCTGATGTTCTTCAGCACGATCGGGCCGCTGATGCGCGAGCTGTTGCTGATGATCTTGCCGTCGGCCTCGACGATCAGCATTTCGGCGTTGAGGTCTTTTTCCTTGCGCGCCACCAGATCGTTGAAGAAACCCAGCGTTACGTCGATGGTCGACACGCCCCAGGCCGCACCGTTTTTCTGGATCGCCATCGCGCAGTTGGTGCGCGGCTCGGCACTGGCGTCGTCTTTATAGGCTGCAGCCCAGGCGCACTGGCCGCGTGGGGTCTGCATGCCGCCCTTGTACCAGCTCTGATCGTAGTAGTTGGGCGCCGCGTCACTGTTCCAGAAGGTGTTCACCGCCAGTTTGCCCGAGGCATCGCGGTGCCAGAAGGTGCTGAACTTGTTGCGCCCGGCCTCACGCTGACCCGGCAGTGGCCAGATCCCGCCACCGAAGACTTTCAGCTCGCCGTACTGATCCACCAGCCCCGGCAACACCGTGTCGATGGCCGCGCTGTCGAGCAGGGGAATGGTCTGGGTGATGCTGCGCTGCTGCGCCTGGACTTTGTTCAACTCGCCCTGGATCTGTTCGGCAACTTCGGCAATCCGGTTGAGCACCACCTGTTCTTCGGTATGCCGCAGCTTGGGCGCGACCAATTGGCTGATACCGACCACGGTCAGCACCGACAGCAGCAGGATGAACAGAACCAGAAATAACGTGTAGCGAGCCTGAATGGTGCGGAATGCGGGCATGGATACCGGTCCTTGAGCTGGGATTCTTATTGTGGGGTCGAGGGGAAAACGGCGGGGTCACACCAGCGTATCGTCGGCGAACGGGGAAGCTTTAGGTACTTTCGTGCAAGAAAGCGTCGGGCTGACAGATGGGGGGTATCGACCCCGATACAAATGAATTGAACCCCTCGTCAAGCGGCGCAAAAAAAGCATCGCCGCCATCGTCAAACTGCCATGAAACCGCGATACAGTAAGCTTCTGAGGATTTGTATCAAGAATGTACAGAAATTGTAAGCGACTGCACTAAAAGGGTTGGTGCCATTAGTTCGCCGGTAGATACTTCCCGGCATTCGAGTAGTCCAGCAAGGACATTTCATGGCTATTTCACAGGGAGTCTTCTCATGACGATCGGCATTGTCGGCGGCTGGGAGAGCAAGGCAGGGTTGCTGGTTCGTAATACGGGCGCGAAAAAGCAGGTGAGTCAAAGCGTCAAGGTGCAGCAGATGCTGACCATGGTCGGTAACGATCCGAACGCGCTGAACACCGCGGAAATGGACAAGCAGGGCCTGCGCAGGAACATCAAGGGCTTCGATCCGTCGAACACTTCGGTAAAACAACTGGGCAATCTGAGCGTTTTCCTGCGCAGCCGCGGGCTGATCTCCGAGATCACGTCGTTCACGTTGCTCAATGCCGGCGACAAGTTCGACCGGTTCGGCGTGACCAAAGACGTTGATGCCAAATTCAACGCGCTGGAGTATTTCGCGACTCAGCTCGACGCGATCCAGAACAATGGCCTCAATGGCAATGCCTACGGCAAGAACCTGATCCCTGAATTCAAAAAGGCGATCTACGTTCTGCAAAACCTGAAAACCTACGGTGAAGGCAACGCGCCGAAACCGGCGGACCAAGGCGTCAAAGCCAAGGCCTGAGCCTTGAACAACGGCCCGCCCATTCTTTGGGCGGGCCGTGTGTGTTTCTAGCACCGGTACATTTCGCCGGCCTGTCGGGCCTGGTCCTGCAAGCGTTGCATGTGCGGGCAGTGCAATGTCAGCGTCGAGGGTTGATAGCCGCGATGAAACAGCGCCAGCCAGCCTTCGCTACGCTCATCGGGGACGATCCCGGTGAAAGCGAATCCCGCATCGACAAGTTTGCCCAGTGCACCGGGAAACCCTTGGGCGAGTCTGAGCCTGACTGAAACCAGCCAGTTTGCCGGCAGTCTTTCCACTTGCCTGAGCAGGTTGTCATCGAGTTCCTTGAGCACAATGTCATAGCGCCCCGAGGTGTGTTCGACATGGACTTTCGGGCCTCTCCAGGGCGCGGCTTTGTCGGTGGTGCCAAACACCGCCTCCAGATGCGACATCAATTCGCCGCAATCCGTCGGCCAGGCCAGCGCAGGCAGCGGGCGTCGAAAGCCATCGATATTGTAATGGCCGACAACGATCGTCTCTCGGCTTCGTCCATCGAAGGGCGAAGATGTGTAATCCGGCAACAGACCGCAGCTGTGAAAGCCGAGACTGGCGGCCATACGTTGTGTATACGGATGATGCGTGACCTGCTTGATGGTGACGCCCCGGCAATCCAGGGCCTGGGCGTGAATCAGCAATTGTCGGCCCAACTGGGTGGCGATGTTTTGCCCGCGAGTGTCCGGGTGTACCACCGTCAGTGCCAGTTCTGCCAGTGAGGATCTGCCAGACTGGCGAAACAGGGTGGCATGCCCGCGAATCTGCTCGTTCAGCACCGCCACCAGCGAGTGCCAGCGTCCGTCACTGTGGTTCTGACTGATCATGCACGGCAGATACACATGCGGTTGAGGATAATGAGTGCCGTAGATTGCTTCGAACAGGTCACTGACTGCCGGTGCGTCGGTGATGCGATAACGTCGCAGGGTTGTCCTGTCCATCATGTTTGCTGCTCGCACGGGGTCTGATAGTCGCGCCGATCCACGACCGGCTGATGCTTGCCGGAACGTGGATGAGATGTCAGCTCATCGCTGGCGCAGGCGATCACATGCAGATCGAGCAACTGATCGTCATGCAGCTTCTCGATCAACGGGTATTGCTCGATCAGCGCGCTCCGCAGGCGTGCGTTCGCCTTGGCGATATCAGGCATTCGCGTGTCGGGTACCCATCTGAGGCTCAGCAGGTCTTTTTTCCCCTGCTGCTCGATGACCAATTGCCAGTCGGCGCTGGTACCGAGGCTTTGCACCAGATCGCCAATGTCACTGATGTCCAGAGTCAAAACACCCACCCGCACTCGCTGGCTGCTCATGCTGCGTCCCATCAGCGCGAATTTGCGCATGGGCGTGCCGGCCGGTTCACGCCAGCACGCCAGATCGCCGACGGGATAGCGGATGACGGGCATCAGGCGACGGGTCAGATTGGTCATGACCAGCCTGCCGTTACGGTCGCATTCTTCGATGATAGCGCCGCTCACTTCATCGATGATCTCCAGCACGCTATGGCGCTCCAGCATCCGGTGTTCGCCCAGGGCGCAATCGCGGGTGCTGACGCCGATCAGTCCGGCATCGACGCTGGCGTAACCGATGGAGGCAATACGCGCATTCGGGAGCACCCGGCGCAGCACTTGCAGCTGTGCGCCGAACAGGCTCTCGCCACCGTAGAGCAGGGTTTCGACTCCTTCCAGGATCTGCGACCGGCGCTCGAGCCAGGCGGCAAATTTCAGCAGTTGCGCCGGCACGCCAACGAGCACATTGATCCTGTTCGCAACGATCGACTCGGCCAGTACGGCGCTGTCGACGGCCCCGGTGAACGGAAACTCGCTGACGGGCGTCTCGACATGTGCCAAGGCATCGTGGACGAAAATGAAGCTGGCATACAGATCGCCGACGAAGAACAGATTGGCAACCCGGTCGCCGGGGTTCAGCTGCGCCGTGAGGTGGCTGCCGAAATCGCGCGTCAGGGTTTGCCATTCTGCGCGGGTGAACAGCGACAGTTTGCCTGAACCGGTCGTACCCCCGGTCTTGAAGACCAGCGCATCCGCCGTCGGGCCGGTCAATAGCGGCCACTGCTGGGGGGGCTGGCAGCCGCGCCAGTACTGCGTGGGGTCGATCAGGGGCAACCCGCTCAAGCCGTTGAAGGGTTCTGTGACATCTTTGAAGTGTTCACGGTAATAAGTCGAATGTCGGCGAGCAAAACCGAGCAAGGCCTGCAGATCTACGGTGGTGTTCATGGGGTTTTCTTATGGAAAGGAGCGGTGGGGCGCCAGCCGGCGCCCGTTTTCAGCGACGTGAATCAATCACTGGCGGCGTCTTGCCGCTGTGTCTGTTTCGGGCAAATTGCTCAATGGCACATTGCTCGACGTCCACGGTGAGCAGTCCGGTCTGCACCAGCGTGGTCAGCGTCTGATAGCCCTGTAGCCGAAGACTGGCCTGAGCCGGTTCCAGAGGGCTGCGCAGTAGCATGCGTTCCAGGCCGTCAGGGCCGTGGTCGAGGACCAGTTGAAACGGTACTTGCAGGAGCTGCTCCAGCGTTGCCAGCGAAATGAAATCGGTGCCGATGCGCAGCAGCTTGCCGTGCCGTTGCAACAGTTCGAAGCGCGGTGAGGTCAGACCGCAGGCACATGGGCCGGGTAGCCAGCGTCCGCTGTCACCGACGTCATAGCGCTGCACGGACTGGCCCTGACGCGCCCGGGAGGTCACCAGCAGACGACCGGACTCACCGTGATTGACTGGCGTGTCATGATCGAAGTCGACGATTTCCAGGTGCTGGATGTCGCTCATCAGGTGGAATACACCGTCTGCCGTGGCCTGGCAGGCATGGCCCAGGGGGCCGGCATCGACACTGCCGTAAATCGCCGACCGGATCAGCCTGACACCGCAACTTTGCAACAACTCGCGGGTGGGCTCGCTCACATGCTCGCCACCGAGAAAAACCTTGTCGATGGCGCCGTAGCGCTGCAGCGTCTGCTGTTCGTTCAGAAACAGCCGGTGCACGGTGCTGGGCATGCCGATCAGCACGGTGATCCGTTGTTGCACGATCAGTTGCGCGATCTCGCGATAATCGTCATCCGCCGGAGCGCCCATCGGCCAGTGTCGGGCCTCCAGTTGTTCCAGCACCTTGGCAAAACTCGAAAACCCGCCGTACAGCCCACCGCTGAAGAACAGGTTCATGACTTTGTCTCGCGCCGGATCCAGGCCGGCCGCCAGCAGGCCGTCGGCGGTCGCACGCATCTGGCGCTGGAAATCGTGGTAACTGAAACCGGAAAGTGTGGGCGTGCCGCTGCTGCCACCGGAACGAAAGTACAGTTGCGCCCTGGCGTTCGGTGGCTGACTGATAAACGTCGCCTTGTCCATGATCGGCACCCCCGCCAGCGCGGGTGGAGGAGGCTGGCGGTCAAGGGTGGCGTGACTCGCCAGCGAGTCCGGCGTCAGGGCGACCGACACGCGGCGGCTCAGGCGCTGCAGGGCATAGACACCGTCATGGGGTTCGCCGTCGTAGCCGTCATGGATGGCTCCGATCGGGGCGATGCGGGTCACACCGGCGGCGATCAGCGACTGCGCCAGTTCGCCGATCTGCGCCTCATGACAGAGCAAGGCACAGCTCTGCAGCACGTTGCGCCACGGCAACAGCGTAGCGCCGAGCTGTTCGCGGGGCAGGGGTTTGAGCAGCAGGCTGCGAAACAGCGCAGAAGGTTCGAGCTGACGGTCATGGCTCCAGATCACCCGCCAGTGCGGCGTACTCCAGACCCGACCGGCCTGTCCGGCAAAACTCTGGGCCAGCCGTGCCATTGCCGTACCGGTGGTGATTTGCGAGGCCTCTTCAAGCGTCGGGGTAAGGGCCGGCCATTGCCCGGCGCGACGCTCGAACGCGGCGGCCAGTTCGGTACCGATGTCGTTCAGAACGGCCTCGTCGTCACTGTCCACCAGCAGCCATTGCGGGCTGGAGCAGGCTTGCTGATCGAGGCGGCAGACTTCATCCACCAGCGCATCCAGGACTGCCGGTGACGCTGCGTCCGGGGTCAGATAAGCGAAGCTGATGCGGTGCCCCCAGTCGATCCAGCGGCATCCCGGCGGAATCTGCAGCCGAATGGCTTGCAGGGCTGTTTCGCCACCCCAGGCGGAGACACCGTTGGCGTGTCTGCACAGCTGAGCGATTTGCCCGGTCGTTGTCGGCAGTACCGCGACGTAACCTCCGAGTTGCCCGCTCGAGTCACACTCCAGCAACACCTGCAGCAGGCGCGCAGTGAATCCGTCGTCGCTGCTGCTGGGGCGCAGCCAGTTGACGTTGCCGCTCAACAAACCCTCCAGTACCGCACAGAATGCCAGCAGCGGTGCGTTGGCCGGGGTGACATGAACCACCAGACCCAGGGGGCTCCAGCGCTCGAAACGCGACTGCCGATAGTCGATGCGCCGCAGTGAATCGGGTTGCAGGCCCAGCTCACGATCAAGCTTTGCCTGCAGCGTGGCAGGCTGGCAGAAGTCGATCAGGGCCTGGCGCTGATCGGTGTCGAGTGCCAGCTCCAGAGGCTGATGCTGCAGGCGTTCGGCGAATGCCTGCGCAGCGGTTAGCAATGTGGAGGTCTCAAGGGGTGTCTGCAGCTGATGTGGCAGTTGCAGATAAAGTTGTTGCAACGCACTGTCGAGATCGCAGTCGGCGTGCAGTTTTCCATTGATCAAATACATATCAGTGTCTCCCCAGCAATTCGGAAGCCGCCATGGCACAGCTCCTCGCGGCTGCAGTGCCGGCGCGGCCATGCAGTTGGAACCAGTCGCTCGTCAGCCCACAGCCGCAACTCGCAGCGGGATACAGCGTGGCGAGGTCACTCATGACCACCGCATGGGCGGGACTTGATGAAATGTATGGGGAGACCAGGCTGAGCAGGCCGCACTGCCCATAGGGCAGGACCGAAAAGTCCACGGGGCTGCGCACGTACACTTTCGAATAGACCGGCACATGAAAATGGTGGTGGGCACACTCGATGTAAGGCACCGCGTGCTCGACGGCGCCGTAGCCATCGCGACAGTCTTTGGTATCGATGCCCAACTGCTGCTGGATCCGTGCGTACAGCTGTTGTTTCGGGACTTCTTCGGCGGCACGGGTTTTCCAGCCACCGCCAAAAAACGCCAACGATCCCGCCGGCAGTTGCAGATCCGTCACGCCGGTGGCGCGCATGCGTTGCAGGGTTTCCCAGAGAAAGGCCGGGAAACCGAAGATGCGCACCGGTAGACCTTCTTCGGCAAAGGCTTGCAGAGCTGCTATCACGCCGAACAGATCGAACCGATGACTGTCGCCGTCAGCCCGCAGCGCATACACCACCCGATTGACCGGGGCAAAGCCACACAGGAACTGATCGGTGAACGATGTGCCCAGGGTGATCCGCGTCTGGGGTTCGTAACTCAGCAACAGGTAATTGCAGGGCGTATGCGGTGTGATCCAGCCGTACTGCGCGAATATCCGCTCGACCATGTACTGCGCTGCGCCGAGGCTGCGCGCGTCATAACGCATGCGGCTTTTCTGCCCGCTGGTGCCGGAGGACGTCAGTTCCAGCGCGTCCTCGCCAGTGGGGCTGAGCAGCAAATGCTGTTTGAAGAAGTTGGCAAAAATCGGTGGCAGGTGCGACCAGTCATCAAAGGTTTCGAGGTCTTTGGCTTCGACACCATTGGCGTTCAGCCAATGCTCATAACCCGGGGTCTGTTCGATGTGAAAACGAGTGATTTCGACCATGGCCCGATCAAACAGACCGGGCGCCACCGAGCCCGGGCAGTAGGCAGCGGTTGACGCACAGAGTGCGTCGCTGTGAGGGAAAGAGTGCATTAGCGGTCATCCTTTGGTGTAGCCGGTGGAAGGGTGGGTTGCACGGACTGCTGCAGAAAACGCTGGATGAGAGGCAGGCACAGCAAGCCTCCAAGTGCCGCCCACAGGGCGAAACTCTCGAGACTTTCGGCGCCCCCGACGGCTGCTATCAGCGAACCGCCTGCGCCCATCACGACAATCGAGAGCATGCCGATGGTTGCGGAAACCAGGCCCTTGCTGTCATCGCTGGCGAACAGTGCCAGCCGGTACAGCGCCGCGTTGCTCATGCCCAGCCCAATGGCATACAGCGACAGGCTGGCAATCAGCAGCGGCAGCGCAGCGCTCGACAGGGCTGTGCCGATCAATGCGATCAAGCCCAGGCACAATGGCCACAGCGCAACGCGAATGACCCGGGGCAGCGAGTGGCTGACGAGCAGGCGATCAAGGATCAGATTGCCGGCAATCACGGCGCAGAAGACCGGGATCTGCCACAGCCCGTATTCGCGCGAGGACAGGCCCAGCAACTGCATCAGCAGCAGCGGCGACAGTCCGATCCAGGCGATCAGTGGCAGGCTCATCAAACCCAGTGCGAGGCTGGCGTACAGAAAGTTGCGGTTGCCGAGCAAAGTCAGATAGCGCTGTCCAATCTGCCGTCCGTTGAACGCCACCGGCGCCTGTTGCTGGCCGTCGTTGCGCATGACGCCGATGGTCTCGGGCATGCAGATATACAGGCCCAGCCAGGCAACAACCGCCGCCAGACCCAGGCCGAGAAACAGTGTTCGCCAGCTCAGCCATTCAAGCAGCAGGCTGCCGAGCAATGGCCCGAGCAACGGCGAGAGCAATGCCACATTGCCCAGCAGCGCCATCAGGCGCACGGCATCCGCTTCACGGAAAACTTCCTGCAGGGCCGGATAACTGACGGCCACGACGAAGCCCAGCCCCATCCCCTGTATCAGCCGCAACAGGTTGAATGCTTCGATACTGCTGGTGATGAAGGTTGCGGCACAGGCCGCACCGAACAGCAGGCATCCGCTCAACAGCAGACGCCGCCGGCCAAAGCGGTCGGAGAGTGGGCCAATCAGCCACTGCAGGCAGACTCCACCGATCAGGTACAGATTGAATGCATAAGGAACATGCCGCGCGTCCGCTTCGAACTCGGAGGTAACGGTCAGCATTGCCGGCATGATCAGGTCGCTGGCCATGTAGGTCAGCAGTTCAAACAGGGTTAAGGCCAGACAGAAGCCAAGGGCTTGTCCGGGGTTGATATCGATAAGTGTTCTTTGCATGCGCGGGTGAGCTCGTGGTTCGGCATCAGGGGCGCAGAGAGTAGGGGGGTGGAGAGGGAGATTTACACCAGCCAGGTATGACGAGAAATATCAAAAATGCACAAAACGTTGCGGCGCGAAAGAGTCCTACAAAAGCTTGATCAGTGTCCTACGTGCGCAGGTCAGATTACAGACAGAAAGCGCCTACTTTTCAGTAGGCGCGGTCGTTGTGGGAACACGATTTGTAACGTTTACCCAGTGGAGTCATCCCCTATCGATGTTGGTAATAACCGGGGCCTTCCTGATAACGATGGTGGCCGTCATGCCAGCCGCCGTGGGGGAAAATGATGCAGCCGTTCAAGGTCAGTACGGCAAGGACGGGAATCAGCCAGGTGATTCGACGGAACATTTCAAGGATCCTCATGGTTACGCCGGCATGAAGCCAAAACTCTTCATCGGCTGTAACATGAGACCGCGTTCAGCCAGGCTCATCCCCGCAACACGGTATGTGCATGGCATGCAATCGGATACAAACCGGATACATTTGAAAGTTTCAGGAACCTGTCAATGACCCAGAAGCAACGTTTGAAATACTCGATTCTGATCGCCTTGTCGGTGCTGGCGATCATGCTCGGCCTGTCCTGGCTGCAAAACGCCGGGATGATCAGTCAGAAGATGTTCCAGTACATCGCCATCGGTGTGGCGGTGGTCGTGGTGGTGATCAACGGGGTGATGCGCCGCAAGGTCAAACCCTGACGGCGATCGCGGGACGCTTCAATCGTGATTGAGCACGGCAGCAGCCTGTGGATGCAGGCTGTAACTCTTGTCCGGATTGAAGGTGACCACACCTTCGGCACACAGACGCTTCAACACTTCGCGCACGCTGAGAAAGGACAATGGAATATCCAGGTCCAGCAACTGGCTGTGCACACCGCGCACGCCCAGGCGTCGATCGCTTTGCGCAGCGACCAGCAGGGCGTCGATGACTTTCAGGCGAATCAGGCTGGTGCGCAGGCCGAAGCTTTTCAGCAGCAGGCGAATGCGCTCATTACCCAGGCGTTCTGGGCTGGGGGCGAAACTGCTCGCGCGGGAACTCATGGCAGCTCCTTGTGACGCCTGGCTACCGTCCGTTGGTAGTTGCGAGTTGTACATGGGGTTACTCCTTTCTAGAGCCCGATCAGGAAACGTTTTGACTGCTCTCAGTAAACAAGACGTTTCAGCACGACAAATCATGAAAGGAAATATGTAGAAATTTTGTCGCTTATTCGTTGTTTTCCCGTCATCGCCGGTTTGCACCTTGAGTTAACGGGCTAAATATTTTTTTGCCGCATTCGTTTCCTGAACAGCCACCTTGCGCCCAGGCGCAGGCGTCAACTTCAGACCGAGTTCGAAGCTTGCGCAAAGCATGCGTCGATCCGTGTCCTATCTATCGATCAGGAGCGAGTGTGATTATTTCCAGGCAGTTAACCGGGCTGGCCCTCGCCAGCGCGTTTCTCGGGCTCAGTCTGTCGGCCCATGCGTTCAGTCCCGCCACCCAGGCCAGTGCCGATATCCGCCGTACCGCGTTTGGCGTTCCGCACATCCGCGCCGAGAACGAGCGCGGCCTGGGTTTCGGCATCGGTTACGCCTTCGCGCAGGACAACCTGTGTCTGCTGGCCAACGAGATCGTCACGGTCAATGGCCAGCGCTCGCGCTATTTCGGGCCGGAGCAGTTCACCGTCGAGCAACGCGAGAATCGCGTCAGCGACCTGTTCTTTACTTGGCTCAATACGCCTGCCGCAGTGAAAGCCTTCTGGGACGCGCAACCTGCGCAGGTGCACGATCTGGTGGAAGGTTATGCCGCGGGCTACAACCGCTATCTCGCCGAGCGCCGCCAGCAGGGGCTGCCGCAACAGTGTCAGGGGGAGTGGGTGCGTGATATCGCCGCCGAGGATCTGGTTAAGCTCACTCGGCGCTTGCTGGTTGAGGGCGGGGTCGGACAGTTCGCCGAAGCCCTGGCAGGCGCGACGCCGCCGCAGGCCACGGCGCAGCTCGGCAGCAATGCGCAGGCCTATCAGTTGGCGGACGCGCGCCTGCAGCGCTTCGCCCTGGATCGCGGCAGCAACGCCGTGGCGGTCGGCAGCGAACGCTCGTTCAACGGACGCGGCATGTTGCTGGCCAATCCGCATTTCCCGTGGGTCGGCGGCATGCGCTTTTACCAGATGCACCTGACCATTCCGGGCAAGCTCGACGTCATGGGCGCAGCCTTGCCGGGGCTGCCGATGATCAACATCGGTTTCAACCAGCATCTGGCCTGGACCCACACCGTGGATTCATCCAAACACTTCACCCTGTATCGCCTGCAACTCGATCCGAAAGACCCGACCCGCTACCTGCTCGACGGCAAATCGCTGCCGCTGAACAAGCAGACGGTCACGGTGCAGGTCAAACAGGCGGACGGTCAGGTGGTGCCGGTTTCGCGTGATGTCTACAGCTCGCAGTTCGGCCCGATCGTACAGTGGCCGGGCAAACTCGACTGGGATCATCAGTACGCCTACAGTCTGCGCGACGCCAACCTGGACAATGACCGCGTGCTGACGCAGTGGTACGCGATGAACCAGGCGTCGAGCCTCAAGGATCTGCAGGATTCGGTGCACAAGCTTCAGGGCATTCCGTGGGTCAACACCCTGGCCGTGGATGACAAGGGGCAGACGCTGTACATGAACCTGTCGGTGGTGCCGAACGTCAGCGCCGACAAACTGGCCAAGTGCAGCGACCCGCGCATCGGCTTGCAGATGATCGTGCTGGACGGTTCCAACAGCGCTTGCGCCTGGGATATCGATCCGCAAGCTGCGCAGAAGGGCATCTATGCCGCCAGCCAGCTGCCGCAATTGTTGCGCAAGGACTTTGTCCAGCATTCCAACGACTCCGCGTGGCTGGCGAACCCGGCACAACCGCTGACCGGGTTCTCGCCGCTGATCAGTCAGGACGGTCAACCGCTGGGCCTGCGTGCGCGATTTGCGCTTGAGCGTCTGAATTCACTCGGCAAAAAAGGCCCGCTGGCGGTCAAGGATCTGCAACAGATGGTGATGGACGACAACGTCTATCTGGCGACTCAGGTGCTGCCGGATCTGTTGAAGTTTTGCGCTGCGGATCTGGGGGCGGACGCGGCCGCGTTGAAGCCGGTTTGCGCGAGTCTCAAGGGGTGGGACGGCCGGGCGAATCTGGATTCGGGCATTGGCCTGGTGCACTTCCAGAACATCATGCAAGTGCTGCAAGCGTCGCCGGATGTCTGGCGTGTGCCGTTCGATCCAAAAGACCCGCAACATACGCCACGCGGGTTGGCGATCGAGCAACCGGCGGTGAGCAAGGCACTGCGTGAAGCGCTGCTGGCGTCGGCCGCCACCGCGCAGAAAATGGGGCTCAAGCCTGAAACCCGCTGGGGCGATATTCAGGTGGTGAGCAGCGGCGCTCAACAAACTGCAATCCACGGCGGGCCGGGAACGCTGGGGATCTACAACGCGATCCAGAGTGTGCCGCGTGAAGACGGCAAACTCGAAGTGGTCAGCGGCACCAGCTATCTGCAGGTGGTGACCTTCGACGACAAGGGCCCGCACGCTCAAGGGCTGCTGGCGTTCTCGCTGTCCAGTGACCCGGCGTCGAAATACTCCCGCGATCAGACCGAGGCGTTTTCGAAAAAGCAGTGGAGTGTGCTGCCGTTCACTGAGCAGCAGATCACGGCCGATCCGCAGTATCAGCTGCAGACCGTTCGCGAGGTGGCGGGCAAGAGCACCGAGGTGGTTGCGCAGTAAATCAGCCTGAATGAAAAAGCCGCTGCTCCCAGGGATGGGGCAGCGGCTTTTTTATTGCCCTGAGTCAGTCATGGCAAATGGTGCTCGGTTTCAAGTCTTCGGTGGCTGCCGCGGTATCGAATTGATCACCGGATCACCCTCGTTATTGCGCGTCAGGTAGACCGGCAGCACCTTGGGCAAGGTGTTGACGAGGCCGCCGAGTTCTTTGACGTTGTAGACGCCGCCGACGCGGATCGCGCCGGTGTTGGCGTCGGCCAGTTTCAGCGGTTTGCTCAGGTAGCGATTGATCAGCGGCAAGGCTTCGTTGAGTGCCAGGTTGTCGAGCACCAGTTTGCCGTTGCGCCAGGCCAGGGCGTTGTCGTTGGCGTAGGTCTGGCTGATCTGTGGCGTGTAGTCGCCATGCCGGTACTGTGCCTGCATGGCCGGCCCCAGGCGCAGACCGTCGCCGGGCAGGGCGGCGTTGCTGGTTACCAGCACCGAGCCTTCGATCAGGTTGACCCGCACCTGATCTTCGTAGAGCCAGACATTGAAGCGGGTGCCGGTCACGCGGATCTTGCCTTCGCCGGCCCTGACCACGAACGGGTGGGAGAGGTCGTGGCTGACTTCAAAAAACGCCTCGCCTTTTTCCAGGGTGACTCGGCGTTCGTCCTTGTAATTGCTGAAGGTCAGCTCGGTATTGAGGTTGAGCTCGACCTGACTGCCGTCCTTCAAGGTGACCTGGCGGACAGTGTCGGTGGCTGCGAAATGCTGGTAGCTATTGGGCAACCAGCCCAGGTTCCAGCCGCTGTAGGCCGCCAGTGGCAAGGCCAGCGCGCAGACGCTTGCGGCGATTGCATAGCGACGCCAGGCAGGCAGCGTTTTATTCAGCGGCACACTCGGCGGCGTCTGCGGACGCGGCAGATGTTCGGCAACGTCCCAGATTTCGAGCATGGCCTCATATTCGAACGCATGCAGCGGATGCGCATCGTGCCATTGCTCGAAAGCCAGACGCTCCTCGGCGGAGCAGTCGACAGCGTGCAGACGCATGCACCAGTGCGCGGCGGCATCGGTGATCGCATCGTATTCGGCTTCCGAGAGGGATTCTTGGGTCATTGACTCGTCCTGATTTGCTGCATTCTAACCTTGCGGGCGTTGCGCCGAGAATATCCGTCATGGCAATTGCCCATCAAAGTGGAACTTATTTTTCCGTCAGACGCCAAAAAGCAGGACATCCGAGGAACATCATCCACAAATGGAGTGAAAAAATGATCAAAAAAACCTTAGCCGCTGCAATCGCCACCGCCGCTCTGTTCAGTGCCGGTGCCGCCATGGCCGATCGTCCCGGTGCAGGCTGGGTCACCATCGAAAAGGCTATCGAGATCGTGAAAACCAAGGCCGGTTACGTCGAAGTCTATGAAATCGAGGCCGACAATGACGGCTACTGGAAAGGCGAGGGCCGCAAGGCCGACGGTTCGGTGTATGAATTCCGTATCGATGGCGCCTCGGGCAATGTATTGCGTGACCAGAAAGACTGAGTTCACCTGGCGATAAACCATGCGCAGGCCAACCGCCTGCGCATTTTTTTTGCCTCAGTTGAGCCCTCCGTGCGGTTGGGTCACCGGATCTAGTTGGCGGCCCATTTCGCAGATCAGAAAGGCGATCGAATCGGCATTGCGCAATATCGTGTCGATGCGTGGATGCGGGTTGGTCGGGCTGAGAAACGCCGTTCGCGCGTCCTCAAGATTCCTCGTGCGCGTGGTCTTGAGAACTTCCCTGCGCACATGTTCCATGCCCTCAATCTCGTCGATATCCAGCCATTCCTGAGCGTCATTGCTCCAGCGCGAAAACAGCTCTACACGGGGCGTGGACAGTGACAGGGCTTCGCGCTGAAATCGCGTTTGAACCTGTTTGCGGGCAGCTCCGTAACCGGTCACCGTAGCAATCAGATCAGCAAACGGGCGCCGCGCTTCCAGCGAGGCAATGTCGACGGTCTTGCTGAACTGATGGGAAAACTCGTGGATCAGCGTCGCTGCCCGTGCATGCCCGTCAACATTGAAAGGTTCGGTCAGGCCCGTGTTGTACCATTCCAGCCCTTGATTGAAGAACTTTTCGGTGAAGTGGACTTTCTTGAGTAAATCGCCACCCAGTACAAAGGCAATGACCCCCGAGCTGCTGTGTCTGTTCGAGCCGACCACAAAGCGACTGGTGTTCAACAGGTCTTCTGTTGGATCGACCAATGCATCACAGATCGGCACGATGGCCTGCTTCAATTTGTCGAGCATGTCGGCATCAATCCGTTGCACGTCGAAAAAAGACTTGAGAAAAGTATCGAGGCGGGTGCCCGGCACATAGTTTCTCAACTGGGCAAGATTGTGCAGGCTGTTGAATGCGTAATGCCGGGCCAGATCAATTGCCTCAATCAACATGCTTGCTTTTTCCGGATGGCGGGCGCGGATTTCTTCCATGCCCTGCGCTTCGATATTCAGCATGTACCGGGCCTGGCGATGGGTGGCGTAATGGTTGAACATCGTCGACATGGCCTTGCCGAAATGCACGGTATGGCGATCCGGATCCAGCACCAGTTGCCGGGAAGCGGTGTGTTGCAGCACCGGACCTGGCTGCTCGGCACCTTTGATTTGCCAGACGGCTCCCGGCCGCCCCACGGGATAGACTTTGCCAGCGATGGGGGCGTAGGTCGCTTTGGTTTTCAAGTCCTGATACGTGCCCTCGGCTGCATTGTGAGTCAGATCCTTCAACGCGATCGTCGGAGCCTCGAATGTCTGCAGCGAGGTGCGCAGCGGATCGGTCGGCTTTGTCTGCGCCAGGACGGGGACGCTCAGCGTGGTTGGCTGCGGTGGTTGCGGCGCTGCCACGGCTTGAGATTCCAGACGTGACTCCAGTGCCAACCGCCCGAGACTGATCATCTCCGCTGTGCCGGCGACAAAGGTTTGCAGCGCACGTTTCCAGTGGTGATCCTGCAACGCTTCGGCCGAGCCCATGAAATCCCTGAAGCTTTGCCAGAGAAACTGCACATAGGCGAGTTTGCCCGGCAGCAGGCCCCGGATCTGCTGGATGCCTGAACTGAACAGGTTCTTTGCGGCGTCCCAATCCGCCTGCGCCGACGGCATTGAATGGCCGCTCAGCAAGTGTGGCAACAAAGCCAGGTTGTCGTCGAACAACTGCAGCAGCAAGTTGCCATCGATCGGGGTGGTGGCCAGGGTCATCTCGTTCGTCTGGCCGCTGTCCGCCTTGAGCCGTGCGCTGAAGATCGAACGTTGACTTTCCGGCAAGCGGCGCAGCAGCAAGTCCTGCAGTGAGCCCGGCGTATTCAGCGCGGCGATCACTGCCGCCTCGTCCTCGAACTCAGTGAATGCGTGCTCTCCATGGTAGGGCGTATAAAGCACTTGAGGGCCGGGTTTTCCCGCAGGGCCGATCAAGTACAGCCCCAGCGCCTTGACCGCCGATTCCCCGGCGGTTTTGACCAGCGCCAATGGCCTGACAATCGCATCGGCCCCTTGCACGGTCGCACGAGCGACGGCATCGGGCATGTCGAGCACCTGTGAAATCAAGCCGAAAGCCTTCGGCGACAAGCGTTGTTGCAGTTGTAGCTGATGGGCATGCTGCAGCAGTTGCCAGGGTAGTTGCTGGATGAAACGCAGCTTGCGTTGTTCGGCGTCGACGCCATCCACGGATAACGCCGTTGTGATTTTATCGGCAAATGTTGTCGCAACGTTCAAGGACAACAGCAGGCTTCTGACCGCTTGTTGGTCAAGTCCGGTCGGCAGCGCCCGGTGGGTGCTCGAACTGAGGGTGAATGCAGTGTCCTGGGCAATATGCGCATGGTTCAAGGCGAAATCGGTCAGGCTCATCGCAGACCCGATCAGGGTCTGCGCCGGGGTGACGGTGATCTGTTCGGGGTCGAGATCCTGCCTCTGCAAGCGGGTGCTCAGCAGCGTTTCAAGCGTCTGCCTGATGTCATCACGCAAGGTTGGCAGCGCGTGGAGATAATCCTGGTCGTCTATGACGCTGAGGCGCCACTGTTCCAGCAGTTCCAGATGCAACTGCTGATCTTCAAGCCTGGCCATTCCCAGCCAGGCAGGCAAGGAGTGCTGTTTGCCGAGGGCCTGCGCCAGAGCGGTGGCGCGTTGCAGGTTGGTCTCTACCACTTGCTCACTCAACGTCTTGAGGATCTGGTTTTCGCGCAGCGTTGGCCATTGGCGGCCCCGCACCTGTTCACAGCGCTGGAGAAAATGTTCGAGCGCTGAATCGGTGCGATCCTGCAGGACATTGCCGCTGATCAGCTGTAACCGTCCCAGCGTGTAGTGTTGATGGAATCTCTGGTGCAGTGGTGAAAGGTTTTCCAGCAGCACCAGGCGTTTTTGCGGATCCAGCAGCCGCTGGTTCAAAACCTGTCTGGCGTGCTCGATCGAGCGGAAAACTTCCAGGCCCAGGGCTGGTGTCCACAAAATCGCGCGTCCCGAGTGCTGCGTATCGAGGCCACCGCGTTCCGTGACCAGAGCGCAGTTGGCCAGCGGCAGCATTTCGCTCTGCCCGGCGAGCTGTAACGTCAATGACCAGGCATCCGGCCGAATCCCGTTGAGTGCCTTGCGGCGGCTGCGATCCGGGTGATCCGGATTGAACACGGTGTCGACCAGGGCTTGCGCATGACGGCTCAGCGTTCCGTCCAGGACTCTCAACCGTGCTTCGCCATTGATGCCGACAGACAGGGCGTGTGCCAGCTTCGCGGCGATGCCCCGCAGATAAGTGCGCTGCAGTGCCGTGACGGTCAGTGGCTGGGCGGCGAAGTCTGCGGCGATGGTCGGCATGATGCTGGCGAACTTGCGAACTTCGGCCGCGGCGGTGTCCGCCAGCACCCTTGAGGGCAATTGGTTACCGGTAAGCATCGGCCGGGTGCTCCAGCGCCCGCGGGCATCCAGTGTCACAAGGCGCTCGTGGAGCATCGAACGGATGTCCAGGGCCGTGTCGAACAGCGCGCGTATATCCACGACGCCGTCGCGGTGCCGGTACAACTGCAAGGCATAGTCGATGTTCTGTCGTTGCTTGGTGATGATCAACTCGAGCAGTACGCTGAACACGTCTCCGGCAATCGATTTGCCGGAAACCTGCGGCCGGTCGAAGCCGAGGAAGCGTTGGCGCTCGTCGAGACTCAACAGACCATAGAGTTCGTCTTCGTGCCCGGGGCTGGCGAACTTGCCGAGCAGCATGGATTTTAGATCTGCGTAGTCCCTGAGTACCTGCAAACCGTGAGTCGGGGTATACAGGCAGCTGTCGGAATGGCTGATCATCAGCGCACCGGCCAGTTCCACGAAGTTTGCCTGGTGCTCCCATAAACGCACGGTTTCCACGGCTGCGCGAGGTGCCAGACGTTCACTGAAACCCAGCGACGTCAGCAGGCTGTCGAATTGGCGTTGATCGATGATGCCAGCCTCGCGTTTGAGCAAAAAGTCCGCCAGCGCCTGCTGCCGAATGATCTGCGCAAATACCTCGCGCCGCGAGGCGCCATCAGCGCTGGCCCCATTCCAGTAGCGCTCCATTTGCTGGTACAGCAACACCAGCAGTTTGCCTGAAGCCGTGGTGACGGCTGTCTCCCAGTGTTGCTGATCACTGGTCAGGAAAGTCCGGCCCGGGTGCGAAAACTCATGGGTCTGGCCAACCGGCCATCCGGTGTGGCGATAGTGCAACAGCAACGCATCGCCAAGCGACAGCGCTGCAAGCTCGCGTCGTGAGGGAAGGTCGGCCGATGCCGGGTCGGTTGCAGTCGTGGTTGCGTACAGGTTCACGCGCGTGCGTGTCTGGTCGACGCCGCGCATCGTTGGCGTCAGGAGTGCGCCGACAATGGTCTGAAGCAGGCTGCCAAGTTCGGGCAGTTGCATCAACTCATCAAGCATCGCCTGCACGTTGAGCTGCTGACAGTGCTCGATGGCGGCGCGTTGATCCTCGAAGATATCGCCTTCGACAAGCTGATAGGTCACGCTGATAGCGTGCCGTTCTGCCAGTCGTTTGCGTTGGGAAAGGGCGAGCAGGGCCAGCAGCCGATCGTCCTCACGGGCGCTGTTCAGATGCTGTTCCAGATGCGCAGTCAGGCTAGCGAGGCTGGCATGTTTTTTCAGCCCGGCAAAAGGCGTGTACAACAGGATGCCGCGATCATCCGGGGTGGCGCTGAGAATGAAGCTGCCCGCCAAGGGCACCGCTGGCGCGCCATCGATATTGAGCAGGATGCGCTGGGCAAGCATGGGCGGGGACTGCTGACTGCGCAGGGCATGGGTGGCCAGTTGCACGTGACTCAGCCATTGGAAGTCAGCGCTGGACATGTGATGGAGATTGCCGAGCTCGCGCCACGATCCGGGGGAGTTGAGAGTCGGCAGCAACAGCAGGGGAGGAATGGGAGCAGGCATCATCGGGTCTCGTTCAGGGCACCGGCCGGTGCACCGGTAAATTGAGACACGAGACTAAAGACCGGGCCGATAGCACGGGTGGTACATAGTTACCGCACAAGTGGCAGCGCAATGTGCTAGCAGCGACACGCCAGCACCGCAACGGTTGACAGCACCCGTACCGGGCGTGGTTAATCGCTGGGCAAGCTGTTCGTACGCTGTTGTTCCCTCCAATAATTAGTCTGGAGCTTCAGATGTCTGCGCCACACGATTCCGTGTCTTCCACCGTTGCGTCCACACTCTCGCTCGAAGCGCTGACGCAATTGCTTGAAAAGATTTTCCTGCGCCACGGTACGTCGGCGTCCGTCGCCCGAGTCCTGGCTGCCAACTGCGCCGGTGCCGAACGCGACGGTGCGCACAGTCATGGCGTGTTCCGTATCCCCGGTTATGTCTCGACGCTCAATAGCGGTTGGGTCAATGGACAGGCTGTGCCGCAAGTCGAAGATGTGGCTCCGGGTTTCGTGCGGGTTGATGCCGGCAACGGTTTCGCCCAGCCGGCGCTGGCCGCTGCCCGTTCGCTGCTGGTGGAAAAGGCGCGCAACGCCGGGATCGCCGTATTGGCGATTCGCAATTCCCATCATTTTGCAGCGCTATGGCCGGACGTCGAGCCGTTCGCCGAGGAAGGTTTGGTGGCGCTCAGCGTGGTCAATAGCATGACCTGCGTGGTGCCGCATGGCGCCGATCGACCGCTGTTCGGCACCAATCCGATTGCCTTTGCCGCGCCGCGGGCCGGTGGTGCGCCGATTGTCTTCGATCTGGCGACCAGCGCCATTGCTCACGGCGACGTGCAGATTGCCGCGCGCAAGGGTGAACGTCTGCCTGCCGGAATGGGTGTGGACGCTCTTGGGCAGGCAACGCAGGATCCGAAAGCCATTCTTGAGGGCGGCGCCCTGTTGCCATTCGGCGGCCATAAAGGCTCGGCGCTGTCGATGATGGTCGAGCTGTTGGCGGCGGCGTTGACCGGGGGTAATTTTTCCTTCGAGTTCGACTGGTCGAACCATCCCGGGGCCAAGACCCCGTGGACCGGACAACTGCTGATCGTCATCGACCCGGGCAAGGCTGCCGGGCAGAGCTTTGCCGAGCGCAGCGAAGAGCTGGTGCGGCAGATGCATGGGGTGGGGTTGAAGCGCTTGCCGGGTGATCGTCGGCATTTGCAGCGGGCCAGATCGCTGGCCGAGGGGATTGTGCTGGATAAGCAGACGCTGGCGCAGTTGCGAGAGCTGGCCGGGGAGTAATTATCAGATAACCAATGTGGCGAGGGAGCTTGCTCCCGCCGGGTTGCGAAGCGGCCCCCCCCCCTTGTCTATTTAAGAACAGGGGGACTGCTGCGCAGTCCAGCGGGAGCAAGCTCCCTCGCCACAGGTTTTTTGTCAGACGTCGATCAACGACGACCGAGCAGCAGGCCCACCACCAGACCGAAACCGGCGGAAATCGCCACGGTCTGCCACGGATGGCCGCCAATGTAGCTCTCGGTGGCCTCGACCGCCGGTTTGGTGCGGTCGCGCACGCTCGATACGGAGTCCAGCGCCTGTTGCAGCTTCAGGGCGATTTGTCCGCGCAGGGTCTCCGCTTCTTCGCCTACCAGTGAGGCGCTGCTCTTGAGCAGTTTGTCGGACTCTTCGATCAGCGCCTGAAGTTCGCTGAAGGCTTGATCCTTGATTTGGTCTTCGACGGCTTGCACGCGGGATTTGCGGGCCATTGGGTGACTCCTTGCAGATGAATGAACAGTGATCAATGGAGTGTGGCGCTGATTGAAAAGTTGCACTGATTTTAGGTGCGAAAGAAAAACCTGCGCGGGAGATTTCCGCCGAGCGTGTAAGATGTCGCCATTTTACGCAGCAGGTATTTCCCCATGAGTTTCAATCTGGCCGACAAATCCCTCGCCGAGCGCGCTGCGCTGGAAGACGAGAAATCCCGTCTGTTCGAACTCTGGCAGAACAATCTGGGCAAAGCCAAAGGCGAAGCCGCGCGGTTGTTCGGCGAACGCTCCAAGCGCAAGGGCAAATGGGCCGAGTGGGTGCGCGCCGAGCTTGATGGCATGTCCCCACCGGAATTCGCCAACATGGTGCGCAGTGAGGTCAATCGACTGATGGCGGCCAACAAGTAATAGCGCCTCAGTCGGTGTTGAAGCACCCGACAATCGCCTCACGCACCTTGATCACCACCGGATCGATCTGCGTGCTGGTGCGCCAGCCCAGTTCGATCGGGTAACGCGGCAGCGCCAGCGGGCAGGGCAGCAGCACCAGCCCGCTGAGCTCGGCAATGGCCTGTGCGGCGTGGCTCGGGATGGTTGCCACTGCGCCGCTGCCCTTGAGCAGATGCGGCAGCGCCGCAAAGTGCGTGGTCGACGCGCAGACCCGCCGGCTCAGGCCCAGCGCCGCGAGGCCTTCATCGGTAATGCCGATAAAACCGCCCGAGGACACCAGAATGTGCTCGCGGGCGACGAACTCCGGCAAATCGATACTGTGCTGATCGGGCGCCAGACTGCCCGGATCGACCAGACACGCATAATCCCCTTCACCCAGCACCTGACGGCTGAGCAGGCGCTCGGCGAACCCACCGGCGGTGATCGCCAGATCGATGCTGCGCTCCATCAGGGCGCGGGCGACGATCTGGCTGTGGGTCTGGCGGAAGATCAGCCGCAGCTTGGGCGCGCTGCGAGCAATGGCTTCGATCAGGCGCCGGCCATAGGCAATTTCAAAATCATCCGACAGGCCCACCGTGACCGAACGGCCGTCGTAGTGATGGGCCTCGGGGTCGACCATCGCCAGGCTCTGCCGGCATTTGTTCAGCGCCTCACTGACCACCGGTTTCAGTTGATTGGCCTTGAGCGTCGGCGCCAAGCCACGGCCGGTGCGCACGAACAACTGATCGCCATACACCTCGCGTAACCGGCGCAGCGCCGCGCTGACGGCCGATTGCGTCACGCCCAGGCGCAGCGCCGCACGGCTGGCGCTGGACTCCTCATGCAAGGCTTCGAAGACTTTCAGCAGGTTGAGGTCGACGGTTACGATATTCATTTGGCTCATATCATTCAGCAGTGAATCGGTGTTTATTCATGATCCCGCGCCGCCGCAGAATCGGCAACACTTGAACCCGATGGAGTGACCGCAATGCCCAAATCAATCGTCGCCGCCCTGCAGATCGGCGCCTTGCCCGGTGGCAAGGGTGAAACCCTGGAACAGATCCTCAGCTGGGAAACCGCGATCAGCGAGTCCGGCGCGGCGTTGGTGGTGATGCCTGAAGCGTTGCTCGGGGGCTATCCGAAAGGTGAGGGCTTTGGCACGCAGTTGGGTTATCGCTTGCCCGAGGGGCGCGAGGCCTACGCCCGCTACTTCGCCAACGCCATCGATGTGCCGGGGGCAGAAACCGAGGCACTGGCCGGTTTGTCGGCGCGCACCGGGGCCAATCTGGTGATCGGCGTGATCGAGAGTGCCGGCAGCACGTTGTATTGCACGGCGCTGTATTTCGATCCGCAGGCAGGGCTGGTGGCCAAGCATCGCAAACTGATGCCGACCGGCACCGAACGGTTGATCTGGGGCAAGGGCGACGGCTCGACGCTGCCGGTGCTCGACACTCAGGTCGGCAAACTCGGTGCGGTGGTGTGCTGGGAAAACATGATGCCGCTGCTGCGCACGGCGATGTACGCCAAAGGCATTGAAGTCTGGTGCGCGCCGACCGTGGACGAGCGCGAGATGTGGCAGGTCAGCATGCGTCACATCGCCCACGAGGGCCGTTGCTTTGTGGTCAGTGCCTGTCAGGTGCAGGCTTCGCCGAACGAGCTGGGCGTGGAGATTGCCAACTGGCCGGCGGATCGACCGCTGATTGCCGGCGGCAGTGTAATTGTCGGGCCGATGGGCGATGTGCTGGCCGGGCCATTGCGCGGGGAGGCGGGGTTGCTCACGGCTGAGATCGATACTGATGAACTGGTTCGGGCGCGGTATGACTATGACGTGGTCGGCCACTATGCGCGGCCGGATGTGTTTGAGCTGTCGGTTGATGAGCGCGCCAAACCCGGCGTGCGCTTCACCGCATAACCCGCGCACCGACCTGTAGGAGTGAGCCTGCTCGCGATAGCATCGTGTCAGCCAATACCTTTATTGACTGACACGATGCTATCGCGAGCAGGCTCACTCCTACAGTTAGGTGGGTTACCAGGTCGCGGCGGTGGCCTTTGGCAAACTCAGCTTGCCACTGTCGACAAAACGCATGGTGCCGAACACTCCGCCTGCGAGTTTGCCGCGCAGCACGTAAGGCAGGTTGTCGAGGGTTTGTGTCTGGCTCAGGCCGAGGGTCTGGCGCAACACCGAGAACGCGGAAACGCTGACCGGCACGCTGACCACGGTTTCCGAGAAGCGCGGGATCGAGCCGACCTGATCGCTGACGCCCGAGGCCAGTGGACGGCCATTGACCTCCAGATCCAGGGCGATGCCGTTGTAATCGATGGCCGTCTCATTGGGGTTCTGCACCCGCAACTTGATCGCGAAGCGCACTTCCAGATCCTGGCTCGGCAACGGTTCGAGGCCGACCACGTTGATGTTCACCGGATCGCGATTGGGAAACAGCGCGCAGGCACTGAGGGACAACAGCAGCAGGGACAGGATGACGGCGTGGACGCGGCGCATAAACGGTCTCTCAACGAAAAAGGGCTGAACCGTTGCCGGCTCAGCCCTTTTTCATGGCGCAGCGTCAACGGTTCAACTGTGCGACCGCCGCTGCCGTTGCAGGTTCAGCTTTGGCCGGCAGATCGGGGTTTTCCATGACCTGCAGAATCGACGCTTCCGGATCGAAATCGTCTTCTTCCAGCTCAATGAATTCTTCCGGCAGGAAGATATTCAGCACGATAGCGCACAACGCACCGACGGTGATCGGCGATTCGAAGATGTTACGCAGCGCTTGCGGCAACTCGCGCAGCACTTCCGGCACGGCGGCGATGCCCAGGCCCATGCCCACGGAGATCGCCACGATCAACATGTTGCGCCGATGCAGGCCAGCCTCGGCGAGGATCTTGATCCCGGCCACGGCCACGGTGCCGAACATCACCAGCTCAGCGCCGCCGAGCACCGGTTTGGGCATCAGTTGCAGCACCGCGCCGATCATCGGGAACAGCCCCAGCAGCACCAGCAGGCCGGCGATGAAAAACGCCACGTAGCGGCTGGCGACGCCAGTCAACTGGATCACGCCGTTGTTCTGCGCGAACGTGACCATCGGCATGCTGTTGAACACCGCGGCCATCGCCGAATTGAGGCCATCGGCGAGCAGGCCGGACTTGATCCGGCGGATGTACAGCGGACCCTTGACCGGTTGCCGCGAGATCATCGAGTTGGCCGTCAGGTCACCCGCTGCTTCCAGCGGCGAAACCAGGAAGATCACCGCCACCGGCACGAACGCCACCCAGTCGAAATTGAAGCCGTACTTGAACGGCACCGGCACGCTGACCAGCGGCACTTCGGGCATCGAGGCGAAATCCACGGTGCCCATCAGCCAGGCGACCACGTAGCCGAGGGTCAGGCCGATGACGATCGCGCCCAGGCGCAGAAACGGCACGTCGACGCGGTTCAGCACAACAATAGTGCCGATCACCAGCGCTGCCAGAAATACATGGCTGGCGGCGCCCAGATCGGGCGCGCCGAAACCGCCGGCAATGTCGGTCATCGCCACTTTGATCAGCGACAGGCCCATCAGGGTGATGATGGTGCCGGTGACCACCGGGGTGATCAGCATCCGCAGTTTGCCGATGAACTGGCTCAGCACCACTTCGATGAACGCTGCGAAAAAGCACACGCCGAAAATTGTCGAGAGAATTTCATCGGTGCCGCCGCCCCGGGCCTTGACCATGAACCCGGCGCTGAGAATCACGCTGATAAAGGAAAAACTGGTGCCCTGCAGGCACAGCAGCCCGGAACCGACCGGGCCGAAACGCTTGGCTTGAACGAACGTGCCGAGGCCCGAGACGAACAGCGCCATGCTGATCAGGTACGGAATTTCACTTTGCAGGCCCAGGGCGCCGCCCATGATCAGGGTCGGGGTGATGATGCCGACGAAGCTGGCCAGCACGTGTTGCAGCGCGGCGAAGACGGTGGCGGTGAGGTGCGGACGGTCGTTGAGGCCGTAGATCAGATCGTTGTTGCGCGGGACTTTTTCAGAGGCGGTCATGGTGTTTTGCGCGCCGTGAGGCGGGGCCGGGTCAGAAAATGGAGGCGCAGGATGCCGCAAGAGGGCGGCGAGGGCAACGAGCAAAAATTGCCTGAAAGGTCAGGTTTTATTGGGTTTGAAAAGGATCTTCCTTTAAATCAAAAGATCGCAGCCTTCGGCAGCTCCTACCTGTCGCACTCCCGTGGGAGCTGCCGAAGGCTGCGATCTTTTGACTTTATTTCTTAAGATCAAGATCAAAAGATCGCAGCCTCGTTGCACTCGACAGCTCCTGCAGGGATATATACTGCCGCGCATGACTTTCGACTCTCCTTTAAGCGCCTGGCAACACGCGATCGAGCACAAGGGTTTCATCCAGGATGAAGCCCAGGAGCATGCGGTCTGGGCCTTGCAAAAATGCCATGAAGCCTTGCACGCCGGTGCCCGTTCGGTCACCGGCGTGTACTTGTGGGGCCCGGTCGGGCGTGGCAAGACCTGGTTGATGGATCAGTTCTATCAGAGCCTGCGGGTGCCGGCCCGACGTCAGCACTTTCATCATTTCATGGGTTGGGTGCACCAGCGCTCGTTCCAGTTGACCGGGATCGCCGATCCGCTGCGGGCGCTGGCCAAGGAGCTGGCGGCGGAAGTGCGGGTGCTGTGTTTCGACGAGCTGTACGTCAACGACATCGGTGACGCGATCATCCTCGGTCGGCTGTTTCAGGTGATGTTCGACGAAGGCGTGGTGGTGGTCTGCACCTCCAACCTGCCGCCGGATGAGCTGTACGCCGATGGCTTCAACCGTGATCGGTTTGTCCCGGCGATTGCCGCGATCAAGGCGCACATGCAAGTGGTGGCGGTGAATGGCGCCGAGGATCATCGCTTGCATCCGGGCGCGGGCCTGCAGCGTTACTTTGTCGCGCCGCCGGGGCAGGACAGTGCGCTGCAGCAGGTGTTCCAGTCGCTCAGCGCCGGGCAGCCCGCCAGCGCGGAGCCAGTGCCTGTCGGTCATCGCATATTGAACGTGGTGCAGGCCAGCGAATCGGTGCTCTGGTGCCGCTACGCCGATCTCTGCGAGCAACCGTTCGCCGCGATGGACTTCATCGCACTGTGCGACAGTTATCGGTCTATTCTGTTGAGCGACGTGCCGAACCTCAGCGCGCAGCAACGCGAAGGGCGCATCGCCCGCGGTACCGAGGACGGCTCGGCGCAGGTGGTCGCCGGCGACCGCGAACTGCCGCAATTGTCGGTGCACGACGACGGCGTGCGTCGCTTCATTGCTTTGGTGGACGAGTGTTACGACCGTAAAGTCCCGTTGTACATCGAGGCCCAGGTACCGATGGACGCGCTGTACACCGAGGGTTATCTGGAGTTCCCGTTCCGGCGTACCCTCAGCCGATTGCAGGAAATGCAGCTGCAGCGTTTTGCCGAATCCTGAGCGAAGAGGGCGCGAGTATGAGCCAACCGCTGTCGCATCATTTACTGACCATGGCCTACCAGAACGCGTGGGCCAATCATCGCCTCGGCAAAGCCTGGAATCAGCTCGACGCCACTGAGCTGGCGGCGCCGCGAACGAGCTTCTTTCCGAGTATCCGCCTCACCCTCAATCACATCCTCACCTGCGACTGGTTCTACGTCGACGCTCTGGAGCGTGAGTTGCGCGGTGACGAACCGCATCCTGATTGCTATGTTTTTTTCAACCATGACGAGCCGTTTACCGAGGCCGCAGCGCTGCGTGAAGAGCAGGCGCACGTCGATCGTCGGTTGATCGCTTATTGCGAACAACTGCGCGATGCCGATCTGGGGCGGGTCGTCACCATCGCCCGTGAAACGCCGCAGCATGACAGTCGCTTGCGTATGCTTTCGCACCTGTTCGAGCATCAGATCCATCATCGTGGGCAGGTGCATGCGATGCTCAGCGCGACCTCGGTGAAACCGCCGCAACTGGATGAGTTTTTCTGCGTCGGCGAGAGCGGGTTGCGTGCTCAGGATTTTGCCGAGTTGGGTTGGACGGAAGAGCTGATATGGGGACGTTGACGCTGGAAGGTCAAAAGATCGTCCGATCGCGGCCCGAGCCTGCGGCAGCGCCTACAGTGATTTGTTGTCGGATAAACATTTGCGTTCTCGGGTTGTGGCCCACAACATCCTCGCGTTAAGGTCGAGCAGCCTTTCAGGTGCGCACCTTGCACGCCGGGGCCATGATCGGGGATGGAAATGGATTCCGCAGAAATTCTTGTGCTGCAAGCCAGTTACACCAATCCACTGCACGCCGAAGCCATCGGCATCGTGCTCAATCATTACGCAGAAGATCCCATGGGCGGCGGCCATTCGCTTGCCCCTGAACTGCTGCGTCGCGTACCGGAGGAACTGGCGCGCAGGCCTCACGCGTTCAGCGTGCTGGCGTTCGTCGGTGGCGAGCCGGCAGGGCTGGTGAACTGCTTTGAGGGTTTCTCGACGTTCGCTTGCAAGCCGCTGGTCAATGTCCATGACGTGGCGGTGGTTTCGAAATTTCGCGGCCTCGGCCTGAGTCAGAAAATGCTGCGCAAGGTCGAGGAGATTTCCCGCCAGCGCGGATGCTGCAAGATCACCCTGGAGGTGCTCGAAGGCAACGAGGTGGCACAGAATTCCTACCGCAAATTCGGCTTCGCCCCCGGCATGTTCGACCCGGAGCATGGCCGCATGCTGTTCTGGATCAAGGATCTGCAGGCATAAAAAAAGGCGCCCGGACAGGGCGCCCAACTGTCGTCTCCGAGGCCAGAGCGGAGCCATCGGAGGTCCATCGGTTGCTCGGTGAATCAGTCGCGATAAGACTCGGTGACTTGCGCGGTCTGATCGTCCGGAACCTTCAGTTCCGCGGCTTTGCTGTCGGTCGACTGCCCGCTTGGCGCGTGGTGGACCGGGAAGTTGTCGTAGTAATGCCGCATGCGTTCGGCGCCGCCCTCGGCAAAGGCGCTGGCGGAACCGAGGGCGAGTAGCCCGGCGAGAATGACGGTGGTGGTTTTCATGGTGCCTCCTACTGAAAAACGTGGGAGCCGTTCGTCCATGAAGCAGATCTCGGGACACAGTGTCCCGGTGGGGAATTAACTCGGAGTTAACAGCGGTGGCGAGGGGGACGCATTGCGCGTCACCTTGCGAGTGGGGCCGCTTCGCGACCCATCGGGGATAATCCCCTCACCCCAGGGGTCTTGTTTGAGTGGATTGGTCAGAGCTTCCAGTCCAGGCTCAGCGTCACCGTGCGCGGATCGCCCCAGTACACGCCGTTGTAGAAGCCGACGTTGTCGTAATACTTCTTGTCGAACAGGTTATCGACGTTCAGCGACGCCGACAGATGCTTGTCGAACTCATAGCGCGACATCAGCTTGACCACGGTGTAAGCCTCCTGATTGATCCGCGCCGGTTCAGTGATGATCCGGCCATTGGCGCCGCGCCCGACCGGGCGGTTGGCTGCGCCATAGACGTCGCTCTGCCAGTTCACCGCGCCACCGACGGTCAATGCGTGCCAGTTGCCCGGCAAGCGATAGGCCGTGGACAGCCGCAGCATGTTCATTGGTTGAGCGGTGTTGCTGCGCTGTTTTTCGCCGTCGACGGAGTGGGTGTAGGTGTAGCCGGCGGTCATGTTCCAGCCGCTGAGAATTTCGCCGGACACTTCGGCCTCGAAGCCATTGACCTTGCTGCCCTTGCCGCCGGATTTGAAAAACTCCTCGCCGCTCACCGGGTCCGGGGGTACCGAGTTGTCACGCTCGGCGACGTTGTCCTGTTTGCTCCAGAACACTGCCGTCGCCAGGTTCAGGCGTTCGTCGAGCAGGCTGCCCTTGAGCCCGACTTCGTAGTTGCTGCCGATCACCGGGTCGAGATAATTGCGGTTGCTGTCGCGGTTGCTCTGCGGTTTGAAAATGTCGGTGTAGCTGGCGTAAACCGTGTATTCCGGCGTCAGGTCATAGAGCAGGCCGGCGTAGGGCGTCCAGATATCATTCTGGCGTTGATGGGTGGCGTCGGTACTGGTCAGTTTTTGCTGCGCGTCATAGTAGTAATCGGTGCTGGATTCATCCCAGCTGCCATAGCGGCTGCCGAGTACCGCATGCAGCTCATCGGTCAGGCTCAGGCGTGTCGCGAGATAACCGGCTTTCTGCCGGGTGATGCCACGCGAACCCGGCAGACCGGTCACGGTGTCAGCGAATTTGCCGATATCGCCCATGTATTTCCAGTCGCGGATCTTGCTGTAGTCGGCGGCTTGCGCGGCGTTGAAAGCATGGGGCGAAGTCGAGCGGTTTTCCGCCTCGCCATAGCCGAACATCATTTCGTGTTCGCGACCGAACAGCTGATACGGCCCCGACAGGTTGAAGTCGTAGACGGCCATTTTCTGCGTGCCGAGCATGTGTCCCATGTAAGCCGTCATGCCGCTGCGGTCGGCTTCGGGAAAACCGGCGCCGCCGTAATAGACCTTGCCGTCGGTATCACTTTCGCGATGGGTGTAGGCTGCCTTCAGCTTCCAGCCATCACCCAATTGCTGGTCCAGGGTAACGAATGCGGTCTTGTCCTTCAGCGGCCAGGAACTCCAGGATGTCGCCATGTTCGTCGACCGCCCGAGACCGGCCTTGCTGCCGTCGGCGTTCCAGTACGGCACGGTGCCCCAGGACGTGCCCTGAACCTGCTTGTCCTGGTAGTCGTAACCGACGGCAAGCACCGTGGAGTCGGTCAGATCAGCTTCGAGAATGCCGTAGCCGACCTCGCGTTGCAGCGCGTATTTGTCACGGAACGATTGGCTGTCGCGATAGGCCAGCACTGTGCGCCCACGCAGCCGACCATCAAAGGCGAGCGGCCCGCCGACATCGACATAGCTGTAGTAATTGTCGTAACTGCCGCCGCTGACCCCGGCCAGTGCCTGCCACTGGGCAGTCGGGCGCTTGCGCACCATGTTGATGGTGGCTGAAGGGTCACCCGCGCCGGTGGTCAGGCCAGTGGCGCCGCGTACCACTTCGATGCGGTCGTAGATGATGGTGTCCGAGTCCGACTTCATGCGCCCGAAGGTATTGAGCATTCCGTCGATCTGGAAATTGTTGATCGGGTAACCCCGCGCCGAATAGCTGACCCGGTCCGAGTCGTTGTGTTGCACGACGATGCCGGTGGTCTGGCGCATGGCTTCGGACAATGTACCGAGCTTGAAATCATCCATTTGTTGACGCGTGACCACGGACACCGATTGCGGCGTTTCCTTGATCGACAGGTTCAGCCGCGTCGCGGTGTTCATCGCGCCAGTGGTGTAGGAATCAGTGTTTTCGGTATTAACGCCGAGGCCTTCGGCGCTGACGCTGGTGGCGTCCAGTTCCAGCGCCTGGGCGGCGGATTGTGGCGCTGTTTCAGGGTCGGTTTCAGCCAGCAGATCGGGACTCAACGCCATGCTGAACAAGCCGACAGTCAGGGTCATGGAACGGGTAATGGGCGCGAACATCGCAGCCGACTCCTTGTCTTCGAGGGAAAAAATCCATTGGTTCAAAGACGAGGTGCAGCCCGGCGATTTAGTGACAAACAAGAAATATTATTATTTGGACATGTTTCCCGACAGCGCCGATCTGCGCGAAAAGCTGCGCACAGCGCTTGCCCAATGGACGGCGGCGGGTATGCTGATGGCCTGCCGAGGAGATAGAAATGGCCTACGATTTTGACCTTTATGTGATTGGTGCCGGTTCCGGCGGTGTACGCGCGGCGCGCTTTGCCGCCGGTTTTGGCGCGAAAGTGGCGGTAGCCGAGAGCCGTTACCTGGGCGGCACCTGCGTCAACGTCGGCTGCGTGCCGAAGAAACTGCTGGTGTACGGCGCGCATTTCGCCGAAGACTTTGAACAGTCGTCCGGTTTCGGCTGGAGTCTGGGCGAAGCGAATTTCGACTGGGCGACGCTGATCGCCAACAAGGACCGCGAGATCAATCGCCTCAACGGCATTTATCGCAACCTGCTGGTCAACAGCGGCGTGACCCTGCACGAAGCCCACGCGAAGATCGTCGGCCCGCACGAGGTCGAGGTCAACGGTGAGCGCTTCACTGCGAAAAACATTCTGATTGCCACCGGTGGCTGGCCGCAGATTCCGGAAATCCCGGGGCACGAACACGCGATCAGTTCCAATCAGGCGTTCTTCCTCAAAGAACTGCCGAAACGGGTCCTGGTGGTCGGTGGTGGCTATATCGCTGTCGAGTTCGCGGGGATTTTCCATGGCCTGGGCGCGAACACCACGCTGCTGTATCGCGGTGATCTGTTCCTGCGTGGCTTCGATGGCTCGGTGCGCAAGCATCTGCAGGAAGAACTGACCAAGCGTGGCATGGATCTGCAATTCAATGCCGACATCGCGCGCATCGACAAACAGCCAGACGGCAGCCTGAAGGCGACTCTCAAGGATGGCCGCGTGCTGGAGGCCGATTGCGTGTTCTACGCCACGGGCCGGCGTCCGATGCTGGACAACCTGGGGCTGGAAAACACCGATGTGCAGCTCACCGACAAAGGTTTCATCAAGGTCGACGAGCAATACCAGACCAGCGAGCCGTCGATTCTGGCGCTGGGTGATGTGATCGGTCGGGTGCAACTGACGCCAGTGGCACTGGCCGAAGGCATGGCGGTGGCGCGGCGCTTGTTCAAGCCTGAGCAATACCGTCCGGTGGATTACAAGATGATCCCGACGGCAGTGTTCAGTCTGCCGAACATCGGTACTGTCGGTCTGACCGAAGAGGAAGCGCGCGAGGCGGGTCACGAGGTGGTGATTTACGAGAGCCGCTTCCGCCCGATGAAGCTGACGCTGACCGAGTGTCAGGAGAAAACCCTGATGAAACTGGTGGTCGACGGCAAGACCGACAAAGTCCTCGGTTGTCACATGGTCGGTCCGGACGCGGGAGAGATCGTCCAGGGTCTGGCGATTGCGCTGAAGGCTGGCGCGACCAAGCGTGACTTCGACGACACGATCGGGGTGCACCCGACGGCCGCCGAAGAGTTCGTCACCATGCGTACGCCGGTCGGCGCTTAAGCGTCCTTCGCTTTGGCTGTGTCTGGCGCTGCTGCAGCGGTAGCCGCCAGACGCAAGCTGTCCTCGAGGCTGGCCTGAGTCTTGGTCAGTTCCTTTTCCAGTGACTGATTGAGCTGCCGCTGTTCGTCGACATCCTGTTTCAGCGTCTGACTTTCCAGCAGGGCCACGCGCAGGCGTTCCTGGAGGAGGGTGCGTTCGTTGTCGACGCGAGTGGCTTGCTCCAGCAACTGATCCTGACGCTGGTTGCTGTGCTTGAGCTGATCCTGCATCAGGCTCAGTTCGCGCTGAGTGCCGCGGTTTTCCGTGAGCAGGCGTTCGTTGTCGCGGTGCAGCTGGGTAATCTCGTCCTGACGCACCAGCGCACTTTGTTGCGCCTGACGCAATTCCATCTGCAACTGCTGAAGCTGTCCTTCGTGACGGGCTTGTTCCTGCTCGCGCTGCTCTTTGCTGGCGTTGCGGTAATGCTCGAGAGCATCACGGGCGTGCAGGTGTTTCTCTTCCAGCGAGCGGATCTGCTCATCCTTGTCCTGCAGGCGCAACTCGAAATCAGCCAGCGCCTGATTGAGACCGGCGTTACGGGTTTGCTCGGTCTGCAGCATCGAACGGGTTTCTTTCAACGCCTCGGATTCGCGGGCCAGTGCCGCACCCTGGATGTCGTGCTGTTGTTCCAGTTGCTCGAGTGCCTGGCGTACCTGTTTGAGCTCCGACTCCAGGCTTTCACGCTGCTCTTCGAACTGCTCGCGCGCTTGTTCGATCGGCTCTTGCGCCTGTTCCTTCAGGCGCTGGGCGAGACGCGAGACCAGTGCGGTCAGCTCATCATTGATCGGTTCTGCGGATGCTTCGACCGGTTGGCTGCCGTCATCCAGCTCTTTCAGATAACGATGGATCGTGGTTTTCGAACCGGTGTTGCCCAGTTCGATGCGTACTGCATCGATGCTGGGGTGTTCGCCTCGGGCCAGAATCGCTGTGCGCGCGATCTGCACCACTGCTTTGTTTACGCCACCACGGGCCATGTGAACTCCTACCATTACGTACTGTGGTACATGCCACCAGAGTACGCAGTGTACCATGCTGAAAATAAAGTTAAATGCTTGATTAATAACAGACGGGATATACTGGTATTACCCAATGTCAGACCCCTGAATCGGTTTTTTCATCCAGCAATCAGTACGCCTGCGAGAACACTGCCCATGAGCGAGATCGATCGTTATCTGCAAGCCGCCACCCGTGACAACACCCGCCGCAGCTATCGCTCGGCGATCGAACATTTCGAAGTGAAGTGGGGCGGCTTTCTGCCGGCAACCGCCGACAGCGTGGCGCGGTATCTGGTCGAGCATGCCGGCGTGCTGTCGATCAACACACTGAAACTGCGGCTGTCAGCGCTGGCGCAGTGGCACAACAGTCAGGGCTTTGCCGATCCGACCAAAGCCCCGGTGGTGCGCAAAGTGTTCAAGGGCATTCGGGCGCTGCATCCGGCGCAGGAAAAACAGGCCGAACCGTTGCAATTGCACGATCTGCAGCAAGTGGTCGACTGGCTGGAACAGGAAGCCAGTAGCGCCAGGCAGAATCAGGATCGTCCGCAGTTGCTCAAGGCCTATCGCGATCGGGCGCTGATCCTGCTGGGCTTCTGGCGGGGTTTTCGCAGTGATGAGTTGTGCCGTCTGCAGATCGAGCATGTGCGGGCGCACGCCGGCAGCGGCATCACCCTGTATCTGCCGCGCAGCAAGGGCGACCGCGACAACCTCGGGCAGACGTATCAGGCGCCGGCGCTGCTCAAGCTGTGCCCGGTGCAGGCTTATATCGACTGGATCACCGAGGCCGCACTGGTGCGCGGTCCGGTTTTTCGCGGCGTTGACCGCTGGGGCCATCTAAGCGAGGAGGGCTTGCACGCCAACAGTATCATTCCGCTGCTGCGTCAGGCGCTGGAGCGCGCCGGGATTCCGGCCGAGCGCTACACCAGCCATTCCCTGCGCCGCGGCTTCGCCACCTGGGCGCATCAAAGCGGCTGGGATTTGAAATCGCTGATGAGTTACGTCGGCTGGAAGGATATGAAATCAGCCATGCGCTATGTTGAAGCCAGCCCCTTTCACGGGATGGCCCGGATTACGGATAAGCCGCTGTCGTCGTAGATATGGTTTTCTTCTATTAATACAGTCCGCTAATAGCGAAAACAAATCAGCAGCATCAGGTTTGCCAATGAGCCATCCGTCGAGTGAGTGGGTAGGATTCACCCATCGAATTCACAACCCTGACGGAGAGTCATCAATGCCTATCATCAACAGCCAAGTAAAACCGTTCAAAGCTACCGCATTCAAAAACGGCGACTTCGTACAAGTCTCGGACGCTGACCTGAAAGGCAAATGGTCCGTAGTGTTCTTCTACCCAGCCGACTTCACCTTCGTGTGCCCAACCGAGCTGGAAGACCTGGCCGACAACTACGCTGCGTTCCAGAAACTGGGCGTGGAAATCTACAGCGTTTCGACCGACACCCACTTTGCTCACGCTGCCTGGCACAACACTTCGCCAGCCATCGGCAAAATCGAATACACCATGATCGGCGACCCGACCCACGTCATCTCCCGCAACTTCGACGTGCTGATCGAAGACGCTGGCCTGGCTGACCGTGGCACCTTCGTGATCAACCCTGAAGGCCAGATCAAAATCGTTGAGCTGAACGATGGCGGCGTTGGCCGCGACGCTTCCGAGCTGCTGCGCAAGATCAAGGCTGCTCAGTACGTTGCTGCTCACCCAGGCGAAGTTTGCCCAGCCAAGTGGAAAGAAGGCGAGGCCACTCTGGCTCCGTCCCTGGACCTGGTCGGCAAGATCTGAGTCTGTGAGACACGCAATGCAGGGCGGAACTCCGCACCTACTTCAGTAAGCTGCACCGCCCATTGAAAAAGCCCGGGCGAGATTCGCTCGGGCTTTTTTTCGCCTCGAATAAAGACACAGGAGATCGCCCGTATGTTGGACGCCAATCTTAAAGCCCAGTTGAAATCGTACCTGGAACGGGTCACCCAGCCGATCGAGATCGTTGCTTCCCTCGACGACGGTGCGAAATCCCGGGAAATGCTTGACCTGCTGAAAGACGTTGCCAGTCTTTCGAGCCAAATTACGCTGATCGACAGCGGCACCGATGCGCGCAAACCGTCGTTTTCGATCAACCGCCCGGGTGCCGACATCAGCCTGCGTTTCGCCGGCATCCCGATGGGCCATGAATTCACATCGCTGGTGCTGGCCCTGTTGCAAGTCGGCGGCCACCCATCGAAAGCCAGTGCCGAAGTGATTGAGCAGATCCGCGCGCTCAAGGGTGAGTTCAGCTTCGAAACCTACTTCTCGCTGTCGTGCCAGAACTGCCCGGATGTGGTTCAGGCGCTGAACCTGATGGCTGTGCTGAACCCGAACATCCGTCACGTCGCCATCGACGGCGCGTTGTTCCAGGACGAAGTCAACGATCGCAAGATCATGGCCGTGCCGAGCATCTACCTCAATGGTGAAAACTTTGGCCAGGGCCGCATGGGCCTGGAAGAAATCCTCGCCAAGCTCGACACTGGCGCCATCGAGCGTCAGGCCGAGAAAATCAGCGCGAAAGAAGCTTTTGACGTGCTGGTGGTCGGCGGTGGCCCGGCCGGCGCTTCGGCTGCGATTTATGCGGCGCGCAAAGGCATCCGCACCGGTGTAGCGGCTGAGCGCTTCGGCGGTCAGGTGCTCGACACCATGGCCATCGAGAACTTCATCTCCGTGCAGGAAACCGAAGGCCCGAAACTGGCGACGGCGCTGGAAGAACACGTCAAGCAGTACGACGTCGACATCATGAACCTGCAACGCGCCGACAAGCTGATCCCCGGCAAGAACGGCGAGCTGCACGAAGTCCACTTTGCCAGTGGTGCGACCCTGAAAGCCAAGAGCGTGATCCTGGCGACCGGCGCACGCTGGCGTGAAATGAACGTGCCGGGCGAGCAGGAATACCGCAACAAAGGCGTGGCGTACTGCCCGCACTGTGACGGTCCGCTGTTCAAAGGCAAGCGTGTGGCGGTGATCGGCGGCGGTAACTCCGGCGTTGAAGCGGCCATCGACCTGGCCGGTATCGTTTCCCACGTGACGCTGCTGGAGTTCGACGTGCAACTGCGTGCCGACGCGGTGCTGCAACGCAAACTGCACAGCCTGCCGAACGTCACCGTGATCACCAGTGCGCAAACCACGGAAGTCACCGGTAACGGCGAGAAGGTCAACGGCCTGCGCTACAAGGATCGCAATACTGACGAACTGCGCAGCGTCGAGCTGGAAGGGATCTTCGTGCAGATCGGTCTGCTGCCGAATACTGACTGGCTCAAAGGCACCATCGAGCTGTCGCCGCGTGGCGAGATCATCGTCGACAACCGTGGCGAGACGTCGATCCCGGGGATCTTCGCGGCCGGTGACGTGACGACTGTGCCGTACAAGCAGATCGTGATTGCGGTGGGTGAGGGCGCCAAGGCTTCCCTCAGCGCGTTCGATCACTTGATCCGCACTTCGGCGCCGGCGTAAACGTCAGTCGCTGAAACGAAAAAACCCATGAACAATCATGGGTTTTTTTATGCCTGACACAAATCCAATTGTAGGAGTGAGCCTGCTCGCGATGGCGGCTGCACATTCAAAACATTATTGCCTGACACACCGCTATCGCGAGCAGGCTCACTCCTACAGGAGAAATTTGCAGTCAGTTACAGCGGTGCAGGCTGAATGATTTCTACCCAGTAGCCATCCGGGTCCTTGATGAACGCCAGGCTTTTCATGCGGCCGTCGGTCAGACGCTTCTGGAAGTCACAGCCCAGTTCTTCGAAACGTGCGCACGCGGCAACGATGTCCGGCACCGAGATGCAGATGTGGCCGAAACCGCGTGGGTCGGTGTTGCCGTTGTGATAGGCGAAGTCGGCGTCGTTTTCAGTGCCGTGGTTGTGGGTCAGCTCGAGGATGCCGGGAATCGACTTCATCCATTCGGTGCGGGCAGTGGCGTCGGCCGGGATCTGCGCCTTGTCGACCAGCGCGAGGAAGTACAAGCTGAATTCGGCTTCCGGGAAATCACGCTTTTCAACCAGCGAGAAACCCAGTACGCGGGTGTAGAAGTCCAGGGACTTGGTGATGTCCTTCACACGCAGCATGGTGTGGTTGAAGACGAAGTTGCGGGTTGCGCTGTCTGGAGTGGCGGTGACGCCGGGAAAAGTGTTCAGTTCGTGCAGGCTCATAGGCCCTCCGTAACAATGGGGCGAGTGAATGGGCGCAATGATACGCATGCGGGGCGCCATCGCCAAACCGAATGCGCGGCTTGCTCTGTGGGCGGCCGGGCCTCAGACTTTGCAGCTCTGTCTGCGAGTGCCTCTGGTAATGATCCGACCGTTCAAAGCGCTGTTCGTTTGTCTTTTCTCATCGCTGCTTGCCGTGCCGGCACTGGCGGATCAGCCGAGCATCACCTGGCCCGCAGGCTGGGAAGTGGAGGCGCTGCCCGAACAAGCCGCTCAGGTTTCGCGCCAGCGCGCGGTAAAAAACGACGCTGACGGCAATCAGGTGATGGTGATGGAGTTGACCATGAGCCAGGTCGAAGCGGGTCATCAGGTCAACGTGCCCGGCGTTTTGCTGGAGATGCGCAAGTCGATTCAGAAAGACTTCTTCCAGGGCGGCTATCAAAGTGTTTGCAACAAGGTACACCGGACGACGCTCGGCTCTTTGGATGCGCTGGAAACCACCTGCACGATCACGGAAAACGGTCGACATGTGTTGTCGCAAACATTGGTTGCTGCGGCCGCGGCGGATAAGGCTTATGTACTTTCTTACGCGGGTCAGGCCGAGGTTTATAAGGCGAGCGCCGAGGAAATAGACGCAGTGAGAAACAGCTTGAAACTTTAAACGTCTGTTTGCACCGCGACGGGTTTAGATACCCGAAGGAATTAAGCACAAAGTTTAGCTGTCGTTGAGGTTGCAACATCCCGGCGCAAAATGTTTAGCCTCACGGCTTGTGGGTGTTAAAGCGGATTGATAACTAGCGTGGCCGAAATCGTTGCTTTTGTTAGATATTGTCGAAAAAAAGCCCTGCATAAAGCAGGGCTTGTTTGTTGACGCAAGATTAACCGCGCAACCAGGAATCAACGGTGGCTGCACCGTACTGTTCCTTCCAGGCTTTCAGGCCACGGTGGTTGCCGCCCTTGGTTTCGATCAGTTCACCGGTGTGCGGGTTATGGTAAACCTTGACCACGCGAGCACGGCGGGTTTTTGGAGCGGTGGACACTTGCAAGCCGGACTTTGACGGGTTCGGATCGAGGATGGCGATGATGTCTTTCAGACCTTTACCGTAGGTTTTCATCAGCCCCTGGAGCTTTTCTTCGAATTCGATTTCTTTCTTGAGCCCGGCATCGTTCTTCAGCGATTCCAACTGCTTGAGCTGTTCCTGAAGGGCCTTTTCAGCTGCACGAAATTCAGCGAGTCTGGACAATATCTTTACTCCAATAGTGTGTTTGGCTGATACCAACCGCAAACAAAGCTATAAGCCAAGAGCCTTGAAGCGACTCGGTGATAATGGCTCACCTGCCAATCTTGCACAGGCTGAAAAAATTGTAGTAGTTAATGCGCCAAGAGTAAATCCTGATCTTGTCGTCATGTAACAACAGTGGTGTTTTGTATCAATTTGGTGCGTTCGGTCGCAGCGCTAGGCTTAATTTATTTTTAGTTAATGGTGACTTAATGCATCGATGAAGTCGGCGCCGGGCATGGGTTTTCCGAACAGATAGCCCTGCAGGAAGTTGACGTGGTGTGCGGTCAGATAGTCAGCCTGGGCCGGAGTTTCTACACCTTCGGCAACAATACCCAGATCGAGCTTGGCCGAGAGTTCGATAATCGTGTCCAGAATATGCCGCGACAGCGCATCAATGCCGATCATCGCGACGAAACTCTGGTCGATCTTGAGAAAATCGACATTGAATGTTCGCAGGTAGCCCAGGCTTGAATGGCCGGTACCGAAGTCGTCGATGGCGATCATCACCCCCAGCGTGTGCAACTGCTCGAACAATAGGTGCGTGACATCGGTTGGCTCAATCAGCTCGCGCTCGGTCAACTCCAGCACCAGATTGATACTGCCGGGGGCAAATGCAGTGAGAAACCCGCGACAGTCTTCGACCAGTTGCAGATCCTGGCAGTGGCTGGCGGTGATGTTGATGCCGATGTGGAACGGTTTGTCGAAGTCCGCCGACAACGGGCCGAGCAGGGCGGCAGTCTGCTGCATCAGGGAGCGGGTCATGGGCACGATCAGACCCGAATGCTCGGCAAACGGGATGAACAGGTCCGGACGCACCAGACCTTCCCTGGGGTGATTCCAGCGCATCAGCACTTCAGCACCGGACCATTTCCGGCTGTCGCCATGCACCACCGGCTGGAAGTAGGGAATGAATTCGCCGGCCTCCAGCGCGCGCAGCATTTCATGGCTGGGCGAGGTGGCGCGTCGCTGCAGGACGTGGGCGATAGCGCCTGCGATCACCCCGAAAAATATCAGCAGACTGAACAGCGGCGGGTATTCGCCGGCCATGTAGCGCCACGTTTGTCCCTGCGCGAAGCCTGCACTGACACTGAAGGCATAGCGCGAAGACGCGAGCATACTCTGCGCCACCGGCAACGGCGGCAGGGCGCCCTGATGCACTTTGCCATCGGCGGACAGCCAATTGTCGCCGACTTGCAGCAACAGCAGCGTCTGCCGGCCAATCAGGCGCAGGATGTTGCTCAGGTGATAACCATCGAGGGTGGTCAGCGCGCCACCGCGACCTTCGCTGAGCCGATACACCAGCAGCGCGGTGTTGGGTGTGACGGGGTTGCCATTCATCAACCACAGTTTGCCCTGCGTATAGTCGCCCGGGTTCACGGCCTCCTTGAACTCCCCGAACAACGAGCTGCAATAGAGGTTGTTGTCCCACACCAGATTGGTCGAGCGCACGAAGGGGCGACGCGTCACTTGCTCACGCAACGCCAGTTTGACGCTGTCGCAGGGCTGGCCGGCCAGGGGCAGCAGTTCGCTGGCGGCCTGGGCGGTGTTGTCGAGCATCAGTTCAAACTGGCGCAGCGCCTCTTCGGCGGTATTTTGCGTGCTCTGTTGCAAGGTGCGTCCGGCTTGCAGATACAGAATCCCGCCGCCCAGCAGAATGGGCAAAACACCACAAAGCAGGGTCACAAAAATGCGTACGCTACGTTTGCGGCGAGGTCTGACGGTCAAGGGCATAGGCGCATCCTGTCGCGATGGGGTGGAACTCTCGAATGCAGGCCTGGCAACGGCGCGCCGGTGAAAAACAGCGAAGTCAGAAGGGATGATAGATGGCCGTTGGCGCTTGTGCCGCTCACGGCTGGTTGATCTGCGTGGCGAGTTCGATAAATGCCCGCGTGGCGGGCGAAGCCTGACGCTGATCGAGGACCGCGAGGCCGATCAGGCGTTGCACCACCGGCAACAGAGGCTTCTTCACGTATCGCGGGGCTGGATCGTCCGGCAACGAGCCTTCGGCGACAACGGTGATTGCATCGCCCCGGCTGACGACGTCCAGCGTACTGAGCAATTGCGAGCAGCGATAGCGAATGTTCGGTTGCAGGCGCGCGGCGGTGAACAAACGCGAAACCAGTTCCGATGACCCGGCCTCGGTCAGCACAAACGGGTCGACACACAAATCCTGGAGGGGCAGCGCCGGATGTGCGGCCAATGGGTGATCGAGCGGGAGCAGGGCAACCATCTGGTCTTCGACAAGAGTAAAAGTGTCGAAGCGTTCCTCGGGCAACACCACAAAACCGACGTCGATTCGCCGCTCTTCCAGCCATTGCAGCACCTGCCGATCCGGCCCCTCATCAATGTGCACTTCGATGCCCGGATGCACTTCGCGATAGCGCTGCAGAATCTTCGGCAGCAATTTGATTGATGACGTCGGGCCGAACGAGCCGATACGCAACGTGCCGCTTTTCATGCCCCGCGCATCGGCCGCTTCCTGGCGCAACGTGTTGGCCAGACCGAGCATGGCCCGTGCGCGCTGGAGCAACTGCTCGCCGATATCGGTGAGTTCCACCTGCGACTGGCGCCGCCGCAACAACTCCACGCCCAACTCCTGCTCCAGCGATTTCATCGCGTGGGATATCGCCGACTGCGAAATCCCCAGACGATGGGCGGCGAGGGTGAAACCGCGCAGTTCAGCGACCAGCGAGAAGATCTCCAGTTGCGTGAGAGTCATGAGTATTTGCTCATTTTACGATGACAGGGAATGAGGGGAATGATACGCCATCCTTCAGTTTCTTTGGCTTGGAGCGTCATGCGCAACCTTGAGCAAAATCACACAGCGACCTCCGACCGGCCGGTTTACCTGACGCTGGCAGCGGTGACCATGATTTGGGGCGGGACCTTTGTCGCCGGGCGTTTTCTGGCGGGCAGCCTCAACCCGCTGTTCGCCGCCAGCCTGCGCTTCCTGTTCGCCAGCGTGGCGTTGCTCGGGTTTCTGTGGATAGCGCGTATCCCGTTGGCGCGACCGACGCCCCGGCAATGGCTGCAACTGACTTTGCTGGGGTTCTTCGGGATTTTCTTCTACAACCTGTGCTTCTTTTATGGCCTGCAATACATCAACGCTTCACGGGCTTCGTTGATTGTCGCGTTGAATCCTGCCGTGATCGGTCTGGCCTCATGGCTGTTGTTCAACGAGCGCCTGGGCCGGGTGAAAGTCGCCGGTATCGCGACCTGTATCGCGGGCGCCGCTCTGGTGATTGTCAGCCGCAACCCGCAATTACTTGCCGTGACACCCGATGCATGGATCGGTGATCTGTTGATTTTTGGCTGCGTGTTGAGCTGGGGTGTTTACTCGCTGTTTTCCCGGGGGCTGAACCAATCCATTGGCCCGCTGCAGACCGTGACGTTTTCGGTGTTGATCGGCAGCGGGATGCTGTGGGCGCTGGCAACGCTGCGTGGTGAGGTCAGCGGGACAGCCTTGATCAACCTCGGCACGCCACAATGGCTGAGCCTGATTTACCTTGGCGTACTCGGCTCGGCGCTGGCCTACATCGGCTACTACGACGGCATTCGCAAAATAGGCGCAACCCGATCCGGCGTGTTCATTGCCCTGAATCCGCTGACCGCGGTGGTTCTCGGCGCGCTGCTGCTCGGCGAGCAACTGACGTTGAGCATGTGCCTGGGCGGCGGGTTGGTGCTGGTGGGGATTTACCTGTGCAACAAACCCCTTGCACCGATGCGAAAAAGGCGGATTTTATAGAGAGGGCAGACAACCCTATTTACGCTGTGTAGAATCGGTTTACGCATACAATAATAAACGTCTTCTGGCAGCAGAAGCCTCGCCCGCAAGAGCCTTGGGTCGACAATGAAGATATTCGGGTTTCAACTGATCTACGGTGACTTCCTCGCCCGCAGTGTGCGAGGCATCTCCTGCGCACCTCCCGCCGGTCTCAGCATTACTGACAAATAACTCCTGTTAATTGATAAGAATGATGAGGCGTCACCATGACCGATTTGTACGAAAACCCAATGGGCCTGATGGGCTTTGAGTTCATCGAGTTCGCATCGCCGACTCCTGGCACCCTGGAGCCGATCTTCGAGATCATGGGCTTCACCAAAGTCGCGACCCACCGCTCCAAGAACGTGCACCTGTACCGTCAGGGCGCGATCAACCTGATCCTCAACAACGAACCCAACAGCGTTGCCTCGTACTTCGCGGCCGAGCATGGCCCGTCGGTGTGCGGCATGGCGTTCCGCGTCAAGGATTCGCAAAAGGCGTACAACCGTGCCCTGGAACTCGGCGCTCAGCCAATCCACATCGAAACCGGTCCGATGGAGCTGAACCTGCCGGCGATCAAGGGCATCGGCGGTGCGCCGCTGTACCTGATCGACCGTTTCGGTGAAGGCAGCTCGATCTATGACATCGACTTCGTGTTCATCGAAGGCGTTGACCGTAACCCGGTCGGTGCCGGCCTGAAGATCATCGATCACCTGACCCACAACGTGTACCGCGGTCGCATGGCCTACTGGGCCAACTTCTACGAGAAGCTGTTCAACTTCCGCGAGATCCGCTACTTCGACATCAAGGGCGAATACACCGGCCTGACCTCGAAAGCAATGACCGCACCGGACGGCATGATCCGCATCCCGCTGAACGAAGAGTCGTCCAAGGGCGCCGGGCAGATCGAGGAGTTCCTGATGCAGTTCAACGGCGAAGGTATCCAGCACGTGGCGTTCCTCACTGACGACCTGATCAAGACCTGGGATCAGTTGAAGAAGATCGGCATGCGTTTCATGACCGCGCCGCCGGACACCTACTACGAAATGCTCGAAGGCCGTCTGCCGAACCACGGCGAGCCGGTTGATCAACTGCAATCGCGTGGCATCCTGCTCGACGGCTCGTCGAACCCGGACGACAAGCGCCTGCTGCTGCAGATCTTCTCTGAAACCCTGATGGGCCCGGTGTTCTTCGAATTCATCCAGCGTAAAGGCGATGATGGCTTCGGCGAGGGTAACTTCAAGGCACTGTTCGAATCGATCGAGCGTGACCAGGTGCGTCGTGGTGTGCTCGCGACTGAGTAAGCCATAAAAAAGTCTGGCTTATGCCAGGCTTTTTTCAAGATCAAAAGATCGTCCGATCGCGGCCCGGGCCGCGATCGGACGATCTTTTGCATTCAGGAGCGGCGCTGCCGCATCAAGTGCTTGAAGCCTTCGAAGACCAGCACCACCACCGCCAGCCAGATCGGAATGTAAGTCAGCCACTCGCCGGCCTTGATGCTTTCACCGAGCAACAGTGCCACGCCGAGCAGCAACACCGGTTCCACGTAGCTGAGCAAACCGAACAGGCTGAACGGCAGCAAGCGGCTGGCAATGATGTACACCACCAGCGCCGAAGCACTGATCAGACCAAGCACCGGAATCAGCCAGAGCAAGCCCGGGTACTGATCGAACACGGCAAAGCCTTGCTCACCGCCGCGCACGAACCAGTACGCCACCGGCAGCATCAAGGTCATGTCGACCCACAGACCGCCCAGGTTGTCGGTCTTCAGGCGTTTGCGCAGTACGAAATACAGCGGGTAACCGACCACGACCACCAGGGTCGCCCAGGAAAATCCGCCGACCTGATATAGCTCGTTGCCCACGCCGAGAATGGCAAACAGCACCGCGATTTTCTGCAGGTACGACAGGCTGTCGCCGTACACGATGCGCCCGGTCAGTACCATCGCCAGCGGCAACAGGAAATAACCCAGCGACACGTCGAGGCTGTAGCCATTGAGCGGCGCCCACATGAACAGCCACAACTGCACGCCGAGCAAACCCGACGACACAATCAGACCGCCAATCAGCTTTGGATAGCCTGCCACCTTGCGCAACAGTTCCAGCACCCTCCGCCATTCACCCGACACCAGCATGAACACGGTCATGCACGGTACGGTCAGCAGCATCCGCCAGCCAAAGATTTCCACGCCGCTCAACGGAGTGAGCAGCGAGGTGTAGTAATACATGACGGCAAACAGCACCGAGGCTGAAACCGATAGAGCGATACCTTTAGACAAACTGTCCTCGCGGTTGGGTGATCAAACAGGGCGCGCAGGATACGTGGTTTTTGTGCTGAATATTGGCCGAGTGATCAATATTCTCCACATTCTGAACCGGCTGCCGTCATCCAGTGTAGGAGCTGCCGCAGGTTCGGGCCGCGTTCGGACGATCTTTTGATCTTGAAAGCCCAAAGGCAAAAGAACGTCCGAACGCGGCCCGAACCTGAGGCAGCTCCTACAAGGCAGTGGAATCAGATATGGCGCGGTTTACGGCCCGACACAAAATGGCTCACATCGTTGAACCCCGGCGTCGACGCATGCCCCGGTGTCACCAGCGAGTCGATAAACGCTTCATCCTCCGCCGTGATCTGCACCGCCTGCGCCTTGGTGTACGCGTCCCACTGCTGTTCGGTACGCGGCCCGACAATCGCCGAGGTCACCGCACTGTTGTTCAGCACCCAGGCAATCGCGAATTCGACAATCCCGACGCCACGGCCCTGGGTGTACTGCTGAATCTGCTGGGCGATGCGCAGCGATTCCACGCGCCATTCGGTTTCCAGAATGCGCTTGTCCTGACGCCCGGCGCGGCTGTTGGCGTCGGGAGTGACGTCGGGTGCGTATTTGCCGCTGAGCACGCCGCGAGCCAGCGGACTGTAAGGCACCACACCGAGGCCATAGGATTGCGCGGCGCTGATCTGCTCGGTCTCGGCCTGGCGATTGACGATGTTGTACAGCGGCTGGCTGATGACCGGGCGATCAACGCCGAGCTTGTCGGCGATACGGATCACTTCGGCAATACGCCAGCCGCGATAGTTTGACAGGCCCCAGTAACGGATCTTGCCCTGGCGAATCAGGTCGCCAATCGCCGAGACGCTGACCTCCAGCGGTGTGTTGTGGTCCTCGCGGTGCAGATAATAGATGTCGAGATAGTCGGTGCCGAGTCGCGTCAGGCTGGCCTCCAGACCATTGAAGATGTGCTTGCGGCTCAAGCCGCTGCGGTTCGGCACGCCGTCCACCGGGCCGAACCCGACCTTGGTCGCCAGCACCCATTCATGCCGATTGCGGGCAATTGCCTCACCGACGATTTCTTCCGAGCGGCCGTTGGTGTAGACGTCGGCGGTGTCGATGAAATTGATGCCCTGATCCCAGGCCTTGTCGATGATGCGCAGCGAGTCTTCAGCGCTGGTCTGCTCGCCAAACATCATCGTGCCAAGGGTGAGGGTGGACACCTGCAATCCCGAGTGCCCCAGTGTGCGATAGCTCATGCCGAAATCCTTTTAACGGTGGGAAAGCTCCAATGAAATACCAGAAGCGTCCGACGCGGCAAAGTGAATTATCGGCTCAGTGCTGCGCACCGTGCCTGCAAAAACGCCTGCAACACGCGAACGCGCTCGGACACTTGCACCCGATGCGGGCACAGCAGATTGAACGGCACGCTCTCACCTTGCCAGTCATCAAACAGCGTCAACAGGCGTCCGCCGCGCACGTCTTCGGCGACGTCCAGCCAGGCCTTGTAGGCGATGCCATGCCCGGCCAGCGCCCAACGCCGTGCGACTTCGCCGTCATCGCTGAAGTAGTCGCCGTGGACTTCCACTTCCAGCGTTTCATCCTCGCGACTGAAATGCCAGGTGCTGTAGGGCCGGCCGTTGCGCAAATAAAGCAGGGCGCTGTGTTCGTGCAATTCGCCGGGATGTTGCGGGGTGCCATGGCGGGCCAGATAGTCCGGGCTGGCGCAGGCGACGCGGCGATGCGCCGGCAGAATCGGCAACGCCACCAGCGTTGAATCACTGGGCACGCCGAAGCGCAGGGCGACATCCACAGTTTCGCGAAACAGGTCGGCATGCCGATCGTTGAGCAGCAGTTGCAGTTGAATATTGGGGTGTTCGCGCTTGAAGTCGTCGAGCCACGGCAACAACACGTTGCGCCCGAAGTCCGACGGCGCCGCCAGTTGCAGCACACCGCTGAGGCCTTCGCCGTGTTGCTTGAGCGCCTGCTCGCCTTCGGCCAGGGCGGACAGGGCGATGCGCACGCTGTCGAGATAACGCCGACCTTCTTCGGTGAGGCGCATGCTGCGGGTGGAGCGCGCGAGGAGGCGAATGCCGAGGCGGGTTTCCAGGCGCTTCAACGCGATGCTGGCAGCGGCCGGCGTCAGTTCCAGCGCGCGGGCAGCCGCAGAAATGCTGCCGGAATCCGCCACGCGGACGAAGATCTCCAGATCGAGAATCGAACTCATTGGTAAAAATCCTTTAAAAATCTTTGCGTTTTTGCGGGATTTTTACGTGATTGGCAAGTTCGGGCGTTGCAATCAGCAAGCAAAAAGATCGCAGCCTGCGGCAGCTCCTACATGGAAATACGCGTTTCCCTGTAGGAGCTGCCGCAGGCTGCGATCTTTTGATCTGCAAGCGTAATTACGCGCGCAGCGTCCGCGTCATGCGCAGCGCCAGCAAGCTCCCGCCAACGATCACACCCGCCAGCAGATACAACGCCGCATCGGTCGAACCGGTGCTGTCCTTGACCCATCCCACCAGGTACGGGCTGAGGAAACCGGCCATCTGCCCCATCGAGTTGATCAATGCCAGACCACCGGCCGCGGCGCCCGCACTCAACAGCGCGGTCGGCACTGGCCAGAACATTGGCAGGCCGGTCAGTGCGCCCATGGTCGCAATGGTCAGGCCGAGAATGGCGATGGCCGGGTTGGCGGCGAAGTTCACCGCGATCAGCAGACCGAGCGCGCCCATCAGCATCGGCACCACCAAGTGCCAGCGACGTTCTTTGCGCAAGTCCGCCGAACGTCCGACCAGCTGCATGAACACCGCCGCCAGCAGATACGGAATCGCGCTCAGCCAGCCGATCACCAGGTTGTCGCTGAAGCCGAGGTTCTTGATGATCGACGGCAGCCAGAAGTTGATCGCGTAGACGCCGCTCTGGATGCAGAAGTAGATCAGGCCGAAAGCCCAGATCGCCGGGTTCTTGAACACCGCGAGCAACGAGTCCGAGGTGGTTTTCGGTTTGTTCGCGAGGTCTTCGGCCTGATCCGCTTCGAGCACCGCGCGTTCATGCGCAGTCAGCCATTTGGCGTTGGCGAAGCTGTCGCTGAGCAGGAAGTAGGCGAGCACGCCGAGGATTACGGTAGGGATGCCTTGCAGCAGGAACATCCACTGCCAGCCGGCCAGTCCACCTTGGCCGGCGGCGAAGTGATTGAGGATCCAGCCGGAGAACGGACTGCCGAGCAGGCCCGAGACCGGGATCGCCGACATGAACAGCGCCATGATCCGTCCACGGCGGAACGTCGGAAACCACTGCGAGAGATACAGCACCACGCCCGGGAAGAACCCGGCTTCGGCCGCACCGGTGAACAGGCGCAGCGTGTAGAACTGGGTCGGGGTGGTGACGAACAACAGACAGGTCGACAGCGTGCCCCAGGTGATCATCATCAGCGCGATCCAGCGTCGCGGGCCGAATCTGGTCAGGGCCAGGTTGCTCGGTACGCCGCACAGCACGTAGCCGATGAAGAAGATCCCGGCACCGAGGCCGTACACGGTTTCGCTGAACTTCAGCGCGTCGAGCATCTGCAGTTTGGCGAAGCCAACGTTGACCCGGTCGAGGTAGTTGAACAGGTAGCAGATGAAGATGAAGGGGATCAAACGCAGGGTGATGCGTTTGTAGACGGCGTCTTTACCGTCATCGATGGTCTGGGTAGCTGCGGCGCTCTGCGACATAGCGGCTCTCTCTTTATTATGATTTTTTGCGATGCACAGGTTAACGTTGATCGCCGTGAGAGTCTCGGCCACCTGTGGCCGGATTGTCTTTGTGCCTGAGCACAGGGTTTGCCGCCAGACCCTGTGCGGGTGAACAACCGTCCGCCGCCGTTGCTTAAGGATTTTTCCGATCATGTTCGAACTCGATCACGACCTCGCTCAGGATATCGTCGACCGGGCCATGGCCATTTTGCCCTACAACGTCAACGTCATGGACAGCCAGGGGCTGATCCTCGGCAGTGGCGAGCGGGAGCGCATCAACACCCGTCATGAAGGCGCGCAACTGGTGTTGGCCAACGGGCGGGTGGTGGAGATCGACGCGCAAACCGCCGTGCATTTGAAGGGCGTGCAGCCGGGGATCAACTTGCCGCTGTTGCTCGATCAGCGCCTGATCGGCGTGCTCGGCATTACCGGCGAACCGGAGCAACTGCGCACCTACGCCGAACTGGTGCGCATGACCGCGGAAATGCTCGTCGGCCAGCGCAATCAGCAGGCCGAGCAGCAGTGGCGACGCCAGCGTTGCGATGACCTGCTGGCGTTGCTGTTGAGCGAAGCCGGCGACTCGCCGCGGCTGGTCGATGAGGCGCAGCAGATGGGGCTCAAGCCGCAGTTGAACCGGGTGCCGTATCTGTTCGAACTGGGTCTGGAGCACGGGCCGGGGCAAACTGTCGAGGCCTTGAGCGCCTGGCTGACCTCGCGTTACCCGGACAGCTGGTGCGTGAGTTCGGCCAAGTCATCGCTGCTGTGGTGCCGACCCGCAAGTCAGACGGTTGAGCATGATCGTTTGCTGGAAAAGCTTGATGCTCTCGGCTGGAACATTCTGCGCATCGCTGTGGGGGGGCAGGCGGATGGGCTGGCCGGGTTGCGCCGTTGCTATCGACGGGTCGGTGATCTGCTGGCCTATGGGCGGGATGTGCTGCCGAATTTGCGCTTGCTGACGCTCAATCGCTATCGCTTGCCGGTGATGCTCTGGCGCCATCGCAACGATGATGCGCTGGATGAACTGCTCAAACCGTTGCGCAGAGTCATCGCCAAGGATGGCAACGGCCAGTTGCTCGCGACCCTGCGCAGTTGGTGTGAACACGACGGGCAGAGCCAGGCGTGTGCCGATGCGCTGGGCATTCACCGCAACAGCCTGCGTTACCGGATGGAGCGGATTGCCGAGATCAGCGGGGTGGATCCGCTGCGACTGGACGGGATGTTGGCGTTGTACCTTGGGGTGCAATTGTTGCCGCAGATTGATCCGGGCTGATCGGGTGTTTTCACCGACGCCTTCGCGAGCAGGCTCGCTCCCACATTTCAAATGCGTTCCCCTGTCGGAGCGAGCCTGCTCGCGATAGGGCCACAACATTCATCCCCAAGGCTTTTGTAGAAATGAACAATAAACGCCAACCGCCTTTGTGCAGCGGACAGGCGTCAATGCGCAGGCCGACTGGCAGCATGAAGGGCATTGGAACTGGAGAATTCGCATGAAAATCGTCATCGCCCCCGATTCGTTCAAGGACAGCCTGAGTGCCCAAGGCGTTGCCGAGGCCATTGCCCTGGGACTGGCGCAAGTCTGGCCGCAAGCAACACTGGTCAAATGCCCGATGGCCGACGGCGGCGAGGGCACGGTGGAATCGATTCTTGCCGCTTGCGAGGGCGAACAGCGCCGCACCCGGGTGCGCGGGCCGCTGGGCACTCCGGTCGATGCCGCATGGGGCTGGTTGCCACACAATCACACCGCGATTATCGAAATGGCCGAGGCCAGTGGCTTGCAATTGGTGCCTACGGGGCAGCGCGATGCCTGCATCACTAGCACCTTCGGTACCGGCGAACTGATTCGCGCCGCCCTGGATGCCGGCGCGCAACGGGTGATTCTGGCGATTGGCGGCAGCGCCACCAACGACGGCGGCGCCGGCGCGATGCAGGCGCTCGGGGTGAAATTGCTCGATGCGCAGGGTCAGGCGCTGCTGCCGGGTGGTCTTGCGTTGGCGCAATTGGCCCATCTTGATCTGAGTGATCTGGATTCGCGTCTGGCCCAGGTACGCTTCGATATCGCCGCCGACGTCAACAACCCACTCTGCGGCCCGCATGGCGCCTCAGCGATTTTCGGCCCGCAAAAAGGTGCGTCACCGGCGCAAGTACAGCAACTGGATCAGGCGTTGGGGCACTTCGCCGAGCTCTGCGCGCAAGCGTTGGGCAAGGATGTGCGTGATGAGCCGGGCAGCGGCGCGGCAGGCGGTCTGGGCTTTGCGGCGAAGGCATTTCTCGGCGCGCAGTTTCAGGCCGGTGTTGAGGTGGTGGCGGAACTGGTGGGGCTGTCTGGAGCGGTCAACGGCGCCGATCTGGTGATCACTGGCGAAGGGCGCTTCGACGCGCAAACCCTGCGCGGCAAGACCCCGTTCGGTGTGGCGCGGATCGCCAGGCAATACGGTGTGCCAGTGATCGTCATCGCCGGGACCTTGGGCGAGGGGTATCAGGAACTCTACGGCCATGGCATCGATGCCGCATTCGCCGTCACCAGCGGCCCGATGACCCTGGAGCAGGCCTGCGCCGAAGCCCCGCGCCTGTTGCGCGAACGGGCGACGGACATCGCCCGGGTCTGGCAGATGACTAAACGCTGATACGCGCCCCTGTCACTGCGCGGATCTGGTAAATGGCCAAATCTTGAACCCCACCCTGTAGGAGCTGCCGCAGGCTGCGATCTTTTGATGTTGTTTTTAAGATCAAGATCAGAAGATCGCAGCCTGCGGCAGCTCCTACAGGGAGCGTGTGAGTGTTTCACCGGTGAAACACCTTGAAATTTTTTTCGTTTTACACGAAACCTTCCTGAAGATCCGCCGATAAAGAGATCAGGCGCACACAGATTCCCTCGAACAGTGACGCCTGACTGGTCCCGCCCCCAAGGGCCAGTGATGACGGCAAGGACGCTCGCAGTTACCTCTATCCGAGAGTCCAACCATGTCCTTGCGTAACCTGAATATCGCGCCCCGTGCCTTCCTCGGTTTTGCCTTTATCGCCTTGCTGGTGATTGTCCTTGGTGTGTTCGCCGTCAACCGCATGTCGACCATCCGCCAGGCTTCCATTGACATGGATACCAACCAACTGCCCAGCGTCACCTACCTTGGCGTGGTAACGGAAAACGTTCTACGCCTGCGGATTCTGTCGTTCCGGATTCTGGTCAACCGCGACCCGGCAGGTCTGCAGGAAGCGCAAACGCGCATCGGCGTGCTGGTGGACAAAGTGCGCAGAGCTCAGGCCAGTTACGCCGCGTTGCCGGCAGAGAGCGAAGAGCGCGCGTTGTATCAGACGTTCGCGACCACGCTCGATAACTATCTGCAAGCGCAAAACCAGATGATGGAGCTGTCGCGTCAGGACAAGGTCGACGAGATGCGCACCCTGATCAACACGCGGATCAAGGACGGCACCGACCAGATGGGCGAACAGCTCAACAAGCTCATCGCAATCAACGCGGCGGGGGCGAAAGTCGCCTCCACCCACGCCGGCGAGTACTACGACAGCGCCATGACCGGTATCGTGATCGTTGCTGTGGTGGCGGCGCTCGCCACGGTACTGCTGGCCCTGCTGCTGACCCGCAGCATTGTCACCCCGCTGAACCGTGCCGTGCAGGCTGCGCAAACCATCGCCGGCGGCAACTTGACCCAGTCCATCGAAGTCGATGGCAAGGACGAAGCCACCCAACTGTTGCAAGCGTTGGCCACGATGCAGAGCAACCTGCGTAAAACCATCGAACAGATCGCCGGCTCCGCCACTCAGTTGGGCGCCGCGGCCGAAGAGCTCAGCGCGGTCACCGAAGAGGCTTCCCGTGGCCTGCAACAGCAGAACAACGAGATCGAACAAGCCGCCACCGCCGTCAACGAAATGACCGCGGCCGTGGAGGAAGTCGCACGCAACGCGGTGTCGACCTCCGAAGCGTCGAACCAGTCGACCCAGGCCGCCCGCGAAGGTCGCGATCAAGTGGTGAAAACCGTCGATGCGATCCAGACCATGACGCATGACGTGCAGAGCACCGCGCAAATGATCGAAGGTCTCGCTGCGCAGGGCCGTGACATCGGCAAGGTGCTGGATGTGATCCGCGCCATCGCCGAGCAGACCAACCTGCTGGCCCTCAACGCGGCGATCGAAGCGGCGCGTGCCGGTGAGGCCGGACGCGGTTTTGCGGTGGTGGCGGACGAAGTGCGCGCCTTGGCGCATCGCACCGCGCAATCGACTCAGGAAATCGAAAAAATGGTCGCCGGCATCCAGAACGGCACCGGCGAAGCGGTGTCGTCGATGCAGCAAAGCAACCAGCGCACCCAGACCACTCTGGAAATGGCCCGCGCTGCCGGCGTTGCGCTGGAGCAGATCACCCAGTCGATCCACCAGATCAACGAACGCAACCTGGTGATCGCCAGCGCCTCGGAAGAACAGGCGCAGGTCTCGCGCGAGGTCGATCGCAACCTGGTCAACATCCGTGATCTGGCCACGCAATCGGCCGCCGGCGCGAATCAGACCAGCGCCGCGACCCATGAACTGTCGCGCCTGGCGGTGGATTTGAATGCCATGGTGGCGCGGTTTGTGATTTGACCTAGGGTGAAGGCTGGAGACCGCGCAATCAGGAGACGTGCATGCGCTATTCAGCCTTGACCCAACGAATCGCCGGGGAGGGAGCCGCTGCGTGGCAGATTCATGACCGAGCGCTGGAGCTGCGCGCCGAGGGAGTCGATATCCTGCTGTTGAGCGTGGGTGATCCGGATTTCGACACGCCGTTGCCGATCATCCATGGGGCGATCGACAGTCTGCTGGCCGGCGATACCCATTATTCTGACGTGCGTGGCCGCTTGGCGCTGCGCAAATTGATCGCCGCCCGCCACCAGCGGCGCAGCGGTCAGGTGGTGGATGCCGAGCACGTGATCGTACTGCCCGGTGCGCAATGTGCGGTGTATTCGGTCGCTCAATGCCTGTTGGACCCGGGTGACGAAGTGATCCTCGCCGAGCCGATGTACGTGACCTACGAGGGCGTGTTCGGCGCGTGCGGCGCGACGGTGGTGCCGGTGCCGGTCAGGCCGGAAAATGGCTTTCGCGTTGACCCCGACGATGTCGCCGCGCGGATCACGCCGAAGACCCGCGCGATGTTGCTCAACAGTCCCAACAATCCTTCCGGCGCAAGCCTGTCCCTGCTGATCTGGCAAGAGCTGGCGGCGTTGTGCGTGCGCCACGATTTGTGGCTGATCAGTGACGAGGTCTACAGCGATCTGCTCTACGAAGGCGAACACATCAGCCCGGCGAGTCTGCCGGGTATGGCCGAACGCACGGCGACCATCAACAGTCTGTCGAAATCCCATGCCATGACCGGCTGGCGCATTGGCTGGTCGATCGGGCCGAAAGCGCTGGCCGAGCATCTTGTGAACCTGTCGTTGAGCATGTTGTTCGGCCTTCCGGACTTCGTGCAGAAAGCCGCGCAAGTGGCGCTGGAAAGTGATCTGCCGGAAGTGACGCAGATGCGTGACGAATACCGTTTGCGCCGCGATCTGGTGTGCGAGCGTTTGCGCGGCTGCCCGGGGCTGCGGCCGATCCGCCCGGATGGCGGGATGTTCGTGATGGTCGATGTGCGCCAGACCGGGTTTGGCGCGCAGGCGTTTGCCGAGCGTTTGCTGGAAGGTTACGGCGTGTCGGTGCTGGCGGGGGAGGCGTTCGGGCCAAGTGCGGCGGGGCATATCCGCATCGGGCTGGTGCTGGATCGGGTGAAACTGGCGGATGCCTGTGCGCGGATTGCGTTGTGCGCGGTGCAGCTGTTGCAGGCGCGTAGTGCCTGATGGTTTCGTATTGCCTGAACTGGCCTCATCGCGAGCAGGCTCACTCCTACAAGTGAAATGCATTCCCCTGTAGGAGTGAGTCTGCTCGCGATGGCGATCGGACAAGCACGGAAGATCTCAGCCCTGCCAAGCCCCCGGATTCACCAGATTCACCGGCTTCTCCCCAGCCAACGCCGCCAGCAGATTGTCCACCGCACACCGCGCCATCGCCTCCCGCGTTTCATGCGTCGCCGAACCCATGTGCGGCGTTGCCACCACATTGTTCAGCTGCAACAACGGCGAATCATGATTCAGCGGTTCACGCTCGAATACATCCAGCCCCGCCGCGCGAATTCGCTGATGGCGCAACGCTTCGATCATTGCTGCCTCATCCACCACTTTGCCGCGAGAGATATTGATGAAGATGCTCTCGGGGCGCATCAACGCAAATTGCTCGGTGCCGATCAGACCTTCGGTCTGCGCAGTCAGCGGCAGGGTCAGGCAGATGAAATCCGCCTCTTGCAGCAGCCCTTCAAGGCTACGGTACTGCGCGTCAAAACGCGCCTCGACTGCCGGTTTGCGCGACTGGCTGTGATAGAGCACCGGCATGCCAAAACCGAAATGCCCGCGCTGCGCCAGCGCTTCGCCGATGCGGCCCATGCCGATGATACCCAGGGTCTTGCCATGCACGTCGGTGCCGAAATGCGCCGGGCCGATGTTGCGATGCCACTGGCCGCTGCGCACCATATTCGCCAGCTCTACCACGCGCCGGGCCGTAGCGAGGATCAAGGCGAAACCGGTGTCGGCGGTGGTTTCGGTGAGCACATCCGGGGTGTTACTGAGGAGGATCTTGCGCCGGGTCAGGTAATCGATGTCGTAGTTGTCGACGCCTACCGAAACGCTGGCAATCGCCTGCAGTTGCGGCGCGAGGTCAAGCAGCGCGGCGTCGAGTTTGAGGCTGGCGCCGAGCAAACCGTGGGCGCCGGGCAGGGCGTCACGCAGCTTCATCAGACCGTCGGCGTCGAGGCTTTCGATCAACGTCACTTCACACTGTTGCTGCAGACGCGTCATCAGCGTCGGCGAGAGTTTCTTGTACAGCACGACTTGCTTTTTCATGGGCAAAAATCTCTTCAGGAATGCGCCGGCACGGGACGCGTGGCAACGGCTTTGGCCACGACGCGGTCACTGGCGCCAGGCTTGAGAAAAATCGTCAGCACCACCGACAGCAGCAACGCGCCGCTCATCAGCAGGTACGAGGCACCGGGTGAACCGGTGGAGCTGTTCAGGTAGCCGACCAGGTACGAGCCGCCGAACGAACCGAGCGCACCCATGCTGTTGATCAGCGCCATGGCCCCTCCGGCAACGTTGGCCGGCAGGATCTCCGGAACGATGGCGAAGAACGGCCCGTAAGGCGCGTACATGCAAGCACCGGCGATCACCAGCAACGTGTACGACCACCAGAAATGTTCCGCGCCCAAGGCGTAGGAGCCGTAGAACGCAATGGAGGCGATCAGCAGTGGCGGCCAGACGAAGCGTTTGCGCTTCTGCAGTTTGTCCGAACCCCACGACACCGCGAGCATGCCGATCACCGCCGCCAGATACGGCAGCGCCGACAGCCAGCCGGCCTCGATCATGTCCATTTGCGCGCCGGCCTTGAGGATCGACGGCAACCACAGTACGAAGCCGTAGACGCCGATGCTCCAGCAGAAAAACTGCAGCGCCAGAATGATCACCTTCGGCGAACGGAACGCTTCGGCGTAGTTCTTCACCGCTTTGATGCCGACCTGTTCGGCGGCGAGGGCGCTTTCCAGGTCATGCTTTTCCTGCTCGCTAAGCCACTTGGCCTGAGCGGGACGATCATCGGCCAGCTTCCACCAGATAAATGCCCAAAGCACCGCCGGCAAGCCTTCGATGATGAACATCCAGCGCCAGCTGAAGTGCTGCACCAGATAGCCCGAGACCACCGACATCCACAGCATGGTTACCGGGTTGCCGAGGATCAGAAAGGTGTTGGCCCGCGAGCGTTCGGCGCGGGTGAACCAGTGGCACAGGTAGACCAGCATCGCCGGCATCACCGCGGCTTCGACCACGCCGAGCATGAAGCGGATCACGATCAGCCAGTAGGCGTTTGACACCACACCCGTCAGGGTGGCGAGGCCGCCCCAGAAAATCAGGCTGAAGAAAATCAGCTTCTTCACGCTGTGCTTCTGCGCGTAGATCGCACCCGGCACCTGGAAGAAAAAGTAGCCGAGGAAAAACAGCGCGCCGAGCAATGAAGACAGGCCCGGGGTGATCATCAGGTCGGCGGCCATGCCGGACGCGGCGGCGAAGCCGTAGTTGGCGCGATCCAGATACGCCAGGCTGTAGGTGATGAACACGATCGGCATGATGTACCACCAGCGGCGGGCGGCGAGGGTTGCGGTTTTCATGGTGTTGCTCCTGAGCTTGTTGTTTTTGTCGCAGCAGGTTCAAATTTTTGCGCTGATCAAGCGGGCCTCTTCGCGAGCAGGCTCGCTTCTACAAGGGTTATGTGTTTGCCGTTGCACCTGTGACTAGCGCAGATCCAATGTAGGAGTGAGCCTGCTCGCGATCAGCGGCCTCGAATTCAGCGATCAGTTCGGACCGGGTCGGCAACCCCTCCATGTCCCCGCGACTCTGCACCGCCCGACTGCCAATCCAGTTCGCGCGTTGCACCGCCTCGGCAAAGCTCTGATGCTCCAGCAGGGCACTGATCATGCCGACGGCAAATCCGTCGCCCGCACCCACGGTGTCGACCACGTTGGCCACCGGCACCCCGGCGACAACCCCCTGATCCAGTTGCGTGCGGTAATAGGCACCTTGCGGCCCCAACTTGATCGCCACGGCTTCGGCACCCTGATCGAGATAGAACGCCGCGATGTCCGCCGGATCTTCGAACCCGGTCAGCAGCCGACCTTCGCTCAAACCCGGAAAAACCCAATGGGCGAGGGCGGCGAGGCGATTGATCTCGCGGATCATCTCTTGCTCGCTGGCCCACAGGCTCGGGCGCAAGTTGGGGTCGAACGACACGCTGCGCCCGGCATGGCGCATGCGCGTCATCAGCTCGAACGACATTTCCCGAGCGCTCGCTGACAACGCCGGTGGGATCCCGGTGGCGTGCAGGTGACGGGCACCGAGCAAGGTACTGTTGATCGACTGCACGGACAGATGACTGGCCGCCGAACCGCGGCGGAAATACTCGACCTGCGGGTCGCTGCCGTCGTCGGTGCGCGACTTGAACTGGAAACCGGTCGGATGCGCGCTGTCGACTGCGACGTGACTGCAATCCAGACCTTCGCTGGCCAACGTTTCCACCACAAAGCGTCCAAGCGAATCGGCGCCGACCCGGCTCAGCCACGCCACATTGAAACCCAGACGCGACAGGCCGATCGCCACGTTGCTGTCGGCGCCGGCAATGCGCCGGTGGAAGTGTTCGACTTTGGCCAGATCACCGGTTTGCTCGGCGACCAGCATCGCCATGGTTTCACCGAACGACAGAATATCGAGATCAGACATGAGCAGGCTCCAGGCGCGATTGACCAAGGCGGGCGAGGGCGGCGACGTGCTCGGTGGTCAGTGCCACCAGGTCATCGCCCTGCAACGGGTATTCGGCGGCACGCATAACGCCTTGGGTCATGTGCCGCAGCAGTTGTTCCCACAAATGCAGGTCGCTGACGGCCGGTGGCACGGCGACCAGTTTGCCGTCGGGACGCCGGGCCACGGCTTTGCAGTGCACATAGCCGACATGGCGTCCGAGCAGGCGTGCGGCGTTGGCGGCGGACTGGTCCTGCCACTGCCAGTTGCCGATATCGAACGTCATCTTGATCGGCAAATCATGCTGCTCGACCGCCGCGAAAAAGCGCTGGAACGGCTCGATGCGGCCGCCATGCAAGGTCTGATCGTTTTCCACCAGGAGTAGCACCGGGCTGTTGTCCAGCAGTTGTTTCAGCACCTGCAGATCACAGTTGTCGGTGAAGTAACCGAGCGAGACTTTCAGCCATTTCGAGCCAAACGCCTCTGCATGTTGCAGGGCGCTGATCAACTCGGGATTGGGCCGCGCCTGACCGGCGAGCCACAGTTCGCTCGGCGAGGAATAGATGCTTTGCAGGCCCTGCGCCCGGGTGGCGGCCTGCAGTTGCGCCGGCACTTCGCGGGTCAGCAACTCTTCGCGCCATTCGATGCGATCAGCGCCGGCAGCGGCCAGCACGTCGATGAAAAAATCCTGCCCGCGTTGGCGCACAAGCTCGGCACCGTAGCTGGACAGACTGATGGAAACGGCAGGTTTATTCATTGTTATCTACCTCTGAAACCGGTTTCATTTTTGTTCAAAAAAAATCTGATGGATCTTTGTCGGTCTTTCGGGCGCCATCGCGAGCAGGCTCACTCCTACATTTGGAATGCCCCACCCCTGTAGGAGTGAGCCTGCTCGCGATGGCGTAGTGAACATCACCGCAAAAGCCCTCGGGTAGAACCGCGCTCAACCAACACCGGCGCAAAATCCAGCTTGCGGGTGACCTCGACATCCCCCCGCAAGCGCTTCAACAGACACTCAAACGCCCGCGCACCAATCTCGGCCGTCGGCTGGGCGAGTGCGGTAATGCCGCTGCCGACCAACGGGTACCAATCCAGATCATCCAGGGCAATCAGCCCGACATCCTCGAACAATCGGCAACCGATGTCGCGCAAGGCCAAGGTGCAGGCCAGCGCTGCCACGCCGTTGGCGCAGAACAGTGCTTTAGGCCCGCCAGCCGGTGTGTTTAAAAAGGTTTGCAGGTGAGTGGCGAGTGCGTCGCCGGTTTCCAGCACGGCCCCGGTCAATCCGGAGCGCTGGGCAATCTGCGTCTGAAAACTGCTGACCCGCTCGATCCGCGAACTGGTGCCGTCATAAGGTTCAGTCACCAGCAATACATCGCTATAGCCACGCTGTTCAAGGTGCGTCAGGGCCATTTCGACCGCCTGCGGGTTGTTCAGCCCGAGCATGTCGCTGTCGAGGCCATCGACCTTGCGATCCACCAACACCAGCGGCATTTCGCGATGCAGTTCGTGGAGTTCATCACGGTGATGGCCGAGGGTGTTCACGATCAGCCCTTCGATGTTGTACGAACGCAACAGCGCCAGATGTTGGCGTTCCTGTTCGTCGTCGCGGTCGGTGTTGCACACCACCAGGCTGTAACCATGCGCACGGCAGGCGGTTTCCACCCCGTGCATCACGGCAATCGAATAAGGGTTGCGGATATCGGCCACCAGCATGCCGATCAGGCGGGTGCGCCCGCGTTTAAGGCCACGGGCCATCTGGTTGGGGCGATAACCCAGTTCGGCAATTGCCTGCTCGATGCGCAAGGCGATGGTATCGGAGAGCAGGGCGCGGTCATCGCCGATAAAGCGCGAGACGCTGGCCTTGGAGACGCCGGCGCGTTCGGCGACATCGAGCATGGTCACGCGGCTGCGCTGGGCGGCGGAGAAATCGTTCATGGGGCGATCTTCTTGTTTTGAATGAGCAAACGGTGCCATTGCCTGACAATGAAACCGGTTTCAGAGAACTACATCTGCTGAGTTGTCGTCAAGTTTTTCCAGATGATCGAGACGAGCTGTGCCTTTTAAAACCGACGAGCGGTTGAATAACCTGTCAGATATGACAGTAGGCGAGGAGGTCTGATGCGCGTCTAATTTCACCAAGGCAGGCGTATCGCACTTTCAGGAAAAGACATGTCGTCATTCAAAAACAGCGAACATATCGGCGTGTTGGCCGTGCCCCTGTCGATCGAGGGGGTGGGGGCCGATGGTGTACTTCCTCCAACCGCCTCGACTGATGGCGCCAGGTTACTGATTCCTTTATGGAAAGATCCATCGGTTAAACCGGGGAAAAGCGATCTGCTGGAAATCTGGGTAACCGAACCGGATGCCACTACTGAAGAGTTGTTCTATAGCAATCCGTTTCCGGTTCCGGTTGCCGTGGGTTATCCCGGGGTCTTTTTGTTACCGGCGCGATTTTTACAGCGAGACGGCAATATTGTTCTGCGATACCGGAACACGTTGGGGGATAACGGAAATGAAGATACTTCACTTCCACAAACGTTCATTGTTCGGCGTCCGGTCCCGATAAATCTCGCAGAACCCACATTTCCCCATGCCACGTTATGGGGATATCTCAATTGCAATTCGACTCCAAAGTTGTGGGAGGAAGTGTGGGTCGATGTCGAGGCTCAACCAGGTCGCTTCCTGGCCAATGATGTGTGTGTTCTGGAGTGGGAAGGGTTCGAGAGCCTCAACGGAGTCAGGCCGATCCCATTCACTGCGCTGGAAGTCAAAAAAACTCTGACCCAGGGAGAGGCTGACAATGGGCCTCTTTTTATACTCGGAAGCGATAAATACGAGCGCTATATAAAGCCGATGGAAAGAAGTTCATCCGCATTGGCCCGTTACACGCTTTACCGAAATGGTATCGCCCTGGGGCGCTCGCCAATTGGTTTGGTAAAAATTGACCGGGTCATTCCAGGATCCAACCTTTCTTGCGGTCCGGCATCGGTCGCAGGGTTAGATGCGAATGACACAGATGCCTTGGCGTTAAATGAAACCGACAGTGCTGAAGCGTTAGTCCCGGAAACTTGCAGATTGCCGTCGCACGCTTCTTCGTTGGGCAACAACGTTGATAGTTCAATGAAACACTCACTGATGGAGTTTTCAAAAATGAATATGCAGTTTAATGCAGGCGGCATTCTGGCTTTACCACCGGTTATCGAGGGCCAACTGGCGGACAAGCGGTTGACTCACAAACAACTCAGAGAAGACCGGCTGCTGAAAGTCACGCTGGCGGACGTTCCTGACAAAGGTCCTGAGGGGGCGATGAAAATCGACCTGCATGTGTTTCCCAAAGGAGCGATCATCGAGGTCGACTCGACAGACCCGACGTTCATCGTTGCGAGCAAAAACAGAAGCGATCAGCCGGGGGGGGATTGGAGCTTCCCGATCGAGTTCGATGTGCCAGTCACCTCCTTGATTGAAAAATTTCATATAGCGGGCGATTACACTTCCTATGAATTTGCATTCGTCATTATTGATATCTTCGAAAACCCGGACACCACTGAAAAACCGTATGCCGAGGCGCTGGTCGACCTCACTGCACCGTATCAACGCCAGCCGGGCGGTTCCAATGGTACTGGTACTCGGCCGACGCTGCTGACACTGGGGGCCACTGTACCCGCGATCATCAATGATGCCTGGTTGACCGACCCTGCCAATGCCGGTGGATTGAACCTGGAAATCCCTCATGTCTACCAGAAGTTCGAAGCAGATCTGGATGAGTGCGTCTTCTATATTTCTCAATTGACAACTTTTCTTTTGATGTCAGCTGAAACGCATGCATTCAAAGGTTTTTTACCGGCCAGTGGGATTATCAATATCCCCTTGAGTTTTTTGAGCGGATTGACAGAGGGAACTTACTATTATTCTTACAACCTGAAAGATCAACCAGGCAACATCAGTAACAACGCCGCGATTACCACACTGTTCCAACGTATTGTTACGCCAGCCCCGATTCTTGCGCCAGCGCGAATTCCGGTCACCGGTACCAATGGAGGTATTGCGCTCAATCTGACGACGGCGAATCCACCTCCAACGAAAGCCATCATGGAAATCGATTTTCCAATCAATTCGATCCCAGGGGATCGCATCATTCCGTACCTGTCGTCCGACGCCGGACTATTTCAGTTGCCGGAGCAGCCAATCCCGCCGGTGGGCACAGCGGGGCCGCTGCTTTTCAATCTGGATTACGCCACGCTTGCCGATGTTTTTGGCGACGCCAACAATTCAAACGAGGTGGAGTTCCAGTACTGGTTTGAACTGAGTCGTCCAACCATTACGCCGAACCCGGTATCACCCTCCGCAGACGGCTTGATCGATTTTGCTTACGCAGGGCCTGAACAGCCGAATATACCTGAGCTGGAAAACCCCAACATTCGCGATCGCGATGTGGTGGTACAGGGCGCGGGTACACCGGTGCCAGCCCCCAACACCCTGGGCCCGGCGCAAGCCGGATTGGACGCAGTGATGAACTGGCAGATCTGGACTGACCCCAACCGCCCTGTCACCGGACGAGAAATCGTCAAGTTCTATTATCAGGGCAAGCAGGTCGGGGAACCGGTGCCGGTACGCCTCGGTGATACAACTGTCTCCACCGTGTTGCGTTGGGCGACAATCCTTGCCGAAGGCAACGGCATCGGAGCAGATGCCAGACAAGCCTTTATCACCGTGGAATACCCTGGCAGTCCCAACGTGATGAAGCAGCAAGTCCCCACCAGGGTCAACGTGACAGCGATTGTCATCAACCTGCCTGCACCCCAAATCGTGGCCTCTGCGTTCCGTGGAGCAACCGGTACATTGATTCCTGAGCGTGTCATCACCAGTATCAACTGCCCGAGCTTAAACCACCCGAGCGTGGTGAACGGTGCGATGCCGCCTTATTTGCCGCGCCAGCTACGAATCCGTGTGCGGCGTGATGCCAACATTCCGACTGGTGCGGTGGTGAATCTTGACTTTGAAGGTCGAACCACCAATGCCGTGGGGGCGCCGGCTATTCCTGCCACGCACATTACCCGTTCGGCGCCGATGCCACCGACAGGCGATCTGGAGTTCAGGCTGACAGAGTACTCACTTCAAATTCGTGCAATTCAATTGCCAAGCCCGGACGGCGTCACTCGGCCAGCAGCCAGATTTGCGCGCATAGCCTATACGGTCAACGGCGTTACTGCCGAGGTTACCGTGGCTGTTCAGTTGCTCAATGCCAGCCTGGTGTATTGCGACGAAGAACGTGCGGAGGTTTCTCCGTAATACCTGCACCAGGCAACTCTTCTTGTTGATGAGGGAACGATTCTGCCCTTCATCAGAAAGAAGCGAAGTTGTGTACGTTCAGATACGGAGATTCGTACGTATAAAAAGGACAAGTCCTACTAGTGTGAGGACTTGTCCTACATATCGTTGAAAGGTTAGTCCGTAGTCTGGCGGCCCTTACATATCCGGCTTGCGAGTGTTCTCGAGTCGGTCGCTCGTTCCCGCGGGAATGCATTCGAGTAGGACTCAACCATGACGCCAAAGCCGGTATTCAACTTGTCCAGAACCCAACTCAGTGTGTGGGTGCTATCAATTATCCCCACATTACTGAACTCTTCCATGATCCAGGCGGCCAGCGTGCCGGCAGGAACGACTCAAACGATCGACGCCAGTTCACCACTGGACGTCTGGCAGTTGCAGACAAACGCAACGCTGACAGGCTCGGGGGCCAGTACCCTGGGACTTTCCAGCACCACGGGGGGACTGATCAATCTGAGTAACTCGACAGTTGCCTCTGCAGGTCCGGGTGGACTGCGGAACGCTATTTCCCTGACCAACGCTACGGCAACCCTGAACAACTCCAGCGTCACCAGTTTGAGCGGGATTGGCATCTCGGCCGTGCGCAGTATTTCCAGTGTTGGCGGCTCTACGGTAAATCTGAGCAACAACACGATTGTCAGAGGCCTGCAAGGCGGGATTGCCGGTAACCGTTTCAGTGAATTGAATGTGCAGGGATCTACCGTGGAAGGCACTGGTGCCAACAGTTTCGGGATCCGTCTGCTCGAGGGCTCGCTGTCGGCAACTGCCGGCAGCAGCATCACCGGTGGGCTCAACGGCCTGACCGTGGGCACCGACACACTGGTATCGACGGTGATTCCATCGACCATCGTCCTGGACAATTCCCGTATCGAAGGCAAGACCGGCTCGGCTATCGTCGTGGGTATCAACGCGCCGAACTTTCCAACAGTCGCGAAAATCTCGGTGCTCAATGGTTCCAGCCTGATTGGCGGTAACGGTACGCTGCTCGAGGTTCGTACCGGCGCTTCGGCCGAGTTGTTGGTCGACGACAGTCGCCTCACCGGCAACGTCGTAGCCGGAGCAGGCGGTTCGGCGAACGTCACGCTACAGAACAAAGCGACATTGACCGGTGATTTGCAGGGTGTTACCACCGCGACCCTGAACAATCAGGCGCACATGAACGGTGATGTTCTGGGGGCTTCGCGGGTGTCGATCGACAATGCTTCTTCGCTCACCGGCAATCTTGAGAGCGTCGCCACTGTTTCGCTGAATAACCAGAGTTTGATGAAGGGCAATATCAACGCCGCGCCCGAGAGTTTGTCTACGGTGACACTTGATAATGCAGCTACCCTGGTGGGCCAGGTCAGTAATGTGAACAACTTCTCCATCAATAATCAGGCGCTCTGGCAAATGACGGGCAGCCAGTCGGTGAGCAATCTGGATCTACAAAATGGCGGGAGGGTCCAGCTCGGCGGTTATCAGCTCAATGTCTCCAATCTCGGTGGAAACGGTACTTTTGGGATCGACACAGACTTCGGCACGGGTAACACCGGTCTACTGAACCTCACCGGCAATGCTGTCGGGAATCATCAGTTGCTGGTCACCAGTAGCGGTACGGATCCGGTCAGCGATGCGCAGATCAAAGTGGTACAGACGGTCGGTGGTATCGCTCAATTCGGATTACCCACAGGGTTTGTCGACGCAGGGGCTTTTACCTATCGGCTGGTCAAGGAAGGTGAGGACTGGTACCTGCGCCCGGACAAGGAAGTGGTGAGTACGCCGACCCGCTCGGTCATGGCGATATTTGGTACGGCGCCGACCGTTATCTACGGTGAAATGGCCTCTCTGACCAACCGCATGGGTGAATTGCGTGCGAACAGTTCGCCAACTGGCGGGTGGATACGATCATATGGCAATCGCTTCAGCATCAGCACCAACGCCTATGGTGATGGCTACAGTCAGAGCCAGTATGGCCTGGCAATGGGGTTTGACACCCCGGTGCAGATTGCCGGTGAACGTGTATTGCTGGGTACCTTCATTGGTTACAGCAAGTCTGATCTTGATTTGAGCCGCGGCAGTTCGGGGGAAATCGGCAGCACTTCGTTCGGGGTTTACGGTACCTGGCTTGGAGAGAGTGGCTACTACCTGGATACCGTTGCCAAACTCAACCATTTTCGCAATGAAGCCAAGGTTTCGATGAGTGATGGCTCACGTACCGACGGCAGCTTCAACAATTTCGGGGCCAGCGCATCGGTGGAGTTTGGTAAACATATCGATCTTGCAGGCGGTTATTACGTGGCGCCCTTTACCCAGTGGCAGGCGGCGTCGGTGCAAGGCAAGAATTTCAGCCTGGACAACGGCCTGAACGCTGACGCCGATACTACTCGCTCGCTGCTGGGCAAGGCGGGTGTGACGCTGGGACGTGGCATGACGCTGGCTAATGGCAGCGTTCTGCAACCGCATATCCGCGCTGCCGTGGTCCAGGAATTTGCGAAAAACAATGAAGTACGGGTCAATGACAACAAGTTCAACAATGACTTGTCAGGCACGCGTTTCGAAGTCGGGACCGGGGTGGCCTGGACGCTGAATGACCGCTGGCAGTTACATGCCGAGGTGGATACCAGTAAAGGTGATAACGTCACCAAGGACTTTGGTCTCAATATGGGGGCGCATTACAAATTTTGATCTGAAAGTCTCGAGCATAAAAAAGGAAGCCTACGCTTCCTTTTTTTGTGTTACAGGCTAGCCGGCTTTCAATACCTGGAATTTGCCTTTGAGAATAAAAATATTTTCTTCATTGTCAGGCATATCAATATTGATATTGAAACGGCCTTTGACGTTTTCATCGCTCGCTGGCTCGATCTCGATCTCTCCCGAGACGCCTTCATAAATTTTCCCGTCACTGTTTTTAAAGCTGAAAGCCACATCGTCGCGACTTTTCACCTCGTACTTGCCCACGGCCAGATCCGCAGGAAGTACAAAGGTAAGTTCGCGAGTAGTTGTGTTGGATACACGAGTGTTCTTATCACTACGCTGAATGGCGGTGATACACATTGCGTCAAGTTTGTTTCGCCCTGTTTTTACCTTGTCGATCAGTCTGGCGTTGGCATTAAATGGGTTGACTTCCAGTTGGGCATTGGCAAACGCTTCGGCGCTCACATAGTTACCTGCGGCGAAACTGGTTCGTTTGATCACAGCATTCATGGGCCTGGTCTCCGTTACTTTGAGTAAGGTATCCAAAGGCCATGCATGGCCCTAATCCTGGATAGGCTATAAGAGCCTGCTTTCAGGGGACTGTAAACTGTCAGAGTTGACAGTTTACAAAGGGCATTTCCAAGCGGCGGTTTCACATTGAACTCAGGGCGCTTCCTGGGCCAACAAGCTCAACCGAACAGCCCCGCGGCAATATTGATCGAAAAACCGAGGATCGCTGTGTTGAACACAAACCCGATCAATGACTGAGCCAGTACGATCTTGCGAATATCGCGGGTAGCGACGCCCACATCAGCGGTCTGTACCGCGACGCCGATGGTGAACGAGAAGTACAGGAAGTCCCAGTAGTTGGGTGTGGTCAGACCTTCGGCAAAGCGCAACGCCGGATCCTTGCCGTCCCAGGTGTAAAACAGCCGGGCGTAATGCACGCTGAAAATCACCCCGATCACCAGCCACGAACCTACCACGGTGAGGGCGGTAAACGCGTAATGCAGAAGTTTGCGATGATTATCCAGGTCTTTGGCGCCGGCCAGCTCAAGGGTGATGGCGGCCAGGCTGGCCAGGGCTGCGATGCACACAACGAACAGCACCAGCCCGGCGTTTTCGTCTTCGACGACGGCGATGCGTTTGACGTCCGGCGCCTTCGCCCGAATGGTCAGCCAGAACATCAGGATCAGGTAGATCCAGACACCGGCATTCCAACCGATGAGGATTTTGCTGACGATGGAGTCGGCCGGGACCAGCAGGCCGGTGGCAAGGCCCACCAGAGCGGCGGCGGACAGGCGAGGGTGGGTGCGGGCGAGAAAGCGCATGAGGACTCACTGTAATGATCGATCTCTGCACCTTAGCGCACGCTACCGTGCTTTTGTAGAAGCTGGCGTTTCGGAGCGCCTCATCACCACCACAACGAACAATGGCACCACTGAGTGGCTGTCCGAATGACAGTGTGGGAGCGGGCCGCTCCCACGGAGCGGCAACTGTCAGGCCTCGATGTTGAACTTACCGTTTGCGTCTACCTCATTTCCGAAGCTATCGCTGAACTGCGCATCAAACGTGCCGGTGATCAGGCGCTCAGTGGGGGCGGCGGTAAAAATCAGCTTTCCGGACGTTGTGATGTGAAGCTCACCTGTGGACGAGTTGTGAACGATGTACACCTCATCTTTCTTCGACAGATCAAACTCCCCGGCTTTCAAGTCGCCCATGATGAAAATGGTGTAGCGAACCTGACTACCGGAACTCTGCTCGGCTCTCACTTCAAGATAGGACGGGATAATCGGCGACGGCTGATGTTTCGTGATGCGAAACTTATCGGCTTTGAAGTCGCCAATTCCGCCATTGGCGGTGAAGGTGCCCGTCGCTTCGGATTGATTGTTTTGTACCGAATCAGTAATGCCGGTCAGATCAAAACGGCCGTCGATGATATCCAGCTCCTCTCCAAAGCCGCCAATTTTGAAGCGGTACTCGCCGTACATACGAGCGGTTTTCCAGTCGTAGCGAATTTTGATCTCGCCGGAACGCGCCGGGTGAACAGGACCACCCGAGTCGGAGAAGCGCGCGTAAATGGCCTCGGTATTCCCGCCGATTTCCAGGATGTCCTCCGTGCCGTCATTCGATAGCGTGCCGGGAACCCTCAGCGTTATGAAATGCCATGGTTTGCCCTTCTGCCGCTCCTGCTCGTCCTTGTTTTCGTCGTGAACGGCGGTGATCCAGAACTGATTTTCGACCTTGTCAATTGCCCAGTCACTGTTCGCTTCGAATGTATGCGGATGGGTGCCTTGAATAACTGCACTCATATGCTGCTCGTTGGTTTTATCGTTCATGATTGCTGTCCTTGGCCCTGAAGCCAGGTTGGTCCACTGATCAATCAGTGGCGTTTCAGGGTAGGGCATCGGGAAATTCTGCATAACTGTCAGAGTTGACAGGTGTTGCCTTTCAGCGGGAAAGGCGAGAGGGGGGATCTGAACTCTGCGTTGATTGTTCGAATGACATTGTGGGAGCGGGCAAGCCCGCTCCCACAGGGATCAGCGAGGTGTGGTGAAGCGTTGCACGAGCTTCATGACCACCACAAAAAACAACGGTACAAAGATCACCGCCAGCGTTGCCGTGATCATCCCGCCGATCACCCCGGTGCCAATGGCTTGCTGGCTCGCCGAGCTGGCACCCGTTGCGATGGCCAGCGGCACCACGCCAAGGATGAACGCCAGCGAAGTCATGACGATCGGGCGTAGACGCAGGCGCGCTGCCTGCAACGTGGCATCGATCAGATCGTGGCCTTCGTCATACAGGCTCTTGGCGAATTCGATGATCAGGATCGCGTTTTTCGCTGACAGACCAATGATCGTGATCAGGCCGACCTTGAAGAACACATCGTTGGGCATCTCGCGCAAGGTCACGGCCAGCACCGCGCCGAGCACGCCCAGCGGTACCACCAGCAGCACCGAGGTCGGAATCGACCAGCTCTCGTACAGCGCCGCCAGACACAGGAACACGATCAGCAGCGACAGACCGAGCAGGATCGGCGCCTGACTGCCGGACAAACGTTCCTGCAATGACAGCCCGGTCCATTCCTGACCCAGACCTTTCGGCCCCTGAGCGACCAGCCGTTCAATCTCTGCCATGGCCTCGCCGGTGCTGTGCCCGGGCGAGGGTTCGCCGGAAATCGCAATCGCCGGGTAACCGTTGTAGCGGGTCAGTTGCGCCGGACCCTGGGTCCATTTCGCCTGAACGAACGCCGACAGCGGCACCATGTGCCCGGCGTTATTGCGCACGTGCATTTTCAGCAGGTCATCAACCTGACTGCGCTGATCGCCTTCGGCCTGTACCACCACCCGCTGCATGCGCCCCTGATTGGGGAAGTCGTTGATGTAGGAGGAACCCACGGCGGTGGACAACACGTTGCCGATGTCGGCGAACGACACGCCCAGCGCGTTGGCCTGCTTGCGGTCCACTTCCAGTTGCACCTGCGGCGCTTCGGCCAGCGCGCTTTCGCGCACATTCATCAGCACCGGACTTTTCTCTGCGGCGGCGAGCAATTCGGTGCGTGCCTGCATCAATGTCGCGTGACCGAGACCGCCGCGATCCTGCAGACGGAATTCGAAGCCGCTCGACGTGCCGAGGCCATCTACGGGCGGTGGCAGTACCGAGAACGCCATGGCGTCCTTGATCTGGCTCAGGGCGATGTTGGCGCGGTCGGCAATCGAGCTTGCCGCGTCATCGCTGCTGCGCTGCGACCAATCCTTCAACGTGGAAAAGGCCAGCGCCGCGTTCTGCCCGCTACCAGAAAAGCTGAAGCCGAGAATCACCACACTGTCACTGATACCGGGCTCTCCAGCGTTATGCGCTTCAAGTTGCTCGGCGACCTGCACCGTGCGGTTCTTGGTCGCCCCGGGTGGCAGTTGAATGTCAGTGATGGTGTACCCCTGATCCTCAACCGGCAGGAACGAGGAGGGCAGGCGCGCAAAGCACAACCCCATACCGATCAGCAGCACGCCGTAGATCAGCAGATAACGCCCGCTGCGCTTCAGGGCGTAGCCGACCCAACCTTGGTAGCGATCGGTCAATTGCTCGAAGCGGCGGTTGAACCAGCCGAAGAATCCGCTCTTCTCATGATGCTCGCCCTTGGCAATCGGCTTGAGCAGCGTTGCGCACAGTGCAGGCGTCAGAGTCAGGGCGAGGAACGCCGAGAACAGGATCGAGGTCGCCATCGACAGCGAGAACTGCCGGTAAATCACCCCCACAGAACCCTGCATGAATGCCATCGGAATGAACACGGCCACCAGCACCAGAGTGATGCCGATGATCGCGCCGGTGATCTGCTTCATCGCCTTGCGCGTCGCCTCTTTCGGCGACAGGCCTTCGGTAGCCATGATCCGCTCGACGTTCTCCACCACGACGATGGCGTCGTCCACCAGAATGCCGATGGCCAGCACCATGCCGAACATGGTCAGCACGTTGATCGAGAAACCCAGCGCGAGCATAGTGGCGAACGTGCCCATCAGGGCCACCGGCACCACCAGCGTCGGGATCAGCGTGTAGCGGATGTTCTGCAGGAACAGGAACATCACCGCGAACACCAGCAACATCGCCTCGCCCAAGGTGTACACCACTTTGGTGATCGAGACCTTCACGAACGGCGAAGTGTCATAGGGAATCTTGTATTCGACGCCGGCCGGGAAGTAGCGCGACAGCTCATCCATCTTCGCCCGAATCAATGTGGCGGTTGCCAGAGCATTGGCCCCCGGCGCCAACTGCACGCCGACGGCGGTGGACGGCTTGCCGTTGAGGCGCGTGCCGAACTGGTATTCCTGACTGCCGATCTCGACACGCGCCACATCACCGATGCGCACGGTGGAGCCGTCGGGATTGGCCTTGAGCACGATGTCGGCGAATTCTTCCGGGGTCGACAACTGCCCCTTGACCAGAATGGTTGCGGTGATTTCCTGCGAGGATGGGTTGGGCAAATCGCCAATGCTGCCCGCCGATACCTGCGCGTTCTGCGCGACGATAGCCGCATTGACGTCGGCCGGGGTCAGGTTGAAACCAATCAGCTTCTGCGGATCGATCCAGATCCGCATCGCGCGTTCGGCGCCATACAACTGCGCTTTGCCGACGCCGTCGATGCGTTTGACCTCGTTCATCACGTTGCGCGCCAGATAGTCACTGAGCGCCACGTCATCGAGCTTGCCGTCGCTGGAAGTCAGGGTGATCAGCAGCAGGAAGCCGGCAGAGACTTTCTCCACCTGCAAACCTTGCTGGTTCACCGCTTGCGGCAGGCGCGACTCGACCACTTTGAGGCGGTTCTGCACATCGACCTGGGCCAGCTCCGGGTTGGTGCCCGGCTGGAAGGTGGCTTTGATCGTCGCACTGCCGAGGCTGCTCTGCGATTCGAAGTACAGCAGGTGATCGGCGCCGTTGAGCTCCTCCTCGATCAGGCTGACCACGCTTTCATCGACGGTCTGCGCCGAGGCACCGGGGTACACCGCGTAGATTTCGATCTGAGGCGGCGCGACGTCGGGGTACTGTGCCACCGGCAATTGCGGAATGGCCAGCGCACCGGCCAACAGGATGAACAGGGCGACAACCCAGGCGAACACCGGGCGATCGATAAAAAACTGCGGCATATGAAAGCGTCCTGCTTACTGACCAGAGGTCTGGGCAAGTGGAAGAGGGGTGTCGTCGATCTGCACTTTTTCGCCGGGACGGGCGTGCTGCAGGCCTTCGATGACAATGCGGTCGCCGGGTTTGAGGCCGCCGCTGACGATCCAGCGGTCGTTCTGCACCGCGCCCAGTTGTACCGGCTGCTGGGCCACGCGCATCTGCTGGTCGACGGTCAGCACCTGAGCGATACCTGCGCTGTCACGCTGCACCGCCCGTTGCGGTACGGTGATGCCGTTCTGTACGGTGGCTTGTTGCAGGCGTACGCGGATGAAACTGCCCGGCAGCAGATCGAGATCGGGATTGGGGAACTCGCTGCGCAGAATGATCTGGCCGGTGCCCGGATCGACGCTGATGTCACTGAACAGCAACTTGCCCGGTAACGGATAGAGGCTGCCGTCATCCTGAATCAGCGTGGCCTTGACCTGATCCTGACCGACTTCCTGCAACTGCCCGGAACGGAACGCGCGACGCAGCTCATTGAGCTCACGGGTTGACTGGGTGAGGTCGGCGTAGATCGGATTGAGCTGCTGAATCAGCGCCAGCGGCGTGGTTTCGTTCTGCCCGACCAGCGCACCTTCGGTGACCAGCGCGCGGCCGACACGTCCGGAGATCGGGGCGGTGACGGTGGCGTAGCCGAGATTCAATTTCGCCCGTTCCACGGCGGCTTTATTGGCCGCCACGTCGGCGGCGGTCTGCCGGGTACTGGCGCGGGCATTGTCGTAATCCTGGGCACTGATGGCCTTGTCGTCGATCAACTGCGCGTAACGCTGCTCCTGTAGCCTGGCCTGGAAGGCATTGGCCTCGGCCTTGCGCAGCGCGGCTTCGGCGCTGTCCAGGTCAGCCTTGAACGGTGCCGGGTCGATGCGAAACAGCACGTCGCCCTTTTTCACGTCGCTGCCTTCACGGAAGGTCCGTTGCAGCACCACGCCGGCCACCCGGGCGCGCACTTCGGCGATGCGTGGCGCGGCGATACGCCCGCTCAGTTCGCTGCTGATCGATAGGGGGCGGGCCTCGATAGTCTCGATGCGTACGGTGGCCGGCGGCGCTTCTTCTTCGGCCTTCGAGGACGAGTCACAGGCGCTCAGCAACAGCGCAGCGGCGATCAGACCGAGCCCGGCCAGAAGATTTTTTGACATGTACCACCCCCAATATTGAAGCCCGCATGCTAAGGCCAGACGCGGAGGGTAGCGGTTAAGCTTTGTAGGCGCTGTGTGAAATTGTGTAAGGGTTTTACTCAGGGAAGGGTGAGGGCGTATATCCTTTACGCCTTGAAAATTATTGCGACAGATAATCCGCTATCGCGAGCAGGCTCACTCCTACAAGGCTGGTGTTGGTCACAGATTTTGTGTCTGGCGGAGTTGTCATGTAGGAGTGAGCCTGCTCGCGATGAGGCCCGAACAGTCGCCACAGTACTTTCCTGGATCACCCCATGCCCAACATCCTCCTGGTCGAAGACGACACCGCCCTCGCCGAACTGATTTCCAGCTACCTGGAGCGCAACGGTTATTCCGTCTGTGTGATCGGCCGTGGCGACCATGTGCGTGAACGGGCGCGGATCAATCCGCCGGACCTGGTGATTCTCGACCTGATGCTGCCCGGTCTCGACGGCTTGCAGGTCTGCCGTTTGCTGCGGGCGGATTCGGCAACACTGCCGATCCTGATGCTGACCGCCCGCGACGACAGTCACGATCAGGTACTTGGCCTGGAAATGGGCGCCGACGATTACGTGACCAAACCCTGCGAGCCACGGGTTTTGCTGGCCCGGGTGCGGACCTTGCTACGGCGCAGCAGCCTCGGTGAACCGATGACGGTCAATGACCGGATTGTGATGGGCAATCTGTGCATCGACCTGTCCGAGCGCACCGTGACCTGGCGCGAGCAACCGGTCGAGCTGTCCAGTGGCGAATACAATTTGCTGGTGGTGCTGGCCCGGCATGCCGGGGAAGTGCTGAGCCGTGATCAGATCCTGCAACGTCTGCGCGGCATCGAGTTCAACGGCACCGACCGCTCGGTGGATGTGGCGATCTCCAAGTTGCGGCGCAAGTTCGACGATCACGCCGGCGAGGCGCGCAAGATCAAGACCGTGTGGGGCAAGGGTTACCTGTTCAGCCGTTCCGAATGGGAATGCTGAGCTGATGTTCAGAATCCTGTTTCGCCTGTATCTGGTGACGATCGTCTCCTACAGCGCGGCAATCTATCTGGTGCCGGATCTGGTGATCATGGTGTTCCGTGAGCGCTTCATTACCTACAACCTCGACTACTCGCGCGGCCTGCAATCGCTGATCACCCGACAGTTTCACGCGGTGCCGCAGGAGCAGTGGCCAGCGCTGGCGCAGTCGATGGACAAGGACTTCCAGCCGCTGCACATCGTTCTGGCGCGCATCGACGACGCCGCGTTCACCGCCCCCGAGCAGGCGCGTCTGCGTAGCGGGGAAAACGTGGTGCGTATCGGCGATTGGGGATGGCGCACCTTGGCGGTCACACCGCTGAACGATGACGTCGCCGTGCAAATGGTGGTGCCGCCGGATCCGCTCGACGTCAATCTTTTGTACTGGAGCATCAACGTGCTGATCGGTGCGAGCATGCTCGCCTGCCTGCTGCTATGGATTCGCCCGCACTGGCGTGATCTGGAACGCCTCAAGGGCGCCGCCGAACGCTTCGGCAAGGGCCACCTGAACGAGCGCACGCTAATCCCCGCCCGTTCCAACATCGGCAGCCTGGCCCACGTGTTCGACACCATGGCCGGCGACATCGAGGATCTGCTCAACCAGCAGCGCGACCTGCTCAATGCGGTCTCCCACGAATTGCGCACACCGCTGACCCGGCTCGACTTCGGCCTGGCCCTGGCGCTCTCCGATGATTTGCCGGCAACCAGTCGCGAGCGCCTGCAAGGGCTGGTCGCGCACATTCGTGAACTGGATGAGCTGGTACTGGAATTGCTGTCTTACAGCCGCCTGCAGAATCCGGCGCAATTACCGGAACAGGTTGAGGTTTCGCTGGATGAGTTCATCGACAGCATTCTGGGCAGCGTCGATGAAGAGTTGGAGTCACCGGACATCGTCATCGATGTGCTGCTGCACGGTCAGCTCGAACGTTTCACGCTGGATCCGCGCCTGACGGCCCGGGCGATCCAGAACCTGCTGCGCAATGCCATGCGCTATTGCGAGAAACGTATTCAGATTGGCGTGCAGGTCAGCGCCGATGGCTGCGGGATCTGGGTCGACGACGATGGGATTGGCATCCCGGATGACGAGCGTGAGCGGATTTTCGAGCCGTTCTATCGCCTCGATCGCAGCCGCGACCGCGCCACCGGTGGCTTTGGCCTTGGCCTAGCGATCAGCCGTCGGGCGCTGGAAGCGCAGGGCGGGACGCTGACGGTGGAAAGCTCGCCGCTGGGTGGGGCGCGGTTCAGGTTGTGGTTGCCGACTACCAGCTGAGCATCAAACCCCTGTAGGAGCTGTCGAGTGAAACGAGGCTGCGATCTTTTGATCTTGTTCTTGAAATCAGAATCAAAAGATCGCAGCTTGCCTCAGCTCCTACAGGGAGTGGCGTGTTGGTCAGAGGAGTTGGTTCGACTGAATCAAGCCAACCCCGGCCGACTGCATCCGTTCCATCGCCGCCGCCAGTGAGCCATCCATATCAATGGCGCGACAGGCATCCAGCACCACAAACGCATTGAACCCCGCCGCCCGCGCATCCAGCGCCGAAAACATCACACAGAAATCCAGCGCCAGCCCGACCATGTACACCGTGTCGATACCGCGTTCTTTCAGATAACCGGCCAGTCCGGTGGTGGTGCGCCGGTCCGCTTCGAGAAACGCCGAATAGCTGTCGATGTCCGGGTTGCAGCCCTTGCGGATGATCAGTTGCGCGTGAGGCAGGTTCAATTCGGGGTGGAACTCGGCACCGGCGGTGCCTTGCACGCAGTGATCCGGCCAGAGCGTCTGCTCGCCGTAGGGCAACTGAATGACCTCGTACGGTTTGCGCCCGGGATGACTTGAGGCAAACGACGCGTGGCCGCTCGGGTGCCAATCCTGGGCAATGATCACCTGTTTGAACAGGCCGCTGAGGCGATTGATCAGCGGGACAATCAGATCGCCTTCGGGGACGGCCAGTTGGCCGCCCGGGGTGAAGTCATTCTGCACGTCGATGACCAGCAGGGCGGTGCGGGGTGAAATCTGCATTGAGGCTTCCTCCTTGGATAATCACTCGCTCAGCATAATGGCAGCGGCACTCATGTGCTCAACCGTCCGATCAATCGCTTGGCCAGATCTTCCAGTTCCAACGCCGGGTTGTGCCCGATCAACATCCACGCATGCTCACCTTCGGTCCAGTACACCACGTTCATGTCGTGGCGCCGTTCGTGCGCCAAAGGCCGGCTGCCGCTGTTGGAGCGGGTCACGCACAAGGCCAGCGGCCCATGCCTGGCGTCCAGATAGGTCAGTTGCGCAATCGGTACACCGTCGTACTCGAGCATTTGTGCGCGTTTGAGTTCGGCGCCCGGCAACTTCAGTTGCGCCGGTGACAGGTTCAGACCGAGCCGCGCGTCCACCGTACGCAATTGCACGCGTTGGCTGGCTTCGTCGCTCGGCAGATGATCGAGAGTTTGCGGCACATACAGCGCCATATAGTCGCCCACCAAGGCGCGCCAGTCATGCGCTTGCTGTGACCGCCAGGCGATAAACAGACGATCAGCCAATACGCCGCCAGCCAGCAGACTCGCGGCGGCCGCACCGATGAACCAGCGTCGGCTCAGGCCTGGCCGCTGGGGGGCAGGGATGGCATCGAGGCGCGCCTGCAAACGCTCCAGCGGCGCCTGTTGCGCCAGTTCGTCATAGGCATCCTTGTACGGCAGACTGCTGCGTTCGAACCATTGCACGCGCAGGCTGAGCAACGGGTCGTCGGCAATCGCACTGTCGAGCTGGCTGCGATACGCAGGGTCCAGCTCGTCATCGAGGTAGGCCACCAGTTGTTCGTCGGAGGGCTTGTTCATGGTCGATCACCTCCGGTAGTTTTCGGCACGGCTTGCAGGGGCGGGTACTCGGCCAGTTTCAGGCGCGCGGTGGCCAGACGGCTCATCACCGTCCCGATCGGCACTTGCAGGATCTCGGCGACTTCGCGGTAGGACAGGCCTTCGACATACGCCAGGTACACGGTTTCGCGCTGGGTTTCCGGCAAAGCATCGACCCGGCGAATCACCTGCGCCGCCATCACATGAGTCTGCGCAGCATATTCGCCGTCGAAGGCCAGCTGCCCGTCGGCATCGACGTGTCCCGCACCCTGACGCACCCGGCGGGCGCGCACTTCGTTGAGCCAGATCGAATGCAGGATGCTCAGCAGCCAGCGATCCATGCGCGTGCCGGCCACATATTGGCCGGCACGTTCCAGCGCCCGCACACACGTGGCCTGCACCAGATCCTCGGCCACGTGCCGATTGCGCGACAGCAGCAGGCCGTAGCGCCACAGCCGCGCCAGATGCTGTCCGAGTTCCGCTCTGAATGCCTGATCGCTGACGATGATGGCGTTCCTTTATCTATGTCAGGTTTTCGATGAATCGTTGATGGCTTCAGCCAGGTCCTGGTATTCCTCGCAGGCGGTGCCGCAAATCGATTTGATCTGCTGCAACTGTTCCTGCGCCAGGTCGATGCGGCCTTTGATCACGTAGGCCTCACCGAGGTATTCACGCACTTGTGCGTACTGCGGATCGAGTTTCACCGATTGCAGGTAATAGCCGATGCCTTCATCGGTGCGCCCCAGTTTTCGCGTGGCGTAACCGCGATAGTTGAGGGCCTTGGCGGTGTTTGGTTGTTGCAGAGTGTCGAGCAGGGCCAGGGCTTCTTCGTAGCGACCGCCCTTGGCCAATCGGTAGGCGTAATCGGTACGATCGGCATCCGGCACGGCGCTGCTGGTCTGCAGCACGCACTTCTGCGATTTGCTGTCCCAGACCTGGCCTTTGGGGCAGTCGGGCTTCTGCACGGGTTCACTCTCGTCACCGTTGGCAAACGCCATTGATACGGACAGTGCGGTCACCAGCAGTAACGGGGCGGCGAACATAACGGAACGGATTGTCATGGGCAAGGCTCCACAGAGGGTTATGTTTCACTTTGAACACCACAGCACGGCATTTTATTCATTGCTTTGTCAGGCTCTGTTCAAGGTACGCGCAAATCGCGGCGTTATGCTCGAGAACGCCTGCCGTCCATCCAGCGCCTTGTCATGACCCGGCGCTGACACACGAGGAACTGCCATGAAAGATCAGGTCCATCACTCCGCTGCTGCCGGCTACAAGACTGCCGCTGACACCTACATCAAGGGCCGCCCGGACTACCCGCCGCAGGTCAGTCAGTGGCTGACGCAGACGCTGGGTCTGGACAGTCACAAGACCGTCATCGATCTGGGCGCCGGCACCGGCAAGTTCACCGGACGGCTGGTGGCGACCGACGCGCAGGTGATCGCGGTGGAACCGGTCGCGCAGATGCTGGAAAAACTTTCCGCTGCCTGGCCGCAGGTGCTGGCGGTGAGCGGCACTGCGACTGATCTGCCGTTGCCCGACGCGTCGGTGGATGCAGTGGTCTGCGCGCAGGCATTTCACTGGTTCGCCACCACAGAAGCCTTGAGCGAAATCGCCCGCGTGCTCAAGCCCGGCGGCAAGCTTGGCCTGATCTGGAACCTGCGCGATACGCAGGTCGGTTGGGTGCCGAAACTCGACGCTATCGTCAACGCGCTGGAGGGGGACACGCCGCGTTACTACACCGGCCAATGGCGCCAGGCGTTTCCGCATCCGGCGTTCGGGGCGTTGCAATTGCAGCAGTTTCATCACGGGCACACCGGCTCACCCGAGGACGTGATTTTCAATCGTGTGCGCTCCACCAGTTTCATTGCGGCATTACCGCAGGCGCAACGGGACAAGGTTGATGAGCAGATCCGCGCGCTGATTGCCTCGGAGCCGGCGTTGCGTGGGCGGCATGTGCTGACGGTGCCTTATGAGACGGCGGCGTATGTGGCGGTGAAGGGCGGTTAGAATTTTTTGCTGCGCATACAAAACCCTGTAGGAGCTGCCGAAGGCTGCGATCTTTTGACTTTGAAAATCAAAAGATCGCAGCCTTCGGCAGCTCCTACACGGATTGATGGCACCTACCTGACCTTTTGGCAGTCAGTCCCGCATTTGGCCGAACCGCCATCGTGATGCCTTGTTATAGTTCGGGCCTCATTTTCTGCCCGGTAAAGGATCACTGCCATGACTCAATACACCGCCTTCAGCGTCGAACTGGCCGACAACATCGCTCATGTGCAGATCAATCGCCCGGAAAAGATCAACTCGATGAACGCCGCGTTCTGGAGTGAGATCGTCGAGATTTTCCAGTGGATCGATGACACCGACGAAGTGCGGGTAGTGGTGCTTAGCGGCAACGGCAAACACTTTTCCTCCGGCATTGACCTGATGATGCTCGCTGGCGTCGCCAACGAACTGGGCAAGGATGTCGGCCGTAACGCGCGCCTGCTGCGGCGCAAGATTCTCACCCTGCAAGCCTCGTTCAATGCGGTCGACAACTGCCGCAAACCGGTACTGGCGGCGATTCAAGGCTATTGCCTCGGTGGCGCCATCGACCTGATCGCCGCCTGCGACATGCGCTACGCTGCCGAAGACGCGCAATTCTCGATCAAGGAAATCGATATCGGCATGGCCGCCGATGTTGGCACTTTGCAACGGTTGCCACGGATCATCGGTGACGGCATGCTGCGTGAACTGGCTTACACCGGTCGCACTTTCGGCGCAGAAGAAGCGCGCAGCATCGGTCTGGTCAATCGCGTTTACGCCGACAAGGATCTGCTGCTCGAAGGCGTGATGGACATTGCTCGCGACATCGCCAGCAAATCGCCAATTGCGGTCACCGGCACCAAGGAAATGATCAGCTACATGCGCGACCATCGCATCGACGATGGCCTCGAATACGTTGCCACCTGGAACGCCGCCATGCTGCAATCCACCGACTTGCGCGTGGCCATGGCCGCCCATATGAGTAAACAGAAACCCGAATTTCTGGATTGAGAAACCATGACAGCTCGCTGGACCACTGCAGTACTGGACACCGATCAACCCGGCGGCTGGGCCGTGGCGCGCAGCCCCGAGGGCTTTCTGTTCGATGACAACGGCGTGCTGTTCCCGCGGGAATGGCTCAAGCGTCAGGATTTGTCGATCCTCGCCGAACACGGCATCGGTCATCTCGATGGCGAGCCGGTGTACCTGCTGGAATTGCACCGTTCCAGCGACGTGCCGGGCTGCAACTGGAAAGGCCTGCGGGCGTTCATGCTCGATGGCGATCACACCGTCTACAAAGTGCTGGGCTATGCCGCGCAGATCGGCACCTGGGCGCGCGAACATCGCTTCTGCGGCAACTGTGGGCAGGCGATGACGCAGGTGCCGCGTGAGCGAGCGATGTATTGCCAGCCGTGCGACCTGCGCAGTTACCCGCGGATTTCGCCGAGCATGATCGTGCTGGTGACCCGTGGCGACGAGATCCTGCTGGCGCGCTCACCGCGCTTCGTCACCGGGGTCTACAGCACGCTGGCCGGGTTCGCCGAGCCGGGCGAGTCGGCGGAGGACTGCCTGATTCGCGAGGTGCGCGAGGAAGTCAGCCTCGAAGTGAAGAACATCCAGTACATGGGCAGCCAGTGCTGGCCGTTCCCGCATTCGATGATGCTCGGTTTCCATGCCGAATATGCCGGAGGGGAGATCATCTGTCAGGAAGACGAGATCGAAGATGCCCAGTGGTTCAACGTGCACGATCTGCCGCCGTTGCCGGCGTCAAAATCGATTGCCCGTTACCTGATCGACGTCTATGTGGCGCGCCGTTCAGGCCACGCTGAACCAATGTTGCCAGGCTAGCCGCACGGTTAGCCCCAGCACCACGGTGATGAACACCGGACGAATGAACTTGGCGCCGCCGCTGATCGCGGTGCGCGCCCCGAAGAAGGCGCCGACCATCACCGACAGGCCCATGCTCAGGCCGATGATCCAGTCCACTTGCCCGGAAAACACGAACACCGACAGCGCCGCAATGTTGCTGACGAAGTTCATGCTGCGCGCCACACCGCTGGCCTTGACCAGGTCGATCGGGTAGAGCAGCAGGCTGCTGACCGTCCAGAACGCACCCGTGCCGGGGCCGGCCACGCCGTCGTAGAAGCCGAGGCTGAAACCTTGGGTCGATTGCCATTTCTTCTTGATCGGGGCGTCGCTGTCCAGCGGCGCTTTTGGCGTGCCGCCGAACAACAGATACAAGCCACAGGCAAAGACGATCACTGGCAGCATCTTGTTCAGCCATTCCGCCGGCAGGTAGTGCGCGACGACAGCACCGGTGAGCGCGCCGACCAGGGTGCCGACGATCGCGTGCATCCACTGTCGAGGGTGGAACAGTTTGCGTCGGTAGAAGGTGAAACTGGCGGTGGCCGAGCCGAAAGTCGAACTCAGTTTGTTGGTGCCCAACACCAGATGCGGTGGCAGGCCGGCAGTGAGCAGCGCCGGGGTGGTCAACAGACCGCCGCCGCCGGCGATGGCGTCGATGAAACCGGCAATGAAAGCGACAAGGGCCAGAACGGCCAGGGTGGTGAGGTCAACGCTGAGTTCGAAAGGCATGGAATCGGCTTATTCGGCAGGGCGCAGAAGGGCTGCGGGGAAGGGCTGACATGTTACTCATTTCCAGGTGTTGCGGCGACCCGTAAAGCCCCATCGCGAGCAGGCTCACTCCTACATTTGAAATGCGTTCTCCCTGCAGGAGTGAGCCTGCTCGCGATGGGGGCAGCCCTTTCAACTCAAAATCCAACTGTTGCCCACCCAACACCCACACAACAAAGCACCCTCCAGCAGTGCAGTCAAAAACCCATGAAACCCAATAAAACCGGGCACTTGAACCTTGGCACGCTTGCTGCTCTGTCCCCACTGACTTTCCCAATGTCCCGAGGACACGCCAATGAGCAAGCAAAACGTGAAATTCGCCTACTGGGTGCCGAACGTCAGTGGCGGCCTGGTGGTCAGCAAGATCGAGCAGCGCACCGACTGGGGCATCGACTACAACCGCAAGCTGGCGCAACTCGCCGAAGCGGCGGGATTCGAGTATGCCCTGACGCAGATCCGCTTTACCGCCGGTTACGGCGCCGAGTTCCAGCATGAGTCGGTGGCGTTCAGTCATGCGCTGTTGGCGGCTACCACCAAGCTGAAGGTGATCGCGGCGATTCTGCCGGGGCCATGGCAGCCGGCGCTGGCAGCCAAGCAACTGGCGACCATCGATCAACTCACCAACGGCCGCATTGCGGTGAACATCGTCAGCGGCTGGTTCAAGGGTGAATTCCAGGCCATCGGCGAGCATTGGCTGGAACACGACGAGCGCTACCGGCGTTCCGAAGAATTCATCCGCTCACTGCGCGGGATCTGGAGCCAGGACAACTTCAGCTTTCGCGGCGACTTCTACCGCTTCGACAATTACACCCTCAAACCGAAACCGCTGGGTCGCCCGGAAATATTCCAGGGCGGCAGTTCCCGCGCGGCACGGGACATGGCGGCGCGGGTCTCGGACTGGTATTTCACCAATGGCAACAGCGTCGAGGGGATCAAGGCGCAGGTCGATGACATCCGCGCCAAAGCGGCGGCCAACAATCATTCGGTGAAGATCGGCGTCAACGCCTTCGTCATCGCCCGCGACACCGAGGAAGAGGCGCGCGCCGTGCTGGCACAGATCATCGACCAGGCCGATCCGGAAGCGGTGAACGCGTTTGGCGATGCGGCGAAGCAGGCGGGCAGGGCGTCGCCGGAAGGTGAGGGCAATTGGGCGAAATCCACCTTCGAGGATCTGGTGCAATACAACGATGGCTTCAAGACCAATCTGATCGGCACGCCCCAGCAGATCGCCGAGCGAATTGTGGCGCTGAAAGCGGTGGGGGTGGATCTGGTGTTGGCGGGTTTTCTGCACTTTCAGGAGGAGGTGGAGTATTTCGGCAAACGTGTGCTGCCGTTGGTGCGGGAACTCGAGGCTGAAAAGACTGCCGCAGTAGCCTGAACACCAACAAATCTCCTGTAGGAGTGAGCCTGCTCGCGATTGCGTATGAACATTCAATATTCAGGTTGACTGACACACCGCTATCGCGAGCAGGCTCACTCCTACAATTGGAACTATGTGAGCTTACAGACCGAGGTCGGACAGCCCCGGATGATCATCCGGACGCCGCCCCAGTGGCCAGTGGAACTTGCGCTCGCTTTCCTTGATCGGCATGTCGTTGATGCAGGCATAGCGCTGGAACATCAGCCCGTGCTCATCGAACTCCCAGTTTTCATTGCCGTAGGAACGAAACCAGTTGCCCGAATCGTCGCGCCATTCGTAGGCGTAGCGCACGGCAATGCGCGTGTCCGAATAAGCCCAGAGTTCCTTGATCAAGCGGTAGTCGAGCTCCTTGGCCCATTTGCGGGTCAGGAAGGCCTTGGCTTCTTCACGGTTGTTGGCGAACTCGGCGCGATTGCGCCATTTCGTATCGAGGGTATAGGCCAGCGACACCTTCTCGGGGTCGCGGGAATTCCAGCCATCTTCGGCCAGACGTACTTTTTCGATAGCCGATTCACGGTTGAACGGCGGTAGCGGTGGACGCACTTGGGCAGCAGTCGACATTGTCAGTCTCCCGATCTAATAAACGATTAAACAACGGTTCAGGCTTATTTAAGGCGTTACAGGTCCAATAACTTACGCGCCATGCATTGCGCATTATCAGCGGCACTGTGATCACCCATCACAAGCGCTACGGTAATGGCGCCGTCAATCAGGATCAGCAATTGTCTGGCCAGACGTTGCGGGTCCTCGGTGCCATGTTCGGTACACAGCTCGCACAGGTAGTCGAGCAGCTTCTGTTTGTGGTCTTTGGCGACCTGGCGCACCGGGTCTTCAGGGTCGCCGGTCTCGCCACTGGTATTGATGAAGGCACAGCCACGGAAGCCTTCCGAGGCGAACCAGCCCTTGAGCACGGTAAACAGGTTGAGCAGGCGGTCGGCCGGGGTTTCGGCCTGATCGACGGCGCTGCGGTACCAGTGCATCCAGCGCACGTCGCGGCGTTGCAGGGCAGCGACGGTCAGCTCCTCCTTGTTGGCGAAGTAGCGGTAGATGCTTTTTCTGGAGACGCCGGCGGTTTTCACCAGAAGATCCATGCCGGTGGCCGCGATGCCACTTTTGTAGATCAACTTTTCGGTGACATCCAGAATGATGTCGCGGGTCGAGGTGTCAGTGATTTCGTTCATGTGGCTAACAGTAGAACGATCGTTCTCCTTTCGCAAGCTGTTTTTAAGATCAAACGATCGCAGCCTCCGGCAGCTCCTACACTGATCGCTGTAGGAGCTGCCGGAGGCTGCGATCTTTTGATCTCATTACAGACAGTAACAAGACCCGCACCGGTTGATGGTGTAAGCTCTCGGGCTCTTCGGATTCGACCCATTGCGAGCCCTATGCCGTTGCTTTTCAAACGCTCTTTGCTGCCCAAACTGCGCAGCTTTCCGCTGACTGCCGAGGCCGTGACCATTCTGCCCGGCGCCGCCGAGTTCCGTCGTTGCCTGCTGGAGAAAATCGCCGAGGCGACCCGGCGCATCTATATCGTTGCGCTGTATCTGCAGCACGATGAGGCCGGTCAGGAAATTCTCGATGCCTTGCACGCCGCCAAGCTCAGGCGCCCGGAGCTGGAGATCGTCGTGGTGGTTGACTGGCTGCGCGCCCAGCGCGGGCTGATCGGTGCCGGCAAACAGCCGGGCAACTCGGCGTGGTACCAGGAAATGACCCGCACCCATCAGAGTGAAGTGCCGGTCTACGGCGTGCCGGTGCAGACCCGTGAGCTGTTTGGCGTGCTGCATCTGAAAGGCTTCGTGATCGACGATTGCGTGGTTTACAGCGGTGCGAGCCTGAACAACGTCTACCTGCACAAGTTCGACAAGTACCGGTTCGACCGGTATCACGTGCTGCACAGCCGCGAACTGGCGGACTCGATGCATCATCTGGTCAAGCACGGTCTGATCGAATCCAAGGCTGTGCATCGCCTCGACCTGCCGAACCTGCCGACTACCCGCAGCCTGCGCAACGACATTGGCGACCTGCGCAGCCGTCTCAAATATGCCGCGTACGACACCAGTGCCGGCAGCACGGCGCATACCGGCCTGTCGGTGAGTCCGTTGCTCGGCGTGGGCAAGAACAACCCGTTGAACCGGGTGATTGTCGAGCTGATCGCCAGCGCGCAACAGCAGCTGACGATTTGCACCCCGTACTTCAATCTGCCGCTGCCGATCATCCGCGAGGTCAACCGCGCGCTGGCCCGTGGGGTGAAGATCGACATCGTGGTTGGCGACAAGACGGCCAACGACTTCTACATTCCGCCGAGTGAGCCGTTCAAGGTGATTGCGGCGTTGCCGTATCTGTACGAAATCAGTCTGCGGCGTTTCGCCAAGCGGCATCAGCGCAACATCGACAGCGGCCAGTTGAACCTGCATCTGTGGCGTGACGGCGACAACAGCTATCACCTCAAGGGCATGTGGGTCGACCAGCGCTATACGCTGCTGACCGGCAACAACCTCAATCCACGGGCGTTCCGCCTCGACCTGGAAAACGCGCTGCTGATCGATGACCCGCAGGGCGAATGGCTTGAGCCACGGGCGAAGGAGCAGCAAGAGATTTTCCGCAACACCACGCGGATTGCCAGTTTCCAGAACCTGGAGACATTGCCGGAGTACCCGGCGGGCGTGGCGAAGTTTCTCAAGCGGGTCAGTCGGGTGCGGATCGAGCGATTGCTCTACCGGATTTTGTAAACCTTCAGATTATTCAGGGCGTTTAAAACCTCTATCGCGAGCAGGCTCACTCCTACAGGGGAATGCATTCCAACTGTAGGAGTGAGCCTGCTCGCGATAGGGCCTTGTCAGGCGCTACAAAAACCTCAGTTCAGACCGAGCTTGCCACGCAATGTGGACAGGTCTTCCGCCAAGGTATTCACCGGCCCGACCAGCGCCTTGCGGTCGTTATCCTTCACTTTGTCATACGTCTCGAAACCACCGTCCTTGGTCTTGTACTTGGCGAGGATCTTGTCCACGCTGGCGAAGTTCTTGTCGACTTTGGCGACGAACGCCTTGTCCTGCTTCTCGATCTGCGGACGGAACAGGTCGACGATTTTCTTCGCACCGTCGATATTGCCCTGGAAGTCGTACAGGTCGGTGTGGCTGTAACGATCTTCTTCACCGGAGATCTTGGTCGCGGCGACTTCTTCCAGCAGTGCAGCAGCACCACCGACGACTTTCTCCGGTGGGAAGGTCAGGCCGGCGACGCGGGTTTGCAGGTCTTTCACATCGCTGTCCAGCTTGTCCGCCAGGGCGGTCAGGCCGTCGGTGCTCTTCTCCGAGAACAGCGAATATTCGAGGCGATGGAAACCGGTGAAGTCATCAGCCTTCACGCCTTTTTCGTGGTCGTCGACGCGCGAGTCGATGGACGCATCGAGGTCACTGAACAGCTCGGCAATCGGCTCGATCGACTCGTAGTAGACGCGGGTCGGTGCGTAGAGCTTTTGCGCGGTGGCCAGGTCACCCTTCTTCACCGCATCGGTGAATTGCCTGGTGTGGCTGCCCAGTTCATCCAGTTGCTCGGTGACGTAGATCTTGTAGTCCGACACCGGGCCGACCAGATCCAGCGGCGCCGTCGCGGCGAACGCCGAAAGCGGGGTGTTGAGCAAACCGAGGGTCAGCAGTAACGCGAGTGGCGACTTTTTCATGGAGCGGCTCCGAGGTTTTTATGGTTAGGCAGCTGTTTTGGGTTGGGTGGCGTTGAGCAGCGAACGACCGATGAAATCCTTGTCGCCAATGACACCCGGAAGAGTGAAGAAGTAACCGCCGCCGACCGGTTTGAGGTATTCCTCAAGTGGTTCGCCGTTGAGGCGGGTCTGCACGGTGATGAAGCCTTTTTCCAGGTCGGCCTGGTAGCAGATGAACAACAGGCCCATGTCGAGCTGGCCGTTCTTGTTGACGCCGTTGGAGTAGTTGAACGGCCGGCGCAGGATCAGGTTGGCCTGGCTCGCGGCGGTGCGCGGGTTGGCCAGACGGATGTGCGCGTCGAGCTTGGTCAGTTTGCCTTCCGGATCCTTGCTGTAATCCGGGACCTCGGTCTCATGCTGCGCGCCCATCGGTGCGCCCGTAGTCTTGACCCGACCGATGATGCTTTCCTGTTCCTGCAACGGCGTACGGTCCCAACGCTCGACGAAGTTGCGGATGATCCGCACCGCTTGATAGCTGCCGTGGGTCGCCCAGGCCGGCTCATCGCTGCCCGGTTGCACCCAGACAATCTTGTCCATGGCGTTGGCGTCGTTGGAATCGGGGTTGGCCGAGCCGTCGCGGAAACCGAGAAAGTTGCGCGCCGATTGCGCCGGCACACCCGGTTTCGCCGGGGCTTGCGGCGGCACGCTGCCTTCCTGTTTCCAGCGCACCAGCAGCAGATCCGGCAGGTTCTTGACGATGTCGCGCAGGGCGTGAATGTTGGTGTCGGCGGTGTTCGAGCAGAACTGCAGGCTCAAGTCGCCGTGGCAGCAATCGGCCTCCAGCGCATCGTTGGGGAAACCGACCATGCGTTGCAGGCGCTTCGGTTTGGCGGCGGCCAGACCGAAGCGCTCGTCGAACAGCGATTCGCCTACCGAGACGGTGATGGTCAAGTTGTCCGGGGTCACAATGGGGCCGAGGATGCCGGAATCCGGTGGCGGCAGTTTCGGGTCGATCTGCGCCACCGGGCCGCCCTTCATCAGGAACGCAATGCGCTCGTTGAGGGTACGGAACAGCCGTTCGAGGTCTTCGCGATCACTGGCCAGCACGTCGAACGACACGAACATGCCGGACGCCGGGCGCGGGGTAACAATGCCGGTCTGGTGCACGCCGTGGAAATCGTGGCGGTCTTCGGTCTTGTCGCTGCTCGGCGCTTCAGTGACTTGCGCCGGGGCCGCCGCCATGGCCGGGCAGCTCAGGGCCGAACCGGCCAGGGCGACACCGGCGACACCCATGCCCATCAGGAGGCGGCGACGTTGCAGATCGAGGTTTTGCAATTCTTTCATCGGTATTCGTCTTCTGCTTACAGGCCGGAAAGGCCGAGGGCGGGATCGATGCCATCCAGAGCGTCAGCCAGGGCCTGAGCCTTGTCGGCGATCTGTTTGCGTTGTGCGCCACTGACCGTGTCGTAAGTGGCGTAGCCGTCCTTGACCTTGAAGCTATTCAGTACGGTGTCGAAATCGCTCAGCGCCGCGTCGATTTTCGGCAGCAGATCCGGCGCCGACCTGGTCAGCATCGGCCGCAGCAGCTCGACCACTTTGTGTGCGGTTTCCAGGTTGCTGGCGAAGCCGTTCAGGTCGCCGTGGCTGTAGCGTTCCTCTTCACCGCTGGCGGCACGCACGTCGGCCAGCGTGTTGAGGTTGCGCACCACGATGCTCACCAGTTGTTCCGGCGGCAGCGATTGGGCCAGCAGTTGTTGTCTTAGCGTGGTGACATCGGCCAGCAGGTGCTCTGCGACCGGGTTCAAGCCGTCGAGGCTGCGTTGCTGGAACAGCGCATATTCGAGGCGATGGAAACCGACGAAGGCTGGATCCTGCTCACGTTTTTCGAAGTAATCGGCGCGGGCATTGATGCTGTTGTCCAGTTCTCCCAGCCGTTGCGCGGCAGGCGCCAGACGCTGGTAAGCGGCACGCGCCGGCAGGTACAGCGCTTGCGCCTGGGCCAGGTCGCCGCTGGAAATTGCCTGATTCAGCGCGGTCACGGCTTTGATCAGCGCGCTGCCCTGAGTCGCCAGATACACGCGAAACTCCGACAAGGGCCCGACGAAAGCGACCATCGACGGCTTGGCCTTGGCGGCAGCGTCGGAAGCCGCGGTCGGCGTTACGTGCAGCACGCCACGTGGGTTGCTCAGCAGACCGCAAGTGATCGCGTAGTCGCCGGGTTGCAGGTTGGCGTTGATCACCTGGCTCAGGCCCGGGGCGATGTTTTCGCGCTCCTCGATCACCAGCACGCCGTCGAGAATTTCCCACTCCACCGCCCGGTCGGAACGGTTGACGATGCGGAAACTGGCGCGGCCGGCCGGAACCGTCAGCTCGTTCGGATCACAGCTGTGGGCGTTGATGTTGACCACTACTTCGTCATGGTTGTGTTGACGCTTGGCCGCGGCCATTTTCGAGGCGTAGTAGAACAGGCCACCGGCGGCGATCATCACGACCACCGAGCCGGCCACCGCCCAGCGCAAGGCGCGGGGAGGCGAGGCCTGAGGAGTATTAGGCTTTGACATGGGTGCCCTTATTGGCTGGAAACGGAAGACGATTTGCCGGCGGCGTCAGCGCTGGAGGAGGGCGCGGCGGGGTAGAAAAACATCACCAGCGCCAGCACCAGATAGATCAGGTACGCACCGAGGGTGCTGACGGTCGGCGCATCCTGATAACCGAACATGCCGGCCAACACCGAGCCCAACGGGCCGTCCATCGGCAGCGTCGCGCTAAAGTCGAACAGCACGGTCTGCAGCTGATTCCACACACCCGCTTCATGCAGGGCTTGCACCGAGTTGGCGAGGATCCCGGCGGCGACCACCAGAATGAACAACCCGGTCCACTTGAAGAACGCCGACAGGTTCAGGCGCATGCTGCCGCTGTAGATCAGGAAGCCGACGACAATCGCCAGTACCAGGCCGAGCAGGGCACCGATCGGCGCGCCCGGGCCCTCGCTCTGCTGGAACACGGCGAGCAGGAAGAACACGGTTTCCAGGCCTTCGCGAGCCACGGCGAAGAACACCATGGCGATCAGCGCGATCACCTGATGCTTTGACGAGGTCAGGGCGTGATCCAGCGAGGCCTGCAGCGAATGCTTGATCGAACGCGCGACCTTGCGCATCCAGAACACCATCGAGCTGAGAATGCCCACCGCGACCAGACCGACAATGCCTTCGAACAACTCCTGCTGTTTCTGCGGGAATTCGGCACTGACCAGCTCCAGGCCACCGCCGACCAGCAGCGCCAGGGCAGCGGCAAGAAACACGCCGATCCACACCGCCGGCATCCATTGGCCACGTCCGGTCTGTTGCAGGTAGCTGGCGATGATGCCAACGATCAGGGCGGCTTCAATGCCTTCGCGCAGCATGATCAGAAAGGGAACGAGCATTCAGGCAACCACGAGTGATTTAGATAGGTGGCTAAGTTGTAACATAATGACACTCATTCCCAAATGGGGATGGTTGACATTTACCTGAACATTCGCTGAACGACCTGTTTGTCGCCCCGCCCCCCCTGTAGGAGCTGCCGAAGGCTGCGATCTTTTGACTTTGATTTTTAAAAACAAGATCAAAAGATCGCAGCCTTCGGCAGCTCCTACAGGGTTTGTGGTGAATCGGGATGACTGGGGTAAGATGCCCCTCACCCGAAAACAACAAGGTCTGCCTCGCTCCATGTCGGAAAAAGACACCATCGCCGTTCAACTGGTGCGTGAAGCACTGCTGCAAAGTTGTGCCCCGGGCGTGGCCACAGATGAAGTCTTGAACAAGGTCGGGATCGCTCCGGCGCTGCTGCAGAGCAAACAGGGGCGGGTGCCTGCCTCGCAATACGCCAGGCTCTGGCGCTTGCTGGCCCGGCGCGGCGATGACGAATTCTTCGGTATGGATCCGCGTCGACTAAAGTTCGGCAGCCTGGCGTTCCTGTGTCGTAGCGCCATGATGCAACCGACGCTGGCCGCCGGTCTGGGCATGGGCCTGAATTTCCTCTCCTTGATGCTGGAAAAAATGCCCGCGCAATTGGCGCATCAGCAAAGCCTGGCGGAAATAGTCCTGCTCGAAGACGATCCCGAACCGCGTCGGGCGTTTACCTATTTCACCTACTGGATGATCGTCCACGGCGTGGCCTGCTGGCTGGCGGGGCGGCGGATTCCGATTCTGGCGATCGAACTGCGCTGCGCCGAGCCGGATTTCTGCGACGACTACCGGGTGATGTTCTCGGAAAACCTGCGCTTCGACCGGCCGCGCACGCGGATGATCTTTGCTGCTGACTGCCTCGACCTGCCGATCAAGCGTACGGCCGAAGAACTGAAACGCTTTCTGGCCCATGCACCGGCGAACATTCTGGTGAAATACCGCGACCCGGAAAGCCTCGCCAGCCGAATCAAGCAGGATCTGCGGCAGCTGCCCGCCGAACAATGGCCGGAAACCGAGGCGCTGGCGCAACAGCTGTGCATGTCCGCCTCGACCCTGCGCCGGCGTTTGGCGGAAGAGGGACAGACCTATCAGGCCCTCAAGGACAGCGTGCGCAAGGAGCTGGCGATCAGTTGGCTGGCGGAGCCATCGATCAGCTTCGTCGAGATCGCCACGCGTCTGGGGTTTGCCGATGCGAGTTCGTTCTACAAGGCGTTTCGCAAGTGGTCGGGGTCCAATCCTGGGCATTACCGCACGTTGATCCTCAACGAAGCCGTCTGATCCGACAGCAGGCTGGCTCCCACCTTTGGAATGCGCTTCCCCTGTAGGAGCTGCCGCAGGCTGCGATCTTTTGATCCTGGTTTTTAACATCAACGTCAAAAGATCGCAGCCTGCGGCAGCTCCTACAGGGCCATGTTTGCAAACATGGCCAAACCAGTCAGCCACTTTGATGGCTTTGACCATTGCCGCCTCCGCGCCGCAGCGCGACTATCCCTGTGTTGTTTACGGTTCCCAGCCTAATAAAAACACCGAGGGATTCTGGCAATGCGCGATTACTTGTCTGCCACCGAACAGTTCAACTATCAGAACACCGTGGACGCTGCGCTCAGCGGCACGCTGGAGGCGCTCAACGCCTGCGTCGAATGTTGCGACCGCCACGCCTTGCCGGGGCGCATTGCGTTGTTCTGGGAGGGCCGCGACGACGCGAGTGCCACGTACACCTTCAGCGAGCTGCAGGACAAAGCGGCGCGTTTCGCCAATTTCCTTCGCGAACAAGGCGTGCGGAAGGGCGACAAGGTCGCCGGTCTGCTGCCACGCAACATTGAATTGCTCATCACCATATTCGCCACCTGGCGCATCGGCGCGGTGTATCAGCCGTTGTTCACCGCATTCGGCCCCAAGGCCATCGAGCATCGCCTGAACAGTTCCGGCGCGAAAGTGGTGGTCACCGACGCGGTCAACCGGCCGAAACTCGCTGAAGTCAGCGATTGCCCGACCATCGTCACCGTCGGCGGCGCCAAAGGCCAGGGTATCGTGCGTGGCGATTTCAGTTTCTGGGCCGAACTCGCCAACTGTTCCAGCGTCTGCGAGCCGGTGCTGCTGACGGGCGAAGACCCATTCCTGCTGATGTTCACTTCGGGCACCACCGGCCCGGCGAAAGCGCTGTCGGTTCCGCTCAAGGCGATCGTCGCGTTTCAGAGCTACACCCGCGACGCGGTGGATTTGCGCCCCGAAGATTCGTTCTGGAACGTCGCCGATCCGGGCTGGGCCTACGGCATCTATTTCGGCGTCACCGGCCCTATGTCGATGGGCCATCCGATCACCTTTTACGATGGTCCGTTCACCCTCGAAAGCACCTGCCGGGTGATCAACAAATACGGCATCACCAACCTCACCGGTTCGCCGACTGCGTATCGCCTGTTGATTGCCGGCGGCAACGCGTTCGCCAAGTCGATCAAAGGCAAATTGCGCATCGTCAGCAGCGCTGGCGAACCGCTCAATCCGGAAGTGATCCGCTGGTTCGCCGACAACCTCGATGTGGTGATTCACGATCACTACGGCCAGACCGAACTGGGCATGGTGCTGTGCAACCACCACGGTCTGCAGCATCCGATCCACCTCGGCGCCGCCGGTTTCGCCTCGCCGGGCCATCGCATCGTGGTACTCGACGAGCAGTACAACGAACTTGGCGTCGGCCAGCCGGGCATCCTCGCCATCGACCGTACCCAGTCGCCGATGTGCTGGTTCGGCGGCTACCAAGGCGTGCCGACCAAAGCTTTCGTCGGCAATTACTACCTCAGCGGCGACACCGTGGAATGGAACCCGGACGGCAGCATCAGCTTCGTCGGGCGCAGTGATGACGTGATCACCACTTCCGGCTATCGCGTCGGCCCGTTCGACGTCGAAAGCGCGCTGATCGAGCACCCGGCGGTGGTCGAAGCCGCCGTGGTCGGCAAGCCTGATCCGGAGCGTACCGAACTGGTCAAGGCCTTCGTCGTGCTCAACCCGCAATACCGCGCCGAACCGGCACTGGCCGAAGAGCTGCGGCAACACGTGCGCAAGCGTCTGGCCGCGCATTCGTACCCGCGTGAAATCGAATTTGTCAGCGAATTGCCGAAAACCCCAAGCGGCAAATTGCAGCGCTTTATCTTGCGCAACCAGGAAATCGCCAAGGCTCAAGAGGCCGCGGCGCACAACGTTTCAGCTTGAATCAGGAAGTCAGTCATGCAGATCGAGAACAAGGTTTTTATCGTCACCGGCGGCGCGTCCGGCCTGGGTGCCGCCAGCGCTGAATTGCTGGTCAGTGCCGGCGCCAAAGTGATGCTGGTGGACATGAATGCTGACGCCGTCGCCGCCCAGGCCCAGCGCCTTGGCGCGCAAAGTGTGGTGGCCGATATCAGCAACGAAGCCGCAGCGGAAGCCGCGGTACAGGCGACGGTGAAAGCCTTTGGCAGCCTCAACGGTCTGGTCAACTGCGCCGGCATCGTCCGCGGCGAGAAGATCCTCGGCAAGAACGGCCCGCATGCGCTGTCCAGTTTCGCCCAGGTGATCAACGTCAACCTGATCGGCAGCTTCAACATGCTGCGTCTGGCTGCCGCGGCCATCGCCGAAAGCGCAGCGGATGCCGATGGCGAGCGCGGGGTGATCATCAACACCGCCTCGGTAGCGGCGTTTGACGGCCAGATCGGCCAGGCCGCGTATGCCGCCTCCAAAGGTGCGATTGCCAGCCTGACCCTGCCAGCCGCCCGTGAACTGGCGCGCTTCGGCATCCGCGTGATGACCATCGCTCCGGGCATTTTCGAAACGCCGATGATGGCCGGCATGACCCCGGAAGTGCGCGACTCGCTGGCCGCTGGCGTGCCGTTCCCGCCACGTCTGGGCAAACCTGCCGAGTACGCCGCGCTGGTTCGGCATATCATCGAAAACAGCATGCTCAACGGTGAGGTGATCCGTCTCGACGGCGCCTTGCGCATGGCCGCCAAGTAAGGAGGATTTGTCATGAGCCTTTCCAACGATCCGATTGTCATCGTCAGCGCCGTCCGCACCCCGATGGGTGGTTTTCAGGGCGAACTGAAAAGCCTCACCGCGCCGCAACTGGGCGCTGCGGCAATCAAGGCCGCGGTTGAGCGCGCCGGAGTTGCCACCGATGCGGTCGATGAAGTGTTGTTCGGTTGCGTATTGCCGGCCGGCCTCGGTCAGGCACCGGCACGTCAAGCGGCACTGGGTGCCGGGCTGGATAAGTCGACGCGCTGCACAACGGTCAACAAAATGTGCGGCTCGGGCATGGAAACCACCATCCTTGCTCATGACATGCTGCTGGCCGGCAGCGCCGACGTGGTGATCGCCGGCGGCATGGAAAGCATGTCCAACTCGCCATACCTGCTCGACCGTGCCCGCGCCGGTTATCGCATGGGCCATGGCCGGGTGCTCGATTCGATGTTCCTCGACGGCCTCGAAGATGCCTACGACAAGGGCCGCCTGATGGGCACCTTCGCCGAAGACTGCGCCGAAACCAACGACTTCAGCCGCGAAGCCCAGGATGCGTTTGCCATCGCTTCGACCACCCGCGCGCAGCAGGCGATCAAGGATGGCAGCTTCAAGGCCGAGATCGTTCCACTGACGGTGACGGTCGGCAAGGAGCAGCTACTGATCAGCAATGACGAGCAGCCGCCGAAGGCCAAACTGGACAAGGTTGCCTCGCTGAAACCGGCGTTCCGCGAAGGCGGTACGGTGACGGCGGCGAACTCCAGTTCGATCTCCGACGGCGCGGCGGCGCTGGTGCTGATGCGCCAGTCGCAAGCGCAGAAACTCGGGCTGAAACCGCTGGCGGTGATTCATGGCCACGCGGCGTTTGCCGACACTCCGGGCCTGTTCCCGGTGGCACCGATTGGCGCGATCAAGAAGCTGGTGAAGAAGACCGGTTGGGCGTTGAACGAGGTCGACCTGTTTGAAATCAACGAAGCGTTCGCCGTGGTGGCGATGGCGGCGATGACCCACCTGGAAATCCCCCACGACAAGCTCAACGTGCATGGCGGCGCCTGCGCGCTGGGCCATCCGATCGGTGCCTCGGGCGCACGGATTCTGGTGACCTTGCTCTCGGCCCTGCGCCAGAAAAACCTGAAGCGCGGGATTGCCGCGATCTGTATCGGCGGCGGCGAAGCCACGGCGATCGCCGTGGAATGCGTGTATTGATTCACGCAATCCCTTTGTAGGAGTGGGCCTGCTCGCGATGGCGTCGTGTTAGTCAACGCTGATTTATATGACCCACCGCTATCGCGAGCAGGCTCACTCCTACAAGGGAAAGCGGGTCGACTTAAATTAAGGATTCACCATGATTCCCAACGAAGACCAAACCCAGATCCGCGACATGGCCCGGCAGTTCGCCGAGGAACGGCTGAAACCGTTCGCCGCCGAGTGGGATCGCGAGCATCGTTTCCCCAAGGAAGCCATCGGCGAAATGGCCGAACTGGGCTTCTTCGGCATGCTCGTGCCGGAGCAGTGGGGCGGCTGTGACACTGGCTACCTGGCTTACGCCATGGCTCTGGAAGAAATCGCCGCCGGCGATGGCGCCTGCTCGACCATCATGAGCGTGCACAACTCGGTCGGCTGTGTGCCGATCCTCAAGTTCGGCAATGACGACCAGCGCGAACGCTTTCTCAAACCGCTGGCCGGCGGCGCCATGCTCGGTGCCTTCGCCTTGACCGAACCGCAGGCCGGTTCAGATGCCAGCAGCCTGAAAACCCGGGCACGGCTGGAGGGCGATCACTACGTGCTCAACGGCTGCAAACAGTTCATCACTTCCGGGCAGAACGCCGGGATCGTGATCGTGTTTGCGGTGACCGATCCGAGTGCCGGCAAGCGTGGTATCACGGCGTTTATCGTGCCCACCGATTCGCCGGGCTATAAAGTCGCCCGGGTCGAAGACAAGCTCGGCCAACACGCGTCGGACACCTGCCAGATTCTGTTTGAAGACGTCAAAGTGCCGGTCGCCAACCGCTTGGGTGAGGAGGGCGAAGGCTACAAGATCGCCTTGGCCAACCTCGAAGGCGGGCGGGTCGGCATCGCGTCGCAAGCGGTGGGTATGGCCCGCGCTGCGTTCGAAGCGGCTCGCGATTACGCTCGCGAGCGCGACACCTTTGGCAAGCCGATCATCGAACACCAGGCCGTGGCCTTCCGCCTGGCCGACATGGCCACGCAGATCGCCGTCGCCCGGCAAATGGTGCACTACGCCGCGGCCCTGCGTGACAGCGGTCAGCCAGCGCTGGTCGAGGCGTCAATGGCCAAGCTGTTCGCCTCGGAAATGGCCGAGAAGGTTTGCTCGATGGCGTTGCAGACGCTGGGGGGTTACGGTTATCTCAACGACTTCCCGCTGGAACGCATCTATCGCGACGTGCGCGTCTGCCAGATCTACGAAGGCACCAGCGACATTCAGCGCATGGTCATCTCCCGCAACCTTTAACCCAACCCCTGTAGGAGCTGCCGAAGGTTCGGGCCGCGTTCGGACGATCTTTTGATTTTGTTTTTTACAATCAAAAGCAAAAGATCGCAGCCTGCGGCAGCTCCTACAGGGTACAAATTCAGGAGCTATATATGAGCTACGAAACGATTCTGCTGGAAAACCATGGCCGCGTCGGCCTGATCACCCTCAATCGCCCACAGGCGCTGAACGCCTTGAACGCGCAACTGGTCAGCGAAGTGAACCATGCCCTCGATGGCCTGGAAGCGGATGCGAACATTGGCTGCATCGTCATCACCGGCTCGAAGAAAGCCTTCGCCGCCGGCGCCGACATCAAGGAAATGGCCGAACTGACCTATCCGCAGATCTACATGGACGACCTGTTCAGCGACAGCGATCGCGTGTCCAATCGCCGCAAGCCAATCATTGCTGCGGTGAACGGTTTCGCCCTCGGTGGCGGCTGCGAACTGGCGTTGATGTGCGACTTCATCCTCGCCGGTGACAACGCCAGATTCGGCCAACCGGAAATCAACCTCGGCGTGCTCCCGGGCATGGGCGGCACCCAGCGCCTGACCCGCGCCGTGGGCAAGGCCAAGGCCATGGAAATGTGCCTCAGCGGGCGGATGATCGATGCAGTGGAGGCCGAGCGTTGCGGCATCGTCGCGCGGATCGTGCCGAGCGATGAGCTGCTCGACGAGGCGCTGAAAGTCGCCGCGGTGATCGCCAGCAAATCGCTGCCGATTGCGATGATGATCAAGGAAAGCGTCAACCGCGCCTTTGAGGTCAACCTGACCGAAGGCGTGCGCTTCGAGCGCCGGGTGTTCCATGCGGCGTTCGCCACGCAGGATCAGAAGGAAGGGATGGCAGCGTTTGTGGCCAAGCGCGCACCGGAGTTCACCGGTAAGTAATGCGTCGCCCCGGCTGACGCCTTCGCGAGTAAGTTTTTGAGGCAACATCAAAAGATCGCAGCCTTCGGCAGCTCCTACACTGTTTCCTGTAGGAGTTGCCGAAGGCTGCGATCTTTTGCTTTTACAGCGAGTAGTTCTTCAGTTCGCGGGCAATCACCATCCGCTGAATCTCGCTCGATCCCTCGTAGATCTGGGTAATCCGCGCATCGCGGTAGTACTTCTCGACCGGATAGTCCTCCAGATACCCATACCCGCCATGAATCTGAATCGCCGAGGAACAGACCTTCTCGGCCATCTCCGACGCGAACAGTTTGGCCTGTGAGGCCTCCGACAGACACGGTTTGCCCGCTGTGCGCAGGCGCGCCGCGTGCAGGATCATCAAGCGCGCCGCGTTGATTTGCATGTGCATGTCGGCCAGCAGGTTGGCGATGCTCTGGTGTTCGTTGATCGGCTTGCCGAACTGGATACGATCGCGGGAGTAAACCAGCGCCGCTTCAAACGCCGCCCGGGCAATACCCAAAGCCTGCGCGGCGATACCGATGCGGCCGCCTTCGAGGTTGGACAGGGCAATCGCCAGTCCCTTGCCGCGCTCGCCGAGCAGATTGGCCTCGGGAATGCTGCAGTTGTTCAGCGTGACCGCGCAGGTATCGGAGGCACGGATGCCCATCTTGTGTTCCGTGCGATCGACGATGAAACCCGGGGTATCGGTCGGTACCAGGAACGCGGAAATGCCTTTCTTGCCCAGATCCGGGTCGGTCACCGCAAACACGATCGCCAGTTTCGCCCGTTTGCCATTGCTGACGAATTGTTTGGCGCCGTTGATCACCCACTGGCCGTCGCGCAGTTCGGCACGGGTGCGCAGGTTGTGCGCTTCGGAGCCGGCCTGCGGTTCGGTGAGGCAGAAGCAGCCAATCGTCTGTCCACTGGCGAGATCCGCCAGCCAGGTCTGTTTCTGCGCTTCACTGCCGTAATTCATCACCGGGCCGCAGCCCACCGAGTTGTGGATGCTCATGAACGCACCGGTCGCGCCGTCGCCGGCAGAGATTTCTTCCACCGCCAAGGCGTAGGCCACGTAATCGACGTAAGTGCCGCCCCATTCCTCGGGCACCACCATGCCCAGCAGGCCGAGTTCGCCCATCTTCGCCACCAGTGCGTCGTCGATCCAGCCAGCCTTTTCCCAGGCTTGCGCATGCGGCGCGATTTCGCCACGGGCGAAGTCCCGGGCCATGTCGCGGATCATCACTTGTTCTTCAGTCAGTTCGAGATCGTGCATGGCTCAGCTCCCGCTCTCAGTAAACCCGTGGAAGAAACTCGCGACATGCCCGGCGTCCAGCGCAGCAAGAGTCGGCGGGTTCCAGCGTGGTGTCTTGTCTTTGTCGATCAGCAGGGCGCGCACGCCCTCGATCAGATCGCCGCGTGCGAACCACTGACGATCCAGATGCAGTTCGAGGGCGAAGCAGTGTTCCAGACTCAGTTGGCGACCGCGCCGGAGCATCTCCAGGGTCACGGCCATCGCCAGTGGCGAGCGGGCTTCCAGCAGGTCAGCGGTGGTGGTCGCCCACTCGTGGCTGTCGGCGACGGTGACCGCGCGCAGTTGCTCGACAATGCTCGGTACGTCCGGCAGGGCGAAGAAATGGTCGATGGCCGGGCGCAGTTTCTTCAGCGGTGCATCGGCGAGGGTTTGCACGCCGTTTTTGGCGAGCAGGCCCTGCAGATCCTTGAGCGGCGTGTCGCGCCATTCCAGGTGATCGAGTTGTTCGTCGAGGCTCGCCAGTTTGCTGCTGTCGACAAACCAGTCGGCCAGCCCGCAGTACAACGCATCGGCCGCGCGAATCTGCACGCCGCTGACGCCCAGATAGATCCCCAGTTCACCGGGAATCCGCGAGAGGAAATAGCTGCCGCCGACATCGGGGAAATAACCGATGGCCACTTCCGGCATCGCCAGACGGCTCTTTTCCGTAACCACCCGCAGATCCGCACCTTGCACCAGGCCCATGCCGCCGCCGAGGACGAAACCGTCCATCAAGGCCAGCACCGGTTTGCGGAAGTGATGAAGCGCCAGGTCGAGGGCGTATTCCTCGACGAAGAAATCTTCGTGCAGCGTGTCGCCGCTTTTGAAGCTGTCGTACAGCGAACGGATATCGCCACCGGCGCAGAATGCCTTTTCACCGGCACCGCGCAGCACCACGGCGTGCACGCTGGCGTCAGTCGCCCAGGCATCGAGTTGCTGCTGCAACTGACGAACCATATCGAGGGTGATGGCGTTGAGACCGGCGGGGCGGTTGAGGGTCAGGTGACCGATGTGATTGCGAACCTCGGCCAGCACTTCGTCTGGCGTGGCATCCATGGACGGCGTCCGCGGGGATGAAGCCTGAGCAGTCATCACTAACTCCCTGCTTTTATTGTCTTTATTCGAGAAGCTCGCGCGCGAGCGTTGACAGATCGTAACAGTGCAAATTTGCCGTGTACAACCGGGATATGTGCAGGGGGAGTTTGCGTTTTTACCTTAGGGAAAAATCCGCATGTGCTGATGCAGGAGCTGCCGAAGGCTGCGATCTTTTGATCTTGAAAAGATCGCAGCCTCGTTGCACTCGACAGCTCCTACAGGGAGCGTGGGTGTCGGGAGAAGACTTCGCCGATGCTGCGCCGTGTGATCGGCATGTGCTGATGTAGGAGCTGCCGAAGGCTGCGATCTTTTGATCTTGAAAGATCGCAGCCTCGTTGCACTCGACAGCTCCTACAGGAAGCGTGGGTGTCAGGAGAAGACTTCGCCGATGCTGCGGCGTTTGGCGTGCAGTTCGCTCGCATGGATCAGTTGTTCGAGGTCTTCGGGAGTGACGTCGATAAACGCTTCCATGTCGGCCAGTGCCAGTTTCAAATCCTCGGCGGTAATTGATTGGCTGTCGACGGGAGCCTGCGGCGGCGCTGGCTCGGCCGGACGTTTCGGGTAGCGGATGCGCGTCAGGTTGTTGTAGGCCAGCGCGCTGAGCAGCATGCAGGCGGCGGCGAGCATCACCGGTTCCATGGCTTTCCAGTCCATGGCGATAGTGGCCGGATCGGCCAGCACCAGCGTCAGCGCCAGGGCGCCGGCCGGTGGGTGCAGGCAACGCAGCCAGCACATAAGAATCAGCGTCATGCCTGCCGCCAGGCAGGCGCTGCCGAGGGTTCGGCCGAGGACGTGGGCCACCAGCAGCGCGACCACGCTGGCGCACAGGTAGCCGCCGATGATCGACCATGGCTGTGCGAGGGCGCCGGAAGACACGGCGAACAGCAACACGGCTGAGGCGCCCAGCGGTCCGATCAGGTGGTACGCGACCTCGATGCCGAACACCTGACTGCACGCCCAGACGCTGAACAAGGTGCCCAGCGCCATGCCAATGGCGGCGCGGCTCCATTCGGCGGGACGGGTGTTAATGGCGGCGGGCAACCAGCGAGCGAGCATGTGAATCGGATCCTTGCGGTAAATTCGGGGCAAAAAAAAGGACTTGTCCGTTTCGGAAAGTCCTCGAAGCGTTCCAACTATTGGGGGAGGAACGCGCACAGTGTGCCGTGCAAAGTCGATGCTGACAAATTCATATAAATGCTGCTTCAGTGCATTATTTTTGAATTATCGCCGCGCGGCGTCCACTGACAAAACACAAGTACCCACCCAGCGCGGCCAGAGCGCTCAAGGCGTAGAACATGCTCGGCGCCGGCGTGTGCATCAGCAGGAACCCGCACATTACCGGGCTCACCGCGCCGCCCAGTGCCGCGAGGTTCTGCGCGCCGTAGTAACTGCCGCGCAGCTCTTCGGGAGCGAGGGTGTCGACGAAGAGGAAATCCGCCGGATAGATGATCATCTCGCCGAGGGTGAAGATGAACATCGCCACGCACCAGCCGACCAGACTGTCGGCCATGCTGAAGCCGACCAGGCCGATGATGAACAGCGCGGTGCCGCCAGCAATCCAGTACCGCAGGTGCTCGCGTTTGAGGAAGCGCCCGATCTGGTATTGCAGCAGGATCACGGTGATCGCGTTGCAGGCGAGCAGGGCGGCCATGGTGTCGAGGGTCTGTTCCTGCGTGTGGGTCACCAGCAGGTACTGCGACAGGTACAGGGTGAAGCGCCCGTGAACCAGGGTGCTGAGCAAGCAGCCGAGGGTGAACAGGATCATCGTGCGGTCGTTTTTCAGGATGATCAGCGTCTTCAGGAAACTCTGCGGCTGGCTCGCCTGCGACAGCGGACTCGCCTCGCGGGACACGCCCAGCAGCAGGAAAACGCTGCCAGCGGCAATCAGCCCCGCGACGATAAATGGCGCTGAAGGCTGAACCCCGGCAATCACCACGCCGATCATCGGGCCGACGGCGTAGCCAATGTTGGTCAGCGTGTAGTTCAGCGAAAACGCCTTGACCCGCTGACCGACCGGCAGGTTTTCACTGAGCATTGCTTTGGAACAGATCAGGAACAGCGCCGACGCCGTTTCACTGATGATCAGCACCAGCGTGACCAGGTACAGATTCTGCGCGAAAGTCAGCAGCACCAGGCCGACACCGCTGGAGAGCATGGTCAGGATCAACAGCTGACGCTTGTCGAGGCGATCGATGATGTAGCCGCCGTACAGCGACAACAGCGTGGCACTGAACACGGCGATGCCCAACAGCAGACCGACGTCTTGCGGGTTGAGGCCCAGTTTGTTGCTGAGAAACAGGGTCAGCAGCGGACTGATCAGGGCACGGCTGATGACGATGCTCAGCGAAGTGATCATCAGTCGGCGGATCAGGCGGGAGTAGGTGGCCACGGCAGTGCAAATGTCCTTATTTTCATGATGAGAAACCGTGTGGGAGCGAGCCTGCTCGCGAATACCGAGTGTCAGGCGCCAACGCAGTTGACTGACAGGACGCTATCGCGAGCAGGCTCGCTCCTACAAGGGATTTGTCCTGTCAGGACAATCTCAGGTGCATGGCGCAGCGGCGTTCGGCGGCAAAACCATGCTCGACTTCTTTCTGCAAAGCGTCGAGCAAATGCGCTTCCTGCTCACCGGGTGCGACTTCCACAAACCCCATCCGCTGATAAAACGGCGCATTCCACGGCACATCGCGGAACGTGGTCAGGGTCACGGCGCGCATTTGCTCACGGCGGGCATGTTCAATCGCGGCCAGCAGCAGTTGACGGCCCACGCCTTGTCCCTGAAACGCGAGGCTGACCGACAGTTCTTCAATGTGCAGCAGATTGTCGAATCCAGCGCGCGGATAAACCCGGCGAGCTGCGCCGAGGTGTTTTCGGCGACCCAGACGTGGGCGTTATCGATGGCCTGGCGATGTTGCGCGGCGCCGGCCACGTCGGTGTCGGCAAGCCAGGCGAGGGGCGGATCTGTGCGAAACAGCTCGGCGGCCGAGCGTTCGATGGCGGGGAGGGCGGCGGCATCATTCTGCCGTGCCCGGCGTACAACAAAACTCATGGTAAAAAGTCCTTGTAGGCGCTGCCGCAGGCTGCGATCTTTTTCCTGAAAGCGCAGAAGATCGCAGCCTCAATCAGTTCCTACAAGGGCTTCAAATACAACAGCACGTAATCGTTCTTGTCGAAACGCCCGGTCAGCACCGGTTGCAGGCTGGCCAGCGAGGTACCTTGCAGCGATGGCAGATCCTTGCTGTCCATCATCAGCCATGCCGGGCCTTTGAGGGCTTCGAGTTGCTGCACCGTTTCGGTGAACTGCGGTTGCAGATCCTGCTCGACGTTGACCATGAACTTGATCGCCTTGGCGTCTTTACCCATCCCGTGCAGCACCAGCGGGGCCGGGTTCTGCTGCACCTGCGCGAAGGCAGCACGACTGAACGCCTGCGTGTCGTACAGACGTCGCTCCACCGGTTCGAACACCGCGGCATACACCGTCCACAAGGCCAATACCGAGCACAGCGCCAACACTTCGGCACGCCAGCGCGGGATCATCAGACGCAACAACGCGAGCAATTGCAGAACGCCGAGCACGATCAGCACCGCGGTCAGACCGTCGAGCTGCTCGGGAAAGCGGCGTTTGGCAACCAGCAGGGCCACCATCAACAGCCCCGGCGTCACCAGCCAGATACCTTGAATCACCCCACGCAATACGCGGAACACCCGACCGTGCAGCACCTGGAACGGGTACGCCGCGATGATCGCCACCATCGGCAACATCGGCAGCAGGTAACGCGCCTTCTTCGCCTGTGGAATCGACAGGCCAACCATGACGATCAGCCCGGCGGCGGCGCAATATTGCACCAGGCGCAAGGCCGGCCCGCGCTGATGCGGTTTGCTCAGCCAGGTCGCCGCCAACGCCAGGATCGCCAGCGGATACGCCAGTGCGTAGTTGCCCAGTGAACTGGTGAAGTAATACAACGAACCGCTGACGCCTTCACTGCCGTCCATGCGCCCCATGAACTGCATGCGGATCACGTCTTGCAGGAACGCTTCGCCACCACTGAGTCTGGCCAGCCACAGCAGCAGGCCGACGCACGCAGCGAGCAGGATAGACGCCAGCACGCCGAACACCAACAGGCGTTGCCACTCGCGGTTGAGCAAGTAGTAGCTGCAAAGCATGCCGGTCGGCACCACCAAACCTATGGGCCCGCGAATACCGAAGCCCAGCAACAACAGGACAAAGATCAGCGGCCAGCGCCGGCGCGAGCCGAAGTGGTCGTGCGCGTAACCCAGGTAAAACACTGACAGCGCCACGGCAGCCAGCATCAGGTCTTGCGACACGGCGCGCACTTCGGTGACGAAGGTGCTGGTGAGCATCAACAGCGCGATGCTGATCAACGCCCAGCGCTGCGAATGCACCGCCAGCAAGCGGTACATCAATGTCACGATCACGCCACCGGCCATGGCGCTCGGCAGCCATGCCGTGAGGGTGTCGACCGCGCCAAAGGGCAGCGACAACAACCAGATGAACAGCGTCGAAAGCGCCGAATAGTCGGCGTACGGCTCACCGTAAGTGGTCGGGAATACCGTTGGCCCATGCCTCAACATCTCTTGGGCAAACAACACGAAGCGTGAATCGAAGCCTATGGGCGCCTGTCCGTAAACCCCGGCGATAAACAACAGCAGTGCCAGCAGCCCTGCGATCAGGGACTGCCGGCGGATGACAGGCGACAACGTGATCAAGCCACGGCCGCTTTGTCAGACCATTGCTGCAGCGGCATCGGCAGTTTGCGCGAATCACCTCGGCCGATCGGGAAGTACTTGAAGCCGTTGCGCGCCAGACGATCTGCGTCGTACAGGTTGCGCCCGTCGAAGATCACCGGGGCTTTCAGCCGTTGCTGGATCAGGTCGAAATCCGGCGCCTTGAACTGCTGCCATTCGGTGCAGATGATCAGCGCATCGGCACCCGCCAGCACCGATTCCGGGGTGCCCATCAGCATCAGTTTTTCTTCGTTCGGGTACAGATGCTGGGTTTCCTGCATCGCTTCCGGGTCGAACGCGCGCACGCTGGCGCCGGCGGCGAACAGCGAATCGAGGAGTACGCGGCTCGGTGCGTCGCGCATGTCGTCGGTATTCGGCTTGAACGCCAGGCCCCACAGGGCGAAGGTCCTGCCGCGCAGGTCGCCCTTGTAGAACGCGTTGATGCGGTCAAACAGCTTGTGCTTCTGCCGCTCGTTGATCGCTTCGACCGCTTGCAGCAGGTCGCTGGAGCAATGCGCCTGCTCGGCGCTGTGAATCAGCGCGCGCATGTCTTTCGGGAAGCACGAACCGCCATAACCGCAGCCCGGGTAGATAAAGTGGTAACCGATGCGCGTGTCGGCACCGATGCCCTGACGCACCGACTCGATGTCGGCGCCCAGGTGTTCGGCCAGTTCGGCGATCTGGTTGATGAAGCTGATCTTGGTCGCCAGCATGCAGTTGGCGGCGTATTTGGTCAGCTCGGCGCTGCGCAGATCCATGAACATGATGCGGTCATGGTTGCGGTTGAACGGTGCGTACAGGTCGCGCATCACATCTTGCACTTCGTCACCTTCACAGCCAATGACGATGCGGTCCGGACGACGGCAATCGGCCACCGCCGAACCTTCCTTGAGGAATTCCGGGTTGGAGACGATATCGAACTGCAACTCACGACCGGCCTTGTCCAGCGCGGCTTGAATGTGCGCACGCAGGGTGTCGCCGGTGCCGACCGGTACGGTGGATTTTTCCACCAGGATCAGCGGCTGCTCACGGTGGCGCGCGACCGCGTCACCCACCGACAGCACGTATTTCAGATCCGCCGAGCCGTCGTCGCTGGACGGCGTGCCCACTGCGATGAACGCGACGCGACCGTGCTGCACCGCGAGTTTTTCATCCGAGGTGAAATGCAGACGGTTGGAGTCCAGGCCTTCGCGCACCAGGCTCGACAGGCCCGGTTCGAAGATGCTGACGTGACCCTGACGCAGCAGTTCGACTTTCTTCTGATCGATGTCCATGCACACGACGTCGTGACCGACTTCGGCCAACACGGCGGCCTGCACCAGGCCGACATAACCGCTACCAAATACTGTGATTTTCATGGAGCACTCCTGAATTCGGGCGCACGAGACGGACGAGTGTTAATAGTGATGACCCCGAGCATGACCAGTGCCACGCCCAGCGATTTAGTGAAACTGAACGATTCGTTGAACAGCGGCAGACTGGCCGCCAGCAGGTACACCAGCGCATAGCTGATGCTCAGCAGCGAATAGGCCCGCCCCAGCGGTAGATCGCGCAGCGCCGCGAGCCAGCAGAGCATCGACAGGGCGTAGGCGAAAATCGCCGCCACCACCACCGCCAATGCCGACAGATCGACACTGCCGGCACTCAGCGCCGTCAGCCATTGTTCCGGTTGCGGCAGGCGCGTCATGCTCCAGCGCATGCCCAGTTGGGCACTGCTGACCAAGCCCACACTGGCGAGGGCGAAACCAATACCACGTGCCTGGTTCATGACTGTTGCCCCAGCAACACCACGCCGCCGATCACCAGCGCCACGCCCAGCCAATGCCGGCGGTCGATGGTTTCGCGAAAGACGAAGCGGGCGATCAGGGTGATCAGCACGAAGTTGAGGCTGAGCATCGGGTAAGCGATGCCCACTTCAAGACGTTGCAGCACCAGCAGCCAGACCAGCAGCCCGCTACCCAGAGAAAACAGCGCCAGCCACAACCACGGCGAGCGCAGTTTCTCGGCCCACGACGACTCAACGCCGCGCCAGCTCTCGACGGCGAATTTCTGTGCGACTTGCCCCAGGCAGGTCAGCAGGCACGCCGTCAGTAACAGCAACCAACTCATGACGGATCCTTGGGCAACACCATGATCACCAGATTGCCCGATTCGTAGCGGGTACCGTCCTTGGGCAGCAGGTCCAGCTCTTCGAGCTCGTCCTGACCCTTGACGCGCATCAGCACGCCGACCGAGCCGCTGCGGCGCGCTTCACGTACCCATTGTTGAACGTTGTTCTTGGTGAGTCGGCGTTCAGCGCTATCCGGGTAAGAAAGACCGTACTTGAGTTCGCCGACCGTGTTGTACAGCGCAACCTGCGGTTGTTTCATGCGCCAGGCCAGCGCTGCCGCCGCCCCCAGATCGTTGCTCAGCAGATGCGTGGCGCCGGACAGTTCAGTGACGTGATGACGGATGAACTGATCCGGGGTTTTGTTGGCCACCACCGACTTGGGCAATGCCGCCGGCAGGATCCCGGCCAGCAACAGACTGCCCAGCGCCGGTGCCGCCCAGCACTGCAACGGCAGAAACGCTTGCGCCAGGTTGGCGATGATCCAGCCGATCAGGGCGATGAACACCAGCACCAGACTGTGCAGTTCGTGGTCGTACACCGGTTTGTTCAATTGCAGGTAAACCAGTGCGATCAGCGTGACCACACCCAGCAGCAGGTTCAGCAGGCCGTTGATCCCCAGCGCCCGACCTTGTTCCAGACGTAGGCGATCAGCCAGCGCATTGCCCAGCAGCAGTGCCAATGGCAGCAGGCACGGCAGGATGTAAATCGGCAGCTTGCCGTTGCTCAGGCTGAAAAAGCCCAGCGGCAACCACAACCACAACAGCAGGAAAACCATGTTCGGCTGGGCCCGGGTTTGCCAGGCCTGCTTGAGCGCGGTCGGCAACAGGCCAACCCATGGCAGACTGAATGCCACCAGCAGCGGCAGGTAAAACCACCATGGTGCATCGTGCTGCGCATCGTCACCGGCAAAGCGCCGGATGTGTTCGTGCCAGAAGAAGAAGCGCCAGTAATCCGGTTCCTGTGCGTGCACCGCCAGCGCCCACGGCAAGCTGACGACGATCGCGATGGCGATCGCCACCGGACCGAACACCAACAGTTCACGCCAGCGTTTCTGCCAGAGCATCCACGGCAACGCGATCAACACCGGCAGCAACCAGGCGAGAAAACCCTTGGTCATGAAACCCATGCCGCAGGCCAGCCCCAGCACCGCCCAGGCGCCCAGACGGTGCCCGGTGCTGCGGCTGTCGAGCGCAAACCACAGCGCCACCAGACTCAGGTTGACCCAGAAGGTGAATTGCGGATCAAGGTTGGCGTACCCGGCCTGACCGGCGACGACCGTGAAGCTCATGTAGAGCAGGGCGCAGACGAAACTCTTGCGCGGATCGTTCCACAGCCGGCGCGCAACCAGGTAGGCCAGCAGCACGCTCAACGCGGTGCTGAGGACCGAGACGAAACGCACGCCGAACAGGTTCTGCCCGAACAACTCCTGACCGATGGCGATCATCCAGTAGCCGGCAATCGGCTTCTCGAAATACCGCAGCCCCATGAAATGCGGCGACACCCAGTTGCCACTGAGCAGCATGTCCTGGCTGATCTGTGCGTAACGGGTTTCGTCGGGGATCCACAGGCCATGGGTGCTCAACGGCAACAGATAGGCCAGCAGACAGAGGCCGACCAACAGCGGCAGTGCCCAGCGTCTGGTCATGCGCCTTGCACTCCCAGCCAGCCTTCACGGCCTTCGAGCACACCGCGTTGCACACGGCCCACGGGCAGGGTGTTGAAGAACTCGGGCAACAAGTCGCCCAAGGGTTTGAAGTCAATGTTGCGCTGGCGTGCATCGGCCAGCAACTGGCGAAAATCCTGAGCCATCAGAATCCCTTCTACTTCGGCATGAATGGTGTAGACGTTGAGTGCTTGCGGCTGGAACCGGTCGAGGATGAAGGCGTTGAAGTCCTTGGCCGCCACGTGCGGGCCGACGACTTCGTCGAAGGTCGGCAGGTCCACCGGAATCTGCGGAGTCCCCAGCGAGCCGTCCGCCAGCAGCGGACGAAACAGGCTTTGCCCGCGGCAATCGCTGTTATAGCGAAAGCCGAAGGTCTGCTTGGCCTCGATCACGCGCTCGTCCGCACGCCAACCGGCGGCGGCCGAACACTGGATCTTTTCACCGAGGATGTCGCTCAAGGTGTCGACGCCGCGCCGGATCTGTTCGATCAGTTGCGCGTCGCTCCAGCGCCCGGCGTTGGCCTGCCAGCCATGGTGATCCCAGGCGTGCAGGCCGACCTCGTGACCGGCGTCCCGGGCCTGACGCATCAGGTGCCCGAGATCACGGCCAATCGGTTTGCCGGGCCAGGCGGTGCCGGCCAGCAAAATGTCCCAGCCGTAGAGGCCGGCAGCGTTGGAACGCAGCATTTTCCAGAGGAACTGCGGGCGGATCAGGCGCCACAGATGCCGGCCCATGTTGTCCGGGCCGACACTGAAGAAAAACGTTGCCTTGACCTGCGCCTCGTCGAGCATCTCCAACAGTCGCGGCACACCTTCACGGGTGCCACGGTAGGTGTCGACATCGATACGAAGACCTGCCTGCATTACTTCTTGTCCGCGATTTCGAGCATGGCTTCACGCAGGAAGAAGTCCAGGGTATTGCCGATGGTCTCGCGCATTTCCACGGTCGGCTCCCAGTTCAGCAGGCGCTTGGCGTTGGCGATGCTTGGCTTGCGGTGTTCCACGTCCTGGTAACCGGCACCGTAGAACGCCTTGCTTTCCACGTCGCGGAAACCGGCGAACGGCGGGAAGTTGTGACGCAGCGGGTGTGCTTCGAACTGACGCAGCAGCTCTTCGCCCAGTTGACGGATGCTGGCTTCGTTGTCCGGGTTGCCGATGTTGATGATCTGGCCGTTGCAGACATCGTTGTCGTTGTCGATGATGCGCGCCAGGGCTTCAACGCCGTCAGCGATGTCGGTGAAGCATCGCTTCTGCTCGCCACCGTCGAACAGACGGATCGGCGTGCCTTCCACCAGGTTGAGGATCAACTGGGTGATGGCGCGGGAGCTGCCGATGCGCGCCGAATCCAGTCGGTCCAGACGCGGGCCCATCCAGTTGAACGGACGGAACAGGGTGAAGTTCAGGCCCTTGGCGCCGTAAGCCCAGATCACCCGGTCCAGCAGTTGCTTGGAGACCGAGTAGATCCAGCGCTGCTTGTTGATCGGGCCAACGATCAGGTTCGAGCTGTCTTCGTCGAAGTTCTTGTCCTGGCACATGCCATAGACTTCCGAAGTCGACGGGAAGATCACGCGCTTGTTGTACTTGACGCAGTAGCGAACCAGTTTCAGGTTCTCTTCGAAGTCCAGTTCGAATACGCGCAGCGGGTTGCGGGTGTATTCGATCGGGGTAGCGATGGCCACCAGGGGCAGGACCACGTCGCACTTCTTGATGTGGTATTCGATCCACTCGGAGTGAATGCTGATGTCGCCTTCGACGAAGTGGAAGTGCGGGTGGCTGCGCAGACGGTCGATGGCGTCGGAGCCGATGTCCAGGCCATAGACTTCGTAGCGGTCGTCACGCAGCAGGCGCTCGGACAGGTGGTTACCGATGAAGCCGTTGACACCCAGAATCAGCACACGAGTGCGACGTGGCGCACGACCGGATTCGGCACCGCGCAGCAGCGAGCCATCGACCAGCCCCAGTTCGTTGGCCAGTTGTGGGCCGCTGAGGTACAGACCGTTGTCGTTGCGCTGGCCGGCGTTGATCACCAGTGAGTCCTGACCGCAGGCAATGCGCAGCGGATCGACGCTGATCACGCGACCTGGCGCCTGGCCTTCGTTGCCCTTGACGACGTCGGCGCTCCAGACGATCAATTTGTGCTCGCCCACGGCGCAGAACGCGCCCGGGTAAGGACGGGTCACGGCGCGCACCAGGTTGAACAGTTCTTCGGCCGGTTTGGCCCAGACCAGTTTGCCGTCTGCCGGAGTGCGGCGACCGAACACGGTGGCTTTCGATTCGTCTTGCGGGGTTTCAGTAATGTTGCCTTGCAACATGCTCGGCAGGATGTCGCACAGCAGGTCGCTGGCGGCCGTGCGCAGTTTGGCGTGCAGGCTCAGACCGGTGTCGCTGCGCTCGATGGCAACGCGCTGCTGGGCAACGATGGCGCCGGCATCAGCGCGCTTGACCATGCGGTGCAGGGTCACGCCGGTTTCGGTTTCGCCGTTGACCAGCACCCAGTTCGCCGGAGCACGGCCGCGATAGCGTGGCAGCAGCGAACCGTGCAGGTTGTACGCGCCTTTTTTGGCCAGGGCCAGCAGCGGCTCGCTCAGCAGGTTGCGGTAGTAGAAGGAGAAAATATAGTCCGGGTCGAGTTTGGCAATGCGCTCGATCCACAACGGGTGGTTGGCGTCTTCCGGGGCGTGCACCGGGATGCCTTTGTTGGCGCACAGCTGTGCAACCGATGCATAGAACGTGTTTTCTTTCGGATCATCGGCGTGAGTGAACACTGCTGCAATGTCATAGCCGCTGTTGAGCAGTGCTTCAATGCCGGCGCAGCCAATATCGTGGTAAGCGAAGACAACAGTTTTTGCACTCATGAGAGAACCTGATCGGAAGTGGAAGAAGTAGCGGTAGAAGAAAGACCATCAACGGTGACGGCAGGCGCCGGAGCGGCCGGCTGGCTGCGCAACACCTTTTCGATGAAGAAACGCGGACGGGCGCGCACATCGCTGTACATGCGGCCGAGGTATTCACCCAGCAGCCCCATGCCGATGAACTGGCCACCGGTGAACACGAACAGTACGGCGAACAGCACGAACATGCCGTCACCGGCCCAACCGGCACCGAACGCCAGACGCAAGACAATCAACGCAATCGCGAACAGCACGCCCAATCCGGCCATCGCGAAGCCGACGATGCTCAGCAGACGCAGCGGGGTGGTGGTCATGCACGTGACCAGATCGAACATCAGGTTGATCAGGCGCATCGGGCTGTACTTCGAGTCGCCGTGTTCACGCTCGGCGTGGGCCACGACGATTTCGGTGGTGTGACGGGCGAAGCTGTTGGCCAGGATCGGGATGAACGTGCTGCGTTCGCGGCAGGCGAGCATCGCATCGATGATGGTGCGGCGGTAGGCACGCAGCATGCAGCCGTAGTCGCTCATGGCAACGCCGGTAGAACGCTGCACGGCAAGGTTGATCAGCTTCGACGGGTAGCGGCGCAGTGCCGAGTCCTGACGATTGCCGCGCACGGTGCCGACCACGTCGTAACCTTTTTCGGCTTCGGCCACCAGCCGTGGAATTTCTTCCGGCGGGTTCTGCAGGTCGGCGTCGAGGGTGATGACCACGTCGCCCTTGCACTGTTCGAAACCAGCCATGATCGCGGCGTGTTGACCATAGTTGCGGTTGAGAATGACCGCCACGAACGGGCTGTTTTCACGCCCGGCGGCTTCTTCGAGCATGGTCGCCGATTCGTCGCGGCTGCCGTCGTCGACCAGCACGATTTCAAAGTCGTGGTGCAATTGGCGGCAGGCCGCCTCGGTCCGACGCAGCAGTTCGGGCAGGCTTTCCTGTTCGTTGTAGACCGGGATGACGATCGACACGCTTCGGATTGGATAAGGTTTCACAGGCGTTTTTCCATGATTTGAGCGATGGCACCGACCACCCGGTCAAGGTCTTGACCGGTCATGTCGGGGAACAGCGGAATCGAGCACAGCCGCGCCGAGTTCCATTCGGTGTTGGGCAGGGAGAGGTCGGGGTCACGCTGGCGATACCAGGTGTGCAGGTGGGTGGCGATGAAATGGATACCGGTGCCGATGCCCTGATCCTGCAACGCCTTCATGAAAGCTTCGCGATCCATGCCGCAGCGCTCGCTGTCGATGCGCAGGATGAACAGGTGCCAGGCGTGTTGCTGGGCGTAGTCGGGCAGGGCCAGCGGTTGCACCGGCAGGCCTTCGAACTTCTGCAGATAGCTCGTGGCCAGCTCGGTGCGCCGGGCGTTGATTTCGTCCAGACGCTGCAGTTGCACCAGGGCAATCGCGGCGTTGATGTCGGCCAGGTTGTACTTGAAACCCGGTTCCATCACTTGCGCCTGCGGCTTGCGGCCACCGGTCAGACGGTCATAGGCGTCAACGCCCAGGCCGTGGAATTTGAGCATGCGCACACGACTGGCGAGCGCTTCGTCGTCGGTGACGAACATCGCGCCTTCGGCACAGGTCATGTTCTTGATCGCATGGAACGAGAAGATCGCCGTGCCTTGCGAGCCGACGTGACGTCCCTTGTAGCGGGTGCCGGCGGCGTGGGCGGCATCTTCGATGACCGGGATGCCGTGCTTGTCAGCCAGGGCATACAGCGGATCGAGATCGAACGCCGCGCCGGCGTAGTGCACCGGAATGATTGCCTTGGTCCGCGGGGTGATGGCCGCCTCGATGCGCGCAGCGTCGGTCATCAGCGTATCGCGGTCGACGTCGACGAACACCGGTTTGGCCCCCAGCAGGGAGATCATGTTGGCGGTCGAGACCCAGGTCTGCGACGGGGTGATGACTTCGTCGCCCGGGCCGATGCCCAAGGCCAGCAGCGTGATGTGCATTCCTCCGGTGGCCGAGGACAAGGCCACTGCATGCTTGCAACCCACGTATTGGGCAAACTGCTCTTCGAGTGCCTGGTTTTTCGGCCCCGTGGTGATCCAGCCCGAGCGCAACACCTGCTCGACAGCCGCAATTTCCTCATCGCCAATACTTGGGCGGGAGAAGGGGAGAAACGCCTGACTCATGGGCACCTCAATACAATAAAAATAAACATGGATTCACGTGGTTATCGGATCCAGCCTCAAGCGTAGACACAGAAAATCGCTATTGCATCAATAACTTGGCAAAAAAAGCATGACGTCGGGGATTGATTGACTTTTCACGATTTGCCCGGCAGGTTGGGCATAGTCACTACCGAACCTATCGGAATTAAGGTTATGCCGGTTTTTGTGAAAGGAACATGAAAAACCGGTTGGCGAATCGTTTATCTGTCACTTATACAGCCGCTGTTCAGGCTTCTGCCGTCCATCGCAGTTTTTTGTCGGACAGTGCCGCTCAAGTACCCCCTTTACTTCAAGTACATTGCATTTGTTAGTTGTTGTAGTGCTGTACATTTTTTACTCAAGGCTTAACGTTTGATTGATTTAGTTGCTGCAACCCCCGACGCTCCAAAAACCAACCCGATGAGCCTGTACCTCGCGCGTTTGGCGCCTTCCAGCCAATTGACCATGCGTTACGTGCTGCAAGATGCGGCCGATCGCCTGGGCTTTGAAGACATGAATGTCGAAGAAATTCCCTGGCATGCCTTGCAACCGGAAGATGTTGTTGCACTGGTCGCTGCATTACGCGCAGACAACTACGCACCGAACACTTCTTCGTTGTATGTGAATGCGGTGCGCGGGGTGATGAATGAGGCCTGGCGCATGAGTCTGATCAGTCAGGAACATCTTTTGAAGATGCGCTCGGTCAAGGGCATCGCCGGCACGCGGCTGTCTCAGGGGCGCAATCTCAAGCGCACGCTGATTCACGAATTGATGGAAGTCTGCGCCGCCGACCCACGCCCGCAGGGCCTGCGTGACGCGGCAATCATCGCGCTGTTGTACGGCACCGGCATGCGCAAGTCGGAGTCAGTGGACCTGGATCTGAATCAGGTCGACTTCAGCGAACGCAGCCTGTGCGTCACTGCCAAGGGCAACAAGCAGTTGATCAAGTACGCGCCGGCATGGGCGTTCAGCAAACTCGACGCGTGGCTCGAACTGCGTCGTTCACAGCTCAAGGAAGGCGAGAGCGACGATGCCTTCCTGTTCAACCGCATTCGCCGTGGCAGCCACATCACCCGCGAGCGCATCACCAAACACGCGATCTACTACATCGCCCGTCAGCGTGGCACGCAGGTCGGGGTGAAGATCATGCCCCACGACTTCCGTCGCTCGTTCATCACTCGGGTGATCGAAGAGCACGACCTGTCGATCGCGCAGAAACTGGCGCATCACAGCAACATCCAGACCACCGCCAATTACGATGTGCGCGATGACAACGAGCGGCGGCGGGCGGTGGATCGCTTCGATCTCTGATCAGTTCAGGCCAAACACATGCGCCGCACCGAGTACCGACAACTGCACCGCGCTGCCGGCGGGCGGCGCGTGCATGCCGGAGCTGCGCACCAGAATCGAACGGGGCGGATCCTGAGTCGCGGATGAGCTCAGTTCAACGGTCAAGGTGCAGGTGTTGCCGGCGAAATCACGATCGGTGACCAGCGCATGGCAGCCTTGACTGTCAGATGCCACTTCGGCGATCTGTAATTGTTCGGGGCGCAGCATGATCTGCGCAGCGCCGCTGAAGCCGTTGCTGTTCACCGCCACCTGACCCAGATCGCAATGCGCCCAACCCGCCTCGATTCGCGCGGGCAGGACCACCGCTTCGCCGAGGAAGTGCGCAGTCTGTTCGTCATCCGGATAGCGGTAGAGATCCATCGGATGCCCGGACTGCACCAGCCGGCCGTTGCGCATCACCGCCAATTGATCGGCAAACGACAACGCTTCGCTCTGATCGTGGGTCACCAGAATGGTAGTGACGCCGGCGTCTTCGAGCAGGCGTGCGACCATTTTGCGCATGGCACTGCGTAAACCGGTGTCGAGGGCGGAAAACGGCTCATCGAGCAGCATCAGCCTTGGCTGTTGCGCCAGAGCACGGGCCAGCGAGACCCGCTGTTGCTGGCCACCAGACAATTCGTGTGGCCAACGGTTGGCCATGTTCGCGTCGAGGGCCACGCTGTCCATCAACTCAAGGATGCGCTGGGTGCGGGCCGTACCGGTCAGCCCCAGGCCGAAGCCAATGTTCGCGGCCACCGTCATGTGCGGGAACAACGCGCCGTCCTGCGGGACGTAGCCGATCTGCCGTTGATAGGCCGGCACTGCGTGGCTGCGGTCGACCAGCGTCTGGCCGTTGAGGGTGAGGCTGCCGCTGTCGGGAAACTCGAACCCGGCGATCATCCGCAACAGCGTGGTCTTGCCGGAACCGGAGGGACCGACGATCACCGTGCGGCTGCCGGTCGGCACGTTGAGGCTGACGTCGTCGAGCGCCTTTTGCGCGCCGAAGGTTTTACTGAGGTTGTGCAGTTCGAGAGCGTTCATCGGCCAGCGGTACGCCTGGATTGGTGATAGAGAATGGCCGTCAGCGGCAGTGAAAGCAGGATCATCAGCAGCGCGTAGGGCGCTGCGGCGGCGTAATCGATTTCGCTGGTCAACGCCCAGAAACCGGTGGCGAGGGTGCGCGTGCCGTTGGGCGCGAGCAGCAGGGTCGCGGTCAGCTCATTGGTGATTGCCAGGAATACCAGGGCCGCACCTGCCGCCGCGCCGGGGGCTGCCAGGCGCACGGTGATCAGCCACAACGCGCGTATCGGCGAGCGGCCAAGGCTTTGTGCAATGTTTTCCAGTTCGACCGGGGCCTGAGCGAAACCGGCGCGCAGGCTGACCAGCGCCCGCGGCAGGAACATCAGCAGGTAAGCCAGCAGCACAGTGAGGGTGGTCTGGTAGATCGGTCGGGCGAAATGAATGGTCACGGTGACCAAGGCCAAAGCAACGACAATGCCGGGCAGGGAACTGGTGATGTAGTTGCAGCCTTCCAGCAAGCGCTGCAGTTTGCCGGGAGAACGGATCGACAGCCACGCAATGGGAATCGCCGCGACACTGGTCAGCAACGCGCCGGCCACTCCATAAGACAAGGTCTGCAGCAGCGCCGGCAGCAACTCGTCGCCTTGCCAGACCTGCACGCCACCGGCCAGCAGCCAACGGCCCAGGGTGAGCAACGGCACACCGAGTGCCAGCAGGCAGGTCAGGGTTTGCAGCAGTAACGCCAGGGTTGTCACGCCACGGCCCAGTTGCACGCTGCGCTGATCCCGGGCGCTGCCGGAACCGACTCGCGCATAGCGGGCGTTGCCACGGGCGGCAGATTCGGCGGTGAGCATCGCCAGGCAGCACAGCGCCAGAACCCCGGCGAGCATGTTGGCCGCCGGGCCGTTGAAGGTCGACTTGAACTGATCGAAGATCGCCGTGGTGAAGGTGTCGAAACGGATCATTGCGTACAAGCCGTACTCGGCCAGCAAATGCAGACCGACCAACAAGGCTCCACCGCAGATCGCCAGCCGCAGTTGCGGCAACACCACCCGAAAGAACACCGCCCACGGCTTGAGCCCCAAGGATTGCGCGACGTCTTCAATCGCCGGATCGAGACGGCGCAAGGTCGCGGCAATCGGCAAGTACAAAAACGGGAAATAGGCGATCACCGACACCAGCACACCGGCCGGCAGACCGTGGATCGATGGAACCAGGCTGACCCACGCATAACTGTGGACGAACGCCGGCACTGCCAGCGGTGCGACCGCCAGCACTGACCACAAGCGTCGGCCGGGCAGGTTGCTGCGTTCGGTCAGCCACGCCAGGGTGGTTCCGAGCACGATGCACAGCGGCAGGGTGATAAGCACCAGCAGCACGGTGTTGATCAGCAATTCGCCGACCCGCGGGCGAAAGATCATGGCCTCGATGGTTGCCCAACCGGTGTACCACGCCACGCCGATCACAAACGCAATCGGCAGCAGTGACAACAACGACACCAGCACCGCCGTGCTCACCACCCACGAGCTGCCACGCCCTGCACGCGTGCGGGGCGGGTGTGGGGT
>NZ_JFYN01000044.1 GCF_000631985.1 Pseudomonas sp. RIT288
GAATTTCTTGACGACCATAGAGCGTTGGAACCACCTGATCCCATCCCGAACTCAGAAGTGAAACGATGCATCGCCGATGGTAGTGTGGGGTTTCCCCATGTGAGAGTAGGTCATCGTCAAGATTAAATTCCGAAACCCCAATTGCGAAAGCAGTTGGGGTTTTGTTTTGTCCGCAGGAAAGTGGTGTGCTTGATTTCTATGCAATCGCCCAGCTCATGGATATTATTCGGGCCTCATTGTGAGGCGAGACCTGCATGCTGACGTTGTTGAATCTTTTAAAGGATGGTCGATTCCATTCCGGCGAGGCTTTGGGGATAGCGCTGGGGATTAGCCGAAGTGCGGTCTGGAAGCAGCTTCAGCATCTTGAGGCTGAACTCGGGCTGTCCATTAACAAAGTCCGGGGTAGAGGCTATCAACTGGCCTCGCCCTTGACGCTGCTCGATCCCCTCAAGATTGCTGCTTTGGCACCGGTTTGGCCAGTTACAGTCTTTGATTCCATTGATTCCACCAATGCAGAGGCGCTGCGAGCGATCAATCAAGGTCGAGTGGCGCCGTTTCTGGTATTGGCAGAGAGGCAAATTTCTGGTCGCGGTCGCAGGGGGCGTAAGTGGGTAAGCCCTTTTGCTGAAAATCTCTATTACAGCCTTGTCCTGCGCATCGAAGGTGGCATGCGCCAGCTTGAGGGCTTGAGTCTTGTGGTCGGTTTGGCGGTTATGCATGCTCTTCGAAAGCTGGGAGTGTCAGGCGCGGGATTGAAGTGGCCCAACGATGTGCTGGTCGGAAACAAGAAAATCGCCGGTATTCTTCTTGAGCTTGTAGGGGATCCGGCAGATGTTTGTCATGTTGTGCTGGGTATAGGCGTTAATGTGAACATGCAGGTTGCTCAGGAGGTTGACCAGCTATGGACGTCGATTCGGCTCGAGACGGGCAAAAGCTGTGACCGCAATGTCTTGACGGCCGAGCTAAGCGAGCAACTGCGCGGCTATATCCATCGCCATCAGATCGACGGTTTCTCTGCGCTCCAGGAGGAGTGGGAAAAGGATCACATGTGGCAAGGTCGTCCGGTTTCGTTGATTGCGGGCGTTAGTCATATAGACGGCGTAGTGCTTGGCATTGATAGTCAGGGTGCGCTGCGCTTGAAGGTGGACGGCGTGGAAAAAGTATTTAGTGGTGGTGAGCTCAGCCTGAGGTTGCGTGATGATTCTTGAGCTCGACTGTGGGAATAGCTTTATCAAGTGGCGTGTATTGAATACAGCCGCTGGCGGTCTTTTCGCGGAGGGTGTGGTCGACTCGGATCAGACTCTGGTAGATAGCCTGTGTGCATTTGACAGCCTGTCGTTGCGTAAATGTCGGTTGGTCAGCGTAAGAACCAGTGAAGAAACTGCCGCGCTCACTCGAATTCTCGAGCAGACGTTCGGGGTCTCGGTCGTGTGCGCCAGGTCGGCCCGTGAAATGTCTGGCGTCAGGAATGGCTATGAGGACTATGAGCGCCTGGGACTGGACCGCTGGTTGGCGATGCTTGGTGGCTTTCACCTGGCTGAAGGTGCTTGCCTGATTCTGGATTTCGGTACTGCTGTGACGGCGGATTTTATTAGTGCCGAAGGTGAACATCTCGGGGGGTACATTTGTCCAGGGATGCCCTTGATGCGAAATCAATTGCGTACTCATACCCGGAAAATCCGTTATGGGGACTTGGCTGCCGAGCAAGCGCTGACGAGTCATGCTCCGGGACGCAGCACTGTTGAGGCGGTGGAGCGTGGGTGCTCTTTAATGTTGAGAGGTTTCGTCCTGACCCAGATGGAAATGGCTCGGACCTATTGGGGGGAGCGCTTTACTGTCTTTATTACAGGTGGCGATGCTGGATTGGTTGCGGACGTAGTGCCTGATGCTCGGATTGTCCCTGACCTCGTATTTGTAGGGTTAGCCATGGCGTGTCCTTTATCTTGAGGTTTATATGCGTTGGTTGTTCCTGCTGCTTGTTGTACTCAATGTGTTCTATTACGTCTGGCATCAGCAGGAAGCGCCCTTGCGTGCAAAGGATGTCACACCTCTCAGCATGTACCGTGGGTCCCAGCAAGATATTCGCCTGCTGAGTGAGGCAGGTGGTGACTCCCGAGAAGCGCAGGGCGCGCGACGTGTGGGGCAGGACTGTCTGTTTCTGGGTGGTTTGACTCGCGAGGAGGGTGTTTCCGGGCTGCAGCGGCGGCTGGTAGCCATGAATGTGAAGGCTCAGCCATTGCAAAAGGATCTCCCTGAGCCTGGTTACTGGTTGCGCATTGCGCCCGAAAGCCAGCGTTTATTGGGGGATGTGCAGTTGCAGAACCTTTCCAAGGAATTCAATGAGTTAAAACATAAAATAATGCTGTGTGAGGGGGTTGCACCGCTGGAATAGTTTGCATAGAATGGCGCCCGCTCCACAGCGAACACCTAAACAGGTTGTCAAAGCGGAGCGGTGTCAACGCAGCTAACCTCAGGTTTTTAATGAGAAAATGCTTGACAGAAGGTCGGCATAGTATAGAATGCCGGCTCGCTTAGGAGGGGTTCCCGAGCGGCCAAAGGGATCAGACTGTAAATCTGACGTCTACGACTTCGAAGGTTCGAATCCTTCCCCCTCCACCATTTTTAGCGTGAGCTGCAAGCTCCGCGGGTATAGTTTAGTGGTAGAACCTCAGCCTTCCAAGCTGATGATGCGGGTTCGATTCCCGCTACCCGCTCCAAGTTTGCAGGTTGTGCAAAGTGTTACGCTCTTGTAGCTCAGTTGGTAGAGCACACCCTTGGTAAGGGTGAGGTCAGCGGTTCAAATCCGCTCAAGAGCTCCATATAACAAGGCAGATATGAAAATATCTGCCTTTGTTTTAATGGTAGATATCGTTCGTCTAATTCTTCTGTTGAGGGTGTTATCGATGGCTAAGGAAAAATTTGATCGTTCCCTGCCCCACGTCAACGTAGGGACCATTGGTCACGTTGACCACGGTAAAACCACTCTGACCGCTGCTCTGACTCGCGTCTGCTCCGAAGTTTTCGGTTCGGCCGTAGTTGAATTCGACAAGATCGACAGCGCTCCAGAAGAAAAAGCTCGCGGTATCACCATCAACACCGCGCACGTTGAGTACAACTCGCTGATCCGTCACTACGCTCACGTTGACTGCCCAGGTCACGCTGACTATGTGAAGAACATGATCACCGGTGCTGCTCAAATGGACGGCGCTATCCTGGTTTGCTCGGCCGCTGATGGTCCGATGCCACAAACCCGTGAGCACATCCTGCTGTCCCGTCAGGTAGGCGTTCCGTACATCGTGGTTTTCCTGAACAAGGCTGACCTGGTAGACGACGCTGAGCTGCTGGAACTGGTTGAGATGGAAGTTCGCGACCTGCTGTCCACCTACGACTTCCCGGGCGATGACACTCCAATCATCATCGGTTCGGCTCGTATGGCGCTGGAAGGCAAAGACGACAACGAGATGGGCACCACTGCCGTCAAGAAGCTGGTTGAAACTCTGGACAGCTACATCCCAGAACCAGTTCGTATGATCGACAAGCCGTTCCTGATGCCAATCGAAGACGTATTCTCGATCTCGGGTCGCGGTACTGTTGTGACTGGTCGTATCGAGCGCGGTATCGTTCGCGTTCAAGATCCGCTGGAAATCGTTGGTCTGCGTGACACTACCGTTTCCACCTGCACCGGTGTTGAAATGTTCCGCAAGCTGCTCGACGAAGGTCGTGCTGGCGAGAACTGCGGCGTTCTGCTGCGTGGTACCAAACGTGACGACGTTGAGCGTGGTCAGGTTCTGGTTAAGCCGGGTTCGGTTAAGCCGCACACCAAGTTCACTGCAGAAGTTTACGTTCTGAGCAAGGAAGAAGGCGGTCGCCACACGCCGTTCTTCAAAGGCTACCGTCCACAGTTCTACTTCCGTACTACTGACGTGACTGGTAACTGCGAGCTGCCAGAAGGCGTTGAAATGGTAATGCCAGGTGACAACATTCAGATGACTGTTACCCTGATCAAAACCATCGCGATGGAAGACGGCCTGCGTTTCGCTATCCGTGAAGGCGGTCGTACCGTCGGCGCTGGCGTCGTAGCCAAAATCATCGAATAAGCGGTTGTAATGTATTTTTCGGGCCGGCATAATGGTCGGCCTGATTTTGTTTTAGGTCAGTAGCTCAATTGGCAGAGCGACGGTCTCCAAAACCGTAGGTTGGGGGTTCGATTCCCTCCTGACCTGCCAGATTCACTCGGTGTGTCTGGCTTTCTTTTCACAGGATCTTCATAGATGACTCCTAAAGCTGAAGCTCAAGGCTCTCGCTTCGATCTGCTCAAGTGGCTTGTAGTAGTTGCTTTGGTGGTTGTAGGCGTTGTTGGCAATCAGTATTACGCTGCTTCGCCGATCCTGTACCGTGTACTCGCTTTGCTCGTCATTGCTGCTGTAGCTGCATTTGTAGGCCTGCAGACTGCAAAGGGCAAGTCGTTCTTTGTACTGGTTAAGGAAGCTCGCACCGAGATTCGTAAAGTCGTATGGCCAACTCGCCAGGAAACCACGCAGACAACGTTGATCGTTGTTGCTGTGGTTATCGTTATGGCGTTGCTGTTGTGGGGTGTTGACTCCCTGCTCGGCTGGCTTGTTTCCTTGATTGTCGGCTAAGGGTGTCCCGTGGCTAAGCGTTGGTACGTTGTGCATGCTTACTCGGGTTACGAGAAGCATGTCATGCGCTCGCTGATTGAGCGCGTAAAGCTGGCTGGCATGGAAGATGGCTTCGGCGAAATTCTGGTTCCCACTGAAGAAGTGGTTGAAATGCGTAATGGCCAGAAGCGCAAAAGCGAACGCAAGTTCTTCCCAGGTTATGTGCTGGTACAGATGGATATGAACGAGGGTACTTGGCACTTGGTCAAGGATACTCCTCGGGTGATGGGCTTCATTGGCGGTACCGCCGACAAGCCTGCGCCAATCACTGATAAAGAGGCGGAAGCCATTCTGCGTCGCGTCGCTGATGGTAGCGATAAGCCGAAGCCGAAGACTCTGTTTGAGCCGGGTGAGGTGGTTCGTGTTACTGACGGTCCATTCGCTGACTTTAACGGCACCGTCGAAGAAGTTAACTACGAAAAGAGTCGTGTCCAGGTGGCAGTGCTTATTTTCGGTCGCTCTACTCCGGTAGAGTTAGAGTTCAGTCAGGTCGAAAAGGTCTAACTGAACAAGCATCCCAACCCCGCAGCCCTAGGCTGTGGGGTTTTGTCGTCACTGGGATAAACGCGCAAGTAACCGGGGAGCCTTTCGAGGCGTTCGAACCCGTAATTGGAGTGCCTCATGGCCAAGAAGATTACCGCTTACATCAAGCTGCAAGTGAAGGCCGCTCAGGCTAACCCAAGCCCACCTGTTGGTCCTGCTCTGGGTCAGCACGGCGTGAACATCATGGAATTCTGCAAGGCTTTCAACGCCCGTACTCAGGGTCTTGAAGCAGGTCTGCCGACTCCAGTGATCATCACTGTCTACAGCGACCGTAGCTTCACTTTCGAAACCAAATCCACCCCTGCTTCGGTTCTGCTGAAGAAGGCGGCCGGTCTGACCAGCGGTTCCGCTCGTCCGAACACCGTTAAGGTTGGCACTGTTACCCGTGCTCAGCTGGAAGAAATCGCGAAAACCAAAAACGCGGATCTTACTGCAGCTGATATGGATGCAGCCGTGCGTACTATCGCCGGTTCTGCTCGTAGCATGGGCCTTAACGTGGAGGGTGTGTAATGGCTAAGCTGACCAAGCGTCAAAAGGCTATCGCCGGCAAAATCGAAGCAGGCAAGGCCTACAACATTGTAGACGCTGCTGCTCTGCTGGCTGAGCTGTCGACTGTCAAGTTCAGCGAGTCGTTCGACGTTGCTGTAAACCTGGGCGTAGACCCGCGTAAATCCGACCAGGTTGTCCGTAGCGCTACTGTGCTGCCACACGGCACTGGCAAGACCGTTCGCGTTGCTGTGTTCACCCAGGGTCCAGCTGCTGAGGCCGCTCTGGCTGCCGGCGCTGACCGTGTAGGTATGGACGACCTGGCTGCCGAAATGAAAGGCGGCGACCTGAACTATGACGTAGTGATCGCATCCCCGGATGCCATGCGCGTTGTAGGTCAACTGGGTCAGATCCTCGGTCCACGTGGCCTGATGCCTAACCCGAAAGTCGGCACCGTAACTCCAGACGTAGCTACCGCGGTTAAAAACGCCAAGGCTGGTCAGGTTCGTTATCGCACCGACAAAAACGGCATCATCCACACTTCCGTTGGCAAGATCGGCTTCGATGCCGTCAAGCTGAAGGAAAACGTTGAAGCCCTGATCGCTGATCTGAAGCGCATCAAGCCCGCTTCCTCGAAAGGTATCTACGTCAAGCGCGTTACCCTGAGCACAACTATGGGCCCAGGTCTGGTTATCGACCAGAGCTCGCTGGACGCGTAAGACAAAGGTTGGTGCGATTATTCGCGCCAATTGAAAGATTGGGGTCCCTGCCTGGCGGGGGCTATCCAAGACCGTAGGCGGCGCAAGCCTTAAACCACAAGCCTACGCAGATGGTGCTCCCGGTTCCTTACCGAATCAGACACCAAAACGACATTCGGTTCCGACCGAGTGAAACGGTAACAAGCAGGAGTTAAACCCGTGGCAATTAATCTCGAAGACAAGAAGGCCATCGTCGCTGAAGTCAACGAGGCTGCCAAAGTCGCTCTGTCCGCTGTCGTGGTTGATGCCCGTGGCGTAACAGTAGGCGCAATGACCGGACTCCGTAAAGAGGCTCGTGAAGCTGGCGTTTACGTACGTGTTGTACGTAACACCCTGCTCAAGCGCGCTGTTGCCGACACTGAATACAGTGTCCTCAACGACGTGTTCACCGGCCCGACCCTGATCGCATTCTCGAACGAACATCCGGGCGCTGCTGCCCGTATCTTCAAAGAGTTTGCCAAGGGTCAGGACAAGTTCGAGATCAAGGCAGCTGCGTTCGAGGGCAAGTTCCTCGCAGCTAATCAGATCGACGTACTGGCAACTCTGCCGACCCGTGACGAAGCAATTTCTCAGCTGATGAGCGTGATTCAAGGCGCTACCAGCAAGTTGGCTCGTACTCTGGCGGCAATTCGCGACCAGAAAGAAGCTGCCGCAGCCTAAGGCTCGTCAACTTCTCGCGTTTTTTGTTTATTTCGATGGTCGCGTAGGCCGTCCCCCAATTCAGGAATTGAGTCATGTCTCTGACTAACGAACAAATCATCGAAGCAATCGGCCAGAAATCCGTAGTGGAAATCGTTGAGCTGATCAAAGCGATGGAAGAAACTTTCGGTGTTACCGCTGCTGCTGCTTCGGCTGGCCCAGCTGTAGCTGCTGCTGCTGTTGAAGAGCAAACCGAGTTCAACGTTGTTCTGCTGGAAGCTGGCGAGAAGAAGGTTAACGTGATCAAGGCAGTTCGTGAACTGACCGGTCTGGGCCTGAAAGAAGCCAAAGAGAAAGTAGACGGCGCTCCTCAGGTTGTAGCTGAAGGCGTTTCGAAAGAAGCTGCTGAAGACGCCAAGAAGAAGCTGGAAGAAGCAGGCGCTAAAGTCGAACTGAAATAAGTATCGACTTTGCTCCTCCAGCCCGAGCGTCAAGCGACAGGCTGATGGCTGGTGGCTCTTGCCACCGGCCTTTTTCCGTTATTGGCAGCCGACTGGGTCGGCGCCGATAACGAGCTGTAACCACCCGATGCGGTGGCGCAAACCATGGGGTTTGCACGATTTTCTGGCTGCTCCCGTCGGGAGGGGCCAAACAAGCAGGTGACCAAGCTGGGGAACGCTGATGGCTTACTCATATACTGAGAAAAAACGTATCCGCAAGGACTTTAGCAAGTTGCCGGACGTCATGGATGTGCCGTACCTCCTGGCCATCCAGCTGGATTCGTATCGTGAATTCTTGCAAGCGGGAGCGACTAAAGATCAGTTCCGCGACGTGGGCCTGCATGCGGCCTTCAAATCCGTTTTCCCGATCATCAGCTACTCCGGCAATGCTGCGCTGGAGTACGTCGGTTATCGCCTGGGCGAACCGGCATTTGATGTCAAAGAATGCGTATTGCGCGGTGTAACTTTCGCCGTACCTTTGCGGGTAAAAGTGCGCCTGATCATTTTCGACAAAGAATCGTCGAACAAAGCGATCAAGGACATCAAAGAGCAAGAAGTCTACATGGGCGAAATCCCATTGATGACTGAGAACGGTACCTTCGTAATCAACGGTACCGAGCGTGTTATCGTTTCCCAGCTGCACCGTTCCCCGGGCGTGTTCTTCGACCACGACCGCGGCAAGACGCACAGCTCCGGTAAACTGCTGTACTCCGCGCGCATCATTCCTTACCGCGGTTCGTGGCTGGACTTTGAGTTCGACCCGAAAGACTGCGTATTTGTGCGTATCGACCGTCGTCGCAAGCTGCCGGCCTCGGTACTGCTGCGCGCGCTCGGCTACACCACCGAAGAAGTGCTGGACGCTTTCTACACCACCAACGTATTCCACGTTAAAGGCGAAGGCCTGAGCCTGGAACTGGTGCCTCAGCGTCTGCGCGGTGAAGTAGCTGTCCTCGATATCCAGGACGATAAAGGCAAGGTTATTGTCGAGCAGGGCCGTCGTATTACTGCCCGCCACATCAACCAGCTGGAAAAAGCCGGGATCAAAGAGCTGGACGTGCCTCTGGACTACGTCCTGGGTCGCACTACCGCCAAGGTCATCGTGCATCCGGCTACCGGCGAAATCCTGGCAGAGTGCAACACCGAGCTTTCCACTGAAGTCCTGGCGAAAATCGCCAAGGCCGGCGTCGTTCGCATCGAAACTCTGTACACCAACGACATCGACTGCGGTCCGTTCGTCTCCGACACGCTGAAGATCGACTCCACCAGCAACCAATTGGAAGCGCTGGTCGAGATTTATCGCATGATGCGTCCAGGCGAGCCGCCAACCAAAGATGCTGCCGAGACCCTGTTCAACAACCTGTTCTTCAGTCCTGAGCGCTATGACCTGTCTGCGGTCGGCCGGATGAAGTTCAACCGTCGTATCGGTCGTACCGAGATCGAAGGTTCGGGCGTGCTGTGCAAGGAAGACATCGTCGCGGTCCTGAAGACTCTGGTCGACATCCGTAACGGTAAAGGCATCGTCGATGACATCGACCACCTGGGTAACCGTCGTGTTCGCTGCGTAGGCGAAATGGCCGAGAACCAGTTCCGCGTTGGCCTGGTACGTGTTGAGCGTGCGGTCAAAGAGCGTTTGTCGATGGCTGAAAGCGAAGGCCTGATGCCGCAAGACCTGATCAACGCCAAGCCAGTGGCTGCGGCGGTGAAAGAGTTCTTCGGTTCCAGCCAGCTCTCGCAGTTCATGGACCAGAACAACCCGCTGTCCGAGATCACCCACAAGCGTCGTGTCTCTGCACTCGGCCCTGGCGGTCTGACTCGTGAGCGCGCAGGCTTTGAAGTCCGTGACGTACACCCGACTCACTACGGTCGTGTATGCCCGATTGAGACGCCGGAAGGTCCGAACATTGGTCTGATCAACTCCTTGGCTGCTTATGCCCGCACCAACCAGTACGGCTTCCTGGAAAGCCCGTACCGAGTGGTGAAAGAAGGTGTCGTCACCGACGAGATCGTGTTCCTGTCCGCCATTGAAGAAGCCGATCATGTGATCGCGCAGGCTTCGGCGACCATGAACGAGCAGAAAGTTCTGATCGACGAACTGGTAGCCGTACGTCACCTGAACGAATTCACCGTCAAGGCGCCGGAAGACGTCACCCTGATGGACGTTTCGCCGAAGCAGGTAGTTTCGGTTGCAGCGTCGCTGATTCCGTTCCTCGAGCACGACGACGCCAACCGTGCGTTGATGGGTTCGAACATGCAGCGTCAAGCTGTACCAACCCTGCGCGCTGACAAGCCGCTGGTAGGTACCGGTATGGAGCGTAACGTGGCTCGCGACTCCGGCGTTTGCGTCGTGGCTCGTCGTGGCGGCGTGATCGACTCCGTTGATGCCAGCCGTATCGTGGTTCGTGTTGCCGATGACGAAGTTGAAACTGGCGAAGCTGGTGTCGACATCTACAACCTGACCAAGTACACCCGCTCGAACCAGAACACCTGCATCAACCAGCGTCCGCTGGTGAGCAAGGGTGATCGCGTTCAGCGTAGCGACATCATGGCCGACGGTCCGTCCACCGACATGGGTGAGCTGGCACTGGGTCAGAACATGCGCATCGCGTTCATGGCATGGAACGGCTTCAACTTCGAAGACTCCATCTGCCTGTCCGAGCGTGTGGTTCAGGAAGACCGCTTCACCACGATCCACATTCAGGAACTGACCTGTGTGGCCCGTGACACCAAGCTTGGCCCAGAGGAAATCACTGCGGACATCCCGAACGTGGGTGAAGCTGCACTGAACAAGCTGGACGAAGCCGGTATCGTTTACGTAGGTGCTGAAGTAGGCGCAGGCGACATTCTGGTGGGCAAGGTCACTCCGAAAGGCGAGACCCAACTGACTCCGGAAGAAAAACTGCTGCGTGCGATCTTCGGTGAAAAAGCCAGCGACGTTAAAGACACCTCCCTGCGTGTACCTACCGGTACCAAGGGTACTGTCATCGACGTACAGGTCTTCACCCGCGACGGCGTCGAGCGTGATGCTCGTGCACTGTCGATCGAGAAGTCCCAGCTGGACGAGATCCGCAAGGATCTGAACGAAGAGTTCCGTATCGTAGAAGGCGCGACCTTCGAGCGTCTGCGCTCCGCTTTGGTAGGCCATAAGGCTGAAGGCGGCGCCGGTCTGAAGAAAGGTCAGGACATCACCGACGAAGTACTCGACGGTCTTGAGCATGGTCAGTGGTTCAAACTGCGCATGGCTGAAGATGCTCTTAACGAGCAGCTCGAGAAGGCTCAGGCCTACATCGTTGATCGCCGCCGTCTGCTGGACGACAAGTTCGAAGACAAGAAGCGCAAACTGCAGCAGGGCGATGACCTGGCTCCAGGCGTGCTGAAAATCGTCAAGGTTTACCTGGCAATCCGTCGTCGCATCCAGCCGGGCGACAAGATGGCCGGTCGTCACGGTAACAAAGGTGTGGTCTCCGTGATCATGCCGGTTGAAGACATGCCGCACGATGCCAATGGCACCCCGGTCGACGTCGTCCTCAACCCGTTGGGCGTACCTTCGCGTATGAACGTTGGTCAGATCCTCGAAACCCACCTGGGCCTCGCGGCCAAAGGTCTGGGCGAGAAGATCAACCGGATGGTCGAAGAGCAGCGTAAAGTCGCTGAACTGCGGACCTTCCTGGACGAGATCTACAACCAGATCGGCGGTCGTAACGAAGATCTGGACAGCTTCTCCGATCAGGAAATCCTGGATCTGGCGAAGAACCTGCGTGGCGGCGTTCCAATGGCCACTCCAGTGTTCGACGGTGCCAAGGAAAGCGAAATCAAGGCCATGCTGAAACTGGCAGACCTGCCGGAAAGCGGCCAGATGCAGCTGACTGACGGCCGTACCGGCAACAAGTTCGAGCGTCCAGTTACCGTTGGCTACATGTACATGCTGAAGCTGAACCACTTGGTAGACGACAAGATGCACGCGCGTTCTACCGGTTCGTACAGCCTGGTTACCCAGCAGCCGCTGGGTGGTAAGGCACAGTTCGGTGGTCAGCGTTTCGGGGAGATGGAGGTCTGGGCACTGGAAGCATACGGTGCCGCTTACACTCTGCAAGAAATGCTCACAGTGAAGTCGGACGATGTGAACGGCCGTACCAAGATGTACAAAAACATCGTGGATGGCGATCACCGTATGGAGCCGGGCATGCCCGAGTCCTTCAACGTGTTGATCAAGGAAATTCGTTCCCTCGGCATCGATATCGATCTGGAAACCGAATAACACGTGACGCGATCGAGAGCGGGGCAGGATTGCCCGCTCTCTGCTCCGCCAGGAGGAAAGGCCTTGAAAGACCTACTGAATTTGCTGAAAAACCAGGGTCAAGTCGAAGAGTTCGACGCCATCCGTATCGGATTGGCCTCGCCTGAGATGATCCGCTCGTGGTCGTTCGGTGAAGTTAAAAAGCCGGAAACCATCAACTACCGTACGTTCAAACCTGAGCGTGACGGTTTGTTCTGCGCCAAGATTTTTGGCCCGGTAAAGGATTACGAGTGCCTGTGCGGTAAGTACAAGCGCTTGAAGCACCGTGGTGTGATCTGCGAGAAGTGCGGCGTTGAAGTTGCACTGGCCAAGGTTCGTCGTGAGCGCATGGCGCACATCGAACTGGCTTCGCCGGTTGCCCACATCTGGTTCCTGAAGTCGCTGCCGTCCCGTATCGGCTTGCTGATGGACATGACCCTGCGTGATATCGAGCGCGTTCTCTACTTCGAGAGCTATGTCGTTATCGATCCAGGCATGACCACCCTTGAAAAAGGTCAGCTGCTGAACGACGAGCAGTACTTCGAAGCGCTGGAAGAGTTCGGTGACGACTTCGACGCCCGCATGGGTGCAGAAGCTGTCCGTGAACTGCTGCACGCTATCGACCTGGAACACGAGATTGGCCGTCTGCGCGAAGAGATTCCGCAAACCAACTCGGAAACCAAGATCAAGAAGCTGTCCAAGCGTCTGAAGTTGATGGAAGCCTTCCAGGGTTCCGGCAACCTGCCAGAGTGGATGGTGCTGACCGTTCTGCCGGTTCTGCCGCCAGATCTGCGTCCGCTGGTCCCGCTGGATGGTGGTCGTTTCGCGACTTCCGACCTCAACGATCTGTATCGTCGAGTGATCAACCGTAACAACCGTTTGAAGCGCCTGCTGGATCTGTCCGCTCCGGACATCATCGTGCGCAACGAAAAGCGTATGTTGCAGGAAGCTGTCGATGCACTGCTCGACAACGGTCGTCGTGGCCGCGCTATCACCGGTTCGAACAAGCGTCCTCTGAAATCCCTGGCTGACATGATCAAGGGTAAGCAAGGTCGTTTCCGTCAGAACTTGCTCGGTAAGCGTGTTGACTACTCCGGTCGTTCGGTAATTACCGTAGGTCCGACCCTGCGTCTGCACCAGTGTGGTCTGCCGAAGAAGATGGCTCTCGAGCTGTTCAAACCGTTCATTTTCGGCAAGCTGGAAATGCGTGGTCTCGCGACCACCATCAAAGCGGCCAAGAAAATGGTCGAGCGCGAACTGCCAGAGGTTTGGGACGTTCTCGCTGAAGTGATTCGCGAACACCCGGTTCTTCTCAACCGTGCACCGACCCTTCACCGTCTGGGTATCCAGGCGTTTGAACCGGTACTGATCGAAGGTAAGGCTATCCAGCTGCACCCTCTGGTCTGCGCCGCGTACAACGCCGACTTCGACGGCGACCAAATGGCCGTGCACGTACCGCTGACGCTGGAAGCCCAGCTCGAAGCGCGTGCGTTGATGATGTCGACCAACAACATTCTGTCGCCAGCCAACGGTGAGCCAATCATCGTTCCGTCGCAGGACGTTGTATTGGGTCTGTACTACATGACTCGTGAAGCGATCAACGCCAAGGGCGAAGGTCGTGTATTCGCGGATCTGCAGGAAGTTGACCGTGTGTTCCGTGCCGGCGAAGCCGCACTGCACGCCAAGGTCAAGGTTCGTATCAACGAGACCGTCAACGACCGTGACGGCAACAGCGTGAGCGGTACCCGTATCGTCGACACCACCGTCGGCCGTGCGCTGCTGTTCCAGGTTGTGCCAAAAGGTCTGTCGTACGATGTCGTCAACCTGCCGATGAAGAAAAAGGCGATCTCCAAGCTGATCAACCAGTGCTACCGCGTGGTTGGTCTGAAAGAGACCGTGATCTTCGCTGACCAGTTGATGTACACCGGTTTCGCTTACTCGACCATCTCCGGCGTTTCCATCGGTGTTAACGACTTCGTTATCCCGGACGAAAAAGCCCGCATCATCGGTGCAGCCACCGACGAAGTGAAAGAGATCGAGAGCCAGTACGCCTCCGGTCTGGTAACCCAGGGCGAGAAGTACAACAAAGTGATCGACCTTTGGTCGAAGGCGAACGACGAAGTTTCCAAGGCGATGATGGCCAACCTCTCGAAAGAGAAAGTCATCGACCGTCACGGCGACGAAGTCGACCAAGAGTCCTTCAACTCGATGTACATGATGGCCGACTCGGGTGCGCGGGGTTCCGCAGCACAGATTCGTCAGCTGGCCGGTATGCGTGGTCTGATGGCCAAGCCGGACGGTTCCATCATTGAAACGCCGATTACTGCGAACTTCCGTGAAGGTCTGAGCGTACTCCAGTACTTCATCTCGACTCACGGTGCTCGTAAAGGTCTGGCGGATACCGCGTTGAAAACTGCGAACTCCGGTTACCTGACTCGTCGTCTGGTAGACGTGGCGCAGGATCTGGTTGTAACCGAGATCGATTGCGGCACCGAACACGGTCTGCTGATGACTCCGCACATTGAAGGCGGTGACGTTGTAGAGCCGTTGGGTGAGCGCGTATTGGGTCGTGTTATTGCCCGTGACGTATTCAAGCCAGGTACCGAGGACGTCATCGTTCCTGCCGGTACTCTGGTAGATGAGAAGTGGGTCGAGTTCATCGAGCTGAACAGCATCGACGAAGTGATCGTGCGTTCGCCAATCAGTTGCGAAACCCGCTATGGCATTTGCGCCAAGTGCTACGGCCGTGATCTGGCTCGTGGTCACCAGGTGAACATCGGTGAAGCGGTCGGCGTTATCGCTGCCCAGTCCATCGGTGAGCCGGGTACCCAGCTGACGATGCGTACGTTCCACATCGGTGGTGCGGCAAGCCGTACTTCCGCAGCCGACAGCGTTCAGGTGAAGAATGGCGGTACCGTCCGTCTGCACAACCTGAAACACGTTGAGCGTGTGGATGGCCATCTGGTTGCTGTGTCCCGTTCCGGTGAGCTGGCAATCGCTGATGACTTCGGTCGTGAGCGCGAGCGTTACAAGCTGCCGTACGGTGCCGTGATTTCGGTTAAAGAAGGTGACAAGGTCGACGCTGGCGCAATCGTGGCCAAGTGGGATCCGCACACTCACCCGATCGTTACCGAAATGAAAGGTACCGTGACCTACGTGGGCATGGAAGAAGGCATCACGATCAAGCGTCAGACTGACGAATTGACCGGTATGACCAACATTGAAGTACTCGACGCGAAAGATCGTCCAGCTGCCGGCAAGGAAATCCGTCCTGCAGTGAAGATGGTCGACGACAACGGCAAGGATCTGTTGCTGCCAGGCACTGACGTTATCGCTCAGTACTTCCTGCCAGCCAACGCCCTGGTTGGTGTTGCGGACGGTGCGAAGATCGCGATCGGTGATGTTATCGCTCGTATCCCGCAAGAAACTTCGAAGACTCGTGACATCACCGGTGGTCTGCCGCGTGTTGCCGACCTGTTCGAAGCTCGTCGTCCGAAAGAAGCGTCGATTCTGGCTGAAGTCAGCGGCACCATCGCGTTCGGTAAAGAGACCAAAGGCAAGCGCCGTCTGGTCATTACCCCGAACGACGGTAGCGATCCGTACGAAGAGCTGATTCCGAAGTGGCGTCACCTGAACGTGTTCGAAGGCGAACAGGTAAACCGCGGCGAAGTTATCTCCGACGGTCCAAGCGATCCGCACGACATCCTGCGTCTGCTGGGTGTGAGCGCGCTGGCCAAGTACATCGTGAACGAGATCCAGGACGTTTATCGTCTGCAAGGCGTGAAGATCAACGACAAGCACATCGAGACCATCCTGCGTCAGATGCTGCGTAAAGTTGAGATCTCCGAGTCTGGCGATTCCAGCTTCATCAAGGGCGACCAGATGGAACTGACTCACGTACTGGTAGAGAACGAGCGTCTGAACGCGGAAGACAAATTTGTCTCCAAGTTCACCCGCGTTCTGCTGGGTATCACCAAGGCGTCGTTGTCGACCGAATCGTTCATCTCGGCGGCTTCCTTCCAGGAAACCACCCGCGTACTGACCGAAGCGGCAGTCACCGGCAAGCGCGACTACCTGCGCGGCCTGAAAGAAAACGTGGTTGTGGGTCGTCTGATCCCGGCCGGTACCGGTCTGGCTTATCACAGCGAGCGCAAGCGTCGTCGTGATGCAGACAAGCCGTTGCGCGTAAGCGCCAGTGAAGTGGAAGCTGCACTGACCGAAGCGCTGAACTCGAGCGGTAACTGAGTTCTGCGATAAATGAGCTAAGGCCCTGATCGCTCCGTTCGTCGAATCGAGACAAATTGTCAAGGTTCGAAGGACGGGGAGGTCGGGGCCTTGCCTTGACTGGGGACAAGATCCTCTTTAGACTCTTGATCCCCTAAATTTGGCGGGAATCCGTTCCTGCCATTTTGCTTTTCTTGCAAGACAATAGCGTCGCAAGACAACAGTGGAGCTAGTAGATGGCAACTATCAACCAGCTGGTACGTCAGCCGCGTAAGCGTATCGTCGAGAAATCCGACGTACCTGCGCTGCAGAACTGCCCGCAACGTCGTGGCGTGTGCACCCGTGTGTACACCACTACGCCGAAAAAACCTAACTCGGCACTGCGTAAAGTATGCCGTGTGCGTCTGACCAACGGTTTCGAGGTTTCCTCGTACATCGGCGGTGAAGGCCACAACCTGCAAGAGCACAGCGTGGTACTGATCCGCGGCGGTCGTGTAAAAGACTTGCCAGGTGTTCGTTACCACACCGTTCGCGGCTCCTTGGATACTTCCGGCGTTAAAGGTCGTAACCAGGGTCGTTCGAAGTACGGTACCAAGCGTCCGAAGTAATCGGCCGTTTTGCAGATTTTCATTTTATTGAGTCGATAAGAGTAAGGTCGGGCTTGCATCCAATGGATCTGTCCCGAACTAACCTGAAGACCGCTTGAGGGCTTATCATGCCAAGACGTCGCGTAGCAGCAAAGCGTGAGATTCTGGACGATCCGAAATACGGAAGCCAGATCCTCGCCAAATTCATGAACCACGTTATGGAAAGCGGTAAGAAAGCCGTTGCCGAACGTATCGTTTATGGTGCCCTGGAAACCGTGAAGGCTCGTAAGGCCGGCACCGATCCCCTGGAACTCTTCGAAAAAGCACTCGACGCCATCGCTCCGCTGGTCGAAGTGAAGTCGCGCCGCGTTGGTGGTGCTACTTACCAGGTTCCGGTCGAGGTTCGTCCTTCCCGCCGTAACGCTCTGGCAATGCGCTGGTTGGTAGACTTCGCCCGTAAGCGTGGCGAGAAGTCTATGGCTCTGCGTTTGGCTGGCGAACTGCTGGATGCTGCTGAAGGTAAAGGTGCTGCTGTTAAGAAGCGTGAAGACGTGCACCGTATGGCCGAAGCCAACAAAGCTTTCTCGCACTACCGCTTCTAATTTTAGCTTCACTAATTTTGCGAGGGCTTTATGGCTCGTACTACTCCGATTAGTCGCTACCGTAACATCGGTATCGTCGCTCACGTGGATGCTGGTAAAACCACCACCACCGAGCGCGTCCTTTTTTACACTGGCAAAAGTCACAAAATGGGCGAGGTGCATGACGGCGCCGCGACCACAGACTGGATGGTTCAGGAGCAGGAGCGTGGTATTACCATTACTTCTGCTGCCATTACCGCCTTCTGGAAAGGTTCCGAGAAGCAGTATCCTCACGAACACCGCTTCAACGTCATCGATACCCCGGGCCACGTAGACTTCACCATTGAAGTTGAGCGTTCCCTGCGCGTACTCGACGGCGCTGTCGTTGTATTCTGCGGTACTTCGGGTGTTGAGCCACAGTCGGAAACCGTATGGCGTCAAGCCAACAAATACGGCGTTCCACGTCTTGTTTACGTAAACAAGATGGACCGTGCTGGTGCCAACTTCCTGCGCGTGATCGGTCAGATCAAGCAGCGTCTGGGTCACACTCCGGTGCCGATTCAGTTGGCTATCGGTTCGGAAGACAACTTCCAGGGCCAGATCGACCTGATCAACATGCAGGCTGTTTACTGGAACGACTCTGACAAGGGTATGGTTCCTGTTCGCAAGGAAATCCCTGCGGACATGCTCGAGCTGGCTACTGAGTGGCGCAGCAACATGGTTGAGGCTGCGGCCGAAGCCAGTGAAGAGCTGATGAACAAGTACCTGGAAGGCGAAGAGCTGTCGATCGAAGAGATCAAGGCCGCTCTGCGTCAGCGTACTATCGCTGGCGAAATCGTTCTGGCTGTGTGCGGTTCGTCGTTCAAGAACAAGGGTGTTCCCCTGGTTCTCGACGCCGTTATCGACTTCCTGCCTGCTCCAACCGACATTCCAGCTATCAAGGGCTCGAACCCTGATAACGAGGAAGAGGAAATGGAGCGTCACGCAAGTGACGACGAGCCGTTCGCGGCACTGGCGTTCAAAATCGCTACCGACCCATTCGTGGGTACCTTGACCTTCGTCCGCGTTTACTCGGGCGTGTTGAACTCCGGCGACGGCGTGATCAACTCGGTTAAAGGCAAGAAAGAGCGCGTGGGTCGTATGGTGCAAATGCACGCAAACGCCCGTGAAGAGATCAAGGAAGTACGCGCTGGCGACATCGCGGCCCTGATCGGCATGAAGGATGTCACCACTGGTGAAACCCTCTGCAACGCTGACAAGCCAATCATCCTGGTTCGCATGGACTTCCCGGAGCCGGTTATTTCGGTTGCCGTAGAGCCTAAGACCAAGGATGACCAGGAAAAAATGGGTATCGCACTGGGCAAGTTGGCTCAGGAAGACCCGTCTTTCCGCGTTAAAACTGATGAAGAGACTGGTCAGACGATCATCTCCGGCATGGGCGAGTTGCACCTGGACATCCTGGTTGACCGGATGCGCCGTGAGTTCAACGTCGAAGCCAACATCGGTAAGCCTCAGGTTTCCTATCGTGAGCGCATCACGAAGAACTGCGAAATCGAAGGCAAGTTCGTTCGCCAGTCCGGCGGTCGTGGCCAGTTCGGTCACTGCTGGATCCGTTTTGCTCCTGCTGACGAAGGTCAGGAAGGTCTGCAATTTGTGAACGAAGTCGTAGGTGGTGTGGTTCCTAAGGAATACATCCCGGCTATCCAGAAGGGTATCGAAGAGCAGATGAAGAACGGCGTTGTTGCCGGCTATCCGCTGATCGGCCTGAAGGCTACCGTGTTCGATGGTTCTTACCACGACGTCGACTCCAACGAGATGGCGTTCAAGGTGGCTGCTTCCATGGCGACCAAGCAACTGGCCCAGAAGGGCGGTGGTGAGTTGCTCGAGCCGATCATGGCGGTAGAGGTTGTTACGCCTGAAGACTATATGGGTGATGTAATGGGCGACCTTAACCGTCGTCGCGGCATGATCCAGGGTATGGAAGACACAGTGTCCGGCAAGGTTATCCGTGCCGAAGTTCCACTGGGTGAAATGTTCGGTTATGCGACCGACGTTCGTTCCATGTCTCAGGGTCGCGCAAGCTACTCTATGGAATTCAAAAAATACGATACGGCTCCGTCGCACATCGTCGAGTCCGTAACCAAAAAACAAGGCTGATTCAGCCCCTTTAGGCTAGGAGTTAATTGTCGTGGCTAAAGAAAAATTTGATCGTTCCCTACCGCACGTCAACGTTGGCACCATCGGTCACGTTGACCACGGTAAAACCACTCTGACCGCTGCTCTGACTCGCGTCTGCTCCGAAGTTTTCGGTTCGGCCGTAGTTGAATTCGACAAGATCGACAGCGCTCCAGAAGAAAAAGCTCGCGGTATCACCATCAACACCGCGCACGTTGAGTACAACTCGCTGATCCGTCACTACGCTCACGTTGACTGCCCAGGTCACGCTGACTATGTGAAGAACATGATCACCGGTGCTGCTCAAATGGACGGCGCTATCCTGGTTTGCTCGGCCGCTGATGGTCCGATGCCACAAACCCGTGAGCACATCCTGCTGTCCCGTCAGGTAGGCGTTCCGTACATCGTGGTTTTCCTGAACAAGGCTGACCTGGTAGACGACGCTGAGCTGCTGGAACTGGTTGAGATGGAAGTTCGCGACCTGCTGTCCACCTACGACTTCCCGGGCGATGACACTCCAATCATCATCGGTTCGGCTCGTATGGCGCTGGAAGGCAAAGACGACAACGAGATGGGCACCACTGCCGTCAAGAAGCTGGTTGAAACTCTGGACAGCTACATCCCAGAACCAGTTCGTATGATCGACAAGCCGTTCCTGATGCCAATCGAAGACGTATTCTCGATCTCGGGTCGCGGTACTGTTGTGACTGGTCGTATCGAGCGCGGTATCGTTCGCGTTCAAGATCCGCTGGAAATCGTTGGTCTGCGTGACACTACCGTTTCCACCTGCACCGGTGTTGAAATGTTCCGCAAGCTGCTCGACGAAGGTCGTGCTGGCGAGAACTGCGGCGTTCTGCTGCGTGGTACCAAGCGTGACGACGTTGAGCGTGGTCAGGTTCTGGTTAAGCCGGGTTCGGTTAAGCCGCACACCAAGTTCACCGCAGAAGTTTACGTTCTGAGCAAGGAAGAAGGCGGTCGCCACACTCCGTTCTTCAAAGGCTACCGTCCACAGTTCTACTTCCGTACTACTGACGTGACTGGTAACTGCGAGCTGCCAGAAGGCGTTGAAATGGTAATGCCAGGTGACAACATTCAGATGACTGTTACCCTGATCAAAACCATCGCGATGGAAGACGGTCTGCGTTTCGCTATCCGTGAAGGCGGTCGTACCGTCGGCGCTGGCGTCGTAGCCAAAATCATCGAGTAATCTCTTTTATAGAGTCTGCTTGATGAATTGAAAAAGCCCCCGCTCAGCGGGGGCTTTTTTATTGGGTTGACACCTATCTGGGGCGTCTATAGAATTGCGCCTCCTTTTAACGGGCGTATTGCGCCCGGTGGGAATAGCAGCCGGAGTCTGAAATCCAATGCAAAATCAGCAAATCCGTATCAGGTTGAAGGCCTTTGACCATCGCCTGATCGACCAATCAACCCAGGAAATCGTGGAAACCGCGAAACGTACTGGTGCTCAAGTGCGTGGTCCAATTCCACTGCCTACCCGTAAAGAGCGGTTCACTGTTCTGGTTTCCCCGCACGTCAACAAAGACGCGCGTGACCAGTACGAAATCCGCACTCATAAGCGCGTTCTGGACATCGTCCAGCCAACGGATAAAACCGTTGATGCTCTTATGAAGCTTGATCTTGCGGCCGGTGTGGAAGTGCAGATCAGCCTCGGCTAAGACTCGGTCTTGGTCGTGTAACGCTCTGAAATGGGCGGCCATAGCGGGTGAAAGCCCCGTACACTCATGAGGTTTACAACATGACTATTGGTGTAGTCGGTCGTAAATGCGGTATGACCCGTATTTTCACCGAAGAAGGTGTCTCCATTCCGGTCACGGTCATTGAGATCGAGCCGAATCGCGTCACCCAGTTCAAAACTGAAGAGACCGATGGCTATCGTGCAGTGCAAGTCACTGTCGGCGAGCGTCGTGCTTCGCGTGTAACAGCAGCTCAAGCTGGCCACTTCGCTAAAGCGAACGTTGCCGCTGGTCGCACCACCATGGAATTCCGTCTTGAAGAAGGCGAGTACCAGGCTGGCGATCTGATCAACGCTGAAATCTTCGCCGCTGGTCAACTGGTTGATGTAACCGGTCAGTCCAAGGGTAAGGGCTTCCAGGGTACGATCAAGCGTTGGAATTTCCGCGGGCAAGATAACACCCACGGTAACTCCGTATCCCACCGCGTCCCAGGCTCTATCGGCCAGTGCCAGACTCCTGGTCGTGTATTCAAGGGCAAAAAAATGTCCGGTCATATGGGCGCTGAGCGCGTGACCGTGCAGTCCCTGGAAGTAGTGCGCGTGGACGCTGAACGCAATCTGTTGTTGGTCAAGGGCGCTGTTCCTGGCGCTACTGGCGGCAACCTGGTTGTACGTCCAGCAGCCAAGGCTCGCGGTTAAGGGGAAGCTGACATGCAATTAAATGTAAATGACGCTCAAGCGATCGAAGTTTCCGAACTGACATTTGGCGGCGAATTCAACGAGACGCTGGTTCACCAAGCAGTCGTGGCCTACATGGCCGGCGGCCGTCAAGGTAGCAAGCAGCAGAAGACCCGTTCCGACGTTCGTGGTGGCGGCAAGCGCCCATGGCGTCAGAAAGGTACTGGCCGTGCTCGTGCCGGTACTATCCGTAGCCCAATCTGGCGTGGCGGCGGTACCACTTTCGCGGCTCGTCCACAGGATCACTCCCAGAAGCTGAACAAGAAGATGTATCGCGCAGCAATGCGTTCCATCCTTGCTGAGCTGGTGCGTACTGATCGTCTGGTCGTGGTTCAGGATTTCGCTGTTGAAACTCCGAAAACCAAAGATCTGCTGGGCAAGCTGAACAACATGAGCCTGACCGATGTTCTCATCGTGTCGGATGCTGTTGATCAGAACCTGTACCTGGCTGCTCGTAACCTGCCACACGTAGATGTACGTGACGTGCAAGGTTCCGATCCAGTTAGTCTGATCGCATACGACAAGGTGTTGATCACCGTGTCGGCCGTGAAGAAATTCGAGGAGCTGCTGGGATGAACCAGGAACGCGTATTTAAAGTTCTGCTTGGCCCGCACGTTTCCGAGAAGGCTACGGTTCTGGCAGACAAGAAAGGCCAGTTCGTTTTCAAGGTTGCTACTGATGCAACCAAGCTGGAAATCAAGAAGGCCGTCGAAAGCCTGTTCAGCGTGAAAGTAGAGCGCGTCACTACCCTGAACGTTCTGGGTAAGAGCAAGCGCACTGCTCGCGGTCTGGGCAAGCGTAATGACTGGAAGAAGGCAGTTATCTCCCTTCAGCCAGGCCAAGATCTCGATTTCAGCAGCAGTGCTGAGTAAGGAAGGGGTGCATCATGGCAATCGTTAAATGCAAACCGACTTCCCCTGGCCGCCGTTTTGTGGTCAAGGTGGTCAACCAGGAGCTGCATAAAGGCGCTCCTCACGCACCGCTGCTCGAGAAAAAATCGAAGACTGGTGGTCGTAACAACAATGGCCGTATTACCACTCGTCACATCGGTGGTGGTCATAAGCAGCATTACCGTATGGTCGATTTCCGTCGCAACGACAAAGATGGCATCGTCGCCACTGTCGAGCGTATCGAATACGATCCAAACCGTACTGCTCACATCGCACTGCTCTGCTACGCAGACGGCGAGCGTCGCTACATCATCGCCCCTAAAGGCGTGAGTGCTGGCGACCAGCTGATCGCAGGTGCTCTGGCTCCAATCAAGCCAGGCAACGCTCTGCAACTGCGCAACATTCCAGTCGGTTCTACCGTACACGGCATCGAACTGAAGCCAGGTAAAGGCGCGCAGATCGCTCGTTCCGCTGGTGCTTCGGCTCAGCTGATCGCTCGTGAAGGCGTGTACGTTACCCTGCGTCTGCGTTCCGGTGAAATGCGTAAAGTCCTGGCTGAATGCCGTGCGACCCTGGGCGAAGTCTCGAACTCCGAGCACAGCCTGCGTTCGCTGGGTAAAGCTGGTGCCAAACGCTGGCGTGGCGTTCGCCCAACCGTTCGTGGTGTTGCCATGAACCCGGTTGACCACCCACATGGTGGTGGTGAAGGTCGTACCTCTGGTGGTCGTCATCCGGTATCGCCATGGGGCTTCCCGACTAAGGGCGCGAAGACTCGTGGTAATAAGCGTACCGACAAAATGATCGTCCGTCGTCGCAAGTAAATAGAGGGATACGACAGTGCCACGTTCTCTGAAAAAAGGTCCTTTTATTGATCTTCACCTACTGAAGAAGATCGAAGTGGCGGCGGAAAAGAACGATCGCAAACCAATTAAGACTTGGTCGCGTCGTTCGATGATCCTGCCACAAATGGTCGGTCTGACCATCGCAGTACACAACGGCCGTCAGCACGTCCCAGTTCTCGTGAACGAAGACATGGTTGGCCATAAACTGGGCGAGTTCGCCGGTACCCGCACTTATCGTGGGCACGTGGCAGACAAGAAAGCCAAGCGTTAAGGGGTAAGGAAATGGAAGTAGCCGCTAAGTTGTCGGGCGCTCGAATCTCCGCCCAGAAAGCCCGCTTGGTCGCCGACCAGATCCGCGGGAAGAAGGTGGGCGAAGCGCTCAACCTGTTGGCTTTCAGCAGTAAGAAAGCCGCCGAGATCATGAAGAAAGTGCTGGAGTCGGCCGTAGCCAACGCCGAGCATAACGAAGGCGCAGACGTTGATGACCTGAAGGTCAGCACTGTTTTCGTCAACGAAGGGCGTTCGCTGAAGCGCATCATGCCACGTGCCAAAGGCCGTGCTGATCGCATCGTCAAGCGGTCTTGCCATATCACTGTCAAGGTTGCTGACAAGTAACGGAGTCGAAGAGATGGGTCAGAAAGTACATCCCATTGGCATTCGCCTGGGAATCGTCAAGGAGCACACCTCCGTCTGGTACGCAGACGGTCGGACTTATGCGGACTACTTGTTCGCAGATCTGAAAGTGCGTGAGTATCTCCAAGACAAACTAAAAAGCGCGTCCGTAAGCCGTATCGATATCCATCGTCCGGCCCAAACTGCACGCATCACCATCCACACCGCTCGTCCAGGTATCGTTATCGGGAAGAAAGGTGAAGATGTTGAGAAACTGCGTCAGGACCTGACCAAGCAAATGGGTGTGCCTGTGCACATCAATATCGAAGAGATCCGCAAGCCGGAGCTCGACGGTATGCTGGTTGCGCAGAGCGTAGCTCAGCAGCTGGAGCGTCGTGTAATGTTCCGTCGCGCTATGAAGCGCGCAGTACAGAACGCCATGCGCATTGGTGCCAAAGGCATCAAAATCCAAGTGAGCGGTCGTCTCGGCGGTGCTGAAATCGCACGTACTGAATGGTATCGCGAAGGTCGTGTGCCACTGCACACCCTGCGTGCCGACATCGACTATGCCAACTACGAAGCTCACACCACCTACGGTGTGATCGGTGTAAAGGTTTGGATCTTCAAAGGCGAAGTAATTGGTGGTCGCCAAGAAGAGCTGAAGCCACAAGCACCAGCGCCTCGTAAAAAAGCTGCTAAGTAAGGGGTACGCCAAATGTTGCAACCAAAGCGTACGAAGTTCCGCAAGCAGATGACCGGCCACAACCGTGGTCTGGCACTGCGCGGTAGCAAAGTCAGCTTCGGCGAGTTCGCGCTGAAGTCTGTTGCTCGTGGTCGTCTCACCGCTCGTCAGATCGAGTCAGCGCGTCGTGCTCTGACCCGTCACGTAAAACGTGGTGGCAAGATCTGGATCCGTGTATTCCCGGACAAGCCGATCTCCAAAAAACCTCTCGAGGTTCGTATGGGTAAAGGTAAGGGTAACGTGGAGTACTGGGTTGCCCAGATTCAGCCAGGCAAAGTCCTGTATGAAATCGAGGGTGTTTCTGAAGAGCTGGCGCGTGAGGCTTTCGCCCTGGCTGCTGCAAAGCTGCCGCTCGCCACCTCCTTTGTTAAACGGACGGTGATGTGATGAAAGCGAATGAACTTCGTGAAAAATCCGCACAGCAGCTGAACGAGCAACTGCTCGGCTTGCTGCGCGACCAGTTCAATCTGCGTATGCAGAAAGCAACTGGCCAGTTGGGGCAGTCTCATCTGCTCTCGCAAGTTAAGCGTGACATCGCTCGCGTGAAGACTGTGCTCAACCAGCAGGCAGGTAAGTGATCATGGCTGAAGCCGAAAAAACTGTCCGTACGCTGACTGGCCGTGTTGTCAGCGACAAGATGGACAAAACCATCACCGTTCTGATCGAGCGTCGCGTTAAGCACCCGATCTACGGTAAATACGTTAAGCGTTCGACTAAGCTGCACGCGCACGACGAAACCAATCAGTGCCACATCGGCGACAAAGTCACTATTCGTGAAACTCGTCCGATGGCCAAGACCAAGTCTTGGGCGCTGGTTGATGTTCTCGAACGCGCTGTGGAAGTCTAAGGGCTAGGGGTCGGAGAAATTATATGATTCAGACTCAATCCATGCTCGATGTGGCCGATAACAGCGGCGCTCGCCGCGTTATGTGCATCAAGGTGCTGGGTGGCTCCCATCGTCGTTACGCTGGTATCGGTGACATCATCAAAGTTACCGTGAAGGAAGCAATTCCTCGCGGTAAGGTGAAAAAAGGCCAAGTGATGACTGCTGTTGTAGTCCGCACTCGTCACGGCGTACGTCGTGCTGATGGCTCCATTATCCGCTTTGATGGCAACGCTGCTGTTCTTCTGAACAACAAGCAAGAGCCGATCGGCACCCGTATCTTTGGGCCAGTGACCCGTGAACTTCGTACTGAGAAGTTCATGAAGATCGTCTCGCTCGCCCCAGAAGTGCTGTAAGGAGATCCGACATGCAAAAGATTCGTCGTGACGACGAGATCATCGTGATCGCCGGCAAAGACAAAGGTAAGCGCGGTAAGGTGCTGAAGGTTCTTGCTGACAACCGTCTGGTTGTTGGTGGTCTGAACCTGGTCAAGCGTCATACCAAGCCTAACCCGATGTCGGGCGTACAGGGCGGTATCGTCGAGAAAGAAGCGCCACTGCACGCTTCCAACGTCGCCATCTTCAACGGCGAAACCAACAAGGCTGACCGCGTTGGTTTCAAAGTAGAAGACGGTAAGAAAATTCGTGTCTTCAAGTCGACCCAAAAAGCGGTTGATGCTTGAACACTGCTAGGTAGAAGACCATGGCACGACTAAAAGAGATTTACCGGAAGGAAATCGCTCCGAAACTTAAGGAAGAACTTAAGCTTTCGAACGTGATGGAAGTTCCGCGCGTTACCAAAATCACCCTGAACATGGGTCTGGGCGAAGCGATCGGCGACAAAAAAGTCATCGAGCACGCTGTTGCTGACCTGGAAAAGATCACCGGCCAAAAAGTCGTTGTGACCTACGCTCGTAAATCCATCGCTGGCTTTAAAGTCCGTGAAGGATGGCCGATCGGCGTCAAAGTGACTCTGCGCCGTGAGCGTATGTACGAGTTCCTGGATCGTCTGCTGTCGATCTCCCTGCCTCGGGTTCGCGACTTCCGCGGCCTGAATGCCAAGTCCTTCGATGGTCGTGGTAACTACAGCATGGGCGTGAAAGAGCAGATCATTTTCCCGGAAATCGACTACGACAAGATCGATGCTCTCCGCGGTCTGGACATTACCCTGACCACCACTGCCAAGAACGATGATGAAGGCCGCGCTCTGCTGCGTGCTTTCAAATTCCCGTTCCGCAACTGATTGGAGTAGGAAAATGGCCAAGAAGAGCATGAAGAACCGTGAGCTGAAGCGTCAGCTCACTGTTGCCAAGTACGCCACCAAGCGTGCAGCGCTGAAAGCTATCATCGTTGATCTGAACGCAAGTCCAGAAGCACGTTGGGAAGCTACCGTAGCTCTGCAGAAGCAACCACGTGACGCAAGTGCTTCGCGCATGCGTAACCGTTGCCGCCTGACTGGTCGTCCGCATGGCGTTTACCGCAAGTTCGGCCTGGGCCGTAACAAACTGCGTGAAGCGGCAATGCGTGGTGACGTTCCAGGTCTGGTTAAAGCCAGCTGGTAATCGCTGTCAAAGCCTTGATGGTCGGGTTTGCAAGAACCTGACCATCGGTGGCCTTGAATCTGAATCAAGCCCCTTTTGGGGCTTGATTCATTTCTGGGGTGTGTCTAGAATGACCGGCTCGCCTGAGCCCGTGTTTTTCTGCCCGGAGTTTCTCGGCGACAAGTAGTAGCCGCAAGGCTAATTTTTCTGTATTAGGAGCGTCTAGCCCATGAGTATGCAGGACCCGTTAGCGGACATGCTAACTCGAATCCGTAATGCCCAGATGGCTGAAAAGTCTGTCGTAAGCATGCCGTCTTCCACGCTGAAGGTGGCTGTAGCAAAAGTCCTGAAGGACGAAGGTTACATCGCGGATTTTCAGATCACCACCGACGCTAAGCCGTCGTTGTCCATCTCGCTGAAATACTTCGAAGGCCGTCCGGTCATCGAGGAAGTGAAGCGCGTTAGTCGTCCAGGCCTGCGTCAGTACAAGTCCGTTGAAGATCTGCCGAAAGTTCGTGGCGGTCTTGGCGTGTCTATCGTCTCCACCAACAAAGGTGTGATGACGGATCGTGCTGCGCGCGCTGCCGGTGTCGGCGGCGAAGTTCTTTGCACTGTGTTCTAAGGGGGGATAAGCATGTCTCGCGTCGCTAAGAACCCCGTTAAGCTGCCAGCCGGTGTCGAAGTAAAATTCGCAGGCCAACAGCTTTCGGTGAAGGGTGCCAAGGGTACTCTTGAACTGAACATCCATTCGTCCGTTGAGATCGTTGAAGAAGCTGGTGAGCTGCGTTTCGCTGCTCGCAATGGCGATCAACAGACTCGCGCAATGGCCGGTACCACGCGTGCGTTGGTAAACAACATGGTCCAAGGCGTAAGCCAAGGCTTCGAGCGCAAGCTCCAGCTGGTCGGTGTTGGTTACAAGGCGCAAGCAAAAGGTCAGGTGCTGAACCTGGCTCTTGGCTTCTCGCACCCAGTGGATTACGAACTGCCGCAAGGCATCACCGCTGAGACTCCTAGCCAGACCGATATCCTGATCAAGGGCATCGATAAACAGCTGGTAGGTCAAGTGGCCGCTGAGATCCGCGACTTCCGTCCACCAGAGCCGTACAAAGGCAAAGGTGTGCGCTACGCGGACGAAGTCGTCCGTCGTAAAGAAGCCAAGAAGAAGTAGGGCATAGCAAATGACCGACAAAAAAGTTACTCGACTGCGTCGCGCTCGCAAAGCACGCCTGAAAATGCACGAACTCGAAGTCGTGCGTCTCTGCGTGTTCCGCTCGTCGCAGCACATCTACGCCCAGGTCATCTCGGCCGACGGCAACAAAGTCCTGGCAAGCGCCTCGACTTTGGATAAAGAACTGCGTGATGGCGCCACTGGCAACATCGACGCGGCCACAAAGGTTGGCCAGCTGGTCGCTACGCGTGCTAAGGCCGCTGGCGTCTCGCAAGTGGCTTTCGACCGCTCTGGCTTCAAGTACCATGGCCGCGTTAAAGCGCTGGCTGATGCTGCTCGTGAAGCTGGGCTGGAGTTCTAAGTTATGTCAAATAACGACCAAAAGCGCGACGAAGGCTACATCGAGAAGCTGGTTCAAGTTAACCGCGTAGCCAAAACCGTTAAAGGCGGCCGTATCTTCACTTTCACCGCGTTGACCGTGGTTGGTGATGGTAAAGGGCGTGTTGGCTTCGGCCGTGGCAAGTCGCGTGAAGTGCCTGCTGCGATCCAGAAGGCAATGGAAGCTGCTCGCCGCAACATGATTCAAGTTGACCTGAACGGCACCACTCTGCAGTACGCAATGAAGTCCGCTCACGGCGCTTCGAAGGTGTACATGCAGCCTGCTTCTGAAGGTACCGGTATCATCGCTGGCGGCGCTATGCGTGCTGTCCTCGAAGTTGCTGGCGTTCAGAACGTTCTGGCCAAGTGCTACGGCTCGACTAACCCGGTAAACGTGGTTCACGCCACCTTCAAGGGTCTGAAAGCCATGCAATCTCCTGAGTCCATCGCTGCCAAGCGTGGCCTGACTGTCAAGGAGATCTTCTGATCATGGCTACCGTTAAAGTTACGCTGATCAAAAGCATGACCGGCCGCATCCCTAACCACAAACTGTGCGTTAAGGGTCTGGGTCTGCGTCGCATCGGTCACACTGTAGAAGTCCAGGATACTCCCGAGAATCGCGGGATGATCAACAAGGCTTACTACATGCTGCGTGTCGAGGGTTAATCGATGAAACTCAATGATCTGAGTCCAGCGCCGGGTTCCCGTCGCGAAAAGCATCGTCCGGGCCGTGGTATCGGTAGCGGTTTGGGTAAGACTGGTGGCCGTGGCCACAAAGGTCAAACCTCCCGCTCCGGTGGCACCATTGCTCCAGGCTTTGAAGGCGGTCAACAGCCGCTGCATCGTCGCCTGCCGAAGTTCGGTTTCGTTTCCCTGAAAGCCATGGACCGCGCAGAAGTGCGTCTGTCCGAGCTGGCTAAAGTGGAAGGCGACATCGTCACCGTGCAGTCCCTGAAAGATGCCAACGTGATCAACGTCAACGTACAGCGTGTGAAAATCATGCTGTCCGGTGAAGTGACTCGCGCTGTCACTATCGGCAAGGGAATCGGCGCCACCAAAGGTGCGCGTGCGGCTATCGAAGCAGCTGGCGGCAAGTTCGAGGAATAAATGGCTAAGCAAGGTGCTCTCTCTGCGCTCGGCAAAGGCGGTATGTCTGAACTCTGGGCTCGTCTGCGTTTTCTGTTCCTGGCGATTATCGTCTACCGAATAGGCGCACACATCCCGGTTCCAGGTATCAACCCGGACCGACTCGCAGACCTGTTTCGACAGAATGAGGGGACCATTCTTAGCTTGTTCAACATGTTCTCCGGCGGCGCGCTGGAACGGATGAGCATCTTTGCACTGGGGATCATGCCGTACATTTCGGCATCGATCATCATGCAACTGATGACCGCCGTCAGCCCGCAGCTGGAGCAGTTGAAGAAGGAAGGTGAAGCTGGCCGTCGCAAGATCAGCCAGTACACCCGCTACGGCACCGTCGTCCTTGCTCTCGTTCAGGCTATTGGCATGTCCATTGGTCTGGCAGGGCAGGGCGTTGCGTTCACTGGTGACTTTGGCTTCCATTTCGTCGCGGTATCCACTTTTGTGGCTGGTGCGATGTTCATGATGTGGCTGGGTGAGCAGATTACTGAGCGTGGTGTAGGCAACGGTATCTCGATGTTGATTTTTTCGGGTATCGTCGCCGGTCTTCCGAGAGCAATCGGGCAGTCTTTCGAGTCTGCACGTCAGGGTGATATCAATATCTTCGCCCTGGTTGCCATCGGTTTGCTGGCAGTAGCGATTATCGGTTTCGTGGTGTTTATTGAGCGTGGCCAGCGTCGTATCGCTGTTCACTACGCCAAGCGTCAGCAGGGCCGTAAGGTTTTCGCTGCGCAGACAAGCCACTTGCCGCTGAAGGTGAACATGGCCGGTGTTATTCCGGCTATTTTCGCGAGCAGCATTTTGCTGTTCCCGGCTTCGTTGGGTGCCTGGTTTGGTCAGTCTGAAGGTTTGGGCTGGTTGCAGGACATCTCGCAGTCGATCGCTCCTGGTCAGCCGTTGAATATTCTGCTGTTTAGTGCAGGGATTATTTTCTTCTGCTTCTTCTATACGGCGTTGATGTTCAATCCGAAAGACGTAGCGGAAAACCTGAAGAAGTCCGGTGCCTTTATTCCGGGTATCCGTCCAGGTGAGCAGTCTGCGCGCTATATTGATGGCGTTTTGACTCGCTTGACCATGTTCGGTGCTCTTTACATGACGGCCGTGTGCCTGTTGCCCCAGTTCCTGGTGGTTGCAGCAAACGTTCCGTTCTACCTTGGCGGGACCTCGTTGCTGATCGTGGTCGTGGTTGTGATGGACTTCATGTCCCAAGTACAATCGCACCTCGTTTCGCACCAGTACGAATCCCTGATGAAGAAAGCCAACCTGAAGGGTTACGGCAGCGGCATGTTGCGCTGAGTACCCATAAGGTTCGAGGAGTTGGTGATGAAAGTTCGTGCATCGGTGAAAAAGCTGTGCCGTAACTGCAAGATTATTCGCCGCGAAGGTGTTGTTCGAGTAATTTGCAGCGCGGAACCGCGTCACAAACAGCGCCAAGGCTGAGTGTGATTGTGCTTCAAGCCCGGCAGCTAGTGCGCTGCCGGGTTGATTATTTGTTATTACAGCGATATTATCTCGCGCCCTATTTCTTGGCTTCCGGGGCGTAGGTAGCTGTCAATTGGAGTCCCACTGAATGGCCCGTATTGCAGGCGTTAACATTCCAGATAACAAGCATACTGTTATCTCGCTGACCTACATCTATGGTGTCGGTCGCACTACTGCGCAGAAAATCTGTGCAGACACTGGGGTAAACCCAGCAGCAAAGATCAAAGATCTGAGCGACGAGCAAATTGAACAGCTGCGTGGCGAAGTGGCGAAGTTCACCACTGAAGGTGACCTGCGTCGCGAAATCAACATGAAAATCAAGCGCTTGATGGACCTCGGTTGCTATCGCGGTCTGCGTCATCGTCGCGGTCTTCCAGTACGCGGTCAGCGTACCAAGACCAACGCGCGTACCCGTAAAGGTCCGCGTAAGCCGATCCGCAAGTAATCGCCCCAGCGAATCGACAGGAATTTAATCATGGCAAAACCTGCTGCTCGTCCTCGTAAAAAAGTTAAAAAGACAGTGGTTGATGGCATCGCCCACATCCATGCTTCTTTTAACAACACCATCGTGACCATTACCGACCGTCAAGGTAACGCTCTTTCCTGGGCTACCTCCGGTGGTTCGGGTTTCCGCGGTTCCCGCAAGTCCACCCCGTTCGCTGCTCAAGTAGCTGCTGAGCGTGCTGGTCAAGCTGCGCTGGAATACGGCCTGAAAAACCTCGACGTTAACGTCAAGGGTCCAGGTCCAGGTCGTGAATCCGCAGTCCGCGCTTTGAACGGCTGTGGCTACAAGATCGCCAGCATCACCGACGTGACGCCAATCCCGCACAACGGGTGCCGTCCGCCGAAGAAGCGCCGCGTGTAATCCAGGAGATTGTAAAGAATGGCTCGTTACATTGGTCCAAAATGCAAACTCGCTCGTCGCGAAGGCACCGATCTCTTCCTGAAGAGCGGCGTGCGCGCGATCGAATCGAAGTGCAACATTGAAGCAGCACCTGGTATCCACGGCCAACGCCGCGGCCGCCAGTCCGACTACGGCACCCAACTGCGTGAAAAGCAGAAGGTCCGTCGTATCTACGGCGTTCTCGAGCGTCAGTTCAGCGGCTACTACAAAGAAGCTGCTGGCAAGAAAGGTGCAACCGGTGAAAACCTGCTGCAACTGCTCGAATGCCGTCTGGACAACGTTGTATACCGTATGGGCTTTGGTTCGACTCGTGCCGAATCCCGTCAGCTGGTATCGCACAAGTCGATCAGCGTTAACGGTCAGACCGTAAACGTTCCGTCGTATCAGGTTCGTGCTGGTGACGTGGTCGCAGTTCGCGAGAAAGCAAAAAACCAACTTCGCATTGTCCAAGCTCTCGATCTGTGTGCCCAACGTGGCCGCGTAGAATGGGTAGAAGTAGACACTGAGAAGAAGTCGGGCGTTTTCAAGAACGTTCCTGCTCGCAGTGATCTGTCCGCCGACATCAACGAAAGCCTGATTGTCGAGCTCTACTCCAAGTAAGGGCTAGAAAATAGGTGCATCCATGCAGATTTCGGTAAATGAGTTCCTGACACCCCGCCACATTGATGTGCAGGTTGTCAGTCCAACCCGCGCCAAGATCACTCTCGAGCCTCTCGAGCGTGGTTTTGGCCACACCCTGGGCAACGCGCTGCGCCGCATCCTGTTGTCCTCAATGCCCGGCTGCGCAGTAGTCGAGGCCGAGATTGACGGTGTGCTCCACGAGTACAGCGCCATCGAAGGTGTACAGGAAGACGTAATTGAAATCCTGTTGAACCTTAAAGGTCTGGCCATCAAGCTGCACGGTCGTGACGAAGTTACGCTGACCTTGTCGAAGAAGGGTTCGGGGGTGGTTACCGCTGCCGATATTCAGCTGGATCATGATGTCGAGATCGTTAACCCCGATCACGTAATCGCTAACCTGGCGTCTAACGGCGCCCTGAACATGAAGCTCACCGTAGCTCGTGGTCGTGGTTATGAACCAGCCGACTCGCGTCAGAGCGATGAAGACGAAAGCCGCAGCATCGGTCGCTTGCAGCTCGACTCTTCGTTCAGCCCGGTTCGCCGTATCGCATACGTGGTGGAAAACGCCCGTGTTGAGCAGCGTACCAACCTGGACAAGCTGGTTATTGATCTGGAAACCAACGGTACTCTGGATCCTGAAGAGGCTATCCGCCGCGCTGCAACCATCCTGCAACAGCAGTTGGCTGCGTTCGTCGACCTCAAAGGTGACAGTGAGCCAGTGGTTGTCGAGCAGGAAGACGAGATCGATCCGATCCTGCTTCGCCCGGTTGACGATCTGGAACTGACTGTACGTTCGGCTAACTGCCTTAAGGCGGAAAACATCTACTACATCGGCGACCTGATTCAGCGTACCGAAGTAGAGCTGTTGAAGACTCCGAACCTGGGCAAGAAATCCTTGACTGAAATCAAGGACGTTCTGGCCTCCCGCGGTCTGTCCCTCGGCATGCGCCTCGACAACTGGCCGCCTGCAAGTCTTAAGAAGGACGACAAGGCGACTGCCTGATCGTCGTAATCACCGAACGTAGTGTTTGGTAAGGAATGAACCATGCGTCATCGTAAAAGTGGGCGTCACCTGAGCCGCACCAGCTCGCACCGCAAGGCCATGTTCCAGAACATGGCGGTGTCGTTGTTCGAGCACGAGCTGATCAAGACTACTCTGCCAAAAGCCAAAGAACTGCGCCGCGTTGCCGAGCCGCTGATCACTCTGGCCAAGACAGACAGCCTGGCTAACCGCCGTCTGGCTTTCGACCGTACTCGTTCGAAAGCTATCGTTGGTAAGCTCTTCAACGACCTGGGCAAGCGTTACGCTACCCGTGAGGGTGGCTACCTGCGCATCCTCAAGTGCGGTTTCCGCGCTGGCGACAACGCGCCTATGGCGTACGTCGAGTTGGTTGATCGTGCTACTGCTGGCGAAGCTGTATCCGCCGAGTAAGACGTCAGTCTGAAACGAAAAACCGGGCCTAGTGCCCGGTTTTTTGTGCCCGCAAGAAATGCGCTGTTCGTACAAGCTTCTGACATTGTTCTGTTGTCACTATGTGCCGGGAAGCATCATTAGTAATTATCTATCGGTGACTACAAGTTAATGAATTTGTAGGTGTCACATCGATGATCAATACTTCCCAGCAAGCCGATTAGCCGGCAGTTTCAAGACTGACAGAGGAAGAAGACCGTATGAGCCAGATCAAAACGCTTACGACCGCCAGTGGCGCACCTGTCGCTGATAACCAGAATTCTCGCTCCGCCGGCCCTCGTGGCCCGCTGCTGCTCGACGATTTTCATCTGATCGAAAAGCTTGCCCATTTCAACCGTGAAAACATTCCTGAGCGCCGTGTGCACGCAAAAGGCTCGGGTGCTTACGGTACGTTCACCGTGACCCGTGATATCACCGAATACACCAGCGCCAAACTGTTTGAGGCCGTCGGCAAACAAACCCCGACGTTCCTGCGCTTCTCCACTGTAGGCGGCGAACGTGGCTCGGCTGACACCGAACGTGATCCGCGTGGTTTCGCCCTCAAGTTCTACACCGAAGAAGGCAACTGGGACATCGTTGGCAACAACACCCCTGTGTTCTTCATTCGTGATCCGCTGAAGTTTCCCGACTTTATCCACACCCAGAAACGCCTGCCGCAGAGCAACCTGAAAAGCGCGCAAATGATGTGGGACTTCTGGTCGCATTCGCCTGAAGCGCTGCACCAGGTAACTATCCTGTTCTCGGATCGCGGCATCCCTGACGGCTACCGCCACATGCACGGCTTCGGTAGCCACACTTACAGCCTGATCAACGCACAAGGCGAGCGTCACTGGGTGAAATGGCACTACAAGACCCAGCAAGGGATCAAGAATCTCGCGCCGGCGGAAGCTGCTCGTCTGGCGGGTACCGATCCGGATTACGCCCAGCGCGACCTGTTCGAGGCGATCGAGCGTGGTGACTTCCCGAAATGGCGGGTATGCATCCAGATCATGACCGAGGCGCAAGCCGCAGCGCATTACGAAAATCCGTTCGATGTGACCAAGACCTGGTCGCAGAAGGAGTTCCCGCTGATCGAAGTCGGTGAGCTGGAGTTGAACCGTAACCCGCTGAACTACTTTGCTGAAGTTGAGCAAGCGGCGTTCGGTCCGAGCAACATGGTGCCGGGTGTCGGTCTGTCGCCGGATCGCATGCTGCAAGGCCGCGTCTTCGCCTATGCGGATGCGCACCGCTACCGTGTTGGCACCAACCACCAGCAGTTGCCGGTGAACGCTCCACGCAGCCCGGTGAACACTTACCAGCGCGATGGTTCGATGGCCTTCGGCAGCAATGGTGGTGCAGCGCCTAACTACGAACCGAACAGCTACATCGAATCGCCGAAGCAAGCGCCGCGCTACGCCGAGCCTGCGCTGGCCTTGAGCGGTGCTGCTGACCGTTACGATCATCGCGAAGACACCGATTACTACAGCCACGCCGGTGCGCTGTTCCGTCTGATGAGCGACGAGCAAAAAGCCTTGCTGGTCAGCAATATCGCCGGCGCCATGAACGGTGTTTCGCCTGATGTGGTGGACCGGCAGTTGCAGCATTTCTACAAGGCCGATCCGGCGTATGGAGAAGCAATCGCAAAGCTGCTCGACGTACAGCTGAACGAAGTCTAAACGAGAAGCAGAACCGCCCTCATTAGGGCGGTTTTTGCGTTATTTAGGCCGCTTTTCTCAGAATATCTTCGCTTTTATTGCGCAAGATGGGTGACCTTCCGGTCAGCTTGGTTCAAACTACAGACTTTCAAGCAGGGAGATGTAGGGCGATGCAAGGCCACCCAGACGTTATCGATTACCTCAACACGTTGCTGACCGGCGAACTGGCCGCGCGTGACCAATATTTTGTGCACTCGCGGATGTATGAGGACTGGGGTTTCACCAAGCTCTACGAACGAATCAACCACGAGATGGAAGAAGAGGCCGGTCACGCCGACGCACTGATGCGCCGGATCCTGATGCTCGAAGGCACGCCGCGCATGCGCCCGGACGATCTCGACGTCGGCACCACCGTGCCGGAGATGCTCGAAGCCGATCTGCGACTTGAGTACAAAGTCCGCGCTGCACTGTGCAAAGGCATCGAGCTGTGCGAGCAGCACAAGGATTACGTCAGTCGAGAGATCCTGCGGGTTCAGCTCAATGATACCGAAGAAGATCACACTTACTGGCTGGAAAAGCAGTTGGGCCTGATCAAACTCATCGGTCTCGAGAATTACCTGCAATCTCACACCTGATTGCCGGATACAAAAAAGCCCCTGTCACTTCATCAGTGACAGGGGCTTTTTCATGCCTGGAGATCAGGCCCGATCGCGAATCAACAACGGCTTGAGGTAATGACCAGTGTGAGACTGCTTCATCTCGGCCACTTCCTCAGGGGTGCCGGTGGCAATGATCTGCCCACCCTTGGAGCCGCCCTCCGGCCCCAGGTCCACCAGCCAGTCGGCAGTCTTGATCACGTCCAGGTTGTGCTCGATCACCACCACGGTATTGCCGTGGTCGCGCAAGCGGTGCAACACGTCGAGCAGTTGCTGGATATCCGCGAAGTGCAGGCCAGTGGTCGGCTCGTCGAGGATGTACAGGGTCTTGCCGGTGTCACGCTTGGACAGCTCGCGTGACAGTTTGACCCGCTGCGCTTCACCACCTGAGAGTGTGGTCGCGGACTGCCCGAGTTTGATGTACGACAGGCCCACATCCATCAACGTCTGCAGTTTGCGCGCCAGCGCCGGTACCGCGTCGAAGAACTCCCGTGCCTCCTCGATGGTCATCTCGAGGGTTTCATGGATGCTCTTGCCCTTGTATTTGATCTCAAGGGTTTCGCGGTTGTAGCGCTTGCTCTTGCACACGTCGCACGGCACGTAGATGTCCGGCAGGAAGTGCATTTCGACCTTGATCAGACCGTCACCCTGGCACGCCTCGCAGCGCCCGCCCTTGACGTTGAACGAGAACCGCCCCGGGCCGTAACCACGGGAGCGCGACTCGGGCACGCCGGCGAACAGTTCGCGGATCGGCGTGAACAGCCCGGTGTAGGTCGCCGGGTTGGAGCGCGGCGTACGGCCGATCGGGCTCTGATCGATATCGACGACCTTGTCGAGATGTTCCAGCCCCTTGATGCTGTCGTGCGCCGCTGCTTCCAGCGTGGTCGCACCATTGAGTGCAGTAGCGCTCAACGGGAACAGCGTGTTGTTGATCAGCGTCGACTTGCCGGAGCCGGAAACACCGGTCACGCAGGTCAGCAGGCCGATCGGGATTTCCAGATCGACGTTGCGCAAGTTGTTGCCGCGTGCGCCTTTGAGCGACAGCGTCAGCTTCTTGTTGCGCGGCGTGCGTTTGGCCGGCACTTCGATCTTCACCCGGCCCGACAGATATTTGCCGGTCAGCGAATCCGGATGTGCCATCACTTCGGCCGGCGTACCTTCAGCCACGATCTGCCCGCCGTGCACCCCGGCGCCAGGCCCGATATCCACCACATAGTCGGCCAGACGAATCGCGTCTTCATCGTGCTCGACCACGATCACCGTGTTGCCGATGTCGCGCAAGTGCTTGAGGGTGCCGAGCAAGCGGTCGTTATCGCGCTGATGCAGGCCAATGGACGGCTCGTCGAGGATGTACAGCACCCCGACCAGACCGGCGCCGATCTGGCTGGCCAGGCGAATGCGCTGCGCCTCGCCACCGGACAGGGTGTCAGCACTGCGATCCAGCGACAGGTAATCGAGGCCGACATTGACCAGGAATTGCAGACGCTCGCGGATTTCCTTGAGGATCTTGTCGGCGATCTCGCCACGCCGGCCGGTCATCTTCAGCTCGCCGAAGTACTCGCAGGCATCGCCGATCGGCAGGTTGGTCACTGCCGGCAGGGTTTTCTCGCCCACCCACACGTGCCGCGCTTCACGTCGCAGACGGGTGCCACGGCAATCCGGGCAGGCCTGAGTGCTGAGGAACTTGGCCAGTTCTTCGCGCACGCTGGCCGATTCGGTTTCGCGGTAGCGACGCTCAAGGTTAGGCACGATGCCTTCGAACGGGTGCGAACGTTTGACGATGTCGCCGCGGTCGTTGAGGTACTTGAAGTCGACATTCTGTGAGCCGCTGCCGTGCAGGATTTGCTTCTGCTGTTCGGCGGTCAGCTCGTTGAATGGTTTCTCCAGGCTGAACTTATAATGCGACGCCAGTGAGCCGAGCATCTGGAAGTAATAGACGTTGCGCCGGTCCCAGCCACGGATCGCGCCCTCGGCCAGGGTCAGTTCACCATTGACCAGGCGCTTGATGTCGAAGAACTGTTTCACGCCCAGGCCATCGCAGGTCGGGCAGGCGCCGGCCGGGTTGTTGAAGGAGAACAGCTTCGGTTCCAGTTCGCTGATCGCGTGGCCGCAAATCGGGCAGGCGAAGCGCGCGGAGAAGATCATCTCTTCACCCGGCTCATCGTCCATCGGCGCAACCAGGGCAATGCCGTCCGCCAGCTTCAGTGCGGTTTCGAACGATTCGGCCAAGCGCTGCTGCAGGTCGGCACGGACCTTGAAACGGTCAACGATCACATCGATCGAGTGCTTCTTCTGCTTGTCCAGTTTTGGCAACTCGTCGAGTTCGCAGATCCGCCCGTTGACCCGGGCGCGGACGAAGCCTTGGGCGCGCAATTCTTCAAACACTGACAGGTGCTCGCCCTTGCGCTCGCGGATCACCGGCGCCAGCAACATCAGCTTGCTGCCTTCCGGTTGCGCCAACACCAGGTCGACCATCTGGCTGACGGTCTGCGCTTCCAGCGGAATGTCGTGATCCGGGCAGCGCGGCGTACCGACGCGTGCATACAGCAGACGCAGGTAATCGTAGATTTCGGTGATGGTGCCGACCGTGGAGCGCGGGTTGTGCGAGGTCGACTTCTGTTCGATGGAGATGGCCGGCGACAAACCTTCAATGGTGTCGACGTCGGGCTTTTCCATCATCGACAGGAACTGTCGGGCGTAGGCCGACAGGGATTCGACATAGCGGCGCTGACCTTCGGCGTACAGCGTGTCGAAGGCCAGGGAAGACTTGCCGGATCCGGACAGGCCGGTGATGACGATCAGTTTGTCCCGTGGCAGGGTCAGGTCGATGTTCTTCAGGTTGTGGGTACGGGCCCCACGTATCAGGATCTTGTCCAAAGTGGCCTCGCTCGGCGGGCGTCGAAAACGTAGGAGTATACGGGCAAATACTGGATGGATGCACACTATCAAACGAAGGGTTTTTACCTTGCATGAAGAGAGTTTCATCTATACGCGTCATAGCGTCGCGATATACCCCGTCTTTCGATGGGACTGGTAGAATCGCCGCCGGTTCACACGAGGTTTTTCCATGCACGATCCCCACAGCGAACGCATGAGTGGCAGCGAGACCCGCGCAGCGAGCGGTCTGGCCCTGGTGTTCGCCTTCCGTATGCTTGGCATGTTCATGGTGTTGCCGGTACTGGCGACCTACGGCATGGACCTGGCGGGAGCGACCCCGGCCCTGATCGGGCTGGCGATTGGCGCTTACGGCCTGACCCAGGCGATTTTCCAGATTCCGTTCGGGATCATTTCCGACCGTATTGGCCGGCGTCCGGTGATTTTCCTCGGGCTGGTGGTCTTCGCCCTCGGCAGTGTGCTGGCGGCTCAGGCCGATTCGATCTGGGGCGTGATTGCCGGACGCATTCTGCAGGGCGCCGGGGCGATTTCCGCGGCGGTCATGGCACTGCTTTCCGACCTGACCCGTGAACAACACCGCACCAAAGCCATGGCCATGATCGGCATGACCATCGGTCTGTCGTTCGCCGTGGCCATGGTGGTCGGGCCGTTGCTGACCCGCGCGTTCGGCCTGTCCGGGCTGTTCCTCGCCACTGGCGGCATGGCCCTGTTCGGGATCGTCATCGTGATGTTCATGGTGCCGAAATCCACCGGGCCGTTGAGCCATCGTGAGTCCGGCGTGGCGCGTCAGGCCTTGATGCCGACGCTCAAACATCCGGATCTGCTGCGCCTGGACCTAGGCATTTTCGTGCTGCACGCGATGCTGATGTCGAGCTTCGTCGCACTGCCGCTGGCGCTGGTGGAAAAGGCCGGTTTGCCCAAGGAGCAGCACTGGTGGGTTTACCTGACCGCGCTGCTGATTTCTTTCTTCGCCATGATCCCGTTCATCATCTACGGCGAGAAGAAACGCAAAATGAAACGAATTTTGCTCGGCGCCGTCCTGACGCTGATGCTCACTGAGCTATTCTTCTGGCAGTTCGGTGACAGCTTGCGGGCGCTGGTGATCGGCACGGTGGTATTCTTCACCGCGTTCAATCTGCTGGAGGCTTCGTTGCCGTCGCTGATCAGCAAGGTTTCACCGGCAGGCGGGAAGGGCACGGCCATGGGCGTGTATTCCACCAGCCAGTTCCTCGGTTCGGCACTCGGCGGGATACTCGGTGGCTGGCTGTTTCAGCATGGCGGTCTGTCGGTTGTGTTCCTTGGATGTGCCGGTCTGGCTGCCATCTGGCTGGCCTTTGCTGTTACCATGCGCGAACCTCCCTATGTGACGAGCCTGCGCTTGCCGTTGTCGCCCGAGGCGATCCGCGAAGCGGGTCTGGTCGAGCGCCTCAAGGCCCTCGTAGGGGTAACAGATGCAGTGATAGTTGCTGATGAAGCGGCTGTTTACATCAAACTGGACAAAGAATTAGTGGATCGCGACACCCTCGAACGCCTGGTGAACAACCCGGCCGGGGCTGCTTGCGAAGCCTAGGAGAACGTTATGGCCCGTGGGGTTAACAAAGTCATATTGGTCGGCACTTGCGGCCAGGATCCCGAAGTTCGCTACCTGCCTAACGGTAACGCCGTGACCAACCTGAGTCTGGCAACCAGCGAACAGTGGACCGACAAGCAAACCGGTCAGAAGGTCGAGAAGACCGAATGGCACCGTGTTTCGATGTTCGGCAAGGTTGCGGAAATCGCCGGCGAATACCTGCGTAAAGGTTCGCAGGTGTACATCGAAGGCAAGCTGCAGACCCGCGAGTGGGAAAAAGACGGTATCAAGCGTTACACCACCGAAATCGTGGTCGACATGCAAGGCACCATGCAACTGCTCGGCGGCCGTCCACAACAGGGCGACCAACAAGGCGGTGGCAACAACTATCAGCAGCAGGCGCCACGTCAACAGGCTCCGCGTCCGCAGCAGTCGGCTCCGCAACAGCGTCCAGCCCCGGCTCCACAGCAGGCTGCACCGCAACCGGCTCCGGATTTCGACAGCTTCGATGACGACATTCCGTTCTGATTCGTTGCTGCATCTGCGTTGAATAAAAAGGCCCGTCGTTCAAAACGACGGGCCTTTTTTGTGGTGCGTAATTTTACGGTCATCACCCGTAGGAGCTGCCGAAGGCTGCGATCTCTTGATCTTTTAAATCAAAAGATCGCAGCGTGCCGCTCCTCCTACAAGGGGCGGTGTCTCAGTCGAGGATCAGGTGCGGCAGAAACCGGCTTGAATCCTTGGTGATCAGACTGTTGTCTTCCCGCACGCCGATCCCCGCCGCCTGATCTCCAATCACCCACGAGCCGATCAGCGTGTAGCTGTTGTCGAACTTCGGCAATGGCGCAAACTCCTGCAGGATGAACGGCGCGTCGGTATAGGGCCCGTCCTCTTTGACGATCAGACCCTCTGCCGTTTGCAGCTCGATATTGGCGCCTTCGCGGGAGAAGTACGGTTTGCGTACCCAGCCCTTGGGCACTGCACTGGCCGGATTCGGATCAAGATGCGCCGCGAGCAGATTCGGATGGCCCTTGTGCAGTTCCCACAGCAGCGGCAGTGCACCTTTGTTCGACAGGATCGATTTCCACGCCGGTTCAAAGAACTGCGTATCGCTTTCGGCGATTGCTGCACCGAACGGCTCGTGGAAGATGAACTCCCAGGCGTGCAGTTTGAACAGGTGTGGGATCCAGCGATCCTGCAGATCGACGAAGCGACCTTCGGCGGTCAGGCCAATGTCTTCGATGTCGATGTGCCGGGATTCGATGCCGACCTTTTCCGCGATCAGGCGCAGGTAATCGGTGGTGCCCTTGTCTTCGACCGAGTCTTTCATCGAAGCAAAGTAGAACGGCCGCTTGAGCTGCAACTCGGCAAACGCTTGATGCAGCCTGGTGTCGATGCTGTTGAACTGATCGGCGTGGCGCGGCAGCATTCCGCGCTCGATGCACTGCTCCAGCCAGCCCCACTGAAACGCTGCCGCCTCATAGAGGCTGGTCGGGGTGTCGTAGTTGAGTTCCAGCAACTTGGCGGGGCCGTTACCGCTGTAGGAAAAGTCCATGCGCCCGTACAGATGCGGATGACCTTCCAGCCAGGAAGTACGAATCATGTCGTAGTACGGTGTCGGGATGCTCAGGCGATCCAGCAGCTCTTCGCTGTGCACCACCCGGTCGACCAGGTCCATGCACATCTCGTGCAGTTCGGTGGTCGGATCCTCCAGATCATTTTCAATCTGCGCGAGCGTGAACTGGTAGTAGGCGCTTTCGTCCCAGTATGGCTCGTCGTCGATGGTGTGGAACAGAAAACCGAGGCTTTCGGCAGTCTGTTTCCAGTCAGGGCGCTCGGCGCAGTGGATCTTCTTCATGGTCAGCTGCTCGAACTGCCCCAGCCGCCCCAACCACTGCGGGCGGAAGACTGGCTGCCGAAACCGCCGCGGGACGTCGACGAAGCGACGTTGACCGGTTTGCTTCGGGAGCTGTCGTAGCGGGTGTCGGTACGGGGAGCCGGCGCCGATTCGATTTTGCGGTACTGCGTCGAAGTGTTGTAGGTCTGGCGCGTATCGCGATCGCGATAGACCGTGCGATTGGCGTTGTTGCTCATCGCATTGCCGATCAGCCAGCCAGAGAGCCAGCCATTGCCGCCGCCACCACCGGAGGCGTGCGAAGTGCTTTGCACGTTCTGCGCGGCAGCCGTGTCGCCGGCAGGCATCTGCGCATTGGCAATCGCATTCAGGTCCTGCGGCGCGTCAGCGTTCTGCGGCACCTTGAAACCGCTGAGCTTCGGCACGAAGCGACCGTCGGAGTTTTTTTGGCACCAGTCGGCAGCAAAGTCTGCGTCGCACTTGGCCTTGTCGTCGTAGGCCGGTGCAATGCGTCGGTGTTCGGTGAGTGCCGCGACGTAGGCGTTCGAGCAGACGTCGGCCGCGACCGAGGCATCGACGCACTGTTCGACCGTTTGAAAGCGTTGCGGGTCCAGCGCTGCCGCTTCGCCGGAAATGGCCATGGCCACCGAGGCGGCGAGGGACAGTTGAACGTACTTGCTGCGTTTCATCGAAGGCTTCCTGCCGATCAGTTGGACGGGGTCATGCACGCGGCATTGAGCATGCCGACGCTGATGGCCACCGCGGCCACGTAGATACCCGAGGCGATTTCACCGTTGGCGATACGCTGCGACGTGCCCTTGAGCACCAGCCCCGTGGCGAGGAAGGCCAGCAGTTGCACCACGGCTGCAATCACGGCCCACAGCACGAAATCGAGAACGTTGACCGAAAACGCGATCACATTGCTGGCCGGAATCGCGAAGCCGATGATCGCACCCGCCAGGGCAATGGCGGCGGCGATGTTGCCGGAGCGGATCAGTTCGAACTCTTTATGTGGCGTGATGCGGGTGTAGACGAACTGGAACAGCATGAACAGCAGCACGGCGCCGATCAGGTAGACGACGAAACCGACCAGTGCGGTCTTGTTCAGGGAAACGGCCAGCACTTCCAGCATGGAAAACTTCCTTTTTCAAATGGTGCTCAAATCAGTCGTGTACAGCGAAATGCCCAGCGAGGTGCTCAAGCTGACGGTGCCTTCCTCATCCTGTTCGACGGAGAACAGCAGCAGTTCGCGGCGATCGGTCAGGCCGGTCTCGCGGGCGTAGAGCATCGAGTGGTGCTCGATGGTGTAGGACTCGTCAGGGTTGACCACGTGTTCGGTCAGCGGCACCAGTTCGGTCTGGCCTTGCTCGGTACCCCATTCACGGCTGTACTGGATGCCGTCATGGGTGTAGCTCGGCAGGCCGATCGGGCTTGCGGGGCCGGCGAGGCGCTGCAGTTCGGCGTCACTGTTGACGGTCACGTAACTGAGGTAGTTGAACAGGGTGACCGACTCGATCTGATCGTCACCGGTGACGTGGATCTGTACCCAGAAGTCCTCGTTGTTGAGGTAGTAGCGATGCAGCTTGTTGGATTGACCGAGATCGATCCAGCCGGCGCTCCAGATTGCCTCTGCAGCCGGAACCTGTACCGAGGTGCTGCCATCGAGCAGCAAGGCCAGAGTCGAATCGAACCGCACGCCTTTGCCTTGTGCCATTCCGAGTGGGCCGCCGGCCACTGGAGCGGGCGCGGCAGACTGCCAATTGCTGGTGCCCAGCAAGTCTTTGAACCATCCCATGGGTACATTCCTTGAGGCGGGTGGAGGTGTTCGTCGTAAAAAGCGCCGCTAGTGTACCGGGCCGGGCGACGAACGAGCAGGCAAAATGCAAATGTTGTGGATGCAAAAAACTGTAGGAGCTGCCGCAGGCTGCGATCTTTTGATCTGCATTCAAGATCAAAAGATCGCAGCCTGCGGCAGCTCCTACAGGAGAGCGATTTTACTGCGCGGACTTCTGCTTCAGACGCTCAAGGATCGCATTGGCGCTGCCTTCGTTCGGCGTGATGCCGGCGTCGCGCAGTTTGCGGTCCAGGTCGTTACCGGTCGAAGCGTCAGCCAGCTCATCGGCGGCGCTCAGCTCGGCAGCGCGTTGCTGCTGCTTGGCCTGCAGACGGTTCAAGGTGCCGACGGCGGTTTCCAGCTTGCCGTTGGCGCCGCCGCTGGCGATGGACGCGCTGACCTGCGCCTTCTGCACGCTTTCCCGGGCCTTGGCCATGTCCACCTGCTGGCGCAGGCTCTTGATCCGCGACTCAGCCTTGCTGATGTCCTTGCGCATGTTTTCGGCGTAGGTGCCGAACTCATCGCTCTGGGCTTTCTCGGCGGTCAGGTCGTTGGTCAGGGTCGAAATCGCTTCGGCCACTTCCATGGCCAGGTCTTCACGACCGGCGTTCAGCGCGGAAACCGCCTTGGCTTCCAGATCCTTGATCTTGGCGTCGTACTCGCTCACGCGGTCAGCGGCCAGTTTGTGCTTGGCCATGATGGTGACCAGCTCACGGCGGGCATTCGACAGCGCGGTGTCGGCGTCGCGGATTTCCTGGTCGAGGATGCGCAGGGCCTGTTGGTCGACGATCGCTTCGCCGACTTCATTGGCGCCGCCGCGCAGAGCGGTGAACAACTTGCTCCAGATGGACTGAGTCATTGGATATTCCCTGTTGATTACTTGAAGAAGTGTTCGAAGGCTTCGCTCGCGCGCTGCACGTTGTCGACCAGGGTTTTCACCTCGGTGACGACGTTGGTCAGGCTCGAGTCGGCGCTGAGGGCGCCAAACATGTTGTAAACGGTCTGGCCGTTAGGCATCGACTCGATACCGATCGACGACAGCGGGAACATTTCCCGGCTGCGCAGCACGGCGTCGTTGAAGGCGCGCACGTCAGTAATCGAATCGATATCCACCAGCACGGTGTCGACGATGATCTGCTGACCGGCCACGGCGATGTGAATCGGCAGACCGCCGAATTCGTTCATTTCCAGCCTGATGCTGGGTTCGGAGCTCTGGATCAGAGACAGCGTGATCTCATGCGAAGCCACCTCGTCCAGTGCCTTGAGGGCGTTGAAGAGGCTATCGATGTTCCAGTTGTTGCCTGCGCTCATGTAATTCTCCGACATGAATGAGCCAGCCAGAATCGGTTGGCGTAGCTGTTGCTCCATCTGCTTGAGCAAGCTTCGGTTTTCCGGAAGCACCCAAGTTTCGTGTTTCACATAACCGGCGGCAGCCAGGCCCGCGCGCATCTGCTTCATGTAGAAGCTCGACGGTTTTTTCGCGGACGGTTTCGAGCGCTCTCCCTTTGGGCTCTCTGACGCAACAGTGGGGGAGCGGCTTTTCATGGCAATGATTCCGTTATGAACATCTCACGCGTGAGCCACACTACAACCAATTCAAAGTGCCATCAATGGCTCACGCGTGAGATTTTTATGACAGCCGAAAAAGCGCCCGCAGCGTGGCGGGCGCAAGTTTTTACCAAGTGTGTCTGATCTCTCAGTGGCTGAGGAACTCGTCGGCTGACACCACGCTGGCGTAAGCAAAACCCAGTGCCGACATGAATGCCGCGTGCACCTGGGCAGCAGGCACCGTGACGCCGTTGAACTCCAGGTCGCGGCTGGCGCAGGCGTCATGAATCACCGTGACGCCGTAGCCCAGATCCGCCGCCGCACGGGTGATGCCGTCGATGCACATGTGGCTCATGCTGCCGACGATCACCAGATCCTTGATGCCTTGTTGATCGAGGATCGATTGCAACTCGGTTTCGCGGAAAGAATTGACGAAATGCTTGAGCACCACCGGTTCGTCGTTGCGGTTGAGCACTTTCGGGTGCAACTTGGCGCCCTCCGAACCCGGGACGAAGAAAGGGGCGTCCGCCGAGGTGAACTCATGGCGGATATGCACCACCGCATCACCGGCTTCGCGGAACGCGGCGATCAGCCGGGCGGCGTTGTCGGCGGCGGCGTCGACGCTCACCAGCGGCCACTTGCCTTGAGGGAAGTAGTCGTTCTGGATATCAACTACGATGAGCGCTTGTCTGGTCATGGGTGTGTCCTCGATGCATGGGCTGGAAGTGGCTTCAGTATTGACGCTGGCCGGCGATTCGAGGATTGGCCGGACCGACAATAAGCAGGGGAAAACTGACATGGGTGCAGAAACAGCCGCCGTGGAACTGGGCGTACTGATTTACCCGGGGGCGCAACTGGCGGCGGTGCACGGTTTGACCGACCTGTTCGCGGTCGCTAACCGGATTGCTGCCGAGCATCAAAGCGCGCAGTTGCCGGTGCTGCGGGTCAGTCATTGGCAATGCGATGCCGAGCAGGCGCCGCAGCGGGTCTACGACAGCCAGCCGGGCAACGACAGTGCTTTGTTGGCGGTGCTGATTCCGCCGTCCATCGGTGGTTTTTCTGCGTCCCGTGTGCCTGCCGCGTTGCTGCAGTGGTTGCGCGAGCAGCATGCCGGCGGCGCGACCCTCGGCGGTGTCTGCGTTGGTTCGTTGCTGCTGGCCGAAAGCGGCCTGCTCGACGGTCGCAGTGCCACCACGCACTGGACTTCGGCCAAGGCGTTTGCCGAGTGTTATCCGAACATCCGGCTCAAGGCGGACACGCCGATTGTCGATGACGGCGACCTGATCACCACCGCTGGGCTGATGGCCTGGTCGGAGCTGGGTTTGCGTCTGGTTGATCGTCTGCTCGGGCCAGGCATCGCCAGCGGCACCGCACGGTTTCTGGTGATGGAGCACAGCGACAGCGCCAGTGCCTGCGGGAGCAATTTTGCGCCGATCCTCAGTCATGGCGATGCGTCGATTCTCAAGGTGCAACATTGGCTGCAAAGCACCGGCGCCACCGATGTGTCGCTCGGCGGGATGGCCGAACGCGCGGGGCTGGAAGAGCGCACATTTCTACGCCGATTTCGCGCTGCGACCGGATTGAAACCGACCGAGTATTGCCAGCATCTGCGGGTAGGCAAAGCGCGGGAACTGCTGGAGTTCACCAATGGCACCATCGACCACATTGCGTGGACGGTGGGCTATCAGGATCCGGGAGCGTTTCGCGCGCTCTTCAAGAAAATCACCGGGCTGGCGCCGAGTGATTATCGGGCGCGGTTTGGTAGCATGTAGCGACTCATGGGACGTTGAACGTTGATAAACGACCTGCCTTGGCCGTCTGCAATGAGCTGATCGGCTTTTGATTCAAGTTAAATCAACAAGGACGTAAATGAACGATTCTCTGGACCAAAATCCGCGCGGTTCCGCTGGCGGCGCTGCTAGTACTGTTGGAGCGGTCTATGCCGGTTCAGTCGCTGCATGGTGTGCAGTTCAGCTCTTGCTCGGCAAGGGTGCGTCGCTTCCCTGGAAGTTAAGCGACGACCACAGCCTTGCATCGATTGCATGCGAAAGCTCGACCCATGTCGATGATCTGGTGTTGCAGCTCTTGCCTGAGGGCACTGTTTACATTCAGATCAAACATGGTCTGAAGTTTGGGCCGGAGTTCGACAAAGCCATGGCCCAATTGGTCCGACAGTTCTGGAGCAGCAGTTTTTCCTGCGCGAAAGATCGGTTGGTGATCGCTACCGACCAGTCAGCCTCAGATACGGTCAGGGTGGCAGTACGCAATGTTTTGCGCGCATGTCACGATTTGGCGACTGATGCCGCGCTGGAAGACAGGGCTACCAGTGAAGTCATGAAAAAGGCTTTCAGGCGGCTCAAGAAGTGTTTCGAATATGAGTCGGCGGTACTGCAGAAGTCCGCGCATGACATCACCCGTCGGTTCCGCGACTTTTTGGGCTGCACCCACCTCAGTATTTTTGAAACACTGGATGGGTGCCAGGAACACCAGGCGATAGAAAGTCTGCGCCAAGTCGTCAAACCGCAGCAGGCTCGGCAAACATGGACGTTGTTGAATTCAACGTGCCTGGATGTTGCAACCCTCAGACAGTCCCTCGATCGCCCGGGATTCTGGGGCATTCTTCGACGCTCCCAGATCGAGGTGTCTCATCGCCGCCTGTTGTTAGCGGGCGAGCATGTACAGCTTGAAGATGTCCTCAGAGGAATGACCAGGCAGCGGGTCGACCAACTGATAGCGTTGCGGCAATTCGATGAAAACCTCTACGTGGCGCGCGCAGTGCTCGATCAGCATTTCGAGGCATTCTGCGAATCGGCCGACAGTTTGATGGTGATCAGTGGCGGTTCCGGCCAAGGGAAAAGCTGTTGGTGTGCATACCGTAGCAAGTCGAGCCTGGATCGACCGACATTGCTCGTTGCGGCAGAAAACCTTGAAGCCAGCGATGCGAGTCTGAATGCAACGCTGATTCGACTTCTCAATCAACATATTCAAGCGCACGGCGGCTACCCACTGCCTCTGTTCGAGCTCACTGAGTGGCTTAAAAACACAAACATTCTGGTGATGATCGATGGCCTGGATCGCGCGCCTTCGTTCAGTCAGAGTCTGAGCCCTTGGATGGACGCCACGCTGGCGCAACTGAAGCAGTCGAAGCTGCAGGTCGTATTGACCGGACGCCCGGAAACCATGGTGCGCTTGAGATCCACTCTGGAAATGTCGCCGCAGGTTTATCGTCCGAAGAAGGATGTCTGGCAGGTCCAGCTCGAGGATTTTACTGGCAAGGAGGCCAGTATCGCTGCCGACCGTCTAGGTGATCCTGCGCTGGCTCAATATTCCCATCCGAGCATGATGTCCTTCTGCGCACAGATTCAGGAGCACGGTGACGTATTGCTGTCGGAGGTGCAGATTGTTGAACGGTTCATCCAGTGGCGGATCAGTCAGGTGAATATCCGCGCTGACATCCTCGATGAACACCTGAGTTTGTTTATCGAGCTTTTGTCGAAAGCGCTGGCGACCTCAGAGCAGGGCGTGCTGAGCAGCAATGAGGTGCTCGCTATGCCCGGCTTCGACAGACAGGCCTATGACGCACTGAGGCGCGGAAATTTTATTGTCGAGGCGCACGGTGTACTCCGTGTCGAACCGGACAAAATTTCCGAGCGTCTCCAAGGCCGGTATCTGGATGCAGTACAAACCATTACAGATCTGGACCAGGTAAAGGCCTTCCCGTTGAAAATGGGAGCATTGCGTTTTGCGTTGCTCGATCTGGCGATGCGCGATGAACGACAGGCCATCGAGCAATTGAAGCGACTGGTCGACCATTCGAAGAGCTTACGCATGCAGATGGCCCTTGGTCTGGCCTGCACATTGTTTGAAGCATTGCCTGACTGGAGCTCGCTGGAGCCTTTGGCAAGCGAGTTGGGCAAAGCCTCTGGGGACAACAATGTGCTGATGTATCTCGGCTCCGGCGGTGCCTTGATTGATCTGTTGGGATCCAGGCGCTGGAGGGGTGAGCAAAGACTTCGGCTGCTCTGGACACTGGCTCCTACGGAGTCAGGGTTTGACTGGCGGCAGAAGCATTGGGAGTACCCCTCCCGGTTTTCGAATTTTCATGTAACCCCTTGGCGCAAGCGAATGTTGGCAGTCTTGCAGGAACCCGACGTCGATGCCTGGAACTTTCTGGTGGAGCGATTCGATTCACAGGAGCCTTTTGAAGATTGCAATGAAGCGAATATGGGCCACCTCGCTCAAGGCTTGTTCTTCCTCGGCGCTGAAACTCGAATGTGGCCGGCGCTGCAAGCATTGGCACATTGCACAAACCGCCAACAACTGCTGATGCTGCAGATGCTGGCCAGGAACTACAGCGATCAAGTGGCGGTTTTGATGGAGCAGATTCTGTCTTCCGGCCTTTTCAGTCTGGACGAAAAGTACGAGTTGGCTGTTGGTCTGCAAGCGAACCTGCCTACACCTGCAATCATGGCCGCATTCAACCAATTGCTGGCTGACAGCGAAGACCCCGAGTTGCAAGCAGTTTGCCTGCGTGGGCTGGGATGTGGTGGCGATATCGCTGCAGTGCTGAAGTTGATCAATAGCCCAAGCGTGTGTGATTCCGATGTTGCCGTGTGCATGAGTTACTCCGGCGAGCAGTTTCAAGTGTTCGCCAAGCGGATTTTTGAAAGGGTTTGGCGGCGCGAAGTCACTGCACACGTATTGAACGGCTTTCTATATGGGGTGGGTAACCATGATCAAGCGCTGGCCCACTTCAAAATACTGGAACCGCTCTTCATGAAGGCTCTGCGGCAGATACCCGAAGCAGGGATCTCAGTAGCTCCAATTATTGAAATCTTCATCCGCATGGCTATTGACCATCCCGAGAAATGGCAGGGACTGTTTGAGCTGACCGAGGTTATCTTGTCCTCGACGGATGAGCGCGCCCGCAGGTTCATTGTGTATGCCTGTACAGCAGAGGAAAGCAATGCGCAAAGCGTGGAAGGTCTATGCCTGCGAGCCAGGATCATTCAGACGTTGATAGAGCGAGAAACCGATCGCGAGAATCTTGAACTGCTTCAGTTCAAGCTTCTGACCGTTCTTATCGATAACCCGACACTGCCGCAATGGCTGGCGGGGTTGATCGGAAAATTTCCTGACATGCCCAGCAAACGTACGGTGATCATCGCCGAAGCTAAAGGAATCGACGCGCAAAGGCTTGAGCAACTCGTGAGCAATGCACGATCCTTCGTCGCGACCTCCTGCCCTGTAAACGCTGTAGGTGTGGTTGACTAACGGGGACGGTCGACTAGTCTGATGCTGGCAGATTGACGCTATTGTCAATGCCCCTACGCATCCAAGGACGAACCCATGTCGACCATTCCCTTTGCCAGGTTTTTCAGGGCGGCAGCGTTGTCGGCTGTCAGCACGGCATTGATTGTCGGGTGTGCAGTGCCTACTGGAAAGGCACATCTGTATCGGGCCAAGAACGCTGCCAATGGCGACAACTCTGCTCAGGAATTGATCAACATCTATGATCCGTCCACCCGAGACACTGCGATAAAAAAAGCCGTGAAGGACAGTCTGGCGCAACAGGACGTCTTCGCTATTTATCTCACCGATGGGTACTTCAAATACCTGCGTGATTACGACGGTGTAAACGAAGTGGTGGTGGTCGCAGAGTTTACGGAAGTGAATTCTGGAACAAAAACCGACACGGTAAGCAAAGTCCTGGGGCCGTATCTGGGAGTCGCTGATCAGTCGGGAACGCCCTTTGTCGGAAAATTGCTATACGGACCGAAGAAGCTCGAGTCAGATCACGTCAATGTGCGTTTGACTGTTCTCGAGTATGACCAGGGCGAGAACGCCAACTCGGCGGCCTTTCTTGACTTCATCAGCTCCGCCAGCCAGACACTTTCCTTGGCAAACCCGGTCACGGCAGCGGAAATCACCTTTGCCAGGGAAGTCGCCAAAAGCCTGCTGAGCCTGAACAAGGATGATGTCGTCATGCAGATCGATTTCGATCTGGTGGGTGATACCGGTCAGGTGGGTCAAGGCAACTTTATTCCGCTGGCGCCTGGCAACTATGTCTTGATCAATCAGGAACGTTGCTCACTTGGGAACTGCTTTGGTTATTTGACCCATGATGGTCACTCTTACAATCCGGTGGCATGGGCCGGTGATGCAGTGCTCGCGATTCCTGTTGCCTTGCGCCGAGGGCTGACCGACACCCCGGACCAGGATGCCTTGAGTCCGATCAATCCGGAAAACATCAAACACTACAATCAGCAGGTCGTCAGTGAGACTGGCGGCAAGACCAATATTTTTACCGACAAGACCTGGCTAAGCTTTTCCGTGGTCAAGGGAGGCGATGCGGCTCTCTGGGAAAAACGTCGTTTACTGGCGACGGCCGAAGAGGCCATTCAGAACCTGAACAAGAAAAGCTCGGTGAGCGGACTTGAGAGCTCCGACTATAAGTTGGCGAAGGACGCGCTGGACGCAGCCCGGGCCAAGGAGTTGCAAAGCCGCGCTGCGCTGTCGTTCGTTTTACCAGTCAACGACAAAGGCGAGTTCGCGCCGACGATCACCACTGACCGGTATTGCCTGGCGCATCCAGCGACAGTGAAAGTCAGTAACGCGCAGTTTTATCGCTTGAGCGAAAATGCCTTTCCGAAGGAAATCGTTGCTCCAGATATTCAGAAAGTTGCCTTGGGTACGCCCAACAACACATGTTTTACGGTTGATCCGAAAAAAATAACGGCGGGTCAGTACCAGATGGTCGCGATTTATGGCACGGGTAGTGGCAATCAAGTGCAGACGCTTTCCTACACGGTGATTGACCCGGCTGCAAAACCACCAGCACCGGCGGCACCGGTTGCCGCGAAGGCACCTGGCAACACTGTTCCTTGATCGAATTCGTGCAAAATGCCGGGCAAATAAGCCCAGTCGTGCAAAATCTACAAGGCGTGATGCCATTATCTTTTGAGCAAGCAACTGATTTCATGACGTTTTCATTCTGATACTGCTTGGCCTGATCTCTGCACCGCTTACCGCTGAATCCATTGAGTCGCTGGAAGGGGGACGCATGACCCCGACACCCCGCAGAAAAATCGTCGTCGCACACTCGGTGCGCACTGATGCGCCGCAACACGAAGTGCAGACCAACAAGGCGCTGGCCCGTTGGCTGGCGCAAATTCTCGGGCTCAAATTTGCTGGCAGCTACGACCCGGAAAAACACCGCGGTCGTGACCTGTACTGGCTGCCCACGCAAACCATTGTCGGCGCCAGACAGGCGCAGGCCCTGGGCATCAAAAGCGCGGACGATTTGTGGGGCGGATTCGTCGAACACGATTTCATCTGCACCAAAGCCATCAGCCACGGCCTGCGTAGTCATCTGGCCCACGCGCCGCAGGGCTGGGCGCCGCTGTTTTCTGAGCGCGTGCGCGATGTGGTGCTCGACGGCTTGACGGTGTTTGCCGTGGAAGACGCGCGACCCGCTGCCGAACATCTGCTGTACAGCGGGCCGATCCGCCTGAAGCCGATTCACGCCTGCGCCGGTCGCGGCCAGGAAGTTATCAACAGCCTCGACGCGTTCGATGAAGTGCTCGCCCGTGCGGAGGCTGCCGAGCTGTTCCGCGATGGCGTGGTGCTGGAGCAGGACTTGAGCAAGGTTTTCACCCACAGCGTCGGCCAGTCATTCATCGGCGACAAAGTGCTGAGCTACTGCGGTGATCAATACTTGACCCAGGATGCTCACGGTGAAGACGTCTACGGCGGTTCGAATCTGTTGGTGGTGCAGGGCGGTTACGCCGATCTGCTGGCGCTGGACTTGCCGGACGATGTGCGGCTGGCCATCGAGCAGGCGCAGATTTTTGACCGGGCGGCAGACGAGGCCTACCCGGGGTTCTACGCCTCACGCCGCAATTACGACATCGCTCAGGGCCTGGACAGCAATGGCAACCCCCGCAGCGGGGTACTCGAACAATCCTGGCGCATGGGCGGTGCCAGCGGCGCGGAACTGGCCGCGCTGCAAAGCTTCGTCAATGATCCGCAGATGCCCGCGATCCGCGTGTCGACGGTGGAGACCTACACCGATCAGACCCTGCCGGCCGATGCCATCGAAATCTATCGCGGGCCGGCAGAGAACAGCGACTTCCTTCTCAAATACGTAACGGTCAAATCCTATGACGGCTAGAAGCGAAAGCATTCAGATCGACATTGATGACGAACAGATGAGCGGGACGTTTCTCAGTCCAAAATCGAAAGTCCCCGGCGTGTTGTTTGTGCACGGTTGGGGCGGTAGCCAGGAACGTGATCTTGAGCGCGCCAAGGGCATCGCCGGTCTCGGTTGTGTATGCCTGACCTTCGACCTGCGCGGGCACACCGGTGGCACCGGCATTCCGCTGACGCGGGTGACGCGCGAAGACAACCTGCGTGACCTGCTCGCAGCCTACGACCGCCTGCTCGCGCACCCGGCGCTCGACACCTCGGCGATTGCGGTGGTCGGCACCAGTTATGGCGGTTACCTCGCTTCGATCCTCACTTCGTTGCGTCCGGTGCGCTGGCTGGCGCTGCGAGTGCCGGCGCTGTATCGCGACGAGCAATGGCACACGCCCAAGCGCGAACTGGACAAGGCCGATCTGCGCGACTATCGGGCGACGTTGGTGCGGGCCGACAGTAACCGTGCGCTGCACGCCTGTTCGCAGTTCACCGGGGATGTGTTGCTGGTGGAATCGGAAACCGACGACTACGTGCCCCACGCGACGATCATGAGTTACCGCGCCGCCTGTCAGCAGACGCATTCGCTGACGCACCGGATTATCGACGGCGCCGACCATGCCTTGAGCGAGCCGGTTTCGCAGCAGGCCTATACCTCGATTCTGGTGGACTGGATTACCGAGATGGTGGTCGGTGAGCGGTTGAGCATTATTCAGGCAACATAATCTTTGGCGCCCTTTCGGCCGCCATCGCGAGCAGGCTCACTCCTACAATGTGCGACGTGCGCCCCTGTAGGAGTGAGCCTGCTTGCGATAGCCTTTTCAGTTTCACAGCAAAGTCAGGAAGGTTTCTTCTCGATCCGCAACGCCTTGGCCTTGGCCTCCACCAGCAAATACATCACCACCGTAATCAGTAACGGCAGCAGAAAGTAAATCGCCCGATACGCCAGCAACCCCGCCACCAGACTGCCCCGCGAAGCCTCATGCTGCAGCAGCGCGACGAACACCGCTTCCAACACCCCGAGCCCTGCCGGAATGTGCGTGATCACCCCGGCAATCGCGCTGATCAACAGCACGCCGAGCACCAACGGATAATCCAGTTTGCTCGGCAACAGAGTGAAAATCACCGCCGCCATCAGCGACCAGTTCAATGCACCGAGCAGCAACTGCAGCACAGCCATGCGCAGTGACGGCAGGTTGATTTCCACCCCGCGAATCGACCACTCGCGGCGCTTGGAGAATTGGCACGCGGCGAGGTAACCGGCACTCAACAGCAGCAACAGCACGCCGATGCCTTGCAATGCGCCACTGCTGATTTTCCAGCCCGGCGGCATGCTCACCAGGCCGCTGCTGAACACCACGCCGGCAATCGTCATGTAACCGAACCAGTTGGTGGCCAGGCTCAGACCGAGAATCTTGGCGATGTTGCTTTTGCTCACCCCCAAGCGCGAATACAGCCGATAGCGCATGGCAATCCCGCCGACCCAGGCGCTGAGATTGAGGTTGAACGCATAGCTGATGATCCCCACCGGGAGGATCTGTTTCCAGGTCAGGTCCTGGCGAATGTAGGTGCGTCCGATCAGGTCGAAACTGGCGTAGGTGAGAAAGCTCAGCAGGGTCAGGCTGGCGGCAATGATCAGCGTGCGCACCTTGAAGTCGGCCAGGGTTTGCAGGACTTCCGCCCATTCGATGCGGGTGGCGAACATCGTCAGCAACACAATCAACGCGAGGAAAAACAGCAGCGTCAGCGGGCGCTTCCAGCGACTCCATCGGGAATGCACAGCGGGTGCCGCTTGCGCTTGGGAATGGCTCATGACGTGTGCCCCCGAAATGGCTTGAGCCGCGGTTTGTGCGCCGGTAACCAACCGGCCATCGCCGGAAAATGCCGTAAAAAGTGAAACACCAGAAACCCCACGGTCATGTGCCAGATCCGTCCACGCGGCGAAATGCTCGCGTCCATCGCTTTGCAGTGATTCTGGCTCAGGTCATCCAGGCGCTGAAACAGATGCTGATTGAACGCGCGATCGCGGATCAGCACGTTGGCTTCCAGGTTCAGTGACAGGCTCAGCGGGTCGAGATTGCTCGAGCCGACGGTGCTCCATTCCTCGTCCACCAGCGCGACTTTGCCGTGCAGCGGGCGCTGGCAATATTCGTGGATTTGCACCCCGGCCTTGAGCAGATAGTCGTAGGTCATGCGCGCTGCCAGTTTGGCCACCAGCATGTCCGGTTGACCTTGCAGGATCAGCCGCACCTCGACGCCACGGCGCGCAGCATTGCGAATCTCGCGCAGCAGGCGGTAGCCGGGGAAGAAATAGGCGTTGGCGATCACCACCCGGCGTTTGGCCCGGCGCAATGCGTGCAAGTACACATCTTCGATGTCGGTGTGATGCTGATCGTTATCACGAAACACCAGACGTACCTGCCCGTCGTGGTCACTGAAGGCCATGTCCGCCCGGCGCTGGCGCCGACGTTGCCACCAGAACCGCGCGCGCCCCGGCCGACCACTTTGCAGCAGGGCGAAATGATGGATGTCAGCGACCGCCGGCCCCTGAATCTGCACCGCATAATCCTGTTTCGCCTCGGGGCCGAAATCGGCCAGGTGATCGCCGGAGAAGTTGATCCCGCCAATGAACGCGATCAGTCCGTCGACCACCACGATCTTGCGGTGCAGGCGGCGGAACCAGTTGGTACGAAAACCCAGGTGTTTGGGCGCCGGGTCAAACATCTGCAGGTGCACACCCGCATCGCTCAGTGCCGCGAGATAAGCGGTGGTCAACTCGCCGCAACCAAAACCGTCAAGGCTGACGGTGGTGCGCACGCCGCGCCGGGCGGCGTCGATCAAAATCTGCTGCAACTCTGCGCCGACCTTGTCTTCGAAAACGATGAAGGTCTCCAGCAGAATTTCACTCTTTGCCGCACGCATGGCGTCGAACACTCGGGGGAAATACTCCTCGCCGTTTTCCAGCAACTCGACACGGTTGTTGCCCTGCCAGCCGTACTCGACATCAACATGCCCGGGTTCGCGCACCGGCGGGTTGATGCTGATCGGTTCCACGGCGGATTTCTCCAGCGGTGCGCTGCTCATAGTTCGATCTCCACCGATAACGGGACGTGGTCGGAAAGGTGTGACCAGGGCCGGTTGGCCAGGACTTTCGGCTGGCTGGCCTTGAGGTTGCGTACGTAAATACGATCGAGCCGCAGCGTCGGCAGGCGCGCCGGAAAGCTGCGCGCCGGTTTGCCGTGATGCTCGGCGAACACCTCGCGCAGACCGCAGGGTTCAAGCAGTGCATCGGCGCGCTGGCGCCAGTCGTTGAAGTCACCGGCGACGATCACCGGCGCGTCAACCGGCAGCTCCGCCAGACGCTCGCCGAGCAGTTTCAATTGCGCATTGCGATGGCTTTCGCGCAGGCCCAGATGCACACAGATCGCATGCACCTCGACGCCATCGCCCGGCATGCGCAGCACGCAATGCAGCAGCCCGCGGTTCTCGTGGCCGCTGATCGAGACGTCGAGGTTGTCGTGGCGGATGATCTGGAACTTCGACAGCAACGCATTGCCGTGATCGCCCTCCGGGTACACCGCGTTGCGCCCATAGGCGAACTGCGGCCACAGACTGTCGGCGAGGAACTCGTATTGCGGCATCGTCGGCCAGTTGCTGTAGCGCTTGGGATGATGTTCGTGGGTGCCGTGGACTTCCTGCAAAAACACCACGTCGGCCGCCACGCTACGCACCGCTTCGCGCAACTCCGGGAGGATGAAACGGCGATTGAGGGCGGTGAAGCCTTTGTGCGTGTTGACCGTCAACACAGTGAAGCGGCGCACCGACACTTCAACGCTGGTCTGCTCGTCGGTGAACCCGACCGGCTCTGGAATACTCATGCCAACACCCCTTCGGCAGCCGGTTCGCCGGGGGTGGTGGCGAGCGTTTTATCCAGCTCGAATCGGTGGAGCAAACTGCGCGCGTCGTAGGGCGCGCGAACTTTGATGTCGTTGTCGAAATAGCAGAACACTTCGCGGGATTTGCGCGCCCGCGGCTTGAGGCGCGGCGCGATCAGATGTGCATCGCCGGGCTGCTGACCGTGGTGCCAGGCGTCGATGCGTTCGGCCCAGTTCTGCAACGCCGATTCGGTGTAGCCGCTGGCGTACAGCTCTTCGGCGCCGTGCAGACGCAGGTAAACGAAATCGCTGGTGAGGTCTTCGCGGTACGGCCATTTGCCGGCGGTGTCGGCGATCACCAGGGCGGTGTTGTAGCGTTTCAACAAGCGCACGAAGTCGGGGTCGATGAACGTGTCGTTGCGCACTTCCACGGCATGACGCAACGGTTTTTTGCGCCAGGCTTTGAGGCTGGCGTGGCCGTGCAGGTGCGAGTCGTGCTGACGGGCGAGGGCGGCGGCCGCTGCAGTGTCGTGGGGCAACAAGGCAAGAAAGTGTTCGAAGCGCCCGGGATCGAATTTGAAGTTCGGCGGAAACTGCCAGAGGATCGGCCCGAGCTTGTCCTTGAGCTCCAGCACCCCGGAGGCGAAGAAATTCGCCAGCGGTTTTTCGATCTCGCGCAAACGCCGGACGTGGGTGATGAAACGCGGCGCCTTGACGCTGAACACGAAGTCGTCGGGCGTTTCGCTGTACCACTGGGCGTAACGTTCGGGCCGTTGCAGGGCGTAGAACGATCCATTGATTTCGATGCTGTTGACCGCCCGCGAAGCGAATTGCAGTTCGCGCTTCTGCGTCAGTCCTTTCGGGTAGAAATCCCCGCGCCACGGAGCGTAGCGCCAGCCGGAAATACCGATGTGAATCGTTGTCATGCCGCCCTCCCGTTGTCAGTCCTCGTACAGCCTGTGTCTGCTGATGACTGCGGGCGGTTCGGGAAAGTTTCGGTGGCGTTACGGACGGTAGTCTGTAGGAGCTGCCGGAGGCTGCGATCTTTTGATGTTGCCTTTCAAGATCAAAAGATCGCAGCCTCCGGCAGCTCCTACAGAGGGATATCATTGAGACAGATATTTGATCAGTGGCCGGTGACGACTCGCGAAGTGCTTTCAGCATAGGCCGGGCCGAGGCGATCCAGTCGCCCGCTCCACGCGGTCAGCGCCAGCGCCAGCAACACCACCAGCCCGCCGATCCACGCCGTGTGAATCAGGCCCAGATGTTCGACGATCAGGCCACCGCCCCATGCACCGCCGGCAATTCCGAGGTTGAACGCAGCAATGTTCAGTCCCGATGCCACATCCACTGCCTGCGGCGTGTGATGTTCAGCCTGACGCACCACATACACTTGCAGCCCCGGCACGTTGCCGAACGCCACCGCGCCCCATACCAGCACCGTGGCCAGCGCCAGCCAAGGATTGCCGGCGGTGAAGGTCAGCACGAACAGCACCGCCGCCAGCAGAGCGAAGATGATTTTCAGGGCGCTGATCGGCCCGCGTTTGTCTGCCAGTTTGCCGCCCCAGATATTGCCGACCGCCACCGACACGCCGTAAACCAGCAACACCAGGCTGACAGTGCTGGCGCTGAAGCCGGAGATGTCCTGCAGGATCGGCGCGAGGAAGGTGAAGGCGATGAACGAGCCGCCGTAACCGATCGCGGTCATGGCGTACACCAGCAGCAGACGCGGTTGTTTCAGCACTTGCAGTTGCTGCAGCAAGGACGCCGGTTTGCTATGGGTGATGTTGTTCGGCACGTACAGCAGGCTGCCGATGAAGGCGATCACACCCAGCGCCGAAACGGCGAGGAAGGTTTCGCGCCAGCCGAAATGCTGACCGATGAATGTGCCCAGCGGTACGCCGGTGACCAGGGCCACGGTGAGACCGGTGAACATGATCGCGATCGCACTGGCAGCTTTTTCCTTGGGCACCAGGCTGGTGGCGATGGTCGAGCCGATGGAGAAGAACACCCCGTGCGCCAGACCCGTGACGATCCGCGCCAGCACCAGCGATTCATAACTCGGCGCCATCCAGGCCAGCAGGTTGCCGAGGGTGAACAGCACCATCAGCGACAGTAGCAACAATTTGCGCGGGACTTTGCCGGTGAGGGCGGTCAGCACCGGCGCGCCAATGGCAACACCCAGCGCATACAGACTGACCAGCAGCCCGGCGGACGGCAGGCTGACGCCGAGATCGGCGCCAATGGTGGGTAACAGGCCAACGATGACGAACTCGGTCGTCCCGATGGCGAATGCGCTGAGGGTCAGCGCGAGCAAGGCAATGGGCATGACAGCACTCCGGTAGAGGTTTGAATGGAGCGCAGTGTCGGGGTTTGGGTTGTGCGGAAAAATACAGGGTTGGGCATTTGATATTTGCTGCTGACGCAAATATCCACGGAGTGCTGTGAACCCTGTGATGAGGGGATTTATCCCCGATGGGTTGCGAAGCAACCCCAACCGGTTCCAAAGGGTGTGAAGGCAGATGTTTACGACTGCTGCGCAGCCGATCGGGGATGAATCCCCTCGCCACAGGGGAAGGGTTAATGAGGCAAAAACCGAACTTGTCCGCCATTCACCGATCAGTTCCTTACAGGTTCAGCCAAGAGGGATCGGAGTTTTGATCAAGTTCAGGATCGTCATTCTGCTGGGAGCGCTGCTGATGCTCGGCACCAGCGAACTCGAAGCCGCGGCGCTGCCGGGCCTTCCGGCCGCTGCTGAAGAACCGGCCAAACCCGAGCCGATTGTGCAGGGTGGTTTGCTCGGTGCGATCAGTTCGAGCATCGACGACGTGCAGGACAAGCTCGATCTCAACGAACACTTGGTCGACGCTTGGCGGCTGCGTGCCGATCGCGCGGCGGATGAGGTCGACAAGCTGGTCAACCAGCCGTCGAACCGATCCGGCTGGAGTGTCGCCGGGGATTTCCTGACGCTGTCCGGCGTGTGGCTTGGCGCCTTCGCGTTGCTTACGGTGCTCGGCAGCCTGCTGGCCAAGCGGCTGAGTCAGGGGCGTTGGTTGCGTACCCGCCAGCGCAGTCAGGACTTGGTCGGGTACTTGCTGCCGTACACGCTGCCAGCGCTGATCTGCCTGCCGCTGACGCTGTACGTCAGCCACTTTCTGCAGGCCTCGGTTGGGCGGGCGCTGGCGCTGTGTTTTGCCTACGCCACCAGCAGCGGGATTTTCTCCACCTCGATGCTTTTGTGCGTGGTGGTGATGTTCAACGTCGGGCACAAACGGTCGGCCGCGCGGATCATCCGCGACTACTGCCCGAAACCGCTGTTCCTGATCGGTTTTCTCGCCGCCCTCAGTGATGCGTTGACCAGCCCACAGATCGCCCGTCAGTTGGGCGGTAACATCACCAGCAGCGTCGCGGTGTTCACCGGGCTGATCGCCTCGATCATCTTCGGTCTGCTGGTGATTCGCCTGCGTCGGCCGGTGGCGCATCTGATTCGTAACCGACCGCTGGCGCAACGTCTGAAACAGCCGTCGCTGCAGGAGTCGCTGCGGATTTTTTCCGGGCTCTGGTATTGGCCGATTGTGCTGATGGTGCTGGTTTCGGCGGTCAATCTGATCGGTATCGGCGAAGACAATCAAAAGGCCCTGCGTTGTGCGCTGTTCACCACCGTGCTGCTGATCGGCACGGTGTTCCTCAGCACCATCCTCCAACACGTGTTCAAGTCGCGAAAAGCCGAAGCGATCCAGCGCAGCAGCGCTTACAAGGAACGCTTTCTCAGCCTGTTGCACGCCTTGCTGCGGATTGTCATTGCGATTGCCTTCATCGACATTCTCGGACGGATCTGGGGCGTTTCACTGCTCGACTTCGCCCAGAGCAGCACGATTGGCCGGGCGATCAGCAATGCGTTGAGCAGCATCGGCCTGATCTTCCTCGTCACGTGGCTGTTGTGGGTGGTGCTCGACACGGCGATTCAGGAAGCATTGAAACCACCGGTGAGCAAACGCTCGTCGCGTCAGCCCAGCACCCGGGTGAAAACTATCCTGCCGCTGCTGCGCAACGCGATCAAAATCATCCTGGTGGTGATCTGCGCGATCACCACCATGGCCAACCTCGGCATCAACGTTGCGCCACTGTTGGCCGGTGCCGGGGTGGTCGGTCTGGCGATCGGTTTCGGTTCGCAGCAACTGGTGCAGGACGTGATCACCGGGCTGTTCATCATCATCGAAGACACCCTGTCGATCGGCGACTGGGTGGTGCTCGATTCCGGGCATGCCGGCACGGTCGAGGGCCTGACCATCCGCACCCTGCGCCTGCGTGACGGCAAGGGGTTTGTACACTCGGTGCCGTTCGGCCAGATCAAGGCTGTGACCAACCAGTCACGGCAGTTCGCCTATGCGTTTTTCTCGGTGCAGTTCACCTACGACACCGATGTCGACAAGGCCATCGAGCTGATCCGCGAGACTGGTGATTCGATCCGTGAAGACCCGTTCCTCAAGTACAACCTGCAAGGGCCGCTGGATGTGTTCGGGGTGGACAGGATGGACTTGAACGGCGTGGTGCTGACCGCGCAATTCCGTACCGTGTCGGGCGGGCAATATGCGGTGAGCCGGGCGTTCAACCAGCGTTTGAAAAAGCTTGTGGATAACAGCCCTGACGTGCATTTTGCGCAGACTTATCCACAGCAGGTTTTGTTGCCCAAGCGGCAGGGTGAGGGGGCGCTGGTGGCGAGCGAGGTGCCGCAGGAATCGCGGACTTGATTTCAGGTTTGGTGTTGGTAGTACCGGCCTCATCGCGAGCAGGCTCACTCCTACAGGGGGGAACGCAGTCCAAAGTAGGAGTGAGCCCGCTCGCGATAGCGCCAAAACAATCGACATCAATGCCGGATCAGCTTGCTGCGCACCTGCTCCATGCAGATCTGATCCAGCTCCAGCCAAAACTGTTGCTTGCCGGCAATCTCTGCAGCAACCGGCACGCCATCGCGATACACCAGCCGATTACTCGCCAGTGCCGGCACTTTTGCCCCCGGCAACAACGTCCCGGCCAGGTTCAACGGATCCACTCCGCACACCGTGATCAAACTGCCGTCATGCGCTCGCCGCCGAACCTCCCGCAGCAACGGAATCGCCTCGGGCAAGGCAAACTGTTCCCCCGCCAGGCCACTGACAAAGCGCCCGCCGCGAATCTCGCCACGGGCCTCCAGCCGATGAAACGTGCGCAGTAATTCGCGCCAGCTCGGCAGCCAATCCGCCTCGCGCTCCAGCAGGCGCCAGAACACTACGCCATAGCGGCGCAGCAACGTCATGGCGACATGTTCGAGGGTTTCTGCTGACGCCATCTGGCCGCTTTCCAGCAGTGGACCGCGCCGCAACAACGCCCAGCGACCGGCATCGTCCATGCCGCCGACAAACGCTCCGCGCCCGCGACGACTGCTGCGTTGCTGGCGCTTGCTCGCCGGGGTGATCAGGGCGCGCAAACCGGCGAAGCTGTCGGCGTTCACCAGACCGGCACCGACCAGTTCCTGCAGGGCGATTTCCAGCTCGGTGCGCAGCAGGTGCGCCTCGTGAATCAACTCATCGAAAAACAACGCGCCGTGCTGACTCAGCGCCTCGTAGACCTTTTGCGTTTTCGCTGACAGTTCACTGACCGGCGTCTGCTCGGCCAATCCACTCCACAACCCGACCTGACTGCGCGGCAACAGCACAATCGGCGTACTGCGCAACGCCGTGCCGCTGACTTTCTGCCGGGCACTGAGGCGCGTCCACACCAGTTTGCCGTTGCGGCACAGGTCATCCAGCCAGCTCGGTGAATAGTCTTTCAGGCGCGTTGGAAGAATGTCGCGGTCCCACGCCGAAGCCGCTGCCGGGTAACCTTCGAACTGGCCGACAATCGCCGGCAACACCGTGCTGCCCTGACCGCGCGTAGCGGGGGACAGATGTTGCCAGTCGAACAGAAATCGCATGAAATCCTGCAGTGCTACCGGCTCGATTTCCCGGCGCAAACGCTTGACGGTGTAGCGATGAATGCGCGCCAGCAGATGCCGCTCGCACCATTCCTCAACGGCCACACCCGGGGTGAAATGACCGCGCAGCACATAGCCTTCGCGCTCCAGTTGCGCGAGGGCCTGATTGACCTGCGGTATCGGCAACGCGAGTGGTTCGGCAATGGCGGCTAACGGCAGCGGACCGAAGGCGCCGAGTCGGGCGCGGATCACTTCGATCAATGCGTCATCGAACGTCCAGACATCATTGAACCCGGGCAGCGCTGCTTGCGGCGGTTGCAACGTGGCCTGTGGATAAAGCGCCAACAGGCACGTCAGGCGTTCACGTGCCAGCCACAACGAGCCAGGCTGTGGATGTGGAGCGACTGTGAGGCCGTCTTCGCGAGCAGGCTCGCTCCCACAGTTGACTGTGTTCCAACTGGCGGAACGCGGTTGAATGTGGGAGCGAGCCTGCTCGCGAAGCTTTTCTTTTGCCGTTACTTGCGCAACGGCCAAGCGGCAGGCGCGACCGCTCGCAGTCAGCGCGTCAAGCCATTCGCGCCAGTGTTCGCCAGCCTGAACTTCAAGGTCGCTGATGCAGGCCAGGCTCATCAGCGCCTCGTGCATTTCATCGACGTTGGCCGGCGTCGGCCACGCTTCCTCGCGCACCGCGTTGATGGCGTCGGCGTCCAGCGCACCGAGATCGTCGGTGGACTGCGGATCGCTCCAGCGCCGGTTGATCACCGCTTGGGTGCGGCGTTCTTCCAGCGGCGCATCGTCGAGAAAGGTGTAAGGCCGCGCGCTGAGAATTTCTGCCGCCAGCGGTGACGGCGCCGGCAGATCGCGGCTGATCAACTGCACCTCGCCGCGCTCCATGCGCCGCAGCAGATTGAGCCAGCCGTCGCTGTCCATGGCCTCGTGCAGGCAATCGTCGAGGGTCTGTTCCACCAGCGGATGTTCAGGGACTTCCCGCTCGCCGGCGAGGTTTTCCAGGCAGGCGATCTGATCGGGAAACACGCTGGCAATCAGGTCTTCACTTTTCATCCGCTGCAACTGCGGCGCGACTTTGCGCCCGCCGGTAAAACGCGGCAACGCCAGCGCCACCCCGGCATTCCAGCGCCAGCGCACGCCGAACAATGGCGCGTCGAGAATCGCCTGAATCAGGATGTGCTCGGCGCTGTTGCTGTGCAGGTAACGCCAGACGTCATCCAGTTCAAAACTATGGCTGGTGGACAGAGACAGGACGATCGCGTCTTCGCTGGCGGCAGCTTGCAACTCGAAATTGAACGTGCGGCAGAAACGCTTGCGCAGGGCCAGGCCCCAGGCACGGTTGATGCGGCTGCCGAACGGTGAATGGATGATCAACTGGGTGCCGCCGGACTCGTCGAAAAACCGCTCCATCAGCAGCGTGTCCTGCGAGGGCAGGGCGCCGAGGGTCAGGCGAGCGCGGGCGAGATAGTCCACCAGTTGTTCGGCGCTGGCGCGGTTCAGGCCGAGGCTTGCGGTCAGCCAGTCGAGCGCCGGTTGCAGATCGCCGGGGTGGGCGCCGAGCAGATCGTCGAGGGTCGCTTGCAGGCGCGCCACCGCCGCAGACAATTCATCGCTGCGCCCCGGTGCTTCGCCGAGCCAGAACGGAATGGTCGGCGGCTGGCCTTGGGCATCCTCGACCCGCACCTTGCCGGTTTCCACCCGCAGGATTCGGTAGGAAGTATTGCCGAGCTGGAACACATCACCCGCGATGCTTTCCACGGCAAAGTCTTCGTTGACGCTGCCGATGCTCAGGCCCTGCGGCTCCAGCAGCACGCTGTAGTCGGCGTTGTCGGGGATGGTGCCGCCGCTGGTCACGGCGGTCAGTTGCGCGCCGCGACGGCCGCGCAGAGTACGGCTGACGGCGTCGCGGTGCAGGTAGGCGCTGCGGATGCCCTGACGACCGTTATAGCCTTCGGCGAGCATCGTCAGCAGCGCCTGATAGTGTTTTTCGTCGAGATCGCGGTATGGCGAGGCTTTGCGAAACAGTGCCAGCAGCGCATCTTCCGCCCATTCGCGGCAACTGACTTCGGCGATGATCTGCTGCGCCAGTACATCCAGCGGCGCCTTGGGGATGTGCAGGGTGTCGAGTTCGCCACGGCGCACGCAGTCGAGCAGGGCGGCGCATTCGATCAGGTCGTCGCGGGTGGTCGCGAACAAGCGGCCCTTGGGCGTGCCGCCGACCTGGTGCCCGGAGCGACCGACTCTTTGCAGAAACCCGGCAATCGAACGCGGCGAGGCGATCTGACAGACCAGATCGACTTCGCCGATATCAATGCCCAATTCCAGTGAGGCCGTGGCGATCAGCACTTGCAGTTCGCCGCGCTTGAGCCGCTGTTCGGCGTCGAGGCGGAATTCCTTGGCCAGGCTGCCGTGGTGCGCGGCCACCGCGTGTTTGCCGAGGCGCTCGCTGAGGTGGCGGCTAAGGCGTTCGGCCAAGCGTCGGGTGTTGACGAAAATCAGCGTGGTGCGGTGTTCGCGGGCCAGTTCGGCGAGGCGGTCATAAACCAATTCCCAGACATCGTTGGCCATCACAGCCGACAACGGCACCGGCGGCACTTCGATGCCCAGATTCCGTGGCCGGGCGTGGCCGATGTCGATGATCTCGCAGGGGCGATCAGTGCCGACCAGAAACCGCGCCACGGCATCGATCGGCTTTTGCGTGGCGGACAAGCCGATGCGGGTCAATGGTTCGGCACACAGCGCCTGCAGGCGTTCGAGGCTCAGCGCCAGATGACTGCCGCGTTTGCCGGCAGCGATGGCGTGGATCTCGTCGATGATCACCGTGCGTGTGCTGCCGAGCATTTTGCGTCCGGACTCGGAGCCGAGCAGCACGTAGAGCGATTCCGGGGTGGTCACCAGAATGTGCGGCGCACTTTTGCGCATGGCTGCGCGGTCTTTTTGCGGAGTGTCGCCGGTGCGTACGGCGGTGGTGATCTGCAATTCGGGCAGGCCCATCTGGCGCAACTGCTCGGTGATCCCCGCCAACGGGTTCTGCAGGTTGATGCGGATGTCGTTGGACAACGCCTTGAGTGGCGAAACGTAGACCACCAGGGTTTCGTCCCGCAGGCCTTCAGGGTTTTCCAGGCCTCGGTGGACGAGGTCGTCAAGCACCGCAAGGAACGCGGTGAGGGTTTTACCGGAGCCGGTGGGCGCGGCAATCAGCGTCGAGCGGCGCTGGCGGATCAACGGCCATGCGCGGGCCTGGGCGGCGGTGACCGTCGGGAAGGTGCTGCTGAACCAGGCGCTGACGGCGGGGTGAAAGCCTGCCAGTGCCGCGTCCTTGGGGATGGGCAGATTCATGGCTCAAGTTATGCGGGTGGGGGCGGCAAGATGCAAGTACCGCTCGGGATCTCCAGTGGCTGACAGGGCTTCATCGCGAGCAGGCTCACTCCTGCAGGGGAATGCGAGCCTGCTCGCGATGGGGCCAGTAGATTCAGCACAATTCCCGGCGATCTACACTTTACGGGTGACGGTTGCGCACTAAACCCGCAAAATGCAACGATTCCGGCAATTATCGATGACGGTGTCACCAGCACCGTCGCTAAAGCCATCGTTCCAATCAGACTGGGCCTGCTGACTCTATGCGAATGCGCCTTATGTTACTGGGCGGCGGAAATGCCCTTGGGCAGGCGCTGATTCGCCTCGGTGCGGAAGAAGACATCGGTTTCCTCGCCCCCCGCCCGCCAGAAGACGGCTGGGATGCCGCGAGCCTGACGCAACTGCTCGACGATACCCGTCCGGATGCGTTGATCAACCTCGCCTACTATTTCGACTGGTTCCAGGCCGAGACCGTCAGCGAAAACCGTCTGGCCGGTCAGGAGCGCGCCATCGAAAGGCTGGCCGAGTTGTGCCAGCACCACAACATCATCCTCGTGCAGCCTTCCAGCTATCGGGTGTTCGACGGTTCGCGGGCGACCGCCTACAGCGAAAAGGACGAGCCGGTGCCGCTGGGCCTGCGTGGTCAGGCGCTGTGGCGCATCGAGCAAAGTGTTCGCGCCACTTGCCCGCAACACGTGTTGCTGCGCTTCGGCTGGCTGCTTGATGACAGCCCCGAAGGCACCCTCGGGCGCTTCCTCGCTCGCGCCGAACAACCGGACGAATTGCTCATGGCCGATGATCGCCGGGGCAATCCGACCCCGGTGGATGACGCGGCACGGGTGATCATTTCGGTGCTCAAACAACTCGATTGCGCGGCGCCGCTGTGGGGCACTTATCATTACGCCGGCCACGAAGCGACCACGCCGCTGGCGCTCGGTCAGGCGATTCTGACCGAAGCGCGCGGCCTGCATCAGTTGGCAATCGAAGCACCGACCGCTCAGGCCCACGCCGCGCGGCCGGACGCCGCCGAGGAACCGCAACACGCGGTACTCGCCTGCAAGAAAATTCTGCACACTTTCGGGATCAAGCCCCGCGCCTGGCGCGCCGCACTCCCGGCTTTACTGGATAGGTTTTATCGTCATGGCTGAAGGCCCTGTTTTAATCACCGGCGGCGCCGGTTTCATCGGCTCGCACCTGACGGATGCGTTGCTCGCTGCGGGCCACTCGGTGCGGATTCTCGATGATCTGTCGACCGGCAAACGCGCCAACCTGCCGCTGGACAACCCGCAGGTCGAACTGATCGTCGGTGACGTCGCCGATGCCGCGCTGGTCGCGCAGGCCATGCACGGCTGCAGCGCTGTCGCCCACTTGGCGGCGGTGGCCTCGGTGCAGGCGTCGGTGGATGATCCGGTGAAGACGCATCAAAGCAATTTCATCGGTACCCTGAATGTCTGCGAAGCCATGCGCCAGGCCGGGGTCAAACGTGTGCTCTACGCGTCGAGTGCAGCAGTGTACGGCAACAACGGTGAAGGCGAGTCAATCGACGAAGACACGCCAAAAGCCCCGCTGACCCCGTATGCCTCGGACAAACTGGCCGGCGAACACTACTTCGATTTTTACCGTCGCCAGCATGGCCTGGAGCCGGTGATCTTCCGCTTCTTCAACATCTTCGGCCCGCGCCAGGATCCTTCCTCGCCGTACTCCGGGGTCATCAGCATCTTCAGCGAGCGGGCACAGAAAGGCCTGCCGATCACCGTGTTCGGCGATGGCGAGCAAACCCGAGATTTCCTCTATGTCGAGGATCTGGTCGATGTGCTGGTGCAGGCGATCGACAAGCCTGAAGTGGAAGTGGGCGCGATGAACGTCGGCTGGAACCAGGCGATGAACCTCAAGCAGATGCTGCAAGCGCTGGAGGAAGTGGTCGGCGAGCTGCCCCCGGTCAGCTACGGCCCGGCGCGCTCCGGCGACATCCGTCATTCGCGGGCGAACAACGCGCGTTTGCTGCAACGCTTCAAGCTGCCAGAGCCGACGCCGATGCGTGTGGGGCTGGCGCGGCTGCTGGGACGCTAAATCGAAAAAACAAAAAAGGCGCCTTTGCAGGCGCCTTTTTTGTGGGCGGGGTATTGCTTTGACGCTCGGTGCAATCCCTGTGGCGAGGGAGCTTGCTCCCGCTGCGCAGCAGTCGCAAATTCAGTCAACGCGGTTTTTCTGAAGCACCGCTTTTGCCTTGTTCAGGGCTGCTTCGCAGCCCAGCGGGAGCAAGCTCCCTCGCCACATTAGCCCGCATTCACCACCACGCGAATGTTCGAATGTTGCTTAGAACTTGTAGCCCAGACCCACCATGTACACAAACGGATCGACATCAACATTCACCTTGGCACGGGTGCCCGGCGCGACCGCGTTGTTCTCGACGGTGGCGCGAGTATCGATGTCGATGTAGCGCACCTGGGCGTTGAGCATGATGTTGTCGGTCAGCATGTAGTCAGCGCCGACCTGCCAGGCCAGGCCCCAGGAGTTTTTCGCCTTGAAGTTGCTGAAGCCGTTGGACTGGGCTTCGCTGCCGACGTGCTCGTCGTAGATCCAGGTGTAGTTGATGCCGCCGCCGATGTACGGCTGGAATGGTGATTTCGCATCCAGCGGGTAGTACACGACGCTGAGGGTGGGCGGCAGGTGTTTCAAAGTGCCGAGTTTGCCGTTGGCGGCTGGCAGCGCGGTGCCTTTGATTTTTACGTCATGCTCGAATGGCGAGGCCGCCAGCAACTCGATACCGATGTTGTTGGTCAGCATGTAGGCGAAGTTCAGACCCAGTTGGGTGTCGCTGCTCATGGTCGCCTTGCCGCCCAGGTTGGTGCCGCTCAACGGACCCTGATCGACCTTGACGCTGGAGCTGTCGGCCTTCGGGTTGACGGTGATCGCACCGGCGCGAACGATGATGTCGCCGGCTTCGTGGGCGTGGGCGAGCGGGGCTGCGAGCGCGACTGCAAACAGCGAAGCGCTGAGCAAGGACTTGTTCATGGGAGCTCCAAAAGGACGTTAAAAGTGTCTGATGTCCTATGGTACGAAGCCAACTGATACGGTCTTTTGACTCAGCTCAATGAAACAGTGATGGCTCCAAAAGATCGCAGCCTTCGGCAGCTCCTACAGGGGATCGCATTTCAACTGTAGGAGCTGCCGAAGGCTGCGATCTTTTGACTTTAAAACTGCCGGAATTCACTCCGGCAGCTCATACACATAAATCTTGTCCGCTGCCATCTGATACCCGGCATCGGCCAGTTCGCTGGTGGACGCCTTGACCTGCAGCGGTCCTTCGACCCAGTACGGCTGATACAGCTCGTCGAGCTTCACGCCCAACTCGCTTTTCACATGCACGATCTGGTTCGATGGCGGTGGCGGCACATGGATGCAGGCGCCGAAGTACGGCACCAGCAGGAAGTCCGTGGTGCGTCCTTCCTCGTTCACTTCCAGCGGTACGATGTACCCTGGCAGGCGGATGTTCTGCCCGTCGAGACTCTGCACCACCGGCGCGTTGGGCATGTCCTGCTTGGCGGCAGGCGCCGACTCGGCCGAGAGCGCATCACTCATCTTCGACATGTCGTGCAGCGGCGTCATGTTCGGCACTTCCGGCGCGGCGTCCGGCGGGATCATCTCCGACCAAGTCAGGTCTTTCGGCGCCGCTGCCCACACGGGCATGGCAACCAGCAACAGCAGCGCGAGCACGGCGCGGGGCATGGTGAACATCCTCATAAACGGATCGACAGGCCATCGGCCAGGGATTGGCGATACGCCCGCCAGGCCGGCACGCTGCCCATCAGCAGCGCGGCCGCCAGAATGCCACCGAGCAGCGTCCATTCATACTCGCTCGGCCACGCCAGCGGCAGATACAAACCGTAATTGGCCTGCACATAGCCCTGCGCGGCGGCGATGCCGATATACAGCAACGCCAGCCCGGCGATTACGCCGGTCAGCGCCAGCGCGAAGGCTTCCAGCACCAGCAGACTCGCGATGTGCCACGGCCGCGCGCCGACCGAACGCAGAATTGCCATCTCGCGGCGACGCTCGTTGAGGCTGGTAAGAATCGCCGTGAGCATGCCGATCAACCCAGTCAGCACCACGAACAGCGAGACCACGAACAAGGCTTTTTCCGCCGTGCTCATCAGGCTCCACAATTCCTGCAAGGCCACGCCCGGCAGGATCGCCAGCATCGGCTCACCGCGGTATTCGTTGATTTCGCGTTGCAGGGCGAAGGTGGAAATCTTGCTGTTGAGGCCAAGCATGAACGCGGTGATCGCCTGTGGCGTCAGGTCCATGTTGCGTGCCTGATCAGCACTGATTCTTCCATTGCCGCGCGCCGGCACGCCGTTGTGCCAATCGATGTGGATTGCTTCCATGCCGCCGAGGCTGATGTGCAGCGTGCGATCCACCGGCGTGCCGGTACGCTTGAGAATGCCGACCACGGTGAACGGTTTGTCGTCGTGCTTGACCAGACTGATCGCCGCCACGCCGTGGGCCAGCACCAGTTGGTCGCCGAGCTTGTAATGCAGGGCTTCGGCGACTTCAGCACCGAGCACCACTTCGAACGGATCGGTGGCGAAGGCACGGCCGTCGGCCAGTTCCAGGTGTTGCTGGCGGCCGTACTGGTAATGCTCGAAATAGGCTTGGGTGGTGCCCATCACTCGGTAGCCGCGATGGGAGTCGCCGAGGGACATCGGGATTGCCCACTTCACTTTCGGGTTGCTGGCGAAGTGTTCGAAGCTGTCCCAACGGATGTTGTTGGTCGCGTTGCCGATGCGAAACACCGAGTACAGCAGCAGGTTCACCGAACCGGAACGGGCACCGACGATCAGGTCGGTGCCGCTGATGGTGCTGGCGAAACTGGCTTTGGCTTCGGTGCGCACGCGCTCGACGGCGAGCAACAGGCACACCGACAGGGCAATCGCGAACGCGGTGAGCAGGGCGGTAAAGCGGCGGTTGGCCAGGCTGGCCATGGCCAGACGAAACAGATACATCTCAGACCTCGGCAGACGTGGCGGCGCGATTGAGCTCGGCCAGGGACAGATGACGGTCGAACAGCGGTGCCAGGCTCTGGTCGTGACTGACGAACAACAGGCTCGAACCGGCCTCGCGGCATTCGGCGAACAGCAGACGAATGAAGTTTTCCCGAGCATCGTAATCCAGCGCCGAGGTCGGTTCGTCGGCGATCACCAGTTCCGGTTGGCCGATCAACGCACGAGCGGCGGCGACCCGTTGTTGCTGACCGATCGACAGCGAATCGGCACGACGACCGAGGATGCTTTCATCCTTCAAACCCAGGTGAGCGAGCAGGGTGGCTGCAGCCTGATCGACGCTGCCGTGACGCTGTTTCGCCCGCTCGGCACGCAGTTTGGAGAAGTGGCACGGCAACTCGACGTTCTCGCGTACCGAGAGAAACGGCAGCAGGTTGAATTGCTGGAAGATGTAGCCGGTGTGATCGACGCGAAAGCGGTCGCGGGCGCCGGCACCGAGTTCGGTCAGCTCCTGGCCGAGCAGGCGGATGCTGCCGCGCCCGGGTTTCTGCACGCCACCGAGCAGGCCGAGCAGGGTGGTCTTGCCACTGCCGCTGGGGCCTTTGAGGAACAGGGTTTCGCCCGGCTCCAGGCGAAACGCCGGGATGTCCAGCAGCGGCGGGTGACCGGGCCAGTTGAAGCCCAGGTCGGACAGTTCGATGAGTGCTTGGGTCATGGCACCAGTTTCATGGTTGAACACGGGCCCGTGCAGGAGCTGCCGCAGGCTGCGATCTTTTGATCTTGTTCGTTAAAAGCAAGATCAAACGATCGCAGCCTCGTTTCACTCGTCAGCTCCTACAGGGGATATTTCAGAAAATCAGAATTTCAGGGCAGCCGCCTTGGCGGTCACTTCCGTACCCTGCTGGCCGCTCGGGCCGATCAGTTGTACCTGAATTTTCTGAGTGGCCGGGAAGGTATTGAAGAGGTTCGCCAGATCCAGGGTCTTCAAGGCACCCGGTGCAGCGCAACTGAATTGATAGTGCGCGTGGATTTCGCTGTGATCGTGGTGATGCGCTTCACCGCCCTTGGCATCTTCGTCGTGATCATCATCGTCATGCTCGTCGGCAGCCGGCTTGTCGCCGAACAGCGGGCTTTCCAGTTCCTGGCCGGTGACCTTGCAACCAGCAGCGGCCGGCAGGTTGAACAGCACCAGCGGGTTTTCCAGTTTGGCGCGGGCGGCGGCGACCTTGGCCTTGTCGGCGTCGGAGGTGGCGGCATGTTCGAAGCCCACCAGGTTCATCGCCGGGCTTTCCAGTTCCAGCTCCAGAGTCTGGCCGTCGAGTGCGGCGTTCAGTCGGCCGACGCCATGTTCGTGGGCACCGAGACTGCCGTGCTCGTGGTCATGATCGTGCTCATCGGCGGCGTGGGCGATGGCCAGCGGCAACAGGGCAAACGGCAAAGCGAGCAGCAGACGACGCATGGCGGTCTCCGGAAAGTAAAGTGAAGAGTTTGTTATGTAATCTTATAACGAAAGCCCGCAGAGTTTGCCCGTGCGCTTGGCGTTGCACAAGTCCCGTGGGAGCATGCAGGACAGAAATGTGCAGGAGCGAAGCAGATGTTGCGGATACGCGGAACCGTCGGCGCGATGCCGGTGGATTTGACGGTGGAGCTGGATGACAGCGATTGGGTGAAGCTCGGTTCGGCTCTGAATGTGCAGTCGCCGGCTCAGCCGGAGATGGCGGTTGCCCCTGCAGCCAAACCGCTGAATCAGGACGATGCGTTGTGGCAGGTTGCGCAGGATCTGTTGCGCAAGGCCGGGCAGCTCAGCGGGCCGGATTTGCTGGAGCAGCTTGAGGGGCTGACCGGCAGCGCGTCGGCGGGCAAGCGCCTGCTCGTGCGCTTGCGCCACAGTTCGGATGTAAAAGTGGTGAGTGGCGGGGATACGCCGCTTTACAGCTGGATCGAGTGAAACGAAAAAGATCGCAGCCTGCGGCAGCTCCTACAGGTTCATCCGCAAAATATGGATGAACCTGTAGGAGCTGCCGCAGGCTGCGATCTTTTGATCTTAATAAAGCGCTGCGAACACTTTACGGCGGTAAGCGGTCACCAGCGGATGATCGTTGCCCAGCAGTTCGAACACCTGCAGCAATGTCTTGTGCGGCAACCCTTCGCCATAACTGCGGTTCCGGATGAACAGCTTGAGCAACGCCTCCAGCGCCGCTTCGTATTGCTGACGAGCCAATTGCTGGATCGCCAGTTGATACACCGCTTCGTCGTCCTGCGGATCTTTGGCCAGACGCGCCTTGAGGTCGGCGGCATCCGGCAGGTCGCGGGCCAGACCGAGGAACTTGATCTGCGCCTTGGCCCCGGCCAGTGCAGCCTTGTGTTCATCGCTCTTGACTGCGTCGAGCACGGTTTGCGCTTCGCCCAGTTCGCCGCGCTCGGTCAGGCAGCGGGCGTAGAGGATCAGCGCCTTGGCGTTGCTGTTGTCTTCGGTGAGCATGACCACCAGCGCGGCTTCTGCTTCAGCGTAACGACCTTCATCGAACAGCGCCTGAGCCTGTTCGAACGGATCGGCGGCGGCCGGCGGTGGCATCTGCACATGCGGCTCAAGCAGGGCGCGCACGGCGGATTCCGGTTGCGCACCGGCAAAACCGTCGACCGGTTGGCCGTCCTTGAACAGCACCACGGTCGGCAGGCTGCGAATGCCGAAGCGGGCGACGATGTCCTGCTCGATGTCGCAGTTGACCTTGGCCAGCAGCAGTTCGCCCTGATAGCTCTCGGCAATGCCTTGCAGCATCGGCATCAACGCCTTGCACGGCGCACACCATTCGGCCCAGAAATCCACCAGCACCGGTTTGTTGAAGGAAGCTTCGATCACCGACTGGTCGAAATCGGCAGTCGTGGCGTCGAAGATGTACGGCGTTTGCTGACTCATGGGGAATCTCGTAAAAGCGTGGATGGGGCAACTATACGGCTTGGCGGGGTGTGGCCGGAAGCGGTCAGTCTTTGAGAGGTGTGTTGCCTGCCAGAATGCTTTCGCGAGCAGGCTCTCTCCCACATTTGGAATGCGTTACCCCTGTGGGAGCGAGCCTGCTCGCGAAGCTTTTAGTCACGCCGCGCATGGTAAAGACTGACATGTCTGAACTCTTCCGGCTCAGCCAGGTCCGGCAAGGTCATCGCCTCAAGCATTTCAATGCGCTCATACAACGGATGACGAAAATCCCGAACCCGAGAATCCGCCACCAGCGCCTCGCGGCCACGGCTGAGAAACGCGTCGAGCAGCGGCAGGTTCTCGCGGTCGTAGAGCACGTCCGCCACCAGGATCAGATCGAAGCGATCAGCCTCGGCAAAGAAGTCCGTCGAATAACTCATCTGCACATCATTGAGTTCAGCGTTGGCCCGACACGCAGCAATCGCCAGCGGATCCAGATCACAGGCCACCACTTCCAACGCTCCGGCCTTGACCGCCGCAATCGCGGCAATCCCGGAGCCGGCGCCAAAATCCAGCACCCGCTTGCCGCGCACCCACTCGGGAAACTCCGCCAGATAACGCGCCACCGCCAGGCCGCTGGCCCAGCAGAAACTCCAGTAGGGCGGTTCGTGGAGGATGCGCCGGGTTTCGTCCGGGCTGAATTCACGATCCATGTTGTCGCCGTCGATCAGCCACAACTGCAAATCAGTGCCCGGCAGTGCGCAAGCCTTGAGCCGCGCATCACCGAGCAACTCACCCAACGGCTGTTGCAGATCAAGCGGTGCCGTCATGGTGCTTTGACAAGTTGCAGCTGGCCCAGCGCCTGAGTGGTCGGCTGGGTGATGGTCTGCGACGGCAGGTGCAGGATCAACTGGCCGGACTGCGTGGCACGACCGCGCAGCTCGACCCGTGCGCCGGCCGGAAATGACTCCGGATTGAAGCGCAGGCGGAACGGCAAAATCTGGTTGTTGCCGATCAGGCTGGAACTGGCGAGCAGTTGTTGCGGGCGCGATTTTTCATCGATCACCAGCAGCGCCAGTTCGACTTCGGCCCCGGCCGGCACGCCTTGCAGGGTGCCGCTCAGTTCCCGTTGATAGGCCGGCAGGGGGCCGAGGTCAGCAGCTTCCCGGGCTTTTTTCTGCGCCTGTTGCGGCGCCGGGCCTGGTGTCGGCGGCTGCGGCTTGGGTTTGTCGCTGCCGCAGGCCACCAGCAGGGCGAAAAGACTGAGCAAAACGAGCGGTCGTAGCGGCATTGGCAGCTCCAGCAAAATGAAATCCATGGATCAAATGATCATGGCAGTCTGTATACCGCAAACCCTATGGCTTGTCTTGCCACCGGGATGCGCTACCATGGCCCTCCCTTTTTTTGTTGCCAGCCACCATGCACTGTCCCTTCTGCGGTGCCAACGACACCAAGGTCATCGACTCGCGTCTGGTCGCCGAGGGCGAACAGGTGCGCCGCCGGCGTGAATGCCTGGCCTGCGGCGAACGTTTCACGACATTCGAGACGGCCGAACTGGTGTTGCCGCGCCTGATCAAAACCGACGGCAGCCGCCAACCGTTCGACGAAGAAAAACTCCGCGCCGGCATGCAACGCGCGCTGGAGAAACGTCCGGTGAGCGTCGAGCGCCTCGAATCCTCTCTGGTTCACATCAAGCACAAGCTGCGCGCCACCGGCGAGCGCGAGGTCAAATCCCTCGTGGTCGGCGAACTGGTGATGGCTGAACTGCAAAAACTCGATGAAGTGGCCTATATCCGTTTCGCTTCGGTGTACCGGCGCTTCCAGGACCTCAACGAGTTCCGTGAAGAGATCGACCGCCTCGCCCGCGAACCGGTGAAAGAATGACCCGCGCCGCCGAGCAGGCGATCCTCGACGCCCACTTCATGGCACGCGCGCTGGAGCTGGCGCGCAAGGGCCACTACACCACCCATCCCAATCCCCGGGTTGGCTGCGTGATCGTGCGTGACGGGCAGATTGTCGGCGAAGGCTTTCACGAGCGTGCCGGCGAACCCCACGCCGAAGTTCACGCCCTGCGCGCCGCCGGTGAACGGGCCCGGGGCGCCACGGCTTACGTGACCCTTGAGCCGTGCAGCCACCATGGGCGCACGCCGCCGTGCGCCGATGCGCTGGTGACTGCCGGCGTTGCTCGGGTGGTCGCCGCGATGCGCGATCCGAATCCACAGGTCGCCGGGCGTGGCTTGCAGCGTCTGAGCGACGCCGGGATCGCTACCGAAAGTGGCGTGCTCGAAGCCGAGGCGCGCCAGCTCAATCAAGGTTTCCTGAAGCGCATGGAGCACGGCTTGCCGTTCGTGCGGGTCAAGTTGGCGATGAGTCTGGACGGTCGCACGGCGATGGAAAGTGGCGAGAGCCAGTGGATCACCGGCCCGGCCGCGCGTTCCGCCGTGCAGCGTTTGCGCGCGCAGGCTGCCGTGGTGTTGACCGGCGCCGATACCGTGCTGGCCGACGGCGCACGTTTGACCGTGCGCGCCGACGAACTGGGTCTGAATGCCGAACAAACCGCACTGGCCATGAGCCGTCCGCCGCTACGGGTGCTGATTGACGGGCGCCTGCGGGTGCCGTTGGATGCGCCGTTCTTCAAGGCCGGCCCGGCGCTGGTCGCCACCTGCATGGCGGTCGAAGAGCAATACGCCAACGGCCCGGAATGCCTGATCGTGCCGGGTGATGACGGTCAAGTCGATCTGCAGCAGTTGCTCATCGAACTGGCCAACCGTGGCGTCAACGAGGTGCTGGTCGAGGCCGGCCCGCGTCTGGCCGGCGCGTTTGCCCAACTCGGTCTGGTCGACGAGTTCGTGATCTTCATCGCCGGCAAGTTCCTCGGCTCCTCGGCGCGGCCGCTGCTGGACTGGCCGCTGGCCTATATGAAGGACGCTCCCGAGCTGAAAATCACTGAAATCCGCGCGGTTGGCGATGACTGGCGAGTCACTGCGACGCCAGTCGTTTCGGCGAGCGTATAATTCCTGGCCATCGCCTTAGCGCTGGCTTCGTTCTCAAGGAGAACCCCATGTTTACCGGCATCATCGAATCCATCGGCAGTATCCGTGCACTGACCCCCAAGGGCGGTGATGTGCGGGTGCATGTCGAAACCGGCAAGCTCGACCTGAGCGACGTCAAACTCGGCGACAGCATCGCGGTCAACGGCGTCTGCCTGACAGCGGTTGAACTGCCGGGCAACGGCTTTGCCGCCGACGTCAGCCGCGAAACCCTCGACTGCACTGCCATGAATGACCTGAAAAGCGGCAGCCCGGTCAATCTGGAAAAAGCCCTGACCCCGACCACCCGTCTCGGTGGGCATCTGGTCAGCGGTCACGTCGATGGTGTCGGCGAAGTGGTGTCGCGCAGCGACAATGCCCGCGCTGTGGAATTTCGCATTCGCGCGCCGAAAGAACTGGCCAAGTACATCGCCCATAAAGGTTCGATCACCGTCGACGGCACCAGCCTGACCGTGAACGCGGTCGATGGCGCCGAATTCCTGCTGACGATCATTCCCCACACCCTGAGCGAAACCATCATGGCTTCCTACAAGCCGGGCCGCCGGGTGAACCTGGAAGTCGACTTGCTGGCGCGTTATCTGGAGCGTTTGCTGTTGGGCGACAAGGCTGCAGAGCCGACGTCCGGTGGCATCACTGAAAGCTTTCTGGCCCAAAACGGCTACCTCAAATCCTGAAGCTCTAAATTCGAAAGAAGGGGGGTGCCTTGTGGCGCTCAATAGCATCGAAGAACTGGTTGAAGACATCCGCCAAGGCAAGATGGTCATCCTCATGGATGACGAAGACCGCGAGAACGAAGGCGACCTGATCATGGCCGCCGAGTGCTGCAAGGCCGAGCACATCAACTTCATGGCCAAGCACGCCCGTGGCCTGATCTGCATGCCGATGAGCCGCGAGCGCTGCGAGCTGTTGAAGCTGCCATTGATGGCGCCACGCAACGGTTCCGGTTTCGGCACCAAGTTCACCGTATCGATCGAAGCTGCCGAAGGTGTCACCACCGGTATCTCCGCCGCCGACCGTGCGCGCACCGTGCAAGCGGCGGCGGCAAAAGACGCCAAGGCTGAAGACATCGTCAGCCCGGGCCACATCTTCCCGCTGATGGCTCAGGCCGGCGGCACCCTGGCGCGCGCCGGTCACACTGAAGCCGCCTGCGACCTCGCACGCATGGCCGGTTTCGAGCCAAGCGGCGTGATCTGCGAAGTGATGAACGACGATGGCACCATGTCCCGTCGCGCCGAACTGGAAGCTTTTGCCGCCGAACACAACATCAAGATCGGCACCATCGCCGACCTGATTCACTACCGGATGATCCACGAACGTACCGTTCAGCGGATTGCCGAGCAGCCGCTGGACAGCGAACTGGGCCAATTCAACCTGGTGACCTATCGTGATTCGGTGGAAGGCGACGTGCACATGGCCCTCACACTGGGCACCGTTTGCGCCGAGGAACCGACCTTGGTTCGCGTGCACAACATGGACCCGCTGCGCGACCTGCTGATGGTCAAGCAACCGGGCCGCTGGAGTCTGCGCGCCGCGATGGCTGCGGTGGCCGAGGCCGGCAGCGGTGTGGTGCTGTTGCTCGGTCACCCGCTGGACGGCGACGTGTTGCTGGCGCATATCCGCGAAACCGCTGATCAGGCGGCGGTGAAAAAACCGACCACCTACAGCATCGTCGGTGCCGGTTCGCAGATCCTGCGTGACCTCGGTGTGCGCAAAATGCGCCTGATGTCTGCGCCAATGAAATTTAATGCGATATCCGGTTTCGATCTGGAAGTTGTAGAATACGTGCCCTCCGAATAATGACCGGTCGTTTCCGGCATTGTTGACGTAGATCCTTGTGGTGAGGGGATTCATCCCCGACGGGCTGCGCAGCGGCCCTATTTGGTTGGGACTGCTGCGCAGTCCATCGGGGATGAATCCCCTCGCCACAGGGTGTAGTCGAACAGCAATGCGGTGTTTCCGGTCATGAATTTGTGGCTAATATCACTGAGGGATGCGTACGAAACGTGTCCCGGCTCTTTAAGAGATCTGACGAATGACCCTGAAGACCATCGAAGGTACCTTCATCGCCCCTAAAGGCCGCTACGCTCTGGTAGTGGGCCGTTTCAACAGCTTCGTGGTTGAAAGCCTGGTCAGCGGTGCAGTTGATGCCCTGGTTCGCCACGGCGTGAGCGAAAGCGACATCACCATCATCCGCGCGCCTGGCGCCTTCGAAATCCCGCTGGTTGCGCAGAAAGTCGCCCAGAAAGGCGAGTTCGCAGCCATCATCGCCCTCGGCGCGGTCATTCGTGGCGGCACTCCGCACTTCGAATACGTGGCAGGCGAGTGCACCAAGGGTCTGGCCCAGGTGTCCATGGAGTTTGGCGTACCGGTCGCGTTCGGCGTCCTGACCGTTGATTCCATCGAGCAAGCCATCGAACGTTCCGGCACCAAGGCCGGCAACAAAGGTGCTGAAGCTGCCCTGTCCGCTCTGGAAATGGTCAGCCTGCTGGCGCAGTTGGAGGCCAAGTGATTAGCGACGATAGCGATCGTTTCAACCCGCGCGATCCGAAACCTGCGGATGCCGGCAAGCCATCGAAAAGCGCCAAGCGTCGCGAAGCCCGTCAGCTCGCGACTCAGGCTCTGTATCAATGGCATATGGCCAAGGCTTCGCTGAACGAGATCGAAGCGCAGTTCCGCGTTGATAACGATTTCACCGATGTCGATGGCGCGTATTTCCGCGAAATTCTCCACGGAGTTCCGGCGAACCGCACCGAAATCGACACCGCGCTCAAGCCTTGCCTGGACATCGAAATCGAAGAGCTGGACCCGGTTGAACTGGCCGTTCTGCGCCTGTCCACCTGGGAGCTGCTCAAGCGCGTCGACGTGCCGTACCGCGTTGTGATCAACGAAGGTATCGAGCTGGCCAAAGTCTTCGGTTCGACCGACGGCCACAAGTTCGTCAACGGCGTACTCGACAAGCTGGCTCCGCGCCTGCGTGAAGCTGAAGTGAAGGCGTTCAAGCGCTGATACGCGCTTGAGACCTCATGGGCGAGTTTGAGCTGATCCGCAATTTCTTCGCCGCCGCGCCTTGTGCGCAGGGCGGCGAAGGCGTTGCTCTGGGGATCGGCGACGACTGCGCCTTGCTGGCGGTTCCCCCCGGGGAACAGCTGGCGATCTCCACCGATACGCTGGTGGCCGGCGTGCATTTCGCCGATCCCTGCGATCCGTTTCTGCTCGGTCAGCGCTCGCTGGCCGTCGCGGTCAGCGATCTGGCCGCCATGGGCGCCACGCCCGTTGCCTTTACCCTTGCCCTGACTGTGCCGACGGTGACCGCCGATTGGCTGCAAGCCTACGCCCGCGGTTTGAACGGCATGGCGCAGAGCTGCAGCGTCGCGCTGGTCGGAGGCGACACCACGCGCGGCCCGTTGAGCCTCACGGTGACGGTGTTCGGCCGCGTGCCGGCCGGGCAGGCCTTGACCCGCAGCGGCGCACAACCGGGCGATCTGCTCTGTGTTGGCGGCGAGCTGGGCAATGCTGCCGGGGCGTTGCCGCTGGTGCTTGGCCAGCGTGAAGCCGAAGCGGATATCGCCCAGCCGTTGCTCGATCATTACTGGTCGCCCCAGCCGCAACTGGCTCTTGGTCAGGCGCTGCGTGGCAAGGCCACTGCGGCTCTCGACATCTCCGATGGCCTCCTTGCCGACTGCGGGCATATCGCTCTGGCTTCGCAGGTTCGACTCGAAGTTGAACGTGAGCGCGTGCCGTTGTCCGATGCTTTAGTGGCGTTTCTCGGCCAGCGCGGCGCGGAGCGGGCGGCGTTGAGCGGCGGCGATGATTACGTGCTGGCCTTCACGCTGCCGTCCGTCGAGTTGCCGGCGTTGCTCGCCGATGGCTGGCCGATTCATGTGATCGGACGGGTGGTGCAGGGTCAGGGGGTAGCGCTGCTGGATCGCGAAGGACACGACATCACCCCGCAAATCCGGGGTTATCAACATTTTCAGGAGACACCGTGACAGATCACCCGAAACAGGTTCCGGCCGAATTCGTTCCGCCGTCGGTCTGGCGCAATCCCTGGCATTTCCTCGCGTTCGGCTTCGGCTCAGGCACCTTGCCGAAAGCGCCGGGCACGTGGGGTTCGTTAGTTGCGCTACCCTTTATCCCGTTGTGGCAGATGTTGCCCGACTGGGGTTACTGGCTGATGCTCGGGATCACCATGCTGTTTGGCTTCTGGCTGTGCGGCAAGGTTGCCGACGATCTGCGGGTTCACGATCACGAAGGCATCGTCTGGGACGAAATGGTCGGGATGTGGATCACCCTGTGGCTGGTGCCGGAAGGTTGGTACTGGTTGCTCGCGGGTTTTCTGGTGTTCCGTTTCTTCGACATTCTCAAGCCATGGCCGATCCGCTGGATCGACCGGCATGTCCACGGCGGCGTCGGTATCATGCTCGACGACGTGCTGGCCGGTGTGTTCGCCTGGCTGGCGATGCAGGGGCTGGTGTGGATTTTCGCCTGATCCGCAGGGGCCGGGTTCGGTGAGGAGGCTTGGGATGGCTCGACGCTGGCTGGCGTTTGTGTTTTTTGCCTTGCTGGGCACTGTCGCCAGTGCGCAAGACGCTGTGCCGACGCCTGCGGTCATCCATCTGGCCAGCGAAGACTGGGAAGACTACACCGCCGCCGACGGCCATGGCCTGGGTTGGGACGTGCTGCGCAAGGTGTTCGAACCCGTCGGGGTGAAACTCGACATTCGCAGCGAACCGTACACCCGCTCCGTGGGCCTGGCGGAGCGCGGCGAAGTCGATGCCTGCGTCGGTTCGTATAAAAACGAGGCCAGCGACCTGCTATACCCGCGCTGGAACTTTGACACCGACCACATCTACGCGCTGGGCCTGTCGAGCAGTCCTTCACCGACTCCGGAGACCCTCGGCAGCTATCGCCTGGCCTGGGTGCGCGGCTACGACTATCAGGATTATTTGCCCAATGTGCGCAACTACAATGAGGTCGTGCGACGTACCGGGATCCTGTCGATGCTCACCCACAACCGCGCCGACTATTACATCGATGCGCAGACCGAAATCGATTACGTCGTCGGCCGGGCCAAGGATCCGACGCAGTTTCACAAGACCCATATCGCCGAATTGCCGCTGTATCTGTGCTTTGCCAATACGCCGCAAGCGCGCACATTGATGGCGCTGTTCGACAGGCGCATGGAGCAACTGGTGAAGAGTGGCGAGCTGAAGCCGATTTTCGAGCAGTGGCAGCAGCCATATCCGTTTTAGACGAACTGATGCGAACCCCTGTAGGAGCTGCGGCACGCTGCGATCATTTGATCTTGATCTTAAAAAAACGGATCAACAGATCGCAGCCACGTTTCACTCGACAGCTCCTGCCGGGATCCCTGTTGTCCGAGGAGTTATCAAACTTTTTGATCGTTATGCCCGATAATTCAGCCTAAGCGTCTGCAGGAACCTGCTGTTACAATGCCGGCCTGCGAATCTTCAGACTTTTTTAGATCAGGAGCACACCGGTGCCTGTCGTTTTTGTCGCCGCTTCCAAGCTGCCAACGCCTTTTGCGCAATTCACCATGCACGGTTTTCTCGATGAGGCCACCGGCCGCGAGCACGTGGTGCTGAGCCTGGGTGATTTCGCCGACGGTGCCCCGGTTCTCGGCCGGTTGCACTCCGAGTGCCTGACCGGTGACGCGCTGTTCAGCCAGCGCTGCGACTGCGGTTCGCAGCTCGAAGCGGCGCTCAAGGCCATTGCCCGTGAAGGCCGTGGCGTGCTGCTGTACCTGCGTCAGGAAGGTCGTGGCATCGGTCTGCTGAACAAGATCCGCGCCTACGAGTTGCAGGACGGCGGCGCCGACACCGTTGAAGCCAACGAGCGTCTGGGCTTTGCCGCCGATCAGCGTGATTACGCCATGTGCCTGCCGATGCTCGAGCATCTGGGCGTGAAGTCGCTGCGTCTGATGACCAACAACCCGCGCAAGGTCAAAGCCCTGACCGACATGGGCATCGTCGTCGCCGAGCGCGTGCCGCTGCACACCGGCCACAACCCGCACAACAAACTGTACCTGGCGACCAAGGCCAGCAAGCTCGACCACATGATGGGCAACGAGCATCAGGGCGAGGTCGACCGCGCGTGACCCGCGGTCAGGTGCGACGCCGCCTGGCGGTCGACTGGTGGAAATACCTGGCGCTGGCGCTGGTGCCGCTGTTTGTCCTCAATGGCCTGTTCGGCCAGGGCGAAGGCATTCTGCCGGTGCTGGCCATGCCGTTGTTCATTGCCGGCGTGGCCTCGATGTTTGTCAGCCTGAAGTTTTTCGGCCGCTACAAGCACGCGCTGATCGCCACGCAAAAAGCCCTCGATACGCCTGACGAACCCGCAGCCTGGATTGCCTTGGCGGCCCGGCGTCGCAGTGCATTTCTCGCGGCCGCACTGCCGGCATGGATCGGCGCGCTGGCGGTGTTCGTCGGCCTTGAAGCGGTACCGTTGATGCTGCTGGCGCTGTCCACGGCCGTGCTGTTCTACCTCTACCGTATCCCGCGTCAACTCGGCTGATGCGCCGTCTGTGGCTGGCGGTTCTGCTGCTGGTCTGTGCCGGCCCGGTGCTGGCGAGTCTGCGGGTGGTCAGCCTCGCGCCTTCGCTGTCTGAAATCGTTGTCGAGCTGGACTCGGCCGATCTGCTGGTTGGCGTGCTCGATGCCGGCGAGCGTCCGGCTGCGCTCAAGAATGTCCCGTCAGTGGGGCGCTACGGTCAGCTCGACATGGAACGTCTGCTCAGCCTCAAGCCGGATTTGTTGCTGTTGTGGCCCGGCAGCGTCGGCCCCGCACAACGCGATCAGCTCAAACGCCTGAACATCCCGACCTACGTCGCCGAGCCACATAATCTCGAACAGCTGTCTGCGCAGATCGAGACTATCGCCGCGCAACTGGGGCGACCTGAACGTGGGACGAAACTGGCGGCGGACCTGCGCCAGAAACTCGCTGAGCTGCGCCAACGCTATCGTCGGAACACGCCGCTGAAGGTGTTCTATCAAGTCTGGGACAAGCCGTTGTACACCGTCGGTGGCGGGCAGATCATCAGTGATGCGCTCGAAGTCTGCGGCGCACACAATGTGTTTGCCGACCTGAGTTTGCCGGCCCCGCAGGTGAGTATCGAAGCAGTGCTGCAGCGCGATCCGCAGGTGATACTGGCCGGTGAGCAGGCCCAGCTCGATGCATGGAAAGACTGGCCGCAGGTGGCAGCAGTGAAGCAGGGGAAACTGCTGTTGGTTACCGATAAAGGCCTGGAGCGCCCAAGCGGCCAAATGATCGATGCCACCGCCAAACTCTGCCAATTGATCGCGCCTGACCGCTGAAGCCGAGGTGACTTCTTCGCGAGCAGGCTCGCTCCCACCGGGGGATTGCATTCCAAATTGTGGGAGCGAGCCTGCTCGCGAAGGGGCCAGTCAAATCAGCGAAGCTTCAAATCAAAGCTGGGGAGTCCAGGTGACGCCAAACATCCAGGCCCGACCTTCCTCGCGATAGCCATACTGGCTGCCGTCATAGCTGTACAACGCGCGGCTGTAACCCTTGTCCAGCAGGTTATCGACCTTCAAATCCAGTTTGATCTCGCGGTTCAGCGCCCAGCTGCTGCGCAACCCGACGGTGCCGTAGCCACCCAGCGGCTGGGTGTTTTTCAGGTCGTCATAACTGCCACTGACCAATTGCCAACTCGCGCCGATGCCGAGTCGATCAAACTGGCGATCCAGATCCCAACTCATCGTGCGCCGCGCACGCCGCGCCAGGGTGTGCCCAGTATCGCGATCACGCGGATCGATAAAGGCCACACCGAGGCTACTCTGCCAGCCGGACAGTTCCTGTTTCAGCGCCGCTTCAAAGCCATTGATCCGTGCCGAGGCCACGTTCTCCGGGCGTGAGTTGCTGCCGAAGATGATCGCGTCTTCCAGATCCGTGCGGTAAATCGACGCCTCCAGTCGGCTGCTACCACTCAACTGACTGCGCCATTGCAGTTCGTAGCTCTTCGAGGTTTCCGGCTTCAGGTCAGGGTTGCTGAAGTTCGGGTAGTACAGGTCGTTGAAGGTCGGCGCGCGGAAACCTTCGCTGTAGCTCAGCAGCAGATCATTGTCCGGGTTCAGCGGCAGGGTGAAGGTGCCGCTCCAGGTGTTCTGGCTGCCGAATTGCTGGTTGTCGTCGTGGCGCAGACCCAGCTCCGTGGAGAAGCTGTCGGCCTGATAACGATGCTGGATGAATGCGGCACGGTTCCAGCGGCTGTCTTCGTCCAAGGAGCTGCGCTTACCGAAATCGTCGAAATCACTGTTGATTCGATCTTCGTACCAGTCTCCGCCCAAAATCAGGCTGTTGCGCGCATCCAGGGTCAGGTCGTTCTGCCAGTTCACCGAGTCACGATAGGTATTGAACACCGTGCGCTCGTCGCTGAGCTTGTCGAGGGTCTTTTCGCGGTTCTCGGTGTGGCCGAGTTCGACGCGGGTTTTCCAGGTGTTGTTGACCCGTGCGTCGAAGTAACTATTGATGCTGCTGACGTTGAAGTCGCTATATGGCTGCTGTTGGTAGGTGCCAAACGGACTGTCGAATTCGCTTTTGCCGCGGTTATCCAGCAGGTTGGCGCCGACTTCGATGTCATCGGTCAGCGCATGGCTGAGGCTCAGGCTGACGGATTTATTGCGATAGGCATCATGATCGCTGTCGCTGGGGTACGACTCGTGAGTGCGGTCCAGGCCTGCGGTGTCATCGAGGCTGGCGCCCAGGTTGAAGCGGGTCTTGTCATCGCCACCGGACAGGCCGAGGCTGCGTTCCCAGGTCTGGTTGCTGCCGAAGCCGACGTGCAAGCGCGGCTGCAGGCCTTGCTCGTTGCCGCGGCGGGTGAAAATCTGAATCACCCCGCCAATCGCATCGCTGCCGTAAATCACCGAGCGCGAACCGCGCAACACTTCCACGCGCTCGATCTGGTCGATGTTCAGGTGCTGCAGATTGCTGTCGCCGGAGGTCGAACTGCCGATGCGCTGGCCGTCGACCAGCACCAGACTCTGCGCCGACTGCGTGCCGCGAATGTAGATCCCCGGCAGGCTGCCGCGTCCGCCGGCTTGCGCCACTTGCACGCCCGGCACACGTTGCAGCAGGTCGGTGACACTGCCCGGTTGCAGGCGGTCGATGTCTTCGCGGGTGAACACCGTGTTGGCCGCGCTGCTGTCGTTGCGTGCTTCGACCTGGCGGTTGGCGCTGATCAGCATGTCTGGCAGCTTCAGAGCCTGATCGCGTTCGAAGGTGTCGGCGAGGGCGTTGGTGGCTGGCAGCAGGAAGAGGGGCAGGGCGAGACGCGAGAGGTTCATGGACGTTCCACTGGTGTTTCAGGTGTACACAAATCAAATGTGGGAGCGAGCCTGCTCGCGAATGCGGTGTATCAGTCAGCATTACTTTGACTGACAATCCGCATTCGCGAGCAGGCTCGCTCCCACAAGAGTATTGCGTTTATTTGTCGAGTAAAGCCAGGCGCTCGCGGATCGACGCTTCGATTCCCGCTTCATCCAGCCCGCACTCGGCCAGCATCTGCGCCGGTTTGGCGTGCTCGACGTAGATGTCCGGCAAGCCCAGGTGCAGCATCGACCTGAGGATGTTCTCGCGCGCCAGGAACTCGCTGACCGCGCCTCCGGCGCCGCCCATGATCGCGTTCTCTTCGATGGTCACCAGCAACTCGTGGCTGCCGGCAATCTCGCGTACCAACGCTTCATCCAGTGGCTTGACGAAGCGCATGTCGATCACCGTTGCATCCAGCTTCTCGGCGACTTTCAGGGCTTCGGTCAGTTGCACGCCGAACACCAGCAGAGCAACTTTGCTGCCCTGACGACGGACGATGCCCTTGCCGATTTCGATCGGTTCGAGATCCTTGTCGATGGTCGCGTTCGGGCCGGTGCCGCGCGGGTAACGCACCGCCGCCGGGCCGTTGTACAGGTGGCCGGTGGTGAGCATTTTACGCAGTTCGTTTTCATCGCTCGGGGTCATGATGACCATACCCGGGATGCAGCGCAGGTACGACAGATCAAAGCTGCCCGCGTGAGTCGGGCCGTCTTCGCCCACCAGACCGGCGCGGTCGATGGCGAACAGCACATCGAGGTTCTGCACCGCGACGTCATGCACCAACTGGTCGTAGCCGCGTTGCAGGAACGTCGAGTAGATCGCTACCACCGGTTTGGCACCTTCGCAGGCCATGCCGGCAGCGAACGTCACGGCGTGCTGTTCGGCAATCGCCACGTCGAAATAGCGCAGCGGGAAACGTTCGCTGAACGCCACCAGGTCCGAGCCTTCCTTCATCGCCGGGGTAATGCCCACCAAGCGCGGGTCAGCCGCGGCCATGTCGCACAGCCATTCGCCGAACACCGCCGAATACTTCGGCCCGCCGGCCTTTTTCGGCGCAGCGGCCGGGGCGTCGACCGGTTCGAGCTTGGTAATCGCGTGGTAACCAATCGGGTCGACTTCCGCCGGGGCGAAGCCTTTGCCTTTCTTGGTGACGATATGCAGGAACTGCGGGCCTTTCAGATCGCGCATGTTGCGCAGGGTGGCGATCAGGGTCGGCAGGTCGTGGCCATCGATCGGGCCGATGTAGTTCCAGCCCAGCTCCTCGAACAGGGTGCCGGGAACCAGCATGCCCTTGGCGTATTCTTCGGTGCGACGGGCGATTTCCCAGGCGCCGGGCAGGCGCGACAGGACTTTCTTGCTGCCCTCACGCATGCTCGCGTAAGTGCGGCTGGAAAGGATCTTCGCCAGATAGTTGGACAAGCCGCCAACGTTGCGCGAGATCGACATGTCGTTGTCATTGAGGATCACCAGCATGTTGGCGTTGACTTCCGGCGCGTGGTTCAGCGCCTCGAAGGCCATGCCGGCGGTCAGCGCGCCATCACCGATCACCGCAATCGCCTTGCGATCGCTGTCTTGCAGGCGGGCGGCAATCGCCATGCCCAGCGCTGCACTGATCGAGGTGCTGGAGTGGCCGACGCCAAAGGTGTCGTACTCGCTCTCGGCGCGACGCGGGAAGGCGGCGATGCCGTCCTTCTGGCGCAGGGTTTCCATGCGCTGGCGACGACCGGTGAGGATCTTGTGCGGATACGCCTGATGACCGACGTCCCACACCAGCCGGTCATCCGGGGTGTCGAAGACGTAATGCAACGCGATGGTCAGCTCGATGACGCCCAGGCCGGCACCGAAATGCCCACCGGTCTGGCCGACCGTGTAGAGCAATTCCAGGCGCAACTCATCGGCCAGGGTTTCCAGCTCGGCTTCGCCTAACCGGCGCAGGCCGTCCGGCGTGTTCGCGCGGTCGAGCAGGGGCGTGGTCGGGCGCTTGCGGGGAATCTCATGAAACGTCGTGGGCATCAGGCGAATCGTTATAGGTATAAAAGATGCGGCAGTTTACCTGATGCATCGCCCCCTGCCCACGCGTTGGTCTTTTTTGGCAGGTTGGCGTTCAGTTACGCCGCTCGACGATATACCGGGCCAGGTCGCGCAAAGGCTCGGCTGCCGCGTCAAACGGTCGCAGCGCGTGCAGGGCTTGATCGCGCAGTTCCAAAGCGTAGACCTTGGCCGCGTCCAGCCCCAGCAGGGCCGGATAGGTCGGTTTGTCGCGGGCGATGTCGGCGCCCTGGCGTTTGCCGAGGGTTTCGGTATCGCTTTCGACGTCGAGAATGTCGTCCTGCACCTGGAAGGCCAGACCAATGGCCTGTGCATAAGTCTGCAGGGCCTTGAGTTCATCCTGCTCGGCATGGCCGCTGGCCAGGGCGCCGAGCTTGACGCTGACTTCGATCAGCGCGCCGGTCTTGTGCCGGTGCATCTGCTCCAGCGCTTGCTGATCCAGCTTCAGACCGACCGAACCGAGGTCGATGGCCTGACCGCCGACCATGCCCGCCGGGCCTGCCGCGTGCGCCAGCGCCGTGACCTGTTGCAGACGGATGTCAGCGTCCAGATCGCTCAGACGCGGATCGAGCAGGGCGCTGAACGCCAGGCTCTGCAAGCCGTCACCGGCGAGGATCGCGCAGGCTTCGTCGAATTTTTTGTGGGTGGTGGGTTGGCCGCGACGCAAATCGTCGTCGTCCATCGCCGGTAAATCGTCGTGCACCAGCGAATAGGCGTGGATCAGCTCCACCGCGCAGGCCGCGCCGTTGGCTTGTTCAGCCTTGCCGCCCAGCGCTTCGCACGCGGCGTAGGCCAGCAGCGGACGCACGCGTTTGCCGCCGATCATCACGCTGTAGTGCATCGCCTCATACAGGCGCGACAGCTCCGGCAGCGGTGCCTTGAAGAGGATTTCCAGTGCCGCATTGACTCGCGCCTGACTGGTCGCCGAATACGCTGCAATCATTCTGGCTGTTCCGCGTCGAAGGGTTCCTCGGCGAGTTCGCCATCACGCTCCAGCAGCACTTGCACCTTCTGCTCAGCCTGGGCCAGCGCTGCCTGGCAGTCACGGGTCAGACCGATGCCCTGCTCGAAAGCGGTCAGCGAGTCTTCCAGCGACAATTCACCGTTCTCCAGACGCTCGACCAGTGTTTGCAGGTCGGCGAGGGACTGTTCGAAATCCAGTGCAGCTTTTTTGCGGGCCATGGCGGCGATTTCCGGTTGACGTTAAACCGGCGCGACACTAGCAGATAGGGGGTTTATGGGCAAATGAGCCTCCCCGGACGAACCCACTTTACTGTGGCGAGGGAGCTTGCTCCCGCTGGGTTGCTCAGCAACCCCAAAATCCGCCACCGCACTTATTCAGGCAGATTGCGGGGACCGTTTTGGGCCTGCTGCGCAGTCCAGCGGGAGCAAGCTCCCTTGCCACAGGATTTGTGGTGATTCTGGAAGGTTGGAGCTTATTCGGCTCACGTCCAACAACAAACCTGCGTGATTCTCGCCGCAAATCCAGATGTATCCGATTGTTAAAAAACTGCCGAATCGCTAATCTTCGCGCCTTCTACGACCCCATAGTCACGGGTCTTTCAGACGAAACGCAGTTTCCACCGCTGTGAAGTACCGAGGATCGGGTGCAAGGTTTCGTTCAGGCATGGCAGGAGGCATTACATGCGTTCATTTCTTTGGCTGCTGATCGGCCTGGCTTGCGCGCCTGCACTGCTGGCGGCGCCGACTGCCGAGCTGTCGGAACCGTCCGGTGGCTGGCGTTATAACGGTCTGCTCGATCGCAGTGAAAACCCGCAAGTCGCTTACCCCACGCCGCCGATCGATCGCGGCGTTCAGCGCAATCGCACGATGATCCAGGGCCAGCTCAAGGCCATCGGCAATCAGCGCGGGCCGCACACGCTGGCGGTCAACGGCAATCCACTGAATCTGTACACCGACGATGACGGGCGTTTCGCCCGGCCGTATGCGTTCGGCGCCGGCTCCAACAGTGTCGAAGTGCGCAGCGCCGAGGGCCAGTCGCTCAAGCGCGTGCAGTTCTATGAAGCGAACAACCTGCGCACCCCGGCGAAGATTCGTGTGGTGCTCGGCTGGGACGATCCCAAGGCCGAACTCGACCTGCACATCATTACGCCGGACGGCCAGCACGCGTTCTTCGCCCACACGGCGCTGACCAACGGCGGCGGTCTGGACCCGGATGGCGTCGATGGGCCCGGCCCGGAAATGTTCACCATGACCGCGCCGCTGCATGGCACCTATCTGGTTTACGTCAACTATTGGGGCAACTTCGGCGACGGCGGCTATAACTTCGAGGAGGCCAGCAATCAGAACGAGGTCATCACCTCGCAAATCACGCTGGTGCTCAACGAAAACACGATCGACGAAAAACGTGAAACGTTCATCGTGCCCCTGCGGGCGATCGGTGATCTGCTGCTGGTCAAGACTTTCAACTATTAAGCATCCCGCACCACGGATGAACTTCGGGTTTTGTGAACATGAGTGATAACGCTGCTTCTCCGGTCGTCCCGACTCCTGCCGGCCAACCTTCCCGGCGCTGGCCGGCGCTGCTGATCGGCCTGGTCCTGGTGGCCGGGGTGGCCGGTGGTCTTGGCTGGCTGCTGCACAAGCCCAAGGTGCCGGCGGCCATACTTGCCGGCGACAAGCTCGGCCTGAGCCGCCCGGATGCGCTGCTGGAAACCCGCTCCCTGAGCCAGTTGCCCAAGGACCTGCTGACGGTGCCGTTCCTCAAGGCCACACTCACCGAAGATTTCGTCTTCTATTACGAAACCCACGCCGACCGCCTGGGGCTGATCGGCAGCCTGCGCCGGATCATCTACGAACACGACCTGAAGTTGCAGGACAGCCTGATCGAACAGCTTTTCGATCAACCGGCCGACGTCGCTTTGTGGCGTGGTGCGGATGGCCGGCTCAAGGATTTTCTGCTGGTGATGGATCGCGGCGGCTTGGCGAAAGTGTTGGAGCCGCTGGCGAAAGTGGCGCTGGACGATTCGCAGCTCAGCGTCTTCGGCAACCTCAAGGTCGGCAGCGACGAGGTGCCGCTGTACCAGCTCAGCTATAACGCCAGCAAATCGCTGCTGTTCGCTTCGCGCGGCGACAAACTGGTGGTGCTGTCCAACCCGAACAAATATTACGACCCGGCCAACGGCGAATCCGAGGAGTCCGGGCACGTCTCGCCGCAAGCGCTGGCGGCCTTGCTCAACGGCGACAAACTGTTCCCCGAGGCCTTCGGTCTGCCGGCCAAGGCGCCGGAGATCAAGCAGCGTCTGTCGGTCAATTCCAGCGTCCTTGCCATGGGCTATCAACGCTTCATCCCGAACTTCGCCGGGCTGCGCTTCGACATGGACGACAAGGGCTGGCACAGCTACCTCGCCATGGACGAACTGGATAATCAGCCGGACTTCGATTTCAAACCGGTGTGGCAAGCCATGCCGCTGGGCGCCAGTGCCTGTGTGACTCTGCCGGTGGCGGCGGAGCCGCAGAAACCGCTGCTGGTGAAACTCGGTGCCGACGAAACGGTGGCGCAGAAACTCACCGAGCACGTCGCCGGTGCGGCGGGCCTGTGCTGGTACGCCGATTCACGGTTGTACACGCCGTTGCTGGTCGCCAGCCTGAAGGACGAAGACAGCGGCAAGCTCGATGGCGACCTGGGCACGTTGTTCGGTTCGATGGTGGGCGCCTACGAGTCGAATGTCGACGAACACGCGTTCCCGGTCGTCGAGAAGCAGGCAGGCCAGAGCCATGTCTGGCAGCGTCAGGTCAGCTCGAACTTCGGCCCCTACGCAGCGAAGACTGCCGAGAATCCGGACGCGATCAGCGGCCGTGCTTTCATGAAAGTCAGCCTCGCGCGTCACGGTTCGACGCTGCTGTTCTCCCTCGATGACAAACTGGTCGACAAGGCCCTCGGTACCCTCGACAAACGCTTCCCGCCGATGGCCGACGTGCTGCCGAAAGATGTGCTGATGCCGATCTACTTCGGCCCGGATTCGATGGCGCAACTGATGCAGCAGGAAACCCTCGACAGCCTGCCGCAAGATATGGAGCCGGTGTTCTACAACGCCGCGCAAACCTACCTGATCCCTAAATTGCGCACCCTCGGCGGCTACGGCAAATACGCCCTGACCCTGCCGGAAGGCAGCGAGCCTGACGGCCACTGGCAATGGTTGCCGCTGGAATGGAAAGCGCTGTGACGGCACTGATCCGCAGCCTCGGCTTGCTCGCGCTGCTGCTCAGCGCCGGTGCCCGTGCGGTCGAAGCGCCGGCGCTCGATCCGGCGCAGTCCCAGGTGTTCCGCGCCTGGTTCGTGCGCATCGCTCAGGAGCAACTGAGCCAGGGCCCGAGCCCGCGCTGGTATCAGCAGGACTGCGCCGGGCTGGTGCGTTTCGCGGCCAACGAAGCGCTGAAGGTTCACGACGACAAGTGGCTGCGCAGCAATGGCCTGTCCAATCGCTACCTGCCGCCGGAGCTGACGCTCAGCGATGAGCAGCGCAAGCTCGCCCAGCAATGGCAGCAGGGCGGCGGCAAGGTCGGGCCGTACGTCAACGCGATCAAACTGATTCAGTTCAACAGTCGTCTGGTCAGCCGCGACGTGTCCCAGGCACGCCCCGGCGACCTGATGTTTTTCGATCAGGGCGACGACCAGCACCTGATGATCTGGATGGGCCGCTACATCGCCTATCACACCGGCACGACCACCCCCACTGACAACGGCATGCGTTCGGCAAGCCTGCAGCAACTCATGACATGGAAGGACACCCGATGGATACCCGACGCAGCCAACCCCAACTTCATCGGCGTCTATCGACTGAACTTTCTCTCCCAATGACCGGTGCCCGCATGCTGCGACTCTGCGCTCGAATTCCTCTGCTGCTGGCGCTGTTGCTGCCATTGGCGACCGTCAACGCTGAAGATTCGGTGGAGCCGAGCGGCTACACGCCGGTCGCCGGTGAAAGCTTTTTCCTGCTGGCCGACAGCAGTTTCGCCGCCGACGAGCAGGCGATGGTCCGTCTCGAAGCGCCGGGCCGCGACTACCGGCGCTTCCGCATGGAGCCGTACGGCGGCGCCGACATCCGCGTGTACCGCATCGACAAGCCGCTGGATTTCCTCAAGCGCCAGAAGAACCTGCACCGCGTGGTCAGCGACGGCCAGTTCAAGGGCGAAGGCCTGTCCAACACCCTCGCGTACCTGTGGGACAACTGGTACCGCAAATCGCGGCGGGTGATGCAGCGCGCGTTCTCCTACGAGTCGCGCAAGCAGGTCACCGAGGAAGTGCCGGAACTGAAGATGGGCAACGCCATCGCCGCGCCGACCCCGTACGATGCGCAGCCGCAATTTGCGCTGATTCCGGGTCTGCCGGTGGTCAGCCAGTTCCGTTATCCGCTGTGGCAGGCCAAACCGATCCAGCCGCCGACCGGGGTCAATCTGGCCGGTTCTTCCAGCGAGTTCGTCAGCGTTGCACCGGGTAACGTGTACATCCCGCTGGGCAATCTGAAGCCGGGCCTGTACCTGGTCGAAGCGCTGATCGGCAAGTACCGCGCGACTACCATGGTGTTCGTCTCCAACACCGTGGCGGTGAGCAAGATTGCCGGTGATGAGTTGCTGGTCTGGGCCGCACGCAAGCACGAAGGCAGTTCGGTGCCGAAGGTCAATGTGCTGTGGACCGACGGCCTCGGGGTGATGAGCAGCGGCGCCACCGATGCCGATGGTTTGCTGCGCCTGAAACACGTCAGCCCCGAGCGCTCGTTCGTCATCGGCGAGGACGAGGAGGGTGGTGTATTCGTCTCGGAAAACTTCTATTACGACAGCGAAATCTACGACACCAAACTCTATGCGTTCACTGATCGACCGCTGTATCGTCCGGGGGATTGGGTGTCGTTGAAAATCGTCGGTCGCGAGTTCAAGAATGCGCGGGATTCGGTGCTACCCGGTGCGGCGGACGTCACGGTCAGTGTACTGGATGCCACCGGCACCGAGCTGCAACACCTCGACCTGAAACTCGATTCCAAGGCCGGCACCCAAGGCCGGTTCCAGTTGCCGGACAACGCCGTGGCCGGTGGTTACGAGATCCGTTTCAACTACAAGGACCAAGCCTACAGCAGCGCCTTCCGCGTGGCCGAATACATCAAGCCGCACTTCGAAATTTCGCTGAATCTGGCCAAGCAGGATTACCGTACCGGCGAGCCGGTGAAGGGCAGTCTGGTGCTGCTGTACCCGGACGGCAAACCGGTGGCCAACGCCAAACTGAGCTTGAGCCTGCGCGCCCAGCAACTGTCGATGGTCGACAACGAGCTGCAATACCTCGGGCAATTCCCGGTGGAGTTGACCAGCACCGAACTGACCACTGACAGCAAGGGTAACGCGACCCTCGACCTGCCGGCCGCCGACAAACCGAGCCGCTACATGCTCACGGTGTTTGCCAGCGATGGCGCGGCGTATCGGGTCAAGACCACCAAGGAGATCCTCATCGACCGTGGTGCCGCGAGCTTCCGCTTGAGCGCGCCGCAACGCTTCAGCGCGGTCAGCGACAAAGTCGCGTTCAGCTACGCCAACGAAGGTGGCAGCGAGCAAAGCAAAGCCGTCACCCCAAGCAGCTATAGCTGGGTGCGTCTGGAAGACCAGAGCACTGGCGAAGGCAAACTCGCGGCGACTGACAAAGGCTTCAGCATCGCGTTCGAACGTCCGGGCACTTACAACCTGACGCTGAAAGATCAGCACGGTCGCGTCCTCGGCGCCACCGGTCATTCGGTCACCGGCGACGGTGTCAAAGCGGTGCCGGGCACCGTGGAAATCGTCCTCGACAAGCCCGAGTACAAGGCCGGCGATGAAGCGCTGGCGCTGATCACGTTCCCGGAGCCGGTCAGCGATGCACTGCTGTCGCTGGAGCGCGACAAGGTCGAAGCCACCGCGCTGCTGGCCAAGGGTGGTGACTGGTTGAAACTGGAAAAACTCAGCGACACCCAATACCGCGTACGCATTCCGGTGAAGGACAATTTCGCGCCGAACCTGACCTTCTCCGTGCTGTACACCAAGGGCGGTCAGTACAGTTTCCAGAATGCCGGGATCAAAGTGATCGCGCCGCAAATCGACGTGGCGATCAGTACCGACAAACAGGTGTATCTGCCGGGTGACACGGTGACCGTCGACCTGACTACGCAGTTCGCCGGTAAAGCAGTTCCGGCGCATCTGACGGTGAGTGTTGTCGACGAAATGGTTTACGCGTTGCAGCCGGAAGTCGCGCCGACCATCGACCAGTTCTTCTACCACCCGCGTCGCAATAATGTGCGCACCAGCGCCAGCCTGTCTTTCATCAGTTACGACGTCGCGCTGCCTGGCAGCCCCGGTGCGCCGGGCAAGGCCAACCGCAGCGAGCGAGGGGTGAAAGTGTTGGAGCGGCCGCGTCGTGAAGACGTCGATACCGCTGCGTGGCAACCGGAATTGCTGACCGGTGCCGACGGCAAAACCCGCTTCACCTTCAAGATGCCGGACTCGCTGACCCGCTGGCGCATCACCGCCCGGGCCATCGCCGATGACGGTCAGGTCGGGCAGAAGAAGCAGTTCGTCCGTTCGGAAAAACCGCTGTATCTGAAATGGAGCGGGCCGAGCAAATTCCGCAAGGGCGATCAGCCGCAACTCGGTGTATTCGCCTTCAGCCAGGTCGAAAAACCGGTCAGGGCTGAATTGGTCACCCATTACGCGGGCGCCGAACAACGCCTGCCGGTGACCCTGAACAACGGCATCAACTACCTGCCGCTGCCGGCGTTCGCCCTGGCCTCGAGTGAGTGGACTGCCGAACTGGTGCAGGACGGCAAAACCGCGGACGCCCTCGCCGTGCGCCTGAGCGCCACCGGTGACGGCTGGCAAGTCACGCAAACCCAGAGCCTCGATGTGGCCAGCGGCGACACCCCATTGAGCCTGCCGGCCGACGCCACCGACATTCGCCTGCGTCTGGATGACAGTCCGCAAGCACTGTTCCGTTCCGCGCTCGATGATCTGCTGAGCTACCCGTACGGCGGCGTCGAGCAGACGGCCAGCCGTTTGCTGCCGCTGAGCATCGCTTATCCGTCGCTGGCGTCGAGCCCGCAGATCCGCGATCGCCTGCGCCTGATCATGCAGAACAGCCGTTTGCGTCTGGTGCAAATGGCCGGGCCGTCGGCGAGCTTCACTTGGTGGGGCTTCGACGGTGAGCCGGATGCATTCCTCACTGCTTACGCCTACTACGCCGACTGGAACGCCAGTCAGGTGCTGGAACTGACCCTGCCGCCGGAGCACTGGCAGCGAGTGCTGGAGGTTTACGCCAAGCAAGCGCCGAACACGCCGTTGCTGCAGCGAGCGCTGATCCTGTCGTTCGCCAAGCAGATGCACCTGCCGGTGAATACTTTGCTCAGCGGTTTGATGGACGATCTGGCCAAGGCCGGCGAGGGCAATGCCGAAACCCTGATGGACGATGGCGAAGACAGCCTGGTGATGAGCGATCCGGATTCGGCGCTCGGTCTGGCGGCGGCGCGGGTGTTGACTGCGGCGCTGGTCACCCAGTCGAAAGTCGCGTTGCCGGAGGCATTCAGTCGTCAGGTCGGCGCCGCGCAACAGCGTCTGGCGGTCAGTTCGCAGCCGTTCGCCGAAGCGCTGAACCTGTCGTTGCAACCGTTCGATCAGACCCGCGCGACGGCGTTGCTGCAACGTCTGTTGCCGCAGCAATCGACCCTCGAACGTGCGCTGGCACTGAGCTGGCTGCAACGCAGCATCGCCCAGGCGTCGCCGACCATCGCGCTGATGCCGGGTGAAGGCTGGAAGAAAAACTACGGTGCAACCGGTGAGATGTTCTGGACCTGGCAGGGTACGACGCCGGTGCCGAGTGTGTTGTCGGTGTCCGGTACCCAGGAGCGTCCGCTGCGTGCGGCACTGAGCTTCCAGACCCAGCAAGCGGCCGTCGATCCAATGGCCGTGACCGTCACCCGGCGCCTGTCGCGTCTGGTGCCGGGCGACGAAGCGTTCACCTTCAAACTGGAGCCGGTCGGCAGCAAACCGCTGTCCAGCGACAGCCTGTATCTGGACGAAGTGATCCTCACCAGCAAGGCGCCGAAACCGCTGCGCTACGGCATGCTCGAGGTGCCGCTGCCACCGGGCGCCGATGTCGAGCGCACCACCTGGGGCATCAAGTTGCAGGGCAAAGATGGCACCGAACCAACCGCGCTGGAGAAAGCGCGATTCGAGCCGGGGCAACTGGCTTATGCGGTGCCGGTGGATGCGCTGAGCGGCGAATTGCGTCTGCGCCATCTGGTGCGCTTCTCGCAGAAGGGCCAGTTCAACCTGCCGCCGGTGCGCTTCACTCAGGTCTACGCGCCGCAGCATCAGGCCCAGGAAGCGAAAGCCGCCCTCGGTCAGGTCACGGTCAACTGACATGAACCGGCCGCTGCTGTGGCTGCTGATGTGTGTGATGCCTGCGCTGGCGACGGCGCAGGATGAGCCGCTGCGGCTGGCGTACAAGGGCGAGTTGCTGTCGTTGAATCACTCGCAACTGATCGCTCGCGAGCCCTTGCCGGCGACGCTGGATACGCCGCTGGGCAGTCTGTGGAAATTGTTCGTGTACGCGTGGCTGGTGGATACCGGCGCGCGCGAGCCGGCGTATGAATGTCGCGGGGAGTCCAAGGAAGAGGTTTATTGCTGCGCGGCGGGCGGCAAGATCGACCGTGATCAGGCGTTGGTGAAATCCTGCGGGTTGTATTTTGAACCGGCGCGACTGGGCATAGCTGCTGCCGATTGGCGCACGTATTGGCAGGCGCGGCAGGCGCCTTCGTGGTTGCTGGATTTGCCAACCGTGCAACCGGCTACCCGGGTTTCCGTGGCTGACTTGCTGAAGGTGTTGTCGTTGCTGCCGGCGCAGGATCAGATGCGCCGCGTGTTGCTCGACGTGGTGCTGAGTGCGGCGGACGGCAATGTCGTTGGTGAACTGGGCGGGCGTTTGCGGGTGAAGACCTGGAGCTGGCTCGGCGATCAGGATCCGCAATCGCGGCAGGGCGGTTTCGCCGGTTGGACGGCGGACGGCTCGCCGATCTGGGCCGGTGGGCGTGGCACCAGTCAGATGGTTCTGCGCCATTACGGGCAGGCGTTGGCGACGGTGATGCCTTCTTCCTGGCCAGCGGAAGCAGGACGTTGTGTTGAGGTTGGACTGTTCTCGCGTTATCCGCTTTCGCGAGTCCTGTCAGGTGAGCGCGTTGCTGGCTCCGGGCCTTTGCAGGGCGACTACCGCGTCGAATTCGCCAACGGTAACGCGCTGGATATCCACAGCGCCGGCGAACTGTTTCTGCTCAACGACAAACTCGTCGCACGGCTCGATCGTGAAGAATACGTCGCCCGCGTTCTTGAGCGCGAAGCCAGACCCGAACCCGCCGAAGCCGCCAAGGCGCTGGCCGTGGCGATCCGCACCTATCTGCTGCAAAACGCCACGCGCAACGGCGATTGCCTGAGCATCGACGACAGCAGCAACCGTCAGCGCGTCGCTCCGCGTCCAGCCTCCGCCGAGTCGCGCAACATCGCGGCGTGGACCGCGGATCTGGTGCTGGCCGGCAGCACGGTCACCTATCACTCCGATCAACCCGGCCCGGACAAACTCGCCTGGCAACAAGCCGTCGAACAGGCCAACGCCGGCCAGCGCTATGACGCGATTCTGCTGCACGCCTATCCGCGCGCGAGCCTCAGCCGTTGGGACAACCCGGTCGCTTCCTGCGAAGCACTGCCCGCCGCGCAAGACTGGCTGCAAAAGCAGCGCCGCGGCTGGCGTCCGACGCTGGAAAGCGAAACCGGCTACAACGAAGTCAGCACCTTTGCCGTGTGCAAACTGGCGTTCGGCCGCCCGTTTGTCGACCGCGAACGCCAGCGTATCTACGTGCGCGGCGTGCTGACGCTGCAGGATCGCCTCGACCTGACTCACGAATATCTGCACCTGGCTTTTGAAGCACATCCCAATGGTCAGGATGAAACCTACATCGAAGGGCTTGCCCGTCACCTCTTGCTGGAATAGACCATGACACTCCGTTACCCACAGGTCTTGCTGTTGCTCTGCGCGTTCCATGCGTTGCCGATGGCAATGGCCGCCGACAGCGTCAAACTCGACACCCCGGTCGGCGGCTGGCGCACCGGCGCGCCCGAGGGCGAAGGCGAGAACTTCCGCCAGACCGTCAACTACCCGGCCTCCTCGGTCAACACCCCGGTCGGCCAGGCCAACACCGCGCGCATCAGCGGTGAAATCAAAGCCACCCCCAAGAGCAAGGAGCCGGGCCGACTGATCGTCAACGGCGTCAGCATGCCGCTGAAAATCGACGACAGCGGCCGCTTCGATCGCCCGTTCTCCTTCCCCAACGGCAGCAACAGCGTCGAAGTGCGCAGCCCCGACGGCCAACAACGCCACCGCACCCAATTCCTCAACACCAGCGGCGGCGCCACCCCGGCCAAACTGCGCGTGCTACTGGCCTGGGACAGCGACGGCACCGACCTCGACCTGCACCTGATCACCCCCGACGGCGCACACATCTGGTACGGCGACCGCGTCGCCGCCAACGGCGCCGCCCTCGACGTCGACGTCACCACCGGCTACGGCCCGGAAATCTTCGCCATGCCGGCACCGATCAAGGGCCAGTATCTGGTGTACGTGAACTACTTCGGCGGTGGGTATCGCGGGGATGACGAGGGCGGGGAAGAGGCGGTGCAGCCGCTGACCACGGCGCAGGTAACGGTGATTACCGAAGAGGGGACGCCGAGCGAGAAGATCGAGACGTTTGTGGTGCCGATGCGGGCGGTGGGTGAACTGACGTTGGTTAAATCGTTCAGTTATCCGTGATGGGGAATTCGGCAGCGGGTTGCTGCCCGATTTCAAAAAAGCTCAGGACTGGGGCGACAGCCGATCTTGTGCGACCTCGTAAGCAGCCTCTCGCTCACGTTTACCGATAGCGACTACGAACACCACGATCTCTTGATCAATCACCTGATAGATCAAGCGATATCCAGCACTTTTGAGCTTCACTTTGTAGCAGTCCGGCAGCTCGCGAAGTCGATTGGCTTCTATGCGAGGGCTTTCCAATACCTCTACGAGCTTCTTTTTGAATTGTTGACGAACCGTATCGCCCAGTTTGTTCCACTCCTTTAAAGCACGACGATCGAATTCAAGGTTATAGGTCATCCAGACTTACCTTGACTCGTTGAGGAGAGGCGAGACGTTCGCTGACTACGGCGATGAGAGCTTCATCTTCTTCGCTGATGAGTGCGGTCTTGAACGGCAGTTTGCCCCGCTCAGCAACGTATTGAAGTGTTTGGCGCAGAAGCTCCGAAGGTGTGACGCCAAGCTTTTCCAGCTCTGCGAACGAGCGTTGTTTCAGCTCATCATCAATGCGGATGTTGATGGAGGCCATGATGCGATACCTGTAATGACGTTTGTCGTTACGGTATCAAGGGGGGGCGTCCTCGACAAGTGGGAATTCAGGTATCAGACGGTAGGCTTGGCTTACTTTCAGGCATTAAAAAGCCGGCTTGTGGCCGGCTTCTCGGGGACTGGCTTGGTTTATTTTTGGTAAACCGCGTCAGCCTTCAAAACGTACACCCGGATCTGCGTCCGGCTGTGGGACTTGGTCAGACGTTGGTCTGCCGCGTCGGGCGTCATCTGAGCCGCGGGAGCGGGGCGATGCGCAAATGTGGGGCGCAGGATACTGAGTTTTGTTGGGGATTCCCAGTCTCAACTGCGGAATAGAGCCACTGCGGTGGTCGATATTTGTAATTTGTACTGATTTTCGGGGCCTCTTCGCGAGCAGGCTCGCTCCCACAGGGTTTGGTACAGGGTTGAAGATCCGTATCCGATCAGAGAAACGGCACCACCGGCCGGCGTTTGCCTAGGGTCGACCACCAGAATACCCAGCCCAGAATATGGATTCTCTGCTCATCGATCTGCGCTGCGCGGAAGATTTCGTCCGGGTATTCGGCGCTGTTGTGGCTGCGCAGGCGCAGGGCATTGCCGGGCATACGGTGCAGGTATTTGATGCGCAGCATGCCGTCGTGTTCGATGGCATAGATTTCGCCGTCGACCACCTGGGTCAGGCCGCGGTCGATGCCGATGATCGATCCGTCTTCGATGCGCTCGGCCATGCTGTTGCCGATCATGTGTGCACAGATGGCGTCGCCGGGGCGGATTTCCAGTTGCGCGAGATGGGCGCGAGGCAGACGGACGGTTTGCTCGGGGTCGAGGATGACGTGGGTCTTGTCGGCGCCGGCGCTGAGCGGTGTTTCCTTGAAAAACGGCAGTTCGATGTCGTTGGGGTTGATGATGGAATAGACGCCGTTGACGGACTGGGCGTCAAAGGTGTCGCCGTTGCTGGCAGGGGTGTGCAGGCGTGGTGATTCTTTGCTGCCTTCGCCGGTTTTCAGCCAGTCGCTGTTGACCGAGAGCAGGCGTGAGACTTCCTCCATGCGATACGCCGGGACGCCTCGGGTGTACCAGTTATGAATATTTTGGGCTTCCGTGCCCCAGAACTTTGCGAATCCCGTGGTGGTGATGTTCGCTGCTTCCAGGAGTGCCTTGAATCTTGGACCGCTAGTGTTCTTTCTCATAAACACGGAGTCTACGGCCGTGCTAGAGCGGTTTGAATAAACTGGGTGTTCAAAAAGCGGCTGTATTTTGCGACCGGATGTAAGACGTGCTTGTGGGAAATTACACACCTTAAAACTTTTCTGTAGTCCGTCGTAAACACACTGTTTAAGACAGCTTTACCCAGGCACAAAAAACCCCGGATCAACCGGGGTTTTCTTCAAGCGTCATGCAGCAAGCAGGTGCTTAGCCCTTGTAGGCCGCAACCGACTTGGTGATCGCGTCGCGAGCGGCGTCAGCGCCAGCCCAGCCTTCGATCTTGACCCATTTGCCTTTTTCGAGATCTTTGTAGTTCGCGAAGAAGTGCTCGATCTGCTGAATCAGCAGCGCAGGCAGGTCGGTGTATTCCTTCACGTCGACGTACAGCTGCGACAGCTTGTCGTGTGGAACTGCGATGACTTTGGCATCGCCGCCACCGTCGTCGGTCATGTTCAGGATGCCGACTGGACGCGCGCGGATCACCGAGCCTGGAGCAACCGGGTAAGGGGTCACAACCAGCACGTCGAGGGGGTCACCGTCGTCAGCCAGGGTGTTCGGGATGTAACCGTAGTTGGCCGGGTAGAACATTGGGGTGGCCATGAAACGGTCAACGAACAGGCAATCGCTGTCTTTGTCGATTTCGTATTTGATCGGCGCGTGGTTGGCCGGGATCTCGATCGCGACGTAGATGTCGTTCGGCAGGTCTTTGCCAGCCGGAATCTTGCTGTAGCTCATTGGGCGTTGCCCCCGTAGTTGACCAAAAACACTTGGCCGGATTGACCAAAAAGTGGCGGCGATTATAGGCACATTCCTACGCCGACGCCACGTACCAGAAGTCGTGCAGCGCTTACTCGTGCGCCTGATAGACCGGGTCTGTGGCCTGAAGTTGCCGCAGCCTGCCCAACGGATCCTGCCGGTAGAAAAGCTGCAGTTGCAAGTAGACCTGTGGATAAGCCGCGTGCAGCAGATCCGGAGCGCTGAAGAAGTATTCGCTGGTGACCGCGAAGAACTCCGCCGGGTTTTCCGCGGCGTACGGGTCGATGGCGGTTTCGGCATCGGGATTGTGGTCGAGCTGGCGGTTGAGGTCGTCGTAGGCGTGCTGCATGACTTCGGCCCAGTCGCTGACGCGCATGTCGGCGTGCAGCGGCGGCAGGCCGTTGGCGTCGCCGTTGAGCATGTCGAGTTTGTGCGCCAGTTCGTGGATCACCAGGTTGTAGCCTTCCCAGCCACCACTGGCCATCACGCCCGGCCAGGCGAGGATGATCGGCCCCTGTTGCCAGGCTTCGCCGCTGTGCTCGCCGTCCCACTCGTGCTCGACGCCGCTGGCATCGCGATGGCGTTGCGGGCTGAGGAAGTCGTCGGGATAAAGGACGATTTCGTGGAAACCCTGATACCAGTTCAACTCACCCAGATTGAGCAACGGCAACTGTGCCTGGGCAGCGAGCAGCAGGCGTTGTTCCTGATGCAGTTCGACGCCAGGCAGGGCGGTCAGGTGTTTTTCTTCGAGAAACAGCACACTGGCTTCGCGCAGCCACTGGTCTTCGGCGGCACTGATGCCGTCGAGGAAGCTCAGGTGATGGCGCACCCGCTGCCACATATCGTCGGCAATCGGATGCCTGGCCAGAATGCGCCGGCGACGCCAGGCGCTCAACGACCACATTGGATCAGTGGGTTTCGGCTTTCGCGCCGCCGAAACGGCTGCGCACCACGCCGATGATCATCGGCACCAGCGACAGCAGGATGATGCCAACCACCAGCAGCGACAGGTTCTTCTTGATGAACGGCACGTTGCCGAAGAAGTAACCCAGGGTTACCAGACCACCGACCCACAGGACGGTGCCGAACACGCTGAAAGCGAAGAAGCGCGGGTAGGGCATTTTTCCGACGCCGGCGACGAACGGGGCAAATGTACGGATGATCGGCAGGAAGCGCGCCAGGGTCACGGTCTTGCCGCCATGCTTGTCGTAGAAATCGTGGGTTTTCTGCAGGTAGTCGCGACGGAAGATTTTCGAGTTCGGGTTGCTGAAGAGTTTTTCGCCCGCCGTTCGGCCAATCACATAGTTGGTGCTGTCGCCGAGGATCGCCGCGAGCATCAGCAGACCGCCCAACAGCACCGGATCCATACCACCGCCCGCTGCCACGGCACCGGCGATGAACAACAGCGAATCACCCGGCAGGAACGGCATCACCACCAGACCGGTTTCACAGAAGATGACAGCGAACAAAATCGCGTAGATCCACGGCCCGTAGTTGGTCACCAGCAAATCGAGGTACACATCGAGATGCAGGATAAGGTCGAGCGGGTTGAAATCCATGGGGGCACCTGTGGTGACGGCCCGACTCGGCAGGCCTGTGCGGATGATTCGGGTGTAAGCCTACAGCGGGGTGTAGTTTTTCTTACAAGCCGGAAAGCTCGGGATTATACGGTCTGAGAGGTGAAAAGCGCGTTGGTTTTGTAGCGAGGGATGTCGGGGTGTGATGAATTGTCAGGAATAACGGGAGGGGCTGAAAGATCGCAGCCTTCGGCAGCTCCTACAGGGCAACGCATTCCAGATGTAGGAGCTGCCGAAGGCTGCGATCTTTTCGATTCAGAGCTCGTCGCTGATCGGCAACACGTAGTTCTTGAACTCGGTGTCTTCCTTGAATCCGATGGATTCGTAGGTTTTCTGCGCCACTTCGTTATTGCTGCTGGTGGAAACGCGCATGCGCACAGCATGGGTTTCCTTGGCCATTTTCTTCGCGGTGCGGATCAGGTTGTCGGCCACCAGTTGGCGGCGGGCGTCTTCGGCGACATAAATGTCGTTGAGGATCCACACGCGCTTGAGCGATAGCGAGGAGAAGCTTGGGTAGAGCTGGCAGAAACCCATCAGTTTCTTGTCGTCATCATCGGCCAGGGCCAGATAAATCACCGATTCCTTGCGGCGCAGGCGTTTTTCGAGAAACGCGCGGGAGGAATCCGGGTAGGGCAGGGAACCGTAGAACTCGCGATATTTGACGAACAACGGGGTCAGCAAATCCAGGTGTTCGAGGGTCGCTTGAATAATCCGCATGATAGGTCTCGTCTTCAAGTGGCTGTCTTCAACTGCTCTGACGGCGATGGGAAACCCTGCGGCCGTGCGTCGATCCTGCCTGAAAGCAGCGCAGAAACGCAATGCGGAAACGGTTCAGGTTGTGGGTGGATCGAGCAGGAAGTTTCCCTTCATGTCCGCACCGGCGTCCGACTCCAGCGTCTGCACCTGTGCTTCGTCCTTCAGATTGACCCCCGACAGCTGCCGCCGGCAGGCTTCGCGCATCAGATACAACAAGCGATGCGCGGCCATGCCGTAGCTCAAGCCTTCAAGCCGCACGTTGGAGATGCAATTGCGGTAGGCATCGGTCAGCCCGATCTTTGGATTGTAGGTGAAATACAACCCCAGGCTGTCGGGCGAGCTAAGGCCCGGACGCTCTCCGATCAGCATCACGACCATTTTTGCGCCAAGCAACTGACCGACCTCGTCACCGATGGCGACTCGACCCTGTTCCACCAACACCACGGGGGCAACCGACCAACCGTCGGCGCTCATCTGCTCCTCCAGGCGGGTCAGAAACGGCAAGGTATGCCGATGCACCGCCAGCGCCGACAATCCGTCCGCCACCACAATCGCCAGATCGACCCCGCCGGGGTGCGCTAAAGCGTAATCCCGCAGGGTCTGCGCCGAGGCGTCGCTGAGCTTGCGCCCCAGATCCGGGCGTTGCAGGTAGCTGTTGCGATCGGTCGCCGCGCTGTGCAGCAACAAGCTGTCACGTCCGCGTTCGCTCAGTTGCGCGCTGAGCCCGGCATGATCGAACGGTAGATGCACCGCATCTCGCGCCTGAGCGTGGGCGAACTGGAAATCCAGCTGGGCGCTGGTCGGCAGGCTGGTACCGGTGCGGCCGAGGGCGATGCGCGCCGGGGTCAGGCGGCGCAGCTCCAGCCATGGGTTTTGCGGGTCGACAGGCGGTTTTTCCATCACACTCATCCCAGTTGCGCCAGCGCCTGGCGGAAGGCCGGCGGCAGGTTGTTGCCAAAGCGAACCTTGCCGTCCGCCTGGGTGAAAATGCCCATGTTCGCCAGCCATTGCTCAAACTCCGGCGCCGGTTTCAGGCCCAGGGTCTGGCGCGCGTAGAGCGCGTCGTGGAACGAGGTGGTCTGGTAGTTGAGCATGATGTCGTCGGAGCCGGGGATGCCCATGATGAAGTTGATCCCGGCCACACCCAAGAGGGTCAGCAGGGTGTCCATATCGTCCTGATCGGCTTCGGCATGGTTGGTGTAGCAGATGTCGCAGCCCATCGGCACGCCGAGCAACTTGCCGCAGAAGTGGTCTTCGAGGCCGGCGCGGATGATCTGTTTGCCGTTATAGAGGTATTCCGGGCCGATGAAGCCGACCACGGTATTCACCAGAAACGGCTTGAAATGCCGCGCCACGGCGTAGGCCCGGGTTTCGCAGGTCTGCTGGTCGACGCCGTGGTGGGCGTTGGCCGACAGCGCGCTGCCCTGACCGGTCTCGAAATACATCAGGTTCTGCCCGAGGGTGCCGCGCTTCAGGCTCAGCCCGGCGTCATAGCCTTCCTGCAATACGTTGAGATTGATGCCGAAACTGGCGTTGGCCGCTTCAGTGCCGGCAATCGACTGGAACACCAGATCCAGCGGCACCCCCCGGTTGATCGCCTCGATCGAGGTGGTGACGTGCGTCAGCACGCAGGCCTGAGTCGGGATGTCGTAGCGCTGGATGATCGCATCGAGCATCTCCAGCATCGCGCAGATCGAGGCGATGCTGTCGGTGGCCGGGTTGATCCCGATCATCGCGTCGCCGTTGCCGTACAGCAGGCCGTCGAGAATGCTCGCGGCGATACCGGATGGCTCGTCGGTCGGATGGTTCGGTTGCAGACGGGTCGACAAGCGTCCGCGCAGGCCGAGGGTGCCGCGAAACTTTGTGACCACGCGGATCTTCTGCGCAACCAGCACCAGATCCTGCACGCGCATGATCTTCGATACGGCGGCGACCATTTCTGGAGTCAGGCCGGGGGCGAGCGCGCGCAGGCTGGTTTCGTCAGCGGCGTCGCTGAGCAGCCAGTCGCGGAAACCACCGACGGTGAGGTGGCTGACCACGGTAAAGGCTTGTTTGTCGTGGGTGTCGATGATCAGTCGGGTGACTTCATCGCTTTCGTAGGGAATCAACGCTTCTTGCAGGAAGTGCGTGAGCGGGATGTCGGCCAGCGCCATTTGTGCGGCCACGCGTTCGCCGTCGTTGAGCGCGGCAACGCCGGCCAGAAAGTCCCCGGAGCGCGCGGGGCTGGCCTTGGCCATGACATCCTTGAGGCTGTCGAAGCGGTAGGTCTGGGCGCCGACGGAATGGGCAAATGCGGCCATGCTGTCCTCCTGTAATTGATTCACCCCTGTAGGAGCTGCCGAAGGCTCGGGCCGCGTTCGGCAGCTCCTACAGGGTTCCAGCACAGTGCCTGGATGGGCGCTGTGCACTTTTATATGGCAGTCAGATACCTTCGAGCATAGCGTCTGTCGGGGCTTCGGCGCGTTGCTTGGCGGTCAGTTGGAAGTACAGATAACCAGCGGCCATGAAACCAAGGAACACACAGCCGATCAGCGTGTTGAACCACGCCATCGCCACCAGGCACACCACCGCCAGGAACAGCGCAATCGCCGGCACCACCGGATAGCCTGGCGCGCGGAAGGTGCGTTCCAGGTTCGGTTCGGTTTTGCGCAGTTTGAACAGGCTGAGCATGCTGATGATGTACATCACGATCGCGCCGAATACCGACATGGTGATCATCGCTGCAGTCAGGGTCATGCCTTGCAGGTTGACCAGGCCATCGCTGTAGATCGCCGCGATACCGATCACCCCGCCGGCCAGAATCGCCCGGTGCGGGGTCTGGAAGCGCGACAGCTTGGCCAGGCTTTTCGGCAGGTAACCGGCGCGGGCGAGGGCGAAGAACTGCCGCGAGTAACCGAGGATGATCCCGTGGAAACTCGCCACCAGGCCGAACAGGCCGATCCACACCAGCATGTGCATCCACGTCGAGTTATTGCCGACTACGGCTTTCATTGCCTGTGGCAGCGGGTCATTGATGTTCGACAGTTGGCGCCAGTCGCCGACGCCGCCGGCCATCACCATCACGCCGATGGCGAGGAACACCAGGGTCAGGATGCCGCTGACATAAGCCTTGGGAATCGTGCGTTTCGGGTCCTTGGCCTCTTCCGCGGCCATGGCCGCGCCTTCGATGGCGAGGAAGAACCAGATCGCAAACGGGATCGCGGCAAAGATTCCGGGGATCGAGCCCATGGTGAACTCGTTGGCACCCGACCAGCCGTTGAGCACGAAGTTGCTGAAGCTGAAGCCCGGTGCGACCACGCCCATGAACACCAGCAGTTCGGCGACCGCCAGCACAGTGACCACCAGCTCAAAAGTCGCGGCAATGCTGACGCCGAGGATGTTCAGGGTCATGAACACGAAATACGCGCCGACCGCTGCCACCTTCGGATCAAGCTCCGGGTACTGCACGTTGAGGTAGGCGCCGATGGCCATGGCGATCGCCGGTGGGGCAAAAACGAATTCGATCAGGGTGGCGATGCCGGCGATCAATCCGCCTTTTTCGCCGAACGCCCGGCGGCTGTAGGCAAACGGTCCGCCCGCGTGCGGAATCGCGGTGGTCAGTTCGGTAAAGCTGAAGATGAAGCAGGTGTACATGGTCGCGACCATCAGCGCCGTGACCAGAAATCCGAGGGTGCCCGCGGTGCCCCAGCCGTAACTCCAGCCGAAGTATTCGCCGGAAATCACCAGGCCGACGGCAATGCCCCAGAGGTGCAGGGTGCCGAGTGTGGGTTTGAGCTGTGTGGTGGAAGTCATAAGTCCTCTCTGTTTTTTATTGTTCGATCTGTTGGACTTTCGGGTGTAGCGGTTGAGGTGGATGGATGCTGTTCACGCAGCGGCAGTTTTTCTGCAAAACCTGAATGACGGGTACGCAAGGGCCGTGCCAGAGCGGCCAGGCCATTGATGGTGTGTCAGACAGGACGCCTTCGCGAGCAGGCTCGCTCCCACAGTGGATTTGTGGCTAGCCTGCGTATGTGGTGCGACACGACTCCCTTGTGGGAGCGAGCCTGCTCGCGATAGCGGTTGAACGGGCGACACGGAAATATCTGTATCGCCCTCGGGTTTTAGAAGAAGCCCAACGGATTGATGTCGTAGCTCACCAGCAGGTTTTTGGTCTGCTGATAGTGATCGAGCATCATCTTGTGGGTTTCACGGCCGACGCCGGACTTCTTGTACCCGCCGAACGCGGCGTGCGCCGGGTACAGGTGGTAGCAGTTGGTCCACACACGACCGGCCTTGATCGCGCGGCCCATGCGATAGGCGCGGTTGATGTCGCGGGTCCACAGACCGGCACCGAGGCCGAACTCGGTGTCGTTGGCGATCGCCAGGGCTTCGGCTTCGTCCTTGAAGGTGGTGATGCTCACCACCGGGCCGAAGATTTCTTCCTGGAACACGCGCATTTTGTTGGTGCCCTTGAGCAGGGTCGGCTGGATGTAATAGCCGGTCGCCAGATTGCCCTCGAGTTTTTCCACCTTGCCGCCGGTCAGCAGCTCGGCGCCTTCGCCCTTGGCGATTTCCAGGTACGAAAGGATCTTGTCGAATTGCTGCTCGGACGCCTGCGCGCCAACCATGGTGTCGGTGTCCAGCGGATCGCCACGTTTGATCTGCAGGACTTTCTTCATCACCACCTGCATGAATTCGTCATAGATCGATTCCTGCACCAGCGCGCGGGATGGGCAGGTGCAGACTTCGCCCTGGTTGAAGAACGCCAGCACCAGCCCTTCGGCGGCCTTCTCGATGAAGGTCGGTTCGGCCTGCATGATGTCTTCGAAGAAGATGTTCGGCGACTTGCCGCCCAGTTCCACGGTGGACGGAATGATGTTCTCGGCCGCGCATTTCATGATGTGCGAGCCGACCGGGGTCGAGCCGGTGAAGGCGATCTTGGCGATGCGTTTGCTGGTGGCCAGGGCTTCGCCGGCTTCTTTGCCGAAGCCTTGCACCACGTTGAGCACGCCCGGTGGCAGCAGATCACCGATCAACTCCATCAGCACGCAGATGCCCAGCGGGGTTTGCTCGGCCGGCTTGAGCACCACGCAGTTGCCGGCGGCCAGCGCCGGGGCGAGTTTCCACGCGGCCATCAGCAACGGGAAGTTCCACGGGATGATCTGGCCGACCACGCCCAGCGGTTCATGGATGTGATAGGCCACGGTGTTGCCGTCGATTTCGGCTGCGCTACCTTCCTGGGCGCGCAGGCACCCGGCGAAGTAGCGGAAATGGTCGGCCGCCAGCGGGATGTCGGCGTTGAGGGTTTCGCGGATGGCTTTGCCGTTGTCCCAGGTTTCGGTGATCGCCAGCAGTTCGAGGTTCTGTTCGATGCGGTCGGCGATTTTCAGCAGGATCAGCGAGCGCGCCTGCACGGAGGTCGCGCCCCACGCATCGGCAGCGGCGTGGGCGGCGTCCAGTGCCTTGTCGATGTCTTCGGCAGTGGATCGCGGGAATTCGGCAATCGGTTGGCCATTCACTGGTGAGGTATTGGTGAAGTACTGACCTTTGACAGGCGCGACGAACTCGCCGCCGATGTAGTTACCGTACTTGCTCTTGAACGAGACTTTGGCGCCTTCAGTACCGGGGTGAGCGTAACGCATGATGTTGTTCTCCTTGGCTTTGTACTTATTAGAGAAACGCGCAAGTGCGCTTGCTATAAGCGTAGAGCAAAGGTCGGGCCACTGCCGTGCGGCTCAGACAAATCAAGGCCTTGCGTGTTTTTTGTCGGACGGGCGGGCAGCGGCTGTGATGGTTTCGGTACAGAGCAGGTGACAGTTTGTACCGCTTTTGGCACAGCCCGTGACCGGGTGGTCTTGCCAGCATTGCAATACCAGCCTGCCTGGAGGATCCTCAGCCAACAGAAACCCTGTAGGGGCTGCCGCAGGCTGCGATCTTTTGATTTTGCTTTTTTACAGATCAAGATCAAAAGATCGCAGCCTGCGGCAGCTCCTGCACGAGGTTTGCGTCGACCTTTCGGGGAGAATAATAAAAAATGCACGACAACCATTTGAGTCGCCATGCCCAACAGGTTCTCACCGTCAGTCAGGGCAAGCCGCACCTGCACGGACCCGGTGCCGATCCGTCGATTGCCCGCTCGTGGCTGCGCTGTCTTGAGGACTATCACCTCGATCCGGCCCTGACCATGGCGCCCACCGTACTCGAACACGGGCGCGTGCTTGAAAGCCGCGAACGTCTGCAACAAGTGTTGCAGATCGCCGGCAATGAAATGAGCAGCCTGCATCAACAACTGTCCGGCGCCGGTCATGCGGTGCTGTTGACCGACGCGCGCGGGGTGATCCTCAACTGCGTCACTGCACCGGCCGAACGCAAGATTTTCGAACGTGCCGGCCTCTGGCTCGGCGCCGACTGGAGCGAAGCCTGCGAAGGCACCAACGGCATCGGCACCTGTCTGGTCGAGCGCCAGGCACTGACGATCCATCAGGACGAACACTTTCGCGGACGCCACACCGGCCTGACCTGCTCGGCGAGCCCGGTGTTCGACCCGCACGGTGAACTGCTGGCGGTGCTCGACGTGTCCTCGGCGCGCCACGATGTTTCGCGGCAGAGCCAGTTCCACACCATGGCGCTGGTCAATCTGTCGGCGAAGATGATCGAGAGCTGCTATTTCCTGCGCTGCTTCGATAACCAATGGCTGCTGCGTTTCCATCTTCAGGCCGAGTCGGTCGGACTGTTCAGCGAAGGGCTGCTGGCGTTTGACGGGGAAGGGCGGATCAGTGCAGTCAACCAGAGTGCGCTGAACCTGCTCGGGCATATTCGCGGTGGTTTGCTCGGCAAACCGGTGGAGGCGTTTTTCGACTGCTCGCTGGACGAGTTGCTCGGTCGTGCCAGCGCCAATGCCAGCGCCAGTTGGCCGCTGCGCACCCGCGACGGGCGGCATCTGTTCGCCTTGCTGCGTGGCGAATCGCGCAAACCGGCGCCGATCATGCCAGCCCCGGTCGGTGCCAAGTCTCAAGCGCCGGCGAACATTTGCCTCGGCGACGCGACGCTGCAAGCGGATTTCCGCAAGGCGCTGCGAGTGTTCGAGCGCGACGTGCCGCTGCTGATCAACGGCGAGACCGGCTCCGGCAAGGAGGCCTTCGCCAAGGCTGTGCATCACGCCAGCCAGCGCGCCAACAAAGCCTTCGTCGCCCTCAATTGCGCGGCGATCCCCGAGAGCCTGATCGAGAGCGAGCTGTTCGGTTATCGCGGCGGCAGTTTCACCGGTGCGCGCAAGGACGGCATGCGCGGCAAGCTGCAGCAGGCCGATGGCGGCACGCTGTTTCTCGATGAAATCGGTGACATGCCGCTGGCGCTGCAAACCCGTTTGTTGCGGGTGCTGGAAGACCGGCAGGTGGTGCCGATTGGCGGCGAGCCGGAGGCGGTCAACGTGCGGATCATCAGCGCCACGCACCGCAATCTGCTGGAACGGGTCGAAGACGGCAGCTTCCGCGAAGACCTGTATTACCGGCTCAATGGCCTGGAAGTTGCGTTGCCGGCGCTGCGCGAACGCAGTGATAAATCGCAGTTGCTGGATTTCCTGCTGGCCGAGGAGGCACGCGGCGAAGTGATTGTGATCGACGAATCGGCGCGCCAGGCTTTATTGGCCTTCAACTGGCCGGGCAACGTGCGGCAGTTGCGCAATGTCCTGCGCACATTGGCGGCGTTGTGTGATGAGGGCCGGATCGGGCTGGAGGATCTGCCGGCGATGATTCGGCAGGGGCGGCCGCCAGCGGCGGAATCCATTCCCTGCGAGCAGCCTCTCGAGGATGCCGAACGATTGGCGTTGCTCAATACACTTGAACGCACGCGCTGGCACATGACTCACACCGCCGAGCAACTCGGTGTGAGCCGCAACACCCTCTACAGAAAGCTGCGCAAACACGGCATCGCCCGAACCGCATAAATCCCCCTGTAGGAGCTGCCGAAGGCTGCGATCTTTTGATCTTGTTCTTTATAGGATCAAAAGATCGCAGCCTCGTTGCACTCGTCAGCTCCTACAGTCGTGGTCGTGGTGGTGATCAGCTAAAGAGTGCGATTTCCCCCTCCCTGCGCTAACCTGCGGCCATGTTTTACGAGGTCGACTATGCACATTCATATTCTGGGTATCTGCGGGACTTTCATGGGCTCGATGGCGGTTCTGGCCAAAGAGCTGGGCCATCACGTGACCGGCTCCGACGCCAACGTCTATCCCCCGATGAGCACGCAGCTTGAGGCCCAGGGCATTCAACTGACCCAAGGCTACGACCCGGCTCAGCTCGATCCGGCGCCGGATCTGGTGGTGATCGGCAACGCCATGTCCCGCGGCAACCCGGCGGTGGAATATGTGCTGAACAAAGGCCTGCCGTACGTCTCCGGCCCGCAATGGCTGGCCGATCATGTGCTGCAAGGACGCTGGGTGCTGGCGGTTGCCGGCACGCACGGCAAGACCACCACCAGCAGCATGCTCGCCTGGGTGCTGGAACACGCCGGCATGAGCCCGGGGTTCCTGATCGGCGGGGTGCCGCAGAATTTCTCGGTGTCCGCACGTCTGGGCGGCACACCGTTCTTCGTGATCGAGGCTGATGAGTACGACAGCGCGTTTTTCGACAAGCGTTCGAAGTTTGTCCACTATCGTCCGCGCACCGCGATCCTAAACAACCTTGAGTTCGATCACGCCGACATCTTCCCGGATCTGCCGGCGATCGAGCGGCAGTTCCACCATTTGGTGCGCACCATTCCGAGCGAAGGTCTGGTGATCCATCCGACCACCGAGCCTGCCTTGCAGCGAGTGATCGAGATGGGCTGCTGGACCCCGGTGCAAACCACCGGCGTCGGCGGGCAGTGGCAGGTCAAGTTGCTCAAGGACGATGGCTCGGCGTTCGAAGTGATGTTCGAAGGCGTGTCCCAGGGCACTGTCGAGTGGGATTTGACCGGTCAGCACAACGTCGCCAACGCCTTGGCTGCGCTGGCAGCGGCGCGGCATGTCGGAGTGGTGCCGTCGATGGGCATCGCCGGGTTGAGCGCATTCAAGAACGTCAAACGCCGCATGGAGAAAGTCGCCGAAGTGCGCGGCATCACCCTCTACGACGACTTCGCCCACCACCCGACCGCGATCGCCACCACCCTCGATGGCTTGCGCAAGCGCATCGGCGACGCACCGCTGATCGCGATCATCGAGCCGCGCTCCAACTCGATGAAGCTCGGCGCGCACCGTGACGGTCTGCCGGACAGCGTGGTCGATGCCGATCAGGTGATCTGGTACGCCCCGGCCAACCTCGGTTGGGATCTGGCAGCCACCGCCGCGCTGTGCAGCGTGCCGTCGATTGTCAGCGATTCGCTCGAAGGCATCATCGAACGGGTGAAGAGCCAGGCCCAGCCCGGCACCCACGTGGTGATCATGAGCAACGGCGGCTTTGGCGGCCTGCACGGCAAGCTCGCCGAGGCGCTGAAATGAACACTTTTGCCCAGGACGGCCCGGAACGCATCACGCTGGCGATGACCGGCGCGTCCGGCGCGCAGTACGGTTTGCGCCTGCTCGACTGCCTGGTGCGGGAAGATCGCGAGGTGCACTTCCTGATCTCCAAAGCTGCGCAACTGGTGATGGCCACTGAGACTGATGTCACGCTGCCGCCCAAGCCGCAGATGATGCAGGCGTTCCTCACCGAGTACACCGGGGCGGCCGCCGGGCAGATCCGCGTGTACGGCAAGGAAGACTGGATGTCGCCGGTAGCCTCGGGTTCCGGCGCGCCAGCGGCGATGGTTGTGGTCCCGTGTTCCACCGGTACCTTGTCGGCGATTGCGACGGGCGCGTGCAACAACCTGATCGAGCGCGCGGCGGACGTCACCTTGAAGGAGCGCCGCCAGTTGATTCTGGTACCGCGCGAGGCGCCGTATTCGAGCATTCATCTGGAGCACATGCTCAAGCTGTCGAACATGGGCGTGACCATCCTGCCGGCCTCGCCGGGTTTCTATCACCAGCCGCAGACGATTGATGACCTGATCGACTTCGTCGTGGCGCGGATTCTCAATCTGCTGGGCATTCCTCAGGACATGCTGCCGCGTTGGGGTGAGCATCATCTGAGCAGCGATGAATAAGCTGCTGGCAATTGTGCTGGCGCTGCAACTGGCCGGTTGCGCCACCGCGCGCACGCTGGATGCCGCCAAACCTGGCGCGCCGGTGGTGTATTCCGGAACGCGCCTGGATTTGTATGCGATGAATGGCGGGTGCTGCGCGATGGATCGCTTCGGGGCTGAAGCGCCGAGTTATCCGGGGGTGGATCTGCCGGCGAGTGCGTTGCTCGATACGCTGCTGTTGCCGTTGTCTTTGCTGACCGTGATTGGCGTGGGGTTTCAGGCGACCGGCGGATTGTAAAGATCTAAAGATCGCAGCCTTCGGCAGCTCCTGCAGAGTGAACATGAATCCCGTGTAGGCGCTGCCGAAGGCTGCGATCTTTTGATTCTGGGAGTGCTTTGCACTCCATCGCAGCAGGCTGGCTCCCACAGGGATACGCGGTGCAAATGTGGGAGCGAGCCTGCTCGCGAAAGCTTTCTGCCAGGCGCTTTGGATTACTTGCCGAGCTTGCGCAGCTCATCCGACTCGATCACCCGCACCCCATCCTGTTCTTCCAGCGCCAGGCGCCACATCGCGCGGGCCAGTTGGCAGGCTTCGATGCCGCGGTACTTGCCCGGAATCAGTTTGGAAAACGGCGCCGCCAGCTGTTCGCCCAGACGCGGTTCGGTGCGATCTCCCAGCAATAGCGATGGCCGGCAGATAGTCAGCTGCGGCCAGTCCTGCGCGCGCAATGCCTGCTCCATCTCGCCTTTGACCCGGTTATAGAAAATCGATGATTTCGGATCGGCGCCCAGTGCGCTGATCACGATCAGGTGCCGCGCGCCCATCTCCCGCGCGCGTTTGGCGAAGGCCACGACCATGTCCAGATCCACCGCGCGGAACGCGGCTTCGGAACCCGCCTGTTTGATCGTGGTGCCGAGGCAGCAATAGGCAATATCGACGCGACCACTGAGTTGCGGCAGAAACGCCTGCGGGTCGCCCACCGGGTTTTCCAGGTGCGGATGTTCCGCCAGCGGCCGGCGGGATGGGGCGAGCACGCGGCTGATCGTCGGCTCGTTGAGCAAACGGTCGAGCAGATGTTCACCGGTCAGTCCGGTGGCTCCGGCAAGCAATACGTGCTGAGGCGTCAAGTACATAGTGTTTCTCCCTTGATACTGTTCAGCTTAGTTGCTGTTTCTCGCTCCGTCGTTCAACGCAGCACTCTGCAAAGCTTTTCTTGCCTGCTGTTTACGCAGCAGTTGCCAGTGCGCCAGCACGGTTTTCGGTGCCCAGATCTGTGGCTCCGAGGCTTCGAAGTTGTCCGCCAGTTCGCGCTCGGCGACGGTGGCCTTGGCCAGTTTGAAAGCCTGCTCCAGGTCGTCGGTCTGGTTCAGCGCCTGAGCGAACAAGGCATCGCCGAAGTAGGTGAAGTTGGCTTCTTCCGAACAACCGAACGACACGCGATCGGCACGCGAGGCGGTCATGATCAGTGTGCGCTCATCTTTCAGCGCGGGGATGAAACCACCGGAATAGCACGATGAAATCACGATCACCTTGTCGCGATTTTTCAGCGGTGCCAGCACCGTGGCGAGTTCGTCGGCGGGCAGGTCGGCCAGCTCCATGCGCGGCTGATCGAGCACCAGTTCGTGTTCGGCGGTGCCGTGGCTGGTCAAGTAGATGAACACCAGGTCTTCCGGGCCGCTGCGCTCGGCCAGGGTCTGCGCGGCGCGGCGCAGGTTCTCGCGGGTTGCCATCGGCCGGTCGACGAGGTGGTCGCGGTGGTTGACCAGACGAATCTGGCCGTAAGCGCCGAAACGTGTGGTGAGCATGTTGGCGACGTAGTCGGACTCGCGCAGGAACACGCTTTGTTTTCCGTCGCCGCCGAGGGTCAGGGTGTACAGCTCGACTGCTGGCGTCGAGGCAGGCACGGCGGCCAGCGCGTCATCGAGCAGGCGCCCTTGGGCCAGCAAGCCGAGTTCGAGGGTGTCGGGCAGCAGCTTGCCATCGGCATCACGCACGCGCTGGCCGTTGATCCAGGTGCCGCTGAGCACGGTACCGTCGGTCAGCACCAGGGTGCCGCGTCCGGCGTAGCTGTCGCCGTCGAACCCGCCGATGTAGAAGCTGCCGTCAGACAGGTTCAAGCGGCCCTGACCGCTGAAGCGCCAGTCGTTGAAGAAGCCGATGTAGTGGCTGCTGTCGGCACCGATCAATTCGCCCTTGCCGGTCAGCGCGCCTTCCTTGAACTGGCCGAGCCACACGTCGCCGTCGGCGTTCTCGTAGCGGCCCTTGCCGTGCAGCTGGCTGTTCTTGAAGCCGCCGACATAGATGTCGCCATCGGCACTGTTGAACGTGCCGTTGCCTTCGAGCTGGCCGTTGACGAAATGGCCGCTGAACGTATTGCCGCTGGCATCACCGCGCTGGCCTTCACCGTTGGGTTTGCCGTGGGCGAACTGGCCCTGATAGGAGCTGCCGTCGTCCATTTCCAGACGACCCAGCCCGGAATACTGGTCAGCCTTGAACTCGCCACGGTAGGTCATGGCGTTTTCTTTAAGGGTGCCTTCGCCATCGCGTCGGCCCTGCTTGAAACCGCCGGTGTAACTGCTGGCGTTGGTGGTCAGGCTGCCCTGGCCATCGAACAACCCCTGCTGGAACTGGCCGCGATAGACTTCGCCGTTGCTGCCGTGCCACTCGCCCTGGCCATGCCATTGGCCCTTGTCGAACTGTCCGGCGTACCAACTGCCGTTGGGGTAGTCGACGCGGCCCTGGCCTTGCAGCAAGCCGTTGACCAGTTCACCGCGATAGCGTCCGCCGTCCGGCAGCCGTGCATCCGGGGGCAACAGCGACTCGCCGTCGCCGCACGCGGTGAGCATCAGGGTCAGGGCAAGGGGTGCAAGAGAAGCGAGTGGGCGCATAGCGGGATCCGGGCAATTAGGCGACCGAGTATGCCGCAGCTATGTGACCTTATACAGCCGGGAAAACAGCGCTGATGCGAAACAGCGTGCGCTGTTTCGCATCCAGAGGCTTATACGAAGCAGAGCGACAGCGGTTCGGCGATATAGGCCGGTTTGTCCGAGCCTTCTATCTCAAGCGTCGCGGTGGCCTTGAGCAGCCATTGACCGGGTTTTTTCTCGGTCACTTCGGCCAGATCGACTTTCAGGCGCACTTTTGAATTGACCTTCACCGGCTGAATGAAACGCACGCTGTCCAGACCGTAATTGACCACCATCTTCAGGCCTTGCGGCAGCACGAGGATGTCTTCCATCAGTTTGGGGATCAGCGACAGTGACAGGAAACCGTGAGCAATGGTGCTGCCAAAAGGCGTTTGCGCGGCTTTGACCGGATCGACATGGATGAACTGATAATCCCCGGTGGCTTCGGCGAACAGGTTGATGCGTTCCTGATCGATGGTGAGCCATTCGGAACGTCCGAGTTCCTTGCCGACATAATCTTTGAGCTCTGCAACTGGAACATAGGGCATTGAGACTCTCCTTGGGTTCATCGGTTTTATAGTTTTTCAGGTGGGTGATTTGACCGCCCTGCGAACCACTGTAGATCAACATGGCGATTTGCTCCGGTCAACCGACCATGCTTTTGGCGAATGCCGATCCATAGCGCAGCCGTGCTTATAATGCCGAGGACTTGCGGGGGGAGATGTCTGATGTTGTTACGTGGCCTGACCATGCTGGTGCTGTTCCAATTGCTCGGCACCGCACTCAACCATTTGCTGTTGCCGGTGCTGCCGGGGCCGATCATCGGCCTGCTGCTGTTGCTGGTGTTCCTGATCATTCGCGGTGAAGTCGGCGAGCCGCTGAACCTTGCCGCCGGCAGCCTGTTGCGTTATCTGCCGTTGCTGCTGGTGCCGCCGGCGGTGGGCGTGATGGTTTATGCGAGCGACATCGCCGCCGATTTCTGGGCAATTGTCGGCGCGCTGGTGCTGTCGTTGATTCTGTCGATGGCCTTTGCCGGGGTGCTGATGCAACGGCTGGTCAAGCGGCACGCGCCGCGCTCGGAGGAATCCTGATGCTCTTCGATTGGCAAGGTGCCTGGGCTTCGGTCATTCATCATCCGCTGTTCGGCATCGGCATCACCCTCGGTGCCTATCAACTGGTGCTGGCGGCGTTCGAGAAAACCCGCTGGATCTTTCTGCAACCGGTGCTGGTCTCGATGCTGTTGGTGATCGGCGTGCTGGTCGGCTGCGGCCTGACCTACGCCGAGTACCGCAAGAGCACCGAGATCCTCAGCATTTTGCTGGGCCCGGCGACGGTTGCGCTGGCAGTGCCGCTGTATCTCAACCTCAAGCGCATCCGCCAATTGTTCTGGCCGATTTTTACTACGCTGGTGATAGGCGGCGTGGTCGCCACGGGCATGGGCGTGTTGCTCGGCTGGTGGTTCGGTGCCGAGCACATGATCCTGATGACCATGGCGCCGAAGTCGGTGACCTCGCCGATTGCCATGCTGGTGGCAGAGCAGATCGGTGGCGTCGCGGCGCTGGCGGCGGTGTTCGTGCTGATCACCGGGGTGATTGGCGCGATCTTCGGCCCGGCGTTGCTGACCCGGCTCGGCGTGCACAGCCCTGAAGCGCGCGGCATGGCGCTGGGCATGACCGCACACGCGGTCGGTACTTCGGTGGCGCTTCAGGAAAGCGATGAGTGCGGCGCCTTCGCGGCGCTGGCGATGAGTCTGATGGGCGTGGCCACGGCGGTATTCCTGCCGTTGGCGGTGTCGATGGTGGTGTAAGGAAATGTCTATGAGTCTGCCGCTTTTTCCGCTGAACACAGTGCTGTTTCCCGGCTGCAACCTCGACTTGCAGATCTTCGAGGCGCGCTACCTGGACATGATCGGCCGCTGCATGAAACAGGGCGGCGGTTTCGGCGTGGTGTGCATCCTCGACGGCGATGAAGTCGGCGTCGCGCCAGAAGGCTTTGCCCTGGTCGGCTGCGAGGCGCGGATCACCGATTTCCAGCAACAGGACAACGGCCTGCTGGGGATTCGCGTACAGGGTGGGCGGCGTTTTCAGGTGTTGCGCACTGAGGTGCAGCGCGATCAGTTGATCCTTGCCGACGTCGATTGGCTGGACGACGAACCCGAGCAACCGCTGCAGGACGAAGACGCCGATCTGGTGGCGCTGCTCAAGGCCTTGGCCGAGCACCCGATGGTCGAGGCGTTGAACATGGGCACCGAAGCGCTGGGGCAGCAGTCGCTGGCCAATCAACTGGCGTATCTGCTGCCGTTCGCCGAAGAAGACAAGATCGACCTGCTGCAGCTCGACGATCCGCAGCAGCGACTGGATGCGATCCAGGCGCTGCTCGATGAACTTCAGGGTGAGCTGTTCGCCTGAACCGTCGAAAAACATCGCAGCCTGCGGCAGCTCTTGCAGGGATTGGTTTCAGATTCGCGCGTTGGCGCGGGTGTGAAATGAAATCCCGTGCAGGAACTGCCGCAGGCTGCGATCTTTTGATTCTCAATAAGCGTAACGCAACATCGTGTCCGGCAAATGCCGCAGAACAAACAGACTGAACAGCACCAGCAGCGCCGGCAGAATCAGCCACCAGACCTTGAACGGCATGGCGTTGAGCGGCGCCTTGCGCTGGCTCAGCCACAAGCCCGACGCACACACGCACGCCGCCAGCATCGCGCCCGCCAGAATATCTGTCGGCCAGTGCGCGCCCAGATACACCCGCGACAAAGCAATCGACAGCGCCGGAATACAGCCAAGCAGCAGCCAGGTCAGACGCATGCGCGGCGGTTGTCCGCGACCGGCGAGGACCGCGAGCACCAGAAACAGTGCGAACGAACCGGAGGCATGGCCGCTGGGCATGCTGTAGCTGGTCAGCGGATCGGTCAGCACTTCCGGACGTACCCGGGCGAAAAACTGTTTGGTGACGGTATTCAGTAGCGCGGTGCACAGCAGCGTACCGCCGGCAAAAATCGCCTGACGCCATTGCCGACACAGCAGCAACAGACCGGTGAGCAGAGCGCTGAACATCAGCATGTTGCGGAATTCACCGATCAGGGTGAACGTCACCGCGATTTCATCGAGCATCGGCTGACGATGTTCCTGCACCAGGGTCATCACGCCCTGGTCGAGGGCGTGCAGATACGGATAGCCAATAAACAGCCCGATCAGAATCAACAGGCTCATGCTGCTGATCCAGATCGTCGCGCGGCGATGCTGGCGCAAGCTGCTGTTGACGCTCAGGCCGACCATCACTGCAATACTGGCGGCGACGATGCCGGCCTGCAGCCAGAAACCTTCCGGCAGCGGCAGACGGATCGCCGCGCCAGTGGCCCAACCCGGCAGCAGGTAGGCGACGCTCCAGCCGGCAGCGGCCAGCAGGCTGACGGCGGCGAAACGCGGGAAAGGCATGTCGCACATTCCGGCGACCATCGGCAGCATTGGCCGCAGCGGGCCGATAAAGCGGCCGACCAGCAGACTGGCAATGCCGTAACGCTGGAAGTAGGTTTCGGCCCCGGCCATCCATTCCGGATGGTGGCGCAGCCCCGGCAGGCGGCGAATGTTCTGGTGGAAGTGGCGGCCGAGAAAGTACGAAATCACATCGCCGAGAATCCCGCCGAGAAAGCCCAGCAGCAGGGTTTCACTCAACGACAGTGCGCCGCTGCCGGCCAGTACCGCAACGGCAAACAGCAACACCGTGCCGGGCACGATCAGCCCGGCAATTGCCAGGCACTCCACGCAAGCGACGATAAACACCGCAGCCGCCAGCCACTGCGGATTGGCGGCGAGCCACCCGGTCACGCTATCGAGCCATGGGCCCATACACACAACTCCATTTTATTGATCACCCTATGCAGGAGCTGCCGCAGGCTGCGATCTTTTGATCTCTTAAAAGCAAAGATCGCAGCCTGCGGCAGCTCCTACACAGGTTTGTGTTTACAGCAGGAAATAATCGCGACCTTCGACCTGACCCCGGCGCAGAGGGTTCCGCGTACACCACTGGGCATACGCGGCGTCGACGAAGCGGTACATCAGGTGTTCGTCGCGGCCATGGGGGATGCCCAGGCGAGTGGTCTGGATAATCTGGGTCGGCGCCGGCCCGGTGTCTTCCACCAGCATCAGCTCATGATCGAACCGCTTGGCGTCCCACATCTGCACCTTCAGCCCAAGCGCCTTGCAAAGCAGCGTCTGCCCGGCGCAAAGCTTTTGCGAAGGACGCGGCCGGCCCTGGGCATCGGGATTGTTCAGCAGCATCTGCGCCAGACTCGCCGGCCCGCTGATTTCATCGACCCACGGGTAGGCGGACTTGATCAGCACCGCGTTGCCCGGCCCCTGAGCGCTGAAGTTCAGCGAATCACCACCCCGGGCGTAATACATATAGATGTGCCCGCCATCCAGAAACAAAGCCTTACGTTTTTCCGTGTAGCCGAGCGATGCATGACTGCCTTTTTCCGCGCAGTAATAGGCTTCGGTCTCGATGATCCGGGCGCTGAGCCACAGATCGCCGACCCGATGGCGGATGACTTTGCCGAGCAGATCGCGGGCCAGCACTTGTGCGTCACGGTCGAAAAAAGCGTCCGGAAGGCCCAGAGGCAGGCGCTCGGCAGTGGCGCGAACGGTCAGATTGGACATGGCAAACGGTGTTTATCCAGGCGAAGGAGGTCGTGATGATAACAATCCGCGGCTTAATTACGGCTGAACGTCGGCAATTTGCAGTCCATTTCGACCATCCGCCTGTCACCGCTGTTAGTCCCGGGACGTGACAGCTATAATCTGCCGCTTTCCTCTTTGCCAAGACCCCAGCAGACCATGACTGAGTCCGTTCTTGACTACATGACCCGATTGGGTCGCGCCGCCCGCGAAGCTTCCCGGGTCATCGGCCGTGCCAGCACCGCGCAGAAGAACCGCGCCCTGCAGGCTGCTGCCAATGCGCTGGACGCTGCTCGCGCCGAGCTGGCTGCAGCCAATGAACAGGATCTGGCGGCCGGTCGCGCCAATGGGCTGGAGCCGGCATTGCTGGAGCGTCTGGAGCTGACTCCGGCGCGCATCGACGGCATGATCGTCGGCCTGCGTCAGGTGGCGGCACTGCCAGACCCGGTCGGTGCGATCCGCGACATGAGCTTCCGTCCGTCCGGTATTCAGGTCGGCAAGATGCGCGTACCGCTGGGCGTTATCGGGATCATCTACGAATCCCGGCCCAACGTGACCATCGATGCCGCCAGCCTGTGCCTGAAGTCCGGCAACGCGACCATCCTGCGTGGTGGCTCCGAGGCGATTCATTCCAACCGGGCGATTGCCGCTTGCATTCAGCGCGGTCTGGCCGAGGCCGAATTGCCGGCAGCCGTGGTGCAAGTGGTCGAAACCACCGACCGTGCCGCCGTCGGCGCGATGATCACCATGCCCGAGTACGTCGACGTGATCGTCCCGCGCGGTGGCCGTGGCCTGATCGAACGCATCAGCCGCGATGCCCGCGTGCCGGTGATCAAGCATCTGGACGGTATCTGCCACGTATTTGTCAGCGAGCACGCCGATCTGGCGAAAGCCCAGCGCATCGCCTTCAATGCCAAGACTTACCGTTATGGCATCTGCGGCGCGATGGAGACCTTGCTGGTTGATCAAAGTGTTGCCAAGGATTTCCTGCCTTCGATGGCTGCCCAGTTCCGCGAAAAAGGCGTCGAGCTGCGTGGTTGCGAACGCACCCGGGCGATCATCGACGCGGTGGCGGCCAGCGAAGACGACTGGAGCACCGAGTATCTGGCGCCGATCCTGTCGATCCGTGTGGTCGACGGACTGGACCAGGCCATCGAACACATCAACCATTACGGCTCGCATCACACCGACTCGATCGTCAGCGAAAACCTCGCCGACACCCGGCGTTTCGTCGCGGAAGTCGACTCGGCGTCGGTGATGATCAACACCCCGACCTGCTTCGCCGATGGCTTCGAATACGGATTGGGTGCCGAGATCGGCATTTCTACTGATAAGCTGCATGCCCGCGGCCCGGTGGGCCTCGAAGGACTGACCTGCGAGAAGTACATCGTGGTCGGTGATGGCCAGTTGCGCGGCCAGGCGACGGTCTGACTTGACCGACCTCGACCTCACAGCGCCGCTGCCTGACGGCGAACTCCGACCCCGGCGCATCGGCGTACTGGGCGGCACGTTCGATCCAGTACACATCGGCCATTTGCGCAGTGCGCTGGAAGTCGCCGAAGCGCTGCTGCTCGACGAGCTGCGCATGATGCCCAGCGCCCGGCCGCCGCACCGCAATACGCCGCAGGTGTCGGCGCAGGACCGGTTGGCAATGGTTGAGTGCGCGGTGGCCGGAGTGCCGCCGCTGGTGGTGGACGCCCGCGAATTGCAGCGGGACAAGCCGTCCTACACCATTGATACCCTGGAGTTGATGCGTGCCGAAATGGCCGCCGAGACCCAGGTTTTTCTGCTTTTGGGCTGGGACGCATTTTGCGGCCTGCCCACTTGGCATCGCTGGGAAGAGTTGCTCCAGCATTGCCACATCCTGGTGCTACAGCGCCCGGACGCCGACAGCGAACCGCCGGATGCCTTGCGCAACCTGCTGGCAGCGCGTTCGGTGAGCGACCCGCTGGCCCTGAAAGGGCCGAGCGGACAGATTGCATTCGTCTGGCAGACACCGCTCGCGGTTTCCGCCACCCAGATCCGTCAACTGCTGGCCAGCGGTAAGTCGGTACGTTTCCTGGTGCCCGACGCGGTCCTGGCCTACATCGATGCGCACGGTCTGTACCGTGCGTCGAACTGAACAAGGCGTGCTTCACTGATACGAATCCACGTATCGCCAAGCCGCCGAATATACGAGCAAAACGAGTTTTATATGACTGACAAAGACGTAAGCAAAGTTAAGCGCAAAGGCACGTTCAAGAGCGCGCCGCTGCCGGAAGTCGCCAACACCAACGAGCCGCTCAAGGGCGACGAGCTGGTCAAGGTTGCCGTGGCAGCCCTGGAAGACGTCAAGGCACAAGACATCCAGATCATCGATGTTCGCGACAAGCAGAGCATCACCGACTACATGATCATCGCCACCGGTACCTCCAATCGCCAGATCAACGCGATGCTGGACAAGGTTCGTGAGGAAGTCAAAAAGCAGGGCGCCAAGCCGCTGGGCGAAGAAGGCAAGGGCGACAGCGACTGGGTGCTGCTCGACCTCGACCTGGTGATCGTGCACATGATGACCGCCTCGGCGCGTCAGTTCTACGATCTGGAGCGCCTGTGGGCCGGAGCCGAGCAAAGCCGTGCGGCAGACGCCAAGCACCACAGCCCGGAAAACACCCACGAGCATTTCACCAAGCTCAACAAAGACCAGCTGTAAGGGATCGCTGTGCGACTGCGACTGATCGCCGTCGGTTCACGCATGCCCAAGTGGGTGGAAGAGGGCTGGCATGAATATGCCAAGCGTCTTCCGTCCGAGCTGGCGCTGGAACTGGTGGAAATTCCGCTCAATACCCGTGGCAAGAACGCCGACGTGGCCCGTTTCATCCGCCAGGAAGGCGAAGCCATGCTGGCCAAAGTCGGGCCGAATGAGCGGATTGTCACGCTGGAAGTCCACGGCAAGCCCTGGAGCACCGAGCAACTGGCGGTCGAACTCGACCGTTGGCGGCTGGATTCGCGCACGGTCAATTTCATGGTCGGTGGCCCCGAAGGGCTGGCGCCGGAAGTCTGCGCCCGCGCCGATCAGCGCTGGTCGTTGTCGCCGCTGACCTTGCCGCACCCGCTGGTGCGGATCCTGATCGGCGAACAGCTGTACCGTGCCTGGACCGTGCTGTCCGGTCACCCTTACCACAAGTAGTCCTGCCCTCATGTCTCAGCCGATCCGCATCAAGGACCACGAAAAGGACGCCCGCCTGGTGCGCAGCCGCGTCGTGTTCGGGGCCATTGCGGTCATGCTGTTGATCTGCGTGTTGATTGCGCGGCTGTACTACTTGCAGGTGATCCAGTACGAGTACCACTCGACGCTCTCGGAAAACAACCGCGTCCATGTGCAGCCGATTCCGCCGACCCGCGGGTTGATCTTCGACCGCAACGGCGTGGTAGTGGCGGACAACCGCCCCAGCTTCAGCCTGAGCATGACCCGCGAGCGCTCCGGCGACTGGCAGCAAGTGCTTGATGTGATCGTCGAAGTGCTGCAGCTGACGCCCGAGGACCGGGTGATCTTCGAGAAACGCATGCGTCAGGGGCGCCGGCCGTTCGAGCCGGTGCCGATCCTGTTCGAACTGACCGAAGAGCAGATCGCCCGGATCGCGGTGAACCAGTTCCGCCTGCCTGGGGTGGAAGTGGTTGCGCAGCTGGTGCGCCACTACCCGCAGGGCGCGCATTTTGCGCACTCGGTGGGTTACATGGGGCGCATCAACGAGAAAGAGCTGAAGACTCTCGACCCGGTCAACTACAGCGGCACCCACCACATCGGCAAGACCGGCATCGAGCGTTTCTACGAGCCGGAACTGCACGGCCAGGTGGGTTACGAGGAAGTCGAGACCAACGCCCGGGGCCGCGTATTGCGCGTGCTCAAGCGTACCGATCCGATTCCCGGCAAGGACATCGTCCTGAGTCTGGACATCAAACTGCAGGAAGCGGCCGAAGCTGCGCTGGGCGGGCGTCGCGGCGCGGTCGTGGCGCTCGATCCGAACACCGGTGAAGTGCTGGCGATGGTCAGTCAGCCGAGTTTCGACCCGAACCTGTTTGTCACCGGCATCAGTTTCAAGGCCTATGCCGAGCTGCGCGATTCCATCGACCGGCCGCTGTTCAACCGGGTGCTGCGCGGTCTGTACCCGCCAGGCTCGACGATCAAGCCGGCGGTGGCGATTGCCGGTCTTGATGCCGGAGTGGTGACGGCGTCGAGCCGGGTGTTCGATCCCGGTTACTACATGCTGCCCAACTACGATCACAAATACCGCAACTGGAACCGCACCGGTGACGGTTTCGTCGACCTCGACACGGCGATCATGCGTTCCAACGACACCTACTTCTATGACCTGGCGCACAAGCTGGGCATCGATCGGTTGTCGGCTTACATGAACAAGTTCGGCATCGGCCAGAAGGTCTCGCTGGACATGTTCGAAGAATCCCCCGGCCTGATGCCATCCCGCGAGTGGAAACGGGCGACGCGCAAGCAGGCCTGGTTCCCGGGCGAAACCCTGATTCTGGGGATCGGCCAGGGCTACATGCAGTCCACACCGCTGCAACTGGCGCAGGCCACGGCGCTGGTGGCCAACAAAGGCATCTGGAACCGCCCGCACCTGGCCAAGACCATTGAAGGCACCAAACCGGTAGACGAAAACCCGATGCCGGACATTGTCCTGCGCGATCCATCGGACTGGACCAAGGTCAACCACGGCATGCAGCAAGTTATGCACGGCGCCCGGGGGACTGCGCGCAAGGCGGCGATCGGTGCGCAATACCGCATCGCCGGCAAGTCCGGTACCGCTCAGGTCGTCGCGATCAAGCAAGGTGAGAAATACGACCGTTCCAAGGTTCAGGAGCGCCACCGCGACCACGCCTTGTTCGTCGGTTTCGCCCCGGCCGACAACCCGAAAATCGTGGTCTCGGTGATGGTCGAGAACGGTGAGTCCGGCTCCGGTGTCGCCGCGCCAGTGGTGCGTCAGGTCATGGATGCCTGGCTTCTGGATCAGGATGGTCGATTGAAGGCCGAATACGCCGGTCCTATCAGTGCGGAGGCTACGGCCCGTGATGAATAATTTTGATCGCATGCTCTCCAGCGAGGATGTGATGCGTCGCCGGGCGACGCTGCTGCAACGCCTGCATATCGATGGCCCGCTGTTGATCCTGCTGCTGATCCTCGCCGCGGGAAGTCTGTTCGTGCTGTATTCGGCCAGCGGCAAGAGCTGGGATCTGCTGGGCAAACAAGCCACTTCGTTCGGCATCGGCCTGGTGTCGATGATTGTCATCGCCCAGTTCGAACCACGGTTCATGGCGCGTTGGGTACCGCTCGGCTACGTGGTCGGCGTGGTGTTGCTGATGGTGGTGGACATCATGGGGCACAACGCCATGGGCGCGACGCGCTGGATCAACATCCCCGGGGTGATCCGCTTCCAGCCCTCGGAGTTCATGAAGATCCTGATGCCGGCGACGATTGCCTGGTATCTGTCCAAACGCACGCTGCCGCCGCAGCTCAAGCACGTTGGCATCAGCCTGATGCTGATCGGTGTGCCGTTCATTCTGATCGTGCGCCAGCCCGACCTCGGGACCTCGCTGCTGATTCTGGCCGGCGGCGCGTTCGTGCTGTTCATGGGCGGACTGCGCTGGCGCTGGATCCTCAGCGTGCTGGCCGCCGCCGTACCGGTGGCGATCGCCATGTGGTTCTTCATCATGCACGACTACCAGAAGCAGCGAATTCTCACGTTCCTCGACCCGGAAAGCGATCCGCTCGGCACTGGCTGGAACATCATCCAGTCGAAAGCCGCCATTGGTTCCGGCGGTGTGTTCGGCAAGGGCTGGCTGCTGGGCACCCAGTCGCACCTGGACTTTTTGCCGGAAAGCCACACCGACTTCATTATCGCCGTACTCGGCGAGGAGTTCGGTCTGGTGGGCATCTGCGCGCTGCTGCTGATCTATCTGTTGCTGATCGGTCGCGGCCTGGTGATTACCGCCCAGGCGCAGACGCTGTTCGGCAAATTGCTCGCTGGCGCGCTGACCATGACGTTTTTTGTTTATGTTTTCGTCAACATCGGTATGGTCAGTGGCCTGTTGCCGGTGGTGGGGGTGCCGTTGCCCTTCATCAGCTACGGAGGAACTTCGCTGGTGACACTGCTGTCAGCGTTTGGGGTTTTGATGTCGATTCATACGCATCGCAAGTGGATCGCACAGGTTTGAATAAGGTGAAGAGTTCAATGCAAGTCATGCGCAGCTGGGCGACTCGTTACGCGCCGTGGGTCGGCCTGGTCGGCATCCTTGGCAGCGCGCAGGAAGCGCTGGCCGGCGATTACGAAGGTTCACCGCAGGTGGCCGAATTCGTCGGTGAAATGACCCGCGACTACGGTTTTGCCGGCGAGCAACTGATGGCGGTGTTCCGCGAGGCCCAGCGCAAGCAGGCGATTCTCGACGCCATCTCCAAACCCGCCGAGCGGGTCAAGCAGTGGAAAGAATATCGCCCGATGTTCATCACCGACGCGCGTATCGCCCGCGGTGTGGACTTCTGGCGCCAGCACGAGGCCGTACTGGCCCGTGCCGAGCAGGAATACGGCGTACCGGCGCAAGTCATCGTGTCGATCATCGGCGTCGAGACCTTTTTCGGACGTAATACCGGCAATTACCGGGTGATTGATGCGTTGTCCACGCTCGGTTTCGACTATCCTCCCCGTGCCGAATTTTTCCGCAAGGAATTGCGTGAGTTCCTGCTGCTGGCCCGTGAAGAACAAGTCGATCCGTTGACCCTCAAAGGCTCGTACGCCGGGGCGATGGGCTTGCCACAGTTCATGCCGAGCAGCTTTCGCGCCTATGCGGTGGATTTCGACGGTGACGGTCACATCAATATCTGGACCAATCCGGACGATGCGATCGGCAGCGTGGCCAGTTACTTCAAACGGCATGGCTGGGTCGCCGGGGAACCGGTGGTCAGTCGCGCCGATGTGCGCGGCGAGCAGGTCGATGAAGGCCTGACCACCGGCATCGAGCCGACGAAGACGGTTGGAGAGTTGCGGGCGCTGGGCTGGTCAAGTCATGATGCGCTGCGCGATGATATGCCGGTTACTGCATTTCGCCTCGAAGGCGACAACGGCCCTGAATACTGGATGGGCCTGAAGAATTTCTACGCGATCACGCGTTATAACCGCAGCGTGATGTACGCCATGGCCGTACATCAACTGTCTGAAGAGCTGGTAAAAGCACGGGGCGTCAAGTAATGCGGGCATTGCCTATCAATAAACCCCTGAAGCTGGTGGCTTTCGCTGCGTTGGCGGTGCTGGTCGCCAGCTGTTCGACCAGCCGCGCGCCGACCCAGAAGACCTCGTCCACTGCCGTGCGTGCGCAGCCGGGGCTGGACATCAACCGTGCGCACAAAGACGGCGCGCCATGGTGGGACGTCGATGTTTCGCGGATCCCGGATGCCACGCCGACCCTGCACACCGGTCCGTACAAGGCCAACCCGTACACCGTGCTGGGCAAGACCTATTTCCCGCTGCAGGAATCCAAAACCTACGTCGCCTCGGGCACGGCGTCCTGGTACGGCACCAAGTTCCACGGGCAGAACACCGCCAACGGCGAAGTGTATGACCTGTACGGCATGAGTGCCGCTCACAAGACTCTGCCACTGCCAAGTTACGTTCGGGTGACCAACCTAGACAACAACAAGAGCGTGATCCTGCGAGTCAACGATCGCGGGCCGTTCTATTCGGACCGGATCATCGACCTGTCCTACGCGGCCGCGAAGAAGCTCGGTTATGCCGAAATCGGCACCGCGCGCGTCAAGGTCGAGGGCATCGATCCGCAGCAATGGTGGGCCGCGAAGGGCCGTCCGGCGCCGCTGATGCTCAACGAGCCGCAAGTCGCGCAGAATAGCGCCCCGGTGATCACGGCGTCGGCCGGTACCATCGAGCAGTGGACTCCGCCGCCGCAGCAACATGCCTCTGACACTGTCCCTGTACAGATCAGCGCAAAAAAAAACGCTTCTGCACCAGCGTCTGGCCAGTATCTGCAGGTGGGCGCGTTCGCCAACCCGGACGCTGCAGAACTCCTGAGGTCGAAGCTCAGCGGGATGGTGAGCGCTCCGGTGTTCATCAGCTCGATCGTGCGCAATCAGCAGACCCTGCACCGGGTACGCCTGGGGCCGATCGGTTCGCCGGGTGAGATCGCTCAGGTGCAGAACAGCGTGCGCCTGGCCAATCTCGGTTCGCCGAGCGTGGTCACTGAGTAAGAAACGTAGCACTTGATTGACGGTTCACTTGCGGTTTTGGGGGGTGAACCAGGTTGTTGGCTCGTCGAAGAACAAAAGCCCGGCAAGGGTGACTGGAGTGAGCAACTGAACACGCGATGGCCCGTTAGAAGGCTGTCTGAATAGTTTTGCCCTCGGGCAAGTTTCCATTAGCGATTTCGAGAGACGGATGAACATCACCACCTTTGCCAAACGCCTGTGTCTGCTAGTCCCGCTGCTCCTCTCGCCAGCCGCCTTCGCGGCCGAGATGATGCCGTCGCCACCTCAACTGGCTGCAAAAGCCTACGTGCTCATGGACGCCAGCAGCGGCAACGTGCTGGTGGAGAACAACGGTGACCAGCGTCTGCCGCCAGCCAGCCTGACCAAACTGATGACCGCGTACATCGCTACGCTGGAAATCCGTCGCGGCCAGATCGGTGAAAACGACCCGGTGACCGTCAGCGAAAACGCCTGGCGTACCGGCGGTTCGCGGATGTTCATCAAGGTCGGCTCGCAAGTGACCGTCAGCGACCTGCTGCACGGCATCATTATCCAGTCCGGCAACGATGCCAGCGTGGCGCTGTCCGAGCACATCGCCGGCAGCGAAGACGCGTTCGCCGACCTGATGAACAAGACGGTTACCGAACTGGGCATGACCAACTCCCACTTCATGAACCCGACCGGTCTGCCGAACCCTGAGCACTACTCGTCGGCTCACGACATGGCGATCCTGGCTCGTGCGATCATCCACGAAGACCCGGCTCACTACGCGATCTACTCGCAGAAAGAGTTCTTCTGGAACGGCATCAAGCAGCCTAACCGCAACCTGCTGCTGTGGCGCGACAAGACCGTTGACGGTCTGAAAACCGGTCACACCGACGAAGCTGGCTACTGCATGGTGTCTTCGGCTGTACGTGACGGCCAGCGTCTGATCGCCGTGGTGTTCGGCACCAACAGCGAAGTGGCGCGTGCCGCTGAAACCCAGAAACTGCTGACTTACGGTTTCCGTTTCTTCGAAACCCAGACCTTCTACCAGAAGGGCACCGAACTGGCTCAGGCCCCGGTGTGGAAAGGCACCACCAGTCAAGTCAAGGCCGGCCTGGCTGAAGACCTGACCATGACCCTGCCAAAAGGCCAGCTGAAAAAGCTCGCTGCCAGCATGACCATGAACCCGCAACTGACCGCGCCAATCGCCAAGGGCGACGTGATCGGTAAAGTCGAAGTGAAACTGGACGACAAGGTTGTGCACAGCGCCGACCTGATCGCCCTGGACGCTGTCGAGGAGGGTGGTATCTTCCGCCGCATGTGGGATAGCATCCGTCTATTCTTCTACGGCTTGTTCAACTGATTGAGTGTTGACCTGCATGGCCCCGTTCCCATCCGGTTCGGGGCCATGTGCGTTACCACGGCTTACGCTTACGAGGCCGTTACGCCATGACCGATACTGAAGTAAAGGCGCCAAAGATCGAATTCCCCCAGGTTGATTATCCGGTTAAGGTAATCAGCGATACGGGCGTCGGGCACAAAGACAAGATCATCGAGATCGTGAAGAAATTCGCGACCATCAACGATGAGCGTGTCGACGAACGCTCGAGCAGCAACGGCAAGTACACCACCATCCAGTTGCACATCGTCGCGACCGATCAGGATCAGCTGTACAACATCAACAGCGAACTGCGGGCGACCGGTTTCGTACACATGGTGCTGTGATGCAAGGCACGCTGGGCTTTCGCGAACTTGGCCAGATGGCTTACGAGCCGGTCTGGCATGCCATGCAACGCTTCACCAACGAACGCGGCAGCGATGCCGCCGACGAAATCTGGCTGGTCGAGCACCCTCCGGTGTTCACCCAGGGCCAGGCCGGCAAGGCCGAACATCTGTTGCTGCCGGGCGATATCCCGGTGGTACAGGTCGATCGCGGCGGGCAGGTGACTTATCATGGCCCGGGCCAGTTGGTCGCCTACCTGTTGCTGGACGTACGCAAGCTGGGTTTCGGCGTACGTGATCTGGTCACGCGCATGGAACAGTGCCTGATCGAACTGCTGGCCAGCTACGGCGTCACCGCCGCCGCCAAGCCAGATGCTCCCGGCGTCTACGTCGACGGAGCGAAAATCGCTTCTCTGGGTTTGCGGATTCGCCACGGTTGTTCCTTTCATGGCCTGGCCCTGAACGTGGATATGAACCTGGAGCCGTTTCGACGGATTAATCCCTGCGGCTATGCCGGGCTGGCGATGACCCAGCTGAGCGATCACGCAGGATCGATTGAATTTGCCGAGGTAAGTGCCCGGCTGCGTGCGCAGCTCGTCAAACACCTCGACTATGCTGAGCAGACGACCCTGACGGGCGGAATCGACTGATATGACTACTGATGCAGTGCAAACCATGATCCCGACGCTCGACGTGACCGAGCGCCCGGCCCCGCGTCCCAAGGTTGAAGCCGGCGTCAAGCTGCGCGGCGCCGAGAAGGTTGCACGCATCCCGGTAAAGATCATTCCGACCACCGAACTGCCGAAGAAACCCGACTGGATTCGCGTGCGTATCCCGGTTTCGCCGGAAGTCGACCGGATCAAGAGCCTGCTGCGCAAGCACAAGCTGCACAGCGTCTGCGAAGAAGCGTCCTGCCCGAACCTGGGCGAGTGCTTCTCCGGCGGCACTGCAACCTTCATGATCATGGGCGACATCTGCACCCGTCGCTGCCCGTTCTGCGACGTCGGCCACGGCCGTCCGAAGCCACTGGACGTCAACGAGCCGGAAAGCCTGGCGATCGCCATTGCCGACCTCAAGCTCAAGTACGTGGTGATCACCTCGGTTGACCGCGACGACCTGCGCGACGGCGGTGCCCAGCACTTCGCCGACTGCATCCGCGAGATCCGCAAGCTGTCGCCGAACGTGCAGCTGGAAACCCTGGTTCCGGACTACCGTGGCCGCATGGACATCGCGCTGGAAATCACTGCCGCCGAGCCGCCGGATGTGTTCAACCACAACCTGGAAACCGTGCCGCGCCTGTACAAGGCTGCGCGTCCGGGTTCGGACTACCAGTGGTCGCTGACCCTGCTGCAACGCTTCAAGCAGATGATGCCGCACATCCCGACCAAATCCGGCCTGATGCTGGGTCTGGGCGAGACCGACGAAGAAGTCATCGAAGTCATGAAGCGCATGCGCGAACACGACATCGACATGCTGACCCTCGGCCAGTACCTGCAACCGTCGCGCAGCCACTTGCCGGTGCAGCGTTTCGTGCACCCGGACACTTTCGCCTGGTTCGCCGAGGAAGGTTACAAGATGGGCTTCAAGAACGTCGCTTCCGGCCCGCTGGTACGTTCGTCGTATCACGCTGACGAGCAGGCGAAACTGGTCAAGGCCGAGCTGCTCGGTTCCTGATCCGGGGCTGAGAGCCTCGAAAAATACCCGCCTCGGCGGGTATTTTTGTTTGAGCCTGCGAAAACCTGTGGCGAGGGAGCTTGCTCCCGCCAGGGGCAACGCAGTCCCAAAAAACTTTGGGTCGCTGCGCAACCCTGCGGGAGCAAGCTCCCTCGCCACGGGTTATTGGGTAGTTTCACCTCTTTTGTTTATTGCTGTTCCTGACTACTGTGTCTGCAAGACTTCACACAGGGAGATCCATGGATGACCGTTCGGCCGACTCACACCCTTTTTCCGCATAAACCCGTACCGGCGCTGCCGTCAGAAGGGCTGATCGGCGTGATCGCACCCGCCGGCCCCGGTGCGCTGGACACGGAAAAGGCTGTGCAGTGGATGCGCGCGCGCGGTTATGCGCTGAAAGTATTTCCCGGTGTCTACGAGAAGGACGGCTATCTGGCCGGCAGCGATGACGTGCGCCTCAACGACCTGCACGCCGCGTTCGCCGACCCTGAAGTCGACGCGATCATCTGCCTGCGCGGTGGCTACGGTACGCCGCGCCTGCTGGACCGGATCGATTACGATCTGCTGAGTCGTCACGCCAAGCCATTTGTCGGCTACAGCGACATCACCGCACTGCATCTGGCGATCAGCCGCTACGCCGGGTTCGTGACCTTCCACGGCCCGCTGCTCAACGCCGACCTGCTGGGCGACAAGGAGCCGCCGACCGTCAGCTCATTCTTCGCCATGCTGCGTGGTCAGTTGAAGGCGGGCAGTGTGCTCAGCCATCCGGTGGCGTATCCATTGACCACCGTCGAGCCAGGCATCGCGCACGGGCGCTTGCTCGGCGGCAATCTGGCGATGATTGCCTCGACGCTGGGCACGCCTTATGAAATCGACGTGGAGGGGGTGATTCTGCTGATCGAGGACGTCAACGAGCCGCTGTACAGGATCGATCGCTTGCTCACGCAGATGCGCCTGTCCGGCAAACTGGCCAGGTTGCGTGGGGTGCTGGTCGGTGATGTGGCCGGGGTCGATATCGAGGCGCTGAATCGCTTGCTCAAGCAGACGTTCGAGCCGTTACGGATTCCGGTGCTGTCGGGCTGGCGCAGCGGCCATTGTGATCCGAACCTGACGCTGCCGATGGGCGCGCTGGTGCGACTGGATGCGGGTAAGAAGGAATTGATGCTGGAGCAGGATGTGGTCACCCGATAGTGTGTGGGTGAAGCAAAAAAGATCGCAGCCTGCGGCAGCTCCTACAGGGTAAACACCAATCCCGTGTAGGAGCTGCCGAAGGCTGCGATCTTTTGATTTTTGCTTTATTGGTTGCGCAGGCTCTCAAGCAATTTATGCGTCGGATAGCCATCCGCCGGCCAGCCAAACGCCTGCTGGGCACTGCGGATCGCCTTGCGGGTATTGGCGCCGATAATCCCGTCAGCCGTGCCTGCATCGTAGTTACGCGCACTCAGCAGGGTCTGCAATTCGATGCGTTCGGTACGGCTCAATGGCAGGTCGTCTTTTGGCCACGTGCCGTTGATCAGGCCTGCGCCATTGAAGCGCTCGGACAACAGACTGACTGCCAGTGCATAGGACGACGAGTTGTTGTACTTGAGGATCGCCCGGAAGTTATCGAGGATCAGGAACGCCGGGCCACGGTAGCCGGCCGGCAGCAGCAGGGCCGCGGACAGTTGATCCGAGCCGGCCGGGGCCTGGCCGCCATTGGGCAGGATTACGCCGAGTTGACGCCATTCGGCAACGGTCTTGCGCAGGGAGCCATCGGCCAGGGTGTAGTTGAAGCCGCTCGGCAGCTGCACTTCAAAGCCCCATGGCTGACCACGTTGCCAGCCGGAGCTTTGCAGGTAGTGCGCGGTGGAGGCCAGCGCATCCGCCGGGCTGCCCCAGATGTCGCGGCGCCCGTCACCGTCGAAATCCACGGCGTGGGTGTTGTAGGTGGTCGGAATGAACTGGGTCTGGCCCATCGCGCCGGCCCACGAGCCGAGCATCTTCTCAGGGGTGATATCGCCCTGTTGCAGGATCTGCAGGGCAGCGATCAGTTGCGCATGAGCGAAGGCAGGGCGGCGGCCTTCGTACGCCAGGGTCGCCAATGAATTGATCACCGACTTGTTGCCCTGGAACTGGCCGAAATTGCTTTCCATGCCCCACACTGACACCAGCGCCTGACGATCAACGCCATAGCGCTGCTCGATGCTTTGCAGGATGTCGGCGTACTGACTGATCAGCGCCTGGCCCTTGCGCACCCGCAGCGGTGACAGGGCGCCATCGAGGTATTCCCATACCGGACGGGAGAACTCAGGTTGGCTGCGGTCGGCTTTGATCACGCTGGCATCGAAGCTGACATTGGCAAAGGCGCGGTCGAACAGATCGGCGCGGATCCCGGCCGCCAGCGCATCCTTGCGGAAACCCGCCTGCCATTCGGCAAAGGTCTGGGTTGGCTGAAGATCAAGCGGGTCAGCGGACGGCACTACCGGCGGGATGATTGCCGGGGCTGTTGCGACAGGGGCGGCTTGAAGAGGTTGCGCATCGGCGGCGGTAGGTTTTTCCGCGCAGGCGACAAGCAGAATGAAGCTGGAGGCAGCGATCAGTTGGCGAACGGGCCAACGACGGGAAAGACTGAAGGGCATGCACGGTTCCAGAGGATACGAATCAGGTGCAGACCTTAACATGACCGGGGGGTACTGTGCTTCAGGCAGCCAGAAAGTAAGAAGCCTCCCAGTTGTCAGACTGGAAGGCTTCGCGGCGGTAGCTGCCTTTACCCTTGGTCGGTCGTTCCTGGCGACTGCGGAACAGGGGTTGGGCGATGATGGATTTGGCCTTGTTCGGGCCATGTTTCGATGGCTTTTTGCTCATGCTGGATCTCTCGGTGGGTGGGTGCTGCGGGGCGAATAATCTGCCGTTATCAAGCGTCTGTCTATAGGACAGATGTAGAGATGATGTGTAGGAAAAAAGATCAAAAGATCGCAGCCTTCGGCAGCTCCTACAAGGATCGGTGTAGGAGCTGCCGAAGGCTGCGATTTTTTGCTTTTATTCGGCGGGAAGAGTCAGCCGCTGCCCAGCCATCAACAACGCCAACCGGCTCAGGCTCATCCACGGCGAACCGGCGGCCTGACCCTTGATTTGCGCATCGATGCGCTGGGCTTCGAGCAACAACTGCGCCCAGCGCTGTGCCGAGTACCGTTGCAGGGCTTTGCTCATCAGCGGTTTGCGTTTGTCCCAGACCGGCGGTTTCGCCTGGCTGAAGCACTTGTCCAGCGGCGTGCCCTGGCTGTACTGCAGCGAGATATTGGCCAGCAGGCGCAACTCTCGCGCCAGCGCCCAGAGAATCACCGGAGGCTCGACGCCTTCACCGCGCAGCCCTTCGAGCATGCGCAAGGCGTGGGCCGGTTCGCCGTTGAGTACGGCGTCGGTCAGGCCGAACACGTCGAAGCGCGCGCTGTCGGCCACCGCGGCCTGCACGGTTTCGACGGTGATCTGCCCACCTTCGGCCATCAACTTGAGCTTTTCGATTTCCTGCGCCGCGGCGAGCAGGTTGCCCTCGACGCGTGCGGCAATCAGTTCGACCGCGTCCTGGCTGGCCGACAAGCCGGCCTGCGACAGACGCTGGCGAATCCAGCTCGGCAGCTGATTGGCATCCACTGGCCAGATCTGGATGAATTGAGTCTGCTGGCCTTCGACCAGCGCCTTGCCCCACCTGGTCTTCTGCGCACTGCCATCGAGCTTGGGCAAGCTGATCAGCAGCACCGTGTCTTCAGCGGGGCGCGAGCAATATTCGATCAGCGCGGCAGCGCCCTTGTCACCGGGTTTGCCTGAAGGCAAACGCAGTTCCAGCAGGCGCTTTTCAGCGAACAACGACATGCTGGCGCCGGCCTGCAACAAGGTCCCCCAATCGAAATTGGCGTCGGCGGCGAACACCTGGCGTTCGTCGAAACCTTGCTGGCGGGCCGCACTGCGAATGGCGTCGGCAGCTTCCTGGCACAACAGCGGGTCATCGCCGCTGATGATATAGACAGGCGCAAGGGCGCCTTGCAGGTGTTTGCCGAGTTGAGCGGGAGCGAGCTTCATAAGAGAGGGCGAACGGGGCGCCTGAGCGCCCCGTACGTCTTACTGCTGCGGCAGTTCGAGCGGCGACTGACGCGGGGTTTCCGCTTCAGCCTTCTGTGCTGCCTTCAGCGCGTCGGCTTCAGCCCGGGCACGGTCGTTGGCCGCTTGCTGCAGCTGCTCCAGTTGGCCCGGAGTCAGCTGTTGCAGACGCAGCATCATGCGCTGAACCAGTTCGCGACGGGTTTCGCGACGAGCGTCGTTGGCTTCCTGATCGGAGCCGACGAGGTTGTTGCCGTCGTGGATGAACACTTTCTGCACTTCAAGCTTGTCGCTCAGCAGGTTCAGATTGTGTTCGCCAACGATGTCGTAGTTCAGCACGGTGTTGACCTGGTATTCGCCAGTACGGCCGGCGCCGGCGTAGCTGAGGATGCGCTGGTTTTCCTGCTCGTCAGCCAGATACAGCTTGTACGGTGCACCGCTGTAGACCTTGACGCCGCTGGACTCCAGCACCTGGCGCAGCTGGGTGACGGTCTCGCCATAAGCGTTACGGGCGCTCAGATCGAGCTCCTTGATCGACAGTTCGTTGGTGCCGGTGCCACGCAGCTGGAAACCGCAGGCGCTCAGCAGAACGGCGAGGCCCATCACCAGCAGATTGCGTTTGATCATTGTGTTGCTCCCCTTGAAACCATGTGGGCCGACCCTGCGGCCCGAAAGGTTTTACAGTGCGTCAGGCGAACCTGACGCCCAATCCAATTTTAGCTGGCGACGATGTTGACCAGTTTTCCCGGTACAACGATCACTTTGCGAATGGTCAGACCGTCGACGAAACGCAGCACGTTTTCGTTGGCGCGGGCAGCCGCTTCGACTTCTTCGCGGGTGGCGCCGGCCGGCATTTCGATCTGGCCACGCAGCTTGCCGTTCACTTGAATGACCAGTTGCAGGCTGTCCTGCACCAGTGCGCTTTCATCGACCGCAGGCCAGCCGGCATCAATCACCGGGTCAGCGTGACCCAGTTGATTCCACAGCTCATGGCTGATGTGCGGCGTGATCGGAGCCAGCAGCAACGTCACGGCTTCCAGACCTTCGTGAATCAGTGCGCGATCCTGTTCGGTGCCTTGCGCGGCTTTTTCCAGCACGTTCATCAGCGTCATCACCTGAGCGATGGCGGTGTTGAATTTGTGGTTCTGGCCGACGTCATGGCTGGCCTGTTTGATGGCCAGGTGGATGGCGCGGCGCACGGTTTTCTGTTCGTCGTTCAGGCCGGCGACGTCCAGCTTGCCCGGCAGGCCCTGGGTGACGTGGGCCTGCGCCAGACGCCAGACGCGCTTGAGGAAGCGGTGCGAGCCTTCAACGCCGGAGTCCGACCATTCAGCGCTCATGTCAGGCGGCGAGGCGAACATCATGAACAGGCGGCAGGTATCCGCGCCGAACTGATCAATCATCGACTGTGGGTCGACGCCGTTGTTCTTGGACTTGGCCATCTTCTCGGTGCCACCGATTTCCACCGGCAAGCCGTCGGATTTCAATTTGGCGCTGATGACCTTGGCCTTGCTGTCACGCTCCAGTTCCACGTCCGCCGGGTTGAACCAGGTGTAGGCACCATTGGCTTCGCGGCGATAGTAAGTTTCGGCGATCACCATGCCCTGGGTCAGCAGGTTCTTGAACGGCTCGTTGGAGCTGACCAGACCTTCGTCACGCATCAGCTTGTGGAAGAAGCGTGCGTACAGCAGGTGAAGAATGGCGTGTTCGATACCGCCGATGTACTGATCAACCGGCAGCCAGTGGTCGGCCGCGGACTTTTCCACCAGGCCACCTTCGAAGTGCGGCGAGGCGTAACGGGCGTAGTACCACGAGGACTCGACGAAGGTGTCCATGGTGTCGGTTTCACGCTTGGCAGGCTGGCCACATTTCGGGCAGATGCACTCGTAGAATTCCGGCATGCGCGCCAGCGGCGAACCGGCGCCGTCCGGCACCACGTCTTCCGGCAGCACCACCGGCAACTGGTCTTCCGGCACCGGCACGTCACCGCAGGTGGCGCAGTGGATGATCGGGATCGGGCAGCCCCAGTAGCGCTGACGGCTGATGCCCCAGTCGCGCAGACGGAACTGGGTGCGCGAGGCGCCGAGGTTTTTCTTGATCAGGGCGACTTCCATGGCGTCGAAGGCGCCGGTGAAGTCCAGGCCGTCGAACTCGCCGGAGTTGATCAGCGTGCCGTGCTCGCCGTAGGCGTCTTGCCACGGAGCCGGGTTAGTGTCACCGGAACTGGTGCGCACCACCGATTTGACCGGCAGGTTGTACTTGTGGGCGAATTCGAAATCGCGCTCGTCGTGCGCCGGGACCGCCATCACGGCGCCGTCGCCGTAGTGCATCAGCACGTAGTTGGCGACCCATACCGGGAGTTTTTCACCGGTCAGCGGGTGCTCGACGAACAGGCCGGTCGGCAGGCCTTTTTTCTCTTGAGTGGCGACGTCGGCTTCAGCCACGCTGCCGCCCTTGCATTCGGCGATGAACGCTTGCAGCTCAGGGTTGTTCTGCGCTGCCTGGGTGGCGAGCGGGTGCTCGGCAGCCACGGCAACGTAGGTCGCGCCCATCAGGGTGTCCGGACGGGTGGTGAAGACCTTGAGGGTACCGGCTTCGCCGATCGAGTCGACGTTGTACGGGAACTGCACTTCCATGCCGCGGGATTTGCCGATCCAGTTGCGCTGCATGGTCTTGACCTGTTCCGGCCAGCCAGTCAGTTCGTCGAGGCTCTCCAGCAGCTCATCCGCGTAAGCGGTGATCTTGAAGTAGTACATCGGGATTTCGCGCTTTTCGATCAGCGCGCCGGAACGCCAGCCGCGACCGTCGATCACCTGCTCGTTGGCCAGAACAGTCTGGTCGATCGGGTCCCAGTTCACGGTACCGTTCTTGCGGTAGATCACGCCTTTTTCGAACAGGCGAGTGAACAGCCACTGTTCCCAGCGGTAGTAATCGGGCTTGCAGGTGGTCACTTCACGGGACCAGTCCACCGCCAGGCCCAGGCTGCGCAGCTGGGACTTCATGTAGGCGATGTTTTCGTAGGTCCACTTGGCGGGCGCCACGTTGTTCTTCATCGCGGCGTTTTCCGCCGGCATGCCGAAGGCGTCCCAACCCATCGGTTGCAGAACGTTCTTGCCTTGCATGCGCTGGTAGCGGGAGATCACGTCGCCGATGGTGTAGTTGCGCACGTGCCCCATGTGTAGCTTGCCGCTGGGGTAAGGGAACATCGACAGGCAGTAGTAGGTTTCCTTGCCTGGCTGTTCACTGACTTCAAAGGACTTTTGCTCGTCCCAGAACGACTGGGCGGCGGCTTCGATTTCACGGGGCTGATATTGTTCGTGCATGGCTACTTTTGTACTGGATAGGGGTGGCCTAATCCTCTTCAACGCGCCCTCCGGGGATGCTCCGGACAAGCTGGAAGTGGAATGACAGGAAGCGCCGTAGCATACATGACCGCGCTTGGCCTAGGGAAACCCTGATTACAGCTGTCTGGCCCCGGAAAACCGTGGCGAGGGCCGTTGGTCGCGGCGTTCAGCCGGTTTGTGCAGCGAAGCTAAGCTCTTATTGGGGAGTGAGTCTTATCTTCAATGAGGTGAGGGATGGTGGAGCAACGGCAAAAAAACGTGACGAAACCCGAGTTGTACGAACGGTTGATGGATCGTCTGGGCATGGCGCTCGACGCTGCAAAAACCGCTGGCCGGCTGCGCGACGAGCGCCCCGTGGAACTGGAATTGCGTGGCTTGAGCCCCGCCGAGTTCAAACTGGTCAAGGCCTATCTGGATCGCTGTGAACGTGAAACGCATGGAAGCTTGTCGCTGGCAGTGAAGCAGCTCGATGCACCACAATCGGCCAAGGTCATCTGGCTCAAGGACAAGGCGCCCGACAAAGACACCGTCAAGGTTCGTTCTGTGCAGGCCAAGTAAACGCATGGCAGGTCAAAATAACGGATCTTTTCCAACAGGATCCTGACTATCGGTTGTAACGCGTTATTAACACTCTTAGGCTTCGGGCATCTCTGGAGATGCCCCGATGCCTTTTCGTTACTTCATCAAACAACTTCTATTGCCGCCCGGCATTCTTTTACTGCTGTTGCTGGTCGCCTGGTGGCTGCGCCGCTCCCGGCCGCGGCTGGCCGCTGCGTGTTTCGCCCTTGGTCTGGGTGGTTTCTGGCTGATGAGCCTGCCGGTGGTGGTGCAGTGGGGCGCCAAGGCGCTGGAGCGTGAGCCGCCGCTGCCCCGTGATGCGTGGTCGATGTTGGCGCAGCGCGCCGATGCCATTGTGGTGCTGGGTTCCGGGCGCGAGCGCGGCGATCTGGCCTGGGGCGAGGATCAGCCGACCGGCGTGGGGCTGGAGCGTCAGCGCTATGCCGCGCGGCTGGCCAAGGCGTCCGGGTTGCCGATCCTGACCAGTGGTGGCTTGCATTACGGCACACCGCCGACGGAAGCGAAGCTGATGGCCGATTCACTGCGCGATGATTTCGGCGTGACCACGCGCTGGCAGGAAGGTGAAAGCCGTACCACCTGGGAAAACGCCAGGTTCAGTGCCGACCTTTTGTTGCCCCAGGGCATCAAGCGCGTCGTGGTGGTGACGCAGGCCTGGCACATGCCGCGCGCCGTGTGGTGTTTCCAGCAGGCAGGATTCGAAGTGGTACCGGCGCCCGTAGGGTTTCTCGGGACCGATAATGCACGACCGTTTGGTGGCTGGCTGCCGGAGTTCAAGTCGATCTGGCAGAGCGGACAGTTGCTGAATGAGGCGGTGGGGCAGGTGGGGTATTCGTTGTTTTACCGCTGAAGATCAAAAGATCGCAGCCTGCGGCAGCTCCTACAGGGAAAACACAAATCCCCATGTAGGAGCTGCCGCAGGCTCGGGCCGCGATCGGACGATCTTTTGCTTTAAAGGGTTTTCGACATCCGGCTTGCCATCAGCGCCCAGCCAAACAGCAGCAAACAGACGATGATAAGCGGCCACGAACGCCATTGCAGGTACGGCGTCAGATTGTGCATCGGCACCACTTCGCCATACAGAATGCCCTGCTCGAACTGCGGGATCTGCTCGGTGATCTGCCCGAACGGGTTGATCAGTCCGGTCACGCCATTGTTGGTGGCGCGGATCATCCAGCGGCCTGCCTCAAGTGCGCGCATTTGCGCCATTTGCAGGTGTTGCAGCGGGCCGATCGAGGTGCCGAACCAGGTGTCGTTGCTGATCGTCAGCAGCAGATCGCTGCGTGCCGACAAACCGGCAGCGAACTCCGGGTACACCACTTCGTAGCAGATGAACGGCGCAATCTGATAACCCTTGGCCTGCAGCAACGGCTGATCCGCCGGCCCGCGAGCGAAGTCGGACATCGGCAAGTCAAAGAACGCGATCAAACCGCGCAGCAGATCCTGCAACGGTACGTACTCACCGAACGGCACCAGTTTCTGTTTGAGGTAGGTGCCATCGCCTTCGCCGACCACGGTGATGCCGTTGAAGAAGCGTTTTTCGTGGCGAACCGTCTCGCGGATCGGCACGCCGGTGATCAGCGCCGATTTACGCTCGGCGGCGAAGTTGCCCATCATGTTCAGGTAGCCCTCGGCGGACTCCTTGAGCACCGGCACGGCGGTTTCCGGCCAGATCAGCAGGTCCACCGGTCTGGAACGAAAGCTCAGGTCGCGGTACAGCGCCAGTTGCGCGTTGAGCTGCGCCGGATCCCATTTCATGCTTTGTTCGACGTTGCCCTGAATTGCGGCAACGCTCAGTGCCGGGCCGGACGGACTGGTCCAGGCGTGGCCCTTGAGTGCAATGCCTGCCACCCAAGGCCCGACCAGCAACACTAGGCCAGCCGCGATAAAACCCTTGCGACCGGATTGCAGCAGACGCGGCGCGTTGTAGATCAGCGCCGCAGTCAGCGCCAGAACGAACGACACCAACCACATGCCACCCACTGGCGCGAGCCCGGCCAATGGACCGTCGAGCTGGCTGTAACCGGAGTAGAGCCAAGGGAAACCGGTGAGGAACCAGCCGCGAAAGGCCTCCTGACCGACCCACAGCGCGGCAAACGCCAGCGCATCGGCCAGCGGTGCTTCATTGCGGCGCAACCAGCGCGCCCAGACCCAGGCGGGCAGGGCAAAGAAAAACGCGATCGCTGCGGTGAACAGCAGCATCAGGAACCCGGCCAGCAGTACTGATGCGCCACCGAAATGGTGGATGCTGTAGTAGATCCAGCTGGTGCCGGCGCCGAACAGGCCGAAACCGAAACACCAACCACGGCCCAGTGCCTGACGCGGCTTCAGCTCGCGCAGGCCAGCGTAGAACAGGCCGACCGCGAGCAAAGCCAGCGGCCAGATGTTGAACGGGGCGAGGGCGAAGGTGGTGATTGCACCGGCCGCCACAGCCAGCAGGTTACCGGGCCAGCCGGGGCGGGTTGTCCAGCGCATTTCTTTCCTTAATGATTACCGGGCGATAGGTGTCAGTCGCAGCAAATGAATCCGACGGCTGTCGGCGTTCAGGATGCGGAAACGATAGGCGCCGATTTCAGTGATTTCGTTACGCTTTGGCAAGTGCCCGAACGCGCTCATCACCAGGCCGCCGACGGTGTCGAATTCGTCGTCGGAGAATTCGCTGTCGAAGAACTCGTTGAAGTTCTCGATCGGCGTCAGGGCCTTGATCAGGAAGTCACCGCTGGGCAGCGGCTTGATGTAGCTGTCTTCTTCGACGTCGTGCTCGTCTTCGATGTCGCCGACGATCTGTTCCAGCACGTCTTCAATCGTCACCAGACCGGCCACGCCGCCGTACTCGTCGATGACGATGGCCATGTGGTTGTGGTTGGCGCGAAATTCACGCAGCAACACGTTCAGACGCTTGGACTCCGGCACGAAGGTGGCCGGGCGCAGCAGATCCTTGATGTTGAAGCTGTCGCCGTTCTCCTTGAGAATCAGCGGCAGCAGATCCTTGGCCAGCAGCACGCCCATCACGTCGTCGTGGCTTTCGCCGATGACCGGGTAGCGCGAGTGGGCCGAGTCGAGCACGGCCGGCAGGAACTCACGAGGGGTCTGGGTCGCCTTGATGCTGATCATCTGCGAGCGCGGCACCATGATGTCGCGTACTTGCAGGTCAGCCACCTGAATGGCGCCTTCGACGATGGCCAGCGCTTCGCTGTCCAGCAGTTTGTTCTGATGTGCATCACGCAGCAGCTCAAGCAGCTCCTGACGGTTCTTCGGCTCGTGGGCAAAAGCCTGGGTCAGTTTACCCAGCCATGACTTCTGCCCGTTGCTCGATCGATCTTCGCTCATAGCGATTACTCTGAATCCTTTGTTGTAACGATAGGGGATGTTTCGTGTTCGTCGTCCGCGTACGGATCGGGGTAGCCCAATTCGGCAAGCAACTCGCGTTCCAGTGCTTCCATTTCTTCGGCTTCGTCGTCATCTATATGGTCGTAACCAAGCAGATGCAAGCAGCCGTGAATGACTAGATGTGCCCAATGGGCCTTGAGTTCCTTGCCTTGTTCGACAGCTTCGCGTTCGACCACCGCAACGCAAATCACCAGATCGCCGAGCAGCGGGATGTCGAGAAACTCGTCCGGGACTTCGGCCGGGAACGACAGGACGTTGGTCGCGTAATCCTTGTGGCGCCAGGTGTGATTGAGTTCGCGACCTTCTTCCTCGTCGACCAGGCGAATGGTCATTTCCGAGTCGGCGCTGCGCTGGCGCAGGGCCAGTTCGCACCATTGGCGGAAGTCGGCTTCACTCGGGGCGTTCGCTTCGGTAGCGATTTGCAGATCCAGCTCAAGCATCGCGCGAGGTTTCCCTGGCGGCTTCGGCACGGGTCTCGAAGCGCTCGTAGGCCTCGACGATCCGCTGCACCAACGGGTGGCGCACGACGTCTTTAGGCTGGAAATGGGTGAAGCTGATGCCCGGAACGTCCTTGAGCACTTCGATCACATGATGCAGGCCGGACTTGGTGCCGCGCGGCAGGTCGACCTGGGTGATGTCGCCAGTGATGACTGCAGTCGAGCCAAAGCCGATCCGGGTCAGGAACATTTTCATCTGCTCGACGGTGGTGTTCTGGCTTTCGTCGAGAATGATGAAGCTGTTGTTCAGCGTACGACCGCGCATGTAGGCCAGCGGCGCGACTTCGATCACCTGGCGCTCGATCAGCTTGGCCACGTATTCGAAACCGAGCATTTCGTAGAGGGCGTCGTACAGCGGGCGCAGGTACGGGTCGATCTTCTGGCTCAGGTCGCCGGGCAGGAAACCGAGTTTTTCACCCGCTTCAACCGCCGGACGTACCAGCAGGATGCGGCGGATCTGCTCGCGCTCCAAGGCATCAACGGCGCAAGCCACGGCCAGATAGGTCTTGCCGGTACCGGCCGGACCAATGCCGAAGTTGATGTCGTTGCCGAGAATTTCCTTCACATAGCGCAGCTGATTCAGGCCGCGTGGGCGAATCATGCCTTTCTTGGTGCGCAGGGCGACGGACGCTTCGGCGGGGGCGTGGTTGTCCAGTTCGACGACGGCCGACTCCTGGAGGAACAGGTGCACCATGTCCGGCGACAGCTCGGTACCCTTGGTTTCGCGGTACAGGCGGCGCAGCAGGTTTTCCGCAGACGTGGTGTGCTTGGGGTCGCCGATCAGCTCGAACTGGTTTCCGCGATTGCGGATCTCGATGGCCAGGCGCTGTTCGATCAAGCGCAAATGCTCGTCGAATTGCCCGCACAGATTGGCGAAGCGGCGAGCCTCAAAGGGCTCGAGGATAAAACGATGTGGTTCTATGGGTGCGTTCAAGGTCGTATTTAGCCGCCCTGGGGCAATTAAGATGAAATCAAGGATAACGCCAGTGGCGTGGGTGCGAAAGCTCTTATATGAACTCGCCCGATTCATGCCCCTGGCGCCGTACTTGTGGGAGCGAGCCTGCTCGCGAAGGCGGCGACACATTCAACATTGAGGTGTCTGACAGACCGCTTTCGCGAGCAGGCTCGCTCCCACAGGATATGCGGTGTTATTGAATCAACGAACCGCGCAGCGAGTGCGGTTGTGCCGCATCGATGTGCACGTCGGCGAACTGGCCGATCAGGGTTGGATTATCGCAGCGGAAGTTGACGATACGATTATTCTCGGTGCGCCCTTGCAGCTCGCCCGGGTCTTTCTTCGAGTAGTCGGTGACCAGAATGCGCTGGATCGAGCCGACCATTTGTCGGCTGATCTCGAACCCTTGCTGATTCAGACGATGTTGCAAGGCGTTCAGGCGTTCTTTTTTCAGCTCTTCCGGGGTGTCGTCGGCCAGATCGGCCGCCGGGGTGCCCGGGCGCTGGCTGTAGACGAACGAGTAGGAGAAGTCGAAACCGACGTCGGCAATCAGCTTCATCGTCTGTTCGAAGTCTTTCTCGGTCTCGCCAGGGAAGCCGACGATGAAGTCCGAACTGATGCAGATGCCCGGTACCGCAGCGCGCAGTTTGCGCAGCTTGGATTTGTACTCCAGCGCGGTGTGGTTGCGCTTCATCGCCGCCAGAATCCGGTCCGAACCCGATTGCACCGGCAAGTGCAGGTGTTTGACCAGCTCCGGCACTTCGGCGTGGGCCTGGATCAGGCTGTCGGAGAACTCCAGCGGGTGCGAAGTGGTGTAGCGGATGCGGTCGATGCCATCGACGGCGGCGACCACGCGGATCAACTCGGCCAGATCGGCCAGACGCCCATCGTGGGTCAGGCCGCGATAACCGTTGACGTTCTGCCCCAGCAAGGTCACTTCACGCACGCCGTTTTCAGCGAGGTGAATGATCTCGGCGATCACGTCATCGAACGGCCGGCTGACTTCTTCGCCGCGGGTGTAGGGCACCACGCAGAACGTGCAGTACTTGCTGCAGCCTTCCATCACCGACACGTAGGCACTCGGGCCGTCGATGCGCGGCTCGGGCAAGTGGTCGAATTTTTCGATTTCCGGGAACGAGACGTCGACTTGCGGCAACTTGCTGCTGCGTGCGGCATCGATCATTTCCGGCAGGCGGTGCAGGGTTTGCGGGCCGAAGACCACGTCGACGTACGGGGCGCGATCACGGATCGCCGCGCCTTCCTGGCTGGCCACGCAACCGCCGACGGCGATCACCATGTCCGGGTTGGCCAGTTTCAGTTCGCGCCAGCGGCCGAGCTGCGAGTACACCCGATCCTGTGCACGTTCGCGGATCGAGCAGGTGTTGAGCAGAATCACGTCGGCGTCTTCCGCACGGGCGGTGACTTCCAGGGCCTGATGTTCGCCCAGCAGATCAACCATGCGCGAGCTGTCGTACTCGTTCATCTGGCAACCGTGGGTTTCGATGTAAAGCTTCTTGGCCATGGAGTAAGGTCGTCACCTGATTCAAAGAACCGCGCATTATAGGGAACAAGCCCTCAGGTTCCTACCGCTGTGCGTCCGGCGGCTATGCTATAGTTTGCGCCCTCATTTTTATCCCCGATGTTATCCCCCCGCCATGACCAAACGCGAAGCTCCAATCTATAAGGTGATTTTTCTCAACCAGGGCCAGGTGTTCGAAATGTACGCCAAGCAGATCTATCAAAGTGATCTGTGGGGTTTTCTGGAAGTGGAAGAGTTCGTCTTTGGCGAGCGCACGCAAGTGGTAGTCGATCCGAGCGAAGAGAAGCTCAAGGCGCAGTTCGAGGGCGTGGTGCGCAGCTTTGTGCCGATGCATTCGATCGTGCGCATCGACGAGGTGGAGCGTCTGGGCACCCCGAAAATCAGCGAAGCCCGTGGCGCGGTCGGCAATGTGATGCCGTTTCCGATGCCGATGCCTGAGAAGTAAACCGCAAAACCGAGTCGCCCCATTCGCGAGCAGGCTCGCTCCCACATTTGATCTCCAGCGCTGCGAAGATCTTTTGTGGGAGCGAGCCTGCTCGCGAATGGGGATAGTCAAAGCAAAGCAGAAATCAGGGAAGCGGCGAAAACGGCGTACGCCCATCGGCGTTCTGCAGTTCCATCAGGTATTTACGGAAAATTTGCCCGAGCACCTGAGTCGCGGTTTCGAGGTCTTCGCGGGACATTTTTTCGGAGACTTCGTCAGCGGTGTCCAGCGCATCTTCGGCGCCGTTGACCGCGGCCATCTTCAGCACGATGTACGCCTGAATGTTGTTGGCCTGCACGCCTTCACCGTGGAAGAACATGGTGCCGAGCTTGAATTGCGCCTGAGCGTGGCCTTGCAGCGAGGCCTTTTCGAAATAGCTCAGGGCTTGATTGAGGTCGCGTGGCGCATTCTTGCCGTCGTAGTAGAACTCACCCAACTCGTATTGCGCTTGCGCATCCCCTTCGTCCGCCGCTTTCTGGCAGGCGGCCAGTGCCTGCGTGACGTCTTGCGGCTGAGTGTTGAGGGTGCAACGACCCATCGCCGGGATCAACAACGAGTTGCCGCCTGCTTGTGCATGCGCGAGCAGGGGCTGAAGGAGCAACAGGCAGCCCAAGGCAAGGGTGCGGCCGGTGCGGTTCATGGGAATCGACTTACCTCTGAAGGGCACGCGGACCCATCGAGGGATCCAATAAGCGCGCATTATGAAATAAGCAGGGCCAACCTTACAAAGTCTTTACTCGTTTTTCTGCTGCGCGGGGAATATATCGGCCACTTTCTGGCGGATTTTTAGTACAAGCGTGGGAAAAAGGGCGTGGGTGTAGGTGAAGGCTGACGCTGGCAATGGCCAACGTCAGCGGTACGGCGATTACTTCAGTGCAGCGAAGGCGCGTTCGGCAGCGTCCAGGGTGATTTTGAGTTCGGCTTCGCCATGGGCGATCGAGGTGAAACCGGCTTCGAATGCGCTCGGCGCCAGGTACACGCCGCCTTCCAGCATCAGATGGAAGAAGCGACCGAACAGTGCCGCGTCGCTGGCCATCACGTCTTCAAAAGTGACGATGTCGTCGGCGCCGCTGAAATACAGGCCGAACATGCCACCCGCTTGCGTGGTCACGAACGGAATACCCGCCGCATCGGCGCGTTGTTGCAGACCGTCGAGCAGGCGCGTGGTGTAGTCGGTCAGCTCGGCGTGGAACCCTGGGCGGCTGATCAGGCGCAGCGTGGTCAAACCGGCGGCCATCGCCAGCGGGTTACCCGACAGGGTGCCGGCTTGGTACACCGGGCCCAGCGGCGCGATGCGTTCCATGATTTCACGCTTGCCGCCGAAGCAGCCGACCGGCATGCCGCCGCCGATGATCTTGCCGAAGGTGGTCAGATCCGGGGTTACGTCGTAGTACGCCTGAGCGCCACCGAGGGCGACGCGGAAACCGGTCATCACTTCGTCGAAAATCAGCACCACGCCATGCTTGTCGCACAGCGCGCGCAGGCCTTCGAGGAAACCCGGCGCCGGCGGTACGCAGTTCATGTTGCCTGCCACTGGCTCGACGATGATGCAGGCGACGTCCTGACCGACTTCGGCGAGCATCTTCTCTACAGCGTCGATGTCGTTGAACGGCAGGGTCAGGGTGTGTTTGGCGAACGCTGCCGGTACACCGGCGGAGCTTGGCACGCCTTGAGTCAAAGCGCCGGAGCCGGCCTTGACCAGCAAGCTGTCGGAGTGACCGTGGTAGCAGCCTTCGAACTTGATGATGCTGTCACGACCGGTGTAGCCACGGGCCAGACGAATCGCACTCATGGTCGCTTCGGTGCCGGAGCTGACCATGCGCACCATGTCCATCGACGGCACCAGCGAGCAGACCAGGTCGGCCATCTCGGTTTCCATCGCGGTCGGCGCGCCGTAGGACAGGCCGTGTTGCAGTTGATTGCGCACCGCGTCGAGCACGTCCGGGTGGCTGTGGCCGAGGATCATCGGCCCCCACGAACCGACATAATCCACATAGCGCTTGTCGTCTTCGTCTGTGACGTAGGCGCCTTCGGCATGCTTGAAGAACAGCGGTGTGCCGCCCACGCTCTTGAACGCGCGAACCGGCGAGTTCACACCACCGGGAATGTGTTTCTGGGCATTGGCAAACAGGGTTTCGGAACGAGACATGTTCGGGCTCTCAAATCAGATTTTCAGAAGTTCGTTGAAGGCGCGGGCGCGACGGGTCACTTCGGCGGTGCTCTCGGCACCGAACAAACCGTGGACCACCGCCAGCAGGTCGACCCCGTGGGCCACCAGTGGCGCGGCGTTGTCGAGGGTGATGCCGCCAATCGCGCAGACCGGCAGGTGCAGCTTGCGTTTGGCCTCGTCGAGCAGATCGAGGCTGCAGCTTGGTGCGCCGGGCTTGGTGTTGGAATTGAAGAAGCGGCCGAAGGCGACATAACTCGCGCCCTCTTTGGCGGCCTGTTCAGCCAGTTCGAGCTGCGCATGGCAGGTCGAACCGATAATGGCTTTTGAGCCGAGCAGGGCGCGGGTCGGCGACAGCGGGCCGTCAGTCTGCCCCAGGTGCACGCCGACGTTGAGGCGCGCGGCCAGTTCGGCGTCATCGTTGATGATCAACTGGGTTTTGTAGCGCTCGCACAGGTCGCGCAAGGCTTCGGCCTCGCGCAGACGGCGGGCCTCATCGCTGCTTTTGTCGCGGTATTGCAGCAAGGTGACGCCGCCTTCCAGCGCCGCCTCCACGTACGACAGAAACTTGCCCGCCAGTAATTGGCTGTCGGTGATGGCGTACAGGCCACGTAGTTTCATCAGGCAGACCTCACGACGTTACGAGCAAAAATCCAGCGGCAGACGACGCGGCACGAACTGGCCTTTGCCCAGTTGCTCGGCATCGCGCAGGGTGCGCCAGGTGTAATCCAGTGCCGTACGCACGGCGCTGGCGAGGTTTTCACCCTGGGCCAGCCGACCGGCGAGAGCGCTGGCCAATGTGCAGCCGGAACCGTGATAACTGCCCGGTAAACGCTGGCAATAGAAGGTTTCACGCAGGCCGTCACGGCTGTACAGGCGATTGTGGATTTCAGTTTCGTCGCCATGGCCGCCGGTGATCAGCAGGTTTTTGACGAACGGCAGGAGTTTTTCTGCGCACTCGTCCGCAGTGCCTTCGGGCAATTCGGCGAGAATTCGCGCTTCTGGCAGGTTGGGGGTGGCAATGATCGACAGCGGCAGTAGACGCTCGCGCATCGCATAACCGACTTCATCCTTGCCCAGGCGTCCGCCGCCGCCGGCACGCAGCACCGGGTCGCAGACCACCGGCAGGTGCGGGTGCGCCGAAAGCAGTTCGACCACGGTGTCGACCATTTCCAGCGAACCGAGCATGCCCAGTTTGACCGCAGCGACTTCGGAGTCGTTGAGCACGGCATTGGCCTGGGCCAGTACCCACTCACGGTCGAGGACGCGGAAGTCAGTGACGTTGACGGTGTCTTGCACGGTCAGGGCGGTGACGGCCGGAGCCGCATGGCAACCCTGCGCAAGCAGGGCTTCAATATCTGCCTGCAAGCCGGCGCCACCACTGGGGTCGTGGCCGGAGAGACAGAGGACAACGGGGCGGGAGCTGTAGATATTCATGGTGCGCGAGCTTACCACCAAACCTGATTTTGGGGTTCAGTCCGGCGAAGCAAGATCAAAAGATCGCAGCCTTCGGCAGCTCCTACATGGAAACGCGATCTCTGTAGGAGCTGCCGCAGGCTGCGATCTTTTTGAATTCCTGACCTTCTCAACAGCTCTAGCCCGCAGCTTTGCTCTGAAACGCCCGTTCTAGAGCCTTTACAGGAAAAAATTTGATGGTGCTCAATGGCCATCAACGGCTATGCTAGTCTGGATCCAAACCAATAACAGGTAATACCGGTTTTACGTCTACTCAAAGGGAATGGGGGGCTTCCTGACACAACCGGACGAGCCACGCTGGGGCTTCAATGCGCTATTTGCTGATGTTGCTGTTCTGCTTGCCCCTCCTCGCAAGCGCCGTCGAGTTCGACGAAAATACCCAGAGCCTTCCCCTGGGTCGCTCCCTGCAAGTGTTCGAAGACCCGAGCGGTCAGGCGAACATTGCCGACGTCCGCGCTCAAGCGGCGGCGGGCAATTTCAAACCCCACGACAAAGCCACGCTGAATGCCGGTTACTCGCGCTCGGCGTTCTGGCTGAAGATTGATCTGCATTACCGTCCGAACAATCCGGCCGCCCAACGCACCTGGCTGCTGGAACTGGCGTATCCGCCGCTCGATCACCTCGACCTTTATATGGCCGATGCCAATGGCGATTACCGGCTGATCCGGCGGACCGGCGACGCCTTGCCCTTCGCCAACCGCGAGATCCGCCAGAACAATTACCTGTTCGACCTGACCTTCGCCCCTGACCAGCAAAAAACCGTGTTCCTGCGCCTGGCCAGCGAAGGCTCGATCCAGGCACCAGTGACGTTATGGTCGAGCACCGCGTACCTCGAGGATCAACCGGTGCGCCTGTATGTGCTGGGGATCATCTATGGCGTGCTGCTGGGGATGCTGGTCTACAACCTGTTCATCTACCTGAGCGTGCGCGACACCAGCTACCTCTATTACATCTTCTACATTGCCTCGTTCGGCCTTTATCAACTGTCGGTGAACGGTGCGGCGGTCGAGTATTTCTGGCCGGACAATCCGTGGTGGGCCAACGCCGCCACGCCGTTTTTCATCGGCTGCGCCGGCCTGTTCGGCAGCCAGTTCGCCCGCAGTTTCCTGCAGACCAGAATCCACAGCCGCTGGCTCGACTATCTGCTGATCGCCCTGATCGCGTTCGGCGCGCTGGTGGTGGGGCTGTCGCTGATGACCAGTTACGCGTTGTCGCTGCGCCTGGCGACTCTGTTGGCGCTGGTGTTTACCGTGGTGATTTTCGCCGCCGGGTTCCTCGCCTGGTGGCGTGGCTTGCGGGTGGCGCGTTACTTCATCATTGCCTGGTCGGCGTTCCTGCTCGGCGGCATCGTCAATACGCTGATGGTGCTGGGCCTGCTGCCAAACGTGTTCCTGACCATGTACGCCAGCCAGATCGGCTCGGCGATCGAAGTCGCGCTGCTGTCGCTGGCGCTGGCCGATCGCATCAACGCCATGCGCGAACAGCAGGCGCAGACCCTGTTCGATGCGGGGCAGAAACTCGAAGTGCTCAACCAGCAACTGGCCCACAGCAACAAGCTCAAAGATGAATTCCTCGCGACCCTGACCCATGAGTTGCGTACGCCGATGAACGGAGTGATCGGTTCGCTGGAGCTGATGCAGACCGTCGAGCTGGAGCCTGAACTGGAGCAATACCAGCAAACCGCCGCCGGCTCCGCCCGGGACATGATGCGCATGGTCAACGGCATCCTCACCCTCACCGAACTGCAGGCCGGCAAGCTCAAGGCAACGCCGGGCAGCTTCAGCCTGCGCGCGGTGGTCGAGGCCTTGCGCGTGCAGTTCGACGGCAACGCGGCGAGCAAGTCGCTGGACTTCAAAGTCGAGGTGCTGCCGACCCTGCCGGATCGCTTGCACGGCGACAGCGCAAAACTGGCGCAATGCCTGGAATGCCTGCTGGACAACGCGATCAAGTTCACCCGGGTCGGTGGTCTGGCGCTGCGAGTGACGGGCAAGCCGACGGTAGAAAATCGCTTGGCGCTGTCGTTTGCGGTAATCGATACCGGCATCGGTTTCACCGATCTGGGCGAGGCGACGATGTATCAGCGCTTCTTCCAGCTCGACGGTTCGATGACCCGCGAATACGGCGGCCTGGGCGTGGGGTTGGCGATCTGTCGGCAACTGGTGGAACTGCTCGGCGGCAAGCTCACCCACCGCTCTCAGCCTGGCAGCGGCAGCCGTTTTCAGCTGGATGTCGAGTTCGAACTGCCCAAGATCGAAGCGGCGCCAACCCCGGACGCGCTGCATGAGCGCAGCCGTGCGCCGCAGGACTGCACGGTGTTGCTGGTGGATGACAACAGCGTCAACCAACTGGTAATGCGCGGCATGTTGCTCAAACTGGGGTTCCGCGTACGCACCGCGGACAACGGCGCGGCGGCGCTGGATTGTCTGCAACGGGAAACCTTCGACGCGGTGCTGATCGATTGCCAGTTGCCCAGCCATGAAGGGGCGTCGTTGTGCTGCCGGATCCATGCGTTACCCGGCTGCGCCAATCTGCCGGTGTTCATGCTGGCGCTGGGTACCGATCGCGAGCACTGCGCGCCGGGTACGCGCATCGATTACCTGAGCAAACCGGTGAAATTCGAAGACCTGCAAACGGCGCTGGAGCGTCGCGTGCTCAGCGCGTAACAGGGTGAAAGCGCCGACAGTTCGGCGCATATGACACTTTGATCAGCCACGGGCCGGTGCTTAACTGGATTCCTTGGCTGACCAGAGGAGCCCCGTCATGAACCTGCATCAGTTCGCCGAAACCCACGAAGTCACCAACCAGCCACCGTCGCTGGATGGCGCCAACCTGTACCGCATCGACCTGCCATTGCAGGAGTGGTCGCGCCGCTTTGGCGCCGGGTGGGCCGAGTCGCGGATCGATGTCTACGGTGCGCTGGCCGGTGGGCCGTTGATGGAGGCCGGGTTCCTTGCCAATCAGAACAAACCGGTGTTCGTCAGCCATGACCGCTACGGCCATCGCATCGATCTGGTGGAGTTTCATCCGGCCTACCACGAGTTGATGCGCACTGCGATTGAACATGGTCTGACCTCATCACCCTGGACCCATCCGCAGGACGGCGCACATGTCGCCCGCGCCTCGATGAGCTATCTGCACAGCCAGGCCGAGGCGGGCAGCGGTTGCCCGTTGACCATGACCTTCGCCAGCGTCCCGGCCATGCGTTTGCAGCCGGATCTGGCCGAACAGTGGCTGCCGAAAATCCTCGCCACCGAATACGACCCGCGCAACGTCGGCATGGCGCACAAGGCCGGCGTGACCATTGGCATGGCGATGACCGAGAAACAGGGCGGCACCGACGTGCGGGCCAACACCACCAAGGCCTATCCGGTTGGCGCCAGTGGCCCGGGCCAGGCCTATGAGCTGGTCGGGCACAAGTGGTTCTGCTCGGCGCCGATGTGCGATGCGTTCCTGACGCTGGCGCAGACCGACAAGGGCCTGACCTGCTTTCTGCTGCCGCGCCACCGCCCGGACGACACGCGCAATCAGTTCTACATCCAGCGCCTGAAAAACAAACTCGGTAACCAGTCCAACGCCTCCAGTGAAGTGGAGTTCCGTGGCGCTTTGGCGTGGATGGTTGGCGAAGAAGGGCGTGGCGTGCCGACCATCATCGAGATGGTGGCGATGACGCGTTTCGATTGCATGGTCGGTTCCAGCTCGCTGATGCGTCAGGCGCTGACCCAGGCCAGCCACCACTGCGCGCACCGCAAGGTCGGCGGCAAACTGCTCAGCGAGCAACCGTTGATGCAGAACGTGTTGGCCGATCTGGCGCTGGAAAGCGAAGCGGCGCTGGCGCTGAGTCTGCGCATGGGCAAGGCGCTGGATCATCTGGATGATCGCCACGAAGCACAATTCGCCCGGCTGGTGACGGCAGTGGGCAAATACTGGATCTGCAAACGAGCCCCCGGAATGATCAACGAAGCCGCCGAGTGCATGGGCGGCGCCGGGTATGTCGAGGAGAGCATCCTGCCACGGCTGTATCGCGAAGCACCGGTCAACTCGACCTGGGAGGGCTCGGGGAATGTGCAGTGCCTCGACGTGTTGCGCGCACTCTCGAAAGAGCCGGGTGTGCTCGATGTGTTGTTCAGCGAGTTGGGCGATGGCCATGGCGACAAACGTCTGGCCGCGCATATCCAGCAGTTGCAGGCGCAGTTCAAGGACACCAGCGACATTCAGTATCGGGCGCGGCAGCTGACCGAGGACATTGCGCTGGGGCTGCAGGCCAAGTTGTTGCTGGAGGCCGGCAACTCGGTGGTCAGCGACGCGTTCATTGCCAGCCGCTTGAGCGGTGGTGGCCGGGTCTACGGCGCATTGCCGCGCGGCCTGGACGTCGAAGCCATCGTCGCCCGCTCAACCCCACAAGGTTTCTGACCCAACACAAATCCCCTGTAGGCGCTGCCGGAGGCTGCGATCTTTTGATCTTGATCTTTTTAAAAGCAAGATCAAAAGATCGCAGCCTCCGGCAGCTCCTACAGGGATGGTGGTGGCCCATATATTGTGCGGTTGCCAACATGCCACTGTTCCCGTGAGACCACGATGCAGGCAAGATGAAGCTCTGCAAGTCAGAACACAGGAAGCTGATCGTGACCGAAGCGTTTATTGTCGTTCAAACCGCCGAACAAGCCGTGGACCGTCTGGCCGAGCTGCATGAGCGGGCCACCACTGCGCTGAACTCGGCGCTCAAGCGTTACCTCAAGGATCGCGTCGAGCCCGACGCCGAACAGCGTGCTCTGTTTCGTTATCCCGAACTGCGTCTGACCTACCTGTGTCAGGGCGAAGTCCCGCAGACCACCCGCGCCTACGCCAAGGTGCAACTGCCGGGCACCTACAGCGTCACCGTCACGCATCCGAAGGCGTTCCGCAAATACTTGCTGGAACAGCTGGTGCCGTTGATGCATGACTTCACGGTGACCGTGGAAGTCGGTGTCAGCCAACAGAACATTCCGTACCCGTACGTGGTCGAGCAGGGCGATGAACTGGCCGGCTCCGGCGTCACCGCGGCGGTGCTGGCGCGGGTGTTCCCGAGTACCGACCTGTCCGCCGCCACCGATGGCATCGCCGACGGTCTCTACGACTGGGAAAACACCGATCCGCTGCCACTGGCGCTGTTCGACGCCGCACGGGTCGACTTCTCCCTGCGTCGCCTGGTGCATTACACCGGCAGCGACTGGCGCCATGTACAGCCGTGGATTCTGCTGACCAACTATCACCGCTACGTCGACCAGTTCATCGTTCATGGCCTGGAACAACTGCGCAACGACCCGCGTTTCGTGCGCATGGTATTGCCGGGCAACGTGATCATCGAGAAAGGCATGGATCACGGCGAAGCCTCGGCGATTGCCGCTGGCGTGGTCTGGCACCGCTACCAGATGCCGGCCTATCACCTGATCGCCAACGACGGCCATGGCGTGACCCTGGTCAACATCGGTGTCGGCCCGTCCAACGCCAAGAACATCACTGACCACCTGGCGGTGCTGCGTCCGCATTGCTGGCTGATGATCGGTCACTGCGGCGGTCTGCGTCAGTCGCAGACCATCGGCGACTACGTGCTGGCGCACGCCTACATGCGTCGCGACGGGATTCTCGACCGCGTGGTGCCGCCGAACATTCCGATCCCGGCGCTGGCCGAAGTGCAGATGGCGCTGCAACAAGCCGCGGCCAATATCACCGGCGAGAAGGGCGAAGAGCTGAAAAAGCGTCTGCGCACCGGCACCGTGCTGACCTACGACGACCGTAACTGGGAACTGCGCTGGGCGCAGGAACGTCCGTTGATCAACCTGTCCCGCGCCGTGGCGGTGGACATGGAAAGCGGCACCATCGCCGCCCAGGGTTATCGTTTGCGGGTGCCTTACGGCACGTTGCTGTGCGTCTCGGACAAACCACTGCACAGTGAAATCAAGCTGCCGGGCTCGGCCAACGCGTTCTATGAGCGTGCGGTCAGTCAGCACTTGAAGATCGGCATCGCGGCGGTGGATCTGCTGCGCACCGAACTCAACTCGCTGCACTCGCGCAAACTGCGCAGCTTCGACGAGCCGCCGTTCCGCTGATTTGTTGATGGTCATTTAACGGCGGGGCTACTAGCATTGGCAGCCCTGACCGTTAGATGTTCTTTTCGCCATGTCCCGTCCCCTGCGTCCTCCTTCCCGCCGTCCCGGCGCGAAGCCGTCCTCCTCAGCTCCACGTCGTGTCGCCAAGGCGCCACCGGCCGAGCCGAAGCTGATCCTGTTCAACAAACCGTTCGATGTGCTGACGCAGTTCAGCGACGAAGGCGGGCGGGCGACGCTCAAGGATTTTATCGATCTGCCTGGCATCTATCCGGCCGGACGCCTTGATCGCGACAGCGAAGGTTTGCTGTTGCTGACCAACGACGGCCAGTTGCAGGCGCGAATTGCCGATCCGAAACACAAGTTGCCGAAGACTTACTGGGTGCAGGTCGAAGGTGAGCCGACGGCCGAGCAACTGCAGCGTTTACGCGATGGCGTCGAACTGAATGACGGCATGACCCTGCCTGCCGAGGCGCGACAACTGGACGAGCCGGAACTGTGGCCACGCCATCCGCCGGTACGCTTTCGCAAGAGCGTGCCGACCCGTTGGCTGGAATTGGTGATTCGTGAAGGGCGCAACCGTCAGGTACGGCGGATGACCGCTGCGGTCGGGCTGCCGACGTTGCGGTTGGTGCGGGTGAGGATTGGCGACTGGACGCTCGAAGGGCTCGATCAGGGCCAGTGGAAGGAAGTGCCGGCGCGGTTATAGAGCGCCGGACTCGATCAGGCCGATCACTACGCTCTTGATGATGAACGCGGCCACGCCCAGGCCCAGGACGAAGAACAGAATGAACGAGCCGAAACGCCCGGCCTTGGACTTCTTCGCCAGATCCCAGACGATGAAACCCATGAAAATGATCAGGATGCTGACCAGGCCAGTCATCATCCATTCTTCGAATACTGCAGGATCCATCGGGAGTCTCCGGCGCAGGTGCGGCTGAAAGGGCTGGGCGATTATATGCCGAGGGTGGCGGAGACCGCATTGATCTGCGTCGGTGTGCCGCACCTCTTCAAACCAAGCGCCCCCCTGTAGGAGCCTTCGGCAGCTCCTACAAGGGAGTGCAGGTTAGCTGCGCAGATGCGTGAGAGGTAATTCAGTGCTGTTGAGCACCTGATTCAGCACAAAACTCGAACGCACGCTGGTCACCCCTTCAATCCGGGTCAGGTGCCCCAGCAACAGTTTCTGATAGTGGTCCATGTCCGGCACCACCACTTTCAACTGATAGTCGGCATCGACGCCCGTCACCAGGCTGCACTCAAGTACCTGCGGCAGGGTGCGGATCGCCGCTTCGAAGTTCTCGAAACGCTCCGGGGTGTGCCGGTCCATGCCGATCAGCACGTAGGCGGTCAGGCTCAGGCCGAGCATCTTGCGATCGAGCAGGGCGACCTGGCGCGAGATGTAGCCGTCGTCCTCCAGTTGCTTGACCCGGCGGGAGCAGGGGGAGGGCGACAGACCGATGCGCTCGGCCAGTTCCTGGTTGGAGATGCGGGCGTCGCGCTGCAATTCCGTCAAAATACTCAGGTCGTAACGGTCGAGTTTGCTCATGAATCAGTCCTTGGTTGTAACTATTGCGGCGGATTATCTATCCAGGGTTAAAAATTGCGCAAGCAGTGTTTATTTGAGCAATCTTCGCAATCCTCTGTCGCGCCTTGCGGCTTATTCTTATCACCAGAATCACTGCTCGGTAACACAGTCCACTGCGGCCCGCCCATCAGGCCCGCCGCGGCCGCCACCCCCCACCGGGGATGTGCCGGCCCCCGAGCTGCACACTGTCCAGAAGACGGCGTGAGGTGAGCCGACGTCAAAAGCGTCGAGCCAGGACGAAGTTCTCTAAAGGGAGGCCGACGGGTCTCCCTTTTTCTTGCCTGCGATTTTTGTGCCTCGATGCACAGCCGTCCTCAATAAATAAGTTTCGTGACTGATAACCTGTCGCAGAACCCGGTGTGCGTATTCCCGGTCTTAGCTACAAGCCCTCTTAATACCCGCAGTGAGGAAAAGCATGAAGTCGCGCATCTGGCGTCTGGCCGGTGTTGGTTTGCTGTGTGTGAGCGTCGGTGCGCAAGCGCTGGCCGACGAGCCACAGAATCGTGGCCCCGAGAATAATGGGCACGGCGGTGAGCATCAGGGTAATCAGGGCCGTGGCGGCGATCATCAGCCCCGCGGGCAGAACAATCCGCCGCCGCAAAATCAGCCGCGGCCGCAGAACAACGAAATCATTCGGGGCGACAACAGCCGTCAGTTCGAGCACAACGGCCAGCAGCACAACAATGGCCAATGGCAGAACCAGAACCGCGCGCCCAACCCGCCTGCTCCGGTGCATCAGGCGCCCCCGGCCAACAACCTGCCGATCCAGCCACGGCCGGACACCGTGCGCCAGACTCAGGAACCGCGTCAGGGTTACTACCGTGACGAGCGTCCGCAGAATGGTTACCACAACCAGCAATGGCAAACCGGCAACCGGCCCAACGATAATCGCTGGCCGGGTCGCCCGGACGGGCATGGCAATGGTTGGGGGCCTGGCCCGCAATACCGTCCGGGGCATGTGATCGACCGCTTCCCGGATCGCGAATACCGCGTGCCGTACCGCGGCCAGGATTACTTCTATTCCGGCGGCTACTGGTATCGCCCGCAAGGCCCGCGCTACATCGTCGTGCAGCCGCCTCGAGGGATTCGTACCCAGTATCTGCCGGACTACGCCCGTGAAGTGTGGATCGGCGGTGCGCTGCTGTTCCTCGCCGCCGGTTCGTACTATGCGTATCAGGAAGCCACTCAGGATTACGTGGTGGTCGAGCCACCGGTGCAGCAACCGCCGCAGCCGCAGTCCCAGGGTTACGACGTCGTGGCTTATCCGGCCAACGGTCAGTCGCCGGAACAGGTGCAGCAGGACGGTTACCAGTGCTACCAATACGCCGTGCAGCAGAGCGGTTTCGACCCGCGTACCGCGACCTATCAACCGGCGCCTGAAGTGGTGCAGGCTTACCGTCAGGCTCAGGGCAATTGCCTGAGCAGTCGCGGTTATCAGGTGTCTTACTGAATCCGGGTTTGCGCCCGTTCGGTCTTGACCACTTCCTGCGGGTCGGCGTGCACCAGCACCTCGGCTCGCGGGTAGGCGGCGTGAATCGCATCCGCCGCCTGATCGCTGATGCCGTGAGCCACTGACAATGTCAGCTCCCCCGGCAACTCCAGATGCAACTGCACGAACCAGTGATTGCCCGAAATCCGCGTGCGCAGATCATGCGCGCCCAGCACGCCGGGGACGCCGCAGGCCAGTTCGAGCATGTGCTGACTGACATCGGTTGGCAGCTCTTCATCCATCAGCACCGAAAAACTTTCCCGGGCGATCTGGATCGCACTCCACAAGATGTACCCGGCAATCCCCAGGCCGAACCATGCGTCCAACTGATGAAAGCCCATGCCGGCGAGAATCAGCGCGATCAGAATGCTGCCGTTGAGCAGCATGTCCGAACGGTAGTGCAGCGAGTCGGCGCGCACGGCGTTGGAGCCGGTCTGCTTGATCACCCGATGTTGCAGCGTCAGCAACGCCGCGGTCAGCAGCAGCGAGAACACGATCACGCCGATGCTCAGCCACGGTGCGCCCAGCGGCTCCGGTTGCTTGATGCGCTCATACGCCTGAAACGCAATCAGCACCGCACTGCCACCGATGAACAGCGCCTGCGCCATGCCCGCCAGCGATTCAGCCTTGCCGTGGCCGTAACGGTGATCGTCATCGGCCGGGCGCAGTGCGTAATGCACCGCCAGCAGATTGAGCAGCGAAGTGACGCCATCCAGCGCCGAGTCGGTGAGGCCTGCGAGCATGCTCACCGAACCGCTCAGCCACCAGGCGATGGCTTTGGCAATGATCAACGTGCACGCCACCGCCACCGAGGCGCGGGTTGCCAGCCGCAGCAGGCGGGCGTGTTCGGGGCTGGTGGTCATGAGTGCAGAGGTTCCTTTTGGATCAGGCGGCTGGTTGCAGGCCGAACATGGCCAGTTGTTGGGTGCTGCCTTTGTGCTGGATCAGACGTGGATCGTCCAGCGGCAGGTTGCGGCCCAGTTCAGTTTCGAGAATAGCCTGCAACTTGAGGTTATCGACCTGACCGTCCGGGCCGACCGCCTGTTTGAGTTTGGCCGGATCGACCTGGGCGGTGTGGCCCGGTTCGAAATAGATCGCGCCAGTGGCGAAGTCCACGGCAAAGGCGATCAGGCCGGGAATAACGTAGAACAACAGGCCCACGGCGTCGAGCACGGCAATCGCCGGGTCAACCTTGCCGTCGATCTGACCGCGACGGTCCGGGTAGAAAATCGATCCGCAAGCCGTGAGTTGAGTGAGCAGGGTGGCGACCAGTACACCGCCGATCAGGCGAGAAGGTAAGCGCATGGAAAATCTCCTGAGTCATTTGAAAACGAAGCGTCGTCATTTGAAATTAAGACCCTGACAAACGCCCGGCAGTTCGCCGTTATACTCGCGGCTCTGTTTGGGAGCCAGCATGATTTCTTTGCCGATCGATGACGTTTTACCCGCCCTGCGTGAAGCCTTGGCGACACGCCACGAAGCCGTGCTCGAAGCACCGCCCGGTGCCGGTAAAACCACCCGCGTGCCCCTGGCCTTGCTCGGTGAAGCGTGGCTGGCCGGGCAGACCATTCTGATGCTCGAACCGCGCCGTCTCGCCGCGCGTGCGGCGGCGGAGCGACTGGCCAGCGAACTGGGCGAGAAGGTCGGTGAAACCGTCGGTTACCGCATCCGTCTCGACAGCAAGGTCGGCCCCGATACCCGTATCGAAGTGGTCACCGAAGGCATTCTTACCCGGCGCCTGCAGGATGATCCGGCGCTGGAAGGCGTCGGCCTGCTGATCTTCGACGAATTTCACGAACGCAGTCTTGATGCCGATCTGGCCTTGGCTCTGAGTTTGAACGGTCGTGAACTGTTCCGCGCTGAACAGCCGCTGAAGATTCTGCTGATGTCCGCCACGCTGGAAGGCGAGCGTCTGGCCGGTTTGCTGGATGACGCGCCAATCCTGCGCAGCGAAGGGCGCATGTACCCGGTGACGATGCGCTGGGGGCGGCCGTTCCAGCCCGGCGAATACATTGACCAGCGCGTGACCCAGACCGTACTTGAAGCCCTGCACGATGAAACTGGCAGCGTGCTGGTGTTCCTTCCGGGGCAGGCGGAAATCCGTCGTGTGCATCAGCAACTGAGCGATGCCATTGGCGAGCGTAAAGACGTATTGCTCTGTCCGTTGCACGGCGAACTGGACCTCAACGCCCAGCGCGCTGCCATCGACCCGGCGCCGGCGGGCCAACGCAAAGTGGTGCTGGCGACCAACATCGCCGAGACCAGCCTGACCATCAACGGCGTGCGCGTGGTGATCGACGCCGGGCTGGCGCGGGTGCCGCGGTTCGACCCCGGCAGCGGCATGACCCGTCTCGATACGCAGCGTATTTCAAAGGCCAGCGCCACCCAGCGTGCGGGGCGGGCCGGACGTCTGGAACCGGGCGTGTGTTATCGCCTGTGGTCGCAGGATCAGCACGAGCAACTCGCCGCTTACGGCAGTGCGGAAATTCTTTCGGCGGATCTGGCGAGTCTGGCGCTGCAACTCGGGCGCTGGGGCGTAACGCCGGGCGAGCTGGTGTGGCTCGATGTTCCGCCGGAAGCGGCTTATGCACAGGCGCAGGATTTGTTGCAGCGCCTGGGCGCACTCGAAGGTGAGGCGCTGACTGCGCACGGTCAGGCCATGGCCGAGCTGCCGGCGCATCCGCGCATCGCCCATCTGTTGCTGCGCGGTCAGGCGCTGGGGCTGGCGAACATGGCGTGCGATGTCGCGGCATTGCTCGGCGAGCGCGATATCCTGCGCGGCGCCGGGGCCGATCTGCACAGCCGTCTGGTGCTGCTCTCCGGCGAAGAGCGCGCGGCACGCGGTGCTCAGGGCGGCGTGCAGCGTGCGCGGCAACTGGCGCGGCAATATCGCGGTTACCTGCGCGGCAAGGCCAGCGCGCCGGTCAGCGATCCCGATCACCCGCGCTGGCTCGGTGCGTTGCTGGCGCTGGCTTACCCGGATCGTGTCGCCCAACAGCGGCGTGCCGGTGGCGCCGAATATCGTCTGGCCAATGGGCGCGCAGCGCTGTTCGCCGAAGCCGACAGCCTGATGAAGGAGGCGTGGATTGTCATCGCCGACCTCGGCAGTCGTCAGGGTCAGCGCGAGGAACGGATTTATCTGGCGGCGGATTTTGATCCGGCGCTGTTCGATTCGGTACTCGCCGAGCAAGTGCACGCCGTCGATCAACTCGACTGGGACGAGCGCGAAGGCGTGCTGCGCGCCGAGCGCCAGCGCAAGGTTGGCGAACTGATCCTCAGCCGCGAACCGTTGACCGGTCTCGACGAAGCGGCGCGCAGTCAGGCGCTGGTCAATCTGGTGCGGCGCAAGGGGCTGGAGTTGCTGCCGTGGACGCCGGAGTTGCGTCAGTGGCAGGCGCGGGTCGCGTTGCTGCGGCAACTGGATCTGAACGCTCAGGCCGAAAGCCAATGGCCGGATGTCAGCGATGCAACGTTGCTGCAAACCCTCGAACATTGGTTAATGCCCTACTTGGGCAAGGTCTCGCGACTCAGTCATTTCGCCAATCTGGACCTGTCGAGCATCGTCCGCAATCTGCTGCCGTGGCCGTTGCCGCAGAAGCTTGATGAGCTGGCGCCGCATCACATCAGCGTGCCGTCGGGATCATCGATTCGCCTGGATTACAGCGAGTTTCCGCCGATTCTCGCGGTCCGCTTGCAGGAACTGTTCGGCCTCGCCGAGACGCCGCGGATTGTCGGCGGCCGGCAAGTGGTCAAGCTGCACCTGTTGTCCCCGGCACGGCGGCCGGTGCAGGTGACGCAGGATCTGGCCAACTTCTGGCGCAGCACCTATGCCGAGGTGAAGAAGGATCTGAAGGGGCGCTATCCGAAGCACTACTGGCCTGATGATCCGTTGGTGGCCGAGGCCACGGCGCGGGCCAAGCCGCGCGGCACCTGAAAATCAAAAGATCGCAGCCTGCGGGGGGGACACAAAAACCTGTAGGAGCTGCCGCAGGCTGCGATCTTTTGCTTCTAAATACGCACATTGCCCGTCAGTTGTTCCCGGCAATAATCGGCGAACAACTGCGCCGGTTTGGTCAGTTGCCCACGCTTGAGCCACGCGGCAACCAGGCCTGAACCGGTGACATCTTCGACAATGTCGACGCACACCACTTTCTTGCCATCATAGGTGCATTCCGAGTGCGGCTTCGTCACCAGCACCGAGAAGCCGAAACCCTGGCCGACCATACCGCGCACCATCTCGATCGACGGCGAGCTGAACTCGATGCGCGGGGTCAGGCCGAGTTCTTCGAAAAGACTGACGAAGTAGGTTCGGCTCGGCTGCACGTCGAGCAGAATCATCGGTTCCAGACACAGGTCGCGCAGCGATACTTGCTTGTACTCGGCGAAGCGATGATCGGCCGGCAGTAGCGCATACGGCCGTTGCGCCGGCATCAGCGGTTCGGTCTGGATCGTGGCATCGAGTTCGTGTTCATAGAGAATCACCAGATCGAACGTACCCGAGGTCAGCCCTTGTACCAGTTCCTGTTGTTCGCCATCGCGGATGCGGATTTTTACCCCGGGGTACAGCGCGGAAAACCCGGCGATCAATTGCGGCAGGTACAGCGGGGCGACGGTTTCGAAGCAGCCGATGTCGATCTGCCCTGCGACGATGTCGTTGTCGGCGAGGGCGTTCTGCTCGAACTCCCGGGCCATGCGCAACAGCTCCTGTGCCTTGCGGAAAAACCGTGCGCCGCTCGGCGTCAGGGACACGCCCTGAGCGTGATGGCGGATCAGCAGTTGCACCGCGAAGCTGTCTTCCAGGCCCTTGATCGCGGTGGAAATCGCCGGCTGCGCGATGTACAGCTTGCGTGAAGCCTCGGCAACGCTGCCGCATTCGACGGTGGTGATGAAGTATTTCAGCTGACGCAAATTGTAGGCGGCCACGGCAAACCTCAGGACGAGCGGACTCGACTTCCAAGCAATTTGTGCGCCGCCACGTCCGCTGCGCGACGATGTTTTTGTCCTTGAACAGTAGCCATCCACAGCGGTTTTGGGGAAACCGATTGAGCAGTTTTTTCATTGCCTGCGAAGACATTTTTACTAATTTTCGCCCGTCCGGGCCTGCGCCACCATCGACTGCACAATAACGTCCAAGGAGCATTCGACGTGTTCGAACTTGCAGAGTGGCAGCGCCAGGCCGTTGCCTTGAAATTTCCCGATAAAGCCGTAATCAATGGCCAACACTGCGCCGCGCAATCGGGGCAGACCTTCGCCGCAATCAATCCTGCCACCGGCCAGTTGCTGGCGAATGTCGCGGCGTGTGGCGAGGACGATGTCGACGCGGCGGTGGCTAATGCGCGACAAGTGTTCGAGGCCGGCACCTGGGCGCAACGCCCGCCCGCCGAGCGCAAGCAGGTGCTACTGCGTCTGGCCGATCTGCTGATGGAACATCGCGAAGAACTGGCGCTGCTCGATTCGCTGAACATGGGCAAACCGGTGATGGACGCTTACAACATTGATGTGCCGGGCGCCGCCGGGGTGTTTCGCTGGTACGCCGAAAGCATCGACAAACTCTATGACCAGATCGCCCCCGGTGCCGCCAATGTGCTGGCGACCATCACCCGCGAAGCGCTGGGTGTGGTGGCGGCGGTGGTGCCGTGGAATTTTCCGCTGGACATGGCCGCGTGGAAGCTTGCGCCAGCGCTGGCGACGGGTAACTCAGTGATCCTCAAACCGGCCGAGCAATCACCGTTTTCCGCGTTGCGTCTGGCCGAGCTGGCGCTGGAAGCGGGCCTGCCGCCGGGCGTGCTCAACGTGTTGCCGGGGCTGGGTGAGCAGACCGGCAAGGCCTTGGGCCTGCACCCGGATGTCGATTGCCTGGTGTTCACCGGCTCGACGCAGGTCGGCAAATATTTCATGCAGTACTCGGCGCAATCCAACCTCAAACAGGTGTGGCTGGAGTGCGGCGGCAAGAGTGCCAATCTGGTGTTCTCCGATTGCCGCGATCTGGATCTGGCGGCGGAAAAAGCTGCGTTCGGGATCTTCTTCAATCAGGGCGAAGTGTGTTCGGCCAACTCGCGTTTGCTGGTCGAGCGTTCGATTCACGACGCGTTTGTCGAGCGTCTGAAAGTCCAGGCCTCGCGCTGGCTGCCGGGGGATCCGCTCGACCCGCAAAATCGTGCCGGGGCGATCGTCGATCACCGGCAGACGGCGAGCATCATGCGCGCCATTCGCGGTGCCGAGCAGGCGGGTGCGAGCCTTGTGTGTGGCGGTCGGCAGCGGCGCTTGAATGGCTCGGACAACTTCATCGAACCGACGATTTTTACCGGCGTCAGTGCCGACATGGCGCTGTTTCGCGATGAGGTGTTCGGCCCGGTGCTGGCGGTGGTGCCGTTCGATGATGAAGACGAAGCGGTGCGCCTGGCCAACGACAGCGTGTATGGGCTGGCGGCGTCACTATGGACCGATGATCTGCATCGCGCACACCGGGTGGCCCGACGGCTGCGGGCCGGTACGGTGTCGGTCAATACCGTCGATGCGCTGGACGTGACCGTGCCGTTCGGCGGCGGCAAGCAATCGGGCTTCGGTCGCGACCTGTCGCTGCACTCGTTCGACAAATACACCCAGTTGAAAACCACCTGGTTCCAGTTGCGCTGATTGCGGTTGATTCAAAAGCAAAGATCGCAGCCTTCGGCAGCTCCTACACAGGGCGACACTGATCCCTGTAGGAGCTGCCGAAGGCTGCGATCTTTTTGCTTTTCAGGACTGTGCACCATCCCCGCTCAGGTCGCGCTTTTGCGGTGCACCCTAAGCAGTTTTTTCATCATTTGCAGCCAACAATTTCCTGATTTTCCTCAGCCCGCACATGGGCCACCATCGATCTTGCCAGCCCGGTGTTTCCCGCCAGAGTCCAGCAGAGACCGCAGCGTGAATTCACATCATTGCGGCCGGCCGTACTGCCCATGACAAAACTAAATCAACAGCGTCGGGAGTGCTCCATGATCAAGTCCTTGTGTATCCGTCTCACCCATCCTCTGGCGATCACCGCCCTGGCCGCCACGGTCGCGACCAGCGCGCAGGCCGGCACCCTGTCCATCGGCCATACCACCTGGGTCGGCTATGGCACGCTGTATCTGGCTCAGGATCTGGGCTACTTCAAGGAAAACGGCCTGACCGTCGAATTGCCGGTGGTCGAAGAAGCCTCGATGTACATGGCCGCCCAGGCCTCCGGACAACTGTCCGGCTCGGCCTCGACCATCGACGAAGTGCTCAAGTACCGTCCGCAGTTCTGCTTCAAAGCCGTGGCGGCGCTGGATGACAGCCATGGTGGCGACGGCGTGCTGGTGGGCAAGGACGTGAAGTCGTTGCAGGAGCTCAAGGGCCAGGCGGTGGCCGTCAACGAAGGTTCGACGTCGCAGTTCTGGCTCTCCTATCTGCTGAAAAAGAACGGCATGAAAATGAGCGACATCACCGTGCAGAACATGACTGCCGACGATGCCGCCACTGCATTCATCGCCGGTCGTGTGCCAGCCGCCGTGACCTGGGAGCCGCATCTGTCGATGGTTCGCGACAAGCAGCAGGGCAAGGTGCTGATCGACAGCAGCAGCACGCCCGGCGTGATCGTCGATGTGGTGGCGCTCAACTGCAGCGTCATCGAAAAGCAGCCGCAGGACGTCAAGGCGCTGGTCGCCGGTTTGTACAAGGCGGTCAAGTACACCCAGGAACACCCGGACGAGGCCTACGCGATCATGGCCAAAGGCGTCGGCGGTTATCTCTCCGATCCGAAGGAACTGGCCGCTGCCGCCAAGGGCGTGCGCTTCTACGATCAGGCGATGAGCGAAAAACTTCTCGGCTCGCCGGGCAAACCGGGTGACAGCGCCGCACTGATCAAACTCGCTAACGAAACCGCCAGCGAACTGCAAGGCAAACCCTACAACGTCAGCCATGACGAGCTGGTCGACAACCGTTTCGTCAGCCCGCTCTAGGAGGTCTGCATGTTCAAGCGCAAATCATGGCTGAGCCGCTGCCTGACGCCCAAGACCGGTTTGCCGGTGCCAGTGGTGTGGAGCGCCAGCGGCCTGGCCTGGGTACTGTTGGTCGGCCTGTGGGCCGGGTTGTCCTACGGCGGCATTGTCCCGGGGATGTTCCTGCCAACGCCCGGCGCGGTGCTCGAAGCGGCGGTGCGTCTGAGCCGCGACGGCACCCTCGGCACCCATGTGTGGGCCAGTGTCGAAGTGGTGATGGTCGGCTTCATCGTCTCGTCGCTGGTGGCGGTGCCGCTGGGGTTGTTGATGGGCAGCTTTCGCATCGTCCAGGCGTTCCTCGAACCACTGGTCAATTTCATTCGCTACCTGCCGGTGACCTCGTTCGTGCCGCTGTTCATTTTGTGGATCGGCATCGGTCTGGAGCAGCGTGTGTCGGTGATTATCTTCGGTGTGTTTTTCCAGCAACTGGTGATGATCGCTGACGTGTCCAAAGGCATTTCCAAGGATCTGATCAACGCCTCTTACACCCTCGGTTCGAACCGCCGCGATGCAGTGTTGCATGTGATCGCCCCGGCCTCGGTGCCCGGCGTGCTCGACACCTTGCGCGTGACCATGGGCTGGGCCTGGACTTATCTGGTGGTGGCCGAACTGGTCGCGGCGTCGAGTGGCCTCGGTTACCTGAGCCTGAAAGCCATGCGCGGTTTTCAGGTCGACGTGATTTTCCTCGCCATCGCGATCATCGGCCTGCTGGGTCTGGTCACCGATCAACTGTTCCGCTTTCTCCGCTTGAGGGTTGCCGCATGGGCTCAGTAACTGCCGCCAATCATCGCTTCATCGAACCACGGGCAGCAGCGCCGCAAGCCGCGCCGCGCCTGCAAGTGGACAAGGTCAGCCTGCGCTACAAGAAGCCCGATGGCGGTACCTTCACTGCGCTGGAACAGGTGTCGTTCGAGGTGCCGGATCAGCAGTTCGCGGTGCTGGTCGGGCCGTCGGGCTGCGGCAAATCAAGTCTGTTGTACCTGACCGCCGGACTGGCCGAGCCGACCTCCGGCGATATCTACGTCGGCGGTCAGCAAGTGCAAGGCCCCGGTGCCGATCGCGGCATGGTGTTCCAGAGTTACACGCTGTTTCCGTGGCTGACGGTGCGGCAGAACGTCGAGTTCGGCCTCAAGCGTCGGGGTATGCCGGCGGCGCGGCGCAAGGAAATTGTCGATTATTTCGTCAATGAGGTCGGCCTCAGTGGCTTCGCCGACAGCTACGCCAAGCAACTGTCGGGCGGCATGATGCAGCGCGTGGCGATTGCCCGGGCGCTGGCCAATGATCCGCAGATCCTGCTGATGGACGAACCGTTCGGCGCACTCGACAGCCAGACCCGTTTGCAGATGCAGCAGTTGTTGCTGCGGGTCTGGGGCAACAGCAAGAAGACTGTGCTGTTCGTCACCCACGATATCGACGAGGCGATTCTGCTCGGCGACCGGGTCTATGTGATGGGCGCGAAGCCGGGGCGGATCAAGCAGATCCTCGACGTGCCGATCGAACGTCCGCGCTCACTGGACATGGTCATGGAGCGTTCGTTTATCGACATGAAGCGCGAGATTTTCGGGTTGTTGCATGACGACCTCGAAGAAGTACATTGATCACACGGTTGTCTACATTCCTTGTGGGAGCGAGCCTGCTCGCGAAAGCGGATTGTCAGTAAATACATGTGTTGTCTGACCCTCCGTCTTCGCGAGCTGGCTCGCTCCCACAAGGTTATGCGTGGTGTGTCACTACGGGGTGGCGGGGAGCAGGAACCGCGCAATCACCGGCAAATGATCGGAAATGCGCAACGTATCGTCCTGGCGCACCCGCGCTTCGACCCGTTTGATCTTCGGGCTGTAGAACAGGTAATCGACCGTGCGATCAGGGCCGTTCAGGCCTGGGTCGTTGGGGTAATGGGTCAGCCAGTGGGCGCGGTCGATGCCGCCGGCTTCGTTGTTGGTCGGGATCATCGGGTACTTGTCCCACAGCAGATGTAGCGCGCTGTCGATCGAATAGGGCGTGCGCTGCTCGGCGGGCAGACGCTGATACTGGCCCAGCGGCAACAGATTGAAGTCGCCGCCGATCAGCCATGGCAGGCCCTGGCTTTCGTACTTGTCGAGCACCTTGGTCACCGCTGTCACTTGCGCCTGCAAGGTCTCGTCCGGTTGACTGGCGCGATCCAGATGGGTGTTGAATACCGTCAGTTGCCCGCCGTCGCTCAGCGGCAGCTTGGTGGCGAGCAAGGCATCCTTGGGTTCGAACTGACGGGAGATGAAATTCGCCGGCGCCACCGGCAATTGCAGGCGTTCAGCGTGTTCGATGCGGTAGCGGCTGAGGGTCGCCAGTTGCCGGCCGACGCTGCCGAAGATGTGCGGATCGGGGACAAAATCGGCCTTCCAGTCGAAGGCGTGAGCGCTGCACGGGTAGAGGTCGGTGACCCGTTCCTGCAGCAGCTTGAGCTGATTCTGGTAATCGCTGGCCTTGGCGCCGTCATCCAGCTCCTGCAGCAGCACCACGTCGGGTTGCTCGTCGCGGATCACCCGCGCCACTTCGTCGAGACTGAAGGCTATGTCTTCCGGGGATGGCGCTTCATCAGAGCCTTGGGCGAGATCGTTCCAGAACACGTAGCGCTTGCCCGCCAGGTACTGCACGTTCCAGGTCATGACTTTCAGCGCTTGCCCCGGCACCAGGGTCGGCGGCGTACCGGTGCAGGTCACGGGCAGGGTTTCCCGCGCGCCGGGGCGCCAGGTCAGGCTGTAGATCAGCCCGCCGATCAGGGCGATGGCGAGCACAATCAGCAACAGGGTGTAGCGCAGCAGACGGGGCATGGCTCGGCTTATCGCGTTACAAAAGTGGCTCCGAGCATACCTGACGGCGGACGCTTGGCCCAAGGGCCGCGAGGTCAGACCGCTCCGTTACGTTTGTCAGGCAATTCGCTGATCAGCATGAACAGGCGGAACAGCACCACGCTGGTGAACAGTTGCAGGAAACTGTGCGCGCTGTCGATCAGTACCGCGATCAGCGGATTCTGCGGGTCGGGGTACACCGCCAGCGTTGCCCCCTTGAGCAGCCACAACGGCCCCATCACACACAGAATGCACAGCAGGATCCGCCAGAAATGCCCACGGGTCAGGCGCAGGCTTTCCTTCATCGCCTGCAACGGCCCCATGCCGCGCAACACCAGCAGGTATTCAGCGAATGCGAGCATGACCATCAGCATCAGACCCGGCAGGAAATACAACGACAGCCCCAGCAGAATCAGCAAGGTATTGAGCGCCGTGAGCAGGGCGAAACGCGGCCACAGACGCGCTGACATCGCCAGCAGGTCGAGGCTGCGCGGAGCTTCGCCACGGGTACGAGCATCGAGGAACAGGATCAGCGCGGCGGTGTACAGCGGATACACCAGCAGACCGACGACCACGCTGGTGGCGGAGAAACTGTCCGGGTCGGTGACGTGATCCACCACTTGCTGCAGCGCCGCCTCGAAGATCACCAGCGGCAGGCACAGCTGCACGATGCTGACCAGGTGGCGTTTGAAAAAATACAGAGAGTCGCGCAGTACATCGAAGGCATTCATCAGTCGGTATCGCAGGTCGAAAACAGTGGCTCACTTTAACCGATGATGGGCGGGCCGACACAAACGTAAACATTCGGTAAAGGTCGTTGAAACATCCTGTCACTGCCTCCATTACAGAGGTGCGCCGTGTCCGCAGTGGACGCGGGCAACGTTATCTCCGGCAATCTACGAGGTCGCCATGAACAGCGAAGAGCAAACCCTGATCGATGGACTGTTTTCCCGGCTGCAACAGGCCGAAGCGGAGGCAGCCCCGCGCGACGTCCAGGCCGAGGCGCGGATCAAGGAACACCTGACCCGCCAGCCGGCGGCAGGTTATTTCATGACCCAGGCGATTCTGGTGCAAGAGGCGGCCATCAAGAGCCTCGACGAACAGAACAAGCAACTGACCCGGCAAGTCCAGCAATTGCAGGCTGAACTGCAAGCGGCCAAGGCCCAGAGCGCGGCCCCGGCGCCAAGCGGTGGCGGTGGTTTCCTGTCGAGTATTTTCGGCGGCGGCAGCTCGCGTCCGGCGCCGACCCAGAGCGCTCCGCCTTCCACCGGCGGCTGGCGTGAACCGGCACCGCAACAGAACTTCGGTGCGCCAGCGCCACAACAGAACTATGCCGCGCCGCCGCCCAATTACGCCCAGCCAGCAGCCCCGGCTGCGGGCAGCAGCTTTCTCGGCGGCGCCCTGAAAACCGCGGCTGGCGTGGCCGGTGGCGTGATGCTGGCGCAGGGCATCAGCAGCCTGTTCCATCACAACCAGCAGCCTGAAGAAATCGTTGAAGTGATCAAAGAAGAGCCGGCGCAGGTGGCTGACCAGAGCGGCAACGATTGGGGCAATGACCAGCGTGTGGCCGATAACGGTTTCTCTGGCAATGACCAGGGCGGATTCACCGATACGGACTACAGCGATGACAGCTCGTCGTTCTTCGATGACGACGATTCGTTCGTCTGAGTGATCAGTCGCCAGTCTCAACCTGCGGTGAGGGGATTTATCCCCGATGGAGTGCGCAGCCGTCCCATTTTCGGGGCCGTTGCGCTGCCTATCGGGGATAAATCCCCTCACCACAGTCCACCATCCGTCTGGAGTGGTGGGTCGATTATTCGCGCCACCTTCCTGTGGGCTGGCATACTGAGCGCCTTTTTCGGGCCTGGCGCCTGATCCCGCTTCGTGCGCTATGCGCTCACAGGAATCCCGGTGAAAAAAATCGCAGTGTTCGCCGATGTGCAGAACCTCTACTACACCGTGCGTCAGGCTTATGGTTGCCATTTCAACTACGCCGCGTTGTGGGCGGATGTGAGCAAGCACGGGCAGATCGTCGAAGCCTATGCCTACGCGATCGACCGTGGCGACAGCAAGCAGCAACAGTTTCAGCAGATCCTGCGCAACCTTGGTTTCACCGTGAAGCTAAAACCCTATATCCAGCGCAGCGACGGCTCGGCCAAGGGTGACTGGGACGTGGGCATCACCCTCGATATCATGGACGCCGCCGACCACGTCGACGAAATCGTCCTGGCCTCCGGTGACGGCGACTTCGACATGCTGCTCGAGCGCATCATCAGCAAACATGGCGTGCAAGCGGTCGCCTATGGCGTGCCCGGCCTGACCGCCAACTCGCTGATCCGCGCTGCCAGCCGTTATGTGCCGATCGAAGGCGCGCTGTTGTTGAAGAATTGAGCTGTTACTGAAGAATTGATTTTTGTACGGAGTTGAACCCGGTTTGGAACGCATTGCAGTCATCGACTTTGAAACCACCGGCCTGTCGCCGAACAGCAGCTGTCGCGCCACGGAAATTGCCGTGGTCATGCTGGAAAACGGCCGTATCGTCGAGCGTTACCAGAGCCTGATGAACGCCGGCGTGCGCGTCCCCGCGTTTATCGAACAACTGACCGGCATCAGCAACGCCATGCTGCGCAGCGCACCATCGGCCGAGCGGGTGATGGAAGAGGTCAACGAATTCGTCGGCTGCACGCCACTGGTCGCGCACAATGCATCGTTCGACCAGAAGTTCTGGGACTTTGAATTGGGGCGGATCAAACGCACCCGTTTGCAGAACTTCGCCTGTTCGCTGCTGCTGGCCCGCCGCCTGATGCCGGCGGCGCCGAATCACAAGCTCGGCACGCTCACCACTTTCGCCCGCCTGCCACACACCGGCCAGGCGCACAGGGCGATGGCGGATGCCGAGATGGCGGCCAACCTGATGGCGCATCTGGCGCAAGAACTGCGGCACAAGCATGGGGTGCGTGAGCTGAATCACGACCTGCTGTGCAAACTGCAGAAAGTCCCGGCGGCCAAAGTCAGCGAGCACCTGCAACGCTACCGCTGATCCCGAACCCAACACAACATCCTTGTAGGAGTGAGCCTGCTCGCGATGGCGGTCTGTCATTCGACATTATCGGTGACTGACACACCGCTATCGCGAGCAGGCTCACTCCTACAGTGGGATTGTGTGGGGCTGATTATTTGCCGTTGGCTTCGATATGGCTCAACGGCACGCGCTTCTCGATTGCGCTCGACAACACAATCGAGGTCTTGCTGAAGCCGAACTTCGCCACGCGATTGATCAGCTCCTCCAGTTCCGTCATCGACCCCACCGCGCCCTTCATCATCACGCACGGATCACCCGTCACCCGAAAGCACTCGGTCAGTTGCGGAATTTTCACCAGTTCGTCGTAAACCTTCTGGCTGCCGTTCTGGTGCAGGCGCAATTCGATCATGCACTGGATCGGCAAGCCGATTTTCGACAGGTCGATGTTCGCCTGATACCCGGTGATCACTCCGGCTGCTTCAAGCTTGGCCACGCGCTCGGCCACCGCCGGGGCGGAAAGGTTCACTTTGCGCGCCAGATCGGCGTAGGACGCGCGACCGTTTTCCAACAGGGCGCTGAGCAGCATGCGGTCGTATTTGTCCAAGGCCGGACTCCTTAAATTGCCAGACTTTCGAAGTCGTGGTTTATCCCGTCAATCTCCGTTGTTTCAAAAGTGTACCGGCGCGATAAACAGGTTTTGTAGCTTATTTTTGCTCGCGGGCCTTTCTAGAATAATTCACACCCTGCCTCTGACTGTCGAGCTGCCCATGCCTGCCTTGCGCCGTTTTTCCTTGCCGTTGATCGCCGCGTTTTTCGCGTTGTACGTGATTTGGGGATCGACCTATCTGGTGATCCGCCTCGGCGTCGAATACTGGCCACCGTTGATGCTCGGCGGAGTGCGCTTCGTGATTGCCGGCAGCCTGATGTACGCCTTCCTGCGCTGGCGTGGGGCGCCGGCGCCGACCTGGGCGCAGTGGAAAGCGGCGGGGATCATCGGGATCTTGCTGCTCAGTTTCGGTAACGGCGCGGTCAGTGTCGCCGAGCACACGGGCGTGGCTTCCGGCGTGGCGGCATTGGCGGTAGCAACGGTGCCGTTGTTCACTTTGTTGTGCGGATACTTCTGGGGCGCGCGCAATACGCGCCTGGAGTGGGCCGGGGTGGCGTTGGGGATTGTCGGCATCGCCATGCTCAACATGGGTTCCAATCTGCAATCGAGTCCGATGGGCGCGGCGCTGTTGATTTTTGCGGCGGCGACCTGGGCGTTCGGCTCGGTGTGGAGCAAACACCTGCCGCTGCCGCAAGGGGCGATGGCCAGTGCCGTGGAGATGCTGGTGGGCGGCGTGGTGCTGCTGATCGGCAGCGCGGTCAGCGGCGAACACCTGCAAGCCTTGCCGCCGGTGGAGGGCTGGCTGGCCTTGGGTTATCTGATCTTCTTCGGCTCGATCATCGCCTTCAATTCCTACATGTATCTGCTCAAGCACGTGCGTCCGGCGGCGGCCACCAGTTATGCCTACGTCAACCCGGCGGTGGCGGTGTTGCTGGGGATCGTGTTTGTCGGCGAGACCATTGGCATGGAAGAAGCGCTGGCGATGCTGGTGATCATCAGCGCCGTGGTGCTGATCGGTCTGCCGCAGTGGCGGCGGCCGGCGCAGCCGCTCGTCGCGGAGCCGCCGAAGACCGCCGTTCCAGCAGAACAGCGTGTGAATTAGGGTAAACTGCGCGCCATTGCATCCTTGTTTTGCGCAACCGCGCTGATTTTTCCTACGGTATTCCCATGACTTTCGCCACCCTTGGCCTGATCGAACCCTTGCTGCGCTCCCTCGAGACGCTCGGCTACCAGACTCCAACGCCGGTCCAGGCGCAAGCCATTCCGGCCGTTCTGGCCGGTCGCGACCTGATGGCTGCCGCCCAGACCGGCACCGGCAAGACCGCCGGTTTCGCCCTGCCATTGCTGCAGTTGCTGGCCATGGAAGGGCCGAAAGTGGCCGCTAATTCGGCGCGCGCACTGATTCTGGTACCGACCCGCGAGCTGGCGGAGCAGGTTCATGAGTCGGTGCGCCAATACGCTGAAAACCTGCCATTGCGCACTTATGCGGTGTACGGCGGCGTCAGCATCAACCCGCAGATGATGAAGCTGCGCGGCGGCGTTGATGTGCTTGTCGCCACGCCTGGGCGCCTTATTGATCTGTTCCGCCAGAACGCGTTGAAACTCGATCAGTTGCAAACCCTGGTGCTGGATGAAGCCGACCGCATGCTCGACCTGGGCTTCTCCGAAGAACTGGCGAACATTTACCGCATGCTGCCGAAGAAACGCCAGACGTTGCTGTTCTCCGCGACCTTCTCCGATGACATCCGCCTGCTCGCCGGGCAGATGCTCAACGATCCGCTGAGCATCGAAGTCAGCCCGCGCAACGTCGCAGCCAACACCGTCAAGCAGTGGGTGGTGACGGTGGACAAAAAGCGCAAGCCGGAACTGTTCGTGCACCTGATGCGCAAGAACAAGTGGAAGCAGGTGCTGGTGTTCGCCAAGACCCGCAACGGCGTGGATGCGCTGGTGGAAAAACTCCAGGGGCTCGGTGTGAACGCTGACGGTATCCACGGCGACAAGCCGCAGGCGACCCGTCAGCGTGCGCTGGATCGTTTCAAACTCAGCGAAGTGCAGATTCTGGTGGCGACCGACGTCGCCGCCCGTGGTCTGGATATCGAAGATTTGCCGCTGGTGGTCAACTTCGACCTGCCGATCGTGGCCGAGGATTACATCCACCGCATCGGCCGTACCGGCCGTGCCGGTGCGACGGGCGAGGCGATCTCGCTGGTGTGCGCCGATGAGGTGAACATGCTCTCGGCAATCGAGATGCTCACGCGTCAGACCTTGAAGCGTCAGAACGAGCCTGACTTCGAACCCGAGCACCGCGTGCCGGATACCGACGCCAGCGGTCAGGTGATCAAGAAGCCGAAGAAACCGAAAAAGCCGAAGACGTCCGGCGGCGGTGGCGGCAAGCGCAATCTGGGTAAGTGGGTCGACAGTGGCGACACCCAGGCACCGGAGCCGTCGATCAAGCCTGTGCGTAAAGTGCCGGTGTTCAATACTGGGCCGCGTAAGCGTAAGCCTTGATCTGATGGGGCGTCTGTAAGGACGCCTTCGCGAGCAGGCTCGCTCCCACAAGGGATCTCCTTGTTACTGGAGATCAGTGTGGGAGCGAGCCTGCTCGCGAAGGACGCACCTCGGTCTTCAGCCCTTACTCTGCAACCACTCCAACATTCCCAATCCCGCCGCCCGCCCGCTGGCAAAACACCCGGTCAGCAGATAGCCGCCCGTCGGCGCTTCCCAATCCAGCATTTCCCCCGCACAGAACACTCCCGGCAACGCCTTGAGCATCAAGCGCTCATCCAGCGCTTCGAAAGTCACGCCGCCGGCACTGCTGATCGCTTCGTCCAGCGGGCGGGTGTTCACCAGGGGCAGCGGCAACGCTTTGATCGCCCGCGCCAACAGCGCCGGATCAGCGAAGGTTGCTGCGTCAGTCAGTTCACGCAACAACGCCGCTTTGACCCCATCAATCCCGACCTGACTGTGCAGGTGCTTGGCCATCGAACGCGAGCCGCGCGGCTTGCTCAACGCCGTCTGCAATTTATCCACAGGTCGGCCGGGCAACAGATCGATGTGCACCGTGGCTGAACCCTGCGCGTTGATCGCTTCGCGAATCGGTGCCGACAGCGCGTAGATCAGGCTGCCTTCAACCCCGGTCGCGGTGATCACGCATTCGCCCAAGCGTGGGATATCGTCGTTCAAACCGATGGCGATATTTTTCAGCGGTGCGCCGGCGAATTTGCTGACAAGGAACTCGCTCCAGGCCTGCACTTCGAAGCCGCAATTGCTCGGCTGCAACGGCGCCAGTCCTACGCCTTTTTGCTCCAGTGGCAGCATCCACGCGCCATCCGAACCCAGCCGCGACCAGCTGCCGCCGCCGAGGGCGAGCAGGGTGGCGTCGGGTTTGACGGTGATTTCGCCGTCGGGGCTGGTGATGCGCAGTGCACCGTGTTCATCCCAGCCGAGCCAGCGATGACGGGTGTGGATAACCACGCCGCTGTCGCGCAGGCGCTTGAGCCAGGCGCGCAGCAGGGGAGCGGCTTTCATGTCGGTGGGGAATACCCGGCCGGAGCTGCCGATGAAGGTCTCGATGCCCAGATCATGAATCCAGCGGCACAACGCGTCGGCATCGAAGCCGCGCAGCAATGGCGCGATCTGCGGTGCGCGTTCGGCGTAGCGCGCGAGGAACGCCGGGTAAGGCTCGGAGTGGGTGATGTTCATGCCGCCGACCCCGGCCAGCAGGAACTTGCGCCCCACCGAGGGCATGCCATCGTACAGATCGACACGCACGCCGGCCTGGCTCAGCACTTCGGCGGCCATCAGGCCGGCGGGGCCACCGCCGATGATGGCGACGTGAGCGGGGAGGAGGGCGGAAGTCTGGGTCATGGCGTGCGCTGCGGTATGGCGGGATAAGGCGCGCATTCTAACAGCCGGGATCCGTGTAGGCGCTGCCGCAGGCTGCGATCTTTTGATCTTGTTTTCTCAGGTTCAAGATCAAAAGATCGCAGCCTGCGGCAGCTCCTACAGGGGGATCGAAAGTGAATTCCAGGATCTGGTTGAAAAATGATCAGCGCGCTGTACGCCGTGCTCGCTGTGGCCTGTAGTGCCTTTCGCTCAGGTTATCCACAGGCCGTTCCACAGCCATTGTGGGTAACGCAGCACAGCTTAGTGACAACCGTGTGACGTCCAGACCCGTTGCGCACTGTGATGCAGGATGCCGTGGCGGCGGGCGAGGGCGTGGCGATCCTTGCTGTAGCCGCCACCGATCACGCCGACTACGGGGATGTCGCGGCCCAGGCAATGGCGCATCACGCTTTCATCGCGGGCGGCGACGCCGGCGTCGGTCAGCTGCAGATAACCGAGGGCGTCGTCCTTGTGCACATCGACCCCGGCGTCGTACAGCACCAGGTCCGGTTGATAGAGCGGCAGCAGGTAGTTAAGGGTCTCATCCACCACCTGCAGATAGTCGGCATCGCCCATGCCTTTGGGCAACGGAATGTCCCAGTCGCTTTCGGCCTTGCGCGCAGGAAAATTCTTTTCGCAGTGCAGGGAAACGGTGATCGCCTCCGGGGTGTCGTGGAGGATTCGCGCGGTGCCGTCGCCCTGATGCACATCGCAATCGAAGATCAGCACCCGGTTCACCCGACCGCTTTGCAGCAGGTAATGGCTGATGATCGCCAGGTCGTTGAAGATGCAGAACCCGGCCGGGTAGTCGTAGTGGGCGTGATGGGTGCCGCCGGCGAGGTGACAGGCCAGACCATGCTCGAGGGCTTTTTCCGCCGCCAGAATCGAGCCGCCGACGGCCCGCACGGTGCGCCGTGCCAAGGCTTCATTCCACGGCAGTCCGAGGCGCCGCTGGTCTTCACGGGACAACTCGCCGCTCATGTAGCGTTCGATATAGCGACGGTCATGGGCCAGGGCGAGGATGTCGTTGGGGCAGATTTCCGGGCGCAGCAGGTCGGCGTCGCGGGTCAGGCCGCTGTCGACCAGGTGATCGCGCAGCAAGCGGAACTTGTCCATCGGAAAGCGGTGATCCGGCGGAAACTCGGGGCTGTAGTCTTCGTGGTAGATCAGCGGCAGGGGCATGGCAACTTCATGTAGGAACGATGGAAAGAGTGAACGATCCTACCAGCGATGTAGACTTGCGGCATGGAAACGGAGGGGCACGATGGAGCCGATACTGCAACTGGAAAGTGCGCGATTGCTGATGCGCCAATGGCAGGACGAGGATTTGCCGGCATTTGCGGCGATGTGTGCCGATCCGCAGGTCATGCGTTACTTTCCACAGCCCTTGAGCCGTCTGGAAAGTGCGTCGATGATCGGCCGGGTGCGCGGGCATTTTGCCGAGCACGGTTTCGGTCTATGGGCTCTGGAGCGCAAGGACAGCGGTGCGTTCATCGGTTTTACCGGTCTGGGTGTGGTCGGTTTCGATGCCCCGTTCACCCCGGCGGTGGAAATCGGCTGGCGCCTGGCCAAGGAGCACTGGGGCCTGGGCTATGCCAGTGAAGCGGCGTGGACCGCTCTGCGTTGCGGCTTTGACCGGTTGTCGCTGAAGGAGATCGTGTCCTTTACCGCCCAGAGCAATCTACCGTCGGAGAAAGTCATGCAGGCGATAGGCATGCAGCACGATCCGGCCGATGATTTCGATCACCCCAAACTTGCCGTCGATCACCCGTTGCGTCGGCATCTGTTGTACCGAATTACCAGGGAGCAATGGCTGCAAACCCTGCATGGCTAAGCCGACACGGACGTTTACAATGGCGCGACAGTGGCTCGCGCCAGAACCTGAATGGGCCGCCGCAGCCAAGACTGCGCGGCATAGCGTTGTGTGAGGAGAGTCTGAATGAGCCAAGTGTTGGAAGATCTGGTCGACCTGCTGACCCTGGAGCCGATCGAGGAAAACCTGTTCCGTGGCCGCAGCCAGGACTTGGGTTTCCGTCAGTTGTTCGGTGGCCAGGTGCTCGGTCAGTCGCTGTCGGCGGCCAGTCAGACGGTTGAAGAGGCGCGTCATGTGCATTCGATGCACGGCTATTTTTTGCGCCCGGGCGACGCCAAGTTGCCGGTGGTGTACTCGGTGGATCGCGTGCGTGATGGCGGCAGCTTCAGCACCCGGCGGGTCACGGCAATCCAGAAGGGCCACCCGATTTTTACCTGCAGCGCGTCATTCCAGTACGACGAGGCAGGCTTCGAGCACCAGAGCCAGATGCCAGTGGTGGTCGGCCCGGAAAACCTGCCGTCGGAGCTGGAACTGACCCAGCAACGCGCGCACTTGATCCCCGAGCACATGCGCGAAAAACTGCTGTGCCCGAAACCGATCGAGGTGCGCCCGGTCACCGAAAAAGACCCGTACAACCCGCAACCGGCCGATCCGGTGAAGTATGTGTGGTTCCGTGCCGACGGCGCGCTGGCCGACATTCCGGCGCTGCACAAATACCTGCTGGCCTACGCCTCGGACTTCGGCCTGCTGACCACTTCGATGCTGCCGCACGGCAAGTCGGTCTGGCAGAAAGACATGCAGGTCGCCAGTCTCGATCATGCATTGTGGTTCCACAACGATCTGCGCGCCGATGACTGGTTGCTTTATGCGATGGACAGCCCGTGGGCCGGCAACTCCCGTGGATTCTCTCGTGGCAGCGTGTACAACCGCGCCGGGCAACTGGTGGCGTCGGTGACCCAGGAAGGCCTGATTCGTCACCGCAAGGATTGGGCATGAGCCTGAGCGATGTGAAGCACTGGGTGTTCGACATGGACGGCACCCTGACCGTCGCGGTACATGACTTTGCGGCGATTCGCGTGGCGCTGGAGATTCCGCCCGAGGACGACATTCTCACCCACCTTGCAGCGCTGCCTGCTGCTGAAGCCGCAGCGAAGCATGCTTGGTTGCTGGAGCATGAGCGCGATCTGGCGCTGGGTTCGAAACCGGCTGCCGGTGCGGTGGAGCTGGTGCGCGACCTGCACGGGCGTGGTTATCGGCTTGGCATCCTGACGCGCAACGCACGGGAGTTGGCGCATGTGACACTCGAAGCGATAGGCCTGGCCGACTGCTTCGCCGTGGAAGATGTGCTGGGCCGCGATGAGGCACCACCGAAGCCGCATCCCGGCGGGTTGCTGAAACTGGCCGAAGCCTGGAACGTGCCGGCCCGCGAAATGGTGATGGTCGGGGATTACCGCTTTGATCTGGATTGCGGTCGGGCGGCCGGGACGCGGACAGTGCTGGTGAATGTGCCGGACAATCCGTGGCCGGAGCTGACGGACTGGCATGCGCAGGATTGTGTCGAGTTGCGGCGGATGTTAGTGGATTAAGAGCAAAAGATCGCAGCCTGCGCCAGCTCCTACATTTGTCCTGTGTAGGAGCTGCCGCAGGCTGCTATCTTTGCTTCTCTAATCAAACAGCGCTTTCTGCCCCTCCGGTGACGTCAACATCCCATCGCCGTCATGCCCGACCCCGGGCACTTCAACCAGCCGCTGATTTACCCCTTCCGGATGGCGGCGCAGCAGGTAGCCGAAAAACAGTTTGCCGCGTTCCAGCCGAAACGCGCCCTGTGCCTCGGCGGCGCAACTCTTGTCCAGCGCCGGATGTTGCGGGTCTATATCCTGCTGCCCCAGCAGATAAATCACTTCGCGTTTGATGTAGCTGCTTTCAAGCTGCAGCGGCGTTTGCCCACCGGCGTACACCGGCATGTCTGCCAGACCGTACTTCCAGCGATTGAAGCCCGGGCACTGCGCGTGATCGAACGCCACCGGCCGCTGCTCATTGAAATAAGCGTACGACGACGGATTGGCCACCACATAGCGCAGGCGAATGCCGTTGGCCTTCAGTGCCGGTTGTTCCTTGGCCAGCAGGGCGTAGCGCTGCACCACTTGTCCGCCACCGGAATGGCCGAAAATCACGATCTGCTGCACATCCGGAAACTGCTTGCGATCGCTGACCCGGGCGACGATGGCGTCGAGTGCGGCGTAGGAACTCAGCGGCTTCGGCCCTGTGGATAACCCGCCGCCCATCCACTCGTTGCCTTTCCAGCGCAGCAAAGTGTTGGGCAGGGAGTACAGCGCGACGTCGCTTTCGTTGAGAAACTGCGGAGCGATCACCAGCGTGTGCGCCGTTTGCCCGGCCAGTTCGGTGGCGTGCTCGGCACTCTTGCGGTACGTCTCGGCGTTGCGCAGACGCCCGTGAATGACGATCAGCACCCGTTCGATTTTCTCCGGTGCCGGGCTGATGCCGACGGCCATTTCGCCGGCCTCGAATTGCAGGCGCCCGGGGCTGATGGCATCGACGCCCGCCGCGTGCGCGTTGCCGCCGATGATCAGTAAAGCCAGAAGCCATTTACGCATTTACAGGTTTTTCGCCGCGAAGGTATCGCACTGGCCGACCTGGCCCTGGGCGAAACCGGTTTTGAACCAGCGCACCCTCTGCGCCGACGTGCCATGGGTAAACGAGTCCGGCACCACACGGCCCTGACCCTGTTGTTGCAGGCGATCATCACCGATGGCGTTGGCCGCGTTCAAGGCTTCTTCGATATCGCCCGGCTCCAGCCAGTTCAAACGCTTCTGCGCGTTGTAGGCCCAGACGCCGGCCAGGCAGTCGGCCTGCAATTCCTGACGCACCAGCAAACCGCCGTCGCCTTCCATCTGCCGACCTTGCTGACGGGCCGCCTGAATTTTCGCCGAGACACCGAGCAGCGTCTGCACATGGTGGCCGACTTCGTGCGCAATCACGTAGGCCTGGGCGAAGTCGCCGGCAGCTTTGAAGCGCTGGGCCATTTCCTGAAAGAAGGCCATGTCCAGATAGACTTTCTGATCCGCCGGGCAATAGAACGGGCCGGTGGCCGAAGTCGCCAGACCGCAGGCGGAATTCACCCGGTTGCTGAACAGCACCAGGGTCGGGTCCTTATATTGGCGGCCGGCCTGCTGGAAAATCGCGCCCCAGGTGTCTTCGGTATCGCCGAGGATCGAACGCACGAATTCGGCCTGCTGATCGTTGGCCGGTGGCGCCTGACGGGTTTGTGTCGAGGCCGGTGCCGATTGCTCGGTCATTTGCCCGGTGAGCTGGCCGAGGATCTGCAACGGATCCTGCCCGGTGATCCAGCCGATGCCGACGATCAGCAGGATCGCCCCCAGGCTCAAGCCTTTGCCGCCACCGAAACGCATGCCGCCGCCACCGCCGGTATCATCGCCACGGGCATCGACGACGTTGTCACTGCGTCGGCCTTTTTTCCATAGCATGTGGGAATCCTCTATCTGTACGTGGTGATGAGTGTTGCTGGTGTAGGAGTGTGGCGCCAGTCCGGTCGTCCGTCTATTGGCACACACGCAAGCAGGCCCGGCCTCGGGTCGAGAGGGCGGGCCTGTTATTGACGAGCGCGTGGGCGACTAATTCAATCCGTTGGCGGATTTCTCGTTTCGCACTTTGCTGGGGCCAAGAAAGTGGGCGGTTATCGGATTTCAGTTCCAGAATTCGCGCACTTTTCCTGTATTTTAGAATCCGCCACTTTTCTCTGGGACTTCAACATGGCCGGCAGTCAAATCGAACGGGTTTTCAGTGTGCTGGAAAGCCTCACCAGTGATCCGCGCGGGGTGCCGTTGCAGGCACTGGCCGAGCAGATCGAGATCCCGAAAAGTGCCGCTCACCGCCTGCTTGCCGAGCTGATTCGGCTGGGCTATGTGCGGCAGAACCCGGAGACCTTGCGCTATCACTTGTCGACCAAGCTGATCGCGATGAGCTTTCGTTACCTGTCGAGCAGTGGCGCCGACATCGTGCAACCGGTGCTTGATCGGCTGGCCCGGGAAACCGGCGAACTGGTGCGGCTGGGGGTTATCGACGGTGAGCGCCAGACCTGGATCGCCAAGGCTCAAGGCGCGCGCAGCGGTCTGCGCTACGACCCTGACATGGGCCGCGATGCGCCGCTGTTTTACACCGCATCGGGTCACGCCTGGCTTGCCAGCATGACAGACGCCGAAGCGTTATGGCGGGTCGAGCGCCAGGGCGCCGAGGTGCCGGCGGATATCGGGCCGAATGCACCACGCTCCAATGGCGAACTGCTCGAGCGCTTGCGGCTTGCGCGCGAGCAGGGGTATGCCTGCGTCGAAGAGAGTTCGGCGGTGGGCACGTCGGCGATTGCTGCGGTGGTACGGCATCCGGCTGACGGCCGAGTGATCGGCGTGTTGAGCATTGCCGGGCCGACTGCACGGATGCCAGGGGCGAGGCTGCATGAGTTGGCGCCGTTATTGCTGAATTTCACCGCAGAGCTTTCGGCGGCGAGTCTGGCTTCGGAGTTGTTTGTCTGAACAGCGATTCACGTCGATTGCGTGTGGAACATTCAGGGAAATCGGGCGGTGTTCGCCCACTTTTCCGCTTCAGGGTTGTAGGAATCTGGAACGCAGTTCTAAATTGTCTATAGCCGCCGTTGATTCACCACTCAGAGATAGCCCATGACCGTCAGCACTCCGCTCTCCGGTGTCAACCAACCCTTCAAGGGGATTTTGCTGATTGTCGTGGCGACTTTCCTGTTCTCCAGCCATGACGCGCTGTCGAAATACCTCTCGGGTTTCTACCCGATCATCATGGTGGTGTGGGCGCGGTATCTGGTGCACACCTTGCTGATGGCGGGGATTTTCCTGCCGCAGTCGGGGTTGCGCGTACTACGCACCAAACGACCGCTTTGGCAGTTGGCGCGGGCGCTGTGTCTGCTCGGCACCAGTCTGTTTTTCACCACGGCGCTGCTGTACATCCCGCTGGCCGAGGCCACCGCGGTCAACTTTCTCGCGCCGGTGCTGGTGACGGCGTTGTCGGTGCCGTTGCTCAAGGAGCGGGTGACGCGCGGGCAGTGGATCGCGGTGATCTGCGGTTTTATCGGGGTGCTGATCATCGTCCATCCGGGAGGTGAATTGTTCACTCCGGCGGTGTTGCTGCCGTTCTGCTCGGCATTGTTTTTCTGCTTCTATCAACTGCTGACGCGCAAGCTCAGTGAGGTCGACAGTCCAACCACCAGCAACTTTTTCGCCGGTCTGTGCAACACGTTGGTGATGAGTGCGCTGGTGCCGTTCTTCTGGCAAGTACCGACCTGGTCACACGCCGTGTTGATGCTGGCGCTGGGCAGTTGCGGGATGACGGCGCACTTGTTTCTGACCCAGGCGTTCCGCCATGCCGCGCCGGCATTGCTGGCGCCGTTTGGCTACTGCCAGATCGTGTTCGCCGGGCTGTTGGGGTGGGTGGTGTTCAATCACACGCCGAGTCTGTTGACGGTGATCGGGATTGCGGTGATCTGTTGCAGCGGTCTGGCGGCGGCGTGGCAGCAGAGCCGCCGCTGAAGAGAATCTTACGTTTTTTGCCGAACACAAAACCCTGTAGGAGCTGCGGCACGCTGCGATCTTTTGATCTTTTAAAGCAGGATCAAAAGATCGCAGCGTGCCGCAGCTCCTACAGGGGGAGGGGAGTAGCTAGGTTACTCGGTGACGTCTGGAATCTTGCGCGGGGCCATGAAGTACATCCAGGTCAGCGCCAGGAAGTACATCGCCGGGATCAGCGTGAACAGCACCGTGTAGTTGTTATTGGTGACGGTCAGGATGTGGCCGACGATCTGCGTCATGAACATCCCGCCGATCGCTGCGCACATACCGCCGAAACCGAACACCGTGCTCATCATGTGCTTGGGCGTGTAGTCCATCACCAGGCTCCAGATGTTCGCGGTCCACGCCTGATGCGCACCGATGGCCAGGGAGATTGCCGCGACAGCGACCCACAGGTTGCTCGAACCGGCGGCCATGATCACGCCGATGATGCAGCAGGCGAACAGGAACATCGACAGCAGCCGCGCCTTGATCGAGTTCATGCCGCGACCGATTAGGAACGAAGACAGAATGCCGCCGCCGACACTGCCGAAGTCGGCCGTCACGTAAATGATGATCAGCGGAATACCCATCTGGGTGACGTTGATGCCCAGGTTGTATTGCTGATTGAGAAACGGCGGCAGCCAGTACAGGTAGAACCAGAACACCGGCGCGGTCAGCGAATAGGCGAGGGCGAAGGCCCAGGTGCCGCGCATGCGCAGGATGCGTGAAAACGGTACGCGGGTCTGTTCCGGTTCGACTTCCTGCTGGATGTACTCAAGCTCGGACTGTTTAACGCTTGGATGGTCTTCCGGGTTGAAGTACTTCAGGCCCCAGAACAGCAACCAGATCCCGCCCAGTGCCGACATGCACAGGAACGCCGCCTGCCAGCCCCACACGTGGAGAATCAGCGGCAGCAGCATCGGCGTGAACATGGCGCCGACGTTGGTCCCGGCGTTGAAGATGCCGGTGGCCACTGCGCGTTCACCGGCGGGGAACCAAAGGCGCGTGGTTTTCACGCAGGCCGGGTAGTTGGCCGCTTCGGTCAGGCCGAGGATGAACCGGCAGACCATGAAGCCGACGGCCGAAGTCGCCAGACCGTGAGCGCCGGTGGCCAGGCTCCAGAGCAGTACCGCGCAGAAGAACACGCGCTTCACGCCGACCCGGTCGATCAATCGTCCCTGCAGGACGAAGCCGATCGCATAACCGACCTGAAACCAGAAGTTGATGTTGGCGTAATCCATCGCCGTCCAGCTCATTTCCTTGGCGAGGATGGGCTGCATGACGCCGAGGGCGGCGCGGTCGATGTAGTTCAGGGTCGTGGCGAAAAACACCAGCGCCAGCATGCCCCAACGGGTCTTGCCGACGGCCATGGCGCCGCGGATCTTGTCGCCGATGCCACCCGTGGCAGTGCTCATGGCCGGGGCCATGCGGGAAGTCTGTGAAGGAATCATTGTTCCACCCGTTTTTGAATTTGTTATGTGGTGTTGTTTGCACGCACTGCGACCGAAGGTTCATTTCCGGACTCAATGTGACGTCGATGGTGGGCAGTGGACGAAAAATCGTCAATTCGCCGAAACGCCATAGTGTTCGATAATCGCACGCAAAACTAACCGGATGGTACACTTTAAATTGCTGTGCGCAGTCATGCAGCCAATAATTTCCCAACGATAAAAACATCCTGTGTAGGAGCTGCCGAAGGCAGCGATCTTTTGAATTTGCTTTTCAGGATCAGGATCAAAAGATCGCAGCCTTCGGCAGCTCCTACCTTAAAGATAAGCGCGGCGAAGTCCGGGAGTAGAAACATGCAGCGTTCCATTGCCACCGTTTCCCTGAGCGGCACCCTGCCGGAAAAGCTCGAAGCCATTGCCGCCGCCGGGTTCGACGGCGTCGAGATCTTCGAGAACGATCTTCTGTATTACGACGGCAGTCCGCGGGAAATCCGGCAGATGTGCGCTGACCTGGGGATCGCCATCACCCTGTTCCAGCCGTTCCGCGATTTTGAAGGCTGCCGCCGAGATCGGCTGGCGCGCAATCTGGAGCGGGCCGAGCGCAAATTCGACCTGATGCAGGAGCTGGGCACCGATCTGGTGCTGGTCTGCAGCAACGCTTCGGCGGACAGCGTCGGCGACCGGCAGATTCTGGTCGATGACCTGCGGCTGCTGGCCGAACGTGCCGGCGCTCGCGGGTTGCGTATCGGCTATGAAGCGCTGGCCTGGGGCCGGCACGTCAATACTTATCAACAGGTCTGGGACATCGTCCGCCAGGCCGATCACCCGGCGCTCGGCGTGCTGCTCGACAGCTTTCACACCTTGTCGTTGAAAGGTGATCCTGCCGCGATCGCCGACATTCCCGGCGACAAGATCTTCTTTGTGCAAATGGCCGACGCGCCGATCCTCGCCATGGACGTCCTGGAGTGGAGCCGGCATTTCCGCTGCTTCCCGGGGCAGGGCGAATTCGATCTGCCGGGGTTCCTGGCGCCAATCATCCAGAGTGGTTACACCGGGCCGTTGTCGCTGGAGATCTTCAACGATGGCTTCCGCGCCGCGCCGCCACGGGCGAATGCCGCTGATGGTCTGCGTTCGCTGCTGTATCTGGAAGAGAAAACCCGTCAGCGCCTGGAACAGCAAACAACGCCGGTGGCCAACCGCGAGATTCTCTTCGAAACGCCGCCGGCCAGCGAGTACAACGGCATCGAGTTTCTTGAGTTCGCCGTCGACGAAAGCCTCGGCGCCAAATTGGGTAACTGGCTGGAACGTCTGGGCTTCGTCAAGGCCGGACAGCATCGCTCCAAGAGCGTGAGCCTGTTGCGTCAGGGCGATATCAATCTGATCCTCAATGCCGAACCGTATTCGTTTGGACACAGCTTTTTCGAGGCCCACGGTCCGTCGCTGTGCGCCACGGCCGTGCGGGTCAAGGACAGCGCCAGCGCCCTGGCCCGAGCCGTCGCCTACAAGGGCCAGCCCTATCGAGGTCTGGTCGGCCCCAACGAACTGGAACTGGCCGCGGTGCGTGCGCCGGACGGCAGCCTGATTTATCTGGTGGACGAAGCGGCGGACGTCTATGGCACCGACTTCAATCTGCTGCCGAATGCTCAGGCCCGTGGCGGCCTCAAGCGCATCGATCACATGGCCATGGCGTTACCGGCCGACAGTCTCGACAGCTGGGTGCTGTTCTACAAGAGCCTGCTGGATTTCGAGGCCGACGATGAAGTGGTGCTGCCCGATCCGTATGGGCTGGTGAAGAGCCGGGCGCTGAGAAGTCGCGACAGTTCGATCCGCTTGCCGCTGAATATCTCGGAGAACCGCAACACTGCGATCTCTCACGCACTGTCGAGTTATCGCGGTTCCGGTGTGCATCACATCGCCTTCGATTGTGATGACATCTTCGCCGAAGTCAGTCGCGCCAAAGAGGCTGGCGTGCCGTTGCTGGATATCCCGCTCAACTATTACGACGACCTCGCTGCGCGCTTCGATTTCGACGACGAATTCCTCAGCGAACTGGCGTACTACAACGTGCTCTATGACCGCGACGCGCAGGGCGGCGAGCTGTTCCACGTGTACACCGAGCCGTTCGAGGGACGCTTCTTCTTCGAGATCATCCAGCGTAAAAACGGCTATGCCGGTTATGGTGCGGCAAACGTCGCGGTACGTCTGGCGGCGATGGCCAAATCTCGCAGCGGTGCGGCGCGCCAGGCGAAGTTGTAGGAATTTCGTAAACCCGGGATTAAACACGAGCCGCGTGGCTTCCTTCACTGTGCAGCGCGGCCCATAATCGCCAACCTGTGCAGTGATGGCCGTGAGCCCGCAATGACAATGACATCAGAACTCCCCGCTGCTCCCGTCGTATCCGGCATCGAGCCGCGCAAGAGTCGCAAGAACAACCCGGAAAAAACCCGCGAGAACATCCTGCAGGAGGCGATCGTCGAGTTTGTCCAGCAAGGGTTGTCGGGTGCGCGCGTTGACGCGATCGCCGAGCGTATCCACACCTCCAAACGCATGATCTATTACTACTTCGGCAGTAAGGAGCAGCTGTACGTCGAGGTGCTGGAGAAGCTTTACGGCGACATCCGCAGCACCGAAAACCGCCTGCACCTGGCAGAGTTGCCGCCGATGGTGGCGATCCGCCGACTGGTGGAATTCACCTTTGATCACCACGACCGCAACGTCGATTTCGTGCGCATCGTCTGCATCGAAAATATCCACAACGCCGAGTTCGTGAAGCGTTCCGATGCGATCAAGGCGATGAACAATACGATTCTCGATTCACTGGGCGAGATTTTGCGCCGTGGCGCTGAAGAAGGGATATTCCGCGCCGGGCTCGACGCGCTGGATGTGCACCTGTTGATCAGCTCGTTCTGCTTCTATCGCGTCTCGAACCGCCATACGTTCGGTGAGATTTTTCAAATCGACCTGCCGGACGAAAGCATCAAGCAGCGCCATCGCGAGATGATCTGCGAGTCGGTGTTGCGCTACTTGCAGCCGTGACACTGTTCCTGTGGGAGCGAGCCTGCTCGCGAAAGCATACTGTCAGTCAATGCATCTGTTAGCTGACACACCGCTTTCGCGAGCAGGCTCGCTCCCACAAGGGCGCTAATTCAGCCATTCATGCTTTGAAAATGCGCAAGCATGCGCTGAGCATTCGGCACCACGCCGCTGAACAGCTCAAACGCCTTCACCGCTTGGAAAACCGCCATGTTGCCACCGTCCAGCGTGCGGCAACCCAGCGCGCGGGCGTTGCGCAGCAGCTCGGTTTCCAGCGGGAAGTAAACAATCTCCGCCACCCACAATTCCTTTCGCAGCAGCTCCACCGGTACTGGCATGCCCGGCAGTTTGGCCATGCCCATCGGCGTGGTATTCACCAGACCATCGGCCTGATTCAACGTGCCCGGCAGATCACGCCCGGCCAGCGCGCGGCCTGAGCCGAAATGCTGGTTGAGGTTGTTCGCCAGACTCTCGGCGCGCTCGCGGTCGACGTCGAAAATGCTCAGCTGCTGTACGCCTTCACTCAGCAGCGCGTGGGCCACCGCCGCCCCTGCGCCACCGGCACCCATCTGGACCACGTGCTCACGCGCAGCGTCCTTCAGGCCACGGCGAAAACCTTCGGCAAAACCCAGGCAATCGGTGTTGTGGCCGACGCGCTTGCCGTCCTTGAGCACCACAGTGTTGACCGCACCGATGCCCCGGGCTTCCGGCGACAGTTCGTCGAGCAGCGGGATGATCGCCTGCTTGCACGGGAAGGTGATGTTCAGGCCGGTGTAGTTCATCCGCTCGGCCGCCTGCAGCAAGTCGGGCAGGGCGTTGCTGTCCAGATGCAACTGATCGAGGTCGATCAGCCGATACAGGTAACGCAGGCCTTGGGCATCGCCTTCGTGTTCATGCAGTGCTGGCGTGCGCGAGGCCTGAATGCCGGCGCCGATCAGGCCAGCCAGTATTACTGGTTTACGGGTCATGCTGCGCGCCCCTTCAGTTGCTGACTGAAATGTTCCAGGGCCAGACGATAGCCATGACTGCCGAAGCCACACATCACTGCCGTGGCGATGGCCGAGACGAACGAGTGGTGGCGGAACGGCTCACGCGCATGCACGTTGGACAGGTGCACTTCGATCACCGGCAACTCACTGGCCACCAGCGCGTCGCGGATTGCCACCGAGGTGTGCGTCCAGGCCGCCGGGTTGATCACGATCCCGGCGCAACGCCCGCGTGCCGCGTGAATCCAGTCGAGCAGCTCGCCTTCGTGATTGGTCTGGCGAAACTCCACGGCCAGACCGAATTCTTCGGCGGCACGCCCGCACAGCGCAGAAATATCAGCCAGGGTCTCGTGACCGTAGGTTGCCGGTTCACGAGTGCCAAGCAGGTTCAGGTTCGGGCCGTTGAGCACCAGAACGATAGGGGGCATGGGGGCAAACTCCACTTTTTGTTTTTGGCTTGGGCCGAGGGTTTCGGCCTGTGGAGGTAAAATGTACCAGATGGTTACCATGGTCAATTGAACAGCGTTGCGTCCGAAGTTTTATGTTCGGTGATCGCACAGATCAAAAGATCGCAGCCTGCGGCAGCTCCTACAGGGGAATAGGTAGGAGCCGCCGCAGTCTGCGATCTTTTGAGGCACCCACAAAAAAGCCGTCAATCACGACGGCTTTCTTGTATCTGGCATTCGCCATCAACGGCGGGTCAGCAACACCCCGGACTCCATGTGATGTGTCCACGGGAACTGGTCGAACATTGCACAGCGGGTGATGCGGTGCGTGTCGTGCAGTTGGGCGATGTTGGCCGCGAGGGTTTCCGGGTTGCAGGAGATGTACAGGATGTTGTCGAAGCGCCGGGTCAGCTCGCAGGTGTCCGGATCCATGCCGGCGCGCGGCGGGTCGACGAACACGCTGCCGAACTCGTAGCTCTTCAGGTCGATGCCTTGCAGGCGACGGAACGGGCGCACTTCGTTGAGCGCTTCGGTCAGCTCTTCGGCGGACAGGCGCACCAGCGTGACGTTATCCACAGCGTTTTCGCTGAGGTTGCTCAGTGCCGCGTTGACCGAAGTCTTGCTGATCTCGGTGGCCAGCACTTTGCGCACACGGGTGGCGAGCGGCAGGGTGAAGTTGCCGTTGCCGCAGTACAGCTCCAGCAGATCGTCAGGACGATCGCCCAGTGCTTCGTACGCCCAGTTGAGCATCTTCTGGTTCACCGTGCCGTTGGGCTGGGTGAATGCGCCTTCCGGCTGGCGGTAGCTGAAGGTGCGACCGCCGACGTCGAGTTTCTCCACCACGTAATCGTGGCCGATGACTTCGCGTTTGCCCTTGGAGCGTCCGATGACGCTGACGTTGAGATCAGCCGCCAACTTCGACGCGGCTGCGTGCCAGTGCTCGTCCAGCGGACGGTGGTAGCACAGGGTGATCATCGCATCGCCGGCCAACGTGGTGAGGAATTCCACCTGGAACAGCTTGTGGCTCAGCGCCGAGCTGGCCTGCCATGCTGCCTTGAGCTGCGGCATCAACTGGTTGATGCGCAGGCTGGCAATCGGGAATTCTTCGATGAGGATCGGCGTGCGTTTGTCGTCCTGAGAGAACATCGCGTAGTGACGCTCGCCGGCCTCGCGCCATAGGCGAAACTCCGCACGCAGGCGGAAGTTCTGCAGCGGCGAGTCGAACACGGTCGGCTCTGGTGCATCGAACGGGGCCAGCAGATCACGCAAACGCGTGACCTTGTCTTCGAGCTGAGTGGCGTAGGCCTGGGAATCGAAAGTCATGCGTTGAACCAACCCAACTTGATCACGAACAGAATCGACAGAATCACCAGCGCCGGGTTCAGCTCGCGGGCGCGGCCCGACAGCAGCTTGATCACGGTCCAGGAGATGAAACCGAAGGCGATGCCGTTGGCGATCGAGTAGGTGAACGGCATCGCCAGCGCGGTGACCACGACCGGTGCGGCAATGGTGATGTCTTCCCAGTCTATTTCCGCCAGGCCCGACGTCATCAGCACGGCGACGAACAGCAGCGCCGGAGCGGTGGCGAACGCCGGAACGCTGGCCGCCAGTGGCGAGAAGAACAGCGCCAACAGGAACAGGATCGCCACGACGATCGCCGTCAGACCGGTACGGCCGCCAGCGCTCACGCCCGCGGCGGATTCAATGTAGCTGGTGGTGGTCGAAGTCCCCAGCAGCGAGCCGGCCATCGCGGCGGTGCTGTCGGCGATCAGTGCACGACCCATTTTCGGCATGTGGCCGTCCTTGCCCATCAGGCCGGCGCGTTTGGCGACGCCGATCAGGGTGCCGGAGTTGTCGAACAGGTCGACGAACAGGAAAGCGAAGATCACGCTGACCAGGCCGATGTCCAGCGCGCCCTTGATGTCCAGTTGCATGAAGGTCGGGGCCAGCGAAGGTGGCATCGAGGTCACGCCGCCGAACGGGGTGAAGCCCATGGCGATGGAAATGATGGTCACCGCCAGAATGCCGATCAGCACCGCGCCGCGCACTTTCAGTGCTTCGAGGGCGACGATCAGGGCAAAGCCGAGGGTGGCGAGAATCGGTGCAGGGGCTTTCAGGTCACCGAGGCCGACCATGGTCGCCGGGTTGCTGACCACGATGCCCGCGTTGTGCAAGGCGATCAGCGCCAGGAACAGGCCGATACCGGCGGCAATCGCCGAGCGCAGCGGCAGCGGGATGCTGTTGATGATCCATTCGCGGATGCGGAAGATCGACAGCAGGAAGAAGCACACCGCCGAGATGAACACCGCGCCCAGCGCCACTTGCCAGGTGTGGCCCATGTGCAGGACCACGGTATAAGTGAAGAAAGCGTTCAGGCCCATGCCCGGAGCAAGCGCGATCGGGTAGTTGGCGATCAGGCCCATGATGGTCGAGCCGATGGCGGCTGCCAGACAGGTGGCGACGAACACCGCGCCCTTGTCCATGCCGGTCTCGCCGAGAATGCTCGGGTTGACGAACAGAATGTAGGCCATGGCCAGGAAGGTCGTGACGCCCGCCAGAATCTCGGTACGCACGTTGGTGTTGTGTGCCTTGAGTTGAAACAGCCTTTCCAGCATGTCTGCTCCCCGTGGCGCGCGCGGCGCCGTGAATGTATCGACCTCAACAGCAAAGCACAGACCGTCGCAAGCGCCTGGGAATTTGTGGTGGGCCGGAAAAAGCCGCGCATCATACCAGCAGCGTGAGGAATATGGCGGTTGTTGGTGCCGAACGTCGTCGAAGTTTTGCCACAGGGCTAACTGCGCCATACTGCGCGCTGAATTTTTCGGGGAAACGCGATCACATGGGCAAGCGCTGGATGAAGGCTTTCTGGGTAATGGCAGGGCTGATGGCCGGGTCGACGGCGGCGCTGGCAGCCTCGGCACCACCGTTGACGCAAGTGAAGGTCATCAAAGTTCAGTCGCCGGCCTGCGGCCTGGAAGACATCGCCGATAACCAGCCGCAAACCCAATGCAATCACAGCGGCCCGAGTATCAAGGTGTATGTGCTGGAGGTCGGCTATGGCCAGAACCAGCCGCATTCCACGCTGGACGGTTTTGAAGTCAACGGCACCCGGGCGCCGGTGTGTGCCTTTGATAACGGCAATCTGACCGAATGCACGCCCGGCAGAAAGACCGTCGGCTCGCTGTATATCTTCGATCTGGCGGGCAAGCAGGAAGGCACCTTCAGCTTCAGCAACACCTCGATCAACGCGCCACGCAACACCCTGTCGACCCAGCTTTACATCAAGTAACGGCTGTCACTGAACAGGGCAGGCAAAGCTGACTACGCTTTAAAGATCACTCAGCGGATGGCGCCCATGACCTTTAGAGCCCTGATTACCCTCGCCGAGGGCATCGATGATCTGCAAAGCGTGACCCTGATCGACGTGCTGCGCCGCGCCGGCGTCGAAGTCGTGGCGGCCAGTATCGAAGGCCGGCGCATGCTGACCTGCGCGCGCGGCACGCGCCTGACGGCGGATGGCATGCTGATTGATGTGCTGGCGCAGACTTTCGACCTGATCGTCCTGCCCGGTGGTGTTGTCGGTTCACAACATCTGGCGGCGCATCAACCGCTGCAACAATTGCTCAAGGACCAGGCCAGCGCCGGACGCCTGTTCGCCGCCATCGCCGAAGCCCCGGCCATCGCCCTGCAAGCCTCAGGCGTATTACGCCAACGCCGCATGACCTGCCTGCCGAGTGCCAGCCATCAACTGTCAGGCTGTACCTTTGTTGATCAACCGGTGGTGGTCGACGGCAATTGCATCACCGCCCAAGGCTCCGGCGCCGCACTGGCCTTTGCCCTGACGCTGGTCGAGCAACTCGGCGGCAAGGCGTTGCGGGCGAAAGTGGCGGGGGAGATGTTGGTGTGATGGCTTCAGGCGTGGGCAGCGATAGGCGTAATGGCTGGTTGCTCCCGATGCTCTGCTTGCCACAGATCGTAATCGGTTTGAACGCCTAGCCACGCACGTGCCTTGCCAATGCCTGCTCGCTCCAGCCGTACAGATTTCGCAGATGTGATTCAGACCTTCGCCTCTTCCACCGGCACATGCATCCGGTCGCGGTTGGCCAGGGTCGGGAACAGTTTGATCCAGGTTCCGGTGACCACCAGCGTGCCGATCCCGCCCATGACCACAGCCGGTACGGTGCCGAACCAGTGCGCGGTGAGGCCGGATTCGAATTCGCCCAACTGGTTCGAGGCACCGATGAACAGGCCGTTCACCGCGCTGACCCGGCCGCGCATTTCGTCCGGGGTTTCCAGTTGCACGAAGGACGCGCGGATCACCATGCTGATCATGTCCGCCGCGCCGAGCACCACCAGCACCGCCAGCGAGAACCAGAACGAGGTCGACAGGCCGAAGGCGATGGTTGCCACGCCGAATACGCCGACTGCCGTGAACATCACCCGGCCAACGTTGCGTTCGACGGCAAATCGCGCCAGAAACAGTGACATCCCCAGCGCGCCAACCGCCGGCGCCGAACGCAGCAGGCCCAGGCCCCAAGGCCCGGTGAGCAGGATGTCCTTGGCGAACACCGGCAGCAACGCGGTGGCGCCACCGAGCAATACCGCGAACAGATCCAGCGAGATCGCCCCCAGGATGTCCGGGCGGCTGCGAATGAAGCGGATGCCGGCCAACAATGAATCCAGTGTGGCTTTGCCTTTGTTCAGCGGCGTCTGCCGCGCGGGCAAGTTGAGCATCAAGGTGCAGGCGATGACGTAGAGCAATACCGTTGGCCCATAGACCCAGACACTGCCGAACGCGTAAAGCAAGCCACCGAGGGCCGGGGCGACAATGGTGGCTGACTGTTGCGCCGATTGCGCTGCGGCGACCGCCCTTGGAAACAGGGCGCTGGGCACGATGCTCGGCAGCAGCGCCTGGGTAGTCGGCATTTCGAAGGAGCGCGCCGCGCCGAGCAGGAAGGCGAGGATAAAGATCATTTCCCGGGTGACGTGGTCGGTCGCACTGCCGATGGCCAGCGCCAGGGCGATCATCGCCTGCAACGACTGACAGATCGCGGCGACACGGCGACGGTCATAACGGTCGGCGACGTGCCCGGTGTGCAGCATGAACAGCACCCGAGGCGCGAACTCGACCAGACCGACCAACCCCAGGTCGAGCACGTTGCCGGTCAGCTGATACAGATTCCAGCCGATCGCCACGGTGAGCATCTGAAAACCGCTGGCGGTAAAGATCCGGGCGAACCAGAACGCAAGAAACGGACGATGGTGACGTAACAGCAGGGGCTCTTGGCTGGGCATCTGAAGGCAGGTCTGGCTCAGGAGGGGAACCGCGAGGTTATCACCAGTCTGTAACAGGAAGTTGCTATTACGAAAAATTTAGTTAGCCAGACATCGATTATCCCGATACCCCGTTCTCTGTGGCGAGGGAGCTTGCTCCCGCCGGGTCGCGAAGCGGCCCCGACCCAGCACAATCATACTTTCAGGCAAGCGCTGGAAAACCTTTTTACGACTGCTGCGCAGCCGAGCGGGAGCAAGCTCCCTCGCCACAGAGGGTTTCCTGGCTCTGGGACATCTGCTTCAGAGCGCTGCCCAGGCAATGAGGCAACTTGTCACGCGGCAAACCACCACGCCGTTCTTCGTCGGAAATGGGACTACTCTTTTAACGTTGCTTGATCCAGATCAAGACCCTCCCGGGCCATGGTCTGGTGGCCCGATGGCCAGACTCCCTGCGTTGCGATGGCTGTTAAAAAAGAACGAATCAGAATTCGCCGCACTCCATATCCGTGGGGGCAGTAGGCAGGGGCCACAAGCCCCAATGCCGGTATTACCTGACAGAGGAAGACTTATGTTCGGTTTAGAGGCACTCGATCTCGCCCGAATTCAGTTCGCGTTCACCATCTCGTTCCACATCCTGTTCCCGGCCATCACCATTGGTCTGGCGAGCTACCTGGCGGTGCTCGAAGGGTTGTGGTTGAAAACCCATAACGACACTTATCGGGATCTTTACCACTTCTGGTCGAAGATCTTTGCCGTCAACTTCGGCATGGGTGTGGTCTCCGGTCTGGTCATGGCCTACCAGTTCGGTACCAACTGGAGCCGTTTCTCGGACTTCGCCGGTTCCGTCACCGGACCGTTGCTGACCTACGAGGTGCTCACGGCGTTCTTCCTCGAGGCCGGTTTCCTCGGGGTAATGCTGTTCGGCTGGAACAAGGTCGGACGCAAACTGCACTTCTTCTCCACGGTGATGGTGGCGATCGGCACGCTGATCTCGACGTTCTGGATTCTCGCCTCCAACAGCTGGATGCAGACGCCGCAAGGCTTCGAGATCGTCAACGGTCAGGTGATCCCGACCGACTGGCTGGCGATCATCTTCAACCCGTCGTTCCCGTATCGCCTGATGCACATGGCGACCGCTGCGTTCGTTGCCACGGCGTTCTTCGTTGGCTCGTCGGCGGCCTGGCACCTGCTGCGCGGCAAGGACAACCCGGCGATCCGCACCATGCTGTCGATGGCGATGTGGATGGCGCTGATCGTCGCGCCAATCCAGGCGGTTATCGGTGACTTCCACGGGCTGAACACCCTTGAGCACCAGCCGGCGAAAATCGCCGCGATCGAAGGTCACTGGGAAAACAAAGGTAACGAAGCGACCCCGCTGATCCTGTTCGGCTGGCCGGACATGAAGGAAGAGAAAACCAAGTTCGCCGTGGAGATCCCGTACCTCGGCAGCCTGATCCTGACCCACTCGCTGGACAAGCAGGTGCCGGCGCTCAAGGAGTTCCCGCCTGAAGACCGGCCGAACTCGACCATTGTGTTCTGGTCGTTCCGGGTCATGGTCGGTCTCGGCTTCCTGATGATCTTCACCGGTCTGTGGAGCCTGTGGCTGCGCAAGCGCGATTCGCTCTACACCTCGCGGCCGTTCCTGTATCTGGCGCTATGGATGGGGCCATCCGGCCTGATCGCGATCCTCGCCGGCTGGTTCACCACCGAAATCGGTCGTCAGCCGTGGGTGGTCTACGGGCTGATGCGCACGGCGGACGCTTCGTCCAATCACAGCTTCATGCAGATGAGCATCACCCTGATCATGTTTGTCGTGGTGTATTTCGCGCTGTTCGGTGCGGGCCTTGGTTACATGATGCGCCTGGTGCGTAAAGGGCCGAAGATCAGCGAGGGCACAGAAACGCCAGACGGCGGTCCAGGCAAGAAACGCACACCGGCCCGTCCGTTGTCCGCTGCCGACGATTCGGCCGATGCCGATCACGGCGACGACGTTCGCCTGACCAAGGAGATTTGAATCATGGGTATTGATCTTCCGCTGATCTGGGCCGTGATCATCATCTTCGGCATCATGATGTACGTGGTCATGGATGGCTTCGATCTGGGGATCGGGATTCTCTTCCCGTTCATTCCCGGCAAGACCGACCGTGATGTGATGATGAACACCGTTGCCCCGGTATGGGACGGCAATGAAACCTGGCTGGTACTGGGCGGCGCGGCGTTGTTCGGCGCATTCCCGCTGGCCTATTCGGTGGTGCTGTCGGCGCTGTACCTGCCGTTGATCTTCATGCTGATCGGCCTGATTTTCCGCGGCGTGGCGTTCGAGTTCCGCTTCAAGGCCAAGGACGACAAGCGTCACTTGTGGGACAAGGCGTTCATCGGCGGCTCGGTGGCGGCGACGTTCTTCCAGGGCGTGGCACTCGGTGCCTTCATCGACGGTTTGCCGGTGGTCAATCGGCAATACGCCGGCGGTTCACTGGACTGGCTGACACCGTTCACCCTGTTCTGCGGTGCCGCGCTGGTGGTGGCCTATGCCTTGCTCGGCTGCACCTGGCTGATCATGAAGACCGAAGGCAAGTTGCAGGAACAGATGCACAACCTGGCGCGGCCGCTGGCATTCGTGCTGTTGGCGGTGATCGGCATCGTCAGTCTGTGGACGCCGCTGTCTCACCCCGAGATCGCGACACGCTGGTTCAGCATGCCGAACCTGTTCTGGTTCATGCCGGTGCCGATTCTGGTGCTGGTGACGCTGTACGGACTGATCCGCGCGGTGGCGCGCAACGCCAACTACATGCCGTTCCTGCTGACTCTGGTGCTGATATTCCTCGGCTACAGCGGTCTGGGCATCAGCCTGTGGCCGAACATCGTGCCGCCCTCGATCTCGATCTGGGACGCCGCCGCACCGCCGCAAAGCCAAGGCTTCATGCTGGTCGGTACGCTGTTCATCATCCCGTTCATCCTGGGTTACACCTTCTGGAGCTACTACGTATTCCGCGGCAAGGTCACCCATGAAGACGGTTACCACTAGAACTGTGTGAAATCTGTTCAGGCGCTGCGGCACGCTGCGATCTTTTGATTTGGAAATCAGGGTCAAAGGATCGCAGCCTCGTTTCACTCGACAGCTCCTACAGCGCGCTTTAACGGAGGAACGATGCAATGAGCGGCAAACATTCCCTGCACGAGATTGAAGAAGCCGAAAAAAAGCCGCTGTGGCAGCGGCTCGGCTGGTTGGCCCTGATCTGGATCGGTAGCGTCGGCGCGCTGTTCATTGCCGCCAGCCTGATGCGCCTGTTCATGAACGCGGCCGGTTTGACCACGCACTGATACATCCCGTCCGCTGCCCCTGGGCACGGTTTTACGACCCTCCGCATTGCGGAGGGTTTTTTTTGCCTGACGCTTTACTTGCGGGCTTTGAGAATCACGAACTTCGGTGTGGCCGCCACTTGCTCGACGCCACGGAACAGCCGCGCCAGTTTGCTGTGATAACCCAGGTGACGGTTGCCGACGATGTACAACGCACCGCCCACCACCAGTGCCTCGCGGGCCTGCTGGAACATGCGCCAGGCGAGGAAATCGCCGACCACCTGTTGTTGATGGAACGGCGGATTGCATAGCACTACATCCAGCGATTGCGGCTCCTGTCCGGCCAGACCATCGCCGGCCCGCACGATCACTTCGCGCTCGCCCAAAACGGCGCGCCAGTTTTCCGCGGCCGATTGCACGGCCATGAACGATTCGTCGACCAGCGTGTAATGCGCCTCAGGGTTGTGCAGGGCGCTGGCGATGGCCAGTACGCCGTTACCGCAGCCGAGGTCGGCGACGCGGGCGCTGCCGAGGTTTTTGGGCAGGTGGGGGAGAAAGGCACGGGTGCCGATGTCCAGGCCCTCACGGCAGAACACGTTGGCGTGGTTGAGCAATTCGATGGCCGGCTCGTCGAGGTGGTAGCGCGAGGGGTAGGGCGAGGTCGCCGGGGCTTTGGCTTCGGGTGTGGCGATCAGCAGGCGCGCCTTTTTCACCGCCAGTGAGGCCTGTACCGGCCCCATGTAACGCTCCAGCAGATCGCCGGCAGCGCGCGGCAAATGCTTGACCATGGCCGCTGCCACCACTTCGGCGCCAGGTGCCAGTTGCCCTTGCAGGCGAATCAGTTGTTCTTCCAGCAATGCCAGCGTCTTGGGGACGCGGATCAGCACTCGGTCGAACGGCCCGACCAACGGCTCACTGGCCGCAATCCCGCGCACGGCATCAAATGCCAGGCCGTTGCGCACCAGGTTCTTTTCCAGTCCCTGGAATGCGAGAAACGAGTCGCCACTGCTGCTGACCTGAACCTTGCCCGCCAGACTCGCCGCCAACGCTCCGAAGCTGTCATTGAGTACCAGTACCCGGGTGTCTGCCTTCGGTTGTTGCGCGGCCAGATGATTGAGCAGGTATTCGTCAGCCGCGTCGAACGCTTGCAGTGGTTCGTTTTGCTGTTCTGGCTGGCGGATCAGGTCGAGTTGGGCGAAGGGGGTGTCGAGCAAGGGCATGGTACGGGAACTCTGGTTAATCAACGGGTGGCCCGCAGCCCAGCGTGTTGCGCAGCGGAACCGTCCGAGTGAAATACAACGTCAAGGTTCACGTCATCACTCAGGAAGGTCGCAAATGGTACGTTTTTTTCCGTTGAAATACTTGTGGCTTTTAGGCGATCGGGGCGTCGAGAAGGCCATAGCGGCAGGCAGCGATGACGGCTGACATCTTGTTGCACACGTTCAGTTTGATAATCACGTTTTGCACGTGGTAATTCACGGTGCGTTCGCTCAGGGAGAGGATCCTGGCGATTTCATAGGCTGTTTTACCGAGCGCCGAGAGCTTCAGCACTTCCAGTTCCCGCGGTGAAAGGTGCGGGTGCTGGGGCTTTTTCGGTACTGTGGGCAAGGTTCTGGCGAACAGATCGCTCAGCTGGCTGGTTGCGTAAAACATATAGCCAAAATGCTCGTACAACTCCAGCGGGCTCAGCAGGCCATTTTTTCTGACAAGGCTGAGCGTACTGCACTGGCCGGTGGCTTCATGGTGAAACGACTGGGACCAACCATGGCGCAATCCATATTTCTGTTGGTCATCCCACAACGGTAAGGTTTGCGAAAACACGTCTTCGGTCCAGACAATCGGCAGCATCGAATGGTTGCAGTGTGCTATTACCGGATCGATTTTGCTGTAGCTCTGTTTTTCATAAAGTTGATTCAACTCCTTCGGATAGTTATTGATTCGCAAAGTTTTAAAGTCAGCGTTCCGATTGGTTGATGTCAATGAGACAGCACAAAAATTGAAACCAATGTTTTGAGCGAATCGCAGCAGGATCGGATAAGCAGTCTCTATTTCTCTAGCGAAAGTCAGTTGCTTTAATTGCGACTCCTTCCACATTTCCATCACTCACTCTCCATGAGTCTTGCCCAAGGGTGCTTGTTTGGATCCAGTTGGATCATGCACGCAGTCGAGTGTAGGACATGTCTTACAAACGGCGTTGAATTTTTTTGCTCTTGAGGGGTAGGTTAATTGCTGTAAAGGTTATTAGTCGGCTAACACGCGTTGTATTTAATCTGTCGTTCAATAGGGATTATGAATACCGTCGTATCAATCGGATTTGGGTTACATCTCATTTCTCCGGGCTGCCTCACTGGTAAAACATTACAAAGTCAGTGGTGTTTATGCTCCGAGTTTGCGCGAGACTGTAAGGGACTTTTCAATGGAGCGCCCCATGACTGTCAGCGCAGAGAAATTTACGGCTCAGACCCTGCTCGACGTGCAGCCCTTGACCCCCAGCCTGTTTACCCTGCGTACCACGCGAGATGCGGGTTTCAGGTTCCGCGCAGGGCAGTTCGCCCGCCTGGGGGTGACCAAGGCTGATGGCAGTACGGTCTGGCGTGCCTACTCGATGGTTTCTTCGCCTTTTGACGAGTTTCTCGAGTTCTTTTCCATCGTGGTGCCGGGTGGCGAATTCACCGGTGAACTGAGCCGGTTGCAGGTCGGCGATACCCTGCTGGTGGAGCGCCAGGCCTTTGGTTACCTGACGCTGGATCGGTTTGTCGACGGTCGGGACCTGTGGCTGTTATCCACCGGGACCGGGGTTGCGCCATTTCTGTCGATTCTGCAGGACTTCGAAGTATGGGAGCGATTCGAGCGGATCATTCTGGTGTACAGCGTGCGCGAGGCGCGGGAGCTGGCCTACCAGTCATTGATTGCTGAGCTGTCCAGGCGTGATTACCTGGCAGAACATGCCCATAAACTGCAGTTCATTCCCACCGTTACCCGAGAAAAGTTTCCTGGTGCCTTGCACGGCCGTATTACCAGCCTGATTGAAAACGGCGACTTGGAGCGTGAAGCCGGCGTTGAACTGACCCCCGAGCACTCGCGCGTCATGCTGTGCGGCAATCCGCAGATGATCGACGACACCCGGGCACTGCTGAAGAAACGCCACATGAGCCTGAGCCTGACGCGGCGGCCGGGACAGGTGGCAGTGGAAAACTACTGGTAAAAAAAACGGCGCCATCAGGCGCCGTTCTCATTCATCAAGCAGTCAAGGCCGGTTGTTCTGGGCTTTGAGCAGATCGCGGATCTCACCGAGCAACTCTTCTTCCTTGGTCGGAACCGGTGGCAGGGAAGGGGCTACGGCTTCTTCGCGTTTAAGGCGGTTGATGGCTTTCACACCCATGAAAATCGCGAAGGCGACGATCACGAAGTCCAGAATGCTCTGGATGAATTTACCGTAAGCCATTACCACAGCAGGGGCGTTGCCCTCGGCGGCTTTTAGCGTGATTGCCAGATCACTGAAGTCCACCCCTCCGATCAACAGGCCGATTGGCGGCATGATCACGTCGCCGACAAACGACGAAACGATTTTGCCGGAGGCGGCACCGATGATGATACCGACGGCCATGTCGACCACATTGCCTTTGACCGCGAAGGCCTTGAACTCACTTAGCACGCCCATAGGTTATTTCCTTGTTACAGATGAGGTTGGTGTACGCAGTGTAAATCAGCAAAACGCGTCCTGCGCGAAACACCTTCTTACAATGCCCGTTTTTATCGACACATGAATCGACGATTAGTTTGCAAAGTGCCACTAATCGCGCGCGAAATACGCCGTAACTCGCTGATTGGGAAGCCAAACTTTTCAATCATGGAGTTACGAACATTCTATTTATGTTCACCGGCATAGCCCTCTAGCCTCTGGTTGGCGCACCTGGATGCGCTCAAAAAAACCAGAGGAACCTGATATGAATTCCACTCTTGGACTGGGGGCTTTTCCCCATCGCCGTACGCTCGGCGTGCTTACCGCCAGCTTGCTGACCTTCTCCGTGCACGCCGCGCCCCTGACCCGGGATAACGGCGCAGCGGTCGGCGATAATCAGAATTCGCAGACCGCCGGCGCCACCGGCCCGGTGCTGCTGCAGGATGTGCAACTGATCCAGAAGCTCCAGCGTTTTGATCGTGAGCGTATTCCCGAGCGCGTGGTGCATGCCCGCGGTACCGGTGCCCATGGCACCTTCACGGTGACCAACGACCTCAGCGACCTGAGCAAGGCCAAGGTGTTCGCTGCTGGGCAGGTGACGCCAGTGTTCGTGCGCTTCTCCGCAGTGGTACATGGTAACCACTCCCCGGAAACCCTGCGTGATCCGCGGGGTTTTGCCACCAAGTTCTACACTGCCGATGGCAATTGGGACCTCGTGGGCAACAACTTCCCGACCTTTTTCATCCGCGATGCGATCAAGTTTCCGGACATGGTCCACGCCTTCAAGCCCGATCCACGTACCAACCTTGACGATGACTCGCGTCGTTTCGACTTCTTCTCCCACGTGCCGGAAGCTACTCGCACGCTGACCGAGCTGTATTCCAATTCGGGTACTCCAGCCAGTTATCGGGAGATGGACGGTAATGGCGTGCATGCCTACAAGTTGGTTAACGCCAAAGGCGAAGTGCACTATGTAAAGTTTCACTGGAAAAGTTTGCAGGGCATCAAGAACCTGACACCTGAACAAGTCGAGAAAGTTCAGGGCAAGGATTACAGTCATATGACTAATGATCTGGTCAGTCATATTAACAAGGGTGATTTCCCGAAATGGGACTTGTACATCCAAGTGCTGAATCCGCAAGATTTGTCCAAGTTTGATTTTGATCCATTGGACGCTACCAAGATCTGGCCGAATGTTCCTGAGCGAAAAGTTGGACAAATGGTGTTGAACCGTAATCCAGCCAACGTGTTCCAGGAAACCGAACAAGTTGCGATGGCCCCGGCCAATGTTGTGCCGGGTATCGAACCTTCAGAAGATCGTCTGTTGCAAGGCCGAGTGTTTTCTTATGCCGATACGCAAATGTATCGTCTGGGAGCCAATGCCCTGCAGTTGCCGATCAACGCGCCCAAAGTTGCCGTCAACAATGGCAATCAGGACGGTGCGATGAACTTCGGAGCCACGCAGTCTGGCGTGAACTATCAGCCAAGCCGCCTGCAACCGCGTGAAGAGCCGCAAAGCGCGCGTTACAGCCAGCTGGCACTGTCGGGCAGCACCCAGCAGGCGAAGATCCAGCGTGAGCAGAACTTCAAGCAGGCCGGGGATCTGTATCGCTCGTTCAGCCAACAGGAGCGTCAGGACCTGATCGCCAGCTTCGGCGGCTCGCTGGCGACCACCGATGACGAGAGCAAGCACATCATCCTGTCCTTCCTTTATAAGGCCGATCCGGAATACGGCACCGGTGTGACCAAAGTGGCCAAGGGTGACCTGAGCCGGGTCAAGGCGCTGGCGGCGAAACTGGTCGACTGATCTCGACGCCATGCAACGCGGGGCCTGACTCAGGCCCCGCTCTGCCCAAGGAGAGCGTTTATGCGTGCCTGTCTTTTACTGTTGCTCGGATGCCTGTCCTTCACAGCGCTGGCCGGGCAAAGCCCTGAGGCGATCAAGGCGCAGTTGCAGGATTACTATTTCGATGCCGCACGGCGTGGCGATGTGCCGATGCTCGAGACCTTTATCGAGTCAGGTTATTCCCTCGATACCCGCGACAGCAAGGGCTACACCGCTTTGATTCTGGCGGCGTATCACGGCCAGGGCGCGGCAGTTGACCGGTTACTGGCGGCGGGCGCTGATGCCTGCGCGCAGGATCAACGTGGCAACACAGCGCTGATGGGCGCGATTTTCAAAGGCGAGATGCAGATTGCTCGAAGGCTGATGGCCACCGATTGCAGCCCCGATCAGCGCAACGGCGCAGGCCAGACTGCGGCGATGTACGCCGGGTTGTTCAAGCGTGTTGAGCTGCTCGACGCACTCAAGGCCAAGGGCGCCGACCTCAATGCCGAGGATCCGCTGGGCAACAGTGCCGCGCGTCTGGCCAACGGCGAAATCCGCACCGCCGCGCCGCGCTGAGCGGTGGCTGCGTTATCATCGCGGTTTTTGCCGGGGGATCCAGATGGCCAAGGCCAAGCGCATGTACGGCTGCACCGAGTGCGGCGCAACCTTTCCCAAGTGGGCGGGCCAGTGCGGCGAGTGCGGCGCCTGGAACACCCTGACCGAGACCATGATCGAAAGTGGCGGGGCCACGGCGCCCACCGGGCGTACCGGCTGGGCCGGACAGCAGGCGCAGATCAAGACCCTGGCCGAAGTCAGCATCGAGGAGATTCCACGCTTCTCCACCGCGTCCGGTGAGCTGGATCGAGTGCTGGGTGGCGGTCTGGTTGACGGCTCGGTGGTGTTGATCGGTGGTGACCCGGGCATCGGCAAGTCGACGATTCTGTTGCAGACCCTGTGCAACCTCGCCAAGAGCATGCCGGCGCTGTACGTCACCGGCGAAGAGTCCCAGCAGCAAGTGGCGATGCGTGCCCGGCGTCTGGGTTTGCCCCAGGATCAATTGCGGGTGATGACCGAAACCTGCATCGAAACCATCATCGCCACCGCCCGCCAGGAAAAACCCAAGGTGATGGTGATCGACTCGATCCAGACCATTTTCACCGAACAATTGCAGTCGGCCCCCGGCGGCGTCTCGCAGGTGCGTGAGAGTGCGGCGCTGCTGGTGCGTTATGCCAAGCAGAGCGGCACGGCGATTTTCCTCGTCGGTCACGTCACCAAGGAAGGCGCGCTCGCCGGCCCGCGGGTGCTGGAGCACATGGTCGACACCGTGCTGTATTTCGAAGGCGAGTCCGATGGCCGTTTGCGTTTGCTGCGGGCGGTGAAGAACCGCTTCGGTGCGGTCAATGAACTGGGCGTGTTCGGCATGACCGACAAGGGTCTGAAAGAAGTCTCCAACCCGTCGGCGATTTTTCTGACCCGTGCCCAGGAAGAAGTCCCGGGCAGTGTGGTCATGGCGACGTGGGAAGGCACCCGGCCGATGCTGGTGGAAGTGCAGGCGCTGGTGGATGACAGTCATCTGGCCAATCCGCGCCGCGTGACGTTGGGCCTTGATCAGAACCGATTGGCGATGTTGTTGGCGGTATTGCACCGTCACGGTGGTATTCCGACCCACGATCAAGACGTGTTCCTCAACGTGGTCGGCGGGGTCAAGGTGCTGGAAACCGCGTCCGACCTCGCGTTGATGGCGGCGGTGATGTCGAGCCTGCGCAACCGGCCATTGCCGCATGACCTGCTGGTATTTGGTGAAGTCGGTTTGTCCGGCGAAGTGCGCCCGGTGCCGAGCGGCCAGGAGCGTTTGAAGGAAGCGGCCAAGCATGGCTTCAAACGGGCGATCGTGCCCAAGGGCAATGCGCCGAAAGAAGCACCGGCGGGTCTGCAGATCATTGCCGTGACGCGGCTGGAACAGGCGCTCGACGCACTGTTCGAATAACCACCGATTTCCTTGTAGGAGCTGCCGCAGGCTGCGATCTTTTGATCTTCTAAAACAAGATCAAAAGATCGCAGCCTGCGGCAGCTCCTACAAGGGTCACAGTTCGATCAGGGCGCCGAGCTCGCGCTCAAGCGCGGTTTCGTCAGCCAGATTCAGTTCGATCAACCGCCGCAAGCGCTGGATCGACTCCAGGCTGATATGCCGGCAGACAAATCCCAACTGGCCGTTTTCTTCATGAGCCAGATGCACATCCATCTCGATTTCGACGTCCGGACTCAAATGGATCCTGACGAAAAAGTCTTTCGCTGCATCGCCCAGCCACGGCTCTGGCGTTTCGATCAGCAACCCTTTCAGCGACAGATCGAGCAACTTCACCGGCCAGATGAATTGGCCCTGACTCAGCTCGGTTCTGGCATCGAACGCAATACGTTTGAAGCGACGGCGATTGGCTGGGTGTTCGCTCATGGCGCAATCCTCGGAAGAGTTCGCTGACTATAGACCCGACCATTGGGTGGCTGCCAATCAACAAGCCGTCTAGACCAACGTCGGGGTATGGCCTTTGGCGCCGTAAGCGCTAAACTCGGGGTGGCTGTCTTTCTTGTCCACCCTGGCTGGAATAATAAAATGAAAAATAATAATAGCCTGCTACGCCACTTACCCTGGCTAGTGCTGGCAATCGTAGGAGCGTGCGCCCTGGGCGTAGTGGCATTGCGCCGAGGAGAGGCGATCAACGCCTTGTGGATTGTGGTCGCGGCCGTGGCCATCTATCTGGTTGCGTACCGTTACTACAGTCTGTTCATCGCCAACAATGTGATGCAACTCGACCCGCGTCGGGCCACCCCCGCCGTGCTCAACAACGACGGTCTGGACTACGTTCCGACCAATAAACACATTCTTTTCGGTCACCACTTCGCAGCGATTGCCGGCGCAGGGCCTCTGGTTGGCCCGGTATTGGCGGCGCAGATGGGCTACCTGCCCGGCACGCTGTGGCTGATTGCCGGGGTGGTGCTGGCGGGCGCGGTGCAGGACTTCATGGTTCTGTTCATGTCGACCCGGCGCAACGGCCGTTCCCTGGGCGACATGGTGCGTGAAGAAATGGGCCGCATTCCCGGCACCATCGCCCTGTTTGGCTGCTTCCTGATCATGATCATCATCCTCGCGGTGCTGGCGCTGATCGTCGTGAAAGCCCTGGCCGAGAGCCCGTGGGGCATCTTCACCGTGATGGCGACCATCCCGATCGCGATGTTCATGGGCATCTACATGCGCTACATCCGCCCGGGCCGCATCGGTGAGATCTCGGTGGTCGGCGTATTGCTGCTGCTGGGCTCGATCTGGCTCGGTGGGCAGATCGCCGCCGATCCGGTGTGGGCCAAGGCATTCACCTTCACCGGCGTGCAGATTACCTGGATGTTGGTTGGCTACGGTTTTGTGGCCGCTTCGTTGCCGGTGTGGCTGATTCTGGCGCCGCGTGACTACCTCTCCACTTTCCTCAAGATCGGTACCATCGTCGCTCTGGCGATCGGCATTCTGGTGACCATGCCCGAGCTGAAAATGCCCGCGCTGACCCAGTTCGTCGACGGCACTGGCCCGGTGTGGAAGGGCGGTCTGTTCCCGTTCCTGTTCATCACCATCGCTTGCGGTGCGGTATCGGGTTTCCACGCGCTGATCTCTTCGGGCACCACGCCGAAACTGCTGGATAACGAAACCAACGCGCGTTATATCGGTTATGGCGGCATGCTGATGGAATCGTTCGTCGCGATCATGGCCATGGTTGCCGCTTCGGTGATCGAGCCGGGCGTGTATTTCGCCATGAACAGCCCGGCCGCCGTGGTCGGCAGTGACGTCGCGTCGGTTGCGCAAGTGGTCTCCAGCTGGGGCTTTGCGATCACGCCGGAAGCGTTGCAAGCGGTAGCGCATGACATTGGTGAAACCACCATTCTGGCCCGTGCCGGTGGTGCGCCGACCCTGGCGGTCGGTATCGCGCAGATCCTGCACAGTGTCCTGCCGGGTGAAAACACCATGGCGTTCTGGTACCACTTCGCGATCCTGTTCGAAGCGCTGTTCATTCTGACGGCTGTGGACGCCGGCACCCGTGCCGGGCGCTTCATGCTGCAGGACCTGCTCGGCTCCTTCGTTCCTGCTCTGAAACGTACCGAATCCTGGTCCGCCAACCTGATCGCCACCGCCGGTTGTGTGGCGATGTGGGGCTGGCTGCTGTACCAGGGCGTGGTCGACCCACTGGGCGGGATCAACACCTTGTGGCCGCTGTTCGGTATCTCCAACCAGATGCTGGCCGGTATCGCGCTGATGCTCGGCACCGTGGTCCTGATCAAGATGAAGCGCCAGCGCTACATCTGGGTCACCCTGCTGCCGGCCACCTGGCTGCTGATCTGCACCACCACCGCTGGCTTCATCAAGCTGTTCGACGCCAACCCGGCGATCGGCTTCCTGTCGCTGGCCAGGAAATACAGCGATGCGCTGGCCAATGGTCAGGTGCTGGCTCCGGCAAAAAGCGTCGAGCAGATGCAGCACGTGATCTTCAACGCCTACACCAACGCAACGCTCACCGCGCTGTTCCTGTTCGTGGTTTTCAGCATCCTGTTCTATGCGCTCAAGGTCGGCATCGCCGCCTGGGGCAAAAAAGAGCGTACGGATAAAGAATCGCCATTCCAGGCCCTGCCGGACGCGTAACCAGAGGATTGCACCATGTTCAATGACCTGAGTCGCCTCGGTAAATACCTCGGTCAGGCCGCCCGCCTGATGGTCGGCATGCCCGACTACGACACCTACGTCGAGCATATGCAAACCAAACACCCGGACAAACCGGTGATGAGCTACGAGATGTTCTTCCGCGAACGTCAGGAAGCGCGTTACGGTGGCAAGGGTGGGCCGAAGTGCTGTTGAGCTGACAGCCTGCGGTTGATGCAGTCCCCCTTGTGGGAGCGAGCCTGCTCGCGAATACGGAGTGTCAGTTGATGAATGATTTGACTGACACACCGCTTTCGCGAGCAGGCTCGCTCCCACATTTGTTTTTGTGTTGTTCATTCATTTTGTGAAGGGGATCAGTTTTGTCTTCTCCCATACCTGTAACGGTACTCAGCGGTTTCCTCGGTGCCGGCAAGACCACCTTGCTGCGCCATCTGCTTAAAGCCGAGCACGGCCTGAAGATCGCCGTGATCGAGAACGAATTCAGCGACGCCGGCATCGACACCCAGCTGCTCGGCGACGAACCGGTGCAAGTCATGACCCTGGCCAACGGCTGCGTCTGCTGCACCATCCACACGGATTTGACCAAGGCCCTGTACCTGCTGCTCGAACGCCTGGACAGCGGTGAAATCGCTTTCGATCGGCTGGTGATCGAATGCACCGGTCTGGCCGATCCAGCGCCTGTGGCGCAGACCTTTTTCATCGACGAAGAACTGCGCGAACGCTATCTGCTCGACGGCATCATCACGCTGGTCGATGCCGCCCACGCCGACCTGCACCTGACCCAGACCATTGCCCAGGCGCAGATTGGTTTCGCTGACCGTTTGCTGGTAAGCAAGACCGATCTGGTGGATGAGGCGACGTTCAGCGCGCTGAGCGAACGCCTGACGCGGATCAACCGGCGCGCGCCGATCCGCGTGGTCGAGCACGGCAACATCGATCTGGCGGAACTGCTCGACGTGCGTGGCTTCAACCTCAACGCCGACCTTGGCGGCGGAGTGAGTCTGCGTCCGGTGAGCAAGGCGCCCTCCATCGACCGTATCTCCAGCCTGGTGCTGCGCACAGACCAGCCGCTGGATATCGATCAGCTCAGCGAGTTCATGAATGAGCTGCTGGAAGAGCACGGCAAGCAATTGCTGCGTTACAAGGGTGTGCTGAGCATTGCTGGCGAGGATCGGCGCCTGGTGTTTCAGGGGGTTTTGAAACTTTACGGTTTTGACTGGGACACCGAGTGGGCCGAGGGTGAAGCGCGGGAAAGTGTGATCGTGTTTATTGCCGATGATCTGCCGGAAGAGAAGATTCGGGCCGGGTTTGCCAGAGTGACTTCTGCCTGATGGATCCTGGTTGTCAGCGATGGCCTCTTCGCGAGCAGGCTAGCTCCCATAGTAATTCGCATTCTGTCAGGAGGAATGCAGTTCACGGTGGGAGCGAGCCTGCTCGCGAAGACGATCTAACCGACAGCGCAATGCTCAAGGGCTGAACCCAGCAGGGTCTGTTCAAGATGATCCAGGTGCTGATTCATCAACAAACCAGCCTTGGAAACATCTCCCAGCTCCACGGCCTCGACAATTGCCAGGTGCTCCTGCCACGCGCAGCAACCTGGCGTCGATCCATCAGACCGCGCAATCGCCAGCGACGTCAACGGCACCAGGCTGCCGAGAAAATGCGCCAACGGTGCATTCCCCGCCATCTGCGCCAACTGCAGATGAAACTCGCCGGACAAACGAATCGCCGCCGCCCGCCGTTCCTGAACCACGGCCAGGCGTTCGCGTTCGATCAGTGCGCGCAAGCGTTTCAAACCCTCCGCTGACGCATTCTGACAAGCCAGGCGTACCAGCGTCGCTTCGGTCAGGCGCCGGGCGTGCAGGGTTTGCCGGGTCTGCTCGGCATCCGGTGCGGCCACCCGTGGCCGATGGTTGGCGCGCAGCACAATCACCTGCTCATGGGACAACTGCGTCAGCACCCGGCGCACATCGGCGCGGCTGACGCCAAACATCTGCTTGAGACTGTCTTCGGTGAAGCGGCTGGCCGGGTCGATTCGCCGGTCCAGAATCGCGTCGAACAGCCGCGGGTACAGATCATCTGCCGGCGCCTGCAGGCGGGAGAAGGGCAGGGGTGCCGACATCTGACGAGTGTGCGGCGACGTGGCAAGACTGTTCATGGCCGGTCTCCAGTGTGAATTCTTCAGTGGCTGAGGTTGTCTTCCGGAATGTTCAGTTCGATGCCCATGCGCTGGCCTTCGCGCAGGATGTGCCGACGCATTTCGGCGCTGGCCTGGGCGCTGTTCTTGCTGCGGATTGCGCGCACCACCGCTTCGTTTTCTTCCAGACGCTCAGCCAGATGCTCAGGCGAATTGCGCAGCACTTCGGCGCTTTGCTTGAGGGCATTGCTGGTTTGCTGCACCACACTCTGGAAGATCGGGTTCGAGGTGAGGGTGAACAGCTCCTCGTGGAAGGCGATGTAGGCGCTGACCCCAGCTTCACTGTCGCCTGCCTCAAGGGCTTCGCGCATGTCCATCAACGTCAGGCGCAACTGGCCGACTTCCTTGCTGCTGATCGACTGCGCAACCAGACCGACGATGAACGGCTCAAGGGTGTAGCGCAGTTGCAGCACGTCTTCGAGGCTGGCGCCGGCCACTGCACTGTCGTGGCTCTGACGGTCACTGAGCTGGGCGTCGAGCACCACCACGCCTTTGCCCGGCATCGAACGCACCAGGCCAAGGGTTTCCAGGACGATTACCGCTTCGCGCAGGCTCGGGCGGCTGATGCCCAGTTGTTCGGCCAGTTCGCGCTGGCCCGGCAGCATGTCGCCGGAGCGCCACTGGCCGCGGGCGAGGGCGGCGCGCAGTTTTTCTACGACTGAGTTGACGACGGTTGATGTGGTGATCACATGTCTTGCTCCGTAAGCCCGTTGGGGATGCCGCAAACAGGATCAAAAGATCGCAGCCTGCGGCAGCTCCTGTGGGGTTGAAAATCAGAACTCTTGCTGGTGCGCCGGAGTTCCGGTTTTACGCGGTTGAAAGGTGTAGCCCTGCTGACCGCTGAGTACTTTGTTTGCGCGTTGCACATCGATGTCCTTTTCCCAACGGGCGATGGCCACGGTGGCGACGCAGTTGCCGATCAGATTGGTCAGCGCCCGGCCGATGCCCATGAACCAGTCCACCGCCAATACCAGCACCAGGCCGACCACCGGAATCGCCGGAATCGCCGTCAGCGTCGCCGCCAGAATCACCAGCGCCGAGCCGGGGATGCCGTGCGCACCCTTGGAGGTGATCAGCGACACCAGCAGAATCGTCAGCAGGTCGGTCATCGCCAGTGGCGTGCCAGTGGCGTTGGCAATGAACACGATGGCCAGGGTCAGATAGATCGAAAAGCCGTCGAGGTTGAACGAGTAGCCGGTGGGAATCACCAGGCCGACCGTCGAGCTGCCAATCCCCAGGTGTTCAAGTTTGCGCATGATCTGCGGCAGCACGGCGTCTGAAGAAGCGGTGCCCATGACGATCAGCAATTCTTCGCGCAGGTACTTGAGCAGCGGCCACAGACGCAGGCCCGAGGCGCGCATCACCACGCCGAGGATCACGCTGACGAACGCCATGCAGGTCAGGTAGAACAGGCCGACCAGACTGCCCAGGTGTTGTAGCGAATCGAGGCCGTACTTGCTGGTGGTGAAGGCGATGGCGCCGAATACGCCGATCGGCGCCAGACGCACGATCATGCCCATGATCCGGAAGATCACATGGCTCAGTTCATTGATCAGCCGCGAGATCCCGGAAGCCGCTTCGCCCACCAGATTCAGCGCGCTGCCGAACAGCACCGAGAACAGCAGCACTTGCAGAATGTTGTTGTCGGCGAAAGCACCGAGCACTGAGGTCGGGATCAGGTCCATCAGGAACTGGGTGGTGGTGTGCATGTGCTGGCCGCGTTCGGCGATGTCGCCCATGTCGGCGGCGGACAGCTGCTCCAGATGGATATTCGCGCCGCTGCCGATCCCGGTGCTGAAAGCGAATACCAGACCGATCACCAGGGCGATGGTGGTGAGCACTTCAAAGTAGATCACCGACTTGAGGCCGATGCGCCCGACCTTCTTCAGGTCGCCCGCGCCGCTGATACCGCTGACCACCACACAGAACACGATCAGGCCGATGAGCATCTTGATCAGTTTGATGAAGCCGTCGCCCAACGGTTTGAGCTGAGCGGAATATTCGGGAAGGGTCAGCCCGCAGACGATGCCGAGCACCAGTCCGAGAACCACTTGGAGGAAGATTGAACGCGAGCACCATCTGAGCATGGGAGGAATCCTGGTCGGTGTCCTGGCTGCCGTGTGCGGTGCACATCAGATTCAGGACTTAATTATTGTGGTCTTACCGGTATGTCCAGTGCGGGTGCAGTCTACGCTCGGTTTTTTCGGGATGACAAGTGAAAATCATGAAATTGGCATGACCGGTCTGACCAGTGGTGATCCGTCATGCGATGAAGTTGTTGGCAGGTGAAGACGCCCGGATCTTGCCGGGCGCCTGGGGTGGCAGCAGATGTTCAGCGCCAGCGCGCCGCGTGCACCGGTGACAACGCTGTCAGTACGGAACGTTGCGTTGCAGGATGTTCATTTTGAAGTCCAGGACGGCGGCGCTGCGGGACGCAAGGGTCCGTACAAAGGTGCCAACCTTCGGGTCGTACTTGTTGCGGCTCAGACCTGCCTGCAGCAAGCGGCCGCTTCGGGTCTGGATTCTGACGGTGGGGGTGTTGCTGTCGATTTCATCCAGCGTGATGATTTTGCCTTTGGCATCCAGAAGATTGAAAGTCGTCTGGTCACCGTCGTCAGGGCTATAGGCATTAAGGAAATCCTCCTCCTCTTTGCTGACGGTCATGTAGTGATAAGTGCCAGGGGTAAATATATACATCGTGTAATAGTCATCGATACACCTGAAATAGAATGTCAGCGCGTCAGGCTCAACATCAGGCTTCAAGAACAGATAGTTGGAAACATCAATTTGGTGGGAGAAGCTGAAGAACTCGTAGTCGGGGCGAGGGGAGGTGATTTTTCTACCATAGGTCAGTCTCGGAAAGTGTGGATAACCAAACCGAGTGCTCAATGTTGCCGTAAATGATTTTTCCTGATTTGTACTCATGATGTTGCCTTGTCAAGTATTGGGAGTTAACGCTGAATGGCCAATAAGCCATAACGTGATGGAGTGTTCCTGTGAACCGTCAGATCTCGTCCGGATTACTCAGGAACGATGCGTTGCGTTCGATGATGCGTAACTTGAAAATCACACCCTCACCGTCGATTTCGGCCAGATAGTGATAGGGCGCGCCCTTGCGGCGGATAATGCCGATGGCCTGGGAATGACGGGCCTTGAGTCGAACATGCTGGATGCCGCCCTTCATCTCCTGCAGGGTGACAATCCGGCCTTCAAGGCTCATCAGGTTGAAGGATGTCGTGGCACCGCCGTCCGGCAGATAGGCGCCCAGTACCTTTTGGGCACTCTTGCTGATGCAGTGCCCGGTATAAGTCGGGTGCGAGCGGATATAGAGATGGTAGTAATCGTCCGTGCAGCGAAAATAAACCGTCAATGGTGCATGCAACGCAATCTCGTGAGCGGGACGACATCCCAGCAGATGGGAATCGTCCCGGACTGTTGGAGTTCCGGTAAAGAAACCACCTGAAAACGTTTTATCGTTGCGCAGGGCCGGAGTGCCATGCAGTTGGCCAAGAAAATCGACGTGTTGATCGTCAAGTTCCAGTGTCGCAATAAAAGAATTCTGCCTGTCGGTAATCATGAACTCATCCTTGAATTCCTTGTGATCAACTTTTTAGAGTATGGTTTGATCCGGTTTAATTATGGGGTTGCCATTTTGTTAGTTGGTTTTGGTGGGGATTTTTGTTGTGTCGTGTGGGAGTAACAGTACCAGCTAAGTTGCCTGGTGAATCTGTTTTTGCCGGCGCTTATTGTTTCAGGCTTTTTAAGTGTGTCGCCCAGACAATGGTTGCGATATTTATTCAGGCGAAAAAAAACCGGCCATCTCTGGCCGGTTTTTCATGCTGCGGATTTAACGTCGCATCAAGCGCCGTATACCGGCAGTTTCTTGCAGATGGCTTTGACTTTCTCACGAACGGCGTCGATCACCGCTTCGTTGTTCAGGTCAGCCAGGATGTCGCAGATCCAGCCGGCCAGCTCTTTGCACTCTGCTTGCTTGAAGCCGCGAGTGGTTACAGCCGGAGTACCGAAGCGCAGGCCGGAAGTGACGAACGGCGAGCGTGGATCGTTTGGTACGGAGTTCTTGTTCACGGTGATGAACGCTTTACCCAGCGCGGCGTCAGCGTCTTTACCGGAGATGTCCTGCTTGATCAGCGACAGCAGGAACAGGTGGTTCTTGGTACCGCCGGACACCACGTCGAAACCGCGCTCGATGAACACTTCGGCCATGGCCTGGGCGTTCTTCACCACTTGTTCCTGATAAGCCTTGAACTCAGGCTGCAGTGCTTCCTTGAAGCAGATCGCTTTAGCGGCGATCACGTGCTCCAGCGGGCCACCCTGGGCGCCCGGGAATACCGCGGAGTTCAGCTTCTTCTCGATCTCGGCATTGGCGCGCGCCAGGATCAGACCGCCACGTGGACCGCGCAGGGTCTTGTGAGTGGTGGTGGTGACCACGTCAGCGAAAGGCACCGGGTTCGGGTAGACGCCAGCGGCGACCAGACCGGCCACGTGAGCCATGTCGACGAACAGGTAGGCGCCGACCTTGTCAGCGATTGCGCGGAAGCGCGGGAAGTCCAGAATCTGCGAGTAGGCAGAGAAACCGGCCACGATCATTTTCGGCTTGTGCTCAACCGCCAGACGCTCGACTTCGTCGTAGTCGATCAGGCCGTTGGCGTCGATGCCGTACTGCACCGCGTTGTACAGCTTGCCGGAGGAGGAAACGCTGGCACCGTGGGTCAGGTGACCACCGTGGGCCAGGCTCATGCCCAGGATGGTGTCGCCACCTTGCAGCAGGGCCAGGTAAACAGCGGCGTTGGCTTGGGAACCGGCGTGCGGCTGAACGTTGGCGTAGTCGGCGCCGAACAGCTCTTTGGCGCGGTCGATGGCCAACTGCTCAACAACGTCGACGTACTCGCAACCACCGTAGTAGCGCTTGCCCGGGTAGCCTTCGGCGTATTTGTTGGTCAGTACCGAGCCTTGAGCTTCCATCACCGCAGGGCTGGTGTAGTTTTCCGAAGCGATCAGCTCAATGTGCTCTTCCTGGCGCTGAGCTTCTTGCTCCATGGCGGCAAAGAGATCGGCGTCGTACTTGGCAATAGTCAAATCACGGCTGAACATGGCGGTCCTCAAGGATCGGGGGCAGAAAAGGGGGGCATTCTAACCCAATGGGTTTTGGATGGCATATGAAACGACATCATGTCGCAGACAAGTGGCGTTCATGACAGATGTGCGGTGCTTTTGCCGGCCTGAAAAGATCGCAGCCTTCGGCAGCTCCTACAGTAATCGGGGCTGATTCCGAATACTGTGACCGACATCAATCCCTGTAGGAGCTGCCGAAGGCTGCGATCTTTTCTTCAGTCGAACATGAAGAGGGCGTCATTGCTGAACTGCGCTTCAAACCGCCCCGCCGGCATCGGCCGGCCGAACAGATAGCCCTGCACTTCATCGCAACCGTGCTCGCGCAGGAAGTCCAGTTGCTCATGGGTTTCCACGCCTTCGGCGATGACCGCCAGATTGAGGCTGTGGGCCATGGCGATGATTGCGCGGGCGATCTGCGCGTCCTGTTCGCCGGACGGCAGGCCGTCGACGAAGGTGCGGTCGATCTTCAGCACGTCGATCGGAAACTGCTTGAGGTAGTTCAGCGACGAATAACCGGTACCGAAATCGTCGACCGCAATGCTCAGGCCGAGGTTCTTCAGCCCGGCGAGGATCTGCATCGCCTCGCTGACTTCGCGCATCAGGATACTTTCGGTCAGTTCCAGCTCCAGACACGCCGGCGGCAGGCCGGTTTCGCGCAGGATCGTGGCGATACGCGTACCGAGCTGGCCATCGGAGAACTGCCGCGCCGAAATGTTCACCGAGACCTTCGGCACGCGCACCCGATTCTGGTGCCAGGTCTTGAGCTGGCGGCAGGCTTCGCTGATCACCCAGTCTCCGACGTCCACTACCAGACCGAGCTCCTCCAGCACCGGAATGAAATCCCCCGGCGGCACCAGTCCACGACGCGGATGACGCCAGCGCAGCAGCGCTTCGGCGCCAGTCAGGCGTTTGCCGTCGCCGCTGAATTGCGGCTGGTAATACAGGACGAATTCGTTCTGCTCCAGCGCATGGCGCAAGTCGCTTTCCAGCTCCAGACGTTCCAGCGCACTGGCGTTCATGTCGGCCTGATAGAACTGGAAGTTGTTCTTGCCGCGCTCCTTGGCGTGGTACATCGCGGTGTCGGCGTTCTTCATCAACTGGCTGAGCTCGTTGCCATCCTGCGGGCTCAGGGCGATGCCGATACTGGCGGTGACGAAGAACTCGCGCCCTTCCAGCACGAACGGGCGCACCAGACTGGCGAGGATCTGCTCGGCCACGTGAATCGCCCGGTTCAGCGCCATTTCGCGGCTGGAGCGGTGCTGCAGGAGCAAGGTGAACTCGTCACCGCCCATGCGCGCCACGGTGTCGTCATCGTCAACGCAGGCCAGCAACCGCGTGGCCATGTCTTTCAACATGCGGTCGCCAGCCGCGTGGCCGAGGGAGTCGTTGATCGGCTTGAAGCGGTCGAGGTCGAGGAACATCAGCACCACCCACGACTTCTGCCGTTCGGCCGATTGCAGCGCGGTGTGCAGTCGATCCTGGAACAGCGTGCGGTTCGGCAGGTGGGTCAGGGCGTCGTAGTAGGCGAGGCGATGGATGCGCTGCTCGCTGGCCTTGCGCTCGCTGATGTCGCTGAAGAAGCACACGTAACTGGCCAAGTCGCCTTCATCGTCGAGTACCGCAGTGATGCCGACCCACGCCGGGTAATGCTCGCCGTTACGGCGCTTGAGCCAGACTTCGCCTTCCCAGGTGCTGTGCTGGTGCAATTGCTTGAGCACGTAGCGCAGGTGCGCGTCCTGTTGCTCGTCGACGGTGAGCATGTTCGGCAACTGATCGAGCACTTCCGACACCGCGTAACCGCTGACCCGGCTGAAGGCTTCGTTGGCCTGTACGATGTAACCGGCGGGGTCGGTGATCAGGATCGCCGAAGTCGAGTGCTCGAATACCGTGGCGGCCATGCGCAGGTCTTTTTCGGCGCGGCGTTGCTGGCTGATGTCGCGGCCGACGCCGAGCACGCCTTCGAACGCACCGTGTTCGTCCCATACCAGCACCAGCCGCAGTTCGATCGGGATCTTGCGGCCGTCGGCGCGCAGGCAGTCGAACAGGAACATCTGGGTCTGCACCTGATTGCGCAACACTGCCAGTTGTTCAGGCTTGTCGAGCGCTTTGCTGACCCGGTCCATCAAGGTGTAGATGCCGGATAGCTGTTGCGGGTTGGCGATGGTCGATTGCCAGCCGTTCTGGAAGATCCACTCGGCGTCGTAACCCAGTACCGCCTGCACCGACGGGCTGACGTAGTTCAGCGACAGCTTGCTGTCAGTGGAGAAAATCACGTCGCTGATGCTTTCGGCGAGCATGCGGTAGCGCTGCTCGCTGTCGCGCAACGATTCACTGGCCTCGATCTGCTCGGTGATGTCCTTGGCCACGCCGATGATCCGCGTGACCTGATCGTGCTTGTCACGGGCCAGCGCCTGCTCACGAATATCGAAGCGCCGCCATTTGCCGTCGCGATGACGGAAGCGCAATTGGCATTGCAACAACTGGCTGTACCCGGCGTGCCGCTGCATCTGCCGCGAGCGATGGTAGTAGTCGGCGTCTTCCGGGTGCAGGAGGATTTCCCAGAAGTACTCGCCCATCTGATGCAGCTCGGTGCGGTTGTAACCGAGGGTCTGGCCGAGGTGGTGGTTGCTGAAAATCATCCGCTGGCTGATCACGTCCTGCACATACAGATGATCCGGCACGGTGCGCACCACGTCCGACCAGAAACCTTCGCGCTCCAGCAACGACAGTTCGATCAGCTTGCGGCTGGTGATGTCGTTGATGCTCAGGATCACCGCTTTATAGTCGTGTTGTTCCTCAGGCAGGCGCAGGACCATCCACAGGTGCTGATCGCGGCCGTTGATGTCCGGCAGTCTGATTTCCAGCTCCAGCTGTTTTTGCTGCTGCAGAACCGCGTCGAGCACCTGGTTGCCGATGGCGCACTGGCTGTGCGGATGGCCGTCGATCAGCAACTGCCAGGCGTGCTCGCAGGAATTGACATTGAGCAGTTGCAGCGCCACCTGATTGACCTCGGTGACGCGCAGTTCTTGCAGCAGTTGCTGGCGCTGGGCCGGTTGCTCGAGCCAGGCCTTGAGCTGGTCGCTGGTCTGGATCTGTGCCTTGTCGAACACCTGCTTGAGGCCGGACAGATCAAGCACACACAAAGCGACGCCGGTGCCTTCGAAGATGTCCTGATAGCGCCGGCGGCCTTCATGCAACTGACGTTGGCGGCGACGCATGTTGAGCAGCGCGATCACCGGCAACATCGAGAACGCCAGGCCCAGCAGGCATTTGCCGATGAACGCCGGCAGCAGTTCTTCGAGTACGCGCTGGCGATCGAACAGCCCGCGCAACTGCCAGTCGCTGCTGCTCAGCGGCACGGTCAGCACGGTGTTGGCCATGTCGTCCGGGCTCAGCACCCCGGGCCGGGCGGAAGATAACGTTTCGTCGCGGCTGATGATTTGATGGTTGAGACGGTTTTCCACCAGCCACAACGGGCGGATGCCGGTTTCGCCCAGCTTGGTCAGCGAGTCGAAGAAGGTCGGGGTCAGGCGCAATACCCAGTAGCCGCGCGTGCTGCCGCTGGCCTGATGCAACAACAGATGCACCACCGAGCCGTCGTCGGCGTTGCTGAAGTAATGTGCCTGGGCGCGGCTGCGGCGCACCAGTTCAGCGAGGTAATCGGCGTCGTGGCTGTCGCTGGCGCTGTCGTTGAGGATTTTCCCGGACGGGCTGAGCAGGGCCAGGCTGCGCAGATCCGGCAGCGATTGCTGGAGCTTGCGCAGCAGCGCCTGCTGTTCGTCGGACGATTGCGGCTGTTCGACGATCGGTAGCAGGTTGAGGGCGATTTGCGCATTCAGCGACATGTTCAGGCTGACCTGCGAGGCCAGGTCGGCCGTGTAGTCGATGGTGTACTGGCGCTGGTTTTTCTGGGTCTCGCGCAATTGATCGAGCAGTTGCCAGAACAGCAATGCCAGCAGCAAAAGTACCAGCGTTGCCAATACCCCCTTCAATGTTCCGCGCAGGGGCGTGCCGGTCCCCGGATTGGACGCGCTCACAGAAGCTGGCGGGGTAACGTTGGACAAGCTGAAATCCTGCGGTTTGGCTGGACTGGCGCGACGTGCACTATAAGCCGGACGCCCGAAGGGCGGCTAGCATGCCTTGAGTTGTGGCGAAGTGCCAGCCCCACTCGGCTGGACTGCCACCGGTCATTAAGGTAGCTTTGCCGGTTACGCGGGAGCGTTCCAGCTCCTAGAATCAGACTTTTTTCCGCGCGCACGCATTGATGGCCATCAAGTGGTCTAGTGAACGACGCGCATCGGTCTGGCCGGGCATCGCCTGCGCTCCAATCATTCATCTGTCACTGACCCAAGGTTCTCCATGGCTCAATACGTCTTCACCATGCATCGGCTGGGCAAAGTTGTTCCGCCGAAGCGGGAAATCCTGAAAAACATTTCGCTGTCGTTCTTCCCCGGCGCCAAGATCGGCGTACTCGGCCTCAACGGTTCGGGTAAATCCACGCTGCTGAAAATCATGGCCGGCGTCGACACCGAGTTCGAGGGCGAAGCCCGTCCGATGCCGGACCTGAACATCGGTTATCTGCCGCAAGAGCCACAACTTGATCCGACCAAGACCGTGCGTGAAGTGGTCGAGGAAGCCGTCAGCGTGATCAAGGATGCGCAAGCGCGTCTGGACGAGGTCTACGCCGCCTACGCCGATCCGGATGCCGACTTCGACAAGCTGGCTGCCGAACAGGCCAAGCTCGAAGCGATCCTGCAGGCCAGCGATGGTCACAACCTGGAGCGTCAACTGGAAGTCGCTGCCGACGCCCTGCGTCTGCCGGCCTGGGACGCCAAGGTCGAACACCTGTCCGGTGGTGAAAAACGTCGTGTGGCCCTGTGCCGTCTGCTGCTGTCCGCTCCGGACATGCTGCTGCTCGACGAACCGACCAACCACTTGGACGCTGATTCGGTGGCGTGGCTGGAGCACTTCCTGCACGACTTCCCGGGCACCGTGGTCGCGATCACGCACGACCGTTACTTCCTCGACAACGTTGCCGGTTGGATTCTGGAACTCGACCGTGGCGCCGGCATTCCTTACGAGGGCAACTACTCGGGTTGGCTCGAAGCCAAGTCCGATCGTCTGGCGGCCGAATCCAAGCAGCAGTCGGCTCACGAAAAAGCCATGAAGGAAGAACTGGAGTGGGTGCGCAAAGGCGCGAAAGCCCGTCAGTCGAAATCCAAGGCACGTCTGCAACGCTTCGAAGAAATGCAGTCGCAGGAATTCCAGAAGCGTTCGGAAACCAACGAGATCTACATCCCGGCCGGTCCGCGTCTGGGTGACAAGGTCATCGAATTCAAGAACGTCACCAAGGGCTACGGCGATCGCGTCCTGATCGACAACCTGTCGTTCTCCATGCCAAAAGGCGCCATCGTCGGCGTGATCGGTGGTAACGGTGCCGGTAAGTCGACCCTGTTCCGCATGCTGATGGGCAAGGAAACTCCGGATTCCGGCACCATCGAAGTCGGCGAAACCGTGCAACTGGCCTGCGTTGACCAGAGCCGCGAAGACCTCGACGGCAGCAAGACTGTGTTCCAGCAGATCTCCGACGGTTCCGATCAGATCCGCATCGGCAACTACGAGATCCCGTCGCGCACTTATGTCGGTCGCTTCAACTTCAAGGGCGGCGACCAGCAGAAGTTCGTCAAGGATCTGTCCGGTGGTGAGCGCGGTCGTCTGCACCTGGCGCTGACCCTGAAGGAGGGCGGTAACGTCCTGCTGCTCGACGAACCGTCCAACGACCTCGACGTTGAAACCCTGCGTTCCCTGGAAGAAGCTCTGCTGGACTTCCCGGGCGCCGCCATTGTGATCTCTCACGATCGCTGGTTCCTGGACCGCGTCGCGACCCACATCCTGGCGTACGAAGACGACTCGCAAGCGGTGTTCTTCGAAGGCAACTACACCGAGTACGAAGCCGACCGTAAAAAGCGTCTTGGCGAAGCGGCGGCCCAGCCACACCGGGTACGTCACAAGAAACTGGCCTGATTCGGGTTGGTTGGGTGAAAAAGCGGAGCCTTCGGGCTCCGTTTTTTTTGCCCGGGTTTTTTCAGCAATACCGCAGCGCGGCCATCGCGAGCAGGCTCACTCCTACAATTGAAATACGGTCCCCTGTAGGAGTGAGCCTGCTCGCGATAGCGGTGTAACTGTTGGTGCATTACTTCGATTTGACCTCCCCATTCAGGTGCAAAACCAGCTCAAAAAACCGCCTGATTTATATCCTGTGCACCATTTAATTTCATAACTGCGACATTTTGCGCTGTTCCTGTGCGCAAATCGTTTGCTACAGTCCGGCTCAATCGCTTCCAACGACAATAAATTTGCCGAGACTTTTCCCATGATCGAATCCGTCGAATCCTTCCTCGCCCGACTGAAAAAACGCGACCCGGATCAACCCGAATTCCACCAGGCTGTCGAAGAAGTTCTGCGCAGTCTGTGGCCGTTTCTCGAAGCCAACCCACGCTACCTGACCTCAGGCATTCTGGAGCGCATCTGCGAGCCGGAGCGCGCCGTGGTGTTCCGCGTGTCGTGGGTCGACGATCAGGGCAAGGTCCAGGTCAATCGCGGTTTCCGCATTCAGATGAACAGCGCGATCGGCCCGTACAAGGGCGGCTTGCGCTTTCATCCTTCGGTGAACATGGGCGTGCTGAAGTTTCTCGCCTTCGAGCAGACTTTCAAGAACTCCCTGACCTCGTTGCCCATGGGCGGCGGCAAGGGCGGTTCGGACTTTGATCCGAAGGGCAAGAGCGACGCCGAAGTCATGCGTTTCTGCCAGGCGTTCATGAGCGAGCTGTACCGGCACATCGGTGCTGATGTTGACGTGCCGGCCGGTGACATCGGTGTCGGGGCACGCGAGATCGGCTTCCTGTTCGGTCAGTACAAACGCTTGAGCAACCAGTTCACCAGCGTGTTGACCGGCAAAGGCATGACCTACGGCGGCAGCCTGATTCGTCCGGAAGCCACCGGTTTCGGTTGCGTGTACTTCGCCGAAGAAATGCTCAAGCGCCGCGGGCAGACCGTCGAAGGCAAGCGCGTGGCGATCTCCGGTTCCGGCAATGTCGCGCAGTACGCCGCGCGCAAAGTCATGGATCTGGGCGGCAAGGTGATTTCGCTGTCCGACTCCGAAGGTACGCTGTACTGCGAATCCGGCCTGAGCGAAGAGCAGTGGCTGGCGCTGCTGGAACTGAAAAACGTCAAACGCGGGCGCATCAGCGAGCTGGCCACCGCGTTCGGTCTGGAGTTCCGCGCCGGTCAGTTGCCGTGGTCATTGCCGTGCGACATCGCGCTGCCCTGCGCAACGCAGAACGAACTCGACGCCGAATCTGCTCGTACGCTGCTGCGCAATGGCTGCGTGTGCGTGGCCGAAGGCGCGAACATGCCGACCACGCTTGCGGCTGTGGATATCTTCATCGAGGCCGGCATTCTGTTCGCCCCGGGCAAAGCGTCGAACGCCGGTGGGGTCGCGGTCAGCGGGCTGGAGATGTCGCAGAACGCCATGCGCCTGCTGTGGACGGCGGGCGAGGTAGACAGCAAGCTGCACGCAATCATGCAGTCGATTCACCACGCCTGCGTGCATTACGGCGAAGAGAACGGGCGGATCAACTACGTCAAGGGCGCGAACATCGCCGGCTTCGTCAAAGTCGCTGATGCGATGCTCGCGCAGGGTGTGGTTTAAGCCGGTTCGATGCGAATCACTTCAATCACCTGATCGCCAGCGGGGCGCTGCCATAGCACTTCGTCATTGAGCCGGGCGCCGAGTAGCGCCCGGCCCAGCGGCGAAGCCCAATTGATCAGGCCCTGACTGGCGTCGGCCTGATCTTCGCCGACCAATTGCACCCGACTTTCGGTGTTGTGTTCGTCGGCGTAGGTCACCCAGCTGCCAATCTGCACCTTGTCGGTAGAGGTCGCGGGGGCAGCGACCTGCGCGCTACCCAGACGTTGATTGAAATAGCGCAGATCCCGTTGCAGATCGGCCAGCCGTTGCTTGTCGGCCTGTTCGCCCTGGGCCGATTGCTCGGCGTGCAGGGCTTGCAGTTCGGCGACTTTGGCCTGCAACTGTGCCAACCCCTGTGGGGTGACGTAATTGGGCTGCGCGCTGATCTGCCGTTCGACGGGCTGATCGGCTTGCGCGGCGGCATTGTCCTCGTTGACGAAAGCGCGGCTCATGCTGTCCTCCTCTGCAAAGAGTTTGGGCCATGGTCGCCGGCATTTGGTTTCACCGGATGTCTGGAAGCGACCTATTGCGAGCGATAAGCCCGCCCGGCGTCCTGATCTTTCTGCTGCTGCCAGGCGCGCTCGCGTTCGTCCCAGTGCTCGTTGCGATACTCCTCGCGATCCTTGTTTTCGAGCATCGCCTGACACTGGCGAAAGCCGTCGGTCCAGCCTTCGGCGTATTGCTTGTCCTTGAGATAGCGCGGCACGTTCTTGCGAAACTCGCCGCTGATCGAACCGGCGGCTTGCCGGCCACTGACGCAGCCATCGTCAAAACCGTCGGCGAAGGCCGGTGGATAACCTTTGGCAATCAAGTCTTCGTGGGTGGTCTGGCAACCCCCGAGCAACAGCACAACACCCAACAGCCCCGCACACCGCCACATCGCACTCTCCCGCGCCGGTTCTCGGCTTATGGGGAAAGTCTAGAAGGTGATTCGTTGATGGGGTGTGAAAGGAAGATCAAAAGATCGCAGCCTGCGGCAGCTCCTACAGGAAAAATTCATTCCCAATGTAGGCGCTGCCGCAGGCTGCGATCTTTTAATAGTGATACCACTTCACTTCGAGCATCACTTCGGTTTCCGGGGTTGCGACGTGACTGAACTCACGCTGCGCACTCAAGCGTAAACCGAGGTTGCGCGACAGCTCCCACTGCTGGTTCAGGCTCAGACTGCGGCGTACTTCGCCGTTGGTGAAGTAATCGCCCTTGGCCTCGACGCTCATATTGCCCAACGGGTTTTTCCACAGCACGCCGGTGTTGAAGCCAGCGGCCGGCGTGACGAATCCGGCGAAGTCATTGTTGTGCTCGATGCGCACTGTGCCGAGGGCAAAACCAAGCGTGTCTTCGCCCAACTGCCAGGTGCCGCCACCGCCGCCGTTGACGTGGCTGACCAGGGTTTCGTCATCATGCTTGCCCGGTACGCGCTCGAGGCCGCCAGTGACTTGCCACGACAGTGGCTGCAGCAGCTCATTGCGCGGGGTCAGCGAGCGGATGGTTGCCAGGTCCAGTTGCTGGAATTGCCACTGGTTGCCTTCGTACTGGCGCAGCTTCATCTGCAGGATTTCGATCTGCGCGCCGAGGGGGAAGCTCTCGGCGTTGTCGTTGAGATCGTGATAGGCCATGCGCAAGCCGTACTCGCCGAATGCACGATCACCTCGCGTGCCGATACCGGCCTGCCAGGTGCGTGATTCGTGGCCGTCTTCGGGCAGGCCCGGTTGTGGAATCTGCAGCTCCGGCGCCGGGTTCTTGTTGATCGCCCGCAGCAGTTCGAAGCTGCGTTGCGCCCGTTGCGGATCACGTTCCTGACCGTTGGCGCGGTAGCGTTCCAGACGATACGCCGCGTCGATGATCAGCGCCTGACGATCCCGGGGCAGGGCCTTGAAGGTCGGCTCCTGCAACAACTGTTGATCGGCGCTGACCTTCAGCACCCATTGCTGTTCTTCCTTGTTCAACGGTTCGGCGCGGCTGAGCAGTTCACGCTCGCGGGACGGGCGATACTCGATGCTTTCCACCAATCCGGCCTCTTTCACCGCTTTGACCGTATCGGTAGGGATAGCGGTCAGCGGGAATTGCTCGGTCAGGCGCAGGCTTGGACGCGCCACTTGCAGCAGTTCGAGCAGACGATAGGAGCAGTTTTCGTCGAAGAAGAAATAGTCGAACTGGATCTGCTTCAGCTCCCACACATGCTCGACCATGCGTGCGGTTTCGGCTTGCGTCAGGTTCAGCCGGTATTCCCACAGATCGCGGTTTTCCAGGCTGCGGTACTCGGAAAGTTTTTCCTGATACGGCACCAGCGAGAACAGCCCCGGGTAGCCACCCATCAAGCCTTTCCAGGCGTAGAGGATGCTGTTGTCCGAGCCTTCGATGTAGGCGCCGAAGTTGATCGCGTAACTCAGCAGTGAAGTCTTGTCGGCCTGCACGTCAGCCTGATCGATGCGCAACAGCGTGTGGCCGAACATCGACGACGGGCTGTTGAGGTAGGCCGCCGGGAAGATCATCACCGCGCTGTGCGGCGAGACGTCCTTGAACCACTTCTTGAATTCGGCGCAATCGGGGGCGGGCAGGTCGCTGAGGTTGAGCTGTACTTTCAGCCAGCGGGTACGCGCCGGGTAGACGCACTGCGCGTGTTGCTCGCCGAGACTGGCGGGGGCATACAGCGCTTGCACGGTGGCGGCCAGCTCATGGTCGGGGTGTTCGTTGCCATCGGGCGCGAGAAAGAATTTTTTGTCGCTGACATAGCTGCGCCAGCCGCCAAGCTTGGCGGTTTCGTAATGACCGAGGGAAATCCAGAAACGGTCGTTGGCCAGTTGCTGCAAACGTTGAGAGTCGATGTGAGGCGCGGCGGACAGCGGGGCGCAGACACAGAGCGCCAGCCAGGCAAGGCGTTTGAGCATAAGTGGCAACTTAAGTCGAAAGAAAAACAAAGACCCCGGGCGTTAATACAGACAAGTCAAACAGCACCCAACCTGTGGCGAGGGAGCTTGCTCCCGCTGGGGCCGGCAGCGGCCCCGCTATAAGAACCGGGAGCGCTGCGCACTCCAGCGGGAGCAAGCTCCCTCGCCACAGGGTTCAGCGCATGTCACAACTGACCTGCATCGCTCAAAAAGGGCGGGCCATAAAAACAAAACCCGCTTCCCGAAAGAAGCGGGTGGGGTCGAGCTTAAGCTTGAGTGGCGTACTTGGCCAGACGTGGGTCCGACTTCAGCACGGCCAGGGTGTTGGTATGCACGTCTTCTGCGGTCACGTCAGCCTTGCTGAAGATCTGCTGGAAGTGCTCGTGAGTGACAGCAGCGAAGTGCGCACGGTCTTCCGGCGCCACGCCCAGTACCACGGCGTAGGTCGTCAGCGCTTCGCCGTTGCCCTTGGCCATGTCTTCGGACAGCTCGTTCATCATGCCATTCATGGCGAACCAGGATTTACCGCCGTAGGTCAGCGACGCGTTGGTCGAGCAACCGTTGGTGCCGGAAGTCATACCGAACGTAGCGTTACCGGAGGTGCCGTTGGTGGAGGATGCCAGGAAGTGTGCCGGGGTGCCACGCTGACCTTCGAACAGCATGTTGCCCCAACCGCAATCCGGGCCACCCGGGGCTTGCGCCATGGCGTTGATGGAAACAGCGGTGAAGAGAGTACCGAGAAGAATCCGTTTCATAGCTTTGTTCTCTTTGTGTGCATACCAATGGACAGGGTTCTGGCCCCCCAGGCTCTGTGATAACAGACCCTTGAAGCGCCAGTGGGCCGGTATTAGTTCCAGCCGCGCAGTTTGGAGTTTAGGCACGTTCCGGGGGTTCCGTGATTTTTTACAAAAGATTTGGCGATAACCCCGGATTCACGGGAGTCGGTTCGGGGTTGGCCGCTTGTCTATGCTTTGTCTTGTGGCGCGCCTTGCCAGTGGGGTACGGGCAGCGCCAGAATGCCGCTATCTGCCCCGCCTGATTGTTAAGGAAGCCCGATGCCTGATCCTGTTGCTGCCAGCTTGCGTCTAGCGCCCGAAGCGCTGACCCGTCCGTTTTCCGCTGAACAGTTCAGCTTCACTACCACCAATGATCTGGAGCCCTTTCGCGGTGTGCTTGGCCAGGAACGTGCGGTCGAAGCCTTGCAGTTCGGTGTGGCCATGCCACGCCCCGGTTACAACGTCTTTGTCATGGGCGAACCCGGCACTGGCCGCTTTTCGTTCGTCAAACGCTACCTGAAGGCCGAAGGTAAACGCCTGCAGACCCCGGCGGACTGGGTCTACGTCAACAATTTCGATGAGCCGCGCGAACCCCGCGCACTGGAACTGCCTTCGGGAACGGCCGCTGCGTTCATCGGCGATATCAACGGGCTGATCGACAACCTGCTGGCGACGTTTCCGGCGGTGTTCGAACACCCGTCCTACCAGCAGAAGAAAAGCGCCATCGACCGCGCCTTCAACCAACGCTACGACAAGGCCCTGGACGTCATCGAGCGTCTGGCCCTGGAAAAAGACGTCGCCCTGTATCGTGACAGCAGCAACATCGCGTTCACCCCGATGCTTGAAGGCAAGGCGCTGGACGAGGCCGAATTCTCGCAATTGCCGGAAGCCGAACGTGAGCGTTTCCACGAGGACATTTCCGGCCTCGAAGAGCGTCTGAATGAAGAACTCGCCAGCCTGCCGCAGTGGAAGCGCGAGTCGAACAATCAGCTGCGTCAGCTCAACGAAGAAACCATCACCCTGGCCTTGCAGCCGTTGCTCTCGCCGTTGTCCGAGAAGTACGCGGAGAACGCCGCGGTCTGCGGTTACCTGCAAGCGATGCAGGTGTATCTGCTGAAAACCGTAGTCGAGCAACTGGTCGACGACAGCAAGACCGACGCCGTGGCGCGCAAGCTGCTCGAAGAGCAATACGCGCCGAGCCTGGTGGTGGGGCATCCGCACAGTGGCGGGGCGCCGGTGGTTTTCGAGCCGCATCCGACCTACGAAAACCTGTTCGGCCGTATCGAATACACCACCGATCAGGGCGCGCTCTACACCACTTATCGTCAGTTGCGCCCCGGTGCATTGCATCGCGCCAACGGCGGCTTCCTGATCCTGGAAGCGGAGAAAATGCTCAGCGAGCCGTTCGTGTGGGATGCGCTGAAACGCGCCCTTCAATCGCGCAAACTGAAAATGGAGTCGCCGCTGGGCGAGATGGGCCGTTTCGCCACGGTGACCCTCAACCCGCAGCACATTCCATTGCAGGTCAAAGTGGTGATCATCGGTGCGCGGCAGTTGTACTACACACTGCAGGACCTGGATCCGGACTTCCAGGAGATGTTCCGCGTGCTGGTCGACTTCGATGAAGACATCCCGATGGTCGACGAAAGCCTGGAGCAATTTGCCCAGTTGCTGAAAACCCGCACCTCGGAAGAAGGCATGGCGCCGCTGACCGCCGATGCGGTGGCGCGTCTGGCGACCTACAGCGCGCGGCTGGCCGAGCATCAGGGGCGTTTGTCGGCGCGTATCGGCGATCTGTTCCAACTGGTCAGCGAGGCGGACTTCATCCGCCATCTGGCCGGTGATGAAATGACCGATGCCGGGCACATCGAGCGTGCGCTGAAAGCCAAGGCCACGCGTACCGGTCGGGTCTCGGCGCGGATTCTCGACGACATGCTCGCCGGGATCATCCTGATCGACACCGACGGCGCCGCGGTCGGCAAGTGCAACGGGCTGACCGTACTCGAAGTCGGTGATTCGGCGTTCGGTGTGCCGGCGCGGATCTCCGCCACGGTGTATCCGGGCGGCAGCGGCATCGTCGACATCGAGCGCGAGGTCAACCTCGGGCAGCCGATCCACTCCAAGGGCGTGATGATTCTCACCGGGTATCTGGGCAGCCGGTACGCCCAGGAATTCCCGCTGGCGATTTCCGCGAGCATCGCGCTGGAGCAATCCTACGGTTACGTTGATGGCGACAGTGCGTCGCTGGGCGAGGCTTGCACGCTGATTTCGGCGCTGTCGAAAACTCCGCTCAAGCAGTGTTTTGCGATTACCGGTTCGATCAACCAGTTCGGCGAAGTGCAGGCGGTCGGCGGGGTCAACGAGAAGATCGAAGGTTTCTTCCGTCTCTGCGAAGCACGCGGGCTGACGGGCGAGCAGGGCGCGATCATTCCGCAGGCCAACGTCGCCACGCTGATGCTCGACGAGAAGGTGCTGGCGGCGGTGCGCGCCGGGCAGTTCCACGTGTACGCCGTGCGTCAGGCTGACGAGGCGCTGAGCCTGTTGGTCGGTGAGCCGGCCGGTGAGCCGGATGCTGACGGTCAGTTCCCCGAGGGCAGCGTCAATGCGCGCGTGGTCGAGCGTCTGCGGGTGATTGCCGAGATGATCAGTGAAGACGATCTGAAAGAGGCCGAGAAGGAGTTGGCGCAGGAGGCGTTGGTAGAAGCCAAACCTGCGTAAGCCTCAACGCGGTCAAACTGTAGGAGTGAGCCTGCTCGCGATAGCGGAGTGTCAGTCAACGAATGATTGCTCTGACATACCGCTATCGCGAGCAGACTCACTCCTACATTTGTTTTTTGGTGTAACTCAGGGAAAAGTGCCACTACTCTGGCGTCAGAATTCACACAATGACCATTCGGCGCCTTCTGGTTCTATGCGGCTTGCGCGGCGGACTTTTCTTCTATTCTCTGCTCAAGGACATCGACAGTATCACTGGATCGAAACAGCCTTCGCGTGAAGGCTGAATACAGGTTTTACCGAGGGTCGCCGCCATGTCGCGCAACCTCTGCCTCACCCGTCAATGCCTGGGTCTTGTGACCCGCATCGAATGCGCCATCAAACCGCTGGCCGGCGACAATGGCATGTGGACCTTGCTCTTCGCTGCCGGCATGGCCGGCGAACAACCTTCCGCCATCAAGGCCCAGGGCCCGTTTCACGGGCCGGTCGCCGCCGAGTCGATTCTCGACACCATTGTTGAAAGCCTGACGATGCACGGCTACGAGCTGGCCGACGATCCGCAGATCTGGAGCCTGCACCTGCAGGCACAGCTGCGCCAGATCAATGGTGGGCGTGGGCGTACGGTCGGCGTATTCGACCACTAGGCGCAATCATGGCGCGGTGTCGGACTGCTGCGCCTTGTCGAGTTTGACCTCAAAGCCGTATTGCACGGTATTGAGTTCGGTTCGCTGATAGGTCTCCACGTGCGTTGGACGACCATAGAAGTAATGCACGCCGAACAGCGCCGGGCCTTCTGCACTCGCGTCATGACTGACTGAGAGTATCTGTTTCAGGTAGTTGCCGCTGTCGTCCTTGACGAAGAATCGCCAGGCGTTGGCCGGGAACCGTTTCAGGTCCACCACCAGCGTGTTGTTCTTGATCTCCAGGCCTTTGGGCAGCGACTTGACGTCGTAGGTTTGCTTGTCGACGGTTGCGAGAAACAATGGCATCGAGCCCACGGCAATCGCCGGGGTTTCCGGGAACAGGTTCAAATCGTAAGTGATGGTCGCTTGCAGCGGATCGACCTGATACGCCTCGGGCGGCAGTTCGATCGGCTCATCGAGTTTGCCACTGCGTTTCTCGGTGAAGAACGTCACCGGGCTTTCGCCCGGGCTGAAATCATCGCCGAGCAGCTCATCGTTGAAGGTGCGCCGGTGGGAGAACTCGATGCGTGCAGCGCTGGGCTCTTCCACGGACTGATGGATGCGAATGCCGGCCTTCAACGCTTCCTCGGTGAGGCTCGCACCCTTGAGCCAGTTCGGCGCCAGGTCGTCATAGACGACCACCGCCGGGTCCAGCGGCTGGATGGCTTTTTCCGTGCTGTGCTGACTGAAGGTGCGCACCGGGAGATCCAGCGCCTTGCGGGTTACGGTTGCCGATGAGAAATCCAGCACGCTGACTTCCAGGGTGTCGACGGGGCCGTTGAAGTAGACCTTGTTGTAGCGGCGTGGATGTTGCTGCTCGAAGGCGTGCTGTTCGTCCTCCAGCTGTTTTTCCAGTGCCTCGCTCCAGGTTTTTTGCTGTTGCAGATGCGCCAGTTGTTTCTCGTAGAAAGCCACCTGTGCTGGACTCTCGTTGATCGAACCGGCGCGTACCAGGTATTGCCCGGTGGTGTCGCGGGCCTGAACGATCAACGGATTGAGCGGCGTGCCTTCGACTTCGGGGGCCAGTGGCAGGTTGTTGCTGAATTCGACTTCGGCGTAGTTTTTTGCAAGCTTCAGCAGGGTGACGCTGAGGTTGTCATCGGTGCGGGTCTGGCCGACGTCCTTCTGGCTCAGGTTGAAGCTGAACAAGCGGCGTGGCGCGATGACTTCGACTTTGCCTTGCAGGCTCACCGGTTGCGGCTGCGTCTTCTTGTCCACGTCCAGGCCTTCGATGAACGGGTAGGTCACGGTCAGGTCATCGGGGTTGGTGACATTGGAGCTGGACGGGCTCAACTGAATGCCGGGATCGGTTTCCGACCACTCCGGCTGATAGCCAATCACCCGTTTGTTGCTCAGGGTCACTGACTGCCATTCCACGCCATGCGGAAACAGAAAACCGCCGGGAACGTTCAGGTTGAACGGGAACACTGGTTGCAGGTCGGTGAGGTAGTCGGAGCTGGCGTCCTTGTGCAGCACGAACAGGCCGTTGATGAAGGTATCGACCAGCGCCTGCGGCGAAGGGTAGTGCTTGAGGATGCCGAGGGCGTCTTCGCCGTAGACGGTTTTCAGCGGGGTGCTGTCGAGCTTGAGCTGCGCGCGTTCGAGCAGTAGCAGCGAGCCACCGAGTTCGGTCACGGCGTCCTTGAGTTTCGGGTCGGCGATGGCGTCCAGTGAATGTTCGAAGGTTGCCGTCTTTGCTTCGAGGCTGACCGAGGGTTTTTTCTCTTCACCGGGCGAGCAGCCTCCCAGCAGCAGAGCGAGGCAAATTCCGGCAGTCGTCAACGGCAATCCCACATGCATTTCCAGTCGTCCTGTCCACTTTCGCTAGGCGGTCAATGGTTTGGACAGTAGCAGAAAAAAAATCACCGACACACGCAGGTTGCGGTGATTGGAGGTGCGAGCCGAGCGGTTTCTGGCTGTCACGGGCGGCTGGTATACTCGCCGCCGATTTCAATCCTTATTGTGTGAGAGTCAATGGAACGCTTTATCGAAAATGCAATGTACGCCACGCGCTGGCTGCTGGCGCCGATCTATATCGGGCTGTCCCTTGGGCTGCTGGCGCTGGCATTGAAATTCTTCCAGGAAGTGTTTCATGTCATTCCCAACGTGTTCTCCATGGCCGAATCCGAGCTGATTCTGGTGCTGCTGTCGCTGATCGACATGGCGCTGGTGGGCGGCTTGCTGGTGATGGTGATGATTTCCGGCTACGAGAACTTCGTGTCCGAGCTGAACATCGACGAGGGCAAAGAGAAGCTCAGCTGGCTGGGTACCATGGACTCCTCGTCGCTGAAGATGAAAGTGGCGGCGTCGATCGTGGCGATTTCCTCGATCCACCTGCTACGGATCTTCATGGACGCCAAGAACGTCGATCCCGAGCACCTGATGTGGTACGTGATCATCCACATGACCTTCGTGATCTCGGCGTTTGCCATGGGCTATCTGGACAAGCTCACCAAGCACTGATCATTGATTGATCGCTGCAAAAATACCGCCCGTCTGTTGCGAAACAGACGGGCGGTGTCGTTTATGGCTTGTGCTTTGGTGCGTGCGGGCATATCCCTGTAGAGGTCCTGGCTCGCCACCGCACGAGGTGCGTTCATGAACCTGCAAGAGTTGAATGCGTTTGCCATCGCCAGAAAGGTCGATGAGCTGAACCTGATCTCCATGGAGGGCGGGATTTATCTGCTCGAAGCGCGGATGCATGGGGCGGCGTATCCGCTCAGCGATCCGAAAGGGCAGATGCTGACACTGCGTTCGGTGGAGCATGCACGGGATTTGCTGCATAACTTTCCGGTGCTGCCGTTCAACCTTGTGCACACCTCGGTGCACGACGAAATGTGCGGCCTGTCCGGCAGCGTCGATGAAAGCCTGAAAATGCCGCTGGCCTGGCGCTCGGCCCTGTAGGCGTTGCGCCCCATCGCCGGGCATCTGTGCTAGTCTGCTCGCCCTTTTAGGTTCCGGGCGCGCCGGGACGCGCTGTGCACGCACGGCAAGTCTGATGGCCGTCCGCACAGCGGAGCAGTGTCATGTCCGAAGTAAATCTGTCCACCGACGAAACCCGCGTCAGCTACGGTATTGGCCGTCAGCTGGGTGACCAGCTGCGCGACAACCCGCCACCGGGTGTCAGCCTGGACGCCATCCTGGCCGGTCTGACCGACGCATTCGCCGGCAAACCAAGCCGCGTGGATCAGGAAGCCATGTCCGCCAGCTTCAAAGTGATCCGCGAGATCATGCAAGCCGAAGCCGCTGCCAAAGCTGAAGCTGCTGCCGGCGAAGGCCGTGCTTTCCTGGCTGAAAACGCCAAGAAAGAAGGCATCACCACCCTGGCTTCCGGCCTGCAATTCGAAGTGCTGACCCAGGGCGAAGGCGCCAAGCCATCCCGTGAAGACACCGTGCGTACTCACTACCACGGCATGCTGATCGACGGCACCGTGTTCGACAGCTCCTACGATCGTGGCCAGCCAGCAGAATTCCCGGTAGGCGGCGTGATCGCCGGCTGGACCGAAGCTCTGCAACTGATGAATGCTGGCAGCAAATGGCGCCTGTACGTGCCGAGCGAACTGGCTTACGGCGCTCAAGGCGTTGGCAGCATCCCGCCGCACAGCGTTCTGGTATTCGACGTCGAGCTGCTGGACGTTCTGTAATTCCGGGCCTGCCTACATGGCGGGCTAATGCAGGAGTGAGCCTGCTCGCGATGGCGTCTGTTCAGTCGACTACTCGGTTGCCTGATATGCCACTCTCGCGAGCAGGCTCACTCCTGCAGTTTTTTGGGGCTTCATATTTCGATCTTGTGATGCAGCTCATTGGTCGGGCGCAAGGCCCGGGCATAGCAGAACAGGAACAGATTGCGCACCAGCTCCTTGAGCACCAACGGTTCGCTGGAATTCAGGCTGCTGACGTCCAGATCACCCTGATCCTGCAGCTCATGCAGGGCTTCTTCTTCCAGTACCGCGCAGACTTCTCCGGTTTCCCGATGCAGGATCCTGAGGTACGGATGTGGGCGATCCAGCCAGGCGTCGATCAAATAAGTCATGGGTCTCATCTCCTTGAAAGGTTTCAATGAGAATAATTCTTATTCGTAAAATAGCAAGTGCCTATTGGCGGAATGCGATTTTTTCCGGGTAAAGATTGCGTAAGGTCAAATCGGCTGGCGTCTGGCTATTACGCGAACATGAGGGAGGGGAAAGCGCGGAGGGCGTTTCACCATCCCGCGGCGGGCGCGGGATGGATGACAGCAGGATCAGACCTTTCTGACGAACTCTGACTTGAGCTTCATCGGGCCGATGCCATCGATCTTGCAGTCGATGTCGTGGTCGCCATCGCACAGGCGGATATTCTTCACCTTGGTGCCGACCTTGACCACCAGCGAGGTGCCCTTGACCTTCAGGTCCTTGATCACGGTGATGGTGTCGCCGTCCTGAAGCACGTTGCCTACCGAATCTTTCTTCACGGCATCATCGGATGCCACTTCAGCTTCGCCGCTGGCCGACCACTCGTGGGCGCACTCAGGGCAGATCAGTTGGGCACCGTCTTCGTAGGTGTATTCGGAATTGCATTTCGGGCAGGGTGGCAACGTGCTCACTAAGGCTCCTTGGAGAGGGGATCGCTAAAAGTCGCACATTATATAGGGTTTTCTTTGTGTGGGGAGCCAAAAGCAAAAGATCGCAGCCTTCGGCAGCTCCTGCAGGTGATATGCAGGAGCTGCCGAAGGCTGCGATCTTTTGATCTTGCTTCAGCGATATCAGTGCGTGCGGGCGACCGCAAACTCGCTCAGTTCTACCAGTGCATCGCGGTATTCGCTGGCCGGCAGCGCGTCGAGGCACTTGATCGCACGGGCCACGTAGTCGCGGGCCAGTTGTGCGGTGTACTCCAGCGAACCCGAGGCTTCCACGGCGATGCGGATGCTTTCGAGGTCTTCGATCCCGCCTTTCTGGATCGCCTGGCGGACCAGAGCAGCCTGCTCGGGTGTGCCTTCACGCATGGTGTAGATCAACGGCAGGGTCGGTTTGCCTTCGGCCAGATCGTCACCGACGTTCTTGCCCAGGGTCTCGGCGTCGCCCTTGTAGTCCAGCAGGTCGTCGACCAGTTGGAACGCCACGCCGAGGTGATCACCGAAGGTGCGCAGGGCTTCGCTCTGCTCGGCGGTGGCACCGGCCAGTGCGGCAGCGCTGTGGGTCGAGGCTTCGAAGAGCATCGCGGTCTTGCCGCGAATGACTTCCATGTAGGTTTCTTCGGTGGTGCTGGCGTCGCGTACCTTGGACAGCTGCAACACTTCACCTTCGGCGATGATGCGCGTGGCCTGGGACAGGATCTTCATCACCGGCATCGAACCCAGCTCGACCATCATTTCGAACGAGCGCGAGTACAGGAAGTCGCCGACCAGCACGCTTGGGGCGTTGCCCCACATGGCGTTGGCGGTCGAGCGGCCACGGCGCATGCCGGACATGTCGACCACGTCGTCATGCAGCAGGGTTGCGGTGTGCAGGAATTCGATGGTGGCGGCCAGCAGGCGCATGTCGTCGCCTTCGCGACCCAGGGCCTTGCCGCACAGCAGCACCAATAAAGGACGCAGGCGTTTGCCGCCGGCCGAGGTGATGTAATCGCCGATTTTCGATACCAGCGGCACTCGGGAAGTCAGCTGCTTCTTGATGATGCCGTCGACGGCGCTAAAATCGTCCGCCACCGCGCGGTAGAAAGCTTGGGGTTGCATCAGCGACAGTTGCTCCAGAAGGGTTGCGCGGCATGCTAGGACCCCCACCGGGGCCTGTCAAGGCGCGATGGACGGCCTCTTGCGTGACTCTCGATGCTTGCGTACAATCGCGCACCCTGAACTTCCTGGGCAGCACCTGCCTTACGCAATTGCACTTGGGCCGTTCCAGCCCCATGCAGCCATGCCAGCCAATACCTCTTCTTATAAAGAGCTGGGTGAGCAGGATTATCGGAGAAATACCATGTACGCAGTAATCGTTACCGGCGGTAAGCAATACAAGGTCGCTGAAGGTGAATACCTGAAGATCGAAAAACTGGAAGTCGCTACTGGCGAATCCGTGACTTTTGACCGCGTTCTGCTGGTCGCCAATGGCGACGACGTGAACATCGGCGCACCTGTTGTTGCTGGCGCAACCGTCAAGGCTGAAGTGATCTCCCAAGGTCGTCACGATAAAGTCCGCATCATCAAGTTCCGTCGCCGTAAGCACCACATGAAGCGTATGGGCCACCGCCAGTGGTTCACCGAGATCAAAATCACCGGTATTCAGGCTTAATTACAGCCTAATTCCTCACTAGGAGAATTGAACTCATGGCACACAAAAAAGCTGGTGGTAGTACCCGTAACGGTCGCGACTCAGAAGCCAAACGCCTTGGCGTGAAGATGTATGGCGGCCAGGTCATCAAGGCCGGCAACATCATCGTGCGTCAGCGCGGCACCCAATTCCACGCTGGCTACGGCGTTGGCATGGGTAAAGATCACACCCTCTTCGCGAAAATCGAAGGCGTGATCAAGTTTGAAGTAAAAGGCGCCTTCGGTCGTCGTTACGTGAGCGTTGTCGCGGCTTAATCGCGAGATCGCTGGAAGAGCCCTGTCTTGCGACGGGGCTTTTTCGTTTGTGGGGTGAGTCTCTTGCAAAACTGTTTGTATGGGCTGTCGGCGTGCGATGCAGGTCGTGTTTTGGGGTCGCTGCGCTCATTTTTGCAAGAGTCTTATGTCTTGATTGTTTTTCGGCTCGTCCGTATGGCGAGAGGCGTTGAGTTATGAAGTTTGTAGACGAAGTATCGATCCGCGTAAAAGCTGGCGACGGCGGCAATGGCTGCATGAGTTTCCGTCGGGAAAAATTCATTGAAAACGGTGGTCCGAACGGCGGTGACGGCGGTGACGGCGGTTCCATCTACATGATGGCCGACGAGAACCTCAATACCCTGGTCGACTACCGTTACACCCGGCACTTCGATGCCGAGCGTGGCTCCAACGGCGGCAGCACCGATTGCACCGGCAAGAAGGGTGAAGACCTGATCCTGCGCGTGCCGGTCGGTACCACCGTGATTGACTCGGCCACCCAGGAAGTGATTGGCGACCTGACCAAGGCTGGCCAGAAACTGATGGTAGTGCAGGGTGGTTGGCACGGTCTGGGCAACACCCGTTTCAAATCCAGTACCAACCGTGCGCCGCGCCAGACCACTCCGGGCAAGCCGGGTGAGCAGCGCGACCTGAAGCTGGAAATGAAAGTGCTGGCTGATGTCGGTCTGCTGGGCTTGCCGAATGCTGGTAAAAGTACCTTTATCCGTTCGGTGTCGGCGGCCAAGCCGAAAGTTGCCGACTACCCGTTCACCACGCTGGTGCCGAACCTGGGTGTGGTCAGCGTTGATCGCTGGAAAAGCTTCGTCATTGCCGACATTCCGGGGTTGATCGAAGGTGCTTCCGACGGCGCCGGTCTGGGTATTCGTTTCCTCAAGCACCTGGCGCGTACGCGTCTGTTGCTGCACCTCGTCGACATGGCGCCGCTGGATGACACCAGTGCACCGGACGCGGCCGAAGTGATCGTCAACGAGCTGGTCAAATTCAGCCCCTCGCTGGCCGAGCGTGATCGCTGGCTGGTGCTGAACAAATGCGACCAGATCCTTGAAGAAGAGCACGAAGAGCGCGTCAAGGAAATCGTTGATCGCCTGCAGTGGGAAGGTCCGGTCTATGTGATCTCGGCCATCGCCAAAGAAGGCACCGAGCGCCTGACCCGCGACATCATGCGTTATCTGGAAGATCGTGCCGATCGCCTGGCCAACGACCCTGCGTACAAGGAAGAGCTGGCCGATCTCGATCAGCGCATCGAAGATGAAGCCCGTGCACAGTTGCAGGCGCTGGATGACAAGCGTGCCCTGCGTCGCAGCGGCGTGAAGTCGGTCCACGACATCGGCGACGATGACTGGGACGAAGAAGATGTGGATGATGAAGACGGTCCGGAAATCATTTACGTGCGCGACTGATCTGTTGCGATAAACTTGAACGCCGCTCAATCGAGCGGCGTTTTGGTATCTGGAAATCGGTAGTCACGATTAACGGGCAGCGCTGGGTCGCGCTGTCCTCAAGCTAAGGTTGAAGATGATGCGGAGCAAGGTGACAGGTGCGCAGCGTTGGGTCGTGAAGATCGGCAGCGCTTTGCTGACAGCTGATGGCAAAGGGCTGGATCGTGCGGCAATGAGTGTCTGGGTCGAGCAGATGGTCGCCCTGCATGAGGCGGGTGTCGAGTTGGTGCTGGTGTCCTCCGGGGCGGTGGCTGCCGGCATGAGTCGCCTGGGCTGGACCGCACGACCCAGTGCGATGCACGAGCTCCAGGCCGCAGCTGCAATTGGCCAGATGGGGCTGGTGCAGGCTTGGGAGTCGAGCTTTGCCGAGCATGGTCGGCACACCGCGCAGATTCTCCTGACTCACGATGACTTGTCCGACCGCAAGCGCTACCTCAACGCTCGCAGCACCCTGCGTGCGCTGGTCGATCTGAAAGTCATTCCGGTGATCAATGAAAACGACACCGTCGTCACCGACGAGATTCGTTTCGGCGACAACGACACGCTCGCGGCGCTGGTGGCCAACCTGGTCGAGGCTGATCTGCTGGTGATCCTCACTGATCGCGATGGCATGTTCGATGCCGATCCGCGCAACAATCCTGATGCGCAGCTGATTTACGAAGCGCGCGCCGATGATCCGACCCTGGATGCGGTGGCGGGCGGCACTGGTGGTGCGCTGGGGCGTGGCGGCATGCAGACCAAGCTGCGTGCGGCGCGTCTGGCGGCGCGTTCCGGGGCGCACACCATCATTGTTGGTGGTCGCCTGGAGCGTGTGCTCGATCGCCTGAAGGCTGGCGAGCGCATTGGTACGCTGCTGTCGCCTGAGCGCGGCATGCTGGCGGCGCGCAAACAGTGGCTGGCCGGGCATCTGCAGACTCGCGGCACGCTGGTGCTGGACGAGGGTGCGGTGTCGGCATTGTCGCAAGGTAACAAGAGCTTGCTGCCGGTCGGCGTGAAATTGGTCCAGGGCAGTTTCCGCCGTGGCGAAATGGTGGTTTGCGTGGCGCCGGACGGTCGCGAGATTGCTCGCGGTCTGGCCAACTACAGTGCGCTTGAGGCGCAAAAAATCATTGGTCAGTCGTCGGACGCAATTGTCGGCGTGCTGGGCTACATGGCTGAGCCGGAACTGGTTCACCGTGACAACCTGATTCTGGTCTAAGGAAAAACGCGATGCGCATGGCAAAAGGATTGTTGGGTCTGCTGATGGCGTTGCCATTGCTGGCCTCGGCCGAGGAAATCGGTCAGGTGTCGACGGTGTTCAAGTTCGTCGGCCCGAACGACCGGATCGTGGTCGAGGCTTTCGATGATCCGAAGGTCGACGGCGTGACCTGCTACCTGTCTCGCGCCAAGACGGGTGGGGTGAAGGGTGGCCTGGGTCTGGCCGAGGATCGCGCCGAGGCGTCGATTGCCTGCCGTCAGGTCGGTCCGATCAAGTTCAAGGGCGAGCTGAAGGATGGTGACGAGGTGTTCAAGGAGCGCACGTCGCTGGTGTTCAAGACCATGCAGGTGGTGCGCTTCCTCGACAAGAAGCGCAATACGCTGGTGTACCTGGTCTACAGCGATCGCGTGATCGAAGGCAGTCCGCAGAATGCGGTGACGGCGATCCCGATCGTGCCGTGGGTGCCGGTCCAGCAATAACACCGCAAAACCAATTGTAGGAGTGAGCCTGTTCCGGGCGGCCGGAACAGGCTCACTCCTACATTTTTTTGTGCTGCATTCGCTAAATCGCAGGCAATAAAAAACCGACCCTAAGGTCGGTTTTTAATGACTACGTCGATTAAGCAGCTTCTTTCAGTGCTTTGACGTGGCCATTCAGGCGGCTCTTATGACGAGCAGCCTTGTTCTTGTGGATGATGCCTTTATCGGCCATACGGTCGATAACTGGCACAGCCAGAACGTATGCAGCTTGAGCTTTTTCAGCGTCTTTTGCGTCGATGGCTTTAACTACATTCTTGATGTAGGTACGAACCATGGAACGCAGGCTGGCGTTGTGGCTGCGACGCTTCTCAGCCTGTTTTGCACGTTTTTTGGCGGAAGGTGAGTTGGCCACCGTCGAGCTCCTCGAAAGACTTTTTAGGAAATAGCAAACAAAATAGGCCGCGAATCATGCCGATGAGTTGAAGTCTTGTCAAGGGCGCTTGAAACGTTCCGCTAAGTGGTAGGTATGAAGAGGCGGGATATTTATTTCCGGCGCTTGACCTGTAAACTCGCGAGCTTTGGCTCTGTGCTGTTGCGGCGCGGAGTATCGCACAAGTAGGCGCATTGTTCGCCTGCTGTTTATCGACAGGCACTAATTTCCTTAATGAATCTGCTCAAATCGTTGGCCGCTGTCAGCTCTATCACGATGCTTTCCCGGATTCTGGGGTTTGTCCGTGACACGCTCATCGCTCGCACATTCGGTGCCGGAATGGCGACGGATGCCTTCTTCATTGCCTTCAAACTGCCCAACCTGCTGCGGCGAATCTTCGCCGAGGGCGCGTTCTCTCAGGCTTTCGTGCCGATTCTGGCGGAATACAAGAGTCAGCAGGGGGAAGAAGCGACGCGCACCTTCATTGCTTATGTATCGGGCTTGCTGACGTTGGTGCTGGCTCTGGTCACGGCATTGGGCATGATCGCCGCGCCATGGGTGATCTGGGCCACGGCGCCGGGGTTTGCCGACACGCCGGAAAAATTCCAGCTCACCTCCGACCTGTTGCGGGTGACGTTCCCTTATATATTGCTGATCTCCCTGTCCTCGTTGGCCGGGGCGATCCTCAATACCTGGAACCGCTTTTCGGTGCCGGCCTTCGTACCGACCTTGCTCAACGTGAGCATGATTGTGTTTTCGCTGTTCCTGACGCCGTATTTCGATCCGCCGGTGATGGCCCTCGGCTGGGCGGTACTGGTCGGTGGTCTGGCGCAGTTGCTCTATCAACTGCCGCACCTGAAAAAAATCGGCATGCTGGTGCTGCCGCGCCTGAACCTGCGCGATAGCGGCGTGTGGCGGGTGATGAAGCAGATGCTGCCGGCGATCCTCGGCGTTTCGGTCAGCCAGATTTCGCTGATCATCAACACCATTTTCGCCTCGTTCCTGGTGGCCGGTTCGGTGTCGTGGATGTATTACGCCGACCGTTTGATGGAATTGCCGTCCGGCGTGCTCGGCGTAGCGTTGGGCACCATTTTGCTGCCGACGCTGGCCAAGACTTATGCGAGCAAGGATCGCCACGAATACTCGCGGATCCTCGACTGGGGGCTGCGCCTGTGCTTCGTGCTGGTGTTGCCGTGTGCGCTGGCGCTGGGGATTCTCGCCGAACCGCTGACCGTGTCACTGTTCCAGTACGGCCAGTTCAGCGCGTTTGATGCGTCCATGACCCAGCGTGCGCTGATTGCCTATTCTGTCGGTCTTCTCGGGATTATCGTGATCAAAGTGCTGGCGCCGGGCTTTTACGCGCAACAGAACATCCGCACCCCGGTAAAAATCGCAATCTTCACCCTGGTGTGCACGCAGTTGTTCAACCTGATGCTGATCGGCCCGCTGGCTCACGCCGGTCTGGCGCTGGCGATCAGTGCTGGTGCCTGTCTGAATGCCGGGCTGTTGTTCTATCAACTGCGCAAGCAAAAGATGTATCAGCCGCAACCGGGCTGGTACACCTTTGGCTTCAAACTGGTGGTGGCGGTAGCGGTGATGTCGGCGGTGCTGCTGCTGGGCATGCATTTCATGCCGGCCTGGGATCAGGGCCATATGCTGGCGCGCTTCCTGCGTCTGGGGGCGCTGGTGGTTGCCGGTGTGGTGGCGTATTTCGGTATGTTGCTGCTGCTCGGTTTTCGCCTGCGCGACTTCAATCGCAAGGCTTTGAGCTGAGGTTTCAGCCTTTATAACCGGGCACGGGCCGGCAGTTTTGTCGGCTCGATCACTTTGCGTTACGGTGTTGCCTGTCGTCGACCGTCGGGTGTGGTTATAATCGACCACTTTATGAGCAAGAAGCGCGTTATGCAGCTGGTTCGAGGCCTCCACAACTTGCGCCCCCAGCATCGGGGCTGCGTCGCCACTATTGGCAACTTTGACGGTGTTCACCGTGGTCACCAGGCTATCCTGGCCCGACTGCGTGAGCGTGCGCTCGAGTTGGGCGTACCCAGCTGCGTGGTGATTTTCGAGCCGCAGCCACGGGAGTTCTTTGCCCCGGAGACCGCGCCGGCACGTCTGGCCCGCTTGCGTGACAAGCTGCAGTTGCTGGCCGCCGAGGGGGTCGACCGGGTGCTGTGCCTGGCGTTCAACCAGCGCCTGAGTAAGCTCAGCGCCAGTGAATTCGTCGATACCATCCTGGTGGACGGTCTCGGCGTGCAGCATCTGGAAGTCGGCGACGATTTCCGCTTTGGCTGCGACCGCCTCGGCGATTTCGATTTCCTGCTGCAGGCCGGCCAGGTACACGGTTTTACCGTGGAAGCCGCGCAAACCGTCGAGCTGGACGGCATTCGCGTCAGCAGCACCCAGGTGCGCAACGCGTTGGCCGCCGCCGATTTTGCCTTGGCCGAACGCTTGCTCGGCCGCCCGTACCGGATCGCCGGTCGCGTGCTGCACGGCCAGAAACTGGCCCGGCAACTGGGTACGCCCACTGCCAACATTCAACTCAAACGCCGTCGCGTGCCGTTCACCGGGGTCTACCTGGTGGATGTGGACATCGACGGCAAGACCTGGCCTGGCGTCGCCAATATCGGCGTGCGGCCTACGGTCCAAGGTGATGGCAAAGCCCACCTTGAAGTTCACCTACTGGATTTTGCCGGCGATCTGTATGACCGGCGTCTGACGGTGGTTTTCCACCAAAAGCTGCGTGAAGAGCAGCGTTTCGCCTCCCTGGAGGCACTGAAAACGGCGATCAACGCGGATGTCGCCGCCGCCCGTGCACTAGCCGCACCTAGCGCCCATCGCTAATGAAGAGCCTTAAATGACCGACTATAAAGCCACGCTAAACCTTCCGGACACCGCCTTCCCAATGAAGGCCGGCCTGCCACAGCGCGAACCGCAGATCCTGCAGCGCTGGGACAGTATTGGCCTGTACGGAAAGTTGCGCGAGATTGGCAAGGATCGTCCGAAGTTCGTCCTGCACGACGGCCCTCCGTACGCCAACGGCACGATCCACATCGGTCACGCACTGAACAAGATTCTCAAGGACATGATCATCCGCTCGAAGACCCTGTCGGGCTTCGACGCGCCGTATGTTCCGGGCTGGGACTGCCACGGCCTGCCGATCGAGCACAAGGTTGAAGTGACCCACGGCAAGAACCTGGGCGCGGACAAGACCCGCGAGCTGTGCCGTGCCTACGCCACCGAGCAGATCGAAGGGCAGAAGAGCGAATTCATCCGTCTCGGCGTGCTGGGCGACTTCGCCAACCCGTACAAGACCATGGACTTCAAGAACGAGGCCGGTGAAATCCGCGCCCTCGCCGAAATCGTCAAGGGCGGTTTCGTGTTCAAGGGCCTGAAGCCGGTGAACTGGTGCTTCGATTGCGGTTCGGCGCTGGCCGAAGCCGAAGTCGAGTACGAGAACAAGAAGTCCTCGACCATCGACGTGGCCTTCCCGATCGCCGACGAGGCCAAACTGGCCGCCGCGTTCGGTCTGCCGTCGCTGAGCAAGCCTGCCTCGATCGTGATCTGGACCACCACCCCGTGGACCATTCCGGCCAACCAGGCGCTGAACGTACACCCGGAATTCAACTACGCCCTGGTAGATATCGGCGACAAGCTGCTGGTCCTGGCTGAAGAGCTGGTCGAGTCGTGCCTGTCGCGTTACGGCGTTGAAGGCACCGTACTGGCCACCGCGCCGGGTTCGGCGCTGGAACTGATCAACTTCCGTCACCCGTTCTACGATCGCCTGTCGCCGGTGTATCTGGCGGACTACGTCGAACTGGGCGCCGGTACCGGTGTGGTTCACTCCGCCCCGGCGTACGGTGTGGACGACTTCGTGACCTGCAAGAAATACGGCATGGTCAACGACGAGATCCTCAACCCGGTACAGAGCAACGGCGTGTACGTGCCGTCGCTGGAGTTCTTCGGCGGCCAGTTCATCTGGAAGGCCAACCCGGCCATCGTCGAAAAGCTGACCGAAGTCGGCGCGCTGCTGCACACCACCGTCATCGAACACAGCTACATGCACTGCTGGCGCCACAAGACCCCGCTGATCTACCGCGCCACCGCGCAGTGGTTCATCGGCATGGACAAGGAGCCGGTCAGCGGCGACACCCTGCGCGTGCGCTCGCTCAAAGCCATCGAAGACACCAAGTTCGTTCCGGCCTGGGGCCAGGCGCGCCTGCACTCGATGATCGCCAACCGTCCGGACTGGTGCATCTCCCGTCAGCGCAACTGGGGCGTGCCGATCCCGTTCTTCCTGAACAAGGAAAGCGGCGAACTGCATCCACGCACCGTCGAACTGATGGAAGAAGTGGCCAAGCGCGTTGAAGTCGAAGGCATCGAAGCCTGGTTCAAACTCGACGCCGCCGAACTGCTGGGCGACGAAGCGCCGCTGTACGACAAAATCAGCGACACCCTCGACGTCTGGTTCGACTCGGGCACTACCCACTGGCACGTGCTGCGCGGTTCGCACCCGATGGGTCACGAAACCGGCCCGCGCGCCGACCTGTACCTGGAGGGTTCCGACCAGCACCGCGGCTGGTTCCACTCGTCGCTGTTGACCGGTTGCGCCATCGACAACCACGCGCCGTACCGCGAGCTGCTGACCCACGGCTTCACCGTCGACGAGTCCGGCCGCAAGATGTCCAAGTCGCTGGGCAACGTGATCGCGCCGCAGAAAGTCAACGACACGCTGGGCGCCGACATCATGCGTCTGTGGGTCGCCTCGACCGACTACTCCGGTGAAATGGCCGTGTCCGAGCAGATCCTGCAACGCAGCGCGGACGCCTATCGTCGCATCCGTAACACTGCGCGTTTCCTGCTTTCCAACCTGACCGGATTCAACCCGGCCACCGATCTGTTGCCGGCTGAAGACATGCTCGCGCTGGATCGCTGGGCCGTGGACCGTACCCTGCTGCTGCAACGCGAGCTGCAAGAGCACTACGGCGAATACCGTTTCTGGAACGTCTATTCGAAGATCCACAACTTCTGCGTGCAGGAGCTCGGTGGTTTCTACCTCGACATCATCAAGGATCGCCAGTACACCACCGGCGCCGACAGCAAGGCGCGTCGCTCGTGCCAGACCGCGCTGTTCCACATCTCCGAAGCGCTGGTGCGCTGGATCGCGCCGATCCTCGCGTTCACCGCCGACGAGCTGTGGCAGTACCTGCCGGGCGAGCGCAACGAATCGGTGATGCTCAACACCTGGTACGAAGGTCTGACCGAACTGCCTGAAGGCTTCGAGCTGGGTCGCGCCTACTGGGACCGCATCATGGAAGTGAAGGTGGCGGTCAACAAAGAGATGGAAATCCAGCGTGCGGCGAAAGCTGTCGGTGGCAACCTGCAAGCCGAAGTGACGCTGTTCGCCGAAGAGGCGCTGAGTGCCGACCTGGCCAAGCTGAGCAACGAACTGCGCTTTGTCCTGATCACCTCGACTGCCAGCGTGGCACCTTTCGTTCAGGCACCTGCGGACGCGGTCGTCACCGAAGTCAGCGGCCTGAAACTGAAGATCGTCAAATCGGCCTTCCCGAAATGCGCGCGTTGCTGGCATTGCCGCGAAGACGTCGGCGTGAACCCGGAGCATCCGGAAATCTGCGGTCGTTGCGTCGACAACATCAGCGGCGCCGGCGAGGTTCGTCACTATGCCTAATGCCGTTGGCCGTTTCGGACGGTTGAGCTGGCTCTGGTTGAGTTTGCTGGTTCTGGTCATCGACCAGGCCAGCAAGTTCTACTTCGAAGGCAAGCTCGAAATGTTCCAGCAGATCGTGATCATTCCCGATTACTTCAGCTGGACCCTGGCCTACAACACCGGCGCGGCGTTCAGCTTCCTGGCCGACAGCTCCGGCTGGCAGCGCTGGCTGTTCGCCCTGATCGCGATCGTGGTCAGCGCGGTGCTGGTGGTCTGGCTCAAGCGTCTGGGCCGCAACGATACCTGGCTGGCCGTTGCGCTGGCACTGGTGCTGGGCGGTGCGCTGGGCAATCTGTATGACCGCATTGCCCTGGGCCATGTGATCGACTTCATTCTGGTGCACTGGCAGAACCGCTGGTACTTCCCGGCGTTCAACTTTGCCGACAGCGCCATCACCGTCGGTGCGGTGATGCTCGCACTGGACATGTTCAAAAGTAAGAAAACCGGAGAAGCCGTTCATGACTGAACAGGTATTGGCTGAGCAACGCATCGGCCAGAACACGGAAGTCACTTTGCACTTTGCATTGCGCCTGGAGAACGGCGACACGGTCGACAGCACGTTCGACAAGGCCCCGGCGACCTTCAAGGTCGGCGACGGCAACCTGCTGCCGGGTTTCGAAGCGGCATTGTTCGGCTTCAAGGCCGGCGACAAGCGTACGCTGACCGTCGAGCCGGAAAACGCCTTCGGCCAGCCGAACCCGCAAAACGTACAGATCATCCCGCGTTCGCAGTTCGTCGACATGGAGTTGTCGCCGGGTTTGCTGGTGATCTTCAATGATGCGGCCAATACTGAGCTGCCGGGTGTGGTGAAAGAGTTCGACGACGCACAAGTGACCATCGACTTCAACCACCCGCTGGCCGGCAAGACGCTGACCTTCGACGTCGAGATCATCAACGTCAAAGCGCTTTAAGCAACACAGCAGGACCCTCATGAGAGGGGGCTTTTGTGGTGAGGGGATTTATCCCCGATGGGGTGCGAAGCCCCCCCGAATCTGATCACCGCGGTCTAGAATCGGAAAGCATTGACTGGTTTGACGATTGTTTCGCAATCGATCGGGGATAAATCCCCTCGCCACAACAGGCTCGCTCCCACAATGTTTTCAACCGTTTTCGCTATTTCTTGCGCGCAAGACACGAGGCACAGCATGCAAATCAAACTCGCCAACCCCCGTGGCTTCTGCGCCGGCGTGGACCGGGCGATCGAAATCGTCAACCGCGCCCTGGAAGTCTTCGGGCCGCCGATCTACGTGCGTCATGAAGTGGTGCACAACAAGTTCGTCGTCGAAGACCTGCGCAGCCGCGGCGCGATCTTTGTCGAAGAACTGGATCAGGTGCCGGATGACGTCATCGTGATCTTCAGTGCCCACGGCGTTTCCCAGGCCGTGCGCAATGAAGCTGCCGGCCGTGGCCTGAAAGTCTTCGACGCCACTTGCCCGCTGGTCACCAAGGTGCACATCGAAGTCGCCAAATACAGCCGCGACGGCCGTGAGTGCATCCTGATCGGCCACGCCGGTCACCCGGAAGTCGAAGGCACCATGGGTCAGTACGACGGCAGTAACGGCGGCGCGATCTACCTCGTCGAAGACGAGAAAGACGTGGCCGAACTGCAGGTGCGTAACCCGGAAAAACTGGCGTTCGTGACCCAGACCACCCTGTCGATGGACGATACCAGTCGCGTGATCGATGCCCTGCGCACACGCTTCCCGGCCATCGGTGGCCCGCGCAAGGACGACATCTGCTACGCCACGCAAAACCGTCAGGACGCGGTCAAACAACTGGCCGACGAATGCGACGTGGTGTTGGTGGTGGGCAGCCCGAACAGTTCCAACTCCAACCGTCTGCGCGAACTGGCCGAACGCATGGCCACGCCGGCCTACCTGATCGACGGCGCCGAAGACCTGCAGAAGAGCTGGTTCGAGGGGGTCGAGCGCATCGGCATCACCGCCGGTGCTTCCGCACCGGAAGTGTTGGTGCGTGGCGTAATCCAGCAGTTGCAAGCCTGGGGTGCGATTGGTGCCGATGAACTGGCCGGCCGCGAAGAGAACATCACGTTCTCGATGCCGAAAGAGCTGCGCGTCCGCTCGATCTGAAGCTCTTCGCCTTCAGGCACAGCGCCTGCTCAGCCTTCGCGCTGGTCAGGCGCACCCGGCCGGTCGCCGCCAGCACCACCTGGAGCTGGCTGACCGGCTCGTGTGTCGAACAGATATGTAATGTCCCTGCCTGAAACGCCCGCCCGGGCATCAGCGGTTGCCCCAGACTGCTGAAGCGCACGTAACGACTGACCGCCCAATTGCCGACGATCGGTGTCCGCCCGTCACTCGCATGTTCCACCAGCAGTGGATTGCTGCTGTCCTGCGGCCCCTTGCCGCTGATATCCAGAATGATCCGCCAGCCCTGACTCCAGTCGTCGTCGATGCCATGGATCACCACACTCTGATTGCGGGTGATGGCCAGGGTGCGGGCGTTGCGAATGCCCTCAAGCAACGACCGCGCCGCCTGGTCGCGATGAGTCGACTCGGTGAAGGCGGCGAACGCCGGACTGACCAGCGACAGAACAATTGCGCCAATCGCCAGTCCCATAAGCAATTCGATCAGGCTGAAACCCTGTTGCGGCATGACGACTCCCTCCGTGGAGCATGAAGCCCGGCGCGATCCTTTTCGCCGGGCAGGGCAAATCAACCGACGCAGGCCGGTTGAATGTTCTAGTTTGTAGAAGCAGGTATAGCCGACGGCAACGGAGGGCATCGATGGATCATCGTACAAAAGGTTTCACGCTGCCCGAGTTGTTGGCTGCGGTCGCCGTGATGGTGATCCTCATCACCCTGGCGGTGCCGGGGTTCACCCGCTCGATCCAGAGCAGCAAGGCCGACACCGAAATGGGCGACCTGCAGCGCGCCATCAACTATGCGCGGCTGGAGGCGATTGATCGCGGCGTGACCACGCGTCTTCGCCCGAGCGCCGGTGGCAGCTTGTGGACCGGCGAGTTATCGGTCTACGACAGTACTGGCACTGCGGCCAATGTATTGCGGGTTGTTCCAGCGATGAGCAGCGGCGCGACTCTGACGCTACCCTCAGGAGTGACTGCACTGGATTTCAACAATCTGGGCGGTCTGGCGGCCCCGTCGACAGCGGTGGTCATCAGCTACGCGCTGGGAACGCAAAGCAGGACGCTGAACGTATGTCTGAACGGACGAATTCAATTGGGTGGAAGTTGCGGATGAGGGCAGGGAGCACACAGGCACAGGAGGGCATGTCGCTGATCGAAGTGCTGGTCGCATTGCTGATTCTGACCGTCGGCATATTGGGCGCGGCAGCCGTTCAAGTGAATGCGCTGAAGTACACCGACAGTTCGCGGATGACCAGCCAGGCGAGCTTCATCGCCTACGACATGATGGATCGCATCCGCGCCAACGCCGCCGCCGATTACACGGTGACGCCGCCGACCTCGGGCAACCTCAGTGTCGCCCGCGATCAGGACCTCTACGATTTCACCACCAACATCGTCAATTTCGGCGGGCCGAGCGCCACAGGCACGATCACCCGCAATCAGCGGGTGTACACCATCACCATCAACTGGAATGACTCACGGGCGGCGAATGCCACCGGCACCACGCGCAGTTTCGTCCTGACCAGCCGTGCCACGGTCGATCCGGTGGCCGGCCCATGAAGCACGCCAACCGGGGTTTCGGCCTGATCGAAATGCTCATCGCCCTGGCGCTCGGGCTGATCATTGTCCTGGGCGTGGTGCAGACGTTCCTCGCCGCTAAAAACACTTACGTCAGCCAGAACACCGCTGCCGCGATGCAGGAGGACGCACGTTTTGTCCTGAGCAAGATGATTCAGGAACTGCGCATGGTCGGCATGTTCGGCTGCCTCGGCAGCATTACCGACGCGAGTTCGGCAGGGGATTTCAGCGCGGCGCAGATCACCCCGATCAGTTGGGACAACAGCAACCTCAAGCTGACTCTGGTCACCGCCGATGTCGGCGGCAGTGGCGGCACGCCGACCTGGACGGTGGTCTCCGATTGCCGCAACAGCGCCACGGCCTATACCGGGTTGCGGGCGGCGGCGAGCGGTCAGATCGCCTTTCCGATCCGCCGTTTGATCTACAGCTTCAGCAACAACCAGATTCTCATGGGCACCGGCAGCGGCACCCCGACCCAGCAGGTGCTGGTGAATAACGTCAGTGTCTTTAACGTGACCTTCGGTCTGGCCGCGTCGGCTACCGACGTCGCGGCGTCCTCCTACAGCAGCAACCCCAGCGACCCGGCGCGCATCCGCAGTGTGCGTCTGAGCCTGACCCTCACTGACCCGAACAACCGGGTGGCCAATCAAACCTTCAACGTGGTTGCCGCTTTGCGCAACCGCTTGCAATGAGGGCCGGGCCGATGAGGATGACTTTCGACCAGAGGCAAAACCAGCGTGGCATGGTGTTGTTGGTCAGTCTGGTGTTTCTGTTGCTGCTGACCTTGATCGGGCTGTCCTCGATGCAGAGTGCCAATCTGCAGGAAAAAATGGCCGGCAGTGTCAGCCTGCGCAATCAGTCGTTCCAGACCGCCGAGGCGGCGTTGCGCATCGGCGAGAGTGCGGTGCAACTCGACAGTTATTCGCTGGCTGTATGTGCCAACGCCACGCAATGTGCGCCGCCGGCGGAGTCCTCGGTGGTCAGTGCGGCGGGACTCAATTCGACTTCCGGAGTCACGTGGATCGCTGCCGGTAACGGCTTTTATGGTGTGCAGAACATTGGCACCACCCTGACGGCGGTCAACGTGCCGAGCAACACGTCGGCGACTCTGTATCGAGTTACCGCCGTCGGCATCGCCGGTACTTCGCGCAGTGTGGTGGAGAGTGTCTATGCGAAGTATTGAGCGCTGCCGGACGCTGTTGGCGGGCATGCTGCTGAGCTTGTATCTGGCGGCGCCGGCGTATGCGTTCACACCGTCCGACTCGCCACTCTTGAGCGCAGCGGCGGTGCCGCCCAATGTGATGTTGCTGATCGACGATTCCGGCAGCATGAACAGCATTATTTATGCGCCAGGATTCGATCCCGGTGTTGATCGCACAGCCGCCCGGCAGTGCAACGCGTTGCTCGGACTGTGCCTGAGTTCGACCCCCATTACCGGTGACTCGGTGTTTCTCTCAAGCCTGCCGACCTCCGGTTGTTCCGGTGGGGCCTATGCCTTTTACAACAACAGTGTTGCGCCGCTGTGCCTGAAACTGCCGGATCCGGTGGGTGGCGGCAACACCCGCTACACCGGGGATTACATTGCCTATGTGTTCGGGTTGGCGATCAACAACGGCACCCGCGACTTCACCAACGGGGCAATTCCCAACGACTATCGGATCAACGTGGCGCGCAACGTGTCCACCGCGCTGGTCACCAGCAACCGTACCTTGCGCATGGGCCTGTCGACTTTCAATCCGGTCACCAGTAACAACTCGGGCAATGGCGGATATATCGCGCGATCGATCAGCGACCTGTCACCGGTCTCCGGCAGCGTGACCCAGGCGCAGGCCGACGCCAACTACAACGCGCTGATTTCTTCGATCAACGGTTTGAGCGCCGTGGCCAATACGCCGCTGGCAGAAACCTATTACGAAATCACTCGCTACATGCGTGGCATGGCGCCGTACTACAACAGCACGCCGACGACCTACACCAGCCCGATCCAGTACCGCTGCCAGAAGAACTACGGCGTGGTGATCACCGACGGTTTGCCGACTTACGACCGCACCTTCCCGAGCAATGATCCGCTGGGTGGCAGTCGCCTGCCGAACTGGGATGGCATCAACAATGACGGCAACAACCTCAATGGCGATAGCGAGGGCGACACGCTGTATCTCGACGACATTGCCAAATTCGCCTTCGATATCGACATGCGTTCCACGGGGACTGACGCCGCTGGCAAAAGCTGGAATGCCGTGGATTTTCCCAAGCAGAACATGAACACCTACACCGTGGGTTTTACCGCCGACAACGACATGCTGTCGGACTCCGCGGCTTACGGGCAGGGCAGGTATTACCAGGCGACCGACAGCACGGGCCTCAATGCCGCGCTGTCCTCGGCGTTGAGCGATATCACCTCCAAGGCCGGTTCCGGCGGCAGCGGGGTCACCAGCGGTACTACGCTGGCCAGTGGCACCCGTTATTTCCAGACCAGCTACGACCCCAAGGACTGGCGCGGGACGATCAAGTCCTTCGGCTTCACCTCGGCCGGTGCGGTGAATACTTCGGCAGCGTTGTGGAGCACCGATACCACGATCGTGCCGGGCGCGACCGCACCGACTTATCAATCATGGAACACCGGCAGCAACGCCACCGTCACCCTGGCCTACGGCAATTTCTCCGCTGCGCAACAGACCACGCTCAGCCAGAGCCTGCCCACCGGCATCAGCGGCAACGATCTGGTGGAATGGAGCAAGGGCACCAACAAGACCGGGCTGAAAGTGCGCAGCGTATTGCTTGGCGACATCATCAACTCGCCGCTGGTGCTGGTCTCGCCCAGCGATAAAACCGCCTCCGACCTCTCGGGCGACACCACCTACACCACGTACCTGACCACCAAAGCGGCGAACATGAACTCGAGTCTGGTGGTGAATGCCAACGACGGTTTCGTCAACGTGATCAACTCGGCCAACGGCACCCGGCGTTATGCCTACATGCCGTCCAGCGTGTTGCCTTCGCTGCGGCTGATTGCCGATCCGGCATACATCAATGGCGTCAGCCACAAGTTTCTGGTGGACGGTCAGGTCGGGGTCTACGACCTTCAGTTCAACAGTGCCTGGAAAACCGTGGCCATCGGCGGTACCGGCGCTGGCGGCAAGACTTTCTATGCGTTGCAGTTGTTCGATGCGTCGGCTGGCAATGTTCTCAATGCCTTGTGGGAAGTCAGTGCACCTGCCACGGCGAACACTGCGAACGCCTTCAATGATCTGGGTTACGCCTATGCCCGGCCGGAAGTGGCACGCTTGGCTGATGGTCGCTGGGCGGCGTTCATTGCCAATGGTTATGGCAGCAACTCCGGTGTGGCGGCGTTGTATGTGCTGGATGTGCGTGACGGTTCGTTGATCAAGAAGATCGTGATCGACAGCACCGAAACCACCAATGGCCTGTCGTCGGTGAAGCTCAAGGTCAATTCTTCGAACGTGGTTCAGGCCGCGTACGGTGGTGACTTGAAAGGGCGCTTGTGGAAATTCGACCTGAGCGCGACGTCGACCGACAGTTGGGGCGTGGCGTTCTCCGGTAAACCGCTGTTCACCACGGCGGGCGGGGCGACCCAGCCGATCACCGCGCAGCCGCTGCTGGCGGACAATTCGCTGGGGGGCAAACAGGTATTTTTCGGCACCGGAAAATTCAACGAGACCGCCGACAAGACCAACAAGGATCTGCAGGCGTTTTATTCGGTGTGGGATGCCGACGGCGGTTCCGGGCAGCTGACGGTCAGCAGCCTGCAGACGCAGGCGGTGACCGGGGTGTTCTCCGGCAGCACCGGGCAGTTCATCACCACCAGCCAGAACGACACGACCTATCCGGGGGAGAAGGGCTGGTATCTGCCTTTGGTGTACAACAACGTGCTGACCGGCGAGAGGGTGATCAATCAGGCGAGCCTGGTGCTCGGACGCATCGTGTTTACCACCGCCAGTGTCGACACCACCGACCCGTGTGCCAGTTTCGGCACTGGCAAACTGGTCGAACTCGATGCGTTCAGCGGTAAGATGCTCAACTACGCGGTACTCGACACCAACGCCGATGGCGAGGTCGACAGCAACGACACGATTTCCAGCGGCGTGGTGTTCACCGGCGGGATTCCGACCCTGAACGCCATCGTCAATGGTGCGACGCGCAAGATCGTCAACGATTCCAGTGGCACTGTCACCACACTGGTGGAAAAATCCGGCGGCGGCAGCCGTCGTATCATGTGGCGACAAATACAGTAAGTGAGAGTTTGAGGCATGCGCAGATTCAACCGAGGCTTCACCCTGATCGAAATCATGATCGTGATTGCGATCATCGGGATCATCATCACCATCGCCGCACCGAGCTACACCGAGTACCTGAAAAAGGGCCGGCGCGCCGAAGTGGTGTCGCTGCTCTCGGAGCAGGCGCAGAGCCTCGAGCGTTTCTATACCAAAAACAACGTCTACACCGGCATCACCGGTCTGAGCACGGGCAATGATTTCTACACCATCACCCCGACGATCGCTGACCAGACCTTCCTGCTGACCGCCACCCGCAAGGCTGGCACTGCCATGGCCACCGACAAGTGCGGGGACTTCACCCTGACCAACACCGGTGTCAGAAGCATGAACAACGCAACCACCGGGCTGACCACCAAGGATTGCTGGGGCCGCTGAGGTACCTTCTCAAGGGCGCCTTTTGCGCCCACTGTCTTTTTTACGGTTGGATCAAACATGACCAGGCAACAGCAAGTGGTGATTGTCGGTGGCGGGGTGATTGGCCTGCTGACCGCCTACAACCTCGCCTCCGAAGTGCGCAGCGTGGTGCTGCTGGATCGTTCGAACGTCGGCCAGGAATCGTCCTGGGCCGGCGGCGGTATCGTTTCGCCGCTGTACCCGTGGCGCTACAGTCCGGCAGTCACCGCGCTGGCGCATTGGTCGCAGGATTTTTATCCACAGCTGGGCGAGCGGCTGTTTGCCGCTACCGGGGTTGATCCCGAAGTGCACACCACCGGCCTGTATTGGCTGGATCTGGAGGATGAAGCCGAAGCACTGGCCTGGGCCGAGCGGGAAAACCGTCCGCTGCGGGCTGTGGATATCTCGGCGGCGCACGATGCGGTGCCGGTACTGGGCGACGAGTTCTCCCGGGCGATCTACATGGCCGATGTGGCCAATGTGCGTAACCCGCGTCTGGTCAAATCGTTGAAAGCCGCTTTGCTGGCGCTGCCGAACGTGACCATTCACGAGCAATGCGAAGTCAGCGGGTTTGTTCGCGAAGGCGAGCGGGTGGTTGGCGTCGAAACGTCCAAAGGCCTGATCCGCGGCGAGCAGATCGTGCTGACGGCCGGCGCATGGAGTGGTGATCTGCTCAAGACATTGGAGCTGACGCTGCCGGTCGAGCCGGTCAAGGGCCAGATGATTCTCTACAAGTGCGCAGCGGATTTCCTGCCGAGCATGGTGCTGGCCAAGGGACGTTATGCGATTCCGCGTCGCGACGGGCACATTCTGATCGGCAGTACGCTGGAGCACGAAGGTTTCGACAAGACCCCGACCGATGTCGCGCTGGAGAGTCTCAAGGCTTCGGCGGTCGAGCTGCTGCCGGCGCTGGCGCAGGCCGAAGTGGTGGGGCATTGGGCCGGTTTGCGCCCGGGCTCGCCGGAGGGGATTCCGTATATCGGCCGGGTGCCGGGGTTTGAGGGGTTGTGGCTGAACTGCGGGCATTACCGCAACGGCCTGGTGCTGGCGCCGGCGTCGTGTCAGTTGTTCGCCGATGTGATGCTGGGGCATGCGCCGATTATCGATCCGGCGCCGTATGCGCCTGAAGGCCGCATTTAGTCAGATATTTCTCTGTAGCCTGGCAGATCGCTTTCGCGAGCAGGCTCGCTCCCACAGTTGATCTTTGTCGATCACAAAATCCAATGTGGGAGCGAGCCTGCTCGCGAAGGGGCCCTCAATCCAGGCCTAATTTCTTCAGGCGATAACGCATCGACCGAAACGACAGACTCAAGCGCTGCGCCGCCGCAGTACGATTCCAGCGCGTTTCCTCCAGCGCCTGCAGAATCAGCTTGCGCTCGACGTTTTCCAGATAATCCTCAAGATTATCGATCTGCGTCAGGTCGGCGATACCGCCTTCGACTGCGCAATTGCCTTCGCTGAGACGTAAGTCCGCGGCCTCGATCAACTGGTTTTCACACAACGTGTGCGCCCGTTCGAGGACGTTTTCCAGCTCCCGTACATTCCCCGGAAAGCGGTAACTCTTCAGCGCCTCAAGCGCCTGCGGGTGCAAACGAGCCGCGGCGCGGCCGCTGCCTGCCGCCAGACGCTGGAGCATGTGCGCAGCCAGTACTTCGATGTCATCGCGCCGTTCGCGCAGGGATGGCACGCGCAGTTCGATCACGTTCAAGCGGTAATACAGGTCCTGGCGAAAGCGCCCGGCGGCGACCTCGGCGTCGAGATCCTTGTGGGTGGCGCAAAGAATGCGTACATCGACCACCGCTTCCTGCTGGCCGCCGATACTGCGCACGGCTTTCTCCTGAATCGCCCGCAGCAATTTGACCTGCATCGACAGTGGCAGGTCCGCCACCTCGTCGAGAAACAGGGTGCCGCCGTGTGCGGCCTGAAACAGTCCGGGTTTGTCCTCGACCGCGCCAGTGAAGCTGCCCTTGCGATGGCCGAAAAACTCGCTTTCCATCAGCTCCGATGGAATTGCCCCGCAGTTGACCGGCACAAACGGCTTGCTGGCGCGCGGCCCCTGTTCGTGGATCAGCCGAGCGACCAGTTCTTTGCCGCTGCCCGATTCTCCGCTGATGTAGACCGGGGCCTGACTGCGCGCCAGTTTGTCGATCTGTTTGCGCAGGTCGCGCATGGGCTGCGAGTCGCCGAGCAGGCGCCGATCTATCGACGATACGGCGCCACCCACCGCCGGCATGCGCAACGCGGTGCTGACCAGTTCGCGCAGGCGCGTGAGATCAACCGGCTTGGTGAGGAAGTCGAAGGCTCCGGCCTTCAGCGCATTGATCGCGGTTTCCAGGCTGCCATAGGCGGTGATCATCGCCACCGGCAGTTGTGGATAACGTTGCTGGATGTGCTGCACCAGGTCCAGCCCCGTGCCGTCGGGCAGGCGCATGTCGGTCAGGCACAGGTCGAACGCATTGCGCTGCAACAGCGCCTGGGCTTCGCCGAGGTTGCGTGCGCTGAAGGTGTCGAGTTTCATCCGTCCCAGGGTGATTTCCAGGAGTTCGCGGATATCCGGTTCGTCGTCGACGATGAGGATTTTTTGCCGTGGGCTCGTGTTCAACTTTGTTTCCGTCCGTGAGCAAAGGTGATGCGAAAGCAGCCGCCGCCTTGGCGTGGTTTGAAGTCTAGGCGCGCCTGGTTGCTTTCGCACAGCTCACGGGACAGATAAAGCCCAAGGCCGGTGCCCTGGCTGCTGGTGGTGAAGAACGGTTCGAACAGATGCGCCTGCTGATCGGGCGGCACACCGGGGCCGTTGTCCTGCACTTCGAGTACCGCCAACTGGCTGTCGGGGTCGATGAACAGTGCCAGCCAGACTTCAGCCTGCTCGTGCTCCAGGGCGCTGTGCCGCCAGCCGTTGCGTAACAGATTGTCGAGAATCTGTGTGAGCTGGTCGGGGTCCATCAACGTGATGAAGTCCCCGGAATTGATCCGCAAATGAATCGATTGGCGCTCGCTCGCCTGTTCGCGGCTCTGGGCAACAAAGTGTTCCAGCCACGGCTTGAGATCCAGGCGTTGCGGAGCGCTCTGCTGGCGGCGCGACAGTTGCAGGACGTTTTCGATGACTCGGTTCATGCGCTGGGAGTGGTCTTGAATAATCTGCGTCAGACGCCGATCCGCGCTATCGAGTTCCTCGGACTCGCCCAATAACTGCGCGGCATGACTGATGGCACCCAGCGGGTTACGGATTTCATGGGCGATGCCGGCGGTCAGGCGCCCGAGTGCGGCGAGCTTGAGTTGCTGGGCTTGCTGGGCGACTTGCGCGAGGTCTTCGAGAAATATCAGGGTTTGCTGGTTCGGGCTCTGTGCGAGGGCGATGAAGTTCGGTTGCAGCTCCAGACCGTTGCCGGGAATCTTCAGGCTCTGCGGGCGCAGGGTCGGGTTGCTCAGCCACAGTTGCAGGCGCTCGACCAGTGCCGGCGAGTAGTCATCGATCAAATGTCCCTCAAGGTGCGACTGCGCCAGCAGGTTTTTCGCGCTGTGATTGGCCAGTTGCACCCGACGCTGTTCGTCGAGCACCAGGATGCCGGTGCGCATGCGCTGCAGAATCAGGGCGTTGAGGGCCTCGAGGCCGACCACTTCGCTGGCGCGCTGTTCGGCGAGGGTCTCGCTGACTTCCAGGCGCCGGACCAGACCCTGTACCAGCAGCGATGCGGCAAAACACAGAGCGCCGAGGGTTCCGGCCTGCAGGTAATCATTGGCGCTCAGGGGATGGCTGAAACCCAGCAGGAAACTGGAAACGACAATGCCGAGGGCGCCGATGGCGGCAATCAGCAGTCCGATGCGTCGGCGCAGCAGGGTATTGGCGATCGCCACCGAGACAATCAGCAGGTTGCCGATGGCGCTGGCGACGCCGCCCGCCGCGTAGAACAGGCCGCACAGCAGCAGCACATCGACCAGCGCCAGGCTGAACATCTGCGCCGGGCGGCGGGTGTTCTCCAGGAACACCACCAGCAGAATGTTCAACACCAGATACAACCAACTGCCGCTGCGTAGCAGGTCGTCGTCGGCCGACGTCAGCAGGCGGTTGTCCATGTTGCTGGAGATCAGCAGCACCAGGGTGATGCCGACGCTTAAACGGTAGAGATGATAGAGACGCAGCAGGCGCTGCGCCTGTTTACTGTCGGCGTGGGCGGCCTCAGCGATCACTGGTGCCCGGGCCTTGCTCAAGGTGAGCCTGGCTGCAATACCACTGTTGCTGAAGGTTCAGCGCGCGATCGCGCGGCAAGTGCACGCCACAATGGGCGCAGCGCACCATCGGCGCGGCATCTTGCTCGCGGGGCGACTGGGTGGAGGCGGCGGGCGCCTTGAATTTGCGCCACAGCCATACCGCGGCGAAAATCAGGACAATCCAGAACAGTAAACGAAGCATGATGGGCGGCTTTTCGGCTAATGATTCGGCAGTTTAGCCAAGGAGCCGGCAAGCGCACAGACTATTAATGCGCAGCAATGAAAAAGGGAGATCCGCAGATCTCCCTTTTTTGTGACGCCCGGTGTGATCAGTCGAACACGCCGAAGGTCATGTAGCTGAACCACGAACGGTCTTCGTTGTTGCCTTCAGCCTCGTGATGTTCTTCTTCAATCACGTCACCGTTTTCGTCTTTAGGCTTGAGCTCGTTCGGAATCGCGTCTTTCGCGTCCTGGAACTGCTTCTGCACGTCCTGGTTGGCGCGGGTTTCTCCCGGCGGCAGCGGCGGACGCGATTCGATCAGGCCCAGCGTCGCCTTGCTCAGGAACGAGCGGTTGTCGGCTTCGGCAACCGATGGCACGAACTGACCGTCCTGCAGGCTTGGGTGGTTCGGGTAGTTGAGCTTCAGGGTTTCCAGGCTGGTGGCGGCCAGATCGTCCAGGTGCAGACGCTGGTAAGCCTCGGTCATCACCGCCAGGCCGTCACCGACCGATGGGGTTTCCTGGAAGTTTTCCACTACATAACGGCCACGGTTGGCGGCGGCGACGTAGGCCTGACGAGTCAGGTAGTAGTCGGCTACGTGGATTTCGTAGGCGGCCAGCAGGTTGCGCAGGTAAATCATGCGCTGCTTGGCGTCCGGCGCGTAGCGGCTGTTCGGGTAGCGGCTGGTCAGCTGCGCGAACTCGTTGTACGAGTCGCGGGCAGCGCCCGGGTCACGCTTGGTCATGTCCAGCGGCAGGAAGCGCGCCAGCAGGCCGACGTCCTGATCGAAAGAGGTCAGACCCTTGAGGTAATACGCGTAATCCACGTTCGGATGCTGCGGATGCAAACGAATGAAACGCTCGGCGGCGGACTTTGCAGCTTCCGGCTCGGCGTTCTTGTAGTTGGCGTAGATCAACTCCAGCTGTGCCTGATCGGCGTAGCGACCGAACGGATAACGCGACTCCAGGGCCTTCAGCTTGGCTGTGGCGCTGGTGTAGCTGTTGTTGTCCAGGTCAGTCTGAGCCTGCTGATACAGCTCGGCTTCGCTGAGGTTTTCGTCTACGACTTCCTTCGATGAGCAAGCAGCGGTCAATGCGAGGATGGCGATCAGCAGCAGGTGTTTCACTTGCATGGCGGCTTGCGTCCCTATGACGGCCGCTGTCTTGGGCGGGGCCGTCCTGTTATGATGAGCGCCCCGTTGAAAAGCCTCGGGGCAAAAGACGCCGTATTTAACCACAAGCGCGCAGCCGAAACCAAAGGCTGTGCCGACGCCCAGTCAGAGCATGTCCGATAAAATTGAACTTCGCGCAGAGGTGCCGTCCGATTTGGGCGGCCAACGCCTCGATCAAGTCGCCGCCCAACTCTTCGCTGAGCACTCACGCTCGCGCCTTTCCGCCTGGATCAAAGAAGGTCGCCTGACTGTGGACGGGGCGGTCATCCGCCCGCGCGACATCGTGCACGGCGGTGCCATCCTTGAGCTGACTGCCGAGCAGGAAGCCCAGGGCGAGTGGATCGCCCAAGACATCGAGCTCGACATCGTCTATGAAGACGACGACATCCTGGTGATCAACAAGCCTGCGGGCCTGGTGGTGCACCCGGCTGCCGGCCACGCCGATGGCACCTTGCTCAATGCCTTGCTGCACCACGTGCCGGACATCATCAATGTCCCGCGCGCCGGTATCGTGCATCGCCTGGACAAGGACACCACCGGTCTGATGGTGGTGGCCAAGACCATTCAGGCGCAGACCAAGCTTGTTGCCCAGCTGCAAAGCCGCAGCGTCAGCCGGATCTACGAGTGCATCGTGATCGGTGTCGTGACCGCCGGGGGCAAGATCAACGCCCCGATCGGCCGTCATGGTCAGCAACGCCAGCGCATGGCAGTGATGGAAGGCGGCAAGCCGGCCGTCAGTCACTACCGCGTGCTGGAGCGTTTCCGGTCCCACACGCACGTGCGGGTCAAACTGGAAACCGGCCGCACCCACCAGATTCGCGTGCACATGTCGCACATCAACTTCCCGTTGGTCGGCGACCCGGCGTACGGCGGTCGTTTCCGCATTCCGCCTGCCGCGAACCCGACCATGGTCGAGTCGCTCAAGCACTTCCCGCGTCAGGCCCTGCACGCGCGCTTCCTTGAGCTGGATCATCCGACCACCGGTGAGCGCATGAGCTGGGAATCGCCGCTGCCGGAAGATTTCGTCTGGCTGCTGACCCTGCTCAAGCAGGATCGCGAGGCATTCGTCGGATGAACTGGCTGACGCCGGACTGGCCTGCGCCGGCCAGCGTCAGGGCCTGTGTCACCACCCGCGAGGGGGGTGTCAGCGAGGCGCCGTTCGACAGCCTTAATCTGGGCGATCATGTCGATGATCGCCCGGAAGCCGTCGCCGAGAATCGTCGGCGTCTGACCGAACACTTCTCGATAAAGCCTGCCTGGTTGCAGCAAGTGCACGGAATTGCCGTGGCCCATGCTGATCCAGACGTGGTTGCCACCGCCGACGCCAGTTGGACGGCAACCCCCGGGATTGCCTGCACGGCAATGACCGCAGATTGCCTGCCGGCACTGTTCTGCAACCGTGCCGGCACTCGCGTCGCGGCAGCTCACGCCGGCTGGCGCGGGTTGGCGGCGGGCGTACTGGAAGCCACCCTCGATCATCTCGACACCGCTGCGGCGGACGTACTGGTCTGGCTTGGCCCGGCCATCGGCCCGAAAGCTTTTGAAGTCGGCCCGGAGGTACGCGAAGTCTTCGTCGAACAACTGCCGGAAGCGGCAGCCGCCTTCGTGCCCAGCCACAATGCTGGCAAGTTCATGGCTGACATCTATCTGCTGGCGCGCCTGCGTCTGGCTGAACGCGGTGTCACTGCGGTTTATGGCGGCGGTTTCTGCACTGTGACCGATCCGCGCTTCTTTTCTTACCGCCGTGCGTCGCGCACCGGTCGCTTTGCCTCCCTTGTCTGGCTCACCCGCTAGACTTGTCTGACTTGCATCAACTCTCCGACGCTTGAATCTTCCAGAATCGACCGCATCTACAGTGGTATCTGGCAGGTTTCTTTATTCAGGATGGTTTTTAGGTCCGGCCTGCTCAAAAGGAAGGTGACCCCATGCGTATAGACCGTTTAACCAGCAAACTTCAGTTGGCGTTGTCCGACGCCCAATCCCTGGCCGTTGGCCACGATCATCCGGCCATCGAGCCGGCGCATTTGATGCAAGCCATGCTTGAGCAGCAGGGTGGTTCGATCAAACCCCTGTTGATGCAAGTGGGCTTCGACGTCAACAGCCTGCGCAAAGAGCTGACCAAAGAGCTCGATCAATTACCGAAAATCCAGAACCCGACTGGCGACGTGAACATGTCGCAGGATCTGGCGCGTCTGCTCAATCAGGCTGATCGTCTGGCTCAGCAGAAGGGCGACCAGTTCATTTCCAGCGAGCTGGTGCTGCTCGCCGCGATGGACGAGAACAGCAAGCTCGGCAAATTGCTGCTCGGCCAGGGCGTGAGCAAAAAAGCCCTGGAGAACGCGATCAACAACCTGCGCGGTGGTGAGGCGGTGAATGACGCCAACCACGAAGAATCCCGCCAGGCGCTGGACAAGTACACCGTCGACCTGACCAAGCGTGCCGAAGACGGCAAGCTTGATCCGGTGATCGGCCGTGACGACGAAATTCGCCGCACTATTCAGGTACTGCAGCGTCGCACCAAGAACAACCCGGTGCTGATCGGTGAACCTGGCGTGGGTAAAACCGCGATTGCCGAAGGTCTGGCCCAGCGCATCATCAACGGCGAAGTGCCGGACGGCCTCAAGGGCAAACGCCTGCTGTCACTGGACATGGGCGCGCTGATTGCCGGTGCGAAGTATCGCGGTGAGTTCGAAGAACGCCTGAAAGCACTGCTCAATGAGCTGTCGAAGCAGGAAGGGCAGATCATTCTGTTTATCGACGAACTGCACACCATGGTCGGCGCCGGTAAGGGCGAAGGCTCGATGGATGCCGGCAACATGCTCAAACCGGCACTGGCGCGCGGTGAGCTGCACTGCGTCGGCGCAACCACGCTCAACGAGTACCGCCAATATATAGAGAAGGATGCGGCGCTTGAGCGACGCTTCCAGAAAGTCCTGGTGGATGAGCCGAGCGAGGAAGACACCATCGCCATTCTGCGTGGCCTCAAGGAGCGTTATGAGGTTCACCACAAGGTGGCGATCACCGACGGCGCGATCATCGCAGCGGCCAAGCTCAGCCATCGCTACATCACTGACCGGCAGCTGCCGGACAAGGCCATCGACCTGATCGACGAGGCCGCCAGCCGTATCCGCATGGAGATCGACTCCAAGCCGGAAGTGCTGGATCGTCTGGAACGTCGTTTGATTCAGCTCAAGGTTGAATCTCAGGCACTGAAGAAAGAAAGCGATGAAGCGGCGATGAAGCGCCTGGAAAAACTTCAGGAAGAAATCGTTCGCCTCGAACGTGAGTACTCGGATCTGGAAGAAATCTGGAACTCGGAAAAAGCCGAGGTACAGGGTTCGGCGCAGATTCAGCAGAAGATCGAGCAGTCGCGTCAGGAACTCGAAGCGGCGCGCCGTAAAGGCGACCTCAACCGCATGGCCGAATTGCAGTACGGGGTGATCCCGGATCTGGAACGCAGCCTGCAAATGGTTGACCAGCACGGCAAGAGCGAAAACCAGCTGCTGCGCAGCAAGGTGACTGAAGAGGAGATCGCCGAAGTCGTTTCGAAGTGGACCGGTATTCCGGTGTCGAAAATGCTCGAAGGCGAGCGCGACAAGCTGATGAAGATGGAAAGCCTGTTGCACCAGCGCGTGATTGGTCAGGACGAAGCGGTGGTCGCGGTCGCCAACGCGGTACGGCGTTCGCGTGCCGGGCTGGCGGATCCGAATCGTCCAAGCGGCTCGTTCATGTTCCTCGGCCCGACCGGTGTCGGTAAAACCGAGCTGTGCAAGGCGCTGGCCGAATTCCTCTTCGATACGGAAGAGGCGATGGTGCGGATCGACATGTCCGAGTTCATGGAGAAACACTCCGTGGCGCGGCTGATCGGTGCACCACCGGGCTACGTTGGTTACGAGGAGGGCGGTTACCTGACCGAAGCGGTGCGCCGCAAACCTTACTCGGTGATCCTGCTGGACGAGGTCGAGAAGGCGCATCCGGATGTGTTCAACATCCTGCTGCAGGTGCTGGAGGATGGACGTCTGACCGACAGTCACGGGCGCACGGTGGATTTCCGCAATACCGTGATCGTCATGACCTCGAACCTCGGTTCGTCGCAGATCCAGGAGCTGGTCGGTGACCGTGAGGCCCAGCGTGCAGCAGTAATGGACGCGCTGACGTCGCACTTCCGTCCCGAGTTCATCAACCGGGTCGACGAAGTGGTGATCTTCGAGCCATTGGCGCGGGACCAGATCGCGGGCATCACCGAGATCCAGCTGGGCCGTCTGCGCAGTCGTCTGGCCGAGCGCGAGCTGAAGCTGGAGCTGAGCCCGGAAGCGATGGACAAGCTGATTGCCGTCGGTTACGACCCGGTATATGGCGCACGTCCTCTCAAGCGTGCGATCCAGCGCTGGATCGAAAACCCGTTGGCGCAGTTGATCCTGTCGGGGCATTTCCTGCCGGGCGATACGGCGACTGGCAAGGTTGTGAACGACGAAATCGTTTTCGACTGAGCGGCAACGCCAATGAAATAAGGAAGGCCTCGCTTTGCGAGGCCTTTTTTTCGTTAGGCTGTTGAACTCTAAGGAAAAGGCTTGTAAAGTGCGCCCCGCAGTCAGTCACCCGCAGCATCTCAGCTCACTGAGCTGAAATCTGAAATAAGTTGCAAATCATTAACTTGAAAGCGATTTAGGGGGTTGACAGAGGTGTTCTAGGTTGTAGAATAGCGCGCCTCAGACACACGAACGCAGCGATGCGAACGGAAGTCTAAGAGCTGTAAGTTTCACCGTTGTAAATTGAAATATGTAGTTCCGTGATAGCTCAGTCGGTAGAGCAAATGACTGTTAATCATTGGGTCCCAGGTTCGAGTCCTGGTCACGGAGCCAATTTCAAACCGGGGTATAGCGCAGTCCGGTAGCGCGCCTGCTTTGGGAGCAGGATGTCAGGAGTTCGAATCCCCTTACCCCGACCATTTTTGGGTCGT